>NZ_BMQT01000028.1 GCF_014648255.1 Nocardioides albus | reverse complement strand
GGAGCCGAAGAAGAAGCCACGCTCGGCCTGGCGACGGTTCGTCTATCCCGCCCCGAACGCGTGCTGGCAGCTGGACGCCACCGAGTACGTCTTGGCCGGTGGCCGCAGGTGTGTGATCTTCCAGCTCATCGACGACCACTCCCGCTACGCACTCGCCTCACATGTCGCCTCCGGTGAGACCTCTGAGGCAGCCATCACGGTGGTGAACAAGGCCATCGCGGCTCACGGGGTGCCCCAACGCCTGCTGACCGACAACGGCGCAGCGCTCAACCCCTCACGCCAGGGACACATCGGCCAACTCGTCGTGCACCTGTCCCGGCTCGGGGTCGAGGCGATCACCGGCAAGCCCTACAAGCCGACCACCCAGGGCAAGAACGAACGTTTCCACCAGACCCTGTTCCGCTACCTCGACAAACAGCCCCTGGCCGAGTCCCTGGCCGAGCTCCAGGCCCAGGTCGATGCCTTCGACCACATCTACAACACCCAGCGACCCCACCAAGGACTCCCCGGACGCATCACGCCCCAGGCCGCGTGGGACGCGACCCCGAAGGCCGATCCACCCCGACCCCGGTCTGACCAGCCCCTCTACGACCTGC
>NZ_BMQT01000027.1 GCF_014648255.1 Nocardioides albus | reverse complement strand
AAGCGGCTCAAGGCCGAGGTCCGGCGGCTGCGGGAGGACAACGAGATCTTGAAGGCGGCCTCGATTTTCTTCGCCGGGGAGCTCGACCCCCGCAATCGTTGATCGTCGCGTTCATCGACGAGCAACGTGCTCAGGGGCACGCGGTCGAGTCGGTTTGTCGGGTCTTGCGTGCGCAGGGCCTGGCGATCGCCGCGCGCACCTACCGGGCCTGGCGACAGGCCAACCGGCCCGTCGCTGCCCGGACCGTCAGCGATGCCGTGGTCACCGATGCGGTCCGTGACATCGCCTGGACCCACAACGCTCACGGGCAGCGGGTCCTGGCCCCAGAAGGGCTCTACGGGCGCCGGAAGATGACCGCCTACGTGCGCCGCACCACGGTCCCCGATGCGTCGGCTGGGGCGGTGGACCGGGCGATGCGCACCCTCGGGCTCGTGGGGGTGCGGCGGGGCAAGAAGGTCCGCACCACCGTCCCCGGCAAGGACGGCAAACGCGCGGGTGATCTGCTCGACCGCGACTTCACCGCACCGGCCCCGAACCGGGTCTGGGTCACCGACTTCACCTACGTGAGGACGTGGGCAGGGTTCGTCTACGTCGCGTTCATCCTCGATGTCTACGCCCAGCGGATCATCGCTTGGCACGCCTCGATCAGCAAGGCGACCGACCTGGCC
>NZ_BMQT01000026.1 GCF_014648255.1 Nocardioides albus | reverse complement strand
AAGGTCAGCGTAGTAGGCGTTCTCGACCTCGATGGGGGTGCGGTAGTCGAGCTCGCCGTGAAGCCTGCGGTTGTTCCACCACCACACGTACTCCAGGGTTGCCAGCTCGACCTGTTCGACCGTGCGCCAGGGTCCTCGGCGGCGGATCAGTTCGGTCTTGTACAGACCGTTGACCGCCTCAGCCAGCGCGTTGTCATAGCTGTCACCGACTGTCCCGGTCGAGGGTTTCGCGCCCAGTTCGGTGATTCGATCGGTGTAGACCACTGCGAGGTAGTTCGACCCGTGATCGGCGTGATGCACCAGCTGGGTCAGGTCACGGCCGCCACGGTCTGCGTCCCAGGCAGCCATGTCCAGCGCCCGTAGCGGGAGGATGTCGGCACGCAGCGTCGCGGCGACGTTCCAGCCCACGATCCGCCTCGAGTACACATCGGTCACGAACGCGACGTAGGCGAACCCGGACCAGGTCGCCACATAGGTCACGTCAGCAACCCACAACCGGCCCGGGCCGGGCGCGGTGAAATCCCGGTTGACCAGGTCCTTCGGCAGTACGGCCCCGGTCTTGTCGGGGCGGGTGGTGAAGATCTTCTTCGACCGCCGCACCCCACGCAGGTCCAACTCCCGCATCAACCTCGCGGTCTGGTCCCGGCCGATCGCCCAGCCCTGCCGTTTCAACAGGGCGTGCATCTTCCGGACCCCGTACACGCCATAGTTCTCAGCGTGCAACCGGGCGACCTCGGGTTTGAGGAGGTCATCGCGTAGTCGCCGGGCTGAGGCCGGCCTGGTCTTCGCTGCCCGGTAGCCACGCGAGGTGATGAACCCACGAACCGCCGCACCCAGGACACGGCAGATGGCCTCGACCCCGAACTGATCACGATGTTCATCGATGAACCGGATCATCTCGTCGTGGGACGGTCGAGTTCCTTGGCGAAAAACACGCTGGCCGACTTCAAGATCTCATTCGCCCGCCGCAGCTCAGCGTTCTCTCGCTTGAGTCGCTTGATCTCAGCCGCAGCATCGGTGGTCACACCCGGCGCCAGCCCACCGTCGACCTCGGCCTGTCGCAGCCAGCCACGCAACGTCTCACTGTTCATCCCCAGCATGCCCGCCACGTGACGGATCGCGGCCATCTGGTTCGGGTGCTCCGGACGGGCCTCAGCGAGCATCCGCAACGCCCGCTCACGCATCTCAGAGG
>NZ_BMQT01000025.1 GCF_014648255.1 Nocardioides albus | reverse complement strand
TTTCAACGGAGAGTTTGATCCTGGCTCAGGACGAACGCTGGCGGCGTGCTTAACACATGCAAGTCGAGCGGAAAGGCCCTTCGGGGTACTCGAGCGGCGAACGGGTGAGTAACACGTGAGTAATCTGCCCCAGGCTCTGGGATAGCCACCGGAAACGGTGATTAATACCGGATACGACAACCGATTGCATGATCTGGTTGTGGAAAGTTTTTCGGCCTGGGATGTGCTCGCGGCCTATCAGCTTGTTGGTGAGGTAATGGCTCACCAAGGCTTCGACGGGTAGCCGGCCTGAGAGGGTGACCGGCCACACTGGGACTGAGACACGGCCCAGACTCCTACGGGAGGCAGCAGTGGGGAATATTGGACAATGGGCGGAAGCCTGATCCAGCAACGCCGCGTGAGGGATGACGGCCTTCGGGTTGTAAACCTCTTTCAGCACAGACGAAGCGAAAGTGACGGTATGTGCAGAAGAAGGACCGGCCAACTACGTGCCAGCAGCCGCGGTAATACGTAGGGTCCGAGCGTTGTCCGGAATTATTGGGCGTAAAGGGCTCGTAGGCGGTCTGTCGCGTCGGGAGTGAAAACCAGGTGCTTAACACCTGGCCTGCTTCCGATACGGGCAGACTAGAGGTACTCAGGGGAGAATGGAATTCCTGGTGTAGCGGTGAAATGCGCAGATATCAGGAGGAACACCGGTGGCGAAGGCGGTTCTCTGGGAGTATCCTGACGCTGAGGAGCGAAAGTGTGGGGAGCGAACAGGATTAGATACCCTGGTAGTCCACACCGTAAACGTTGGGCGCTAGGTGTGGGACACATTCCACGTGTTCCGTGCCGCAGCTAACGCATTAAGCGCCCCGCCTGGGGAGTACGGCCGCAAGGCTAAAACTCAAAGGAATTGACGGGGGCCCGCACAAGCGGCGGAGCATGCGGATTAATTCGATGCAACGCGAAGAACCTTACCTGGGTTTGACATACACCGGAAAGCCGTAGAGATACGGCCCCTTTTAGTCGGTGTACAGGTGGTGCATGGCTGTCGTCAGCTCGTGTCGTGAGATGTTGGGTTAAGTCCCGCAACGAGCGCAACCCTCGTCCTATGTTGCCAGCAATTCGGTTGGGGACTCATAGGAGACTGCCGGGGTCAACTCGGAGGAAGGTGGGGATGACGTCAAGTCATCATGCCCCTTATGTCCAGGGCTTCACGCATGCTACAATGGCCGGTACAAAGGGCTGCGATCCCGTGAGGGTGAGCGAATCCCAAAAAGCCGGTCTCAGTTCGGATTGGGGTCTGCAACTCGACCCCATGAAGTCGGAGTCGCTAGTAATCGCAGATCAGCAACGCTGCGGTGAATACGTTCCCGGGCCTTGTACACACCGCCCGTCACGTCACGAAAGTCGGCAACACCCGAAGCCAGTGGCCCAACTCGTAAGAGAGGGAGCTGTCGAAGGTGGGGCTGGCGATTGGGACGAAGTCGTAACAAGGTAGCCGTACCGGAAGGTGCGGCTGGATCACCTCCTTTCTAAGGAGTAAGTGGCCATGAATTCACACAGCATTCGGTTGTGTGGTGATGGTGCTACTCGCTAGTGGAATCGTCGATGAACGACTGGTCGGATACGACTGGTCACCTCAGTACTGTTCTGGCCTTCGGGTTGGGGCGTGGAACCTGGTGGCTGGGAGTGAGGATCGGTCTTGACACACTGTTGGGCCCTGAGGGATCACACAGCATGCGATGTTGAGTGGTTGTCTCTGTGCCTCCTTCGCTTGAAGGCTGCTCGGTATGAGCGCTGGATGGGGTTGTGTGGGCTGGCCGGCGCTGAGTAAGCGTTGGAGTTGATAGTTGGATAGTGGACGCGAGCATCTTGTTTAATAAGAATGCACACACCTTGTAGGCGCTTTGGCCGTATGGGTTTACCTGTCGGTTGGGGTGTTGGTGTGTGCGTGGTCTTCGTAGCGCAGACAAGCTCGATGATTGCCCGCATGTGTGATGCGCGTGTGTGTGGTTGTTGGTTTGTTGTTTTTGTTGAGTGTTTGTGAGAGATAAGCTATGAAGGGCACATGGTGGATGCCTTGGCATCAAGAGCCGAAGAAGGACGTTGGAGCCTGCGATAAGCCCTGGGGAGTTGGCAACCGAGCGTTGATCCGGGGGTGTCCGAATGGGGAAACCCAGCACGAGTCATGTCGTGTTACCCGCGCCTGAATCTATAGGGCGTGTGGAGGGAACGCGGGGAAGTGAAACATCTCAGTACCCGTAGGAAGAGAAAACAATAGTGATTCCGAGAGTAGTGGCGAGCGAAATCGGATGAGGCCAAACCGGTTACCTGTG
>NZ_BMQT01000024.1 GCF_014648255.1 Nocardioides albus | reverse complement strand
CCGTAGTCGTATGTGTTTGGCTGGGTTGATGTACTTCCCAAGTAGGACGACACTCGTGGAATGTCGTGTGAATCTGGCGGGACCACCCGCTAAGCCTAAATACTTCTTGATGACCGATAGCGGACAAGTACCGTGAGGGAAAGGTGAAAAGTACCCCTGGCGGGGAGTGAAATAGTACCTGAAACCGTGTGCCTACAATCCGTCAGAGCCCGGCCGGCCCTTTGGGGCAGTGGGGGTGATGGCGTGCCTTTTGAAGAATGAGCCTGCGAGTTAGCGGTGTGTGGCAAGGTTAACCCGTGTGGGGAAGCCGTAGCGAAAGCGAGTCCTAATAGGGCGATTGAGTCGCGCGCTCTAGACCCGAAGCGAAGTGATCTAGCCATGGGCAGGTTGAAGCGCCGGTAAGACGGCGTGGAGGACCGAACCCACTTCAGTTGAAAATGGAGGGGATGACCTGTGGTTAGGGGTGAAAGGCCAATCAAACTTCGTGATAGCTGGTTCTCCCCGAAATGCATTTAGGTGCAGCGTTGCGTGTTTCTTGCCGGAGGTAGAGCACTGGATAGCCGATGGGCCCGACCAGGTTACTGACGTTAGCCAAACTCCGAATGCCGGTAAGTGAGAGCGCAGCAGTGAGACAGTGGGGGATAAGCTCCATTGTCGAGAGGGAAACAGCCCAGACCATCAGCTAAGGCCCCTAAGCGGTAACTAAGTGGAAAAGGATGTGGAGTCGCAGTGACAACCAGGAGGTTGGCTTGGAAGCAGCCACCCTTGAAAGAGTGCGTAATAGCTCACTGGTCAAGTGATTCCGCGCCGACAATGTAGCGGGGCTCAAGTTATCCGCCGAAGCTATGGCATTCCGGTTCTGCCGGGATGGGTAGGGGAGCGTCGTGTACCGAGTGAAGCAGCGGAGTGATCCAGCGGTGGACGGTACGCGAGTGAGAATGCAGGCATGAGTAGCGAATGATGTGTGAGAAACACATCCGCCGAATGATCAAGGGTTCCAGGGTCAAGCTAATCTGCCCTGGGTAAGTCGGGACCTAAGGCGAGGCCGACAGGCGTAGTCGATGGACAACGGGTTGATATTCCCGTACCGGCGAAATGACGCCCATGATGAGGCGCATGATGCTAACCATCTGAAGCGCACGTGACCGATCCCTTCGGGGTGAGGCGTGTGTGTGGAACATGGGACCCAAGTGTGTAGTAGTCAAGTGATGGGGTGACGCAGGAAGGTAGTCGATCCGGCGCGATGGTAGTCGCCGGCCAAGCATGTAGGACTGAGTCTAGGCAAATCCGGGCTCTGTATGTCTGAGATGTGATGGGGAGCCATTAGGCGAAGTCGGTGATCCTATGCTGTCAAGAAAAACCTCTAGCGAGTCATGAGCCGCCCGTACCCCAAACCGACTCAGGTGATCAGGTAGAGAATACCAAGGCGATCGAGCGAACCATGGTTAAGGAACTCGGCAAAATGCCCCCGTAACTTCGGGAGAAGGGGGGCCTGGATCGTGAACCCACTAGCTGGGGGAAGCGTGAAAGGCCGCAGAGACCAGGCCCAAGCGACTGTTTACTAAAAACACAGGTCCGTGCGAAGTTGTAAGACGATGTATACGGACTGACTCCTGCCCGGTGCTGGAAGGTTAAGAGGACGGGTTAGCCTCACGGCGAAGCTCAGAATTTAAGCCCCAGTAAACGGCGGTGGTAACTATAACCATCCTAAGGTAGCGAAATTCCTTGTCGGGTAAGTTCCGACCTGCACGAATGGAGTAACGACTTGGGCGCTGTCTCAACCGTGGACTCGGCGAAATTGCACTACGAGTAAAGATGCTCGTTACGCGCGGCAGGACGGAAAGACCCCGGGACCTTTACTATAGTTTGGTATTGGTGTTTGGTTCGGCTTGTGTAGGATAGGTGGGAGACTGTGAAGCGCACACGCCAGTGTGTGTGGAGTCAACGTTGAAATACCACTCTGGTCGTACTAGATGTCTAACTTCGGACCATGATCTGGTTCAGGGACAGTGCCTGATGGGTAGTTTAACTGGGGCGGTTGCCTCCTAAAGTGTAACGGAGGCGCTCAAAGGTTCCCTCAGCCTGGTTGGCAATCAGGTGGCGAGTGTAAGTGCACAAGGGAGCTTGACTGTGAGACAGACATGTCGAGCAGGGACGAAAGTCGGAACTAGTGATCTGGCCACGGCATGTGGAAGCGTGGTCACTCAACGGATAAAAGGTACCCCGGGGATAACAGGCTGATCTTCCCCAAGAGTCCATATCGACGGGATGGTTTGGCACCTCGATGTCGGCTCGTCGCATCCTGGGGCTGGAGTAGGTCCCAAGGGTTGGGCTGTTCGCCCATTAAAGCGGCACGCGAGCTGGGTTTAGAACGTCGTGAGACAGTTCGGTCCCTATCCGCCGCGCGCGTAGGAAACTTGAGAAAGGCTGTCCCTAGTACGAGAGGACCGGGATGGACGAACCTCTGGTGTGCCAGTTGTACCGCCAGGTGCATGGCTGGTTAGCTACGTTCGGAAGTGATAACCGCTGAACGCATCTAAGCGGGAAGCACGTTTCAAGATGAGGTTTCCCACCCTATATGGGTTAAGGCCCCCCACAGACTATGGGGTTGATAGGCCGGAGGTGTACAGCAGTGATG
>NZ_BMQT01000023.1 GCF_014648255.1 Nocardioides albus | reverse complement strand
TGATTCAGCCCAGCCGGTGACCGCCGGACAGGGAAACCGATAGGAACGAAACCCAGGGCGAATCAAGGTGTGTCCGATTGGTCTCGTGTCTGGGTTCCAGCACGGGTGGGGCCAATACGGTGTCTGGGTTGGGAGATTTACAAGACAGGGTGCCTGGGCTGGGTGCCATGTGGGTGTCTTGCGGGCTTCCAGCAGCGGTCTGGGTTCTCGCTGGGATATCTGTCCCTGATTGGGTTCTCGGTCGTTTTCGCTGGTTTCAGTTTGCTACGCATGGTAGGCTCGGCGCAGGCGTAAACGTGAAGGCCGACCACCTCAATCTGAGGCGTGCTTCTATCGTCCGAGACACATCGGGCGGGGAGTAATCCAGGGGATCCAGGGGCGTGACCGCCGAGCTGCGAGGGTAAGTAATAGCCCGTATCTGGCGGGCCTCCGGGACCAGCGAACCAAGACAGATCTGCGTGTGGGCAGATCCTTTGAGTTCGTACGTCCGGAGGTGACCATCGCGATGACCGCTCTGCAGCAGCCACAGCACCCTGTGCTCGAGGCCGTGGTCGCGATCACCACCTGCCTGGAGCAGGTAGCGGACGCGAACCCCACGTTCATGGCCACCGACCAGAAGGCCGCGGCTCTCCTGGAGATCGCCCGGGCCAAGGCCCAGCTGGCCGAGCTCGAACTGCGGGTGCTCGCGGCTGCTGACGATGTCGCTGCCGAGACTGCGGCTCGTGATGTCGCGGCGTGGCTGCATCACCACACCCACCAACGCCCCGAGGACCTGCGCGCCGACCAGCGGCTCGCAGCGGCGTTGGATCGGACCTACCACCAGGTTTCTGCAGCGATGCGTGCCGGTGAATGCAACCCAGCCCAAGCCACCGTGATCGTCGCAGCGCTCGACGACCTACCCACTGACCTGGACCCTGAGGTCAAGACCAGGGCCGAGGAAGCCCTGGTCGGCTACGCCACCGAGCTCGACCCCACCCAGCTACGGCGCCTAGGACGCCGGATCCTGGACGTCATCGCCCCCGAGATCGCCGAGGCCGAAGAAGCCCGCCGGCTCGCGGCCGAGGAGGCCCACGCCCGCAAGAAGACCCGACTGACCATGCGGCGCCTCGGCGACGGCACCACCCGGATCACCGCGGTGGTCCCGGACGCGACCGCGGACCGGCTCGCCACCAACCTCGAAGCCTTCGCCTCACCCCGACGTGATGACGGGACCCGCACCACGACCGGCGACTACCTGCCCTACGACCGCCGGCTGGGGCGGGCGTTCTGCCAGCTGCTGGAGACCCTGGACCCGACCCGGCTCCCGATCCACGGCGGGGACGCCACCACCGTGATCGTGACCATCGACCTCGACCAGCTCCGCACAGATACAGGCATCGGCCAGATCGTGGGCGGCAGCCCGATCACCGCAGCCGAAGCCCGACGCCTGGCCTGCACCGCGAACATCATCCCCGCCGTCCTCGGTGGTCCCTCTGAGGTTCTGGACTTCGGACGCAAGGAACGTTTCTTCCAAGCCGCCCAGCGCCGTGCCCTGCTACTGCGATCAGCAACCTGTGAGGCCGAAGGGTGCGACATCCCCGGAACCTGGGCTGAGGCCCACCACTGGCTCGCCTGGGCACAAGGCGGTCCGACCGACATCGACAACGCCGCCCTGCTCTGCAGCCATCACCACCACCGCGCCCACGACACCGCCTACGTCCACGAGCGCTTACCCAACGGCGACATCCGATTCATCAGACGGACATAGAGACAGGCCAAGTCACCCGGCACGTCAGCCTGTCGTCCGCCCGACCAGCGGGCTCAGAAACGACTCCGATCATCATGACGGCTGTCTGTGCGGTATCGCGGAAGTCGGCCAAGATGTGCGATAGCGCTGGCGTCTAACGATGGACCCGACGGGTCGCCCGAGCTGCTCTCGTCGTTTCCAGGGTTCTCAGTGCCCGTGTCCGACGTATTCGCCGACCACCGCACCCGAATGGGCGCCGTCGCTTCGCTCTCGCCGCCATCCTCTTCGCCGTCTAGATGTACTCGGCCATCACGTTGGTGACAGTCGGCTGATCGGCGGGAGTCCTCCGAGTGCGCTGTGGCGTCGGACAGTGTTGTAGCGCTCGAGCCATGGTGCAAGCGCTGCTGTTCGGTCGGTGTTGGTGAGGTAGACCTGGTGGTAGGCCCACTCGGTGGCCAGGGTGCGGTTGTAGCGCTCGACCTTGCCGTTCTGCCAGGGGCAATGGGGCTTGATGAACTTGTGCTTGGCGCCCAGTGTGGTGATGGCCGCGGCTACGTCGTGGGATCTGCGGTAGGAGAAGTGGTTGTCGGTGATGACCCGCTCGATGCGGGTGATGCCGTGGGTGGCGAAGTAGTCGGCGGCCCGGCGGATGAACCCGGCACAGGTGGGTGAAGCGCCCCAGGTTTGATGCCGCTGCTGTTTGAGTCCGGAAGGATGGACAGTATGCCGAAGAAGATTGATCCTGCTCTGAGGGAGCGGGCTGTACGACTGGTGCTTGAGCACCGGGGCGAGTACCCCACCACGACGGCCGCGGTGGCTGCGGTGAGCAAGCAGGTCGGGGTCGGCAAGGAGAGCCTGCGACGTTGGGCGGCTCAGGCTGATGTGGACGCGGGTGAGCGGCCTGGTGTCACGAGCAGTGAGTCGGCTGAAATCA
>NZ_BMQT01000022.1 GCF_014648255.1 Nocardioides albus | reverse complement strand
GTGGCCGAGTGGGTGGGTACGGCGAGGAGTGCGATCCCGACCACGAGGGCGGTCACCGCGCCGATACTGAACGTCCTGCTGATCTTCCTGGGCGCGCGCGACAGCGCACGGATGCACGATCCGATCATTCGAGGTTCCCCCGATGCAGCGACACCTGCGAAGGTGGACCTGTCGGATTCGGGCTGCTGATGCCCGGGCGCTGGAATACCTGTGTTCCGTTTGCGCCTTCACCCCAAGCCGGTCGGCCTTGTCTCTGGCTCCCGGCGTACTGCTCGGCTCCCCCGCGCCCGCCACCCTGGTTGGTTCGGTTCTCCTCCGGTTGTGACGGGCCTCGGCGCGACCGGAGCGGCCTCACCCTTCGGCGAGGACTGGATCCACTATGCAACGGATTCGGGCATTGATGGGGCTCTTATAGTAAAAAGTCGTGCCGTGTTTCTCTCGCTTGATCATGTTTGCGCTTGTTTGAGTATTCGATGAAGTGAGGTCTCGACTCGATCGCGACCACTTCGCGGACCGCAACGACGGCGCTTGCTAGGGTCAGGATCAGGTGTGCCGGGAAGTCTGGTCGGCGTGACTTTCTCGACCCCATTGAGCCTCTGGAGGCCCATCCGTGACCGACACCCGCAACCGCCTGTTCACCCGTGGATCGTGGTTGGAGACCTCGCGTACGGCCGAGATCCTCCGGGCCGAGACGACCGGCGGCGTGCTCCTCATCATCGCCGCGATCATCGCGGTCGTCCTCGCCAACAGCCCCTGGCAGGAGGCGTACGAGGCGGTCCGCGACTATCGCATCGGACCGGCCGCGCTCCATCTCGATCTGACCATCGGCACCTGGGCCGCCGACGGACTGCTGGCGATCTTCTTCTTCGTCGCCGGCCTGGAGCTCAAGCGCGAGTTCGTCTCCGGCGACCTGCGTGACCCGCGCCGCGCCGCTCTGCCGATCGCGGCAGCGGTCGGCGGGATGGTCGCGCCGGCGCTGGTCTACGTGGCCGTCAACGTGATCGGCGACGGCTCGCTGGCCGGCTGGGCGACCCCGGTGGCCACCGACATCGCCTTCGCGGTCGCGATCCTGGCGGTCATCTCCACCCATCTGCCGGCGGGACTGCGTACGTTCCTGCTGACTCTCGCCGTCGTCGACGACCTGCTCGGCATCACCATCATCGCGGTCTTCTTCACCTCCGAGCTGCACATCGGCTACCTGCTGCTGGCGCTCGTCCCGATCGGGCTCTTCGCGGTGCTCGTCCAGCGCCGCATCCGCAGCCCCTGGTTGCTCATCCCGCTCGCCGCGATCGCCTGGGCTCTCGTGCACGCCAGCGGCGTCCACGCCACCGTCGCAGGCGTGCTGCTCGGGTTCACCGTGCCGGTGATCGCCCGCAACCCGGAGGCCAAGCGCGGCCTCGCCGAGCACTTCGAGCACCTGGTCCGGCCGATCTCGGCCGGCGTCGCGGTGCCGATCTTCGCGTTCTTCGCCGCCGGCGTCTCTCTTGGTGGCTGGGACGGGGTGACCAGCGCGATGCGCGACCCCATCACACTCGGCATCATCCTCGGCCTGGTCGTCGGCAAGACCATCGGCATCGCCGGCTCGACGTGGCTGCTGTCCCGCTTCACCAAGGCGTCGCTGGACGATGACCTCGCCTGGTCGGACGTGATCGGGATGGCGATGCTGGCAGGCATCGGGTTCACGGTGTCGCTGCTGATCGGCGAGCTGGCCTTCCACTCCGATCCCAGCGCCCACGACCACATGAAGGTGGGCGTGCTCTTCGGGTCCGTCCTGGCCGCCGCGCTCGCCACAGTGGTGCTGCGCGCCCGGAACAAGGTCTATCGCCGCATCGAGGAGCTGGAGAAGATCGATGCCAACGAGGACGGCGTGCCGGACGTGTTCGAGGATGATGGCGGTCGGGACCGGTAAGGTCGGAGACGATCTCAACACACGTTTCAGCGAAGGGTTCCCATGGCAGTCGACATCGTGAAGTCCCCGGGTGACGAGGACCCGACGATCGGGAAGCTCGTCGTCGACGCCACCCGTGACATCTCCGAGCTCGTCAACAAGGAGATCACGCTCGCCAAGCAGGAGCTCAAGATCTCGGCGACCAACGCCGGTGTTGGCATCGGCCTCTTCGCCGCCACCGCGTTCCTGCTGGTCCTGGCCGTGATCATGCTCTCCGTCTCGGCGGCCTACTTCATCCACCTGACCGGCCTCGGCCTCCACTGGTCCTTCCTCATCGTCTTCGTCTTCTACGTCCTCATCGCCGCCCTGCTCGGCTACATCGGCGTACGCAAGGTGAAGAAGGTCAAGGCGCCCGAGAAGGCCATCGCCCAGGGCAAGGAGATCCCCAAGGCGCTCAAGGGCCAGCACTGACCCACCCCGCCGAGACAGTAGTTCTGGCGGCCGAGTCTGTAGTTGTGGGGGCCGAGTAGGTGGTTCTGGCGCCCCGGCCCGGGCCACCTGGTGTCCACAGGCAGTTTTCGGGTCAGGGTTATCCACAGCCGTCCAGAACTGCGGTGAATTTCGTACGCCGCGAGCGCACAGTGGCTCGCATGAACCTGTCAGTTGTCGGCGCTGCCTCGGCTCTGCCAGCACGCCCATTTACCGCCAGCGAGCTCGACGAGCTCTCCATCAAGAGGTACGACCTACGCGTCGCAGTAGAGCGCGGTGAGGTCCTGAGACCGTTCCGGGGTGTCTTCATCCCGACCGGGGTCGAAGACACCACCGAGACACGAGCGGCAGCGGTCTCCCGCGTCGTATCTCCGCACCATGTCGTCTCGGACCGCACGGCGGCATGGATCCATGGGGTCAACACCTACTCGCTCGGCGAACAGGCCCAGGCGCCAGCTGTCGAAACCTGCGCGCGTCGCGGCTACGCGCCGACGCGCCTGGAAGGGGTCGACGGCCGCTCGCGTGATCTCCTGGATCGCGACATCATGACGATCAACGGCGTCAAGGTCACGACCCCGGTGCGAACCGCGCTCGACCTCGGCTGCAATCTCAAGCGCCGCGAGGCCATGGCAGCCCTCAACGAGTTCGCTAAGGAGCACGGCGTCACGCGAGCCGCCCTCTACCAAGAGCTGCCTCGCTTCAAGGGTCGACGCGGTGTGGTCCAGCTTCGCGACCTCGTCCCCCTCCTCAATCGTCACGTCGAGTCCCAGCGGGAGTCCTGGACGTTGCTGGCGATCAGCGACGCCGGCCTGCCGCTCCCCGAGACCCAGGTCTGGGTCGAGGTCGACGGCATCCCGACCTATCGTCTCGACTTCGCCTACCGACTCGCCAAGGTCGCGATCGAGTACGACGGCGAGGAGCACGACGACCCGGAGCAGCGGATCTACGACGAAGAACGCCGCGGCTGGCTGGTCGACCACGGCTGGATCGTCATCATCGTGCGCCGCGGTGACTTCACCGGTGATCGCCTCGAAGCCTGGCTCCGGGAAGTCAAGGAGGCGCTCATCCCGACGTACTCCTCCCGACGGTTCTGACCGACGCTCCCGCAGCTTCACGCACTGCCGATTCCCAGTCGCGGCACGCCGAGTCGGTAGTTCTTGCTGGCCGAATCTGTAGTTGTGGGCGACGAAACTCGAGTTTCGTCGCCCACAACTACAGATTCGGCGTCCAGAACTACCGACCCGGCTCGACACTTCTACCGACTCGGCGTGCGTCTGTGTCAGCCGGCGCAGGCTCCGGTGTCGACCGCAGCGGTCTGGGTGCGGGCCTCGCGGGCGATCTCGATCACCTGGTCGGTGGTGAGGGCGTAGCCGGTCTCCGAGTCCGTGACCGAGGCAGCGAAGACGACGCCGACGACGTCACCCTCGGAGTCGACGATGGGGCCACCGGAGTTGCCAGGGCGGATGAGGCCGCGTACGGAGTAGACGTCTCGGATGACGGTGCCGATGCCGTAGATGTCGGGTGAGCGGAGGCGCTGCTCGGCGCGGATACGGCCGGGCTGTACGTCGAAGGGGCCGTCCTGGGGATAGCCCAAGACTGCGATCGGGTCCTCAGCGGCCGCAGAGCTGTCGAACTCGAGGCGATCCAAGTTGCCACCGCCCTTGAACTTCAGGACCGCGATGTCGATCTTCGGGTCGTAGTGGACGACCTTGGCGTCGTTGGCGCCATCGCCCACGATCACGTTGGGATCGTCGACACCGGCCACGACGTGGGCGTTGGTCATCAGGTAGCCGCGACCGATCACGAACCCGGTGCCCTCGACGCCCTTGCCGCACTCGTTGGCTCCACGGATCTTGAGGACCGACTCCCCGGCACGCACCACGTCGGGATCGGTGAGCATGCGACGCGGACCAGGCCCGACCTCGACGATCCGCTCACGGGCGAACGGCTCCAGGTAGCGAGGGAAGAACGAGGTGCCGACGACGTCGTTGAACGCGCTCAACGCACGATCGGCGGGGGACGGCATGATCGAGTCGACCTTCGCCAGGATCGCCGACCCGCGTACCGCCGGGGTCAGCCCGTTGATCTGGGCCCCCGACACCGCGACTCCGAGCGCCCAGGCGACGACCAGCACGGCGGCCGCGCTGAGCAGCGCTCCGCCGAGCGCATCGACGATCCGTGCGGGCTGCCAGGTGATCTCGTCGCGGACACGTACGCCGCCGTACTGCAGCACCGCCTGTCCGATGGACGCGCACGCGATCACGACGAACAGCGCGCCGAGCGAGACCCACAGCGACGGGGCTGCGCTGCCGAGCACCTTCGGCGCCAGCCAGATGCCGATGAAGCCGCCGAGCAACAGTCCACCGGTCGCGAAGGCGCCGGTGATGAAGCCCTGCCAGTAGCCCGAGAGCGCGTAGGCCGCGACGAGGACGATCAGGATCCAGTCAAGAAAATTCACGGCCGATTCCGTTCGCGTCCCTGCAGCATGTATTCGGGCAACTCCTTGATCGGGGCGTCCGGAATCTCCGTGATCCACCCGAGATAGGTGAAGAAGCGGCTGATGATTCCACCGGTGAAGCCCCAGAGGATGACATCCTTCTCCGGCCCGATCAAGAACGCGGGCATCAGCCAGTCCCGACGACCCGGTGCGCCCACCTGGATCCGGTGGGCCGGGTCCATGAGATCCGACAGCGGAACCCGATAGACGGCGTGCACCTCCTCCAGCGAACGTGTCGTGACCGGAGACGGCTCACGCCACCACGCGACGATCGGCACGACCGCATGGTTGGAGAACGGGATCCACAGCGCCGGGAGCCTGCCGATCACATCGACACCGGTCGGGTCGAGCCCGGTCTCCTCCCAGGCTTCTCGGAGCGCGGCCTCCTCGGCCGTCTCGCCAGGGTCGAGCCGGCCGCCGGGGAACGAGACCTGTCCGGGGTGAGAACGCATCGTGTGCGAACGCTCGGTCAGCAAGAGGTCAGGCCCGTCAGGCCCCTCCCCGAAGAGCATCAGCACCGCCGACTCGCGTGCGCT
>NZ_BMQT01000021.1 GCF_014648255.1 Nocardioides albus | reverse complement strand
GGAGGTCTTCGCTAGGTCAACAACCGACCCGGAGTGTCACCAACCTCTTGGCTGAGTACAGCTAGCGGCTACTAGAGCGTCGGCGCGATCGACGGCAGCAGGTCCTGGAACGTACGTCCGTTGCCGATCTCGCCCAGAGCGGTCAGGTTCCAACCGCCCTCGGCGCGGCTGAGCTTGGCCATGATCTCGGCAGTGTGCGGGCCGGTCGTGCTCAGGTCGAAGCGGGCGATCTCGGTGTGGGTGCTCTCCTCGACGAGGCGACAGAACGCGTTCTGGATCTGGGCGAAGCTCTGTCCGGTGAAGGAGTTGATCGTGAACACGATCTGCGCGACCGTCGGAGGCACGCGGTCGAGGTGGACGATGATCGACTCGTTGTCGCCGTCCCCGGCGCCGGTGCGGTTGTCGCCGGAGTGGACCACGGCCCCCTCCTTCGACCTCAGCTGCCGGAACCAGGCCTGGTCGACGTGGGAGCCGGCCGCGTCGTAGAGGATCGCGGAGGCGTCCATGTCGACCTGAGCGCCCCGGAACCCACCGAAGAGACCCTGCCGGACCGCATCCCATCCCAGCGCGATCCGCACCGGCGTCATGGTGCGGCCCTCAGGCGTGCTGAGCGAGACCGACTGTCCCCTGGCGAGCGAGACGGACAACTGATCCTCCGAGGGCTGGACCGAGGGCCTGGAGCGGCCGGGACGCGACCAGCCTAGTCAATCGTGACCGTCACCGGTCCGGTTCCGGTCGCCTCGACCAGGATCCGGTGGTGGTCGGCCTCGCCGACGACCCGGCCACCCTCGACGGAGATGTCCGGACCCGAGGGGTAGTGGATCGGGCTGACGAAGATCTCGGTCGGCTCGTCGATCGCCGCGGACGGATCGTAGGTGTAGCTGAACTCGCCGGTCTCCGGGTCGAAGGAGAGGTCGACGGGGGTGCCGGCCGTGGCCTGGGGATAGGTGCGGACCAGCGTACGCAGCTTCTCGGCCTTCACCGTCGACAGATCCGCGTCGTCGGCGAACATGCCCTGGCGCCCGTCGGCGGTGGTCGGGTCGTCCCAGTGCTTGTAGGCCCAGTGCATCCAGGAGGTGAAGTGGTCGTCGGCCGCGGCGGTGTCGATGGCGAGCAGCTCGGTGTTGTCGGTCGCGCCGAACTCCGACATCAGGTTGGTCGCGCCCATCGTCTCCGCCTGCTCGAGCGCCGTGCGGTGGTGGGTCTCGTCATAGTCCTTGCAGCCGCCGACCCCGATCGGGATGCCCTGGGAGTCGAGATAGCCGAACGGGCAGTAGCTGTGCCAGGAGTAGCCCGCCTGGTCGTCGTTCACCGGGCCGAAGCGCGAGTTGGGGACCTGGTTGGCGAGCAGCTGCGACTCGTACCAGACGATCCCGTCGGGATCGGACGCGCGGATCGCCGCTGTGGCCTTCTCGTACGCAGGCTGGAACTCGTGGCGGTAGGAGCTGGCGCACCCGGTGATCGGGCAGGTCAGCCACTCCCGGCCAGCCCACGGCTCGTTGATCAGGTCGTAGCCCATCGAGTAGGGCTGGTCGCCCCACCGCTGCGCGACCGCGCCCCAGGCCGCGGCCCAGCCGTCCTGGACGCCGAACTTGTTGGCCCAGAAGTTGTCGTAGACCGTGGCCAGCTCGGGCGTGATGTAGGTCGCCGGGAAGGACAGCTTGATCGGCGGGTGCAGGTTGTAGGGCGCCGGCCGCTTCGCGGCCCAGTCGGGCACGCCCTCGCCGCCGTAGGTCTCGTGCCACATGTCCTGGTGGAAGTCGTACTGCATCCAGATGCCCTCGTCGGCGAGCAGGTCGATCACCCGCTGCCAGTCGTCGAGGTAGCCCTCGTCGACCTCGCCGGGGGCGTCCGGGGTCACGCCTGCCCACAGCGTGCCGATCCGGGCACCGTTGAAGCCGTGCTCCGCCAGCCATTCCGCGTCGGCAGCGGTGAAGCCCTCGGGCGAGTCGGGCGGGACGTACGGATCGTGCTTCCAGACCAGGTTTTGTCCATGGACCAGCACGATCCGGCCGTGCTGATCGACCAGCCAGCGATCCTCACGGGACAGCTGCGGGGTCTCCTTCGCCGGAGCGGCGCCAGCCGGCCCGGCCGCGGTCAGCAGCGAAGCTCCGATCGCGAGCGCAGCCGCGGCGGCGGCGATTCCGAGGCTTCCCGAGCGACGAGGCATGTCCGGAACCTATTCCCCTCCGTCGACGCCAGCAAGAACGTGTTCCAATTCTGGACCTCCGTGCCGTCCGGATCAGGTCGACAGTGGACAGGGGCGGCCCACCTGCGGTTGAGTCGTACGCGGAACCGTGGGGGAGAATGTCACCTGTGAGAGACGAAGCGAGCGGCTGGTCGGGCACCTGGGTGGCCGAACGCCTGGGTGTGCGTCTACGGACGACCGACGCGCCCAGCGGGATGATGCTCACCGATCTGGTCGGTCTGGCGGTGCGGCGCAACCCGCGTCGGGCGCAACTGCTCGTCTCCTCCGTCCTCGGCAAGCACCTCCCGACCGACCCGCGGGTCGTGACCGATGCCGCGCTGCGCCTGGGAGCCAAAGCGCGCGCCGCGGTGACGGGCGATGCGGTGGTCCTCGGCTATGCCGAGACGGCGACAGCGCTCGGACACCTCGTCGCCGACGCGATCGGTGCGCCCTACCTGCACTCCACCCGTCGGGTCGTCGACGGACTCGAGTCCGCCGCAGACTTCTACGAGGAGCATTCGCACGCGACCACCCACCGGCTGCTTCCCGCCGACCCTGCCTTCCTCGCCCGCGGCGAGACCTTGGTGCTGGTCGACGACGAGGTCATCACCGGCAAGACGATCGTCAACACGATCCGGGCGCTGCACAAGAAGTTCCCACGCAAGCACTACGTCGTGGCCGCGCTCGTCGATCTGCGCTCAGAGGCCGATCGCGGCCGGATGGAGCGCGCGGTCAAGCGGCTGCGCGCGACGCTCGACGTCGTCTCCCTCGCCAGCGGTGAGATCGAGCTGCCCGAAGACCTCGCCGAGAACGGCAACCGGCTCATCGACAACGTCGAGAACCTCCGCCACCTGGCCGGCGCCGAGCCGCCCCGGCGCCAGCGCGGCGAAGTCGTCCAGGTCGTCGCCACCTGGCCGCGAGCCGTCCCGGAAGGCGGCCGCCACGGCCTCCTGACCAGTGCCGCCGCCTCCTACGAGTCGGCCGTCACGGTGACCGCCGCCGCGATCGCGGGGCGAATCCCCGACGGTCCGGTGCACGTCCTCGGCACCGAGGAGCTGATGTACGCGCCCCTGCGGATCGCCTCCGCGCTGGCCGACCGGCGTGCAGCCGAGGGCCGGCGCCACGAGATCACCTACTCGACGACGACACGGTCGCCGGTGCTCGCGGTGGACGACCCGGGCTATGCGATCCGCACGGCGATCACCTTTCCGGCTCACGACGCGCCCGCCGACGACGACGGTCCGCGCTTCGCCTACAACCTGCGTGAGGGCGTGTTCGAGGCGATCGTGCTGGTCGTCGACGAGCCGGCCGACACCCGTGCGCTCCATGAGGACGGCGGCCTGGTCGATCAGCTCGCCCGGCTCGCGCCGCGGGTCGTGGTCGTGACCGTCCCGGCGTTCACCCCGGAGCCTCGCCACGACCAGCCGGCCGGTGCGCTGCCCGCGCCGCTCCACGGTCCCACATTCGGTTCGTACGAGCGGGACGACGTCGCCTGGCTGATCAAGGATCTCGAGGCCGACGCTGCGGATTCCTCGTCCGGGGCCGCGGAGGACGAGCAGGCCGAGGCACACCGAGCGCTCTTCGACGAAGCCCTGACAGCCTCGGCTCAGCGGGTGGCGTACGCCGTCGGGCTGGTCACCGAGCAGGTGCTGGCTCGGCGTGGCCAGGACGCGGTGCTGGTCTCGCTGATGCGCGCCGGCACCCCGATCGGGGTGCTGATGCGGCGCTGGGCCCAGCGCGTGCACGGGCTCGACCTGCCTCACTACGCCATCTCGATCGTCCGCGGGCGCGGCATCGACCAGACCGCGCTCGCCTATCTGGCCGCCCACCACGACCCCGCTCGGGTGGTGTTCGTCGACGGCTGGACGGGCACCGGTGCGATCGCCCGGGATCTGGCCTCATCGGTCGAGAAGGCCAACTCGACGCTCGACGCCCATCTGGCCTCGCCGTTCTCCCCGGAGCTCGCGGTGCTCGCCGACCCGGGCCGGAGCGTGTCGATCGTCGGCACGCGGGAGGACTACCTGATCCCCTCGGCGTGCCTCGGCTCGACCGTCTCGGGCCTGATCTCGCGCGCCGTCATCGACGACGACCGGATCGGTCCCAACGACTTCCATGGCGCGGCGTTCCGCGCGGACCTGGCGCGGGCCGACGTGTCCAGGAAGTTCATCGACACGGTCGCTGCCCGGTTCCCGATCGTACGCACCAAGGTGATGCTCGACAGCGGGGCTCACCTCGGCGGTGACCACACGCCCACCTGGGTGGGCTGGAACGCGGTGGAGAGCGCCGCCGAGAAGTTCGGGGACGGCGACGTCACCTTGGTGGAGGCCGGTGTGGACGACACCGTCAGGTTGCTTCTGCACGGCGATCCGTCGAAGATCCTGGTCAACCCGGCGCGCGACGCCGACCTCGGTCTCGTCAAGAAGCTCGCCGAGGCTCGCGGGGTCGTGCTGGAGCGGATCTCCGACGTGCCCTACGCCTGCCTCGGCCTCCGTCGCCCCTGACGCCGTGCGCCCGCCCCAGGACCTGGTCGTCGTCGGGAGCATCAACGTCGACCTGACCGCGAACGTCGAGCGGCTGCCGGAGGCGGGGGAGACCGTCGGCGGCGGGCGGCTGCGTCGCGACGTCGGCGGGAAGGGTGCCAACCAGGCGGTCGCGGCGAGCCGGCTCGGGGCTCGGGTACGGATGGTCGGCGCGGTCGGCTCCGATGCCGACGGTGCCTGGGCAGTCGAGACGATCCGCTCCGCCGGGGCCGATGTGGACGGCGTACGCATCGCCGACGCCCCGACCGGCACGGCGCTGATCGCCGTCGACGCGACGGGGGAGAACCAGATCGTGGTGTGCGGCGGCGCCAACGCGCTGGTCGCACCCGAAGGCTTCGTGGTCGGTCCGGACGACGCCGTGCTGATGCCGCTCGAGCTCCCCCTGGAGGTGGTCCGGGCCGTGGCAGCGCGGGCGACGGGCTTCGTCGCGGTCAACGCCGCTCCGGCTCAGCCGCTGCCGGCGGAGCTCGTCGAGCGGGTCGACCTGTTCATCGTCAACGAGACCGAGTACGCCGCGATGCCCGAGCTGCGCGCGGCCCGACGGGTCGCAGTGACCTATGGCGCCGCTGGGGCGGCCATGTTGGTCGCCGGCGCCGAGTCGGCGCGCGTGCCCGCCGTGCCGGTGACCGAGGTGGTCAGCACCGTCGGAGCGGGCGACGCCTTCTCCGCGGCGCTCATCCTGGCGATCCTGGCTGGCGCCTCCGAGGAGCAGGCGCTGCTTACGGCCTGCGCGGTCGGTGCCGCCGCGGTCGCCCATCCCAGTGCGCAGCCGCCGCTGGGGTTGTTGGCGGTCTACGCAGCCGGCGGATGCTCACCGAGGTAACTCGGTGAAGGCTCACTTCCCTCACGGAGCTCCACGAGGACAGTGCACGCTCACCGAGTTACCTCGGTGAGCATTCGGTCGCTCAGCCCGGCTCCCTTCGACAAGCTCACCCCAGCTCCTTCCGGAAGAAGTGGGTGGCGTGCGGGTTGTCGTTGTAGCGGTCGATGCGCTCGTAGCCGGCCCGCTCGTACATCTCGATCGCCTCGTTGAGCACGTCGCGGGTATCGAGGCGTACGACCCGGTGGCCGAGCCGCAGAGCCTCCGCCTCGAGGTGGCGCAGCAGGCGCGAGCCGAGGCCGGCACCGCGCCAGGACGGGTCGACCCACATCCGCTTGATCTCGCCGGTGCCCTCGAACTCCCGCACCGCGCCGGAGGCGACCGGGGCGCCGTCGCTGGCGGCGACGAAGAAGGCGCCGCGAGGTGCGCGTAGGGACGGGTCGTCGCCGAAGCCCTCGTCGCCCACCGTGAAGCCGAAGCGGTCGCCGATCTCGGCGAAGTAGCGACCCATCGCCTCCTGGGCCATCGGGTCGCGCGGATCGACCGGATCGATGACGATCGTGGCGGCTCGCACCAGCAGGTCAGCGGTCGCGAGGGCATCGTTGAGCCGGTCGCGCTGCCGCTGGGTCAGCGGGTCGAGCAGGAGATGGGCACGCTCCTCGGAGCGGCGTTCCAGGTCGTCCCACTGCTTGAGGCCGTCCTCGGTGAGCGCCACGAGGCGGCGCCGGCCGTCGGACGGATCGCGGTCCAGCGCGACGTATCCCTTGCTCTCCAGGGTCCGCAGCATCCGGCTGACGTAGCCGGAGTCGAGGCCCCCGAGGCGGGTCCTCAGGTCCTGAACCGTCTCGGCGCCGAGGCCGATCTCATAGAGGATGCGGGCGGTGCCGTAGGGGAGGCCGCTGCCGAGGAAGGAGTCCTCGAGCGCTCCCACCCGACGGACGTAGCTCATGTTGAACTTGCGCATCACCGAGGTGTCCACTGTCATGTATCTGACTTTAGTCAGGTAATTCCGGGAAGCCAAGGGTGGGGTCCGAGTCGGTGTCGCTGGCAAATGCGGAACGGCCCGTCCTCTCGGACGGGCCGTTCCTGTTGGGGTGAACGACGGGGCTTGAACCCGCGACCCTCGCGACCACAACGCGATGCTCTACCAGCTGAGCTACGCCCACCATCGACCCGGACAGCGCATGTTCGAGCCAGCAAGAATCATAGGGGATCAGGCCGGATCTGTGGAATCGGGGGTCGCCTTGGGGTCGACGAGCCCCGTGATCGAGGCGCCGTGGCGGGCGGCGATCGCCTTGGCCGTGTCGGAGTCGGGTCCGGGCATCGGCACGAAGACCGCCTCGCGGTAGTAGCGAAGCTCCTCGATCGACTCCTGGATGTCGGCCAGGGCGCGATGGTTGCCACGCTTGGGGGGAGCGGAGAAGTAGGCCCGCGGGAACCAGCGGCGGGACAGCTCCTTGATCGAGGAGACGTCGACGTTGCGGTAGTGCAGGAAGCCCTCCAGCTCGGGCATGTCCCGGGCCAGGAAGTTGCGGTCGGTGGCCACCGTGTTGCCGCCCAGGGGTGGCCGGGAGTCCTTGCCGCAGTGCTCCCAGACGTAGGCCAGGACCTGCTCCTCGGCCTCGCGCATCGGCACGCCGTTCTCCAGCTCGACCAGCAGGCCGGACTTGGTGTGCATGTCGCGCACGAAGTCGTCCATCTGCTCCAGCGCCTCGGCCGGGGGCTTGATGATGATGTCGACCCCGTCGCCGAGCACGTTGAGATCGAAGTCGGTGACGAGGGCCGCCACCTCGATGAGCGCGTCGTTCTCGAGGGACAGCCCGGTCATCTCGCAGTCGATCCAGACCAGACGTTCGTTGAGTGAAGCCACGCAGAGCACCATAACGCCGCTGGTCAACGGCTTATACGGAGGGTAGGAGACGATGTGATAACGGTTCCCATGGCGCGGTTTCAGGCTGCGTTCAGGAGACGGACCTATGTTGGGGTCATGAGCACGGATTCCGCCAGCAGCCCCTCCCGCAAGGAAAAGCGAGAGGCGCGCGCTGCCAAGGCCGCCGCGGAGCTGGAGGCTCGGCGCAAAAAGCAGGCCCGCAAGTCGATCCTCACCGTCGTGGCGGTCGTCGCCGTGATCGCGGTGATCATCGGGGGCCTCGTCTGGTTCAGCCTGAACCGGTCCGAGGACAGCAAGGTCGCCGCGGTCGATGCCGGCAGCAGCGAGCACGGCCTGGTGATCGGTCCCGACGACGCGCCTCACAAGGTCGTCATCTACGAGGACTTCCTGTGCCCCTACTGCGGTGAGTTCGAGGAGGCGACCCGCGAGGATCTCGCCGAGCTCGCAGCCGACGGCAAGGTGCAGGTCGACTACCGCCCGTTCGTGCTCCTCGACCAGATCGGCCCCTACTCCGAGCTCGCCACCTCGGCCTTCGCGGTCGTCCAGGCCGAAGCCGGCGACGAGGTCGCCAAGGAGTTCCACGACCTGCTCTTCGAGAACCAGCCCAGCGAGTCCGGCCCGTTCCCGGAGGCTTCTGACCTCGTCGACCTCGCGGTCGAGGCGGGTGCCGAGGAGTCTGCGGTCAAGGACGGCATCGAGGACCTCGCCGGCAAGGAATGGGCTGATGCCGCGACCAAGGCCGCCAAGGCCGACGGTGTCCAGGGCACTCCGACCGTTCTGCTCGACGGTGAGCAGTTCCAGGAGGGCAACACCGTTCAGGAGTACGCGGACGCGCTGATCGAGAAGATCTCCTGACCTGGGCGATCAATGGCCGAATGCCGGCGGGCTCACGTAGGCTCGGCCACATGACTCGGCAGGTTCAACTCTTCTTCAGTGCAGTCGGGATCCTTCTGATCGCTTACTTCGCTGCGGCTGGACTGGTGACCGTCGTGCAGGCGGTCATCCAGTCCTGACGGCGTCGAGCCGGTCCCGAGATGTCCTGATCTGGTTCTGAGCCTGCCCTCAGGGCCCCTGATCAGGGGATAGCGTGGGCGGTATGACCGAGATCCAGCTTGTCGAGCAGTTCCTGGCCGCCCTCGAGACGGGGGACGTCGACGCGGCGTTGATGTTGTGTGCTGACGACGTCACCTATCAGAACGTGCCGCTTCCGCCGGCGCGTGGTCTGTCCGAGGTCGGGCGCCAGCTCCGGATCATGGGGAAGTACACGACCGACTTCGAGGTCCGGATGATCAACATCGCGGCCAACGGTCCGGTGGTGCTCACCGAGCGCATCGACGTACTGAGCCGCGGCTCGGTCTCCGCCGAGTTCTGGGTGTGCGGCACCTTCGAGGTACGCGACGGCAAGATCGTGCTCTGGCGCGACTACTTCGACTGGACGACGTTCATCGCTGCAGGCGTCAAGGGTGTCGGCATGGCGGCGTTCGGGGCGATCCGGAAGGCCGTCGGTCGCTGATCCTTTGTGCGCAACGCACGAGGCACCTCGTGCACTGTTTCTGTGACGCCAGTCACAACGAGCCTTACTCTCGGAGACATGCCCCGTGCGTCAGCCGCTTTCATCGCCCTGCTCCTGACCGCCGCTCTGGTCGCAGCGACCGGACCGGCGCTCGCCGACCGGAAGCCACCTGGTGACCAGCCGCTTCCCGGCTACACGATCAGCAACCCGCCGGTGGCGCCGGTCGTGGTCGACGGGAAGACGACGACGGTGCATCAGGGGGTGCACGAGCACGCGGCGTACGTCCTGGAGGTGCCGAAGGACTGGAACGGCGAGCTGGTGATGTGGGCCCACGGCTACCGCGGGCTCAGTTACACCTTGACGCCGGAGACCCCGGGCTTCGGGTTGCGGCGTACGTTCCTCGAGCAGGGCTATGCCTGGGCGGCGTCGAGCTACTCGACCAACGGCTACGACGCGGGGTCCGGGGTGCGCTCGACGCGGGACCTGGCGGCGTACGCCTCCTCCGATCTCCTGCCGCGCCGGGCGAGCCGCACCTACGTGACCGGGGTGTCGATGGGCGGGCACGTGGTCGGACGCTCGCTGGAGCAGTTTCCGGGCTTCTATGACGGCGCGCTGCCGATGTGCGGGCAGCTGGGCGACGTGGAGCTGTTCGACTTCTTCGTCGACTACAACCTGGGTGCGCAGGCGCTGGCGGGCCACGACGCCTACCCCTACGACGCGGGCTACCAGAGCGTCGACGTCCCGGTGATCAAGGAGCGCCTCGGTCTAGACGGCACCCTGACCCCGGCCGGCGAGCAGCTGCGGACGATGACGATCGAGCACAGCGGTGGCCCGCGGCCGGGTGCCGAGGCCGCCTTCCGGCAGTGGAAGGACTTCCTCTTCACGCTGCCCTCCGTCGACGACGGCGGCACGCTGGGATTCAACATCGGCCGGGTCGCGACCAACCGAGACACCGTCTACACGACGAACACGCCGGTCGATCTCGACACCGAGATCGAGCGGATCGACCCGATCGACCGCGCCGGCCGCAACAGCCACCGGCTCAACGCGCCGGCCGTCATCTCCGGACGTCCGACCGCGCCAGTGGTGAGCCTGCACAACCTCGGCGACATGTTCGTGCCGTTCTCGCTCGAGCAGATCTACGCGCGTGAGGTGGCCCGCCACCACCGCAGCGGTCTGGTCGTGCAGCGGGCGATCCGCTCGGCCGGGCACTGCGAGTTCAGCCCAGCAGAGGCCGCGGCCGCCTGGGGCGACCTCGTCGACTGGGTCGAGAACGGCGACCGTCCTGCCGGCGACGACGTCCTCGACCGGGCTGCCGTCGCCGCACCCGACTACGGGTGTGCGTTCACCGACCCGACCGCGTACGCAACCGGGTCGCGTCGCCTCTATGCGCCCTGCCCGTGACCGGGATCAGCGGACGACGTCGTAGACCAGCTTGGTGATGCCGTTCGCGTAGGTCTCCGAGTCGAGCAGCTTCAGCATCTGCTTGTCCTTGTCGGTCTCGCTCCACATCCGCTTGCCGGCGCCGAGGACGACGGGGAAGACGAGCAGGTGGTAGCGGTCGATCAGGCCGGCGTCGGAGAGGTTGCGGGCCAGCTCGGCGCTGCCCGCGACCAGGATCGGGCCACCCTCACCCTGCTTGAGCTGCTCGACCTCGTCCAGCGACCTCAGGATGACCTGCGGCCCCCAGTCATCGACCAAGCCGTCGTCGCCGAGCGTTGTCGACACGACGTACTTCGGGATCTCCTTGACGACCGTGAAATCCTCCATGTCGGGCCAGACCGGCGAGAACGCCTCGTAGCTGCGCCGGCCGAACATCATCGCGCCGGCCTCCTGCATCTCGGTGCCCTTGATCTCGTAGGCCTCGGGCAGGAACTCGAGATCCTGGAACGTCCAGCCGCCGCTGCGGTGTGCCTCGGTGGTGGTGCCGCCGCCGGGAGAGTCGACGACGCCGTCGAGGGATACGAACGCTGAGTAGATGAGGGTGCGCATGCGCCGATCCTGCCGCACCGTGGCACTGATGGCACGTGGATTGATTGTCGGACTTGCCCCAGATGCTGGGGATGCGGCCCCTGTCGTCGCGTGACACGGTGAAGAGGCATTCCACTCCATGACCGCCGGCCTCGGGTCCGGCGCGCCTGTTGGCCCACCTTCGTGCACAGAACCCACCTGGGGATCGCATGTCCACACCAGTCAAGCCACCTACCAAGCAGAGCCCGGAGAAGCCCGTCGAGGCGGTGATCCCGATCCCGAGGATCGAGGATGTCCCCGACCAGGACGGCCGAGCACCCGAGGATCTCGTCAACCGGATGGGCTCCGCCCATGGATACGGTACGCCGCACCAGCACGCCCGCGGCCATGGCCGCGAGCAGCGCGGGCTCGCCTATTTGCCTGGCTCTCAGCTCTTCGAGGGACGCTTCGGCCGGATGTTCCGGCTGAGTCCCTACGTACCTTCCGAGGGACGGATCCGGGAGATCGCCCAGATGATGACGGACACCGCCCCGGGCGATGCCGCGAAGGACAACCCGGACATCCCGGCCGGCTACACCTACCTCGGCCAGTTCATCGACCATGACATCACCTTCGACCCGGTATCGAACCTGACCAGGCAGAACGACCCGGACGCACTGACCTGATTCGCCCTGGGTTTCGTTCCTATCGGTTTCCCTGTCCGGCGGTCACCGGCTGGGCTGAATCA
>NZ_BMQT01000020.1 GCF_014648255.1 Nocardioides albus | reverse complement strand
GGAGGTCTTCGCTAGGTCAACAACCGACCCGGAGTGTCACCAACCTCTTGGCTGAGTACAGCTAGAGGTTGTCGCGCAGGACCTGAGCGAGCTCGAGGACAGCGGAGCGTGACGTACGCCCGGCGCCGACCACGTTCAGGAACCCGTGGATCTGGTCGGCGAAGCGCTTGTGGGCGACCTTCACCCCGGCCGCCTCGAGCTTGGCCGCGTACGCCTCACCCTCGTCGCGCAGCGGGTCGAACCCCGCGGTCGCGACGTACGCCGGGGCGACCCCGCTCGTCGGGATCTCGGCGTGCAGCGGAGCATGGCGGGGGTCGCGGCGGTCGATGCCCGCAGGCAGGTAGTTGTCGGTGGCCGCCGCGATGAAGTCAGCGGTGAGGTAGAAGCCCTCGCTGAGCTCCTCGCGGCTGCGGGTGTTCGCCTCCGACTGGGTGACCGGGTAGATGAGCAACTGGAAGGCGCAGTCCTCGCCGACCGCGAGCGCGACCCCGGCCGCCAGGTTGCCGCCCGCCGAGTCGCCGCCGACCCCGATCCGGGCCGGGTCCGCACCGAGCTCGGCCGCATGCTCGACCGCCCACCGGAACGCCGCGACAGAGTCGTCGTACGCCGCTGGGAACGGCGACTCGGGAGCCAGCCGGTAGTCGATCGAGAGCACCTTGGCCCCCGACTCGCTGGCCAGCAGCCGGCAGGGAGCGTCGTGGGAGTCGAGGTCCCCGAAGATGAAGCCGCCGCCGTGCAGGAAGACCAGCAGCGGAGCGTTCCCCGAGACGCCTTCCGGCACATAGAGCCGCGCCTTCAGCCCCGCGACCCAGAGGTCGCGCACCGACCCGATCTCCTGGCGGCCGCCACCCATCTGCGACTGCCGCAGCAGCGCCACCCGTCCCTTCGGGATCGGCAGCGTCGACGGGTCCGGCTCCCCCGACACCTTCATCAGCGCGAGCATGATCTGGGTGTCCACGGCGAGCGTCTGCCCGTCGTACGTCACCGGCTTCCCGACGATCCGCCGCTGCACCGCGGCCGGCAGGTTCATCACCGTGGCGAACGCCAGGCTCTTGACCGGGGTGAGCACCGGCATCAGCATCGGATCGACCAGGGACGACGCACGCGCGAGAATCGACATGTGCCCAACCTACCCGCTAGTAGGGACACGGTGTAACAGATAGTTCACCAGACGTACGATGGATTCAGAGCTCCAGCCATGAGTTCGGATGAAAGACTGGCCCCATGAGTCTCGACCCGCAGGCCCCCACCCGGTCGGCCGAGGACACCGTGAGCCTGACCGCGGTTCCCGACCAGCCGTTCGACGTCGAGCCCGAATACATCCCGGATCACGAGGCGCTGGCCGAGGTCGAGAAGTACGAGGACCGGTTCCTCGACCGGGAGCTGTCGTGGCTGCGGTTCAACGAGCGGGTGCTGGAACTGGCGGAGGACGAGACGCTGCCGCTGCTGGAGCGCGTACGCTTCCTGGCGATCTTCACCTCCAACCTGGACGAGTTCTTCATGGTCCGCGTGGCCGGGCTGAAGCGACGGATCGCCGCAGGCGTCGCCGTCAAGGCCGCGAGCGGGCTGATGCCGCGCGAGGTCCTCGAGCTGATCTGGCAGAAGACTCGGGAGCTCTCCGAGCGCCATGCCGCGATCTTCCGCGAGCAGGTGAAACCGGCGCTGCTCGAGGAGGGCATCCAGCTGCTGCACTGGGAGGACCTCACCCCCGAGGAGGTCAAGGCCTGCAAGAAGCTGTTCAAGGAGCGGGTCTACCCGGTGCTGACGCCGCTCGCGGTGGACCCGGCCCACCCGTTCCCCTACATCTCCGGCCTCTCGCTGAACCTCGCCGTCCGCCTGCGCGACCCGAAGACGAAGAAGAAGCACTTCGCCCGGGTCAAGGTGCCGCCGATCTTCGCCCGGTTCGTCCCGCTCGGCAACGACCGCTTCGTGCCGCTGGAGGAGGTCATGGCCGAGCGGCTGCAGAAGCTCTTCCCGGGCATGGAGATCATCGAGGTGCACACGTTCCGGGTCACCCGCAACGAGGACCTCGAGGTCGAGGAGGACGACACCGAGAACCTCCTCACCGCGCTGGAGAAGGAACTGCTGCGGCGCCGCTTCGGCCCTCCCGTACGCCTCGAGGTGCAGGAGTCGATGACCGACTCCACGCTCGACCTGCTGGTCTCCGAGCTCGGCATCTCCGACAAGGAGGTCTTCCGGCTGCCCGGCCCGCTCGACCTGCGCGGGCTCCACGGGATCGCCGACATCGACCGCGGTCAGCTGAAGTATCCGGCCTTCCTGCCGAGCACCCACCCGTCCCTGGCGCCGGTCGAGAGCGCCGCACCGGTCGACGTCTTCAAGGCAGCGCGCCGGAGCGACGTACTCCTCCATCATCCCTACGACTCGTTCGCGACGAGCGTGCAGCGCTTCATCGAGCAGGCGGCCGCCGACCCGCGGGTGCTGGCGATCAAGCAGACCCTCTACCGCACCTCGGGCGACTCCCCCATCATCGATGCTCTGATCGACGCCGCCGAGGCCGGCAAGCAGGTCCTGGTGCTGGTCGAGATCAAGGCGCGCTTCGACGAGGTCGCCAACATCCGCTGGGCGCGCAAGCTCGAGCAGGCCGGCTGTCACGTGGTCTACGGCCTGGTCGGCCTGAAGACCCACTGCAAGCTGGCGATGGTGGTCCGTGAGGAGCCCGACGGCACCATCCGTCGCTACACCCACATCGGCACCGGCAACTACAACCCCAAGACCTCCAGGCTCTACGAGGACATGGGGCTGATCACCACCGACGAGGCCATCGGCGAGGACGTCGCCCACCTGTTCAACAACCTCTCCGGTTGGAGCCGCGAGGCGACCTACGGCCAGCTCCTGGTCGCCCCCGGCAACGTACGTCTCGGTCTGATCGAGCAGATCCACGCCGAGATCGCCCACCATCTGGCGGGACGGCCCGCCCGGATCCGGCTCAAGGCCAACTCCGTGGTCGACGAGGCCATCATCGACGCCCTCTATCTGGCGTCCCAGGCAGGCGTGCCCGTGCAGCTGCTGGTGCGCGGCATCTGCGCGCTCCGCCCGGGGGTGGAGGGGCTCAGCGAGACCATCGAGGTGCGCTCGATCCTGGGTCGCTTCCTGGAGCACTCCCGGATCTTCTGGTTCGAGAACGGCACCCCCGACGACGGCGACGGACCGAGCGCCTGGATCGGCTCGGCCGACATGATGCACCGCAACCTCGACCGCCGGGTCGAGGCCCTCGTACGTCTCCCCACCCCCGAGCTCGTGGCGGAGGTCGGCGCACTGTTCGACATGGCCTTCGAGCCGACCACTGACGCCTGGGTCCTCGGACCGGACGGGACCTGGACCCGCAACCACGCTCCCCACCATCTCCAGGCGATGTTGATCACACGGCAGCGCCAGCGCAGGCGCGCCTCGACAGGCTGAACACGCCCTGACTTTCGTCGTGTCAAGCGGACTCGCCTAACATGAGCCCGCAGGTCTGCCTCATCCAGCCAGGAGCCCCCCGTGCGTTTCCGTATCCGCCCGGTCGACACGTCGTTCTACGATCTGTTCGCCGAGTCCGCCAACCACCTCGTCGGCGGTGTCTCGCTGCTCGCCGAGATGCTCAGCGACACAGCCGATCGCGAGGACGTCGCGCGACGCATGCGCGACGCGGAGCATGCCGCTGACGAGACCACCCACGAGATCGTCAAGAAGGTCAACTCGACCTTCGTCACGCCCTTCGACCGCGAGGACATCTACGCCCTCGGCTCCGGTCTCGACGACGTGATGGACTCGATGGACGAGGTCGTCGACCAGATCTTCGTCTACGGCGTCAACATCCTGCCGCCGGAGCTCTCCGACCAGGTCACCGTGCTCCAGCGCTGCGCCGAGCTGACCGCGTCCTCCATGCCCAACCTTCGCTCGATGAAGGAGCTCTCGGAGTACTGGATCGAGATCAACCGTCTCGAGAACCAGGGCGACAAGAACCACCGTCGCATCCTCGCCAAGCTCTTCTCCGGTGAGTACGACGCGATGGAGGTCCTCAAGCTGAAGGACATCGTCGAGTCCCTCGAGGATGCGATCGACGCGTTCGAGAAGGTCGCGAACACCGTCGAGCAGATCGCCGTCAAGGAATCCTGACACCGTGGAACTTGCCATCGTCATCGCGGTGGTCGTCGTCGCCCTCGTCTTCGACTACACCAACGGCTTTCACGACGCCGCCAACGCCATCGCGACCTCCGTGTCCACCCGCGCCCTCACGCCTCGCATCGCCCTTCTGCTCGCGGCGGTGATGAACTTCGTCGGTGCCTTCCTGGGCCAGAAGGTCGCCCACACCGTCTCCGACACCATCACGCCACCATCGGGAGCGCATGGTCTGACCGTCGTGATGGCCGGGCTGCTCGGCGCGATCGCGTGGAACCTGATCACCTGGTATTTCGGTCTTCCCTCCTCCTCGTCGCACGCCCTGATCGGCGGCCTGGCCGGATCGGCGATCGCCGCCGGCGCGTTCGTCAACTGGATGACGGTGCTGGAGAAGGTCGTCATCCCGATGTTCGTCTCGCCGGTGGTGGCCTTCACCCTCGGCTTCGGCGTGATGCTCGCGATCATGTGGATCTTCCGGCGCGCCAACCCGCACAAGGCGCAGAAGGGGTTCCGGATCGCCCAGACGATCTCGGCCGCCGCGATGGCGCTCGGCCACGGCCTCCAGGACGCACAGAAGACCATGGGCGTCATCTTCCTCGCCCTGGTCACCGGTGGCTTCCTCTCCGAGGGCGACGACCTGCCGTTCTGGGTCATCGCCGCCGCCGCCACCGCGATCTCCCTCGGCACCATGTCCGGCGGCTGGCGCATCATGCGCACCCTCGGCCGTCGCATCATCCACCTGGACCCCTCGCGCGGCTTCGCCGCCGAGTCGGTCGCCGCCTCGGTGCTCTACACCACGGCGTACGTCTGGGAGGCCCCGATCTCGACCACCCACACGATCACCTCGTCGATCATGGGTGTCGGCGCGACCAAGCGATTCTCCGCGGTCCGCTGGGGCGTCGCGAAGTCCATCGTCATGGCCTGGGTCTTCACGTTCCCCGCGGCGGGCAGTGTTGCGGCGCTCGTCTATCTGCTCTGCCACTTCGTCTTCCAGCTGCCGTAACCACGTCGAGTCGGCGCGTTCTGACTCAAAAGCCCGCCGAGTCGGCGCGTCATGACGCGCCGACTCGGCGGGTTTTCTCGTCAGGATGAGCCGACTCGGCCGGGCTTTAGCCGAAGCGACCCGAGATGTAGGCCTCGGTGTCCGGGTTGTCCGGCTTGGTGAACATCTGCTTGGTGGGGTTGAACTCCACCAGGTGACCCGGCTGGCCGGCGGCCTTCAGGTTGAAGAAGCCGGTGTCGTCGGAGACCCGGGCGGCCTGCTGCATGTTGTGGGTGACGATCACGATCGTGTAGTCGGACTTCAGCTCGTGGATGAGGTCCTCGATCGCGGCGGTCGAGATCGGGTCGAGCGCCGAGCACGGCTCGTCCATGAGCAGCACCTCGGGCTGGACCGCGATCGCACGGGCGATGCAGAGCCGCTGCTGCTGACCCCCGGAGAGGCCCATACCGGGCTTGCTGAGGCGGTCCTTGACCTCGTTCCACAGGTTGGCGCCACGCAGCGCGCTCTCCACGATCGAGTCCGCCTCGGACTTCTTGATCCGCTTGGAGTTGAGCTTGTTGCCGGCGAGCACGTTGTCGTAGATCGACATCGTCGGGAACGGGTTCGGCCGCTGGAAGACCATGCCGACCTTGCGGCGTACGGCTACCGGGTCGACGTTCGGACCGTAGATGTCCTGGCCGTGGATCGAGATCTTCCCCTCGACGTAGGCGCCGGGGATGACCTCGTGCATCCGGTTGAGGGTGCGCAGGAAGGTCGACTTGCCGCAGCCGGAGGGCCCGATGAAGGCGGTCACCGACTTCGGCTTGATGGACATGGTGACGTCCTCGACGGCCTTGAAGTCGCCGTAGAAGATGCTGGTGTCCTTGACTTGGATGGACATGTGTTTCTCCTAGCGCCCGGTCTTGGGGGCGAAGATCGTGCCGACGATACGGGCGATGAGGTTGAGGACCATGACGAGGATGAAGAGCACCAGTGCTCCACCCCAGGCGTACTCGACGCCCTTCGCCGTGGCCTCGGACAGCTGGGTGTAGATGAAGACCGGCACAGTCATCATCGGGCTGTCCTCGAATGGGCTGGTGTTCAGGTTCGGGTTGAACCCGGAGGCGACCAGCAGCGGTGCGGTCTCACCGATCACTCGCGAGATCGAGAGCACGACACCGGTGACGATGCCGCCGATGGCGGTCGGGAGCACCATCTTGGTGATGGTGCGCCACTTCGGCACCCCGAGGGCGTACGCAGCCTCGCGCAGGTCGTCGGGGACCAGCTTGAGCATCTCCTCGGTCGAACGGACGACGGTCGGGATCATCAGCAGCGAGAGCGCGACACCCCCGCCGAAACCGAAGCGTGTGCCCGGCCCGACGAGGAGGGTGAAGAGCGCGAACGCGAACAGACCGGCGACGATCGACGGGATGCCGGTCATGACGTCGACCAGGAAGGTGATCGTCTTGGCGAGGCGGTTGCCCTTGCCGTACTCGATCAGGTAGATCGCGGTCATGATGCCGATCGGGATCGAGATCACCGCGGCGATGCCGGTGACGATCAGGGTGCCCATCAGTGCGTGGTAGAGACCGCCCTGCTCGTCGCCCGTGACCGAACGCATCGAGTAGGTGAGGAACTCCGGGCTGAGTGTCGCGGCGCCCCTGGAGACGACGGTGTAGACCAGCCAGATCAGCGGGATGACCGCGACCGCGAAGGCGGTCCACACCAGCCCGGTGACGAGCTTGTCGGTCGCCGAGCGCCGGTTCTCCACCAGCAGCGCCCACAACGGGTAGCCGATCAGGAACCCGAGCAGACCGATGACGGCGGCCCCGACGATGCCCATGCCGAGCACCAGGGCGAGGCCACCGAGGGCGACGGCTGCGACGCCGACGAGCCACTGGGCACCTCGCGGAAGCGTGGCATGGGAGAGCTTCGTCTCCTCGTTGGAGAGGTCGGTATTGCTCACTTGGCCCTCCCTCGGGCGACGATCCAGCGGGCGAGCGCGTTGACCAGGAAGGTGAACGCGAACAGCACGAGGCCGGTCGCGATCAGCACGGAGAGCCGGTCGGGCGTGCTCTCCTTGTAGCCCTGGGCGATGTGCGCCGCGATGGTCTCGGGGTTGTTGGTGCCGATGATGAACAGCGAGATGAGGACCTTCGGCGAGACGATCATCGCGATCGCCATGGTCTCACCCAGTGCCCGCCCGAGGCCGAGCATGACCGCCGAGACCATGCCGGAGCGGGCGTAGGGGAAGACCGCGTAGCGGACCATCTCCCAGCGCGTCGCGCCGAGCGCCAGCGCCGCCTCCTCGTGCAGTCGCGGCGTCTGCGCGAAGACCTCGCGGCAGATCGAGGTGATGATCGGCAGGATCATCACGGCCAGCACGATCGATGCGGTGAACAGCGTGCGGCCGTTGCCGGAGGGCTGGCCGTCGAAGAACGGCAGCCAGGCCAGGTTCTCGGAGAGCCAGGCATGGGTCGGCACGAGGTACGGACCGAGCACCACCGCACCCCACAGGCCGAAGACGACCGACGGGACCGCGGCGAGCAGGTCGATGACGTACGCCACCGGGGTGGCGATCCGGCGCGGAGCGTAGTGGCTGATGAAGAGCGCGATCGCCACGCTGAAGGGGACCGCGACGATCAGTGCCAGGACGGCGGCGTACATGGTGGCGTACAGCAGCGGCACGACCAGGCCCAGGAAGGAGCCCTGGCCGGCGTAGTGCTGCTCGTCCACACTGAAGCCCGGGATGCCTTCGATGCCCAGGAAGATGAAGACGGCTGCCAGGGCCACCATGATGAGTGTGGCGGCGATGACGGCGATGCCTCGGAAGACGACATCCCCCATCGAGCCACGGCCGGACAGCTCCGACTTCGTGTCAACGCCAGGGTCGGCGCCGGGGTCAGCGGCGACAGTCACAAGGCATTCCTCGACTTTCTAGTTTCGGTTCTCAAGACAGCCGTACGGGCGGCGGCCGTAGCCACCGCCCGAACGGCGATCACGTCAGACTTGTGGGCACTACTTGATCGCGCCCACGAGCTCCAGCGCCTTGTCCGCGATCTCGCGGTCGAGCGGCGCGGAGCCGGCGTCCTCGGAGGCGGTCTCCTGGCCCTCCTCGGAGAGGATGTACTCCAGGTAGCCCTTCACGTTGGCCGCGTCCTCCGCGTTCTCGTAGGTCGGGCAGGCCAGCAGGTAGGAGACCAGCACGACCGGGTAGACGCCGGCCTCGGTGGTGGTCCGGGCAACCTCGACGGCCATGTCGTTGTCGCTGGTGCCGACCGACTTGGAGGCGGCCAGGATCTTCGAGGCGGCCTCGGCGCTCGGCGCGACGAACTCCTCGCCGACCTGGACCTTGACCGTGGCGAGGTCGTTCTCGCGCGCGGCGGACTCGTCCATGAAGCCGATGTAGCCGGCACCCTGCATGGCGGTCACGACGCCGGCGGTGCCGTCGCCGCCCTCGCCGCCCTTGATGGAGGCGGGCCACTCACCGGACGGCTCCTCGGCCCAGCCACCGGCGGCCGCGAGATACTCGGTGAAGTTCTCCTGGGTGCCGGAGTCGTCGGAGCGGTGGACCGGGGTGATCGCGCTGTCCGGGAGCTTGGCGTCCGGGTTGGTCGCGGCGATCGCCGGGTCGTTCCACTTGGTGATCTTGCCCGAGAAGATGCCGGCGAGGGTCTTGGGGTCGAGGTTGAGCTCGTCGACGCCCTCGACGTTGAAGACGACCGCGATCGGCGAGACGTACGCCGGGACCTGGATCGGGTCGGCGCCGCACTGCTCCTTGGCCTTGGTCAGCTCGCCCTCGTCGTCGTTGAGGGCCGAGTCGGTGCCGGCGAAGAGGTAGCCGCCGGTGATGAAGCCCTCACGACCCGAGCCGGAGCCAACGGGCTCGTAGACGACGCTGAGGTCGGGGTTCGCGTCCTGGATGCCGGCGACCCATGCCGCCTGGCCCTTCTCCTGAGAGGAGGCTCCGCCACCCTTGATGGTGCCCGAGAGGGTGCCTTCCCCGTCGCTACCGCTGGGCTCCTCGTTGGCGGCGCCACAGGCGCTGATCGCAAGGGCAAGGGTCGCAGCCGTGATGCCCGGGACGAGTGCCCGGCGCAGCGAGGTGGTGTTCACGCAAGTCTCCTGATGATGATGCAGTCGATTCGGAGTTGTCGCGACGACCGTAGGGACCCGAGGTGGACGGGAAACTCGGCGTAGGTGAACACAGGCTGAACGTGGGATTCAGAGTCGATGGCAAATCGACGTCAGTTCCAAGGACAGAAGATGAACAGGCGAGCCGCAAGCCGCCCTCAGGCCTGAAACGTCTCCACCTCACACACGTCACCGGCCCGCACGTGCAGCACCATCAGCTCGCCCTTCGCCAGCTTCGGGTCACGCACACCCAGGCCGCCGAAGACCCAGGGCAGCACCGGTCGGTGCGTGCAGATCACCGTCGGAACGGCCAGTTCACGCAGGAGATCCGCGGCCAGGGCCGACACGCTACCTCCCTCCGCCCCCTCCTCGCTGAGCAGTCTCAGCTGCTCGGCCGAGATGCCGGCCATCCCGGCGTACGGCGCGACGGACTGGACGCAGCGGACGCTGGTCGAGGTGATCACCCGGCCGATGTCGTAGGCCATCAGCAGACCGGCCAGGGTGACCGCCTGGGCCCGTCCGGTGTCGTCCAGCGGCCGCTCCTGGTCCGCACGGGACCAGGATGAACGACCGACGGCCGAGGCGTGGCGGAGGACGACGAGGGGCGTGGTGGGGTGGCGTACGTCCGTGGCCTCCGCCAGCGTGGCCCGGTCGTGCGGATAGGTGAGCCGCTCGCGCGCCTTCTCCACGGGGAGCCACTCGACGTCGTCGATCTCGTCGTTGATCTGATAGCCGTCGACGTCGTCGTCGGTGCCGGCCGCGACGCGCCCGACCCAGTAGTGGACCACCTTCTGTCCTGCCTCGACCGGATAGCGCTGCCGCCGGAGCGGGCGGCCGAGCGCGACCCGCAGGCCGGTCTCCTCGCGCACCTCACGGATCGCGGCCACCGGGACCGTCTCCCCGGGATCGACCTTGCCCTTGGGGAAGGACCAGTCGTCGTACTTGGGTCGGTGGACCAGCGCCACCTCGGGCAGGCCGTCGTGCTCGCGAAAGACCACTACGCCGGCGGCCGGGATCTCGGGCATGGGCACAGGGTATGTCGGCTGGGTGTACCAGTTGGGTGACCGCTTCGTCTAAGGTTCGTCGGGATGCTCCGCACCCCCCAGCTTCTCGACGGCACCCGCACGTGGGCCGGTCGATCATCCCGAGTCGTACGCGCCCACCCCCTGCTGACCATCGCGGTGGGCGTCCTCGTCGTGGCGCTGGTGATCTTCCTGGCCCGGACGTGGGCCGCCCGCGGCGGTGACCTCGACGAGGCGCTGCGCCTGGCCCCCAGCGAGGCGACGCGGGTCTCGTTCACCGACTGGGCCGGTATCCGCGAGAGCGTCGGCGCCGACCTCGACGCCGACTCCACGCCGGCAGAGGTCCACGAGATGATCGACGAGGCCTACACGAAGGACCTCACCTCGTCCTCGGTGCTGCCCGACGCCTCGGGGCTGCTGCAGCAGCACTTCGGCTGGTCACCGGCGACCCTCGACTGGGAGCTCTACACCCAGTCCGCCGAGGGGGCGCTCATGGTCGCGCACCTCGAGGACATGGACGCCGACCACCTGGTCGAGCAGCTCACCTCGATGGGGTTCACCGCTCCTGAGGACGATCCCGCCGACGGCGGCGTCTGGGACGGCACCCTGGTCTCGTTCTCCAGCTTCACCGACTCCGGGATCGACTCCACGATCTCCCCGCAGCTCACCTACCTCGCCTTCCTGCCGGAGCGGAACCTCATCGTGGCCTCGGACGGCCGGCGCTATCTCGGTGACCAGATCGAGAACCTGGGCGAGGGCGATCTCGCCGAGCCGATGACGGACGCCGCCGACCGACTCGGCGACCCGCTCTCGGCGTTCGTCTACGACGGAGACTTCACCTGCAGCGAGATCGGGCTCGGCGGCGCCTCGGCAGCTGACCAGGACCAGGCCGAGGGGCTCATCGATGCCGCCGGCGACGTCAACCCGATCGCGGGCTTCGGTATGGCGGCAGAACCGAACGGGTACGTACGCGTCGCGATGTCGTTCGAGAACGACGATCAGGCGCGCACCAACGCTGACACCCGGGCCAAGCTCGCCGTCGGGCCGGCGCCCGGCCAGGGCGGAACGTTCGACGAGCGGTTCGAGCTCGGCAAGGTCGCAGCCGAGGATGCGGTCGTCACCATGCAGCTGCAGCCGAAGGACGGCTCTGCCGTGCTCTCCGACCTGGCGAACGGTCCGCTGCTCTTCGCGACCTGCTGAGGACGTACGTCCTTCAGGGGATGATCCCCAGGATGCGGTCGATCTCCTCCTGGGAGAGGTGATCATCGGACTCGCTGGCGGCCACGATGAGGTTGGTGGTGAGCTCGACCTCGAGGAGCAGCTCGGGATCTTCCAGAGTCACATCGAACTGGTCAGCCACGCCCGCCTCCTCACCCTCAGACCTCGTCCTCACATCATCGCCCAGTCTCGGTGGATCTGCGTGCTGATCGGCCAAGAACCATCAAAAGTTGTCATATCAAGCGTGACACAGAAGTCTGAGAGTGCTCCAATCAGACCACGAGGCCCCAGCCAACGGCTGGGGCCTCGATGCAGATGATCAGTGTCGGCTTACGCCGAACCCGAGATCGTCTTGATATTCAGCGAGCCAATCAGAGAGGACGAACGTTCTCCGCCTGCGGACCCTTCGGGCCCTGCGTGACGTCGAACTCGACCTTCTGGTTCTCGTCCAGCGACTTGTAGCCGTTGGTCTGGATCGCAGAGTAGTGCACGAAGACGTCGTCGCCGCCGTCCTCCTGCGCGATGAAGCCGAAACCCTTCTCGGCGTTGAACCACTTAACGGTGCCCTGAGCCATCTGCTCGTTACTCCTTAGTCGGGGCGAGAGGCCACCAGGTTCGGTAGCCCCGCATCAGGGGCGGGTGACACGTCGCTCCGACCTGTGTTCCCCGAACCGAGGTCCGGGCGGGCACAGAGCAGAAACGCCGTTGGCTCACAAACTCCGCAGGCGTCAGACCTTCTGGAACTTGCTCCTGTTGCGGGAGTGACATTAGCAACTCGCGGGCCGGTGCGAACCCCCCTTGGCCGATCGTTTTCCCCGCGAAGCGGTGAAGGTTGCGCGACAGAGCCGTGAAACGGCCGCTCAGCGGGACGTTTGCCGACCGTCTCCGAGATCGCTTCCGGACAGCAGAAGACCCCCGCCCGGGCCCCGGGCGGGGGTCTGATCTGGTAGGCCGTGTCGGTCTCGAACCGACGACCCATGGATTAAAAGTGGACTGCTCAGCCGACTCTGACCTGCCTGGACGCAACACAGACGCGTCTCGCGGGGAGAAATAGGGGAGGCGCCCGCTCTTCGGCAATCAGCGCTGGCCCAGTGCCCGGCTGACCGTCATCGCCTAACCAGCGGCGTCTTGAGCAAGCGTGCTCCCCTCCCTGGCCACCGTGGACAGGCGATACCGTCCGTCGGGGCATTGCTTCGGCAGGTTCGTCGACCCCCGGTGCTCCACAATCTTGCTCGGTGCCTTCCTACTCGCTCCCGCCGTCTACGACCGCTGGCCCGACGGGGTTGTGCGCCACACGTTTCCGCGCCCGAGCACCGGGGCGACCAGATCTGAGAACTCCGCTTCCCGTGTGGCCTCGGAATCCAGCGGGATCTCGATGCGCTGCCTGTAGCCAATCGCGTCTGCCACCTCCGGACGGAGAAAGTAGGCGCTCGCAAGTAGTTCGCTCAGTGGAGCAAAGTGATCCTTGGCGAGTTCGCGGAGCTCGTCGAGGTCGGAGGGGGCCGCATCTGCGAACTGGCCGGTGACCATCTTGGCGGCCTGAACGAGATCGGGTCTCAGCGTGCCCACTTCATCGATTCCGTCGCCCGCGACTCCGGCTTGCGATGCGGCAGGCATTCCTTGACCGGCGGGGATCAACAAGTCTGCGATTACGCTAAGCGTCGCCCGCTCTTCGTCGGTCCACAGGCTTTGCGCATGGGTAATCGTTTTGCTGGTCATGCAGGAACCTCCTGGTGAGAGCGTCCGGAGACGAGGTGTTCAGCCGTGCGTAGCGCCATGGCGACAACCGTCGCCGTGGGGTTCATACCTGCGGACGTCGGCCAAGTGCTCCCGTCGGCCACTACCAGGTTGGGGATGTCGTGAGTCACGCCGTACCCGTTGACCACCGACGTCTTGGGGTCTACCCCCATTGTCGTCGTGCCCAAAAGATGCCAGCCGGTCTCACGCACCTGAGGTGCAACGCTCACGCTCGAGGCGCCGGAGGCGATCAAGGACTCCTGTGCCCGCGCGGACATGAAGTCGAGCATCCGTCGGCTGTTGTCAGAGGTCTGATAGACGATCCGCGCCGCGGGGAGCCCATAGGCGTCAGTCTCTTGGTCGCTAAGCAGGACCTGGTTGCGCTCCTCGGGGAGATCCTCACAGGTGATGCCCCAGGTAATCGAATGGTTGAGCCGCGTCTTGACCGTGCGATGGAAAGGTTCGCCCCACATATCGCTGTTGTCACCCCACGGGAAGGGACGCATCATCGCGATTGGGCCGCCCGTAGGCATCAGGTTCCACTTTGCCCCTCTAACGAACCCACGCGACGGATCGGTCTCGTAGAACTCCAGTGAATAGACTAGTTGACCGTAGATGCCTTGAGTCGTGCCGATCGGGTCGTCGAACATGCCCACGACGGCGGCGTAGGGGTGCATCATCAGTCGCTTGCCAACGAGCCCGGAAGAGTTCGCGAGACCGTCCGGGTGGCGTGCGTCCGCGGACATCTGAAGGATGCGTGGCGTGCCGACACCATTAGCCGCGAGGACGACGACCTTGGCTCGCTGCCTCCGCTCGACGCCTTGGGCGTCGAAGAACACTGCACCGGTGGCCAGCCCGCGCTCGTTCGTCTCGATCTTCCACACCGCAGCTCGGGCTACGACGTGAACGCCGCGCGCGATCAGGTCTGGCCAGTGAGTGATGTCCGGCGTGCTCTTGGCACCGTCGACGCAGCCCCAAATGCATGTCCCACGCTGGACGCAGGCCTTGAGTCGTCCGTAGTTTCGTGTGGCGATCGCGTTCGAACCCGGCCACCAGTGCCAGCCGAGCTTGTTATGGCCTCGGGCCACCCGCCGGCCGCCCTCGCCGATGGGAGCCGCGAGCATTGGGTAGGTTGCAGAGTCGGGCACGGCCGGGTCGCCGTGGTAGCCAGCAACAGCAAAATCGTGCTCAGCCTTGGCGTAGTAGGGCACCAAGTCTTCGTAAGTGAACGGCCAGTCGTCGGCGACACCGTCCAATGTCCTCACTCGAAAGTCTGACGGCATGTTGCGCATCCACTGCCCCGCGTAGAGCATCACGCTTCCACCGATGCCGTTCCACATCAACGCACTGATGTCGGACTCGGACTCGTCGATGGGATAGTCACCGACTCCCTCTCGCACGTTAGGCAGTGCAGACCAGGCCTTGCCCGCGGCCACTTCAAACGCAGGTTGGTCGGACCGGGCGCTGCTGTAGTCGGGCCAGTCACCTTGCTCGAGGCAGACGACACTCATGCCGGCATCGGCAAACCCTTTGGCTATGGCTGCTCCTGCGGGGCCGGCGCCCACGACGAGGACGTCGGCCACGTCAGGGAGGCTGCTCCAGGTGGGATGGTGGGTCATGTCTTCTCCTTAGGTTGCTCAGGGGGTCAGCGGCTCAGGCGTGATTCCAACAGTCCTCGGGATGCTGGTGCGGACGCATCGGGACATTCCGTCCGTGCGGAGAAGCGAGTTCGGCCGTCACCATGCCGGCACAGCCGGAGTCACTCATCGCACGCCTCCATCGATCACGATTGCTTGTCCTGTGACGTAGGAAGAGGCGTCTGAGGAGAGGAACACCACGAGTTGAGCGACCTCGTCCGGGGTTCCCTGACGCCTCAGGGGGACGATGCGTTCAATCATGGCCGCTTGGGCTGCCAGCCCGCCCATGTCATCGATCGCCGGCTGGTTGAAGGGTGTGTCGATCCAGCCTGGGCACACGCTGTTCACTCGGATGTCAGCGTCGGCGACCTCGTTGGCAAGCGCCTTGGAGAAGGCCACGATGGCACCCTTGGAGGCTGAGTAGGCAGTCATCCCGGGTCCTCCTGCGATGCCGGCGAGGCTTGCGATATTGATGATCGCGCCACCTCGGCCGGCCGCACGCATGGCGCCGATGAAGTGTCGGGCTACAAGGAAGCAGGAGCGCGAGTTGACGCTCATGAGTGCGTCCCAGTCGGCCACGTCGAAGTCTTCTACCCGTCCGGCGCGTTGGATGCCGGCGCTACACACAATGGCATCGGGTGAACCCTCCTGCTCAAGGACCTCTGTGGCCATGGTGGACACGGCGACAGGGTCACTGAGGTCGGTCGTGTAGGTGGTGCAGCGCACGCCCTTGGCACGGACCTCCTGGGCGGTTCGCTCTAAGTCGACCTCGTTGAGATCGACCAGCGTAAGGTCCCCGCCTTCTGCCGCGGCCGCCATGGCGGTTGCCCGCCCGATCCCGCTGGCCCCGCCGGTGACAAGGATCCTTTTCCCAGACAATTGCATGACAGCTGCTCCTTCTGTGCCCTTGACGCGAGCGTTGGTGGTTTGGAGATGATTCGCCAGGTTCCTTGGCTTGTACCTAGATGGACTCATTCGACGCGGCATTTCACGCGGGACTGCCGATCGTCGTCGCGGCCGATCCTCATGCCCAAGGCTGCGTCTCATCCGTGAACCTGGCTCGATGGAACCGATCAGAAACGCTCAAGGCCCGGGACAGTAGCCGCGAGCTGACCATGACAGCAGGCCACAAGAAACGACACCATCGGTGATAGTGATGGTCACTGCTGCGGCCGATACGACCTTCAGAGATCCAGACGTGTCAGGCTCTGGAACATTGCTGCCAATTCGGCACCGAGCGGTACGCGCGGGGCGTAGGCAAGCCTCGGCACCGCTGATCGAGCCCGGCGTCCAATCCACCGAACATGTGCGTGGAGATCCAGGTAGCGCGGACCCGCAGTTCGGAGGTCATCACGCGCCGCCCCGCGCCCGAAGCTCTAGGACTGCATGTGCTGCCGCGGCGCTGACGGCTTCGTCGTCCTCAAGGGTGCCGCCCGAAGCACCCACCCCACCCACGACCTGCCCTCCGATCTCCAGAATCAATGGTTTGCCTCCAGAGAACGTGACCAACGGCTTGCCGGGCAATGCCGTATTGAGCCCAAAGAAGGGGCCGCCGGGGAGGACGGACTCCGCAAGAGCCGCTGTGTCCCTGCGCAGCGATAGAGCTGTGTATGCCTTGGCAATAGACAGATCGCGCCCAGCCAGCATGGCGTCCTCGTGGCTGGCGAAGGCGAGGAGATTTCCGCCTGAGTCCACCACAGCGACTGCGGACGGCACCTGGCGCTCAGCCGCTGCGTGTAGACCAGCTTCGATCGCGATTTGCGCGTCCTGGATGGTGATCCTCATGTTCGATCCTCATTGGTGTACGGGAGTGGCGAGGCCAGGTTCGTCGTGGACAGAGCCCCAGCCGTTCGTGACTGCACTGCCACGCGAGTGGAGTACAGGCGTTGACCGCATGTGGTTCCGCCCCAACTCCAGGGCCTCATTTGATCGAGCACCGTGACTGGCGCCACTCCCGCAGCCTAAGGATTGTTCACACATTCATCAATAGGTTGACCGAATTTTCCTGTCTTCGCCCGCTCCGCCAGCAACCTTCGACCCCATTGGCCCAAATGAGGATTGTTCACATAGACTCACCAGACCAGCGGCGCTGCACACACGGGAAGCCATGTGTCGATCGACGAGGGGAACCCCAGTGACTACCGACCAGCAGCGGATCCAGGAGCTGTTCGACGACCCGGACGCCAAGCCCTTGGTGGTAGGCACTGGCGAGAGAGTCGCCGACCTCCTGCGGTCCTACCTGACCGAGGGACGCATCTTGCCCGGGACCCGCATGTCGGAAGAGGCGTTCGCCCGAGCACTGTCGGTATCCCGGAACACTCTTCGAGAGGCGTTTCGCCTGCTTGCCCACGAAGGACTGCTGGTACACAAATTCAACCGTGGCGTCTTCGTGCGGGAACTGACTAGCGCAGACATCTCCGACATCTACCAGTTCCGCAAGATGGTGGAGCTCGGCGCCATCCGACAACACCGCTCACACACGCCTACGCGGCTGCATGCCGTGCGGCTGGCGGTGACCAATGGGCTTGTCGCCGCCGAACAAGACGATTGGCGAGCCGTCGGAACCGCGAACATGAACTTCCACATGGCCATCACAGCCCTTGCCGGCAATGATCGAATGAACGCGACCATGCGCCAACTTCTCGCGGAAATGCGCCTGGCCTTCGTTCTCATGCAGCCAATCAAGGACTTCCACTCGCCCCACCTCGCCCTGAACGTCGAGATCTGCGAGTTGCTCGAGCGCGGCAATTGGACGGCCGCCGCCGACCGCCTAGACGCCTACCTAGACACCGCCTGCCAGCAGCTCCTCACCGCCTTCGACCGAGCAGCGGGTCAGTAGCAGCAGCGTTTCGACCCGGCCCAGGAACCTCGGCGCATTCGGAAACACCCACCGCGATCCCTGCCGGCCCACAAATCTCTTCCCCCAACGCCCCGACACGCCTCGGCGCAACATTCATCGGCAGCGGCCAGACATGGCATCTCAAGCTCGCCAGGCGCCCCCACCCCGCCGGGGTCGCGGCCGCAACCCCGTCACTGACCGTCACCTCAGGGCCGTCTCACTGCATGGACGGAAGGCAAATTGTTCACTCATTGGATTGCAGGATCGTTGAACAATTCGTACTGTGATCTGCATCTCAAAGCCCGTGCCTCAGGCGAGTGAGTCGCCACAGCCACTCGGAAGCAGGCGACTCCTAGCCACCTCGCCAATAGCGGCACAGGGCCACCGAACCGGCCTCACCGAAGGAACCGACATGACGAGCGACCCTCTGCAGTCTCAGCAGTCCGATCCGCCTCTAGACCTCGAACTGAGTCGTGGCGACGATCCCCGAGTCATCGAGGAACAGACGCACGAGGAGTACACCGACCACGTCGTCCCGTTCTCAGCCAGGCTGAGCAAAGCCCCGATTCTAGGCAGCTGGTCGTCGATCGCCAGCGCCATGGCTTTCGTGTACTACGGGGCACTCGCCGCAACCCTGGTAGGGATAGAGCAGGCGCTCATCGGAGTGACGCTCACATGCGTTTCCTACGCCGTACTTGGCGGTCTCGGAACAGTCAAGGCCATCCGCACTGGACTGAACTCGACGCTGATGTCCCGGGAGTTGTTCGGCGTATCGGGTGCCGCGATCTGCCCCCTGATCATCACCCTTGGGACCGCCTTCTATGCCGTGTTCGAGGGAAGCGTCATGGCAGCTGCGCTCCAGACCTACTTTGGAGTAGGCGACATCAGAGTCTGGTACGCGGTGGTCGTCGTCGGAACGCTCCCACTCATGCTCGGCGGGATGCGCACGTGGCTCGGCCTGCTGAACGGGGTCTCCATGCCCATCTACTTCTTCGGCGTACTGGCCGCAGTACTCGTAGCTGGCAGCCGGTTCGGTTGGGACGGCCGCTGGGATCTCTTCGACCACCCCACAGCTGCCGGGACCGGTCTGCCCGGTTGGCTAACCATCTTCGTCCTCTACATGGGCGTGTGGATCGTGCTCCCCGAAATCCAGGATTCAGCCCGAATGGCAGAGCCCAAGGACACCAAATTCCATGCCAGTGTCACCTTCGGCATCCTGTTTTGGCTGGTCGCCTACCTCTTCAACGCCATCGCCGGGATCCTCATCGTCGCACTGGCCTACGGACAGCCCGGCGTGGAGCCGACTGAAATCGGGGCGGTACAGGGCGTCATCGCTTCGCTAGGTGTCGTCGGGCTGATCGTGATCGTCGTATCCCAGGTCCGCATCAACACCGCAAACTTCTACTACATGTCCATCAGCGCTGAGCGGTTCGTTTCCCACTTCACGACCAAGAACCTGTCTAGGCGAGCATGGGTTCTGCTGGGTTCTGCCGTCGTCCTAATCGTGATGTTCACCGACATCTTCAGCTACTTGGCAACCGCCCTCGCGTGGATGGGCTGCCTTCTAGCGTCCTGGATGGGCATCCAACTCGTCGGCTGGTGGCTTGACCGAGGAAAAGACGTCGAGTTCCGGCCCGAGCGCCTCAAGAACGTCGCTCCAGGCTTCTACCTTTGGGTCGGTTCAACGGCCCTCGGCATCCTCCTGGTCGAAACCCCTGGGCACTTCCCAACCGCCTCCGCGCTCGCACCGCTGATCACGTTCACGGTAGCCGCCGCCGGATACATCGCCATGCGACTCATCAACGCAACAGCGCACGCCCCAAACCGGCCAGATCGAATCCGCGACCAAGTCGCGGACCTCTGGAACACGCGCATCAGGTGCCACCGATGCAAACTGAGCTACGCCGCTATTGAGATGGACACGGGAGCTGATGACACGATCATTCTGTGTCTCAAGTGCCAGTCCTTGGGACGCATCGCGAAACCTGTGTCGCAGCCACCGTCGACGGTTCGCAAGTAGACGCGACGGCCGCCCGGCTCGCCCGGTCCCACGGGTGAGCCGAGCGGCCGTCAAGGTCAACCGGCGGGCACAGCCCAGCGCCGAGTCCGCCATACGTGCGTTTCCGCGGTCTGATGACCCGCCCATCTGGAACCGGGCACGCCGCATTGGGCCCACCCGGATCATTCTGCGTCGCGTGGACCGGTCTCTCCGCGCGAGGCGCCACGGGCAGGACAACACCTAGCTTGAACGGGTGTATGTGCGGTCCCCAGCCGACTTGGCCCTAGCCAGAGCCGGGAACCTACTGACGACACATGACCTCTCACGAGCCGGCCCGCGGCTGACTCGTCCCCTCGCCAGGGTCGAACTGGACCAGAGTGCTAGACACATCGACCGGAAAGTCGGTTGAGAGGTCGGCACGCTTCGGATTCAGGACGGCAGCACGCGCACAGGCGTGCAAGTCGTTCAGCGGCACGACCCACGGCGTTTCGTGCCATTTCGGCGTGTACGGAACTGCGCCAGGCAACTCGCTCTGAAGCGTCCACATGACGTGGTTGAGCTTGTGCGCCGCCTCGATCGTGGCGCGGTCACCAATGAGCATCAGCCGCTCGAAGAGTGCGGAGCGGTCCTCTTCGAGCGTCCGGAGCCGTGACGCGGCCGCACCAAAATCGTCGCTTGATGGATCGAGCTTCCCAACGTCCTCCGTCTGGCGCAGGATCCGCTTGGCGACCTCTGCATAGTCGGCGTAGAGGTCGACCCGGCGCTGCTCCCATCTGGCCGCCGCTTCATTGCGATGCCGACGACGCTCGGTTGCAGTAGCTGCGAGGTACGACATCGCAGCACCAACGACTACTGCCCCAAGAGTGACGAACTGCTGCGTAAGCTCCACGGCGCAATCGTCGCAGCGTTGTCCGCTCCGCAAGTCGAAGTCGACGAATCACATTGTTCGTAGCGGGCCACCGACACTCGCGATGCCTGATCTCCTGGCCTCATCTGAAGGGCAAAGGCAACAGTGCCGGCCGAGGAAGCTCGTTGCACTTCACCGCCAGATGACCGAGCTGGAATGTACGAGGGGAGCGAACCAGGACGAATGTGTACCGTTCGCCGGGTTCAACCATCACCCCGTCAGGCAGACGCTCGGTGTGGACATCGGGGATTGTGTCGATCTTGACTCCCGTCGCGGGGTGGGTGCCCGTGTTCACCAGGTCGTAGGTGTTTCCCAATTGGCCACGCTCAATCGATAGGGTCACGTCTGGGAGAGCGTGCAGGTCAGCGAGCTTGCCGACGCTGGTGGCGATCTGCTCCTGTGCGTCGCGGCTGGCCCGCTGAGCGTCGAGATTGGCCTGTTGGGCTTCATCGCCGGAGGCTCGCGCTGCGCTCGCTTCGTTGTGCGCCCGCTTGCCGTTGGCCGCTGCCCAGACCGCTGCGCAGATGGCAACAATGACAGCTGCCCACGCGGCGAGCGCTGACCAAGTTTCGGGTGTCATCGCTCCGACCTGTCTACAGAGATTCATTGGCGATGAGAGCACGAGCTTTGTCATCGATCTTCCCCTTGAACCGCCCGTGCCCGCAGTTGGCATAGGGGACACACGTCATCGGGTCGGCGCCCTGCTTTGCGGCTGCCTCCCGCAATTCGCTGGGTCTCGTTGCATACATAGCCGACTCCCCCGGATCTAGGCGCTTGGGCAAGCGGTCGATTCCGACGGCAGACTCGGTGATCAGCAGTACGCCACCTGATCGTGGCAAATACCCGAACCCTGACACTGTGGTCGGGGTCCGCCCTGAGTTCGTTGCTTCGATCGCGACGAACAACTCGGTCCCCAAAAGGAAGTCGGTGGTCACCAAAGATGTGGCCCTGACGTCCAGGCGCGCTCCCCCGCGCCTCCAGGAATAGGCGCTGAACGCGACGTCTCCGAGCGCCACTAGAGCAGCGAAGCTACCGATGAGCAGACTGAGCGTCGCAGTATCCACCGGGCAAGGCTGACAGCCATGGTGCGCTCAAGGAGGTCTTTGCGCGAACCACTTCCCACGCCTACACCAAATCGATGATCGACTTCAGTACAAGCGGTCGACCTGGGCTTCTTTGCGGACCTGCTCGCGGCTCTCGGCGGGGTCGCGGCGCGCGACCTCTCGACCGAAGGCCTCGAGCTTCTCTACGAAGAAGGCGGGCGACTGTCGGCTTCGCGGATGTGCGCGGCATTGACCCACGATTGGGTGACGTGTGCTCTCAGACCGTGACCGGTGGAGTACGTCGACACATACATGACCCAACCCTCCCACTCGCCCTGGCGGCTCTTCTGCCACATCAGCAAGATGCCGGGATCCGAGTTGTGTCCCCACGCGTCTGTCACGTCAACCCAGACGTGTGTCGGTATCGCCTCCCGCATAAGAGCAGATTAGAACGTTTGTTCGATCAATGCGAGGTTGAGGCGTTTCTTCGACGTGTCATCTCCCAGGACATCGGTGACAGTTCTGCATCAAGACATCGGTGACACGTCTGGTGGTCTT
>NZ_BMQT01000019.1 GCF_014648255.1 Nocardioides albus | reverse complement strand
CCCGAGGACCTGCCTCCCGGCACCAGCGTGAAGAAGTTGGCCAGCAACGGCGCCCTGAAACTGGGCCGGGTCACCTACATGGTCGGCGGACAGCACGGCTTCCAACACGTCTTGGTCATCACCGACGGCGACGCGACCGGCGACAAGATCACCGTCGCCGACCTACAAGGCGAGATCCTCATCGAGCACACCCGACCAGCCCCCGAAGTGACCTACGTCGGCAACGGCAGACCCCGCGGACCACGCCCCAACAACCCCGAACCGTCACCAAAGTCCTGACACACCAACCGTCACCGATGTCCTGATACGGAACTGTCACTGATGTCCCGAGACATCACACGAGTTTCGTTGCACCTGGTCAGCCTCATCTCGATGCAATGTCACAACTTGACGAAACCGGGGACGTACGCGAGGCGTACACCTACGCTCGGCTCATGGTCCGGCCGGTCGAGGGTGAGCGTTCGCTCAAGCACGTCCAGATCAGGGAGTACGTCCGGGAGCTGGTCATCGGGGAGAGCCCGGGTGCATCGGCTCCTTCCGAGCGTGAGCTGGTCCAGAAGTTCAGTGTCGCCAGAGCCACCGTGCGGCAGGCGCTCGACGCGCTCGTCGCCGACGGACTGCTGGTCCGGATCCCGGGCCGGGGGACCTTCGTGGCGCGTCCGCCGCGAGCCGCGAGCCCGGTGCTCGGGTTCAGCGAGGAGATGGCTCGCCGAGGGATGCAGGCATCCTCGGAGACGCTGCTGCTCGGCCGGGAGAAGGCGGGGCCGACGATCGCCCGCGCCCTGGCGATCGAGGAAGGTGCGGCCGTGGTGCACTGGCGCCGGCTGCGTCGTGGCGACGGTGTGCCGATCTGCATCGAGGACGTCTACCTCGACGAGACGATCGTGCCCGATCTGCTCGAACGCGCCACTCCGCCTAGTCTTTACGCGGAGCTGGCCAGCCGCCGGTTGCGACCCTCGTGGGTCGACGACACGTTCCGCGCTGACGTCGCCAACATCGAGGAGGCCACGCTGCTCGGCCTCTCGGTCGGTGTGCCCGTGCTCCGCAGGCAGCGGAAGTCGGTCGCGGGGGACCGTTACGTCGAGGTGTGCCGCTCGGTCTATCGGGCCGACCGCTACGCGCTGCACCTGCAGCTCGGACCGTCCTGACGCTGCCGCCGATGCCGGCGGGTCGGGCTCAGAGATCGCCCAGCGGGGCGACGACGTCGCCACTCTCCTCGCAGACCCAGATCGGGTCCGGGCCGCCCAGGTCGGGCGTGATGTGCAGCGAGTGGACCGGCGACTCGGGCGGACACGTGGTGCACACCGGCCAGCGCGCGGAGGCCCCGCCGTCGAAGAGCAGGTCCTGGACGTCCTGGGCGACCAGGCCCGCGACGTACGCCTTGCCCTCCGGCCACTGCTCCACCCACCAGCCACGCTCGGTCATCGCGTCCTCGAGGGCGGAGACGGCGGCGGCGCCGGCGAGTCCGCGGGCATCGAGGTCGTGGAGCACCCTCGCCCGAGCCTCGAACAGCACTGTCGTGTTCATCACCGACCATTCTTGCCCACCGGTCAAGGAGCCGCCATGCGCGATCGCTGTTGATCGCGGACAATCCTCGGTGTGATCCTCATCGACCCGCCGAACGTACCCAGCCGCGGCCGGATGTGGTCGCACCTTGCCAGCGACACCTCCTACGAGGAGCTGCACGCCTTCGCGAGCCGGATGGGCATCCCCGCTCGCGGCTTCGACCGCGACCACTACGACGTACCGGCCGAGGCCTACGACGCGATGGTCTCCGCCGGCGCCGTCGAGGTCACCTCGCGGGTGTTGGTCTCCGCCCTCCTCGCCGCCGGCCTGCGCCGCCGCAAACCCCGCTAGGCCGAGACGTCACCCCGGTCGGCCGAGGCGTCACCCCGGTCGGCCGAGGCGTCACCCCGGTCGGTCGAGGCGTCACGTACGTCGGTCGAGATGGCACCACGACGACCACTCGGCCGACGGGAGCGACTTCTCGGCCGACGGGGGTGACTACTCGGCCGGCGCGGGTGACTTCTCGCCCGGCGGGAGCGACGCCTCCGCGGGGTTGGACATCCGTCGGGTGGTGAGCCAGATGCCTGCCGCGATGAGCAGGCCGAGACCGCCGCCGAGGACGAAGCCGCCCTGCCAGCCGATCAGGTCGATGGCGAATCCCGCGGTGGGGGCGCCGACGGCGCTGCCAAGGGTGATGGCCGAGCCGTGCCAGCCCATGACCTCGCCGCGTACGGACGAGGGGACGTTGCTGGTGATCGCCTCGAGCGCCGCGGTCAGGGTCGGCGCGCAGAAGAAGCCGCTGAGCAGGAGCAGGACGGTGAAGGAGATCGGGTCCCAGGCGAACGCGGTCAGCACCGTCGTGGCCCCCAGCAGGACGAGCATCACCGCGGTCGAGGGGTGGCTGTTGAGGGCGCCGTAGATGAGTGCGCCGAGCAGCGAGCCGAGCGCCCAGATCGCCATCACGAGACCGAGCAGGGCGGTGCGCTCGAAGTCGCGCATGGCGGCCACGGTGCCGAGATCCTCGGCGATCAGGATGAGCGAGGCGGTGAAGGTGCCGGCAAGGAGCAGCGCGACGCCCGGGTTCAGCCACGACGGCGGGCCGAAGCGGCTCTTCGGCGTGCCGGCATCGCTCGTGGCCGCGTCGCTCGGGACCGCGTCGCTCGGGATGGCCGGGTCGCCCTCGGTGATCCTCGGGTTGATCAGCCACAGCACGACGGCGGCTGCGATACCGAGCCACTGGATCATCAGCATCGCCCAGGACGTGCCGAAGTAGCTGGCGCCGAGGACGCCGATGACCGGCCCGGCCATGAAGCCGAGCTCGGTCATGATCGCGTCGGCGCTGAGTGCCGCGGTGCGCTGTCCGGGACCGACCGAGCGGAGCATCACCTGGCGCACGATCGAGAAGGACGGGACGGTGAAGAGGCCGGCGACGGCGACCAGCGCGAGCAGCGGAAGGTAGCCGACCCAAGGAGCGATCGACCAGGCGATCGGCAGGACGGCCAGCGGCAGCAGGAGCGTACGTCGCAGGCCGAGGCGGTCGAGGAGTCGACCGAGCCAGGGCGCGGAGATCGCCATCGCGATCGCCAGGACCGTGGAGACCAGGCCGGCCTCGGCGTACGAGCGGTCCAGGGGACCGACCACGTGGAGGGTCACGATCACAGCGGACGCCGGCATCGGGATCCGGAGGAACAGACCCAGCACGAGGATGCGGCGAACATCGGGAATCCGCCACAGATCGGCGTACGTCTGGAAGCTCACCGACGAATTCTGTCACCGAGATGGCATCCGCCACCAATTGTTATTGATCAGGCGACAGTTATGTGGTGAGCGTCTCCATCTCGGCCGCGAGGTTGGCCCGGGCGGCGTCCTCCCAGCTGATTCGGGCGAAGGGTGTGGAGAAGAGCGACTTCTTCTCGAGGAGCCGCTCCAGGACCTGGGAGCGGCCGACGCGGAACTCCTCGTCGGAGAGGTGCTGGTACTCCTCGCGAACGGTCGCGACGTACTCCGCATACCGCTCCGCCGGGGCCGCCAGGATCGCCAGGTCTGCATCGGAGAGCACCCGGCCGCCGAGGTCGTCGTCGGCGGGGTCGTGGGTCTCGGTCAGCCGCACCAGGCGGGCGACCTCGGCTACCGCGTCGTCATCCAGGTAGGCGCTCAGCGCGTCCTCCGCCCAGGTGGCTGAACGCTCCTCGGCGTCCCGCTCCCCGTCGTAGACCGAGTCGTGGAAGAACGCCGCCAGGGTGACCGTCAACGGGTCGAAGCGCTCACCCTCGTCCCGCAGCTCCTCGATCCTCTCCAGCACCTCGGCGAGGTGCCGGCGGTCGTGATAGCGGCGGGTCGGCTCGTCGTACGCTGCCAGAATCTCACCGAGAAGGTCGGTCGCTTCGGGCAGCGGCCAATGTTGAGGGAGTTCCATGAGCCAGAACGCTAGCGTCAGACCTGGTAGGTGCGCACCCACCGGGTGTGCGGGTTGCCCTCGATCTTCACCAGCGTCGTCGGAGGGATGTCGGTCACATCGGTGACCACGAAGCCGGTCTCGCCGGCGGTGGCGAGGTATTGGCCGGTCACGTTGACGCCCTCGGCGGCGAGCAGGTTGTTGAGCTCGGCGAGCACACCCGGGACGCTGTCGTGCAGCAGCGCGAGGCGAGCGCCCGCACCCAGCGGGGGCGGCTGGACGGCGGGCAGGTTGACGCTCAGCGCGGTCGAGCCCGAGCGGATGAAGTCGCGCAGCTTGCCGGAGACGAACCAGCCGATCTCCTCCTGGGCCTCCTGGGTGGAACCACCGACGTGCGGGGTCAGGATGACGTTGTCGAGACCCTGCAGCGGGCTCTCGAAGGCGTCGCCCTGGGCCTTGGGCTCGATCGGGAAGACGTCGAGCGCAGCACCGGCGATGTGGCCGGACTCGATGTGCTTGCGCAGCGCGTCGTTGTCGACCAGGAAGCCGCGCGCGGCGTTGATGAACAGCGAGCGCGGCTTCATCTTCGCGAACTGCTCCTCGCCGAACATGCCCAGGTTGCCCGGGCGCCCGTCGATGTGGATGGAGACCACGTCGGCCTCCTCCAGGAGCGCGTCGAGGGACTTCATCCGGCGCGCGTTGCCGTGGGCCAGCCGGTCGGCGATGTCGTAGAAGATGACGTAGAAGCCCAGCGCCTCGGCGACGTTGGACAGCTGGGTGCCGATGTTGCCGTAGCCGATGATGCCGAGCGTGCGGCCGCGGACCTCGTGGGAGCCCTTCGCGGACTTGTCCCAGACGCCGGCGTGCATCTTCTCGGTCTTCTCCGGCAGACGCCGCGCCAGGGAGATGATGTAGCCGATGACCAGCTCGACGACCGAGCGGGTGTTGGAGTAGGGGGCGTTGAAGACGGCCACGCCGTGCTCGGCGGCCGCGGCCAGGTCGACCTGGTTGGTGCCGATGCAGAAGCAGCCGATCGCCCTGAGGTCGGTGGCTGCGTCGAGGACTCGCGGGGTGATGTGGGTGTTGGACCGGATGCCGAGGAGCGTGACACCCGGGAGAGCGGCCACCAGCTCGTCCTCGGACAGCGACTTGCTACGCAGCTCGACCTCGAAGCCGGCCTTCTCGAGGTTCTCGACAGCGACGGGATGGATGTTCTCCAGGAGCAGCGCCTTCATGGCTCAAGCCTAAGACCCGGGACGTACGCCTCCTCAATCGTGCCCGAGGGCCGGACGACCGCACACGGCGCTGATCAGGACCAGTAGATGACCACCGCGTCACCGATGCCGACCTGGTCGTAGAGCGAGGTGATGGCGCCGTGGTCGCGGACGTTCACACAGCCGTGCGAGGCGCCGTTGTAGCCGTTGGCGGCGAAGTCGGGGGAGTAGTGGACCGCCTGGCCGCCGGAGAAGAACATCGCGAACGGCATCGGGGTCTTGTAGATCGAGGAGACGTGGTCGCGGCTCTTGGCGAAGACCGAGAACTGGCCCTCGCGGGTCGGCAGCTCCTGCGAACCGAACCGCACCTCGACGCTCATCTGTACGGTCCCGCCGACGACCCAGCGCAGCATCGAGGTCGACTTGTCGATGCACATCACCCGACCCGTCAGGCAGCGCGGATCGAGCTTGCCCGTGGGCGCCGGCGGCGGGGCATCGGTCAGCTCGGCCTCGGTCGGCTCGCGAGTCATCGCGTGGAGCCGGTCGAGGGTGGTCTGGTCCACCAAACCGGTGACCGCGATGCCGCGCTTGCCCTGGAAGCCGGAGACGGCCTCGGCCGTGACGTCGCCGTAGAAACCGGTCACGCCCGCGTTGAACCACCCGATCTGCTTCAGGCGCGCCTGGAGCTCACGTACGTCATCGCTGCTGTCGCCCTGGCCGAGCAGCCGCGGGCCTGAGGTCGGGGACGGTTTCGGCTCGGGGGTGGGCTTGGCGCTGGGGGTGGGGGTCGGTGTCGTCGTCGGGGCAGCGCTCGGCGATGCCGAGGGGCTGGCCGAGGAGACCGCGGCCGGTGAGGCCGCCGCATCGGGGGCAGGCGCGGAGGCCGGCTCCGTGGCGCACGCCGTGAATGTGGTTGCCAGCAGCGCGATGAGCGCCCCTACGATCATTCCCCGGTTGACCATCGTCATCGCCTCGCTCCAGATCTTGGCCCTTCAACATAGAAGCGCCGATGATCTACTGATGTCCGAACGGGGGTCTCCGGTTGCATTTCTGTCGGAAATGCTCTCGATTCCGGGCCGATCTCTCAGCGACGCCGGAAACTGCTGAACCAGCGGCGCAGGGTCCGCTTGAACCGGTGTCGCGCGCTGTTGCACTCCACCAGGGGCAGCATGACACCGGCTCGGTCGGCGTCGGCCAGCTCGCGCAGCAGGATCTCCGCGGCTACCCGGGTGTCGTCGCCGGCGTCGTGCGCCTGCAGCTGCTCCACCGCGTAGTAGGCGGCGATCGTGGCCAGCGACTTGTCGGGAACCTCCAGCGCGAGCGCCTTCGCGAACCTCATCGTGCACAGCCACTCCAGGACCTCGAGCCGCACGCCTGCACGGTCCGACTCCACAGCCACGAACGCCCAGTCGAACGCGGCGTTGTGGGCGACGAAGACGCGGCCGGCGAGGCGCTCGGCGATCAGGGGAGCGACATCTCGAAACGGCGGGGCGTCGGCGAGGTCGGCGCTACTCAGCCCGTGGATCTCGACGGGCCCCGGGTCGACGCCCGCGCCGGGGTTGACCAGGCTCTCCCACTCCGACTCGGCGGTGCCGTCGGCAGCGATCTGGCGGATCGCCACCTGGATCACGCGGTCGCGGTAGGGATCGAGCCCGGTGGTCTCGACGTCGAGGACCGCATAGCCCTGTCGGCCGCCCCGGGCTTGGCGTCGGCCGCGTGATTCGGTGGTGGTCACACTGCTGACGCTATCGGTGACCACCGACACTCGGGCCCTGGCCGGTGCTACGTCCCCCCACCCCTCCTCAGATCGTCAGCGCCACGATCCCGACGATGACGAGCACGAGGACCGCCAGGACGGCGATCAGCGCGAGCACGCCGGGCTTCTTCTGCTTGACGTGCCCGATCGCGCCCTTCTGGAACGTCGTGGCGGGCGCGGCGTAGAACACCGGAACGGTCTGGCCATCGGCGACGTCGAAGCTCAGGGACGCCTTGCCGAACTTCCAGGTCCACTGGGTGTACATGTCGACCGTCCACCGTCCCGGCGGCACCGGGAAGACGTTGCGGCCGTACTGCGTCGGCATCTGGTAGCCGTTGAGCATCACCGTCGGCACGATCATGTTCGAGGTCATGTGGCTGCCCTGGATGGTCAGGTCGATCCACCCCGCGGGCGGCTGTCCGGGCGCTGGCTGGCCCGAGTGGTCCGGCATCGTCATGCGGGCGATCATGCCCGATCCCCGAGAGCTGCGCAGGATCAGATCTCCACACTGCCGCCGTCGCGCCAGTAGAAGCCGCCCTCGCGCATCATGAACCCCTCTTCGTGGAGGTAGCGGCGCAGCGCGGCGACGTCGTCGTGGAACTGCCGCAGGATCTCGTTGACCTCGCTCTCGGGATAGACCTTCCCGGGCTCGAAGGCCTGCGCGAGCTGATTGAGCACCACCAGCTTCTTCACGTGCTTGGACGGGATCGTCAGCAGGCGCCCGTCCTTGCCGAAGAACCGCCTCAGGGTCTCGGCGTCGTCGGGGCGGGGTTGCCAGGTCGCACGGGTCACCTCTTCATCGTGGCCGATCCGGCCGGGCGATGCGACTGGTTTCGCTGCCGCGCCCGGCCGACCAGGTCGTGGGCGGCGGAGGTCCAGTCGGCGTACTCGAACTCGAAGCCCGCCTCCAGCAACCTCCCCGGGACGACGCGACGGCTCTTGAGGAGCAGCTCGGTGTCCGTACGCAGCGCCCACGCGCCGATCTCCGCCATCCAGCGGGTCGCGGGCAACCCGGTCGGCACCCCGGCCTCCTTCCGCAGCGTGCGCATCAGGTCGCGCTGAGGCAGCGGCCCTGGGGCGGTCAGGTTCACCGGTCCGGAGATGTCTTCGCGCTCGATGAGCAGATTGCAGGCGCGTACGAAGTCGGTCTCATGGATCCAGGAGACGAACTGGTTGCCGCCGGCGACGGGGCCGCCGAGACCGAGGCGAGCCATGGTGAGAAGGACGTCGAGTACGCCGCCCTTGTCAGGGCTCATCACCATCGCCGAGCGGAGTGCGACCTTGCGGGTGCGCGGCGTCGCCGCCGCGGCCTGCTCGGCTTCCCAGCGCTTGGCGATCCGTGTCGAGTACTCCCAGTAGGCGGGGGTGTCCGGCTCGTTGCCGCCGATGATGCCGCTCGCCTCGTCGTTGGGTGCGTCGAAACGGTGTGCGTAGATCGTCGCGGTGCTCATCTGCAGCCACGTGGGCGGGGGAGTCGAGGCCTGGGCGATCGCCTCCCCGACGACCCTGGTCGACTCGATGCGCGAATCCATCATCTGCTTCAGGTTGGCGTCGGTGTAGCGGCAGCTGACCGACCGGCCCGCGAGGTTCACCACGACGTCCGCGCCGTCGATCTCGTCAGTCCACGGACCGATCGTCCGGCCATCCCAGACGCGGTGGCGTACGCCTTCCTCCAGCTGTTCGGGTTGGCGGGAGAGCACCACCACCTCATGTCCTCGCGCGCTCCAAGCGCGCCGCAGGATGCCTCCGACCTGCCCGGTTCCACCGGGGATGACGACCTTCATGGAAGCGACCCTACGACTATTTGAGCGATCGCTCAATACTGTTATGCTGTTTTTGAGCAAACGCTCAAAGTCGGGATGCGGGAGGCGTGCGTGGCAGATCGGTTGTGGTCGGTGTTCTGGGCGTTCTGCCGGTGGTGGTTCTTCGGAATCGTGCTCGGTGTCGTCGTCGGAGGATGCGTGGGTAACGCGGTGATACCGATCGGCGGGGCGCTCGCTGGGGCTTGATATGGCGGCATAGTCGGGGCCGTCATCGGGCTGGTGGAGGCGCCACTGGTCGCCCCCGTGGTGCTGTTCCCGTCGTCGGCGGTCGTCGACCGCATCTGGCCCGGCCTGGTGGGCTTTGCGATGACCGCTGCCTTGGCCTGCTCGAGAATCTTCGCGGGCGGGGCGTCCGAGACCGGATGGGAGGACATCGCGCCGCTGCTGGGCATCGCGGCGGTGTCTGGGGCGGCGTCGTCCTGGTTCGGAGTGGCAGTGACGCGGCGCGTACGGATCCCGCTGCGGGTAGTGGTGCTTTCGGCCCCTGCATTGGGTCTGATCTGCGCTGTCGGGGGCGTCTTATCCTGCCTTTCTCACGACGGGGCGTCGGAGTCGGACATCATCGCCATGTCCGTGCTGGTGGGACTCGTCTGTGGGGGCATACTCGGCGGAGTGCTGATCGTCTTCAACCAGCTCATTGCCGAGGAGCCCGCCGCAGAATGAACCCCACCAAGGCCAAGCTGATGCTGGCCGTGACCGACCTGCTCAAGGAGGACGGGATCGCGGGGCTGTCGGCGCGGGCGATAGCGACCCGTGCGGACGTCAACCAGGCGCTGGTCTTCTACCACTTCGGCACCGTCACGGACCTCGTCGACCAGGCGTGCCGGGCGGCGACGGACGATGCGGCAGCGTCCTACCGAGACGAGTTCGCGGAGGTGACCTCGCTGCGCGAGCTGCTGGAGCTCGGACGGGTTCTTCACGAGCGCGAGCGGGCCGCGGGCAACATCACGGTGATGGCCCAGCTCCTGGCCGGCGCGCAGCGGGACGAGACGCTGGCTGAGACGGCGCGCTACGCGTTGGGCCGGTGGAACGGTGAGATCGAGGCCGCGGTCGCACGTGCGTTGAAGGGAAGCCCGGTCGAGGACGTCGTGGACGCCCCCGGCCTCTCGCGCGCGATCAGCGCAGCATTCGTCGGCCTGCTCATGTACGACGGCGTCGACCGCCCCGGCGCCGACTCGGCCTTCACCTCCCTCGAGCAGCTCGGCGCGCTCGTCGAGGTCATCGAGGACCTCGGCCCGGCGGCCCGGCTCGTCCTCCGCTCCCGGCTCAAGGGCCGCAGCTAGAGCCATCCGCTGTACGGTAGGAGACGGACGTGGAGCACCGCGCTGGCCGGAGCTTTCGGACGTTGCTCGTGGCGTTGGGGATCGACAACTTCGGATCCGGGCTCGTCCTTCCGATCACGATGCTCTACCTGGTCCGGGTCGTCGGAATAGACGTGGGCGTTGCCGGTGTCCTCGTTGCCGGCGGCTCGGTCGTCGGCCTCGCCGTGCCGGCGCTTGCCTCACGCGGTGTCGACTCGGTTGGCCCGAGGGTGTTGGTGATCGGGTCCCAAGGGATCCAAGCCATTGGGATGGCGACCTTCTTCGGGGCCGATGGCCCAGTGATGGCCACTGCAGGGATCGTCCTCTCAGCAGCAGGCCTACAGCTGTTCTACAGCTCGATGAGTGCGCTCGTCGCCGATGTGGTCGAGGACGGTCCCAAGGACCACGCGTTCGCGATGGTGACCCGCGTTCGCGGGGCGAGCTTCGGCCTGGGCGCACTCGCTGGCGGGGCGCTCGCGTCACTCGGCGACCCCGCCTGGATGCGTGCCGGCGTGGCCTTCAACGGGGTGACGCTCATCCTCGCGCTGTCTCTGCTGTCGCTCGGCGTCCACGGTCAGAGGCGACCTGCCGGACGGGACGCGCCGGGGGCGGATACGGCACCTGCGCGCGTACTCTCCTCGCGACCCTTCATCGGGCTGATGGTGGTCGCATTCTGTTCGACGCTGCCCATCGACTTCTTTCTCAGCGGCAACGCCATATACGTCACCGACTACCTCGGGATGGACCCGTGGGTGATCGGCTTCGGCGTCGCGCTGCTCACCGTGTTCAGCAGTGTGTTCGGGAGCGTCGCCGTTCGCTTGACCGATCGATACACCAGGATCACCACACAGATGATCGCGGTCGTCCTGTTTCTCGTATGGGCACTAGTCAGCGCCGCCGCGGTCCACCTGCCGTCCGGTGTCCGCACTGCAACAGTCCTGGTGCTGGCCGTCCTGATCGCCTTCGCGAACGTGGTGCCGATGGCCAGGCTCGCGGCCATGGTCGAAGCCACCGCGCCGAAGAGTCACAAGGGCAGGTTCCTCGCAGTCTTCCAATACCCCTTCTCGATCGCGCAGGTTGTCGGGCCCGGGCTGACATCGCTGCTGGCAGTTGCGAGCTGGGTCCCCTGGGTGATCATCGCTGTCTTGCTCGTTGTCGCCCTGCTGGTCCTCGGCTGGCTTCGGTCGGCACTGCCTCACCATGCCGTTCGTGTCGAACCCATATCGGCGCGTATGAGTGCGCACGACTAGTGGTCGCCGCCGTCTGATTTGGGCGACGATGAGGCTGGCCGTGTACGAGCGGCCTCCCGCAGGGTGGGTCGTTGGGCGTGGCGGGCCTATCTGCGTCGAGTGAAGCGGATGTCGCCGTTAGGTAAGCGTTCACGGGCGTAGGCGTTGTCGTGAGCGCGGTGGTGGTGATGGCTGCAGAGCAGGGCAGCGTTGTCGAGATCAGTCGTGCCGCCTTGGGCCCAGGCGAGCCAGTGGTGGGCCTCGGCCCAGGTCCCGGGGATGTCACACCCTTCGGCCTCACAGGTTGCTGACCGCAGCAGGAGGGCACGGCGCTGGGCTGCTTGGAAGAAACGTTCTTTGCGACCGAAGTCCAAGACCTCAGAGGGACCACCGAGAACGGCCGGGATGATGCCCGCAGTGCAGGCCAGCCGTCGGGCTTCGGCTGCGGTGATCGGGCTGCCGCCCACGATCTCGCCGATCCCGGTCTCGCTGCGGAGCTGGTCGAGACCGATCGTGATGATCACCGTGGTGGCGTCCCCGCCATGGATCGGCAACTGGGCAGGGTCCAGGGTCTCCAGTAGCTGGCAGAACGCGCGACCCAGGCGACGGGCGTAGGGCAGGTAGTCGCCGGTCTCGGTCCGGGTCCCGTCATCACGGCGGGGTGAGGCGAAGGCCTCCAGGTTGGTGGCGAGCCGGTCCGCGGTCGCGTCCGGGACCACCGTAGTGATGCGGGTGGTGCCGTCGCCGAGGCGTCGCATGGTGAGCCGGGTCTTCTTGCGGGCGTGGGCCTCCTCGGCCGCGAGCCGTTTGGCCTCTTCGGCCTCAGCGATCTCCGGAGCGATGACATCCAGGATCCGACGGCCCAGGCGCCGCAGCTGGGTGGGGTCGAGCTCGGTGGCGTACCCGACCAGGGCCTCCTCGGCCATCGTCTTGATCTCAGGGTCCAGGTCGGTGGGTAGGTCGTCGAGGGCAGCGACGATCACGGTGGCCTGGGCCGGGTTGCAGACTCCGGCACGCATCGCCGCAGCAACCTGGTGATAGGTCCGGTCCAACGCTGTTGCGAGCCGCTGGTCGGCGCGCAGGTCCTCGGGGCGTTGGTGGGTGTGGTGATGCAGCCACGCCGCGACATCACGAGCCGCAGTCTCGGCAGCGACATCGTCAGCAGCCGCGAGCACCCGCAGTTCGAGCTCGGCCAACTGGGCCTTGGCCCGGGCGATCTCCAGGAGAGCCGCGGCCTTCTGGTCGGTGGCCATGAACGTGGGGTTCGCGTCCGCTACCTGCTCCAGGCAGGTGGTGATCGCGACCACCGCGCCCAGCACAGGGTGCTGGGGCTGCTGCAGCGCGGTCATCGATGGTCACCTCCGGACGTACGAACTCAAAGGATCTGCCCACATGCAGATCTGTCTTGGTTCGCTGGTCCCGGAGGCCCGCCAGATACGGGCTATTACTTACCCTCGCAGCTCGGCGCTCACGCCCCTGGTTCCCCTGGATTACCCCACGCCCGATGTGTCCCGGGTGAGTGGCACGCCTCAGTCTGAGGTGGTCGGCCTTCACGTTCACGCCTGCGCCGAGCCTACCATGCGTAGCAAACTGAAACCAGCGAAAACGACCGAGAACTCAATCAGGGACAGATATCCCAGCGAGAACCCAGACCGCTGCTGGAAGCCCGCAAGACACCCACATGGCACCCAGCCCAGGCACCCTGTCTTGTAAATCTCCCAACCCAGACACCGTATTGGCCCCACCCGTGCTGGAACCCAGACACGAGACCAATCGGACACACCTCCAGCAACCACACCCGCCAGCGGCCAGCGAGCATCCAGACCCCGCTCACCCCGCCACCGCCCCCGAGCCATCACAAGCCTGTCGGCGCACCGCCCGCGCATCGTCTCCCAGTAGTACGGAAAGGTCATCACGGCGATGAACAGCGCCCACGCACGTGCGCGAAGCCAGGTGTCGTCGTCGAGGTCGAGGATCTTCCGGAGCTCGACGGTCGAGGACCGAAAGTCGGAGTCGAAGTCGGCGATCGGCTGACCGCGATACCAGCGCAGCTCGGGGTCGGAGATCGCCTCGTCGGGAACAGCGGTGCGGCAAAGTCCGGTCACCGCCTCGGCAAGATCTTCGGCGGTCACATCGCCTGCGCCGGGGCGCGGCTTCTCGCCCTCGATCCAGCGTACGACGCTCCAACGTTCGGGGTAGCCGAAGCCGGGCTCGCCGACCGTCAGCACCTCGGGCGTCGCGACGGGGACGCTGGCCGCGAGCTCCGGCAGCCAACGCGCCTCCTGCGTGATCGCGGCCGATCCACCCGGTTGGCGGGGGAGGCGTGCGAGCCACTCCTCACCCAGGCGGAAGAGCCGGTTGGTCGACCCGGTCGAGGTCAGCGGACGTAGGGGAAGGTCTGCGTACGCCGCCAGGTCCCGCCTCAGCAGGGACCGCACCAGGTGCTCGTCGATCATCAGCTCGTCATCATGCATCGGGGCGATCACCGGCCGAGCCAACCATGTCGACGGCCGACCACGCGCGGGAATTTCGCGCGGTCAGATCAGCGTGATGGTGATGACGGCGCGGTCATCGACCTCGAGGCCCTCCCGGCGGCGTACGTCCTTCTTGATCGGCAGCGCATAGCCGTCTTGACCTGGGAAGACCGAGGTCCGCCAGACGGTCGTCCCGATCCTCGCCTCGACCCTCACCGATCCGAATCCGCGGGGCGGACCGACCGCGATCGACGCTTCCCTGATGTCCTCGGTCACCTCGGGCGGAGCGGTCACGAAGATCCAGGCATCCGTCTCTTCCTTCCATGGCCACAGCTCGGCCTCGAACTCCCAGGTCTCCATGTGCCCATCTTCCCCGTTCTGCGTCCGGAAAATCATGGACCGAGCCGCATGGTCCACGGCTAGGGTGCGGCCATGGCTGCTCCTCGCTCCCTCGCTCAGAGGCTCGCTGACACCCGCGCCCGTCTGGAGAACGACGTCGACCTGTGGATCTCCTCGGCGCACGAGGACCAGCCGTGGCTGGTGCCGATCTCGTTCGTGTGGTGGGAGGGCGAGATCTGGATCGCGAGCATGGGCGGTGCGCGTACGCAGCGGAACCTGTCGGCCTCCCCTGCCGTGCGGCTGGCGCTCGGTGAGCTGCGGGACGTGGTGATCATCGACGGTCGTGCCGAGGTCGCGCCGATGGACCGTACGCCGAAGCGGGTGCTCGAGATCTACGCCGAGAAGCAGGGCGGGGATCCGAGCACCTGGGCAGACAGCCTGATCCGGGTGCGGCCGACGAAGGTCCAGGCCTGGCGCGAAGAGAACGAGCTCGAGGGCCGCCACCTGATGCGCAACGGCCGCTGGCTGGACGAGTGAGGCCGGGTGTGCCGACCGGTTGAGCCAATCTTGTCGGTGGCCTCTGCTTAGGTGGTGCTGAGGACGACATCCGATCCAGACGGAGGAGATGTCATGACCATGAGCGTGACCATCGATGAGGAGATCGAACGGCTCGAGGAGGAGTTCGCCGAGCGGCCGGCGTGCGAGTGCAGCTGCGGCAGCCCGGACAGTGACGTGGAGCCCTGTGGGGAGGTGGCGGCCTATGCCGTCACCGTGATCTGTCCCGACGATCGCTGCACCCATACCTACCTGCTGTGTCAGGAGTGCCGGGACCAGTGGGTCCAGAACTGTCCACCGCCCCACCGGCTCCGAGTGGCAGCGCTGGGCTGAGATGCTCGGAGCCGGCGGGATGGTCGGTCAGGCCGTGCCTGGGTGGCCGGGTCTCATCGGATCGGCACCACCCATACGTCGGCGACCGACGGGTCATAGTCGCCGGCGGTGTCCTGGAACCGGATCCGTGCTGAGCCGTCCGCAGTCAGGTCCGAGGGCTCCACCAGGAACTGGTGGGTCATCGTGCCCTGCCCGCCGGCGGTGCGGCTCAGGTCCACGCTGTGCGCGACCTGACCGTCCAGGGTGACGTCGTAGGTCTTGCGCCTCGCGCCGTCGAACGTCTCGACGATGCGGACCACGAACGGTCGGTCCGTCGGCACCTCGGCGTCGAACTCGAACCAGCCCCCGGGATAGGAGGAGTGCGTGTAGCGGCGGGTCAGCCCCGCCTCCTGGTTCGATCCCGACCACTCGGAGGCGGTCAGCCGGTGAGCGGTCTCCGAGGTCGCGTCGCCGAGGTCGACATGATCGGCCGAGTCTGCCGGCGGTGTCGCGAGCCCGACGGTGACGGTGGCCGCTGCCTGCTCCGTCGGCGCCGGCCCGGTCGCGACGGTCAGCGCCGCAGGGCCGGCCACGACGCTCTGCGGCACGACGACCTCGATGTCGACCTCGGTGTCCTGCCCTGCCGAGATCTCGTAGCCGACGGGTTCCGCCATCCAGCCTGTGGGGCCGGTCAGCGCGACCTCGCCGCGCTGGGTGACCCCGCTGCGGTTGTGCAGCACGGCGGTGACGGTTGCCGTCTGGCCGCCGTCGACCGACGCCGGGGCGCTCGAGGTCGCAGTGATCTCCACTGCGGAGCCGATCATCAGGGTGCCGCCGACCGGGAGCACGGCGGTACCGCCCGAGCGGATGTAGGACACCTCGCCGGTCAGGTCCACGGTGCCGACCTCGGCGTCGTCGGGGATCTTGACCTCGAAGACGTGCTCGACATGGCCGTCGGCGGGCACCTCGCCGGCGGGCGTGCCGACCGGCTCCGCCGTCCAGCCCTCGGGCACGTCGAGCGCGGAGGTGACGTCGCTCAGCGGCTGCTTGCCGGTGTTGTCGACCCGCACCGACATCTCGACGACGTCGCCGGGGAGGACCTCCTCGGCGGGGACCTGCAGGGTGGTGACCGCACCGACCAGTCGCGCAGACGCACGCGAGAGGCTCTTCTCGATCGTCGTCACCCGATCGCGCAGATCGGCCGCGGCCGCAGCAGCGAGCGCACCGGTGGCGGCGTACATCTGAACGGCGCTGTCGAGCCTGGCGGCCGCTGCGAGCCCGAGATGGACCGCCTCGGCGACGTCCTGGGCAGCGGCGTCGTCGGCCGCGAGATCCCAGGCCGCGTCGATCTCGCCGCGCAGCGTGTCGGTCCGATCGGTGAGGTCGCGCTTGGCGGCCTTGCCACTGGTGCCCTCCACAGGCAGCGCGGAGATCTTGGCAGCCGTCGTGGCGCCCCCGGCCCGCGCGGCACCGAGGTCACCGAGCGCCGGAGCGACCGCGAAGCTGTAGCTACCGGACCCGACCTCGACCACGACCACGTCCTCGTCGTACCGCACGAACTCGACGTCCTTGGCGTCCTCGATCGGCAAACCGCTCTCCGTCACCGCCCACCGGTTCGCGGCCGGGATCCGCACCTCGGCGGTCGTGTTCGCCGGAACGGTGACGTCCAGGGTCATCGGACCGTCGGCCGTGCTCCACGCGCTCTTGACCGTGCCGTACGGGGTTTCGAGGCTGTAGTCGACATCGTCGATGCCTTCGCCCGGCTCCGGCGCGATCCGCACCTTGCGATAGCCCGGCGCGGCCTCGGACACCCCGGCCATGGTGCGGTACATCCACTCACCGACCGCGCCGTAGGCGTAGTGGTTGAAGGAGTTCATGCCCACGTCGTTGAACGAGCCGTCCGGGTTGATCGAGTTCCAGCGCTCCCAGATGGTGGTCGCGCCCTTGCCGATCTCGTACCCCCACGACGGGTAGTCCTGGTGCTGAAGCAGCTTGTAGGCGATGTCGGTGCGACCTGCCTTGGTCAGCGCCGGCAGCAGCCCGTCGACACCGAGGAAGCCGGTGGAGAGGTGGTAGTCACGTCGCTCGAGCGTCTGCACGAACTGCTCGTACACCGCCTCGCGGCGGTCCTCCGGCTCGAGATCGTTGGTCAGGGTGAGGATGTACGCCGTCTGGCTGTCACCCTTGACCGAGCCGTCGGCGCCGATGAAGGCCTTCTGATAGGCAGCCCGGATGGCCTCGTAGCGAGCCTGGTACGCCGCGGCGTCGCCGTCCCGCCCGATGGCCTTCGCCATCTGCGCGAACTCGCGCGTGCTCTTCGCGACGAACGCCGTGTCCAAGACGTCCGCGGGCGTCGGGTCGTCGAGGTTGAGCCAGTCGAGGTAGCCGCCGGCCGACCGGATGTGGCCGGTCGAGTCGGCGTCGAGGAAGTCGACGTACCGCTTCATCATGTCGTAGTTCTCGGTGATGACGCCGGTGTCGCCGTACGCCTGCCACAGGGTCCAGGGCACGTGCACGCCGGCGTCCATCCAGCCTGCCGACTCGTAGCCGCCGTCGAAGCGGCCAGGGACGACCGGGGCGACGCCGGGCAGCGACCCGTTCGGGCGCTGGGTGTCGCGAAGGTCCTGCAGCCACTTGGTCAGGAACGACTCGGAGTCCATGTTGTAGACCGCCGTCCGGGCGAAGACGTTGATGTCGCCGGTCCAGCCCATCCGCTCGTCGCGTGCCGGGGTGTCGGTCGGGATCGAGAGGAAGTTGCCGCGCATGCCCCAGACGATGTTGCTCTGCAGCTGGTCGATCAGGTCGGAGCTGGTGTCCAGCTTGCTGGTCAGGTCGCCGTCGGTGCCCACCACGACGCCCACGATGTCGTCGGCGTCGGGCGCCTCGTCGACGCCCGAGACCTCGACGTAGCGGAAACCGTGGAAGGTGAAGGACGGCTCGAACGTCTCCGGCTCGTCGGAACCGAAGGTGTAGGTGTCGGTCGCCTTCGCGGAGCGCAGGTTGGCGGTGTAGAGCGTGCCGTCCGGGTTGAGCACCTCGCCGTGACGGATCTTGACCGTCTGACCCTTCTTGCCCTGCAGCTTGATCCGGACGTGCCCGACCATGTTCTGGCCGAGGTCGTAGAGGTAGACGCCGTCGGTCGGCGACTCGATCCGCTTGGCGGTCTCGAGCTCCTCGGTCACGCGTACGTCGACCGTCGTCTGCGGCTCGAGCACGTCGGTCGGTTCGTCCCGCACCGCGGTGGCGGCCCAGTCCTGGTCGTCGTATCCGGTCTCATCCCAGCCGTCGACGGCGGCGGCGCGCCGGGCGTCGTACCACTCGCCGTCGAGCAGGTCGGCCTCACGGGTCGGTCCGCCCGTCGTACGCCAGGTGTCGTCGGTGCGGATGGTCTCGCTGGTGCCGTCGGCGTAGTCGACGACGAGCTCGGCGATGAGGGAGTTCTCGGTGCCGTAGACGTCCGTGCCGAACATCGCGACCTTGCCGGTGTACCAGCCCGGGGCGACCTCGGCGCCGAGCACGTTCTCGCCCGAGGTGACCTGGTCGGTCACGTCGTAGGTCTGATAGTCGATGCGCTTGTCGTACGCCGTCCAGCCCGGTGCGAGCTCGGCGTCGCCGACTCGCTCGCCGTTGAGGCGCAGCTCGTAGACACCGCGTGCGGAGGCGTAGATGCGGGCGCGGGCGATCTTCTTCTCGCCCAGGTCGGCCTCCTTGCGCAGCAACGGCAGCCCGTCGTCGCGCCTCAGCCAGGCCTCGCCGCCGGAGCCGTCGACGCGGAGCCCGTCGTCGGTGACTGTGCCGGAGGTGAAGGTGTGGTCGTCGGCCGGGAAGTCGGTGTCCACGAGGGTCGTGCCGTCAGCGCTGGTTACGGTGACGTCCTGAACCACGCCGGACTCTGCCCCGTTGGTGCGAAAGCCCATGACGCCCGGCTTCGAGAAGCTGGCGTCGGTGCGTCGATCGAGCTGCTGGCCGTCGATCGTGGTGGTGATCGTGTCGCCCGCGACGTTGATCGCGTAGTCGTGCTCGGCGTCGAAGTCGAAGCCGGCAGGGACCGGCTTCGCGGGGAGCACCGAGTAGCCGCCGTTGCGCTTCACGTGCGGCCGGAGGGCGTCGTCGGTCTCGCTGAGCTGCCACATGTAGGCGTTCTCGGTGTCCTGGCCACGGAAGTAGACGCCGAGAGCACCCTTGATGTCGGAGGCGGTGAACTCGATCGTGTAGTCGGTCCACTCCGCGCCCAGCTCGGGTGTCTCCGGACCGATCCAGTCGGCGGTCCAGGCCTGGTCGCCGAGTCCGGTCGCGAAGGTCGCCGGCTCGCTCCAGGCGGACGGAGCACCCTTGTCGTCCCAGACCCGCACGGCCCAGACATAGTCCGTACGAGGCTTCAGGGCCGGCCCGGCGTACGTGACATCGACCGACTGGCTCGACTTCACCTTCGGGCTCTCCCACACATCGGGCGAGGTGAGCTTCTCCGTCGTGGAGGCGACCCGGATCTGGTAGGCCGTCTGGGTCACGCCGCGGCGGTCGGAGTCGAGCTGCCACCCGAGCGTGGGAGCGGTCGTCGCGATCCCGAGCGGGTCGACCAGCGCGTTGGTGCGCAGCTCATCGACGACAGGGAGCGAGTCGGCTGCCTCCTGCGCGAGCGGCTGGGCGGCGCCGGCCATCGGTGGTGACACGGTGGGGACGAGGATGACGGCGAGACAGGTCGTTAACGACCCGGCGATGCGTCGGCGCACAGCGACTCCTGAGGGCGGGGGATTGAAACGGTTCAATCAGTATGGCGTGCGTCACATCAACCTGACAACGCATTTGGCTGCATCCGGCCACGGAATCGCGCCTGACAGGCAAAACGATTCAACCGACATCGACGTCGGTCGTTGCCGGACTTGCGGGCCGGAACCTGCTCAGGAGGTGAGGTCGTCGAGCGAGTCGGCGTCGACGATCCGGTATGCGTAGCCCTGCTCGGCCAGGAAGCGCTGGCGGTTCTGGGCGAAGTCGGCGTCGACGGTGTCGCGGGAGACGATCGTGTAGAAGTGCGCGGTCTTGTTGCCGTCGCCGGGACGCAGCAGCCTGCCGAGCCGCTGAGCCTCCTCCTGCCGGGAGCCGTACGCCCCGGAGACCTGGATCGCGACCTCGGCCGAGGGCAGGTCGATCGAGAAGTTGGCGACCTTGGAGACGACGAGCAGATCGATCTCGCCGGAGCGGAAGGCCTCGAAGAGCCGCTGCCGCTCCTTGATCGAGGTCTTGCCCTCGATCACCGGGGCGTCGAGCGAGGCGGCGATCTCGTCGAGCTGCTCGAGGTACTGCCCGATCACGAGCGTGGGCTTGCCCGCGTGGGAGGCGACGATCTCCTTGACCACGTCGATCTTGTGGTGCGTGCACGAGGCGATCCGATAGCGCTCGTCGGGCTCGGCGGTGGCGTAGACGAGCCGTTCGTCGGCCGGCAGCGTCACCCGCACCTCGACGCAGTCCGCCGGCGCGATCCAGCCCTGTGACTCGATGTCCTTCCAGGGGGCGTCGTAACGCTTGGGGCCGATCAGGGAGAAGACGTCACCCTCGCGCCCGTCCTCGCGCACCAGCGTCGCCGTCAGCCCGAGCCGGCGGCGCGCCTGCAGGTCGGCAGTCATCCGGAAGATCGGCGCGGGAAGGAGGTGGACCTCGTCGTAGACGACCAGCCCCCAGTCGCGGGCGTCGAGCAGCTCCAGGTGCGGGTAGGCGCCCTTCCGTCGCGTGGTCAGCACCTGGTAGGTGGCGATCGTGACCGGCCGGATCTCCTTGACCGAGCCCGAGTACTCGCCGATCTCGTCAGGGGTCAGCGAGGTGCGGCGTACGAGCTCGTCCTTCCACTGCCGCGCGGAGACGGTGTTGGTGACGAGGATCAGCGTGGTCGCCTGGGCATGCGCCATGGCGGCAGCGCCGACGAGCGTCTTGCCGGCGCCGCAGGGGAGCACGACGACCCCGGAGCCACCGTGCCAGAACGACTCGGCCGCCTCCGTCTGGTAAGGACGAAGCGTCCAGTCGGTGGTGTCCAGGGCGATGGTGTGGGCCTCGCCATCGACGTAGCCGGCGTAGTCCTCGGCCGGCCAGCCGAGCTTGAGCAGCGCCTGCTTGAGGTTGCCGCGCTCGGAGGGGTGGACGACGACGGTGTCCTCGTCGACCCGGGCGCCGAGCATCCCGGAGATCTTCTTCGCCCGGAGGACCTCCTCGAGCACCGCCCGGTCGGAGGAGACCAGCACCAGGCCGTTGGCCGGGTTCTTCTCCAGCCGCAGCCGGCCGTAGCGGGCCATCGTCTCGGCGACGTCGACCAGGAGAGAGTGGGGGACGGGGTAGCGGGAGAACTCCAGCAGCGTGTCGACGACCTGTTCGGCGTCGTGGCCGGCGGCGCGCGCGTTCCACAGTCCCAGCGGCGTGAGGCGGTAGGTGTGGATGTGCTCCGGCGACCGCTCGAGCTCTGCGAACGGCGCGATCGCCTTGCGGCACTCACCTGCCCGGGCATGGTCGACCTCGAGCAGCAGCGTCTTGTCCGACTGGACGATCAGGGGGCCGTCGTTCACCGCACCAGCCTACGGCTGCGTCGGGCGCACGCTCCGAATGCGGGAGAGGGCGAAGGAGCGTACGTCGTCCTCGACCCGGGCCGCGAGCGAGCCGCCGTCCAGGCCGAGCGGCTCGACGTGCGCCTCCCCGGCGACCCCGCGGCCGTCGACGTAGGAGATGACGACCTTCTCCCCGGCATCGATGGCCTCGTGGAGGATCGCCACCGTCGAGGCCGGTTCCGGCGGGGTAGGGCGTGCGGTGGCGGTCTCGTCGCCTGCCTTCACCCTGGCCGCCACCGCGGTCGCGCGGGCGGCGAGATGGGCCTCCTGGACACCGGCCGGGCGCTGGCCGGTGCGCACCTTGGCGCGCTTGGCGTCGGGGCGCGCGACGTGGACCGAGCCGTCCGGGGCCTCGACGACCGGCGCCAGCCCGAGCTCGCGCAGGCGGGGGAGGAGCGAGTCGAGCGCGACGGTGCTGAGGACCACGGTCGGCGCCAGCCGACGCAGCCCCAGGGACCTGGCCGCAGGGTGGGCCAGCAGCTCGGCCAGCGCCGCCTCGTCGTCGCTGCGCAGGTAGGCGGCGGCGAACCCGACCCGGATCGTCCCGAAGGTGCGCGCCGTGTCGTCGACGAGGTAGGCCAGCGCCTGCGGCACGGGAGTACGCGAGGCGGCGGCGAGGAAGGCCTGGATCTCGGCAGCGGTCCAGCCCCGGTCCATCGCGCGGCGCACCGACTCCTTGGTGAAGCGGTAGACCATCGCCCCGCCGTGCGACTCCACGGTCGCCACCACGGCCAGCGTGCGCGCCAGCGCCGGCTCGAGCGGCCCCGGCGCGACCGCGGTCAGGTCGCCCTGGAGCAGCACATGGTCGACCGGCTCCGGCAGCATGCCGGCCAACGTCGGGATCGGGTCTTCGCCGGCCACCAGCAGTCGACCGTACGCCGCCAGCCCCCCGAGCGCCGCCAGGCCGAGCGTCTCCGCCTCGCTGAGCGTCCAGGCGACCAGAGACTCGCGTGACTCGGTGCGGGTGCGCGGCCGCCGCGGCCGTTCCCAGGCCATCCTCGCCACCACAGCGGCGGGACCGGTGCCGGCCGCGAGCACCTCGCCGTCCGCGAGGTCGGCCAGGAGGCGCAGGGCGAGTCGCCGGGTCTCCGCTGCCGATGCGCCGGCCATGTCGGGGGCCAGCGCGTTCCAGGTCTTTCCGGCAGGGTCGCGCTGACCGACCAGGCCAGGCAGCCGCGGCGTCGCCAGCCAGGCTCCGGCTGCGTGCGCCCAGCGGGCCGCCAGCGGCTGCTCGAGCCACTGGTCGTAGAGCACGGTGGGCATCCAGGACGGGTTGCCCTCCTCGTCGGTGCCGAGCGCGAGCAGGCCGGCAGCCCAGGCGACCTCGATCAGCAGCGCTGCGGTCGGCTCGCTGACGTGCAGCCGCTCGGCGGTGGCTCTCAGGTCCCGCACCGTCAGCCCCGCCCCGCCGCGCAGCGACCGGGGAGGCCTGGCGCCCCAGGCGTCGAGGAGCAGCTCCAGGTTGCGTACGAGCTCGAAGGCGGCGCCCGCGGCGGCCCGGTCGACCTGGGCCGACGGGCGGGAGGAGGTCGGCAGCGGCGGTGGGACGTCGGCGGGGGCGAGCGTCGTCCGGCCGCCGCGCAGCGCCACGCCGACCTCGCCGGGCAGGATCAGCATCTCGTCGCCCGAGGGCACCAGCAGGCCGTGAGCGATCAGCTCCTCCGCGGGCCCGGCGGCGTCTGCCACCGATACGCGCGGGCGCGCGCGAGAGGAGGAGGCCTGGCCGCCGCCGGTGTCGACCGCCTCCAGCATGGCGCGGGCCTCGGTGGAGACAGCCGCGAGGCGGCGTACGACTTCTTCCTGGTCAGACCCGAGATGGCCGGCGAAGGGCTGCAGCCCGGAGACCCCCGGCGAGCCCGGCAACAGGGCTGCGACACCGGTCACGGCACGCAGGCCGTTGAGGGAGTGCCACACCAGGCAGGTGTCCTCCAGATGAGAAAGTGCTCGTGTCGTGGCGTCCACTTCCGCGTTCACCATGGAAGATAAGTGGGCTTTGGTGGTTTGATTCGCGAGGACAACGGCATCAAGCACGATCAGCTGGAGATGGCTAAGGTCATCCAGCGCAGAGTGCAAGGATGTGCGAGTGGCTGCTCGGGCGGCGAGTTGGCCGGAGTCATGAGGGGACGGCGTGGCGAGATCAGGACGAGCAAGAAGCAGGCGTGAGATGCGCTCTGTGGGCCAAGAGCGCAACTGGTCTGCGAGCGAGCGGAAGCCTGTGTCCATCAGCATCACGCTATCCCGGCAGGCCTAGGGGGCGAGATGTCCAGGAAAGTAGTGATCGCACACGGGGCCGCGACCGATGTCGGGCAGGTGCGGAAGGTCAACGAGGACTCACATGTGGCTGAGCCTCCGGTCTTCGTCGTAGCCGACGGCATGGGCGGCCACGATGGTGGTGACATCGCCAGCGAGATGGTCATCCAGGAGTTCGCCAAGCTCGGCGGGACCCATTACGTGTCCGAGTCCGGTAGCCAGGCGATGGTCGAGGCGCTCCAGGCTGCACAGGACCGGATCGTGGCCTTTGCGCTCGAGCAGCGCTCGCGCGGGGCCTCCGACTATCAGTCCGGCACGACCTGCGCCGCGGCACTGATCGCCGACGGCGGGAGCAGCCCGCTGTGGATCCTGCTCAACGTCGGTGACTCGCGGATCTACCGATACTTCGACGGTACGTTGAGCCAGCTCAGCCGCGACCACAGTCTGGTCCAGGAGCTGGTCGACGCCGGGCAGATCACGCGCGAGCAGGCCGAGCATCACCCGGAGCGCAACGTGGTGACGAGGGCGCTGGGCGGGATGGCTCCCGCGGTCCCCGACATCTTCCAGGTGACGCTGCCGGTCGGTGCCAGGCTGATGCTGTGCTCGGACGGCGTGAGCGGAATGATCTCGGATGCTGAGATCGCCGACATCCTCGCGGCGGAGGACACCGACGCCCGCGACACCGCCGAGAAGCTCGTCGCCGCCGCGGTCGAGGCGGGTGGCAGGGACAACGCCACCGCGATCGTGGTCGATGTGATGGGATTGACGGAGGAGAACCCGTATGACTCGGAGCAACAAAGGGTGAGTATGGAGCAGAAGCTAGGAGTGCTGCCATGAGTGAGCAGTCAGCAACCATCGCAAGCACGTCCTACATGCCGGGCACGTGGTTCGGCATCATCGGTGAGAGCGCCACGGTGCTGCTCCCGCCCTCGGAGAAGAGCCGTGCGGGTGCGCTGTGGGCGCTGGTCGATGACGGTGCCGGGTTCGACGAGGTGCTCGATGCGCTCGTCGCGACCGGGCTGAGCTCGTTGCCGGGCTTCGTCCTCATCTCGGGCGACGTGACGCCTGACGGTGGCAGCGTACGCACGGTCGTGCGCGGCGCGTCGGTGGTCTCGTTCGACGCCGCTGAGGGCACCGTCGAGGTAGACGGGTCGTCTTCGAAGACGTGGGTCGAGCGCACCCTCGAGGGTGTCACCCGGATGTCTGTCTCGCTCGGCGAGGAGGGCGCGACCGGTGAGCCGATGACGGCTCTCGGTGGCTTGCTGCGGGTCTCGGGCCTCGAGGTTCCGCCGCCGGCGCCGGAGTCCGCCCACGACGACTCGCCGGAGAGCCGCGCCGGATTCGTCGGCGCCCCGGTGGCGGTCGAGGAGGGCGCGGACGACAGTGTCGACGAGCCCGCGCCGGGCGACCCGCTCACCGATCCTCTGCCCGAGGACGACTACTCCGACCCCGTCGAGGAGCAGAGCCCCGACGAGGACGAGCCGGTCGCGGCTCCGCCTTCGCTCTCTGTCGTGCCGCCGATCCCGGTCTCGGGTGACCTCCCGGGCCTCGGCGACGACTCCGACCGCGCACCGGAGTCCGAGTTCGACATGGACTCCGACCCGGACGAGCCGATCTCGGTCAACCGTGGTGAGGAGTCCGGCGAGGCGCCGGCCCCTCGGCATGACGACCTGACCGAGCCGACCGAGGCGTTCGAGATGCCCGCCGCGTCGCACGACGCGGACGGCGCCGAGGACCAGGTCGACCAGGACTATCCCCAGTCTGCCTCCGCCGGCTACGAGGACGACTACGCCAGCGACGAGCACGCCGCTGCGGTGGCGTCATCCTTCGGGCCGGCCGCGGTCTCCCCGGAGCCTGTGGCTGACGGAGACGCCGCCCCCGACGCCGAGACCGAGGTCCTCGACGTCGTCGACGAGGAGACCTACGACGAGCCCCGCTCGTACGAAGAGCCCCGGTCGTTCGACGAGCCGGAGTCCGCTCAGGCGCCCGCCTTCGGACCGCCGTCGATGCCGCCCCCGCCGCCGCTGACGACGCCTCCTCCGCCGCCGGTCGATGCGCCGCCCGCTCCCTTCGAGGCGCCGGCCGAGGGTCTGATCGAGTCCGCCCCGGTCGACGCACCGATCGAGGCGCAGCCCGAGGACGGCCCGCCGCTCGGCCCGCCAGGGACCGACATCCCGCCCGCACCTCCCGCCCCGCCTGCGTTCCCGGCCCCGCCTGCGCCGCCCGCGCCGCCGGCTCCGCCGGTGGCCCCGGTGCCGCAGAACCACGACGAGCCTGTCTGGGAGGAGCCCAACCCCGATGAGGACGACCACGACGGTCTGACCCGCATCGGCGTCGGTGAGGACCTCAACGCCGGGCTCGCCGGGATCCCCGGTCAGCCCGAGGCTCCGAAGGTGACCGCCTACCCGGTCGCGCGCCTGGAGTTCTCCAGCGGCGACCGCGTGGAGGTGGACCGGGTCGTACTCGTCGGTCGTGCCCCTGAGGCGAGCCGGTTCACGCCCACCGAGCAGCCGATGCTCGTGACCGTGCCGAGCCCGCACCAAGAGATCTCCTCGACGCACTGCGAGATCCGTCCGGGTGCAGGAGTCGACCACGGCGCAGCGGTGGTCACCGACCTCGGCTCGACCAACGGCACCGTGCTGGTCCAGCCCGGGCTCGGCCCGGAGGATCTGCGTCCGGGCGTACCCGTCCAGCTGATGCCCGGCGCCGTCATCGACCTCGGTGACAGCCTCACGATCCGGGTGACCAACCCGTGATCGAGCGGTGAGCGTGGCCGGCCTTCAGGCGCCCTCGGTCGAGGCCGCGATCGCGGAGCCGGATCGTCGGTTCTACGCCTTCGCCATCGACCGGGTGATCGCGTGGACGATCTTCGCCGCAGCGGGGTTCGTCGCCTGGCTGGTCTTCTTCCGCAACGGAGACCCGCTGCCCGGCGTCGCGCTGATCGTCGGCGTGGTGCTGGTGGTCTGGATGGTCGGCACCGTACTCACCGGCTCCGGAGGCAAGACGCCGGGGAAGATGGCCCTCGGCCTCCGCGTCGTCAGCGATGACTCCGGAACGGCGGGCCGTCCGATCGGCGTCGGCAAGGCGTTCGTACGCCAGGCCCTGCTCGGTCTCTGCACGATCCCGACGCTCGGCATCGGCACGGCCACCTTCGCCTGGGTTGCCGCGATGGACGAGCGCGGTCGTCGCCAGAGCTGGCACGACCGTCGCGCGGGCTCGGTCGTGGTCGACGTACGTCCTCCGGCCGTCGTCGAGGCCGAGGAAGAGGCTCCGGCGCCGCGCCGCATCGTCAACCTGACGACGATGCGCCTGAAGCAGGCCGAAGCGACGCCGGAACAGGCCGAGCGGCCGCAGACCCCGGCAGCGCCGACCCAGAGCGCCGCGGACCTGGCGGCGGCGGACCAAACGGCGGCGGCGCGGGCTGCGGCGGATCGGGCCGCAGCGGCTCGGGCTGCTGCGGAGGCTCAGGCCGCTCCGACCCAGGTCCCGGGTCCGATCGCCCGC
>NZ_BMQT01000018.1 GCF_014648255.1 Nocardioides albus | reverse complement strand
CCCGTCCTGAGCCACCCCGTCCCCCGACACAGTCACCACGCCATGCCGGCACCAGCGACACCACCAATACCCGAGGACCTGCCTCCCGGCACCAGCGTGAAGAAGCTGGCCAGCAACGGCGCCCTGAAACTGGGGCGGGTCACCTACATGGTCGGCGGACAGCACGGCTTCCAACACGTCTTGGTCATCACCGACGGCGACGCGACCGGCGACAAGATCACCGTCGCCGACCTACAAGGCGAGATCCTCATCGAGCACACCCGACCAGCCCCCGAAGTGACCTACGTCGGCAACGGCAGACCCCGCGGACCACGCCCCAACAACCCCGAACCGTCACCAAAGTCCTGACACACCAACCGTCACCGATGTCCTGATACGGAACTGTCACTGATGTCCCGAGACATCACAGGAGGCGACACCGACACACGTCTGGGTTGACGTGACTGGCGCGTGGGGCTACCACTCCAGCCCGGGCGTCTTGCTGATGTGGCGTAAGAGCCACCGGGACGAGTGGGAGGGATGGGTCGTGTACGCATCGACCTACTCCACCGGCCACGGTCCGAAAACTCACGTTACGCAGTCGTGGGTCAATGCCGCGCACATCCGTGTAGCTGACAGTCGGCCGCCGCCGTCGTCGGCCGTGAGGCGTACCTGAAACTTGGGATCCGCGATCGAGACGACTCATGCGCGCAGAACGATGGACGCATCGTCTCGTCGAGCCCCGACGGTCGGTGGATAGAGGCATCGAGCAGGGCCGGCGAAAAGGAGGCAGGTAGACGTGAACTCTGAGCTGGAGAGGCCATTCGAAGGTGTCGGGCCCGACTCGATTGCTGGGGGCGCGATCGGTCTTGCGTTTGGCGGCCCTGCTGGCGCTGCAGCAGGAGCTCTGACGCCGGTCGTCGCGCGCATGGTCAAACTGGCACAGAAGGAGCTGTCTTCCCAGGGGTTGCGGGCAGCGGCGATGTGGACGATTGCGGCGCGCGAGGCGAATGTCGATCCGCTTGACTTGCTGGACAGGGCCGAGAGCGAGGAGGTTCGGATGCATCTTGGATACACCGCCGCTGACGCGGCGGTGCGCAGCCGGTATTCGGCCAGGATTGTCGCCCTTGGCCGAGCACTTGCGAACGGCATCGGCGCATCAGATGACGCCGAACTCGATCATTGGCAACTGATCGTGGACGCCCTCAGCGAGGTGGATCGCCCTCACCTAGTTGTGCTCTCGCGCTTCGCAGACATCGATGACAGCATCGATGAACCGGTCTTCGTGGGGCGCACCCTGGACTGGCAACAGGTCAAGAAGCTTAATGCCGAGTATGGCGCTTCGATCTCGGCCCTCCTCGCACGTCTCGAGCGACTCGGACTACTTCATGCTGAGGACGTTGCGGTCCTATCTGAGGAGGACGGCAGACCGGGGGACGAAGAGCGCCTCGGCGCTCACTGGCGACTAAGCAATTTCGGCTACTTGGTGCTCGATGAACTGTGGCGGGCGGGCGGCTCGACAGAGGTCGTCAGGTGAGCCACCGCTGGCTGCCCGATCACCAACTCGGTGTAGCCGCGACCTTGTCGCATGCGGATGAGGTGATCGGTCAGGTATCCGACGTGCTCTTCGCCTACCAGACGCAGCCCGATGGAACTTTCGGGCTCGAGGAGCAGTTCGCGTTCCCCAACACGCGGACTGTCGTGACGCACGTCGCCCCAGTGCCACGCAAGCTCCCGCTGCTCGTCGCCGATGCGCTGGTCGCGCTCCGCGCGGCACTCGAGCATGCTCTGTTCGCAGAGGTCGAGTTCCGCGACGGATCCCTGGACAAGAAGGCAGCGCGCCTCGTGGCGATACCGGCGGCCCTCAAGGCCGAGCACTTCGATTCCTGGGTGAAGGAGCGCGTGAAGAATGGCCCTGCCTCGCTGCAACCCGGCAGCGACCTGGTGAAGCGGATCGAAGGGCTCCAGCCCTTCAACCGGAAGGACGCTGAGAACCACCCGTTGGCTCGCCTGGCGCTCCACACGAATCATTCGAAGCATCGGACTCCAGCGGTCACCGCGGTCCGCATCGCCGCCATGTACAACGACGACCAGATGCCACGCTCGGTCAGCGGCCTCGCGCCGCAGCCCGAGGCCCCGCTGCGGGTCGGGGATGTCATCGCGGAGACTCCGCTCGGCACGCAGGTGCCGGTCACGCTCTTCCCGACGGTCGGCATCAACCGGCCCGATACGGACCAGTGGCCGGTTCTCATGCACGAGCTCAACGAGATCTCGCAATGGGTCCGCACCCAAGCGGTGCCGCGCCTGATTACGGGCATGGAGCCGCCCAGACCCGAACTTCCGACACGCTACGACATCGCCAGCGGGCACGTCGACGAGCGTCGCGCGCTCTCGGCGGGGTCAACCACGTCAGCAGCCGAGCGGCACCAGCAGCGCTTAAGCGCGGCCTCGATCCGAATCGACATGGTCGACACGCTCGGCCAGATGGACGACTCCCCGAATGTCGAGCAGATCGCGGCGTGGCTGAACCATCTGGCCGACGGGGAACTGCTCGAGCGGATGTCCCGGCTGAAGATGCCTCACGGCTATGACCCCGACGTCGTGCTGAGCAACTTCGAGGTACTGAAGGATATGCGCGACGAAGCCGCGGCGTTCGTAGCGGACGGGGCGGCAGGCGACTGAGCGGCGGAGCGGGACGAAGCGCGCCAGGTCCGATGTGCCGCGCACTCACCATGGCGTGAGCACGCAGGTCCTAACCGGCGTCCGCATCGGATCGCGCCCGCTCGATCGCAGTGCGGCCTCAGACCCAGACGGCTCGCGCGGATCGAGGGCGCAGTGTCCTGGACCGTCCGATCGAGGGGTCGCGAGCGTGAGGGGCTTGAATTTTGATCTGCTGGATTATCGAATTGCGGGGGTACCCGATTCGGGGGGAGTCGGCGGTCTGACTTTCGATCAACCAGGTGCGCGGGGGATGCCTCGGAACTACGCTCCACAGCCATGACCACCACAGAAGGCGAAGTCGAACTCCGGAACCGACTCCGGCTGACCTTCGAGGACGCCGGAGACGACCTCGGCATCGATGAGGTCATCGACACATTGCATCAGGCCCAGAGGCTCTGCGAAGCCGTCACCTGGCTCTCGGCGTACGACGCGGGCGTGCCGCTGTCGCGGAGGTACTTCGAGGATCCAAGTAACTGGAGTCCTCGGGAGACCCTCCAGCAGACCAGGCTCAGCGCCAGCACCCGGATGAGCCTGTTCCCTCACTTACGGCGCGTCCCTCAGGATCAGGTGTTCGTCTGGCCGCGCTCCCAGAGCAGGCCGCCTCAGTGGGCCACTCCCACGGTGCCTCGACTCTCGAAGCAGTCACCGATGGTCGTAGACCTCGTCATCCAGTCGGTCCCGTACCTGACCGGAGGGGTGGTAATTACGGCCTTGATCGCGGCGCTGAAGAACCCCCAGAACATCGGTGCTTGGCTGCCCAGCCTTGCGGCCGGTTGGCATCAGGGTCGTACCGAGATGCTCCGGTCTCAACTCGAAGCCTCGATCGCTGCGGAGGAGAACGAGGCGTGGAAGAAGCGCCGTCTGGGGGACTTTCAAGGGGATGCGTCCGAGAGTCAAGAGAGCATTGCCCGCGAGTTGAGGTACACCAGCGGCAGCGGGTCCAGCGACGACGCGGAAGTCTTCGCGCGGGTGCAACTTGACCGTGATGCCCAGACCATGCAGACAGTGCGTGCCGCCCGGATCCTCCGACGCAACGGTCTCAGCCTGGTGCAGGACGAGCCCATCCCGGACGATCCAAGTGAGTAGTTCGGACCAGCGGGTCGAGCCCGGGCGCAGACGGCGCAGATGCGGCGCTCGGGGATCTCAGAACTCATCGAGAGTCTTCTCCTCGGTGTCTTGACCCGTCGCAGCAGCGCGGTCCAGCGGTCCTTCTCCAGCAGGCTCTTGCACGTGTCGCAGCACGACCAATCGTCCAGCGAGATCGAGACGCCGGTGTCGAAGGTGCGCACCGGCAGGAACCACTGGGGCAGCGCCCAGCCCCAGAGCGATCGACGATGACCCAGCCATCAGGCCCCTACGGGAATCGATTGGGTGAACCTGCTCGCCTGGTCGATGCGTTCCCCCCGGATTCCCCCCGAGGGCGGAATGTGGTGCAACAGATGCAACGTCTGACACCGTTTGTAAGCGCATGATGCTGGGCCGACATGCCCTCGTAATGAGAAGGTCGTCGGTTCGATTCCGACAGGCGGCTCCGACAGACCGGCCCCTGATCAGCGCAAATGCTGACAGGGGCCGGACGCGATTTTCGGGGCGATCGAGTCCCGCGGGTGACTTCTCGCGGGATGAAGGGACGAATTCCCTCTGCTTTGCGTACCGCACAACGTCCCCTTCTTGGGGTATCTTCGCGTTCTGGATGCGTGTGATCTGGATTGCATGTGTCGGCGCCACGATGCAGGGGGATGTATATGTTTCGCCGATGGTTGAGCCATTTTCTGGGGGTTCGCGGCTGGCTAGCAGGGCTGGTCGCGGGGCTTCTGACCGTCGGGGTGGTCGCAGTGCCAGCCATGGCGGACGAGCTTCCGAACCCGCAGAACCCGAACGCTCAGCTGGACATCACCAAGAGTGTGGACAGTCCGGGGCCGTACGGTCCGGGAGACACGATCGTCTACACCATCCAGGTGGGCTGCTCGGCCATCGATGTCGGTGTGGACTGTAGCGACGCGATCACCACCGACGTGATCCCGGAGCCGCTCGTGGTGCAGCAGGTCACGCCCTCCGGACCGAACAGTCACGCCGATCCGGTGGTCGACGGGCAGAACGTCCGGGTCGACTGGACCGAGCCGCTCGACGCCGGCGGCGAGGGTATGGTCAACAACACCACCAGCGAAGTGCAGATCACCGTCCAGGTGCCGGAGGACATCAACCACGACCAGTGGGACGGCGCCACGCTGACCAACGAGGCCACGGCCGAGGCGACCAACGCGAACGACGTGTCCGACTCGGTCGACGTCACCCTCGCGATCCCGCTGGAGCTGGCCACCAGCGCCACCAAGAGCTTCGAGCCGACCTCCGCGCTCGCTGCCGAGGGCACCCCCGTGACGGCCAATCTCGGCGGCACCAACGAGACCAACGGCGCGGTCGAGACGCTCGTCATCCAAGACCCCACCGACCCGACCGCCACACCCAACCCGTTCACCTACCTCGGTTTCACCGGCTTCGGCACGGTCACTCCGCCCGAGGGCGCGACCGGCACGACGTACGAGGTGTATGTCGACGGCGCCTGGGTGGAGTGCACCACCCCCGCTTGTCCTGGCGTCGACCTCACCGCTGTCCAGGGGACCCGGGTCACCTTCACCGGTGACATCCCGGCTGACGCGACTGCGGCCGTCGACCTGAACCTGGAGACCACCGAGGAGGCGGCCGGGGTCTCCGAGGACACGGTCGTCAACAACGAGATCCAGACCACGGTGACCCGCGACGGCGAGAACGCCACCGCCAACGCGGATGCCGACTTCACCCTGCGGGCCAACACGATCACCGTCGGCGCGACGAAAGCGTTCGACCCGAGCGTCGTCGTCGCCGGCCAGTCCAGCACCGTCACCATCGGCGGCAGCAACGACTCCGCCATCGCGATCGACTCGTTGACCATCACCGAGCCCTCCACCGGCTCCTTCCCCGAGGACTACACCTTCGGCGGCTTCACCGCCGGCATCGCCTACCCGGCCGGTGCCACGTCGGGCAAGGTCGTCTACCAGCCCTCCGGCGAAGAGGTCCCGTTCGTCGACGGAGGCACGCCGGCACCACCGACCGGCGGTGCGGAGTCGGTGACGTCCTTCCAGATCGTCTTCGAGGGTGACATCGAGCCGGGCGCCGAGACCTCTGCGTCGTTCGACGTCGACACCGATGCGGACGCCACTGGACTGCCGAAGACCGTGAACAACGAGGTCGCCGTCGAGGGCGACAACGATGGCGCCAAGGGCAATGCCACCGCCGATGACGACCTCTACATCTACGACGAGGTCATCGAGCCGTACGTCAACAAGCAGATCCGGCCGAGCGAGATCCTCGCCTACCCGGGCAACGTCGTCACCATCAGCCTGCAGGGCGGCACCACCGAGCGGCCCAACCCGCCCGAGACGACCACCGGCACCACCGGCGACGCCAGCCAGATCGTGGTCCAGGACCCGATGGCCCCGGTCGAGGGGAACGTCTTCTGGAACGCCTTCGACCTGGACACGATCGCGCAGACCCCGGTCCCGGCCGACGCGACCCTGACCGTTGAGTACTACGACACCACCACCGGGGAGTGGGTCGTCCTGGACGGCCCGATCGCAGGACCGACCGTCTACTCCGCCGACGTCCCCGCTGACGTCTCCGAGGTCGCCGGTGGCGTCCGGTTCGTCTACGACTACACCGGCGACGGCGACGGCTTCGCGCCCGGCACCGACGTAGAGCCGAACTTCACCGCCACCCTGCGTCCCCAGGGCGACGGTCGCTACGAGGACCCGGCCTACGCCGAGCCCACCGACGCCGACCACACCTTCATTCCCAACTGCGCCCAGACCAACGCCACCGCGTCGACCGACGGGGTTCCCAGCGGCGAGACGAAGATGGATCCGGAGGACTGCCCCGAGGTCGAGCTGATCCCGACCGACCCCGGCACCGCCGATCTGATGAACAAGGAGTTCGGTCAGTCCAGCTCGGGCGGTGACAAGACCGTCTTCGAGCGCTCCGGCGACACCATCCCCTCGACCCTGAACTGGTCGACCGGTGGCTACTCCGGCTTCGAGACCGTGGAGCTGACCGACATCGACGACCCGGAAGGGACCGCGGTCGCCGACAGCGTCTACGACGCGTTCAACCTGATCAGGATCCAGCCGATCACGCCGGAGACCGATCCCTACATGGTCTACGACCAGATCACCGACGTGCAGCTGTGGGACGGCACCACCTGGACCTCGGCCGCCAACAACCCGTGCCCGGACGCCTGTGACGGCACGTTCCCCGGGATGGATCTCACTGCCGACGAGCAGGAGTCGACGCTCGCGGTCAAGCTGATCTACGCCGAGAGCCCCACCCGCGCCGACAGGATCGAGGGCGATCTCGACGCCCCGCCGGTCGGGTCGGGCGTGGCCCGCTCGATCGACGACGACCGTGCGCTCACCCTGGTCTGGCAGGTGCGCGACACCAAGCGCTCCGACGGATCGCCTGCACTCGCCGTCGACGACTACAACCGTCCGGACCCCGGCGTGGTGCGCAACACCGCCAACGCCACCGGCTTCCCGGCTGACGGTGACCCGGTCACCGACACCGACTTCGACGACGTGGTGATCAACGACGCGCCGATCACCACCACGACGGACAAGACCTGGGAAGGCGGCCCGATCTCGGTCCCTGGTCCAGGGACGCCGCAGGAGGACTATCCCCTCAGCCGGATGACGGTGACCACGGAGAACACCACCCCGGCGAAGGTCGACCAGCTGCAGATCACCGACCCGGCCCCGGGATCGACGACCGAGCAGGACCCGTTCGACTACTTCCGGCTCTACAAGATCAACGCGATCACCGAGCCTGAAGGCACCGAGAACACCACGGTCACCCTGACCTGCCCGGACGGCAGCACCAGCGAATACACCCGGGACGAGGCGCTCGCGCTCACGCTCGACACGATGCCGTGCGATGTCTCCGGTGTGCAGGTGCTCTTCGACGGCCGGATCGCCAGTGCGGGCACCGGTGTGCTCGCCCTCGACATGCAGATCCGGCGCGAGAACCGCGCCACGGGCGAGCCGATCACGCCGGAGGACTCGCCGGTCGCGAACACCGCGCAGGGCGTCGTGGCCGACGTCGACGCGATCCAGACGTGCCCTCCGGGTCAGGGCGACCGCTACGCCTGCGACCAGGGCACCGCGACCATCGAGATCGCAGACGCGACGTACGACATCGAGGCCACCAAGAAGATCGAGCCCGCCTCCCAGAAGGAGGGCGACAGCTCCCCGGTCAAGGTCACGATCGGCAGTCAGAGCAGTGGCTCGGCGCGGCCCTACATCGAGTCCCAGGAGGATGACGACCCGACCTTCTGGAACGCGATGGACTTCGTCCAGATGGACCCGTCGTGGACCCTTCCTGAACCGGTCGAGCACGTCCAGGCCTGCTACCTGACCGGTGGCACGTTCACTGACGCAACCGTCGCGACCGGCCTGGCCGGTGACGAGGGTGGCGTCGGCGGCACCTGGACCTGCCAGGAGATCCCGGGCGGCGGCCCGCCGTTCGACGACGACGAACTCACCCTGCAGCAGGCGAAGGACTTCCTCGCCGCTGCGCCCGCCGGTGAGATCCACGGCCTGCGGTTCCAGTTCATGGCCGGCAGCGAGGACGGTTGGGTCAACCCGACCCACCCGAACATCCAGGTGCCCTTCCAGGTCGTACGCCGCGACGAGCTGCGCAGCGGCGGCCCGGTGCCGTCGACCCGCTCCGACCAGGAGGCCGCCCCCGGCGAGACCGAGGCCGGTGTCTTCACCGACACCGTCGACGTCCACGGCACCACGGTGCTGATCGGGCTCAACAACCGGCTCGAGGCCGATGACAGCGCAGACGCGACCTACACCTATGAGCACCTCACCGTGGGCGTCGAGGTCGACAAGACCCCGGCCGGCCAGGTGCAGCCCGGTGAGGTCATCCCGTTCAAGCTGACCTACACCAACACCGGTGAAGCCGCGCTGACCAACCCGGTCTTCACCGACGTGCTGCCCTCGGATGCCGAGGGCAACCAGCTGATCTTCGACCCGGACGCGGCCCCTGGCTCCTCGCCCTACAGCTTCGCGCTGAGCGGTGCGGCGCCGGAGCCGCCGAACGGTCAGCCGCTGCCGACCGACGAGGACCAGATCACCATCACCGAGGACGGTGACACGATCACCTTCGCGATGCCCGACGGCACCGTGCTGGAGCCCGGTCAGACGTACACGATCACGATCGAGCTGATGCTGCGGCCCGGGCTGACACCCGACGACGTGGTCACCAACACCGACAAGATCATCGCCGACGAGCCGTTCGACCCGGAGAGCTGCTCGCCCAACTACGATGCCGAGACGGGCGAGTGCTGGGACGAGACGAGCGTCTCCCCGGTTCGCGTGGCCGCCTTGAGCACGATGAAGAAGGTCAAGGCCGACGTACCGGTCGAGGAAGAGGGGATCCCGGAGATCTACCTCGACCGCCGTGCGCTTCCCGAGGGCTCCGACCTTCCGGACGACTACTGCGACGACCAGGCCGACGAGGACGGCTTCTACCGTGGTGCCTGTGTGCCGAACACCTACCCGGGTGACACCGAGACCTGGCGCTACACCATCACGAACTCCGGCACCCTGCCGCTGGACGAGCTGGTCTCGGTCGACGTGCTCCCGCATGTGGGCGACAACGGCGTGATCGTGGATCTGCCCCGCAACTCGGAGTGGACCCCGACCTGGGCCAACCAGCTGGAGCTGGTCGACGACAGCGGCAACTCGGCGACCCTGACCACCTACTACGCCAACACCTACGAGCCCTGCACCGCCGATCTGAGCCCGTTGGACGGCGACCCGTGCCCGGAGGGCGCGTGGCTGCCGTACGACGACAGTGTCGACCCCTCGCAGGTCAAGAGCATCAAGACGGTCGTCACGTTCGAGGACCCGAACCTCTTCGACCCGGGCGAGACGGTGACGCTGCAGTACAAGACCCGCACCACGCCGCAGAACCAGGCCCAGGTCGGTTACCCGGTGGCCTGGAACACGGTCGCCACCGGCGGTGTCTCCAACGACAACGGCACCCGTGACACCGTCCTGCCCACGGAGGGCCGCAAGGTCGGCGTGACCTACCCGACCGGCCCGATCCAGCTGGAGAAGATCGTGTCGGGCGAGGGTGCGGAGTACGCGCCGGACACCTTCACGGTCAACCTGACCTGCACGGTGCCCGGTCAGACCGAACCCATGGATCTGAGCGGCGTCAACCCGATCACCCTGACTCCCGGTGCTGATCCGGTCCAGGTCGACGGTCTGCCCTGGGGCTCGGAGTGCACCGCCACCGAGGCGGACCAAGGCCAGTACGACCAGACCATCGGCACCGCCACCGTCGGCGGTCCGGAGGACGAGATCGGTCTGATCACGGTCGAGAACGAGTTCACCCTCGGCGACCTCGAGGTCACGAAGGCGGTCACCTCCGACGCGGTCGACGCCAACGGCGACCCGCTCACCTACGGCCCGTTCAGCGTCGAGGTGATCTGCCGGTACGACGGCGAGGTGGTCCGCGCCGTACCGTTCCGGATCGAGGACGGCGAGACCATCGCGATCGAAGACCTCCCCACCGGGGCGGTCTGCACCATCACCGAGAGAAACAACGCGGGCGCGGCCGAGGTCAACATCACCCCGGACGAGGACCCGGACACCCCGGGTGCCCAGGTGACCATCGGGTCCCGTGAGGACCCGGACACAAATCCGGTCGAGGTCGAGGTCGAGAACGTCTACGAGACCGGATCTCTGCGCCTCCTGAAGGAGGTCACCGGCGAGGCTCTGGAGAACGACCCCGACCTTGCTGACGGACCGTTCGAGTTCCAGGTGACCTGCCGGCTCACGGACCCGACCCGACCCGACGGTGAGGTCGTCTACGACCGGTCCATCACGCTGCCCGACGACGACAACGTCGACAACGAGCAGATGGACTACCAGGTCGACAACCTCCCCAGCGGCGCCGAATGTGTGATCGAGGAGACCGACAACGGTGGGGCCACCGGCCACACGGTCGACCCCAACCAGGTCACCATCGGCACCGACCCGGCCGAGCCGGCCCAGGTGACCGCCACGAACACCTTCCTGACCGGTGGGATGGCGGTGACCAAGCAGGTCGACTCCGACGCGGTCGACCAGGACGGCAACCCGATCTCGTACGGCCCCTTCGAGATGCAGGTGACCTGCACCTTCGAAGGACGCCAGGTCTGGGGTGACGGCTTCGACGCGAGTCCGATGACCCAGACGATCGATGCGGGTGAGAGCTGGGCGATCAGCGGTCTCCCGGTCGGCGCGGAGTGCGTCACCGAAGAGACCGGCACAGCGGATGCGGTCGAGACCAGCGTCTCGCCGGAGGCGGTCATCATCGGCGACGCCGACGAGCCGACCCAGGTCGTGACGGTGACCAACTCCTACGACGTCGGCTCGCTCGAGCTGGTCAAGGAGTCGACCGGCGACGCGCTGGAGAACAACCCGGAGCTGGCCGACGGACCGTTCCGGTTCCGGATCACCTGCACCCTGACCGACGCCTCGCGTCCCGACGGCGAGCAGGTCTATGACAACCGCGTCGTGCTGCCGCGTGACGACAACGTCGACAACGACCAGATGGACTACCTCATCGAGAACCTGCCGACCGGAGCGGACTGCGAGGTCACCGAGCCCGGTGACGGTGGGGCCACCAGCCACACCATCGACGGAATCCCGGCGACGGTCGGCGACGACAACGCCGAGCCGGTGACGGTGACCGCGACCAACACCTTCGCCACCGGTGACCTCGCGGTCACCAAGTCGGTCACGACGGACGCCGTCGACCAGGACGGCGAGCCGATCTCGTACGGCCCGTTCGAGATCGCGACGAGCTGCACCTTCAACGGGCGCCCCGTCGTGGCCGACGGCTACGAGGAGAACCCGATGACGGAGACCATCGAGGCCGGCGAGACGGTGACGTACACCGGCCTGCCGACCGGGTCGCAGTGCACCGTCACCGAACCGGACTCGGCCGACGCCACCGGGGTGACCATCTCCCCGAAGCAGCCGGTGACGGTCGGTGACGGCGACGTGGTCGAGGTCGACGTCGACAACCGCTACGACGTCGGCTCGCTGCACCTGCGCAAGTTCGTGCCGGAGCAGGTCCGGGACTACCCGATCAGCCAGGGCCCGTTCACCTTCTCGGTGACCTGCACCCTGACCGATGCCTCGCACCCCGACGGCACGGTCGTCTACCAGGACGACGAGATCGTGCTGCCGGACGAGGACAACGTCGACAACGACGTGATGGACTACCGGATCAACAACATCGCGGCAGGGGCGGAGTGCACGGTCGAGGAGACCGACGACGGCGCCGCCAATGGCCACGTCGTCACGCCTGGGACGGTGACCATCTCCGCCGACGAGAACCACGAGCCGGAGGTCAAGCGCGTCGTGGTGACCAATTTCTTCGGCGCGGGCAAGGCCACCGTGAAGAAGTCGATGGTGGGGCCGGGAGCCGAGCTGTACGGGGCCGGTCCGTTCGAGGTCACGGTGAAGTGCACCTATACCGACGTCAACGGCAAGGAGCAGCCGCTCAACACCCCGGGCGGTGAGACGAGGGAGCTGTCGGCCGACAACGACTACACGGCGACCTACGACCCGCTGCTGGTCGACTCGCACTGCACCATCGAGGAGACCCAGACCGGCGGTGCCAACAGCTCGGTCATCACCGACGCCGACGGCAACGAGGTCAGCGAGTTCACCGTGAAGCCGGTGCGGAACCGGGACGAGCCCACCGGTGAGTCGATGGAGTTCACCGTCACCAACACGTTCGACACCGGTTCGGTGAAGGTCGAGAAGACGGTGAACGGCCCCGGGGAGGGTCCGTACGAGGTCGAGCTCGCCTGCACCTACGACGTCGACGGCACGGCCACCGACGTGGACATCCCGGGCGGCGCGACCCGCACGCTGAAGAGCGGGTCGATGACCACGACGTACGAGGATCTTCCGGCGGGCGCCGAGTGCACCCTCGAGGAGACCGACGACGGCGGGGCCGAGTCCACCACCATCACCCCGAACGCCGGTGACCCGACGGTCGGTGTGGTGACGGTCGGAAACGGCGACCAGGTCACGCTCGACGTGGTCAACGAGTTCCCGCCCTCGGGTCCGAGTGATGACGGTGACCAGGACGACTCGAGCTCGGGAGTCCTGCCGGACACCGGTTCGGGTGCGTGGCTCATGGTCGCGGCGCTGATCGGCCTGGCGCTGCTGCTGTCGGGCGGCGTGTTCCTCGCAGCCGGGCGCAAGCGACGCCACGAAGGGAGCTGACCGCCACCACGTCTGTCATCCGGTGACAGTCTGAAACGCCAGGAGCCCCGTGCTCTCCCTGCACCAGGGAGTCGGCACGGGGCTCCTGCCGTGCCCGGGCGAAGCCGTCTTGGACGCTAGTCTTGGACACGTGGCGAGGGTCTCTGCAGACGAACGACGGCGGTTGCTGGTCCAGGCCGCGATCCAGGTGATGGCGCGCGACGGCGTCGCCCAGGCAACGACCCGGTCCATCGTGGCGGAGGCCGACATGCCGCTCGGCACCTTCCACTACTGCTTCCGTTCCAAGGAGGAGCTCCTGGAGCAGGTGATCACGACCATCACCGGTCACACCTTGGCGCCGGCCCTGGAGATCATCGAAGGTCCGGGCACGCTCGAGGAGAAGCTGCGCGGCGGGCTGGCGTCCTACTGGCAGCACGTCCTGGACAACCCCGACGAGCACCGGGTGACCTACGAGCTGACGCAGTACGCGACGCGCAGCCCAGCGCTGGCCGAGGTCGCGCGGCTGCAGTACCGGACCTACCTGGACGCCCACACCACGGTGATCGAGACGCTCGCCGCCAGCGCGGGCGTGAGGTGGACGGTCGACGTCGCGGTGCTGGCGCGCTACCTGACCGCGATCGTCGACGGGCTGACGCTGCTCTACCTCAACGAGGGCGACGCGGAGACCGCGGGCGCGGCGATCGACCTGGCCGCCACGCAGCTGCTGGGCCTGGTCGAGCAGCCCTCCTGAGGTGCCACGGCCCGAAGGTCAGAGGAACGTCTTCCCCTCGCCGCGGTAGGTCGGGACCACGTCGACGACCCGGTCGCCCTCGACGAGGACGATGTCGTCGACATGCTCGCAGAGCTCACCGGCCTTGGTGTGCCGGAACCAGACGTGGTCACCGAGGCGGAGATCGTCGACCCGTGGCCCGACCAGCGGCGTCTGCACCTCACCGGCACCCTCCTGGTCGACCAGCGTCAGGTCCGGTGGCCACACCGGCGTCGGCAGCCGATCCTTCCCGGCGGCGCCCGATGCGATCCAGCCGCCGCCGAGCACGGTGGCATGCTGCGGCGAGGGGCGGCGTACGACCGACAGCACGAAGTACGCCGCGGGCTGGGGTCGGAAGCGCGTGTAGAAGTCGAACAGTCGGGGTGCGAACAGGCCGGAACCGGCCGCGACCTCGGTGACCGCCGGCTCGGCTGCAGTGAGCTCGAGGCTGCCGGTGCCGCCCCCGTTGACGAACTCCAGAGGCGCGACCCTCAGAACTGCGGCGACCGCGGCGGCGCGACGCTCGGCCAGCTCGGCGGCTGACCGCCGCTGCATCTCCCGGACAGCGAACCGGCGCAGACCCGGCTGGTTGTCGCCGACACCCGCGATCTGACCCTCGTAGCCCATCAGACCGACCAGCTCGAAGCGCGGATGAGCGGCGACCTTGCGGGCCAGTGCGGCGGCCTCCTCCGGTGCATGGACGGGCGAGCGGCGGGCGCCCAGATGGACCCGGCCACCGGCGAGCCGGAGCGACACGTCGAGCTCCAGACAGATCCGGATCGGCGGTCCGTCGGGGCCGATGATCGCGGCCGTCAGGTCGAGGTGGTCCGGGCTGTCGACCATCAGGGTGACCCGCGAGGCGAGCGCCTCGTCCTTGGCCAGCCGCTGGAGCGCCTCGCGGTGCGCGGTCGGGTAGCCCACGACGACGTCCTCGTGCTCCTCGGCGAGCCAGAGCGCCTCGGGCAGCGTGAAGGCGAGGATGCCGGCCATCCCCGGGACCTGCAGAGCGTCCCGCAGCACCGAGCGCACCCGGATCGACTTGCTGGCGACCCGGATCGGCTTCCCGGCGGCCCGGCGCACCAGCTGGTGAGCGTTGGTGCGCACCGCGGCGACGTCGAGGACCGCGAACGGTGGGTCGAGGTGCTCGGTCGCGGCGAGCAGATCGATCCAGGGGGTGCGGGCGGGCCCGCCGGTCTGGGTCAGTGTCGTCATCGTCGGGCCTCCGGAGCTGGGCCGAGCACACGGTCCAGGTAGTGGTTGGCGAAGACCCCGGTGGGGTCGAGGTGGTCGCGGAGCGCGACGAAGTCGTCGAACCTGGGATAGCGCGTACGCATCGCCGACGCGTCGAGCCGGTGCAGCTTGCCCCAGTGCGGCCGGCCGCCGGCGGCGCCGAGCACGTCCTCGCAGACGCCGAACCAGCGCTCGTGCGGCATCCGGTGATACTGGTGGAAGGCGACGACGGCCGAGTCCCGTTCGTAGGCCGGCGAGAGCCAGATGTCGTCGCGACGTACGAACCGGACCTCGAAGGGGAAGGACACGGGTTCGTCGTGGGTGTCGACCCACCGCTTCAGCTCACGCAGCGCCGGAACGAGGGCGTCGCGCGGCACGAAGTACTCGCCCTCGCGGAAACGTACGTTCCGTTCCGATGCGAACACGTTCGGCGCCAGGTCGGTGAAGTCGCGCGCGGAGATCGCCCTGGTCACGAACCGGGTGATTCCGGGGACGAGGCGCGGGAACCGGGTGCCGGCCCGCAGCATCGCCTCGAAGCCGACGTTGGTGACGATCCGGTCGTCGACCGTACGGGCCAGCCGACTCATCGGGCGCAGCTCGGTGTCGCTGGGCAGCCTCTGGAACCTCCGGGTCAGCGCCGTCGTCGTGTGCGGGAACCAGAAGAACTCGAAGTGGTCGTTGGTGGTCACCAGGTCGTCGATGCCCTCGAGCACGTCCTCGAGCGGCGCCGCCGCGTCGACGGCTCGTAACGCGTAGAGCGGCACACACTGCAGCGTCACCTTGGTGATCACGCCGAGCGCACCGAACGAGACCCGCGCTGCCTCGAACAGCTCCGGCCGCTCGGTCGCCGAGCACTCCACGACCGACCCGTCGGCGAGCACCAGCTCGAGCCCGCGTACCTGAGTCGAGATGCTGCCGAACTCCGCACCGCTTCCGTGCGTGCCGGTCGAGATCGCGCCCGCGACCGTCTGCCGGTCGATGTCGCCGAGGATCTCCATCGCCAGGCCGTGCCGGGCCAGGATCGGGTTGAGCCGGTGAAGCGGGATGCCGGCCGCCACCGTCACCAGCCCTGAGTCGCGGTCGACCGAGTGCACGCCGTCGAGCCGGTCCGGCACCAGCTGTACGCCGGGAGCGACCGCCGCGCCGGTGAACGAGTGTCCGGAGCCGATCATCCGCACCGGCAGCTCGTCACCGACGGCCGCCTTGACGGCGGCGGCCACCTCGTCCGTCGTCGCCGGCGCGGCCACCCGCGCAGGCGTGACCTGTTCGGTGCCTGCCCAGTTCTGCCAGCTCGTGGTGCGCAGTGTGGCGCTCGTCATAGCAGGAGGATGCCTCTTCCCGGGCAGTGGGTCAAGAGTCCTGGACAGATGACCTACTTCATGAACGCTGCGAACCTGCGACGTCCGATTACCGCCGGAACAAGTCGGCCGGAGCCTGTTGAATGGTTCATGAAACAACCAATTCGAACGATGGGAAGCACATGAAGGTCGCCCTTGTCACCGGTGCCAGCCGCGGTATCGGCGCTGCCACGGCACGCCGTCTCGCTCAGAGCGGTATGCACGTCATCCTGACCTCACGCCGCCCCGAAGACCTCGAGGCGGAGGTCGGCCGGCTCAACCAGGAGGGCGGTTCGGCCTCGGCCCTCCAGCTCGACGTCACCGACCGCGACAGCGTGCAGCGTGCCGCGGATGCTGTCGCCGAGACCTACGGCCACCTCGACGTGCTGGTCAACAACGCCGGCGTCCTTCCGGAGGCGACCAACACCGCCCCGGCCGAGGTCGTCGATCTCGAGATGTTCCGCATCACCTTCGACACCAACCTGTTCGGTGCGGTCGCGGTGCTGGAGGCGTTCCTGCCGCTGGTTCGCAAGAGCGATGCCGGGCGCATCGTGAACCTCACGACCACGATGGGTTCGCTCACCGATCAGACCAACCCGGAGTCGCCGTACTACGGCATGGTCGTGCCGGCCTACCAGTCCTCCAAGGCGGCGCTGAACAACGTCACGATCGCGCTGGCGAAGTCGCTCGCCGACAGCTCCATCAAGGTCACCTCGGTCTGCCCGGGATTCGTGCAGACCGAGCTGACCCCGATCAACAAGGACAACGCGCCGACCACGCCCGACGAGGCCGCCGAGGTGGTCCACCGCGCTGCGACCCTGCCCGACGACGCTCCGTCAGGGACGTTCGTCGACGCGAACGGCCCCGTGGCCTGGTAGAACAGCCAGGCTCAGCCGGCCGCGACCTTCGCGAGGAGGTCCGCGGCCGGCGCCGGGTGGACGAGCCAGCCGAGGTGGCTCGACTCCAAGGTGTGGACGGCGTACGGGTTGTCCGGGGTGAGCGCGTCGCCCTCGCGGATGAGTCGGTCCTGCATCGCGGGCGGCAGGCTGACGTCCTCGCTGAGACGTACGAACGTACGCGGCACCGTGCCCCACGTCGCGGCCTGGGCGCGGTCGTCGGGGCCGCCGGCATCGAGGTTCTCGTCGGGCTGGAAGGTGTTGAGGAACGCACGGAACTCGTCGTCGGTGCCATCCGCCATGAAGGCGTGCTTGAGGCCGGCGAGGACCTCGGGGGAGGCGGTACGGAAGTTGCAGCGCAGCACGCCGACGTCGGCCGGGTTCGCAGCGGCCGCGCCGATCAGCGCCGACGCGTCGAAGGAGGCCATCTCGGGTTCGGCGTTGTACGCAACGGCATCCAGCTCCACCGGCGCCCACGCCGAGACGTAGACCATCGCGTCGATCAGGTCCGGGCGCGCGTTGGCGGTCGCGGTCAGGGTGATCCCACCGCGGCTGTGCGCGACCACGATCACCGGCCCGTTCTCCTTGGCGCGGGTCAGCACCGAGACCAGGTGGGCCACGTTGTCCGCGAGGGTCACGCCCTTGATCCCGCCCCGCGCCGACGCCAGCGCGGCCAGGTCCTGGGGCGCTTGGTAGGCCGCGGGGAAGGTCGCCTGGAACCCGTGTCCGGGGAGGTCGACGGCGAGCGAGCGGACGCCGCGGAGCGCCAGCTCGGCCTGAAGAGGCGCGAAGGAGAAGGAGTTGGCGAAGGCGCCGTGGACCAGCACGACTGTCGGGTCAGCGGAAGACATGGCGAGAGATTAGCGGCCGAACGGCTCCGACCGTGGAGCGCCTCCCATCGGCGTACCGCCGTAGACGACCGAGCCTTCGGCCGTCTGATAGGTCAGCCAGGGCACGGTCTCCGAAAACCCGACGCCCGGCTTGCTGTAGTCGCACACCCCGCTCGGGAAGGCCCTCTGCAGCCGTGCCCACTGGGCATCGGTGAGGCCGAACGCGCCGTAGTCGTCGGTGCGACGCAGCGGCTTGAGGTGACACTTGGCGTTGTCGGAGTAGTTGTTGTCGCCGGCCACGATCCGCGGTGTCGCGAAGTCGGTCTTGACCAGGTCGCTGACCGGCCCGAGCCCGCACACCAGGTCCGAGACCGGGTCCACGACGAGGTTGAGCGCGGGGTCCAAGACCGGGTTGAGCGCCCCGTTGAGCCCGTCGAGCGCGCTGCCGGTCAGGTCGTCGACGAGCGGGTCGGCGACGGGGAGGAACAGACCGTCCTCGCTGGAGACCCCCTGGGCCTGGGTGCATCGGTCGTGCAGGTCGCCGGGGCGGTCCTGGACGACCTTGTCCGCCAACGGTACGTCCCGGTCGTCCGCCTCTACCGAGGCCAGCCACCGGTCCATCGCCAGCAGCGCCTCCTTGGAGTAGCTCGGGTCGCCGATGAGGGGCGTCACGCCGTACCAGATCACCTGGTTGTCGGCGTGGCCCTGCTCCCGGGTCAGCCGGTCGCGCATCGCCCAGGCCCAGCGCGCGTCGTGCGCGAGACCGGGGTCGGGGCCGCCGTGGTCGATGATCGCCACCTCGGACAGGTTGCTGGCGGTGTTGACCATGCCGCTGCGGTAGGCGTTGGTGAGCGCGGTCGGGTCGGCGACCGAGCGCTGTGCCCGCGGCTGGACGTCGATGTCGAGCCCGCCGACCTTCTCGTTCACGTCGACGAACTGCTCCGGGGTGATCGCCCCGGAGCGGAGCGCCTCGAGCCCGTACTGCACACCGGTGTTGTCCAGCGGCGAGCCCGCGAAGCCACGCCCGATCTGCTGCTCCTGGGGCGTCCACACGCTCTCCGGCCGCGGGCCGAAGATGTTGATCGAGCCGTCGATGATCGAGCAGCGTACGCCGCCGGGGTTGCTCTGCGGGGCGTAGCGCTCCTGGTCGCTGATCCCAGCGCACGGGTGCGTCGGCATGACCGCCTGCTTGAACAGGCCCTCGTCGGCGGTGACCGCGTTGAGCGGCAGCAGGTGGCCCTCGACGGCCGCCCACTGCAGCGGGTTCCAGAACTTGCCGTCGGTGAGGCGCTGCGCGCTGCGCGCGCTTACTCCCTCGCTCGGCGCGGACGGACGAGCAAGCTCGCCGTCAGGCCTCGCTCCGGTCGTCTCGGAGCTCTCGAAGTACTTGCGGAGCAGGTGGTAGTCGGAGAACTGCAGGCCTGGCGAGAGCGAGTCCGGGTAGGAGCAGGTCACGACCAGGCCCTGGTAGATCCCGGGGTAGGCGTTCGCGATCGTCTGCTGCGCGATCGAGCCGCCGGAGCAGCCGCTGCCGATGGTGTAGCGCAGATCGCCGTACGTCTCGACGAGGTGCTCCTTGGCCATCATCAGCGACTCGGCGGCGCTGGGCACGCTGCAGTTGTGGCCGGTGTTCGACAGCGCGGTGGAGAGCATCGCGAAGCCGCGGCCCAGGGCGACGGTCGGGCTGTCGCCGAGGGCGTCGGCGACGACCGGGATGCCGAGGTCGAAGGTGCCGGCGTAGTCCTTGGTGGGCGCGGTGCCGACCTCGTGGTCGACCCCGCAACTGCCGCCGTGCGGGACGAAGAGCTTGTTGTTCCACTGCTGCTGCGGACGCCAGCGCTGCCACGGCTTTCCGGGCTGCCAGAGCACGGCGATCCGATACTGGTCACGGTTCTGGTAGCCGGTCTCCACCCGCACGACGAACGGCACCGTCACGCCCTCGTCGGTGGTCGTGGTGGCGACGTCACCGGGCGGGGTCGCCGGATCGTACGGCCGCAGCCCGTCGAGCAGTGGATTTGTCGATTTGTAGAGCCAGCTGATCGTCGGCTCCTGGTTGCACTGCTCGTCCGTCGCGGTCGGCTGGCACCGCCACGGCTGCAGCTGCGGCCCGGAGAAGATCGGCCCGCCGCGCGGGTGGTTGGTGATCGTGAGCCAGGCCCCGCGACCGTCGGGCAGGCGGGCGGTCAGCTCGTTGGCCCCGATCCGCAGGCCGCGTACGACGCCCTCGACCTCGCCGTTGGGTCGCTCGGCGAAGGCAGCGGTGACGTCGCGGTCGCCCGTGCGGGGAGACGAGTGACGGGTGTCGCCGAGCCACACCCGCAGGTCATCTGGGTCGGCCCCCTCGGGGAGTGTGACCCGGACCAGCGCGTTGCCGTCGAAGACGAGGTCGGCCCGGTTGGAGAGCGTCTCCAGGACGATGTCCTCGTCCGGCGCGGGAGCCGCTGATGCCGACGTCACACCGAGCAGGAGGCTTGCGACGAGAGCGGACACCGTCGCGATCGAGAGGGGCAGGGCGCGAACGGGCATGGCGTGCCTTTCCGAGAACTGCGCACGTCCCTCGAGTAGACGCTCGCGGTGACAAGGAGAATGCCCGCTGCCCCTCGGAGCGTCAAGGGCCCTCAACAGAAAGGGGGTGTCTGACCAGCAGAAACTCACTGGTCAGACACCCCCTCGAGGGACGCCTCAGCCGGCGACCGCCTCCCCGCGGGCGACCATGCCGGCCTCGTCGGAGAGCTTGACCTCCTTGAGGAACAGCGCGAGCGCGAGACCGAGGAGGACCAGCGGCACGAGATACCAGAACGCGGGTGCCAGCGCCTCGGTGAAGGCGTTGACGACCCAGCCGTGGACCGGCTCGGGCAGCTGGTCGACAGCGGCAGGGGTGAGGCTTCCGCCGGAGAACCCGGCGCCGTCGGCGGGCATGAGCCCCGCGGCGGACATCTTCGCCGCCAGCGCCTCGAAGTTGTCGGTCAGCCGCGTGGTGAACACGGTCGTGAACAGCGCGGTGCCGACGGTCGCCCCGATCTCTCGGAAGAAGTTGTTCGCCGAGGTCGCGGTGCCGAGCTCGTGCGGGTCGACCGCGTTCTGCACGGCCAGGACGATGGTCTGCATGACCAGGCCCATCCCGGCGCCCAGCACGAAGATCATCAGCCCGAAGACGACCATCGACATGTCGCCGCTGATCGTGGTCATCCAGGCGATCCCGGCCGCGGTGATGACCAGGCCGACGATCGGGAAGATCTTGTAGCGGCCCGTCTTCGAGATCGCGAGTCCGGAGCCGATCGCGGTCAGCATCATGCCGGCCATCATCGGCAGCATCAGCAGCCCGGAGCCGGTGATCGAGGCACCGGTCGACATCTGCAGGAACGTCGGCAGCATCGCCATCGCCGAGAACATCCCCATCCCGAGCACCAGACCGATCAGCGTGGTCACCGTGAAGGTGGGGTTCTTGAAGAGGCGCAGCGGGATCAGCGGCTCGGGCGCGAACGTCTCGGCGACGATGAAGGCGGCCACCGAGGCCAGGGTGCCGACGAGCAGCCCGAGCAGCTGCGGCGAGGACCAGTCGTAGCCGTCGTGGCCGAGCGACTCCCACGAGGTCAGCAGCACGATGCCGCAGGTGGAGAGCACCATGAACATGATCCCCAGCCAGTCGACCGGCCGGTTGGAGCGGTGCGAGGGCAGCTTCAGGGCGTACCAGGCGACGATGAACGCGATGATGCCGATCGGTACGTTGATCCAGAAGGTCCAGCGCCAGCCCGGGCCGTCGGTGAGCCAGCCGCCGAGGAGCGGGCCGATGACCGCGGAGATACCGAAGAGCGCACCCATCGGGCCCATGTACTTGCCGCGCTCGGAGGCCGGCACGATGTCGGCGATGATCGCCTGCGACAGGATCATCAGACCGCCACCGCCGAGCCCCTGGAGACCGCGGGCGGCGACCAGCTCGGGGAAGGTCTGCGCCATCCCGCCGAAGAGGGAGCCGAGCGTGAAGAGCGCGACGGCGATCAGGAACGGCCAGCGGCGACCCCAGAGGTCACCGAACTTCCCGTACAGCGGCATCACGATCGCGATCGCCATGATGTAGGAGGTGATCACCCATCCCTGGTGCTCGACCCCGTCGAGCTCCCCGACGATCGTCGGCATCGCGGTGCTGACGATCGTCTGGTCGAGGGAGGAGAGGAACATCGAGGCCATCAGGGCCCCGAAGATCAGCCAGATCGTACGTGGCGTCAGCACGATCAAGGGCTTGTCGGGCGCGTCGGGCGCGACCGTGTGGCTCATGAGTTGGACCTTCCAGGCGGGGGTTGAAGAGGTGTTGACGAGGTGGCGACACACGGGTCCCGTGTGACGTGAGAAGTCCCGAGAGGTTGTGGCTAGTCGTCGAGCAGCAGACGGAGCTGGGCGACCGCCTCAGGCAGATGCGCCGCCGCATCTCCCTCGTAGCCGGACCGTGCCCAGGCGAGCGCGCTCGCTCGCATCAGCAGCCCGGCCACCATCCCGATCGTGTCGTCGTCGACGGGTGAGGGCCGTGCCTTGCGTCGCTCGGCGAGCAGCTCGTCGAGCTCGCCGATGACGCGCTGGTGCCAGGCGATGTGTCGTTGGACGAGGCGGGGTTCGGCGACCATCAGCCGCATCGCCCGCTCTCCCTGCTCGATGTTGGGAGCAGCGTTCGTGAGGAAGCCGGCGACCAACGCCTCCAGGTCGGTCATCAGCCGCCCCGACGGCCCGCCGGCGACGAACTGCGCCCGCACGTCGGCATCGAGCTCGATCTCCTGGATGCCGAGGACCGCGTCGTCCTTGGAGTCGAAGTAGTTGAAGAACGTACGCGTCGACAACCCCGCCTCCGAGCTGATCTCGTCGACGGTGACGTCATCGAGGCCACGCTCGCCGACCAGTCGCTGAGCGGCCTCGATCAGCGCCAGCCGACGCTCCCGCTTCTGACGCTCGCGAGCGTTCGGAGGCAGGGCTGAGGTGGGCACCGGATTATTCTTGCAGTGAGTGCAAGTTGCAGTCAATGCAAGAAGAGTGTGTTGGTGGTAACACCGCCAGTCAGGCGCCGGCGGCGGCCTGGTGGAGCGCGCGGATCTCCTCGACCAGCTCCGGGACGGGGCCGATGACGTCGACCGCGGGCGCGACCTCCTGGATCGGCAGCGCTCGCACGGGTGACTCACCAGCTCCCCAGCCGGACCGCCACTGCGTCAGCTGCTCGGAGGAAGCGATGTAGACGACGCGGCCCACCCCGGCCCACCCCTGCGCCGCCGAGCACATCGGGCAGTGCTCGCCGGAGGTGTAGACGGTCGCGCCGGCGCACGCCTCCGGGTCGAGATTCATCGCCGCCCAGCGGGCGAGGGCGAACTCAGGATGCGCCGTCGGGTCGCCGGTCGAGTGCTCGCGGTTGCGGCCCTCGTGGAGCGCGTTGCCGACGCTGTCGGCCAGGACGGACCCGAACGGACCGTCGCCGTCCGCCAGCGCTTCCGCCGCCAGCTCCAGGCAGCGTCGCAGGTGGGCCATGTCGGTCGGGGTGAGATCGGTGGTCACCGCCCCAGTCTGCAGTCGGGGGCGGCGTACGTCCTCCTATTTCGCGGCGCTCAGCCCGCGTCGATGACGGCGCAGGCGATGCGGTCGCCGGCGTCGCCGGTCTTGGTGGTGTCCTCGTCCGGGCCTTCGGGGGCATAGCGCTCCGGGACGTTGGCGTAGTTGTCCGGGCCGGCGTGGATCATCACCGCGCTGCCGTCTGCGTCCCGCAGGTCGTCGAGGGTGAACGGGCCGGTGAACTCCAGGGTGGCGGTGCCGTCCGGCTTCACGAGGAGCGCCGGCAGGTCGCCGAGATGTGCGCCGTGGGCGCTGTCGTCGGGGTTGAGATGCCCGCCCGCGGAGAGGAAGTCGCCGGTCTTCGCCGGGTCGTCGGGAGCTGCGCTGTCGGCCTCGCACTTGCCGGTCGTGTGCACGTGGAAGCCGTGATAGCCGGCGTCGAGCCCGTTGACCCGGATGCTCATCTGGGTGGCCCCGTCGTCCTCCTCGATCTCGACGGTGCCGATCGTCTTCCCGTCGGGGTCGGCGAGCTTCGCGCTCACCTCGTTGCGGTCGCCACGGTCGGAGTCCCCGTCCTCCCCGCAGGCAGCGAGGGTCAACAGGCCGCAGGCAGCGAGCGCGGCGGCGGTGGCTCGGGTACGACGGGACATGGGATACCTCCACGAGAACGGATCCGGTCACTCCCAACGTACTCGTGGCGCCGGGCCCTGTTCGAGCACCGGCGCCACGAGTCGCAAGCAGATGTCAGAGTCCGAGCTCGACGAGCCGGCGAGAGATCCGCGAGTCGGTCGAGAGGACCGGGGAGCCCTTCGCGACCCAGGCCTCGCCGTCGAAGTAGCGGGTCACGATGTGCTCGCTGATCCGGGTGACCATCGCCTGCATCGTCAGCGTCGGGTTGGGACCGCCCACGGAGTTCGGCAGCGCGGAGTTGTCGGCGATGAAGAGCCGCTTCACGGCACGGGTCTCTCCGCTGTGGTCGACCACCGAGTCCTTCTCGGACTCGCCCATCCGCATCGTCGAGTGGACGTGCAGCGGAAGGGCGGGGAAGTCCATCCGGTAGACCTTCTTCGCTCCGGCGCCCTTCAGCAGCCTGGCGGCCTCGCGGGCGAGGAACTCCCGGTTGCGCTGGCTGCGGGCTGTCCGGTGCCGGTTGTCGAACCGGACCTTCGGGATCGGGCCGTTCTCGTCGGCGGGCAGGGTGGAGAGGGTGACCCGGTTGATCGGGGAGACGTCGTCGTCGACGATGCTGACCACGTTGAGGATGTTGTCCAGGCCGTGCCCGAGGACGTCCTTCAGCTCCGGGCCGATCAGCCGTCCGGTCTTGCCGTCCCACTCACCGCTCATCCCGCGGCCGTTGGTGTACTGGCCCCGGATCCCACTGTCGGAGAAGGTCATCGTGAACGCCTCGATGCCCGGCATCAGGCCGACGTTCATGTTCATCCCGTAGCCCGGGTAGTCGGTGCGAGCCGCGGACGCCGGACCCTTCGAGCTGCCGACGTTCTCCTCGAAGACGCCGAAGGTCCAGTCCAGGTAGTGATCGGTGAACCCGCGGCCGACCCAGTCGTTGGGGTTGGGCAGGTCGCTGTTGAACCACAGGCGCGGGTTCTCGACAGCCCCACCGGCCATCACGACGACCTTCGCGTCCTCGGTGTGAACCATGCCGGTCCGGTTGTCCAACCAGGTGACCCCGCGGGCGGTCAGCTCACCGCGTACGTCTTCGGTACGGACCTTGGTGACCGTCGCATCGGTGACCAGCTCGACGGCCTTGCCGCCCTGGGCCCAGGTCTCGGCGGTGAGCGCCATCGGCATGTAGCTGTTGTCCGTCGAGCGCTTCGCGGCCAGGTTGCGGGGCGCGCCGGCGGGCGACGCGCATCCCTGGAAGCAGTGCCCGCAGAAGGTGCAACCGGTCGCCTGCGGGAACTTCAGCAGGTTGGCGTCGTTGGTCTTCCCGGCAGTACCGCCCGGCTGCAGGATCGCGTTCTCCTGGGGCCGGTAGGACGCCTCGAGCGTCGTCTTCGTCTTCTGGACCGGGAGGCCGAGGGTCTCGCAACCCTGCAGGTAGACCGACTCCTTGGTGCCGACGGCGGCCGTCTGCACCGGCAAGGTCGTCTCCACCCACTCGTAGTAGGGCACCATCTCGGAGTAGGAGTACGGGAAGAGGTGCTCGACGTCGTAGAGGGCGGCGTCGGGGCCGTCGTACCCGCCGAAGACGCCTGGATAGGCCCGCGGGCTGTTGCCGAAGTAGTGCTGGGTCGTGCCGCCGACCCCGGAGACCTGCCACAGGAAGGAGTTCTGCGGGAGCTCGCGGTACGCCGCGGGCTTGGAGCGGTCCTCCTGGCCGACACGGAGGTAGCCGGTCAGCGGGTTGTTGGCGTCGTTCTCCAGCCGGCTCCACTGCTCGCGCGGCTTGGCGTGCCGCGGGCCGCCCTCGATCACGAGAACGTCGAGCCCCTGAGCGGCGAGCTCCTTGGCGGCGACCGCGCCACCGCCGCCGGCACCGATGATGATCACGTCGCGCATCAGCGGGCACTCACTTTCTGTCGTCCCTGGTAGTAACCCTTGAATTCGTCCCAGCCGTCCATGCTCCCGGGGTCGTACTTCGCCAGATCCCATCCGACGGGTCGCTTCGAGACGGTCAGCTTGTCGGCGTCGAAGGTGGACCACTCGCAGAAGGTGCCGAACGCCGAGAACTCCAGCAGCGCACCGGCGATGAACTGAAGGATGCCGGAGACCGTGCCCTTCAGCGGTTCGGGGAGCTCGGCGTCGATCGCCTTGACCAGCTGCGGGTCGGCATGCTCGAGGAGCTCGAAGACCTCTGCCTTCTTCGCGAACGAGAGCCGGGAGAACGGCGAGAGGTGCGGCCCGACCGCCGAGCTGGGATCGACCCGGACCGCCTGGGTGTTGAGCAGCAGGGCGATCACCGCGGACAGCGGGAGCGCTGAGTCGTTGCGGAGCAGCAGCTTGATCACGTCGTCGAGATCGGCGAGCAGCGCGTTGGGTATCAGCGGGAGGCCGTTCGGAACCACGATCGGCACGTCGGCGAGACCGTTGGCAAGCGCCCGGCCGACGGCTGCGGCGATCTGGTCCGGCATCGGCACGTAGTTGTCGAGCGACTCGATCAGGAAATCCGGAGTCTTCGCCTCCATCGCCCCTGGCTCTGATCGCGGGGTGCCCTGCGTCCTGGAATAGCCGTCAGGACCGGGTACGACGAAGACCGCGAGCCCGTTGAGAGTGTCCCGGGCGAGCTCGGCCAACAGCTTGGACACCACGCCGACCAATGGGTCCGCCGGCCCCGTGGTGACTGCCCTGGCGACCCCCGGCACCGCAGTGCCGGCTGCGGCCAGGGCGCCCAGCACCCCGACGCGGGTCAGAAAGAAACGACGATCGACTTGCGGTGTCCCCATGACACAAACCTCCGAGCTCGGTGCTGTCTCACGTTGCCACCGGATCTGGACCGCCGGCATCAGCGACACGCACAGAGTTTGCCGGGCCGCGACTGTGCTGGGGCACAGTCGAAGGGGGGTCAGGACGTGAGCAGCGCTAGCCGAAGCAGCAGCTGATCGCGGCCGTCGTCGAGTCGGAAACCGGTCAGCTCCTCGATCTGTTTGAGGCGGTAGACCACGGTGTTGCGGTGGCAGTGCATCTTGGCCGCGGTCTCCGAGGTCGACCGGTTGTTGGCGAACCAGTGGTCAAGCGTCTCGAGCAGCGACTCCTGCTTGTCGAGGGGCACGGTGAGCAGATCACCCAGGGCGCGCGATCGGATCCGGGCCGCGATCGGACGGTTCGCGGCCACCAGGACCTCGGGGAGCCTCTCGGCGAGAGCAGCGACGCTCGGCTTGCCGGCAGGCAGGCTCGACAGGACCAGCTCCGCCATCCGGAACTCGGTGAGGACGTCGGCCAGGCCGACCGTCTCCTGAGAGACACCGGCCCAACCGTTGACGATCGATCTCAGGCGTACGACGAGCTGCGGGATCGTCGCCTGCCCCAGATCGACGATGCCGATCTCGCGGTCCGCACGCAGACGCCACTCGGACCGGAAGCCGGTGGCGGCGAGCGAAGCGCCGGGCGATGGCGGGGTCCCGGTAGGCAGAGCACGGTGGCGGATCACCACGACCGCGATCCTGGTGTGGGAGGTCAGCTCCAGGATTCGCATCGCCTCGGCTGCGAAACCGGGGTCCGCAGCGCGCCCTTCCAGCAGGCCGTCCAGGATCGCCTGCCTGCGCTCGATGTTGCGTCGCTTGGCCTCGAGCTCACGGGTCCGGTACTCGTCGGCGGCAGCCGTCGACATCAGGTCGATGAGCTGCATGACCTGGACGGCACTGTCCAGGAGCTCGTCCAGCATCTCGGGGGCTCGGGAGCGGGCCTCATCGAGAAGCGCGGCCCAGATCACCTCGGTGCCGAGGCGATAGGCGTGCAACAAGGACTCGAGCGGAAAGCCGGCGTCGGCCCGGCGTCGCGCGGTGGTCTGGGCGGCGTCGAAGACGTTCACGTCGGGTGGCACCTGGCCGGCCAGGGACTGGAGGGAACGCAGCATGTTGTCGCGACAGGACCTCAGCAGCTCCTCGGCCGTGATCTGGTCCGTGGTCGCGTAGCGCTCGTCCTTGGCTTGCAGGGTGTCTCGCAGCACCGTGCCGAGCTCCTCGGCCCGCGGGAGCAGTCGTTCGGCCAGCGCGCGGGTGATCGCCAAGGGTTGCGGGACTGGCGGAGGTCGCGAGTCGCTGGAGCGCGGGTGGGACATGCATCGGAGGCTATCAATGCGGCGCCCGAGTCGGCGGCGATCTTTTGTGCGCTATGCACAGGGGGGTATGGCCGCCGTCACAGAGTCGGCCCGCCCCGACTGCACCCGGGACGGGCCGACGCTGTGTCAGGCCGAAGCCACGTCGGGAACGGTGCGCGCGGTCTGCCCGGTCCGCAGGAAGACCAGCGCGACGGCGGAGATCGCGACGACGACGGCGGCGCCGACGTACAGGTTGACCGGGGTCCACGAGGAGTCGAGCAGGCGCCCGGCGAGCATCGGCGACAGGATCGCCCCGATCCGGCCGATGCCGATCGCCCAGCCCATGCCGGTGCTGCGGATCTCGGTGCCGTAGACGGCGGGGGTGATCGTGTAGAGGCCGGCGATGCAGCCGTTGATGAGCGCTCCGACGAGGACGCCGATGACCAGTGCGACGGTGAGCAGGGCGGTGCTGGTGATGAAGACGACCATCGCCAGCGCCGACAGCACCGTGAAGCCGATCAGGACCAGGCGGCTGTCCAGCCGGGAGGCGACCAGGCCGTAGACCACCGAGCCGGCGGTGCCGCCCAGCGCCAGCATCATGCCGGCGGTGACCGCGTCCGCCTCGGACATCCCGGAGGTCACCAGCAGCTGCGGGGTCCAGCTGTTGACGAAGTAGAAGCCGAACATCGTGGCCAGGAACGCCACCCAGATGAGGAGGGTGGAGCGACGCAGGTCAGCACCCAGGAGTACGCCGGGGTTGCCGCTGCGAAGCCGGGTCGTCGCCCGCGGCGTGGCCTCCAGCGTGTCCGAGGTGATCGCGGGCTGCCCGAGCCGCCCGAGGATCCGGTTGATCCGCTCGACCGCCTGGCGCGGGCGGCGCTGGACCAGGAAGTCGACCGACTCTGGCAGCAGGACGACCAGAAGCACCAGCGCCACCCCGGTCGCCACGCCGCCGGCGACGAAGACGCTGCGCCAGCCGAGGTCGGTCAGCATGGCGCGCGCGGCGACGCCGCCGAGGGTGGCGCCGATGCCGTAGCCGGCCGTGTAGAGGCCGATCGCCAGACCGCGCCAGCGCGCCGAGGCGTACTCGCTCGCGATCACGTTGGTGCTGGCCAGGATGCCGCCGACGCCGAGACCGGTGACCACGCGGGCGAGGCCGAGCAGCAGCGCGGACGGCGCGGCCGCGGAGAGCAGCATGCCGACCGTCGCGAGGCCGACGCTGATGAGGATGAGCGGGCGGCGGCCGATGACGTCGGCGACCGGGGCCAGCGCCAGCGAGCCGACCGCCATGCCGACCAGCCCGGCGCTCAGCAGCACGCCGAGCTGCGAGCCGCTCAGTGCGAACTCCTCGGTCAGCGAGGAGGCGGTGAAGGCCATCGCCATCACGTCGAATCCGTCAAGGCAGTTCAGCAGGACGCAGAGCGCGACGACCATCCACTGATAGGGCGTCATCGCGGCGGCGTCGATGCGCGCACGAAGGTTCATCTCGGGTCTCTTTCGGGGTGGGGTTTCACGGAAGGTGGAGGGTGACGGCGGCGGGGTCGGCCGAGCCCGACCCCGACCCGCCACGGGCGGCACGGGCGACGCAGAGGCACAGAGATGCGTACGTCTCCTTCTGCGGTTGGCTCAGGAAGACGTCGCGGTGGTCGATGCGGCCGTCGACGTCGAGGACCTTGACCTGACAGATCCCGCACTCGCCCTTGCGGCAGTCCCACATCACATCGACGCCGGCGTCCTCGAGCGCGTCGAGCATGGAGCTGTCCTTGCCGACGCGGACCGAACGGTCGAGCTGGGGGAGGTGCACGACGAAGTCCTCCGCCGCCCAGGCGCCGCTGCTGCCGAAGGTCTCGAACCGGAGGTTGGGCCCGGGCAGCTCGTGGGTCGCCCAGGCGCGGCGGATCGCGTCCATCAGCCGGATCGGCCCGCACATGTACATCTCGGTCCGCGCCGCCGCTGCGGAGTCGGCGATCTCGCCGACCAGAGACGCCACGTCGAGGCGTACGTCCTCGTCGTCGACGAACACCCGGACCCGGTCGCCGTGGGTCTCGACGAGGTGGTCCAGGTAGGCCATCACGCGTCGGCTGCGGCCGGCCAGGACGAGCGTGTAGTCGGCGCCGCGGCGGCGGAGGGTGTCGGCCATCGCGACCAGCGCGGTGATCCCGATGCCGCCGGCGACGAGCACGTAGCGGTCGGCACCGACCCCGAGCGGGAAGCTCTGGACCGGACCGGTCATCTCGACGACGTCGCCGGCCTGGAGGCCGTGCATGTGGCGGGATCCGCCGCGCGAGCTCGGGGCCAGCTGGACGCCCAGGGTGAGCCGGCGGCCGCCGTCCTCGGAGCGGACGACCGAGTAGGACCGCTTCCGCCGATGCCCGTCGAGGTCGAGGCGGAGGTCGATGTGGGTGCCGGGCGCGGCGTGGACGGGGCGGTCGGGGGTGAGCACGATGCGGCGTACGCCGTCGGCGAGGTCATCGCACTCGGCCACGCGGCCCTGCTGCCACCAGGTCTGGGTGTTCACTGCCATGGCGGCGGCCTCACTTCGCAGCTGCTGCTGCGGCGGCGGGGAGCCCCTCCGCCTGCAGCATGCGGTCCAGGATCCGGCGTACCCACATCCCGCCGGCATCGATGTTGAGGCTGTAGAACTCGTGGTCCGGGTTCGCGTCGATCGCCTGCTGCTGAGCGGCCAGCATCTCCTCGTCCTCGCCGAAGACGCCGTGGACGCCCTGGCGCAGCTGGGTGGTGATGGTCTGGCTGTCGAGGCGGTAGTTGCGCATGAAGGCCCAGAAGTAGTGCGAGGTGCGCGCGGTCTCGGGGGTGATCGTGTTCATCACGAAGCCGTTGACGCCCTGGCTGCGGTCGCCCTCGGGGGCGCCGGTGCCGGCCTTGGCGACGCCGACGTCGATGCGGATCGTCGAGGGGGCCTCGAAGTGGATGATCTGCCAGCGGTCGACCTTCCCGGTGAAGCCGGGGAACTTGTCGCGCATGTTCTTGAGCCAGAACGGGGGAGCGTCGATGTCGCGCATCCAGCGGGTCACGGTCACACCCCGGTCGGTGTGGCTGACGTCGAACTCGGCCTCGGAGAGCTCGTCCTGACCGATGCTCGAGCTGTGCACGAACTCCTCGTGGGTGAGGTCCATCAGGTTGTCGAGGATCAGCTGGTAGTTGCAGGGCGCGTAGATCGTCTCGCCGTCGCCGGCCCAGTCGGGGGAGTCCATCTGGTGCATGTCGGGCACGGTGTCGGGGTCGGCGAGGTCGGGGTCGCCCACCCAGACCCACACGTAGCGATAGCGCTCGACCACCGGGTAGGACGGGACGACCGCGCTCGGGTTGATCGTCTCCTGGGCCGGCATGCTCGTGCAGCGGCCGGCTGAGTTGTAGCGCAGGCCGTGGTAGGGGCACTGGATCTCGTCGCCGAGCAGCTTGCCCTTCGACAGCGGCGCGAGCCGGTGCCAGCAGGCGTCGGCGAGCGCGACCGCGCGGCCGTCGCTGTTGCGCCACAACGCGAGCGGGACGCCGGCGACGGTGCGCGCGAGCGGCTGCTTCGCGGTCACCTCGTGGTCCCAGGCAGCGACGTACCAGGCGTTTCGGGGGAAGTTGAAGATCTTGGCGGCCGCGGTGGTCGGCGGGGAATCCAGGACGGTCATGCGGAAACTCCCTATGGGGATAGGTGTAGTGCTCGTCACAAACTACCTATCTCTATAGTGAGTGGCAAGAGGCAGGTACGCTCGCGCCACGGTCACTACGTGAAGAGGGGGTCACGATGTCGCTGAGATTCGCGCTGCTCGCGCTGCTCACCTCACGCCCGATGACCGGCTACGACGTCTCCAAGCAGTTCAGCCAGTCGGTGGCCCACGTCTGGCATGCGCCCGACTCGCAGATCTATCCGGAGCTGAACCGGATGGAGCGCGACGGCCTGCTCGAGTCCGCGGTCGTGCCGTGGGGCAAGAAGGGCACGAAGAAGGAGTACGCCGTCACCGAGTCCGGCGTGACGGCCTTCCGGGAGTGGATGGACTCACCCATCGAGATCCGCCGGCAGCGGGAGCCCGCCTACCTCAAGGCGGCCTACCTGGAGTGGGCCGAGCCGGGCGCGGCACGCACCGAGCTGGAGCAGTTCCGCGACTACTGGACCGAGCATCTGGCGATGCTCGAGGCCACCCGTGCCACACTCCTCGACCGCAGCCATCCCACGCTGGCCAGGCGGCTGGAGCACTACGACGAGCGCGAGTGGGACCGGATCGTGCGCTACAAGATCTTCGCCTACGACGGCCTGATCGATCAGGCCCGGACCGCGATCGCCTGGGCTGAGCGGGGGCTCGTGCTCGTCGACGAGCTCGAAGGATCGCCGGTCGACTGAGCCGTCACGCCGGCAGGCGCACGTGGAAACGGCAGCCGGTGGCGGCCGGAAGGTTCTCGACCCAGACCATGCCTCGGTGCGCATCGACGAGACCCTTGACGATGGCGAGGCCGAACCCGGCACCCTGGGCGCTGGCGCCGTCGGCCCCTTCGGGCGCGGCCGGTGTGCGTGCGGCACTGCCCTGCCAGCCGAGATCGAAGACCCGCTCCATCTCGCCGGGATCCAGGCCGCCACAGCCGTCGCTGACGCTGAGGTCGACGCTGCGTACGTCTCCGGGGGCCAGTCGGCAGCGCACCTCGACCGTGCCGTCCGCCGGGGTGTGGCGGATGGCATTCATCAGCAGGTTGGAGACGACGCGGGACAGGCTGGCCGGGTCGGCGGTGATCTCGAGGCCGTCCTCGACCTGGCCCCCGAGCCGGACCCGGCGCTCCCGGGCGACGGCGTCTGCCCCGGCCAGGGCTTCGCTGACCAGATCGCCGAGCAGGACCGGCTCCGGGGTCAGTGTGAGTGCACCGGCCTGGATCCGGGAGAGCTCGAAGAGGTCGTCCACGAGCCGGGCGAGGCGCTCGACCTCGACGCGGATGCGCTGGTGGTAGCGGTGCGGGTCGGCGGCGATCCCGTCCTCGAGCGCCTCGGCCATCGCTCTGAGCCCCGCGAGCGGCGTACGCAGGTCGTGGGCGACCCAGGAGATCAGCTCGCGGCGGGACTCCTCGAGCCGGTCCTCTCTCGTGCGCGCCTCCTCGAGCCGACGCTGGGTCTCGGCGAGCTCGGCCGACAACGACCGGAGCTCGCGCGGTCCGCTCTCCGCGGGCTGCTGATGACCTCCGAGCGCCATCTCCCGGGCCTGCTGCTGGACCGCCCCCGACCAGCGGACCATCGCGGAGCCGATCACGAACGCGACCAGGATCGCCACCGTCGCGGCGATCGAGGTGACCACGGTGATGACCTGCAGGTCGTGGCCGGAGAGGAACATCAGCCACGCGATCCCGAGTACGCCGCCGAAGACCGTCAGCACTGCGACTGCCGCGACCAAGGTGAGCTGCCAGCGGATCGACCAGCGCCGAGTCAGCCAGGCGAACAGGAGCCCGACGACACCGACCGCGAGACCGGCGCCCGCGGCGACGAGGGCGATCAGGACGGCATCGGCGATCTTCATGCGCCCACCGCCGCGGGCTCCCAGCGATAGCCGACGCCCCAGACCGTGACCAGCCGTTGCGGCCGGGTCGGGTCGGACTCGATCTTCTCCCGCAGCCGGCGTACGTGGACCGTGACCGTCGAGCGGTCGCCGATCGTCCATCCCCAGACGTGCTCGAGCAGGTCTTCGCGGGTGAAGGCCTTGCCGGGGTGGGTGATCAGGTAGCGGAGCAGATCGAACTCCCGGGTCGTCAGCGACAGCTCCGCGCCGGCGTCGGTCGCCACCCGTCGGTCGGCGTCGACCACCAGAGAGCCGTCGGAGACCACGCCACCCTCGCCGGAGTGGCCGGTGCGCTTGAGGACCGAGTCGACGCGCAGCACCAGCTCCCGCGGGCTGAACGGCTTGCCGACGTAGTCGTCGGCCCCGAGCTCGAGCCCCATGATCCGGTCGGCCTCGCTGCCGAGGGCGGTGAGCATGATGATCGGCACCTCGCTCGCCTGGCGCAGTCGACGGCACACCTCGAGGCCGTCGATGCCGGGCAGCATCAGGTCGAGGATGACGATGTCGGCCGGTCGTTCGCTCATCGCGCGCAGCGCCAGCTCGCCGTCGCCGGCCTCGACGACGTCGTGCGAGCCGGCGCGCAGGTAGGAGGCCAGCACCTCGCGAACGGTGAGGTCGTCGTCGACGACGAGCACTCGTGCCATGCCTACTCCTCCTCCGCCGTCGGATGGGGCGAGCGTAGTTCGCCGAGCGCGACGGCGACACCGGCGCACACGCACAGGATCGCGAAGACCAGCAGCCCCTGGGTGTAGTCGCGGTCCAGCAGCGTCGGGTTGTCCGGCTTCGCGCCGAACCGGCCGAGGACCGGGATCGCGACCAGCGTCGCCGGTCCGAGCAGCACCAGCACCACCACGGCGCCCCTGGCGGCGGCTCGAGGCAGCAGCCGGCCACCGCGCCAGCCGAGCCCGAGCACCGCCGGTGCCAGGATCCCGTCGTGGATCACGATGGCCGCCGCCAGCCAGACGGCGACCTCGACGATCTGGCCGAGGTCCTGCCGGCTGACCAGCAGCCAGGCTCCGTACGCCATTCCGACCGCCCCGAGCAGGATCAGCGCAGCCCGGATCCCTCTCATCAGAGCACCTCGATCCGGGAGACCCACTTGGTCTGCATGACCCCGGGACGGTCGGGCGCGATCAGCCGGACCGGGCAGCCGTGGTCCATCGACAGCGTCTCCCCGTCGAGCATCAGCGCCAGCAGGGTCCGGTCGTCGTCGGCGAAGTTCGGCGGGAGCACGGTGTCCGCGGAGGCGCTGAACGTCTGGATCGACCGGACCCGCACCTCGCGCCCGCGCGGGGCGTCGACGAGGTCGAGCAGGTCGCGGAGGCGTACGCCGCCCCAGTCGCCCGTCGCGCTCCACCCTTCCACGCAGGCGATCGGCAGGGTGCAGGTCCGCTGCTCCATCGCGGCCAGGTCGTCGCGGGTCAGGGACCGGGTCGTGCCGCCGTGGACGACCTCGAGGCGGTAGGCGGAGCTGCTCGCCGCGGCCACCACACCGGCGGAGTGGGCCGTCCGGTTGATCGGGATGCCGTGCTTGCGTGACCGCGGGGACAGGGCGGCGATGCGGCCGACGTTGGGGACGGTGCCGGCGGTGTAGAGGAAGGCGGTGGCCAGAGCCGACGCGCCGGCGAGCACCATCACTCCGCGACGGCTGACCGGCCCCGGCCGGCGCGCGTTCGGCCGGTCGTGGGCGGTGTCGTCGACGTCCCCGGTCAGGGCATCGCGTACGACCGGCAGCTTCACCGCGATGTGGATCAGCAGCGCTCCGACGGCGACGAAGGCCAGCGCGTAGTGGGTGCTCCGGAAGCTGAAGCCCCAGGGATACCACTGGGCGACGTTGAGCACACCGGTGGTGAGCTGGACCAGCGAGGTGCTGACCAGGACGGCGATCGAGCCGCGTTCCAGCGCCGTCGGCAGTGCCTCCCGGACCTGGCGCGGCATCGGCTGGAAGAGCTTGGGGAAGACGACCCACAGCTTGACCAGGAGCAGCGGGATCGCGGCGGTGCCGGCGACGACGTGGAGACCCTGGGTGAGCTGGTAGAGCCGCGACGGGCTGGCCGGGAGCGGCGCCGGCTGGTGGTCGAGCTGGGCGTAGTGGCTGATCAGGCCGGTGACGAGTGCGACCAGAAAGCAGATCCCGAGCCAGAGCCCGACGCGAGCGGCGACCGCGGCGCTGCGCAGGCGCGAGGTGAAGGAGCCCTCCGAGGGGATTCTCATGCGGCGTCCTCGACGAGCACGGCGACCCAGCGGTCACCGGCAGGGGTGAACGGGGCCGGCGCTGACCGGCGGGACTGTGCCCGGCGGTGCGGCAGCGGCTCGAGCCGCCTCACCGCGAGGCCGACCTCGGCAGCGATCGCCCCGATCGCGTCGGCGCCGACGATCGCCCACGGGAACTGCGAGGAGCCGCCGCAGCGGCAGACCAGCTCCGCGAGCAGCGGGCCGCTCGGCGTGCCCGGCGGATGCACCTCGGCGACCACCCGGCCGCCCGGCACGAGCAGCCGGCGTACGCGGGCGAGGAGGGCGAGCGGGTCCCCGCCGATGCCGAGGTTGCCGTCGGCGAGCAGAGCGGTCGTCCACCAGCCCTCCCCGGGCAGCGGCTCGAAGAGGTCGCGACAGACTGCGCGCCCACCGCGGGCCTCGGTCTGGGCAACGGCCTCGGGGACGACGTCGACGCCCAGCGACGGCAGACCCCGGGCGGCCAGCGCGGCGGTCATCCGGCCGGGCCCGCAGCCGAGATCGAGCGTCGGTCCGGCGCAGTAGGAGAGCAGGGCGAGGTCCGCGGCGTCGGCGGTGCGGGACCAGTCCTCGACCGGAAGCCGCGAGGCCGTGCCATCGACGCTCACCACCCGGCACTCCTCGCTGGCGAAGACATGCGCGAACGCCGACTCCGCCACCGCCGCCACCGCGGTCATCGGGCGACCCTCGCGATCTCGGCCGCGACCACCGCGAAGCGGGTGTGCGGGGCCGTCGCGGCTACGGGGGCGACGTCGGCGAGGTGGTCGACGTCGCGCAGCCGTTCACCGGCGGCGACCCGGAGGCCGATTCCTTCGAGGGCGGCGCGGGTGGCTGCGTACGTCTCGGGGGTGGACATGGGTACGTCGCGCAGCGCGGTGGCCGCCGACGGGTCGCGGAGCGCCAGGGCCCACCAGCCGCCGTCCTCGGCGGGAGCGAGCACGGCATCGGCCGCGTCCAGGCCGCCGGCCGCAGCGAGCAGCCCGCCCGGGGTGACCTGTGGGGTGTCCATGCCGATCTGCACCACCGGTCCGGCGACCTCGGCGTGGGCGTTCGCGAGTCGTTCGCCGAGGCCGGTCCCGCGCTGCGGGGCGAGGGTCCAACCGTTGAGGGCAGCCTGGATCTCGTCGGCCCTGAACCCGACAGCGAGATCGCCCGAGAAGGCGAGTCGGCACCGTTCCGGTCCCACCGCCAGCGTGCACGCCTCGATGGTGTCCAGCAGGGCGGCCGCGGCGACCGCGGTCGCGGCCTTCTCGCCAACGTCGGCCGCGAGCCGGGTCTTCACCAGGCCCGGCACCGGTGCCTTGGCGACCAGGAGGAGCGTAGGCGGCATCACGAGAGCACCCGCCAGAAGTCGTACGCCGCCCGAAAGCTGCCCCGCACCGAGCCGGAGACCTTCGAGCGGGTCCCCGCGGTCCGAGGGTGGTAGTCGACGTCCTCCTCGTGCACCCGCCAACCGGCCCGGGCCGCGCGATCGAGCAGCTCGACCGGATAGCCCGAGCGCCGGTCCGCCACCCCGAGCCCGAGCAGCGCCTCCCGGCGGGCCGCGCGCAGCGGGGCGATGTCACGTAGACGCAAGCCGGTGCGGCGCCGCAGCGCGGCCAGGACCAGCCGGTTGCCGACCCGGGCGTGCCACGGCTGGGCGCCGGGAGCCACCGGCCTGCGGGAGCCCAGCGCCAGGTCGGCCTCGTCGCGCCTGATCGTCTCGACCAGGGGCAGCGCGGCGGTGGGATCGAAGGAGCCGTCGCCGTCCATCACCACGACAAACGGCGCGGTCGCCGCCATCAGACCGGCATGCACCGCCGCCCCGTATCCCGGCCGCGACTCCGAGACGACCCGCGCCCCCAGCGCGCGGGCGACCTCGGCGGTCCCGTCGGTCGAGCCGTTGTCGACGACGATCACGGAGAGTCCCGCCGGCACGCGCGGCAGCAGCTCGCGCAGGGCGGCGGCCTCGTCGCGGCAGGGCAGCACGAGGTCGACATCAGAGCGGGGTTCGGCCATGTGATCGACTCTAGGAACGCGCCGCCGCCGATGGGGGCCGCAGATCTTACGGTCCGGTGACGGGGCCCGTGCGCCGGCGGCCATCGAGCCGTCGCGGACCTACGCTCGCAGTCGTGAACTCCTCAGCTCACCGCGCCGCCCTGGTGGGGCTCGTCGTCACGGTCGTGCTCATCGTGACGGCCGTCGTCGTGCCGGCCCTGCTCGACTGGCAGGTGTGGCCGCGCGTGCACCTCGACGACGGCACCTTCCCTCCCCTCCACGGATACCCGCAGGTCAAGGTGGGTATCGGCACACTCCCCGCAGTCCTGCTCGCGCTCGCGTCGCTGCGCTGGGCCGACCCGATGGCGAAGCGACTGCCCTGGCGGCGCCTGCTCCTGGTCGCGTACGCCGCCGGGCTGGTGTGGCTGCTGGCGCTGGCACTGGTGGACGGCCCCGAGGGCATCTCGCGGGTGCTGGGGAACCCGACCGAATACCTGGAGACGGCCCGGGCGGTCGATGACGTCCCCGGGCTGCTGCGGGAGTACGTCTCCCGGATCCCCTACGACGCTCCGGAGGGGAACTGGCCGGTCCACATCGCCGGGCACCCGCCCGGGATGGTGCTCTTCTTCGTGCTGCTGGTGAAGGTCGGTCTCGGTGGTGACCTCGCCGCGGGCCTGGTCGTCATCGCGCTCGCCGCGACCCTGCCGCTGGCGGTCATGACGACGGTCCGGGTCCTCGGCGCCGAGGACGCGGCGCGAGCGGCGGCGCCGTACCTGGTCCTGTCGCCGAGCGCGGTGTTCCTGGCTGTATCGGCGGACGCGGTGATGGCGACCACGGTCGCCTGGGGTTTGTGCTGCCTCGCGCTCGCGTGCCGCGGGATACGACGGGACGTTCTTGTCGGTCTACCGGCCGGTAACGGACAAGAACGTCCCGTCGTATCCGGCTTGGCCGGCTTGCTGTGGGCGGTTCTCGCGGGGCTGGTGCTCGGGATCGTCGTGTTCATGTCTTACGGGCTCCTGCTCACCGGGGTTCTCGCGCTCGCGGTGATCTGGCTGGGCAGGGGGTGGCGGGTGCTGCCGATCGCGATCGCGTCCGCGGTTGCCGTCGCCCTCACCTTCGCCGCCGGCGGTTTCGCCTGGTGGGAGGCGTATCCGGTGCTGGTCGATCGCTACTGGGACGGGTTGGCCAGCCAACGCCCCGGCGCCTACTGGACCTGGGGCAACCTGGCCGCGCTCGCGATCAGCGCCGGGCCGCTCGTCGGCGCCGGGTTGGGCGCTACCTGGGCCGCCCGCCGCGAGCCGGCCGACCGGGTGGTCGTCGTCCTGGTCGCGGCCGCGGTGATCATGATCGCTCTCGCCGACGCCTCCCAGATGAGCCGGGCGGAGGTGGAACGCATCTGGCTCCCCTTCATCCCCTGGCTCACCCTCGGCTGCGCCCTCCTGCCCGAGCAGTGGCGACGTCCCGGCCTGGCCCTGCAGCTCCTCACCGCGCTCCTCGTCCAGCATCTGCTCTACACGAGCTGGTGACTGCCCGCTGGTCGAGCCGCGAGGCCGCCTGCGGCCGAGCGTGTCGAGACCAACACAGTCCTATCGAGCGCGACAGGGGACTGTGTTGGTCTCGACACGCCTTCGCCTAGCGGCTCCGGCGGCTCGACCAGCGGGGGATCAGGTACGACCGCAGCGGCGCCGTGGCGAAGGCCGGCAGACCGACCTCCGGCAGGACCTCGGCACGGAAACCGAGTTCTTTCTCCGCGAGTTCCGGGGAGGCCACGACATGGCGTACGTCGCCGATGCGGTAGCGGCCGGTGACCACCGGCGCCAACTCGGACTGGCCGGTGCCGCGCGCGACCAGCGCCGCCACCTCGCTGATCGTGACTGGGTGCCCGGACGCGACGTTGTAGGCCGCCAGTTCCCCGGGTGACCGCTCGGCGGTCGCCTCCAGTGCCGCCAGGTTGGCGCGGGCCACGTCGTCGACGTGGACGAAGTCGCGCTGCTGGCCGCCGTCCTCGAACACCTGCGGCGCCTCGCCCCGCTCCAAGGAGGAGCGGAAGATGGCGGCGACTCCGGAGTAGGGGGTGTCCGCGGGCATGTGCGGCCCGTAGACGTTGTGGTAGCGCAGCGCGATCGCGGTCGCGTCGGCCTGACGGGCCCAGGCGGAGGCGTAGTGCTCCTGGGCCACCTTGCTGGCTGCGTACGAGCTGCGCGGGTCGAGCCGCCCCATCTCGGCGACCGCAGCCCAGGCCAGCGCGCCCCCGCAGAGGTCGCAGTGGTTCTCGAAGTCGCCGGAGTCGAGCGCGGCCCGCGAGCGCGGCGGCGGGACCCGGTCGCCGTGGGACTCGCAGACATAGCGGCCCTCGCCGTAGACGACCATCGAGGAGGCGAGCACCAGCCGGGAGATCCCGTGCGCGCTCATCGCGGCCAGGAGTGCGGCGGTGCCGAGGTCGTTGTGGGCGGCGTACAGCGGGAGGTCGGCCACGGTCACGCCGGCACCGACGACCGCGGCCTGGTGGCACACCGCGTCGATGCCGTTCAGCAGACCGCCCCACTCGGCGGCGTCGCGTACGTCGAGGAGGTGTGTCCCGGGCGGTGCCTCGGCGGCCTCGCCGTGGGCCATCGGCAGCAGCACATCGACGCGTACGACCTCGTGGCCGGCATCCTCCAGCACCCGGCCGATCGCGGTGCCGATGAACCCCGCGGACCCGGTCAGCAGAACCCTCATGGGATCTCGTAGGCGAGGGTCTTGCCCTCGGCCCAGGTCGAGCAGGAGCATCCGGCCGGGTCCGGCAGGCCCTCGATCGTGTCGGCCAGGATGGTCCGCATCCGGTTCAGGTTGGCCGCGAAGAGCGCGTAGACGTCGTCCTCGTCGACGCCCTCGCCCTCGGCCGCACCCGCGTCCATGTCGGTGACCAGGCACAACGGCGCGTAACACATCCGCAGCTCGCGGGCGAGCGCCGCCTCCGGGGCGCCGGTCATCCCGACCAGCGTCCAGCCCTGGGCTGCATGGTGGATCGACTCCGCGCGGGTCGAGAACCGCGGCCCCTCGATCACGATGAGCGTGCCGCCGACCTTCACGGACGGGTCGGAGGCTGCGTACGCCTTGGCGATCCGCGCGCAGTAGGGATCGGCGAGAGGTACGTGGGTGGCGCCGCTCTCCACATAGCTCGGGATCCGGCGCCAGGTGCGGTCGACGAGCTGGTCGGGAGTGACCAGGTCACCGGTCGCGACGGCATCGGCCCGGAGTCCGCCGACTGCGCTCGGGGAGAGCACCTGGGTCACGCCGAGCGACCTCAGCGCCCAGAGGTTGGCGCGGTAGGGGATGGCGTGCGGCGGGTACTCGTGCGCGCGGCCGTGGCGGGGAACGAAAGCCACCGATCGGCCGGCGACCGTGCCGACCGTGACCGGCGCGGAGGGGTCGCCATAGGGGGTCTCGATCGCCACCTCCTCGGCATCGGTCAAGAACTCGTAGAGCCCGGTCCCGCCGATCACGCCGACCTCGGCGCGAGGTCTCTGTCCACTGTCCAACGCAGTCATGGGTTCACTGTGCCAGCGCGACGTCCCCCGCTGACAGCACCCGGCGCATCTGTCACCGATCGGTAATACCTGGGCAGGTCGTGCGCGGGGTCTCTTGTCATGTTGGTCTCGAACCGCTTCGCGGGTTCGAATGTCGGTGGTCGCGGGCACAATGCGCGGCGTGGGTAGGCGGACGTCTCTGGCGGTCCTGGTCGTCCTGCTGGCGGTCGCCGGCTCGGCGGCCGCGTTGTGGCTGCCCGAGGAGACGCCGGTGATGCGACCGGGGCCGCCGGTGCCTTCAGCTGCGCCTTCAGCCGAGCCCGCCGATGCGCGGGCGGCCCGCCGTGACCTCGCCGCGCTGGCGACGGTGACGAGACGCCCCGACGGGCCGGCCGCCTACGTACGCTCGTCGTTCGGCGGGGCCTGGGCGGACACCGACGGCAACGGGTGCAACCAGCGCGACGACGTGCTCCTGCGCGATGCCGTCGAGGTACGCACCCGGCCGCAGGGAAGGTGCGACCACGACGTGCTCGCCGGAACCTGGGTCGACCCCTACACCGGCCGACGCCTGACCTTCGCCGATCTGAAGCAGCCCGACCAGGCCCAGGCGATCCAGATCGACCACGTCGTGCCGCTCGCCGAGGCCTGGCGGTCGGGCGCGAGCGCGTGGTCCGAGGATCGGCGCCGGGCGTTCTCCAACGACCTGGGCAACCTGCTCGCCGTCGACGGCCCGTCCAACATGAGCAAGAGCGACGACGACCCCGCGGGCTGGCGTCCGCGGAAGGGGTTCCAGTGTGCGTACGCGACCCGCTGGATCGAGACCAAGACGCGCTGGTCGCTCGCGGTCGATGACAGCGAGCGCCGCGCGCTCGGCGAGATGCTCAACTACTGCTGACCGATGGAGCTCTCAGACTGCGCGTCGGTAGTTGGCCATCGCGCGGTCGTAGGCCTCCCAGGCCCGCCAGGACTCCAGCGCCCGCTCGCCCTGCGGCTTGAGACCGTCGACCTTGTGGTACGACTCGCCGCTCGCGTACTGCGACTCCCGACCTGTCACCAGGGAGAGCAGCATCGGGAGCACGCTCTCGTCGGTGACCGTGATCGTGCCGACCTGGAAGGTCTGTCGCACCCACTCGGCTCGCTGCTCGGAGCCCAGGACGAGCACCACCGGCAGCTGCGCCGACCGGGCGATCGCGTCCAGGATCGGCCCGAGCCCGTCCGGGACCCACCGTTCGTGGGGCGGGGGTGTGGGTGCCTTCGGGATGCTCATGGTCGAGACGGTGTAGGTCGAGTACGCAGGGATCTGGCCGGTCGCGGGACCGGCGATCATCGCGGCGACCGTCGGGGTCGGCTCGGGTGCGACCGCCGTGGCGATCTCCACGGCGATCTTCTCGCCGACGTTCTCGCTCACCTTCTCGGCAGTCTTCTGGACAGTCTTCTCGACGGACTTCTCTGCGGACTTCCGGCGAGGCATGACCGAGGGGATCTTCGCGGTGAAGCTGAAGCTGCCGGTGCGCGTGGGATCGACGTGGCGACCCGGGATCGGCTCGGGCGCCCGACCGGGGGTCGGCGCCGGCGCCGTGGCCGTGGTGACCAGCTCGGCCGCGTGCTTCCCGTGCGGACGGATCGAGCCGTCGGCGGCGAACTCGAACAGCGCCACTCGGACCTTGTCGGCCCATTCGATCGCGTCGGTGGTGAACCCGCCGCGACTGAACAGGGCAACCGTCCGGGCGTCGTAGGCGTAGCCCGCGCCGCGGGCCGCGCAGACGCTCCGTGCCTCGGTGGGGGAGCGGGTGAGCACCACCTGCGCGACGACGACGTTGTCGGGTCGGCCGCCGATGATGTCGACGTCCGCCGCCGAAGTGCTGCCCGAGGGGGCGGCGTCGGGCCAGCCGAGGGAATGCAGATGCTCCGCGGCGTACTTCTCGGCCTCTTCGCCCGTTCTGGGCTGCCGCGAGGGTGCCAACGTCGTTCCTTTCTCGATCCGCGCTACGCGCGGTCGCTCCCTCGCTCGGCGCGAGCGGACGAGCAAGCTCGCCGCTAGACCTCGCTCCGGTCGCATCCTCCGCTCGGGCCTCCCTGCCCGATCGAGACTGGGGAGGATGATAGGCCCGATGCGTACGTCCTGTCCGGCGGGGTGGCGAATCGGGGCCCGATGTTCGCTCCTGGCGGATCGGCCAGCGGATGTCGGTGCTCGCCGCTAGCGTGATCTGCATGAGGCGCCCGCATGAGAACGTCGCTACGGTCCTGGTGGATCCGCGCATTCTCGGCGACATCGAGATCGAGCTGATGTCGCTCGACATGCCGCTGTGGCGGGTGTGCGCGGCGCCGATCGTGAAGGACGGTCAGCGGCTTGCGTTCCAGGTCCGCCACCGGCTGCTGACGTCCAAGCGGGGCGAGTGGGACTGCGCCAAGGACTGGGTCCCGGTCTGGATCGGCTTCGGCTCGACCTGGGCATTTCCCGGCGAGGCCATCCCATGGCCGGCCCACAAGGCGCTGTGGACGCTCCTGGAGGGCTACTCCGACCAGGTCCGCTACAACAAGCGGCTCGGCGGCATCCCTAGGATTCCGCGGCTACGAGAGGCTTGCTAGGGCGTTTCTCGATCTGCTTCCAGGTCGGGTCGATCGCGGGGAACATCGTGACCACGAAGTAGGCGATCCCGCACGCCACCAGTGCGGTGGTCAGGCCGAATGCGGAGACCAGGCCGCCGCCGAGCAGTCCGCCGAGCGGCATCAGGCCCCAGGCGAACGCGGAGATCAGCGACGTCACCCGGCCGAGAACGTGCGCCGGGATCCGCTCGAACTGGAGCGCCCCGAGGATCGGGTTGATGAAGCCGCTGCTCGTCCCGCCGATCGCGAAGACCACGAACACGACCCACAGCGGCGCCCCGAAGGCGATCACCAGGAACCGTGGGATCCCGGCGACGAGGAAGCAGACCAGGTACGTCGGGTAGCGGCGCATCCGGTTGCCGATGGCCGCCGCTACGGCCGATCCCAGCGCGGAGAAGCCCGCGAAGGTGGCGAACAGGAGGCCGATCGTCTCGGGTCCGGTGTGCTGCTGGCCCCACACCGGCATCAGTACGCTGGCCCAGGCGAAGTCGATCAGATTGGTGAGCGCGACCATGAACGCGATGCCCATGAGCACCCGGTCGCGGCGGAGGAAGTGCCAGCCCTCGGCGAGCTGGGCGCGGTAGGAGCCGGGCCCCTCGATGGGCTCGGGGCGCTCTGCGGTCTGTTCGGTTCGGACCCGCGTCAGCCCGGCGGTCGTCGCAGCGAGCACCAGTGCGCCGACTGCGAACGAGGCGGCGTCGATCACGATCGCGTTGGTCGCGCCGACCAGGCCGATCAGCAGTCCCGCTGCGACGGCGCCGAGCATCGAGGCGGTGCGTTCGACGAACGAGTGGAGCCCGGTCGCTCGCTCGGTGGGGACTCCCGCTGCTTCGACGAGCTGCGGGATCATCGACGACTTCGCGGAGTCACCGGGGCCGCGCAGTGTCCCGGCGAGCGCGACGAGGAGCAGCAGGATCGGGAAGTGCAGCAGGTCTGCTGCGTACAGGAGGGGGATCAGGCCGACGACGGCGGCCGAGCCGAGGTCGCAGGAGATCGCGACGCGGCGTGGGCCGAGGCGGTCGATGACCGGGCCGCCGAAGATCTTGCTGAGCACCAGCGGGGTCATCTCGAAGAGCGCGATCAGGCCGGCCTTGGTGGGGCTGCCGGTCGTCTCCAGGACGAACCAGGGGAGTGCCAGCATCGAGATGCGGGTGCCGACCAGTGAGATGGTCTGGGCCGCGAGCCAGCCGTAGAGGGGGAGTTTCATCAGTTACTTCTCCTGGTCAGCGTGGGGGGTGTTCTGCCAGCGGGACGACATGGAACTGGAACATCACGGGCTCGCCCCCGGGCTCGTCGTCGAGGTCGTCGAGGAGATCGTTGATCTGCGCTTTCACCTGGGCTGCACGGGCCGGCGTGAGCCGCGCGACGCGGTCGTTGAGGCTGAGCGTCTCTTGCCACTCCGGAGGGAGGAGGGCGCGTTCGGCGATCGCCTCCTGGATGCGCTGGGTGTAGATGCTGGCGACCGTCTGCATGTAGGCGTCCAGCGTCTCGCGGCCCTCGGCCGTGTCCGGCGCGCCGTCCTGGCCGGTGACGGTCATCTGGTGGGCGGCCTTCCACCAGCGCTCGCGGCCGTTGCCTCGGCTCGCGTCGTCCTCGATGAACCCGTGGTGCGCCAGCTGTCGGAGGTGGTAGGACGTCGCACCGCTGTTGATGCCGAGCCGGGTGGCCAACGTGGTCGCCGTCGCCGGGCCGTCGAGACGGAGGATCCCGAGCATTCGTACGCGCACGGGGTGGGTGAGGGCCTTGAGCTGGTCGACGCTGGGAAGGATCTCGCGAGCTGCCATGCGGCCAGCGTAGACTGCAAAGATCTATTTGCAAATAGTTCTTTGCGGTCACTCTGATAAGCAAGTAACCCGGTGAACAAAGCATGGATAGCGAAGTTAGGGTGTGCGGGTGACGACAGACGCTGCGCCGCACGTACCGACACCCACTCCCACGGTGGCGATCATCGGAGGAGGAGCCAGCGGCACGCTGACCGCGATCAACCTGCTCCGCCGCGGTGCTTCGGTGACGTTGTTCGAGTCACGCGGAGAGCCGGGCTACGGAGTGGCCTACTCGACCACCGATCCCCGCCATCTCCTCAACGTCCGGGCCAACAACATGTCGGGTTTCCCCGACGATCGGGACGACCTGCTCGACTGGGCGGCCGGGGCCGGCATCGAGCTCGGCCCGATCGACTTCCTGCCCCGACGTGACTACTCGCGCTACCTGCGTGACCGGCTCGCTCGCGCGGCCGGGACCGGCACCGGGACACTGGAGATCGTCGGCGAGACGGTCGTCGACGTCGAGCCGGTCGATGCCGGTTTCAGGGTGCTGACCAGCGACGACGGTGAGGGACACGTCGCGGACGCGGTCGTCCTCGCCTACGGCAACCCGCCGCCCCAGCCGCTCGCCGGTCTGCCTGAGGCGTCGTGGAACCTCTCGGACCCGTGGGACGTGGCCCGGATCAGTGCCCTGCCGGACGATGCGACCGTGCTCGTCGTCGGCACCGGCCTCACCGCCGTCGACACGACGGTCACGCTCCTCGACGACTCCCCGGACCGACGAGTGATCATGGTGAGCCGCCACGGCCTGGTCCCCAACCCCCACGTCGACGACCAGTTCACCTCCTGGGTGACCCCGATCCCCGACGGCCCGTTGACCGCCGACGGCATGGCCGCACTCGTACGCGAGCAGATCGAGCACGCGACCGGCCTCGGCGTCGACTGGCGCGCCGTCATCGACGGCCTGCGCGGCCCGACCCAGTCGATCTGGCGCCGTCTGCCCGAGTCGGAGCGCCGTCGCTTCCGCGAGGCCTACGCCCGTGAGTGGGAGGTACGCCGCCACCGCATGGCCCCGCGCATCGCCGCCCTCCTCGACGCTTACCGGGCCGAGGGACGCCTGGAGATCCTCGGCGGCGGGGTGCTCGGCTGCCGGGACGACGCCGGGACGAGCCCGGTGATCACGCTGGCCGACGGCGACCGAGAGGTCACCGCGGTGATCAACTGCACCGGTCCCTCGCCCGACATCACTCGCACCGACAACCCGCTCCTGCTCGCGCTGCAGAAGCGCGGCCTGATCGCCCCCGACCCCCTCCGCCTCGGCATCGACGTCACCGAGGACGGCCACGTCATCGGAGCAGACGGCAGCGTCGTACCCAATCTTCTGACCGTCGGCCCGCCCTGCAAGGGCGCGCTCTACGAGGCCACCGCCATCCCCGAGATCCGGAACCAGGCCGCCGCTGTCGCCGCCCACCTGGTGAGCTGACCGCCCCGCTGGTCGAGCCAATCGCTGGTCGAGCCAATCGCTGGTCGAGCCGCGAGGCCGCCTGCGGCCGAGCGTGTCGAGACCAACACGGTCCCATCGAGCGACACGGGATCGTGTTGGTCTCGACACGCCTCCGCCTAGCTGTACTCGGCCATCACGTTGGTGACAGTCGGCTGATCGGCGGGAGTCCTCCGAGTGCGCT
>NZ_BMQT01000017.1 GCF_014648255.1 Nocardioides albus | reverse complement strand
CTATGAAGCTCTCAACCGAGAGCAACAACCCGTATAGCGGCGGCAGAGAACCTGGGGCGCTTCAGTGGGGAGGGCTCCGCCCTCCCCACACCCCACCCGTACGGCACGACCCGCAGGGCCGGCCTCAACCCGAGAGAAGGAACCACCATGTTCGCGTCCTGCTTCATCCTGCTCTACGTCGCGCACCTGCTCGCCGACTACCCGCTCCAGACGGACCACCAGGCCCGATGCAAGTCCGCGAAGTCCGCGGCCGGCTGGCTCGCCAACCTCACCCACGCCGGCACCCACGTCATCGTCTCCGCTCTTACCCTCGGCGTCGGCTCCGTTGTCCTCGACCTCGAGCTGACAGCGCCAGCCGCCGCTGTCGCTCTGGCGTGGATCGGGATCTCACACGCCGCGATCGACCGCCGGCGCGGCGTGCTCGCCTGGATGCGGATTGCCCGGCAAGAAGCGTTCCGCGAGCACGGCGGAGCCGCCCACGTCGACCAGACCGCTCACATCGTCGCCCTGGCCCTCGCCGCCCTGGCGCTTGCCTAAGCACGGAGCCACGAGATGACCGTCTACGTCGACGACATGCGGCGGCCGGCCCGGGTCGGACGGATCACCGACCGGTGGTCCCACCTCTTCGCCGATAGCCGCCACGAGTTGGAGACCTTCGCCCGCCGGCTCGGGCTACAGCCCGGCTGGGTCCAGCGCCCAGGCACCCACCGCGAGCACTTCGACCTGACCGACTCCAAGCGCGTCCTCGCTCTACGCCTCGGCGCGCAGCCGATCAGCTACACCCTCGATGTGCCCTCCTTGCTCGCCGCGCGACGCAACGGGAGCAGCTGGACCCCGACGCCCACCAGCCCCGAGATCGGGGAGGCAGTGGGGCAGGGCGAGACCGTCACGCAGCTGGTGAACCGCCGCTGCCCGCTGGAGAGCTCGCCCTGCCCGTACGGCGGCGGTCGTCATCGAGCTGACCGCTGCGTGTTCGTCGGGTCGGGTGGCGTCGCCCTGTGCCACGGTCCAGCACCAGAGCAAGAGGCGCTGTTCTGACCACGAGGCACCCCACCATGGCGGCCGCCCCGAGCACATCAGCTCCGGGGCGTACGCCGAATAGCCCCATCAAGACGAGCACCAGGCCAGAGGGCCGGCGACAGAGGCCGGCCAACGACACGGCCCATCCGGGCCGCGGCTGCTCTCAGATCAACAGCATCTCGTTCCTTGCTCCCACAACGCCCAATCGTGATCGCTCGCTCCACGGGTCAAGGGAAGCAATGCCCTCCTACGTCGGCCCTTGACCCGCTACCGCTCGCGCGATCTTGGGCTGGTTGTTGGGAGCAAGGGGCACGAGGGGTCACATCCCGAGGGTCACTAGGCAGCTCTCAGTTTCCATCCAATCCAGTCATCCAGCACCACCACAACCAAGGAGAACGTCATGAACACCATCACCTTCGCCGGCAACCTCACCGAGGACCCCGAGCTGCGCTTCACCCCCAGCGGAACCCCGGTCGCCAACCTCCGCGTCGCGGTCAACCGACGCGTCAAGCAGAACAACGGCGAGTGGGTCGACGCCACTCCCACCTTCCACAACATCAAGGTCTGGGGCCGCCAGGCCGAGAACCTCGCAGAGAGCCTCTTCCGCGGAGACCGCGCCCTCGTCCACGGCCAGATCGAGACCGAGAGCTGGGCTGACAAGGACACCGGCGAGCTCCGCACCAAGGACGTCGTCGTCATCAGCGACCGCTACGGCGAGATCGGTCCCTCGATCCGCTACGCCACCGCACGACCCGAGAAGGTCTCCCGCAAAAGCCCCACCGGCGCCGAGGTCGCCGGCGACCAGGACGAACCGGACAACGTACGTCACCTCGCCACCACCGGGCCCAAGCCCACCGAGCCCCCGTTCTGAGTGAACGGGCAAGACCCCGGGGGAGGGGCCGGCAGACCCCGACCCCTCTTCCGGGCACCAACCCATCGACGAGCTCCCCGCAATGAACTCGCAGGTCCCCCCGGGGATGCAATGCGTCGGTCATACGCCGTGGAAATGTCGGCGGCACCGCGCACAATCAGAACCAACTCCGTCTCACCCAGCAGGAGGGGGGAGGCCTCGGCGCCGGCACCACCCACAGTCCTTTGGAGCCGCCCTCAGCCAGGTTACGAAATGTCACCTTCCTGATACAGCGGTCTGTGTAATGTTCCTGATACACGGACGCGGGATCGAGGAACGGGTAGGCATGGCAGAACCGACGACAGCGAGCACAGCGACGACGGCACGAATCGTCTGGGACACGGCGGACAAGTTCCTGCGCAACGTGGTCGACGAGGAGGACTACGGCGACTACATCCTGCCGTTCACGGTTCTCCGTCGCTTGGAGTGCATGTTGGCGAGCACCAAGGACGAGGTCACGAAGTTCGTGGCCGCGCTGGGCGAGATGCCGCCCCACCTGATCGACATCGCGGTCAAGGACAGGTTTAAGGTCGGCTTTTACAACACCTCGCCGCTAGACCTGAAGACGATCGCCTCGGTCGATGACAACGTCGCTAAGTCACTGAAGTCCTACATCGACGGCTTCTCCCACAACATCGCCGACATCTGGGTCGCCTTCGACTTCAACCGGCGCGCGAAGGTCCTAGCTGACTCCAACCGCCTGCACGCGGTGATCAAGCACTTCTCGACCATCGACCTGGCTCCCGGCAGCCTCGCCAACACCGCCATGGGCGACGTCTTCGAGGACGTCATGTACCGCGCCTTCAACAAGAAGGGGAAGGCCGCAGGCAACTTCTACACCCCGCGCGACGCGATCAAGCTGATGGTCGACATTCTGATCACCAACGACGACGAGACCCTCGCCGGCGACAGCGCGCTCCGCTCGATTTACGACCCCACCGCCGGCTCCGGCGGCATGCTGCTGGTGGCGCAAGAGGCCCTTCGGCGGATGAACGAGAAGATCGACGTCACCCTGTACGGCCAGGAACTGATGCCCTCAGCCTTCGGCCTCGGAAAGGCCGACCTCCTGATCCAGGGCGGCCGGCCGGACGCGATCAAGCAGGGCAACACGCTCGTCGAGGACCTCTACGAGGGCCAGACCTTCGACTACGTCCTGTCCAATCCGCCCTTTGGAACTGACTGGTCGGCGGACGAGAAGTCGGTGCGGGACCAGGCAAAGGTGCCGGGATCGCGCTTCAGCCACGGCCTACCGAGCACCGCTGACGGGCAGATGCTCTTCCTGGCACACTGCGCATCAAAGCTGACCCCCGCATCGAGGAACGGTCAAGGCGGCAGGGCTGCAGTCGTCTCTAACGCCTCGCCGCTCTTCAACGGCGACAACGGCCCGACGGCCATCAGGCAGTGGCTGCTTGCGGAGGACCTGATCGACGCGATCATCGCGCTCCCGCCGAGCATGTTCTACGGAACGGGCATCCCCACGTACGTCTGGATCCTCGACACCAACAAAGATCACGAGCGAAAGGGCAAGATCCAGCTGATCGACGGGACCGCCCAGTGGGCGCTGCTCCGCAGGCCCATGGGTGAGAAGCGTCGCGAGATGGAGCAGCGCCACCGCGAGATCCTGGTCAAGGCGTACGAAGCCTTCGAGCACGCTGACCCGGCGATCTCCCGGGTCCTGGCTCCTGAGGACTTCATGTTCCGTGACGTGCCGGTCTTCAAGCAGGCGCGGCTGGCCACTCGCTTCAGAGAGGATGCTGTTGAGGTCCTCCGAAGCCGCAAGGACTTCGTCGACGGTCATGTGGATGTGCTGAAGTCACTCGATGGCACCGCGTGGAACGACCTGCCGAAGACCTTCCCCGCGGCGGCGAAGGAGGCGGGCTTGAAAGCCCCGATGGGCGTGGTCGACGCGGTCATGAAGGCCATGGGAGAGCCTGACGACGAAGCGCCGCTGGCGGTCGATCGCAAGGGCCAGCCCGTCATGGCGGCTGGTTGGAAGATCACTGAGCGCGTGCCACTGAGCGATGATCTCGCCGAGCATATGGAGCGGGAGGTGCTGCCCTTCTCGCCGGACTCGATCTGCGACGAGAGCAAGGCGAAGCATGGCAACGAGATCCCGTTCACTCGAATCTTCTTCGCCCCGAAGGAGCCGAGACCGCTCGCAGAGATCGACGCCGAGGTCCAGAAGCTGATGGAGGAACTCGGGGACATGTTCAGGTTGGTGAGTGAGGGGTGACCGCTCAGGCAGTACACGAATCGCTGTTCGAGGCATCCGTGTACCCCATGGCCCCGATCGGATCGATCGTGGTCGAGCGCAACGAGAAGGTGAGCGAGGATGAGTTTCCTGCGCTGTCGGTCGGAAAGCTCGGGGTTACGCCTCAGCTCGCGGGTGTTGCGAAGACCCAGACAGAAGGCGAGCGCAAGCTCGTAAGAGTGGGTGACCTGGTCATCAACTCTCGATCGGACCGACGCGGTGCCTCAGGGCTCGCGCGCATGGACGGAAGCGTCTCGCTCGTCTACTCGGTCATGACTCCGAAGCCGGGGCTTCTGCGCGGGGACTACGGCCATCATCTGCTGCGCAGTACGGCGTTCCAAGACGAGTTCTTCCGTTGGGGCACTGGCATCGTAGATGACCTGTGGTCGACGAACTTCACGCGCATGTCGCGAATCCGCGTGCCGTTGCCGCCGATCGATCTGCAGGCGCGCATAGCTGCTCGACTGGACGAAGCCGAGGCGATGATCGGCAAGCTTGACGAGTTGACGGTCGCTCTTCGGCAGCGATCCACGGACACGGCAGCGGTCTTCGGACTCGGCGACGACCACTCCGGACATGTCGAGGATGCGCACTCCCCGCTGGATGGGATACCGGAGTACTGGCGGCGAACGAAGTTCGGCTACGACTTCTTCGAGAGCACCGAGCGGAACGGTGACGATCCGCCTGGTCCATTGCTCTCGATCTCGGAATACCGCGGCGTCGAGCTGAACACCCGCACTGACGGACAGCAGGCGTCCTCGGATGTCTCGCACTACCGGGTGGTCCGGCCGAACCAGCTCGCCGCCAACATGATGTGGCTCAATCACGGCGGCCTGGGCGTCTCGTCGCTGACCGGCTACATCAGCCCGGACTACAAAGCCTTCCGGATCTCCCCACGGTTCTATCCGCGCTACGTCCACCACCTTTTCCGCAGCCCTCGCTACGTCGACTATTTCGGGACGATCGGCACAGGTGTCCGTCCGAATGCGCAGCGAGTCACAAAGACGGCGCTCGACATGATGCCGGTGCCGCTGCCGCCCATGGATGAGCAGCGCCGGATTGCTGATCATCTCGACGAGATCACCACCAACATCGACGACATGTTGGCGAAGGTCGCGACCCTGCGCGAGCTGCTCGTCGAACGCTCGTCGGCGTTCCTGCTTGACGTCGTCACTGGACGGAAGGAAGTGGCATGAGCCACGCGCAGCTCCTGGAGCTCGAGTTCGAGACGAACCTCTGCGAGGCGCTGTCCGAGCGCGGCTGGCTCTACGAGAACGACGGCAAGTCGACTGGTTGGGACATCGGGCTCGCGATGATCCCCGGAGATGTCCTGCACTGGCTGAGCACCCAGTACCCCGACGAGTATGAGAAGGCCGTACCGGCGGACCTGGTCAACGGCCAGAAGGACGACGCCGAGAAGAAGCTCCTGCAACACATCACCAAGGAGCTCGCGAAGGCGACCAAGATGGACGCCACCACCGGGCACCCGGTCGGAGGCCTCCTCGGCGTGCTTCGCAAGGGCTTCACCTACGCCCAGGTGGGGCGCCCCGCTGCCAAGTTCGGCCCGATGATGGAGTTCCCGCCGGCCAACCCGAACCTCACCGAGGTCGTGGAGGCTGCCGAAGCGGTGCGGCTGCGAGTCCTTCGCCAGGTCCGGTTCGACACGACCACCGGCGAGGAGCTCGACGTCGTCCTCACGGCCAACGGCATCCCTGTGGTGACGATGGAGCTGAAGACGGACAACACCCAGACCGTCCAGCACGCGATCCGCCAGTACCGCGAGGACCGCAAACCCGGCAGGAACCGCCCGCTGCTGGCACCGGGCCGCGCCCTGGTCCACTTCGCGGTCTCCAACGACCTCGTCTACATGACCACGAAGCTCCAGGGTGGGGACACGGTCTTTCTGCCCTTCAACCAAGGCAACGAGGGCCACGAAGGCAACCCGCCTTCCACGACCGGCTCGTCGACTGACTATCTGTGGCGCGAGATCCTGGCCCGCCCGATGTTCATGCGGATCCTGAAGGACTTCGCTCTCTTCGAGCCGAGCAAGTCAGGGAAGAAGGGCGACGGGCGGCTGGTCTTCCCGCGCTTCCACCAGCTGCGTGCCGTCGAGCGCATCGTCGCCGACATCGAGGCCAGCGGCACCGGGAAGCGGTACCTGGTCTGGCATTCGGCGGGCTCCGGCAAGACCAAAACGATCGCCTGGCTCAGCCACCGGCTGATCCGGCACATGGGCGCGGATTCGAAGTCGACGTTCGACTCGGTCATCGTCGTAACCGACCGGACCGTGCTCGACGAGAACATCCGCCACGACATGAACCTCGTGCAGTCCAGCCAGGGGCTTGTCGTCACGGTGGGGGAGAAGAAGTCGCAGGCGAAGTCCCCGCAGTTGAGGAAGGCGCTCCTCGAGGGCGACCACATCGTTACCTGCACCCTGCAGACCTTCCCGGAAGTCATGAAGCTGATCGAGGACACCGAGGAACTCCGCGGCCGGCGGTGGGCCGTCGTCGCCGACGAGGCGCACTCCTCGCAGTCCGGCTCAGCCGCGCGCCAGTTGAAGGAGCTGCTGGTCGACGTCGAACTCGATCCGGACGAGGACATCAGCGCCGACGACCTCCTGGAGGCCAAGGACTCAGCGATCGCGAAGGCCGCGAACATCACGTTCGTCGCGCTGACGGCGACGCCGAAGGCCAAGACGCTGCGCCTGTTCGGCACGAAGAGGGACGGCCGCTGGGAGGCGTTCGACACCTACACGATGGCGCAGGCGATCGAGGAGGGCTTCATTCTCGATGTGCTGACCAACTACTCGACCTACGACATGTTCCTGCGGGTGAAGAACACCCTGGAGAGCGAGGACGAGGCCGAGATCAAGGTCAACACCGGCGAGGCCGTCTCCAACATCGTCAGGTACGCGCGTCTGCACCCGACCGCGATCGCGCAGAAGGTCCGGGTCGTCATCGAGCACTTCCGGCGCAACGTCATGGGGATGCTCGGTGGAGAGGCCAAGGCGATGGTCGTGACCAGCTCGCGACAGGAGGCGCTCAACTGGTCGCGGAAGATGGACGAGTACATCGCCGCGCAGGGCTATGACGACATGAGCACGCTCGTGGCATTCTCCGGCAGTCTCAAGGACGAGTCCGGCGAGGACGTCACTGAGATCTCCGTCAACGGGCTCGGCGACGTTTCCACCGCGTTCCGCGAGGAAGGGATCTACAAGGTCCTCATCGTGGCCAACAAGTTCCAGACCGGCTTCGACGAGCCGCGGCTGATGGCGATGTACGTCGACAAGAAGCTCACCGGCGTCGCCACCGTCCAGACCCTCTCAAGGCTGAACCGCATCTACCCGGGCAAGACCGCGCCCATGGTCGTCGACTTCCGCAACACGCCCGCCGGCGTCCAGAAGGACTTCGCGCTCTACTACTCCGACGCACACGTTGAGGGCGACGTCGACCCCAACGCGCTGTACACGCTCGGAGAGCGGATGGACACCGCCGGGCTCTACGGGCAGGCCGACATGGACGCCGTTGCCGACGCCTTCCTCACCGACGCGGGCGGCGAGGCGATCGCCAAGGCACTCGCGCCGGTCAAGGTCAACTGGGCCACTCAGTGGAGGCAGGCTCGACTGACGAAGGACAAGAAGCTCAGGGAGGAGCTGGAGCAGTTTCGTGCCGACGTGCTGGCCTACCGCAACGCGTGGCAGTTCCTGAGCCAGATCGTCGACTACCAGGACCCCGACCTTCACCGCCGTGCGATCCTCGCGACGCTCTTGGTGCGCAACCTGCACGCGGAGGGCACCGAAGGCGACGACAGCTATTTGGATGGCGTCCAGCTCTCCGGTGTGAAGCTGGTGCCGGCGGCGATCAACGAGGACCACTCGTTGATCCAGGGAACTGCCGAGGGGATCAAGCTGCCGGAGTTCGACGGCGAGCGTCGTGGCTCCGCGGGAACCCCGGAGCGCGGTCCCCTGGACGAGGCCATCGACCGCGTCAACGAGATGTTCAAGGCCAAGGGCGTCGACGTGAGCCCCGAGACCGTGTCGGGCTTCATCACGACCTTCTGGGGCTTCCTGGACGCCAACGACGAGGCCGTGGCGATGGCGCAGAACAACACCGTGGCCCAGCTCAAGGCGTCCGAGGGCTTCAGTAGTGCCGTCGGCCTGGCGGTCCTGAAGACCTGCCAGGAGTCCCAGGAGATCCAGTCCTACATGACCGACCCCGCGTTCATCGCCGAGATCGCGAACATCGCGGCGGACGCGCTTCACTCCCAGCACCATCGCGACCAGGCGTCCGGGGGCAAGCCAGAGGCGGCGGAGTCATGAGCGTGGAGTCCGCTTGTCCTCTCTTCGGTGAGGTCATCCGTGAGGCCCGGAAGAAGCGGGGATGGTCGCAGGAGGAACTCGGGCAGGCCGCCGGTCTTTCGCGGCCGACGATCGCACGCGTCGAGGCCGACAGCGATGTCAGTACCGCGACCATCGGCAAGATCGCGGGGGCGCTCGGACTCACCCTCGAACTGACCGACCGCAGTTGACCGTGCTCAGCGGCGCCTGTCGGAGGTCCGGCGTAGCGTGCTGACTGTTCGGGGCGACCAGCCCGAGCAGCGGGTGAAGGCAATAGCCGGGAACTCGGCCACCGACAGGAAGCGGAGCCCTAGACTGACGCACCGGTAGAGGTGCAGGGATGACGGGGGTGGATGGTGGCTGCTCGAGCGCCCATCAAACCCGACGCTCTCATCTGGGCTCGCGAGGTCAGCCACGTCACGGTCGAAGAGCTCGCGAGGGCTCTCAACGTCAAACCCCGCCGGGTCACCGAGTTCGAAGGTGGCGACGCTCTGCCCACGTTCCGTCAGCTCACCCTCATGGCGGCGAAGCTCGATCGGCCCCTGGGCTTCTTCTTTGCACCGCCGCCGGCCGCCCCGGACGTGCCCGAGACGGCCGACTTCCGCGGCCGCGGGGACGACGAATTGCCCGCGGACCTCGCCAAGGAGATGCGGCGCGCCGAGCAGCACCGTGACGCCATGCTCGACTTGGGTGGTGCTCCGAGCCGCCGCATCACTACCGGCGCGATCGGCTGGAAGAGCGTCGCTGCGCGCGCTGCAGCCCTGCGCCAGAGCCTCGGGCTGAGGGACACGTTCGTTCCGCCCGAGTCTCAGAACAACCAGGTGTTCAACTTCTGGCGAGGCCTGCTGGAGGAGAACGGCGTCCTGGTCTTCCAGACCACCGGAATCTCCCTGGACACGTTCCGCGGCCTGTCCGTCCACCACGACGAGCTCGCGCTGATCATCGTGAACGGCGCGGACAGCGCTGCGGGCCGGACGTTCACGCTGTTTCATGAGGTCGCCCACCTGATCAGCCGGACCAGTGGCCTGTGCGTGCTGCGCGAGTCCGTCGACGAGGAGGCGCTCGCCAACAGCTTCGCTGCGAACTTTCTGATGCCGGAGTCCGCGGTCCGGGATCACCTCAGCGACACACAGGAGCCCATGGCGCTTGCCGAGCAGCTCGCGCGCCATTTCAAGGTCAGCCCGCTGGCCGCCGCGGTACGGCTCCGCCGGCTCGATCTCATCGACGATGACGACCTGGAAGCCGTCCGGTCCGCCAGCGACGAGAACTGGCAGCGTGCCCGCGACGCCCAAAAGCAGAAGGAGGGCTTCGTGCCACCGTGGCGGCTACGTTACCGCGATCTCGGGCCCACCTACATCGGCGCTGTAGCTCAAGCGCTGGAGGACCGGCGCGTCGACTGGGTGGACGCGACCTACCTGCTTAACGCGCGCCTCCCGATGGTCGAGCAGATGCTCGACGAGTACTACCGCACGGGCGGTGCAGAGTGAAGTTCACGCTCGATACCAACATCCTGGTCGGACTGGTGCGCCTCTACCCCCGCGACATCTTCCCGGCCATGTGGAGCAACATCGAGTCCGCGGTGGCCGCCGGTGAAGCCTGCATCTGCGAGGCGATCCTCCGCGAGGTAAAGCGTGGCGGCGACGAGCTGTACACCTGGGCGAAGAGCCTGGAGGGCTTCGTGTGCGGCGTCACCGAGGAGGAACTGGCCGTCGTCGCCGAGATCGCGGCCGCCCATCCTGAGTGGGTCCAGGGGCAGCTCAACGAGGCTGACCCCTTCGTCATCGCTCACGCCAAGGCCGAGAAGTCGACGATCGTCACCGAAGAGAACCGCAAGGGTTCGAACGCCCTAGGCAAGAACCAGAAGATCCCCAACGTCGCCGACGAGCACGGCGTCGCGGCGATCAAGTTCTTCGACTATGTGCGCGAGCAGGGCTGGCAGTTCTGAGCCGGTCGGCGACTCGTAACGCCTGCACTCGGTAAGCCCCTCGGCTCGATGCCGCAAAATGTCTCAGACACATCGTATGGATGAACACCGACAGTCCCGGCACCTTACCAAGGGTGACATGATAAGAGTGATTATCATAAGGGTATGAGCGAGGCTGAAGACGTCCCCGAGACCGCCCCTGCCGGCGTGCCTGACGTACGCCCGGAGGTGGTCGCCGGCGAGCTCGACGTCGATCTGGCGCGCGTGCACGCGACGTTCCTCGAGCCGCTGTGGCAGCTCCCACGCGAGAAGCGCGCGAATGCTCTCGCACAGCGGTTCCTGCTGGGCTACACCGGCCACACCCGACGGGCGTACGGCCGCGACCTGGAGGACTGGTTCAGCTGGTGCACGGTGCTGGCCATCGACCCGCTCGACGCGAACAGGGCTGCCGTCGACGGCTACCGCCGTCAGATGGAGAACCGGGAGCCACCGGCCAAGCCCTCGACGATCGCCCGCCGGCTCGCCGCCCTGGCCGGCTACTACAAGTACGCCACCGCCGAGGGGGTCCTCGACCGGTCACCCCTCGAGCACGTCACGCGACCGAGCACCCCGACGGACTCGCCGACTCTCGGGCTGGACCGAGCCGAGGCGAAAGCGCTCCTGGAGGCCGCCCGGGTACATTCGGCCCGCTCGCAGGCCCTGGTCACGCTGCTGCTGCACGACGGGCTACGCATCAACGAGGCACTCTCCGCCGACGTCGACGACCTCTCCTCAGCACGAGGGCACCGCACCCTGTCGATCACCCGCAAAGGCGGAGCACGCCGCGACGTCGTGCTCGCACCCTCGACCGCCGAAGCCATCGCGACCTACCTCGACGATCGCGAGGACGGACCGATCTTCACCACCCAGACCGGCCGGCGCTGGACCCAGCCCGGCGCCTACACCACCATCCAGATGCTCGCCCGTCGCGCCGGGATCGAGCACGCAGACAAGCTCTCCCCGCACAGCCTCCGGCACACCTTCGTCACCCTCGCCCGCGAGGCCGGCGTCCCGCTCGAGGACGTCCAAGACGCCGCCGGTCATGCGGACCCCCGGACCACGCGGCGCTATGACCGCGGCCGACACAACCTGGACCGCCATCCCGCCTACACGCTCGCCGCGTTCCTCGCTGACTGAGACTCTGTCAGGGTCCACACGACGAGCTACCTATTTCTCACCCACGACAACAGGCATCGGCGTTCCTCGTGGACCGAGCATGTCGAGCGGACCATCCCCGGCCTCACGATGTTGGGGAAGATGTTGGGGCACATGTGCCCCAACATCTGCTATGGTCGAGCCATGCTCACACCTGTTGATCTCGGCGGCGCCTTCATGTTCAGCGACTCCGGCACTGTCATCCCGGTGTCCGAGGCACGCGACAAGCTGACTGAGCTGATCGCGACGACGAAGCAGGGACGCGTTCCGGTGATCGGCCGCTATCGCGAGCCTGGCGCAGCTCTGGTCGCTCCGGAGATCGTCCGGCTGCTGCCGCAGTTGCTCGGCGCCATGGCGAGGGAGACCGGCCACTCGGTCGGGGGGCGGCGCCGCCGTACGCCGGACGAGAAGGTCTATATGCTCGGTGACCCGTGGCCGTTCGTTGCGGCAGCGCTCTGGATGAACGGCCATCGCGCGATGTTCGCGCAGTTCGCCTCCGACACCCTGGATGCGATCCAGGAGGCGGACGCGGCCAACGACCTGCCTCGCATGACGGTGGAGGAGTTCCTAGAGGCGATGCCGATGACGCTGGGTGGTGACCTGCCCGACGAAGCGCAAGAGGCGGTCATCGACGTGCTTAAAGAGTGCCTGCCGACAATGAACCCGACACGCTGATATCAAGCCGATACGGCCGATAGCCGCGGTACGGTCTCCCGCATGCACGCGCTGGTGCTCTGGGATGTGGCTACGAGTGTGATGCAGGCCCGCCGACACCTTTCACCCCGACACGGCGGCCCGTCGTCCGCCAAGAGCGAACGGATCCTCCAGCCCATCGAGGAGCGCCCCGGGGCACCTCGACATGGCCTTAGAACTGCTCTGAGAGAACCAGCTGCCCGCGGACACCGGCCCAACGACACCGAACTTCGTCCAGCGTCGATCTAAGAGCCATCGCCCCGTCTCAAATACCGTGATCAACATTAGGTTGACCGCAGGGGGCGTGGGCGAGCATCGAGTTCATGGGCAACCGATCACGACGTACGCGCGCGGCGCGAAGGATTGCGAGAGAGGGCGGCACCTTCGCCGACCTGACAGGGCTGACAGTCGACGAGGCGTTGGTGGTGAAGCCGGTCTGTCCCGACTGTGGTCAGGAAGGGTCGTGGGTGACCGATCCGGGGATCATCTTCGATCGCCTCGGGATCGACCTGGCTGAGCTCAGCGCTCTGCCGGCGACGGCGCGGCCGTGGATCTGCGGGTGCGGGTCGGGAGGTATCTCGACGCTCGTCATCGCACCGCCTGGGTCCTAGCAGGGCCAGGTGCTGAGGCCGAGGAGCTGCCAGCCGTCGGGGACCCTGGCGTCTACTGCGGTGCGGGCTTCCTCGTAGGTCGCGCGGGTGACGCTGATCTGTTCGCGCCGGCCATCGTCGACGCCGTCGACGGGGCGAGGACGTGCGGAGGCGTAGAGCGTCACCAGGTCAGGTTCGGAGGCCACGACCAGATGGTACGTCGTAGACTCGGTGTCCTAAGGGGTCGATCCGAGTACGTCTGGAGACGACCCCTTTGCCATACCCGCAGGACCAGAACCAGGACCAGCCGTCGGCTCGTCGTCAGGAGCGCCGCTACCCGCCGACGCCCTACCGGCCGCACAGCGCGGCCACCGAGGCGTACCGGACTGCGTACGACTTCGGCGTGAAGCACCTGGGCACCATCTCCGGGCCTTCGGTGCTGCGCTACGAGGCCGGCCTCCGGCCCGGCTCGCCCGAGCAGCGCGGCTACCGTGACGGAGTCACCGCGGCGTGGATTCGTCTGCAGAAGCTCGAGAAGTTCGGGCGCGAGCAAGCCCGCCGCGACGCGCTCGAGCTGCGCGAGGAGCAGCGTCGGGCTGCGCACGACGAGCCTCCGTACTGACGCTCCGGCCCTCAGCGCTCGAGGCTGAAGATGTGGTGACCGGGCGTGGAGATGAGGCCGTGGATGCCGATGGCGAGGTAGGTGTCGATCGGGTCGTTGAGGGCCGAGATGTTGAACCCGAGCCGACGGTAGAACTCGGTCCGCTTGGACTCGCAGGAGCCGAACACGATCCGCCACGTTCCGCAGCGGTTGAGGACCTGCAGTGCCGCGCGGACGAGGTCGCCGCCGATCCCGTTTCCGCGGAGGTCGTCGCGCACGGCGACGCCGATGACCTTGGCCAGGCCGAGCATGGTCTGGATGAGCAGCGGCTTGATCTCCTGGGGCCCTAGCCCGCGGGTGATGTCCTCGAGGTACCGCCACGGTGGGGCGACGGTGATCGCACCGACCACGACGTCGCTGTCGTTGACGGCGACCAGGCTGAACCCGGCGAGCACGTGAGCATCGTCCGGCTCGATGGTGTAGGCGTGGAGCTGCTCGGCGGCCCCTTCAAGGAACCCGTCTTGGCCGCGTTCGAGCCCGGCCTGGATGCTCGGGCACACGGTCGGCACTGCTTTGGTGGGGTCGTTGATGCCCTGGTCCTCGGTGGCCTGGACGAGGTAGTGCCGGATCGCAGCCTCGTCCTCCGGGCGCGCCAATCGGACCCGGGTGTCCGCGGATCCTGGGATGCCCTGGGCGAGCCCCGGCCACGCCGGATGCTCCAGCTCGCGCTGAGCTCGTACGGTCGCGCTGCGGGCGCTTACCGCGGCACGTCGTGCTCTGTTTCGACTTCCCTTGCCCATCACTTACTCCTCGTTGAAGAACGCTCGTTGTGCGTGGTCGTTGTGTTCTGGTGGTCAGCTGATCAGTGCTGCTTGTGCGGCCCAGCTCCATCCGGCGACCACGGTTCCGCTGATGCCGGCGGCGACGATGAACCAGCCGATGATCCATCCGTTGTAGGTGCGCTGGGCGAGGTTGATGGTGAGCAGTCCGGCGCCGATGAGAGCGATCGAGAGCAGGAGCAGGGTTTCCATGGTGGTGTCCTCCTGGAGCGCATCGCGCTCCGCCCTGAGCGCAACCGGCGGACGCCTCGGTTAGGTGCCCAGAGGTCCGGCTTGCGCGTCGGAGCCACACCACCCCCTGCCCCCGATAACCGGCCGCCCTAAGGAGCGCTGGTCAGGGTCAACCCGTAGGGCGGGGCGGAGAAAGTTTCGGCGCGAAATAAGCGAGCGCAGCGAGCGCGTGCCGAAAGTTTCGGAGCCCCGGGGCGCAGCCCTTGAGGCTGGCCAGTGGTCCTCAGAGACTTACTGGCCGGGGGCAGGACATGTCCCTCACACAGATCAGGCCGACCACGTCCGTGGTCGGCCTCTCCTTGTTGACCACGAAGTGGTCAAGACGCCTGCGCAGCAGGCGCAGGCGTGCCCGGAGCCTGTGGGTTGGCGGGAGTCGACGGTGGTGTCGGTGCCGCTGCGGTGGTGGGCCGTGCGGCCGCCGCGGTCCGCTTCGGCCCGCCCTTCTTGCTACGCGTGCGGGCGACCTTCTCGGACTCGCCGAGGCCGAGCTTCTTGAGCTCGTCGACGCTCCAGCCGTCACGGAGCGCGGCCTGGTACAGGCGCGCGTCCTCGCGCTCGGCGTGGGCGACCTGCTCGCGCAGGTCGGTCAGGTTCTGCCGGGCGTCGACGAGTGCCCGAACCGACTTGATGCGGGCATCGAGTAGTGCCCGAGCTGCTTCTTCGATGTTGTCCATGACTCCCATGATGCCATAGTGGCGCAATAAATGCGCTACTCCTTCGAAGTGTGATCCGGCTGTCGCCTGCGGCGACACGCGCCGCGTCGCGGCGCGACACGACCAACTGGGTCCCGACGGAGCAAGTTATAGGATCAGGCGGCCTGATCTCTGGACGCGTCGCGCCCGATGGTCCACACTGGGTGGTGGACGGTCCCGCAGAGTGCGGGTCGCTGCGCTGGCTGGGAGGTGCAAGACCATGACGACTGACGACTCGAAGGAGCCGATCAGCGAGGTCGCTGCGCGCCCGACGCGGCGCCGGCGCCGTCAGGAGGGCGGGCGTCCGATCCGCCCGAATGTGCGGCTCACCGTCGAGGAGGACGCTCGCCTTCAGATCCTCGCGGCTGCGCAGCACGTGTCGGTGCCGAAGCTGCTCATCGACTCGGCACTTTCGGGTAGCACCGTGGCTGCCGTACAGCAGCAGGAGCTCGTCCAGGAGCTGTTCAAGATGAACCGGCTCCTGGCGAACATCGCGAACAACGTCAACCAGATCGCGCACGCGACCAACACCGCCTCGAAGGCGATCCGCAAGGGCGAGGTGAACGCCGACATCGAAGAGATGGTCGCGGCCGAGTTGCCGCGCCTGCCGGCGGTGACTGCCGCGGTGCGGAAGGTCGCACTGCGCATCGAGGACGTGCTCGACGAGATGAGCTACTGATGTTCGCGAAGATCAACCGCGGCGACCGGATGGCCGGCCTGATGGTCTACCTCCAGGGCCCCGGCCGTCGTGACGAGCACACCCGCGCGCACATCGTCGCCGGCGACGCCGGCGTGATGTCGTGGTACGCCGGCGAGGAGGAACTCACACGCGCCCAGGCGCTGCGTGTGGCGAAGTACCTCGAGCGGCCAACGAAGGCACTGAACGAGTCGGTGAAGAAGGGCCGCTACGAGCAGGTCGCTGCCGGCCGCGACGGTCACGGAACCCGCGTGCTCGAGCGGACGAAGACCGGCGAGGTCGACGCACACGTCTACCAGATCGCGCTCTCGGCCAGGGCCGAGGAAGGCGAGCTCGGTGACGAGGTCTGGCGCGAGATCGCGGGCGAGTTCGTCGACCGGATGGGGATCACCAGCGGGGACGCACCGACCCGCTGGGCGGCGGTCCACCACGGCCTGTCCGCGTCGGGGAACGACCACATCCACATCGTGGTGAACCTGGTCCGCGAGGACGCCTCGAAGGTGTCCACGCACATGGACTTCCTGCGCGCTAAAGAGGTCTGCCGCGAGCTGGAGACCGAGTTCGGGCTGATGCCGCTGAACCCGAACGAGTACGACCTGACCCGCTCCACCGTGCGCGCCGAATACGAGACGGCGCGACGTCACGAGCAGGCCACCCCGGGCGGGAACCCGCGCATCCCGTGGGCCGAGCTCGACGAGCATGGCCAGCACCAGCTGATGGCCGCGCACGTTGCAGACCCGGCCGAGTGGCGACGCATCCTGGAGACCCGCGAGGAGCACGCCGACCCCGACGTCGCCGCCAAGTTCAAGCACCAGGGCGCCCAGGAGAAAGCCGCCCGCGTCGCGTACGAGAAGCGCGTCCAAGCCGGCGAGGAAACCACCCCGTGGAGCAACCTGTCGAAGACAGCACGCACCCGCCTGGTCGAGGCCGCCGAAGACCCGAAGGTGCGTCTCGCGCGGACGGTTCGAGCATGCTCGACCGCCGCCGAGGACGAGGCCGAGTTCGTCCGCCGGCTACGCCAGAACGGACTGCTGGTGCGTCCTCGTTTCGAGAAGGGCCGCACCGACATCGTCACCGGCTACTCGGTCGCCACACGCCCCGACAAGGGTGAGCGTCCGATCTGGCGCGGGGGCGGCTCGATCGCACGCGACCTGTCGCTGCCACGACTGCGCGAGCAGTGGCCCGACGACCCGACCGCGGCATCGGCCGCGGTCCAGGAATGGGCCGCCGCGAAGAACCGCAAGCCCCCGGTTGGGCGCGGCCGCGAGACCACGAAGCCGGGCCCCGACGTGTGGGCGAAGGCGACCGCCGATCTGACTCAGCTGCGCACCCAGCTCCGCGAGATCGGACCCGACGACTACGCCACCTGGGCACGCGTGGCCAGGGAGTCCTCCGGCATCCTCGCGGCGTGGTCGCACCGCGTCGAGAAGACACCGGGACCGCTGGCCGCGACCAGCGACATCCTGGCCCGCTCGGCCGAGACCAGCACGAGGGTCGAGCGTCGCCTGGAGACCACGAAGACCAGGGGCAGGCTCCCGTCGATCTCGGGTGCGGCCTACCTGCTGCTCGCCGCCGGCGGCACCGGTCCGGCCGCCGAGCTGGCGATGCTCAAGGCAGTGATGAACCTGTCCAAGGCGCTCTACGACATGCACAAGAGCAGCCAGGACGCACTGCGCGCCCAGCGCATCGAGACCGTCATCCGCGGTCAGCTGATGAGCGTGGCACGACGCCTCCAGGACGAGGCCCGGGCCGGCGCACCGGCGCCCGAGCCGAGCGTCGAGAAGACGGGTCCGCGTACGCCTGCGGCGGGCACCACGACGACGCTGGACCCGCGCGCAGAAGAGGCACTGCGGCTCCGCCGGGACGCCTTCGGAGACGCCCCTGTCGCCCCGTCGAACACACCGCCAACCGCGTCGCCGGCAGACCGGCCGCGACCCAACCAAACACCGGGCAAGGCACCGGACAGGACACCGCCTGGACAGACGCCAGGCCAGCGCCGCGACCGCGGCCTGGACCGGTAAGCGGTCGCGGCAACCACGACCGAGAGCGCATCATCTATCTAGGGGGTACACACCGATGAGCCAGAACAGCGACGGTCTCGACGAGACCATCGAGCAGAGCCTACGAGTCGCGATGACCACCGCCGCCCGCGTCGGCGAGGTCCTCGCCCGCGTACGCCACCAGCTGCAGGAGCGCGCCGCCTCGGAGAGCACCCAACGTGCCCGCGCACTCGGCTCCCGGCTCGACGCCGAACGGCAAGCCGCGCGCGCCACCTACGGGCGCGTGGACGACCCGGCGTGGTGGCAGACCGCGACACCCGATCAGGTCGCCGAGTCCTACACCCTGGCCCGCGCCTGGCGCGAGGCCGACCCGAGCGCCGGGCACGCCGCACGCAGCATCGAGACCACCATCCAGCAGCGCCACGGCCTCGACCTGGCCAGCCTCAACGCCGACGAACGAGGACCGGCGCTGACGCACGCCGAGCAGCAGCTCGCGAAGGGCACCGACTTCGACCAGACCCGCGCTGTGCGCGACCTCGTGGCCGCCGAGGCGGCCGACCAGGCCGCCGCCGAGCACGCACGCCGCGAGGACAACGCAGCCACCGCGGCCGAGGCCGGCAGCGAGAACACCCAGGAGCACGGACACCTGTCCGACCGCGACAACGCGCGCGCCGGCGCCACCGCCGCTGAGGCCGACGTCGACGCAGGCAAGGGTCCGGCAGCCGAGTGGGACAGCCACGAGCGACGGGCCCAGACCGAGGAGCAACTGCGCAGCAACGGTCACCCCGAGAAGGCGGTCGAAGCGCGCATGCTCGCCGACTACGCCCAGGCCCGCCCGGCCGAGGACATCGTCCGCGACAACAAGCCGCCACGAGCGCAGGCCCGCAAGGGCCGAGGCCAGTCGCCGAGCCAGGGGCAGAACCGCCAGAAGCAGAGGACGATCACCCGATGAGCCAGATGCACGGCGAGACCGCCACCGATGCGACGAGCACGCTCGAGGCGCCCTACCGGACGGCGATCGCGCACACCGCAGGCCTGCTGCGGGAGAGCACGACCAGGCTCCTGTCGGCCGCCGATGCCGCCGGCTTCGAGTCGGGGCTGCACAGCCTCGCGCTCGGCGTAGAGCTCGCCACCCACGACGCACTCCGGATCCTCGGCGACGGCTCGCGGGCACCCCTGGCCAACGGAAACCGCGAGGACGGCGAGACCGACCTCGAGGCCGGCGTACGCCTCCTGAGCGAAGCCGGCCGCGCCCTCGACCGAGTGCCCGGCGAAGTGCCCGGGGTGAGCGGTCTGGTCGTCGCCATCGCAGACCTTCTGGTGGAGGCCGGCGATGCCGGACGTGCCACCAGGTAGGAGCCCCCGCATCATCGAGACCGAGCTGACCAAAGGCGAGAACGCCACCGGGAAGCTCGGTCTCGCGCGTGACTTCCGGAGCGTCGGTGAACTCGTCACCGACGCCGACTCGATCGCCCGTCAGCTACTGTTCGACGTCGACGATCACGCGGCCGGCCGCGTGCTGCGTGCGTGGCCGCAGCTGATGGAGAACGTCGCGGAGCTCATCGAGACGATCCCGGCCACCTCTGCCGTGCAACAGCGGCTGCGCGAGGCCAACGCCGAGCCGACCCGTGCCGGCGCATCGATGATGAGCGAGCGCGCGAACGAGGCAGGCGTGACCCGCAGCACGGCCTACCGAGAGATGCGCGAGGAGATCACCGCGACGCGGCTACGCAGCCTCAGCGGGTCGGTCGCCAGCGACCTGGCCACCTCAGAGTGGCCCGGCCCCGGCCCGGGCGACCAGCGGCTCGAGGAGATGTCGGGCAACCTGCGCGGGGCGCACGACCTGGTCACCAGGTTCGCGCCGCAGTTCGACATCAACAACGCCGCCGTCGCCAGCGACCTGGCCGCTACTCGCGCCCGAGCACTCCACATCTCCTACATCGCCACGCACGCAGTGGCGGTGCATCTGCGGATCGAGCGCGACACCTACGTACGCGAGCCCGACACAGCTCGTCGGCGCGACGTCTCCCCCGCCGTGAGCTGGCTGCGCCGCGTCGAGTCGGCCGAGGCCATCCTCGCCAGCGCGATCAGACAGCGGCCCCTGGCGACCGCTGTCTCGCACCAGCATGAGCCGGCCCCGGTGGGGCTGCCGCGCCTGACGACTGCGGTGGAGGCCTTCGGCACCCAAGCCCGACGTACCCTGGGCGCCGACCCGATCCCGGCCGAGATCGGCCTGATCGCCCGCACCCACGGCATGCTCGCCGGCGCCGCGCTGACGATCACCAACGCTGGCCTCGAGACCGGTGCCTTGGAGACAACGTCGACGCAGCGGATGAACACTGCGATCACCACCAGCGGCGAGGCCTGGATGGACCTCGGATACCGCTGGCGCGACCTCTTCCCCGGCGAACGACCCGCCCAGCCCGGACTGGTCCAAGCCGCAGGCGAACTGCGCGCCGCGTGCCGCGAGATCACCCACATGCGCGACCAGGTCGCCCCGGCCGAGACGATCGCCAGCCGGGTCGACATCGCCGCGGCGACTCGAACCCTGGCCGGCGCGTTCGAGGCCGCCGCGGGAATCGCCGAGCACACCAGGACAGCGCTCAGCGACTCGCAGAACCTCACCGGTCCGGCGCGACCGCTCGACGTGCGAGCGCGGAGCGAGATCAAGGCCGCACGCCCAGAACAGCCCGGCCCCGAGATGCTCATCGAGTCGACTGGAATCACCACTGACCAGAAGCGGCTCAACCTCACCGTGCCGGCACCGGACATCGTCGTCGACGGCCTCCACCGGTCGACCGACCGAGCCGGCGAGAGCTCGGCGGCCGCCGCAGCTGCAGGAACACACGTCGCCACCGTCGGGGCGGGCGACGACCTCGCCCGTGCCCAGGAGGCGGCCCGCCTCGGCCGAGCAGCACAAGCCTCACCAGCCGAACAGATCGCCCAGACACCCAGGCCCGGCATCGCTGAAGCCGGCGAAGACAAGCGCGCGAAACCGGGGCCAGCGCAGGTGACCCGCACGGCCCGCGAGACAGAGATCTGAATGCGCTCGGCTCCCAGGCCGGCTACGCCCGGATGGGCGTCGGGCGGCAAAGTGCCGACACACCCCGAGTTCGGGGGGAACGTAGGATCGCACCCATGAATGCCCGAGCAGAAGGGCGCCAGCCGGCACGTGGTTCGCGCGCATCGGTGCCCCAAGCATGTGGCGCGCAGGCGATAGATTCACCCTCGTGGCTCTGATTAAGCAAGCGCCTGGCTTCGCGTTCAACGACGACCCTGACTGGGTGGCACGTCGAATCTCAATCGAGCTCAAGTACGAAGAACCCAGGCTGAAGAGCGTTACGGCCAATCACTCCCACCTCGATGCTGCTACCCAGGAGCGTCGGGTAACGAGCCAGACGCAGCTGGTCGAGAACTGGCGAAACGCGGTCGCTGTCGTTGAGTTCGTGATTGACCGAGAGGACAAGGACTACCCGCTCACACGCGAGCTGCTGGAGCTCTCCGAATCAACACCGAGCGTGTTGACCAGGGACACAGCGCGGCGCACGTACTGGCTGTTTCAGCGGCGAGCGTACGTGTCATCCGACGATCGCCTCACACCTGAGGACGTGAAGGCTCTGGTCAACGAGGCCGAGAACAGGCGCAGGCTCCGGCTGGAGAAGGCGCATGCGCTACAGGCGATGCGCGAGCAAGTCGATCAGCGCGGCAAGCGGCAACCGATCCCCCAAGACGTCAAGGTGGCCGTCTGGCAGCGTGACGGGGGCCGGTGCGTGGAGTGCGGTAGCCAAGAAAACCTGGAGTTCGACCACATCATCCCGTTGGCAATGGGCGGGTCGAACACCATGCGCAATCTGCAACTACTGTGCGCAGACTGCAACCAGCGAAAGGGCGCGACGCTCGGCTGAGCCCTAGGTGCCGTATTGAACCGCCACCGTGGCGGTGACCTGGCACTGCGGGCACGTGCCAGCCACGACATACTCATCCTTCGCATTGCCCGTGAGAGTCACATCGAACTGCCGGAACGTCGGCGCCTGCCAGTGGGATCCGCTCCACCCGCTGCCCTTGTCGAGGACACGGTCCGACTCGGCCTTCCCGCAGCTCGGGCAGGTGAGCGTGATGGTGGCGCTGTCGATGGTTCCCACGACAGCGACACTACCGGGGGTAGTCACCTGTGCGGGCCGTCGTTTGTGGCTAGCCGCGCGGGTTCCCGATACCCCCGCGGGTGCCCTCGCGTAGGGCTACGAGCCCGATCTGGGCGTGCTCTTTGGCGCCTTCGGGGTCTGCGCCCGCGTGCCAGAGCAGGAGAGCCGCGTGCCGGTAACGTTGACCAGACGGCCGGTGCATGTGGCGGGCGAGGAGCCCGCCGGCGGCCTCTGTGAGGAGGTCGACTTGGAGAGTCTTGTCGACAGTCGCGATCTTTCGGATCTCGGCGATCGCGGTGTCCCGGTCAACGTGATCATCGGTCATCCGCAGGGCCGTGCCGTCCAGGGAAGCGCGAATGATTCCGTCACGGTCACCACTGCCACGCCTCGCCACGGGATCGCCTAGTCGTCGGGCCAGAGACGCGCCAGGAGCTCACGGTCCGCCGTCTTCTCGCACGGTTCGCAGTCGCAGTCGACGGCGTGAACCTCGGTGGTCTCCATGCACTGCAGGCTAACGCCGTGCACCGACATCGGCGCCAGGCTTGTCTCGGCCGAACCACCACGCCTAACCCCCTGGTGGTGGCCCGGACGAGAGACTGGGAGGGCTCTACTTGTCGACCAGCACGGACCACGAAACCGCGGCCGCGAGCTGGATCGTTTTCTGGTCGGCGCCGCAGTGCCGCAGCGCCGCCGCGGCGACCCCCTGACGGGCCCTGCCGTCGACGACATCGCCGGCGGCCCGGTAGGCGGAGCAGACGCTTGAAGGTGCATGCTGCGACCGACACCCGGCGGAAGGCGAATACTGTAGCCGTGAGTTCAGGGCACTCGAACCACGAAGGAAACGGATGAAGACCACCACACTCGCCGAGGCGTTCGCGTTCTTCGGCACCTATCCGGACAATCCCAGGTGGTCCTGGTCGGCCGTGAGCCCCGACCTGAAGACAGTTGCCGTAACAATCTGGGAGAACGAGGTCGGCGTCGACGGGTCGATCGACGTCTTCGGCAGCCCCGACCTTGCCGACTGGACGTCGAAGCCGGGCAACCGGGAGCGCATCCGGAACCTGAAGATCGCTCGCGAGAACTGCGGCGGCCTATTCCACGTCATCTGGGTTACGGCACGGGACCTCAACGAGACCCCTTGGACCATCGCAGGTCGATACCCCGAGGACCACTTCATGATGAAACTCCTCGAACTGGACGAGGTGACCGGCGAGTTCTCGGCCGTCCTGGTTGATCCTGCATCGGAGGATCAGGAGAGACGGACCATGGCTGACCGGCCGGCCAAGCCCCCGGTCTACAGCCCCCCGAATCCAAGCACCCGACGGCGGACGAGCCAACAGGAGACTCAGCGCGCTACCGCAACCTGCCAGACCTGCTGCATTGAGCTGCCAGCGACTGGCATCTGCGATACCTGCGGACAGACCTGACTAATCGTCATCTTCGCAGAGCTTGCATGAACCCGTGCCGCTGCATGCCGGGCAGTCGGGGTTGGTGTTATGCGCCCGACTCGACGACGACCCCCGCAGGTCAGCACTGCTACTGCACTCCTCGCTGCAGTAGTTCCAGTTCACGGCCAGGCCGCCGCAGTTCCGACACTCCGTCGTCCAGGATTCTTCGTCTTTCTTGCGTGATCCCCAGCCAAACAGACCCACAGTTCTCCCCCTCAGTTGCAACCATAAGGAACGCCACCCAGCCGTTCGATCCCTAGCGACGCAGGTCCCTGGCCTCTGTCAACGCTCGCAGGCCCGCGCTGAGAACGGTGCGCCGGCCTGTGCACGCCTTGGGAGTGAACCAGGATCGCCAGCACGACATGCATCGCAGCACGCCGGGGTGCTCGGGATCTACCTCGACGCTGCCCACTGCACTGCGGGCACCGGTCCACGTCGACCAGGCTATCCCCTGACGTCCCTCTCCCCTAGGCTCTCGGCATGCCTCGTGCCCTGCAGGTCGCCGTTTGCGGTCCCGCCACTGCACCGACCGCGACCGGCTCAATGCACTCGAAGTCGGCCGGCTCCTCGCTGAGAATGGCGCCACCGTCCTCAACGGCGGCGGGGTCGGTGTCATGGAAGCAGTCTCAGAGGGTGCCCACGTCGCTGGCGGGCTCGTCGTCGGCGTACGCCCAGGACCCGACAGCGACGACGCCAACGACTATCTCGACGTGGTGCTCGCCACCAACATGGGCGAATCGCGCAACGCGATCCTGATCTGGTCGCCCGATGCTGTCATCGTGATCGGCGGATCGCCGGGGACCCTGTCGGAGCTCGCGTTGGGGATGCACCGCCCGGTGCCAGTCATCACGCTCGGCGGCTGGAAGCTCACCACCGCCGACGGCGAGCCGGTACCGAACGAACCGCCGACGGCTTCAACCCCCGAGGAAGCCGTCCAGTTAGCGCTCAGTTGGACCACTGGTAAGAAGCGTGTCACCAGCCGCAATAAGGGACAACCTCACCAAACGTTTCGCGAAGGACCACCGGGTCGCCCCCGAGTCTGTCGAACTCCTCGTGCACCAGGGCCGGAAGAAGACGACGTTCCGCCTCTAAGCAGACCCCGCGTCAGCAGTTGCCGCACACCCCGGAGACCGGGAGTGCCATGAAGCACACAGGGCAGTTGCCAGGCGAGGCAGACTGAGTTAGCTTCCGCTTTGGCCGGGGTCCACCGTTGTCCGGGTGCTCGATCCACCACGTTCCACGCGGGGTATCGGACGGCTCGTATCGGCCTCCTGGACCCGCAGCCCGACGCGCTTCGTCCTCGGTGGCGAATCCGGCGGTGCGACCGGGGTAGATCTTCAATGCGTGCTTCCTGCCGGGACCAACTGCCTTGATGTACCCGGAGCAGCTGTAGAAGTCGGTCAGATTCAGATCAGCGCAGAAGTCTTTGATGAGCAGCCTGTTCGCCGGTGTCTGCTTGCTCAACGCCTGCTCGAGTGACGGATACCGGACCGGAGGCATGGCCGGCAGTCTACTGAGGTTTCAGATGTCCGCTACGGGGCCCTGCCGGGGTGCTGGTAAGAAACGTGCCGTAAGCCGCAACGTAGCGCGGACTAGCTTCGACGGTCGGTCTCAGTAACGAATGTCGATGAGTTCGAAGGCTCTGGGAGCCGGGTTTCAGGCGGGGTGGCGGCGTTGGTTGTGGGCGAGTCGGTAGGAGTCGGTACCGGTCTCATGACTTTCACCGCAGGCGGCGTGTTGACCAGTCCATCAATCTAGATACTCCGGGGCGCCCTGTTCGTGCCAGGCACGGGGGCGAATACCGGAGGGCACGTTCGGATTTCGCTCCACGCACTCGTGCAGGTACTGGTTGTGTTGTCGATGAGCTCGCTGTGCGAGCTGGCGTAGCAGAGGGGCTGGAGTGCTCGGGTTGGAGGCAACCGCCCGCAGGACCGCGTCGTTATTGTGGGTCACGTCCGCGTCCTCGTTACTACCGAAGCCGGGGCTCTTCCACGACTCCTCGGCCATGGCGGTCAGCAGGTCGCTCGGGCAGTTTCTGTTCGACGCGACCGCTACTCGCCGTCCTCGCGCGGCAAGGTCGCGAAGCGTGTTCTCCGACGTGTTCGTGTGCTTGGCGATCTGGTCGAGCATCCGGATCTGATCGAGCTGCTGGAAATGGTCAGGAGGCCCGGTGAGATTGTCCACGCCCGAGAGGAGAGTGTTGAGGATGTGTCGAGGCGTAGCGGGGTTGGCTGCAACGGCGTACCGAACCTCGAAGGAGGGGTCCTCGGCTAGTAATCTCAACGAGGCGATGGGGGTCGCGTCGTGTCCGGCTACCCGCTGGCGAATGGCACTGTGTCGCTGGTGAGCGAGAAGTTGGAGTAGAAGTGGAAGCACATCATCACCCGGCAACATGCCCCCCGTCTCCTCCAGCGCTGTCGCTACAGGATCCGTGCTACCTGAAACTCTGACTGCCCTGGGTCCGTCCAGGAGTGCGCCGATTCGTGCGATGGTCTTGGCGTCGAAGTCACGCGAGAAGTGTGCGATCTCGACCCACGGAGCGCGCAACGCCATCGCCTCGACTGCCTCGGCTCGTACGTCACCGCGGGAATCAGGGTCCCTGATGAGCGCAGCCAAGGTCGCGGGGCTGGTGCTGGCGTTCTTCGCCAACCGCTTCCGCTTCCATCTTGAGCGTGGAAGCTCGACCAATGCCATTTGGATCCTTCTTGTCTCCGCGCGAGGCAGCGGCTTACCAGATACTCCGGCGAAGCATGCCAGAACGACCTGCGCGTTGGGTCGCTGTTTGGGGTGGTTAGGCTCGCAGCACTTTCCTTACCAGCGCCTTGTCAGGCGGGCAGTCGACCTGAGGCCTCGGCGACCACCTCGTCGGCGGTGATGAGCTGGCCGCGGCCAATGAACCGCTTCGCGACCAACAGGCCAGCCGGGTTGGCCGCACGTTCGGCCTTGATCCGGTCCTCCATCGGAGGTTTCGGTGGGCGCGGCCGCGGCGGCTTCGGCTGAGATTGTTCGGTCAACGGGGCGAAGGGTGTGTCACCTGATCCATCGCGGCGGGAAGTTGCGCCTGTGTCGGATGTTGCGTCGCGTCCTTACGAGGTCGGGGTACATCGAGTCACGTGGACCACTAATCTTCCGCCATGGTGATGCGGCACATCGGTTCGTTCTCGCTGGCCCTGGGCGGACGTCGGCGATGACTGAGACAAACGAGAGTGGAGTCCTCCTCCACCTGACAAGGGAGTCGACTTCGATCAAGTCGATCCTTGGGGATCAACAGGTCCGCGCGGTCAACGCGTACGGCGCAGTGCGCAAGCACGACACCCTCAGGGACACGCAGCGCGTGGTGTGCCTCAGCGAGATCGAGCCCGACAGTCGTGTCCGGCTCGCTGACCGGCGCGGTGACTTTGGGCTCGCGTTCAGAGCCGACTGGGCAAAGTCGGCTGGCGCCGCACCGGTTTGGTACCTGCCTCGGGACGCCGGCCCGCAACAGGTGCTGTTCAACCTCGTGAAGGCCATGGCCTACGGGAGAGGGAAGGACCCCGATCCACAGCATCCGCTATGGAAGCTCACCCCGTTCATCGACTACCCAGGAACGTACGAGGCGAACGGGGCCCCGACCTCCTACGAGTGGTCTTGGGAGCGAGAGTGGCGCGTGCACGGCCACTTGCCGTTTCGCCCCGCGGATGTGAAGTTCGTGTGCGCCCCAGAAGCCGCCCACGACGACTTGCGCGCGGTCATGCTCCACCGCGGTTACGAGTGCCCGTTGATCGACTTGAGGTGGCCACCCGGGCACCGAGCCCCGGCGGGAACACCAGAGCCGAAGACGCAGGAACGAACAGTGCATGGCCTGTTCGACGGAGACCCTTGGGCCGGGAGCGATCCGGGCGTAGAAATCGATCCGCCGATGCCGGTCCAAGGCTGGCGGGAACAGCTCGACGAACCGTATGACACCCTCGACGACTGGTGGGAGGAGTACCACCGCGATGATTAGCAGAGATGCCCCGATAGACCCGGCCCGGTTGCGGTAGGTCACGGCTAGTTCAAGACACCACGACGCTTCCGTGCGACCAGCGGGACCGGCTCGTAGATCGCCAACAGACCCGCCTCCACACGGTCGGGCGAAGTGAGGCCACGCTTCCGCATCGACCGCTTGCCCTCGATCACCACGAACCCGGAGATGTTGGTCATCAGGTTGGGGGTGGAGAACTGGGCGGCAGTCTTATTCTCCACCCGCAGCCGCAGCCGGCCCGCACCCTCGCGGTAGCCAAGGACCTACGCCGCTAGGGATCGCTGCTGGCGCTGCGACCGCCGCCGACGGATCAACAAGACTCGCAGCGTGCGAGTTGCTAAATTCTGCGCATGGAATGCGGACTCGGTCTCCGCCGGTTTGAGGCAGGGCCGAGGAGTGGCGATGAGTGACCTGGACAGGCGGAAACTGGAGTCGCTGGCTACCCGCGCGAACGTCTGGGCTGTCGTCTGGTTGTGTATCGCCGGCGGGGCCGGGGTTGTCTCGCTGCTGACCTATACCGACGCGGCGAGTAGTCCAACAGGTGGGTACTACATCATCTGGTGGGGCCCCGTTGCGTTCGGCGTCTGGCTGGCCATCAAGAACGCCATCAGGGCCACCCAGATTCGTGCCCTACTGAGGCAAGTGGGATCGGCAGCGCTGCCGCAGATGTCGAGCAGCGCAGTCCCGCCGAAAGTCTCCCCGGCGGAGGTAGCTCCTTCCACCCACGACCCACAGACGCAAGACCCGCAGACGATTGTGCGTACCTCCGCCGATTACGTTTCCAGCTCGTGGTCCTCAGCGAAGCGTTCCGATCTGACGCGCGGGTGGCTCTCTCTCGTCGCGACACCGCGTGGCCTGCGGCTCAAGTTCAAGGCGGACACCGGGACCAGTTGGGCGCTCTACGCGTCGAAGATCTATGAAGTGGCACTGGTCGCCAAAGGCCCCAACGTCATCATCGAGATCGTCTTCAAGCACCCAGGCGAACCAGTAGGGATCCGAACAATCGTTGGGCCCAAGGGCCGCATAGGAGAGATCTGTCGCCTGCTCGGCCACCCGATCCTCTGAACTCGAGGCGATGGTCGGTGCGGCCCCGTCACTGCGAAGCCGCTGCGGCTGGTGACACGTTTCTTACCAGCTCCCCCAGTTACTCGGCCTAAGCCCGGAACTCCCGAACGCGTCCCCGGCCGCAAAGTATGCGCCGCTACTTTGCGGCTCATGACACGCTTCTTACCAGTACCCCCAGTAGGGGCGGCTAGCGTCGGCAGGCGTGCCACGTCGGGTGGTCAGCTGGCGCTGGCGACGAACGATCCCAGCGGAAGGGTTTCGTTCTTCTTCGGGTCGAACTTGTTGCCGATGCGACCGCAGTCACACCAGCTGTGCGTACCGCATTGGTGCCGACCCTCTAAGGCCGACCGTGCCGCCATCTCGATCGGAGCGAGCAGCCAATCCCAGTCGCACGGGTCAGGCCAGTGACCAAGTTCGTACGAGCGATCCAGGCGGCGGCCATCGGAGCGGGGGTCAGCCAACTGCACCCGATCAGTAACCAGCTTCATGGCTGGTCCACGGTCGTTGAGAACACCAACGCACTCAAAGACCGTCTCCACGCGCTCGCGGTTCCACGCCGAGGCGACGAACCCCGGCAGCGTTCTCATCTGCCTGGCGATCGCTTCATTGAGGCGTGGATCGCATTGGTTACGCTCGCCGTTCGGTGTCTCCGGGACCACCTCAAACACCCAGATCAGAGGTCGCGACTCACTCGTGCTGGGCTGGCTCCTGGGCTGAATCGTGGTCACGACACGATGTCCGATGCCCAGGCGCTCATGGCCATGATGACCAGCACCACCGCGAGTCCGGCCAGCAGGATCCAGGTCGAAGTTGTTGACCCCTGGCGGATCGGGAAGAGGCCACTCCATACGAGCCAAGCGGCAGCGGCGAGCAGAAATGCTAGGAGAAATAGCAGCGCGGCGAGCGGTCCCATAGGTTACTTGTTCCTTTCATCCGGAGTTGACTCGTACATCCCTTTGGGAGGTGCCGTGTGGGGAAGGGGCTCACCGCGCTCGTTGTTGTCCTTGCTGTCGCCGAAGGGCCCGAACTTGGAGAGCAAGATCGGCATGTGGTGATCGGCGTGGTCACGCCACCACACGCTCATCCCGAGAGCCGGGTCGCGACGCAGGTGCTCGAACGCGCGCCAGAGCGCTTCGAGCCGCTGGACGGCCTCAGGGTGGAGCCACCACTTCGCGTCCCACCAGAACGAGTCCTCCCCGTTCGGGTTGCGGCCACCGACGCCACCGATCCAACGGCGATAGGTCGGGACGAGGAACGCCTCGACGAACTCCGGCAGCGTCGGATAGATCAGAGCCGGCTCGTCATCATCACCAGAGCCGCTGGCGCCAGCGTCGGCCTGGTCAACGACGTTCTGCACCTGGGCGTACGCCGCCTCGACGGCCTGCTCGGCGGCCGCGGCGCGCTCCTGGAGACGCTCGACGCGCAGCTCTGCGCGACTGCGGTCACGGGTCGCCTTCGCGACGGCCTCCTCGGCGGCCAGGACCTGGGAGCGAGCGCTGGCCTGGTCTGCCTGGACTTCGAGAAGCCTCGCCCGTGCGACGGCCTCGACACCTCGAGCATCCGCCACCAGGTCCTCGGCGGCGCGCAGTGCGTCGGCCTGGTCGACCGCGGCCTCCTCGGCCGCGACCGCGGCCTCCTGCGCGTCGAGCAGCTCCGGGGTGAGTTCGATCGTCGACACCGACGGATCAGTCTCCGTGCCGTCGTCGGGCTCAGTCCCGGGCATGTCCCACTCCCCCAGCTCGTCGAACCCATCGACCTGCTCGAGGTCGTCGACGTCGGGGCCGCGGCTGGCGTCGTCGTTCATCAGCGGAGCTCCTCGATGGGCTGGATGGTGCTGGCGTTCTGGATCGCCTGCATCTGCTCGGAGATCCCCGACAGAGTCTGCGATGCGGCCGGGTCGTGCGCGGCGATCGACGCGCGGACCTCGCTGGCGCGCTCTCCGGCCATCCAGGGCAGCGTCTCCACGAGCGTGGCCCGGTTACCGGACGAGAGCACGACCGAGCGGCCCTTGGGCAGGCTCGCGAGATCGGCCGCGTCCATGATGTGCTCGGTCTGCAGGTGGGTGCTGACCTGTGCACCCGCCCCGAACAAAGACCCAGTCTGAGACCGGGTCGAGACCGAGCTGGCAGTCTTGTCATAGGTGCCGATCAGCCCGGAGAGCTTGCGGAGGAAGTCCTCATCGCGGACACCGCCGCCGTAGATCGCAACGTTGGCCGCCGTCCACAGAGAGTCCATGCCCTCCCTGCCCCACACGCCCACACCCTGGGCGTAGGACTGCAGGATCGTCATCAGCACGATGCCGCGTGAGCCGTAGTGCGAGTAGAGCGAAGGCAGGTCACGCCACCGACACACGTTCGCGGCCTCGTCGAGGACACCGACGAGCGGGACCGGGAGCCGGCCCGCCTGGCGTACGCCATCACCGGGGGTGATGGTCGCCTGCTCCTCAGCGGCATCGGCGACCGCGTTGGTCAGCGCCGTCACCAAGGCACCGGCGTTGCCGCGTCCTTCCCGCGAGAGGGAGTAGAGGGTCCCGCCGTCGCGGACGAACGCATGCGGGTCGAAGTGACGACGTCGCCGGCCGCCACCCTCGACGACCCACGGCTGCATCGTGCGGGTGGTCAGGCACGAGGCCATCTGCTTGGTGGTCCCGAAGACACCACCGCGCTGCTTATCCGGTGAAGCGAGCACCGCGGCGACGTTGTCGCCCTGGAGCTCGTAGTCGTGCCCCTTCAAGATCCTGACCGCGTCACCGGCCTCGTTGGGGCCCGTAGCCCACTTGTAGACGTCGGTGACCGGACGGCCATCGAGCGCCGCGGCGAGGAGGAAGTTGGCGAGCAGGTCCTTGCCCTCGGGCTCGAAGAACGCATCCGTCTTCGCATCCCCGGGGCGGGAGTTGGTGGCGAAGTGGTCGGCCATGGTGGCCGCCTTGACCTCATCGGTCACGTACGAGAGCGGGTTCCACCACCAGGTCGGCTCGTCGCCGACGACCTGCTGCGGGTCGAAGACCCACACCTCCGAGCCGGCCTTGGCGCGTACGTCACGGGTGGCGTCGACCAGGTCCCGCTTGTTCGACGTCACCAGCGCCGCGCCGGGAGCGTCCAGGATGGCCGGGATCGCATACGAGGTCGACTTACCTGTCCGGGGGCCGGCGATCAGCAGCAGCATGTCCTCCCAGGAGGAAAACAGCCGCTGATGCGGTGAGGCGACCGTGACACCGAGCGTGAGACCCGGGGTGGTGACCGAGTCGGACACCAGCGTCTTGGCATGCTCGGCGACCTTCTTCTCGGTGATCCCGGCAACTTCCTTGCCGCGGCCCATCACCTTCGCCGACCAGTCCGCGCGCGAGGCGCGCCGGCGGCGCCGCAGCACCAGGCCACCGGCCAGGCCGGCGATCATCGCGACCAGCGTGCCGAGGCCGATCGCGACCACCGTCGAGGCGGTGGTCCACCTGATCGTGCCGGCCCGTACGCCTTCCAGCGTTGCGGAGATCCCCGTCGGCAACGAGTCCTGTCCGCTGAGCCGCGCACCGAGCTGGATCGAGGCATAGAAGCCCAGCAGCACGACCAGGACCAGGGCCATGAAGACGCCGGCGGCGACGCCGCCGGTCAGCCCGGCGCCGGGCTGCGCTTGCCGGTTGCTCCCCCGGGAGCTCATGACCGCACCTCCGGCGCAGAGGCAGGCGGGCGGGAGGGCGTACGCCGGGACCGCTCGTCGGTGACGTGCTTGTTCCGCTCCAGGTCGGTCAGGCTGACCTGGATCGGGATCCCGACCTGGCCGGGGATCTTCAACAGCATTTTGCCGGCACCCGGCGGCGGCAGGGGCCGGCCGTCTGGATCGAGTTGCGCCTTCCACCCTGGCGGGGAGTTGAAGGAGTTGACCAGGTCCATCTCCCGGTTGTTGAGCCGGACCACGTTCTGGGAGAGCGCCATCAGGTCATCGCGCGAGAGCGCCATCAGGCCCAGCACACCGGAGCGCTCCGCGAACCCACGTGCGGCCTCACGGTCCTTGGCGTTGGTCAAGGACAAGAAGTCCTTCGGGGAGTGGGTGATCTTCAACTCCGAGACCCCCAGGGACCGGTTCGTACGACCGACCCGGTCGGCACGGTCGACGATGCCTTCCACGGCGCGCATCGGGAACCAGAACTCGTCCTGGACCGTCAGGTAGCCGCCCCACCGGATCGAGGGGTCGTACTGGGACAGCTCCCAGTGCGCGTCGATCGTGGAGAACCCGATCGACCAGGTAGCCAGCATCGCGGCTGAGAGCAGCCGCGTGTTGGACTCGGGGATGCTGGAGGTGTCGAAGCAGAACCCGCCAGGGTTGCCAACCGAGAGCCGCACCGACTCCTTCGCCCCCAGCAGGTAACCGAGGTCGCCGTGGGCGACCGCGATCACCGCATCCCGCAGACTGCGGAAGTCGCGCTGGAACTCGGCCGCGTCCAAGCGACCGGTCGCGGCGACAACCTCAGGAGGAGGCGTGTCGAACCCGGCCAGCAGGTCCTTGATCCACGGGTCCTCGACCCGGGCGATCACAGAGCGGACCATCTGCCCCAGCGCCGTGTCCTCGATGTCCTCCAGGGGCCGGCCGCGGTTGACCTGGACGATCAGCGCGACCAGGTCGACGGCCTGCCGGACGGCGGCCTCGCGCATGTCATCACCCAGCGTGCCGCCGATCCTGTCGGCGGCCTCGCCGAGGGCGCCGAGGTCGAGCGGGTTGATCCGGTGCTTGGAGCGCGGCCCGATCGAGACCACATGACCCCCGAGCGCCGCGACGGCCTCGGCGTGCTCGTTCTTGATCGGGTCGAAGACCGCCGGGGCGATCCCGCGCGCGGCCATCCCGTACATGAACCGCTGCGCCACCGAGCTCTTGCCGTTGCCGTTGAGACCGAACAGCATCATCGAGCTCGAGGAGATCAGGCCCTGGTCGTACCAGGTCTTCATGTCGCCGGCGACCGCCGTGCCGACCTCCATGTCCCGGCCCAGCGGCGTGCCCATCCCCGGCCGGAAGGTTCCGGCCGAGAACGGGTAGATCCCGCACAGCTGCGCCGAGGAGCCGTACCAGCCCGGAGGCTGCGGGATGCTCCCCCAGCGGCCACCACCGAGACCGGTCATGCCGCGCGGCGTGACCTGGTGCGTACGCGCGAGCGCCTTCCGGCCCGCCCGCTGAGCGAGCTTCTGGGAGGCCTTCGAGGTCGGGCTCATCAGTCCATCGCCCCCTCGAGCCAGACCGGCTTGGCCGAGTAGCGCCACGGCAGCACCCCGAACGGCAGCGTGATGTGGAACGCAGCCGAGCCGGCGTGCTCGACGAAGCGGTGGTCCATCATCAACGGCGTCATCAGCATCTTCAGCTGGTGCAGCGCCTCGCGCTGCGCCTTCTCCTCATCGGCGAAGGTGACCGTGACCATCATCGAGAACATCGACAGCCGGGCACCGGCGGCGAGCTCCTCCTCGGTCTTCTCTGCGACAGCACGCGCGGCACGGTCATAGGCCGTGGGGCGCGAGCGCCGTGTGTCCATGCGCCACTGCGCGTTCTTGACCTGCTGGTCCACCGTCCGCGCACCCCGGCCAGGGTCGACCGGCCGGTAGAAGATCGCCACCCGCTTGCGCAGGAACTTCGGGTTCGGCCCGAACAACGCATCGAAGGAACGAGCGTGGATGAACGACTGCGGCGGCACCGTCATCATCACCGTCGCCGACGCGACGCCGTCGTGGCGCACGATCCTGCCCGCGGAGTCATCGAAGAACTCCGGGCCCGCGTGCTCCCAAGAACGCGGCACCGTCAGGCCCTCGAGCGCATCGAGAGCCATCTCCTGGTCCCGCGAGGGCTGATAGGCCAGCTCAGCGACCTGCGAGAGCTCATGCTCGACCAGCGGCGTCACCGCGTTCCCACCCGCCGAGGCGAGCGACGTCGAGGTCGACGGCATCCGTGCCGCCACCTCCGCGACGGCAGCATCGAGATCGTTCTTCGACCCGGCGAGAGTCTCGACGTCGTAGACCATCGTGGCGTAGACGTTCACCGTCGACGTACGCCCCGGCAACGTGTCCGCCGCAGCCCCGAGGACCTGCGCAGCGAACTCCGGTGCGCTCTCCACATAGGTGTCCTTGATCGCCTGGACCATGCCGGCCGAGGACTCCGAGGCCGAGTCGACGACGATCGTCGCCCCGGTGAGGCCGTCCTCGACGCTGAGCGAGGAGACCCACTGGCCGAAGTTCGCGACCTGGCCGTTGACCACGGCCTGGTCCTGCATCGCCGCACCGTTCGGGGCACACCCGAACACCGCGGCCAGCTGGCCGACGGCCTTGTGGTGCAACAGGCTGTACCGGCGCCCCAGTCCGTCCGACCCGGAGACGGTCTCGACATCGAGGAGGACCCCGGGGAGCCGCTCGGCCACCTCCGGAGGCAGGGTCGAGAGCGCGCCGGTGACGTACAACGTCTCGCCGCGGGCCCGACGTCGGGCGAGGGAGACCCAGTCGGTCAGCTTGCCGGCCAGGGTGCGGCCGCCGAAGCGGACGAACCCGATCAGCACCACGGCCGCGGTCAGCCCGAGGACGACGAGCATCCCCTGCCACTTGCCCGAGACCATGAACAGCATCGCGAACACGACACCGCCGCCGGCCACGATGAGGGCCGCCAGCGACAGGCCGAACAGGCCCGCCGAGGACGGTCGCATCCAGTTGCCGTACCGGTCAGCTCGCACCTGTGCGGACTCGCTCACTGCCCGTCACCTCCGATCATGTCGTCACCCTTGGTCTGTTGTGATCCCTCAGCCACCGAACTCCGCAGCTGCCGGGCACCGGCATCGAGGCCCCTGGCCATCGACCCCTCAGCGGTCTGCTTCTGCTGCGACGAGGCTCCATCGATCCCGGCCTGGCCGGGCTGCCCCTGGCTGCCCGGAGCCGGAGCCGGCGGCTGTGGGCCACCACCGGTCGGCGACTGCGTACCGCCTGCCGTGAACCGGCTTGCACCACCAGAAGCTCCACCGCCGGCACCCGCTGCCGCTGGAGTCGCGGCTGCCGAGGTGCCGCCGGTGACGATTGCCGCGCCCGCAGCAACCCCGGTGGCGACGATCGCGCCGGTCGCGGCAAGGGACATGCCGCCGCCTGCAGCTGAGCCCATCGCGTTCGCGGCCGGTGTCATCAGCCGCAGGAGCACCGGGAGCGCGAGGACAGCCATGATCAACAACAGCAGGCCGTTGATCACCGTCGAGATATCGTCGTCCGACTTCAGTCGCCACGCGAAGGCGTACACGATCGCGGCCGCGGGCTTGTACAGAAGGAACGCGATGATCCATCGGGTCACCGATGCAAACGACTGCTCACCGCCTCGGATCATCGCCGCGGCCGCCGTCGTCGGCCAGATCGCCACCAGTAGGGGCAGGACCACGACCCGGGCGAGCATGATGACCCATTGGAAGAACACGGACAGAGCCCCGAAGATGCCGGCGAGGATCGCCAGACCAGGCTGGGTTTGCACGATGCCCGCGGCGGCAGCTGACTGCCACCCGTTGACCGTCACGCCTGCGTTCGACAAGATCCACTGCCCGAACTTGTCGCCCACCGGGACCATCAGAGCGACGAACGCGGTTCCCAGCGTCGAGACCAAGAAGACCCGGAACAGCGCTTCCAGGGCTGTGCGCATCCGGTCGCCGCGGTGATTCATCATCGTCCAGACGCAGGCGATCATGATCCCGATCACCGCGAACGGCACCGTCAAGGTACGTAGCGCGTTCGACAACCAGTGGACCTGGTCGCCCTCGAGGTCGACCAGAAGCCCCTGATCCAGCCAGACGGTCAGGAACTTCTTCATCAGCGCGTCCCAGGCCCCCATCATCGCCTCGCCAAGGCTCCGAGCACCCGAGTCGACAGCACTGGTCACAGCGTCATCGACGGCGCCCTGGGCAGCCTCGCCCGCCCCGTCCAAGGCGCACATGGCAGGCACGAAGACGCAGGAGGGATCAGCGTTGCGCACCGTGCTCGGCGCGGCCGTGGCTTGCGAGGTTGCAGCGTCGACGGTCAGACCCAAGACCGTGGCGGTGATCAGTAGGACCACGAGGCGTGCGAGCGTCTTCATAGCAGCCCTCCGGTCCACTCGTTGCTCCGAAGCACGTTCCAGCCAGCCGACGCGTACGCAGCGGTTCCAGGCTCGACGTAGGACTCCGGTGCCCCAGCGGTCTGAGCGCTACCGTCGATCCACCAGCGTCCGCCAGACCAGACGACGGTCCCGATGCTCACGGCGCCGGTCGTCGTTGTTTTTGATCCGTCCGCGGCGGTGAAGGTCCGTGTGAACTCGGCGCTGACGACGTAGTCCTCGCCGTCCTGCATCCACTTGACGCCGTCGATGACGTAGGAGACGGAGACGCCTGGGGGCGCAGCGCCGTTCAGCCCAAGTCCCAATCCCTTCCGAAGGGTGGAGACCATCGTGTCGCCCGCCTCCGCCTCGCTGAGCGGCAGGCGAGCCATATAGGCGCGGACGATCTCCGGGCCGCGCTCGTAGTCGAGAACGCTGCCGGAGGAGACGAAGAAGGCGAGTGCTGTTGCGGCCGCCCCTTCGGCGGTCTGAGCGTAGTGAGTGGGGTATCCGCCCGTGTTCTGCGCCGGAGCTGGGAGTGTGACGAACGCGCCTTCTCCCGGTGTCGCCGGAGTCGAGGGGTCCACCGATGCTGACGGGCTCGCGCTTGGGGAGGGTTTGGTGTCTGGGCCCGTGTCGTCATTGCCGCCAACGACGATGACGATGGCGGCGATGACGATCGCCACGATGAAGATCGCAGCGATCCAGAAGGCCACGCGGGAGTCCCAGGCCTGCTTGAGTCGGTCGTTCACGGGCTGCTCCTAGTCCGAGGGGAACGTCGAGGTCTTAGAGGAAGACTGGCGCGATCACGGCGGCGGTGCCTAGGCCGATGGCGCCGGCGAGCCACCAGCCGGCCTTGGCCATGAAGTCCTGGCCCTGGCCGTGGCGGTTGGCGAAGAACAGGCCGATGAACAGGATCATCAGGCCGATCACCGCGACGGAGCCGCCGATGCCCTGGATCCAGGCCTGGATCGTGTCGAGGCCCTGCTGGACCTCGGTGGGCAGCGGCTTCGGCTGGGCGGTGATGCTCGTGGGGATCTGCGTCGCGGCTGCGACGTTGAGGATGGTGCTCACTGTGCTTCTCCTTCAGGTGATGGAATGTCGGCGCGCAGCCGCGCCAGGTCCCGTTCGGGGACGTGTTGGGGCTGGACTGCCTCCGGCAGTCGCAGCAGGAGGTCCGGAACCCAGGGCGCGTCGACGACGGTGATCGCGCCGGCGAGGACCTTGCGCTCGTTCCGGATCAGCTTGTGTGGGCGACCAGGCCCTGTGGGGACCAGCAGCACGTACGAGATCTGGCCCTGGTTCTCGGCGAGGATCCGCTTTGCGGCCTCGATGCCGACGACGCTGGCGCGCGCGACGAGGACCACCGACCAGGTGCGGCGCGTGACGAGCCGCGCTAGCTGGTCGGCAGGCACTTCGATCCCGCCGAGGATCGCCGCCCAGGTCGTCGACCCCGCTCCCCCGTGCGCACCCCAGAACAGGGTGCGTTGTGGAGCGACGCGCGTCGCGTCGTTGGGCTCGATCGCCGCAGCCTCGTCGTCGCGGCGCCACATCGGCGTGGGCTGCAGGCCGGGGCCGGGAACGGCCACCGGGGTGGCCTGCTCCGGAGCCGGCTCCTGCGGGCGGGTAGTGCTGTTCTTCTTCCGCCACGGGATCTCCGGGGTACGTCGCGGCGCCGACTGCGGCCGGGACTCGGGCTCCCAACCGCCGCTGCGCCGGGTTGAAGCGGCGCCCGGGGGCGGAAGGGTTCCCCACCCCATCCGGGCCGGCGTCTCATCTACGGTCGTCACGCTTTGCTCCCTCCCTCGGGAAAGTTGATGCGCAGCAGCCGCCACGGGCTGCTCTCCTCCACGCGGACCAGGAACAGTCCGAACTCCCCACCGGTGGTGGGAACCCGGACCAGCGCCGAGAGTCCTGGAAGATCGGGTGGCTCCTTGTCGACGCTCAGGTCGCCGTTGACCTTGACGTCGGGGATCTCCGCCGGGTCGGTAGCTCGGTAGGCCGCGACGGCGGCCTCGTCGAGGTACGGCTGCAGCTCGGTCCACCAGGCCTCATAGGCCTGGTCCCGCTTCGACCAGGCCGCGAAGACCTCCGACCCGAACACCACCGGGTCGGTCGAGGCCTCGCCCGCTGAGCTGGGCGCGCTGGTCGGGCTGGGTCGCTGCGAAGGTTCCGGGTCGTCGCTGACCAGCTCGGGGACGATCACGACCCCGATCAGGACCACGGCGAGCAGCAACCCGCCGGCTAGAAGGATGGTCTTCGTGTTCATGATCCGAATCCGATCTGTGCTGCCAGCCACCGATGGTCAGAGACCATCCGGCCACTCCAGCTGGCTTTGAACCTTGTGGAGGCAGTGCGGGTGAACAGGAAGTCGACACCGGTGTGGACCTGGCCGTAGCCGGCCGCCGCCATCTTCGAGGGCGCCGCCCACCGGCCCGACTGGCTCGCCGAGACGTTGAAGTCGCCGCCGACCAGGACGGGTCCGTAGGACTCCAGGGCCCGGACCATCTGCACCAGGATGTCCATGCCCGCGCCGTACGCCGCCTGCCGCTGGGCCCGGTTCGGCCCGTATTTGGACGGGTCGGTCATGTGGTGCACGGAGATCACGCTGACGCGCAGGCCGTCGCTCTTGCGGCGCAGCGTGACGTAGGACGCGAACCGGTCCCAGACCACGACCCTGCCCTGGTAGCTGTTGCGGTCGTCCTCGACCAGCTTCACCCGGCCCGCGGCGACCGCCGACCAGCTCGCGGCCTTCCACAGCACCGCCGTATCGAGCGTTTGGCCAGCACCCGCGTCCTTCCCCACGGAGGGGTCGCGGTAGCCGGCGTACCCCGGTGCTCCGGAGAGCACCTCGCTCATGGTGCGCTGCTGCATCTCGTTGAGGGTGACGAAGTCGGGCGACTTCGACAGCACTCCCTTCATCGAGGAGCGGTAGCCGGACATACCGGACCGGTTCGGGATGTTGGCGTGCGCGAGCACCACCGACCCGCCACCAGCCGAGCCGCCGGGCGTCGACTGCGTCGGGGGCTTGGTCGCAACCTTCGCGCCCCACGGGGCAGCCCAGCCGAGGTAGTTCAGATGCCACGGTCCGTCGGTGAGGTCGCTGGCCGGCCCGATCCCGATCCGGCCGCTGCCCCAGGTGTCGTTGCTGGCGACCTTTCCGCCGCCCAGGTAGATGGCAACGTGCCCGGCGGCCCCGCCCCCGTTGTAGTACAGCCACGCTCCTGGCGGCGGTGCTCCGCCGTCGACCGAGTCGGCCGGGTGAGCGACACCGGTCGCGACGAAGTGGGCCCACGCGCTCGAGGCGGTGGTGTAGCCCGAGTTCACTCGGCCCGACATGTTCGCAACGAAGTGCTGGCACATGCGATACCAAGTGCTGACCGAGTTGAAGTACGGGTCGCGCGGTCCAGCCGCGACGAACCGCTTGGCGCGCTCAAGGAGCTGCTGCGGGTTGAACGGGCCGACATAGCCCGCGGCCGCGTTCGTCGAGAACTCGCCGTCGCCACCGCAGCCGCCCTCAGGCATCGGGCCCACGGTCTCGCCGTCCGGGCCGACGACACCGGGCAGGCTCGTCGGGGTACCGCCGGCGCTGGTCAGCTTCGCGGTGAGGTCCTTGGCCTGGGACCAGAACCGCTCGTAGTGGTACGGGTCCGCGTTGCGCTGGACCGTGTGTGCGGCCAGGGAAGGCTCCATCGACTCCCAACCCGACACCTTCAACAGCGCCTTGTAGAAGGAGGTCGCCGAGCGGGCCGGGTCCATCCGGTCTTCGTAGGATCCCCACGCTCCGTTGTCGCGCTGCTGGAACAGCCCCCGGCTGTCCGGCCCGACCGCGTCGCCGCGATCGAGCACCCGCAGCGTCGACTCACCGATCGCCGTCATCACCGCGATCTGCTGGCCACGGGCAGGCACGCCCAGCGCCTTGCCGGCCTGGATGATCGCAGCGGCGTTCTTCGCCTGTTCCAGGCTCCACTCCCCCACGGCCTTCACGCCGTCGGCGGAGACCTGCAGCGAGCCCTCCGGGCCGCAGCCGGCGGTCTCCGGCTCGTCAGTGGCGACGAACGCGACCACAACGACCAGCGACACGGCCAGGACAAGCGCCACTGCGGCGCCCGCGAAGGTGACGCCCTTCGACTGGTTCACTGCACCCCCCGAGAATCGCGCTGCTCTCCCCCGACGGCAGCGATCGATCCCACGACAGTAGGCGGGGTGGCCGACACGCGAACCCGAATAAACCCAGGTCCGGCCCGGTGCCCGATCACCGTTCGCATGGTCACTTCCACTCCCCCGTTGAAGTCACGCGGTCTTTGGTCCTACCCAGATCCAAGTGCCCTAAACACCTAGAACGTCACCGTTTGATCTCGCTTGCCCTCGCTCGGCTCGGTTGACCAAAGACGCGACACGTTCGCCGATCGGGCGTCGCCTACGGTAGCATAGTGGCACATTAAATGTGCCACTAGCGGAAGGAAGGGCCCTGATGGCGATCCCGTGTCCCGCGATAAACGCGGATCTGGGCAGAATGCTCATGTGCCCAAGTTCGTCCGGCCGAACCCGCCGCTACCCATGAGCGTTTCCATCGCGACGCGCGTCTTCGGTTCCGAGCCGATCGCGGCGCTGATCCGCTACTACGCTTCCAACTCCTCGCGGACAATGAACGAGGCCGCTAACAGCCTCGAGGTTCCGCGGCAGATGGTGAACCGCCACACGAAGCTCCTGCTCGACGCCGGCGTCCTCGTCATCGACCAGGAAGGTTCGGGTCCGCAGCCTGCGACATATCGCGTCGACCCCGAGCGCGTCGACATGCTGCTCAACGAGCTGCGCACGTACCTCCAGCGCCGCGACGCAGCGTCGAGCTAGGAGCCAACGCCCCGAGTGGCGGATTTAATGGGCGTCCGACACGCCGACCTAAATGGCATCAAATTTTGCAGGACTACGGAACGCTCTCCCTTAACTAGAAGCATTCCCAAGTCGTGCTGGAGGTGAACCCGATGGGCCAGATCGCGGGACGACGACACAGCGCCGTTCCCCTCACCGCGCGTACGAGCGCGCGTCTGCAGGAGAGCACCAAGGCGAAGGCTGACGCCATCGCCGACACGCTCGGTGTCTCCCTGTGGACCTACGTTGATGCACTCATCGCGCGCGACGAGCTCGACGAGGCAGGGAAGCCAATCTGGTGGACTGGCCAGCCTGGCAAGGAAGAGGAGCTCTTTCCCATGACCGGCTGACGAGATCGGGGCAACGGCCCCCAAAACGACCGAAGGCCCGTGCTACCAACACGGGACCTTCGCAGGGTCGGACTGAGCCTTACCAACTCAGACCGGACCAGTATTCAGACTCCCCGTGAGGTGGCTAACCAACGAAGGAGGTCGCTTTGTGCTATCCACGATAACAGCCGATCCGCCTGCACGCAGTAAACGCATGCGGGATTTCGAGACGCGTGTCGGCGTGACGCCGATCACCGCTCGCGCCATCGCGCTCGATGAGTGGCTTTTCCGGCCCTCGTCGTGGTTCGCGATCGATGATGCGAACCAGCAGGTCCGGGGCGTACGCCCGGCGACGCTGTCTGCTGGTCTCGACCTGGTCGGTCGCGGCCGCGTCCGTGCGCTCGTCGGTCGACTCCGCCGCGGCGCTGCGGTCGCCGACGTCGACGTCGACGGCGGCCTGGGTGAGTACGCCGCCCGGGAGATCGCCTCCTGGGCGCACCTGCGCGGCTACTGGACGCTGCTGCGTCCCTCCGGCGGTGGTGACGGTGGTCGTCACCACGTCTTCCTCGCTCACCCCGACCTGTCTCGCCGTAGCGAGGCGTGGGCCGAGGTGCAGGCCTATCTCTCCGGCGTTGCCGTCGACATCGGTGTCGCGGTGCGTCAGCTCGACCTGCGCGACGCCGTACGTCCGCTGTCCTCCCCACACCGCCACGGGGTCACGACCAGGGCCTACGGCGACCTCGGCTCCGCGCTCTCCGACCTCCGCAAGATCCTCCCGGAGCCGCCTGCCCCGGAGACCGAGCCCCGACCACGCCGGATCAAACCCACGCCCACCGAGGAGCCCCCCGCGACCGCCGGCCCGCGCCGGCCCTTGCGGCCGCAGTGGCAGGCATACCTCACCAACGGCACCATCCCCGCCCACCTCCAAGGCGACCCCGGGGGCCACAAGCGGTCCCTGATCGAGGCCCAGTGCACCCTCGAGCTCGCGTGGGCCGGCCACACCGAACAGAGCGCCTGGCGACAGATCCGCGGCGCACACGCGGCCGCGATGACCAAGGCGCGCGGGACCCGCTACCAGTGGTGGTCAGACTACGTCTGGACACGAGCGGTCCAGGACCGCGACACCTTCGCCGAGACCCACGGCATCGACCTGGAGCAGCCCGAGGCCACTCCCCGCCCGGTCGCGGAGCCGTCGACCGCGACGGTGCACGCCGTCACCGCAGCCCGCGACCGGCTCCAGGAACTGCTCTGGCGGCAGCCCACGCGCGCCCGCGCTGCGGTCGGGCTCGTCGGGCACACCATCCTCGACCGGATCAGCCGCACCGCCGACGCTGACGCCGGTGACGGGCCTGTGCTGCGGGTCCCGTGCCCCGAGCGGGACCTGGCCCTGGACACCGGCATCAGCGACCGCAAGACCATCCGAGCCGCCCTGCGGCTCCTGGACGGCACCGTCGGCACGCTCCACCGCGACGGCCTCTCCCACGCTCACGCGCTGCGCGCCTCGACGAGCTACGAGTTCTCGATCGACCCTGCGATCGAACAAGGGGTGCGGGAAATCCCCCCACCTAAGGTTTCTCACCCACCCCAAGGACTCTGGGGGTCCCTCCCTCGCTCGGCGCATGCGCTGTGGCGTGCACTACTGCAGGGTGACGGAGAAGGGTCTGCGATAGCGCAACTAGCCATTGCCGCAGCACTGGTACCCACCCCAGGACAGACCCCAACGAGAAGCCAGCTCGACACCACCATCACCGGGCTCCAGGCGCTGAGCAGGGCCGGCCTGGCCCGGCTCGACGAGCACGGACGCTGGCACGCCTCCACCATCGCCGCGGCGGCCGCCACGGATCCTGACCTGCTCGAGCACGCCGCTCGTCGCCACGAGCAGCTGCACCAGCAGGTCACCGCCGAGCGTGCCACTTACCGGTCACCCCAGCCCGTCGACGAGTGGACCGCAGGCCGCGCCCGCGCCTACAAGGCCCAGCTCGCCCGCCAGAAAGCCTGGTGGGACACCCTCGACCCCGTCTCCCGCGCCCAGCGCCAGCGGGCGAAGCGAGCCGAGTTCGACCAACTGACCATCACCGACCAGGCCCGGCTCAAAGAGCATCTCGCCCGCCGCCGTGCCCACGCCGGCATCACAGAGATCGAGCACCACCAAGGCTGGCTCGACTCGCTCTCCCCCGACCAGTACGCCCACCGCAGCCACCGCCGGCGGGACCGCTACGACCGTCTCCCCCAGGGAGAGAAGGCCCTCAGCGTCGAGGCCTGGGACCGCCACCGGCGCCGCCACGGCCTCCCCGAGCACCAGGCATCGCCGCCGGCGGATGCCGAGCTCGACCTCCTCCCCGATGGTCGCGGTCGCCGCGACACCGACTTCCTCACCGAGGCTGTCGGTGCATTCGGCAAGAATCAGCCCGCAGCCACCGAGACCCTCATCCCCGACTGGGCCCTACCCCGCGAAGGATCCGCCTCATGACCACTCCTGCCCTTCCCGAGGGATACGCAGAGGTGCTCGCCGAGCTCAAAGAGCGCGTTCGATCGTCCCGACATCGCGCCGTCCGCAAGGTCAACACCGAGCTCCTCGAGCTCTACTGGGACATCGGCCGGACCATCCTCGCCCGCCAGACCCTCGGAGGCTGGGGAGCCAAGGTGATCGACCGGCTCGCCAAAGACCTCCGCGCAGAGTTCCCCGGCATGACCGGCCTCTCGCGCAGCAACCTCCACTACATGCGCTCATTTGCAGAAGCCTGGCCGAACGGAGTTGTCCCACAGCCTGTGGGACAACTTGGGTGGGGCCACGTTCGAACACTCCTCGACAAGCTCGACGACCAGCCGACCCGCGACTGGTACGCCGCCGCGGCCGCCGAGGAGGGCTGGTCTCGCAACGTGCTCCTCAACATGATCATGGGCCAGCTCCACCGGCGTATCAGCGCAGCGCCCTCCAACTTCGACGACGCTCTCCCTGCCACTCAAACCGACCTCGCCCGCGAGCTCACCAAAGATCCCTACATCTTCGACTTCCTCGCCCAGACCCGCCCACGCCTCGAGCGCGACCTCGAGCAGGCCCTGGTCGAGCGCATGCAAGAGACACTCACCGAATTCGGCAGCGGATTCGCGTTCGTCGGCAGGCAGGTGCACTTCGAGGTCGACGGCGACGACTTCTACGTCGACCTGCTCTTCTTCCACGTCACCCAGCTGCGCTACGTCGTCATCGAGCTCAAGAGTGGCAGGTTCACCCCGCGAGACGCCGGCCAGCTCGGCTTCTACGTCGCCCTCGTCGATGACCGACTCCGAGCGGCCGACACCCACGCCGAGACCGTTGGCATCCTCCTGTGCGCCGACAAGCACGACGGAGTGGTCGAGTACGCACTGAAGACCATCGACCAGCCTGTCGCGATCGCCCGCTACACCTACGACACCCTCCCCGACGACGTGCGCGACCTGCTGCCACCGCCCAACGAGGTCCTCGACGCCATCGAGCCCCACGACCAGACGTAGGGAACCTCGAAGGCGACCATTTGTCCCACAAGCTGTGGGACAAATGGAAAGGGCCCGGCTCCGCCGGGATCGAGCCGGCGTACGCCGGCGCAGCCCAACGAGTTTTCTCCCTCCCCGGACGTCCAATCATGACGGCCGCGCTCCTCCACGCAACCACCGCGCCTACGGCGCCGGCCTCCACCCAAGAAGTTCGGTCCGGCGCTCCGCAAGCTCCGCTTATTTCCTCCCCGAACTTCTTGGCCTCCGGCCGGTACCGGTTGGTTGCGCTCCGTCGCTCCACCGGCCGTCCTGCTTCTCCTTGCCCGGGGAGGGCGAAAAAAGGGTCGGCAACCCAGAAGCCACCCACCCTGTCCCGGCGCAGGAAGGGTCAGTCATGACCACCACTCAGAAGAACACCAGCAAGAAGGCCCAGGCCACGCCTGAGGCGTACGAGGCAGGGACCACCGTGCACGTGGCCCCCAGCAGCCTCCTCCTGGAGCGCAACATCCGCACCATCCCCCGCGACGCCGCGTTCACCGACCTGACCCGGTCCATCGCCGAAGTCGGCGTCCTCGAGCCGATCGTCGCCGTCACCACCGCCTCCGGTGACCTGCTCGTTCGGTTCGGCGAGCGCCGCACCCTGGCGGCCATCGAGGCACAGCGGGAGACCGTCCCGGTCTACGTCGCCGGAGCCGACTCCACCGCCAAGGACGACGAGATCGCCCGAGTCATCGCCCAGCGCGAGGAGAACACCCACCGCGTCGGCCTGACCACCGCCGAAGAGGTCGGCGTCGTCGGCCAGCTCGCGGCCTTCGGCCTCTCCCCCGCCCAGATCGCCAAGCGCACCCGCATCGACAAGACCACCGTCGAGACCAGCCTCACCGTCGCCAACTCCAAGATGGCCACCAAGGCCACCGAGCGCTACGACGTGCTCGGCCTGGACCAGGCCGCCGTCGTTGCCGAGTTCGAGGACGACCCCGAGGCCGTCAAGGCCCTCGTCCTCGCCGCGCACGAAGGTCAGTTCGAGCACACCGCCCAGCGGCTGCGGGATGACCGGATCACCGACCGGCTCCGTGTGCAGGTGGCCGCGATGCTCGACGAGTGCGGTATCGCGCTGATCGAGGAGCCCGGCTACAGCGACCCCAAGATCGGCAAGATCTCCGACCTGCGCGTCTCCGCCGAGGACAGGACCCGGATCACCGAGGAGGAGCACGCCACCTGCCCCGGCCACGTCGCCTGGATCAGCAACGAGTACGGCTACGTCGACGACCAGGGCGACCGGGTCACCCACCCGGCGCGCCCCACCGACCGGGACGCAGAGGACTACGAGGAGCGCCAGGCCGCCTACCGGGCCGAGGCCGACCGGATCCGCGCCGAGTGCCGCCGGATGCCCATCCCCACCGCCGTGTTCGGCTGCGCCGACTGGCGCGCCAACGGTCACCACGACCAGTTCACCGCGAGCACCACCCGGTCCAAGCCCAAGGCCGCCGACATGAGCGAGGAGCAGCGCGCCGAAGCGGCCGCCGCCCGCAAGCTGGTCATCGACAACAACAAGGCATGGGCCGCCACCGAGCCCGTACGCCGCGAGTGGCTCGCCACCTTCGCCAAGGGCAAGACTCCGCCGAAGGGCACCGCCGCATTCCTCGCCACCGCGCTCTGCCACGACGCCGAGATCCTCCACGAGCGCGACGCCAACCGCCTCGCAGCCACCTGGCTCGGCAAGAAGGAGCCCGAAGGGTACGCCCGCGCCGACCTCTCCCCCGCCAAGTCCGCCACCGACCAGCGCGCCTACATGGCCGCCCTGGTCCAGGTCCTGGCCGCCCACGAGGTCGATATCCGCGACAACTCCTGGCGTCACGACGGCACCAAGAACGCCGTCGGCCGCTACCTCCGGTTCATCGCCAGCGCCGGATACGGCCTCTCCGAGGTCGAGAAGTACGCGACCTCGGCCAAAACGGCCTGATCCGGAATTCTCGATCTGAGGCCCTGGGAACCGCAAGCGGCTCCCAGGGCCCACCGAGGGGGCTGAAATCGTCTCAGAGCGTCCCTCATGGCGTCGACAAGCTTCAAACAACCACCGCCCACACCCCCGGGCGAGCCACCTATCCCAATTCAATGCCGGAAGTCTGTAAGTCCCGAACTATCGGACTCTGTCTGACACACCGTCGGTATCCCGAACCCCACTAGACCCGCTTCCGGAGTCTGTTAGTCACAGACTGCGGACCTCTGGAAGAGTGACGCGCCAACTGCCGAACTAACAGAGTCTGGGACTACCAAAGAAACAGAGAACCGAACATCGGAAGTGACGGAGTACGGAACTACGAATGTTACGAAGTAACAGAGTCACGGAACTCCGGAAGTTACGAACTGTCGAACTTGCAGACATTCGGAGTGTCGGACAGACAGAGTTCGCGAACTCCGGTACAACCAGAGTCACGAACATCGAGAGTCCGGACCTCCCGAACTTCGGAAGATCCAGACACACAGACATACAGAGTTGCGGAACTCCGGGACTGACAAACATCGGCAGTCCCTAACTACCGGAGAGTCGGACTACCAAACTCTAGAAGTTCGCAACTCACGAAGTACCGAAGTGACAGACCCCACCATTCCGACGAGGCCAACACCTCGCTCGGAACTACCGGACTTACAGAGTCCCGAACTCACAGGAGCCTCGATATGTGGATCGTCGCGATAGCCGGCCAGAAGGGCGGCATCGGCAAGACCACGACGGCGATGAACCTCGCCGCCGTACTTCAGCAGAGCGCCCGCGTGCTCCTGGTCGATGTCGACAACCAGAAGTCGGCCGCCTATTGGGCCGACCAGGCAGGGGACAACCTGCCCTTCGACGTGGCCGACGACACCGACCCGAAGAACCTTTCGCACCTGCGCCGGCTGCCCGACTACGACGTCGTGGTCGTCGACACCCCCGGCTCGCTCGACGGCAAGGACGTGCTCAGCACCGTCCTGAGCCAGGTCGACTTCGCCATCCTGCCCAGCGAGCCCGCACCGCTCGCCATCCCTCCGCTGATCCGCACAATCAAGGAGCTCGTCGTTCCTGCGGACGTCGACTACCGCGTGGTGATCAACAAGGTGCCCCCGCGGGAGCTTCAGGATGCCGAGGACGCCGCCGAGCTGCTCGACTCCGCGGGCATCCCGCACTTCCGCAACTTCATCAAGGAATACAAGATCCATAAGTACGCCCCTATCGAGGGCAAGGTCGTCACCCAGTACGGCAACAACCGCGAAGCCGTCCGTGCCGCCGAGGACTTCCGCAAGGTCGCCCTCGAGCTCATGACCCACTGGGCCAGCAACCCCGCCGCCATCGAGAGGGACTCCAACCTGAAGGCGGTCAACTGATGGCACGGCCCAAGCTCACCAACCTCATCTCCAACCTCGAGGACACCGCCCCAGAGCCCGTCGAGGCCTCTCCTGAGCCGCGTGACGGGGCACCAGCAGAGGACCCTGGCTCAGCGCCAGCGCTGCAGAGCGTCCCCGCCGCGCCGGTCGAGGCACCTGCCGAGACAGCGGTCATCGCGGAACCTGTCGAGTCGAAGCCGGCGCCGAAGAAGCGGAACACCGCGAAGCCGGCCTCGAAGGCCAAGGCCGCGAAAGCCGCCCCTGTCGTCGAGGTCGACGGCCCGCGCTACCTCCAGCTGACCCGCAAAGAGGCTCGGTTCACCGAAGAGCAGCTCGATGCGCTCACCGTCCTGACCCGTCGGCTCAACAAGCGCCGTGGGGGAGTGGGGGAGCGGTTCACCGACAACACCCTCATCCGCGTCGCCGTCGACCTGCTCCTCTCTGAGGCCGACACGCTCCTGGGCGGTGGCGTCGCCACGACCGAAGACGAGATCCGCGACCTCCTCGGAGTCCCCGCCACTTCATAACCACACCCACAGACGCAGCGCGAGCAATCTGGGAGCCCGCGCAGCACACGCCCCGGCGGGCAATCTGGGAGCACGCCAGGGCAACAGCAGGCCCGGCAAACCGATCCACCCCGGACGGTTGCCGGGCCTTCCTGCGTCTCGACGCCCCCCCGCCGGCCGGGGGATGAGTCGCTAGCCGACCTCCCCTGAGCAATTAGGTATTCGGTTTGGTATTTAGTTTGGTTCGGTTATTTAGTGTGATAGAGTGACCTTATGACCTCGACGCCAGCGCCCACTGACCAGCAGACCTGCCGGTTCCCCGGCTGCGGCCGCCCGACCGCCCCGGCACCCGAAGGGGCCGGGCGCCCTCCCGGCTTCTGTGACAACCCCGCGCACAACAAGGCCAGCGCGTGGAAGGAGCGCCAGCGGCTGAAGAACAGCGGCAGCGCCGAGCCAGTCGCGCCGGAGGAGCGCCCGGTCACCGGTGCTCGGCAGCGTGCCGCTGAGACTGCGGCCCAGGTGATCGGGATGGCTGAGCTGCTCATGGAGCAGATGCCCCGCATCGTCGAGGAGCTGCGGACCGCTGGTGACCTCGACGCCGCCGAGGCGCAGATCGAGACCGTGCAGACCGAGGCCGAGGAACGCATCGCCTCCGCGAGCGCCCGTGCCGTCCGCGCCGAGCAGGCGCAGCGTCGGGCCGAGACCGACCGCGAGGAAGCCGACGCTGCCGCGACCGAGGCCCTGGCGCAGGTCGAGCAGCTCCAGGCCGAGCTCGCCGAGGTACGCACCCAGCTCACCCAGCGCGACACTGAGCTGGAGCAGGCCTACGGCGCCAACGACAACCTGCAGAGCGTCCTGGAGCAGGAGCGCGAGGAGGCCGAGTCGGCCAAGGCAGCGCTCGACCAGGAGATCGTCACCCTCAAGGCTCAGCTGGCCACCGCGGTGAGCGAGCGCGACCAGCGCACCAGCGACCTTGAGGCAGCCCGTACCCAACGCGATGAGGCAGCCGGCCGCGCCGAGAGCGCCACCCGGCAGGCACAGCAGGAGGAGCAGGCTGCCCGCGAAGCACGAGCCCAGCTCGACACCACGCGCGCCCAGGTCGACCAGCTGCAGACCCAGATCGCTGACCTACGCAGCGCCGAGGCCACCGCCCGGGCCGAGCGTGACGCGGCCAAGGCCGACATCGAGCGCGAGCGCCAACACGCCACCGAGCGCATCGACGACGTACGCTCCGGGCTCACCGAGCAGATCGACCGGCTGCGCACCGACCTCGCCGAGCAGCGCGCAGAGGCGGCCGCCGCGGCCAAGGCTCACCGCCAGGAGCTCGACGCGATCCGCGCCGAGAGCGGCAAGACCCGCAAGACCACGAAGGACTGACTTCTCGAATGAGTGAACCGCAGCCTCCACTGCGTGGAGACTGCGGCCCTTAGGTCACGCGTGCGGCGTGTCGTTAGGCAGCTACTGCAGCCCTGACGGTCTCGCCCAGGTGGTCGACCACGACCGTGTCGCGCCAGTGGCGCTTCCCCTCACCGTCGGTCCACGACTCGGTCTCGACGTGGCCGACAACGACCACGCTCGATCCCTTGGACATCGAGCCGAGCGCCTCGGCCCGGCGGCGCCAGGCCTTGAGGTAGTACCGGGTCGGCTCGCCATCGATCCACTGCTCACCGATGTCGGTCTCTTGCTTGGTCCGGTGGTTGACGAGCACGACGGCCTCGCACACAGAGGTTCCGGTGTTGGGGGTGTGGGTCAGCTCGGGGTCGGCCGCGAGCCGGCCTTCGAAGCACGCGATGATCGGCATGATCTCTCACTCCTTACTGGTTGCGGCCCTACCGGGCACTTGGGTTGCCGGCAGTGACCTCACGGTCGCGAGCCGGGTCGTTCTTGGTCCTGTTGGCCACTCGGACCCCGTGCTCCCGATAGAGGCCGCCCATGCGGCCGGAGTGTTCGGGCAAGGGTCGCCGGAGGCGACATGCTCCGCCCTTGCCCGGTTCTCCGGCCGTGTCATCGTGGGTGCCTCGGGAGCACGGGATTTCCCGCCCGTCTGGAGATCCGGACGGGGGAGTGAGGCAGCCGTCACCGGCAGGTGACGCCCCCTCGGGTTTGAGGTCGCCGAACCACCACCCACACCCACCTGTGGCAAGTGGCCCAGCGACCAGAACATGGGATCGGGCATCACTCGATCGCCCCGATCAGATCGAAGGCCGCACATGAGGCGGCCTCGATGACGTCGTCGCCGGCGCCGCACACGCGCAGGCAGCTGGAAGCAACCGCGGCCGCGCACAGGTCGTCGATCCGGTCTCCATCGGTACGCATCCCGATCACGACCTCGACCAGCTGCATCAGCAGTGCACCCCACCGGAGTCCTCCGATGTCGGTGCCACCGGCCACTGGGGCGGCGAACCGGTCGTAGGCGTCGAGCAGCTCGCTGCGGGTGAGGTCGAATCGGTCGTAACCTTCCATGCCGCGCACTTCTGGCAGCCGTGCCAGGGCGCCGCCGTTGTGCGGGGCCTGCGCGAGTGTGCGTACGTCGAGGAGCGCCAGCAGGTACAGCAGCGTCGGCGGCGTCGCGTCTCGCTCGCTGCCGAGGAGCTCGAGCTTCTCGATCTTGTCGACCGTGGGCCGGATCGAGCGCTGCAGCACCTCGAGGAGGATCTCCTCCTTGCACGCGAAGTGGTAGTAGAGCGAGGCCTGCCGGATCCCGACCGACTCGGCAATCTCCCGAGTCGAGGTCCCGGCTACGCCCTGATCGACGAACAGCCGCGCGGCTGCGTCGATGATCTCCTCACGCGGCACCATCCCGGCTGTCGGTCGAGGCGTATGCCTTGGCCGACCAGGGCCGGGTCGAGGGTCGCGAGTGGGTCCCATGGTCATCACGAAACCGCAGGCCCTGGGGACATTCCTACGTCGTCCCCGAACCATTTCGGGACGCCTAAAACGTCCCAAACGTCCCAAGAAATCTGACGACACGAACCCATCTCGCGTCCGGCGGACGCCGGACGCGAGGCTTCAGGCGTCGATAAGCCGCGCCAGGTGCCGGCGAAGCGCGGCGACGTCAGCCAGGTCTGGCAGGACGGCGGTAGCGCCGGCGTCGGTGAGTTGGTCGACCGTGTGGACGCCGGTGGCGACCGCCAGCACGTACGCTCCGCCGCGCCGGCCGGCATCGACGTCGCGTGGGGTGTCGCCGATCAGCACCGTGTTGCGCTCGTCGAATCTGCGTCCGTAGCGGCCGCTGGCTCGTCGCTGCGCGCAGGTCACCAGGTCGGCACGGTCCTCACTATCGGCTCCGTAGGCCCCGACGTCGAGGTCGAAGCCATCGACGAGACCCTGCGCTCGTAGCTTCATCTCGGCGTTGGGCCGGACGTTCCCGGTCAACACCGACTGAATCGTGCCGGGTACGGCTCCCAGGTGCCCGACCGCGGCCAGCACGCCAGGAAGGACTGACCCGCGAGCGCGCATCGCTTCGTATCTGGCAGCGCCAGCGCGCTCGAGCGCACCGGCGACGACAGCCCAGCGCGGCATCTGCAGTCCTTGGTCGGCGAACATCGTGCGCATGATCGTCCGATCCGTACGCCCGCCTGTCCTCGCCGCGACCCGCGGCTCGACGCCAGTCAACTCCTCGAACGCCGCTGCGTAGGTCTCCTTGCTGACGCCGCCGTTGTCCACCAACGTGTGGTCAACGTCCCACAAGACCAACAACCCGTGCTCCGCTGCGGAGGGAGGAGCCAGCGACGACACCGTCGCGGGCCTGAACGTCTCGGAGATCACGGCCATACCGAGCAGCCTACGCACGAACTCACGGCCCGGCACGCGTGAAACGTCCCCTAAAAGTCCCGTACGCTGGTCGGCATGAACGAGCGCCTCCGGGGAGCGCTGGCTCAGCAACGGATTTCTGTCGCCGAGCTCGCCCAAAAGATCGACACCGACGCCAAGACGGTGCAGCGATGGATCACGACCGGCCGCCAGCCACACGCACGGAACCAGCGCGCGGCGGCCGCCGCGCTGGGCGTCTCCGCGGCCTACCTGTGGCCCGACTCTACGCACCACGACTCCTACGCCAGTACAGGTGCCCGCTCCGAGCTGGTAGCGACCTATCCCGATCGCGCCAGTGTGCCTCAGGCAGTGTGGCGCACACTGCTCGATCACGCCGAGCAACAGATCGACGTACTCGTCTTCTCCGGCACCTTCCTCGCCCAGAGCAACCCGCGGTTGCCTGCGATGCTGATCCGACGCGCCGCGGCCGGCGCCCAGGTCAGGCTCTGCTTCGGTGACCCTGACAGCGCCGCGGTCGCACTGCGAGGCGAGGAGGAAGGCATCGGCGCCGCGCTCGGAGCGAAGATCGGCGCGAGCCTGAGCTACTTCACAGACCTCGCCCGCTCACCAGGGTGCGAGGTCCGGCTGCATGGGTGCGCCGTGTACGCCTCGATCTTCCGCTACGACTCAGATGCCATGATCAACCCGCACATCTGGGGCAGCCCCGCCAGTGCCAACCCACTGCTCCACATCCGCGACCTCGGAGAGGACTCCATGTTCCATAAGTACACCGAGAGCTTCGAGAAGGTCTGGGACCAATCGAAGCCCTGGGGCCTGGCGTGAACACTCGCATCGAGCATTGGCGTAACCCTGACGCCCCCAAGCCCAACTCACTGGTACCGGCGTCGAACATCCTGGTCGTCAACGACGCCGGCGAGATCCTGCTCCAGCGTCGACGCGACACTGGCCAGTGGGCACTGCCCGGTGGGAAGCAGGAGTTCGGCGAAACGCCGAGCGCCTGCGCCATACGCGAGGGCGAGGAAGAGACCGGCGTACGCGCAGAGATCACCGGCCTGCTTGGCGTCTATAGCGACCCCGCGCACCTGATCGAGTACCTCAGCGACGGCGAGGTCCGTCAGGAGTACGAAGTCACCTTCATCGGCCGGCCCGTCGCAGGAGAGCCCACGGTCAACGACGAGGCCTCCGACGTACGTTGGGTTGCCGAGGCCGCGCTCGACCAATACGACATCCACCCGACCATGCGCCGCCAGATCGACGACTACCTCAATCAGCGGTACCCGGTCGCAGACTGACTCGCGCCGCTGCCTCGTTCACAGACCCCGGACGGAGGCTCGCGCAGCAGCCCGAGCCTCCGCCCGGGCAACCGCCTGACCAACGGTCGGGGCAGCCGTCAACCACGTGCGGTGAACCACGCTGTCAGGCTCGTAGCGGGTCAGGATCTCCGCGACCCGCTCATCGAAGCTCAGCCGCTCACCGCCGGGACCGGTGGTTAGATCGGCGGCCGCCACGAGGTCGTCGAGCTCGGTGTCACCGAACTCGAACTCCGCCAGTTCTCCCACGAGATCGCGTTCGCGTGCCTCAAACCGGGCACCGGAGTGATGCGCGACAAGCTTCACCACCTCGGGTGGCCAGTCCTGGCCACGCAGCCAGCGGGCACCATCAAGCGGGTGGAAGCCAGTTGAGGAAATTTCGTGTGCGTAGCCGATGTCGTGCAGCCACGCCGCCGAGACCACGGTCTCGACCTGGTCGGCCTCGAGGCCGACGCTGAGCTCGAGGGCGCGACGGGCGACACCCTGCACATGCCGCCATCGGCGACCCAAAGGCGCGACGTACTGCTCAGCCACCACCGCCGCATTCACCACCAGGTCTCCCACAGACATCACGCTAACCCGGGGGAGTAAGGCCTGACGGTCGTCCACGCCTTCCCCGGTTGTCACCTTCCCCAACCGCTCACGGACCATAGGCCGCGCCGCCGAGCCGCAAGGGAAGCAGTGCCCTCCTACGTCGGCCCTTGCACCTCGGCCAGCTGATGCGGCCCGATCTGGTCCCGTGGTTGGGGAAGCCACACCGGGTGAGGCGGAAAGCCCGTCTCACCCGCCCCAAACTCCCTCGGCGGGAAGCCGGTACCTGGCTCGTCCTTCACGAGCCGGAGGGTCGCCCAGCCAGCGCACAAGACGCTGGCACTCTTCTCGACCCGCGAAACCCTTCCCGTCGAGGGACTCCAACTCCATAGCGGCCGACACCGACCGTCCCGTTCGAGGCCGGGGCTGGCACGGGAAACACCGAGCCAGAGGGTCGGCCCACGCGGCCCGGACCCGGTCCCCGAAGGACTCCCTGCCGGGGGATAGCCCCGAGGTGCTGCCACCTCCTGTTCAGTCAGCCGGCTCCCGGAAGGAGGGGGCATTGCCCCGGGAGCAGATCCCGGGGCAATGCCCGCGCGTCAGGCCTGGGTCTGGCGAAGGCTCAAGGCGACGACCCGTAGTCCGCGCTCGAGGACGGTCTCGCCGGCGTCGTCGGTCAGGTCGACCAGCTCGCCGATCGCAAAGCGCGGAGCAAGCACATAGCCGTCAGCGGCCGCGGCCGCGTTCGCAAGGTGTCCGCGCACAGCCTGGAGCACCTCCGCCACCTTGCCGGCGGCCGGGATCGTGCCATCGGCACGACGGATCCGGTCGGCCTGCTGGCCGAGCAGCTCGAAGACCTCCGACCCGAGGAAGCTGTGCAACGGTCGACCGACGTACGTCATCGACCCAGTATCAACCCGGCGCCCAGGTCCGCCCAGCGGGATCCCGGCGACGACCACCGGTCGGTTCGCGGGCATGAGCCGATGATCGGCCCGTCCTGAGCCGCGCCGCCACGATCCGCTTCCGGGACTGCCGTTCTCGGAGACCATCCCCAGCGCTAGGCGAAGCCTCAGGGCCGCGCCAGCCCGGTCAACCCTCGCCCCCCAATGGGGCGCCGGCGTCCACCGACAAAGTCGGATCGGCGCTCCGCAAGCTCCGCTGATTTCCTCACAGACTTTCTCGGCTCCCGCCGGTCCCGAGGGTTGACCGGCCCGGCTCCACCGGCCCCGACGTCCTCTCCACGCCCGGGGAGGGCCAAGAACGGCCAGCACCCAAGCGGCCACCCAGGCCCCGGCGCAGGAAGGTCAACCGATGTCCCGCTACAACATCAAGACCGCCCCGGCCATCGTCGACGGGATGCCTCACCTGGCCTACTACGACCGAGCATCGCTCCTCAGCTTCGTTTGGTCGGGCCGCCCCAACGAGCCGATCCACGTCCAGCACGGAGGCTACGGCGAGCCCACGATCGCCCTCATCGACATCGAGGCGTTCTACCCCGCCGGCGAGCAAAGCCCCGCCGAGCTCTTCGACTGGTACCGCGACCTCTGCGACAGGTGGAACATCGCTTGGGACGGCATCGACGACGTCGACGTCACCACCAGCGCCGCCGCGGGCGTCGAGCAGGTCGAGCCGGGACTCTTCGTCGTCCGGATCTGACCAGCCGAACCCGTTGGGGAAGAACGACGCCCCGCTCCACCAGGAGCGGGGCTCTCGCTGTTTTCGTGCCGGCGATCACCACTAAACGACCAAGACCCAGGGCCCGGCTCCGCCGGGAACGAGCCAGCCTGCGGCCGGCACGGTCCTCAACGGTTTTTCTCCCTCCCCGGGCCTCCGATTCTGACGGCCGCGCCGTTCCGGTCAACCACCGCGCCTGCGGCGCCGGCCCGGCCGGACGGCGCTCCGCTTACTTCCTTACCGACCGGACCGGTCCCGGTGGTTGACCTCCACGGCTCCACCGGCCGTCGCCATCTCCATTGCCCGGGGAGGGCGAAAAAGGGTCGGCAACCCAGAAGCCGACACCCTGTCCCGGCGCAGGAAGTGAGCACTTCTGATGGCTCATGAGATCGAGACCTACGGCAGCAAGGACGAGGAACGCGTCGACGCTACGACGGCTGGGCCTGGTGCTGGGGTGCGGGTGGTGCACACCGCCGAAGGCACCCTCGTGCACGGCACCACGCGCGGTGACCGCGCCCAGGTCGACACGCTGAAGGCCGAGGGGTTCAAGTGGTCCCGCAGCCTCGGTGCCTGGTACCTGCCGCGCAATCTCCGCCAGGAAACCCGCGACCGGAAGGTCGCCGCACTGCAAAGGGCGCTGCCCGGTGCCGAGGTCGAGTCCGACGGCCGCCGGCAGACCGCCGCAGAACGTCACGCCGCCAAGCTCGAGCGCGCGAACGAGCGCGCCGAGCGGAAGACCGCACAGGCGGACCGGTTGCAGGCGACCGCCGAGGCGCAGGAGAAACGATCGAACGACTACCTCTCCGCGATCCCGCTGGGGCAGCCGAACATCACTGACACCGGATCGGGGCGCGCGTTCGCGAACAAGCGCGCCAAGATGCAGGAGCTCGGGGCCCGGGCCTGGGAGACCCAGAAGGACGCCAACACGGCCCGCGAGGCCGCTGAACGTGCCGCCCAGGCCGCGAAGGGTGACATCAACCCGGTCACGGTCCGCAACCGGATCAAGAAGAACGAGGCCGACATCCGCAAGTGGCGTCGTGAGCTCGAGGGCACCAAACCGACCTGGTACACCAACGCCGACGGCGACTCGGTGTTCGGGAACCGACCGGCCACGGGGCAGCGGAAGACGGATCTGAAGCGCTACATCGAGCGTGCCCAGGACCAGGTCGACTTCGACCGGTCCCAGCTCGACGCGGCCGGGGTCAAGACCTACAGCCGCGACACGGTCGCACCGGGTGACTTCATCAAGTACGGCGGCGACTGGTATCCGGTGCTGAAGTCGAACGCGAAGTCGGCGTCGATCCCGTGGTTCACGGGGAGCACGTGGACCGCCGACTGGGAGAAGGTGACCGACCACAAGTCGGCCGATGAGTTCTCCGAGGACCAGCTGCAGCGACTGATCGACGACGCCCGGTCCAAGATCGACCGCCGCTACGGCGAGGGCGATCAGGCCAAGCTCAAGCTGAAGGCGTACGAGGCCGCGATGAGCCGGAAGAGGTCAGCTGCTCGGTCCTGACCAGCGACGAGCGCCGCCAGCTGGCGGCCGGCGGGGGAGGGCCTCCCGGTCTTCCCCCGCCAGCTGGCCCGCGTCGCGGCAATGCCGGCAACACCCGGAAACCGGGAAGTCGACCAGCTGCGCTGGACACCACCAAGCCCCGAAGAGGGCAAACGCACAGTCAACAGCGACAGGCGGCCGACGACAGAGGCCGGCCGATCGAACGGCCCTCCGGGCCGTGCAGCCCTGAACACAAGACGTTGTTGGTCCTCCCCGGGCCTCCGATTCTGACGGCCGCGCCGCTCCACGCAACCACCGCGCCTACGGCGCCGGCCCGCCCGCACGAACTCGGATCGGCGCTCCGCAAGCTCCGCTTATTTCCTCACCGACTTCGCTAGTCGGCCCGGTCCCGGTGGTTGCCCTCCGCGGCTCCACCGGCCGTCGCCATCTCCATTGCCCGGGGAGGTCCAAAAAACGGTCGGCAACCCAGAAGCCACCACCCGACTCCCGGCGCAGAAGGAGTACCAGCCATGCCCGCACCCAAGGCCCGCAAGCGCACGCAGAAGGTCCGCTACCGCGGCTCCCAGCACTTCCTCCACGGCGAGTACGACTTCATCCGCGAGTGCTGCTGCCAAGACGTCAACCAGCACGGCCTCGCCCTCCCCAACGTCGTCCTCTACAACCCCGAGACCGACGTACGCCTCAGCCACGTACGCCCCGAGTCCTGGGTCCCCGTCGACACCAGCGACGCCTCCGGGATCGGGACCGTCGAGTGCGACCTGTGCGACTGGACCCACGACACCCGCGACTGGGCCGACGCGCTCAGCGCCAAGGCCGACCACTACCACCAGGCCCACGGCCAGCGGCTCCCGATCCCGCTCGCGAGCTGACCACCCACACCAGGGGAGGGCCACAGCAGGCCCTCCCCGCACCCTCCGAAGGAGACGAACCGATGAGCATCACCCAGACCATCGAGGCGATCGAGCCGACCTGGATCACCGTCAGCCGCGGCGAGCGCCACTTCGGCACCGGCCCGATCTTCCTCGCCGAAGCCGACGTCGACGGCAGCCACTTCACCGCCTGCATCAGCACCCACGCCGACACCACCAAGGGCTACGAGCTCGACGTCGCCAGCAGCAGCGGCCCCAGCTGGTCCACCCACGCCGACACCCTGACCGAGGCCAAAGCCGACTTCGCCCGCTACCTCAACGCCACCCCGCCCGACGAGCACGACCAGGACGAGACCGACGCCCTCGCCGACACCGAGAAGGAGAACAACCGATGAGCACCATGACCACCCGCACCCGAGGCACCAGCCAGGCCAACGCCCGGACTCCGCTGCGCGGAGCCTTCGACGAGATCCGCGGCCTGAACCTGCACCTGCTCCACCAGACCACCGGGCCCCTGGCCTACATGGACGCCACCAACGGCGGCATCTCCGCACCCGGCCACGACAGCATCACCCTCGTCGGATGGACCGGGCACGACATCACCGACCCCGACCAGCCCGTCGAGCACGTCGTTGCGCTCGAGGCCGACAGCCAGGTCTTCACCCCGTCGACCGCCTCATGGCCAGTCGCCCTGGAGATCAGGAACAACTACCACGGCCTCACCGCCGCCCTGGTCCCCGTCTACGACTTCGACGGCCACACCTGGACCAAGGTCCCCGCCACCATGGCCGGCGGCAACTACGCCACCGGTGACAGCCGCTTCACCGACCTCATCAGCCGCCGACTCGGGCACTACTTCTACGGCGCCGTCGCCATCCACGACCGCCTCGAATAGCCCCTCACGGCAAGCCGCCGGCCCTCCGGGCCGGCGGTGGTGAAGCGCCCCAGGTTTGATGCCGCTGCTGTTTGAGTCCGGAAGGATGGACAGTATGCCGAAG
>NZ_BMQT01000016.1 GCF_014648255.1 Nocardioides albus | reverse complement strand
GAGTACTTCTTCGGCATCGTTCCCAATCCTGTCAAAGATCACGGAACGAAACCCAGGGCGAATCAACCAGCTTCCGTTCCCCGGCTTTCGACCTCGACAACGTCTATGGCCGAGGCCCGTCCGATGACGCATTCATGTACGACAACGCGCCGGGCCGTGCCGGCTACCTCCTCGTCGGCCGCCACGACAACGAGGACGACCTGCCGCGCAACTCGCAGGACACCGCGATCGTCGGAGATCCGCGCAACGACGAGAACACCTTCATCAGCCAGCTGCAGCTGACCATGCTGAAGTTCCACAACGCCGTCATGGACATGGTGCTCGCCGACCCGCGGATGCAGCACGGCAGCGAGACGGTGTTCGAGGCGGCGCAGCGCACGGTCCGCTGGCACTATCAGTGGCTGGTCGTGCACGACTTCTTGAAGCGTACGGTCGGGCAGGCGATGCTCGGCGACGTGCTCGACGAGACCGGCACGGTTCCGAGGCTTCGGCTCGAGCACTACGAGGCGAAGTCGGGGAAGGCGTTCATGCCGGTCGAGTTCTCGGTCGCGGCCTACCGCTTCGGGCACTCGCAGGTGCGGGGTCGCTACAAGCTCAACACCACCGTCCCGCCGCTGCCGATCTTCACCAAGGCGACGACTCCGGGGGAGGACCTGCGGCTGAAGCACTTCGTCGGGTTCCGGGTCCTGCCGCCGTTCTGGACGATCGAGTGGAACCGGTTCTTCGACCTCGACGGGGCCGGTGGTGTGCAGCCTCAGGTCACCCGGGCCATCGACACCCAGGTGGTGCCGCCGATGATCGACCTCCCTCCCGAGATCGCAGCGGACCCCAGCTCGATCGTGATGCGCAACCTGACCCGTGGCGCTCGCATGGGGCTGCCGTCGGGACGGGCAGTGGCGCGAAAGATGGGGATCAGGCCGATCGGGGACGAGCTGGGGCTGCCCGGTGGCGGTCCCGCGCCGCTGTGGTTCTACATCCTCAAGGAGGCCGAGCTGCTCGCCGGTGGACGACACCTGGGGCCGGTCGGTGGTCGCATCGTGGCTGAGGTGTTCCTCGGTCTGCTCGCCATGGATCCGACCTCCTACCTGCGCAACGATCCCGCGTGGCGACCGACGCTCCCGTCGGCCACACCCGGCGAGTTCACGATGGTGGACCTGCTCAACGTGGCCGGCCACGGATTGGGGACAACCTGATCGCGCTAACGTGGCCGGCGTGACTGCGCGACGACGTGCTCAGGAGTTCTGCGAGGCGTACGGCCTCACGATGCCGATCCTTCAGGCGCCGATGGCGGGTGCCTGCCCGCCCGCGCTGGCGGCTGCGGTCGTCGACGCGGGCGGGATGGGGGCATCGGGGGTCGTGCTCGACTCGCCGGAGCGGATCGCAGAGTGGGCGGCCGAGTTCCGGTCGCGATCGGCGGGGCCGTTCCAGCTGAACATCTGGATCCCCGACCCGGTGGTCGACGATCCGGCGGGGATCTCGGCCGCGGAGGAGTTCCTGAGCGGGTTCGGTACGCCCGGCTCCGGGCAGCCTCCCGCGCCGCGAATCGAGGAGCAGTGCGAGGCGATGCTCGCCGCCCGGCCGCGGGTCGTCTCCTCGATCATGGGGCTCTTCACGCCGGACTACGTCGAGCGCTTGCATGCCGCCGGGATCGCCTGGTTCGCGTGTGCCACCACCCTGGCGGAGGCGCGGGCCGCCGAGGCGGCGGGTGCGGACGCCATCGTGGCCCAGGGGCTCGAGGCCGGCGGGCACCGCGGGGTCTTCGAGGCGGAGACTGCGGAGCGTACGACGGTGGGGCTGTTCGCGCTGCTGCCGCACATCGTCGACGGGGTGGACGTGCCCGTCATCGCCACCGGGGCGATCGCCGACGGGCGTGCCGTCGCCGCGGCGCTGACCCTCGGCGCGAGCGCGGTCCAGGTCGGCACCGCGCTGCTGCGTTCACCGGAGACCGGGATCGCCGAGGTTTGGGCGGAGTCGCTGACCGGGCTCGAGCCGGAGGAGACGGTCGCCACCCGGGCCTACTCCGGCCGACTCGGACGTGCTGCCCCGACCCCCTACGTACGCTCCTGGGACGCGCCGGGAGCTCCGTCGCCCGCGCCCTATCCGCACCAGCGTGCGCTGGTCGCGAGATGGCGCAAAGGGACGCCCGACCCCGCCGCCGAGGTGCCCATGGACCGCGCCAACCACTGGGCGGGCCAGGCCGCCGCACGCGCGGCGGCCGAACCGGCCGCCGACATCATGACCCGGATGTGGAGCGAGGCCCGCGCGCTCCTCCCGGGCACGGTGTAGAACGGAGGGCATGAGCGCACCTTGGTTCCAACGACTGCTCGCGGACGGCTTCGACCGGACCGCTGAGAGCCTTCCCGAGATCGTCCACGGGCTCTCGACCGACGACCTGCTGTGGCGTCCGTACGACGGGGCGAACTCGATCGCCTGGACCCTGTGGCACACCGCCCGGATGGAGGACGCCCAGATCGCGCCGCTCGCCGGCGCCGACGAGGTGTGGATGCGGGACGGCTGGGTGGAGCGGTTCGCTCTGCCCTATGAACCCGGCGCGATGGGGTACGGGCAGAGCGCCGAGGAGGTCGCTGCGTTCCGGCTGGAGGACCCGACGCTGCTGACCGGCTACTACCAGGCCGTCCACAGGGCCACGACCGAGCTGGTCGACGGGCTGAGCGAGGACGACCTCGCCCGCGTCATCGACGAGGGCTGGGACCCGCCGGTGACCGCGGCGGTGAGGCTGGTCAGCGTCGTCGACGACGCCGCCCGGCACATCGGCCAGGCGGCGTACGTCAAGGGGCTCCTCGCTCTTCGCTGAGGGCTCGGGTCAGAGAACCGCGGCGATGGCCTCGTCGACCGTCGCGTCGCCGGAGACCAGCTCCCACTGCTTGCCGACCGTGGCCTCGTCGTCGATCACCGCAGCGATCACGGCGGCCACGTCGGCACGCGGGATGGTGTCGCGCTCCAGCTTCTCGGCCAGCTTCACCCGTCCGGTCGCGGGCTCGTCGGTGAGCCCGCCGGGGCGCAGGATGGTCCAGTCGAGGTCGCTGTCACGCAGGGCGATGTCGGCGTCGCGCTTGGCCTCGACGTAGGCCTTCCACACCTCGCCGGCGTCGGCCGGGACGGGCTCGTCGACGCTGATCGCCGAGACCTGTACGAAGCGGCGGATGCCGGCTGCCTTCGCGCCGGCGATCGACTTGGTCGAGCCCTCCAGGTCGACGGTGCGCTTGCGCTCCTTGTTGCCGTCGGGGCCGCCGCCGGCGGCGAAGACGACCGCGTCACAGCCGGCGAACGCAGCGGCGAACCCGTCGGCGTCCTGGTTCTCGATGTCGAGCAGGCCGACCTCGGCCCCGAGGGACTCGAGCTCGGCTCGGTAGCCCTCGCTGCGTACGAGCGCGACCGGGGTGTGGCCCGCGGCGGAGAGGATCGGATGGAGGTGCAGGGCGACCTTGCCGTGGCCGCCGACGATGGCGATGCGCATGCCTCCACCCTAGGCACCTCTGACAATTGTCACGGCCTGGTCCGGACAATCAGATCTGACGCGCACGGGCCTGCTGGCGCGAGTCTGGAGACACCACCCATGGTGGGTGGTGGAGACGGAGACAGACATGACAACGGTGACGAACGAGACCGCCCGGCGAAGCCAGGTCCGCTGGGGGCGGGTCGTGACGGTCGCGGCGATCGCGGCCGGGACGGCGACAGTCGTATGGCTCCTGTGGACCCAGGTCGGAGGGGTGGATCTGGAGGTGAAGTCGGGGGCTAGCACGCAGCAGATCACGATCGGCTCGGTGATCGTCAGCAGTCTGGTGATCGCGATGATCGGTGGGGTGCTGCTGCGGTGGTGGCAGGGTCGCTCGGAGCGGGCGACCAGGCGGTGGACGATGCTCGCGGTGGGGATCGCGGTGCTCTCGCTGATCACGCCGACCAGCGCGCTCACCGTAGCTGCTGGGCTGGGGCTCGTGAGCCTGCACGTCGTCGTCGCCGTTGTGGTCATCGTCGGCCTGCGGCGCCGGTAGGGTGATGACCGTGTCCGGCCTGAGGTGCAACCTCCAGCGCTACGGCGGGGTGCTGGTGTGGCTCCCGGTGCTGCTGCTCTTCCCGCTGCTCAACCTCTCCGGCGATGTGATGACGGCCGCCGGCCAAGTGGTTCTCGTGCTCGCGCTCGCCGCAGCCGCGGTAGCCCTCGTGCTCACCGGTCGCGTCGCAGTTCTGCTGACTGCGCTTGTCGTCCTGACCTTGCTCGCTGCGATGCAGGGAGAGGGCTGGCAGACGGTGTGGGGAGTGCTGGCCATCGTCTCGCCGGCGGTGCTGCGGGGTTGGCGCCTGCTGATCGCGATCGCCGCAGCCACGGCCGGTGCCGCGGTCTCGATCGCGGTCATCGAGGGTGTCGGAAGCGGTTATCTGCTCAGCGTCGGCGGGATCCTTCTCAGTGGTCTCACCACGACCTCCTTCTTGCGCCTCATCGAGACCGTCGACCAGCTTCGCCGCACCCGCGAGGAGCTGGCCCGGACGGCCGTGGCCGAGGAGCGTGCCCGGATGTCGCGCGACCTCCACGACCTGCTCGGCCACACGCTGAGCGTGATGGTCGTGAAGGCCGAGGCCGTACGCCGCCTCGCGGCCCGAGACCCGGAGGCCGCCGCTGCGCACGCGGCCGACATCGAGGAGGTCGGACGTGCCGCCCTGGCCGACGTGCGGGCCGCCGTCGACCAGATGAAGACCCTCTCCCTGGCCGAGGAGCTCGACGGCGCACGTCGCGCCCTCGACGCCGCCGGGATCCGTACGTCGGTGGCCGCTGCCCCGGCCGAGGTGCCCGACATCGCCGGCCAGGCGCTCGCCTGGGTCGTGCGCGAGGGCGCCACGAACGTACTCCGCCACTCCGGGGCGGCCAGCTGCCGCTTCGAGCTCACCGAGGACGGCGGCCAGTTCCGGCTCGCTGTGGTCGACGACGGGGTCGGCGGCCCGGCGGTCCCGGCCGGCCCGGCGGAGAGGTCCGGTGGGATCGAGGGTCTACGGCAGCGGCTGCGAGCGGTCGACGGTCGCCTCGACGTACGTCCTGGCGCCGACGGGTTCCGTCTCGAGGCGAGGGTGCCGGCGTCGTGATCCGGATCCTGCTCGCCGAGGACCAGGCGATGATGCGTGGCGCGCTCGCCGTGCTGCTGGGGCTCGAGGGCGACATCGAGGTGGTCGCCCAGGTCGGCACCGGCACCGAGATCGTGCCGACGGCGCTCGAGGTCCGCCCCGACGTGGCCCTGCTCGACATCGAGCTGCCCGGCATCAGCGGTCTCGAGGCCGCGCGCGAGCTGGCCGAGCAGATCCCGGAGTGCCGGGTGATGATCCTGACGACGTTCTCCCGGCCCGGCTACGTGCGCGAGGCGATGGCCGCGGGCGCGGTCGGCTTCCTGGCCAAGGACGGGCCGGTCGAGGAGCTGGCCGACGCGATCCGCCGGGTTCTGCGCGGCGAGACGGTCCTCGACCCTGCGTTGGCCGCGGCGACGCTGAGGGCCGCTCCCAATCCACTCACCGCGCGCGAGCGTGACGTGCTCGCCGCCTCCGAGAACGGGTCGAGCATCGCCGACATCGCCGGCCGGCTGTTCCTCTCCCCGAGCACGGTGCGCAACTATCTCTCCGCCGCGATCGGCAAGACCGGCACCCGCAACAAGACCGAGGCCGCCCTCACCGCGCGACGCAACGGCTGGCTCGCCTGAGACTGCGCGATCAGGCAGGTGCCGGTGACAGCGACCCGAGCGCATGCACGAGCGGCGCGAGCTCGGGGATCTCGGCGGCCTCGTCCAGCGCCGTACGCAGCACCTCGTCGTGCAGCGGTCGGGCCTTCTTCAGCAGCGCCCGCCCGGCGGGCGTGAGCTCGGTGTAGATCCCGCGGCGGTCGTCGGCGCACAGGATCCGGGTGAGGAGGTCGCGGTTCTCCAGGCGGGTGACCAGGCGGGTCGTGGCCGAGGAGGAGAGGGCCGCCGCGCGGGCCAGCTGCTGCATGCGCATGTGCCACCCGTCCTGGCGGCTGAGCGCGTCGAGCACGGTGAACTCGACGACCGACAGCCCGTGCTCGCGCTGCAGCGCCTTCTCGAGCGCGGCCTCGATCAGTCCGTGCACGGCTGCCAGCGTGCGCCAGCCCTGCGCGCGGATCTCGACGGCGTCATCAGCGATTCCCATGGGTCCTCCTTCGTGGACGCCTCCAGCATACCCGAGTTGCGCGGATAGTGCGCGCGTGCAACTATAAATACGAAGCGTGTGCAACTACTGCGCACGCGGACTATCGACAGACGCAACCCGTCCACGTTCAGGAGTCATCCATGCCCGTCGCACTGCTAGCCCTCGCGATCGGAGGGTTCGGCATCGGCCTCACCGAGTTCGTCATCATGGGCCTGCTGCCCGAGGTCTCCACCGACTTCGGGGTCAGCGAGACCACCGCCGGCTACCTCATCTCCGGCTACGCCCTCAGCGTCGCGATCGGCGCCGTCGGCCTGACCCTCCTGCTCACCCGGGTGCCCCGCAAGCTCGCCCTGCTCGGCCTGATGGTGCTGTTCATCCTCGGCAACCTGATCTCCGCGATGTCGCCCGACTACGCCACGATGATGGTCGGCCGGATCGTCGCCGCCCTGTGCCACGGCGCTTTCTTCGGCATCGGCGCCGTCGTCGCCGCCCAGCTGGTCGCCCCCGACCGCAAAGGCAGCGCGATTGCCTTCATGTTCGGTGGCCTCACCCTGGCCAACGTCCTCGGCGTACCTCTCGGCACCCTGCTCGGCCAGGCCGCTGGCTGGCGCTCGACCTTCTGGGCGATCACCGTCATCGGCATCATTGCCTTCATCGGCATCTCCCTCCTGGTCCCTGCTCACACCGGCCGCAGCGAGGCGGTCCCGGCCGTACGCACCGAGCTGGCCGCCTTCGCCAACCCTCAGGTCTGGCTCTCGATCGCCCTGACCGTCCTCGGCTTCGGCGGCATGTTCGGCGGGTTCACCTACATCGCCTTCACCCTGACCGAGGTCAGCGGCTTCTCCGCGGGCGCGGTGCCGTGGCTGCTCGTCCTCTTCGGCGTCGGCCTCTTCGTCGGCAACATCGTGGGCGCCCGGGCCGCCGATCGGGACGTGGTGAAGACCCTCGGTGTGCTGCTGAGTGCCCTGACGGTCGTCCTCGCCGCCTTCGCCCTCGTCGCCAGCAGCCAGGTGCTGACGATCATCGCCCTCGTCCTGATGGGCGCGGTCGGCTTCGGCACGGTGCCGGCCCTGCAGATGCGGGTGATGGGGTACGCCGACCGGGCCCCCACCCTCGCCTCCGGCGCGAACATCGGCGCCTTCAACCTCGGCAACGCGCTGGGCGCCTGGATCGGCGGGGTGACCCTCGCGGCCGGGTTCGGCTACACCTCGCCGCTGTGGGCGGGCGCCGGAGTCACCGCGCTCGGTCTGCTCGTTCTGCTGGTCGCTGTCCGTGCGCCCGGGGGCGAGCGGCGTACGGCTGTTCCCGTCCCTGCCTGAACCTCAACCCATCTCAGAGAGAAGGAAGTCTCATGACCATCCCGACCATCACCCTGAACAACGGCGTCGCGATGCCGCAGCTCGGCTTCGGCGTCTTCCAGGTGCCGAACGACGAGACCGAGGCAGCCGTGACCGCGGCGCTCGAGGCCGGTTACCGCAGTATCGACACCGCCGCGGTCTACGGCAACGAGGCCGGCGTCGGCCACGCGCTCGCGAAGTCGGGCATCGCCCGCGAGGAGCTCTTCATCACCACCAAGCTCTGGAGCTCCGACCACGAGCGGCCGGTCGAGGCGTACGAGAAGAGCCTCGAGCTCCTCGGTCTCGACCACGTCGACCTCTACCTGATCCATTGGCCCACTCCCGCCCGGGACCTTTACCTCGGCGCCTGGCAGGGCCTCGAGGAGCTGTACGCCGCGGGCCGGGTCCGCGCGATCGGTGTGTCCAACTTCCTGCCCGAGCACCTCGACCGGATTGTCGCGCTCGGCGGCACGGTGCCGGCCGTCAACCAGATCGAGCTGCACCCGGCGCTGCAACAGCGAGCCACGGTCGCCGCGAACGACGGGCTCGGGATCGCCACCGAGGCGTGGAGCCCGCTCGCCCAGGGCGCCATGCTCCAGGAGCCGGTCATCACCACGGTCGCAGACCGCCTCGGCCGGACTCCTGCCCAGGTGATCCTGCGCTGGCATCTTCAGCAGGGCCGGATCGTGATCCCCAAGTCGGTCACCCCGGCGCGGATCGCGCAGAACCTCGACGTGCTCGGCTTTGACCTCGCAGACGCCGACCTGGCCGCGATCGACGCTCTGGAGAGCGAGGGTCGCACCGGTCCGGACCCGGCGACGTTCAACGCCGCCTGACCTCCGGCCGCCGGCGTCGTCCGATGTTATCGATCGGTGATCAGCCCACCGGCGATCTCGGGAGCGGTTCGAGGCATGCTATCCCTCATGCGACTTACCGAGCACGAGCTCACCGTGGCCCTGACGGGAGCGGCGAAGACGGTGCTGGCGTCCAGCAGGCGCGGACGCAAGCGCGGGGCGGACATCGACCAGACCTGGGACGAGATGGACCGCTTCAAGCGCTTCAAGCTGCTGGACGGGATCGGCACCCAGATCTTCCCCGTGCTCACCGACCTCCCCGACGTCGAGGTGCCGGTCGGCGGTCGCCCGACCTTCACCGAGCAGGAGATCCGCGAGTCAGTCGAGCGGCAGCTCGGCGACGACATCGGCCGCCTCCGCCGCGCCGTCGTGGTCAAGACCCGGGTCACGCTCGTCCAGACCGCTCTGGCCCACATCCCGCCCCGGGCCGAGGGCGACCTGCGTCAGGACGGCTGAGCGGCCGGTAAGGCGCCCTGCCCGCCGATGACCGCGACCCTCATCCCTGACCGCTCACCGGAAGCAGTCCTGCTGCCGCCAGGATCGTGGGAACGACGACAAGGACACCACCCAGCACGACCGGTGCCCCGAAGGCGCCCAGCAACATCTCGCGCCTACCGAGCTCGGCCCGGCGAGCATAGGAGAATGCCAGGACGCCGAACCCGGCGGCCGCGACGATGAACAGAAGCACGTACGCGACGGACGCACCTGTGATCCCTTCGGCGTCGCCTGACAGCCCGGCCAGCATCAGTGCCGCCTGCAGGAGACTGCCGAGCACGTAGACAGTGGTCGTCGCGAACGCGGCCCAGAGCAACGTTCCCACCGTCCTCGGCGTCACGAGCCTTGGTCGGCGCGCGATGGCCAACAGCGCCACCGTGGCTCCAACCATCTTGATCGCGGTCACGATCCAGTTGACGACAGAGAGTCCTGAGGCGTGGTCGGCATACTCCCCGGTGCCGAAGTAGTCGGTGACCTCGAACCAGATGCTGATCGCAGCGAACCCGGCGCACCACACGGCCATGATCAGACCGACGACGGTCACGCCGCTTGCGGGCGGAGCGAAGGCCGGAGATCTGTCGAGCGAAGTAGTCGATGACATGAGTTCACGGCCCCTCGACGCGGAAGTTGCCCGCAGTGGTCGGGAAGAACGGTGCGGTGCTGGTGCACGGCCGGGTGTCCAGGAATCCCATGACGTACCAGCTCCAGCCGAGGTGGTCGCGGCGTCCGTGGTCAGCAACCGTGATGCCGATCTGGTGCCCCATCTCGTCGCCCGGAAGGCCGGGTGCGCCACCTCTGGTGATCTTGCCTGAGATCACGGCGACATCGTCGCCGGCCATGAGGCAGTCCACAGCGACAGTGAAGTCAGCCAGGACAGTCCCGTCCGGGCGGACGTGGGTGACGGCGATCGACCCCTGCGCGGCCCACGGGGTGTCGGCGTCCGTGGTGGCATGTACACGGAAGCTGACGGTGTCGCCCCTGTAGCTGGGGAGCTGAAGGGTGCCGCCACCTGTCCCATCCACGGTGATCTGGTCGGCGGCGGTCGGGGGATCGGCTGGGACGGCGACCGCTCCTGCGCCGGCTGCGAGCGCAAGGGCCGCCCCGATGCTGGCGCAGACCAGCAACCGTGCTGGCATCCTCAGGGTCTTCTGCATGAGCCTTCTTTTCGGTTGGCTTGGTGGACGAGACACGAGTCTTTCGTTCGCGTCGGACACCGTCGTCAACCTGTGGGATGAAGGCAGTCCGCCTCAAGTCGCGCCGTGGAGCCGAGTGCCGGGCGCCGCCCTACCATAGGTCGGTGAGCTTGCAACGCGGCTGGTCATCGTCTGGTGACAACGGCCGTGAGAAACCCTGGTTGGTGGACCTTCTGTTCGCGGCGGTTCTGGCTCTGCTGTTGCTGCCGGCGTCGGCCTCGACAGTGTGGGACAGCACCTGGCCTCTCGCGGGCCGGGTCGCGGTCGTCGCCGCCGTCGGCCTCGCCCATGCGACGGTCGCGGTGCGGCGGGTGCGCCCGCGCGTGGCGTACCTCCTGGTTTGTGCGGTGATGGCGGTGCTGGTCGCGCTGCCTGAGATGACGAGACGTACCGATGGGTTTGCATTCCACCCGATCCTGCTGCCGAGCACACTGCTGTTTCCGGTGCTGCTGTACGCGATCGCCGCTTGGCGCTCTCCACGAGAGTCGCTGTTGGCGCTGGGCGTCGCCTGCGTCGGTGCCGGGGCCGTGACCTGGCGGCTGTGGGGCGCCGACTACCTGACGGTCGCCCAGCCTGGCCTTGCCAGCAGCGAGGACCCGGTTCGGAGCTGGCAGCTGTTCCTGATCCTCGGAGTGGTCGCAACCATCGCGGTCCCGTGGGGTCTGGGCAGGTATCGGCGACTGCGAGCACAGTACGTGCTGGCGTTGGAGGAGCGAGCCCGCCGTGAGGAACAGCACCGAGCCGAGAGCGCTGCTGCCGCGGCAGCCCAGGAGCGCGTCAGGATCGCCCGCGAGATGCACGACGTGGTGGCCCACTCGCTGTCGGTGATGGTCACCCAGGCAGAGGGCGGCCGGATGATGGCCGCTCGGGACCCCGCGGCGGGCGCACGGGTGTTGGACACGGTGGCCCGAACCGGGCAGGAGGCGATGCAGGACATGCGCAGTCTGCTCGACGCGCTTCACGACCCGCACGCTGCCCGGGATGATCCCGCACCGCAGCCAAGCCTTCGTGTGCTCCCGGAGCTGATCGAGAAGGTCCGAGCCTCCGGACCTGCCGTGACCTATGCCGAGCACGGCACCGCGAGCCCGCTGGGATCGGCAGGTGAGCTGGCCGCCTATCGGGTTGTGCAGGAAGCGCTCACCAACGTGCTCAAACATGCCGGTCCTGATGCGGACGCCACAGTGGCACTGAGATGGACGGCGGACCAGCTGACGATCTCGGTGAGCAATCACGCTGGGCATGCGGTGGTGACCGCCCCGCGTAGCGGCCGGGGTCTGGTCGGGATGGCGGAACGGCTCGCCCTGCTCGACGGGACGCTGCATGCCGGACCCGCCGGCGAGGACGGGTTCCAGCTGGTCGCTACGATTCCGACGCTCGCTTCGGCAGCCGTGGGGGAGGCCCAGTGACCGTACGTGTGGTGTTGGCCGAGGACCAGGATCTGGTCCGCGCCGGACTCGTCATGATCGTGGAGTCCCAGGACGACTTCGAAGTCGTTGGCGAGGCCGCCGATGGGGCGCAAGCGGTCGACGTGGTGGCGCGGACCAGACCCGATGTGGTCCTCATGGACGTACGGATGCCGGTGATGGATGGGATCGCCGCCACCGCGCAGATCGTGGAGCGGACGCCGGTGTCGCGAGTCATCGTCCTCACGACCTTCGACCGCGACGAACACGCCTTTGCGGCCCTACGGGCAGGAGCCAGCGGCTTCCTGTTGAAGAGTGCCCGTGCCGAGGTCCTGGTGGAGGCCATCCGCACAGTGCATCGCGGTGATGCGGTCATCGCGCCGACCACTACTCGGCGGCTGCTGGACCAGGTCGCGCCCACCCTGCCCGGCCCCGTGAGGGAGCCTCCCGAGCTTGCCCGCCTGACCAGCCGGGAGCGCGAGGTGCTCATCGAGGTCGCCACCGGTGCGTCGAACACCGAGATCGCCCAGCGGCTGTTCCTGTCCGAGGCCACGATCAAGACCCACGTCGGTCGTCTGCTGAGCAAGCTGGGTGCGCGCGACCGTGTCCAGATCGTCGTCCTCGCCTACGAATGTGGGCTGGTCCGCCCCGACCGCAGACCCCGATGACTGATGCTGCTGCGGTCCCGGAAGCAGCGGCGCCCCGCGGGTGTGGTCTCGCGAGGCGCCGCTGCTCGCTGCACATGCCGGCCGGGTCACCGCACGGTGAAGCGCAGCTCCTCGGTGTGGCGACGGCCGTGGACATCGGTTGCGGTGACGGTGGCGACGTGCTCGCCGGCGGCGAGGTCGGCGGGCAGCGGGAGGCGCCACAGGTGCATCAGGTGGTCGACCAGGCCGCCGCCATGGGGCAGCGTCTCCAGGTTGGCGGCGGGGTCCGACCACTCGGCCCCGCTGCGGATCGGCTCGCCCCTCAGCGGCTGGGTGCGCTCGGCCTCGACCGCTGGCCGCCCATCGAGGGAGACCTTGACGCTCGAGCCGGTCGAGCCCATCCAGACGTTCGTGGTCAGCCAGGTGGAGCCGAGCTCGTCGCGACCGACGACCGTCGGGTCGGAGAGCACCGGTGCTTTCCCGACGTTGCGCCGGTTGGCCTCGAACCAGGTGCGGTAGCGCGGGGTGTTGAGGCCGAGAGCCATCTGGTCGCTGCCGTCGCTGCCGTCGGTGCCGCGGACGGCGTACCGCTCGGTCACCTGGCGGCCGCGGATGTCGAGCGTGAGGACGCCGGGCGGGGTGCCGTCGCGCATGATGGCGGTCGGGTAGCCGTCCTCGAGCACGCGGCCGCCGTACCAGTGGCCCGACATCGCGCCGACGGTGAGATGGGTGAAGGGGAGACCTTCGGCCGGGTCGAGCACGTCGGCCCAGCCTGCGACGAAGTCGCCCTTGCGGAGGTTCTCCGACATGTGGGTGTGGCCGGAGACGGCGACGACCTCGCGGCCCTCGAGGATCTCGTAGATCTCGGCGAGCTGCTTGGTGCGGTGCGAGGGGCTGTACCAGTACTCCAGCAGCGGGCTGTGCGACCCGACGACGATCACCTTGTTCTTCGGCACCGCGGCGATGTCTCGCCGCAGCCACTCCAGCTGGGTGGCGTCGAGGCTGTAGCCGTAGGAGCGGGACGGCGGCGGGTTGATCGGGTAGTCGATCGAGCTGAGCGCCACGACGTGCGCGTTGCCGACGTCGTAGGAGAAGTACGTCGGGCCGAGCTTCGCGCGGAAGGTGTCGAAGCTGTGCGCACGGTTCGGCGTGTCGAAGTCGAGGTCATGGTTGCCAGGCAAGAAGCGGGCCGGTCCGTTGAGCAGCGAAGTCAGGTCGCGCGAACGCGGGAAGAGGGAGAGGTCGTCGCCCACGATGTCGCCGACGAAGAGCGCCCCGCAGCCGGCATAGTCGTCGCGTTCGGCGAGGTCGTCGAAGGTGCCGTTGCGGGCGTATCCGACCTCCTTGACGTTGTACGTCTGGGGGTCGGCGCCGATCACGCAGCCCTGGGCGGCCGACTGGGTCAACGCGCTCTGCACGACCGGGAAGTTGACCTGGTCGGGCAGCTGGCCCGTCGGGGCGATGCCGCCGTACTCGAGCGGGGGCGAGCCTTCGGGCAGGTGGGTGTAGTGGAACTGGGCGACGTTGTCCTCGTCGACCGGCACCTGGTAGCCGCGCGGCTGGGTGATGAAGGCGGTCATGTTGTCGAACGCGGGCAGCTCGTAGTCGCCCCGGGCGTCGGTCGTGGTCACGTCGCGGCCGTTGGAGACGGTGACTCCGCCTACGCCGCGCTCGGTCGGGTCCTGCACCGAGTCGCGGTCGATGTCGACGAAGACGCTGCCGTCGAGGGTGCCCTGATCATCGTCCGGGCCGGGGACGACCTGGACGCCGCCGCGGTAGGCGGTCCGGTCCCAGACGGTGTCGGTCGCCTCGTCTGTTGCGAGCGACGCAGCGGCGTGCGCAGTGGCGTACGCCGGAGCGGCGCCGATAGCAGCCAGCGCGCCGGCCGAGAGAGGAAGTGCGAGCGAGAGTGCTACGAGCCGGCGGGCCGGTCCGGAACATGGGGGCGAAGACGTCACAGGACACTCCTGATGGTGGCTTGGCCGGCCCCGGTGACCGGCCAAGCCATGACTCTCGGGTGTCCGGATGAACCCGGTCCGTCAGATCGCGAACACTGTCGCGACGGATAGGCGTATTCCCGCGCCGTTTCTTCAGCGAGGGGCGGCGTCGGCCGAGCAGTGGTAGTCGCGCGTCGGCCGTTCCCCCGTGGTCAGGTACCTCGTCACCGCGTGGTTCGCGCAGCGGTTCCTGCCGCCCGGGTAGACGCCGTGGCCGCTCTGGTCGGCGGTCACCATGGTGGCCCGCTGGCCCAGTGTCTTCCGCATCTCCCGCGCACCCGCGAGCGGTGTCGCCGGGTCGCGAAGGTTCTGCACCATCAGTACGTTGGCCGGTCCCCGGTCGGTGATCCGGACCTGCGGTTCGGCGGGATCCGGCCAGAACGCGCACGGCGTGATGTTGGCTCCGGCAGCGCCGAACAGCGGATACCGGATCCGGTCGACGGCGACGTTGCGCTGGTAGGTCGCGACCGACCTCGGCCAGCGCGAGTCGTTGCAGATCATGTAGTAGCGACCGGAGACGAGGTTCTCGGCATCGGTCACGGTGCCGCCTCCGGGCAGCGGTGGCGGCGGCTGGTTCGCGTCGACCGCCTTCCAGATGTCGGCCAACAGCGGCAGCTGCGTCGGACCGTAGAGCAGCGCGAAGTTCACCAGCCGGAACGCGACCTGGTCGAAGGGGCCGTCCGGCGTCTGGATCGGCTTCTTCTCCAGCTGCTCGGCGAGCTCGAAGAACTTCGCTCGCACCTGCCTCGGGGTCGTGCCCAGGTCGTACTCGCGGTGGTTCGCAGCAGCGAACCTCGCGAAGGCGGGGAAGGTGTCCTCGACGCCCTGCGACCACAGCCGGTCGCTGGCGTAGTCCCAGCCACCCGGACCCATGTTGCTGTCGAGCACGATCCGGTCGCCACGCTGCGGGAACATGGTGGCGTAGACCGCGCCCAGGTGAGTTCCCCAGGAGGCGCCGGCGTAGGACAGCTTCGACTCGCCCAGCGCGGCCCGGATCCGGTCCATGTCACGCGCGGTGTTGGCGGGGCTGACGTGCGGCAGCATCCAGGCGGTCTCGGAGGTCGCGCACTGCTGGGCGATCTGCTTGCTCTGGGCGGCTCGCTCGGTCACGTCGGCGGCGTCGAGCGCGTACGGCGGGATGTTGCCGGTGAGCTGCTGTTCCGGGGTGAGGTCGCAGGTCACCGGCGTGCTGCGGCCGATGCCACGCGGGTCGAACCCGATCACGTCGTAGCTGTCCCGGACACTCTGGGGGAGCCCCGTCGCGACGAGCATGGCCGGGTAGCTCTCTCCCGCGGCGGGGCCGCCAGGGTTGGTCACCAGGATGCCGCGCCGCTCGTCCGGCTTCGTGCTCGCCAGCCGCGAGATCGCGATGTCGATCTTGCGGCCGTCGGGTTCGCTGTAGTCCAGCGGGACCTTCAGCGTGCCGCACTGCATGCCCTTCGGGATAGGCACGGGGGAGATCTCCGCGGGGCACTTCCCCCACGCGATCGTGTCCGGCGATCGGGTCTGCGTCGAGGCTGGATCGGCCACCGAGACCCCAGGGATCAGCGCTGCCGCGAGCGAGGCGGCGGCGACGGTCAGTGGAACCAGAATGCGTTTCATGTCTTCCTCCGAGAGTGATGCTGGGACGGTCTCAGTCTTCGCTGATCGGGGGGATGGAGGCATCTGGCCGAGGAACATTCGTGGTTAGCCGTAAGAACTATTGACTGGTGGGGAAAGTAGTGGCGGTGATCGCGGTCGATGCCGCGATAGGCGAGGATGGCTCCGTGATCGACGAGCGCCCCATCAACACGTGGCTGACTGACATGGACGGCGTCCTGGTGCGCGAGGAGGAGCCCATCCCAGGCGCCGCCGAGTTCCTGAAGAAGCTCACCGAGGCATCCGTGCCGTTCATGGTGCTGACCAACAACTCGATCTACACCCCGAGAGACCTCCGGGTCCGGCTGCTGCGGTCCGGCCTCGACGTGCCTGAGAAGTCGATCTGGACCTCGGCGCTCGCGACCGCGCAGTTCCTCGCTGACCAGCGGCCGGGTGGATCTGCCTACGTCGTCGGCGAGGCCGGGCTGACGACCGCGCTGCACGCGGTCGGCTACGTGATGACGGAGAACGACCCCGACTACGTGGTGCTCGGGGAGACCCGCACCTACTCCTTCGAGTCGATCACCCGGGCGATCCGGCTGATCGAGCGTGGCGCGCAGTTCATCGCGACCAACCCCGACCCGAGCGGGCCGAGCCCGCAGGGCACGCTTCCCGCGACCGGCTCCGTGGCCGCGCTGATCAGCGCTGCGACCAACCGAGCGCCCTACTTCATCGGCAAGCCCAACCCGCTGATGATGCGCAGCGCCCTCAACCAGCTCGAGGCCCACTCCGAGACGACGGTGATGATCGGTGACCGGATGGACACCGACATCATCAGCGGCCTCGAGGCCGGGATGCGCACCATCTTGGTCGAGACCGGGTCGACCAGGCCCGAGCAGGTCGAGACGTTCCCGTTCCGGCCGACCCACGTGGTCGCCTCGATCGCCGACGTACTGCCGCTGCTCGACGCCGGGGAATAGCCCAGCGGCACCCGCGCGCTGGGCCAGGTGTGAACCAGGACCGCCCGTCGTGGGAGATGACCTTCGCCTACCAGGAGCAGCTGGCCGCCGGCTCCGCCGGTGAGGACGTACGCTTCGCCGGCTGGCTGCTCGTCGACGACGGCACAGCCGTGCTGACCGCGGCCGGGCAGTCGCACCTGCTCCGGGCGGGGGATGCGGCCCTGGTCGGGATGCAGGTGAGGCACCGGGTCTCGACCCGGGACGGGGCCGCGCTCACGCGGGCGGACCTGCGGGCGGTCGAGGTGGGCTACCCGTTGGCCAACCCGCTGGTCGTGCGCGACTTCGTCGGCCGGCACGGCGGGGTCGCCGAGCTGGTCCGGCGGTGCCCGCTGGCCGGACCGTGCAGCCCGTCGGCGCTGTTCGCGTCGGGCTACGCGTCGCTGCTCGGTGCGGCGATGACGGCCTCGTGGCTTGAGGACACCGGGCGCGGGACCGAGGGTCCCGCGCCCGTCCTGGACCCAGCCGTGGCCAGGGTGATGAATGCGCTGGTGGCGGAGCCGGGGCGCCCCTGGTCGGTCGAGGCGATGGCGGAGTCGGTGCACCTGTCGAGGTCGGCGTTGGGGGAGCGGTTCCGGCGCAGTCTGGGCCAGAGCCCGAGCGAGGCGCTGCGGGACGTCCGGATGCGTGCGGCCCGCCACCTGCTGGCCGGCGGTGACCGTCCGGTCGAGCAGGTGGCGTACGCCGTCGGCTACGGGTCGGGCGCGGCGTTCAGCAGGGCCTTCACCGCGACCCACGGCACCGGTCCGCAGGCGTGGCGCGAGGACGCCTCAGCCGCGCGAGACCCGGAGCGCCCCGAAGCCCGCCGCCGCGACGGCCGCGGCGACCGCGCCGATGAGGAGCACCAGCTCGACCCCGTACTCGTCGAGGACCGCGCCTCCTAGCGCCGCCCCGAGGGTGATCGCCACCTGGAAGGCGGTGACCTGGAGCGCCAGTGCCGACTCCGTGCGCTCGGGCTCGACGCGGGTGACCCAGAGCTGCGTGCCGACCGGCACCATGTTGAAACCGAACCCCCACACGAGCATCGCCAGCGCCATCACAGGTGTGCTCTCAGCGAGGACGGTCAGCACCAGCCCGACGGCGAGCAGAAGCGGCGCGACGGTCACGACCGCGCGCAGGCGGTGGGAGAAGCGTCCGGCAGCGAGGTTGCCGAAGAGCCCGCCGACGCCCCACAGCACCAGCATCCACATGCCTGCGCCCGGGGAGGTCTCGTCGATGGCGATCCGGATGAACGGGTACGCCAGGAAGTTCCCGAGCACTGCCACGACGAGCACCACCACGCCGGCCACGAGTCGGGGATTGCGGAGTGCCTGACGCAACATGGACATCCCCGCTCCGGGATGGGCGGGCACCGGCGGCAGGGCTCGGGTGAGGGCCACCGCCCCGATCAGGCTCAGCACCGCCGCCGCCGCGAACCCCCAGCGCCAGCCGGGCCCGTCGGCCAGCAGCGAGCCGAGCGGCAGGCCGACGATCGTGGCCACCGTGACCCCCAGCGCGATCGAGGTCGAGATCACGTGGTCGCGGCCGGGGGAGGCGTACGTCCCGACGGCGAAGGCGAAGGACCAGTACCCGGCGATCGCCGCGCCGAGCACCAGCCGGCCGAGGAGCAGGACGACGAAGCCGGGGGCCACCGCGACCGCCAGGTTGGCGACCGCCGCGGCGACCAGCAGGCCGACCAGCAACGTACGTCGGTCCATCCTCGGCAGGACCATGGCGATGGTCGGTGCGGTCAACGCTCCCGCGATCGCGGTCGCCGCCACCGCGAGCCCTGCTGTTCCTTCGCTGATACCGAGGTCCCGCGCCATCGTGGGCAGTACGCCGGCTGGCAGGAACTCGCTCGAGACCAGGATCGCGATCCCGGCGGCGAGCGCCACCACCGGAGCCCATCGCCCTCGAGGGGTGTCGGGAGCGACGGGCCGGGTCACATCTGATGAAGTCGTGGTCACCTGACGATCGTCGCGCCGATCCACGCCTCCCGGTTGATCGTCCGTCGTCCGTGCTTGATCGGATGACCGCCGTCTCGCCGATCCGCGAACCGGGCTTCCGGAATGGGGTCGACAGCGGTAGTAGCGTGAGCGCCATGACCGATCCCCCCGTGGTCAGACATGAACAGCTCATCGCTGAGATCGCCCACCACCTCGCCGAGGAGGTCGAGGGCGACTGGTCCACGTTGGTCTTCAACCACCGCAACCTGTCCATGTTCTTCACCGGACGCATCGAGGTGCATCGACCCGATGGCAGCTTCGCGCTCGTCCGGCCGCCCGACAGCGTTCTCTCGCTGACAGACGAGCTCAGGCGGGTGATGTACGAACCCGGCAAGGGCGCCTGGTTCTCCGCCCGATGGACCATCGCGAGCGGCGAGGACGAGCAGACGAGCTCGCCCCAGGTCGTGTTCAACTACGACGACGAACCCGTCTGGCGCTGGCCTGCGCACCCGGGCCTGTATGCCATCGACCTCGAGACGTATCCCCGTGATGAGGACCGTGTGCCCGGCTGGCTACGTCAGAAGGTCAACGGCGCCCAGCGGACGCTGTAGCCCCGGATCGGGCGCGCATGTCGAGGCATGGCTCGTGGTGATCGGGCCGCGTGGCGGACCGCCATGCTTGGGAAGGGTCCACAAGGATTCCCCGAGAAGACTGTCGGAGTCGCAGGCGCGCAGGTGCGGCGTCAGGTGAAAGGGTCTGCACCGTGCCACAGGTCTCCCGAATTGCCATCGTCAACCGCGGTGAAGCCGCGATGCGTCTGATCCATGCCGTACGCGACCTCAACGCGAGGGACACGTCCGTAGGAACCATCCGCACCATCGCTCTGCACACCGACGTCGACGCCGGGGCGGCGTTCGTTCGTGAGGCCGACGAGGCGCACCTGCTCGGTGCCGCCGCGGACCGCCCGTACCTCGACCTCGCCGTCCTCGAGCAGGCACTGGTCGCCTCCGGGGCGGACGCTGCCTGGGTCGGGTGGGGCTTCGTCGCCGAGGACCCCGCCTTCGCTGAGCTGTGCGACCGGCTGGGCATCACCTTCATCGGTCCCAGCGCCGAGGCCATGCGGAAGCTGGGCGACAAGATCGGCTCGAAGCTGATCGCCGAAGAGGTCGGCGTCCCGGTGGCTCCCTGGAGCCGCGGCGGCGTGGACGACCTCGAGTCGGCGCTGGCCAGCGCCGAGGAGATCGGCTACCCGCTCATGCTCAAGGCCACCGCCGGCGGCGGCGGGCGGGGCATCCGGAAGGTCACCTCCGGCGACGAGCTCGCCGACGCCTACCAGCGCACCCGGGACGAGGCCGAGCGGGCCTTCGGCAGCGGCGTGGTGTTCCTCGAGAAGCTGGTCACCGACGCCCGCCACGTCGAGGTCCAGGTGATCGCCGACGGTCAGGGCACCGCTTGGGCCATCGGCGTACGCGACTGCTCGGTGCAGCGACGCAACCAGAAGGTCATCGAGGAGTCGGCGTCTCCGTTGCTGAGCGAGGAGCAGGCCGCCGATCTCAAGGAGTCGGCCGAGCGCCTCGCCAACGCCGTCGGCTATGCCGGTGCCGGCACCGTCGAGTTCCTCTACCACCCGGGCTCGAAGACGTTCGCGTTCCTCGAGGTCAACACCCGCCTCCAGGTCGAACACCCCATCACCGAGGCCGTGACCGGCACCGACCTGGTCGCGCTGCAGATCCAGGTCGCTTCCGGCGTACCGCTAGCCGGCGACCGTCCGGTCGAGCGCGGCCACGCGGTCGAGGCCCGGCTCAACGCCGAGGACCCGGACCGCGACTTCGCGCCCGCGCCTGGCCGGATCAGCCGCCTCGAGTTCCCCGCCGGCCCCGGCATCCGGGTCGACACCGGCGTGGCCGAGGGCGACACCATCCCGGCCGACTTCGACTCGATGATCGCCAAGGTGATCGCCTGGGGCGCCGACCGCGAGCAGGCGCTGGCGCGACTGCGCCGGGCGATGGGGGAGACCACCGTCATCATCGACGGCGGCGCGACCAACAAGAGCTTCATCCTCGACCTCCTCGACCAGCCCGAGGTCACCACCGGCAGCCCGGCCTGGGCCGACACCGGATGGATCGACCGGGTGCGCGGCGAGGGACGGCTGCAAGCGGCCCGGCACGCCGGCGTCGCGCTCGTCGCCGCCGCGATCGAGGGGTACGACGAGGCCGAGCGCGGCGAGATCGCCCGCATGCTCCAGACCGCCCAGGGCGGCCGGCCCCAGATCCAGCACGACCCTGCCCGCACCATCGAGCTCAAGCTGCGCGGGGCGACGTACGCCCTGACCGTGCGGCAGTCCGGACCCGCCCGCTACCAGGTCACCATCACGGCCGGCGGCGAGCGGCGCACCCTCACCGCCACCCTCGACCGGATCGACGAGGTGCACGGCCGGCTCACCGTCGACGGCCACCGCTACCGGCTGGTGACCGCCACCCACGGCCCCGTCCATCTGGTCGAGGTCGACGACGTGATGCACCGGGTCAGCCGCGACGAGGGCGGCATGGTCCGCGCGCCCGCGCCGGCGCTCGTCGTGTCCACCCCGCTCGCCGTCGGCGACGAGGTGACAGCCGGGCACCCCGTGCTGGTCCTCGAGTCGATGAAGATGGAGACCGCGCTGACCGCGCCGTTCACCGGCCGGGTCAAGGAGCTCCTGGTCCGGGTCGGGAGCCAGGTCGAGACCGCGGCGCCGCTGCTGCGCCTCGAGCCGACCGGCGAGGCCGAGGGCGAGGCGACCACCGCCACCCTGGCCGACCTCGATCTGCCCGCACCCACCACGGAGCCCGGCCGTAGCAACGGTGCGCTGGACGACCTGAGCAGCCTGCTGCTCGGCTATGACGTCGAGGAGGATCAGCGTCCGGCGTTGCTCGCCGCTCATCTGGCCTCTCGCTCCACCGGTGAGCCCGCGGACACCCTCCGCACCGAGATGGACCTGCTGGCCCTGTTCACCGACTTCGCCGAGCTCAGCCGCAACCGCCCGGCCGGTGACGAGCCGTCCACCGAGCTGCGCGTGCACAGCTCGCGGGAGTACTTCCACACCTACCTGCGCAGCCTCGACCCCGACCGGGGCGCGCTCCCGGACCACTTCCGCGACAAGCTGCTGCGGGTGCTCGCGCACTACGGGGTCTCCGACCTCGAACGTACGCCGGAGCTCGAGCGCGCGGTGTTCCGCATCTTCCTCGCCCAGCAGCATCCCTCCGACGTCGATGTCGCGATCGGGGTGCTGCAGCGCTGGCTCGGCGACCCGCCGCCGGCGACGGAGGACGCCGCTGCGGTCCGCGCGCTTCTCGAGCGGATGGTGCGCGCTACGCAGCGCCGGTTCGCCGTGGTCGGCGACCTGGCTCGCTCGGTCCGGTTCGGCTGGTTCGACCAGCCGCTGGTCGATGACGAGCGCCGCGCGGTGCTGGAGGGAGTGCCGGCCGAGGTCGCCGCCCTCACCGACCCGGACGCCCCTGACCGGGCCGCCCGGATCGACGCGCTGGCCGCTGTCCCCGAGCCGTTGGTCGGCTTCCTCCGGGACCGGCTGGTCGACGGACTTCCCGATCGTGAGCCGCTGCTGGAGGTGTTGATCCGCCGCCACTACCGCGACTACCACCTGCACGACCTCACCGTCACCGTCACTGGCGATGGCGCTGGACGCCCGGTCGCGCACGCCGAGTACGCCACGGACGAGAAGGGCGCGACCCGAGTCGTGTCCACCATCGGCGACGTGACGGAGCTCGCCCATCCCGACGGCCAGCTCGGTGCCGCCATCACCTCGGCGCTGTCCTCGGACCACGACGACGTCGTCGAGATCTACCTGCGCTGGACCGACGCGCCCACCGACCCGGACCTCGCCTCGTCCGAGCTCGCGAAGATGCTCGCCGGCCACGAGTTCGCCCGCCGCGCCCGCCGCGTCTCGATCGCGGTCTGCCATGCCGCGCCGCAGCCGATCGACTACTTCACCTACCGCCATCACGCAGACGGCGCTCCTCACACCCCGACCGCAGAGCTGGTCGAGGACACCCTGGTCCGGGGCATGCACCCGATGGTCGGTCGCAGGCTCAACCTGTGGCGCCTCAGCGAGTTCAACGTCACCCGGCTCGCCGCGCCCGACGACGTACTGCTCTACGAGTGCGTAGCCCGGGCCAACCCCGCCGACCGCCGGCTCGTCGCGGCTGCCCAGGCCCGCCAGCTCGCCGTGGTCCGGGACGACGAGGGCCGCGTGATCGCGCTGCCGCACGTCGAGCGCGCCGTGGAGAACTGCCTCGAGGCGATCCGCCGCGTACGCACCGCCCGGGGCCGCGAGGGCACCAAGCTCGACGTCAACCACGTGTGGGTGACGGTGTGGCCGGTGGTCGAGGCAGACCTCGACCAGATCACCGCGCTCCAGAGCAAGATCACCCCGCTCAGCGAGGGCGCCGGGATCGAGGAGGTGCTCGCGCAGGGCCGCGTGGCCGGGCGCGACGGTGGCGACCCGACCCCGCTGGCCATCCGCTTCCACGCCAAGCCAGGCGCGGGCGTCGTGGCCGACGTCATCGAGCCGCCCAACGAGCCGCTCGCCCCGCTGGACGAGTACGCCGCCAAGGTGCTGCGCGCCCGACGCCGCGGCCTCGTCTACCCCTACGAGCTCCAGCGCGCCCTGGCCGGAAGCGGAACGGTCGTCGAGCACGACCTCGACGCCGACGGCGTGCTCGTCCCCGTCGACCGTGCTCCCGGACTCAACAGCGCCGGCATCATCGTCGCCGTCGTGACCACCCCGAGCTCTCTCTACCCGGAGGGCATCAGCCGAGTCGTGCTCTGCGGTGACCCGCTCAAGTCGCTCGGCGCGCTCTCGGAGCCCGAGTGTGCCCGGGTGATCGCGGCCATCGACCTCGCCGAGAGGCTGCAGATCCCGGTCGAGTGGTTCGCCGTCTCGGCCGGCGCCCGGATCTCGATGGAGAGCGGCACCGAGAACATGGACTGGGTCGCCGCCGCGCTGCGCCGCATCGTCCACTTCACCCAGGACGGCGGCGAGATCAACATCGTCGTCGCCGGGATCAACGTCGGCGCCCAGCCCTACTGGAACGCCGAAGCGACGATGCTGATGCACACCAAGGGCATCCTGGTGATGACCCCGGACAGCGCGATGGTGCTGACCGGCAAGCAGTCGCTCGACTTCTCCGGCGGTGTGTCCGCCGAGGACAACCACGGCATCGGCGGCTACGACCGGGTGATGGGCCCGAACGGTCAGGCGCAGTACTGGGTGCCCGACCTGGCCGGCGCCTTCCGGGTGCTCATGGCGCACTACGAGCACAGCTACGTGGTTCCCGGCGAGGCCGGGCCGCGCCGCGCGCCGACTTCTGACCCGATCGACCGCGACGTGTCGGCGCACCCGCACGCGGGTGACTTCGCCACGGTCGGCGAGATCTTCTCGGCCGAGCACAACCCCGACCGCAAGCGCCCCTTCGACATCCGCACCGTGATGCGGGCGCTGGCCGACGCCGACCACGAGATGCTCGAACGCTGGGCCGGCATGGCCGACGCCGACACCGCCGTGGTCGTCGACACCCGGATCGGCGGCTACCCGGTCAGCCTCGTCGGCATCGAGTCCAAGCCGGTGCCGCGCGCCGGCTTCCCTCCCACCGACGGTCCGGACACCTACACCGCGGGCACCCTGTTCCCGCGGTCCTCGAAGAAGGTCGCGCGGGCGATCAACGCGGCCTCGGGCAACCGCCCGCTGGTCGTGCTCGCCAACCTGTCCGGCTTCGACGGCTCTCCGGAGTCGATGCGCAACCTCCAGCTCGAGTACGGCGCCGAGATCGGCCGCGCAGTCGTCAACTTCCAGGGCCCGATCGTCTTCTGCGTCATCTCCCGCTACCACGGCGGCGCGTTCGTGGTCTTCTCCAAGCACCTCAACCCGTCGATGACCGTCCTCGCCATCGAGGGCTCGTACGCCTCGGTCCTCGGCGGTGCGCCCGCCGCCGCCGTCGTCTTCGCGGCCGAGGTCTCCAAGCGAGCAGCGGCCGACCCGCGAGTCGCCGCTCTCGAGGAGCGCATCGACCACGCCGAGGACGGCGAACGCGGCGCCCTCGTCGTCGAGCTCGCCGAGCTCCGCGCCCAGCTGCGTGCGGACAAGATCGCCGAGGTCGCCGCCGAGTTCGACGGCGTCCACGACATCCACCGCGCCGTCGAGGTCGGCTCTGTCGACGAGGTCATCGCCGCCAGCGACCTTCGGCCCAAGGTGGTCGAGGTCATCGAGCGGGCGTTGGGCGACGGGTGAACCCGACCTGGTCACCGGACGGGCAGGCTCGTCCGGTGACCTAACGGGCTCGACGCGTTCGCGGACGCGCAGCCGGGGGGAGCGTCAGTCGGCCATGCCAGCCGGCACCCTCGTGAGGATCCCGAGGGCGTCGACGCCCCTGGGCAGGGTGCCGAAGGCGATCCCCCAGCTCCCGCCCAACCGGGATGCGATGAATGCGTCGGCAACTGCCTGAGAGCTGTGCCGAACGAGCAGGCTGGCCTGGAACACCAGGGCCAGCCGCTCGACGAGGCCGCGCGCCCCGAACTCCAGCTCGGCGGAGTCGGTCCCGTCGGCGACGAGGTCTTTCTCGAGACTCGCGACCGCCGCGTCCAACCGCCTGTCCGCACCCGACGCCAGGCGCAGCTCGTCGAAGAAGGCCTCGACCGTCTCGGGCTGGCGCCGGATCACGCGAAGCACGTCGAGTGCCGCTACGTTTCCGGAGCCTTCCCAGACCGACTGCAGCGGTGCTTCGCGGTAGAGCCGTGGCATTCCAGAGTTCTCGATGTATCCGTTGCCTCCCAGACACTCCAGCGCCTCGCCCACAACAGCCTGGGCGCGCTTGCACACCCAGTACTTGGTGACGGCCAGCCCGAGACGGCGAACTCCGGCCTCGGCCTCGGAGACCCCCGCCCGATCGGTCGCGCCGCCCAGTCGCATCAAGGCAGCTACGGCAGCCTCCGACTCGAGGGTCAGATCAGCCAGCACGTTGCGCATCAGAGGTTGGTCGACGAGCAGGTTGCCGAAGGCACGGCGGTGCTGGGCGTGGTGCACGGCGCGCACCAGTCCCTTGCGCATGAACGCCGAGCTGAGCACCACACAGTTGAGACGGGTGAAGTTGACCATCTCGATGATCGTGCGCACGCCCCGGCCCTCCTCGCCGACGCGCCACCCGGTAGCACCGTGGTACTCGATCTCGGCCGAGGCGTTCGACCGGTTGCCGAGCTTGTCCTTGAGACGCTCCAGGCGGATCGGGTTGCGGGTGCCGTCGGGCAGCACCCGGGGCAGCAGGAGGCAGGTGAGTCCTGGCTCGGTCTGTACGAGGGTCAGGAACCCGTCGCTCATCGGCGCCGAGGTGAACCACTTGTGGCCCATGACGTCGTAGGTCCCGTCCGGCCGCTCCACCGCGCGGGAGATGTTGGCCCGGGCGTCGGAGCCGCCCTGACGCTCTGTCATCGATGTTCCCAGGACCAACCCGGGCTTCTCGTCCATGGGACGTAGCTCCGGGTCGTACTCGGTGCTGGCCAGACGCCGCCCGTAGGCCTCGGCCAGCTCGGGCGTGTGGCGCAGGGTCGGCACAGCGGCGTACGCCATGCCGATCGGGCACATGTGGCCGGACTCGGCCTGCCCCCAGGCGAAGGCCTTCGCGGTGCGGGCCGCATGGGCGCCCGGCCGGTCCTCGAACCAGGGCGCCGCGTTGAGGCCGAACTCGAAGGCCTTGGCCATCAGCGAGTGGTACGCCGGGTGGAACTCCACGTCGTCGCGGCGGTGGCCGACGGCGTCATAGCGCTGCAGGACCGGCGCGTGCTCGTTCGCCAGTCGTCCCCACTCCTGCACCTCACGACTGCCCGCCGCTCGACCGACCTCGGTGAGATCATCGAGCGCCCAGCCGGCACCCTCGCGGACCAGCCCTTCGCGGAGGGCGGGGTCGTCGGATACGTCGTAGTCGACCAGTTCTGGGGTCTGGTTGAGCACCTCGTTGCCGTGATACACGGTGGTCTCCTCAATGGTGTCCGTCGTCATCGTCTTCATCCGATCAGCCGTGCACGCGCGTCGTCGTACTCGTCGGCGAGGCGGTCGACCAGGTCGGCCGCCGGGCACACCGCATCGACCACGCCGATGCCCTGCCCCGAGCCCCAGACCTGGCTCCACGCCTTGACCTTGCTGGTCCCGTCGGCCCAGCTCATGACGGCTCGGTCCTGCTCGGCGAGCCGGTCGGGGTCGAGACCCGAGGCCTCGATGCTGCCGCGCAGGTAGTTGCCGGGCACTCCCGTGAACAGGTCGGAGTGCACGATGTCGGCAGCCGCGGACGCCACGACCATCTGCTTGTAGCTGTCGTCCGCCAGCGCCTCGTCGGTGGCGATGAACGCCGAGCCGACGTAGGCGAGATCGGCGCCGGCGGCCTGCGCAGCCAGCACCGAACGGCCGTGTGCGATGGCGCCAGAGAGCACCAGCGGCCCGTCGAACCAGCTGCGGATCTCCTGCACCAGTGCGAACGGCGACTGGGAGCCGCCGTGTCCGCCGGCTCCGGCAGCGACCGCGACCAGGCCGTCGGCGCCCTTCTCGACAGCCTTGCGGGCGAACCCGTCGTGGACCACGTCGTGCAGCACGATCCCGCCGTACGAGTGAACCGCGTCGTTGACCTCGGCGCGAGCCCCCAGCGACGTGATGACGATCGGCACCTCGTGCCGGACGACGGTCTCGAGGTCGGCCTCCAGCCGGGCGTTGGTCCGATGCACGATCAGGTTCACGGCGTACGGCGCTGCCGGCGCCTCGGGATGGTTGGCGTCGTGCTTGGCCAGCGCGTCGGTGATGGTGCTCAGCCAGTCGTCGAGCAGTCCCTGGGGTCGCGCGTTGAGGGAGGGGAACGAGCCGACAACGCCGGAGGTGCACTGGGCGATCACCAGGTCGGGCCCGGAGACGGTGAACATCGGTGACGCGACGACCGGCAGCCGCAGCCGGTCACACAGGATCGGGGGAAGGGTCATGACGCGACCGCCAGGTTCTCGAAGATCGTCGCGTTGGCCATGCCGCCTGCCTCGCACATGGTCTGCAGGCCGTAGCGCAGGCCTTCATCACGTAGGTGGTGCACCAGGGTGGTGGCGATCCGGGCTCCGGAGCCTCCGAGAGGATGGCCCAGCGCGATCGCTCCGCCGAGCGGGTTGACCAGCTCGGCAGGGGCACCGGTCGCGTCGAGCCAGGCGCCGACGACGCTGGCGAACGCCTCGTTCACCTCGAACGCGCCGATGTCGGGGAGCGTCAGGCCGGCCAGCTTCAGCACCTTCGCGGTCGCCGGGATCGGTCCGCCCAGCATGGTGATCGGGTCGTCGCCGACGACGGTGGCGGCGTGCACGCGGGCGATGGGGTCGAGGCCGAGCGAGCGGGCCTTGTCGCTCGTCATGACCAGCAGGGCAGCGGCACCGTCCGAGATCTGCGATGCGTTGCCCGCGGTGATCCGGCCACCCTCCTCGAACGCGGGCTTCAAGCCTGCCAGGGACTCGAGCGTCGACTCGCGGCGTACCCCTTCGTCCTCGGAGAGGGTGGAGCCGTCAGACAGCTCGACCGGGGCGATCTGCTTGACGAAGCGGCCGTCGTCGATGGCCTGGGCTGCACGACGATGCGACTCCAGGCTGTAGGCATCGAGCTGCTCACGGCTCAGGTTGTGTCGGCGTGCGAGGATCTCGGCACCGGTGCCCTGATTGAACGCGAAGTCGTCGTACCGGGCCCGCATGCGGGGCCCGAAGGGCTGGCCGGGACCTGCATTTCTGGCTGACCCCATCGGCACGCGGCTCATCGACTCGACGCCTCCGGCAACGACAACGTCAGCCTGTCCCGAGATCACCGTCGCGGCCGCGAAGTGAAGGGCCTGCTGACTCGAGCCGCATTGACGGTCGATGGTGGTGCCGGGGACGCTCTCGGGCCAGCCGGCGGCGAGCACGGCGTTGCGTCCGACGTTGGCCGACTGCTCGCCGACCTGGCCGACGCAGCCCCACATGACGTCGTCGACGCGGGAGAGATCGATGCCGGAGCGCTCGGCGAGGGCCTGCAGCACCACTGCGGAGAGGTCGACGGGGTGGGTCTCGATGAGGGCGCCCTTACGGCGACCGATGGGTGTGCGAACTGCTTCGACGATGACTGCGTCACGCATGTGGAAGTCCTTCTGTGGTGGGGATGTGGTGAGGTCCGGGTCAGCTGCCGGACCAGGTAGGCTTGCGGCGCTCGGCGAAGGCACGGGCGCCCTCGCGGGCGTCGGCCGAGGCGAACACGGTGGCCGCGGCCTCGCGCAGGCGCAGGAACTCCTGGTCGGCGGGCCAGTCCGACGACTCGATGACGACGCGCTTGCTGGTGTGGACGGCGAGGGGTCCGTTCTCTGCGATACGCAGGGCCAGCTCGACCGCCGTCGACAGCGCCTGGCCCGGATCCACGACCCGGTTGACCAGCCCGAACCTGGCCAGGTCCGCGGCGGGGACGGCGTCTCCGGTGAGGATCATCTCGAGGGCCACCGCGCGCGGCAGCGACCTCGGGAGGCGGGTCAGCCCGCCGGCCGCGGCGACCAGGCCACGTTTCACCTCGGGCAGGCCGAACGAGGCGGCAGCGGAGGAGATCACGAGATCGCAGGCCAGCACGATCTCGAAGCCGCCGCCGAGAGCCGGTCCTTCGACCGCCGCGATCAGCGGCTTGGTGGGCGGTGCCTCGACCAGCCCGGCGAAGCCACCCTTCTCCGTACGCGGTCGCTCGCCGCGCAGGTGCGCCTTGAGGTCCATCCCGGCGCAGAACGTGCTGCCGTTAGCCGCGATCACACCCGCAGCGAGAGACCGGTCCGACTCGAGGGTCTCGATCGCCGCGCCGATCGCCTCCGCGGTGCGCAGGTCGATGGCGTTGCGAGCCTCGGGCCGATCGAGGGTGATCACGAGCACGGCGCCCCTTCGTTCGACCAGCACCGGTGGGGTGGCGCCTGCCGACGAGGTCATCGGGGTGCCATCCGGATCGCGCCGTCGAGCCTGATCGTCTCGCCGTTGAGCATGCCGTTCTCGACGATGTGCGCGGCGAGCGCCGCGAACTCGGTGGGGTCGCCGAGCCGACGCGGGTGCGGTACGGCCGCCGCGAGCGACTCGCGGACGTCGTCCCGGGCCCGGGCCAGCAGAGGGGTGTCGAACGTGCCGGGAGCGATCGTGCACACCCGGACGCCGATGCCGGCCAGGTCACGCGCAGCCGGCAGGGTCATCCCGACCACCGCGGCCTTGGCCGCCGAGTAGTTGATCTGGCCGATCTGTCCTTCGAACGCCGCGACGGATGCGGTCAGGACACAGACGCCACGGTCGCCGTCGAGCGGTTCGTTGCGCGCCAGCGACCGCGCGGCGTACCGGAGGACGTTGAACGATCCGACCACGTTGAGCTCGATCACCGACGCGAAGGGCTCCAGGTCGACGGCCTCTCCGGCCTTGTCGAGCAGCCGCATCGGACGACCGCGGCCGGCGCAGTGCACGACTGCGCGCACCGGACCCTGCTCGTCGGCGGTCGCGAACGCGGCCGCGACCTGATCGCCGTCGATCACGTCCGCAGCCACGAACCTGGACCTGTCTCCGAGCTCGGCCGCAACCGCCTTGCCGTCCGAGGAAGGCAGATCGACCAGGGTGACGGATGCTCCGCCGGCGATCAGCCGTTCGGCGGTGGCCCGTCCGAGCCCCGATGCCGCGCCGGTGACGACGGTGTTGATCCCGCTGATGTCCATGGCTGCCTCACAACCCCAGCGACTTGGAGACGACGCTCTTCATGACCTCGCTGGTGCCGCCGAAGATCCGGCTGACGCGAGCATCGGTGTAGAGGCGCGCGATCGGATACTCGCGCATGTAGCCGTAACCGCCGTGCAGCTGGAGGCACTTGTCGATGACCCGGGCTTGGACCTCGGTGCAGAACAGCTTCGTCTTGGCGGCATCGGCCGGGGTCAGCCTGCCGGCGTCGAGGGCGATGATGGCCCGGTCGACCATGGCCTCGGCGGCCTCGAGCTCGGTCGCACATTCGGCGAGCACGAACTTGGTGTTCTGGAAGTCGGCGACGCGGTGGCCGAACGCCTTGCGCTCCTTGACGTAGTCGATGGCGAGGTTGAGCGCGGCGGTTGCCGTCGCGTAGGCCGTCACCGCGATGGTGAGGCGCTCCTGGGGCAGGTTGGAGGTGAGCGCCGCGAACGCCTCGCCCTCGGTGCCGAGGAGGTTGGCGACCGGCACCCGGACGTCCTCGAAGGAGAGCTCGGCGGTGTCTTGCGCCTTGAGCCCCATCTTGTCGAGGTTGCGGCCACGGGTGAAGCCGGGCATGCCGGACTCGACGACCAGGAGCGACAGGCCCTTGCGCCGGTTGCTCTCGTCGTTGGAGGTGCGAGCCACCACCACGATGAGGTCCGCATTGATGCCGCCGGTGATGAAGGTCTTGGCCCCGTTGAGGACGTACTCGTCGCCGTCACGCCGGGCGGTCGTGGCCACGCCGGCCAGGTCGGAGCCGGTGCCGGGCTCGGTCATCGCGATCGAGCTGACGAGGGTGCCGTCGGCGAAGCCGGGGAACCAACGCTCCTTCTGCTCCTCGTTGGCGAGCTCGAGGAAGTAGGGCAGCACCGTGCTCAGGTGCACCTGGAGCCCACCGAGGCTCGCCGCGGCGAAGCCGTTCTCCTCGAGGACGACCGCGTTGAAGCGGAAGCTCTCCACGCCACCACCGCCGAAGCGCTCGGGGATCTGGAGCCCGTTGATGCCGATGTCCGCCGTCTTGCGGAACAGCTCACGAGGGACGATGCCGGCCTCCTCCCAGACGGGGAGATGCGGCACGATCTCCTTGTCGATCAGCTGCCGTACGGTCTCGCGGAACGCGTCGTGGTCCTCGTCGTAGATGTCTCGGTTCATGATTCTCTCCAGTCGTGGTGATGATGGGCGGCTGGGCACGACGATGGGCCCGGCCAGGAGGACGTTCTTCGGGTCAGCCGCCGAGGCCGATGACCCGCGCAGCAGCGAGGTCCGCGATCTCCGCGGGGTCGTAGCCGTGGGCGCGGAGCACCTCGGCGGTGTGCTCACCCAGGCGCGGGGCGGCGGTGCGGGGTCCGTCTCCCGCTGAACCCAGGTGCCAGGGCGACCGCATGGTCGGGTACGTGGAACCGTCGGGCTCGGTCGCCTCGATGAACAGGCCGGCGGCCTCGATGTCAGGGTTCTTGAACACCTCGTCATACCCACTGATCCGGCCTGCCACGACGCCGTTACTGGTCAGCAGCTCCATCGCGGCGTCGCTGGTCAGCGGGGCGAACGCGGCACGCAGCTCGACGAGCAGCGGGGCCCGATTGGCCACTCGGTCCTCGTTGGTGGCGAACCGCGGGTCGCCGGGCAGGTCGTCGCGCCCGATCAGGGTGCACAGCCTGGCGAAGTGCTGCGGCGAGTACGCCGACACCACGATGGCGCCGTCCAGCGTGGGCATCACGTCGGCCGCGGGGGCGATGGTCGGCTGCCCGTTGCCACGGCGCTTCGGACTCTTGCCGGTGAGGAGGAACTCGCCCCAGTTCGGGCCCTGGAGGTGTACGGCGACCTCCAGCAGCGACACCTCGACCTCGTCGCCGAGCCCGAAGCGCATCTTGCGAACGAAGGCCCCGAGCACGGCCTGGGCAAAGACGTGGGCGGCCGCGGCGTCGACCACCGGGAACCCCACACGCTGCGGCTCACCGTCGGCTTCGCCGGTCACCCACATGATGCCGCTCTCGGCCTGGGCTGCGATGTCTAGCCCGGGCCGGTTGCGCGAGGGGCCGTGCAGACCGAAGCCGCTGACCGTGGCGTAGACGATGTCGGGGTGCCTGGCTCGGACGCTGGCGGCGTCGAGGCCGAAGCTCTCCATCACACCGGGCCGCAGATTCTGCACGACGATGTCGGCCTCGGCGATGAGTCGTTCGGCCACGGCCCGCCCGCGCGGGTCCTTGAGGTCGAGCGCGATGGCCCGCTTGCCCCGGTTGTAGGTGCGCAGGATCGCTTCGCCGTACACCCCGATGACGCGGGCCGCCTCGCCGGTGACGGGCTCGACCTTGATCACGTCGGCACCGAGGTCGACCAGCACCTGCGTCGCGGCGGGCGCGGCGATGAACTGTCCGAAGTCGACGACGCGGACCCCTTCCAGCGGGGCGCTCATCGGGTCATCCCCACTCGTTCGCGGATGCGCGCGAGGTCACGTTCGGGCCGTACTAGGAGGAGGGACAGGACCCCGCCGACGGCCATCATGAGACCGGTGACCGCGAAGCCGTTGTTGTAGCCGGTGATCGCATCGGGCGCAGCGTCGACGAGGTAGCCGAGCAGCAGAGGCGCGAGCACGCCCGCCATGCTGTAGAACGCGACCAGGCAACCGAGGACGGTGCCGCGGCGCTTCGGATGGACGACGTCACCGATCGCGACGAAGGCGACGGCGTACGCGGCGGAGTTCATCGAGAAGGCAAGGCTGATGAACACCATCTGCAGGGGACCGCGATCGATGATGGTGAACAGGTACATCGAGAGGCCGGCCAGCACGACCAGTCCGCCGGCGAAGTAGCCACGGGTGATGCGACGGCTGACGCCGCGCTCGGTGAGCCGGTTTGACGCCAGGCCGGCGCCGACCGCGGCGACGGCCGCGACCGCGTACGGGAAGGTGATCAGCCGGCTGCTGGTGACCGCGTCGTAGCCGAGGCCCTGGCTGAGGAAGAGGGGGAGCCAAGCCACCTTCAGCGTCGTCGACCAGTAGGCGAAGAAGGTCAACAGCGCGGTGCCGATCACGGTGCCGGTGGTGAGGATGATCCGCAGGGGGGCCTCGACCGGGACGGTGTCGGGGTCGACTACGACGCTGGTGGCGAGCACGCTGCCCTCGGGCGGTGCGGACCGGCCGAGGACCAGCCAGGCGGCCAACCACAGCAGGCCGGCGACGGTCAGCACGCCGAACGCCGCGTGCCACGACCAGGTGACGATCACCCAGGTCAGCAGGGGAGCAGCGATCAACGGACCGATCGAGGCGCCTGCGGTGATCACACCCGCGGGCAGGCCCCGCTTCTCCGGCGGGAACCACGAGTGCACGATGTGGGTGCACAGGGCGTACGCCGGGCCTTCGGCGAACCCGAGGGCGATCCGGCACACCAGCACCGCGGTGAAGGCCAGTGGCCACATCAGCGGGGCCATGGTGAGCACCCAGATCAGCATCAGGCCCGCAACCAGCCAGCGCGCATCGATCCGAGAGGTCAGTGCGCCGATGGTGATGGCGCCGACGGCGAAGAGCCAGAAGAAGGCGCTCTGGAGCAGCCCGAACCTGCTGGCGGAGATGTCGAGGTCATCCATGATCTGGACGCCGGCGAATCCGACCACCGCCTTGTCGGCGAAGTTCAGAAGCATGAAGACGAGAAGCAGGATCGTGATCGTCCAGGCCCGTCGCTTGAACGCGGCCTGGTCGGGAGCCGCGGCGAGGAGCGCGTCGGTCCGCTCGGTGGTGGGCAGTGTCATGGGTCTCTCCGGATCTATGGGCTCAGCGGCCCGCGAAGACGGGCTCGCGACGCTGGAGGAATGCAGACGCGGCCTCAGCAGCGTCGTCGGTGTGGAACGAGCGGACCATCCGCTCGGTCTCCGGTCCGAGATAGGCGGCAAGCGGCAGGTGAGTGGCGTCGAGCAGGTTCTGCTTCATCGCCCGGGAAGCGAGGGGTGCGGCTGCCGCGAGTCGAGCCGCGATGTCGTGAGTGAAGTTGTCGAACTCCTCGTCGTCGCTGACCGAGGTGACCAGCCCGAGCTGCTCGGCGCGGTCGGCGTCGAACCGTCCGGGAAGCAGGAAGAGCTCGCGGGCCTTCGCGGCTCCCAGGATCTGGGTGAGGAACCAGATGCCGCCCAGGTCGCCGGAGAGTCCGGCGCTCAGGAAAGCGGTGTTGAAGACCGCGCTGCGGTTCGCGATCCTCAGATCGGCGGCCAATGCGAGGGACAGGCCGGCGCCGGCACACGCGCCGTTGATCGCCGCGACCGTCACCTGCGGCATCTCGTACAGACGTTGGGCCACGCGGCCCGCGCTGCGCAGCCGCGCTGTGTCGGCCTCGACGGAGTCGCGTCGCAGAGACCGCGTCTCCGGTGCACCCGCGAGGTCTGCGCCGACGCAGAAGGCACGCCCTGAGCCGGTGAGCACGACGACGTGCACATCGGGGTTCGCCTCGATCCGCCCGAGGGCGTCGTACAGCTCGCCGAGCAGCTGCACCGACAAGGCGTTGCGCCGCTCGGTGTTGCGCAGGGTGAGGTTCGCGATCGGTCCGCTGATCGAGCAGGTGACCTGTGATGCCATGAGTCGCTCCCTGGGTGGACGTGTCGTTGTGGACTACGTCACATGAAACGGGAGGAGGACCGACAGCGTCCAAGACCAAAAACTGGTAGGCGATATAGGCTCGACCTATCAGTTCGGTGCTGACAGGCGATCGCCGCCATGGAGCAGTTGGCTACTCGCTCGCGGGTGAACGCGGGTAGATCGGGCCGATCTCCCTGAACTGCTCACGCTGTCTGCGCTCGATCGCGGCGACCACCTCTGCGGCCGCATCCACTCGTGAGGAGCCAGCATCCATGCGTCGACTTACCGCGCGTTCCCACGACGCCAGCTGCTGCTTCGTGTAGTCGAGGAACATCGCCGCTGCAGGCGTGAGGCGGTCGGGGCGATGGATCGCCCCGACGGACCGGGAGACGTGGGGGCTCAGGTCACGCACCACAGCGCCTCGCTGGCGCGCCTCGAGAGCGATGCGCTGAGGAAGGATCGCGGCCCCCGCACCGGAGAGCACCATCGGAACGACGGCGCCGCGCTGCGGAACCTCGACCGCCACGAGCGGCTCCACTCCGCAGGCACGCAAGATCGCCTCGACGTTGTCTCGGCTGGCGGTGTTGCGTTCACCCATCACGAACGGGACGCCGTCGAGCGAGTTGGCCTCGACGACGTCGGGCAGGTCTGTGGGAGTGCCGGGCGGGAAGGCCACCACGAAGTGCTGGTCGACCAGGAAGTGGTGGGTGAGGTCGTTGACACCCATCGGCAGCACGGTGATGCCGAGCTCGCAGGCTCCGTCCTTGACCATGTCGACGACCTCTCCGAGCCGGTCTCGCTCCTCGACGCGGACATGAACCAGTGGATGCTTCACTCGAAACTGGGCCACCCATACCGAGAGCGGATCGGTCGAGGTGTCGGACAGTGCGGCGATGTCGATGCGACCACCTTGTAGGTGGTTCACTGCAGACACGGCCTCGCGTGCCAGGTCCAGGTCGCGGAGCACCTGCCGCGCAGGGCCGATCAACGCCTCACCTGCTGCTGAGAGCACAACTCCTCGCCCCACGCGATGGAACAATGTCGCCTGGACCTCCTTCTCGAGTCTGCGGAGAGACTGCGAGATCGATGGCTGAGCGACACGAAGCGCGGTGGCCGCACGGTTGATCCCACCGTGTTCCACCACCGCCAGGAAGTACTCCAGCTGGCGGGGATCCATGGGCTCAGCCTAGATGACACGCTCCCCGTGGCCTCGCGCCCCGCTGACCTGCGGATATAGGGAAGACCGAACGGACCGACATCGAATCTCCCGTTGATCGGTCATCTCGCCACCCTCAATGTGAGGAGTGTTCTTGTGACGTCGATCACCCGCTTCACAAGCGTCGCCAACTCACTCATCGAGAAGGTCATCATGACGACAACCCAACCAACCCCACTCGCACCAGGAACCAAGCCCCCGCTCGACAAGCGTGCTTGGGGAATCGTCCTGTTCCTGTTCCTCTTTTTCACGCTGAACTTTGCTGACAAGGCAGCCGTCGGGCTGGCGAGTGTCCAGATCCGCGAGGATCTCGGCCTCTCGGCCAGTCAGTACGGACTCCTCTCGAGCGCGTTCTTCTGGATGTTCGCGATCGGGGCAGTAGTCCTGTCCGCCGCGCTGCGCAAGATCTCCTACACGTGGGGCGCCGGGCTGCTGATGCTCTCCTGGGTCCTGTGCATGGCGCCGTTGATGGTGCAGACCTCGTTCGGGGTGCTGGTCGCTTCTCGCATCGCGCTCGGCTTCTTCGAGGGGCCGGCACATGCGCTGTGCCAGTCCATCGTGGCCGACCGCTTCGCGCCCGAGCGCCGTGCATTCGCCGGCGCGATCGTCAACGCCGGATCGTCGATCGGCCCGCTGATCGCCGCTCCCACCCTCACCTGGGTGATCCTGACCTGGCACTGGCACGCCGCCTTCATGGTGCTGGTGGTCGTCGGGCTGTTGTGGCTGGTGGGTTGGTTCTGGTTCTCGGAACGCTTGCCGTTCCGAAAGAGCGTCTCGCCGACCGTTGCGGCTGAGACCAGCGTCGACCCCAACGGTCACATCGCCGTCCCCTTCTACCGGCTGCTGATGCTCCGTAGCTTCTGGGGGCTGGTGATGCTGTCGTTCGCCGGCTACCTGATCTCCTCGCTCAAGGTCGCCTGGCTGCCCGCCTACCTGAGCGAAGGACTCGGCTACTCCGCCAGCTCCGTCGGCACCCTGGTGACGCTGCCCTACGCGGTCGCTGTCATCGTTCTGCTCTCGGCCGGCATGATCTCCGGGCGGCTCCTGCGCCGGGGCCACTCGTCGCGGGTCGCCCGCGGCTACCTCACCACTGCGTTCCTGCTGTTCGGTGGCCTGTCGATGATCCTGTTCACCCGCCTCGAGCCGGGTCCGCTGCAGTTGTTCCTCGTGGTCTGTGGCTTCGCCGTCAACAGCGTCGCCTTCTCGGTGGCCTTCGCCGGCGCCTCCGACTTTCTCCCCGCGCACCAGCGCGTCGCCTTCTTCGGTTGCATCATCGCGGCCTACAGCGTCGCCGGGATCGTGGCTCCGTACGTCTTGGGGGTCATCGTCGACCATGCGGCGACGGCTGCCGAGGGCTATGCGACCGGCTTCCTGTACGTCGGCATCGCGGTCTGTGTCCTCGGTGTCATCGGTGGCCTGATGCTCAACCCCGAGCGCGCCCGTGCCACGCTCGAGAAGCTGACGAACCAGTACGCCGCGCAGGTGACCCGATGACCGCCGCGGGCCCTCTGGCGGGCATTCGAGTGCTCGACCTCGGCCAGTACATCGCCGGACCCAGCGCAGCTCAGTCGCTGTCCGACCTGGGTGCGAACGTGATCAAGGTCGAGAGCCTGACGGGCGACCAGACCCGGGGAATCGGTGCTTTCGGTGACTCGATGATGCGAGCGTTCAACCGGGACAAGCGCAGCGTCGCTCTCGACCTCGCGCACGAGACCGGTAACGCCATCATGCACCGGCTGCTCGAGGACGCGGACGTGCTCATCCAGAACTTCCGTGTCGGATCGGCCGAACGTCTCGGGCTCGGCGCCGACGAGCTGATGGAGCGCTACCCAGGTCTGATCTATGCGAGCATCACCGGCTTCGGGACGCGCGGTCCCTCGAAGGCGCGTCCGGGCCTCGACATCGCTGCGCAGGCCGAGTTCGGGATGATGCACACCACCGGCGTCGCCGACGGCGAGCCGCAGCGTGTCGGGTTCCACGCCGTCGACACGGCTGCCGCCAACGCACTTGTCACGGGCATCCTGGCCGCCCTGTTCACCCGTACGACGACCGGCCGCGGGACCCACGTCGAGACGTCGTTGATGGAGTCCGCCCTGGCGGTGCAGGCTGCTGCCTGGGGCGAGTTCACCGTGACGGGAGTGGCTCCGAGACGCAAGGGCAACGGCCAGCCGTACGCCGCTCCTGCAGCAGATACCTTCGAAGCGTCCGACGGAACGATCGTCATCTCGGCCTACACCCCGCAGAAGTGGTCGGCCCTGTGCACTCTCATCGGGCGACCGGACATGATCGACGACCCGCGGTTCGTCGACAACCCGGCCCGGGTGGCCAACCGCCCCGCGATGGTCGCGGCGATCAACGAGGCCTTCGTCGACCGCACCCGCGACCAGGCCGTCGAATTGCTGCTCGAGGCCGGGATCGTAGCCGGCGCGGTGCGCTCCTTCGACGAGATCGCCAAGGACAAAGACGTTCTCGCATCCGGGGTACTTGTGGATGTCGCCGGGCCGGATGGCTCGTCCTTCACCAGCCCTGGCCTGCCATTCACGCTCGACGGGCGACGACGGACCACCTCTACGAGCGCACCGAAGCTCGGCCAGCACACCTCGTCCTTGCTGGCCGATCTCGGTTTCAGCCCCGCAGAGATCGACGACCTGATCGCGTCACGCGTCGTCGTCGCCACCAACTGACAAATCGTGAGGATCAAGACATGATCGACCCCGACATCTTCGGCTACGACTTCGACGCATACCTCGAGGTGATCGCCGACTTCACCGACAACGAGCTCATCCCGGCCGAGAACGAGATGGTCGAGGCAGGTGCCGTGCCGCCCCGCATCGTCGCCCGAATGGCCGAGCTCGGTCTCTTCGCCATCACCATCCCGCGTGCCTACGGCGGGCTCGAATGGACGATGGAGCAGCAGGTCCGGCTGACCTTCGAGTTCACCCGTGCCTCGTGCGTGTACCGCTCACGCTTCTCAACAGTGATCGGTCTGTGTTCGCAGGCCATTCTCGACCATGGCACCGAAGAACAGCGGCAGCGTCTTCTGCCGGCGATGGCTGCGGGCGAGCTGGTCACCGCGTTCGCCCTCACCGAGGAGGAAGCCGGGTCCGACGCCGGCAGCCTCACCACCACGGCGGTGCGAAGCGGCGACAACTATGTGTTGAACGGCAGCAAGCGCTACATCACCAACGCCGCCTGGGCGGACGCTTTCGTCGTCTTCGCCCGCACCGACCAGTCCAAGCCGGGGGCCGACGGGATCTCGGCGTTCATCGTCGATGCCGGCTCGAACGGTGTGCGCACCGCGCTGCCGGAGATCATGAACGGTCACGCGGAGGGGCCGGTCGGAGAGATCCATCTCGACGACGTCGAGGTTCCGGTCGAGAACCTGCTGGGCGGGGTCGAGGGTGCTGGCCTGACGATGGCGTTGCGAGGGATCAACCATGCTCGGCTCCACGTCGCCGCCACCTGCATCGGTCAGGGCACCCGCTTGCTCGAGGAGACCACGGCACACGTGAACGGTCGCCGGCAGTTCGGCTCCGCGATCGCTGAGCTCGGCGCGGTCCAGGCAACGCTCGGCGGGAGCTTCGCCGAGCTCGAGGCCGGTCGATCGCTCACAGTCGAGTGCGCCCGCGCCTTCGACGAGGGCTCCATCCCCAGGCACCGGATCGCGTCCGCCAAGCTGTTCAGCTCGGAGATGGTCGGCCGGGTGGCGGACCGCTGCGTCCAGCTGCTCGGTGGCGAAGGAATCGTCGGCCCGCACCCCGTGCCCCGGATGTGGCGCGACGTACGCGCGCTGCGTATCTACGAAGGCTCCTCGCCCATCCACGAGCGGAATCTCGGGCGCGCCATGATCAAGCAGGTCGCGGCCGACGGCACTCTCCCGAACACATACCGAGTCTGAATGTCGTCGTTGTTGGCGCATCCCCGGACGAACGAGAGGATGGCTCGCATGGAGATCCGTCAGCTCGAGTATTTTCTCGCAGTGGTCGAGTGCGACGGGGTCAACCGGGCTGCGCATCACCTCAACGTCGCCCAGGCGACGATCTCGCAGAGCATCCGCCAGCTCGAGCGCGAGCTCAAGCTGACCCTGTTTCACCGGACCGGCCGCAATCTGGTTCTGAACTCCGCCGGCCAGTTGCTCGTCGAGCCCGCACGTAGTGTCCTGGCAGGACTGCTGGCAGCACAGGACATCATGCGTGAGGCCCGCGATCTTCAGGTCGGGTCGATCACGATCGGCACCATGCCGGAGATGTCGAGCGAAGCGGTGGCAGCCTGGAGCGGATCGTTCACCAAGCTCCATCCCGATATTCGGATCGATCTGTTCGAGTTCGGCAGCGCTGCCGAACTATGTGACGAGGTACTGACAGGCCATTGCGAGCTCGGCTTCACGACCTTCCCGATCCCGACCGAGAACCTCGAGCGAATCGAGCTCGGCGTCCAGCGACTCCTGCTCGTGCAACCTCCCGGCACGGCGGGCGGCGCTGGCCCCATCGCGATCTCCGAGCTCGACGGAGTGCCGCTCGCAGTGAGCAGCGCCGCCTCGCGCGAGAACGACATCGTGGCGACCATCCTTCGTCGCGAGTCGGTCTCGCCCCGGGTCGCCGCGCAGGTTCCCAACCGTCATGCGCAGTTGACGCTCGTTCTGAACGGCGCGGCCAGCGCTTTCCTGCCCCTGCGGATGGCCACCGCAGCTCACCGTCTGGGGGCGACGGTGGTGGAGACCCGGCCCGACATCCGTACCTCGTTCGGAATCGTCCACCGTCCCGGTGCTCTCAACCCGGCGGCGAAGAGCTTCATCATCCAGAGTCATGCCGACCTGACGAGCTGGAACTCACGCATCGCCGCGCATGAGCGTGCCGGGAGCTCGTTGTTGGAGGCGTCACTGCTGGCTGACGACGAGTTGCGGAAGAGGACCATCGACGGACGCCAGTAGTGGCTGACAAGGCGCTGTGCTCGCATCCCAAGCGCACATAGAAGTTGTGAAGACGATCGAAGGAGTAACGGTGACAGGCATTGAACAGGTCGGCGTCGTCGGCTGCGGACTCATGGGCGCAGGCATCGCCGAGGTGTCGGCTCGCGCGGGTAAGGACGTCGTCGTGATCGAATCGAGCGCCCGGGCGGCGACCGCCGGGCGAGAGCGACTCGAGGCGTCGCTCGAGCGGGCAGAGCGTAGGGGCAAGGTCGCCAGCGCCGCCCAGGTCCTTGACCGGATCCGAATCGAGGTCGACCTGGAGGCGCTGGCCGATCGGGACATCGTCGTCGAGGCGATCGCGGAGGACGAGAATGCCAAGATCGAGCTCTTCGGCCGCCTCGACAAGACAGTGCAGGATCCCGAGGCGGTGCTTGCCACCAACACGTCCTCGATCCCGATCATGAAGCTGGCCGTCGCGACCGGTCGCCCCAGCCAGGTGGTAGGAGTGCACTTCTTCAACCCGGTGCCGGTGCTCACCCTCGTCGAGCTGGTGCCCAGCCTGCTGACCAGTGACGAGACCGTCGAGCAGGCGCGGCGTTTCGTGCAGGACGACCTCGGCAAGCGGGCGATCGACTGCCAGGACCGTGCGGGTTTCGTCGTGAACTCGCTGCTCATTCCGTTCGTGCTCTCGGCCATCAGGATGCTCGAATCCGGCTTCGCCACCGCCGAGGACATCGATGAAGGCCTGGTACGCGGTGCCGCCCATCCGCAGGGCCCGCTGGCGTTGGCCGACCTGATCGGGCTGGACACGACGAAAGCGGTCGCCGAGTCGCTCTATGCAGAGTTCAAGGAGCCTCTCTATGCGCCGCCGCCGTTGCTCGCGCGGATGGTGGAGGCGGGTCTCCTCGGCCGCAAGACCGGCCGGGGGTTCTATAGATACTGAACATCCCCGAGCCGCGGCTCGCACTGAGTGACACCCTAGGAGTGATGGACATGACCAACCGCCTTGCTGGTGCCACGAGCCCGTATCTCCTTCAACACGCAGATAATCCTGTGAACTGGTGGGAGTGGGGAGCCGACGCGTTCGAGGAGGCGCGGCAGCGGGGTGTACCTGTGCTGCTATCGGTCGGGTACGCCGCCTGCCACTGGTGCCACGTGATTCTGCGTACGCTCAGGAAATGGCCGGGTTCGACGAGGTCGCTGGTCAGCAGGGCTATTTCGTGCCGTGCTGGTTCAGCGTCGATCGCCTAGTGACGGCGATTCCGGAGCTTCGTGTATCACTTCGTGTATCACTCGGGCGCCCGTCGACCACGCTGAGGCGGTGAGGTCGCCATGGGTCGCGGCCTCGCGACCGCTGATCTGACGGAAGTAGACCGAGCCCTCGGCGACCTCGTCGATCAGCACCCACGACCAGAAGCCGGGGCGGCCGGCCACGGCAACGTCGCCTGGCTGGAACCGACGGCGCTCAGGGAGCCGGGCGACGTTGCGGTCCTCGTCGTCGACCAGGTTCAGGTCGGCGCCGATGTCGATCGAGATCATGTCGGACCCCTCTCAGCTCGGTTCCTGCTGATGGTGCGGGTTGTCTTCCACAGTGTAGGTGGCGAGGGACTCGAGGCGCTCGGCGCGGCCTGGCCCGAGTCGACCCCGGTGGCCGTCGGCGTGGGCGGTGCGGTCCCGTTGGTCCACCTGCTGGGGTAGGTCTACCCCGCGCGGCGATCTGGTCACCGGTGTCGACGACCCCGACACGCGTGCGCACGGCTAGGGCGAGTGCGTCTGGGCGCCTTCCGCAACGCCTGCCTGGCCGAGGCGGGCTCCTGCAGAGGCTCGGGTCGCCGGGACGGTCCGACTGAGGTCTGGGGCGTCGGTCAGGCTCGAGAGTCATCGGCGGTGGGCTTGGCCGCTAGCGCCTCGGAGATGAGGGCGACGGTCCGCTTGACCGGTTCGACCGCGCGCTCGGCGACGTCGGCCCGGTAAGTGATGACGTTGACGCAGGCCGCGGGCATCCCGGAAAGCGGCGAAAGGGGCACTGCGACCCCGTACGCGCCGGGCTCAACTTGGCCGTGGGTGCTGGCGAATCCCAGCTCGCGAGCCCCGGACACATCGGTGGGCTCTCCTGGCCGCGGCGTGGCGAGCGACTGCAGGGCGATCCCGGCCGAGCCCCGGTCCAGAGGGTGCCGGCTGCCTTCGCGGAACGAAAGATGGTAGCGCGCGTTGGCAGGCTCCATCACCGCGATCGCCACGGCCTCCTCTCCCTCCGCGACCAGCAACGACACCGTCGACTGCAGCTCGTTCGCGAGACCGCGGAGATGGGGTGATGCGACCTCTTTCAAGCTGGTCAGGGTGCCCTGGCCGAGGGTCGTGAGACCGGCACCGGGCAGGAACCGGCCGTCTGGGGCGCGGGTTACCAGATGGAAGTCGCTCAGCGTGCTCAGCAGGCGATAGGCGACCGTGCGATGCACGCCGAGCGTGTCGGCGATGGTCTGGATGCTCACGCCATCTGTGCTCGCCGCGACCAGTTCGAGGGCGCGCAGGCCGCGGGCGAGCGTCTGGGTGCCGACGTTGCGGGACGGGGTCGAGGGCTCCTCGGCGGCGCTGATCATGGCCCCACCGTATCCATCGCTGGTCATCGTTTCTCTCGCTCCTCTTGACAGAGGGGGGTGACTGGGATCACTCTGTTCTAAGTCTACACATGAATGGGCGTTATTTACACAAGGAGAATTGGATGAACTCGCAGGACCACGTGCTGCTGCTGGGCACCTCCGGCGGACCGCGGTGGCGACGTACCCGCTCCGGGATCTCCACCGCGGTGGTGGTTGGAGGAGACGTCTACCTCGTCGACTGTGGCTACGGCGCGGGCGCGCAGCTCTCGCGGTCCGGGCACAGTCCGGCGCGGCTGCGGGCGGTGCTCGTCACCCACCTGCACTCCGACCACACCGCCGACCTCGCCAACCTGCTGCTCTACGGCTGGTACGAGGGGCTCGAGGACGTCGTCGCGCCGGTCACCTGCCTCGGTCCGCCCTCGCGCGGCAGCTTCCCCGACGTAGCCGCCGACGGCGGTCGTGTGCCGCGCCTGGTGCGCCCGGAGGAGCCGGCGCCGGGGTTCACCGCGATGGTGCGTCACCTGGGGGCGGCGTACGCCACCGACCTCAACGACCGGATGCGCGACACCCGGCGACGTGATCCGCGCGAGCTGCTCACCGTGGCCGACATCGAGCTTCCCGAGGGTCTGGTCATCGACCCCGACCACGATGCCGCTCCCGACGTCGAGCCGTGGGTCGTGCTCGAGGACGACCGGGTGCGCGTCACGGCCACGTTGGTGCAACACGCGCCGATGGCCCCGGCCTTCGCCTTCCGCTTCGACACCGACAGCGGCTCCGTGGTCGTCTCCGGCGACACCGGGCCCTGCGAGAACCTGGTGCGCCTGGCGACCGGTGCCGACGTGCTGGTGCACGAGGTCATCGACGAGGAGTACGTCGCCCGCGCCTACGAGAACGGGCGCACCGCCCAGCAGCGGGCGATGATCGCGCACCACCTCTCCGCGCACACCACGGTTCCGCAGGTCGGCCAGATCGCCGAGCGGGCCGGTGTCCGCACCCTCGTCCTGTCCCACTTCGTGCCGGGCGACATCGACGTGCCGCGCTGGCACGAGGCCGCCAAGCACTTCTCCGGAGAGCTCGTCATCGGCGAGGACCTGCAGCGCGTCCCGATCGCCGCCCCCTGACCCGTCCCGAACCAGCCATCACCCGAACCCGTCCCTTCGCCCAGGAGAACCCATGTCCGAGACCACCACCGCCGAGCCGCACGGCGACCGCCGCCACATGCGTCGGGTGCTGTTGTCGAGCTATCTCGGCAGCACCGTCGAGTTCTACGACTTCCTGCTCTACGGCATCGCCGCGAGCCTGGTGTTCAACCAGCTGTTCTTCAGCAACCTCGACCCGTTGGTCGGCACGATCGCCTCGTTCGGCACGCTCGCGACCGGCTACCTCGCGCGCCCGGTGGGCGGCATCATCTTCGGCCACTTCGGTGACCGGCTGGGCCGCAAGTCGATGCTGGTGGTCACGATGTCGGTCATGGGCGTGGCCAGCGCCCTCGTGGGCGTGCTCCCGACGTACGACCAGATCGGCTCCCTCGCGCCGCTCCTGCTGGTCACGCTGCGGGTGCTCCAGGGCATCGCCGTCGGCGGCGAGTGGGGCGGCGCCGCGCTGATGGCGCTCGAGCACGCCGACCCGGGCAAGCGCGGCTTCGCCGCCAGCGTGGCCAACATGGGTGGCCCCAGCGGTGCGGTCCTGGCGACCGTGGTCCTGACCCTGTTCAGCCTGCTCCCTGAGGACCAGTTCCTCGCCTGGGGCTGGCGGGTGCCTTTCCTGCTGAGCGTCGTGCTGGTCGCAGTCGGCCTGTTCGTCCGGCTCCGGGTGAGCGAGTCGCCGATGTTCGAGCAGGCGCGCAACCGCCCCGCCCCGACCAAGCCGCCGCTGGTCGAGGTGCTGCAGAAGCAGTACCGCCAGGTCATCCTGTCTTGCTTCGGTGGCGCCAGTGCGTTCGTCATCCAGTCGCTGCTCGCCACGTTCGCCCTCTCCCTGGCGATGCAGGCCGGGCACGGGCGGACCACCGTCCTGGTCATGCACGGGCTGGCGTCGCTCCTGCACATCGTCACCATCCCGGCGTTCGCCATCCTGTCCGACCGGATCGGTCGCCGCCCGGTGATGATCAGCGGGGCGCTGGCCACGGCCGTGCTCATCTACCCCGTACTCCTGATGATCGGCAGCGGGTCCACCTGGCTGCTGCTGGCCGGGTTCGTGCTCGGCAACCCGATCCTGCAGGCGTCGATGTACGGCCCGCTCGCCGCGTACATCAGCGAGATGTTCGGCACCAGCTCCCGCTACACCGGTGCCTCGCTGGGCTACCAGATCGCCTCGACCCTGGGCGCCGGCTTCGCGCCGATCATCGGTGCTGCGCTGCTCGGCGCCGCGGGTGGCTCCAACCCCGTGCTGGTGGCGGCCTTCGCCGCCGCGGTCTGCCTCGTCAGCGTGGTCGCCATCTGGTGCTCCGGAGAGTCCCACCGGGCCGACCTGGCCGATCCGTCCGGTCAGGCAGACCCTGCAGAACCCGCAGGTCCGGCGACGGACGCCTCGACACAATCCGCCGTCTGACCGGCAGCATCGGCGGCATCCGGATCAGTGCAGCCAGACCGGCGGCACCCGGCGACGGCCGGTGCCGGTGAGGATCTCGTACGGGCTGCGGCCGCTCACCGCCGCCCACTCCTCGACGGTGTGCTCGCCGTGGTCGCCGGGCCCGAGGAGCACGACCTCGTCGCCAGGCGACACGTCGGTGTCGCCGACGTCAAGGACGAGCTGGTCCATGCACACCCGGCCCGCGATCGTCAGCGACGCCCCGTCGAACCCGACGGGCGCACAGCCCGGCGGAATCATGGGTACGCCGTCGGCGTACCCGAGCGGGACGATCGCCAGCCGGGTGGGTCGCTTCGTGCGGTATGTGTGTCCGTAGGAGACGCCCACGCCCTCCGGAGCCGACTTCACGTGCGCGACCGTGGCGACAACCCGCATCGCCGGACGGAGGTCGGCGGGAGCCGCTTGGTGAGCGAGTGGGTTCACGCCGTACGTCGCCAGGCCGCAGCGGACGAGGTCGTAGCGCAGGTCCGGTCGGGTCAGGGCCGCCGCCGAGTTGGCCAGGTGACGCCAGCGCGGCCGGAGACCGGCCAGCGCAGCCGCCGCGAGCGCGGTCTCGAACGCCTCGCGCTGTGCGTCGCTGACCGGATGGCCGGGCTCGTCCGCGCACGCCAGGTGCGACCAGATGCCGACGACCTCGATCAGGCCGTCGCGCTCGAGTCGGCCCTTCGATAGTGGGGGAACGAGGGACACCTCCAATAGAGAAGGTCTGAAGGTTGAGCTGGACATTACCTGTCGGCTGGGGTTGCTGCGTCGGTGGATCGAGTGTGACCTGTGGCTGGACGGAGATTGGTGGACACCGTCATTGCAGCGAAGCGGCGAGGACCTCGCTCTGTTTGAGGACGTCGAGGATGAGCGAGCTCTCCATGGCTTCGACGTGCTCGGTCCACTCGGCATCGGTGAGCAGGTGGCGCAGGGCATCCTTTGTCGGTAGTCGGACGTCGGCGACGATCTGATGCTCGCCCATCACCATCGCCGCGTAGCGGACATGGGGGCTGGCGGTCAGCGCTGCGGCGACCGTCTCGACGGCCGGTGGCCGAATCCGTAGGCGCAGCAGCGCCGCGACCGGCAGTCCCAGCACGCGCGGGTCGACGACAGCCCGTAGCGTGACCAGGCCCGATGTGCGCATGGCTTCCACTCGGCGGGCCGCAGTCTGCTCGGACACGCCTGCCATGCGGCCGAGCTCCTCGAAGGTGCGACGGCCGTCCTCGACGAGCCCGCGCAGCAGGGCCTTGTCTTCGCGGTGCAGCTTGACCGGCTCGCTGAAGACGGGCCAGGTGGTGATCGGGGCGCCGACCCGGAGAGCCTCGGCCTCGTCTCGGTCGAGGATGCCGGGGTCCCAGGTCGTAAGAGTCTGGATGTATCGCAGCACCGGGGCTACCTCCACCTGGGTCACTCCGGTCGTGGCGCCGAGCTCGTGCAGGAACAGGTCGGCCTGGCGGGTCTCGGGGCACCACATGTCGGCCAGGCACTGTGCCCGTCCGGAGAGCAGGTACGTCGTCACTGTCTCCGGGCGGCGGGCGATCGTCGCGCAGGTGGGCCAGACGGTCGCCGGGGCGCAGGAGAAGGTCACCACGAACGGATCGCCGCGGCCGGTGCGATGAGGATCGGCGAGTGCGTGGATGCCGACCGCTCCCGACTCCAGCAGTGCCGTCCCGCGACGGGTGACGGTGCGGTCGGGAACGTTTAGTGCCGCGGCGATCTTTCGCCATGGGGCGCGGCCGTCGAGCATCAGCGCGGCCACGATACGACGGTCAAGGTCGGCAGCGGGGTTCGGCGCCATTCGCCGATCTTATGGCGAGATCCTCCATCTGAACAGAGTCTATTGCTGATGACCTGTGACCGGGGCCACAGTTGAGGCGAATCCCCGGAACGGGGTCCGATCGATCTGGAGGTCGCCGTGAACGACATCATCCGTAAGACCGCCCGGGAGGTCGTCGACCTGCTTCGTCGGGGCGAGGTCTCGCCCCTCGAGTTGGTCAAGACCCTCGAGGAACACGTCACCGAGGTCGATTCCGAGGTGAATGCATTGCCCATCCGGTTCTTCGATCAAGCTCGGACGCAGGCCGAGGCGATGATGAAGCGTCACCCGGACCCGAAGGATCGTGGCCTTCTGGCCGGTCTTCCGGTGGCGGTCAAGGACTACAACGACGTCGCCGGACAGCGCACCACGTTCGGCTCACCGATCTTCGCGGACACCGTCGCCGACGAGTCCGATGCGATGGTTCGCGTCCTCGAAGGCAACGGCGCCATCGCCTACGCGAAGTCCAACGTTCCAGAGTTCGCCGGTGGCCACACGTACAACCCGCTCTTCGGTCCGAGCCGCAACCCATGGAACCTCGACCGCTCGGTCGGTGGTTCCTCCGGTGGCGCCGCGGCCTGTCTCGCCTCCGGGTCCGCGTGGCTGGCCACCGGCAACGACCTCGGCGGGTCACTCCGGACACCGGCCGGCTTCAACGGCATCGTCGGCGTCCGTCCAACAGCCGGTCGAGTGCCGCGACGCACCCCCGCGGTCCCGTTCGACACTCTGTGGGTCGAGGGGCCGATGGCGCGCAACGTCGCCGACGCTGCGCTGATGCTCGACGCGATGATCGGCTACGACGACCACGATCCGCTCACCCGTCGAGAGCGGCCGACGTCGTTCGTCGCTTCGCTGGATGCGTACGACGCGCCCGCGCGAGTCGCCTACTCGGCGGATCTCGGGGTGCTTCCCGTCGACCAGACCGTTCGCCGGGTCACGCGTGACTCCCTCGCCCACTTCACCGCGATGGGGGCCGAGGTCGTCGATGCCGAGCCTGACTTCGGCGACGCTTACGAGGCGTTCCAGATCCTGCGGGCTCATCTGATCGCGACGATGCACGCCAGCACGCTCGAGCGCCACCGCGACCTGATCAAGGCCGACATCGTGTGGAACATCGAGAAAGGGCTCGCCCAGTCCACGGCCGACGTGCAGTGGGCCGAACGGGCGCGGGGGGCGCTGATCCATCACGTCATGGACTTCTTCGACGACCACGACGTCCTGGTCGTCCCCAGCGCCCCGCTGCCCCCATTTCCTGTCGAGTGGCCCGCGCCGCAGGAGATCGACGGCACCGAGCTGACGACCTACATCGACTGGATCGCGATCACGTTCTGCATCTCGCTGACCGGGTGCCCGGTGGTCGCCCTGCCGAGCGGACTGGATCAGGACGGCCTGCCGATCGGCGTGCAGCTCGTCGGACGTCCCGGCTCGGAGGCCCGGCTCCTGTCTTATGCACAGCGCTTCGAGCAGGGCGTCGAGATCGCGAGCCGACTTCCGGTCGGCCGCCGCGTCGCCGCAGGAGCGGTCCGATGAGCCGGCGCGGCTCGATAGACGTCGACGGCGACGTCGTTCTCGATCAAGAGAGCCCGAACGGCGATGTCCGGGAAGGCTTCTGGGCCCGGCTGGCGCTGAACTTCTCCGGTTTCGTCGAGAAGTGGTTCCCCGACGCCTTCGTGTTCGCCCTGATCGCCGTGGCGGTCGCAGCTGTGGCCGCGCTGATCATGGGTGCGCCGGCCACCGCCGTGGCCGACAGCTTCAGCACGGGCTTCTGGGACCTCATCCCGTTCACCATGCAGATGGCCCTGGTCGTCGTGACCGGGTACGTCGTGGCCACCTCGCCACCCGCGAGCAAGCTGATCGACCGGCTGGCGGCGGTTCCCCGCACCGGACGAACCGCGATCTCCTTCATCGCGACGATCAGCCTCGCGACCTCACTGGTCAACTGGGGCTTCGGTCTGGTCTTCGCCGGCCTGCTCGCCAAAGCCGTCGGGCGGCGGGAAGACATCAAGGTCGACTACCGTGCGGCCGGCGCCGCCGCGTACCTCGGCATCGGCGGGATCTGGGCCCTTGGCATCAGTTCGTCGGCCGCTCAGCTCCAGGCCAATCCGGACAGCCTCCCTCCCGACCTGATCGCCATCACCGGCGTCATCCCGTTCCGGGAGACCATCTTCCTGTGGCAGTCGCTGGTCCTGGCCGCGATCATCCTGGTCGCCAGCGTCACGATCGCCTTCCTTTCGGCGCCCGGCGAGCGCAACGCGGTCAGCGCGAGGGATCTCGGTGTCGACCTCGCAGAGAAGACCTCCACCCGCCGTGTGCGGGAACGGCCCGGCGACTGGCTGGAGTTCAGCCCGCTGCTGACGATCGTCGTGGCGCTCCTGGTGGCCGGTTGGCTGTTCCGGGAGTTCATGACCGGCGACCCGATCGTCGTCATCTCGAACCTCAACACCTACAACCTGCTGTTCCTCGCGTTAGGGATGCTCCTTCACTGGCGCCCGCGGAGCTTCCTCGACGCCGTCTCCAACGCCGTTCCCGCGACGGCGGGAATCCTCATCCAGTTCCCGTTCTACGCCGGGATCGCAGCGATCCTGACACGTGCGCAGTCAGAGGACGGTGACAGCCTGGCCCACCTCATCTCCGAAGGGTTCGTCAATCTCTCCACACCGGGCACCTTCGCCCTGGTCATCGGGATCTACTCCGCCACACTCGGATTCTTCATCCCCTCAGGTGGCGGGAAGTGGATCATCGAGGCGCCCTACGTCATGGACGCGTCGAACGCGATGGAATCGCACCTGGGATGGACCGTGCAGATCTACAACGCCGCCGAGGCTCTGCCCAACCTGATCAACCCCTTCTGGATGCTCCCGCTCCTGGGAATCCTCGGGCTGCGGGCACGACACCTGGTCGGCTTCACCTTCGTCCAGTTCCTCGTGCACCTCCCGCTCGTGCTCGGCCTGCTCTGGTTCTTCGCCGGGACCCTGGACTACCACCCGCCAGTACAGCCCTGACCAGACCACCTCATCCATCCGGTCGTCGCCCTGCCTGCATTGGGACGGGGCGACGACCTCGGCGAAAGGGACCGCCCGTGTCCGCACCTTTAGACGACCTCGTGGTCGTCGATCTGACCCGCGCCCTGGCAGGGCCGCACGCGACGATGATGCTCGCTGATCTCGGAGCCCGCGTCATCAAGGTGGAGTCGCCCACCGGTGACGACACCCGCGGCTGGGGTCCGCCGTTCCTAGATGAGGACGGTGCCCGTGAGTCGACCTACTTTCTGTCTGCCAACCGCAACAAGGAGTCCATCGCCCTCGACCTGCGCTCAGAGGAAGGGCGCGACATCCTGCGCAAGCTCGTCCAGCGGGCCGATGTTCTGGCGGAGAACTTCCGTACCGGGGTGCTCGACCGCCTCGGTTTCTCCCTCGCCGAACTCCACGACATCAATCCTCGCCTGATCGTCCTCTCGATCACAGGCTTCGGGCACGACGGCCCCGAGGGTGGCCGGTCCGGCTACGACCAGATCGCCCAAGGCGAGGCCGGACTGATGAGCCTGACCGGCCCTTCGGCCGACGAGCCGACCAAGGTCGGCGTGCCGATCGCAGATCTTCTCGCCGGTATGAACGGCGCCTTCGGCCTGCTGGCTGCGTTGCACGAGCGGGAGCGAACCGGTCGCGGGCGCGTCGTACGTACGAGCCTGCTCGCCTCCGTCGTCGGTATCCACGGCTTCCAGGGCACGCGAGCCACGATCGCGGGGGAGGTGCCGCGGGCGATCGGCAATCAACACCCCTCGATCGCGCCGTACGGTCTGTTCCGCACCGCGGATGCTCCGGTTCAGATCGCCGTCGGCAGCGAGGGACTGTGGACTTCCTTCGCCCCGCTGGTGGGCCTCGATGCCGCTGATCCCCGCTTTGCCCGGAACGGCAACCGCGTCGAGCGACGTGAGGAGCTCCGTGACCTCATCGAGATGGCGTTCAGCAACTCATCGAGCGAGGCCGTCCTCGAGGCCCTGGAGAGGGCGGGGATCCCGGCAGGCAAGGTCCGAACCCTCGACGACGTCTACGCCTGGGACCAGACCCGATCGCAGGGCTTGGTCATCGAAGTCGATCACCCCGTGTTCGGGACCCTCGAACTACCCGGGCCGGTCCTCCGTTTCGACGACAACGCCTACGCCGGCGGTCGCAAGGACCACACCGCGCCGCCGATGCTCGACCAGCATCGCCGACAGCTCCTGGATTGGCTCGAGGACCAGGAGACATCGGCATGAGCGCGCGCACCGTACTTTCCGCGGCCGACTACCTGTCGGCGCTCGTCGACGACGGCTCGTACGAGAGCTGGGACACGGCTCCGAAACAGCCGTCGACCGGAGCTGCGGACTATCCCGCGGAACTCGCCGCCGCAGCGGTCCACAGCGGTGCGGATGAGTCGGTACTGACCGGTTCGGCCCGAATCTGTGGCCAGCCGGTCGTCGTCCTGGTATCCGAGTTCGGATTCCTGGGAGGATCGATCGGCGAGGCTGCCGCCGAGAGGCTTGTCGCCGCGATCACCCGGGCGACGGCGCTCGGCCTGCCGATTCTTGCCGCCCCGGCCTCGGGTGGCACCCGGATGCAGGAGGGAACGCCCGCCTTTGTCCGGATGTCGTCGATCGCAGCCGCCGTCAGGGCGCACAAGGACGCCGGATTGCTGTACGTAGTGCATCTGCGTCACCCCACGACCGGTGGGACGATGGCCTCGTGGGGTGGCCTGGGCCAGATGACATGGGCAGAACCCGGTGCGCTCACCGGGTTCCTCGGACCGAAGGTCTACCGGGGTCTGTATCACCGTGACTTCCCGCGCGACGTCCAGCGAGCGGAGAATCTCCACCGGGTCGGTCTCGTGGACCGGGTTGCGGATGTCGAGGTGGTGCGGTGGGAGGTCGGGCTGCTGCTCGACCTGCTCGCTTCGCCGCTCGAGCCCGATGAGGTGTCCGATATGAAGGTGGGCGCGAGGGTCGAGCAAGGTGATGTCGACGCTGGCCCCACCGCTGATGTCTGGGCATCGGTGGTCGCGACCCGGAGGCCGGACCGACCCGCGCTCACCGAGTTTCTCGCCGGGGCCGCCACTGAGCTCCTTCCGCTGAACGGAACAGGCGCCGGCGAAAGGGATCGCAGCGTGGTGGTCGCGTTCGCCCGGATCGCTGGCACAGCCTGCGTCGTGGTCGGTCAGGACCGAGCCGCACAGGTCGCCGGCGCGCCTCTGGGGCCCGCAGGGTTGCGCCAGGCTCGCCGTGGGTTCCGGGTCGCCCGCGAGTTGGGGCTCCCCGTCGTGACGGTGGTCGACACGCCGGGCGCCGACCTCTCACGAGATGCCGAGGAAGGCGGGCTCGCCTTTGAGATAGCGCGATGCCTCGAGGACCTGACGACACACCCGCATCCGACTGTGTGTGTCCTGCTCGCCGAGGGAACCGGTGGCGGTGCGCTTGCTCTCGTCCCCGCGCAGCATGCGGTCGCCACGAGCGCGTCGTGGCTCGCCGCGCTTCCGCCGGAGGGTGCGAGCGTGATTAGCCACGGGGTGACCGACCGAGCCGCGGATCTTGCCCGCGCCCAACGAATCGGCGCGTACGACCTCCGTGCCGCCGGCGTGGTCCACGCCGTCGTAGCTGTATCGGGTGAGGACCTGGTCGCTGCCTACCCAGAGATCGTTGAGGAAATTCGTCAGGGGTTCTCGACAAGACGAACCTGTTCGCGTTGAGACCAAGTGCCCCGAGCCGGGGTGAAAACCCTGGATGTATCACGGTGGGTGGCGTTGAGAGCGCCGCGAGCGAGGGGTCTAAGGCCTCCCGCTGCTTCGACTGCGCCCGGTCGATTGCCGCCGGGTGCATTTCGTGCCGACGCATACCGCCGTGTGATGGGAGTGGCGCTGCGTCGCGCCCTTGCATACATGTGCGCCGACGTGAGATTGCGCGGTGGGCGCCACCGCCCATCGAGCGGTCCGATCTGCGGTGTATCGACCAGAGCGGGCACATCCTGGCGCAGCCTGGTCGATGTGCCCTTGGCGCAGGCCGACTGAGGTCACCGGGCGGTTTGGGCCGTCATCACGCCGAAGCCTGCGATGTACTCCCTGATCGGACGGTAGTACGCGTAGCCGACGCGGTAGGGGCCTGCGGCCGACAGTGCGGCGAATGCGGCGACCCAGGTGCGTACCTCGTGGGCGGAGTTGCCGGCCTCGTGGGCCATCTGGGTGGGGTTCATCGCGTCGATGGGGGAGAGGTCGCCCGAGGCGAGCACCGCCATCAGGGCGCGATCCCACTCGGGAGCCAGATCCTGGATCGTGGCGGTGCCGGCGGCGAAGTCACGGCCGGTCTGGATGACGCGTTCCTGGCGGGCGTCACGGGCTGCTGCGGTGGGGTGTCTGCCGTTGAGAAGCAGCGCTCGCTGCGGCTCGGTGGCCGTGGCCCATTGCGGCACGGGCGGGTCGTGGGAGAGGCCGCCGGAGCCGATCACCAGGACGCGCTCGTCGGTCAGGGTGGCGAGGAAGGAGCCGATCGCCTCGCCGAGCCTGCGCACCCGGACCATCCGGGTGAAGGGCTTGGCGACGCCGTTGACGAAGACGGGGATCGTCGGCACGGTGTCGATGCCGCCGAAGAGGATCTCCAGCGGCTGGATGGCCCCGTGGTCGATCTCCATCTTCCGCGAGATGGCGACGTCGAGGTCACGCTCGGCCACCCACTCGGCCAACTTCTCGGCGGTCCCGGTCGGCACGTTCAGCGGGCCCTCAGCGGTGCCGTAGTCGCCGACGCCGAGCGCCTCGTAGCCGATGCAGAACGGCGGCATCAAGTCGTAGAAGAAGCCGTTGTAGTGGTCGGGAGCGAAGGAGACGACCAACGTGGGGTCGTACTCGCTCACGAAGGCGCGCGCCGAGGCGAAGGCGTTGTCGACCTCGGCCTTCACCTCCGGCGCCGGGTCGTTGTACCCCAGCAGCGGGGAGTGGGACATGGTGACGAGGGCGAGGCTCATGCGTCTGCTCCTTCGGTGGTGACATACGAGGCGGCCTGGAGGGTCGCGTTGAAGGCCGTGGAGGCCTGCTGGGCCAAGGACGCGGCGGCGACGAACCGGTCTGGCCGGAGCATGACGAAGCCGCAGGCGCGTCGGTCGAACCAGTCCTTCAGAGCTCCGGTCGTGTCGCCGACGATCGTTGTCGGGGAGCCGGCGAAGCGCTTCTCCGCCCAGGGGCGCTGCGTCTCGGGGAAGAAGGCGACCAGCCTGATACCGAGTCTCTCGGCGATTGCCAGGTCCTGCTCGGAGAGCAGGCGGGCAGGGTCGTTGCCCCACGCGGCGACCGTCCACCAGTCGCCGGTGACCTGGTCCAGCAGCACGTCGGTCGCGCCGGCGGCGCTGACCCGCGGCTGGATGAACTGCAGCCCGACCGGCGAGATCTCACCGGAGGAGTCGACGAACGGGGCCAGCCTGGAGCCTTTGAACGAGACATCGGAGCGGCCCGGCTCGAGGGTCGCCTGGTCGACGACCACACCTGCCGCGTACCTCGGCATCGGCTTGAACCGGAGCTCGGAGAAGTACGCCTTCATGGCGGGTCGCAGGTTGAGCAGGCTCGCCGCGCGGTCACGCAGCCAGCCCTTGACCGGGCCGCATTTCATGATCGCTCCGGCCGCCATGTTGACGTCGATCATGTCCGAGGCGTGCTGGTGACGCTCGTCGGTGTAGGTGTCGAGGAGGTCGTCGCCGGCCTGGCCGCGGAGGATCGCGGTCAGCTTCCAGGCCAGGTTGGTGGCGTCGCGGATCCCGGAGTTCCATCCCTGACCCAGCCACACCGGCATCAGGTGCGCGGCGTCGCCGGCCAACATGACTCGACCCTTACGGAACGAGGTCGCGATCCGGCCGTGGTGGGTGAAGACACGCTGGTTGATGATCTCCAGCGCGTCCGGCTCCGGCACGTGCCGGGCGAGCAGCTCGCGGCGGAAGCCTGCGGTGTCGACCAGCTCGGTCGGCTCGTCGTCGAAGAGCATGAACTCCCACCGGCGGAGTCCCAGCGGAAGCCCGATGGAGACGTACGGGCGGCGCGGGTCGGCACCCAGGTAGACCGACGGCGTGCCGACCGGGTCGTCCTCGACGTCCACGACGAGCCAGCGCGTCGACGGCGACTTCCCTTCGAACTCGACGCCGTGCTTTGCGCCCAGCCAGGAGCGGGTGAAGCTTCGGCCGCCTTCGGCGCCGACGACGTACGCAGCGGTGAGCTGGACCCGCTCTCCGGAGGTGGTCTCCGCCGTGACCCTGACGTGGTCGTCGTCCTCGACCAGGTCGACCACCTCGTGGCCGAAGCGCAGTTCGGTGTCAGCGAAGCGGTCCAGGCCGGCGGCGAGCTCCTTGTCGACCAGCGGCTGGATGAAGCCGTGCTTGCGGACATATCCGAACTCCTGGGTCCGGGGATCGTTCTTGGCGAGCACCTGCCCCTGGCCGTTGACGAACCGGACGATGTGGTGGGGGACCGTGTAGGGCTCGATCTGCTCCCACAGGCCGGCCGTGGCCAGCGTTCGGATCGACTCGTCGTCAAGGCCGACGCCGCGGGGGTAGTCGATCAGCTCCGAGCGTGCCTCGAGCACGATCGCCGAGCTGCCGCGCAGGCCGAGCAGGTTGGCGAGGGTCAGGCCCACGGGGCCGCCGCCGATGATCAGGACGTCGGTGTCGAGTGTGGTTGTCATGGTCGTCGCCTCAGTTGTTGCTCAAGAAGTCGATCACAAGACGGTTGAACTCGTCGGCGTGCTCGATCATCGCCCAGTGTCCGCAGCGGTTGAGCAGCACCAGGCGGGAGTTCGCGATGTGCGTGGTCAGCCACAGCGACGTCTCGAAGTGCAGCACGCGGTCGTCGCGACCGTGGATGATCAGCGCGGGAACGTCGATCGAGGGAATCTTCGAGCGATCGACGAGGAACGGGATCGGCGCGCCGTTGGCGAGACCCTCGACGTAGTTCCTCAGGTGGTCCGGGCGAGCCGAGGCCGCATCGGACCGTGCCTGGGTGAGCTCGGGGGTAGCGAAGCGAGCCTTGTCGAAGGTCATGATCTCGACCAGGGCCTTCATGTTCGCGGGGCTCGGATCCTGATAGGCCTTCACCAGCACCTTCAGTCCCTCGGAAGGGCCGTCGGCGGGGCCGAAGAGCGACTTGGGGAAGCTCTTCCCGAGGGAGGCGCCCATGGTGACCAGGTGGGTGATCCGCTCCGGGTGCAGGGTCGCGAACCGGACCGCGGTGTGTGCGCCCATCGAGTTGCCGACCAGGGCAGCCTTCTCCAGGCTGAGGGCGTCGAGGATGTCGACCAGGTCGACGTCGTGGTCCATCTCCTTGGTGGCCACCGCAGAGGAATCGCCCCAACCCGGCATGTCGGGGGCAATCACGTGGAAGCCGCCGGCGGCGATGCGCTCGATGTTGCCCGAGAAGTTCGACCAGCCGGTCGCACCAGGGCCCGAGCCGTGCAGCAGGACCACGGGGGCTGCCGACGCGTCTCCGGCTTCGTAGTAGCGGATCTGCTTGCCCGAGGGCAGCGTGATGTCGCGGGACGCGGCGTCCTTGGGGAGCGTCATGGCTTCTCCTTGCGCGTTATTTACACGCTTATAGGCGATATTTACACAGGTAATGTGAAACATATTCGCCCGGTGCGGGTGGCCTGTCAAGCCCCCTGTCCCGCTGCTTCGCCGGTGGGAAGGGCAGGGTCAGGCGAGCTTCGGGGACGCTAGGCGGTTCCCCGCCTCATCTCGACAGGGAGCGGCGGCGGGACACAAGACTGGAGAGCCCCTGGGCGGCTGCCCGGACCTGGGTCACGTAGGCCTCGGGGCGGAAGCGGCCCACGGGGCCGGTGATGCTGATCGCGGCCAGAGCTCTGTCGCTGTCGGTGAGGATGGGGGCGGCGATGCACTGCAGGCCCACGGCCGACTCCTCGCGCTCGAAGGCGACGCCGTGCTCGAGCGCGGCGGCGAGCTGGCGCTCGAGCAGACCGGGGGCGACGATCGTGTGGGGCGTACGGCGTTCGAGGGGTCCGTTGAGGACCTCCTGCTGGACCTCAGGATCGGAGAAGGCGAGCAGGATCTTGCCGATCGCGGTGCAGTGGACGGGCATCCGCCCACCCGGCCGGGAGGGTGACTTCGCCTGACGGTGCCCGCCGATCTTGGCCACATAGACGACGTCGTGACCCTCCCGGACGCCCAGGTGAACGGTCTCGTGGGTGCGTTCGTAGAGATCCTGCAGGAAGGGCATGGCGAGCTCGAGGAGCGAGCGCTCGACCGACGCGCGCATGCCGAGCTCGAAGAGGCCGCCGGAGAGGCGGTAGCCGAGGTTGGTGCGGTCCAGGAGACGGTTGGCGACCAGGTCCCCGGCGACGCGGTGCGCGGTCGCCTTGGGGAGTCCGGTGCGGCGGACGACCTCGGCCAGGGAGAGCACCTGGTCATCGACCGTGAAGGCCCGCAGGATGGTCACCGCCTTGCCGAGCACGGTGTCGAGATCGGCAGGCTCATGCGGCATGAGATCACCGTACCGGTCAGTGAGACGACTGCGCCCCTGATCAGGCCCAACTGCTGAGACCGTGGGTGCATGAGCGAAGTGACCTCCCAGCCCGACGTCGCCGGCGACGCTGCCGTCGCGGCCGCCGCAGACCGGCTGCTGACCGCCGCCGCCACCGGCACCCCCGTGCCGCCGATGCGGGACCTGCTGGCGGCGACCGATCTGGCGACGGCGTACGCGGTCCAGGAGCGGCTCACCGCCGCCCGGGTCGCCGGCGGTGCCACCATCGTGGGTCGCAAGATCGGGCTCACCTCGAAGGCCGTGCAGGAGCAGATCGGCGTGGACACCCCCGACTTCGGCGTGCTCTTCGACGACATGGCGTACGCGGCCGGTGACACGATCCCTGCCGACACCATCCTGCAGCCGCGGGCCGAGGCCGAGATCGCCTTCGTCCTCGCGGCCGATCTGGCCGACGGCGAGCTCGGCTACGACCAGGTCCGGGAGGCCATCGACTACGCCGTCGCGGCGATCGAGATCTGCGGCAGCCGGATCGCGGACTGGAAGATCTCCTTCGGCGACACGGTCGCGGACAACGCGTCCGCGGGGGCCTATGTCCTCGGGACCGAGCGTCGGCGGCTGGACGAGTTCGAGCCCAAGGACGTCTCGATGTCGATGTCGATCGACGACGAGGAGGTCTCGACCGGCACCGGCGCCGCGTGCCTGGGGGACCCGGTCAACGCGGTCCAGTGGCTGGCCCGCTACGCCCGCGACTTCGGTGAGCCGCTGCGTGCCGGCCAGCTCATCCTCTCCGGCGCGCTCGGGCCGATGCGGCCGATCGTCCCGGGCAACACCGTTCGTTCCACCGTGTCGGGCCTCGGCTCGGTGGCCTTCAGCGTAGGGAAGTGACTCCATGTCAGTGGCAAGCACCAAGGCGAAAGTGGCGATCATCGGGTCGGGCAACATCGGCACCGACCTGATGATCAAGGTGATGCGCACCTCGCAACACCTCGAGATGGGTGCGATGGTCGGGATCGACCCCGAGTCCGACGGCTTGGCGCGGGCGCGGAAGTTCGGGTTCGCGGCCACCCACGAGGGTGTCGAGGGGCTGATCGACCTGCCCGAGTTCGACGACATCGAGATCGTCTTCGACGCGACCTCGGCCAAGGCGCACGTGGCCAACGCGGAGCGTCTCGCGCCCTACGGGAAACGGCTGATCGACCTCACCCCGGCGGCGATCGGGCCGTACGTCATCCCGGCCGTCAACATCGACGAGCACCTCGACGCCCCGAACGTGAACATGGTGACCTGCGGTGGCCAAGCCACGATCCCGATCGTGGCCGCGGTCGCTCGAGTCGTGCCGGTGGCCTACGGCGAGATCGTCGCCTCGATCTCGTCCCGTTCCGCGGGTCCCGGCACCCGGGCCAACATCGACGAGTTCACCGAGACCACCTCGGGCGCGATCGTGCAGGTCGGCGGTGCCAAGCGTGGCAAGGCGATCATCATCCTCAACCCGGCCGAGCCGCCCCTGATCATGCGCGACACCGTGTATGCGCTGGTCGAGGGCGGGTCGCGCTCCCTGGACGAGCTGACCGCCGAGATCACCGAGTCGGTCGAGAAGATGGTCGGTGACGTCGCCGCGTACGTCCCCGGCTACCGGCTCAAGCAGAAGGTGCAGGTGCAGGAGATCCCCGCGGACCAGCCGGTGGAGACGCTGCTGGCCGAGGGTGAGACGACCCGGCCCACGCATCAGGTGTCGGTGTTCCTCGAGGTCGAGGGCGCCGCGCACTACCTCCCTGCGTACGCCGGGAACCTCGACATCATGACCTCGGCCGCGCTGCAGATGGCCGAACGCATTGCTGCTGCGAAGGAGGCCACCAAGTGAGCACGCCCATCTACATCCAGGAAGTCTCGCTGCGCGACGGCATGCACGCCGTACGCCACCGGATCACGCCCGAGGACGTCAAGCGGATCGTCATCGCCGCCGATGAGGCCGGTGTCGACGCCATCGAGGTCGCCCACGGCGACGGCCTGACCGGCGGCTCGGTCAACTACGGTCCCGGTTCGAACAGCGACTGGGAGTGGATCGAGGCGGCCGCCTCGGTCATCAAGAACGCCCGGCTGACCACGCTGCTGCTCCCCGGCGTCGGCACGATCGAGGACCTGCGCCGCGCCTATGACCTCGGCGTACGGTCGGTTCGGGTCGCGACCCACTGCACCGAGGCCGACGTCTCGGCGCAACACATCGCCGCCGCGCGCGAGATGGGGATGGACGTCTCCGGGTTCCTGATGCTCAACCACATGGCACCGACCGAGGTGGTCGCCCAGCAGGCGAAGCTGATGGAGTCCTACGGTGCCCATTGCGTCTACATCACCGACTCCGGCGGCCGGCTCACCATGAATGACGTACGCGACCGCGCCCGCGCCTACCGCGACGTGTTGAACGACGAGACCGAGATCGGCATCCACGCCCACGAGAACCTGTCGCTGTCGGTGGCCAACTCGGTCGTCGCAGTCGAGAACGGCGTCTATCGCGTCGACGCCTCGCTCGCCGGTCACGGCGCCGGCGCAGGCAACTGCCCGATCGAGGCCTTCATCGCGGTCGCGAACCTGTCGGACTTCAAGCACAACTGCGACCTGTTCAAGCTCCAGGACGCCGCCGACGACATCGTCCGCCCGCTCCAGGACCGCCCCGTCCGGGTCGACCGGGAGACGTTGACGATGGGCTACGCCGGCGTCTACTCGTCCTTCCTCCGCCACGCCGAGAATGCCAGCGCCCGCTACGGCGTCGACACCCGCGACATCCTGATGGAGTGCGGCCGCCGGGGCCTGGTCGGCGGCCAGGAAGACATGATCGTCGACATCTGCCTGACAAAGCTCGCCGAGCAGGAGGCGACGGCCGGCGCCTGACCGACTCAGCCGAGGAACGTCGGAGTCTGGAGGTCACCCAGTGACTATTGCGAAATCGCCAGTCGGGTCCGTGACTCGGCCGGCGGTTCGCGAAATACTGGGTGGGCATGGCGCATTCGTATCGGCCGGTGGTGTGCGTGATCAGGAGTTTCTGTTTCCGCCGAATATGGCTGAGTGGCTCCCGGCGGATCATCCGGGTTTGGTTCTTGCTCGATGTGGTAGATCAGCTCGACAACAGCAGGCTCCACGCGGGACCGCTGCACGGAAGATGACATCTGATCTGTGCGACGAGGGTCGTGGAAGGATAGATCGTGCCTAAGGCATACCCAAGAAGTTCCGCGAGGACATGGTCCTTGTCTTCCGGGTGACATCCCCACCGCTGGCTCGCCGCCTGAGCACGCTCGATCACCTGACCGAGGGCCGGGTCGGCCGGAACGTCGTCCCCTTCTACCTGCCCAGCGCCTCTCGCTTCCTCAGCACCAGCCATTGCCTCACGACCACTCTACGAGATGGCTGAGGAGTTCATGGCCGTCATCTACAAGCTCTGGGAGCACCCCTGGGACAACGACGCGGTCGAGCTCGACAGCGAGCGGGGCGTCTGCGTCATCTCAGAAAAGGTTCACGACTCGTCACTTGGGTCGCTTCGACGTTGACGGGCTTCAACATGGCTGAGCCGTCACCACAGAAGATGCCGGCGCGTGCCATGCCGCGATGCTGCCACAACCTGGATCCTCTACGCCGATCTCCGATGGCGCTTCGGCCGGGGGAGTAGGGCAGCGATGTTGTCGGCCGCGAAGTCCTCCCTCTGGCGGGCTTCCAGCACGGCTTCGGCGGCGGCCATCCGGCGTTCTTCCCAGGCGAGGAGCTGGTCCAGGCGCCAGCGGTTCGGGTGGCTGAGCACCGGTTCGGGGACGAGTCTTCGGTCTTTGAGATTCTGGTAGCCCCTGGTCTTGCCCCAGCCGTAGCGGTGCATCACCTCTTGTGCGTCGAGGAACACGTGGCGCGGGTCTCGGCCGTCGGGTGCGGCCGTGCCACGTTCAGCGTTCGTCGGCATCGGGTCTCACCTGCCTCCCGCCGTTCTGGCCGGAATGCACGAACCGGCGCGCTTCGCCGACTGTTGTGTAGATCCGACCGGTGTCGCCAAGGCGTCTCCAACGGACGCCGACCTTGCGCCGCTTCCAGTCTCGGACGGTGCGCTGCGGCGTCTGGATCAGGACGCAGAACTGTTCGAAGGTGAGGAGGGCATCGTCGTCCCAGTCCTTGGGGATCGAGATGGGGGTCAGGATGTTGGCGTGCGACTTCGCGCGCGTGTTCGAGTTCATCCCTCCATGATGCGACGGGGAGGTTGCCCACTTCGTACCCCCTGGTATGAGGAACCTAGGGGGTACGTTGGGGGTACGGATCGGGGGATGTCGGGTATTTTCGCAGGTCAACAGGGGGGAGCATGGGCGTACCCCTACCTCCCCAAAGTTTTACTTTCGGGAGGTTGCTCAAAGACCGATTCCCGGGCTCGACGGGCTCTGTGACGGGCGGGGGAATACGCTCGGGCGTAGGGGGTACGTCTGCTCGGGGCGCCTCCGGCGGGGTTGCTCCCCCTGGGTGAGCAACCCGGGTCTGGACCGCGGCCGCTGTGGACCAAAGGCGTCCAGATCTGCTGCGGCGCGCTCGGCGGCATGCCCCGGTCCGAGGTCGGCGCGGTCGCGACTGAAGACCTCGATCCACTGCCGGCGGGCGTCCTCGAAGTCGTCGGCGACCAGATGGGCGACGTTGTGTTCTCGGCCGCGGGTCATCGCGACGTAGGCCGCGGCGGCGCCGGTGGTCTGGTCGATCGCGACGTGGGCGGTGTCGACGGTCTCGCCCTGGGCGCCGTAGACGGTGGTGGCGTAGCCGAGCTCGACATGATCGCGTACGTATTCGGCCGGGATCTTCACCGTTCCGGTCCTGCCGTTGAGTCGCAGACGACCGTCGGCGGCTACTTGCGTGACGGTCCAGGTGTCGCGGTTCGCGACGCCGAGGTCGCGACGGTTGAGCCGGGTGGTGACCCGGTCTCCGAGGGAGATCAGCTCGCCGCGCCCGGTGACCACAGAGGCGTCGTCCGTCGGAGTCCGCCTGTGCCGTTGTGTGGGTGTCGTGGTGGCTCGGTTCTCGCGGGCGGTGGCGTTGAGGAGGCTGACCTGTTCGCGGGTGTCGGCCATGACCAGAGCCGTCCCGGATGCGGCCACCTCGGCCAGGGCTGCGGTCCGCTCGATGGTCGTCGGGTGCACGACGATGGCCCCACGCGCGGCCAGTTCATCGAACACCTCGCCGGGGTGTTGACCGCTTCGCATGCGCAGGCTCAACGCGCCGTACGCCTCGTCGGCAAAACGGTGTATCGCGGAGAGTTCCAGCACGTTGGTCGGGTGTGCCCAGCGGGCCGCGTGGTCGAGGACTCCGCCGCGACCGACCGCGGGCAGCTGGTGGCGGTCGCCGACGAGCACGACGCGGGCGTGGTGTTCGTCGGCGATGGTGATCAGAGCCAGTGCGAGGTCTTGGTCGAGCATGCCGGCTTCATCGACAAGCAGGACGTCGCCGGGCTGCAGGCGGGCAGCCCCACGGGTGCCGAGCCTGATGCGGTCGGTGGCCGGGACGCGCCCGAAGTGTCCGTCCTCGTCCCAACGGAACCCATGCTGTAGCGCGAGCCAATGCGCGGTGCTCGCCGGCGCCTTGGTTTCTCGCGACGCGACGCGGGCTGCCTTGAGCGTGGGCGTGACGACCAGCAGCCGACGCCCGGACTGTCTCAACGCGCCGTCTGCTGCGGCGAGGGTCGTGGTCTTGCCGGCGCCCGCAGCGCCCTCGATGACTACCAGCGGCGCGGTGCCGGCGATGGCGGCGACCGCTCCTCGCTGGGTCGAGTCGAGCCCTCGAACACGTCGGTGTGCGATGACCCGAACCGGCCGATGCCTGGATTGGCCGCGGTCGGCGAGCCGGGAGACCAATGCTTCCTCGACTTGTACGACCCGTTTGGAGCTGAGGGAGCGTACGTGCTCGGGCACGTCATCGCGATCGAGCAGAGGCGTGCAAGCTGCGACCGTTTGGCTGGTCAGGTCCTCGGCGAGCTCGCGGCGTACGGTGCCGTCGGCGATGATCCCGACGGAGACAACGATCTTCTCCACCTCGCCACGTATGTCAGCTGCGTTCCACGCCGATCGCCGTGTGCCCAGGCGGCTGAGGACGAGATCGACGACCGCTGTCCGATCGAGTCTGGCGATCGGGAGCGCCTCGAGGACCACCGAGCTGTCCGGTGGGACATAGCCGAGCTCGTGGAGTTCCTCGCGCCACCGGTCCACCAGCGCGGCGCCGTCGACCGGGATGTCCTTGTCGGGCCGGTGTTCGGCCCAGGCCCGCCGATCCCACCCTCGTCGTAACGCTGGACCTGGCACCTCACCGGGGTGCTGGCGGCGCCACTCGGCTTCGTAGCGGTCGAGGTTGCGGCCGACCTGGGCCGACCTTTGGCTGAATCGACCGATGTAGGGCTTGAGCTCGCGGATCTCACCGTCAGCATCCAAGGTGTACCCGTGCGCGGCCAGGGTGCGGCGCATCTCGGGATCGCAGGCGATCGCGGCGTGGCCGATGCCGTTGATCGCCTCGATGCTGTCCACGGTCCCGACCGAATGCAGCCCCCGCCACCGTCCGTTGGCGAGGACGCGGGCGTTGACCTGTACGTGCAGGTGGCGGTGGGGATCGCCTGCACGAGAGGTGTAGTGCCGGATCACCGCGGCCTCGATCTGATCGGCCGGGACCTGCACCTGCCGCCCGCGAGGCCCGACCCTGGTGGTGGAGTGCTGCCCGATCCAGCTGATCACCTCGCATACCGCTCGATCCTGGGCGGCCTCGTAGGCATCGGCGATCTGAGGATGCTCGGCCGCCGCGAGCGACCACGACTTCGGCCCGTTGATGACGACCTCGACGAACCGCAGCCCCTTCTCGTCGTTCCTCAGCCGCCCCTTCGCGGCGCCGGTGTCGACGTCGTACCCGGCGACCCATCTTTCGTACGTCTCACCATCCATGTAACCCGCCACCGTCGCGATCGGCGCGTCGTGCTCACCGACGTCGACGATGTATCTGGTCGCGACTCCTGATCCTTCGGCAAGGTAGTAGTCGTCGGCGCGCGAGTGGTTGGCCTCGACATACGACCGTGCCGCAGCTGCCGCTCCGCGATAGAACTTCACGCCCCCATGCACGCCCTTCGTCACCGCCCGTCATGCCTCGTCAAACGGCCTACAAATGACACTCGGCCCGCCCAGGTGGGCGGACCGCTGTCTACGGACCTTCGTAGCATGCGTGCCGAGGATCAGATAGCGATGGAAGGACGGTCGTGAACTGCGGTTTCGCAACTCGGCAATTGTCGGCAATCCCCGGCAGCGGGAGATGTCGACAGGCTCTGTCGCTAGCGACCGTACCGTCCGCGGGATCAGCCTGGGACTGACGATCAAGCTGGTCGCTGAAGGGGTGAACCTTCCCGAGCCCACTCATTGTCAAATGGCACACAGGCGCGACGCTTGCCCCCTACCATGACGAACAAACCTTTGCCGGCGTGGTGACACGGCGTTTCCGGAGTGAACGTGGCGCGACGAGCAAGAGTGGGGCACCGTGGCAGATGACGGAACGTCATGATCACCAACCCGGCGAATACAAACTGGAATGACAACCGGCGGCGAGGACGATACGGAGTAGCGTTCGTCCGCTCGCTCTGTGCGCAAGCTGGAGTCGGCTTCATCGAGACGTCACCCGACGAGGACACCGACGCGATCGACGCGATGACTAAGTTCACCCGCGGCAGCGTTCCCGTGCAGGTGAAGTGCACCGGCCAATTCAAGGTTGGCGAGGGCAACGCGACCCTCGACCTCGATCCCGGCTGGGTTGCTAAATGGAGCGCGGAGCACGTCGCGCCGTATGTGATTCTCGTCAAGGTTCCATCGGCGGTCCCGGATTGGCTTGATCACGGTGCTGGCGACAGGACGTTACATCGGGCGCTTGCGCTAGCGCGCCGATCTCGACGCCTTCTACGGACATCTTGCGGGTGGCGCGGCGTGACACGGTCCGTCCCCGCTTGTGATGTTGCGGCTCTGCTACAGCGGACCTCGTGGACGCTCACCGTGGGCGGTAACGACGAGCGGGCAGACCTCTGGGAGCATCTGGATTCTGGGGCATCTCTCTACCTGCCGCACCGACTCAATCTTGGATCGTTCGTTTGGTCTGACGTCTTGGAACGGATTGGGGCGGTGCTACGCAAGCCGGCCTCGGAAGTACTTCGCGACATCGAGCTCGGCTGGTACGACATCACGCGGTTTCGCGTGGACAGTGACGGGCTTGGGACTCAGACGGTTCCTCTCGACGCCGCTGCGACTGTCGTCAACTCGGCGTTTGGCATGCTCAGGGCCGCGGCAACGACCGCGAGGCAGCCTCGCCAGGCGATCGGACAGAACTACTCCAAGATCGGCGACGAACTCGCCCGCCAGGCACGCCTAGCCCACACGGAGCCCGGCTCCTTCGTCTTCCCGGTCCTCATGAGGGTCGGCGAACCCAGCACCGAGGACCATCCGAGCCTGGAGGGTCTTGACGAGGTCACCCCGGAGTCGAGTGAGCGACGCATCGTCCGGACCTTGGCTCAAGCTCTCCAAGCTTTCGATCGCCACGTCGTTCAGCCGGCAACCGATCCGAACATGGAGTCTCTGCTCCCGGTGATCTACGCCGGTGGCGCCAAAGAGATTTTCAGTCAGCTTCTTAACGCGATGAAGCAGCCAGCGGTCGATTGGGTCGAGACAAGCTTTGCCTGGGCGGCAGAAGAGCGCACGCCAACGGACCTGCCGGAACAACTGACGTTTCCGGTCGAGGCGCAAGCGCTCGTAGAACGTGCGGTGAAGGTGCTCGCGGAGCCGTCAGCGGAGCCGATTCGGGTGATCACCGGCCCGATCGTCCAGATCCGTCATCTACCGGGTGAACCATTCGGTGAAATTGCAGTTCAGAGTCCGAATCCGCGCAACTTCAAGGTTGGCCGTATTGAGATGCGAGTGCGTGCAGACCAGCTTGGCGAGATTCACCAGTGGATGGATTCTGGTACGACTGTGGTGGTCGAGGGCATCGTTGAGAAGCGTCCGAATCGCGCTGCACGGCTCCGCGACCTCGCTGTGCCTCGTGACCTCGGTGGGCTGATTGAGGGGTGACGACCCCCGACGGAACAGCAGCGACTCCACTTGCGGACTTCCGCGAGTGGGGCGGTCAGTTCCTCTTCGCTGCTAGGCGTGATGACCCGCGGGTGATGGTCTACCTCGAGCAAGGTGCTGCACGGGAGCAGCGCGCCTTCGCGAGAACAAACCTAGTGTGCCCCGAACCAGGCTGCTCCGCTCCAGAGATCACTACCGTTCACCGTGCTCCCGGTGGCCGACGCGACGGCTACCGACATCTGAGCCGACCCGAATTCGCTAGTCACGGACCTGAGAGTGTGCTCCATCGACAGGGCAAGGCCCTGGTCGCGCGCTGGGCTCGTGCACAGCCGAACGTTGCAAACGTGGAGATCGAGGCTCCGCTCGATGGTCGCCGGCGGATCGCTGACGTCCTTCTGACTTCCGACGCCGGAAACAAGATGGCGATCGAAGTGCAGTACTCCGGGCTGACAACCGCGAGTTGGAAGGAGCGGACCGCCGCGTACAAGGCGCTCGGGATCACGGTGGTTTGGATATGGGGAAACATCGGTGCCTTCGCGCCTCGACGGACTCGAGTTCTCGATGTCCACCGCGAGATTCTGCGGCGGCGGATGCCGATCATTTGGATAAACCCAGCCCACGAACGAATCGCGTGGGCCGGCCTTGAGGACGACTACCCAAGGTTGCTACCAGCGAACGTTCGGAGACATGGGTTCTGGTTCGGGTCTCTTGACGACCTTGAACTTCGGGCGACTGGCCTGTTCCCGCCGGGTTTCATCGACGCCCGCATTGCCTCGAAGACGACTGCGATGCGCTCGAGGCGGCCGAGGTTGAGCAGAGCGTTCGAGCGTAAAGTGGACCAGATCGCAAGCGGTCGCGCTCGGTGGTCGGCGTCGCCGGACGAGGATCGCGGCTAGGCATACCGCCTCCGGTGCTGTGGCGCGTGTCCGGCAAGCGCACCGAGGCCTTAGCTCGTCGAATGGCGGCTAAACCGCCTGGACTCAATCGGGCTCTTCGCAATTCAGAGTGTGCCCCTGAAGCTCTGATCGGTGCGCGGGTTGATCGAGAGCGGGACGTGTACGTGGGGCTCGTGTCAGCGGGCGTGATCAGGTCATAACTCAGCGAGTTTGTTGACCGAGCCACGTAGTGCGTCCTCGCCGGCACGGACGTAGTGGTTGAGGACGGTGGTGAGCTTGTCGCCTAGGTATTGGGCGACGACCTCCCAGGATTCGCCGAGCTCCTCGTGGAACCACTTCGTCGCTGCATGGTGGCGGAGGTTGCGGTAGACAATCGTGCGGGGCCAGGCGTTGTCGGGGTCGTTCAGGTCGACCCAGGCGCGGACGCGGTGCCAGCGGTTGTTGTGGAGTTCGGGCTTCACCGGTAGGCCGGTGGCGGTGTCGACGAAGAGCCACTGCTCCTCTTCCGGAGGAATCGGGTAGTTCCACCAGGCGAGACTTCGGTCGGGTGCGCGGACTGCGAGGTCGGCTCGGCCCTGACGCTCGAGTTCTTGAGCGTTGATGACCTGCTGGAGAGGCGTGGTTGCCGGTAGTCCGAGGAGTTCCTTGACGCGGGGGAGGAGATCGTCGCGCATCAGTGTGCCCGGGAGCGGGACCTCATGCAGGACATGGTTCTTCACGGGCCCACGGAAACCGGGCTGGTGGCGCGGGGTGGTCCAAGAGCCGTTGACATGGAGGTAGCCGCCGTCGAAGAAGACGTCGATCGCGCGCAAGGCGTTCTGCTCACCGAGGCGGAGACCGCCGAAGCCGGCGACGCGGATCTTCGTGCCGAGGAGTGGGAGGCGGGTCATCAGCGGATCGGTGCCGTCGGGGCCGCAGAGCTTGTCGGCGGCGTCGGCCATGGCGCGCACCTGGCGGGTCTCGGGGCGCAGGCGAGGGTCGACGTATTGGATGGTGGCTCCTTGGAGGACCGTCGTGCGTCCGATCTCGAGCCCGTCGAGGGGGTCGACCGAGCGGTCGAGCCAGCCCAGGCGCCAGGCGAGCTTGCGCATGGCGGCGAGTTGGCCGCGCAGGTCTTCCCTGCCGCGCGTGGAGAAGATGGTCTGCGAGCCCTTCTCCATCACCTTCCGGCTGTGCTCCACCCGCCACTTCGCGACCGTCACGTCGCCGATGGTGGGGAGGATGTGCGCGTTCAGCCTCGACTCGCGTCCCTGGATGGTGCGGGGGTGCTTGTCTCGTTCGTGGCTGTCCTTGATGTATTCCTCGCCGAGCATTCGGATCGTGCGTGCGGCGCGTACGTCGGCTCGGGCCGGTGCCTCCGTGGCTGTGTCGAGCGCGGCCTCGGCCCGGGCGAAGATGTCGCGGGCCTCGGTCTCGGTGCTGGCTCGGCGAAGCACGCGCTCCCAGGGCTGGCCGTCGTCGGTCGGTGACCGGAACATCACCTGGTAGCTCGTGCTGCCTTCGCCGGGGGCGTAGAGGCGTACGCGCCAGGCTCGCTTGGTCCCGCCGAGCGTTCGCGGCTTGCCCTGGGCGAGCAGCGTCGGCTTCTTACGAGGTGGCATCCGCATCCCTCCTAGGGTGGGGGTGGGTCCGGTGCGGGCCTACCAAGATCTGCTTCGTGTATCACGCTCGTGTATCACACGACTCGATTATGATACACGTGCCACTCGTTAGGAGTGATGGAAATGGTCAACCGTCTGGCCGGTGCGACGAGCCCGTATCTCCTTCAACATGCAGGTAATCCCGTGGATTGGTGGGAGTGGGGAGCCGGCGCGTTCGAGGAAGCGAAGCGTCGTGATACACCAGTCCTGCTGTCGGTCGGCTACGCAGCCTGTCACTGGTGCCATGTGATGGCGCACGAGTCGTTCGAGGACGAGGCGACGGCTGCGTACATGAACGAGCACTTCGTCAACATCAAGGTCGACCGGGAGGAGCGGCCGGATGTGGACGCGGTCTACATGGCTGCGACGACTGCGATGACCGGGTCGGGCGGGTGGCCGATGACGGTGGTGCTCGACCACGACGGCAACCCGTTCTTCGCCGGCACCTACTTCCCGGACATGCCGCGCCACGGGCAGCCGGCGTTCACGCAGGTGCTGCAGGCGCTCTCGGAGGCGTGGACGCAGCGGAGGTCGGAGATCGGGGCGGTGGCCGAGAACGTACGTCAGCATCTGGCTGCCATCTCCGGGACTGCCGGGGCCGCGGGTGACTGGCGGGTGGACGTCGCCGCCGCGGTCGAGACGCTGGCGGGGGAGTTCGACCCGATGGCCGGCGGGTTCGGGGGTGCGCCGAAGTTCCCGCCGTCGATGGTGCTGGAGTTCCTGCGGCGTACTGCCTTCTCGGCGTCAGAAACTGACTCTTCGGCGCCAGAATCTGACGTCTCGCGGAGGGCTTCGCACATGTTGGCTCGGACGGTGGCTGCGATGAGCGGCGGTGGGATCTACGACCAGGTCGGGGGTGGGTTTGCGCGGTATACCGTAGACCGGGGCTGGGTGGTGCCGCACTTCGAGAAGATGCTGTACGACAACGCGCAGCTGATCGGGCTCTACGCCCGGCTCGGGACGGAGCTCGGCGACCGGGTCGCCCGGGAGAGCGCCGACTGGATGATCCGCGAGCTCGGCACTGCCGAGGGCGGATTCGCCTCGGCGCTCGACGCCGACAGCGAGGGGGTCGAGGGGAAATTCTACGTCTGGACCCCGGCCGAGCTCGTCGAGGCCCTCGGGGCCGAGGACGGGGCCTGGGCTGCGGAGGTATTCGAGGTCACCGACGCGGGGACGTTCGAGGAGGGCGCCTCGACGCTCCAGCTGCGCCACCGGCCCGACGACACCGAGCGGCTCGAGGCGGTCAAGGCGCGGCTCCTGGCTGCGCGCGAGGAGCGGGTGCGGCCAGCGCGTGACGACAAGGTCGTCGCGGCGTGGAACGGGCTGGCGCTCAGCGGGCTGGTCGACGCCGGAGTGCTGCTGGGGGAGCCGCGGTATGTCGACGCGGCGGTCGCTGCGGCGGACCTGCTGTGGCGGGTGCACGTACGGGGTGCGCGCCTCCTTCGCGTCAGCCGCGACGGTGCGGCAGGTGCGCACGCGGGTGTGCTCGAGGACTACGGCTGTGTCGCCGGCGGCTTCCTGAGCTTGGTCCAGGCGACCGGCGACAGTGCCTGGCTCGACCGAGCCACGGCGCTGCTCGACACCGCGCTTACCCATTTCCGTGCCGAGGACGGCGGCTTCTATGACACCGCCGACGACGCGGAGGCGCTGGTCACCCGGCCGAGGGACGCGTCCGACAACGCCAGCCCCGGTGGCACCAGCGCGATGGTCCATGCGCTCGTCACCGCACACGCGCTCACCGGAGAGGGCCGCTATCGCACGGCCGCCGAGGAGGCGCTCGCGGCCACGAGCAACCTGATGACCAAGGCGCCCCGGTTCGCCGGCTGGTCCCTGGCAGCGGCGGCGACGATGAAAGACGGCCCGCTCGAGATCGCGGTCGTCGGCCCGCCGGGGCCTGACCGCGACGCACTCGCGCTCGCTGCCCGGCGCAAAGCCGGTGCGGTGGTGGTCGTCGCCGACGAGGCCCGCGAGGACATCCCGCTGCTGCGCAGCCGCACCCCCGTGGACGGGAAGGCGGCGGCGTACGTCTGTCGGGGCTTCGTCTGCGAGCGCCCTGTCACGGAAGTGGCGGACCTGGAGAGGGCCCACACCTGAGGGCCGAGAACTATGGGGCCAACTCATATGTCGGCGCGCCCGTAGAAGTGTAACTTCGGTCACATGACGGTCGATGTGGTCGCGTTCCTGGAGCTGCTCGCCGGGGACGCCGCGGAGGCCGACTTCGAGGGACCGTCGCAGGCCGCGCGAGCCGCGGGGGCGAGCGCTGAGGAGCAGGAGCGGATCGACTACGCCAAGAGGCTCGCGCTGCAGGTCAGGGACATCTTGGAGGCGCGCCGCCGGCGCGAGGGCGAGCTGGGTGCGCTCTTCGAGTCGGCGAACGACCTGGCGATGCTGACCAACCTGGAAGCGGTGCTACAGGCGATCGTGACCCGGGCCAAGCAGCTGCTGAACAGCGACGTCGCCTACCTGACCCTCAACGACGAGCGTCGTGGCGAATACATGCGCGTGACCGAGGGAATCCTGACCGCCGCCTTCCGCTCGACCAGGATCCCCTTCGGCATCGGCCTCGGCGGCCTCGTCGCTCAGACCATGAAGCCCTACTCGACCGCCGACTACATCCCGGACGAGCGTTTCCGTCACGCCCCGGACATCGATGGCGCGGTCAGCGGCGAGGGCATCCGCGCGATCATCGGCGTACCCCTCCTGCTCGGCAGCCAGGTCATCGGCGTCCTCTTCGCCGCCAACCGCACCGTACGTCCCTTCGGAGCCGAGGCGAGCGCGCTGCTCGTCTCGCTGGCGGCCCATGCCGCCATCGCCGTGGACAAGGCTCGGCTGCTCGAGGAGACCCGCGCCGCGGTCGCCGAGCTCGAGGTCACCACCCGCAAGCTGCAGACGCGCAACGAGACGGTCGAGCGCGCCGCCGACGCCCACGACCGGCTCACCAGGATCGTCGTCGATGGCGGCGGAGTCGACGATGTCGTACGCAGCGTCGCCGAGGTTCTCGGCGCCCGGGTCGTCGTCTTGGACCTCGACGGCGAGACCATCGCCAGCAGCGCCCCGGACCAGCCCGTCTCCGACTACGAGGCGGCCGTGACCAGGCGCAGCCTCGACCTGAGCCGCACGGCAGGCAGCGGTGACATCTACGCGACCCCCGTCCTCGCCGGAGCCGAGCAGCTCGGCTCGATGCTGCTGGGCCCTCGCGAGGTCGACCGAGAGGACGGGGACCTGGACGACGGCGACCAGCGGATCCTGGAGCGGGCGGCGCTGGTGACGGCGCTGCTGCTGCTCTTTCGGCGCAGCGTCGCAGAAGCCGAGGGGAGGGTGAGAGGTGAGCTCCTCGACGAGCTCCTCTCCGGCACCACCCCGGACCCGGAGACGCTGCGCGAGCGCGGCCGCCTGCTGCAGGCAGACCTGTCCAGGCCCTACGCCGTGGTGGTGGCGAACGTCCCCGGTGACCGGGCCCGGGTCGGTCAGGCGGCGACGTTCGTCGCCGCGACCCACGACGGCTTCGCGGCGGTCCGGCAGGGGCAGGTCGTGCTGATCTTCCCCGACTGCGACGCCCGTGCCGCCGGCGAGCTGGTCGTCGAGGGGCTGAGGCTGTCGGCGGGCGCACCGGTCACCGTCGGCGCCGCCGGTCCGGTCCCGGGACCGCTGAGCAGCCCTGACGCCGTGGTGAAGGGTTACGACGAGGCCCGCCGCTGCCTGGCGGCCGCGATGACACTGGGGCGCGAGGGTCAGGTGGTCACCGCCGACGATCTCGGCTTCGTGGGGCTGCTGCTCGGCTCGGACGGTCACCCGGCGGCGTACGTCACCTCCCGGCTGGGCCCGGTGATCGACTACGACAACGCGAAGGGGTCGAAGCTGGTGGACACCCTGCGGACCTACTTCGCCGCCGACCGCAACCTCACCCGCACCGCCGGCGCGCTGCACGTCCACGTCAACACCGTCACCCAGCGCCTCGACCGGGTCACCCGGCTGCTCGGCAAGGGCTGGCAGGAGCCGGAGCGCCAGCTCGAGGTGCAGCTGGCGCTCCGGCTCCATCAGTTGGTCGCCTAGCGCGCAACATTCCAGACCCGCGCCGAGTCGGGTCAGGATGAGCCGACTCGGCGACGACGGGTCAGCCAGAGGTGGCGGGCGGTGCCCCAGATCCCGCGGCGGAACAGCAGCACCACGGTCACGAACACGCCACCGGTCACGATCCCGATCCCGTCGAACCCGGACGAGGCCAGGTAGTCGGCGAGCAGCACGATCAGGCCGGCGCCGATGACGCCGCCCCACAGCGTCCCGATCCCACCGAGCACGGTCATCAGGACGACCTCGCCGGAGGTGGCCCAGTGCAGCTCGGGCAACGCGACGAATCCGTGCGAGACGGCGAAGACGCCGCCGGCCAGCCCGGAGAGACCGGCCGAGAGCACGAAGACGATCAGCTTGTAGCGCTCCACGTCGTAGCCCAGCGCCCGGGCTCGCGGCGCGTTGTCGCGGATCGCGACGAGCACCCGCCCGAAGGGGGAGTGGACGATCCGCCACGCGGCCCACATCCCGAGCAGGATGATCGGAAGCGCCGCGTAGTAGAAGAAGAACGAGTCGGTCTCGACCGCCTCGATCCCGAAGAACGAGCGGGGCACGCCCTGGAGCCCGTTCTCGCCGCCGGTGAGCGAGGAGGCCTGGTTGGCGATGAAGAAGAGCATCTGGGCGAAGGCGAGGGTGACCATCGCGAAGTAGATCCCCGACCGCTTCACCGACAGATAGCCGATCGGCAGGGCCAGGAGCATCGCGAAGAGCGCCCCGCCCAGGATCGCGACCGGAAAGGGAACGCCGAAGTGGATGGCGATCAACCCGGTCGCGTACGCCGATCCGCCCCAGAACGCGGCGTGACCGAAGGAGAGCAGCCCGCAGTAGCCCAGCAGCAGGTCGAGAGCCACGGCGAAGAGCGCCCACGCGGCGATGTCCATCGCCACCGGCGGGTAGACGAACCACGGCAGCGCCAGCGCCACCGTCAGTCCCACGGCGAGCAGGACCCACCGCTGCCACGGCCGCCCTCCCGCGATCGCCGCATGCTGCTCGGTGACGCTCGCACCGGCCGTCGCGATGGACGTCACGCTGTCGCCTCCTCTCGGCCGAAGAGCCCGGCCGGCCGGGCCAGGACGACCACGGCCATCAGCACGAAGATGAGCACCTGCGCGAACGTCGGTGCGTACGCCTGGCCGAAGGCCTCCACCAGCCCGACCAGGAACCCGCCGACGACGGCGCCGACGATCGAGCCGAGCCCGCCGATCACCACGACCGCGAACAGGATGATGATGAAGTCGCTGCCCATCTCCGCGGTGATCGCCCGGAACGGTGCCGCCAGCACCCCGGCCAGCCCGGCCAGCGCGACCCCGAAGCCGAAGACCGGGGTCACCCAGCGCCCGACGTTGATCCCGAGCGCACCGGCGAGCTCGGGCCGCTCGGTCGCGGCCCGGACGATCATGCCCACCCGCGTACGTGTCATCAGCAGCCAGACGCCGAGGCAGACCAGCAGGGCGACCCCGATCACGAAGAGCTGGTAGACCGGCAGCCCGACGCCACCTACCTGGACCCGGCCGGACAGCACGTCGGGCCGTTCATAGGGCAACCCCGAGACCCCGTAGCGGCGCTTGACCAGGTCGACCAGCAGCAGCGTCAGCCCGAAGGTGAGCAGCAGGTTGTAGAGCGGGTCGAGCGGCAGCAGCCACTGCACCAGCAGCCGCTCGACCAGCATCCCGAAGACCAGCATCAGCAACGGCACCACGATCAGGGCACCCCACAGGCTCAGCCCGAGGGTGTCCAGGAGCACCGCGGCGGCGACCGCTCCCAGCATGTAGAAGGCGCCGTGGGCGAAGTTGACCACACCCAGCACCCCGAAGATGACCGCCAGGCCGAGCGCGGCCAGCGCGTAGAAGCTGCCGGCCGCGAGCCCTTGGACGGTGTACTGCAGAACCGCGTTCATGCTGTGCCTTTCAAACCAGTGCCCTCAGATCTTGTTACGAGGTCGGATCAGGTCACATCGAGCAGCCGGACTCGGCTGCCGGACGGAACGCCTCCTCGGCAGGGATGGTCTTGATGATCTCCTCGTAGTCCCAGTCCTCCTTGACGTCGTCAGGCCCCTTGACCTTGGCCAGGTAGACGTCGTGGATGACCCGGTGGTCCTCCGCACGGATCTCGCCGTTGCGGAGGAACATGTCGTCGATCTTCTTGCCCTCGAGCTCCTCGACGACCTTGTCGGCGTCATCGGTGCCGGCCGCCTGGACCGCCTCGAGATACTGCAGCGCCGCCGAGTAGTTGCCCGCGTGGGCGTACGTCGGCCGGTCGCCGGTCTCCTCCAGGAACCGGTCGGCCCACTCCCGGGACTTCTCGTCGAGGTTCCAGTACCACGCGTCGGTGAAGATCGTGCCCTCGAACGCCTCGACACCGAGCGAGTGGATGTCGGAGATGAACATCAGCCCGACTGCCAGGTCGATGCCCTTCTCCTTCAGACCGGACTCGTTGTACTGCTTGACCAGGTTGATCAGGTCGCCACCGGCGTGCATGGTGCCGATGACCTGCGGTTTCGCGGCTCCCGCCTTGGTGATGTACGTCGCGAAGTTGTCGTTCGGGAACGGCGTCGCGATCGTGCCCCCGACCTTGCCGCCACCGGCCTCGATGGCACCGGTGAACGACTTCACCATGTCCTGACCGAAGGCGTAGTCGGGGTAGATCAGCTGCCAGTTCTTGTCGCCCTCCTCGGTCACGACGGTGCCGGTTCCGTTGGCCAGCATCCAGGTGTCGTACGCGTAGTGGAAGGTGTACTTGTTGCACTGCGCCCCGGTCAGCTCGGTCGTCCCGGCGCCGATGTTCATGTAGAGCTTCTTCTTGTTCTTCGCCTGCGTCGCGACGGCGAGAGCCGCCGACGAGGTCGGGACGTCGAGGATGATGTCGGCACCTTCCCGGTCGTAGAGCTCCTGGGCCTTGGTGTTGGCGATGTCCGGCTCGTTCTGGTGGTCGGCCGAGGTCACCTCGATGTCCTCGACGACGGCATCGTCGCCGTACTTCTCCTGGTAGTCGTCGATCGCCATCTGGATCGCGATCTTCGAGTTGGGGCCGGAGACGTCCTTGTAGACGCCGGAGGCGTCGTTGAGCAGGGCGAGGACAACCTTGTCGTCGGTGAAGTCGCCTCCGCCGGCGCTCGGACCGCCGGCACCACAGCCTGCGGTGACCAGGGCACCTGCCGTCAGCCCGGCCATCAGAGCGGTGGCGCCGGCATTTCTACGCTTGTTCATCGTGTCTCTCCTCGCGGGGGTTGGGACTGCACTGTCTGCTTGGGCGCTGTGCGCTCGAGGGTCAGATCCCGAGGTGTTGGAGCAGCTCGTCCTGACGCTCGACGAACTCGTCGTTGTTCAGGCTCTCGACCAGCTGACCCTGGGCGAGCAGGTAGTGGCGGTCGGCGACGGTGGCGGCGAAACGTACGTTCTGCTCGATCAGGAGCACGCCGATCCCGGACTGCTTCGCCGTCCGCACGATGTCGCCGATCTGGGCGACGATGACGGGGGCGAGCCCCTCGGAGGGCTCGTCGAGGAGGAGTACGCGGGCGCCGGTACGCAGCACCCGGGCGACGGCCAGCATCTGCTGCTCACCGCCCGAGAGCGTCGTCCCGCCGGCCTTTCGACGGCTGCCGAGAGCGGGGAAGGCGTCGTAGACCTGCGCCAACGACCAGCCCGACTCGGAGACCTTCGGCGGCAGGAGCAGGTTCTCCTCGACGCTCAGGCTGGCGAAGGTGCCGCGGTCGTCCTGCACCCAGCCGATCCCGGCGCGGGCACGCTTGTGCGCGGGCAGCGAGGTGATGTCGCGACCGTCGAGCCGGATCGATCCGGTCAGCTGCTTGTGGAGGCCCATCAGGCAGCGGACCAGGGTGGTCTTGCCGGCGCCGTTGCGGCCGACGAGGGTGACGACCTCGCCCGCGGCGACGCTCAAGGTGGCCTCGCGCAGGGCCTGCGCCTCGCCGTACCAGGCGCTCAGGTTCTCGGTCTCGAGCAGCGGCGTCTCAGGCGCTGACGTCTCAGGCACTGTGGGCCTCCCCGAGGTAGGCGGTGATGACGCGGGGATCCGCGCGCACCTCGTTGTAGGGGCCCTCGGCCAGGACCGAGCCCTGCTGCAGGACCGTGACCTGGTCGGCGAGCTGGCCGACGACGTGCATGTTGTGGTCGACGAAGATGACCGTGTGGCCCTCGGCGATGCGCCGGACGAGGTCGATGGTGCGGTCGACATCCTCGATGCCCATCCCCGCCGTCGGCTCGTCGAGCAGCAGCAGCTTCGGCTCGACGGCGAGCACGAGGGCGAGCTCGAGCGCACGTTTTTGGCCGTACGCCATCAGCCCGGTCGGCTTGTCCGCCAGCTCCGTCAGGCCGACCTCCGCGAGCAACCTGTCGACCTCGTCACGCCGCTGACCGAGGAGCTTCTCGGACCGCCAGAACTTCAGGCCCTGGTTGGTCAGCCCTTGGAGCGCGATCTCGACGTGCTCGCGCGGGGTGAGGTTCTCGAAGAGGCTGGTGATCTGGAAGGAGCGGGCCACCCCGTGGCGGGTGATCCGCTCGGGGGCCATCCCGGTGACGTCGTCGCCGAAGACCGTGATCCGTCCGCTGGTGGGCTTCAGGAAGCCGGTCAGCAGGTTGAACAGGGTCGTCTTGCCGGCGCCGTTCGGGCCGACGAGTGCGTGGACGGTGCCCTCGGCGACCTCCAGGTCGACAGAGCTGACCGCGCGGAAGCCGCGGAAGTCCTTGGTGAGTCCCTCGGTCCGCAGTGCCCATCTCGGGGCTGGTGTGGTGCTCGTCACAGGGGCGACGCTAGGGAAGTGGTGAGACGTACGCCATAGGGGTTCGGGACACACTGAGCCCATCCACTGTGTGGCTGATCGCCATTCGGCCACGCTGGAGTGCTGCTCCTGCCCGGCCACATCTCGGGCCCCGGAGATGTGTGTGCGGGCCACATGGCGTACGTCACACGGCGTCGCGATGCTAGACGACATTCGATGGCCGGCCCGGCTGGGCCCTATCCAGGAGGCCCACCATGCCCCACGCCCGTCTCGTCCGCAGACTCCTGACCGCCGGCTCGTCGCTGGCGCTCACCGCCGCTGCCCTGGTCGTCGGCCAGCCGCCCGCGACGGCAGTCCCGTCGACGGCTGCTCTGTCTGCAGGCTCCGCCGACTGCTCGTCACTGGTCGGGATGAAGGTCCCCGCGCGCCGCATCGGCCTGCCCACCACCGGCGCGGAGATCACCGCGACGGCATCGGTGCCGGCCTCGGGGACCGGCCCGACCGCGCTCCCGGCGTACTGCCGCGCCGACATCGCGATCCATCCGGTCGATCCGTCCGCCCCCGACATCCGGATGGGGCTGGCGCTGCCGGAGGGTTGGAACGGAAAGACGATGATGTTCGGCGGTGGCGGCTACAACGGCACCGTTCCCAGCCTCGCCCAGAACGTGCCCTTCGGGCCGGTCGACCAGCGCACCCCGCTCGGCCGCGGCTACGCGACCTATGCCAGTGACTCGGGCCACCAGGCCGACCCCGCAAACCACCCGATCCCCAGCCTGGACGGCTCGTTCGGCCGCTCCGACGAGGCGCTGCGCAACTTCTCGGGCGACGCGCTCAAGAAGGTGCACGACACCGCGACGTACGTGATCCGGAAGGCCTTCGGCCGCGCCCCGGACACGACCTACTTCGCCGGCGGCTCGACCGGTGGCCGCGAGGCGCTTGCGGTCGCGCAGCGCTGGCCGCGCGACTTCGACGGGGTGATCTCGGCCTACCCGGCCTGGAACGCCGCCACCCTCGACCTCTTCTTCGGCCGGATCACCCACGAGTTCGCCAAGCCCGGCGCCTTCCCGACGCCGGCCCAGCAGGGACTGGTCGCCCAGCGGGTGCTGGCCGCCTGCGACGGCGGCGACGGCCTCGAGGACGGCGTGATCAGCGACGAGGCCGGCTGCGACTTCGACCCGGCGACGCTGCTGTGCGACGACGCCGAGACACCGGGAGCGACCTGCCTCTCCCGGGAGCAGGTCGACGCGGTCGTGGCAGCCGACAGCAGCTGGCGGCTGCCCTACCGAGTGGCGAGCGGGGAACGGGGCTACCCCGGGTTCCCGCTGCTGTCCGGGGCCCGGATGTCGACGCCGGTCCTGGGCTTCGGCACCACCGCACCGGCTGACCCGATGCCCGTGACCGCCGGCTACGGGATGCAGTTCTGGAACCAGTGGGTCAAGCACTTCGTCGCGCGTGACCGGCAGATCAGCCCGTTCGCGATCGACCCTGCCGACCCGGGGGAGTGGCAGCGCCGGATCAGCGAGCTCACCGCGCTCCAGGACGTCAACGACGCCGACCTACGACCCTTCGCCCGCTCCGGCGGCAGGCTGATTCTGGTCCACGGTGCCGCCGACGAGCTGGTCAGCCACCGCTCGACGATCGACTATTACCAGCGGGTCGAGCGTGTGATGGGAAAGCGGGCGACCGAGGCGTTCTCGCGCTTCTACCTGGTGCCGGGCGCCAACCACGCCAACTTCGCCCCGGTCGCCTACTCCGCCTCCTACGACTCGCTCACGGTGCTCGAGAAGTGGGCCGAGGACGGGGTCGCGCCAGACGCGAACCAGGTGGTCGCCGACGGCAACGCCGGGGCCGGCCGCAGCCGGCCGCTGTGCGAATGGCCGGCCTGGCCTGCGTACGTCGGCGGGCCGGTGTCCGAGGCCAACAGCTTCCGGTGCGAGATGTGACGGACCGCACCCCGGTCTATACCGGCCGCAGATCCAGATGGTTTGCTATCCCTCATGTCCATTTGGCGAACAAAGTCCATCGAGCAGTCTCTCGCCGATGCCGACCACCCTGATTTCAAGCTCAAACGACGGCTCACCTCCGTCGACCTGACCGTCTTCGGGATCGGCGTCATCATCGGCGCGGGAATCTTCACCCTGACCGGTCGGGCCGCGGCCGAGTATGCCGGTCCCGGTGTGGTCTTCTCCTTCATCATCGCTGCGATCTGCTGCGGTCTGGCGGCCCTGTGCTACGCGGAGTTCGCCTCGACCGTGCCGGTGTCGGGATCGGCGTACACCTTCTCCTACGCCACCCTCGGCGAGATGCTCGCGTGGATCATCGGCTGGGACCTGATCCTGGAGATGGTCCTCGGTGCGTCGGTGGTCGCCCAGGGCTGGAGCAGCTATCTGGTGACCTTCCTCGAGGAGATCGGCCTCGGCTGGCCCGAGGGCTACGGCCCGGACGCCAACGCCGAGTTCGGTCAGCCCAACCTGGCCGCGCTCCTGCTCGTTGTCGTCCTGGTCGGCCTGATCGCGATCGGCATCAAGGAGTCGCTGCGCGTCAACCTCGCGCTCGTCGCGGTCAAGCTGTTCATCGTCCTGTTCGTCATCGTCGCCGGGATGTTCTACGTCTCCGGCGACAACTACGACCCGTTCATCCCCGAGCGCGCCGGCTCCGTCAGCGGCGAGGGCATCCACCAGCCACTGATCCAGTGGGCCTTCGGCCTCGAGCCGCAGACCTTCGGTGTCCTCGGCATCATCTCCGCCGCCTCGGTCGTCTTCTTCGCCTACATCGGCTTCGACGTGGTCGCCACGACCGCGGAGGAGGCCAACAACCCTCAGCGCGACCTGCCCCGCGGCATCATCGGCTCGCTGGTGATCTGCACGATCCTCTACGTCGCCGTCGCCCTGGTCATCACCGGCATGGTGAAGTACGACCAGATCGACACCGAGGCCGCGCTCGCCACCGCGTTCCGCGACGTCGGCCGTGGCGGCTTCGCCACCCTGATCTCGGCGGGTGCTGTCGCCGGTCTGACCACGGTCGTGATGACGCTGATGATCGGCGCCATCCGAGTCGTCTTCGCGATGAGCCGCGACGGCCTGTTCCCGGTGAAGTTCGCCCACGTCAACCCGAAGACCGGTACGCCGATCCGGATCACCCTCGTGGTCGGCGTCTTCGTCGCGATCGTGGCCACCTTCACCCCGATCGGCAAGCTCGAGGAGATGGTCAACATCGGCACCCTGACCGCGTTCGCGCTGGTCTCGATCGCCGTCCCGATCCTGCGGAAGCGACGCCCGGACCTGCCGCGCTCCTTCAAGGTGCCGTTCAGCCCGTTCCTGCCGTTCCTGGCAGCGGCGATCTGCATCTACCTGACGCTCAACCTGAGCATCGAGACCTGGCTGCGGTTCCTGGTGTGGATGGCGCTCGGCTTCGCCATCTACTTCCTCTACGGCTACCGCAACTCGCGGGTCGGCAAGGGTGGCGACGACAAGGCCGCCGAGCCGTTGCACATGTGAGGTCCTCCTAGTCGACGAAGGGGCGCGCGGCCACCGGCCGCGCGCCCCTTCTCGTCCCCTGGTTCGGGCTGTTCCTCAGCGCAAGGAGTACGTCGCCAGCGAGACGCCGGTGTAGTGCGCGACGAACGCCAGGATCGTGAAGGTGTGGAAGACCTCGTGGAAGCCGAACCAGCGCGGCCACGGGTTGGGTCGCTTGAACCCGTAGATGACGCCGCCGGCGGTGTAGAGGGCGCCGCCGACACAGATCAGCGTGAAGGTCGCGATCCCGATGCCGAGACCGAGCGCCACGGCGCCGGTGAAGAACGACGGGATGAAGAAGATCGCCGCCCAGCCGAGCGCGATGTAGTTGGGCACGTAGAGCCAGCGCGGGGCGTCGTTCCAGAAGACCCGGAAGAGCACACCGAGGATCGCGCCGGTCCACACCACCGAGAGCAGCACGACCTGCGTGACCCCGTCGAGGAGCAGCAGCGAGAACGGCGTGTAGGAACCTGCGATCATCAACATGATGTTCGCGTGGTCCCAGCGCTTCATGATCGTGAACCACCGCTCGTTCCACCGACCGAGAGCATTGACCCGGTGGTAGACCGCTGAGACGGTGAAGAGCAGGAGCGCGGCCATGGTGAACACCGCAGCACCGACCCGAGGTGCGCCCGAGGGCGCCAGCACGATCAGGACGATCCCGGCCGCCAGCGTGAGCGGGGCAGTGGCCAGGTGGATCCAGCCGCGCATCTTCGGGAGGGCCTCGTGAACGGTCGAGGAGACCGAGTCGGTGATGTTTCCGACCTTCAGGCGCATCGCGTCAGTCATCTCGCTCATAACGGTCAAGGCTATCGGCTCGACCTGAAGATCCGGTGAATCTCGTCCACCGGTTGGGGATGTATCCCGTCCCGCTGGGTGATGTGGGCGCGCCGCCGATACGCTTCTGCTCGTGGCAGACTGGAAGGAAGGCGTACGTCGGGTTCTCTACCCCGCCTACGAGGCGCGGATGTTGCGCAAGCTCGACAGCTCCAAGCTGCCCAAGCACGTCGGCGTGATGCTCGACGGCAACCGCCGCTGGGCCAAGGAGGTCGGCCAGTCGACCGCCCACGGCCACCGTGCGGGTGCGGCCAACATCGAGCCGCTGCTGACCTGGTGCGACGAGATCGGCATCGAGGTGGTCACCCTGTGGCTGCTCTCCACCGACAACCTCAACCGTCCCGCCGAGGAGCTGGCTCCGCTCCTGGAGATCATCGCCGATGCCGTCGACTCGCTGGCGGACGTACGCCGCTGGCGGTTGCATCCGGTCGGCGCGCTCGACCTGCTGCCGGACTGGCTCTCCCACCGCCTCAAGGCCGCCGAGGAGGCGACCCGCGACGTCGACGGGATGCTGGTCAACGTCGCTGTCGGCTACGGCGGCCGGCGCGAGATCGCCGATGCCGTACGCGCCCTGCTCAACGAGCACGCGACCCGCGGCACCTCGCTGGAGGAGCTCGCCCAGATCATCGATGTCGAGCACATCGCCGACCACCTCTACACCAAGGGCCAGCCCGACCCGGACCTGGTGATCCGCACCTCGGGGGAGCAGCGGCTCGGCGGCTTCCTGCTCTGGCAGAGCGCGAAGTCGGAGTTCTACTTCTGCGAGGCCTACTGGCCCGACTTCCGGCGTACGGACTTCCTGCGCGCCCTACGGGCCTACGCCCACCGCGAGCGTCGCCTCGGAAGGTGACCGCTGGTCGGCACAACGCGGGCGGTCACCAGGTGTTCACGAAGAAAAATGCTGCGTGTTGCCACGGACCGTTGGTCCGGCGAAGTAGCGTTGTACCAACGGCGGGGAACAAAATCTCGCCGCACCTGGAGGCCCGTTACGTGAGTAGTCACGAACTGAACCTGCGTCAGGATCATCCCGATCCCGACGGGTGTGAGGCGGTCGGCACCCCGACTGACGGTCCACCGTCCGGTCCATCTGATTAACGATGAAATGACCGGACTCAAGGGTGTATGAGCCGGTCGCGAGAGGTGATCCGCGTGGCCAACCGAACCACGAACGAGCACGTCACCGAGGCCGACACGTCGGCCGCTCCGACACCGGCGTCGGAGTCCCCCTCCGAGAGCGAGTCGCGCTCAGCGCGTACGTTCGTTCTCGACACCAGCGTCCTGCTCTCGGACCCGAAGGCCATGACGCGCTTCGCCGAGCACCAGGTCGTGCTCCCGGTGGTGGTGATCACCGAGCTCGAGGGGAAGCGGCACCACCCGGAGCTGGGCTACTTCGCCCGCTCCGCACTCAGGCAGCTCGACGAGCTGCGGATCACCCACGGTCGCCTCGACACGTCGGTGCCGGTCGGGGAGGAAGGCGGCACCATCAGGGTCGAGCTCAACCACACCGACCCGTCCTCGCTGCCGAGCGGCTTCCGGCTCGGTGACAACGACACCCGCATCCTCGCGGTCGCGCGCAACCTGAAGGGCGACGGGCTCGACGTGACCCTGGTGTCCAAGGACCTGCCGATGCGGATCAAGGCGTCCGCGGTCGGGCTCGAGGCCGAGGACTACCGCGGCGAGCGGATCAACGACTCCGACCCGGGTTACTCCGGGATGGCCGAGCTGGACGTCGCCTCCGCTGACCTCGACGAGCTCTACGACGACGGCGTCCTCGACCTCGACGCGGCCCGCGACCTGCCCTGTCACACCGGTCTGGTGCTGATGTCGGACCGCGGCACCGCGCTCGGCCGGGTCGGCCCGGACAAGCAGGTCCACCTGGTCCGCGGTGACCGGGAGGCCTTCGGGATCCATGGCCGCTCCGCAGAGCAGCGGATCGCGCTGGAGATGCTGCTCGACCCCGAGGTGGGCATCGTCTCCCTCGGTGGGCGCGCCGGCACCGGAAAGTCCGCGCTGGCCCTCTGCGCCGGTCTCGAGGCCGTCATGGAGCGCAACCAGCACAAGAAGGTCGTCATCTTCAGGCCGCTCTTCGCCGTCGGCGGGCAGGAGCTCGGCTACCTGCCCGGCACCGAGGGCGAGAAGATGTCGCCGTGGGGCCAGGCGGTCTTCGACACCCTCTCCGCGGTGACCACGCAGGAGGTGATCGACGAGATCATCGACCGAGGCATGCTCGAGGTGCTGCCGCTGACCCACATCCGCGGCCGGTCGCTGCACGACTCCTTCGTCATCGTCGACGAGGCGCAGTCGCTGGAGCGCAACGTGCTCCTCACGGTTCTCTCCCGGATCGGCGCCAACTCGAAGGTCGTGCTCACCCACGACGTCGCTCAGCGGGACAACCTCCGGGTCGGCCGCCACGACGGCGTGGTCGCTGTGATCGAGAAGCTGAAGGGCCACCCGCTCTTCTCGCACGTCACTCTGACCCGCTCCGAGCGTTCGCCGATCGCGGCGCTGGTCACCGAGATGCTGGAGAACGTGGTCCCGTGACGTCGTAATACTTGTCACGTCAACGGCCCTGGACCCTGGGAGGTCTGGGGCCGTTGTGATTCATGTGACTCGTGTTACGGAAGTGATGCTCAGGACGGTCATTTCTGACCCACAATCGGTGCGTCCGGTTTGATACGGGCTGGGCGCTCATGCATTGTTTGCGGGTCCGTAACTGTCTCAGCCCCCGTAAGAGAGCCCGTGTCACAGCCTGTTCATCGCGCCCCACGTCACCGTGGCACGCCAGCGAACCCGCTTGTGGACGTTCCGCACAAGGCTGCGCGTACGACCGCAAAGACAACCCTCCTCCTCTCCGTCCTCGCCCTCGGCGGGACCGGCGCGGCAGTCGCCGGTGGGATGGCCTACAGCGGGCCACCCACCGATGACGCGAAGCTGAGCGCGGGAGATGCGGCAGCCGCCGATCTCCCCGAGCTCAGCGACGCCCAGCGCGCCGCGATCGAGGCCGAGTCCGCCGCCCGCGGCAGCGAGACCTCGTCCCTGTCGCGTTCGGCCGGTGACCGCCGTGAGGTCGCCGACCCGGGCAAGCAGGCCGCGCTGTCGGCCGGCAACGACGTCCGGGCGATCGCCGGCGTCGAAGAGGTCGAGATCGACCTGCGCAACCCGAGGGACATCGCCAAGTCGATGCTCAGCGACTTCGGCTGGGGGCTGGACCAGTTCTCCTGCCTGGAGCCGCTGTGGGACAAGGAGTCGGGCTGGAACCCCAGCGCCGACAACCCCTCCTCCTCTGCCTACGGCATCCCACAGGCCCTCCCAGGCTCCAAGATGGCCACGGCCGGCGAGGACTGGGAGACCAACCCCGCCACCCAGATCGAGTGGGGCCTCGGCTACATCAACGACCGCTACGGTTCCCCCTGCGGCGCCTGGAGCCACTCCCAGTCCGTCGGCTGGTACTGAGCAACCGCCGAGTCGGCTCATCCTGACCTGAAATCTCGCCGAGTCGGCTCGTCCTGATCGCAAATCCCGCCGAGTCGGCGCGTTAAGACGCGCCGACTCGGCGTGGGTCTTGGTCAGTTCGAGCCGACTCGGCGCCTGATCCGGTCAGGATGAGCCGACTCGGCGTTCTTACGGGTGGGTCATCGACTCGACGTCGAGGGCTTCGTCCAGCTGAGCCTCGGTGAGGGTGCCGTTCTCTACGTAGCCCAGGGCCAGGACGGTCTCCTTGATCGTGGCGCCGTTGGCGAGGGCCTGCTTGGCGACCTTGGCGGCGGCCTCGTAGCCGATGTACTTGTTGAGCGGCGTGACGATCGAGGGGGAGGACTCGGCGTAGGCGCGGAGGCGCTCGGGGACGGGGACGATCCCGTCGACGGTGCGCTCGGCCAGGACGGTCATCGAGGTGGAGAGCAGGCGGATCGACTCCAGGACGTTGCGGGCCATCACCGGCATCGCGACGTTGAGCTCGAAGGCACCCGAGGCGCCGGCGGCGGTCACCGCGGCGTCGTTGCCGATCACCTGGAACGCCACCATCAAGGTGGCCTCCGGCACGACCGGGTTGACCTTGCCCGGCATGATCGAGGAGCCCGGCTGCAGGTCGGGCAGGTGGATCTCGGCCAGGCCGGTGGTGGGGCCTGACGACATCCAGCGCAGGTCGTTGTTGATCTTGATCAGGCCGACCGCGATCGTCTTCAGTACGCCGGAGAGCTCGACCAGCGAGTCACGGGTGCCCTGGGCCTCGAAGTGGTTGCGGGCCTCGGTGAACGGCTGGCCGGTGCGGTTGGAGAGGTCGGCGATCACGGCCTGCGGGAACCCGGCGGGCGTGTTGATGCCGGTCCCGACCGCGGTGCCGCCGAGCGCCAGCTCGCGCACCCTCGGGAGCACCGCCTCCAGCCGCTCGGCGGCGTAGCGGATCGTCGCGGCGTACCCTCCGAACTCCTGGCCCAGGGTGACCGGCGTCGCGTCCATCAGGTGCGTACGCCCCGACTTCACCAGCCCAGCGAACTCCTCGGACTTCGCCTCCAGCGAGCCGGCCAGCCGGTCGATCGCGGGCAGCAGCTGCTCGCTGACGGCGACCGCGGCGGCGACGTGGATCGCGGTCGGGAAGGTGTCGTTGGAGGACTGGGAGGCGTTGACGTGGTCGTTGGGATGTACGTCCCTGCCGGCCCGTGCCACCAGCGACGCGATCACCTCGTTGGCGTTCATGTTGGAGGAGGTGCCGGACCCGGTCTGGAAGACGTCGATCGGGAACGCGTCGTCGTGGCGCCCTTCGGAGACCTCGCCGGCGGCCGCGATGATCGCCTCGGCCTTGTCGCCGGGGAGTACGCCGAGGTCGAAGTTAGCCTTGGCGGCGGCGGCCTTCACGTGGCCGATCGCATGGATCAGCGCCGGCTCGATGGGCGTGCCCGAGATGGGGAAGTTCTCCACCGCCCGCTGGGTCTGGGCACGCCACAGCGCGTCCTTCGGGACCCGTACCTCTCCCATGGAGTCGTGCTCGATGCGAAAGCTCATGTCGTCCATGTCTGGTTCAACCTTTGACTAGTTGGTGCCATTCCTTGGCGGGGCCCCGGCGGCAGAGAGCCGGCCCACATAGAGCCAGTAGGTCTCCGAGTGACCCTGCAGATCGACCGGGTAGGAGTGCGCCTCGGCCTCGTCGAAGACCTGCGCCATCACCTCCAGCAGCGCCGGAGCCTCCGCCGCCGACCACACCACCACAGTGCCACCCGGGGACGTCGCCCGCCGCGCGTCGGCCAGTGCGGGCGCCTCATAGAGCGCTCCGTTGGCGTCGTGGACCAGGTAGCCGGGGCCGTTGTCGACGTCCAGCAGGACGACGTCGTACGTCTCGGCATGGCTCTCCCGCAGGACCACGGCCACGTCGGCGACCTCGATGTGGACGCGCTCGTCCTTCAACAGGTCGGGGCCGTGGGGGATCCGGCCGGCCCGCATCCACTCGACCAGGCGCGGCTCGATCTCGACGACAGTGACCGCCTCGACCCGCGGGTCGGCCAGCACCGCCTCCAGGGTGAACCCGAGCCCCAGGCCGCCGATGAGCACCTGCCCCGGCTTGGAGTGCAGCTCGAGCGCCCGCGTGGCGAGCGCCTTCTCGGTCGAGGTCTCCCGGGTGTCCATCACGAAGATCCCGTTGGCCCGCAGCTCCAGATGGCCGTCGGAGCGGTGCCGCAGGACCAGGCCTCCGTCCGCGATCACTGTTTCCGTCCCACTCACGGGTTCCATTGTGTCCGATGTGGGTACTGGGCCGTTCATGAGCGACGACAACACCCAGTTCCCAGCCCAGCAGCAGGAGCCCCCCGGGCTCACCGGCGAGATGGACCCGCTGCCCGATCACGGCGAGTCCAGCTACCAGGGCCATGGCCGTCTCGACGGCAAGGTCGCGCTGATCACCGGAGGCGACTCCGGCATCGGCCGTGCGGTCGCCCTCGCGTACGCGCGCGAAGGAGCCGACGTCGCATTCACCTACCTCCCGGAGGAGGAGCCGGACGCACAGGCGACCTCGAAGCTGGTCGAGGACGCCAAACGTACGCCGCTGGCCATCCCGATCGACCTGCGCGAGCGTGAGGCGTGCGACGAGGTCGTCGAACGTACCGTGCAGGAGCTCGGCGGCCTCGACATCCTGGTCAACAACGCCGGCTACCAGTTCGCCCGCGACAAGGGCCTGACTGACGTGGACGACGAGCGGATCGACCGGACGTTCAAGACCAACCTGTACGCCCTGCTCTGGCTGAGCCGGGCCGCCATCCCGCACCTGAAGAAGAGCAAGGGCTGCGTCATCAACAATGCCTCGATCCAGGCGTACGAACCCTCGACCAGCCTGCTCGACTACGCCGCGACCAAGGCAGCGATCAACAACTTCACCGTCAACCTCGCCGCCGAGCTCGGGCCCGACGGGATCCGGGTGAACGCGGTGGCTCCGGGGCCGATCTGGACGCCGCTGCAGCCCGCGACGCAGGCACCGGAGAAGGTGCAGAAGTTCGGCGCCAACACGCCGCTGGGTCGTGCCGGTCAGCCGGCCGAGGTCGCACCGGCCTTCGTGTTCCTGGCCTCGCCCGCGGAGGCGTCCTACGTCTCCGGAACCGTCCTCGGGTTGACTGGGGGACGGCCGGTGTTCTGATGGCAACCACTGGTGACGAGGGTGGCAGAGTCGAAGGAGGCGGTCCGGAGGAGCGACCGGAGGAGCGCATCACCCGCAACTGGAACGAGCTCCTCCAAGAGCTGCGGGTGCTGCAGACCGGGGTGCAGATCCTGACCGGGTTCCTGCTCACGGTGCCCTTCTCGCCGCGCTTCCCCGACCTGAACGATCACCAGCAGACGATCTACCTCGTCGTCTTGGTCGGCTCGGTCATCACCACCTGCCTCATCATCGCTCCGGTCTCCTTCCACCGGATGCTGTTCCGACGCCGCCAACGGCCCTGGCTGGTGCGGGCCTCGCACGCCTGCGCCCGGGCCGGGCTGGTCGGCTTCGCGATCGTCTCGGCGCTGGTCGTGCTGCTCGTCTTCGACGTCGTCGTCTCGTTCGAGGCCGCGCTCATCGCCGCGGTGGGAGTCCTGGTCCTGTTCGTCTCATTGTGGGCCGGTCTGCCGCTGCTGAACGGGCGTAACAACTCCCACTGACCGGGTGTGACGATCACCACACCGAGAGTACGCTGGTGGGAAACCGAAACTGGTGGGCTTATGTGGTCGATCTTCTGGATCATCGTCGCCGTGCTGCTCGGTGTGGCCGAGGCGTTCACGATGACGCTGGCGTTCGCTTTCGTCGCCGGCGGGGCGCTCCTTGCCGCCGGCAGCGCAGCGCTCGGCGCGCCCGTGCTCGTGCAGCTGCTGGTCTTCGTGCTCGCCGGCGGGGGCAGCGTACTGCTGGTGCGGCCGGTGGCGCGGCGACACATGGCCCTGCCGCCGCCGGTGCGCGACGGCACCGACGCCCTGGTCGGTCGTCAGGCCGTCGTCCTCGCGGAGGTGAGCTTCGCCCACGGTCTGGTGCGTCTCGGCGGTGAGGAATGGTCGGCCAGACCCTATGACGAGGACCTGGTCATCCCGGTCGGGTGCCGGGTCGACGTGCTCGAGATCGAAGGCGCGACGGCGCTCGTGCACCCGCGCGACCCGCTGTCGCTGTCGCCCTAGGAAGGACGTACGACATGGAGCTTCTGCTGATAGTCCTGGTCCTGGTCGCGCTGGTGGTCGGGGCCGTCGCCTCGACGGTGCGGATCGTGCCACAGGCACGGCGCTACAACATCGAGCGGTTCGGGCGCTACCGGGGCACCTTGCAACCGGGGCTCAACTTCGTGATCCCGCTGGTGGACCGGGTCAACACCAAGCTGGACGTACGTGAGCAGGTCTACTCCTCCAACCCGCGCCCGGTCATCACCGAGGACAACCTGGTGGTCGCCATCGACACGGTGCTCTACTACCAGATCACCGACCCGCGGGCGGCTGCCTACGAGGTGGCCGACTATCTGCAGGCGATCGACCAGCTCACCGTGACCACGCTGCGAAACCTGATCGGGTCGATGGATCTGGAGTCCACCCTGACCTCTCGCGAGACCATCAACGTCCGGCTACGTGAGGTGCTCGACGACGCCACCGGGAAGTGGGGGATCCGGGTCAACCGGGTCGAGATCAAGGCGATCGACCCGCCGGCCTCGATCAAGGAGGCGATGGAGAAGCAGATGCGCGCCGAGCGCGACAAGCGCGCCGCCATCCTGCATGCCGAGGGCAAGCGGGCCTCGCTGATCCTCGAGGCCGAGGGCACCCGGCAGAAGTCCATCCTGGAGGCCGAGGGTCACCAGCAGGCCCGGGTGCTCGAGGCCGACGGTGAGGCCAACGCGCTCGAGCGGGTCTTCCAGGCTGTCCACGCCAACGACGCCGATGCCAAGGTGCTGGCCTACAAGTACCTCGAGATGCTGCCTTCCCTCGCCGCTCACGGCAACTCGTTCTGGGTCATCCCCGGCGAGCTCACCGAAGCGATGCGCACCGTCACCGGGGCCTTCGCCGACAGCGCCTCCAGGTCTGCGGGTGACAGCGGCAACAACAGCAGCAACAACGGCGACGAGCGACGTACGCCGCCGGTTCCTGCCCCGCGGGACGCCATCGAACAGGCTCAGCGCGAGGCTCACGAGGAGGCCCTCAAGGCCGTCGAGGCGGCAAAGGAGGAGTCCGCCCGCGCGGAGCGCATCGTCGGCTGACGTACGTCGGTACTCTGACCGACATGTCACCGGGTCTCGTCATCGTGCTCCTCGCAGTCGTGGTCGTCGTCGGGGTGCTGATGAGCGTCAAGATCGTCCCGGCGGCGACTAGCTTCGTGATCGAGCGCGGCGGCCAGTACCGGACGACACTGGGGCCCGGCCTCAACACCATCGTGCCGCTGCTCGACCGCGTCGTCGCTCGGTTCGATCTGCGCGAGCAGGTGCTGTCGATGCAGGAACCGCTCATCTGCCGTGACGACTATGTCTGTGAGGCGGCACTGAACGTCTACTTCGACTTCGAGGACCCGTCGATCGCCTACCGCGTCGACAGGCCCCAGCAGCAGCTCGAACGCGCCATCCGTGAAAAGTTGCGAGAGTTCGCCGGAATCGTCGGCCGGGACGAGTTCCTCGCCGCCACCCAGCGCCTGACGGACGTCGCGTACGACGCCACCCGCCGCTCCCGCGAGGACTGGGGTATCCGCGTCAAGCGCATCCAGGTCACCGACCTCCGCGGCCCCGGCTCGGCGTGACCCGAGGCTGGTGGCGCGGCTCGGAAGTTCCTAGGCGCTTCGCGCCACCAGGGCACGCACCTCGCGGCGTCGGCGCCGCTCGGAAGACGCCCGGTATGACTTCGCGACGCCGGCCTTGCGATGCACGCACCCTGATGGCGCCAAGCATCGAGGAACTTCCAAGACGTGCCACTAGATGTACTCGGTCATCACGTTGGTGACAGTCGGCTGATCGGCGGGAGTCCTCCGAGTGCGCTGTGGCGTCGGACAGT
>NZ_BMQT01000015.1 GCF_014648255.1 Nocardioides albus | reverse complement strand
AAGACCACCAGACGTGTCACCGATGTCTTGATGCAGAACTGTCACCGATGTCCTGGGAGATGACAGTGCAACGAAACTCGACGACTGATTTTCACTAGAACAAGTGTTCGATCACGAGGTATGCTTCAAGGGTGGACTTCCAGGGAACCCTCTTCGCCCCCACCGACGACGAGACCACCGAGACGACCTACGAGCGGATCCAGCTGGACCGCGGCGCCTGGGTGGACATCGCTCGCGCCTGGCTGCCCGATCCCGACGCTGTCTTCGCGGCGCTGGTCAGCGATGTCCCATGGCGTGAGGAGCGGCGCCAGATGTATGACCGCGTCGTCGACGTGCCGCGGCTCCTGCACACCTACGGGCAGGGCGACCCGCTCCCCCATCCGCGGCTCGCCGAGGCCCGCGGCCGCCTCACCGCCCATTACCTGCCCGAGCTGGGCGAGCCGTTCGTGACGGCAGGCTGCTGCTACTACCGCAACGGCCACGACTCGGTCGCCTGGCACGGCGACAGGATCGGCCGGGGCCGCACCGCCGACACGATGGTCGCCATCGTCTCCGTCGGCGACCCCCGCCGCCTGGCGTTGCGACCCACCGGCGGCGGCAAGGGGATGAGCGTCGAGATGGGCCACGGCGACCTCGTGGTCATGGGCGGCTCCTGCCAGCGCACCTGGGAGCACGCCATCCCCAAGGTCTCCTCCGCCGGCCCCCGGATCTCGGTGCAGTTCCGGCCCCGCAACGTCTTCTGAGAGGCGGCTCTTAGGTAGGCCCCAGATGCGATCCGTACGCTGGTAGGAAAGGATGGGACTGACAGCCGACGCCTCTGGAGCCGCCTTGACTACCACCGCACCGCCCCTCGCCCCGCCGTCCGCGGAGGAGATCGCCAGGGCGAAGGAGATCGTCGGGCGGGTCAGCACCGCCTTCAGCAGCCGCGTGGTCGGCCAGGAGCGGCTCAGGACAGCGCTGCTGATCGCGCTGCTCTCCGAGGGCCACGTCCTGCTCGAGAGCGTCCCTGGGCTCGCCAAGACGTTGGCCGCGGCGACGCTGTCGCAGACCGTCGAGGCGAAGTTCTCCAGGATCCAGTGCACCCCCGACCTGCTGCCGAGCGACATCATCGGCACCCAGGTCTACGACCAGCGCAACCACGAGTTCGAGACCCAGCTCGGCCCGGTGCACGCCAACTTCGTGCTGCTGGACGAGATCAACAGAAGCTCCGCCAAGACGCAGAGCGCCATGCTCGAGGCGATGCAGGAGCGCCAGACGTCGATCGCGGGCCACATCCATCCGCTGCCGCGCCCGTTCATGGTGCTCGCCACGCAGAACCCGATCGAGGAGGAGGGGACGTACGTCCTCCCTCACGCGCAGATGGACCGGTTCCTGCTCAAGGAGATCGTCAACTACCCCAGCGACGCCGAGGAGCTCGTCGTCCTGGAGCGGATCGAGGCCGGCACGCTCGGCCCCGACCACGAGGTGACCCGCCCCGTCGCCGACCCCGATGACGTGATCTGGCTCCAGGAGCTCACCAAGCGCGTCTACGTCGACCCGGCGATCAAGCGCTACATCGTCGCCCTCGTCCAGGCCACCCGCAACGCCTCGCAGCTGCTCGGCCCGGAGACCGGCTCCTACGTCGAGATCGGCGCCTCCCCGCGTGCCTCGATCGCGTTCCTGCAGGCATCGCGAGCGGCAGCGCTGCTGCTCGGCCGTTCCTACGTCACCCCCGAGGACGTGCGCGAGCTGCGCCACAGCATCCTGCGCCACCGGCTCCACCTCAGCTTCGAGGCACTGGCCGAGAAGGTCCAGCCCGAGATGCTGGTCGACGCGCTGGTCCGGGCTGTCCCCAGCCCCTGACCGCCCGAGATCTGACACAGACGACATGGCGACGTACCTCCCCCGGATCCGCACTCGGCTGATGATCCATGCCCACCGCAAGGTCCTGGGCCTGCTCGACGGGGAGTACGCCAGCGTCCAGACCGGGCGCAGCATGGACTTCCACGACCTGAGGGAATACGTCCCCGGCGACGACGTCAAGGACATCGACTGGAAGGCGACGGCCCGTTCCCGGAGCCTGCTGGTCAAGCGGTTCACCGCCGAGCGCCAGCATCTGGTGCTGCTGGCGATCTCCACGGGCCGGAGCATGGCGGCGCAGGCGACCGGCACCACGACCAAGCGCGAGATCGCCGTCTTCACCGCCGGCCTGGTCGGCTGGCTGGGCGTTCGCCACGGCGACAAGGTCGCGGTCGCCTACGGCGACTCGGCGAGCCAGAAGCTCACCAAGCCCGCCGACACCGAGGTCGCGCTCGAGCGGGCGCTGGGGCAGGCCCACGAGGCGATCACCCCGGATGCCGCCGAAGCCGACATCGTCGCCGTCCTGCGCCACGTCGCCACCAACGTACGCCGCCGGGCGATCCTGCTCGTCGTCACCGACGAGCACTCGGTCAGTGACGAGATGGCCGCGGTCCTGCGCCGCCTCACCGTCCAGCACGAGGTCCTGGTCGCCGGCATCGACGACCTCGACCCCACCACAGCCGTGGCCGGTGGCGGCCCGACGGTCGACATCGACACCACCTCCGCGCTGCCGGGTTGGCTCAGCGGCGACGCTGTCCTCCAGGCGCAGTACGCCGAGCTGGCCGCCGCCGAGGAGCACGGCCTGCGCGGCACGCTGGACCGCCTGGGCATCGCCTACCAGCGGGTCCAGGACGACGCCACCGCCATCAGCGCGGTCTTCCACCTCCTGGAGAGGCACCGGCATGCGCGGCGGTAGCGTCCCAGAGGAGTTCCAGCAGCCCATCGCCCACTCCGGCTGGTGGCTGGTGCTCGCGCTCGCGCTGCTCGCCGCGGTGGCGCTCTACTACCTCGCGGTCATCCTGCTGACCCGCGAGCGCCGACCGGTGGTCGAGGTCGAGGTGCCCTGGGTTCCCGAGCCCCGCGATCTGCGTGCCGAGCACCTGGCCGAGATCGACCGGATCGAGCGGTCGGTGCACCGTGGCGACGTCCCGGCCCGAGTCGGCCACCAGCATCTGAGCCGCACGGTGCGCGACTACGTCGCCGAGGTCAGCCAGATCCCGGCGGACAAGATGGTCCTCGCCGACCTGAAGGCGACCGTACGCAGCGACCCCCGCACCCGCCCGCTGGCGATGGCGGTCGAGGTGATGTACCCGCCCGCCTTCGCCTCCGAGGAGGAGGGCAAGGCGGCCGAGCGTTTCCCAGAGGCGCTGGACCGGGCCCGTCAGGTGGTGACCACATGGACCTGAAGTGGCCTGTCGTCGGCGCGATCGTGCTGGTCATCACCCTCGTCGTGGTTGCGGCGATCGTCGTCCTCGCCGCCCGGGTGCATCGCCGCCCGGCCGACGCCGTGCTCGTCGCCCACACCGCCAGGCTGAGACGACTCCCCCGGTTCCGTGAGCTCGCGACCCAGCAGCGCTGGCTGTCCTGGTGGCAGACCGCGGGGATCGCGCTGGCGGTCATCGGGTGCATCTGGCTGATCGCGCGGCCGCAGACCACCGACATCACCCAGAACCGCTACTCCACCCGCGACATCGTGCTCTGCCTGGACGCCTCGACCTCGATGTTCGATGAGGACACTCAGGTCACCCAGGCCTACTCCCAGCTCGTCGACGGCCTCGACGGCGAACGAGTCAGCCTGGTCCTGTGGAGCGACGCCGCCGTCACGGTCTTCCCGCTCACCGACGACTACGGCTGGGTGCAGGACGAGCTCGCGCGGGCCGGCCGCGCCTTCGCCCTCGGCGACCAGGAGTACGTCGCCGGCACCTACCTCGGCAAGGAGCGCGCCTCCTTGATCAGCGATGGCATCGTCTCCTGCGTCAAGCGCTTCGACCTGTCCAACTCCGAACGCGGCCGAGCGGTCATCGTGGCCTCCGACAACGACCCCCAGGGCGGCCCGCCGGTCTACACGCTGCCCGAAGCCACCGAGTTCGCCAAGGAGCGCGACGTCCAGCTCTACGGCATCGGCTCCGCCGACCTCAGCTTCCACGAGGACAAGCGCGCCACCTTCGACAAGGCGATGACCGACACCGGCGGCACCTTCTCGCTGCTCGGCGACGACGGCTCCATCGACTCCATCCTGGCCGGCATCGACCGGCTCTCTGCCGACGAGGTCGTCGAGCCGCCGAAGTATCAGGTCCGCGACGCTCCCGGCTGGCCGATCGCGACGATCGTCGTCGGGGTCCTCATGTTGATCGCCGGGTGGGTCTACGCCCTGGTCCGCTCCGGGCGGCTGTCGCCGGGCTCGTCGTCCCGGTCGACACCAGCGGCGGCCCCGTCTCCGCGCCAGGCTCGACCGCCGAACGAGGTGGTCCGGTGAGCGCCCGGCGAGATGTTGACCGAGGTATCTCGGTGAGCGCGCGGCGGAATGTTCACCGAGGTAACTCGGTGAACGGTCGCTTCCTTGGCGGAGTTCCACGAAGGAAGTGCGGCCACACCGAGGTAACTCGGTCAGCATCCGAGGAGGCGGCGCCGTGAGCACTCTCGGATGGCAGATCCTGACGCTCGTACGCCGCGTGCTGATCGTGATCCTCACCGTCGTCGTCCTGGTGCGACCGAGCTGGGGCGCAGCGCCGGCGGAGATGCGTACGGCTGATCTCGATGTGCTCGTCGTGGTCGACCGGACGCGGTCGATGGTCGCCGAGGACGGCCCCGGCGGCGAGGCCCGGATGACGCAGCTCAAGAAGGACCTCAAGGCGCTCTCGGCGGCGCTGCCCTCGGTGCGCTTCGGGGCGATCACCTTCGGTGGGGAGGTCGTACGCACCGAGATGCCGTTCACCTACGACACCACCGCCTTCGACGCCTGGGTCGACGGGCTCTACGCCGAGCGTGCCTTCGACGGCTCCGGCTCGATGGTCGACGCTCCGCGCGAGGAGCTCGTCGAGACGCTCGAGCGCGACCAGGAGCGCTTCCCCGAACGGCGCCGGATCGTTGTCTTCGCCTCGGACGGTGAGAACACCCGAACGGGCGTCGACCAGCAGTCGTTCTCCGAGGTCGACGACCTCTCGGCGGGCGGCATGGTCCTCGGCTACGGCACCGAGGAGGGCGGCCGGATGCCCTGGGACGACGAGCGTCCTCAGGACGGCTACCTCAAGGACGGCGAGGGCCAGGACGCTCGCTCCCGGATCGACCTCGCGAACCTCCGCGAGATCGCAGGTCAGATGGGCCTTCAGACGGTTCACCGGACGACGAAGGAGACCAAGGAGATCACCACCGAGGCCTCCACCTGGGACTCCGAGATGCTCACCGAGAAGACCTCCGCCGGAGGTGATGTCTCCCGGGCCTGGATCTTCGGCTTCCCGCTGCTGGCACTCTTGCTGTGGGAGCTGTGGGGCCACCGTCGCCGCGGACACGAGGCCGAGGAGGTGCTGGCATGACCCTCACCGAGACACCGCTTGATCCCGTCGCGCCGCGGGGCCCGGAGCGGACCCCTCGCGAGCAGGTGCGACGTGCACTGCTGCTGGCGGGGATCCTGCCGGTGGTGATCGGGCTGGCATTCCTGCTGAAGGTGATCCTGATGGGCCACCACGACCGAGCCGGCCGTGACGCCTGGGACGTACGCGACGCCGCGACCGCGATGGAGCACTACTCGGCCAACCGCGAGCTCAACTTCCTGCAGCCGTGGATCGCCCACTTCGACGCCGGCAACGCGGCCTTCCTGCTCGGTGAGAACGCCCGCGCGGTCGCCTATTACGGCGACGCGCTGGAGCGGGTGCCCGAGAAGCACGAGTGCACCGTACGCATCAACATGTCGCTGACCCAGGAGGCGATCGGCGACCGCGCCCGCGACGCCGGCGACCAGCCCGGCGCGAAGGCCGCGTACGAGGAGGCGCTGGCCACGCTGAAGGAGGGCGACTGCCCCACCGATGCCGGCCAGGGCCCCGAGCAGTCCCAGCAGGGCGAGTCCGTCGAGGAGCGGCTGAAGGAGAAGCTGACCCCGAAGACGCCGATCAAGCCCGACAACCAGGACGACCCGCCCGAGCCGCCACCGAACGGTGACAAGAAGGAAGACAAGCTCGACCAGCGCAACGGCGACGGCGAGAAGTACCGTCGCGACGACGCCGACCTCGACGACTACGGCGGGTTCAGCGACGAGCCCCAGTGGTGACGACCAGTGGTGACGACCAGTGGTGACGGTCAGCGCATGAGGGTCTGGGACGGGAGCTCCTGGAACTGCGCCCGGTACGCCTGGGAGAACCGGCCGAGGTGGAAGAACCCCCACCGGGCGGCGATCTCGGTGACCGAGGTCGCACTCGCGTCGGCGGTGAGCAGGTCGGAGTGGGCACGATCCAGCCGGGTCCGCCGCCAGTACTCCAGCGGAGTGGTGTCGAGGTCGCGCTGGAACCCCTCCTGCAGCGTGCGGGTGGAGACGCCGACCTGCTGGGCCAGCTCGGCGACCTTCCAGGGGCGCTCCGGGTGGGCCTCGAGAAGGTCCACGGCCATGCGTACGGCCCGGGAGACACTGGGTGAGGCGGTCACGGAGGCGAGCCCCAGCGAGGTGTTGGCCTGCACGGTGAGCAGCCCACCGATGAGCGCCTGCTCGTAGGGAGCGGCGACCAGCGGCGAGCTCATCAGCGAGCCGCCGGCCTCGACGTTGTCGTAGGCCAGCCGGACCATCTTCAGCCAGTCACGCACCTCGGGGCGAGCCAGGTCCAGCGTCGGGTCGAAGACCACCGGACCGGATCCGCCGATGCCCGCGGCGGCCTCCTCGACGGCACTTCGCCGGATATAGACCTGCAGTTTCTCGCAGCCGTCGGACCAGAGCATGTCGACCGGTTCGGTCGGCGAGCCGATCGAGGCGCGGGTGCGGTCGGCGAGGACGACCTGCTCACCCACCTTGACCTTGGCGGTACCTGCGATCGGGAGCTGGATCAGGTAGAAGTCCTCGAAGGTGCCCGGAGTGATGCGCACCTCGTCGCCGTAGCGCATGTAGTTGAGCATCACGTCCTCACCCAGCGGCGCGGCGTTGTGGACCATGTCGAGATGGGACCCGGCCTTGGTCAGCGCCAGATAGTGGGCGCAGAATCGTTCGGCTACGGCTTCTCTGGCCTGGTCCACGTCGGTGGTGGCGACGACGGTGTGACGGCCCAGCAGGGGACGGGGCAATGGGGGCTCCTGGCGCGTGGCTCGATTGACCGAAGAGCGTAGCGGAGCAGATGCCGCCCGCCCCGGCTCTCGCCGCAATCACGGCCAAAGGTCCCAGGGTGAACGAGATGCCGGTCCCACCCATGAACACCGGCATCTCGTCCGAACTAGTGCGTCGCCAGCTTCTCGACGAGCCGGGGCGTGATGGAGGCGTACGCCTTCGGGTCGATCGGCAGCAGCCACTGTGCTGCCTTGGTCCGCTTGCTGACATCGAGTCCGACGTCGCTGAGGACCTCGTCGATGTTGTGCATGGAGAACGGGATGATGTTGGTGCCGCGAGCGTGGTGGCCGTCGGTGCGCTCCCGCAACCAGGCGACCCGCGAGGCCACTTGCGCCGCCATCTCCTCCACCGGCGGGACCTCGTGGCCGCCGCCCAGGTAGGAGCCGATCCAGACGGCGCTCATCTCGGCCGACAGCGGCGAGAAGAACGAGGAGTTGTAGCCGGCGAAGGTCAGGTCCTTCACGGTCAGCGGGAGGATCTGACGGTAGAGCTGGTAGTCGCCGTTGTCGTCGGTGAGCTGCGCCTGGATCTCCTCCGGGAAGAACGGGAGCTCCTGCTTGAAGCCGGTCGCGGTCACCACGATGTCGGCGGGCAGCGCCCGACCGTTGGCCAGCTCGGCGTACGCCTTGCCGTCCTTGCTCACGAACGCGGCGATCTCGGTGTCGCGCTCGACGACGATGTCACCGGCCTCGACGCCCTCGAAGAAGCCCTCGGTGGCCAGCGAGACCGTCGAGCGAGCGATGTCGGTGAACTGGCCCTTCGGCAGCAGGCCGAGCTTCTTCAGCTTGAGCTGGCCGCTGGTGACCGACTCGACGCTGCCGACCATCGAGCCGGCGACCTTCGAGCCGCCCGCGTGCAGGACCTTCTCGGCCCCGCGGATGCTCTGGTAGGGGAACAAGGCCTCCCCCAGGCGGGTCAGCAGCAGCATCTTGTAGTTGAGGACGCCCTTGATCTTGCGGGGCATCTTCCACAGCAGCTGCCGTGCGACCACGGTGGTCGAGGCCGCCTCCTTGGCGATCTCGACGGCGACGTCACAGGCCGATTTCCCGTAGCCGACGACCACGACGTCCTTGCCCTTGACGGTCTCCAGGTCGTGGAGCTCGCTCGCGGCGAGGATCCTGCCGCCGGCGGCCTCGAGGTCGTCGACCCCGTCGTACGCTGGGGCGAACGGCTCCGAGAAGACACCGCTGGCCACGATCAGGTGGTCGCAGTGCTCGGTCGTCTCGCCGTCGGTCCCCTCCGTGGCGCTCGACCCCGAGGTGATGGCCCAGCCGCCCCCTCCAGCCGGCTGGGCCTTCCGCACCTCGGTCTCGAGCCTGATCATCGGAGCGAGCTCGAACTTCTCGACGTACATCTCGAGATAGCACTGGACCTGCTCGCCGCGGAGCCACTCGGGAAAGACCTTGGGCATCCTCAGGTCCGAGAGCGTGTAGGAGTCCTTGTTGTTCTGCGTCGTCAAGCCCGGGTAACGACGGGTCCCGCTCCAGACGCCGCCGACGTCCGGCGCCTTCTCGTAGACGGTGACGTCATGACCGAGCTCAGTGAGCACCTTGGCCGAGGCAATGCCTGCGAACCCGGCACCGATGACCGCGATCTTCACTTTTCGGTTTCCTCTCGCAGTGGGGTCTGCGTGGTGGAAACGCTAGAGAGGTCGCCGGGCACCCGCTATCCACGTCGCGCGGCTGGTATCCGGTTTGCGCGACGGGTTCCTTGTCGGGTCCGCCTCAGCCGCGCAGCAGCTTGTAGGCGATGACCGCCGCGGCCACCACGGCGACACCGACGGCGATCTTCTTGCCGTAGTTCTTGACCAGCACCGGCATCACCGTCGCACCCAGGTCGAGCGCCTCGGGCGCCCCGCTGGTCGAGCCGCCCCCGCTGGTCGAGCCGGATTCGTGAGGTACGAACGAATCCGTGTCGAGACCAACACGGTGCCCTCCGGCGCTCGATGGGACTGTGTTGGTCTCGACACCGGCTCGCTGGCGCTCGCCGGGCTCGACCGACGGGGCAGCAGGCTCGACCAGTGGGGCAGCCGGGGCGGACTTCTGCTCCAAGCACGCGACGAACTGGCCGAGGAGCTTGTCGGAGACGTCCTGCATGACCCCGCGCCCGAACTGGGCCGGCTTGCCGGTGACGGCGAGGTCGGTGACGATCTCGACCTTCGTCCCGGTGCCTTCCGAAGCCATCGTCAAGGTGGCGTTGGCGCCGGCGGTGCCGTTGCCGCGCTTGTCGCGCCCCTTGGCCTCGACGACCAGGCGCCGGGCGGCCTCGTCCTTCTCGACGAAGGTGCCGGAGCCGGCGTAGACCATGGCGATCGGGCCGAGCTTCACCTTCACCGTGCCGGTGAAGGTGTCCCCCTCGGCCGAGGTGACCTGGGCTCCCGGGAAGCACTCGGCCATGGAGCCGATGTCCAAGAAGGTGTCCCAGGTCTCCTCGACCGAGGTCGGAACCGTGAACTGGTGCGTCAGGTCCACGCCTCAGCCCCCGAGCGCCTTGGTGATGGCCCGCCGGGTGAGCACCGTGACCAGGTGGCGCCGGTAGTCGGCGTCGCCGTTGAGGTCGGAGGGCGGGTCGGCGCCGTCCGCGGCCAGGGCCGCGGCGCTGCGTACGACCTCCTCGGTGGCGTGCTGCCCGACCAGCGCCTGCTCGACGCCGGCGGCACGCAACGGGGTCGAGCCCATGTTGGTGAGACCGATCGCCGCGCCCTCGATCACGCCGCCGGAGACCTTGAGGGTCGCCCCGACCGCGCAGATCGGCCACTGGTGGGCGACCCGGACGAACTTCTCGTAGTGGGCCGTCCATCCGGTGTGCTTCGGGATGCGTACGCCGATGAGCAGCTCGTCCTCGGAGACGGCCGTCTCGAAGAGCCCCTGGAAGAACTCCGCACCCGGGACGACCCGCTCCCCGGCCGGCCCGGCGATGACGAACTCGGCGTCCAGGGCAAGCGCCGGCGCTCCGAGGTCGCCCGCCGGGTCGGCGTGGGCGAGCGCGCCACCGAACGTGCCGCGGTGGCGGACCTGCTCGTCGGCGACCGTCGCCGTGGCACGCGCGACCAGCGCCGCGTGCTCGGCGACCAGAGGATCGGTCGCGACGTCGCAGTGGCGCGTCATGGCGCCGACGAGGATCGAGTCCCCCTCGTCGCGGACCCCCTTGAGGGAGTCGATGCGACCGAGGTCGATCACCCACTCGGGAGCGTTGAGGCGCATCCGCAGCACCGGCAGCAGGCTCTGTCCGCCGGCGATGATCTTGGCCTCGTCGCCGTACTGCGCGAGGGCGGCCAGCGCCTCCTCGACCGTCGTCGGGGCGACGTAGTCGAACGATGCGGGAATCACTGGACGTCTCCTTCCGTGCGGTCGACGTTCCCGGACATGCCCGTCGACGGATCGAAGTGTGCTGCGGCCGCGCCGGTGGTCTCGCCACCGGCCGAGCCCTCGTTGATCGCCCGCCAGACCCGTTCGGGCGTGCAGGGCATGGTGACGTCGTGGACACCCAACGGTCGCAACGCGTCGACGATGGCGTTGACCACCGCCGGGGTGGAGGCGATCGTGCCGGCCTCGCCAACGCCCTTGGTGCCGAGCGTGTTGGTGGTCGCGGGCGAGGTGGTGTGGTCGATGTCGAAGCTGATCGTGTCGGCGGCCGTCGGCAGCAGGTAGTCCACGAACGAGCCCGACACCAGGGTCCCGGCGTCGTCGTAGACCGCGTCCTCCCACAGCGCCTGAGCGATGCCCTGGACCAGGCCACCGTGCACCTGACCTGCGACGATGAGCGGGTTGATGATGTTGCCGATGTCGTCGCAGCAGACGTACTTCCGCATCTTCACCTGCCCGGTCTCGGTGTCGACCTCCATCGCGCACAGGTGGGTCCCGTGCGGGAAGTTGAAGTTCTCCGGGTCGAAGGTGGCCTCGGAGTCGAGGTTGGCCTCGACGCCGTCGGGCAGGTTGTGCGCGGCGAAGACCGCCGTGGACAGCTCGCCGATGGACATGCCCTGGTCGGTGCCGCGCACCGTCCACCTGCCGCCGGTGAACTCCATGTCGTCGACGCTCGCCTCGAGCAGGTGGGCCGCGATCGGCTTGGCCTTCTCGAGCACCTTGTCGGCGGCCCGCACCAGCGCCTCTCCACCCACGACCAGCGACCTGGACCCGTAGGTGTCATAGCCCTTGGCAGCGATCTGGGTGTCGCCGTGGAGCACCTCGACGTCCTCGAAGGCCACGCCGAGGCGGTCCGCCACGATCTGGCTGAACGCGGTCTCGTGTCCCTGACCGTGCGCGCTGGCCCCGGTGATGACCTCGACCTTGCCGGTCGGCGTCAGGCGCACCTGGGCGTGCTCCCACCCGCCGGCGCCGTAGTCGAGGCTGCCGAGGACCCGGGACGGTGCCAGGCCGCACATCTCGGTGAAGGTGGAGATGCCGATGCCGAGCTGGACCGGGTCGTTGTCGGCGCGCCGCTGCTGCTGCTCGGCGCGGAGCTCGTCGTAGCCGAACATCTCCTTCGCATTGGCGGTCGCGGCCTCGTAGTTCCCGGAGTCGTAGGTCAGACCGGCGATGGTCGTGAACGGGAACTCCTCGTGCGTGATCCAGTTCTTCTCCCGGATCTCGAGCGGGTCGACCCCGACCTCGGCGGCCAGCTCGTCCATCAGCCGCTCGATGGCGTACGTCGCCTCCGGCCGCCCCGCGCCGCGGTAGGCGTCGGTCCAGGTGGTGTTGGTGAAGACCGTCTGGCAGTTGAACTGGTAGGCCGGGAACTTGTAGATCGCGTTGAACATGAACGCGCCGAGGACCGGGACACCGCCGCCGACGATGGCGACGTACGCACCCAGGTTGGCGTCGAGCTCGACCTTGAGGCCGGTGACCTGACCGTCCCTGGTGGCCGAGAGAGTCAGCTTCTGGATCTGGTCGCGGCCATGGTGAGCGGCGAGAAGAGACTCCGAGCGGGTCTCGGTGTACTTCACCGGCTTGCCGAGCCGGCGGGCGATCGCGAAGACGATCATCTCCTCCGGCGTCTGCTGGAGCTTGCCTCCGAAGCCGCCGCCGACGTCGGGCGCGATCACCCGGATCTTCGACTCGGGCACGCCCGTGGTCGCGGCGAACGCGAATCGCAGGATGTGCGGGATCTGGGTGGCGCTCCACACGGTGATCTGCTCACCGGTCGGGTCGCAGACCACGCTGCGGGGCTCCATGAAGGCCGGGATCAGGCGCTGCTGGCGGTAGGTCCGCTCGATGACGATGCCGTCGCTCTTCGCGGAGGCGATGGCCTCGTCGACGTTGCCGCCGGTGCCGGCCTGGGCGCTGTCGAAGACCCACAGGGCGGACTTGTTGGTGCCGAGGTCGGGGTGGGCGAGCACCTCGTCCTTGACCGCCTCCTCGAGGGAAACGACCGCGGGGAGCTCCTCGTAGTCGACCTCGACCATCTCGGCGGCGTCGCGTGCCGCTGCCGCGGACCGCGCGGCCACGACCGCCACGATCTCACCGGCGAAGGTGACCCGGTCGACGGCGACCGGCGGGTGGGCCGGCGTCTTCTGGTCGGGCGTGATCGGCCAGGCGTTGATGCAGACGCCGAGGCTCTCGTCGAAGTCCTTGGCGGCCAGCACCGTCACGACGCCCTCGGATTCCTCCGCGGCGCTGGTGTCGATGCCGGTGATCCGGGCGTGGGCGAAGGGGCTGCGCACCATCGCCAGGTGCAGCATCCCGGGCAGGTTGATGTTGTCGGTCCAGCGGGTCCGACCGGTGATCAGGCGCGCGTCCTCCTTGCGGCGCCGGTCGCGGCCGATCTCGGTGGCCTGCTCCGGGCGGGCGTCTACGGCGGTCACAGCGCGTTCACCTCCGTGCCGGCGGCGTGCTGAACCGCCCGGACGATGTTGTGGTAGCCCGTGCAGCGGCACAGGTTGCCCTCGATCCCCTCGCGGATCTCGTCCTCGCTGGGCTGAGGGTTGCGCTTGAGCAGGTCGACGGACTGCATGATCATGCCTGGCGTACAGAACCCGCACTGGAGCCCGTGGCACTCACGGAACGCCTCCTGGACAGGGTGCAGGTCGCTCTCGACCGTGTCGGCGAGGCCCTCGATCGTGGTCACCTCGCACCCGTCGGCCTGGACCGCGAGCACGTTGCACGACTTCACCGAGTCGCCGTCGAGATGGACCGTGCAGGCGCCGCAGTTGCTGGTGTCGCAACCGATCACCGTGCCGGTCTTGCCGAGTCCTTCGCGCAGATACTGCACGAGCAGCGTCCGCGGTTCGACGTCGTCGGTGACCTTCATACCGTCGACGCGCATGCTGATCCGGGCCATGTTGTCTCCCTGCCAGACGTCACTGTTCTAGTCGAGCTGTTCGAGTCGAGCTGTTCGAGTCGAAAACCGTGTGGGCCAGGTCACAGTAGGACGCGCAGGGTTGGGCGCCGGTTGGCTGACTACCGGCTGGCCGCCAACCGGGCCCTGAGCAGCGGCAACGCCGGGTGGGGGCTGCCGCCCAGACGGCGCAGACAGACGTCGACGATCTCGGTGTCGTACGGAGCCAGCTCGCTGTAGCGCAGCACCGCGTCGGGCTGCGGATCGGCGATCAGCGCCTCGCGCAGCGCGACCGCGACGTACTCCGCCATCTCGGTCAGCGCCGGGCTGTTGGTGCCGGGCAGGAGATCACCGCCGTACGCCTCGACCGCGGCGGCCACCCGGCCGCGGCGGACCAGGGTGAGGACCTGCTCGACGTCGGTCGCGACCGGCATCAGCAGACGGTAGGGCCTCGACGCGACCTGGCCGCCGAGCGCGTGGCGCAGGTGGGAGACCTCGGCCTTGAGCGTCGAGAAGGTGACCGCCTGGTCGCCGTAGACCATCGCGTGCAGCCGCTCCAGGGAGAGACCCTCGGGATGGAGCGCGAGCAGCGCGAGGATCTCGGTCTGGCGGCGGTTGAGCAGCAGCCGCTTGCCGTCGAGCCAGGTCTCGGCGGTGCCGAGCAGCGTGAGCACCAGGCCGGGCTGCTCGATCGCCTCGTCACCGCCTCGCTGGGTCGGCATCTTCGGCAGCGCTCCCTCGATCAGCCGCGCCATCACCCGGGCGGTGGCCAGACCGATCGGGTGGGTGCGGTCCCACGTGGTGGAGAGGTCGAGGACGCCGAGGTGCTTGCCGGTGGCCGGGTCGTGCAGCGGCGCAGCCCAGCAGACCCAGTTGTGCACGGCCTCGGCGTAGTGCTCGGGGCCGAAGACCATGGCCGGGGCGTCGGTGCGGTTGGCGAGGTCGAGCGCGTTGGTGCCGGCCGACTGGTCGTCCCAGCGCCCTCCGGGCACGAAGTTCACCGACTCGGCCTTGTGGCGCATCACCCGGCCGCCGTACGTCCACAGCACCCGGGTGTCCGGGTCGGTGACCGCGATGACCAGATCACCGTCGTCGGCGGTGCACCGCAACTCCTCCTCGACCCGCTCGACCGCGACCTGGAGCGGGGAGTCGCGCCACATCTCCCGGGTCTCGTCCTCGTCTGCCAGCGGCGCCTCGCGCACGTCGGGCCGGATGGCCGTCGCGGAGCGGGTCCAGCTCGACAGGATCTCCGGCCGGACGAAGTCTTCAGCGGCATCGCCGCTCTCCACGAAGGCGGTCCACGCCCGCGCCGCGCTGATATGACGCTCCTGCAGATCGCTGCGAACCATCACTCCCCCTTTGGAGCTCGGCCCTGAGGCTGGGTCCTGCCAAGGTAGCACCCTGTGATGTGCCTCACGATCCCCTCGGTGGTACCCGCTCGGCGGTGCCACAGTTAGGTGCATGGAGACGCGCACGGCCACCACCACACCCGACTTCGAGACCGCCGCCAGGCTGCAGGTCGACTTCAACCTCGAGTACGACTACCCCGCCCCCTCCGCCGACGAGCTCGCTCGGCATCTGAGCCGTCTGGTCGAGAGCGGCGACACGACCGTGATGCTGATCGGCGACCCTGCGGTCGGCCACGGCATCACCCGCTTCCGCCTGCAGACCACGGCCGACGAGCTCGAGGCCTATCTCGCCGAGCTCTACATCGTGCCCGACCGCCGCGGGCACGGACTCGGCACCATCCTGCTGCAGGCGATCATCGACGAGGCGAAGGCTCGTGGCGTGACGTACATGGATCTGGGGACGAGCGAGGACGACACCTCGGCCCGCGCACTGTACGAGAAGTTCGGCTTCGACAACCACGAGGGCCGCGGCTCCGGGCCGCGGGCGCTCTGCTACGAGAAGGAGCTGTAGAGCTCCTGCTCAGGCCGGAGCGCTTTCGGTGCGGCCGTCGTACGACAGTCCGCGAGCAACCGCGTGGAAGAGCATCGCCAGGATCAGGATTCCGGCGCAGACCAGCGCCACGATCGCCACCGACGTGCTCTGCGAGAGCTGAATCTGGCGGAGACCGACCGCGGCCAGCGCCCAGGCGCAGGAGATCAGCAGCTCTCGCAGGTTGCGCTTGAACAGAAGCGTCAGCAGAGCGACGGTGAGCACCGCGATCACCACGATCGAGGCCAGCGGGCCGACCGTCACCTCCCTCGAGTCGAGGTAGGTCGCGATGTTGACGATGCTCGCCGCGGTCACCCAGCCCGTGTAGAGCATCAGTGGCAGCCAGACCATGAGGAAGTCCCTTGTGGACGGCCGGGTCGTGCCTACGCCGAGGCGCCACAGCGCGGCATAGAGCGATGCGGTGAGGAGCAGCAGGATGACGACGGAGAGCCCGATCCATTCGTTCACGAAGACGAAGGTCCACAGCCCGTTGCAGATGCTGGCGATGACGAACAGCGGCCCGAGCAGCTGTGGGGTGTCGTTGTCATCGCGCGGGTCACGGAGATCCCTCGCCTGATAGACAGCGAAGACGACCAGCAGCAGATAGATGAGAGTCCAGATCGAGAACGCGTATCCGGCCGGGGTCAGATAGGTGGCGTATCTGTCCGATATCTCGCCGATCGGTGGCAGATCGAGAATCTGTGCACCGGTCAGGACGTTGGCCACAAGCGCAAAGATGAGCGCGAGAACATTGCCGATCTGCCAGGTTCTCTTCACGCTTCGACCGTAACAAAGGAGATCGCGGATTTTGCCTAGCGGTCTTCGTGGATTCGTCCGGTGGTGGCGGCCAGGCGCTCGCCGGAGCCGCCCCAGCGGCCGGCGATGATCTCGGCGGCGATGGAGATGGCGGTCTCCTCCGGCGTACGGGCGCCGAGGTCGAGACCGATGGGGCTGCTCAGCCGGGCGATCTCCTCGTCGGTGAGGCCGGCCTCGCGCAAGCGGGCGAGGCGGTCGTCGTGGGTGCGACGAGAGCCCATCGCGCCGACGTAGGCGATGTCGGGGAGGCGGAGGGCGACCTCGAGCAGAGGTACGTCGAACTTCGGGTCGTGGGTGAGGACGGCGATCACGGTGCGCTGGTCGATGCGTCCGGCCTCGACCTCCTGGTTCAGGAAGCGGTGGGGCCAGTCGACGACGACCTCGTCGGCCTCGGGGAAGCGCGAGTTGGTGGCGAAGACCGGGCGGGCGTCGCAGACGGTGACGTGATAGCCGAGGAACGCACCGACGCGGGCGACGGCGGCGGCGAAGTCGATCGCGCCGAAGACGAGCATCCTGGGCTTGGGCGCGAAGGACCAGACGAAGACCCGCATGCCTTCGCCGCGGCGCTCACCATCGATGCCATAGCTCAGGGTCTGGTTGGTGCCGTGGGCCAAGAGCCCCAGCGCGTCGTCGTGGACGGCGTCGTCCATCCGGGAGCTTCCCAGCGACCCCTTGACCCCCTCGGGGCGGATGAGGACGCGGCGCCCGAGGATCTCGGGGTCGGGGTGCTCGATGACGGTGGCCAGGGCGATCGGGCTGCCGCTGCGTACGTCCTCGGCGAGCTCGCCGAGCTCGGGGAAGGTCCCCTTCGACACCTTCTCGACGAAGACGTCCAGGATCCCGCCGCAGGTCAGGCCGACGGAGAAGGCGTCGTCGTCGGAGACGCCGTAGCGGTTGAGCTCAGGGGCGCCGGTGGCGGCCACCTCGCGGGCGACCTCGTAGACGGCGCCCTCCACGCATCCGCCCGAGACCGAGCCGACCGCGGTCTCGTCGGGGCCGACGAGCATCGAGGCGCCCGGCGGCCTCGGGGCTGACTGGAACGTCGCCACCACGGTGGCCACGGCCACGGTCTCGCCGGATTCCCACCACTTCATCAGATCGTCGAGTACGTCACGCACGCGCGATCACCTCCACCAGCTCCTCGTACGTCGCCAGCGAATGTCCGGCGACGAAGTCGTCCACGTGCGGCAGCACCGCGACGATGCCTCGCTGCAGCGGTTCATATCCAACCTTGCCACGGTGTGGGTTGGCCCACACCACCCGATGAGCGAGACGATGCAGCCTCGCCGTCTGCTCCTCGAGCAGCGTCGGGTCACCGCGCTCCCAGCCATCGCTCGCGATGATCACCACCGCGCCCCTGGCCAGCCCCTGGTGTCGCCGCAGGAACGCCTGCAGGTCGTCACCGAGCCTGGTCCCGCCCGACCAGTCGGGCACCGTCTCGCCGGCCGCGACGAGTGCGCGGTCGGGGTCGCGGTGGCGCAGCGCGCGGGTGACGTCGGTGAGCCGGGTCCCCATCGTGAACACCGCGCCACCCCTCGTGGTAGAGCTCGTCGAGACCACCCGGTGGGCGACTCGCAGCAAGACGTCCGCATAGGAGCTCATCGACCCGGACACGTCGATCAGCCACACGACGCGGCGCGGCCGCTCGCCGCGCCTGCGGTAGTGGATCCTGGCCGGTTCGCCGAGGTGTCGCAGGCTGGCGCGCAGAGTCCGGTGGGCATCGACGCGCCCTCGCCGCCAGGGATCCTGCCGCGGGGTCCTTCTCCGCGGGGTCCGCGGTCGGAGCCGCGCGATCAGTGCGGCCACCCGCTCCTGCTCGATCGGGTTGAGGTCGGCGACGTCGCGGTGACGCAGGGTCTCGATGTCGCTGGCCTGGGCCCGGACGACGTCGCCGGCACCCTCGTCCTCGCCCTCCCTCGGCTGCGGCTCGGTCTCGGGCAGGGCGGAGAAGACCGAGACCGTACGCGGCGGCCCCTGCGGCTTCGGCAGCGTCACCGTCGACCCGAACCAGGCCTCGAAGACCTGGTCGTAGCGCTGCAGGTCGTCCGGGCCGGCGCACAACGTCGCTCGTCCCGCGGTGTAGGTCGCGATCGGATCGCCCGCACCGACGATCGCGGTCGCCTCCAGGAATCCGTGGGCGCGGTCCTGGGTCACCGGCACGCCTGCCGCTCTGAGCGCGCGGGTGAAGCCGAGCAGGATCTCCGGCCCGTCGTGTGCAGTCACGTCAGCAGCCGGTCCAGGGCGGCCCGGACGCGGTCAGCGTCCTCGCGATGCTTCACGAGCGCGCCGAGGGTGGCCGCGGCGGCCTCCAGGTCCATCTCGATCGAGCCGAGGTGGTGCAGGGCGCGCGCCCAGTCGAGCGTCTCGGCGACTCCCGGCGGCTTGAGCAGTGCGCTCGCGCCCTCGGCACTGCGCAGCTGCTGGACCACGGTGACGACCTGGCGGGCGAGCTCGTCGGCGACCTCGGGGGCCCGGCTGCGTACGATCTCGATCTCGCGCTCCAGCCCCGGGTGGTCGATCCAGTGGTAGAGGCAGCGGCGCTTGAGCGCGTCGTGGAGCTCGCGGGTGCGGTTGGAGGTGAGCACGACGATCGGCGGGACCACGGCCGCCACCGTCCCGAACTCCGGGATCGTCACCCGATAGGTGGACAGCACCTCCAGCAGGAACGCCTCGAACTCGTCGTCGGCCCGGTCGATCTCGTCGACGAGCAGCACCGACGGCGCCTGTCGCAGCGCGGCCAGCACAGGTCGGGCGAGCAGGAACCGCTCGTCGTAGAGGGACTTCTCGGCCTCCTCGACCTCGCCCGCGCTGCCGGACGCCTCGAGGGCGCGCAGATGGAGGATCTGGCGGGCGAAGTCCCAGTCGTAGAGCGCCTGGGTGGCGTCGATCCCCTCGTAGCACTGCAGCCTCACCAACGGCAGGTCGAGCGCCTCGGCGACGGCCTCCGCGAGCGCGGTCTTCCCGGTCCCGGGCTCACCCTCGAGCAGCAGCGGCCGCTGCATCTTCAGCCCGAGAAACGTCACGGTCGCCAGCTCCGGATCGGCCAGGTATCCGGTCGCCGCCAGGCGCTCAGCGATCTCCCGGGGCGTCAGGTCCATGTCCTGAGCGTAGAACGCGGAGCGTTGGCTGCGGGTTGGGACGGCCCGATGCGGGGTGAACGAACGTTCGTTCACCGGGATGGGCCGAACGAACGTTCCTTCACCGGAATCGACCGAACGAACATTCCTTCACCGGAATCGACCGAACGAACATTCCTTCACCGGATTCCGCCGAACGAACATTCCTTCACCGGAATCCGCCGAACGAACATTCCTTCACCGGCGGTCGACGTCGTCGCCGCCGGCGAGGTCGCCGCACTCGACCAGGCGTACGTCGCGGGTCTTCAGGTAGCCCCGGGCGCCTTGGTCGCCGACGGCCGCCTCGACGACCCCCGCCCAGTGGGCGCGGCCGATCAGCACAGGATGCCCTGGGACCCCGTCGTACGCCGCCCGGGCCAGCTCTTCGGCCGCCTCGGTGGTCGAGCTCGTCAGGATCACCCGGCGCACCACATCAGCCCCGACATCCGGAAGATCGACCAGATGAACCACGGCAGCCTCGACGTCGGCCTCGAGCGAATCCAGACCGGCCCGCAGCGAGACCCCCATCCCCTCGTCCCAGCCCTCAGCGACGATGACCCGCTGATCGGCCGCAAGCCGCTCCCGAGCCTCCTCGGCGGACGCCCCCAGCACCACGACCACGTCGTCACAGCCGCCCTCGCGCAGCACTGCGATCGACCGCACCAGCCAGTCGTCGACCAGCGCCTTGGGCATGCCCATCCGCCGACCCGCGCCGGCGGCCAGGAGCAGGCCGGCGACCATCGTCACTTGAACGCGGCGGTGTAGAGCTTCTGCAGCTTCGCGCTCTTGACGTCGCTGTAGCCACAGCCGATGACCTTGGCATCGCCCTTGGCTGCGACCAGGTAGTCCTTGCCCTTCTCGAACTCGGGCATCGGGATCGTGCTCGGGGCCGGCAGGACGACCCGGACGGTGTCGGTGCCACCGAAACCGTCGGCGTACATCCACGTCTTCACCCGCAGCACGGCTTCGTCCTTCGTCATGCTCTCCACGGTGCCCTCGAAGGCCAGCGCGGCGTTCTGGGAGAGCCACTTCGACGTCGGCGGGATGCAGCGGGCGGCGTCCGCGACGACGGTCAGCTCGGTCGCCGCCGGCCCTCCGGCAGAAGCGGACCCAGACGGGACCGGCGCGGTCTCGGTGACCGTCGCGGTCGGTGAAGGAGGTGCAGCAGCAGGGTCTTCGCCGGTGTCGTCGGAGCCCAGGAGCCCGAACGAGGCGACGATCGCGACGAGCACGACCGCAGCGGCTCCGACGGCCGCCACCCAGCGCCACGGTGACCGCGGCGACTTCATCCCGGTGTTCGCTCCGACGTCGTCGCTCATGCCCAACATCATGCCTCATCGCTGGGTGCCGTCCGGGGACCCGGATGACCCGCGCAACAGGTTGGCACACACGCAGGCGGGGCCCTGACTTCGTGAGCCCTGACCCCGCCCGCCGCTGCAGAACTTCACCCGGATATTCCTTGGGCTTCAAAGCCCCCCAGATCCAGACGCTTCCCCGCAGTCGGCCACTGTGTGTGGAGCACCAATGTTGCGTTACCGACCTGTTGTCGAGACAGTGTCGAAAGTCCCCAGATGGATGGACCTCTTGTCCCATTCTCGACGCCCGGTCAGGTCATGCCAGATGCCGGTCCAGGAACCCGACGACCCGGCGGATCGAGAGGTCCCACTGCGGCCCGAAGGCGTGCTGCTCACCTCGGTAGACCCACAAGCGCTGACGTACGCCCGCAGTCTCCAGCAGATCCCGGGTCGTGTAGGCCCACCGGATCGGGCAGGACTCGTCATCGGTCCCGTGGTGCATCTGGAGCGGGACCTCGATCCGGTCGAAGTACGTCCGCGCCGACAGCCCCTCCCAGAACTCCGGCTCCGTCTCAGGATCGCCGTGCTGCCGGTAGAGCCGGACCACCTCATCAGGCCGCGACGGCACCGCCCACCGGTTGATGTTGTCGACGATGTCGGAGGAGACCGATGCGTACGTCACCCCGGCCCGCACCAGATCCGGCTGGGCGACGAGCGCGTTCATCACCACTCCCCCGCCCATGGAACGGCCGAGCAGCGCGGTGCGGTCGGGGTCGACGTACGGGAGTCTCTTCATGGCCTGGACGGCGTTGATGGTGTCCCGGGTGTAGCCGAGCCGGCTCTCGTCCTCCTCGGTCCCCTCCGGACTCTGCCAATTTTTCGGGCTAGAAGAGCCGGCGTGGCCGCGGTAGTCGGTGTGCAGAACGACATAGCCTTCCCGCGCCAGCCGGTCCTGCTCACGTCGGAGCCCCTGACCAGTGACGTAGATGTCGAGGTCGATGTGCCCGTGGGCGAAGACCACCCCGGGGAACGGCCCCGCGCCACGCGGCCGGAAGAGCACCCCGGTGATCGTCAGCGGGCCGCTCGGGTAGCTGATCTCGAAGCGACGGTAGGCGTCCGTGCTCCCCGACTCCCGCAGCATCTTCACCCGACCACCTGGGAAGTCCTCCCGCATCAGCTGCGGGAGCGAGACCTTGTCGGTCACCGGCGGCAGCGTCTCCGACGGGCTCGCGGACGGTGCGGAGGGTGTCGCCGAGCTCGACGGCGCCACTTCACGAGACGACGGCGCAGCGGCGGGCTCACCGCCGCAGGCGGCAAGAAGAGAGGCGGCGACCAGCACCGCGAGCCCGTCCTTCAGACCCATGCCCACGAGCGTAGTCCGGCACGCCCGACCGCAGGTCTGTAACGTCGAAGGCGCCAGGGTCCAAGAGGAGACATGGGCAGACCAGAAACGGACGTCGGACGGATCGGCACGGACACCGACGCGTTCGAGACGTTCTATCGCGAGCACCTCGACCTCGTTCAGAGGTTCGTGGCCAGACGGGTGGCGGACCCGCACCTGGCCGCGGACCTGACCGCCGAGGTGTTCCTCGCCGCGATCGACGCCGCACCCTCCTACCGAGCCGACCGCGGCAGACCCGCCGCCTGGCTCACCGGCGTCGCCCGCAACGTGGTGGCGGCCGAGTTCCGCCGCCAGAAGAAGGACATGGAAGCCGTACGCCGCATAGCCGGCCGCCGCCTCCTCGACCCGGACTCGCTGGCAGCGATCGAGTCCCGGATCGACTCGGCCCGTGAGTCCCGCAGGCTCTACGACGCCTTGGAATCCTTGCCGCGTCGCGACCGAGCGCTGATAGAGCTGGTCGCGGTCGACGGGCTCTCCGTGACCGAGGCCGCCGCCGTGCTGGGGGTGAAGCCGGGCACCGCGCGGGTCCGGCTGCACCGCAGCCGCGCCCGGGTCCAGTCACATCTCACTCCCCTGGAGGTCCAAACATGAACACTTTCGAGCAGTCCCTGCTCACCGAGCTGCGTGAGCACGTCGCCACCCGCACCCCTGGTCCCGCCCGCGGTCCGGTCCGTTCCACCCTGGCTCGCCGATGGCGCTGGGCGGCCGTACCTGCTGCGACTGCCGCTGCCGTGACCGCGGTCCTCCTCGCAGTCTCGGGACCGACCCCGGCGTACGCCGTCGACGATTCCGGCGACGATGTCGTCGTGACGGTCTACCGGCTCGACGACGCCAAGGGTCTCGAGCAGGCCCTGCGTGAGCACGGGCTCGCCGCCGAGATCGACTACGCCCCAGCTGCCTCCCAGACCGTCGACGGCGGGTCGCTCGACTCGGCGGCCGGGTCCGAGCAGGGCATCAAGCTACGCGAGAAGTCGTCTGCCGACCGGCCCGACGGATCGGCCCCGAAGATCGAGACCGCACTGAGCGAGGATGCGTTCACCCTCCGCCTCGACCGTGAAGCGATCCCGGAGAACCAGGTCCTTCACCTCACCACGACCGGCTCGGTCGACGACGGCCTGGCCGGCCTGCGGATCTCGTGGCTGCCGGCCTGACACCCGCAGCTCTCGATACGACGGGACGTTCTGGTCGGTCTACCCGCTGGTAACGGGCAAGAACGTCCCGTCGTATCTCCCGGCGGCAACCAAAACGACAGGTGCCCCCGCCATTGGCGGGGGCACCTGCGTGATGCTCTAGCGAGACAGCCTCAGCTGTGCTGATCGCTTCTTCGGCTTGCGCCTCAGAAGCCCATGCCGCCCATGTCGCCCATGCCACCGGTCGGGTCGCCACCAGCGGCGGCCTTCTCCGGCTTGTCGGCCACGACGGCCTCGGTGGTGAGGAACAGCGCGGCGATCGACGCGGCGTTCTGCAGCGCCGAGCGGGTCACCTTGGCCGGGTCGATGATGCCCGCGGCCAGCAGGTCGACGTACTCGCCCGTGGCAGCGTTGAGGCCGTGGCCCTGCGGGAGGCCGGCGACCTTCTCCGCCACGACGCCGCCCTCGAGGCCGGCGTTGATGGCGATCTGCTTCAGCGGGGCCGAGATGGCGGCCTTGACGATCGAGGCACCGGTGGCCTCGTCGCCCTCGAGCTCGAGCTTCTCGAACGCGGCGGCGGCGGCCTGGATCAGCGCCACACCACCACCGGCGAGGATGCCCTCCTCGACGGCAGCCTTCGCGTTGCGAACGGCGTCCTCGATGCGGTGCTTGCGCTCCTTGAGCTCGACCTCGGTGGCCGCGCCGACCTTGATGACGGCCACGCCGCCGGCCAGCTTGGCGAGGCGCTCCTGGAGCTTCTCGCGGTCGTAGTCGGAGTCCGACTTCTCGATCTCGGCGCGGATCTGGTTGACCCGGCCCTCGATCTGACCCTGGTCGCCCGAACCCTCGACGATGGTGGTCTCGTCCTTGGTGATGACGACCTTGCGGGCCTGACCGAGCAGCTCGATGCCGGCGGTCTCCAGGGAGAGGCCGACCTCCTCGGAGATGACCTGGCCACCGGTGAGGATGGCGATGTCCTGCAGCATGGCCTTGCGGCGGTCACCGAAGCCCGGAGCCTTGACGGCGACGGACTTGAAGGTGCCCTTGATCTTGTTGACGACCAGCGTGGAGAGAGCCTCGCCGTCGACGTCCTCGGCCAGGATGACCAGCGGCTTGCCGGTCTGCATGACCTTCTCCAGGACCGGGATCAGGTCCTTGACGCTGGAGATCTTCGAGTTGACGATCAGGATGTACGGGTCGTCGAGGACGGTCTCCATACGCTCCGGGTCGGTCACGAAGTAGGCCGAGATGTAGCCCTTGTCGAAGCGCATACCCTCGGTGAGCTCGAGGTCGAGCCCGAAGGTGTTCGACTCCTCGACGGTGATGACGCCTTCCTTGCCGACCTTGTCCATCGCCTCGGCGATGATCTCGCCGACGGTGGTGTCAGCAGCGGAGATCGAGGCGGTAGCAGCGATCTGCTCCTTGGTCTCGATGTCCTTGGCCTGCGCGAGCAGCTGCTCGGAGACGGCGTCGACGGCCGCCTCGATGCCGCGCTTCAGGCCGGCCGGGTTGGCACCCGCGGCGACGTTGCGCAGGCCCTCGCGGACGAGCGCCTGGGCGAGAACGGTCGCGGTCGTCGTGCCGTCACCGGCGACGTCGTCGGTCTTCTTCGCGACCTCCTTGACCAGCTCGGCACCGATCTTCTCGTAGGGGTCCTCGAGCTCGATCTCCTTGGCGATGGAAACACCATCGTTGGTGATCGTGGGGGCACCCCACTTCTTCTCGAGCACGACGTTGCGGCCCTTGGGACCGAGGGTGACCTTGACGGCGTCGGCGAGGGTGTTGAGACCCTTCTCCAGACCCCGACGGGCCTCCTCGTTGAAAGCGATGAGCTTCGGCATTGCTCCTGCGATCCTTCACTTGGGAAGTTCGTTGGATCCGGTCCGATGGGTTGCCCGCGACGGACGACGCCACTCCCGGCAGAACCCTTCCCTGCCGCTCGCGACGCCTCAACGTCACCGGTCCGGTTGTTGTCACTCTCATGGTAAGAGTGCCAGCTTCATGTTTAGCACTCGACCCCAGAGAGTGCAAGAAAATTGGGGGCGGAGACGGGCCGGATCAGTCGACCCTGACGCTCGTCTCGACCGGCGCCTCGTCGCCGACCTCGACCTCGAGCTCCAGGTCGTGGCCCTTCTCGAAGCCGAAGCTGTCGCCGAACGACACGGTCTCGCCGGGGGCCAGCGGCATCGGGCCGTCCCCGTCGTACGCGGCGAAGTCGGCCATGTCGTCATCGTCATCGCCGTTGATCTTGAACTCCATGTAGAGCTCTTCGTCACCCTTCACCCCGGCCATGTCCTGCACGTAGGGCCAATCGTCCCACCGGGCATCGATCTCGACATCGACCTCGTCGAGGTCGATCGGGCCGCTGCCCTCGTTGGTGATGACGTAGTTGACGAACACCAGCTCGTCGCCCTTGGCGATGACCGGCTTCCTGGTCTCCGGGTCGACGAAGATGCCGTCCTCGGGCGCCTCGGCGACGCCGGCCTTGTAGACGTCGATGGAGAGGTCGCCTGCCTTGACCGTGGTCAGCTTGGTGCCGGTGGCGAACGTCGGCTTGGCCCAGGCGGGTGCCTTGAAGTCGCCTTCCACGGCAGTCTCGCCGGTCTCGGCGGTCTCGGACTCGGCCGGCTTCGGCGTGGTGTCGTCCGAGGCGGAGTCGTCGTTGCCGCAGGCGGCCAGCGAGCCGACGGCGAGGAGTGCGAAAGCGCCGATCAACGACCGGTTACGAAGATTCTCAGCCATTGGTGTCCCCCGATAGATGGCTAGGCGATGTACGTGCGAATCATGCAGCGTTCACCGGGACCCGACCGAAACGTCGATCAGAGGCCCTTCCCGAGCTCGGCGAACTCCAGGTCGTCACGCAGCGGGAGGCCGAAGCGCTCGTCACCGTAGGGAAACGGCTCGAACCGCCCCGTGCGCCGATATCCCCGCCGCTCGTAGAACGCGATCAGGTCCTCGCGCTGACGGATGACGGTCATCCGGATCTCCTCCGCGCCCCAGTCGCGCGCGATCTGCTCGGCCTCGGCGATGACGGCCTTGCCGACACCGGCCCCCTGCAGCTGCGGCGAGACGGAGAACATGCCGAAATAGACCGAGGGAGCAACCGTGCGAAGCGCGGACGCCTCGCGCTTCTGCAGCTGGCAGCAGGCGACGATCCTCCCGGGCTGCCCGGGAGGATCAGCCTGCTCCGCGACGAGCAGCCGGGAACCGGGGGCGGTGATCACCTCGCGTACGCCTTCGACATCGGTGCGCTGTCCCGCGAGCAGGTCGGCCTCGGTGGTCCAGCCGGCACGCGAGGCGTCGCCACGGTAGGCCGACTCGATCAGCCCGACCAGGGCATCCACGTCGGAGAGGTTCGCGTCACGGAAGGTCAGCTCAGGCACGTCGCCGAGGGTAGCCGGAGTCAGCACCCGCTGGTCGAGCCGCGAGGCCGCCTGCGGCCGAGCGTGTCGAGACCAACACAGTCCCATCGCGCGCTGACGGCACCGTGTTGGTCTCGACACGGATTCGCTCGTTCCTCACGAATCCGGCTCGACCAGCGGGCGCGAGTGTCTTCAAGCAGGCAGGTCGGGGAGCGCCGGCCGCCGCAGCCAGGCGTCGAAGAGCGGGGTGAGGTCGCGGCCGCAGACCTCGGCCGCATGCGCCTCGAAGTCGGCGGTGGTGACCGAGCCGCCGTTGTGCCGCGACACCCAGGTGCGCAGGAGCCGGAAGAACGCCTCGTCGCCGACCGTACGCCGCAGCGCGTGCAGGGTGAGCGCTCCCCGCTTGTAGACGCGGTCGTCGAACATGTCCTCGGGCCCGGGGTCGGCGAGCACCAGGTCCTGCGGAAGCTCGGCCAGCCGGCGGTGATGGTGCCGGGCGTGCTCGCCGCACGCGCGCCCTCCGGACGCGTCCGACCACAGCCACTCGCTGTAGCAGGCGAACCCCTCGTGCAACCAGATGTCGCGCCACTCCCGCAGGGTCACCGCGTTGCCGAACCACTGGTGGGCGAGCTCGTGGGCGACGAGGCGTACCTCTGCCCATTCGCCGGTGAGGTGGTTGCGCCCGAAGGTCGACAGCGACTGCGACTCGAGCGGGATCTCGAGCTCGTCGTCGGTGACCACGACGGAGTAGGAGGCGAACGGGTAGGGCCCGAAGACCGAGGTGAAGTAGGCCATCATCTCCCGCTGCCGCCCGAAGGAGGCGTCGAACTCGGCGGTGGCGTCGACCGGGTACGCAGCCCGGATCGGCACCCGGCCACCCGGGCCTTCGGTCGTGGCGAGGTCGACGATCCGGTAGCGCCCGATCTGCACCGTGGCGAGATAGGTCGCCATCGGCTCGGCCTGCCAGTAGCGCCAGGTCTCCCCGCTGCCGCGGCGTACGCGGGAGGTCAGCTCGCCGTTGGAGACGACCGCATAGCCCGGCGCGGTGGTCACGCTGATCGCATAGCGGGCCTTGTCGGAGGGACGGTCGTTGCACGGGAACCAGGTCGGCGCACCGTGCGGCTGACCTGCGACGATGACACCGTCGTCGAGCTCCTCCCAGCCGGCGTCACCGTGATGCGACAGCACCACCGGTCGGGGCTTGCCGGAGTATCTGACCGTGACCACGAACTCCTCGCCGGCTGCGATCCGCGAGCGGAGGTTCAGCACCAGGCGGTGGTCGTGATGGGCCCACTTGGCCGGCGGACGGCCGTCGATCGCGACCTTCTGCACCCGCAGGTGGGCGAGGTCGAGGACGACGCGGCTGAGGTCGTCGACGGCGACCGCGCGGATCGTCGCGGTGCCCGCGAGCCGGTTGCCGACCAGGTCGTAGGTGAGCTCGAGGTCGTAGTGGGTCGCGCTCCACGACAGGTCCCCATGGCCCGGAAGGTAGGGGTCTGCTGTGGGGAGCTTCGGCACGGCGGTCATGTTAGAGGCATCCGCTCAGCCGACCTGGTCCCAGGGACCGATCGGGTTGCCGATCCACAGCGTCTTGTCCGGCAGGCTCTCCCCGCGCATCACCAGCGACACCGGTCCGACGACCGCATGCCGGCCGATCACGGCGGCGGGCAAGATCACCGAGTTGGGCCCCAGCGTGGCGCCGCGCCTGAGGACCACCTCGTCGAGCGCCAGGACGCGATCGTGGAACAGATGGGTCTGCACGACCGTCCCGGCGTTGACCGTGGCGCCGTCACCGAGCTCGACCAGGTCGGTCTCGGGGAGCCAGTGGGTCTCGATCCACACGCCGCGGCCGATCTTCGCGCCCAGCGCGCGGAACCAGACGTTGAGCACCGGTGTGCCGGACACCGCGCCGGTGAACCAGGGCGCGGCGAGCACCTCGACGAAGGTGTCGGCCAGCTCGTTGGCCCACACGAACCAGCTCCACAGCGGGTGCGATCCGGCCCGGATCCGGCCAACGAGCAGCCATTTGGCGACGACCGTGAGGCCGGCCGCGACCGCTCCGGCCAGCGCCAGCACCGGCCCTGCGACCAGGACCGCGACGAGGAGGTCGGCGGCCTCCCAGACCCGGACGAGCACGTAGGCCACCCCGGCGTAGAGCAGCACGGCGAGCGTCTGCGGCACGAGCCGGGCCAGCTCGACGAGCGCTCGGGCGATCTCGAGGCGTCTGGGCGGGTCATAGGTGCGCCCCGAGTCGCCCTCACCGGCGGCCCTCCGCAGCGGCGCCGGCGGCGAGCCGAGCCAGCTCTCCCCCTTCTGGGCCCGCTTGCGGCGAGGAGCAGCGCTGAGCACGGCGACCAGGGAAGCCTTCGGCACCTTGCGGCCGGGCGCCGCCATGCCCGAGTTGCCGACGAAGGCGCGCTTGCCGATCTTCACCCGTTCGACCCGAAGCCAGCCGCCGCCGAGCTCGTAGCCGCCGATCAGGGTGTCGTCGGCGAGGAAGCTCTGGTCGTTGACCTGCGTCAGCCGAGGGATCATCAGGACCGTCGACGCCTCGACGCGCTTGCCGATCTTGGCGCCGAGAGCCCGCAGCCACAGCGGCGTCAGCGTCGAGGAGTAGAGCGGGAAGAGCCAGGTGCGCGCCTCGTCGAGCACCTGCATCGTCGACCAGACCGCGACCCCGGCGAGGCTGCGTACCGGATGTACGCCGGGGGTGATCGCCCGCCCGGCGAGCCGCACCACCGCCCAGATCAGTGCGGCCAGGGCGAAGAAGCCGGCCGCGGTCGCAACCGGGCTCCAGGCGATCAAGGGCCCGATGTCGGTGTAGGACGTCGGCACGCCGGCCAGGGCGACGGCGACCAGCACGCCGATCACGATGGCAGCCGCGGGGAGGAGCGCGAGCACAGCGGCGGCGATGCCGTAGAGGAGCATCCACACCTGGGCTCGCGCCTGGGGCGGTTGCCACGGACCGCGTGCCTCGCGAGCCGCCCGGACCGCCGGCGAGCCCGACCAGAACTCGCCTGCCGGCACCTCACCGAAGACGGCCGATCCGGGCCCGACCTCGGCGTCGTCGCCGACCCGCGCCCCCGGCAGCAGCGTCGACCGCGCCCCGACCCGGGCCCGCTCCCCCACCTCGACCTCGCCCAGATGGAGCACATCGCCCTCGATCCAGTGACCGGAGAGGTCGACCTCCTGCTCGACCGAGCAGCCTTTGCCGAGAGTGAGCATGCCGGTGACCGGCGGGAGGCTGTGCAGGTCGACGTTCTTGCCCATCCGCACGCCGAGCAGCCTGGCGTACCAGAGCATCCAGGCCGCCCCGGCGAGCCCGTGGGCACCCAGCTCGTCGACGGCGTGCGTCGCCACCCAGACCCGCAGATGGACCGTGCCGCCGCGCGGGTACTCGCCCGGCCCGATCCCGTGCAGGACGAGCCGGGCGACCCCGGCCGCGACCAGCATCCGTCCGGGTGGAGTCAGGAAGAGCAGGACCGCCGGTACGAGGGCCCACCAGCTGAGCGAGGGCAGCCAGGGCATCCACGGCTGGGCGAGCGTCGTGCCGAGCGCGATCCAGGTCAACCAGCGCGGCGCGGCGAGGCAACGGAGCAGGACCGTCGCGACCACCTGAGCGACCTGGGTCTCGAGACGCACCGCAGGCACCTCGCGCTCGGAGACCGCAGCCGAGCTGCCCAGGTCGTCGACGTAGTCCGCCAGGGCACCCAGGCTCGGCCGGTCGTAGATGTCGCCGAGCGCCACCTCGGGGAAGCGCTCCCGGATCAGGCTGACCATCTGGGCCGCGGTCAGGCTGCCGCCACCCAGGTCGAAGAAGTCGGCCTTCGCGTCCGCGACCTCGGCGCCGAGGATGTCGTTCCACAGCCCGGCCAGCCAGGTCTCGGTGTCGCTGAGCTCCGCGCCGGCACCCACGGTCGAGACGAGCGGCCATGGCAGCGCATCACGGTCGACCTTCCCGCTCGTACGCGTCGGGAGACTGTCGACCACCGCCAGCCGCGGCACCAGGGCCGCCGGCATGTCGGCCCGGAGCCGGGCGACGGAGGCGGCATGGTCGAAGCCGTCCTCGACCGTGACGTAGCCGACCAGCAGGCTGTTGCCCGCAGCGCTCCTGCGGACGGCCGCCGCAGCCCCGACGACCCCGTCCAGCTGCAGCAGAGCACTGTCGATCTCACCGAGCTCGATGCGCCGACCGCCCAGCTTGATCTGGTCGTCGGCGCGCCCGCCGAAGAGAAGCCCTGCAGGGTCGTTCACGACCAGGTCGCCCGAGCGGTAGGCCCGTGACCAGCCGAGGGCCGGCATCGGGGCGTACTTCTCGGCGTCCTTGGCCGCGTCCAGATAGCGGGCCAGGCCGACGCCGCCGATGATCAGCTCTCCGGTCTCGCCCTCGGAGACCGGGGCGCCCGTGGCGGGGTCGACGACGGCGAGGTCCCAGCCGTCGAGCGGGAGGCCGATCCGCACCGGTCCCTCGGCGCTCAGGCGGGCGCCACAGGCCACCACCGTCGCCTCGGTCGGCCCGTAGGTGTTCCACACCTCCCGGTCCGGTGTGACGAGGCGGGCGGCGAGCTCGGGTGGGATCGCCTCGCCACCGGTGATCAGCAGCCTCACCCTGTCGAGGGACGACGGCGGCCACAGCGCCACCAGCGTCGGGACCGTCGAGACGATCGTGATCTGATTGGCGACCAGCCAAGGGCCGACGTCCACCCCGGAGCGCACCAGCGCCCGCGGGGCCGGGACCAGGCAGGCGCCGTAGCGCCAGGCCAGCCAGATCTCCTCGCAGCTCGCGTCGAAGGCCACCGAGAGGCCGGCCATCACCCGGTCGCCGACCCCGATCGGGGCGTCCTGGAGGAAGAGGCGCGACTCGGCGTCGACGAACGCCGCGGCGTTGCGGTGGGTGACCGCGACGCCCTTGGGCGTGCCTGTGGAGCCGGAGGTGAAGATCACCCAGGCGTCGTCGTCGGTCGACGGCTCCTCCGGCTCGCCGGTCTCGCCGGTCTCACCGGGCTCACCGGGCTCAGCGATCAGCGTGACCCGCAGGTCGTCGGTCACGACCGCGGCGACCTGCGCTTCCCCGAAGACCAGTCTGGCCCGTTCCTCGGGATCGTCGGCGTCGACCGGCACGTAGGCGGCGCCCGCACAGAGGATGCCGAGGATCGCGACGTACAGGTCGGTGGTGCCGCTCGCAATCCGCAGCCCGACCTTGTCTCCCGGCCCGATCCCGGCAGCGTTGAGCTCGGCGGCCAGCCCGTCGGCGGCCTCCTCGAGCTCGGCGTACGTCAGCAGCCCGTTGCCCGCGTCGACGGCCGGCTCGTCGGGCACCTGGGCCGCGGTCGCCCGGAAGATGTCGATGAGGGTCCGGGGCTCTGGCGCGAGCTCGCCTCGCAGCAGGGGGTCGGGGTCGGTCACACGACCACCTCCGTAGCGCAAGCGCCAGGATACGGACGCGGTCGCGTGAAGCTTGGATGGTTCTCTCGCTGACGCTCGCTCACACGCGGAGCCTTCCGGGGCCAGTTGAACGGATGACGTACATCTTCCTTCTTTCTCGCTGTCGATTTGTTCTCGTCCCACCCGTCATCCCCGGTGACAGACTCAAACCGCGCGGACGAAAGGGATCACGATGACCAGATACATGGTGCTGCTGCCGGCGAACGAGGCCTTCTGGGCCGAGTCGACACCGGAGGAGAAGGCAGCCGGCTACGAGGTGCACGGCAAGTTCGCCAAGCTGCTCGCCGAGCGCGGCCACAAGGTCACGGGCGGCGCCGAGCTCCACCACTCCAGCAAGGCCAAGACTCTGCGCAAGACCGGCGACGGGATCGTCATCACCGACGGCCCGTACGCAGAGACCGTCGAGCACGTCACCGGCTTCTACATGATCGAGACCGACGACCTCGAGGACATGCTCGAGTGCTGCAAGGTGCTCGCCGATCGCGAGACGGCGATCGAGGTCCGCGAGGTCGTCGAGCCCGAGGAGATGGCATGAGGTACTACCTGCTCATCCCCAACGTCGAGGCCGAGTGGCAGGCCAAGACGAAGGAGGAGAGGGACGCGCTGTTCGCCGTGCACGAGAAGTTCTCCGCGCTGCTCGCCGAACGCGGCCACACCGACCTGAGGCACGGCGCGGCGCTCGACCTTCCGTCGACGGCCGTGACCGTGCGTGCCTCGGGCGTCACCGACGGTCCCTACACCGAGGCGGCCGAGCATCTGGCCGGGCTCTACGTCGTGGAGTCCGAGGACCGCGACGACCTGGTCGAGTGCTGCAAGCTGCTCGCCACGGTCGAGTCCGCGATCGAGATCCGCGCGGCGGAGTAGGGCCGACCCGGGCGATGCTGGAGACGCTGCTGCGCGATGAGTGGGGCCGGTTGCTGGCCCTGCTCGTCGCGCAGTTCCGGCGTCTCGACCTGGCCGAGGACGGCCTGGCCGACGCCTTCGAGGCGGCCGCCCGGCACTGGCCCGTCGACGGCGAGCCGGACAACGGGCCGGCCTGGCTCCTCACCACCGCGCGGCGGCGAATCGTGGACCGGATGCGCTCGGAGGAGGTGCTGGCCCGCAAGATGCCGTTGCTCGCTGTGGATGCGGCGGTGACCCAGGAGGCGCAGCAGATGATGGTCACGGTGCCGTTCGGGGCCGGCGGCGAGACGATCACCGACGAGCGGCTCCGGCTGGTGCTGCTCTGCGCCCATCCGACGCTGTCGCGGGAGGCGGCCGCCGCGCTCACCCTCCGTCTGGTTCTCGGCGTCTCGACCGAGGACATCGGACGCCTCTTCCTGCAGTCGAAGGCGACGATGGCGGCGCGGCTGACCCGGGCACGCAAGCGGCTCACGGGCGCCTCCTTCGAGGTGCCCGCAGATCTCGCCGATCGGGTCGGGATCGTCGCCGAAGTCGCGTACCTCGCGTTCACGGCGGGCTACGCCCCCGGCACCGGCCCCGATGTCGTACGCACCGACCTGGCGGGCGAGGCGATCCGGCTGGTCCGGGTGCTGCGGTCCGTCCTTCCCGAGCCGGACCGGGAGATCGACGCTCTGCTCGCCCTGATGCTCCTGCAGCACTCCCGACGGGACGCACGGATCGGACCGGACGGCGACCTTGTCCTGCTGCCCGACCAGGACCGCGCTGCGTGGCGACTCGACGAGATCGCCGAGGCTCTCGCGATCCTCACCCCGCTCACCCATGCTGCACCCGCGCCCTACCTGATCCAGGCACTGATCGCCGCCGAGCACGCGGTCGCGCCCAGTTCCGGCACGACCGCCTGGGATCGCATCGTCGAGCGCTACGACGAACTGCTCACGCTGCACGACACCCCGGTCGTACGCCTCAACCGCGCCGTGGCGGTGGCCGAGGCCGACGGAGCTGAGGCCGGGCTCGAGACCCTGGAGTCGGTGGCCCTCCCGGGACACCGGCTGCCCGCCGTACGCGCACAGCTGCTGGAGCAACTGGGTCGCCACGATGAGGCGATCGAGGCGTACGAGGAAGCCATTGCGCTGTGCACGCACGGACCGGAGCGCGTCGATCTCGACCGACGACGGAGGGTCCTGGAAGGTTTTGCACCCCAATCGCTAGACGAGAACACGTTCTAGTTGCCACACTCGGTCATGTGACCCCGATCACTCTCCCCGACGTCCTCGAGGCGATGGCCGACGCCATCCCCGACCGCACCGCCGTGTTCACCATGGAGCACGCCTACAGCTTCGCCGAGATCGACGAGCGCGCCAGCCGGCTGGCGAACCACCTCATCGGCCAGGGCATCAAGCCCGGAGCCCACATCGCCGTGCACTCGCGCAACCGGATCGAGTGGGTCGACGCCTTCTACGGGTGCATGAAGGCACGAGCCGTGCCGATCAACATCAACCACAAGTACCTGCACGACGAGCTCGACCACCTCTACCGCACCTCGGACGCGGTCGCGGCGATCATCGGTCCCGAGCACGTCGAGGCGGTGGCAGCGCTGGGGCTCGGGATCCCGACGCTGGTCCTGGGTGAGGAGTACGACGCCGCGGTGGCCGCGGCCTCCAAGGACCGTCCGGACGTCGAGCGCAGCCCCGACGACCGCTACGTGATCTTCACCGGCGGGACCACCGGGATGCCGAAGGGCGTCGAGTGGCGCCAGGAGGACATCATCCGCGCCGCGATGAACGCGAGCCGGTTCGGCGCGCCCTTCGACACGGTGGAGCAGCTCGGCCAGGAGGCGGCGGCACAGGAGACACCGATGGTGCTGCTCGCCTGTGGCCCGATGATGCACGGCGGCAGCCAGTGGATCATGGGCAACGGCCACGTCGGCGGCTGCACGGTCGCGCTCTACACCGAGCCGACCTGGTCACCCGAGACGATCCTCGACCTCGTCCAGGCCGCCGGGGTCAACTCGCTCACCTTCCTCGGTGACGCGATGGGCCGCCCGGTCGCCGAGGCGATCCTGCGCGAGCCCGAACGCTGGGACCTGAGCGCGCTGTTCGCGGTCTCGAACGGCGCCGCACCGCTCTCCGCGGGAGTGCGCACCCAGCTCAGGGAGGCCCTGCCGGGCCGCTACATCCTCGACTCCTACGGCGCCTCCGAGTCCGGGGCGGCAGGCATGCAGGTCGACGAGGGCAACGAGGGAGAGCAGGCCGCGCCGAGGTTCCAGGTCGGGATCGACGTACAGGTCTTCGACACCGATCTGAAGCCGTGTGCACCGGGCGAGACCGGGATGCTCGCCCGTACCGGATCGATCCCGTTGGGCTACTACAACGACCCGGTCAAGACCGCGGCCACGTTCAAGGAGATCGACGGGCAGCGCTGGTCGATCCCGGGCGACTTCGCACGGCGCGAGGAGGACGGCTCGATCACCGTCCTGGGACGCGGCTCCGGCTGCATCAACACCGGCGGCGAGAAGGTCTTCCCCGAGGAGGTCGAGGCGGTCCTGCTGCGTCACGCCGACGTCTTCGACACCGCGGTCGTCGGCACCCCGCACGAGCGCTGGGGCCAGCAGGTCACCGCCCTCGTACAGCTCCGGGAAGGGGCTACGACCTCGACAGATGCACTTCGCGAGCACTGTCGCAGCCTGATCTCCGCCTACAAGGTGCCCAAGGACATCCTGCTCGTGGAGCGAGTCCCTCGCACGCCGGTGAGCAAGGTGGACTATCGTGCCAGCGCTACGGTCGCTGCCGAGCTGCTCGAGGCGCGTACGTGACGACCGGCTGATCCGACGTACGGTTCGGTGCCGTACGGCCCTACCCCTGGCCCTACCAAGGAAGGCGCATACGTCCCTGTGTCCGCCGTGATCCCCCTCACACTGCCCGACATCCTGGAAGCGATGGCCGATGCCATCCCCGACCGCCCAGCAGTCATCACCACCGAGCGCGCCTACACGTACGCCGAGATCGACGAGCGTGCCTCGCGCCTGGCCAACCACCTGCTGAGCATCGGCCTGGAGCCGGGCGCCCAGGTCGCCGTCCACGCGACCAACCGGATCGAATGGGTCGACGCCCTCTACGGGTGCCTCAAGGCCCGCACGATCCCGGTCAACATCAACCACGCCTACCGGCGCGACGAGCTCGCCCGGACGTACGCCGCCACCGACTGCGTCGCGGCCATCGTCTCGCCCGAGTTCACCGCCGACCTCGACGAGCTCGACCTGAAGCTGGAGCACCGGGTCGTCCTCGGGCCCGACTACGACGCCAAGGTCGCCGCTGCGTCCAAGGAACGGCCGACGGTCGGACGCACCCCGGGCGACTGGCACATCATCTTCACCACCGGCACCACGGGCACACCGAAGGGTGCGGTCTGGCGCCAGGAGGACCTGATCTGGGCTGCACTGAACACGGTCCGCCACAACGCGCCGATCCCGTCGGTCGCAGGGCTCGCCGCCGAGGCGGCCGCCCGGGCCTCGGGCGTGGTCCTGCTCGCCGGCGGGCCGCTGCTGCACGGGCAGAGCCAGCTGCTGCTCCTGCGGGCCCTCGTCGCCGGCGGCACCGCGGTGCTCGACACCTCTCCGACGTTCTCGGCAGAGGCTTTCCTCGATCTCGCCGAGAAGACCGGCGCAACCGCGATCACGCTCCTCGGCGACGCCCAGGCGCGACCCGTCGCCGCCGCGCGCCTGACCGGAAAGAAGCGCTGGCCGCTGCGCTCGCTCGCAGGGGTCTCCAACACCGCCGCGCCTCTCTCCGACGGGGTGCTCTCCGTCCTGCGCAACGCATTCGCCCGCCGGGTCATCGTCGACTCCTACGGCACCCTGGAGACCGGCGTCACCGGGTCCCGGGCCGACGACGGGTCGCCTCTCGCGCCCGGCGAGGCTCGGTTCATGGTCGGTCCGGAGGTGCAGGTCTTCAACCCGGACCTCACCCCGGCAGCCCCCGGGGTCGAGGGCCTGCTGGCCCGCTCGGGTCCGGCGGCCCTCGGCTACTACAACGACAACGCCCGCTCGGCCACCGCGATCAAGGTGATCGACAACCGGCGCTGGACCTTCCCGGGCGACCTCGCCCGCCGCGAGGAGGACGGCTCGATCTCCTTGCTCGGCCGAGCCGCGACGCTCGTACGGACCGGCGACCTCCAGATCCACCCCGAGACCATCGAAGGCGTGCTCCTCGCCCACGACGACGTCGTCGACGCGGCCGTCTTCGGCATGCCGCACCCGCGCTGGGGCCAGCAGGTCGCAGCCCTGGTGCAGCTGGCTCCTTCGGTCGAGACCACCGCCGCCGACCTGCGCAAGCACGCCCGCGACATGCTCGGCGAGTCGTACGAGCCCAAGCTCGTCCTGCTGGTCGAGTCGGTGCCGCGTACGCCTGCGGGGACCGTGGACTATCGCGCCGCCACCGGCCTCACCGCCGACCTGCTCAGCACCGGCGGGCTCAGCAATGACGGAAAGACCCCGGACGACGCGGCCACCGAAAAGTAGCCGAGTCGGCGCGTTATGACGAGCCGACTCGACCGGTGTTCGGGTCAGGATCCGGAGGCTCGGTCGCCTCTGGCGGGAGCTCGGGCAGGTGGTGCCCGAACGGGACCTGCTGGACCTGACCGAGGGCAGCGAGGACAGAGGGCAGCATCGCCTTGGCGGTGCGCTTGTAGCCCATCGCGCTGGGGTGGAAGTGGTCGATGGCGAACATCTCGTCAGGGTTGGTGATGAAGAACGGACCGACGACCTCGGAGAGAGATACGACGTGGGCGCCGCGAGCCAACGCGGTCTCCCGCTGTCCCTCGGCCAGCTGCTTCGCGATCCGGCGCCCGAGCGAGCGCAGCGGCTGCGGCAACGGGCGGACGGCGCCCACGTCGGGGCAGGTCCCGACGACCACCTGAGCGCCACGCTCCCACAGCGCGTCGATGACCTCGCCGAGGACGCGCGTGGAGTCCTTCTGCGGCACTCGGTGGGTGACGTCGTTGCCGCCCACGATGACGACCGCGACGTCGGGTCGGTAGCCCTTCGGCAGCGACTCGACCTGCGCCGGGACCATCGAGGTCTCGGCCCCGACCACCGCAGCCGTACGCAGCCGCACCGGCCTCAGCAGCGCCTTCGCGATGCCCTTGGCCAGCCGGGCGCCGAGGGTGCCGCCCTTGGTCTCCGCGCCCAGCCCGGCGGCGATCGAGTCGCCGAGGACGAGCAGTTCCACCGGCGTACCGCCGTAGCTCTTCTTGTAGACCTTGTCGGCATCGATGGCCTCCTCGCCGAGGGGCTTGCCGATCACGTCGCGCGCGTGCGCGGCCTGTCTCTTCAGCAGCGTCACGAACCCGGCCCCCGCCGCCGCCCCGACCACACCGACCGCCCCTGCGACCCCGGCGGTGGCGGCGACCATCCCGAGCCACCTGGCCTCTTCACTCGTCTTCGCGGTGCTCACGTTTCCTATCTGTAGCGCACGGACGTGAACACGAATCTTCACGTGTGCGCCCTACGCCCGGAGGGGCGGTGAGCGTTGCATAGTGGTCCGGTGGTCGTGACTCGGGTTCAGGTGATCGTCGCTGCCGTCATGCTGGCCGTCGGAGCCGCTCTGGTCCTGTGGACGGTGGTCGGCGACCACGGGATCCGCTGGGGCGTGTTCGGTAGCGTGCTGATCGGCTTCGCCGCCGTCGAGGCGTACGTCGCGACGCTCGACGAGCAGCAGCGCGCGCCGATCCGCGGCTGGCTCTACCTGCTGACACCGCTCCTCAGCGGCGGGATCTTCGCCGCAGCCCTCGTCCAGGAGCGCCCCGACCCGGTTCCCGGTGACATCGCCGCCCGCGGTGGTTCGGCGGTCGGGTTCTACGGTGGTGGTGCGCTCACCTGGAGCTGGGACGGGCTCATCAGGACCACAGACAGCGATGCTCGCACCCTCGGCGGGGACGGCAGCTTCTTCGATCCGCCGGTGCTGGCCACCGAGGAGGTCGTGATCGACGGTCGCGGCGAGATCGTACGCGCCTTCGACCCGGTGACCGGGGCGGAACGATGGTCGCGGCGGATCTCTCACCTCGACGCGTTCCGACGCTATGACGACCTGCTCGTCTACGACAGCAACGGCCACACCGCCGCACTGGAGATCGCCACCGGTGAGGATCGTTGGCGACGGCCGGGTGGGCCGTCGTTGGCCAACGGCGGGCTGATCGTCACCGGAACCGATTCTTGGTGGGACTTCAACTTCACTTCAGGGACACCCGGGCTCATCGAGCAGGACCGCTATGTCGGGATCCGCGACCAGACGACCTACCGACGCCTGGCGATCGTCGAGGTCGCCACCGGCAAGGTCGTACGCACCGAGTCGATCGCCTTCCAGGCGGATCCGTTCGCGCTTGCCGGCGACTTCCTCTACACCGCCGACGCCGACGCCGACGCCGACGGCGCACGGGCCACCTCGCTGGTCGCCGACGGACCGTCCCGAGCGGTCGTGATGCACCCCCACGACAACTCCGACGACCCTCAGGAACCGGACCGGCTCTTCGAGTCGCGCTACCCCGGCTTCCTCGGCGCCATGCCGGACGGCTGGAGATTCCCGCCGAAGACCGACGTCACCATCGACCGCAACGTCACCGGCTTCCCGGTGTTCCCGGTGGTCTCCGCCTCGGGCGACCAGGCCGCGTGGTTCACGGGTTCCTCACGCGTGGTCGGGATCGAGGATGCGTACGACGAGCTCCTCGCCTACGCCTACGACACCGGCATCTATCTCCAGCTCGTCGCGGATCACGACGCCGTCGGCACTCGGGTGCATCGGCTCGATGTGGTGCGCGGTCGCACGGTGACCAGCTACATGGTCGATCTGGAGCCGGACGCCGAACCGACGCTGTCGGTGCGCGACGGCTTGGCATGCGTCGTCGGCGAGTGCCGCCGAGTGCCCGGGTGAAGCACCGCTATGACAGAGGGTCCGGCCTCGTGAATGATTCACAAGGCCGGACCCTCTGTCGTAGGCGTCAGGCCTGGGAGAGCCCGGCTTCCTCGAAGGCGTCGTAGTTGGGGGCGATGGTGGCGCGGGGGCCGACGATGCCGCTGATCGCGTCGAGGGTCTTGAGGCCGTGGCCGGTGTTGATGATCACCGTCTCCAGGCTCGGGTCGAGCGCGCCGGTCTCGACGAGCTTCTTGGTGACCGCGAGAGTGGTGCCGCCGGCGGTCTCGGTGAAGATGCCCTCGGTGCGGGCCAGGAGCACGATCGCGGAGCGGATCTCGTCGTCAGTGACCTCCTCGACCGCGCCACCGGAGGAGCGGGTGGCGTCGAGGACGTAGATGCCGTCGGCCGGGTTGCCGATGGCCAGCGACTTGGCGATCGTGTCCGGCTTGACCGGGCGGATGGCGTCGACGCCGGCCTTGAACGCAGTCGCGACCGGGTTGCAGCCGGTCGCCTGGGCACCGAAGATCCGGTAGGGCTTCTCCTCGACCAGACCGAGCTTGATCAGCTCCTTGAAGGCCTTGTCGACCTTGGTCAGCTGGGAGCCGGAGGCCACCGGGATGACGATCTGGTCGGGCAGGCGCCAGCCGAGCTGCTCGGCGATCTCGAAGCCGAGCGTCTTGGAGCCCTCGGCGTAGAAGGGACGTACGTTGACGTTCACGAACGCCCAGCCGTCCTCCTCCGAGGCGATCTCCTGAGCGAGCTTGTTGACGTCGTCGTAGTTGCCGTCGACGGCGATCAGGTTGTCGGTGAAGACCGCGGAGTTGACCTGCTTGGGCTGCTCGAGGTTGCTGGGGATGAAGACGACGGTGGGGATCCCGGCACGGGCGCCGGCGGCCGAGACCGCGTTGGCCAGGTTGCCGGTGCTCGGGCAGGCGAAGACCTTGGCGTCGAACTCACGGGCGGCACTCAGTGCGCACGCGACGACGCGGTCCTTGAACGAGTTGGTCGGGTTGGTCGAGTCGTCCTTCACCCAGATCTTCTCGATGCCGAGCTCCCTGGCGAGGTTCTTCGCCTCCAAGAGCCGGGTGAAGCCGGGCTCGGTGTTGGGGCTCTGCTCGATGTCGTCGGGCACCGGCAGCAGCGCCTTGTAGCGCCAGATGTTGCGGGGTCCGGCCTCGATCTCCTCGCGGGTCACGGCCGGGAAGTCATAGGCCACCTCCAGTGGCCCGAAACACTCCGGACACGCGTAGTGCGGTCCGAGCTCGATCTGGTGGCCGCACTCGCGGCAGGACAGTGCCGAGGCGTTCCCGAACGCACCCTCGCGCAGACCCTTCTTCTCCGTGGTCGTGCCGTTGGGCTCCGATGTCACAGCGCTCATGAGAAACCTCCTCCTCATCTTCCCCGATCACGTCTCTCGCGCCGGGCCGGAATTAGCACCTGCTCCGCTACCCGCCCAGGCTTGGGAGGAGGCTCGCGGTCGGTTGCCGGGACTTCACTGGGCCGTTCCCTCAGTCCCTCTCGATGAGCAGTAGCGATCGTACGGCAGGTATCCGCTGCCAAACACACCCGGGTTCCATTCCGCGGACCAGTCGTCCACCATATGGACAATCGGGGTTCATCGAGCGCGGAGGCGGCGCAGCATCCGGGCGTCGTCGAAGCCGACCGCACGGGCGGCCGCCTCCATGGTGGTGCCCGCGGTCAGCAAATGATCGGCCCGTTCGCGGCGGAGAGCCTGTTGGTAGCGGAGCGGGGTGAGGCCGGTCGCAGCTACGAAGGCGCGGGTCAGGGTGCGTTCACTCACCCCCGCGCCGTCCGCCAGCGCGGAGAGCGGAAGCGGCTCGGCGAACCGGGCATCGATGACGTCCTGCACGTGGTGCACGGTGTCGTCGAGATGGTTCCGGTGGCGCAGCAGGACGCTCTCCTGCGGCTGGTCGCCGTTGCGCCGCGCGTAGACGACCATGTCGCGGGCGACTCGAGCCGCCAGCGCCGGTCCGTGGCGCACCGCGAGGAGATGCAGGCTCAGGTCGATGCCGCTGGCGATGCCCGCCGACGTCACGATCCGGTCATCACTGGTGAAGAGCACGTCCCGCACCACCCGGGCTTTCGGGTAGCGCCGGGACAGCGCGTCCTGGAGATCGTGATGGGTGGTGCAGAGACGTCCGTCGAGGAGGCCCGCCTGCCCGAGGGCGTCGGCGCCGGCGCAGACGCTGGCCACCTCGCCCCCGGCGGAGTGATGGGCACGCAGCCGCTCGGCGGTCTCGCGGCTGAGCCGGGGGCCGGCGACGAGGTCGTACGCCGCTCGCCAGCCCGGCACGACGAGCAGGTCATCGGGGTCGAGATCGGGCCATTCCCCGGTGACGGCCAGCGGCAGACCCTGCGCGGAGAGCACTTCTCCCGGCTCGGCGCCCGCGACGTACACGAGGTCGTAGGGGTGCCCCAGGCTGCGCGCCGTGTGGAACGCCTGTGCCGGCCCGGCGAGGTCGAGCAGATGTACGCCGGGCAGCAGCACGAACACGACGGCGCTCATGTTGCAGATGCTGCCACAGCCTCCATCTCGGCGATCGTCGCGATCTCGGCGAACCGGCCGCTGAGCACGAGCTTCGTACGCTCCACGACCTCATCGGCCGACAGCCCGCCCAGCGGCTCGGTGGTGACCGCGTCGGCGACGTAGGTGACCCGGTAACCGAGGTCGGAGCCGACCCGAGCGGTGGTCTCGACGCACTGCTCGGCGCGGATCCCGCACACCACGAGCTCGGTGACCCCTCGCTCGGTCAGCACCTGCTGCAGGTTGGTCGTGGTGAAGGCGTTGTGGGCGGTCTTGCGCACCTCGACATCACCCGGCTCCGGGCCGCTGAGACCGTCGAGATAGCGCACGTGACCCGACTCCGGGTCGAAGACGCCGCCGCTGCCGGGCTCGGTGTGGAGCACCCAGACCACCAGGTCGCCCGCGGCGCGGGCGAGGCTCACCAGCCGGTCGGCGCGCTCGGCGATGTCGGGGTGGAGGGTCTGCTGCCAGGACTCCCACTGCCGGAAGGACTCCTGGATGTCGATGACGAGAAGGGCGCGATTACTCATGCCCCCAGTGTGCGAGCTGCCCGCTCGGCGCACGAGGCATCAAGCGGGCAGCATCCGGAACGATCCGGTCAGGCAGCGGCAACCGTGCTCTGCGTGGGGGCCTCTGCCTCGGCGGGCGCGAGGGCGCCGCGTACGACATCCCTGACATCGCTCACCAGGTTGATCTTCAGGGCCTGCTTCACGTCGTCGGGCACCTCGTCCAGGTCGGGCTCGTTGCGCTGGGGCACGAAGACCTCGGTCAGACCGGCTCGCTGGGCGGCGAGCAGCTTCTGCTTGAGGCCGCCGATGGGCAGCACTCGCCCGGAGAGCGAGACCTCACCGGTCATCCCGACCTCGCTGCGCACCGGGCGACCCGTCGCGAGAGAGGTGAGCGCGGTGACCATCGTGATGCCGGCGCTCGGGCCGTCCTTGGGGACCGCACCCGCGGGCACGTGGACGTGGAGCGAGCGGTCGAGCACGGCCGGGTCGACGCCCAGCTCGTCGGCGTGCGAGCGGACGAAGGAGAGCGCGATCTGCGCGGACTCCTTCATCACCTCGCCGAGCTGGCCGGTGATGTTCAGTCCCGCCTGCCCCTCGGCCGAGGACGCCTCGATGAAGAGCACGTCCCCACCGAGCCCGGTGACGGCCAGTCCGGTGGCCACCCCCGGGACAGAGGTACGCTCCGCCGACTCCGGTGTGAACCGGGGCCGTCCGACCAGGTCCTTGAGGTTGTCCAGGCCGATCTCGACGTGCTCGGCTCCGGTGGCCAGCCGCATCGCCGCCTTGCGCAGCGCCTTGGCGAGGAGCCGCTCGAGCTGGCGTACGCCCGCCTCGCGGGTGTAGTTCGCGGCCAGCTCACGCAGGGCGTCATCAGTGACCGTGGCCTCCTCGGAGGTCACCGCGGCCCGCTCGAGCTGCCGGGGCAGCAGGAAGTCGCGTGCGATGGCGACCTTGTCGTCCTCGGTGTAGCCGTCGATCGTGACCAGCTCCATCCGGTCCAGCAGCGCGCTCGGGATCTGCTCCACGACGTTGGCCGTGGCGATGAACAGGACGTCGGAGAGGTCCAGGTCGAGCTCGAGGTAGTGGTCGCGGAAGGTGTGGTTCTGCGCCGGGTCGAGCACCTCCAGCAGCGCGGCTGCCGGGTCACCCCGATAGTCCGAGCCGACCTTGTCGACCTCGTCCAGGAGCACGACCGGGTTCATCGATCCGGCCTCCTTGATGGCCCGCACGATCCGGCCCGGCAGCGCGCCGACGTAGGTGCGCCGGTGGCCACGGATCTCGGCCTCGTCGCGGACACCACCCAGTGCGACCCGGACGAACTTGCGTCCGAGCGAACGCGCCACCGACTCACCCAAGGACGTCTTGCCGACTCCTGGCGGACCGGCGAGCAGCACCACGGCACCGGAGCCACGGCCACCGATCACCTGCAGGCCCCGCTCGGCACGTCGGGTCCGCACCGCCAGGTACTCAACGATCCGGTCCTTGACCTCCTCGAGGCCGTGGTGGTCGGCGTCGAGCACCTCACGAGCCGCGACCACGTCGGCCGAGTCCTCGGTCCGCACCGACCACGGCAGCTCCAGCACCGTGTCCAGCCAGGTGCGGATCCAAGCGGTCTCGGGGTTCTGCTCGGAACCACGCTCGAGCTTGTCGACCTCGCGCAGCGCGGCCTCGCGTACGGCCTCGGGAAGGTCGGCGGCCTCGACGCGGGCCCGGTAGTCGTCCGACCCCTCGGGCTCGCCCTCGCCGAGCTCCTTGCGGATCGCGGCGAGCTGCTGGCGCAGCAGGAACTCCCGCTGCGTCTTCTCCATGCCCTCGCGTACGTCCTCGGCGATCTTGTCGCTGACCTCGGACTCCGCGATGTACTCCTTCGCCCAGGCGATCACCTTCTCGAGACGCTCGGTGACGTCCGGCGTCTCGAGCAGCTCGCGCTTGGCCTCGTCGTCGAGGTAGGGCGCGTAGCCGGCGGTGTCGGCGATCTCGGACGGCTCGGTGAGCCGGTTGACCTGGTCGATGACCGGCCACGCCTCGCGGCGCTGGAGCACCGCGACGACCAGCCGCTTGTACTCCTCGGCCAGCTCCTTCGCGTGCTCCGTCGTCGTCTCGACCGCCGGCTCGACCTCGACCCACAGCGCAGCGCCGGGTCCGGTGACGCCGGAGCCGATCTTGGCGCGGCCGACGGCCCTCAGCACCGCCGCGGGCTCACCGCCCCGGAACCGGCCGACGCGCTCGATCGTGGCGACGGCACCGTACGTCGCATACCGGTCCCCCAGCCGCGGCGCGACCAGCAGCCGGCTCTCCGAGCCGGCCCTGGCAGCGTCGATGGCGGCCTGCGCAGCCTCGTCGAGCTCGATCGGCACCACCATCCCCGGCAGCACCACAGCGTCGGAGACGAACAGCACAGGAAGCTTGTCCATTGCGGACCCTCCTAGAAAGTTGAGTGATACCGGCTCAACTTCCGAGTGCAACCGGATGTTCCCTCCGGTTACCGGTGTTCGCTGTGAGCGGACAACGGCTGCTGTAACACGCTGTTACACCCACTTTCCGGTCGCTCAGAACGACCGGATAGTGCCACGAACGACGTGTTACACAGCCGCCGCGTCGCGCGTCAGCTCACGCAGCAGCCCCAGCACACCCTCCGGCCCGTCGACCTCGACATCCGCAAGATCCGCGAGCGGGCCGCGGTCGGGGCCGGCGTGGGAGTAGACGAGAAGAGTCGGCGATCCGGTCGTCTTGCCCCACGCCTTGATGGCCTCGAAAGCCTCGATGTCCCCCAGGTCGTCGCCGCCGAACAGGATCGCGCCGGGCGAGACCTCGTCGACCAGCGTGGAGATCGCGCGACCCTTGTGCATTCCGGGGGCGCGTACCTCGATGACCTGCTTGCCGGGCTCGATCATCAGCCCGTGCTCGGCCGCCAACGACGTCAGTGGCGCGAGCAGGCGCTCGGCGAGACCGTCAGGGTCGGGGAACCGGCGAGTGTGCACCCCGACGGCAAGACCCTTCTCCTCGATGTAGGCGCCCTGCGCTCCGTGGGCGGAGAGCACCTCCGGCAGCGCCGACTCGAAGGTGGCCAGCCCCTCGGGTGGGGGCGGGCCGACGACGACGCGGTCCGAGCCGCTCCAGCGTTCGTTGCCGTACTGCCCGAAGACGTAGAGCTCCTTGCCCATCTCCGCGAGCGCATCGGCGATCGCAGCCAGCCCGCCGAGCTCGACGACCTGCCCGGCGGGGCGGCCCGTCACGATGGCCAGTGCCTTGACCCGGGAGGCGAGCGCGATCAGGACAGACGCCGCGTCCTCATGGATCCGTGCAGCAGCAGGGTCCTCGACGATCGGAGAGAGCGTCCCGTCGAAGTCGAGCCCGACGAGTGTCTCGGCGCCGGCGGCCACGACCGCGGCGTACTTCTGGTCACCTGCGGTGCCCTCAGGCTGGAGTTCGGCCATGCCTCAACTGTGACACGACAACGACCTCGGAGCCGACCGGGCAGGGGGTCCGTGCGCCAGATCACACACCGTCGGGAACGGCCGGGAACCCTCAGAGAGCACCGGTCAGGACGACCGTCAGCCGGTCACCCTTCATCGAACCATCCACCGACAGATGCGTACGTTTGATGCCGAGGTCGTCGGCCAGCTGCTGACCCTCTCGCTTCATCTCGGGAGGGTAGTAGACGGTGTTCTCCGGGACGGAGCCCATCCAGTTGTCCTCACCGACGACGTTCCAACCGACCGTGGTCGCCTTCGCCCCGACATCGCTGGCTAGGCCTCCGATGTTGGACTGGTTGTAGACCTCGACGCTGACCTTGGCGCGGTCGACGGGCGAGGGCTCGGCCTTGGCCGGCTTCTTCTCCTCGGTCTCGACAGCCTTCGGCTTCACCGAAGCCGACGACGAGGCCGAGGCACGGCCACCCGCCTGGGCGATCTCCTCGCCCTGGTTGTCGTCTCCGCCGGTGACCCAGAAGACGATCACGGCAGCGACGACGGCCACCACGCTCAGCGCGATGACCGGTGCGGGGAGCGCGACGCCACGCTCACCCTTCGCAGGACGCCCGCTAGTCATTCAGACCTCGAAACCGAGCCGTCTCGCCGAGCGCTGACGCTGCCGGGCTGCACGGAGCCGTCGCAGGCGGCGCACCAGCAGAGGGTCTGCCTCGAGAGCCTCCGGCTTGTCGATCAGGGCGTTGAGCACCTGGTAGTAGCGAGTGGCCGACATGTTGAACGCCTCGCGCACGGCAGCCTCCTTGGCGCCGGCGTACTTCCACCACTGGCGCTCGAAATCAAGGATCTGCTTGTCGCGATCGCTGAGGCTCGCGGGGTCCTCGCCTGGGCCTGTGACCTGCACGTTGACAGCGCTCATTCCTCGTCCCCCGGTGTCGTCTGCGTCTGACGACAGAGTAACCCGCCGAACTACACCGCTGTGGTTCACCCTTCGGCGTGTTACTCGACAGGTATTGCGTCGAGGGGCCGGAAGTCGGGAGTGGAACGACAGCACGCCGAACCTGGGTCCGGTCCACTAGAGTCGGAGATGTGCAGGCTGACCTGGTAATCGTGGCCAATCGGCTCCCCGTCGATCGAGTGGAGATGCCGGACGGCACGAAGGCGTGGCGACGCTCTCCCGGAGGTCTGGTCAGCGCCCTCGAACCCGTCCTGCGCGCCAACGAAGGTGTCTGGATCGGCTGGCCCGGCGGCACGGACGAGGATCTCGAGCCCTTCGAGGACGACGGCCTCCATCTGCTGCCGATGACGATGACCGCCGAGGACATCGAGGAGCACTACGAGGGCTTCTCCAACGGCACTCTGTGGCCGCTCTACCACGACGTCGTCGCCAAGCCGGAGTTCCATCGCGAGTGGTGGGACGGCTACCAGCGCGTCAACAAGAGGTTCGCCGAGAAGTGCGCCGAGGTGGCCGCCAAGGGTGCGACCGTGTGGGTGCAGGACTACCAGCTCCAGCTGGTGCCGCAGATGCTGCGCGACCTCCGCCCCGACCTGCGCATCGGCTTCTACCTGCACATCCCGTTCCCACCTGCCGAGCTCTTCCAGCAGGTCCCCTGGCGGCGGCAGCTGCTCGAGGGTCTGCTCGGTGCCGACCTCGTCGGCTTCCAGCTTCCCCAGGCGGCACAGAACTTCGTACGTCTGGTGCGTCAGCGGGTCGGCCACAAGACCCACCGCGACCTGGTCTACCTCCCCGACGGCCGCACCGTCCACGCAGCCGCCTTCCCGATCTCGATCGACTTCGTCGGCTTCGACGAGATGGCCCATGACGAGGCCATCAACCAGCGCGCCAAGGAGATCCGCCAGCAGCTCGGCGACCCGAGGAAGATCCTGCTCGGCGTCGATCGCCTCGACTACACCAAGGGCATCTACGCCCGTCTGCGCGCCTACGGCGAGATGCTCCGCGACACCGAGCTCGACGTCGAGGACGCGATCTTCGTCCAGGTGGCGGTGCCCTCGCGCGAGCGCGTCGAGCAGTACCGCAAGCTCCGCGACGACATCGACCGGCTCGTCGGCCGCCTCAACGGCGATCTGGGCCGCATCGGCCGCCCGGCGATCTCCTACCTCCACACCTCGCTGCCGCGAAACGAGATGGCCGCGCTCTACCGAGCCGCCGACATCATGGTCGTGACTCCCTACCGCGACGGCATGAACCTGGTCGCGAAGGAGTACGTCGCCTGCCGCTACGACAACGACGGCGCCCTCGTCCTCTCCGAGTTCGCCGGCGCAGCCGAGGAGCTCCGCCAGGCCTGGCTGGTGAACCCCTACGACATCAACGGGATGAAGGCCGCACTGCTGGAGGCCTACTCGGCCGAGCCGAAGGAGCTCACCCGTCGGATGCGGGCGATGCGCAAGCAGGTCGCCTCCAAGGACGTACGCCACTGGGCCGACACCTTCCTCGAGGTGCTCGGCGCGGTGCAGAGCAGCCACACCAAGAACGTCCTTCCGCCCAACGGCAACTAGCTCCCGCCGGGCCACTAGAGTCGAGGCCGTGACCACCAACTCTGCTCCGATCAGGTGGGGAATCCTCGGCACCGGCCGGATCGCCCACTCCCTAGCCACCGATCTGATGCTCGTCCCCGACGGCCAACTCGTGGCGGTCGGATCGCGAAGCAAGGAGTCCGCCGAGACGTTCGCGGAGGTGTACGCCGCCGAGGGCCCGGTCCGCGCGCACGGCTCCTACGAGGAGCTCGCCGCCGACGAGGACGTCGACGTCGTCTACATCGCCTCGCCCCACTCCCATCACCTCGAGCACGCCACCCTGGTGCTCGAAGCAGGCAAGCACGTCCTGTGCGAGAAGGCACTGACGCTCAACGCGGCCGACTCGCAGACGATGGTCGACCTGGCCGTCTCCAAGAAGCTGTTCCTCATGGAGGCCATGTGGATGGCGACCAACCCGATCATCCGGCGCCTCGTCGCCGACGTGCAGTCGGGCCGCTTCGGGGTCCCCCGTCACGTGCACGCCGAGCTCGGCTTCGTCGCCGACCCCGACAAGCACCAGCGTCTGCTCGACCCCGCGCTCGGCGCGAGTGCGCTGCTCGACATGGGCATCTACCCGCTCACCTTCGCCCACCTGCTCTTCGGCGAGGCCCGCGCGCTGACCGCACAGGCCAACATCGGGACGGGCGCCGACGGCGGCACCTTCGACCTCGACCTGGTGATGACCGGGAAGTACGCCAACAACGAGCTCTCCACGATGGTCGCCTCGGTCACCTCCTACTCCTCCCGTTCGGCCGCCATCGCCACCGACCAGGGCCGGATCGAGCTGACCGACTTCCACCACCCGTCCTCGGCGGTATTCAAGCCCGCCGACGGTGGCGAGCCCGTCGAGATCGTCGGCGACGAGCCCGTCATCGGCGCTGCGTACGGCAACGAGATCGTCGAGGTGCAGCGCTGCCTGCGCGAGGGGCTCCTGGAGTCCCCGCTGGTCCCGCACAGCCAGACGCTCAGCCTGATGCGCCAGATGGACATGATCCGCGAGTCCGTCGGCGCCAAGTACGCCACCGAATCCTGACGAGACGTCACCCCGGTCGGCCGAGACGTCACCTGCGTCGGCCGAGTTGGCACCTGAGTGCCAACTCGCCCGACGCGCGTGACGTCTCGGCCGACGTACCTGACGTCTCGGCGATCAGGCGGTGCTCGGCTTCTCGTTGAAGCTGTGGTGCGGGTGGACGATGTCGAGGAGGTCGCTGACCACGTCGGGCCCGAGGGCACCCCAGTGGTTCTTGTAGCCGTAGACGCCGGCGAGGGTGCGTGACTCGTAGTCGCCGTTCATGACCTCGATGTCGTGCGGCGTGATCAGGCCGGGGTGAGCGACGCCGACGGCGGCGGAGACCTTGGTCAGCTCCCGGCGCAGGGTCCTGAGATAGCTGGCGCAGCGATCGCCCTTCTCCTGCGGGTCGAGACCGCCGGAGAGCCACTTGTTCTGGGTCGCGACGCCGGTCGGACAGGTGTCGTCGTGGCACTTCTGCGCCTGGATGCAGCCCACCGACATCATCGCCTCGCGACCGACGTTGAGCATGTCGGCACCGAGCGCGAAGGCGACGGCGGCGTTCTCCGGCAGGCCGAGCTTGGCCGACCCGATGAAGGTGACCGAGTCGGTGAGACCGAGCTCGGCGAACGTGCCGTAGACCCGCGAGAAGCCGATCCGATAGGGCATCGCGACGGCGTCGGAGAAGATCAGCGGTGCGGCACCGGTGCCGCCCTCGCTGCCGTCGACGGTGATGAAGTCGACGCCCCGCTCCCCCGAGAGCATCTGGCCGGCGAGCTCCTGCCAGAACTCCATCTCACCGACAGCTGACTTGATGCCGACCGGCAGCCCGGTCTCGGCAGCGATCATCTCGACGAAGTCGAGCATCGAGTCGACGTCGGTGAAGGCAGAGTGCCGAGACGGTGACGCGCAGTCCTTGCCGACCTCGATGCCGCGGATCTCGGCGATCTCCGGGGTCACCTTGGCTGCCGGCAGCAGTCCGCCGAGGCCCGGCTTCGCGCCCTGTGACAGCTTGATCTCGATCGCCTTGACCGGTGCCGCGGCGACCTTCTCCTTCAACCGTTCGATCGAGAAGGTCCCGTCCGGGTTCCGACAGCCGAAGTAGGCGGTGCCGATCTGCCACACCAGATCTGCCCCACCCTCGAGGTGGTAGGACGAGATGCCGCCCTCGCCGGTGTTGTGCATCGCTCCCGCACGATGGGCGCCCATGTTGAGCGCCTTGATCGCGGGACCCGACAGCGACCCGAACGACATCGCCGAGATGTTGACGACCGATTCCGGCCGGAACGCCTTCGCGCGCCCGAGCGGACCCCCGAGCACCTTCGCCGAGGGCAGCTTCGCGGCCAGGTCGTGGTCGTCGGGAAGGCTGTCGGCGAACGTACGGTGCTTGATGTGGATGTGGCCCTGCGTGTGCTCGATGTCGTTGTCGGTGCCGAAACCGAAGTAGTTGTTCTGCCCCTTGGCCGAGGCGTACACCCAACGCCGCTGGTCGCGGCTGAAGGGCCGCTCCTCGTCGTTGCCGGTGACGATGTACTGCCGCAGCTCCGGCCCGATCTTCTCCATCAGGTAGCGCGCGTGCCCGATCACCGGGAAGTTCCGCAGGATCGCGTGCTTGCGCTGGGTCAGGTCGCGCGCGGCAACCACACCGGCAGCCACCGCTGCTCCTCCGAGGAGAGTCGTCATCTTCATGTACGTCTTCCTACCGGGCGGTCACCCACTTGTAAACGTCGCGACGGGGTGTCGCCGGCCGGGCTCAGGCGAGCTCGGGGATGACCTGCGACTCGAAGAGCTCGAGCGAGGAGCGGTCATAGGCGGCATCGGGGAAGTAGCCGATGGCGTACGTCATCCCGAGCTGCTCCATCGCCCGGAGCCGCTCGACGACCTGCTCGGGCGAGCCTGCGAGCCCGCCGGGACCACTGGCGTTCGCGACGATCTCGGCGGTCTTCTCCTCGCCGAGGTGAGGCAGCAGCCGCGCCTTCCAGGCGGCGAGCTTGTCGGCGACCTCGGCCTCGGTCTCGCCCAGCACCACGTTGTAGTTGGAGGAGCGGGTGATCTCGGAGAAGTCACGCCCGAGGCTCTCGCAGTGCGCCGCGAGGATGTCCGACTTCGCCTTGAACGTCTCCGGGTCGCCGAGGAAGTTGGTGTAGTCGGCGTACTGCGCTGCGATCTTCAAGGTGACCTTCTCGCCACCGCCGGCGATCCACAGCGGGATCCCGGAGCGCCCCTGCTGAAGAGGGAGCGGCTGGCAGATGGCGCCGTCGACCTGGTAGTACTTCCCGTCCAGCGACGAGACGCCCTTCGTCCAGGCCTGCTGGAAGATCTGGACACCCTCGCGGAGCATCCCGAGCCGGTCACGGGCCTCGGGGAAGCCGTAGCCGTAGGCACGCCACTCGTGCTCGTACCACCCCGCACCGATGCCCATCTCGATCCGGCCGCCGCTGATGTGGTCGGTCGTCGCGGCGACCTTCGCCAGGTAGGCCGGGTTGCGGTAGGACATGCACGAGCACATCTGCCCGAGCCGCACCCGCGACGTCACCGCGCCCAGACCGGCCATCAGCGACCACGCCTCGTGGGTCGCCTGGTCGGAGGGCTTCGGAGTCGTGTGAAAGTGGTCGTAGACCCAGATGCTCTCCCAGCCCGAGCCGGAGTCTGCGTACGTCGCCAGGTCCTTCATCGTCGTCCACTGGTCCGCCGGGTCGATCCCGACGAGGTCGAAGCGCCATCCCTGCGGGACGAAGAAACCGAACTTCATGTCTACTCCTTGATGAGTCCAACCTGAGTTGCCACGGACAACTTAACCCTCGGCGCCAGCCGATACCCTCCTGATTTATGAGTGCACTGGCAGGACTCGTGGACAAGGGCCTGATGGCAGCCGACTGGGCCGAGGCGCTGGCGCCGGCCGAGCCGCAGATCGAGCAGATGGGCCGCTTCCTGCGCGACGAGCTGGCGGCCAGGCGTCCCTATCTTCCCGACGGCGACCGGATCTTCAACGCCTTCCGGCGACCGCTGCGGGACGTACGCGTCCTGATCGTCGGCCAGGACCCCTACCCGACCATCGGGCACCCCATCGGACTCAGCTTCGCGGTCGAGAAGGACGTACGTCCGCTGCCGGCGTCGCTGCGCAACATCTACGCCGAGCTGGCCACCGACCTCGACCTGAAGATGCCCGAGCACGGCGACCTGTCGGCCTGGGCCGACCGCGGCGTGATGCTGCTCAACACCTCGCTGACCGTGCGCCCCGGTGCTCCCGCCTCCCACTCCAAGAAGGGCTGGGAAGAGGTCACCGGGCGGGCGATCGACGTGCTCGGCAACCGCGGCGGGCCGCTGGTCGCGATCCTGTGGGGCAGGCACGCGCAGAACTTCGAGCCGCGCCTCGACAAGGTGCCGGCGATCAAGTCTGTCCACCCCTCGCCGCTCTCCGCGCGTCGTGGCTTCTTCGGGTCCCGGCCGTTCTCGCGCGCCAACGCCCTCCTGGTCGAGCAGGGCGGCTCGCCGATCGACTGGTCCCTGCCTGACTAACTAGGATCGGACCATCGGCGGCGAACGGGGGGCACGTGGGCGAGAACTCGACCGGACCGACGCTGTCGGTGCCACGCCGACTCAAGATCACCGGCACCATCGTCGTCGTCCTGCTGGCAGTCTGGGCCGGCGTGCTCGGCGCCCGGACCCTGCTGGACCGGACAGCTCCCCCGGAGTTCCCCGCGAGCGACGTACGCGACTGGGCGACCTTCGCCGACCACGTCGTCCTGGGCACCGCCGGCCCTGCCGACACGGACCGGCTCGAGGTGACCACCGTCCTGTGGAGCCGGCAGGGAGCCCACCCGATCGGCCGGCGGATCTCGATCGAGGCCGACCTGACCGAGGACGAGGCGTACGCGGTGCCGGTGGCCTGGTTCGAGGACGGCAGCACCGACGGGCGCTGGGTGGCGCTGACGGCTGATGCCGTGCTGCGCCTCGACGCCGGGCGAATCACGGGGGGTGGCGCCACCTGGGCGGCCGACCACGCCGGGGAGTCGCCCCGGGTCCTCGCCACCGAGCTCTACGAGACCGGACCCCACCCAGCCGCCGTCCCCTACCTCTACGAGAGTCTCGAACAACGGCTCGCCGCTGTGGAGCGGTAGGTAGGATTTCAGACGTGAGCCAGGACTCCCCCCCTCGCCCCCAACGCGCGAACTGGCTTCGGGCCGGAATCTGGGCGCTAGGCTTCGTCGCCCTGCTGTGGGTGCTCGAGGCCACCGACTACATCAGCGGACACCAGCTCGACACGCTCGGCATCGTGCCGCGCACCGACGCCGGACTGCTCGGCATCGTGTTCGCCCCGGTGCTCCACTTCGGCTGGGCCCACCTCTACGGCAACACCTTGCCCGCGCTCATCCTCGGCTTCCTGGTCCTAGCTTCCGGTGTCGGGCGCGGGATCGTGGCGACCCTCATCATCTGGGTCGTCGGGGGTGTCGGCGTCTGGCTGATGTCGCCACCGGACAGCATCACCGCCGGGACCTCGATGCTGATCTTCGGCTGGCTGGTCTACGTGATCGTCCGTGGGCTGTTCAGCCACAGTCTCGTGCAGATCATCATCGGCGTGCTCGCCTTCCTCGCCTACGGCGGACTGCTCCTCGGCGTACTCCCCGGGCAGGCCGGGGTCTCCTGGCAGGGTCACCTCTTCGGGGCGATCGGCGGCGGGCTGGCCGCCTGGCTGCTCAACGACCCGCCCAAGAAGCAGGACGGCAAGGCCAAGAAGTAGGCCGGCTGAGCCGGCAGCGGTGCAGGAGGCGCAGAATAGGCGCCATGCAGATCCTCTCCATCCAGTCGCACGTCGCCTTCGGCTACGTCGGTAACTCGGCCGCCGTCTTCCCGATCCAGCGCCTCGGGCACGAGGTCTGGCCGGTGCTCACCGTCAACTTCTCCAACCACACCGGCTACGGCGCCTGGCGTGGGCCGGTCGTTGCGGCCGACGAGGTCGCCGGGGTCATCGAGGGGATCTCCGAGCGCGACGGTCTCTCCACCGTCTCCGCCGTGCTGTCCGGCTACCAGGGAGACCCGGCGGTCGGCGCGATCGTCCTCGATTCCGTACGCCGCGTGAAGGCGCTCAACCCGCGAGCCCTCTACTGCTGCGACCCGGTGATGGGTGACGTCGGTCGCGGGATGTTCGTGCGCGAGGGCATCCCGGAGTTCATGCGTGACGAGGTCGTCCCGGCGGCTGATGTGATCACGCCCAACCACTTCGAGCTCAACTTCCTCGCCGGCGTCGAGTCGACCGACACTGTGGAGGAGGTGCTCGCCGCGGTCGACGTGGTCCGCTCTTCCGGGCCGTCGAACGTGCTCGTGACCTCGGTGATCACCGAGTCCGACCCCACCCACCTCGACCTGATCGCGGTCTCCGACGAGGGCGCCTGGTCGGTCACGACTCCCCTGCTCCCGATCTCCCCCAACGGCGGCGGCGACGTCACCGCGGCGGTCTACCTCTCCCACCTGCTCTCGACCGGCTCGACCCCCACCGCCCTCGGCCGCACCGCGAACACCCTCTTCGCCATCCTCGACCGCACCCTCAAGTCCGGCCGCCGCGAGCTCGAGCTCATCGCCTCCCAGGACGACATCGCCAACCCGCCGACGACGTACGAGGTCACTCAGCTCCGCTGAGTCGAGAAGTGGAGCCGGTGACAGGAGTCGAACCCGCGACATTTCGCTTACAAGGCGAACGCTCTACCAACTGAGCTACACCGGCATGCCGTGCGTCTCCGCGACGGCGGGACAATCGTAGCCAGTCACAGCCCCGAGTGCGCATCCGGCGTGTCGTCAGACCCTCGACTCGCCCAGAAGCAACCCCTCGGGAACACCCGCATGGCGAGCGTCTGAGAGGGTTTCCCTTCATCTGAGCGACTTGGTAGATGAAGGGAAGACGGATGACGGACATCTTGGGCGCCATCAACGGTGTCATCTGGAGCAACTGGCTGGTGTATCTGTGTCTCGCCGCGGGGGTGTTCTTCTCCGTGCGGTCACGGCTCCTCCAGGTGCGGCACTTCCCGGAGATGATCCGGCTCCTCGTACGCGGGGAGAAGTCGGCCTCCGGGGTCTCCTCGTTCCAGGCGCTCGCGATGTCGCTGGCCGGACGCGTGGGGACGGGCAACATCGCCGGTGTCGCCACCGCGATCGCGTTCGGTGGCCCCGGCGCGATGTTCTGGATGTGGGCGGTCGCGTTCCTCGGCGCCTCGACCTCGTTCGTGGAGAGCACGCTGGGCCAGATCTACAAGACCCGCGACCCGTTGACCGGTGAGTATCGCGGCGGCCCCGCCTACTACTTCAGCCGCGCGTTCGCGCACACGCGGTTCAGCCGCGCCTTCACGATCTACGGGTTCGTCTTCGCGGCCGTGACCGTGCTGGCCTGCGGCGTGCTCCTCCCCGGCGTCCAGGCGAACTCGATGACCTCGGCGATGACCAACGCCTGGGGTCTCCCGACCTGGGGTGTCGCGATCGCCACCGTCATCGTCTTCGCGTTCGTCGTGGTCGGCGGGGTCAAGCGGATCGCCTCGTTCGCGACGCTGGTGGTGCCGTTCATGGCGGTGGCGTACGTCGCTGCAGCCCTGGTCGTCGTGGTCATCAACGCCGACCAGATCCCGACGGTCCTCAGCGACGTCTTCTCGAGCGCCTTCGGTCTCCACTCCGCGTTCGGTGCGGTCGTCGGCCTCGCGGTGATGTGGGGCGTCAAGCGCGGCATCTACTCCAACGAGGCCGGCCAGGGCACCGGACCGCACGCGGCGGCAGCGGCGGAGGTGTCGCACCCCGCGAAGCAGGGCCTCGTGCAGGCGTTCGCGGTCTACGTCGACACCCTCTTCGTCTGCTCCGCGACCGGATTCCTCATGCTCTCGACCGGTGCCTACCGGGTCTTCGAGGGCGGCAGCGAGAGCGGTGACGTGATCGCGGACGGTGGCGTGCTCGCCCCCGGGACCGAGGTCGGCGCGGCGTACACGCAGGCGGGCTTCGACACCGTGTTCCCCGGGGTCGGCGCCTCGTTCATCGCGGTCTCGCTGGCGTTCTTCTGCTTCACCACGATGGTGGCCTACTACTACATGGCCGAGACCAACCTGCGATTCCTGGTCGGCCGCTTCTCGACCGTGCCGCTCGGCGGACAGCGTGGCCCCTCGCTCGGCCGGGTAGCCACGCTGGTGCTGCAGGCTGTCATCCTGGCCGCGTCCGCGTACGGCTGCGTGTCGACGGCCAGCGATGCCTGGACCCTCGGCGACATCGGCGTCGGCCTGATGGCGTGGCTCAACATCCTCGGCATCCTGGTCCTGCAGCAGCCCGCCTTCGCGGCGCTCCGGGACTACGAGCGGCAGAAGAAGCAGGGACTCGACCCGGTCTTCGACCCGCTGGCGCTCCGCATCACCGGGGCCACCTACTGGGAGACCTACGAGCGGGACTCCGAGCGGGTCTAGGAGGCTGCTGAGCAATGGCGCCGTCGCGAGCGTCGCGAGGCGAGTGCGCCGGCAAGGCGCCGTCGCGAAGGCAGGCTGGGCGCCTGTAGAGCGGCGGCAACGCCGCCGGCGTGCCGCATCGCGGCGCGTAGCAGGCGGGACTGTTCAGCAGTCTCCCAGGCGTCACTCGCTCTCGGCGGGGCGTTCCAGGGGTGCGTACTCGTGGGCGGTGAGTGCCCCGTTGGTCTCCAGCTCGACCGACTGGAGACCGACGGGCTGCCCGTCGGCGTAGGTGATCAGGGTGACCTCGGCGGTGCGACGGATCTTCCCCATCGCGAAGGCGTACGCAGCGCCACCCGTGGTGCCGTTGGTGTAGGTCCAGCCGGTCTCGCCGTCCTCGCCGGTCACCTCGGTCGGCCCGTGGTGCACGTGGCGGTGGCCGCCGACAACGAGAGTCGCACAGCCCCGGCGCAGGGTCTCTCGCCCCAGCGCCGGGTCGTGGACGAGCAGGGTCGCGACCGGCTGGCCCTCCTCCTTCGAGGCACAGGCGATGTCGGCCAGCTTCGCGCCGGCCTCCTCGAGGCTGACGCCCTTCTCGTCGATCCAGTTGCCGAGGCCGCTGGTGCGCGGGTCGGGCGCACCGAGGAGCGTCGAGCCTCCGGGACCGTCGACGACCTCGCCCTCGAGCATGGTCCAGCCCTTGTCGGACAGGTAGTCGCCGACCGTCGGGCCGTGGTCGTGGTTGCCGGTGACGGCCCACTTGTCCAGGCCGTCGCTCGCGTCGGTCAGCGAGTCGAGGGAGAAGGTCTCCCAGTCCGACCCGGTCGAGGTGTCGTCGCCGGCGTCGAGGATCCCCGTCGCGCCGCCCTCGTCGGCGATCGCGCGCATCACCGCGTCCATGCCGACGTTGTCGTGCCGGTCGGAGACCAGGGCGACGACGGTCTCGTCCTCGGCCGGCTCCCGCAGCGCCACGTCCGGCACCTTCGCGACCACCTTCTCGTAGAAGGTCCGGCTGGAGTTGTAGGTGTCGACGGCGCTGGCCACCAGCCGACGGGTCTGGTTGGCGTAGGCGTCGCCACGCACCTCCACCGCGGCCAGCTCGTCGGGCACCGGGATCTCCGGGCCGAGGAAGTCGGCCAGCGGGGTCCAGTCACCGGAGACCGGGCCGGCCTCCTTGTCCGCAGCGGGTGCCACGGACTCGCCCCAGGGCTGCCAGACCGCGACCGCGAGCAGCGACACGGTCACCACCCCGACACCGGCGGTGGCGAGTCCGCGTCTCGTCCGGGTTGCTCCGGCCATCCGTCTGCGCAGGTCGACGCGGCGCGAGGTCCCGGGCAGCCACCAGAGCAGGACGACGCCGGCGACGACCGTCAACGAGATCGCGCCGCCCCGGAGCACCGCAGCCACGAGCATCGACTCCACCTGCTCCACCACGACAGCCCGCTGCCCGTCGGGCGCCGAGCCGAGCACGGCGTAGCGCTCGAAGAGCTCGTCCATCGATCTCAGCTCGGTCTTGCCGAGGGTGACGTCGACGCCGACCGGGCCGCCGACGTCCAGACGTACGTCGGGCAGCACCGGTCCGGTGTGGATGATCGCCTTGCCCGACAGCGTCGGGCTCAGGACCGAGTCGTGACCGGCCAGGACGACCTGGCGCTCGCTGGACAGGAAGAGCCACGTGCTCACCAGCGCGGCGAGCACCAGCCACAACGCTCCTAGCCCCGCCCAGACGGCGAGGCCACGGAGCAGAGTGCGGCGAGAGATCAGCGACGCGCCTCCGCGACGGCGTAGAGCACCACCGACGCGGCGACGCCGGCGTTGAGGGACTCGACAGAGTTGGCCATCGGGATCGACACTATCTGGTCGCAGGTCTCCTGGACCAGGCGGGAGAGCCCGCCGCCCTCGGCACCGACGACGATCACCAGCGGGCCGTCGGCGAGACCGTCGGGGGCGCCCAGCTCGGGCAGCGTGATGTCGCCTTCCATGTCGAGCCCGACGACCATGCAGCCGGCCTCCTGGTAGGCCTTGAGCTGACGGGTCAGGTTGACGGTCTGCGCGACCGGGATCCGGGACGCGGCGCCGGCGCTCGTCTTCCACGCGGCGGCGGTGATCCCGGCGGCTCGCCGCTCGGGGATCACGACGCCGTGGGCGCCGAAGCCCGCGGCCGAACGCACGATGGCGCCCAGGTTGCGCGGGTCGGTGATCTGGTCGAGCACCACGATCAGCGGCTTCTCCCCGATCTCGGCAGCGCGGTCGAGCAGGTCGTCGGCATGGGCGTACTCGTAGGCGGGGATCCGCGCGGCCAGCCCCTGGTGGCCGTTGAACCCGGTCATCCGGTCGAGCTCGACCTTGGTCACCTCGAGCAGCGAGATGCCCTTCTCCGAGGCGAGCAGGAACGCCTCGCGCAGCCGCCCGTCACGCTCGGCGCCCTCGGCGACGTAGAGCCCGTTGACCGGTACGTCCTCGCGCAGCGCCTCGACCACGGAGTTGCGTCCGATGATCCACTCGGCATCGCCGGCGGCCCGCTTGCGCGGACCCTTGTTGCGCTGCTCGGCGGCCTGAGCCGCCTTGTGGGCCTTGTGGTAGGGCCGGTCCTTCGCCTTCGGCGTCGGGCCCTTGCCCTCCAGGCCCTTGCGCCGGTTGCCGCCGGTGCCGGCCTGGGCACCCTTCTTGCGTCCCTTCGCGATCGCTCCGCGACGCTGGGAGTTGCCTGCCATCAGTTAACGCTCCATTTCGGACCCTCAGGGGTGTCCTCGATCTCGATCCCGGCTTCCTTGAGCCGGTCTCGCAGTGCATCTGCGCGGGCCCAGTCCTTGGCGGCGCGCGCCTGTGCGCGCTCGTCCAGGACCCCGCGGACCAGTACGTCCAGCGCACCGGTCAGCTTCTCGTCCTCGCCGCTCGCCGGACCCCACGCGGGGTCGGCGGGGTCCAGACCGAGTACGTCCAACATCGCCCGCACGCTCGCAGCGACCCCACGCAGGGCGGGGCTGTCACCGTCGGGGAGGAGCCGGTTTCCCTCGCGGACGACCTCGTGCAGGGCAGCGACAGCGGCGGGAGTGCCGAGGTCGTCGTCCATGGCGTTGACGAAGTCGGCGCACGGGACACCGTCGGCCGCGCTGGCCGCCATCGCGTCGGCGCCGATCACGGACTCCGCGCGCTCCAGGAAGCCTTCGATCCGCTGGAACCCGGCGGCCGCCTCTTGGAGGGCCTCGAAGGAGAACTCGACGTGGGAGCGGTAGTGGGCCGCGACCAGGTAGTAGCGCAGCTCGATGCCGCGTACCTTCTTCAGGACTTCGGGGATGACGAGCGAGTTGCCCAGCGACTTCGACATCTTCTCGCCCGAGGTGGTGATCCAGGCGTTGTGGAGCCAGTAGCTCGCGAAGGGCCGGCCGGCAGCACGCGACTGCGCCTGCTCGTTCTCGTGGTGCGGGAAGCGCAGGTCGAGGCCACCGCCGTGGAAGTCGAAGGCGGGGCCGAGATACTTCCCGGCCATCGCGGAGCACTCGATGTGCCAGCCGGGGCGGCCGCGTCCCCACGGGGCGGGCCAGGAGGCCGTCTCCGGCTCGGTGACCTTGCGGCCCTTCCAGAGCGCGAAGTCGCGCGGGTCGCGCTTGCCGCGCGGATCGGCGTCGGCCGCGGCCTCCATGTCGTCGATCCTCTGCCCGGAGAGCTCGCCGTAGGCGGGCCAGGTGCGCACGTCGAAGTAGACGTCACCGGAGCCGTCCTCGGCGGCGTACGCATGGCCCTTCGCGATCAGCTCCTCGATGAGCTCGATGATCTCCGGGACATGACCGGTGGCCAGGGGTTCGTAGGTCGGCCGGGCGACGTTGAGCGAGGCGTAGGCGGCGTCGAGCTCGCGGTTCATCTCGTAGCCGAGGTTGTACCAGGGCCGGCCCTGCTCGGCCGACTTCGCCAGGATCTTGTCGTCGATGTCGGTGACATTGCGGATGAACGTGGTCTCATACCCCGACGCCCGGAGCCAGCGCTGCAGCACGTCGAAGTTCACCCCGCTCCGTACGTGCCCGACATGCGGCTCGCTCTGCACGGTCAGGCCACAGACATAGAGCGACGCCTTGCCGGGCTGCAAGGGCGTGAAGTCACGTACTTCACGGGTCGCCGAGTCATAGAGCCTGAGTGCCATGCTCCAAGTCTAGGGAAGTACGGGTCTTCCCTACCCATCGCGACGCACGATGAGCGCTGACGCGATCGCGGCTACACCCTCACCGCGTCCGGTGAGGCCGAGACCGTCGGTGGTCGTGGCGGTCACCGTGACAGGCGCACCGGCTGCCGCGGAGAGCGCCCGGTTGGCCTCGTCGCGCCGGGGACCGATCTTGGGCCGGTTGCCGATCACCTGGACCGCGACGTTGCCGATCTCGAAGCCTGCCTCGCGGACCCTTCGCGCTGCCTCGGCCAGCAGCACCACCCCGGCCGCTCCGGCCCACTCGGGCTCGGCGGTGCCGAAGTTCGACCCCAGGTCGCCCAGACCGGCCGCGGAGAAGAGCGCGTCGCAGCAGGCGTGGGCGGCGACGTCGCCGTCGGAGTGCCCGGCGAGCCCCCGCGTCTCGTCGGGGAAGGCCAGGCCGGCCACGTGCATCGGGACACCGTCGGCGAGGCTGTGGACGTCGGTCCCGATGCCGACCAGAGGAAGCTGCACGCTCCGTAGTCTCCCAGACCGAGCTCAGGTCATCTTCCGGTGGCCGACGTGGACGATGCCGTCGAGGATCAGGACCTCGTAGGCGGGGATGGTGACGTGCGGGTCGTCCAGGCACTGTCCGGTACGCAGGTCGAACCCGTGTCGGTGGACGGGCGAGGCCACGAACGGCACCCCGTCGCGGACTCCGACGATGCCCTTGGCGATCACCGATGCCTTCGCGAACGGATCGTGGTTGCCCAGCGCGTGGACGACGTCGTCGGGCATCCGGAAGATGGCGATGGCCTGCCCGTGGACCAGCGCCGTGGCGCCGCGTTTCACCTCGAGCTCGTCGACCTGGCAGACCGGCTGCCAGTCGCTGTGGTCGTACCGCTGTATCCGCTCGCTCATGCCGTCGCCGCCCCGAGCCGCTTCGTCGACATACGTCGGTCCTCCCTTCGGTGGGTCCGAACCTAGGGCGCGTGGTGGCCGCCTCCTGTTTCGGTTTGTAACGGGTGCGTAAACACCAGCGCCCCGCCCATCGGTCCAGCCCACCAGTCCAGCCCATCGGCCGTCGCCGACGCGGAACGGATAATCTCCAGGGGTGCCTGCCGCTCTCGTTCTCCTGGCCGCCGGATCCGGCACCCGCGTCGGAGCCACCACCAACAAGGTGCTGCTCCCGCTCGACGGTTCCGAGGACCCGGCCTCCTCGGCCCTCGGCCTCTCGCTCCGGACCGCCCTCGAGGTGCCCGACGTGCACCGCCTCGTCCTGGTCGTACGCAGCGGCGACGAGGACGCGGTCGCGGCCGTCGCGCAGCCCCTGCTCGGCGAGCGCGAGATCGCGATGGTCGCCGGCGGCGAGACCCGCCACGCCTCCGAGCAGGCCGCCCTCGGTGTGCTCCGGGCCGACATCGAGGCCGGCGAGGTCGATGTGGTGGCGATCCACGACACCGCCCGGCCGCTGGCCACCACCGACCTCTACACCACTGTCGTCGGCGTCGCTCGTGAGCACGGCGGGGCCATCCCCGCCGCCCCGCTCACCCACCTCGCGACGCGCGACCTCCAGCCGGTGGGTGGTGCTCTCGTCGGCGTACAGACGCCGCAGGCCTTCCGGGCCGCCGACCTCCTGGCCGCCTATGCGCAGGCCGCAGCCGACGGCTTCGACGGCACCGACACCGGCGCCACCGTGGAGCGCTACTCCCCTGGCGTACGCATCGTCGCGGTGCCCAGCACCCAGCTGAACCTCAAGGTGACCTTCGCCGACGATCTCCGCGCGGCCGCTGCACTCAGCTGACCGACAAGCCCTCCAACAACCGTACGTCCTCCTCCGAAGTCACCCGGCGACCGATCGGCGGTGCCTCGATCGAGACCACCGGGAACCGGCGCGCCAACGTGGCCGCGATCTCGGCGAAGTCGCCGGTCGGCCAGCCGTCCAGCGAGGCGACGACGGCCCGGGGAAGCACGATCGGCGAGGTGACCGAGACCAGCGCGTCTCGGTCCACGGTCTCGCCGAGCACCGGCACGCCGTCCTCGATGGCGAGCTTCTTCACCGTGTCGGTGACCGGGCGTACGCCGATCACGACCGCTTCGCGCGTGACTGCGGTCGAGACGCAGTGGGCGATGAAGGCCGGCGGGGTCATCGGGCACAGGGAGTCGTGCAGCACCAACGGCTCCTCGGCCTCGACGATCCCTTCCCAGGAAGCGGTGAAGTCGACGGGGGTCACTCCGGACTCCCCGAGCGACCAGGTGGCCGCAGCGACCAGCGCCTCGCCCTGGATCAGCGCGAACGGCAGCGATCCGCGGTCCTCTTCGGCGACCGTCCCGAGAGCGGGCGGACGCTCGGCGGTCTCGTCGAGCTCGTCGTAGTCGGCGTAGGGATCGTCCATGGGAGTCACGCTAGCCGCACCACGAAAACGCGAAACAGGCCCCGGGATCACCCGGAGCCTGTCGCGCAGACCGAGACCAGCGTCAGCTGGCCAGCACCTCATCGAGGAGGACTTCAGCCTTGTCTTCGTTGGTGTGCTCGCACAGCGCGAGCTCCGAGACGAGGATCTGGCGTGCTTTGGCGAGCATGCGCTTCTCCCCGGCGGAGAGGCCACGGTCACGCTCACGACGCCACAGGTCACGCACGACCTCGGCGACCTTCATGACATCGCCGCTGTGCAGCTTCTCCAGGTTTGCCTTGTAACGACGCGACCAGTTGGTCGGCTCTTCGACGTGCTCCGCACGAAGCACCTCGAAGACCCGATCAAGCCCGTCCTTGTCTACGACGTCTCGAACTCCGACGAGCTCGAGGTTGTTGGCCGGAACACGCACGACCAGGTCCTGCTGAGCGATGATGCGGAGGACCAGATACTGCCGCTCCTCGCCCTTGATGGTGCGCATCTCGATGTCTTCGATGACGGCCGCGCCATGGTTCGGGTATACGACGGTCTCGCCGACGGTGAAAGTCATATTTTTAGGTACCCCTTCCTAGGAACCCAAGTCTACCACGGATCTTAGAATTCGGATTCTGTGTTTATGCAGGTCAGGGCATTAATCAGGGGTTGACAGATGGACAACTTGTGTGGTTCCGCGCGCGCAGGTCGGTTAAGCGTGGCAGCATGACTGATTTCGAAACCGGGCCGAAATCTCACCGTCGCCAGCCTGTTGTCCTGCGCGGCTTGGCCGAGTGCCCGATACTGCCGCCATGGCGAATGCATCGCAGAGCGCCCCCAAGACCATCTTCACCGTGTCGTCGCACGCCCAGGACCAGGACCCCGAACGGACGCAGGCCAGCGCGTCCGCCGTTCCTGATGCCCCGGCGGGCCGAGAGAGCGTCATGGACAAGATCGGCAACTGGGCCCCGTTCCTCCTCATCCGTTCCGCCCACCCCCGCCAGGCGGTGCTGACCGCCATCGGCCTCGCCGGAGCCGCCGTCATCGCCGGACTCACGACCCGCGAGGTCGCGCTGATCGCGGTCACCGTCCTCGTCGGCCAGGCCGTCCTCGGCTGGCACAACGACCTCGTCGACCAGGCCGTCGACCATCGTCACGAGCGCGACGGCAAGCCGATCTCGGACGGCCGCCTCGAGCCGGGCGGCGTCTGGTTCGCGCTGTGTTGCGGCGTACTGCTGGTCATCCCGCTCTCGGTCACCTCGGGCACGGTCGCGGGGCTGTTCTACCTCGGCTCGCTGGTGCTCGGGATGCTCGCCAACGTACTGCTGCGCAGGGGCCTGCTGTCCTGGTTCCTGTGGGCAGCCGCCTTCGCCTGCTACCCCGGATATCTGTCGTACGCGGGTTGGGCCGGCGAGCCCGCCGGCGGGCCGCCCCACTGGGCGATGGTCGCGCTCGCCGCGGCGCTGGGGGTCGGCGTGCACTTCCTGACCGCGCTGTGGGGCCTGGTCGCCGACAACGAGGACGGTTGGACGTACCTTCCCCTCAAGGCCGGCCTCAAGCTGGGCGCCGGGAAGCTCCTCCTCGTCACGCTGGTCTACATCGCCGCTGTGATCGGCGGGATGCTGTACGTCGCGAGCGTCGTCGGGCTGCGTGGTTGACCCTTTTCGGATCCTGGCCCCATTTAGTCCGGCGAGATCGGGCGGATAGAGTGTCGCGCGTGACGACCAAGGTTATGCAGAAGCGGCTCGCAGTGACGGGCGCCCTCGTGGCTCTCGCCCTTCCGGCGCTCACCGCCTGCAGCAGCTTCGACTATGCGACCGACCGGCCCAACGAGATCACCCACGGCGGCTCGACGCTCGACGGCGCCGTCCGGATCAACGCAGCCCGTATCGTGACCGCGCAGGAGGGCTCCGGCGTCCTGGTCGGCACCTTCTCGCTCGACCCCGCGATCAACCCGGCGGTCGCCGGCAAGGCGCTGCCGTCGGTCACCTCGATCGCGACGGCGAGCGACGCCACCGAGACGGTCACGCCCGAGTCGTTCACGCCGATCGAGCTGCCCACCAGCGGCATCGTCAACCTGGCCGACCCGGCCACCGGCGGTATCGCGGTCACCGGCGACTTCAAGCCGGGCGACAGCATCCCGATGACCTTCACCTTCTCCGAGGGCGAGGAGAGGACCATCTCGGTCCCGGTGGTCACCCAGTGCGGTCCGTACGCCGAGGTCGTCGCCGCCGCCGGCGAGGCCGAGAAGCCCGCTAAGAAGGGCAAGAACGCCGAGGCTCAGGCGTCCGAGGGCACCGACGAGGCCTCGACCCTGCCGGCTGACGCCTCCACCGAAGGGGAGCACGCCACCGAGGGCGAGCACGCCACCGAGACGGAGTCCGAGCACGGCACCGAGTCCGACGCGCACGGCGAGTCCACGGGCACCACCGCCGAGGACCCCTACTCCTGTGAGTTCCCCCCGGCCGCCCTCCCCGGCGCCGAGGAAGCCCACTGATGACCTACAAGCTCGTCCTGCTGCGCCACGGCCAGAGCGAGTGGAACGCGCTCAACCTGTCCACCGGCTGGGTCGACGTCGACCTCACCGACATGGGCCGGGCCGAGGCCGTCAACGGCGGCAGGCTTCTCAGCGAGGCCGGGATCCTTCCCGACCTGGTCCACACGAGCCTGCTGCGTCGCGCGATCACCACCGCCAACATCGCTCTCGACACCGCCGATCGTCACTGGATCCCGGTGCGCCGCGACTGGCGTCTCAACGAGCGCCACTACGGCGCCCTCCAGGGCAAGAACAAGTCCGAGACGCTGAAGAAGTTCGGCGAGGAGCAGTTCCAGCTGTGGCGTCGTTCCTACGACGTCCCGCCGCCGCCGATCGAGGCGGACTCCGAGTTCTCCCAGGCCGGTGACGCGCGCTACGCCGGCATCGAGGTGCCCACCACCGAGTGCCTCAAGGACGTCGTGGCCCGGATGCTCCCCTACTGGGACTCCGCCATCGTGCCCGACCTGAAGACCGGCAAGACGGTCCTGGTCACCGCCCACGGCAACAGCCTGCGCGCGCTGGTCAAGCACCTGGACAACATCTCCGAGGCCGAGATCGCCAAGCTCAACATCCCCACGGGCCAGCCGCTGGTCTACGAGCTCGACGAGTCGCTGAAGCCGGTCGTCGCCGGTGGCACCTACCTCGACCCCGAGGCCGCGGCCGCCGCCGCTGAGGCAGTCGCCAACCAAGGCAAGCAGTAGTAACAAATCCGCCGAGTCGGCGCGTTATAACGCGCCGACTCGGCGGATTCTTGTGTCAGGACCAGCCGCCTCGGCGGGTCAGGAGTCGGCGGGGACCTCGCCGGTCACCACGAAGACGACCCGGTTGGCCACCGTGACGGCGTGGTCGGCGATGCGCTCGTAGTAGCGGCCCAGGAGAGCGACGTCGACGGCGGGCTCGACGCCGTGGGTCCAGTCCTGGCCGAGCAGCTCGGCGAAGGACTTGCGCCGCAGCCGGTCCATCTCGTCGTCGTCGGCAACCAGGTCCTGAGCAGCGGAGACATCGCGGCTGCGAAGGATCTCGCAGGTGCGCTCGACCATCTGCTGGGCGATCTCGGCCATCTTGGCGATGGTCGGCTGGGCCAGCTCGGGGACGGCCTTGTTCGGCGTACGCAGCCTGGCGATCTTGGCGACGTGGACGGAGAGGTCACCCATCCGCTCGAGGTCGGAGATCATCCGCAGCGCGGCGACGACGACGCGGAGGTCGCCGGCCACCGGGGACTGGAGGCCGAGGAGCTCGAGCGCGTTCTCCTCGATGCGCTCACGGGCGTCGTCGATCTCGACGTCCTTGTCGATCACCTGCTCGGCGAGGTCGTTGCGGGCCTCGAGGAGAGCGGTGGTGGCGTCGCGTACGGCCACGGACACCAGCTCACAGACATTGGTGAGGTCGTTGAAGATGGCATCGAGGTCCTCATGGAAAGCAGCGCGCATGCGCCGATCCTAGACACCCGACATGTACTGATCTTCATCGCGAGTGAACCGATGGTGAACGTTCGGCGCGGAGGCGTCCAGTGGTCAGGAACGGGTGTTTGATGGGATTACCCTGATCGTGTGGACTCGACGACGCAGGCCTTTCTTGCTGCGCTCCTCGGCGCTGTCGTCGCCGGAGCGGCAGTGCTTGCGTGGGCGATGAGCGAGCGCTCCCGCCGCCGGATACCCGAGGTCGAGCCGCCCAAGGTTCCCGCCGAGGTCGCCGCGGTCCTCTCCGTCCTGCGCAGCAGCGCGGTCGTGGTGGACGAGGACGACACGGTGCTCAAGGCCAGCGCACCGGCGTACGCCCTCGGTCTGGTGCGAGGCACCTCGCTGGTCTCGTCCGAGCTCTCCGAGCTCGTCCACGCCGTGCGCCGCGACGGCCAGATCCGTGAGACCGAGCTGGTGATCTCTCGTGCCAACGGGGCATCGCGGCACGTCACCGCCCGCGTCGCTCCGCTGGGCACGCGCCTGGCACTCGTCCTGGTCGAGGACCGCACCCGCGAGCGCCGGGTGGAGGCCGTACGCCGCGACTTCGTCGCCAACGTCAGTCATGAGCTCAAGACGCCGGTCGGCGCGATAAGAGTGCTCGCCGACGCGGTCACCGAGGCCTCCGACGACCCCGAGGCCGTACGCCGCTTCTCCAACCGGATGATCACCGAGTCCGAGCGCCTGACCGCGCTCGTCCAGCAGATCATCGAGCTCTCCCGGCTGCAGGGTGACGAGCCTCTGGAGGCGCCGGTCGCGGTCGACGTCGACAAGATCATCGTGGCCGCCGTCGACAGCTCGACCGTCGACGCCAGCGCGAAGGGGATCAACGTGGTCAGCGCCGGCACCGCCGGACTGCACGTCTTCGGCAACGACGAGCAGGTCTCGACCGCCGTCACCAACCTGGTCTCCAACGCGGTCGCCTACTCCGACCCCGGTTCGACCGTGACCGTCTCGACCCGCGCGACCGACGGCTCCGTCGAGATCTCCGTGGTCGACCAGGGCATCGGCATCCCGTCAACGGAGATCGACCGGATCTTCGAGCGCTTCTACCGTGTCGACCCCGCCCGCCACCGTTCCACCGGCGGCACCGGGCTCGGCCTGTCGATCGTCAAGCACGTCGCCGCCACACACGGTGGCGAGGTCAAGGTCTGGTCGCAGGAGGGTCAAGGGTCCACCTTCACCCTCACCCTGCCCCAGCACCTACCAACTGCCGGGCAGTCCGGCACAAGCAAGGAGGAACGCCCGTGACCCGGGTACTCGTCGTCGAAGATGAAGCCAGCTACAGCGAGGCACTGTCCTACATGCTCCGCAAGGAGGGCTTCGAGGTCGCCGTCGCCGAGGACGGCACCGACGCCCTGAAGGAGTTCGACCGCAACGGGGCAGACATCGTGCTGCTGGACCTGATGCTCCCCGGTCTCTCCGGCACCGAGGTGTGCCGCCAGATCCGGGCCACCTCGTCGGTCCCGGTCATCATGGTGACCGCCAAGGACGACGAGGTCGACAAGGTGGTCGGCCTCGAGCTCGGCGCTGACGACTACGTCACCAAGCCCTACTCCCCGCGCGAGCTCGTCGCCCGGATCCGTGCCGTGCTCCGGCGCGGCACCGAGCCCGACGCCGCCCCGGCAACTCTCGAGGCCGGGCCCGTCCGGATGGACGTGGAGCGCCACGTCGTGACCGTGGACGGTTCCGAGCAGCGCCTGCCCCTCAAGGAGTTCGAGCTCCTGGAGATGTTCCTGCGCAACCCGGGCCGGGTGCTCACCCGCGGTCAGCTCATCGACCGCGTCTGGGGCTCGGACTACGTCGGCGACACCAAGACCCTCGACGTACACGTCAAGCGCCTGCGCGCCAAGCTCGAGCCGGACCCGTCCGAGCCGAAGTTCCTGGTCACGGTGAGAGGCCTGGGCTACAAGCTCGACCTGTAAGGCATAGGCGACGTGGGAGTCCTGAGGTCACTGGGTGACCTCAGGACTCCCACGATCTATGTACACGTGACCGGTTGAGCCTTCGAACTCATGTGCCGCGCCGGGGTGTCCCTGCAGGATCGCGGTGTGACTCTCTCCTACACCCGCCGGGCCACGATCCCCGTGATCGCGATCGTCCTGCTGGCGGCGCTCGCCTGGCTCGTCGGATTCCTGCCCGGGATGCTTCCTGACGCCTCTCCGTTCGATGCTGCAGCGATGGGCGAGCTGGTCGCTCTCGCCATCGTCGCCGGTACGCTCGGCGGCGCGACGGCCGCGATCCGTCGCGACCGGCCGGCTGCGGCGATCGGCGCCGCCGGCGGCGGGGTCGCTCTGATCGCTCTCGCAGCAATCTTCGTGCTGGGCGAACGTGGCCTCTACGTCGAGCCCGTACTCCGGGTGCTGCAGCTGGTCACCGTGATCGTCACGGTCGTGACAGTCGCACTCGGGCAGGTTGCCGCGCTCGGCCCGTCCTGGCTGCGCGGCCTCTCTCTCGCTCCGCTGGCCGGCGCTGCGTACAGCTGGTTCGGCCAGGCTGTGCCGCGCACGATGTCGATGACCGATTGGTGGGTCTGGCTGATGGTTCCGGTGCTGGCCGGCGCACTCGCGCTGAGCGTCGGGCGTGGGCGATGGGGACTGTGGGCCCTCTTGACCTGGCCAGTCGTGCTGGCAGTGGTGTGGATCGTCCAGACGGTCATCATCGCCCTCACCGCGATCGGGCCGATGGTCCGGCCCGGGTACGGCGTCGAGGAGCATCCCGATGTGCTGTTCGGGGAGTTCCTCGCCTACGCGTCCCAGATCTTCACGACACCCGGTGTCCACCAGGTCCCGCTCCTCGGATGGTCGGTGGTGATCGCGCTGGTGGTCGTCGTCGTACGGCTCGCCATCGATCGCCGGTCCCGCTCGAGCGCCCCTTCGGCCGACGAGGTCGAGAAGCCAGAGGTGCAGGCAGACAACGAACCAGTACGCCACCGCCCTCGCCTCCGCTGGGTCGAGATTCTCCTCGCCGGATTCTCGGTGCTCCTCGTCCTCGTCGCCCTGGCGAACGTGTTCACGTCCTACTTCTGCTTCGCGGGAGCGGGATACTGCGGGCCGCCTCGAGCAGAGAGCGTGGTCACCTACCGGGTCGTACTCGCCTTGATGGCTCTGTCGTCGCTGGGAGCCCTCGGACTGGCAGTCCTGCGGCGCTCGGTGAGCGGCGTCATCTCTCACCTGGTCGTCGCTTTCGTGGTCGCTCTGAGCGCGGTTCTCTTCGCCGTGCCCGCGATCGACTGGCAGCCGTCCACCCCCGAGCCGCCAGTTCCTGAGCCGAACCGCTCCGAGGCACCTGCCTGCTACTCCGGCGGCGACAGCGACGAGTGCCCCGGCGGGTGAGCGGCTACGGCTCGACCACCGGCTCGACGACCGGCTCACCCCTGGGCATCACCAGCGACATCAGCGCGGCGGCGGCGCACAGTGCGCCGGCGGCGTACCAGACCAGGTCGTAGGAGCCGGTGACGTCGCGTACGACACCGCCCATCCAGGCGACCAGGCCGGCTCCGACCTGGTGGGAGGCGAGGACCCAGCCGAAGACGATCGGGGCGTCCTCGGGCCAGATCTCGCGGCACAGGGCGAGTGTGGGTGGCACGGTGGCGACCCAGTCGAGGCCGTAGAAGACGATGAAGAACACCATCGGGATGTGCACCTCCGGCGCCAGCAGCATCGGCAGGAAGATCAACGAGATCCCGCGCAGCGAGTAGTAGACGCCGAGCAGCACCACCGGGTTGAAGCGGTCGGTGAGCCAGCCGGAGAAGATCGTTCCGGCGACGTCGAAGATGCCGATCACGGCGAGCAGCGAGGCGGCCGCGACGGTGGCCATGCCATGGTCGTGCGCGGCGGGCACGAAGTGGGTTCTGATCAGCCCGTTCGTCGTGATCCCGCAGATCGCGAAGGCGCCGGCGAGGAGCCAGAAGGCCTTCGTACGCATCGCCATCCCGAGCACGCGCACGGTCCGCCGCGCGGCGCCGGTCACGGGCGCGGGTCGCGGAACGATCTGCTCGGCGCCGTAGGGCGGCAGACCGACATCGGCCGGGTAGTCGCGGAGCAGGAGCAGGACGAACGGGATCACCGCGGCCGCCACCAGGGCGATCGTGACCGAGGCCGCCTGCCAGCCGAACTTCCCGATCAGGATCGCGAGGACCGGCAGAAAGATCAGCTGACCCGACGCGCCGCCGGCGGTCAGCAGCCCGCTGACCAGTCCCTGTCGCTTCTCGAACCAGCGGGTGGTGATCGTGGCGCCGAAGGCGAGCGCCATGCAGCCGCTGCCTCCACCGACGAGGACGCCCCAGCCGAGGACGAACTGCCACGACTGGCTCATCCAGACGGTGCTGAGCGAGCCGAGGGTGATCATGGTGAGCGCGACGGCGACCACCGGGCGGATCCCGAAGCGGTCCATCAGTGCGGCCGCGAAGGGTGCGGTCAGCCCGTAGAGCGCGAGCTGCAGCGTGATCCCGGCCCCGATCGTGCCGCGCGACCAGCCGAAGTCCTCGTTCAGCGGGTCGACCAGGAGACCTGGCGCCGCGGTGAAGGCGGCGGCTCCGACGATGGTCACGAAGGCGACGGCAGCCACCCACCAGGCCGGGTGGATGCGGTGGCGGCGTACGGATGTTCGGCCGGCAGGCGGCGGGGTCGTCGTCTGGCTCATGGAGCATGATCCTGCCGGGTGCGCACCGCTCCGGACAGTGGCCTGATTGACATCTATCGATAAGATCCAGCCATGAGCGGCGTACGGGTTCCTTCTCCGCACCGGGTCGCGGTGCTGATCCAGGACGGGTTCATCCCCCTCGAGATCGGCATCCCGCACCGGATCTTCGGCAAGGCCCGCGACAGCCAGGCCCGACTGCTCTACGAGGTCGTCACCTGCACCACCGGCGGTCCCGGGCCGGTCCAGTCGGACTCGGACGTGGTCGTGCTCGCGCCTCACGGCCCGGAGGCGCTGGCGAGCGCCGACACCGTGGTGATCCCGAAGTTCGACGAGCTGACCCCGATGGTGACCGACGGTGTGCTGTCAGCGCCGCTGAAGGAAGCGCTCGACATGATCCGCCCGGGCACCCGGATCATGTCGATCTGCGCCGGCGCCTTCGCGCTCGCTGCCGCAGGCCTTCTCGACGGCCGACCGGCCACGACCCACTGGTTCTGCACCGATCACTTCCGAGACCTGTTTCCGCAGGTCAGGCTGGACCCCGACGTGCTCTTCGTCGACGACGGCGACATCCTCACCTCCGCAGGGGTGGCCGCCGGCGTCGACCTCTGTCTGCATGTCGTACGCCGCGACCACGGCGCCGCGGTCGCCAACCGCGTCGCTCGGGTGACGGTCGTCCCGCCCCACCGCGACGGTGGCCAGGCTCAGTTCATCCGGCATCACGCTCCTGCTGCGGGCGACCCCGGGATCTCGGCGGCGACCGCCTGGGCACTCTCCCACCTCGACCAGCCCCTCACCCTGGAGACGATGGCTGCCCAGGTCTCGATGTCGGTGCGTACCTTCACCCGGCGCTTCCGCGACGAGACCGGCGACTCCCCCGGCCGCTGGCTGCAACGCCAACGCATCGAGCTCGCCCGCACCCTGCTGGAGACCACCGACCTCAGCGTCGAGCAGATCGCCGCCCGCTGCGGCCTCAACACCGCCCAGTCCCTCCGCCTCCACTTCCACGCCGCCCTCGGCATCACCCCGACCGCGTACCGACGCACCTTCCGCGGCTGACCCTCAGCCGAAGCGTCACTCCCGTCGCCCGAAGCGTCGCTCCCGTCGGCCGAGTTGGCAGCAATGTGACCACTCGGCCGACGCCAGTGACGTCTCGGCCGACGCGAGTGACGTCTCGGCGGGGTCGAGTTGGCGGGATGTCGAAGATGCTTGGCCGTTATCCGCTCGCCCGAAGGCGTACGGATCTTTACCCTTTTATCGTGACGACGACGATTAACCCCGCACCAGCCGAGACCACGCCGATCTGGAAGCCACTGGTCGCGTGCGGGATCACGCTGGTGCTGTGGGCCTCGGCGTTCGTCGGGATCCGGCACCTGGGCGACACCGTCCCGCCGGGGAGCCTGTCGCTGGGTCGGCTGCTGGTGATGGTCGCCGCGCTCGGTGTCTATCTCGCGCTGAAGGGCGGGTTCCGGCTGCCGACCCGGAAGGAGTGGCCGCTGATCGCGCTGGGCGGGGCGTCCTGGCTGGGTGTCTACAACCTGGCGCTCAACGAGTCCGAGCGGCGCATCGACGCGGCTACGGCAGCGCTGATCGTGCAGGTCGGCCCGATCGTGGTGGCGCTGCTGGCAGGCCTCGTGCTCAAGGAGACGATCCACAAGTGGATCCTGATCGGCACCGGTGTCGGCTTCGCGGGCGTCGTCGTCATCGGCCGCGCCTCGGCCAACGGTGACACCGGCGACTGGATCGGCGTCGCCCTCTCGGTCGTCGCTGCGCTCACCTTCGCGGTCGGTGTCCTCACCCAGAAGAAGCTGCTGCCGTCGATGAGCGCACTGCTGCTGACGTTCTGGTACGCCGTCGCCGGCCTCGTCATCTGCCTGCCCTGGTCGTTCGAGCTGGCCACCACGCTCCCCGACATCAGCGTCGGCAACCTCGGCTGGATCGTCTACCTCGGCCTCTTCCCGAGCGCGCTGGCGTTCGTGACCTGGGCCTATGCGCTATCCCACTCCGATGCAGGCAAGTTCGCGCAGTCGACGTTCCTGGTGCCGTTCATCACCGCGCTGATGGCCTGGCTGGTCCTCGACGAGGTGCCCCCGGCACTCGCCTTCGTCGGTGGCGCGATGTGCATCGCGGGTGTGCTGATCACTCGCCGCCGGCCCCGCTGATCCGAACCGGACGCGGTCAGTTTCTGACTTCTCGGCGTCAGAAACTGACTACTCGGCGTCAGAAACTGACGTCTCGGCGGATTCTAGCCAGCCTCGGAAGGCTTCCAGGTTCGCCGTCGACTCGCCTCGCAGCTTGCGCCACTCCCACTCCTTGCGGATCGAGGTCGCGAAACCCAGCTCGAGGATCGTGTTGAAGGACTCGTCGGCGTAGGTCAGGACCGAGCCGAGGAGCCGGTCGAGCTCGTCGGGATCCACCATCGCCAGCGGGAGCCGGCCGTCGAGATAGATGTCGCCGAGGCGATCGATCCCGAAGGCGACCCCGTAGAGCCGCAGGTTGCGCTCGAGCAGCCAGCGGTAGACGGTCTCGAAGTTCTCGTCGGGACGGCGGCAGACGAAGGCGTGCACACCCAACGCGTGCTGCCCGAGGTCGAGCCGGACCGGCGTCTGAAGCTTGCGCTCGCCCGGCAGAGAGAACGAGAAGACCAGCTCGCCACCGGGCTGGGAGGTCTCGTCCCAGCCGAGGTCGTTGGACTTCAGCCAGCCGCGTACGACCTCTTCCAGCTCGCTCCGCGCACCATCACTCATGCCATCAGCTCCTCACGCATCAGCATCTTGGCCTCTTCGTAGACCTCGAGCGTATTGCGTGCGGTGAGATCCCAGGAGAAGTCCTGGGCGTGTTCGCGGGCGCCGTCGGCCAGCGCCGACCAGCGCGTGTGGGACGAGACGGCGTTGGTGAGCGCGTCGGCCCACCGGGCCGGGTCGTGTCCGTCGACCAGGAGACCGCTGCGGTCGTGGCGCACCGCGGTGGTCAGGCCACCGACGGCGGCGGCGACGACGGGGGTGCCGCAGGCTTGGGCCTCGACCGCGACCAGGCCGAACGACTCGTTGTAGGAGGGGACGGCGACGACGGACGCGGCGGAGTACCACAGCGCGAGCTCGTCCTGGCGCACCGGCGGGACGAACCTGACCACGTCGGAGATGCCCAGCTCGGCTGCCAGGTCAGCCAGGCCGGTCGGGTGCTCGAGACCTGAGCCCGAGGGCCCGCCGACGATCGGCACCACCAGCGACCGGCGAAGCGAGGGGTCGCGGGCAAGCATGACGGCGGTCGCCCGCAACAGCACATCGGGCGCCTTGAGCGGCTGGATGCGACCGGCGAAGAGGAGGACATGAGCCCGGGCGGGCAGCCCGAGCGCGACACGCGCCGCGGCCCGCCCGCGCGGCCGGAAGACCCGCAGGTCGACGCCGGGGTGGACGACGGCGACACGACCTGGCTCCGCGTCGTACATGTTGATCAGCTGCTTGGCCTCGAGGTCGGTGTTGGCGATCAACATGTCGGCGGCGTCGACGACCTGCTCCTCCCCGATCACCCGGGCCTCGGGCTCGGGGCTGTCGCCCTCGGCGAGCGCCTCGTTCTTGACCTTGGCCATGGTGTGCATCGAGTGGACCAGCGGGACGCCCCAACGGTCGCGGGAGAGCGCCCCCACCTGGCCGGAGAGCCAGTAGTGGGAGTGCACGGCGTCGAAGTATCCGGGCGGGTTGGACGCCTCGGCGCGAAGCACCTCGCGCGCGAACGTGCACAGCTGCCCGGGAAGGTCACCCTTGGCCAGCCCCTCGAAAGGACCGGCGTGGACGTGGTGGACAGCGACCCCGTCGTACGCCTCCACGACCTGCGGCAGGCGCGACGAGGTCGCGCGCGTGAAGATGTCGACCGCGATGCCCTGGGTGGCCAGCCGCCGGGAGAGCTCGAGCACGTAGACGTTCATGCCGCCGGCGTCGCCGGTGCCGGGCTGGTCGAGAGGGGAGGTGTGCAGACTGACCATCGCTACGCGGTGGATCATGCCTGCTCCTTCGTATCTACACCTGTGGTCCCGTCTCTCAACAAGCGGATGTCGGCCATCATTCCCGGAGGTGCGAATCATCTTCGATCGTGGGACCCGGTACCCAATGTCGAGCGAGCGACGAGAGAATGGCGCCGTGTCTTTGACGAACGCAGTCCCCAAGAACGCTGTCGTGACCGGTGCCTCGAGCGGGATCGGCGCCGCCACGGCCCGCCAGCTCGCCAAGGAGGGCTACCACGTCTTCCTCGCCGCCCGCCGGGCCGACCGGATCGAGGCGCTGGCCGAGGAGATCGGTGGCACCGCGATCGCGACCGACGTCACCTCCGACAACTCCGTCGCCGCGCTCGTCGAGGCGGTCGGCGACCGTCTCGACCTGCTGGTCAACAACGCCGGCGGTGCCTTCGGCGTGGACAAGGTCGCCGAGGCAGATCTGACCAAGTGGCAGGCGATGTTCGAGGTCAACGTGATCGGCCTGACCCGCGTCACCAAGGCGCTGCTCCCGGCGCTGGTCGCCTCCGGCGCGGGCGCGATCATCAATGTCGGCTCGATCGCCGGCCGGCGCGCCTACGAGGGCGGCGCAGGCTACAACGCGGCCAAGTTCGGCACCCGTGCGGTCACCGAGGCGCTGCGCCTGGAGATCGTCGACAAGCCGGTGCGGATCATGGAGGTCGCCCCTGGCATGGTCCAGACCGAGGAGTTCTCGCTCGTACGCCTCGGGGGCGACCAGGCTGCGGCCGACGCCGTCTACCAGGGGGTCGCGGACCCGCTGGTGGCCGAGGACGTCGCCGACGCGATCGTCTGGATGGCCACACGTCCGGCTCACGTCAACATCGACGAGCTGGTCATCAAGCCCCGTGCCCAGGCGGCCCCGCACAAGGTGCACCGCGAGGGCTGACGCCGATATCGGCCCTGGTCAGGGCGCCGAGGATTCCGTACGCAGCCTCCGGCGGTGTCACACTCGACGGGTGCAGACGATCGGACTCATCGGCGGCATGAGCTGGGAAAGCACCGCCGCTTACTACGAGGGACTCAACAAGGGTGTCCAGGAGCGGCTCGGCGGCCTTCACTCCGCCAAGATCGTGCTGGCCTCTGTCGACCTGGCCGAGCTGACGGATCTTCAGGAGAAGGAGGCCTGGGACCAGGTCTCCGAGATCTTGGTCGCCGCGGCGCGCAGCGTGGTCGCCGGCGGCGCCGACCTGATCCTGCTGTGCACCACCACCTTCCACAAGGTCTATGACGAGGTGGCGGCCGCGGTCGACGTACCCGTGCTGCACCTGGCCGACGCGCTCGCCGCGAAGTCGAAGGAGCTGGGCATCACCAAGGCCGGCTTCCTCGCCACCCGCTACACCGTGGAGAACGACTTCTTCGCTCAGCGCATCTCCGACCATGGCGTCGACGTGAACCTGCCCGACCCTCTGCACGTGGAGATGCTCGACTCGATCATCTACGAGGAGCTCGTCCACCGGACCGTCGTGTCGGGCTCTCGCAAGCGCGTCCTCGAGGTCGTCCACGAGCTGTGGGACGCCGGCTCGGACGGCGTGATCCTCGGTGCCTCCGAGCTCAGTCTCCTGGTGCGTCCCAGCGACGTCGACGTACCCATCCTGGATGCGATCACCGTGCACGTCGAGGCCGCACTCAACCACGCCCTCCCGGCGTAGACCCACAGGCCGAAGCGTCACTCCCGTCGGCCGAGCCGTCACCGCAGTGCCCACTCGGCCGACGTAGCTGACGTCTCGGCGCTGCGCGCGCTTACTCCTGCGCCTATCTCTCGAGCAGCTCGTTGGCGAGCGCGTGCAGCTCGGGGCTCAGATCGCCCTCGTGCACGACGACGGTCTGACCGTCGACCTCGAACTCGTAGATGTAGCGGTCGGCGCCCTTCGGCTTCGACGGAGCTCCGCCGCCCGTGACCAGGTTGCGCAGGGTGGCCACCTGGGCGGCCGACGGCGCGAGCTCGGCGCTCCCCTCGGTCGTACGCCCGATGAAGCCCCCGCTGCGACGGACCTTCACTGTCGTGGTCGGCGCCTCGCCATCGGGCGCGGGAGTCCCGGAGGCCGGGGTGATCCCGACCTCGGACCACGCGGTGGTGACGGCCTCGGCGTGGTCGCCGGCCTCGGCGACCGTCGCCGCGGCGAACCCGGCGAAGTCGGTGTCGGTGGTGACGGCGCCGTTGGTCAGCGCCGCCCACCAGATCTTGCCGGCACCGTCCCACGAGCTGCCGCCGATCGCCTTGGCAGCGAGGGCGAAGGCGCGGTTGGGGATGCCGGAGTTGATGTGGACGCCGCCGTTGTCGTCGGGACCGTCGTAGATGTCGTCCATGTGGGCCGGCTGCGGGTCCTTGCCCAGCTCGGGGTCGTCGTACGCCGTTCCCGGCTCGAGCATGTGACGCAGCCCGACACCCTGGACCGACTCGGTGAAGAGGCCCGCGCCGATGATCCAGTCGGCCTCCTCAGCGCTCTGGCCGAGGAGGCGCTGCTTGACGCAGGAGCCGTAGACATCGGAGAGGTGCTCGTTGAGCGCTCCGGGCTGGCCCTGGTAGACGAGTCCGGCGGTGTGCTCGGTGACCGCGTGGGAGAGCTCGTGGCCGATCACGTCGACGGCCTTGGTGAAGCGCTGGAAGATCTTGCCGTCGCCGTCGCCGAAGACCAGCTGGGTGCCGTCCCAGAAGGCGTTGGCGTAGTTCTGGTCGTAGTGGACGGTCATCACGACCTCGATCCCCTGGCCGTCGTAGGAGTCGCGGCCGTAGACCTCCTCGAAGAGCGCCAGCGAGCCGGTGATGCCGGTCGCAGCCTCGTCGACGCTCTCGTCGCCCGACTCCGGCTCGCCCGCAGCACGGACCTTGACCCCAGGCAGGTCGGTGCCGTTCTCCGCGGAGTAGACGGTCCAGTCACCCGCCTCGGCGGCGGTGCTGCCGGCCTCCGGTGCCGGGACCTGGGCGAGAACTCTGGTCAGATGGTCGGCCCGGGCGGCGCGGAAACCGTCGTCCTGGTCCAGGCGGCCGGGGTCGAGCCGCTGCATGAGGTAGGGGGGAACGATGTGGCAGACGTGTTTCCGAGAAGTCATGGTCTCAGCCAACCGCCATCTCTGGATGCAGGTCAAGGACGTCCTGGCGGATAAGATCAGTCGTCCCGTCCCGCGCCAGAAATCGAGCCGCTTCGCACATGTCCGAGACCCTCAAGGCCAATCTCCGCAACGTCGCCATCGTTGCGCACGTCGACCACGGCAAGACCACGCTGGTCGACGCCATGCTGCGTCAGGCAGGCACCTTCACCGAGCACGAGGCCGAGTCGGTCGCCGACCGGGTCATGGACTCCGGCGAGCTCGAGCGCGAGAAGGGCATCACCATCCTCGCGAAGAACACCGCCATCCACTACAACGGGCCGAGCGCTCCCGAGGGGATGACGATCAACATCATCGACACCCCCGGTCACGCCGACTTCGGTGGTGAGGTCGAGCGCGGTCTGTCGATGGTCGACGGGATCGTGCTGCTGGTGGACGCCTCCGAGGGCCCGCTCCCCCAGACCCGGTTCGTGCTGCGCAAGGCGCTCAACGCCGACATGCCGGTGGTGCTCGTCGTCAACAAGGTCGACCGCCCCGACGCCCGCATCGAGGAGGTCGTCGACGAGACGTACGAGCTCTTCATGGACCTGCTCGACGACTCCCACAGCCAGGACGCGCTCGACTTCCCGGTGGTCTACGCCTCCGGCAAGGCCGGCGTCGCCGCGCTCGAGCAGCCCGGCAACGGTGAGCTGCCCGACTCCAAGGACCTCGAGCCGCTGTTCCAGACGATCATGGACACGATCCCGGCTCCGACCTACGTCGAGGGCGCGCCCCTCCAGGCCCACGTCACCAACCTCGACGCGAGCCCGTTCCTCGGCCGCCTCGCGCTGGTCCGCATCCACCAGGGCACCCTGAAGAAGGGCCAGAACGTCGCCTGGATGCGACGTGACGGAGAGGTCAAGAACGTACGCATCACCGAGCTCCTCATCACCGAGGGCCTCGAGCGCAAGCCGGGCGAGGTCGCCGGCCCCGGCGACATCGTCGCCATCGCCGGCATCCCGGAGATCACCATCGGCGAGACCCTCGCCGACCCGGAGAACCCGGTCGCTCTGCCGCTCATCCACGTCGACGAGCCGGCCATCTCGATGACCATCGGCACCAACACCTCGCCGCTGGTCGGCAAGGTGAAGGGCTCGAAGGTCACCGCGCGTCTGGTCAAGGACCGCCTCGACCAGGAGCTCATCGGCAACGTGTCGCTGAAGATCCTCAACACCGAGCGTCCCGACGCCTGGGAGGTCCAGGGCCGCGGTGAGCTGGCGCTGGCGATCCTGGTCGAGCAGATGCGCCGCGAGGGCTACGAGCTGACCGTCGGCAAGCCGCAGGTGGTCACCAAGGAGGTCGACGGCAAGATCCACGAGCCGTACGAGCGCCTGACCATCGACGCGCCGGAGGAGCACCTCGGCTCCATCACCGAGCTGCTCGCCAACCGCAAGGGCCGCATGGAGGGCATGACCAACCACGGCACCGGCTGGGTGCGCATGGAGTTCATCGTGCCCGCCCGTGGCCTGATCGGCTTCCGCACCGAGTTCCTCACCGAGACCCGCGGAACCGGCATCGCCCACCACATCTCCGAGGGCTACGACCGCTGGGCCGGCGAGATCCGCTCGCGCAACAACGGCTCGCTCGTCGCCGACCGGTCCGGCGCTGCCACTGCGTACGCCATGACGAGCCTGCAGGAGCGCGGCGTCATGTTCGTCGAGCCGGCCACCGAGGTCTACGAGGGCATGATCGTCGGCGAGAACTCTCGCGCCGACGACATGGACGTGAACATCACCAAGGAGAAGCAGCAGACCAACGTCCGCTCCGCCACCTCCGACAACTTCGAGAAGCTCATCCCGCCGAAGAAGCTCTCCCTCGAGCAGTGCCTGGAGTTCTGCCGCGAGGACGAGTGCGTCGAGGTCACCCCCGACATGGTCCGCATCCGCAAGGTCGTCCTCGACGCCAACGACCGCGGGAAGATCGCTTCGCGCGCTCGCAAGGCCAACAAGTCCTGACCGACTCCTCGTGACGGCCGCCGACCCCATGGGTCGGCGGCCGTTTCGTTGTCATCTGCCTGCGACACTTCCCCCATGACGCGTACGCATGTGGAGGCCGAGATCGCGACCCAGCCGTCGACGTGGCGGCAGGCGGCGGCGCTGCTGCCGGAGGTCGCCGGGCTGCTGCCGCGGCCGGGCGAGCGGGTGGCCGTGGTCGGCTGCGGGACGTCGTGGTTCATGGCGATGGCCTACGCCGGCCTCCGCGAGGCCGCAGGACAGGGCGAGACCGACGCGTTCACCGCCTCGGAGGTTCCGACGGGGCGCCGCTACGACCGGGTCGTGGCGATCACCAGGTCCGGGACGACGACCGAGGTGCTACGGCTCCTCGCCGCGGTGGAGGCCCCGACCGTGGCCATCACCGGCGTGCCGGAGGAGCAGGTCAAGGACGTCGCCGACAAGATCATCGGGCTGCCCTTCGCCGATGAGGAGTCGGTCGTGCAGACCCGATTCGCAACCACGACGCTGGCGCTCCTGCGGGCCCACCTCGGGCACGACCTGGAGACGCTGGCGGTCGACGCGGAGCGAGCCCTGGACGCCGACATCGCGCCGCACCTCAGCGCCGGCCAGATCAGCTTCGTCGGGCAGGGCTGGACCATCGGCCTGGCCCAGGAGGCGGCGCTGAAGACCCGCGAGGCGGCTCAGTTCTGGGCCGAGGCCCACCCCGCCATGGACTACCGCCACGGCCCCATCTCGATCGCCGAGCCCGGCCGCGAGGTCTGGTCCTTCGGGGAGGCCCCGGACGGTCTGCGGGAACAGGTCACCGCCACCGGCGCACGGTTCGTGACCAGCGAGCTCGATCCGATGGCGCAGCTCGTCCTCGCCCAGCGGGTGGCCGTCGGTCTGGCGCTCGGCCGCGGCCTCGATCCCGACCGGCCGCGCCACCTGACCCGAGCCGTCGAGCTTCCGGACTGATGTCTCCCTTCCGCTCCTCCACCCCCAAGGAACACCAGTGACCCTCACCACCACCGCCGCCCTCGTCGACGCGGCTTACGCCGAAGGCCGCGGTGTCGCCGCCTTCAACGCGATCAACCTGGAGACGGTCGAGGCCATCGCCGCGGGAGCCGAGTCCGCCAACCGGCCGGTCATCGTGCAGATCAGCGAGAACGCCGTGCGCTACCACGGCGGCCTGGCACCGCTGGCACACGCCGCGATCGCCGCCGCCACCCAGGCCACGATGCCGATCTCGCTCCACCTGGACCATGCGACCGACGAGCGCCTGGTCGGGGTCGCGGTCGACCTCGGCTTCTCGTCGGTGATGTACGACGCCTCCCAGCTGCCCTACGAGGAGAACCTCACTCGTACCGCTGCCGTCGTCCGCCGCTGTCACGACCGCGGCGCGCACGTGGAGGCCGAGCTCGGCGAGGTCGGCGGTAAAGATGGTGTCCACGCACCGGGCGTACGCACCGACCCGGAGGAGGCGGCCGCGTTCGTCGCCAGCACGGGTGTCGACGCTCTCGCCGTCGCGGTCGGCTCGAGCCACAAGATGACCACCCGGGACGCGTCGCTGGACGAGGCGCTGATCGCAGCGCTCCGGCGGGCCGTCGACGTCCCGCTGGTCCTGCACGGGTCCTCCGGGGTCAGCGACGACGGGCTCAGGGCCGCGATCGCCGCCGGGATGACCAAGATCAACGTCGCCACCCAGCTCAACAAGGCCTTCACCACCGCGGTCCGCGACACTCTCGAGGCCGACCCGACCCTGGTCGACCAACGCCGATACCTCGGCGCGGGCCGCGACGCGATGGCCGCCGAGACCGCTCGGTTGCTCACCGTCATCTCGGGCTGATCACCCCATCGCTTCCCCATTTTTGTGGAAGCGCTCCCACAAACACGAAATCGTTACTCACGAGCCACTTGACAGCGGCTTGTGAGCGCGATCACACTCTCCCTAGTCCCGAGAGTGGAAGCGCTCTCACTCCCCACACAGACGTGCAGGAGCACCCCGTGTCCAAGATCTCCAAGTCCTGGCGCCGCGGTCTAGCCGCTGGCGCGGTCGCCACTCTCGTCGCTGGCCTCGTCGGGGCCTGCGGCGGCAGCGACGACACCGGCGAGCAGGCCAAGCTCGGCAAAGATGACACCCTGACCATCACGACGTTCAGCGAATTCGGCTACGGCGACCTCATCGACAAGTGGAACGCCGACCCTGAACGCCCCTTCAAGGTCAAGCAGACCGTCGTCGCCGAGTGGGACACCTGGAAGCAGAGCCTCACCACCGGCCTGCAGTCCGGCGAGGGTCTCACCGACATCGTCGGCATCGAGGGCGACATGATGCCCGCCCTCGTCGCCGAGGGCGCCTCCGAGCAGTTCGTCGACCTCACCGACAAGGAGCTCGACAGCCGCTGGATGGAGTCGAAGTACCTCGAGGGCCAGACCGCCGACGGCAAGCAGATCGGCTACCCGACCGACGCCGGCCCCGAGGCGTTCTGCTACCGCGCCGACCTCTTCGAGAAGGCCGGGCTCCCGAGCGACCGCGAGGCGGTGAAGGAGCTCTTCGCGGACTGGGACACCTACTTCGCCACCGGCGACAAGTTCAAGGCGAAGATGCCGAAGACGGCTTGGTACGACTCCAGCGGCGCGATCGCCCAGGCGATGCTCAACCAGGTCGAGTTCCCCTTCCAGACCAAGGACCAGAAGGTCGACGTGGACAACCCGGAGCTCCGGAAGGTCTACGACACGGTCGCACAGCACGCCGCCACCCAGTCGACGAAGGTCGAGCAGTGGGGCGAGGACTGGACGGCCAACTTCACCAACGACGGGTTCGCCACCATCCCCTGCCCGGGCTGGATGTTCGCCAACATCAAGGACTCCGCGCCTGACGTGAAGGGCTGGGACATCGTCGACGCCTTCCCGGGCGGCGGCGGCAACTGGGGCGGCTCCTACCTCGCCGTCCCGGCGCAGTCGGAGCACCAGGAGGAGGCCAAGGAGTTCGCCAACTACCTGACCACGGCCGACTCCCAGGTGGCCGCCTCGAAGGTGGCCGGCAACTTCCCGGCCAACCTGGAGGCGCAGACGGTCCTCGCCGAGGAGAACGCCACGGACACCTACTTCAACGACGCCCCGACCTCGCAGATCCTCGCCAACCGCGCGGACGCCGTCCCGGCGGGTGTCCCGTTCAAGGGTGACAAGTACTCCGACATCCTCGGCCTCTTCCAGCAGGCGATCCGACGCGTGGACGAGGGCACCGACCCCGAGAAGTCGTGGGCGACCTTCCTCGAGGGCGTCGAAGGAATGTCCTGATCGATGCCGACCACCACATCCGCCCCGGTCGAGAACGCCACCTCGGCGACCTCGACCGGGGCGTCCCCCCGCCGCCAGACCTGGCGCGACCGGCTCTCCCGGTGGGACCTGAAGCTCTCGCCGTACCTGTACATCGCGCCGTTCTTCCTGGTCTTCGCCGCCATCGGGCTCTACCCGATGCTCTACACCGGCTACCTGTCCTTCTTCTCCTGGCCCGCCTACGGGTCCGAGGTCGGCCCCTGGGTCGGCTGGGACAACTACGCCCACGTGCTCGGTGACTCGGTCTTCCGCAAGGCCTTCTGGAACACCATCGGGATCTTCCTGCTCTCCTCGGTGCCGCAGATCATCGTGGCGACGATCCTCGCCGCCCTGCTCGACACCCGGCTCCGGGGCCGCACCTTGTGGCGGATGAGCATCCTGCTGCCCTTCGTGGTCGCTCCGGCAGCCTCCGCGATGATCTTCGGCTCGATCTTCGCCGACAACACGGGCCTGATCAACCAGATGCTCGACGGCTTCGGCCTCTCCAAGGTGCCGTGGCACGCCGACCGGTTCGCGAGCTGGACCGCGATCGCAACCATGGTCAACTGGCGCTGGACCGGCTACAACGCGCTGATCATCCTCGCCGCCATGCAGGCGATCCCGCGGGACCTCTACGAGGCCGCCGACATCGACGGCGCCTCCAAGGTGAAGCAGTTCTTCCACGTCACCCTGCCCTCGATCCGGCCGACGATGATCTTCGTCATCGTCACCTCGACCATCGGTGGCCTGCAGATCTTCACCGAGCCCCGGATCTTCGACACCAACCTGCGTTTCCAGGGCGGCTCGGACTTCCAGTACACGACCTTGACGATGTACGTCTTCAACACCGCCCAGACCACGACCAACCCGTATCCACGTGCGGCCGCCGCCGCCTGGGTGCTGTTCCTCATCATCGTGGGGATCGCGCTGGTCAACTTCCTGGTCACCCGGGCCGTCCAGCGTAGGAGCCTTCGATGAGTAGACGACCTGGATTCCTTGTGTACGGCCTGCTCACGGCATTCCTGCTGGGCTCGGCCTTCCCCCTCTACTGGTCGTTCGTGATCGGCTCGGTCACCCGGCATCGGGCGATCCAGTCGCCCCCGCCGCTGATCCCGGGCGGACACTTCTTCGACAACGCAGCCCGGGTCTTCGACCGGATCGACTTCTGGTCGGCGCTGCTCAACTCGATCATCGTCTCCGGAGTCTCGGCGATCTCGGTCGTGCTCTTCTCGACCCTGGCCGGCTACGCCTTCGCCAAGCTCCGCTTCCGCGGTTCCCAGGTGGGCATGGTCTTCGTCGTCGCCACCATGGCGGTGCCGACCCAGCTGGCCCTGGTGCCGATGCTGAAGCAGTTCTCCAACCTCGGCCTGACCGGCACCCTCCCCGCCGTGATCCTGCCGTGGCTGGTGACCGCGTTCGGGGTCTTCTTCATGAGGCAGTACCTCCTCGACGCGATCCCCGACGAGCTCATCGACGCGGCCCGTGTCGATGGGGCGTCCATGATCCGTACGTTCTGGACCGTCGCCATCCCGGCGGCGAGACCGGCGATGGCGATCCTGGCTCTGTTCACCTTCATGCAGGTGTGGACGGACTTCATGTGGCCGTTGATCGTGCTGCAGGGCTCGGACGTCCAGACCCTGCAGACCGCGCTCGACGCGCTCAAGGTCGCACCCGGCCAAGGACATGCCGACATGGCTCTGGTCCAGGCCGGAACGATCCTCGCGACCATCCCCCTACTTCTGTTGTTCATCGCCACCGGACGCCACCTGGTGTCCGGCATCATGCAAGGAGCCGTCAAAGGATGACCAGTTCGATCTACCAGGCCCGTACGTTCCCCAAGGACTTCCTCTGGGGCGCGGCCACCGCGTCCTACCAGATCGAGGGCGCTATCGACGAGGACGGCCGCACTCCCAGCAACTGGGACACCTTCTCCAAGGTCCCGGGAGCGATCCTGAACGGCGACACCGGCGAGGTCGCCTGCGACCACTACCACCGGGTCCCCGAGGACGTCGCGCTGATGAAGCGCCTCAACCTGGCTTCGTACCGCTTCTCGACGGCGTGGCCGCGGATCCGGCCCGACGGCGGGAAGGTCAACCAGGCGGGACTCGACTTCTACAGCCGTCTCGTCGACGAGCTGCTCGAGGCCGACATCGCCCCGTGGATCACGCTCTACCACTGGGACCTGCCGCAGGCCCTCGAGGGCCAGGGCGGCTGGACCAGCCGGGACACCGCCTACCGGTTCGTGGAGTACGCCACCACTGTCTATGACGAGCTCTCCGACCGCGTCGACAACTGGACGACGCTGAACGAGCCGTGGTGCTCGGCGTTCCTCGGCTACTCCGGCGGCCAGCACGCGCCGGGTCGCCAGGAGGGTGTCGCCGGGATCGTCGCTGCCCACCACCTGATGCTCGCTCACGGCCTGGTGGTCAACGAGCTGCGCGGCCGCGGCGCGACGCCGGAGAACGGGAAGTCCCTCGGCATCACCCTCAACCCGACGGTCGTCGACCCCTACGACGCCGACCGTCCCGAGGACGTCGACATGACCCGGCGGATCGACGGGCTGCACAACCGGGTGTTCTTCGAGCCGCTGTTCCGAGGCAAGTACGCCGACGACCTGGCCGCCGACACCGAGGGGCTCACCTTCCAGGGCCGACCGTGGCAGGACTGGGTGCTCGAGGGCGATCTGGAGGTCATCTCCGCGCCGCTCGACGTGCTCGGGATCAACTTCTACTTCGGCAACGCGATCGCCGCGAAGCCGTTCGAGATCGATCCCGACCAGGTGCTGGGCAGCCGGCTGGTCCACTCCGACCTGCCGCGGGGGAACCCCTACCCCGGTGCCGAGTTCGTGACCCCGCGTACGGGCCGCCCGACCACCGCCCGCGACTGGGAGATCGACCCGGTCTGGCTGACCAGGCTGCTGACCCGGCTCAACGACGAGTACGGTGCCCCGCCCGTCTACATCACCGAGAACGGGGCTTACTACGATGATGTGGTGGAGGATGGCGCCGTGCACGACACCGCCCGCCTCGACTACATCGACAAGCACCTGCGCGCGACCCTCGACGCGATGGAGCAGGGTGCGGACGTACGCGGCTACTTCGCCTGGTCGCTGCTCGACAACTTCGAGTGGAGCTACGGCTACGCCCACCGGTTCGGGATCGTGCACGTCGACTTCGAGACCCAGGAGCGCACCGTGAAGGACAGCGGCCTCTGGTTCGCCGATGTCGCCGCCGACAACCGGCTGCCGGCCCGGAATCAAGCCCTGTCGTGAACATGCCCACGCTCGATGAGGTCGCCCGGCTGGCTGGTGTCAGCCGGGCGACCGCGTCGCGCGCCATCAACGGCGGCTCGCGCGTCTCCGCAAAGGCCGCCGAGGCGGTCGCCGAGGCCGTGCAGACACTGGGCTACGTCCCCAACCCGGCTGCCCGCTCACTGGTGACACGGCGGACCGACACGGTCGCGATGGTCGTGCCGGAGTCGGACGAGCGCGTCTTCGCCGACCCGTTCTTCGCCCGCACCATGCACGTGGTGACGCAGGCTCTCGCCCAGCGTGACCTGCAGGTCGTGCTGCTGATCGCCCAGCCGGGCCAGGAGATGCAGCGGACGCTGCGCTATCTGCGTGGCGGGCACGTCGACGGCGCGATCGTCGTCTCTCACCACCGCAATGACGCTCTCGCCGACCACCTCGCCGGCATCGGGCTGCCGGCCTCGTTCATCGGCCGGCCGTTGGCCGGCGCGGAGAAGGTCTTCTACACCGACCCCGACAACGTCGCCGGCGCTCGCGAGGTCACCAACATCCTGATCGACCGCGGCTGCCGCCGCGTCGGCACCATCACCGGGCCCGTCGACATGAGCGCCGGCATCGACCGGGCCACCGGCTGGCGGGCCGCTCTCGACGCTGCCGGGCTCGCCACCGACGCGCTCGTCGAGGGCGACTTCACCGAGGACGGCGGCGAGGTCGCCTGCGAGACCCTGCTGCGCGACCATCCCGACATCGACGGTCTGATGGTCGCCTCCGACCTCATGGCCGCGGGCGCGCTCCGCGCGCTCGCCCGGGCGGGCCGGCGCATCCCCGACGACATCGCGGTCGTCGGTTACGACGACCTCGGCATCGCCGAGCGCACCGCTCCCCCGCTCACCACGGTCAAGAACCCGATAGGAGACATGGCGAGAGAGGCCGTCCGGCTCCTCCTCTCCCAGCTCGACGGAACCACCACCCACCCGCGACGGGTCGTCTTCGCGCCCGAGCTGGTGCGGCGTACGTCTGCGTGAGCTGAGCGTCGCGCGACTCATCCGCCTGCATATCGGAGTGCGGACTCGTCCCGGGCACGTGTGCCGCAGGGCTGTTAGCGTCGTGAAGCGATGCCACATCGCAACTCGACTGGCAGCGTGCCCCGCCTGAAGTCGGCTTCCCGAGTCGACTTCCGCTCACCGGACCTCGAGGACGGTCAGCATCTGTGGCGGATGGCACGGGAATCTCGGGTACTCGACGTAAACGCTTCGTACGCCTACCTCTTGTGGGCTCGCGACTTCGCGGAGACATCGATCATCGCGACCGTCGACGACGATCCAGGAGGATTCGTCACCGGCTATCTACGGCCGGACGAGCCGGAGACCTTGATGATCTGGCAGGTCGCCGTCGACGAGGCGCACCGCGGCCAGGGCCTGGCCCGCCGCATGCTCGACGATCTCGTCGACCGTCTCACCGCCGACCAGGGCATACGCCACCTGGAGACGACCATCACCGCGGACAACAGCGCCTCCATCGCCCTGTTCACCTCGTTCGCGAACGCACGCGGCGCACCGATCGAGCGCAGACCGCTCTTCGACGCCGCGATGTTCCCCGACGGGCACGACGCGGAGCTGCTGTTCCGCATCGGCCCGTTCTCACCCGCACGACCCGATCACGGAGGTGTCATGTCCATGACTACGACCACCGAACCCGCCATCGCCGAGACTCCCCGGGCCGATGGCGACACCGCGATCTTCGACTCTCTGGAGTCGCAGGTCCGCAGCTACTGCCGCAGCTGGCCCGCTGTGATGACCCACTCCCAGGGCGCGACCGTCACCAGCGAGGACGGGACCGAGTACCTGGACTTCTTCTCCGGGGCCGGCGCTCTCAACTACGGGCACAACAACCCCGTGCTGCTGGAGCCGCTGCTCGACTACCTGCGCGAGGGCCGCATCCTGCACTCGCTGGACATGCACACCAGCGCGAAGCGCGACTTCCTGCAGACCTTCTCGGACCTGATCCTCGAGCCGCGCGACCTCGACTACAAGGTGATGTTCCCCGGTCCGACCGGGACCAACTCCGTCGAGGCCGCGCTCAAGCTGGCCCGCAAGGTGACCGGACGCCAGCACGTCCTGTCCTTCACCAACGCCTTCCACGGGATGACGCTCGGTTCGCTGGCCGTGACCGGCAACTCGATGAAGCGCAAGGGCGCAGGCATCCCGCTGACCAACAGCTCGAAGATCCCCTACGACGACTACTTCAACGGCGCCGTCGACGACTTCATGTGGCTGGAGCGGGTGCTCCAGGACAGCGGCTCGGGCGTCGACAAGCCGGCCGCGATCATCGTGGAGTCCGTCCAGGGCGAAGGCGGTCTCAACGCCGCCCGGCTGGAGTGGCTCAAGGCGCTCTCGGACCTGTGCCGTGAGCACGACATCCTCCTGATCGTCGATGACGTCCAGGCCGGCTGCGGGCGTACCGGCACCTTCTTCAGCTTCGAGGAGGCCGGGTTCGCCCCCGACATCGTCTGCCTCTCGAAGTCGATCTCCGGCTTCGGCCTGCCGATGGCGCTGACCCTGTTCCGGCCCGATCTGGACCAGTTCGAGCCGGGCGAGCACAACGGCACGTTCCGCGGTCACAACCTGGCCTTCGTCACCGGGCGGGCGGCGTTGGAGACGTACTGGGCTGATGACTCCTTCCAGAAGGACGTCCAGGCGAAGGCCGCCACGTTCCGAGAGGGGCTGACGGAGATCGCCACTCGGTACGAAGGCGCGGCCGTCCGCGGCCGTGGCTTCCTGACCGGCATCGCCTTCGCGGACGCCAGTGCGGCATCGAAGATCGCGGCAGCGGCGTACGAGCGCGGGCTGCTGGTCGAGACCTCCGGGCCGGAGGACGAGGTGCTCAAGACGATGCCGCCGCTGACCGTCACCTCCGAGGAGCTCGCCCGCGGTCTCGCCGTCCTCGAGGAGGCCACCGCGTCCGTCCTCGGTGACGGTGTCCCCGCCTGACCTCCCCCGACAGCTGAAACGAGAGAGAACATGCGCGTCACCTATCTGGAAGACCTCGACGAGACCGACCGAGACGTACGCGTCGAGTCCGAGCACGGCACCTGGCGAAGCCGCCGGATCGTGCTGGCCCGCGAGGGCGTCGGCTTCTCCTTCCACGAGACCAACATCCCCGCCGGGACGACGAACGAGTTCTGGTACGCCAACCACATCGAGTGCGTCTACTGCGTCGGCGGTGAGGGCGAGCTCCTCGACCGCGAGACCGGCGAGACGTACGAGATCCGCGACGGGATGTGCTACCTGCTCGACAAGCACGACAAGCACACCGTCACCGCCACGACCGACCTGCGTCTGATCTGCACCTTCAACCCGCCGGTCACCGGTCGCGAGGTGCACGACGACAACGGCGTCTACCCGCTCCTGACCGAGGAGGTAACTGCATGACCGCTGCAATCGAACACGTCGACGACGTGTACCCCACCCGTCTCGAGGAGGGCTTCAGCACGCTCCCCCGCCAGGACAAGGTCGTCTGGGGCACCGCGGCCGACGGGCCGATGGACCAGCCGACGCTCGACTCCTACGACGAGCGCGGCTACCTGACCGTCCCCGACCTGATCACGCCCGAGGAGGTCGCGGAGCTGCGTGCCGAGCTGCACCGGCTCAGCAACGACCCCGAGACCCGGGCCGATGAGCGCACCATCATCGAGCCCGCCTCCAAGGAGGTGCGCTCGATCTTCGAGGTGCACAGGACCAGCGACCTCATCGCCCGGCTGGCGGCCGACCCGCGCGTGGTCGGCCGGGCCCGGCAGGTCCTGGGCTCGGACGTCTACATCCACCAGAGCCGGATCAACTTCAAACCCGGCTTCGGCGGCGGTGACTTCTACTGGCACTCCGACTTCGAGACCTGGCACGCCGAGGACGGCCTGCCCCGGATGCGGACCGTCAGCATCTCGATCTCGCTGACCGACAACCACTCGTTCAACGGGCCGCTGATGATCATGCCGGGCACGCACCGGACGTACGTCTCGTGCGGTGGCGCCACCCCTGAGGACAACTACAAGTCCTCGCTGGTGATGCAGGGCGCGGGCACGCCGGACCAGGAGACCATCACGAAGATGGCGGACACCTACGGGATCGACGTGCTCGCCGGAGCTGCCGGCAGTGCGATCATGTTCGACTGCAACTGCATGCACGGCTCCAACGGCAACATCACGCCCTATCCGCGCTCGAACGTCTTCCTGGTGTTCAACAGCGTGGAGAACACCGCGGTCGCGCCGTTCTCGGCCCCGGCTCCGCGGCCGGAGTTCATCGGGGCGCGCGACTTCACTCCGGTGGGCTGACCGCACCGCTGCCTGGCCGCCGGCCCTCGGGTCGGCGGCCGGGTGCGTCGTTGCGCCGGAGGTTGGTGCGGCGTACGTCTGCCTGATCCGGGTCGGCATACTCTGACCCCATGACACGCACTCGCGCCTTCTCGGGCGCCCTGACCGGCGCGGCGCTCCTCGCCCTGTCGCTCGCACTCACGGCCTGCGGTTCGAGCGAGGACTTCGTGCAGGAGAAGACGGTCGAGCGGATCGCGACCGAGCAGCTCACCAACGCCGTCGGCGTCACCCCCGAGGATCTCGACTGCCCCGGCGACCTCGAGGGCAAGGTCGGCACCGAGATGACCTGCGTCCTCACCTCCGAGGGCGAGAAGTACGACGCGATCATCACCGTCGACGACGTCACCGGCGGCCGGGTCCGCTTCAACATCGACGTGCCGCCCAACGCCACGGAGTGAGCCCACAGAGCCCCTTGAGCAGATAACCTGTTGAGTCGTGTCCCCTCATACGAGGCCTTTCTTCGACCATGTCGCGCGCGTGTGTGACGGAACCCCCTACAAGGCGACCGAGACGGCGCGCGGTTTCGACGTGGCTCTCGACCTGGCCAACAAGCGCTGGCACTCCAGGTTCCAGGAGGCCAAGCTGAGCTGGGTCTTCACCTACCACGTGACGATGCCGTCGCGGAAGTCGTACGCGATCATCGAGGACACCAGCAGCGTCGTCTGGTTCGCCGACGAGCCGCACACCCAGAAGACCGGCGTACGCCGCATCGAGGCCGATGACGAGCAGACCGACCAGGGCGTGTGGACCGTCCACGACCCGGAGGCGGTCCCGGACCTGGACCAGTACCGCTTCGACGCCGAGGAGGGGCGCACCCTGATCACCAGCGTCGCCCGCCTCTACGCGCTGCAGCAGCGTGGCGCCCGTCATGAGGGAAGGGCCTTCTCGCTCGCGGTGGGTCTGGTCGTCACGCTCTCCGTGATCGCGACCGTCATCGGGCTCGCGGTGATCCTCAACCTGCTCGGCACCTTCGGCACGCCCTCGTAACCAGATCGCACACGCTTTGTGTGATGCTGGCCGCCATGGACCCCATCCTCGAGGCGAAACGGCAGTGGATCGCGCACGGCTGGGCCGACGCCGCGGACGGGATGGCGCTGGTGACCTCGCTCGTGCGCGTGCACCAGCTCGTCATGGAGCGCGTCGACTCCGCTCTGCGCCCCCACGACCTCTCCTTCGCCCGCTACGAGGTGCTCCGCCTGCTCTCCTTCACCCAGGAGGGCCAGCTCCCGATGGCCAAGCTCGGCTCCCGCCTCCAGGTCCACCCCGCCTCGGTGACCAGCGCCGTCGCCCGGCTGGAGAAGCAGGGTTTCGTACGCCGCAGCCGCTCCGCCGCCGACGGGCGCGTCGTCCTCGCCGCCATCACCGATGCCGGGCTCGAGGCGGTCGAGGCGGCCACGATTTCGCTCAACAGCGAGATCTTCGAGAAGCCCGGGATCGAGGACGTACCCGGCCTGACCGGGTTGCTCACCGAGCTCCGCGCGGCTGCCGGGGACGCAGTCGGCTGACCCCGGGGCCGAGGCCTCGACGTCGCGTACTGGCGAGTATGTGACGTACGACCTATCCTAGAAATACTTGGACGTCCAACTATTCCCTGGGAGCACCGCCCATGTCCGACCTCCACATCCCCCAGAACCACGTTCGGATCGTGACCGCGAGCAGCCTGTTCGACGGTCACGACGCGGCGATCAACATCATGCGCCGGATCTTCCAGGCACAGGGATGCGAGGTGATCCACCTCGGTCACAACCGCTCGGTGACCGAGATCGCTGACGCGGCCGTCCAGGAGGACGCCCACTGCGTCGCGGTCTCGTCCTACCAGGGCGGCCACGTGGAGTTCTTCGAGTATCTGGTGAGCGCGCTCAAGGAGCGCGGCGCCGGTCACGTCAAGGTCGTGGGCGGTGGCGGCGGCGTCATCGTGCCCTACGAGATCGAGCGGCTCGCCAACTCCGGCGTCAAGATCTTCTCCCCCGAGGACGGCCAGCGCCTGGGGCTGCCGGGGATGATCAACACGGTCGTACGCGACATCGACCGCGACCTGTGGCCGACCTTCAGCGTCAGCCCCGACGGCGTGATCGCCGGCTACGGGATCGTCATCGGGCGCACGATCACCGGCGCCGAGCAGGGTCGGCTGCCCGAGGACTTCCTGGCGCGCCTGCGCGAGGCCGACCAGGCGGTCGTGCTCGGCGTCACCGGCACCGGCGGCTCCGGCAAGTCCTCCCTCACCGACGAGCTGGTGCGGCGGCTGCGGATCGACCAGGAGGACAAGATCCGCATCGGCGTGCTCGCCATCGACCCGACCCGTCGTCGCGGCGGCGGTGCTCTGCTGGGAGACCGGATCCGGATGAACTCGCTGGCCGCGATCAGCGACGGCGGCTCGACGACCTACTACCGGTCCCTGGCCACCCGCGGCGGCCACGAGGTGCCCGAGCACTTCGCCGACGTGCTCGCCGTGATGAAGGCCGCCGTCGACCTGGTCATCGTCGAGACGCCCGGCATCGGCCAGGGCGACACCGGGATCAGCGACTTCGTCGACGTCTCGCTCTACGTGATGACGCCCGAGTTCGGCGCCGCGAGCCAGCTGGAGAAGATCGACATGCTCGACTTCGCCGACGTCGTGGCGATCAACAAGTTCGAGCGGCGCGGGGCCAAGGACGCACTGCGCGACGTCTCCCGCCAGCTCGTCCGCAACCGGGAGGCGTTCACCTCCTCCCCCGACGACATGCCGGTCTTCGGCACCTCGGCCGCCGCCTTCGACGACGACGGCGTCACCGCGCTCTACCAGCACCTGCGCGGTCTTCTCGCCGACGCGGGGCTCGCGGTCGGCGAAGGCGTCCTCCCGAGCGTCTCGACCCGCCACTCGACGGGCCTCCACCCGATCATCCCCGAGAAGCGGGTGCGCTACCTGGCCGAGATCGCTGGCGACGTACGCGACTACCACGCTCGCACCGACGAGCTCATCGCCGCGGCACGGAAGGCGCAGGCCTACGAGATCGTGGCCGAGGACCACCCCGAGCTCGAGGCGCCTGCCGCCGACCTCCCCGACGATCTGCGCGAGCAGCTCTCGGCGTGGGAGGAGACCAAGGAGACGTACGCCGCTGACGAGGGTGGCCGGACGTCGCTGTCGGGCAACTACATCCCCCGGGTGGCTCTGCCTCGCTACACCGACCGCGGTGAGCTGACCCGGTTCTTGCGCAACGAGAACCTGCCCGGGTTCTTCCCGTTCACCGCGGGCGTCTTCCCCTACAAGCGGGCCAACGAGGACCCGGCGCGGATGTTCGCCGGCGAGGGCGACCCGTTCCGCACCAACCGCCGCTTCAAGCTGCTCTCCGAGGGCCAGCCGGCGACTCGGCTGTCGACCGCGTTCGACTCGGTGACGCTCTACGGCCGCGACCCCGACGTACGCCCCGACATCTACGGCAAGGTCGGCACCTCCGGTGTCTCGGTCGCAACCCTGGACGACATGAAGGCGCTCTACGACGGCTTCGACCTGCTGGCCCCGACGACCTCGGTGTCGATGACGATCAACGGACCCGCCCCGACGATCCTGGCGTTCTTCCTCAACACCGTGATCGACCAGGCCCTTGAGCGCGGCGTGGACCCTGCGAAGGCGCTGCAGACGGTCCGGGGCACGGTGCAGGCCGACATCCTCAAGGAGGACCAGGGCCAGAACACCTGCCTGTTCTCCACGGAGTTCTCGCTGCGCTGCATGGCCGACATCCAGGAGTGGTTCATCGAGCAGGGGGTTCGCAACTTCTACTCGGTGAGCATCTCCGGCTATCACATCGCCGAGGCCGGGGCGAACCCCATCTCCCAGCTCGCCTTCACGCTCGCCAACGGCTTCACCTACGTCGAGTCCTACCTCGCTCGTGGCATGTCGATCGACGACTTCGCCCCCAACCTGTCCTTCTTCTTCTCCAACGGGATGGACCCGGAGTACTCAGTCATCGGCCGCGTCGCCCGGCGCATCTGGGCGGTCGCGATGCGGGAGCGCTACGGCGCCTCGGAGCGCTCGCAGAAGCTGAAGTACCACATCCAGACGAGCGGGCGGTCCCTGCACGCGCAGGAGATGGACTTCAACGACATCCGCACCACGCTGCAGGCGCTGATCGCGATCTACGACAACGCCCAGTCGCTGCACACCAACGCCTTCGACGAGGCCGTGACGACCCCGTCCGAGGAGTCGGTGCGGCGTGCCCTGGCGATCCAGTTGATCATCAACCGCGAGTGGGGCATGGCGTTCAACGAGAACCCGCTCCAGGGCTCCTACATCATCGATGAGCTCACCGACCTCGTCGAGGAGGCCGTGCTGAAGGAGTTCGACCGGATCTCGGAGCGCGGCGGCGTGCTCGGCGCGATGGAGACCGGCTACCAGCGCGGCAAGATCCAGGACGAGTCGATGCTCTACGAGCACCGCAAGCACGACGGCACGCTGCCGATCGTCGGCGTGAACACGTTCGTCCGGGACACCAACGGCGAGCCGGCCGGGCCCGTCGAGCTCGCCCGGGCGACCGAATCGGAGAAGAAGTCCCAGCTCGACCGCGTCCACGCCTTCCAGGCTGCCCACGCGACCGAGGCGGAGGCGGCCATCGCCCGCCTCAAGCAGGCTGCCACCTCCGACGAGAACGTCTTCGCCGCGCTCATGGACGCGGCTCGGGTCTGCTCGCTGGGGCAGGTCACCGAGGCGTTCTTCGAGGTCGGGGGCCAGTACCGCAGGAACGTCTGACCAACCCCCGCTGGTCGAGCCGGAATCGTGAGGTACGAACGAATCCGTGTCGAGACCAACACAGCACCGTATGCGACTGTGTTGGTCTCGACACGCCTCCGCCTAGCGGCTCCGGCGGCTCGACCAGCGGGACGGCTCGACCAGCGGGACGGCTCGACCAGCGGAGGAGAGATATGGACGACCTTGGCACGCCTTACGACGGGCCGCGGCCGGCGACGCGGGTGGTCTCGCTGGTCCCGTCACTGACCGAGGCGCTCGTCTCGGTCGCGGCGGACCGGGTCGTCGGGGCGACGGACTGGTGCACGCATCCGGCGGACCTGGACGTGCCCCGCGTTCGCGGGACCAAGAACCCGGATCTGGCCGCGATCGCGGCGCTGGCGCCGGACGTCGTCGTGGCCAACAAGGAGGAGAACCGGGAGCTCGACGTACGCCGGCTGCGGGAGCGCGGGATCCGAGTCTGGGTCACCGACATCGAGACGGTCCCCCAGGCGGTCGCGTCGATGGAGAGCCTCCTCGACGGGCTCGGCTGGGACCGGCCAGAGTGGCTCGCCGAAGCGCGAAGGCTCTGGTGCGGGTCGCTCCCGGAGGTCACCCGCCGGGTCGCGGTGCCGATCTGGCGCGACCCGTGGATGGTGGTCGGCTCACGGACCTTCACCGGCGACCTGCTGCGGCGGCTGGGGTGGGAGAACGTCTTCGGCGAACACGAGGAGCGCTATCCGCACGTCGAGCTGGCAGAGATCGGCGACGCAGGGGCCGATGCCGTGCTGCTGCCCGACGAGCCGTACGTCTTCACGGCGGAGGACGGTCCGGAGGCCTTCACCCGGACGCCGACGGAACTGGTGAGCGGCCGGTTGATCACCTGGTACGGGCCAAGTCTGGTCGAGGCACATCGGTGTGCAGCCGGCTGATCGCCGGCACCTGAGCCAGGCCGTTGATGACGACCGAGAAGACCAGCAGAGCGAGCGCCCATCCCGGCTGACCGGCGTCCAAGAGCGCCAGCGAGGCGAGTCCGAAGACGATCACCTTCACCAGCGGCCGGACCGCCGGACCTCCGCGGGTGGCCTTGGGCGAGGCGAACATCCCCCAGACGACCGCCGCCAGCACCGGAAGAATCCAGACGAGCAGCCATCGAGGGTCGTGCTGCCAGCCCCAGACCCCGAAGGCGGCCATCGCCAACAGCTCATCGACGAACACCAGAGTCAGCACAAACCAGCCGAAGACAGTCACGGCGGCATCCTAGGGTCGGCCGACCCGTCCCGCGCCTGAATATCCGCGGCGCTGACCCGGGGAGCGTGAGGCGTGCCTGGTACGCCTCACACTCCCCAGGTCAGGTCTGCCTGAGGGCGCTTTCGTCGGCGGTGAGGGCCGCCAGGTCACGTACGGCATAGCGGTGGTGCTCGGCCTCCTCGGCGAGCACCACCTTGAGGCAGCGGCGTACGTCGTAGTCGGCGTCGGGGTCGTTGCCGACCGGCTTGCGGGCGCAGAGCCGGTCGAGGTCCTCGTCGATGACCCCCGCGACGAACTCACGCATGGTGCGCATCCGGGCGAGACGAGGCTCCAGGATCTCCTCCAGCGACGGGTCGGCGTCGACGGTGAGACCGGTGTCCGCCTCGTCGGCACCGGCGGGGCCGAAGCCGAGCGGGTGGTAGGGCTGGTCCTCCTCCAGGACCGGGTTGCCGAGCCACTTGTCGCTGGCATAGAGCAGATGGCGCTGGGTCTCGATGAACGACCACTCGTCGTCGACCCGCCGACGGTGCAGCTCTGCGGGCAGCGCTCGGACCCGCTCGAACGTGGCCGCCCATGTCGCCTCGAGCGCCGCCCAGACCGCGCGGATCTCGTCCGCCGTCTGCGCCTTGCGGGCGAGCGCCCGGTTGGGCTCGGCGCGGTCGAGCTCGGCCTCGACGTAGGCGGTCACGTCGATGTCGTTGACCACGATCCGCCCGAAGTCACCGGCGACGTAGACGTCGCGGCCCCAGCAGTCGACGATCTTGAGCCGCTCCTCGAACCAGCAGTCCCGGATCTCCAGACCGCTGACGTCGCTCTGCGTGATCAGTGCGTCGCGGAACCGGTCGCTGTCGACGTACGTCCTCGTCTGTTCGTAAGGCATAGGCCATCGTCGGCCGCTGCAGCGCGCCCGTCAACGGAAGGCGGGCTTCTCCTTGGCCAGGAACGCGCGTACGCCTTCCTTGAAGTCCGAGCCGGTGTAGACCTCGCGCAGCAGGTCCTCATCGCCTTCCGGCGAGGCCTCGGTCCGGGCGGCGAACGCGGCGAGCTGAGACTTGGTGGCTCGGACGGTGACGCCGGAGAGCGGCAGGATGCCGTCGACCAGGGCGTCGACCTCCTCGGTCAGCGAGTCGGTGACGGCGGTCAGCGCGCCGGTGGCATAGGCGCGGTCCGCGCCGACCAGCCGCGCCGCGAGGAGCATCTCGCGCACGACCGGCTCGCCGAAGACGGCCGCTGCGCGGTAGACGATGGAGGCCGCGAGCGCGTTGCCGAGCGTCTTGGCGATCGGGTAGCCGAAGCGTGAGTGCGGCGTCGCGACCCGCAGGTCGCAGTGGGTCGCGACCGCGAGCCCGCCACCGACACAGACGCCGTCGACCGCGGCGATGGTCACCTGCGGGAGCGCGAACAGCTTCTCGAGCAGCGCTCGGATCCAGTCCTCGTAGTCCACCGCGTCGCGGGAGAGGAAGTCGGAGATCTCGTTGCCGGCGGCAAACGCCCGACCGCCGGTGCCGGTCAGCACCAGCACCTTCACCGACTCGTCCGTCGCCAGCTCGTCGCACAGATCGTGCAGCGCCGCGTACATCGCGTGCGTGAAGGCATTGTGCTTCTGCGGCCGGTTGAAGGTCACCTGTACGACGCCGGGGCGCCGCTCCACTACCAAGTCGTCGCTCACGGGAACCGAGCGTAGGACACCCGTTGGGTGCCCTACGCTCGGCACTCATCAGATGAGAGGCTCGACCTGGTCGGTGTAGATCTTCTCCAGAGCGGTCTTGAGGCTGTCCATCTCCGCCTGGACGTCCTTGTTCTCGGTGAGGATCGCAGCCATGTGGTTGGCCATCTCCAGGTCGCCACCGGGCAGGAAGACGCGGGCATAGTCCTGTGAGCGGGTGTTGGGGAGCTGGTCGATCGCGACCTGGGCCTGCGGGGTCTTCTTCACGATCGTGGCGGGGTCGGCGGACTTGCGGATCGGGACGTAACCGGTCGCCTCGGAGAACTTGATCGCCTGCTCGGGCTCGGTGAGGAACTTGATGAACGTGCCGGCCGCGAGCTGCCGTTCAGGGCTGATGTCCTTCGGGATGCCGACGCCCGACCCACCTGTCGGACAGATCTTCTCGGTCTCCGCGGGACCGGCGGGCAGCGGAGCGACGCCGACGTCGAACTTCGCCGAGGTGATCGCGGTGATCAGGTCACCGGTCGACCCCACGGTCGCACTGGCGACGCCCGCCGCGAAGTCCTGGATCTGGTCGACCCCCGCGACCCCCGCGACCTTGTCCTTGTAGACCCAGTCCTTGAGGAAGGAGAGCGCCTCGACCGCCTCCGAGGAGTTGCAGGTGATGTCGAAGGAGGCCTCCTTGGACCAGCCGCCACCCCAGCCCCACAGGTTGTTCTGCAGGGTCCAGCCGGCGTAGCCCGCCAACGCGGGGAACTGGAACGCGAACTTCGCGCCGCTGGCGGAGGCGAGCTTGGTCTTCCACTCGTCGAACTCCTCCCAGCTCTCCGGACCCTGGTCCGGCAGCCCGGCCTTCTTCCAATGCTCCTTGTTGTAGTAGAAGAGCGGCGTCGAGCGAGCCCACGGCACTGCCCAATGGGCGTCGTCGTAGAGGTAGTCACCGAGCAGCGAGTCGACGTAGTCGTCGGTCTCGAACTCGAGCGCCTCGAAGAGCGAGTCGAGCGGGATGATCTGGTCGTTCATCTTGTAGCGGAACCACCACACGTCCGACAGGTTGATGATGTCGGGCAGGTCGCCGCCGGTCTGGGCCGTCTGGAACTTCTGCGCGATCTCCTCGTAGTCGGCGCCGGCGGTGACCAGCTTGACCGTGATGTCGGACTGCGAGGAGTTGAAGGCCTCGACGATCTCGGTGCTGACCTTGATCGAGTCACCGGGGTTGGAGGTCCAGAAGGTGATCTCCTTCGCCGGCTTCACACCGCTGAAGTCGATCTGTTCGACGGCACCGGCGCCGGTGCCGCCGCCGCTGGTCGAGGGACCACCTCCGCAAGCGGAGAGCGCCGCCGCGGAGATGCCGAGGGCGCTGAGGCCGAGGAACCGTCGTCGGTCCAGGATCAGACCCGAGCGATGCAGGTTGGACGAGGTGTTCATGGAGCATCCTTTCCCTGTTGTGCCAACTGTGGGCTGAGAACGTCAGCCTTTGACGCCGCCTTGGGTGAAGCCGTTGACGATGTGGCGCTGGAGGATCGCGAAGACGAGGAGGATCGGCAGCAGCACCATCACCGTGCCGGCCATCAGCACCCCGAACGAGCTGGCCGCAGACTCGCTGTTCTGCAGCAGCGTCAGGCCGCGCGGCAGCGTCATCATCTCCGGATCGGTGATGATGATCAGCGGCCACAGATAGTCGTTCCACTCGTAGACCACGCTGACCAGAGCCACGGTCGCGATCGACGGCAGCGACATCGGCACCACGCAGTGCCACAACCGCCGCCAGTGGCCGGCGCCGTCGAGATGGGCTGCCTCGATCACCTCATAGGGCAGCTGCATGAACGCCTGGCGCAGCAGGAACGTACCGAAGCCGGTGCCGAGTCCCGGCAGGATCAAGCCCCAGTAGGTGTTCTCGCCGCCGAGGCCGCTGATGAAGACGTAGTTGGGCAGGGCGGTGACCTGCGGCGGCACCATCATCGTGGCGAGCACGCCCCAGAAGACGTACTTCTTGCCGGGAAACTCGCAGAAGACCAAGCCGTACGCCGTCAGGATCGCCAGCAGCACCTTCAGTCCCGCCCCGACGACCGTGACGATGCCGGAGTTGAGGAAGAGCCGGCCGAAGGGAACCTTCTGCGCGGCCTCGGAGTAGTTCTCCGGCTTCCAGACCTCGGGGAAGACGATCAGGTCGGTCGTCGCCAGATCGCTGGGGCCCTTGAAGGACGCCAGCAACATGTAGCCCAGCGGCAGCACCACGACGAGCACCGCGAGCAGCAGCACCAGGTAGTCACGTACGGTCAACGGCGTCAGCCGCACTCGCCGCGAGGGAGCAGTTGCGTTCATCGGTAGTGGACCCGCCTCTCCACGACGATCAGCTGGATGAGCGTGAGCACGACGAGAATCGCGAAGAGCACGGTCGAGAGCATCGCGGAGTAGCCCGCCTGGCTCTGCTCCTTGAAGCCCGTCAGATAGGCATCGAAGATCAGCGTTCGGGAGCCGCGGCCGAGCTTGTCCATCGCGATCAGCAGGTCGAAGGCCTGCAGGCTGCTGAGGATCGTGGTGACCATCAGGAAGAACGTGGTCGGCGACAGCAGCGGCACCGTCACCGTGAAGAACCGCCGCACCGGTCCGGCGCCGTCGAGATCGGCCGCCTCCAGCAGCTCGGCCGGGACGGCCTGCAGGCCGGCGAGGTAGACGACCGCGGCGTACCCGAGGTTCTTCCAGACGTAGACGATGATCACCATCGTCAGCGTCCACGGGGGCGAGTTGATCCACTCCGGGCTGTTCAGTCCGATATCGCGCAGGATCGCGGAGAGCGCGCCGATGTTGGGATCGAAGATGTAGAGCCAGGCGAGCCCGACCCCGTAACCGGAGAGGATGTACGGGGCGAAGACCGTGGCCTGCGCGAAACCCGCGCCCGGGAGCTTGCGGTTGAGCGCCAGTGCCACGCCGAGACCGAGCGCGAGGGTGAAGCCGACCGTCGCGACGGTGAAGATCGCCGTCGTGGTCAGCACCTTGCTCGCCTCACCCGAGGCGAAGAACTCTCTGTAGTTGCCCAGCCCGACCGGCGTCGCGAACTTCGAGCCCAGCGTCCAGTTGAGGGTCGAGTAGTAGATGTTCTGGAAGAGCGGCCGATAGGTGAAGACCACGATCAGCGCAACGTTGGGCAGCACGAAAGCCAGAAAGGTCAGCCACTCCCGTATGCGTCTTCCCGAGAGTGCCTGACGCGGTCGCTTCACTGTGACTGCCGTCATACCTGGCACGATCGGTGAGTCAAGCCGTTGGGCCGGACCCCGTCAAGTGCAAAACTCTTGATCTCAAGATTTCGTTACCGGAAACTGATCATGAATGTCACGGGATTACCAGGTGAACGGAGCCTGACGAGATCACCCCGACTGCTCAGAGAAGCCAGCGACCGAGCAAGGTGCCGTCGTGCTCGATGAGGGACCCCAAGGACACCGGCACGTCCATGGGCGGCCCCGCCACGATCCGCGGGCCGCTGCCGGCCAGGAGCTTGGGCGTGATCGTGTGGCAGAGCTCGTCGACCAGCCCGGCCTCGATCAGCGACCCGAGGAGGGTCGGTCCGCCCTCACAGAGCACGTGCCGCAGACCCTCCTCGTGCAGGCGGGCGAGGAGCGCCGGAAGGTCGACCTCGAGAGTGCCGGTGACGTAGACGTTCTCCTCGCCGAGCTCGTCGCGGGCCGCGGCCAGGCCCGGTGCCTCGGCCACCGTGGCGAGCCGGACGGAGCCAGGCTCGCAGCCGCGGAGGTCGTCGGGGATCCGGCCGCGGCGCGAGACGATGACGATCGGCGCTCGCGCGGCTCCGTACGTCTCGGTGTTGGCGGTCCCCGCCCCGACCAGGACCACGTCGGCGAGGTCGCGCAAGGCGTGGAAGACATCGACGTCGACGGCGTTGTTGACCGTGCCGGAGCGGCCGTCGGAGCCGGTCGCCGCACCGTCGAGGGAACTGACCATGTTGACGCGCAGCCACGGGAGGCGCGGTGGCGCGTAGATGGCGCGCAAGCCGTCGGGGGTGGTCGGGTCGCCGTCACCGTGCAGGAGGATCACCCTGCCCACGTTAGGCGCTGGGTGATGCGGCTATCTTCTTCGCATGAGTTGGTTGGTTACCGGAGGCGCGGGCTACATCGGATCGCACGTCGTACAGGCGCTGCTCGACGCAGGCCTCGAGCCGGTGGTCCTCGACGACCTGTCGTCCGGGTTCGCGAAGTTCGTGCCCGACAACGTCACCCTGGTCGAGGCATCCCTGCTCGACAGGTCAGCGGTCGAGCAGGCGATCGGCGACAACGGCGTCGAGGGCGTCATCCACCTCGCCGGCTTCAAGTATGCCGGGGTGTCGGTGCAGAGGCCGCTGCACACGTACGCGCAGAACGTCACCGGCACCGCCAACCTCCTCGAGGCGATGGCGGCCACCGGTGTGGACCAGATCGTCTTCTCCTCCTCAGCCGCGACCTTCGGGACGCCCGACGTCGACCTGGTCACCGAGACCACCCCGACCAACCCGGAGAGCCCCTACGGCGAGTCGAAGCTGATCGGCGAGTGGCTGATCGCCGACGTGGCTCGCGCGGAGGGGCTCACCCACACCAGCCTGCGCTACTTCAACGTGGTCGGCTCCGGGAGCAAGGACCTCTACGACACCAGCCCCCACAACCTCTTCCCGCTGGTCTTCGACGCCCTGGCCAAGGGCAAGACGCCCCAGATCAACGGCGACGACTACCCGACGCCCGACGGCACCTGCGTACGCGACTACGTGCACGTCTCCGACCTCGCCCACTCCCACGTGGTCGCCGCCAAGCGGCTGGCGGAGGGCAAGGACCTCGAGCCGGTCTACAACCTGGGCTCGGGCGAGGGTTCCTCGGTCCGTCAGATCATGGACACGATCCGTGAGGTGACCGGCATCGAGTTCGAGCCCGTCATCAACCCGCGCCGCCCCGGTGACCCCGCTCGCATCGTCGCCACCGGCGAGCTCGCCCGTCGCGACCTGGACTGGAAGATGCGCCACGACCTGCGCTCCATGGTCGCCACCGCCTGGGAGGCCCGTCAGGCCGCAGGCGCCGACTACCCCAGCTGACCCGCTCTCGCCGAGACGTCACCCCGGTCGGCCGAGTTGGCACTCGTTTGCCGTCTCGGCCGACGTACGTGACGTCTCGGCCGACGTACGTGACGTCTCGGCCGACGTACGTGACGTCTCGGCAAATCGAAGACGGCCCGCTCTTTCGAGCGGGCCGTCTTCGGTAGAGAGCCTGGATCAGGCCTTCTTGGCAGCCGTCTTCTTGGCGGGGGCCTTCTTGGCGGGGGCCGGCTTCGCAGCCGGAGCGGCCTCGGCCTCGGGGGCCTCGGTCTTCGGAGCCTCGGCCTTGGGAGCCTCAGCCTTGGGGGTCTCAGCCTTGGGGGTCTCAGCCTTGGGGGCCTCGGCCGCCTCGGACTTCTTGAACTTCGCGACGAAGGTCTCACCGCGGGTGGCGAGCTTGTCGTAGGTGCCGGTCGCGCTGTCGGTGGTCTCGTCGAGCTTGGACTTGACGGTCACCTTGAGCTTCTCGGGAAGGACGGTGTACTGCTCCTTGGCCAGGGCCGGGAGCGTCTTCGGGTTGAAGCCGGTCACGGTGGTCTTGGCGGCGGTGGCCTTCTCGGTCGCCTTGGAGCGGGCGTCGGTCAGCTTGGTGGTCGCCTCGGAGCGGTAGCCGTCGACCCGCTTCTGGAGGTCGGTCGCGTAGCCCTTGACGGTCTCGTAGGCGAGGTCGGCGACACCGGCGACGGCGTTGAGGGGCTTGGTGGTCTCAATCTTGGGCAGGGTGGGCATCTGGGTTCTCCTCAGGATGGGGTTCTTCGGCAATTTCATCGGCGGCCGGCGCATCGTCGGTGACACGACTGTTAAGAGCGAGGAACGAGTGATAGACGTCGAGCAGCGAGTGCTTCTGCCGCTCGGTCAGGCTCGGGTCGGCGAGCACCGCGAGCTCCACAGACCCGCCGACGTTGGAGTCGGGGCTGAGGATCCCGGCACGGACATAGACCTGCTCCGCGGAGATACGCAGCGCCTTGGCGATCTGCTGGAGGACCTCAGCCGATGGCTTGCGCAGACCGCGCTCGATCTGGCTGAGGTAGGGGTTGGACACGCCTGCTTGGTCGGCGAGCTGACGCAGAGACATCTCGGCCGAGATCCGCTGTTCCCTCAGATACTCGCCGAGCGTGCCGACCGCACTCGTGACCTTGCTCTTGACCATGCCTCCAGTGTGCTAACAATTGCTAGCAAACACAAGTCCTGGGCAACCGAAGTGACACACATCACCCACTAGTTGCGTCATCAACCAGCGAAAACGTGCGCGCGACCGACTCGTCGATCTCGCTAGCAACCGCTAGCAGATCACAGCAGTGCGCGGATCTCTCCGACCCGGCGCCCGCCGCCGAGGATCGGCGCGTCACCCGTCGATCGCACCGCGTCGGCGTCGACCCCGTCGAGGTCACCGACCCCGTCCCGCAGCAGGGCAGCGGCCATCACGACCGGTCGCGCCCGGTCGCCGCCGTCGTCGGCCTTCAAGGCCCAAGCGCGGCCGTCGGGCAGTGCGACCGCGTAGACCGCCTCCGCACCCAGCTTGCCGATCAGACCGGGTACGGCCCGGTGCAGCGCCACCTCGTCGCGCGTCGTGCCCGAGACGTACTCGGGGTGGGAGCGAATCGCGTCGGCGACCCGCGCAGCCGGACCGTCGACCGCGGCGGCGATGGTCGAGAACGCCCGCGCGAGCCCGGTCAGGGACGTGGACAGCGCAGGTGCGCCGCAGCCGTCGACCGTGACGTACGCGGCCTCGCCGGTGCAGGCCTCGAACACCTCCTGGATCCCCACCTGGAGCGGGTGCTCGGGATCGAGATAGCCCTCGAGCGGCCAGCCGGCCGTGACGCAGGTGGCGAGCATCGCGGCGTGCTTGCCGGAACAGTTCATCGCCAGCCGGGTCTTCGGCTCGCCGCGACGCAACGCTTCCTCCCGCGCCTCCACCCCGAAGGGATAGTCCTCGATGTTGCCGAGCGCAGACTCGTCCAGGCCGACGGTGGCGAGGATGCGGCGTACGCCTTCTTGGTGGATCGACTCTCCCGAGTGGGAGGCACAGGCGAGGGCGAGCAGTTCGGGCGGCAGGTCGAGGCCGAGGATCGCCATCGCGAGGGCCTGGACGGGCTTGGTGGAAGACCGCGGCAGGATCTGCGAGTCGACATCACCGAGCGACCATCCGACGGTGCCGTCGGCAGCCAGGGCGACGGCGGACCCGTGGTGGTGTCCCTCGACGAAGTCGGAGCGGATGATCTCGGCGAACGGCACGGGTGCTGGCATGAGGGCGAGACTATGTGAGAGTTGCCCCGTGCTCGCCGACCTCCTCACCCAAGAAGCGCTCAGCGTGCTCGTGGTCAGCTTCGGCATCGGCATCGTCGTAGGGTTGACCGGCATGGGCGGTGGCGCCCTGATGACGCCAGCGCTGATCTTCCTCGGGGTTCCCCCGACGACGGCCGTCGCCAACGACCTCGTCGCCGCCTCGGTCAACAAGTCGGTGGGCGCTGCGGTGCACTGGCGCCACGGCTCCCCCAACATCCGGCTGGCGACGTACCTGGTCATCGGCTCGGTGCCCTTCGCCTTCCTGGGCACCTTCGTGCACAAGCTGGCGCCGGGCGACACCGACCACTTCCTCAAGCTCATCCTCGGCGGGGCGCTGCTGTTCGCGGCGGCGTCCTACATGTTCCGGATGTATCTCCAGCTGCGCCTGGTCACCGGCGGCAACGAGGCTCCCGAGGAAGATCCCCGCCTGAAGCCGCTGCTCACCATCGTCATCGGCGCGCTCGGCGGCCTTCTGGTCGGCATCACCTCGGTCGGCTCCGGCTCGGTCATCATGATCGCGTTGCTGCTGGTCTACCCGACCCTCTCCGCCGTCAAGCTGGTCGGCACCGACCTGGTCCAGGCGGTTCCTCTCGTCCTGGCCGCCGCGATCGGGCAGGTGATCAACCACGGCGTCGAGTGGGCGGTGCTGATCCCGCTCATCCTCGGCGGAACCCCGGGCACCTTCCTCGGCTCCCGGATGGCGCGCTGGGTCTCCCAGTCGGTCATCCGCCGCGGCATCGTCATCATGCTGACGCTCTCCGGCGCCAAGATGCTCGGTGCCGACGCGACGTTCCTGCTGTTCCTGGGCGGCGGGATGCTGCTCCTCGGGCCGCTCCTGTGGGGCTTCATCCGCCAGTCGCGCGGCCTGGCCGCCTTCGACAACAACGCCGCCGCCTGGCGGCTGCCGGAGCGTTCGGACAAGTAGGGCTGTCGCCGGTCGAGCCGCCGGAGCCGCTAGGCGGAGGCGTGTCGAGACCAACACAGTCCTGTCGAGCGCCGAGGGGACTGTGTTGGTCTCGACACGCTCGGCCGCAGGTGGCCTCGCGGCTCGACCAGCGGGGTGTCAGGACTTGAGGTAGCGGCGCAGGGCGTCGAGGTGGTCGTCGGGCTCGAAGCCGGTTGCGGTGAGCTTGTCGAGGGACATCACTGAGTTGAGCGGTCGCGGAGCGACGCCCTCCTTGCCCGCGAAGTAGGCCTCGGTCGAAGTGGAGCCCACATCGGCCCGGTCCCGCCCCGACAGCGAGAACACTTCGGCGGCGATGTCCCGCCACGAGCACGGGTCACCGGCGTTGGTGCAGTTGTAGACCCCGTACGCAGCCTCGGACCGCAGCAGGTGAGCGGTGGCCGCGGCGAGGGTGTCGGTGAAGGTGAGCCGGCCGATCTGGTCGTCCACCACGGTGGGCGAGACCCCCTTCTCGGCGAGAGCCGCCATGGTGCGTACGAAGTTCTTGCCGTCGCCGACGACCCAGGAGGTGCGCAGGATGTAGTGGCGAGGGGCACCGGCGACGGCGATGTCACCGGCAGCCTTGGACTGGGCGTAGACGCCGAGGGGCGAGACCGGCTCGTCCTCGGTGTGCTCGGTGGCGGTGCCGTCGAAGACGTACTCGGTGGAGTAGTGCACCAGGGTCAGCCGGTGCTCGGTCGCCACCCGGGCGAGCAGCGCGGGAGCGGTCGCGTTGGCGGCCCAGGCGGTGCGCCGGCCGTCGGCGGTCTCGGCGACGTCGACGGCGGTGTAGGCGGCGGCGTTGAGGATGAGCTGGTAGTCGGGCCAGGGCCAGGCCGCGACCGCCTTCTCGTCGGAGATGTCGAGCTCGCCGAGGTCGACCGCGTCCGCGTCCGGGAAGACCGACACGAGGGCCCGGCCGAGCTGGCCGTTGGCGCCGATGATCAGGGTCTTCTTCGGCTTCATCGGGGTGATCTCGGCCAGGCGCGGGTTGGCCCTGTCCTTCTCGGAGATCTCGGCGGAGTCCAGCGGGATCGGCCACGCGATCGCGGCGGTCTCGTCGGCGAGGTTGAGCGCCGGGTAGGCGAACCCGGGACGCCAGTGGTCGTTGACCAGGTAGGAGTAGACCGTGCGGTCCTCCAGCGCCTGGTAGGAGTTGCCCACCCCGCGCGGGACGAAGACCGCGGTCTCCGGGCCGAGCTCGATCGAGAAGGTCGTCCCGAACGACGACCCCTCACGCATGTCGACCCACGCCGCGAAGACCCGCCCGCACGCGACGGAGACGAACTTGTCCCACGGCTCGGTGTGGATGCCCCGGGTCGCGCCGCGGGAGGCGTTGAAGGACATGTTGTTCTGCACCGGCCCGAAGTCGGGGAGCCCCAGCTCCACCATCTTCTCGCGCTGCCAGTTCTCCTTGAACCAGCCGCGGGCGTCGCCGTGCACGGGCAGGTGCGCTACCAGCAGACCCGGGATCGGGGTCTGCTCGATGGTCAGATCCGGCACGAGATCACTGCCCCTTCGCGGCGTACTTGGCTTCGGTCTCGTGCTTTAGCGGCGACCACCAGGCCTCGTTCTCCTGGTACCACGAGATCGTCGCGGCCAGGCCCTTGTCGAAGTCCTGGTATTTCGGCTCCCAGCCGAGCTCGCTGCGCAGCTTGCCGGACTCGATGGCGTAGCGGCGGTCGTGGCCGGCGCGGTCGGTGACCCACTCGATGTCGTCCTCGGGACGTCCGAAGTGACGAAGGATCGCGCGGACGACGTCGACGTTGGACTTCTCGCCGTCGGCGCCGATCAGGTAGGTCTCCCCGATCCGGCCCTTCTCCAGGATCGTCCAGACCGCCGAGGAGTGATCCTCGGTGTGGATCCAGTCCCGCACGTTGAGTCCGTCCCCGTAGACGCGCGGCCGGCGCCCCTCGATCACCTCGGTGATCTGGCGCGGGATGAACTTCTCGACGTGCTGCCACGGGCCGTAGTTGTTGGAGCAGTTGGAGATCGTCGCGCGTACGCCGAAGGAGCGCACCCAGGCACGTACGAGGTGGTCGGAGCCGGCCTTGGTGGCCGAGTAGGGCGAGGACGGCTGGTAGGGCGTGTCTTCGGTGAACCGCTTCGGAGCATCGAGGTCGAGGTCGCCGTAGACCTCGTCGGTGGAGACGTGGTGGAACCGCACGTCATGCTTCCGGACCGCCTCGAGAAGGATGAAGGTGCCGACGATGTTCGTCTGCACGAACGGCGCCGGGTCGGAGAGCGAGTTGTCGTTGTGCGACTCGGCCGCGTAGTGCACCACCGCGTCCGACTCCGCCACCAGCGACTCGACCACCGCGGCGTCCGCGATGTCGCCGACCACGAGCTTCACTCGGTCTCCAGGCAGCCCCGCCAGCGACGCCTCCGAGGAGGCATAGGTCAGCTTGTCGAGCACCGTCACGTACGCATCGGTGTTGGCCACGAGGTGGTGTACGAAGTTGGAGCCGATGAACCCGGCGCCGCCCGTCACAAGAATCCGTCTCACCGGTTCATCGTAGGCAGAATTAACCACGCGGTGGTTGCCGCGCCTCGGCGGGTTCCCTAGAACGTGGGGTGAACATCCGTAGGATCAACGAACCATGAAGGGCATCATTCTTGCCGGCGGCACCGGCTCACGTCTGCACCCGATCACGCTCGCGATCAGCAAGCAGCTGATGCCGATCTACGACAAGCCGATGATCTACTACCCGCTGACCACGCTGATGCTGGCCGGGATCCGGGACATCCTGGTGATCACGACGCCGCACGAGGCCTCCGGGTTCCACCGGCTCCTGGGCGACGGCAGCCACCTCGGCGTCAACATCAGCTACGCCGAGCAGCCCTCTCCCGACGGCCTCGCCCAGGCGTTCACGATCGGTGCCGACGTCGGCTTCCTCGAGGAGTCCGAGGACGGTGTCGGTCTGGTGCTGGGCGACAACATCTTCTACGGCCCCGGCCTCGGCACCCAGCTGGCCCGGTTCAAGACGATCTCCGGTGGCGCCGTGTTCGGCTACCGCGTCGCCGACCCGCGCGCGTACGGCGTCGTCGAGTTCGACGAGAACCACAAGGCCGTCTCCTTGGAGGAGAAGCCTGCCGAGCCGAAGAGCCCGTACGCCGTCCCCGGCCTCTACTTCTACGACAGCTCGGTCATCGAGCACGCCCGCAATCTGAAGCCGTCCGCGCGAGGTGAGCTCGAGATCACCGACCTCAACCGGATCTACCTCGAGGCCGGCACCCTCTCGGTCGAGGTGCTGCCGCGCGGCACGGCCTGGCTCGACACCGGCACCCTCGAAGACCTCAACGAGGCCGCCAACTTCATCCGTGCCATCGAGCACCGCCAGGGCACCAAGATCGGCGCCCCCGAAGAGGTCGCCTGGCGCCAGGGCTGGCTCTCCGACGAGAAGCTCTCCGAGCTCGCCCAGCCGCTGCTGAAGAGCGGCTACGGGAAGTACCTGCTCGGGCTGCTGGCCTGAGGTTGGGGTGTAACACGCTGTTACAAGCACTATTCGGTCGTTGTGAACGACCGAATAGTGGGTGTAACAGCGTGTTACAGCTGGCTCAGGCCTCCGCCGCGACAGCTGCCGCCTGCTCGGCCCGGCCGAAGTCGTCCTCGAGGCGGACGATGTCGTCTTCGCCGGTGTAGCCGCCGCGCTGGACCTCGATGATCGAGAGCGGCTCGTCGGTCTCGTTGCAGATCCGGTGGGCCTGGCCGACGGCGACGTCGACCGACTCTCCCGGGCCGGCGATGGTGGTCACGCCGTCGATGACGCAGGTCGCCTTGCCGTAGATGACCACCCAGTGCTCGGAGCGGTGGGTGTGGGTCTGGTAGGAGAGGCGGCTGTGCGGGAGCACCTCGATCCGCTTGACCTTGTAGCCCGGACCGACGTCGATGACGTGCCACGAACCCCAGGGGCGGGTCTCGGAGTCACCAGCCATGATGTTGCCTCATTCCTAGACACTGAGCAGAAGACGCGACCCTAACTGTACGCATCCGCGCACGGCTCGTTGCGGGCCGATGTTCACCGCTCCGTTACTCGCAGGTCTCCCACGAGAGCCGGACACGGCACCCGAGGTGAGCGTCCCGCGAGCGGACGGAAGGTTCAGTCCCGCCCGTAGATGTCGCGGGTGTAGACCTTGTCGGCGACATCGGCGAGCACCTCGGTACGCCGGTTGGCGATGATCACGTCGGCCCGGCTCTTGAACTCCTCGAGGTCCCTGATGATCTCGGAGTGGAAGAACTCCGGCTCGTCGAGCTCGGGCTCGTAGATGATCACCTCGACGCCCTTGGCCTTGATCCGCTTCATCACTCCCTGGATCGAGGACTCGCGGAAGTTGTCCGAGCCAGACTTCATGATCAGCCGGTAGACGCCGACCACCTTCGGCTCGCGGCGCAGGACGTCGGTGGCGACGAAGTCCTTGCGCGTGGTGTTGGCCTCGACGATCGCCGAGATGAGGTTCTGCGGGACGTCTTGGTAGTTGGCCTGCAGCTGCCGGGTGTCCTTCGGCAGGCAGTAGCCGCCGTAGCCGAAGCTCGGGTTGTTGTAGTGCGACCCGATCCGCGGGTCCAGGCCGACCCCCTCGATGATCTGGGGCGTGTTGAGACCGTGGGTGGCGGCGTAGGTGTCGAGCTCGTTGAAGTAGGCGACCCGCAGCGCCAGGTAGGTGTTGGCGAACAGCTTGATCGCCTCGGCCTCCGTCGCGCCGGTCATCAGGACCGGCACGTCCGGCTCCAGGGAGCCTTCGAGCAGCAGCTCGGCGAACCCCTTCGCGGCCGCGGAGTCGTCGCCGACGACGATGCGGGAGGGGTGCAGGTTGTCGTGGAGCGCCTTGCCCTCGCGGAGGAACTCGGGGCTGAAGAAGAGCGTCGCCTCGGGGTGCTGCGCCCGCTTGGTCGCGATGTAGCCCACCGGGATCGTCGACTTCACCACGATCGCGGCCTCCGGAACATGGTTCACCGCGTCCACGATCACGCCGTCGACGGTGGAGGTGTCGAAGTAGTTCGACGCCTCGTCGTAGTTCGTCGGGGTGGCGACGATGACGTACGCGGCGCCCGCGTAGGCGTCCTCCTTGTCGAGGGTCGCTCGCAGGTCGAGCTCCTTGGTCGCCAGGAAGCTGGTGATCTCGGCGTCCTCGATCGGGGTCTTCCTCGCGTTGACCAGGTCGACCCGCTCCTGGGAGATGTCCAGGACGACGACCTCGTGCTTCTGCGCGAGCAGGACCGCGAGCGACATCCCGACGTATCCCACGCCGACAACGGTGATCTTCATATCGGCACTGTAAGCAGCGGTTGACGACGGGAAACAGCATCACCGCTCGAGCATGTTCCCGTACGGGAACATCACCTAGAGTGTTCACCATGCCGTCGCCGTACCTGACCTCACCGGCCGCCTTCGGGTCGACCGTGCGCTCGGCGCGCCGCCGCGCAGGTCTCACCCAGAGCGACCTGGCCCACCGCGCCGGCGTCGGCCGGCGGTTCGTGGTCGATGTCGAGTCCGGCCATCCACGCGCCGAGCTCGGCAAGGCCCTCGCGCTGCTGGAGGTCCTGGACGTCTATCTCGCACCCGCCCAGCTCTCCTCGATCGCGCCACCCCTGGAGGACGTCGACCTCGACGCCGTCCTGAACCGCTGCCTGACGGGCCCGTGATGCGGGAGCTGTACGCCTTCGCCGGCCGCCGTCACCTCGGCACCTTCCGTCAGGTCGGCGACCGGATCGACTTCACCTACGCCGAGACCGCCGGCCCGACGCCCATCTCGCTCTCCCTCCCCCGCACCGGCCCCGCGGCCCCAGGAGCCGCCCGCGCCTGGCTCGACAACCTGCTCCCGGCCCGGGAGGACGTACGCCGCAGATGGGCGCGCGAGCGAGGGCTCCCGGACACGGAGCCGATGACGCTGCTCGCCTCTTACGGCGACGATCTCCCCGGCGCGGTCTCGCTCACCGCCGACCCCGACCTGCCGTGGCGTCGAGCGCCCCAGCCCGTCGAGGCGCCGCAGCCCGAGATCGCGACCCGGCTCGCGGCACTGCGCAACCAGCCCACCTCGTGGCTCGACCAGCGGGCGCGGCCACGGTTCTCGCTCGGTGGCCATCAGGGCAAGTTCGCGTTGCGGCGGGCTTCGGGGAAGTGGTTCTGGCCGACGTACGAGCACCCGTCGACGCACATCCTGCGACCGACGACCCCCGAGGACGCCGCCGCGGCGATCGCGGACCTGGACCGGTCTCGCGCCGACGGGATCCCCGCCACCCGCACCGAGCCGGTCACCTTCGGCGCGCAGGCCGCCCTGGTCGCGGAGCGCTGGGACCGGCTCGGGGGCCAGCGCATCCATGCCGAGACGATCCGGCAGGCGCTCGGTCGCCGGCCGAGCGAGGACGTCGACCCCGGCGGCGTACGCGACCTGTTCGTGCACCTCGGGCTGACGCATCCGCCGGCCGGCGACCTCGACCGGATCGCCTTCCTGCTGGCCGGCGACCGGGCCGTCGTGGCGCCTCGTCACTAGGCGTCCGAGCTGTCCATCTCACCGTGCGAGTGGTGCTTCCATGGAGGGCCGAGAGGCTGCGTACACTCGCAATCCCGCCCACGCGGGGGTTGGGACATTTCGCCGTGCCGTGGAAGCCGCCACTAGCATGGGCGCCTCAACCTGACGGAGAGGTCCTCTGGTTCCGTAATGACTGCAACACACGCCGACTACCGGCTCAGCCAGCTCGACCAGCTGGAAGCCGAGTCGATCCACATCTTTCGCGAGGCCGCGGCAGAGTTCGAGAAGCCTGTCCTGATGTTCTCGGGCGGCAAGGACAGCATCGTGATGCTGCGACTTGCGGAGAAGGCTTTCTTCCCTGCCAAGATCCCGTTCCCTGTTCTTCAGATCGACAACGGTCTCGACTTCCCCGAGGTCGCCGAGACCCGTGACCGCTGGGTGCAGCGGCTCGGGGTGCGCCTGGTGATCGCCAGCATCGACGACGCCATCGCCCGCGGCATCGTCGTCGACGACGGCAAGACCTCGCGCAACCGCCTGCAGACCCCCACGCTGCTCAACGCGATCGAGGAGAACGGCTTCACCGCCGCCTTCGGTGGCGGTCGCCGCGACGAGGAGAAGGCCCGCGCCAAGGAGCGCGTCTACTCCCACCGCGACGAGTTCGGCCAGTGGGACCCGAAGATGCAGCGTCCCGAGCTCTGGTCGCTCTACAACGGCCGCCTGCACGAGGGCGAGCACATGCGGATCTTCCCGATCTCCAACTGGACCGAGCTGGACATCTGGGACTACATCGGCCGCGAGGGCATCGAGATCCCGCAGGTCTACTTCGCGCACCAGCGCCGTGTCTTCGAGCGCGACGGCATGCTGCTGACCGAGACCCCGCTCAACCCGCTGCGCGAGGGCGAGGTCGTCACCGAGCGCACCGTCCGTTACCGCACCTGCGGTGACATGACGCTGACCGGTTGCGTCGAGTCGACCGCTTCCACCATCCCCGAGATCATCGAGGAGGTCGCCGCCGCCCGGGTCACCGAGCGCGGCGCGACCCGCGGTGACGACAGGTTCTCCGAGGCAGCCATGGAGGACCGCAAGAAGGAAGGCTACTTCTGATGGCCATGGATCTGCTGCGGTTCGCGACCGCGGGCTCCGTCGACGACGGCAAGTCCACGCTCATCGGCCGGCTGCTGTTCGACTCGAAGTCGATCTTCACCGACCAGCTCGAGTCGGTCGAGAAGACCTCCCAGGACAAGGGCCACGGCTACGTGGACCTCTCGCTGCTGACCGACGGGCTGCGCTCCGAGCGCGAGCAGGGCATCACCATCGACGTGGCCTACCGCTACTTCGCGACGCCCAACCGCAAGTTCATCATCGCCGACACCCCGGGCCACGTGCAGTACACGCGCAACATGGTCACCGGTGCCTCCACCGCCGACCTCGGCCTGGTGCTCGTCGACGCTCGTCACGGCCTCACCGAGCAGTCGCGCCGCCACGCGGTGCTGCTCTCGCTGCTGCGTGTGCCCCACCTGGTCCTGTGCATCAACAAGATGGACCTCGTGGACTACTCCCAGGAGGTCTACAACAAGATCTCTGCTGAGTTCACCGCGTTCGCGACCAAGCTCAACATCCCGGACCTCGAGGTCATCCCGATCTCGGCGCTCCAGGGCGACAACGTGGTGACCCGCTCGACCAGCATGGACTGGTACTCCGGCCCGACGCTGATCCACCACCTCGAGCACGTCCACGTCGCCTCCGACCGCGACCTGGTCGACGTGCGCCTTCCGGTGCAGTACGTCATCCGGCCGAAGTCCGACGATCACCACGACTACCGCGGCTACGCGGGCCAGGTCGCCGGTGGCGTGCTCAAGCCGGGCGACGAGGTCATGGTGCTTCCCTCCGGGATGACCAGCAAGATCGCCGGGATCGACCTGTTCGACAAGGAGATCCCCGAGGCGTTCCCGCCGATGTCGGTGACCGTGCGGCTCGAGGACGACGTCGACGTCAGCCGCGGCGACATGATCTCGCGGGTCAAGAACGCGCCCGAGCCGAGCCAGGACATCGACGCGATGATCTGCTGGATGACCAACGCTCCGCTGCGTCCGCGGCAGAAGCTGGCCATCAAGCACACCTCCAACTCGGCACGAGCGCTGATCAAGGACATCCAGTACCGCCTGGACGTCAACAGCCTCCACCGCGACCTGGAGACCAAGGAGCTCGGTCTCAACGAGATCGGCCGCGTCCAGCTGCGCACCACCAAGCCGCTGCTGTGCGACCCCTACTCGAAGAACCGCACCACCGGCTCCTTCATCCTCATCGACGAGGCGACCGGCGTCACCGTCGGCGCGGGCATGATCAACGACTGATCGGTTTCGTACGAAGCGGCGGCTCCCGACTCGGGAGCCGCCGCTTCGCGTCTGGCGGCGCGCATTCAGCGGACCAGTCCACCCACGAGCGTGGTGCTGGCCGCCGCCGAGCGCGACGTTAGAGTTCGGGGCGTGCCTGTGCCGCAGTACTCTCCCTCGTCCCGTGAGCTCGACGACGTCGAGCTGATCGTCTCCGGAGCCCTTCCCGGGCCGCTCAATGCGGACGGATCGTCCCTGACCCTGCACCTGCCGGCCACCGTCGAGGAGACCGCGGTCGAGGCGGGAGCCGTCGAGATCGTCGACCCCGAGGGGCTCCCGCTGGCGCGGGTCAGCTGGCCCGACGGCGAGGTCACCGGCCTGTCCTCCCCCGCCTACGGTCCCTTCCGACGGCTCTACCTCACCCCGTCACACACCCGGAAGGCGTACGCCGGGCGGACGGTCGTCCCGGTCACCGACGCGCTCACCACCGCCGAGATCGCCGAGATCGCCGACCTCGGCCCCGTGCTGCTGCTCGCTCTCGTCGGACACGGCACCCCGGCGCTCTCCCCGGTGGCGCTGCTGCGCGCGACGCTGCTAGCCGCAGAGACGCTGCCCGACGCGGCCGTGGTCGCGGTCCCGCTGGCTTCGCACGACGACGCCGAGGCCGACCATGCGCTCGGTGTGGCCGTCGTGGAGGCGTACGCAGGTGGGGACCCGATCCACGCGCTGGTCTCCCCCGCCTCGGACGACTACCCCGCCGAGATCGCCGCCGTGATCGACTCCGACCAGCCCGCTCCCGAGGACCAGGGCCTGGTCATCTTCTTCACCGGCCTGTCCGGCTCCGGCAAGTCCACCCTCGCCCGCGCGCTGATGGACCGGATCCTCGAGCAGGGCGCGCGGACCGTCACCTCTCTGGACGGCGACGTCGTGCGCCGCAACCTCTCGGCCGGCCTGACCTTCTCCAAGGAGGACCGGGAGACCAACATCCGCCGGATCGGCTGGGTCGCCGCCGAGATCTCCCGCCACGGCGGCCTCGCCGTCTGCTCCCCCATCGCGCCCTTCGACGCGACCCGCCAGGACGTACGCCGCTACGTCGACGACGCCGGCGGCGCCTTCTTCCTGGTGCACGTGGCCACGCCGCTGGAGGAGTGCGAGCGGCGCGACCGCAAGGGCCTCTACGCCAAGGCCCGGGCCGGCGAGATCCCCGAGTTCACCGGGATCTCCTCGCCCTATGAGGAGCCGGCCGACGCCGACGTACGTGTCGACACCACCGGCCGCTCGATCGAAGAGGCCCTGGAGGACGTCGTCAACGGCCTGCGCGAGGCCGGCTACTTGACCGTCGAGTCGGCTCGTCCTGACCAAAACGAAGGCCGAGTCGGCTCGTCATAACGAGCCGACTCGGCGCGGATCTCGGTCAGGACGCGCGGACTCGGCGGATGGTTACCGCTGCAGGCCGAGGAGTGCCCAGGCTTCGTCGGTGCTCATCGGGGCCCGCTGAGCGACCGCGGCGGCCTCGACGGCTCGCTCGACGAGCTGGCGGTTGGCGTCGACGGGGACACCCTTGACGAGGGTGAGTACGTCCTCCATCCCGACCCGCAGGTGACCACCCATGGCCAGCGAGGTGAGCATGACCGGGAGGGTCGAGCGACCGATGCCGGTCGCCGACCACGAGGTCACCTCGGCCGGCAGCGCAGCGACGGCGGCGACCAGTGCCGCGGAGGTGCCGGGCATGCCACCGGGAACGCCCATGACGAAGTCGACGTGGACCTTGCCGCCCGCGGGGAGCCCGTACTTCCCCAGGAGCCGCTGCAGCGCGGTGACGTGCCCCAGGTCGAAGAGCTCGAACTCCGGCACCACGCCGCGCTCCTGGGTGAGCTGGTAGAGCTCGGTGATGAACGGCCACGGGTTGGAGAAGACGTCGTCACCGAAGTTGGTGGTGCCCATGGTCAGCGAGCACGAGTCCGGCCCCGCGTCGAGCACCTTCAGGCGCTTGTCCAACGGGTCGTGGACCGAGCCGCCGGTGGAGAGCTGCACGATCAGATCGGTCTTCTCGTGGAGCGCCTCGACCGTATCGGTCAGCCGTCCGAGGTCGAGCGTCGGCGCATGGTCGTCGTCGCGGATGTGGACGTGGATCATCCGCGCCCCGGCCTCCTCGCACTCGACGGCCGTCGCCACGAGCTCCTCGAGCGTCGTCGGCAGCTGCGGGCAGTCTTCCTTCGCAGTCTCTGCTCCGGTGGGCGCCACAGTCACAAGAAGTCCAGACATGAGGACAACCTATCGTCATATGCCACTTGGACCGCAAGATTTCCTTCGCCGAGAAGTCAGATTCTGACGCCGAACGGTCAGTTTTCGAGCGCGAGAGGTCAATTGTCGGCACCGACCCGTCAGAAATCAGACCGAGAGGCCAGCCCACCGACAGTTCGTCGGCAGAAACTGACCTCTCGGCCTCAGGAACTGACGTCTCGGCGCCAGAAACTGACGTCTCGGCGGTTAGGCGATCGGGATCGTCACCTCGGCGACGTTTCCGACTGCGGCGTGGACCTTCTTGTCCACGGGCTCCGCCTTCGGCGCGAGCGTACGCAGGGTCCACTCGCCGTCGCCGGCGAAGAACCGGAAGTGGCCGGTGGCCGAGGTGGGCACCTCGGCGGTGAACTCGCCGGTGCGGTCGAGCAGCCGGACGTAGGCACCGTGGACGGGCGAACCGTCACGGGTCACCTGACCCTGGATGACTGCTTCCTTGGCGACATCGACGCCGGCGAGCGAGAGCCCGCCCTCAGTTGCTCCGCACATGCTCAGGCCTCCCCGGGCTCGTCGCCGGTCACGACCGGGACGCCGACGAGAGAGCCGTACTCGGTCCACGAGCCGTCGTAGTTCTTCACGTTCTCCTGGCCGAGGAGCTCCTTGAGCACGAACCAGGTGTGCGAGGAGCGCTCGCCGATACGGCAGTAGGCGATGGTGTCCTTGCTCCAGTCGACGCCGGCCTCGGAGTAGATCTGCTTGAGCTCCTCGTCGGAGCGGAAGGTGCCGTCGTCGTTGGCCGCCTTGGACCACGGCACGTTGGCCGCGGTCGGGATGTGACCAGCGCGCTGGGCCTGCTCCTGCGGGAGGTGGGCCGGGGCGAGCAGACGGCCGGCGAACTCGTCGGGCGACCGCACGTCGACCAGGTTCTTGACGCCGATGGCCTCGACGGTCTCGTCGCGGAAGGCGCGGATCGAGTGGTCCTGGTCCTTGGCGGTGTAGCTGGTCGCCTCGCGGGCGACGGTCTCGTCGGTCAGCTCGCGGGAGTCGAGCTCCCACTTCTTGCGGCCACCGTCGAGGAGCTTGACGTCCTGGTGACCGTAGAGCTTGAAGTACCAGAAGGCGTACGCGGCGAACCAGTTGTTGTTACCGCCGTAGAGCACCACGGTGTCGTCGTTGGCGACGCCACGCTCGGAGAGCAGAGCGGAGAACTGGTCCTTGTTGACGAAGTCACGGCGGACCTGGTCCTGCAGGTCGGTGGTCCAGTCGAGCTTGATCGCGCCCTTGATGTGGCCCTTGTCGTAGGCGGTCGTGTCTTCGTCGACCTCGATCAGCACGACCTTCGGGTCGTCGAGGTGCTCCTCCACCCACTGGGCGGAGACGAGGGAGTTCTCGCGGGTCATCTAGGTACCTTTCGTTTGTTTCTTGCGTTCAGGGTCAGGCAAAGCGCCTGATCAGCAGGTAGATCTCGCAGCCGAGGCAGAACCGGAAGACGGCGTTGAGCACGGCTGCGACGAGCGCGAGGCCGAGGGCGATCTGCGCCACGAGCGTGGCGCCGAGGACGTACGCCGCGAGCGCGACCACCAGGAAGGCGAGGCCGACACCCTGGGCGAACCGGGGCGGTGCCGGGTCCTCGAGCTCGTCGGGAGCACCGAGGCGGGGACGTACGAACTTCTTGAACAACCAAGCGTGCGGGGTCCGCTGAACGCCGAGCCCCGTCCCGATCGCGAAGAGCACCGTCTGGATGACGGTCGCCACGAGTGCCCACGGCTGCGGCAGCAGCAGAGCCAGGAGGATGACGACGACGGTCAGCGCCGCAGCGAACTGCGGGCCGCGCGGGTCGATTCCGGTCTGCGTAGCCGTCTGGCTTGAGGTCTCGGACATAGGTGTGCTCCTGCGAGAGAGAAGGGGATCGTCAGAACGAGCCTGACAGGCGAGAGCGATCCCCGGGTCGACTCGGTCGACAAATCTCAGGGATTCAGCGGCAGGAACGACACAGCGCCGAGCGGACGCGGCAGTGGTCCACTGCGCGGCGCTTGGTCAGCATGGTCGAGAACATGGGAAGACAGTAGCGCGATGCCGATCCCGGCACGAAACGAATGTCTTGAAATATGGACAGATGTATCAGGATTCGAGATCCATGGCAGGAATCGCGCTCAGGACCTGCTCCTTGCGTGGAGCTCCGGAGGCCCGGGCGATCTCGAAACCGCCACCATCGATCACCAGCGTCGTCGGCGTACGCAGGATGTCGAGGCGGCGCACCAGGTCGAGGTGATGCTCGGCATCGACCTCGAGGTGCACCACTCCCGGCACGATCTCCGCCACGTCGGCGAGGATCCGCCGAGTCGCTCGACAAGGCGCGCAGAAGGCGCTGGAGAACTGCACGAGCGTCGCGCGCGCACCGAGCTCTGTCTCGCCGAGCGCATCGGTGACGGCATCCCATGCGTGCGGCTCGCGCGGGTGATCCTCGTGGGGCACGTGAAGCTCCTTCGTACCTCGGAAGCGGCCATCACTGAGCATCCGGAACAGGCCGAACGCGAGGGCGACGGCAATCGCGACGACGGCGACCCAGGCTCCGGTGCTCATAGGACTATTGAACCGGAGATCGGGCCCAGTCATTCCCTCGAGCCACGTCGAAGCCTCTCGTTGGCAGTCTTGAGGCGGCGTACGTCCTCCTCCAGGGCCAGGACGCGGGCGATGCCGGCCAGGTTGAGCCCCTCGGCGAGGAGGTCGCGGATGCGGACGAGGCGCTCCACGTCGGCGAGGGAGTAGAGCCGCGTGCCACCCGAGGTGCGCGCCGGGTCGACCAGGCCCCGGCGCTCGTAGACGCGGAGGTTCTGGATCTGCATGTCAGCCATCTCGGCAGCCACGGAGATGGCATAGACAGCCCTGGTTCGCTCCTTCACGCCATCAATTCTGACATGAGGGCTTGAAATCATGTGTCAGTCAGACTATATGAAAAGTGTAACCGCCAATATAGGTCGGGTGCGACACACGTGCCCGCCCCGGCAGGCCCTTACGCAGGCGAGCCGCCGGGCGCGGGCTCCCACCCTGGAGCCAGTGGCGCACTAGCCGCCCGCGAACGGGGGAAGGAACTCGACCCTGGACCCCGGCGGGACCTCGATCCCGTCGGGGTCGCCTGTGCCCGCCGGCCGATCACCGATGAGTGCTGAGCAGACCTTCAGCACCTCCGGGAGGCGGGTGTCGGCGTGCAGCGCCGCGGCCCGGCGTACGACTTCTGCCAGCGTCAACGGGCCGTCGACCTCGATCCGGTCGGACGGAGTCCCGGCCGCTGACTTGGCTGCGGCCCAATAGCGGACCTCTATAACGTTCGTCACTTTCTCGTGGACAACCTTCCTATGTCACCGAGAGGTTTCGTTAATATGGTCTAACGATCACCTCACCGAGGCTCAATGTTGCGTTTCGGTGCTCTTTCTCTGACTGAGAGGCACCCCCATGAGCTCGATTCTGTTGCTGACCAGTTCGCTCCAGCCTTCGACAGATGTCCTTCCCGGGCTCTCGCTCCTCGGCCATCAGGTGAAGATCCTTCCTGCTGAAGGTAGCGCGCTTCTCGAGGCTCCCGACTCCGACCTGCTGCTGGTGGACGGGCGACAGGAGCTCGCCCAGGCCCGCGACCTGTGTCGGCTGATCCGCACGACCGGCACAGGAATCCCCGTCCTGCTGATCGCCACGGAGGGTGGGCTCGCGGTCGTCTCCCACGACTGGGGCATGGACGATGTCGTGCTGCACACCTGCGGCCCGGCGGAGCTCGAGGCGCGGATCAAGCTGGCGATCGGCCGCAGCTCCGCGGCCCGCGACGCCTCCGACCCCGATGCCCACGTGATCCGCTCGGGTGAGGTCGTCGTCGACGACGCCACCTACACCGCCAAGATCGGCGGCCGCCCGCTCGACCTGACCTTCAAGGAGTTCGAGCTCCTCAAGTATCTCGCCCAGCACCCGGGCCGCGTCTTCTCCCGCCAGCAGCTGCTGCAGGAGGTCTGGGGCTACGACTACTTCGGCGGCACTCGCACCGTGGACGTCCACGTACGTCGCCTCCGCGCCAAGCTCGGCCCGGAGAACGAGACCCTCATCGGCACCGTCCGCAACGTCGGCTACCGCTTCGTGGTGCCGTCGAAGAACAACGAGGCCAGCGCCGACAGCGCTCGGCTGGCCTCTTCTCGTCGCCTGGGGGCCGACGCCTAGGCTGCTCCTATGGCACTCAGCGTCGAGCAGGTTCTGGCCATCGCGAAGGCGACCGAGGCGTACGACGGGGTGGCGCCGCTCGACGAAGCCACCCTGCTGACGCTGCGCAACCGTTCGGAGGACGCGACGATCTGGGGTGACGTACGCGGCTTCGGGCTCTTGATCGGCGCCGAGCTCTCCCTGGTCGTGCTGACCCAGCACCGCGGCGTCGGTCTGGGGCGCCAGCTGTTGCTGCGTGCACCTTCGCTCCCCGCCGGGACGACGGCGTGGTCGCACGGGGACAACCCGGCTGCAGCCGCGCTGGCCGCGAGGCATGGCTGGGAGCGCACCCGTGAGCTGTGGGTCATGCGACGTCCCGTCGCCGGTCTGCCGCCCGCTCCTGCAGCCCCGGATGGGATCGTCGTACGCAGCTTCGAGCCCGGCGACGAGGCCGAGCTGCTCCGGGTCAACTCCACCGCCTTCGCACACCACCCGGAGCAGGGCGGCATGACCGCCGCCGACCTCGCCGAGCGGATGGCCGAGCCGTGGTTCGACGCCGCCGGCCTGGTCACCGCTTGGGAGGGCGAGACCCTTCTCGCGTTCCACTGGACCAAACGCCACAGCGAGACCGATGGTGAGGTCTATGTCGTCGGGGTCGACCCTGCCGCGCAGTCCCGCGGCCTGGGCAAGCTGGTCACGCTCCTCGGGCTGAACCACCTGGCCTCCGCCGGCGTCAGCGAGATCCATCTCTACGTCGAGGGCGACAACACCCCGGCCGTATGTCTCTATGAAGGGCTCGGGTTCACCCGCGCCGCGGCGGACACGCACATCCAGTACACCCGCCGCTAGTCTCTGGTCGCGTGAAGCTGACCGAGTCTCAGAGTGACCGGGCCATCGGGGCCATCGTCGGAACCGCTGTCGCGGACGCGCTCGGGGCGCACTACGAGTTCGACCGTCCTCGACTCGGCGCGGACGAGAAGGCGCAGATGCTCGGCGGCGGGCTCGGCCCCTTCGCCCCCGGCGAGTGGACCGACGACACGACCATGGCGTGGTGCATCCTCGATGCCGCCGCGGGCGGTCTGGATCTGCGTACCGAGGAGGGTCTGACCGCGGTCGGCCGCAACTTCCGGGAGTGGTCGGAGTCGGGCCCCAAGGACATCGGCAACCAGACCGCACGGGTGCTCAACACCGCCGGCGAGTCCCCGACCGCCGAGCGACTGCGCTACGTCTCGGAGAAGCTGCACGAGATGACCCGGCACACCGGCGGGAACGGCTCGCTGATGCGCACCGCGCCGGTTCCGCTGCGTTACCTCGGCAACCGCCCAGCGGTCGCCGAGGCGGCGGTCGCGGTGAGCGCGCTGACCCACTGGGACGAGCATGCGCAGTCGGGGTGCGCACTGTGGTCGCTGGCGATCGAGCATGCGGTGATGCACGGGGAGCTCGACGTACGCTCCGGCCTCGCCCTCCTCTCCCCCGCCGAGGCCGACTTCTGGACCGAGAAGCTCGACGAGGCCGAGACCGAGCCGCCGGCGACGTTCAACCCCAACGGCTGGGTGGTCACCGCGCTGCAGGCGGCATGGTCAGCAATCGCTCAGACCCCGGTGCCCGAGGCCGATCCGGGCAGCCACTACGTCGAGGCCCTGAACACCGCCATCCGGATCGGCAACGACACCGACACCGTCGCCGCCATCGCCGGCGGCCTCCTCGGCGCCCGCTGGGGCGCCTCCGCGGTCCCGGCCGAGTGGCGAGCCCTCAGCCACGGCTACCCCGGCATTCCCGGCGACTTCCTCATCACCCTCACCCACGACGCCGTCCGAGCGGGTCTGCAAGGTCGCTGACCTCGTGTTCCGACCGGCCCCCGCCGTTCCTCTGAGTTAAAGTGAGGTCGCTGCACGGCGCAGCGTCAACGTGCTTTCGGGGGCATCGTGGCGTACGAGTTCGGGGTCGACTTCGAGTCGCTGATCACTGCTGCCTCGGGTCTGAACGACACGATCGAGGCGCTGAAGAAGAAGGACGTCGAGGACTTCGTGCCGACCTCGGACATGCTCGGCAGCGACGAGGTGTGGTCCGCGGTCGAGGAGTTCAAGGACCGCTGGGAGGAAGGCCTCAACAACCTCAGCGAGGACGTCTCCAACATGGCCGGGACGCTGGGAAAGGTGGCCGGCAACTACGCCGAGCTCGACAGCGAAGGCGCCGACCTGATGAAGGGCGCGCTCGCCGCGGTCCGTGACTTCGGCGGGCAGAGTGCCTGACTTCGAGATCAAGGGCGACCCGGCCGGAGTCCGCTCCCGAGCCCGCACCATGGTCACGAAGGCCGACCTCTTCAGCGACACCGGTTCCGCGTTGCGCGACCTGGACACCAAGAAGGGCTGGTACGGCCGATCAGCCGAGCGTTTCGGCGACAAGAACGATCAGGAGCCGACCCGATGGTGGGAGGCGGGTGGAGCTTTCCGGTCTGGTGGAGCAGCACTCAATGCGTACGCCGACGCTCTCGAGCACGCGCAGAACGAAGCGTCTCGGGCAAAGGCGGAGTACGAGCGCGGCGACGACGCCACCCGAGAGGCCAAAGCTGCGTACGTCGAATACGAAGGCCGATACAACAAGCTGAAGTCCCAGGCGATCTCCGACGGCCTCGCGTATCCCTGGGCGAAAGAGCCTTTCTCCGACCCCGGCGACGAGCTCCGCAAGAACGCCTTGGAGATCTTCGCCGCTGCGAAGCGGGGTCGCGAGGACGCCGCCCGCATCTGCGCTGCCGACGTACGCTCCGCCTGCCGCAACGCGCCCGAGAAGCGCAACTGGCTGGAGAACAGGATCCACTCGAACATCGAGATCCTCAAAGGCGCCGCTGAAGCGACGTGGGAGCTCGTCGAGATGGGTTTCAGCAAGTACAACCCCCAGTGGCAGATGACCAAGTCGATGCTCCGGGGGCTCGGGCTCATGGAGGAGAGCGAGCTCACGACCGAAGAGCTGAAGATGCAGTTCCAGCTCGACGGCGAGATGCTCGAGCAGGCGTGGGGGGCTGCGAAGAAGGACCCGCTCGAGTTCGGCAAGCAGCTCGGCAAAGGGATGCTCGACTGGGACACCTGGGCCGACAACCCCGCCCGTGCGGTCGGCCACCTGCTCCCCGACATCATCGCCGGAATCCTCACCGGCGGCACCGCCGGTGCCGCCAGCCGTGGCCTACGGATCGGCGCCAGCATCGCCGACACCATCGGCGACATCGGCGGATCCGCCAAAGGCCTCACCCGGGCCGCTGACGCAGTCGACGGGATCGGCGACACGTTCAACGTCGGCAAGAAGCTCTTCGGGTCGACGCCGACGCCACAGATCGACCTGCCCGGCAACGACGCACCGGGCGATGGTCCTCGCAGCGCGCCTCCCGTCCCTGACGCCGCTGGGCCACCGCCGTCAGGGGCTTCCGGGACCCCGGCTGCACACAGCCCAGCCCCGGAGACGTCCGCATCACCGACGAATCCGGCAAGCGATCCGGCGCGTCCCGAAGCGACGACACCGACAAAGCAGAGCTCTGCTTTGTCGGTAGGCGACGGCACCACTCTCGACGCATCGCCAGCGAGCCATGGCGCGACACCGATTCCAGATTCGTCACCACCTACGAACCCGCCTGGGCACGGACCGTCCGCCCCGGGCGCCGCCAACGATCCGATGAGCCGGCTCGAATCCCGCCTGGGCGCGATCTCGGACACAGGTCAGAACTTCCTGGAAAGCAGGCTCGGTGGACATGGGGACGTGAGCCCCACCCCGACACCCAGCGACTCTCCGATCTCTCGACTCGATGGCGACCCCGAACCGAAGGTTCCCGATCCCGATCTCGATGACAGGTCCGACGTCGATGGCCAGCCACCAACCGAGGATCCCCTACGTCCGGGGCCCACTCCTGACGGCGACAGCGACTCTGTGGACGAGCCCGAGGTCGATCCACAAGGTTCATCCGACAGGGAGGGAGTCGCGCCCGGCGAGGACCCCGTACAAATCGAGGACCACGCCAAACCCGAGGCGAAGCTCAATCGGGACGACTATCCCAACACACAGGACTACGCCGGAGAGGCCTACAACAGGATCAACCCCTACCTGCGGGGTGAGTACGACGCGCCGCCGTTCATGGGCGCCGACGACATGATCGACGGCGTCAAGCGAGAGCTCGACTCGCTGCCGCCAACCCAAGAGGTCAGCCACCGTGGCATGTACATGGAACGCTCGATGGTCGACCGGCTTTTCAGCGGCGAACGCTTCTCCGACCCGGCGTTCCTGAGCACAACCAAGTCCCCGGACGTCGCCAGCAACTGGATCGATGAACTCCACGACAACCGAGACCCAGATGCCGCGCCCAAGGACAAGGTACTGGTGCGAGTCGAGGGTCACACCGGCCGAGATATCAGCGACATCTCTCTCAACTCCGGCGAGAAGGAGATCCTCTTCAAGCCCGGCACGGAATTCGACGTTGTCGGAAGGCATTGGAACGATTCGGCTGGGCGTTGGGAGATCGAGCTACGCGAAGTCGGTCACCCCGACCCTGGATCTCATGCAGGAGACCGCCTCGACCCGCCGTCGGTCGACAGTCAGCACATCGACGGCCGCACGGACGACGGCTCGACAAACACATCCGATAGCGCTGACACCGTTAATGATGCGAGTGCGATTGAATCCGAAAGGTCGTACACCGACCACCCAACCGAATGGGGAAGCGGGCAGTACGACCCCCTCCTCGACGCACACCTTCCGCATCTGGACGCTCCCGAGTCAATTGGAGAATCCGTAAAGCATGTCAACGAACTCGGATTCTGGGCAGACCCGCAGAGATTCGGAAATAACTGTCATAACGTCGTCGAGGCGCTGGAGCTGCGTGCCCGTGGATACGATGTAACCGCGCAGCCTACCGTTGAAGGGGCTCAGGTCAACCTCGGCGCAGCAGCGACGCCCGGGGCTCCATCCACGTTTGAAGGAAGGCATCTGCCCAATATCGAATCCGGATGGCATGAAGCTGACGGCACAACCCGAACCTTCGAATACCTCAGCGATCACGGAACCGCAAGCCCAACGCAAGCTCTCGAAGCGTACGCAAGCGATTTTCCTGCTGGCGCTCGAGGCTTCATCACTGGCCAGTGGCAGAACGAGGGCACCGGACACATCTTCTCCTTCGTCAAAGAAGCCGACGGGTCCGTCAGGCTCATCGATGGCCAGACGAATACCCCCGACGCAGGGAATCACCTGAACGAAATGCGTTTCAACCAACGCCATCAGAATCCCTGGGATGACATTCGAGTATTGCGGGTCGATGATCTGGAACCCACTTCCGATATTTTGCAGGCTGCACGCCCGAACACCCCGGAGAATCATGCGGATACCGTGTCCTGGGCTCAGGCAATACGCAACGGCGAACCGACGCAACTCCCGGACTCCATGGTCCAGAATGAGTTGGACAGCAATACGAGATGGCGCGAACGAAACGATAGCCTGTATGAAAATCTGGAGTCCGCAAGCCGAGACCCAGAGGCCACCGCTACGGAGCGCAATCAGGCATCCCAAATGCTACGGGCGCTGCGCGAACAGAACCATCGCCTCGAGTGGGGTAGATACAATTTCGAGATGCGCATCTACGAAGCACGATTAGCGGATATAAACTCAAGCACCAGGAGAACATGACAATGATAACCTTCGACGAAGCACGCTGGATAGCGCGTCGATACCTGGAACACTATCCGCCAGCCATGTCCGGGACCCTCTATGTATCTCCCGAAGGCTTCGAAGACGATGAACACTACATGCCCGTATACGGCGCGCGGGAATACTTCATCGACGGCGTTGGGCCATACGCACGGATGGACAACACCGTTCTTTTCATCGACAAGAGAACCGGCGAGATCACGCAAGACATCCATGTAGCCGCACTGGATAAGATCCGGAGGATGACGCCGGTCAACACGACCATCGACATCGACATGTCGGAGGCGCCGTCAGATGACTTCATGAGCCTCACGCCACCTCCCGCGCGCATGCAGGTAGATCCTGGCCCTCCTCCGCCGCCCCCGCGGCCGCGCAGCAAGCAACCTCCGGTCGACCCAATGGCCGAACGAGCACGGAAGCTCATCCAGGAACTCCGCCGCGTGCCAGCCTGGTGGGGTGTGAGCTTCCGAGGATTCACCCGAGAGTCGCAATTCGGGGTGGGCACACGTAGCGCCGTGGCGAGGGGGCTGGTACCGGCGTCGCGCAATCTGCGGATGGCCACGGAGAACTTCACCTGCACCGGGGCGTACGCGATCGTCGGCCCCGATGGGCGGGCGATCGAGAGCATCGCGATCAAGGACGAACAGGAGATCGTGTTCCTGCCCGGCACGTTCTTCCAGTTCATCGGTGACTACGAAGTCGACGGGTTCCCGATCCGCTTGGTCAACCAGACCACCATCGATCCTGCCGACCGCGCCGAGGTCGACTGGGACAACATCCGCAACCGCGTCGCCGCCCTCCACGAACACGAGACCAAGAAGGTCAAAGGCACCTACCGGATCTACACCCCCGGAAAGTTCATCGGCGACATCGACTGACTTGGGCTCGCCGCTTCGCGTACATGACCAGATGCAACCCAGGAGGAGCCGTACTCGTGACGACCGACGGTGCTGACGCACTCGCAGTTCTGAACAGCTGGTTCGAAGCGCGTGGGCGCGACACGTCGGCATCGACCCTCGATGCGTGGAGCATCAGCAGGCACAAGGACGCATGGGTCTTCAGCCCAGGCGGCGGGCGGCGTACGAACCGACTCCATATGGTGCGGAATGGTCTAGTCGTCGCCTACTCGCCATCGACGGAGCCGACCGATGCTGCGTACGCGCGGATGAAACTCGAGGCGGCCAACACCTTCGGCCCGGCAGGCCCGGAGGATATCGCTGGCACGAGGCGGCATGACCTTCCCGACGGCACCTACTACTACCTAGAGGAGCGCGATCCGCCCTTGGATTTCGGGCCAGTTGTTCTACGTGCGACTGTCACCGATGGATATCCACAAGACGAACATTGGAGTCTGCAGGAGAAGACCTGGATCCCCTCCCAGCGCCTCAACCCGTATCGGACTGGCCGAGGCAGACTCCATTTGTTTCGCGCACCAAAAGACCTGGCAGAGCGATGGCGTACCGATGTCCAACGCCGCTGGGACGCGGAGAACGACGAAGCCCCTGCTCTCTCAGGTCGGACGCCAGACGAGGACGCGGCGGCGGAGCGCGCGAAGTCCCTCCTCAAGGAGCTTCAGTCGTTCCCGGGTTGGTCGGGAATCAGCTTTCGCGGCATGAGCGCCGCCGCCGAGTTCGGCAAGACCGCCAACACTGCCGTGGCCCGCGGGCTGGTGGCGACCTCCCGCGACTCCCGCGTCGCCACGGAAAACTTCACGACGCCCGGCGTCTACGCCGTCATGGGAACCGAAGGACGCGGGATCGAATCCGTCTCCCGCCACCCCAAAGAGTTCGAGGTGCTGTTCCTCCCCGGCACTGCATTCGGCATCGTCGGAACCATCGACGTCGACGGCTATCCCGTGATCCTGGTCCACCAGGCCAAACTCCCCACCGAGAACCCTGACATCGACATGGCCGACTTCAAGGCCCGTGCGCGCAACGCCGTCGCCAGCGGACGAGCAGGAGCCCAGGTCCCAATCACCTCGCCCGGCAAGTTCATCGGCGACATCGATTGAACGGGCTCAGCCTGTGACAGCGTCCCTCGGAAAAGAGGTGGTACCCGCGCGGTGAACGAACGTTCGTTCACCCGGGGAGAAACCCATCAGAACCCAGCACCCTCAGCCGATCGCGGCGACGTTACGCACCTCGGTGTCGTGGACCTTCTCGGCGTAGGACGCGACGGCTTGAGCGATCTTGTCCAGGGCATCCGCGGAGCGCCCGCCGGCGGCGACCAAGGCAGACTGGGCCTGGTCGTGCGCCTGGCGGGACTGGTCCTCGCCGGTCGTCTGCCAGCCGGCGATGAGAGCAGTGACGTCCTCGGCGATCCGGTCGAAGAAGGTACGCAGCTCCGCGGCGGTGCCCTCCAGCATCGTGGACAGCTCGAGCAGCGCCTGCTCATCGGCTTCCAGCGTGACTTCGGCGCCCATCACGACCGCCCGTCCAGCTTGGCCAGCGCCTGCGACGACAACATGTCCTCGAGCGAACGCCCGCCGGCAGCGGTGCCTTCGTCGTTGCCCTGGTGAATGAGGTCGATGGCGTAGAGACCGCCGGCGTACTCCGCCATCTGCTCGCCGAGCTTCGCGGTGTTCTCGAACCATTCGGTGATGGCTTCGCCGAACCCCTGCGCGGCGCTGCCCTTGAAGGTCTCGGTCGCCTCGTCCAGCTTCCCGCCGAGACCCGTGAGGATCCCCTGCAGCTCCTTGATACGCGCCTCAACAAGCTTGGCAGCCTGGGTCTGTTGCCCGATGACGATCCGAATCTCGCCCATGGGTGAAGCCTGCCCCAGCCAGCCCTGATTGACCAGTGGGTCAGGACCGAAGCGGACGGATGTGGAGGCCGATCTCGGGGTCGACGAGGACCTCCTGCGAGACCGGCATCCCGTCGACGACGAGCTGCGCATCCACCGGTACGTTGCGCTTGACCAGCCCCAACGCGATCGGCCCGAGCTCGTGGTGACGAGCCGACGAACCGACGAAGCCCACCGTCTTCTCCCCGAAGACCAGCTCCGAGCCGGCAGCCGGGAGGCGGTTCTCCGAGCCGTCGAGATGGAGCAGCACGAGACGACGCGGCGGGCGGCCGAGGGTGTGGACACGGGCGACCGTCTCCTGGCCGCGGTAGCAGCCCTTGTCGAGATGGACCGCGTAGTCCGGGCCGACCACGTCCGCCGCGCCCGGCACCCAGCCGACCTCGTTGGGGATCGTGCGGGCATCGGTGTCCACGCCGAACCGCGGCTCGCCGCGCTCGATCCGGAGGGCCTCGAAGGCCCAGAACCCGCAGGCAGGGCCTGCGGCAGCGGCGTACGTCTCCAGGGACTCGCGCGGGACGAACGAGTAGCCACCTCCCCGCCAGACCACCGCCTGTGACGGCTCCAGCGAGACGGTGACATCCGACCAGAACTTCATCCGCTCGAGATAGCCCGCCAGCGCCTCACCGGCACCCGGCTCGGTCCACGCCAAGAACGCGGTGCCGTCGTCGACACCGGAGAAGAAGTGCTCGACATGGCCCTGCGGCGAGAGGACCAGGGCCGAGGTCCAGACACCGGGAGCAAGCCCCTCGAAAGCCTGCGAGGTCAGCGAGTGCAGCCAGGTGAGCCGGTCGGGCCCGGCGATCCGGACCACGTCACGGTGAGAGAGGTCGACGAATCCTTCGCCGGAGGCCAAGGTCCGCTGCTCCAGGTTGAACGAGCCGTAGTGGGCGGCGACGGGTGCATCGGCACCATCGCCGGCGACGGCACCGGACAGAGACAGCAGCGGGCTGGGGGTTGTCATCAGGGCTCCTCAGAAGAACAGTCGACACACGCTCCGAAGACGGTCAGATGAGCGACATCTGCCTCGAAGGCGTACTCCTCACGCAGCCGCTCGCAGATACCGTCGGCCACAGAGGGGTCAACACTGGTGACCTTCTGACACTTCCTGCACACCGCATGAAAATGCGGACGACCGGAGACCGAGTGGTACGTCGAGGCCCGCTCGCCCAGATGGGCATGGCGCACCAGGCCGAGCTCCTCGAGCACCTCGAGGTTGCGGTAGACGGTGGAGAGGTTGATCGCCGAGGACGACTCGCGTACGACCGCGAGCACCTCCTCAGGGGTGGCGTGCCGCAGCTGCTCGACGGCACCGAGTACCAGCTCGCGCTGGGGCGTGAGGCGATAGCCCTTCGCGCGAAGGGCCTCCCGCCAGTCCTCAGCCGCTTCGGTCATCGCGACTACTTGTTGACGCGCTTGAGCCGCGCCCACAGGTGCGGCTGCAGGGCCTGGCCCATCGCCGCCATGTCGAAGGCGTAGAGCAGGTCGCCCTCGACGTTGCCGTAGAGGCGCTTGCCCGCGGTGTATTCCTTCGCGGTCTCGGTGCGGCCGACCGCGTCGGTGGTGACATCGAGCTTGGCACCCTCGGCCTTGCCGTACCAGACCTCGACGATGCCGGTGCTGTGCGTCATCACCCACTCGACGTCCCCTCCGGGACGGAAGCGGAGGAAACCGGTCTCCAGCGCCGCGTCGCGCACCTTCTCCCCCGTCTCGGGGTCGATGATCCACGAGCGCGCGAAGTAGTGGAAGAACGGTCGCCCGTCGTGGGTGAAGATCAGCTCCTGCCCGAACTCGAACTTGTCGATCGTCGGATAGTCACCGTGCCCGTTGCCCTGCCAGGTGCCGAGCATCCAGGCGCAGGGACCGGCATCGGGGTGAAGGTTCTCCGGAAGTTCGAAAGCCACACCCCGAGTTTAGGCCGTACGCGGCCCGCGACCCGAAACGCAAGCGCTAATGTGCACAGCATGCAAGAACTCGTGGTGAAGGTGACCGTCGGCGCGGAGGCGCCCGAGCGTACGAACCAGGCCTTCACGGTCGCCTCGGCGGCCGCGACAGCGGGTGCCAAGGTGTCGCTGTGGCTCACCGGTGAAGCGACGTGGTTCGCGGTGCCCGGGCGTGCGGAGGAGTTCAAGCTCGAGAACGCCGCGCCTCTCCAGGAGCTCATCGGGCTGGTCATGGAGAGCGGTCAGATCACGGTGTGCAGCCAGTGTGCCTCCCGCCGCGACCTCGCCGAGGACGACCTGATCGACGGCGTCTTCATCAAGGGCGCGTTCGTGTTCGCCGAGGAGATCCTGCGCGACGGCGTGCAGGCGATCGTCTACTGAGTCGGCACCGTGAGAATCACACGGATGTAGTTCCAGGTAGCAGCGGAGTTAATCCTCTCGGAGACTCCACACACCGCTTGGATCGCCGTTAGCATTCACCCTCGTGAGCACGCAGACCCCCAGTGGCAAGTGGTGGAGCCGTGATTCGGCCACCCAGCCGGGTGACGACGAGGACCTGACGGCGCGTGCTGCGGAGCTGGCCCGCGCCGCTGCCGCAGCCGAGTCGCTCCGCATCTCCGCCGAGCAGGCGGCCGCCGAGCAGGCGGCCGAGCGGCTGGTGGCCGAGGAGTCCGCTGCCAAGCACGCCACCGCCCGCGCACAGGCCGACGAGACCGCCAAGCTCCATGCGGAGCTCGCGGCCGACGCCCACCAGGCACGCGAGGCCGCCGAGAAGGCCGCGGAGGAGTACGCCCGCGCCCGGGTCGAGGCGGAGAAGCTCGCCGACGCCCGCACCAAGGAGCGCGTCGAGGCCGAAGAGGCCGCAGTGGCGAGGGGCAAGGAGCTGGAAGAGGCCGAACGTCGTCTTCTCGAGGCGTCTCGTGTCGCTGAGGAGCAGGCCCGCGCCCGCACCGAGGCCGAGGAGGCCGCCCGCATCACGGCCGAGGAGGCCACCGCTACTGCGGCCGCAGCCGCCGAGGCCAACACCAAGGCCGCCGAGCACGCCGAGCTGGCTCAGGCCGCCTACGCCGCACGCAGCGTCGCCGAGGCGGCCGCCGAGGACCGTCTCGAGGAGATGGACGAGCTTCGCGACGCCCTCGCCGCTGCCGAGAAGGCCGCCCGCAAGGCCGCCGACGAGGCCCGTGCCGCTCACCAGGCCCGCAGCGAGGCAGAGGCCGCGGCCGAGGCCGCCTACACCGCCCGCACCGAGGCCGACACCCGTTCCGAGGAGCTCGCGCGGATGCGCGAGGAGGCCGACGCGGCCGCCGCCGGCCGAGCCGACGAGGCGCTGGCTGCGTTCACCGCGCGCCAGGCAGCCGAGCAGGCCGCCAACGACCGCGCGGCCGAGGCCGAGCAGTCCGCTGCCGCGCGGATGGTGGCCGAGGAAGCCGCGGCCGCGATGGCGACCCAGGCCGAGCAGGCGGAGCAGGCTCGCGAGGAGGCCGAGGCTGCAGCCAAGGCTGCCTACGCCGCAGCCGAGGCCGCTGCGACCGCTCGCGCCGAGGCCGAGGAAGCGGCCAAGGAGGCCTTCGAGGAGCGCAAGTCCGCCGACGCCAACGCCGAGGACCACGCGATGACGCGGGCCGCCGCCGAGGCCGCGGCCGCCGACCAGTACGCCGTGGCCGCCGAGGCACTCGCCGCCCGCACCGAGGCGGAGGAGGCGGCGCTGCGTGCCTTCAAGGCCGCCGACGCCGCCAACGACGCGCGCCTCGAGGCCGAGAAGAGCGCGAAGCAGTACGCCGAGTTCGCTGCCGCCGCCGCCCACGAGGCCAACGAGAACGAGGAGCGCTACCGGCAGCTCACCGAGCTCGCCTCGCAGGCCGAACAGGCGGCCGAGTCCGCCAACCTGGCCCGGATGGCAGCCGACCAGCGTGCCTCCGAGCACGCCGACCTCGCCGTGCAGGCCATGGAGAGCCGGCGCGCCGCCGAGCGTGCCGCGACCGAGGCCAACGAGGGTCGTCGCGCGGCGGAGACCGCGCTGCGCGCCGCCCACGAGGCGATGACCGAGGTCGTCACCGGACAGGCCCGTGAGCGGGAAGAGGCCGAGCGCCGGATGACGGACATGATGAACCGTCTCGCCGACGTCCAGGAGCAGGCCGCCGAGGCCGTGCGCCTTCGGGTCGAGGCCGAGGAGGTGGCCGGCCAGAAGGCGATCGACCGTCAGGCCGTCGAGGCATCGATCCTGCACAACACCCAGCTGGTCGAGAAGGCCATCGTGGACCGGCAGATCGCCGAGCGTCGCAGCGCCCAGCTCGCCAAGCAGCTCGCCGACCTGCGCGAGGCCGTCATGCTCGCGGTCAAGGGCGGCAGCACCAACAAGCGTGCGATGCAGGCCCTCGAGCTCACCCTCGCCGCTACGCCGTCGCCGCCCGAGGCGAAGCTGCCCGTCCCGGACGCTCCCAGCGAGCCGCTCGTGGTCGACCCGGCCCCGGCGATCGACCTGAGCCCGGCGGCCACGACCTCCGAGCCTTCACCGGCGGTCGAGCCTGTCGAGGCCACCGCCCCTGCGCCGATCGAGTCGTCCCCACCCAAGTCCGGTCCGCCCACCGCTCCGGTGACCCTGCCCGAGCGGCAGCCTGGCAAGACACAGGGCGCCATGAGGGCGTCCGAGGACCTGCCCGACACTCCGAGCGACGCGCTGCCGCAGCGCTCCAGCGGTTGGATGGCGGCGGTCAAGCTCGCCGAGTCCGGCAAGTTCCCCAACGCCAAGATCCCCGGGGCCGGCACCGGCGTACCCGAGCCCACCCAGCCTCCCGACGACGCGGCGGCCGAGAAGATCGGGACGAAGAAGCTCACCGTCCGCACCTTCAAGCCCGAGGACGGCTCGCTCATGACCGAGAGCACCGTCACGGTCACCGAGGAGGGTGTGCTCGACGTCCGCAAGGACGAGCAGACCCACACCTACGACCTCTACGACACCCACACCGACATCACCATCAAGGGCCAGCCGACCACGGATGAGTGGGTCGTCGAGTTCAACACCGACGAGGCCGGTGCCGTCCAGATCGACAAGTCGATGGTCGACGCCGAGGCCTTCCAGCGCGAGGTGCTGCGTTGGCGCCCCGACATGGCCGGCTAGATGTACTCGGCCATCACGTTGGTGACAGTCGGCTGATCGGCGGGAGTCCTCCGAGTGCGCTGTGGCGTCGGACAGTGTTGTAGCGCTCGAGCCATGGTGCAAGCGCTGCTGTTCGGTCGGTGTTGGTGAGGTAGGCCTGGTGGTAGGCCCACTCGGTGGCCAGGGTGCGGTTGTAGCGCTCGACCTTGCCGTTCTGCCAG
>NZ_BMQT01000014.1:107261-140498 GCF_014648255.1 Nocardioides albus | reverse complement strand
CACCCGGAGGTCTTCGCTAGGTCAACAACCGACCCGGAGTGTCACCAACCTCTTGGCTGAGTACAACTAGAGGCCACATGCATTCTGAACTGACGTGCGACACGCCGAGACGCGGCGTGTCGCCCGGGCTTGTGCGGGTCATTGTGGCCGGGCGACACCCGCAACGCTCCCCTCCGCCCACGCGCTGGAGAAGCTCGGATTCAATCTGGAGGGGTTGTGGCCGGGATCAGGGGCGATGCGCCTGGAGCAAGGCGATCACGCTGCCGCTGCACGATGAGCCAGCGCCATCTCGACGCACCTCAGAACATAGTCCGGCTGGAACATGACCTGGTCATAGGTGAAACGCAGCACGATCCAGCCGTCGGAGGTGAGCATCGTGTAACGCTGGCAGTCGCGATCATGCGCCTCTTTGTCGGCATGGAAGCCCCACGAGTCGGCCTCGAGGATGATGCCGTTGATCGGGTCTACGAGATCAGGGTGCACGGTCAGCGCGCCGACTCGCACCTCGTACTGCGGGATGAACTCGAGCTTCGCCTTGATCGTGATCGCTCGCAGGCCTGATTCGAAAGGGTTCTTGGCCAGTCCGTTGGCGTGGGATGCCACGAGCCGGACGCATTCGTCGTTGCCTCCGCGCCACGAAGACGCCGCGACGACGAGCTCGTCATGGGCTACGGCCTTCTCGCGCAGGGCCGAGTCGGCGACGGTCAGCGCCGCGTCGAACGGCAGGTCGCGCGCGCAGAGCAGGACGGTCAGGAGCGGACCGGTCGCCCACCCGTCGAGCTCGTCTCGGCGGGCGTCATGGAACCAGAATCTCGCCTTGCTCGTGGGCGCTGGACGACCCGTCGGCAGAAGCAGGTGAGGTATTCCCGGGGTGCTCCGCACCTTCCAGCCGTGATGAACGGCTGCGCTGAGATGGGATAGATGTGCGTTGTGTTCCAGAGCGAGCCGCATTCCCAGGTCATCACGACGCAGCGCATAGCGGTCGCGGTCGACGTGGATGATCGCCTTGTTCGACACCGCGGTGCGGAGGCGTCGGCGGCTGGAGAGTGCGACGATGTCGGCAGCGTGGGCGATCCCACCCAGCTGCTCCAGCGCCTCCACTGCGTCCATGACGGCCAGTATGGGTGCGACCACCGACAGTCTTGATGGGTTTGATGGGCCCGGAGTAAACGCAGCTGGCGTGTCGCCGGACGAGTGGTCTGCAGTAGCTTTGCCCCGTGGACTACGACGTTGACCGAGTCGTCGACGAGATGCGCGAGGCCGCGACCTGTTACCTGCGACCAAGGTTCCGTGCGCTGGCGACCGAGGACATCTGGGAGAAGTCGCCTGGTGAGGTCGTCACCGTTGCCGACCAGGAATGCGAGAAGGCCCTCTCCGATCGCCTGTGCGCTGCGGTCCCAGGAAGCGTCGTGATCGGGGAGGAGGCTGCCGCCGAGGATCTGTCGTTGCTTCTCCATCTCTCTGGCGAGCAGCCCGTCTGGCTGTTGGACCCGCTCGACGGCACCGGCGCCTTCGCATCTGGTTCGCCGGACTACGGACTAATGGCGGCACTGGTGGTCAACAGCGAGACCGTGCTCGCGATCATTCACCAACCCGAGCACTCTCGGACCTTTGTTGCGGAGCATGGTGCCGGTGCGTACGAGACCGAGTCGGGTGAGCGTGTCGCGGTCCGGCGCTCCTCGAGCAGTCTCCACGGCGCGGTCATGAAACGGTTCCTGCCGGCCGATATCCGCGTTGTGATCGAGCACAACGAGCATCGGTTCGCGACGCTGGAGCCGCAAGCGACTGCTGCCAGCATCGAGTACCCCCCCGCACTCGCGAAGGGTGACGGCGACTTCATGCTGTACTGGCGCACCTTGCCCTGGGACCACGCTCCCGGCGCCTTGCTGTTGAGTGAGGCCGGCGGAGTCGTGGCCCGCCTGGACGGCGCGGCGTACGACCCGACGGATCGTCGTGAGGGTCTCTTGGCGGCCGGTAGTCCCGAGGCATTGCGGGAAGCGAAGGCGGCGCTCGGGCTCGGATGAAGGGCCCGGCACGAGGCACCGAAAATCTGGTGCGTCGAGCAAACTTGGCTGACAGGATTGGGCCATGTTGCTGGTCACCCCGACGCTCGTGACGGAGCGGTTGAGACTGCGTCCGTTCGCCGACTCCGATGCGGACCAGCTGTTCGCGTTGCAGAGCGACGCCAACGTACTGCGCTACTGGGACTCTCCGCCGTGGACGGAGGAATCACAGGCGAAGCAGTTCATCGCGAGGTCTCGCGAGATGGCGGAGGAGGGGAGCGGGGTGCGGATGGTCATCGAGCGGGGCGAGACGACCGGAGTGAGGTCGAGCGGCGAGCTTGCTCGTCCGCTCGCGCCGAGCGAGGGAGTAACCGCGCGAAGCGCGGACGACGGCGCGTTCCTGGGCTGGTGCACGCTGAACTCGTGGAACCCTGACTTCCGCAGCGCATCACTGGGCTACTGCCTCGGCGAGGCGGCGTGGGGGCGCGGGGTCGCGACCGAGGCGGCCAAGCAGTTGCTGGGTTGGGCGTTCGACACCTTGGACCTGAACCGGGTGCAGGCGGAGGCCGACACTCGCAACGCTGGCTCCGCCCGGGTGCTGGAGAAGCTCGGATTCACGTTGGAGGGGACACTCCGCGAGGACTGTGTGGTGAACGGGGTCGTCTCCGACTCGTGGGTCTTCGGACTGCTCAGGCGGGAGTGGTTTGCCCGGCAACCGGGTACCGCAGGGACATGAGCCACGAGCAGTTTCCGGCAGAGGGGCCCGACGACCCCGAATACACCGACGAGTCAGGGCAGGTCTCCGAGACCCAGCGTCTCGATGAGGACGAGGGCGGCTCTCCGATCGCGCCCTCGGATTCGACGGCGGGTTATCCCGACTCCGAGTCGGGCAGCCCGGACACGCAGGGGTCCGGACCGAGCGAGGCGCCGCCCGAGAACCGGCGCGACAACGACGTCTAGCGTTCCTGGGCGGCGGCCACAAGGCCTGCGGGCAACCCCTGCGACACACCGATGTCGGTGTGTCGCCGGGGTCCTCAGGCGCGTTGCCGGCCTCCGGCAGGCTCAGCCGAAGAGGTCGCCCAACCAGGACTCGCGGTGGTGGCTGCGGTGCTTGTCATGGCGCCGGTCGTCGTCGTAGTCGCGCTTCTCGTAGTCCCGCTTGTCATAGCGTCGCTCGTCGCGCTGCTCCTGGCGGGGCTGCTGGTAGCCGCCAGGCTGCGGGGCGCCGACGGACCGCTCGATGATCTTGTCGATCTCGCCGCGGTCCAACCACACACCACGGCACTGCGGGCAGTAGTCGATCTCGATGCCTTGGCGCTCGCTCATCACCAGGGTGGCACCGTCGATGGGGCACTGCATGGGGGTCTCCTCGTCGTCGGGGATCAGCGCCCATCAACCTATCCGGTCGCCCCGCATCGCCGAGGCTCAGCGCGACGGACCTCGAGCTCAGCGCTCCTTCGACCGCACCCGGATGCCGGTGAGCGGGATCGTGGCGGTGCCGGCGGGGTCGGTGAAGAAGTCGTTGCCCTCGCCGTCGACGACGATGAAGGCGGGGAAGTTCTCGACCTCGATCTTCCAGACCGCCTCCATGCCGAGCTCGGGATACTCCAGCACCTCGACGGACTTGATGCAGTCCTGCGCGAGCCGGGCGGCGGGTCCGCCGATCGAGCCGAGGTAGAAACCGCCGTACGTCCCGCAGGCCTCCGCGACGACCTTGGAGCGGTTGCCCTTGGCGAGCATGACCATCGAGCCGCCCGCGGCCTGGAACTGCTCGACGTAGGAGTCCATCCGGCCGGCGGTGGTCGGCCCGAAGGAGCCGCTCGCCATGCCTTCGGGCGTCTTGGCGGGGCCGGCGTAGTAGACCGGGTGGTTCTTCAGGTAGTCCGGCATCTCCTCGCCGGCGTCGAGGCGCTCCTTGATCTTGGCGTGCGCGATGTCGCGGGCCACGACCATCGGGCCGGAGAGGGAGAGTCGGGTCTTGACCGGGTGCTGCGACAGGGTCTCGAGGATCGATGACATCGGCTGGTTGAGGTCGATGTCCACGACCTCGCCGGCCGCGATCTCCTCGGCCATGCCGGCGTCGGGCATGTACTGCGCCGGGTCGGTCTCGAGCTGCTCGAGGAAGACGCCGTCGCGGGTGATCTTGCCGAGCGCCTGCCGATCGGCGGAGCAGGAGACCGCGATCGCCACGGGGCAGGAGGCGCCGTGGCGGGGGAGCCGGACGACGCGTACGTCATGGCAGAAGTACTTGCCGCCGAACTGCGCCCCGATCCCGAAGGACTGGGTCAGCTCGAAGACCTTCTCCTCGAGCTCCGTATCGCGGAAGCCGTGGGCGCTCATCGAGCCCTCGGTCGGGAGGTTGTCGAGGTAGTGGGCCGAGGCGTACTTGGCCGTCTTCAGGGCGAACTCCGCGGAAGTCCCGCCGATGACGACGGCGAGGTGGTACGGCGGGCACGCGGCCGTGCCCAGCGACCGGATCTTCTCGTCGAGGAAGCTCAGGATCCGGTCGGGGTGCAGGATCGCCTTGGTCTCCTGGAACAGGAACGACTTGTTGGCCGAGCCGCCGCCCTTGGCCATGAAGAGGAACTTGTACTCCGGGCCTTTCTCGCCCTCGGCGGTCGAGTAGATTTCGACCTGCGCGGGCAGGTTGGAGCCGGTGTTCTTCTCCTCGTACGTGGTCAGCGGCGCCAGCTGGGAGTAGCGCAGGTTGAGCTTGGTGTAGGCGTCGAAGACACCGCGGCTGACGGTCTCGGCGTCGTCGGCGCCGGTCAGCACGCCCTCGGACTTCTTGCCCATCACGATCGCGGTGCCGGTGTCCTGGCACATCGGCAGGATCCCGCCGGCGGAGATGTTGACGTTCTTGAGCAGGTCGAGCGCGACGAAGCGGTCGTTGCCGGAGGCCTCGGGGTCGTCGATGATCTTGCGGAGCTGCTGGAGGTGGGCCGGGCGGAGGTACTGGTTGATGTCCTTCATCGCCTCGGCGGTCAGCCGGCGGATCGCCTCGGGGTCGACCTTGAGGAACTTGCGCCCGTCGACCTCGACCTCTTCCACCCCCTCGCTGGTGATCAGCCGATAAGGAGTGTCGTCCTTACCTGTCGGGAGGAGGTCGGAGTACCGGAACTCAACGTCAGCCACGAAAGAGAATCGTACGCCGCCCCGGCCTCGAACCCGGCCTCGGTCCCGGCGTCGGCTCCAGGGCCGACACCGAGGACAGAGGATGTTGGCGCCAGCCTGCTCGAGAGCGGCGTGGAGTCGTGACTGTCACGCGCGGGGCGGGGGCTGGGAGCCGGCCGTCAGGCGGTGGGCCCGGCTCGCAGGTCCGCCGATGCCGCGACCAGCGTCGCCACCACGGAGGTGCTGAAGGCAGGATCCATCACTGCCGCGGCGCACGGGCCGCGGGACGGGCCGGACGGTGACACCAGCCCGGAGACGAGCGCGCGGTAGGTCTGGACCCCGCCCTCCCGTGTGTCCGGGGGCAGGCGGTGCACGCAACCGTCGGCCCCGACCAGCTCGAGGACGTCCTGCTTCGTGGACGCCGAGACCGACACCAGCGACCGCGCGCTCGCCCCTCGCGCATGGGTGGTCTCGAGCACGATGCCCTCGTCGGTGTGGCGGGCCGAGATGGTCGTCACGTCACCGAGCGCCACCTGCAGGGCAGCGAGCACGTGGGGTCCGAGGTCCCACAGGGCGCCGTCGGTCTCGCGCCGCCACGCAGATCGGCCGAAGGGGTCGTCGCCGACCGTGGCCGTGTTCGTGAGCACCGCTCTCGCCGATGACCACGTACGTTCGGCCGCGGCGTCCAACCACGGGGCGACGGTGCTGTCGAGCAGCCGGGAGTAGTGGACGAGCACCGGCTCGGGATGTCCGTGCAGCCGCTCGGCCTGCTCGACCCGACGGGCCACCGGCTTCTCGAGCAGCAGCGCCTTGCCTTCATCCAATGCCGCCGGCGTCAGCCCGGCCTGGACGTCGGGCGGCACGCAGAACGCGACGACGTCGACGCGGTCCAGCAGATCGACGTAGGTGCCCGCCGGCTCGAAGTCGTACCGGCGGGCCAGGTCCGCGAGGTCGGCGTCGTTGCGTGACCAGCCGTGGGTCAGCCTCACCTCGGGCGCGGCGGCGAGCGCCGGCACCACGGCCAGCCGAGCCCAGGGCCCGGAGCCCACCAGCCCTACGCGCAGGACGCGCTCAGGCATCGGCGAGCACCGCCACGAGCCGGGTGTGCCTGGACATGTGATCCTCGAACTCGCTCGGGTGCTCTCCTGACCTCGGCAACCTACCCGAGCGGGTCAGCCGGCGAGGCCCATCGCGAACACGTGCAGGGCACTGTTGGTGGGCAGGACCACGAAGTCGACGGTCTTGCCGGCGGTCAGCGGCACCGAGTTGGCGAAGACCCGGTACTGGTAGGCGGCGTCGCCGTAGCCGTCGGGGCGGTTGCGACCGACGCTCGAGGCGACCAACGTCGCGCCGTGCGCGTCGGTCTCCTGGAACGACCAGTTGGGCAGGCCGGTCTCGGCCGTCGACGACGTGCCGTCGGTGTAGAAGACAGTGACCGTGCCCGTGGCACTGAAGCTGCTGCCCGAGCCGAGCAGGACCAGCGCGTTGCCGCTGCCGCTCACCTTCACGGCCTGGCCGCCGCTGGCGACGTTGTCGGCCGTGCCGGGTGCGACGTCGGGCATCGCCAGGGTGGCGCCCAGCGCCTCGACCTCGGCCCCGCGGCCCAGGCCCACGTCGGCCAGCTTCTGGGCCGAGAAGCTGTTGCCGGCACCGTCGAAGTTCCCGGCAGCGGTGGCGCTCTCGTCGGTGATCCCGGTGTTGTTGAAGGCGGCCGCCAGATCGGCCATCGGCTCGCCGGAGCGCTCCACCCGCGTGCCGACCGCGGCACCCGCGCCGTCACCGCCGCGGTAGGTGGCCGTGGCGGTGAAGGTGCGCAGGTGGAAGCCCGGACGCCGTTCGGGCACCCGCACCGAGAAGGTGACCGTGGCGCCGGCGCCCGGCTTCACGGCTCCCGAGACCGACCGCGAAGCCGGGGCGACCTGCCAGCCCACCGGTCCCCGGAACGAGACCGTGAGCGTGCGCAGCGCCGCCGTCGACTGGTTGCGGACGGTGACCGGCACCTCGACGATGGCCGGCCCGTCGAGGTCGACCGCTCCGATGGTGACGCCGACCGTGTCCGTGGCGTCCGTGGTCTCCGCAGCCGCGGCCGCTGTGATGGCGGCCGGGGCCACCAGAAGACCGCCGAGGGCGATCGTGAGCGCGAGAGCCGCGCGGGCGAGGAACGACGGAGCGACCATGGTAGGTACCTTTCGGAAGGTGAGTTCGGTGCGGATCAGGGGACGGGGGGCATCTCGGTCTGGCGCGAGTCGAGGCCGACCCTCGGCTTGCGCCAATTGCCCCGGGTGAAGTCGGGGATCTCGACCGGCTTGCCCTTCTTGGCCAGCGACTCGACGCTCAGCGGGACCGGCGAGCACCACATCGCCGAGTCGTAGACGTCGATGTCGGGGACCAGCCCGGCGCGCATGGTCTGGATGAGACGCCACTGCAGGATGTAGTCCATGCCGCCGTGACCGCTCCCGGAGGCGTCGTCCTCCAGCTCCTTCCAGAGCCAGTGGTCGAACTCTTGGCGCAGCTCCTTGAAGCCGCGCCAGGTGTCGCCGCTGTGCAGCGGCTCGGCGTAGACGCGGGCGCCGGTCGAGTCGCCGCCGACGTAGTCCTCGAACAGGCCGCGGCTACCCTCGATGCTGTTGATGCGGCTGTACGGCCGGGGCTGGCTCACGTTGTGCTCGGCGCTGATGGTGCGACCCCCGGAAGTGGTGATCTCGCAGCTGATGCGGTCGCCGTTGATGTACTCCTCCTTCCACGACCGGTGGTCGCGGGGGACGAAGCGCTCGCGGTAGTCGGCCAGGCCTCGCGGCGCGGTCGCGGTGGCGGCCAGCGTGACGGCGCGGTCGCCGCGGTTGATGTCCATCGCGGCGGCGATCGGCGCGAGGCCGTGCATCGGGTAGAAGCTGGCGGTGCTGCGGGTGTGCCACAGGCGCCGCCAGTCGTCGGTGTAGTAGCCGTCGTTGAACAGCAGGGCCCGCAGATCGTGCAGGTAGCCGCCGGCGCCGTGGGTGATGTCGCCGAAGACCCCCTCGTGCGCCATCTTGAGCATCGCCAGCTCGTTGCGGCCGTAGCTGCAGTTCTCGGCGAGCAGCAGGTGCTTCCGGGTCATCTCGGAGGTGTTGACGAGGTCCCACAGCTCGTTGAGCTCCGTGGCGATCGGCAGCTCGACGGCGACGTGCGCGCCGGCCAGCATCGAGTTCCGTGCCTGGTCGTAGTGGAACTCCCAGGGGGTGGCGATGTAGACGAGGTCGAGCTCCTCGCGGTCGAGCATCTGCTTGAAGGAGCCACGCTCGCCGCCGTACTCCTTGGGGCGGGTCTTGCCGCGCGCGACGAGGTCGTCGGCCACCCGCTTGGCTCGGTCTGCGCGGATGTCGCACACCGCGACCACGTGCGCGCCGGGGATGTCGGCCCAGCCACGGGCCATGCCGGAGCCGCGGTTGCCGAGGCCGATCAGTCCGATGCGAACGATCTCGTGCGCCTCGAAGGCCTGGTTGACCATGGTGCGCTGGCCGGCGGCGCGCGCCGGGGTGGCGCCCGCGGTGAGGGCACCGATGCCCAGGGCGGCGCCGCCCACTGCGGCGGCGGAGCCCAGGACGCTGCGCCGGGAGAACCCGGTAGCGAGCTTGGTGTCGGGTGTGGTGTCGGGCGTGGTGATGGACGTCGTCTGCATGTCTTCGCTCCGAGGTCGAGGTCGGGCCGACACGGCCTGAGTGATCGTTTATGATCGAATCAACGCTTGTATCGGCAGAATCAATCGCTCAGGAAGACTGTAGGGCACGTCACATCGCGGCGCTAGACCCTCGCGCACTGTGATCGTCGATCGGCACGATTGGCTCGTCGCGGGGGTCAGGGGCGACGGGCGAAGCGCCGCGGATCTCGACCTACCAGAGGTATCCCGCTGGGTGGGCCCAGGGCTGGGGGTTCTCGGTGGTGCGCGCTATGGTCGGAGACGTCCACACGGGAGTCCGCGGCAGCGGGCTGAGAGGGAGCTGGAGCCGCTCCGACCGTTACACCTGATCCGGATCATGCCGGCGAAGGAAGTGATTGGTTGTGCCTCTTCCACGTATTTTCTGCCTCGTCTCCTCGCGCGACGATCTCGCGCTTTTGCCCGCCTTCGCGGAGCTCGGCGTCGCCGGCTTCCAGGTGCGCGACAAGGCCGCGACGACTCGTGAGCTGCTCGGTCTGAGCGAAGCCGTGATCGGGCAGGTCGGGGCGTACGACGCCTGTGTGGTCGTCGACGACCGGCTCGACGTGGCGCTCGCTGCCGGTGCGCACGGCGTCCATCTGGGTGCCTCCGACCTGCCGGTGGACGAGGCCCGGCGGATCGCCGACGCGGTCGCTCCGGGGCTGATCATCGGCGCGACCTGCCGGGATAGGGCCGCGGTCGAGGCGGCCGCGGCTGAGGGCGCGGACTACGCCGGCTTCGGGCCCGTCTTCGCGACCTCGTCCAAGGCCGGGCTGCCGGACCCGCTGGGGGTCGATGCGGTGGCCGCTGCCGCGGGAGCTCTTCCGCTGATCGCGATCGGCGGCATCTCGGCGGCGGCCGCGCGGGACGTATGCGCTGCCGGCGCCCACGGGGTCGCCGTGATCGGCGGGCTCTGGCGACAACCCGATCCGCTCCAGGCCGCGAAGGAGCTCGTGGAAGCGGTCGGCTGATGCGGGTGCGGATCCTCGGTGCCGGGATCGTCGGGCTTTCCGTCGCCGACGAGCTGATCCGTCGTGGGCACGAGGTCGAGCTGGTCGATCCTTCTCCGGGGGCGGGTGCCTCGTACGCCGCCGCCGGCATGCTCAGCCCGGCAGGCGAGGCCTGGTACGGCGAGGAGGACCTGACCCGGCTCTGTCTGTCGTCGCTGGCACTGTGGCCCGACTTCGCCGCCCGGCTGGGGGTGCCTGTGCACACCCGCGGGACGCTGCTCGTCGGGGTCGACGCCGGCGACGTCCAGCAGGTCGAGCGACAGCTCGCGGTGCTCGATCTCGCCGGGGTTTCTTACGAACGACTCGTACGTCGCGAGCTGCTCGCTCGCGAACCGGGGCTCGGTCGCGTCGCCGGTGGGGCCTTCCTCGCCGAGGACCACTCCGTCGACCCGCGTGCGGTCGTCGCGGCGCTGATCGATCGGTTGCCCACGCTGGTCGAGCCCGGTGAGCGCCAGCAAGCCGGTGTCGAGACCAACACGGTCGCATCGAGCGAGGCAGGGGACCGTGTTGGTCTCGACACGGATTCGTTCGTTCCTCACGAATCCGGCTCGACCAGCGAGGTGACCGTCATCGCGACCGGTGCGCAGCTGCCCGATCCGTACTCCTCCCTCATCCGCCCGGTGCGCGGCGACGTGGTGCGGGTGCGGACGCAGGAGCCGGTGGAGCGGACGGTGCGCGCGTGGGTGCACGGCGAGCAGGTCTACGTCGTGCCGCGGACCGACAGCGACGAGGTCGTCATCGGAGCGACCTCGGAGGAGCGCGACGGCCCGCTGCTGCCGACGGTCGAAGGGGTGTGGCGGCTGCTCGACTCCGCGCGCCGGGTGGTGCCGGCGCTCGATCGGGCCAGCGTGGTCGAGGTGACCTCGCGGCACCGGCCGGGCACCGCCGACAACCTCCCGCTGATCGGCCCGACCCACGAGCCGGGGGTCGTCCTGGCCGCCGGCGCCTTTCGCAACGGGATCCTGCTCGCGCCGCTCATCGCGCGGCTGGTGGCCGATCACATCGAGACGGGATCAGTGGAGCCCGCGGTCGATCCGCGGCGGTTCCGGACGAAGGAGGACGGATGAAGATCACCGTGAACAGCGAGCCGACGGAGGTCAGCGGCACCGTTGCCGACCTGCTCGAGGCCCGGATCGGCGATCGGCGGCCGAGTGGCATCGCCGTCGCCGTGGACGAGGAGATCGTGCCACGCGACGACTGGGCGCGATGGCAGCTCCAGGACGGTCATGTCGTCGAGATCGTGACGGCGGTGCAGGGCGGATGAGCAGAACGTTGAAGATCGCTGGGCGCGACCTGTCGTCACGGCTCTTCCTCGGCACCGGTGGCCTGCCGCACCTGGCTCTGCTCCCTGCCGTCATCGACGCGGCCGAGCCGGGTCTGGTGACGGTGTCGATGCGGCGTACGTCCTCGACGGCGGCCGGCGGGCTGCTCGAGACGCTCCGCGCCGCGAAGGTGCCGATCCTGCCCAACACCGCCGGCTGCCTCTCGGCACGTGAAGCGGTGCTGACCGCCGAGCTCGCCCGCGAGGCGCTGGAGACCGACTGGGTGAAGCTGGAGGTGATCGGCGACGAGACCTCGCTGATGCCCGACGCCGTCGAGCTCGTCGAGGCCGCCGAGCAGCTGGTGCGCAAGGGCTTCACGGTCCTTCCGTATACGACCGACGACCCCGTCCTCGCCCGGCGGCTCGCGGACGCCGGCTGTGCGGCGGTGATGCCGCTCGGCTCGCCGATCGGGTCGGGGCTGGGCATCCTCAACCCGCACGCCATCGAGGCCGTCGTGGCCGCGGTCGACGTGCCGGTCGTGCTCGACGCCGGAGTCGGGACCGCCTCGGACGCGGCCCTGGCGATGGAGCTGGGCTGCTCCGCCGTCTTGGCCGCCACAGCAGTCACACGTGCTGACGACCCGGTCGCGATGGCCCGGGCGCTGCGGTTGGCGGTCGAGGCCGGCCACGCCGCCCGCGGCGCAGGGAGGATCCCGCGCCAGGCCGTCGCCCGCGCCTCCTCGCCGATGGCGGGGAGGATCGCATGACTCACGCAGAAGATCTCCCGCGCCTCCTGGTCCTCACCGACCGCTCCCAGCTCCGCCTCGGCCGCGGTCTGCTCGCGACCCTGACCGAGTGCGCGGAGGCCGGCCTGACCCATGTGGTGCTCCGCGAGCTCGATGAGCCGGTGGAGCAGCGAGCGCGACTGGCGCAGGCCGCCGCAGATCTAGGCCTGGTGGTCATCGCCGCGCACGCCCCGCTGCCGGGTGCGGCTGGTGTGCAGCTCCCCTCCGATGGGGGTAACACGTCGTTCGTGGGTCTATCCGGTCGTTATAACGGGCGAGAAGATGGTGTAACAGCGTGTTACACCCGCGGTCGCAGCTGCCACACCCGTGCCCAGGTCGCTCAGGCGGCCGGGGACGGGTTCGACTACGCGATGCTCAGCCCGTACGCGTTGACCGAGTCGAAGCCCGGCTACGGGCCGCCGCTAGGGCCGGCTGCGTTCGGGGACCTGCCGCTGCCGACGTACGCCCTCGGGGGGATCACCCCCGACAACGCCGCCGAGGCGGTGGCGGCCGGCGCCCACGGTGTCGCCGTGATGGGTGCGGTGATGCGGGCCGAAGATCCCGCCGAGGTCGTACGTGGCCTGCTGGCCGCCCTCGCCACCGCGACGAGGCCGGAGGTGACCGCGTGAACCCGCCGGTCGCGCTCACCATCGCGGGCACCGACTCCGGGGGAGCGGCCGGCACGGCAGCCGATCTGGCGACGTTCGCCGCGCTCGGGGTCCACGGAGCCTGCGTGATCACCGCGGTCACCGCCCAGGACACGACCGGGGTCAGCGACATTCACCCCGTTCCGCACGCGACCATCGAGGCTCAGCTCGAGGCGGTGCTCGACGACCTGCCCATTGCCGCGATCAAGACCGGGATGCTCGGAACGGCGGCAGCCGTAGAGGCAGTCGCGCAGCGGGTTGTGAAGCTGAGAGTGACCTATAGCCCACTCTCAGCTTCACAACCCGCGGTTGTCGTTGATCCTGTTCTTGTCGCCACCTCTGGGGCGGTGCTTGGCGGAGAGGACGTACGTAGCGCCTACCTCGATCACCTGCTTCCCCTCGCCACCGTCGTCACCCCCAACCTCGACGAGGCCCGAGCTCTGCTCGGCCACGACGGGACGCCGCGAGAACTCGCCGATGAGCTTGCCACCGCCCTCGCTGGTCGAGCCGCCGGAGCCGCCAGCGGGGCGGCCGGCGGGGCGGCCGTGATCGTCACCGGCGGCGACCCGGAGGCGACCGGGACATGCACGGACTGGCTCGCCGAGCCGGGACAGCCGCCGATCCCGCTCACCCACCCCGCCGTCCCCACGAGCAACGACCACGGCACCGGCTGCACCTACGGCTCGGCCCTGGCTGCCCACCTCGCCCACGGCGTCCCACTGCGCGAAGCGGCGGAGCAGGCCGCCGCGTACGTCACCCGACAGCTCACCAGAAGCCAGCACTGGACCCTCGGCCGCGGTCGAGGACCGATCGCCCACCTGAACACCTGAGGAGACCGCATGACCGTCCACCCCGCCCACACCCGCCTCGAGCTCGGCGATCTGAAGGTCCCGGTGACCCGGGTCGCGCTCACCAACGGCGAGACCTTCGACCGCTACTGCACCGAGGGCCCCGGATCCCGCCCCGAGCAGGGCCTCCCGCCTCGCCGCCTCGAATGGATCGAGGAACGAGGCGACACCGAGCCGTACGAGGGACGGCCGACGGATCTCCGCGACAACGGGAAGACCGCAGTACGACGTGGCGAAGCCACCCATGAGTGGCAGGGCGAGCGCCGGCCGCCGCGCAAGGCTGTGTCGACACGGGCAGGGAACGTGACCCAGATGCACTACGCACGCCAGGGCATCATCACCAAGGAGATGGCGTACGTGGCCGTGCGGGAGAGCTGCAGCCCCGAGCTGGTCCGCGAGGAGGTCGCGGCGGGCCGGGCGATCATCCCCAACAACGTCAACCACCCCGAGTCCGAGCCGATGATCATCGGCAAGCGCTTCCTGGTGAAGATCAACGCCAACATCGGCAACTCCGCCGTGACCAGCTCCATCGAAGAAGAAGTCGACAAGCTCACCCACGCGATCACCTGGGGAGCCGACACGGTGATGGACCTGAGCACCGGCGACGACATCCACACCACCCGCGAGTGGATCCTGCGCAACAGCCCCGTCCCGATCGGCACCGTGCCGATCTACCAGGCGCTGGAGAAGGTCAACGGCGAGGCCGACAAGCTGACCTGGGAGGTCTTCCGCGACACCGTCATCGAGCAGGCCGAGCAGGGCGTCGACTACATGACGATCCACGCGGGGGTCCTGCTGAGATACGTCCCGCTCACCGCCAACCGCGTCACCGGCATCGTGTCCCGCGGCGGCTCGATCATGGCCGGCTGGTGCCTCGCGCACCACCAGGAGAGCTTCCTCTACACCCACTTCGACGAGCTCTGCGAGATCTTCAAGCAGTACGACGTCGCCTTCTCCCTCGGCGACGGACTCCGCCCGGGGAGCACCGCCGACGCCAACGACGAGGCCCAGCTCTCCGAGCTCCGAACCCTCGCCGAGCTGACGGAACGAGCCTGGCGACACGACGTACAGGTCATGGTCGAAGGCCCCGGCCACGTCCCGCTCAACCTCGTGGAGGAGAACGTCCGCCTGCAGCAGGAGTGGTGCCACGGCGCGCCGTTCTACACGCTGGGCCCGCTCGCGACCGACATCGCGCCCGGCTACGACCACATCACCAGTGCCATCGGCGCGGCCACGATCGCCATGCACGGCACCGCGATGCTCTGCTACGTCACGCCCAAGGAGCATCTCGGTCTCCCGGACCGGGACGACGTGAAGACCGGCGTGATCACCTACAAGCTCGCCGCCCACGCCGCCGACATCGCCAAGGGCCACCCCGGCGCCCGCGACCACGACGACGCCCTCTCCCGAGCCCGCTTCGAGTTCCGCTGGCGCGACCAGTTCGCGCTCTCGTTGGACCCGGTCACCGCTGAGAGCTTCCACGACGAGACCCTCCCGGCGGAGAACGCCAAGACCGCCCACTTCTGCTCGATGTGCGGCCCGAAGTTCTGCTCGATGAAGATCAGCCAGGACGTGCGCGACCGCTTCGGCGGCAACGCCGGCGCATCCCCCGAGGAGATCGAGGCGGGGATGCTGGAGAAGTCGAAGGAGTTCGCAGCCGCCGGGAGCCGCGTGTATCTGCCGCTCGCCGACTGACCAGGCTCGACAGTGCCCTGGCCCGCCTGCGGCCAGGGCACTGTCGGGACGGCTACCCCTCGCCGCGCAGGCTCTCGACGACCCTGGGGAGTCCCTCCGCGCCGTACCCCGCCTCGATCTGTCTGCTGATCAGCGCCTGGACGGCGGCGATCGGAGCGGGATCGACGCCCTCCTCCTCGCTGGCGCGCACGATGTGGGAGAGGTCGGAGAACTCCAGGCTCTGCTGGCCCGCGACGGTGTAGTCGCCGCCGTCGATGACCTTCGCGTAGCCGGCGAGCTCCTCGGTCATGGCGGCGAGGAACGGCGCCTGCCGAGCAGCGAAGTCGGCCGCACTCATCCCCATGGTGGCGACCATCGCGGCACCGTGGAAGAAGCCCGTGAACATCTGGTACATCCCTGACAGCATCGCCAGGTCCACCAGCGAGGCCCGGCCGGCGTCCTCGCCGTGGAACTCGCTCGTGGCCCAGACGTCGAGGGTCGGCAGGAGGGCGTCGTACGCAGCCCGCGAGCCGCTGTAGAAGATCTGGCCCGCGCGGGGTCCGATCATCGACGGCACGGCCATGATGGCGCCGTCGAGGTAGACGATGCCGTGCTGGGCCGCCCAGGACGCGAGCTCGCGGGCCTCGTTCGGCGTCGTGGTCGTGACGTTGACCAAGGTGCGGCCGCGCAGCTCGTCGGCGGCCGGGCCGAGGGTCTTCTCGACGGAGGCGTGGTCGAAGAGGCAGGCGATGATCACGGGGCTCGCCAGCACCGCCTCGGAGACCGAGTCCGCGGCGCCGGCGCCGCGGCCCACCAGCTCCGTAGAACGGCCAGCGGTGCGGTTCCAAACGGTCACGGCGCGGCCGGCGTCGAGCAACGCGGCCGCGAGAGCGCTGCCCATCGCGCCGAGCCCGAGCACGCTGACGTCGGTCGAGAGGGTTGAATTTCCGGTGGTTTCTGACATGTCATCCATGCTGGAGGACGTGGCCGGATTGCGGGAGTACCCACTAATTTCTGGGGTACTCACCAGTTGGTAAGTGCCCAAGTCTCAGGGTTGAACCTGAGAGACGGGGGACGCGCACCCAGATAGCATTCATGATCATGGGACTCCCTGAACCGCACCCCGGCCAGCCTCGACGAGCCGACCTGCGCGTCAGCGACGCCGACCGTCATGCGGTGGCCGACATCCTGCGCGAGGCCGCCGGCGAGGGCAGGCTGGACATCGAGGAGCTCGAGGAACGGATCGAGGAGACCTACAAGGCCAAGACGTACGCCGATCTGGAGCCGATCACGCAGGACCTCCCGGTCGCAGGGCAGCCGCCGGTGGCACCCGCGGCGCCCGGCGGCGCAGCGGTCCCGGTCGTCTACGGCCAAGGCGACGAGTCCGACAGCGCCAGCGCGTTCCTCAGCAATGTCGAGCGCAAGGGCGTGTGGGTGGTTCCCCAGCATCTCTCGGTCACCGCGGTGCTGGGAGATGCCAACATCGACCTGCGCGAGGCGCACTACTCCGCGCGCGAGGTGGTCATCAGCGCGACCTCGGTCCTGGGCAGCGTGAAGGTCACCGTGCCGCCGAACGTGCACGTGATCGTCGAGGGCAACGGCATCCTCGGGGAGTTCAACGAGCCGTCGGCGAAGGTGCCTGAGGCGCTCGCCGCGGACTCTCCGGTGGTGCGGGTGCGCGGCATCGCTGTGCTGGGTGATGTGACCGTCAAGCGCCGGGGACCGCGTCCCCCGAAGCGCACCTTGAAGCAACATCTCGGTCTCGAGTGAATGCCATCGGGGGGATTGTTGAGGCGTAGGTCCTAGGCCCCCACTAGCATTCGCCTCATGGGAACGACCCCCGAGCCATTTCGCGGCCAGAATCCTGATCCGAATCTTCGGATCAGCGATGCCGACCGCCACAAGGTGGCCGACATCCTCCGCGAGGCAGCAGGGGAGGGCCGTCTGGAGATCGACGAGCTCGACGACCGTCTCGACGCGACCTTCAAGGCCAAGACGTACGCGGACCTGGTCCCGATCACCTTCGATCTGCCGGCCGTCGGGACACCGTCGCTGCCGCTCCCGCAGAGCCCTCCCGCCTCCGGGAAGAGCCTGGCGGTCTTCGCCGACAAGCCGATCGAGAGCCAGCTCTACGTCGCGATCATGAGCGGCGTGGACCGACGCGGGATCTGGACCGTGCCGGCGACCGGCAACGTGATCGCGCTGATGGGCGGTGCCGAGCTCGACATGCGCCAGGCGCAGTTCTCCGCCCAGGAGACGGTGATCTACGCCAACGCGATCATGGGCGGCGTCAACATCACCGTCGGCCCCGACGTCCAGGTCGTGATGCAGGGCGTCGGGATCATGGGCGGCTACGTCGGCCCCCGCGGGATCGAGCCGACCGGCGGTCCGGTGCTGCGGGTGAAGGGGCTGGCACTGATGGGTGGCGTCACCGTCATCCGCAAGCCGTTGAAGGAGACCAAGGGGCGCAGGCATCTGGAGATGCCGCCGCCGCACGAGCTCCCGCCGCACGACCTGCACTGAGCAGCACCAGGGGCTGAACGCCCCTTCGGGTCCGCTCCGCGGACCGATCTTGCCGTGCCTGGAGGCAAGGCGCTAGCCTCGCCTCAACACATCATTGTGTAGTTACATAATAGACAAAGGAGACTCGGGATGAAGCCGACGTGGAGCGCTCTTCTGGGCGCCGCACTCCTGGCGGTCGTGGCCCTGGTCGTCGGACTCCTCGTCGCCGGCCCGAGAGACGCCGTCGCCGGCCCTGTCGCAGCCGGCCCGTCGGCGGCAGCCATCGGGGCGCCCGCGGCGGAGCTCGCCGCCACCGCCGACGATCGCTCCGACATCGTGCTGATCCTGATGGACGACTTCTCCCTCGAGCTGCTCCGGACGATGCCGGAGGCCACCAAGATGGCCGCGGACGGCGCGACGTACCAGAACTCCTTCGTCATCGACTCGCTGTGCTGCCCCTCTCGGGCAGCGCTGCTGACCGGGCAGACGCCGCACCACACCAAGGTGCTCACCAACACCCAGAACGATCCTGAGCACCCGGTCGGCGGCTGGTCGGCGTTCCGGCGCTACGGCAACGTCGAGAAGCAGTTCAGCATCGGGCTCCAGGAGGCCGGCTACACGACCGGGTTCGTAGGGAAGTACATCAACGCCTACGAGGCCACCCTCGGCGCCGACGGCAAGCGCACCCCGCCGCCCAAGGTGCCCGGATGGGATTCCTGGAACGCGCTCCTCGGCGGCGCCTACGGCGGCTGGGGCTACCAGAGCACCTACCTCGACGGCAACGGCGCGGTGCAGCTGCGCAACCACCCGCGGCCGCCGACCTCGGCCGGTCCGGCTGTCAAGGACGCCGGGTACGCCACCAACGTCACCCGTGACTACGCCCTCGACTTCATCGAGGAGCACCGCGACGACGAGGATCCCTACTTCCTCGAGATCGCCGCCTACGGGCCCCACTCGCGCCTCGGCCACCACTACCCGGGCCTGGACACCTGGTTCCCGCCCGCCTTCGCCGACCAGGCGCCCGCCGGCGACCCCGCGGGCGGCAACTGCGGCCGGCTCGAGTGCGCCGACCTGACGCTGAAGGACCTGGTCGGCTATGGCGACGACCGCTGGGACAACGCGCCGACCTACCTCGGCCGCGGGGGACGTACGTCGCAGGCTCCTGCCTGGCGCACCAACAAGGTCTCGCTGAGCGACGAGACGGCGCTGAGCCAATACCGCGACCGCGCCCGGATGGTGCAGTCGATCGACCGGATGATCACCCAGGTGCGCGAGGCGGCCGGCGAGGACGCCTACATCGTGCTGACCTCGGACAACGGCTTCCATCTCGGCCAGCACCAGCTCAACGGCGGCAAGGGTGCTCCCTACGACTCCGACACCCGCGTCCCCCTGGTCGTCGTCGGCCCCGACGTGGTTCCCGGCAAGCGCAGCCAGTTCGTCAACAACATCGATCTCGCCCCGACCTTCCTCGACATCGCGGGCGCCCAGCCCCCGGCGTACATGTCCGGAAGCTCCTTCGCCGACACCCTGAGCCGCCCGAAGCGGCCGGGGAGCAGGTATGCCTTCTTCGAGCACACCTACGCCAAGTCCCACCCCGGCGAGGTCGACCTCGACAAGGGCTCGGGCGGGACCATCGACATCATCCCGTCCTACATCGCGGTGCGCGGCTCGCAGGGGTTGCTGGTCCGCTTCGACCTGGACAAGTCCTGGAAGGGCACCGACCACGCCTACGAGCTCTACCGTTACGACCGGCCGTGGGAGGACCGCAACGTCTTCGCCGAGGATCACGCGAAGCCGTACGCCCGGGATCTGATGCGCCGGCTCGAGGCCTACGAGGGCTGTGCCCCGGCTGTGTGCAGGGCTTTGACCCGCTGATTCCGGATCTGGGTTATCGTGTCTCCGCCGGGGCCGATGTGGTCCCGGTCACTTCACAACGGATCGTCCGGCACGTACCTGCCGGTGAAGGAGACAACGGAATCATGGCAACAGTGAGTTTTGAGAAGGCGCAGCGTTGGTACGCCGGCGCCGCCGAGCCCGCGGTCAAGGGCATCGACCTCGAGATCAAGGACGGCGAGTTCATGGTGCTCGTCGGCCCGTCCGGATGCGGTAAGACCACGACCCTGCGCATGCTCGCCGGGCTCGAGGAGGTCAACTCCGGTGCCATCAAGATCGGTGACCGCGACGTCACCAACGTGGCGCCCAAGGACCGCGACATCGCGATGGTCTTCCAGAACTACGCGCTCTACCCGCACATGAGCGTCGCCGAGAACATGGCGTTCTCGCTGAAGATGGCCAAGGTTCCGAAGGCCGAGCGTGACAAGCTCGTCGCCGAGGCCGCCAAGACCCTGGGCCTGACCGACTACCTCGACCGCAAGCCCAAGGCGCTCTCCGGTGGTCAGCGCCAGCGCGTCGCGATGGGTCGCGCGATCGTCCGCCAGCCGCAGGTCTTCTGCATGGACGAGCCGCTGTCCAACCTCGACGCCAAGATGCGCGTGCAGACCCGCACCGACATCGCCAAGCTCCAGGCCGACCTCGGCATCACCACCGTCTACGTCACCCACGACCAGGTCGAGGCGATGACGATGGGCGACCGTGTCGCGGTGATGAGCAACGGTGAGCTGCAGCAGGTCGACACCCCGCTCAACCTCTACCGCAAGCCGGTCAACCTCTTCGTCGCCGGCTTCATCGGCTCGCCGCAGATGAACCTCATCAAGGCGACCGCCGCCGACGGCGGCGCCAAGATCGGGGAGTACGTCGTTCCCGTCGGTGCCACCGCCAACCTCCCCAAGGAGATCACCGTCGGCGTGCGGCCCGAGAGCTTCCGCATCATCGGTGAGAACGACGGCGGCCTCCCCGTGAAGGTGACCGTCGTCGAGGAGCTCGGTTCGGACTCCTTCATCTACGGCACCAGCGACGTCGAGGGCGTCCCGTCGACCCTGATCGTCCGTGTCTCCTCCAAGGACCACGTCGGCAAGGGCGACACCATCTACGTCACCACCGACCCCGAGGACGTCCACGTCTTCGACACGGAGTCCGGTCTGCGCGTCAGCGACTGACCGAAGAGGTCAGTGCTGCTGGTTCATCCGAGCCAGCATCGCGTTGTAGGCATCGAGGGCCTCGTCGCTGTCGGGATCCACGGATCCCGGCTCGGCGGGGCCTTCGTCTGCCCCGTGAACAGCAGAGCCCCGCGCGCTCTCCTGGGCGAGCTGGGTGGTGCGTACGCCGTCGAGGAAGCGGCCGGTCATCTTGGCCCGTCGCTCCGGTGAGGAGACCACGGCGATGACCAGGCCGATGGCGAGGAACATCATGCCGCCGTCGCCGCCGGCCCACATCAGGCCGCCGGCGGTCTGGATGTCCTTGACCGCGTCGAGCGCCCACTCGGGCCGGGCCCCGGAGTAGACCGGGTAGAGGTCCCGCTCGGTCTGCAGCATCACGATCCCGACGATCGTGTCGGGCACCATGCCGACCACGAGGAGTGCGATCCGGCCGAGGTAGGGCAGATCGGTGCGTACCTTCTCCTCACCGATCGTGCCGGTGAGGAAGAGGAAGCCGGAGACGATGTAGAGGATCTGCTCGCCGACCATCAGGGGGACGCTCTGCGCCATCGCGTCCATGAACCCGGACAGATGGGTGCCGATGATCACCACCGAGTAGAGCAGAGTGCCGGTGATCGGGTGGACCAGGATGGTGACCGGGAGCGAGCGCATCGCCCGCTCGGCGCGCGGGCCGGTCTCGGCGATGACGGTGAGCGGGTGTCCCAGCACGAGCAGGGTGGGCACCACCATGATCAGGGTCAGGTGGAGCACCATGTGCATCCAGGCCAGCGACATCGCATAGCTGTTGATCGCCGAGGCGATGACGACGTAGGTGAGGGCGAGCCCGGTGAGGAACGACGCCACCCGCCAGCCCTTGACCGTCGAGGCCGCTCCGGCGGCGTTACGCAGGGTGAGATAACCCGCCGCGAGGATCACCACAGCGAGCAGCCAGGCGGGCTGCAGACTCCAGGTGGTGAAGAACTCGGACCAGCCGAGCGCGGGCAGGGAGCCGTGGTCGTGCATGGTCTCACGGTATCTCCGGGTCGCGACCGGAGGTTATTTCAGGCGGTTGGCGGGGTCGATCAACGGGACCAGGAAGAGTCTTGCCAGCGAGCGCAGCTGGGCCTCGTCATCGATGTCGACGACCTCGCTCGGTGTCACCAGGAACGAGGTCGACGTGCGGACCATCAGCTCGGCGACCAGGTCGACCTCGACGTCGGCGGGTACGTTGCCGGCGCGCTGCTCGCGCCGCAGCTGGCCCGCCACGAAGCGCGCGATCGTGGCCACCGTACGGCCGCCGTCGCCGACGATGGAGTGCACCAGCGAGTCGGTCTCGACGGTGAGCATGCCGCCGATCAGCGGGTTGCCGCGGATCGCCTTCATCGCACTGGCGAAGCCGATCTCCACGCGCTCGGCGGCGTCGGCGGCATCGGCGATGTCGAGCACGAACTGGTCGAAGTAGCGCCGGAACTCGCGGCGTACGACCTGCTCGACCAGCGCGTCCTTGTTGGCGAAGCGGCGGTAGACGGTGATCCGGGCGACCCCGGCTCGCTTCGCGACCTCCTCCATCGTGGTGCGCTTGATCCCGATCTGACGGAACTGCTCCGCGGCGGCATCGAGAAGCCTGGCGGTCACCGCCTCGTCCTCGATCGGCTCGGCGACGTCGGCGAGCGCTCGGGCGAGCAGCGAGCTGGACTCGTCCTCGGGGAGGGCGGTGGGCATCGGCTACGCCGTGACGGTGCGGTAGCCGGCGGTGGCCCGGTCGGCGGTGCGCCGCACGACCCTGATGAAGGCCGGCCACAGCGCGCGGGGCAGGTCGTGGCCCATGCCCTTGAAGAGGATCAGCTCGGCGTCGGGGACGGCGGCAGCGGTCGCCCGGCCGCCGGAGACGTGGACCATCTTGTCGTTCAGACCGTGGATGACGCTGAACGGGACCTGGAGCCGCCCGAGATCCTCCGTGCGATCGGGCTGGGTGAGGACCGTGAGCATCTGCCGCGCGACCGCCGCCGAGCTGACACCGCGGTTCCAGGTGTCGATCGCGCGCCGGCGTACGTCGTCCTCGGGCTCGGGGAAGGCCGGCGAGCCGATCTGGACGCCGCCCTTGATCTGACGCTCGATGTAGCCCTCGAGCCCGGGCTTCTTGATGACCAGCGCCGGCAGCAGCGTCGGGTGCTGGAAGCCGACCGAACGGCGGCCGGTCGTGGACATCATCGAACAGACCGAGCGCACCCTGTCGGGGTGACGGATGGCGAGGGTCTGAGCGATCATCCCGCCCATCGACACACCCCACACGTGCGCGGAGTCGATGTCGAGATGGGTCAGCAGCGCGGCCGCGTCGTCGGCGAGATCGTCGAGGGTGTACGGCGCCTGGGTCGGCAGCCCCGCGAACGCCCGCGCCAGCCGCGCGAGCGTGATCCGCTCGTCGGACGGATGCGGTGAGGAGTGGCCGACGTCGCGGTTGTCGTAGCGGACCACGTAGAACCCGGCCTCGGCCAGCTGCTCGCACAGCTGGGCATCCCACCAGGTCATCGGGCCGCCGAGGCCCATGATCAGCAGCAGCGGGTCAGCGCTGGGGCTGCCGAACGTGTCGTACGCCAGCTCCACTCCTCCGGGGAGGAAAGCTCTGGACTCGGTCGGCTCGGCGGGGGTGGTCATGTGCCGACTTTACCTGCCCTGAAACAGGGCAGATTTCAAAAGTCGATCGCGCTGTAAGCCTGGAGCTTGGCGAGCTGGTGCTCCGAGGTGACCTTGCGGATGGTGCCGGAACGGCTGCGCATCACCAGGGAGTCGGTGACGATGGCGCCGTGGGGGAGGTACTGCACGCCCCGCATCAGGTCGCCGTCGGTGATGCCGGTGGCGACGAAGAAGCAGTCGTCGCCGGTGACCAGGTCATCGGTGTGGAGCACGAAGTCGGGGTCGAGGTTGTGGCCGGCGTCGAGGGCGCGCTGGCGCTCCTCGTCGTCCTTGGGCCACAGCCGGCCCTGGATGGTGCCGCCGAGCGCCTTCATCGCGCAGGCGGCGACGATGCCCTCGGGAGTGCCGCCGATGCCCATCAGCAGGTCGGCGCCGCTGCCCGCACGAGCTGCGGAGATCGCGCCGGCGACGTCGCCGTCGACGATGAACTTGATCCGGGCACCGGTCTCGCGGATCTCCTCGACGAGCTTGTCGTGGCGCGGACGGTCGAGCACGATCACGGTGATGTCGGAGGCCTTGGTGTCCTTTGCCTTCGCCACCGCCGCGATGTTCTCCGCGACCGGCAGGCGGATGTCGACGAGACCGGCGGCCTCGGGGCCGGTGACCAGCTTCTCCATGTAGAAGACGGCGCTCGGGTCGTACATGCTGCCGCGCGGGGCGACCGCCATCACCGCGACCGCGTTGCTCATGCCCTTGGCGGTCAGGGTGGTGCCGTCGATCGGGTCGACCGCGACGTCGCACTCGGGGCCGGTGCCGTCGCCGACGCTCTCGCCGTTGTAGAGCATCGGGGCGTTGTCCTTCTCGCCCTCGCCGATCACGACGGTGCCGTTCATGGCGACCGTGGAGATCATCGTGCGCATCGCGTTGACCGCGACACCGTCGGCGCCGTTCTTGTCGCCACGTCCCACCCAGCGAGCGGCGGCCATCGCCGCAGCCTCCGTCACGCGCACGAGCTCGAGGGCCAGGTTGCGGTCAGGAGCGGTGGGGGCGACGCCGAGCGGCTGGGTGTCGTTCATGGGGTCAATCTATCGGCCAGGCGCGTCCGGGCGGCCCTGGTGTCACTTGATCGATCCAGAGACAAGTCTCACAGCGAACCCCGACTGCGGGTGCTCCAGAACCTGTTCGGTGGGGCCCTCCTCGACGATGTGGCCGTGCTCGATCACCACTACCCGGTCGGCGAGCGCGCGAGCGTCGGCGGCGTCGTGGGTGACGATGACGGCGGTCCGGTCCGCCAGCGCGGTGCGCAGCGTCTGCCTCAGCGCAGGACGGACGTCGACGTCGAGCGAGGCCATCGGCTCGTCGAGCAGGAGCAGCTCGGGCTCGGCCGCGAGCGCCCGTGCCACCGCCACCCGCTGGGCCTGGCCGCCGGAGATCTCCGTCGGTCTGCGCCCGGCGAGCATCTCGGCGCCGACCTCCGTGAGGTGGCGGGTGGCGAGCTCGTTGGCCTGGCGGCGGGGTACGCCGCGGGCGCGGGGTGCGAAGGCGACGTTGGCCAGCACCGACAGGTGCGGGAAGAGCAGCGGGTCCTGGGCGAGGAGCGCGATCCCGCGGGCGTGCGGGGGAGTGCGGTCGAGGATGCGGTCGCCGAGGCGTACCTCTCCTTCGTCGGGACGAAGGAGCCCGGAGATCACGCCGAGCAGGCTCGACTTCCCGGCGCCGTTGGGGCCGGTGAGCGCGACCGTCTCGCCGGCGGCGACGTCGAGAGTGACGTCGATGCCTCGCTGGACGATGACGGCACGCAGGTGGAGAGAGCTCATAGGGCCCTCCCATGGCGGGCGAAGCCGATCACAGCGACCGCGACGACGACCAGCACCAGCGAGAGTGCGACCGCCGCGTCCGGGTCGTCGACGCGGAGCAGGTAGACCTGCAGCGGCATCGTGCTGGTGACCCCGGGCAGGTTGCCGGCGAAGGTGATGGTGGCACCGAACTCGCCCAGGCAGCGAGCGAAGGCCAGGACCGAGCCGGAGAGCAGGCCGGGGCCGACCAGGGGGAGGGTGACGCGCCGGAAGACGGTGGTCGGGCGGGCGCCGAGGGTGGCGGCGACCGCCTCGTAGCGGGTGCCGCTGGTGCGCAGCGCGCCCTCGAGGCTGATCACCAGGAACGGCAGTGCGACGAACGTCTGCGCCATCACCACGGCGAGGGTGGTGAACGGAACCTGGATGCCGACCAGGTCCAGCGACTGTCCCAGCAGCCCCCGGCGGCCGAAGGTGTAGAGCAGCGCCAGCCCGCTGACGACCGGAGGCAGCACGAGCGGAAGGAGCACCAGCGAGCGCACCAGCCCCTGACCCCGGAAGCTGGTGCGGGCGAGGACGGTGGAGAGAGGTACGCCGAGGAGGATGCACAGCGCAGTGCTCGCCACCGCGGTGCGCAGGCTGAGCCAGAGCGCCTCCAGCGCGGACGGCGAGGTGATCAGCGCCGGGAAGCTCGCCAGGTCGACGCGGAGGATGATCGCGACGAGCGGAACGATGATGAACGCCGCGGCGAGGGCCGCCGGGAACCACAGCCAGCGCGGCATACCGACGGACGGACCGGCCCCCCTCTGCCGGTCCGTCCGCCTGGCGGTCCCGAGAAGATCAGGGCTGGATGAAGCCGGCATCGGTCAGGACCTTCTGTCCGGTCTCGCTCAGCACCAGGTCGACGAACTCCTGGGCGAGGTCGGCGTCGTCGGAGCCATCGATGGTGCTGATCGGGTAGGTGTTCACGACCTGGTCGGCCTCGTCGAACTCGACGCCCGTCACGGTGTCGCCGGCGGCGGTCACGTCGGTGACGTACACGACCCCGGCGTCGGCGTCGCCGGAGGTGACCTTGGCGAGTACGTCGCTGACCGACTGCTCCTCGCTGACCGGCTCGATGTCGACGCCGGTCTCCTCCTCCATCTGGGCGGTCGCGTTGCCGCAGGGGACCTCGGCCGCGCAGACCAAGACCTTCGTCCCGGCCTTGGCGAGATCCTGAAAGCCGGTGATCTTGGCCGGGTTGCCCGGCGGCGTGGCGATCTCGAGCGTGTTGGCGGCGAAGTCCTGCGGGTCGGTGGCCAGGTTGTCGAGCTCGTCCATGTTCTTGGTGTCGGCCGAGGCGAAGACGTCCGCCGGCGCGCCGTCCTCGATCTGGGCCACCAGGTCCGAGGAGCCACCGAAGCTGATGGTCACCTTCACGCCGGGGTGGTCCTTCTCGAACTCCTCGGCCAACTCGGTGAACGTGTCGGTCAGTGAGGCCGCCGCGAAGACGGTCAGCTCCCGGTCTTCCGACCCCTCGCTGGAGCTCCCGCAGCCGGCGAGCGCGAGAGCGGTCGCCACCGCGACGACGGCACCGATTCCGCGGGTCATGATCATGGGCGCTCCACGACGACGTTGGTCGACTTGATCGATGCGACCGCGCTGACGCCCGGCTCCAGACCGAGCTCGGTGGCGGCCTCGGCGCTCATCAGCGAGACGATCCGGTACGGTCCGCAGACCATCTCCACCTGCGCCATCACCGTGTCCATGGTGGTTCTGGTCACGATCCCGAGCATCCGGTTGCGGGCACTGACCGCTCTGGCCCGGTCGGGGGCCGGGGCATCGGCCAGCTCTGAGGCGAGCCCGGCCAGGACGGTGCCTTCGATGACCGCGCGGCCGTTCTCCGTGGCAGCTTCGATCCGTCCCGCTTCGACCCAGCGGCGCACGGTGTCGTCGCTGACGCCGAGAAGATCGGCGGCTTCGGCGATGCGGTAGGTGGTCACTGGAGGAGTATCGCATCTGCGGCGAAATCTCGCGCCATATGTCCTCATCTGCGGAACGACTGGTCCAGGTTTCGCGGCGTTCGCGGTCGAGTGGGACCATGGAGGGCGTGAGCGACACCGATCAGCAACAGCCCGCCCAACCGTCGAACCAGCCGGGGAGCGAGCAACCGGAGACCCCGGCGCGGAGCTACCCGCGTACGTTCGGCGCGCTCATCGGTTCGATGATCTTCCTGCTCGTCCTCGTCGTCCCGATCGTGCTGATCGTGCAGTGGCGCGGCAACGTCGAGCGTGAGGTCAGCGGCGCCAACAAGACCTACAAGGCCGACTGGGCGGACGCCGTACGCAGCGCCCAGGCCGCCGACATCGAGGTCGTCTACCCGCGTGAGCTGCCCCCTGGCTGGTACGCCAACACCGAACCGTCCTACCAGGGCGGCGAGGAGCCGTCGTGGACCATGTCGTTCGTCAAGGGCGAGACCTCCTACGTCGGCCTGGAGTTCTCCGCCCGCTCGGCTCAGGCGCTGGCCCAGAAGAACGTCGACACCCAGGCCAAGGAGGGCGACGAGGTCACCATCGAGACCGACGTCGCCGACACCTGGACCGAGTGGTCCGACTCGGACGGCGACAACGGCTACTCGACCGAGGTCGACGGCCAGACCCTGATGCTCTGGGGTCCCAAGGACGGCGACGTACGCGACTATCTGGCCCTCATCACCACCGAGCCCCTGAAGTAGGGCCCGCCGCTGGTCGAGCCGCGAGCGCCAGCGAGCGTGTCGAGACCAACACGGTCCCATCGAGCGCCGAGGGGACCGTGTTGGTCTCGACACGCCTCCGCCTAGCGGCTCCGGCGGCTCGACCAGCGAGGTCAGTCCTGGATGGCGGCGTCGATCTTCTTCCGAGCGCCGTCGAGCCACTCCTGGCACAGCGTGGCCAGCTTCTCGCCTCGCTCCCACAGGGCCAGGGACTCCTCGAGGGTGATGCCGCCGGCTTCGAGCCTGCGTACGACGTCGATCAGCTCTTCGCGGGCCTGCTCGTAGGAGAGGTTCTTGTCGGCGCTGTCCTCAGTCATCGGCGTCATCCTTGGTGGGCTCAGTCTTCTCGGTCGAGGTGATGGTTGCGGCCAGGCGGCCGTCGGCTACGCGGATGCTGACGGTGGCGCCCTCGGCGGCGTCGGTGACGCTGGTGAGCACGTGTCCGTCGGCATCCTGGGCGACGGCGTAGCCCCGTCTCAGCGTCTCCAGCGGCGAGAGCGCGCGGGCGCGAGCACGATGGTGGCCGATGTCGTCGGCAGCCCGGTCGAGGGCGTGCCCGACGGTGCGTCGGGCGCGGTCGCGCAGCGAGGTGACCTCGTCGCGCCGGGCGTCGATCAGCGAGCGCGGATCGGCCAGCACCGGCCGCGAGCGCAATGCGTCCAGGAGCGTCTGCTCGCGGTGGATCAGGGCGGCGATCCCGCCGCGGAGCCGGTCGCGGCCGGTCGCGACGATCCGCTGCTCCTCGACCACGTCGGGCACGACGAGCTTGGCGGCATCGGTCGGCGTCGAGGCGCGTACGTCGGCGGCCAGGTCCAACAGTGGCGAGTCGGGCTCGTGGCCGATCGCTGAGACCACCGGGGTGCGAGCGGCGTGCACTGCCCGGATCAGGTGCTCGTCGGAGAACGGAAGCAGGTCCTCGACCGAACCGCCACCGCGGGCGATGACGATCACGTCGACATCGGGGTCGCGGTCGAGCCGCTGCAGCTTCTCGACGACGTCGGCAGCGCTGCGCGTCCCCTGCATCGCCGCGTACGCCACCTCGAACCGCACCCGCGGCCACCGTCGCTTCGCGTTCTCGAGCACGTCCCGCTCGGCAGCCGAGTTGGCGGCGGTGACCAGCCCGACCGTGGTCGGCAGGAAGGGGAGCGGCCGCTTGAGCTCGGCAGCGAAGAGCCCCTCCGCGGCCAGCAGCTGCCGGCGCTGCTCGAGCCGGGCGAGCAGCTCACCGAGCCCGACCGGACGGATGTCGCGGGCCTGGAGCGACAGCGTGCCGCGGTTGGCGTAGTAGGACGGCTTCGCGTGGATGATCACCGATGCGCCCTCGACCAGCGGCGGATTGAGGCTGTCGAGCAGGAACCGGGTGCACGTCACCGGCACCGAGATGTCGGCCACTGAGTCGCGCAGCGTCAGGAAGACCGTCTGCATCCCCGGCCGCCTGCTCATCTGGGCCACCTGCCCCTCCACCCACACCGCACCGAGCTTGTCGATCCAGCCGCCGATCGCGTTAGCGATCTGCCGCACCGGAGCGGGCGACTCGGGGGACGTGTCGAGGGCCATGGCAGCCACCCTAATGCTGTCGAGTCGGCTCATCCTGACCAAGATCCGTGCCGAGTCGGCTCGTCCTGACCGATTCCTCTGCCGAGTCGGCGCGTCATGACGCGCCGACTCGGCGGGGGTGGGCGTCACGACGAGCCGACTCGGCGTTCTCAGACACGGTCTCTAGACTGGAGACATGAGCATCGACCTCGGCACCCCACGCCTGATCTCCGACGACGAGAAGGCTGTCCTCCTCGCGGAGCCGCGCGGTTACTGCGCCGGCGTGGACCGGGCCGTGATCACCGTGGAGCAGGCCCTGGACCTCTATGGTGCCCCGGTCTACGTACGCAAGGAGATCGTGCACAACAAGCACGTCGTCGACGACCTCCGCAACCGTGGCGCGGTGTTCGTCAACGAGCTCGACGAGGTCCCCTCCGGCGCGACCGTCGTCTTCTCCGCTCACGGCGTCTCGCCGGCGGTCCACGCCGACGCCGCCGTGCGCGAGCTGAAGACGATCGACGCGACCTGCCCCCTGGTGACGAAGGTCCACCTCGAGGCCAAGCGGTTCGCGCGCGAGGGCTACAGCATCCTGCTGATCGGCCACGCCGGTCACGAGGAGGTCGAGGGCACCATGGGCGAGGCGCCGGAGGCGACCACGCTCGTCGAGGGCCCCGGCGACGTACCGAACATCGAGGTTCCCGACCCCTCCAAGGTCGTCTGGCTCTCCCAGACCACCCTCTCGGTGGACGAGACCATGGAGACCGTCGCCGCACTCCGGGTGAAGTTCCCCGAGCTGCTCGACCCGCCCAGCGACGACATCTGCTACGCCACCCAGAACCGTCAGCAGGCGGTCAAGGAGATCGGCGCGGCCAGCGACCTGGTCATCGTCGTCGGCTCCGGCAACTCCTCCAACTCGGTTCGCCTCGTCGAGGTCGCCCTCGAGGCCGGCGCCAAGTCCGCCTACCGCGTCGACGACGCCAGCGAGATCGATGAGTCCTGGCTGGAGGGCGTTCGCAGCGTCTCGGTCACCTCCGGAGCCAGCGTGCCCGAGAACCTGGTCGAAGGCGTCATCGAGTTCCTCAAGGCCCGGGGCTTCCCGGACGCCACGGCCCACAAGAGTGCCGAGGAGTCGCTGATCTTCGCGCTGCCCACCGAGCTCCGCAAGGACCTCAAGGCCGCCGCAGCTCGCTAGGGCGCACCGCGTCGCCTCTTGATCCACCCCCGCCCCAGGGCGTTAGGGTCGAGGGGTGGCCCGATTTCTCGACGTACACCCTGACAACCCGCAGTCCCGTCTGATCAGCCAGGTCGTCGATGCCCTGCGCGACGATCAGCTGGTCGCGTACCCGACAGACTCGGGTTACGCGCTCGGCTCGCGGATCGGCAACAAGGACGGTCGTGACCGGATCCTGCGGATCCGCGGTCTCGACGACCGCCACCACTTCACGCTGATCTGCAAGGACTTCGCGCAGCTCGGCACGATGGTCCACGTCGACAACAGCGCCTTCCGGGCCATCAAGCACGCGACCCCCGGGCCTTACACCTTCATCCTCCCGGCGACCCCGGAGGTCCCGCGCCGGCTGATGCATCCCAAGAAGAAGACGGTCGGCGTACGCATCCCCGAGCACGCCGTGGTCCAGGCGCTCCTCGAGGAGCTCGGTGAGCCGTTGCTGTCCTCGACGCTGATCCTGCCGGGTGAGACCGAGCCGGAGGTCTTCGGCTGGAACGTCAAGGAGGCGCTCGACCATCAGGTCGACATCGTGATCGACGCCGGTGAGACCCCGGCCGAGCCGACCACGGTCATCGACTGGTCCGACGGCCAGCCTGAGATCATCCGCGAGGGCGCTGGCGACGTCTCCGGGTTCCTCGCGATGGACTGACGGCTCAGGAGGCGAGGGCGCGCTCGCGCTCGACCTCGTCGCGGGTCTCGCCGCGCTGCCGCAGGACGCGGCGGCGCATCACCAGACAGCCCAGGCAGAGCCCGTAGCCGATGAAGAGACTGATCGCGTGGTGTCCGAGGCCGCTGACCACGGCTTGGACGAATCCGTCGTCGGGATCGGCGATCGCCCCGGGCTGGGTCGCGGCCAGCAGGATGAAGATGCCGAGCATGATCAGCGGCGGGAGCACGCCGACCACGAAGAAGTCGCTGGGCCTGACGATGAGCGCGAGGGTCAGCGCGATCGCCACGAAGGTGAGATCGAAGAAGAGACCAATCTGGTCGTCGATGAGCAGATCGACGAAGGTCACCGTTAGCGAGGTGGCGGATCCGAGCGCGACGACATGGCGGCCGGACTCGCGTCCTTCCTCCCAGATGGTGCGCTGTCGCTGACTCATGGGGTCACGATCTCTCGTATGCAGCCTGTGTATCAGAACCCACGGTAGGGCCCGGCACACCCTCATTCTCGGCGGCGCGCCGATCATCCTCGCGCGCGCTGCTCAACCGCTCCACGGCGCGGATCTCGACGGGACGCGGGGTCTCGAGATCCTCGTCGGTTACCGATAGTTCATTGAAACGGCGGGCGGCCACCAGGACCCGATTGTCGAAGGAGCCGATCGCCTGGTTGTAACGAGTGACCGCGGTGTTGAGGGAGCGCCCGATCCCGTCCAGGTGGGTCGACATCGTGGAGAGCCGTTGGTGCAGGTCGCGGCCGAGGCGATGGATCTCCCGGGCCTGCTCGGCGAGCGCCTCGTGAGACCAACCGTGCGCCACCGTGCGCAGCAGCGCGATCAGCGTCGTCGGCGAGGCCAGGACGACTCGGCGCTCCGCGGCGTACTCGATCAGGCTGGGTTCGGTCTCCAGCGCCGCCGAGAGGAACGACTCCGCAGGCACGAACAGCACGACGAACTCGGGCGACTCGTCCAGGAAGCGCCAGTAGGCCTTCGAGGCCAGCTGGTCCACATGCGTACGCAGCTGGGCGGTGTGTCTGCGCAGGTGAGCACGGTAGTCGTCCTCGTTGTCCGCGGACGCCGCTTCGAGATAGGCGTCGAGGGGGACCTTGGAGTCGACGACCAGCTCCTTGTTGCCGGACAGGTGAACCACCAGGTCGGGGCGCAGCCGCCCGTCCTCCAGATGGACCTGCTCGGAGAAGTCGCACTTGTCGACCAGGCCGGCGAGCTCGACCGCGCGCCGCAGGTGCATCTCGCCCCACCGACCTCTGACCTGCGGCTTGCGCAGCGCGGTCGACAGCGACCGGGTCTCGGTCTGCAGCCTCCCGACCTCGGTCTCGAACTGCCCCTGCCAGCGCGCCCGCTCCCGGTCGAGATGCTGCATCTGGTCGCTGAGCCGGTCGAGCCCCTGCATCACCTCGGCCTGGTCCACCATTCCTGCCGCGACCGTCCCGACGCTCCGCGCACGCACCCACAACACCCCGAGAACGGCGCCGAGCACCAGGCCGATCAGTAGGCCGAGGACCAGGATCCAGATCTCCATGGCCCCACCTTCTCAGGGATCACCGACAGTGATGGCGAAACACTTGAGCCGTGACGCTGCAAATGGTGATCACCAGGTCAACATCACGTTACGGAAACATTGGTCTCGGCGTCTCGGCGTCTCGGCGTCTCGGCGTGCCGAGCGGATTGCTTGTACCGCAAAGGCACCAGCTGCGATCGCTGCCAAGTGTGGGAGTGCTTCGACTCCCGCGGGAGTCAGGTGGAGCCGGCGATCGCTCCGAGTGATCAACGTGATGCCCAGCTCGGCCTCCAATTGCCTGATCTGCTTGCTGACGGCGCTTCCCGATGAGAGATGCAGCAACGGGGCGGCGTGCGTGAAGGAACCGACCTCGACAGCGACGAGAAGCGCCTGAATGTAGCCGACTTGCACGATGTCCTCCCCGGATCACCCGGATACCCTGCGGGGTGGCTGATCGTAATCTGTGCGATCCCGATTGTCCTGGATACCGGGTAACGATCCAGATTGGACTGATCGATGGACAGAGGATGTGACCAGCCCTACGGTCGATCGGCGACGGTCTCCTTGTGCGGGGGGGGGGGGGGG
>NZ_BMQT01000014.1:0-107248 GCF_014648255.1 Nocardioides albus | reverse complement strand
GGGGGCATTCGAATCGTTCAGTTGGCTGTCGTGAGTGCCCCGCCCGGTGCGCCAACTCCGGACAGGGCCACGGACGGGATGGACCCGGCCGACACACGAAACGTCTGAAGGGACGTGTGCACGTGAAACACTACAGACCAGCTCTGTCGCAGACAGCGGCCGTTCGGCCGTCGACCCTCTCAGCGGTCCTTACCTGGAAGCGCCTTGCTGCGGGCGCGGTGTCCTTCGCGGTGCTCGTTTGCACGGCGGCCGTGACTTCCGCGGCGGTCGCAGTGGTGCCGCTCTCCAGTGCGACCGCTGCCCTCTCCGGCACCGCAATGACCGGCTCGGTGCTCGCGAACAACGAGCCGGTCGTCGGAGCCGACATCGTCGTGGTTGCGTGGCCGAACCAGGCGACCCTGGAGATGCTCGGCGACGAGCAGAAGGTCGAGACTCACGTCATCGCCACCACCAAGAGTGACGTCAGCGGCAAGTTCGACATCCAGGTCGACCCCGGGATCCTCCCGAAGGAACTCGTCTCGGATGTCGGGCAGGTCGATGTCGACGTCATTGTCGCAGACAAGGACCACGAAGCGGAGCGGTCGCTCTCGCTCCTGACGACGGCTGACGGGTGGACGTCTGCTGAGGTAGTTGCCTCGGCAGCTGTTGGCCCGATCGATCTCGGCTTCGACCTCGGAACCGGAGCGTTCCAGAGTTCGGCCGTGACTGCCGAGGACCTCACCGGGGATCCGGAGTTGCTCTCGGATGAGGAAGGGCTGGCGCTTGCGCCCGCAGACGCTGCGGGTTTCAGCACCACCGCGGTCACCGACCGGGGGCGCATCGACACGATCCTCCGGGAGCGGGGGACGGCTTCCGGAGTCACGCCGATGGAGGAGTGCTACGCGATCGGAACCAGCACATACCAGTCGCAGCGCGCCGAGTCGTTCGTGATCGCCCAAGGTGTGGTCAACGCAAAGGCGAAGGTGACGCAGGGCAGTGGAACGTCGCACTCCCTCGGAGTTGCAGTCAACTTCGGAGGTGGCTGGAAGGGCAGCGGGTCGACATCAAAGACGACGAGCTCGAGCGCGTCTCAGGGTGACGTCGCGACGACGCGCCGCTATTACAACCGAGTCAAGTACCGCTATTACACGAACTCGTGCGGAGTTGGCTATGGATACCGCTGGCGTCCCTACAGCATCCAGGAGTTGGTTGCCGGATACGTGCTGGTCACCCGGATCACCTACCCGAACTCTCGATGCAACACCTACGATGCGAGCTACTCCTACGAGAAGCACCAGGGTCGCAACACAACGTACGGAACCGGCGTCGATCTGGCCCAGGTCAACGTTTCGGCGCAGTCTGGTTACAACTCCGACACCAAGTTGAGTTGGCCGGACTTCACAGGCAGGGCGAAGCTTTGTTGGAGCTCCACTGCGGGGCGTGAGCAGTCGGCTCGCGTGGTTGCGCAGGTGCCGTGAGGTGAGGTCCACCCTGGCTGCTTGCGGTGTCCTGCTTGCAACTGCTGCTATGTCATCGGGTTGCGGAGCGAAACCTGCTGATGACGTGGGACGAGTGGTCGCAGCGGGCGGGGTGGACTTCTCGGCAACTCTGGGAGTCGCTGATGTAGCGCCAGGCGAGGTCAACACCGTCCATATCACGGGACTCTGCGTAAAGGGTTCGGGGGACGGAGTCGTGACTGCAGTCGAGGCAGCGCCGAATTCGGGTCTTGTCGTGCGACGTTTCACAGTGCTGAAGGAGATGGCAGAAGTCGGCGGTGCAAAGGATTCGTTCGAGAATCTCGGCTTGGAATCTGACCGGCGGGCTGTCGAGCAAAAGTGCGGGAAGGGTATCGCCGGCTCGGCGCTGTACGTGGAAATCGAACCGTCTGGCAGCAAGTCCGTGCACTCGCCATATCTGACGATCGAGAGCGAGGTTGCTGGGATCAACAATTCGTTTCGATACCCGCTGGGTCTGACTCTCTGTGTGGTCGGTGAGAAGAACGCCAAATTCTGCAAGGAGTGAGCCGGACCTATTGAGCCACGATCCCTGACGCGACGCGGTGCCTGCGATCAAACTCAGTCTGCCAGTTCAGCGATCACCGCAGCGTGAGATGAAGGGACACCGGATCCGATGAGGGGGCCGCGCTCGTCAAGGCGACGGCAGCAGCCGTGATCCGTGAGACGAACGTTTCGCCGTCGACGTGGCCAGCGCCTGGTCCGCAGCGGCCGCATCGGTCTCAAACTCGCGAAGCGGGTCAAGACGTACATTCTGTGAGCTCGTGATTGCATGCGTACATGGCTTACGACATCGAGCTCGCCGAACGTGTACGCGCCCTGATGCCTGCCGAGGTGAGCGAGAAGAAGATGTTCGGTGCCCTGGCGTTCATGGTGAACGGCAACATGGCCTGCGCCGTCGGCGCCGACGACCTGCTCGTACGCACCGGCAAGTCGGCCTACGAGGCCGCGATCGAGGCTGGGGCGGAGCCGATGGTCATGGGCGCTCGGACGATGTCCGGCTACGTCAACGTCGCCGTCGACCTGCTCCGGGGCGACGCCCTGGTGGACTGGGTCCGCCGCGGCGTCGCGACCGCCGAGTCGCTCCCGCCGAAACCGCCGAAGTAGCAGCGCAATCGGCCTCAGTCGGCCAGGTCGACGATCACCGGAGCATGGTCGGAGGGCGAACCGGTGCCGATCGCGGGGTTGCGCTCGTCGAGATCGACGAAGGCGCCGGTGACCCGCGAGGCGAACGTCGGCGAGCCGAGGACGAAGTCGATGCGCAGGCCGCGGTTGCGCTCGAAGCGCTGCCGGTAGTAGTCGAAGTAGGTGTAGGCCTCCGGACCGGGTACGAAGGGGCGTACGACGTCCTTGAAGTCCTTCTCGATGGCGAAGAAGGCGTCGCGCTCGGCGGGGGTGAGGTGGGTCTTGCCGACGAACTGCTTGGGGTCGAAGCAGTCCTCGTCGTAGGGGCAGACGTTCCAGTCGCCGACCATGGCCGAGGGCCCGTCGTGCCAGGCGGTCGCCGCCTTCTGCAGCGCGGCGAGCCACTCCAGCTTGTAGGCGTAGTGCGGGTCGTCGGGCTTGCGCCCGTTGGGGACGTAGACCGAGGTGACCCGCACCCCACCGCACGTCGCGGTGAGCGCGCGCGCCTCCGCGACCTCCTTGAACGAGGGCATCCCCTCGAACCCGACCTGGATGTCGTCCAGCCCGACGCGGGAGACCAGCGCGACGCCGTTCCACTGGTCATAGCCCACCGAGGCCACCTCGTAGCCGCGTGCCTCCAGTCCCATCGTCGGGATCTGGTCGGGCTTGGCCTTGGTCTCCTGCAGAGCGAGGACGTCGATCGAGTGTCGTTCGACGAAGGCCTCGACGCGGTCGATGCGGGAGCGGATGGAGTTGATGTTCCAGGTGGCGATACGCACGCCCGTCAGAGTATCTGGGAGGTCGAGTGGACTACCGTTTGAGGCGTGGGTAGCGCGACGATCGAGATGCACGGGGTCCGTCGTCTCTATGAGCAGGCCGACCTCGTCGATCTGATCGCACTCGACGACATCGACCTGACCATCGAACCGGGCACGTTCGTGAGCATCATCGGACCCTCGGGTTGTGGGAAGTCGACGCTGTTGCGGCTGATCAGCGGGCAGGAGTCGGCCGACGCGGGGAGGATCACCGTCTGCGGCCTGACTCCGAAGGAGGCCGCGGAGGCGAAGGCCTTCGGGTTCGTGCCGCAGTCTCCTGCGCTGCTGCCCTGGCTGAGCGTCCTCGGCAACGTGACGCTGCCGCACAAGGTCAACCGCCGTAGCGATCGCGGCCGCCCGGACCTGGAGGCGCTGCTGCGCGAGGTGGGCCTGGGGGAGTCGCTCCACAAGCTGCCGGCCGAGCTGTCGGGCGGCATGAAGCAGAGGACCGCGATCGTACGCGCCTTCGGGCTGCGCCCCGACGTACTCCTTCTCGACGAGCCGTTCGGCGCTCTCGACGAGTTCACCCGGGAGGCTCTCCAGGAGCAGCTGCTGGAGCTGTGGGAGCAGACCCGCGCGACCGTCGTCTTCGTCACCCACTCGATCTCCGAGGCCGTCAGGCTCTCGGACAAGGTCGTGGTGATGGCGCCGCGGCCCGGCCGGATCACCGACGTCATCGACATCGACCTGCCCCGCCCGCGCCACCAGGAGATCATCACCTCGCCGGAGTTCCACGCCTACGAGCTGAAACTCCGGGACAGCTTGAGGGACGCCTTCAGCCATGGCGAGGTGGCCTCATGAGTCTCCAGCCAGGTGCCCCGGCCGGTACGCAGCCAGCTCCTCCGAGACGGACACATCTCCTCGTCCCCACCCCCGAGCAGCTCGCCGCTCGCCGGCTGCGTCGCCGGACCCGGCTGCTCCGGCCGGCGTACTGGCTCCCGTTCGTCCTCCTGCTCGTGGTGCTCGCGATCGGGTGGGGCATCGGCGCACGGCAGATGCCTTACCTGTTCGTGCCGCTAGGGGAGATCGCGGGCGTGCTGAGCGAGGATCCGGCGTACTTCCTGCAGAACACCCTGGTCACGCTCGGCGAGGCGCTGGTGGGGCTCGGGATCGGGTTCGTGGCCGCCTTCGCGCTCGCCGTGGTGGTGAGCGAGGTCGCGGTGGTGCGGCGCGCGGTGATGCCGTTCGCGGTGGTGCTCTCGGTGACTCCGCTGGTGGCGATCGCGCCGCTGCTGGTGGTCGCGCTCGGGTTCGGGATGGCGCCGAAGGTCGTCCTGACCGCGCTGGTCTGCTTCTTCCCGATCCTGATCAACGTGGCGACCGGCCTGCGGGCGGTGCCGGGGCCGGTGCTGGAGGTCTACCGCACGGTGGCCGCGAGCCGGCTGGAGGTGCTGCGCTACCTGCGGGTGCCGGCGTCCCTGCCCTACGTTTTCGCCTCCCTGCGGATCGTCTTCCCGCTCTCGATGATCGGCGCCGTGGTCGCCGAGCTCGCCGCCGCAGGCTCGGCCGATGGTCTCGGCAGCGTGATACAGGTGGCCAGCTCACAGAACAGACTGGCTACCGTGTGGGCAGCGATCTTCGTCCTCGCGGCGTTGGGGTCGCTGTTGTTCTGGTTCGTGACGCTCGCCGAGCGGCGAGTGCTCCACTGGCACCAGCCCTGATCCTTCGAAGGAGCCCTTGATGTCTCGCGTACGTACGATCGGCCTTGCCCTCGCCTCGGCGGTCGTCCTGCTGGCCGCGCTGGCCGGCTGCGGGTCCTCGGAGGAGACCGCAGGCGAGCGCGGGAGCGCGGTCTCGGCCGAACGCTGCGAGCAGAACGAGGCGGCCGGGAAGATCACCTACATGTCGGGCTACTACTGGCAGGCGTCGGCCTCGATCATGGAGGCGATCGCCGCCGATCGGCTGGGCTACTTCAACGACCTCTGCCTCGACGTCGAGCTCCAGCCGGGCTCGGGCGACGTCTCCCAGAACGCCAAGCTGATCGCCGCCGGGAAGGTCCAGGTCGGTCCACTCTCCGAGCAGGACATCATGACCTCCAACGCGAGCGGCCTCAAGGTGCTCGGCGTCTCGTCGTACTCCAACGCGGGTCTCGACGTGCTGATGACCGGCACCTCGATCACCGACCTGAAGCAGCTCGAGGGCAAGACGCTCGGCCACAAGGGCTGGGTGCCGGTCGGCGTGCAGGCGATGCTGGCCGAGGCCGGGGTCGACATGTCGAAGGTGAAGCAGGTCAAGGTCGGCTACGACCCCGGCATCCTGCCCCGCGGTCAGGTCGACGCCCTGGTCGGGTTCGTCTCCAACGAGCCCAACCAGCTGAAGGAGGCCGGCGAGGAGGTCACCGTCTGGGAGCCGACCGACTTCGACGTCCCCGGCTCGCTGGGCGCCTACTCGGTCAACCCCGCCTGGGCGAAGAAGCACCCCGGCGCGGTCCAGGACTTCCTCCGCGCCGTCTTCAAGGCCTACACCTACTGTGCCGCCTCCGACCACGTCGAGGAGTGCATCGGCTACCAGCACGACCTCGCCGGTGCCGAGTCCGACGAGAAGCACGAGACGGCGATCTGGCGCACCGAGGTCGAGGTTGCCGCCGACCACCCGCTCCCGGGCAAGTTCGGCTCGGTCGACCCCGACAACGTCGCCGCGCTGGCCGAGGTCGTGACGACGTACGCAGGGCAGAAGGTCACTCCCGAGGATGCCGCGTCCTGGTTCGACACGTCCTACGCCGAAGCCGTCGTCGACGACGCGGACAAGGTGATCTGGCCCGCTCGATAGCGGCAGCGACTGCTTTCCTGGTCTTACGGGTTCCAGGCTGTACTTGCATCTATTTGCACTTCACGAAGTTGCCGTAGAAGACCCCTGGGGGTATGTGTCACGCTCCCTCCACGGTTACCGGTCGTTCACCGGCTGCCGTTCATCCAGGAGGAGAGCTATGCGAGTTCGTATGCCCATGGTGGTTGCCGCTGCTGCGGGTGCCGCGGCGCTGACTGCGTCGATGGTTCCCGCATTCGCCGAAGAGGCGCCGACCTACAAGGAGTTCGAGGCGTCGACCTATGTGGACGTCGACGGTCAGTACGTCGTCAACGGAGACGAGGTCGTGTCCACCAAGGGCGACCTGCGGAAGTTCTACGAGTCGATGGTCTCGGCGCCGAAGCACGTCCCGGAGGACGGCCTCATCGTCAACACCGTCAACGGTGCCGATGACAAGTGGTCGGCCGCGCAGGCACGGAACCTGACCTACTGCGTCTCGGACAAGTTCGGCACTGACAAGGCGGCGATCGTCACCGCGATGGACCAGGGAGCCGTGCCGTGGGAGGCGGCGAGCTCGGCGGTGGAGTTCACCTACGTGCCCGCCCAGGACGCGTCGTGCAACACCCGCAACAACAACGTGGTCTTCTCGGTCGAGCCGGTCAGGACCTCGAAGTACATCGCCCGAGCGTTCTTCCCTTCGAGCCCGAAGAGCGCGCGCAACGTGCTCGTCGACGACTCGATCTTCTCGTCGGGGAACTGGGAGTCCGGTGACGTCATCGCCCACGAGCTCGGCCACGTCCTCGGGTTCCGCCACGAGCACACCCGCCCGGAGGCGATGCCCATGGGTGACTGTCTCGAGAGCTCGAGCTGGCGCGAGGTGACGGCGTACGACTCCGCCTCGATCATGCACTACCCGCAGTGCAACGGCAGCTCGGACGACCTCGAGTTCCAGCCGTCCGACGCCGAGGGGGTTCGGGCGATCTACGGCGCCTGACCCGTCTCGTACGACGAGTGGCCCTCCTGCGATCCGCGGGAGGGCCACTCGTCGTTCTCAGGTCAGTAGCTCAGGCCGTGGCCCAGCGGGTAGAGGTCGGGGATCTCGACCGGCAGCTTGCCGCTCGGGTCGACCTCGCCGTAGAGCACCCGCACCAGCGACTCGAGCTGGTGGGAGGTGTAGCCGTAGGTGTTGAGCACCGTGGCGGCCTCCGGGAAGGAGGTGACGTCGTAGGGGTTGCGCATCGCGGTCACGACCACCGGGGTGTCGGTGTCGAGCAGAGCCTTGACCAGCTTGGTCTGGGCCACGGAGGCCGGCGTCGCCTGGCCGGTGGCCGGGTTGATCTGCCACGCGTTGTTGGTCGGCACCACGACCAGGTCCTTGCCCTCTGCGGCCTGGACCGCGGCGGCGATGTTGGCATCGGTCGGCGTCGTGCCCGACTGCAGGACCTGGGTGGTCGCGCCACGCTTCTGCAGACCGGCCGCGATGCCCGCGGTGGTGTCGACACCCCAGCCCGCGACCAGAACGTTCTTCGGCCCGGGCGCCAGCGGCAGCAGGTCGTCGTCGTTCTTCACCAAGGTGGTGGTGCGGTCGGAGATGGACTGGGCGTCGGCCTTGTGCAGCGGGTTGTTGAAGACCGCCGGAGCGGCTGCGGCGTCGACGTACGGATCCGCGAAGATCTCGTTGTCGAGCTTGTGCTTCAGGATCCGGTAGACCGACTCGTCGAGCCGCTTGCGGGAGATCGTGCCGTTCTCGACGGCGTCGAGGACCGCGGCGTAGGCGATGTCCATCTTCGGCGGGATGAGCAGCTGGTCGGCACCGGCGAGGAAGGCCTCGACCGGGGCGACGTCAGCCGGGTAGGTCGCGGCCGCGCCCTGCATGTCGAGCGCGTCGGTGACGATCAGGCCGTCGAAGCCCATCTCTTCGCGGAGCAGGCCGGTGAGGATCGGCTCGGACATGGTCGCCGGCTCGCCGGTCGGGTCGATCGCGGGCACCGTCACGTGCGCCGTCATGATCGCGTCGATCCCGGCGTCGATCGCGGCCTTGAAGGGCGGCAGGTCGATCTCCTCGAGCTGCTCGCGGGTGTGGGTCACCTCGGGCAGTCCGTAGTGGCTGTCGGTTCCGGTGTCGCCGTGGCCGGGGAAGTGCTTGGCGATCGAGGAGAGGTCGCCGTCGTCGAAGCCTTCGACCTCGGCGGCGACGAGGTCGGACACCGCGGCGGGGTCTGCGCCGGGGGAGCGGATCCCGATCACCGGGTTGTTCGGGTTGAGGTTGACGTCGGCGACCGGTGCGTAGTCCTGGGTGACGCCGACGGCGGCCAGCTCGGTGCCGATCACCTCGGCCGATCGGGCGGCGTCGGCGGTCGAGCCGTTGGCGCCCAGCGCCATCTGGCCAGGCATCTGGGTCGCGCCGCTGGCGGGGCCGAAGCGCGCGACGAGCGCGCCACCCTCCTGGTCGACGGCGATGTTGAGGGGGATCTTGGGCCGCTGCTGCAGCGCGGCCTGCTGGAGGCCGTTGGAGAGTGTCGCCACCTGGGCCGGGTCACCGATGTTGTCGGGGCCGCGGGTGGTGAAGTAGATGACCCCGCCGGGCTGGTACTTCGCGATCGCCTGCGCCGGAGTGTCCACCCCGTAGAGCTTCTGGTTACCGGTCTTCGCCGCGTCGCTGACGTTGTTGGCGTCGCGCCCGTAGACCTCGATCACGAAGAGCTGGCCGACCTTCTGCTGAACCGACATGTGTTGCATCAGGGAGACGATCTTGCCGTGCTGCGTCGGCGTCTTGCCGGTAGCCGCCGTGGCCTCTTCCGGCCCTGCGGCATGGGTTGCTGCGTAGGGCATCGCAACCGCCACCGCGGCCGCGAGACCCGCTGCCGCCAATCGTCCGCACCTGGTCAGTGTCGTTCTGCTCATGACAACCCTCTCCCTCGGCACCGCTGCACTGCGGCACGGCGATTCACTGTAGGGGCTACCCGCGGGTCGCGGAAGGAAAATGCCAAGTCTGCACTTTTGACGGGCGAATTTTCAGTTGTGGGCGGCGAAACTCCAGTTTCGTCGCCCACAACTGAAAGATCGCAGGGATCGACGGGTCGGCAGAGATATACAAGAACCCTTGTACGTTTCTGTCTCCTGCCTCAGCATGAAGCCCATGACCTCGATCGAGACCGTCCGAGCGGTCCATCATCCGACCCGTCGGCGCATCCTCTCGTTCCTCTACCTGCATGGCGCGAGCCAGGTCAGCGTGATGGCGAAGAGCCTGGACCAGCAGGTAGGAAGCGTCAGTCACCACCTGCGGATGCTGGAGCGAGCGGCCATCGTGGAACGTGCGCCGGAGCTGGCTGCGGACGGTCGTACGAGTTGGTGGCGGTTGGCCCAGGACCAGTTCTCGTTCTCCATCGAGGACTTCGACGATCCCGGTGAGCGGATGCAGGCGCGCGAGGCCGATCGGGCGAACACGCAGCACCAGCTGAGCAAGCTCGCGACGTGGCTGAACGGGCAGGACAAGGCACCCGCGGAGTGGCGCAAGGCGGCGTTCTCCAGCGACTCCCTGGCCTTCGCGACCCCCGAGGAGTTGGCCGAGCTCGCTGATGAGCTGAGCGCCACGGTGCGGGCCTGGCGCGAGCGGGTCAAGACGAGCGGTGACGCCGCCGGGCGCCGGGCGCCGGTCTTCGTGTTCGCCCGTGGATTCCCGAGCAAGCCATGAGCCAGGGGGTGCCCAGGTTCCGCCGCGATCGCAAGGTCCATGCCCAGATCGCGGTCGACGCGCTGTCAACCGGCGGGGATGCTGCGTGGACGGTCGCGGTCGCCTGGACGGCGGTGCAGCTCGCCTCGCCCGCCGTCGCGGGACTGATCGTCGCCGCGGGGACGATCCCGCGAGCAGCGGTCCTCCTGTTCGGAGGAGTTGTCGCCGACCGGGTCGACGCTCTGCGTCTGATGCGGATCACCAACCTGGTCCGCGCGGTCGTCGTCGCGGCCGTTGCGGTGGTCGACCTCACCCACGGCATCTCGGTCGGTCTGCTGGTCGCCGCGTCGGTCTGTTTCGGTGTCGCCGACGCGTTCTACACCCCGTCCTCCGCGACCATCCCGCGTCAGCTCGCACGTCCGGAGGACCTCCCCGCCTACTACGGCGTCGCGCAGACGGCTCGGCGCATCGGGACCATGGCAGGAGCCGCGCTCGGCGGCGTACTCGTCGCGATGTCGGGCATCTGGGCGGTCGCGCTGATGGACGCGGCCACATTCCTGGTGCATGCCGCGTTCCTCCTCGTGCTACGACCACGATTCCCGCTGCCGCGTGCGACCGCCGAGTCGGCGCTCGCCGGGATCAGGGCGGGATTCGGTTATCTGCGGGGTCATCCGGCAACGCGTACGGTCGTGCTGTCGCTGTCCGGGCTCAACCTCGCCGTCGGTCCGGCGATGACGCTCGGGATCGCGGTGCGGGCCGAGGCGGAGGGCTGGGGTCCGTCAATGGTCGGGCTGGCGAGCGCGCTGGTCGGCGCGGGGGCCGTCCTGGGCGCACTCGGTCTCGTGCCGGTCAGACCGCGACGGATAGCTGCCTGGGGGTACGGCATGCTCGTGGTGCAGGGGCTCGTCATCATGTCGCTGGGGTTCGGCGACCGGGTGCTGACCGGCATCGGCTGTGTGGTCATCGGGATCACCGCCGGAGCCGCCTCGACGATGCTCAGCGCGGTCTTCGCGAGCGTGGTGGAGCCGGACTACCACGGCCGGATGGCCTCGATCCAGGCGCTCGGCGACGACGTCTTCATGCCCGGCGCGAACGCGACGTTCGGCGCCCTGGCATCGGCGACGGCTGTCGCGGTGCCGTTTGTCGCCTTCGGTGGCGCGATGGCGCTGATGATGCTCGCCGCGCTCGGGCGGAAGACGGTCAGGACGCTGGAAATCGCCGGAACCGGTGGACAGAACGCGTCGGCAAGGACAGGGTGAACGTCGTGCGCATCGTTGTCGGAGCCGCAGCGGCGGCCACTCTCGCTCTCACCACCCTCACGTTCGCGTCCTCGGCGCAGGCGCATCCAGGAGGTGGGTACGACTGGACGGCTGTGAACGTCGAGACGCCCCAGGGTTTCCGGGCGCTGGATGCCGTCGACGCGGACACCGCGTGGCTGGGCGGCGACGGCGGGGGAGTGTTCCGTACGACGGACGGCGGCCGCACCTGGGACGAGGTCTCGCCGCCGGGAGCCGACGAGCTGCTCTTCCGTGACGTCGAGGCGCGCTCTGCGAACGAGGCGGTGGTGCTCTCCATCGGTGAGGGCGAGGCGAGCCGGATCTACAAGACCGTCGACGGCGGCGCGACCTGGACCGAGACGTTCCGCGCCGCGGAGCCGGCGGCGTTCTACAACTGCCTCGACTTCTGGCCCGGTGGCGAGCGCGGGATCGCGATGAGCGACCCGGTCGACGGCGAGTGGCGGATCATCACCACCGCGGACGGCGGTGACACCTGGACGATCGCGGACACCCGCGGCCTGGAGGCGCCGGGCGAGGTCGGCTACTCCGCGAGCGGGACCTGCCTGGTCACCGCGGGTGGGCGAGACGCCTGGATCGGCGGCGGCGGCTCGGCCGCGAAGATCCACGCCACCCACGACGGCGGCCGCACGTGGTCGTCGGCCGACTCCACGATCGCGACCGGCGAGGCCGCCGGAGTCTTCGGGCTCGGCTTCCGCAACCCCCGCCAGGGGATCGCGGTCGGCGGCGACTTCGGTCTCGAGGACGACGGTGTCGACCGTGCCGCCTACTCGACCGACGGTGGTCGCACCTGGACGAACTCCGCCTCTGACCTGGGTGGATATCGCGAGGCGGTGGCCTGGACCGGCGGCAGCACCGCGATCGCGGTCGGGCCCAACGGCAGCGACATCACCCACGACAACGGCCGCACCTGGAAGCCTTTCGGCGCCACCCAGACTCGCTTCCACACCGTCGACTGCGTCGGTGGCACCTGCTGGGCGGCCGGTGCGGGTGGGCGGGTCGGAGTGCTCACCCGCTGAGCTCAGCGGGTGAGCCCGCTGGTGAGTCGGGCTACTCGACGAACTCCGAGACCGTACGCGGTGTGGCCGCCGTCGCGAGCGCGACGGCTGTCTCGAGCGGCACGTCCGGGACCTCCACATGCTCCCGGCCGGCCGCCGTCATGGCAGTGACCTGGGCCAGCCCGAGGCGACGGTCGAAGAAGCTCTGCTTGACCCGCCAGCCGATGACGCCCTCGGTCTGCAGAGCGGTGCGCACCGTCGTGAAGGATCCGGCACGGACCACCAGATAACGCTCGGTGAGCGCGTGGCCGAGGTGACGGTAGGCGAGCTCGGCACCGAGCAGCTCGAAGAAGAGCCCGACCACCAGCACCGCGAGCGGCAGCCACCAGAGCCACAGGTCGCCGTAGACCCCGATCAGCACCGTCAGCACCAGCGTGACCGATGTCCCGATGGCCGTGCCGATGAGTGCCCGGAACCAGTAGCGCCGCCGGGGCAGCGGCCCGTGGCCGGTGAGCGGCGCCGAGAACGCGTCCTCGCCGAGGATGTCCTTGCCGACGGTCGACACGACGGACTCCGGAGCCGTCGGCAGGACCGCGGGGAAGTTGTCGTCCAGGCCGGTCGTGAGCAGGTTGAGGTCGGCGCCGCCGGCCAGGCCGATCAGCGGCCCCACCGTGGACGTGGCGCCGCGTACCTTCGCCTCTTCCACCGTCGTGGCGCGGGTGCTGGTCAGACCGAAGCTGCGCCGCAGCGTGGTCCCCTCCCGGCCCTGCTCGCGCACGACCTGGAGATCCCACCAGCGCACCACGTAGCCGACGCACGAGCCGGCCGCCCACACCAGCACCGCCACGACCAGCGCGATCGGGATCGCGAACAGCAGCATGTCGAGGAACGACTCGATCGGGCGGCCGTTGATCTCGCCGTCGTCGACCCGGATCCCGATCGTTCGTTCCCAGGGGATGAGCTCGGAGAAGGCGCCGAAGAACGCAGCCAGACCGCCGATCGCGATCGCGAGGTTCTTGAGGTTGAGCGGGGCGTACTTGATCCACGACCAGTCGAGCCTGGCGATCACCTCGCCGTCGTCGGTGATCGGGCCTGGAGCGACGTCGCGGGCGGGAGCCGCGACGGTCGAGGCGTTGTCACCGGAGGCCTCGACGGGGTCGGTGGCCGACGGCGACGGCGTGGCGTGCAGCAGCTCACGCCGCAGGCGGGCGGCGGCATCCTTGGTCAGCGAGTCGAGGTTGATCTGACCCTCGTCGACCCCGGTGCCGACGCTGACCTTGGTGACTCCGAGCGCGCGGTGGACGAGAGTCGAGTTGAGGTCGACGCTGCGTACCCGGTCCAGGCGGGCGGTCAGGGTGGTCCGGTTGAGCAGGCCCTTGCGGACCTCCAGGTGGGTCGGGGTCACCCGGTATCTCGTGGTCAACCACGGGATCAGGCCGATGACCGCGGCGACCATGGCGATGCCGACGGCGACCAGCAGACCGATGAGAGGGTTGGCCTGCCCGGCGCCGAAAGCACCGACGACGACCGGGACGATGGCCTGGCGCAGCGTCGAGATCGGGCTGACCACGGCCGTCCACCCGGCGAGGCGCTGCCAGTCGTCCTCCGGTGGCACAGGTGCCTCCGGCGTCAGGGGTGTGTCCGGTGTGCTCACGTGGCGTCCTCGGGAGTAGCCGCGGTGATCGCGACCAGCTTCGCGACGACCTCGAGGGCGAGCGCGTCGTCGAGACACGCGATCTCGACGATTCCGGCGGACGAGGCGGTGGAGACCTTGACCGTACGCAGCCCGAAGTGCCGCATCAGCGGCCCCTGGGTCGAGTCGACCGTCTGCACCCGGGAGAGCGGCACGATCTCGTCGACGACGGTGAGCCAGCCGTGGCGTACGTGGACCGCGATCTCGGTGACCTCCCACCGGTGGATCCGGAACCGGACCGACGGCACGAAGGTCAGACCCGGGATCGGTGCCAGGAGCAGCAGGACCACGGCCAGCCAGATCAGCCAGGTCCACCAACCGGAGGGCACCAGGAGCGCCGCGACCACCGCGCCGATCGCGAATGCCAACCAGAACACCGCGCCGATGGCCGAGGTCATGCGCCAGTAGGCCGGTGCTCGCTCGGAGACCTGGTGAGCAGGTTCGCGCAGTCGCTGTGGAGCGTCGGGAGCGTTCACAGGAGGCGAGCCTAGGGGGTGCCTGGTCTTTACCGGCGGGATTTGTGCGCGGCGATTACGGACGAGTACCAGTCGAAGGACTCGCGAGGCGTGCGGGCGAGGGTGTCGTAGTCGACATGCACGAGCCCGAACCGCTGGGTGTAGCCCTCGGCCCACTCGAAGTTGTCCATCAGCGACCAGCAGTAGTAGCCGGCGACATCGATCCCGTCGGTCACGGCACGTTCGACCTGGCGCAGGTGGAGGTCGAGGTAGGCGATGCGGTCGGCGTCGTCGTCGCCGGGGGAGGTGTTGTAGGAAGCACCGTTCTCGGTGATCACGAACGGCGGATGGTCCGGATAACGCTGGTGCAGCGCGGTCAGGAGGTCATGGAGCCCGTCGGGGACGACCGGCCAGCCGAAGTCGGTGGTCGGATAGCCGGGGATCGGCGGCTGCTCGATGGGGTTGGCCGAACCCTCGGGTGCGGCGGCCGCCGCAGTCGGGTTGTAGTAGTTGAGGCCGTAGAAGTCGAGCGGCGCGCTGATCACCTCCAGGTCACCATCCTGGACCGGGAACAACGGGGCGAGGTCCTTCGGATAGCGGCCGAGCAGCACCGGGTCCGCGAACGAGTGGTTCCACAGTGTGTCCAGCAGCCCGGCGGTGACCTGGTCCTCCTCCGAAGCGGTCGCCGGCCAGACCGGCATGTGGTTCGTCGCGGTGCCGATGCTGCCGGCGCCCGCAGCGCGCAGCGCTTGGACCGCGAGACCGTGCCCGAGCAGAAGATGGTGACCGGCGGGAAGCGCGTCGAAGACCAGTTGCTGACCAGGGGCGTGGACACCCAGCGCGTGGCCGAAGACGGTCACCACGTTCGGCTCGTTCACCGGGCACCAGTGGGCGACCCGGTCTGCCAGGCGATCGGCCACCACCGCTGCGTACTCCCCGAACCGCTGCGCCGTCTTCCGGCTCAGCCAGCCGCCGTGGGCGTCCTGCAGCACCTGCGGCGTGTCCCAGTGGAACAGCGTCGCCATCGGCGCGATGTCGTGCTCGAGGAGCCCGTCGACGAGGCGGTCGTAGAAGTCGAGGCCGCGTCGGTTGACCTCGCCCTGGCCGGTCGGCAGGACCCGGGACCAGGAGATCGAGAAGCGGTACGCATCGAGCCCGAGCCGCGCCATCAGCTCGAGGTCCTCGTCGAGCCGGTGGTAGTGGTCGCAGGCCACATCGCCGCTGGAGCGGTCGACGATCCGGCCGGGTTCGGCACAGAAGGTGTCCCACACGGAGGGGCCGCGGCCGTCTTCTGCGGCCGCCCCCTCGATCTGGTACGCGGCGGTGCTGGCGCCGAAGCGGAAGCCGGTCGGGAGGCTCATGCCGGGAAGCTCGCTCACACGGCAGAGTTTGCCGGGCCGACCCCGGCCCCGTCCGCGTTTCGGCTGTGCTCGGCGTACGACCCTAGGATTGTCGATCGTGGCACTCACCATCGGCATCGTGGGACTTCCCAACGCGGGCAAGTCGACCCTCTTCAACGCTCTGACCAAGAACGACGTCCTCGCGGCGAACTACCCGTTCGCCACCATCGAGCCCAACGTCGGCGTCGTCGGGGTCCCCGACGAGCGGCTGCCGGAGCTGGCGAAGATCTACGGGTCCCAGAAGCTGCTGCCGGCCACGGTGCAGTTCGTGGACATCGCCGGCATCGTCCGGGGCGCGAGCCAGGGCGAGGGGCTGGGCAACAAGTTCCTCTCCCACATCCGTGAGTCCGACGCGATCTGCCAGGTCACCCGCGTCTTCCGCGACGACGACGTCACCCACGTCGACGGCAAGGTCGAGCCCGCCAACGACATCTCCACCATCCAGACCGAGCTGATCCTCGCCGATCTGGAGACCGTCGACAAGGCGATCCCGCGGCTGGAGAAGGAGTCGCGCAAGGCTCCCGACCTGAAGGCGAACCTCGCCGCCGCGGTCGAGGCCAAGGAGGCCCTCGAGGCCGGCACCCCGATCATCGCCACCAAGATCGACCGGGCCCTGATCCGCGACCTGATGCTGCTCACCGCCAAGCCCTACATCTTCGTCTTCAACTGCGACTCCGACGAGCTCGCCGACGAGGCCCTGAAGGAGTCCATGCGCGAGCTGGTCGCCCCCGCCGAGGCGATCTTCCTGGACGCCAAGTTCGAGTCCGAGCTCGTCGAGCTCGACGAGGACGAGGCCCGCGAGTTCCTGGCCGACGCCGGCGTCGAGGAGCCCGGCCTGGACATCCTGGCCCGCGTCGGCTTCGACACCCTCGGCCTGCAGACCTACCTCACCGCCGGCCCCAAGGAAGTACGGGCCTGGGAGATCCCCAAGGGCGCCACCGCCCCCGAGGCCGCCGGTGTCATCCACACCGATTTCCAGAAGGGCTTCATCAAGGCCGAGATCGTCTCCTACGACGACCTCATCTCCGCCGGCTCCGTCGCCAAGGCTCGCGACCTCGGCAAGGTGCGCATGGAGGGCAAGGACTATGTCATGGCTGATGGTGACGTGGTGGAGTTCAGGTTTAACGTCTAGCGTTAATAACGCCTCGCGAGCTGCTCTGGCAGCGTTAGCGTGTTCGGTCGATCGATCCTCGGATCCAGCGGGTCGCGCTGCGCAAACTCGACGCCATCCGGCCGATCCGTGAGGCCTCGTGATCCCCGACCGAATCGTTCGGATGGCCGGCGGCACGCTGATTACGGATCTCGTGGACTTCGAGTCGCCTGCGGGGTTGATCGGCCGGTTGGTGAACGGACTTGTGCTGAACCGATACAAGACAAAGCTGTTGAGGCAGCGGAACGCCGGAACGTGGTCGAGTGAGAATACGGCGGTGACGTCACCGAAGAGACGCGGCGAGCGTTCGCGATAACTATGACAGAGGGTCTGACCTTGTGAAACCTTCACAAGGTCAGACCCTCTGTCATAGTGCCGGGGGCGATCAGGGATGCGCTCGGCGTACGGTCTGGGTGTGTCGATGATCCGTCTCGCGACGAGCCGGTCCTCTGGGCCCCAGAGTGATCTCGACATGGCTGGGTTCGCCGTGGTGCGAGGATCCGGTGAGCCAGGGACAACGGTGGACGCGGAAGGAGGCTTTCGCGGCCGCGCCGGAGCCGCGCGCAGCTGAGCTCAGCCGTCAACCTGCTTGCTTGATGCTTGTGCGAGCCTCGTGACGAGGTCATCCGGGACCGGCTTGCGCGGAGTGAAGGTGATGCCGGTCTTGCTCGCCTTGAAGCCGGCTTCCGCGATCTCTTCGGCATGAGCTGAGATCGCAGGGACGAGAAAGTACACCCCGACCTGCTTACTGAACGCCGCGTAGCTCGCAACGACCGTGCCCCGAACCCTGAACCCCGGCATGTCGTACGCCACCATCTCCTCTGCCTCCGGGAGAGCCCCGCGCAGGAGGTCTCGGAGGTGATCGAGAACCGGGCGGAACGCCTCCGGTGCAGCGGCGATGTAGGAGTCGTGGTCGGCGATGGATGCCATTTCTCTGCCTTCCTCTCGGGTGGGGGAACTCTAGTTGCGCCCGGTCGCCGGTCTCCGGGCGAACCACGGCTAGTCTCTGCCGAAGTCTCGGCTGACGGAGTGGAGCTTTGATGGTTGGCCAGGGTGAGGCGATGTGGATCGCGACGGTCACGGTGCTGACATACGCACCGACCATCGTCGCGCTGATCCTGATCGTCCGTGGTGCCACTGCTCGGGGACGGGTCGTCGGGCTGGACGTTCTCGACATCGTGATGGTGCTGGTCTTCAGTTGGGCCGGTGCCCTCGTCTACTTCCTCATAGCGTTCCTGCGTCGCCGAAGAGAGGCGCGGGCCGTCGTCGGTGCACTGCCTGCTATCGAAGAGAGTGACGCGACCTTGGATCGAGTCGATTCGGCTTATTCGCGGGCGTGGGCGGAGGCGCGTACGGCAGCCGATGATGTCCTGATCGACGCCCTCCACGGGGCTGGACTCGGGCCGAGCTGGACCGAGCCGGGCCGGCCACAGGCGGATCTGTTGCTCGCCATGTGGCGGGCGGGTGCTACTCCGCGGTCCGCCTCGAGACAGCTTCGCGAAGCGCTCGGGGCGGTAAACCTCTAGCCCATCCGGCGCCTTGCCCACCGATCGAGCGGCAGGAGCAGTTCGAGCAGCTCCTTGCCGGCGTCGGTGAGTCGATATCCGCCCTGCGCGTGATCCACGATCCCGTGACTGCGGAGCTCATGGAGCCGGGTGTTGACCACGCTCGAGTTCGACTCTGCCGCGACGACGATCTCGCGGAAGGTCAGCGGACCCGACCGAAGTTCCCACAGCACGCGGAGCGTTGCTCGCCGACTCAGCTGGTCGAGCAGCGTCATCACGGGTTGGCTCGAGGTCGGCGGTTGGGGATCGTCGGCTGGACGCATGCGTTGCATTCTGCAGCACGGCGCCGTAGGGTCCGACACATGCCATGCTCTGAATTTCAGAGCGCACGAGTTGCGCCTGCCACCCCTCCGCTCCGCGACGAGATCCAGCAGCAGATCGACGGAGTGATGCGCGGTCGCACGCCGCTGGCCCTGTTCACGACTCTCGCTCGAGACGAACGGCTGTTCAACAAGTTCTTCTCCGGTGGACTGCTCGATCGTGGGCACCTCACCATCCGGCAGCGCGAGATCGTCATCGATCGGGTCACTGCCGGACGCGGGGCTGAGTACGAATGGGGTGTCCACGTCTCCGTGTACGGCGAGCGAGCCGCTTTCACGAAGGAAGAGATGACATCCCTGGTGTCCGGCAGCGCGGAAGACCCGTGCTGGAACGCCACCGAGAGCGCGATCATCACCTTGTGCGACCAGCTCGAGTCGACGTCCGACGTCACCGACGACCTCTGGAGCGTCCTGTCGGACTCCTTCGCGCCGGAGGCGATCATCGAGCTGGTGATCCTCGCCGGCCACTATCGGATGATCAGTGGACTGGTGAAGGCTCTGCGGCTGCCCCTCGAACCTGGCTCCGCTCGGTTCGGCGAATACCGCACCTCGTGAGCAGGAGGCTTGGCGTGATGCGCAAAGGTGATATTGGGCGGGCATGACAAGCCCGGCGCTCGTCCGAGGCCACCCCGTACGTCAGATGTACTCATTCGAACACTGGAGGTTCCATGCCCAAGGGCTACTGGGTCAGCGTTTACCGCAACATCTCCGACCCTGAGAAGCTGGCTGCGTACAACAAGCTGGCCCCTCTGGCGGTCAAGGCGGCCGGCGGTCGGGTCCTCACCCGCGGCAGTCGGGTCGTCGCTCACGAGGCCGGAATCGCGGAGCGCACCGTCCTGATCGAGTTCGACAGCTTCGAGCAGGCCGTCGCGGCGCACGAGAGCGAGGCCTACCAGGAGGCGCTGGCCGCCCTCTCCGACGGCGTCGAGCGCGACTTCCGCATCGTCGAAGGCATCGACTGACCGAGGTCCAGCATCTTCAGGTGCCACGAATCGAGCTCACCACCGAGGTCTCGGCGACACCGGATCGGTGCTTTGAGCTGAGCTTGTCGGTGGACGCGCACCAGTCGAGGCGGGTCGATCTACCCGGAGATCTGATCCGCGAGCTGAGCAGCAACGCTCCGTGGCTGGCGCCCGAGAAGTCGGGTGAGTGTGGGGTCGGAACCCGCGAAATGACCGTCTCGTGTGGCCTGGAACATCGAGAGCGTGAAGCGTGCAACCGCCTCCGGTACGCCGTTCGCGATCTCGTCGGCAACCCACTGCTCGTCATCGACGACGACGCGATCGACGGGGCGGCCGGTGAGGTCGGATGCGGCCGAGGCGAAGTCTGCAAGGGTGACCGGCGAGGGAAGGACCAGATCGACGGGACCGTCGAATCCGGAGTCGCTGGTGAGGATGGCCGCGGCAGCCTCCGCGGCATCACGCCGATCGACCCAGGAGAACGGACCGTCGGCGGGCTTGGCGATCGTTCCCGTCGACTGCCACGGGCCGAGCAGTTGCCCGAGGTCCCCGTAGAAGCCGTTGCGCAAAGCGGTCCATGCGACGCCGGAGGCGGCGAGGTGCTCTTCGGTGGCCGCGTGGATCGCGAGTGGCGGGTAGGGAGTGTCGAAGCCGGTGCCGTGCGCACTGGTATAGAGAATCCGCCGCGCCCCAGCGGCGACGGCAGCATCGATCGCGGTCCGGTGCTGCGCGACGACGTCGGCAGTGATGTCGTTGGACGAGACCAGAAGCACCTGCTCTGCGTCTGCGAACGAGTGTCGTATGGCCGCCGGGTCGTCATAGCTCCCTCGCCGGACACGGAATCCTCGGTCGGCGAGGGGTCGTGCTCGTTCGGGAGCGCGCACGCTGACCCCGATGTGACTGGGTGGCACCCGCTCGAGGAGATGCTCCACCGTGGCTCCGTTGAGAGTCCCGGTCGCTCCGGTGACGATGATCACGATGACGTCCTTTCGTCCAGGTGCCGCAGGAAGTTGACTCGGTGAGTCAACTTGTCCGATCTGCATCCTGCGGTAATCTGACTCGCGAGGTCAAGTTCGGTCGACGTAGGAGTCGGGATGTCCGGTGTTCGGTCTGCGGCAACGCTTCGCATGGACGCCCGTCGCAACGTCGACAGGATCCGTGTCGCTGCTGTGGAGGTGTTTCGCGACCAGGGGCTCGCTGTCCCGCTCGAGGAGGTCGCCGCCGTGGCCAACGTGAGCAAGGCGACCATCTTCAACAGGTTCGGGGGCCGGACCGGCCTGATCGACGCCGTCATCGACGACGTCGTCGCGGCCGAGCTGAGAGCGATCATCGATGACACTCGCTCCGTACCCGGAGTCCGGGAGAGGATCCGCCACTACGTCCGTGCGATCCGGGATCTCCAATACCGGCTACCGGCGGTCAACGACGTCCTGCTGCAGGAGTTTCCCGACTCCGAGGCGCTCATGGCCCTGTGCCACGTCGCTGGTGCCATCCACGACGACCTGGTGGCGGAAGGACATGCCGCTGGCGTCCTGGCTCGCGGATTCACCGCGGGAGACCTTCACGCGCTGACGCTCGACAACGCCCTCGCCCTCAAACACGGCGACCGGCCGTCGCGGACGGACTACGAGCGCCGGACCGCGTTCGTTCTCGCTGGGGTCTGTCCCGAGGCGCCGCCGGCCTAGTCCGCGGCTTTCGCCCCGGGTCTCACGCGCATGGCAGCACCATTGACAGTGATTGTGCAATGGTACATATTACATGGCACTTAGCCCTGGAGGACCCATGACGAACAGTTCCGCGGCGACCGTCTCCGCGACATCGGCCCACAATCCCCGCACTGTGAGGAAGGTGATGAGTGCCTCGGCGATCGGCCACTTCATCGAGTGGTTCGACTTTGCTGTCTACGCATACGCGGCACCGGTCATCGCCACGTTGTTCTTCCCTACGGGGGACCCCGCGGTAGCGCTGCTGTCCACCTTTGCCGTCTACGCAGTCGGCTTCGTGATGCGGCCGATCGGGGCGTTCGTACTTGGCAGCCTCGGAGACCGGATCGGTCGCAAGCGGGTGCTTGCCGGCGTCATTCTGATGATGGGCGGCGCGACTGCTGCGATCGGACTGCTGCCGACATATCAGCAGATCGGGATCCTGGCTCCGGTGCTGCTTCTCGTGTGTCGCCTCGTGCAGGGCATGTCGGCGGCGGGCGAGACCATCGGCTCCAACTCGTTCGTCGCCGAGCACTCGCCGCAGTCGCGGCGTGGTCGGTACGTCGCCAGCGTCTACACCTGGTCCAACCTGCCGCCCGTGTTGGCAGCGCTGCTCGTGCTCGGGCTCACGCAGGCACTGAGTGACGCCAGCTACGAGTCGTGGGGCTGGCGGGTGCCGTTCCTGCTCGGAGCACCCCTCGCGCTGGTCGGGCTGTACATCCGGACGCGCGTCGAGGAGACGCCCGCGTTCACCGCGCTCAAGGAGACCAAGAGGGTGGCGTCGTCGCCGATCCGCACCGTGTTCCGCGAGCAGCGACCCGCGATGGTGACGTGCTTCTGCATCGCCGCCGTGGCCAGCCTCGGCTACTACTCGCTGACCGGCTACTTCTTCACCTACATGACCGTCACGGTCGGTCTGAGCGAGTCAGCCGCGCTGATCTCGAACAGCGTCGCGCTCGCGATCACGTTCGTAGTCGTACCGCTGGCGGGTGCGCTGTCCGACCGGATCGGACGACGACGCGGGCTGCTGATCGCGGCTGCCATGAACGCGGTGTGTGCGGTGCCGGCGTACCTGCTCGCCAGCGAAGGCAGCAGTCTCGTCACCGCGATCGTGAGCCAGGGGTTGTTGGCGTTCTGTCTCGGCATGTTCTTCGGGCCGGCCGGTGCGGCGTTCGTCGAGCTCTTCCCTGCGCGCACCCGATACACCGGGGCATCGATCAGCTACAACCTCGCGTTCACGATCTTCGGTGGCACCGCGCCCCTGCTGTCGATCTACCTGATCGAGCGCACTGGCAACCAGGTCGCTCCGGCGTGGTATGTCGTCGCTGTGTCGGTCGTCGCGCTCGCGGTCATCGCCCGAATGCCGGAGACCAGCACCCGCTCGCTTGACCCGGTCGACCAGGGCGAAGGGAATCGCTGACGCCTACGCAGCGCGAACGTGTGGGTAGGCCGGGTCGCGGCCCTGGAAGCTCAGGATGCTCGGGTTGATGATCACGCCGTCCTGGATCTCGATCGCCTGGGAGAGGGTCAGGTCGGCCGCCCAAGCGGCCGGCCCTTTCATGACCGTGCGCAGGAACGGCAGCAGCGCCTCGCTGATCTCCCATGTCGCGGAGTTCCAGAGGTACGACGGGGTGTGGTCGACCGCGTAGTAGTTCACGCCGTTGCCGACCGTGAACATCGGGTCGTCGAACGTGGTGGGCCTCGCCCACTCGAACCCCATCGCCTCGTCGCACGAGACGTCGATGATCAGACTGCCGGTGCCAAACCCCGCCAGGTCTTCGGTCCGCAGATAGGTCAGTGGTGCAGCGACGTCCTGGAGCGTGCAGTTCACGACGATGTCGTGCGAGGCCAGGAACTCCGGGAGCAGGACGTTGCCGTCCTTCGTGAGGACCTTGCTGAGGTGGGTCTCGCCGTCGCCGGTGTTGAGCTGGGCGATGTGCGCGCCGTGGATGGGGGAGCCCACCGCCGCCGCGCCGCGCTGGGTGAGGACCTGGATGTCGTGGATGCCCTGCGCCGTGAGCGCGGTCACCGCACCCCGTGCTGTCGCCCCGAAGCCGATCACGACGGCGCTGCGACGAGGCCCGTACATGCCTGTGGACCCGACGAGGCTCAGGGCATGGAGCACGGAGCAGTAGCCGGCGAGCTCGTTGTTCTTGTGGAACACGTGCAGGTTGAAGTCGCCCCGGTGGCTCCAGTGGTTCATCGCCTCGAAGGCGATGAGCGTGAGCCGGTGGTCGATCGCAGTCTGCGTCAGCCCAGGATCCTGTACGCAGTGCGGCCAGCCCCACAGGACACGGCCCTCCGGGAGGGCTTCCACGTCGGCGGCCTGAGGCTTCGGAAGCAGCAGCACGTCGGCCGCCTCGATCACTGCGGAGCGATCCGCGACCCTGCCGACCCGCGACTCGACGTAGCCGGGCTCGAGCTGGAAGTCAGCGCCGTAGCCACGCTCGACGATCAGCTGCGCGCGCAGATCCTGGTCGATCAGATCGAGGTGATGCGGGTGGATCGGCAGCCGCTGCTCGTTCTCCATCGAGGAGTCGGCGAGCATCCCGAGGGTGAGCAGCGAGCTGGGGGCTGTGGAGCGGGGTGGCAAGGCGCCAGGCATCCGGACTTCCCATCATTGGGGAACCAGGGTCAGCTCCTGACTCGATCGTACGCGCACCCGGGGCACGCTGCGGGATCACTCTGGCCCGCGACAGACATCGGCGTCCGGTCGCCCGATCTGTGAGGCGTCGACCTGGGGTAGGAGGTAACAAGTCGTCCGATCCAAATGGTCGAGTTTGCGCAGTTTCTGTGTGATTCTGATGCGGCAAAGAAAGTTGGCGACCACTCAATAAAGGTCTGGGGTTCGGGTGTCGGTCTCGTCTGTCGGTTCGAGTTCGCGTGCGCGTCATCGGTTGTGGCCGGATCTGCGAGCTCGTCAACGCCTCGGTCTGGGGGTCGCCCTCTCGGTCATGCTCGGACTTTCGACCGTCGCGATCCCGTCGTCGATCAGCCAGGCCGCGGCTGAGGACGCTCGCGGTGCCGAGCGGCCCGAGGCCGCCGCATCGCAGCAAGACGAGCCGTCGACGCTGGCGGCCGGGCCCGCGTGCGACTACGACCCGCTCGAGGCCGGCGCGTGGACGTTGGGCAACGGCAATGCTCCGGCCGGAAATGTGGCCGCCAACTGGGTAGGGGCCGGCGGCGGTGCCAGCTACTCGAACGCGGACGACACCCCCAGCGGCGCCGGCAGCCAGCTGCAGCAGACGGTGACCGGCGTGACGCCGGGAAGCACGCTGTCCGTGAACGTGCACTGGAACCACGGTGTGCCGAACCCCGGTGACGCGATGCAGCTGACCCTGTCCTACGCGGGCGTGAACTACGCCGCCTGGCAGACCCCGTACTCGGCCGGGTCTTCGAACGTCGTCGTCGCCAACGGCGCCACGATCACCCCCACCACCGGGGCCGCCGAGCGAGCCGCGACCACCTACCAGGTCACGCTCCCGGACAGCATTCCGCGGTCCGGCCTGATGCGGTTCGCGATGACGGCGATCACGGACAGGGTCACACCGGGCGACGACTTCCGCATCTCGAACCTGAGCATGAGCAGCGGCGGAGTCTGCCTGAGCAAGAACGCCGGTCCCGGCGCCGGCGGGACCTACGACTTCACCTCCACCAACACGGACCCGGCCACGGCGTCGATCGCGGTCGAGGACGACGCTGCGGCGACGTACGACGCCGAGGCGGCCGAGTCGGGCCGTCAGCCGCTCGTAGCGGTCGCGCAGAACACCGACGTCACGCTCACCGAGCAGCTTCCTCCCGGCATCAGGCTGGCCGACGTGGCGTGCGAGGACGCGGCGACACAAGCGCCGGTGGTGACCTCTCGGGAGGGTGAGACGGTGACCGTGCCTGCGGCCGCGGTCGCAGGGAGCCGTCAGGTGCACTGCGAGTTCACCAACGCCGCGCTCCAGCACGGTCTCGAGATCAACAAGTCGGTCGAACCGGCAGGTCCGGTGTCGGCTGGTGACGCGCTGACCTACACGGTCACGGTGGAGAACACCGGTGAGGTCGCCTACTCGGCCGATGCCCCCGCACGTTTCACCGACGACATGACCGACGTGCTGGCGGCGGCCACCTACAACGACGACGGCAACGCCGACGTCGGGACCGTTGACGACTCCGGCATGCCGCAGCTGTCCTGGTCCGGCCCGCTCGATATCGGCGCGACCGCCACGATCACCTACTCGGTGACCGTCGCTGACGACGCCGAGGTCGGCGACACGATCGACAACGCGGTGACCGGGCCCCCGGAGTCGAACTGCGTCGAGTCCACCGAGACCGGGTGCACGACCCAGGTGCCGGTCGTGGAGCGGCCGGGCGGCCCACCTCTCGCCTGCGACACGGTCTGGGCGGTCCAGGGCGGCAATCCGCACAACATCTACGAGGTCGACACGAGCAACGGCGATCTCACCGCGAGGGCTCAGTTCGAGCCGAGCGCGGGTTCGGGGAACACCAACGCGCTCGGCATCTCCGCCGACGGCGTGTGGGCGTACGCCCACAACGACGGCGCAGCGCACGGATTCAACTCCGCGACCGGCGAGACGACCTCCGTCCGGGCCGAGGGCGGCAACTTCACCCACGGCGCGGTCGACCCGAGCACCGGCGTCTACTACTACGGTCGCCTCAGCGGCGACGAGGCGCTCGTCTACGCCTACGACCCGGCCTCGCAGAGCGCGCTCGGGCACGTCGCCACCATCGATCTCGGCAGCACCCCGGGCGCCAACGGCGACTGGGCGTTCGACGCGCAGGGAAATCTCTACCTCACCGCCGGTGGGAACACCTCCAACGGTCTCTACGTCACGAGCGGGCCGCTGCCGACCACCGAGCAGGCCTCGCCGGCTCAGTTCGACGGCAAGCGGATCGGCACGATCAACGCCTCCGACCCGATCAACGGCCTCGCCGTCGACGTGCTCGGCTACATCTACCTCGCGAGCGCAAACACCCTGTTCCAGGTGCACCCGTCGTCCGGCCAGGTGACCAACACCGAGTCGCTGTCGCCGGGCGGTGTCAGCGTCGACCTCGGCTCCTGTGCCACGCCCTCGACCGTGAAGGCGCAGAAGGACGTCGAGGGACGGATCTTCCCCAGCGACCAGTTCACGGTCTCGATCACTGGCGGCGGCATCCCCGAAGGCGCCGTCGAAGGCACGACGACAGGCACTGACGACGGCATCCAGGACGAGTCTCGGGAGGTCGCCGGGCCGATCATGGCGCTCGCGGAGGAGACCTACACGGTCACGGAGACCGGAGTCGGTGACACCGATCTCGGCAACTACGTCTCGACCTGGGAGTGCGTCAACGAGTCGCTCGAACCTGAGGACCCTGCCTACGTCGTCGCCAGCGGTGAAGGTTCGTCGGGCGAGTTCACGGTGCCGTCGACGGTCGGCAGCGCCGGCGCCGCGGTGGTCTGCACGTTCACCAACGTCGCTGACCCCGAACCGGGCCTGGAGATCACCAAGACCTCCGACGCCGCGGCCTCGGTGGCGCCCGGCGACAAGGTGACCTACACCGTGTCCGTCGAGAACACCGGCACCTCGACCTACACCCCCGACAACCCGGCGACCTTCACCGACGACCTCTCCGAGGTCATCGACGATGCCACCTACAACGACGATGCGAGCGCCGATGTCGGTGAGGCTTCGTACGCCGAGCCCGAGCTGAGGTGGGAAGGTCCGCTCGCGCCGGGTGAGAAGGCCACGATCACCTACTCGGTCACCGTCAACGACCCGCCGTCGGGCGACGGCACCCTGACCAACGCCGTTGTCGGACCCGAGGAGTCCACCTGTGTCGAGGGCACCGAAGAGGGCTGCACGACCGACGTTCCGGTGCGGTCGCTCGACATCACCAAGACCGCTGAGCCGTCCGGTTCGGTGGCTGCGGGCGACACGGTGACCTACACGGTCACCGTGGAGAACACCGGCCAGGCCGACTACACCGCCGAGGCGCCGGCGACGTTCACCGATGACCTCACCAAGGTCCTCGACGACGCCGCCTACAACGACGACGCCGCGGCGGACGTCGGCGAGGTGACGTACGAAGAGCCGACGCTGTCCTGGGAGGGTGCGCTCCCTGCCGGGGAGACCGCCACGGTCACCTACTCGGTCACGGTCGACGATCCGGTCGAGGGTGACGGCGTGCTGACCAATGCCGTCGTCGGTCCGGCCGAGTCCGACTGCGACGAGGGCACCGAGGAAGGCTGTACCACCGACGTACCGGTGCGCGCGCTCGAGATCACCAAGACTGCCGAGCCCGGTGGCGAGGTCGTGCCGGGGGACACGGTCACCTACACGGTCACCGTGAAGAACACCGGTCAGGCCGACTACACGCGCACCAACCCGGCGACGTTCGCGGACACCCTCAACGAGGTCCTCGACGACGCCACCTACAACGACGACCTCTCCGCCGACACCGGCGTGGCGGTCTACAACGAGCCGATGATCAACTGGTTCGGGCCGCTCGCGGCCGGCGAGACCGCGACGATCACCTACTCCGTGACCGTCAACGACCCGCTCAGCGGCGACGGCGTGCTCACCAACGCCGTCACCGGCCCGCCGGAGTCCAACTGTGTCGACGGCACCGAGCCGGAATGCTCGACCGATGTGCTGGTGAAGGACCTCGAGATCGCCAAGACCGTCGATGCCACCGACATCGTGCCGGGCGACACCGTGACCTACACGGTCACCGTGGAGAACACCGGCCAGGCGCCCTACACGGCCGACGATCCGGCCAGGTTCACCGACGACCTCACCCAGGTCCTCGACGACGCCACCTACAACGACGATGCTGCCGCCGACATCGGCGAGGTGTCCTACGCCGAGCCCGAGCTGTCCTGGTCGGGCGCCCTGGCGCCCGGCGACAAGGCCACCATCACCTACTCGGTCACGATCAACGACCCCCTGAGTGGAGACGGCGTGCTGACCAACGGCGTCGTCGGCCCGCCCGAGTCGGACTGCATCGAGGGCACCGAACCAGAGTGTTCGACGGTCGTGCCCACGCCCGGCCTGGACATCACCAAGTCGGCGGACCCGTCCGGGCCGGTGACACCGGGCGAGACCGTGACCTACACGGTCACCGTGGAGAACACCGGCAAGGTCGACTACACCGCCGAGAACCCGGCGACCTTCACCGACGACCTCACTGCGGTCATCGATGACGCGACCTACAACGACGACGCGAGCGCCTCGGTCGGATCCGCGACGTACGCCGAGCCGACGCTGTCCTGGTCCGGGCCGCTGCCGGTCGGGGAGACCGCGACGATCACCTATTCGGTGACGGTCGACGACCCGCCCGGAGGCGACGGCAAGCTGACGAATGCTGTCGTCGGGCCGGACGAGTCGAACTGCGATGACGGCACCGAGGAGGGCTGTCACATCGTGACCCCGGTGCGGGCGCTCGAGATCACCAAGACCTCCGATCCTGCTGCCGTGAACGCAGGTGGGACGGTGACCTACACCGTGACGGTGGAGAACACGGGGAACGTGCCTTACACGCGGGCCGACCCGGCGACCTTCACCGACGACCTCACCGCGGTCCTCGACGATGCGACGTACAACGACGACGCCGCTGCGAGCACCGGAACAGTGACGTACGCCGAGCCGGAGCTGTCCTGGTCCGGGGCGCTCGCTCCGGGCGAGACGGCGATGATCACCTACTCCGTGAAGGTCGCCGATCCGATCACCGGGGACGGCACGCTGACCAACGCGGTGGTCGGGCCGGAGGAGTCGAACTGCGACGACGGCACCGAGGACGGGTGTCATACCGACGTCCCGGTCCGTGCGCTGCTCATCACGAAGGCCTCCGAACCAGCGGAGGTCACGCCCGGCGGCACGGTGACCTACACCGTGACGGTCGAGAACACCGGACAGGTGCGCTACACCGCGCAGAACCCGGCGACGTTCACCGACGATCTGACTGCGGTTCTCGACGATGCGACCTACAACGACGACGCGAACGCGACGGCGGGAACCGCCACCTTCGAGGCGCCGAACCTGGCCTGGTCCGGACCGCTGGCACCCGGGGACACCGCGACGATCACCTACTCGGTGACCGTCAACGACCCACAGACGGGCGACGGTGAGCTCACCAATGCTGTCGTCGGTCCGGAGGAGTCGAACTGCGACGAGGGTACGGAGCCGGAATGCTCGACCGACGACCCGGTCAAGGCGCTGAAGATCACCAAGACGGCCGAGCCGCGCTTCACCCGTCCTGGTGACACGGTCACCTACACGGTGACGGTCGAGAACACCGGTCAGGCGGCCTACACCGAGGACGCGCCGGCGACGTTCGACGACGACATGAGCGACGTGCTGGACGACGCGACGTACAACGACGACGCCAGCGCCGACATCGGCACGCCCACCTTCGCCGCACCCACCCTGCACTGGGAGGGTGCCCTCGAGCCGGGCGAGACGGCCACGGTCACCTATTCGGTCACCGTCAACGACCCGCAGACGGGCGACGGCACGCTCGGCAACTCCGTCGTCGGGCCGCCGGAGTCCAACTGTGACGAGGGCACCGAGGAGGACTGCACGATCGACGTCCCGATCCGGGAGCTGACGATCGTCAAGACCGCAGACCCCGGCGACGAGGTGGTGCCGGGTGACACCGTCACCTACACCGTCAAGGTCACCAACACGGGCGGAGTGCCCTTCGGTCCGCGCTTCCCGGCGAGCTTCACCGACGACCTCGCCACCGACGTGCTCGACGACGCGACCTACAACGACGACGCGAGCGCGGACACCGGCGAGGTGACGTACGCCGACGGGACGCTGAGCTGGGAGTCGGAGCTCGGCGTCGACGAGACCGCGACGATCACCTACTCGGTCACCGTCAACGACCCGCCCACAGGTGACGGTGTGCTCACCAACGCCGTGGTCGGTCCGCCGGTCTCCAACTGTGAGGACTCGACCGCGCCGGAGTGCCACACCGACGTACCGGTCAAGGCCCTGGAGATCGTGAAGTCGGCCGAGCCGGATGGTGCTGTCAACCCCGGTGGGACCACCACCTACACCGTGAAGGTCACCAACACCGGCCAGGTGGCCTACACCGCCGACGACCCGGCGAGGTTCGACGACGACCTCTCCGCGGTCCTCGACGACGCGACGTACAACGACGACGCCGCTGCCGACGTCGGCGAGGTGACCTACAGCGAGCCGACCATGCGTTGGCAGGGTGCGCTGGAACCGGGCGACGTCGCGACGATCACCTACTCGGTGACCGTCAACGACCCGCTCACCGGCGACGGCACTCTCACCAACGCCGTCGTCGGGCCGCCGGAGTCCAACTGTGACTCCGAGGGCCGGACCGGCCGGGCCGGCCGCGCATCGGCCACGGCGGACGACTGCACCACGACCGACCCGGTCCAGGCGTTCGAGGTCAGCAAGACGGTGAAGCCGAAGAAGGCGGTGTCGCCGGGCGACACGGTCAGCTACACGGTCGAGGTCGTCAACACCGGGCAGGCCGCCTACACCGCGGACGACCCCGCCAGCTTCAGCGACGACCTGTCTGCCGTGCTCGACGACGCGACCTACAACGACGACGCGTCCGCCACGGCCGGCGAGACGTCGTACGACGCGCCCACCCTGACGTGGTCCGGACCGCTCGAGGTGGGCGGCACGGTCACGGTGACCTACTCGGTCACGACTGCCGACCCGGTCTCCGGAGACGGCGAGCTCGTCAATGTGGTCACACCCGACGGCGGCTCCGGGGGCTCGTGCCTCCGCGGGGTCGACGCCAACTGCACCACGGACACGCCGATCAAGGGCGGTGGGAACCCCGACCCGACCCCCGAGCCGACGCCAGACCCGACGCCAGACCCGACGCCGGGACCGACCCCGGGGGCAGGTCCGACACTCCCGGACACCGGGGCGCCACGCGTTGGCGTGTGGGCGCTCCTGGCCCTGCTGCTGCTTGCCTCGGGCGCGGGCATGATCACGCTCTCCCGTCGCCGTCGCCGCGGCACCGAGGGGTGAGCACCCGAGGTTGAGCGGACCCGGCAGACGGCTACCTCCGCGGCCGTCTGCCGGGTCCGGCCGGGCATCAGGCGGGGACTCTGTCGAGAAAGCCGCGTACGTCACGGATGCGCTGATCCGCGTCGAGGACGACCACGTCGAAGCCGACGATGACCGGCTCCTCGCCGGCTGGGCCAAGACCCCACTGGAAGCGGGCCTGCTGGTGATGGGCGTCGACCTCGCCGACGGAGGTGAACACGAAGCCGGGGAACTGTGTGCGTACGGCCTGGATGGTCGCACGGACGGCGTCGCGGCCGTGGACGTCGGCGAGCGGGTCGACATAGACGCAGTCGTCGGACCAGTGGGTGGCCAGCAGCTCGGCGAGCGCCTCGTCGGTCGCGTTCCAGGTGTCGAGGTAGCGCGTCACGATGTCGTTCATGGTGTCTTCCTTCTCTCGATGGGCTCGTGGAAGAAGGTTCGCGGTCGGACCGGGCATCGGTCGATGACCTCTGAGGTCATGGCCGTCGGGCTCCTGGGGTGGCTAGCCTCGGGCCGTGACCTCAACTCTGACCCGCCCGCCGTCGTCGGTCGGCGGTGAGCTCCGCCGCTGGCGCGAGCTACGGTCCCTGAGCCAGCTCGCGCTCGCCACCCAGGCGGAGGTGAGCACCAGGCACCTGAGCTACGTCGAGAACGGCCGCTCCCGGCCGACACCGGAGATGATCGTCCGGCTGGCCGAGGTGATGCGGGTGCCCATGGCCGAGCAGAACCGGCTCCTGCTCGCCGGCGGGTTCGCTCCTCGCTACCCGCACCGCTCGACCGACGACGACGCGCTCGCGCCGGTGATGGCCGGTCTCCGCAGCCTGCTGGACGCGCACGCGCCGTACCCGGCCCTGCTCCTCGACGACCACTGGGACATCATCGATGCCAACGAACCCGTGGACGCGCTGCTCGCCGGCTGCGACCCCACGCTGCTCGAGCCGCCGCTGAACGTGATCCGGCTCTGTCTGCATCCGCGTGGGCTCGCCGACGCCATCCGCAACCTTCCGGTGTGGCGAGCGCACCTGCTCCACCAGCTCGGTCGGCGCATCACCCACACCGGGGGCGACCCGGTCTTGGTCGCTCTCCGAGACGAGGTCACCGGCTATCCCTCCGGCGACGAGCCGTCAGCGCGACCGCTGGCCGAGCCCGTCGTCCCGCTGGAGATCGAGACCGGCGGCCAGGTGCTCCGCTTCTTCAGCGTCGCCAGTCAGATCGAGAGCGCCTCCGACGTCACGCTCGACGGCCTCCATCTGGAGACCTTCGTCCCTGCTGACGACCGTACGCGACAGGCGCTCAGCCCCTCGCTGTGACCTCGACTCACCCAAACCGGGTGAGGCATCCGCGGCGACGCGCACAAAGGGTGGCAGTGGCCGGCCATGTCGGACGTAGTCGAGTCCCGGTCGTTTGTCGCCTGGTGGTCGGTCTATTTCCCGGATCCGTGGAGAAGAGGACGAGTCGTGGCTGACAAGGAATTCAACGGCGTCATCAACCTGGACGTGAGGGACTCGGTCCCGGACTGGACGCCATACCGGCTTCCGAAGGCGAAGGACGGTGCGCCGAACGTACTGGTGGTGCTCTATGACGACACTGGGATGGCCTGCTGGTCACCGTACGGCGGGCGGGTCAACATGCCGACGGCGCAGCGGCTGGCGGACAACGGTTTGACCTACACCCAGTGGCACACCACGGCGCTGTGCTCGCCGACTCGTTCCTGCATGCTCACCGGGCGCGACCACACCACCAACCGCATCGCATCGATCATGGAGACGACGAACGGATTCCCGGGCAACGCAGGCCGGATCCCGGACGAGTGCGCGACGGTGGGACACATCCTGCAGGACAACGGCTACAGCACCTTCTGGCTGGGCAAGGACCACGACGTACCTGAGGAGGACATCTCCGAGGGCGGCAGCCGCTCGCGGTGGCCTCTGTCGATGGGATTCGACCGGTTCTACGGGTTCCTCGGTGGTGAGACGAACAACTGGTATCCGGACCTGTGCGAGGACAACCACTTCATCGAGCAGCCCTACACGCCGGAGGAGGGATACCACCTCTCCAAGGACCTCGCCGACCAGGCGATCAAGATGCTGCGCAACCAGCAGGCCTCGAACCCCTCGAAGCCCTGGTACATGTGGTTCTGCCCGGGCGCCAACCACGCCCCGCACCACAGCCCGAAGGAGTACGCGGACAAGTACAAGGGCATGTTCGACGACGGGTACGACGCCTACCGGCAGTGGGTGCTCGACCGGATGATCGAGCGCGGCGTGATGCCGGAAGGCACCGAGCTCACGCCCTTCAACCCGATCCTCGAGGAGCAGCAGAACCCGATCGACTACGTGAAGCCGTGGGATGAGTGCTCCGACGACGAGAAGCGGCTCTTCTCCCGGATGGCAGAGGTCTTCGCCGGGTTCTCGGAGTACACCGACGCGCAGGTCGGACGAGTCATCGACTACCTCGAGGAGACCGGCCAGCTGGAGAACACGATCGTGTTCTACTGCGCCGACAACGGCGCGTCCGGGGAAGGCACTGCGAGTGGTTCGGTGAACGAGAACAAGTACTTCAACAACTACCCGGACGACCTCGCCGAGAACCTCACCATGCTGGAGAAGCTCGGGTCACCGGAGACCTACAACCACTATCCCACCGGGTGGGCGGCGGCGTTCTCTACCCCGTTCCAGATGTTCAAGCGCTATGCGCAGTACGCCGGCGGCACCTGCGACCCGATGATCATCTCTTGGCCCAAGGGCATCAAGGCCAAGGGCGAGCTGCGGCACCAGTACCACCACGTCACCGACATCGTCCCGACGATTCTGGAGCTGGCCGGCCTGGAGATGCCCGAGGTCTACCGTGGCGCCGAGCAGGTTCCGCTGCCAGGCGTCTCGATGGCCTACAGCTTCGACGAGGCCGACGCGCCGACCCGCAAGAAGCGGCAGTACTACACCATCGGTGGCACCCGTGGGATCTGGCAGGACGGGTGGAAGGCGGCGGCCACGCACGCGCCGCTGAACAACAAGGGCCACTTCGACCAGGACGAGTGGGAGCTCTACCACGTCGACGTAGACCGATCGGAGTCCAAGAACCTCGCCAGCGAGTATCCGGAGAAGGTCCAGGAGCTCGTCGCCGCGTGGTTCGAGGAGGCCGAGGACAAGAACGGTCTGCCGCTCGATGACCGGACCGTCATGGAGATGCTTACCGTCGAACGGCCCCAGGCCGAGCCCCCGCGCAACCGGTACGTCTACTACCCCGACACCGGCGCGGTCCCGGAGGGTGTGGCGGTCAACGTGCGCGGCCGGTCGTACAAGATCATCGCCGACGTCGACCTCAGCGAGGGCGCCCAGGGCGTGATCTTTGCGCACGGATCGCGATTCGGCGGCCACGCGCTGTTCATCAAGGACGGCAAGCTGCACTACGTCTACAACTTCCTCGGCATCCAGCCGGAGCAGACCTTCGTCTCCGACACGCTGACGCCGGGCCCGCACACGCTGGGCATGGAGTTCATCCGTGAAGGCGCGGGGCCGCACAAGGAGTCGGTCGGCACCACCAACCTCTACGTCGATGACCAGATCGTCGCCACCGGGGAGATGCGTGCCCAGGTCGGCAAGTTCACCCTGTGTGGCGATGGCCTATGCGTGGGCTTCGACAGCGCAGATGCGGTCAGCCGCAGCTACCAGGCGCCGTTCACGTTCACCGGAGGAAAGATCCTCGGTGTCGCCGTCGACGTCAGCGACGAGAGCTACCTCGACCTCGAGACCGAAGCACTCGCCGCCATGGCTCGCGACTGAGCGGGGATGCGTAGAGTCGGCGCCGTGGCCGAAACGTTGGAACCGACCCGGATGATCCGTCTCGACGGAGGCACGTTCGCGATGGGTTCGGAGGCGTTCTACCCGGATGAAGGGCCGGTCCACGAGCGCACGGTCGAGTCGTTCGAGATCGACCTGCATCCGGTGACCAGCGCCCAGTACGCCGCGTTCGTGGCCGACACCGGCTACGTCACCGTGGCCGAGCGGCCGCTGGATCCGGCCGACTTCCCAGGGGCCGACCCGGCTGACCTGGTCCCGGGTGGGCTCGTCTTCGTGCCCACCCGGGGGCCGGTCGATCTCCGCGACTGGCGGCAATGGTGGGCGTGGGGTGCTGGCGCGAGCTGGAAGGCACCGTTCGGTGCCGGCTCCTCGATCGCCGGCAGGGAGGACCACCCGGTCACCCAGGTCGCTCTCGAGGACGCGCGGGCCTACGCCGAGTGGGCTGGCAAGCGGCTGCCCACCGAGGCCGAGTTCGAGTACGCCGCTCGTGGCGGCCGGGCCGGCGCGACGTACGCCTGGGGTGAGGAGCTACGCCCGGAAGGTCGGCTGATGGCGAACACCTGGCAAGGGTCCTTCCCTTGGCGCAACACCGGCGCCGCGGGCTGGGTGGGGACCTCGCCGGTGGGGACGTTCCCGGCGAACGACTACGGCCTGCTGGACTGCATCGGCAACGTCTGGGAGTGGACGACCGACTTCTACACCGAGCGTCACGGACCCGAACGGGATCGCGAGCGGGTCGACCTGCTCGCCGAGCAGGGCGGATGTGGCGACGGATGCCAGTGCGGGCCGTCCTCGCGGGAGGAGACCCAGGCGGCTGCGAGCGCCGAGATCGGTTCGGCGATCCCGCGCCGGGTGCTCAAGGGCGGCTCGCACCTGTGCGCCCCGGCGTACTGCCTGCGCTACCGGCCTGCCGCCCGCTCGCCGCAGGCCGACGACACCGCGACGACCCACATCGGTTTCCGCTGCGTGCGATCGCTCTGACCTCACCTCGCCGGCGGCTCTACCCCTTGACCAGCCGCATCGTCTGGTGGGAGAGCAGGCGGCTCACCGCCGGCAGCCGCGAGATCGTCCCGACGAGCAGAGCCTCGTACGCCTCGGGGTCGGCGACCTGGACGCGCAGGTAGTAGTCGGGCTGGCCGAGCATGCGGCGCATCTCGGTGACCTCGGGGATCGCGACCGCGGCCGTCTCGAAGTCCTCGATCGTCTTGCCGTCGTTGACGGCGATGTCGATCGCCACGATGACCTCGAACCCGCGTCCGCCGCTCTTCGGGTCGATGCTGGCGTGGTAGCCCTTGATCACGCCCTCGCGCTCCAGACGCTGCACGCGACGCAGGCACGGGGCCGGGGTCAGCCCGACCCTGCGGGCGAGCTCGGTGTTGCTCAGCCGAGCGTCGTCCTCGAGCTCGGCAATAATTGCTCGATCCAGGTCGTCGATCGCATGATCATTGCGCATCGGGGCACTTTAGCATTGCCAATGGGCAACCCAAGAGCGTCAGATGTTTCCTAGGCTTGCGACATGCAGGTGATGGAGTCAGAGGCAGTTCCCCAGGTGCGCGACGAGGCGCGCAACGAGGTCGCGGCGGGATGGCGCATCGTGCTGCCCGCCTGTGTCGCGGTAGTCCCGCTGGGGCTCGCGCTCGGCGTGCTGGTGGTCCAGTCCGGGCTCGCCTGGTGGTGGGCGCCGGTGCTCGGTGCTGTCGTGTTCGCCGGCTCCATGGAGTTCCTGCTCGTCGGCCTCCTGGCCGCGGCCGCTCCGCTGGCGCAGATCGCGGTGAGCACGCTGCTGGTGAACTTCCGGCACGTCTTCTACGCCATCTCCTTCCCCATGAGCCGGGTCCACGGCCGCGGATGGAAGGCCTACAGCACCTTCGCCCTGACCGACGAGGCGTACGCCCTCACCGCGACGCCGGAGGCGGCCGGGTGGTCGCGGACGCGGATCGTCAGCATCCAGGCGTTCTTCCACGTGGCGTGGGTGCTCTGCGTGGCCGTCGGTGCCGCACTGGGCTCGCTGATCCCGCCGCAGGTGGTCGGCCTCGACTTCGCCGTCACCGCACTCTTCGTGGTGCTGGGGATCGAGGCGTACAAGGTCCGCCGGTCCGTGCCGGTCTCGGCTCTTGCTCTGGGCTGCGCATTGGTCGCGGCGCTGATCTCGCGGGACAACATGCTGCTGATCGCGATGGGCCTGTTCTGTGCCGCCCTGGTCTGCTCGTACGTTCTCGCCGCACGCAGGGGCAGCCATGACTGATCCCTGGTACGTCCTGTCCGCCGTCCTCGTCTCCGCGGCCGTCACCTGGACCCTTCGTGCGGCTCCGTTCGCCATGCTCGCTCCGCTGCGACACAGCGCGCTGCTGGCTTACATCGGCGACCGGATGCCCGTCGGCGTGATGGTCATCCTCGCCGCCTACACCCTCCGCGAGACCGACCCTGTCGCGCTCGCGTCGGCCGGTCCTGCGGCCCTCGCTCTCGCGATCACGATCGGTCTGCACCTGTGGCGCGGCAGCATGACGCTGAGCATCTTCGCCGGCACAGCCGCGTACGTCCTGATCACCTCGGTCATCGCGGCCTGAGGCGGCGATCTACGCGGTCTCCGGAGTCTGCTCGCCGAGCTTCGACAGCCACTCGATCAGGAGCTGCGTCTCGGCCCTGCCCAGAATCTGCGGGTGGGCGGCAGCGATCTCGAGCGCCGCGGCGAGCGGGGTTCTCCGCTGTGCGCCCGTGCCGGTGATGGCGGTGATCGTTCCTTCGCGCACCGCGGCCGAGAGGTCGGGGTCGGCGGTGGCCAGGACGATCTGCCGGAGGGTGACGCCGATGTTCGTCACGAGCACGTGGGCGGCTGCCTGCTCCGGGGGCACGACGAGCCGTCCTTGGTCTGCTGCCCGGGTGGTGAGGGCGAGCAGGATCTCGCTCGGGCGTGACTGGGCAGCGGGGGAGTAGCCGGGGCGTACCTTGCCGTACATGAGGGTGTAGAACCCCGGGTTCGCCAGCCCGAAGGCGACATGAGCGTCCCATCCCGCGCGCTTGCAGGTAAGAACGTCCTCATCGCCGGAGGAGCGAAGAACCTGGGCGGCCTGATCGCTCGGCAGGCTGCGGAGGCCGGAGCGAATGTCGCGACCCACTTCAACTCCGAGTCGACTCGTGCCGATGCCGTCAGCACGCTCGCCGCGGTCGAGGCTGCCGGAGGCAAAGCGGTCGCGCTCCAGGGTGACCTGACCGTGCCTGCCAACGTGGCCCGCCTGTTCGCGGACGCCGAGGCCGCGATCGGCACCATCGACGTTGCCGTGAACACCGTCGGCAAGGTGTTGCGCAAGCCCATCGTCGAGACCACCGAGGAGGAGTACGACTCGATGTTCGACATCAACGCGAAGGCGGCGTACTTCTTCATCCAGGAGGCCGGCAAGAACCTCGCCGACGGCGGCAAGATCATCACCATCGTGACTGCGCTGCTCGGGGCGTTCACCGACGGCTACTCCACCTATGCCGGCGGCAAGAGCCCGGTCGAGCACTTCACCCGTGCCGCCGCGAAGGAGTTCGCCGTCCGCGGGATCTCCGTCACGGCCGTCGCGCCCGGCCCGATGGACACCCCGTTCTTCTATGGTCAGGAGACTCCGGAACGGGTCGAGTTCCACAAGTCGCAGGGCATGGGAAACCAGCTGACCAAGATCGAGGACATCGCTCCGATCGTACGATTCTTGGCATCGGAGGGCTGGTGGATCACCGGCCAGACGATCTTCGCCAACGGCGGCTACACGACTCGATGACAAGGAGTGCGCACATGACGGAACAGAGGATCCCCGAACCGGTCGCCGGCTTCATCGAGGCTGTCAACCGGCACGACGAGGCCGCGTTCCTCGACGCGTTCGCCGAGGGCGGCGCCGTCGACGACTGGGGCCGCGTCTTCACCGGCCGCGAGCAGATCAAGGGATGGAGCGACAACGAGTTCATCGGCGCCAGCGGCACCCTCGCTGCCGAGGAGGTCGAGGTCTCGGGCAGCACGGTCACCGTCATCGGTGACTGGCGCTCCACCCACGCCAACGGCCGCTCGACGTTCATCTTCGACGTCGACGGCGACCGGCTCGCCAGGATGACCATCCGCGAGGGCTGATCTCGCGACATGACCTCGTCGATTTCGCCTCGCTGATGCGCCTCCTGACCAGGTTCTTGGGGCTACGGTGACGCCATGACCGTAGAGAACAAGGCCAGGAAGTCGCGTCAGCGAGGCGACGGACGCAACGGGTTCGAACGCTTCGTGGAGGTGGTCACCTCCGTGGTCAGCCATGCTCCCTTCTTCTATGTGATCGTGGGCGTCCTGCTGCTGTGGGCGTTCAGCTTCCCCTTGTGGTCCTCGACCACCAAGTGGGAGCTGGCCATCCATACAGGATCCTCGGTCCTCTCGTTGATGCTGCTGGTGCTGCTCCAGAACGCCGGGCGGCGCTCGGAGGAGGCTTCGCACGAGAAGCTCAATGTGATCGCCTCGGCGCTCTCCGACCTCATGGAGTCCCGTGCGCGGGACGACGAGGACCTCGCCGACTCGGTACGCATCCTGCGCGAGGCCGTGGGCCTCGAGGAGCGGCACTGAACCGATGGTGACCTCGATCAGCTGGGGGAGTGGGCGCTGGACCCATCCGCCCGTCGATACTGTCGAGCGCGGCTCCGACCTCCTCGTCACTGCCGCCGAGGGGAGCGATGCCTGGCGTACGACGTCCTACGGGTTCGTCCACGACAGCGAGCACGCCCTGCTGGCCCCCTTCGACCAGAACACCGCGGTCGAGGTCGAGTTCACGGCCGCCTTCTCGCAGCAGTTCGACCAGGCCGGGATCTTCGTGCGTGTCAGTCAGACGCACTGGGTCAAAGCAGGTGTCGAGTACGCCGACGGTCGTCCGCAGCTCGGCGCCGTCGTCACCGACGGCCTGTCCGACTGGTCGCTGGCACCTGCGCCCGACTGGCGCGACCGCAGGGTCCTCATCCGGATCAGCCGATCCGGCGACGCGCTCACCGTTCGGGCCGCGGTGGATGGTGGCACTCTCCAGCTCGTCCGCCTCATCCCCTTTGCACCAGACCTTGTCGCGCAGGCCGGGCCGTTCACCTGTGCTCCGACGCGGGCGGGGCTGACGGTCGCTTTCCACGCGTGGCGCAGGACCTCGGTCGATGCCGCCCTGCACTGATCGGCGGCCTAGTTGATGATCTCCGCCCGGTCGTCCGTCCGGATGGCGGCTAGGCGGTCTCGCCACATCTGCAAGGCTTCGGGGGTGAGCCGGGTCCAGTCGTGGACCTCGGAGACGATCCTGAGCGGTGCCGTGCTGCGGTAGGAGCGGGTCGGGTTGCCGGGGAACTTCTTGTCCGTGACATTGGGGTCGTTCTCGTACTCCCCGGTCGGCTCGACGAGGTAGACCCGAGGCTCCGCGTCACTGGGTGCGATCTCGGCGGCTAGACCTGCGCCGTCGGGAAGTGCGGTGAAGTAGATGTGGTTCATCACCACGTCTGGTCGGTAGTTCGACCGGAATCCGGAGGTGAGGAGATCTCCTACCTTCAGATCGGCCTTGGTGCCGTGGTAGAACGGCCCGTCGTCCAGCGGCTCACGCATGTTTCGCAGGGTAGCAATCGGGCGGGACTTGGGGCTTTTTCTCTGGGTTTTCGGTGCTGGCGGGGGCGCTGCCGCGTTGCGTGTGGTTGCTGGAGGTGTGTCCGATTGGTCTCGTGTCTGGGTTCCAGCACGGGTGGGGCCAATACGGTGTTTGGGTTGGGAGATTTACAAGACAGGGTGCCTGGGCTGGGTGCCATGTGGGTGTCTTGCGGGCTTCCAGCAGCGGTCTGGGTTCTCGTTGGGATATCTGCCTCTAATTGGGTTTTCGGTCGTTTTCGCTGGTTTCAGTTTGCTGTGCATGGTAGGCTCGGCATAGGCGTAAACGTGAAGGCCGACCACCTCAGACTGAGGCGTGCCACTCACCCGGGGATACAACGGGTGTGAGGTAATCCAGGGGAACCAGGGGCGTGAGCGCCGAGCTGCGAGGGTAAGTAATAGCCCGTATCTGGCGGGCCTCCGGGACCAGCGAACCAAAACACATCCGCATCTGCGGGTGTGAAGAGTTCGTACGTCCGGGAGGTGATCATCGATGACCGCGCTGCAGCAGCCCCAGCACCCTGTGCTGGGCGCGGTGGTCGCGATCACCACCTGCCTGGAGCAGGTCGCGGACGCGAACCCCACGTTCATGGCCACCGACCAGAAGGCCGCGGCTCTCCTGGAGATCGCCCGGGCCAAGGCCCAGCTGGCCGAGCTCGAACTGCGGGTGCTCGCGGCTGCTGACGATGTCGCTGCCGAGACTGCGGCTCGTGATGTCGCGGCGTGGCTGCATCACCACACCCACCAACGCCCCGAGGACCTGCGCGCCGACCAGCGGCTCGCAACAGCGTTGGACCGGACCTACCACCAGGTTGCTGCCGCGATGCGCACCGGTGAATGCAACCCAGCCCAAGCCACCGTGATCGTCGCAGCGCTCGACGACCTACCCGCCGACCTGGACCCTGAGATCAAGACGATGGCCGAGGAAGCCCTGGTCGGCTACGCCACCGAGCTCGACCCCACCCAGTTACGGCGCCTGGGACACCGGATCCTGGACGTCATCGCCCCCGAGATCGCCGAGGCCGAAGAGGCCAAACGGCTCGCGGCCGAGGAAGCCCACGCCCGCAAGAAGACCCGACTCACCATGCGACGCCTCGGAGACGGCACCACCCGCGTCACCGCGGTGGTCCCGGACGCGACCGCGGACCGGCTCGCCACCAACCTCGAAGCCTTCGCCTCACCCCGACGTGATGACGGGACCCGCACCACGACCGGCGACTACCTGCCCTACGACCGTCGGCTGGGGCGGGCGTTCTGCCAGCTATTGGAGACCCTGGACCCGGGCCGGCTCCCGATCCACGGCGGGGACGCGACCACCGTGATCGTGACCATCAGCCTCGACCAACTCCGCAGCAAGGCCGGGATCGGTCAGATCGTGGGCGGCAGCCCGATCACCGCAGCCGAAGCCCGACGGCTCGCGTGCACCGCCAACATCATCCCCGCCGTTCTCGGTGGTCCCTCTGAGGTCTTGGACTTCGGACGCAAGGAACGTTTCTTCCAAGCCGCCCAGCGCCGTGCCCTGCTACTGCGGTCAGCAACCTGTGAGGCCGAGGGGTGTGACATACCCGGGACCTGGGCCGAAGCCCACCACTGGCTCGCCTGGGCACAAGGCGGTCCGACCGACCTCGACAACGCCGCCCTGCTCTGCAGCCATCACCACCACCGCGCCCACGACACCGCCTACCTCCACGAGCGCTTACCCAACGGCGACATCCGCTTCACCCGACGCAGATAGGCGATCGTCGGACCCGGCTCCACGGGCGAGCCGGACGCTCATCGCGCTGATTCGTCGGCGTGCAGGAACTCCACGTCGAATGCGGACAGCCGGACGGTGCGATCACTCGGCGCGGCGTCGGTGATGACGCCGATGAGGCAGAGGTGGCGGAGACGTTCTGCGCGGCCCCGACGGCGACGACTCTGCAGGTCATGGCGGAGTGTTTGACGACCGGCCGCCCAGAAGGAACAGGTCGGCGCCCGGATTGTAGGAGGGCCGAGGCGAGACGCCGCCGCGCGAGACGTACTTCCGTGGGAACGGCGCTGTGTTCCTTCTCTACGACGTCGAGCGTGGCCACATCATGGATGGCAAGACCCGCATGCTCCTGCAGTGGGGCCGCCCTCGACGGCCCCTCGCCGGGGCTAGGAGTCGGCAGGCTTACGCGTGAAGGTCAGGTGGGTGACGCCGCTCGGGGTCGAGACGGCCTCGATGTCGTAGTCGTTCTCGGTGCCCTCCAAGCCGTCCCAGAGGCGTACGCCGCGACCGAGGACGATCGGGACCTGGACCAGGTGCATCAGGTCGACGAGCCCGGCGGCGACGAAGTCCCGCACCACCGTCGCGCCGCCCCCGATGCGTACGTCCTGGCCGTCGGCCGCCTCGAGGGCAGCGGCCAGCGCCTCGGCGGGGGGAGCGTCCAGGAAGTGGAAGGTGGTGCCGCCCTCCATCTCCAGAGGTGGGCGCGGCCGATGGGTGAGGACGAAGGTCGGCGAGCGGAACGGTGGGTTGGCGCCCCACCAGCCTTGCCAGTCGGGGTCGTCCTGCCAGCCTGGCGGTCCGAACTTGTTCGCGCCCATGATCTCGGCGCCGATGCCTTGGCTGTGCCGCTGCGCGAATGCATCGTCTACGCCACCTGAGCCTGAGGGTTCCCAGAAACGGGTAGCGAACATCCACTCGTGCAGGCGCTCGCCGGCGTGGCCGAACGGGGCGTCGGCCGACTGGGGCTCGCCGGTCGCGAAGCCGTCGAGCGAGATCGAGAGGTTGTGGACTCTGGTGAGTGGCATGGGTTCCTCCGTGGACCACGACGTCGAGGTCAGCTCGGCGTCTGTCGAGCGTACTGCTCAAGGACGGAGACGACGACGGCATTCTTCGACCGCCGTGATGGAATCACCAGGTGCGGCGCCGTAACCGGGCGCGACGTTGCTCGGAGGGTGCAGATGACCGGTTCGTTCTGGTGGGACCTGGCGATCGGAGTCGCCGCGGCTCTGTTGCTCACCTGGCTCTGTCTCGTCGTGGCCCTGCTCGTCGTCCGCCCGCGTGGCGACCTGCTGAGCGAGGCGCTGCGGATCCTGCCTGATGTGGTGCGGCTGCTCCGCCGGCTGGCGGCCGACAGGTCGATGCCTCGCGGCGTACGGATCAGGCTCGGGTTGCTGATGGTGTATCTGGCGCTGCCGATCGACCTGGTGCCTGACTTCATCCCGGTGCTCGGCTACGCCGACGACGCGATCATCGTCGCCGCCGTCCTGCGCGGTGTCGTCCGTCGGGCCGGGATCGACGCGGTTCGCGCTCGGTGGCCAGGCACCGAGGACGGCTTCGCCGCCCTGGTGCTGATCGCGGGGCTCGATCGGAACCAGCGCTGACGGTGTCGATCAGCCGGGCCAGTAGGTCCCGGTCGCGAGGTAGGCGACGCCGTTGACCACGAGAAAGATGGACCCCGCGGCGAGAAGAGCAGTCATGACGTACGCCGCCGGGCGGGCGGTCCTACGAGCGAAGCTGACTGCGCGCTGGACCGGGCGGGAGTCCCTGCCCGCAGCGAGGGTGAGCATCACCAGGCACAGTGGCGCCTGGCTGATCAGGAACCACCCGGTGAAGACGGCAGCGACGGCAAGCATGCTCTGCATGCTCGCGCTGATCGTCGCGACGCCGTAGAAGCTGGGGTCGGTCAGTGCGCTCACGCCCCAGAAGGTGCCCATCAGGCTCATCCCGACGGGTCCGGCCAGCTTCGGCCTCTTCGTCTTCTCCGGCTTCGTGTCGTCGCGGTGCGCCCAGCGATAGGCAGCCCAGAGCCCGAGGCCGGCGGCGAGAACCAACTGCACCGTCAGGCGCACCGGGTCGGGGACCAAGAGCAGGTTGCGCAGCCAGGCCGCGACGTGCTGGACGGACTCGCCGAGCACCATCCCGGTGAGCACGGTCGCGAGCCAGGCCGTCCCGAAGAACAGCAGGATGATCCGGCGCCGGGCGCCGGCGGCAAGAGCCGGTACGACGACGAGCGCACCGAACGGATCCAGGCCGGCCACGCCGAACCCGACGATGCCGCCGATCGCGGCCAGCGGGGTCATGAGCGTGCCCCCAACTCTGTCGGCACGGACTCTGTCGGCACGGACTCTGTCGATACGAGCGGGGAGAAGAGCGTCACCAGGTGGTCGACCGCGGCCGCCTGCTCGATCGCGCCTGCCTGGATGGCGGTGACGAGGCTGTCGGCGGCGCCCTGGAACATCGCCAGCAACGCGATCTCCTCGCCTGCCGGTGCGCCGAACATCTCGCGGCAGACCGAGGAGAACGCCTCGGGCACCTCGAAGAAGTGATCCTCGACCTCCTCGGTCGCTGCGCGCGCCGCGGAGACCGTGTCGTAGACCGCGCCCGCACCCACGCTGTGGTCGACATAGGTCCGGGCCAGGACCGACAAGAGCTCGACCGGGGACGCCCCGTTCCTCCGCGCGGCCTCGAGCGCGTCGAGCACGACCTTCTCGTACCCGCTCACGATCTGCCGCTCCATCTGGGTCAGCAGGTCGGCCAGGGAGTCGAAGAGACGGTAGGCGATCGGCTTGGAGACCCCGCAGGCCTCCGCCACCCGGGCGAGCGTGACGGCGCGCCCGCCTTCGACGCGGGCGATCTCGACGCCTGCCGCCATCAGCATCTCTCGCCGTTGCTGGGCGGGTACGCGCATCGCGCCAGCCATGGTCGTTCCTCCTGACGAAGCAAGTTACTACCCGTAACGTTACCATCGGTAACAAATGTCGGCCAGCTCGCGATATCCGCGTGCACGACAACGGTCCGGTGGTGCTGAATAGGCGCATGTCTTCGTTGCCGCGGGTGGTGGTGTGCGGTCCCGCCTCCTGGAATCACCTGATCGTCCTCGATCGGCTGCCCGAACCGGTGCCGCACATGCAGCTCGCCCGCCGGTCGTGGCACACGGTCGGCGGAACCTCCGCCGGCAAAGCGCTGCACCTGGCGGGGCTCGGCGTCGACGTACGCCTGTGGGCTCCCATCGGCGACGACGAGGACGGCACCCGGCTGAGGGAGCGCCTGAGCGGAGCCGGCATCATCGTCAAGGCGATCGCCAGCGAGCAGACGGAACGACACGTCAACCTCATGGCCGACGGGGGAGGCCGGATCTCGCTGTACGTCTCGAGCCCGTCGATCCCGCCCGCCGACGCGATCGAGGCGACGGTGAGCGCCATCGTCGCCGCGGATCTGGCGGTGATCGACCTCAGCGAGCTCGGTCGGCTGGTGCTCGAGGCGATGCCGACTCCACCGACGCCGCTGTGGATGGATCTGCACGACTACGACGGCGCCGCCGCGTTCCATGAGCCGTTCCTGCGCGCCGCCGAGGTCGTGTTCATGAACGACGACGCCACCGACGATCCCTGGAAGCTGCTGGCCACGTGCCTCGACCGCGGGCCCCGCCTCGCGATCTGCACCCTGGGTGCGAAGGGCGCGATCGCGCTGGAGGCGGACGGAACCCGGCACGAGGTGGTCGCGGTGCCCGCGACCGTCGTCGACACCAACGGCGCCGGCGACGCCTTCATGGCGGGCTTTCTGGCCGCCCGGCTGCGTGAAGAACCCGTTGCCGCCGCCCTGCGTGGTGCCGCGGAGCAGGCCAGGGTCGCGATCGAGACCGAGCACCTCCACCCGGCGCTCAGCGAGTCGTCGAACTAGCCTCCTAGACGCGGCCTAGTGGCGGCGGGCGTACGCGAAGAGGGCTGCGACCAGCCCGCCCGCCAGGATCGCGGCGGCGAAGGTGGTCATCTGGACCTTGTCATCGCCGACGAACGCCAGCGCCAGGTTCGCGCCGAGATGGATGAGCGTGCAGGTCGCCATCCGCTGCCAGAACGAGCCGGTCATGACGTACGCCATCGTCAGTGTCAGGACGACCGCGCCGAGGATGAACGCGGCGAGCTGGAGCAGGGGAAGTCCGTAGTACTGGACGTGCCACAGACCGAACAGCACGCCGGTGACGATCGCGGAGACAGGGCGGGACAGCCAACGCTGCAGGCCGTGGAGCAGCACGCCGCGGAACCCGATCTCCTCGGTGAGGGCGCCGAGGGCCTGCAGCAGGATGAAGACCGCGACCGGGGCCCCGCCGACCTGCGACGGCACGGTCGGAGCGCTCCCGCGGGCGACAGAGACCACGACGAAGTACGCCACGACCACCGCGAGCGCCACCAGGAGCGAGGTGGCCAGCCGCTGCGAGGAGACGCTCGGGGTCGCCCACGGTTCGCGGCCGCGAATGAGCGGCCAGGCGGCCGCCGCACCGACCGCCGGCGCCAGCATGACCAGCACGAACAGCTCCGGGTCCAGGCCGATCATCGGCTGAACCGCCAGCAGCACCCCCGCACCGAGGGCAGACCCTAGGAACCAGACGATCAGGGCGGTGGCAACCCGTGCGGGTGCGCGGGTGGTCTGCGTGGGGGTCGTCGTCATGGGCTGAGGTTGGCAGAGGACCTCGGCGCGGGCAAACGACATTTCAGGAGGCTCGGTGCGGGTGCTGCGTGATCTGTTCCCCGGTGCCGGAGACTAGCTCTCCGGGTGCGCAGGCACGGTCAGCAGCGCCAGCATGGCGATCACGGCAGCGCCGGCGAAGGCGTAGAAACCCCACGGGTAGGCGATGCCGGCCGTCAGGAGTGCACCGCCGAGGAACGGCCCGACGATGGCGCCGACCCGGCCGATGCCGGCAGACATGCCGAGTGCCGTACCGCGGATCCGGGCGGGATAGAGGTGGCTGACGAACGCGTAGACCAGCACCTGCGCGCTGAAGACGAAGATCCCGGCAGCCAGCACCGCGCCATAGACCAGGAGGCTGTTCTCCATCTTGATCGACAGCAGGGCCAGCATCACCGCGGCGACGCCGAACCAGGCCACGACCGTCGGCTTGTTGCCCTTGGCGTCGGAGATCTGGCCGGCGAGGACCAGTCCGATCACGGCACCGACGTTCAGGGTGAGGAGCAGACCGAGCCCGGCGTCGAGGGAGTAGCCCGCCTCGCCCATGATCGTGGGCAGCCAGGTGTTCAGGCCGTAGACCAGCAGGAGACCGCAGAACGATGCCGCCCACAGCCCCAGGCTGACCCACAGCAGGCGACCGCGGACGACCTCGGAGGGGCGTACCTTCTCGACCTCGACGGTCTCCAGGTAGGCCTGGGACTCGGGCAGCTTCGCCCACATCACCGGCACCGTCAGCAGCCCGGCGATGCCCCCGATCACGAACATCGCCTCCCAGCCCAGGTGCGGGATCACCCACAGGGCCAGCATGGCGGTGAGCACGGCACCCACGTGGTAGCCGGTCATCATTCGGGTCATGGCGGTGCCGGAGCGGCCCTCGCGGGCGTGTTCGCTCATGAACGCCAGGGCCGTCGGCAGGCAGGCGCCCAGGCCCAGCCCGGCCAGGAAGCGCAGCGCGATGAACACCGCGGCGTTCGGGGCGAAGGCAACGGCCAGGGTGAGCAGCGAGAACAGCGCGATGCTGCTGATCAGCGTCATCCGGCGGCCGAACCGGTCGGCGAGCGGGCCGATGGCGACGGCGCCGATGCCGACGCCGATCAGGCCGATGGTCGCGGCGGTGGTCAGGGACGCCTTGGTGAATCCGAGCGCGCCGGTGTCGGCCAAGGTCGGGATCACCGCGCCGAGCACGACGAGGTCATAGCCGTCCAGGGCGACGGCAAGCCAGCAGAGCATGACCGGCCAGAGGCTGCGGGTGCCGCCGTCGGCGGCGGTCGACGATGTGGTTGGGGACACATTCATGGCACGAACCTAAGATGTGGGGGCGCTGTGACCGTCGCCACGGCTTCCGTCCAGTGGAAAACATGGCCAAATTGGGGTCACAGGCGGCGCCCGATCGACTGAGCCGCGACCCGGAGTGCGCCGTACAGCCGCTGCTCGCTTCCCTTGAGAGTGGGGACCACCAGGCCGAGGGAGGCGACCACCCGGTCGCGCTGGTGGATCGGCACGGCGATCGAGCAGGCGCCGAGAGTCATCTCCTCACGGGTCGTCGCGTAGCCCTTGTCGAGCACCTGGCGCAGCTGCCTACGGAGCGAGCCGGGCTGGGTGATCGTGTAGGGCGTGATCCGCGTGAGTCCGGCCAGCACCGTGTCCTGGACCTCGCTCGGGGCGTACGCGAGGAGCACCTTGCCGACCCCGGTGGTGTACAGCGGAAGCCGTCCGCCGACCTTGCTCACCACCGGGACGGACTGGTTGCCGCGCAGCCGGTCGAGGTAGATCACCTCGGCCCCGTCGCGGACGGCGAGGTGCACGGTGGCGAGGGTCGCCCCGTAGAGGTCGTGGAGGAACGGCTCGGCGACCTGGCGCAGCCCGGTCTCGGCTGGTGCCAGGTGTCCGATGTCCCAGATCTTCCGGCCGATGACGTAGTCGCCGGACGGCAGCCGATCCAGAGCACCCCACCGGAACAGCTCACCCAGGAGCCGATGAGTCGTCGCGAGCGGAAGGTCCGCGCGCGCGGCGATGTCGCTGAGTGACATCGCGCGGTGCTGCTCGTCGAACGCGCTCAGGATCGCCAGCGCCCGGCTGGTCACGCTCGCGCCGGCCTGTCGGCTGTTCCCTGCCATTGTCGCCGAGGCTACTACCTCAGCCGCCGAAGCCGGGGTACAGCGGCTCTCCGGAGTCGTGGGATCGCGTGGCCGGGGCGGTCGGGGCCTCGATCGGATCGAAGGTCCACAGTGCGTACGCCCCGGGGCCGACGTGCAGCGTCGAGTTGCCGATCGTCTCGGTGTGCGGCTCCTCGGCCGGCTCGTTGAGGGCGAGGACGATGTGGCGTACGCCTGCCTCCTCGGCCGGCACCGGGAGCAGACGGATGGTGGTCATGCCGTCGAAGGCCAGGACGCCGCCGCCTTTCAGGACGCGGATCGTGATCCCGGCGGCCCGCCACAGCGGCACCATCTTCTCGATGTCGGCCTCGGTCGTGGCGATCTGGATCCCGATGACGTCGCGCATCTGGTGTTCGAGGTAGCGGTCACGGTTGTAGCGGTCGCGGCTGACGTCACCGTCATAGGCGGCCGGGGGGAAGCTGAGCCGCGGATCGTCGAGGAACTCGTCGCGATACTCCATCGCCCAGGAGAAGAACGTGTCGTAGGTGGCCGTCGTATAGGTGACGTCGAACCACGGGATCGGCTTGCCGTCGCCGAGGTCGGTCACCTGGGTGAACTCGACCGGGTCGACGCCCAGGTCGCGAAGGTTGGCGGTGGCGGTGGCGAGGTCGCCGTCCTTGTCCGCCGAGACGGCGAGCCCGGTGTCGCCGGCAACCGCGTCGGGCGCGTCACCCGGACCGAAGAACTCCAGGTAGGTCTCCTTGCCGAGCAGGTAGCGGCCGGTCCAGGTCGAGGTCCCGTCGTTGCCGGTGTTGATCCGGCGGTCGGCGAACTGCCCCAGATACTCCGAGTGCTCGATCGCGTCGGCGGTCTCCCGGTCGACCATCGCCCAGGCGTGGTTGAAGGCCAGGAGCGGATCCTGGCGCTCCTCCTCGGCGTGGGCCGAGGTCCCTGAGGTGATGACGAGAGAGGCGATCGCAGCCGCGATGAAGCCCGAGATTCTCCATGGAGTCCGCATGTGTCCCAGTCTCGACGACCGGCGCATTCCTGTCTTCGGATTTCTGCGGTCGGTAACCGCCCCGATCAGGCGCTGTGGGAGGCGGTGGCCATGGTGGCGCCGAGGCCGATCATGATGACGCCGCCACCGGCGCCGAGGCTGTCGAGACGCTTGGGCTTGCGGGCGAACCAGGCCTTGGCCCGGCTGGCGGCCAGGACCCAGCCGGAGTCACAGGTGAACGCCATCGCCGAGAAGATCGCGCCGAGCAGCAGGATCTGTGGGACCGCCGGCGCCGAGGCGTCGATGAACTGGGGCAGGAAGGCCAGGTGGAAGACGATCGTCTTCGGGTTGGTCGCGCCGACGATCATCCCGGTGCGGACCGCGCCCCACGCGGTGGTCTGCACGACATCCTCGCCGTGGAGCGCGGCGCGGGCATCGGCCCGGTGGCGGATCGCCTGGACTCCGAGATAGATGACGTACGCAGCGCCGACCAGCTTCACGACGGTGAACGCGGTCGCAGAGGCCGCCACCAGCGCGCCGAGCCCGACGGCCACCGCCAGCACCTGGCCGAACTGGCCCAGCGCGTTGCCGCCGACGGCGAGCACAGCCTCGCGGCGGCCCGCGGTCAGGGCGCGGCCGAGCGCGAAGAGCACACTCGGGCCGGGGATCAGGATGAAGATGACGGAGGCGAGCGCGAAGGCGGCGAACTGGCTCAGGGTGGGCACGTCATTCATTCTGCGGCAGGGCCGGGGCGGCGTACGAACGATTTCTGGTGGGCGAGACGCACTACGCCGAGTCGGCGCAAATTGACGGGCTCTCACGTCGAGTCGGCTCGTCATGACGAGCCGACTCGACAGTGATTCCGGTCAGAACGAGCCGACTCGGCGCAGGGCGCGGATCTGACCTAGCCGACGTCCATCTCGGCAAGGGAGGTGGCGACGCTTCTGAGCTCTGCGAGGGCGCAGGCGATCTCGGGTTGGCGCGAGGTCCCGCTGCGTACGCTGGTCCGGACGTGCCGGACGGGGCTGGCCTCCCCGCGCAGCGGGATCCGGACCAGGCCGTCGGAGTGCGGGATCCGGGCCAGGCGGGGCACCAACGCGACGCCGAAGCCGGCGGTGACCAGGGCGGCGCCGGTGTCCCACTCGACGACCTCGTGGGCCTGCTCGGGGGTGAAGCCGGCCGCGGCACAGGCGGCGGTCACGAGCTGGTGGTAGGGGCGGCCGGGATGCTCCATGATCCAGTGCTCCTCGGCAGCGTCGGCGAGCCTGACCCGTGAGCGCGTGGCGAGCGGGCTGTCGGTGGGGACCAGCAGGTCGAGCGCGTCCTCCATCAGTCGCTCCTGCTCGAAACGCGGGTCGGCGGTCGGCGGGAGCTCAGACATGCTGACCACCACGGCGACGTCGACGTGGTCGGCGAGCAGCATGTCGAAGCAGACCTCCGGGTCGGCCTCGATGATCCTGATCGTCGACTGCGGGAACGCCCGGCTGACCGCGACGGCGGCCGGCGGGAGCAGCGCCGAGGCGGCGGTCGAGAAGCCTGCCAGCCGCAGGTAGCCGCGGGAGGTCCCCGACGCCTGCTGCACATCGGCTCTGATCTCCTCCCACTGGGTGAACAGGTCGTGGGTGCGCTCGAGCAGCGTGAGCGCGGCCCCGGTGAGACGTACGCCGCGGCCTTCCGGCACGAGCAGCGTCGCGCCCACGTCGCGGGAGAGCGTGCGGAGCTGGTGGGAGATGGCCGAGGGGGTGTAGCCGAGGTCGGCGGCCGCAGCCGAGACGGTGCCCCGCTCGGCGACCACTCGGAGCACGTGGAGCCGCGGGTCGATCATGATTCTGATTGTGCAACCAGATCGCACGGTAAGGAACAGAAACGTGCGCTTTTCGTGAACAGTGTCGGAGCGCCACGCTGGTCCTGTGGCCCCCATCACCGATCCCCTCCTGACGAGCTACCAGCTCCGCGGCCTCACCCTGCGCAACCGTGTGGTGAGCACCTCCCACGAGCCGGCGTACACCGAGGACGGGATGCCCAAGGACCGCTACCGGCTCTACCACCTGGAGAAGGCGCGCGGCGGGGTCGGGCTCACCATGATCGGCGGCTCCGCGGTGGTCTCGCCGGACAGCCCGCCGGCCTTCGGCAACATGCTGCTCTACCGCGACGAGGTCGTGCCCTGGCTGCGGCGGCTCGCCGACGACGTCCACGAGGCCGGCGCCGCGGTGATGTGCCAGATCACGCATCTGGGGCGGCGTACCAGCAGCTATACCGGCGACTGGCTGCCGCTGGTCTACCCGTCCCGGCTGCGCGAGCCGCAGCACCGCTCGTTCCCGAAGGTGGCCGAGGCGTGGGACCTGGACCGCATCGTCCGCCACTACGCCGAGGCCGCCGCGCGGTGTCAGGCGGCGGGCCTCGACGGGATCGAGGTCGAGTCCTACGGACACCTCTTCGACGCCTGGGTGTCACCGGCCACGAACCTCCGCTCCGACGAGTTCGGGGGAGACCCGGAGGCGCGGCTGGCCTTTCCGCTGCGGGTGCTCGCCGCGATCCGGGAGGCGGTCGGCCCCGACTTCGTCGTCGGCGTCAGGATGGCGATGGACGAGGACCTGCCGTCCGGGCTCGGGCTGGCCGACACCGAGCAGGTGATGCGCCGCTACGTCGCCGGCGACAAGCACGGCGGCGTGGACTTCCTCTCCGTCATCAAGGGCGGCATCGACACCGACTCCCGCCTGGCCGCGGCGATCCCCTCGATGGGCACGCCGTCGGCGCCGTTCCTCGACTTCGTCGGGGAGGTACGCCGCCGGGTCGACGTCCCGGTCATGCACGCCGCCCGGATCAGCGACGTCGCCACCGCCCGTTATGCGGTCCGCGAAGGGCTGCTCGACCTGGTCGGGATGACCCGTCCCCAGCTCGCCGACCCGCACCTGGTCGCCAAGGTCGCGCGCGGCGAGGAGGACCGGATCCGGCCGTGCGTGGGCGCGAGCTACTGCCTGGACGCGATCTACGAGTCCGGGGATGCCAAGTGCATCCACAACCCCGCCACCGGTCGGGAGCAGTCGCTGCCTCACCTCACGCCTCCGGCGCCCCGTCGGCGCCGGGCGGTCGTGGTCGGTGCCGGGCCGGCCGGGCTCGAGGCCGCTCGCGTCCTGGGCGAGCGGGGCCATGTCGTCACCGTCCTGGAGGCCGCCGACCGACCAGGTGGTCAGGTCCTGCTGGCCTCCTCGACCAGCCGCCGCCGTGACCTGATCGGCATCGTCGACTGGCGCGTCGCCGAGGCGAAGCACGCCCACGTCGACTTCCGGTTCGGCACCTATGCCGACGCCGATCTCGTCCGCGGCTTCGACCCGGACGTCGTGGTCGTCGCCACGGGCGGCGTCCCCGACCGCTCGTGCGTCCCGGTGGGTGCCGAGCTGGTCAACGACACCTGGGACGTGCTGGACGGGACGCTGAGCGCAGCGGGCGGTTCGGTGCTCGTCTACGACGACAACGGCGCCGAGCCGGCGCTCGATGCCGCCGAGCACCTGGCGACCCTGGGCGCTCAGGTCGAGCTGGTCACCCCGGAGCGTACGGTCGGCATCTCCGTCGGCTCGATGAACAGCCCGGCCTATCTGGGGGTCTTCGCCGCGCACGACGTCACCCTCACGGTGGCCCGACGACTGGCCGCGGTGCGCCGGGCGCCGGCGGGCTCCGATCACCGGCTGATCGCAACGCTGACCAGCGAATACGCCGAAGGCGCCGAGGTCGACAGGCACGTCGACCATGTCGTGGTGGAGCACGGCACCATCCCCAACGACGAGCTCTACCTCGACCTCGTCCCCGGATCGGTCAACCTCGGTGAGGTCGACCAGGCGGCGCTGCTGTCCGGCACGCCGCAGACGGTTGCCAGCAACGCCGCGGGCACCTATCAGCTGTTCCGGGTCGGCGACGCCGTCGCCAGCCGGAACGTCCATGCCGCGGTCTACGACGCGCTGCGGCTGTGCTTGACCATCTAGCGCCTGACGACCGAGCAGAACCATGGGAGCGATGAGATGACAGACCAGCTCGTCGGCGATCCGGCCGCCGGCCGACGTACGAACATCCTGGACCACCTCGACCACAGGACCCCCGGCCACTCGCTGCCCGGAGCCCTCTACACCGACCCCGAGGTCTTCGAGACCGAGATCGACCTGCTCTGGCGGCGCCGCTGGCTCTTCGTCGGCACCGTCGCCGAGGTGCCCGAGCCGGGCGACTACCTCACCTTCGACGTCGCCGGCTCCTCGGTGCTGGTGATCCGCGACGACGACGAGCAGGTCCGTGCCTTCCACAACGTCTGCCGCCACCGCGGCTCCCGGCTGGTCGCTCCGGGCAACGGCAGCGTGGGCAACCTGGTGTGCGGCTACCACAGCTGGACGTACGCCACCGACGGCTCGCTCCGCTACGCGCCGCAGCTCTCGCCCGACATCGACAGGGCCTGTCTCGGTCTGCGCCCGGTCGCGCTGCGCGAGGTCGGCGGGCTGATCTACTGCTCGCTGGCGGCAACGCCGGACGGGGACCTGGACCTGGCCGCCGACCAGATCCGTGACTACCTCACCCCGCATCGGCTCGACCGGGCCAAGGTCGCCGCCCAGGTCGATCTGGTCGAGGAGGGCAACTGGAAGCTGGTGCTGGAGAACAACCGCGAGTGCTACCACTGCGAGGGTGGCCACCCGGAGCTGACCTGCACCTTCTTCCCGACCTGGGGCCTGAGCGAGGACCAGGTCCCCGACCGGCTGCGGGCCGACCACGACCGCTACCTCTTCGCCGAAGCAGACCTGATGCGCCGCTGTGACGAGCTCGGCATCCCGCACCGGCTGGTCGAGGACCTCGTCGAGCGGCCGTTCGGCTTCCGGATCCAGCGGGAGCCGCTCGACGGCGTGGGCGAGTCCTTCAGCATCGACGGATCCCGGTTGGTCGGGCGCCTGCTGGGTGACCTCGCCGATCCGCAGCTCGGGCGGTGCACCTTCCACACCCAGCCCAACGCCTGGATCCATCTGCTCGCCGATCACGTGGTGACCTTCTCGGTCACGCCGCTCTCGCCCGACCGCACCCTGGTCCGCACGACCTGGCTCGTCCACGAGGAGGCGGTGGAGGGCGTCGACTACGACGTCGAGGCCCTGACCGCGGTGTGGCGGGCGACCAACGAGCAGGACGCCACGTTCGTCCGAAACACCCAGCTCGGGGTCGCCGACCCCGCCTACGTCCCCGGCCCCTACAACGAGGCGGAACGGCACGTGGACTACTTCGTCCGCTGGTACGACGCCCAGATCCGATCGGAGGTCTAGCCAGATGACCGAGCCATGGCCTGTGGAGGTGGCGCCGCTGCCGCCGGCGCTCTACGCGGTCCCGTCCCCGCTGGGAGCCGGGATCCTGCCCGAGGAGAGGCCGTTCGAGGGCGAGCTGCGGTGCCGTCGGGTGCGACGGGTGACCCACGACGTGGTCGAGGTGACCCTGGAGCCGGTCTCGGGTGGCGCGTTCGCGTTCGCGCCCGGCCAGTATCTGACGCTGCGGGCCTCGATCGAGGGCGAGCAGGTCGAGCGGTGCTACACGATCTCCTCGCCGCCGACGCGGCCGCACCTGCTCACCATCACGGTCAAGGGTGTCCCCGACGGGCCGATGTCCGGCTGGCTCCACGACCGGTTGGCGGTCGGTGACCGGCTGTGGGCGAGCGGTCCGATGGGTGGGTTCTCGGTGCGCGAGCACCCGTCCTCGTCCTACCTGCTGCTCTCCGGCGGCAGCGGCATCACGCCGACCCTCTCGACGCTGCGGACCCTGGCCGACCTCGCGGAGCCCGCCGACGTCGTGGTCGTCCACCACGCGCGTACGCCGGCCGACCTCATCGAGCGTGCCGAGCTCGAGGCGCTGGCAGCTGCTCACGGAGGGGTGCGCGTCGCGTGGGTCGTCGACCAACCGGACGCCTCCTGGCACGGGCCGGCCGGGCTGATGAGCCCTGCCCAGCTCGCCGAGCTGGTGCCTGACCTGTGCCAACGCGAGGTCTTCTGCTGCGGTCCGGCGGGTTACATGGGCGCCGCGCGGGCGGCTTTCGAGGCGCTGGGCGGCGAGCCCGGGCGGTGGCACGAGGAGAGCTTCGTGCTCACCGACCCGCCTGCGGGCGGTGCGCCGGCCGCGGAGCGGGCGGACGGGGCTGCGTACCGGATCCGGCTGCAGCGCAGCGGCCGCGACCTCGAGTGCGCTCCCGACGCGACCGTCCTGGACGCGGTGAAGGCGGCCGGGGTGCGGCTGCCGTCATCGTGTGCTCAGGGGATGTGCGGCACCTGCAAGTCGACCCTCGTCTCCGGTGAGGTCGACATGAACCACGCCGGCGGGATCCGCCCGCGTGAGGTGGCCGCCGGGAAGTTCCTGCCATGCTGTTCCAAGCCGCTTGGAGACCTTGTCATCGACATCTGAGGAGACGTACGTGACCGAAAGCGCTCAGACGATCGGTGCCGATGCCATCGTCGTCGGCTCTGGCGTGATCGGCTCCGCTGTCGCGTACGAGCTGGTCCGCGGTGGCCGCGACGTGCTCGTCCTGGACAAGGGCGCAGGCGCCGGATTCGGCTCGACCAGTGCATCCAGCGCGGTGATCCGCTTCCTCTGCTCCACCTACGACACGATCGCGACGTCGTGGGAGGCGAAGTTCATGTGGGAACAGTGGGCCGAGCATCTCGGTCTCGAGCCGGCCGAGGTGCCGCTGGCGCGGTTCCATCGCACCGGTGGGCTGCACCTGGACGTCCCCATCGTGCCGGTCGAGCCGAGCATGGAGCGGCTCGACGCAGTGGGGGTTCCGTTCACCCGCCTCGGGCCGGAAGAGATCGCGGCGAGGTTCCCCCATGTCGACGTGGGTGCCTACTGGCCCAACAAGTCGATCACGGACGACGCGTTCTGGGCGGACGCCACGGCTTCGCTCGGTGCGATCTACACACCGGACGCGGGCTACGTGGACGACCCGCGTCTGGCCGCCGACAATCTCGTCGAGGCCGCTCGGCGTCGGGGCGCGCGCACGGTCTACCGCGCCGAGGTGGTCGCAGCCGACCGGGTCGGCGACGTCTGGAGGCTGGGCCTCGCCGACGGCCGCCGCGCCGAGGCGCCGGTCGTCGTCAATGCTGCCGGACCGTGGTCGGGCGGGTTCAACCGTCTCGCCGGGGTGGGGGAGGAGTTCGCCATCGGGGTGCGGCCGCTGCGCCAGGAGGTGCACCAGGTCAGCCAGCCCGCGGGCTACGGCACCGACGAGGCGCCCGGGCCGGCCGTCTTCGACATCGACCTCGGGACCTACATGCGTCCCGGTCCGGCCGGAGCCTGGGTGGTCGGCGGCACCGAGCCCGAGTGCGATCCGTTCGAGTGGCTGGACTCGCCCGACGACGTCAACGCGCACGTCACCCGGGAGCGCTACGACGCCCAGGTCACCCGCGCAGCCCGCCGCCTGCCCGAGCTCCGGGTGCCGAACCAACCCGCTGGCGTCGTCGGCGTCTACGACGTGGCCGACGACTGGACCCCGATCTACGACCGCACCGACGCCGACGGCTTCTACGTCGCGATGGGCACCAGCGGCAACCAGTTCAAGAACGCCCCGATCGCCGGCCGTTTCCTCGCCGCCATCGTCTCGGCCGTCGAGGAGGGCCACGACCACGACGCCGACCCGGTGGTCTACACCGGCGAGCACACCGGCCTGAAGATCGATCTCGGCGCTTTCTCTCGCAAGCGACCGGTCAACGAGTCCACCACGCGGACGGTGCTCGGCTAGGCCGTTCGGGCCGCCTGGATCTGCTCGACGAGGATGTCGCCGTGCCCGGCGTGGCGGGCCAGCTCCTGGATCATGTGCACGTAGACGAACCGCAGCGTCACCGACTTCCCGTGCCAGGGGTACTCCTCGTCCAGCTCATGGGCAGCAGCGATCTCCCGAGAGCGCGTGCAGGCGTCGAGATGCGCCGCCCGGACGGACTCGACGGTGTCTTCGGCGTCGAGCACAAAGCTCTCGTCGACCGTGTCGGGAAGGCCGAGCTCCTTGCGTGACACGTTCGCGACCCGGGAGTGGAACCACACCTTCTCCACGAAGGTCGCGTGCTTCACCAGGCCCATCGGAGTGGTCAGCGACGGGACCAGCTTGCGCCGCGCCTCGTCGTCGTCGAGACCCTCGAGGATGCCGCTGATCTGGTCCCGCTGGATGTCGACCATCTCCTCGAGAAGGTCGCGCTCGCCCGCCTGTCCGATCGTCATGCCCGAAGGCTAGCCGGACCCTTTGCCTGACAGGTCGGCGTAGCCTGTCAGTCATGTCGACGACGAAGGACGCCGGGCCGGTCTTCGACGGCGTGAAGATCGGACGGCCCGCGACCGGGGCGCTGCTCGCTGCGGGCTACCGCACGCTGTCAGACTTGCCGGAGGACCTGGACTCGCTGTTGCCCCTCCACGGTGTCGGGCCCAAGGCCGTGCGTCTGCTGCGCGAGGCGCTCAGCAGCGCTCCCTGAGGTAAGCCTCGGCGCCGGCCTTGCGATGCACGCACCCTGACGACGCCAAGCATCCAGGAACTTCCAGGACACACCACTAGAGAGCCGCGAGCACCCCGTCGGCGTACTTCTCCAGCTTCGCCTCGCCGATCCCGCTGATCGTGCCGAGCTCGTCGCGACTGGCCGGAAGCCGGGTGGCGATCTCGCGGAGGGTGGCGTCGTGGAAGACGACGTACGCCGGCACGCCCTGCTCCTTGGCGACCTCGCCGCGCCACGCGCGCAGACGCTCGAAGACCTCGGCGGCCTCCGGGGAGAGGTCGGCGGCGGCCACCTTGGGCTTCCGCTCGCCGGAACCGCTGCGGCGGGCCTGCCGCGGCGGCTCCTTGCGGAGCATCAGCTGCTGCTCCGAGCGAAGCACCGGACCGGCGGCCTCGGCCACCGAGAAGACCCCGTAGCGGGTGTCGACCGCGAGCATCTCCCGAGCAAGCAGCTGCCGGATGACCGAGTGCCAGTCGCTCTCGGCGATGTCGGTGCCGATGCCGAAGACCGAGAGCTCGTCGTGGCGGAACTGGCGGACCTTCTCGGTCTCCTTGCCCCGCAGGATGTCGACGATCTGGCCGGCCCCGAACCGCTGGCCGTTGCGCTCGCGGTCGAGCCGGATGACGGTGGAGAGGACCTTCTGGGCCGGGACGGTGCCGTCCCAGGACTCCGGCGGCGTCAGGCAGGTGTCGCAGTTGCCGCACGGCTCCGCGGACTGGCCGAAGTAGCGGAGCAGCTGCACGCGCCGGCAGTCGACGGTCTCGCACAGCGCCAGCATCGCGTTGAGGTTCTGGCCCAGGCGGTGCTTGTGGGCCCGGTCGCCCTCGGAGGTCTCGATCATCTGCCGCTGCTGGACGACATCGGCCAGGCCGTAGGCCAGCCACGCGGTCGACGGCTGCCCGTCACGCCCGGCCCGGCCGGTCTCCTGGTAGTAGCCCTCGACCGACTTGGGCAGGTCGAGGTGGGCCACGAAGCGTACGTCCGGCTTGTCGATCCCCATCCCGAACGCGATGGTGGCGACCATGACGATGCCGTCCTCGCGCAGGAAGCGGGACTGGTTCTGCGCGCGAGTCCGGGCGTCGAGCCCCGCGTGATAGGGGAGCGCAGGGATGCCGGCGCCGACCAGGGTCGCGGCGGTGCGCTCGACCGAGTTGCGGGAGAGGCAGTAGACGATCCCGGCCTCGCCTGGGTGCTCGGTCCGGATCAGGTCGAGGAGCTGCTTGGCCGGCTTGTCCTTCGGGGCGATCCGGTATTGGATGTTGGGCCGGTCGAAAGAGGCCACGAAGTGGCGGGCGTCCTCGAGGTTGAGCCGCTGGGCGATCTCACGGCGGGTCTCTCCAGTGGCGGTCGCGGTCAGCGCGATCCGCGGCACCTCCGGCCAGCGCTCGTGCAGGTGGGAGAGCTGCAGGTAGTCGGGCCGGAAGTCGTGACCCCACTGGGAGACACAGTGGGCCTCGTCGATCGCGAACAGCGAGATCTTGGCCTGGTCGAGCAGCCGGCCGGTCTCAGGCACCCGCAGCCGCTCCGGGGCCAGATAGAGCATGTCGAGCTCACCGGCGAGCAGCGCCTTCTCCACCTGCTGCCGCTCGTGAGGCATCTGGGTGGAGTTGAGGAACCCGGCGCGCACGCCGAGCGCGGAGAGCGCGTCGACCTGGTCCTGCATCAGCGCGATCAGCGGGGAGATGACCACCCCGGTCCCGGCCCTCACCAGGGACGGGATCTGGTAGCAGAGCGATTTACCGCCGCCGGTCGGCATCAGGACGAGGGCGTCCCCGCCGGTGGCCACGTGCCCGATGATCTCGGCTTGGTCGCCGCGGAACTCGTCGTAGCCGAAGACGCGGCGCAGCGTATCCAGTTCGGGGGTCAGCGCAGTCACGCGAGCGACCTTACCGGCCGCCACCGACGGTCCCGAGTTGTGAAGTCGAGAGTGGCCCATAGGTCACTCTCGGCTTCACAACCTCCTCAGACGCCGACCGTCTCGCGCTTGACGGTGGCCTCGTTGACGGCAGCGGCTCCGTGGGCGCGCTCGAGCCCGGCGCCCTCGACGTCCACGTTCGGCAGGATGCGGTCGAGCCACTTCGGCAGCCACCACGCGGAGTTGCCGAGCAGGTGCATCAGCGCCGGCATCAGCAGCATGCGGACGATGAACGCATCCAGCAGCACCCCGAGCGCGAGCCCGAAGCCCATCGAGCGGATCATCACCGACTCGGCGAAGATGAACCCGCCGAAGACGGAGACCATGATCAGGCCGGCCGCGATCACGACCGAGCGGCCGGCCCGGAAGCCCTGAGCGACGGCCAGGCGAGCCGGGGCGCCATGGACATACGCCTCTCGCATGCCGGAGGCCAGGAACAGCTGGTAGTCCATCGCCAGGCCGAAGAGGATCCCGACCAGCAGGATCGGCAGGAAGCTCAGGATCGGGCCGGTGCTGTCCAGGCCGATCCACTCCGCGCCGATGCCCTTCTGGAAGACCGCGACCACCACGCCGTACGTCGCCAGCAGCGAGAGCACGAAGCCACCGGTCGCGATGAGCGGGACCAGGATCGAGCGGAAGACGAGGATCAGGATCAACAGAGAGAGTCCGACGACGACGCCGAGGTAGGGGAGGAGTACGTCGTTGAGTCCCTGGGACACGTCGATCGCGACCGCGGTGGCACCGGCGACGCCGAGGGTGATGTCGCCGTTGACCGCCGGCATGTCCCGGATCGAGTTGACCAGCTCGTTGGTCGAGACGCTGTTGGGACCTTCTTCGGGGACGACCTGGAAGGCCGCCGTGCGACCGTCCTCGGAGACCGCGGCCGGAGCCACGGCGCGTACGTCGTCGAGGTCTGCCAGCGCCTTGGCGACCGTCAGCTGGGCCCGCTGGATGCCGGGCTCGTTGAGGCCGTCGGGCAGCTCGGCGGCGACCAGCAGCGGGCCGTTGGCGCCGGCGCCGAAGCTGTCCTCGGTGATCGTGTAGGCGGTCCTGGCCAGGGAGCCCTCCGGCTCAGAGCCGCCGTCGGGCAGGCCCAGGCGCATGTCGAGCGCCGGGACCGCGAGGGCGAGCAGGGCGACCACCGAGGCGACGACGGTGACCAGCGCACGCCAGGTGGGCATCGGCTTCGCGTGGGCCTCGGCAGCGTCCTGCTTGGAGACCTTCTTGCGGGCGCGCTTGGAGACGATGCGGCCGCCGGCGAGGCTGAGGATGGCCGGGGTCAGGGTGATCGCGACCAGGACGGCGATCGCGACGCAGGCCGCGCCGACCGAGCCCATCAGGCCGAGGAACGGGATCCCGGTCATGTTGAGCGCGACCAGCGCGACGATCACGGTGGAGCCGGCGAAGACGACCGCGGTGCCGGCGGTGCCGTTGGCGAGCGCGATCGACTCCTTCACGTCGGAGCCGTGGAGCAGCTGCTTGCGGTGCCGGTTGAGGATGAAGAGCGAGTAGTCGATGCCGACGGCGAGGCCGAGCATCAGGCCGAGGATCGGGGTCATCGAGGCCATCTGCACGACACCGGAGAGGGAGAGCGCTCCGAGCGCGCCGATGCCGACGCCGGTCAGCGCGGTGACCAGCGGGACGCCGGCGCCGATGATGGTGCCGAGCATGACCAGGAGGACGATCGCGGCGACGCCGACACCGACGATCTCGCCCGGACCCATCGGGTTGGGCACCTCCTGAGAGATGTCGGCGGAGACGCCGACCTCGACTCCGTCGATCGGGGTGTCGGTGAAGTGGTCGACCGTTGCCTTCTTGGTCTCCTCGGACATGTCGAGACGGCCCACCGAGTAGGCGACGTTGACGAGGGCGGCTGACCCGTCCGCGGAGACCATCCGGATGTCCTCGGAGAGCTCGAGCAGCTCGGCACCGTTCTCGGCCTCGGCGCTCTTGACCTCGAGGTCGGCGGCGCTGTCGTCGAGCTTCGACTGCTGCTTGTCGAGGGCGGCCTGCTGGGCATCGACCTGGGTGGTCGGCATCCCGGCGGTCTCGAGCCGGGCGCGGGCCTTGTCGAGGTCGGCCTGTGCCTTGTCGAGCTTGGCCTGGGCGCTGTCGAGCTGGGTCCGGCCGGCCTCGAGCCTGGCCTGGCCCTCGGTGACTTTCTCGGCCTGCGCCTCGCGCTGGGCCTCCGTCTGGAACGGGTCGGTGACCGCGGCGACGTCGGGGAGGTCCTCGGCGCTGGTGATGAGCGCCTGGATCTCCTGCTTCTGGGCGGCACTGAGCGGGGTGCCGTCCTCGGTCTGGAAGGCGATGGTGCCGGAGCCGCCGGCCAGGTCGGGCAGCCCCTCCTGGAGCTCCTCGACGACCTCGGACGAGGGCAGGCCTGGGATGTCGAAGGTGGTCGTGAGCTCACCGGACCAGGCGACGTACGCGCCGGCGGCGCCGGACAGAGCCAGCACCCAGGCGAGGATCACAAGCCAGGCGCGCCGCGCGGCCGTCTTGCCCAGTCGATACAACAGCTCCGCCATGGCGGCATCCCTCCGATAATACGCAACGGTGCGTCCAGTTAATCACCTGTGCGCCGCTGGACAAGGATCGCTGAGCGAGTGATGAGTCACACCCGAGCCATCGCCAGGAGGTGGTGCGGGCTCTTAGGATGCCGTTCATGCCAGCGTCAGCAGGAGTGCGCCGTCGAGGTGCCGTACGCAGCGAAGAGGCGCGTCTCGCGGTCCTCGAAGCCACCGGGCGGCTCTTCGCGACCCAGGGCTACGACCACCTCACCATCGAGGGCATCGCCGCCGAGGCAGGTGTCTCCAAGCAGACGATCTACCGCTGGTGGTCCTCGAAGAGCGCGGTCGTGGCCGACGCGCTGATCGAGGATCTGCTGTTGCCCGACCGGCCGGTCGTACCCGACACCGGGGACATCCGTGCCGACCTGATCGCGTGGATGCAGGATCTGCTCGACCTCGTCGCCCAGCCCGGCAACGACGGCCTCGTCCGCTCGCTCGTCGCCGCTGCTTGCGAGAGCACCGACATCGGCATCCGCCTCAACGACGCGCTCGGCATCACCGCCACCGTCTCGGCTCGTATCGAGGCCGCGGTCGCGGCAGGCCAGCTGCCGGCGGATCTGCCGGTCATCGAGTTCGTGCGTGCCCTCGTCGGCGGCTTCGTGCTCCACTCCCTCGAGCGCAGCGAGCCCGCTCCGGAAGCCGCCGAACGCCTGGTCCGAGCCCTGCTCCACTAGGAGCTCTCCGCCAGGAACTACCCAAGAAAGAGGGCGTGCGGACGCCTCGTCCGGGCTACGGTGGAACGCATGCCGAAGGTGCCGCCGCCCGTCTACGTCGCCGTGGGCCTGGCCGCCCAGCATCTGCTCGCTCCGCACGGCCGGCCGACTCCGGTGCGGGCGGTCGCCGCCGGCGCCCTCGCGGCCGGCTCGGTCTACGTGGCGGCCAGCGCGGTGCGTGCGTTCAGTCATAAACACACCACCGTCAACCCGCTGGAGCCCGAGCGCGCGACCGCGGTCGTCACCGACGGCCCGTTCCGCTACACCCGCAACCCGATGTACGTCAGCATGGCCGGCGTCCTGACGGCTCACGCGCTGCTGCGTGGCGGCTGGCTCCCGCTGGTCCCGGTCGCCGCCTTCGTCGCCGTCATGGACCGCATCCAGATCCCCGCGGAGGAGCACGCGCTGTCGTGGAGCTTCGGCCGGACCTACGACGACTACCGCGGCAGCACGCCCCGCTGGCTCGGTCCGCCTCGGGGGTGAGGCCGAGTGGCTGAGCTGCTTCACACCGTTCTCGACGCGACCGACGTACGCCGCCTCGCGGAGTTCTACCGCCAGTTCCTCGGGCTCGTCTACCGGCCGGGTGACGAAGAGCCTGGTGATGACGACTGGCTCGTTCTGACCTGGCCGGACGGGCGTCGCGCGCTGGCGTTCAACCGCGTCTCCGCTTGTGAGATGGCGCCGTCCGGCTGGCCTGCGCCTGCGGCGGTCAAGCACATGCATCTCGACACGGTTGTAAGTTCTGTCGAGGAGCTGGATGCTGAGCATGCTCGTGTGCTCGGGCTGGGGGCTTCGCTTCGGTATGACCGGTCTTCTGATCCTGACGAGCCGTTGCGGGCTTATGCGGATCCTGCTGGGCACATCTTCTGCATCCTCGTGGGGTGAGACCATGCCCCGCTGGTCGAGCCGCTGGAGCCGCTGCCCCCGTTGGTCGAGCCGCCGGAGCCGCTAGGCGGAGGCGTGTCGAGACCAACACGGCTCCCTGCCGGAACGTCCCACCCGAAGGCTGGCCTGGGCCGCCGACCCGACTTCGAGGGTCTTCTCGGCGAACCCCGGAGTCAAGGACGGCCTGCGGCCGCCGGCTACGCCGGCCGCTTTCGCGGTCCTTGACTCCGGTGCCCGCCGAGAAACTATTTGGCTGGCTATCGGGGCGGCGGCCCGGGTGTGGCGCAGCGGAATCTTGCTTCGGGCGGGTGCTGTCGTGGGTTGGGAGGGTGGCCCTTCGGGCCACTTACCATCCACAGGTTTGAGGCCGTTCGCTGACCGCGAAAAGAGCATTTGACCTGCACAAATAGGTAGTCTTGAGATAGCTGAACGAGTAGAATCAGACCCATCACAACACGCCTCTGAACACACTCAGAGAGGAGGGGCGGCGATGAGTCTCGAACCAGAGATCAACCACTGGGGTATCAACCCTGAGGACCCGATCGATGCAGAGCTCGCTGCCCTCGAGTCGTCTCTCGACAACCTTCTCACTAGGGACCCTGCCTATTGGCGCACCGACGAGAAGAAAGACCGGCTCAAGCGCCTGGAGATCATCCAGGCCAAGCAAGCCGCGTTGAAGCTCCGGATCCTCGCTGTGTCCGGCGACATCGCCGAGGAGACCGGCTCCAAAGACGCCTCGGGGTGGATGCTGACCGAACTACTGGTCGACAAGAAGATCGGACGCTCCGAGGTGAAACTCGCTGCCGCGGTGAGCAGATACGAGCTCGTAGCTGCCGGCCTCGCCGAGGGTGTCATCTCTCAGGACAAGGCGAGGGTGATCGTCAAGGCCCTCGAGGCGATCGAGGCCGACCCGGCTGCCAGTCGCGAGAACCTGGTTCTGGCGGAGAAGCTGCTGGTCGACAACGCCACCCAGATGACCGCCGAGGACCTCAAGAACGTCGGGAAACGGATCCTGTTCGAGGTCGACCCCGAACGCTTCGAGGCCGCCGAAGCCAAAGCACTCCAGCGCGAGGAAGAACGCGCCCAACGCCGCACCTTCTTCACCTCTCGTGCCAACGGGGACGGGACCGTGGAGATCCACGCCCGGGTCTCGAACGCTGTCGCGATGAGGCTCCGCACGATGCTGGACTCGTTGGCCCAGCCCCGGAAGCTGTCTGCGGAGAACCGTGGCCGCAAGACCCCCTATGACCGGCTCCTGGGGCAGGCGTTCGCCCGAGTGATCGAGACCTACGACGTCGACCAGCTTCCCCGCCATGGTGGCCACGCCACGACCGTGTTCGTCACGCTGAGCGTGGAGGATCTCCGTAACGACCTCGGTACCGCCGCGTTGGGGTTCGACGGGGACCAGATCACCGCCGCCGAGGCCCGTCGGATGGCCTGCAACGCCGACCTCATCCCCGTCGTGCTCGGCAGCGATTCGGAGATCCTCGACTTCGGCCGCAGCGCCCGCCTGGCCCATCCGGTCCAACACCGAGCACTACGACTACGCGACAAGTGTTGTCAGGCCGAAGACTGCGACGCACCAGCAGCCTGGACCGAAGCGCATCATCTGAAACCCTGGTCCGAAGGCGGACTCACGAATCTGGCCAACATGGTCCTGTTGTGTCCCAGCGACCATCGCCGGATCCACGACCCCGACTACACCTATGAGCGGCTACCGGATGGACGGATCCGGTTCACCCGCCGCGTCTGACCGCGCCCTGACTCTCGTGGGCCTGCCTGGCCTTCCCGACCTTGTGAAACTTTCACAAGGTCGGACCCTCTGTCATAGTCAACGACCAAGCGACCTCTCCGGCACTGGGGAAGCGCGCCTCCTTGTGAACGATTCACAAGGTGTCATCGTCTTGTGCAGTACCCCCCCGAACGCCCCCCGCCCAGCAGGACTCTCCAGCCACAGGTCCCAGGCCCGTACCCAACCCAAGGAATCCGCGCCATACCCCGCCGCCGACCCGATAACCAGCCAAATATTCTCGACGGATCACGGAGTCAAGGACCGCGAAGCGGCCGGCGAAGCCGGCGGCCGAAGGCCGTCCTTGACGCCGGGACTCGGCGTGAACACCATCCACAAAGGGTCGGCGGCCCCAACAAACGAAGAAGACCAACCCCGCGACACCCCCCCGCGCCTCCTCGACTGAGTGAGAATAGGGGCGTGAGCGAGATCGAGTACGTAGACAACCCCGCCAGGCACCGCTACGAGATCCGCGACGGCGAGACCGTTGCAGGCCTGGCGGCTTACCGGCTGCCCGACGACGAGCATGTCGACTTCGTGCACACCGAGGTCCAGGAGGCGTACAACGGGCAGGGTCTGGCCTCGAAGCTGGTGGCGTTCGCGCTGGCCGACGTGAAGGCGAAGGGGAAACGGATCATCCCGCATTGCCCGTACGTCGCGGGGTGGCTGAAGCGGCACGGCGAGGAGTTCGCCGACATCACCGACTGGCCGGCCTGATCGGGAGGTTCGATCAGGGGGAGTCGGCCACCTTGCGGGGCTCCAGGCCCAGCTTTGCCAGGGGAGTGCGGGTCATGTGGGCGGAGGGCCAGGCCTGGCCTTTGGTGGAGGTGCCGCGCGAGTACGGCCTGGCGCCGGACTGGTAGGTCACGAAGAACTCATCGCCGACCTCGGCGATTCCTTCGGCCAGGTTGGGAAGCCACTGCACGGCGCGGGGACGGATCGTGACCCGGTCCTGCACGATCAGCTGACTGCGTTTCGTGGGGCCGCGGGAGACGCTGAAGACGTACTCCTCCTCTCGGACCACGACGCCCTGCGTGCCGACCGGGGTGCGTACGCCGATCGGGGTCTTGATCTGCCAGGTGTCGTCCTTGCGGATGTACTTGTAGAGACGGTTGTTGGCGTGCGACCCGACGTAGAGCAGATCCTTCGTCGCCGCGAGGTAGGAGCCGGCGGCGACCGCGATCAGCGGGGAGACGGTGAAGACGGTCGAGAGCGGTTCGGCGTGGATGATCTGGGTCAGCGAGTAGCGATAGAGGCGGGGCGGGTTGCCCTCACGGCACACGAAGACCTCGTCACCGATGACCGCGACGCCGCCGGCGTTGACCGGCCCGCTCACACTGCCCTTCGGGCCACCCAGGTAGACCGCGCTGATGAGCTCGCCCGACGGCTTGTCGATCAGCGCGAGCGCGGAGCCGAGCTTGTCGCCGTAGTAGCCCTGGAGGAGGAGCTCGGACTCGGGAGAGTACGCCAGCCCCTGCGGGATCCAGCCGTGATCCTCGTCCCCGATGAGCACCTGAGCGGTGGCGATGTGCGGGATCAGCGGACCGAGGCTGCTGCCGCTACGGCCCAGCCAGGTCTCGGTGCGGTCGATGCCGCGTTGGACCCACTTCTGCTGCCTCTTGGCCATCATCCTGGGGTCGATCACGAGCAAAAAATCTATCCGCTCGGACACCGTTCGACCGCGGGTTCGGGGTGCGAGTCCGACAACTGTCCATCAGGCGGAACGGTCGGGCGACAGGTTTCATGTACCCGCCGGTATCAAAGGTGGCAGGATCTGCCGACATGACCAAGCGCGCCGACGTGATCGTGGTGGGAGCCGGCCTCGCCGGCCTGGCAGCAGCGGCCGAGGTCGCGGACGCCGGAAAGAGCGTTCTCCTGGTCGACCAGGAGCCGGAGCAGTCGCTGGGCGGTCAGGCCTTCTGGAGCCTCGGCGGGCTCTTCCTCGTCGACAGCCCCGAGCAGCGCCGGATGGGCATCAAGGACTCACCCGAGCTGGCGCTCCAGGACTGGATGGGATCCGCCCAGTTCGACCGTGACGAGGACCTGTGGCCGCGGCGCTGGGCCGAGGCGTACCTCGACTTCGCGGCGGGCGAGAAGCGGTCCTGGCTGCGCCAGATGGGCCACCGGATCTTCCCGGTCGTCGGTTGGGCCGAGCGTGGTGACGGCCGCGCCGACGGCCACGGCAACTCGGTGCCGCGCTTCCACATCACCTGGGGGACCGGGCCGGGCGTGGTCGAGCCGTTCGAGCGGCGGGTGCGCGCCCACGCCGACACCGGCCGCATCACCTTCGCCTTCCGGCACCGCGTCGACCATCTCGTGGTCGAGGACGGGACGGTCGTCGGCGTACGCGGCAAGGTGCTCGAGGCCAGCGGGATCGAGCGCGGGCAGGCCTCCTCGCGTACCGAGGTCGAGGACTTCGAGCTCAGCGGCCAGGCCGTGATCGTCACCTCCGGCGGCATCGGCGGTGACCACGACATTGTCCGCAAGCACTGGCCGGCCCGTCTCGGCACCCCGCCGAAGTCGATGGTCTCCGGCGTCCCGGCGCACGTGGACGGCCGGATGCTCGCCATCACCGGTGCGACCGGCGCCAGGATCATCAACGACGACCGGATGTGGCACTACGTCGAGGGCATCCGCAACTGGGACTCGATCTGGGCCAACCACGGCATCCGGATTCTTCCCGGCCCGTCTTCGCTGTGGCTCGACGCGACCGGCAAGCGCCTGCCTGCCCCGTTCTTCCCCGGCTTCGACACGCTCGGCACCCTCAAGCACCTGCGCCAGACCGGTTATGACTACTCCTGGTTCGTGCTGACCGAGAAGATCATCAAGAAGGAGTTCGCGCTCTCCGGCTCGGAGCAGAATCCGGACCTGACCGGCAAGGACATCAAGTTGCTCGCCGAGCGGGCACGCAAGGGGCCCGGCCCGGTGAAGAGCTTCATGGAGCACGGCGAGGACTTCGTGGTCGCCGAGAACCTCACCGCGCTGGTCCACGGCATGAACGGCCTCGCCGAGAAGGACCCGACCGGCCCGCAGATCGACGAGAGCGAGCTGCGCCGGATCATCGAGACCCGCGACCGCGAGATCGCCAACAACTTCACCAAGGACGCCCAGGTCACCGCGCTGTACGCCGCCCGCCACTACCGCGGCGACAAGCTGCAGCGCACCGCCAAGCCCCACCGGATCCTCGACGCCGAGGCCGGCCCGCTGATCGCGGTCAAGCTGCACATCCTGTCCCGCAAGTCCCTCGGCGGGCTCGAGACCGACCTGTCCGGCCGCTGCCTGACCTCGGCCGGCACGCCGCTGCCCGGGCTCTACGCGGCCGGTGAGGTCGCCGGCTTCGGCGGCGGCGGGATGATGGGCTACAACGCGCTCGAGGGGACGTTCCTCGGCGGCTGCCTGTTCTCGGGACGTACGGCGGGCAGGGCTGCGGCCGCAGCGATCTGACCCGATCAGCTCAGTGGGCGCCGGACAGCTCAGTGGGCGCCGGAGAGGTTCAGCCCGACCACGCCGACGACGATCATCGCCAGGAAGCCGGCCTTGGCGGCGGTGAGGTGCTCGCCGAGGAACATCACCCCGATGGCGGCGACCAGCGCCGTGCCGAGACCGGACCAGATGGCGTACGCCACCGAGACCGGCATCCGCTCGACCACGATCGACAACAGCCAGATCGAGCTGGCGTAGCCCGCCACGACGCCAACCGTCCACGCGGGGTTGCGGAAGCCCTCGGTGCGGGGGAGCAGCGCGGTGCTGGCGACCTCGATCGCGATCGCGACGACGAGCAGTGTGGCGGCGTACATCTCGGGGTCCTCCTCAGGCGCGTGTAGCGACCGCTACATCACTGAGAAATGTAGCAGTCGCTACATGATCGGCATAATGCTTTCCATGGATCGCAAGGAGGAACTCCTCGAGCAGGTCGTCGAGCACGTGCTCGAGCACGGGCTGATCGGACTGACCCTGCGTCCGCTTGCGGCCGCGATCGGCACCAGCGACCGGATGCTGATCTACCACTTCGGCGGCCGCGACGAGCTGGTCGCCGCGGTGGTGGCGCGCACCAACGAGCTCTCCGTGGCCGCCATCGGGGCGTTGGCGCCGGCCGAGGACGTACGCGGCGGGGTGGAGGCACTGTGGCGGGCCTACCGCGCGGAGCCGTTGCACAGCTGCCTGCAGATCTACCTGCAGGCAGCCGCCACCGGACTGATCGGGATGGAGCCCTACCGCTCGGTCGTCCGGGAGACCAACGAGCTGTGGTACGCCGCGCTGCGGGGCTACATCACCGCCTGCGGAGCGCCGCCCGAGCGCGCGGGCCGGATCGCCACCCTCGTCGACTCGTCGTTGTTCGGCTTCCATCTGGACCTGGCCGTCGATCGACCGGACGAGGTCGCCGCCGGTGTGGCCGATCTCGCCGCCGCCGCGGGGGCGATCGCCGAGGATCGAATCCACTCGATCATCTAAGGTCTGCCACGTGGAGTGCCCCAAGTTCGCGGTCAGTGTCGACCTCGTCGTGCTCACCGTCCGTGACGAGGCCCTCAGTGCCCTGGTCGTACGCCGCGGCACCGAGCCCTGTCGAGGCGCCTGGGCGCTTCCGGGAGGCTTCGTCCTCGAGGACGAGGGTCTCGAGGAGGCGGCGGCGCGCGAGCTCGCCGAGGCGACCGGCATGCGGCCGGGGAGCGTGCACGTCGAGCAGCTCGCGACGTACGGCGCCCCAGGGCGGGATCCGAGGGCGCGGGTCGTGACGGTCGCCTACCTCGCGCTGGCGCCGGACCTTCCGGTGCCTGCAGCCGGGTCGGATGCGACGGATGCACAGTGGTGCCCGGTCGACTCTCTGCTGGCCGACGACGGTCTGGCCAGTGACGGTCTGGCCAGCGACGGTCTGGCCTTCGACCATGCCGCGATCCTCCGCGACGGCGTCGAGCGCGCCCGCTCCAAGCTCGAGTACTCGCCCCTGGGCGCGGCCTTCTGCGCGGCGGAGTTCACGGTTGCCGAGCTGCGCCGGGTCTACGAGATCGTCTGGGGCGAGCGTCTCGACCCCCGCAACTTCCATCGCAAGGTCACCAAGACCGAGGCCTTCCTCGAGCCCACGGGCACCACGACGACGCGCGACGGGGGCCGCCCGGCTCAGCTCTTCCGGCGGGGCTCCGCGGAGCATCTGCACCCGCCGTTGTTGCGTCGTACGACCTGACCGGCCAGCACCCGAACCAGAAGAACCCGCTCACCATCCTCTCCCTCCGAGACGGCGGCAACATCGGATCGCCGGCCGAGCTCGCGGGGAAGAAGATCGGCGTCCAGGAGTCCGACCTCGCCCTCTTCCGGGCGCTGCTCACCGCCAACGGGCTCGAGGAGGAGAAGGACAACATCACGGTTGTCCCGGTCGAGCTCGACCCGACGCCGCTGACGGCGGGCCAGGTGGACGGCTTCATGGCCGATCTGACCAACCAGTCGATCGCCCTCGACCTCGCCGGCCACGAGATCACTGACCTGCCCTTCGCTGACAACGGCGTGCCGTACGTCGCCGAGACCTACACCGTCACCGACCAGTACCTCGCCGAGAACCGCGACCTTCTCGAAGCGCTGTTGACGGCCGAGGTCAAGGGATGGACCGGGTGTCGCAGAAGCTGATCTCGACGCCGGAGACCGAGAAGAACGGGCTGTTCACCATCTCCGAGGATCTCCAGCAGCAGACCGTCGACTCGCTCGCCGCCGCCGGCTGGAAGGTTGCGGCCGAGGATCTGTTCGACACCTCGATCATCGAGGCGATCTACGAGCAGAACCCCGAGCTGAAGGCGTACCAGCAGTAGCGGGGCCAGGCGGCCAGGGGTCAGCGGTCGGCAGCGAGGGCGAGGAGGTCGCGGTCGCGACCCGGGGCGGCGATCAGACAGAGACCGGCGGGGAGACCGGTCGGGGTGCGGACCGGGATCGAGACGGCAGGAAGGCCGGCGATCCCCGCGATGCAGGTGAGCCGCAGGGTGTCGTCGCGGACCCCGGCTGCCTCGGCGGCGGTCGGCGCCACCGTGGAGGCGCTCGGGAAGGCGAGCACCCGGTCGCCGACGACGTCGAGGATCTCCGATCGGGCCTGCGAGAGCACGGCCCGCGCTTCCGCGGCCTGCTCCCGGGTCACCGACCGAGCCATCTCGAACCGCCCGCGCACCGCCTCGCCGAGGGTGTCCAGCCGGGTCTCGAGCCAGGCTCCGTGGGCCCGCCAGGCCTGGTAGGCCTGCCCGACGACGAAGGCGTGGCGCCACTCGTCCAGCCGGGCCGGCGCCCAGGCCAGCGACGTGGCGTCGGGCAGGGCCTCGCGAACGGTGGTGGCGACGTCGTCGGAGGCGAGATCGAGCAGCGCCGGCACCACGTGGATCTCGCCCACGTCCGCGCCCGGCGACTCCGGCAGCAGCACGTCGCCCACCGCCTGCAGCAGGAACGCCGAACGCGTCATCCACCCGACGGTGTCGAAGGCCTTGGCGAGCGGGTGCAGCCCCTCGCGCGAGACAGCCCCATGGGTCGTACGGATGCCGTAGAGGCCCTGGTAGGCGGCCGGAACGCGGATCGAGCCGCCGGTGTCGGTCCCGAGCCCGATCGAGGCCTGACCGAGCGCGACCGCGGTCGCCGATCCGGACGAGGAGCCACCGGGGATGCGGCCCGGCGCCTTCGGGTTCGGCGGCGCCCCGTAGTGGGCGTTGAGCCCCGAGAGCGAGTAGGCGAACTCCTCGGTGCGAGCGATCCCGCGGATCGGGGCCCCGGCGTCCAGCAACGACGCGACCGCGGCGGCGTGCGACGGCGCCGGCGGAGCCTGCTCGAGCCAGGCCGGGCTTCCGGCGCCTACGGCGAAGCCGGCGACCGCGTAGAGGTCCTTGACTGCCACGGTCTCGCCCGAGAGCGCGCCGTCGGCGGTGTGCGAGGAGACCAGCGGGTCGCCGACGACGCGCCAGATCCGGGTGTCGAAGGCCGGCTCGGGCGTCGAGACGTGAGCCGCGGTGACCTGCCAGCCGGCGTATTCGATCCGCACCGGGTCCCGCGCCCACAGCTGCGTCTGCAACCCGCGCCCGCCCCGATCGAGCTCCGTGACGGCCACGATCAGCGCGTGGTCCTCGTCGATCACCTGCACATGGGTCTGCACGATCCGTCGCTTCGGCGCGCCACCGCGGGCTGCCCGGAAGGTTGAGATCTGGTCGTGTCCGACGATCAACCCGGCCGCATCGCCTCGGAGCGTGGTCGGGGAGTCGGCGAAGAGCGCGTCCAGGGCGGCGACGTCATCGGACATCAGCGCGCTCTCGTACGCCCGGAAGGCCTGCAGCAGCCCGTGGGGGACCGGCTTGAGCTGGGCGCCGTCGCGAGCTTGTCGAGGGGTCATGGGGCGAAGTCTGCCCTGTCGAGCCAGCGAGCGCCCAGCGACACCGCGGGCCCCGTCGTCGATCGTTTCAGGCCTCGATCTAGATTATTACTCATGAGTAATAGGGAGCAGGCTGAGTTCGACCGCGACATCGAGATCCGCAGGACCGGGCCCGACACGTACGCAGCCGACCTCGCCCCCGGCTGGGTGGTCGGCGGTGGCGTCAACGGTGGCTATCTGCTCGCGATCATCGGCAACGCGCTGCGGGCCCACCTGCCGCGCCATCCGGACCCGATCGTGCTGAGTGCGTTCTATGCCGGTGCGAGCACGCCAGGGCCTGCGGAGGTCCGCATCGAGACCAAGCGCGACAAGGGTTCGTTGGCCATCGCGACCGCCGAGCTCTGGCAGGGCGAGGAGCTGCGGATCACCACCACGGCGACGTACGCGGACCTCGACGGTCTCCACGCCAAGAGCAGCGGCTTCGAGCGGGTCACCGTGACCGAGCCGGAGCTGCCGCCGCTCGAGGAGTGCGTGTCCTCGACCACCGCGCCGGAGTCGGTGAAGGAGTTCGTGCCGATGCTGGACCGCTACGAGCTCTGCGTGCCGAAGGAGCAGTTCGTCTGGGGCGGCGCCGCGCCGACCGGCGAGGCCGTCTTCACCGGCTGGTTCCGGCACCACGACCGCGAGCCCGACCCGCTCTCGCTGCTGCAGGTGCTCGACGCGCTCCCGCCGGTGACCTTCGGTCTCGAGCTCCCGGGCTGGGCCCCGACGCTCGAGCTCACCTGCCACATCCGCCACAAGCCGGCGCCCGGCTGGCTCAAGGTCACCCACTACTCGCGCAACCTCTCGGGCGGCATGTTCGAGGAGGACTGCGAGGTCTGGGACTCCACCGGCACGCTGGTCGCGCAGGCGCGGCAGCTGGCCCGCCTGCCGCGAGCCTGACGGGTCGGAGCGGGGCGGTCACATCGGCGCGCAGCGGTCCTTTCCGCCGTACGCGTCCCAGTGCCAGGCCTCGACGGAGTACTGCTTCAGTCCGAAGGCCAGCGCCGTCTTGTTGAGGAAGCTCCACACCTCGCTGGTCGGCTCCGAGGCCCGCGTTGCGCAGGTCTTGCCCCCGGTCGCGCTGGGCTCCTCGAAGTCGATCGCGATGCCGAGCTGGTGGGAGGAGTGGCCGGGCTGGGCGGTCAGCGTGTAGTCGCCGGTCGGACAGCCTCCGGTGGCATCCTCCCGGCACAGCGCCTTCTGCTTCTTCATCGTCCGGAACGAGCTGCCCGCGACCAGATCCACGCCCTGCTTCTCGGCTTTCTCGACCAGGGCTGCGGCGGCCCCGGAGATCCGCGCGTTGACGACGGTCAGGCCCTCGGAGCCGTCGATGTAGTAGGGGTCGCCCTTGGTGCTCTCCGTGCCGGTGTTGGGCAGCCCCTCCACCGCGCAGAGCCGCACCGGGATCAGCTTGCCCGCGTCGTAGCCCTCGCCCTCACCCAGGTCCTTCGTGCCCGGTGCGCACACGAGCCCGGTCGATTCGGCGCGTACGTCGCCCACCGGCTTCGTCGGGGCGGCGACCTCGATGAGCTTGCCTGCGGACGCGCCGGCAGCCCGCTGCTCGGAGGCCTTCACGGCCAGCTCGGCGAGGTGGCCGGTGACCCCGCCCGCCTGCGCCTCGGTGGCCTCGCCGGTGTTCGAAGGGGTGTCCGGCGCCGTCTTCGGGACGTCGTCCGGGCAGGCCGTGATGGCCTCGCTCAGCGGCATCTTGGTCCCCGCCGCGAGGGTGATGTTCGCGCACACGACCGTGGTGTGGTCGCGCTTGGCATAGGTGTCCTGCCAGGTCCGGTAGCCCGCGACAGTGAAGCTGTTGTTGGCGGGATCGGCCCGCAGCGTACGCATCCTCAGGCCGTCGCCGTAGGCACCCGGCTGTTCGAGCCAGGTCCCGATGTCCGCGGCGGTGACCTCCCAGCCGACGCTGCGCAACGACGCGACGGCCACCGACAGGTCGCTGCCCACGCCCTCCACGTCGTCGGTCGTGGTCTGCTCCCACTTCTGCGTCTGCTCGTAGAAGTCGTACGCCCCGTAGCCGCCGACGCCCACCACGGCGAGCAGCAGCAGGCCGACGAGGATCTTCGGCCAGCGCCGCTTCTTCGGAGGCTCGGGGCCGAACGGGCGAGGGCCGTACCCATTCGGGCGCGCCGGGGGCTGCTGGCCTGGGTAGGCCTGGTCCGGGTAGGGCTGGTCCGGGTAGGCCTGGTTCGGGTAGGGCTGGTCTGGGTAGGGCTGGTCTGGGTAGGCCTGGTTCGGGTAGGGCCGGTCCGGATAGTGCTGTTCGGGGTAGTGCTGTTCGGGGTGAGGCCGCTGCCCGTAGGCCTGCTGCTCCGCCGGGTAGGGCTGCTGAACCGGGTAGCGCCGCTCACCCGGGCGGGGCTGGTGATGTCCCGGATGAGGCCGCTGCTGCCCGGGGTGCGGCTGGCCCGGCTGGCCGGGATATGGCTCCCGCGAGCCCGGATAGGGCTGCTGACCACGGTAGGGCGGACGCTGCTCGCCCGGACGCCGCGGCGGCCACTGCTGATCGCTCACGATCGGCCCCCGGACGGGAGCGGGCAGGCGATGGGCAGAAGACGGTGGGGCACGGCGTTGGAGCGTACCCAAGAGACCATGCTTTCCGGGTGTCTAGGGAACAATCTCACATGTGAACAGCCCCAAGACCGTAGTAGCCGCGGCGATCCTGAGCGCCGACGGCAAGCAGGTGCTGGCCGCGAGGCGTACCTTCCCGCCTGAGGCCGCTGGACGCTGGGAGCTTCCCGGCGGCAAGGTCGAGGAGGGCGAGACGCCCGAGGAGGCCCTCGTCCGGGAGATCGGCGAGGAGCTCGGCTGCCTGATCGAGGTGCTCGACTGGATGCAGAGCGAGTCGGTCATCGGGGCCTCGACCGGCTCGGCCACCGGCGCGCGGCTCGTCGCGGCGACCGCCCGGGTCGTGGCCGGCGAGCCGAGACCGCGTGAGCACGACCAGGTCCTCTGGCTCGCGGCCGAGGATCTCGACTCGGTCGACTGGCTCGAGCCCGACCGTCCCTTCCTCGACGCGCTCCGCCACGTGCTCGGCCAGCCCGAAGGGGCCACCCTGCGCGGCATCTTCTTCGACGAGGACGACGCCCGCACGGCCGCGGCGACGTTGGAGCGCGAGGGCTGGACGGCCCGGGTCGCCCGGGAGCGCTACCAGGGCGAGGACGACGACGAGGACCACCCCTGGTCGGTGGAGACCGACGCTCCCGAGCTGGTCCTGGAGCTGCTGGTCGACGAGTACGACGGCTGGCTGGACATCCCCGAGGACGAGCCCGACGACTCGATCGCCCCTGAGCCAGTCGACCTCCCTGGCGAACCCAAGCGGATAAAGAGATCCCCCGAGTAGGACTCGCGGAATCTCTGCCCCGACCTAGGATCGAGCTCGTGACTTCTCAGAAGAGCCTCCTGCTCGTGCATGCCCACCCCGACGACGAGACGATCGCGACGGGGGCGACGATGGCGAAATATCTCGCCGAGGGCGCCCGCGTCACCCTGGTGACCTGCACAGCAGGGGAGATGGGCGAGATCCTGGTGCCCGAGCTGGCCCACCTCGCCGCCGACCAGGAAGACGGCCTGGGCGAGCACCGCCGTGGCGAGATCGAGGGCGCGATGGCGGCGCTGAAGGCGCCCGACGGCAGCGAGGTCGACCACCGCTGGCTGGGCGGGTTCGGCAACTACCGCGACTCCGGGATGACCTGGAGCGAGGACCGCACCCACGCGCTGCCCGACCCCGACGCCCGCGAGAACGCCTTCTGGTACGCCGACCTCACCGAGGCCGCCGACCACCTCGTCACGATCATCCGTGAGGTGCGCCCGCAGGTGCTGGTCACCTACGACGAGTTCGGCAACTACGGCCACCCCGACCACATCCAGGCGCACCGGGTCGCGACGTACGCCGCCCATCTCGCCGCCGTGCCGACCTACAAGAAGGAACTCGGCGAAGCCCACGAGATCGATCGGATCTTCTGGACCGCGATCGCGGAGAGCTGGATCCGCGAAGGGCTGCGGGCAGCCCGGGCGGCCGGCGACGAGGAGGCGCTCGGCGGGATGGACCCCGAGGGCCCGATCCCGATGGCCACGCCCGACGGCGACATCGCCGCCGCGATCGACGGCACCACCTACGGCGACCAGAAGGTCGCCGCGATGCGGGCCTACCCCACGCAGATGGACATGGAGCAGGGCATGTTCGCGATGACCAACAGCCTCGGCACGACCGCGTGGTCCCACGAGCACTTCCGGATCGCCAAAGGGCACACCGAGGGCACCGGCCTGACCGATCTCTTCGCCGGGTTGTGAGGCTGCTCGTCGGGGGCCTGGCCCGTGGTGCGGCCGGTCTGCTGCTCGGCCTCCTCGTCGGGGTCGCGGCGGTCGCTATCCACCCGTGGTGGTGGGGCCTGCTGCTCGCTGTCGCTGCGTCCTCGGCGATGCTGCTCGCCCTTCCTCGTGGAGTATCGCGGGTGGCGTACGCGGCGGCCTGGGGGATCGTGGTCGCGCTGGCCGCGACCCCGAGGCCGGCGGGCGGCTACGCCGTCGCGGGCGACCTCGCTGGATACCTGATGATCTTCTGGGCGGTGCTGATGATCGTGGTGTCGGCGGCGACCGTGTCGAGGGCCACATCGCGGGCTGGTCGCGCCGACCCCGGCAAGTGACGAAGGTCCCAAGATGGGCTACGGCTTCGGCCTAGGGGGGTATAGGTCCTAGGCTCTCCCGCATGTCCACTGAGCGCGAGGCCTCCAAGGCCCCCGAGCCCGCGAAGCAAACTGACGCGGCCGGGTCCAACGCCAGCCAAGCTGGCGCGGACGATGCTGCCGTCGAGACGATCATGATCCCGCAGATCGAGATCGACGCTCGAGTTGCCGAGTCCACTGGCGCCAAGCCAGTCTCCATCGAGCCTGAGGACGCGCCCGACGGCGCGACCCGGCTCGTCTCTGCCGAGGCCGATTCCGGTCATGACTCCGACGAGGATCCCGCCGACGAGACCCTGCTGCGCAGCACGATGCTGCGCTCGGGGCTGCCGAAGCGTGCGGAGCTGCCGGAGGAAGACAACTACCTGTTCGTCTCCAAGAGCCGCGAGTTCGCCCCTGAGCCGGAGGCCGTCGACGCTGCGCCCGACCTGGGTGACGACGCGGACACCGAGATGGCGTTCCAGAGTCCGGTCGACGAGAACCCCGACTTCGACGAGCCGCTCGAGGCGACCGTCATCGGCGTCGGGCCGTTCGTCGTGCACGATCCCATGCCCGACTCGGCGCACGACTCCGCCCATGACTCCGGGGGCCACCCCGCCTACGACCCCTATGAGCAGCCCGGCTCCGCCCAGCCCGGCTACTCACAGCCCGGCTACTCACAGCCCGGCTACTCACAGCCCGGCTACTCACAGCCTGGCCACCCGCAGTCTGGCTATCCCGAGCCGGACTATGCACAGCCCGACTACGCGCAGCCGGTCGCGGCCGAGGGCAAGCCCCTCGGCACCGGCGCCAAGGTCGCCGTCGCGGTCGCCGGCGGCGTCGCCATCCTGGCCTTCGCTGGCTGGGCCGCAGCGTACGCGGTCGCCGGGGACAAGATCCCGGACGGCACCACGGTGGCCGGCGTGGACATCGGCGGGATGACGACGTCCGAGGCGACGCCGGTCCTGGACCAGAAGTTCGCGCCGGCCCACAGCCAGCCGATCCACGTGGCCGCCGGTGACAGCACGACCGAGGTCAACCCGGCCGACGCCGGCCTCAGCTTCGATGCCAAGGCGACGGTCGCGAAGGCCGATGCCGCGCGCAGCTGGAACCCGGTCAAGCTGTGGAAGCACTTCACCGGCGGCGGCGAGATCGAGCCGGTCATCAAGGCCGATGACAACCTGATCGCCAAGGTCGCGGCCAAGGTCAACAAGCGCGCCGGGACTCCCTTCAAGGACGGCGACGTCGTCATCAAGCGGGGAAAGATCAAGACCACCCAGCCGGTCGCCGGCGAGGGGGTCAGCAACGAGGCGCTCCAGGGCGCGCTCGCCGGTCAGCTGCTCGTCGAGGGCGACCGCAAGGCTGATGTCCCCCTCGCGGAGCTGACCCCGGATGTCGACGAGACCGACGTCGAGGAGGCGGTCGAGAAGATCGCGACCCCGGCGGTCTCCGGCCCCATCACGCTGAAGTTCGAGAAGACTCCGGTGCAGCTGTCCCCGAAGGAGTTCGGCGACGCGATCCGCTTCGACCCGAAGGACGGCGAGCTGCAGGCATCGGTCGCGTCCTCCAAGCTGAAGAAGGTGCTGAAGAAGGCTCTCGCGGACGACGCCGCGAAGCCGGTCGATGCGACCGTCGAGCTGGTCAACGGCTCCCCGAAGGTCGTTCCTGCCAAGCCGGGCGTCACCTTCAACCAGAAGGACCTGGAGGCTGTCTTCCTCGACGTCGTCACCGCGCCGCAGGGCGAGCGGACCGTCGAGGTGAAGTCGAAGGTCGCCAAGCCGAAGGTCACCACCGAGGAGGCCAAGGCCTGGGGGATCAAGGAGAAGGTCTCCTCCTTCACCACCAACTTCCCCTACGCCGAATACCGCAACGTCAACATCGGCCGCGCGGCTGAGCTGGTCAACGGCACCGTGCTCGCGCCGGGGGACACCTTCTCCCTCAACGGCATCGTCGGGGAGCGTACGGCAGCCAACGGCTTCACCAAGGGCTGGATGATCCAGAACGGGATCTTCCGCGAGGACTACGGCGGCGGTGTCTCGCAGATGGCGACGACCACCTTCAACGCGATGTTCTTCGCCGGCCTCCAGGACGTCGAGCACAAGGCGCACTCGCTCTACATCAGCCGCTATCCGATCGGCCGCGAGGCGACCGTCGCCTGGCCCTCGCTGGACCTGAAGTTCAAGAACAACACCAAGTACGGTGTGCTCATCCACTCCTGGATCAACCCCGCCGGCGGCAGCAGCCAGGGCTCGGTGACCGTCGAGATGTGGTCCACGAAGATCTGGGACATCAAGACCCGCACCGGCGAGCGCTACGACTTCAAGCCGCCGGGCAAGCAGAAGATCACCGACGGCAACTGCGAGAACACCGTCGGCGCCCAGGGCTTCTCGATCAACGTCTGGCGCGACTTCTACAACGCCAGCTCGGGGGCGAAGGTCGACACCGAGACCTTCAAGACCACCTACATCCCGCAGGACGAGGTCGAGTGCACCGACGAGTCCAAGAACCCGCCGCCCCCCGCCGACCCCAACTGACGGTCCCCGCTGGTCGAGCCGCCGGAGCCGCTAGGCGGAGGCGTGTCGAGACCAACACCGTCGCTGACTGTGTTGGTCTCGACAGGGCTCGCTAGCGCTCGCGGCTCGACCGACGCTACGGCGTGAGGCGGTGGAGGTCCCTCGGGAACAGGGTGACCTCGCGGATGTTGGCGGCCTCGACGAGCCGAGCGACCCAGCGCTCCAACCCCAGCGCGAAGCCGCCGTGCGGCGGCATCCCGTGGGCGAAGGCCTGCAGATACGAGGCGTACGCAGCGGGCTCCTCGCCGCGCGCCCGGATCGCCTCCTCGTAGTCGGGGAGCCGGTGCAGGCGCTGCCCGCCGGTGACCAGCTCGAGTCCCCGGAAGAGCAGGTCGAAGCTGTTGCTCCCCTCCCCTGGTGGTCGAGCCTGTCGAGACCAGGGATGGGTGTAGAACGGCCGCTTCCGCATCGGGTAGCCCTCGACCGCGAGGAAGTCCGAGGCGTACGTCTCCCGCGCCCATGCTCCGAGCGCGCGCTCGTGCTCGGGCGCGAGGTCGGGCTCGTCCGCCGGAGCGCCGACCAGCTCGAGTGCCTCGGCGAAGTGGATGACCGGGATCTCCGGGGGCACCACGGGCAGCTCGAGCTGGAGCCGCGAGACCGCGTCCGCGGCGTACGTCGCGATCCCGGCCCGCATTCCGGCGAGGACGTCGCGGAGCAGGCCGAGCACGTCGCGGTGGTCGCGGATGAAACCGAGCTCGACGTCGAGGCTCACGTATTCGGCGAGGTGACGCACCGTGTCGTGCGGCTCGGCCCGGAAGACCGGTCCGACCTCGTAGACCCGCTCGAAGACGCCGACCAGCTGCTGCTTGTAGAACTGCGGCGACTGGGCGAGGTAGGCGGGACGCCCGAAGTAGTCGATCGCGAAGACGTTCGCCCCGGACTCGGTCGCCGACTCCACGATCTTGGGGGAGTGGACCTCGGTGAACCCCACGGAGTCGAGCGTCGCCCGGAACCCGCGCAGAGATGCGGCGGCGATCTCTCCACGAGCCCGGACCCGCGGATGGCGCCAGGTCACCGGGGCGTGGTCGAGCAGCGTCGGCAACCCGGCCGCGAGCTCTGGTCGCCACAGCTCGACCGGCGGGGTGAGGGCTGGGTCGGAGAGCGCGGTGACCACCGGCGAGGTGACCTCGACCCCTCCCGGTGCCTGGGGGTTGGCGGTCGCGATCCCGACCACCTCGACCGGAGTCTCCTCGGGAGGCGCCTCCTGACCGTCAGCCGCCTTGATCACCACCTGTGCCAGGCCGGTGCGGTCACGAACGACGAGGAAGGTGACGGTGGCGAGCTCACGGCGACGGTGCACGTGTCCGCAGAGTCGGACGGTGTCGCCCGGTGCGACAGCGGGAAGGTGGCCGGCGAGCGTACGGTCTGTCGGTTTCATCTTGTCCTCCAGGTGGCGAGGCCCTGGAGGTGTGGGCGGGGGCTAGGTCGCGGTGCCACCACACCTTTGCTGATGTCTCATCAGCCTCTCGTCGATCCGCCGTACGCGCGGACACCACCTTGCCGCTGTGGCTGAGGGTCGTCACTCCTCGGCGGTGCCACTGACGATCGTAGATGTCGTCTCGCGTCGCATGCGAACGAGTTTTCGTGCGTGACGTGAGTCACACGAGTTCGTTGACATTGTCATGCGCCCGTTCCTGCTGAGCCTTCTCGCTGCTGTCGCACTCGCTCTCGTCCCGGTCTCCGCCTCCGCTGCCGCGGGGACTAGCCGGACCGCGATCCCGCTGCCGGGATCGCCCTACGGTGACCCGCTCGGTGCCAACGACTGGGCATGCGTGCCGTCGGCCCAGCGGCCGACGCCGGTGATCCTGGTGCATGGCACCTTCGGTGACCGTCGCTCGCTGCTGGACCCGATCTCCCTGGCCATGAAGCGGGCCGGGTTCTGCGTCTACTCCCTCGACTACGGCAACCGCGCGACCGGCGACATCCGGGACTCGGCTGCTCACCTCGGTGAGTTCATCGAGCGCGTACGCGAGGTCACCGATGCGGAGAAGGTCTCGCTCGTGGGCCACTCCCAGGGCGGGATGATGCCGCGCTACTACATCAAGAACCTCGGCGGCGCCGGTCTTGTCGAGGACCTCGTCGGCCTCGCCCCGTCCAACCACGGCACCTCGATCATGATGGACGGGAGCACCGCCACAGCCACCGAGTCCACCGGCCTCTGCGTCTCCTGCGCCCAGCAGGCCGCCGGCTCGCAGTTCCTCGCCGAGCTGAACGCGGGCGACGAGACTCCGGGCGACGTCTCCTACACACAGATCATCACCGCCACCGACGAGGTGGTCGTGCCGTCCACCTCAGGGTTCCTCGCCGAAGGCCTGAACACCACCAACGTACGCATCCAGGACGCCTGCGCCCTCGACCTCTCCGAGCACCTGCTCATCCCGATGAGCGCGACCGCCATCAAGCTCACCCTCGACGCACTGACCCGCGAAGGCCCCGCCTCTCAGGGCCTGAAGACCTGCTGATCCCGAGAGGTCAGTTCTTGAGGCCGAGAGGTCAGTTGCGTACCTGATCCTGACCTCTCGGCGTCAGAAACTGACTTCTCGACGTCAATATTCGACGCTTCGGCGAGTGGCTACCAGATGGTGTGGATGGAGTCGTACGCCTGGAGCCTGCTGTCCTTGGTCACCAGAGGCAGGTTCTCGAGCATGCTCTGGGCCGCGAGCATGCGGTCGAACGGGTCGCGGTGGTCCCAGTCGAGCTCTCCGGCGAGGCGGGAGTGGGTGAAGTCGATCGGAAGCCGCTCCAGGACATGAAGACGGGTGCGGTCCTCGAAGGTGGCGACCAAGGTGCCACCGCCGGGGAGCTTGCCGAGTCGAGTCTTGGTCGAGATCTCCCACAGGCTCGCCGCCGAGACGAACACCTCGGTGTCGATGTCGACGACTGTCTCGTAGGCAGTGGTGCTGAACCGGTCGGGCTCGCTCACCAGCCAGATGTAGGCATGGGTGTCGAGGAGGACCCGCTCAAAGGTCTTCATCGAGCGAGCCCTCCCAGGCGGCGATCTCGTCGTCAGGAAGCGGGTCGAAGAACTCATCGGGGACGCTCACGCGTAGCCCGCCGAGAATCCGCTTCGTCGGCCGTTCGATCGGCACCAGGCGCGCGATGGCACGGTCGCCCCGGGCGATGACGACCTGGCCGCCGGCCTCGACCTCGGCCAGCAGACTCGACAGGTGCGTCTTCGCCTCCTGCACCTTCACGACATGCGCTGCGTCCATGCGCCCACGGTAGGTTGGTCAACCGGGTTGGTCAACCCATGGTCATGACCCACTAGGTAGGCGCACGAGGGCCTGGACGGGGGTGTGGTCGCTGGGCCAGCGGCCATCCTTGGTCCAGGTGTTGATCGCGGCCTCCTTGACGGTGATCCCGGGAGTGGTCAGGATCCAGTCGATCCGGGTGCCGTCACGCCCGAACCCGAGCATCCGGTACTTCGGCCCGAGACCCGCCTCGATGGCGCCGAGCTGCCCGAACTCGGCCTTCTGGACGCCCAGGATCGTCGGCTTCTCGAGCTCGACGAACGCGGTGACCAGGGGCTTGCGCTCGGGCCAGTAGTCCGGCTGGCCGGGCTGCGTGCCTTCGCGGTCGTAGCGGATGTTGAAGCTCATCACGTGCAGATCGGGGCCCTTGGCCTTGCCGGTCAGGGGGTCGCCCGAGCCTTCTCGTACGCCGCTGCCGCGGGCAGCGCGCCGCCCAGCGTCGTACCGACCGCAGCGGCCGCGCCGAGTGCGCCCGCGGATGTGATGATGCCTCGCCTGGTGATGCCCATCGATGCTCCTTAGGTGGGGTTAGCTCCACCTCACCAGGTGCAGATGAGCACTCGCGGAACTCCGGATGAGCGGGGCCCGGACGGTTCCGCTACGGAGTGGGCGCGGAGTAGTAGCGGCAGCGGTGGTGCTCGGTGAAGCCGAGGCCCGCGTAGAGCGCGAGGCCGGCGTCGTTGGTGGTCTCCACGTGCAGCCAGGCGGCGCGGGCGCCGCGCTCGGCGCCCCACTCCAGCAGGGTGGCGAGGGCTTTGGTCGCGACGCCCTGGCGGCGGTGCGGCTCGGCGACCTCGAGGTCGTGGATGGCCAGCCAGTCGTCCTTCATCGTGCCCATGATCCGCGCGGTGTCGCCGAGGGTGATGAGCACCTGCGCGTCGTTCGCCTGCACCTCGACGCGGGCGTCCTCGACCGGCGGCGGCAGGAGGCGCCGGGTGGCGGCGAGCCCGGCGAGCTGGAACTCGACCGTCACGTCCTCCGTCCAGCCGCGCTCGACCACGACATCCTCGACCGCGGACCCGACCTCGACCTTCACCCGGGGGTGCTTGTGGCGGCTGCGGTAGTAGCTCTCGACCCGGTCGAGCGCCTCGCCCAGCCCGACCCCGGGGTCCCCGACCGCCAACGCGGAGTTGGGTCGCCGGCGGATCGAGACCTCGTGGTCGAAGAGCACCCACTCGCCCAACGGTTCCGAGGTGGTGCCCGGGAAGATCGCGGCGCTGAGCAGCTCGGCCTCGCGTACGCCGATCCGGAGACGTACGTTCGGCCGCGGCGGCACCGGTTTCCCGGAGACGATCTCGGCGACGGGCACGCTCACCCGCTCCCCGGACTCGCGCTCGATGACCGCGATGCCGTCGGCCCAGGACGTACAGACTCCGAGGATGTCGGTGAAGGCAGGGCCGCCGGTGGGCCCGGACTCACCGGGGACGAGGCGGCGGATGACGATCCGCTTGCCGACGACATGTGGTCCCAGGAGATGAGCAGGCACGTGGGGATACTAGGCTGTCTCTCGAAGGGCCAGTCGCGCCCCTCTGACTTTCGTGATACCCCGCTTGGAGGAGCCCCGAATGACGTACGTCATCGCCCAGCCCTGTGTTGACGTGAAGGACAAGGCTTGCGTCGACGAATGTCCGGTGGACTGCATCTACGAAGGCAAGCGGATGCTCTACATCCACCCCGACGAGTGCGTCGACTGTGGCGCTTGCGAGCCCGTCTGCCCGCCCGAGGCGATCTTCTACGAGGACGACACCCCGGAGGAGTGGAAGGAGTACTACGACGCCAACGTCAAGTTCTTCGACGACCTCGGTTCGCCCGGTGGTGCCGCTCGCATGGGTGAGATCGACAAGGACCACCCGTTCGTCGCCGCGCTGCCTCCGCAGAACCAGGACTGATGCCCGTCTCGATGTCGGCCTCGATCCCGGTCTCGCAGCGGCTGCCTGACTTCCCCTGGGACAAGCTCGCTCCCTTCAAGGAGAAGGCGTCGGGGCACGCCGGTGGGCTGGTCGACCTCTCGATCGGCACGCCGGTCGACCCGACGCCCGCGGTGATCCAGAAGGCCCTCGCCGAGGCTGCCGACTCACCGGGCTACCCGACGACGATCGGCACTGCCGCGGTGCGTCAGGCCGCCATCGACTGGCTCGCGCGCAACCACGGCGTCTCGGGACTGGGGCTCGAGAACGTGCTCCCCGTGATCGGCTCCAAGGAGCTGATCGGCTCGCTGCCGCTCCACCTCGGCGTCGGCCAGGGCGACCTGGTCGCCTACCCGGAGCTCGCCTACCCGACGTACGAGGTCTCCGCGGCTCTCGTCGGCGCCGACACCGTCGCGACCGACTCCCTGGTGGCGCTGGGCCCGAAGGCGCCGAAGATATTGTGGATCAACTCGCCCTCGAACCCGAGCGGCCGGGTGCTCCCGGTCGAGCACCTGCGCAAGACGGTGGAGTGGGCGCGCGAGCGTGGCACGCTGCTGATCTCCGACGAGTGCTACATCGAGTGCGCCTGGGAGGCTGAGCCGATCTCGGTGCTGCACCCGGACGTGTGCGGTGGTTCGTTCGACGGTCTTCTTGCCGTCCACTCGCTCTCGAAGCGCTCCAATCTCGCGGGCTACCGCGAGGCCTTCGTCGCCGGTGACGCCTCGGTCCTCGGCGAGCTCCTCGCGGTCCGCAAGAACCTCGGCCTGATGATGCCCGGCCCGCAGCAGGCCGCCATGGTGACGGCGCTCGCCGACGACCAGCACGCCAAGGATCAGCACGCCCGCTACGCCGCCCGGCGCGCCAAGCTCAAGGCGGCGCTGGAGTCGGCCGGCTTCCGCATCGACCACTCCGAGGCCTCCCTCTACCTCTGGGCGACTCGTGACGAGGACTGCTGGGCGACCGTCGACTGGCTCGCCGAGCGCGGCATCCTCGCCGCCCCCGGCGCGTTCTACGGCCGCGCCGGCAGCTCCCACGTACGCATCGCCTTCACCGCCACCGACGAGCGCATCGACGCCGCGGTCTCCCGTCTGTCCGAGTAGACCCGCCGAGGCGTCACTCACGTCGGCCGAGACGTCGCGTACGTCGGCCGAGTGGGCACTGGATTGCCAACTCGGCCGACCGGAGTGACGCCTCGGCAGGGTCAGTCGGCGACGTCGACGTGGACGTGGTCGCGGTGCTCGAGGATGGACATGTCGCCCTCGCGGGGCGGGAGGTCGTAGTCGCGCCAGCCGGCGGCGGAGCGGCGCTTGGTCCAGATGCGGTCGTCGTAGATGACGGTCTCGACGTCGAGGCGATCGGCGTTGGCGACGAGATATTGAGCCAGCGCCCAGCCTTTGATGTTGTTGGCGGCGTTGACGGGACGGAAGAAGTAGTCGACCGCGCGGCCCTCGTAGTGGGCCGAGCCGACCATGTGCCCGGTGGAGACGCCGCCGGGCTGGAAACCGCCTTCGGGCAGGCCACCGAAGGCCCCGCGTACGTCCTCGCGCAAGGCCTCTGCGCGCGAGGTGAGCCCGGCTCCGCTGAGCTCGTCCGGGGCCGCCTCGGCGCTGACCTTGACGACGCAGGAGAACGCCTCGGGAGTGTTGCCGGTGAGAGCGGAGGCGAGGGCCCGTGCCTCCTGCTCGGCGTCGCGGTAGGAGTCGCGGGAGCCGTCGCTGATCTGCTGGGCCACCCCGGGCACCGACTGCTGGCGGTAGTCGGCGACACCGGAGAGCCGGTCGTAGAGGGCGGAGGCCTCCGCGGCCGGCCGGTCGAGGTCGTGGTCGGCGAGCTCGACCGCCAGCACGACCGACGCTGCGCGGGCGGGCAGCCCGCGGCGTACGGCTTCGGCGGCGATCGCCGAGGCATGCTCGGCCTGCTCGGTGGAGAGGTCGTAGGTCTCGCCCTCGGCGGTGACGGTGCAGCTCTCCCGGGAGAAGACGGGGAGGCCGCTGATCCCGACTCCCAGGACCCGCAGGCCCGCGAAGACCAGCGCGATGGCGATCACGACGCCGAGGACGATGAGGTGCTTGCGCACCGGCCGGAGCTGCTTCCTGGCTTCGCGGGCAGACTTGCGCATCGCCTCGCGCGCCGGCTCCGGCAACCGCGGGGTCGAAGGCCGCCCGGGTGGGGGCGGCGCGCCCGGGGGCGGACTGGTCGGCGGACCCCCGGTTGCGCTCACGTCACCAATCTTCACGTACGGAGCAAGTCAGGCCAGGGTGATGACGATGCGATCGCCGCTGGCCTCGGGGGTCTTGGTCCATCCCTCGTCCTTGCCGGCCGACCAGGTGCGGCCGTCGTAGGCGATCGAGGTGGCGCCAAACTCGCTCGCCCGGGCCAGTGCGTAGTGGGCGACCGTCCAGCCGCCGCGCTCGCCGGACTTGCCGGCCTCGACCGGGATCACCACGGTCGAGCCCTCCACCCGAGCCCGGCCGACCATGCCGCCGAGCAGCTGGTTGATCTCGGCCTTGGTGGCCTGGGGCTTGCCGGAGCCGGCCTCGGGCTCGTCGATCCGGCAGGTCAGCGCGGCGGGGGAGTAGCCACTGATCGCGGAGGCGATCGCGCGGCCCTCACCCTCGTGGTCTGCGTACGCCTCGGGGAACGCCGAGCGCTGCACCTCCTGCGCCGCCTCGGTGACGACCATGTCCTCGTAGCCCTCGATCTTCACCAGGGCGTCATAGAACTTGTTGGTGGCGTAGATCGGGTCCTGGACCTGCTCCTCGGTGCCCCAACCCATCGACGGACGCTGCTGGAAGAGGCCGAGCGAGTCCCGGTCGCCGTGGCTGATGTTGTAGAGCTTCGACTCCTGGATCGCGGTCGCGATCGCGATCGTGGCCGCCCGTGCGGGCAGGCCGCGCTTGAGCCCGAGCGCGGTGATCACGGCCGCGTTGCCCATCTGCTCGGGGTCGAAGCGCGCCTCGTACTCGCCCGCGACGGCCGTGCAGTGCTGCAGGTCGGGCAGGATCGAGTCCAGCTTGTCCGTCGCGGCCTGGACGACCCAGTAGATGCCGCCGGCGATCACGCCGAGCACGACCAGCGCGGTGACGAGCTTCTTCAACGGAGCACTCTGCTCTTGGGGGCGGGATCAGTTGGCGTGGAGGGCGGCGTTGAGCTCGATGCCGTCGCCCTTCCACGGAACTGCCTCGATGGCGCCGCTGACCGAGTTGCGGCGGAAGAGGATGTTGGAGGCGCCGGAGAGCTCGCCGGCCTTCTTGACGGTGCCGTCGGGGAGCGTGACCTTGGTGCCGTACGTCACGTAGCACCCGGCCTCGACCACGGCGTCGTCGCCCAGCGAGATGCCGAGGCCGGAGTTGGCGCCGAGCAGGCAGCGCTGGCCGACCGAGATGACGGCCTTGCCGCCACCGGAGAGGGTGCCCATGATCGAGGCGCCGCCACCGACGTCGGAGCCGTCGCCGACGACGACCCCACCGGAGATCCGGCCCTCGACCATCGAGGCGCCGAGGGTGCCGGCGTTGAAGTTGACGAAGCCCTCGTGCATCACGGTGGTGCCCTCGGCGAGGTGTGCGCCCAGGCGGACACGGTCGGCGTCGCCGATCCGGATGCCGCTCGGGACGACGTAGTCGACCATCCGCGGGAACTTGTCCACGCCGTAGACGGTCACGTGCTGGCCCGCGGCGCGTAGCCGGGCGCGGGTGAGCTCGAAGCCCTCGACGGCGCACGGGCCGGCGCTGGTCCACACCACGTTGGTGAGCAGGCCGAAGATGCCGTCGAGGTTCTGTCCGTGGGGCTTGACCAGACGGTGGGAGAGCAGGTGGAGGCGCAGCCAGACGTCCTCGGTCGACTCGGGGGCGGACTCCAGGTCCTTGACCTCGACGAGCGCGACCTTCTTGGTGACCTGACGAACCTCGTCGGTGCCCTCGAGCGCGGTCAGCTCGGCCGGCGCGGTCGCGTCGGCGGGCTTCTCGCCCAGCTGCGGCGCGGGGAACCAGACATCCAGGACACTGCCCTTGTCGGATCCGGTGTCGGCGGCGTACGTCACGAGGCCGAAGGCCCAAGCTGCATTCGTCACGCGGCGCAGTCTAGTGGCCGAGCCTGAGTGTCCCCTTATCGGCAAGGGCGCGGCATGGCACGATGCGAAGGTGAGCAAGAAGAGCGCGCCACCCGTACCCCAGCTCCTCCAGGCCGAGGACGGCACCTGGACCCTGGACATCCCCGGCGTGGCGACCAGCAAGGGTCACCCGGCGCCGGAGTGGGCGATGGCCAAGGGCGTCGAGGTCGTACGCCGCGCCGCCGCCGACATCGTCCGCAGCTGGATCAACGGCAAGCCGGTCAGCGACGCCGAGAAGCAGGTGGTCCTGCTCGTCACCCGAGGTGACTCGCAGGTGTACGCCTGGCTCGACGCCGCCTTCGCCGACGACAACCCCCGCTAGCCCGTCGAAGCCCCGCTAGCAGCAGCGCGCCTGCGGGTTGTGCTCCTTCTCGTCGGCCCGGTGACGTTCGAACGCGCGCCGGCTCATCGGCTCGACGCCGTCGCGCTCGCACCGGGCGACGTATTCGTCCCACTTCGCCTCCCCGGTCGCCTGGCGGAGCAGCCGCCAGGCGCCGGAGAAGCGGTCGGAGACACGCTCGGTGAGCAGACTCATGAGACCGGCGTCTTCTGGGAGGCCTCCCACTCGCGTACGGCTTCCTTCTCCTCCTTGGTGGCGAAGAAGTCCGAGGGCGCGACGATCTTCGACTCGACCTTCGGGACCTCGGTGGTCGGCAGCCCGCCGGCGCGGATCGCCTTGACCACGGTTACTGCGGCACCGGCGACGATCACGATCACCAGCAGCGCGAACGCTGCCTGCAGGATGCCGCTCTGGGTCGAGTTGTAGATGATCTGGTCGACGTCCGCAGGGGTCTTCGCGACCCCGTAGAGCTCACCGGCGTCGCGGGCCTCGCGCGCGGCAGAGGCCTGGGCGAAGTAGCCGATCGCGGGGTTGTCGCTGAACACCTTCTGCCACGACGCGGTCATCGTGACGATGAGATCCCAGACCAGTGGGATGCCCGGCACCCACGCCCACTTGAGCTTGCCGTGCTTGATCAGCAGCGTCGTGGCCAGGGTCAGGGCGATCGCGGCGAGCAGCTGGTTGGCGATGCCGAAGAGCGGGAAGAGCTGGTTGATACCGCCGAGCGGGTCTCCGACGCCGATCCAGAGCATGTAGCCCCAGGCGAGTACGACCAGCGCGGAGGCCGACCAGGCAGCCGGTCGCCAGGAGGTGTCGGCGTAGCGCTTCCAGACGTTGCCGATCGTGTCCTGGAGCATGAACCGGCCCACGCGGGTGCCGGCGTCGACGGCGGTCAGGATGAAGAGCGCCTCGAACATGATCGCGAAGTGGTACCAGAACGCGGCCAGGCCGCCACCGAACGCCTCGGTGAAGATCAGCGACATCCCGAACGCCAGGGTCGGAGCACCACCGGTGCGGGAGATGATCGACTCCTCCACACTGGCCGCGGCTGCCTCGAGGTCGGCCGGGGTGATCGAGAAGCCGAGCCCGTTGACGAAGGCGGCGGCGGTCTCCGGGGTGCCGCCGGTGGCGCCCAGGGAGGCGTTCATCGAGAAGTAGATGCCCTGGTCGATCACGGAGGCGGCGATGAGGGCGGAGATCGCGACGAACGACTCCATCAGCATGCCGCCGTAGCCGATCATGCGGACCTGCGACTCCTTGGCGACCATCTTCGGCGTGGTGCCGGACGCGATGAGGGCGTGGAATCCGGAGAGGGCGCCGCAGGCGATGGTGATGAAGACGAACGGGAACAGCTTGCCGGCGAAGACCGGACCCTCGCCGTTGGTGGCGAAGTCGGTGACGGCCTCGTTCTGCAGCGCCGGGGCCGCGAGGACCAGGCCCACGGCGAGCAGCACGATGACGCCCACCTTCATGAAGGTGGAGAGGTAGTCACGCGGGGTGAGCAGCATCCACACCGGGAGGATCGAGGCGACGAAGCCGTAGACGACCAGGCAGATCACCAGCGTCTCGTGGGAGAGGGTGAGCGCGTCGGCCAGGCCCATCTCCTCGACGTACCCACCACCGATGATGGCCAGCAGCAGCAGCGCGACGCCGATGACGGTCACCTCGCTGACGCGGCCGGGGCGCAGGTAGCGCAGGTAGAAACCCATGAAGAGCGCGATCGGGATGGTGAGGCCGATCGAGAAGACACCCCACGGCGACTCCGCGAGTGCATTGACGACGACCAGCGCGAGCACCGCCAGGATGATGATCATGATCGCGAAGACGGCGATCAGCGCGGCCACGCCAGCAACGGTGCCGATCTCCTCACGCACCATCTGACCGAGGCTCTTGCCGTCACGGCGCATCGAGAAGAACATCACGACCATGTCCTGCACGGCACCGGCGAAGATGACGCCGACGATGATCCAGATCGTGCCCGGCAGGTAACCCATCTGTGCGGCCAGCACCGGGCCGACCAGCGGGCCGGCGCCGGCGATCGCGGCGAAGTGGTGCCCGAAGAGCACTCGCCGGTCGGTGACGTCGAAGTCCTGTCCGTTCTCCAGCCGCTCGGCCGGGGTGGCCCGGGTGTCGTCGACCTTCAGCACCTTGTCGGCGATGAACTTCGAGTAGAACCGGTAGGCGATCGCGTACGACGCCAGTGCGGCGAACAGGATCCACAGCGCCGAGACATCCTCGCCTCGGGACAGGGCGAGCATGGCCCAGCAGACGGCGCCGACGACAGCGACGGCGGTCCAGATGACGATTGACTTCAGGTTGGGCCCGGATCGTGGGCCCGAGCTGGTGGGGTTGGCGGTCGACGTCGACATGGTCTCCCTCTGATTCAGCACGGTGGCGGTCGTTGTGACAGCCGTCTCAGCCTAGTCTCAGGAAGTCACCGCTGTGCAGGCCGGTGGTCTACTCCCCAGTACGCCCGTCGATGCACTCCCGCAGAAGGTCGGCGTGACCTGCGTGGCGGGCGTACTCCTCGATCATGTGGACCAGGATGTCGCGGATGCTGCTCGGCGCATCGCCGCGGCCGACGTCCCGGGTCTCGCCCAGCACCGAGTCGTCGATCGAGTCGAGCCACTCGTCGGCCGCCGCGACCTGCTCACGCCAGCTCGCGAACGCCTCGTCGGCCGACGCCTGCGTCGGCTCGACCTTGTGGAACCCGCCGGTGGGGTCGTCGGCGTCGAGCCGCGGCAGGTCGAGGTTCTCCTTCAGCACCCGCTGGAACCAGCTCTGCTCGACCCGCGCCATGTGCCGGATCAGCCCGATCAGACTCAGGTCGCTCGGCGGCACGCTCTGCTTGGCCAGCTCCTCCGGGCCGAGGTCCTCGCACTTGCGCTCGAGCGTGAGCCGGTAGTGGCCCAGGTAGTCGCGGTAGTTCGCCAGCTCGCCGACGGCCCGCTGGTCCTGATCGCTGCTCATGGGCTCACCCTCGTGGAACGAGAGTCCCTGCGCCAAATTATTTCAGGCGCCGATGCCCTCACCCGGTGAACTTCAGCCGGTGAAGCTGGGCGGCCGCTTCTCCAGGAACGCGTTGATGCCCTCGCGTCCGGAGGCCGAGCCGCCGAGCGCGGAGATCGACTCCGCCTCGCGCCGCAGCGCCGACTCGGGGTTGGGCTCCGCGACGTCGCGGATCAGGTGCTTGGTGCGGGCCAGCGCCTCGGGGGAGCCGGACAGCAGGGTCGTGACCACCTCGTCCACCGTCGCGTCGAGCTCGTCGGCCGGTACGACGCGGGCGACCAGCCCGGCCTCGAGCGCCTCGGTCGCGGAGAGCATGTCGCCCAGCAGGGTCAACCGGAGCACCCGATGCAGACCCAAGGTGTGCACGAGGAGAGACCCGCCGCCGTCGACGGAGAGCCCGACCTTGGCGTAGGCGAGGCTGAACTTCGCCTTGTCGGCGGCGACGACGATGTCGGCGGCCGCGGCCAGCGGGAACCCGACACCCGCGGCCGTCCCCTGGACCGCGCTGACCACGATCGCGTCACAGCGGACGAGCTCGGTGATGATCCGGTTGGCACCCTCGGCGAGCTCGAGGATGAATGGCCCGAGATCGTCGGCGGCCGCAAACCCGGCCAGGTCACCGCCGACGGAGAAGTACTTCCCCTCCGCGGCCAGCACGATCACCCGCGCCGAGTCCGCCTTGGCCCGCAGGATCGCCGCCACCATCTCCTTGCCCGCCTCGGGCTTGAACACGTTGCCCCGGTCCGGGTTGGTCATCGTGATCCGTGCGCAACCGCCGGCGTACTCATAGCGAATCAGGCTCATGCGCGCATCCTGCCAGGTGCCGAGGGGGCCTTCAGGCTTGCAGGCGGATTTCTCCTGTGCCGCTGCGTGGCGCCGCTATCGTCGCTCCATGGCATCACCGACCGCGTTCACCGTCGCCCGGACCGCAGCCTCTGACACCTATCCGCTGCGCGCGGCGGTGCTCCATGGGAGTGGGCTTCCCGAGGTGGCGAAGGTGGCTGGTGAGGATCATCCCGACGTGGTGACGTTCGCGGCTCGGGACGTCGACGGGGTCGTGATCGGGTGTGCGGGACTGTTCCCAGAACCATGTCCTGACCTGCTCGATCACCGCGGCCAGGGATGGCGCGTCCGGAGGGTTGCGACGGCACCTGAGTGGCGGGGCCGAGGCGTCGGTGCCGCTGTTCTGAGCGAGGCCATTGGCCATGCCGCCGACCGTGGTCCTGGGCTGGTGTGGTGCAACGCGACGCCGGCAGGGTCTCGCCTCTTCGCCCGTGCGGGGTTCGACCAGGTGGGTGATCCCTGGGTGGATCCCGAGTTCGGCCAGAACGTGCGCATGTGGCGGGAGATCTCAACCCTGCCTCCCGCCTGATCCCTCGCTATGACAGAGGGTCCGACCTAGTGAACAGATTCACTAGGTCGGACCCTCTGTCATAGCGGGCGCGGATAAGGTTCGTGCGTGATCCCGGACGAACGATTCACTGTCGGTCGAGTGCCGGTCGAGGACACCTACTCCTTGCGGGCGAAGGTGTTACGCAACGGTGGGCCGCCGGAGGCGGCGAGGATCGCCGGCGACGACGACCCTGAGGTTGCGACGTACGCCGCGACGGATGCCGGTGGGAACATCGTCGGGTGCGTCGGTCTCTTCCCCGAACCCTGCCCCGACCTGCCCGAACATCCCGGCAAGGGGTGGCGGATCCGGGGGATGGCGACGGAGGACGGCTGGCGCGGCCAGGGTGTCGGAGCCGAGGTGCTGAAGGCGGCGCTCGACCATGCCGCGGCCGCGGGTGGCGGACTGGTCTGGTGCAACGCGCGTACGCCGGCCGCGGCGTTCTACCGGCGAGCCGGGTTCGCGGAGATCGGTGAGCCCTGGGACGACGCCGAGATCGGTCCGCACGTGCGGATGTGGCGCGCGGTGTAATCGGGTTCGCGCGGCGGGCGCTGGGCGGCGTACTCTCTTCCTTACAGGCGTTCGAGCCGTCATCAGCGGCGAGCCCCGGGAAGAAAGCCTTCGGGCAAGTAGAACCCGGCGGGAGTGGCCCGTCACAGCCGTAACGAAGTGGTCCGGCAGGACAAGCAGGGTGGTACCGCGGTCGTAGAGATCGTCCCTGTGGAAGACGAAGTCCACACACCACCCAGCAGGAGATGCCGCCGATGGCCTACCCGAAGGTCACCTCAGCCCACAACGCGGGCAACGTCCCGGCCAGCCCACGCTTCCCGGAGATCGAGACGCAGATTCTCGACTACTGGAAGAAGGACGGGACCTTCCAGGCGAGCATCGACAACCGTGACCCCGGCAAGAACGGTGAGAACGAGTTCGTCTTCTACGACGGCCCGCCGTTCGCCAACGGCCTGCCGCACTACGGTCACCTGCTGACCGGCTACGTGAAGGACATCGTCCCGCGCTACCAGACGATGCGCGGCAAGCGCGTCGAGCGGCGCTTCGGGTGGGACACCCACGGCCTGCCCGCCGAGCTCGAGGCGATGCGCCAGCTCGGTCTGAAGACGACCGACGAGATCGCCGAGATGGGCATCGACAAGTTCAACGCGGCCAGCCGTGCCTCGGTGCTGAAGTACACCGGCGAGTGGCGCGAGTACGTCACCCGCCAGGCGCGCTGGGTGGACTTCGACAACGACTACAAGACGCTCAACCCCGACTACATGGAGTCGGTGATCTGGGCGTTCAAGACGCTCTACGACAAGGGTCTGGTCTACGAGGGCTTCCGCGTCCTGCCCTACTGCTGGCAGGACGAGACCCCGCTGTCCAACCACGAGCTCCGGATGGACGACGACGTCTACAAGGACCGCCAGGACCCGGCAGTCACCGTGGGCTACGCGCTCGACACCACCGGTGAGGACGAGGTCCTCGACGGCGCCCACATCCTGATCTGGACCACCACGCCGTGGACCCTGCCGTCCAACCTCGCCGTCATGGTCGGCTCCGACATCGACTACGTCGTGGTCGAGGGCCCGGTCCCGGGCACCGACAAGACGGCCAAGTACGTCCTCGCGGAGGCTCGCCTCGCGGCGTACCAGAAGGAGCTCTTCCCGGAGGCGGACGAGGCGACGGTCCTGGGCCGCTACAAGGGAGCCGAGCTGCTCGGCCGCACCTACCAGCCGCCGTTCTCCTACTACGCCGGTCACCAGAACGCCTTCCGGATCGTCGCTGCCGACGACGCCGTCACCACCACGGACGGCACCGGCGTCGTCCACACCGCCGGTGCGTTCGGTGAGGTCGACAAGGAGGTGACCGACCGCGAGAACATCGAGGCGGTCATGCCGGTCGGCAAGGACGGTCGCTTCACCGCGCCGGTGGTCGACTACGCCGGCGTCCAGGTCTTCGACGCCAACCTGCAGATCATCGACCACCTCAAGGCGGTCACCCGCGGCGAGGCCGGGGGGTCGGTGACCGCGGGCACGATCCTGCTGCGCCGCGAGTCCTACAACCACTCCTACCCGCACTGCTGGCGCTGCCGTCAGCCGCTGATCTACAAGGGTGTGAGCAGCTGGTTCGTCGAGGTCACCAAGATCAAGGACCGGATGCTCGAGCTCAACCAGCAGATCCGCTGGGTGCCGGAGCACATCCAGGACGGCCAGTTCGGCAAGTGGCTGGAGAACGCCCGCGACTGGTCGATCACCCGCAACCGCTTCTGGGGCTCGCCGGTGCCGGTGTGGAAGTCCGACGACCCGGCCTACCCGCGCCTGGACGTCTACGGCTCGTTCGCCGAGCTGGAGCGCGACTTCGGCACCCTGCCGAAGGACGCCGAGGGCAACCCCGACCTGCACCGTCCGTACGTCGACGACCTGGTCCGTCCCAACCCGGACGACCCGACCGGCAAGTCGATGATGCGCCGGGTCTCCGACGTCCTCGACGTCTGGTTCGACTCCGGCTCGATGTCGTTCGCCCAGAACCATGTCCCGTTCGAGAACGAGGAGTGGTTCCAGCACCACTTCCCGGGCGACTTCATCGTGGAGTACATCGGCCAGACCCGCGGCTGGTTCTACACCCTGCACATCCTGGCGACCGCGCTCTTCGACCGCCCGGCGTTCTCGAGCTGCATCAGCCACGGCATCGTGCTGGGCTCCGACGGTCAGAAGATGTCCAAGTCGCTGCGCAACTACCCCGACGTCAACGAGGTCTTCGACCGCGACGGCGCCGACGCGATGCGCTGGTTCCTGATGTCCTCGCCGATCCTGCGCGGCGGCAACCTGGTCGTCACCGAGCAGGGCATCCGGGACTCCGTACGCCAGGTGATGATCCCGCTGTGGAACAGCTGGTACTTCTTCCAGCTCTACGCCAACGCGGCCGACCTGGAGACCACCGGCTCGACGGCGTCCGAGGACCCGCTGGACCGCTACGTCCTGGCCAAGCTGCGCGACTACGTCGCCGAGATGACCTCCGCGATGGACGACTACTACGTCGCCGAGGCGTGCGAGGCCACCCAGCGCTTCATCGACGTGCTCACGAACTGGTACATCCGGCGGAGCCGCGAGCGGTTCTGGAACGAGGACAAGGCCGCCTTCGACACCCTCTACACGGTGCTCGAGACGGTGACCCGCCTGATGGCGCCGCTGCTGCCGCTGACCACGGAGGAGATCTGGCGCGGCCTGACCGGTGGCCGCTCGGTGCACCTGGCCGACTACCCGGTCGTCGAGTCTCTTCCTGCTGACGACGACCTGGTCGCCCGGATGGACGCGGTCCGCGCGGTCTGCTCCTCGACGTCCGCCCTGCGCAAGGCACGCAAGCTCCGCAACCGCCTCCCACTCGGTGGCCTGACCGTGGTCGGTGCCGACATCGCCGGCTTCGAGGAGATCGTCGCCGACGAGGTCAACGTCAAGTCCGTCCGGCTGCTCACCGCCGACTCGGAGGAGGCCGGCACCTACGGCATCGAGCAGAAGCTCGCCGTCAATGCCCGCGCCGCTGGTCCGCGGCTGGGCAAGGATGTCCAGAAGGCGATCAAGGGCTCCAAGTCCGGCGACTGGTCGGTGTCCGAGGCCGGTGTGGTCACCGCCGGTGGGCTCGAGCTGGTCGAGGGCGAATACACCCTGGAGACCGTCGCCGGCGCCGCCACCGACGACATCGCCGTCTCGATGTTGCCTGGAGGTTTCATCGTCCTCGACACGGTCGTCACCCCCGACCTGGCCGCCGAGGGCCTCGCCCGCGACCTCGTCCGTGCTGTCCAGAACGCCCGCAAGGAGGCCGGCCTCAACGTCGAGGACCGCATCGAGCTGCAGATCACCGGCTCGGAGGCCGTGAGCAACGCTGCCACCACCCATGCCGAGCTGATCTCGCGGGAGACCCTCGCGACGACGTACGACGTCGTGGAGTCGCTCGAGGGCAAGCCGGTCGACCTGGGCGATGGCGAGAAGGCTGTCGTGTCGGTAGCGAAGGCCGAGTAGGCGGCCACAAGGCGGTTGGAAAATGGCCGCGACACGCCGAGGGGTCGGCGTGTCGCGGCCGTTCTCGCTCGGGTCATGGCCGCCGAGGCTGGACGGAACGCCGGAGCGGAGCCGGTTCTGTGACGGGAACCGCCCTGGCGATCGCGAAGCCGATGAAGACATAGCCGGTCCAGACGAGGACGGCGTACGTCGCATCCGTCAGCGAGGTGGGCGTCGGGACCGCCGCGAAGCTCAGTGTGCTCATCATCAGCGTCGCCGACCCGACGAGGATCGAGAGGCAGAGGCCGGCGACCTGCGCGACGAGGTGGCGGCTCAACGTTGGTGCGGCGCCGGTGAGACGGGCTAACGCTGTGCCGGTGAGTGCGCCGCCGATGACGGAGATCATGAACGGGACCACCGTGTAGAGCGCCGCTACGGGCAGTCGTCCGCCTGCGAAGTCAGGGCGGCCCGCGAAGACGTCGACGGGGATGTCGGTGTGGGGTGCCCAGGTGAGGTCGTACGGAGCGAGGAGAAGCGCGAACGCGACGAGGCCGAGGATCCAGTAGGAGCCGAACGTGATGACTCGCTGGGTGGGGGTCATGTCGCCAAGTGTCGGGCATCCGCTGAGGCCTTCGCATGTGTTTTCGAGCTCGGGTCGCCCGTCGGCGCTACCGTCTGGGTATGGAGGGTCCTCGTCTGCGGGAGCTGGTGGTTCAGGCGCTGTCGTCGGTGGAGCATGGCTACGACCTGCTGGCGCCGAAGTTCGACGCGACGTCGTTCCGGACACCGGATTGGTTGCTCGCTGCGACGATCACCGCGCTGCGGGAGTACGGGCCGTTCGAGCGCGGGCTGGATGTGTGCACGGGCACCGGGGCAGGGCTCGAAGTGCTCGCGGAGACGACCGCAGAGCGGCCGACAGGGGTCGACTTCAGCATGGGGATGCTCGAGCAGGCCAGGGAGGCGCACCCGGAGGCCGACCTGGTGCGAGCCGATGCTCGCGCGCTGCCGTTCGAGGCTGCGTACGACCTGGTGGTGAGCTTCGGGGCGCTGGGGCACTTCTTGCCGGGGGAGCGGCTCGCGCTCTTCGCCGGCATCCACCGGGCGCTGAGGCCGGGTGGGACCTTCGCGCTGCCTGCTGGTCAGGGGCCGCGGCCGACCCATCCGGCGTACTGGATGCTCACCGGGTTCGACCTGGCGATGCGGGTGCGCAACGCAGTGTGGCGGCCGAAGTTCGTGATGTATTACCGAACCCACCCCCGTCCGGCCCTGTTGAGGGACCTGACGGAGGTGGGTTTCGTGGTGGCTACTACCCCGATGCCTGGGGTCGGCGAGCTGATCGTCGCTCGCCGGAACCAGCTCAGCCCCGGCGCGGGTTCGTCTCAGGCAGCCGAGCGGCGATGATCGGGACGATCACCACGGCCGCGACCAGGTGGGAGACCACCAGCATGATGTTGGTGGCGTAGGAGTCGGTGACGGCGATCAGGCTCGGTACGCAGGAGAGCGCGGTCAGGGTCCAGGCGGTGCGCTTCCAGGTCGAGCTCGGACGCTTGGCGAAGCGGGCGAGGCAGACGGCGATGATGATGCCGATCAGGCCGAGCTCGGCGACGGCCCAGGCGAGCCCGGTCTCGGGGACCGCGGCAGGCGCGACGCCGGTGCCCGGGAGGGCGACGTTGAACGGCACCCCGACGGCGCGGGCGGCGAACTCGAAGACCCCGGTGACCAGGGCGCCGACGAGGACGGCGGCGGTGCTGACGAGCCAGACCGGCATCCGTGCGGCGAACTGGCGGGTGGTGGCGGTCGTCGTGGCCTGGGTGTAGGTGCTGGTGCTCATGATGGTGCCTCTCGTCTCATGGTTCTCGTGGTGGTCTGTCGCGGTCCGTAAGGCCGCTTCTCACCTACTCCACGAACGGTCCGACGCCGATCCGACAGTCCTCTCGAAAAACCTTGGAAATATTTCAGCCGCGGCGCCGGAAGGCGCGCATGGACAGCGGGACGAAGATCGCCAGCAGGACCGCGGGCCAGGCCAGCGCGAGCAGCATCGCGTGGTCGGCGAGGACTCCGGAGGTGATCCCGGTCGGGTTGCCGAAGAGGTCGCGAGCGGCGGTCGCGGTCGCCGAGACCGGGTTCCAGGCGGCCAAGGTGCCGAGCCAGCCGGGCATCGTCTCGGGCGAGACGAACAGGCTCGAGCAGAACCCCAGCGGCCACACCAGCACCTGCACCATCATCAGCGCACCTTCCATCCGCAGGGCCAGGCCCAGGAAGATGCCCAGCCACAGCATCGCCAGCCGCAACCAGAGCAGGAGCCCGACCGCAGCTGCCGCCTCCAGGAACGTGCCCTCGATCCGCCAGCCGATCAGCAGCCCGCCGATCATCAGGACCCCGAGCTGGACCGCCGAGTTGCCGAGGTCGGCGACCGCCCGGCCCAACGGCACCGCGACACTGCTCATCGGCAGCGACCGGAACCGGTTGGTGACTCCCCGTTTGGTGTCCTCGGTGACCACGGCCATGATGCCGTCGACCCCGAACATCATGGTCAGCGCGAGCACCCCGGGCAGGAGATAGGGCAGGTACGTCCCGCCGCCCGGCATCTCGATGGCGCCGCCGAACAGGTAGCCGAAGATCAGCAGCATCATGATCGAGAACAGGATGCCGAACACCGGTCCCCACGGCTCGCGCTGCCAGTGCTTGAGGTCGCGGAGCGTGATGACCCAGGTCTGGCGCAGGGTCGAGGAAAGGGCGGTCATCGGGCGGCTCCTTCGGGCTGGTGCTCGGGGTCGGGGGCGGTCAGGTGGAGGAAGACCTCGTCCAGGGTCGGTCGGCGCAGCAGCACGTCGTCGACGGTGATGCCGGCGGAGTCGAGGGTGCGAACGACCTCGACGACCGCGGCACCGCCGCCGGACGCCCCCGCCTCGACGGTGACCTCGAGCCGGTCGAGGTCGACGGTCGCCGTGGCGCCGAGCGCACCGGCCATCTTGTCGAGGTCGTCCGGCTCGGCTGCGGTGATGATCACCCGGTCTCCGCCGAGATCGCTCTTCAGCGCGGATGGCGTGCCCTCGGCGATCACCTTGCCCTCGCCGAGCACGGTGACCAGGTCGGCGAGCTGGTCGGCCTCGTCCAGGTACTGCGTGGTCAGCAGCACCGTCGTCCCGTCGGCGACCACCTTCCGCACCATCTCCCAGACCTCGTGGCGAGCGCGCGGGTCCAGCCCGGTGGTGGGCTCGTCGAGGAAGAGGATCCGCGGGCGGACGACCAGGCCGGCCGCGATGTCGAGGCGGCGCCGCATCCCGCCCGAGTAGCCCGAGACCTTCCGGTCGCCGGCCTCGACGAGACCGAAGGCGTCGAGGAGCTCTGCGGAGCGGCGTACGGCATCGGCCTTCGACAGGCCGTGGAGACGGCCGAACATGACCAGGTTCTCCCGGCCGTGGAGGGCCTCGTCGACGGCGGCGCTCTGTCCGACCAGCCCGATCGTGGAGCGGACCCGGGCGGGGTGGCGTACGACGTCGTGACCGCCGACGCGCACCTCGCCGGCATCGGGCCGGGTGAGCGTCGCGAAGACGTTCACCGCGGTCGACTTGCCGGCGCCGTTGGGCCCGAGCAGGGCGTGCACGGTGCCGGCGGCGACCTCCAGGTCGAGGCCGTCGAGCGCCTGGGTGTCGCGGTAGCGCTTGCGCACGCCCCGCGCGGAGAGGGGAGCCGTGGTCATCGGGCCACCTCGATCCGGAACACGCCGCAGCGACCGACGACAGCCTCGAACGCCTCCGGCGTCACCGCGGTGACGACCCCGGCGTCGAGCATGATCTTCGCTCCGTCGGTCATCCGTTCCGGCCATGCCCGGAGCACGGTCAGCGCCTCCTCCTGCTCGACCTCCACGAGGTGCACCTCCTCTGTCTTCCGGCCGACCCGGAGCGTGGCTCGGCCGGCGGCGGCACGGATGTTCCGGGCCCAGTCGGCTCCCGGGAAACCCTCGAGCAGATAGCGCTGCCCGTCGAGCTCCAGCACCGAGAGCGGCGTGCTGCGGGGCTTGCCGCTCTTGCGGCCCGGCACGGTCAGCACCGGCAGCTCCAACATCGCGATCCCGGTCTTCGACAGGGTCATGAAGACCTTGTTCATCGGCTTGAGCCATCGCGGCGGGACCGGCTTCGAGTCGTTCTGCATACACGCTCCTTCAATTTCGTACGTCGTACGAAGATGTCAACGGAGTGACTGTAGCATTTGTTCCGTACGGTGTACGAAATTTTTCTGAAGGAGGTTACGATGACCGTCGTGCCGGAGCAGCCAGATCAGTCGGACCCGTCCCTGCGCCTGCTGTGGCGCCATCGGACCGGGTCGTCCGAGGAGCCGAAGACCAAGCGCGGCCCGAAGCAGAAGGTGAGTGTCGACGAGATCGTCGACGCTGCGATCGACCTCGCCGACGCCGAGGGCCTGGCAGCGGTGACGATGCGCGCGATCGCCCAGCGGTTCGGTCTGGGCGCGATGACGCTCTACTCCTACGTACCGAACCGGGATGCGCTGCTGGTGCTCATGGCCGACCAGGTGGTCGGCCGCACCGTGCTGCCGGAGCTGCCCGAGGATCCGCGCGAGCGCCTCGAGCTGGTCGCCAGGCTCCAGCACGACGAGCTCCGGGCCCACCCGTGGCTGCTCGAGGTGCAGGACGTACGCCCCTGGCTGGGGCCGAACATGAGCGACCGCTACGAGTGGCAGCTGCAGGCCGTCGACGGCCTCGGGCTCTCCGACCTGGAGATGGACCAGACGGTCGCGGTGCTGATGGGCTTCGCCGGCAACATCGCTCGCAGCGAGCTGCTGAAGCGGCGTGCCGAGAAGGTCACCGGGATGACGGAGGCTGAGTGGTGGGCCGCCAACTACGACACGTTGAGCGAGGTCATGGCCGGCAGCCACTATCCGCTGGCCAACCGGGTCGGGACCGCCGCGGGGGAGACCTACCAGGCCGCCACCGACCCGGGCCGCGAGCTCGACTACGGACTCGCCCGGATCATCGACGGTGTCCTCGCGCACGTCACCGAACGGGCTCCTGATTGACTAGGCCCATGGCGACGCTCGACCTGACCACCGACGTAGTGACCTTGACCCGGCAGCTGATGGACATCGACTCGGTGAGCCTCAACGAGCTGGAGCTGGCCGATGCCGTGGAGCAGGCGCTGAGCGTCTACGACCACCTCGTCGTCGAGCGGCGCGGCAACTCGATCGTGGCCCGCACCGACCTCGGGCTACCGGAGCGGGTGGTCATCGCGGGACACCTCGACACGGTGCCTGTCAACGGCAACTTCCCGAGCCGCCTGGACGAGGCCACCGGCATCCTGCACGGCCTCGGCGCCTGTGACATGAAGTCGGGAGACGCGGTCATCCTCAAGCTCGCCGCCACCTTGGCGACGCCCAACCGCGACGTGACGTACGTCTTCTACGACGCCGAGGAGATCGAGGCCGTCCACAACGGCCTCGGCAAGCTGGCCGCCAGCGAGCCCGACCTCCTCGCCGGCGACTTCGCGATCCTGATGGAGCCCTCCAACGCCGGCGTCGAGGCCGGCTGCCAGGGCACGCTGCGGGTCGAGGTGCGCATCACCGGCGAGCGGTCCCACAGCGCCCGCTCCTGGCGCGGCGTCAACGCGATCCACAAGACCGGTGAGCTGCTGCGCCGTCTGGAGGCGTACGACCCGCGCAAGCCGATCATCGACGGGCTCGAGTATCACGAGGGTCTCAACGCGGTCTTCGTCTCCGGGGGAGTTGCCGGCAACGTGATCCCCGACGAGTGCGTGGTGACGGTCAACTACCGCTTCGCCCCGGACCGGAGCGAAGCGGAGGCGCTGGCGTTCGTGACCGATTTCTTCGAGGGCTACGACGTCACCCTGACCGACTCCGCGCCCGGCGCGCTGCCAGGACTGGACCGACCCGCTGCCAAGGCCTTCATCGACGCCGTCGGCGGCGAGGTCGGACCCAAGTTCGGCTGGACCGATGTGGCGCGGTTCACCGTTCTCGGCATACCAGCGGTCAACTATGGTCCAGGTGACCCGATGTACGCCCACAAGGCCGACGAGCATGTGAACATCTCCGAGATCATCACCTGCGAGCAGGCCCTTCGTGATTGGTTGACCGCATGACCCGACGTAGCGGCTCCGGCCCCCGCCCCACCAAGGGACGCCCCGCCGGCAGCACCACCGACCAGCGACTGCTCGACAGCTCCGGCCACGGCGACTGGGTCCACACCGATCCGTGGCGGGTCATGAAGATCCAGGCCGAGTTCGTCGAGGGGTTCAACGACCTCTCCGAGATCGGCCAGGCGATCAGCGTCTTCGGGTCGGCACGCACGCCGAAGGACCACCCGACCTACGCCCAGGCCGAGGCCGTCGGCCGCGGCCTGGCCGAAGCCGGCTTCGCGGTGATCACCGGCGGCGGCCCCGGGACGATGGAAGCGGCCAACAAGGGCGCCCTCGAAGCCGGTGGCGAGTCGATCGGCCTCGGCATCGAGCTGCCCTTCGAGGCCAGGCTCAACGACTACGTCGGCTTCGGTCTCAACTTCCGCTACTTCTTCGTCCGGAAGATGATGTTCGTCAAGTACTCCCAGGGCTACGTCGTCATGCCCGGCGGCCTCGGCACCATGGACGAGCTCTTCGAGGCGATGACGCTCTCCCAGACCAAGAAGATCACCCAGTTCCCGATCGTCCTGATGGGCGTCGAGCACTGGGAGGGGCTCCTGGACTGGATGCGCAAGACGATGTTGGCCGACGGTCGGATCAAGCAGAGCGACCTGGACATGATCACCCTCACCGACGACGTGGACGAGGCGGTCGAGCTGATGCTGAAGGCGCGTGACTGAAGGATGGGCTGGATCTTCGCGGCACTGATCGTGCTGGCTCTGGGAGGAGTCGCCCTCGTAGCCGCCGGCGCAGGCGCGCCGATGGGGGAGGAGTACGGCGACCAGCCCGACGTCCTGGTACCCCGCGACCGGGTCCTCGAGGCGGCAGACCTGCGCCGCGTACGTTTCTCGGTGGGCCTGCGGGGCTACCGGATGGCCGAGGTGGATGCTCTGATCGCGCGCCTTGCCGAGGAGGCAGAATGGCGCGAGTCGACCGCGGGCGGGGATGCCGCTGCCGGGGTCGGAGTCGGGGGACTCACCACACACACGCCCGAGCCCGATTCGGGCTCGACCGACGTCTAGGACAGAATCGCTGCCGTGAGCTTCGCTGCCGTACTCGTCTACGCCGTCACCGCCCTGGTCGCGGTGATCGTCGCGCTCACCTATCTCAAGCCACACCTCCTGCAGCCGCAGCGGGCGAGGCTGCCGCAGAAGATCCACCTGTACGCCGGCATCGCCGGCCTGCTGGTCTGGACGCTCTTCCTCGTCTCACCGCCGTCCTTCTTCCTGGGCGGCGACATCCCGGGGGTCATCGGACTCTTCGGGATCTGGCTGGCCGCTATCGCGGGTCTCTACCTGCTCGTCGGGCGGCTCAAGGAGCAGCGCGCCGGGGACGTCGGCCACGACGACTATGCGTATGACGACGCCTACGACGACGGCTACGACGAGGAGTACGCCGCCGAAGGCGCATACGGCTACGACGAGCCCGGCTACGACGAGGCCGGCTATGACGTCTATGCCGAGGTCGACGAACGGGCGGGGTACGCCGACCCGCGCCGGCCGATCCAGCAGCCGGTGCCGCAGCCGGTCCAGCAACCGGTGTCGCAGCCGGTATCGCAGTCTGTCCCTCGACCGGTCGCTCAGCCTGCCGATCATCCTGGACGCCCGGCCGAACGTCGGCCGGAGCCCCGGCGAGCGGCGGCTCCCAGCGTCGACGAGACCGCCGTGATGGCGCCGGTGGAGCGCGGCTCCGCGCCTGCTCCCGCGCCTGCGCCGGCCCCCGCTCCGGCCCCCGCTGCCGGACCGGCTCGGGACGGGCAGAGCGGTCGCCGGATGGCCGGG
>NZ_BMQT01000013.1 GCF_014648255.1 Nocardioides albus | reverse complement strand
CCGCGACGGCTCCGCCTGGCACCAGCGCCCAGACGGGCGCCCACCCGGCCTCCATCATCAAGACCATCTCGGCCACCACGGCGACCACCGAGAAGAAGGCCAAGAAAAAGAAGAAGTCGCGCGGCATCAAGGCCCTGCGTCGCGCCAAGAGCCGCGCCGGCGCGCCCTACTCCTACGGCGGCGACGGCCCGCACTCCTTCGACTGCTCCGGCCTGACCCAGTGGGTCTACAAGAAGCTCGGCCGCAAGCTCCCGCACAGCTCGTCGGGGCAGGTCGGTCACACGTTCAAGGTCAAGAAGCCCCGCAAGGGCGACCTGGTCTTCTTCTACGGCAGCGGCGGCGTCTATCACGTCGGCATCTACGCCGGTAAGTACGACGGGCGCCGCTGGATCTGGCACGCGCCCCGGTCCGGCGAGACGGTCCAGAAGGACCCGATCTGGACCGACAGCCACTTCATCCGGCGGGTGAAGTACAGCAAGAAGCACTAGTACGTAGCGGCCCGGTCACCCGCGTGGGGCGACCGGGCCGCGGCGACCCGTCACTCGTCAGTCGACGTGGTCTTCCCGGCGGCGATCAGCTCCATGATCGTCTGGTCCGCCAGCGTCGTGGTGTCGCCGACGCCACGACCCTCGGCGAGGTCGCGAAGCAGCCGCCGCATGATCTTCCCCGAGCGGGTCTTGGGGAGCTCGGGCACGATCATGATCTGGCGCGGCTTGGCGATCGGGCCGATCTCCTTGCGGACGTGGTCGGAGAGCTCCTTGTGGCAATCCTCCGGCGATCCGTCACGCAGGATGACGTACGCCACCACTGCCTGCCCCGTGTCGGGGTCGGTCGCACCGACGACCGCCGCCTCGGCGACGTAGTGGTGCGAGACCAGCGCCGACTCGATCTCCGTCGTGGACAGCCGGTGGCCGGACACGTTCATCACGTCGTCGACCCGGCCCAGGACCCAGACGTCGCCGTCCTCGTCCTTCTTGGCGCCGTCGCCGGCGAAGTAGTAGCCACGGTCCTTGAAGCGCGACCAGTAGGTGTCGATGTAGCGCTGGTCGTCCCCCCAGATCGTACGCAGCATCGACGGCCACGGCTCGGTGAGCACCAGGTAGCCCCCGGCGCCGTCCGGCACGGACTCGCCGTTGTCGTCCACCACGTCGGCCGAGACGCCCGGCAGACCCTTCATCGCCGATCCCGGCTTCCCGTGAGTCACGCCCGGCAGCGGCGAGATCATGATCGCGCCGGTCTCGGTCTGCCACCAGGTGTCCACCACGGGCACCGAGGAGCCACCGATGACGTCGCGGTACCAGATGTAGGCCTCGGGGTTGATCGGCTCACCGACGGACCCGAGCAGGCGGACCGACGAGAGGTCGCGGCCGTCCGGGATGGCGCGACCCTGCTTCATGAACGTCCGGATCGCGGTCGGCGCCGTGTAGAAGAGCGTGACGCCGTACTCCTCGATGATCTGCCACCAGCGACCCTTCTCCGGGAAGTCGGGGGTGCCTTCGTAGAGCACCTGGGTCGCGCCGTTGGCCAGCGGTCCGTAGACGATGTAGGAGTGGCCGGTGATCCAGCCGATGTCGGCGGTGCACCAGTAGACGTCGGTCTCGGGCTTGAGGTCGAAGACCTCCCAGTGCGTGAACGCCGCCTGGGTGAGGTAGCCGCCGGTGGTGTGCAGGATGCCCTTCGGCTTCCCGGTGGTGCCGGAGGTGTACATGACGAAGAGCGGGTGCTCGGCGTCGTGGCCGACCGGGGTGTGCTCGGTCGACGCGGTCGAGACGACGTCGCCCCACCACTTGTCGACCGAGTCGTTCCACTCGACGTCCTGGCCGGTGCGCTTGACCACGAGCACGTTCTCGACCAGGCCGGGCTGGGTCGCCTCGACCTTCGTGACCGCCTCGTCCACCGCGGGCTTGAGCGCCGAGGGTGCGCCACGGCGGTAGCCGCCGTCAGAGGTGACGATCAGCTTCGCGCCGCAGTCGACGACACGGGTTGCGAGAGCGTCCGCGGAGAAGCCGCCGAAGATCACGGTGTGGATCGCACCGATCCGCGCGCAGGCCAGCATCGCGAAGACGGCCTCGGGGATCATCGGCATGTAGATCGCGACCCGGTCGCCCTTCGACACCCCCAGCGCCTCGAACGCGTTGGCCGCCCGGGAGACCTCGTCCTTGAGCTCGGCGTAGGTGATCGCCCTCTTGTCGTCGGCAGGCTCGCCCACCCAGTGGATCGCCACCCGGTCACCGAGCCCGGCCTCGACGTGACGGTCCACGGCGTTGTACGCCACGTTGATCTCGCCGCCCTCGAACCACTTCGCGAACGGCGGGTTGTCCCAGTTCAGGACACGATCGAACGGCTTCGACCAGGTCAGCCGCTCCGCGGCGGCGGCCCAGAAGGCGTCGCGGTCCGTGGCCGCGGCGTCGTACGCATCGGCCTTGACGTTGGCGGCGGCGGCGAGCTCAGCCGGGGGCTCGAACCGGCGCTTCTCGTGCAGCAGGTTGGACAGGGTCTCGTCGGTCACAGTGACTCCTACGTACGAAAAATTTTGTGGCTCAGGCCACAGGGTAGTGCGGGGGAAAGAACGATGGCGGGCCGTCGTACGACAAGACTCTTCAGTCAGGCGACGACGACCCGCCGTGGGTGGGTCAGTGCGTGATCGCCTTCTCGGAGCCGGCGCCGGTGAGGGCGCGCACCTCGAGCTCGATGTAGCGCTCAGCGGTCTCCGGCTCCTTCGACGTCACCGTGCCCAGCCAGCCCAGGAAGAAGCCGAGCGGGATGGAGATGATGCCCGGGTTCTCCAGGGGGAACCAGGAGAAGTCGATTCCGGCCGGGAACAGCGAGAGGCTGTCGCCGGTGGCGGGGTCGACCTTGCCGGAGACGACCGGGGAGAAGAAGACCAGGCCGACACACGAGATCAGGCCGCCGTAGATCGACCAGACCGCGCCGCGGGTGTTGAACCGCTTCCAGAACATGTTGTAGATGATCGCCGGCAGGTTCGCCGAGGCGGCGACCGCGAAGGCCAGCGCGACGAGGAACGCGATGTTCAGCGACTGCGCCGGGATGGCCAGCAGGATCGCGATCAGGCCGATGCCCGCCGCGGCCCAGCGAGAGACCTTCAGCTCGTCCTTCTCCGAGGCCTTGCCGTGCTTGATCACCGAGTTGTAGATGTCGTGGGCGACGGAGACCGACGAGGTCAGCGTCAGCCCCGCGACCACGGCGAGGATGGTGGCGAAGGCGACCGCGGAGATGAGCGCCAGCAGCACGGCACCACCGACCGAGCCCTCACCGCCACCGACTTCCTGGGCGAGCAGTGGCGCCGCCAGGTTGCCGGCCTTGTCCAGGGTCGCCGGGTCGACCAGGGCGGCCGCACCGAAGCCCAGGACCAGGGTGAACAGGTAGAAGACGCCGATCAGGCCGATCGCCCACAGCACCGACTTGCGAGCATCCGCCGAGGTCGGGACGGTGTAGAAGCGGATCAGGATGTGCGGCAGACCCGCGGTGCCGAGCACCAGGGCAAGGCCGAGGGAGACGAAGTCCATCTCGCTGGTGAAGCTCAGGCCGTACTTCAGACCCGGCTGGAGGAAGGCGTCGCCCTTGCCCGAGGCGTCGGCGGCGGATCCGAGCAGCTCGGAGAGGTTGAAGCCGAACTGGGCGAGCACCAGGATGACGATCAGCGCGGAGCCGGTCATCAGCAGGACGGCCTTGACGATCTGGACCCAGGTGGTGCCCTTCATCCCGCCGACGGTGACGTAGAAGATCATCAGCGCGCCGACGAACAGGATCACGATGTTCTTCACCGCCTGGTCCTCGACGCCGAGCAGGAGCGCTACCAGCGCGCCCGCACCGACCATCTGGGCCAGCAGGTAGAAGATGCTCACGACCACGGTGGACGTCGCCGCGGCCATGCGCACCGGACGCTGCTTCATGCGGTACGCCAGCTGGTCGGCCATCGTGTAGCGACCGGAGTTGCGCAGCACCTCCGCGACCAGCAGCAGCGCCACCAACCAGGCGACGAGGAAGCCGATCGAGTAGAGGAACCCGTCGTAGCCGGACAGGGCGATGGCGCCCGAGATGCCGAGGAACGACGCCGCCGACATGTAGTCGCCTCCGATCGCGAGACCGTTCTGGAAGCCGGAGAAGCCGCGGCCCCCGGCGTAGTAGTCGGCCGCGGTCTTCGTCTGCCGGCTCGCCCAGAAGGTGATACCGACCGTGATCGCGACGACCGCGAGGAAGAGGACAGTGGTGAGGATCTGGCTGCCGTCCATCAGAGCTGCCTCTTCTCGATCTCGTATTCCTCGTCGAGCTTCCGAGCCAGCGGGTCGAGGTTCTTGGTGGAGTAGTTGGCGTAGAGGTAGGCGATGCCGAAGGTGGTCACGAACTGCAGGAGCCCGAAGACCAGCGCGACGTTGATGTTGCCGAACAGCTTGTAGTTCATGAAGTCCTCGGCCCAGTTCGAGCAGAAGACATAGAGGAGGTACCAAGCCAGGAATGCCACCGTGGCCGGGAATACGAACTTCCGGTACGCCGACCGCAGAGCGCGAAACTCTGCCGTGGCGTGCAGTCTGTCGTAGACCGGGTCGTGCCGGTGGGCTTGGTCGTGCGCTTCGTCGCTCACGGTCTAACCCTTTCGTTGACGAGGCCGTCCTGATTTCTGGTGGTCGAGCCTGTCGAGACCAGGGACGGACGACGTGTGATCGCAGTCACATTAGGGGTCTGCTGGGTCGCCCGTCGCGGGGTAGCGGCCGGTCCCTCGGTAGACGGCATCGTCGCGCGACGAGCGGTCGATTTCGTACGTCGAGTGGCTGGTTCCCGTGGGGGTCTGCTCCTGCCGAGAGGGCGACCGATGGTCATGCGGTACGTCGCCCACCCCGCGGTTCCGAGAGCGAACGAACATTCGTTCGGCCCCGAAGTACGGCAGGGCGGCGGGCCCGTCGAGCCGACCAAGCGCTAACGTTCGCCGCCGTGATCTCCGACATTCCAGGCCTCGCCGCACGCTGGCTCCGGTGGGCAGCCTCGTCAGATGAAACGTCGTCGCCGATCGTGGATGCCACGGGAGCGTTCGCAGGGTCGAAGCAGCCGCCGGACGTCTGGTTCGTTGCGGGGAACTCCGGTGGGGTGTCATCCCGACGCTTCGACGTGCCGGTCGGCAGGCCTTTGTTCATGCCTGCCTTCTGTATGTGGTCGCGCAGCATGCTCACGAACGCGGACCTTCCCCGATCGTTCGGCTTCGTGAAGCTCGACGGCGAAGAGGTTCCAGTGTCTGCGAACTCTTCCGGACCGGTCAGAGTGCGAGGCGCACTTGGAAACCCGGTGAACGGGGTGTCGCTGTTCGGGACGAAGATGCAGGTCGCTGGCCATTGGGCCTATGTCGAGCCGATCGCCCCCGGACCGCACCTGTTGGAGATCCACGGCGGTGACGGTCACGGTTGGACCACGTCGGTTCGCGCCGAGATCACTGCCGTCTGAGAGTCAGCGCTGCGTCGAGGCCGCGACGGCGGGTTCGAGCGTCGGCTCGGGGGTGTGGAGGCGTACGAGCAGTCGGGTGGTGTGGGGCGGGACATGCTCTGCGGTGGCGAGGCTGACGAGGATCATCACGGCGAACGAGAGCGGGACCGCCCAGAGCGCGGGCTGGGTGAGGACGACGTCGGCCCAGGTGTCCGTACGCCACCCACTGATCGTGAAGACCACGGCGGAGCCCGTCGTGACCAACCCGGTGACCAGGCCCGCAGCGGCACCGTAGGCGGTCAGCCGGCGCGACCAGATGCCGAGCAGGAGGAGCGGGCAGAAGGTGGCGGCGGCCAGGGCGAAGGCGAGCGCGACGCCGCGGGCGACGCCGACGCTGGGGGTCAGCAGGGCGCCGGCGACGGGGACGATCACGGCGACCAGGGAGGCGATCCGGAAGGCGGCGACGCCGCCGTACCGACTGCCTCGGCGACGCAGCAGCGGCACGACCACGTCCTGGGAGAGCACGCCGGAGACGGCGATCGCGAGGCCGGACGACGTCGACAGGAAGGCCGCGAAGGCGCCCGCGCACACGAGTCCGGTCAGGACGTCACCCGCCCAGCCGGAGAGCATCAGCCGGGGCAGCTCGAGGACCAGGGTGTCGGCGGAGGCGGGGCGGGCGCCGTACACGCGACCGAGGACGCCGAGGATCGGTGGCAGCAGGTAGAAGACGCCGAGGAGAGCCAGCACGACCAGGGTGGTGCGGCGGGCGGCGCGGCCGTCGGGGTTGGTGTAGAAGCGGACCCCGACGTGCGGCAGCCCCATCGTCCCGAGGAATGTCGCTGCGATCAGCGAGTAGGTGGCGTAGAGGCCGGCAGGTCCGTCGGTGCCCATCGGCAGCGACCAGGTCTGACTGAGATCGTTGGCGCGGGGTGCGCCGTCGCTGCCCCAGACCGCGACCAGCACTCCGACCGGCACCAGCAGGGCGGTCAGCTTGAGCCAGTACTGGAAGGCCTGCACGAAGGTGATCGAGCGCATCCCGCCGGAGAAGACGCTGACCAGCACGACCGTCCCGACCAGCACCGGTCCCACCCAGCGAGGCGCACCTGCGACCAGCTCCAAGGTCAGGCCGGCGCCCTGCAGCTGCGGCAGCAGATAGAGCCAGCCGATGGACACGACCAGAAGCGAGCAGAGCCGCCGAACCCCGCGCGAGGCAAGCCGCTCCTCGGCGAAGTCAGGCAGCGTGTACGCCCCTGACCTGCGCAGAGGCGCCGCGACCAGGGTCAGCAGCACGAGATAGCCGGCGGTCCAGCCGATCGGGTACCAGAGCATCTCCGCGCCCGAGGTGAACACCAGCCCGGCGATGCCGAGGAAGGAGGCGGCGGAGAGATACTCCCCGCCGATTGCGCTCGCGTTGAGGCCGGGCCGCACCGACCGCGAGGCGACGTAGAAGTCGCTCGTGGTCCGGCTGAACCGCAGTCCCCAGGTGCCGATGGTCAGCGTCGCCAGGGTGACCAGGGTGACCGCGACGATCGCCGGGGCGGAGTCGAGCGTCATGGAGCCTCGTCGTCCGAACGGAGCAGGTCGGCGTAGCTGGCCTCGTTGCGTTCCGCGCCGCGCAGATACCAGCGGCCGAGGAGGAACAGGAACGGGTAGACCAGAACCCCGAGGAGCAGCCAGGGGAGCGGGATACCGAACGGCGCGGTGCGGACCAGCCCGGGGGCCAGCCAGAACAGCAGCGGGAGCGACCCGACGCCGAGGAAGAGCACCGCCAGGGTGCGGAGCGCGATCGAGAGCTGGGCGCGCATCAGCGAGCCGAGGTAGACCTCGCCGAGGCGGGTGTCCTCGTCGACGTCGACCCGACGGACGGCCGGGCGGCGTCGGGGCGGTCCGGTGACGCGTACGCGTTGTGGTTCTGTCATTGGGCTCTGCTGTCAGGAGGGGATCATGAGCGTCGGGCGAGCAGGTCCTTGAGCTGGCGCGTGTGCCGGCGGCTGACCTGCAGCTCGGTGCCGCGGGACGCGCCGCCGACGACGACCGAGCAGCGCCCGGCCTCCGAGCGGACCTCGGTGACGTGGGAGAGGTTGACGAGGAGCGAGCGGTGGATGCGTACGAACCGGGCGGAGGCCCATTCCTGCTCCAGCTGGGTCAGCGGGACCCGCACCAGATGAGACGCCCCGGCGGTGTGCAGCCGGGCGTAGTCGCCCTGCGCCTCCACGTGGGTGATCTGGGAGCGCCACACGAAACGGGTGACGCCGCCGAGCTCGACCGGGATCTGTACGTCGCCGCTCGGCTCCTCCTCCGGGACGCTGCCCATCAGCCGGGTGACGGTCTCGGCCAGACGTTCCGCGCGCACCGGCTTGAGGACGTAGTCGACCGCGCGCAGGTCGAAGGCCTCCAGCGCGTGCTCCTCGTGAGCGGTCACGAACACGACCGCCGGCGGTGTCTTGAAGCGGGCCAGCAGCCGCGCCACCTCGAGCCCGTTCAGGCCGGGCATCTGGATGTCGAGGAAGACCGCGTCCACGCCCGACCCCTGCAGCTGCTGCAGCCCGTCGGTCGCGTTCAGACAGGTGCGCACCTCTGCCACCCGAGCGTCCTGGGTGAGCAGGTAGGAGAGCTCGTCGGCGGCCGGCGGCTCGTCGTCGACGACCAGGACTCGCAGGCGCCCGCCCGGGGCTCCCTGTCTCGCGGCGAACGCCTGCGGCGTACGGCCGGTCATGCCGCTCATGTGTGCACTCCTGGGGCGAACTTCGGGATCCTGAGGATGACCTTCGTGCCGGCACCGGGGGCGGTCTCGACCACCAGGCCGTAGTCGTCGCCGTAGGCGTTGCGGAGCCGGGCGTCGACGTTGCCGAGCCCCATCGAATCGGTGGTCGGGGGCACGTCGCTCAGACCCGTCGGGAGCCCGCCGGCCAGCGCGTTGCGGACTTTCTCCGGATCCTCGCCGGCACCGTCGTCCTCGACCTCGATCACGCACTCGGTGCCGCTGTCGGCGGCTCGGATGGAGATGTGGCCGGTCTCTGCGTCAGCGAGGCCGTGGCGTACGGCGTTCTCGACCAACGGCTGCAAGCACAGGAACGGCACCGCGATCGGCAGCACCTCGGGAGCGACCGAGAGCCTGACCGAGAGTCGCTCGCCGAACCGGGCCTGCTCCAGGAGCAGATAGCGCTCGACCGAGCGGAGCTCCTCGGACAGCGTGGTGTATTCACCGTGGGTCCGGAACGAGTAGCGCGTGAAGTCCGCGAACTCCAGCAGCAGCTCCCGCGCTCGCTCCGGGTCGGTGCGTACGAAGCTGGCGATCGCCCCGAGCGAGTTGTAGATGAAGTGCGGGCTGATCTGGGCGCGCAGCGCGCGCACCTCGGCCTCCATCAGGCGCCGCCGCGACGCGTCGAGCTCGGCGAGCTCGAGCTGGCCGGAGACCCAGGTCGCGACCTCGTCGGTGGCGCGGATCATCATTGCCGAGGTGTCCGGGGCGTACGCCTGCAGCGTGCCGACCAGGTGGTCGTCGACGACCAGGGGGCTGACCACGGCGGAGTGCAGCGGGCATCCGGCCTGACCGCACTCCAGGTCGACCCGGTCGTAGAACCGGGTCGCACCGCGCTCCAGCGTCCCCTCGGCCAGCTTCGTCACGTGCTCCTGGTGGTGGGTGCCGATGCCTTCCCAGGCGAGCAGGCCGTCGGTATCGGTGATCGCGAGCGCGGGAGCGGCGAGAAGAGCCTGAAGATGAGGTGCGGCGCGCTCGGCGCTGTCCACGGTCAGGCCGCCGCGCAGCGCTGGGCTCGCCAGCGACGCGTTGTGGAGGGTGCGGAAGGTCGCCCGGTCGGCTTCGGTGCCCAGATGGGTCCCCGATGAAGTGCGTAGCCAGCGCCGCATCCGCCCTCCTCGGTGATCGAGATCCACTCTCCAGTGTGACGGCGCCCACGTTATCTGTCACCCGCGCCCTCTCTGGGGTGCGAGGGTAGGTTTGCCACATGCGACTGAGTCGAGTGATCCCGGGTCTGCTGGCTGCCGGAGTGGCGGGCGCGGGTGCCGCCTTCGTGATCGGGATGCGCAACAAGTCGCCCTGGCTGCAGGACCGCATCCGCATCTTCTCCAAGCGGTTCGCCTCCGAGGCGCTGAAGACCGCCGGCTCGACCGGCAACCTCAACGGCGTCGTCCTCCACGTCGGTCGCACGAGCGGCCGGGAGTACGCCACCCCGGTCACGCCGTTCCCGACGCCCGACGGCTTCGTCATCAACCTGCCCTACACCTCGAAGGTCGACTGGGCCCAGAACGTCCTGGCCGCCAACTCGGCCACGATCGTCCACGACGGCGTCGACCACCGCGTCACGGATCCGAGGATCGTCTCCTACGCCGAGGTCGCTCCCATGCTCCCCAAGGGCGCCGGGCTCTTCCGCGCCGTGTTCGACGTCCAGGAGTTCCTCCGCGTCACCAACGCGGACTGAGGTCAACGTCGGGTTGGCGGGACTCGAACCCGCGATCGCCTGGACCCAACCCAGGAGGGATAGCCGCTTCCCCACAACCCGTCTGTGCGTACACGTTCACGGGCGCGGTCGCTGCTGCATGACATCAACGGTAGACACGACCGGACCCCGGTCGCACACCATTTATCGGCGCACGCCCGGGGTCCGGGAGAGCAGGGACGTACGTCAGCTGCTGACCGGGAAGGCGAGCAGCGACCCCGGGTGGGTGAGGTCGGTCGTGGGGACGTCGCCCTCGCCGCGGACGAGGCCCGCGGTGTCGGTGATTGCGTAGACCGTCTTGCCGTCAGGGCTGACGATCGTGGCGCGGAACCGGTCCTGGTCGGTGTAGAGCGGCTCGACCGCGACCACGTCGGTCTCGGTCCAGTTGAGACCCAGGCGGTAGATCGTGCCGTCCTTGAGGCTGGTCATGATCACCGAGTTCTCCCAGCCCGGCATCGCCCGGCCGGAGGCCGGCTTGTAGTAGGTGAGGCTGGACGGCGCGATGGTCGGGTAGCAGATGTAGTAGAGACCGGACTCGTCGCACGGGGCGCCGGTGAAGTCGTGATCCCAGGTGACCGAGGTGCCGAAGGTGTCCAGGGGCTCGTTGAAGCGAGCCGTGAACTCCGACTCCTTCGTCGTCGGCACGTCCTCGTGGATCTCGAAGTCCGAGTGGGTCAACTCGGCGCACGGTGTCGGGGAGGAGGCGCTCCAGTCGGCGTAGACGTAGGCGGAGTCGTCGTCCTGGTAACCGGCGACGTTCGGCCAGCCGTAGTTGCCGCCAGGGCGGAGCAGGTTGATCTCGTCGTCGGTCTTCGGGCCGTGCTCGGCCTCGAGGAGCTGCCCGGAGGGGGTGAACGTGAAGCCCTGCGGGTTGCGGTGTCCGTAGGTCCAGATGTGGCTGCGTACGCCGCTGATCGTCGGGTTGTCGGTCGGGATGGAGCCGTCGCGGTTCAGCCGCAGGGTCTTGCCCTGGTAGGCGAACCAGTCCTTCGCCGCGACCTCGGCCGCGGTAGGCAGGGTCTGGGCCTGGTTCTGACGGCAGGCGAGGGAGTACTGGTTGGTGCCCTGGTCGCCGATCGCGTAGTAGAGCTTCCCGTCGGGACCGATCAGCAGCCGGCCACCCTGGTGGTCGATGCTCGCCGGCAGTCCGTCGATGATCGTGGTCGGGCTGACCAGCTTCTTCCGGTAGTCGTCGTAGCTGTAGCGCACGATCTTGGTGCGCCGGGTCTCGCCCGTGGACTCCTCGGCCTGGCCGGAGTCATAGGTGAACGAGACGTACGCATAGCCGCGGGCCCTGCTGACGATCGACGGCTCCACGGCAAGTCCGAGCACTCCGTCCTGGCCGCTGGAGACGGCCTGGTTGGAGAGATCGAGAAGGGTGCTCTTCGCGCCGGTCGCGGGGTTCACGCTGAGGACGGACTTGCCGCTCTTCTCGGTGAGCCACAGCTTGCCGTGGGCTCCCCAGGCGAGCGAGTAGGGGTTGTCGAGACCGTCGGCGACCACGTTCGGTGTGCCCAGCGCGGGCGCGGGCCCGGTGGTCCCGGTCGCCGCAGGTGCCGAGATGGTGGTCGCGGTCAGGGCTGCGAGAGCGGCGGATCCGGCGGCGAGACTCAGGCTTCGTTTGATGCTCATGAGACGTACTTCTCCTCCAGAGGAAGGGGGATCGAAGGAAAATGCAGCAGCGATCCTCCCCGAGAGGTGGCCGGTGCCACGAGGACGCTGGCCGGAACTATGGCGGAAGTGAGTTGATCTGGCAACGACCCCGTTCCGGCGAAGACCGGTAGGTTCCAGGGGTGGGATATGAGTTGGGGGACCGGTTGGTCGTCGGGATCGCGTCGAGCGCGCTCTTCGACCTGTCCGAGTCGGATGCGTACTTCCGAGAGCACGGCGAAGGGGCCTACCGCCGCTACCAGGACGAACGCATCGACGACCCGCTCCGGCCCGGTGTCGCGTTCCCGTTCATCAAGCGGCTGCTGAGCCTCAACGACCTGGTCGACGACGCCGACGACGGCCTCGTCGAGGTGATCGTGGTCTCCCGCAACGATCCCAACACCGGACTGCGGGTGATGCGCTCGATCGAGCGCCACGGCCTGCCGATGACCCGCGCGGTGTTCACTCAGGGTCGCTCGCCGCATCCCTACATCGGGGCACTCGGGATGTCGCTGTTCCTCAGTGGCAACCGCTCGGACGTGGTCGCGGCCAGCCGCGAAGGCTTCCCCGCCGGTCACGTGCTTCCGTCGGCCGCGACGTACGACGATTCTGATCGCTCCGTCGTGGTGGCCTTCGACTTCGACGGCGTGCTCGCCGACGACGGTTCCGAGCGGGTCTACCGCGAGGAGGGGATCGAGAGATACCAGGCGCACGAGGCGAGCCGGAAGGCCGAGCCGCTCGAGCCCGGACCGCTGCAGCCGCTGCTACGCGATCTCAACCGGATCCAGCAGGTCGAGGAGCAGCGCCGCCTGGAGGACCCGTCCTATGAGCCACGGCTGCGGATCGCGCTGGTCACCGCCCGTGGCGCCCCGGCGCACGAGCGGGCGATCCGGTCGCTGCAGTCCTGGGACGTCCACGTCAACGAGGCGTTCTTCCTGGGCGGGGTGGAGAAGGTACGCGTCCTCGAGGTGCTCCGACCACTGATCTTCTTCGACGACCAGACGACCCATCTGGACCCCGCGGTCGGCTCGATCGCCGGGGTGCACATCCCCTACGGCGTCGCCAACACGGACGACATCCCTGCTGGTCAATAGAGCCTTCACAGTTCACCCACAGGTCGTGCTCAACTGTGGGACGGGCCTGTGCCTGTGTCACCCTGGACGGCGTTGTACAGATTCTGTTCATGTAGAAGTGCGAGGAGTTCACTCGATGGCTTCGGCTATGTGTGCCAAGTGCACCGAAGACGAGGAGATCCGGGTTCTCTCGCGTACGGCGGGGGGCCGCCGGCGACTGATGTGCTGCAGGTGTGGGTTCGCGTGGGAAGGCGGGAGCTCCGGCTCCGCCCGGGGTGCCGGCCTGGCCGGCCTGTTCGGCGCTGCCACGGTGGGGATGATCGTCCTCGTCGCCTGCAGCGTCCGATTCGTGGCCGAGGTCTGAGCCGCTGTCGGCAGAGCGAGCGCGTCAGCTGTTGACGGCGTCGACCGAGATGCCAGCGAGCATGGCATCGTACGCCGCCTGGGCTTTGTCCTGAGCCGTGGACCAGTCGGAGTTGTCAAAGTCCGTGTCCGGGTCGCAGGTGTATTCCCAGATGCAGTCCTCCCACGTGCTCGCGGAAAGCGCATAGATGGTCTGGGCCTCGTCCGCAGCCTGATAGGCCGAGTCGCACTCGGGGCTGAGGGAGCTGGCATCGATCCGATTGCCGAGGACGGCTGCGTCGGAGATTGCCTCTGAGAGGTCGGCCTGGACGATGCCGACCTCCGCGCGCGACGAGGCGTCGAGAACGGCTTCGACGAACTCGCCGATCTCCGCTCTGCAGGTCTCGATCGCCTTGGCCTCTGCCGCATTCTCTCGCGCGGCGTCTGCCTGCTCGGCGCGATAGCTGAGCAGCAGGCCCGCGCCGAGCAGCGCGACGAGAGAAAGGACGACGGCGACGACGGCGCCGAGCACCCAGGGCCACCGCGGCCGAGGAGACTCCGAGGTGGGGGTGGGTGCTGCGTACGTGGGGTGTGCTGACCAATCGAGCTGGTCGTTCCAGTTGGGGCCTTCAGGACCGGTGGACATGAGAATCTCCTTCTGAGCTGATGTCTGATGCCGAGACGTGTCCGGGGCAGCGACGAGTCGCTGCCCCGGATGAGATGCGCTACTTCAGGCCGAGCGCGAAGTGGGTCTCGCCGCGGCCGAAGAGGTCGGAGACCTGGAGGATGCCGCCGGCGGCCTTTGCCGGAGGAACGTCGAAGACGAGTTTGCCCTTGGTGGCGAGGTCGGGCTGCATGTCGCGCAGGAAGAGCGACTCTTCGCCGAGGTAGAGCGCGGCGTCGGAACCCTCGTACTTCGTGCCGTCCTTGGCGATGAACACCGCGGCGGTGTCCATGAAGGTCTTGGTCTCGTTCTTGGTGTTCTCGACGGTGAGGTCGACCACCACGAAGACACCGTCGGCCTGCTCGCCGAACTCACCGCCGACGTTGCTCTGCGTGCTCGCGCCGGCCACCGTGTATGCGGTGCCCTCCAGCTTGGCGGTCTGACCGACCTTGAACGGGCGCTTGGCTGATCCCTGCTCCGGCTTGTCCGCCTTCGGCTTGTCGCCAGCGGCGCCGCTGGACGCGGCGTCAGTTGTGGCGTCGGTGGCGGTGCCGGCGGAGTCATCTGCGCCGCCACCGCCGCTGGCCGCACCGACGATGCCGCCGATGAGCAGCACGCCGGCGACTACGCAGGCGCCGATCAGGGCGCCCTTGGAGTCGGTCTTCTGGCGGCTGAAGTTGCCGTACTCATCGACCCTCAGCACCAGGCTCTGGCGGCGGTTCAGGTGGGCGATGAGCAGCCAGGCGAGCGACCACAGCCCGCAGGTGAAGATGGTCAGGATCAGATGCAGGACGTGGTTCGTACGCCCGCCCTTGGCCAGCACCGTGTGGTAGTCGGTCTGCGACTCGACCCGCCAGCCGCCGTCGGCGACCTCCTTGGCGACGGCCTGGGACATCTGCTGCCGGACGTTCGCGGTCGGCTCGTTGGACATCGGTTGCTCCCTCTGCGTGGCTGCCGGGTTGCAGCTCGTGATGAGAGAAGGTTGGAGCGAAGGCCGTTGTGTGACTACGGAGATCACCGATAAGGGGCATTAACAGCGATTCGCCCGCCGTGATCGAGCGCTTGACCTAGTGTGAGGCGAACATTCGGACGAGCTGGGAAGGAGCCCGACGTGGAGCCGGTAGCCCCGACGCTGACCATGCAGGACGTTGCCGACCTGGCGCACGTGAGCCGCCCGGCCGTGTCGATGTGGCGCCGCCGCCCCAACGTACGCGGGCGGGTGATCCCGTTTCCGGAGCCGGTCGACGTCGTTGCCGGCATCGAGCGGTTCGACCGCGACGAGATCGTCGCGTGGCTGGCGGAGACCGGTCGCGGGAACAACCCCGACCATGCGTACGACGCCCCCACTCTTGCGGCGCCGCTAGGTGTCGATCCGGAGACCGTGGTGACCTTGCTGTGCCTGCGCGCCCTCGGGGTAGACGAGCTGGGGCCGCTCACGCCCGCGGGCGTCGCCGCGGCTGCGGCACAGCACGATCCGAAGGACGCGCTGGTGCGGCGCGAGCTGACCGGCGCAGAGGTCGACGCGGCGACGTTGCGCTATGTCGACGATCTGGTCGAGGGGTCCTACGGCCTGGCCGACGCGCTGACCCGGGTCGGGTCCGGCAGGTTGCGCCGTGAGGCTTCGGAGCAGGGCCTGGCCGACGGGTTGCTGAGGCTGCTCCGCACGGTCGTCGAGACTGCCCGGCTCCACCTCGGTGAAGATGTCGCGCTGGACCCGGGTGGTGACGCTCAGGTGGCTGCCGCGCTTGGTGACGGGTTCATCGGCCTTCAGGTCGGCGAGGGCGAGGTCGCCCGACGGCTGCGCCGGCGTGCACTTGTCGCGGGAGTCGACGTCATCGAGCAGGCCACCAGCTGCGTACGTGTGGTGTCGATGCTCGGGCTCGCGGATCTCGAGGCACTGGAGGCGGTCGACGAGGTGACCCTCGAGCTCGGTCCCTTGGACGCGGCTGTCGTCATCGGCCCCTCGACACTCCTCTGCGACCGGCTCAGCGGCGACCTGGACGCGCAGCGCGCCCAGACCCTGCGTTCCGGAAACCTGGGGTTCGCGGCGCGGCTGCCACGAGGCATGCGCAAGGACGCCGCGCGACAGGGGCTGGGACTCTGGGTCCTGTCCGGCCCGGTCCACACGGATCGGGTCCGCGCGGCCGACCTGACCGGGGCCGACCTCGATCTCGCCGACCTGGCGTCGGACCTCAGCGGCGCCCTGGCTCAGACCGATGACCGTGCGTTCCGTTATGCGCTCGCCGTCGACCTGGCGCCGGTCCGGGCCGGCAAGGCGTCGTTGGTGCCGCGCGGTGCCGTGGCGCCACGCCTGGGCACATCGCATCAGCGCGACCACCTGGACCGGGTCCACGCGGCGACCCTGACGACGAGCGCACCGCTGACGGGTTTCGACGTCGACGTCGACCGGGCGCCGGGGTCGGTCGTGCTCCGCCAGCGTTCGCTTGCCGAGCTCTGCGACGCTGGGCAGCTCAAACGCATCCGCGGCGCTCGGATCGACCTCGATCACGCCGACCCGGGCGGGACCGTCCCGGTCCTCGCCGCAGACGGGTCGACCGACGGCGTACGCCTCGATCCGTTCGACGCCGAGCGGCACTACTCTCATGCCGTGAGAACCGAGCCCGGGGATGTCGTCTTCAGCGACAAAGGCACCCCGGCGGCAGTCGTGGACGAGACGGGCGGTGCGATCGTGAGGTCGCCGTCGCGGATCCTGCGGCCGAAGGCGGGTGCGCCGGTCGGCCCCTACGCGCTGGCTGCGATCATCAACCGGCAGCCCGGCGGCGAGTGGGAGACCTGGACCGTCCCGGTCCTGACTGCCGACGCCGCAGACGCGCTCGACCGCACCCTGGCCGGCATCGACGGCCACATCGACGAGCTGCGTCGGCGCCTGGCCGCAGCCCACGAGCTCCAGAACGCACTCATCGACGGAGTGGCCGCAGGCACGGTCGCCCTCGACACCGACCACCAGTCCGACAGCACGCAGAGGACCCAGAGGAGAGCAGGCTGATGCCACCACGCAAGAAGAAGGACCCGTCGACACCGTCGACGATGGACGAGCTCAAGGACATGCTCTGGAAGGCTGCCGACAAGCTCCGCGGCTCGCTCTCGGCGGGGCAGTACAAGGACATCATCCTCGGCTTGGTCTTCCTGAAGTATGTCTCCGACGCCTATGAGGAGCGTCGCGAGACGATCCGTACGGACCTGCTCGCGGACGGCTACGACGAGGACCAGATCGCCGACCTGATCGACGACGCCGAGGAGTACCAGGGCTACGGCGTCTTCCTGGTCCCGGCCCAGGCCCGCTGGCAGCACCTGGCCGAGAACGCCAAGGGCAAGCCCGCCATCGGCGACGAGCCCGGCCGCACCATCGGCTCGCTCGTCGACGAGGCCATGGACGCGATCATGAACGCCAACGAGTCCCTGCGTGGCACGCTGCCGCGGCTCTACAACAAGGGCAACATCGACCAGCGCCGCCTCGGCGAGCTGATCGACCTGTTCAACTCGATGCGCTTCTCCCGCCAGGGATCCCACCGCGCGAGGGATCTCATGGGGGAGGTCTACGAATACTTCCTCGCCAAGTTCGCCGCCGCCGAAGGCAAGCGTGGCGGCGAGTTCTTCACACCCCCATCGGTCGTACGCACCATCGTCGAGGTCCTCGAGCCGACCTCCGGTCGCGTCTACGACCCGTGCTGCGGCTCGGGTGGCATGTTCGTCCAGGCCGAGAAGTTCATCGAGACCCACGATGGCGACCCGACCGCGATCTCGGTCTACGGTCAGGAGGCCAACGAGGAGACCTGGCGCCTGGCGAAGATGAACCTCGCCATCCACGGCATCAACAACGCCGGCCTTGGTCCCCGCTGGGGCGACACCTTCGCCCGTGACATGCACTCCGATGTCCAGGTCGACTTCGTGATGGCCAATCCGCCGTTCAACATCAAGTCCTGGACCCGCAACATCGAGGACCCCCGCTGGCGCTACGGCGTTCCTCCCGCCAACAACGCCAACTACGCCTGGATCCAGCACATCCTCTCCAAACTGGCTCCGAACGGTAAGGCCGGCGTCGTCATGGCCAACGGCTCTATGTCGTCCAACTCCAACGGCGAAGGCGACATCCGCGCCCAGATCGTCGAGGCCGACCTCGTGTCGTGCATGGTGGCATTGCCCACCCAGCTCTTCCGCTCCACCGGCATCCCCGTCTGCATCTGGTTCTTCGCCAAGAACAAGGGCTCCCGCGCCGGCGAAGTCCTCTTCATCGACGCCCGCAACCTCGGCTACATGGTCGACCGCGCCGAGCGCGCCCTGAGCGATGAAGACATCCAGAAGATCGGCGCCACCTACCACGCCTGGCTCCATGGGCCGGACCGTGACGCAGCCGAGCCTTCGCCGTCGTCGGTCGAGCCCGCGAGCGAAGCGAGTGGTGTCGAGACCAACACAGTCGCTTCGGCGTACGAAGACATCCCTGGCTTCTGCAAGTCAGCCACGTTGGCCGACATCAAAGCCGCCGACTACGCCCTCACCCCCGGCCGCTACGTAGGCGCCCCCGAAGCCGAAGACGACGGCGAACCACTCGACGCCAAGATCACCCGCCTCACCACCGAACTCCTGGAGGCGTTCGACGAGTCCGCCCGCCTCGAGAAGGTCGTACGCCAGCAGTTGGAGCGCCTCGATGGGTGAGTGGATGCCGAAGTCGCTCGCCGACGTCATCGAGTTGCGCCGTGGCTTCGACTTGCCGCACCGCGAGCGCGAGGACGGACCATTCCCAGTTCTTTCAGCGGGAGTCACCGCTGGTTGGCACAGTGAAGGGCCCGTTAAAGGGCCAGGCTTCGTTGTGGGTCGCGCAACGAACCTGGGAGTGCCGACGTGGAGTGAGGGTGACTTCTGGCCGCTGAACACAACGCTCTATGCCGCGGACTTCAAGGGCAATGACCCGAAGTTCCTGTACCACCTGTTCGAGTTCATAGACCTCTCTGGGTTTGACTCGGGCAGTGTCCAGCCAATGCTGAATAGGAACTACATCGCCGGAGTAGAGGTCCGCGTTCCAGACCTGGCTACGCAGCGCTCCATCGCCGAGGTCCTAGGCGCCCTCGACGACAAGATCGCAGCCAACGACCGCGCCATTGCGTCGGCAAGCAGATTGGCCGACGCGATCATCTCTAGCGCGATGGCTACGGCATCCAAAGTGGTCCTCGTGGACGAGATCGCGGAGTTCCACAACCGACGACGCGTTCCGCTTTCTTCGAGGGATCGGGGGGCACGCCGAGGAACCGTTCCGTATTACGGTGCCGCGAGTCGGATGGACTACGTCGACGAACCTATCTTCGATGAGTGCCTTGTGCTGGTGGGCGAGGACGGGTCAGTCGTGCGCGACGACGGCACGCCGGTCGTCCAGTACATCTGGGGCCCTGCATGGGTGAACAACCATGCCCACGTCCTGACCGGTCGAGGCGTATCGACTGAGCTTCTCCGCCACATCGTTAGGCGGGCGAACGTCTCCCACCTGGTCACCGGCGCCGTACAACCCAAGATCAGCATGAGCAATCTGAAGAGACTTGAGGTTGAATTGCCCTTGCAACACGAGGATGTCGACAGCCAGATCCAGGAGCTTGCGGCCATCGAACGTGCCCTGACCGATGAATCGGCTCGGCTCGCCGCAACCCGCGACGAACTCCTCCCCCTCCTGATGTCCGGAAAGCTTCGGGTGACCGATGTCGGCGCGGGAGTACCAGCCTGACCTCGGGGCGGGCCGGCACTTCCGCACATTTGCGCGGAAGTGACGACCCCACAGCCGTCCGACGGCGCCATTTCCCCGCACATGTGCGATTCAAGGTGCCGAAGGGCGGTGGGATGCAGGCTCGTCGCACGGCTGCTCCTTCGCAACGGGGTGCGGGGTGACGAGCGTGTCGCCAGCTACTCGTGAACAAGTGTGACAAAGTCTGAGCAAGTGTGAGGAAGTATGACAAAGTAGTTGGGATGAGGATGGAGACCAGGGCGCTCGTTGAGCAGATGCGTCGCATCGACGCAGAGATGTCCGGCGTGGAGGTCAAGGCCGCGGTCGGAGGGCTTCCGACCACGACGGTCGAGACGATCAGCGCCTTCGCCAACCTCGACGGCGGCACGATCATCCTGGGTCTCAGCGAAGACGACGGGTTCGTTCCCGCCGCTGGCTTCGACGCCACGCGCATTCGCGATGCGCTCGCGAACGCCTGCGCCAACCTCGTCGAGCCACCGTGTCGGGCTCAGGTCGAGATCGAGGAGTTCGAGAACGCTGCGGTCGTCCGTCTCGACGTGCCCGAGCTCGATCCGGTCGAGAAACCCTGCTACCTGAAGAAGCCGGGCGCCTACGGGGGCTCGTTCATTCGCGGCGGCGACGGCGACCGGTTGCTGACCCACTACGAGGTCACGCAGCTTCTCTCCAACCGGACGCAGCCGACGCACGATCAAGAGGTCGTCGAGCGAGCGTCGGCCACGGATCTCGATACGGAGTTGGTCGCGGCCTACCTGGCGCGCGTGCGCCGGCGCTCTCCGCGTCTGCGCCGGGACGAGGACGAGCAGCTTCTGATCAAGCTCGGAGTGCTCGCACCCGACGCCGAAGGTGTGGTCAGGCCGACCCTCGCGGGCCTGCTTGCCCTTGGCGCTTACCCCCAGCAGTTCTTCCCGCAGCTTTTCGTGTCTTTCGTGGCTCTGCCAGGACTCAAGATGGGGGAGACCGACCCTGACGGGCGACGGTTCCTCGACAACGCCTCACTGACCGGGCCGCTCCCGGTGATTGTCGCTGACGTGATTGCGATGGCGATCCGTAACATGCGTGTCGGTGCGATCATCGCCGGTTTGGGCCGGCGGGATGTCTACGACTATCCGATCGACGTCATCCGCGAGATCGTCGTGAATGCACTGATGCACCGCGACTACAGCCCAGATGCACGCGGGAGCCAGGTCCAGATCGAGCTCTATCCGGATCGGCTGGAAGTGAAGAGTCCCGGAGGTCTGTACGGGACCATCACAGTGGCCGACCTGGCTGCCGACGATCACCACTCGACGTCTCGAAACCAGACCCTGGCTGCGATCTTGGCCGATGTCGAGGTCGAAGGCCAACCAGGTGAAGCGCTCTGCGAGAACCGCGGGTCCGGGCTCCACACGGTGATGACCGAGCTTCGGCGTGCCGGGATGAGTCCACCTGCGTTCGTTGTTCGTCCGGGCCGCGTAACGGTCCGGGTGCCGCAGCATGCACTGTTGGGGCCCGAGACGATCGAGTGGATCAGCTCGCTCGGGCAACGCGGTCTAACCGATGCCCAACACCTGGCTCTCGCCATGATGCGTACGACCGGTCGGACGACCAACGCGATGCTCCAGGCCTGGGGCATCGATCGCATCGCCGCTGGTCAGGCGTTGAAAGATCTCGTCGACCGAGGGGTTGCGTTCAGTCGTGGAGGTCGGCGCTACGCGGCGTACCACCTCATCGAAGAAGCCCTTCCGCTGGAGATCGTTGACGCCGAGCCAGACGACGCAGATGTGACGACTCAAGGGTTTGCTGGTGTCACCGCCGACCTCGATGCGGTCGTTCAAGCGATCCGGGCGGGCCACAACAGCAGAAAGGCGATCCAGGATCAGCTCCGCATGTCGCAGAGCACCGTTTCGAGGCGACTGAAGCAGCTGGAAGATGACGGAATCATCAGAAGGCTGCACCCCGGGCGGAGCAGTCGCCAGCGGTATCGGGTGGTCGAATAATCGGATGGCCAGTGGTGACAGGCGAGCGGGATAGATCGCCGGGATCACGACGAACTGACGTGTGACGTCCAGGCAGTCCCATCCCAGTAGCGAGATGCAGCGACCCCCTCAGGATCGGCATACCAGCCAGCGGGGACGTGGAGCGGCGGGACTGTGGTTACAGGATCGGCAGGATGGCTTGGGGACGGCCCTGTCCCGGCGTTGACCGCGTAGATGTGGTCCTGCAACCAGGCGTCGCTGAGCTCGCTGGCTCTGGCCGCGGATATCGAGATCTCGGCCTTCACCCGGTTGCCTTTGACCATCGCCCGGACGACACACCCGAGACCTCTGTCGTCGAGCAGGTCGATCACAGGGAGGAAGTTCTGGCCCATGGCCGGGGTCATGCGACCGACAGCGGCGCCGTCGATCCGGACCTCCACCAGCTCCTTCGTCGAGCGGGCCGTCACCTCTTCGACGCGGTGAAGAGTCGCGTGAACCCAGCCCTCGCCTTCGGGGCGAAGCCATGGTGCGCATGCCTCCTGAGCGCGTGGTCCGGGTGCGATCTTCACTGCGCGCCCAGTCGGCAGCTCGACACCGCTGGGTGCCGTGTTCAGGGGGAGGATGAGATGGGGCTCGGCGAGCTTCAGCGACACCCTGGCGTGGATATGGCCGGTCCGTCGCCCACTCTCCCAGTCGATCTCCGGACGCGCCCAGACGCGTGATCCGACGGTTGCGAGCAACCCCTGGTTCGCGAGCCTGCCCAGCCGAGGTTGATATGTCGCGGCCTCCTCCTTGGGGAGATAGCCGACGAGGTTCCCGCTGATGACCACCTGGACTGCGTTGGCGTCGTAGCGGTTGGTCGGCTCAGGAACGAGATCTGCCTCGAACGTGTCCTCGACGCCCTCCTCGGGAAGTCCATGTGGGAACAGCATCGCGATCTCGGCGGAGTGATGCCCCTCGCCGGCGACCTCGAAGCCGGCGTAGGACGGCTGACCCCAGAGCGCAAATCTCACCAGACCCGTTGTTCCCGAGCCGGCACGGGCACCGCGAGCTACGACAGCGGGCGCTGACGGATCCGCGCTGGAAGCACGGTTCTTCTCCACGACCGTTGCCAGCCAGTCGTGAAGACTTTGGAACATGGCGGCGTCCTTCTTCAGGAACATCACTGAGTCCGCACTGTCGATCGCCGGACGCTGCGAGGCTGCTGCTCCGTCGGTGCCGATCGTGAGGATGCCGTTGGTCAGGGCCGAGGCCGGCTTGAGGTTGACGCCGCTCAGAGCCGCCAGGTTGATGCGGCGTGGACTGTTCATCTGCATCCCGCCGGCCTTCGCAACGAATCCATGGTGGGTGATGACCATCTGATCGCCTTCGATCGCGATCGTCCCGTTGTGGCCGCGATACTCGACCATCTGCTACTCCCTTGATGTGCTCATGTTGTCGTGACCAACTCACGACGCGTTGTTGGCGCGCGTGGTCAGCGCGACGATGTGGTCGCCGTCGCGGCCCAGGTCTCCGGACTTGACCGCTGCGGTCAGAACCCCCAGCAGACGTTCGGCAACTTTGCTGCCGAGCTGCTGGATACCGAAGGTGCGAGCGGTGGCGCGCATCAGGTCCACGTCCCGCATGCCGTGTGCTGCACGAGCGTGAGCGATCATGGCGTTGCGCAACTCCTGGTAAGGAACGTCCTCGACGGATCGGCGGCCAGCTGTGGGCACCCGAAACGCCGTGTAATCGTTCTCGTCCAGATCCGATGGCCAGGCGACCTTGTCGCCGTTGGCAGCTCGCCGGATCATCCCTCGGGGGACCAGCGCGAGGATCTCATCGGCTCGGGTTTGGCGCACTCGCTCCAGGCCGAACCTGGCGGCAAGGACGCGGGCCAGCCGGTCGGCCAGGATCGGGCCCTCGGTGCGTACGATGTCCTGGATCTCGTGAGTGACGGTCCGCTTGTTGTCGGCGTACTCGAGGTGGTCCAACGCCCACCTCGGATGGCGAGCCTTGCCGTCCGCGGCCTCGAAGGGACCATCACTCTTCACCGTCGAGAAGAGCTGCACCTCCGGGACGTCGTCAACGCCGCGGATCAGCACCGGTGAGTCATCGTCGACGACCTCCGGAGGCTCCAGAACGACGACCGCGCGTGGCTCGGAGGTCCGAGCGGTGGCGACGATCCGTTCGACCACCGACTGCGGGTCACGCAGCCAGGTCGGAAGCCACACGCGCTCGACCCCCGACCACGACATCGCGTCGATCAGCACCTCGTGCGGCATCCCGTCGCGGTCACCCACCGTCGCCCGGTTGCGCCATCCCGGGCCGTCCAGGAGCACGGCTACCCAAGGCCTGGCGCCGGAGCGTACGCCGAGATCCACCGTGAAGTCGGAGAGTCCCACGGACTTCCGCGTCTCCAGCCCGGCCTCCTCGAGAGCTGCAGCGACGGCGTCGAGGTGCAGATCGACGGGTGGTCGCCGGTCCAGTCCCGCTGCCTCGGCACCGTCTCGTGCCTGGATCAGATAGCTCCTCAGATGCTGCAAGCCCTTCGAAGTGGTGCTGGCATCGAGCTGGTCGGCCTCGAAGGACGAGAAGAGGACGACCCGTTCCTTGGCGCGGGTGATCGCGACGTTGAGACGCTTCTCGCCGCCTTCGCGACTCAACGGTCCCCAGTTGTTGGTGACCTTGCCGGTCTTGTCGCTCACTCCAAACGCGAGGGTGAACAAGATGATGTCGCGCTCGTCGCCCTGGACGTTCTCGAGGTTCTTGACGACCAGCGGCTCGTCATCGCGTGCGAAGGCGTCCCTGATCCCTCGGTCGCCGTCGGCCGCAAGAGCCTCGAGCATGTCCAGGATCAGAGTCTGCTGCTGGTTGTTGAAGGTGATGACGCCCACGGACTTCTCGGGGGTACGTGCGAGGACAGTGCGGACCTCACGAACGACCGCCTCGGCCTCAGCCCGATTGACCCGAGCTCCCCGGCTACCGCCTTCCCAGGTGCCGTTGACACGGCGAAGCGACAGCCCTGTCGAGTCGCCCGAATCTGGTGGCGACGGGAAGCTTGCGAGCTGGTTCTTGTAGTAGTGAGCGTTGGAGAACGCGATCAGCGCCTCGTTCCGGCTGCGGTAGTGCCAGGTCAGCGGCAGGCTGGGTAGGCGTGATTGCGTGGCCTGTTCGAGGATGCTGACCTCGTCCTTGAGCGCGAAGATCTCCTCGCTCGGGGCGTCGGACGTGCCCTCGTCGTCGTTGGGTCCGCTGGACTGGAATGCGGAAGACGGCGGCATCTGCTGGGAGTCACCGACCACGACGACGGCCTTGCCGCGACCCATCGCGCCGACAGCGTCGGGCACTCGGATCTGAGATGCCTCGTCGAAGACGACGAGGTCGAAGTCGACGGCGCCCGGTTCGAGGAAGCGCGCAACGGATCCAGGGCTCATCATCACGCACGGGGTGAGCTCCGTGATGATCGAGCCGAAGTTGCGCATCAAGGCCCGTGTGGTCATCCCGCCACGCTTGCGGCCGAGTTGGCCGAGGAAGTCGGCAACCCGGCCCTGCGGTCGTCGAGGGTCGAAGCTACGAGCTGCGACGATCCTTGCCGGAAGCTCGCTGCGTAGCCGTTCGCGAAGGTCGACGCCGGTGGTCAGGAATCGCTCGACCTGGTGGGAACGGGCCTCCTCGTCGAAGAACCGAAGGCCGCTGCCGTCGAGCCGCTCGTCCAGGGATGCTCGAGCGAACGAGAGCATCGCCGCGTACTCGATGTCCTGGCCGGGGATCTCGCCTCGGAGCGCAGCTTCGGCGAGCCCGCCCATGCCGGCCTCTGCGAGCGTGCCAGCGGCGATCGACGCGGCAGTCCAACGAGCGAGAGCCAGGAAGTCGTCCTCCAGATCTTTCTCCCACGCCCGTCGAACGCGTGCCAGAGACTCGCTCAAAGAGTGGTCTTGCTGCCACTGGGTGATCGTCGAGTCCGTTGTCCTGAGCGCCGTGAAGACCTGAGTCCATGCGCGTGCCAGACGTCGAGCGACTTCGGGGTCGACCGGCAGACCGCGCGCGGCGGCCTCGATCATCGTCGACGTGGTGGCGTCGAGGAGAGCCTCGTTGTCGATGTTGTCGGCGAGCGCTGACGCCGCGAAGACGGCATCGACCTGGCGACGTACGACTTCGACCCCGTCGTCTTGGAGCGGATTCCATCGAAACGGGAGCTCGACGCCTGCAAGTCCGCTTACGAAGCGGGTGAGGTCCGCGGCTTCTTCCCGGACAGTCAGCAGCGTTCGAAGCTGCGCGGTGAGGGTCTTCGGATTGACGTTCGCGGCGGGCGAGAGCGTAGGAGAAAGTTCGTCGATCAGCGCCTGCCGTGGCTTCTTCTTGAAGAGCTTTCCGTCGACTTCGACCGATCGTGCGACCAGGCCGTCCAGATCCATCTCGATGACAGCTGGGGCGAAAGGACCGAGGCGCACCAGGTGAGTCGTGCGGAATCGGTCGATCGCGCTTGCCGTCTCTTGGACGCGCTGTCTCCACGCGGCGGTGACCACTGAGCGAGCCTCGGCAGTCGAACGACCTGACCCCAAGGTGACCGTCTGCAACCAGTCGGCGATCCGCTCGAAATCAGAGGGACGCATGGCGAGGTCGAGCAGCACTCGCCCGTGGTCGCCGTGCGCCGCTCGGTCTGCTGCTAGTAGCTCGGTGATCGCATGCCGCAGCGTCGGTGTGGTCTCGGCGCGAACAGAGATCTGTCCGGACAGCGTCCACGGGGAATCCAGAGGTGCACCAGGATGGGACATCACAGCTGCCTCGAGATCGCGCGCACGGCGGTAGAGATCCGGTTCGTTACCCTCACGGATCACGCGTCGGCCGACCTCGGGGAGCGCAGACAGTGGCCGCAGCGATGGCGTACCCCTCTTCTCCAGTTCGAGGAGTGCCTGGCGGACTCCCCAGGCGGACTCGCCTGTCGGTCCGGCTTCGTGGAGCTGGTCCGGATACTTGGAGAGCGACTCGACCACGGACCGGTAGGACTCTCGGAGGGTGGTGAACGACGCGCTGGTGCTCGTCCGGGTCTCGAGGGCCTCAGTGAGCTGGCGGCGTACGGCGGCTGCGGTCTGCTTCCGGCCGTGCAGGTCGAGGGTGAACGGGCCCAACCCGACGGCGTCGAGCCGTCGTTGCACAACGTCGAGCGCCGCTTGCTTCTCTGCGACGAAGAGGACCTTCTTACCCTCAGCGAGACAGTTGGCGATGAGGTTCGTGATCGTCTGGGACTTCCCGGTTCCCGGAGGGCCCTCGAGGACGAATGACTTTCCGGCGGCTGCCCATCGCACCGCCTTGAGCTGGGACCCATCTGCAGCGATCGGCAGGTATGTCATCGCCTCTGCGGTTGGCTCGTCGTCCGGGTCCTGAGTGTCGTCATCGAAGACTGACTGTGGTCGTTCGACGAGGTGCCTGACGACAGGACGCTCGACCAGCTTTCGCCAGTTGTCGGTGAGGTCTCGCCACATCTCCAAGGTAGCGAACTGGAAGACGCCGAGGTGTGCGTCCTCCTCCACATGGACTCCTTTGATGCCGTTCTTGTTGAGTGCGCTGCGGATCGCTTGCATCGAGGCGATCACGTCGATGCCGGAGTCATCCCGGTCAGGTGCGATCAGCTCCGGTACCTCGACGCCGAACTGAGAACGCAGCTTCTCAGCGAGGCACTGGTTGGGCATTGCCGTGCTATCGGCGTCCTCTACGACGATCTGGAAGCTGGTGTCCCGCTTACCTTCCAGCTTGACCGGCAGCAGGAAGATCGGTGCGGCTGTCTCGGTCGCCTTTGCTCCGAAGCGGGACGGGCCGGCGGTGGCTTCGGGTGAGAATACGACGGACCCGAGTGTCAGGTAGAGGTTGTTGGTACCTGTTTCCTCGAGTTCGGTGCGGGCTCGTCTCTGCAACCGCACCAGACGGTTCACATGCTCCTTGTCGCTCATTGTGATGAAGAGGGTGCGCTCATCGAGCATGAGGCGGCCCGCCACGTCAGCGTCGATGTCCTGAGCGAATCGCGCTCCCTGAAGCAGATGCAGCTCACTGAGGTCGTTGTGTGCCTGAAGCCGGAACGCGGTGCCCGCAGCGAGCCGGTCCTCGAAGTCGCCGATCCGACCTCTGGGCACGTGGATGCCGGCGCCCCCGGTGCGCCGGGGGCTGAGGTTGAGGAGAGGGTTCATGTTCGACAGGTCCAGCAACGATCGACGCCACTGGTCTACCCGTGGCGGGAACTCAGATGCGGGCATCTGGCTGAGTTCTTTGGGGACCCGCAGCTCATGGGTCGCCTCGATGGTCTCGACGACCTCGATCGTCCCGCCCTCTCCCGGGACGAGCACCGGGAGCGGCTTGACTCGCCGATGCGCGGCCTTGACGTCGAGCATCCAACGCAGATCCTCAGTGCGCCGGCTCCACCACAGCGATGTCTGTGCTGATGCGGTTGGGAACGGCACCGGCTCGGCCCGATCAGTGAGCGCGGTCAGTTCGACCGAGACGAAGTCGGCTGAGTCAGCGACCATCAGCAGGGTCGATCGCTCGGAGAGCGCGGTCGCCGGCAAGAGGTGGTTCTCCTGGGTCAGCCACCCGGCGAAGGCGTGACCGGTCGTCAGCACAAGCACTGGCGAGATTCCAGCTGCTTCAAGCGCTGCGGCGAAGGTGGTAGCGAGGTCCAGGCACGTGCCCCAGCGGTCCTCGAGCACCTCCTTGTGCGTACGGATCTTCTGTCCGGTCCCCTCGAACGACGCAGGCGGTTCGATGTATCGGATGCGCCGTGCCTGCATCGTCTCGTAGATGGCCTGGACGATGGCGTATGCACGGTCTGGGCCCCTCTGGTAACCGTCGATGTCTGGGCTGCCTGTGGTTGTCGCGAGACGCGTGCTCACCTCTTCGAGCAGAGCAGTGATCGAGGGGTCGCGTGGGCGAGCGAAGGCCGCGAGCGTCTCCGGAACGGAGGTGGCATCCCACTCATCGGCGGCAAGCAGGGTCACTGGTTCTGACGCTTCCGCGTCATGCGCATCGAGGCGGAGCCGCAGTCCTGCTGTCACCGCCTCTTGGAGATGTGCGAAGAGGGCCGGACTGAGGAACCAACGCAGCCGTTCGCTCGGAACCGACACTGACTGCCCAGGGCCGAGGGGCATGGTGTCCAGGACGAGCGGTCGAACATCGTCAGCAGAAGGCCATCCGTGGACGCCGATCTCGAGAGGGCCGGGATCGGTTTGCGCAGTCCCGACGTTGCGGATCTCGACGCCAAGGATGACCGGGATCTGATTGATGACCATGGCGTAGTTGAACGACGCCCGATAGGACAGCCGCACCTCGAGATCACCGATTGCCACCGCAATCTGAGCTACCCCGTCCGGAAGGCTGTCCTTCGGCAGTGCCCGAACAGCGCCACCCGACCGGGCGCGGTCACGGTCGGCTGGAGCATTCGGCGCACCTGTGTCGTACGTCGACTGGATCCGCTCGTCGGCCTTGGGGTCTTGGGCAGACGTGGTTGCGAGCAGCTCTTGGAACTGGGGTGTGTACCCCGAAGCCCCGATCGATTCGGCCAACAAGATCATCGTGTCGATGCCGCGGTCGGTGACGTGCGCGGTCATCTCGGGGCTGTGCGCCCAGCGGTTGGCAGTGTCATGGAGCTCGGAGGCATAACCGGTCTGGACTCGAGACAGGCTCGGCCTGAATCCGCGCCACTCGTCGCGCAGGACACGGAGCAACACCCGCGGATCGTCGGGGTCGATCTTGTAGGCGCGTCCGAGCCGGGCTTCGGTTCGTGCCGCGATCAGGTCGGGCCAGGTCGTGCCTGGTGGAAGATCGCGGCCGAGGTTCGCGTCGACGAAAGGGCGAAGGGCGTCGCGCAACAGGGCGAGTCCGCGGCCGAAACGCTCGTGGTCAGTGAGGTGCATGTTCATCCAGATCTACATCGAGTGCCAGGCGTACACCTGGCTGTTTGCTGCCCCTGGAGATTCGCCCAGGTGCTCGAGATTTGGTCTTGGTCCGGTAGCGCGACCCCAAGATTTGGTAGATATCCGCAAAGTTGAGGCTTGCGGGGGCAAGCTGTGGGTCGGTGGCCACAGGATCGTTGCGTCAATGTCGCGCAGGCACCTGGCGAGGTGGTGATAACCCCTGTTAACACCTGGTTCAGCCCACAGGCGGCCCTGGGCGGCGTACGTTTCCAGTCGAAAGCAAAGGTCTACGACAGGACGGGCGATGGTCAGCGAAGCGGAGTGGGAGCAGATCGCGGTCGAGGCGTTCTCCGATCAGGGGTGGGAGGCGCTTCGCGGATCGGAGGTGCTCCCGGGCACCCACGACGGGCGCAAGGAGTGGTCCGACCTGGTGATGCCCGAGCGGACGCTGGCGGCCATGAAGCGGCTCAACCCCGCGGTGCCGGCTGACTTCCTGGCCCAGGCGCTCGCCGAGATCGTTGCGCCGAAGTCGCAGGATGCGATCGCGGAGAACTACCGGCTGCACCGGATCCTCGTCGATGGCTACCGCGGACTGACGTACGTCGATGACGACGGGGTCGAGCAGAGCCCGACGATCCGGCTGGTGGGTCACCGGGTGACCGACAACGAGTTCAACGTCGTCAACCAGGTCACCATCCGCAACCGGGAGAAGGAGCGGCGGTTCGACTTCGTGCTCTATCTCAACGGCCTGCCCGTCGGGATAGGGGAGCTCAAGCGCGCGGGTTCGCAGCAGGCGGATCTGTCCAGCGCGCACGCGCAGCTGGAGACGTACCTTCGTGAGTTCCCGATGGCCTTCCGGTTCTGCGTGCTCGCGATCGTCAGCGACGGGATCACGGCGCGGTATGGCACACCGTTCACACCGCTGAACCACTACTCGCCGTGGAACGTCGACGACGACGGCCGGCCGATCAAGCCTGGAGCCGACGACGACGATCTCTCGATCGGGGTCGAGCTCGAATACCTGATCGATGGCGTCGGCAACCTCGAGCGATTCCTCCAGCTCCAGCGTGACTATGTCGCCTTCGACGAGGGCGCTGGTGGCTATGCCAAGAGGATCGCCAAGCCGCACCAGTACTTCGCGGTGACCAAGGCGGTCGGATCGACCGTCGCGGCTGTGGAGAGCAACGGCAAGGCCGGTGTGGTGTGGCACACCCAGGGTTCGGGCAAGTCGATGGAGATGGAGCTCTATGCCCACGCCGTCTCCCAGCAGCCCAAGCTGAAGAACCCGACGATCGTGGTCGTCACCGACCGCAACGAGCTCGACAGCCAGTTGTTCGAGAGCTTCAACAGCAGCCGCCTCCTGAGCGAAAGGCCGGTCAAGGTTGCCACTCGTGCTCAGTTGCGGGACGAGCTCACCCACCGGATGACCGGTGGCATCTACTTCACGACGCTGCAGAAGTTCGGCCTCTCACAACGGGAGAAGGAGTCGGGGCTCGACCACCCGTTGCTGTCCGAGCGACGCAACATCGTCGTCGTGGTCGACGAGGCCCACCGGAGCCATTACGACGACCTCGACGGGTATGCGCGTCACATCCGGGACGCGCTTCCGCAAGCTGCGTTCATCGCCTTCACCGGGACCCCGATCTCCTTCGACGACCGCAACACCGAGGAGGTCTTCGGTCGAGTCATCGACACCTATGACCTGACGCGGGCGGTCGACGACGGCGCGACGGTTCCGGTCTACTTCGAGCCACGCCTGATCCAGGTGAAGCGGGCCGGTGAGGTCAGCGAGGAGGACCTCAACAACGCCGCCGACGAGGCCACCGCCGGCCTCGACGACGTCGAGCGTGACCGGATCGAGAAGTCGGTCGCGGTCATCAATGCGGTCTATGGAGCTCCCGCCCGGCTCAAGGCGCTCGCTGTCGATCTGCTGGCTCACTGGGAGGCACGATCGACCGCGATCACGCCCTTCATCGAGTCGCCCGGCAAGGCGTTCGTCGTCGGTGGGACCCGGGAGATCTGCGCCCACCTCTATGAGGAGATCATCGCGCTGCGCCCCGACTGGCACGCAGACTCCGAAGCCGAGGGAGTGGTGAAGGTCGTCTACTCCGGATCGGCCTCGGACAGCGGCCTGGTCGGCAAGCACGTTCGCCGGGAGGCGCAGAACAAGGTCATCCAGAAGCGTCTCAAGGACGCTGAGGACCCGCTGCAGATCGTGATCGTCAAGGACATGATGCTGACCGGCTTCGACGCGCCCCCGCTGCACACGCTCTACCTCGACCGGCCACTCAAAGGCGCCCTGCTGATGCAGACGCTCGCCCGGGTCAACCGGACTTTCCGTGGTAAGCCGGACGGGCTCCTGGTCGCGTACGCACCCCTTGCCGACAACCTCAGCAAGGCTCTTGCGGAATACACCGAGACCGACCAGAAGGAGCGCCCTGTCGGGCGAGACGTCGATGAGGCTGCCAAACTCGCCAACGACCTGGTCGAGAGGCTCGACGCGCTCTGCGCAGGGTTCAACTGGCGTTCCAAGCTCGATGGCCAGCAGCGGGCGTGGGTGAAGGCTGCGGTCGGGCTGACGAACTACCTGCGCTCACCTGCGACGCCAGGCAATGTCGTAGGTGACGGGGAAGAGACCCTGTCCGACAGCTTCCGCAAACTGGCCAACCAGCTGTCCCGGGCATGGGCTCTGGCTGCCGGCAAGGAGACGCTGGAGGGACTACGCCAGACGGTCAGGTTCTACGAAGAGGTCCGCGTCTGGATGGGGAAGTTCGACGCCCAGGAACGACAGGCGTCGGGTCGCCCGGTGCCTGAGGAGATCCAGCGTCTGCTGTCGTCCCTCGTGGAAACCTCGACGGTGACCGGTGAGATCGTCGACATCTACGACGCCGCTGGGCTTCCCAAGCCGTCGCTCAGCGAGCTCGGGCCGGAGTATCTGGCCAAGGCGCAGAAGGCGGAGAACCCTCACCTGGCGATCGAAGCACTACGAGGCCTGCTCACCGAGGAGTCGAGCCAGGTGACCCGGTCCAACCTGGTCCGCCAGCGAGCTTTCGCCGAGCGGATCCAGGAGCTGATGAACCGCTACACCAACTCCCAGCTCACCTCGGCCGAAGTCATCGCCGAGCTGATCGAGCTCGCCCACGAGGTCGCTGCGGAGGCCAACCGTGGCCAGCACTTCTCCCCGCCGCTGGACTCCGACGAGCTCGCCTTCTACGACGCCGTCTCGAGCAACGAGTCGGCTGTGGAGCTCCAGGGCGAGGACGTACTTGCCCAGATCGCCCGCGACCTCGTCGCGATCATGCAGCGCGACGTCAAGACCGACTGGACGGTCCGGGACGACGTACGAGCGAAGCTGCGGTCCTCCATCAAGCGGCTACTGGTGAAGTACAAGTACCCGCCCGACAAGCAGGCCGGCGCCATTCAGTTGGTCATGGACCAGATGGAGTCGCTGGCACCGCGATATGCCGAGGTGTCCGGGGCGTAGGGGCGTACGTTTCACGCTGCTGTCGCCTGAGGTTCACCGCAGGCGGACGCGCGGGTGTTGCGGAGTGGCTTGGATGGAGGGCCTGTCTCGGGATCCCCTACCAAGCTCCGAGGAGTACCCACCCATGTCCGCAACTCGACGCTCTCTGCTCACCGGCGGAGCCGCGGCCGGGGTCGGCCTGGCCGTCGCCGGTGCCGTTCCCGCGCTGGCCGAGGCGAAGCCCGCCAAGCCCGGCACCCTCGGGCGCAAGCGCGCCCGCGAGCCGTTCCCGCCGCTGGTGGAGGACCCCAAGGGGATCCTCGCGCTGGCCGAGGGATTCACGTACGCCATCGTCACCTCGGCCGGTGAGACGACCCTCGTGACGGGGGAGAAGACCCCGTCCAACCACGACGGGATGATGGCTCTCGGCGGCAAGCGCGGGCGCTACACGCTGATCCAGAACCACGAGATCGAGCCCGGCGAGGGCATCCCGGTTCCGCTCGTGGAGGGCACGGTCTACGACCCGGGCGCACCCTCGGGCGGCTGCACCGTCATCACCACCGACGCGGGCGGCGCCAACTTCGGTGAGTTCGTCGCGATCTCCGGCACCTCGACCAACTGCGCCGGCGGCCCGACGCCGTGGGGGACCTGGCTGACCTGCGAGGAGACCGTCAACGACGCCGGCGAGGAGTGGGAGGGCGAGGACGGGACCAAGGGCGTCTACGAGAAGGACCACGGCTACGTCTTCGAGGTCTGGGCCGACGGCTCGGCCGACCCGCGTCCGATCAAGGCGTTCGGGCGCTACGACCACGAGGCGCTCGCGATCGACAAGACGTTGACCCAGGTCTACCTGTCCGAGGATGCCGACGAGCCGAACGGGCTCTTCTACCGCTGGACCGCCCCGACCGGGATGAAGCTCGGTCCTGGCGTGCTCACGTCGCTGGCTGACGACGCCGGCACCCTTGCTGCGATGCAGATCATCCTGCCGGACGGGTCGGTGCTTCCCGACGTGGCCTACCTGACCTCCGCGCAGATGGGTCAGCCGTTCAAGGTGAAGTGGACGACGGTTCCCGAGCGGGATGCGCAGACCACTCCGTGCCGCGAGCAGTTCGCCGACGGCGAGGTCACTCGCGGTCGCAAGTTCGAGGGTGTCTGGGGAACCGACGAGGGCGTCTACGTGGTCAACTCCTACGCCTGGGAGGAAGGCGACATGCCCGCCGACGCGTCCCCGCACGACGGCATGGTCTGGTTCTACGACTACAAGGCCGAGACGATCCAGCTGGTGACGTACTTCCCGCACCAGGCGCAGTCCGAGGACGGTGCCCCGGCTCCGCGCTTCGGTGACCTCACCTTCGACGGCCCTGACAACGTCACCGTCACCCCGTGGGGCTCGTTGGTGCTCGCCGAGGACGGGACCGGCGCCTCGCACGTGCTCGGCGCGTTCCCTGGCGGCCCGTCCTATGCGATCGCCCGCAACGACCTCAACGACTCCGAGTTCTGCGGCCCTTGCTTCTCGCCTGACGGCAAGGTGCTCTTCGTCAACATGCAGGACCCCGGCTACACCCTGGCCATCACGGGCCCGTGGGAGCGCTACCTCGGCTGAGGATCAAGACCCAGACGTACGCGGCGGGCGGCTCGGGCCGCCCGCCGCGTACGTCATCACCCGAGGTTGATCAGCTCACCCGCCGGCGCCGAGCTGCCGTCGGTGCCGGAGAGGACATCGGTCGTGACGACGACGCCCCACCTGGTCCACTCGACGGCGCCAGGAGTCGGCGGTGACGCCTTCGTCCAACGGTGGCCGTGGCGTACGGCGGTGATCTTGTTCCCGAACATCTCGGCCACATAGATCGTGCCGTGCGGGCTGACCGCCACGCCGGTGGCACCGAGGAAGCCGTCGGCGACCTGCTTCGTGTACCCCGTCCTGGCGTCGATCTTGAAGACGCTGCCGCGAGACCCGAGCTCAGGGCCCTCCGGCCCGCCCGGCAGGCTGGATACGTAGAGCCGCCCGTCAGGACCGGTCTCGACATCGGTGGGCACGCCCTCGAAGAAGTACGTCCGGCCGACGAAGCACGGGTCGAGCCCGAACCCCTCGACGACCTCGGCGGTGAACTTGTACGGGATCCCCGGCAGGGTCGCGACGGTCCTCACGTGACCCCGCGAGGAGACTGACAGGACGGTGTTACCGCCCGCGTCGGCGACGTACGTGGTCCCTTTCTTGATGGCGGTCGCGTAGGGGTGGGAGTCGATCCCGCCCTTGTAGGCCGCAGGTGCGCCGATCTCGGCCGGCCACTTCGCGTCACACGCGGGGTCGCTCTTGCGGAACCCGTAGGACGTACGCCTGTCGGGGTTGCGCTTCGTCTCGTAGGCGTGCAGGTCGGCGACCGTCCTGACCTTGCCGGAGGGGTAGAGCCGCTTGAGCCAGCTACCCGTGTTCTCGAACGTCTCGCGGTCGGAGCGGGTGACGACGAAGGTCACCACGCCACCGTGCACGGACAGCCCGCCGACCTCGTAGCCGTTGGGGTCGGTGTAGACGACCTTCGGCGACTTACCCGGCCGGACCTCGAGGATCTGGCCGGCGAAGTTCGAGGAGACGTACGCGGTCCCGTCATCGCCCACCGCCGCGCTGAGCGGGGAGAGCAGGCCGGATGCGAGTACGCCGGTGGGCAGCCGAGGCTTGGAATGGGCCTGTGCTGCCGGGGTGGTGGCGATCAGCGCTGCACCGAGTATCAGTGCGGCAGCCGCCGTCAGACACCTTGGAAGTCTGGACATGATGTGTCCCCCTTGTTGTCTGTGCTGACCGGCGACCGCGTCGTCGCAGGTCGTTGTTCAGTCTCATTGCCTCCGTTGAGGTTCGAATCGCCTTGTTTGGGTAACGCAGGTTCGCCGCGGAGGCGGTGAGGTCGTGAGGCCTGTGAGGACGTGAGCGGAAGTTGACGGGCAGGCATGCGAGGGCTGGCGGCCGTTGAAACGTGGCCTGGCGATGGTGGGTGTCATCCCGCCGACTGCCGTAGTAGAGGAGCCCCCATGAGCCGCCGCCACTGGATCGACGACTGGCGTCCGGAGGACGCCACCTTCTGGGAGGAGACCGGGGCGAAGACCGCCCGCCGCAACCTGATCTGGTCGATCTTCGCCGAGCACCTCGGCTTCTCGGTCTGGCTGATCTGGTCGGTCTCCTCGGCGTTCCTGGTCGCCCAGGGCTTCGACTTCACGCCGGGCCAGCTCTTCTTCCTGATCGCGATCCCGAACCTGGTCGGCTCGCTGCTGCGGGTGCCCTACACCCTGGCGGTGCCGAAGTTCGGCGGCCGCAACTGGACGATGATGTCGGCGGCGCTGCTGCTCGTGCCGACACTGGGCTTCGCGTACGCCGTCACCCAGCCGTCCACTCCGTACTGGGCGTTCTGTGTCATCGCCGCCACCGCCGGGCTCGGTGGCGGAAACTTCGCCTCCTCGATGGCCAACATCAACTTCTTCTACCCCACGGCCAAGAAGGGGACGGCGCTCGGGCTCAACGCCGCGGGCGGCAACCTGGGTGTCGCGCTGATCCAGTTCCTGCTGCCGATCATCGTCGGCGGCGCGGGAATCTTCGGGCTGATCAAGGCCTCGGCCGGAGGCATCCATCTGGAGCGGGCCGCGTTCGTGTACGCGGCACTGGCGGTCATCGCGATCGTCGCGGCCTTCTTCTTCATGGACAACATCACCTCCGCGAAGTCGCCGGCGCGCGAGCAGCTCTCGGTGGTGAGATCGCGCCAGACCTGGATCATGTCGTTCCTCTACATCGGCACCTTCGGATCCTTCATCGGATACTCCGCCGCCATGCCGCTGCTGATCAAGCTCAACTTCTGGGTGCCGGAGCCGGAGCCGCTCGGCACCGGCATCTACTTCGCCTACTTCGCCTTCCTCGGCGCGCTGATCGGCTCCGCCACCCGGCCGCTCGGTGGTTGGCTCGCCGACCGCTGGGGCGGCGCGAAGGTCACGCTCGGCGCGTTCTTCGGCCTGGTCGTCTTCACCCTCGCGGTGCTGTGGACCCTGACGCAGCTCACCCCGAACCCTCAGGCATCGCCCGCGATCGCGGCCGAGAACCAGGCATGGTTCCCGGCCTTCCTGGGCTTCTTCATGCTGGTCTTCGCCTCGACGGGCATCGGCAACGGCTCGACCTACAAGATGATCCCGGCGATCTTCCGGCGTGAGGCCGAGCTCGCCACGACACCTGCGACCCCCGAGCGGGACGCCGCCCTGGCCGCGGCGACCAAGAAGTCCTCTGCCGCGGTCGGCATCATCGGCGCCGTCGGCGCGCTCGGCGGATTCCTCATCCCGATCGCCTTCAACAGCCCCTGGGTCTCCAACCCCCTCGACGCCACCAAGTCGGCGTTCATCGCCTTCACGGTCTTCTACGCCGTCTGCGCCCTGGTCACCTTCGCCGTCTACCTGCGTCCGCAGCGTGCGCGGGTGGGGGAGCTGGCGGAGGTGCGCATCTGAGCGTCGCGGCCCCTGTAACACGTCGTTCGTAGTACTACTCGCCCTATCTGAACGGGCGAGAAGTACTACGAACAGCGTGTTACAGCGGGCGCGGCCGCCCTCAGGCCAGGCCGATCGCCGCCTCCGCAGCAGCCAGGACCGGGGCGGTCACCTCGCGACACCTGGCGGCTCCGGCGGCGTACACCTCCGTCACGTACGTCCGGTCGGCAGCGAGCTCGCGGTAGCGTTTCTGGATCGGCTCGAGCTCGGCGACGACGGCATCGGTGACCGCCGACTTCAGGGCGCCATAACCCGACAGCCCGGTAGCGGACCCACCGCAGGCCTCGAGGATGTCGATCAGGTTGGTGACCCCGGGGCGCTCCGGATCCCGGGAGACGTCTCCGGCCGAGTCGGTGACGGCGCGAGCGACCTTGCGGCGTACGACGTCGGGGTCGTCGAGCAGGAAGATCGAGCCCGGATGCGCGTCGCCGGCCGACTTCGACATCTTGCGGGTCGGGTCGGCCAGGTCCATCACCCGCGCCCCCGCCGATGGATGCACCGCCTGCGGGACCGAGAAGACCCGGCCGTACGTCGTGTTGAACCGGATCGCGATGTCCCGGGCGAGCTCGACGTGCTGGCGCTGGTCGTCGCCGACCGGCACCTCAGAAGCGCCGTAGAGCAGGATGTCGGCCGCCATCAGCACCGGATAGGTGAACAGCGAGGCGCGCACTGACGCCCCCACGCGGCGCGACTTCTCCTTGAACTGGATCATCCGCCCCAGCTCGCCGGTATGTGCGACGCACTCGAGCAGATAGCTGAGCGAGCGGTGCGCGGGGACGTGGGACTGGATGAACAACGCGGCCGGTTCGAGCCCGGACGCCATCAGCAGGAGGGCCATCTCCTCCGTCCGTGTACGCAGCACCGCCGGTTCGTGCGGCATCGTCAGCGCATGCAGGTCGGAGAGCCCGTAGAACGCGTCTGCGTCGGCCGAGGCCGCCATGGGACGCAGCGCGCCGAGGTGGTTGCCGAGGGTGAGTCGGCCGGAGGGGGTGATGAGGGAGAGTCGCCTGGTCATGGTGGACCTTTCGGGTGGTGAGGCCCACGGGTCAGCGACGATCACAATCAGAAAGGCCGCCCGCGGGCGGCCTGATGTGAGTGCTCAACAATCGGGTGGACCGCCTAGGAGGCGGACCACCACTGGGTCGAACGAATGCTGAACACCCCACCAGTGTCGCACACCTCACGGATACCGTGTGGCCCATGACGACTCCGCCGCTCGCCGGGCCGACCACCGGGCCGACCACCTGTCAGGGGCACTCGACGGTCGTCTTCGATGACAGCCTGGCCGACTACGACTTCGGTCCGACCCATCCGATGGCGCCGATCCGGGTGGACCTGACGATGCGCCTGGCCGGCGAGCTCGGTGTCCTCGACCGGCTGAAGGTCGTCGAGGCACCGATGGGGACCCCGGAGCAGCTGCTCACGATCCATGACGAGAGCTACATCGAGGCGGTTATCCGGGCCGGCAAGAGCGGCGACGCCGACCTCTCCCACGGCCTCGGCACCGAGGACGACCCGGTCTTTCCACACATCCACGACGCCAGCGCCCACATCGTCGGCGCGAGCATCGAGGCCTGCCGACAGGTCTACTCCGGCGAGAGTCTGCACAGTGCCAACATCATGGGCGGGCTGCACCATGCCATGCGCGGCCGCGCGGCCGGGTTCTGCATCTACAACGATGTCGCCGCCGGCATCCAGTGGCTCCTCGACCAGGGCGTGCAGAAGGTCGCCTACGTCGATGTGGACGTGCATCACGGCGACGGCGTCGAGCGGGCCTTCTGGAACGACCCGCGGGTGCTGACGATCTCGCTCCACGAGACCGGGCAGCTGCTCTTTCCGGGGACGGGCTTCGCCGAGGAGGTCGGCGGGCCGGACGCGGAGGGGAGCGCGGTCAACGTCGCGCTGCCGCCGGGCACCGCCGACCATGGCTGGCTGCGTGCCTTCCACGCGATCGTGCCCGACCTGGTCCGCGAGTTCCAGCCGGAGATCCTGGTCACCCAGCAGGGCTGCGACTCGCACACCGACGACCCCCTCGCCGACCTGGCTCTCAGCGTGGACGGGCAGCGAGCGGCGTACGTTGCCCTCCACGAGCTCGCGCACGAGGTGTGTGCCGGCAAGTGGGTCGCGTTCGGCGGCGGCGGTTATGCCGTGGTCGACGTGGTGCCACGCGCGTGGACCCATCTTCTTGCGCTAGTGTCGGGGAATCCCTTGGAGCCGACGCTCGACGTGCCAGGTGGCTGGCGCGAGCACGTGCAGACGCGCCTCGGGAGGGTCGCACCGTTGCGCATGACGGACGGGCGTGAACCGGCCTACCGCGACTGGGGCGGCGGATATGACCCTGGTACGTGGCTGGACCGGCAGGTCCACGCGACTCGCACAGCGGTGTTTCCGTTGCATGGGCTCGACCCGCTGCCGTAGCTCGATCACTAGTTTCGTGACGGTCTAGAAACCCCTGAGTCGTCGCGCCCAAAAGCAACTCGACACGCCGGTAGTATGTGAGATTCGTAGGGGTGTCCCCTTCCCCATCAGTCACATCAGGCTCTATTCTCACTTTGGGATCGCGTTTTGGACCAGAGGTGGGGAAGCCGCTGGCGTCGCGATCACTCGAGAGAGAACGGTGGAAGCAGATGGTTACTCCTTCTGGAGACATCTCTGACAGCAAGTTCCTGACCGTTGCCGAGGTTGCGTCGATGATGCGCGTCTCCAAGATGACGGTCTACCGGTTGGTTCACTCGGGCGAGCTGCCTGCGGTGCGTGTCGGTCGCTCCTTCCGGGTTCGGGAGGACGACGCGAACGAATACCTCAAGAGCTCGTTCTACAACGCGGGCTAGTTGTCGGACCCCGCGTCCGGGCACGATGGGCGCGGGGGCAACACCCTCTCTCGGCGGGTCACCGATTCTCTCTGGGTGCCCTGGCTTGGTTAGTCTTACCCCCTAGGTCTGTTTACCGCTCGCTGCGGTGAGTGGCCGCGTCGGCACCGGGCCGGCATTCTCTGCAACGATCGTGAAGGGTTCCCCGTGGGTTCTGTCATCAAGAAGCGTCGCAAGCGCATGGCGAAGAAGAAGCACCGCAAGCTGCTCAAGAAGACTCGCGTCCAGCGCCGCAAGCTCGGCAAGTGACGTACGTGGCGTAGGTGGCGGAACGCACCGGACCCGGCCGGGTCCTCCTGGTCACCGGGGTCTCGCGTGACCTCGGTCGCCGTTTTGCGCGCGCTGCCGCCCGCCACCCCAACGTCGAGCGAGTGATCGGCGTCGATGTCGCCCCGCCTCGCGGGGACATCGGCCAGGTCGGATTCGTCCGAGCCGACATCCGCAACCCGGTGATCGCCAAGGTGATCGCCAAGGAGGAGGTCGACACCGTCGTCCACCTCAGCGTCATCGCGACCCCCGGCACCACCGGGGGTCGTTCGACGATGAAGGAGCTCAACGTCATCGGGACGATGCAGCTCCTCGCGGCCTGCCAGACCGCGCCGTCCCTGCGCCAGGTCGTGGTGAAGTCGACGACCCAGGTCTACGGGGCGAGCAGCCGCGACCCGGCGATGTTCACCGAGTCGATGGAGCCGCGGCGCACCCCGTCCTCCGGCTATGCCCGCGACGTGGCCGACGTCGAGTCCTACGTACGCGGCTTCGCCCGTCGTCGCCCGGACGTGGCCGTCACGGTGCTGCGCTGTGCCAACGTCCTCGGACCGAGGGTGGACAGCCCGATCGCGGCTCACTTCCGGCGTTCGGTCGTGCCGAACGTGCTCGGCTACGACCCGCGCCTGCAGTTCCTCCACGAGCAGGACCTCTACGGTGTTCTGGAGCATGCCGTACGCGCCGGGGTCCCCGGGACCTTCAACGTCGCCGGCGACGGCGTACTGACCCATTCCCAGGTCGCCAGGCGGCTGCAGCGGATGACGGTGCCGATCCCGGAGCCGGTGTTCGGCCTGACCAGGTTCGGTGGCGGCGAATACCCCGCCGAGCTGAGAGCGCTGCTGACCTACGGCCGCGGTGTCGACACGACCCGGATGCGGTCCCTGCTGGGCTTCGAACCGCGATTCACCACCGAGGACGCTGTCCGCGACTTCGCTGACAGCGTGAAGCCCTCCGCCAACCGTGCCGACCGGGCCCTGGCCGCGTTGGAGAGCCGACTGACAGGAGCGCCTCGGTGACCGAGTCCGCCGCCCCGGGTATCACCGGCACCACGACGCGTGATCGCCACCCACTGCGGGCGATCCCGGCGGCCGACTGGGCCGCGGCCTTGGAGAGTGCCGCGAAAGAGGTCTTCGGCGCCGAGTGGGAAGAGCAGCTCGCTCGGTTCATCGTGTTCCTGCGGCGCCGGATCTCGGGCCAGTACTCCGTCGACGAGTACGGCTTCGATCGTGAGCTCACTCAACGCTTCATGCTCGCCGTTCTGCGTCCGATCAAGGAGAAGTGGTTCCGGGTCGAGGTGCGCGGGATCGAGAACATCCCGACCGACGGTGGCGCGCTGATCGTCTCCAACCACTCGGGCACGATCCCGATGGACGGTCTGATGACGATGGTCTCGATCCACGACGAGCTCGGTCGTGACCTGCGCCCGCTCGGGGCGGACCTGGTCTTCCGGATGCCGATCGTCGGCACCATCGCCCGCAAGGCGGGTGCCACCCTGGCCTGCAGCGAGGACGCTGAGCGGATGCTGCGCAACGGCGAGCTCGTCGGCGTCTGGCCTGAGGGTTTCAAGGGCATCGGCAAGCCCTACAGCGAGCGCTACAAGCTACAGCGTTTCGGCCGCGGCGGCTTCGTCTCCTCCGCGCTGCGCACCGGTGTCCCGATCGTGCCGCTCTCCGTCGTCGGCGCCGAGGAGATCTACCCGCTGGTCGGCAACATCCCGGCCCTCGCCAAGGTCCTCGGCGTCCCCTACCTGCCGATCACGCCCTTCTTCCCGCTCCTCGGCCCGCTGGGTCTCATCCCGCTCCCGTCGAAGTGGCTCATCGAGTTCGGCGAGCCGATCCGCACCGATGCGTACGACGCGACAGAGGCCGACGACCCCATGCTGGTCTTCAACGTCACCGACCAGGTGCGCGAGACGATCCAGCAGACCCTCTACCGCCTCCTGGGCGAGCGCGCCTCCGTCTTCGGCTGACCCACCCCCGCCGAGACGTCAGTTTCTGACCGCGAGAAGTCAGTTCCTGATCGCGAGAGGTCAGAATCTGGCGTCGAATGGACCATTCGGTCCCAGAAATCGACCTCTCGGCGTCAGAAACTGACGCTTCGGCGAGGGGGTCAGGGCTTGAGGAGGCCGGTGGCGCCGGCGAGCACGTCGCCGACCAAGCCGGTGACGCCGGTGACCAGGCCGGTGACGGGGCCCGTCACGGTGCCGGTGTCGGGCTCAGGCGCGGGATCCTCGGAGGGAGCCTCGTCGGAGGGCGTCGGGGTCGGCAGGATGCTCCCGATCTCGTCCGGGGCCTCGGAGGGCTTCTCCGTGCCGCCCTTCTCGCCCTTGGGATCGGTCACCGAGCCGGGGCCGATCTTGTCGGGGTCGATGGAGGGCAGGTCGAGGGCGTTGTCGTCCTGGGTGAGCGGCGGCAGCGCCTCGGCCTCGACGACGGTGTCGGCGGGAAGCAGCCCGTCGATGTCGGAGGTGAGGCTGGAGACCAGCGTCGCCGGGAGCTCGGTGATGCCGCCCCCACAGGTGGGGCAGAGCTGCGCAGCGGCCTGGTCGATCAGCACGAGCGTCTGGGCGGCGTCCGAGACCGCGGGCTCCGCCCGCTCCGGGACCTTCGGGCCGAGTGCGGCGAGCTCCTCGACGCCATCGGCCGCGAACGTACGCAGCTGGGCGAGCGACTCGTTGTCCTGGGACTGCTCGAAGTCGCTGATCAGCAGGTCGGAGCCACGGGCAGCCTGACGCGAGAAGGTCTCGAGCGTGGAGGTCACCTGCTCGGGGTCGCTCATCGGCGCGTCGGCGACCAGCGACTCGGCCTCGCGGAGGCGAGTGCCGGCGTCCTCGAGGATCCGGATGCCCCGGGCCTGGGTGCTGACGGTGAAGCCGGCGGAGACGTTCTCGACGGCACGCTTGACCGGGTAGAGCGAGTCTCCGGGAAGGGCGGTCTGGGACGCGGCCGCGGCGCCCGCGGTGCCCCCGACGATCGCCATCGCGGCGACGGCGACGGCCAGCTTGCGCTGACGGCGTGGCCGCACCGGGCTGACGGTGAGCTTGCGCTCCAGGGTCTTCTCGGTCTGCGGCGCCGGGACGAGCTCGGTGTCGGCGGCCTCCATGAGGCGCTCTCGAAGCGACACGGAGAAGTCGCGACGAGGCACGGCGGAGTCGCTGAGAGTGGAGAGCGACGAAGCGAAGACTGCCAGATCGCGAAGCTCGTCGGCAGACTGCGAGGTACGCCGATCCGTCGCGGCACAGGCCGCGACCATTCGGTCGAACTCGTCGGCACGCTTTCGCGCCGGGAATGCCGGGCTCATCGGAGGGTTCCTACTCGGTATCGGCAGTGAGGGATTCGTCGAAACAGCTGCGCGCAAGGTGCAGCCATGTCGGACAACGAGTCGCCCCGGCCGCGGGTTACGGCAACCGGTCGAGCATTCAGGGTGGTGCGGAACACAGTCATCAGCGGATCCCGTCAGGCATCTGCTTGGCGAGGTTGCGGATCCCGCGCAGCTGGAGCTGTTTCACGGCTCCGTCGCTGCGACCGAGGATAGCGGCTGTCTCGGCGATCGACAGCCCTTGGAGGAAACGCATGATGATGCAGTCGCGTTGTTCGTCGGGGAGCTTGGTGAGCGCACCGAGCAGCATCTCGTTGGTGACGCCCGCCATCACGATCTTCTCGGGACCGTCGGCCGAGGAGTCGTGCAGACCCATGTCCTCGGTGGTCATCTCCAGGCGCGTACGCCCCGCCTTGAAGTGGTCGGTGGCCAGGTTGCGGGCGATGGTCATCAGCCAGGCACCGAAGTCCTTGCCCTGCCACCGGAAGCCGGTCATCGAGCGCAGCGCTCGGAAGAACGTCTCCGAGGTGAGGTCCTCGGCCACCTGGGTGGAACGGGTCCGGTAGAAGAGGAATCGGTAGACCGCACCGTGGTAGTGGTCGTAGAGGAGGCCGAAGGCGTCCTTGTCGCCCTTGCGGGCGAGCTCGACCAGCGCGATCAGCCGGGTGCGGTCGGCTTCGCTCTCCTCGGAGGATGCGGCGAGCTCGGTGTCGTCCTCGGGCTCGTTGTCGGAGCGGGGCTTGATCTCCTGGGTGCCGCCCGAGCCGCGAGGCTCGGGGTCGGCGAACGGGCCGGTGGTGCCGGCGACGCCCGCGTACGCGGGTTCGTAGCCCTCGTTCATCACGAGCTCGACCGCAGCGCGCAGCGCATCCAAGCGACGACGGACGTCATTGGTGCGGCGCGACATGTGGGTCCCTCCCGAAGACTCCCCCTGAGCGAGAGCAACCTTACGGGTTAGGGCATCCCGATGTCAGGTCCCGAGCCGAACTTCTGTCGGCGTGTGGTGGCAATTTCGTTAACGAGCGGGTGGATGGGAGATCGCGACGGCGCCACGACCTGCGCGAACTCCTACCGTCGTCTCCCGCGGAGCGCGATCGCCGCGGCGATCGCCCCCGTGGCCGCGCCGCCCAGCGCGGCTGTCATCACGCCTGCCCGCGCGGCCTTGCGTCCGGTGCGGTAGTCACGGATCGGCCAGCCCTTCGCACGCGCGTGGGCGCGCAGGCGCGCATCCGGGTTGATCGCACACGGATGCCCGACCAGCGACAGCATGGGCAGGTCGTTGTAGGAGTCGGAGTACGCCGCGCAGCGCGAGAGATCCAGACTCTCCCGGGCGGCGATCGCCTTGACGGCCTCCGCCTTGGCAGGGCCGTGGAGCATCTCGCCGACCAGTGCCCCGGTGTAGACGCCGTCCTCGGTGGCGGCCACCGTGCCGAGGGCGCCGGTCAGCCCGAGCCGGCGGGCGATGACCCGAGCCGCCTCGACGGGCGCCGCGGTCACCAGCCACACGCGCTGCCCCTGGTCGATATGGGTCTGAGCGAGAGCCCGGGTGCCGGGCCAGATCCGGTGGGCCATGCCCTCGTCGAAGATCTCCTCCATCAAGCTCTCGACCTCGTCGGCACGATGACCGCGGATGAACGACAGCGCCGACGAGCGCGCCGACTCCATGTGGGCGGGGTCCTCGACGCCGGCCACGCGGAAGTAGGCCTGCTTGTACGCCGCCGAGGCGATGTCCCGCGTACGGAAGAACTTGCGCCGATGCATGCCGCGGGCCAGATGGAAGATCGTCGCGCCCTGCATGATCGTGTTGTCGACGTCGAAGAACGCCGCCGCCGTGGGGTCTCCACCCGCCGGATAGAGCCAGGCCTCGATCTCCGCGGCCGCGGCCGAGGCCTCGCCGGCGAGCGCCGAGCGGCGTTTGAGGTCTTTTCGCCGCAGCTCGGCGCGGCGGCGGTCGCTGGCGCTGCTCATTTCGCCAACAGTAATGGTCATGGCACCTCCATGGGGCTCAGGTGCCAAGATGGTCGGATGGAACCGCGTGTGACCTTCTACTCCCGTCAGGGCTGCCACCTGTGCGACGAGGCTCGGCTCGTCGTCGAGAAGGTGGTCGGGAACGACTACACCGAGGTCGACATCGACACGGACGAGGAGCTGCGCGAGCGCTTCACGAACGAGGTCCCCGTGACGTACGTCGACGGGAAGCAGCACGACTTCTGGCGGGTCTCCGAGGAGCGGCTGAGGTCAGCGCTGACGCGCTCACCAGAATAACTGTCGATCGGCCCAATACCCTGAACAACCCCCCTCTGCCAACTCCGCAATGACGTGTGCTAGCCAACGGTCTGCGAGTTTGTTCTCGCAGTCACAAACTCCGTATGGTGGCTGAGCCGCAGGGCGATCCCGGGCTAAAAAGCCCCCGTCTGTGGCGCCGGCATTGAAAGAGCAGAGCGTGACGGCACGGAGCACGAATACGGGCGAGGGCAGTGGTGCTCACGACCCCCACCGGGACATCCCCGAGGCGACTGTCGCCCGGCTCCCGGTCTACCTCCGGGCCCTGACCTCGCTCGCCGAGCGCAACATCGCCTCCTGCTCCTCCGAAGAGCTCGCGACGGCGGCCGGCGTGAACTCCGCCAAGCTGCGCAAGGACCTCTCCTACCTGGGCTCCTACGGCACTCGTGGGGTCGGCTACGACGTCGACTACCTGAGCTACCAGATCGCGCGCGAGATCGGCGTGACCCACGACTGGCCGGTCATCATCGTCGGCATCGGAAACCTCGGCCAGGCGCTGGCCAACTTCTCGGGATTCAGCAGCCGCGGCTTCCGCACCGTCGCGCTCCTGGACGCGGCCCCGCAGATGCAGGGGCAGGCCGTCGCCGGGCTCGAGGTCCGTCCGTTCGCCGACCTGGCCGAGATCGTCGCGGCCGAGCAGGTCTCGATCGGGGTCATCTCGGTGCCGGCGACCGCGGCCCAGGACGTCGCCGACGCGATGGTCGGGGCCGGGATCAGCAGCATCCTCAACTTCGCGCCCGCCGTGCTGAGCGTGCCGCCCGGTGTCGACGTACGCAAGGTCGACCTCTCCATCGAGCTGCAGATCCTCGCGTATCACGAGTCGCGCAAGGCTGCGGAGTCTGCTGAAGCGGCCGCCACGGTGGACAATGGTTCCGAGGAAGGGATCACGGCATGAGTGAGCGTCAGCGAGCGAATCATGGGTGCAACATGCCGACGGCTCCGTATCCTTGCTTCTCCTCTACGGAGGTGTCGGCATGAGTGTTCTTGTAGTCGGAATCTCCCATAACTCTGCGCCCGTCTCGATGCTCGAGGCGGCCTCGGTGGACACCGAAGGGCTGCAGAAGCTCCTCACTGACGTGGCTGGTTGTGAACATGTCAGCGAGGCAGCGGTCATCGCGACCTGCAACCGTCTCGAGATCTACACCGAGGTCGAGCGGTTCCACGGCTCCGTCGAGGAACTCTCCCGGCGGATCATCGAGGGCGCGGGTCAGACGCTCGAGACGATGCTGCCCCACCTCTACGTCCACTACGACGACGGCGCGGTGTCTCACCTGTTCAAGGTGGCCGCCGGGCTCGACTCGATGGCTGTGGGTGAGGGGCAGATCCTCGGGCAGGCGCGCGCCGCCCTGCAGCTCGGCCAGGAAATGGGCACTGTCGGGCCGGCGCTCAACAGCCTGTTCCAGCAGGCCCTGCGGGTCGGCAAGCGCTCGCGTGCGGAGACCGACATCGATCGGGCCGCACCGTCCTTGGTGACCGCGTCGCTGAGCCGTGCCGCACGAGCCGTGGGTGACGTACGCGGCAAGCGGGTCGCCGTCGTCGGAGCCGGTGCGATGGCAGGGCTGGCGACCGCGACGGTGTCGCGGATGGAGGCGGCCGACGTCGTCGTGGTCAACCGCACGACGGCCAACGCCGAGCGGCTCGCCAACGAGTACGCCGCCCGCTCGGCGTCGCTCGACGCGCTGACCGCGGAGGTCGCCGCCGCCGACATCGTGATCACCTGCGCGGGCGCCAACGGGCTGCTCGTGCCGGCCGACATGGTCGGCGACCGCAGCGCCCACCCGGTCGCGCTGATCGACCTGGCGCTGCCCCACGACATCGACCCGGGCGCGGCTTCGCTCCCGGGCGTGACCCTGATCGACCTGGCCGCCCTCGCCGACGAGCTGCATGCCTCGCCCGCCGGCAAGGAGGTGCTCGCGGTCCGCGACATCGTCACCCAGGAGGTCGCCGCCTTCCTGAGTGCTCGGCGCCAGTCCGCGGTGACCCCGACGGTCGTCGCCCTGCGAAGCATGGCCACCGGTGTCGTCGACGCCGAGATGGAACGCCTCGACAACAAGCTGCCCGACCTCGACGAGGCGACTCGTGCCGAGGTCCTCCGGACCGTACGCCGCGTGGCCGACAAGCTCCTCCACGAGCCGACCGTCCGGGTCAAGGAGCTCGCCAACGAGTCCGGCGTGGTGTCCTACGCCGCGGCCCTCGCCGAGCTCTTCGCGCTCGACCCCGAGGCCGTCTCCGCGGTGACCCGGGCCGACGTCCCAGGAGACCACTCATGAGAACCCTTCGTCTCGGCACTCGCCGTTCCCAGCTCGCTGTCACCCAGTCGACCCTCGTCGCGGAGCTGCTCCGGGCCCAGGGCCACATCGTCGAGCTGGTCGAGATCGTCTCCGACGGTGACCGCACTCAGGCAACGAACACCCCGCTGACCAGCGCGAACTCGACCGGCGTCTTCGTCAGCGCGCTGCGTGACGCGCTCCACGCCAAGGAGATCGACCTCGCGGTCCACTCGCTCAAGGATCTGCCGACCTACCCCGAGGAGGGCATCGAGCTGGTCGCGGTCCTGCCGCGCGAGGACCCGCGCGACGTGATCGTCGCCCGCGACGGTCTGACGCTCGGTGAGCTCCCGCCCGGATCGCGGGTCGGCACCGGGTCGCCGCGACGGGTCGCCCAGATCAAGGCCCTCGGCCTCGGCCTGGAGCTGGCCGGCATCCGCGGCAACGTGGACACCCGCATCGGCAAGGTCCGGTCGGGCGAGTTCGACGCGGTCGTCCTCGCGCGTGCCGGCCTGGCCCGCATCGACCGGCTCGACGAGGTCACCGAGGTCCTGGACCCGATCCAGGTGCTGCCGGCTCCCGGTCAGGGGGCCCTCGCGGTCGAGTGCCGTGACGGCGACGCCGATGCCGACGTACGCAAGATTCTGACCTCCCTCGACGATTCGCCCACCCGAGCGGCCGTCGAGGCAGAACGCGCGGTGCTCGCCACCCTCGAAGGTGGCTGCGCAGCGCCCATCGGGACCCTCGCCGACGTGGTGGAGGGTGAGGAAGGACCAGAGCTGTGGGTGCGGGCAGTCGCGCTCTCACTCGACGGCTCGCTCTCGGTTCGGCTCTCCGCATCCGGGTCGGTCGACGACGCTGCAGGCGTCGGGCGCCGGCTCGCCGAGGAGATGCTCGCCGAGGGTGCAGCAGACCTGACCGACGATCCCGCGGACCCAGGCCAGGCTGTCATGGACACGGGCGGTTCCCCCCAGACCGCTCCCGAGCAGGACAAGGTGCACAACGCATGACCCGAGCAAAGACCACCGAGCAGAAGGCTGAGCAGAGCTCGGCCACCCCACTGGGCTGGGTGTCCTTCGTCGGCAGCGGTCCCGGTGACCCTGAGCTGCTGACGGTACGGGCGATCGACCTGTTGAAGCAGGCCGATGTCGTCGTGACCGAGGCCCCCGAGCACGCATCACTGGTGCGCGGCGTACTCGGCATCCCCGAGCCGGTCGAGCCGGCCGAGGGTGAGGAGACTGCCGAACCGGTCGGACCCGAGTTCATCGACGGCGGGTTCGGCGTGGACGGCCAGCCGCTGGCCAACGCCGCCCGGGCCAAGGCCGTCGTCAAGCAGGCCAAGCTGGGCAAGCGCGTCGTGCGCCTGATGACCGGAGACCCGTTCCTCTACGCCTCGGGCCCCGAGGAGGCGCAGTCCTGCGCCAAGGCGGGCATCGGCTTCGAGATCGTCCCCGGCGTCTCGTCCGTGTCGGCCGTTCCCGCTTACGCCGGCATCCCGCTGACGACCAAGGACCACCAAGAGGTCGCGGTGGTCACCTGCAACGAGAAGATCGACTGGAGCCAGTACGCCGACAACCGCACCCTGGTTCTCCTCTCCGGTGTCGGCATGATCGGCGACATCGCCAAGGAGCTCGTCGCGGCGGGCCGCTCGGCCAAGACCCCGGTCGCGATCACCCGCGTCGGCACCACGACCGAGCAGTCGACGGTAGAGTCGACGCTGGAGAACATCGCCGTCGACGCTCGTGCCGCACGGATGGCGCCGCCGGCGATCGTGGTGATCGGCAAGGTGGTCAGCTTGCGTGAGACGCTCTCGTGGTTCGAGACGAAGCCGCTGTTCGGCTGGCGCGTGCTGGTGCCCCGCACCAAGGAGCAGGCGCCTGCGCTGTCGCTGAAGTTGAAGGGCTTCGGCGCAGTGCCCGAGGAGGTGCCGACGATCTCCGTCGAGCCGCCGCGCAACCCGCAGCAGATGGACAAGGCCGTACGCGGCCTGGTCGAGGGCCGCTACAACTGGATCGCCTTCACCTCCATCAACGCGGTGCGTGCCGTACGCGAGAAGTTCGACGAGTACGGCCTGGACTGCCGCGCCTTCTCCGGTCTGAAGATCGCCGCCGTCGGTGAGAAGACCGGCCAGGCGCTCGAGGCCTGGGGCCTGCGCCCCGACCTGGTGCCGAACACCGACAACCAGTCGGCTGCTGGCCTCCTGGAGGTATGGCCGGAGTACGACGAGGATCTCGACCCGATCAACCGGGTCTTCCTCCCGCGCGCCGACATCGCCACCGAGAACCTCATCGCCGGCCTGGTCGACCTCGGCTGGGAGTGCGACGACGTGACCGCCTACCGCACCGTCCGGGCGGCCCCGCCGCCCGCGCCGACCCGCGACGCGATCAAGACGGGCAAGTTCGACGCGGTGGTCTTCACCTCCTCGTCCACGGTCCGCAACCTGGTCGGCATCGCGGGCAAGCCGCACACCTCCACGGTGATCGCGGCGATCGGCCCGGCCACCGCCAAGACCGCCGAGGAGCACGGCCTGCGGGTCGACGTGATGTCGCCCGAGCCGTCGATCGAGGCGCTCACCGAGGCGCTCGCCGACTTCGGCGCTGCGCGCCGCGCCGCGCTGGTCGAGCAGGGCCTGCCGGTCACCAAGCCGTCCGACCGGCGTCCCGCCTCGCGCCGTCGTTCGCGCACGAGCTGAAAATGTTTGCCGAGTCGGCTCATCTTGACCGCAGCCTGCGAGCGAAGCGAGCAGCAAGGTCAAGATGAGCCGACTCGGCGTTAATCTGGAGATCTGATGAACATCGAGAAGCCAGTCATCCGTCCCCGCCGGCTGCGCCGTACGCCGATCATGCGCCGGATGGTCGCGGAGACGGCCGTACGCCCCGCCAACCTGATCCTGCCCGCGTTCGTGCGCGAGGGGATCCACGAGCCGGTCCCGGTCTCGACCATGCCCGGCGTGGTCCAGCACAGCCGGGAGTCGCTGCGGAAAGCTGCGGCCGAGGCTGCGTCCGCCGGCATCGGCGGCATCATGCTCTTCGGCGTCCCGGAGACGAAGGACGCCATGGGCTCGGGCGCGCTCGACCCCGACGGCATCCTCAACGTGGCCATCGCCGACGTCGTCTCCGAGGTCGGCGACGCGCTCACGGTGATGAGCGACCTGTGCCTGGACGAGTTCACCGACCACGGTCACTGCGGTGTCCTCGCCAAGGACGGCTCGGTCGACAACGACGCCACCCTGGAGATCTACGCCCAGATGGCGATCGCCCACGCCGAGGCAGGCGTCCACATGGTCGGCCCGTCCGGGATGATGGACGGCCAGGTCGCGGTGACCCGCGACGCGCTCGACAGCGCCGGCTACACCGACGTCTCGATCCTCGCCTACTCCGCGAAGTACGCCTCGGCCTTCTACGGCCCCTTCCGGGAGGCCGTCGACTCCTCACTCAAGGGCGATCGGCGGACCTACCAGCAGGATCCGGCCAATGCGCTCGAGGGCGTCCGCGAGGCGCTCCTTGACGTGTCCGAAGGCGCCGATATCGTGATGGTCAAGCCCGGACTCCCGTATCTCGACGTGCTTCAGCGGGTGCGTGAGTCTGTCGATGTTCCGGTGGCGGCGTACAACATCTCGGGGGAGTACGCGATGGTGGAAGCTGCCGCTGCGAACGGCTGGATCGACCGCGAACCGGCGATCCTGGAGACACTCACCGCCTTCAAGAGGGCGGGTGCGGACGTCATCCTGACCTACTGGGCCACCGAGGCAGCGGGCTGGTTGCGAGGCTGACTTTCTCGTCCGATCAGCCCGAGCAGCTCTGTGACGTGGACCACCTCCTGAGAGTAGACTCGAGATCGTGACCAATCGAGAGTTGGGCAGCCCGAAGCGCACCGGACGGCCGCGCAACAGCGGACGAGATTCGGCGAATCCCCGGGAGGAGATCCTCAAAGAGGCATCCCGGCTCTTCACCGCCCAAGGGGTCGCAGCGACGACGATCAGCCAGATCGCCGAGAGCGTCGGGCTGCGGCAGTCCTCGATGTACTACTACTACAAGTCCAAGGAGGAGATCCTCTCCGCCTTGATGGAGAAGAACCGCGAGTCGCTGACGCTCGCGGAGAAGCTTCTCGAGGAGGACGGCCCGGTTGCTCCGCGGCTCTACGCCTTCCTCTACACCGATGTCCGCCAGCTCTGCACCGCCCCGCTCGACTTCTACGAGTTGGAGATCGCCGCCCTGGCGCAGCCCCAGGTCTTCGAGGGATTCGAGGAGGACGGCGACAAGCTGCGCGCCGCGGCCGCCCGGTTTCTCGAGCTGGGGGTCGGCAGCGGTGAGCTGCGCCGGATCGACCCCGAGGCCACCGCGCTGATGCTGCTCTCGCTCAACGAAGGCGCCCAGCACCGGCTGTGGCACGGCCGCCGTGAAGACGAGAGGGCCAAGGCCAGCAGCCACACCCTCGCCGAGTCGGTCGCCGACTACCACCTCCACTCCCTGCTGACGGACGTCTCTGCTCTCGCTTCGGTCCGCGAAGCCGGCCGCGACTTCGTCACCGAGTACGAGGACGACGAACCAGCCGCCTGATCGGCCCGGTCGCGCAGCTCTGCATGCGGTGGGTCCTCGGTCGGCTCGCGGAGCTGCGAGAGCTGTAACACGTCGTTCGTAGTACTACTCGCCCTATTAGAACGACCGGATAGTGCTACGAACAGCGTGTTACACGTCGGATGAGCGCTCCCAGACATGCGTAGGGCCCCGCCAGCCGGCGGGGCCCTACGTGGTTCCGGGGTCAGTTCGGCTTGATGCCGACGAGGCCGCCGAGGATCTGGGTGATCACCGTGAGCAGGCCGCCGACGACGCCGCCGACGGCGCCGAGGGCCTCGGGGACGGTCTTTCCGGCGAGCTGGCTGACGCAGGTCTGGATCGGGCCACCGAGCTTCCCGAGAAGACCCGGGTATTTCTTGGCGAAGGCGTCGGTGCAGATCTTGAGCAGCTCGTCGGTGGAGGCGGCCAGGTTCTCGACCGGCTTGGTCACCGGCTCCAGCGGCTTCGCGGGATCCACGGTGCCGCCACCGTCGCCGTCGCCGCCACCAGTGCCGCCACCGATGCCACCGCCCGGAGTCTCTCCGGCCGGCGCCTCTTCGGAGGGGCTGGAGGGAGCCTGCGAGGAGCCGCCGCGGGGCCCGGCCTGCTGCTGGCCGCCGGCCCGGAACTCGCGGCCCTTCTGCTTCGTCGGCTTGGGAGCCTCCATCCGCGGGATCGCGTAGTCGACCGGGACCGTGCTGTTCGGGATCGAGGTGAAGTCGCCGGAACGGTAGGCCTCGGCGACACCGAGCACCGTCGTGACGTACGACTGGCTGTGGTTGTAGCGGAAGACCGCTGCCCGCGCGCCCTGGTCGGTGGAGAGGTCGTCGTTGCCGGAGCAGAGGTAGACGGCAGAGGCGAGGGCGGAGTCGTTGATGTCCTGGGGGTTGCGCTTGCCGTCACCGTCGGCGTCCACACCGACCATCGCCCAGGTGGACGGGATGAACTGCATCGGGCCGACCGCGCGGTCGTAGCTGGTGTCGCCGTCGTACTGCCCACCGTCGGTGTCGGTGATCTGGGAGACGTTGCCCTTGCCGTTGAGCGGCACCCCGAAGATGCCGGGGGTGGAGACGCCCTCGGCGCTGAGGCGGTTGTCGTTGGCACGCCCGTGGTTGGACTCGACCCGCCCGATCGCGGCGATCAGCGGCCAGTCGATCTTGCAGGCCGGGTCGGCGGCGTTGATCACCGTGGCGGCTCGCTGATAGGCAGCGAGCGCGGCGGAGGGGATCCCGGCGGTGCTGGCCGTCCCGGGCAGCGACTTGTCGCCCTTGTTGGTCGAGGCGGACACGCTGGCCGGCGCCTCGATCGCCTCGGACGGAACCGAGGTGCCGTCAGGCAGGCTGAAGGCGTCGTCGTAGCTGGCTGGGCCAGAAGCTGTGGCACTCGACTGCGTCAGACCGGTGACGTTGACCGTCCAGGCCGCGCTGAGCAGCGCGAGCGGAACGAGCGCGGTCGCCTTCTGAAGGCGGCTGTAGCGCGTAGCGGACATCGAATCTCCCTTTCAATCCCCGGACCGTGAGCTCCGGGTCTTGCTCCCCATTCGCAACGTTCTCAACGAACCGTCTCACGTCAAAGTTACGCACGTCACGTTTTACTGGCACATTGCGTTCCAGTTAACGAGACGCTGATGAGACCCGAGATGTTGCAGTTCATGACGCTGAACCACGGCGTCCGTTTCCAGCTACGCCGCCACGTCAGCCAGGGTAAGCGAAAATCCACAGCCGTGGAACGATCGACCCACTGTGAGCATCGAGGATCTTCCTGGCGCTCGGCTGTCGACTCGCGGGCGCGTTGGGGCTGCGACGCCTGCCGGCTGAGGCCGAAATGGGGTTTCGGGCCGACCTCAGCGAGAATGCGGGAGTGCCTGACGACATCTCACCCCTGTCCGCAGCGGCATCCGAAGCGCTCTTCGCCCGCGCGAAGGCCGTGACGCCGGGCGGTGTGAACTCGCCCGTCCGCGCCTTCAACGCGGTCGGCGGGACGCCGCGGTTCATCCGGGAGGCGAAGGGAGCGTGGCTGACCGACGTCGATGGGAACGACTATGTCGACCTGATCTGCTCCTGGGGCCCGATGCTGCTGGGCCACGCCCATCCGGAGGTCCAGGCGGCGGTGCTGGAGGCGGTCACGCGGGGCACGTCCTACGGGACGCCGACGACCCCTGAGGTCGAGCTCGCCGAGGAGATCGTGAGCAGGGCACCGGTCGAGAAGGTGCGGTTCGTCAGCAGCGGCACCGAGGCGACGATGAGCGCGATCCGCCTGGCGCGAGGATTCACCGGGCGCGACGTGATCCTGAAGTTCGCCGGCAACTACCACGGTCACGTCGACTCGCTGCTGGCCAGCGCCGGCTCCGGGCTGGTCACCCACGCGATCCCCGGCACCCCGGGCGTACCCGAGAGCAGCACCGAGCTCACCGTCGTGCTGCCCTACAACGACCGTGCCGCGGTCACGGCGGCCTTTGCGGAGTACCAGGGCCGGGTGGCCTGCCTGATCACCGAGGCCTCGCCCGGCAACATGGGCGTCGTCCCGCCGGAGCCCGGCTTCAACCAGTTCCTGAGCGAGACCTGCACGAGCAACGGCGCCCTGTTCATCTCCGACGAGGTGATGACCGGGTTCCGGGCGAGCAACCAGGGCCAGTGGGGCCTGGACGGCAAGCACGAGGGCTGGACGCCCGACCTGGTCACCTTCGGCAAGGTGATGGGCGGTGGCTTCCCGGCAGCGGCGTTCGGCGGCCGCGCCGACGTGATGGCCTCGCTCAGCCCCGACGGGCCGGTCTACCAGGCCGGGACGCTCTCGGGGAACCCGGTCGCGACCACTGCCGGCCTGACCACGCTGCGGCTGGCGACCGACGAGGTCTACGCCCACATCACCGAGGCCGCCGACGTCGTGAAGGCGGCGATCGAGGAGAGCTTCACCAAGGCCGGTCTCCCGCACGTCATCCAGTCCACCGGCACGATGTTCTCGGTCTTCTTCACCGACAGGCCGGTGCGCAACTTCGACGAGGCCAAGACCACCGACGAGACGGCGTACAAGGCCTTCTTCCACGCGATGCTCGACCAGGGCGTCTACCTGCCGCCGAGCGCGTACGAGGCCTGGTTCCTCTCATCTGCGCACGACGAGCGAGCCGTGGCTCAGATCGTCGAGGCGCTTCCGTACGCTGCTGACGTCGCTGCAAAGGCGCAATCGATCACCGGAGGGGAATGAGCATGGAGACCACCGTCCACCTGTTGCGCCACGGCGAGGTGCACAACCCGGAGGGGATCCTCTACGGGCGTCGACCGGGATACAACCTCTCCGAGCTCGGCCTGCAGATGGCTGAGCGGGTCGCCGACCGGATCGCCGGTCAGGACATCACCCACGTCATCTCCAGCCCGCTGGAGCGAGCGCAGCAGACCGCTGGCCCGCTGGCGAAGGCGCTCGGCGTCGACATCTCCCTCGACGAGCGGGTGCTCGAGTCGGAGAACCTCTTCGTCGGCAAGAGCTTCAAGGACGGCCTGGGGCCGCTGAAGGATCCGAAGGTCTGGCCGAAGCTGATCAACCCGTTCAAGCCGTCGTGGGGCGAGCCCTACCTGGAGATCGTGGCCAGGATGATGGCCGCGATCCATGACGCGCGAGACCTGGCCCGGGGCCACGAGGCGGTCATCGTCTCCCACCAGCTGCCGATCTGGACCACCCGTCTGCACGTCGAGGGCCGCAGCTTCCTGCACGACCCGCGCCACCGCCAGTGCGCGCTGTGCTCGCTGACCTCGCTGCACTTCGTCGACGACGAGTTCGTCGCGATCTCCTACAGCGAGCCGGCCGGCGACATGCTGCCGGCGAAGGACAAGTACGCGCCGTTCTCGGCCGGCGACGCGGAAGATGCGGAAGATTAACGAGGCTCTCAGGTTTGTCAGGAACCATCCTGCATGTGCGTAAGAAGTTGGGTGGCCTCCTCCTCACGGTGGTGATGGTGGGGCTGCTGGCCGCGTGCGGGCAGACCGGGACCAACGAGGCCGGCTACATCTCCGGTGACGGCCGCACCCAGGAGATCCCGGTCGCCGATCGTGGCGAGCCTGTCGAGCTCGTCGGTGAGACCCTCGACGGCAAGCCGTTCGACCTCGCCGACACCCGTGGCAAGGTCACGGTGCTCAACGTGTGGTGGACCGGCTGCGGGCCGTGCCGCAAGGAGATGCCGATGCTCCAGGCCGCCTACGAGGAGCTGGGTGACGAGGTCGCCTTCGTCGGGATCAACACCCGTGACGCATCGGCGGCCCAGGGCCAGGCGTTCGAGCGGCACTATGGCGTCGAGTACCCGTCGGTCTACTCGCCCGACGGTGCCGCCGTCCTCGCACTGAAGGGCTCGCTGGCGCCTCGCGCCATCCCGGCGACCGCGATCCTCGACACCGAGGGGCGCGTGGCGGCGCTGATCCGCGGCGAGATCCCCTCCGCGCGCACGCTCGACGAGCTGATCTCCTCTGCGGGGAAGTCCGCATGACCGACTGGTTTGCGAGCACTGCCGGGAGCGGGTCGCTGCTGCTGGCGGTGCCGATCGCGCTGCTGGCCGGCTTCCTCTCGTTCGTCTCGCCGTGCACGCTGCCGATGCTCCCGGGATACCTCTCCTACGCCACCGGCCTGTCCGGCGCCGACCTCGCCTCGGGTGATGTACGCCGCGGCCGGATGCTCGCCGGAGCCCTGCTCTTCGTCGCCGGGTTCTCGGTGGTCTTCGTCCTGCTCGGCATCACGGTGGGCGGGATCGCCTTCAAGCTGCTCGCGTTCCAGGAGACCGGCACCAAGATCCTCGGCGTGCTCTCGATCATCATGGGGATCGCGTTCATGGGTTTCATCCCGCTGCTCCAGCGCGATCTGAAGTTCCACAAGGTGCCTGCCGTCGGCCTGGCTGCCGCGCCGCTCCTCGGATTCCTGTTCGGGCTCGCCTGGACCCCGTGCACCGGGCCGACGCTCGGCGTCATCGCCGGGCTCGCCTGGGATCAGGGCACCGCCGCACGCGGTGGCCTGCTGCTCGCGGTCTACGCCCTCGGGCTCGGCATCCCGTTCGTGCTCGTCGCGGTGATGTGGCGCAAGGCCACGGTCGCGCTGGGCTGGTTCCGCCGGCACACTCGTGCGGTCACGATCATCGGTGGCGTCGTGATGATCCTGATCGGGATCGCCATGCTCACCGGCTGGTGGGACAACGGCATGCAGTGGCTGCAGGTCCAGGTCGTGCAACGCTGGGAGGGCATCGCGCTGTGAGCACTCAGGCAACCGACAAAGGCCGCTCCGACCAGGAGAGTCAGCACGTACGCCGCCCGGGCGAGCTCAACGCCCGCGAGCTGGCGCGCTGGGGCTGGCGTCAGCTGACCTCGATGCGTACGGCACTGATCCTGCTTCTGCTGCTCGCGCTCGCGGCCGTCCCCGGCTCGCTGATCCCGCAGGACGGGGTCGACTCGCTCAAGGCCGACCAGTGGCGCGAGGCGCACACGACGCTCACCCCGATCTACGAGAAGCTCGGCCTCTTCAACGTCTACTCCGCGCCGTGGTTCGCGGCCATCTACCTGCTGCTGATGGTCTCGCTGGTGGGCTGCATCATCCCGCGGTGCCTGGTCTACGCGCGGGCCATGCGGGCTCAGCCGCCGGCGACGCCGGCCAGGCTGACGCGGCTGCCCGACTCCGCGACGTACGTCACCGACGAGGAGCCCGCGGAGGTGCTCGCCGCGGCGCGGAAGCAGCTGCGCGGCTACCGCATCCGGAAGGACGATGACGGCGATTCCGTCTCGGCGGAGAAGGGCTACCTTCGCGAGGCCGGCAACCTGGTCTTCCACATGTCGCTGATCATCGTGCTGGTCGCGTTCGCGACCGGGAGCCTGTTCGGCTACAAGGGCGGCGTGATCGTGCTGGTGGGGGAGGAGTACGGCTTCGCCAACGAGATGTCGCAGTACGACGACTTCAAGCCCGGCTCGCTCTTCGCCCCCGAGGACCTCGACGACTTCTCCTTCAAGATCGACGACTTCAAGGCCGAGTGGCTGGGCACAGGGCCGGGTGCCGGGACGGCTCGCGGGTTCGAGTCGAACATCCGCTACACCGCGGGGACCGACGACGAGAAGAAGTACGACCTCAAAGTCAACCACCCGCTGACCGTCGGTGGGACCGACGTGTTCCTGCTCGCCCACGGCTATGCACCGGTGATCACGGTGCGCGACGGCGAGGGCAACGTCGCCTACTCCGGTCCGACGGTCTTCCTCCCGCAGAGCCAGAACCTGCTCTCCTTCGGCGTCGTGAAGGCGCCGTACGCCTCGCCAGAGGAGATCGGCTTCCAGGGCCTGTTCTACCCGTTCATGGGCACGGTCGACGGTGAACCGGTCAACCTGATGGGCGACATCGGCGACGGGTCGAACGCGATGCTCTCGCTGCAGGGCTTCCGCGGCGACCTCAACCTCGACGCCGGGCCCCAGTCGGTCTACGCGCTCGACACCTCCAAGGCCCACATGATGTCCCCCGACGAGAGCGGGAAGGCGTTCAACCTGCGCCTCGGAGAGACGGCCGAGCTGCCCGACGGGCTGGGCTCGGTCTCGTTCGACGACGTCCAGCAGTGGAACCGGGTGCAGATCTCGAAGTCGCCCGGCAAGGAGTGGGCGCTCCTCGGCGTATCGCTCGCTCTGGTGGGGCTGCTCGGGTCCCTCTTCATCCGTTCGCGACGGGTCTGGGTTCGCGCTCGCCGTGTCGACGGGCGCACACTGGTCGAGGTCGCCGCCCTCGACCGCTCTGGCGGTGGAGACACGGCGTCGGTCGTCACCGACCTGGTCGAGAACCTACGAGGCGCGCGAACACAGGAGGAGAAGGATGTCTGACCACACCTGGGGAGTTCTCAGCAACCAGGCCATCACGGCCGCTGGGGTCGTCTACTTCTTGGCGCTGCTCTGCGCGCTGGTCGAATGGTCGTCCTGGCTCTCGCGCGCCAAGGCCACCGCCGCGACGAAGGAGCTCGTCGGTGCGGGAGCCCCGGCAGACGAGGCGGTCGCGACCGATCCCGCTGATGACGTACGCGAGTATCGGGCCGCTCTCTTCGGCCGGCTGAGCCTGATGCTGACCGCGATCGCGGTGGTTTGTCACCTGGTGGCGCTGGTCGCCCGTGGCATGGCCGCAGATCCCAACCGCGTGCCGTGGGGCAACATGTACGAGTTCACGATCTCGGGCTCGTTCGTGGTGGCCGCTGCGTACGTCGTCCTCTACCGTCGGCTGAAGCTGGCCTGGATGGCGCCGTGGGTGCTCGGGTTCACGGTCGTGGTGCTGATGCTGGCCGTGGTCGGGCTCTACGAGCCGGTCGCGCCGCTGACCGAGGCGCTCAACTCCTACTGGCTCGTCATCCACGTCATCGCCGCGATCATCGCCACCGGCGGGTTCACGCTGGGCGGCATCGCCTCGGCTGCGTACCTGCTCAAGTCGCGCTTCCCCGACGCCACGCTGCTGGCGCGGGTGCCCGAGTTGGAGGCGCTCGACCGGGTCTCCTACCGGATCCACGCGTTCGCGTTCCCGGTGTGGACCTTCGGGGTGCTGATCTCGGGTCCGATCTGGGCGCACGACGCCTGGGGCTCCTACTGGAACTGGGACCCGAAGGAGGTCTGGGCGTTCATCACCTGGGTCGTCTACGCCGGCTACCTGCACGCCCGCGCGACCGCCGGGTGGAAGGGCAAGAAGGCGGCGATCGTGGCGCTGATCGGGCTGGCCACGCTCTGGTTCAACTTCATCGGCATCAACTACTTCTCCTCGACGTCGCAGCATTCGTACGCGGCCCCGGCCGCCCCGGCGGTCGTCGAGCTCATCTCCCAGGGAGCCTCGCAATGAAAGAGTTCTTGATCTACACCGGCCTGCGGCTGCTCTCGCTGGTCGCCACCTTCGGCATCGTGGCGGGCGTCTGGTCGCTGGTCGCGGGCGAGGTCGACATCTTCCTCGCGGTGATCGTGGCGTTCGTGATCAGCGGCGTGCTCTCCTTCTTCGTGCTCGACCCGCAGCGCCGGGCCTTCGCCGAGAAGGTCGAGGCCCGGGCCGCGAAGGCGGTCGAGGCCGCGCGCGCCAAGGAGGACGCCGAGATCGACACCGAGGCCGACGGCGGGACCGACAAGGCCCCCAACGGCGAAGGCGATAGCCACAAGGTCTCCTGACCTGTTAGACAACGGTCATGTCGATCGTTCACAAGGCCACGCTCACCCCGTCGAAGTCCGAGATCTTCGGTGCCTGGCTCGCCGTTCAGCCCTGGTGCGAGGGTGAGCTGACCCGCACGATCGGCTCCTACCGGTTCGACGACCCGGCCGGGCGGGTCGGGATCGAGTGCGTGCTCCTCGAGGTCGGCGACGCCGTCGTCCATCTCCCGGTCTCCTACCGTGAGGCTCCCCTCGAAGGCGCTGATGCCTTCCTGATGGCGACCACCGACCACTCCGCGCTGGGGACGCGCTACGTCTACGACGCCTGCGCCGACCCGGTCGCCGTCCGGACGCTGCTGGCGGCCGCGCTCACCGGCGCGACCCAGGAGCCGATGGACGTCTACGACCAGGGTCGGCTGGTGGAGCGGCGCGACGCCGTCGTCACCGCGGTGGGCAGTGGCTCGTGGTCGCCCGACGCCGTGCCGCACCTCGACGGTGTCACCATCCGCTCCCATGAGGCGGCCCCCCACGTCGAGGCGGGCGGATTCTCGGTCGTCGTGAAGCGTGTCGTCGACGGCTCCGACGCCGAGGGTGAGGAGTCGCTCGAGGTCGTCTGGCCGGGCGGGTCAGGCACCCTGCTGGCGGTCAGCCACCTCTGACTTCGCTTCGCGGGTACGACGGGACGTACCTGTCCGTTACTCGTCGGTAGACCGACTGAAACGTCCCGTCGCGTCGGCGAGCGGGCTGTCTGTGGATTGCCTGTGCGGGCGTAGATGATCAACGGAGCCTCCCGTAAGTCACGAGTCGGAAACATCGGCGTCCTGCACTTGACGCATTCGGACTCGAAGGGGCAGCCTGTCCCGATGTGAGCGTTCACATCTGTGATGTGGCCCACCTGGAGATCGGCCCGTGCGCCGGTCCCCGGCACCCCCGACAGCGGCGCGTTTATGAACCGACGTGGCCGTAGATGAAATGGAGCAGGTAAGTGCGCAAGGTACTCACCACGATCACCGCGGCAGCGCTTGCGCTCGGCCTGGCGGCATGCGGCGGCGACGGCGGCGGCGAGGGCGGCGACAAGGGCACCGTCGGTGTGGCCATGCCGACCAAGTCCTCGGAGCGCTGGATCGCAGACGGCAACAACATCAAGAAGCAGCTCGAGGCCGAGGGCTACAAGGTCGACCTGCAGTACGCCGAGGACGACATCCCCACCCAGGTCTCCCAGGTCGAGAACATGGTCACCAAGGGCGTCGACGTCCTCGTGGTCGCCGCCATCGACGGCACCGCGCTCGGCGAGGTCCTCGAGACCGCTGAGTCGCAGGACATCCCGATCATCAGCTACGACCGCCTCATCCGCGACACCAAGGCCGTCGACTACTACTCGACCTTCGACAACTTCCAGGTCGGTGTGCAGCAGGCCACCTCGCTCGTCGACGGTCTGAAGGCCAAGGGCGCGGGCCCCTACAACGTCGAGCTCTTCGGCGGTTCGCCCGACGACAACAACGCCACCTTCTTCTGGGACGGCGCCATGTCGGTGCTCGAGCCGCTGATCAAGTCCGGCGAGATCGTCATCCCCTCCGGTCAGACGGACTTCAAGCAGGCCGCGATCCTGCGCTGGGACCCCGCCACCGCGCAGAAGCGCATGGAGGACATCCTCACCAAGACGTACGCCTCCAAGAAGGTCCAGGGCGTGCTCTCGCCCTACGACGGCCTCTCGCTCGGCATCATCGCCGCGCTCAAGGGCAACGGCTACGCGACCGCCGACCTCCCGGTCGTGACCGGTCAGGACGCCGAGGTGCAGTCGGTGAAGTCGATCAACGCAGGTGAGCAGTACTCCACGATCTTCAAGGACACCCGCGAGCTCGCCGAGGTGACCGTCGACATGATCGTCGCCGTCGGTGCGGGCGAGAAGCCCGAGGTCAACGACACCGAGACGTACGACAACGGCGAGAAGGTCGTTCCGTCCTACCTCCTCGACCCGGTCGTGGTCACCAAGGACGACGTCACCAAGGTGCTCGTCGACTCCGACTACTACACCGCCGACGAGATCAAGTAGCACCCGTACGCGGCGTGGGCCCGGGTCCCTCCGGACCGGGCCCACGCCGTCATCTGGCCAGATAGCAGGAACCACATGACCTCACCGATCCTGGAGATGCGCGGCATCACCAAGGAGTTCCCGGGCGTCAAGGCGCTCGCCGACGTCAACCTCGTCGTCAACCGCGGTGACATCCACGCGATCTGCGGTGAGAACGGCGCCGGCAAGAGCACCCTGATGAAGGTGCTCAGCGGGGTCTACCCCCACGGCACCTACAGCGGCGACATCGTCTTCGAGGGCGAGACCGCCAAGTTCGGCAACATCCGGCAGAGCGAAGCCGCCGGCATCGTGATCATCCACCAGGAGCTCGCCCTCATCCCCGAGCTCTCGATCGCGGAGAACATCTTCCTCGGCAACGAGACCGCCAAGCGCGGCATCATCGACTGGGGCCGCGCCAACCGCGAGGCGATCGACCTGCTCGCGCGGGTCGGCCTGCGGGAGAACCCGCTGACGCCGGTGAAGAACCTCGGCATCGGCAAGCAGCAGCTGGTCGAGATCGCCAAGGCGCTCTCGAAGAAGGTCAAGCTGCTCATCCTCGACGAGCCGACCGCCGCCCTGAACGACGACGACTCCCAGCACCTTCTCGCGCTCCTGGAGGGGCTGAAGGAGAAGGGGATCACCTCGATCATGATCAGCCACAAGCTGAACGAGATCGAGCAGATCGCCGACGAGATCACAATCATCCGCGACGGCCAGAGCATCGAGACCCTGTCCGTCGCCGACGGTGGCGTGGACGAGGACCGGATCATCCGTGGCATGGTCGGCCGCGACCTCGAGAACCGCTTCCCCGACCACACCCCCTCCATCGGGGAGGTCCTCTTCGAGGTTCGCGACTGGACCGTCATGCATCCGCAGGACAGTCACCGTGAGGTCATCCGCCAGGCCAACCTGTCCGTGCGGGCCGGCGAGATCGTCGGCATCGCCGGGATGATGGGTGCGGGACGTACGGAGCTGGCTCGGTCGATCTTCGGGCGCTCCTACGGCTCCCGGACGACCGGCTCGCTGCTCCTGGACGGTGAGGAGCTGACCCTCAACACGGTCACGGCCGCGATCGATGCCGGCATCGCGTACGTCTCGGAGGACCGCAAGGGCCTCGGGCTCAACCTCATCGACGACATCAAGACCTCGGTCACCGCGGCGGCGCTGAAGAAGCTGCGCTCCGGGCTCGTCGTCGACGAGCACAAGGAGGTCGTGGTCGCCGAGGGCTACCGCAAGAACCTCAACATCAAGGCGCCTTCGATCACCGCCGGTGTCGGCAAGCTCTCCGGCGGCAACCAGCAGAAGGTGGTGCTGTCCAAGTGGATGTACACCGACCCGAAGCTGCTGATCCTCGACGAGCCGACCCGGGGCATCGACGTCGGCGCCAAGTACGAGATCTACGGGATCATCCAGGAGCTCGCCAGCAGCGGTCGCGGCGTCCTGGTGATCTCCTCCGAGCTGCCCGAGCTGCTCGGTCTGTGTGATCGCATCTACACGCTCGCCGAGGGCGTGATCACCCATGAGTTCGACCGCTCAGAGGCCACCCAGGAGTCCCTGATGCGTTATATGACCGCGGACGCGAGGAAGTAGCACCCGATGAATGCCCTGCTCAACACGCTGCGCGGGAACGTCCGCCAGTACGGGATGATCATCGCTCTGGCGGCGATCGTCATCCTCTTCCAGATCACCACCGACGGCGTGCTTCTCAAGCCGCTCAACGTGTCGAACCTGGTCGTCCAGAACGCCCAGATCCTGATCCTGGCCATCGGCATGGTGATCGTGATCGTGGCGCGCCACATCGACCTGTCGGTCGGCTCCGTGGCTGCCTTCGTCGGCGCCGCGTCGGCGATCATGATGACGCAGTACGACTTCCCGTGGTGGCTGGCCGTCTTCCTCGGCCTGCTGATCGGCACCGCGATCGGTGCCTGGCACGGTTTCTGGGTGGCGTACGTCGGGATCCCGGCGTTCATCGTCACGCTGGCCTCGATGCTGCTCTTCCGCGGCCTGACCCTGGTCGTGCTCAAGGGCGCCACCGTCGGTGGTCTGCCCGAGGAGTTCAAGGCGATCGGCAACGGGTTCCTGCCCGAGATCGGGCCGGACACCGGGTTCCACAACCTGACGATGATCATCGCCGTCGCGGCGGTCGCGGTGCTCATCGTCCTCGAGGTGCGGCGCCGGTCCGCGCAGGCGGCGTACAACTTCGACGTCCTGCCCTTCCCGCTCTTCGTGGTGAAGCTGGCGCTGCTGACGATCGTGATCATGTACTTCGCCTACCTGCTCGCCGACGCGCGCGGTCTGCCGATCGTCGGCCTGATCCTCGGCGGCCTGATCGTCGTCTACACGTTCATCATGAACAAGACCGTCTTCGGTCGGCACGTCTACGCGATCGGCGGCAACGTCGACGCGGCCACGATGTCCGGCGTCAACACCAAGCGTGTCGACTTCCTGGTCATGATGAACATGGGTCTGCTCTCGGGCCTGGCGGGCCTGGTCACGACTGCCCGTCTGACCGCGGCCAACCCCAAGGCCGGCGTCAACTTCGAGCTCGACGCGATCGCAGCCGCCTTCATCGGTGGTGCGGCCGTCACCGGTGGTGTCGGCACCGTCATCGGCGCGATCATCGGTGGTCTCGTCATGGGTGTCCTCAACAACGGCATGTCGCTGCTCGGTGTCTCCATCGACTGGCAGCAGGCCATCAAGGGCCTCGTGCTGCTGCTCGCCGTCGCCTTCGACGTGTGGAACAAGCGCCGCACCGCCGGGTCCGGTGGCGCGGGTGCCGAGGCCGCCGAGCCGAGCGCTCCGCCGCCCGACAAGCTGGCCGAGGAGATCGAGGCCATGGAGGCCGAGCTGAGCGTCGACTCCAACGATCCGCCGAAGACCTGATCCTCCCGAACCCCCACCCCGCGACCCCTGCCTCCCCCCGGGCAGGGGTCGCTGGGTTTTCGGGGTGGGCGCGCGCGGTGCGCGGGGGCTGGCGGCGGGGTTGGTTCGTGTAACACGCTGTTCGTGGGTCTATCCGGTCGTTATAACGGGCGAGTAGACCCACGAACGACGTGTTACATCCCCGCGAGACCCGCAACAGACCCCCGGTGTTGAATAGCGGGGTGGCAACTTCCGCTCAGTGGCTCCAGGGAGCCCGACCTCGCACACTCCCCGCGGCGCTCGCGCCGGTCATCGCCGGGACAGGGGTGGCTGCGTACGCCGGTGGCTTGGTCTGGTGGAAGGCGCTGCTCGCGCTCGTGGTTTCGCTGGCGCTCCAGGTCGCGGTCAATTACGCCAACGACTACTCGGACGGGATCCGCGGCACCGACGACGACCGCGTGGGACCGCTGCGGCTGACGGGCTCCGGCCTCGCCACGCCGGCGGCGGTCAAGCGCGCTGCGTTCATCGCCTTCGGGATCGCCGCGGTCGCGGGTCTCGTGCTGGCGCTGACCTCCGCCTGGTGGCTGATCCTGGTGGGGCTGGTCTGCATGATCGCCGCCTGGTACTACACCGGCGGCTCCCACCCCTACGGCTACGCCGGCCTCGGCGAGGTCATGGTCTTCGTCTTCTTCGGTCTCGTCGCCGTCATCGGCACCACGTTCGTGCAGACGCTTTCCTGGGAGTGGGGTGCGCTGTGGGCCGGCGTGGGCATCGGCGCGATCACCTCCGCGCTCCTGGTCGCCAACAACCTCCGCGACATCCCCGGTGACACCGAGTCCGGGAAGGTCACCCTCGCCGTGCGTCTCGGTGACGCGCGGACCCGCTGGCTCTACGTTGCCCTGGTGGCCGTCGCTGCCGTCTCCGTCGTGCTCGTGGCGCTGACCACGTCCTGGTGGACGCTGCTCGGTCTCGGGTTCCTCGTGGTCGCCGCCCAGGGCGTTCGCACCGTCCTCGACCGCGCCAACCTCGGCCCGCGTCTGATCCCTGTCCTCCAGCAGACCGGGCTGGCCACGTTGGTGTGGGGGCTGCTCGTCGGCGTACCTCTGCTGTTTGTCTGAGCGCCGGCGAACGGTGTAACACGCTGTTCGTAGCACTATCCGGTCGTTCTTTTAGGGCGAGTAGTACTACGAACGACGTGTTACATCCCCGGCAGGCGCCGCTCATGCCGCCTCCGGGCGACGCACGCGGAATCGCTCGAGGTCGGAGATATCGGTGCCGAAGGCTCGGCATGTGGTCAGGTACTCGCGGGCCAGACGGTCCTTGAGGAGGCCGCGGTTGCGGCCGAAGAGGTCGACCCACCCGACTCGCGACATTCCGAGATGGAAGCCGTGAGCCCAGTCCTGCCGCGCCTTCTCCTCAGCCAGGACGTCATCGACCGAGCGGAGCGCCAGGCCACCGTCTGCTGCGGGGACGTACTTGCCCCGGCCATCGAACTCGAAGAGGTGACGGCCCACGCGCAGGTCGAACCTGGCGGTGCGTACGCCGTCCGTGATCTCGAACTGCGTCTCGATCCCGGTCAGTCCCAGCTCTTCGAGTACGTCACGGGTGAGTGACTCCCCGACTGACTCGGCGCCCGGGGCGGAGAGGTCGATGGCTTCGATCGCCAGCCGGCGATTGGGCCAATGTCTCATGCGATCGAGGACGTCCCAGAGCTCGTCGACCGAGACCCCCATCTGCCGGGCAGAGTCGACGGCCACGACACCATACGGTCGACCGTGCTCGCGAGCGATGTCGATCGCGGTCCGGGCGAGGCTGAGGACCTCGAATCCGTTCACCTGAACGACCTGAGCATCGAGGTAAGGCGCGAGATGGTGCTTCACGCCCCACTTGTTGTGAGTGCCGACGACGGGGCGGCGAGTGACGTGGGTCTGCGGCTTTCTGGGCAGGAGGATGCCCATGTCGAGCTCCAGCGCCGCAGTGTCGTGACTTCGGACGAACGGGACGGTGATCGCGGCGCACGCGGCCCGGTCGAGGAGCCGCTGCTTGTCGGTGGGCAGCCTGACGCTCTCGACGTAGGTGCGTTCGGCGTAGACCCCCCGACGTACGACGGTCCACGTGCCCTCCTCGACGTGCCGGTGGATCGCGTTGAGGTCGAGGCCGGCCGCGAGCGCTTGGTCGCGGGTGATGAGGCCGTGGTTGGCTGCCATGGTCGCCTGGATGCGCGGGTTCATGCCACCACCCTGCGACCCGCCGCGGACAACCGCAGGCGCCCATCGCCGCATTGTGGATAACCCCGCCGCGGGGCGACCCTGTGGATGGTGAGCGGCCCGACGCAGGGGCTGGCGGAGGTGTAACACGCTGTTCGTAGCACTATCCGGTCGTTCATTTAGGGCGAGTAGTACTACGAACGACGTGTTACACGAACCGCCTACACCAACTCAGCCACAGCTGGCTGCGCCCGCCGCGCCAGGTAGCGCTCGGCGGCGCGGGCGGAGGGGTGGACGCCGATCGCGGCGACGACGATGATCCCCGCGATGATGGCCCAGCCGAGGTGGCCGAGCTCCATCGCCAGGAAGGTGTACGCCGCCGGGGCCCAGACGGTGCCGAGGGTGTGGCCGACCTGGGCGGCACCCTGGTAGTCGCCACGGTGCTCCGGGTCGGAGAGGTCGGCGATCAGTCCCCATTCGCCGGCGGACTGGAAGAGCTCGGCGCCGGTGACGGTCACATGGCCGAGCCAGACCAACGCGATCGTGAGCAGGCCGACGGTGTCGTGGGTGATCGCGATGATGCCGCAGGAGGCGAGGAAGCAGAGCGCACCCCGGCGCTGCGCGCGAAGCGACGTCGCGACGTCGGTCACTCCGCGGGCGGCGATCACCTGCAGCCCGACCGCCATGACGGTGTTCGTGCCGAACAGCCAGGCCAGCAGCACCCGCGGGGCGTCGGTCTCTTGGACGAGCCACAGCGGGATGACGACGTTGAGCAGGACCTGGTGGGTGCCGAGGACGCCGTCGAAGAAGGTCGTGGCGAGGAACGCGCGGTTGCGCAGGGCGCCGAGGCGGTCGCGTACGTCCCTCTTCAGGTCGCCGGGGGAGGCAGCCGCAGCGAGGCGGGGGAGGCGCGAGATCCAGTAGGCGTTGACCAGGAGCACCACGGCAGTCAGGAGCGGGATGGCCTTGATCAGCGTGTTGGAGTCGGCGGCCAGGGCGAGGCCGCTGGCCAGGGCGCCCAGCGTGTAGCCGACGTTGCGGGCGGCGCGCATGTAGGCGAAGGAGCGCACCCGGGTCGCCGCGGGGAAGACCGAGATCCGATAGGCGTCGCGACCCGACCGCTGCCATGAGGAGGCGAGCGCGAGGAGGACCTCGACGGCTACGTACGCGGCGAAGTTGCCCACTAGGACCCAGGCGCCGAACAGCAGCGCCTGGAGGATGGCGCCGGCGATCCAGCTGAACCGGGTGCCCAGACGATCCGCGAGTCGGCCCAGGGGGACGGCGAACAAGAAGGTTGCGACGCCCGCGATCGTGAGACCGAGGCCGACCTGTGCGGCGGAGAGGCCGACGACCTGGGTGAAGAAGACCGCCGAGCCGGTGAGAAAGGTGCCTTCGGCGAAGGCCGACAGCACCGACTGGTACGACATCGCCCGGATGAGCGGGTCGTTTGAGAGGACCTTGTCCCTCAACCGGATGAAGCGAGAGGACAAGGCGACTCCGAACTATCTTGACATCGAGACAAGCGCAGTCTTGTCATTGCCTGGTCCGACGTCAAACAGTTATCTGTGCTGGTCGGTCCCACACCGGGCAGCCAGAGAAAAGGAGTCCATCGCACCGACGCTCGCGCGTCGGCGTAGGTTGCGGTCGAGGTCAGCGGGTGGAGCCCTCGATGGTGCCGATCACGCCGCCGAAGACGTCGGTGGTGACGCCCCAGATGCCGCTCGCGATAGCAGAGATCGTGTTGGTCAGCCCCTGCGGATCGGTGAACAGCCAGAACCCGACGAACAGAACGCCGATGACGATGAAGATCTTCTTCTTGTCCATGTGAGCTCGTCCTCCCGAGAAATCCGATTGAATGTATGTAAATTCGCGAACCCGGACGCAAGCGCGCGAACTTCGCGAGGATGCACCGGGATATAGGTTCCCCGAAGTTGGCATCCCCTCGCAAGGATACGGTCAAGGAGACCATCAGGCGGGACGACGTGGCGCCCATCGGTCCGGTGGGTGGCATGAACCGGGCCGAGCACCGTGCCACAGGTCCCGTATGTGCGCCATGAGGCCGTGTCGTCAGGTGGAACGAGGTGCGCAGTGGCGGTCTGAGGACTACGCTCGTCTCACATGGCGGTGGCGTTTGTCCAGAATGCCGATGCCCGGGAGTTCGCGTCAGTGCACAGGAGGGGCAAGGGCGCCTCCACCCACCGGTGCCGCATGGGGCTGCGCCGGACGGGACAACCGAATACTTCCGGACGTGTCCGGCAACCACACCTCACCTCGGGAAAGGGAGCAGAGCAATGGCACCGCACCAGCTGATTCAAAGTACGACGCAGGCCGCCGAGTACGGCACCGGCGGCCTGGCCGAGTGGATCACCGACAACATCATCACCCTGGTCGTGCTGATCCTGGGCGTCACTGTCCTGTGGGCTGCCCGCAGCGGCAACATCTCCAAGGCCGTCACGATCGTCGGCGGCCTCATCATCGGTCTCGGCGTCCTCGGCCTGGCCGTGGGCAACAACGCCACGGACCTTGGTCAGTGGATGGCTGGTCTCTTCAAGGGGTGAACCCGGTCCCGTTAGCTAACCCAGGGAGGGATCTCGGGGATGAGGCTGCCTGACGACGACGAGCTGTACGAGGTCGACCAGACCTATCTCGGTCCTCCTCGTCGCTACATCGGGGAGATGCGTTATCGAACCATCTTCCTCTTCCTGGTGATCGCACCAGTGACGCTTGTGCTGCTGCGCAAGCTCGGCATGCCGGTGACGCTGCTCAGCATGGGTCTGTGGCTGCTCGGCGCCTCCTACCTCTCGATGAAGGCCTCCGACTACATCAGCGCCGAGAGTTCTGCCGGTGCCTGGCTGATGACCTTCTGGCACGAGCTGACGACGCCGCGTGTGGAGACCGGCGCCCAGTACGCAGGTGGTGCAGCGGTCGCCTTCCGGCACGCGACCAGCCCGCGGGGCGGTTGGGCCAAAGCAATGCGCCGACCGGGTCGCCGTTTCGCGCAGCAACCCGGCACCGCCGCCTCACCGAGCCTGCTGCAGGCGACGGTCGTCGCCTCGAAGCAAAGCACCGCGTCGCGGCCGGTACGCGGCAAGGCAGCGCCGGTGCGACCGGTGATCGAGGCGAAGGTCGTCGAGGAGCCGCTCCCGGCCAAGCTCACGGTCCAGCCCGAGGTCCAGCCGGCGACGCGGCAGCAGGCCGGCGGCGGACGTCCGGCGAAGGGTGGCTGGTCGAGCAGGCCGACCACGTCGCCGCGCGAGCCCCGCGACGTACCGTGGAAGGGCGGAGCACCGTGGCAGGCCCGGCAGGAGACGACCGGAGAGAAGGCGCGAAGCGCGCGCCGAGGGCAGCCGGCCGCGGTTGCGGAGCAGGCAGAAGCCGCTGCGCCGACCAGGCCGACAGCTCCTCGTACGCCCCAGGCGCCTGCCACGGAATCCGCTACCCCCACTGCTCCACCGGCCCCACCCGTCACTCCGCCGGTCACGCCGCAGCCGGCCCCGCCGGTCCCGCAGCCGGCCCCGCCGGCCCCTCGATCTGCTCCGCATTCCGCCCCGCCTCCGAGTCCGGCGCAGGCTCCGGCGCAGGCTCCGGCGCCGTCTCCGGCGCCGAGGTCCCACGAGGAACCGGCCCAGAAGGCAGCCAGACTGCCGCTGTCTCATGCCGTCAGACCTGCCGTGGTGATCGCGCCGGAGCCGGGGTTCGACGAGTTCGACGATGAACCCTCGGGTCGCACCCGCCCGAGAGAAGATCAGGACGCGCAGGCGTCGCCAGATGGGCGCCGGCAGAGCATGGACGACTACCGCAAGCGCCTCGACGGCGACGCACCCGATGACGGAGGAACCGCATGAGGCGGCCGCGAACGGAGCGGGCCTACGGGCCTGGCTTCGAGAAGCCCAAGTCGGGACGCAAGAGCGTCTTCGGCCGGGGCGGCGACGACTCGAAGGGAGTCCGTGAGCCGAGAGGCGACAAGTGGGCGCTGGAGGAGGTGCGTGGTCACCTCACCTTCACCGGCGACCGCATCATCGCCTGGTATCTCGCCGAGCCACAGACTTGGTCGTTCCGTGCTCACGCCGACCTCGAGGCGCTGATCACCGACCAGGCCAGCCAGCTGGCAGACCTGGTCGGCAACACCGTCCACGGCCGGGTCACCACCCGCCCCTATCCCGTACGCCACTGGGCGCACGCCGCGTTCGCGAACGCTCCCGACCCGCAGCCCGGGTTCGAGGAGATGATGGCGCGCAACCAGGCCCACATGGCGGCCCACAGCCAGGCCGACAAGCTCGTCTACTACGGCGTCGACCTCGGCCGGCGCGACGCGACGGTGCGTACGCTGGCGAAGTTCTCCGCCGGGGCGGCCGAACGTGAGATGGCCGCGATCAGCGAGCGCCTCGACACGGTCAACCGGGTGATGTCGCGTCCGGGCTTCTCGGCGCGTCCGGCGGTCGGTCACGACATGGAGTGGATGATCGCCCGGTCGCTCTCGCTGGGCGCCAAGATCCCTGTGCCCGAGCCGGGCGAGGCCCAGCAGAACTTCCTCGACACCGACGACATGGCCGAGTGGTTCGAGTCGGTGGCGTGGTCGGCGGAGCCGTTGGCGCCGACCGTGCAGGTGACCAGCAGCATCGGCGGCCGCCAGGAGACCAGCCACGTGTGCGTGCTGACCGTCTCCCGGATCGGCGACATCGAGGTGCCGGAGACCCATGCGCCATGGATGGCGAAGACCGATGCGCTCGGCTTCCCGGTGGAGTGGTCCTTCCGGGTCGAGCCGCGCTCGCCGGAGGACGTCTCCCGCGAGATGGCGTCGCTGACCCGCCGCATCGACGGCCAGGTCAGCCACTGGTCCGACGACCACGGCAAGCGGCCTCCCAAGCAGCTCACCCGCCAGGCGGGCCGCGCCGCCGACGTCGAGGACGAGATGCGCTCGGAGTTCACCGGCCTGTCCACGCGGACCAGGGGCTGGTACCGGATCGCCGTCACCGGCCGCACCGAGGCCGAGGCGCTCGACAAGGCGCAGAAGGTCGTCGACCTCTACCGGCCGCAGATCAAGATCACTCGCCAGTTGGGGCAGTATCACCTGGCCCGCGAGTTCGTCCCGGGCGAGCCGCTCGCGTCGACCGCCCACGCCCGGAAGTTCCCGGTCCTCAAGGTCGCCGCCGGGCTCCCGGCGGTCACCGCAGAGGTCGGTGACAAGCGTGGCTTCTATCTCGGCGAGACCTCCGCGATGGCGTCGCGGGCCGTGCTGATGGACCCGTGGTACCTGACCGAGGTCATGGAGCAGGCGGGCCTGATCCCGCTCATCGGCACGCCCGGTTCGGGCAAGTCGACCCTGATGGGTGTCGTCATCTACATGTCGATCCTGTCCGGCATCCACGGGGTCGCGATGGACCCAGCGGGTCGACTGCAGCGGTTGATGACGTTGCCCGAGATCGGCGGCGGCGTGTTCAACGGCCAGCAGGTGCCCGCCCGCGCCCGCAGCGTGGACGTCCTCGGCGGTCGCCCGGGAAGCCTGTCCCCGTACGCCGTCGTTCCCGACCCCAACCCCGAGCTGATCCGGGCCGAGGCGATGTCGGACCACGAGTTCGCCGAGCGGCTCCACCGGGAGCGGTCGGCCGCCGTGCAGCAGCGCCGCGACCTGACGGTCTCCGTGCTCCGCTCCTGCCTCCCGGTCGGACTGGCCAACAACGAGGAGGTGCTCAAGCGCATCCGCGCCCGCGTCATGGAGGCGCAGGCCGACCGTGGCGCCGACACCTCGACGATCGTGAAGATGCTCTTCGAGGGCGACGGCGGTGACCACGAGATCGGCCGCGAGCTCGCCGCCGCTCGTGAGCGCGAGCTCGGCCGGCTCTTCTTCGGCAACGACTTCCTCCAGTCCGACGAGGAGCTGAAGGGCACGCCGTTCACCTTCTACAACCTCAAGGGCCTCAACACCCCGCCCGAGCACGTCTCGCGCGAGGAGTGGAGCGCGGAGGAGCAGATGGCGCGCCCGATCATGACCCTCGCGGCCTGGTCCGCGCTCCACCTGATCTACCGCAGCGATCCCAACGAGCGGAAGCTGTTCGCCCTCGACGAGGCCCACGAGGTCACCCAGGGTTCGGGAGGCACGGGTCGTGCCCTCGTGCACAAGCTCTCCAGCGACTCCCGCAAGAACAACTGTGCCGCGCTGGTCTCCACCCAGAACGCCTCCGCGATCCTGGGCTCCGACATCAACAACTTCGTCGGGGCGGCCTTCGTGGGACGTACGCAGGACGAGAGCGCCCAGCGAGACGCGCTCAAGCTCCTCGGCAAGCCCGAGGGTCTGGGTTACGAGTCGATCCTGGCGCGGCTCTCGCCGCGCACCCGGCGCGGCGACGAGCAGCTGGGCTACCGGGAGTTCATCTACCGCGACGGTCTCGGTGGCGACACCGGTCACGGCGGCATGGAGATCATCAAGGTCACGCTCAACCACCACCCGGGTCTGCAGGAGGCGCTCAACACCACCGCCGACCCCACGCGACGCGTCAGCCGGGCCATCGGCGGCGGTGCGTCCGATCTTTCCGGGGACGGGATGGGCTGATGCCTCCGCGCTCCGCTCGCCACAGGACAGCCCTGCGCCGCAGGGCGGCTGCTTTCGTCGTACTCGTGGTCGCTCTTCTGTCCGTCGCCGGACCGGCGGCAGCGGGGCCGAAGGGGATCGACATCCCGATCCCGTTCGACCCGACGGGTGGGCTCTCGGGTGTGAGCGATGCGTGCAACAACCTGGATGCGCCGATGCCGGCCTCGCCGTACGGGGACGGCAGCTTCATCGTGCGGATGACGGCGTTGGGGGCGGCTTCGAAGGTCGGCACAGAGCTGAACGACCCGGAGAAGGTCAACGACGAGCTGGATCCGTTCCGCAACAAGGACGAGGTCTCGCTGGAGTCGGCCTACGGCACGAGTCCGCAGTGGTGGACCTACGACAACGGGTGCACCGGCCAGTTCATCGCCGGGGCGGGCACCTCGCTGGGCAATATCCTGCTCGAGATCTCCGGGATCCTGCCGAACTGGTCCCACGCACTGTTGAACGCGGTGATCGGGGAGAACTCCTTCCTCAAGACCCTCGACGGGCCGATCGTGGCCGCGTCCAAGGCGGTCACCGACGGGGTGTGGGCACCGTGGGTGAGCGTCGTGCTGCTGCTGGTGGCGGCGACGGTGATGATCCGTGCGCGTGATGGCCGGTTCTCGAGGGCGGTGACCGCGGCGGGCTGGGCGCTGGGTGTGCTGGTGGTGACCTCGTGGCTGATCCAGTATCCGGTGGAGTCGACCGAGCTGGTCGACGACGGGGTGCGGTCGGCGACCGGGATGATCGCGACCGGGTTCAACGACGGCCGGACGGTGCCGGGGGTCAACGACGACAAGTTCGGTGAGACCGACGCCGTCGAGGCTGTCGACAGCCAGATGGATGACGTGGTCCGCTCGACGCAGTACCGCACCTGGCTGGCGGGTGCGTTCGGCGACCCGGACTCGGCCACGGCGAAGCGTTACGGGCCGCGAGTGTTCCGGTCGACGCACTTCTCCTGGCAGGAGTACGACGCCTACCGCAAGGACCCCAACGGCGACGGCAAGAAGGTCCTGGAGGCCAAGCAGGATGCCTTCAAGGAGCACGCCGAGGCCGTCAAGAAGTCCGACCCGGTGGCGTATGAGTACTTCAAGGGCGAGCACTGGTCCCAGCGGGCGACCACGGCCTTGGTGAATCTCTTCGTGGTCGTGGTGGTGTGCGGGTTCCTGCTGGTCGCGGGGCTGGCGATCCTGCTCTCGTTCGCGCTGATCCGGTTGATCGTGCCGTTCGCGCCGGCTGCCGGGGTGCTGTTCATGCTCGACCACACCCGTGACGCGGCGGTGGCGATGCTGAAACGGGTGGTGGGTCCGTTGGTGATGGGGCCGATCTACTTCCTGGTCGCGTTGCTGCTGCTGCGGTTCGACTCGGCGATCCTGACCACCGACATGTGGTTCGTGCTCAAGCTGGGGCTGATCGCCGTGCTGACCGTGCTGGCCTGGCGACTGACCCGCCCCGCTGCGTACGGGATCCCGATCCCGGGCATGGGCCGGCTGACATCGATGCTGTCCTCGTACGCCGGTGCCCGGACGGGCACCGAGGCAGGGGTCCGCGACGCGACCTCCGACCTGCAGCCGGCCGCGGGCGGGACCGGATCCGTCTCGAGCCCCGGTGGGGTCTACATGCCCGGCCAGGAGCTGACCGGGGGCCGACCGTCGATGGTCGCCGAGCAGGTCCCCGGACAGACGCAGGAGGCGAGGGCCGGAGCGTTGGGCGCCGCGGCGAGCGTCCCGGTTGCGTACGCCCTGGGGGCGTCGTCGGGCGACAAGGACGGTGAGCAGGTCGCCACCCAATGGATGGACTCGCGCTCCGCCGAGCGGGACGAGCCGGCCTCCCGGGACGAGGGGCCTTCCGGCCGCGCCGGGCAGGTCTACACCCAGGACCGCCCCGCGGCACCGAGCCCTGTCGACTACACCGCCGGCGCCTACGCCGACCGCGAACCGGAGCCGCCGCGACAGTCTCCTGTGGCGGAGGCCAACGTCGACTACGACTCGGACGGCAACCCGGTCTTCGTCATCTACTCGCCGAACGGGAACCGCTCGGTGCCCGTCGACAACAGCTCGAGCTGGCGGCCAACTGAAGGAGGAGCCCGGTAGTGCGGTCGACAACGACGCGCGGTGTGCTGTGGGAGGTCATCGCGCCGCTGCTCAGGTGGCCCATGAGGTCGCCGTTCCGGTTCTTCTCGGTGGTTGTCGGCATCGTCTTCGTCATCTGGGTCATCGCCCAGTGGAGCGACGCACCCGACGCGGAGCCGGCCGCGCAGCCGGAACGCGGAGCCTCGGCCTCGGCCTCGGCGGGAGCGAGCGGCTCCGCCGGTGCGTCCCCGGCTCCCGTCCCGGACCCGGGCGCCGCCGCGACCAAGTTCGTCACGGCGTGGGCGCGCCCCGACCTGACCAGCGAACAGTGGTGGGCGGGCATCAACGCTGCCAACCCTGACGAGTCGTTGGCCCAGGCGCTGGGCCCGACCGACCCCGCCACGGTGCCCGCCACGAAGGTCGTCGGTGCTCCGAAGGTGCTGGAGCAGACCGACTCCGAGGCACGTGTCGAGGTCACCACCGACGGCCCGAAGGTCATCGTCTACCTGACACTGATCAACAACGTCTGGTACGTCGCCAACATCCTCCCGGGAGGCTAGACCGTGCCTGCCATGCTGATCGCCAAAGCGCGCCTGATCTGGGGACTCGTGGCCGCCGCCGCCACGCTGGTCCTGGTGGTCACGGGTGCCTTGGTGATCTTGATCGGGGGCTTGGCGAGCACGGAGCAGAGCAATCAGGACCAGGCCGAGTCGGGCTGCGTCGGCGGGACCAACGCGATCGCCACCGGCGGCGGGACCGGCGTCGACGGTGAGACGCCGGAGGGCAGCGTCTCCGGCTTCACCAACGAGCAGATCCAGAACGCTCGTACGATCGTGGCGGTCGGCAAGCAGTCCGGCGTCCCCGCCTACGGATGGGTGATCGCACTCGCGACCGCGATGCAGGAGAGCACTCTGCGCAACATCAACTACGGCGACCGCGACTCGGTGGGTCTCTTCCAGCAGCGTCCGATCTCCGGCTGGGGCTCGGTCGCCGACATCATGAACCCGGTCAAGTCCGCCCAGGCGTTCTACGGCGTGGCCGCCCACACCGGCAACACCGGTCTCCTGGACATCGCCGGCTGGCGCAAGATGCAGGTCACCGCGGCCGCCCAGGCGGTGCAGCGATCCGCCTTCCCGCTCGCGTACGCCCAGCACGAGGACGAGGCACGCGCCCTCGTCGCTGCGCTCGCCGACGGGGTCTCGGCGGCGGACCTGACGGCCACCGCGACCGACGTGGCCTGCACGATCGGCATGGCCGGGATCAGCACCTCCGTCGTACGTCCCATCCAGGCCGGTCTCGCGCTCGACAACGACAACTACGGCAACGCCGGCTCCAACTGGGCCAACATGCACACCGGCAACGACTACTCCTCGCCGTGCGGCACACCCGTTCAGGCCGCCCACGGCGGCACGATCGTGCTCGAGTCCGGCGGTGGCTGGGGCTGGTCAGGGCGCTGGCTGGTGAAGGTGCAGACGGCGCCGGGCAACCTGACCACGTGGTACGGCCACATGCAGTCGCTCTCCGTGCAGGAAGGTCAGGCGGTGAAGGCCGGGCAGGTCATCGGGCAGGTCGGCAGCGAGGGCAACTCGACCGGCTGCCACCTCCACTTCGAGGTGCACCCGCACGGTGGCGGCTACCTGCAGGACCAGGTCGATCCGGCGGCGTGGCTCAAGAAGAACATCGGCAAGACCCTCGAGGCGAGCAAGCAGGTCGCAGGGCTTCCTGGCATCGGTCAGCGCGGCGCGGGGCAGCCGGGGCAGCCAGGTGCCTCCCCGGCGGCGGTCTCCGGCCCTCAGGTGCGCCTGGCACAGGCCAACATCAAGGTCTCGATGTCGCGCTCGAGATACCGATCGGACCTGGCGACGGTGTTGAGGCACGGGCCCGACTTCGTCTCGCTGAACGAGGCCCAGTCGCGCTCGGTCTCGGACATCTCGGTGCGAGGCTACGGCTCCTACCGCGCCTCGGCGGACGAGTACGGCAACCGCAGCCAGGCACTCAGCCCGGTGGTCATGTGGCGGACCGACCGTTGGGTCGCGGTCGACAAGGGCGTCGTACAGCTCACCAAGCCGGTCTCCGGGGCCAAGAACGACGACCGGTACGCCACCTGGGTGGTCCTGGCGAGCAGCGACGGCTCCGGCCGCATCTCCGTCATCTCGACCCACACGATGACCTCGCCCGCGAAGAGCCCCCAGGCGCGTAAGAACGAGGCGCAGCGCGGCTTCGCCAAGCTGGCCGGGTTGGCGCAGGGCCTGCAGAAGTACGGCCCGGTGCTGATCGCCGGCGACCTCAACTCCCCCTACCCGCGCAGCGGCGGCAACGGAGACCCATGGGGGCCGAAGCCGTTGATGACCAAGGCCGGGATGACCTCCTCCTTCGAGACCCTCGGCGCGCCCCCGCAGGGCTGGGCCACCCACGATGGCGGCGGCACCATCGACTGGCTCCTCGGGTCGAGCTCGACCGCCACCCCCACCCGCCACGCCACGTTCCGGCTGGAGTCCGACCACCACGGCCTGGTCGCCGACTACAAGATCCGCGGCCAGTAGCGGCGCCTGCGCCACGTGTAACACGTCGTTCGTAGTACTACTCGCCCGTTATAACGACCGGATAGACCCACGAACAGCGTGTTACAGCCCGCGGGCCCCACCGGCCGAGCGCGAACCCCCGCCCGGCAGGGGATAGCGTTTGCCTCATGAACGACGCGGTGGAACGGGCTCAGAGCACCGTCGCTGCGATGGCCGAATGGCTCCGCGGAGGCGGCCCGGAGCACTGGGTCGTGGAGACCTCGGGATCGACCGGCACACCCAAGCGGGTGATGCTGTCGCGGGAGGCCGTGAAGGCGTCCGCAGCGGCGTCGGCGCGACGCGTCGGGGCGAGCGGGCAATGGCTGCTGACGCTCCCGGACTCGTACGTCGCCGGGGCCAACGTGATCGCCAGGTCGCTGCTGGCTGGGCACGAGCCGGTGATCGCCGCGGCCTACGGGGCGTTCGCGGATGCCGCGGCGGCTATGAAGGAGGGGCCTCGGTTCGTCTCGATGGTCCCGACCCAGTTGCACCGGATCGTCGAGTCCGGCGGCGACGACCTCGCCGCGCTGGCAGGGTTCCACACGCTGCTGCTCGGCGGCGGTCCGATCGACCCGTCGCTGCGGGCCCGGGCCGAGGCGGCCGGGGTCGACGTCGTCGCCACCTACGGTTCTGCTGAGACCTGCGGTGGCTGCGTCTACGACGCGATGCCGCTGGACGGTGTCGGGATCGCGATCGGCAGCGACGGCCGGGTACGGATCAGCGGCCCGACACTCTTCGACGGCTATCAGGACGACCCCGAGCAGACCGAGAAATCCCTGGTGGACGGCTGGTTCCTCACCTCCGACGCCGGCACCCTGGACGAGGACGGCCGGCTTCGGATCCTCGGCCGGATCGACGACATGGTGATCACCGGTGGCGTGAAGGTACCGGCGGCGCTCGTCGCCAGAAGGCTCCGCGAACACCCGGCGGTCGAGGCCGCGGAGGCCCTCGGCACCCCCGACGAGGAGTGGGGCCAGCGACTGGTCGCCTTCGTCGTCGGTGACATCGACGCCGCCGCCGTCCGCGACTGGGTCGCCGCGGAGCACCCTCGTTCCTGGGCGCCACGACAGCTCGTCGCGCTCGACGAGATCCCGCTCCTCGGCAACGGAAAGCCCGACCGACAGGCACTCCTCGCGCTGGCCACGACCAACGACGCGGAGGCACGATGACCGACCAGGTGCACGTCTTCGCCCTCCCGATGACCACCCGCTTCCGGGGGATCACCGAGCGTGAGGGCCTCGTCTTCGCGGGCACAGGCGGGTGGGGCGAGTGGTCGCCGTTCCTCGACTACGACACCCCCGAGATCGAGCCCTGGCTGCGCTGCGCCGAGGAGGCGGCCGCGGGGGACTGGCCGGCGCCCGTGCGCGAGTCGGTCCCCGTGAACGCCACCGTCCCGGCCGTCGGGCCCGAGCGCGCCCACGAGATCGTGAGCCGCTCGGGGTGTGCGACCGCCAAGGTGAAGGTTGCCGACCCGGGTCAGAGCCTGGCCGACGACATCGCCCGCGTCGAGGCGGTCCGGGACGCGCTCGGGCCTACCGGTCGGGTGCGGATCGACGTCAACGGGCTCTGGACGGTCGACGAGGCGCTCGCGGCGATCAAGGTGCTGGACCGCGCCGCCGGCGGGTTGGAGTATGTCGAGCAGCCCTGCCTCACGGTCGAGGAGCTCGCCGAGGTACGCCGCAAGGTGAACGTCCCGATAGCGGCGGACGAGTCGATCCGGCGAGCGGCGGACCCCTATCGCGTACGCGACCTCGAGGCCGCCGACGTGGCTGTGCTGAAGGTGCAGCCCCTGGGCGGCGTACGTGCCTGTCTGCGGATCGCCGAGGACATCGAGCTGCCGTGTGTGGTCTCCTCGGCGCTGGAGACCTCGGTCGGGATGGCTGCCGGGATCGCCCTGGCGGCGGCGCTGCCGGAGCTTCCCTACGCATGTGGGTTGGGCACCGTCTCGATGTTCCACGAGGACCTCGTCGTCACCTCGCTCCTTCCGTCCGGTGGTGTTCTGCCCGTGCTCGGGGCCTCGCCCGCGCCGGAGCGTCTGGAGACGGATCCGGCCTTGCGCGCGACACCCGAGCGCGCGGCCTTCTGGAGCAAGCGGCTGGCGGACGTCCTCGCCTACCGGCAGAACCAGAACGGCGAAAGGAACATCCGTGGCTACGGCAACTGAGGTCGCCCGGGCGGTCGTCACCGCGCTCATCGAGGCACGGGTCACCGATGTCGTCATCGCGCCGGGCTCGCGCAACGCACCGCTCTCGTTCGCCGTCTTCGACGCCGCGAACGCGGGGCTCCTGCGCCTGCACACCAGGATCGATGAGCGGTCCGCCGGCTTCTTCGCGCTCGGCCTGACGAAGGTGGGCTCCCGTGCGGCGGTGATGTGCACCTCGGGCACCGCCGTCGCCAACCTGCACCCGGCGGTTCTCGAGGCTGCCCACGCGGGGGTCCCGCTGGCGGTCGTCACTGCAGACCGGCCGGCTCGCCTTCGCGAGACCGGAGCCAACCAGGTCACCGACCAGGTCGGGATCTTCGGCAGGCTGATCGACACCGTCGACCTGGCCGAGGTGCCGGCCGAGGATGTCGTCGAGGCCCTCGACTCCGCCCGTGGCCCCGTCCATTGGAACCTCCAGCTCGACGTCCCGCTCACCCCGCCCGACCGGTGGAGGCCGGAGAGGATCGAGGTCCGTCCGGAGCCGGTACGCCCGGAGCTGATGATCTACGAGTCGATCCCGACCGGCGCCGAGGCGCCGCGTACGGTCGTCGTCGCCGGTGACGACGCCGGCCCGCCCTCCCGCATCCTGGCCCAGGACGGCGGCTGGCCGCTGCTCGCCGAGCCCTCGTCCGGTGCCCGCACCGGCGAGAACGCCTTGCGCACCTACCGGCTGCTGCTGGAATCACCGCTCGCCGAGCGGATCGAGCGGGTCGTCGTCTACGGCCACCCGACCCTGTCGCGGCCGGTCGCCGACCTGCTCGCGCGGCGCGACGTCGAGATCATCGCCGCCCCGGTCGCGGGCGCCTGGCCCGGCCGCCCGTTCCGGGTCGATCGCACGATCCGGACCCGGCTCCACGTCGATGGCGAGCCCGACCCGGCCTGGCTGGAGGAATGGCAGGAAGCCGACCGCACCCTCGGTCGCCAGGTGGACCGGTTGCTGCACGAGCAGCAGGAGATGACTGCGTACGACGTCGCCGGCTGTGTCGCCCGGGCCCTGCCCGACGGCGGGCTGCTGATGCTCGGCCCCTCGAATCCCGTACGCGACCTGGACCTGATGATGCGACCCAACCGTGTCGGCGGGCGACGGAAGGTGCTGGCCAACCGCGGGCTGGCCGGTATCGACGGCATCGTCTCGACGGCGATCGGCGCCGCCGTCGGCCGGCGGTCCTCGACGCGTGCGCTCGCGCTGATGGGTGACGTCACCTTCCTGCACGACGCGGGCGGTCTCCTGCTCGGCCCTGAGGAGGTCCGCCCCGACCTCACCATCGTGGTCGCCAACGACGACGGCGGCTCGATCTTCGCCTCGCTCGAGCAGGGCGCCGACGACTACGCGGACAGCTTCGAGCGGCTCTTCGGCACCCCGCACGGGACCTCGCTGGAGTCGCTCTGCGCCGCCCACCGCATCCCGCACCTCAGGGTCGGCTCCGTGCCGGAGCTCGAAGCAGCCCTCGCCTCTCCCAACGGCGGCCTCGAAGTGGTTGAGGCCGCCGTCTCCCGCGACAGCCGACGCGAGCTCGACCTCGCCATCCGTGGCCTCGCGCGTTCCTGAGTCCGGGCCCGGGCGCGGCGTGGGACAGTGAGCGGGTGAGCGAACAAGGGCAGCCCCAATGGCCGACCGTGGTGCCGTACGTGGAGTCCTACTCGGGTGCGACGCGGGTGATGACTCTGGAGATGGCATCGACTGCGAAGGAGAAGTTCATCGCCGCGATGCCGCCGATCGTGGCGATCGACGGGCGTGACTACTGGGTCTACTGGGGCCAGGTCAGCTTCGAGATCCCCGCCGAGCGAACTTGCCACGTCAGCGTGCGCTGTGAGGGCGGACAGAGTGGTGGGCAGTACTCGCAGGATCTCGGATTCCGTGTCGCCTCAGCCCTGCTCCCACCCGGGGCGGAGCCGGTGCGGATGCAGTATGTGTGCCACTTCGCTTCCGGCGTCGGATCGCTGACCATGCCCTGATCAGCGTTCGTCGACCTGGAGCAGGTCGCCGGGCTGGCATTGGAGGACGTCGCAGATCGCCGTGAGCGTCGAGAAGCGGATCGCGCGCGCTCGGCCGTTCTTGAGGATCGACGCATTGGCCAGCGTGATCCCGATCCGGTCGGCGAGCTCGGTGAGCGTCATGCCGCGCTCCTCGAGGAGGGAGTCGAGGTGCACGGTGACGCGGTGGTCGTTGGTCATATGGTGAGTGCAACGTCATCCTGCAGGGCTGCTCCGCGGTACATCACGCGGCTGAAGGTGAGGGCACAGATCCCCAGGATCAGCGGCGTCCAGTCGGGTCCGCCGATGCTGGTCACTTCCATGGTCCAGGCCAGCTCGAGGACGGGTGCGGCCGCCGATGCCATGAAGATGCCGTTGCCGATGTCGGTGCCGACCGGAGCGATGAACGCCATGGCGATCAGAAACCACCCCAGCGTACGGGTGAGCTTGGCCGGAACCGCAGTGAAGATCCCGTCCCGGCGGGCTGCCCTGATGACTCGACGTGCGAGCAGGCAGGCGCCGATCAGAAGCATCATGCTGAGAATCGAGCCGACCGAGGCGGCCCACTGCATGGCCCAGCTCGGGTTCTGGGTGCAGAACATCGTCCCTGACGTCTGGAGGCTCGAGCCCGGCTTGGCGAGTGGCTCCGCGGGCGCGTCATCCTCACCGACACTCGCCATGAACGACTCGGCTTCGACGCATACGTGGTCTGAGAAGGAGAAGAGCTGAGCGCCGTCGGCCTTGCCGAACAGGTGCAGGCCGGTGACGACCGCGCTGAAGAGAGCGAACGTGACGATGAGTGCAAAAACGACATCGACCAAAGTGCTCAGTGGCGCCAACGGGTCACGGCCGGCCATGGCGGCTCCTTATCGTTCCTCGATGATATCGAGAGACGATAAGGCATCCGCCGGTCTCGTGCGTCAGGTTCTGTCTTTCCAGTAGGGGTTTCGGCCGATGAAGCCGAGGAGCTGCTCCTGCGGGGTGGCGTCCGCGGCGACCTCGAACCTGGGGCCGAACTGGCCGGAGCCGCGCATCGCGTCCTCCATGGCAGCCGCGCCGGCCAGCATGGCCGCGGCGCGCTCGGCACCGAGGTCGAAGTCGCGGCCGAGGGCGCGGGAGAGGTCCCAGGAGTGCATCCAGACGTCGGGGGTGTAGATCTCCGAGAGGGTCACGTCGAGCGGCTTGTCGCCCGTGTGAGGGTTGGACGCCATCAGGCCGGCGGGGTCGTCGAAGAGGGCCTGGATGTCGGCGGTGTGGGTCTTCCAGGCAGCGGCCGGGTCGGCCGCGACGTCGAGCGGTGCCAGATCCACACCGGCCGATCCCTGGAGGAAGCCGCGCGACCACTCGACAAGGTGCGAGACGACGTCCAGGGCGGTCCAGGCTGCGACCGGGCTGGGGCGGGCCCAGTCCTCGGCGGCCCGGACGGAGTCGACGATCTCGGCGAACCGGGCTGCGTCGTACGCGTGCTGCTCGCCCATGCTCAGCTCGGTCGAGCTCATGCCAGCTCCGCCAGGAGCTCGTCGAGCTGCTCGTACCCCTGGTTGACGCCGGTGTCCATGCCGCTGGCCATGATCGTGGCCTGGATCTCGAAGGACTCCACGACGCTGAGACCGGTCAGGCGGGTGCGGCCGCCAGGGAGAGGCTCGAGGGTGAGGAACTCCAGCGAGACCCCGTCGGGCGCACCGCGCCAGGTGAAGGTCTGCACGATGCGCTCGTTCTCGCGCACCTCGTGGAAGCTGCCGAAGAACTGGGTGAACTCGTCACCGTCACGCTCGGCCGAGTAGGCCCATGAGCCGCCGGTGCGGAAGTCCCACTCGGTGATGTTCATGCCGATGTCGCGCGGACCGACCCACTTGGCGTAGAGGTCCTTCTCGGCGTGCGCGCGGAAGACGAGCTCCGGGGGAGCGTCGAACTCGCGGACGATGGTGATCGTCGGGGTCTCCGTGGAGGCCTCGATCGTGGTCTCGTGCTTCGTGGTGGTCATGATGCGTCCTGTTCTCGTGATTGCTGTCGTGAGGTTTCTCGTGTGCTGTCCTGCATCTCGTCGAGCAGCGCGTCCAGTCGGCGGTAGCGCTCCTCGGCCTGTTGTTGGTATCGATCGATCCACTTCGTCATGAGGTCGAACACCTCCGCTTCGAGACGTACGGGGGCACGGCGCGACTCGCGGCTCACCAGGCCGGCGTCCTCGAGCACCTTGAGGTGCTTGGAGACTGCCTGGAGGCTGACGTCGTAGGGCGCCGCCAGCTCGCCGACCGTCGCGTCGGCCGACGAGAGCCGGGCGACGAGATCACGCCGCGTCGGGTCGGCCAGGGCCGCAAAGACTCGGGAGAGTCTGTCCTCGCTCATCTGGTACTCCTCAACCATTTGGTTGACAACGAGGCTAAGTGGCGACGTACGCTGATGTCAACCATTTGGTTGAGTAATCGGGTTACTCGAAAACATTCCCGGGGGGACATCGGTTGCGGCACCATGTTTTCCCAGTGCAGTGCAGATTCCTCCTCGGGAAAGGCCCCCGCCCATGAGTCCTTCGCGCCGCAGATCCATGAGAGTGACCGCCGTAGCCGCCGGTCTCCTCCTCGCTGTCTCCCTCTCTCCGACCCAGTCCGCTGTCGCGGCCGAGAAGAACGACCGCCAGCTCACCCAGAAGGCCAGGTCTCACGGCGTCACGCTGAAAGACGGGGCGTACGTCGGCTGGTCGACGCCTGGCTCGCACGCCAAGGGCGGCGTGCCTGGCGAGACCCCGATCACCGCCCAGGCGACCGTGAGCGGCATGGACGTCTCTGGCCACCAGGGCAACGTCGACTGGGCCTACTGGTGGGGCCAGGGCAAACGGTTCGCCTATATCAAGGCCACCGAGGGCAGCTACTACCGCAACAGCACCTACTTCCCGCAGCAGTACAACGGCTCGTACAACCAGGGCTTCATCCGCGGCGCCTACCACTTCGCCAACCCGTCCGACTCCGGCGGCGCCGCCCAGGCCGACTACTTCGTCAACAACGGTGGCGGTTGGTCGGCCGACGGCAAGACCCTGCCCGGGGTGCTCGACATCGAGTACAACCCATACAGCGGTGGCACCTGCTACGGCCTCTCGCAAGCCTCGATGCGCTCGTGGATCTCGGCCTTCCTGAGCCGCTACCGCGCCCGCACCGGGCGTGACGCGGTCATCTACACGACCACCGACTGGTGGACGACCTGCACCGGCAACACCTCGCAGTTCTCGGCTGCTCATCCGTTGTGGATCGCTCGCTATGCCTCTACGCCGGGGGCTCTGCCGGCGGGGTGGGGGTATTACACCTTCTGGCAATACACCTCGTCGCCGTTGGATCAGAACACTTTCAACGGGTCGCAGGAGCGGCTTCGGGCGCTTGCTCTGGGGTGAGCTGTTTCGCTCTCGGGGTCGAGGTTGGCCAGAGGCCTCCTCGGCCCCGTCCCTGGTGGTCGAACTTGTCGATACCTCCCCACCCCCGCTGGTCGAGCCGCTGCCCCCGTTGGTCGAGCCGCTGGCCCCCGTTGGTCGAGCCGCTGCCCCCGTTGGTCGAGCCGCCGGAGCCGCTAGGCGGAGGCGTGTCGAGACCAACACGGCTCCCTGCCGGAACGTCCCACCCGAAGGCTGGCCTGGGCCGCCGACCCTTCTTTGAGGGTCTTCTCGACGAACCCCGGAGTCAAGGACGGCCTGCGGCCGCCGGCTACGCCGGCCGCTACCGCGGTCCTTGACACCGGTGCCCGCCGAGAAAAAGATTTGGCTGGCTATCGGGGCGGCGGCCCGGGTGTGGCGCAGCGGAATCTTGCTTCGAACGGGTGCTGTCGTGGGGCGGGAGGGTGGCCCTTCGGGCCACTTACCATCCACAGGTTTGAGGCCGTTCGCTCACCGCGAAAAGAGCCTTTGAACTGGGAAAATATGTGTTCAGAAAAGTGGATCAGGAGTAGAATCAGACCCGTCACAACACGCCTCTGAGCACACTCGGAGAGGAGGGGCGGCGATGAGTCTCGAACCAGAGATCAACCACTGGGGTATCAACCCTGAGGACCCGATCGATGCAGAGCTCGCTGCCCTCGAGTCGTCTCTCGACAACCTTCTCACTAGGGATCCTGTCTATTGGCGCACCGATGAGAAGAAAGACCGGCTCAAGCGCCTGGAGATCATCCAGGCCAAGCAAGCCGCGTTGAAGCTCCGGATCCTCGCTGTGTCCGGCGACATCGCCGAGGAGACCGGCTCCAAAGACGCCTCGGGGTGGATGCTGACCGAACTACTGGTCGACAAGAAGATCGGACGCTCCGAGGTGAAACTCGCTGCCGCGGTGAGCAGATACGAGCTCGTAGCTGCCGGCCTCGCCGAGGGTGTCATCTCTCAGGACAAGGCGAGGGTGATCGTCAAGGCCCTCGAGGCGATCGAGGCCCACCCCGAAGCCAGTCGCGAGAACCTGGTCCTGGCGGAGAAGCTGCTGGTCGAGTACGCCACCGAGATGAGCGCCACCAAGCTCGAGATCATCGGGAAGCGGATCCTGGTCGAGGTCGACCCCGAACGCTTCGAGGCCGCCGAAGCCAAAGCACTCCAGCGCGAGGAAGAACGCGCCCAACGCCGCACCTTCTTCACCTCTCGTGCCAACGGGGACGGGACCGTGGAGATCCACGCCCGGGTCTCGACCGCTGTCGCGATGAGGCTCCGCACGATGCTGGACTCGTTGGCCCAGCCCCGGAAGCTGTCTGCGGAGAACCGTGGCCGCAAGACCCCCTATGACCGGCTCCTGGGGCAGGCGTTCGCCCGAGTGATCGAGACCTACGACGTCGACCAGCTCCCCCGCCATGGTGGCCACGCCACCACGGTGTTCATCACCATGAACATCGAAGACCTCCGCAGGGACCTCGGTACCGCCGCGTTGGGGTTCGACGGGGACCAGATCACCGCCGCCGAGGCCCGTCGGATGGCATGCAACGCCGACCTCATCCCCGTCGTGCTCGGCAGCGACTCCGAGATCCTCGACTTCGGCCGCAGCATCCGCCTGGCCCACCCGGTCCAACACCGGGCACTACGACTACGCGACAAGTGCTGCCAAGCCGAAGACTGCGACGCACCAGCAGCCTGGACCGAAGCGCATCATCTGAAACCCTGGTCCGAAGGCGGACTCACGAATCTGGCCAACATGGTCTTGTTGTGTCCCAGCGACCATCGCCGGATCCACGACCCCGACTACGCGCATGAGCGGCTCCCGGATGGACGGATCCGGTTCACCCGCCGCGCCTAACTGTCCCGGCGCGCGCCCTGGCTCGACCTTGTGAAACCTTCACAAGGTCGGACCCTCTGTCATAGCCAACGGCCAAGCGACCCCGCCGCGGCCACCGAGCGCCGGGGCGCCCTTGTGAATGCTTCACAAAGCGTCATCGTCTAGTGCAGTCCCTCGGGACTGGGCCTCACCGACAGATCCTGCCAACCACGACCCCCAAACCCGCACCCAATCCAATATCGCTGCGCCATACCCTGCCGCCGACCCGATAACCAGCCAAATATTCTCGACGGATCACGGAGTCAAGGATCGCCGAAGGCGACCGGCGAAGCCGGCGGCCGAAGGCCGTCCTTGACGCCGGGATTCGGCGTGAACACCATCCACAACGGGTCGGCGGCCCCAACAAAACGAAGAAGACCAACTCCGCGCCCGCAGCCCGACCATTCCGGCGACCAGGAAACCTTAGAGCCCCAACTGGTCCTTCCAAGACCCAAGAACCGGCGTCCACTCGAAGACCCGGCGCTCCTTGATCAACCCGGCCGCAAGGAACGGGTCCTCGTCCACGGCAGCCTCGACCGTCGCGATCACGCCCTCGAAGAGGAGCAGGCCGGAGCCGTCGGAGGTGGGGCCGGAGAGGACCAGGTCGGGGCGGCCGGCCAGGAAGTCCCGGTGGGCGCCGAGGTGCTCGGCGCGTACGTCGGGGAGGTCGTTGTAGGTGTACAGGACCGCGATGAGGGCCATCAGAGGTCAGCCCCGTCCGCGAGGCGTACGTAACCGCGCTCGGCCGGGATCAGGTTGGCCGCCTGGGTGTCGAAGACGCCGGAGCCGAACTCGGAGTAGACCCGGTCGTGGATCGCGACGGTGCGGGAGGCGCCGACCTCGCGGGCGAAGTCGATCAGCTCGGAGGAGCGGGCCCACGGCGCGGAGACGGGCAGGAAGAGTACGTCGACCGCCTCACCCGGACCGTCGAGTGCATCGCCGGGGTGGAAGAGCCTCGTGTCCCCGGCCTGGATCAGGTAGCCCGAGTTGTCGAAGTGGGGCAGGTCGGCGTGGATCACCGCGTGCTTCTCGTTGACAGCTGTGACCGGGAGCCCGGCGTCGAACGACTCGCCCGGCTTCACGACCGTGGTGCGCTCGTGGACAGCGGGCGCGCTCTTCAGGATCTGCGCCGCGACCGCGCCGATCGTGTAGACGGGAGCGTCGCTTCCCTCCAGGAGTGCCGGGTTGTAGTGGTCGGGGTGCTCGTGGGTGATCAGCACCGCCGTCGCGCCGTCCATGGCCTCGGGCTGGGAGAACACGCCCGGGTCGACGACGACCACTGCTCCGTCGTGCTCGATCCGGACACAGGCATGACCGAACTTCGTGATCCTCATGCCGCCGAATCTATCGCGCCGACGGAAGCTCAGGAGAGGGCGTCGCGGATGGGGACGAACTTGGCCTGGGTCTCGGCCAGCTCGGTCTCCGGGTCGGAGCTGGCCACGATGCCGCAGCCGGCGAAGAGGCGAGCGGTGCGGTCGTCGATCATCTCGGCCGAACGCAGCGCGATGCCCCACTCGCCGTCACCGGAGGCATCCATCCAGCCGACCGGTCCGGCGTAGCGGGCGCGTTCCATCGACTCGATCTCGGCGATGAGCGCGACGGCGTCCTCGCGCGGGGTGCCGCCGACCGCAGCCGAGGGGTGCAGCGCGGCAGCCAGATCGAGCGAGCTCACCCCGTCGCTGGCCACCCCGGTGATGTCGGTGGCGAGGTGCATCACGTTGGGGAGCTTGAGCACGAAGGGAGCCTCGGGCACGTTCATCGAGGAGCAGTGCGGTTCCAGGGCATCGGCGACCGACCTGGCGGCGTACTCGTGCTCCTCGAGGTTCTTCGACGACTCGGCCAGCGACGCGGCGAGGGCGTGGTCCAGGTTCTCCTCGCCGGTCGGCCAGATCGTGCCTGCGAGCACGCGGGAGGTGACCAGGCCGCGCTCGCGGCGTACGAGCAGCTCCGGGGTCGCACCGAACAGGTCGTCGACGTGGAACGTCCAGCAGGTCGGGTACGCAGCAGCCAGCCGCCGCAGCACGGCGCGGATGTCGATCGGCGCACTGGCCGCGGCCAGGAGGTCGCGGGCGAGGACGACCTTGTCGAGGTCGCCGTCCTGGAGCCGGGAGACGGCGTCCGCGACGATCCGCATCCAGTGCTCGCTGTCGACGTAGGCGTCGGCGAAGACGACGTCGCGCGGCGCTTCCGGCGGGGAGGTCGGCGTCAGCTGAGGAGGCGGCGCGGCGGCCGGCCCGACGGTGGTCACCCACGCGACGTCACCCCGCTTGCCGACGACGACCGAGGGCACCTTGAGAACGGAGAAGCCCGGCAGGTCCGCGAAGGCGAAGGAGCCGAACCCGACGAGCCCGGTGCCGGGCTCGCCCACGTCGTCCGACAGCGTGGAGACGGCGGTGAGCTCGTCGAACCACTTGGCGGCGTGCGCGAACCGCTCCGGTCCGGACGTACGGATCTCGGCGGCGGTTCCCCAGCCGACCAGGCCCTCGCCGTGGCGGACCCAGGACAGCACGCGCCGTCGCGCAGGCAGCAGCGCGAGCAGGTCGTCGAGCGTCTCCGAGCCTGCGTCGAGTGCCACGGTGGTGGCTACCAGGGACTGCTGCTCCGACTCACTCACGCCCCCAGAGTATCGGCGTGGTGTCGGCGGCGACGAGTCGAAGTGATGTATGTGGCAGGACGGCCCCGTTTGTCATCCGTCACCATGTGGGTTGTAGCGTGCGCTGGCGTGAGTACCAACAAAGAGCAGTCGTTCATCGCAGAGAACGGCATCACCCTCGGCATCATCGCCTTGGCCCTCTTCGTCGTGCTGGGCGTTGGCCTGCCACGGTGGGTTGGCGACTCCGAATCCCACTCCAGTGCGAAGATCACGCTCCCGGAGACGCTGTCCGGCGGCTACAAGCCCGCCGACGAGAAGTCCTCCTACGACCTCGACGTGATCAAGAAGCAGGGTGCGTCCGAGGAGCAGCTGGACCTGTTCATCAAGCAGAACGCCGCCAGCTCCAAGACCGAGGACCGCAACGTCTCCGACGCGCTCGGTTTCTCGATGGCCACCCGCACCTACATCACCGACGACATGAAGAAGTCCGTGATGATCCGCGCGTTCGCCGGTGACGGCAGCGCCTACTACGGTGGCGGCGAGGTCTCCAAGGTCGGCGACAACGTCTGCTACTCCAGCGCCGACCAGCAGACCGGTCAGACCCAGGCGACCTGCTCGCACGCCTCCAGCGACCTGACCGTCCAGGCGACCGCTGCCTCGAAGAAGGACGCGGCGAAGTACGCCGACGAGATCTTCGAGAAGCTGGCCTGAGTTCGGTCCTGACGGAGACCCGAGACAGAATCAGCCCGTGACCCGAGCAGATCTGGACAAGCAGCCCGGCGAGGTCCGTCGGATGTTCGACGCCGTGGCCAAGCGCTACGACCTCACCAACGACGTACTCTCGCTCGGCCAGGACCGTCGCTGGCGACGCGAGGTCATCAAGGCTGTCGACCCGAAGCCGGGCGAGCTCGTGCTCGACCTCGCCGCCGGCACCGGCACCTCGTCCCAGCCTTTCCTGGACGCGGGCGCCGAGGTGGTCCCGACCGACTTCTCGATCGGGATGCTCCAGGTCGGCAAGGAGGCGAAGCCGCACCTGCCGTTCACCGCCGGCGACGGCACCCGCCTGCCCTACCGCGACGGGACCTTCGACGCGGTGACGATCTCGTTCGGCCTGCGCAACATCGTCGACCCCGAGGCGGGTCTGCGCGAGCTGCGCCGGGTCACCCGGCCCGGCGGCCGGATCGTGGTCTGCGAGTTCTCGCACCCGACCTGGAAGCCGTTCCGGACGGTCTACGTCGAATATCTGATGAAGGCACTTCCGCCGGTCGCACGGGCGGTATCGTCCTCGCCGGACGCGTACGTCTATCTCGCTGAGTCGATCCGGGCCTGGCCCGACCAGGCAGGACTCGCCGACATGCTGTCCTCCGCGGGCTGGCAGTCGCCGACCTGGACGAATCTCTCAGCCGGGATCGTCGCTCTTCATCACGCAACCGCTTGATCTCTGCGAAGGTTCAACTATGACCACGACGTTGCCATGGGACGGCATCTTGATGCCTCGCGAGGCCTACGGGCCCGCAGCGGTCAAGGCCAGGGACTCGCTCACCGACGCAGCCGCGCAGGGGGACTGGCGCCGAGCGCTCTCGCAGGTGCGCAACGACTACACCGTCGGCGTGAACACCTGGAAGATCGGCGGCGAGTCGATGTTCACGCCGCTCCACCACGCCGCCTACCTCGGTGCGCCGCGGGAGACGGTCCAGGAGCTGCTCTCGCTGGGCGGTGTCCGCTCGTTGCCGACCGCCCACGGCGAGACGCCCTACCAGCTCGCCCAGCGCCGTGGTCATGACCACCTGCTCGACCTGCTCGACCCCTTCTTCCGTCCCGGCACCCCGCTCGGCGACAACCTCGAGGGCGTCAACCTGCACGTGAACACGACGCTCGCCGAGCTGACCGCGGAGTTCCGCGGCGAGCACCAGCTGCGTACGTTCGATGTCCGGCTCATCTCCGAGGAGGGCGGTCCCGAGGAAGCCTGGTTCACCGCTCCCGGGATGTACGGCGGCATCCGGATCGGCATGTTCTGGGGCCGCGCCCACCTGGAGTACAACTCCCGCCTCGGCGACTCCTATGCAGTGGTGGGCCCGGAAGGATCGGCGTACGTGTCCCGCTCCAAGCGCGCCCTCACCCTCCCCACCCGCTGACCGTACGCAGCATGCGAAGGTCGTGCCATGGATGACGCGCCTCCCGACCTGATCGCCGACCTGAACCCGCTCCCGGACGAGATCGGCGGGAGGCTGCGGGCGCAGTTGGAGTTCATCGCCGAGGCCGACAAGCTCAAGACGATCCTGCGGGCCTCGCCGCTGGCCGCGGCCGACCGGCGCGAGAACGACGCCGAGCACTCCTGGCACCTGGCGCTGATGGTGCTCCTGCTGGCGGAGTACGCCGACGAGCCGATCGACGTCGGGCACGCGATCAAGCTCGTGATCATCCACGACATGGTCGAGATCTACGCCGGCGACAGCCCGGTCTTCGACGCCGCCGCGGTCGTCGACCAGGTCGAGCGGGAGATCGCCGCCGCCGACCGGCTCTTCACGATGCTGCCGCCGGATCAGGCCGGTGAGATCCGAGCCCTCTGGGACGAGTTCGAGGCCGCCCAGACCCCCGAGGCACGCTTCTGCAAGGCGATGGACCGCCTCGAGCCGATGCTCCTCAACTGGCTCAACCGCGGCGGCACCTGGAGCATGCCCGGCGCCACCGAGTCCCGCGTCCGCGCCCGTGAGGCTGGCGTAGTAGCTGCCTCGACCACCCTGGGCGAGGCGACCGACGCCATCGTCCGTGCGGCTCTTGCCACCGGCTGGATCCGCCCCGACTGACATTCCGCGTGTGCTGCCAGGAGTGCGCTAGGGCGCACTCGTGGCAGCACACCGCGAGGCTGGGGTTAAAGGCCGGCCGCCAGCAACCGGAGTCTGACTCGCCGCAACCCCGCCATGGCGTGGTTCTGCAGGCGTTTGCCCCCGGATGCGCGAGCACATTTCCACCATGGCGAGAAAGTGCGCCGCGCCATTTCGGCAACCCACTTGCATTCCGCCACAGGAGTGGCAGGATGTGAGTTGGCCCACATTGTGATTCCATTCACAAAGTCTCAAGAAGGGGTGGGTCGCTCAGGGTAGGAGGCGAGATGGAGCTCTACGTGCCGGTGCTCGCGTTGGCGGGACTGGCGACGCTCTTCGCGGTCGGTTCGGTGATCATGAGCTCGGTCGTGGGACCGAGACGCGCCAACCAGGCCAAGGCGGATCCCTACGAGTGCGGGATCGAGGCCACGCCCCAGGCGTTGGGCGGTCGTTTCCCGGTGAAGTACTACATCACCGCGATGCTCTTCATCATCTTCGACATCGAGATCATCTTCCTCTACCCGTGGGCCGTCAGGTTCGACGCGATGGGATGGTTCGGCCTCGCGGAGATGGGCCTCTTCCTGCTGACGGTGTTCGTGGCGTACGCCTATGTGTGGCGCCGCGGCGGATTGGACTGGGACTGACGTGGGTATCGAAGAAAAACTCCCGAGCGGGGTTCTGCTGACCACCGTCGAGGGGATGGCCGGCTACTTCCGCAAGGCGAGCCTGTGGCCGGCGACGTTCGGGCTGGCCTGCTGCGCCATCGAGATGATGACGAGCGGCGGACCGAAGTACGACCTCGCCCGCTACGGCATGGAGGTCTTCCGGGCGAGCCCGCGGCAGGCCGACCTGATGATCGTGGCGGGCCGGGTGAGCCAGAAGATGGCGCCGGTGCTGCGCCAGATCTATGACCAGATGCCCGAGCCGAAGTGGGTGCTCGCCATGGGCGTCTGCGCCAGCAGCGGCGGGATGTTCAACAACTACGCGATCGTCCAGGGCGTCGACCACATCGTGCCCGTCGACATGTATCTCCCCGGCTGCCCGCCGCGGCCCGAGATGCTGATCGACGCGATCCTCAAGCTCCACGACAAGATCCAGGGCACCTCGCTGGGCGTCAATGCCGAGCGCGAGGAGGTCGCCGACGAGACCGCGGCGCTGCGCCAGCTGCCGCTGATCGACCAGACGGGACTTCTGCGGTGAACGACCAGAACATCGGCCAGAACAGCGGCATGTTCGGCGTGGAGGACACCGGCGACACCAGCGGCTATGGCGGCCTGACCCGCCAGCACGCGATGCCGAGCCGCACCAGCGACGTCGGGGTTCAGCCCTACGGCGGCTGGTTCAAGGAGATCGCCGACGCCCTCGCCTTCACCGAGGCGGAGGCGGTCATCCACCGCGGCGAGCTGACCTTCCACGTACGCCGCGAGCGGCTGCTCGAGGCCCTGCAGGTGCTCCGCGACGAGCTGCGCTTCGAGCTCTGCTCCGGCGTCTCCGGGGTGCACTACCCCGCGGACCAAGGCCAAGAGAATGTGGGCAGCGAGCTGCACGCGGTCTACCACCTGCTCTCGATGACCTACAACCGTCGGGTGCGGATCGAGACCTCGGCCCCCGACGCCGACCCGCACGTGCCGAGCGCGGTGGCGATCTACCCGACGCTCGACTGGCACGAGCGGGAGACCTACGACATGTTCGGGATCGTCTTCGACGGCCACCCCGGGCTGACCCGGATCCTGATGCCAGACGACTGGCCGGGCCACCCGCAGCGCAAGGACTACCCGCTCGGTGGGATCCCCGTGGAGTACAAGGGCGCCACGATCCCGCCGCCGGACACTCGCAGGAGCTACTCATGACCGCGACAGACGCTGAAGACGCGCGTACGTTCACCGTCACCGGCCAGGACTGGGACGACCTGACCGATGCCCTCAAGGACGTCAAGGACGAGCGGATCGTCGTCAACATGGGCCCGCAGCACCCCTCGACGCACGGGGTGCTTCGGCTGATCCTCGAGCTCGAGGGCGAGACGGTCACCGAGGCGCGTGCCGGGATCGGCTACCTGCACACGGGCATCGAGAAGAACATGGAGTACCGGTCCTGGACGCAGGGGACCACGTTCGTCACCCGGATGGACTACCTGTCCCCGATCTTCAACGAGACGGCGTACGTCCTCGGGGTCGAGAAGCTGCTCGGCATCGGTGCCGAGGTGCCGGAGAAGGCCGACGTCATCCGGGTCCTGCTGATGGAGCTCAACCGGATCTCCTCCCACCTGGTGGCGATCGCGACCGGTGGCATGGAGCTCGGCGCGCTGACCGTGATGACGATCGGGTTCCGCGAGCGTGAGCTGTGCCTGGACCTGTTCGAGTTCATCACCGGCCTGCGGATGAACCACGCCTACATCCGGCCCGGCGGCATCGCCCAGGACGTGCCCGACGACACCGTCGCTCGGGTGACCGAGTTCATCGAGCTGATGAAGAAGCGCCTGGAGGAGTACGCCGCGCTCTGCAACGCCAACCCGATCTTCAAGGGCCGCCTGGAGCAGGTCGGCTACCTCGACCTGGAGGGCTGTCTCGCGCTCGGCCTGACCGGACCGATCCTGCGGAGCACGGGCTACCCGTGGGACCTGCGCAAGGCCCAGCCCTACTGCGGCTATGAGGACTACGACTTCGAGGTCATCACCTGGGACACCTGCGACTCCTACGGCCGGTTCCGGATCCGGCTGGCCGAGATGTGGGAGTCGCTGCGGATCATGGAGCAGGCTCTGAAGAGGCTGAAGGATCTCGACGGTGCCCCGGTCATGGTGGCCGACAAGAAGATCGCCTGGCCCTCGCAGCTCTCCGTCGGCCCCGACGGCCAGGGCAACTCCCTCGACCACATCCGCCACATCATGGGCGAGTCGATGGAGGCCCTGATCCACCACTTCAAGCTGGTGACCGAGGGCTTCAGGGTGCCGGCCGGCCAGGCGTACGTCGCGATCGAGTCGCCGCGCGGAGAGCTCGGCGCCCACGTGGTCAGCGACGGTGGCACCAAGCCCTACCGGGTCCACTTCCGGGACCCGTCGTTCACCAACCTCCAGGCCACGAGCGTCATGTCCGAGGGCGGCATGGTCGCCGACGTGATCGTGGCGATCGCGTCCATCGACCCGGTGATGGGAGGCGTCGACCGATGACGCTTGCTGCTGAGACCTACGACGAGCTGCGCGAGATCGCGGCTCGCTATCCCCAGGCTCGCTCCGGGCTGCTGCCGATGCTCCATCTGGTGCAGTCGGTCGAGGGCCGGGTCACGCCCGAGGGGATCCACGCCTGCGCCGAGGTCCTGGGTCTCACCCCGGCCGAGGTGAGCGGGGTGGCGACGTTCTACACGATGTACAAGCGTCATCCCGTCGGCACCCACCACGTCGGCGTCTGCACCAACACGCTGTGCGCGGTCATGGGCGGCGACGAGATCTTCGCCTGCCTGCGCGAGAAGCTCGAGGTCGGCAACGACGAGACCACCGCTGATGCCCCTGGATTGCAGAGCATCACGCTCGAGCACATCGAGTGCAATGCGGCCTGCGACTACGCGCCGGTGGTGATGGTCAACTGGGAGTTCTTCGACAACCAGACCCCGGAGTCGGCCTCGCAGCTGGTCGATGACCTGCGCGAAGGCCGCGAGGTCGTGGCCTCGCGCGGCGCCCGGATCACGAGCTGGCGCGAGGCCGAGCGGGTCCTCGCGGGCTTCGAGGACGGGCTCGTCGACGAAGGGCCCGCGGCCGGGCCGGCGTCGGTTGTCGGGCTGGAGCTCGCCCGCGAGCGCGGCTGGGCCGCACCCGCCGACGTCCACGGCTCTGCCGACGTACCGGAGGAGCCGTCCGAGGCCGTCGAGGAGGCCGACACCCGTCGCGCCGAGTCGGAGACGATCGCCGAGGAGGCGTCTGATGACTGACACTCTGACTCCGGTGCTGACCGCCAACTGGGGCGACGAGCGGGCCTGGACGTTGCCCGCCTATGCCGAGCAGGGTGGCTACGACGCGCTCGACGTCGCGCTCGGGATGGCTCCTGAGGACGTCCAGACGATGGTCAAGGACTCCGGGCTCCGCGGTCGCGGTGGCGCTGGGTTCCCGACCGGGGTGAAGTGGGGCTTCCTGCCGCCGCCCGACCCGGAGAACCCCAAGCCGCGTTACCTGGTGGTCAACGCCGACGAGTCCGAGCCGGGCACGTGCAAGGACATCCCGCTGATGATGGCCTCGCCCCACACCCTGGTCGAGGGCGTGATCATCTCCTCCTACGCCATCCGGGCGGAGCGTGCATTCATCTACGTACGCGGCGAGGTGCTGCACGTGATCCGGCGGCTGCAAGCGGCGGTCCGCGAGGCCTACGCCGCCGGCCACCTGGGCACGAACATCCACGGCTCCGGCTACGACCTCGACCTGGTCGTGCACGCCGGCGCCGGGGCCTACATCTGTGGGGAGGAGACCGCGCTGCTCGACTCGCTCGAGGGACGCCGCGGTCAGCCGCGGCTGCGGCCGCCGTTCCCGGCCGTCGCCGGTCTCTACGCCAGCCCGACCGTGATCAACAACGCCGAGTCGATCGCCTCGGTGCCCGCGATCGTGAAGAACGGCGCCGACTGGTTCGCCGGCATGGGCACCGAGAAGTCGGCCGGCGTCGGCATCTTCTCGCTCTCAGGGCACGTCAAGAAGCCGGGCCAGTACGAAGCGCCGCTCGGCATCACGCTGCGCAAGCTGATCGAGCTGGCCGGCGGCGTACGCGAAGGGCATGAGCTGAAGTTCTGGACCCCGGGCGGCTCCTCGACCCCGCTGTTCACCCAGGAGCACCTGGACGTGACGCTGGACTTCGAAGGGGTGCAGGCGGCCGGCTCGATGCTCGGCACCCGCGCGCTGCAGATCTTCGACGACTCCGTCTGCGTGGTGCGCGCGGTGCTGCGGTGGACGGAGTTCTACAAGCACGAGTCCTGCGGCAAGTGCACCCCGTGCCGCGAGGGCACCTGGTGGCTGGTGCAGGTGCTGGAGCGGCTGGAGAAGGGCGACGGCAAGCCGGAGGACCTCGACCTGCTGCTCGACCAGTGCGACAACATCCTCGGCCGCTCGTTCTGCGCGCTGGGTGATGGCGCGACGAGCCCGATCACGAGCTCGATCCAATACTTCCGAGACGAATACTTGGCCCACCTCGAGCAGGGCGGCTGCCCGTTCGACCCGGCCACCTCGACTGCATGGGCGGAGTCGAAATGAGCGACGTAACTCTCAAGATCGACGGCGCTGATGTGACCGTACCCGAAGGCACGCTGGTGATCCGGGCCGCTGAGCAGGTCGGGATCGAGATCCCGCGGTTCTGCGATCACCCGCTGCTCGCACCCGTGGGCGCCTGCCGGCAGTGCCTGGTCGACATCCCCGACGCCGGCAACGGCCGCGGCTTCCCGAAGCCGCAGGCCTCGTGCACGATCCCGGTCGCCGAGGGCATGGTCGTGGAGACGCAGAACTCCACGGCGGTGAAGGCCCAGCACGGGATCATGGAGTTTCTCCTGGTCAACCACCCGTTGGACTGCCCGGTGTGCGACAAGGGCGGCGAGTGCCCGCTGCAGAACCAGGCGATGTCCCACGGCCAGGGTGAGACCCGGTTCGAGGGGACCAAGCGGACCTTCCCGAAGCCGATCAACCTCTCGCCCAACGTGCTGCTCGACCGCGAGCGGTGCATCGTCTGCCAGCGTTGCACCCGCTTCGCCGCCGAGATCCCGGGCGACCCTGGGATCGCGCTGATCCAGCGTGGCGCCCAGCAGCAGATCGGCATCGCCGAGGACAAGCCGTTCTCGTCCTACTTCTCCGGCAACGTCATCCAGATCTGCCCGGTCGGCGCGCTGACCTCGGACGACTACCGGTTCCGGGCCCGTCCCTTCGACCTGGTCTCGACGCCGAGCGTCGCCGAGCACGACGCCTGCGGCGCCGCGATCCGCATCGACCACCGCCGCGGCAAGGTCATGCGCCGTCTCGCCGGCAACGATCCGGAGGTCAACGAGGAGTGGATCTCGGACAAGGACCGCTTCGGCTTCCGCTACGCGGTCCGGGACCGGCTCACCTCGCCGATGATCCGCGAGGACGGCGAGCTCCGGCCGGCGTCCTGGCTGGAGGCCGTCGCCGTCGCCGCGGCCGGGTTGGCCGCCGCCGGCTCGGTGGGCGTCCTGCCCGGTGGCCGGCTGACGCTGGAGGACGCCAAGGCGTACGCCACCTTCGCCCGCGACACCCTCCGCACCCCGCACATCGACTTCCGTTCGCGTCCGCTGTCGGAGGAGGAGACGGAGTTCCTGCGCTCTCGCGTCGCCGGAACGAGCGTCACCTACGCCGACCTCGATGCCGCCGACCACGTGGTTCTGGTGGGCCTCGAGCCCGAGGACGAGGCCGGCACGCTCTTCCTGCGGCTGCGCAAGGCCAACAAGGCGGGTCTGCGGATCACCACCCTCAGCCCGTACGCCTCGGAGGGCTCGCGCAAGCTCGGGGCCGAGGTCGTCCTGACCGCTCCCGGTGCCGAAAAGGACGCGTTGTCGCAGGTCAACGGGGTCACCGATGCTTCGGTGATCCTGGTCGGTGAGCGGCTGGCGACCAGCCAAGGCGCCTACTCCGCCGCCGCCGATCTCGCCGACCGCACGGGTGCCAGGCTCGCCTGGGTCCCGCGTCGTGCGGGCGACCGAGGTGCCGTCGAAGCTGGCCTCCTGCCCGGTGAGGGCGGTCTCGATGCCGACGGCATCGTCCGCGCCGGCCTCGACGCCCTGCTCGTCGCCGGCGTCGACCCCGACGACACCGCCGACCCCGACGCCTTCCTGGCCGCCCTCGACCGGGCCGGCTTCGTGGTCAGCCTCGAGCAGCGGGTCACCGCCGTGACCGAGCGCGCCGACGTCGTACTCCCCGTCGCCACTGCCTCGGAGAAGGCCGGCACCTTCGTCACATGGGAAGGTCGCCGCCGCCCGTTCGAGAAGGTCTTCGACAAGCCCGCCGCGTACTCAGACGCCGAGGTCCTCGGCCACATCACGACCTCGCTGGTTGAGCCCGCGAGCGCAGCGAGCGGTGTCGAAACCAACACGGCTTCATCGAGCGCGGAAGGGGACCGTGTTGGTCTCGACACGCCTCCGCCGCCCTCGCTTCGCGAGGGGGCTCCCTCGCTCGGCGCGTCCGGACGAGCAAGCTCGCCGGACGACCTCACTCGGTCGCCTAGCGGCTCCGGCGGCTCGACCGACGAAGGCGGCTTCCACTTGGCGACCTGGCATCTCATGCTCGACAACGGGACGCTCCAGAGCGGAGACAAGGCGCTGGCCGCGACCGCACGACCGGCGTTCGTACGGATCCCGGCGGCGCTCCACGAGCAGCTCGGTGACGTCGTGACGATCACCGGTGACCGGGGGAGCTGGACGCTTCCGGCGCTCCCCGCGGAGCTGGCCGAGGGCACGATCTGGGTCCCGACCAACTCGTTCGGGCGCGGCGTATGGGCCGATCTGGCCTCGCCGGGGTCGACCGTGAGCGTGGAGGGGGCCAAGTGAACGGGCTGGAGCAGTTCGGTCAGGACCCCTGGTGGATCATCGCGATCAAGGTCCTGCTGGTCTTCGTGGTCTGCGTCGTGCTGACGCTGTTCAACATCTGGTGGGAGCGCAAGGTCGTGGCGCGGATGCAGCACCGCATCGGGCCCAACCGGCACGGACCGTTCGGTCTGCTGCAGTCCCTCGCCGACGGCGTGAAGCTGGCGCTCAAGGAGGACCTGACCCCGGAGAAGGCCGACAAGATCGTCTTCATCACCGCGCCGATCCTGGCCACGGTGCCGGCGTTCGTGACGTTCGCGGTGATCCCGTTCGGGCCCGAGGTCAACCTCTTCGGTGTCCAGACACCCCTGCAGCTGACAGACATGCCGGTGGCGGTGCTGTTCGTGATGGCGATCGCCAGCATCGGCATCTACGGGATCGTGCTCGGCGGCTGGGCCTCCGGCTCCACCTACTCGTTGCTCGGCGGACTTCGAAGCAGCGCCCAGATGATCTCCTACGAGGTCTCGATGGGCCTGGCGCTCGTCACCGTCTTCCTGATGGCCGGCAGCCTGTCCACGAGCCAGATCGTCGAGGCCCAGACGGACTGGTGGTTCGGCGCCCTGCTGCTGCCGTCCTTCGTGATCTACTGCGTCTCGATGGTCGGCGAGACCAACCGTGCGCCGTTCGACCTCCCCGAGGCCGAGGGCGAGCTGGTCGGTGGTTTCCACACCGAATACTCCAGCCTGAAGTTCGCACTCTTCTTCCTGGCCGAATACATCAACATGGCCACCGTCAGCGCGCTCGCCACGACGCTCTTCCTGGGCGGTTGGCGGGCACCGCTCGGTCTCGGCACCGTCTGGCCCGGCGCCAACGAGGGCTACTGGCCGGTGCTGTGGTTCTTCCTGAAGATGTTCTTCTTCATCTGGATCTTCATCTGGCTGCGCGGCACGCTGCCGCGGCTGCGCTACGACCAGTTCATGTCGCTCGGCTGGAAGGTCCTCCTTCCCGCGAGCCTCGCCTGGATCGTCGTCGTCGCGGTGATCAAGATGACCGCCATCCAGGGCGGCTTCAGCCCCAACTGGTTCCTCTTCGGCTTCGGCCTGGCCGTCACCGTGGTGGTCGTGCTCGGCTTCCTCAACCGGCTCCCGGAGAAGGAGGCCCAGGTCACCAAGCCGACCGGTGGCTACCCCACGCCCGCGCTGCCGCAGGGTGGGGCAGTGCGGGGTGCCGCCCAGCCGCTGGTGTTCGGACCGCCGGCAGTGCCGACAGGCACCAACGGCGTACGCATTCTTCCCTCTCGTGAGGAGGCCAAGTGAGCAGCGACGACCGCACGTTCAAGGAGCGGTTCTGGGACCCGGTCAGCGGGTTCGCGGTGACCTTCAAGACACAGTTCAAGAAGCCGGTCACCGAGCAGTACCCGCAGCAGAAAGAGCCGACCGAGGAGCGTTTCCACGGGCGGCACCAGCTCAACCGCCATGCCGACGGTCTCGAGAAGTGCGTCGGCTGCGAGCTGTGCGCGTGGGCCTGCCCCGCCGACGCCATCTACGTCGAGGGCGCGGAGAACACCGAGGAGGAGCGCTACTCGCCCGGCGAGCGCTATGGCCGCGTCTACCAGATCAACTACCTGCGCTGCATCCTGTGCGGGCTGTGCATCGAGGCCTGCCCGACCCGGGCGCTGACGATGACGAACGAGTACGAGCTCGCCGACACCACGCGCGAGAGCCTGATCTACGAGAAGCAGGATCTGCTCGCGCCGCTCGAGGACGGGATGGAGGCTCCTCCGCACCCGATGTTCCTGGGCAACGACGACACCTCCTACTACGCGCCGGAGCCCAAGGAGTCGAGTCGATGAGTTTTGTCCTCCTCGCCTCGATCATGGTGATCGCGGCGCTGGGCCTGCTCTTCGCGCGCAAGCCCGTGCACGCCGCGCTGTCGCTGGCGATCGTGATGATCGGGCTCGCGATGATGTACGCGATGCTGGAGGCGCCGTTCCTGTTCGCGGTGCAGATCGTGGTCTACACCGGCGCGATCCTGATGCTGTTCCTGTTCGTGATCATGCTGGTCGGGGTCGACACCTCCGACACGCTGAAGGAGACGATCGCGGGGCAGAAGGTCCTCGCGGGCCTCCTCGGCGTCGGTCTCGGGACGATCCTGATCGCGGGCGTCGGCCAGGCCAGCATCGCCACGATGCGCGGGCTGTCCGAGGCGAACGCGGGCGGCAACGTACAGCGCCTGGCCGACCTTCTCTTCTCCCGCTACGTGATCGCCTTCGAGGCGACCAGCGCGCTGCTGATCACCGCCGCGATCGGTGCGATGGTGCTGGCCCACCGCGAGCGGATCGACCCGAAGCAGACCCAGACCGACCTGGCCCAGAAGCGGGTCACAGACTACGCGAAGAGCGGCAAGCACCTCGGCCCGCTGCCCCCACCGGGCACGTTCGCACGACACAACAGCAACGACACCCCGGCCCTCCTGCCGGACGGGTCGCAGAGCACGAAGTCGGTCCCGGCCATCCTCGCCGGCGGTCGCGCGGACGAAGGAGAGGACGAATGACAGACAACACCACGGCGTACGTCATCCTGTCCGCCATCCTCTTCACGATCGGCACCATCGGCGTGCTGACCAGGCGTAACGCCATCGTCGTCTTCATGTGCGTCGAGCTGATGCTCAACGCGGCGAACCTGGCTCTGGTGGCGTTCAGCCGGATGCACGGCAACCTCGACGGGCAGGTGACCGCCTTCTTCGTGATGGTCGTCGCAGCCGCCGAGGTGGTCGTCGGGCTGGCGATCATCATGACCATCTTCCGCACCAGAAACACGGCTTCGGTCGACGAGCCAAGGATGCTCAAGTGGTAACCGCTGCACTCGCCAACCCCATCGAGGCTGACGGGGTCTTCTCGCTGATCTGGCTGGTCATCGCGCTGCCCTTGGCCGGTGCCGCCCTGATCCTGATCGGCCGTCCGCTGGCACCGGCTCTCTTCGACCGGGTCGGGCACTGGCTCGCGGTCGGGCTCGCCGGTGCGTCCTTCCTGCTCAGCCTGATCCTCTTCATCGCCACCCTCGGTCGCGACGAGGAGAGCCGCCAGGTCGTCCAGCACCTCTACACCTGGTTCGACACGGGGGATCTGAGCGTCGGGTTCGACCTGCTCTACGACCAGCTCTCGAGCCTGTTCCTGCTGCTCATCACCGGGGTCGGCACGCTGATCCACGTCTACTCCGTCGGCTACATGGCCCACGACGAGCGCCGCACCCGGTTCTTCGGCTACCTCAACCTGTTCCTCGCCGCGATGCTGATACTGGTGCTGGCGGAGAACTACGTCGGCCTCTTCCTCGGCTGGGAGGGCGTCGGCCTGGCGTCCTACCTGCTCATCGGCTTCTGGCAGCACAAGCCGTCCGCGGCTGCTGCCGCCAAGAAGGCGTTCGTGATGAACCGGGTCGGCGACATGGGACTCTCGCTGGCGATCGCGCTCTGCTTCGTCACCTTCGGGTCGACGTCGTTCTCCGCGATCGACATCAGCGACACCTCGACCACCACGCTGAACTGGCTCGGCATCCTGCTGCTCGTCGGCGCCTGCGGCAAGTCCGCCCAGGTGCCGCTGCAGGGCTGGCTGCTGGACGCGATGGAGGGCCCGACCCCGGTCTCCGCGCTGATCCACGCGGCCACGATGGTGACCGCCGGTGTCTACCTCATCGTCCGTAGCAGCGTGATCTTCGACGCCGCCGAGGCCGCCTCGACCGCCGTCGTGATCGTCGCCCTGGTCACCATCATCTGGGGCGCCGCGGTCAGCTGCGTGAAGGACGACATCAAGAAGGTCCTGGCCGGCTCGACGATGAGCCAGATCGGCTACATGATGCTGGCCGCCGGGCTGGGCGGACCGGGCTACGCGTTCGCGATCTTCCACCTGCTCACCCACGGCTTCTTCAAAGCCAACATGTTCCTCGGCGCCGGGTCGCTGATGCACGGCATGAACGACAACGTGAACCTCAAGCACTACGGTGCCCTGAGCCGGGCGCTCCCGGTCACCTTCCTGACCTTCTCGATGGGCTACCTGGCGATCATCGGGTTCCCTGGCTTCGCCGGCTTCTGGTCCAAGGACAAGATCCTCGAGGTCGCGTTCGCCGAGAGCTGGCTGGTCGGCATCATCGCCCTGCTGGCCGCCGGTGTGACCGCGTTCTACATGACCCGTCTGATGATGCTCGCCTTCTTCGGCCGCAAGCGCTGGCCCGAGGGCGTACATCCGCACGAGTCGCCACGGATCATGACCGGTCCGCTGGTGGTCCTGGCCGCGCTGTCGGTCCTCGGTGGCGTCTTCGCGCTGGGCGGTTGGATCGAGCACTGGCTCGAGCCTGTCGTCGCCATCGGGCACGGCGGCCACCACGGACCGCTTCCGGTCTGGGCGACCTCGGTCCTCGCGGTCCTCGTCGTCGCGATCGGGGTCGCGGCCGCCGGGTTCGTCTTCGGGCGCCGCCCGACCACGACCGAGCCGACCCCCTACCTGCACGTCCCGCACGTCGAGGACGTCGTGGTGCCGCCAGGGATGGCGATCACCCGCGGTGCCCTCGCGACCGACAAGTACGTGGTCGACGGCCTGATGAGCGGCGGCCCGGTCGCCCTCGCGGCGATCGCCGGTGAGCTCCGCAAGGCGCAGACCGGCTACGTACGTTCCTATGCCCTCTCCGTCCTCGGTGGCACGGTTCTCGTTGCCCTGGCCCTGATCGTGGTGAGCTGACTTGCTGACAACCCTCGTCCTCATCCCGTTCGTGGGCGCGCTGGTCACCGCGGTGATGCCCGCCCGGCCCAAGCTGTGGGCCTTCGGCTTCGCGATCGCCACCCTGATCGCCGGCATCGTCACGATGTTCACGGCGCCCGACACCGACCGCGCCTGGATGGAGCCGCTCGGCGTCCACTGGGCGCTCGAGATGGACGGCTTCGGCAAGCTGATGGTGCTGCTGACCGTCGTCCTGGTCCCGCTGGTGATGCTGGCGGCGGTCAAGGACCACGACAAGCGCTGGTACGCCTGGGCGCTGGCCCTGGAGGCCTTCGCCCTGCTCACCTTCCTGGCCGCCGACCTGTTCGTCTTCTACATCGCCTTCGAGGCGACGCTGATCCCGGCGTACTTCATGATCGGGCAGCACGGCGGCCCAGGGCGCGCCAAGGCCGCGCTCAAGTTCCTGATGTTCCAGCTCGGTGGTGGCCTGGTGCTGCTGGGTGCGCTGATCGGGTTCTACGTGGTCTCCGTGGAGGCCGGCCCGCCGTCCTACCTGATCAGCGACCTCGCCCAGCTCGACATCGGCACCACGGCCGAGCGCTGGATCTTCGTGGCGATGTTCATCGCGTTCGCGGTCAAGGCGCCGCTGTTCCCGGTGCACACCTGGTTGGCGGACACGACCGAGCACGCCACCCCGCCGACGTCGGTGCTCCTGGTGTGCATCCTCGACAAGATCGGCACCTTCGCCATGATCCGGCTCTGCCTGGGCCTGGTCCCGGAGGCGTCCGCCTGGGCGACCCCCGTCGTCGTGGTGCTGGCACTGATCTCGATCGTCTACGGCGCGGTCCTGGCGATCGGGCAGGACGACCTGCTCCGCCTGATCGGTCTCACCTCGCTGAGCCACTTCGGACTGATCACGCTCGGCATCTTCGCGGCCACCCGCGAGGGCCTGGTCGGATCGATCCTCTACATGGTCAACCACGGGGTCGCGACCGCGGCGATGTTCCTGATCGCCGGGTTCCTGATCACCCGCAAGGGCACTGCCTCGATCTCGTCGATGCGGGGGATGGAGAAGGCGACACCGGTGCTCGCCGGCACGTTCCTGATCGCCGGTCTGGCGACCGCCGGTCTGCCGGGCCTGAGTCAGTTCGTCTCCGAGATCCTGGTCCTGATCAGCGCCTTCGACTACAACTGGCTGGTCGGCGTCATCGCGGTCACCGCGATCGTGCTTGCCGCCATCTACGTGCTGTGGGCCTATCAGCGGATCTTCACCGGACCCGCTCAGCTCTCCAGGCAACCGGTACGTGACCTGGATCGGCGCGAGATCGGCGTACTCACGCCGCTGCTGGTCGCTCTTCTCTTCTTCGGCTTCGTGCCCGGCCCGCTGATCTCGGCGGCGTCGCCCGTGGTCGACCCGATCGTCAACGTGATCCAGGCAGGTGAGTGACGCGATGTTCGAGTCTCCCGGAATTTCGTACGCCACCCTCTGGCCCGTCCTGCTGGTGCTCGGCGTGGCCTGCGCCGGTGTCGTGGTGGAGGCCTTCGCGCCGCGCGCCGCACGGTTCAACGCCCAGGTCTTCCTGGCGCTGGCCGGGCTGGCCGCCGCCTTAGCCGGGACCGTGATCGTCGGCGCCGGACCGAGCCTGGGCGTCTCGACCGGCGAGGGTGCCCTCATCGTCGACGGTCCTGGCGTCTTCTCCCAGGGACTGGTGCTGCTGGTGTCGCTCGGCGGTGTCGCGCTCTTCGCCGAGCGCCGCCTCGACAACGGCGTGAGCGCCTTCGCGGGCCAGGCTGCGGCGCTGCCGGGCACACCCGCCGAGCGCACCGCCTCCCAGCGGGGACTGGAGCACACCGAGGTCTATCCGCTGATGATGTTCGCGGTCGGCGGGATGATGCTCTTCTGCGTCTCCGGCGACCTGCTGATGCTCTTCGTGGCTCTCGAGGTGCTCTCGCTCCCGCTCTACCTGCTCACCGGGCTGGCGCGCCGTCGGCGGCTGCTCTCGCAGGAGGCGGCGCTGAAGTACTTCCTGCTCGGCGCGTTCTCCTCCGGCATCTTCCTCTACGGCCTCGCGCTGGTCTACGGCTTCGCCGGGTCGATGTCGCTGGCTGAGATCGGTGAGGTGGCGGCCGAGGAAGGCTCCAGCCCGCTGCTTCTCCTCGGCATCGGTCTGATGGCCGTCGGCCTGCTCTTCAAGACCGGTGCGGTGCCGTTCCACTCCTGGACCCCTGACGTCTACCAGGGCGCCCCGACGCCGGTGACCGCATGGATGTCGGCTGCGACCAAGATCGCCGCGTTCGCCGCGATGCTGCGGCTCTTCTACGTTGCCTTCGGTGCCGAGGGCGACATCTGGCGCCCGGCGATCGGCGTCGTCGCAGTGCTCACGATGCTGCTCGGCGCCTCCTTCGCGGTCGTCCAGACCGATGTGAAGCGCATGCTCGGCTACTCCGCCGTGGCCCACACCGGCTTCCTGCTCACCGGCCTCCTCGGTGTGCAGACCGACGCCTTCGGCTCGACCCAGGCGGTGCTCTTCTACCTGACCGCCTACGGGTTCGCGACCCTCGGCTCCTTCGCGATCGTCTCGCTGGTGCGAGGGCCCAACGGCGAGGCCGGTGCGCTGGACCGCTGGGCCGGGCTGGGGCGTACCAACCCCTGGGTCGCGGCGACCTTCGCCGTCTTCCTGCTCTCGATGGCCGGGCTGCCCCTGACCGCCGGATTCATCGGCAAGTGGGGCGTCTTCGCCGCGGCGCTCGGCGCCGGCCAGTGGCCCGTCGTCGTGGTTGCGATCGGCTCGAGCATCATCGCGATCTTCTTCTACGTACGGATGATCATGCTGATGTTCTTCACCGATCCGAGCGAGGATGCGGCCGCGGTCGTGACCCCGTCGTACGCCACCACCATCGTGATCGCACTGAGCGCTGTCGCCACCGTCTTGTTGGGTGTAATTCCGGGCCCTGTGCTCAGCCTGTTGGTGGATGCGGGAGGATTCATCGGGTGAGCACCAGCGCACCCACCGATCGAGCCCCTGAACTCGCCCTCCCGATCACCGATCCCGAGCTCGAGCAGCGGCTGCGTGCTCGGTTGGTGGACGTCGAGGAACGACTGGCCGGCTACACGCGGAGCCGTTCCCCGTTCGTCACGGAGGCGGCCACCCACCTGATGCAGGCCGGCGGCAAGCGGTTCCGGCCGTTGCTGGTGCTGCTGGCCGCCGAGTGCGGTCCGGACACGCTCGCCGACGAGGTCATCACCGCCGCCTGCGTCGTCGAGCTCACCCACCTCGCCTCGCTCTACCACGACGACGTCATGGACGAAGCGCTCGTACGCCGCGGCGAGGACTCCGCGAATGCACGCTTCGACAACCACGTCGCGATCCTGACCGGCGACTTCCTCTTCGCTCGCTCCTCGGAGCTGACCGCCCAGCTCGGCCCGGAGGCCGTACGCATCCAGGCGGCGACCTTCGCCAAGCTCGTCGAGGGCCAGATCCTCGAGGGGGTCGAGCCGCCCGAGGGCGTCGACCCGGTCGACCACCACCTCGAGGTGCTGGCCGGCAAGACCGGTGTCCTGATCGCCACCTCGGCTCTCTACGGTGCGCTCTTCGCCGGTGCTGACAAGGAGATCCAGGAGGCCCTGCTGGCCTACGGCGACATCGTCGGCGTCGCCTTCCAGCTCTCCGACGACATCCTCGACATCGCCTCCGACTCCGAGAAGTCGGGCAAGACGCCGGGGACCGACCTCCGTGAGGGCGTACCCACGCTCCCGGTGCTGCTGGCCCGCCGTTCGACCGAACCCGACGACGCCCGGCTCCTGGAGCTGCTCGACAGCGATCTCACCGACGACGCGGCCCTGGCCGAGTGCGTCGCTCTGCTCCGCGCCCACCCGGCGCTGGCCGAGGCTCGCGCCTACGTCCAGGCCCGTGCCGAGGAGGCCAAGGCGGCCCTCGCGCCGGTCCCGGAGGGGCCTGTCCGTGCGGCCCTCGAGGCGTTCGCCGACGCGGTCGCCGTCCGCTCCGTCTAGGAACGATGCCTCATCCTCGGGGCAAACTTTCCGAAGCCGGGACGCCGACGGCGTACCGATGCTTGAATTCGCTGTCCGCAGTCTCGGGCACCGCACTTCGGGAGAAGGTCCCCGCATGTCTCGCAAGATCTCGCTGGCTGCTGCCGTCCTGGCACTCGCATCGGCCGGCCTCACCATCATCGGCACGTCCGCGCCGGCCGCCGCCGCATCCACCCCGTCGGTCCGCGCCACCACCGCCTGTGAGGGCGGCGCCGGGACCATCACCGTCGGCTCCTACCGGCGCGCGACGGGCGGCACCACCGGGATCACCCGCTTGGACGGCGTGAAGCGCCCCAACTGGATGGGCTACACCCAGGTCGGCCTGGTCGAGCCCGGCTTCCTGGCGACCGAGGGGGAGGAAGAGGCGCCGCCGATGCTCAAGGCCGTCAACGGCGTCGTACGCGACTCGACTTCGTCCAAGCTCACCTGGCCGCGCCCGGTCAACGGCTTCTACCTCTCCCGTGACGCGGCGGTCATCTGCATCGCCGGGGTACGTCAGACGTCCACGTTCGTCGAGGGTACGAGCATGGACACCACCCTCCGCGTCCGCCGCGACTCCGGCGTCGTCCGGGTCGAGGGCATGGCCAACCGCTTCGGCAAGCACAAGGTCATCGTCCGCCTCTGGTCGCCCGCCGGCTACCAGCAGAAGGTGAAGTTCGTGAACCCCGGCTACGACTCCGACATCGGCATGCTCAGCGCCCGCTTCACCGGTTTCAAGCGCACCAACAAGTTCACCAAGGCCGTCGTGATCGTCAAGCACGTCAAGACCGGCAGGACCACCAGGCTGGCCATCGGCCGCACGCTCTGACCAGATTCTGTGCGACCTACCGACCGCCTGCGGCGCACGAGTGCCGCGGGCGGTCGGCTGTCTCTGCAGGCTCGCCCCTCGGGCCAGGTAAAGGAGCCGTACGCCCGGTGGGTAGCGTGAGGCTGTGAACGAGCAGCGGCGTGGAGTGATGTTCGGCGCCGCGGCGTACATCATGTGGGGAGCGTTCCCGCTCTACTTCCCCCTCCTGGAGCCGGCCGGAGCCTGGGAGATCCTGGGCCACCGGATCCTGTGGTCGCTCGTCGTGGCCGGAGCGCTGGTGCTGATCGTGGGGCGCCGCGAGCAGCTGGCGGCGATCCTGCGCAACCGGCGCACGCTCGGGCTGCTGACGGCCGCTGCCGCGGTGATCTCGATCAACTGGGTGACGTACATCTGGGGGGTCAACAACGGGCGGATCGTGGAGACGAGCCTCGGCTACTTCACCAACCCGCTGGTCACGATGTTGATGGGCGTGATCATCCTGCGCGAACGGATGCGGAAGCTGCAGTGGGTGGCGCTCGGGATCGCCTTCGCCGCGGTCGTCGTGCTCACCATCGACTACGGACGGCTGCCGTGGGTCGCGCTGGTGCTGGCGTTCTCGTTCGGCACCTACGGGCTGCTGAAGAAGAGCGCGGGGGTCGGCCCGTTCGAGTCGCTGGCCGTCGAGACCGCCGTGACGGCGCCGTTCGCACTCGCTCTCATCGTCGCTCTCCAGGCCACCGGCAACGGGACGCTCTCCGGTCACGGGGCGCTCCACGTGTTCCTCCTGATCAGCCTCGGCGTCGCGACCGTGGTGCCGCTGGCCTGTTTCGGCGCGGCCGCGATCCGGGTGCCGATGGTCACGATCGGCCTGCTGCAGTACCTGGCGCCGATCCTGCAGTTCGCCGTCGGCGTCTTCATCGCCCACGAGGGGATGCCTCCCGGGCGCTGGGTCGGCTTCGCGATCGTCTGGGTCGCGCTGGTCATCTTCAGTGCCGAGGCCGTCCACCACCGTCGCAAGGTCCTGCGCGCGCAGGTCGCCCCGCTGAGCTCCACCGGCGCCTAGCGCGCCCCGCGCTCGCCGACACGTCACCCCCGCTCGCCGAGACGTCACCCCCGCCGGCCGAGATGGCACCCAGGTGCCATCTCGACCGACCTGAGTGACGTCTCGGCGAGCTGTGCCGTCCAGTGGGTGGAACGATCGCGCGTTTTCGCATGGACTCGACTAACTCCAGTATTGTCATCGACATTCGTAACCCGATCGACCTTGACTCGGCAGGGCAGAAGTGAGGAACCAATGAAGAAGATCAAGGTTGCAGTGGCGTTGGCCGCTGCGAGCATCCTGACCTTGACCGCCTGCGGTGGCTCTGGCGGCGGTGACGCGGAGTCGATCTCCATCGTCGGCTTCGCCGTCCCCGAGACGGCCAACAAGGCGATCGCCAAGGAGTTCAACAAGACTCCCGAGGGTGAAGGGGTCACCTTCGAGACGTCCTACGGTGCCTCGGGTGACCAGAGCCGCGCGGTCGAGTCGGGCCTGAAGGCCGACTACGTCCACCTCTCCGTCGGCACCGACGTGCAGCGTCTGGAGAAGGCCGGCCTGGTCGACGCCTCGTGGGACGACGGCGACAACAAGGGCATCGTGTCGAGCTCCGTCGTGGTGCTGGGCGTCCGTGAGGGCAACCCGAAGAACATCCAGGGCTGGGAAGATCTCGCCAAGCCCGGCGTCGGCGTGGTCACGGCCAACCCGGCCTCGTCCGGGGCTGCCCGTTGGAACGCGCTGGCCGCGTGGGGCTCCGTGGTGAAGAACGGCGGCACCGAGGAGGACGGCAAGGCCTACCTCGACAAGCTCTTCAAGAACGTCGTCACTCTGACCAACTCCGGCCGTGACGCCACCACGGCGTTCCTCGGCGGCACCGGCGACGTGCTGCTCGCCTACGAGAACGAGGCGATCCTGGCGGCACAGCAGGGCGAGGGCTTCGAATACATCATCCCGGACTCGACGGTGCTGATCGAGAACCCCGGCGCGATCACCAAGGACGCCTCCAAGCCGTCGCAGGACTGGCTCGACTTCGTCCTCGACCCCAAGGGCGGCCAGAAGCAGTTCGCGCTGACCGGCTTCCGCCCCATCAACACCGCCGAGCCCGGCGTCGTCGACTGGGACTCGATCGGCCTCGAGCCGAAGGACATCAAGGGTGCCAAGGACCCGGCCGACCCGTTCCCGGCGCCGAAGCAGCTGCTCACGCTGGAGAACGACTTCGGCGGCCGCGACTGGTCCGGCGTCAAGGAGAAGCTCTTCGGCACCGGTGAAGACGGCGAGGCGGTCGGCATCGTGACCGACTCGATCGCCAAGTCCGGCAAGGCTTCGCAGTAGCCGATCATGACCGCCACCATCCCTGAGGTCCGGTCGGCTGCTCCTCGGTCCAGCCGGCCGGCCTCCACTCTGACCCTGACGAGCGGCATCGGCCTCGGCGTCACGATGCTCTGGTTCAGCCTGCTCGTCCTCATCCCCTTGGTCGCGGTGATCATCACCGCCTCGACCGGCGGCTGGTCCGCCTTCGCGGACCAGCTCACCAACGAGCAGACCGCGGCGGCGATCCTGCTGACGATCCGGTCGGCCCTCGTGGTCACCCTCGTCAATGTCGTCATCGGCACCGTCATCGCCTGGGTTCTCGTGCGTGACCGGTTCTGGGGCAAGGGCCTGCTCGAGGTGATCATCGACATCCCGTTCGCGCTGCCGACGATCGTCGCCGGCCTCGTCCTGCTCTCCCTGTACGGCGCCGAGTCACCCCTCGGCCTGCACTGGGCCAACACGTCGACGTCGGTCTACCTGGCGCTCGCCTTCGTGACCCTGCCGTTCGTCGTACGCATGGTGCAGCCCGTCCTCGAGGAGCTGGACGCCGACGTGGAGGAGGCGGCAGCCTCCCTGGGGGCCTCCAGGTCGACCACGTTCCGGCGGATCATCCTGCCCTCGCTGGCGCCCGCGATCGCGGCAGGAGCAGCGCTCTCGTTCGCGCGCGGCATGGGGGAGTACGGCTCCCTGGTCCTGCTCTCGGGCAACCTGCCGTTCGAGTCCGAGGTCGCCTCGGTGCGGATCCTGTCCGCGATCGAGAACGACAACCCGGAGGGCGCGGCGGCGATCGCAGCGATGCTGCTGGTCGTCTCGCTGCTCGTCATCGTCGTCCTCGACCTGATCCAGAGGAGGATGGTCCGCCGTGGCTGAGACCCGTCGAGCGCCTCGTACGCCACTGACGTACGTCCTGCGGCTGATCGTCATCGGCTATCTGGGCCTGTTGGTCGCGTGGCCGGTCACCCTGGTCGCCTGGAATGCCTTCCACCTGCCCGATGTCGGCTTCACGACCGAGGCCTTCTCCGCCATCTTCAGCGACCCGCAGATGATGGCGGCGATCCGGCTGACCTGTGTCGCCGCCGTGGTGGCGACGCTGATCAACCTGGTCTTCGGCGTCTCGATCTCGCTGCTGCTGGTGCGTACCGAGTTTCCTGGCAAGCGCGTGCTGAGCGCGCTGATCGACCTTCCGCTGTCGGTGTCGCCGATCGTCGTCGGGCTGGCGCTCGTGCTGGTCTACGGCGGGCGCGACGGCTGGTTCGGGCCGACCCTGGAGTCTGCTGGGATCCAGGTCATCTTCTCGACGCCCGGGATCATCATGGCGACCGCGTTCGTGTCGCTGCCGCTGGTGATCCGCGAGGTCATCCCGGTGCTCGAGGAGATCGGCACCGAGCAGGAGCAAGCCGCCGCGTCGCTGGGGGCCAGCTCGTGGCAGACGTTCTGGCGGATCACGCTGCCGGGCATCAAGTGGGCCGTGGTCTACGGCGTCGTGCTCACTCTGGCACGGTCGCTGGGCGAGTTCGGTGCGGTCAAGGTCGTCTCCGGCAACGTCCTCGGCCAGACTCGCACCGCCACCCTCGCGGTCGAGGAGAAGTATCTGAACTTCGACCAGCAGGGCGCGTACGCGGTCGCCTTCCTCCTCGCCAGCGTCTCGGTCATCTGCATCCTCATCGTCTTCGTGCTGCGCGCCCGTGGTGCGCGCGTGCGCTGAACGACTCTGACACGAAAGGACATCCCATGAGCATCGAAGTAAGTGGTGTCAACAAGCGTTACGGCGACTTCGTCGCGCTGGAGGACATCAACCTGACCATCCCGACCGGGCAGCTGACGGCGTTGCTGGGGCCCTCCGGCGGGGGCAAGACCACGCTGCTGCGGGTCATCGCCGGGCTGGAGACCCCCGACACCGGGTCGGTGGTGATCGAGGGCAAGGACGCGACGTCCCTGCCCGTCCAGAAGCGCAACGTCGGCTTCGTCTTCCAGCACTACGCCGCGTTCAAGCACCTCTCGGTGGCGAAGAACGTCGCGTTCGGGCTGGAGATCCGCAAGCGTCCTCGCGCCGAGATCCAGAAGAAGGTCGACGAGCTGCTCGAGCTCGTGCACCTCTCGCAGTTCGGCAACCGGCTGCCCTCGCAGCTCTCCGGCGGCCAGCGGCAGCGGATGGCGCTGGCGCGTGCGCTGGCGATCGAGCCTTCTGTGCTCTTGCTCGATGAGCCGTTCGGTGCGTTGGACGCAAAGGTGCGCAAGGAGCTGCGAGACTGGCTGCGCCGGCTCCACGACGAGGTGCACGTGACCACCGTCTTCGTGACCCACGACCAGGAGGAGGCCCTCGAGGTCGCCGACGAGATCGTCGTCGTCAACCAGGGAGGGATCGAGCAGATCGGCACCCCCGAGCAGCTCTACGACGAGCCCGCCAACGACTTCGTGATGTCGTTCCTCGGTGACGTGACCACGCTGGGTGGATCCCTGATCCGGCCCCACGACGTCGAGGTCACCCCGTCACCGATCTCCGAGCACTCGGTCGAGGGCACGGTCTCGCGGGTCCTGCGGATCGGCTTCGAGGTCCGCCTCACGGTCCTCACCGACGACGGCGAGGTCGTGACCGCCGAGCTGACGCGTACGCATGCCCGGGCGCTGCAGCTCGAAGAGGGTGTCAACGTGTTCGTCACGCCGTCGCCTGGGGCTTACACGATGCGGGCGCCGTCGTCGGCGGCGTAGGGGGCGGCTGTTCGTCGAGGTATGCAGAGAAACCGTCACTTCCCGTGCGGAACTCCGCGTGGGAAGTGACGGTTCGGCTGCGTACCTAGACGAACATCCAGCCGCTCAGTGAGGCAGCCAGGCCTCGTCGCGCGCGGTGCGGGTGGTGACCTCGTCGGGCAGCTCGCGGGAGGCCAGCTCGGCGATGGAGACCTTCTCGAAGACCTCGCGCAGCGAGTCGCGCGCGGCGATCCAGACGTGCTGGAGGACGTCGGCGCGCTCGTTGTAGGTGACCCCCTCGGGGCGCAGGCCGTAGACCGAGACCAGCGGGCCGTCGACCGCGCGGATCACGTCGGCGACGGACACGTCCGACGCCTTGCGGGCCAGCCGCCAGCCGCCTGACTGGCCGCGCTGTGAGATGACTACGCCGGCCTTGCGGAGGTCGGCGAGGATCGCCTGCAGGAAGCCGTGAGGGATCTCCTGGGCGCGGCCGAGCTCCTCGGCGCTGACAGCTTTTCCGTCCTCGCGCGCGGCCATCTCGATGAGGGCGCGGAGAGCGTAGTCGGACTTGGCAGATACTCGCACGGCCACATTCTTGCAGATGAATGCAGAATTTCGCTCAATCTAGTGGTCAAGTCCACTTTCATTCACGAGCGCCTCGGCGCGCCGCTTGAGGGCGGCGGCGTGCCGCCGGAACCCCTCCGCGACCCGCTCGGGCCCAGCCAGCCCGACCAGCGGACCGGAGAACTCCTCGACCGTCTCGTAGTGCGTCGGCCCGCCGGCGCGCTGGGTCAGCCGCTGGTGGCGTACGCCCCGGACCAGGCCGAGCCGGGCAGGCCAGCCCTTGTAGACATAGCCGAGGTACGCGGCCGCGACCCCGTCGTCGCCGGCGACCGGCCCCTCGAGCGCCGAGATCCGCTCCGGTGAGCGCGTCCGGCCGCCGTTCGCCCAGGCGACATGCAGGACGATCGGGTTGCCCACCGCCGCCGGCTGCGCGGTCTCGGCCCGGACGACGAAGGGGTTCCAGGCGGCGTACGACTCGGTCTCGACCATCACCCGCCACACGACCTCGATCGGAGCGTCGATCTCGACCGAGGCCGTCGGGTGCTCGTAGACCACGAGCTCAGCGGTAGTTGATGAACTGGACCGCGAAGTCGTAGTCCTGCCCCTTGACCAGCGAGATCACGGTCTGCAGGTCGTCGCGCTTCTTGGAGGAGACGCGGAGCTCGTCACCCTGGATCTGCGCCTTGACGCCCTTCGGGCCCTCGTCGCGGATCAGCTTGGAGATCTTCTTCGCGTCCTCCGAGGAGATGCCCTCCTTGAGCGTGATCGAGATCTTCGACTGCTGCCCCGACTGGCGCGGCTCGCTCGCGTCGAGGATCTTCAGCGACTGCTGGCGCTTGATCAGCTTGTCCTGGAAGACCGAGAGCACCGCGCTGGCGCGGTCGTCGGCGGAGGCGGAGATCTCGATCGCCTGATCACCGCTCCACTCGATGGTTGCGTTGGTCCCCTTGAAGTCGAACCGCGTCGAGACCTCGCGCGCCGTCTGGCTCAGCGCGTTGTCAACCTCCTGACGGTCGATCTTGCTCACGATGTCGAACGACGAGTCAGCCATGACTCTCTCCTCTAGCTTCTGACCAGGTCTGTGGTGCCTTCACCCTAGAACCTCGTGCCGTTTTCGTACGCCGCCAGCCCCTGCGCTATCGTTTATTGCTGTCGCGATCCCCTTCGCAGGGGCACGCGTACAACCCAGGCAGATTGCCCGAGCGGCCAATGGGAGCGGACTGTAAATCCGTCGGCTTTTGCCTTCGAAGGTTCGAATCCTTCATCTGCCACACTGGGAGAACACCCCGGTGGCCAGCGGAAACGTTGGCCACCGGGGTGTTTCGCTTGTCCGGCCATGTCCAGCCACAGCTCGCTGTCAGCAGGTGTTCACGTCCCCGGCGCGCCCCGGGACGCTATACGCGGCCGGCCCATGCTTGGGGCAGGCGCGCCAGCCCTCGGCGAATCAAGCGAGCCGCTCCGTGAAGAATTGGACCGCGTCGGAGGCGACGCTCGTTCGTACGTCCGCTCGGTCAGGTGTCAGGGGCTCGATGAAGTGCTCGTGGCGGACCCCGGTGCCGACCTCGTGGCCGTGGATGTCCGGGACATGATCGAGCAGGGGACGAACATCCAGGTCGAATGGGTTCGTGGTGTCAGCGTCTCCCCAGCGAACCTCGATGGGTATGGAAACGTCCGTCAGGCTCGCCCGGGTCATGAGGGCGCCCAACCCGGGTGCGACCACGAAGGCGGCAGCGACGCGCGGGTCTCTCAGGTCGGAACACGCCCGGTCCAGAGCCGTCGGCCACCTATTCGGCGGTGTTGTCACTTTCAGTCGCTGGAGTGCATCCGGGAACTCGTCGATCGGTGGCAGGGGAATCTCTCCTGAGAGCAGCGCCTCGATCGTGGCGCGGTTGAGACGTGCGCCGGCCATCGCCGCGGCGGTATAGCCGCCCAGCGAGAAGCCGGCGACACCGACCCGACCGGACACCGGGATCGAGTCCAGGACGAAGGTGACGTCGCGAGGGCGCTCCCACCCGAAGAGGAACCCTTCAGGGTGGTAGCCGTCGACGTAGTTGTTCCCGTGGTGATCGAGGCTCAGCACGCCAAATCCTGCATCCACCAACGGCTTCGCGAGCCAGCCCATGTCGCGGCCCGACCCACCTGTCCCGTGCGAGACCACGACGAGGGGCGCCGACTGGTCCTGCGACGACGGCGTCCAGTCATACACGCGTACTGGTCGACCAGCTTCCCGGCCGAACAAGTCAGGGCGGCTCGGGTCAATGAGCACTCGTGCGGTCGGCACGGATCCGTCGACGGTCACCACACCGTGAACCTATCGACTCCGGTTGGGCAGCGATCTGCCAACCCGCATTCCGTCGTCACCGATACGCGGTGCTAAGACGCGGCCCGACCGATTCGGGATCGATCAGCGTCGCTACCTGGCGGCGCATCGACAGCCGGCCAGGTCTGGCCGAGGGTCTCGTTCAACGAGCAAGAAGCGGGGCGTAGAAAGCCTTGAAGCGCCGTGAGCCCTTCTGGCGCGAACGGATTCGCTGCTTAACAGTGAAGCTGCCCATCTTCGACACCGTCGTGGTCACGTTGCTCCCTGCACGGATGGTAGGACGCGTCTCGAGTGTGAGCCTCGAAGTGGCGATTGGCGTCAGCACAGGTGTACTGACGGTCACGGTGCGGCCGTATTCGGTGACCGCGCCACGATCGAGGCGGCGCACAAGCTCAACCGCGTCATGTGGGCGCTTCAGAGCGAGCTGCCCGGCGCATTTCCGTACACGCCGGATTGGCACGAAACACCGTGGGTCGCGTCGCTGAACGACTTGCACGCCTGCGCACGTGCTGCCGTCCTGCATCCGAAGCGTGCCGACCTCTCTACCGACTTTCCGGTCGACGGTCCAGCGCTCTGATCCAGTTCGACCCTGCCGAGCGTACGAGTCAGTGGCGTGCGGGCTCGTGAGAACTCATGTTCCATCAGCGTTGATTCGATTCCCAACCTGCGGTTGAGCCGCAGGAGCGGGGCAGATCCGGATGTCCACTCTCACCCTTCCGGGGGAGCAGGTGGGGTGTCTCGCGGGTGAGTCTGGGGCCGACGGGTCTACGGATGAGGAGCGGGCATGTCCAAGGAGTTCGGCGGCAAGATCGAGTTGGATGTTCGGGATTCGAGTCCGGACTGGGACGCGTTTCTCCCGGGCAAGGCCCCTGAGGGGTCGCCCAATGTGCTGGTGATCCTCTACGACGACACCGGGCAGGCGGCCTGGTCGCCGTACGGCGGGCGGATCAACATGCCCACGATGGACCGGCTCGCCGCTGGCGGGCTGACCTACAGCCAGTGGCACACCACTGCGCTGTGCTCGCCGACTCGGTCGACGTTCCTGACGGGCCGCAATCATCACCTCAACGGGTTCGCCTCGATCTCGGAGACCTCGACCGGCTTCCCGGGCTACAGCTCCCACATACCGCCGTCGAGCGCGACGATGGCCAACGTGCTGCGCGAGGCCGGGTGGAGCACGTTCTGGGTCGGCAAGAACCACAACATCCCGATCGATGAGTGGACTGCTGGCGCGTCCAAGAAGCGGTGGCCGCTCGGCCAGGGCTACGACCGCTTCTACGGGTTCATCGGCGGCGAGACCAACAACTGGTACCCGTCCCTGGCGGAGGACAACAAGTACGTCTCCCAGCCCTACCTGCCTGAGGACGGCTACCACCTGTCCAAGGACCTGGCCGATCAGGCCCTGCGCATGATCCGCGACTCCAAGCAGACCGAACCCGACAAGCCCTGGTACATGTGGTTCTGCCCGGGCGCCAACCACGCCCCGCACCACGCGCCCGAGGAGTACATCGCCAAGTACAAGGGCATGTTCGACGACGGCTACGAGGCCTACCGGGAGTGGGTGCTGCCGCGGATGATCGAGCGCGGCATCCTCCCCGAGGGCACCGAGCTCACGCCGCTGAACCCGATGACCGAAGGCACCTTCGCCGACGGTGACTACGTGCGACCGTGGGAGGAGCTCAACGCTGAGGAGCGTGCGCTCTTCTCCAGGATGGCGGAGGTGTACGCCGGGTTCTCGGAGTACACCGACGCGCAGGTCGGCCGGATCGTCGACTACCTCGAGGAGTCCGGGCAGCTCGACAACACGATCATCTTCTACTGCGCCGACAACGGCGCCTCCGGCGAGGGCAGCCCCAACGGCTCCACCAACGAGGGCAAGTTCATCAACGCCTACACCGACACGATCGAGGACAACCTGGCCGCGATGGATGTGCTCGGCTCTCCTGACACCTACAACCACTACCCGACCGGGTGGGCGGCAGCATTCTCGACGCCGTATCGGATGTTCAAGCGCTATACCTACCAGGGCGGCGTGTGCGACCCGTTGGTGGTGCACTGGCCGGCCGGCATCGAGGCCAAGGGCGAGGTGCGCGACCAGTACCACCACTGCACCGACATCGTGCCCACCATCTACGAGGCCTGCGGCGTGACCATGCCCGACGTCGTCGACGGGGTCGAGCAGACCCCGCTCTCCGGGGTCTCGATGCTCTACTCCTTCAACCAGGCACAAGTGCCGACCACCAAGAAGAAGCAGTACTACGAGATGTTCGGCCAGCGGGGCATCTGGTGCGACGGCTGGAAGGCCGTCACCGAGCATGGACCCATCAGCGGGATCGGCAACTACGAGCAGGATCGCTGGCAGCTCTTCCACACCGACGTCGACCGCGCCGAGGCCCACGACATCGCGGCTGAGCACCCCGAGAAGGTCGAAGAGCTCATCGCTCTGTGGTTCGAGGAAGCACGAGCCAACAACGTGCTGCCGCTCAACGACATGCAGGTCGGCGGCAAGGACCTCCAGGCGTTCCTCGCCATGGAGTTCAACGTCCCGGTGCCACCGAGCGGCCAGTACATCTACTACCCCGGCACCTCCGAGGTCCCAGAGCGGTCAGCCGCGAACGTGCACGGCGTCTCCTACAAGGTGTTCGCCGAGGTCGAGTTCACCTCAGAGACAAGCGGGGTGATCTTCGCCCACGGCTCCCGCTTCGGGGGGCACTCGCTCTTCGTCAAGGACGGACAGCTCGTCTACGCCTACAACTTCCTCGGCATCCCACCCGAGGTCCAGGTCGCCGGCCCGGCACCGACCTCGGGTCACCACATCGTCGGCGTGGACTTCGCCAAGGAGTCCATGGACGAGCACCACGTCTCACACGGGACGCTGAAGCTGTACGTCGACGACGAGGTGATCGGCCAGGACAACGACTTCCGCACCATGACCGGTCACTTCTCGCTCTGCGGAGAAGGACTCTGCATCGGTTACGACAGCGGCGACGCAGCGTCGAAGGAGTACGCCGGCAGCAGGTTCGACTTCACCGGCGGCGTGCTGACAAAGGTGGTGTTCGACGTGGCCGATGACGCCTACATCGACATCGAGCGACACCTGGCAGCTGCGATGGCTCGCGACTGAGAGGCACGCCCGTGACAGGCTCTGGGGCCGAGATTTTCCCCATGTGCGGCCCCAACTCGTATCGGCGCGATGTTTGCCCAGGTCAGCGGAGTACGTCCGACGTTCTGTAATTCTGTCGACTCTTGCCTTCGAAGGTTCGAATCCTTCATCTGCCACACCGGGGTGTTTCGTTTGTCCGGCTGCGTCCGGGGCTACCTCCCGATGGTTGGACGCGCTGCTCCTCATTCGGTGCCTACGGTCATGTCCGGAGAGCTTGGTCGTCCTGCGTATTGGGTTGGACCCCAATGGTCGGTTCGGGCCACAGTGAGGGGTATGGCTGCCACTCGTGCTGTCCCTCGTCTAGCAGAACGCAAGCGAAGCGGGCACCCATGGCTCGATGCCGTTGGTGCGTGGAGCAGCTCGGCAGGGCCTGCCCGATGAAGCCCACGCTGACGGTAGCGGCGGAGTGGTACCGGGTCCGGCCCGTCACCGGGTCCGTGACGATGATCGACGAGCCCCACGTCCACGAGCTGTTGCGCGCCAACATCTGGCATGTACGAGGAGCCGGCCGCGATCTGGTCGTGGACGCCGGGTTGGGTGTCGCGTCCTTGCGCAACTCACTGCCGGTCGTCTTCGGGAGAGATCCTGTTCTCGTGGTCACGCACGCACATCTGGACCACGTCGGCTCAGCTCATGAGTTCGAGGACCGTCGCATGCATCGCACATCGCTCGTCGACGAGAACACGGCGGCGAGTCTGAACGGACCTGAGCTGGCACGATTGCTTGGACTGGATCTTCCAGGAGCAGCGCTTCCGGACTGGCTCATCCGCGCCCTGCCCTTTGACGGCTTCGAACCGCATCGCTATGCGATCTCACCAGCGCCGGCCACTGTTGCCCTCGAAGATGGCGACACCATCGACCTCGGCGACATGACACTGCGTGTCCTGCACATGCCGGGACACACTCCGGGAAGCGTGTGCCTGTTCAACGAGGCCGACGGTTCGTTGTTCAGCGGTGATGTCATCTACGACGACGTTCTCCTGGATGAGCTTCCCGAGTCGGATATCGAGGACTACGTCAGCAGCATGCTCCGCCTCCGCGCTCTCCCCGTGGAGGTCGTCTACCCGGGCCACGGGGTTCCGTTCGACGGCGATCGAATGCGACAGATCATCGACGAGTACGTCGGTCGACGTGCCGCCCAGGTGGCAGAGTCTTGAGCAGCAGAGCGTAGCCATCCGGCGCGATAGGTTCCGGTCATGGATCTGAACGCCTACCAGCAGGCAGCGTTGCGAACCGCGGCGACGAAGGACAAGCCCAACGAGGTGTTCCACCTGCTGCTGGGGCTGGTCGGGGAGACGGGCGAGATCGCCGAGAAGGCGAAGAAGATCGTGCGCGACCACGATGGCGACTTCGACCAGTGGGACCTCGATGATCTCGCCAAAGAGCTCGGCGACACCCTTTGGTACGTAGCGGTCCTCGCTGACCACTTCGGGCTTCCGCTCGCGGACGTCGCCGAGCGCAACATCAAGAAGCTCGCTGACCGGCAGGCGCGTGGTGCAATCGGTGGCAGCGGGGACGACCGCTGACCGCAGCGTCGGGAACCTCGCAGCCACCACCCCGACTACGAAGGAGCACCATGACAGTCGACGCACCATCACCCGCGGAGAACGACGAGTTCTGGCGGGAGCGGCGGGTCTGCTTCCTGACGACCAGCCGTCCGGACGGCAGCCCGCACCTGGTCCCGGTGGGGGTCACGTTCGATCCGGAGGCCGGTGTCGCGCGGGTCATCAGCAGCGTCGGCAGCAAGAAGGTCCGCAACGTACGCGACGCCGGGTCCGGTGCGCAGGTCGCGGTCAGCCAGGTCGACGGGCGTCGGTGGTGCACCCTGGAGGGCACAGCTGTCGTCAAGGACGACGCGGAGTCCGTAGCCGAGGCTGAGCGGCGCTACGCCGAGCGCTACAAGCAGCCCCGGCCGAACCCGGAACGCGTGGTCATCGAGATCACCGTGACCCGGGTGCTGGGCAACGTACGTCCAACGGGGTGGTGAGCGTTCATAGCCGGAGCGGACCGTAGTTCAGTCGGCGTTGCCCTCGGTCGCCCCGACGCGGACCAGTCGCTTCCCGAGATTGTTCCCGTCGAAGATCCCCTGCAGCGCGGCCGGAGCCTCATCCAGGCCGCACACGACGTCTTCGGCCCAGGTCAACCGGCCGGCGCCGACCCACCCGGCCAACTCACCGAGCGCGGCCGGGAAGTCGGCGACGTGGTCGAGGAAGATGAAACCTTCCATCCTCGCCCGCTTGAACGCCAGCTGCATGTAGTTGGCCGGTCCGGTGCCATAGCCGGAGGCGGTGTATCCGGAGGAGACCGATCCGCACAACGCGATCCGGCCATGGGTCGCGAGGTGGTCCAGGGCCAACTCGAGCTGGGTTCCGCCGACGTTGTCGAAGACCGCAGTGAACCCGTCAGGAGCGAAGGCGGCGAACGCGTCGGCAAGGTCATGGTGGTAATCGACGCAGTCGAATCCGGCTACATCGCTCACCCAGTCGACCTTCGCGGCAGACCCTGCGGTGCCGAGGACCCGAGCGCCGCGCAGCTTGGCGATCTGCCCGGCGAGCGACCCGACGCTCCCGGCTGCGGCAGTGACCAGGACGGTGTCGTCCTCGCCCACGCCGAGCACTCGGTCGATCCCGACGTACGCCGTCAGCCCGCTCACTCCGAAGACCGTGAGCATCTGCCTGGGGTCGATGCCGGGGGGAACCGGGTTCACCCCGAAGAGCCCTTGGCCCTCGGCGACTGCGTACTCCTGCCAGCCGAGCGTCCCGTAGACCCACTGGCCGACCGGGAGGCTCGGGTCTCTGGTCGCCACGACTCGACCCACTCCGCTGCCGCGCATCACCTCACCGATCCCGACGGGATCGATGTACGTGACACCCTCGTTGAGCCACGTACGCTGCGTCGCGTCGATCCCGAGCCAGGCGACCTCGACCAGGGCCTGGCCCTCGGCCAGGGGCGCGATCTGCTGCTCCTCGAGTGCGAAGGTGCCGGGTTCGATCCGGTCCACCGGGCGATGCCGAAGGACCAGGCGGCGGTTGGTGGTCGGGGTCATGGCCTCTCCCTGTCGTCTGCACGGGTGGCGCGTTCGAATGTCGATACGAGCTCATCAGCGATCAGCGATCGGCGTCGCGGCTGCTCCGCCGGAGATCCTCAGTGCCTCCCCGTCGAGCGTGCGTCGCAGCATCCTCGCCATCAGCACTGGGTCGAACCCGCGCATCTCGCCGGCGGCCTGCCCCTGCTCGAAGATGGTGATCAGGTCGGTGAGCGACGCGGGTCAGGCCAGGTCGGCGGCGAGCTGTTTGCCGGCCTCGGTGAGCAGCGGTACGGCGCGCTCGATGAGCTCGTCACTCATCCGACCGGTGGGTCCGCTGATCGAGATCGCCAGGCGAGGGGCGTAGTCGGGGACGGCGACGGCGACGCAGCGTACGCCTGCTTCCTGCTCGCCCTCGTCGATGGCGTAGCGGTGCTCGCGGACCTGCTCGAGCTGGTCGAGGTAGTCGTCGCGCGAGGTGATCGTGGTCGAGGTGTAGGGGACCATCTCGGTGCGCCGGAGGATGTCGCGGACGTGGTCCGGCGCCATGTCGGCGAGGATGGCCTTGCCGACGGCGGTGCAGTGCGGAGACACCCGGCGACCGACCTCGGTGAACATCCGCATCGACTGGCGCGACTCGGTGTGGGCGACGTACACGATCTGGTCGCCGTCGAGCATCGCCAGGTTGGCCGACTCGCCGACCTCATCGACGAGTCGAGCGAGGTGGGGGCGGGCCCACGTGCTGAGCATGCGCGAGGAGCTCTCGCCGAGCCGGATCAGCTTGGGACCGAGGACGTACTGCCGGTTGGCCTCCTGGCGGAGGTAGCCCAGGTCGACGAGGGTGCGCACCAGCCGGTGGATGGTCGGCAGCGGCAGGCCGGAGGCGGCGGCGAGCTGGGAGAGTCCCATGGTGCCACCGGCGTCGGCCATCGTCTCCAGCAGCGCGAAGGCCCGCTCGATCGACTGCACGGCACCGGCGCGCGCCTTCGGCGCCTTCTCGTTCTCGCTCACCTGAACTCCCGATCTCATGGACATCTCATGGCACTGTCTTCCGGATGACGGAAGTCTAGCGTCGCGTAAAGGAAAACTGTCGGTTGCATCCCTTGTCAGGTGTGATTAATATCCGCAATGCGGAAAGATTGATCCATTCAAAGGAAAATCGGCGGCCCTGAGAGGGTGGAGCTCGTGAACATTCAGATCACCGGTGGCGAGGTCGCGCTCGCCCATGACCACATCGACTTCCTGACCCTCCCGCCTTGCGACCAGGTGGTGGGCTCGTGAGTCACCTGGAGGATCTGATCGGTCAGCTCGACCGCGCGCTCGCCGGGGCAGATGCTGCGCTGGCGGCGGACTATCCGGGGGAGCGCGGCGTACGTCAGCCGGTGCACACGGTCTACGTGCCGGGCGATCGCTACGACGAGAAGACCGTCGCCCAGTGGTCCGCTCAGGCCGGCCGGGCGTTGGCCGAGCACGCGGGTTCGGCCGCCGAAGCAGCCGAGGCGTTCGCCATTCGCCCCGCCCTGGCCGAGGAGATCTACGACCGGGTGACGACCAAGCTCGCCGCCGAGCCGATCGAAGACCTGCGGATCGACTTCGAGGACGGTTACGGGGACCGACCCGACGCCGATGAGGACGCCGCCGTGACGGTTGCCGCACGAGCGCTCGCCGCGTCGGTCCGGGACGGGTCTGTGCCGCCGTTCCACGGCATCCGGATCAAGTCCTTCGAGGCCCCGACGCGGCACCGCGGCGTGCGTACGCTGGATCTCTTCGTGGGGGAGCTCGCCCGCGCGGGTGCCCTCGGCGACGGCTTCGTCATCACGCTGCCCAAGGTGACCTCCGTCGAGCAGGTCGCCGCGATGGTCACCGCGCTGGACGTGCTCGAACCCGCTCACGGCATCATGCCCGGAAGCCTGCGGTTCGAGATCCAGGTCGAGACGCCGCAGGCGATCCTCGGCTCCGACGGCACCGCGCTGATCGCGCGGATGATCGCTGCCGGCGGCGGCCGGGTCACCGGCCTGCACTACGGGACCTACGACTACTCCGCCTCGCTCGGCGTCGCTGCCGCCTTCCAGAGCATGGAGCATCCGGTCGCCGACCACGCCAAGGACGTGATGCAGGTGGCTGCCGCCGGCACCGGCGTCTTCGTCTCGGACGGCTCGACCAACGTGCTCCCGGTCGGGGACCCCGATTCGGTGCGCGCGGCGTGGCGGCTCCACTCCCGACTGGTGAGCCGGTCCCTCGCCCGCGGGATCTATCAGGGCTGGGACCTGCACCCGGCTCAGCTCCCCGGCCGCTACATGGCGACCTATGCGTTCTTCCGGGACGGGCTCGAGGTCGCCTCGGCCCGCCTGCGGGCCTACGTCCATGGCGGAGACTCCAGCTATCTCGACGAGCCGGCCACCGCGGCCGCGCTGGCGGCGTTCGTGCTGCGCGGGGTGGAGTGCGGGGCTGTAGCGGCCGACGAGGTCGAGAAGCTGGCCGGGATCGACCGGGTCGAGCTGGCCGGGCTGGCGCGTCGGCGGATCGGCTGACGCTCCAGCCGGCATGGCGGCAGGCTGGGTAGCCTGCCGCTATGCGCGTCGAAGCCGAGTTCACCACCGAGCCCTTCCGTGGGGAGGGTGAGCCGCCCGAGCATGCGACGGCGGCGCTCGAGGCCGCCCGCGCTGCCGGTCTGGAGTGTGACTTCGGGCCGCTCGGCACGTCCGTACGCGGCGAGCGGGACGTCGTCCTGTCGACCTTGGCCGCGATCGTCGACGCGGGTCTGGACCACGGTGCCGACCAGATCACGTTCCAGGTCCGTCTCGAGGGGCGCAGCGCGCCGCGGCGTACCGGAAACGGGCTGGAGGCGCTGCTCGCCGACGTCGCCGAGGAGCTCGGCGGCGACCTGCGGACGCTGGGCCGGCCGGAGAAGCAGCGCGCCGTGCGCCTGTTGGAGGAGCGCGGCGCCTTCGAGTTCCGCAAGAGCGCCGAGATCGTCGCCTCGGCCCTCGGGGTGACTCGCTTCACCGTCTACAACTACCTGAACCGCGAGCGGGGCTAGTCCCGAAACCCCTCTGTTACCTGCGCTCTTACTGTTTAACCCAAGATTTTCAACAAACTGTTGACGGTGACGTACGACACATGTCACTGTGGTTGAGCGGAAGTACTTTTCCGCATCGTGAGAGAGCAAGGGACATGGACTTCGACACGTTCAACACTGCATCCCCGGACGAGCTGCGCCCCGTCCTGCAGGCCTGCTGCGCCGCGCCGACCTGGGTCGACGCCGTCATCGACGGCCGCCCCTACGCCGACACCGCGGCCGTTGTCCGAGCCGCCGACGAGGCGGGCCGGCGGTTCACCTCCGCCGACGTCGACCAGGCCCTGGCCGCCCACCCCAGGATCGGTGAGCGCGCCGAGGGTGAGCACGCCGAGGCCGCCTGGTCGCGGCGCGAGCAGGCCGCGGTCGGCGCCGACCAGGCGGCGGCACAGGCCCTCGCCGAGGGCAATCGGGCTTACGAGGAGCGTTTCGACCGGGTCTTCCTGATCTGCGCCTCGGGTCTCTCGGCCGACCGGATCCTCGCCTCGCTCAACGACCGGCTCGGGAACGATCCGGACACCGAGGCTGCCGTGGTCGCCGACGAGCTGCGCAAGATCGCGCTGCTGCGACTCGAGCGGGTCCTGGTCGAGGAGGCGACGGCATGAGAAGCGCCATCACCACCCACGTCCTCGACACCGCGCGCGGTGTTCCGGCCGCCGGCGTACCGGTCCGGCTCTCTCGGATCGACCCCCAAGATTCCGTCCTCGCCGAGGCCATCACCGACGACGACGGCCGGGTGGCCGACCTGGGACCCGATCAGGTCCCGGCCGGCACCTATCAGCTCCGGTTCGACACCGCCGCGTACTACGCGGCGACCGGTCAGGAGTGCTTCTTCCCGGAGGTCACCGTGACCTTTGCGATCAGTGAACAGCGACACCACCACGTGCCACTTCTGCTGAGCCCGTTCGCCTACTCCACCTACCGAGGGAGCTGACATGCCCATCCATCTTGGATCGAATCAGTACGGCAAGGCCGAGAACCGGGTCGTACGCATCTATCGCGACACGCCTCGACACCAGATCCGCGACCTCAACGTCTCCACCTCGCTGCGGGGCCGGTTCGAGGACGCGCACACGACCGGTGACCAGCGCGACGTGCTGCCCACGGACACCCAGAAGAACACCGTCTTCGCCTACGCCAAGAAGATCGGCGTCGCCTCGATCGAGGAGTTCGCGCTCGCCCTCGCCGACCGCTACCTCGAGGCCTGCCCGGCCGCCGACGGCGCCCGGGTCGAGGTCGACGAGTACGCCTGGGACCGGATCCAGGTCGACGGCGCTGGACACGACCACTCGTTCGTGCGGTCCGGGGGCGGCGTACGGACGACCGTGGTGAACGTGGACGGCCGCGGCAGCGACCGGGTCGCCCATGTGGTCTCGGGCATCAAGGACCTGGTCGTGCTCAAGTCGACCGGCTCGGAGTTCCACGGCTTCCTCAAGGACGAGTTCACCACTTTGCAGGAGACCACCGACCGGATCCTGGCGACCTCGCTGGTCGCCCGCTGGCGCTACACCGGCACCGAGGTCGACTGGGACAAGTCGTACGAATCCATCCGGACCCTGCTGCTGCAGCGGTTCGCGGAGATCCACAGCCTCGCCCTGCAGCAGACCCTGAACGGGATGGGCACCTCGGTGCTCGAGCAGCACGGCGACGTCGCCGAGATCAAGTTCTCCGCGCCCAACAAGCACCACTTCCTCTCCGACCTCTCGCCCTTCGGTCTGGAGAACCCCGGCGAGGTCTTCTTCGCCGCGGACCGGCCCTACGGGCTGATCGAAGCCTCGGTCGTACGCGACGAGGCCCCCGACGCCGGCAACGCCTGGCACGCCATCCCCGGATTCTGCTGAGGCCGGCCCATGCTTGGTCGTAGGAGACGGACAACCGCTTCTGCCCCGACCAGACCGGAGGACGAACGGCATCCGCCTGGTCAGCTCCTCGCCTACGGCACGCAGCACATCCTGACGATGTACGGCGGCGTGATCGCGCCGCCGCTCATCGTCGGGGGTGCCGCGGGCCTGTCGGGCACAGACCTGGCGCTGCTGGTGACCGCCGGACTCTTCGTCTCGGGCTTCGCGACGCTGCTGCAGACGCTCGGCCTGGGGCCCTTCGGCAGCCGGCTGCCGATCGTGCAGGGCATCTCGTTCGCGAGCGTGTCGACGATGGTCACGATCGCCAGCGAGGACGGGCTGCGGCCGGTCTTCGGCGCGATCATCGTCGCGGGTCTGATCGGGCTGGTCCTGTCCTCGTTCTTCGCCCAGCTGGTTCGGCTGTTCCCGGCCGTGGTCACCGGCACGATCATCACCGTCATCGGTCTCTCGCTGATGCCGGTGGCGTTCCGGTGGGCGATGGGCAACGACGCGGACTCGCCGGGCTACGGGTCGATGACCAACATCGCTTACGCAGGCCTGACGCTGCTCATCATCCTGGTGATCAGCCGGGTGTTCCAGGGCGCGATCTCGCGTCTCTCGATCCTCATCGGGATCGTCGTCGGGACGCTTGTCGCGACCATTGCCGGCCGGGCCGACTTCTCCTCGGTGGGCGAGTCGGACATCGTCGCGCTCCCGCCTCTGCTCCACTTCGGGACCCCGACCTTCGAGGTCGGCGCGATCGTCTCGATGACGATCGTGGTGCTGGTGATCATGACCGAGACGACGGCGGACATCCTGGCGATCGGCGAGATCGTGGAGACCGACGTGGACGCCAAACGCGTCGCACGTGGTCTGCGCGCCGACATGGCAGCCACGACGGTCGCGCCCTTGTTCGGTACGTTCCCGTGCAGCGCGTTCGCGCAGAATGTCGGCCTGGTCGCTCTGACCGGCGTCCGGAGCCGGTACGTGGTGGCGACCGGTGGTCTCGTGCTGCTGCTCCTCGGGCTGCTGCCGGTCGTCGGGTCAGTCGTGGCGGCGATCCCCTATCCCGTGCTGGGCGGTGCCGGCATCGTGCTGTTCGGCTCGGTCGCGGCATCTGGGATCCGCACGCTGTCGCGGGTCGACTACGAGGACAACCTCAACATGGTGATCGTCTCCGTCGCGATCGCCGTCGGCATCCTGCCGATCGCGGCCCCGACCTTCTGGGACGCCTTCCCGGAGTGGCTCGGGGTGATCATGCACTCCGGCATCAGCGCCACCGCCCTGGTCGCCGTCGTGCTCAACCTGCTGTTCAACGAGGTCACCATCGGCAACCGCCCGGGTGCGTCGGTCTTCGCCGCCTCCGAGGACCGCCGCGACAGCCTCGGTGACCGCCTCGACGACGACATCGAGCGGTCGTGAGGCCGAGTCGGCCCGTCCTCACCTGAAACCCCGCCGAGTCGGCTTGTCACAACGAGCCGACTCGGCGGGTATTCCGGTCAGGCTTCCAGATCGAGTTCCACCACCCAGCCGTTGAACGTCAGCTCGGGAAACGCATGCTCCTCGGTGCCGTCCGATGTGGGCACATCGAGAAATCGCTGAGACCCGGGCACGGGATAGTGGACGTGGTCGTCCGGGTTCCTCTGTGCGAACTCGCCCCATGCACGCTTGATCGCGACGACCGTGCCGGTGAGCTGAGAAACCTCGTCGAGGTCGTCGGCATGGCGTTCTACCGAGTGGGTGATCGCCGAGCTGATCTCAGCTCCGAGAGCGGCTCTCTGCCAGTCGACGTCGGGAGCTCGCACGGTCCAGCAGACGTGATCTCCCACGGCAAATGGCTCCCCGCAACACTCGATCTGCCACTCCGTCACCCAGACCAGTGCCATCACGTCGACAAGGATCACAGAATACGGTGTCCGTCGCGAGCGGCGGACTGCGTCGCTCAGCCCACGAGGTGCGGATCGGGAGTGTCGATGAGCTCGCCCTCGATCCACACGCTGCGTACGTCCGCGGGGGTGCCGAGGGCGAACATCTTCGCCAGGGCGTCGGCGGGGTCGGCGGCGTGGGTGAGGCCGACAGCGAGGGGTGTGCTGGCGGCTGGCTTGATCCACTGGGCGTCGAAGCGGCGGCCTACGGAGAGGTCACCTACATCGGCGGACAGGCCCAGCGCGGCCGCGCCGGCTCGGGTGGCCAGGTGAAGGAGATGGGTCGGCGTCAGCGGGTGGCCGGCCTCGCCGAGCTGCTGCTGGGCGACGTACGCCGCCAGGCCCTCCTTGAGCAAGGAGAACCCGGTGCCGGCGCCGACGTCGGAGCCCATCGCGACGTGCACCCCGTGGGCGCGGTGGCGGGCCAGCGGGAAGAGGCCGCTGCCGAGGGCGGCGTTGCTGGAGGCGCAGTGCGCGACCGAGGCGCCGCGTGCGGCGAGCAGGGTGAGCTCGGCGTCGGTGGGGTGCACGTTGTGCGCCAGCACGGTGCCCGCGCCGACCAGGCCGTGGCGGTCGTAGGAGGTCACGTAGTCGCAGCCGCAGAGCTCCTCGACGACCTCGATCTCGCGGGTGTTCTCGTTGACGTGGGAGGTGAACATGGCACCTGGCACCGCGCCGAGCACGTCGGCGCAAGCCGCGAGCAGGTCGTCCGTGCACGACAGCGAGAACCTGGGGGTCACGGCGTAGCGGGCCCGCCCGACGCCGTGCCACCGCGCCGCCAGCGCCAGAGACTCCTGGCGGCCACGCTCGGGGTCGGTGAGCAGGTCGTCACGGATGAGCCGGTCGCTGACCACGAGGCCGCTGGTGATCCGTAGGCCGACGCGGGCGGCCTCGGCGAAGACGGTGTCGACCGCAGGGGCGAAGTGGCTGCCGAAGACCAGGGCCGTGGTGGTGCCGGCACCGACCAGGCCGCGTACGAAATCGGTGGCCACGCCGGCGGCGTAGGCCGTGTCGGCGAGGCGTGCCTCCTCCGGCAGGGCGCACTGGTCGAGCCAGTCGAGAAGGGGCAGGCCCAGACCGCCGATGACGCGCACCTGCGGGAAGTGCACGTGGGTGTCGACGAAACCGGGCAGCACGAAGCCGCCGGAGAGGTCGACGACGTCCTCTTGGGAGTGCTGACGGTGCAGGTCGGCGTAGCGGCCGCGGGCGCGGATCACGCCGTCGCGTACGAGTAGCGCGCCGTCCTGTTCCGTGCGGAGCCGACCTCCGGTGAAGGGGTCGTCAGGGGTGTCGAGGAAGGTTCCTCGGTAGAGCGTCATGGGTTCACCTTGGTGTGTTGTTCAGAAGCGGTCGGGTCACCCGAGAAGAGCTGCAGCAGCCGAGCAGCGACGCTTACTGCGATCGTAGCCGGGGCCTTGCCGCCGAGATCTGGGAGACCGATGGGTGTGGTGATGCGGGCGATCGCCTCGGGAGTGTGGCCCTCGTCGGCGAGCTTCTTTCGGAATCGGGTCCACTTGGCGCTCGAGCCGATCAGGCCGATGGACGCCAGGTGCTCTGCGCCCTGCGTGAATGTGCGCAGCGAAGCGTCGCAAAGCGCAGCGTCCTCGGCGTGGTCGTGGGTCATGATCAGTACGTGGGTGCCCTCGGGCAGCTCGCCGATGACGAGCTCGGGCAGCACCGGGACCTGGTGGACGTGGACGCCGGCGACGGCGTCGTCCAGCCCTCGGAGCTGTTCCGGCTCGAGCTGGGCGGCGCGGGAGTCGACCAGGTGCAGCTCGAGATCGTGGCGGGCGAGGATGCGCGCCAGCTCGAGCCCGACGTGGCCCATCCCGAAGACGGCCACGGACGGGACGACGGGCAGCGGCTCGAGCAGCAGCTCGACCTCGCCACCGCAGCACTGGACGCCGTGCTGGTAGGGCGCCTTGTCGGAGAGCGACACCTTCAGGGTCTCCGGCACCGCGCGGTCCTCGGCCAGCATCGCCCGAGCGCGCTCGATCGCGACCGCCTCGAGGTTGCCGCCACCGACGGTGGCCCAGGTGCGGTCGGCCGAGACGACCATCTTCGCCCCGGCCTCGCGCGGCGAATGGCCACGCACGGACGTCAGGGTCACGAGTACGCCGGGGACTCGCTGCTCGCGCAGCCGCTGGACGGCCTTCAGCCACTCCATGTCATCCCTTCCTTCCTGCCATCGCCGGCTCGGGGTCGGGCGCGGTCTCGGGGGCCTGCGGCGTACGAGCCCGATCGATGGCCCAGTAGACGGCCTCCGGGGTGGCGGGACAGCCGAGGTCGACGCTGGTGCCGGCCGGGCCGAAGGCGGCGGCCGCCTCGCGCAGCGCTTCGCGCACGGAGAAGGCGAGCATCAGCGGGGGCTCGCCGACTGCCTTGGAGCCGTACACGGCGCCCTCCTCGTGGGCCTTCTCGAGCAGCTTCACGCGGAAGTCGTCGGGCATCTCGGAGAAGCTCGGCAGCTTGTACGTGCTCGCCGCCTGCGTCGCCAGCCGGCCCCGGTTGGGTCCGTCGGAGGTGTCCCAGCGCAGGTCCTCCAGGGTCAGCCAGCCGGCGCCTTGCACGAAGCCGCCCTCGATCTGACCGATGTCGATCAGCGGGCTCAGGCTGTCGCCGACGTCATGGACGATGTCGACGCGCCGCAGCGTGTAGGCGCCGGTGAAGCCGTCGACCTCGACCTCGGACGCCGCGACTCCGTTGGCGAAGTACTTGAACGGCTCGCCCTGCATGACGTTGGGGTCCCAGTGCAGTCCCTCGGTGCGGTAGAAGCCGGCCGCCCACAGCTGCACCCGCTGGTGGTACGCGACGTTGACCAGCTCGTTCCAGCCGATCTCGCCGGAAGCGGGGGAGAGGCCGCGAACGATGCCGTCGTCGAAACGTACGTCGTTCGGGCTGATCCCCAGACGGCCGCCGGCGACCTGGGCGAGCCGCTCGCGGATCTGCTCGCAGGCGTTCTTGATCGCGGCCCCGTTGAGGTCGGCGCCGGAGCTGGCCGCGGTCGCCGAGGTGTTGGGCACCTTGTCGGTGCGGGTGGGGGCGAGGCGTACCCGGGACAGGGGCAGGCCGAGCGCGGTGGCGGCCACCTGGAGCATCTTGGTGTGCAGGCCCTGGCCCATCTCGGTGCCGCCGTGGTTGATCAGCACCGAACCGTCCTTGTAGACGTGCACGAGGGCGCCGGCCTGGTTGAAGGCGGTGAGGTTGAACGAGATACCGAACTTCACCGGCGTCATCGCCAGACCGCGCTTGGTGTGCGGATGCCGACTGTTGAACTCCGTGATCTCTGCGCGGCGGCGGGCGACCTCGCCCGACTCGGCGACCTGGTCCCAGCAGGCGGCGAGCCGGTCGGCCTGCCGCACCGGCTGACCGTACGGCGTGGTCTGGTCCTGCTGGTAGAAGTTGCGGCGGCGCAGCTCGAGCGGGTCGATGCCGAGCAGCGGGGCGCACCGGCCGAGCAGGTCCTCCATGACGAGCATGCCCTGCGGTCCGCCGAAGCCGCGGAAGGCGGTCTGCGAGGTCTTGTTGGTGCGGGCGACCCGGCCGTCGACGCGGATGTCCGGCACCCAGTAGGCGTTGTCGATGTGGCACAGCGCGCGGGCGAGCACCGGCTCGGAGAGGTCGAGGCTCCAGCCGCCGTCGGCGGTGAGGGTGGCTTCGAGAGCGAGGAGGTGGCCCTCGTCGTCGAACCCGGCGCGCCAGGTGCTGTGGAAGCCGTGACGCTTCCCGGACATCGTCATGTCCTGGGTGCGGTTCAGGCGCAACCGCACCGGGCGTCCGGTCAAGGTGGCACCCAGTGCGGCGATGGCCGCATAGCCGTGCGGTTGCATCTCCTTGCCGCCGAACGCGCCGCCCATCCGCAGGCACTGGACCGTGACCTCGTGGCTCGGTACGCCGAGCACGTGGGCGACGATCTCCTGGGTCTCGGAGGGGTGCTGGGTGCTGCTGTGGACCAGCACCTGGCCACCCTCGTCGACCAGGGCCAGCGAGACGTGGGTCTCCAGGTAGAAGTGCTCCTGGCCGGCGAACTCGAACTCGCCCTCGAAGACGTGGGCGGCGTTCGCCAGGGCCGCCGTGGCGTCGCCGCGAGCGAGGTTGCGCGGAGTGCCCTGGAAGCTCTCCGCCGCGATCGCCTCCTGCACGGTGACCAGCGAGGCCAGCGGGTCGTAGTCGACCTCGACGGCCGCCGCGCCCAGCCGGGCGGCCTCGAGCGTCTCGCCGAGGACCCAGCAGACCGCATGGCCGTGGAACATCACCTCGGTCGGGAAGAGCGGCTCGTCGTGCTTGACGCCCGCGTCGTTGACGCCGGGTACGTCGTCGGCTGTGAGCACCCGGACGACCCCCGGGACCGCGTACGCCGGTTCGGTCCGCAGCGCGGTGATCAGGGCATGCGTGTGCGGGGCCTGGACCGGCCAGGCGTGCAGTGTGCCGGCGATCCGGCCGACCAGGTCGTCGGTGTAGAGCGCTTCGCCGGTGACGTGCAGCGCGGCGCTCTCGTGCGGCATCGGAATCCCGACGATGGGGTTGTCGGGGCGTTGTGACAGGGCGCTCATGCCGGGGCCTCCGTGGATGCTGACCGAGGTACCTCGGTGTGGATGCAGTTCCTTCGTGGAGTTCCGCGAAGGAGGTGACCGTTCACCGAGTTACCTCGGTGAGCATTCCGCGGGTCGCTCATGCCGGCACCTCCTGCCGGCGCGTCTCCGGGCGGGTGTGGAACAGGCGCAGCAGGGACTGGCCCAGCATCGCCGAGCGGTAGGACGCGCTGGCGCGGTGGTCGTCCATCGGTGTGCCTTCGCCCGCGAGGACGGCCGCGGCGCGGCGTACGGTCTCCTCGGTCCAGGGTTGCCCGACCAGCGCGTCCTCGGTGGCGACGGCACGGATCGGGGTGGCCGCGACGCCGCCGAGGCCGATCCGGGCGCGGACGACGTCGCCGTCGGCGATCTCGAGCGCGTAGCCGACGGCAACGCTGGAGATGTCGTCGAAGCGGCGCTTGGCGATCTTGTGGAAGCCGACGAGCGGGGCCAGCGGCAGCGGGAGCCGTACGCTGCGGATGAGCTCGTCGGCGGCCCGGACCGTCTCGCGGTAGCCGGTGAAGTAGTCGGCCAGCGGGACGACCCGCTCGCCTCGCGGCGAGGCCAGGACGACGTCGGCGTCGAGCGCGAGCAGCGCCGGCGGGGCGTCGCCGATGGGAGAGGCGGTGCCGATGTTGCCGCCGATCGTCGCGCCGTTGCGGATCAGGCGCGAGGCGAACTGCGGGAAGAGCTCCGCCAGGAGCGGGACCTGCCCGTCGAGGCGACGCTCGATCTCGGTCAGGGTGAGCGCGGCGCCGATCTCGATCACGTCGTCGCCGACCGTGAGCGACCGGAGCTCGGGCAGCCGGTCCACCGCCACGACCAGTGGCGCGCGGCGGCCGCGGATGTTGACCTCCACGCCCCAGTCGGTCGAGCCGGCGACCACCTGCGCTTCCGGCCGCTCGGTGAGCAGCGCGAGGGTCTCGTCGAGGGACTCGGGACGTACGAACTCGGCGCCGTCGACGGCGATCCGAGTCGGGCGCGGCTCGGGCGGCGGCGCCTGGCGTCGGGTCGCGAGGGCGTCGTCCTCGGAAGGTGCCCCCAGGGCGTACGCAGCGTCGCGGATCGGGCGATAGCCCGTGCAGCGGCACAGATTGCCGCTCAAGGCGTGCAGGTCGACCCCGTTCGGCCCGTGCTCGTGATCGCACGACCCTGCCTCGGCATCTGCGGCCCGTCCCGGGCGGTAGAACTCGGCGGCCAGGCTGCAGACGAACCCAGGGGTGCAGTAGCCGCACTGCGACCCGCCGCGTACGGCGAGTTCCTGCTGGACCGGGTGGAGGTCGCTGCTGCTGCCGAGGCCCTCGCTGGTGACCAGCTCCTGGCCGTCGAGCGCGGCGACCGGGACCAGGCAGGCGTTGACGGCGGTCCACTCGGTCGCGGTGTCGGTGCCGGGCCGGGCGACCAGCACCGAGCAGGCGCCGCACTCGCCCTCGGCGCAGCCCTCCTTGGCGCCGGTGAGGCCGCGGCCGCGCAGCCAGTCGAGGGTGGTGGTGTGGGAGGCGACCCCGGTCAGGGGCACCTGGTCCCCGTTGACCGTGACACAGGGGGCGCTGGTTGTGGTCATGGCTGGCTCCGGATGGGGTTGCGGGTGCGGGCGCTGTGGATCGGGTTGGCGTCCCGAAGGAAGTCGTCGAAGCGGTGACCGGCGATCTTGGCGATCTCGATCAGCGCGGCGGCGTGCTCCTGCCGCTCGCAGTTGCCGAGCCGCGCCCGGCCCTCGGCGAGAATCCGGTCGAGCGAGTCGGAGTCGCGTACGGAGATGACCAGCGGGAAGCCGAACCGCTCGTGGTAGGCGTCGGTGAGCGAGGCCAGCGCCTCCTGGTCCGGCTCGGCAAGGTGGGTCAGGCCGCGCGAGGACTGGTCTCGGAGCGACTCCTCGCCGACTTCCCCGTCCGAGACCAGGCGCGAGCCCAGCTCGGGGTAGGCCTCGATCAGCTGGCGCTGCTCCTCGGCGGAGCCGCTGAAGAGGGCGTCCTGGAAGGCGCGGCGCAGCGCGTGGGTGTCGTTGAACGGCCGCTGCTCCCAGGCTCGCTCGACCATCCAGCGCGGGCCCTGGAAGAGACCCTCGAAGGTCTCCACGAACTCGGTGCGTCCCATCTGGTTGACCTGGTCGAGCCGGACGCCCTCGCCGGGCTGGCCGGCGACGGCCGGTCCGTAGTCGGGGCCGACGTGGTGGAACAGGATGTTGAGCACGATCGCGGTGAGGCTGCCGAGGGTGATGCCGCTGCCGAAGATGATCTCGGCCCATCCCGGGACGGCCTGGGAGACCTCGGGCTGCGCGGTGACGTACATGGCCAGGCCGACGCTGGTCGCCACGATCACCACGTTGCGGTGGTCGTGGAAGTCGACCTTGCTGAGCGTCTGGAAGCCGACGACCGCGACGGTCGCGAACATCGCCAGGGCGGCACCGCCGAGGACCGGGTGCGGGATGCCCGCGACGATCGCGCCGACCTTGGGAAGCAGCCCGATCACCACCATGAACACGCCCGCTGCGGCGACGACCCAGCGGCTCTTGACCCGAGTCAGCCGGACGAGGCCGACGTTCTCGGCGAAGCAGGTGTAGGGGAAGGAGTTGAAGACGCCGCCGATGGTGGTGGCGAGACCGTCGGCGCGCAGCGCGCGGGCGATGTCGTTGCGGCCGATCCGCTTCTCGACGATCTCCCCGGTGGCGAAGACGTCACCGGTGGTCTCGACCGCGGTGATCAGCATGACCACGATCATCGACACGATCGCGGCGGCGGAGAACTGGGGCCAGCCGAAGTGGAACGGAGTCGTGACGCCCATCCAGTCGGAGCTGGCGACGGCATCGAAGTGGGCGTCGCCGAGGGCCCAGGCGACCAGGGTGCCGACGACCAGGCCGACGAGCACGGCGACGGTGGCCATGAAGCCCTTGAACACCCGTTGGATGACCACGATCAGGGCGAGGGTGCCCAGGGCGTACGCCAGGTTGCGGCCGCTGGTCGGGTCCGACATCGGGCCGGCGCCACCGGTGGCGTCCGCGGCTGCGACCGGCAGCAGGGCGATACCGATGATCGTGATCACCGAGCCGGTTACCACCGGTGGGAAGAACCGGATCAGCCGGCTGAAGTAGGGGGCGATGAAGAAGGTCGCCAGGCCGGCGACGATCACCGCGCCGTAGATGACGAGCAGCCCGTCGGTGCCGCCGCCCGCCGCCATCCCGATCGCGATCATCGGCGAGACGGCGGTGAAGGTGACGCCCTGCAGCAGCGGCAGGCGTACGCCGACCTTCCAGAAGCCGACCGACTGGATGATCGAGGCGATGCCGCAGGTGAACAGGTCGGCGTTGATCAGGTGGATCAGCTCCTGCTGACTCAACCCGATCGAGTTGGCGAGCAGGATCGGGACGATCACCGCTCCGGCATAGAACGCGAGCACGTGCTGGAGGCCGTAGACGGCGAGCTTGCCGGCCGGGAGCACCTCGTCGACGGGGTGGGTGGGGCGGCCACCGTCCTTCTTCTCGGGCCGTATCGACCTCAGGACTGCTCTCGCGTTCATCCTCACACCTTTCTCGGGGGCGCCCTGATGGGCAGGTGAGCTGTGACTTACCCCACAGCCTGCTCGCTCGGGCTCTCGCGCGGCACCCGCCGATCATCCGAAGATGGAGCCGTCGCGGATCCGGGCTCTGTGTGATCCTCCAGGATGGCCCGCGGGGCGTTTCGAGCACGTTTCTCTGGCGTGAAACATCGGGCCGGATCGCGTGTAACACGCTGTTCGTAGCACTATCCGGTCGTTCATTTAGGGCGAGTAGTACTACGAACGACGTGTTACCCGAGTTGCGGGCCAGCGGCCTCGGGTCGGTGGCTCACAGCGAGCGGAGTGCGAGGAAGACGTCGACGCGGTCTTCCATCGTGGTCAGGTCGCGGCCGGTGAGCTCCTCGACCCGGGAGATCCGGTAGCGCACGCTGTTGACGTGGAGGTGGAGGGACTCTGCGGTACGCGTCCAGGACCCGGCGTACGTCAGGAAGCGGTCGAGCGTCAGTACGAGGTCGCTGCCGGTGCGCTGGTCGTGCTCGAGGACGGGGCCGAGGACACGCTGGGCGTAGGTGCGGCGGATGTCGTCGGGGACGGTGGCGAGCAGGAGCACGTGGGAGGTGACCTCCTCCGAGCTGGACAGCGCGACCGCGCCGCCGCCGGAGCGGGCGACCCGGTGTGCGAACCGGGCCTCCTCGAGCGCTCCGGCCAGCGCGTCGATACCGCTCTCTCCGCTCAGTCCGACCGAGAGCGAACCGCGGACCAGTGTGGGTGCCAACCGGGTGAGCGAGCGGCGCAGCTGGTCGGTGAGGTCCGGGCGCGCCGGAAGGAAGGCGACCGCGCAACCGTCGCGCGCGTTCGCGACCGCGGACGGGCCGAGGCCGAGGGCCACGTCCTCGAGCACAGCGGCCACCGCATCGGGTGGTCCGCTCGGCCCGAGCTCGGCCACGGCGAGCACGACCGGCCGCTCGGGATCGAGCCCGCACTGGCGTAGCCCGGTCGCTACCTCGGCAGGTGAGGCACCTGCCTCCAGATGGGCCAGGGTCGCTGCCGCCAGCGGCCGCCGGACGCGAAGTCCCTCGTCGCGCCGCGAGCGGTCCAGCGCGGTGATGGCGCCGAACTCGTGGACCATGTCGAGGTCCTCCCGCGGCCAGGTGGTGTGGTCGCCCTCGACGGCGACGGTCCAGCCGGTGAGGCGGTCGGCCAGGCCCGATCCGATGGGGAACAGCGAGTAGCTGCGGTCGCCCACCTCGGCCACCGCGGGCAGCAGGTCGGCGGTCAGGAAGCGGCGGGTCAGGGCGTCGACCGTCTCCGGATCGAGCTCGCCGGGACCGGGGACGACATGTCGGCCGCTGGCGGTGAGCACCCGACAGGCATGGCCGATCTCGGAGGCCACCCGGGCGGCCAGCTCGTCGAGGCTGCGGCCGGAGGCGATGGCGGAGAGGAGCTGGCGCTGGCGGGCCAGGCTGGCCGACATCCGGGCGCTCTCGCCGGCCGCGCCGGCGGCTGCGACGTACTCGGTCACGGAGGCGAACGCGACGTCGCCGGGTACCTCGACCAAGGGGAGCTGGTGGCGACGGCAGGCGTCGACGAGATCGTCGGGCACCGCGCCGAGCAGGGCTGCGCCGGCCAGCAGGCAGGTCGCCCCGCCCTCTGCGATCGAGGACACGAAGGTCTCGCTGTCCTCGGGTCCGCGACGCCAGACCAGGCCGGTCAGCACGAGCTCGCCACCGTTCAGATAGCGGCCCGGTTCGAGGAGATCGATCGTGATCGTACGTCCCACCGGACGCTCCAGCGAGCCCTCGGGTGCATGCAGGAGCCGCAGACCCAGGCTGGGGGTCTCCAACAGCTCTGCCAGTTGCACGGTGCCTCCATCTCGGCCGCGTATTGGAGGAACGTACAACGCCCGCGCGCCTACGCGGGAGGCCCGTTGTCGTTTCTTCATCCGTTTGCGGCCGAGTCCTGGTCGGGGTTGACGTGACTCCGTTCACATCCTTATATTTCGAATGTCAGAAATCAAATTCCGCAATACGGAAAGGAATGGTGAGGATGTCCCACCAGCTCCGCTACGAGGTGAACTGCTCGGTCCTGTTCACCGAGCTCCCGCTGCTCGAGCGCCCCGCTGCGGTGAAGGCCGCCGGCTTCGACGCGGTGGAGTTCTGGTGGCCGTTCGCCGAGGCGGTGCCGTCCGACAAGGACGTGGACGCCTTCGTCGCCGCCGTACAGGACGCCGGGGTGCACCTGGTCGGCCTCAACTTCTTCGCCGGCGACATGCCCGCCGGCGACCGCGGTCTGGTCTCGTGGCCGGCCCGTTCGGCGGAGTTCCGCGACAACATCGACGTCACGATCGGCATCGGTGAGCGGCTCGGCTGCACGGCGTTCAACGCGCTCTACGGCAACCGCGTCGACGACGCCTCGCCGCAGGCGCAGGACGAGCTCGGCGCCGAGAACCTCGCGCTGGCCGCTCGCGCTGCCGCCCGGATCGGCGGCACCGTGCTGGTCGAGCCGGTCAGCGGCGCCGATCGCTACCCGCTGCTCACCGCGGCCGATGCGATCGCGGCGATCGACCGAGCCGGCGAGGCCAACATCGGCCTGCTCGCCGACCTCTACCACCTCGCCGTCAACGGCGACGACGTCGACGCGGTGATCGCTGCGTACGCCGCTCGCATCGCCCACGTCCAGATCGCCGACGCCCCGGGCCGCAACGAGCCCGGCACCGGCGAGCTCCCGCTCCAGCGGCAGCTCGCCGCGCTCGAGGCGGCCGGGTACGCCGGCTGGGTCGGGCTGGAGTACAAGCCCGCCAAGGGCTCGACCGAGAGCTTCGACTGGCTGCCGCACGAGCGCCGCCCCAGCTGCCGAGTCGGCTCGTCCTGACCGAAATCAGCGTCGAGTCGGCTCGTCATGACGAGCCGACTCGACGCGGATCTTGGTCAGTTTGCGCCGACTCGACGGGCAAGGAGCACCGCAGCGCCGCGTACGCAAACCGCTAACCACTCCACGGAGGAGAGAACATCATGACCAACATCGCTTTCATCGGCCTCGGCATCATGGGCAGCCCGATGGCCGCCCACCTCGTCGAGGCTGGACACAGCGTCGCCGGCTTCGACCACAGCCCCGAGCGCACCCAGGCCCTGGCGGCTGCGGGCGGCCGCGCGGCCGCCTCGACCGCCGACGCCTGCCGCGACGCCGACGTCGTCTGCGTCATGGTCCCGGACTCGCCCCATGTCGAGGAGGTCCTCACCGCCGAGGGCGGGGTCTTCGAGACCGCCCCGGCCGGCGCGCTGATCATCGACTTCTCCAGCATCCGGCCCGACGTGAGCGCCGGGCTCGCCGAGCAGGCCACGGCCCGTGGCTTCCGCATCCTCGACGCCCCGGTCTCCGGTGGCGAGGCCGGTGCGAAGAACGCGGCCCTCTCGATCATGGTCGGCGGCGCGGCCGACGACTTCGCCGCCGCGAAGCCGCTCTTCGACGTCGTGGGCAAGACCATCGTCCACGTCGGCCCGAGCGGCGCCGGCCAGACGGTCAAGGCAGCCAACCAGCTCATCGTCGCCGCCAACATCCAGGCGCTCTCGGAGGCGGTCGTCTTCCTCGAGGCGTACGGCGTGGACACGAAGGCCGCCCTCGAGGTGCTCGGTGGCGGACTCGCCGGCTCGAGCGTGCTCGACCAGAAGAAGGAGAACATGCTCACCCGCTCCTTCCCGCCCGGTTTCCGGATCGACCTGCACCACAAGGACATGGGGATCGTCACCGCAGCCGCCCGCGAGGCCGGCGTCGTGGTCCCGCTCGGCTCACTGGTCGCCCAGCTGATGGCGAGCGCCCGGGCCAACGGCGACGGCGGCCTGGACCACTCTGCCCTGCTGCGTGGCGTCGAGCGCTTCAGCGGCTCTGTCGAGAAGGGGGAGAGCTGACATGGCACGCATGCGCGCGGTCGACGCCGCAGTCCTGATCCTGGAGAAGGAGGGCGCGACCCAGCTGTTCGGCCTCCCCGGTGCCGCGATCAACCCGTTCTACAGCGCGATGCGCAAGCACGGCGGGCTTCAGCACGTGCTCGCCCGCCACGTCGAGGCGGCCTCGCACATGGCCGAGGGCTACACCCGGGCGAAGGCCGGCAACATCGGCGTCTGCATCGGCACCTCCGGCCCGGCCGGCACCGACATGATCACCGGGCTCTACTCGGCCTCCGCCGACTCGATCCCGATCCTCTGCATCACGGGCCAGGCACCGGTCGCGAAGCTCCACAAGGAGGACTTCCAGGCGGTCGACATCGCCTCCATCGCCGGATCGCTCGCCAAGATGGCGGTCACCGTGATGGAGCCCGCCCAGGTCCCGGGCACCTTCCAGAAGGCCTTCCGGCTGATGCGCGAGGGGCGTCCCGGCCCGGTCCTGATCGACCTGCCGCTCGACGTCCAGCAGGCCGAGATCGACTTCGACATCGAGACGTACGAGCCCTTGCCGATCGCCAGGCCGGCAGCCAGCCGCGCCCAGGCGGAGAAGGCGCTGGCGATGATGCTGGAGGCCGAGCGCCCGCTGATCGTCGCCGGTGGTGGCGTGGTCAACGCCGACGCCGCCGCCCTGCTGGTCGAGCTCGCCGAGGTCACCGGGGTGCCCGTCGTCCCCACGCTGATGGGCTGGGGCACGATCCCGGACGACCACCGGCTCAACGCGGGCATGGTCGGCCTGCAGACCTCCCACCGCTACGGCAACGCGACCATGCTGGCCAGCGACTTCGTCCTCGGCATCGGCAACCGGTGGGCCAACCGCCACACCGGCTCGGTCGAGACCTACACCCGCGGACGTACGTTCGTGCACATCGACATCGAGCCGACCCAGATCGGCCGGGTCTTCGCGCCGGACTACTCGATCGTCTCCGACGCCCGTGCGGCGCTGGAGGCGCTAGTCGAGGTCGCCCGCGAGTGGGCGGCGGACGGTCGCGTCGTCGACCAGGAGTCCTGGGCCGAGGCGTGCGCCGAGCGCAAGCGGACACTGCACCGCAAGACCCACTTCGACAACGTCCCGATCAAGCCGCAGCGGGTCTACGAGGAGATGAACCGGGCGTTCGGGCCCGGCACGCGCTACGTCACCACGATCGGTCTGTCGCAGATCCAGGCGGCACAGCTGCTGCACGTCTACAAGCCACGGCACTGGATCAATGCCGGCCAGGCCGGCCCGTTGGGCTGGACGCTCCCAGCTGCTCTGGGAGTCGCGACCGCGGTCCCGGACGAGCAGGTCGTCGCGCTCTCCGGCGACTACGACTTCCAGTTCCTGATCGAGGAGCTGGCGGTCGGCGCCCAGTTCAACATCCCCTACATCCACGTGGTCGTGAACAACTCCTACCTCGGCCTGATCCGTCAGGCCCAGCGCGGGTTCGAGATGGACTACTGCGTCCAGCTCGCCTTCGACAACGTCAACAGCCCGGAGGTCGAGGGCTACGGCGTCGACCACCTCAAGGTGGCCGAGGGCCTGGGGTGCAAGGCGATCCGGGTGACCGATCCGTCCGACCTGGGCGCCGCCTTCGAGAAGGCGAAGGCGCTGATGGCCGAATACCGGGTGCCGGTGCTCGTCGAGGTGATCCTCGAGCGGGTAACCAACGTCTCGATGGGCCTCGAGATCGACGGCGTCGTCGAGTTCGAGGAGCTGGCCGAGCGTGGCGAGCACGCCCCGACCGCGCTCGTCCCGCTGGACTGATCCCAGATGGTCCGCGTGCTCGTCGCCTCCGACAAGTTCAAGGGATCGCTCACCGCTGCCGAGGTCGCGGCGGCGGTGAGCGCCGGGATGCGCAGGGGTCGTCCCGACGTAGTCGTCGACGCGATCCCGGTTGCCGACGGCGGTGACGGCACCCTGGCGGCGGCCGCGTCCGCCGGGTTCGCGCTCGTGCCGGTCCGCGTGACCGGTCCGACGGGAGAGCCCGTCGAGACCTCGTACGCCCGGCGCGACGACATCGCGGTCGTCGAGCTCGCCGACGCCTCCGGGCTGGCACGGCTGCCGGATGGACCGGATCCGCTGCGCGCTTCCAGCCTCGGGGCCGGTCAGGCGATGGCAGCCGCGATCGATGCGGGCTGTCGGCGGATCGTGCTCGGGATCGGCGGCAGCGCCAGCACCGATGGCGGAGCGGGCCTGCTCTGCGGGCTGGGCGCCAGGCTGTTCACCGTCGCCGGGGACCCGGTGGGTCCAGGCGGAGCCGGGCTCGAGGAGGTCACCCGGATCGAGGTCGACCAGCTGCGGCGGCGCCTCGAAGGGGTATCGGTCACCGTCGCCTGCGACGTCGACAACCCGCTCACCGGTCCCACCGGTGCGGCCGCTGTCTACGGTCCGCAGAAGGGCGCCGATCCGGACCAGGTACGACGGCTGGACGCCGCGCTCGGCCGCTGGGCATCTCTGGTGGCGTCGTTCACCGGGACCGATCTCCGTGGCCGCCCCGGCGCCGGCGCGGCCGGTGGTGTCGGCTTCGCCGCACTCGCCCTGCTGGGCGCGGAGCTGCGATCGGGCATCGAGCTCGTGCTCGAGCTGGTCGACTTCGCTGCCGGGCTGGACGGCGTGGCCCTCGTCGTCACCGGGGAGGGCGCCCTCGACGAGCAGACCCTCAACGGCAAGGCGCCGGCCGGCGTCGCCGCCGCGGCTGCGCGCGCCGGCGTCTCGGTCGTCGCGGTCTGTGGGGTCAACGAGCTCGATCCCGACCGCTTGCGGGCGGCCGGGATCGGCGCCGCGTACGCCTTGACCGACATCGAACCCGACCGGCAGCGCTGCCTGCGCGACGGCGCGGCCCTGCTCGAGCAGATCGCGGAGCAGATCGCTGCCGACCATCTGATCAAGGAGGACGCGTGCGCGGACGGCGGAATGCTCACCGAGGTAACTCGGTGAGCGGCCACTTCCTTCGTGGAGTTCCGCGAGGGAACTGCAATCGGGCCGAGGTAACTCGGTGAGCATCCGAGGAGGCGGCGTGAGCGGACGGCGGAATGTTCACCGAGGTAACTCGGTCGGCATCCAAGGAGGACACATGAGACTGCTGAGTGTGGGCCCGCCGGGCCAGGAGCGCCCCGCGGCGCTCGACGACCAGGACGTACTGCGTGATCTATCGGCAGCCGTGCCGAGGATCGACGGCGACCTGCTCGGCGACCCCGTGCGGCTCAGGTTGATCCACGACCTGGTCGCCTCGGGCCGCCTTCCCGCCGTCGCCGAAGGCACCCGGATCGGGCCGCCGGTGGCGAGACCCGGCAAGGTCGTCGGCGTCGGGCTCAACTACGAGGATCATGCCGAGGAGGCCGGCGTCGCGATCCCGGACGAGCCGGTCGTCTTCCTCAAACCCTCGACCTCGATCGTCGGACCGTACGACGCGATCGAGCTGCCGCCCGGATCGACGACGACCGACTACGAGGTCGAGCTGGGTGTGGTCCTCGGTCGCCGGCTCTCCCGGTGCGCCGACCCGCAGCAGGCGCTGGCCGCGGTCGGCGGCTACCTCACCGCCGACGACGTCAGCGAGCGGGCGCGGATCGCGGCCGGGCCGACCTGGGCGAAGGGGAAGTGTGCCGACACGTTCACCCCGATCGGGCCCTGGCTGGTCACGGCGGACGCCGTCGACGACCCCCAGGCCCTCGGCCTGGAGCTGTGGGTCGACGGCGAGCGGCGCCAGGCCGGTTCGACGGCTCGGATGGCGCAGAGCGTCGGCGAGATCCTCGCGTTCCTCAGTACGCTGATGACACTCGAGTCCGGTGACCTGGTGCTGACCGGGACCCCGGGCGGTGTCGCCGCGTTGCGGCCCGAGCCGCGGCCCTTCCTGCGCGAAGGGCACGTGGTGGAGGCCGAGGTGACCGGCCTCGGCCGCCAGCGCACCCGGGTGGTGGCAGTCGAGGAGCGGGCGGTCGAAGAGGCGAGCGGTCGAAGAGGCGGGCAGTCGAAGAGGGGTGAGGGTGTGAGTCGACAAATCGATCTGGTGATCCGGGCGTCGCGGATGGTGACCCCGGACGGAGAGACGACAGGCTCGGTCGGGGTCCGTGACGGCGAGATCGTCGCGGTCGACACGACCGGGGCCGGTCTGACCGCGGCGCGCGTGGTCGAGCTCGCTGACGACGAGGTGCTGATGCCCGGCGTCGTCGACGCCCATGTGCACGTCAACGACCCCGGGCGGACCGAGTGGGAGGGGTTCGCCTCGGCGACCCGGGCCGCTGCCGCCGGCGGGGTCACCACGATCGTGGACATGCCCCTCAACAGCATCCCGCCGACCTGCGACCTCCCGGCGCTCGACCTCAAGCGACGGGTCGCTCTTGGAGGGGCAGCCGCGAGCCAGGCCTTCGTGGACATCGGCTTCTGGGGCGGTGCCATCCCCGGCAACGTCCCGGAGCTGCGTACGCTGCACGAGGCCGGGGTCTCCGGCTTCAAGTGCTTCCTGCTGCACTCGGGTGTCGACGAGTTCCCGCCGCTCGACGCCGACCAGCTCGAGCTCGCGATGCGTGAGATCGCGTCCTTCGACGGGCTGCTGATCGTGCACGCCGAGGATGCCCACGCGATCGAGCACGCGCCGGTGGCGGTAGGTGGGGCGTACGCAGGATTCCTGCACAGCCGTCCACGAGACGCCGAGAACCTGGCGGTCGCCGGTGTGGTCGAGGTCGCCAGGAAGACCGGGTGCCGGGTCCACATCCTGCACGTCTCGAGCGCGGACGTGCTCGCGACCATCGATGCCGCCCGCCGCGACGGCATCCCGATCACGGCCGAGACCTGTCCGCACTACCTGACCTTCGCCGCGGAGGAGATCCCCGACGGCGCGACGCAGTTCAAGTGCTGCCCGCCGATCCGGGAGGCGGCCAACCGCGAGCTGCTGTGGGTCGGCCTGCGGGAAGGCGTCATCGACATGGTCGTCACCGACCACTCGCCCTCGACGCCTGACCTCAAGGCACTCGACACCGGCGACTTCGGGGTCGCCTGGGGCGGTATCTCGTCGCTCCAGCTGGGGTTGTCGGCAGTCTGGACCGAGGCAAGGAGCCGCGGCTTCACCCTCACCGACGTCGCCCGCTGGATGTCCGAGGCACCCGCGCGTCATGCCGGGCTGAGCCGCAAAGGACGGATCGCGGTGGGCAACGACGCCGACTTCTGCGTCCTCGCCCCCGACGACACGTACGTGGTCGACGCCGCGAAGCTCCATCACAAGAACGCCGTCACGCCCTACCACGGCCGCACCCTCGCAGGAGTTGTCCGCGAGACCTGGCTGCGTGGCGAGAAGATCGACATCGAGGCCGCCCCCCAGGGCCGGCTGCTGACCCGAGAAGGAGCCCGACCATGAGCGCAGCACACAACCCTCCTGGCCGCTACTACGCCCCGACCGGCGGCCACCCGTCCCAGCGCGAGCTGACCACCGACCGGGCCGTCTTCACCGAGGCGTACGCAGTGCTCCCGCGTGGCACCATGCGCGACATCGTCACCAGCAAGCTGCCGTTCTGGGAGGGCACCCGGCTGTGGGTGATCGCCCGCCCGCTGTCGGGGTTCGCCGAGACCTTCTCGCAGTACATCGTCGAGGTCTCGCCCGGCGGCGGCAGCGACAAGCCCGAGCTCGACCCGGGCGCGGAGGGCGTCCTGTTCGTGGTCGAGGGCGCGCTGACGCTCTCGATCGAGGGCGAGAAGCACGGTCTCACCCCCGGCGGCTACGCCTTCCTCCCGCCCGGCTCCACCTGGACGCTGCACAACACCAGCGACCAGGTCGCCCGCTTCCACTGGATCCGCAAGGCCTACCAGCGGGTCGACGGCATCGACGTACCGGAGGCATTCGTCACGAACGAGGTCGACGTGCCCGGTGGCGAGATGCCGGGCACCGACGGCGCCTGGAAGACCCAGCGTTTCGTCGACCCCGATGATGTACGCCACGACATGCACGTCAACATCGTCAGCTTCGAGCCGGGCGGCGCGATCCCGTTCCCGGAGACACACGTGATGGAGCACGGGCTCTACGTCCTCGAGGGCAAGGCCGTCTACCTGCTCAACAAGGACTGGGTCGAGGTGCAGGAGGGCGACTTCATGTGGCTGCGGGCCTTCTGTCCGCAGGCCTGCTACGCCGGTGGCCCCGACCGGTTCCGCTACCTGCTCTACAAGGACGTCAACCGGCACGCCCAGCTGAGCCGGCAGTTCACCTGATGCCGGTCGCGGTCGTCACCGGAGCAGGCTCCGGGCTGGGGAGAGTGATCGCGCAGGCGCTGGACGGCGCCGGCTTCCAGGTCGCCCTGCTCGGCCGCACCCGGTCGTCGTTGGAGGAGACCGCGTCGGTGATGGCGCGGTCCCTCGTGCTGCCCACGGACGTCGCTTCTGCCGCTGAGGTGGAAGCGGCGTTCGCCGCCGTCGTCGGGATGTGGGGCCGCGTGGACCTGCTGGTCAACAACGCCGGCACCTTCGGCCCGAGCGGCGACGTCGACGAGATCCCGCCCGAGGAGTTCGCCGCGACGCTGGCCGTCAACGTCACCGGCTCCTTCCTCTGCGCCCGCGAGGCCTTCGCCCAGATGAAGCGGCAGGACCCGCGCGGCGGACGGATCATCAACAACGGCTCGATCTCCGCGCACGTACCGCGACCGGGCAGCGCGGCCTACACCACCTCCAAGCACGCGATCACCGGCCTCACCCGCGCGCTCGCCCTCGACTGCCGAGCTCACGACATCGCCGTCGGCCAGATCGACATCGGCAACGCGGCCACCGAGATGACCGCCGGCATCGCCGTCGGCGCCCGTCAGGCCGACGGCACCGTACGCCCCGAGCCGACCTTCGACCCGCAGCACGTCGCCGACGCGATCGTCGCCATGGCCCAGCTGCCGCTCGGCGTCAGCGTCCCCACGATGACCATCCTCGCGACCGGGATGCCGTACGCCGGTCGCGGCTGACGGGCTCTGGGTTTCAGAGGCCGAACCCGTTTTCGTGGCTTCCTATTCGTGGCGAGCTCCGCGAAATGGTGAGCCGAACACGACCGCGGCCGCGATCACGAAGATCGCGACGGCCACCCACAGGGCTGGACGAAGCCCCAGCAGCTGGGCCACGAGACCACCAGCCAGGGCGCCGACCACAGCGCAGGTGCGGTTCGCGGATCGAATGGTCGCATTCATCCGCCCCTGGAGCGCATCCGGTGTCACGGCTTGCCGATAGCCCAGGGAGTTGGCGTTCGCGACTCCCATGCCGAACCCCGCCACCACCTGGGCGCCGGCGAGAATGACGATGCCGACTGCGGTCGGCGGCGCCAGCGCAGAGGCTCCCCATGCCAGAGGTGCGGCAGTGAAGCCGAGCAGCGTCGCCCCACCAGCTCCCAGACGGAACCCGGCTTTGACGGCGAGCAGGGCTCCGATCAGACCGCCGACGCCGGTGAACGCCAGGACGACGCCGAAGGCGACCGCTCCGAGCCCCATCTCGCGCAGTGCGAACGGCGCGAACGCCGTCAGTGCCATCGCGTTGGCGATGAACCAGATGTGGGTGGAGGTCGCATGCGGGGCGATCGTGCGATGGCGGTAGATGTAGCGCACGCCGACCCTGATGTCCTCCAGCACCTGGCTCGGAGTGCTCGGCCGACGGGGAAGCGGCGGCTCCTCGACGCGTAAACGAGCGTTCATGATCGCACCGAGTGCACAGGTGAGCACGTCAGCGAGGACCGCGAAAGGCGCCCCGATCAAGGCGACCATCCCGCCACCCAGGGCCGGCCCCGACGTCATCGCGACGGTGTCGCCTTGATCGATTCGCGCGTTCGCCGAGAGCAGCGCGCTCTTCGGCACGAGGCGGGGGAGGAAGGACTGCCGCGCTGCGATCTCGAGAACGGAGAGGGCGCCGACCACGAAGAGCACGGCAGCTACTGCGACCAACGAGAGGGCATCGGCCAACCAGAGCACCGGGATGGCCAGCAGGGCGACCGCCTGCGCCGCGTTCGACCAGATCAACAGCGGTTTGCGTCGGACCCTGTCGACAAGCACTCCGGCGAACAGCCCCAGAAAGGCGTACGGCAGGACCCTGGCCGCGTTCACGACTCCGACCTCCGCTGGAGTGGCGACCAGAACTTGACGACGAGCACCTGGACCGCGACGGTCGAGACGGCCGTGCCGAAGGAACCTGTCGTCGAGGCGGTCCAGTAGCGGACGAAGGCGGGGATCTTCATCGCCTCGTCGCTCATGCGGGGCGATTCTATGGTGCGCCACCTGCTGCAGAGGCCAACGAGGTCCGGAGCACAGATGACGAAAATGATGACCTGAGAGAAATCCGAATCGGTCCGGTGACCGAAGACCGGATGACAGCGCTCTGCGCTGATCGCCCACTTCGACCCCGAGGAGCCCGATGAGCAGCGCCGACCACGAACGCCGCCGGATCGCCGTAGTGGGCAGCGGTGTGGCCGGACTGGCCGCTTCGTACGTCGCTTCCGGCGACAGCACCGTGACACTCTTCGAGGCCGATGACCGGCTGGGCGGCCATGCCGACACCCACCGTGTCACCGCGCCGGACGGCACGGAGCTGGCGATCGACACCGGGTTCATCGTGCACAACCGGCGTACGTATCCGACCCTGCTCCGGCTCTTCGCCGAGCTCGATGTGCCGACCCAGGTCTCGGAGATGTCGATGTCGGTGCGTTCGACGGCCGCCGACGTGGAGTACGCGGGGGCGCGCGGGCTGCGCGGGGTGCTGCCCGACCGCCGCGCGTTCCGCCCGGCGCACCTGCGGATGCTCACCGAGATCCCGCGGTTCCACCGGGCCGCCCGGGCGCTGCTCACGAGTGACGAGCCCGACGAGCGCACCCTCGAGACGTTCCTGGACGAGCACGGGTTCACCGCGCACTTCCGTCGCCACTTCATGGCCCCGCTGGTCGCCGCGGTGTGGTCCTGCGACCCGGAGACGGCGCTGAGCTACCCGGCCCGCTACCTCTTCGAGTTCCTCAGCCACCACGGGATGCTGCAGGTCTTCGGCTCACCCCGCTGGCGCACGGTCACCGGCGGGTCGGCGACGTACGTCGAGCGGGTCTCCGCCGCGATCCGCGACCGCGGCGGTCGGGTGCTGACCTCGACAAAGGTCGTGAACGTCGTCGACGCCGGCACCGGTGTCGAGATCACCGACGGCAACGGGCACACCGAGGTCTTCGACGCCGTCGTGCTGGCGACCCATCCCGGGCAGTCCTTGGCCATGCTCGGTGACCCCACGGCCGCCCAGCGGGAGATCCTGGGCGCGTTCCCGTACTCCGCCAACCAGGCCCAGCTGCACACCGACACCAGCCTGCTGCCGAGCAACGAGCGCACCCGGGCGTCGTGGAACTACCTGGAGCGCCCGGGCCGCGGCCAGGTCACGCTCACCTACGACCTCACCCGGTTGATGCGGCTGCCGGCTCCCGGCGGCGTACGTCACCTCGTCACTCTCGGCGGGGCCGACCTGATCGACCCCGACAAGGTCATCGCCACCATGGAGTACGAGCACCCGCTCTACACCCCGGAGTCGGTGGTCGCCCAGCAGCGCGCCGACGAGCTGGACTCCGACAGGCTGGTCTTCGCCGGCGCCTGGCGCGGGTGGGGGTTCCACGAGGACGGCGCCCGCTCCGGAGCCAAGGCGGCACAGCGGCTCGGGCTGGACTGGACGAGTCCTGAGGAGCGAACCGGCGGCTCCGCGACCGGGCTCTATCGGACCACGATCAGCCACACCCGTCGGGAGCCGCTGCGGAACCGGTTCGTGCACCGCTCGTACTGGCGGGTGGTCGATCTGGACCAGCTTCCCGACCATGGCATCCTCGGCCGCTTCGAGGCTCGCGACCATCTGGGTGACCCCGCGCTCTCGATCCGGGAGAACCTCGCCGCGTTCCTGAGGCTCCACGACCTCGACCTGGGCGACGCACGCGTGCTGATGGCGACCCAGCCGAGGGCGTTCGGCTTCTGCTTCAACCCGATCACCGTCTACTGGTGCACGGCCGCCTCCGGGGAGCCGCTGGCGACCGTCGTCGAGGTCCACAACACCTACGGCGACCGGCACGCCTACGTCGTCCATCCTGACGAACGGCACCGCGCACGGGTCGCGAAGGCGATGTACGTATCCCCGTTCCACGGGGTCGACGGCCACTACGACCTGACCGTGCCTCCACCCGACGGCCGGCTCCAGGTCGCCGTCCGGCTGAACACCGATGACGGGACCGTCTTCGACGCCGCCGTGCGTGGCCTCCGGGTCGAACCGCGGTTCGGGGACACGCTCCGTTCCGCCCCGGCCGCGCTTCTCGGCGCGGTCTGGATCCGCGTCCACGGCGCAGCGCTGTGGCTACGACGTCTGCCGGTCCAGAGACGACCACGGCACCACCAGGAAGGAGTCCGATGACCACCATCGAAGCCCCCACCGCCCAGGCCGCGGTGGGTGACCGTTGGCCGATGCTTCAGGAGTCACCCACCGGACCGGTGACCCGGCTCACCGCCGCTGCCGCGGCGACCTTGTTCCGGACCGCCACGAAGCGGCTCGGGATCAGCGTGAGCGAGGACGGCAGCCCGGCCGACATCGTGCTGCACCGACCCGTGGAGCTCTACGCGCGGCTCAGCCGCCACGGACTGATCGGGCTCGGCGAGGCGTACATGACCGGCGCCTGGGACGCGCCGGAGCTGGGAGAGACCCTGACGGTGCTGTGCCGGGACCTCGACGGTCTCCTCCCCGGATGGGCGCAGCGGCTGCGCGGCGTCTACGAGCGGCGCCGTGGGGAGAAGGACCTGAACACCCCCGAGAACGCCCGTGAGCACATCGGCCACCACTACGACCTGTCCAACGACTTCTTCGCGCTCTTCCTGGACCCGACGATGAGCTACTCGGCGGGCCTGTTCTCCTCCCTGCCCTCGACCGAGGACCTGGCGCTCGCCCAGCACCGCAAGATCGACCGGATCCTCGACGAGGCGGGCGTCGGGGCAGGCACCCGGCTGCTCGAGATCGGCACCGGCTGGGGCGAGCTCGCCCTGCGGGCCGCCGCCAGGGGAGCCCAGGTCACCTCGGTGACCCTCTCCGTCGAGCAGGCCGAGCTGGCGCGGCGCCGGATCGGCGCGGCCGGTCTGGGGCATCGGGTCGACATCGAGCTGTGCGACTACCGGGCGGTGGAAGGGACGTACGACGCCGTGGTCTCCGTCGAGATGATCGAGGCCGTCGGCGAGCGGTTCTGGCCGGTCTACTTCGCGAAGATCGACGAGGTCCTGGCCCCGGGCGGCATCGCCGTGATCCAGGGGATCACCATGCCGCACGAGCGGATGCTGGCGACCAGGAACACCGAGACCTGGATCACCAAGTACATCTTCCCGGGCGGCCTGCTCCCCTCGACCGAGGCGATCACCGATGCCGTCGACACGCACACCCGGCTCCGGGTGCGCAGCCGGCTCTCGTTCGGCGCCCACTACGCGGAGACCCTGCGGCGCTGGGACATCGCGCTGCGTGCGCAGGTCGACGAGGTCCGGGCGCTCGGGTTCGACGAGACGTTCCTGCGGATGTGGCACTTCTACCTGGAGTACACCCGGGCCGGGTTCGCCGCCGACTACATCGACGTCCAGCAGGTCACGTTCACGCGGGACGAGCCGCTTGATCAGCTCCGATGACCGACCGGCTCGCTGGCCGCATTCGGGTGGGTTTGGTTGACGTGTGTCCGTTGGCCTCGTGTCGAGTTCCAGCACGGGTGGGGCCAATACCGGGCTTGGGCTGGGAGATTAGAACCAGGGTGTCTGGGCGGGTGCCATTTACCTGTCTTGCGGGCTTCCAGCAGCGGTCTGGTTTCGGGTTGGGATATCTGTCCCTGATTGGGTTTGGTCTTGCATTATATGATAGGCTCGGCACAAGCGTAAACGTGGAGGCCGACCACCTCGAAAGAGGCGTGCCCTTCCATCCGGGACACAACGGGTGCGGGTAATCCAGGGGAACCAGGGGCGTGAACGCTGAGCTGTGAGGGTAAGTAATAGCCCGTGTTGACGGGCCTCCGGGACCAGCGAACCAAGCCGGGATTCTGCATAGGCAGAAGTCCCATTGAGTTCGTACGTCGGGAGGTGACCGTTTCGATGACCACGCTGCAGCAGCCACAGCACCCTGTGCTGGGGGCCGTGGTCGCGATCACCGGCCATCTGGACCGGGTCGCGGATGCGAATCCGTCGTTCATGGCCACCGGACAGAAGGTCGCCGCTCTGGGCGAGATCGCCCGGGCGAAAGCCCAGTTGGCCGAGCTCGAGCTGCGGGTGATGGCTGCTGCTGATGACGTCGCCGCCGACAGCGCGGCCCGCGACATAGCTGCGTGGCTGCACCACCACACCCACCAGCGTCCCGAGGTCCTGCGCGCCGACCTGCGGCTCGCGCAGGCGTTGGACCGGACCTATCACCGAGTCGCGGCCGCGATGCGGGCTGGTGCCTGCAACCTCGCCCAGGCCGAGGTGATCGTCGCGGCTCTCGACGACCTCCCCGCCGATCTCGAACCAGTGATCCGGGCGAAAGCTGAAGAGACCATGGTCGGCTATGCGACCGAGTTCGACCCGACCCGACTCCGCCGCCTCGGACGCAGGATCCTCGACGTCATCGCCCCCGAGATCGCCGAAGCCGAAGAGGCCAAACGACTCGCGGCTGAAGAGGTTCACGCTCGGAAGAAGACCCGGCTGACCATGCGGCGCCTCGGGGACGGCACCACCCGGATCACTGCGGTGGTGATTCGCCCTGGGTTTCGTTCCTATCGGTTTCCCTGTCCGGCGGTCACCGGCTGGGCTGAATC
>NZ_BMQT01000012.1 GCF_014648255.1 Nocardioides albus | reverse complement strand
GCCCAGCCGACCGGTACTAATAGGCCGAGGGCTTATCTTTCATAAACCCTCAACAAAAACAACAAACGAAGACCGTCAAGTCTCGCGTCCACAACCAACTGTTGTAACACAGGTTTGGTCATCTCCCCTAGAAGTAGGGTGAGCGTGATCTCAAGAGTTACGGCGGCCATAGCGAAGGGGAAATACCCGGTCCCATCCCGAACCCGGAAGTCAAGCCCTTCAGCGCCGATGGTACTGCAACCGAGAGGCTGTGGGAGAGTAGGACGCCGCCGGACATAACTTTGCGCAGGGCCACCTCTTCGGAGGTGGCCCTGCTGCTATTTGTAGCGATGTTTTCGAGCTGTCGAGGTGATTCTCGTGGACTCCTCGCGCCACGCCCGGTTGACGTGGGTATCGATGCAGGGTTCCAATGTCATAGTTGGAGTCCGTATCAACATCGTCGAACTAGGAGTCACCCATGGTCAAGAAGCTGATCATCGCCGCCGTCGTCGCCGCGGGTCTCGGTGTGGCCATCAAGCTGGTTGCCAGCCGCTGATCGCGAGCTTCGTCAGCTGCCCGGTGCCCTCGAGGTGCCGGGCAGCTGCTATTTGACGCTCTGCGGTGCGTGCTCGTCCGGGGTTCCCCCGGCTGGAGGTTCGGGGAGCTCCTTCGGAAGATCGACGGCGGCCAGAGAGCGGCGCGCGCCGGGGATGGCCAGGATGCCGGCCACCACGACGAAGAGCATCACGCCGGCGAGGACGAGCAGAGACTCGACCGAGAACTGATCGGCGAGCGGTCCGAAGACGACCATCGACAGCGGCATCGCAACCGACATGACGATGCCGACGATGCCGAAGACACGTCCCTGCATCTCGGGCTCGACGCGCTCCTGGAGGATCGTCATCGCAGGCGCGCTCAAGAACGAGAAGAGCACGCCGATCAGCAGGCCACAGGCGAAGAAGATCCACATGTTCGTCGAGACACCGAGCCCGACGACCAGCAGCCCGATGAGGATGACGGACCCGACCATCAGCCGGATTCTGTGAACGATCTTGGGCCCGAAGGTGGCCATGGCGGCGCCACCGGCCAGCATGCCGAAGCCCCAGAACAGCTCGTTCGCGGTGAGCTTCCAGACCTCGTCACCGAAGGTGCGCGTGACCATCAGCGGGGTCAGATAGGACGGAGCGCCGACCATGACCATGACCAGCGTGAACAGCACCAGGATCCAACGCACCTGCGCATGGGTGGAGGCGTACTTCAGGCCTGCCCGCAGATCACCGAAGTAGGAGACCTTGCCCTGGTCGGAACGTACGAGACGTGCGACCGGGACCAGGGCGAGGAGGCCCACGCCGATCAGCGCTGTGGCCGCGTCGATGAAGAAGACGGCGACGATGTCCATGCTGGCGTAGATGACCGCGGCGAGCGCCGGCGCCAGAAGCGCCATGGCGGACTGGATGGTCTGGAAGGCGCCGTTGATGCGGAGCAGCTGAGACTCGGGGGCGATCTGCGGGATCATCGCGGTGACTGCCGGCATCTGGATGCCGGCGAAGACCGAGCGGATCGCCAGGGCCAGATAGATGATCCAGAGATCGTCGATGCCGCTGGCCATCAAGCCGGCCAGGATCAGGGTGGCGACCGCGATCGTGGCGTCGGAGCCCATGATCAGGAACTTGCGGTGATGCCGGTCCGCCCAGACGCCGCCGAAGATCGACATGAAGGCTTGCGGCAACATCCCGAAGACGAGGCTCAGCATCAGGACCGAGCCGGAACGGGTCTCGATGGTGAGATGCCACATCACGGCGTACATCACCAGCATCGAACCGAGCAGGGAGACCGTCTGCCCGGCGAGGAAGATCGTTGCGTTGCGCTTCCAGCCGGGAAGCTCGTCGGCGGACATGCCGTCCAGCCTCAACCTGCACGACGGACGCGTCAACCGACTTTCGTCTCGTCGGCCGTGCGGTGCGCGCTACCCTGACCCAAGTCAGGTAAGCCTTACCTGAGTCAGAGGAGTTGATGATGGGATTCGAGGACGGCCGGAAGCTGAGAGGCACGTACGCCGCTGAGGTGCTCCACAACAAGCAGGTCACTCCGCACATGGTTCGGATCACCTTCGCGGGCGACGACCTGAAGCGGCTCCCGCAGCACGGGTTCGACCAGTGGTTCCGGCTCTTCCTGCCCAGGCCCGGCGGCGAGGCGACGAACTTCGACGTGGTCCCGGAGAAGCTCGGGATGGTCGACTATCTGAAGTATCTGACCCATGGGGACCGCCCGCCGTTGCGCAGCTACACCGTGCGCGAGCATCGGCCCGAGCTCGGCGAGATCGACGTCGACTTCGTCGTCCACGGAGATCTCGGGATCGCCGGCCCGTGGGCGCGCGGCGCTCAGCCCGGCGACCGGGTCGTGCTCCTGGACCAGGGCAAAGGCTTCGACCTCGCTCCGGACGCCTCGTTCCACCTGCTCGTCGGAGACGAATCGGCCCTGCCGGCGATCCTCGGTATTCTCCGTGACCTGCCCGAGGATGTCCGGGGACTGGCCGTCATCGAGGTCCCGGCACCCCAAGACGTACAGGAGGTCGCTGGGCCCGAGGGCGTCGAAGTGCGCTGGTTGCCGCGCGGCGACGCAGCCGACCGGGCCGGGACCCTGGCGCTGGCCGAGCTGAAGTCGTTCACACCTGAGGATCCGGCAACGCTCTCTGCCTACCTCGTCGGTGAGCGGACGATCCCGACCGAGGGGCGACGTCACCTGGTCGCGCTCGGCGTCCCCAAGTCGCGGATCACGTTCGTCGGCTACTGGCGGATCGGCAAGGCCCAGGCCTAGCCACTTGATGGCGAAGGCGGCGAGCAAGTGCTCGCCGCCTTCGTCATCGGGTTGTGATGGTCGAGCGGGCCCTATCCGAGAAGACTGGTGATGGAGGTCCGGATCTGGTCATAGGCGAGCCAGGCGAAGATCACGGCGCAGATGATCAGGCCGATGTTGGAGACCCACTTGCTGCGCCACTCCGTGGGGGTGTGGCGGGTGTTGAGGAGCCAGAGCAGGGTGATCGCCAGGAAGGGCATGAAGAAGGCGCCGAGCACGCCGTAGATGAGGATCAGCCAGGTGGGCTCGTCGGCCAGCAGGAGCCAGATCATCGGAGGGAAGGTGAGCCAGAGGATGTAGGCGCGGTACCAGAGGCCACCGCTCTTCGCCTCGGGCTCGTCCGCCTTCCCCCGGATGGTCCCCATGAAGTCGGCGAACATCAGGCTGACGCCGTTCCAGACGCCGACGAGGGACGACATCGCAGCGGCCCAGAAACCGATCAGGAAGAGCTTGCCGAACCAGTCGCCGTAACGGTCGGCGAGCACGTTGGACAGGTCGAGCATGCCCTGGTCGCCGGTGCCGATGGCGATCTGAGCCGAGTAGAGCAGCTCGGCGCCCACGATGAGGGTCGCGACCACGAAGATGCCGGTGACGACGTATGCGGTGGTGTTGTCGATCCGCATCACCCGCATGAACTTCGGGGTGTGCCAGCCTTTTTCCCGCAGCCAGTAGCCGTAGGCGGCCAGCGTGATCGTGCCGCCGACGCCGCCGGCGACCGAGAGCACGTTGACCAGGGCGCCGTCCGGGATGGTCGGGGCCAGGCCCTTGAGGAGCTCGGGGAGGTTGGGCACGGTGACGATCGCAGCGGCCACCATGGTGACGAACATGATCCCGACGAGGACCGCGAGGAACTTCTCGAACAGGCTGTAGCGACCGGCCCACACGATGGCGAGGCCGATCAGGCCGGAGACGATGCCCCAGACCTTCACCGAGGCGAAGGGGAACAGTGCGGTCAGGGCCAGGCCGGTGCCGGCCATCGCCGCGGCGCCGTAGATGAAGCCCCAGATCACGATGTAGGGACCGAAGTAGATCGTCGTCCAGATGCCCAGACGCCGCCAGCCCTGGAAGATCGTCTCGCCGGTCGCCAGGCTGTAACGCCCGGCGCCCTCGACGAGCACGACCTTCAGGACGCATCCGACGACCACGGCCCAGAGCAAGGCGTAGCCGTACTTGCTGCCCGCGATCAGGGTGGCGACCAGGTCGGCGGCGCCGACACCGGTCGCGGCGACCACGAGGCCGGGTCCCAGGATCCGCCAGCGCGGGGTTTCGGACGACTCGGTCCTCGCTGCATGTGACATGAGCGCAAGGTATACCCGGTTTTAGGGCAGATCAGCGACTTTTTGACGAAGTACGGCGCGCTCGCGGTCGTTGGTGCACATCTCGGCAGCCCGCTCCAGCTCCTGGCGGGCCTCGACGGTTCGGCCCAGCCGGCGCAGCAGCTCGCCGCGTACGGTCGGGAGGAGGTGGGTGTGGTCGAGCCGCCTGTCCTCGGCGATCTTGTCGACGATCTCCAGGGCGCGCAGCGGTCCATGGGCCATCGCGACCGCCACGGCCCGGTTGAGGTCGACGATCGGGTTGGGCGCGATCCGGCCCAGTGCCTCGTAGAGGACGATGATCCGCTCCCAGTCGGTGGTCTCGACGGAGTCGGCGACCGCGTGGGTGGCGGCGATCGCGGCCTGGAGCCCATAGGGACCGAGGCCCCGTGGGGTCGCCTGTTCGAGGGCGGCCAGGCCGCGGCGTACGGCACCTTGGTCCCATCTCGTGCGGTCCTGGTCCTCGAGGAGGACCGGGTCGCCGGCAGCATCGGTGCGCGCCGGGAAGCGGGAGGCGGTCAGCTCCATGAGCGCGAGCAGTCCGTACGCCTCCGGCTCGTCGGGCAGTACGCCGATCAGCACCCGGGTCAGTCTGCGTGCCTCGCGCGCGAGGTCGGTGCGGATCAGGTCTTCGCCGGACGTGGCGGTGGAGCCCTCGGTGAAGATCAGGTAGAGGACGTTGAGCACGCCGGCCAGACGCTGCCGGCGCTCGTCGGGCGACGGCACCTCGAAGGGGACCTTCGCGGCGGCGATCGTCTTCTTGGCCCGGGTGATCCGCGCCTGGATCGTCGGCACGGGCACCAGGAACGCCCGGGCGATCTCCTCGCTGCTCAGACCCCCGACGACCCTGAGCGTGAGCGCCACCCGGGCCTCCTTGGACAGCACCGGGTGGCAGGAGACGAACATCAGCGCGAGGACGTCGTCGTCGATCCGCTCGACGTCCAGGTCGTCGGCGTAGGCCTCGTCCTGGTCGTGGGCAATCGCCTCGTACTTCTCGCGCTGGACCCCGGCGCGGCGGATCGTGTCGATCGCCCGCCGCTTGGCCGTGGTCATCAGCCAGCCGACCGGGTTGGCCGGCTGGCCGTCACGCGGCCAGGCGACCAACGCCTCGGCGAGGGCCTCCTGCGCCGCGTCCTCGGCGAGGGCGAAGTCGCCGGTGTAGCGCGCGAGCGCGCCGACGATGCGGGCGGACTCGATTCGCCAGATCGCTTCGACGGCGCGCGTCGCGTCACTCATCGGTGGCTCCTCGGGCTGTCTCGACGGTCAGAGCTGCCCGGTCTTGGTGCGCCAGTCGAGCTCCTTCTGGATCCACGGGTTGTCCTGCGGAAACTCGTCGATCGTCGGCACCCGGCGGATCTCGACGGCGGAACCCGGGAAGTAGCTGAGGCGCTTGGCCCACTCGACCGCCTCCTCCTTCGAGCCGACCGAGATCAGGTAGAAGCCCCCGAAGAGCTCCTTGGTCTCGCCGTAGGGACCGTCGGTGACCACCGGCGGCTCGCCCGCGTCGGCGTAGGTGACGACCGTGTGCTCCTCGGGGTCGAGACCCTCCATGGCGAGCACGACGCCCGCCTTGATGAGCTCGTCGTTGAGCTTCCCCATCTTCTCGAGCATCTCCTCGAAGGGGATCTCGGCCATCGCGGCGTTCTGCTTGTCCTCGTCGACGGTGCGCCAGATCAGCATGTACTTCGGCATCTCGGTTTCTCCTGTGTCTGTCGGGCCGTCTTGCCGGCCCGTTCACCCCTTGGTCGAACGAGGTCTACACGGGATCGACAACGCTGCTCGAATCTTTTCGAGGTGAGTTTCGCTCGTGGGTAGGTTGGGGTTGTGAAGATCTCGCTGTGGCCCAGTCCCGCCGTTCCCACTGCCGACATCCTTGCCGAGGCGCAGGCGGCTGACCAGGCCGGTTGGTACGGCGTCTGGTTCGCCGACCACTACATGCCCAACACCGGCACCGAGGACGTGGAAGACGGGCCGACGCACGAGGTCTGGGGGATCCTGCCGGCGCTGGCCGCCACGACCCAGAACGTACGCATCGGGCCCCTGGTCTCCCCGACGACGATCCATCACCCGGCGCTGCTCGCGAACCGGTCCGCGACGATCGACCACATCGCCGGCGGGCGGTTCGTGCTCGGCATGGGTGCCGGTTGGCAGATCAACGAGCACAAGGCGTACGGCATCGACCTGCCGGGCGCGAAGGTGCTGGTCGACCGGTTCGAGGAGGCCATCCAGGTCACCCGGTCGCTGCTCGACAAGCCCCGCACGACCTTCGAGGGGACCCACTTCCAGCTCACCGACGCGCCGTGCGAGCCGAAGCCGGTGGCCTCGCCGCTGCCGATCCTGGTCGGCGCCAAGGGCCCGCGGATGCTGCGGGTCGTCGCCCGGCACGCCGACGAGTGGAACACCTGGGGCACTCCCGAGAGCGCCGGCGCGGTGCGGGCCAAGCTGCTGGAGGCGTGCGAGCAGGTGGGTCGCGATCCCGGGACGATCAAGACGACCACCAACCTCATGCTCGACCTCGACGGGAAGAACCCGGGCTTCGCCCGGACGCAGACCGGTTCGGCCGGCGAGCTGCAGGACCTGATCGGTCGCTACGTCGCGGCCGGGTTCGACGAGTTCATCCTGCCGACGTGGAACCTGGGTGACACCGGTGCCGAGCGGATCGAGCGGGCGGCACAGCTCAAGGCCGAGGTGCTCGACCCCGCGCTCTAGATGATTGATGCACGGGCTGACCTGCTACGCGACGCCCGGCAACCGCGCTGCCGGCGTTGCCGCCCTTCATAAGACGCCCGGTATTGCATCAGGGCGGCGCCTTGGCAGCGCGGCGCCGAGCGCCGCTCGCGACGGCCACCCCGTGCATCAATCATCTAGGCCGGGCGAGGATCGCACTGTTGATCACGTCGGTCCCGGGGGCGTCGACCTCCGGGTTGGCCTCGGCCACCACGGTCAGGCCGGCGAGCGCCTGCGGGCCGACCGGCGGGTAGAGCAGCGTACGCAGCCCGCGGGCACTCCGCGCCAGCACGAGGCCCCGCGGAGCGAGGTGGGTGACCGCCTGGTCGAGGACAGCGGCTTTCGCCGCATCGTCGGCTCCGACCAGGCCGGCGAGGAGCACGACGTCGACGGGGCCCGGTGGCGTGGCGGCCGCGGCGTCGGCGTGCTCGAACGTCACCCCGACCGTGCCGACGCGACCGGCAACGGCGGAGGACAGCCGGATCGCCTCGGCATCGTGGTCGACGCAGTGCACCGCGATCCCCTGCTCGGCCAGGCAGAGCGCGGTGAGGGGAAGCGGCCCCGAGCCGAGGAGCAGGACGTGCCGGGGGACGGCGCCCTGCCGACGTACGGCCTCCAGCTCCATCTCCACGAGGAGCCGGTAGTTCTCGAGGTAGGGGAAGCGGGTGAACGCCTCGGTCGGGTCGGAGGAGCGGGCGATCCGGTCGGCCCAGGCCTGCTCGAGCGCCTGCTCACCCGCGGACGCCACCGCTCGGAAGACCGCCGGTGACCGTGTCGGCGGCAAGGCGGCCAGCACCGGTCCGGCGGCCGGCTCCGGCACGCTCAGCACCGCGGTCACCAACCGGTTGAAGAGTGCGTCGACGACGATGCCGGGCGCCAGCGACTGCTGGTCGAGGAGGTCGTCGAGGGTGGAGACCAGACGTTCGTCGATGGCTTCGAACGCTCCCGGATTCACAACCGGCCACGATTCCACATCGGCGACGGCCGCCGCAGAGCGTTCCGCCGGGTAGACCCGCTCCGCGGCACGGAAGTTTCTGGGACGATGTAGAACTACGCCGAACGGCTACGACGTAACCCCGTGAGCACGCCCACGGAAGGCGCGCCCAGAAAGGGTAGAACCATGAAGTACGTCATTCTCATCCACTCGAACCCACAGCCCTGGGGCCACCCGACGGGCGACTTCATCCCGGAGCTCCAGTCGCTGCCGCGGGAGACGAGGGAGAAGCTCAACGGCGCCTTCGAGTCGGTCCTGGAGGAGCTCTCGGCCAACGGGGAGCTTCTCGGCGGGCAGGCACTCGCGGACCCGGCCTCGGCCAGGCTCTATCGCTGGGAAGCCGGCGAGCCGATCGTCACCGACGGTCCCTACTCGGAGGCGAAGGAGCATCTGGCGGGGTTCTTCCTGATCGATGTCGAGTCCCAGGAGCGGGCCGAAGAGGTCGTACGCAGCTTCAGCGGGCCCGGTGAGACGGTCGAGCTGCGGCCGGTGGCAACCTATTGACATGACGGTGACGGGAGTCGAGGACGTGTGGCGGCAGGAGTCCGCTCACGTCCTCGGCGCCCTGCTCCGGGTCCACCCCGATCTTCCCGACTGTGAGGACGCCGCGCAGGAGGCGCTGATCGCGGCCAGCCGACAATGGCCGGGCGACGGCCTGCCGGCCGATCCGCGCGGCTGGTTGATCCGGGTGGCCCACCGGCGGCTGATCGACCAGCTGCGCACCGACACCGCCAGGAGGCGGCGGGAGGTCGCCGACGGGATGGCCCGGCGGCTCGACGAGCCGGACCCGGCGGCCGTGGAGGTCGGCTCGGCCTACGACGACTCGTTGCGGCTGCTGATGATGTGTGCCCATCCCGCGTTGCGCCGCCCCTCCCAGGTGGCGATCACGCTGCGGTGCGTGGGCGGTCTGACGACGGCGGAGATCGCGGCTGCGTACCTGGTTCCGGAGGCGACGATGGGGCAGCGGCTCAGCCGGGCGCGGGCGACGCTGAAGAACGAGGAGTTCTGCTCGCCGATGCCCGACGAGCTGCCGGAGCGGATCGCCTGCGTGCTCGACGTCTGTCACCTGATCTTCAACGAGGGTCATACCCGCACCAGCGGACCGGACCTGCAGGGTGTCGAGCTCACCGACGAGGCGATCCGGTTGACTCGGATCGTGCGCGGCGTGCTTCCGGAGCACGACGAGGCCACCGGTCTGCTCGCTCTCATGCTGTTGACCCGGGCGCGCTCGTGCGGGCGTGTCGACCATCTCGGCGACCTCGTCCCCCTCAAGGACCAAGACCGCTCGCAGTGGGACCGAGCGCTCATCCGTGAAGGGGTGGAGCTGCTCGAGGCCGCACTTCCCCAGGGACCGGTGGGCCGCTACCAGCTGCAGGCGGCGATCGCGGCGGTCCATGCTGAGGCGGAGTCTTACGAAGCCACGGACTGGCTCCAGATCAACCTGCTCTACGGGATGCTCGCCCATGTGGCGCCCTCGCCGGCGGTCACTCTCAACCGGGCCGTCGCCGTGGCGATGAGCCTCGGACCGGAGTACGGGATCGAGATCGTCCGGGACCTGCTGCAGCACCCGGCGATGCAGCGCCACCACCGGGCCCATGCCGTGCTGGCGCACCTGCTCGAGCAGTCCGGTGACCTCGCGGTCGCCCGGGAGCACTACGTGCTGGCGGCGAGACTGACCCACAGCGTCCCCGAGCAGCGCTACCTGAACCGGCGGGTCGAAGCCCTCGACCGTTCGTAGTTGAACAATCACGCAGATGTGCCGGGCAGCGGGAGAAGTGGCTCAGCAACGATCGGAACTTGGTTAGGGTGAGTCCATGGACGAGGGTGGCGTGCGCGCAGTCCTCTTCGGTCTTCACGACACGCTGATCCCGGGCGGCTCCAGAGCCGAGCGAGCAGCGATGGCTCGCGGGATGGGAGCGGACCTCGGGGTCGACCCTGCGGCATTTGCGGCGGCAACGGCTGAGACGCTGGACGAGCGGACCCGTGGCCTGATGGCCAGCGTGCATCACACGGTGCGCTACCTGTCCCGGCGGCTGGGGGCGGTCCCCACCGAGAGCCAGGTCGAAGCAGCCATCCGGCGCCGCCTCGATTTCACGCTCTCCCTGCACGCCGCGACCTGGGCGCTTCCGGCCCTGCGTGCGTTGCGTGAGCGTGGCTTCGGCCTCGGTCTGGTCACCGACTCGTGCTGCGCGACGACCGAGGTCTGGCCGGACAGCCCGCTCAGCGAGCATTTCGGCGCGGTCTCGTTCTCGTGCCAGACCGGCGTACGCAAGCCTGACGCCGGCGCCTACATGGTCGCCGCGGCCGCGCTCGAGGTGCCGACCACCGAGTGCGTCTACGTCGGTGACGGCGGCGATGGCGAGCTGTACGGTGCCGAGGCCCTGGGCATGAGAGCCGTACGTTTCCTGCCCGAGGACCCGGCTCGACGGCCGGACAGCGTGCCCGACCTCGATCCCGAGTGGAACGGGCCGACGATCGGTGACCTGAGTGAGCTCGTCGCGATGGTCGGGGTGCCGGAGCCACGGAACGGGTCCGAATCGCGGACTTTTGTCTCCGGAAATGTCGTGCCGTGGGGCTCGAAGCAGTCGGGGCGCTGAACCCCGGCTGATCGCCCGAGACCGAGCATCGGCGTCTCGGGGCTTCCCTCGGATCTGGGTCAGGATCCCACTCGCGGAGACTGATGTCAGTGGAATCGGAGAATCGTCCGATGATCTGGTCCGCTCCTCGGCACGGTGTCGTGCCACTGCCGGATCGGTGTCCCAAACCATTCAGCCGCTGTTAACTGTCCATCGATAGTTACTAGGAGGTCTCTCGGCCCTCTGCTCGGGTGAGATCGCTCCATCAGGCGGCACCATGAGCGTGAATTCGGCAGGAAATGGTCAGTGACCCCTAGCCAGTCCTCGGGGAAAACGATAAGAATCGATCGACCGACAGGGAAGATATTCGCCGACTCCGGCCCCACATTTCGGAGTCAGGTTCCCAACAGTCATGGTTTGCCCCCGATGCCCTTGACGTACGTGCTTACCTGTCAGTCGACAGGTTCAACATGCTCAAGGAGGACTGGGTGGCGCTAGCTGCAGACCACAGCACGGACACGGTGCTGAACGCACGGGCAGATGCTCGCGCGCAAGGGGGGCAGGTCAGCGACTGGATGCCGTACCTACCGGCTTCGTCGAGCCCGTTCTGTCCAGATGACGTCGCGCCCGACAGCCTCACATGGGCCGAGACGGTCGCGCCCGGCGGCTACACCCACAAGGTCCTGGCCCGCGGCACGCGGCTCCGGCTCGAGGACCCGACCGGCGAGGCCTGCGCCCACACCCTCGTCTACAACGCGCTCGAACCGACCGAGCGTCTCAACGTCGCCGACACCCAGAAGATCCCGTGGCAGGCCTACCTCGGCGCCGGCCACCCGCTGCTCTCCGGGGACGGCCGGGTGCTCGCCACGATCCTCACCGACACATCGGGTCGGCACGACGCGTTCTGCGGCACGAGCACCGCCGCCTGGAACGCGCTGCGCTACGGCACCGCGCTTCCCGAGGGCCCCGCGCCTGCCGGCCGTGATCTCTTCGTGAAGGCGGCCGCCAAGCACGGGCTGGGACCGGCCGACGTACCTCCTTCGGTGTCGTTCTTCCAAGGAGTCCGGGTCGCCTCGGACGGGAGCTTCGAATGGTTCGGCTCCTCGGGGGCCGGGACGGCGGTCGAGCTGGTCGCGGAGCTCCCGCTGATCGTGCTGATCGCCAACGTCCCGCACCCGCGGGACCCGCGTCCGGAGTACGTCGTCGGACCGCTGCGCGTCCACGCGTGGCGTACGCCGGAGACCTTCCCGACCACCCCCGCGGACGAGCGCTTCGACGCCTCTCCCGAGGTCCGCCGGGCGTATCTGAACACACTCGACTATGCGGAGGCTCGGGGCCTGTGACAACCACGATCGACAACCCGGTGATGATGCCTGTGACAACCGTTCCGGTTCCGACGACCACCTACCTGACGCCCGACGGGCAGCTGATCTCGAGCGTCCCGGTCGGGGCGTCGTACGCCGACAACACTCACCTGGAGTGGGGTGACCCGCTGGTGCCGGGTGCCGTCGTGCTGGATGAGCAGGTGGCTCCGCGGGCCTCGTGGTCGGGTGTCGTACGTGCCGGGCAGGTGTTGACGATCGTCGATGTCGGCGGCAACCAGTCGGGTGACTGCCTGCTCTACAACGCGCACCACACCGACGAGCGCTACAGCGCTCAGGACACGCTCGCGTGGCAGGACAACGCCTACATCCGCACCGGGACCGTGCTGCGCAGCAATCTCGGTCGTGCCCTGATGACCGTCGTCGAGAACGAGATCGACCGCCAGGACACCATCGGCGGCGCGTGCTCGCGCGAGTCCAACACGCTGCGCTATGGCCACCACGTGATGTATCACCACGGCTGCCGGGAGAACTTCCTGACCGAGGGTGCCAAGCACGGGCTCGGCATGCGCGACATCGTCTCCAACATCAACTGGTTCATGAACGTGCCCGTCGAGGAGGACGGTGCCCTCGGCATCGTCGACGGCATGTCGGCGCCCGGCAAGCGGGTCGCCCTGCGTGCGGAGATCGACACGCTCGTGCTGATCTCCAACTGCCCGCAGATGAACAACCCCTGCAACGACTTCAACCCGACACCCCTGCGGATGATCGTCTCGGAGCCGGACACCGACCTCGAGTACGAGGCCGATTCATGACATCTGGTCCATCCTTCGACACCGTCCTCGTCGCGAACCGGGGAGAGATCGCCCGCCGAGTGATGCGCACGGCGCGAGAGCTCGGCCTGCGTACGGTCGCGGTCTTCTCCGAGGCAGACCGAGCGGCACCGCACGTGCGGGAGGCGGACGAGGCGGTCTGTCTGGGCTCCGCGCCCGCACGGGACTCCTACCTCCGTGGCGACCTGATCATCGCGGCAGCCCTGCGCACCGGCGCGGGGCTGCTCCATCCCGGTTACGGCTTCCTCTCCGAGAGCGCGGCCTTCGCCCGGGAGGTCGAGGCGGCGGGGCTTCGGTTCGTCGGTCCGACGCCCGAGCAGATCAGCGCCTTCGGTGAGAAGCACTCGGCCCGCCGGCTCGCCGAGAACGCCGGCATGCCGATGCTGGCCGGATCGGGGCTGCTCTCGGGTCCCGACGAGGCGGTCGAGGAGGCTGCCCGGATCGGGCTGCCGGTGATGGTCAAGGCGACCGGCGGCGGTGGCGGTATCGGGATGACCGCGTGCAGCTCGGAGGAGGACGTCCGGGTCGCCTTCGAGCGGGTCGCGCGGCTCGCTCAGACCAGCTTCGGGACCGCCGGGGTGTTCCTGGAGCACCTGGTGCGCCCGGCCCGCCATGTCGAGGTCCAGATCTTCGGTGACGGGGAGGGGCAGGTCGCCGTGCTCGGCGACCGCGACTGCTCGCTGCAGCGCCGCAACCAGAAGGTGATCGAGGAGGCGCCGGCGCCGGCGCTCCCCGAGCACGTCCGGACCGTCCTGCACGACTCCGCGCGCCAGCTCGCCAAGTCGGTCTCCTACCGCTCGGCCGGGACCGTCGAGTTCGTCTACGACCCGGTCCGCGAACGGGTCTCCTTCCTGGAGATGAACACGCGTCTCCAGGTCGAGCACGCCGTCACCGAGCAGGTGGTGTCGACGAGCTCGACCACGCGTCTGGACATCGTCGCGCTCATGCTGCGGCTGGCCCGCGACGGCGTCACGGCCCTGCCCGACGAGCTCTTCCGCAAGTGCCCTGCACCCCAGGCGTACGCCGTCGAAGCACGCGTCTACGCCGAGGATCCGGCCAAGGACTCGATGCCGTCGTCCGGTCTGGTCACGCGGGCGGTCCTGCCGGAGCCGACCGACACCGTCCGAGTGGACTCGTGGATCGAGAGCGGGCTCGAGGTCTCACCCCACTACGACCCGCTGCTCGCCAAGGTGATCGCCACCGGCTCGACCCGCGACGAGGCGCTGGACACGCTGGGCTCCGCGCTCGCGCAGACCCGGATCGACGGGATCGTCACCAACCTCTCGGCGCTGCGCGCGATGACGACCTTCGCCGAGCTCCGTTCGGCCACTCACTCGACCTCGACCCTGGCCGAACGCGCCAAGCAGGGCCGGGGCGGCGACCCTGACCCGCGGATCGACGTCCTCGACCCGGGAGTGCTCACCACCGTCCAGGACCTCCCCGGCCGGGTGGGCTACTGGCAGGTCGGTGTGCCGCCATCGGGTCCGTTCGACTCGGTCTCCTTCGCCGAGGCCAATCTGGCGGTCGGCAACCACCGGGGCGCTCCGGGGCTCGAGGTCACGGTGCCGCTGGCCACCGGCCGGACCACGTCCGGTGGACCGACGCTGCTCTTCTCCGATCCTGCGGTCGTCTGCGTGACCGGGGCGCCCATGCCGGTCAGCGTCGACGGCGTCCCGGCCCCGCAGTGGGAGCCGCTCGAGCTCCCGGCGGGGTCCACCTTGACGCTGGGCCGCACCGACGGGCCGGGTCTGCGGGCCTACATCGCGGTCCGGGGCGGCCTGGACGTCCCTGAGTATCTGGGCAGTGCCTCGACGTTCACGCTCGGCGGGTTCGGCGGGCACGCCGGACGTACGCTCCAACGTGGCGACGTGCTCCGTCCGGGGACGGCGATCGACCCGGAGGCGCAGCCCGCGGCGACGCCGGCGTCGCGGCGGCCGGCTCTGACCAACAGCTGGGAGATCGGTGTCACCGAGGGGCCGCACGGCGCCCCGGAGTTCTTCACCCGATCGGACCTGGACCAGCTCTACTCGGCCAGCTACCGGGTGCACCACAACTCGGCTCGCACCGGCGTACGCCTGATCGGGCCGAAGCCGACCTGGGCGCGCGCCGACGGCGGCGAGGCCGGGCTGCATCCCTCGAACATCCACGACACCCCCTACACGGTGGGGTCGCTCGACTTCACCGGCGACACCCCGATCATCCTCGGCCCCGACGGGCCGTCGCTGGGCGGCTTCGTCTGTCCGGCGGTGGTCGCCAGCGGTGAGCTGTGGAAGATCGGGCAGCTGCGGCCCGGAGACGCGGTGCGGTTCGTGCCGGTGCGTGAGGACAGGGCCGCGGGCCTGGTCGATCACCGTGCCTCCTTGACGGTGCTGGACGGCGCGGCCGGCGACGGCGACGACGGCGTCCTCGGCGGGTTGCCCGGGACTCCGGAGCGACCGGAGGTCACCTACCGGCGCAGCGGGGACAACTCCGTGCTGGTCGAGTACGGGCCGATGACTCTCGACCTGGGTCTCCGGATGCGGGTGCACGCGCTGCAGTCGGCGCTCGCCGAGCATGCGCCTGCGGGCATCATCGACGTCACGCCGGGGATCCGCTCCCTGCAGGTCCACACCGACTCCACGGTCCTGCGCGCCGGTCAGGTCGCGGGGCTGCTGCGCGAGCTGGAGGAGGATCTGCCGGCCACCTCGGAGCTGACCGTGCCCTCGCGACGGGTGCGGCTGCCGCTCTCCTGGGACGACCCCGCGACCCGGGAGGCCATCGAGCGCTACACCGCCGGCGTACGCGACGATGCGCCGTGGGCGCCGTGGAACATCGAGTTCATCCGCCGGATCAACGGGCTCGCCTCGGTCGAGGAGGTCTACCGGACGGTCTTCGACGCGTCGTACCTGGTTCTCGGGCTCGGGGACGTCTATCTGGGTGCGCCGGTGGCGACGCCGCTGGACCCGCGGCACCGGCTGGTGACCACGAAGTACAACCCGGCACGGACGTGGACGGCGGAGAACTCGGTCGGAATCGGCGGCGCGTACCTGTGCATCTACGGGATGGAGGGGCCGGGCGGGTATCAGCTCGTCGGGCGCACCACGCAGGTCTTCAACCGTTTTCGGCGGTCGACGACCGCGGGCGGGCTCTTCCACGACGACCCGTGGGCGCTGCGGTTCTTCGACCGGATCGAGTGGTATCCGGTCTCCGCCGACGAGCTCCTGGAGCTGCGGGCGGAGGTCGACGCCGGCCGCGGTGAGTTCGAGACCGAGGAGGGCACCTTCTCGATCAAGGAGTACGACCGCTTCCTGACCGCCAACGCGGACTCGATCGGGGCCTTCCGCGACCAGCAGTCGGCCGCCTTCGAGGAGGAGCGCGAGCGCTGGAAGGAGGCGGGGGAGTTCGACATCTGCGACCGCATCGATGCGCGCGGCGAACCGTCGGAGGTCGAGGTGCCGGACGGCTGCGTGCAGGTGACCGCTCCGTTCACCTCGACCGTCTGGAAGATGGTCGCGAGCCGCGGGGAGAGGCTGACGCAGGATGCCCCGTTGATGGTCGTCGAGGCGATGAAGATGGAGGCGAGCGTCCCGATACCGGTCGCGGGCGAGGTGGTCGAGCTCTACGTGAGGCCGGGCGAGCAGATCGCCCCGGGGCAGGTCATCGCCGCGGTGCGGCCGGTCGAGGGGGCCAGGCCTTGATCCACTCGCTCCCGGGTGGCGCGGTCGCCCGCGCCACCGCGGCCCTCGACCGGATCGAGACATCGGACCGCCCGGAGATCTGGATCTCGCTGCGTACGCGGGACGAGCTGCTCGAGGAGGCCGCCGCGATCGACGCGAAGGTGGCCGGCGGCGAGGTCTTGCCGTTGGCCGGCCGCCTGCTGGCGGTCAAGGACAACATCGATGTGTGCGGCCTGCCGACGACCGCAGGCGCACCCTCGTTCGCGTATCGGCCCACGGCTGACGCCACCGCGGTCGCCCGGCTGCGGGCGGCCGGGGCGCTGGTCGTGGGGAAGACCAACCTGGACCAGTTCGCGACCGGGCTGGTCGGCACCCGCAGCCCGTACGGAGCGGTCCGCAACGCCTGGGACCCGAACCGGATCTCGGGCGGGTCCTCGTCGGGGTCGGCGGTCGCGGTCGCCCTCGGGCTGGTCGACCTCGCGCTGGGGACCGACACCGCGGGCTCCGGCCGCGTGCCGGCGGCGCTCAACGGCATCGTCGGTGTGAAGCCGTCGCGCGGGCTGGTTCCGGTCACCGGCGTCGTACCCGCCTGCTACACGCTCGACTGCGTCACCGTCTTCGCCCGCGATCTCGGGTCTGCGCGGGCGGCGGCGGAGCTGATGGCTGGTCCCGATCCTGCGGACCCGTTGTCTCGTACGCTGCCGCCGGGCGCCGGACCGCCGCCGGTGCCGAGGGTGGCCGTGCCGACCGGCGAGCATCTCGACGGGCTCGCCCCGGGGTGGGCAGCCGCCTTCCAGGGGACGGTCGCGCGGCTGGCCTCTGCCGGGGTCGAGGTCGTCGAGGTCGACATCTCTCCGTTGCTCGAGGCCGCCAGGCTGCTCTACGAGGGCGCCTTCGTCGCCGAGAGGTACGCCGCGGTCGGCTCCCACCTCGAAGCCAACCGCGACCTCGTGGGGACCGGCCTGGACCCGACGGTCACGGAGATCGTCCTCGCCGGGGCATCGGCCACTGCAGCCGTCTGGGCGCGCGACGTGGCCGTCCTGGCGCGCCTCGGGGCCGAGGGGAGAGCGGCGCTCGCCGGCTGCTCGGCGCTGCTGACGCCGACGACGACCTGGCATCCGACCCTGTTGGAAGTGGCGGACGATCCGGTCGGCGCCAACGCCCGCCTCGGCCGCTACACGAACTTCGCGAACCTGCTCGACATGGCCTCGCTCGCGGTCCCGGCCGGCCAGGTCGACGGGCTGCCGTTCGGGGTGATGCTGACCGGGGCCGCTGGAAGCGACCGCACCCTGGCGGCGCTCGGCCACGCGCTGCTCAGCCCGAGTGTCGATCTCTTCGTGGTGGGCGCCCATCTGTCGGGGATGCCGCTCAACCACCAGCTGGTGGAGGCCGGCGCGACGCTGCTGCGCCCGGCCGCGACCTCGGCCGACTACCGGCTGTTCGCGTTGGACACGGTGCCGCCCAAGCCCGGCCTCGTCCGGGTGGGCCCTCGCGGGGCCGGGGTGCGGATCGAGGGCGAGCTCTGGCGCGTCCCGGCCGCGAGCTTCGGGGCGTTCGTGGGCGGCGTACCTGCTCCGATGGCCATCGGAAAGGTCGGGTTGGCCGATGGCTCGGAGGTCTCCGGCTTTCTGGTCGAGCCGTTCGCTGTCGAGGGGGCCGCCGATATCTCGTCGTACGGAGGATGGCGCCGCTATCGCTGATCGGAAAGGGCCATTCCCTCTGATGGAACACGATCCTGTGCAGATCTATGACTTGCGGTCACACTGGACGGGATGCTGTCGGAATTCATCGTCCGGGAGGTTGCTGTGCCATACCGTTTGTTACCAGCGATATCAACCTTCCGGCGGGACTTTCGGCTCTATTCTCTAGGGGAAGAAGACTCTTTCGAATCTTCCCCGAAACTCGGGAGGGCGCTTAGATGACGTACATGACAACTAGGCGTTCTCGGCCCGGCCGCCCCAGGCATGTGCCCGATTCGGGCACCGCCTCACCACGTGAGCAGATCCTCGAAGCCGCTGCGAAACTCTTCGTGTCCCAGGGCTTTGCGGCGACCTCCACCCGCGAGATCGCCGACCATGTCGGCATCCGCCAGGCCTCTCTCTACTACCACTTCGCCGGCAAGGACGAGATCCTCGTCGAGCTGCTCCGCACCACGGTCCGGCCGACCACGGACAAGGTCGAGAAGATCCTCAACCAGGTGCCGCCGCTGAGCTTCGAGACAGCTCTTTATCTGCTCGTTCTCGTCGATGTACGCACTCTTGCGGACGTGCCGCACAACGTCGGCATGCTCTATCTGTTGCCGGACGTGACCAACGAAGACGTCTATGTCGACTTCCGCAAGGAGCACGACACGCTTGTGGCTGCCTACGCCGATCTGGCCAGCAGGGTGGCCACCGAGACCGTGCTGTCGGCGGTCAGCCTGAAGCAGCTGGGCAACATGCTCATCCAGCAGGTCGAAGGCGTCATCAACATGCGCACCGAGGACCCGGTCCGGCGGATCTCGTGCCCGGAGGCGTGGGCGATCGCGGCCTCGTGCCTGCGGATCTGCGGTGTCGGCGAGGACGAGATCCGTGCTGCGAACGAGATCGCCGTGGAGATGCTCGACGATTTCCGAGAGGACAGGGTCCGAGAGGTCGCCTGACACGATCCGACCAGTCTGACGACACAGTAAATGGTGCGCGCGGGCGGCGCGTGTGAGTTGCCCCGATGAGGCTTGACCGACACACTTTCCGAGCCCTTGTCCGCTTCCCCCACCACGAGGACCCCCACACGTGTGCAATGACCCTTCCGGAGGCCGCTGATGGCCCGGAAGCAGACAGCCATCCTCTCCGTCAATCGCGGGGTGACGACGCTCAACGGCTTGGTGGTGGATCGTCCATGGGGAGAGGACCCGCACCAGGCAGGCATACGTGCCGTGCGAGATCAGCTCGCCGGCCCGAGCCGCAAGCCCGTCCAGGTCGTCGCCACCGACGACGAGGCCCGGGTCCGGATGCTCGTCCATCCCGACGGTCAGGTCACCGACGTCGAGACGCTCGAGGTCTTCGGGGGCTATCTCTCGCCCGACGTGGTCCCCGGCGCAGCCTGGCTCCCCGCCGCAGCGGCGCCGACGGTCGTCCAGGCTGTCGACGAGCCGGTGGCAGAGCCCGAGCCGTACGTGCCGCCCGTCCTGGCGGTGCCGGCGCCTGTTGCCGAGCCGGCTGAACCGGAACGTGAACCGGAGCCTGAGCCGGAGCCCGATCCTGCGCCGCCCACGGTGCCGCCGCCGGCTCCCGTGCTGATTCCCGAGCTGATCACTGAGCCGGAGTCAGACCCGGAGCCGGACCAGGCTCCAGACCAGGCTCCAGACCAGGCTCCAGACCGGGCTCCAGACCGGGAAGACGTGCTTGTCGCAGAGCCCGTCTCCGAGAGATCGCCCGGGCCGTTGGTGCCGCTGCACCACACCGAACCGGGTCCGTACCGGCGCTCCCGGATGACGCGTCGCGGTCGGGTGGTGCTGGTCGTGGCCGGCGTACTCCTGCTGATCCTGGTCTACGAGGTCGTACGCGGCGTCGTGACCGGTTCCGACGCGGACTCCGCCGACAAGAAGGAGCCGCAGAGCGAGCAGTCTGCGCCCAGCGCCGGGGCTAGCGACGAGGTCATCGAGGCACCGTCCGAGGCGACCTCGCCGAGTGCGCCGCCGTCCTCGGTCGCTGTCGAACCGACGCCGACCCCGACCCCGACGCCGACGCCCAAGGCGACCAAGAAGCCCGAGGCCGAGACCGCGCCCACCAGGAAGTTGTCGGTGAAGGCGATTGCGATGACCGAGGCCATCGGTCTGCGGATCGACGCCAGCAGGCTTCCGGTGACCGCCGACATCGCGATGGACCCGTGGGGCGCGCCGGAACGGTTCACGCGTACGGTCACGATCACCGAGCCCAACCAGCTCGTCGTGGTCAAGCCGGTCGCCTCGGGGCACGCCGAGTGGAGCGTCCGGGTCGAGGGCGCCACGAAGGTCACCGGCTACACGCACTCCTGGCCCCGGGGCGATCGGGAGTTCATCCGGCGCTGACCTGCCGGGGCTGAATTGCTACCACGGTCGGATGTGGCGGCCTCCGGTGCGGCGTACGCTGCATGAGAACGTGTTCCTGCGCCTCGGAGGTCTCGCATGCCGCTCAAGATCACGCCGCCCGTCGGCGCTCGTACGCTTGCCGGACGGACGCTGGGCCGGACGCTGGGGACGGCGGAGCGCACCGCCAAGCAGGGGGTGCGCTGGGCGCTGGGGCATGGGTTGCCGCGTACTGCCATCGTCCGGTCCGCCCGGAAGGGAGACCTGCAGGGGGACCTGATCCTGAGCGGGCCCGGGTCGCACACCTTCGACCTGGTCGACTTGTTCGAGGAGTTCCGCGCGCGTGGGCCGCTCTATCAGGGCGGATTCAGCCATCTCGCGGTCGATCACGAGGTCATCAAGGAGGTGCTGACCAGCAACGACTTCGTCACCGGGTTTTTCGCCCCCGACGAGTCGGGCACCGGTCTGCTGGCGCGGGCGGCGACCTGGTCGGCCAGCGACGTGTTCGCTCCGCTCCAGCCGCCGTCGCTGCTCGCGACCGAACCGCCGGAGCACACCCGTTATCGCAAGCTGGTCACCCGCGTCTTCACCGTGCGGGCGGTCGAGAAACTCCGCGACCGCACCGCGCAGATCGCCGCGGATCTGCTCGACGACATCGAGGAGGAAGCCGCCGCCTCGAGGATGAGCGTCGACCTGGTCACCCGTTACTGCGGGCTGCTGCCGATCACGGTGATCTCCGAGGTGCTGGGAGTCCCTGTCGAGCTGCGCGAACGGATGCTCGAGCTCGGCAAGGGCGCGGCGCTGAGCCTCGACATCGGGCTGGACTGGCGGACGTTCCGGGAGATGGAAGCCTCGCTGGAGGAGTTCGACACCTGGTTGCGCGGCCACCTGGCCTATCTCGCGGAGCACCCCGGCGACGACCTGCTCAGCCAGCTCGTCGCGCTCCGCGACGACGGCGATCGGCTCAGCGACAAGGAGCTGCGGGCCATCGCCGGTCTGGTTTTCGCAGCGGGCTTCGAGACCACCGTGAACCTGATCGGCAACGGCATCGCGCTGCTCAACGACAACCCCGACCAGCTCGAGATCCTTCGGGCACGGCCCGAGCTGTGGTCGAACGCGGCGGACGAGATCCTGCGGCTCGACCCGCCCGTGCTGCTCACCGGCCGGGTCGCGCGCCGGAACTCGACCATCGCCGGTCAGGAGATCCCGCGCGGCACGATCATCAACACCGTGCTGGCCGCCGCCAACCGCGATCCGAAGGTCTTCGCCGACCCGCACACCTTCGACGTCACCCGGGAGAACGCCCGCGAGCATCTCTCGTTCTCCGGCGGCCGTCACTTCTGCCTCGGCGCCGCGCTGGCCCGGATGGAGGGCGAGCTCGGCCTCCGTCTCCTCTTCGAGCGCTTCCCCGACCTGGAGCTCGTCGGTGATCGCGAGCGCCATCCCACGCGCATCCTTCGCGGCTACTCGCACCTTCCCGCCCGGTTGCTCTGGCCACTCGAGACGTCACACCCGTAGGCCGAGACGTCACACCCGTAGGCCGAGACGTCACGCCCGTCGGCCGAGACGTCACCCCGGTGCCATCTCGGCCGACGCGGGTGACGTCTCGGCGGTCAGCGCTGGGCGGCGTCGAGGAGTCGCTGACCGAGGATGGCGACGCAGCGGCGTACCTCGTCGCCCTTGACCACGCGGAAGGGAACGGCGCGACGGGCCAGCTCTTGGGCGTACCAGTCCGGGCTGTTGGTGCTTCCGACGAGACGGCAGCGACCGTCGTCCGTGGGCTCGAGGCGGCCGAGGACGCGGGGGAGATAGCGGTCGACCTGCGCGAACGGAGCGTCGAAGACGACCTCGACCGCGTAGGCCCAGCCCTCACCGAGATGCGCCTCGACCTCGGTGACGGGATCGATCTCGGGACGTACGAAGTCTGTCTCCTCGATGTCGACCGCACTCATCCGGTCGACCCGGAGCACCCGGCGCGCGTCTGCGGTGTGCGACCAGCAGAGCAGATACCAGCGCGCGTGACGGACGACGACCGCCCACGGGTCGACGACCATCTTCCGCTCGTTGCCGTTCTCGGTCGTGTAGGTGATGGTGGTCCGCCGCTGCGAGTCGCAGGCCTGGACCAGGCTGGTGGTGATGTCCGGGTCGGGGGTCGCGGCGCTGGGGTCCGGGACCGCCGAGATCGTACGCCGCACCGCAGCCACCGTCTGCGACAGCGACTCCGGGAGAACTCTGCCGATCTTGCCGACGGCGCTGCCGACCGGGCCAGTGGCGTCGGCGATGTCGTGATGCCCGTCGAGCAGGGCCATCACCAGCCCGAGAGCCTCTGCGGTGGTGAAGATGAGCGGCGTACGCATCCCCCGGCCGAGGCGGTAGCCGCCATAGGGGCCGCGCTCGGACTCGACCGGGATCCCGGCCTCCCGCAGGATGGCGACGTAGCGCCGGGCGGCGCGCTCGGTGACCCGCAGTCGCTCGCCCAGCCGTTCGGCGGTGATGCCGGGGGAGGACTGCAGCAGCTCGAGGGTGAGCAGCGCCCGAGCGGTCGGGCTCTCGTCATGTCCCATCGCGGTGGCTCCCGGAAGTAGTTCGTCCGGATTCAGCGTAGTCGCTGACACCTCGACCGACGTGAGTGACGTCTCGGCCGTCCAAAGTGACTTCTCGGCGGGGCTGAGGGCCCGTACCCTTACCGGCATATGAGACTTCTGCTGATCAGACACGGCCAGACCCCGAGCAACGTCTCGGGGGCGCTCGACACCGCCTTCCCGGGCGCCGGATTGACCGAGCTCGGGCACTCGCAGGCTGCGGCTGTGCCCGATGCGCTGGCCGGGGAGAGGATCGCGGGGCTGTACGCCTCCCGCCTGATCCGTACGCAGCTGACCGCTGAGCCGCTCGCCGCCCGCGTCGGGCTGCCGGTCGTGGTGCAGGAGGGCTTCGAGGAGATCAACGCCGGCCACCTGGAGATGGCCACCGACATGGAGTCGGTGACGGCTTATCTCGAGGCGCTCGGCGACTGGATCCGCGGGACCCTCGAGACCCCGGTCCCCGGCGGCGAGGCGGGCCACGACTTCCTGGCGCGCTACGACGCCGCGGTGCAGACCGTGGCCAAGCAGCACGAGCCGGACGACACGGTCGCGATCGTCTCGCACGGCGCGGCGATCCGGATGTGGACGGGGCTGCGCACGACGCAGTCGCCCGCCTTCGGCGAGGACAACCGGATCCGCAACACCGGCATGGCGGTCATCGAGGGCAGTCCCGAGGAGGGCTGGACGACGATCTCCTGGAACAACGACCCGCTGGGCGGAGCCCACCTGATCGGCGACGGCTTTTGATCGTCCGCTCGCTCCTGCTCTTCGCGCTGGCCGCGGTCGCCGAGATCGGTGGCGCCTGGCTGGTCTGGCAGGGGCTGCGGGAGCACCGTGGCTGGCTCTGGGTGGGGGCAGGGTTCATCGCGCTCGGTCTCTACGGCGTCGTCGCCACGCTGCAGCCCGACGCTCACTTCGGGCGGATCCTGGCGGCGTACGGCGGGGTCTTCGTGGTTGGTTCGATCGCGTGGGGGATGGCGATGGACGGCTTCCGGCCGGACCGCTGGGACATCGCCGGTGCCGCGCTGTGCCTGGCCGGGATGGGCGTGATCATGTATGCGCCCCGCGGGTGAGGGGCGCGTGGGTCAGGATGGAGCCATGGCTTCCGAGGAAGACTCCCCGCGCACCTTCGTCCCCGTCGCTCCGGAGGAGCGGCCGCGCCGCACCCGCAGGACTGCCCGCGTACTCCTGATCGACGACCGCGACCGGATCCTGCTCTTCGCCGACTCCGACCCGGGAGTCCCGGGAGCACGTTGGTGGATCACGCCGGGCGGCGGGATCGACCCGGGGGAGAGCGACGTGGTGGCCGCGGTGCGCGAGGTCGAGGAAGAGACCGGCCTCCGGATCACCGAGGCAGACCTGGTCGGACCGACGATGCGGCGCCGCGTGGTGCACGGCTACAGCGACGTGGTCATCGACCAAGAGGACATGTTCTACGCGTGCTGGGTGCGTCAGTTCGAGGTCTCCACCGCCGGCCACACCGAGGAGGAGCTCCTGACCATGGCCGATCACCGCTGGTGGACCCGGGAGGAGCTGGCCGCCACCGACGAGGAGATCTGGCCGGCGGTGCTCCTCGACCTCTGGAAGGACGCGGAGGTACGCCGCGCCGAGGCCGCTTCAGGTGTGGCCGGTCCTGCCGAGGTGGCTGACGGTGGGCACGTGGAGGAGTCGACGGTCCCGGCCTGACGGACGATCCCGGGCCGTGCTGAGAAGCACCGCAGCCGACCATCCCCCATGAATGGTCGGCTGCGGTTTCTTGCGAGATCTGGTCCATATCCCCCGGTATGACGAGATCTCTGGTGTGTGTCGTCGCTTCGAGCGCGAATCCCCCGATCGGCTACGTGCGACGACACTCAGTCCGTGGAGCGGCCCCCCGGCCGTGCCCTGTGCCGCCCCCTCGGTCGGCGCAGGGAGTCCAGCCACAGCCTCAGGCTGTGGGCGACGGACCGACGATGAGGACGCATGGTCAGCGGACGATCCCGAGCGCGACGATGCCGATGGCGGCGACGGCTGCGACGCCGAACATCGTGGTGCCGACGGCCGGCGGCATCCCGCCGCGGTGCTTGTGCTCGGAGGTGTCGTTCTTGCTGATGCTGCGGACCGCGTCGAGGACGTTGTTGCGGATCGACTCGACGGCGGTCAGGTCACTGCGGTGACGTGCGGTGATCGTGGTGGTTGCCATGGTTCTTCCTCTTCTCGGCGAACGGCGCTGGCCGTCCGGGTCCGGCGGCCTTCACGTGAGAGAAACGGGGCCACAGCGAGGTCATGACGCGACTTCTTGCCACTTTGAAGTTACGAAACATCCACATCTGAGAAACATCGGGTCGTGCCCGTACGCTGCGCGTCATGAGCACGTCGTTGGCCGAGATCACTCGGGAGTGGGGCCGGATCGGCGTCATCGGGTTCGGCGGGCCGCCTGCCCACATCCGGCTGCTGCGGGAGACCGTCGTCGAGCGCCGTGGATGGGTGGAGCCGGAGGAGTTCGAGGACGCGATCGCGACCTGCAACCTGCTTCCCGGGCCGTCCTCGACGCAGCTGGCGATCTTCACGGCTTGGCGAGTCGGTGGCGCGCCCGGTGCGGTGGTCGGTGGCCTCGCCTTCATCCTCCCGGGACTGGTGCTGATCCTCGCGCTGGCGGCCCTCTTCCTCGGTGACCCGCCCGCGTGGGTGCTGGGTGCGGGCGCGGGGGCCGGTGCGGCCGTCGCTGCCGTGGCGGTCCAGGCAGGCTGGGCGCTGGTGCCGTCCTCCTACGAGCGGACCCCGTCGCGTCCGCGGTGGCTGGTCTACGCCGTCATCGGGACAATCGCCGCCGCGACGACGGGAGCGTGGGTCGTCCTCGTCCTCGTCGGTGCGGGACTCGTCGAGGTGGCGATGCGGCGGCCGTGGCGTACGAACTCGTTCCAGTCCGTCCTCACCCTGCCGTTCCTGGTCCAAGGTGGACTCACCGCCGCGGTCACCGCGCCGTTGGCGTGGACGGCCTTCAAGGTCGGTGCGCTGTCGTACGGCGGCGGTTTCGTGATCATCCCGCTGATGCAGTCCGACGCGGTCGAGCGTTACGGCTGGATGAGCGACGCCGAGTTCCTCAACGCGGTCGCGCTCGGGCAGATCACCCCGGGCCCGGTCGTCCACACGGTCGCCGTCGTCGGATTCGCGGCGGCAGGGCTCCTCGGCGCGCTGGTCGCCTCGGTGATCGCGTTCGGGCCGTCGTTCGTGATGGTCATCGCCGGCGGTCGGCACTTCGATGCGCTGCGTTCCTCACCGCTCACCCGCGCGTTCCTCGACGGTGCCGGACCGGCCGCGATCGGCGCGATCCTCGGCTCCGCGGTCCCGCTGGCACTGGCGACGAGCGAGTGGTGGCAGTGGGTGGTGCTCGCAGCGGCCGGCGTACTCCTGCTGCTGCTGAAGCGCGGCGTGGTGCTCACGCTGCTGCTCGCTGCGGGGGTCGGGATGGTTGTTGCGCTGGCCGGTGGGCCGCTGCCGTAAATGCTGACCGAGGTAACTCGGTCAGCGTTCACTTCCCTCGTGGAACTCCACGAAGGAGGTTGGCGTTCACCGAGTTACCTCGGTGAACATCCGGGCCCTCGCCTAGAGGTAGAGCCCGCCAGAGGAGTCGCCGTGCTCGTGCTGGGCGCCCGGCTGCTGGGGTCCACCGTGGCCGGGGGCGGGGTGGCCCTCGGCGGAGAGGCTCACGCCCGGCGGCAGGCCCTTGCGGATCTGCTCGAACTGGGCGCGCGCGGCGACCTGCTGGGCGTAGATCGCGGTCTGGATGCCGTGGAAGAGGCCCTCGAGCCAGCCGACCAGCTGCGCCTGCGCGATCCGGAGCTCACCGTCGGAGGGGATCTGCTCCTCCGTGAACGGCAGCGAGAGCCGCTCCAGCTCCTCGACCAGCTCCGGCGCGAGCCCGGACTCGAGCTCCTTTATCGACGCCTGGTGGATCTCGCGGAGCCGGTTACGGGAGGCCTCGTCGAGCGGGGCGGCCTTCACCTCCTCGAGCAGCTGGCGGATCATCGATCCGATCCGCATCACCTTCGCGGGCTGCTCCACGAGGTCGGTCACGTCGCGCTCTTCGTCCTCGGTGGCCTCCTGTGCGGTGGCGTCCTTGAGTACGTCGGCGGGCACCGAGATCGGCTGCCCGTCCGGGCCGATGACCACGACTTCCCCGGTCTGCTCCTGCGTCATGGGCTCAACCCTACCTAGCGTGCGGTGGTCAGCAGGATCTTGCCGGTGTGCGTGCCGGACTCCATGAGCCGGTGGGCCTCGGCGGCGTCCTCCAGCGGGAGTACGTCCTGCACGACCGCCTTCACGTCGCCGGCCTCGACCATCGGCCAGATGTGCTCGACGACCTCGGCGCAGATCGCCGTCTTCTGCTCGACCGGGCGCCCGCGAAGGTTGGTGGCGATCACCGCGGCCCGCTTGCGGAGCAGGGAGTTGATGTCGAGCTCCGCCTTGCTGCCGCCCTGCATGCCGATGATGACCAGCCGGCCCTCGGGGTTGAGGGCGTCGATGTTCCGGGCGAGATATTTGGCGCCCATGTTGTCGAGGATGACGTCGGCGCCGCCGTAGACCTTGGCGACCTCGACGAAGTCCTGGTCCTTGTAGTTGATGACCGCCTCGGCACCGAGCGACTTGACGAGCTCGGCCTTCTCCGCCGAGCCGACCGTGGTGATCACGCGTGCGCCGAGCCGGCTGGCCAGCTGGATCGCCATCGTGCCGATCCCGCCGGCGCCGCCATGGACCAGGAACGTCTCGTCCGGGGTGAGGCCGCCGACCATGAACACGTTGGACCACACGGTGGTGGCGACCTCGGGCAGCGCTGCTGCGGTGACCAGGTCGACGCCCTCGGGCACCGGCATCACCTGGCCCGCGGGGACGGCCACCTTCGTCGCATAACCGCCACCGGCCAAGAGAGCGCACACCTCGTCGCCTTCCTGCCATTCCTCGACGCCGTCACCGACCGCCGAGATGACGCCGCTGCACTCCATCCCGATGATGTCGCTCGCGCCCTTCGGGGGTGGGTAGAACCCCTGGCGCTGCAGCAGGTCTGCCCGGTTGAGCCCTGCGGCGGCGACGTCGATGACGACCTCGCCAGGTGCGGGCTCCGGGTCAGGGCGGTCGGTGACGGTGAGGACCTCCGGCCCTCCGGGCTGCTCGGCTACGACGGCTCGCATGGTTCCCACACTAGGGGTCGATGGTGGCGGGGAGCTGGGCGCTGGCGGGTCCATGCGGCGTGTAACACGTCGTTCGTAGCACTATCCGGTCGTTCTGAACGACCGGATAGTGGGTGTAACAGCGTGTTACAGCTCGCGCGCCAGCCGCCGGCGGCGATTCTCAGAGCGACCTCAGGTCGGTCCAGGTGTCGATGTCGCGGTGCTCGTCGCCCTCCGAGGGGACCTCGACGAGATCGAGGTCTGCCACGAGCTTGCGCAGCGGCATCCCGTGCTGACCCTCGTGATCGGGGCGGACCTCGGCGAGCCGAGCCATCGACAGCACCAGCGCCAGCTGTCGGCGCTCGTCCGGCCCGACGAGCACGGCGCCGTCGTGACCGAAGGCCGCCTCGCGGAGCCGTGACAGCGTCCGCGGGCGCAGGAACGGCATGTCGACGGCGAGCACCCCGACGTACGCACGGGGGGTGAGGAGCGCGTCGACACCGGTCAGCAGCGCGGCGACCGGGCCGCCGAACCGGGGATCCTCGCGGACGAAGGTCACCGGGCGCTCGGTGTGCACCGGATCGCCTACGACGACGACCTCCATCGCGTCGACGACGGCATCCAGCGTCCACGCCAGCATCGTGCGTCCGCCGAGCTCGATCCCCGACTTGTCGACTCCGTCGAGGCGCGAGCTGCGTCCTCCGGCGAGCAGCACGGCTGCGTACGGCTCCCATTCGTCCCAGGCAGTCACGCCGCCACCTCCGTTGCGCAAGCGCCAGAATACGGACGCGGCGGCGCGATGATTCGACGGCTCACTCGCTGGCGCTCGTTCACGCGGCCGACTCTAGTCTGGACATATGACCACCTGGAACAGCCTCCGGATCAGTCTTGTGCAGCACGCCTCGGGCCTCGAGCCCGACGCCAACCGGGCGCTCCTCGCGGAGCTCGCCCCGGAAGACAGTGACCTGGTCGTCTTCCCGGAGGTCTTCGCACGCGACTTCGGCAAGCCCGGGTCCGACCTGAGCTCCTTCGCCGAGAGCCAGGACGGTCCCTTCGGGACCGAGCTGGCCCGGGTGGCCCGGGAGCGGCGCACGACAGCGGTGGCCGGGATGCTCGAGACCAGCGGAGACCCCGACGGACGCCCGTTCAACACCCTGCTCGTACGAGGCGGGGTGGAGGCGGCGTACCGGAAGATCCATCTCTACGACTCCTTCGGCTACAAGGAGTCCGATGCGCTCGTCGCCGGTGCGACCGAACCGGTGGTGGTCGACATCGGCGGAGTGCCGACGGGCCTGATGACCTGCTACGACCTGCGTTTCCCCGAGCTCGCCAGGCGGCTGGTCGAGCAGGGCGCCGAGCTGATCGTGCTGCCGGCGGCGTGGGTGGCCGGGCCACGCAAGGTCGATCACTGGCGCACCCTCGTACGCGCACGCGCGATCGAGAACACCGTCTTCATCGCGGCCGCCGCTCAGTCGGCGCCGCGCTACTGCGGTCACTCGATGGTCGTCGACCCGCTCGGGGACGTGCTGGCGGAGGCCGGAGACGGTGACGAGATCGTCTCCGCGACGATCGACCGGGCCGTTCTCGTGGAGGCTCGACGGACCAACCCGTCCCTGGTCAACCGCAGAATGTGACCCTGGTCAACAACTCCCCGTCACAGCGGTAAACGGATATCGATGACTCGTTAGGTTCACCCCTTCCCCGGTATCCTCGCCTGTTATGGACCGAGCCCCCCGTCGTCGCGCTGACAAGAGCAAGCGTGGCCGTCGTGCAGCCGGTCGCAGCGAGCCCACACCGGCATATGTCGAGCCCACCTCGAGCGAGGCGCTGGCCTACGGCCAGTGGCCGGAAGAGGACTGGTCCGGCTACCAGGAACCGAGCCAGGAGACCGGCCCGCCCTTCGGTGCGCAGGGCAACGGTCAAGGCTGGAACGGGACCGGTTGGACCGACGAGACGTGGTACGACGAGCGTCAGCCCGCCTCGGAGGATCCGCCCACCGGCGGTGGCCGCCGGATCGCCGGGCGCGCCGAGGTGGAGCAGCCGGACGAGCCGAACGGCTACACCGGCAAGCGCGCCGCGCGGACGGCGCCGGAGGAGGCGCCTTACGGCGACTACCCGACGTCCGGATTCCGCGTCGAGCCCGCGCCCGCGCTGAGCGGGCCGACCGCGCCCCCTCCGAGCGCGCGGCAGATGCCGGCGTACTCCACCACGGGGACCTACGTCGGCATGACCGGGCTGGCGCAGGCGCCCCAGACGCCGTCCCATCTGCAACAGCCCGTCTATCAGGCTGACCCTTACCAGTCCGGCCACCTCGAGCCGGTCCGTGCTCCGACTGCTCCCTACCAGCCGGAGCCGACCGATCGCCCCGCCACCGCGGCCAAGGTGACCTCGTTCCTCGCTCAGCCTCGAGTCCCCGGTGCCGGCGCTGCCCGTGCCGGCCTCGGCATCATCGAGAGCCTGACCGCCGGCACCATCCGGGCGATCTGGCTGGCCGCGCTCGCCGTCGGTCTCCTCGGTCTCGCGGTCAGCGCCTTCGATCTGGGCCCGCAGATCCTCGGCGGACTCGGCGCTGCCGTCGTCGGCACCGCCTACACCTTCGCGCTGGCCCACCGCACCGGCGGCAGGCCGCTCATCTTCGGCTCCCTGGCCGGTGTCGCCGGGATCGTCGTGGTGCTCGTGGACAACGAGGCGCTGCGTACGGGCGCAGCGGTTCTGGTCGCATCGGTGGCAGCGGTCCTCGCGGTGATGAGCACGGTTCCGTCGCGTCGTTTCCCGAAGACGATCCGGGAGGCATTCATCGCCGTCGGTATCGCTGCGGTCGGAAGCTTCGCCGCGCTCGGCTTCGAGCCGGTCGTGATGGTCTCGCGGTTCGAGTACGCCACGCTCGCCTGCTCGCTCGCGATCGCCTTCTTCGCGGTCTACCGCCTCGGTGCCGGCCTGCACGGCCTCGGCCGACGCGGTGCGATCGTGGTCGGTATCGGCGGCCTGATGCTCGCGCTCACCTTGATCTACGCCGAGATGTTGCGCCGCTACGGCAGCACCGACCTGATCGACTCGATCGACGACATGCAGCGCTGGTGCCGCATCCACCTCGGTGGCTACCCGCACCCGATCCAGGCGCTCTTCGGGGTTCCTGCGCTGGTCTGGGGCACTCACATGCGCGCTCGGCGCCGTCAGGGCTGGTGGGTCTGCCTCTTCGGTGTCACGCTCACCGCACCGGTCGCCAGCACGTTCCTCAATCCCGATGTCGGGCTCGCCGAGGCCGCGCTCTCGATCATCTACAGCATCGCCATCGGTCTGGTGATCGCCTTCATCATCATTCGCATCGACCTCGCCCTCACCGGCTCGACGGCCGCCGGCGGTGGCCGTAGGGCGGTGCGTGAGGCCGACGAGGCCAGCGCCGTCCGGCCTGAGCCCGGCCGCACCCACGCGCTGCTCTGAGACGCCATCAGGCTAGGGCTACCATCGGGTAACCCATAGGTTCTGGGGTATGAACCGCAGAACCCCCACCACGATCGCGGCCGAGATGGTCGCGAACGTCATGAGCGTAGGCGTGCAGCCTGGAGACCAGGTCGCCGTCGGGGACACCGTCATGCTGCTGGAGTCGATGAAGATGGAGATCCCGGTCCTCGCCGAGGCGCCGGGCACCGTGGTAGCGATCAAGGTTGCCGCTGGAGATGTCGTCCAGGAGGGTGACGTTCTGGTCGAGTTGAGCGCCTGACCCTCAGGCGCACTAGACTCAGGTTCCGCGCCCACGGGCGCATGGAGGGGTGCCGGAGTGGCCGATCGGAACCGCCTTGAAAGCGGTCGTAGGGAGACCTACCGCGGGTTCGAATCCCGCCCCCTCTGCCAGTTGCCTGCGAGACCTAGACCTCTTGCAGGTGTCGATCCACGTCGATCATCAACCGCCGCAGCTCGAGGAGAAGATCCTCGATGTCGGTGCGGTCGAGCACGTCGTCGGCGAGAACCGCGAGCCGGCTCAGCAGCGTGCCTCGATCCCGCAGCGCGGTGACATCGCTGAGGGCATGCCACTCCTGCCCGGTGTCGAGGATCATCAGCGCCTCGCGTACGCCGGCGAGGCGCTGACGCACCGACCAGCGCCAGAGGCCGACGTTGGCCCCAGGGCGGGGAGCGGCGATGGCGGTATCCAGGGCCCGAAGAGCATCCGACATATTGGGAAGCACACCTGTCATGAACAAAGTGTGACCTAGGTCACGTAAAGGAGCAAGCCGATGCGGCTCAGGGGCTTCGTGTCGGCCACAATGGGGACGTGTCATCTGCTGAGCTCACCTATTACCGCCTGGCCCCGACCGTGCAGGCCCGCCTCCTCGGCGCCTCCGTGGTCGGCCTGGCACTACTGGTCTTCGCCGGCACGGCCGTCGTGATCGCGGCCCGGATCGACTTCGCGTGGCTCTTCGTCCCGCTGGTCCTCGGCATCGTCGCGGTGATCGGGTTCGGCTGGTGGCTCCGCAACAAGGCGTACGTCCTGCGCGCCAGCGCTCAGGGCTACCGGGTCGCGTTCGTGCGGGGTGCCGGCGTGCGTGAGGCCCGCTGGGCCGACATCCAGGAGGCGGTGACCACGATGCCCGCCGGATCGCCGTGCTTGGAGCTCCGGCTCAAGAAGGGCGGCGCGACCACGATCCCCGTGACCATCATCGGCATCGACCGGGAGCAGTTCGTACGCGAGCTCCAGGGCTATCTGAAGGCCACGATCAAGCCCCTCGACACCAGCTCTGGGTCTCCCGAAGCCTCCTGATTGGTCCCAGGCGCACAGGTGTTGCTAGCCTGATCGCGCGGTATGGAGGCGTCGCCTAGTCCGGTCTATGGCGCTCGACTGCTAATCGAGTTTGGGGCTTAAACCCCATCGAGGGTTCAAATCCCTCCGCCTCCGCCAGTTTCAACGAGTTTGGCCCCCTTCATGAGGGGGCCAAACGCCTTTCTGACCTGCAAGTTTGCGCAGTGCGAAAGTCCGTACGCCGGAACTTGGGTTACCCGAAACCCACCAACCTGCACAATAATCATTCCGTAGGCCTCTCGGCACCGGTTCGGCCTCGAGATCAGGAAGGGAAGAACATGAAGCTCGTACGCACTGCTGCAGCTATCGCGCTGGCCTCGGCGGCGACGGTTGCGGTCACGCTGTTCCCCGCAGGGCCGGCTCAGGCAGACATCACCTGGGGCTTCGGCGCCCAGCCGGAGACGGTTCAGACTCTCGACATCACTTGGGGCCTTCAGGCCAAGGACATCACCTGGGGCTGACCGCCCCAGGCATCACTCGTCGATGGCGCTCGACCCGCTTCGTCCGATCTCGTAGCCGAGCTGGAAGCGGGTATCGACGCTGTACTCCTCTTTGAGATCGGCGACATAGCCGGCATAGGTTCTCGGGCTGACCCCGAGCCGCTTCGACGCGGCCGGGTCAGAATGCCCTTCGATGAGCATCCTGAGGGTCATCGACCGTTGCTCGCTGGCGATGTCCTTCAACGTGGACGGGTCGCCGTGTCCGAACGGCCGCCCTCGTTCCCAGGCACGCTCGAAGACATCGACCAGGTAGGCAACGACAGACGGTTCCCGAACAGCTACCGCGACATCGACGCCGTCAGGGCTGGGAATGACTGCGATCCGGCGGTCGAAGATCAACATCCGGTTGAAGAACTCATCGAGCGTACGGACCTCGCCGCCCGCCGCGACGACCGCGGAGACGTACTCCCTCGTTTCGCTGCTGCGCCTCGCGGCGTGTTGATAGAGCGTGCGCATCGTGACGCCACGTTTGATCATCGCCTGCTCCTTGGCGATCGCTTCTGCAAGCGCGTCCCCGCCGGCCCTCCTGTTCTGAGGCTGCGCGGTGAGCGCCTCGAACTCGCACTCTGCGGCGAGCGAGTCGACGAACGGTTGGATCGCGGGGCGATGCACGTAGGTGAACGGGCCGCGCTCGTCATCGGGGGCCGAACGTCGCCACGCGCTGCGCAAGGTGGTGAAGTGAGTGGCCCACTCGGCCGATTCCTGAAGCAGGCGGATGCCCTCCTGCGTCATCGGCGCGACGATTTGGGCCTGGACGGTTGCCGGGTCGACAGCAACCCAGCTGGAATCGCCGTCCCCGGCCTTGCGGACCAATCCGAGCTCGATCAATGAAGCTAGTGCGTCGGCGAACTCCCCGCCTTGGCTGATCCGCGCGTCGGATGCGGGGAGCTCACCTCTGTCCGCGATGAGCTCGAACAGCTCGATGCCCTTGGCCTCGAGCAGTGCACGCGTTCTCGGCGTGTTTCCCCCGTCGGTCACGTTCTTCTCCTCGCCGGATGGCGTGGGTTGACGCTTGCTCACGCTCCACCTCCCCGATGCTGTGGCTGGCGCCAGATCCTCTCACACGTGGCGATTTCTGGTCACGGACCATCATCCGCTAATCTTCTACACGTTGCTTCGGTAACACTGCGCCTGTAGCTCAACGGATAGAGCATCTGACTACGGATCAGAAGGTTTGGGGTTCGAATCCCTACAGGCGCGCAGAACACGAAGGCCCATGTCGCTGACATGGGCCTTCTCCTTTCCCCACTCGTTTCTGGTCTCAGAGCGAGGCCAGGCGGCTGCGGAGCAGCTGCTCGAAGCGCTGCACGTCGCCGGCTAGGTGCTCGAGGTCGGCGGCGTCGAGCAAGGTGGTCAGATCAGCCTCGGTACGGACCAGGACGGCCGGCGCGCCTGCCGTGCGGATCACGGCGGCGACATCGGCGGGCATCTCGTTGAGGTGGAGCAGTGTGAACGGAACCGGGAGCCTGGCGACGAGATCGTCCCAGCTGGGCTTTCGCCGCAGGGGCGAGTGGGTGATGTCGCAGAGGGAGCAGTGTCGGGTGCCGCGCAGCCGGCCCCACACGTAGGCCGCTTCGCCGAGCAGCCCGCCATCGGCGTCGTAGACCCCCACCAGCTCCTTCGCCTTCATCCGACGATGATAGGGGCGCGGCCCAGGAGGTCGCTGGCAGGCGCCACGGTCGCGGTCTCATAATGTCCCGGTGACCCTTCCCCAGATCCTCGGGCGCCTGCGCCAGGTCAAGCCACTCGGCTCCGGCGGCTTCGCCGAGGTGTGGCTCTACCACGACCCGGTCCTCGACTCGCCCGTCGCGGTGAAGGTGCTCAGCGCCCAATGGACTCAGGCGGACGACATCCGGGAGCGGTTCCTGCAGGAGGCGCGTTTCCTCAGGTCGGTCGACTCGCCTCATGTCGTGTCGGTCCACGACATCGGCGAGACCCCGACGGGGGCGCCCTACTTCGTGATGGCGTACGCCGATGCGGGCAGCGTCGCGGAGCTGATCGCCCAGCACCCGCAAGGCATGCCGGCCCCGCTGGTCGCCGACCTGGTGACGCAGGCCGCGTCCGGCCTCGACGCGCTGCACGCGCGTTCCGTCATCCACCGAGACGTGAAGCCGGCCAACATCCTGCTCACAGGTGGGTCCGACGGTCGGCTGCGCGCGATGGTTGCCGACCTCGGCGTCGCCCGCGCGCTCGACCAGCACTCGGAGGTGACCCGACAGATCGGGACCCCCGCCTACATGGCGCCCGAGCAGTTCGACGAGTCACTGCCGATCGACCATCGGGCCGACGTACGCAGCCTGGGTGCGGTCGCGTGGGCGATGTTCGCGGGCCGCTCGCCCGCACCGGCGTTGACGGTCGTGTCCCGGGTTCCCGACCTCGGCACGGTCGCGGCGGTGCCGGCGACCGTGTCCGCGGTGATCATGCGCGCCCTGGAGCCGAGGGCCGAGGACCGCTGGCCGGACGCGGGGAGCTTCGCCTCAGCGCTCACCGCCGCCGCCGAGGGCCGGGCCGTCGCCGTACCTCCTCCGTCGGAGGCGTCGACCGTGCTTCGTTCGCCGGGGCCGGCGCAGTCGACACCCATGCCGCCGCCTCCGCCCCAGCCCCAGCAGCGGCCGGCAAGTCGTCGGCGTGGTGCCGTCCTCGTCGCCGCGGCCGTCGGAATCGCCCTGGTGCTCGGCGGTGCCGCGACCTGGTTCGTCACGCGTGGCGGTCCTGCCGAGGATCCGGCCAACGGCGAGGAGACCGCCGGTGCGAAGCCGGTCAGCGGAGCGGAGACGGCGGCCGTCCGGTTCGTCGACGCGTTGCAGGCAGGTGACTGCGAGGCCGCGGGTCTCTACATCCCCGACCTCGACGACCCGGCCGCCTGGGACTGCACCGATGATGCCAACGGCGGCGACGGCTTCTACTACCACATCCTCGACGACCTCGACGCCGACGGCGAGCGTCGGGTCGAGGACCTCGGGGACGGGCTCTTTCGGGTGGTCTGGGTGGACCAGGGCTACGTCAACATGCAGCGCCAGGAAGACACTCTGTTCAAGGTGCAGCAGGTCGTCTGCTGCTAGCCCGGCATCCGGGTGACCACCCCGGGCAGGCTGAGGAGGACGAAGGCACCGGTCGCGGCGAGGGTTCGTAGCGTGTGAAAGATCAGCCACGGCCTCTCGAACGAGGACACGGCGCCACCGTTCGCCAGGGCGTCGTTCAGCGGCAGGTTCGCCGCGACGGTGATGACGACGGCGGCGATGGCCAGGCAGGCGGCAGTGATGGAGAGCGGGCCCCGGTGCCATCCGAGGAGGACCAGGGCCAGGAGCGGGGCGCCCAGGAAGAAGGCCAGGAACACCGGGTTGACGATGACCACGTTGAGCCGGTTCATGACCCGCGCGTAGACCTCGTCGGGCTGGCCGTGCAGCGCTGACATGAAGGCGACCAGGAAGGCGATGTAGATGCCGGCGGTGACGCCGTTGAGCAGCCTCGCGCCGGTGAGGACGACCTCGCTCATCACCGCTCACCCCGGTCCAGATCATCGATGCTTCGAGCAGCGCGGCCCAGGACCGACTCGACGTCGCTGCTCACGTAGGCATTGCGGCCGTCGAGAACCTCCTCGAAGAGGTACGCCAGCCCGGCAGCGTCGGGCGCCGGCAACCCGGCCGCGGTCAGGACCGCGACGTAGTCCTCGGTCGGCATGGAGCGGTACGTCACGGTGGGCCCGCCGATGGCGTGCGCTGCCTCCTCGAAGGTGAGCAGCTGCGGCCCGGTGAGCTCGAGGACCCGACCGACGTACGCCTCGTCGAGGAGGGTCGCGACGGCGACGTCCGCGATGTCGTCGGCGTCGACGAACGGCTCCGCGACGGTGTGCTCGACCATGGTGAGCGACCCGGCCGCGAGCTCGTCCGCGAACGTACCTTCGGTGAAGTTCTGCAGGAAGAAGGCCGAACGCAGGATCGTCCACTCGGCGCCGGAGGCCATCATCGCCTGCTCGGCTCGCTGGGCACCGTCCTCGCCGCGGCCGGAGAGCAGCACGAGCCGGCTGCAGCCCGCGGCGACCGCCTGCGCGGCGAACGCGCCGATGATCTCGTCGGCACCCGGCAGGCCGAGGTCGGGCTGGAAGGTCAGGTAGGCCGACGCGCAACCGTCGACGGCCTCGGACCAGGTGGCCTGGTCGTGCCAGTCGAACCGGGGTGTCGAGTGGCGGGTGACGGCACGTACGTCGTGGTCGAGGGTCTGGAGGCGGTGGGCGACGCGCTGGCCGGTCTTGCCGGTGGCGCCGGTGATGAGTGTTGTCATGCCTCTAATCTGGCCCGTCGAGAGCGACGACGGAATACGTCCGGCTCCATCGAGCATGCGTTATCGTCTCACCATGTCGTCACTCGATCTGCTCATGGACGGCCCGCGGGCCCAAGCCGCCTTCCTGTTGAAGGCGGTGTTCGCCGGGGAGTGGTCGATCACTGCCGAGGACGAGGTGCCGCTCACGGTCATCGCGATCGCACGCGGCGAGGCGGTCTTCACCGGCTGCGACGGGCCTCAGGAGGTGGCGGCGGGCGACGTGATCGTGTGCCGCGGGCCGGCGACCTATGTCATCGCCGACTCGGCCGATCGCGCCGCCGACATTCGGATCCTGCCCGGCCAGGTCTGTGTCGACCCGAACGGGGCTCTGCTGGCCGAGGAGCTGGCGCTGGGCGTACGCACCTGGGGGAACAGCCGCTCGCCGGAGGCGACAGTGATGCTCATCGGGACCTATGAGCGCGAGACATCCGTGGGCTCGCTGCTGCTGTCCCGGCTGCCGACCAGCGTGGTGCTGCGCGGCTTCGACAACGCGGTCCTCGACCTGCTGTCGGCAGAGCTGGTGCGTGAGGAGGCCGGCCAGGCGGCGCTGCTCGACCGGCTGCTCGACGTGCTCGTGGTCAAAGCCGTGCGGGAGGTGCTCGCGGACTCGCCTGCCCTTCCCGCCGACGACGCGGTGGCCGCGGTGCTGCGTGCCATGGAGCAGCACCCCGAGCTGCCCTGGACCGTCGCCGGCCTCGGTGAGCAGGTCGGTCTCTCGCGAGCCGCACTGGCTCGACGCTTCACCGAGCAGGTCGGGGAGCCACCACTTGCGTACCTGACAAGGTGGCGGCTCGCTCTGGCCGCAGACCTGCTGGTCGGCACGGACCTGACCCTCTCGGCGATCGCCGGACGCGTCGGCTACGCCAACCCGTTCGCCCTGAGCGCGGCCTTCAAGCGTCACCACGGCACCTCGCCGACCACCTACCGGAGCCGTCACGCCGCCTGAGGCCCTGGCTAGTGCGCCTCACACCGATCTCACCCCTGGTTCACCCTCGATTCACCCCGTTTGCGATTGGTTGCCGCTGAACGCTGTGCCACGGTGAGTGGCTGGTTGTGATACCGGTTCCGCAGATCGGGCAGTGCCACGCACTGTGCGGACCTCATGGTCCTTGCCCCTGGACCTCTCCGGGGCCGAAAGCAGAGAGATGTGATGTTCGAAGTCAAACCATCCGATCAGGATGTCTCTGATCTAGTGCTCGTCGACCGCGTTCGTGAGGGTGATGAAGCCGCGTACGGTGGCTTGTGGGCTCGGCACTCCGATGCGGGCATGCGCGCTGCGCGGCAGATCTCTCACCGCTACGACCCAGAGGACCTTGTGCAGGAGGCGTTCACGCGGGTGTTGTCCGCGATCCGTGGGGGGAAGGGGCCGCGCGACGCGTTTCGCCCGTACCTGTACGCCTCCATCCGTGCGGTGTCGATGAACTGGGCGCGGGATCGGGCCAAGGAACACACCATCGAGGATCTGTCGTCGGAGGTGGACGTCGATGCGATGTTCGAGGACGTGCTGCTGGAGCAGACCGTCACCGGTCAGGCGTTCAAGAGCCTGCGCCCGGAGTGGCGCACGATCCTGTGGTACACCGCAGTCGAGGGGATGTCCGCCCGTGAAGCGGGTCCGTTGCTCGGATTGAGCGCCAACGCCGCGGCCGCACTGGCCTACCGGGCTCGTGAAGGGCTGCGGATCGGGTGGCTGCAGGCGCACGTGAGCTCTGAGGACGTGGACCCGGCGTGCGCCTGGAACGTCGACCGGATCGGGGCGTACCAGCGCGGTGGTCTACGTCGCAAGGACGCTGCCATCTTCGAGGAGCACCTGTCGACCTGTGTGAAGTGCACGGTCCTCGTCAGGGAGACCTCCGACCTCGACACGAGCCTCAAGGGCGTCCTGCTGCCGATCATTCTGGGATCCGGGATCGTCTCTCTCGATGTTGCGAAAGGCGGGTTGCTGGCCGGCTTCTTCGTCGGCAGCGGGACCGCGAGCGGTGGGGCCTCCGGTGGTGCAGCGTCGGGCGGTTCGGCCGCGGGCGCCGCAGTGGGTGGAACGGCAGCGGGCGGCTTCGTGGGTGGAACGATCGCCTCCGTGGCTACGGTGATGCTCGTCGCCGCGGCAGCGGTCACCATCGGTATCGGTGCGACGGGTAGTCGAACCCCGGCCCCCGGCGCCGAACAGAGCGTGCCGGTGGCAGACGCCGAGGCTTGGCCCAGGCCGGAGTCGCACGGTGCCACCACCGAGCCCGACCACAGCGGGTCTGCCGCGGATCCGGCTCCGACGGATCTCCCCGTCGTTCCTTCCGCGCCGATCTCCGATGGCAACCAGTCACAGCCGGGTACAGCCCCGACCCAAGATCCGCGGAACGAAGAATCCGCGTCTCCGGCGGAGCCGGGCGCACCCGTCGAGACGCCGGCCTCGCGTCCGGCACTCACGACCCCGGAGCCGACGGCCTCGGCTCCCGTCGAGCCGACCCCGACCGGCAAGCCGCTCTCGTCATCGCCACAGCCAGAGACCACTGGTCCGGAGCCGACGAAGCCGACGAAGCCCACGGAGCCCGAGCACCCCGGGCCCGGCACCAGACCGGGGTCGGGCATCACGATCGTCGTGCCTGGTGGCGCGGCGATCACGCTCAGCCTGTCTGACAAGGGGCGCGGTCGCGGTCACAAGTACGGTCACCAGAACGATCACAAGGACGGTCACCAGGGCGGGCCGAAGCAGAAGCAGCAAGCAGGCGACCCGAACCACGGGGATCAATAGAGCAGGAGCGACCAGGACCCGTGGCGAGTGTGTGATGCACACCGCACGATTGGGGGCAGTGGTGCCGTCATCGGCGTGCCGGAGTCGTGTCCTGGAAGGTGTTCGGGCGAATGCCCGCCCCTAGTGCCGATGAAGGACCCGACCACGTGACCTCGACGCCTGAAACCGCGCCGCCCCTCCGGGCGGGCACGCTCACCACGCCCGCGCCCCGTCGTGGCGGGCAGCCGAGCGTGCCGGTCTGGCCGGTCATCGTGCTGGTCGCCGGATATCCGGTGGCTTGGGCGCTCGGCCTGGCAGTGGTGTTCCCGGTCGTGATGGCCCTGGTCCAGGTCGCTTTCCTGATTCAGCGCGGGACCTTCCGGGTCGACGTCGTGCTCGGACTGTACGTCGCGTTCGCGCTCTGGGCGCTGACCAGCCTCGTACTGATCGACAGCCCCGGCCAGGCCGTCGGCTATGTCCAGAAGTACTCCGAGCTCGTCGTCGCCGGCGTCGTGCTGGCCTATGCGCGCGCCCTGCCTGGCCGATCGCTGCGCTACGTCGTCGACGCCATGGTGGCGTTCTGGGTCGCGGTCGTGCTTCTCGGCGAGCTGGCGACCTGGATTCCTGACGTACGTCTGCAGGCGCCGTTCGGAGTCCTGCTCACCAGCGTGCTGCCCGGCGCGATCTCGGGAAACGAGCTGGTGCGGGATCTGCTGTTGCCGTCGATGGCGGAGGTCCAGCAGATCTGGGGGGCGAGCGAACCGTTCAACCGCCCGGCGGCGCCGTTCCCCTACGCCAACAGCTGGGGGAGTGCGGTCGCTCTGCTCACTCCTGTGGTCCTGGCCCGCCTCACCTGGTCGAGCCGGCGAACCAAGATCCTCCTTCTCGCGGTGCTCGTCCTCTCGATCCATCCGATCCTGGCGTCGGGCAATCGGTCGATGGCTCTCGCACTGGCAGTCTGCGGGGCGTACGTCACGATTCGGCTCATCGCCCGGGGCAGGCTCCGCTCCGGAGCACGTCTTCTCACGCTCGGGGCTCTCGCCGTGGTCGCGTTGATCGCGAGCGGTGCCGTGGGCTCGTTCTTCGAGCGGCAGGTGGTCAGTGGCGGGGCGAGCGCGGACACCCGCGTCGCGGTCTATGTCGAGACCGTCCGGGCGACGCTCCAGTCACCCCTGGTCGGGTGGGCGAACCCACGGACCGACTCGACGATCGGCATCGCCCTGGGTACGCAAGGCCAGATCTGGTCGGTGATGTACAGCTACGGGTTCGTCGGCCTCGCTCTGTTCTGCGCCTTCCTTGCAGCCCTCGTGTGGCGTGCGCGGAGAGCCCCCGGGACCGCGGGGCTCTGGCTGCACGGCGTCCTGATCGCGTCCGTCGTCATGCTCCCGTTCTACCGGCTCGGTGTGATGCAGATGGTGGTGCTCGTCTGCGTAGGTGCGGTGCTCACCCATCCGAGGGTGCGTGAGCTGCTGCCGGATCCGCGCGGCGGAGCGGCACCGCGGGCTTGGAAGGCATGAGCGCCGCCGGAGCGTCACCCGGTAGGAGCCGCGCCGTCGTCGTGATGGCCTCGACGATGGTCGGCGTGGTGGCGACCTTCGGTCTCTCCGCCGCAGTGGGCAACCTGCTCGGCGCGGCAGGGGCCGGAGAGTTCTTCCAGGTCACCGCCCTGTTCACCATCGTGTCGAGCATCAGCGTTCTCGGTGCCGAGACCACGATGGTCCGGATGACGTCCAGGTCGCTGGCTCTCGACAACGAGCTCGAGCTGCGGGCACTCGCGTACGTCGGTGTGGTGCCGCCCGTCGCCGTCGCGCTGCTGGCCGGCGGCGCGCTGTGGGTGTGGCCGGAGGCCGTGCAGCCGCTGGTGACCGTCCCCGGCGAGGACGGGGCCCGGCTCGTCCGCGCGGTCGGCCTGGCGCTGCCGTTCGCCGTCCTGCTGGCCGTCTGCTCCGGTGGCGTACGCGGTCTGGGGAAGCCGGTGGCGGCGACGTCGCTGCAGTCCCTCGCCGTTCCCGGTCTACGGCTGGCCGCGGTGGTCGGGGCGCTGGTCGTCACGGCCTCGACGAGCGATGCGTTCCTCGCCTGGCTGTCACCGCTGCCGGTGCTCGGCCTGATCGCGTTGGCGCTGCTCGTCAGGGCGGTGAGCCGCAGGACCAGATCCGTCGAGAGCGGCGCGCTCGCCGGCGCCGCGTCGGTTCGGTCTGTCGCCCCCGAGTTCTGGCGATTCTCCCTCCCACGGGGAGTCTCGATCGCCGTCGAGCGGAGCCTGGACTGGGTTGACGTGCTGCTGGTCATCCAGATCGCCGGGCCGGCCGCCGGCGGGATCTACGCGATCGTCTCCCGGCTCGCCGTCGCCGGCACCGTCCTCGACACCGCGGCGCGGGTCACCTGGGGACCCCAGGTCTCCGCGGCGCTCGCGCGAGGCGAGTCGGACCGTGCCAGGCGGCTCTTCGACATGGTCACGATGATTCTCATCGGGCTCGGCTGGCCGGCGTACGCGACCCTCGCCGTCTTCGCGCCGACGGTCCTGGCGCTCTTCGGGCCCGAGTTCCCGGCGGGCGCGACCGCGCTGCGAGTGATGTGCGGCGCGATGATGATCCTGCAGGCGGCTGGGATGCTCCAGACCTTCCTCCTCATGGGAGGACGGAGCCACTGGCAGATGTCGAACCGTCTGGTGCAGCTCGTTCTGCTGTGCGGTGGGTGTCTGATCCTGGTTCCGAGGATGGGTTTCCTGGGCGCCGCCGTCGCGTGGTCCGTCGCCATCATCGTCGACGCCGTGCTGGCCTCGATCCAGGTGCGGCGTATCGCTCCGATCGGGTCGTCGTGGCGCAGAGCCGTGAAGATCGGTCTCCCCGCCGTCGCCCTGTTCGGTGGCGGAGGTGCGGTCCTGGTGGCCGTGCTCGGGCAGAACTTGCTCGCCCTGGCGGTCGCCGTCGTGGTGCTCGGTGTCCCTTACGTGGTGTTCGTCATTCTGCTGGCACGCCGTCGCGGTCTGCTGGACCGAAGAGGTTCCGGCCAGCACAGCCGGCCGACGGACGCCGACGTGGTGGACGCCCCGGACCCGCGGTCGGCGCCCGAGGTCGTGCGTCGGCCCTGACCGGAGCGGAGTCCAGGCCTTTCTGACGGACGCGATGAGGTCCGACCTGGCGATGTGAGTCACCTCACGCTGTCGCGCCGTCATCTGTGCGTCATACCTCCGGGGGTGTCGTGTCCTGACGAATCAAAGGCATGAGCCAAGACGCCGTCGACCGGCGTCGTCCGGGTGGCCTGCGCGTCCGACACCGAACGATCTCTGAAGGAAAATGACAACAAGAACCCTCCCCGCCGCCGGGCAGCAGGCGACGAGCGATGCCGTGATGCCCGAGGCGTCCTCTCACGAGCTCACCCTGAACGAGGTGGGTCGCGTGCTCGCCCGCCGTTGGCCGACGATCGTCGCAACGACGGTTGTCTGCGCCGCCGCCGCGCTCGCCGCCTTCGTCCTCGTTCCGACCACCTACACGGCTACGTCGACGGTGCAGGTGACCACGCCGACCTCGTTCGTGCGCGAGACGTCTGCCGGATCGATGGCAGCCGAGACCGCGACCGACGTCGCGCTGCTGAGCGCCGAGGGCGGCGCCAGCGTGCTCCCGGCGTCAGGGGCCAGCCAGGAGATCGACGACGCGATCGCGGCCGGCCTCGACGTGGGCAACCCGCAAGGGACGGCTCTCATGGAGCTGTCGGTGTCGGCGAGCTCGCCGGAACTGGCTGCAGAGGCCGCGAACGTGGCCGCTGAGCGATACCTGACGCTGCGGACCCAGCGGGCGACCGAGGCACGCAAGGCGTACCTGGCGGCTCTCGATGAGACGGACGCGAGGGCGTCGGCCGACGTCGGCGAGCGCAAGGTCGACGCGACGGTCTACGGCAGCGAGGTCGGCAAGGTCGTTCGCCCCGCGAAGGCGGGCACCGAGCCGTCCTCGGTCGGTGTCGCCGCCTACCTCGTGGCGGGTGTTCTGGCCGGGCTGCTCCTCGGGGCGTTCGTCGCGCTTCTCCGCGAGCGGCGTGACCCGAAGGTTCGGACGGTGGAGCGACTGACGCAGGCGCTGGGGGCCCGTGCTCTGCGCGGCGACGTGCGCGCGGCCGAGATCGGTCGCGCGGTCGGTTCCCTGGCCCGCACGGTCTCGGGAGACGGCCCTGTACGTGTGGGCGTCGTCGTCCCGGGTGGAACGGCGAGCGTGGCGACCCTTCGCATCGTCGACGGGCTGAAGGCTGCCGGTGTGGCCGCAGTGGGCTCCAGCCACGGACCGCACGTCCAGCTGGTGCCCCTGCCGGACCCGTCGGCCGCGACCGACCCTCACGGATCCTGGTGGTCCGTCAGCGCGGTCGTCGTGGTCTGCATGAAGTCAACGTCGCTGACACAGGTCGCCCGTTGCGCGCAGGCTGCAGAAGGCACGGGAGTCACGACCCTCGGCGTGCTGAACGACCACCGCATCGAGGCGCGTCCCGTGGAAGCGGAGATCAGCTGATGCGCGTGATGCTCGTTGCGACGACCGGCGGCCACCTGGCCCAGCTCGTCTCCCTGGACGCCTGGTGGTCCCGACACGACCGGCACTGGGTCACGTTCGACGAACCCCACGCTCGTGGTGCGCTCAAGGGAGAGCAGGTGACCTGGGCGTACAGCCCGACCAACCGCAACCTCCCGAACGCGTTCCGCAACGTCGCCCTCGCGTTCCGTCTGCTCCGCTCGGAGCGGCCCGACGTCGTGGTGTCCACCGGGGCCGGCGTGGCAGCACCGTTCTTCCTGGCAGCCCGGCTGCTCGGCATCCGGACCGTGTACCTCGAGGTCTTCGACCGCGTCGACTCGCCGACTTTGACCGGGAAGCTCTGCTACCCGCTGGCCGACGTGTTCTGTACGCAGTGGGAGGCGCAGGAGCGCATCTATCCCGGTGCGGTCACGATCGGGCCGGCGCTGTGAGCGCCTGGGAGAGACCGACAACTCAGGAGCCGTTGCGGGTCGTGGTGTCGGTCGGAACCGACTCGCACCCGTTCGACCGCCTGGTCCGTGCGGTCGAGGACTGGATCGACACCTGGAACGACCGTCGTCAGCCACGTTCTATCGACCTCTGGGTCCAGCACGGCCACAGCGCAGCACCGACGAGGGGCACCGCGGTCTCCACCGTCGACCGTCAGGAGCTCTTCGCCAGGTTCGCCACGGCCGACGTGCTGGTCACGCAGGTCGGCCCCGGCACGATCCTCGACGCCAACGCTCTCGGCCGCAGGCCGATCGTGGTCCCGCGACGCCACCACCTCGGTGAGCACGTGGACGATCACCAGGTCACGTTCGGCCGGTTCATGAACGACAACGGTGGCGCCTGGCTCGCGATGGAGACGGACGACATCCACGCGCTCATGACGCGCATGGCTGACGAACCGGCCATCGGAACGATGCCTCCACGCGCTCGTGCGACTGACGAGACAGCGCTTCGCCTCGAGCGTGAGATCGCCGCCGTGGTCGCCGCTGAGCGCCCACCCGGCACCACCTTGCGCCGGTTCGCCGCGTACTTCGGCAACAGCCGGGGGTCAGGCCGGACATGAACACCTCGAATTTCCGCACCACTCTCCATCGAAAGGAAACGATGATCGTCGGATACGCACCCGGAGCCTGGGACATGTTCCACATCGGACACCTCGCCCTGCTCCAGAATGCGCGTGAACTGTGTGACTACCTCGTCGTGGGCGTGGTACCGGACCATCTGATCGAGATAGCCAAGGGCAAGACCCCGATCGTCGAGACGCAGGATCGGGCCGCCATCGTGGCATCGATCGGCATCGTCGACGAGGTGTTCGTGGAACAGCGCCCGGACAAGCTCATCACCTGGTCACAGCGGCCCTTCGACGTGTTTCTCAAGGGTGACGACTGGAAGGGCACCGCCAAGGGGACGATGCTCGAGCAGAGGTTCGCCGAGGTGGGCGTCCGCGTCGAGTACCTGCCCTACACCCGGCGTACGTCGAGCACGATGCTGCGTGCCCAGCTGCAGGAGCGGGAGGCCGCGCGATGACGACACCCACCTTGTCGCCGCGGACCGTCAGCCCCGAGCTGATCCTCCGCGAGAACGAGTTTCCGCAGGCGGTGGCGATCGTCCCCGCTCACCCGCCGGTCGGGCAGCGCAGTGCCGTCAAGGCGGTCGCAGATCGCCTGGCGGCCATGACCCTGCTGCTGCTGGCGCTGCCGATCCTGGTCGCCATCGGATTGATGGTCTTCCTGACGGACAGGGGGCCGGTCTTCTACGTCCAGGAGCGGGTCGGCCGGCTCGGCCGACGGTTTCCGATGGTGAAGTTCCGGAGCATGCGGGTGGGTGCCCACTCCGAGGTCGTTCGTATGGTCGAGGAGAACGACGGCGCGGGACTGCTGTTCAAGATGCGCCGCGACCCGCGGGTGACGGCTGTCGGCCGGGTCCTGCGTCGCTACTCGCTCGACGAGCTGCCGCAGCTTTTCAACGTGCTCGCGGGGCACATGAGCCTGGTCGGCCCCCGACCGGCCCTGCCGGCCGAGGTCGATGCCTACACCGAACGCGAGCGCGGGAGGCTCGCGGTTCGGCCAGGCATCACCGGTCTGTGGCAGGTCAGCGGTCGCAGCGACCTCGACTGGGAGACGAGCATCAGCCTCGACCTCCACTACGTACGCTGCTGGAGCCTGCTGGGCGACCTCAAGATCCTCGCGCGGACGTTCGGTGCCGTCTTCGGCGGCAGGGGGGCCTACTGATGAGCGGCTCGAGGGCCACGCTCGCGGCGGTCGAGAGCACCACCGCTGACACGTCGATGACCTTCGCTGAGGCATGGGCCACCATCGGCGCGGCGCAGAAGCCGGGCGACGGCGTGCCTGCATATACCCGCTGGGTCAACCGGCGGGCGGCGCGTGTCGTCGCCTCTGCCGCCGTCGCCACCGGGGTCGGGCCGAACGCGGTGTCGTTCATCAGCTTCGGGCTCTCACTGGCGGGACTGGGGGCGCTCCTGGCGTTGCACTCGCAGACCGTGATCGCGGGTGCTCTCGCCGCGGTGCTGCTCGCTCTCGGCTATGTGCTCGACTCGGCTGACGGCCAGGTCGCGCGCCTGACCGGCCGCTCGTCGAAGCAGGGCGAGTGGCTCGACCATCTGCTCGACGCCGCGCGCGTCCCGGCCATCCACGTGACGGTGCTCCTGGTCGCAATGTGGTCCGGATCGACGCTCGGCATGGTCACGGCGGCACTGTTCGTGCCCCTGGCCGCCGCCCAGTTCATGTCCCAGATCCTCGCTGAGCAGCTGCGCAAGGACTTGCGCCGCACGGCGGTGCGCCGCTGGACGCCGACGGAAGCGCCGGCACGGGTCGCCCAGGGGTCGCCACGGCGAGGAACGTTGCAGTCGATCTTCTTGCTGCCCACAGACACGGGAGCCTTGTGCTGGCTGTTCCTGGCCTGGGCCTGGCCGCCTCTGTTCTTCGCGCTCTATGCGCTTCTGTTCGCCACCAACGCCGTCCACGCCGCGGTGTCGATGCGCCGGCGTGCCCTCGAGCTCGCCGGCCCCACCCGTAAGGATGTTCGATGAGCCAGCCGACCGTCACCTGCGTGATCGCCACCCGCGGCGGGCGGGAAGACCTGCTCCGCCGTGCGATCCGCTCTGTCATGGCCCAGGACTATCAAGGGACGATCGAGACGGTCGTCGTCTTCGATCGGGTCGAGGTGGACCCGCTCGACGACGTGATCGTCCTCCCCGGGCGAAGCCTGCGCACGATCACCAACGACCGTACGCCCGGTCTTGCGGGTGGCCGCAACACCGGGATCCTCGCGGCGACCGGTGATCTGGTCGCGTTCTGCGACGACGACGACGAGTGGCGTCCGACCAAGACCCGCCGTCAGCTCCATCTCCTTGCCGACAACCCCGACGCCGTCCTGGTCGCGGCCAGCATCGAGGTCATCACCGGTGGGCAGTCGATCGTGCGTACGGCACCCGCGCGCGCCGAGCACGCCGACTTCCTCACCTCGCGCATCACCGAGTACCACCCCTCGGGATTCATGCTGCGACGCGAGGACCTGCTGGGGCCGGTCGGTCTCGTTGACGAGCTCGTGCCGGGCTCGTTCGGCGAGGACTACGAGCTGCTGCTCCGGGCGACGAACCACGGTCCGGTGGTCGCTTGCGACGGGCCGCTGGTGGTCGTGCACTGGGACCGGCCCTCGTTCTTCACGAGCAAGTGGCAGACCAACGCGGACGGCCTGGCCTACATCGTCGGCAAGTATCCCGAGATTCGTGACGACCGCACCGGCCTGGCACGTATCGCCGGCCAGATCGCCTTCGCCTGCGCCTTGGCCGGAAACCACAAGGTGGCCCGTCGCTGGGCGGCGACGTCCCTGCGCGCCAAGGCCAGCAGTCTGCGGGCGTGGGGTGCGCTGGCCGTGTCGTCGCGGGTGGTCTCCGGACCCTGGCTGGTGCGCACCGTCAACGCCCATGGAAAGGGTCTGTGAGCGATGGCGACCACTGCTCGCCAGCGCGTCGTCCTCGGAGGGACGGCGGCGCTGCTCGTGACCGGGGTCGGCGTCGCCGTCGCCGCCGCGGAGTCGGGCGGGCCGCCGAAGCTCCCGGACCGGGTCACGGAGGCGTCGAAACCCGACGATGACGCGGGCGAAGAGCGCGGCCGGAAGGCCGAGACGTCGATGTCTCACGTCCCGCGACAACCGACGGGTACGGGGCTGAGCGCTGCCGAGCTGGCGGCCGCGGGCAAGAAGGTCCGTGTCGATCCCGAGGTGGTGACCGAGGCGGTGGCGAGCGTCGACACCTCGCTCGACGCTCTCTTCGCACCCCTCCCTCAGGGTGAGGAGCTCGATCTCCCCGAGGTCGTCGGCAAGTACATGGCTGAGGAGATCTCCAACACCCAGCTCGAACGGCAAGACCTCGGGTGGACGATCGAAGGCGCCGCGAAGCTCGATGGCCTCGCGGTGGTCAAGGTCGACGATCCGACGAAACCGGCTGCGCTGACACTCCGTACGTGTGTGGACACCTCTGACGTGGTCGTCCGCAACTCTGCAGGGAGGGACATGACCTCGGGCACTGTCACTCGCTCCCGCTCACTCTTTGACCTGGCTCTTGTCGAGGGCGACTGGAAGGTGCTGTCCCGCACCTTCGCGAAGAACCCCGACTGCTGAGCCTGAACATCTCCGAAGGACCCAAAGTGCCTGCTTCATCTCGACCTCTACGGCGCGCTCAGCGAGCGGCTGTGCCCGTCCTCGCCGTCACACTCGTGGCCGGTCTCGGAATCGGCCTCCAGACGGTCGCCGCTCCTGCGCGGGCGACGACCACGACGACCACGACGACCACGACGACGACGTCAGCGACGTCAGCGACGGAACCCCTAGGCCCCGTCGGATCCGAGTCGAACCCGGCGGCGTCCTGCTGGGAGATCAAGCAGGAGCGTACCGACGCTCCTTCCGGGAACTACTGGCTGTGGACGCCGGACCTGGTGGTCGCGGACCAGTTCTACTGCGACCAGGAGACCGACGGCGGAGGTTGGGTGCTGATCGGTCGTGGCCGCGACGGGTGGAGCCACGCCGCGACAGGCCAAGGTACGAGCGCAGACGTCCGGGACGTCGTCGACGGACCGGAGGCATTCGCCCCGCGTACGCTGCCGGTCGAGACGATCACCGGCCTGCTGGGCGGGAAGCGGGTGGACGAGCAGACCGTCCGGTTGCGGCGCGCGGTCAGCGCGGACGGCAGCAAGCGCCAGGAGGTGCGGTTCCGTTACGCCCAGGCCCGACCGGAGTGGTCGTGGCAGCTGGAGACCGACCTGCCTGTCGCAGACGTGTCGTTCGACGGCACCGTGATCGGGAGCGGCACCGCGGCCTCGTTCGGAAAGACGAGCGCGAGCGTGCTCTACGACGTGCACACCGTCATCAGCTCGACGTCGGGCTGGCGGACGGGGTGGGGGATCCGCGACTGGAACAACGGACTCGGCGGCTCGAAGTCGAGCTCGAACCATCTGTACAAGGACGGCGGGCAGGCGACGCGACCGTTCACGCAGGTGTTCCTGCGACCAGAGCTGAACAGCAAGGACTTCCCGGCGCCGCCGCCGGAAGGCACTCCCGAGGTCACCGGGCCGGAGGTCGCCTCCAGTCTCTCGCGGTGGAACCCTTGGGGTGTCACCGGACTGGCGCCGGAGTCCAACAGCTTCTACGACGTCGAGGTCCAGGCATTCGCCGAGGGCGACGGCGTGATGTACGTCGGTGGCAACTTCACCACGATCCAGCGCAACGCATCGGGTGCTGACGCCGTCAACCAGCCGTATCTGGCGGCGTTCGACGTCAACTCGGGTGAGTGGATCCAGACCTTCCGGCCGCAGCTGAACGGGCAGGTGCAGTCGCTGGCGGTCCTCGACGACAACCGCCTCGCCGTCGGGGGCGAATTCACCCAGGCATCCGGCGTGGATCACCAGGGTCTCGTCGTGCTCGACACCAAGGTGGGCCAGGTCGACCCGTACTTCACGACTTCGCTCGTCAACCGGGTCGGTGGACTGCTGCCGGCGGTCCGCACGATGGACCTGGAGGACGGTTGGCTCTACATCGGCGGCCGGTTCACGCATGCGACCAACGAGAAGCTTCCCGACGAGGTCTACGGGCGCAACCTCCTGCGCCTGAGCGCGGCCGACCTGACCCCGGACCGGGCGATGAAGGTCGAGCTCAACGGCTCGGTGTGGTCGCTCGATGCCAGCGCCGCCGGGGACCGGCTCTATGCCGCCGGCATGTTCAGCCTCAACGGCTCGGCGCCCGCCTACCGCGGCCTCGCAGTCGATCTCGGTGACCAGAGCCAGGTTCCGTGGACGCTCGTGTTCTCGGACCAGCGCGACAGCAACACGCGTCAGCAGGCCGTCGTCGCGGCCGGGAACTCGGTGTGGATCACCGGCGCCGAGCACCTCCTGACCTCCTATGACACCGCCACTATGCAGGTGCGTCAGACCTGGATCCAGCAAGCAGGCGGGGACGGGCAGACCCTGACCGCTGCCGGCGACACCGTGTATGCCGGCTGCCACTGCTCGGAGAACACCTATGAAGGGTCGCGCACCTACGCATCGCGGGTCGAAGGCACCGTCGACCACGGCGCCATCGAGCAGATCGGCGCATTCAGCAACTCCGGAGCGAGCCTCGAGCAGACGTTCTCACCGCGGTTCTCCACGCGCCAGGGTTCGGGTGCGTGGGCGAGCCTGGTGGACTCGAACGGGACGTTGTGGGTGGGGGGTGACCTCACCCACGCGGCGAGGGACACCCTGGCGAAGCGGTGGACCGGAGGATTCGCACGGTTCGGTGCGAGGGACGCTGCCGCGCCGGAGAAGCCCTCCGACCTGAGGGTCTTGGCCGACGGCTCCTCACACATCCTGTCGTGGACCGGTCCGGGTGAGAACGGCGTCACCTACCAGGTGCTCCGGAACGGCCGCCCAGTCGGCACGACCACCGAGACCACCCTCACCGTGCCTGCCACCGACGGCGCGCAATACACCGTCCGGACGATCGAGGCCGCGGGCAACGCCTCGGCAAGCACTGCCGTCGAGTCGGCCGCTGACGCCCCGGCGCTGGTGGTGCCGAACGGGGCACAGTGGGACGTCTCGTACGGCCAGGGCACGCCCCGCGGTTGGCCGGCAGTCGGGTCGCTCGACGCGTACGGCCCGGCGCCGCTCGGCTGGGGGACGACCGACGTCGCCACGGAGATTCCCGCAGCCGCGGACGGGTCGCGCCCGATCACGTCCTACTACGCGCGGGCGTTCGAGGTCCCGGAATCGGCGTCGGGCGACGGGCTCGAGGTCACGGTCCGGGTGGACGACGGCGTCGCCGTCTATCTCAACGGCACCGAGATCGTTCGAGAGAACCTGCCCGGCGGCGCGCTGACCGAGAACACGTACGCATCCTCGGCGGTGAGCTCGTCGTCCGCATCCACCTCCACCGTGAAGGTCGTGGTTCCGCGCGACCTGCTCGAGACCGGCACCAACGTCTTGACCGCTGAAGTTCATTCCAACTACCGCAAGACGCCCAGCCATACGTTCGATCTGAGTGCGGCCCTCGCGACCGACGGTCGTTAGCCGCCCGATGACGAGCTCGAGGAAGGTCCCACACATGCAACAAGACTCGATTCGTAAGATCCCGACACGTCGTGTCCGGCTAGCGGTGGGCGTTGTCGTCGTCGCCGTCTCGGCAGGGCTGTTCACCGCATGTCAGCTGCGGGACGAGACTGACCCGACCGGCGGCGAGAGGAAGAGCCAGGACGGCCTTCCGGGCCCGTCGTCGTCGCCGTCACCTGAGACCACGCCGCAGACCATCGAGGCACCCAGCCCGCTCACCCCGGAGGACGGACCCCGCGCGAGCGAGGGGTCGAAGGCGGGCAAGGGCACTGGCAAGCAGGAGGACGAAGGCTCGACCAAGCGCGGTGCCACCTCCCCGAACGCAGGGTCTGACGCGGAGGCAGAGGACCCTGATGGGTGGCGAACGCTGTGGCGGGACGACTTCACAGATCTCGACAGCAGCCGGTGGAACGTACGCGACTACGGGCAGGCACCCAACCAGGAGGCGCTGTTCATGCGCGACAACGTCAAGGTGGACCAGGGGCTGCTCCACCTCCGGGCCAAGAAGCAGGACGTGGCGGGCTGGAACTACACCTCGGGTTACGTGGACAGCAACGACAAGGCCGCGCTGCCCGACGAGTTCCGGCTCGAGGTGCGGGCCAAGGTGCCGGTGGAGCGCGGGCTCTGGCCGGCTCCGCTGTGGCTGCGCCCCGACGACCGCTCGTCCGGCGAGATCGACTTGATCGAGACCTTCGGGCGCGAGGTCAACGATCCAGCCACCCATCACACGGTGCACACCGCCTACGGTCCTGGCCGTGAGCAGGATGTCGAGGTGAAGAAGTACTCCGAGCTTCCCGGCACGGCCGACGGCTGGCACGTCTACTCGATGGTGAAGACTCCGGGATCGATCCGGATGTGGGTCGACGGTGTCCCGACCGCCACCTTCAAGTCGGGTGAGCCGTCGTGGTTCGACAGGTACTACGAGGTAGGCAAGAGCTGGAACATCCGGATCAACCTCAACGTCGGCGGCGACTGGAACGGGATGCCGGACCACACGACCGACTGGTCTGCGTCGGAGTCCGTCATGCACCTCGACTACATCCACACGTGGGTGCGGGACTGAGGTCACCGCGTGACGTTTCTCCTGACTCGGGAAGGAAGTCGATGAACATGCTCCAGCGCAATCGCGCCGGCTGGGCCGCATCGATCGCGCTGGCGGCCGTGCTCGGCCTGGGAGCCCCGGTCGCCGGCGCTCCGCCGCCGACGGCACCGCTGGGCACGGAGTCGAACCCGGCCGGGTCGTGCTGGGAGATCAAGCAGGTGCGGCCGGACGCGCCGTCGGGCACCTACTGGCTGTGGACGCCGGAGCTGGTCATCGCCGACCAGTTCTACTGCGACCAGGTGACCAGCGGTGGAGGCTGGGTGCTCGTCGGCCGCGGCCGTGAGGGGTGGAGCCCGGCCGCGAGCGGGCGCGGCACGACCGCAGACGTACGGACCGACGTCGCGAGCGTCGACGGGTTCTCGCCTCGCCAGCTGCCGGTCGCGACCGTGGACGCCTTGCTCGGTGATCTGCGGGTCGATGACACCTGGGTGCGGCTGAGACGCGCGACAGACGCGGCTGGGACCAGGTGGCAGGAGGCGCAGTTCCAGTTCGGCGGCGAGGGCCAGCCGGGGTGGACGTGGCAGTTCGAGTCAGCGATGCCGGTCACCAACGCTCTGTTCGACGGCACCCCCACAGCCGGCGGCACGGGCGCTCGATTCGGAAGCGACACCAACCTCGCCTTCGACGTGAACACCACGACGGACGCCAAGTCGGGCTGGTCAGAAGGATGGGGCATCACGGACCCCGTGAACGTCCTGGGCGGTTCGACCTCGGGCAGCAGCTACCTCTACAAGAACGGGACGCAGGTCACCAAGCCGTTCACCCAGGTCTACCTCCGTCCGGCGCGCTTCAGCTCCGACTTCGGAGAGCTTCCAGCGGAAGGTACGCCTGCCGTGACCCGGCCCGCGGTCGCGAAGAGCGAGTCGCGGTGGAACCCGTGGGGAGTGAGCGGCGTCGGTCCCTCGTACGACAGCTACTACGACGTCGAGGTGCAGGCGTTCGCCGAAGGTGACGGCGTGATGTACGTCGGTGGGAACTTCACCAAGGTCCAGCGCGATGGGCGCGGCACGGACTCGGTGGATCAGCCGTACCTGGCGGCCTTCGACGTCGGCTCGGGTGAGTGGGTCTCGGCCTTCCGGCCGGCTCTGAACGATCAGGTGCGGTCGCTGGAGGTGCTGCCTGACGGTCGGCTGGTCGTGGGCGGTGAGTTCACCACCGTGAACGGCGAAGACCACCAGGGACTCGCGGTCATGGACCCCTCGACCGGGGATGTCGACGACTCGGTGACGACCAAGCTCCTCAACCGGGTCGGCACGTTGCTTCCCTCGGTGTGGGCCACCGAGGTGAAGGACGGGCACCTCTACATCGGTGGAAAGTTCACGCACGCCACAAGCGCGCGCTCGACCCACGAGGTCTACAGCCGCAACCTCATGCGTCTGTCCGCGGAGGACCTTTCTCCGGACAGCACCTTCAAGGCGAACCTCAACGGGTCGCTCTTCGACCTGGACGTCTCCGACGAGGGCGATCGGCTCTACGCCGCCGGCCGGTTCACCATGAACGGGTCCGTCGACGCCGTCAGTGCGCTGGCGATGGATCTCACGACCATGAGCCAGATCCCCTGGACGATCTCCAAGTCGCACGACGTCTACTCGCTGCAAGGGGCGGTCCTCGCCGTCGGGGACGACGTGTGGCTCACGGGAGCCGAGCACCTGCTCGCCGTCTACGACGCCGACACGATGCAGGTGCGCCAGACCTGGCTGAGCCACAACGGTGGCGACGGTCAGACGCTGGTCGCCGACGGGGACACCGTGTACGCAGGGTGCCACTGCTCGGAGAACGTCTACGAAGGTGCGTCGCGGATGCTGGAGTGGACTCGAGGGACCTCGAACCACGGCGCGGTCGATCAGATCGGCGCGTACGACAGCTCCGAAGCGACGCTCGAGACTGCATTCGCGCCGCGGTTCACCACCCGGGAGGGTTCGGGGGTGTGGGCGAGCCTGATGGACTCGAACGGGACCATGTGGGTCGGCGGCGACCTGACACATGCTGGCCGGGACTCGATCTCCAAGCGGTGGACCGGCGGATTCGCCCGGTTCGCTCGTGCGGACGCGGCCGTCCCGGCTGCCCCTTCCGGTCTGAAGGTCGTGTCGGACGGGGTGACGGCCTCGCTGTCGTGGACCGGGTCGCCCGAGCCAGGCGTGACCTACCAGGTGCTGAGGAACGATCGCCCAGTGGCGATGACCACCGACACCATGATGGGACTGCCGGCGGAGATCGGTGCGGCCTATGCGGTACGCGCGATCGACGCGGCGGGCAATGCTTCCGCGAGCACCGCCACCGCGACGCCCTGACAACCAGATCCCTCGGTCAGCTCCGCGTTGATGGTGCGGCGTCCGAGCACCGGCCGGACGGCGAGTGTGCGCTGTCCGGCCGGCCCCGTCTGTGGTCCAGCTCCGTCTCGTTCTAGCGGAGGACGGCTTCGAGGTCGAAGGTGGAGCTGGGTGCCTTGGTCCAGTTGGAGTGGACTTCTGCGGTGATGGTGTTGGTGCCTTCGGCCAGGTCGGCGACGGGGATCCGGACGGTCTTGGTGCTGTCCGGTGCCGCATAGCCGGCGACCGAGGTGGTGGCGTAGGTGCGGTCGGTGAGGTCACCTGTGGGCAGGTTCTCTCGCAGGATCTCCTTGCCGTTGAGGTAGACGGCGGCGCCGTCGTCGAGACGTACGGTGAGGACGAGCTCCTTGTGGGGTGCGTCGGCGGGGAGGTCGAACGCTTTCGCGTAGTACGAGGTGAGCGGTCGGGTGCCGTCGGCGGCTGCCGGGAACTTCGTGACGACGTCCTTGGTGCCCCAGCCGAGTGGCGCTGTGCCGGTGGACTCGAGGGTCTCTACGGTCGGCCAACCCTGCGGTATGCCTGCGTCAAAGGAATAGGTCCAGCTCGCGCGCGGCGAGATGACCTGGACCGGCTGGGTCTCGCCGCCCTCCGGGATGCGATCGGGTGGGATCGTGCCCGGCTCTGCGGCAGCGGGGCTGCCGGTTGCGGAGGCGTTGCCTGCTGCGTCGACGGCGCGTACCAGGTATCGGGTGCCTTCGGGGCTCGCCGGCACGGTGACCGTGGTGTCGGTCGTCTGCGCGACCATTTCGCTGCCGCCGATGCGGAACACCTGATAGGTCAGGTCGTCCTCGCCTGCTGGGTTCCAGGAGAGCGCGTCCCAGGTGCCGTCGGTGACGGCGGTCAGGCCGGTCGGGACCGGAGGTGCGGTGGCGTCTCCTGCTTGCTCGAATCGGACGAAGCCGCCGGTCCAGCGGCGTGAGGTCCAGCCGTGGGGCTGCGCGTGGGTGAAGTCGCCGCCTGTCCACAGGGTGCCACGGGAGTCGATGAGGCTCGCCCAGGCGCCGTCGCCACGGCGGGCGGAGAGGACTGGGTCCCAGACCTCGGGCTTACGCTGGATCGTCGCGGCAGCGGCGTCATAGGCGCCGATCGCCGAGATCTGCTCGAAGTTGCTCGAAGTCTGTCCGAGATTGCGCGAACCTTCGTAGGTGTTGCCCCAGCAGTGGCATCCGGCGAAGACGGTGTCGCCGTTGCTGGCGATCGTCTGGCCGTCACCGCCCCAAGCCTGGATCCAGGTCTGCTTCAACGTCAGCGCAGCCGGGTCGTAGGCCGCGATGAGGTGTTCGGCGCCGGTGAGCCAGACCGAGGAGTCGGTCGCGACCACGCCATATTGGCGGGTGTTGAGTGGGGCGGTGCCGTAGCTGGTGTGGATCTTCCAGGGGATCTGGGTGCGGTCGGTGAGGTCGATGGCGAGGGCGCGGAATGCTGGGGCGCCCTTGTTGGTGCTGAAGGTGCCGGCTGCGTAGAGGCGGTTGCCTTTGATGTCGAGGTCGACGGCGCCGCCGTTGAGCTCTGTGGTGAAGTCGCGGTCGGGGGTGAGGTCGTCGAGGCGGAGGCGGATGAGGTTGCGGCTGTAGACCTCGCGGGTTCCTGGTTTGCTGGCGTGGGTGAACTTGCCGGCGAGGTAGAGCCAGCCGTCGTCGATCACCGTGTCCCAGACCGAGACCGTCTCCACGGAGACCCGGTTGACGAGCAGCGTGGTGAAGTCTTCGTGGACGCGGCCTGTGGTCTTGTCCAGGACCACGAAGCCCTCGTGCGGTGCGCCGTCGGCGGTGCTGAACTCGCCACCGACCGCCAATCGGCCGCCGGGCAGCACCTCGACCGACTTGACCTGTCCGTCCAGCGTGGGCCGGAACGTGGGGATCCACTCGCCGCTCACGGCGTCGAACGCCGCGAGGAACTCCTGGGTCTCGGCGTCCGTGCCGGCGCTGTCGCGTTGCACGGTGGTGAAGTTGCCGCCTGCGTACATGGTGTCGGTGGCCTCGTCCTCGCCGAAGGCTTGGACCTCGACGTCGAGGTTGTCCTGGAACAGGGGACTACGACCGGTCACACCCCACGGGTTCTTCATCGACCCGCTGCGAACCACCTTCTTCGCCCTGCTCTCGGCCAAGCCCTCTTCCGGGACAGGCACGGGCGGGCTGTTCATGCTCAGGCCGCTGATGCGGAAGTCGTCGCCCGGCGTGACGCTGTTCGTGATCGCGGTCATCGCGAACCGAACCACGCCAGCTGCCGGGACGTTGTCCGGAAGAGTCACCTGGTACGCGGTGGCGGCCCGTTCCGCAGACCCTGTCGTCGGCGCGATCGCAGCCCCGTTGGCGACGACCACCTTCGACGAGCCGGCCGGGTACGGGGTCTGCCAGGCCGCGTAGTTCACGCCCGCGTAGGACAGGGTCAGCTGCATGGCGTCGCCGGGGTTGGGGATGCCGTGGTTCCAGTACACGGTCACGGACAGCGTGCTTCCCGGCGTCACGCCGGTTACCGTCTGCTGCAGCTGGCTGCCTGCGCCGCTGGGGGTGTCGTCGGCGTTCGCGTAGCCGGCGCCACCGCTGAGCTCCACCCAGTTCTGGGCCCCGCTTCCGGACGGATCACCACCGTTGCCCAACGTCCACGCGCCGAACTCGAGCGGGTCGTAGTCGTCAGCGGGCACCGCAGCCAGCGCCGCCGCCTTGCTCGGTGGCGATGCAGCCTCCACCGGCGACGGGGACGCGATCGTCGAGATCCCGAGCGTCACGGCGAGGATGAGCCCTATTCCGGTGCTTCGGCGACTGAGCACCCGAACCCCACCTCCGCTCGGGGAGGGTCGGGTCATGGAGTTCTTGTGCATTTGGGCTTCTCTTCCTGTGCTGTGTGTTCAACAACCAAGACACCGAGGAGCCGTGGCTATGACGCTGTGGCGAGCACCGGCCGGACAGCGATTGCGCAGTGCGCGCTGCCCGGCCGGCCCGTTCTGATTCCGCTTCTGTCCTGGCTTCCGTTACTGCAGGACGGCTTCGAGGTCGAAGGTCGAGCTGGGTGCCTTGGTCCAGTTGGAGTGGACCTCCGCGGTGATGGTGTTGGTGCCTTCGGCCAGGTCGGTGATGGGGATCCGGACGGTCTTGGTGTTGTCCGGTGCCGCGTTTCCGGAGACCGACTGGGTGGCGTACGTGCGATCGGCGAGCTCCCCGTCGGGGAGGTTCTCGCGTAGGACCTCTTTGCCGTTGAGGTAGACGGCGGTGCCGTCGTCGATGCGGACGGTGACGACGAGCTCCTGATGTGGGGCGTCGGCGGGGAGATCGAAGGACTTGGCGTAGTAGGAGGCCAGGGGGCGGGTGCCGTCGGCGGCGGCGGGGAAGGCGGTGGCGACGTCGTTGGTGCCCCAGCCGAGCGGTGCGGTGCCGGTTGAGGTGAACGGTTCGACGGCTGGCCAGCCGTCGGGTCGTCCGGCGTCGTGGGAGTGGGACCAGGTCGCGCGTGGCGAGATGAGCTGGACCGGCCGGGTCGGGCTGGCCTCGGGGATGAGATCGGCGGAGATCTCGCCGGGCTGGGCGACGACGGCGTTGCTGGTTGCGGAGATGTTGCCGTCGGAGTCGAGGGCGCGTACGACATAGCGGGTGCCATCAGGGCGCGCAGGCACGGCGACGGCGGTGTCGGTGGTCTGGGTGACCAGTTCGCCGCTGCCGATCGCGAACACCTGGTATGTCACGCCCTCACCTCCCGGTTCCCAGGAGAGCGCGTCCCAGGTGCCGTCGGTGACGACGGACAGGCCGGTCGGGACCGCGGGTGCGATGGCATCGAGGTCTTGCTCGAACCGGACGAAGCCACCGGTCCAGCGACGCGAGGTCCAGCCGTGTGGCACCGCGTGGGTGAAGTCGCCACCGACCCACAGAGTGCCGCGGGAGTCGATGTGGCTGGCCCAGGCACCGTCACCGTGACGGGAGGAGAATGCCGGGTCCCAGACCTTGGGTGTGCGCTGGAGGGTGGTGCCGACGGCGTCGTAGGCGCCGATCGCAGAGATCTCCTCGAAGTTCGTCCCCGATGCGCCCCATTTCGCAGCACCCTCGTAGGACTTGCCCCAGCAGTGGCATCCGGCGAAGACGGTGTCACCGTTGCTGGCGATCGTCTGACCGTCGCCACCCGCGTACTGCATCCAGGTCTGCTTCAGCGACAGATCGCTGGAGTCGTAAGCCGCATGGAGGTGCTCCGCCCCCGTGAGCCACACGGAGGTGTCGGTGGCCACCACACCGTACTGGCGGGAGTTCAGGACCGCGTTGCCGTAGCTGACGTTGATCTTCCAGGGAACCTGCGTGTAGTCGCTGAGGTTGATGGCGAGTGCCCGGAAAGCTGAGGCGCCCTTGTTCAGGCTGAAGGTGCCGGCTGCGTAGAGGCGGCCGTTGTGGATGTCGAGGTCGACGGCGCCGCCGTTGAGCTCTGCGGTGAAGGTGCGGTCGGGGGTGAGGTCGTCGAGGCGCAGGCGCATGATGTTGCGGCTGTAGACCTCACGGGTGGAGCTCGGGCCGGTGGCGTGGGTGAACTTGCCGCCGAGGTAGAGCCAGCCGTCGTGGGTGACGATGTCCCACACGGAGACGGTCTCGACGGAGACGCGGTTGACGAGCAGCGTGCTGAAGTCCTGGTGGACGCGCCCGGTGGACTTGTCCAGGACGACGAAGCCTTCGTGGGGTGCGCTGTCGGCGTTGCTGAACTCGCCGCCGACGGCGAGGCGTCCGCCGGGGAGGACTTCGATGGACTTGACCTGCCCGTCGAGCTCGGGGCGGAAGGTGGGGATCCACTCGCCGGTGGTGGCGTCGAAGGCGGCGAGGAACTGCTGGGTGGCGGCGTCGGTGGCGCTGCTGTCGCGTTGGACGGTGGTGAAGTTGCCGCCGACATACATGATGCCTGTGGCCTTGTCCTCGCCGAAGGCCTGGACCTCGACGTCGAGGTTGTCTCGGAACAGGGGGCTACGCCCGGTGACGCCCCAGGGGTTCTTCAACGACCCGTCGCGGACGACGGCCTTGTTGCGCGCCTCGGCCAGACCCTCCTCCGGAACCGCGACGAAGGCGGACGAGGTCACCTTCGGCCGGCTGAACACCTGCGTGAACGGCACGTTGAGCCAGCCGCCGCTGTGGTAGACGTAGCTGTCGCTCGCTGTCGAAGCGCCGGGCAGAGCTGCCGTCTTGTGGTGGGCCCAGGTGCCCCCGTTGTAGGTGTACGCGTTGATCCGGGTGTAGAGGCTGGCGATGCTCTGCTGGGTCCCTACCCAACCTACGGTGTTGCTTCCGGCGGCGGCTGTCGCACCGTCGAAGGTCACCCCTTTGACCGGAGTCTCGGCTCCGTGGGCTGCAGGCCAGGACCAGGTCGGCATACCCGACGAGTAGGCGTAGCGGGTCTCCTGCCAGTTGGTGCCGGTGCCGTCCAGGGCGCGGCGCAGCCGCATCTGCTGGGCGTCGGCCCGCTCGCCGTTGTACAGGCCGTTGATCACCTCGGCCGAGAGGGTGCGAGGGGCGAAGGCGCCGGGGCCGGTGATGGTCTTGCGTACGTCGGCGGTCGTGCCCATGCCGGCGTCGGACCGGTTCCAGGCTTCGCGGCCGCGCCCGATCAGCACCCAGCCGCCGCCGTCGGTCTCCTGGTCGCAGTAGAACTGGTCGGCGACCTCGAGCTTCGGCGTCCACAGCCAGTACGTCCCCGACGGCGCGTCCGGGCGCTGCTCCTTGATCTCCCAGCACGACGCCGCCGGGCGAGAGATTGAGCCGAGCGCTGCGGTCGCGTCCGGAGACGTGGCCTGAGGTGTGTCCGTCGCCGGGGACCCTGTCGCCGGCCGTCCTGCCGCCGCACCCGTGGATGCCAGCACCGTGGTGGTGACCGCCAGGGCGATGGGCAGTGCGACCGCCCTCATCTTGTGCCGGCGTCGGCCGGGTGTGGACGTCGTGATCATCTGTTCCCTCATGTCCTGCGCATCTCTGGGGGCACGGCATCGATGGCCGTGCGGTGGAAGGTTCCCGAGAGGTGGAGGTTTTTCAGGCCGAGCAGTCCGCGTTGCCGGCGAGGCTGCGGGAGGTCACCCGCCACTCGCCCTTGACCAGGTCCATCTCGAACACCGACCGCGACCGGGTGGCGGTCTTCGTCGTCATGTCTCGGCCGGTGGAGTTCTTGATGGTGACGTCGCTGGTGTCGACGCACGCCCTGATCGTCATCGCCTTGGGCTTGCTCGGGTCGTCGACCTCGACCACCTCGAGGTCATCCATCGTGGGGGTCCCGGTGATCGTCCAACCGGCGTCCTGACGCTCGTACTGGACGATCTCGATCTCGTCAGCCAGAGCCTTCCCGACGTTGGGGACCTCGGGCTTCTCCCCCTCTTCGAGCGGAGCGAAGAACGAGTCGAGCGCCGTGTCGATGCTCGTCGTGGCGTCCGCGACGGTCGCGGGTTCGACCGAGGCCTTCTTCGCGGCGGCGGTCAGCGCCCCCGCGCTCAGGCCGGTGCTGTCGCTGAGGTCGGGCGTCGTGTCGGCAGCGTTCGGCGCGTCCTTCTCGCTGTCCGGTGACGCGCTCGGCGCGCTTGGCGAGCTCGCCGTCGGTTCGTCGGGTGTCGGGGTGCTGCCGGTCAGGTTCATGACGGCAACCACGCCACCTCCGGCCAGGAGGAAGGCGAAGGCGCCCATGATGACTGCTCGGTGTCGTCTTGGCTCGTGCAACGGGGGTACTTCTTTCGGATCGAAGTGATCCACACGAGTTCCGCGGATGGTCGCGAGCGGCGCTGCTCGCTCCGGTGCGGTACGTGTGGAGTGACTCGATAGGCCAAGACAGCGATCCGACCGTGCTATGACGGCACAGGAGAAAGTGTGACGCACATCATCTCCCCGTCTGGGGAAGGGAAAGGCGCCTGAACTCCTCGTCTTCGTGGCGTCATGATCCGCGTCGGGGGTGTCTTGAAGGATTAGACGACAGAAGAGTCGCCTGTCATGACAAGGGGGAAACCGTGGACGATCGTGCACGACTCGAGGCGTACTTCGCCGCCGTTGACGTGGCCCAGGAACGGCTGAACTCGACCAATCCGACCGACTCCTGGCTTCGCCGGATCACCAAGCACGCCGTTCCGGTGAGCAAGCGCGGGACTGCCCGGATGGTCGTGACCAACGCGGTGAGTCCCGTTCAGCGTCGCAAAGCCCGAAGCATGTTCCGGGCGGGAGGCTTCCCGGAGCCCGGTCGTCGCATGTTCGGCGACACCGAGCTCGACGCCGCCCCTGACACCGAACGGCGACGGGCCGAGTCGCTCTACATGGAGGCCATCAAGCCCTGGTAACCCGGGGCACGGATACTCCATCGAGGATCTGGGGGAGTGCTTCGGCGAGGAGCCGGTCGGCGCGGGGGTCGTCGGGCCGGATCGTACGCATCGTGAGGCTGTGCAGGAACACGCCCATCATCGTCTGGGCGAGGAGATCGGTCGGCATGGTGGAGGTGCAGTCGAGGCGGTCCAGGGCGAGCTCGACCACCTCGACCAGCTGCTCGCTCAGGGCGGTGAAGGTGGCCGAGCTGATCTCCCGCGCGTCGGGGTCGCGGAGGCTCTGCAGGACCACCTCGCTCTGCAGGACGAACCAGCGGTCCTGCGTGGGGCGGACCGCGTCGAAGGCTGCCGAGATCAGCGACTCGCTCGACTCGGCGTCGGCGTGTTCGGCGACGGCGGAGCGTACGGCCTCGATGAGTCTCTCGGACTCCTCCTTGAACGCCTCGAGGAGCACCTCCTCGACGCTGGCGAAGTTGGAGTAGAAGGCTCCGCGCGTGTAGCCGGCGGCGCTGACCAGGTCGTCGACGGTGACCCGGCGCGCCCCGCGCTCGACGAAGACGTCGACGGCCGCGTTCAGCAGTCGCGCGCGGGTGTTCGTACGTCGCCTGGGGGCCTTCACCTCGGTCATGTAGCAATCCTCACATACGCCGACGATACAGTTTTGTACTGAATGCGTTAATGTATCGAATGTGTCCTCCTACCTCTACCGACTCGGCCGACAGGTCGCGCGCCACGCCAAGACCGTGCTGGCGCTCTGGCTCCTGCTCGCGGTGCTGCTGGGTGCGCTGACCGTCTCGCTCGGCGGCAAGCTGCAGAACGACTTCACGATCCCGGGCACCGAGTCCCAGCAGGGGCTGGACGCGCTCACCCAGCGCTTCCCCGAGGTCTCCGGGACCTCGGCTCAGCTGGTTTTCGTGGCTCCCGAAGGGGATCGGATCGAGGACCACAGGGGCGAGGTCGCGGACGTGCTCGCCGAGGTCGAGAAGGTGGACCACGTCGCGACGGTCACCGACCCGCTTGCCTCGGAGAGCAGGACCGTCAGCGACAACGGCCGGGACGCGCTGGCGACGGTGCAGCTCGACGTCGGTCTCGACGAGCTCCCCGAGGGTGTGACCTCGGATCTGGAAGATGCTGTGGAGCTGCCGTCGGGGTCTTCGCTGGAGCTCCACGTCGGCGGGGATGCGTACTCCGTCACGGGGGTGCACGTCAGTGCGACCGAGGGGATCGGGATCCTGATCGCCCTGCTCGTCCTGGCGATCACGTTCGGGTCGCTGCTGGCCGCCGGCCTGCCGATCCTGACCGCACTGCTCGGGGTGGCGATCGCGATGGCGGGGATCTTCTCGGTCGCCGCCGTCACCACGATCTCGGCGACCACCCCGACGCTGGCGCTGATGATCGGGCTCGCGGTCGGCATCGACTACGCGCTGTTCGTGATCGCGCGGCATCGCAGCCAGCTCGCCGCCGGTCTCGGGGTGGAGGAGTCGATCGCCCGGGCGGTGGCGACAGCCGGCAGCGCGGTCATCTTCGCGGGTGTCACGGTCATCATCGCGCTGTGCGGCCTCGTGGTCGCGGGCATCCCGTTCCTGGCGGTGATGGGGTACGCGGCCGCCTCGGCCGTCCTGGTCGCGGTGCTCGTCGCGCTCACCGCCGTGCCCGCTCTCCTCGCTCTCGCGGGTGAGCGGCTTCGGCCGAAGCCCGGGTCTCGGGCCCATCGGCGTGAGGCTGTCGCGGAGGGGCGGCCTCACGCCAACACTCTCGGGGCACGCTGGGTGCGACTGGTGACCAAGGTGCCGGTTCTCACCGTCGTTGTCTCGCTGCTGGTGATCGCCGTCCTGGCGATCCCGGCGCGCGACCTCGCGCTGGGGCTCAACGACAACGGCAGCGCCGAGCCCGGGAGCGCTCCGCGGGAGACGTACGACCTGATCAGCCGCGACTTCGGGCCGGGCTACAACGCGCCGCTGTTCGTGACCGCGGACATCATCGCCAACACAGACCCGATCGGGGTGATGGACTCCCTGGGCGAAACGCTCGGGACCTACGACGGGGTGCAGAAGGTCGCCCTGGCGACGCCGAACCGGACCGCAGACCTCGGGCTCGTGGTGATCTATCCGACCACCGAGAAGAGCTCTCCGGAGACCGCTGCCCTGGTCAAGGAGATCCGCGCGGACTCCGCCGACCTGGAGAAGCGGTTCGGGGTCGAGGACGTCATGGTCACCGGGCAGACCGCGGTCGCCATCGATGTCAGCGCTCGGCTGTCCGGGGCGATCCTCCCGTTCGGAGCCGTCGTGGTCGGGCTGTCGTTGATCCTGCTGGCGATCGTGTTCCGCTCGATCGCGGTGCCGTTGAAGGCCACCTTGGGCTATGTGCTGTCCGTGGCGGCCTCGTTCGGTGTCGTCGCCGCGGTCTTCGAGTGGGGCTGGGGCGCCGACCTGTTCAACGTCGCCAAGGTCGGCCCGGTGATCGCGTTCTTCCCGATCATCCTGATGGGCGTGCTCTTCGGGCTCGCGATGGACTACGAGGTGTTCCTGGTCTCCCGGATGCGCGAGGACTTCGTCCACACCGGCGACGCGCGGCGTTCCGTGGACACCGGGTTCGCCGCCAGCGCCCGCGTCGTCACCGCCGCGGCGATCATCATGGTCGCCGTCTTCGCGGCCTTCGTGCCCAACGGCGACCCGATCGTGAAGCCGATGGCGCTGGGTCTCACCGTGGGCGTGCTCGTGGACGCGTTCCTGGTGCGGATGACGCTGGTTCCGGCGGTGCTCGCCCTGCTCGGGCGCCGGGCCTGGTGGCTGCCGCGCTGGCTCGATCGACGGATGCCGGTCCTCGACATCGAGGGCGAGGCGCTCGTCCACCACCTGGAGCATGCCGACTACGTGGCCTCGCACGGCTCGGTTGCCGTGCGGGCTCGTCACGTCGCGGTGTCCGATGCGCTTGCTCCGCTCGACCTGACGCTGCGGCCGGCGGGGATCGGCGTCGTCCACGGATCCGACCCCATCGCCCGGTCTGCCGCACTCGCTGCCCTCACCGGCCGGCTCGGGTTCTCCGGGCAGCTGGTGGTGCTCGACCGGCTTCTGCCCGAGGAGTCCGGAGCGGTACGCGCCCGGGCGGCCCTCATCGGCAGCGTCGACGAAGCGCTTGGGCTCGCCGAGACCCGGCGGGTGCCGGCGCTGGTCGCGATCGACAACCCCACCGTGCTCGACAGCGGCCAGATCGCGGCCCTGTCAGCGCTGACCTCGCGAGGCGCCACCGTGCTTCTCGGGATGCCGTCCCTGCCGGCCGTGCCGCAGGTCGCGGACGCGATCGTCCATGCCGTACCGGCCGCAGACACCCGACCCCAGACCGCGCTCGCTGACCCCGTCGAGCCGGTCGCCGACCTGGAGACAGTCCGATGAAACGTACGAGATCATGGTGGGGCGGCCGCCGTCTGGTCGCCGCCGCGGTCCTGCTGCCGGTCCTCGTGACGGCGCTCGCCCTCGTCGCGCTCGGCGACCGTGCCGAGAACCTCGACCAGGTGCCCGCCGCGGTGGTCAACCTCGACGAGCCGGTGACGACGGGGAGCGGGAAGGACAAGCAGACGATCTACGCCGGGAGGGCGCTGGCCGCGGACCTGGTCTCGTCCTCGGGGTCGTCCGCGAGCCCCACGCTCGGCTGGGAGCTCACCGATGCTGCGGATGCACGGGAGGGTCTTACCGGTGGGGAGTACGCCGCGGTGATCACGATCCCCAAGGACCTGTCCAAGACGCTGTCGGGGGTGCAGGGCAGCGACCCGAGCGCCGGCCGGGTCAGCGTGGAGGCGTCCGACGCCTCCAGCGAGGTGACCGCCGAGATCGCCCGGCAGGTGGCGCGGCAGTCGGCCTCGACCCTGGGACGTACGGTCACGACGACCTATCTCGACGGCGTCCGGGACCAGACCGGGAGGCTCAAGACCAGCCTGGACTCGGCCGCCGACGGTGCCGACCAGCTCGCCGAGGGCACCGCTGCCGCCGACTCGGGCGCCGGGAAGGTCGCCGATGGTGCTCGGTCGCTCAGCTCCGGTGCGTCCGGGGCTGCTGACGGCGCCTCGCAGGTCGCGGGTGGGCTCGATTCGCTCGCCGGCGGGACCGCGCGGCTGGTGTCGGGGGCGGGATCGCTGGCAGGGGGAGCGGGCAAGGCGTCCAAGGGCGCATCCTCGCTGACTGTCGGAGCCGACGAGCTCAGTGGCGGGCTGAGCCGGCTCGAGAGGTCGACCGCGGGGCTCCCGGCGCAGGCCTCGTCGCTCGCGACCGGTGCATCCCAGGTTTCGGAGGGAGTGGCCGGCTACACCCAGCTCGCCAAGGGCTGGGCGCAGGCGTGCGCGAGCGACCGGCTGCTCGCGGCCTCCAAGCCGCAGCTGTGCGGTGCCACCGCCTCGGCGGTCGGCTCCGGCGGCGGGCAGGCGGACCAGCTCGCGGCCGGGGCGGAGCAGGTCGCTTCGGGAGCTTCGGCTCTGTCGCAGGCGGCTCCTGAGCTGAGCGGAGGGATCTCGTCGGCGGCGGACGGTGCCGGGAAGGTCGCCTCCGGGGCCTCGCAGGTCGCCGACGCCAATGGTCGCCTCGCTGCCGGCGCTCGTGAGCTCGAGGCCGGTCTCCGCAAGACCAACGGCGGCGCCACTGCGCTGGCCTCCGGGGCCGATCAGCTCGCCTCCGGGACCAAGCAGCTCGAAAGCGGGTCGGCGTCTCTCGCCTCTGGGGCCGACTCGCTGGCCTCAGGCACGTCCTCGCTGACCGAGGGCGCCGACTCGCTGGCCTCGGGTCTCGACGACGGTGCCTCGCAGATCGCGGTCCCTGGCGAGAAGCAGGCCGAGGTCGTCGCCGACCCGGTGCAGGTCTCGGTCGCCTCCGGCCCCTCGACCGCAGGGGCGACCCGGCTGGCGCCGACGGTGATCGCGCTGGCGCTGTGGCTCGGTGCGCTGGCGATCTACCTGCTCCGTCCGGCCTTCCCGGCCGGGCGGCTGCGGGAGGCGCTCACAGCGCGGCGGCTCACCTTCATCGGCCTGTGGCCGGCGACCCTCGTCGGGTTGGTGCAGGCTGTGCTTCTCACGGTCGCAGCTGCGCTTCTCGGCGCCGATCTCGCGCGACCGTTCGCCACGGTCGGGATCGCGGTGCTCGCCGCGTCGGCCTTCGTCGCGGTCCATCAAGCCGTCGTCGCGCTCGCCGGCCAGCGCCGCGGCTGGCTGATCTCGCTCGCCTTCCTCGCCCTGCAGCTGGTCTCCCTCGGCGGGCTGCTGCCGGTCGCGGCATCTGCGCCGCTCGGTGGGTTCGGTGCGTTCGCGGGGATCTTGCCGGTCCCGCTCGCCGCCGAGGCGATTCGAGGAGTCGCGGTTGCGCAGAGCGGCGCCGCCGTCGGTACGTCGGTCGGGGGCCTGGTCCTCTGGCTCCTGCTGGCGCTGTCTGTCAGCGTCTTCGCGGCCGGGCGGGCGCAGCGTACGTCTGTGGCGGAGATCCGTGGGGCGGCGGCTGCTGGCTGAGGCTGGCCGGCCGGGCCGGCTGTAACACGTCGTTCGTAGTACTACTCGCCCTATCAGATAGGGCGAGTAGTACTACGAACGACGTGTTACACCTCGGCGCGACCGCTCCCAGCGCAGCGGCGGCGGCTACAGCGAGGTGTCGTGCAGGACCACGTGCTCGTCGAGCGGAGCGCGGGTCATGTCGACGCGGTTCACCGAGGCGTCGGGGTCGGCGGTGCCGAAGGAGATGCCGTAGAGCAGCTTGCGGTCTGCCGGCAGGCCGAGGTGGGCGCGGACGGTGTCGGCGAACAGGCCGTGCATGCCCTGCGGGACGCCGTGGTAGCCGCGGGCGGTGAGGGAGAGCAGGAAGTTCTGGGCGTACATCCCGACGTCGTTGGCGGCGCGTACGACATCGCCGAGCTCCGGCACGAAGAGCAGAGCCACGTGGGGCGCACCGTAGAAGCGGAGGTTCTCGGCGACGGCCTTGGCGCGTCCGTGCTGGTCGTCCCGGGCGATGCCCATGGCGCCGTAGAGGGTGGCGCCGGCCTGCTGGGACCGCTGGACGTGGACGCTGTCGTCGTCACCGTACGTCGTGCTGAAGTCAGGACTCATCTGGCCGGCCTCGAACGCCTTCAGCATCGCCTCGCTGAGGCGGTCGCGGGCGTCACCGGAGAAGATGTGGACCTCCCAGGGCTGGGTGTTGCTGTGCGACGGGGCGCGCTGGGCGTCCTCGAGCACACCGCGGATGTCGTCGGCGGGCACCGGGTCGGGCAGGAAGGCTCGCGCGGAGCGGCGCGAGCGAATCACGTCCGTGAAGGTGTCGACGGCAGTCGTGGTCACAAGGAGTTCCTCTCAGGTCTGCCGAGGCCGGTGGCCTCGATCCACTCCTGACGAAAGACGGAGGGACTCTCCGGTATTCCCGAGATCGGTGCCGAGGTGGCCCAACACACAGTCCAGGGTCCTACCTGGTTCGGGTGATACCCGGGGATCGGACGGAGGTCTTTACCGAGGCGCGACGAAGACTCGAGGTCCGACTATCTGAGGGGGAACCCATGATCCGAAAGCTCGCCGGCGCGGTCGCGGCGGGGGTCGCTGCGGCGGCGCTGTGGTCGATGCCGGCCTCGTCTGCGCCGGTGCTGCAGCTGTCCGGCGCGATCTTCACCACCGACGTCTCCGGCGCGCCTGTCAACCTCAACCACTACGCCGCCAAGCAGGACGTCTACCTCAACGGCGGCCCGGGGATCAATGCCCCCGATGACGCGGCCGGACTGCCTGCCGGGATCTATGCCTTCCAGGTGACCGACCCGTCCGGCAAGACGCTTCTCTCCACCGATCCGGCCTCCTGCCGGCGGGTCGAGGTCGACGCCAGCGGCCGGTTCGTCAGCGTCGCCCCGAGCGGTGCCTGTGCGCACTCGACCGGCACCGATGCCGAGGACGGTGGCATCACCGTGCAGCTGTTCCCGTTCCTCGACACCCCGAACAACGGTGGTGAGTACAAGGTCTGGCTGACGCCGTACGCCGCGCTCAACCCTGCCGCTCCCGGCAGCCGGCACGGTTTCGTCCCGGCAGACAGCAAGACCGACAACTTCAAGGTCCGGGCCCGGGCGATCGTCGAGATCGACACCCGGTTCTCGCGGCACGGCGGGCCGTTCATCGACGGTCTGGCTGCCGAGTGGACCGACACGCTGGGCGCGCACAACGTGAAGTACTCCGAGTACAACCCGGCGGTCCTCGCGTTCCACGAGGCGCACGTCGAGGCTGCTGAGGCGGGGCTGCACAAGATCACCGTGACCCATCAGACCGGCTGCGAGATCGACGACGTGCACTACGCCGGGCAGACCTTCGTTCCCGGCGCGAACGGCTCGGTCGCGGTCCCGGTGCAGGTCAAGAAGCACATGAGCGGGAACCACACCTACTGGGTCGACGTGCACTGCGTCTGAGTCGCGATCACTCGGATCCGGTCACCGGGACCACAACCTAGCATTTGCTTGGTAGCCGCTCTAGACTGCCGGACATGGCAGTCGAGATCGACTTCAGCGGCAAGGTGGTCGCGGTGACCGGCGGCGCTCGCGGTGTGGGCGCCGGGATCGTCGCGCGGTTCCTCGAGGCGGGCGCGGAGGTCGAGATCTGCGGCCGGAACGCCCCCGCCGAGCTCCCCGTGGTGGACGGACGCAAGCCGGTCTTCTCGCAGGTGGACGTGCGTGATCCCGCCCAGGTCGCGGCGTGGGTCGCCGCGATCACCTCCCGGCTCGGACGGCTCGACGTGGTCGTCAACAACGCCGGTGGATCGCCCTACGCCGACTTCGCGACCGCCTCGCCGCGCTTCCACGAGAAGATCTCCGCGATCAACTTCCTCGCCACCGCCTACGTCTGCCAGGCGGCGTACGAGGCCTTGAAGGCCTCTCGCGGCTCCATCATCAACATCAGCTCGATCTCGGCACGGCGCCCCAGCCCCGGGACCGCGATCTACGGCGCCGCGAAGGCGGCAGTCGAGAGCCTGACCGGGTCGATCGCGGTGGAGTGGGCGCCCGACGTACGCGTCAACGCGGTCTCCTGCGGGATCGTCGCGACCCCGGGGTCTGAGGACCACTACGGCAGCCCTGAGCAGCGGGCCGCCGTCGCGGCGACCATCCCCCGCGGGGTCTTCGCGACGCCTGAGGAGATCGGCGACGCCTGCCTCCTGCTCGCCTCGCCGCTCGCCGCCCACGTCACCGGTGCGGTTCTCGCCGTCGACGGCGGCGGGGAATGGCCCGCCTTCCTGCAGCACACCCCCAACTCCTGAGGAGAAACCGTGCCTGAAGCCGTCATCGTCTCCGCCGCCCGCTCGCCGATCGGCCGCGCCTTCAAGGGATCGCTCAAGGACCTGCGCCCCGACGAGCTGGCCGAGCAGATCGTACGCAGCGCCCTCGCTGCGGTGCCCGAGCTCGACCCGACGCAGCTCGACGACCTGATGATGGGCTGTGCCCAGCCGGCGGGAGAGCAGGGCTACAACATCGGCCGGGTCGTCGGCGTACGCCTGGGTCTGGACGCCGTTCCCGGCACCACCGTCCACCGCTACTGCGCCTCGTCGCTGCAGACCACCCGGATGGCCTACCACGCGATCCGCGCCGGCGAGGGAGATGCGTTCGTCTCCGCCGGGGTGGAGTGCGTGTCCCGCTATGAGCGCGGCAAGGCCGACGGGATGCCGGACACCAAGGCCGAGGAGTTCCTCGAGGCGGGCGAGCGTGGCGCTGCGCGGGTGGCCGCGGGTGAGACCTGGTCCGACCCACGCGAGTCCGGCGAGCTGCCCGACTACCACCTCGCGATGGGCGAGACCGCGGAGAACGTCGCGTCGATCTACGGGGTGACGAGGGAGGCGCAGGACGAGTGGGGCGTACGTTCCCAGAACCGTGCCGAGGCTGCTGCTGCGCGGGGCTTCTGGGAGCGAGACATCACCCCCGTGACGCTGCCGTCCGGCGAGGTGGTGTCGTCCGACGACGGGCCGCGCGCCGGCGTGACTCTCGAGAAGGTCGCCGGGCTGAAGCCGGTGTTCCGTGAGAACGGCACCGTCACCGCCGGCAACTGTTGCCCCCTGAACGACGGCGCCGCTGCGCTGGTGATCATGAGCGACTCCCGCGCCGCCGAGCTCGGGATCACCCCGCTGGCCCGGATCGTGTCGACCGGAGTATCCGGGCTCTCACCCGAGATCATGGGCCTCGGACCCGTCGAGGCCTCCCGTCAGGCGCTCGCCCGCGCCGGGCTCTCTGCGTCCGACATCGACCTCGTGGAGATGAACGAGGCCTTCGCCGCCCAGGTGCTGCCGAGCATCGACCAGATCGGGCTCGACCCCGAGCGGGTCAACGTCAACGGCGGCGCGATCGCTCTCGGCCACCCCTTCGGCTCCACCGGCGCCCGCCTCGCGACCACCCTCCTCCACGGTCTGCAGGAGACCGGCGGCCGCTACGGCCTGGAGACCATGTGCGCCGCCGGCGGTCAGGGGATGGCGCTCGTGATCGAGCGCCTCTGAACCTGGCTGGTCGAGCCGCGAGTCTCTCCCGTCGGTCGAGCCGCGAGCGCCAGCGAGCGTGTCGAGACCAACACGGTCTCCTCGGCGTTCGATGGGACTGTGTTGGTCTCGACGACGGGGGTCAGACGCTGCGGCGACCCAGGTGGATGACGGCGACGGTGATGTGACGCTCCTCGATGACGTACACGATGCGGTAGCGACCGACACGGAGACGGTAGCGGTCCTTCCCCCACGCGTAGGCGCCGACGTCGCGCGGGGTCTCGGCCAGGGTGTCGATCGTGTCGAAGACCTGGATCAGGCCGATGGGGTCGTCGTCGACGTACGCCTCGGCCGAGCGCAGCGCTTCGTCGGCCCAGACGACTTGATAGGTCACCGGCAGGTCACTCGCCGACCGGGCCGTCGAGGCCGAGGGCTCGGCGAGCCTCGGCGTGCGGGGTGTAGCTGACCTCGCCGAGCTCGCGTCGCAGGGAGTAGCGCGCGATGGCGAGATCGTCCTCGAGATCCTCGACGCGCCGGTCGTGGTCGTTCAGATAGGCGCGGATGGCCTCGCGGGCGATCTCCTGCTTGGACCGGTTCTCCGTCCGGGCGCGGTCGGTCAGCAGCCGGTCGTCGGCCTCGCTGAGTCGCAGTGTCATTGCCATGGACCCAGCGTAACCCGCGGTGGTATCACGCGGTATCGTACGTGTGTCGGAACGTCGAGTTTCAGCCTGGGGGATATCCGAATATGTCGCTGACCGCGCTCTACCTGCTCGTCGCACTAGGAGCGGGGCTGGTCGCGATGTTCCTCAAGCTCCCGCCCCTGGTCGGCTTCCTGGCCGCCGGGTTCGGGCTGCACGCCGCCGGAGTCGGCGAGCTCGAAGGACTGCACACGCTGGCCGATCTCGGTGTCACGCTGCTCCTGTTCGGGATCGGCCTCAAGCTCGACGTGAAGTCGCTGCTGAGACCCGACGTGTGGCTGAGCACCTTCGCCCACCTCGGCTTCAGCGTGATCGTCGGCGTGGGTCTGCTGGTCGGGATCGCACCGCTCGGCTTCGCGCTCCTCGCCGATGCCGACCTGGCGGAGATGGCGCTGATCGCCTTCGTCCTCTCGTTCTCCTCGACCGTCTTCGCGATCAAGGTCCTCGACGAGCGTCACGACAACAACACCCTCTACGGTCGGATCGCGATCGGCGTGCTGGTCATGCAGGACATCGTCGCGGTCGTGTTCCTGACCGTCTCCAAGGGTCACTGGCCCTCGCCGTGGGTCTTCGCGCTGGTGCTGCTCCTTCCCGGCGCCTGGCTCGCCCACCGGGTCTGGGACCGCATCACCTCCACCGAGCTGACCGCCCTCTTCGGCCTGGCGATCGCGCTCGTACCGGGCTACTGGCTCTTCGAGGCCGTGGGGCTCAAGGGCGACCTCGGCGCACTGGTGGTCGGCGTGCTCCTCGGGTCGCACGCGAAGGCGCCGGCGCTGGCGAAGGTGCTGTTCAGCACCAAGGAGCTCCTGCTCATCGCCTTCTTCCTGAGCATCGGGCTGACCGGGGTGCCATCTCTCGAGGACCTCGCGCTCGCCACCGTGCTGCAGATCCTGCTGCCGCTCCAGGCAGCCGCCTACGTCGTGATCTTCGTGCTCATGGGGTTGCGCTACCGCACCGCCACACTGGCCTCGTTCACGCTGACCAACTACTCCGAGTTCGGACTGATCGTGATCGTGATCGCCTCCGCGACCGGGCTGGCGTCGGCCCAGTGGCAGACGGTGCTCGCGGTGGCCACCTCGCTCTCGTTCCTGGTGGCCGCGGTCTTCAATGCGTACGCCGCGAGGTTCATCAACCTGCTCAACCGGGCGTTGCCGGAGCGGAAGCCCGAGCGGCTCCAGGAGGCCGACCGGCCGATCAACCTCGGTGGCGCCAAGGCGCTGGTGGTCGGGATGGGCCGGGTGGGACGTACGACCTACGAGGAGCTGTGCGAGACCCAGGGCTACCAGGTGCTGGGCATCGAGCACGACTCGCTGCGGGCCGGCTCGCTCAAGGCCGAGGGCTTCGACGTCGTCGAGGCCGACGCGACCGACCAGGACTTCTGGGAGCGGGTCAAGAAGGGCGCTGGCATGGAGCTGGTCGTCCTCACGATGCCGTTCCACGGCGACAACCTGCTCGCGATGGACCTGCTGCGCAAGCTCGGCTTCACCGGCACAGTGGCTGCGATCGCCCTGCGGCCCGAGGAGCGCGACGAGCTCAAGAAGCGCGGCGCCCACGCCGTCCTGAACCTGTATGCCTCCGCCGGCTCCGACCTCGCCGAGAAGGCGATCCGGGTCAACCAGGAACGCCAGCTCTCTGCGTGAGTTGTGAAGCTGAGAGTGACCCATAGGCCCCTCTCAGCTTCACAACTCGGGTCAGCCGAGCAGGTCGTACCCCGTCGAAAGCGCACCCAGGTAGGTGCGGCTCATGCTCGTGCCGCCGGTCCCGCGCTGGAACGCGTAGAGGTAGCCCCCGGAGCGGGCGAGCAGGTCACCGCCGGCGCCACCGCGGAGGTCCCGGACACCGAGGACCGCGTTGTAGCCGGAGAGGTTGACCGACAGGGTCCGGTAGGAGACCAGGCCACCAGGGCCGTTGCTCTCGTGGACGACCAGGGAGCGACCGTTGACGAAGAGCACGTCCGGGGTGTTGCCGGAGTTCCAGCGGCCGACCCCGACCAGGCGGGTGCCGGAGGCGGAGGAGCGCATCACGATCGAGGTGCCGACCCTGCTGGTGCCCTTGCCCGGCCAGAGCTTGATCCTGCCGTCCGAGGTGCGGCCCATCACGTCGGGGTAGCCGTCGCCGGTGACGTCACCGACGGCGTCGAGCACGTTGACCGAGCCCAGTCCGCTCCCGATCACGACGCCGCTGGAGAAGCCGCCGCTGCCGTTGCCGCGGTAGAGACGCAGCGTGCCGTCGGAGAGCTTGGCGAGGAGGTCGCCCTTGCCGTCCCGGTTCCAGTCGCCGGCGTTCATCAGCACCTTGGCCGAGGTGAGCCTCAGTCCGGAATAGATCGGCTTGGCGAGGTTGATGCGGCCGTTGTTTGGCTTGACGTAGAGCGTCGAGCCGCCCTTCATCATCAGGTCGGGCAGGCGGTTGCCGGTGACGTTGGCGGCGCCGACGAGGGTGCGGGTCACCCCTGCGTACGGGCCCAGCGGCTTGCCGAAGCTGGATCCGCTGGCGGGGTAGACCCAGCCACGGCCTGACTTGTCGCGGCCGATCAGGTCGCCACGGCCGTCGCCGGTGAAGTCGCCGTAGCCGGTGATCTGGACCAGCGAAGACCACGAAGGGCTGCGTGCGGGGAGTCGTACGGCGGTGGTGAAGGTGCCTCGGCCGGTGCCCTTGAGGTAGTAGAGCGCCCCGGACTTGCGGCCAATCAGGTCGCGCCTGCCGTCGCGGTTGACGTCGCCGGTCGCGGCGAGCAGCCCGAAGCCGGACAGCGAGCGCGTGGTCGTCTTGCGGTCGAAGCCGCCGCGGCCGTTGCCGAAGAACCGCACCAGCTTGCCGGTCGAGGACTTGCCGACGAGGTCGTTGTGGCGGGTGCTACCGATGTTTCCGACCGCGGTGATCAGCGATACGCCCCGGAACTTGGTGTAGGGCAGATTCTTGTAGACCGGCGCGAAGGTGCCGTTGCCGCGCCCCTTGCGGATGCCCGCGGAGCCGTTCCGACGGACCTGGATCAGGTCGGCCTTGCCGTCGCCGGTGATGTCAGGGGTGACGACCTGGGCGCGGACCGTGCTGCCGAAGGTCGTCGACTTCTGGGTGCTGTTGAAGCCGGCGAATCCGCCCGTACGCACGGTGAACACCTTGCCGTCGGACTTCCGCCGCGCGACGAGGTCGGAGTGGCTGGTGCCGGTGATGTTGGACTCCAGGTCGCGTCCCGACCAGCTCTTCTGGAGGCCGGCGGCCAGCGTACGGATGGCGGGGATCTTGGCGTACAGGTTCGCTCCGGGGCACGCGGTGTTGACGGCGTCGCGGTGGCCCTTGATCGCGTGGGAGAACGTGGTGCCGTCGATCTTCACGTTGGTCGCGCCTGCGCTGATGCCGTGCAGCGAGAGCTTCCAGGCGTAGAGAGCGCCGTAGGCCTGGATCAGCTCTGTAGTCGGCTGGGCGGTCTCGAAGTTGCCGAGCGCGGAGGCGGCGAAGCTGTCGGTGTTGTAGCCGGAGGTATGGGCGCCTTCGACCGGCCGCGCGACGCCGCCGTTGCGGCCCTCCCAGATCCGGCCGAACTTGTCGATGAAGAAGTTGTAGCCGACATCGCGCCAGCCGTTCGTCTTCACGTGGTAGGCGTAGATCCCCCGAATGATCCCGGGGACGTCGGCCGAGGTGTAGTCGTTCGTCCCGGCGGTGTGGTGGACGAAGCCGCCGTGGATCGTGCGGTACGTCGGCGCGACCTGGTCGCGGATCGACTCGTCGGCACCCCACTGGGCGCGACTGTAGATCCGCGGGCTCGGCGTGTAGGCGGCGGCGGCGAGGTTGAGGTCGGCGTCCTCGTTCTTCTTGTGCGTCGACGGGGCCTTCTTGGCGCCCTCCGCGGTATCGATCTCGGGGAGCTCCTCGATCGTGTCGTCAGGCTTGCCAGGCTCGATGACGGCGAGCTCGAGATCCTCGGGGACCTCGGCGCCAGCCGGGACGACGACCCGGGTCTGGACCTCGTCGACGTGGCCGACGAGGAACTCGCGCGTGCCCTCACGGACGCCCTTCCCCTCGGCGCTGCCCGCGTCGGGGCCGTGCTCGTCGACGTGGACCTCCATGGGCCGCCACTTCGACCATGCACCGTCGGTCTTGGTGCGGACCTTGGCCTTCATGGTGTCGTGGTCGATGTCGCTGTCCGGGGACCAGGTCATGCCGACGACACCGAAGCCGGTGACGTCCTGGGGGACGCTGGTGAGGACGGTCCTGCGTGGCTCGGTCGCCAGCGTGGTTCCGCCGGTCTCCTCGCCTGATTTCGTGGTCAGATCGATCTCGTCGACGTGAGCCTCCACCGGGCCGTCCGGGAGCGTCGCCGGCTTCGACGAGGCCGCCTGGAAGGCGGCCAGGGAGCCGGTCGTGCTGGCACCGGGGGTGGTGAGGTCGACGTCGAGCATGGTCGGCAGCGCGACCGCGGTCGCGGCACCGATCACGAGGATGGTGCCGGAGATGGACGCGATCTTGGCGCGTCGGGGCATCGAAGCCTCCGTGGGGGAAGTAAAGATGGGCTCCGGAAACCTACACCCTGCCCCGGGGGGTGTCTCACCAATTTCGGGGTTATTTCGAGGTTTCGCGCAGATCCGTCTTGAGGACCTTGCCGCTGGCATTGCGCGGAAGGCTGTCGACCAGCACGTACGCCCTCGGCTGCTTGTAGTTGGCGAGGCGATCCTTGAGCCAGGCTGCGATCGTGTCGGGGGTCAGGTCGTCGTCGCGTACGACGACGAAGGCCTTGCCCACCTGGCCGAGGCGTGCGTCGGAGACGCCGACGACGGCGGCCTCGACGATGCCAGGGTGTCCGGCGAGGGTGTTCTCCACCTCGGCGGGATAGACGTTGAAGCCGCCGACGGTGAACATGTCCTTGATCCGGTCGGTGATCTTCAGGCAGCCGTGCTCGTCCAGGAAGCCGACGTCGCCGGTGTGGAGCCAGCCGTTCTCGTCGATCGCCTCCGCGGTGGCGTCGGGATTCTCGAAGTAGCCGAGCATGACGGCGTCGCCGCGGATCCAGACCTCGCCGTCCTCACCGGGTTCGGTGTCATCGCTGGCCGCGTTGACGGTGCGGATCTCCAGGCCCTCGACGGCGGGTCCGACCACCTTGGCCACGTGCGCGGGATCTTCGCCGGGCCGGGTGGTGGTGGCGACCAGGCACTCGGTGAGCCCGTAGGCGCCCTTGACCTCGTCGATCCCGAGGATGTCGCGCATGTCGGCGAAGAGGCTCTCCGGAACGCTCGCGGCGCCGGCGATCGCGAAGCGCAGCGAGGAGAGGTCGTACGCCTTCAGGTCGGGGTGGTTGATGAGCGTGGTGAAGATCGTGGGAGCGCCGGGGAGGACGGTGATCTGCTCGTCCTGGATCAGCTTCAGCGTCTGGGTCGGGTCGTAGGTCGGGATCGGATAGATCGTCGCGCCCGAGGTGAACGCCGCGATGAACCCTGCCTTGTAGCCGAAGCCGTGGAAGAACGGGTTGACGATGGCGTAGCGGTCCTCCGGGGTGAGCTTGGCGCCGCGCGCCCAGACGTCGCCGACGCCGATCGTCTGACGCTGGGCGCTCATCACGCCTTTCGGCTTCCCGGTCGTGCCGGAGGTGAACAGCAGGTCGGCCAGGGTGTCGGGGGTGACCGTCGCCTTGGCGGCTTCGAATCGCTCGTCGGAGATCTCCCGGCCCTTGGCGAGAAACTCGTCCCACCCGATGACCGAGCCGAGGGCCGAGTCGGAGGTCTCCCTGGCGAGGTCGACGATGGTGAGCAGGTGCTCCGGGAGCGGGCCGGCGTCCCGCAGCATCTGGACGTAGTCGGTGCCTAGGAAGCCGTTGACCGTGACCAGCGCGGTCGCTCGGGACCGGTCCAGGATCTCGCGGGCCTCGTGCCCGCGATAGCGAGTGTTCAGCGGCACCACGGTCGCTCCGATCGTCTGCGCGCCGAGGACCGCGACCGGGAACTCCCAACGGTTGGGCGCCCAGATGGCGACGCGGTCGCCGCTGCGTACGCCGCCGGCCAGGAAAGCGCGTGCGGCCGCGGCGGCTGCGTCGGCGAGCCCGGTGTAGGTGAGCGTCGTCGAGCCGTCGACGATCGCCGGGCGGTCGGCGTAGGTCTGCTTGGCCTTCTCGATCAGGGCGGGGATCGTGCGGGGGGTCATCCGGCCAAGCGTAGTTGAGCAACTGCTTGTTTGGTAGACTCCGTCCATGACTGACACGGGGGTTGCGCCGCGAAGGCGGGGGACGGCGTCGGGCTCGTCACGACGAGCCGAGCTGCTCACACTGGCGGCGGAGATGTTCGCGACCAAGGGCTTCGCCCAGACGACCGTACGTGACATCGCGGACGCTGCGGGGATCCTTTCCGGCTCGCTCTACCACCACTTCCGCTCCAAGGAAGCGATGCTGACCGAGCTGCTGTCCGGGTTCCTCGACGGGCTCAACGCGCGGTTCACCGAGATCGTGGAGTCCGGAGTCGACCCGCAGGCCGATCTCGACGGGCTGATCGCGGAGTCGTTCCGTACGATCCACCGCGAGCGCCTCGCGGTTGCGCTCTACCAGAACGAGGCGTCCTTCCTGGCGACGGTCGAAGGCTTCGAGTTCGTCGCCGAGCGCTCCCGCGACAACGAGGCGCTGTGGATCCGGGTCATCGAGGCCGGGCAGGCCTCCGGTGCCTTCCAGGCATCCCTCGACCCGGCGCTGACCTACCGGTTCATCCGTGACGGCGTCTGGTCGACCGTCTCCTGGTATCGGCCTGGGGGTCGGCACACCCCTGAGACGCTCGCGGAGCAGTATCTGAAGCTGCTCCACGCCGGCATCCTCGCCTGACGCTCGCTGGTCGAGCCATGGGCCGGCCCCGCTGGTCGAGCCGCGAGGCCGCCTGCGGCCGAGCGTGTCGAGACCAACACAGTCCCATCGAGCGCGACAGGGGACTGTGTTGGTCTCGACACGGGTTCGTTCGTTCCTCACGAACCCGTGTCGACCGGCGGGCGGGTGTCTTACGGGACCTCTTTGAAGCGGAGACCCTTGGGGTCTTCTGCCTCGATGATCCTCAGCTCCTCCGAAGTGGGCTCGCGGGTGAGCGGCGCATCGCTGGTGTCGATCTCGAAGCCGGTGGCCTCCTGTAGCTCTTCGGGGGTGACGCCGGGGTGGATCGAGCTGACCTTGATCAGCCCCGACTCGTCGTAGCCGAAGACGGCGAGGTTGGTGACGATGATGCCGAGGTCGTGGAAGCGGCCGGCGGTGCCGACCGCGCGGTCGTTGCCGACGCCGCTGGCGACGTCGACGCTCCCGACGAAGATCCGGGCGGAGTGCTTGGCGACCCAGTAGTCGACGCGGTGGTTGACGGTGTTGCCCGGAGCGCCGCGGACGCCGATCAGCTGCCGCTTCGGCTGACGCCAGTCACCGATGGAGGAGATGTTCTGGTTGCCGTGGCGGTCGATCTGGCTGGCACCCATCATCGAGTGCCGGCGGCCGCTGGCGACGATGTCGAAGATGCTGCGGAAAGGCACCCAGGCCTCCGGGGTTCCCCCTGCGGCAGCGGTCTTCAGCAGAGGCGGAGCCTCGGCCATCATGAACGCCTCACCGTCGCTGAGCGCGAGCTCGGGGGTGTGGGTGGCCTTGGCCAGACGTACGCCGATGGCCGGCACGATCCCGACGGCGTGGGCGAGCACCTCGCCGGAGTCCTTGAAGGCATCGGAGACGGCGGCGACGCAGACGTCGGCCCGGGTGACGGTCTGGGTGGTGGTCTGGGTGGTCACTGGGTGTCTCCCTCGTTGGTGAACGCTTCGACTGCGGCCTGGTAGGCGGCCTCGTCGCCGGAGAGGAACCGGGACTCGAAGGCGGTCCAGTCGTCGTCGGAGCGGGCGGCAGCTGCGTACGCCTTCTGGAACGCCTCGTCGCGGCCGTAGTCGGGCTCGCAGAGCGTGAAGTGGGCGCCGCCCGGGGTCTCGACGACGTGATTGACGAAGATCCGGGGGACCAGGAGCGTCTGGGGCGGGGCCTTGGCGGTCAGGTCGGCGGTCGAGACGACCTGCTCCACGGACATGATCGTGGTGTCGGCGGCCATCGCAAAGAGTTCGTCGAAGTAGGGGTCGGGGCCGAGGTACTGCCCGTTGCCCGCCGCGTCGGCGCGGTTGAGGTGGATGAGCGAGACGTCGAGGCGGAGCCCGGGGACGGCGACGTACTCCTCGTCGTCATAAGGCGACTTCACCGTCTTGAGGTCGGGGTTCATCGCCAGTACGTCGCTGCCGAGGCCGGCGCGGATCGGCTGGAACGAGAGCCGGTTGGCGCCCGCCTTGAGCCCGGCCACGAACATGCCCTCGTCGTACTCGCTCGTCTCCGGGATCTCGCCCCGCTCGCGGGCGCGGGTGAAGTTGGGGTCGAGCGGGATCGAGTCGAGCGAGACGAAGCCGTAGACGAGCTTGCGGATCTTGCCGGCGCGGGCGAGGAGACCGACGTCGGGGCCACCGAAGGCGACCACGGTCAGGTCGGTGATATCGCTGCGCAGGATCTCGCGCACCAGCGCCATCGGCTTGCGGCGGGAGCCCCAGCCGCCGATCCCGATGGTCATCCCGGACTCGATCTTGCTGGTCACCTCGCTCAGCGGCAGGGTCTTGTCGATCATCGGGCTCCCTCGATGGTGGTGGGGTCGGTTGCTGCCGCGCGCCGGTGCTCGGCCGCCCGCCCGAAGAGCTGGGCGGTGGCGTGGGCGCGCTTGAAGTAGAGGTGGGCGTCGTGCTCCCAGGTGATCGCCACGCCCCCGTGGAGCTGGATCATCTCGGCTGCGACCTGCGAGAACGCGTCGCTGCACCAGGACTTGGCCAACGACGCCCGTACGCCCTGGTCGGGCTGTCCCACGGACCAGGCCGCCGCCCAGGACATCGTGCGTGCGGTCTCCGTCTGGACCAGCAGGTCGGCACACCGGTGCTTCAGCGCCTGGAACGAGCCGAGCGGGCGGCCGAACTGGTGGCGCTCCTTCAGATAGGCGACCGTGATCTCAAGCGCTCGTGCGGCGGCGCCGGCCTGGAGGGCGGTCATCGCGGTCGCGCCGACGGCGTGGATGCGGTTCGCGTCGGCAGCGCCGATCGAGGTCGCCTGCGTCCTGTCGTAGCGCACCTTGCCGAAGCGGAGCGTCTGGTCGAGGGCATCGATCGGAGTGACCTCGGCGTCGACGACCTCGAGGAGCTCGTCGCCATCGAGCGCGAGCAGGATCTCGGCGCCGGGGGCGTCGAGGACGAGGTCGTCGAGGACGAGGTCGTCGTCGATGACGAGGGCCGCGGTCGTGCCGGCCGCGATCTGCGGGAGCAACCGCCGCTTGGCCTCGTCGCTGCCGCCGATCAGGAGCGCCTCGGTGGCGAGCAGCAGGCCCAGCAGCGGCGAAGGGGTGAGCCCGGCGCCGAGCTCCTCAAGCACGAGGTGCGCCTCGAGGTAGGTGCAGCCGGCCCCGTCGTACTCCTCCGGGATCGCCAGCGCCGCGACCCCGATCTGTTCGGTGAGCGTCTGCCACAGGACGGTGTCGTAGCCCTCCGGTGTGGCCATCGCGGCGCGCAGGTCCATCGAGGTCGCGCGCTTGGCGACCAACGTACGCACCGTGGCGACCAGGTCGGACTGCTCCTCGGTGAGCGCGAACCTCATCGGGCGCCCTCCCCGGAGACCAGCGACTCGAGGATCCGTGCCCGGTGCTCGGCCGGGGTGCCCCACGCGCCGACCAGCGCGCGGACCTTGAGGATCCACAGGCTCAGATCGAACTCGCGGGTGTAGCCGATCGCCCCGTGGACCTGGAGGGCAGTCCGCGAAGCGAGGTACGCCGCATCGCCAGCCGCCACCTTCGCCGCCGAGACCGACCGGGCCGCCGTCGGCGCCTCCGCCTCGAGGTCGACGGCCGCGTTGTGCACCAACGGGGCCGCGAAGTCCAGGGCGACGCGTACGTCCGCGAGCAGGTGCTTCACCGCCTGCTGGGCCCCGATCGGCTTGCCGAACTGGTGGCGCTGCTTGGCGTACGCGACGGAGGCGTGGAGCAGCCTGCTGCCGGCTCCGAGGAGCTGGGCACTGCAGGCCAGAGTTCCGAGATCCAGGGACCGACCGGCGTCGACGGTAGCGATCTGCTCGGTTGGCGTGAGGTCGAAGAGGCGACGTGTCGCATCGACGGATCCATGTCGGTCACCAGGCTCAGCGCGGTACAGCGCGGAGGTGGTCGTGAGCGCGAAAGCGTGGTCGGCGACGTCCGCATCGAGCGCCCGGGGTGTCAACCGTGGGGCCGCGAGCGTGGCGACGGCCTGTCCCGAGGCGATCCCGGCGAGCACCTTTGCCTCGTCTGCCTGTGTCAGTAGCGCTGGGAGGACGGCGACGGACTCGACCCAAGGACCAGGAACCCCGTGATACCCGAGCCTCTCGAACGCGACAGTCACGTCGACGGGGGACGCGCCCAATCCGTCGTACTCCTCGGGCACCAGCAGTCCCGCGACTCCCAGTTCTGCAAGGCGCTGCCACAACGAAAGCCCGAGTGCAGGGTCCCCGTCGGCCCACGAACGTGCCGCGCCCGGAGTGTCGGCCGCCCCCAACAGATCGTCGAGGGCGTCCGCGAACGCCGTCTGTTCCGGCGTACGTCCAAAGCGCATGTGCTCCTCCTTGTGTGACCGCTGCACAGTGAGGTTACCAAGCAAATGCTTGGTCGTCGAGAAGGCGTCCGAAAACCATCAGAGCGCCGCCTGCGACTTGCAGGCGGCGCTCCGACGGCATCGTCAGCGAGGATCGACGAGGACGCGGCGTGAAGCTGGTACGTATCTCGTCGTTCCGGCGTACTTGACGATCCAGTACCCCTTGGCCCGCACCTGGATCGACGTGCGGTAGATCCCGGTCGAGGTGGTGGTGAGCGTGCGCTTCAGCGCGGGACCGGCGGCGCCCGCCGGGTCGAAGTAGATCTTCACCGTAGTCCGTGCGAGAGGCCGCCAGCGCGGCCCGACCGAGGTCTTCTTGACGGCCTTCAGGTCGCCGGCGAACGTGACCCGTGCGCCGCGTCGGGGCGTCTTGGTGGACGCGTTGATCCTCGCCAAGGTCGCCTGCCTGGTGGTCGTCAGCGCCTCGGACGGGGCGTATGAGGCCGAGCCGGGATAGCGGGCGACCCAACGGCCTGGCGTGGTGACGGCGGTGGAGTAGGAATATGCCCCCGACGTGCTTGTCTTCACGGTCGCTCGGTATTGCGGTCCTGTCGTTCCGGCCGGATCGAAGTAGAGCCTCACGCCCAGACCGGCGACCGGCCGCCAGGCGGGGGCCCAGGTGCCCGAGGCGAGGTTGACGGCCTTGACCGTGCCGCCGATCCGGTGCCGGACGCTCGTGGTCGAAGCAGGAGGAGTCGCCCGAATGCTGGTCGTCGTCACCTTCCTCACGGCGATGGAGCCGACCGCAGTGCCGTTGAGGTTGATCGCGTAGGTGCCCGGCGGAGCCATGCCGTCGATCCAGATCGTTCCGCGAGCGGTGTAACTGTCGAGGGTATGAATGAGGTGTGGCCCGAAACGGTCGCCAAAGCCCACCTTGAGCGGCGAGACGGACATCTTGACATCGCCCCACAGTCGGATCCGGTCCCAGCCGCCGATGTATTCGACATCGATGGGCAGGCCGACTGGTTTGGTGCCTACGGTGACGCTGGTCGGCGTGAAGACGCGGGCTTTGATGCTGCCGTCTCCGACCTTGATCGTGACGGTCTTCTCTCGATAGGCGGTGCCGGGGTGGACCCGGATGTCCTCGGCCAACGCGGCAGCGATCTCGGTCGCCGAACCGGCGTACACGGCGCTGATGACGCCACTTGTCGTCGCCGTGAAGCTCGTGGAGAAAGCGCCTGTGGATGAGGAGGTCACGGTCGCGATCTTTCGCTTCGCTTCGGTGCCAGTGGGGTCTAGGTATATGTCAACCGTTCGGCCGGCGGCCGGCGCGTAGCTGGATTCGTCATCGGTGGCTTTGATCGAGCCGAAGACCTTCATGGTCTTTCCGGACGGAGCGATTCGCGGAGCGACATTCATCTCCATGCGTACGTCACGTTTGAGCCCGAACTCGATCGCCTGAGGTGCGTCGAGACGGATCTCGTGCTCCCGCCCGTCCTTGGTGACGATGACGTGCTGGGTCAAGCTGAGGGAGAACCGGCCATCGGTGTTGTAGAGCACGCCACGCGCACGGGTGCGGCTGCTGTCGACGGAGGCCAGGGTCCAGTCCGACAGAGTCGATGTTCCGTCCGCCCGGGCGATCGAGATCGTCGGCCGATTGCCCGCCTCGTCCACGAACCGGAGTGAGGTGCCGTTGTGCTCGTAGTGCACGTCGACGACGACGTTCTCCTCCGTGGCGTTCCACCACCCGCGAGCGTTGGCGGTCGCGTCCTGGACACGGATCCTTGCGGTCACGACGGCGTCGCCGTCGGTGAACTCCCGGGTGACCTCGTTGATGACGGGGGCTGCTTTGGCGCGGTCCTGGGATACCGAGAGGAGGCCTACGCCCGCGGCGAGGGCGAGTACGACGAGACCACTGAGGATGCGGGGCGTTCTCAACTCGCCACCGCCTTGCTCGAGGAGGACGCCGCCCAAGTCGTGGATCCGGAGAAAGCGAGTGACCAGGTCCCCTTGCCCTTCCGGGGAACGATGAGATCGAAAGTTCCGATGGCCGACATGTAGATGCTGCGCTGCAACGCTTTGGGGCTGGTGCCGGCGGGGTCGAAGTAGATCCGAAGGAGTTCACCCGGGACGGCCTGGGTGCGGCCGTACTCTCCGGGCGCCCGGAGAGACCCGGAGAACCGGAGGGTCTTCGTCGTGCCAGCGCTCTCGAGTGCAACCTCGGTCTTGGTCTTCACACTGAAGGACCCGAGCTTGACGTTGCCGAAGGTGAAGTCGTCGTACGCCTCCGCACCCTCGTCGAAGTGTGCCCTCACGCGGGCGACTTCCAGGAAGACCTCGTACTTCCCGTTGAGCGTCGGGGCCGGGCCACGGTTGGACATCATGGGCACGTTGATCCGCGTCGTACCGGCGCCCGTCGGTGTGGAGACCTGCGCGGACGTGCTCACCGGTCCGTATCCATCGGTCTGCTCGATCCGCAGTTGCACCAGGTCATCGGTGAACTCGAGCCGATCGGCCGTCGTCGACCACGTCAGATCGACCGGGACGGTGGTCGACGACGCGTTGCTGAGCGTGACAGTCGACGGAATCCTGGCCGTCACCGTGACCGTCGTGTCCAGCGACTTCGCGGTTTGCTGGTTGGTGCCTATCTGCCAGGTGGCCGCCGGCGTGGCGCCGGCGGTACCGGCCACCAGCACCAAGCCCGCAAGCACACCGAGAAAGCGTGTGGGGGTGATTCTCATGAAGGTGTTGCTCCGAGTGTGTGCCCGAGCCCGGTAGATCCGGGTGCACGGATGCTGCCATACCCGGGGGTGGTGTGCAGGGGCGATTCGTTCACGAACGCCCCTCGTCTGAGCAACAGTTCGCTAGCCGAGCCGGGGGAGCCCCAGAATCCGCTCGGCGACGATGTTGCGCTGGATCTGGTTGGTGCCGGCGTAGATCGGGCCGGACAGGGAGAAGAGATAGTCGTCGAGGCACGGGCCTTCGAGCTCGGCGTCGGCGCCGAGCAGGTCGAGCGCGGTCTCGTGCAGGGAGAGATCGAGGTCGGACCACCAGAGCTTGTTGATCGAGCCCTCGGCGCCGACCGAGCCGCCGGCCTCGACGTGGGTGACGGCGCCCCAGGTGTAGAGGCGATAGGCCTCGGCGCCGATCCAGGCGTCGACGACCTGATCGCGCAGATGCGGTTGCGGATCGGTCTGCCACAGGTCGAGAAGACGGTCGGCGGCGGCGCAGAACCGACCCGGCGAGCGCAGCGAGAGACCCCGCTCGTTACCGGCAGTCGACATCGCGACCTTCCAGCCGTCGCCGACGCCGCCGAGCACGTCCTCGTCGGGCACGAAGACGTCGTCGAAGAAGATCTCGGCGAAGCCGGGGGTGCCGTCGAGCTGGTCGATCGGGCGGACCGTGACGCCGTCGGCCGAGAGGTCGAAGAGGAAGTACGTCAGGCCCCGGTGCCGCTCGGCGGACGGATCCGAGCGGAAGAGGCCGAAGCCGCGGTCGGCGAACGGCGCCCGGCTGCTCCAGGTCTTCTGTCCGTTGAGCTTCCAACCGCCCTCGACCTGTGTCGCCGTCGCGCGGAGCGAAGCCAGGTCAGAGCCCGCTTCCGGCTCGGACCACGCCTGCGCCCAGACGAGCGTCCCGTCGGTCATGTCGCGCAGGTAGCGCTCCTTCTGCTCCTCGGTCCCGTGGCCGAAGATGATCGGTGCGAGCAGCGAGATGCCGTTTTGCGAGATGCGGGTCGGGGCGCCGGCGAGATAGTACTCCTCCTCGAAGATGACCCACTCGGTCAGCGACGCATCGCGACCGCCGTACGCCTCGGGCCAGGTCACCACCGACCAACGACCGGAGGCCAGGGTGCGCTCCCAGTCGCGGTGGGCCGCGGCGCCTTCGGCGGTGTCCATCGAGGGCAGTCGGCCGGGGTTGTTGGCGGCGAGCCAGTCACGGGCCTCGAGGCGGAACGTCTCCTCGGCTTCGGTGAACTCGAGAGTCCCCTGGTCGAAAGTCACTGCTTCATCGCCTTCGCGTTCATCCCCGCGAGCGAGTCCTGGCCGACTTCTGCGTTGTGGGCGTGCGCGGCGTGGTGAAGACCGAAGACCGAGTCCATCCCGGCGCGCATGCCCATCAGGTCCTCGGCCTGGTTGACCGCCTTCTTGGCCAGCGCGAGCCCCAGGCGTGGCATCTCGGCGATCTTGCCGGCGAGCGCGAGCGTCTCGGACTCGAGGTCGTCGCGGGGTACGACGTGGTTGACCATGCCCCACCTCTCCGCCTGTGAAGCAGAGAACCGGCCGCCGGTGAAGAGCATCTCCTTGGCGGCGCGGGGGTTGGTGACCCACGGGTGGGCAAAGTACTCGACGCCGGGGATGCCCATCTTGACCACCGGGTCGGAGAAGAACGCGTCGTCGGAGGCGACGATGAAGTCGCAGGACCAGGCCAGCATCAGGCCGCCGGCGATGCAGGCGCCCTGCACCATCGCGATCGTCGGCTTCGGCAGCTCGCGCCAGCGGCGGCACATGCCGAGGTAGACCTCGGACTCGCGCGCGAAGCGGGAGTCGACGCCCTCCTTGCCGACGTGGTCCCACCACATCACGGCCTTGCGCTCGAAGCTCTCGTCGATGTCGCGGCCCGGGGTGCCGATGTCGTGGCCGGCGCAGAAGTGCTTGCCGTTGCCGCCGAGGACGATCACCTTGATCTCGTCATCGTTGGTCGCGCGCGTGAACGCCTCGTCGAGTGCGTAGGTCACCTTCGAGTTCTGGGCGTTGCGGTATTCGGGGCGGTTCAGCCGGACCACCGCGACGGGTCCGTGGGTCTCGTACGTCACGACACTGGTCTCGGTTGGAGTGGCGCTCATGCCGCAGACGCTACCAAACAAGTGCTTGGTTTGGTAGGTTGTCCGGCATGGACCTGACCTACTCCGCAGAGGACGAGGCGTTCCGTGCCGAGGTGCGCGAGTGGCTGGCCGACCATCTGGTCGGCGAGTGGGCGGCGTTGCGCGGCACCGGCGGGAACGGGCGTGACCACGAGTCGTACCAGGGGCGGCTGGCGTGGAACCGCTACCTGGCCGAGCACGGCTGGACCTGTCTGGGCTGGCCCGAGGAGCACGGCGGGCGCGGCCTGCCGCTGTTCCAGCAGGTGATCTTCCACGAGGAGTACGCCCGGGCAGACGCCCCCGTCCGGATCAACCATCTCGGCGAGGAGCTGCTCGGACCCACCTTGATCGCCCACGGGACCGACACCCAGAAGGAGCGGTTCCTCCCGAAGATCGTGGCCGTGGAAGAGCTCTGGTGCCAGGGCTACTCCGAGCCGGGCGCGGGCTCCGACCTGGCCGGGGTGCGCACCCGGGCCAGGCTCGACGGCGACCAGTGGGTCGTCGACGGGCAGAAGGTGTGGACCTCGAACGCCCACCTGTCCGACTGGTGCTTCGTGGTGTGCCGTACGACGCCTGGCTCCGAACGCCACCACGGCTTGTCCTACCTGCTGGTCCCGATGCAGCAGTCCGGCGTCGACGTGCGCCCGATCCAGCAGCTGACCGGCACCTCGGAGTTCAACGAGGTCTTCTTCGACGGCGCCGTGACCTCGGCCGACCTGGTGGTCGGAGAGCCCGGCGACGGCTGGAAGGTCGCCATGGCGACACTCGGTTTCGAGCGCGGCGTCTCCACGATCGGCCAGCAGGTCGGCTTCGCCCGCGAGCTGGCGACGGTCGAGGAGGCGGCCCGGACCTCCGGTGTCATCGATGCCCCGGACATCGCGGATCGCCTCGCCCAGGCCCACGTCGGGTTGGAGGTGCTCCGACTCCATGCGCTGCGGACGCTCTCTGCGTACGACTCCGGCTCCTCGGGCCCGGAGGCGAGCGTCTCCAAGCTGCTGTGGGCCCGCTGGCACCGCGAGCTCGGTGAGCTGGCGATGGACGTCGTCGGGCTCGCCGGCCTGACCACCGGCGAGGGCTACGCGCTCGACCGGCTGCAGTCGCTCTACCTCTTCTCCCGCGCCGACACCATCTACGGCGGCTCGGACGAGATCCAACGGAACATCATCGCCGAGCGTGTGCTCGGCCTGCCACGAGAGGCTCGTGCATGAAGCTCGAACAGCCCACCCCCGCGTACGTCCCCGGCCACTCGCTCCTCCACGGCCGGGTCGTCGTCGTGACCGCCGCGGCGGGCGCCGGGATCGGCGCTGCTGTGGTTCGTAAGGTGCTCGAGGAGGGCGCCGAGGCGGTCGTCATGTCCGACACCCACGAGCGCCGGCTCAAGGAGTCGCGCGACGCGCTCGCCGAGGAGTTCGGGGAGGACCGGATCACGGCCGTGACCTGCGACGTCACGCAGGAGGACCAGGTGCAGGCGCTGCTCGATGCGGCCGAGCCGTACGACGGCGTCGACGTGATGATCAACAACGCCGGCCTCGGTGGCACCGCCTCGGTGCTCGAGATGACGGACGACCAGTGGTCCAAGGTCCTCGACATCACTCTGACCGGGACGTTCCGGTGCATCCGCGCGGTCGGGCAGCGGTTCGTGGCCGCCGGGAAGCGCGGCGTGATCGTCAACAACGCCTCCGTCATCGGCTGGCGAGCCCAGGAGGGCCAGGCGCACTACGCCGCGGCGAAGGCCGGCGTGATGGCGCTGACCCGCTCCGCCGCCGCCGATCTCGCCCCCCACGGCATCCGGGTAAACGCGGTCTCGCCGTCGCTGGCGATGCACCCGTTCCTGGAGAAGGTGACGAGCCCCGAGCTCCTGGTGGAGCTCAAGGGCCGTGAGGCCTTCGGCCGCGCGGCCGCGCCCTGGGAGGTCGCCAACGTGATGGTCTTCCTGGCCAGCGACTACGCGTCGTACATGACCGGCGAGGTCGTCTCGGTGAGCAGCCAACATGCCTAACCCCCCGAGAAGTCAGTTCTCGACGCCGAGAAGTCAGTTCCTGACGCCGAGGAGTCAGTTCCTGATCCCCTCGGCGCCAGAAATCGACGTCTCGAGCCCAACTACTGACGTTTCGGCGTCAAAAATCGACCTTTCGGCGGAGATCAGGAGTTCACATGGGTGAGGCATTCATCATCGATGCGGTTCGTACGGCGGTTGGGAAGCGCGGGGGAGCGCTTGCGGAGGTGCATCCGGCCGATCTGGGGGCGCACTCGCTGACGGCGCTCGTCGACCGCACCGGGATCGACGCGGGAGCCGTCGACGACGTGATCATGGGGTGCTGCGACACCATCGGCGGGCAGGCGGGCGACGTCGCACGGACCGCGTGGCTGGTGGCCGGGCTGCCCGACCACGTACCGGGCGTGACCATCGACCGGCAGTGCGGCTCCTCCCAGCAGGCGGTGCACTTCGCGGCTCAGGGTGTGATGTCGGGTACGCAGGATCTGGTCGTCGCAGGTGGGCTGCAGAACATGTCCGCGATCCCGATCTCGGCGGCGATGCTGGTGGGACAGCAGTACGGGTTCACCACTCCGTTCGCCGAGTCGCCGGGCTGGGTGAAGCGCTACGGCGACCAGGAGGTCTCCCAGTTCCGCTCCGCCGAGATGATCGCGGAGAAGTGGGACATCTCGCGGGAGGACATGGAGGCGTATGCCCTCGCTTCGCACCAGCGTGCCAAGGCCGCGATCGCCGAGGGGCGGTTCGACCGGGAGATCGTGCCAATCGGTGACTTCACCGTCGACCAGTGCCCGCGTGAGACCTCGCTCGAGAAGATGGCCTCCCTGGAGCCGCTCGCTCCGGGCGGCCGGATCACCGCAGCCGTCGCCTCGCAGATCTGCGACGCCTCCTCGGCGCTGCTGATCGCCTCCGAGGCCGCCGTCCGTGACCACGGGCTCACCCCGCGCGCACGCATCCACCACCTCTCGGTCCGCGGCGACGACCCGGTCTGGATGCTCACCGGCCCGATCGAGGCCACCCGTCACGCCTTGGCCAAGACCGGTCTGACGGTCGACGACATCGACCTGTTCGAGTGCAACGAGGCCTTCGCCTCCGTCGTCCTGGCGTGGATGAAGGAGCTCGACGTCCCGCACTCGAAGGTGAACGTCAACGGCGGCGGCATCGCCCTCGGCCACCCCATCGGCGCCACCGGCGCCCGGCTGATGACAACGCTCCTCAACGAGCTCGAGCGCACCGGCGGCCGCTACGGCCTGCAGACGATGTGCGAGGGCGGCGGCCAGGCCAACGTCACCATCATCGAGCGGCTGTGATCCTGAAGTTGTGAAGCTGAGAGTGGCCTATAGACCACTCTCAGCTTCACAACTCCCGGACCGACCGGGTCAGGCCGGCTGCAGCCTGAGCGTGCGGCGCTCAGCGGCGGGGGAGCCGGGGGTGGGGAACCTGTGGTGGATGACGGCGGCTTGGCCGGCGGTCCACAGGCCGCTGATGACCCAGTAGACGAGCAGCGCGAGCGGGACGGTGCTGCCGGCGAGGAGCATTCCGACGGCGGAGATGACGGGCATGAGCTCTTGCATCCGGATCATCGACTCGGGCAGGTCGGCGCGGACCATGTTGGGGAGCACCCACAGACGCTGGCTGAGGTAGCTGACCAGCGCAGCGGTCGCGGCGAGACCGAGAGTGATCACCAGGTGGGCGGTGTCGCCGGTGAGGTAGCCGTGGCCGGTGAGCGGCGTGCCGAGGAAGGTGGCTGACCCGAGCGAGGCGACCAGCGAGTCGTTCATCGCGCCGACCGCAGTGTCCCGGCTGACGTCGGAGAGCAGATGGTAGAGCGCCAGGAAGATCGGCAGCTGGGCGAAGGCGGCGAGCATCGCGAAGCGGGGTACGCCGTGCTCCTCGTTGATCTTGCGCCGCTCCGCCATCATCGCCATCACGTCGTCCTGGCTGGGGCTCCCGGACGATCCCTTCTTGGCGTACTTCTTCGTGAGGGCCTGGAGCTGTGGGCGCGCCCGGGCGGAGGCGTGAGCGTGGCGTACGCCGCGGATCGTGAGCGGGAGGAGAGCGAGCCGGACCAGCACCACGAGGGCTGCGATGGCAAGCAGCCAGCTGGCGTTCGGGCCGATGGAGGCGAGGACGTGGTGGGCGCCGGCGAGGACGGCGGCGAGGGCATGCGACAACGGGGCGAGAACGGACATGGGTGTGCTCCTGAGCTGAGTGGGTAGGACTGACGGGCTCGCCGGTGGCGAGAGTCAGAACTGCTCAGGAGCGCGCGGGCGACGCGGGGAGCACACCGGGTCGGTGACCCGGGCAGCCAGATGATGGGGTCCGTCGGAGACGTCCGGGCGGACCGTCGAACGTGCCCTGACCAGGGCGAACGAGCGAACGTTGTGGAGCGAGCCCACCGCGACGGCGGCGAGCGCTGTCGAGACCGCGATGGTGAGCAGCGCCTGCTCGGGGTCGACGCTCATCAGCGCCGGGAGCATCAGCGTGAAAAGAGCGACCAGCGCGATGCGTACGCGGCTCGTCTCGGTATTCACGACTCACACTGTACCGATCAGGGCCAAGCCGGGCCTCATCTCAGGTCGCGCCGCATCAGTACGCGGGGGTGACCGGAGAGGACCGAGGTGGTGTCGGCGGCCCAGGTGAAGCCCGCGGCCTCGAAGTTCTTGCGGATCCCGGCGTACGCCATCGTCAGGTCGACCTTGGCGCCCTGGTTGTCGAGCGGGTAGGCCTCGATGGCCGGGGCGCCGCGGTCGCGCGCGAAGTCGATGGCACCCTCGATGAGCGCGTGCGAGATGCCCTTGCCGCGGTAGCCGGGCCGGACCCGGATGCACCACACGGACCACACCGGCAGGTCGTCGACGTGGGGGATCTTCCGGTTGCGGGCGAAGGTGGTGTCCGCACGCGGGGCGACGGCGGCCCAGCCGACCGGCTCGTCGCCCTCGTAGGCAAGCACGCCGAGCGGGCCGGAGGCGAGCAGGTCGCGTACGAACTCCCCGCGCTCCTGGCCGCGCATCTTGTTGTTGATCGTCGAGGGGATCCGGTAGCTCAGGCACCAGCAGACGCTGGCGTCGTCGCGCTTGGGGCCGACAAGGGTGCGTACGTCGTCGAAGACCTCTGCCGGGCGAACCTCGATCGTCATGGGATCGCCCTGAGGCTCAGGTCCGGGTCGCGTCCAGATATTTGAGGCGGTCGGCGGCCTGGGCGACGATGCGGTCGACCAGCTCCTCGCAGGTGGGGAGGTCGTCGAGGAGACCGACGACCTGGCCGCTGGAGAGCATGCCGGCGTTGGTGTCGCCCTCGACGAGGCCGGCCCGGAGGAGCATGGGGGTGTTGGCGGCGAGGACGACCTCGGCCCACGTCCGGTCGCCGCCGTGGACCATCGCGCGGCCGTCCTTGAAGAGCGTCGACCACTTCGAGCCGGACATCTCCTTGAACTGGAGCGTGCGCTTGAGCGTCCGCAGCAGCTTCGCGGTCGCCCCTTCCTTCTCCAGGGTGTCGATGAACTCGGTGCGGAGCAGGCGGTGCGGCATGCCGTCGGCCTTCGTGGTCACGACGGTGCCGTCGAGCCCGAAGTCGAGATAGCGACGGCGTACGTCCTCCGGGACCGCGGAGTCGGCGGTCAGCAGGAACCGGGTGCCCATGCCGATGCCGGCCGCGCCGTAGGAGAGTGCAGCGGCGAGACCGCGGCCGTCGAAGAACCCGCCTGCCGCGACGACCGGGATGTCGACGGCGTCGAGGACCGACGGGAGGAGCAGGGTGGTGGGGACCGCGCCGGTGTGGCCGCCGCCCTCGCCGCCCTGGATCATCACCATGTCGGCGCCCCAGCCTGCCACCTTCTTGGCGTGCTTGGCCGCGCCGATCGACGGCATCACGACGACGTCGTGCTCCTTGAGCGTGCTGATCAGCTCGGGTTTGGGTGCCAGCGCGAAGCTGGCGACCTTGACGCCGTGGTCGATCAGCAGCCGGCAGCGGTCGGGGGCGTCCGAGGCGTCGGCACGGAGGTTGACGCCGAACGGCTTGTCGGTGCGGCCCTTGACCTCGACGATCGCCTTCTCGAGCTGGTCGAGGGTCATCGTGGCCGAGGCCAGGATGCCCAGCGCGCCGGCGTTGGCGGTCGCGGAGACGAGCCGCGGGCCGGCGACCCAGCCCATGCCGGTCTGCACGATCGGGTGGTCGACACCGGTGAGCTCGGTCAGCGGCGTACGGAAGGTGGGGGCGGTGCTCATCGGCCATCCTTGACGAAGGCGTCGCGGCGCTCGTCGGCCACGCCGGCGAGGTTGAGCTCGTAGGTGAAGCCCTGCTCGAAGCGGTAGGAGGCGTTCACGTCGATCGGGTCGATCCCGTTGAGCGCGGCCTTGGCGGCGCGGATGACCTGCGGGTCCTTCTTCGCGATCTGTCGGGCGACCTCGAGGGCTTTGTCGTCCAGGTCGTCGCGGGGGACGACCGCGTGGACCGATCCGAGCTCGTGGAGACGCTGGGCGGTGATGGTCTGGGCGGTGAAATAGAGCGTACGCAGCATGTGCTGTGGCACCAGCCGGCTCAGATGGGTGGCGGCGCCGAGGGCTCCGCGGTCGACCTCGGGTACGCCGAAGAAGGCATCGTCGCTGGCCACGATCGTGTCCGCGTTGCCGACCAGGCCGACGCCCCCGCCGAGGCAGAAGCCGTTGACCGCGGCGACGACCGGGACCGGGCACTCGTAGATCGCCTTGAAGGCCGCATAGCAGCCGCGGTTGGCGCCGAGGATGCCGTCGAAACCCTCGATCTGCTGCATCTCCTTGATGTCGACGCCGGCGTTGAAGCCCTTGCCCTCGGCGCGCAGGATCACGACTCGGGCGCCGTCGTGGGCGGCGGTCGTGACTGCGTCGGCGACCTCGAACCAGCCCTTCACCGGCAGCGCGTTGACCGGGGGGTGGTTCATCGTGACGACGGCGATCTGCTCGTCGGTGATCTCGGTGGAGATGCCCATGGTCCGTTCCTAACCTAGCGATTGCTTGGTAGCCTAGCAGTTGCTTGGTTTCTGAACGCAAGACTGGAAAGGGACGCCACCATGGCTCGACTGCTCGAAGGCCGGATCGCGATCGTCACCGGAGCGGGGCGAGGTATCGGCCGGGCGCACGCGCTCGAGCTCGCCCGGCATGGCGCGAAGGTGGTCGTCAACGACTTCGGCGTCTCGCTGGCGGGCGAGGGCACCGGTGAGTCGCCCGCGGAGCGGGTGGTCGAGGAGATCGTTGCCGCAGGTGGGGAGGCGGTTGCCAACGCCGCCGATGTGGCGGACTTCGCGGAGGCCGAGGCGATGGTGCGACAGGCCATCGAGACGTACGGCGGTCTGGACATCCTCGTCAACAACGCCGGTTTCGTACGCGACCGGATGCTCGTCAACACCTCCGAGGAGGAGTGGGACGCGGTCATCCGGGTGCATCTGAAGGGTCACTTCGCGACGCTGCGGCACGCGGGTGCGTACTGGCGGGCCGAGTCCAAAGCGGGCCGGCAGCGGGATGCCCGGGTCATCAACACCTCCTCCGGCGCGGGCCTCCAGGGTTCGATCGGGCAGGGCACCTACTCAGCCGCCAAGGCCGGGATCGCCGGGCTCACCCTGGTCGCCGCCGCTGAAATGTCCCGCTACGGCGTGACCGTCAACGCCATCGCGCCAGTCGCCAAGACCCGGATGACCGAGGGCGCCTTCGACACCTCCGCCATGGCACTGCCCGAGGACAACAGCCCCGTCGTCGCCTGGCTCGCCTCCGAGGAGGCCCGCGACATCACCGGCCGCGTCATCGAGATCGACGGGACCACGATCACCGTCGAGAACGGCTGGGCACACGGTCCCTCCGCCGACGCCGGTGCCCGCTGGGATGCCGGCGACGTCGGTCCCGCCCTCCGCAAGCTGCTCGGCGAGGCGCCGGTGCCGGAGAAGGTCTACGGCACCTGATCGCTGCTCAGTGGAGTTCTGCCGGTGGGGCGGCGCGGGACATGTAACACGTCGTTCGTAGCACTATCCGGTCGTTCCAATAGGGCGAGTAGTACTACGAACGACGTGTTACAGCTCGTCGCCGCCGCCCCAGAGCTAGCCGAGTTCGGCGCAAACGACCGCCGCGATGTCCTCGAGCGGCGCGTCGAGGGGAGCAGCGGCAGGGTCGTCGGAGCGGGTCAGCGCGGCGATGACGATCGGGGCGCCGTCGGGAGTCCAGGTGACGCCGACGTCGTTGCGCGAGGCGTAGTCGCCGCCGCCGGTCTTGTCGGCAAGGCGCCAGGAGGCGGGAACCCCGGCGCCGAACCGGGTGACGGTCGACTGGTTGGCGAGCATCCAGGTGGTCAGCTGGTCGCGGTCCGCACGGTCGAGCGCGTCGCCGAGGAGCAGCTTGGTGTAGGTCTGTGCGATCGCACGCGGAGACGTGGTGTCGCGCGGGTCGCCCGGGATCGCGCTGTTGAGGTCGGGCTCCCAGCGGTCCAGGCGGCTCACCTGGTCGCCGAGGGACCGGGCGAAGGCGGTGACGCCCGCAGGTCCGCCGGTGAGACGCATCAGTACGTTGGCAGCGGTGTTGTCGGACCGGGTGATGGTCGCCTCGCAGAGCTGCGCCACGGTCAGGCCGTTGCGCGTGGTGAGCGAGGTGATCGGGGAGTTGACGACGAGGTCGCTCGCGTCCCAGGTCAGGCGCTGCTGGAGCGTACGCGCGGGGAGGTCGCGCAGGATCTGCGCGCCGAGCAGGGTCTTGAAGGTCGACAGCATCGGGAATCGTTCCTCGGCACGGTGCTCGATGGTGCGTCCGGTCCGCATGTTCTTGGCCCAGACGCCGAGATGACGCCCGTGCTTCTGCTCGAGCGCGGCGATCGAGCCGCGTCCGGCGGCGTACGCCATCGGACCACGGGCGACGGTCGCGGTCGCGGCGACTGCGGCCGCGGCTCCGCCGAGGACGGCGCGGCGGCTGAGGGTCGGGTGAGTCATGTGAGTCCTTTGCTGAAGGGCGTTCCTGAGGTGCTGCGGGAATCGTGCCGCCGCCGCGGCGATGGCGTCCAAGGACGATCCGACATGGACGTATGCGCTGGTGACATGGGACGCGCTACGGGTGATCGGACATCCTGTACGCGTGGACCTACTGCTTCATCTGCGCGGCTTCGCCGCGGTGGCGGACGAGATGAGCGTCTCGGAGGCCGCCCTGGAGCTGGGCGTCGACCAGCCGCTGCTCAGCCGTCGCCTGCGCGCCCTCGAGCGTGAGCTGGGCGTCGAGCTGCTCGACCGCAGCCGGCGCCAGATCGCGCTCACCCCGGCCGGGCACGCGCTGCTGCCGCGGGCGCGCCATCTCCTCGACCAGGCCGACCATCTGCTGCGCAGCATCCGGCGACATGACCGAGAGCGTTTCGTGCTCGCGGTGCCGTCCGGCTGCGCCCCCGCTCCGCTCGGCCGGTTGGTCGCCCTGCTGGAGGCAGAAGGCGTCGACATCCGCCTCACGAGCGACGACGAGGAGACGCCGCAGTCGGCTGCCTGGCTGGTCGACGCGTGCGATCCCGATGCGGCCACCTGGATCACTCCGCTCGGTGTCGCGACGCCGCCTGCCGCCCCCGAGGCCAGCCAGCGGCCGGTGTCGCTGGGCTCGCTGCGACCCCGCAGACGCGGGGAACGTACGCAGCTGCTGGCCCTCCCGCGAGACCTCGACGATCCCGCCGGCCGACTGCGGCGGCTCGCGGACAGGGCCGGTATCGGGCCGGCCGCCCTGCGCCGTACGCCGCACCGGCTCGCGGTGGCCGAGACCCTGGCCGGCCGCGCGACGATGGTCTGCGCACGGCACGAGGCGGTGACGTACGGACTGAGCTGGTCACCCTTCGTCGACCCGGTGTCGCGCGGCCATCGGCTGATCGAGCTGCAGCCGTTGCCCGCAAAGCTGGCCGCAGGCCCGGTTCGGGAGCAGTCGCTCGCCTTGCTCGGTGCCTGCGTCGGCGTGCCCGAGGAGGGGAGCGCATGAGTCCGCTGGTCGGCAGCGACCGGGGGTTGATCGACCTCGCCGAGGCCGCGGTCGAACGCTTCCGGGAGCTTCAGGTCAGGGTTGCGTTTCTGGCCCGCGACATCGACACCGGACACGAGGTCGGGGTAGGTGTCGACCGGCAGATGCCGCTGGCATCGGTGGCCAAGGTGCCGCTCGCCCTGGTCGTCGCCGACCGGATCGCTCGCGGTGAGATCGATCCTGTTTCACAGGTGACGCTGACCGCCGACGGGCGGAGCTACGGGCCCTTCGGCTTCTCGGCGTTCACGCACGACGTGACCTGCTCGGTCGCCGACCTGATGCTGATGATGCTCAGCCTCAGCGACAACGCCGCCGCCGACGCGCTCTTCGACCGGGTCTCGCCCCGCGAGGTCGACGAGCAGCTCGCCGAGTGGGGCGTGGAGGGGCTACGGGTACGCCACCGGATGCAGCCCATGTACGACTACGCCACCCGCGTCGCCGGCCACGACTTCGCTATCGCCACCCAGCTCGCGGTCGAGGGTCGCCGTCCGGGCGGCCGGCACGTGATCGACTCTCTCGACGTCGAGCGCGCCACCGTCGGCTCACCGCGGGTCTGCGTCGATCTGCTCGAGCGGGTCTGGCGTGACGAGGTCGCGAAGCCCGAGGCGACCGCCATGCTGCGCGAGACGATGGGCAAGCAGGTCTTCACCCACCGGCTCGCCGCCGAGCTGCTCGCCGACGACATCCACCTCGCCGGTAAGACCGGCGGGTTCCTCACCCTGCGACACGAGATCGCCGTCGTCACCCATCCTGGTGGACGCGTCGCCATCGCCGTACTCACCGACTCCGACCGCACCGCCCGGATCCAGAACGACGTCGACCTCGCCATCGCGGCCACCGCCCGCGACGCCGTCGACGCCCTCGCCTCCCGCCGAACCTGAGCCGAAACGTCACTGCGGTCGGCCGAGGCGTCACGTACGCAGGTCGAAGCGTCACTCCGGTCGGCCGAGATGGCACCACGGTGCCATCTCGGCCGACGCGCCTGACGTTTCGGCCGACGCTGGTGACGCCTCGGCTAAAACCAGGTGTCAACCACCCGGTCGCGGTGATGGAATCAGCCGGTGCCCGCCCTGCCCGTCTTCATCAACAACTTGATCCCGCCGACACCGTTGTCGCGGCGGTTGGCGACGCAGTCGTTGCTCTTCGCGGCGGGGGACGGGACGTTCAACACCGCGGCCGCGTTCTACCTGGTCGCGTTCGTCGGTCTGAGCCCGGCGCAGATCGGCGTGGGCCTGACGGTGGCGGGGATCGCGTCGTTCCTCACCGCCTACCCGATGGGCAAGCTGGCCGACTTCATCGGCCCGAAGCGGGTCTGGGCGATCAGCGCCGCGCTGAGCGCGTCGATGTTCGCGCTGATGCCGTTCATCCACGGTTTCTGGGCCTACCTGGGCGTCATCGTCGTCTTCGAGGTGGTCAACAATGCTGGCGGCGCCGGCCGGAATGCGTACGTCCTCGACGTCCTCCCCGACAAGGAGCGGGTCGAGACCCAGGCGTTCATGTACTCCAGCCTCAACCTCGGCTTCACCATCGGCGCCCTGATCGCCGGTATCGCGCTCGCGCTGGAGACCGACGCCGTCCTCAAGTGGGGCGTGCCGTTCTTCGCGCTGGTCATCGGGCTCGCCAACTCTGTCTGGATCACCCGGCTGCCGATGGCTCCCCACGAGGAGCGCCGCGCGGCGGGCGAGATCGTCCAGAAGCTGCCGGGCCCGGGTGCGCTGCGCAACGTCGGCTGGCTCCTGGTGACGACCTTCACCGGCACGCTGTGGTCCAACCAGGTGCTGCTGCACACCGTGATCCCGCTGTGGCTGGTCGAATACACCGACTCGCCGCGCTGGCTCCTGGCCTGGCTCTTCGCGACCAACACGGTGCTGTGCATCATCCTCCCGGCCTACACCTCGAAGGGCGTCCGCAACGTCCGCGACGCGTTGCGCCGGGTGTGGTGGAGCAGCGCGTTCTTCGTCGCCGCGTGCGCGATCACGCTGGTCACCCACGACACCCGCGGGTTCCTCACGATCTTCCTGGTCTGGCTCGGCCACGTCGCCGTGACCGGCGCCGAGCTGGCCATCGGGTCGGCCTCGTGGGCCTTCCAGGCCGAGCTCATGGACCCCGAACGACGGGGTGAGTACGAAGGGGTCGCCGGCATCGGCCGCCAGCTCGGCGGCGCCTGGGCCCCGGCCCTGTTCACGTTCCTCGCCATGGGCTGGCACCCCGACTTCTACAGCGGCGCCGGGTGGATCGTCATCGCCGTCATCGTCGTCGCCGCCGCGGCCGCCATGGGTCCATCGACCCGGATGGCCGTACGTTTCAAGCAGACCCACTTCCCGCGCGAGGACGAACCGGAGCCGGCCGCTGCCTGAGCTGGTCGCGAGCGCGACCGGCAGGGGTCAGGAGCCGAGGATGTGCTCCAGGTGAGGGTTTCCGAAGGTACGAGACGGGTCGAGCTTGTCCCGCAGCGCGACGAAGTCGCCGAACCGTGGATAGCGTTCGGCCAGGTCAGCCGCGGAGAGCGTGTGCATCTTGCCCCAGTGCGGGCGGCCACCGACCTCGCCGGCGATGCGCTCGAAGGCCGCGAAGTACTCCTCGCGCCAAGGCGAGGAGGGCGCGGTGTGGATGGCGATGTAGACGTTCTCCCGCTCGAACCCGGTGGACAGCGGGATGTCGTCGGCGCCCGCGACCCGGACCTCGACGGGGAAGGAGATGTTCCACGACGAGGCTTCGACCGCACGCTGCAACGACGCGAGCACGTCCATGCCGACGGCACGCGGGACGGCGTACTCGCTCTCCACGAACCGCACCTTCCGCTGCGAGGTGAAGACGCGGTAGGAGACGTCGGTGAACTCGCGCGGCGAGAGGGCCGAGGCGGCGAAGCGGGCCAGCGGTTTGACCAGCCCAGGGACCCGGAGCCCGAGTCCGACGGTCGCTCCGAAGGCCGTGTTGGAGAGGAGCTCGTCGTCGAACCAGCCGCGGAGCCGACCCACCGGCTCGAGCGGGGTCTCCGGGAGCGGCAGCCGGGTGTTGTGCTTGGTGAGGACCCGGGTGGTGTGCGGGAACCAGTAGAACTCGAAATGGTCGGTCCCAGACGCGTGCTCGTCGAACGAAGACATCACCTCTGCGAGCGAGCCGTTGCCCTCGCGTGCGTTCAGCGCGAAGAGCGGCTCGGTCTGGAGCGTGACCTCGACGATGATCCCGAGCGCGCCGAGGCCCACGCGGGCGAGGTCGAAGATCTCCGGGTTCTCCGACGCCGAGCAGGAGACGACGGAGCCGTCGGCGAGGAGCAGCCGCAGGCCGCGTACCTGGGTCGCCAGACCGCCGAACCGGGCCCCGGTCCCGTGGGTGCCGGTCGAGATCGCCCCGGAGATCGACTGCTCCTCGATGTCGCCGAGGTTGGTCATCGACAGCCCGAGCGCCTCGAGCGCACGGTTGAGGACCTTGAGCCGGGTGCCGCCGCGCACCGTCACCAGGCCGGTCGTCGAGTCCGCCCGCACGATCCCGGCGAGACGATCCAGGCTGACCTGGACGTCGACCGGAGCGCCGATCGCAGTGAACGAGTGTCCCGCGCCGATCGGCCGCACCTGCCGACCGGCCTCCGCCGCGGCCACGATGACGGCCGACAGCTCTGCCTCGTCACGAGGCACGATCACCTCGACCCGGCCGGTCTGCTGGTTGCCGGCCCAGTTCTGCCACTCGTCCACGCGGGCAAGCGTGGCGGGTCCGCGTCGTACGGTCAACGCATTGGCCGTACGCCGGAACAGTTGCGTCAACCACGTTGACGCGAGTGCCGCGCGGGGCATAGACACATGCGTCGTGGTTAAGCCCTCTATTCAACGCTCCCACCATCTCTCCGGCCAGCAGCACGAACGGTTCGACCGCGCGACCGCCGGTCTCGACGGACCCGTGGGCGTGGTCGACCTGGCGGCGTTCGACGCCAACGCCGACGACCTCGTACGTCGCGCCGCAGGCACCCCGATCAGGGTGGCCAGCAAGTCCGTCCGCTGTCGGGCGCTCATCGACCGCGCGCTCGCCCGCGAGGGATACGAGGGGATCCTGGCGTTCACCCTGGCCGAGGCGCTGTGGCTGGCCGAGACGCACTACGACATCGTGATCGGCTACCCGGCCGTGGACCGTGCCGGGCTCGCGGCCCTCGCGAAGGACGAGGAGAAGCTCGCCCGGATCACGCTGATGATCGACAGCGCCGAAGGGTTGGCGCTGGTCAAGGCCGCGATCGGCACCCCGGCCGCGCCCGTACGCGTCGCCATCGATCTCGACGCGGCCCTCGTCGTCGCGCGCCGCATCTGGCTCGGTGCCCGCCGCTCCCCGATCCGCACCCCCGAGGAGGCCGTCGCTCTTGCCCGGATCGTCGCCGAAGACCCGGCCTTCCAGCTGGTCGGACTGATGGCGTACGAGGGTCAGGTCGCCGGCACCGTCGATCGCCCGCTCAGCGGCAACCCGCCCGCGGCTGTCATCAAGCGGATGAAGAGGGCCTCCATCGCCGAGATCACCGAGCGTCGCGGGAAGATCGTCGCCGCCGTACGCTCCCTGGCCGACCTCGAGTTCGTCAACGGCGGCGGCACGGGCTCGATCGAGTCCACCCACGCCGACCTCTCGGTGACCGAGATCGCGGCCGGATCCGGGCTCTTCGGTCCGACGCTCTTCGACCGCTACGACGGCTTCACGCCCCACCCGGCGGCCTACTTCGGGCTGAGCGTCGTCCGGCGCCCCGCGCCCGGCATCGTCACGGTCGCCGGTGGCGGCTGGGTCGCCTCCGGCCCGCCCGGACACGACCGGGTCCCGACCCCGACCTACCCCTTCGGGCTGGAGTACGTCCCCACCGAAGGCGCCGGAGAGGTTCAGACGCCGCTGCGCGGCCATGCCGCCGACGAGCTCGCGATCGGCGACAAGGTCTGGTTCCGCCACGCGAAGGCCGGTGAGGTCTGCGAGCGGCTCGATGCCCTCCATCTGGTCGAGGGTGACTCGATCATCACCGTCGCGCCGACCTACCGGGGCGAGGGGCGGACGTTCCTGTGACCTACCGGCTCGGCGAGGTTTGGTCCGGGTCGCCCAGCAGCTGGAACCAGCTCTCCGTGACCAGGTCGCACATACGGTCCTGCTCGACACCCCAGAACCCGTCGGCCCAGCGCTGGAACAGGTAGTCGAGCTGCGCGACCGCCAGTGCGCCGCGCAGCCGCCGGCTGTCGGCGTCGAACCGGTCCGCCTTGTCCAGGCCCGCGCTGACGTCCTCGATCGTCTCGTCCGTCCAGGCGTCGACGATGTGGGTGAGATCGGGATCGACGGCCTGCGCGGCGCGGGCGATCGTGACGATCGGGCGCACCCCCGGCCATCGGGCCATCGCCTGCCGGATCCAGGCACCGAGCTGCTCGCGGGTGCCGGCCGCCACCGCGTCGGCGAGGCCGCCGAGCGAGCTGCCCTTCGGTGAGCGGAGCTGGGCGAGGTCATCCTCGAGGCGCTCGGTGATCAAGGCCTTGATGACCTCGGACTTCGAGCGGAAGTAGGCATAGAACGTCACCCGGGTGGTGCCCGCCGCCGAGGCGATCTCATCGATCGTCGTGGCCGCGTAGCCGCTCGCGACGAACCGGTCCATCGCCGCGTCCAGGAGGAGCTGGCGAGTCATCGCCTTCTGGGCTGCACGGAGGTTGGCCATGGCGTCACGATAAGCGACGCCGATACCTCCCTGGGGATTTCCACGGTTTCTCGAAAACCCGGTGTCCCGCAGCCGGGCCGTGGGTAGGTTTCTGTCCGATGGATGATCACGTGACCTGGGCGGACAAGGGCTTCTGGGAGCCAGGAGAAGCCGTCGACCTCACTGCGTACGAAGCCTCCGGGCGCAACCTCTTCGACGGCTCGTTCACGTGGCCGACGATGGTGCTCAAGAAGCACGCGCTGGAGCACAACATCGCGACCGTCGCCGCCTTTGTCGACGAGCACGACCTGCTGCTCGCTCCGCACGGCAAGACCACGATGGCGCCCTCGCTCTACCGGCGGCAGCTGGACGCCGGCGCGTGGGCGATCACGGTCGCCTCGCCCAGCCAGGCCCTGGTCGCTCGCCATGCTGGCGTACGCCGGGTGCTGGTCGCCAACGAGATCCTCGACCACAGCGCGCTGAGCTGGGTCGCCTCCGAGCGTGCGGCCGACCCGGAGTTCCTCCATCTCCACTGGGTCGACTCGGTCGAGGGGGTCCAGGTCGCAGCCGAGGCTTCGGCCCTGGTGGGTGTCGAGGACCGGCCGATGGCGGTGCTGGTCGACCTGGGCTTCCCGGGCGGACGCACCGGTTGCCGGTCCGTCGAGGCGGCGGTCGAGCTCGCGCGGGTGGTGGACGCCACTCCGGGCGTACTCCTGGCGGGTGTGGCCGGCTATGAGGGCGGGCTGGGGACGCAGGCAGCCGTCGGTGACTACTTCGACCGGCTCAAGGAGCTCGCCTCGACCCTGTTCACCGAAGGCCTGGTCGCCGCCGATGCGATCGTCTCCGCAGGTGGGAGCGCGTTCTTCGACGTGCTCGCCGAGCGCTGGTCCGCGGGCTGGCCGGACGGGATGACGCCTCGCAAGGTGCTGCGCAGCGGGACGTACGTCTCCCACGACCATGGCCTCTACGCCGACACGACGCCCTACAACCGCATCGAGGGGAGTCTGGACCCGGCCCTCGAGGTCTGGGCCCAGGTCCTCTCGGCTCCCGAGGAGGGCCTGGGCATCGTTGGCATGGGTCGACGGGATGCGCCCTACGACAACGGCCTGCCGATCCCGCTCACGGTGCGGCGCAACGGCAGCGGCTCTGCGGAGGCGCTCGACGGCACCGTCGAGAAGCTGGGCGACCAGCACGCCTTCCTGCGCACCGACGCCGGACTGAGGCCGGGCGATCTCGTCGGCTTCGGGGTCTCGCACCCGTGCACGGCGTTCGACAAGTGGCGGCTGATCCCGGTCGTGGAGACCGACTACATCGTGACCGAGCTGGTCCGGACGTACTTCTGAGGACTCAGAGGACGTCCGAGATCCGCACCCTGACCTGGTAGAACGCGCCGTGGTCGGTGGCGCGGCGGGCCGACGGGCCGGAGTAGACCCGGTAGCGGTCAGGTCGCAGCGACGGGCTGAGGAACGCCTGGTCGATCGGCGCCCGAGGGGCGGTCGCACACCCGTCGTACGTCGCGAGCGGGCTCACCAGACCGGTCCCTGGTGAGGTCAGGTCGCAGAGGATGTCGTTGCGCTGGTTGAAGTCACCCGCGACGACCATCGGCACCTCGGAGCGCGCCACCACGTTCTTGACGATCCGGGCGTTCAGGTCGCGCCACCTCCTCTGCTCGGGGACCGAGGGCAGGCTTGCCGGAAAGTGCACCGGCAGGATCCCGACACGCCGGCCCGAGGATCGCTCCTCCAGCACCACGACCGGTGCGATGACGCGCTCGCCGTGGCGGTAGTACATGGTGACCGGGTCCTTGCTGACCAGCCGGAAGACCGAGCGGCGGTAGAAGACCGCGTCGTCGGTCGCATCAGGGGTGGACACGAGCGCGAACTCCCGGCCGAAGGACTCGAAGGCCTCGCGCTGCGGAGCCTCCACCTCGGCGAGCACTCCGAAGTCGATGAGCGTACGCCGCAGGTGACCCACCACGATCCGCATCCGCGGCACCCCGTCGAGCCGCCCGGCGGCAGCGCCGCCGGGAGCGGTGTGGTGGTCGGCCCAGGCGTTGAGCCAGGCGAAACGCTGGAAACCCGGCTGGACCGGAGTGGCCTGGGCGACCGTGACGGTCGGCCCTGCCGTCGCGGTCGTCGGCACGAGGAAGCTGATCGCGGCGGCGAGGACGCCGCACAGCGCGACGGCGACGACGGTGGCGCGCCATCGTAGGTCGATCCTCTCGAGTCCGTTCGAAGCGGAGCCCGAGGCGAACGGTGCGTTGGGGGACACGCCTACTGACGGTATGGGCGAGCCGTGTGCGCTGAACCAAACGCGTTCGAATACTCGGAAACCTCGGGTGAACTCCGGCGACCGCCCCTACAGGTCCATGAAGGCGAGTGCGCCCGCGATGTCGGCGGTGCCGTAGTGGAGATAGTCGTCGACGGTCTTCTCCGGCACGCCCTTCTGTGCGGTCACGAAGCCGACGACGACGGCCTTGGAGGAGTCCTTGGCGACCCACTTCCCGATCACGTCGTCATCGATGAGGCTGCCGGTGGGCAGGTCGAAGTCGGTCTCCTTGACCGACGCCGCGGCCGCCGTCGCCTCTGCCTCGCTGTCGAAGACGTAGATCACCCGGAGCATCCGCAGCTTGCCGCCCTGGGCGTCGTGGATCCCCATCGCGGCGTAGCGACAGCCCTTCCGCTCCAGGGCCGCCGACGCGATCGGACCACACTCGGGGTAGTCCTGGGAGGCCACGTACGTCGCGTTCATGCTCACGTCGCCGAGCTTGAACCTCCAGTCGCCCTCGAAGAGCTCCGCGGCCAGCCCGCCGGGCGCCGGGTTGGTGGCTGAGGGGTCCGGCGATGTGCTCGGCGTCGCCGTCACGGTGAGCGGACCCGGTCTGGCGGTCGGGTCGCCGTCACCGCTGAGGAGGACGATGCCGGCCGTGATGATCACGCCGATGATCAGCACGCCGGCGATCGCGCTGAGCCCGATGACGATGGGCCACGGGTTGTGCGACGTGGGGCTCGGCGGCGGCCCGCCGGCGCCGAACGAATTCTCGTTCGGCGACCGGACGGGCTGCTGAGGTCCGGGCCGCAGGTCCGGCGCCGGCGGCATCGCACCATAACCGTCCGGCGGTGGTGGTGTCGGCGTGGTCATCGGGCCCCCTGCGCGAGTGAAGAATCACGTGGGAGAAACGTTCCCACGTGGTTCCCACATTCTTCCCTACGCCTCCGAACTGTCTCGGTCAGGGAGCGACGGGGTAGTGGCTGGAGATCGCGATCCGGTTCCAGGAGTTGATCGCGATCGCGACCCAGGTGAGGGCGGCGATCTGCTTGGCGTCGAGGATGCTCTCGACGTCGACCTTGGGCGCGGCCGCGGTGTGCAGGTCGCCGATGCGGGTGATCTGCTCGGCGATGGTGAGCGCGGCCTGCTCCTCCTGGGTGAAGTACTGCGACTCCCACCAAGCGGCGACGAGGGCGAGACGGTCGGTCGTCTCACCGTTCTTGAGGGCGTCCTGGGTGTGCATCCGCAGGCAGAAGGCGCAGCCGTTGATCTGGGAGGCGCGGAGCTTGACCAGGTCGACGGTGAGCCGGTCCAGGCCGGCGACGGTGATGGCTTCCTCAACCGCCTCCTCGACGGCCATCTGGGCCTTGTATGCAGCAGGGAACATCTTGGTGACGTTGACGTCGGCGAGCATCGGGGTTCCTTCGAGTTCGGGCCCGCCACGTCGCGGGCACTCGATGGGTTGACGAGGTGGCGACCATGAATGTGAGGTCGCCACCTCACGATCGCGCTGTCTGGCTCGTCACACTGGGTGAACCCCGGGAGGAGATGCCACGATGCCTGACATGGATGACCTGGGCGAGGTGATGGTCGAGCGCCGGCGCTTGATCGCGCTCGCCTACCGCCTGCTCGGCACGCTAGAGGAGGCGGAGGATGCCGTCCAGGAGACCTACCTGCGCTGGTATCGCCTCACCGACGACGAGCGCGCGGCGATCGACAATCCTTCCGGCTGGCTGAGCCGAGTGACCAGCCGGATCTGCCTCGACGTGCTCAAGTCGGCACGCGCCCGTCGGGAAAGGTACGTCGGGCCCTGGCTGCCCGAGCCGGTGCGGCCGGGGTTCCTCGCCGCACCCGAGGATCCGGCCGACCGGGCGACCCTGGACGACACGGTGAGCACCGCGCTGCTCGTCGTGCTCGACGCGATGACCCCGGCCGAGCGGGTCGCGTTCGTGCTCCACGACATCTTCGCCATCCCGTTCGGCGACATCGCCGGGGTGGTCGGCCGCTCCCCGGCCGCGGTGCGCCAGCTCGCCGCCTCGGCACGCCGCCGGGTTGCCGAGCAGCGGGACGATGTCGCCCCGCTGCCGGAGCACGACGACGTCGTCCGCGCCTTCGTCTCGGCCACCGCCGGCGGCGACCTCGGCCGGCTGGTGACGCTGCTGGACTCGTCGGTCACGCTCCGCTCCGACGGTGGCGGCCGGGTCAGCGCCGCCCTCAACCCGATCGAAGGTCCGGAGAGAGTGGCGCGGTTCTTGCTGGGCGTCCTCACGAAACGCCCGACCTGGACCGTGCGTGCCGAACCCACGGCCGACGGACTCGGGTTCACGCTGGTCGAGGACGGGGCTCACCGCGGTGTCGCCAACCTCAGGGTCGTCGGCGGGCTGGTCACCGACGTCTGGATCGTCCTCAACCCTGACAAGCTCGCTCGCTGGACCTGATCACAGCGGAACGAACGTTCATTCGGACTTGCGTGCGGAACGAACGTTCATTCGGACTTGCGTGCGGAACGAACGTTCATTCGGACTTGCGTGCGGAACGAACGTTCATTCGGACTTGCGTGCGGAACGAACGTTCATTCGGACCTGCGTGCCGAACGAACGTTCGTTCGGGCGGCGCGCACCTCACAGCCACGGCCCCAGCTCCGGTGCGTCGACGAGAGCGTGCGGCCGTCCGGCGAGCCAGGCAGTGACCTCGGGAAGCGGACCGGCGACGTCGCGCAGGTCATTGTCGGAGAGACCCCGCTTCGTCCGGATCTCGTCGGCCAGCGCGAGCAGGAAGTCGTCGGGCAGGTCTGCGAAGGTGATCCCGACACCGAGGTCGACGGCGTGGACGAAGACCTCCCGAGCGCGCATCCAAGGGACATCGCCGGCCTTCCGGGTGACGAGCTGCGCGGTGATCACCTCGTGCCCCCACTGCTCGGGGCTCAGCCCGTCCATGGCCTCCTCCAGCTCCTCGGCACCGCGGAGATACCACGCCCCGAGCTCGTCGGCCGGTCGCGTCGCGGCCGCCTCGATGTCGGCGTTGCGCTGCTCGGGGGAGGCGTACATCCGCTTCTCCACGCCCGTCGCGGCCCACGAGATCAGGTTGCCCAGGGCGTCGGCGTTGGCAGCGACGTGGCCGATCAGGTGCTTGCGAGTCCAGCCCGGCAGCTGGGAGGCGGTGTCATAGCCGGCGGGCTCGAGGCGGTCGATGGCGGCGGTGAACAGGGCGGTGCCCTCGGCGGCCCAGCGGCGGGCGTCGTCGAATGTACGGGCGGGGGTGGCGCCGATCAGGATCGTCATGGTCACAGAGTGCTGGCTCCGGACGGATAGAACAAATAATTCTGTTGTAAAGAACAACTAGCTCCGTGAATCTCCTGCGGAGAAAGGCGATTGATGCTTGGTTTGGTGTGATCAGGAAGAGGTGGGATGGACAAGCCGATCAAGACCCGGCCCCCGTATGCGATCACCAGCGTCGACCACGCACTCAAGCTGGCGGCGATCCTTCAGGTCGAAGGTCGCTTGACGGTCTCAGAGGCCGCGGCTCGGCTCGACGTCGCCCGCTCTACCGCTCACCGGCTGCTCGCCATGCTCGTCTACCGCGACTTCGCGGTCCAGGACGAGGACAAGGTCTACCGGGCCGGCCCGGTGCTGGAGCTGGCCGCCCACTCCCGCTCGACCGCGTCTCGGCTCCGTCAGGTCGCGCTGCCACACCTGCAGCGCCTGGTCGACCTGCTGGGCGAGTCCGCCAACGTCGCCGTCCGCACCGGTGACACGTGTCGGTTCATCGCCTCGGTCGAGTCCCCGCAGTCGCTCAAGGTCGGCTCCCGCGAGGGGATGGTCTTCCCCGCCCACCGCACCACCGCCGGTCTCCTGCTCCTCGCCCAGATCGCCGACGAGGAGCTCGCCTCGATCTACTCCCGGGAGAGGTACGCCGACCAGCCGGCCGATCGCCCGGAAATCGACGCGCTGCGTACCGAGCTCGAGCGGGTACGCCGCAACGGATTCGCCTTCAACGACGGTCGCACCGAGCGTGGTGTGGTCGCGGTCGGTGTCCCCGTCCGAGGCGCTGGTGGTGACGTCGTCGCCGGGATGTCGATCTCCATGCCCAGCGTCCGTTACGACAAGGAGTCTCTGCCGAGCCTGGTCGCGACCCTGATGTCCGGTGCGGCGGCTCTGGAGCGTGATCTGAGCCAGGGGTGACCTATGTCATCGAAGTCGGTAGCGTCGGGTGGCACCGGTTAACCTGGATTCGATGAGTGACAGCGCACCCTCCAGTGGCCACCGGAGCGATCTCCAGGACTCGAAGCCTGCCGGCATCGACTGGCTCGCGACGACTGCCGGCGCGCTCGCTGCCGTCACCTCCGCGCTGCTGCTCTCCACGCTCGGTGCCGTGGGCACCCTGCTGGGTGCCGCGGTCGGCAGCGTCGCGGCCACGATCGGCACCAATCTGTATTCGCAGTGGCTGGCGAAGAGCCGCGAGAAGGTGGCCCGGGCTCAGGCGCTGGCCCGGTGGCGGTCGGCCGGGATCGCCGGCGCGCGCGGGCGATCGAACCCTGTGTCTGAGTCCGTCGCGGAGGCCGCTTCCGTCGCCGAGGACGAGTCCGCCGTGACCACCGACGACGCGGGGCGGGGGGCCGTGTGGCGAGAGCGTCTCCGAACGCTGCCCTGGAAACGGATCGGCCTGGCCTCGCTGGCGATGTTCGTGGTCGTGATCGCCGCGATCACGATCATCGAGCTGCTCGCCGGACGCAGCGTCAGCTCCATGGTCGGCGGTGAGGACCAGCGTACGACGATCTCTGGGGTGACCGGCGACTCCGGCAAGGCAGACCGGAAGCAGCGTCAGGATCCGTCGCCCGGCGCCACGCCGACGCCGGAGGAGTCGTCCAGCCCGAGGGCCGAACCCTCGGAGGACGTCCAGCAGTCGGATCCGGCCGTTCCGGACGAGGGCGAGGCGGAGGAGCCGAGCGCGGAGCCGTCGACAGGATCGAGCGCCGAGCCTCAGGAGCAGCCGAGCGGTGGTCTGAGCGAAGCGCCGCCTTCGGTCGAAGCCGACCAGACGACACCCTGATCCCCCCGGACTCACATCCGGAAGAGGATCTCCGCACCGAGGTCGGTGTTCCCGTAGGAGGTGTACTCCTTGCCCTTGGCCTCGGTGATGCCGCCGGTGGCCGTGACCATCGTGTAGACGACGTACTTGCCGTAGTCCTTCACCTTGAACCAACCCTGGGTGTAGCCGGGCAGGGAAGCCTCGGTGGGCGGTATCACGTGCTTCGGCTCGATCTTCGCGGCGGCTTTCCCGGCGGCTTCGACCGTGCTGAAGTCGTAGATGAAGTGAGTCATCCGCACGTTGTTCTGCTGAGCCTTGTAGGAGACCCGCACGGCGTAGCCGCAGCCGAGGTCACGGACCACGCGCTTGAGCGTCGCTCTGCAGCCCGAGTAGTCCTTGCCGCTGAGGTAGCGGGCCTTCAGCGTGACCGCGCCGTAGGTGAACTCCCACGGCCGGGGGACATCCGCCTTGGAGAGGCGCTCGGGACCGATGGTCGAACGCGAGGTGGCCCCGTCGCTCGGATCGGCCGGCGAGCTCGTCCCGGGCCAGCCGGGCTTGCCGCTGGACTCGCCGCTGACGTCGGAGCGCCCGCCTCCCGGGCTCGCCGAGTCGGTCGGACCCGCCCCGGACGAGGGGGTGTCGCTCGCCGTCGGCACTCCGGCCGTCGTGGCCGCATGGTCCCCGCGGGTGAAGAGGGCGTAGACCACCACACCGCACACGACCACGAGACCGAGGGACACGGCGATGGTCAGGACCTGGCGCAACGGGCCGCCGTGACCGGCTCGCTCCTTGCGAGCGTTGAACGCGGGCCGGTCGCCGCCGTCCTCCACAGACAGCCCGATCAGGCGCTCGTTGTAGTCGAACGGGGCAGACTGCTTCTGCGGCTCCTCGTCAGGCGCGCCCGAACCGGGGGAGCCTGAGGGCGGCGGATACGGCATGGGGTTTGTCTACCATCTATCAGCGGTCGCCACGCCGAAGGTGAGGAAGACGGACGATCTCCTGCCCGGATCCCTCGCTCGAGCAGCGAGATGAACACGAAATACCTACCGTACGCGGCCCGCGACTCGGGCACCTACAACTTCGCAATGCTTTCGCATTCCTCTTCGGCGGGCAAATGCCCGAAAGGGCCGGAAAATGCGTGTTGCTGCACTGCAAGAATCCGAAGACCCAGTCGTTGCAATGCAGATTCTTGGGGAATCGAATGTGGTGCGATCCCGAGGAAAGAACACGAAACTCAGTTACCCGTACCCGGTAAGCCACGAAACCCGTGGTTCGGGTGCCGGAGCCCGTGACCAGCGGGCCGTTCCCCCAGGAGGAGACGTATGAGGTTCGATCGCACCACTTTCCGTCCCCGCACGATCGCCGCGCTCGCCGCGGGTGTGGGTCTCGCGGCCTCCGCCGCCGTCGCCGTCCCGGCTGCCGCCGCGGACGCCGAGTTCAGCAAGGCCGAGGTCGCATCGGTCAAATCGGCTGTCGCCGAGTCCGCTCCGGTCGGCTCGTCGTGGTACACCGACCCGGCCACCAACAAGGTCGTCGTCACCGTCGACGAGACGGTGTCCGCGTCCGAGATCGCCCAGGTCAAGAAGGCTGCCGCCGAGAAGACCAGCCAGGGCGACGAGGCTGTGACGGTCAAGCACACCAAGGGCGAGTTCAGCCCGCTCATCGGCCCCGGCGACGCCATCTACGGCGGCGGCTCGCGCTGCTCGCTCGGCTTCAACGTCAAGGTCGGCGGCGCGGACTACTTCCTGACCGCGGGCCACTGCACCGACGCGGTCTCGACCTGGTACGCGAACTCGTCCCAGAGCACGCTGCTCGGTTCGACCGCGGGCTCGAGCTTCCCGGGCAACGACTACGGCATCGTCCGTTACAACTCCTCGATCTCCAAGAGCGGCGGCTTCACCGCGGGCACCGCTCGGGTCGGCCAGAGCGTGACCCGTGACGGCTCGACCACCGGTGTCCACACCGGCACCGTCACGGCGGTCAACGCGAGCGTCCGATACGCCGAGGGAACGGTCAGCGGTCTGATCCAGACCAACGTGTGTGCCGAGCCCGGTGACTCCGGCGGCGCGCTCTACTCCGGTTCGACCGCGCTGGGTCTGACCTCCGGCGGCAGCGGCAACTGCTCCACCGGTGGAACGACCTTCTTCCAGCCGGTGACCGAGGCGCTCAGCGTCTACGGTGCCACCATCTACTGATCGAGCACAGGTACGCCGCGGGGCGGGGTGGTCTGAACCACTCCGCCCCGCGGCGTACGTCGTTTCGTTGTGGTCGAGAAAGTTTGCGTCGAGCACTGGCGAGGAGGTGCCGACAACGACATACTCACTGTGATCGTGTTCGGGCACGTAGGAGGAACGCATGAGGTTCACCAGGTCACGCAACCGTCTGCTGGCGGCAGCGGTCGGACTAGGGCTGGCGGCCACCGCCGCGGCCTCACCGGCAGTCGCCGCACCTCCGGAGGAGAAGCTCAGCGCGAAGACGCTCGCGGCTGTCCACTCCGCCGTCGACTCCGCGGTCAACAGGTCAGCCCTGTCCGGGATCGCGTGGTACACCGACGAGGACACCGGCAAGGTGGTGATCACCGCGGACTCCACGGTCCCCGCGGCTGCGCTGAGCAGACTGACCAGAACTGCCGGCGTGGATACCGACGCGATCACGGTCAAGCGCACCAAGGGCGAGTTCAAGCCGTTGGTCAGCGCCGGAGATGCCATCTACGGCGGCGGCTTCCGATGCTCGCTGGGCTTCAACGTACGCAGCGGAGGCAGCTACTACCTGCTCACCGCCGGCCACTGCGCCGAGGAGGTGGGGACGTGGTACACCAACTCCCGCGAGACCACCCGGATCGGGCCGACCGCCAAGTCGAGCTTCCCGGGCAACGACTACGCCCTGGTGCGTTACGACAACACCACGCTCAGCCACCCCGGTGGCTACACCATCGGTGATGCTCGGGTCGGCCAGCGCGTCACCCGGGAAGGGTCGTCCACCGGCGTACGCTCCGGCCGGGTCGAGGCGCTGAACGTCTCGGTCCGCTACCGCGGGTCAGGCACCGTCCGCGGCATGATCCAGGCCGATGTCTGTGCCGAGTCCGGCGACTCCGGCGGCCCCCTCTACGCCGGCTCGACCGCTCTCGGGATCACCTCGGGCGGCACCGGCGACTGCTCCTCCGGCGGCACCACCTTCTTCCAGCCGGTCCGCGAGGCCGTCAAGGCTTACGACGTCAGCCTCTACTGAGCCGCTCCGTCGGTCGAGCCCTCCGCTGGTCGAGCCGCCGGAGCCGCTAGGCGGAGGCGTGTCGAGACCAACACAGTTCAGTCGCGCTCCAGGGGACCGTGTTGGTTTCGACACCGGCTTGCTGGCGCTCACCGGGCTCAACCGACGACGGCGGCGTCAGACCGCGACCGGGATGAGTGCCGAGTCCGCGGACTCCTTGATGATCCGGGCGTACGCGTCGAATAGCCGCTGCTCGGAGAGGCGCTGCCGGTTGCGGAAGATGCGCTCGAAGTGCTCCTCGCGCTGGGCGAAGGCGGCCTCCCAGGACTCGGCCATGTCGACCGGGTCGAAGCTCGCGACCAGACGAGGATCGCCGACCATGGCCGGTGCGTCGCCGACGGGGGTGGTCACCGGTACCGCTCCGCAGGCCATGCCCTCGAGCAGGCAGAGCGGCGCGGCCTCGCCGAACGCCGAGGTGAGCGTGATCAGATCGGCGGCGTTGTAGAGCGGCGCCATCTGGCTCTGGATCCCGAGAGCGTGCAGGTTGGTCTCCAGCGCCGGCCACGCGCCGAGCTCCTCGGTGATGAGCTGAGCGAAAGCCGGGTTCTCCGCGGTCATCCCGGCACCGCACATGACCAGGTGGGCGTCGGGGTGCTCCCGGACGAACCGACGCGCGGCGCGGACGAAGAGCGGGATGTTCTTCATCTCGTCGAAGCGCGCCGCGATCATCACCACGGGTGCGTCGCCCTGCACGCCGAGCTCGGCCCGCCTGCCGGTCCGCAGCTCCGCGTCGGTGCGGAATCTGTCGAGATCGACCCCGTTGGGAAAGACCGGCAGCCGTTCCAGCGGGATCCCGGTCGCCTGGTGGTAGGCCAGCTGGGTCGACTCTGCGCAGCACACCGCCGCGGTGAGCAGTCCGGCCCGGTCGAGGTCGGTGAGCTCCTGTACGCCGGCCCCCTGGTGCTCCGGGTCCGAGCGGTGCAATGCCGTGATCAGCGGGGTGCCGGAGGTGCCGACCTTGCCCAGCACGGTGAGCGGCTGCTCCTTGAGGGAGAGCACCACGTCCGCCCGTGCCACCGACTGCGCCACGCGCTTGAGCTGGCTGGTGGTGATCGGGCCCGTCGGCGTACGTCTCAAGGCCCTGACCGGCACGCCGGCCGAGGTCAGGCGTCGGTAGGAGTTGTCCGAGGAGATCCGTTGGGCGGTGAACTCGCGCTGCACCCGGTCGCTCAGGCTCAGGACGCTGTGCCGCTGGGACGTGGTGGCGTCGAGCGAGCGGATCACTGCGGTGTGCAGGATCCGCGCGCCACCGGCGAAGAAGCCTTCGTACAGGGAGAGGACGGAGGGGCCGTCCTCGAGAAACGTCACGGTGGACATGTCGACCTCACTTTTCCGCAGGAGGCAACGCCCGAGCGGTGATGGTGGTGGGGCTACGGCAGAGATATGCGGCTCTGTCCGGACGCTAACGCGTCCGTCGGCGCTTCCCAAGACATCGTCGTCCAGGTGCGAAGGATTTCACGTGATCGTCATCTTCACGCGCGCATTGTGGCGAGAGACGGATAATTTATCGAAACCGGCCGGGAACCGGGTCGATTTACGTTATCGGATGTGGCGTTCATCACGCTATATGTTCACCGAGATTGCTCGGTGAACGGTTGGCGCGGGTCTCGGACGCGCTGGTGAATAGGGGCGCGGAGGCGGCTGGATCCCGCTACGTTCGGGGAGCATGACGACCGAGGTGACGACGTACCGCTATGTCCGTTTCGCGCTGTGCTGTCTGCTCGCCGGGCTGGCGATCTCGGTGGGCGCCGAGACGATCACGAGCGGCGAGTGGCAGACCTCCATCTCGTCCTACTACTACACCCCCGCAGGCCCGGTCTTCACTGCCGTGCTGTGCGCGCTGGGTGTGTGCCTGGTGGTGCTGCGGGGCTATACCGACGCGGAGGACACCGCGCTCAACCTCGCCGGGCTCTCGGCGCCGATGGTGGGTATCGTGCCGACGCCGGAGATCGGACAGGAGATCGACAAGGCGGCCATCGTCAATAACGCCTGGAGCTACCTGGCGGTGATGGCGATCGGCTGGGTGGTCGTGCTGATCTTCGGGCTGCGCAAGCGTGCCGCCGCTGGTGCCTGGCCCTCTCGCTGGGGGCTGATCGGGCTCGTCTCGGTCGCCGGGGCATGGGCCGTCGGCGTGGGCTGGCTGCTGATCGACCAGGAGACCTTCGCGACCAAGGCGCACGGGCTCGCGGCGATCTTCACCTTCACGCCGTTCGCGCTCGCTGTCGTGCTCAACACCGACTGGGGTGTGCGGAAGATCGCGCAGGAGGCCGACAAGGCGCGTACGCGGCTCGACAAGACCTACTGGGCGTTGGTCGTGGCCATGGTGGTCCTGCTGGCGGGCGGCATAGTGCTGGGTCTGGCTGGTTGGGACCACTGGCTGCTCGCGACCGAGGTCTCGCTGCTGGTCTGCTTCACGATCTTCTGGGTCCTGCAGAGCTTCGACCTGATGGACCCGAGGCGGGACGCGCTCACCACGCGCCCGCGTGACCCACTCACCGGAAGTCGATGAGCAGGTCGTCGTCGCCGTTGTCCGGGTCGGTGATGACCCGGGGGAGGCGTACGGCGGTGTCGGTGCGCTTCGCCAACGGCACCGCCGGCGTCTCACCATCGTCGCGCGCCTCGCGGTCGTCCACCTCGACGACCTCGTGCCCGCCGGTGGCGGGGCCCGTCGAGACCACCTGGGCGTGCGGAAGCACCTGCGCGTGCCACGCGCGGCAGTTGTAGGGCAGCTGCATGCCGTCCATGCCGCGGCCGTAGTCGTCGTAGAAGGCCAGCACCTCGCGCCGCTTCTGTTCCTGGGCTTCCTGCCCGAGCCCGGCGATGTTGGACCGCGAGACGGCCAGGTCCTGGATCGTGTGGCGGTCGACGACCTGCCAGTGCCGGAAGGTCTTCGACTCGACCGCCGAGAAGAGGCCGGAGTCGTCCAGGATCGCGACGTGGTCGACGTCGTGGTCGAGATGACCCAGGAGGTTGCCGAGCCTGCGGACCCACGGGATACGGGTGTCCCTGTCGTTCTGGATGATCGCCAGACGGCCCTCGCTCTTCAGGACCCGGGCGATCTCCGCGAGCGCCTTGGCATGGTCGAACCAGTGGAAGGCCTGGCCGACGACGACCACGTCGTAGAGGCTGTCGCCGGTGGGGATCTGCTCGGCGGTGCCGCTGGTGGCGCGTACGTCCGGGAGCTTCTCGGACAGAATGTCGAGCATCGCATCGTCCGGGTCGGTCGCGAAGACGTCGTGGCCCAGGCCGACGAGAACCTCGGTGAGCTTGCCGGTGCCGGCACCGAGCTCGAGGATCGAGCGCGGCTCGTTGCCGATCAGCCACTTCACCGCATCAGTCGGATAGGACGGGCGCCCACGGTCATAGCTGTCCGCCACGCCTCCGAAGGAGCGTGCCGGATCGGGGTTGGCTGGGTCCGTCATCTCGGTCAGGGTAACCCCCGCTTAAGGTTGACGCGTGAAGGACGATCCGCTTGCCCGGTTGGTGTCGCTCGAAGGTGTGGCCTCGGGGTTCGCCGCTGCTCGCGACGGCATCGACGTGATGCTGCGTGACCGGGGGCTGCGGCGTACGTCCCCGGAGACCACCGCCGAGTCGCTGCTGCGCGGTGCGCATGCCTCGGCCGTGCTGGAGGGTTCCGGGTCGACGCTGGCTGAGGTGCGGGCCTCCGGTGGGGACGCGATCGCGCAGGACGCGGTGCGGCTCTCGACCGAGCTGCTCTCCCTGGTGCCGGTGGTGAAGCAGGCGCCGTTGCAGGCGTTCGCGCGGATGCACGCGCTGGCGGCGGGGGCGTCGCTGGAGGCCGAGGAGCTGGGGCGGCCGCGATCGTCGTCGTCGGCCGAGCGGTTGCGGCGCCTCTCCGATCTTCTGCTCGCCCCGACGACGGCTCCGGCGTTGGTCGTGGCTGCCTTCGTGCACGCCGATCTGGCGACGGCGGCGCCGTTCGCATCCCACAACGGACTGGTCGCGCGTGCCGCAGAGCGGCTCGTCCTGGTCGCGCGCGGCGTGGACGAGAAGTCGCTGGTCGTGCCCGAGGCCGGCCACCTGGCGCTGCGCGCGGCCTACGAGTCGAACCTGCGGGGGTTCCGTGAAGGCGGCCAGGCGGGGGCACACTCGTGGCTTCTCTATGCGGCCGAGGCGTACGCTGCCGGCGCCGAGGCCTCGCCGCTGCGCCTGGACGCGGCCGAATAAAAGTGAAGGTGGCACCCGGTGGGTTGTGAGCACCGGATGCCACCACGGACACGAGGCCGTCTGGTTACCAAGCGTGCAAGGTCTGGTCACTGCGTCGGGATTTCTCCCCGGCTACAGCACCCCATCAGATGGGTTGATCGCCGCGTGGGTGCCTTGGCACTCGTGTACGTCTTGTTACGTCATCGTTTCTACGCTGATCGGCGGCGAGATTCAAGGCTGGAAATTCCGCGGGATGAGGAGGATCATTCCGCTCCTGCGAGATCCATACGCGATCCTGGGCGGCGGGCAGGTCAGGCGCCGAGGCGTCGGCGCTTCGTACCGGCCCAGATGACGCCGCCGGCGATCGCCACGGCACCGCCGACGGCCAGCGCGGCCAGGGTCGGTGTCGACGGGGTGAGCACTCGGCTACGTAGTGCGACGGGCTTGTTGAAGACCAGGATGTCCCAGCCGCGCTCCTTGGCGACCTTGCGAAGGTCCTTGTCGGGGTTGACGGCGAACGCGTGCCCGACCTCCTCCAGCATGGGTGTGTCGGTGACCGAGTCGGAGTAGGCGTAGGACTGCTCCAGGTCATAGCCGAAGCGTTCGGCCAGCTGCTGGACCGCGCGGGCCTTCTCCTCGCGGTAGGCGTAGAGCGCGATCTCGCCGGTGTAGCGGCCGTCCTCGATCTCCATCTGGGTGGCGACGACGTGGTCGGCGCCGAGCATCGCGCCGATCGGCTCGACCAGCTCGGTGCCGGAGGCGGAGACGATGATGACGTCGTGGCCCTGGGCGTGATGCTGCTCGATGAGCTGCACGGCCTCCTCGTAGACGAGCGGGTCGACCACGTTGTGGAGGGTGTCGGCCACGATCTCCTTGACCGTGGCCACGTCCCAACCGGTGACCATCTCGGAGAGCGCCTTGCGCATCTTCTCCATCTGGTCGTGGTCGGCGCCACCGACGACATAGACGAACTGTGTGTAGGCCGATCGGATCATGGCCGCACGAGTGATCAGGCCGCCGGCCTGGAAATGCTTGGAGAACGCAAGCGTGCTCGACCTCGCGATGATCGTCTTGTCGAGGTCGAAGAACGCAGCGATGCGTGTCATGGGCACATCGTAGACGCCCGATGGTGGGCCGTTAGTCATCCACAGGGCGGGTTCGGGACAGGGTTATCCACAGGCTCTGGAAATGCGGGTGGAAATGTCGGCGGCCAGACGGATCCTGCTGTCATGACCTCGGAACCTCTCGTCATCACCTCGGACTCGCTGCTGGCCGCTGAGGCGGCCCGCCTGGCTGCTGCCTCCGGCGTCGCCGTCGAGGAGTGCACCGACGCCGTCGGCGCTCTGCGCCGATGGCAACGACCACCGCTGATTCTCGTCGGCGCCGATCTCCTGGTGGAAGTGGCGTCTTTGCGCCCGCCCCGCAGAGACGGGGTGTACGTCGTGGGATGGGGCGCGACCGGTGAGCCGCTGCTCCGGGCCGCGCTCGAGATCGGCGCCGAGACGATGCTGGAGCTGCCCGCCGCCGAGACCGTGGTCGCCGGGCTGCTCGCCGACGTCAGCGACGGCGAGGGCGGCGACGGGATGGTCGTCGGAATCATGGCCGGTTCGGGTGGCGCCGGGGCGACGACGTACGCCGCGGCTCTGGCCAGCCTCGGAGCCGACCGTGGACCGACCCTGCTGGTCGACGCCGACCGGCTCGGTCCGGGTGCCGGCCGGGTGCTCGGCCTGGATGAGATCCCCGGGGTGACCTGGAGTGATCTCGGGCAGACCGCTGGTCGACTGGGTGCCCGTGCGTTGCGCGAGGCGGTGCCGCACATCGGTTCGCTCGGCCTGCTGGGCTGGCCCACGGGTGGCGACACGTCTCCACCGCGACCCGAGATCGCGCGCGAAGTGCTTGCCGCCGCACGTCGAGGCCACGACCTCGTCGTGGTCGACCTGCCACGGGCGGGGGACGAGGGCATCGAGGCGCTGCTGACCGGGTGCGACATCGTCCTCATCGTGGTTCGGGCCGACGTCACCGGCACGGCCTCCGCTGCGCGCCTGATCTCCCGCCTTCCCGAGCGGGACCGGGTGCGGATCGTCGTCCGTGGCCGCGCGGCCGAGCCGGAGGCCGTCGGGCGAGCGCTCGGGGTCCCGGTGATCGCCTCGCTGTCCGACCAGCGCGGATTGTCCGAGGCCATCGACCTGGGGTTGGGGCCGATCCGCTCCAAGCGGGCGCCGCTGGCCCGGGCCGCCGCCGAGGTGCTGACCCGATGCCGCCTTCGTGCCGGGGCGATGGCCGCATGATGGGCGCTCTCGGGGCAGTCGACATCGCCCCCCAGGTCGTCGACCTGGTGCGCGATCACCTGGCGCGTACGCCGGGAGGGCTCACCCCGCACCGGGTCCAGGAAGCGCTCCGTGCCGAGGGGAGGATCGTCGGTGATGCGACCGTGCTCGGCGTCTTCGAGATGCTGCGCCGTGACGTGGTCGGGGCAGGTCCGCTGGAGCCGCTGCTGCGGCTTCCCGGAGTGACCGACGTCCTCGTCAACGGTCCCGACCAGGTCTTCATCGACCGCGGCTCCGGTCTGGAGCCCGCTCCGGTCGCCTTTCCGGACGACGATGCGGTCCGGCGGCTGGCGCAGCGGCTGGCGGCGGGGGCCGGCCGTCGTCTGGACGACGCCTCGCCCTATGTCGATCTGAGACTGGGCGACGGCAGCCGCTTCCACGCGGTGCTCGCCCCGCTGGCACGGCCAGGCACGGTGATCTCGCTCCGGGTGCCGTCGGCGCGGGCGTTCACGCTCGACGAGCTGGAGTCCTCCGGGATGGTCGTCCCCTTCATCGCGGATCTCCTACGGCGGCTCGTGCTGGCGCGCTCCGCGTTCCTGGTGTCGGGAGGAACGGGCAGCGGGAAGACCACCCTGCTGGCGTCGCTGCTGTCGTTGGTGCCGCCTCAGGAGCGGCTGGTGCTGGTGGAGGATGCTTCCGAGCTGCGGCCGGACCACCCGCATGTGGTCGGTCTGGAAGCGCGTCCGGCCAACATCGAGGCCGCAGGCGCGGTCGAGCTCCACACCCTGGTCCGCCAAGCCCTCCGGATGCGACCGGACCGGCTGGTCGTGGGGGAGGTGCGTGGTGCCGAGGTCGTCGATCTGCTCGCTGCGCTGAACACCGGGCACGAGGGCGGCTGCGGGACGTTGCACGCCAACTCCGCCGCGGACGTGCCGGCGCGGGTCGAGGCTCTGGCGCTCGCCGCCGGTCTCGGCCGGGAGGCAGCGCACAGCCAGTTCGCCTCCGGGGTGGACGTGGTCGTGCATCTGCGCCGGCGCGACGGGCGCCGAGTGCTGACCGAGATCGCCGTCCCGTGTCGCGGAGCCGACGGTCTGGTCGGGATGGAGACTGCCTTCTCGGTGGCCGCCGATGACGGTGTGATCGCCGGACCGGCATCGGACCGGCTCGAGGCGCTGCTGGGAGCGGACCGGTGAGCGGGGTGAGCCTCGGGCTGGTCGCCTTGTTGGCAGGGGCTGCCGCCGCGCTGATGCTCCGTCCATCTGCGGCGGTCGGATCGCGATCGCCCGCGTGGCGGGTGCCGCGGTGGACGGTCCTCTTGGTCGCCCTGATCCCCATCGTCTTCCCGGGCAAGGCGGTCGTCGCGGCTGTCTTGCTCGGGATCGCCACCTTCGGCGGGGTCGCCCTGTGGCGGCGCCGCTGTGAGCGGATCGAGGCGGGACGTACGGCAAGCCGGGTGGTCGAGGCCTGCGAACAGATGGCAGCCGAGCTGGCTGCCGGGCACCCACCCGGGCCGGCGCTGTCCCAGCTCGCCGCGGAGTGGCCGGTGGTCGAGCCGGTCGCAGAGGCGCAGCGGATGGGCGCGGACGTCCCTGCCGCCTGGCGGAAGGTCGCCGAGGTCCCCGGGGCGGGCTCCCTTCGTGTGGTTGCTGCGGCCTGGCAGATCGCGCACCAGACCGGCAGCGGACTCGCGGACGCGCTCGACAGGGTCGCGCTCGACCTGCGAGCCGCCGCCGCCACCCAGCGGGTGGTCGACGGCGAGCTCGGCTCGGCCCGCTCTACCGCTCGGCTGATCGCCGGCCTGCCCGTGGCCGCTCTGGCGATGGGCAGCGGAGTCGGCGGCGAACCGCTTGCCTTCCTCTTCGGATCACCGGTCGGACTGGCCTGCCTCGGTCTCGGGCTGCTGCTCGGCTGGTTGGGGCTGTGGTGGATCGAGGGCATCGCGCGCGGGGTCGAAGCGACATGACCGTGACCGTCTGGCTTGTGGCCATCGCGCTCGGGCTGGCGGCCGCATTGTTGCCGGCGCCGACCGCGCGTCTTCCCGGCACGGCAACGATCGTCGAGGGTCGGGACGATCCCGGCGGCTGGATGATGCGCTGGCGGCCACTCCTCGCGCTGCTTGCCGCCGGAGCGGTCTACTCCTTCGTCGGCGGTGCCCCGGGCGCTGTGCTCGCCGCACCAGCAGGTGCCGTCTGCTGGGTGGTCATCGGTCGGGTCGAGCCGGTCGACGTCCGGCGCGAACGCGAGGCGGCCAAGGCTGAGCTGCCGGCCCTGGTCCGTCTTCTCTCCGCTGCGCTCTCCTCGGGCGCGGCTCCGGCCGAGGCCTTGGTCGCGGTGGCGGCAGCGCTGCCCGGGCCAGCGGCTTCCCGGCTCCTGCCGGCGGCCTCTCGGCTCCACCTGGGAGCCGATCCGGAGAAGACCTGGCGGACCCTGGTGGACGATCCCGCCTTGGCGCCACTTGGTCGGGCGCTGGCCCGGGCACAGGCCACAGGTGCTCCGGTCGCGACGACGGTGGAGCGGCTCGCCGACGACCTGACCAGGAACGCCCGCGCCGAGGTCGAGGATCGCGCCCGTGCGGTGGGTGTCAAAGCCGCCGTACCGCTCGGCATCTGCCTCCTCCCCTCCTTCCTGCTCCTGGGTGTCGTCCCGGTCGTCGGCGGCCTCCTCGCCAACCTCGGGATCTAACCCCTCTGCCGTCTCCGCGCTTCGCGCGGTCACTCCCTCGCTCGGCGCGAGCGGACGAGCAAGCTCGCCGCTCGACCTCGCTTCGGTCGTCTCGGCAGGCCTGTTTCCCCTGATCAACGGGCCGATCGCCATCCACAGGGCGGGTTCGGGATCGAGTTGTCCACAGTCACCGAAAGGGCGCTCGCGAATGTCGGTGGAACGGGTCATCGTCGTCTGTGAACGGCCGTACAGATCGGCCATCGACCAGAGAGGACCAACCATGTTCAAGGCACCACTTCGGAAGGACGAGAAGGGGATCACGACGGCTGAGTACGCCGTGGGCACCGCAGCTGGTGCGGGGCTTGCCGGCCTGCTCTACAAGCTGCTCACCGGTGGCCTCGGCAACGACCTGCTCAACAGGCTGTTCCAGCACGTGCTCAGTCTCCTGGGGATCTGAGCCGTGACTGAGCCCAGCTCCACCGAGCTCCGCCTGCGCGCCACCATACGGGCGCGCTGGCGGCGTTGCCGCCGCTCAACAGACGCCCGGTATGCCATCGCGGACGGCGCCTTGCCATCACACCCGTCTGGTGACGCGCGCGACAGCGGCCATCTCGACAAGCTCGATACACCGCATCGGCGGATCTGGGCTCGGTACCAGCGAGACGAACGAGGCGCCGCCACCGCGGAACTGGTGATGGTCATCCCGCTCCTGGTGGCGGTGACCATCGGGTTGGTGTGGTTGCTGTCGGTGGGGGCAGCGCAGATCCAGGTGGTCGACGCGGCCCGCGAGACTGCTCGGGCTGTCGCCCGAGGGGATGACCGCGGCGCCGCCGCTGCTCGCGGCCGCCGGATCGGACCTGCGGGCACCCAGGTGCTGGTCAGCGCTGGGGCCGAGGAGGTCGTGGCCTCAGCGCGGGCCCGGGTCACCGGGCCCGGTGGGATCTTCAGCTGGATGCCGGGGGTGACTGTGCGTGGCGAGGCGGTGGCCGCGACCGAGACCACCCAGGGGGAGCAGTGAGTCCGGTCGGAGCAGCTCGGGACGAGCATGGGTCGGCAGCGCCATTCGCCGTCGGCGCGATCGGGCTGCTGCTCTTCATCGGTGCGGCTCTGGGTGTGGTGGGCGCGGTCTTCGTGGCCCACCGCACCGCACAGTCCGCTGCCGACCTGGCCGCGCTGGCGGGGGCCGACGCGCTCCAGCTCTCCGGTGACGCGTGTGCTGCAGCCGCGAGGATCACCGTTCGAAACGGGGCCACCCTGGAGTCCTGTGAGATCGCAGGAGAGGACGTCACGGTCATCGTGCGGGTAGGAGGGCCGCGTTGGCTCGGTCAGACAGGGGATCCGGTTGCCGAGGCGAGGGCCGGCCCGAGCGAGCCTCGGCCGGACTAGTGGTGCATCCTTCCTGGACGCGCCACTGGAGGCAGCGTCCAGGCGGGGTCGGTCCTGGTCAGGCTACGAGGCTCATCTCGATAGTGTGACCGCCATGACCGCAAGCAGCGCGGATGACAACCGACGGGCACAGGCCCACCTCTATGGTGAGCCGCTCGGTGACTTGATCAAGCGGTGTTCCTCGGTGTTGTCGTTGACGCAGGTCAGGGTCGCCGATCTGTTGGGCATCTCAGCGCCGATGCTGTCTCAGCTCATGAATGCGCGGAGAGTCAAGATCGGCAATCCTGCGGCGGTCAAACGCCTGCAGCTGATGTACGCCGCCGCGTGCCGCGTCGCCGCTGGTGAACAATCGATCGACGATGCCGTACGACAGCTCGAAGCAGCGCGCACGTCGGAGGCGGTCGTCACGCATCACACCGAAGCCGACCCTGCCGCCGTACGCGCAGTATTCCGCGCTGCCGCGTCATCCCAAGAGTTCGTAGCGGCAGCCGAACAGCTGCGTGCGAGTCATCCGGCGATCGCCAAGCTCCTGCTGACGTTCGGCGTCAACGATGGGTGAGGTCTTCGCGGGCCGCTACGAGCTTCTCGAACCCATCGGCGAAGGCGGCATGGGGACGGTCTGGCTCGCCTGGGACCAGCGTGAGGGCGTTCATCGTGCTGCCAAGATGCTGCGCCACAGTGACGCAGCGTCGTTGATCCGCTTTGTCCGTGAGCAGTCGTTCAGGATCGACAGTGAGCATTGTGTGTCACCGCTGGGCTGGTCGGCCGAGGACGATCGGGTCCTGTTCACGATGGACCTCGTCCGCGGTGGATCGGTGCACAGTCTCTTGAAGGACTACGGCCCCTTGCCCGGGCAATGGGCCGCATGCCTGCTCGATCAGCTCCTCGTCGCGCTCGACGCGGTGCACAGTGCCGGGGTCGTTCATCGCGACGTGAAGCCCGGAAACCTGCTGCTGGAGCCGACCGGGCTGGGGCGCCCGCATCTGCGTCTCTCGGACTTTGGCATTGCGATCGCCGCCGAGGAGCCGCGGTTGACCGAGGCCTATCAGCTGCTGGGAACGCCTGGGTATCGCGCCCCCGAGCAGGGCGTGATGAGTGATCCGAGCCCAGCGCAGGATCTGTGGGCGGCTGGCGTCGTACTCATGGAGATGCTGACGGCTACCCGACCTCCCGCAGAAGGCGGAAGCCTGGCGGCGGTCGCTCCTGATGGTGTCGATCAGCGGCTGTGGAATGTGGCCTGCTCTCTGGCGAGCAGAGACCCGGCCCTCCGACCGGCCTCGGCTCTGGACGCCCGTCGCCTGCTTGCGCAGACCGGCCAGGTTCCGCCTGAGGGCGTTGCGCCCGACGACGAGGGCAGGCAGATCGAGGTGCTCGAGCACCTCGACCTGCCTACTCAACCTCCAGCTCAAACCCCTGCTCGAATCCCATGGGCCCGATCAGCGGTGCTCGGCATGTTGGCGACCGTCGTCGGGTTGGGATTGCTGTCGACGGGCGTCTGGATGCTCTTCAGCTGATCTGACGGCGCTTGCGTGTGGTCAGAACGGTGGCGACGATCCCGCCGACCAGCAGGAGCGCACCGATGCCGGTGAGTGTCGCACCCACGACGGGGAAGTCGTCATCGGTTGCCGGGCCCGAACTGGCGGGCTCTTGCGGTTCGACCGCGACGTCCTGGTCGCCGTCCGGAGCGACCGCGTCGCCGTCCTCGGCGTACTCGGGCTCACCGTCGCCTGCTTGGCCGAGGACCTTGACCGTCAGGTCGTACTCGACGACGGCATCTGGGTTGTCGATGTTGTAGCCGACGTCGATGTAGCGATAGCCGGCCAGGGAAGAGGCGACCATGTCTTGGTCGACGACCGAGCGGTTGAGGTAGCTCACCGGGTGGCTGGCCGCGCCCTTTCGCCAATGCCAGCTGTCGACGTTCGGCATGTTGGCGAGTGGAAGGTCCGACCAGTCGTCGGGCATGTGGACGCCGAAGTTGTAGCTCTCGTCGCCGCGGGTCGGGCTGATGATGTTGGGCTCGAACCCGCCATTGACGCTATGGGTGTTGATGGTCTTCTCCGACAGGTCGGCGTCGATCTGCACCTGTAGGCGCTCGCCCCAGTTCAGAGGGATCGCGAAGACCTGACGCTCGCCGGAGCGGATGTCGAGCGTGTAGCTGCCGGGCTCGATCTCGGGGGCGCTCGCGATGCTGGTCCCGGAGACGACCTCGCCGGTCGACTTGCCGGGAGCCATCGGCTCCCACTCGATGGCCTTGTCGGCAGGCGGAAGGCTCTGCTCCGAGCCTTCGGCCAGCGGAGGCTCCTCGAAGACCACGATCTCGACGGGGCTGTCCTCGAGGTCGTTGTTGATCGACTGCTTGATGCTCAGCACCAGGGAGTCGACCGTGGCGCAGCTGTCGTCCGGGTTGGACGACCAGCTGTTGAGGCTCGCGTTCAACAGCCTGACGCCACCGGAGATCCCATCGAACGAGGTGGCGCGGTCACACTCGGTTACGCCGTTGGGGTCGTCGCTCAGTGTCATCAAGAGGCCGGTGCCACCGCCTTTGACTGTCGTACGGGCGGTGGTGCCGACATGGATGGTGGAGCCAGGGACCGTACGCCGGATCTTGTAGAAGGTGACGCCGTCCTTCGTCGGCAACTGGTCGAGGTACTGGCCCACGCCGATCTCGGGCGCGTCCAGCGGGTTCGCCGATCCGGTCACAGGAGTTCCGGAGAAGTCGAAGGGCCGGAAGGCCCGGGTGGAGGTGACGGTGAGCCGTTCGGTGAGCGATTCGGCGTCGTCGGCGTCGAAGTAGCTGCCGTGCCCCGCGTCGGCGATGCAGCGGAGCTTCTTGCGGGTCTTGGCGTCTACCGAGAGACCGACGACATCGATCTTGAGGTCGATGCCGTCCCGGGAGAGCTCTCTGGCGACCTCGCAGGGATCGGGGGAGCAGGTGGGCTCGCCGTCGGAGACCAGGACGATGGTGCGTTTGCCTTCGCTGCCGAGGTCTTTTCCTGCCTGCTGGAGGGCATATCCGATAGGGGTTTCACCGAGGGGCTTGTAGGCCGTGATCGCGTCGCGGAGCTGGTCGCGGTTGTCGGTTCCGGGGGCAACGACCTCTTGGGAGTCGGTGCAGGCTTTGGGCCCGGTGCTGACCTTGGCGCCATAGACCCGCAGGCCGACCTGAGCTTGGTCCGGCAAGGTGTCGATGACATGGCCGAGAGCCGTGCGGGCGGCTTGGATCTTGGTGCCGTTGGCTGCGGGTTCCTTCATCGAACCGGACGCATCCAGGACCAGCTGGAGTCGCTGGTTCTCGGTGGTGTCGGTGTCGTCGGCAACAGCGGGGCTGGTGGTCAGGGCAAGGGCGATGATGGTGAACGCGAGGGCTAGTCGAGGCATGCGACGTGTGGGGGTCACGTATTCTCCTTGTCGGTTCGCTATCGCAAATTTAGCGGGCACCAAATGCCTTTGCAATAGCAAATCCGAGGGTTCTGCGGAGACCCTCCGCGATGCTCCGAAACGAGAACTACGCCTCGTCCTTCGACTCGGGCGTGATGTCCTGAAGCGTCTTGGCCATGGTCCGCATCTCGCGCTTCTGCTTCATGTACTTCATCTGGAGCTTGCCGCCCCACTTGGTCAGCGAGATGCCGAAGAGGAGCAGGACGCCGGCGACGAGGCCGATCACGAAGATCGGCGTCGCGCCGACCGGCAGGCCGAGCATGGTGGCAGTCGGGTCATCGAGGTTGCCGTTGCCGGTCGTGAAGAGACCTAGAACGATGAGGACTGCTGCGACGACGATCAGCACGAGGCCCAAGATCAACATTTCCCCAGACTAGGCCCATCCGGACAGGACCAGCCGCAACAACACGATCGCGCCCTGTTTGTCGAGCGGGTTGTTCTGGTTGCCACACTTCGGCGACTGCACGCACGAGGGGCAGCCGTCGTCGCACTCGCACGCCTCGATGGTCTCCAACGTGGCTCCCAACCATTCCCGGGCGGCATGGAACCCGCGCTCGGAGATTCCGGCGCCGCCGGGATGGCCGTCGTAGACGAAGACGGTGAGCATGCCGGTGTCCGGATGGGAGGCGGTGCTCACGCCGCCGATGTCCCAGCGGTCGCACGTCGCGATCAGTGGCAGCAGGCCGATCGAGCAGTGCTCGGCGGCGTGGGCGGCGCCTGGGATGTCCGCCTGCTCCAGGCCGACCGCCTCGAGGGCCGAGGCGGGCACGGTCCACCAGACGGCGGAGGTTCGCAGCGTACGTTCCGGGAGGTCGAGAAGCTCCTCACCCAGCACCTCACCGCTCGGCTGTCGGCGGCGCAGGAAGGAGACGACCTGGTGGGTGACGTCGACGTCGCCGTACGCCAAGCGGCACTCACCCCAGGCGACCTGCTCCCTCTCGGCGACGATGGAGATCTCAGTGATCTCCCGGGCGAACGTGGAGTAGCCGGGGTCGTCGCGGGAGATGACCGCGACGTTCTCGTCCAGATCGAGCTCGTGCACGAGATAGGTCTCACCACGGTGGACGTAGACGGCGCCGGCGTGCGCGCTCGCGTGTGAGCTCGCCGCGTCGACCGTGCCGACGACCCGGCCGGTCTCCGCCTCGATCAGCTGCACCTGAGATCCGCCCGAGGAGCGGATGTCGGCGAGGTCGGCGGCGCGCCGACGGTCGGTCCAGAACCAGCCCCGCGGCCGCTTGCGCAGCAGCCCCGAGGCGACCAGGTTGTCCAGAATCTCGCGGGCACCCGGACCGAAGAGCGGCAGGTCAGGCTCCGTCAGCGGCAGCTCCTGTGCGGCCGCGCACAGGTGCGGGCCGACGACGTAGGGATTCGCCGGGTCGAAGACGGTCGCCTCGACCGGTTGGCCGAGCAGCGCGTCCGGATGGGTGACGAGGTAGGTGTCCAGCGGGTCGTCGCGGGCGACCAGGATGCCGAGCGCGTCGCCCGCGCCCCTCCCGGCACGGCCGATCTGCTGCCAGAAGGCCGATCGCCTGCCCGGATAGCCGGCCAGCACGACCGCATCCAGACCGCTGATGTCGATGCCGAGCTCGAGGGCGTTCGTCGCCGCCAGGCCCATCAGCTCACCGGAGCGCAACGAGGCCTCGATGGCCCGGCGCTCCTCGGGCAGATAGCCGCCACGGTAGGACGCCACCCGTCCTGGCAACGACGGATCGACCTCAGCGAGCTCGGCGGCCGCGGTCAGTGCGACCTGCTCGGCGCCGACCCTGGAGCGTACGAAAGCCAGCGTGCGTACGTCCGAGGAGACCAGGTCGGCGAGGAGGTCGGCGGTCTCGGCGGAGGCTGCGCGGCGAACAGGCGCACCGTTCTCACCGGCGTACGTCGTCAGCGGCGGCTGCCACAGGGCGATCGAGAGCTCGCCACGCGGCGAGGCGTCGGCGGTTACCGGCAGCACGGGAAGGCCGATGAGGCGTTCCCCTGCGGTCGATGGCTCAGCGACAGTGGCTGAGGCCAGGATGAACGTCGGTGACGAGCCGTAGAACGCGCAGATGCGCCGCAGCCGCCGCAGGATGTGCGCGACGTGCGCTCCGAAGACGCCGCGGTAGTGATGGCACTCATCGATGACGACGTAGCGCAACGAGCGGAAATAGGCCGCCCACCGCTGGTGACCGGGGAGCAGTGACCGATGAAGCATGTCGGGGTTGGTCAGGATGTACTCGCCGAAGTCGCGGGCCCAGTCCCGCTGCTCCCGGGTGCTGTCACCGTCGTGCGTCACCGCGCGCACGTCGATCCCGAGCTCGCGCAGCCCGTTCAGCTGGTCCTGGGCGAGCGCCTTGGTGGGAGCGAGGTAGAGGACGCCGGCACCCCGCTCGCCGCGTGGACCACGTCCGTCTCGGATCGCGGTCAGCGCGGGCAGCTGATAGGCCAGCGACTTCCCGGAGGCGGTGCCGGTCGAGACGATCACGTGGCTGCCTTCATGGGCTGCCTCGGCGGCCACCGCCTGGTGCTGCCAGGGCCGCTCGATGCCGCGAGCGGTGAAGGCGGCGACCACGTCGGCTGCTGCCCAGGTCGGCCAGTCTGCGAAGACCGCCTCTCTCGGCGGGACCTGCTCGAGGTGGGCGAGCCGGTCCTCGCGGCCCGGGACAGCGGCCAGCCGGCGTACGAGATCACCGGTCGCCGTCGTCAACACCTTCGTGATTCTCCCAGAATCCGGGTGACCGCCACGCTTGCGGTCCCGTATCTGGCCACGACGTTGCGAGTTTCTTACGCGCATCCTGGTGAGCCGTGGTTACATTACGATCGACTCTGGGTGTCGGACTCGAGGATGGTCGATACCTGAGCCGGTTGTCTCACGTTCCTTGGCAGGAGAACTTCGAAGTGGATCTGACGCTTGCGACTCGCGAGCTCGACTCGGCCACCGTCGTGGCCGTGGGCGGCGAGATCGACGTCTATACCGCGCCGAAGCTCAGGGACAAGATCACCGAGTTAGTCGCCAGAGGGCACTACGACATCGTCGTCGACCTCGAAGCCGTGGAGTTCCTCGACTCCACCGGCCTCGGTGTCCTGGTGGGTGGCCTGAAGAAGGTGCGCCAGCACGACGGAATGCTCCGCCTTGTCTGCACGCAGGAGCGACTGCTCAAGATCTTCCGGATCACCGGCCTCGCCAAGGTCTTCGACATTCACGCCAGCGCCGAGGGCGCCGCAGCAGGCTGAACCCGGGCGCGCATTAGGCTCCTGGTGTGAGTGACCTCCCGCACCGGCTCCGTGACGCCCTCCAGCAGGCCGACTTCTCCTACGACTCCGTCGCCGAGCTGCTCGGCCCGATCGCCCACAGCGCGCTGAGCCGCAACGAGACCCTGCCGGGCCGGCGGCGCACTCACGGTGGTTCGCCGCTCGAGACCCTCATCCGGCTCTTCCTGCTGCAGACGACGGTGCCGCTCGACCACGCCGAAGCCGCCCTCCCGGGGCTCGTCGACCGGCTGGCCGTCGAGGGGATCCTGGAGCAGTCGGTGGGCGAGGTCGCCGCCCGTCTCGACGTACGCCCGTACGCCACCGACGACACCTCCCTGTGGGTCGTCTCCGACCTCACCCCGGGCCTCGACGGCGGCCCCCAGCGCATCGGCACCGAGCACGTGCTCGGGATCAGCCCAGCCTCGACCTCGCTCGCGCAGTTGACCATCCGAGACCAGGTCGGCACGTCTCTCGACCTCGGCACCGGCTGCGGCGTCCAGGCCCTCCACCTCGCCACCCACAGCAACCGGGTGGTCGCGACCGACGTCAATCAGCGAGCGCTGTGGATCACCGCGTTCAACGCCGCTCTCAACGACGTCGCGGACCGGGTCGACGTGCGCAACGGATCGTTCTTCGAGCCCGTTGCCGGGGAGCGCTTCGACCTGATCGCCACCAATCCGCCGTTCGTGATCAGCCCGGCGACCGGCGAGCGCCTCGTCTACCGCGACTCCGGACTCCCGGGCGACCGGGTGGTCGAGGACATCGTCAAGGCGGCTCCCGGCATGCTCACTGAGGGCGGTTGGTGTCAGATCCTGGGCAACTGGATCATCTCCGAGGACCAGCCCTGGGACGACCGTCTCGAGGGCTGGCTGAGCGACGAGGTCGACGCGTTCGTGGTCCAGCGTGAGGTGCTGGACCCCGCGTCCTACGTCGAGCTCTGGCTCAAGGACTCCGGTCACCACGGCGCTCAGGACTATCTGACCCGCTACGACACCTGGCTGTCGTGGTTCGAGGAGCAGAAGATCGAGGGCGTCGGGTTCGGCTGGATCAACCTGCACCGCCGAAGCGGAGCCCGAGGCAATGTGCAGAGCACCGGCGCGAGCAACCCGAAGCGCGAGCTCCTCGAGTGGCCCTACGACGTCGAGCAGCCGATCGCGCCGGCGCTCAAGGCGTGGGGCGAGGCGGCCCGCGTCGAGGTCACCGAGGACTCCACGCTGGTGCTCGTCGAGGACATCCAGCAGGAGACCCTCGGCCAACCCGGCGCAGAGGACCCCAGCACCGTCATCCTGCGCCAGCAGCGTGGCCTGCGCCGCGCACGCCAGGCGGACACGATCGAGGCGGCCTTCGCGGGCGCGTGCGACGGTGACCTGGCCGTCGGCCAGATTCTCGACGCGCTCGCGCAGATCCTCGACCGCGACCCCGCGGTCGTGCGCAGCAGCTATCTGCCGATCGCCCAGGAGCTGGTCAACGAGGGTTTCCTCCGTCCCGCGCCAGGCACGCCTGGTCCCGCAGCCTGATCAGGCGTCGCCGCACGCTCGAGACGAGCAGATCCGGATAGCCCAGCGGCTCGAGGTCGGGAAGGTCGCGCATGCCCCACGGCCGCTGGGCCTGCCACGGCCAGAAGCCACGGAGCGCGGCCGCCAGCTGCTTGCCGTAGGCCGAGGGCGTCGAGTTCACGCCCAGCCGTTCCTTGAGCTCCGTCGCGGTGACCAGGCCGCCCGGCCCGGCGAGCCCGTTGGCGCCCAGGACCGTCCACACGATCCCGGCCGCCACCTGGGCCGGCTGGGTGGGCCGGTCGACGACCAGCGGGTCGATCTCCCACAGCCGCAGCAGCGCCCGTCGCAGAGCGAAGCCCACCTCCGCTACCGGGAAGTCGGCCGCGACCTCGTCGAGCAGCGCGGCGACCGCCTCCAGCTGCGTACGTCCCGCCGGATCGTCCACGACCGGCAGGTCCAGCCCGTCCTCGACCAGCGGCGCGGCATCCAGCGTGGTGACCGCCTCGTGGCCTCCGCACAGCGCGGCCAACCAGTCCAGGGCGACCTCGTGGTCGGGCCGTGGCGGCGTTTCCGGCTCCGTCCAGCGGGGCCGGGTCAGCTCGGCCTCCAGGCGCTCCAGAATCACGTTGGTCCGGGTGAGAAGCTGCGCACACTCGGCGCACACCAGGTGCTCCGGGGGCGTGGCCAGACCCTCTATGTAGTCGATGTATTCGGTGTCGATCATCAGCAGAGACCTCTCGGTTCAGATGGGTCTCGCCGTCCTCGAAAAGCCACCATACGGACGAGCACCGACAGTTTTCGGACATCGCCGGATGAGACACCGATTTCACGCTCCCGCTCCCCAGCGTGCTAGGTATTGTCTTCGCGGCGCCCAAGGCAACACGCCATGTTGTCCGAGAGCTCAGTGCCGCATGAACCGCGGTGACTGGACCCATGCCGGCTGGAGACACGCGCTAACGTGTCTCGCCAGAGCTTGTCAGTGGTGCCAGGCTCTGCTGCAGTGAGATAAGGACGTCAGTGGCACACAAGTTGGTGATCGTCGAGTCCCCGGCGAAGGCACAGAAGATCGGCGGATACCTCGGACAGGGGTATGTCGTCGAGGCCTCCGTCGGGCACATCCGCGACCTTCCGCAGAGCGCGGCAGACACCCCTGCCAAGATCAAGGACAAGCCGTGGGGGCGCTTCGGCGTCGATGTCGACAACGGCTTCACCCCTTACTACGTCGTGCCCAGCGACAAGAAGAAGCAGATCGCCAAGCTCAAGTCGCTCCTCAAGGACGCCGACGAGCTCTACCTCGCCACCGATGAGGACCGCGAGGGAGAGGCGATCGCCTGGCACCTCCTCGACGAGCTGAAGCCGAAGAAGGGCATCCCGGTCAAGCGGATGGTCTTCCACGAGATCACCAAGCCCGCGATCCTGGCGGCCGCCGAGAATCCGCGCGAGCTCGACATGGACCTCGTCGAGGCCCAGGAGTCCCGCCGCATCCTCGACCGTCTCTACGGCTACGAGATCTCCCCGGTGCTGTGGAAGAAGGTCATGCCGCGCCTCAGCGCCGGTCGTGTCCAGTCCGTCGCCACCCGGCTCGTCGTAGACCGCGAGCGTGAGCGGATCGCATTCCGGACCGCCTCCTACTGGGACCTCGCCGGAACCTTCGACGCCGGCTCGCAGCACGATCCGCGGATGTTCCCGGCCAAGATCACCTCGATCGACGGCGGCCGCGTCGCCCGCGGCGCCGACTTCGGTCCCGACGGCCTCATCAAGAGCGACAAGGTCGTCCACCTCGACCGCGGCCGGGCCGAGGCCCTGGTCGCCGGTCTCGAGGGGCAGACCTACGAGGTCCGCTCCGTCGAGTCCAAGCCCTACAAGCGCAGCCCCTACGCCCCCTTCCGCACGACCACGATGCAGCAGGAGGCCAGCCGCAAGCTCGGGATGAGCGCGTCGACGACCATGTCGGTCGCCCAGCGCCTCTACGAGAACGGCTTCATCACCTACATGCGTACCGACTCCACGACCCTGAGCAGCGACGCCGTCAACGCGGCCCGCGCTCAGGTCAGGGAGCTCTACGGGGCCGAATACCTGCCCGACGCCCCCCGGACGTACGCCTCCAAGGTCAAGAACGCTCAAGAGGCCCACGAGGCGATCCGCCCCGCAGGCGACTCGTTCCGGACCCCGGCGCAGACCGGGCTGGCCGGCGACCAGTTCCGCCTCTACGAGCTGATCTGGATGCGCACGGTCGCCTCCCAGATGAAGGACGCGGTCGGAAACTCCGTCGCGATCCGCCTCGGCGCCACGGCGACCACCGGCGAGGACGTGGTCTTCTCCGCGACCGGCCGGGTGATCACCTTCCACGGCTTCCTGAAGGCGTACGTCGAAGGCACCGACTCCGCCGACCAGACCTCGGACGACCAGCAGACCCGCCTCCCGAACCTCTCCGAGGGCGACAACGTGAACGCCGCGAGCCTCACCGCGGACGGCCACGAGACCAAGCCGCCGGCTCGCTACACCGAGGCGACCCTGGTCCGTGAGCTCGAAGAGCGCGAGATCGGCCGCCCGTCGACCTATGCGAGCATCATCCAGACCATCATCAACCGCGGCTACGTCTTCAAGAAGGGCACCGCCCTGGTGCCCGCCTGGGTCGCGTTCTCGGTGGTCAGACTGCTGGAGGAGCACTTCCCGCGGCAGATCGACTATCGGTTCACGGCGAGCATGGAGGAGATCCTCGACGAGATCGCCAAGGGCGCCAAGGACATGACCACCGAGCTCGGGGAGTTCTACTTCGGCTCCGAGCGGGTCAAGGGCCTCAAGCCCCTGGTCGACGGGCTCGGTGACATCGATGCCCGCGAGCTGGCGACGTTCCCGGTCGGCGACCCGGAGGCGGGGGTCAACCTTCGGGTCGGCCGCTACGGTCCCTACATCGAAGGTCCTGGCGACGACGGCACCCCGCTCGCGGTGCGTGCCAACGTCCCCGACGACCTGCCTCCCGACGAGCTCACCCTGGAGAAGGCCAAGGAGCTCTTCGCCAACCCCGCCGGTGAGGAGCTCAACCTCGGCGTCCACCCCGACACGGGGCTCACCGTCGTCGCGAAGAGCGGCCGGTTCGGTCCGTACGTCACCGAGCAGCTCCCTGAGGACGCGAAGAAGGGCGCCAAGCCCCGCACCGCGAGCCTGTTCAAGTCGATGAGCCTGCAGACCATCACGCTCGAGGACGCCGTCAAGCTGCTGACGCTGCCACGGGTCGTCGGCACTGCCGCAGACGGCGAGGAGATCACCGCCCAGAACGGCCGCTACGGGCCGTACCTCAAGAAGGACAAGGATTCTCGCACGCTGAGCTCGGAGGACCAGCTGCTCACGATCACGCTGGAGGAGGCTGAGCAGATCTACGCCCAGCCGAAGCAGCGCGGCCGTGCAGCCGCCAAACCGCCGCTCAAGGAGCTCGGCCCCGACCCTGTCTCCGGCCAGCCGATGGTGGTCAAGGACGGCCGCTTCGGCCCCTATGTCACCGACGGTGAGTACAACGCCACCCTCCGCGCCGCCGACGACCTGGAGACCCTGACCGCCGAGCGTGCGGCCGAGCTGCTCGCCGACAAGCGAGCCAAGGGCCCGGCGAAGAAGACCACCAAGCGGACCACGAAGAAGACCGCCAAGAAGGCCACGAAGAAGGCTCCGGCGAAGAAGTCGACCGCCAAGAAGACGGCCAAGAAGGCCGCTGCCAAGAAGTCCTGATCAGGTTGTGAAGCTGAGCGCGGCCTATAGGTCACTCTCAGCTTCACAACCTGCTGCGAAGGTCGACTCGTCAGCCGAGCGACCCGACGACCTCGTCGTAGTCCAACCGTTCGGCTGCGATGTAGAAGAGCCGCGCCCCAGCGGCGACGGGCAGCTCCCAGGACGGGCTGACCTGGATGCCGTCGGCGGTGTGGACGGCCAGAAGCGTGGCGCCGTGGGAGCGCCCGAGGGCGGACTGCCAGACGCCGGCGGTGGCGGGCGCAGCCCCGGACGGCACGGTGAGGGAGTAGGTGCCCTTGCCGCCGGCGGTGGCGAGCTCCTGGTAGACCTCCGCGATCCCCGGATCGCTGAGCTCCTCGGCGATCAGCTGGGTGTTGTGCCACTGGACGCAGTGGACGGTGGTGTCGACCCGGAAGATCGTGCGCTGCACCCGAAGGTCCCGCAGCGCCACGATCGTGTGCACCGAGGGAGCAGCCGCGTTGGCCGCGACGGTGAGCGTGACCGCCTCGTTGTCGTCGCGCGCGTCGATCAGCACGCTGTGCGCGCCGACCAGACCGGTCCGAGCGAGCACCGAGAGGTCGGTGATGTCGCCGCGTACGAAGTGGAGCCTGTCCTCCCCGGGCTGAGGGTGCTCGGAGAGCTGGTCCTCCCAGGTCGCGAGCACCACCTCCCGTGAGGGCTCGGAGAGCAGCTCGGCCAGCAGCCGCTCGGTGCGGCCAGGGGTGTAGCCGAGCAGCACGATGTGGTTTCGTCCGCTGAAAGAGATCTCTCCACGCATGCGGCGTCCTTTGGCGTTCTCGATGATTGCCGAGATCCGGCTGAACAAGATGGCGAGGGTGGTGATGGAGCCGAAGACGACGTACGCCCCGACGAGTCGGCCCCCGGTGGTCTCCGGGAAGAAGTCGCCGTAGCCGACGGTGGTGGCGGTGACCAGGAACCACCACCAGTAGTTGCCGCGGTGGACGATGTCGCTGCCCGGCTCGGCCAGCGCCATCGCGATCCAACCGGTGACGAAGACGAAGCCGATGATCATCAGCGGAAGCACCCAGGCGGAGTGCCGAGAGGTCCGCCGGACCAGCCGGATCAGGAAGAACATCAGTAACCCACCCAGCCCTTCCGGGCGTAGTCCAGGATCGCCGGATCCAGCAGCGTGGTGACCGAGGTCGGCCGCTCGGCTCGGTCCGGCGGGAACGACGAAGCGGCCGCGAGCACGGCGTCGCTGGCGTAGCGCAGCCCGCCCGGCGCCTCGTCGTCGAGAGCGAGCTCAGGGGCCGACCCGTCGCGGGAGGCGAGGACGTAGCCCCAGTTCCCGAAGGACGGTACGTCCGCCTGGTAGGGCGTGGTCCGCCAGCCGGCCTCGGCGAGGGTGTGCCGCACCGACCAGAACGCGTCCGGCGCGAAGAACGGGCTGCCCGCCTGCACGACCATCCGCCCGGACGGGGCGAGCAGCCGCGCGATCATGCTGTAGTTCTCTACCGAGTAGAGCTTGGCCAGAGCGGTCGAGTCAGGGTCCGGGAAATCGGCGATGACTACGTCGAACGGCGCCCCCGAGTAGTCCCGCACCCAAGAGAACGCGTCGTCGGAGACGTACGTCAGCCGGGGGTCCTCCAACGAGCCCGAGGTCAGCGACGAGACCGGCTCGAAGGAACGCGCCAGGGACACGACCGCCGGGTCGAGATCGACCAGGGTCACCGACGACACCGACTGATAGCGCAGCACCTCGCGGGCCGCGAGCCCGTCGCCGCCGCCGAGGATCAGCACCCGCTGGTGCGTCCCGTTCATCGCCGGATGGACGAGCATCTCGTGATAGCGATACTCGTCCAACGAGGAGAACTGCAGGTCACCGTCGAGGAAGAGGCGTACGTCGTCGAACTCCGGGCCGACCGGCGCGCCTCGCGTCACCACGATGTCCTGATAGGCCGACCGCTGGGAGTGGATGATCGGGTCGCGGTAGAGCGCCTGCCGGGCGTTGAGCTCGAAGGAGTCGGCGGTCACCGCGGTCAGACCGAGGGCGACCGCGAGCACGCCGCAGACCGCCGTGACGAGCCCCCGCTGCCGCCGGGCTCCGGCCAAGGCGACGCCGACCATCCACGCGGCGATGACGTTGAGCGCTGCGGTCGCCACGGTCCCCACCAGCAGCCCCAGCGTCGGCAGCAGCAGGAACGGGAAGGCCAGTCCGCCGATGAGCGCGCCGACGTAGTCGACCGCGTTGATGTCTGCGACCGCGAGCGAGGCCTGCTGGCGCCGGAGGCGCTGCAACAGCTCCATCAGCAACGGGATCTCGGCGCCGACCAGAGCGCCGATGAGGAACGTCACCACCAGCATCATCGGGGTGTAGAGATGCAGCCACGCGAACGAGGCGTAGAGCGCCGGCACCGAGGCGCCGCCGACCGCCGCCAGCGCGATCTCCACGCCCACGAACGCGCGCAGCGGCCGCGCGGTGAGCGGCTTGGCGAGCACGGCACCGACGCCCATGGCGAACATCGACACCGCGATCACCAACGAGGTCTGCGCGATCGAGTTGCCGAGCAGATAGCTCCCCAACGTCACCAGCGCGAGCTCGTAGACCAGCCCGCAGGCGGCGCAGACGAACACCGCCGCGAGGACGAGCAGCCGGGCTGCCCGTCCCTCCGGCATCGCCGACAACGAGGGGAGCGAGAGACTCACGTGATCGAGGCCGCCACGATCACGCCGACGGCCAGCTGCACCGCGACGGTGACCCAGATCGCGGGGTCGTCCTTGTCGTCGGTCATCAGCTCGCCGAGCCGTCCCGGGGTCAGCAGGTCGAGGATCACGAACGCGACCGCCAGCAGGGCGATGCCGACGAGTCCGTACGCAGCGGTCTCGGCGAGACCGTGAAGCGTGTCCGTCTCCGCGGTGTAGATCGAGGTCGCCACGATCGTGGCGATCGCGAGAACCGAGGAACCGAGCAGCAGCGCCGGGTCGCGGCGGTGCTCCACGAAGATCAGCTGCCCGAGCTTGCCGGGCGTGAGCAGGTCGATCACGTAGAAGCCGACCACCAACAGGACCAGCCCGAGGGCGGCGAAGGCGACGGTGGACAGCAGTCCGCTCAAGAGGTCATTCATCATTCATCTCCAAGTCTGAGGTGGTCACTTGCCGGATCCGCTGCCGCCGCCGCGGAAGGAGTCACCGCTGCTGCCGCTGCCGACGTTGCGGCCGTAGAAGGTGTTCCAGCCCCACAGGCCGATCACCGTCGAGTGGTGGCGGTAGCCGCGGTCGTACTCGTAGAGGGTGATCGTCGACCCCGACGGCGTACGCGGCTCGACGACGACCAGCCAGTCGTCGTCGTAGCGCAGATACTGGTTGGACCCGTCGGCGCGGTTCTCGTCGGCGTCCGTGGCGGTGGCGATCTGGTTGGCGACCGAGGTCACCGTGCCGTCGTCCTCGAAGACGATCCCGGCGTCGCTGTCGGGGTCGCTGCCGCTGACGTGGTCGAAGTTCTCGCGCAGGTACTTCTCGGGGCTGTTGCTGTCGTCGCCGGACACGGCGATGGCGACGATGATGGCGATCACGACGCAGACCGCGACGATCGACCAGCCGATCAGCTTGCGGTTCGGACCAGAGTTCGGTTCAGACACTGATGCCCTCCTCGGGCCGGTAGCTGGTGGTGGTGGCGACGATCTCGCCGGTCTGTGGGTAGGTGTGCCAGGTGTGCCAGGTGATCTCCCCGTCGACCCCGTCCAAGGCCAGGGCGGTCACCGCGTGCGGGTCGCCCGGGAAGTGCGCGACGACGGCATCGGTACGTCCGCTCAACCGCTCGACGAGCCGCGATGCCTCCGCGGCGAGCTCTTCAGGACCCACCTCGCGCGCGTCCGACTCCAGGCGGTAGCCGCCCGCCACGTGCGCCGCAGGGAGCGGCGCGGCGTCAGCGATCCCGCACGCGATGGTCTCGTGCAGGAGTGGGCGGTCGTGGCGGCGTACGACGACCTGGTGGCTGGCGCCCAGGACGCTCAGCGTGACGCTCAACCCGGCCTCGAGCTGCACCGTCCGAGATGCCAGCGGAGCGCAGGGGACAGGGTCGAGGGTCCAGCACAGGGTGTCGCCGCGTACGTCCGCGAACGGGACGTCGAGAAGCGTCACTCGTCGTCCAGGGTCGCGGGGCGGTCGGTGGACGGGTAGACGGTCAGCTCGAACGGCTGCAGCACCTCGCCGAGGGAGGGCTCCCAGTTGCTGCCCCACTTCTCGAAGCCGAGCAGCTTGCCGTCGACCGACTTGTAGTCGGCGTAGTCGGCCGTCCCGGACGGCGCCGTGCCGGTCGCGCCGGTGGCGGTGAAGGCGGCCGTGCCCTTCTCCTGGAGCCGATAGGCGACGCCGCCGACGATGACGTCGCGGTCACCGACGGTGCCCTGCTCGATGTCGCCGAGCGGGATCGCGTGCCACAGCGAGACCTCGAAGCTCTCGTCGTCCTCGATCGAGAGCCACTTCTTGCCCTCGGCGTCGTCGAGCATGTGCTCGGTCCAGCGGTAGCCGTGCTCGTCGAAGTCGATCCGCCCGCGGACGAACCAGTTGTGGCCGAGGTATTCGATGACGTCGCCGTTGCGCACCTGGCGCAGCTGGTCGGAGGCGTGCTTGTGCTGGTCGCCGATGAAGTCGTCGGGCTCCTTCTGCGCCGTCGGCTGCTGTCGGCTCTTCCAGAGCAGATAGCCCGCGACCGCAAGTGCGGCCAGCAGCAGGACGATCAGGACGTAGATCACCGGAGACTCCTTGTTCAGCGTGAGGACGACCCGAACCTTAACCTGGTGGTGCCAGCTTCGACAGCCTGAATCGCTCCACCCGTGGGCGGCGTACTCAGGTGTTGTCGGTCCCACCCCGTAGGTTTGCCTCGTGAACGAGCGTCAGCGAGTGAACCATGAAGTCATCACGCAGCCGCGTCCGTATTCTGGCGCTTGCGCTACGGAGGTGGCTGCGTGAGGTTTCCGGGTGTCTACGCAGAGCACGGCGTCTTCGTCTGTTTCGAGGGCGGCGAGGGGTCGGGCAAGTCGACCCAGTCCCGACTGCTCCACGAAGCGTTGACCGCCCGCGGCCACCGGGTCCTGCTGACCTTCGAGCCGGGCGACACGGCCGTAGGCAAGGACGTACGCCGCATCGTGCTGTCCCCGGAGACCGGCGACCTCGACGACCGGACCGAGGCCCTCCTGTTCGCTGCCGACAAGGCCGAGCACATCGAGTCGATGGTGCGCCCGGCCCTGGAGCGCGGCGAAGTGGTCATCACCGATCGCTACGTCGACTCGATGCTGGCCTACCAGGGCGCCGGCCGGGTCCTGGACGCCGCGCAGCTCGAGGAGGTGGCGCGCTGGGCGACGGCCGACCTGCGGCCCCATCTGACGGTGCTGCTCGACCTGGATCCGACTGCCGGGTTCACCCGGTTCGAGGAGCGCGACCGGATGGAGCAGGAGTCGGTCGAGTTCCACCAGCGGGTGCGCGAGGCGTTCGTCGAGCTGGCGAAACGAAACCCTGACCACTATCTCGTCCTCGACGCTCGTGCGCCGGTGGACGAGGTCCACGCTGCAGTGCTGGCGCGCCTCGAGCCCCTGCTCAGCCAGGCGGTGAGCGCATGAGCGTCGCCGCCACTTCGGTGGGGCGGTCGGTCTGGGACAACCTCGTCGGCCAGCGCCACATCATCTCCACGCTGCAGACCGCCGCGGCCGCCGCGACCGACGGCAGCGGGCGACGCTTCGGCAAGGGCATGACCCAGTCGTGGCTCTTCACGGGCCCTCCGGGCTCAGGACGCTCCAACGCCGCGATCGCCTTCGCGGCCGCGCTGCAGTGCCCGAACGGCGGCTGCGGCCAGTGCCACGAGTGCCACACGGTGCTCGCCGGGAGTCACGCCGACGTCAACCTGGTCCGCACCGAGAAGCTGACCCTCGGGGTAACCGAGATTCGCGACCTGGTGCGCCAGTCCGCGCTCTCGCCGGCCGGAAGCCGTTGGCAGATCCTGATCATCGAGGACGCCGACCGGCTCACCGAGCAGGCCAACAACGCGCTGCTCAAGGCGGTCGAGGAGCCTGGCGCCCGCACCGTATGGATGCTGTGCGCGCCGACGGTCGAGGACGTCCTCCCGACCATCCGGTCGCGATGTCGTCTGGTCACGTTGACGACTCCGACGACCCCGGACGTGACAGCTTTCCTGCAACGTACGCTCGGCGTCGACGAGGCACGGGCCGCCTACGCAGCGCGCGCGAGCCAGGGTCACATCGGCCGGGCCAAGGCGCTGGCCCGTGACGACGACACCCGTCGGCGGCGCGAGCAGGTGGTCGCCTACCCGACCCGCCTGACCACGCTCGCCGACGCGCTCAGAGCCGCCGGCGAGCTCGCCGCGGTCTCGAAGGAGGAGGCCGACGCGGTCACCGCCGACCTGGACGCCAAGGAGAAGGCCGACCTCGACGCGGGCTATGGCGTGGTCGACCGCGGGCGGCGCCCGCGTGAGTACGGACCTGCGCTGGCCGTGCTCGAGAAGGACCAGAAACGCCGGGCGACCCGCCGCCACCGCGACGTGATCGACCGCGGGCTGATGGACCTGGTCTCGATCTATCGTGACGCGATCACCCTGGCAGCCGGTGCCCCGGTGGGGTTGGTCAACGAGGAGCACCGGCACGAGATCGAGCGGCTCGTCGAGAGCTCCACCCCCGAGCTCAACCTGCAGCGCATCGGCGCGATCTTCGAAGCCCGAGAGCAGCTGTTGGAGTTCAACGTGCAGCCCCAGTTGGTGCTGGAGGCCATGATGGTGGCGCTGTTGCCGCCCGGAGGAGATCAGTGAAACTCAAAGCAGTGACCGGCGCCGTCGCGCTGACCGCTCTGACCGTGATCACCGCAGCCTGTGGTGCCGGCGGGGGCACTCCCGACGCCGACCAGGTGAGTCCGAGCGCTGGGACGACCGCGGCTCCGGAGGAGGGGTTGCAGAGCTTCTACAGCCAGAAGCTGGACTGGAAGGGCTGCAACGGCGCCTTCGAGTGCGCGACCCTCGAGGTCCCGCTCGACTACTCCGACCCGACCGGCCGCACCATCGACGTCGCGGTGATCAAGGACCCGGCCAGCAAGGACAAGATCGGCTCCCTGGCGATCAACCCGGGTGGCCCGGGCGGGTCGGGCATCGACTACGCCCTCTACAACAACCAGTCCTTCAGCCGCGAGGTCCGCGACTCCTACGACATCGTCGGGTTCGACCCGCGTGGCGTCGGGCAGAGCACCCCGGTCGACTGCCTCGACGACGATGCCCTGGATGCCTACGTCGCCGTCGACCCCGACCCCGACAACCTCGCCGAGGTGAAGGCGTACGTCGACACCGGTGTCGAGATGGCCAACGGCTGCGCGTCCCAGCGGCGCGGGATCTCCGATCACGTCAGCACCGTCGAGGCGGCCCGCGACATGGACGTGCTCCGAGCCGCGCTCGGTGAGGACCAGCTCGACTACTTCGGCGCCTCCTACGGCACCCAGCTCGGCTCGACCTACGCAGAGCTCTATCCCGACCGCGTCGGCCGCTTCGTGCTCGACGGTGCGATCGCGCCCGGCCTGAGCGTGGTCGACGCCAACCTGGCGCAGGCGAAGGGATTCGAGGTCGCGCTCCGCTCCTACGTCGAGAACTGCGTCGACGAGGGCGACTGCTTCCTCGGTGACACCGTCGACGAGGGCGTCGAGCGGGTTCAGAAGCTGTTGGCCGACATCGACGCCGAGCCGCTCCCGGCCGGTGACCGCGAGCTGACTGCGGGCAACGCGCTCTACGGCCTCATCACACCGCTATATGTCGAGTCCTACTGGCCCTACCTCACCGAGGCCCTCCAGGCGGCGATGAAGGGCGACGGCGCCCCGCTGATGAGCCTCTCGGACAACTACGCAGGACGCGACCCCAAGGGCGGCTACATCAACAACACGATGGAAGCCAACTGGGCGATCAACTGTCTCGACGACTCCTCCGGCCTCAGCCCGACAGAGGTACGCGAGCAGGTGCCCGCCTTCGAGAAGGCCGCTCCCACCTTCGGTGCCGCTCTCGCCTGGATGCTCAACGGCTGCTCCGCGGAGAAGTTCGAGGCCACCGAGCCCGAGCCGGAGATCGACGCCGAGGGCTCCAATCCGATCGTCGTCATCGGCACCACCCGCGACCCCGCCACCCCCTACGAGTGGGCCAAGGACCTCGCCAAGGCGCTCGACAACGGCGTACTCGTCTCCCGCGACGGCGACGGCCACACCGGCTACATGCAGGGCAACCGCTGCGTCGACAACGCCATCAACGACTACCTCGTCGACGGAAAGGTCCCCGACGACGGCTTGGAGTGCTGACGCGCGCCTACCCCATATTGGGTTGGTTTCGGTCTTCTTCCGGCGGCGGCTCGCTGCGACCCTGAGGATCGCTCTCGGTAAAATTTCGTTCCGAGAAGAAGGGTCACCACCACGTGATCACGAGTCAGCGAGCCCGTTCGATGACGAAGGCTTTCGCTGCCACCGCAGTCGCCGCTCTGGCGGTCGCGGTCGCACCACTCATCAGCAGCCCGGCCCACGCCGACACCGCGCCCCTGCCGTATATCGGCGGCTACGCCACTCTCACCGTCAACAACGTGACGAAGGCCCAGAACTGTGAAGAGTATGGGGTGAGGGGCACAAACATCCCGGTCTCGGTGGATGTCTCGTTCGGTGCGAACTACACCGACGAGTTCACCGCACCGACCACCAGGTGGGAGGTCGCCGTCTTCGACTCCGCCGGGGATGACGTCACCAACTACATCGAGGGCACCGACTTCCCTGAGGGGTCGGCCACCGGCAACCTCTGCTCGTTCCTCCCGGTGGGCAACTACCGAGCGGTCGCGTACATCTTCACCATGGACGACGCGGGCAGCTACACCGACACGGCCGAGGTGACGGATGCCTTCTCGATCCGGGCGGCGCACAGCTACACGCTGTCCGCGGGCCGCTCGGCCACGACCATCAAGTCTCAGCTGAAGGACTACGGCAAGGCTCTCGCCGGCAGGTCGGTGGCGGTCCAGCGCAAGTCCAGCGGCACCTGGAAGACCATCACCCACCGTACGACCGGCTCGACAGGCTGGGCCTCCGCGAGCGTTGCCCGCGGGTACTCCTACCGGTTCACCTACGGCGGCAAGTACAGCGCCGCGGTCTGGGTCCCGAAGGTGGCCACGAGCGTCGCCAAGATCTCCGTGAGCAAGTACGGGAAGACGTCCTACCGTTCCGTGGGCAAGCTGACCGCGGGCGGGAAGGTGGTCAAGGGCAAGCGGATCCTCCTGCAGAAGCGGAGCAACGGTGGCTGGGTCACCGTGAAGTCGTGTGTGACGAGCGCCTACGGCAAGTGCGCCGCGGTCACCGCCCCGGCCTCGAGCCGAAACTACCGCTGGAAGTACGCCGGTGACGCCACCCGCGCAGCCGACGTGTCCGCGTCGTTCTACCTGCGGAAGCGCGGCTGAGATCATGCATCAGCGAATCCGCTCGGCGACGAAGGTCTTCGTCGCCTCTGCCGTCGCCGCCTTGGCGATCGCGGTAGCCCCCGTCGTCAGCCAGCCCGCCCACGCCGACACCCCTCCGGGAGCCGTGGCCAAGGTGGCCACCAAGGTCGTCAAGGTCTCCGCCAACAGATACGGGACCAGGTCCTACCGGCCCGTCGGCAAGCTGACCGCGGGTGGAAAGGCGATCAAGGGCCGACGGATCCACTTGCAGAAGAAGGCGAGCGGCCGCTGGTCCAGTGTGGCCTCCTGCGTCACGAACCGATACGGCAAGTGCGCTGTGGTCGTGACGCCGAAGGTCAGCCGCTACTACCGATGGAAGTTCGCCGGCGACGCCAACCGGAGGGCCGACGTCTCGGGGTCGTTCTACCTGGCCAAGCGTGGCTCGTCATCCGGTAGCACCGGGTCAGACCTGGACTACACCTATGCCAACGGTGCGACGGTCTACAACGCCACATCGACGAACGACCTCGACTGCGGCCAGATCCCGTCGTACAAGAAGCCCGTGCGCGTCCACGGCTCCGACCCGTGGCGTCTCGACGCTGACGACGACGGATACGGCTGCGACTGAGCCTCCATCGAGGTATGCAGGCCAAGGCTCACATCCCCAGCGGAGCTCCGCACGGGATGTGAGCCTTCGGCGGCATACCCTTCGGCGGGATCAGGGCTCCGCCCTTGGCGAAGGAAAGCTAGCGCCGATGAACGGGGTCCGCGATCGCCCGGATCCGTTTCGTGGCCAGCTCGATCATCAGCGTGGCGGCGGGGGAGAGGGTGGCGTCGGTGCGATGGACGATGGCGAAGGTGTCGTACGTCCGGGGTCGCAGCGACACCCAGCCGGCCTTCGGCGCCAGCCGGGGGAGCAGCTGCTCGGCTGCTCCCTTCGCGATGACGCTGTCGGCGTACCCCATCCCCACCAGCTCGACCGCCGTCTCGATGTCCTCGACCTCGACCCGGCTGGGCGGGTTGCGTCCGGTCTCGTGGAGCAGGTTGCGGATGGTGACCCGGGTGGGGTCCTCGGAGCTCCAGCTCGTGTCGGACATGACCAGCGTGGCCAGCGAGAGCCGGTGCGCGGTGACCGGTGTGGCCAGGTGGGCGGGGTCGGCCGAGATGTAGACGAGCTCGTCGCGAGCCACAGGGGTGACCTTCAGCCCCGGACCGGAGACGCTGCCGACGAGCAGCATCGCCGCTTCGAGCCGCCCGCGCCGCAGGTCCTCCTGGACCTCGGTGGAGTTCTGCCCGATCAGCTCGACGCGCACGCCCGGATACCGGTCGAGCACGTCGGCCACCAGTCCGGCGCCGCCGTAGAGCCGCGCGATCCCGAACATCCCGAACCGGATCGTTCCGGTCTCGAACTGTTTCACCGCCTGCACGGCCTTGCGCGCGTCCTCGGCAGCCGCGACCGTACGCTCCGCGTGCGGCCGCAGCTCGTCGGCGACCCCGGTCGGCACCACTCCTCGCCCGACGCGTCGGAAGAGCTGGACGCCCAGCGTACGCTCCAGGCTCCTGACCTGCTCGGAGATCGACGGCTGCGCATAGCCGAGCTCCTCGGCCGCCGCGGTCAGCGAGCCATGCTCGTAGACCGCGAGGAACACGCGGAGCTGGTGCAGCGACAACATAGAGACATCCTATGTCTTTTAAAGGAAAGATCGTCTACCTCTATGAGTCGCCAGAGGTCATCCTTGAATCACCACCACTGTGTCCGCAGTCGGTGGCAGATCCATGTTCACAGGGGAGCAGAACAAACAATGAAGCACGGCGTACGCCGCTTGGGCCGCCTCATCGGCAAGGGCAAGCCCACCCGCATGACCATCGAGGAGCAGGTCGAGGCGCACCGTTTTAGTGTCGAGCGCGCAGTCTCGGTACACTCTTCCGGTCCGCTCAACCAGACCCGCTACATGCGGTAACGGATGACGGTACGCCGCCTTAGCTCAGTCGGTAGAGCGTCTCACTCGTAATGAGAAGGTCGTCGGTTCGATTCCGACAGGCGGCTCCGACAGAAACCCCCGTCTGACCAGCGCGAACGCGGCAGGAAAGACGGGGGTTCTTCTTGTCTAGCGCTGCCGTTTCGGTGAAGATTCCCCCCGGATTCCCCCCGAGCCGTTCAGACGGGCCAATCCGGTCTCGTCAGCGACCGTCCCGAGGTGGTGCAAGTAGATGTTCGTCGTGGCGATCGAGGCATGCCCCATCCAGGCCTGCACCGTCGTCGCGGGGACGCCCTTTGCGAGCCACAGGCAGGCAGCAGTGTGGCGCAGATCGTGGATCCGCCGGCCGTGGGAGATCAGCTCCCAATCGACGGCGCGCTTGACGGCACTCACATGCAGCCGATGACCGGTGGCGGTCACGAAGACCAGGTCTCGGCTCGTGCGCCCGGCCATGAGCGCCATGACTGTTGGGAGTATCCGATCGGCAAGCGGGACGAACCTCGACTTACCCGACTTGGTCCGTTTCGCCTCGCCTCCTTCAGGTGCGGCGCGACGCACGTAGATGCCCGGAATCGGCTGCAGCGCGATGTCGCTAACCCTCACCTCGCGCAGCTCAGACCACCGAAGCCCGGTCCATCCCGCGATCAACAGAATGTCCGCGAGCCGCGCTAGGTCGCGGGCCCTGTCTGTCGCGCGGATCAGGCTCACCGAATCACGGGAGGAGAGCTGCGCGGCGTCAGCGACGAGCGTTTCCAACTCGGCCTCGCTGAACGGCTGCATCTCCGTCGCGACCTCGCTCGCCTTGGGGACTCGGGTTGGGGTTACAGGGTTGTGCTGGACCATGCGCTCGCGCACTGCCCAGGCGAAGAATGACGCCAGCGAGGCGCGGTATCGCTTGACCGACTTCTCGGCGAGCCCGCGACGGCGGAGGGACACCAGCGCGCGTGAGACCTCGCGTTCGGTGACGCTGCCGATCTGAAGGGCCGCGAGTGATGTCGGTGTCAGTCGCACGACGGCCGCGTCGGCAACGTACGTCTTGGGGGCGACGGTGGTCTTGCGCTCCTCCAGCCACATCGGCAGCGCCTTGCGTACGGTCACCTGTCCGGCGCGACGGTCGAACCCACCCGCGAGCGCCGCACGCTCGCGGGTGAGCCAGTCGACAGCCTCGCGACGCGTGTCGAACATCTTCGTTCCGATGTCGGTGCGACCCTGCTTCAGGCGGGCCTGCCATCGGCCGTTCGGCATCTTTCGGACGTTCACGCGGCCACCTCCTCAAGCCAGGCCAGGACGTCACTACGGCGGTAGCGGGGGGAGTCGGGGGAAAGCCAGTAGACCCGTGGGCCCTTGCCGGTCGCTCGCCAACGGCAGAGGGTCGAGGGGGTGACCTTCAGGGCTTCCGCCACCTCCCGCGATGTCCAAAGGATCGGGAGAGCGTCGGTGATCTCTTCATGCGAATCAGCGACGGTCAGGTGGTCGCGGCGGGTGTGTTTGCTCATCGCTTGGCCTCCGATGCACAGGTCGAGTGAGTGTGTGATCCGTCGTGGTTGGCGAGCTGTAGGCGGCAGGTTGGGAGGGGGTAAGCCGTACCAGCCGTACCAGCCGTACCAACGGCGTGTTTGGGCTGGTCAGATGCTGTTTTGGGGTGGTACGGCTTTGGTACGGCTGGTACGGCTTGGGGATTTTGGTACGGCTTTGGTACGGGCCGATTTTTCGAGCCGTACCACCTGAAATCGGTGTCTGACCTGGGGAAACGTCGTCTTGGTACGGCTGGTACGGCTGGTACGGCTTGGTGGCCTAGAACCGTCGTCGCTGTCGTCATCGGCGGGCCTCGGGATCGCACGTCGGGTGGGTGTGGGTGCCGTCGTCGTGGGTCAGAGGCTGGTGGCAGACGGCGCAGGTTGTGGGGGTGGCGCAGTAGCGGGCCCAGGCATCGGCGAACGTGGTGCGGCGGTAGCCCTTTGCCTGACTGCCCGCGAACCGGATGGTGTCGGAGCGGATGTCGAAGTCTCGGAGCAGGAATCCGAGCTTCATCGCGGTGAGCCCGTTGTTCTGGTAGGTCGCCCACGGGGCCTCAGGGTCCGCGTGGAGCCGTTCGAGGAGGACGGTGGTGGGCAGTGCCTCGGCGTCGCCGAACGCGGCGCGGCAGTCGGTCAGGAGACGGGTTTGCAGGGTGGTCTGTGCGTTGGCGTCGCGGGTCTCGGTCAGCGTGATGCAGGCTTCGCGGGCGAGGTCGGGCCAGGGGCCTCCGGCGAGGTCGGCGATGGCGAGGAGGGGTTCCCAGGTGTCGGCGGCGCGGTCCTCGACAGGCATGTCGGGGGTGGCGGTGCCGAGGTGTTCGAGGTGGGCCCTGACCCATTGGTTCAGCCGGTTGCGGAGGTTGTCGAGGGCTGGACCATCGCGGCGGGTTCGGAGCGGGGCGACAGCCTCACCTGGTGCGCGGCGGCGCATCCGGATGACCACGGCGCGGTCCTCGATGGTGTCGGGCATCGCGCCGATCCCGGCGAGGGCCGCCATGGCGAAGGTCTGGATCTTCTCCACGCTGGAGGTAGACGCGTTGTAGCGCAGGGCGGGGCGGTTGCGCTGGTGTCCGGCGTTGAGCAGGCCGCGCAGGTCCTCGTTCTCTCCGGCCTTGGGTCCGAAGATGGTGTCGGCCTCGTCAAGGAGGATGGTGGGCGGGTTCTTCCGCTTCATCCCGATCGAGCGGTACACGGCCGAGGGTGAGGCGTTGACGGTGAGCAGCGGGTCATGGCACGTGGCCTCGACCAGGTCGAGGAGCCGAGACTTGCCACAGCGCTTCTCGGGTGCGCGGATGACCAGGCGGGCGGCGTGGGCCCAGGCGGGCACGGCGTGGGTGGCAGCGATCCAGAGCACGACTCCGGTGGTTGAGTGTTCGTCGGGCAAGATGACGAACCGGGTGAGGGCCTCGCGGACTTCGTTGAGCAGCAGCTCTCCGGCGTTCGCGTCGAAGTCGGCAGGGGTGAGCGCGTCGCCGCCGTTGCCCTGTTCCTGGTCGGCGAGGGGGTAGGCGTTGGGCAGGTTCTCGGTGTCCATGGTGGTCTCCTCCGGGTCGGGTGCGGGCTGGTCGGGTCGATCTGGTTGGCCGGTGCTCATGCGGCGGCCTCGGTCTGTGTCGCGGTGAGGGCTTGGACGGCTTCACCGCTGGGTGGTGTGCGGCCGGTGACGGCGGCGAGGACGTGGGCGGCGAGCAGGGGCGGGATGGCGTTGCCGACCTGCTCGTATTGCTTGGACTTGCTGCCACGCCACGGGAAGTCGGCCCGGAAGGACTGGAGGACTCCGGCCTCGGCGACAGAGACCGTCACGGAGCCGGGTGCGTTCTGTCGGCTCTCCTGGGTGCGATAGCCGGGCGCGGCGACGACCTCGGGCTTGAAGCTCCCGACGATCGTGGTTGCGGGCCGCTCGAAGACCCACCGGGAACCGCTGCGGCGCTTCTCGGACTGTGCGTCCCACGCCAGCGCCTCAGCCATCGAGACCCACCCGGCGAGCCGGTCGCCGAACAGATCGGCGTCTTGCGGATGCTCAGCGTGCGTCGGCCTCGGCGGGGCGATAGTGCGGGTGCGGTGAGCGCCGAGGATCGCGCGACGTCGGGTCTGGGCAACGCCGTAATCGGCGGCGTTGAGGACCAGGGCGAAGCAGGACCAGCCCTGGGCGCGGAGCTCGTGCTTGTAGACCTGCCACAGCGGCAGTACGTCGGGCACCTGCTCCAGCGCTACCCACTCGGGTTCGAGCTCCGCGATCCGCCGGGCGGGCTCCAGTACGAGCGCGGCGATCTTGGCGTCGAGGCGGGCCTTCTCGGCGACCTTCTCCGGCTCCCACGGTGTCATGCGCTTGGCGTTGGTGCGCTGGGCCTGGGTCAGAGCGACGGGGAAGATCGCGGCCCGGGTGCGGTCTCGGACGGTGGCCGGGTCGTGGCCGCGCAGGATGTCGCGGATGCCGTCGGCGAGGATGTCGAGAACCAGGAGACCCACGCCGGTTCCGGTGGCTGAGAACAGGGTGCACGAGGGCGAGGAGACGTGCCCGCGTCCACGTGCCCAGTCGGGGCTGGGGTGGGTGGTGACATCGGCGGTCTCTCGTGCGTGCCCGGCGACGGTCGCGGTCTGGCAGGCGGCCTTGTCGTGGTCGACGCCGAACAGGCGCAGCCCGATCAGGCGGGCACCCTCGTCCCATCCACCAGGTCCGGCGAAGTCATCGAGGGCGTCGGGGCCGTCGTGCTGGATCTGGGTGCTCATGCGGCGCTCCGAGTGGCGGCCCGGCGGAAGCCGGAGAGGATCGTGCTTTCGGCCTCGTAGTGCGTGTAGGCACCTGCGGCGATGTGGCCCGCGGCGGCGGTCATGAGCCGGTCGACGGCGACGTACTCGGTGATCAGGCCGCGCGTGACCAGCTTGCCGACGGTGGCGGCCGCGACGTAGAGCGCGGCGTTTCGGCCGCCTTCGGTCGCGTCCAGGAGGCCCGCGACACCGCGCGCTACATCGCCATTGATCGCGATGTCGAAGACCCGGTCCACGTACGCGTCCTGGTCCCTGACGGACTCGCCAGACCCAACCGACCGCGCCGGCCGGTTAGAGAGCCGCTGAGGGCCGTTCTGTGCGGTGCTGAGTGCCGGGCGCTGGTCGCGGCCGAGGAGGTCGAGCAGGAACAGCGGCAGCGGTGCCGGCGGGCGGTCGTCCACCACGGTGTAGGCGCTCGTGCCGATGGTGGTTGGGGGTGCGGCGACGTAGCCACCGTGGGCGCGGGTATCGATCAGCCAGCCGACCTTTCCGGCGGTGTTGGTGAACCGGCGGGTGGTGTCGGGCGCTTGGTAGTAGAGGTGGGTTCCGCCGGAGACGGTGCGCACGGTGTAGGTGGGCGTGATGGTGCCGCCGTGGGCTCCGGCGAGGTGGTCGAGCACGTCCTCACCTGTGGTGATGCCGAAGCGGTGCCAGGGCTCGGGGATCTCGGAGCCGGGCTTGTGGGTGTCGAGGTCGACCACGACCAGCCGCGAGGGGCCACAGGCGATCCCGATCCCGTAGGCGGGGTTGCTGGACCAGGCTCGGGTGATCCAGTCGGGCCGGTTGGTGGCGCGCTGCTCCCACCCGGCGTGACCGGTGCGGCACCAGGGATCGGTGGCGTCGCAGTCGGCGGCCCGGTGGCCAGGGGTGGCGGGCCGCTTGGAGTCGGGCAGGAGGGGGAAGACTCGCCAGCCACGGGCGGCGTAGTCCAGGGCGATGTGGAGGGCGTCCGGGCGGGTGTTGGTGAGGGTGTCAGGCTGCTGCGTCATCGGTCTGTCCTTCCTCGGTGTCGTGCTCGGTCTCGTGCTGGTCGGGTTCGTGGCGGTCGGGGCGAGCGTTGGCGACCATGAAGCCCTTCAAGGTGGGCCTCGGGCGGGCGGCGGCGTACTGCTCGAGTTCGGTTGGGTAGCCCAGGGATTCGGCCTCTGCGTCGAGCTCCCAGGCGTGGGTGGCGAGGTAGAACTCGCTGGTGATCAGGTCGCGCCACCAGTGAGGGCGGCGCTGCACGTAGCGGCGACGTTCACGGCGTGGGCGGCTCATCAGGCATCCGCGGCCTTGCTGTTGGTCCAGCGCTGGACGGTCCGGTCAGCAACCTTCAGCAGCCCGGCGACCTCGCGCACGGGCATCCCGTACGCCCGCAGCTCGACGGCAGCACAAGCGGCGTGCACCTGGTCGTCGTCCTCGCTCAGTGCCTCATCGCAGACGGCACACAGGCCGGGGCGGTCCTCGGCGTCGTCGTCCTCGGCGTCCGGCATGTCGGGGATGACAGTCAGCGCGGGCATGGGGGTGACAGAGGCAGCGGGAACGGCGATCGCGTTGGGCTCGTTGTCGGGCTGATTGTCGGGGTCGGTGTCGGGGTCGGCGTCACCCTCGATGTCAGGGGTGGTGTCAGGGGCGGGGGTCGACTGGTGACCGATCAGCTCGCGGTAGGCGACCGCCCCGGCGGCGTGCCTCTCGGCGGACGTGGTGAGTCGCCGGGCGGCCTTGTTCTCGGCGCGCTCGACGGTCACCTTGATCTCGGCCAGGGCGTGCGTGCGGGCGGCGAGGCGGGCGGACTCGCGGTAGCCGGTGATGGTCTCCATGTGGGCCTCGTGGCGGGCCTCGATCGTCGCGAGGGCGCGCTGGTCGCGGATCTCGGCGGTACGGGCCCGGATGATCTCGGCAGTCTCGGCCGACACGGTGACCTGGTCACGGATCCCGTCCGCGACCAGCAGCAGCGCGGCGAGCGCCGGAATCGCGGACCAGGGGCCCATGTGCCCGACAGCGGCGAGCAGGACCGTGGAGACGGCCACAGCGACCGCCGTAGCGGCACCGAAGCCGTACGCGGCGGCTCGCTGGCCGGACTTGTAGGCCTGGATCGTGGTGTGACCGAGAGCGGCCCACACGACGTCGGCGGCCAGGGCGACGGCCACGCCGACAGCCGGAGCGGCGCTGCCAGCGGCGGGGATCATCTCGGCGACCTGGGGAGCGATGGTCACGGCGACCTGGACGAAGCCGACGAACGTCATGCCGTAGCCGACAGCAGCGAGGCCGGAGGGGCGGCCGGAGCGGGGAGCAGAAGCGGTGTTCATGGCGAGTCTCTTTCCTGTGGCTTGTGGCTGTTTGTGCTGGTCAGAAGGGGTGTTTAGGCATGGGTCGGGTAGGGACCTGGGCCCGTTGGGCCCGTGCGAGGGTGAGAGGCGGTTACCAGCCGGGGCGGTGCGGCGGCTGCTTCGGGTCGCGCTGGGGCGGCATGGTCGTGGTGGTGGCCTCGGTGTGGATGCGGCGGGCGTGGTTGTAGAGCGCGCGCCCGGTCCGGAGGCGGGTGCCGGTGCCTCGGCAGGTGCGGCAGGCGCGGAGCTTGCGGAAGACGGTGCCGGTGGTGCGTGAGCCGGTGCCCTGGCAGCGGCGGCACGGCTTGAACGGCAGCTCGCGGCACAGGGTGGCGTAGATCCCAGTGGCCAGCGTGATGAGCACGGCGGTCGCGAGGGTAGCGACGGTGAGCGGTGTCATGGAATCTGTCTCCTGGGCTGGTTTCTGGTGGTCTCGGGGAGGGTCGCTACCCGCTACCTTCGAACGTCTGTGCTGGTCAGGCTGGGAATTGGTGGTAGCGGGGTGGGTAGCGAGGTCGCTACCGGGTGGTGGTCCGCTACCTCCTCCGCTACCCCTCCTTCTGGGTGTCGGTCTGGGCCTCCTCGCGAGCGGCGCGGAGTTTGTTGAGGTCGGCGCGGCGGTAGCCCTTGCGAACGGCACCCGCGATCTTCACGTCGACCGAGGACAGGCCAGCGGTGCGTGCCATGTCAGACAGGGCGGCGGCCGAGAGGTGGGTGTAGGCGTCGGGCCAGGTCTCGGTGAGCGCCTCGGCGGCGGTGTCCCAGTGCTGCCCGTTGGGCGCGGCGACCTCGGTCAGGTCGGCGAGCAGGTCACGGGCCGGGGCGGTCTCGATCGGCGCACCCACCGCAACGCCACCGCGCAGCGAGGTAGCCCGGGCAACCATCGAGTCCCAGACCTCATCGGCGGGGAACTGCGAGCGGGCGGCGACCGGGGACGCGCCACCGGTCATGCAGCCCCACCCGGCGTCGAACACAGGCCGGTAGACGGTCCCGGTCAGACCGCGCTTGTAGGCGCCGGTGCCGAGGATCATGTCGTTCTCGACCTGACCAGCGACCGAGAGGCACCAGCGGTTGGTGACACAGCGAGTGATGCCCGGGGGCAGGGACGCCTTGTCAGGGATCTGGGTCGCGAGGATGACGCAGATACCGAGAGCACGCAGGCGCTTGATGGCGCGTTCGAAGTCGGAGGCGGCGTCTGGGGAGTACAGGAACAGCTCGTGGGCCTCATCGATGAGCACGCACACCGGGTGCAGACCGGACCCGGGCTTAGCAGCCAGCTCGGGGGTGACCTTGCCCTGAGGGGCCTCTCCGCGCTTGCGGGCGGCGAGGATCCGCTTTCCGCGCTTCTCAGCCTCGACCACCAGCCACCGGCCGATCGCAGCGCCCTGGTCCAGCGCTTCATCATCGACACCCACGACGTAGGTCGAGCACAGGGGCTCGAGGTCGAGGAAGTCACCGGTTCCCTTGAACTCAGCAATCTTCAGCTCACAGGTCGGGTCCAGCATCGCGATCGCGATCAGCGCACGGGCGGCATAGGACTTACCCGAACCGGGCTGGCCACCGATCAGGTAAGAGCGCTGGAACAGCGTCGTATCGATCGGGCGGGAGCGCTCGTCGCTGCTGAACTCGGCAGGCTCGAAGAACGACGTACGCGCGTTCTCGGCGGCCAGCGACCATGCAGGCTGTCCCATCTCGGAGGCGGGGTGGTAGCCCACCCACAGGTCGAGCTGGCCAGGGTGGTCGGGCCCGGCCGCCGGCCACACCTGGTCGACCGGGATCCGCAGCGCCGAGGCCAGGCCGTCGCGGCGCTCTAGCACCTTCACCGCGGTGACACCCTCGGGCAGGTTCACGCGGGCGAGCCAGCCGGGCCCGTCACGGTGGATGCCGGGGTGACAGAACTCGATCTGCTCCGGCGCGGTGATGCCGCGTACGGCCAGCGAGACCAGGGAGTTGCGGACCAGGTCACCGGTCAGCTTGGTGAACCGGCGACCTGTCGCGACACGGCCCAGGATCGGCTTGTCGGCCGGGCGGCCAGCGCGGACGGTGACCACGATCAGCGCCGCCAGGGCGGCCCACAGAACGGGCGCGAGCAGGCCGGTCACGGCCAGGATGGCCACGACGATGAGCGTTGCGGCGGTGGCGATCGCCAGGCCCCACATGCGGCCCCGGGACTCACGCTCGCGGATCTTGTTGAGCGCCTGCCAGGTGTAGGCGTCGTTTGTCTCAGCGGCCTTCTGACGCAGCTCGTAGTTGCCCTCCTCGGCACGCACCCACCGGGTGACCTTCCCCGTTACCCGGCCAGCACCCACAACGGAGTAGTGCATCGTCTTCACGGTGTAGAACGGGCTCCGTACGGCGTGGAACGCGGTGTGGTAGCCAGCAGCCGACAGGGCCTGACGTGCGGCGGCCTTGCGGGCCTCGCGAGAGCGCAGCCACGGCGGGATGATCGGAACACGCTCACCGGCCACCCGATCCGGTGCAGCCCAGGAGAACGTCGAGGTCACATCCTCGGGCTCACCCGACTCGGCCGCGTCGGTCTCGGCCTCGCCCTGGTCGCTCCCAGAGAACGGCGTCGTGGTGTCGACGTGGTCGACCACGGCGAGAACTTCGCCCTCGAACACGTCGATTCGCTCAGCGTCCTCGTAGTCGGCCTGGTCGGCCTCGGCCAGGCCGATCCGGTTGTCGAACAGGGCGGCCGGGCTGTCCGGTGCGGTCCCGTTCGTGGGGTAGTAGTCAGTCATCGTCGGGGTCCTTCCGTTGGTCTGGGTCATCGGGTCTGGGTCATGAGGTGGGTGAGGCGGTGATGCACGATCGCGAGGAGTCGGCGCTTAGCCATGGACGGTTCGATCTGTTCGGCATCGAGCAGGGCGAGGACGGCGGCCAGGCCCCGGACCAGCAGCCCGAACCGTTCCTGCATCACTTGCAGCTCACGGCGGGTCTGCTCGCACGTCTGGCACGGGCCCTCAGACATGGCGTGGGGGATCTCCGGTCTCGATCAGTGCTGGTCCAGCAGGCTCAGCGCCTCCTGGAGCAGGTCGACGTGGGCGGGGAAGACCACACCGCCACGCTCTGCGATCGCGGCCTGCAGCTCGTCCCAGGAACCGGCGGGGAGCCAGGCGGCCTCGTCGGCGTCGTCCTGTCCGCTGACGGCCGGGAGCGGGGAGTTGATGAGCGTGACGATGCCCGGGATGGTGACCATCCAGGCGTTCTCTCCGGCGCGGGGATCGTCAACGACCCGGGCCGGGAGCATGTCGAACACGCCGGGGTGCAGCCGGAAACCGGTCTCCTCCTCCAGTTCGCGGGAGCATCCGCCCTCGGCGGTCTCGCCCTCGTCCAGGCCACCGCCGGGCAGCGCCCAGCCGTGGCCGTCACCGCGCTTGATCAGGAGCAGGTGACGCTCCTCGGTGAACGGGTTGAGGTTGAAGACGATCGCGTCGCTGCACACGCCCTCGCCCCAGTGCCACAGGTCGCCCTTGCCCGGCTTGAGGTCGGGGCGGGGGCGCGGGTTGATCGGGAGACCGTCAACGACCTCGAACGGCACGGCGGAGCGGGCCTGGCGCTCGGTCCAGTCGATGGCGTGCGGGTCCTCGCCGCGCAGCTCCTCATCGCCCTTGACGTTGTGGCCCGTGGTCGACTCCTCCTCGACTCGGCTGATCTCAACTCGGGTGATACGGGAGTTGGCGGTGTCGTGCTCCAGCCACGCCTCGATCTCCTCGGCGTCGGTGGTGGTGAACGTCTTGGTCTTGCCAGAGGCCCAGTGGAGGGTGATCCGGGTCAGCGGCGCAGCGGAGACGCGGCGGCTGTTGACGAACACGACGGACTCGTTGCTGACGGTCGCGGCCACGATGCCGACCACGCCGTTGTTGATGCTCACGAAGATGTCGTTCTGCTGGTTCATGGTGGGTCTCCTCAGATCTGGTTCGGGTTGGTCTTGCGGATGTGGTCCAGCGCGGCCAGGCAGGCCGCACACATCGGCGCGTACGGGCTCCGGGCCCGGTCGGCTGGTTGGCGGCTGGACATGGCGTGGGCGGTGGCCGGGATCTGGAAGCCGCACAGGGTGGTGATTCCGGCGGCGGTGGCCTCGTCCTGGATGTGGATCAGGCCCGGCTGGCTGGTCCGGAGCCGCCACAGCGTCAGCTGGTCAGGTCCGTCCTGGTCGGTGCTCTCGTCGGCGTTCGTCACTGCTGCTCCTCGGAGAGGTCGTCGGCCTTGTCCCGCGTGAGGACTGAATGGATCCACTCGGCGATCAGCACGACGCAGCCGAGGATCAGGAGCGCGGTAGCCATCAGATACCCGCCTTGATGGCGTCGGAGATGCCCTGGACAACGGCGTTCGACCCGGCCTCCAGGCCCTGGATCATCGGCGGTCCGATGAGCGTGGAAGCCAACGCGATCCCGAACAGGATGTTCACGATGGTGGCCGCGATGGTCGACGCGGTGCCCTTGGTCATGAAGAAGGCGATGACGCCCAGGATGAGGACGAGAGGTGCAGTAACCATGACGAGATTCCTTCCCGAGAATCAGGCGGCCTCGGCCGGGTCGGCCGGGCCAAAGTTGGTGAGCATGTAGACAGGCGCGGCCTTGCCCGCGTCGTGGTTGACCTGCTGAACCATCAGGAGCAGCAACGCGCTCACCGCACGGCGGTGCGCCCGCTTGGCGAGCGCGTCGGCCGGGTCGGCGAGCAGACGGCATTCGGCGTCGACCAGGTCGCGCTCGGCGGCGATCTGCGGCCACTCGGCCTCAATGGCGGCGAGGTCGCCTTGGGTCGGCTCCTCGGCGGCAGACCGAGTGTGTGGCTCGTTGCGGTTCATCTGACCTCCTCGTTGCCACCTATCTAGTTAGGTGGATAGGTGGACCGTAGCACGGTCGTTGCTCACCTGACTAGATATGTGTGAGAAAGTTTCAGAGTGGCCATCGATCAGTCAGACCCGAAGTCACCCGCGCAGCAGATCGCGGACCAGCTGCGCGCGGTGATCCGTTCCGGCGACCTCGCTCCGGGCGACCGTGTGCCGTCTACGTCGCAGCTCATGGAGACGTACGGCGTCGCGTACCAGACCGCGAGGAACGCAATCGACGCCCTGAAAGGAGAGGGCCTCGTAGAAACCCGCAAGGGTGCTGGCGCCTTCGTGCGGCGGCTTCCACCGATGATCCGTCTCGGGTCAGATCGCTACTCCCGCGCAGTCCGGGACGGTGGCAAGGCTCCATTCCAGGCTGAGGCGGAGACGGCTGGCCTGACCTGGAGTCAGGAGATCCTCGCGCTCGAAACCGTGCCCGCACCAGCCTGGGTAGCCGAGTGGTTCGACATCCCCGCCGGCACCGAAGTCTTCGCACGGCGGCGTCGGACGCTGCTGGAGGGGGTACCCACCCAACTCGGGGACAGTTACTACCGCCTGGAGGTGGTCGAGGGCACCGCAATCATGCAGGAAGACACCGGCCCGGGAGGGGGATACGCGCGCCTAGAGGAGCGCGGCCACAAGCTGACGAGGTTCCGTGAGGAACTCGCCTCGCGGCAGCCGACGCCGGAGGAAGTAAGTGCACTCCGCCTGTCGAGGGGCACAACAGTCGTGGAACTGCACCGCATCGCCTTCAGCGAGGCCGGACCCGTCGAGGTCTTCCGGTCCGTCCTGGCGGGAGACCGTCACACCTTCGCTTACGAATTCGAGGCACCAGCGTGACCAACACCAACACCAGCCCAGATGCATTCGGTCTAGACGCACGGTCTTACTCCGAGGCGTCGCCAGACCACGCGGTCAACGAAGACTTTGTCCTCATCGGTCAGAACTTCGCAGTGGTCCTCGATGGCGCGTCACCCGTGAAGGGCCTCGACACCGGATGCATCCACGACGTGCCGTGGCTGGTCCGCACTCTCGCGGGACAACTGCTCGCGCTGCTCACGACGTCGAACGACAGCCTCGGCGACATCCTCACGCAGGCAATCGAGGGCGTGAACGGTGCCCACGCGGGCACCTGCGACCTGTCCAACCCGAACAGCCCGTCGAGCACCGTCGCAATCCTTCGCAGGCGGCGGCAGGAGATCGACTACCTGGTCCTGGCGGACTCGCCAATCGTGGTCCAGCGACACGACGGCACGATTACCGCGATCACCGACGACAGGATCGACCACCTCCCGGACTACTCGGTCGCGGGTATCAGCAAGCTGAGGAACTCCCCCGATGGATTCTGGGTCGCCAGCACGCGCCCGGAAGCCGGGAGCATGGCCGTCACAGGCACCCTTGACCTGAACGACGGCGGCCCGGTCCAGCAGATCCGCACGGCGGCACTCCTCACCGATGGTGCCGCCACGCTTGTGGAGCGCCACGGCGGGGAGTGGGCCGACACGATGCGCCTCCTCGAGATAGGACCTCGGGAACTGATCGGACACGTTCGCACTGTCGACGAGAGCGGCACCGGGAAGTTCCGCGGCAAGCGCCACGATGACGCGACCGCCGTTCTATGTACATTCCCGACGAACGCCTACCACGCCGCCGCCCAGGTCGACTAGCTACCTGGCGACGTGGGCTGGGCCCCGCTCAGTCGGTGGACTGCTCGCCGTATCGGACCATGTCCATCGCAGTCCTATTGCGGCTTAGAATCGGGTGTGCAGAAATCTGCCCCTGACGGGGCCACAAAGGCGCCCCGTTCAACCAGCCACGAGGTAGTAGTACCAGCCTTGGTGGGTGGTCTAACAGCGGCGCTGATTTCAGGCCTATTCACGCTTTGGGCGGTTCACTCGCAAGGAGAACAGACACGAGCGCAACAGGCGCGTGAATTTGCCGAGGAACGCGATCTGCGATTCCAGGACCTCCGCCGACCCGTCTACGACGACTTCCTCGACAAAGCCGACAAGTGGGCTGTCGCTCAGGCTGCCCGAGCGGAAGAATGCAAACCTGGAACGGACGAACCGAGGACCGAAAGCGGGACGTGCACCGTTTCATACCTAGGAGAACTCCAGGCCGCGCGCTACGAGTTCCGAGTTGCCAACAACGCAATGTCTACCGTCGAGTCTCGGCACGGCGAGTGGGTGCGGGTGCTACTTCTGACGACGCTCCCGAGTTCTGTGCCTCGCGAGCCTGGCCCGGCGGAGGGGCCCCCTAGCAGTCGATACTCAGAGGCCTACAACATGTTCCTCGACCAGACGGCTTGCGATACCAATCCCGAACCCAACAAGGTTGAGTGTTCCAAGTTAAGAACCAAGATTCGCGAAACCACATGGGCTTGGCTAGCCGATCCTGACTACTCGTCGTAGCGCTCGATGCCGAGTAGCACCCAGCCTTCGGGCACCTGGCCGCGCAGTTGCTCAAGGGCGGCTTCGTAGGTCTCGGCACTGGCGGTCAGCTCGCGCGGCTCGTGGTCGTTGAAGGCGGGGTCGGTCAGTCGCGGGCGTACGCGGGAGCGCAGGACGTAGGTCACTGGCTGATGGTAAGTCGAAGGCACGCCCCAACCTCGCATTGATCGAACAAGCGTTCTAGTCTGGTGGCATGCGGGAGGCGACACCGACTGTCATCTCCCAGGACATCGGTGACGGTTCTGCATCAAGACATTGGTGACACGTCTGGTGGTCTTGGTGGTGACACTTCGGCCGTGATGCTCGGGCGGTGCCTCGCCGTGAACTCATTGATCCCCGTGTCCGTCTCGCGATCTCGCAGTGGCCCGAAGACGCCCCACGCGGTGCGGTCTCGACGTTCTGCCTCGAGCACGGCATCTCGCGTAAGTCGTTCTACGAGCTACGCAAGCGTGCCCTGGTCGAGGGGCCGGCGGCCGTCCTCGAGCCCCGGTCACGTCGTCCGCGGTCGAGCCCGTCGAAGCTGAGCGAGCAGGTCAAGGAGCAGGCCATCGGGGTACGTGCCGCTTTGGAGGCATCTGGCCTGGACCACGGGCCGATCAGCGTGCACGAGAAGATGCGGACGATGGGCTTGGCACAGGTGCCGTCCACGGCGTCGTTGGCCCGGATCTTCCGGGAGGCCGGTGTCGCTCGTCGG
>NZ_BMQT01000011.1 GCF_014648255.1 Nocardioides albus | reverse complement strand
CCTTCGGCACGGAACCGGTTGACCCAACGGTGCGCGCACTGACGAGAGACACCTTGGGCCTTGGCTGCGTGCGCAACGGCCCAGTCCTGCTCGACGACTCGCTGGACCAGGAGTTGCCGGCCACGAAAGTTCAGCCGGGCATTACGGTGGGACACGAAGACCTCCGGATGGTGGATGACCTAGACAGCAACCACCGCACCCGGAGGTCTTCGCTAGGTCAACAACCGACCCGGAGTGTCACCAACCTCTTGGCTGAGTACATCTAGAGGCCGCGGCACCGCGGGTGGTCTCCGGCTACCAGCCCTCGGGTGACCAGCCCGCCGCGATCGCGGAGATCACCAAGCGGATCCAGGATGTCGTCCTGCTCGGCGCGACCGGCACCGGTAAGACGGCACCGGTAAGACGGCGACGGCGGCCTGGACCGCCGAGCAGCTGCAGCGCCCGATGGTGGTGCTGCAGCCCAACAAGACCTCGGCCGCTCAGCTCGCCTGGGACGAGACCACGCTCGAGTGTGGCGCGTCGTGGGCATCCGCCGGCCGTCGGCACAGCGCATGTCAGCGCCATCTTCGGATCAACCCTCATCGCACTCGGTGATGGCGCGGTCGGCGGCTACCTCGACGTCCACCCGCTGGCGAAGGCAGTGCACCTTCCAGGGGCCTTCGTGTCCCACGCTGGACCGACACCGCAGGAGCCACGGTGTTCATGGTCTCCCGGCGAACCGCGCAGAAGCGGGCGACCGCAGCTCCCGGCCACACGCCAGCCCCATCATGATCACGCCTGACCTGGACCGGACCGAGTCAGCCCCGCCACCGCAGCTGCACGATCCGTCGATCCAGATCGCCGGCTGGCTCGGCATGCCAGCCGGCGATGAGTCGCTATCTACACCCGCATCTGCGATCGCCGATCCACGTCGACGTCACCACGTTCGACAACATCCGACGGTGGCGGATGGCGCCATGTCGGCCGACACCAAGGGGACCCGAACAAAAAGGCTACCGCCCGTCGCACAGGACTGCGCGGCAAGGAGTACCGGACCTCGATCGACACCGCGTTCGTACACACCGTGATCGACGTTCACTCCCGAGTTACCTTCGCCGAGATCTGCACCGAGGGGAAGGCGGCGGCGTCATCCTCCTACGCACTCGTCGTTGTCGCCGCCGGAGTAGCAGGGTGGGGCGCTGTAGCCGTCCTCGACCTGCTCCGGATCCGGCAGATCCACGGCGCCGGGGATGTAGCAGACCATCACGACCGCGGCGCTGCCGGCGGTCAGCAGGACCTGCCAGAACGATCCGAGTACTCGCCGGCGACGGTTCAGAGCATGGGCGACCACTCCACAGAGGAGCGCGGCGACCGCGATCGCACCCCAGACGCGGTAGGCGGTGATGTTCGACGTCTCGACCTCGGGCCGCTCGCCGAAGAAGACCAGGTAGACATCCAGCCAGTTCATGACCAGCTTCGCGAGGGCGACAACGACGACCAGGGACGCCAGTGCAGTGGCGATGGGCGCCCACGGTTGGCGAGTGACGCGCCAACGGAGGCTTGCCGGACGGTCAGAAGTGAGCATGCGACGAGTCTCGCGGCACCGACGCGTGGGGTGATGAGTCTGCGTACTCAACTCTTGATGTTGACCTTCAGGCCGCGCGAAGCCTCAGGATCGGGGCATGACCGCTACGCCTGCTGCTGACCCGACGATGGACGCCATCACCGCTGCTGTGACCCTCGGTCGCGAGGGCGACGCCGTCCGAGCGCGGGAGGAGCTGCTCGCCATCTGGGGCGACGTCGGGGTGCTGGGAGATCCGTTCCACCGGTGCACGTTGGCCCACTATCTCGCCGACCTCTACGCCGAGCCGGCCGAGGCGCTGGTCTGGGACGTACGCGCCCTCGATGCCGCTGATGCGCTCACCGACCAGCGCGCGCAGGAGCACGACGCGAGCCTCCAGGTCGCCGGCTTCTATCCGAGCCTGCATCTCAACATCGCCGACAACCTTCGACGCCTGGCGGCGTTCCAGGCAGCCTCGGATCACATCGACAGAGCCGAGGAGCGGTCAGCGGCGCTTCCTCACGGACCATATGGCCACATGATCCGCGCAGCGATCGACGGGGTCAGGGAGGCGATCAGCGCTCGGGACACCACACCCAGGCCGTCCTCGCCGACGGTCGGCGGGACCGAGTAGGACCGGCCATACCTGGGTAGGCGAGCACGGGACCGAGCCTGCTCGTTCACGCCCCTGTCGCCTTGGCGATGGTCGTGAGGATCGCATCCGCCGCCTTCCGGGGAGCCTTGGTGGGGATCCAGTGGCTGACGCCGGGGAGCTCGATGAGCTCGTAGGGGCCGGTGACGGAGTCCTCGTTGCCCTCCAGCGCCGTGCGACCGATGGCTACGTCACCATCGCTCCAGAGCATCGTCGTCGGGACCGACACCCGCCCGATGCGCGGAGCCAGGACAAGGGCGCGATACCAGCCGAGGCCGCCGGGGAGTGCGCCGTAGTCGACGATCTCCTCCCGGAAACGCTCGACGTCGTCGTCGTTCCAGCCACTCCCCCGCATCATCCGCTCCATCCGGCCGTCACGACCCGAGACCAGCTCGGGCACGAACGGCATGTTGAAGAGGGCCATGTAGGCCGACTTACGTCGCTGCGGACCCTTCATCGACCTCGCGAACGGGACCGGGTGCGGCACCGACATCGCAGTCCAGCTCCGGACCAGGTCTGGCCGCCGGGCCGCGACTCCCCAACCGACCGCGCTCCCCCAATCATGTCCGACCAGGTGCACCGGGCGACCGATCTCGTCGATGAGCGCGACCACGTCCTCGATCAGCTCACCCCCGCGGTAGCCGAGGCGCGTACGCGGTCGGGCGCCCGGTGAGTAACCACGCTGGTCGGGGGCGATCGTCCGAAAGCCCGCCTCGTGCAGGATCGGTGACACCTCGCGCCAGCACGTCGCCCGTTCCGGGAAGCCGTGCAGGAGCACGACCGGGTCGCCGTCGGCCGGGCCCGAGTCGATCACGTCGAAGGCGAGCCCGTCACGTACGTAGCTGGAGATCGTCACTCGTCCATCCTGTCAGGGCCTCTCCCGCCTCGATGGCGGGCTGAGGTGTGCGGTAGCGGCGCCGGCGACCATGGTGTGCGATAGCGCGCCGAGGTAAGGCGCGCCGGGATCGGGCATGAGAAAAGCGCCGGCTCGGTGATCCGAGCCGGCGCCTTCGTTGTCCCTGCGGTCTATCCCTCGGCGATCGCGTCCAGGCGCTTGACGGTGGCCTCGAACTCAGCGATGAGGTCGGCCATGACCTCGGCGACGGGGCGTACCTCGTTCATCCGGCCGACGATCTGCCCGACCGGCATCGCGACGACCTCGGGGTCCCCCGCGGCGTTGATGCGGTTGTGGGCGTCGGACACGAGCAGGTTCTGCAGCGGCATCGGCAGCGGCGCCGGCGAACCCTCGGCCTCCCACACGTCGGTCCACTTCGACTTCAGCAGCCGGGCCGGTTTGCCGGTGTAGATCCGCATCCGACGGGTGTCGGCGGAGGTGGCGCGGGTGAAGGCGCTCTCCCAGCCGGCGTGGGTGTTGAGGTTGCGATACTCGCTCGTCCCGAGCCAGATGGAGCCGGTCCAGACGCCCTGTGCACCGAGCGCCAGCGAGGCGGCGAGCTGCCGACCCGAGCCGATCCCGCCTGCGCCCAGCACCGGCACATCCGGCCCGACCGCGTCGACGATGTCGGGCTGGAGCACCATCGAGGCGATCTCCCCGGTGTGCCCGCCGGCCTCGTAGCCCTGGGCGACGATGATGTCGACCCCGTTCGAGACGTGCGAGACCGCGTGCTTCGGGGCGCCTGCGAGGGCGGCCACCTTGACGCCGTGCTCGTGGGCCTTCTCGATGACGTCGTTGGGCGGGGTGCCAAGCGCGTTCGCGATCAGCACCGGCCGGTGCTGCAGCGCGACGTCGACGTGCGAGCGCGCGGTCGAGTGCAGCCAGCCGAGCACGCCCTCGCGCCCCTCCCCCTCGGGCAGCGGCGGCACCCCCAGGGAAAGCAGCGTCTTGTCGACCCACTCGGCGTGCTCCGAGGGGATGTAGGCCGACAGGTCGGTCGAGGTGCCTTCGGTCGGTACCTTCATCGGCATGACGACGTCGACGCCGTAGGGCTTGCCGTCGGTGTTCTCGTCCATCCACGTCAGGGTGCGGTCGAGCTCCTCGGCGTCGTTGAAGCGTACGCAGCCCAGCACGCCCAGCCCGCCGGCCTTAGAGACCTCCGCGGCCACGTGCTCCGAGGGGGTGAAGGCGAAGATCGGGTAGTCGATCCCGAATGCCTCGCACAGTGCCGTACGGATCATGCTGGTGCTCCTTCTGCGTCAGGGTCGGTCGCGGCGGCCTGGGTCGCCAGCGCGATCTCCTTGGCCTTGGGGTACTGAGCCTTGCCGGTCGCGTTGCGGGGCACCTCGTCGACGATGGTCAGTGCCCGCGGCAGCTTGTAGCCGGAGAGGTGAGCCCGCAAGAACGTACGCAGCCCCTCGAGCTCGATGGTCGTGCCCGGTCGCGGCTGGACGACGGCGGCTACAGCCTGGCCGTAGCGCTCGTCCGGGATCCCGACGACGAGCGTGTCGTAGACGTCGGGATGTGCCTTGATGGCCGCCTCGACCTCCTCGGGGTAGACCTTCTCGCCGCCGGTGTTGATGCAGTTGGAGCCTCGTCCGAGGAGGGTGAGGCGGTTGTCGGTCTCGATCCGGGCGTAGTCGCCCGGGATCGCGTAGCGCTCGCCGTCGATCTCGACGAAGGTCTTCGCCGACTTCTCGGGGTCCTTGTAGTAGCCGACCGGAACGTGGCCCTTGCGGGCCGTGCGGCCGATCTTGCCGACGTCGGTGGCCAGGTCGAGGGGATGGCCGTCCTCGCCGATCACCGCGGTGTGCCCGCCTGCGGTGACGACGGGTCCGTCGGTCGAGAGCGCGGAGGCATCCTGCAGGCCGGTGCCCTGGAAGCCGGTCTCGGTCGAGCCGACCGAGTCGGTGAAGACCGCGTTCGGGAAGGCCCTCATCCAGCGCTCCTTGACCGACTTGGAGAAGATCGCGGCCGAGGAGGCGATCGCGAACAGGCTCTGCCCGTCGAAGCCACCCGCCTCGTACGCGTCGATGAGCGGCACCGCCATGGCGTCCCCGGTCATGAACATCATCTGGACCTTCTCGCGGTCGACGATCTCCCACGTCTTCACCGGGTCGAACTTGGGCTCCAGGATCGTGACCTGGCCGGCGAAGAGATGCATCAGCAGCGAGGCCTGCGCGCCGCCGTGCATCAGCGGGCTCAGCGGGAGGGTGATGAGCCCATCACCGGCGGCCTGCTTGGACTGGTCGTACTCCTCCAGCGGCACGCCCGTCATGAAGTCGATGCCGCCGCCGAGCACGCGCCAGAAGTCCTCGTGGCGCCACATCACGCCCTTCGGGAACCCGGTGGTGCCGCCGGTGTAGATGACGTGGATGTCGTCGGGGCTGCGCTCGCCGAAGTCGCGGGCTTCGGACTGTCCGGCCAGCGCCTCCGCGAGCGTCACTCCGCCGAACGTGCTCAGGTCGGAGTCGTCGTGAGGCTCGAGCGGGTCGGGTACGGCGACGAACGTCTTCAGCCCCGTCAGCTTGGGGGCGACCTCGGCGACCAGTGGCGCATAGACGCGGTCGTGGACCAGGGCTTTGAGGTCGGCGTTCTCGAAGAGGTACTCCAGCTCCCCTGCGACGTAGCGGTAGTTCACGTTGATCGCCACCGCACGGATCTTGAGGATGGCGAGCAGAGCGATGACGTGCTCGACCGAGTTCTTGGCATAGAGCCCGACGTGATCCCCCTTCCCGATCCCCTGGCCGGCCAGGTAGTGGGCCAGCTTGTTGGACTCACGCTCGAGCTCTGCGTAGGTCACTTTGCGGTCGCCGACTTGGACCGACACCTTCTCAGGCGCGGCGTCGACGGCGTGTTCGAAGAGGTCAGCAAGGTTCAGCGCCATGGAGCGAGACTAGAACACGTTTCAGTTTTCCGCTAGGGTCTGGTGTTATGCCGATCACAGAAACTTCTGCTGGGACCGACTCTGGGCCGGACGCGATCGTCGAGCAGGACGGCCACAAGCTCATCGTCACGATGAACCGTCCCGAGCGCCGCAACGCGCTCTCCTCCGAGATGCTGCGGATCATGGAGGACGCCTGGGACCGGGTGAACTCAGACCCCGAGATCCGGGTCTGCATCCTGACCGGCGCCGGTGGCTACTTCTGTGCCGGGATGGACCTGAAGGCGGCCGACGAGAAGCCGCCCTCGGAGTCCTTCGACGAGGGCTTCGACCCGACCGTGCTCAAGGGGCTCCTGAAGGGCTTCCGGCTCACCAAGCCGCTGATCGCTGCGGTCGAGGGTCCCGCCATCGCCGGCGGCACCGAGATCCTGCAGGGCACCGACATCCGGGTCGCCGGGGAGTCGGCCAAGTTCGGCGTGGCCGAGGCCCGCTGGTCGCTCTATCCGATGGGCGGCTCCGCGGTCCGCCTCCCCCGCCAGATCCCCTACACCGTCGCCGCCGAGCTGCTCCTGACCGGACGCACGCTGAAGGCTCCCGAGGCCAAGGAGCTCGGTCTGATCGGCCACGTCGTCCCCGACGGCACGGCGCTCGAGAAGGCCCACGAGCTCGCCGACATGATCGCTGCCAACGGGCCTCTGGCCGTGCAGGCGATCCTACGGACGATGCGCGAGTCCGAGGGCAAGCACGAGGACGAGTGCTGGGCCGACGACGCCAAGGTCGGCGCCGCCGTCTTCGCCTCCGAAGACGCCAAGGAGGGCCCCAAGGCCTTCCTGGAGAAGCGCAAGCCGGAGTTCAAGGGCCGCTGAGGCTCAGGCCCGATCCTTCGAGACGTACGAGGTCCCCGGCAGCATCCGCGGAAGCAACCCACGGCTCAGCACCAGCAGCACATGGGCGCCGAGCGCGACGAAGAACGCGATGTGGGCGGCCACGTGCAGCGCGACCAGGTCGTCGGAGACGGCGACCAGCGCGAGACCGGTGAGCGGGACGACGAACATGAGCGTCAACAGAGCTCGCTCCGTGACATGGGCCAGTCGCCGGTCGCTCGCGGTGAGTCGCTGGTCCCACGGAGGCAGCGGGGCGATCAACCGCCACCCCACCCGGAGGCCGCCGAGCAGCAGGATCGCCAGACCGAGCAGGATGTGCAGCTCGGGCAGGGTGATCCCACCGGTGCCGAGGCGGCCGCTCCACAGGTCCGACCACGCGGTTGCGAGGGTGTCCTCACCACGCTCCTCGAGCCGGTCGCGCTCGGCCTCGCACGCCTCCTCGAGCCGGTCCATCCGCTCTTCCTCCGCGTCCGAGGTGTCACCACCGCTGCGATCCTCCCCGGGCGGGTCGCAGTCGATCTGCGCGCCGGTCCCCTCCAGCGGCTCCTCGGCCTCCGTGGACATCACGTAGCCGACGACGAACTGCAGCACGAATGCGGCAACAGTCAGCCAGTGGAGGGTCTTGGTGACGACCCCATAGCCCGTTGCCTTCGCGCCTGACATCAGGAGGCAGCGTAGCGGGACCGCCGGGGTCATCGTGTCGGATCGACCGGATTCCGATCGTGGTGTTGGTGAGCGCCGACATCCGCGGCGCGACCACCACAGGAGGAACCATGTCCGACAGCTCACCCACGCCACGCACACCCGTCCGTCTGTCCATGTCCATGACCCTGGACGGGTTCGTCACTGGCCCTGACGACCGCCACGGCCAAGGACTGGGTCGCGGCGGCGGGCGGATCTTCGACTGGCTCGATGACCGTCACAGCACCGGCGTGAACGGTGACGTCTACCGGGAGTACCTCGCTACAGGCGCGCTGATCTCCGGACGGCGTACGTATGAGCTCGCCGACCGCTGGGGCGGCGACCACCACGACGGCGTGCCGATCCACGTACTCACCCATCACCCTGACGACGTCCCGCCGGGCAGTGCCCGCTACTTCACCGACGTCGACCGGTGTGCCGACGAGGCGCGGCAGGCGGCCGGCGACAAGGCGGTCATGGCGCACGGCGCCGGCGTCGCCCAGGCGCTCCTCGCCGCCCGTCAGCTCGACGAGATCGAGATCCATCTCGTGCCGGTGCTCCTCGGCGCCGGGAGACGACTCTTCCCCGACGACGGCGTCGGGCCCGTCGAGCTCGAGCTCATTCGGCGCCTCGAGGGGCGCGGAGTGACCCACCTTCGGTACGTGGTCCGCTACTCCTGACGTACGTCACTGCGAGAAGCGGGCGCGGAGGGCCTTCTTGTCCGGCTTGCCGAGGGCGGTCATGGGGATCGCCTCGACCTCGATGACCGACTTCGGCGCCTGCACGGAGCCCTTCCGCTCCTTGACCAGGGCCTGGATCTCGGCGACGACCTCGTCCGACAGGACGGCGTCGGGGCGCGGGACGACCACGGCGGTGACTGCCTCGCCGAACTTCTCGTGCGGGGTGCCGATCACGGCGACCTGGGCGACCGCCGGGTGGGTCGCGATGACATCTTCGACCTCGCGCGGGAAGACGTTGAAGCCGCCGGTGACGATCATGTCCTTGGTGCGGTCCACGATGTACCAGAAACCGTCCTCGTCCTCGCGGGCGACGTCGCCGGTGTGCATCCAGCCGTCCCGGAACGTCTCGGCGGTGACCTCGGGTAGCTGCCAGTAGCCGCCCGAGAGCAGCGGGCCGGCGACACAGATCTCACCGGGCTCGCCGGGAGCGACGGGCTTGTCGTCGGGACCGAGCAGCGCTGTCCGCACCAGCGCCGAGGGGCGACCGCAGGAGGTGAGGCGCTCGGTGACCGGCTTGCCCTCGGCGTCGACATGGTCGCCCTTGGCGAAGTAGGTGATCGCCATCGGCGCCTCGGACTGGCCGTAGTACTGCGCGAAGATCGGCCCGAATCGCTCGATCGCCTCGGCCAGGCGCACCGGGTTGATGGCGGAGGCGCCGTAGTAGACGGTCTCGAGCGAGGAGAGGTCGCGGGTGTGGGAGTCGGGGTGGTCCAGGAGGGCGTAGAGCATCGTCGGGACCACCATCAGGGAGGAGATCCGCTCCCGCTCGATGGTCTCCAGCACCTCGGCCGGATCGAACCTCGGAAGCACGAACAGCGTCCCGCCCTTGATCACGACCGGCACGAAGAAGGCTGCGCCGGCGTGGGAGAGCGGGGTGCACATCAGGAAGCGGGGCGACTCGGGCCACTCCCACTCCGAGAGCTGAACCTGGGTCATCGTCGCGAACGACCCCGACAGCCCGATCACGCCCTTCGGCTTTCCCGTCGTGCCGCCGGTGTAGGTGATGGAGGTGACGTGCCCCGGCGGCAGCAGCCGGGCCCGGAGCGGCTCGACCGGGTAGGTCGCCGCGGCGGCGGCCAGGTCGACGCCGACGCCGGCCAGCTGCGGCGGCACCGGGCCGATGGTGAGCACGCGCTGGAGGTCCGGGCACAGCTCGAGCAGCTCGACCGCGCGGTCGGCGAAGTAGGGGTCGATGACGATCCCGGTGATCCCGGCGTCGTTGATGACGTACGCCTGGTCCTCGGCGCTCCCCAGCGGGTGCAGCGACGTGCGCTGGAACCCCTGGGTCTGGCCCGCTCCGAGGATGAAGAGCACCTCGGGACGGTTGAGCGCGAGCAGCGCGGTCGCGGTGCCTGTGCCGGCACCGAGCGCCTCGAATGCCTGGACGTACTGGCTGATCCGCGCCGCGACCTCTCCCCCGGTCAGGCTGACTGGAGTATCGGAGGTCGAGCCTGTCGAGACCATCATGATCGGACGGTTCTTGTGGCGCTCCAGCGCCGAGACCATCAGATGACCGTTGTGGGGACCGATGCGGCTGGTATCCATGCCCGCACCTTATCGCGAAACTAGAACGTGTTCTAGAGTCTCGGCGGTGCAGGTTCAGGCGTCGCCGACGTGCTCCCGATCGGCTGCGGCCATCGCCTCGCGCGCCCAGCGAGGCAGGATGAAGATGCCCTCGGCCTCGACGCAGACCGCCGGGTCGGAGCCATCTGCCGGCCGGGTCAGCAGCCGGCCGCGTACGACCGCCTTCACGCCTTCGGTCGACTCGATCCGCGCCTCGCCGCACAGCGGACCGAGCGGGGTCCCCTGCTTGTAGACGATGGTCAGGGTGCCGGTCATCCCGGGCCGGCCACCCGCCGAGGCGGCCTCGCCGAGCAGCTGGTCGAGGATCAGCGCCGAGACACCACCGTGGACCAGTCCCGGCGGGCCCTCGTACGCCGGTCCCAGCTCGAACTCGGCCCAGACGTCCTCGCCGTCGCGCTGGACCGCCAGCGGTGGGGCGAAGGCGTTGCCCTTCCCGACGACCGGGTTGCCGTAGTTGCGGAAGCCCCCGTCGGGCCCGAACCGGACCCCGTGCGGCCCAGGCAGCGCGTCGGCGAGCAGCTCCTCGGCCAGCGTCTCGACCCGGGTGCGTACGTCGTCGAGGACCGAGTCCGGAACCTGCGTGCGGACGACGGCGTCGACGAGCCGACGCACCGAGTCGGTCAGCGGCACCAGGCTCGACTCCCGCTCTTTGATCTCTGCCTTGGTCATGTCGTCATGGATGTACCCCGCAGGAGCCTTCGGGTGGTGGGCACGTCCGTAGTGCATCGACATCTGGGTCCTCGCGTTCAGGATGGGGGCAGCAGGATCGGGTGAGCCTCACCGTAGACGTGCTCGGTATCGAGGTGGCAATGGGTCCCCGGGTAGATGGTCGACATGCACAGGTTGCAGTGGGTGCATCGCGACACGGTCGAGGGGTCGGCCCGGAGGCGGTTGATCAGGTCCGGCTCGCGAAGCAGCGCGCGGGCCATCGCGACGTACTCGAAGCCCTCGTCCATCGCGGTCCGCATCCCGGTCATGTCGGTGACCCCGCCGAGGAGAACCAGCGGCATGCTCAGGGCGCGGCGGAACTCGCGGGCGTTGTCGAGGAAGTAGAGCGGCTTGTAGGGGTACTCCTTGAAGAAGCGCTTCCCCACCAACCTCATGCCCATCCGGATCATCGGGTGCAGCGGCATGTTCGCCGCCATCTCGCGGTAGGGAGCGTCGCCGCGGAACAGGTACATCGGGTTCATGAACGAAGAGCCGCCGGTGAGCTCGAGCGCGTCGAGGTGGCCGTCGGACTCGATCAGGCGCGCGAACTCCACCGACTCCGGCAGGTCGAACCCGCCGCGGTAGCCGTCGCGCATGTTCATCTTCGCGAGCACGGCGACCTGGTCGCCTACGGCCTCACGTACGGCGGCCAGGATCCGGCGCGGAAAAGAGGCCCGGTTGGCCAGCGGCCCGCCGAACTCGTCGGTGCGCGGATTGAGTCGGGGGCTGAGGAACGAGCTCGGCAGATAGTTGTGCCCTAGGTGCACCTCGATCGCGTCGAAGCCGCTCTCGACCGCCATCCGGGCGGCATCGGCGTGCTGCTCCACGACCCGCGCCAGGTCCTCGGCGGTGGCGGCGCGGTTGAACGCCATCCCCAGTGCGTTGAACGACCGCGTAGGCGCCAGCGACGGCGAACCGTTGGACTTCGCGTTTGCCACCGGTCCGGCGTGACCGATCTGGGCGGACACCTTGGCGCCGGTCTTGTGGACCTCCTCGGTCAGCCTCCTCAGGCCGGGGAGCGCCGCGGGTCGCCAGTAGATGCAGTCGGCATGCGTACGCCCCTCCGGGGCCACCGCGAGATAGGCGACCGTGGTCATCCCGACGCCGCCCTCGGCGACGGCGAGGTGGTAGTCGATCAGCCGGTCCGAGACGAGCGCGTCGGGTGAGGCACCTTCGAACGTCGCCGCTTTGATCACCCGGTTGCGCAGGGTCACCGGGCCCAGCGTCGCCGGAGCGAGCGGGTCGGTCCCTGGAACCGCGTCCGCGTCGGTCATCGTCTCGCCTTCCTGAACTCGCGCATCCTGCGCAGATAGCCCCGCAGTCGTCTGCCGGGCACCGGCCGCGGCCAGTCGTCGGCCCGGAACCATGCATCGGTACCACCGTCGACCACGACGACGCTGCCGACCATGAAGTCAGCCGCGGGGCCGAGCATGTGGATCACCCAGTCTGCGAGCAGCCCGGGGTCGCCGTAGCCGCCGGCCGGCACCGGGAACGACCTGATCGCCTTCGCCTCGCCCGGCGTGGCGAGCTGCTTCTCCAGGAGCGGTGTCAGCACTGCGCCCGGCGCGATCGCGTTGAGCCGGATCCCGGCCTGCACCCAGTCCGGCTCGACCGCGCGCCGTCGCACCCAGCGGGTGACGGCGACCTTCGAGGCGCCGTAGGCCATCGCCGGTGCGCCCTTTCCGAAGATCCGGTACGCCTTCAGCGCCCGCTCTGCGTCGCCCTCCAGCAGCGCTGCGACCGCCCGGCTCGGGATCATCGGCATCGTCGTGGTCGAGTTGCTGGAGAACACCACGACCTTGGCCTCCCCAGTGGCGGCGAGCGCTTCGCGCCACCCTTCGAGGAGCTCGACGACGCCGAAGTAGTTGACCTGGGTGATCAAGGAGGGTCGGTGGCGTCCCGGCGCCGGGCCGAGTCCGGCTGCCAGGACGGCGCCATCGAGCCGGCCACCACAGGCGGCGAGCACCTTCTCGGTGGCATCTCGCCGGCCCTGCGACGTCGACAGGTCGACGACCACATCGGCCTCCGCGATGTCGACGGTGACGACCCGGTGCCCTGCGGTGGTGAGCCGCTCGACGACCGCGGCGCCCATGCCGGAGGCCGAGCCGGTGACGGCATAGACCGCCATCAGCGAGCAGTCCCCGAGCAGCCCGCCGCCTTCACCCGAGCACCTCGGCGATGCGGTGGACCTCGGCGGCCGAGCGGAGGCTCAGCAGCAGAGTGGTCACACCGGTCTCCTCCCACTGGGCCACCTTCTCGCGCACCTCGCCCTCGGTGCCGATGATGTGCAGGTCGTCGACGAGATCGTCAGGGATGAGCGCGGTGGCCTTGTCCTTCTCGCCGGTCAGGTAGAGGGCCTGGACCTTGCCGGCGAGGTCGGCATAGCCCATCCGCTCGAAGACCTGGTTGTGGAAGTTCTGCTCCTTGGCGCCCATCCCGCCCATGTAGAGCGCCACGAACGGCTTCATCGCGTCGAGCGCCGCCTGTTTCTCCGCCGCGTCGGAGACGACCTGGAGGTGACAGGTCGCCGCGATCTCGAAGTTGTCGGCGGTGCGCCGTGCCCCGGGTCGGGCGAAGCCCTCCGCCAGCCAGTCGGCGTACATCGGGGCTGACCGGGGGGTGTAGAAGATCGGGATCCAGCCGTCGGCGATCTCGGCGGTCTGGGCGACGTTCTTCGGCCCTTCCGCGCCGAGCCAGATCGGGATGTCGGAGCGGAGCGGGTGCACGATCGACTTGAGCGGCTTGCCGAGCCCGACCGAGCCCTCACCATTGAAGGGCATCGGGTAGTGCGGGCCGGCGTTGGTGACCGGCGCCTCCCGAGCGAGCACCTGGCGGATGATCGAGACGACCTCGCGGGTGCGGGCCAGCGGTTTGCCGAACGGCTGGCCGTACCACCCCTCGACCACCTGCGGGCCGCTCACGCCGAGGCCGAGGACGAACCGGCCGCCGGAGAGATGATCGATCGTCAGCGCGTGCATCGCGATCGAGGTCGGCGTACGTCCCGACATCTGCACGATCGAGGTGCCGAGACGGACCCGGGAGGTCTCCCGGCCCCACCAGGCAAGCGGCGTGAACGCGTCGCTCCCCCAGGCCTCGGCGGTGAAGATCGCATCGAACCCGGCCTCCTCCGCGGCGGCGACCAGCTCGCCGACACCGGTCGGTGGCTGTGCTCCCCAGTAGCCAAGCTGTAGCCCCAACTTCACTCTCATCGACTCCTTAGTCACCACGTAAAGGTTGTGGCCAATACTAGAACGTGTTTCACTTTCTGTCATGAGTCGCACCTTGCAGGCACCCGTGACGGTCGCCTTCGACTACACCAGATCCACAGGCCCGGTGATCGGCCGCTTCCTCACCGGACTACGAGACACCACCATCGTCGGCGGCCGCCTCGGCGACGGTCGAGTCGCAGTCCCACCCCCTGAGTACGACCCGGTCACGCACCAGGCCGTGACCGAGTTCGTCGAGCTTCCCGACACTGGCACGGTCACCTCGTGGACCTGGGTCAGCGAGCCCGTCGCCGGGCAGCCGTTCGAGAGGCCCTTCGCGTACGCCCTGATCACCATCGACGGCGCCGACACGCCGTGGCTGCATGCCGTCGACGTCGCCTCCCCCGACGACATCGAGACCGGGATGAGGGTCCGAGCCCGATGGGCCGAGGAGCGGACCGGCTCGGTCAACGACCTCGTCTTCGAGGCCGACGGCGGCGACCAGCCAGGCACCCCGGCACCCGCCGGAGGCGAGGACGTCAGCCGGATCGTGACCCCGGTAAGCCTCGACTACCACTACGCCGCATCCCCCGAGGAGTCCTCGTTCTTCCGCGGCCTGGCCGAGGGCAAGATCCTGGGTCAGCGCTGCCCGAAGTGCCAGAAGGTCTACGTGCCGCCGCGCGGCGCCTGCCCGACCGATGGGGTGCCGACGGCAGAGGAGATCGAGCTCTCCCACGTCGGCACGGTGACCACCTTCTGCGTCGTCAACGTCCCGTTCCTGGGGCAGAAGATCAAGCCGCCGTACGTCTCCGCGTACGTCCTCCTCGACGGCGCCGACATCGCGCTGCAGCACCTCATCCTGGACATCCCGGCCGACGAGGTCCGGATGGGGATGCGGGTCGAGGCGGTCTGGAAGCCGCGCGACGAGTGGGGCACCAGCATCGAGAACATCAGCCATTTCGCGCCGACCGGTGAGCCGGACGCGGACTTCGACAGCTACAAGCACCACCTGTGAGGAGCGCTCAGTGAGAGACGTTGCCGTCGTCGGGTTCGCCCAGCGACAGATGAAGGACTTCGACGGGTCGCCGAGCATGGCCGAGCTGCTCGTGCCGATCCTGGCCGAGTGCTACGAGCAGACCGGCTGGACCAAGAAGGACATCGGGTTCTGGTGCTCCGGATCGTCGGACTACCTGGCCGGTCGGTCGTTCTCGTTCGTCAGCGCGATCGACGCGATCGGGGTGCTGCCTCCGGTCAACGAGTCGCACGTCGAGATGGACGCCGCCTGGGCGCTCTACGAGGCTTGGGTCAAGATCCAGACCGGCGAGGTCGACACCGCGCTGGTCTTCGGCTTCGGAAAGGCGTCGGCCGGGGTGCTGCGGCGAACGCTGTCGATGCAGCTCGACCCCTACACGATGACGCCGCTGTGGCCCGACACCGTCTCCCTGGCCGCGCTCCAGGCGCGCCTCGGGCTCGATGCCGGGCTCTGGGACGAGACCGCGCTGGCCGACGTGGTCAACCGGTCGCTGACAGATGCGGAGAAGAACGAGTACGCGGTCCGTGCCGGCGGCTCCTCGGTGAGCGAGCTGCTCGCCCGGCCGATGTTCGCCGACCCGCTGCGCAAGCACGACTGCGCGCCGGTGACCGACGGGGCGGCCGCGATCGTGCTCGCCGCCGGCGACCGGGCGTACGACGCCAACCAGCGTCCGGCCTGGATCACCGGCATCGCGCACAGCTCCGACGGTCTCCACCTCGGCACACGCGACCTGACGATCTCCGGATCGGCCCAGCGGGCAGCGGCCGCCGTGGGCGGCACCGCAGGCGTCCAGGTCGCCGAGCTGCACGCGCCGTTCAGCCACCAGGAGCTCGTCCTGCGCTCGGCGCTCGGGCTGGGTGATGACGTACAGATCAATCCTTCGGGCGGGGCGCTCGCAGCCAACCCGATGTTCAGCGCCGGCGCGATTCGGATCGGCGAGGCCGCCAAACGGATCTGGGACGGGTCGGCCGACAAGGTGCTCGGCCATGCGACCAGCGGACCGGCACTGCAGCAGAACCTCGTGTGCGTGATGGAAGCCCAAGAGAACGGGAGTGGCAAGTGAGCAAGGTTCCCGCGGCCGTCATCGGGATCGGCCAGACCCACCACCGCGCCAAGCGCGAGGACGTCTCGATGGCCGGGCTGTGTCGGGAGGCGATGGACCGGGCCCTCGAGGACGCCGGGCTGACCCTCGACGAGGTCGACGCCATCGTCATCGGCAAGGCACCGGACCTGTTCGAGGGCGTGATGATGCCCGAGCTCTACCTCGCCGAGGCGCTGGGCGCGGCCGGTAAGCCGCTGCTGCGCGTGCACACCGCGGGCTCGGTGGGCGGCTCGACTGCCATCGTCGCCTCCTCGCTGGTGCAGGCAGGGGTCCACAAGAAGGTGCTCACCGTGGCCTTCGAGAAGCAGTCGGAGTCGAACGCGATGTGGGCGCTCTCGGTGCCGATCCCGTTCGTGATGCCGGTGCACGCCGGTGCCGGCGGCTACTTCGCCCCGCACGTACGCTCCTACATCCGCCGCGCCAACGCGCCCTCGCACATCGGCGCGATCGTCGCGGCCAAGGACCGCAACAACGCCCTGAAGAACCCCTACGCGCACCTGCACAACGAGGGCACAACGGTCGAGTCGGTCCTGGCCTCCCAGATGCTCTGGGACCCGATCCACTACGACGAGACCTGCCCCTCCTCCGACGGCGCCTGCGCGATGGTGATCGCCGCCGAGGACGTCGCCAAGACGTACGAGGCCCCGGCCTGGATCCACGGCACCGTCATGCGCTCCGAGCCCACCTCGGCCGCCGAGCGCGACCAGGTCAACCCGCAGGCGGGCCGCGACGCCGCGGCGGCCCTGTGGAAGGCGACCGGCATCACCGACCCGGCGCGCGAGATCGACTGCGCCGAGATCTATGTGCCGTTCGCCTGGTTCGAGCCGATGTGGCTCGAGAACCTCGGCTTCGCCCCCGAGGGCGAGGGCTGGAAGCTCACCGAGGCCGGCGAGACCGCGATCGGCGGCAGCCTCCCGGTCAACATGAGCGGCGGAGTGCTCTCCTCCAACCCCATCGGCGCCTCCGGCATGCTCCGCTTCGCCGAGGCCGCCCTGCAGGTCCGGGGCCGGGCCGGCGAGCATCAGGTCGACGGCGCCCGCCGCGCCCTCGGCCACGCCTACGGCGGCGGCTCGCAGTTCTTCTCGATGTGGGTCGTGGGTTCGCAGCCTCCTTCCAACTGAAGACACGCACCGATAGGGCCCGGCGTTTCTCGCCGGGCCCTATCGTTCGTGTGCATGAGCTACGCAGGACTGAGCAAGCTGCTGGTCGTGCCGGACGGGTTCGAGGCGCCGCGGGTGCTCACCCACGGCGACCTGACGGCGCGGCCGCTGTCGCGCGAGTGCCTGGCCGATGACGTACGCGCCATCAACGCCGACCGCGAACTCATCAACGCGACGCGGGGTGGCGGGTGGCCGGAGGGACCGACGTCGGAAGAGGACGACTACATCGACCTGGTCTGGCACGAGGGCGAGTGGAAGGAGAACAAGTCGTTCTCCTACGTCCTGGAGACGCCAGGGCTCGGCTACGTCGGGTGCGCCTATCTCTACCCGCTGGGCGTCCGGCAGGAGCTGAGCGAGGAGCTGGCCACGTACGACGTCGACGTCAGCTGGTGGGTGACCACCGGGGCGTATGAGCAGGGGCTCTACGAGGTGGTCTACGAAGCACTGAAGAAGTGGGTGCCGGCGGAGTATCCCTTCCGCCGGCCCCACTTCTCCAACGTGGTGGTGCCTTAGCGTCCTGGATCAGGCGTAGGTGACCGGCATCTCCTTGATGCCGTTGATCCACGCGTGGCGCAGCCGGCGCGGGGTGCCGTTGGGCTTGAGGTCGGGCATCCGGTCGGCGATCGCGTCGAACATGATCCGCACCTCCATCCGGGCGAGGTTGGCGCCGATGCAGTAGTGGGCGCCGTGGCCGCCGAAGGCGAGGTGGGGGTTGTGCTCGCGGGTGATGTCGAAGGTGTCCGGGTCGTCGAAGACGTCCTCGTCGTGGTTGCCCGAGGCGTAGAAGATGCCGACGCGCTGGCCCTTCTTGACCAGCTGGCCGCCGACCTCGACGTCGTTGAGCGCCGTACGCTGGAAGACGGTCACCGGGGTGGCCCAGCGGATCACCTCGTCGACCATCGTGTCGGGACGCTCCTTCTTCCACACCTCCCACTGGTCGGGGTGGTCGAAGAACGCCTGCATGCCGTGGGAGATCGCGTTGCGCGTGGTCTCGTTGCCGGCGACCGCGAGCAGGATGACGAAGAAGCCGAACTCGTCATCGCCCAGAGCCCCACCCTCCAGCTCAGCGTTGACCAGCTTGGAGATGATGTCGTCCTTCGGGTCCGCCTTGCGCTCGGCGGCCAGCTGCATCGCGTACGTCAGGATCTCGATCGAGGCTGCCTCGGGGTCCGCGTTGTAGTCCGGGTCGTCGTAGGCGAGCATCTGGTTGGACCAGTCGAAGAGCTTGCGCCGGTCCTCCTGCGGGACGCCGAGGAGCTCCGCGATCGCCTGGAGCGGCAGCTCGGCGGCCACCTCGGCGACGAAGTCGCCCTCGCCCTTGGCCAGGGCGTCGTCGACGATGGAGTTGGCCCGCTCGACCAGGCGGTCCTTGAGCGCATTGATCGCGCGCGGGGTGAATCCGCGGCTGATGATCTGGCGCAGCTTGGTGTGGTCGGGCGCGTCGTGGTGGATCAGCATCGCGCGCTGCAGCTCGACCTGCTCACGCGTCATGTCGGGCGCGAACCGGATGATCACGCCGTTCTCGTTCGTGCCGAAGTTCTCGTTGTCCTTGGAGACGGCCAGGATGTCCTCGTGCTTGCTCACCGCCCAGAACCCGGTGTCGAGGAAGCCCGCACGCGCCTCCGGGGTCTGCTCGACCCACCACACCGGCGCGGTCTGGCGAAGCTCGAGGAACTCCTGGAGAGGGACGCGCTCCTCGTTGAGCACGGGATCAGTCGGATCGAAATCCACGGGGAGAGCGGTCACGGGTGTGCTCCTTCGAGGTCTTTTCTGTAACACGTTCTAGTTTATCGTCACATAGTGCCCCGCATCACACAAGGGTTGCGTCAAACGAGAACACGTTCTACTTTGGAACAATCGAGTGTAACCCGTGTCACGTCATCATGGCGTGACGGTGCACGGTTGTGCACCAGCGACTTGTCGACACCCCCGAAGAGCGAGGTTCCATGGGCACGCCCGTCATCGTCGAAGCCGTCCGCACCCCCATCGGCAAGCGCAAGGGCTGGCTCGCCGGGCTCCACCCGGGCGAGCTGCTCGGTGCTGCCCAGGTCGAGGTGCTCAAGCGCGCCGGGATCGATCCTGACCTGGTGGATCAGGTCATCGGCGGGTGTGTCTCCCAGGTCGGCGAGCAGTCCAACAACATGGTCCGCCGCGCCTGGCTGCACGCCGGGCTGCCGATCCACACCGGATCCACGGTCATCGACGCGCAGTGCTCCTCGGCGCAGCAGGCCACCCACCTGATCAACGCGATGATCGCCTCCGACCAGATCAAGGTCGGGGTCGCCTGCGGCATCGAGTCGATGTCACGGATCCCGCTCGGCGCCAACGTCCCCAAGGGCGCCGGCGACCCTCGTCCCGCAGACTGGAACATCGATCTCCCCAACCAGTTCGAGGGCGCCGACCGGATCGTGAAGAACCGCGGGTTCTCCCGCAACGACGTCGACGAGTTCGGGCTGTGGTCGCAGGTCAAGGCACGCCAGGCGCGCGACGCCGGCCACTTCGGAAGCCAGATCTTCGCCGTCGAAGCCCCCATGCTCGACGACGAGGGCAAGCCCACCGACTCGGTACGCACCGTCACCGAGGACCAGGGCATCCGCGACACCTCCCTCGACAAGCTGGCTGGGCTCAGCCCGGTCCTCGAGGGCGGCACCCACACCGCCGGCACCTCCTCGCAGATCTCCGACGGCGCCTCCGCGCTGCTGCTGATGGACTCCGCGGTCGCCGCTTCGCTCGGGCTGAAGGCTCGGGCGAGGATCGTCACGTCCAACCTCGTCGGCTCCGACCCCTATTACCACCTCGACGGCCCCGTCCAGGCGACCGAGAAGGCGCTGAAGGACACCGGGATGACGATCGGCGACATCGACATCGCCGAGGTCAACGAAGCCTTCGCCGGCGTGGTCATGTCGTGGGCCAAGGTGCACCAGGTCCCCGAGGAGAAGATCAACGTGAACGGCGGCGCGATCGCGCTCGGCCACCCCGTCGGCTCGACCGGGACCCGGCTGCTCACCGCGGCGCTCCACGAGCTCGAGCGGCGCGACGCCAGCACCGCCCTGGTCTCGATGTGCGCCGGTGGCGCTCAGGCCACCGCGACGATCATCGAGAGGATCTGATCGTGCCCAAGTCCAAACTCACCGAGGCCGAGTATGTCGTCGTCGGCGCCGGCTCGGCAGGCTGTGCCGTCGCCGGCCGCCTGGCCGCAGCCGGCAAGTCGGTGATCCTCCTTGAGGCCGGCAAGGTGGACAAGCGCAACTACCTGGTCACCAAGCCGGGCATGATCGGTCCGCTGCACGCCGAGCCGCGCCTGAAGAAGCTCGTCGACTGGGGTTATCACACCGTTCCCCAGAAGCACGCCCGCAACCGCGAGCTGCCCCAGCCGCGCGGCAAGGTGCTCGGCGGCTCATCGTCGATCAACGGCCTGCTGTGGGTCCGCGGCAACCGGGCCAACTACGACGCCTGGGCAGCCGAGGGCAACACCGGCTGGGACGCCGACTCGGTCAACGAGGCGTACCGACGGATCGAGGACTACGAGGGCGGCGGCTCCGACTATCGCGGGACGGGCGGGCCGATCAAGGTCATGAAGCACCCGCGGCCGACCGAGGCGTCGCTCTCCTTCCAGCGCGCCGCCGCCGAGACCCTCGATGTGAAGGTCCTCGACGACTACAACGGCGCCGAGCAGGAGGGTGTCTCGACCTTCCAGCAGAGTGCGATCGACGGGCTGCGCTACTCCGCCTCGCGCGGTTACCTCCACGACCAGGAGCTGCCGAGCCTGACCACGCTCACCAGCGTGCACGCGTCCAGGATCGTGATCGAGAACGGCCGGGCCACCGGCGTCGAGATCCAGACCAAGCAGGGCCCCCAGACGATCTCGGCCACCCAGGAGATCATCGTCTCGGCGGGCGCCTTCGGCTCGCCCCAGCTGCTGATGCTCTCCGGCATCGGTCCCACCGCCCACCTGGCCGAGCACGGGATCGCTGCCGTCCACGACCTCCCGGTCGGTGACAACCTGCACGACCACATGTTCGTTCCGACCACCTGGGAGATGCCTACCGCGCTACACCGCGGCACCGCGGCCTACTTCGGGAAGGCGGTCCTCAAGGAGCAGACCGTCGGCCGCTCGATCCTCGGTCACACCGTCTTCGAGACGGTCGGGTTCGTACGCACCTCGCTGGCCACCGACGTACCCGACCTGCAGCTGCACGTCCTCCCCTGGGCCTACCCCTCCCCCAACCAGGACGCGCCGATCCGCCACGAGGTCGACCCGCGGGCCGCGCTGACGGTGATGTCCTCGCTGATCTACCCGCGCTCGCGAGGGACCCTGCGGCTGCGGAGCGCCGACCCGACCGCCGAGCCGCTGATCGACTTCAACTACCTCGCCGAACCCGACGACAAGCGGGTCCTGCTCGAAGGCGTCGAGATGATCCGCGAGATCATGGCCTCCTCGGCCTTCGGCGGCCAGGTCAAGTCCGAGATCCATCCCGGCAAGGCCATCGACGCCGAGGCCATGAAGGACGAGGTCACCAACCGGGCGACCTCGATCTACCACGCCGTCGGCTCCTGCCGGATGGGCGTCGACGAGCGGGCCGTCGTCGACCCGCAGCTCCGCGTACGCGGCATCGACGGCCTCCGCGTCGCCGACGCCTCGATCATGCCGACGATCATCGGCGGCAACACCAACGCTCCCGCGGTCATGATCGGTGACCGCTGCGCAACCTTTGTACTCAACAGCTGATCGGAAGCAGACATGAGCACTGACACCGCGAAGACAGCAGACGTACGCCGCCCCGACTGGATCACCGAGGAGCTGCTGAGCGACCTGGTCTCCCGGGTCCCCTCCTCCACGGGCGCGTCCTGGAAGCTGACCGAGGTCTACTCCGGTGAGGTGCTGGTCGCGCTGCCACAGTCCTCACCGGCCGACGTCGAGCGGGCCGCCGCCGAGGGGCGGGCCGCCCAGCGCAAGTGGGCGGCCACACCGCTGCCGCAGCGGCTGGCCGTCTTCAGGCGCGCCCACGAGCTGATCCTGCGCAACCAGCACAAGATCGCCGACCTCATCCAGGCCGAGTCGGGCAAGGCCCGCCGGATCGCGTTCGAGGAGGTATGCGACCCGCCGATGGTGATCTCGCACTACCTCAAGCGGGCGCCCAAGCTGCTCAGGGACAAAAAGCGCCCGGGCGTGATGCCGGTGCTGTCGAGCTCGATCGAGCGCCACCCACCGCGCGGGCTGGTCGGGATCATCGCGCCATGGAACTTCCCGTTCGCGACCGGTCTCTCCGACGCGATCCCGGCGCTCATGGCCGGCAACGCGGTGCTCCTCAAGCCCGACAACAAGACCGCGCTCTCCCCGCTGTACGGGATCTCGCTGCTCGAGGAGGCAGGCCTGCCGAAGGGCCTGTTCCAGGTGGTCTGTGGCGAGGGTCCCGATGTGGGCCCGACGATGATGGACAACGTCGACTACGCCATGTTCACCGGGTCGACCGCCACGGGGCGGGTGATCGGCGAACAGGCCGGGCGCAACCTGATCGGCGCCTGCCTAGAGCTGGGCGGCAAGAACCCGATGATCGTCCTCGACGACGCCGACATCGACGAGACCGTCGGCGGCTCGATGTTCGCCGTCTTCGGCAACACCGGCCAGATCTGTATGCACATCGAGCGGATCTACATCCCCGAGGCGATGTACGACGAGTTCCGCGACAAGTTCGTGGCCGCCGTCGAAGGGATGCGGATCGAGGCTGCGTACGCCTTCGGACCCGACCTCGGCGCGCTGGTCTCCCCCGACCACCTGGCGCGGGTGCAGTCGCACGTCGAGGACGCCGTCGCCAAGGGCGCCACCGTGCTGACCGGCGGCAAGGCGCGCCCCGACATCGGGCCGACCTTCTTCGAGCCGACCATCCTGGAGGGCACCACGAAGGAGATGCTGCACGGGGTGACCGAGACGTTCGGGCCCGTGGTCTCGCTGCACCGCTACTCCACGCTCGAGGAGGCGATCGAGCTGGCCAACGACACCGACTACGGGCTCAACGCCTCGGTGTGGACCACCGACTTCAAGCGCGCCCAGGCGGTCGCGGCCCGGATCGAGTCGGGCAACGTCAACATCAACGACGGTCTCGCCACCGCGTACGCCTCCAAGTCGACCCCGTCGGGCGGCATGAAGCAGTCCGGCGTCGGCGCCCGCCACGGTGACCAGGGGCTGCTCAAGTACACCGAGACCCAGAACGTGGCGACCCTGAAGAAGCAGGTCATGGGGCCGCAGGGCAAGCAGACCTTCGACGACTACGCCAAGCAGATGCAGATGTCGTTGCGGTGGATGCGGAAGCTCGGCATTCGTTGATCTCCCGCTATGCAGACCTGACCAGGGAGGAGCTTGCCGAGGTCGTCCGCGAGCTCCTCCTGATCGGCCAGCTGATCGACCGCTCTGGGATGGCGTGGTGCATCTCTGCCTTCGGGCGCGAGGAGATGCTCCGGATCGCGATCGTGGAGTGGGCCGCCGCCTCGCCGATCTACACCCGGCGAATGCAGACCGCGCTGGGCTACGCGCCGGCGGTGGCCGGGCAGGGTGACGTACCGACGATCTTCAAGGGCCTCCAGCTCGACATCGGCGCGCCGCCGCAGTTCATGGACTTCCGCTACACCGTCCACGACGACCGCCACGGCGAGTTCCACCTCGACCACTGCGGCGCACTGATGGACGTCGAGCCGATGGGCGAGGAGTACGTCCGTGGGATGTGCCACGACATCGAGGACCCCACCTTCGACGCCACTGCCATCGCGACCCACCCGCGAGCGCAGGTCCGCCCGGTCCACCGGCCGCCGCGGACGCCCGCCGACCGGAAGCCGCACTGCCGCTGGACCGTCGTCATCGACGACGCCCACCCCGAGGCGGTCGCGGTCCCGGAGCTGGCCGTCAACGAGCGCTCCCGGGCGGCGAACCTCGAGCTCGCGCCGATCGACCCGTCCGAGGACGGAGCCGCCGACTACGCCGGGCCGCTCGTCTCCGACCTCGACCTGGCCGCCTTCTCCCGCTCCGCGCTGGTGCGCATCGCCGACGAGGTCTGCCTGCAGATGGCACTGCTCGACCGCGGCTTCACCCTTGCGCTGGAGACCCGGGTGACCTCACCCGAGCAGCTCCTCGAGATCCGCCGCAAGCAGCTGGTCGGGGTCGCCGGGGTCGCCGGCTCACGCCTGGCTCGCGCCTTGTCGCTGCCGCCGGACACGAAGGGCGCGCTGCGCCTGCTCGCGCTCCATCCGATGCTCAACCCCGCTGCGTACGTCTCGGTGGAGGTCGGGACCGATGCACTGGTCGTCCGGCCCTCGGCCGCCGACGAAGACGGCGCCTGGGTCTCGCTGATGGGGCCGGAATGGTTCGTTCCGCTCCAGGTGGCGGTGCAGGCCCTCGACCCTCACCTCGACGTCGAGGTCAGCGCGGTCGAGGGCGGCTGGCGGGTCGAGGTCATACGCCGCACCGACCCCGCTCCCGAGGCCTCCGAGGTCGCAGTGGTGAGGTTCAGCACCGGCGCGGACTTCGCCTTCGAGCCGCGCCGGTCGCTGCCGATCACCCCTGTCTGAGGCCGGGCGGTCGACTACCTGCGGTGCAGCGCGAGCACCGGGATGACCCGGTCGGTCTTCGCCTCGTACTCGCCGAACCCCGGGCTCATCGCCTTGAACCGCTCCCAGGCGGCATCGCGCTCCGCGCCGGTCAGCTCCGTGACCTGGACGTCGACGACGCCGTCGTCAGGCGTCTCGATCTTGGTCTCCGGGTTGGCCAGCAGGTTGTGATACCACGCCGGGTTCTCCGGCGCTCCGGCCTTGGAGGCAGCGATCAGCCAGGTGTCGGGATCCTGACGGATGTTGGCCACCGGAGAGACCCGCTCGGCGCCCGTCTTGGCGCCGACATGGTGCACGAGCACCAGCCCGCGCCCGAACGGCACCGAGGTGACGTTGCCGTCGTTGGCACGGAACTCGTCGATGATCGACTGGTTCCAGTCCTTGAACTCACTGTCTGACATGGTGTGCCTTTCCCCCGAGGATCGGTTTCCACCCACTCTTGCAGACAACCCACGCTGAGTCGGCGCAACTGCCCCACTTCAGGACACCGAGTCGGCGCAACTGCCCCACTCCACTGGCCGCTGCAACCCCGGCTGGGACAATTGCGCCGACTCGGCTCGGATTCATGGGGCAGACGCGCCGAGTCGACACCGGAATCTGAGACAGACGCGCCGAGTCGGCGATCGGGTCGCAGTCAGACACGTGCGGGGGCCGCGATGCGTACCTGGTTCTCTCGATCGGTCACCTTCACCCGTGGGCGGCCGATCTCCTTGCCGGAGTCACGCTCATGCGTATCGAGGTTGTTCCAGCCGGTCTGGTCGATGACGGTCACACCGCGTGCCGCCAGGACGTCGTCGAGAGGCTCGCCAGTCGGGTCGGCAAGCGAGCCCGCTGCGTGGTCGTCGAGCAGGGTGCGTACGGTCTCGGCGGCGCAGGCGCGGTTGGTGCCGATCACGCCGTTGGGACCGCGCTTGGCCCAGCCCGCGGTGTAGGTCGCTTCGGCTCCGACCACCCGGCCGGCCTCATGAGGGAAGCGGCCGGTGCCCACCTCGGCCGGAACACCGGCGACGCCCGCGGAGCGATAGCCGGTGGCACGGACGACGAGGCCGGCCTCGATCTCCTCACCGCTGTCGAAGCGCACTCCGGTGACGGTCTCGGTGCCGAGAATCTCGGTGGGAGTCAGGCCGAAGCGGAGCACGAGCCGCCTCGCGGCGTCCGTACGCGGTCGGGCGGCCAGGTCGCGGAGGAGCTCCGCCTTCTGCAGCGCCGCGAAGGTGTCCGCGTTGCGTTCGGTCGTCTCCTCCTCGGTCGGCAGGTCGGCCAGACCTGCCTCCTCGACCACGACGTCGAGGTCGGGGTCGTCGACCAGTGCCCGCAGCTCCGGGCTGGTGAAGGCGGCGTACTCCGCTCCGCGCCGGGCGGTGACGACGACCTCGCGGATGCCGCTGGCGGCCAGCGCCGCCAGCGCGGCGGGAGCCAGATCGGAGGCGCGCAGCGCGGCCTCGTCGGCGAGCAGCAGGCGGGCGAGGTCGAGGGCGACGTTGCCGTTGCCGATGACGACGGCGCGCTCGTGGGTCAGCGGGAAGGTGAGCGCCGCCCGGTCGGGATGCCCGTTGTACCAGCCGACGAGCTCGGCCGCCGAGGTCGAGCCCGGCAGGTCCTCCCCCGGTATGCCGAGGCTGCGGCCCTCGCCGGCGCCGGTCGTGTAGACGACCGCGTGATGAGCACCGAGGAGCTCCTCGTGGGTCACGTCGCGCCCGATCTCGACGTTGTAGCGGGTGCGCACCCGGCGGTGTCGCGCCGTCTTCGCGAAGCCGGAGGCGATCTCCTTGGTGTCGAGGTGGTCGGGCGCGACGCCGTAGCGGACCAGACCGTAGGGCGTCGCGAGCCGGTCGATGACGGTGATCTCGACGTCGCAGCGGCGGGTGGCGGCGAGCTCCTCGGCGACGTACCAACCGGCCGGGCCTGCCCCCACCACGGCCACCTTGAGCGGGCCGGTGCCGGCGATCTTGGGACCGGGCGGCGGCAACGGCGCCGGCGCGTCCTGCTCGCCGGTGAACTCGAAGAAGGCGGCATTGATGTCGACGTAGGGCGCGAACACGTCCGGGACCTCGTAGTCCGGGAAGATCGCGTTGACCGGGCAGGCGTCCTCGCAGGCACCGCAGTCGATGCACTCGTCGGGGTGGATGTAGAGCATCTCGGCGGCGCCGAACCCGGGCTCGTCCGGTCCGGGGTGGATGCAGTCGACCGGGCAGACCTCCACGCAGGAGGCGTCGTTGCAGCAGGACTGGGTGATGACGTACGTCATGAGCGCTGAGCCTTCCCCTGAGCCTTCTTCTGTGCCTCTCTCCGGGCCTTCCCGATGGTCTCTTCGACGACCGTGTTCATCCTGGCACCGTTCGGCCATCCCGCGTAGTGGCTCAGGAACACCACGATCTCGCGCAGCTCGTCCTCGGAGAGCTCGCCGTTGGCGTACGCCGCGGGGATCTGGATCCCGAGCACGTCCGCCGCGCCCTGGCCGGCGAGCAGGCCGATCAGCAGGAGCCGGCGGTCGCGCGTGGTCAGCCCCGGGCGCTGCCAGATGTCACCGAAGAGGTGGTCGGCGGTGTAGCGGAAGAAGTCACCGTCGCCGTCGGCCATGTCGAAGCCGTAGACCTCCTCCATCTTGCGCAGCCCCTTGGCGCGCTGCTCGGGGAGGTCGGCGAACTTGTCGGTGCCCTCATCCATGTGTTCTGTGCTCATGTCGCGTGTTCCTTGTTCAGTCCTTGGGGAGCCCGAGGCCGGGTGCCAACCGGTCGAGGGCCAGTCGGGCGAGGGGCACCTCGACGCCGAGCTCCTCGGCGAGCGCGATCGCGAAGCCGAGATCCTTCTCCCCCAGCGCGACCACGTGGCCGAAGACGCCGTACCAGAAATCGGTCTCCTCGATCGGCGCGGTGGTGTCGCGGTGCATGATCGCGCCCGGGCCGCCGGTGATCGCGTCGGTGTGGCGTACGACGTCGCCGAGCGCCACCAGGTCGAGGCCGGCCGCCTCGGCGAGGCGCTGCGCCTCGGTGGCGGCGGTGAAGGAGGCGAAGTGAAGCAGGTTGCGGGCCAGCTTGAACCGCGTCCCCGCGCCGATCGGACCTGAATGGACGACCTTTGAGCCCATCGCCGCCAGGACCGGGGAAGCAGCTGCGTACGCCTCCGGGGTGCCGCCCACCAGGATCGCGAGCGTGCCGTCGGCTGCGCCCATGGGACCACCGGAGACGGGTGCGTCGAGGACGTGTACGCCGTGGGGCTCGGCGGTCGCGGCCAGCTCCTTGGGGGTGTCCGGCGCGACCGTGGAGTGCACGATGACGGTCAGCTGGTTCTCGCCGGGACGGCGCCCGGCCGCGGCCAGCGCCTCGGTGAGCACCTCGCGGACCTGGTCGTCGTCGCGCACCATCACGCTCAGCACATCGACGGTCTCGGCGAGCTCGGCGACGGAGCCCGCCGCCTTCGCGCCCGCTGACTCGAGCTCGGCGACCGGCTCCGGAGCGACGTCGAAGACCCACAGCTCGATGCCGTCGGTCTTGGCGAGCTGGAGCGCCATCGGTTTGCCGATGTTGCCCAGCCCGACGAACCCGGCGCGTGTCATAGCCGGAACGTCCCGCCACCATCGACGGCGATGATCTGACCGCTGATCCACGCGGAGTCCTCGGAGAGGAGGAACTTCGCGGTCCCGACCATGTCCTCGGTGGTGCCGAGCCGCTTGATCGCCATCTGCTTGGTCATGTCCTTGGCCGCGTCACCGGCCTGGGTGCGGGTTGCCTCGGTGTCGGTCGGCCCCGGGGCGATCGCGTTGACCCGGATGTTCATCCCGCCGAGCTCGTGGGCGAGCTGCTGGGTCAGGCCGTTGATGCCGACCTTGGCCAGGCCGTAGAAGCCGGAGTAGAGGTAGGCAGCTGTCGAGGACTGGTTGACGATCGCCCCACCGCCCCGCTTCTGCATCACCGGGTAGACCGCACGGGTCATCACCAGGGCACCGTTGAGGTTCACGCTCATGAACTTCTCGTAGTAGTCCCAGTCGACGGTGATCAGCAGGTCGAAGGCCATGTCTCCGTAGATCGCGGCGTTGTTGATAAGCCCGTCGATCCCGCCGTACGCCTCGGTCGTCTCGGCCACCAGCGCGGCCGCCGACGCGTGGTCGGCGACGTCGCAGCGTACGAACCTGGCGACTCCGCCGGCCGCCTCGATCTCCTTGGCGACCTGCTGCCCCTTCTCCTCGTTCAGGTCGGCAACGACGACCGCGGCCCCGTCGGCAGCCAGCCCCTTGGCGTACGCCTCACCGATCCCCTGCGCCGCCCCGGTCACGACGATGACCTTGTCCTCAAACCTCATCCGTAACTCCTTCTCCCACGCCGAGTCGGCGCGTCTGTCCCAGCCTCCAGCGCCCACTCGGCGCCACTGCCCCGGATTCCCGCGCCCACTCGGCGCGTCTGTCCCAGAAACCGACGCCCACTCGGCGCGAATGTCTCAACCCCGGTCGGCGTGCCTGGCCCCATGAGACAGACGCGCCGACTCGACGCGCCTGGGCGGGGCAGACGCGCCGACTGGGCGGCTGTTGACGGGACAGATGCGCCGAGTGGGCTGGGGTTCATGGGACAGTTGCGCCGGGTCGGCATCATGCGGGCTCCGCGATCAGCTTGGTCTCGAGGTACTCCTCGAAGCCGGCCACGCCCATCTCCCGGCCGAGGCCGGACTGTTTGTAGCCGCCGAAGGGTGCGTCGGCGTTGAACCACTGGCCTCCGTTGACGCCGATCGTGCCGGTGCGGATCCGGGCCGCCACCGACTTCGCGCGCTCCAGCGAGCCGGACTCGACCGAGCCGGAGAGACCGTAGGGCGAGTCGTTGGCGATGCGTACGGCATCGTCGTCGCCGTCGTGCGGGATCACCGTCAGCACCGGTCCGAAGATCTCCTCGCGGGCGACGCGGGCGGTGTTGTCGAGGCCGGCGATCACGGTGGGCTGGACCCAGAAGCCGCCGGCGAGGTCGCCGTCCTGGACCGCCACATCTCCGCCGGTCGCGAAGGTGCCGCCTTCCTCCTCCGCGAGCGCCAGGTAGCCGAGGATTCGGGTGCGCTGGACCGCCGAGATGACCGGGCCGCAGATCGTGCCGGGGTCAGCGGGGTCGCCGGCACCGAGCGAGGACATCGTCGCGGCCGCGGACTCGACAGCTGCGTCGTAGGACGCGCGCGGCACGAGCAGGCGGGTGGTCAGGGCGCAACCCTGACCCGCGTGGACGGCCACCGAGAAGGCAGCCATCGAGGCGGCCGAGGCGACATCGGCGTCGTCGAGGACGATCGCTGCCGACTTGCCGCCGAGCTCGAGGAAGACCTTCTTCAAGGTGGGCGCAGCGGCGGCCATGATCCGCCGGCCGGTGTCGGTCGAGCCGGTGAAGGAGACCAGGTCGACGCGGGGGTCCTCGGCGAGAAGCGCGGCGACCTCGTTGTCGCGCGGCGTCACCACGTTGAAGACGCCTGCCGGGATGTCGGTGTGCTCGGCGACCAGGCGCCCGAGCTCGGCCGCCACCCATGGCGTGTCCGGCGCGGGCTTGAGCACCACGGTGTTGCCGGCGGCCAGCGCCGGACCGATCTTGGCCAGGTTGATCTGGTTCGGGAAGTTCCACGGCGTGATCGCCGCGACGACCCCGACCGCCTCCTTCCGCACCGTGCGCCTCGAGGAGATCCCCATGGTGACCCCGACACCGAGGTCCTGCTCCCACTCGTAGCGCTCGGCCAGGTCGATCGACCACTTCAGAGTGTCGATGGGAGCGTCGAGCTGGGGCCCGGCGACGAGGAAGGCGGGCGCGCCGACCTCGGCGGTGGTCAGCTCACGCAGGGCATCGACGTTGTCCAGCAGCGCCTGATGCAGCTGTCGAAGGCAACGGATGCGGAAGGCCACGTCGACCGACCAGTCGGTCTCGTCGAAGGCTCGGCGGGCAGCGGCGATCGCAGCGTCCATGTCCGCTGCCGTCGAGTCCGGCGCCCGACCGATCTCCGCTCCGGTGGCAGGGTTGAGGATGGCGTACGTCTCGCCGCTGCTCGCAGCACCGAGCTTGCCGTCGACGTACTGCTGAGCGGGTGGGTTGGTCGGCGTCCGGGTCATCGAGGGGCCTCCTGGGTGGTGTGGTCGCCGCGTTCGACCGGAGGCGGCCACACGGTCGAGGGAAGGTCTTTCAGGTGGTAGTGGCCGGGCACGCCGTGCCCGGTGACCGACATCCGCTCGAGCAGCTTCTCGGAGGCCTTGCCGTCCTTCAGGATCTTCATGAACGTCGCGGCGGTCGACGGCATGTCGAACCAGTCGCGCTGCCAGTCGATCTTGATCTGGCCCGCGTCGGCGCCCTCAGCGACCCGCTTGAGCCCGAACCACGACCCGCCGAGCCCGAGGATCTCGTACTCCTTGCCGGTCTCGTCGTCGGTGATCCCCGAACGCTGCTTCCAGAAGCCGATCACCATCGCCTTGGTCTCGTCGATGACGGTGCACACGTAGTCGTAGTGCCAGCCGTCGAAGCCGTCCATCTCGATCCCGATCGCCCAGTCGCGGATCTGGTCGCGGCCCACGGCCATGAAGTGCTCGTCGGGCGAGTACATCCAGCCGTACGTCGCGTCCTCGGCGTACCACTCGGCCATCGGCCGCCAGTCGCCGGTCTTCTCGACGTCCCGGTTGATCTGGAGCCAGGTCTCCCAGAACTCCTCGATCTCGGGGCGGGCGATGCCGGTGGTCGGGCTTGTCGAACCCATTCAGTCCTCCAGGGAGAGTGCGAAAGCAGGGCAGTACTTCACGGCCGCGCGAGCCGACGGCAGCTGCTCCTGCGACGGTTCGGGGACGCGTACGACGACGTGGTCACCGTCGGCGTCGAAGTCGAAGAGGTCCGGGGCCTCGGCGAGGCACTCCTGGTGCCCCTGGCACAGCCCGGGGTCGGCGGTCAACCTCATCGCGACCGCCGCCGGTAGCGGACCTTGCACGGCTGCTCGAGCTGGATCACCATCTTGGTGAAGTCGTCGGCGTACGACTCCAACGGCTGGGCTGCCTCGAAGGTGTAGTCGCGCAGGATCACCGAGAAGATCGCCTTCATCTGCATCATCGCGAACGCATTGCCGACGCAGCGGTGCTTGCCGGCGCCGAACGGGATCCAGGTCCAGCGGTTCTGCATGTCCTCCTGGCGTGGGTCGATGTAGCGGCTCGGGTCGAAGGACTCCGCCTTCGGGAAGTCGGCCTCGATCCGGTTGGAGACGCGCGGCGAGGCGGCGAGCAGGGTGCCGGCCGGGATGGTCTCGCCGAGCAGCTCGAAGTCCTCGCGCACCAGCCGCATCAGGATGATCAGCGGCGGGTGCAGCCGCAGCGTCTCCTTGAGCGTCGCCTCCAGCACCGGGATTGAGCGCAGCGCCTGGAAGCTCACCTCGCTGCCGTCGGCGTAGAGCTCGTCGAGCTCGGTGACGACATCGTCCATGACCTCCGGGTGCCGCAGCAGCTCGATCATCGCCCACGACGCGGTGCCCGAGGAGGTGTGGTGGCCGGCGAACATCATCGAGATGAAGACCCCGGTGATGGTGTCGGTGTCCATGTCGATCGAGATGAGTACGTCGAGGAGATCCCGTTCCTCGCGGGGAACGCTCCCCCCGTTCGCCTTGGCTCGCGCGACCCGCTTGTCGACGATCGCCTGGACCAGCGCGACGAGCCGCTCCCGGGCGGCGTCGCGCATCCGGAAGCTCTCGATGTCGGCGTACGGGTCGACGTACGCGATGGCGTCCGTGCCGTGCTCGAGCTCGTGGTAGTACTGGGCGAAGGACGAGTCGAGCTCCTCGCGGAACGGCTTGCCGACCAGGCAGGCCGAGGTGGTGTAGATGGTCAGCTCGGCGAAGAAGTCGAGCAGGTCGATCTCCCCCTCCTCGCCCCAGCCCGCGATCATCCGGCGGATCTCGGCCTCGATCGTCTGCGCGTGCCCGCGCATCATGTCGCCGCGCAGCGCCTGGTTCTTCAACATCTGCTGGCGCTCCTCCGGAGAGGCGTCGAAGACGACGCCCTTGCCGAAGATCGGCGTCATGAACGGGTACGCAGCGGCCTGGTCGAGCACGTCGTCGGGCGCCCGGAAGAACGCCTCGTTGGCTTCGGCCCCGGTGACCATCACGACGTCCTTGTCGGCGAGCCGGAACCGCCCGAGGTCGCCGCACTCCTCGCGGACGCGGGTGAACAGCGAGATCGGGTCGACCCGCATCTCCGGCAGATGTCCGGTGCCGCGGATGATCTCGGGAACGTTCGGGTCCTGGTCGTCCAGGACGGTGGAGACGGTGGGGATCGTCATCGTGGCTCCTGCACGGGGGCTTCGGGGTTGACGTCGATGGTGCTGATGTGGACTCCGCGCTTCGCGGTGACGACGGTCGTGATCGCGTCGGCCAGCGCCTGGGCCTTGAGGAAGTGCGGGTGGCGCGCGAGGCCCCACCTGACCCACTGCTCCAGCACGAACCCGCCGAGCTCGGCGGGCCACTCGTTGCCGATGTCGGAGTGGGTGGGGCCGGGTCGCACGATGGAGGCCCTGACGCCCGTGCCCTCGAGCTCCATCTGGAGCGCGTTGACCATGCCTTCGAGGCCCCACTTGGAGGCTGCGTACGCTCCCATGAACGGTCGCGGCTTGAGCGCCACGTCGGAGGAGAGGAAGACCAGGTCGCCGCGCTGCCGCTCGATCATCCCGGGCCCGAAGGCGCGCAGGATGCGGTGGGCACCGAGCAGGTTGATGTCGACCTGGCCGGCGAAGGTCTCGGTGGCGACGTCGACGGTGGCGCCGGGGTGGGTGACCCCGGCATTGCTGACGACGACCTCGATGTCCCCGAGATCGGCGACCGCCTTCGCAGCGAACTCGGCGACCGAGTCGTCGGAGGTCACGTCGAGCGGGTGCGCGACCGCCTCTCCGCCGTCGGCGCGGATCGCCGCGGCGACCTCCTCGATCCGATCGAGTCTCCTGGCGCCGAGCGCGACCGGGAGACCGGCCGCGGCCAGCGCCTTCGCGGTCTCGGCGCCGATCCCGGAGGAGGCGCCGGTGATCACCGCCGGGCGGCGGTCGGGCTGCGCGTACTTGCTCATGCGACCTCCTGGGATGTTGACCGAGGTAACTCGGCGAATGCGCACTGACCTCGCGGAGTTCCACAAAGGAGGCGACTACCGACCGAGTTACCTCGGTGGACATCCCGTGCGCTGACCGAGGTAACTCGGTCAGCATCCACCCCGCTCACCGCGCCCTCCGGGTGAACGTGACGGGCAGCTCGGCGAAGCCGCGCACGTTCGTCGAGTGGACGCGGACCGCGCGTTCGCTGTGGACCTCGAGCCCGGACGTACGCCGCACCAGCTCCTCCAGCACCACGCGGGCCTCGAGCCGGGCGAGGTTGGCGCCGAGGCAGAAGTGGCGGCCGACGCCGAAGCTCATGCTCTTCGCGAGCTCGTCCGGCGAGCGGTGGATGTCGAAGACGGTGGGGGCTGTGAACACTCGCTCGTCTCGGTTGGCCGAGCCGATCAGAACGAGCAGCTTCGACCCGGCGGGAACGACCTGGCCGTGCAGCTCGACGTCCTCGGCGACGTACCGGGCGAGCATCTGGGTCGAGGTGTCGTGGCGCAGCGTCTCCTCGACCCAGGCGCCGACGAGGTCGGGCCCGGTGAACACGTCCTCGGCCTGGGCGGGGTTCGCACCGAGGTGGAGGAGCGCGTTGCCGAGCAGCTTGGTGGTGGTCTCGTTGCCGGCCACGACCAACAGGATCAGGAACGCGATGATCTCGCCGTCATGGAGCCGGTCGCCGTCGATCTCGGCCCGCACGAGGGCCGAGGTGAGGTCGTCGCCCGGTCGCTTGCGGCGCTCGGCCACCATCGTCACGTAGTAGCTGATCAGCTCCAGGGCCGCGGCCATCCCGGCCTCGGGAACGTCACGGACGCCGTCCTCCCGGTGGACCATCAGGTCGGCCAGCCTCCGCACCTCGTCGCGGTCGGCCTCGGCCACCCCGATCATCTGTGAGATGACGTCCATCGGGAGCTTGCCCGCGAGCTCGGCGATCCAGTCGACCTCGCCGTGGTCCTCGTTGGCGACGAGCAGCCGGTCGAGATAGTGATCGGCCAGCGCCTGCACGCCGGGTACGAGGTCACGCACCCGACGCGGGGTGAAACCCGCCGAGACGAGCTTGCGCAGCCGGGTCTGCTCCTTGCCGTCGAGCGCCAGGAACGACATCACCCGATGGGCGTCCTGGTTCCAGGCGCTCGCGTCGAGCGAGACGCCCATCCGGTTCGAGAACACGGTGTCGTTCTTCAGGGCAGCGTGCACGTCGGCGTGGCGCGAGAGCGCCCAGAAGTCGTCGGAGACGTTGTGGTAGAGCGGTGCCTCGTCCCGCAGCCGGGCGTAGACGGGGTATGGGTCCTCGTGGAAGTCGTAGTCATAAGGGTCGAAGATCTCGGTGGTGGTGCTCGTCATCTCACTCATCTCGACAGGCTCGATACATCACTCAGGCGACGATCACGGCGACGACCGGGGCCAGCCGGTCGACCATCTCGTCGAAGGTCATCAGTCTCATTCCCGCCTGCAGCAGCGCCCCGAAGAACGCGAGCAGCAGGGCTTCGTGGACGGCGTCCTCGCAGCCCTCCCCGAGCGCCGCGTCGAACCGCGCGGCGAACTCCGCACCGATCCGCAGCCGCAGCCTGGCCACGTCGTCGTCGCTACCCAGCAGCGCTGGGCTCATCGCGGCCGCGAGCTCGGGCTCCTCGGCGATCCGGGTGGTCAGGCTGCGTACGGCCGCCTGCACCCGCTCGACCCGCGACCCCATCGCCGCGACCGCCGGCGCCTCGGCGAGGTGGCGCCAGAAGAGCTCGGCGAAGAGGTGGTTCTTGGAGGCGAGGTAGGTGTAGGCGGTCGCCGAGGAGACCCCGGCCCGCACGGCGACCGAGCGGATCGTCAATGCCTCGTGGCCGACCTCGCGCAGCTCCGCCAGACCCGCAGCGAAGAGTCGCTCGACCGTCTCGGTCTGGCGGATGGTGGTTGAACTGGACACGTGTCCAGATTAGAACACGTTCTCGTTTTGGGCAAGGGTTGGCCCGGATGGATTCTGGGTACCGCACCGCCATGCCGAGAACAGATGTGCTGGGCGAGGAGTTCCAGCGACAACGCGAGGTACTCAAGCGGGTCGGCGCGACACTGAAGGCCGCCGAGATCCCGTTCGCACTGGCCGGTGGGTACGCGGTGTGGACCCGAGGCGGCCCCGAGAGCACCCACGACGTGGACTTCGTCCTGCCTCAGGACTGTGCCGAGAAAGCCGTCCAGGTGCTGCTCGCGAACGGGCTGGACGCGGTCGCCGCTCCTGAGGACTGGCTGGTCAAGGTCGGGCGCGACACCGTGGTCGTCGACCTGATCCACCGGCTTCCGACCGGGCCGGTCGACGAAGACCTGCTCTCGCGATGCGACGACCTGCCGGTCGACTCGGTGACCATGCCCGTCATGTCCGCGACGGACCTGATCATCTCGCGCATGCTCGCTCTCAGCGAGCATGCCTGCGACCTGTCGCCGATCCTCGGCTGTGCCCGCGCCCTGCGCGAGCAGATCGACTGGAGGCTGGTGCGACAGGAGGCGAAGCGGAGTCCCTTCGCGCAGACCGCGCTCTGTCTCCTGGACGCGCTCGCCATCATGGAAGGAAGCAGCAAGGGAGGCGATGATGCCTGACCCGATTCGGGTGGCAGCAGTGGGTGACGTACACCTGGCCGACGATCTGCGTGGCCGCTACGCGCCGCTGATCACCAACATCTCGGAGGAGGCCGACGCGCTGCTGGTCGCCGGCGACCTCACCCAGCACGGGACGGTCGAGGAGGCCGAGGTGTTCGCCGACGAGTTCGGTGCAGCCGACGTACCGGTCCTTGCCGTGCTCGGCAACCACGACTACCACTCCGGGGCTGAACGCGACATCGTCCGGCTGCTCGAGGACCGCGGAGTGGCTGTCCTCGAGGGCACCTCGACCACCATCGACACGGACGCCGGCCGTCTCGGCGTCGCCGGCATCAAGGGCTTCTGCCTCGGCTTCTCCGGCCGCTGCGCTGCCGACTTCGGCGAACCCGAGATGAAGGCCTTCACCGGGCACGGCATCGAGACTGCCGCCCGGCTGCGTCAGGCCCTCGATGCCCTCGAAGCCGAGGAGCCGGACGTCACCGTCGCGCTGTCGCACTTCTCTCCCGTCGACGACACCTTGGTCGGCGAGCCGAAGGAGATCTGGCCTTTCCTCGGCAACTACCGGCTCGGCGAGGCGATCGACGAGACGGGGGTGGATCTGGCGGTCCACGGCCACGCCCATGCCGGCCGCGAGAAGGGTCTCACGCCGGCCGGCGTCCCCGTACGAAACGTCGCCCAGCCCGTGATCCAGGCAGCGTTCCGGGTCTACGACGTCGTCCCCAGGAGGTCGGCATGAACGAGCAGCAGACGCGAGATCTCGAGCGCGCGATCGCGACCGATCCGCGCACCCACGAGCTGGGCATCCGGCTCCAGGTGCGCGGCGACCACCTCGTCGTCTCCGGCGAGGTGGCCTCGGAGGCGCGTCGCGCCATGGTGCTCGAGGTCATCAGGGACCACGACCCCGGGCTCGACATCGTCGACTACATCGTGCTCAGTGCCGAGCCCGGACCGGGTGAACCACAGCACGAGCAGATAGACCCACCACGGAGGTGAGCCCGTTCAGGCTCCCGGCGGAAGACTGGTGAAGTCGGGTTCCCGTCCCTCGGCGAAGGCGACGAGCGCCTCGATGTTGGCCGGCCCGCCGAGCAGCTCGGCGAACTTCGCGTTCTCGAGCGCCCGGGCGGCCTCGATGCCGGGGCGCAGCGACGCGGTCATCGTCTCCTTGACCGCGACGAGGCTGCTGATGGGGCGCGCGGCGAGCGTCGCGGCATGGGCCCGCGCGACAGGGAGCAGCTCCTCCGGCGAGGTGACGCGCCAGACGAGCCCCATCCCGTGGGCCTCCTCGGCGCTGAACCACTCCCCCGACATCAGCATCCAGGCAGCGTTCTGACGTCCGATCAGCCGCGGGAACAGGAAGCTGGACGCCGCCTCCGGCGCCACCCCGAGCGTCGTGAACGGCGTCTTGAATCTCGCGTCCGTCGAGGCGAGGACGAGGTCAGCGAAACCGAGGAGCGTCACCCCGATACCGAGGCCCAGGCCGTTGACGGCGACCACCAGCGGCTTGGAGAACTCCGCCAGGGAGTCGACCAGCCCGATGAACCCGTGCGCGGCACTCTCGTCACCGCCCGAGGCCGTCTGCTTCATCTCGAGGAGATCGGTGCCCGCAGAGAACGCACGCCCGGTCCCGGTCAGCAGCACGACGGCCACCTCCGGGTCCGCGTCCGCCTCACGCAACGCTTCGGCGAGGGCGACGTAGAGCGCCTGGCTGAAGGCGTTGAGCTGGTCGGGACGGTTGAGGGTCAGCGTACGGACGCCGTCGCGGTCCTCGCTCAGGAGCAGGTCTGACATGTGGGTGTCTCCTATCGGCCCAGGATCAGGTCGGCAGCGCGCTCGCCGATCATGATCGAGGGGGCGTTGGTGTTGCCTCCGGTGATCGAGGGCATGACGCTCGCGTCGGCGACCCGCAGACCGTCGATGCCCTTGACCCGCAACGACGGATCGACCACCGCACGCTCGTCCGACCCCATCCGGCAGGTGCCGACGCCGTGGTAGACGCTGTGCACGATGTTGGGCAGCAGCTCGCGGGTCGCCTCATCGGTGGCGTACGACGGTCCGGGCGAGATCTCGCCCTGGTTGTCGCCGAGGCCCACCATCATCTCGCGCACCTTCGCGATCCCGTCCAAGAGCACCTCGGTGTCCTTGCCTGAGGTGAGATAGCCGGGGTCGAGCAACGGGTGCGCGAGCGGGTCGGCGCTGGCCAGACGTACGGTGCCGCGACTCTCGGGGTAGATCAGGGTCGGCAGGATGCACAGGCCCGGCTTGCTCGTGGGCGGCCGGATCGCCTTGTCGCCGTCCTGGTTCGGGAACGGGTAGACCCAGTAGAGGACGTGCAGCTGCAGGTCGGGGACCTGACCGGCCAGGGCGCTGCGTACGAAGCCGAAGGCCTCGAACTGCGACCCTGCCGCCCAGCCCTTGCGGGTGAGTCGCGACTTGGCGAAGCCGGCGGCGAAGTAGGCGGGAGTGGGCCGCCGCAGCGCCGAGTCCATCCGGAAGGAGACCGGCACGAAGAGGTGGTCGTGGAAGTTGTCACCGACCGGAAGGTCGGCGTGGACGTGGATTCCGTGGTCGCGGAGATGATCGGAATGACCTATTCCGGAGAGCATCAGCAGGTGCGGGGAACCGTAGACGCCTGCCGAGACGATGACCTCGCGGGTCGCCCGGATGGTCTGCTTGTCGCCGTCGGCGCCGACGACCTCGACGCCGGTGGCGCGCGAGCCCTCGATCCGTACGCGGGTGACCTGGGCCTTGGTCAGGATCAGCAGGTTGTCCAGCGGCTGCTCGCGCAGGTAGGCCTTCGAGGCCGAGTAGCGACGCCCCTCGGAGGCGCTGAGCTGGACGACGCCGACGCCCTCCTGCTCCTTGCCGTTGTAGTCGTCGAGGGCGCCGACACCGAGCCGCTTGGGCGCCTCGTCGAGCCAGGACTGCGTCGCCGGGGTGAGGTCCTTCTGGTAACGCACCTTGACCGGTCCGCCCTCGCCGCGGAACTCGTCGCCGCCGCCCTCGAAGTCCTCCATCCGCTTGAACGCAGGCAGCACGTCGTCGTAGGACCATCCGGTCGCGCCGTCGGCCGCCCAGTCGTCGAAGTTCTGGCGGTTGCCGCGCACCCAGAGCATCCCGTTGATCGAGGACGAGCCGCCCAGCACCTTGCCGCGGGTCATCGGGATCACCCGGTCGAGGGCGGCGCTCTGCGGGACCGACTTGTAGCCCCAGTCCACCAGCTTCTTCAGCTGTGGCGTGGAGAGCATCGCGGCGACCGCGCCGGGGAGCTCGAGCAGGTTCTTGATCCCGAAGGCGGTGTCCTTGCCGCCGGCCTCGATCACGATGACGCTGGCACCGCTCTCGGCCAGCCTGCGGGCGGTGGCGCAGCCCGCGCTCCCGGCTCCCACGACGATGTAGTCGGCTTCCATGTTCACTTCTCTCTCCCGGTGATCCCTTCCGCAAAGACTAGAACACGTTCTACTGTTGTGTCATGCGCCACGGCATCGTCCTGTTCACCTCGGACCGCGGCATCGCGCCCGCCGAGCTCGCCTCCGCCGCCGAGGAGCGCGGTTTCGACACGTTCTACGTGCCCGAGCACACCCACATCCCGGTACGCCGCGACGCCCTGCACCCCACCGGCGGCACCGAGCTCCCCGACGACCGCTACCTGCGTACGCTCGACCCCTGGGTCACGCTCGGGACCTGCGCCGCGGTGACCTCGCGGATCGGGTTGTCGACCGCGGTCGCGCTTCCGGTCGAGTCCGACCCGATCACGCTCGCCAAGACGATCGCGACCCTCGACCATCTCTCCGGCGGCCGGGTCTCGCTGGGAGTCGGGTTCGGCTGGAACACCGACGAGCTCGCCGACCACGGCATCCCGGGAGACCGCAAGCGCACCGCACTCAAGGAGTATCTCGAGGCGATGCGGGCGCTGTGGACCCAGGAGGAAGCGGCCTACGACGGCGAGTTCGTCTCCTTCGGCCCCTCCTGGGCATACCCGAAGCCCCCACAGGGCCGGATCCCGACGATCGTCGGCGCCGGCGGCGGCCCCAAGACCCTGCGCTGGATCGCCCGCAACGCCGAGGGCTGGATGACGACCCCGACCGAGGCCGGGATCGGGGACAAGATGAAGACGCTCCAGGACGAGTGGGAGTCGGCCGGGCGCGAGGGCAAGCCCGAGGTCCGCGTGCTCGTCGCGAAGCGGCCCACACCCGAGGACCTCGCCGAGTGGTCCGTCGCCGACGAGCTGATCTGGGGCGTACCCGACACCGAGCCCGCCGGCGTGCTCACCCATCTCGACAAGCTCGCCACCCGCCTCAGCCTGACCTGACCCGCCGAGACGTCACCCCGGTCGCCCGAGACGTCACTTGCGTCGGCCGAAGCGTCACGCGCGTCGGCCGAGACGTCACCCCGTGCCAACTCGGCCGACGTAAGTGACGCCTCGGCCTTGCCTCGGCCCTGTCGTCGCGCGCCTCGTGCAGAACACCACGCGAAATAGAACACGTTCTACTATGATCGGTCCATGAGTGACACCAGCGAGATCGAGCAGCTCAAGTACCGCTACGTACGCCTCCTCGACACCAAGCAGTGGAACGAGTTCGCCACCTGCTTCAGCGACGACGCCACAGCCGACTACGCCGGGCTCTCCTTCGGCTCACCCGGCGAGCTGGTCGACTACATGCGCACCAACCTGCCCGCCGAGATCATCACGATGCACCATCTCCACCATCCCGAGATCACGATCGACGGCGAGGCGGCCACCGGCCGCTGGTACCTCCACGACAAGGTCTTCGCACCCGCCTTCGAGTTCGCCCTCGAAGGCGCCGCCTTCTACGAGGACCGCTACGTCCGTACGCCCCAGGGCTGGCGCATCGCCCACACCGGATATCAGCGCACCTGGGAGCTCACCACCAGCCTGAAGGACCAGCCCCACGCCAGGTTCAGCGGACCCGGCGAACCTTCCACGCACGCCTGACCCGGCCGGTAGGTTCGGACACATGCGGATCGTGTTCGGAGCCGACGACGAGAACGAGACCACCCGAGCCGTGCTCGCCGAACTGCACGGGCGCGGGGACGTCGAGATCCTGACCGACGACTCCTGGCCCGACCTCGGCGCCGGCATCGGCCGAGCGGTCGTCGAGGGCCGGGCCGACGTCGGCGTGGTGATGTGCTGGACCGGCACCGGCACGGCGATCGCCGCCAACAAGATCCCCGGCGTACGCGCCGCCCTCGCCTGGGACCCTTGGATCGCCCGCGGTGCCCGGCTCTGGAACGACGCGAACGTGCTCGCGATGAGCCTCAAGCGCCTCGCGCCCGACGTCGCCGTCGAGGTGACCCGTGCATTCCTCGACGAGCCGACCCCCGACCCCGACGAGGCCGACGCCATCCGCCGCCTCACCGAGCTCCCTGACCAAAACTAGCGTCGCCGAGTCGGCCCGTCCTGACCGATTGCGACGCCGAGTCGGCCCGTTATGACGAGCCGACCCGACACGGAGTCTGGTCAGGATGAGCCGACTCGACACGGATCCTCGTCAGAATGAGCCGACTCGACACGGATCCTCGTCAGAATGAGCCGACTCGACACGGACCCTCGTCAGGATGAGCCGACTCGACGCGGACTCTCGCCAGGATGAGCCGACTCGGCGGGAGTCAGCCCAGCTCGCGGTAGTTGCTGCGGAAGAAGAGCAGCGGCTCGGTGGCGGCGCCTTCTTCGAGGTCCAGGACGCGGCCGACGACGAGGTAGTGGTCGCCCTCCTCGTGGACCGAGTGGACGGCGCAGTCGAGGTAGCCGACCGCACCGGACAGGTGCGGGTCGCCATGATGGGCCGAGGGTGTCCAGGAGATGTCGGCGTACTTGTCGACGGCGCGCGAGGCGAACTGGTTCGACACCGTCTCCTGTCCGGCGGCGAGGATGTTGACCGAGAAGTGTCCCGCGCGGCGGATCCGCGCCCAGGCGCGCGAGGACTTGGTCGGCGCGAACAGGATCAGCGGCGGCCGCAAGGACACCGACGAGAACGACTGACAGGTCATCCCGACCGGGCCTTCCGCGGTCTGCGCCGTGATCACGGTGACCCCGGAGGCGAACCGGCCCAGCACCGTACGGAACCGGGCGTCCGCCTCGGCGTCGGCAGGGGTCTCCGGCGGAGACGGTGGCGCCTCGAAGTCGAAGCGACCGTGAAAGGACTCGATCAGCTCCGGGTGCGGCCAGCTCTCAGCGGCATCGGGAGACATTCCATCCGGCACCTCTATACGCATACCCGATCACTGGCCTACGCCGAAGTCGTGACCCCAGTACGAGACGGCGGTGGACTCCCGAGCGACCCACTTCTGGTCGTCGACCTGGAGCCCCTCGGTGCCGAACTCGATGTCGAAACCACCCGGCGACTTCACGTAGAAGGAGACCATCTCGTCGTTCATGTGGCGTCCGAGCGTCGCCGACAGCTTCGCGCCATGCTTCTTCACCCGCTCCAGCGCCCGGCCGACGTCGTCGAGCTTGTCGACCTCGAGCATGATGTGGACGCACTTGGAGTCGTTGGGGAACGGCAGGAACGCCAGCGAGTGGTGGCGCGGGTTGATCCCGAGGAAGCGCAGCCAGATCTTCGTGCCGGGCTCCCTGCCGGCGAACTCGCCCGGCATGCTCATCGAGTCGCGCAGCCGGAACCCGAGCGTGTCGCGGTAGAACTCCAGCGCCTCGACGTCGTCGGTGACCGGGATCACCACGTGACCCATCCCCTGCTCGCCGGTCACGAAGGTGTGGCCGTAGGGCGAGACGGCGGGGCGGCGCTCGTAGGTGATGCCGTGGAAGAGCTCGAAGACGTTGTCGAAGGGGTCGCGGAAGCGCAGCATCTCCTGCACCCGGCGCTCGGCGAGCTCCTCGTGGGTGCCCTCCTCGACCTCGACGCCGGACTTCTCCAGGTGCTCGCGAGCCTGAGCCAGCGCGGTGTGGTCGGCGACCTCCCAGCCGACGCAGCTGAGCTGGTCCTTCTCACCGGGCTCGATCACGAGCCGGGCGGAGACCTCGTCGATGCGGTAGTAGAGATTTTCGGGGTTCGGGCCCTTGGCCTCGATCAGCCCGAGGACCTTGCCGGCGAACGTACGCCACGCCTCCAGGTCGGTGCTGGTGACGCGTACGTAGCCCATCGACTTCAGGTCGATCGTCATGACTTCTCCTCAGGAGTACGTTCGCGGTGCCGCCTCAAGAAGGCGACCGCGAGCTCGCGGAACTCGTCGGCGGCCTCGATCTGTGCCCAGTGCCCACAGCGCGGAAAGACATGCAGCTGCGCCTTCGGGATCAGCTTCAGCGCGGGGAACGCACCGTCGAGCGGGTTGACCCGGTCCTCGCGTCCCCAGGTGAGCAGGGTGTGGTGCTTGAGCTGGTGTGCCTCGCGCCAGAGCATGCCGTCCTCGGCGGTCTCGGGGTTGTAGAACGACCACCCCATCGACGCCATCGCCTCGCGCGCGCCGGGCGCCGTCGCGTCGGCGAACCGCTCCTCGACCAGCTCGTCGGTGACCAGCTTCTGGTTGACGACCATGGTCGAGATGAACGCCCTGAGCGACTCACGGGTGGGATCGCCGGAAAAGTCCATCAGACGCTGTACGCCCTCGGTCGGGTCCGCATGGAAGAGGTTGAGCGAGAGCCCTCCCGGCCCCATCAGCACCAGCCGACCGACCCGGTCCGGGTGAGTCAGCGCGATCCGCATCGCGGTCCCGCCGCCGAGCGAGTTGCCGAGCAGGTGCACCTTCTCCAGGCCGAGCTCGTCGAGGAGCGCGATCACCGCGTCGCCGGCGAAGCGGTAGTAGTTGCCCACCACCGGCGGCTTGTCGGACGCACCGAACCCCGGCTGGTCGACCAGGATCGTGCGGAAGTCGGCCGCGAAGCCCTCCAGCGCGGAGCCGAAGTTGGACCACGACGAGGCCCCGGGGCCGCCGCCGTGCAGCATGACGAGGGGCAGCCGGTCATCGACAGGTGAACCGAGATCGTAGTAGCGCAGCGAGATCTCCCCTGCCGCCTCGGTCTTGATGCGTACGTCGTGCGCGACGTCATCCTTGGACACCGTCATCAGTACATCCCCGGGTCGACCTTGTGACCGAACTCGGAGGCGCCGTACATCTGCAGCGCCCGCTCCGGGTCGTTGGCGGCGTGGACACGACCGGCGTGGGCGTCGCGCCAGGCACGCTGGAGCGGAGTGCCGTTGGCCAGCGCCCGGCCACCAGAGGCCTCGAAGAGCAGGTCGATCGCGTCGATCGCGCGCTGGGTGCCGAGGACCTGGTCCCGGCGGATCCGCAGCCGCTGGGTGATCGGGATCTTCTCCCCGCGGGCGACGTGGGCCTGCTGCTCACGGATGTTGCCCATCAGCAGCGCCCAGGCGGCGTCGATGTCCGAGGAGGCGGTAGCGACCCGAACCGCAGCGAAGGGGTCCAAGGACGCCTTCTCACCGAAGGAGGCTCGAACCCGGTTCTGCTGCATGGTGACGTGCTCGTCGTAGGCGCCGCGGGCCATGCCGATGATCGGCGTGGTGATCGTGGTCGTGAACAGCGAGTGGAACTGCAGCTTGTAGAGGTCGCCGGTGTTCACCGCCTGGCCCGGACCCTTGCACCGCCCGGTCTCGGCCATCGAGAGGGTGAAGGTCTCCGGGATGAAGACGTCCTCGACCACGATGTCGTTCGAACCGGTCCCGGCCAGACCGACGACGTTCCAGACGTCGACGATCTCGTAGCGATCACGCGGCACCAGGAACGTACGGAAGTCGACGACCTGGCCCTCGTCGTTGAAGACCAGTCCACCCAGGAGGACCCAGGTGGCGTGCGCGCAGCCGGAGGAGAACGACCAGCGTCCGGAGAGGTTGAAGCCGCCCTCGGTGAGCGAGGCCTTGCCCATCGGCGCATAGGAGGAGGAGACCCGGGTGTCGGGGTCCTCGCCCCACACGGCCTGCTGGGCCTCGTCGTCGAAGAGCGCGATCTGCCAGGGGTGCACGCCCAGGACGCTGGAGACCCAGCCGGTCGAGCCGCACGCCGAGGCGATGTCGCGCACACAGGTGTAGAAGTCGACCGGGTCCGCCTCGAGACCGCCGAACCGGACGGGCTGGAGCAGCTTGAAGAAGCCGACCTCCTCCAGCTCCTTCACGCTCGACTCGGGCACCACCCGGAGACGCTCGGTCTCCTCGGCTCGCTCCCTGATCGTGGGCAGCAGGTCCTGCACCCCGTCCCTGACGGTCTGTGCGTCCTTGTGGGGGCGCTGTGTCGGTTCGCTCACCGCTCTGCCTTCCTGCATGGTGTCCCAGATGTCGTCGGGCGGCGCGGTTCGTGCGCTGCCGATGGATCAATACTAGAACACGTTTCAGTTTTGTCGAGTCCTTGGGCGTGTTTCACTCGCTGTCATCTATGGTAGAACGTGTTTCAGTTCTGGGACAGGCGACGTTGAGGGAGCACCATGGAACAGTTGACCGAGGCAGCCGACGGGGAGGAGACCTACGACGTCGTCGTCGTGGGCGCCGGGGGCGCCGGGATGACCGCAGCACTGGCGGCCGCCCGTCGTCACGGGCTCGAGACCGTCGTCATCGAGAAGAGCGCGTATTTCGGCGGATCCACCTCTCGCTCCGGCGGCGGGGTCTGGATCCCGCGCAACCACGCCCTCGAGGCGGCCCACCAGAAGGACTCCCCCGAAGCCGCCAGTCTCTACCTCGAGTCGATCGTCGGAGACGTGGTCCCGGCCGAGCGCCGCGAGACGTTCCTCGGCCGAGGACCTGAAGTGCTCTCGTTCGTGTGCGAGAAGACGCCGGTGCGGTTCAGCTGGGTCCCCGACTACGCCGACTATCACCCCGAGGCCCCCGGCGGCCGCGGCGCCGGCCGATCCGTCGAGCCGGTCCCTCTGGACGCTCGGGTGATCGGCGACGAGCTCGAGCGACTGCATCCGCCCTACACGAAGTCACCGGCCAACATGGTCGTCACCCAGGCCGACTTCCGGAAGATCAGCCTCGGGATGCGTACGATCCGAGGCCCGATCACGATGGTCAAGATCGCGGTCGCGCGGATCCTCGCCGGCCTGCGCGGCAAGAAGATGTACGCCATGGGTGCGGCGCTCGCGATCGGCCTTCGCAAGGGGCTCATGGACGCCGGCGTCCCGATCCGGTACGAGACGGAGCTGGTCGGTCTGGTCACCGAGGACGGCCGGGTCGTCGGCGTCGAGGTGCGCCGCGGCGACTCCGGTCCGACCACGGTGATCCGGGCACGGCGCGGCGTGATCCTCGGCTCTGGCGGGTTCGAGCGCAACCTGGAGATGCGGGAGAAGTATCTGCCCGCGCCGACCTCGGTCGAATGGACCACCGGCGCCTTCTCCAACACCGGCGGCGGCATCCTGGCCGGGATCGCGGCCGGCGCGGACACCGACCTCATGGACGAGTCCTGGTGGGGGCCGACGATCCCGTTCCCGGGACGGCCGTGGTTCGCGCTCGCCGAGCGCAACCTGCCCGGCTCGATCATCGTCAACGGCGCCGGCAAGCGGTTCATGAACGAGGCGCTCCCCTACGTCGAGGCCGTCCACGAGATCTACAAGGGCCAAGAGACCGGCGTCTCGCACGTCCCCGCGTGGCTGGTCTTCGACCAGCGCTACCGCAGCCGCTACATCTTCGCCGGCCTCGGGCCGGGCCAGCCGTTCCCGGGCCGCTGGCTCAAGAGCGGAGTCGTCGTGAAGGCCGCCACGGTCGAGGCGCTGGCCGAGAAGATCGATGTGCCCGTCGACGGCCTGCGCGAGACCCTGGCCCGCTTCAACGGCTTCGCGGAGTCCGGCGTCGACGAGGACTTCCACCGCGGCGAGTCGACCTACGACAAGTACTACTCCGACCCCACGATCAAGCCGAACTGCTCGCTCAACGCCATCGACCAGGCGCCGTTCTACGCGGTCAAGATGGCCCCCGGCGACCTCGGCACCAAGGGCGGGCTGGTCACCGACAAGCGTGCCCGCGTCCTGCGGCCCGACGGCTCCGCGATCGAAGGCCTCTACGCCGCCGGCAACGTCTCCTCCGCCGTCATGGGCCGCACCTACGCCGGTCCGGGCGCCACCATCGGACCCGCCCTGGTCTTCGGCTATCTGGCCGCCGAGGACTGCGCCGTCTCGCTCACCAACACCTCGACCCCAGAGGAGCGCAACTGATGCCCATCGACCCCACCAAGGCCATCGGCGCCTCCCTGCCGTCCCGCACGTTCTCCTGGACCTCCTCCGACGTGCTGCTCTACCACCTCGGCATCGGCGCCGGCTCGCGTCCCGGTGACGCGACAGACCCGGCCGCGCTGCGCTACACGCTGGACTCCGAGGCGCTGACCGTGCTGCCGTCCTTCGGCGTGGTGGCCCCGACCTTCCACGTCACCGAACCGCCCGCGCTCGACCTGCCCGGCTGCGACATCGACCTGGCCTCGGTGCTCCACGGCTCCCAGGAGATCCGCGTCGACGGGCCGATCCCCACCTCAGGCGAAGCCGTCGTCTCGACCCGGATCGCCGAGGTCTGGGACAAGGGCAAGGCCGCGGTCATCGTCCAGGAGGGCGTTGCCACCACCGCGGCGGGCGATCCGCTGTGGACCGTACGCTCCTCGATCTTCGTACGCGGCGAGGGCGGCTTCGGGGGTGAGCGCGGCCCGTCCACCTCGCTGCCGGTTCCCGACCGTGCGCCGGATGCTGTCGCTGCGTATGACGTCACCGAGCAGCAGGCGTTGCTCTACCGGTTGTGCGGCGACCGCAACCCGTTGCACGCCGACCCTGCTTTCGCCGCGAAGGCGGGCTTCCCGAAGCCGATCCTGCACGGGCTGTGCTCCTACGGGATCGTGCTCCGCGAGGCGACCGCGCTGCTCCTGGACGGGGACGCGACCCGGGTCGCCGGGTTCGGTGCCCGGTTCGCCGGGATCGTCTTCCCCGGCGAGACGATCTCGATCGAGGCCTGGGACGAGGAGCCGAAGATCCTGGTCCGGGCGGCGATCTCGTCACCGGATCCGGCCCGCCACGGCGCGCCCGTGCTCGCCGACTGCTACCTGGAGACGACCGAACGAAGCGGGGAGGCGAGATGAGCCGCGCGGGGTGTAACTCGATGTGTAACACGCTGTTCGTCGAACTAATCGCCCTATTAGAACGACCGGATAGTGCTACGAACGACGTGTTACACGCGCGGCGCGGGCCACACGGGAGGACGGCATGAGCGGAACAACACTTCCCGACGTACTCTCCCCTGCCGACGTCAAGGAGCGCTTCGGCGGCTGGTCGGAAGAGACCGACGTGATCGTGGTCGGCTTCGGCGTGGCGGGCGGGGCCGCGGCGCTGGAGGCGGCCCGGTCCGGAGCCCGCACGATCCTCCTGGAGCGGGCCGCGGAGCCCGGTGGCACCTCGGCGATGGCCGGCGGCCACTTCTATCTCGGCGGCGGCACCGCGGTGCAGAAGGCGACCGGGATCGAGGACTCGGCCGAGGAGATGTTCAACTACATCCGCGCGGTCTCCAAGGAGCCGGAGGACGACAAGATCCGGGCCTACTGCGACGACTCGGTCGAGCACTTCGACTGGCTCGAGGCACTCGGGTTCGAGTTCGAGCGCACCTTCTGGCCCGGCAAGGCCGTCATCCAGCCCGGCACCGAGGGCCTGATGTACACCGGCAACGAGAAGGTCCATCCCTTCCGCGACCTCGCCGTCCCGGCGCCGCGCGGCCACAAGGTGCCGGTCCCGGGTGACACCGGTGGCGCCAAGCTGGTCGTCGACCGGATGGCCGACCGGCTGGCCGAGACGTCAGCAGAGATCCGCTACGAGACCGGTGCCACCAACCTGGTGATCGAGGACGGCCGGGTCGTCGGCCTGGCCTGGCGCCGGTTCGAGGAGCGTGGCGCGATCCGGGCCAAGGCGGTGATCCTGGCCGCCGGCGGCTTCGTCGGCAACGCCGACATGGTCGCCGAGCACACGCCTCGGCTAGGCGAGAAGCTCTTCCCGCTGGCCTCCACCTACGACGACGGCCTCGGGCTGCGCTTGGGCGCCTCAGCAGGCGGCCGCTGGCGGTTCATGGACGAGCCGTTCCAGACCGCGCCGTTCTATCCGCCCTCGATCCTGCTGACCGGGATCATCGTCAACAAGCACGGCAAGCGGTTCGTGGCCGAGGACTCCTACCACGCGCGTACGGCCGCCTTTGTCATGGAGCAGCCGGAATCGGCCGCGTTCCTGATCGTCGACTCGGCGCACATCGAGCACCCGAAGATGCCGCTGTGCCCGTTCATCGACGGCTGGGAGACGGTCGAGGAGATGGCGGCCGGCCTGGGCGTACCCTTCGAGGCCCTGAACGCCACCCTGACCTCCTACAACACCCACGCCGCCGACGGCGAGGACCCGGAGCTCCACAAGGCGGCGGAGTGGACCGAGCCGCAGGACACCGGCCCGTGGGGCGCCTACGACCTATCGCTGGGCAAGGCGATGTACGCCGGGTTCACGATGGGCGGGCTGGCCACCACCGTCGAAGGCGAGGTACGCCGCGATGACGGCTCCGCGATCGCGGGCCTCTACGCCGCCGGCGCCTGCGCGGCCAACCTCGCCCAGGACGCCAAGGGCTACGCCTCCGGTCTGCAGCTCGGCGACGGATCGTACTTCGGACGACGGGCCGGTCGGCATGCCGCCGGGATCCGGTGACGGGGCTCACAGCCACGGCCGTCTCGTCGATCCCTGGTCGACCGGGCCGCTGGCGGCCCGCTAGGGTTTGCCACGTTCACCGAAGAAGCAGTTGCCATATCACATATCCCTTCAGACGTGAATGGCTTCGGCAAAATTTGGGACCTTGGACCCTACGCGCGTCATGACCCTGACTGGTTGTGTATACGCGACGCCACGGGCAATCGCCGCCGTCCGAATCGGCTCTCCCGATGCGTCCGCAGGACACGATCCCCACCGTCGCCTGTCGCCGAACTAGCCGAAAGGAATCCCCATGTTCGACTTCCGGAGCCCGGCCGGCCTCATGGTCATCGCCGCCCTGGTCGTCATCGCGCTCGTGGTGATCGGTGCCGTCGCCGGCAACAGCCCTTCCTGAGGCACGCCGAGCTTCCTGACACACGAAACCGCAGGCCTCGGCTCGATGAGCCGGGGCCGCGTCCGTTTTCCCACCCGTCACCGGGTGTAGACGGCCACCGTCCGGGCAGGGACCGTGAAGGTGCCCGACGCCGGGTCGAACGAGGACGACTTCACGACCTCGTCGGAGCCGGCGGCCTGCAGCGGGTGCAGGCGATAACCGGCACCCTCGACGTCCTTCACCCTCTGCCGCTGCTCCGTCGTGGTCGCATTGAAGACGACCACCAGGTCACCGAGGCGCATGGTGATGACACCCGGCGTCTCCTCCTTCCCCGAGAGCGGGAACGAGAGCTCCTCCTGGACCTGTCCGGTGCTGTCCAGGTGGAAGGCCGACTCGTCCGTACGGATCCTCAGCAAGTCCTGATAGGCGGCCGAGGCTCCCCCGATGTCCGCGCAGCCCGGGACGGGGGACGAGGCGAGGAGCGGCTTGGCGTAGGGCCACTTGTCCTTGTTGTCCGTGGCCGGCGGCAGCCCGCGCCCGAAGCCGTTGCCCGCGTCGCAGTCCCAGACGATGGCGTTGAACCAGTCCCCGGAGTCGTAGGAGTTGCGGTCCAGCGACTTCGAGCGGAGCAGGTCGGTGCCGGCCTGGGAGAGCGCCGGGCCCTGTGAGAGCGCGGCTGTGGCCATGGCGAGCACCTGCATCCGGGAGCGGTCCGCGGTGCTGGTCGAGGCAGGCAGCTTGAAGGTGAGCGCGTCGTAGAGGGACTCGTTGTCATGGGCGTCGGCGTAGGCGAGCGCGTCGCCCGGGGCGGCTGCGTAGCCTGCCGGCGCGCCGTTGTAGTCGACCTCGGAGCCCTTCACCCGGTTGCCCGAGGTGTCGGTGAACGAGTAGCCCGCGAGGTTGCCGGACAACCCGACCTTGATCAGATCCTGGTAGTGCAGCAGCCGCGCCCTCTGCTCCGCCTCGGTGCCGTTGGCGGCCGAGGTGTTGGGGTCGGTGTAGAGACCGCTCGCGAAGCCCTGGACGCCCGGGTCGGCGTCGAACGGGCCGCCGCCGCGTACGGCATCTCTGGCGCGGTCGCTGAACGTGGCGATGCCGGTGCCCGCCATGTTCTTCTGGGTGGCCTGGAGGAAGCGGGCGTCGTCGGCGATCTCACCGAAGTTCCAGCCTTCGCCGTAGAGGATGATCTTCTTCCCGTCGACGCCGTCCTTCTCGAGCGTGAGGGCGTCGAGCGCCTTGCGGACGGCCAGGATGTTGGCCTTGGGATGGTGCCCCATCAGGTCGAACCGGAAGCCGTCGATCTTGTAGTCCCTGGCCCAGGTCACGATCGAGTCGACGACGAGCTTGCCCATCATCGCGTTCTCGGGCGCGGTGTTGGCGCAGCAGGTGGAGTTGGCGACCGACCCGTCGGCGAGGAGCCGCTGGTAGTAGCCGGGCACGATCTTGTCGAGCACGGACGTCTTCGCCTGCCCGCTGCTGGTGGTGTGGTTGTAGACCACGTCCATCACGACCCGTAGTCCGTCCTCGTTGAGCGACTTCACCATCTGCCGGAACTCGACGGTCCGCTCGGTTCCGTCCGGGTCGGTCGCGTAGGAGCCCTCCGGGACCGTGTAGTGGTAGGGGTCGTAGCCCCAGTTGTACGCATCTCCGGCGGCCGCCGCGGCGACGCACTCCTGCTGCTTCTCGCTGTCCGGCGCATAGGACGCGAGATCGCAATCAGGCGTGGTCTGGTCGCGCTTCCTCTCCGGGATCGTGGCGATGTCGAAGGCCGGCAGCAGGTGGACGTACGACGTGCCGGCCCCGGTCAGCTTGCGCAGGTGCCTCACCCCGTCGCTGTCCTCGTCGGCGAAGGCGAGGTAGCTGCCCGGGTTGGAGCTGGTCTCGTCCTCGACGGAGAAGTCGCGGATGTGGAGCTCCTGGATCTGGGCGTCCTTCATCGCCACGGCCTTCGGCTTCTTCAGGCTCGACCAGCCCTTGGGGGCGAGCGCCTTGTCGTTGAGATCGACGACGAGGCTGCGCTCGGAGTCGGCGGTGAGCGCGACCGAGTAGGGGTCGGTGACCTTGTTGGTGACGAGCTTCTGCACGCTCGGCGCCCACACGGTCACGGCGTAGCGGTACTCCTTGCCGCGCCAGGCCGTGGCTGAACCGGTCACCGACCAGACGCCGCTGGCGTGGTCACGGCGCATCGGAACCCTCTTGGCGCCGAGCTCGAGCGAGACCTCGTGGGCGGTGGGCGCCCAGACGGACAGGGCGACCCTGCCGCCCTTGAACACCGGCCCGAGGGACGCCTTCTCCGCCTTCGCGGCATAGAGGTCGTTGAGGATGCCCTGCGTCTGGACACCGGTGCCCGTGACCAGGGCACCGTTGCCGATGCGCTGGGTGAGCACGACCTGGCCGGCGAGCGCCTCCCGGATCCGGTCGCGGTCGCGGGTGTCGACGGTGAACGCGGCGCACTCCTTCAGGTGCGGGAACCGCGCCTTCTGCTCCTCGCTCAGCGTCGAGGCCTGGAGCCGCAGCCAGCGGCCCTCGCTGCTGAGCGCGCCGTCCTCGACGGTGATGCCGCCGTCGCGGCCATAGACCAGCTGCGTGGACAGCGCCGAGCCGCTCGCCATCTCCTTCGGGAGCACGACCGTCTCCCGGTCGATCCACTGTGCCTGCGCCTTGGTCAGGTCGAGCTCGGGTGCCGAGCCGACCGACGGCAGCAGATAGCCGGTGTCGCCGGAACTGAGCCACACCTCGTGGCCGCACGTCGCCAGGTCGAGCGAGCGATCGTTCGGGATGTCCTTCTCGTCGCCCCTGTGGACGATGTAGTTGAGCGCGGTGGCGCCCTCGGCCAGCGGCACCTCGAAGGTGACGCCGTAGGCATCCTCGCCGGTGGGCTGGAGCGGCTTGGACCACTCGGTGGGGCTGGCGGCGCCGGTCCAGGTGTGCAGGCCCCAGCCGTCGTAGTCGCCGTCGGGGCGGTGGAAATGGATGACGGCCTTGGACGTGTCGGGCGCCGGGTAGACGCCGTCGGGCCGGGTGGCCTGCTGGCCGTCCCTGCCGGCCTCGACCCAGACCTCGCCGGTCTCGCCGAGGTCGATCCTCCGCTCACCGCCGTCGGCGGTGCCGTCCTTCTCGACCGTGTACGTCACCGAGGACGCGCCCTCGGGAAGCTTCACCCAGGCGAAGGCGCCGTAGGCGTCGCGGCCGCTGAACCCACTGCTCTGGTCGCCGACCCGGAGGGTCCAGCCGGTGTAGTCGCCGTCGGCCCGCCGGTAGTGCACGACCGCGTAGTCGCGGTCGACGGCGCTCGGGTTCTCGGCCTCGGGTGCCTGTCCGGCCGTGGTCTCGGCCAGGTCGCTCGCGGTGCGTCCGTCGCGGTCGACGACCACCGCCTTGTATCGCAGCGCGGTGCCGGCAGCGACGGTCTCGGGGACATACTGGGTGATCTTGTAGGGAGCGTGGTCGACCGAGCCGAGGGTGCGCCACTTTCCGTTGCCGACCTGGGCGGCGAAGACGACGCGGGCACCGGCGCTCTCCCCCGGGTCGGCGGAGAGGGTGGCCGTGCCGGTGGCGCCGGAGTCCGGGGCGGTCAGCGACAGGGTGGGCTTCGCGGTGGCCTTCGGGCGGTCGGCCTCGGCGCGCAGGACGACCGAGGAGAGCGCCGGGACGGTCACCTCGATCGTGGAGTCGGCCGCGGTCTCGGCCCCGTCGCCGCCGTAGATCGTCTCGAAGGCGACCGACTCCACGGGCAGGGTGACGGTCTTCGCCTCGGTGGCGTTGTTGACCGCGGCCACGTACTCGCGGTGCTCTCCGGTGCGTGAGAACGCGTAGACGGAGTCCTTGGCATAGAGCTCCTTCTGGGTGCCGTCGGTCAGCACCGGGTGGTCCTTGCGGAGCTTCGCCAGCGCGGCGATCGCGGTGTAGACCGGGTGGGTGGTGTCGTACGCGTCGTCGGCATGCGTGCGGTCGGTGCCGATCTGGTCGTCGTCGAGGTAGTCGGCGACCTTCGATGCGAACAGCGGCTGGCGGGCGTCCTTGTCGCCGCCGGCGCCGGTGAAGCCCTGCTCGTCGCCGTAGTAGACGACAGGGTTTCCGCGGGAGAGGAACATCAGTTCGTTGGCGAGCCGGGCGCGCTGGACGAGCTCGGCGTCGGTCGCGTCGGGGTGGTCGGCCGCGAGGAAGGTGCCGATCCGGCCCATGTCGTGGTTGCCGAGGAAGGTGACCTGCTCGTAGGCGTTGGCCTTGTCGGTGGCGTACTTGTAGTCGTCGGCGAAGACTCCTGCGAGCCGCTCGGCCGGAGCGCCCAACGAGGCGTAGGCGCGGGCCGCGTCCTGGAACGGGAAGTCGAGCGTCGAGTCGAGGCGGCCGCGGGTGACGTACGGCGCGTTGACGTCGGTGTCGGCGGAGTAGACCTCGCCGAACATGAAGAAGTCCTCACGGCCCTGCTTGGCGGCGTAGGCGTCGAGGGCGGTCGCCCACTCGGTCCAGAAGTCCAGGTCGACGTGCTTGACGGTGTCGATGCGGAAGCCGTCGATGTCGAAGTCGCGGACCCACTTCTGGTAGATCTTCGTCATCCCCTCGACGACCTCGGGGCGCTCGGTCCACAGGTCGTCGAGGCCGCTGAAGTCGCCGTACGTGGTCGACTCGCCCTCCCAGGTGGAGTCGCCGCGGTTGTGGTAGAGCGTCGGGTCGTTGAGCCAGGACGGAACCATCTCGCCGGTGTTGGCCGGGGTGTAGGGGAACGAGTCCTCGTCGACCTTCGCGTCGTCCGAGCTGGGCTCGGCGTCGTCGAAGGGACGGCCCTCGGTGTCGAGGTACGGGAAGGCGCCCTTGGGGCGGTAGCCGTACTTCTTCTCCGCGTAGTCGACGGTGTCGGCAGTGTGGTTGGTGATGACGTCGAAGAAGACCTTCATGTCCTTGGCATGGGCTGCATCGATGAGCGTCTCGAGGTCCTCGTTGGTGCCGAAGTGCGGGTCGACCTGGGTGAAGTCGGTGATCCAGTAGCCGTGGTAGCCGGCCGAGGCGTTCGCGCCCTCACCCTGGACGGGCTTGTTCTTGAAGATCGGCGCCATCCAGATCGCGGTGGTGCCGAGGCCTTTGATGTAGTCGAGCCGCTCGGTGAGGCCGGCGAGGTCGCCGCCCTGGTAGAAGCCCTTGTCGGTGGGGTCGAAGCCGGTCGAGGTACGGCTGCCGGTCAGGCCACCCCTGTCGTTGCCGGTGTCACCGTTGGCGAAACGGTCGGGCAGCACGAAGTAGAACTGCTCCTGCGTCGCGCCGTGGCGAGCCGGCTCAGCGGCCAGCTTCGCGTCCGCGGGCGGCTTCGGGGCCCGCACCGCCGATGCCGATGTGGCCGTCGTGGCCGTGTGCAGCATGGTGGCGAGCAGTGCGGTCGCGAGCACGGTCGCTGCCGTCCGGGACGCGCCGTGGGCGCCACTTCGTCGATTCACCTCGAGGGCCTCTCTGGTTGTGTGGATCAGCTGCAGGTCGACGCGTCGACGTGCAGGGCAAGCGCGGTGTTTGAGCCGAGGGTGGCTGTGAACTGTCCGGAGTCGTTGACGGTGACGCTCCTGCCGCTCTGCACGTCGCAGTACGTGCCCGACGCCAGCGACGTCTGGAAGGTGCGGGTCAGCGTGGAGGGCTCGTGGTTGATCGCGACGTACGCCTTGCTGCCCCGTCCGAAGGCGATGGCGTCGGCGCCGTTGTCCCACCAGTTGGTGACCGCCTGGCCGCGGGCCGTGTTGCGGAAGGCGACCATCTTCTTGATCTCGGGCCAGGCGTGCTGGCACTTCCAGCCGTCCTGCCAGCAGGCGTTGACCGTGCCGACGTTGGGCGGGCCGGCGTCCTTGTCGCTCCACTCGTAGCCGGAGTGGATGTCGGGCGAGCCGTAGGGCCAGGCCAGCATGAAGACGTTGGCCAGGGTGTAGTCAGCGCCGTCCTTGTAGCTGAGCGTGTCGCCGCCACGCTCGGTGTCGTGGTTGTCGACGAAGACAGCCGAGCTGCCCGAGGACATGTAGCCCCAGCCCTCGCCGTAGTTCTTCAGGTAGGCGAGGTTCTCGTTGTCGAAGACGCGCTTCAGGTCACGGGCATAGCGGAACTCCTGGACGTCGCCGTTGCCGAGGTACTCGCTGGGCGAGACCGCCTCCCCCGCGCCGAAGATGGCCTCCTGCTTCCAGTAGACGTTCGAGTTGCTGAGGCGGGACTTGATGTTGGCCAGGTCGGAGGCGGCCATGTGCTTGGCGGCGTCGATCCGGAACCCGTCGACGCCGAGCGAGAGCAGGTCGTTCAGGTAGCCGGCGATCTTGCCACGTACGTAGTCCTCGCCGGTGTCGAGATCGGCGAGACCGACCAGCTCGCACTCCTGGACATTGAAGCGGTCCTGGTAGTTGCTGATCGTGGCGGTGCAGTTGTTCAGGTCGTGGATCGAGTAGAGGCCGGGGTAGTCGTACTTGCTGTAGGACGAGCCGCCGGTTCCGGTGCCGGAGCCCGCGGACATGTGGTTGATGACGGCGTCGGCGACGACCTTGACGCCGGCGGCGTGGCAGGTGTCGATCATGTTCTTGAAGGCGGCGCGGTCGCCCAGCCGGCCCGCGATCTTGTAGCTGACGGGCTGGTAGGAGGTCCACCACTGCGACCCCTGGATGTGCTCCTGCGGCGGGGACACCTGGACGTAGCCGTAGCCCGCCGGGCCCAGGGTGGTGGTGCATTCCCTGGCCACCGAGGCGAAGCTCCACTCGAACATCACCGCGGTGACGTCCTTGTCTCCCGGCGGCGCCGCCTGTGCCGGGGCCGTGAGCGTGAGAGCTGCTCCCGCCGCCAGGGCGAGCACGACAGCCATGGACCTGATCATGGATCCTCCTACGCCAAGGGTGAATCTTGCTGCAAGATCTTGCAGACAGACCGTAGAGTGATCCCAATCACACGTCAAGGCTTAGGCGTGAGGACGACAAAGAGGCGGCACAGTCGGCCAGACTGTCCGCAAACGCTTGCGCAAACTTTCAGCGCTGTTCAGACGGAGGTGAGCACCAATCCGCTGGTCGGCACCCCGGTGCCGGCGGTGACGAGGACGTTCGCGGCGCCGGGGACCTGGTTCACCGAGGTGCCGCGCACCTGGCGTACGCCCTCGGCGATGCCGTTCATACCGTGCAGGTAGGCCTCGCCCAGCTGACCGCCATGGGTGTTGATCGGCAGCCGTCCGCCGATCTCGATGGCTCCACCGCGTACGAAGTCCTTCGCCTCTCCCCTGCCGCAGAAGCCGAGCTCCTCGAGCTGCATGAGTACGTAGGGGGTGAAGTGGTCGTAGAGCACTGCGGTGTCGATGTCGGCCGGGCCGAGGCCGGACTGGCGCCAGAGATCCTTGGCGACCACACCCATCTCCGGGATGCCGATCTCGTCGCGGTAGTAGGAGGTCATCACGTACTGGTCGGCGGCGCTGCCCTGGGCGGCCGCGGCGATGGTGACCGGCGGGTTGGGCAGGTCGCGGGCCCTCTCCGGACTGGTGACGACGATCGCGACCGCGCCGTCGGACTCTTGGCAGCAGTCGAGCAGATGGAGCGGGTCGGCGATCATTCGGGATGCCTGGTGGTCCTCGAGCGTGATCGGCTTCTCGTAGAAGAACGCGGCAGGGTTGGTCGCGGCGTGGCGACGGTCGGCGACCGCCACGGCACCGAAGTCCGCGCTGGTCACGCCGTAGTCGTGCATGTAGCGGCGCGCCTGCATGGCGACCGTCGCCGCAGGCGTCGAGAGGCCGAGCGGGTAGGTCCAGGCGTTGTCGATGCCGTTGGTGTTGACCTGCTGGGCGGCCCAGGGCTGCACCTGGCCGAAGCGCTGACCGGAGCGCTCGTTGAAGCCGCGATAGGCGACCACGACGTCGGCGACGCCGGTCGCGACCGCCATCGCGGCCTGCTGGATCGTCGCGCAGGCCGCGCCGCCGCCGTAGTTGATCCGGGAGAAGAACCTCAGGTCGCCGAGCCCGAGCTCGCGGGCCAGCGCGATCTCGGAGCTGGTGTCCATGGTGAACGTGGTCAGCCCATCGACGTCTGCCGGGGCGAGCCCGGCGTCGTTCAGGGCGGCTCTGGTCGCCTCGACGGAGAGCTGGAGCTCGGAGCGTCCGGAGTCCTTGGAGAACTCGGTCGCGCCGATGCCGACGATCGCCGCCTTCCCGCTCAGGCTCATGCGGCGACCCTGACCGTTCCGGTCACATGCGCACCGAGCGAGACCGCGCCGGTGACGGTGATCGTGGCGATCCCGTCGGCCACCTCGGTGACCTCGCCTGAGAACGACAGCGTGTCGTAGGGGTAGGCCGGGGCGCCCAGCCGGATCGAGATGCCTTTGATCTGCACGCCGGGGCCGGCCCAGTCAGTGACGTACCGCTCGCAGAGCGCCGTCGAGGTCAATATGTTCATGAAGATGTCCTTCGAGCCGGCCGCCTGGGCACGGTCGCGGTCGTGGTGCACGTCTTGGAAGTCCCGCGTCGCGATCGCGGTCGAGACGACCAGCGTCGGGGTGATCGGGAGCTCCCAGACCGGGATCTCATCGCCAGCCTTCATCAGGGCCTCCTCCAGATCGGGAGCGTCAGCTCCTCATCGATGACGTTCCAATCGACGACCAGGCGCTCGCCGATCTTCAGGCCGTCCCCGCCCTCAGGTGGCACGCCGGCCACCTCAGCCACCATGCGTACGCCCTCGGGCAGATCCAGCAGGGCCACCACCAGCGGGAGCTCCTTGCCGGGCAGCTTCGGCGCATGGACGACGGTGAAGGAGTAGACGGTGCCTTCGCCGCTCGCGACGACATGACCGCGGTCGTACGCGTCGCAGCTCAGGCACGCCGGGCCCGGCGGGTGCCTCAGGGTGCCGCAGGCATTGCAGCTCTGGATGCGGAGCTCCTGCTTGGCGGTGCCTTCGAAGAAGTACGCGTTGTCCCGGCCGATCACCGGTCGCACCGGGCCGCTCATGCCGTCACCTTGGGGATGAACTTGAGGACGCGGAACAGCATCGTCGCGACCCGCTCGTCTCCTACATACCAGGTGCTTCTGGAGGTCACGAAGTAGCCGACACCCATCCCGGTGCTCTTGGGGCCGACGACGGAGTCGAGGGCCGTGGTGACCCGGACCTGCTCGCCGACGCGGAGGTAGCGGTCGTAGCTCTGCTCGGAGTTGGTACCGAGGACGCCGTTGAAGCCGGCGTCGGTGAGCACGTTCATCATCGCGTGGAGCGGATCACGGTCGGGGTGACGCCCGCCCTGTCCGTACATCGTCCAGACCTGTGCCATCGACGGTGGCGCCTCGCCCTGGTGGAACCGATCGGACTCCAGGCCCATCGCCTCGAGCCAGTTGTTGATCGTGGGCTGGTTGACGAGGTCACGCGCTTCGCGCTCGGCGGCCTCACCCCACGCCTTGATCTCCTCGGCGGCAGCCATGATCTTCTCGTGGACGGCCTCGTCCACCAGCGTCTGTGCCGTGCTCATCGCGGCACCCTCGGCATCCCGAGACCGAACATCGCGATCAGCTCGCGCTGCACCTCCTGGACACCGCCACCGAAGGTGAGCACGAGGTTCCGCTTCGCCTGCGCGTCGAGATAGTCGAGCAGGCTCTTCGTCGCCGGGTCTCCGGGATCGCCGTGGCGGTGGACCAGCGTGATCAGGTCGGCGAGCAGGTGCTGGACCTGGTCGGCGGCGAAGACCTTGGACGAAGACGCGTCGGCGACCTCGATCTCACCGGCTTCAGCAGCCTTGGCGACTGCCCAGTTGAGCAGCTCGTTGACCCGGAAGACCGCCGTGGTCTCACCCATCAGCGCGCGTACGTCGGGGCTCTCGGCAACGCCCTGGGCCGTGGCCCAGCGCAGGACCCGGTCGCGCAGACCCTCGATCCGCCCGGCGGGCCCGAGCATGACGCGCTCGTGGTTGAGCTGGGTGGTGATCAGCTTCCAACCCTTGTTCTCCTCCCCCACCAGCATGTCGGCGGGGACGCGTACGTCGTTGAAGTAGGTCGCGTTGACGTGGTGGGAGCCGTCGGCGGTGATGATCGGGGTCCAGGAGAAGCCCGGATCGGTGGTGTCGACGATGAGGATCGAGATGCCCTTGTGCTTGGCGGCGTCGGGGTCGGTGCGGACGGCCAGCCAGATGTAGTCGGCGGCGTGGCCGCCGGTGGTCCACAGCTTCTGGCCGTTGACGACGTAGTGGTCGCCGTCCCGCTTGGCCGTCGTGCGGAGCGAGGCCAGGTCGGTGCCGGCCTCGGGCTCGGAGTAGCCGATCGCGAAGTGCACCTCACCGGCGAGGATCCGGTTGAGGAACATCGCCTTCTGCTTCTCGGTGCCGTAGCGGATCAGCGTCGGGCCGACCGTCTGCAGGGTCACCGCCGGCAGGTGCACGTCGGCGTACTGCGCCTCGTTGGCGAAGATCGTCTGCTCGACCTCGCCGAGGCCGTGACCGCCGAACTCCTTCGGCCAGCCGACGCCCATCCAGCCGTCGTCGCCGAGCTGCTTGATGAGTTTCTGGTAGGTGGGGCCGTGCCGGTCCCAGGAGCCCTCGGGACCGGGATCGCCGGGCTCGCCGTCATGCGAGAGACCTGCGAAATACCTTCTCACCTCCGCCTTCAACGAACGCTGAGCCTCGGTGAGCTCGTGGTTCTTGGCCTCCTCGGCCTCGACCGGGACGGCGGTGGCCGGTGTGTCCAGCCGATGCGCGATGTCGGTGCCCCAGGTGGTGAATGCGAGCAGCGGGTAGGTCACGTCGACACCCATGCCGCCGTGGAGGTGGTGGCAGGTGCGGAAGGCGGACGGCGCGACCTGGCTCGCCCAGTAGGCAGCCACCGCCAGATCGTCGGCGGCCGGTCGCCGGTGCGCGATCGCATCCACGACGTTGTCGGCGGCGAGGTCGAGCGTGCGGGAGGCGACGTAGACGTCTGCCATCTGCAGCGCGACCGCCTGGAACTCGGCCAGCGCGCGACCGAACTGCCGCCGCCCGGAGACGTACGCCGCGGTCAGGTCGCGTGCTCCGGCCAGCACCCCGGCACAGGTCACCGCCAGTCCGGCGGTCGCCAGCCCGGTCAGAGCCTCGTAGGCGCCCTCGTCGAGCATCTCGGCCGGGGCGTTCTCGAGCACGAGAGTGTGCTGCGGGACGGCGCTGGACGTGCTCGCCGGGAGCAGCGTCACCCCGTCGGCGGACGGGTCGACGAGCACCACGACCGGCCGCTCCCCCGCCGTCGCGGTGACCAGGAGGAGCGAGGCGTCCGCGGCGTAGGTCACGGCGGTCTTGCGTCCCGAGACCGTGCCGTCTCGGAAGGTGGTGGTCGGCACTTCGGGCCGCCCACGCTCGAGCCAGGCCGGGGTGAGCACCGTCTGGCCGGAGGCGACGCCGGGCAGGACCGTGCGCTGCTGCTCGGAGGTGCCGTGACCGGCCAGGGTCAGCGCGCCGACCGCCAGGGTCTCCCAGACCGGCACGCGCACCGCCTGGCGTCCGGCCTCGCGCAGCAGCACCGCGATTTCACCGAGCCCGAAGCCCTCGCCGCCGTACGCCTCCGGCACCGGCAGCGCGGTCAGCCCGGCACTCGCCCAGGCCGACCAGTCGCCCCGGTCGGAGTCGCGGGCGAGCACCTCGGCCACCACACTGCGTACCGCATCGAGTGTCTCGTCTCCCATGGTTGGAACTGTAACGTGTTCTAGTTTGTATGTCAGCAGTGTGCGCCGCGGTGGCCCGCTAACCTCACATCATGGCCCGACTTCCCCGTGCTCACACCGTCCGCCAGGCCGCCCTCGCCGCCCTCGCCGCCAACGCCCTGTGGCCGCCCGTCGACCGGACCGGGCCGCGCGGCGCCATCGGATCCTTCGCCGCCGGCTGGCTCGCCGGCGACCTGGCTCCGCAGCTGCTGGCGCTCGGCGTCGCTGACACCGCCGCCTCGGCCATTCGGCGCAAGGTCTCGCCGCTCGGGCTCGCACTCGCGGGCACTGCCGCCGCCGGCTTCGCGCTCAACGCCTACCGCGCAGGCTCGGCACGCGACCTGCTCGAGGAGGCGCTCACCGAGACCCTCGGGACGCCCCCGGGCGAGCGGACGCCGCTCGACCTCGCCCAGCTCGCCCGGCCGTTCCGGATGAAGAACCCGGCGGTCGAGGTGATCCGTGACATCGCGTACGCCGACAGCGACAGCAGCCGCGCCAGGCTCGACATCTACCGCCCGGCCGGGGTCGAGGTCGTCACGGCACCCGTGCTCTTCCACGTGCACGGCGGCGCCTGGACCCTGGGCTCCAAGGAGCAGCAAGGACAGCTGCTGATGAACCGGATGGCCGCTGCCAACGGGTGGGTCTGCGTGACGATCAACTACCGGCTCGCGCCCAAGCACCGCTGGCCGGCGCAGATCGTCGACGTGAAACGCGCCCTGGCGTGGGTGCACGAGCACATCGCCGACTACGGCGGCGACCCCGACTACGTCGTCGCCACGGGCGGTTCGGCGGGCGGTCACCTGGCCGCGCTCGCAGCGCTCACGCCTGGTTTCGCGCCGTTCCAGCCCGGGTTCGAGGACGCGGACACACGGGTCGCCGCCTGCGTACCGTTCTATGGGGTCTACGACGTGGCCGGCGACGACGGGGACCGCTACACCACCCGCGTGCGCGATGGACTGTGGACCCAGAAGATCATGCCCGAGGGCGCCACCATCGAGGACTTCCGCCAGGCCTCACCGATCCACCACATCACCGAGGAAGCCCCCGACTTCTTCGTGCTCCACGGAGCGCTCGACACGCTGGTCTCCAAGCGCCAGGCCCACTCCTTCGTCGCTCGGCTGCGCGAGGTGTCCAAGGCGACGGTGACGTACGTCGAGATGCCGGGCGCCCAGCACGCCTTCGACGTCTTCGGTGGCATCCGGGCCCACCACGCCGTGGCGGCGGTCGAGCGCTGGCTGCTGTGGCATCGCGAACGCGCCGGCGCCCGACTCGGCTGACGGCGGTTCAGCGGTTCAGCGCGGGAGGCCGAGGATCTGCTCGGCGGCCACGTTGCGGAGCACCTGGGTGGTGCCACCGGCGATCGAGAGACAGCGGGTGAGCTGGGACTGATGCAGGTCCTCACGGACCTGCGGGTCGTCGGTGAGCGCCAGCGGGCCGAGGAGGTCGACGACGAGCTCGGAGGCGTCCTGGCGGTTGCGCACCGTCAGCAGCTTGGCCACCGATGACTCCGCACCCGGCCCCCGACCGGCGAGCGCCTTGAGCGTGGAGCGGACACCGAGCAGTGCACAGACCGTGGAGAGCGCGACGGCGTGCCCGACCCGGGCCAGATCGGCTTCGCCCCGGCCCTCCGCCAGTGCCACCGCCCGCTCGACGCTGCCGCCGAGGTTCGTCGAGGCCATCGCGACCCGCTCGTTCGCCAGCGTCGTACGAGCCAGGCGCCAGCCGCCGTCGACATCGCCGACGACGAGCTCGTCGGGCACGTAGACACCGTCGAGGAAGACCTCGTTGAAGAGGGCGTCGCCGGTCAGCTCGCGCAGCGGCCGGACGTCGATCCCCTCGCTGCGCATGTCCACGAGGAAGTAGGTGATGCCCTTGTGCTTGGGGGCGTCGGGATTCGTACGCGCCAGGCAGATCGCCCAGTCGGCGTCGGCCGCCAGCGAGGTCCACACCTTCTGGCCGGTCAGCCGCCAGCCGCCATCGACCCGTTCAGCACGGGTCGCCAGCGAGGCCAGGTCGGAGCCGGCGCCGGGCTCGCTGAAGAGCTGGCACCAGACGATCTCACCGCGCAGAGACGCGTCGACGAACCGCTCGCGCTGGGCGTCGGTGCCGTGCTTCAGGATGGTCGGCACCGCCCACCCGGCGATCTTGATGTCGGGACGGGAGACCCCAGCGGTGGCGAGCTCCTCGTCGATGACGAGCTGCTCCACCGGACCGGCACCGAGGCCGTACGGAGCGGGCCAGTGCGGCGCGAGAAGGGCCGCATCGACGAGCGCGTCCCGGAGCTCCGCCTCGGGAAGCGCGGCGATCGAGGCGACGACCCCTTGCACTCGGGGGCGGATCGCCTCGTCCTTGCCGTCGAGGTCGACGCGGACCGAGCGCCGTGTCCCGGCCACGGCGTGCCCCGCCAGCGCGACCGCGTGGGCGTCGCCGCTACCGAGGAGGCTGCGAAGTGCGACGGCACGGCGCAGGTAGAGGTGAGCATCGTGCTCGAAGGTGAAGCCGATGCCGCCGAGGACCTGGATGCAGTCCTGGGCCGCCCGCACCGCTCCGTCGAGCGCGATCACCCCGGCGACCTCGGCCGCGAACGCCCACTGGTCGACGTCGCCACCCTCGGCCGACGCCCCCGCGTCCCAAGCGGCAGCGGCCACCGCCTCGGCGGTCTCCAGCATCTGGGCGCACAGGTGCTTGATCGCCTGGAACGACCCGATCGGCGCACCGAACTGCTCGCGCACCTTCGCGTACTCCACCGCCGTGGTCAGGCACCACTGCGCGATGCCGGATGCCTCTGCGGCGGCCAGCGTGAGCGCCGTACGCCGCACGGCCCCGCCTCGCAGACCAGGGACCTCGACCGCCTCGCCGGCGTCGAGGTCGACCCGCACCTCGGCGACCCGCCTGGTCAGGTCAGAGCCGACCTGGGGACGTACGTCCAGCTGCTCCGCGGCGAGGACGAACCAGCGCTCCTCGCCGTCGGCATCATGGGCGCCGAGCAGCAGATGCGCCGCTCCCCCGCCGTCATAGACGACCGGAGCGGTGCCGACCAGACGGTCCCCGAGCTCGAGGACCGGGTCGAGCGCGATCCCGCAGCCGCCGATGAGGACGGCCTCGACCACCTCGTCGAGCCCGGCCGTGCCCGCGTGATGAGCAGCGACCGTGCTGCCCAGCAGCGGGCCCGGAAGCAGCTCATGGGCGCAGGCCTCCAGCGCGACGGCCGCGTCCAGCAGGGTGCCACCGCCGCCGCTCGGCTCAGGCGCCGCGATCCCTGCGACACCGTACTCGTGCACGCTTCGCCATACGTCGTCGAACCCCGCCGAAGCGACGCCCTCGGCGGCCCGAGCGAGCGCGATGCCGCCCACACCCTTCGCCCAGTCGCGCAGGCTCTCGCTGAGGGCTTGGTGTTCGTCGGTGATGCCGATCGGCACGGGGACCTCCTACTATTTTCCAGGGCCTTGTCTGGAATAGAGCCTGATGTAGAACGTGTTACAAGTCTAGACTCACGGAAGAACGTGTTTCACTCTCAGGTGCCGATGCGGTTAGCCTGAGAGCCACCGACCGAGATCCGGTCATAGTCCTAGGGGGGACACCAGTGACGTCCGTCAGCACGGAGCCACGCAACACCGACGACGCCGCACCGACCGGCGCACAGACCAGTGCACCCACCGGCGGTTCGGCAGCCCAGCGAGAGCGCCGCCGGCGCATCCTCGACGCCACCATCTCGCTCGCGGCCGAGGGTGGATTCGACGCCGTGCAGATGCGCGCCGTCGCCGAGCAGGCCGAAGTCGCCCTCGGGACCCTCTACCGCTACTTCCCCTCGAAGATCCACCTGTTGGTCTCCGCGCTGGCGCGCGAGTTCACCAAGGACGTCGACCGCTCCGCCATCCGCGCGACGCCGGGCGAGACCGCCCACGAGCGGATCATGTACGTCCTCAACCGCCGCACCCGCGCCCTGCAGAAGCAGCCCAAGCTCACCGAGGCCCTGGTCCGCGCCTTCATGTTCGCCGACCAGTCGGTGACCGGCGAGATCCACGAGGTCGGCACCAGCCTGACCACCGTCATCGCCCGCGCCATGCACGGCACCCCCACCCTCGGCGAGGTCACGGAGGAGGAGGCCGCCATCATCCGGATCATCTCCGACGTCTGGCTCTCCGCCCTCATCTCCTGGGTCACCGGCCGGATGGACGAGAAGGACGTCGAGAAGTCGATCGACGTCGCCGTACGCCTCCTGCTGCGCTGACACGCCGAGACGTCACCCCCGCAGGCCGAGACGTCACCGCATTGCCGTCTCGAACGACGTACGTGACGTCTCGGACGACTGCAGTGACGTCTCGGCCTACCTACAGTCAGCCGGTAGCGTTCTCGCGGCCACTTCCTCGGGCGTCATCGCGCGTTTGCAGCCAATATCCCAGGTGGTTTCGTAAGCCCGGTCGTGGGCGAATCCGGTGATCGCGAACGGGCGATCGCCCGGCGCCTTGATCGTCATCGTCTCGCGCTTGCCGTGATCGACGTAGTCGGCTTCGAACACCCACTCGCAGGTCGGCCCACCACTGGTCGCCTCGATCGATATGACCACTGTCTCGCCCTTGGCGAGCGTGACCGTTCCGTCGTCGAAGTAGGCCGAACCATCATCGACCGAGGTGAGCCTCGGCACGTTCGCGTCGATGGCGGTCTCCATCTCGATCTTCTCGCCCTCACCCTGGGGGACGTCCTTCACGAGGATCCCCTGCGGGAGCTTCTTCGTGCATGGACCGGTCCGCTCTGGACGTAGGTCGGTGATCACTACCGGGTCGCCGTGACGGCCGACGAGCGTGACCTCCCAGACGACATGGTCCACGGCATACCACTCGTGGTTCGCCTCCCATGCTGGGTCGTTCACGGAGGACACCGCGTCAGCGAAGTCCTCGAACCCGGGCGCCGGCAGGTCCGGGATCAGCACGTATCCGCTCATCGGCTTCCGACGTACATCGACGATCTCGATGCCGCTGCCCGGTTCGCTCCAGCCATCGGGCAGGAGACCGCTGAACAGGCTCTGCAACCCGGAACTGAAGGTCGCCCCCAGCGCGACCAGGATCACGCCGACGACCCAGGCGGCCGGCTTCGTCACGAGCGACATCAGCCAGCCCCTTCCGGCATGCTCCGAGGCGCTGTCCTCACTCGCCCTCTGCTTCGGCATCGGCCCTAGCTCCTCTCGAGAATCGGTGGGCGAGAATCACGGCTACGCCGGTCGCCCAGCCGAAGACGGCACCGAACCGGACCCCTTGGCCGGCGACCTCGAGCGCCCAGAGCGGAGCGGTGGTCGCGAACGCCTCCTGGCGCACGAGTGCGCCTTCGACCATCCCGACGAGCGCGGCCAGCACCGCGACCACACCCCAGCACTGCACAACGACGCAAAGCACACCTGGCCTGCGCTCACCCTGCCAACGGGAGACCATCAGCAGCATCACAAGCCACACGAGCGCCACCAGAACAGCCGAGCTCAGCGTACGAGTCAGCCAGACCGAGGTGTCGAACTCACCGCTGAGCGAGTGTGGGTTGTGCGGTCCCGACAGGCTGGCGTGACCGAACCAGACCAGGCGTATCCATGCTTGCACCGAGTCGAGGCGGGCGCCGTACGGATCCGCATCCGGCCCGTAGTCCCAGACGAACCCGCCCACGAGAGCCACCACCAGCAGCGGCAGCGTCCCCCAGGTCGCGATCCGCATCGCTCGTCCCCGCCCGACGTGTTCGAGAGGTTCTTTCGGCGACATGTCGGAATCGTCCGTTGCGTCGGCGCGGAGGGCGATGGAGGCGACCTGTCCGAACGCGGCCGCCACCAACGCGGCGTACCCGCCCAGCACACCCATAACCGCACCGATCCAGATGCCGTCGTCGGGCAGCGCCCAGATGAGCGACGGCAGGGCGTCGAGACCTCCTCTACCACCTGCGGTGGCCTGCAGGACCACGAAGAGATTCGTCAGGCCACCGGTGAGAACACTTGCGCACAGCACCCGGCCGGCCACTGAATACGCGTTCTCGGAGGCAGTGCGCAGGCTCAGATAGACCAGCGACGCGAGGAGCACGACGAACACGACCGTCGGCCATATGGAGACCGGCGTGACGACGTAGCCCCCGTGGGTGACCGCCGACCCCCACAAGAACGTGAAGCCGTCCACCATCCGGCCCACCAGCACGCCCATCCAGTTCAGGCCCCGGGTCTCCCAGAGCTGCCAGACGGCCTCCACGGAGACCGGAATCGCCAAGGCCAGGCTGTAGAAGAACGCGAGGACACCCAGGACCACCACGGTGGCGTACGCGCTGCGCCGTCGAGACACGTTTCAGTTGACCTTCGGTTCGTCCCTGCTGACTGAGACCCTCTCGCGCAGTATGCCGCAGACCGGTCCCTCTACACGGCCAATTCCCATGCCGAGACGTCGCTTGCGTCGACCGAGGCGTCACCAGTGTGACGCCTCGGCCAACCTACGTGACGCCTCGGCCGACGGGGGTGACGCTTCGGCCGGGGCGGGTCAGCCGCCGTAGGCGTGGGTGGCGGTGGCGCCGCCGTCGATGGCGATCTCGGCGCCAGTCACGAAGCCGGACTCGTCGGAGGCGAGGTAGACGTACAACGGCGCGATGTCCTCGGGGTGGCCGACGCGCTTGAGGGCGACCTTGGAGGCGCCGAACTCCATGGCGGCGTCGTCGGCGCCGACACCACGGGTCATCGGGGTGTCGATCATGCCGGGGTGGACGGAGTTGACCCGGATGCCGTTGGGGCCGAGCTCGAGGGCCGCGGCCTTGGTCATGCCGCGGATGGCGAACTTGGTCGAGGTGTAGCCCGCCACGAACGCCATCCCGGCCAGGCCCTCGATCGAGGACGCGTTGATGATCGAGCCGCCGCCGTTCTCCTTCATCGTCGAGATGACCGAGCGCATCCCGAGGAAGCAGCCGAGGGTGTTGACCCGCCACAGCAGCTCGAACTCCTCGACCGGCTGGGTCAGGATCTCACCGAAGCGCAGGATCCCGGCGTTGTTGGCGAGGACGTTTACAGGCCCGTACGTCTCCGCGGTCTGTGCTACCAGCGCGGTCCAGGACTCCTCCGAGCTCACGTCGTGGTGCACGAACAGCGCCGATTCGCCCAGCGAGTCGGCGAGCAGCTTGCCCGGCTCGTCGGCCACGTCGGCGATCACCACCTTCGCGCCCTCGGAGACGAAGGCGCGCGCGATCGCAGCCCCTTGCCCCTGCGCGCCACCGGTGACGATCGCGATCTTGCCCTCGAGACGTGCCATCTCTGCTCCTTTTAGTCCTTCAGCTTGAGCTGCATGATCGAGTCGGCTGAGAAGCCGACCTCGGGGTCCCTGTCGGCGAACCAGCCACCGACCTGCTTGTCGAGCGATTCCAGGTCCCAGGCGGCGTTGTCGAAGCGCTCGGCCACGGTGGGCGGCGCCAGGACGGCGATCATCCCGCCGTAGACGACGAAGACCTGCCCGGTGATCGCGGCGGCGGCCGGGGAGGCGAGGTAGGTGACCAGCGGCGCCACGTGCTCGGCACCGTAGGAGTCACCCGTGAGCACGCCTTCGGTCATCGCGGTCGCGGCCCGCGGGCAGATGGCGTTGGCGCGTACGCCGGAACGACCCATCGACCGGGCCGTCGACATCGTCAGCGCGGTGATCCCCGCCTTCGCGGCACCGTAGTTGGCCTGTCCCGGCGGACCGGACAGGAATGCCTCCGAGGAGGTGTTCACGATCGCCGCATCCACCGGCGCGCCGGTCGACTTGGCCACCGACCGCCAATGGGTCGAGGCGTTGCGGGTCAGCAGGAAGTGACCGCGCAGGTGCACGCGTACGACCAGGTCGAACTCCTCGTCGGACATGTTGAAGAGCATCTTGTCGCGGGTGATGCCCGCGTTGTTGACCACGATGTCGAGGCCACCGAACCCGTCGACCGCCGCGGCCATCATCGCGTCCGCCGTCGCGCGCTCGCTCACATCACCGGCCGCGATCACCGCCTCGCCGCCGAAGCCGCGGATCTCCTCGGCTGCCTCCTCGGCGGCACCCGGTAGGTCGTTGAGCACGATCCGGGCACCCGACCGGGCCAGCGCCACGGCCTCTGCCCGTCCCAGACCCGCTCCGGATCCGGTGACGATCGCGACTTTGCCATTCAGGTCGACGCTCACGTGCTGTTACTCCTCGATCCTCAGGGCCGCCTTGGGACAGCCGGCCACGGCCTGTTCGACGCGGTCGCGGTTCTCGTCGGTCACGGTCGGGTCCGCGATCTGCAGGTAGTCGTCGTCATCGATCTCGAACACGTCGGGTGCGAACGCCTCGCACATCCCGTTGGACTCGCACAGGTCGAAGTCCGCAATCACCTTTGCCATGTCCGTCTCCTTTGTCCTTCGCTGTCCTTGAGTCAGCCCTGGCCGGGCAGCGCGCCCAGCTTGCGGTGGTCCCAGCTTGCGATCTTGTCGGGCTCGATGACGATGCCGACTCGCTTGTAGGCCTGCTTCGAGACCAGGTCCTCGCCGAGCTCACCCAGGTCGGCACCGCCGGCCATCCGGGCCATCACCTGCGACCCGAGCGCCTTGATCTCCTCGTAGTCCTCGACCAGGCGCGCCCGGCCGGTGATGCTCACCCCGCGCAGCTCGAAGTAGTCCTCGCCGTCCTCGACCAGGCAGGTGACGCGTGGGTCGCGTCGCAGGTTGCGGACCTTCTGCGAGGAGCCGTAGGTCCAGAACGCGATCCTGCCCTCGTCGAGCACGTAGAACAGCGTGGTCAGGTGCGGCGCCCCGTCGGCACCGACGGTCGCGACCTGCACCTTCATCTGCGAGCCGAGGAAGTCCTCGATCTCGGCGTCGGTCAGCTGTACGGACTGGCGGGAGCCGGCCATGTGCCCTCCTCGAGCAAACAAAACTAGAACACGTTCTACAATAGCAGGGATGGAGAGGTCCCCCGACGGGACCGCCTGCCGAGATCTAGGAAGCAGCCTTCATCTCGGAGATCAGCCAGCCGCCGTCGTCCTTGACCAGCGTCAGCACCTCCCAGGTCGGGCTGACCACGGTGTTCTTCGTCTTCGGCGCGGTCGCGCTCTGGTTGACGAAGAGCAGCACCGACGCAGTGTCCTCGGTGGCCGAGATGATGGAGGCGGCACAGTCCTCGTCGATGCAGGCCTTGCCCTCCTCGGCCGCCTTGGCGCCCTCCTCGGAGAGCGGCGCCACCTCGGCGTCGACCTTGATGCCGAGGTCGGCCTGCTCCTTGCGCTTGTCCTCCCCGGGAAGCGTCTTCTCGTAGTCCTTCTGCATCTGCGGCGTCATCAGCTTCTTCGCCGCCGCGATGTCCTTCTCCGCGCTCGCGGCCTGGTAGGACATCACCGTCTGCGTCAGTCCGACAGAGTGCTCCATGATCGCCGCCCGGGAACCGGCCGCGGTCAGCTCACCGTTCGGCGCCACATCGTCCTTCGACGCCCGGTCGACGGCCAGCCAGAGCACGCCGCCGGCCACCAGGACGAGTACGCCGAGCACCGCCGTCAGCGTCCGGCTACCGTCGCCCAGCCACCGTTCGACGAATCCGGCACGCTCCGCGGTCGCGCTCTCACCCTCAACCTCAGCTGGAGGCTCAGCGTCCGCCTGCGCCTCGGTCTCCTGCGGAGCATCGCCCTCGCCACGTACGTCCGGGGCATCGTGCTCGTCGGTGGGCGGCAGCAGGTCGGACCCGCAGTAGCGGCACTTGATCGCTGCCGCCTTGATCGTCTCCGCGCAGAAGGGGCACTCCTTCTGGCCCGCCGAGACCGATCCGTTCGCTCGTACGCCTGTCATCAGTTGACTCCTGCCAGGTCGGACATGCGCCATCCGTCCTTCGTCTTGTCCAGCGACACCTTGAACCGGTACTTCGAGCACCGCGCCCCCTCGTAGGGGCAGGCGTCGCTCTTCTTCAGCTCAGCGGTCTGGCTGCTGGTCACGACGGAGTCCACGGCGACGAGCACGACGGCCTTCTTCGAGCCGATCGCGCGGATGCCGACCTGCTTGACCTTGCCCTTGGAGACGGTCTGCGCGGGGATCGCGGCCTGGCGGATCTGCTCGGCGATGGCCGTGTACTCCTTGCCGAAGGTGCCGGTCGAGATCTCCTTGACCGCCTGGATCCGCGGATCCATGTCGCGGTAGTCGACATCGAGAAAGGCGATCACGCCCTCCTCGGCGACGGACTTCACCTCGTCGTAGTCGGCGGCCGCCGCCTCGGCCGGTGTCGTCCACGGCAGCACCCGGGCGCCACCGATGAAGACTGCCGCCGCGAGCACGACCAGGATCACCACCACCGCCGCGAGCACGGTGTTGACCCGCCCGAGTCTGGCGACGGACATCTTGACGTCGAGGCGGTTTTGGGCCACTTCAGCAGGTTCTGGCACCGGACTCACTCCTCTCCCAGGATCATCGATCGCCAGGAGTCGTCGGACAGGGCGGAGACCAGGCCTCCGTCATCGGTCGGGGTGGACATCGTGACCGTCTTTCCGTTGGGGAGCTTCGTGCGCCCGGTCTTCGGGTCGTAGGACGTCACGTACTTCTCGACGCCCTCGGGCTTCGGCACCATGTTGACACCCCGCTGCATGATCGGGTTGTCGCCCTCGTAGCCGGGCTGGGCGCGCTTGTCGGTGCACTTGGCCGGATAGAGCGGCTGGTCCTCCATCACGGTGCCGGGGATCCACTGGTCGGGAGGCTTGTAGCCCTCCTGGCACGGCGGTGTGGTGTAGACGAAGCCCATCGAGAGGTGACCGTAGCCGTCGCCGGGCGAGCCGGTCCACCCGGTTGCGACGACCTGCGGGAAGGTCACCAAGGTCTGCTCGATCGCGGGCAGCCGGGCGGTGAGCACCTCGTTGACGGTGCTGAGGTTGGCCAGGAAGACCGGCAGCAGCGGCTGCAGCCCGTCGACCAGCGACTGGACCTGGACCGCGGTCGCCTCGCCGCCCTGCAGGATCTCGCGCAGCTCGGGGTCGCGCTTGTCCAGGGTCGCGGTGACCTCCTCGAGACCGTCGGCGAACTCACGGATGTCGCCGCTGTGCTCCTTCTGCGTCTGGAGCACGGTCTGGCTGGTGTCGAGGAGACGAATGGTCTCCTCCTGGTGCGCTGAGGCCTCGTCGACGAGGGTGGAACCCGAGTCGAGCAGCGTACGCAGGTTCTCGGCATTGCCGCGGAACAGCGTGCCGAGCTCGGCCACGACGGTGCTCAGGTCTTCGCCGTTGATCGAGGTGGTGAAGCTGTTCAGCTCGGTGAGCAGCTGGTCGGTGGTGCCCGGCATCGACTCAGGTCCCGCGGACACCACATCGCCCTCGGCGAGGTAGGGGCCGGCCGCAGAGTCGGGGATGAAGTTGATGTACTGCTCCCCCACCGCCGAGAGGTTGTGGACCTCGATCTTGGCGTCCTTCGGCACCTCGGTGCCGGGGTCGAGCTCCAGATCGGCACGGACGCCCTCATCGGTGACTGTCATGGCGGCCACCCGGCCGACGCCGATGCCGCGGTAGTTGACCTCGCTGCCCTCGTAGAGACCACCAGAGGCCGGGAGGTCGATCGATACGTTCACGTGTCGACCCAGGACCCGGTCGACGATTCCGAGGTAGGCGGCCGAGACGTAGAAGATCCCGACCGCGGCGAGGACCAGGAAGATGACCAGCTTGTTGCGTACGCTGCGTGTCATTTGGTGCCCCCTCCCAGGAGTCCCTCGAGGAGGCCGGCCAGGCCCCCGGTCGTCGGCTCGGCCGTGGGTGTCTCGGTCGCCGAGGGCGCCGACAGCCCGTCGGTGATCTCCGGGATCAGGCCGTTGAGTCCCGGCGTCTTGGTCGAGGTCGAGCTCTTCGGCAGCAGGTCGGAGATGTCGGGCAGCTTGGGCGTCTTCTCCCCCGGCTTCGCCTTGGTGTCTTCCTTGCCGACCACGGAGCAGACCAGCTGCAGGTTGGTCAGGTCACACAGCGACTTGGCCAGCGGCTGGATCGCCTTGCAACCCTTCGAGTAGGACAGGCAGATCTGGAAGACCTGCGGCAAGATGCCGCTGGACTCGCCGTTGGTGAGGCTGCCGACCAGCTTGCCGAGGTCGAGATCCATGTGGAACAGCGCGTTGGAGTAGTCCCCCATCGCCAGTCCGGCGGCGTTCTCCGGGAACGGGAAGCTGGCCGCCATCATCAGCCCGCGCGGGAGCGAGTCGCCGGCGTCGGCGAGCTCGCGCAGCGTCGGCGCCAGCTCGTCCAGCGCCGTGGTCAGGTTGGCCCCGCTCTGGTTGATCACCCGGGTCGCGACCACACCCAGCCGGTCGAGCGCCTTCATCATCTTCAACAGGTCGGCGTGCTGCTGGCGGAGCACCTCGAGCGCCGGACCGAAGGAGTCGATCGCCGCCTCGATCGACTCGGACTCCTTGTTGAGGGTGCGGGTCAGCCGGTCGACCTGCTCCATCGCCTTGATGATCGAGCCCTTCTGCTGGTTGAGCGAGGCGACCGTGGTCTCCAGATTGCCCAGCAGCGAGCGCATGTCGTCGGTGCGCCCGTCCATCATGGTGTTGAGCTCGTCGCTGATCGTCTTCAGCTGGCCGACACCACCGCCGGCCAGCAGGAAGGAGAGCGCGCCGAGCACCTCCTCGACCTCGGGGTTGCGGTTGGTGCGGTCGAGCCCGATGGTGGCGCCGTCGCCCAGCTTGCCGGCGCTGGCGACGGTGGACCCTTCGGGCGCCACCAGGGCGATGTACTTCTCCCCGAGCAGGCTGGTCTGGCGTACGTTGGCCAGCGCGTCGGCGGGAAGGTCGATGTTCTTGCGGACGGTCATGGTGACCTTCGCGTGCCAGCCATCCCGCTCCACCTTGTCGACCTGGCCGACCGGGACGTCGTTGGCCATCACCTTGGTGCGCGGCACGATGTCGACCACGTCGTTGAACTCGGCGGTGACGACGTAGCCCTCGCCTTCGCCGACCTCGTTGCCGGGAAGCGGCAGGTCATAGGCCTGTACGCCACATCCGCTCGCCACGGCGAGGATGCCGACCATGGCGACGAGCGACCGGATCCGAGATCTCATCCCTTGCCTCCAGACATCAGGTCCTGCAAGGACCCGCTGAGCTCACTGATGCCGCCCTCGGTGACCACCTCGGGCTTCACCTCCGGCTGCTTGGCCTTGGTCCCGTTCGACGCTCCGAGCGGAAGTCCGGTGGCGGTGTCACGGTCGGTGGGCGCGGCAGCGTCCGTCAACGCCTTGCCCAGCGGAGCGGTCGACCCGGTGGGCAGCAGCGCCTTGAACAGCGCGCAGATCTCCTTGGCCCCCGGGATCTTGTCGTTCTCGACCACCATGCACAAGATGTTGGACAGATCCGACCCGATCGGCCCGACCTGGAGCCGGAAGCCGACCGATCCCGAGGCGGGGTCGAAGGACTCGGCCAGGTTGCCGATCCCGAGTGGCGCCAGGTCGATGACGGTGCCGAGGGTCTCCTTCTCCTTGGCCAGGATGTTGAGCGTCTTGTTGAGCTCTTTGACATCGCCGACCAGAGCGTCGGAGTTGTTCTCCACGAACGACTTCGTCACCTTCACCGCCTGCGCGATCGCCGCGAGCGCCTGGTCGAGCTCGTCGCTCTCACCGGCCAGCTGGGTGGAGACCGTCGAGAGGTCGGTCAGGAATCTCTCGGTCGTCTCGTCGTTGCGCGCCAGCGTCGTGGTGACCTCGGAGAGCTGGGCGAGGGTGCTGAAGAGCTGCTCCGAGTTGCCCCCGAGCACCTGGGCCGCCTCGGACATGTCGGCGATCGCCTGGTTGCCGATCTTGCCGTTGCCCTCGAGCGCGTCGGCGCCTTCGCGCAGGACGTCGCTCAGCGCGCCGTTCTTGTTGGCCCCGTTGGGTCCCAGCGAGGTGGTCAGCTCGGAGAGGCTGGCGTAGATCCGGTCGAGCTCGACCGGGACGGCGGTGCGCTCGATCGGGATCTCGCCGCCGTCTGCCATCGCAGGCCCGCCGGTGTAGGCGGGCGTCAGCTGGATGAACCGGTCGGCGACGAGCGTCGGGGTCACGATCGCGGCCTTCACGTCTTCGGGCAGCTTGTAGTCGCTCTGATACTCGATCACCGCGTCCACGTGGTCGCCCTTCGTCTCCAGCGAGGCGACCTTGCCGACCTTGACGCCCATGATGACCACGTCGGAGCCCTCGTAGACGCTCACCGCCTGCGGGAAGCTCGCGGTCAGCGTCTTGGTGTCAGGCGCCGCCACCTCGGAGATCAGCAGCAGCCCGCACATCAGCACCAGCGCGATCGGCAGCGCGGCCCACTTTCGGCCCCAGAAGTTCTTTGTCATTCCACGATCCCTGGTCGTCGTCCGGGCACGAACTCCCCGCTCACGATCCCGGTGAGGTTGGCGAGGTAGGCGTCGAACCAGGGCCCGGTGCCGATGATGTTGATCAGGATCGACGCGTACGGGCCGTAGTTCTGGATGGTCTTGGTCAGGTCCTTCTCGCGGGCGTTGAGGAACTTCAGCGCCTGGTCGAGCGCGTCCAGAGCGGGACCGATCTGTTTCTGGTTCTCCTTGACCAGGCCCTGCAGCTGCTCGGCCAGGGCGGTGGCGTTGACCAGCAGCTGGTGGATGGCCTGGCGACGGGAGATGAGCTCGGCGAAGACCTGATCGCCGTTCTCCATCACGCTGATGATGTCCTGCTTGCGCTGGTTGACGAGCTGGACCACCTTCTCGGCATCCTGCAGCAGCGACTCCAGCTCGTCGCCGCGGGCGGCGATGGTCTGGGAGAGCGCGGCGATGCCCTGGAAGGCGCCCTGCACCTCGGGGCCGGCCTTGTCGAGGGTGCCCGACATCGTCGTCAGCGCCTTGGCCAGCTGCTGGGTGTCGATCGCCTCGGTGGTCTCGGTGAGGTCACCGAAGGTGCCGACGATGTCGCTGCCCGCGCTGGTGCGGGCCAGCGGGATCGTCGAGCCGGCGTCGAGGCTCTGTCCGCCCTGCGGGGTGATGTCGAGGTATTTCTCCCCCAGCAGGTTGAGCACACCGATCGACGCCTCGCTGCGGTGGCCGATCTCGGCATCCTCGACCGAGAAGGAGACGAGCACCTTGGCTCCCTCGATCTCGATGTCGCTGACCCGGCCGACCCGGATGCCGGCGATCTCCACCCGGCTGCCCACGTGCAGGCCGCTGGCATCGGAGAACTCGGCCTGGTAGGTGGTGCCGGCGAACCAGGGCAGCTTGCGCAGGTTGAACGCCGCGGTGAGGGCCAGCGCGAGCGCGACGATCGTGATCACGCCGGTGCGCTTGAGCTGGGTGTCTGAGTGATGCGCCATCAGACCGGCACCTCCGTCGAGGAGGAGCAAGGATACGGACGCGCCGGTCTGAGACTGATGGTCGTTCGCTGGCGCTCACTCATAGCTTGCACCTCTCTGCCCGGCTGTAGAAGGCCACGTTGTCGAGCTGCTTCTGGATCGCCTTGACGGCGGGAGAGTTGTCGAGCAGCTCACCGAGAGAGGGCAGCTTGATCGAGAAGTCGAGGTCGCAGAGGTAGTAGTTGTACCAGGAGCCGTAGCTGCCGATCCGCGCCTGCGACTCCAACGTCTCGGGCAGCCGCTCGAGCGTCTTGTCGAGGAGCGTCTGGTTTCCCGGCTTGTTCAGGATGTCCACCACGCGCTTGAGCTGCTTGATGTCCTCCTTGAGGAACGGCCGTACGTCGGTGAGCAACCCGGCCAGCTCGTCGGTCAGGTCGCCGATCGAGGAGATCGAGTCACCGATCGCCTCCTTGTCCCGCGCCAGGTCCTTCATCCAGCCGCTGAGCTGCTGGATCAGCTCGGCGAGCTCGGTGTGGTGCTCGTTGACGGTGCTGAGCGTCTTGGACAGGTTGGTGATCACGTCCCCGATGAGCTGGTCGCGCTCGGCCAGGGCGCTGGTCAGCTCCGCGGTCTCGGAGAGGAGGCTCGCGACGGTGCCGCCCTCTCCCTGCAGCACCCGGATCAGGTTGAGCGAGAGCTTGTTGACGTCCTTGGGCTGCAGCGCCTCGAAGAGCGGCTGGAAGCCGTTGAAGAGCTCGGTCAGGTCGAGCGCCGGGGTGGTGTTGGCCATCGCGATCGCCTGGCCCTGCCGCAACGGCGCCGCGTCTTCGCCTGCCTCCTGCGTACCGGCATCCTGGGTCAGCGCCAGATAGCGGTCGCCAACGAGGTTCAGGTAGCGGACCTGGGCACCGCTGGCGGTGGTCAGCGGCACCGTCTCGTCGACCCGGAAGGTGATCATGGCGTGGTCACCGTCCTCGATCTCGACGGCGAGCACCTCGCCCACGGTGATCCCGGCGACGCGTACGTCGTCTCCCTCGCTGAGGCCGGAGGCGGTGGTGAACTCGGCGCGATAGGGCACCCGGTCGCCGAAGCCGACGTTCCCCATGATCGAGGCCAGGGTGCCGGTGACGATGATCGACATGACGGTGAAGATGACCAGCTTGGTCCCGGCCACCGTGGTCTTGAGATCGCGCTTGTTCACTGCAGACCTCCGTTCCCGGGGGCCCACGGCACGTCCTCGGTGCCGTTCTCGAGCTCGTTCGGCTCGGCGGGCACCGTCGGGTTCGGCAGTCCGGCGCACCACGGGCCATGGCCGATCTCGCCCCACTCGGGACGGTCGTCACGGCCGTACGAGGGTTTCTGGGTGCCGTCGAGGACCATCGTCTGACGCACCCGGTTCTGCTGGAAGACGGTCGCCAGCAGCTCGGTGTACTCGTCGAGGCCGCGCAGCAGGCAGGTGTACTCCGGGGAGTAGTCGGAGAGCAGCTTCAGCAGCGGGACCGCCAGCTCGGTCTCGTACCGGATCGCCTTCTCGTTCTCGGCGAGCAGGTTCTTCGAGGTGTCGGCGACCCCGGTCACGGACGTGAGCAGGCCGCCGAGGCGGGCTCGCTGCTCGGTGACGGTGTTGGCGGTGGTCGTGGTGTTCTCGAGGACCTTGACCAGGTCGGGGGCTGCCATGGAGTAGGTCTCCGCGACGTCGGCCATGTCCTCGAGATCGCGTTCGAGTGTGGGGAGGTGGACGTTCATCTTCTCGAGGTAGTCGTTGAGCTGGACCATCGTCTCGCCGAGCTTCTCCCCGTTGCCGGAGAGCGCCGTGGCGAGGGCGTGCAGGGTGCTGTTGAGGTCTTGGGGCCGGATCGACTTCAGCAGCGGGAAGAGCCGGGCCAGGATCACGTCGAGCTCGACGCTGGTGCGGACCCGGTCGGCGGGGATCACGGTGCCGTCGCTCAGCGCGCCGGTCCGCTCTCCCACGGGGTCGATGAACTCGACGTACTTCTGCCCGAACAGCGTCGTCGGCTTGATCGCGACGCTGACGTTGGCGGGGATCTGCTCGGCCTGCTCCGGCTCCAGACCGAGCTCGATGACGGCCTTCTTGCCGTCCTGGTTGATCTCGCGGATCTGGCCGACGATGACGCCGTGCATGCGTACGTCGCCGTAGCGCGGCAGCTGCAGGCCGGCCCGGTCGGCCTCGACGCTCACGGTGGTGAACTGCACGAACGCCTTCTGGTAGATCGCGATGCAGAGCGTGATCAGCAGGGCGAGGGTCACCGTGAAGGCGATCCCGGAGACGAAGAGCTTGGAGTGCTCGGCGCGGGTGTCGCGCTGGATTCCCATCAACATGTGGATCGCGCCGCCCTCATCCCGTGATCCGGACGGTGGTCGTGGACCCCCAGATCGCGAAGCTCAGGAAGAAGTCCGCGACGACGACGGTGACGATGGAGGTACGGATCGCCTTGCCGACCGCGATGCCGACCCCTGCCGGGCCGCCGGAGGCGGTGTAGCCGTAGTAGCAGTGGATCAGGATGATCGCGACCGCGAGGATGATCAGCTTCAGGAAGCTGTAGAGGATGTCGATCGGCGGCAGGAAGGCCAGGAAGTAGTGGTCGTACGTCCCGCCGGACTGCCCGTACATCAGCGTCGTGATCAGCCGGGGGCTGAGGTAGGAGGCGCACAGGGCGACGATGTAGAGCGGGATGACGGCCAGGAACCCGGCGATCATCCGGGTGGTGACCAGGTAGGGAAGGCTCGGCACGCCCATCGCCTCGAGCGCGTCGATCTCCTCCGAGATCCGCATCGCGCCGAGCCTGGCGGTGTAGCCACAGCCGACGGTCGCGGCCAGCGCGATCGCGGAGATCAGCGGCGCCACCTCGCGGGTGTTGAAGAACGCCGAGATGAACGCGGAGAACTTCGCGACACCGATCTGGCTCAGGCTCGCGTAGCCCTGGATGCCGACCTCGGAGCCGGCGAAGAAGGCCATGAACGCGATCACGCCGACGGTGCCGGCGATCATCGTCAGGCCGCCGGCGCCGAAGGCGACCTCGGCCAGGATGTTGAGGACCTCCCGCTTGTAGCGGCGCACGGTGCGCGGCGCCCAGGCGAGGGCCTTGACGTAGAAGATCAGCTGGTCGCCATAGCCCTCGACAGCCTGGCGCTGGTCTTTGACGATCTGGTTGCCCACCTGGGCGAGCGTGTTGGACACCGGGGGATCACAACCCGTCCTGAGGAACGATCTGGAAGTAGATGGCGGTCATGATGGAGTTCAGGACGAACAGCATCATGAACGCGATGATCACGGCCTCGTTGACCGCTCGGCCGACGCCGCTGGGACCGCCCTGGGCGTTGAGGCCGTTGTAGGCGCCGATGATCGCGGCCAGGAAGCCGAAAAGCGCTGCCTTGACCATCGAGATGTAGAGGTCCGGGAGGCTCGCCAGCGCGGTGAAGCTCGACAGGAACGCGCCTGCGGACCCGCCCTGGATGATCACGGTGAAGAAGTAGCCGCCACCGATCCCGGTGGCGATGACGATCCCGTTGATCATCACCGAGACGAACAGGCACGCGAGCACACGCGGGATCACCAGCCGGACCACCGGGTCGATGCCCAGCACCTCCATGGCGTCGATCTCCTCACGGATCTTGCGCGATCCCATGTCGGAGCAGATCGCCGACCCGGCGGCACCGGCGATGATCAGCGCAGCCGCCATCGGCGCCGCCTCTCTGACCACTGCGAGCACCGCTGTCGCGCCGGCGAACGACTGCGCCCCGAGCTGACCGGCGAGATTGCCGACCTGGAGCGAGATGACCGCACCGAACGGGATCGAGACCAGGACCGCGGGCAACATCGTCACGCTGGTGATGAACCAGGCCTGCTCGAGGAACTCGCGCAGCTGGAACTTGGTCGTGAAGGTGCCCTTGACGACCTCACCGGTCATCAGACCCATCCCGCCGACGCCTCGGACCAGCGAGGCGAACTGCACTGCCATCCTGCACCTTCCGCGAGGTCTTGTGACTCGGCTCACGTTTCGAGTCTGTAGTAGAACACGTTTCAGTTCTGAGGGCAACGACCCGTCGTCCGATATGCCTCCGGACAGGGTGGGAGGTATCTGGTCTCAACGACTTACCCGCCAGTAGGTGACGGGAGTCACAGGATCCTCCACCCTCGAACCGGCATCCGTGAAGGCCGTTCTCGCATCCTGATCCTCAGATCGCCGGGCAAGCCGGGACCGTCGGCGCGGGCACCGGCATCGAGCCGCGGACCGTACCGGTGTGTCTCCACGCGGTGAGCCAGTTAGATTGGGGACTGTGATGAGACTGTCGCCGGGGGGCGTCGTGAGGTTCCTACGCCGCCTGCTCCTCGTCGTCTTCGGCGTGCCGGTGGCGCTCGCCGTCGTGATGAGCCTCGTCGACGCCTACCGCAGCCGCGGGAAGCACGGCAGGCGGGCCAAGCCGTTCCCGGTGACACCGCCGCTGACCAACAGCGTCGGCGACGGCACCGTGACGACCTACACGTTCGGCAACGACCTCTATGAGGACATGATCGCCGCGATCGACGGCGCCAAGAAGCAGGTCCTCCTCGAGACGTACATCTGGAAGGGTGACGAGGTCGGCCAGCGGTTCAAGCAGGCGCTGGCCGCGGCAACAGAACGCGGGGTCGAGGTCTACTGCATCTACGACGAGCTCGCCAACCTCGTGGTGCCGGCCCGCTTCAAGCGCTTCCCACCCGGGATGCACGTCCTGCGCTACCCCACCTACGCAGCAGGCTGGCGCTTCTTCGACCTCTCCCGCTACGGCCGGGACCACCGCAAGATCCTGGTCGTCGACGACACCGTCGGGTTCGTCGGCGGCTACAACATCGGGGATGCGTACGCCACCGAGTGGCGCGACACGCACGTGCGCATCACCGGCCCCGGGGTGTGGGACCTACGCCGTGCGTTCGCAGACTTCTGGAACCTCAACCGGCGCCGGCCGCACCCGCTGTCGCGCCGGACCGCAGAGGAAGGCCCGCTGCTCATCGAGACGGCCCCCTCCTGGGACCCCGATCTCCGGTTCCACCGCAACGTGCCTCGACTCTGGATGTTCCCGATCCGGTCGATGTATCTGGAAGCGATCAACCGGGCCTCGCGCAACATCTATCTGACCACCGCCTACTTCGTCCCCGACGAGGACTTCGTGGACGCGCTCAAGGCCGCGGCACGGCGCGGTGTCGACGTACGCATCCTGCTGCCGCTCAAGTCGAACCACATCGTCGTCGACTGGATCTCCCGAGGCTACTTCTCCCAGCTCCTCGACTCAGGCGTGCGGATCCTGCGGTTCAAGGACGCGATGATCCACGCCAAGACCGCCACCGTCGACGGCTTCTGGTCGACCGTCGGCACCGCCAACATCGACCGGCTCTCCCTGACCGGAAACTACGAGATCAACCTGGAGATCTTCGACCGCGACGTCGCCAAGCAGATGGAGGAGATCTTCTCCCGCGACGAGTCCAACGCGCTCGAGCTGACCTCCGACGAGTGGGCCGCGCGCGACATCCACCGCAAGTTCACCGAGCTCGTCCTCACTCCGCTGCGCCCCCTCCTGTGAAACCCTGACCCCGAGGCCCGCCGACTCGGCAGTCAGATCGGCAACTCAGCGAGGCAGATGCGTCCGCGGCGACATCCGCGGCCCCCGCCGAGGCCGTGTCCCAGCACCCCGGTAGATGAGCGCGACGACACGAGCACGATGCGGCCGAAACCGCTCCAGATAGTCGCGAAGCTGTTCGTCGTCCCACGCCTTGTTGGTCAGCGCCCAGCCGACGTCCTTGGCGACGTGGTAGTCGCCGAAGCTGACCGCGTCGGGATCGCCGAGCGCCCGCTGGCGCACCTCGGCGACGGTCCACTCCCCTATCCCCGGGATGGTGGTGAGCCGCCGCTCGACCTCCTCGCCAGGCAGGCCGGCAGTCCGCTCGATGGCCGGCGCGACGCGCGCCGCCTGGAGAACGGTCTTGGATCGGGCGTGGTCCACCGGCAGACGCAGCCACTCCCAGCTCGGGACCGTCCGGAGCCGCTCCGGTGACGGCTGCAGGCGCAGCCCGTGGTCGGCCCCCGGCCCAGGAGCGAGCTCGCCGAATCGCCTGACCAGGTTGCCGAAGCCACGGAACGCCTCCGTGCTGGTCACCTTCTGCTCGATGATCGCGGGCACCAGCGCCTCCATCACCAGCCCGGTCCGCCCGAGGCGAGGCACCTCGAAGCGCTCCATCAGCGTCATCAGCACCGGGTCGTCGGTGTGGAACTCCTCCGGGCGGTCGTCCGCGCCGAGAAGGGCCGGTACATGGGTCAGTGCCCACTCCGCGCCCTCTCCCCACGCCTCAGCCTCGACCTCGGTGGCACGCTGGTGCAGCCTGAGCGTGGCAGGACCCTGCGGCGTACGCACGGCTCGCCAGTGGTCCTCGCCAATGATCTTGTACGTCGGGTCGCCAGGCCCGCGGCGAAGCGGGCGCAGCATCGAGGCGAGGCCGACGGCGTAGCCGGGGCGAACCGTCCGCTGCGCGCTCATGCGGCGGCGGCCGCCGACCGAGGTAGCTTGGTGAACCGTCGCTTCCTTCGCGGAACTCCCCGCAGTAGGCGGGGCGCCACCGAGTTACCTCGGTGAGCATTCATGGTGCTCATGCCTCGAGGCTAGCCCGCGGGATGACCCGGCTGGTCGTCAGATGGGTCGCCCGACCGGTCTCGTCGCGGCCGGCGAACCCGAAGACATGGTGCGCTCCGTGCAGGGCGTCTGCGGTGACGACCTGGTCGGCGGCGTACGGGAGCACCTCGTAGCGCACCGGCTCGTCGCCGGCCGCGGCGGCCTCGGGGCCCGGGACCTCCTCGACCCACAGCCGGCCGTCGGGGTGTCGGCGCAGCGTCCAGTCGACGATCCGGGCACGGTAGGTGCCGAGCAGCCGGTCGGCGTCGAAGCCGGACGGGTGCTGTCGCGGGGGCACCGGATCGGCTGCGACCCGGACGCCGGCGAGATCGTCGAGCAGATGACCGAGGATGTCGTGGTAGAGCCCGTAGGTGTCGCCTCCGTTGGTGAGCAGCGCGACCGCCAGGTCATGCTCAGGCACCATCCGGAAGAAGGCCGACTGCCCGATCGTCTGGCCGTCGTGGCCGACGATCCCCTGGCTGGTGTCGTCCAGGGACCAGCCCAGGCCGCGCGCCTCGGAGCGCATCGATGCCGGGTGGTCGACCTGTCGCGTGAGCACCTCCGCGCAGGAGGTCGAGGAGACCACCCGAGTGCCGTCGGCGGCGGTCCCGCCGTCCAGGTGCATCGCGGCGAAGCCGAGCAGATCGCGTACGCGCATGGAGAGCATCGCGCCGACCGGACCGCTGGCACGGGCCATCCCCCACGCCGGCCCCGGGCGGAGGACATGGTCGGGGCCGGGGTCGATGTGGCCCATCGCGGTGCGGAACCTGATTGCGTCGTAGGCGGTGGTGGCGACATGGGTGAGCCCCATCGGCGCGGCGAGCCGGTCCTGCAGCGCCCGGTCCCAGGTGGTGCCACGCAGCACCTCGACCAGACGCCCGAGCACCGCGAAGCCGGTGTTGGAGTAGGAGAATCGCTCCCCCGGCGCGAAGGTCTGCGGGAGGTCGCCCATCGCGGCCACGAACCGCTCGACCGCGTCATCGCCGGGCCCGTGGTCGGTGAAGACGTCGCCCTCGAAGCCGGCCGTGTGGGAGAGCAGGTGACGGACGGTGATCGTCCGGGTCGCCTCCTCGTCGGCGATCCGGAAGGTCGGCAGGTGGCGGCTGATCTCGTCGTCGAGGCTGACCCTGCCCTCGTCGATGAGCTGCATCACCAGGTCGGTGGTCCACAGCTTGGTGATCGAGCCGACCTGGAACAGCGAGTCTGTCGTCGCCTCCACGCCGGTGTCGAGGTTGAGGACTCCGCTCGCATGGTCTACGACGTGGCCGTCCTGGAGGACTCCGACCGCCGCCGCGGGCACCCGACGCCTCCTCAGGAGAGCCGGGAGTTCGCCCTGGAGCCAGGTGCGGGTGGCTGCGAGGGCGCCGGGGAGAGCGTTCATCGGCTGCGCTCGGCGAGAGCCGTGAGCGCGCGCTCGAACGCGGCCCTGTCTGCCGGGTCGAGATCGGCCAGCAGCTCGGCCTCCATGGCCTCGATGGCATCGCGGCAGCCGCGGAGCACCTTGGCCCCGACGGAGGTCAGGGACACGATCCGGTTGCGACGGTCGGCCGGGTCGGGCTCACGAGCCACCATGCCCCGAGCCTCGAGCCGGTCCAGGTTGCCGATCAGACGGGTCTTGTCGCGGCCGGTCGACGCGGCGAGCTGGGCCTGGGTCGGCGCGTCCGACTCGGCCAGCGCGGTGAGCACCGCGTAGTCCCACATCTCCAGCCCCGCGGCATCGAGGATCGGCTTCTCGCGAGCCATCACCTCGCGCATCAGACGGGACAGCAGGAAGCCGAGCTCGGGTCGATCCACCGCAGAATCCTAACCGCTCGACGGATCATCTACACACGCTTACGATCATCAGGTGCTTACTTTCAACGCGCTTCTCGCGGCCTATGACCGCTCCCTTCACGACACCGTCGCCCTCGCCTCCACGACCGACGACCTGAGTCGCCCCACCCCGTGCGACGGCTGGGACCTCGCCGACCTGTTCGGCCACATGGTCGGCCAGAACCTCGGCTTCGCCGCCGCGGTCGCTGACGGCGATGCCCCGGTCACCTCGTACGCGTCCGTGGCGGTCAGCGCGGAGAACCTCTCGCAGAGGTGGCAGGACTCGGCGACCCGGGTCCGCGACGCGTTTGCCGCCGCCGACCCGGAGACGACGATCCACCTCGCCGAGTTCGGTTTCCGGCCGACCGTCACGGTAGCGCTGGGCATGCAGCTGCTCGACGCCGCCGTGCACGCCTGGGACGTCGCGACGACGCTCGGGATCACCTATCGACCGAACGAAGAAACGGTCGCCCACGTCCACGACATGGCGCGCCAGATCGCCTCCTCGCCGAGCGGCACTCCGGTCTTCGCCACGCCGCTGCCCACGAGCGGCGATGACCATTGGAACGACGCGCTGCGCCTGCTCGGGCGTGACCCGGCGCGGCCTCTGAACGCGTAGCGCAACCTGCTGGTGTGTTGTTCACTGGATGCATGCTGCTCGCCGACGTCGTCGCCACCTCGAACGCTGTTGCCGCCACCCGGTCACGGAAAGCCAAGGTCGCGGCACTGGCGGAGTGCCTCGCCGCGACAGAGCGCGACGAGCTCCCGGTGGTGACGGCCTATCTCGGCGGTTCGCTGCTGCAGCGGCGTACGGGACTGGGGTGGCGCTCGCTCACCTCGCTCCCCGCGCCGGCGGCCGAGCCGTCGTTGACCGTTGCGGGCGTGCACGAGGCCTTCGAGCGGATCTCCCGACTGGCCGGCGCCGGGTCGCAGAGCGAGCGGGCACGCGAGACCGACACCCTGTTCGGCTCCGCGACCGAGGCCGAGCAGGCCTGGTTGCGGAGCGTGGTGACCGGAGAGGTTCGCCAAGGCGCCCTCGACTCGCTCGTCCAGGAGGCGCTGGCGGCCGCGGCGCAGGTGCCGTTGCCAGCCGTACGCCGCGCCGCGATGCTCGCCGGCTCGACCGTCGTGGTCGCCGGGCTCGCCTTCGACGGCACCGACGCGCTGGCCGAGGTCGGGCTGGTCGTGGGTCGTCCGGTGCTGCCGATGCTCGCCTCGTCGGCCGGCTCGGTCGAAGAGGCCATGGCGAAGCTCGGCGAGGCGGTCGTGGTCGACACCAAGCTGGACGGCATCAGGATCCAGGCCCACAAGTCCGGCTCCGAGGTCCGCATCGCGACGCGCACCCTGGAGGACATCACCGCGCGCCTGCCGGAGGTCGCGGAGATCGTCGGCGCCTTGCCGGCCGAGACGCTCGTGCTCGACGGCGAGGCGTTGACCCTCGGCCCCGAGGGGCGACCGCGGCCGTTCCAGGAGACCGCCTCACGCACCGCGACACGGTCGTCCTCCGACACCGTCGTGGCTCCGTACTTCTTCGACATCCTCCATGTCGACGGCCGCGACCTCCTCGACCACGCCCTCGATCAGCGCCTCGCCGAGCTCGACCGGATCGTCCCCGAGCAGCACCGGGCCCCGCGGTTGCTGACCGTCGACGCCGAGGAGGCCGAGCGGTTCGCCGCCGATGTGCTCGCCGCCGGCCATGAGGGAGTCGTCGTCAAGGGGGTCGGCCTACCGTGGGAGGCAGGGCGGCGCGGCGCAGGCTGGATCAAGGTGAAGCCCGTCCACACGCTCGACCTGGTCGTGCTCGGTGTCGAATGGGGCTCGGGGCGTCGCAAGGGCTGGCTCTCCAACATCCACCTCGGCGCGCGCGGTCCGAACGGCTTCGTGATGATCGGCAAGACGTTCAAAGGGATGACCGACCAGATGCTGGCCTGGCAGACCGAGCGGTTCACCGAGCTCGCCGTCACCGACCCGCAGGGCGACTGGGTGGTCGAGGTCAGGCCCGAGCAGGTGGTTGAGATCGCCTTCGACGGGGTGCAGCGCTCGACCCGCTACCCCGGTGGGGTCGCGCTGCGGTTCGCCCGCGTCGTGCGTTACCGCGACGACAAGACCGCCGCCGAGGCCGACACCCTCGCGACGGTGCAGCAGTTCCTCGCCTAGCCTGATCGGGACGTCGACCGGGTGTGTGATGACGCGCACTCGTGGTGCAACTCCGAGTTGCACACCGCGTACAGTGTGCTTGTGAGCATCCGACCAACCATCTCTGACGCCGCGTCAGCCCACGGATCTGCGCCCGACGGCCGCCGGTCGGCCGCCGCCGCCCGCCGCCGTGCACGCGAGGCAGACATCGTCACGGCCACCCGTAGACTCTTCGACGAGCGCGGGGTCAGCGATGCGCAGATCGAGGACATCGCCAAGGCCGTCGGCATCAACCGGGCCATCGTCTACCGGCACTTCACCGGCAAGGACGAGATCTTCGCGCTGACCCTGGTCGGCTATCTCGACGAGCTCCGTGAGCGGATGCTGGTCGCGACCGAAGGAGACAGCGCCCCCACCGACGTCGTCCGCGACGTCGTCGGCGCATTCGTCGACTACGGGATCGAGTATCCCGCGTTCGTCGACTGCGCTCAGACACTGATGCGCCGCAGCGGCTCCGACCTGCTCGACGAGCTCTCCGAGAGCGCCCTCTTCCGACTCGGACGGGCGATGAACGGCTGCCTCACCATCCTCACCAAGGTCCTCGAGGACGGCGCCGCCTCCGGCGAGCTCCACGTCAAGGACGCCAACCTGCTCGCCAACACGCTCTACGCCTCCGGCCTGGGCGCCCTCCAGCTCGCCCGCGTCGGCATCCTGGTCTCCGAGTCCGCCCCCGGCGTACCCACCGTCGGCTCCGTCTCCCCCGACCAGGTCCGCGACTTCCTGGTCACCTCCGCCCTCGCCCTCACCGCAAAGTAACCGCAGCCGAGACGTCACCCCCGTCGCCCGACACGTCACGCGATGACGTCTCGACCGACCTAACTGACGTCTCGACCGACCGCAGTGACGTCTCGGCGAAATGACAACGGCGCCCGGCATCAGCCGGGCGCCGCGTACGTTCTCCTGGGTCTACTTCTCCAGGATGGCGACTACGCCCTGGCCGCCGGCGGCGCAGATGGAGATGAGGCCGCGGCCAGATCCCTTCTCGTCGAGCAGCTTGGCCAGGTTGTTGATGATCCGGCCGCCGGTGGCGGCGAAGGGGTGGCCGGCAGCGAGGCTAGAGCCCTTGACGTTGAGCTTCTCGCGCGGGACCGAACCCAGCGGGGCGTCGAGGCCGAGCTTGTCCTTGCAGAAGTCCGGGGACTCCCAGGCGGCCAGGGTGGAGAGCACCTGGGAGGCGAAGGCCTCGTGGATCTCGAAGAAGTCGAAGTCGTCGAAGGTCAGGCCGTTGCGGGCAAGGAGGCGCGGGACGGCGTACGCGGGCGCCATCAGGAGGCCCTCGCCACCGGCGACGTAGTCGACCGCGGCGACCTCGGCGTCGACGAAGTAGGCCAGGACGGGGAGGTTCTTCGCCAGGGCCCACTCCTCGCTCGCGAACAGCACGGCGGAGGCACCGTCGGTCAGCGGCGTCGAGTTGCCGGCCGTCATGGTCGGGTTCTCGCCCTTGACCCCGAAGACGGGCTTGAGCGTCGCGAGCTTCTCCACGGTCGAGCCGGGGCGGAGGTTGTTGTCCTTCTCCAGCCCGCGGAACGGGGTGATCTGGTCCTCGAACCAGCCGGCCTCGTACGCAGCGCCGAGCTTCTGGTGGGACGCGGCAGCCAGCTCGTCCTGGGCCTCGCGGGTGATGCCCCACTCCTGCGCGGTGAGTGCGGCGTGCTCGCCCATGGAGAGCTTGGTGCGCGGCTCAACATTGGCCGGGATGTTGGGGATGACGTCGGCCGGGCGGAGCTTGGCGAACGCCTTGACGCGGTCGACGTTGGTCTTGGCGCGGTTGGCCTCGAGCAGGATCTTGCGGAGCTTCTCGCCCAGCGCGATCGGCGCATCCGAGGTGGTGTCGGTCCCGCCGGCGATGCCGGAGTCGATCTGGCCGAGCGCGATCTTGTTGGCGATGTAGGTCGCCGCCTGGAGGCCGGTGCCGCAGGCCTGCTGGAGGTCGACGGCCGCCGTCTCGGGCGCGAGCTTCGAGCCGAGCACGGACTCGCGGGTCAGATTGAAGTCACGCGAGTGCTTCAGCACGGCGCCGGAGGCGACCTCACCGATGCGCTCGCCCTCGAGACCGAAGCGAGCCGCGAGCCCGTCGAGGACGGCGGTGAACATCTCTTGGTTGGACGCGGTCGCGTACGCACCGTTGGAGCGGGCGAAGGGAATACGGTTGCCGCCCACGATGGCGACACGACGAGTGGTGGTCATGGGTTCATCCTTGTCTGATGACGCTCTTTGGAGAAGGGTATGTCGGGGAGATCACGAAATGTGGACACCGAGTTACACCTCTAGTTACAACTGACCAGTAACATACTAACCGTACGCCTCAGAGACTACGCCCAGAAGGATCAGAGCAGACCATGAGCGACAAGTACCAGAGCTTCACGCAGTCGGCGATCGGCAAGGTCCTCGTCAAGAACCTCGGGCTGCCGAGCCCCGCCAAGCTCGAGCGGTACGCAGCCGGCGCCCCGCTCGTCAAGGGCACCGTCCTGGTCGGCGGTCGGGGTCGTCTGGCCGAGTCTCTCGACGGCCTCCTCGCCGAGCTGGGTGCCACGTCGACCTCTACGGCGACCGGCGGCACGCGCTTCAAGGGCCTGGTCTTCGACGCGACCGGACTGACGTCGACGACCGACCTGGTCGCGCTGCAGGAGTTCTTCACCCCGGTGCTGCGCAGCCTGGACAACAACCCTCGCGTCGTCGTGATCGGCACCCCGCCCGAGCAGCTCAAGGGTGGCGAGCGGGTCGCCCAGCGCGCGCTCGAGGGCTTCACCCGCAGCCTCGGCAAGGAGATCGGCAAGGGCGGCACCGTCCAGCTCGTCTACGTCGCCGAGGGCTTCGAGGGCTCACTGCTCTCCACGCTGGCCTTCCTGCTCTCCCCGAAGAGCGCCTACGTCTCCGGCCAGGTCGTCCGCATCGGCACCAAGAACGCCTCCCCCGCCGCCGAGCAGGTCGACCCCGCGAGGCCGCTGACCGGCAAGGTCGCGCTCGTCACCGGCGCTGCGCGCGGCATCGGCGAGGAGATCGCCAAGGTCCTCCAGCGCGACGGTGCGACCGTGGTCGGTCTCGACATCCCGCCGTCCGAGGACGATCTGAAGAAGGTCACCTCCGACTACATCACCGCCGACATCACCACCGAGGACGCTCCGGCGAAGATCGCGTCCTACCTCCAGGAGAAGTTCGGCGGCGTCGACATCGTCGTCCACAATGCCGGCGTCACCCTCGACAAGAAGCTTGCAAACCAGAAGGCCGACCGCTTCGGCACCGTGCTGGAGATCAACATCTCGGCCCCCGAGCGGATCACCGCCGAGCTGCTCGAGCAGAAGCTGATCCGCCCCAACGGCCGCATCATCGGCGTCTCCTCGATTGCGGGCATCGCCGGCAACGTGGGTCAGACCTCCTACGGCGCCTCGAAGGCCGCCGTCATCGGCTTCGTCGACTCGCTGGCCGAGGAGCTCCCCGACGGCATCACCGTCAACGCGGTCGCCCCGGGCTTCATCATCACCCAGATGACCGCGGCGGTGCCGTTCGCGACCCGCGAGGTCGGTCAGCGGCTCAACGCGATGGCCCAGGGCGGCCTGCCGGTCGACGTCGCCGAGACCATCGCCTGGTACGCCTCGCCGGCCTCCACGGGCGTCAACGGCAACGTCGTGCGGGTCTGCGGCCAGATGATGCTGGGGGCCTGATGAGCACGCCCAAGACCGAGCCCAGCTTCACAGGTAGGTCAGGTCCCGGCCTGCTCCTCCGGGCGGCGCTGCCCGCCATCCCGGGCGTCAACGCCCTCCCCGGGGTCAAGAAGACCGGCGTCGCCTACGAGGAGCTCGGTCTCACCCGCGAGCCGGTCGTCCTCGAGCGGGACGCGGTCGACGCCTACGCCGAGCTGTGCGGGTTCCCGATCAAGGACACCGTGCCGCTCCCCTACCCGCACATGCTGGCCTTCCCCCTCCACATGGCGCTGATGTCCTCTCCGGACTTCCCCTCGCCCGCGATGGGGATGGTCCACATCGAGAACTCGATCAGCGGCTATCGCCCGATCACGGTCGGTGAGGCGGTCGCGGTCACCGCGACCGTGGGCCAGCCCGAGCCGCACCCGGTCGGCAAGGCGTACCGGTTCCTGACGGTCGCCACCGTCGACGGCGAGGTCGTGTGGGAGTCCACCTCGACCTACCTGGTCCGCGGCAAGCGCAACCCCGACGTGATCTGGGCGTCTGATTTCGCCGAGGTGGATCCCTCCGGGCCGGTCTTCCCGCTCAGGGCCGACCTGGGTCGGCGCTACGCCAAGGTCGCCGGCGACTACAACCCGATCCACCTCTACCCGTTGACCGCGAAGGCGCTCGGCTTCAAGCGGCAGATCGCGCACGGGATGTGGACCAAGGCGCGCTGCATCGCTGCGCTGGAGAACCGGCTCCCGGGAGCGGTTCGGGTGGATGTCGCGTTCAAGAAGCCCGTCTTCCTGCCTTCCTCGGTCGCGTTCGGGTCGCTCAAGCACCTGGACGGCTACGACTTTTCGCTCCACAAGCGTGGCTCGGACACGCTCCACCTGGTGGGGCGTACGACCGCTCTGTGACCCCGAGGGGCCGCCACGATTTAACCCGTGGCGGCCCGGGTCCTGCAGGTGAGACGGTGCTCGCATGCCCGCCCCACGCCAGCTCCCGCCGCACTACACCGAGCGGCCGTTGACACTCTCCGATGCCGCCGCCGTGACCCTCGTGATGGCGGCGAACGAGCTGGCGACCGTGGGCGAGGTGTTCATCGAGGAGGCCGACATCGTCGCGGAGTGGCAGCGGCCCTCCTTCGACGTCGGCCCGGCGACCGTCGGCGTGCTCGGACCTGACGGTGAGCTGGTGGCCTACGCGGAGTGCTCCGGCGGCGCCCGCGCCGATGCCGCCGTCCACCCCGACCACTGGGGTCGCGGGATCGGCACCGCTCTGGCCGGCTGGATCAGCGCCCGCGCCGCCGAGCTCGGCGAGCCGGTCATCGGCATGCCGGTCCCCCAGGGCTCGCCCGGCGACCGGCTGCTCGAGTCGCTGGGCTGGTTCCCGCGCTGGGAGTCCTGGGTGCTGGCGCTGCCGGAGGACGCGGCGATCCCGGTGCGCGAGCTGCCCGAGGCGTACGCCATCCGGGCTGCCACCCCGCAGGACCACGAGCAGGTGTGGACCGTGATCGAGGACGCCTTCCTGGAGTGGTCCGAGCGCGAGCGGGAGCCCTATGCCGACTGGGTCGCCACGACCATCGAGCGTCCCGGCGCCGAGCCGTGGAACATCCGCGTCGTCACCGGCCCGGACGGCGCGGTGGTGGCCGCCGCGGTGCTGGTGATGACCGAGGACGGCCGGGAGGGGTATGTCAGCAGACTGGCCACCCGCAAGGACCAGCGCAACCGCGGCCTGGCCCAGGCACTCCTCGCCGATGCCTTCGGCGCTGCCCGCGCCCACGGAGCCACCCGCGCGACCCTGTCGACGGACTCCCGCACCGGCGCCCTCGACCTCTATCTCCACGTCGGCATGGAGGTCGAGTCGACCTGGGTCCACCGGGCGACCCGGCCCTGATCCCACGTCGACGCCCCGGCCTCGGCTACCATCTTGCGTCCAGGAGGTGGACAGACATGTCCGACGTACTGATCCGAGGCCTCTCGGATGACGAGCTCGCGCGCATCGACACCGAGGCGACGCGGCTCGGGCTCACCCGCAACGAGTATCTCCGCCGATGGTTCACGCCCGACGCGCTGCGTCCGCTGCCACCGGCGCGACCCGTGGCCGGCGGCGACTTCGCGAAGTTCGCCCCGCTCGCCGACCGGGGTCTGATGCGTGACGCATGGTCGTGAGGCGACCCTGGCTGATGCACCGGTCGGCACTCGCCCGGATGTCCACCAGCCCCGACGCTGAGAAGTGGTCCCGCCTGATCGAGCTGGGACAAGTACGCATCACCACCACCACGCTGCTCGAGATCGGCCACCTGGCCCGCTCGGAGCGGGAATGGTCCGAGCTCGTCGAGGACGTGCCGGTGATCCACATGCCGCTGGCGACGTTGACGCCGCGCACCGAGGCGCGGGCGCTGGAGATCCAGCGGATCGTCCTGCGCGACGGCCGCCACCGGGCCCCGTCGGTCCCGGACCTGCTCGTCGCGGCGGTCGCCGAGGAGGCCGACCTCACCGTGCTCCACGCCGACAACGACGTCGATCTCATCACCCGCACCACCGGGCAGCCGGTCGAACGCCTGCGCGCCTGACTCGCTCGGTGAGGGTCGGGTCCGGGTCCCGGCCACCGACCGATAGAACATGCGCATGCATGCTGACCCCCACCAGACTGCAGCCGACCTGACGACCCTCGTGACCGCGCTGCGCGCGATCGACGTCACCGGCCCGATGGACCCCGTTCTCGGCGGTCTCGCGGGCTCCCAGACCGCGCAGGCCACGCTGTGGCTCTCCACGCGCCTGGCGGCCGCGGTACGTTCCTGCGCCGACAGGCTCGCCGAACCGTGCGGTCCGGCCGAAGACCGGTTCGACCTCCGTCACGCCGAGAGGGCCTATGTGTCGCCGACCGGTCCACCTGGACTCGCCCAGGTCGGCGGCTGGTCGACCCAGGCGCTGACCGAGGCCGCCCGCCGCGTACACGTCGCCGCCGACATCCTCGAGTCGCACCTGCGCGAGCTGCCAGGCGTCCTGACGGCTGCGGCGCCGTCACAGACGGAGACCGAGGTACGCAACGTCGAGCTGGTCCACAAGGCGCTGCGACACGCACGCTGGGCGATGTACGACGGCGCTGCGAGCCTGGATGCCGCGTTGGCCGATCTGAGCGAGGCGACCGCGGACGCGGTGGCGGCAGGATGTCCGCTCGCCGATGGCCCGGCGTCGTACCCGCAGGCCGTCACCGTCGCCCTCGATCGGGTCGTCCGAACCGACGCGGCGACCGCGCGAGCGCTACACGCGATCGAGTTCCCCGAGAGTCTCCGGTCACGGATCGCCGCCTACCTCGACCGCGTCGTCGCGACCCGGCAGATCGTCGCCTCGCTGGGCGAGGAGGGCGCCGCGGCGCTCTCGGTCGGCACGGTCGCCAAGAGCGCTGGCGGTGTGATCGGGAAGGGCAGCGCGTACGTCCGTTTCCTGCGTACCACCCTGCTCGGGCTGGCCCGGTCACGGTCGCTGGGCGCACTGCGGCACTTCGCCCGCGGAAGCGCGAACGGCGGCTTCCTTCGATTCCTGGTCGGCGCGCGGATCGCCCGCGGCGTCGGCTGGATCTTTCTACCGCTGACGATCGTCACCGGCATGATCGACGTGGTCACCGGCGGCGGAGCCAGCGGTGTACGCGGCTGGGCGAACCGCGTCCTCGGGGCGACCGGAGCCGGCGGAGCCTCGATAGTCCTGCTGACCCAGCTGCGCTGGACGACAGCGGGCCCCGCCGCGCTCAGTGTGGCCGGGGCGGCGGTGCTCGCCTTCAGCTCCTGGTCGCTGGCCACACTGGCCTGGGATCACCGCACCCGGATCGCGATCTTCTCGACCGCGGTCGCAGGCCGGCTCAGAACAGCTCGCGTACCTTGTCGATCGGCCGGGCCAGCACGCCGCGGTCGCCCTTGAGCACGATCGGGCGCTCCAGCAGGGCCGGGTGCTCGACCATGAGGGCGACCAGCTCGTCCTCGGAGAGGTCGCGGTTGCCGAGGTCGAGCTCCTTGTAGACCGGCTCCCGCCTCCGCAGCACGTCCCGAGCGCTCAGGCCGGTCTTCGCGAGGATGTCCTTGACCTCCTCGGTCCGCAGACCGAGGACGTGGTAGTCGACCTTCTCGAAGTCGACTCCCTCCTCCTTGAGGAGGACGAACAGGTTCCGACACGTCGTGCAGGTCGGCTTCTCGTACACGGTGATCTGATCCACGGCGCCACCTTAGCCCGCGGGGTCGGTGCGCTATCGCGGCAGGCGACCAGGGTGTGCGATAGTGCGCCGGCCTATTTCTGGATACGATGATGAGACAGACGCGTCGAGTCGGCTCGTTCTGACCGAAATTCCCGCCGAGTCGGCTCGTCATGACGAGCCGACTCGGCGCCGAATCCCGTCAGGACGAGCCGACTCGTTGAGAGGTCAGGCGCGCGGCGGGCGGATGAGGCCCTCTTGAGCGACCGTGGCAGCCAGGGTGCCGTCGGCGGTGAAGACGCGACCGATGGACAGACCGCGGCCACCGTAGGCCGAAGGGCTCTCCTGGTCGTAGAGCCACCACTCATCGGCTCGGAAAGGCCGGTGGAACCAGATGGTGTGGTCCAGCGAGGCCATCTGGATGCCCTTGTGGTCCAGCGAGTGGGCAGCCAGGGAGGCGCCGAGCAGCGAGATGTCGGAGGCCCAGGTGAAGGCACCACGCTGGATGTCGGGGTCGTCGGGAAGCGCGGCGCCCAGGCGGATCCAGAGGCGCTGCTGCGCGGGACGGGTCGGGTCGGGCTCGATGCCCAGGAGGGAGTTGCCGACGGCGCGTACCTCGACCGCTTCCCACTCCCGGGCCAGCGACACTGCCTCGGGCGACCCCGAGTCGGCCATCATCTTCAGGAAGTCGATGCACTTCTCCGGCGGCGGGACGGACGGCATCGCGTCCTGGTGCTCGAAGCCGGTCTCCTCCCGCTGGAAGTTGGCGGTGAGGTAGTAGATGTCGCGCCCCTTCTGGCGCGCGCGGACCCGCCTGGTCTCGAAGGAACGGCCGTCGCGGATCCGTTCGACCTCGTAGACGATCGGGTAGGACGGGTCACCGGGGAGCAGGAAGTAGGAGTGCATCGAGTGCACCGTGTAGGCGTCGTCGGCTGATCGGATCGCGGCCATCAACGCCTGCGCGGCCACCTGGCCACCGTAGGCGCGCCCGCGCGAGTTGCGGGTCGTGGTGGCGCCATGGAAGAGATCCTTGTCGATCTCGACCAGGTCGAGCACCCCCACCAGCTCCGCCACTGCCTGATCCGCCGCTACGGCCTCCGTCGTCATGTGAGTGAGTTTCCCTCAGTCCTTCTCAGGGCCGTCATCGGGGTCGGGGCCGTTCAGCCCGGCCAGGAACTGCTCGAACTGCTCACCGAGCTCGTCACCGGTCGGCAGCGGCTCGTCGGGCGCCAGGAGGGAGCGTCCGGACTCCTCGCCACGCTGGAAGGTGTCGTACTGCCGCTCGAGCGCGGCCACGACCTCCCGCACCTCGGCGTTCTCCTCGATGTAGGAGGCGATCTCCTCCTCGCGGCGCTGCGCCTCGGCCTCCAGGTCGGAGACGGGGATCGTCAGCCGCGCCGCGCGCTCGAGCTCCTCGACGAGCACGACCGCCGCGGCCGGGTAGTCACTCTGCGCCAGGTAGTGCGGCATGTGCACGACGAACCCCCCAGCGGGGTGGCCCCACTCCCCCAGGCGTACCTCCACCAGGGCCTGGGCCGAGGACGGGATCCGGATCTCGCCCTTCCACGGGCTCTCCCAGATCTGCCCGGCGAGCTCCTGGGCCGGATCGTTGGCATGCCTGGTCGTGGTCAACGGACGCGTGTGCGGCACCGCCATCGGCACCGAACCGAGGGAGATCACCTCGGTCACGCCCAGACGCTCGATGACATCGCGTACGGCGCCGGCGAACGCCTCCCAGCGGTTGTCGGGCTCGGGGCCGTGGAGCAGGAGGTAGGGGTTGTCACCGGTGTCCTTGAGGAGCCGGACGACCAGCCGCGGCGCATCGAAGGACTCGTAGTGGTCGCTGACGAACGAGATCGCCGGTCGCCGGGCCCGGTAGTCGTGGAGCTCGTCGACATCAAAGGTCGCCACCACCGGCGCCCGTCTCGAGGCCTGGATGAGATGGGCCGTGGCCCGCTCTGCCGCCTTGCCGGCATCGAGGAAACCGTCCAGGACGACCACCATCGGCAGCCGGTCGCCACCTGCGAGGACGACCTCCTCCGGCAGGTCGTCCACGATGTGCACGAGCCGTGATCCGGACATCGGTGCCTCCTCCCGTTGCGTACGGCCCTGCGGGGCCTTGCGGTCATCTGTCCCGCCCGGGGTCTCGACCCTGGGGCTCAACCTTCTCAATACACGCTTCCACATGACGACAGGGCAGCATCCTGGACGTCCGCGATATTCCCAAGCCGACGCGCGGACATCGGCGAACGGCCCTCGATGCCCGCGGTGAGCGACCCCTGGGAACCCCCGTTGTTACTAGCGGGTAATGTATTCCTCGGGCACCACCCGTGCCCCTATCGACAACGCCGTGCAAGCGGCACCCGACCGGCAACCCACATGGAGTGACACGGTGACCCGACAGCTGCGAGAAGTCGTCTTCGTCGACGGCGTACGCACACCTTTCGGCAAGGCCAAGGGCCAGTACGCCGAGACCCGCGCGGACGACCTGGTCGTCAAGCTCATCCGTGAGCTCACGCGCCGCAACCCCGAGCTTCCCCCCGAGCGGATCGACGAGGTCGCCATCGCCGCGACCACGCAGATCGGCGACCAGGGCCTGACCATCGGCCGCACCGCGGGCTTGCTCGCCGGGCTCCCGCAGTCCGTCCCCGGCTACGCGATCGACCGGATGTGCGCCGGCGCGATGACCGCCGTCACCACGACCGCCGGCGGCATCGCCTTCGGCGCCTACGACGTCGTCATCGCCGGCGGCGTCGAGCACATGGGCCGCCACCCGATGGGTGAGGGCGTCGACCCGAACCCGCGGATCATCTCCGAGAAGCTGGTCGACCCGAGCGCGCTCGTCATGGGCAACACCGCCGAGAACGTGCACGACCGCTACCCGGCGATCACCAAGGAGCGCACCGACGCCTTCGCCGTCCGCTCCCAGGAGCTGGCCGCCAAGGCGTACGCCGACGGCAAGATCCAGCCCGACCTGGTCCCCGTCGCCACCCGCTCGGCCGAGAACGGCTGGGGCCTGGCCACCACCGACGAGCCGATGCGTCCCGGCACCACCACCGAGGATCTGGCCAAGCTGAAGACCCCGTTCCGCCCCCATGGTCGCGTGACCGCGGGCAACGCGGCGGGCATCAACGACGGTGCGACCGCCTCGCTGCTGGCCTCCGAGGACGTCGCCCGCGAGCTCGGCCTGCCGATCAAGATGCGCCTGGTGTCGTACGCCTTCGCCGGCGTCGCCCCCGAGGTCATGGCCGTCGGCCCGATCCCGTCGACCGAGAAGGCGCTGGCCAAGGCCGGGCTCACCATCGACGACATCGAGGCCTTCGAGGTCAACGAGGCGTTCGCGATCCAGGTGCTCGCGTTCCTGGACCACTTCGGCATCGACGAGAACGACTCGCGAGTCAACCCGTATGGCGGCGCGATCGCGTTCGGTCACCCGCTGGCCTCCTCCGGTGTGCGGCTGATGATCCAGCTCGCCCGCCAGTTCGAGGAGCGCCCCGAGGTCCGCTACGGCCTCACCACCATGTGCATCGGCCTGGGTATGGGCGGCACGGTCATCTGGGAGAACCCTCACTGGAACGGCGCGGAGGCCTGACATGACGGACATCAACACGCTGCTCGCCGACGTGGAGAAGCTCTTCTCCGACGACGAAGTCGTGACCGCGGCCAAGCTGGCGAAGGTCAACCTGCCCTCCGGCAAGGTCCTCGGCCTGGTCACCCTCGACAACGGCCACGACCACACCCGGCCGAACACGTTCGGGCCGAAGTCGCTGGTCGAGCTCAACACGGCGTACGACGCGGCCCTTGCTGACCCCGAGATCGACGCGATCGCGGTCACCGGCAAGCCGTTCATCCTCGCGGCCGGTGCCGACCTGACCTCGCTGCAGGCCGGGGGCGCCGACGGCATCCGTACGATCGCCGAGCTCGGTCACGCAGTCTTCCGCAAGCTGGGCGACGGTCACAACGGCACCAAGAAGCCGTCCTTCGGCTTCATCAACGGGCTCGCGCTCGGTGGCGGCCTCGAGGTCGCACTGCACGCCGACTACCGCACGATCCAGGACTCGGTGCCGGCCGTCGGCCTGCCCGAGGTCATGCTCGGCCTGATCCCGGGCTGGGGCGGTGGCTACCTGCTGCCGAACCTGATCGGTCCGGCCAAGGCCGCCAAGGTCTTCATCGAGAACCCGCTCAACAACGGCAAGGTGCTCAAGGGCACCGAGGCCTTCGACCTCGGCATCGCGGACGCGATGTTCGGCGGCGCCGACTACCTCGAGCAGTCGCTGCTGTGGGCTGACAAGGTGCTCAGCGGCGCCGTCGAGGTCACCCGTGAAGAGGTCGACCGCGGCGACGCCTGGGACGAGGCGGCCAAGAACGCCGGCTTCTTCGCCTGGGCCAAGACCGGCGACGCCTCCCCTGCCGCCAAGAAGGCCGTCGAGCTCTTGACGCTGGCCAAGACCGCCACCCGCGACGAGGGCTTCGCGGCCGAGGACGACGCGCTGGTCGCGATGTCCGAGACCCCGCAGCTGCTCGCCTCGCTCTACTCCTTCGACCTGGTGCAGAAGCGCGCCAAGCGTCCCGCCGGTGCCCCCGACAAGGCGCTCGCGCAGAAGGTCACCAAGGTCGGCATCATCGGTGCCGGGCTGATGGCCTCGCAGTTCGCGCTGCTCTTCGTCCAGCGCCTCAAGGTGCCGGTCGTCATGGTCGACCTCGACCAGGAGCGTGCCGACAAGGGCGTTGCGTACGTCCACGCCGAGCTCGACAAGAAGCTGGCCAAGGGCCGTGCGAGCCAGGACGCTACCAACCGTCTCAAGGCGCTCGTGACGTCGTCGATCGACTACGCGGAGGCCTTCTCCGACGCCGACTTCATCATCGAGGCCGTCTTCGAGGAGATGGGCGTCAAGAAGACCGTCTTCGCCAACGCCGAGGCCGTCGCGCCGGAGACCGCGGTCTTCGCCACGAACACCTCGAGCCTCTCGATCACGGAGATGGCGGCCGACCTGAAGAACCCCGAGCGGGTCGTGGGCTTCCACTTCTTCAACCCGGTCGCGGTGATGCCGCTGCTGGAGATCATCCGCGGCGAGAAGACGTCGGACGCGGCCCTGGCCACGGCGTTCTCCGTCTCGAAGTCGCTGAAGAAGATCTCGATCCTGGTCAAGGACAGCCCGTCCTTCATCGTGAACCGGCTCCTGGGCCGGTTCATGGGCGAGGTCTCCAAGGTCGCCGACGAGGGCACCCCTGTCGACGTCGTCGAGTCCGCCTTCGCCGGGGTCGCGCCGATGGGCCCCTTCGCGCTGATCGGCCTGGTCGGTCCGGCGATCGCGTACCACAACAACGAGACGCTCGCGAAGGCCTTCCCGGACCGGTTCTACCTCTCCGAGAACCTCCACCGGGTCGTCGAGGCCAAGAAGAGCTCCTTCTTCGGTCCCGACGGGCGCACCCTCGACCCCGAGGTCGAGGCACTGCTCGTCACCGGCGATGTGGTCAAGACCGCGGAGGAGGCTCGCCGACAGGCGCTGGAGGCCATCGCCGACGAGATCGGTCGCATGCTCGAGGAGGGCGTCGCGCAGGCCGCCGAGGACATCGACCTGGCGATGATCACCGGGGCCGGGTTCCAGTTCTGGAACGGCGGGATCACCCGGCTGCTCGACCGCGAAGGCATCTCGGAGAAGGTCACCGGCAAGAAGTTCCACTGACCCACGACGAATCCGCCGCCGGCCACGATGTGGTCGGCGGCGGTTCGCAGTCGCTCTGGAGTGGCCTGTTCCGCCCGGACTCGGCCCCGAGCTTCAGACGCTGTTGTCGACGTATGGGCCGCTCGGGCTGCCGGCCACGTCCGGCTTCACGGCCTTCTGCCGCGGGCGTGGCCGCTGCTCGTCCCTGCCCTTCGCCGTGCTGCGCCGGCTCTCGATCCGCTTGCGGACCTTCTCGTCTGCCGCTTGCAGGTCGAACGGCGCGGACATCTGCTCCGGTGACCAGTGGAACTCGGCCACGAGATCGTCGTAGAGCATGGATTCCCCCGAGTGCTGGTTGGTGACGGTGGTGACGGTTCTGGGAGCTTGCGGGTCCCGGAACCTACGACACTCTAAACCGGAATCTGTCCGCATCCGGTGCACCGCCACACGTGAGATCCGGTTGCTACCGGAAGCCATCGGCCCCTGACCTGCGAAAACTGGCTCCTCTGCGACAGAAAGCGATGTCTCAGGGTCAGAGACGGCGGCCCTGGCCGCCTGCCGCAGCCCACACCCGGGCGATCGACTCCGCGGTCCGTGAGAGATCGTTCTCGACCCGGTCGAGTGCCTCGTGCAGCGGACCCGGTCCGGGTGCAGCGGAGAAGACCGCCGTCATGCCGGCCGCGATCGCCGCGTCCGCACCCTGCGACACGTCACCGGCGATCACGACGACCGGGACGCCATGTTCCTGGGCGAGCCTCATCACTCCTACCGGTGTCTTGCCGCCGAGGGACTGGGTGTCGAGCCTGCCCTCACCGGTGATGACCAGATCCGCGCCGGCGATCGCGGAGGCGAGTCCGACGGCGTCGGCGACGAGGTCGAAGCCGGAGCGCAGCTCGGCACCGAGGAACGCGAGCGACGCGAAGCCGAGCCCGCCCGCCGCGCCGGCTCCCGGGGCCGCCGGGTCCGCGAGCGCACCGCACACCTCGCCGAGCCGACGTAGGCCGTCATCGAGCATCCGGACGGTCGCCTCGTCGGCTCCCTTCTGCGGACCGAAGACATACGCCGCGCCCCGCGGACCGTGCAGTGGACTGTCCACGTCGCAGGCGGCGATCACCTCGCAACGAGCCAGACCGGGATGCACACCGGCGAGGTCTACCGCGACGATGTCGTGCAGGCCGACCCCGCCCGACGCGTTCTCCGCGCCGCTCGCGGTGGCGAAGCGTACGCCCAGGGCCTGGGCCATGCCGACCCCGCCGTCGGTGGTGGCGCTGCCTCCCAGGGTGAGCAGGATGCGCTCGGCCCCGGCGTCCAGAGCCGCCTTGATCAGCTCACCGGTGCCGTACGAGGTGGCGGCCGCGGCGCTGGTCGGCGTGGGATCGACCAGGTGCAGGCCCGAGGCGGAGGCCATCTCGACCACGCCGGTGACCCGGCCGCCGGGCTGCTCGGCAGGGATCAGACCCAGCTCGGCGCTGACGGGCTGGCCGTGCGGGCCCGTCACGGTGTGCTGGACGATCCGGCCGCCGAGGGAGCCGACCAAGGCGTGCAGCGTCCCTTCTCCCCCGTCAGCGACGGGCAGACACACGGTCTCCCAGCCGGGGGCACCGCGCCGCCAGCCGGCGGCGATGGCCGCGGCGGCCGCAGGGCTGTCGCAGCTGCCCTTGAACGAGTCCGGAGCGATGACGACGCGCATGGCTCAGGCGATCAGCAGGGAGAGCGGAACGACGACGACCATGCCGGCGATCCCCTGGACCAGGGTCGCCATGGTCTGGGCACGGTAGGCCTGCGGCACGCTCATCTTGCTGAACTGGCTGACCACCCAGAAGTAGCTGTCGTTGGCGTGCGAGACCGTCATCGCTCCCAGGCCGATCGCGAGCACGACCAGCGTACGTCCCATGTCGCTGCCGAGGCCGAGGTCGGCCACCAGGGGCGCGACCAGGGCGGAGGTGGTCACCATCGAGACCGTCGAGGAACCCTGGGCCGTCTTGAGCGCGGCCGCGATCAGGAACGGAACCATGATCCCGATCCCCAGAGCGGAGAGCTCGGTGCCGAGGAAGGTGCCGATGTCGGTTGCCTGGATGACGGCACCGAACGCGCCGCCAGCGCCGGTGATGAGCAGGATCGGCGCGGAGTCGACGATTCCTTCCGCGACCCGGTCGGTCACGGTCTTCTCGTGGTTGGTCGGGCGCAGGCCGGCGACCGCGATCCCGAGGCCGATCAGCAACGCGATGACCGGCTGACCGACGAAACGCAGCACGTCGGCGGCCGTCGTCTCGGTGCCGGGAAGGAACGGCAGCGACATCGCCGAGCCGAGCATGATCAGCACGATCGGGATCACGATCGGGGCGAACGCCATGGCGGCTCCCGGTCGCTGGACGGTGTTGGCGAGCTTCTCGAACTCGGCGATCCGGCGGTCGACCTCGGCGTCCGAGGCGCCGTCGGGCTGCACATCACGGAAGCGGAGCGCCCACAGCGTCCCTGCCCCCGCGGAGACGAGACCGACCACGAGACCCATGGCCATCACCAGACCGAGCTTCGCATCGAGACCCAGGTTGCCGGCGGCCGCGATCGGGCCGGGAGTCGGCGGGACGAGCGTGTGGGTGGCGTAGAGACCGGTGGCCAGCGCGACGGACATCGCGACCGGGCTGGTGCGAGTCCGTGCGGCCATCGACTCCTTGAGCGAGTTGAGGATGACGTAGCCGGAGTCGCAGAAGACCGGTATCGATACGACGTACCCGATGATGCTCATCGTCAGCGTCGGGAACCGGCGGCCGAGCACCCTCACGATGGCATCGGCCATCGTGATCGCCGCACCGGACCGGTCGAGGAAGACGCCGATGATCGTGCCGAGGATGATCACGATCCCGATGCCGCCGAGGGTGCTGCCGAAACCGCCGGTGGCGATCGCGACGACACCTGGCGTGTCACCGTCGGTGAGTGGTGGCAGCCCGAAGGCAAGGCCGCCGACCAGAGCGGTCAGCAGGAGTGCCAGGAACGGGTGCATCCGTGCCCACGCGGTGAGCAGGATCAGTCCGGTCACCAGGGCGAGCAGAATCAACAGGTCGGCCATCGAAGTCCTCAGTCGTCAAAGAAGTACGCAGCACAGCATCGGTGCCGCGATGTGACGACGTCCACAGGCAGATGGCCAAGGCCAGCGGCCTAGTTCTTGTGCATGTGCACAACCACGAGGACCGGCTAGCGCGCCGAGCCGAGCACCGGACCGAGGTAGAGGATCAGCACGTCCGGCAGGTGGTCCATCCGCAGCCCGGTGATCTCACCGATCCGGGAGAGGCGGTACCGGACCGTGTTGCGGTGGACGTGCAGCGCACCCGCCGCTGCCGTCGCGCTCGCATGGTGCTCGATGTAGGCGTTGAAGGTGGCCACGAGCTCGCCGGACCGGTCGGTCGCGACCAGCCGTTGCCACGGCTCCGCGAGCAGATCGCCGCGCCATCCCTCCCCCATGCCTCTGACCAGGGCGAGCAGCGGCACGTCCTCGAAGTCGTACGCAGCGCCGCCCGCGCCGACGAGATCGGTCACCGCCAGGGCGTCGCGGGCGGTCAGGTACGCATGCTCGAAGGCGCTGCGCCCGGCGAAGGCCCGCCCGGTGGCGTGCCGGAGACGACCCTCAGCGGCCCGCAGCAGCGCGGTCACCTCCTCGTTCGGCCCTCGGGAGCGACCAGCCGGGCTGAAGACGACGAGCTCCTGCGGCTCCACCCGTCCGACCAGGACACCGCGTACCTGCATCAGGTCCCGCTGGAGCCCCCGAAGGGCCTCGATGTCCGGCTTGCTGCGGGCTGTCGGTGCGACCACGGTCGCACGTCGAGGCACCTCGAGGTCGATGCCCAGCCCGGCGGCCCATTCGGCGAGCTCGCGCGGTGCGAGCCGGCCTGCGGCGGCATGACCGACGAACTCCTCGCGCTCCCGGTAACGCCACTGTCGCGACTCCGCCGCCTGGGCCTGGTCCACCATCAGCTCCGCCGTCACCCGGATCAGGTCGCCGAGCACGCGCACCTGCCCGGGTTCGCCGGTGATCCCGACGACTCCGACCAGCTGGCCGTGGCAGCGCAGCGGCAGGTTGATCCCCGGCTGGACGCCGCGCAGCGCCAGCGCGTCGGAGTGCGCGATCTCCACCACCCGGTCCTGCTGTGCCGCCAGGAGGGCGCCTTCGTGCACGGTGCCGATCCGGTCGTCCTGCCCCGATGCCAGGATCACCCCGGCCGCGTCCATCACGTTGACGTTGTGCCCGATGACGCCCATGGTCCGTTCGACGACCTGGTGCGCCAGCTCCGGGGTCAGGTGAGCGGTGCCCACCGCAGCGGTCAGAACTGCTCCTGGCGGGACAACGACCCCGCGCCCTCGGTGACCTCCGCGGCGTCCTCCGACCCCGTCGGCAGGGCCGAGATGGTGTCCAGGGCGATCGCCTGCGGCGTCAGACCGATCGCCTCCAGGATCTTGGGACGCTTGGCGTGGTCGAGGAACTCCTGCGGGATCCCGTGGATCTTCACCGGCGTGCGTACGTCGGCGGCGGTCAGGGTCTGCAGGAACGATGCCCCCACGCCGCCGGCGATGCCGTTGTCCTCGATGGTGACGACGAGCCTGTGGTCGGCGGCCGCCTCGACGAGGGCCGGATCGACCGGCTTCACCCATCGGGGGTCGACGACGGTGACACCGATTCCCTGCGCGGTGAGCCGCTCCGCGACGCCCATGGCGACCTCGGCCATCGAGCCGACGCCGAGGACCAGGACGTCTTTGGTGCCGTTGCGCACGAGCACGTCGGCGCCGCCCAGCTTGGCGATCGTGGGGATGTCCTCCGGCGGAGGGCCCTTCGGGAAACGTACGACGGTGGGCGCGTCGTCGACGTCGACTGCCTCGTCGAGCAGCTCGTTCAGCCGGGTGATGTCGCGGGGCGCGGCCAGCCGCAGGCCGGGAACGACCTGGAGCAGCGACATGTCCCACATCCCGTTGTGGGAGGCGCCGTCGTCACCGGTCACTCCGGAACGGTCGAGGACGAACGTCACCCCGGCGCGGTGGAGGGCGCAGTCCATCAGCACCTGGTCGAAGGCACGGTTGAGGAAGGTGGCGTAGACCGCGAAGACCGGGTGGAGGCCACCCATCGCCAGGCCGGCGGCCGAGGTGGCGGCGTGCTGCTCGGCGATGCCGACGTCGAAGGTGCGCGCGGGGAACCTGGCCTGGAAAGCGTCGAGCCCGACCGGGTGCATCATCGCCGCGGTGATCGCGACGATGTCCTGGCGGCTCTCCCCCAGCCGCACCATCGCATCGGAGAAGTGGTCGGTCCAGATCCGGCCCTTGGGCTTCTCGGCGCCGGTCTGGACGTCGAAGGGGCCCGGCGAGTGGAACTGGTCGGCCTCGTGGCGCTCGGCCGGGTCGTAGCCGTAGCCCTTGCGGGTGATCGCGTGCACGATCACCGGGCCGCCGAACTTCTTGGCGCTGGTCAGGGCCTGCTCGAGGGAGTGCCGGTCGTGGCCGTCGACGGGCCCGACGTACTTCAGACCGAGGTCCTCGAAGAGCCCCTGGGGCGCGACCGCGTCCTTGAGCCCCTTCTTGACCGCGTGCAGCGCGTCGTAGGCCATCGCGCCGATCCCGGGCACCGCGTTGAGGCGACGCTTGACCATGTCGAGGACCAGCTCGTAGCGCGGATTCGTACGCAGCGCCGTCAGCGCCGTGGCCAGGCCGCCGATGGTCGGGGTGTAGGAGCGACCGTTGTCGTTGACCACGATGACCAGCCGGGAGTCGTGCTGGATCGCGATGTTGTTGAGCGCCTCCCAGGCCATCCCGCCGGTCAGCGCGCCGTCGCCGATCACGGCGACGACGTGGCGGTCCTCGCCGCGGATCGTGTAGGCCTTGGCCAGGCCGTCGGCGTAGGAGAGCGCGGTGGAGGCGTGGGAGTTCTCGACCACGTCGTGGTCGGACTCGGACTGGCTCGGGTAGCCGCTCATCCCGCCCTCGCGGCGCAGCGTGCCGAAGTCGCCGGCCCGGCCGGTGACGAGCTTGTGGACGTAGGACTGGTGGCCCGTGTCGAAGACGATCTTGTCGCTCGGGCTGTCGAAGACCCGGTGCATCGCCAGGGTCAGCTCGACCACGCCGAGGTTCGGCCCGAGGTGGCCGGTGTTGGTGGCCACCGTCCGGATCATCAGGTCCCGGATCTCGCTCGCGAGGAGCTCGAGCTGGTCGTCGGAGAGATCGCGTAGATCCTGCGGCGCGGCAATGCGTTCGAGGAGACCCATGGCCCGGATTCTACGGCGCGATCCTGAAGGGCACCGACTCGGATAGCGCCGCGTGCTGAGGAGATCCCAGGAACTGCGGCAGCCCGATCCGGGCCGAGTCGCTGAGATCCAGGTCAGGCGCCTTTGCGGGGTCGACGAAGACGATCTGGCGGCCCTCGTGACACACGACGTCGGCATCGGTGAGGTCGACACCGGCGGCGTACAGGTGGAGCTTGTCGTCGGTGCCGGTCTCGGGGTGGTGGACGTCGTGGACGGCGACCAGGTGCAGGTCGGCAGGGCTCACCCGGATCTCGGTCTCCTCCTCGAGCTCGCGCGCGGCGCCGGTCAGCGGGTCCTCGCCGGGCTCGAGGTGGCCGCCGCAGAAGGACCACTTCTCCGGTGCGATGCGGGGATGCTCGTCGCGCTCCTGGAGCAGCACCCAGCCACGACGGTCGACAAGGATCACGGCGGCGAACTCGGTCATGAGGAGCGAGCCTAGTTGTTGGCCGGGCGCACCGAGGCGCGCGGCCTCCCGAGCTCGCCCGTCAGGAGGCTCCCCACGCGGTCGAGGCCGACGGGTGCCTCGACCAGATCGGCCCAGGGCCGGGTGGACGCCGCCAGGAAGGCGACCGCCTGCTCGAGGTGGCGCGGCTCGTAGTTGTGTACGCCGCTGACCGAGCGCCATCCGCGCACGACGTCCTCCGGGTCGAGCCGGATCGCCGGCCCTGGGGAGACCGATCCGACCAGGAGGAGCGACCCGCCGATGTCGAGGGCCGCGAGGGCTTCCTCGATCGCCGGTGCCGCGCCGGAGAAGTCCAGCGCGACATCGACCGTCGGCAGCGTCTGCGCGGCGGGGAGCGTCGAGGTCGCGCCGAAGTCGACGGCGAGCTCCAGCCGAGCAGGCTCGACGTCGCTCACCACGATCTCGGCCGCACCGGCCCCGGCTGCGGCGGCGACCGCGGTGAGGCCGAGCATCCCGGCACCGACGATCAGCACCCGGCGACCGTTCAGCGAGCCGGCCCGCTCGAGCGCGGCCATCACCGTGGCGGTGGCGCACCCCGCCGGCGCGGCGACCTCGTCGGTCAGCGTGTCCGGGACCGGCACCACCGCGGTGCCGGCGGGCAGGAGCACGTGGGTCGCATAGGTGCCCGACAGCGGCCACCCCGGTTCGTACCTCTCGTGCCCGAGCTTGCGCACCCGGCGGCACTTCGCGGTGAGGCCTCGGAGACAGCGGTCGCAGGCCCCGCACGAGACGGTGACGCCCCAGACCACTCGCTGTCCCGTGCCCGCGATCCGGCCGACGCCCTCGTGCCCGAGCACGCTCGGACAGGCGCCGGGACGCCGGCCGGAGACGGTGTGGTGGTCGGAACCGCACACCGTCGCGAGGTCGATCTCGACCAGCGTCTCCCCCTGCCCCGGCGATGGCAGGGGCACGGTCTCCGACGTCACCTCGGCACCGCCTCGCCACACCGCCACCCGCGCCGACCGCGCCATCAGACGGTGCCTACCTTCTTGCGCAGCCAGGCGCTGAACAGGTCGATGACGATGATCAGGACGATCACCATGCACACGTAGGTCATCATCGTGTCGAAGTGGAAGCTGTCCACCTCGGTCTTGATGAAGAACCCGATGCCGCCCGCACCGACGGTGCCGAGGATCACGGAGCTGCGTACGTTGGTGTCGAACCGATAGAGCAGCAGCCCGAGCAGCGACGGCATCACCGCAGGCAGCACGGCGTGCGCGGCCGACTGCACGGGCGAGGCTCCGGCCACACGGAGGGCCTCGACGGGCCCCTGGTCCACCTCGTCCATCGCCTCGGACCACAGCTTGCCCATGACCGCGACGTTGTGGATAGCCAACGCGATCACTCCCGGGAAGGCACCGAAGCCGACCGCGGCGATGAACATCAGCGCGTACACGGTCTCGGGGACCGCGCGCAGCACCGACATCACCCCACGCCCCAAGAACCACAGCGGGACGAACCGGTTGGTCGTCCGCGACGAGATCACGGCGAAGAAGAGCGCTGCCGGGATCGACAGAGTGGTGCCGAGCAGGCCGATCCAGATCGTCAGCAGGCAGTACTCCAGCCCGGGCCGGATCGTCTCGGACCAGCGCAGATCCAGCGGAAAGGCGCCGTCCTGGTGGATCGTCTTGCCGTTCGGGTAGGTGCGGTCCACGCCGAACAGGAAGTTCCACAGGCCCCGCCAGCCCTCGAGCAGCTCCTTGGGCGAGGTGTTGGTCTGCACCGCGGCGTACCAGTGCACCAGTATCAGGGCGATCGCGACGACCGCCCCGGTGGCGATCCCGGCCGGGCGGTACCGCGGCGGGATGTCGAGTCGCGGTCTCGGAGCGGTGGTCAGGCCGGTCATGCGAACTCTTTCGTAGCGGAGTCTGTGGATTCCTTCGGGGCCGTGGAGCCAGCCACAGCGGCCTCCGCGGCCTCCGCGGCCTCCAGCGCCTCGAGGGCGGGGCGATAGAGGTCGGCGACTGCCTGGTCGGTGACCTCGGAGCTGCTGTCGAAGACGAGCCGTCCGCCGGCCAGCCCGAGGATCCGGTCGGAGAAGCGGCGCGCCAGGTCGGGCTGGTGGAGCACGGCCGCCACGGCGAGCCCGTCGTCGTCGGCCAGCGAGCGGAGCAGGTTCATCACCTGCTCGGAGGCCGCCGGGTCGAGCGCCGAGACCGGCTCGTCGGCGAGCAGGACCTGGGCGCGCTGGCACAGTGCCCGAGCGACCGCGACCCGCTGCTGCTGGCCGCCGGAGAGACGACCTGCCTTCTCTCGAGCCCGGTCGGCGAGACCGACCCGGTCCAGGCACGCCATCGCCTCGGCCTGGACCTCGCGCGGGAAGGCCAGCACCGACCAGGACCGGCTCAGGCTGAGCCGTCCGAGCGCTCCCGCGCAGACGTTGTCGAGCACGCTGCGACGAGGCACCAGATGGATCTTCTGGAACACCATCGCCACCGTCGGCACCGCCTCCGCGCTTCGCGCGGTCACTCCCTCGCTCGGCGCGAGCGGACGAGCAAGCTCGCCGCTCGACCTCGCTCCGGTCGTCTCACCCGGCCTGGCGCTGACGCCGTCGACGGTGATCGTGCCACCGTCGGGACGTTCCAGACCGACCACGCAGCGCAGCGACGTGGACTTGCCGGAACCGTTGGCCCCGAGGAGGCTGACCACCTCCCCGGAGGCGACCTCGAAGGACAGACCGTCCAGGACCGTCTTCTCCCCGAACGCCTTCCTCAGGCCGTCGACACGCAGCATGGCGCCGCTGGAGAGGTGATCAGCCCTCATCAGAGGTCGTCCGTGGTGAGGTCGAGAGCCTCGGCGAGCTCGGCGACCGGCTTGTAGTCGTCATCGGTCACCGCGACCAGCGCGGGCTTGCCGGCCGGCGGGGTGAAGTCGAGGTACTCACCGATCTCCGCGACCGCGTCGGCGGGAAGGTTCAACAGCGCCTCCTGGACGGCCGCGGACACCTCCGGCGTCATGTTCGGGCCGGCTGCGATGGGGTCGTTGAGGATCGGCTCGGACTTCCAGACCTGGCGGAACGAGGACTCGTCGAACTGGCCCTCCGCGGTCGCCGACGCCAGGGTCTGGCTGTTGATCTCGGCCGCATCGACCTTCCCGTTGACCAGGGCCAGCAGCGCCTCGGTGTGGCCACCGGCGTACTCGGCCCTGACGTCCTTCTCGATCCCGGCGTCGATGAGAGCCTTGCGTGGCACCGCGTCACCGGAGGTGGAGCCGGACTCAGACAGCGCCAGGGTCGTGCCTGCGAGGTCCTCGACGGACTTGACCGGCGAGTCCTTCGGCACCCAGATGCCCCCGGTGTAGGAGGAGACCTTGCCGTCCTCGCCCGCGAAGGACGCCAGCGGTGTGGCGCCGGCCTGCTTCTGGGCGAAGACATAGCCCAGCGGACCGAACTGGCCGATGTCGAGCTTGCCGTTCTGCATGGCGAGGATCTCGGCGACGTACGTGTCGGAGATCTGCACCTCGACCTCGCAGCCGAGCTCCTCGCCGAGAGCCTTGCCCAGGGTCTCGTAGACGGGGATCAGGGTCTTGGGGTCCTCGAAGGGCTCGACGCCCATCGCGAGGGTGCCGTCGGGACAGATCTGGTCGGGTCCGATCTCGCCGCCGGTGGCCGCCTTCTCCGAGCCGGACCTCTGAGTGTCCGCGTCACCGCCGCAGGCGGTCAGGGCGAGGGTCAAGGTGGCGGCGCCGGCGAGCGCGGTGAGGGAGCGCAGCGTGAACATGTCGGTTTCTCCTGTGGTCAGAGCAGCTGGTCGAGGACATCGGGCGCGAGGCCCAGTGCGGTGGTCATGCCGATGCCCGACGTCACCGAGACGACCCGGAGTCCCGGGAACGGCTCGTCGATGAGGAAGTCGGTACGCGGTGAGTCCGCGTAGACACCTCGCCAGCGACGTCGGACGGTGAGCGGAGCCCCGAGCAGCCGCGCCCCTTCTCGTAGCACCAGCTCGGCGACGTGCTCGTCGTCGAAGGGCAGGTGCGTACGGTCGTAGTGGTGGGTGTCGCCCAGGACGATCGATCCCGGCCGACCGCCGGTGCCCGGACGCTGGGTGAGCATGAGGTTCATGACGACGTCGAGGAGCTCCGGGCTCGTCTGCTCGAGCTCCGTGCGTACGTCGGCAGCCGCCGCGGTCTCGGCGAACCCGCCGTAGCGCAGCATCGAGAGACCGGTCAGCACCGCCGGGCCGATCTCGACGTCGCCCGGAGGCGCCACCTCGAGCATCTGGAGCCGGCAGCGGCGTACCTCCGCCTTGTCGGCCACCTGAGGGAAGAGCCTGTCGACGTCGTGGCCGGCGGCGTGGACGACGCGTGCGGAACGGACCGTTCCGCGGCTGGTGCGGACCTCGACCCCGTCGGTGACCGGATCGATGGCGCCGACATGGGTCGACCAGCTGAACCGGACGCCTTGGGTCTCGAGCCAGGCGGCGATCGCGGGAAGCGCCTCGCGCGGATCGACACGGAGATCCAGCGGCAGGTGGGCACCGCCACGGACGTCCGCGGCGGCCGGCGGGAACAGGTCACGGGTCGCCCCGGCATCCAGCACGCGGGCCTGCTCGGAGCCGCGCGCCGCGGCGAACTCCTCGAGCACGGCCATCTCCGCCTCGGACCGGGCCACGGCGACCGTCCCCGTCTCCTGGAGGCTGAAGCCCGCCTTGGCGGCGAGGGCGAGCCAGCGTTCCCGGGCCGGGAGGGCATAGGCGAGGGTCTGGCCCGACTGCACGGTGGGGCAGATGTGCCCGAAGTTGCGGATCGAGGCGCCGACGGCGCGCTCGTCCCGCTCGATGACGTGGACCTTCAGGCCGCGCGCGAGCCCTTCGACGGCATGCGCGAGGCCGACGATCCCGGCACCGACGACGACAAGGTCGGCGGCACCGTCGGGGGTGGTCGTATGAGTTGGCACGGCCCGAACACTTCTGTCTCGCGGCAGCCGCGGTCAACAGTCCCGACGAACATGTACAGACAAGTTAACCGGTCGTTTTCCTGGCCCCTGCTTGGCTCTCTGAGCGTTATCCGGGCGTTCACGAAGCGCTTGATCACACTTGTCTGATCAAGTTGTAGCCTGCTGTCCATGAGCAGCCCGTTGCATGTCCAGGTCGCCGAGGCCATCCGCGCCCGGATCATCGCCGGCGAGCTTCCGACCGGCGCTCCGATCCCCTCCGAGGCGCAGCTGTGCGAGCAGTTCGGCGCCTCCCGCGGCACGATCCGTACGGCACTGGCGAGCCTGCGCCGCGAGGGCCTGCTCAGCGGCGGGCAGGGGCGTCCACCGACCGTGCGGGACACCGCGCTCGGGCAGCCCTTCGAGCAGCTGATCTCGTTCAGCGCCTGGGTGCAGCAGATCGGCCACACCGCCGGCCAGCGCACCATCGAGGTCGCCCGACGCGGCGCGACCGCCGCGGCCGCCGAGGCGCTCGGCATCCAGGAGGGGGACCCGGTCGTCGACGTGCTCCGGCTGCGTCTGCTCGACGACCAGCCCGCGATGCTGGAGCGCAGCACCTTCGTCGAGACCGTGGGGCGCCTGCTGTTCGACTTCGACCCCGACTCCGGGTCGCTCTACGGCTACCTGACCGCGTCCGGCGTCGACCTGCACGCGGCACGCCACACCATGGACGCGGTCGCGGCCGACGAGACCGACGCCGACCTGCTCGACATCGCCGTCGGCAGCCCGCTGCTGCGCGAGCGCCGCCGGGCCACCTCCTCGGACGGGGTCCCGCTGGAGTACGCCGACGACCGCTACCGGCCCGACCGGGTCACCTTCACCATCGACAACGCCCGGCCGTCCGCGGCCGGGGTCCGCACCGACGTACGCATCCTCAAGGAGATCTCGTGAACTTCCAGCTCGCCGCCCTCGACATGGCCGGCACGACCGTCGACGAGGGCGGACTCGTCTACGACGTCCTCGAGACGACCGTCGCCGACGCCGCCGGCGAGCCGGTCCCCCACGACCTGCTGCTGCAGTGGAAGGGCACCTCCAAGTGGGAGGCGATCCAAGGGCTGCTGCGCGGGCTCGGCCGGGACCCGAGCACCGCCCAGGTCGACAAGATCTTCGACGGCTTCGGTGAACGCCTCGTCACCGCCTACCGTGAGACCCCACCGGAGCCGTTCCCGGGCGTGCCCGAGATGTTCGCGACACTGCGCTCCCAGGGCGTGAAGGTCGCCCTGCAGACCGGCTACTCCACCGAGATCGCCGCCGCCATCCTCGACGGCCTCGGCTGGACGGTCGGAGCCGGTGCCGGCACCATCGTCGACGCCGTCATCACCTCCGACCTCGTCGCCGCCAGCCGCCCCGCTCCGTACCTGGTCTTCCACTGCATGGAGGCCACCGGCGTCCAGGACGTACGCCGCGTGCTGGTCGCCGGCGACACCCCCAACGATCTCGGCGCCGGCACCAACGCCGGAGCGGGCTTCGTGGTCGGCGTCGCCACCGGTTCCTTCACCCACGACCAGCTCGCCACCGAGCCCCACACCCACCTTCTCGCCTCCACGGCCGACCTGCCGACACTCCTGTGAGACCCAGATCCCTTGACTGGACCCAAACGAAGGCAAAGACTGTCGCCATGGCACTCACCAAGAAGCAGAAGGCGATCCTGACCACCGGCGCGATCATGGCCCAGGCGGCAGTCGCTCCGGTGATCCTGCGTGACCTGCAGAGCCGCTCGGACGACGAGCTGCGCGGGCCGCGGATGTTGTGGCGGCTGTGGGGCAGCACCAACCTGCTCGGCGCGGCGACCTACTGGTTCGTCGGCCGGAAGCCCGCCAAGGCATAGGCCCGCCTCGGAGGCACGGCGTCCCCGCAGGCACGCGTTTCGAACCTGCATGGATATGCAGCGATATACAGCGGTGCCAACCGTGTTCATGCCCGGGCACAAATTTTGCGACCCGCCCTTCTCAAACGCTGCACGGCTGAGGAAGGGTGCTAAGTGTCGGGGGTCACAAAACTCGGACCCTGCCCAAGCCAGGAGTGAACACACATGGGGACGCACAACTCGGACGGACCTGCTCGGGTCTCCAGACGATCGTTCGTCGGATACGTCATCGGCGGCGCCACGCTCATCACCGCCGCCGATCTGGGGCTGGCACCGCCAGCCGCCAACGCCTTGCCGGTGCCGTCGGTACCTCAGGTTCCTGAGCTCTACGACCTCAACGACTTCCTGACGCACTGCGCGATGCCGACCTCGAACCTGATCGCGATCGAGGTCGACGAGAAGGGCCACGCCCACTTCGCGCTGCCGCGCATGGAGGTCGGGCAGGGCATCACGACGGCCGTCGCGATGCTCATCGCCGACGAGCTCGACCTCCCGGTCGACCACGTGCACGTCACGCTGGCCCCGGCGCGGCCGGAGCTGCTCTTCAACCAGCTGACCGGTGGCTCCAACACGATCGTCTCGATGTACACCCCGGTCCGCGTCGCCGCCGCCATCGCCCGCAAGGCGCTGCTCGAGGCCGCCGCGATCCTGCTCGGGGGCGCGGTCACGCAGCTGACCTCCAAGGACGGCGTGATCAGCCTCCCGGACGGCTCGTCGGTGACCTACGGCGAGGCGGCCGCCAAGGCGGCCAAGCCGACGACCGAGAAGGTCGAGGTCGAGCTGAAGAAGACCGCAGACCACCAGATCGTCGGCAAGCCTCACCGGCGCGTCGACGCACGCGATGCCGTCACCGGCAAGAAGCAGTTCGCGATGGATCTCGACATCCCCAACGCACTGCCCACGATGGTGTGCCGCGCACCTGAGCTCAACGGCACCCCGGAGTCGATCAACAACAAGATCGACGTCGAGACGATGCCGGGCGTCACCCACGTCGCGATCATCCCGACCGGCGTCGCGGTCCGGGCAAAGACCTTCGGTCAGTGCATCGACGCCGTCCGCGCGCTGGACGTCACCTGGAACTCCGGCACCGTGACGACCCTGTCGGCCAAGGACATCAAGGCCGAGCTCAAGGCCGGTCAAATCCCCCTGGCTGTGCCGAAGATCGGGGCGACCTCGGTCGACGGCGAGTTCACCTTCCACTTCCGCAGCGGTTCGGCGCTCGAGCCAAACTGCGCGGTGGCCGACGTACGCGACGGAAAGGCCACCATCTGGGGCGGCCTGAAGTCACCGATCGACGCCCAGGGCCGGATCGCCAAGGCGCTCGGCCTCCCGCAGACAAGCGTGACCGTCAACGTCGTCCAGGGCGGCGGCTCCTTCGGGCGCAAGCTCTTCAGCGACGCCGCGGTCGAGGCCGCCCACGCCTCCAAGGCCTTCGGTGCGCCGGTCAAGCTGATGTGGCACCGCGCCGACGAGCCGCGCCAAGGCCGAGTGCACCCGATGGCCGTCTCTCGGATCCGGGCGACGGTGCTGGCCGGCAGCGTGCTCACCTTCGAGCAGCGCCACGCCAGCGTGGCCACCGATTTCACCCACGGCCTCGGCGAGCGGTTGACCGCGGAAGCGGCGGCGCTGCCGACCGGCCTGTCGAACCTGACCTTCTCGGAGTCGATCTTCCTGCTCAGCCAGGAGCTGCCTTACAACTTCGGGGTCATCACCCAGCTGCTCAACGAGCCGAAGCCCGCGGTCGACCGGTTCAACACCAGCTCGGTCCGCAACATCTACTCCCCCGACGTCGCCACGGCCAGCGAGCTCATGGTCGACCAGCTCGCCAAGAAGCTGAAGCAGGATCCGGTCACCTTCCGGCGCAACTATCTCAAGAGCAAGAGCGTCAAGCGGGTCCTGGACCGTGCCGCCGAGCTCGGCGACTGGGGCCGCTCGATGCCGGCCGGCACCGCACAGGGCATCGCCATCCACAAGGAGTACAAGGGCGCCACCGCCGTTCTCGTCGAGATCGACTGCCGTCCCGAGACCGTCAACCGGAAGGTACGCGACGCCGTAACCGGCCCCCGGGTCACCAAGGCCGTCGTGGTCGCCGACGTCGGGCTGGTGATCAACCCCGCCGGAGTCAAGGCCCAGATGATGGGTGGCTTCTCCGACGGCATGTGCCAGGCGCTGACCTACAGCAACCACCTGGTCGACGGGCAGTTCCTCGAGGCCAGCTGGGACAACTCGGCCTACACCCGGCAGTGGAACACGCCGTTCGAGTTCGAGTGCGAGGTGATCGAGTCGCACGGCAACCAGCCCGGCGGTGTCGGCGAGGCCGGGGTGGCCGCCTCCATGGCAGCCGTCGCCTGCGCCTACGCCCGCGCCACCGGCAAGATGCCCACGGAGTTCCCGATCAACTTCCACGACCCGCTCCACTTCGAGCCCAAGTCGTTCGTCCCGTCCGTCCCCGAGTCGCCGACCGACGGCCTCGCCTACACGTTCTGAGGTCCTCGATGCCTACTCACACCTTCCAGCTCAACGGCGAGACCGTCACTGTCGACGTCGAGGACGACGTCCGCATCCTCTGGGTCCTGCGCGACGTCCTCGGTGTCACCGGCCCCAAGTACGGCTGCGGCATCAACGTCTGCAAGGCCTGTACGTCGCACATCAACGGCAAGGCGTTCAACCCCTGCTCCGTACGCGTCGCCGACCTCGACAAGAACGACGAGATCACCACCATCGAAGGCCTCGCCGACACCGCTCCCGGCGACGGGCTGCACCCGATGCAGGAGGCCTGGCTCGAGCACGACGTCGCCCAGTGCGGCTACTGCCAGCCCGGCCAGATCATGGCCGCGGTCGCGCTCGTCAACAAGGTGCGCGAGGAGGGTCGGGCGATCAACGAGGCCGACCTCGACACGATTCGCAACGTCTGCCGCTGCGGCACCTACTCCCGGATCCGCGAGGCCATCAAGACCGGCCAGGAGGCGATGGCCCGCGGGCTCTGAGAGCTCTCCGGGGTCAGTCCCCGGAGAGCTCCTGCTCCGCGCTTCGCGCGGTCACTCTCTCGCTCGGCACGAGCGGACGAGCAAGCTCGCCGCTCGGCCTCGCTACGATCGTCTCGATCCGCTCGACCTTCGCGGTGAGCTGGCCGGTGTAGCCGGGCCGGATGTCGGCCTTGAGCACCAGCCCGACCCGCGGAGAGACGGCGGCGACCGCGTCGACGCACTGCTTGATGACAGCCATCACCTCGTCCCACTCACCTTCCAGGTTCGTGAACATGGCGTTGGTCTCGTTGGGCAGTCCGGACTCGCGGACGATGCGGATGGCCTCGGCGACGGACGCGGCCACCGAACCATCGGGGTCGTCCGTGGTCGTCGGGGCGATCGAGAAGGCGACGAGCATGCCGCGACACTATCCGACTGCCTCGTCCAAGCGCGTCCCTGACTGCATATAGTGGCGCCGCCGGGGGCCGAACGTGCCACAGCCGGCGGGAAGGAAGGCGATGACTGAGGGACTCGACCGGCTCGCTGCCACGCTCGGTGTGCCGGCCACGCGGCTCGCGCCGCTGGCGGCGTACGACGACCAGCAGCTGGACCGTTTCGACGAGCTGGTCCACGGCGCGATGACCGCAGAGGACAAGGCCTTCGACGCCTCTCTCGACGAGGCGCTCAAGCTGGTCCCGAAGATGCTGCGCGGGGTCGTCCAGAAGATGCTCGGAGGTGCTCGATGACCGCACTGACCAGCGCGCTGGAGATCACCAAGCTCGCCCACGAGATGCACGTGGACGAGGCCGAGCTTGCTTTCCTCGCCACCACCTCCCCCGATGACCTCCGCGACCTTCGCGGGGTCGTCTCGCACGCGATGTTCAGCCGTCACGAGTCCCGGGTGAAGGGGCTGGCCGCGGTCAGCAAGAAGCTCCCCGCGGCGGTCACCGCGAAGATCACCGAGATCGCCATGGGGCCGATGCTCAGCGCTCGGGTGGCTGCGGTGATGGATCCCACCGACGCTGCGAAGCTGGCCGGTCATCTGAAGCCGGCGTTCCTCGCCGACCTCTCCGTCCATCTCGACCCGAGCCGGGTCGGGGCCATCATCGCCAAGCTCGACCGGTCTCTGCTGGTCGATGTCGGCCGCCGGCTCCTCGCGGACGGTCACGTGCTGACGCTGGCCAGGTTCACCGGCGTGGTCGGCCCCGAGACCTCGCTCCAGGTGATGGACGGCGCCTCCGGCGCCGAGATCCTCCAGGTGGCGCTCTTCCTCGACGACACCTCGGTGCTGGACCCGATCCTCGCCGGCCTCCCCGACGAGACCGTCTCCGAGATCGCCGCCGCCACGGCCGACCCGGGCGAGGCCGCGGAGGCACTCCTGGCCACCCTGAGCGAGGACAGCCGCGCCAGGATCGCCTCGCTCGCCTGATCTCAGGCCGGGGGCCAGAACCTGGCCATTCGGTGACAACATGTCGAACGACGGCGAAATGAGCGCGCCATCGCGCGACCCGGCGGTTAGCGTCCGCGCGTGCCCACTGTCCATCTGCCGCGCCGTCCCTTCCTCCCGGACCACCGGGAGGAAGGCGAAGGTCGGATCAGGCTGCTGCTCGGCGCGCTGCTGACCGGGTCCTTCGCGCTGCGCCTGGTCGGCATCGACCATGGGCTGCCACAGGTCTACAACCCCGATGAGGAGCTCCACTTCGTCCCGCAGGCCGCGGCTGCCGCGGACGGCGACCTCAACCCGGGCTACTTCCAGAACCCGTCGGCGCTGACCTACCTGCTGGCCATCGTGTTGCGGGTGGTCTACATCGGCCATGACGTGACCGAGCGGCTGGCGGCAGATCCCGGCGAGATCTTCCTGGTGTCACGGGTCGTGGTCGCCGCGCTGGCCACCGTCCTGGTCTACCTCGTCTACCGGCTGGGTCGCCGGCTCTACGGCGCCGCCGCAGGGTTGATCGCCGGTGCTCTGCTGGGCTTCGCCTTCCTCCCCGTCTTCTACAGTCATCAGGCGCTCAACGACATCGTCACTCTCATCCCCGTGACGCTGGCGGTCTGGGCATCGCTGCGCGCCTACGAGGACGGCCGCCTGGCCGACTTCACGCTCGCCGGCGCGATGGTCGGGCTCGCCGCCGGCACCAAGTACTCCGCCGGGCCGATCGCGCTGGTCGTCGGGCTGGCCGGCCTCCTGCGCCTCCTCGAGCGCAAGGACCAGCTCCGTCCGACGCTTATCGCCCTCGTCTGCTCGGGGGTGTTCTGTTTCGCGGCGTTCGTGCTGGTCAACCCGTTCCTGGTGATCGACTTCGACTACGCGATCCGCCAGTACAGCGGACAGTCGGCGCAGCTCCCCGCCGGCAAGATCGGGCAGAGCGGCGCGGCCTGGTCCTACTACCCGTACTCCCTCATCTGGGGGCTCGGTGCGGTGCCGGTCGCGATGGCGCTGCTCGGCGCGATCTCCGGGTTGCGCAGCGACCGGTCGCGTACGTTGCTGCTGGTCCTCTTCCCCGTCGTCCTCTACCTCTACGCCTCCACCCAAGGTCGGTTCTTCGCCCGTTGGATGCTTCCGACGTACCCGATCCTGGCCGTGCTCGCCGGGCTTGGGGCGGTCGTCCTGGCCACCTGGGTAGCCAGGCGTCTCGCCGCACGGGGTCGGACCCGCGTCGCCGGGCTGGCGCTGCCGACGGTTGCGCTCCTCGTGCTCGCCCAGCCCCTGGCCGACTCGGTGCGCAGCTCCGTCATCCTCACCCGCACCGACACCCGGACGCTCGCTCTCGACCACATCCGCGAGCATCTCCCGCCCGGAGCCCGGATCGTGGTCGAGCCGGCCTTCCCGGCTGCGTACCTCGACTTCGCAGACGTCGTGCCACGACCGGTCGAGCGTCCGTTCCAGGAGTATGAGTCACGGCTGAGACCCGAGCTCGTCGACACCTACCGCGAGGAGGGCTACTGCTGGGTGCTGGTCACCAGCCACCAGCGCGACCGAGGCCTTGCAGCCGGGCTGAGCGATGCCGCTGCCTATTACGACCGGCTGCGACGCGAGGCCGACCAGATCGTGACCATGTCGCCCTACCGCGACGGCGCGAGCGCGCCGAAGTTCTCCTTCGACTTCAGCTACGACTGGTATCCGCTCGCCTTCGAGCGTCCTGGTCCCGAGATCGAGATCGTCTCGCTCTCCGACTGCACCGGCTGAACTCGCAACGCACGCGCCAGCGCCACCGCTGCCGCCAGCACGATCGCGTCGCCGATCACGACCAGGCCACCGTCGAGCAGTGTGTGCACCGGACCGCTCAGCTGGGTCAACAGCAGAACATGGGCGACCAGCGCGGCCGCCAACATGACACCGACGAAGATGTACGTCACCCGCCACTCCCGCACCTCAGGATCGGCGTCTGGCGCGACGGCCCGGCCCAGCCGCAGCACCGCGAGGGCCACCAATGTGGCCGTCAGCGGGAGCAGGGGCATCGCATAGCGAGCATGGATCCAGCCGCCGCCGGCGATGAAGGTGCCGACGCTGGCCACCACCAGCGCCGTGTAGCCGACAGCGACCATCCACGCCCACCAGTCTTCCGGCGCCAAGCCACGGGTCCGGCGCTCGTGCGCCTTCCACCAGCCGATCCGTTCGCGGCATACGGCACGGACCTCGACCACGGCCGCGGCCAGCAAGATCGCAATGAGCAGCACCGGAACCACCACCAGCACGTCGAGCAGCCGCTCGTCGACCCACAGCGACTCGAGCAGCCGCCAGTGGAATCGTGGGTCGAGCAGAGTGCCGAGGGTGGTGCCCGACGGCTCACGCCCGAACTTCTCGAAGAGCGCCGTGGAGGCCGTCGGGTCGCCGTACAGGCGGATGTTGCGCAGGTAGAACCACGCGATCGCCACCACTGGCACGATGCCGACCAGGAAGCCGGCGACGAGGCCACGGAGGAGACCCGCGCGGTTGCGCCTGTGCAGCCAGGTCGCGCCGACCACGACCAGGCAGGCGAGCGCGACCGCGATCACGCCGGTCGACCGGGTCGCCACCGAAGCGGTGGCCGCGGCGGTGATCAGCGCGATCCGCCCCGGCGTGACACCCGTCCTGACCATGCGCAGCGCCAGCAGCACCACCCACAGCATCGTCACCGTGGACAGCCCGTCGTTGTAGATGCCGCCGCCGCGGTACGGGATCGAGCCGCAGGAGAGTGCCACGGCTGCCCCGAGCAGAGGCACCGCCGGCCGGCGGGGAACCAGCTCACGTGCGATCAGGCCGACCAGCAGCACCGTGAGAGTCAGGCCGATGCCGTTGAGGATCCGCATCCCGAAGTAGGTGACCCCTGGATGACCGGTGGCGTCACCGAGCGCGACCAGCGGCAGCGAGAGGAGGTAGAACAGCGGTGGGTGGTTGGCGACCCAGACCGCGCGGTGCGGCTCGTCTTTGACGGCGAGGATCTCCGACATGCGCGTGTCGGTGTTCGGGTCCGCCGGGATCAGGGTGTCGATCGTCGGCAGTTGCCCCCGGTACAGCACCTCCGCGTAGCCGACGTGGGCGCGCTCGTCGGCCTGGTGGAGCGGCGCCGTCGCGACAGCCGTCTGTAGGCACAGCACGAAGACCACGACGCCGACCAGCAGAAACGCTCTGGGATTGCGCACACTCGAATCTACGACGTCATCCGCGGCTCCGCGGAACCCATCTGCGGCGATCGACAGGAGTTGTCTGTACGTTCGCCGTAGCGTCACACACGACGACGGCCCGCCACCCTCTCGGGTGACGGGCCGTTCTGTGTCAGTCGGGTCAGGCGTTGACCAGGCTGCGCAGGACGTACTGCAGGATGCCGCCGTTGCGGTAGTAGTTGGCCTCACCGGGGGTGTCGATGCGGACGACCGCGTCGAACTCGACTCCCGTGTCGGTGGTGACCTTGACCGTCTTCGGGGTGACACCCTCGTTGAGCTCGGTGATGCCGGAGATCGAGAAGGTCTCCTCACCGGTCAGGCCGAGGCTGTCGGCGTTCTCGCCCTTGGGGAACTGCAGCGGGATGACGCCCATGCCGATCAGGTTGGAGCGGTGGATGCGCTCGAACGACTCGGTGATGACCGCCTTGACGCCGAGCAGCGAGGTGCCCTTGGCGGCCCAGTCGCGCGAGGAGCCGGAACCGTACTCCTTGCCGCCGAGGACGACCAGCGGGGTGCCGGCCGCGGCGTAGTTCTGCGCAGCGTCGTAGATGAAGCTGACCGGAGCGTCGGGCTGGGTGAAGTCGCGGGTGTAGCCACCCTCGGTGCCCGGGGCGACCTGGTTCTTGATCCGGATGTTGGCGAAGGTGCCGCGGATCATGATCTCGTGGTTGCCTCGACGCGAGCCGTAGGAGTTGAAGTCCCGCTGCTCGACGCCGTGCTCGATGAGGTACTTGCCGGCGGGCGAGTCCTTCTTGATGTTGCCCGCGGGGCTGATGTGGTCGGTGGTGACCGAGTCACCCAGCTTCAGCAGCACCCGAGCACCCTCGATGTCGGTGACCGGGGCCGGAGCCTTGGCCATGCCGTCGAAGTAGGGCGCCTTGCGGACGTAGGTCGACTCCTCGTCCCAGGTGAAGGTGTCACCGGTCGGGGTCGGCAGGTTCTGCCAGCGCTCGTCGCCCGCGAAGACGTCGGCGTAGTCCTTGGTGAACATGTCGGAGGAGATCGCGGTGGCGATGGTCTCCTCGACCTCGGCCGGGGTCGGCCAGATGTCCTTGAGGAAGACGTCGTTGCCGTCCTGGTCCTGACCCAGCGGGTCCTCGAACAGGTTCACGTTCATGTTGCCGGCCAGGGCGTAGGCGATGACCAGCGGCGGCGACGCGAGGTAGTTCATCTTCACGTCGGGGTTGATCCGACCCTCGAAGTTGCGGTTTCCGGAGAGGACCGAGACGACGGCGAGGTCGTGCTCGTTCACCGCGGTGGAGACCTCGGGGATGATCGGGCCCGAGTTGCCGATGCAGGTCACGCAGCCGTAGCCGACCAGGTTGAAGCCGACCTTCTCGAGGTAGGGCGTGAGGCCCGACTTGTCGTAGTAGTCGGTGACGACCTTCGAGCCCGGCGCGAGGGTGGTCTTGACCCACGGCTTGCGGGTCAGGCCCTTCTCGACGGCCTTCTTGGCCAGCAGCGCCGCGCCGATCATGACCGACGGGTTGGAGGTGTTGGTGCAGGAGGTGATCGAGGCGATCGTGACCGCGCCGTTCTCCAGCTCGAACTGCTGACCGTCGGCCAGGGTGACCGGGATCTTCGCGTCTACTGCCTTGGAGGTGTACGTCGGCAGGTGCCCCAGATAAGACGTCTTGGCGTCGGTGAGCGAGACACGGTCCTGCGGACGCTTCGGGCCGGCGATCGAGGGCACGACCGTGGCGAGGTCGAGCTCGAGCTTCTCCGAGAAGCGGGGCTCGGCGGCCGGGTCGTGCCAGAGGCCCTGCTCCTTGGCGTACTTCTCCACCAGCGCCAGCTGCTCCTCGGAGCGGCCGGTGAGCTTGAGGTAGTTGATGGTCTCCTCGTCGACCGGGAAGATCGCGATGGTGGAGCCGAACTCAGGGCTCATGTTGCCGATGGTGGCGCGGTTGGCCAGCGGCAGCGCCGTGACGCCGTCGCCGTAGAACTCGACGAACTTGCCGACCACACCGTGCTTGCGCAGCATCTCGGTGATGGTGAGCACCAGGTCGGTGGCGGTCGAGCCCTCGGGCAGGTCGCCGTTGAGCTTGAAGCCGACCACGCGCGGGATCAGCATGGAGACCGGCTGGCCGAGCAGCGCGGCCTCGGCCTCGATGCCGCCCACGCCGAAGCCGAGGACGCCCAGGCCGTTGACCATGGTGGTGTGGGAGTCGGTGCCGACGCAGGTGTCGGGGTAGGCCTGCAGCTCGCCGTCGACCTCACGGGTGAAGACGGTGCGGGCCAGGTGCTCGATGTTGACCTGGTGGACGATGCCGGTGCCCGGCGGGACGACCTTGAAGTCCTCGAAGGCGGTCTGGCCCCAGCGCAGGAACTGGTAGCGCTCGCGGTTGCGCTCGTACTCGATCTCGACGTTCTTCTCGAACGCCTCCGGCGTGCCGAAGACCTCGGCGATCACGGAGTGGTCGATGACCATCTCGGCCGGCGAGAGCGGGTTGATCTTGGTCGGGTCGCCACCGAGCTCGGCGGCAGCCTCGCGAAGGGTGGCGAGGTCGACGATGCAGGGCACGCCGGTGAAGTCCTGCATGATCACGCGCGCCGGCGTGTACTGGATCTCCTTGTCGGGCTCGGCGGTCTCGTCCCAGCCCGCCAGCGCCTTGATGTCGTCGGCGGTGATGTTCGCGCCGTCCTCGGTGCGCAGGAGGTTCTCCAGCAGCACCTTCAACGAGAAGGGCAGCGACTGAACGTCGAGGCCCTCACCCTTGACCGCATCCAGGCGGAAGATCTCGTAGGACTTACCGTCCACGTCCAGGGTGCTCTTGGCACCGAAGCTGTCCTTGCTGGCCAACGCGTTCATCTCCTTGCTCGCGTCCACAGACGTACGAATTCAAGTCTTTGGAGCCCATCCTGCCCCGGCTACCCACGCCGGGAAAACAAAGGCTCACCTAACCTTTTACGACGGACGTGCCGTCGATCTCTTGATATCAAGATACATGATGTCGAACGACAATTCGAATCACCCGGCGCGCCGTGTTGTGACCACCACCGCTGACAGCCATCCTCGGATGCTCCATGATTGGTCCGACCTGGGCACCGTCGGGCCGCTGGCCGGGCACTAGTTTGTGATGCGAGGAGATCCTTGAGCACCCTGATCGCCGTCGTGGCACTGGCCGTCGCCGCGGCCGCAGCCGCTGTCGCCTGGCGTCTGCAGCAGGCCAACAAGGCCCTGCGCGCCGAGACCATCGGGCTGCTGTGGCGGTTGGAGCAGGCAGATCTCTCGGCGCCGCGCAACGCCTACGCCGACCTCCCGCCCGAGGAACGGTTGCTGAGCATCCGCATCCTGAACCCGCTCGAGCTGGCCTCCGCGCAGACCAAGGCGGCCACGATGCTGCACAGGGTGCGCCCCGCGCTGCTCTCGAAGATGGTCTATGACCAGGCGGCCGACTCGCTGCGCGAACGGCTCGCCGACGAGGGTGTCGTGGCCGAGGTCAAGGTCCATGCTGGTCGCTAGCCTCGCGCTGGTCGCAGCCGTCGCCGCCGGTGTCGCCGTTGCCCTGGCTTTCCGAGAGCAGCATCGTCTGGAGCAGGCGCTGGATGACGTACGCCTCGCGGACCTGAAGGCACGCACGAGCCACGCCGAGGCGGAGCGCGCCGCGAACTGGCTCGGCTCGATCACCGACCCGATCACGGCACCGTTCGCCGGCGCGACCCGATCGGTGGCGGATGCGCTCGCCCGCGTGGTGCCTCGTTCAAGCCGCCGTGGCACACGTCTGCTCACCACGGTGCCGGGCGCGACCTCTGGAGAGCTGCTCGGCACCCTCGGTCCTCAGCTGGACGAGGCGGTCCTCGACCGCAGGCAGCTGATCACCGATCTCTCCGACGATCCGACGATGGCGATGCGCGCCATCGTCGATGACGCCAGCCGGTAGGCTCCTAGAGGTTCTCCAGACGCTCGCGCAGACGGGTGCGCTCGTCGTCGGTGAGCGGCACCTCGAGCTCGTCGACGTACGCCATCGCCTCCTCGAGCCCGATCTCGCGATGCTCGGTCTCCTCGCCCTCACGGCGGATGGTGACGGTGTCGTGGGTGAGGCTGATGTGGCGGTCGGCGAGAAGCTTGGTCACGATCAACCGGTGGCGGAAGTGCACCGACGGGTGCGTGCTGGTGAAGTGGTGGCCGATCGCAACGTCGCTGGGCACCACCAGCGCCTCGTCATGGGTGTGCATCCGCTCCCAGCCGTCGCCCTTCGCCCGCTCCAGCGCCCAGCCGTGCTCGGTCCACCTCACTCGGTGGGTGATGCCTCCGACCTGATCGACCGCGCCGTCGACCAGCGAGATCGGCCGCCACACGCTCAACCCGAACCCGGGATCAGCCAGCAGTCGCTGCCCGTCGAGATCGACCACCACCACCAGGTGCGTACGTCCGGCCGCGGTCGGATCGGCGCCCACCCGGGCGAGCCGCCGCTCGACGGCGTATCCCAGCTGCTCCAGCGCCGCCGCGAGCAGCGTCCCGTGCTCGAAGCAGTAGCCGCCTCTCCCCCGCCCGACGAACTTCTCCTGCACCTCGGCCAGGTCGACGCCGGGGTGCTGCTCCAGCAGCACGTCGATGTTGTCGAAGGTGAACGTGCGCAGGTGGGCGTCGTAGATCTCCTCCAGCGCCGCCCGCGACGGGCCCGACGGCTCCGCCGTCCCGATCCGTTCCAGATAGGCGGTCAGGTCGAGCCGGTCGGTGCCCCACATCTCATCGCTCACAGCAGCATCACAGCGCCGAAGTCCTTGACGCGCAAGCGATATCCGAAGCGCGCCCACTGCGTCCGGCACCGCCGTTGCGGGCTGTCGGGCGCTCCTCCCAGGTCGGCCGACCACGTTGCAGACGAGGCCGTAGGTCCGGTAGCCGCTCACGGATGCCGGACCTACGGCCTGATCAGAGCTCAGCAGGTGAGTCGAGCGTCCGCCCAGTCGCCGTGGTCGTCACGGACGAAGTCGCCGCCGTCGACCATGATCAGCTTGAGCCCCTCGACGCCGCTGAGGCTGATGTCCATGGGGCGGGCAGCATCGGAACCGGTCATCGGTCCGCTGTCGAAGAGGAGACGACCGTCGCCCCACACCTGGAAGGCGAGGCTGCCGTTCGTGCCCACGGAGTCGTCGACGCCGACGTACCCGGTGAGGCGGTCGCATACCGCGCCGAGGTGGAACACCTGCTCGGAGTGGGCGGCACCGCCGAGACCCTTCTCGAAGGTCCGGCCCTCGATGGTGATCGGTGAACCGTCCCCGGACGCGCTGCCGCCGTTGCTCTGGTCGCGCTCGAGCGGCCCTTCCCAGTTGAACGAGTCGAACGGCTCCAGGTCGCTGAGGTACGGCGACCCGGACGGTGCCGACCCCGGCGCGACGGTGACCTTCTGCTCCGCGGTGCGCTCCACCGAGCCGGCACCGATGGTGTAGCTCGCGTCGACACCGATGGTGTGCGCGCTGCCCGGCTCCGCATCCCGCGGCACGTCGACCTTCCACCTCAACGTCGTGACCCCGCCGGGCCGCACCTTCTGCCCGGTCGTGGCGCCGACCGGCTCAGCGGTCCAGGACTCGGGGAGCGAGAGCTCACCCCTCACGTCGCGGAGCGGCTGGCGCCCCTTGTTCTGGACCCGTACGGTCACCGGAACCGTGGACCCCGGCTCGGGCCAGCGACGCTCGGCCTCGATGCTCACCCGGTTCAGCAGGGAGTTCTCCAGCATCGGCCCGGACTCGATGGGGCTCAGCAGGACGACGAAGCCGCCGTTCGCCTCCGAGTCGACGGTCAGTCGGTCTGCGCTCGTGACCGGGTGACGTTCGACGACCAGGTCGTCGCGACCGCTGTCGCGCACCACCTCGGCCAGGTAGCGCCGGCCAGGCTCCAGGAAGCTCAGTGGGACCGAGGTCGACGACGCTGCGCCGGCTTGTGCCGAACCGACGAACCAGCGGTCGCCCGACCGTCGCGCGAACGTGGCCTCCGCGTCCGGCCGCGCGGACACCAGCCGGGTCTCGTCCCAGGTGGTGGGCATCTTCCGCAGGACCGCTTCCACGACACCGCGGCCGTCGTAGGACTCGACGCTGTCTGCGGGGTGCAGCAGGCCGGACTCGAAGACGACCGAGAGACCGAGCTCGTGTCCGGCGCTGGTCTCGCGTCGGTCGGCGGAGAAGGTGAGCGGCGTGTAGTCCATCGAACCGACCACGTTGCGGGTGAGTGCCAGGTTGACGCTGTGCTGCGGCGTGACCCACCCGAGGTGGTAGTCCTCACCGCCACGTACGCCCTCGGAGGTCAGCACGTGCGGCCAGGTGCGCTCGATCCCTCGGGGGGCGGTCGACCCGTGCAGGTTCACCATGATCCGCTCCTCGGCGGTGTCACGGAGCAGGGCGTCGTACCACTTCATCCGGGCCTGGGAGTCGGAGTCCATGAAGTCGACCTTGAGGCCGGCGATTCCCCACGACTTCCACAGCGGCAGGAGCGCGTCGCGCTGCTGCTGGGTCTCGAGGTCCTGCCAGCGGGACCACACCCACACGCCGATGCTCTTCTCTCGCGCGTAGGCGACCAGCTCCGGCATCCACTGCGGGCTCCATCCCTCGTCCACCAGGACGTACTCCCAGCCCTCTTCGGCGGCGTGGTCCACGTAGTCCTTCTGGCGCTCCAGGTCGCGGGGGCTGCCACCGTCGGACCACCACGACCACGCAACCGTGCCGGGCCGCACCCAGTCGGTGTCGGCGATCCGGCTGTCGCCGGCCAGGTCGGTGACCAGGTCGCTCTCGACCACCGCGGACAGGTCGCCGACCACAGCGACCCGCCACGGCGTCGTCAGCGGACCATCACTGGTCACCGATGCCTCGGGCAGGGACACCTGGAAAGAGCCGGGCTGGCCCGTCGGCAACAGGTGTGAGGCGGCGTACCGACCATCGAGGTCGGCCTCGGTGAACATCGCCCAGCCGCCGTCAGGCAACCGGAACAGCGCCGGGAACGCGTACGGCAGCTGCTTCACCTCGTCGGCACGGAGCCGCCGGTACTGGTTCTCGTAGTTGGCGCGGTGCTCCATCAGCACCGCCTCCGAGGCCGCCGGAACCCGGAAACCGCTGCGCTCCCCCGTCACGCTGGTCTGCCCGGCGCCGGGCAGGACGTACCGGTAACCCACACCGTCGTCGAAGACGCGGACCTGCAGGCGCATGCTCTCACCCGTCGCACCGCGCAGCGTCGCGGTCAGCTGGTGGCCGACATCGTGATGCTCGTGGCGCTTGCCGACCACGGTGCGGTAGTCCTCACGCACGCTGCTGCGCTCGAGACCGGTCACCGTCAGACCCTTCGACAGGTCAGCAACCGACGTCTCGATGCCGAGCGTCGAGGTGACGGTCGCGCGCCCGTCACGTCGCACCTCGAGCGCCAACCGTCCCGCGGACCGGTCGCGTCGCAGCACCGCCGTCACGTGGCCCGAGGGCGAGTCGACGGCCCACGAGCTCTTCCCGGTGTCGAGAGATCCAGACTCCTGGCCGGCAACCCGGTCACCGGACTCGTGCACGGACCCCGGGATCGTGGCCGCATGGACAGGTGAAACCAGACTCACGATCAGAGCAGGAGCCGCGACCACAAGGCCGGCGCGTGCGCTGATCCGTTCGAATATAGACAACATTCCTCCGCAGAGAGCCCTCATCGGGTCTCACATCGTTCTTCCCGAGACCAGGGCGCAGATCGCCCCGGCCACCAATCGATGGGGAACCCTAGAGTGTCCTATGACACATGGCAATGTCGCCCCGTCACCCCATGGCGAAGCCGCGTTCGCTCAACTGCTGAGTCGGCGCGTCATGACGCGCCGACTCAGCAGGGGGCGTCGCCAGGACGAGCCGACTCGGCGGGATCTGCTGTCGGGATGAGCCGACTCGGCGCTACCTGGTCAGCAGAGCGACGGCTTCGACGTGGTGGGTCATCGGGAAGAGGTCGAAGGCGCGCAACGTACGCAGCCGGTAGCCGTGCTCGGCGAAGATCGCCACGTCGCGGGCGAGGGCGGCGGGGTCGCAGGCAACGTAGGCGACCTTGCGCGGCGTACGCGCGACGACGGCCTCGACGACGGCGCGGCGCGCGCCCTCGCGGGGTGGGTCGAGGACGACGAGGTCGTAGGGGCCCTCCTCGAGACGGCCCAGGACGGTGGCGACGTCGCCGGCGGTGACGTCGGCGGTGGGGACGTTGCCGACCGAGAGCGCGGAGGCCGTCTGGTCGCCCTCGACAGCGAGGACACGGCCGGTCGGACCGACGGCGTCGGCGAGGAAGGCGGAGAAGAGGCCGACGCCGGCGTAGAGGTCCAGGACGGAGTCGCCGGGGGCCGGAGCCAGGGCGGACATCACGGCGGAGACGAGGGCCTCGGGCGCCCCCGGGTGGACCTGCCAGAAGCCGTCGGCTGCGACCTCGAAGGAGTGCTCCACTCCCCCGATCACCACGCTCTCCACGACGGTCCCGGCAGCTGGCTCGCGCGCATCCGTGGTCGCGATCAGACAGTCCTCGACCGGGATCACGTCGTGGGAGCGGTATTTTCGCATGCCGCGGGCGCCGCCCGGTGCGGTGGCGTAGCGCTGACGGGTGCGCCAGCGCAGTCCGTCCTCGTCGCCGGGAACGGCCTCGACGACCAGGTCCGCGACCAGCGGGTCCGAGGCGGACAGGCCACCGAGCCGGACCAGCTGCTCGCGCAGCACGGTCGCCTTCAGGTCGCGCTGAGCGGGCAGGGAGACATGCTGGAAGTCGCAGCCCCCACACAGCCCGGGACCGGCATAGGGGCACGGCGGAACGACCCGTTCCGGCGCGGCCGAGAGCACCGAGACCGCGTCCCCGCGCCAGAACCGGTCGCCCGCGGTTCCCTCGGTGATCTCGACGACCACCCGCTCACCGGGCAGGCCGTGGCGTACGAAGACCACGCGGGAGGCCTCTTCGATCTGCACGCGGGCGACGAAGTGTCCGCCGTGGGCGACCGGGCCGATCTCGACTTCGAAGCGCTTCCCGACGTACGACTCGCCCTTCGACGCCTTCGGACGGGGGCGCCGTCCGCGAGGCACGGGACGCTGGGGGCGGCTCATCGGCGTCCGCTTCCGCGGCGCAGGCCCGGCGCGAGCCAGTACTCCTCGCGCAGCTCCTCGGCCCGCTCCTTGCCGGAGGCGAGCTGGTAGGGCACCGAGATGACCATGACGCCCGGGGTGAACAGCAGCCGACCCTTGAGCCGCAGCGCGGTCTGGTTGTGCAGGAACTGCTCCCACCAGCGGCCGACGACGTACTCGGGGATGTAGACGGCCACGACGCCACGCGGGTTGGCGTCACGGATCGCCGAGGCGTACTCCACGACCGGACGGATCAGCTCTCGATAGGGAGAGTGGAGCACCTTCAGCGGCATCGGCAGGTTGCGCTCGTCCCACTGCTTGAGCAGCTCGGCGGTGTCGGAGTCGGTGGTCGAGACCGTCACGGCCTCGAGAGCGTTGGGCCGCGAAGCCTGGGCGAAGGCCAACGCTCGCAGGGTCGGCTTGTGGAGCTTGGAGACCAGGACGATGGCGTGGACGCGGGTCGGCAGCACCCGGTCGCGCTCGTCGGCGGCGAGCTCGCGGGCCACGTTGTCGTAGTGACGTCTGATCGCCAGCATGACCACGAAGAAGAAGCCCATGGCGAGGATCGTGATCCAGGCGCCGGAGAGGAACTTGGTGATCAGCACGATCACCAGCACGACCGCGGTCATCCCGAGACCGAAGGCGTTGATCGCCCTCGAGCGCTGCATCCGGCGCCGTGCGACCGGGTCGCGCTCGGTGGCCAGGTGACGGGTCCAGTGCCGGATCATGCCGAGCTGGCTCAGGTTGAAGGAGACGAAGACGCCGACGATGTAGAGCTGGATCAGCTTGGTGGTCTGCGCATCGAAGATCACGATCAGCGCGATCGCCAGCACCGCCAGGAAGATGATGCCGTTGCTGTAGGCGAGCCGGTCGCCGCGCGCCCCCAGCGAGCGTGGCGCGTAGCCGTCCTTGGCCAGGATCGAACCGAGCACCGGGAAGCCGTTGAACGCGGTGTTGGCGGCGAGCACCAGGATGATGCCGGTGACGGTGATGACGAAGTAGAAGCCCGGCGGGAAGTCGCTGAAGACCCCGGCCGCGATCTGGGAGATCACCGGATGCTGCTCGTAGCCGTCCGGAACGGCGTTGCCCGCCGCGGTGCGGAGCTGGTCCAGCTTGTGCGGGTCGACGTAGCGGATGCTCATCTGCTTGGCCAGCACGATGATGCTCATCATCATCGAGACCGCGATCAGACCGAGGAGCAGCAGCGTGGTGGCGGCGTTCTTGCTCTTGGGGCGCTGGAAGGCGGGTACGCCGTTGGAGATCGCCTCCACACCGGTCAGCGCCGCACAACCGGACGAGAAGGCGCGGGCGAGCAGGAAGACGAGCGCGATCTGGTTGAGCGTGCCTTCCCAGCCCTCCTCGGGACGGATCTGGAGGTGCGCGCTCTCCGCCTCGGGCAGGTTGCCGTTCAGCAGCAGCATCAGGCCGTAGAGACCCATGCCGAGGATGGCGAACATGAACAGGTAGGTCGGGACCGCGAAGAAGGTCCCGGACTCGCGTACGCCCCGCAGGTTCATCGCCGTGAGCAGCACGATCGCGGTCGAGGCGACCAGCACCTCGTTGCCGATCAGGCTGGGGATCGCGCTGGCGGCGTACTGGGCGGCGTTGGAGATCGACACCGCCACCGTCAGCACGTAGTCGACCAGCAACGCGCTGGCCACGGTCACGCCCGCGTTGCGTCCCAGGTTGACGGTGGCGACCTCGTAGTCGCCGCCGCCGCTGGGATAGGCGTGCACCGTCTGCCGGTAGGAGGCGACGACGGTCAGCATCACCAGGGCGACGACCAGGCCGATCTTCCAGGACCAGGCGTACGCCGACGCGCCCGCGACCGCCAGCATGATGAAGATCTCGTCGGGCGCGTAGGCGACCGAGGAGAGCGCGTCGCTGGCGAAGACGGGTAGCGCGATGCGCTTCGGCAGCAGCGTCTCGCCGAGCTGCGAGCTCCGGAGCTTGCGGCCGATCAGTATCCGCTTGGAGACATCACCAACACCCACAACCGCAGACGCTACGGCACCGAGCGCATTCCACCCGCTTCCGGATCGCCATCGCACCGAACACGCCAACTTCGAGGGCGTAGGCGACGGGCGGGCCGCACGAGTGCAATCATGACACGGTGCACGTAGTGATCATGGGCTGTGGCCGCGTCGGCTCGACCCTGGCCAGAAGCCTCGAGGACCGCAACCACACGGTCTCGGTCATCGACCAGAACTCGGACGCCTTCCGGCGGCTCGGACCGGGCTTCAACGGCGACAAGGTCGCCGGGATGGGCTTCGACCGCGAGGTCCTGCTCAAGGCCGGCATCAAGCGGGCCGAGGCGTTCGCGGCGGTCTCCAGCGGCGACAACTCCAACATCATCTCCGCGCGGGTCGCCCGCGAGGAGTTCGGCATCCAGCAGGTCGTGGCACGCATCTACGACCCCGGCCGCGCCGAGGTCTACCAGCGCCTCGGGATCAGCACGGTGGCGACCGTGAAGTGGACCGCCGACCAGGTGCTCCGCCGACTCCTCCCGGCGGGCGCCGAGCCCGACTTCCGGGACATGTCGGGCAACATCCGCATCGACCAGGTGATCATGCCCGAGTCCTGGGTCGGTGAGCGGACCATCAAGTTCCAGCGCCAGTCCGGCAGCCGCATCGCCTGGATCGACCGGCTCGGCGAGGGCATCCTCCCGGTCCGCGAGAGCGTGATCCAGGAGGGCGACGTGCTCCACGTCGTGATGCGCGAGGAGAACACCGCGCAGGCCTACAAGACCATCAAGAACGGCCCCGAGGAAGACTGATGCGCGTAGCCATTGCGGGAGCCGGAGCCGTCGGCAGGTCCATCGCCCGTGAGCTGATCACCAACGGTCACGAGGTGCTCCTCATCGACAAGAACCCAGGCGCGATCAAGCCCGAGCGGGTGCCCGACGCCGAATGGCTGCTCGCCGATGCCTGCGAGCTCTCCTCGCTCGAGGAGGCCCGGCTCGACAACTGCGACGTGGCCATCGCCGCGACCGGGGACGACAAGGCCAACCTGGTCTGCTCGCTGCTGGCCAAGACGGAGTTCGGCGTGCCGCGCACCGTCGGCCGGGTCAACCACCCCAACAACGAGTGGCTCTTCACCGAGGCCTGGGGTGTCGACGTCAACGTCTCGACGCCGCGGATCATGTCCGCGCTGGTCGAGGAGGCGGTCACCGTCGGCGATCTGGTGCGGCTGTTCACCTTCCGGCAGGGCCAGGCCAACCTGGTCGAGATCACCCTGCCCGCCGACTCGCCCTATGTCGGCAAGCCCACCGGTCTGGTGCCGTTCCCGGAGAACTGCGCGCTGGTCACGCTCCTGCGTGACGGCCAGGTCTACGTACCCACGCCCGAGCAGCCTCTCGAGCAGGGCGACGAGCTCCTCTTCGTCGTGCCCACCGAGAAAGAGGACGAGCTCGAGCGGCTCCTCGCTCCGACCGGTCACGGCGGCTGATCCCCGGATCCCGTACGCAGCAACCCCTCGATCTCGGCAGGAACCCTGATTTGCCCGCTTCTCCCCTCCTCCAGACGCTTCGTCCTGTCCGGGGAAGGCTGATCGGCAGCCTGCTGCTGATGGTCGTCTCGACCGTCGCCGGCCTGGTGCCGCTGGTCGGGATCGTCGAGCTCGCCCGGATCCTGCTGCCGGCGGCGTCCGGTGCCGCTGTCGATGCCGACCGTGCCTGGGTGGTGGTCTGGGTGAGCGTGGCGGCGCTGCTGGTGCGCCTCGCGACGGTGCTCGGCTCGTCCTGGCTCTCCCACGTCGCCGACCTCGACCTCTCCATTCACCTGCGCCGGCTGCTGGTCGCTCGGCTCGGCCGGGTGCCGTTGGCGTGGTTCACCGAGCGCAACTCCGGCACCGTGAAGAAGGCGGTGCAGGACGACGTCGCCGCGCTGCACCATCTGGTCGCCCACTCGGTCATGGAGCTGACCGCGGCGATCACGCTGCCGACCGTCGTCGCCGTCTACCTCTTCGTCGTCTCTCCACCGCTCGCCCTGATGACCCTCGTCCCGCTCGTGCTCGGCCTGATCGGATTCCGGATCTCGATGCGGGGCGCCGGGGCGCTCTACCGCGACTATGACGCCGGGCTGGCCGAGCTGGCCGCGGCCACTGTCGAGAACACCGGCGGGATCGCGGAGATCAAGACCTTCGGCGCCACCGGGCAGGCTCACCGCCGGCTGGCCGAGGTCGCCACCCGGTTCGGCGGGTTCAACCGGGCCTGGATGCGTCACTCCGCGTTCGGGATGCTGCTGATGGAGCTCGCGCTGACACCGGCGCTGACGCTGGTTCTCGTGCTCGGTGCCGGGGTCTGGATGCTCCGGGCCGACTGGATCACCGGTCCCGACCTGGTCCCGTTCCTCGTCCTCGGCCTGGCCATGACTGCCCCGGTCACCGTCGCCGGCTACGCCGCCCGCGAGCTGCGCGAGGCCACCGAGGCGGCCCGGCGCATCCAACGCCTGCTGGCCGAGCCGGAGCTTCCGGAGCCGACCGTGCCCGCCCAGGCACCCGCCTCGTCCCGCGTCGAGCTCCATGACGTCTCCTTCGCCTACTCCCCCGGCGCGCCACCGGTGCTCCACGACATCGACCTGGTCCTCGAACCAGGCACCGTGACCGCGCTCGTGGGCCACTCCGGCTCGGGCAAGTCGACGCTGGCCAAGCTGCTGCCCCGGTTCGCCGACCCGATCGCGGGCCGGATCACGATCGACGGCGTGGACCTGCGCGAGCTGACGAGCGCTCAGCTCTACGAGCTGGTCTCGTTCGTCTTCCAGGACACCGGGCTGCTGCGTACCTCCATCCGGGACAACATCCGGCTCGCCCACCCGCAGGCCCCCGAGGAGGACGTACGCCGCGCGGCCGAGGCCGCGCAGATCGCCGACCGCATCGACGAGCTCCCGCGCGGCTACGCGTCGGTTGTCGGCGAGGACGCCCAGCTCTCCGGAGGCGAGCGGCAGAGGGTCGCGATCGCCCGTGCCCTCCTCTCCGACACCCCGATCCTCGTCCTCGACGAGGCCACCGCCGCGGCCGATCCCGAGTCGGAGGCGCTCGTCCAGCGCGCGCTGTCCCGCCTCGTCGCCGGCCGTACGCTGCTGGTGATCGCTCATCGGCTCTCGACGGTCACCGCGGCCGACCAGATCGTCGTGCTCGACGAGGGCCGGATCGCCGAGCGCGGCACGCACCGCGAGCTCCTCGCCCGGGGCGGGCGTTATGCGCGGCTCTGGGCGGCTGACCAGCGCGCCCACCCGGCCCCCGCCGATCAAGCCGTCACCCCCGCTGGTCGAGCCGCGAGCGCCAGCGAGCGTGTCGAGACCAACGGCGGGGACGGCTCGACCAGCAGGCGTGCCGGCTCGACCGACGTGGACGAGGTGGAATCGGCGTGATCATCATCGTCCAGCTCATCGCCGCGCTGGTGGACCGCCCGCACCGGCACCAGCTCGCCCGGGTGGTCGCGATGTTCGTCGCCACCGGGGTGCTCCAGGGGCTCGCCTTCGCCTGTGTCGTGCCGGTCCTGGACGCCGCGCTGCGCCAGGACTGGGACGCTGCGACGACGTGGCTGGGCGTGCTCTTCGGCCTCTTCGTGGCCCACCACGTGGCGCTGACGGTGGGCAACCTGGACGGCTACGACCTGGCCTGCGACCTGCTCGACATCACCCTGGCACGGCTCGGCGACCACACCGTGCGGCTGCCGCTGGGCTGGTACGACCAGGATCGCACCGGCCAGCTCTCCCGGATGGCCTCCAAGGGCGCCACCGACATCGCCTCGGTGCCAGGACATCTGCTGCGGCCGCTGATCGCCGCCGTGGTCAGCCCGGTAACCGTGGTCGTCGCGATGGCGTTCCTGGAGTGGCGCCTGGCGCTCGCGCTCCTCGTGGGGGTCGTCGCGGTGCTGGCCACGACCCGGCTCCTGGCGACGATCGTCGGCCGCGGTGAGGGCGCCTACGACGCCGCGATGGCGGAGGGCTCGGCGCGCGTGGTCGAGTTCGCCCTCAACCAGCCGGCGCTGCGGGTCTTCGGTCGCACCGTCCACGGCAACGAGCTGGTCGAGACCGCGCTGCGGGAGCAGAAGCGGGCCTCGCGCCGGCTGCTGGTGACCGGGTTCGGCGGCCTGGGGATCCAGCTGCTCTCCATCCAGGCGTTGCTCACCTTGGTGATCGCGCTGGCCGTCCACCTCAGCCTCGGCGGCACGCTCGCCCCGGCCACGGCGATCGGTCTGCTCGTCCTCACCGTGCGGTTCGTGGAGTCGCTCATCGACTACGGCGAGCTCTCCAGCGCGCTCCGGATCGCGGAGGGGTCGTTGCGACGTGTTCTCGACGTGCTGGCCCTCGAGCCGCTCCCCGAGCCCGCCACGCCCGGCGAACCCGCCGACAGCGGCATCGAGCTGCGCGAGGTGACCTTCTCCTACGACGGCACCACGCCGGTCCTCGACGAGGTCTCCCTCACCGCGCCGCCACGCTCGCTGACCGCCGTGGTCGGGCCGTCGGGCTCGGGGAAGAGCACCCTGCTGCGCCTGGTCGCCCGGTTCCACGACGTCACGGCGGGCTCGGTGAGGCTCGGCGGGGTCGACGTACGCGATCTGGGGATCGAGGCGCTGATGCAGCGCGTCTCGATCGTCTTCCAGGATGTGTACCTCTTCGAGGGCACCCTGCGCGACAACGTGCTGATGTCGCGCCCCGACGCCACCGACGACGAGCTGCGCGAGGCCGCCCGGCTGGCCCGCGTCGACGACATCGTCGCGCGTCTCCCGCACGGCTGGCAGACCCGGATCGGCGAGGCCGGGTCCACGCTCTCGGGCGGTGAGAAGCAGCGGGTCTCGATCGCCCGGGCGCTGCTGAAGGACGCCCCCGTCGTCCTCCTCGACGAGGCGACCGCCGCCCTCGACGCCGAGAACGAGGCCGCCGTCCAGGAGGCGCTCACCGCGCTCGCCGCCGACCGTACGGTGATCGTCATCGCCCACCGCCTCCAGACCGTCGTCGCCGCCGACCAGATCGTCGTCCTCGACTGCGGCCGGATCGTGGAGCGCGGCTCCCACGAGGAGCTCCTCGCCCACGACGGCCGCTACCTCGACTTCTGGCGCGAACGTACGCAGGCCGAGGGCTGGCGGCTCCTCGCCAGAGAGTAGGCACGGAGAGTCACGCCGGCCGGGCCGCCCCCGAGGACGACCCGGCCGGCGTGGCTCGGACTCAGAACGCGTCGGGGTGCAGGCCCTCGGCGATCGTGCGCACCGCGGTGACGTTGCCGAGCGTGCCCGGGAACGTGTCCGGGGTGCGCAGGGCGATGAAGCGGTCCTCCTTGACGGCGGTCACGTCGGGGAAGGTCTTGCGCAGGTAGGCCTCGACCCGCCCGGCCTCGGACGGCTCCCGGACGGCGAACACGATCGCGTCCGGGTTGCGCGCGGCGACCTCCTCCGGCGAGACGACCGCCGAGAAGAACTGGGCGAAGAGCTCCTCGTCCGGGCTGAAGACGTTCTCGCCACCGGCGCGCTCGATCATGTCGTACTCCACCCCGGCGCCGATCGCGGAGAGCGTCTTGCCCTCGACGAAGAGCTGGGCGACCTTGGGCTGCGGGCGGTCCGCGACGGCCTTCTCGACGGCCTCGAGGTCACCTCGGGTCTCGGCGACCAGCTCGTCGGCGGCGGCAGGGACTCCGAAGATGCTCCCGAGCGCCTCCAGGTCGGTGAACAGGTCGGTGACCTCGCCGGTGGAACGGCGTTCGGGGCAGCCGCCGGCTGCGACGTACGTCGTCACCCCGGCGTCGGTGAGCTGGTCGATGGTGGCGAAACCCTGCTCGGCGGTGAACTCGTACTCGGTCGGGGCGACGACCGCGTCGGGCTGTACGTCGAGGAGCTGCTCGCGGGCCGGCGGCGCGTCCGTGCTCAGCTCGGGCACCTCGCTCGCGTCCGCGGCGACGTCCTCGGGCAGCTCGTGCATGGCCGTCTGCGCCTGGCCGACGAGCCGGTCGGCGACCCCGAGGCGTACGAGCAGCTCGGTCTGCGCCGGGCTGAGCCCGACGATGCGCTTCGGAGCCGACTCGACCGTGATCTCGCGCCCGCAGTTCTCCACGGTCACCGGATATCCCTCGGCGGCCTCGCCTTTCGCCGAAGCGTCGTTCTGGACGCCGGTGCCGCCGCATCCGGTCGCGGCCAGGAGCGTGAGTGCTGCCACCGGGACGGTGCGCAGCAGTGGGGTGGTGTTCATGTGTTCCTCTCTCGAACCCGCGCGGACGTCCCGCGCAGGAGCAGGTGTGGGGTGCCTGCCTCGGGATCGGTGATCCGGCTGGCCTCCACTCCGAAGACCTCGCGCACCAGATCGGGCGTGAGGATGTCCGCCGGCGTCCCGAGCGCGACGACGTGCCCGCGGTCGAGCACCGCGACCCGGTCGCAATAGGCCAGCGCGAGGTCGAGCTCGTGGAGCGCGACCACGGTGGTGATGCCGAGCTCTGCGACGGTGTGCATCAGCTCGAAGCGATAGGAGACGTCGAGATGGTTCGTGGGCTCGTCGAGCAGCAGGAGCTCGGCCTCCTGTGCGATCGCCCGGGCGAGCAACGTACGCTGCCGCTCACCGCCCGAGAGCCGGTGGACCGGCCGGTCGGCGAGCCCGGAGACGCCCGCCAGCTCCATCGCCCGGCCCACGACCAGCCAGTCCGCGGCACTGTCGCGACCGAGCACTCCCCGGTGAGGCGTACGTCCCAGCAGCACGCTCTCGGCGACGGTGAGCCCGAACTCGTCCGGCGGCTCCTGGGCCATCACCGCGACCCGGCGGGCGACCTCACGCCGACTCATCGAGGCCACGTCGGTGCCGTCGAGGAGCACCTGACCCGAGACCGGCCGCAGGGCGCCGAAGCAGGCCCGCAGAATGGTCGACTTGCCGCTTCCGTTGGCGCCGAGCAGGCCGAGGACCTCCCCCGGCTCGACCACGACCGAGGCCGCGGTGACGACCTCGCGGCTGCCCCGGTTCAGGGTGAGGTCCAGCGTCTCGAGCCTCATCGCGCCATCCCCTGCTCGTCAGCCGCCCGGCCGCGCATCAGCCATAGGAAGAACGGCACCCCGATCAGGGCGGTGATGATCCCCAGCGGCACCTCGGCGGGTGCCGAGACCGTCCGGGCGATCAGGTCCGCACCGCACAGGAACAGCGCGCCGCCGACCACGGCCACCGGCACGATCCGCCGGTGGTCGGAGCCGACCAGCACCCGAGCGATGTGCGGGACGACGAGCCCGACGAACCCGATCCCGCCTGCGACCGAGACCACGGTGCCGGTGAGCAGCGCGGCCGCGAGCAGCAGGATCGAACGCAGCCGGTTCACCCGGACTCCCAGCGCCGTGGCCGTCTCGTCCCCGACCTGGAGCGCGTTGACCGCGCGTCCGGTGGTGAGCGAGACACCGAGCGCGACCACGAGCGCAACCAGCGGCCCGATCAGGTCGGTCATCGTTGCGGCGGAGACCGAGCCGAGCAGGAAGAACATCACGCTGAACACGTTCTGCGCCTCGGTCGTGAGCGTGAGATAGCTGGTGATCGCGCTGAAGAACGTGCCCAGCGCCACCCCGGTCAGCACCAGCCGCTGCGGGGCGATGCTGCCGTCCTTGTACGCCACCCAGAAGACCGCCGCGGTCGCGACCGCGGCGCCCAGGAACGCCGCGGTGCCGATCCAGGCGCCGACCGCCGCGGCACCCAGGACGACCACGGAGACCGCGCCCACCCCTGCGCCCGAAGAGACGCCGATGATCGCCGGCTCGGCCAGCGGGTTGCGTACGACTGCCTGGATGAAGACCCCGGCCAGGCTCAGCGCCGCTCCGGCCAGCGCGGCCAGCAGCGCTCGCGGCAGCCGGAACTGCCAGACCACCTGGTCCTGCAGCGGCGTGTAGGTGCCGTCGCTCATCCACGGCATCCCGGGCAGCAGGTGCCCGGCCACGAGCCTGGCCGCGTCGAGCGCGCTCAGATCGACGGTTCCCGAGGACGCAGACAGCGCGACGACGAGGACGAGGGCCGCGGCCAGGCTCACGGTCAGCAGCCGGGCGCGCCATCTGCGTCGCGCGATGCTCTCAGGAACGCGAGGGCTGCCGACGGTCGGCGGCTTCGCGGGCGGCGCTTCCTCGTCCGTGCCCGTTGTCGGGGAAAGGTCCGTGGGGGTCGTCATCGCACTCCTGTGCACGTCGTGGGCTTTAACCGATGGCGCGCACAGCATACTCACATTGATAATCGTTCCCATGATGATTGATCGGATGCTCGTCCGCACGGCGGCGGACCATCCCCCGATTGCAGCGGCCACGGTCGGACTGCAGGTCCTCGTGACCATGACCTACCTCCCGCAGGCCTACGCCCTGGCTCAGGGGCTCTACGCGGTGGTCGAGCGCGACGACGACCGGGCGCTGACCGCCGCGCTGTGGATCGCCGCGATCGTGGCAGTGCGCTGGCTCCTGTCCTGGATCCAGGCCGTGGTCGCGGGACGGCTCGGCGCGAAGGTACGTCTCTCGGTGCGGGACGAGGCGCTGCGAGGCGTCCTGGTCCCCGAGGCACTGCACGACCCGGGCCGGCGAGACGGCGGTCTCCGCACGGCACTCGTCGACGGGGTCGACGGCGTCGATGCGTACGTCACCCGCTACCTGCCGGCGCTCGCCCAGGCGTTCGTGCTGATCCCGCTCGTGACGGCCCTGCTGATGCTCGTCCATCCGCTCTCCGGCCTCGCCGCCGGCCTGGCGGCACTCGGCGCACTGACCGCGCCGCTGCTCTGGAAGCGACTCATGCGCCGACGCTCGGACGACCACTGGGACACCTACGAGGCTCTCGGCTCCGACCTGCTCGAGGCCCTGCGCGGGATGGCGACGCTGCGCCTGCTCGGCCAGGTGGGCCGAACCAGGGAACGGATGGCTGAGCGCAGCAGGGCGCTGCACCGAGCGACCGTCAGGGTGATGCGTACCTCGCTGCTCGACACCGCGCTCATCGATCTCGCCGTCCAGGGCGGCACGGTCGCCGCGGCCGGGCTCGCCCTGGTCGCGAGCGTCGGTGGGACCGGGGTGCCGCCGGCCGAGCTCTACCTGGCGCTCATGCTGGTGAGCGAGGTCTTCCGCCCCATCCGGGATCTCTCCGCCGCCTGGCACGCGGGCTATCTCGGGACCTCTGCCGTGCCGGCGCTCCGCAGGCTCGGTGTCGGCGCGCAGCACGCCACCTCGTCGAGCGGCCCCGCCGAGACGGACCGGAAGGTGTCGCCCTCGGCGGCGCTCGTCCTCGACGACGTCTCTTTCTCCTACGCCGACGGTCCGGCGATCCTCGACGGCGCCCGAGAGAGCTTCTCGCCAGGCGCCGTTACCGCCGTCGTCGGTCCGAGCGGCGCCGGGAAGACGACTCTCCTCGACCTGGTCCTCACCCACCTCTCCCCCACCGGCGGCCGGGTTCTGCTCGACGGCCGTCCGGTGCGTACGTCCGACGTCGCCGTGGTCTCGCAGCGGCCGGTGCTGTTCGAGGGGACCGTGCGCGAGAACCTCCAGGTCGCCGGCACGCACGGGAGCGAGGCCGACCTGTGGCAGGCGTGCGCGGCGGCAGGCATCGAGCAGGAGGTACGCAGCCTCCCCGCCGGCCTCGACACGCCGGTCGTCAGCGCCGGGGCCAGCCTCTCCGGCGGACAGCGGCAGCGGATCGCCCTGGCCCGGGCCGTCCTCTCGGAGCGGCCGGTGCTGCTCGCCGACGAGCCGACCAGCGCCCTCGACCCGGCCTCGGCACGCACCGTGACCGCCACGCTCGCCCGGCTCGCCGCCGACCGCATCGTCGTCGTGGTCGCGCACCGCGAGGAGTCGCTGGACGGGGTGCAGCGCGTCCTCGAGCTCACCGACGGCCAGCTGCACCCGCTGCTTCTGGAGAGGAGCCACCGATGACCGCGACCGCCGCTCCCAGGCGGCCGCTCACCGCCCTGTTCGGTCATCTGGGCGGCGAGCGCCGGGCCATCTCGGGCACGATCGTGCTCGTGGTCGTCAGCCAGGTGTGCCTGGGAACGATCTCGGTGCTGCTCGCCGCCGCCGTCGGTCACGCCGTGGTCCTCGGCGAGGCGCCGCCGGGATGGTTCTGGCTCCTGCTCGCCGGCCTCGTCGCTTTCCGGGCGCTGTTGACCTGGGGTGAGATGGACGCCTCCCACGCGCTCGCGTTCCGAGTGCTCGCTCGGCTCCGGATGGCGCTCTTCGACCGTTACGCGGTCGCGTTGCCGACCAGGCGTCGCGAGAACGTCGGCCGGGCCGCCTCGACCGCGATGGCCGACACCGAGCGCCTGGAGTTCTTCTACGCTCACACCGTCGCCCAGCTCCTCGCCGCAGCGGTCAACACGCTCCTCGGCCTCGTCCTCCTCACGTTCGTGGAGCCCACGCTCGCGCTGGTCACCCTCGTCGCGCTCGTGCTCGTGCTCTCCACAGTACCGCTGGGTCGACACCGTCTGGAGGCGCTCGGGCAGGAGGTCATCGAGGCGACCGGGGCACTCTCCGACCGGGTCGTCGACGTGCTCGGCGGCCTCCGCGAGGTGCTGGGCTACGGCCTCCACGAGCCGGTCCGCCGTCAGATCCGCGAGACCGGCGCCGACGCCGCGCGGTCGGCGGCCAGGCTCGAGACAACCCAGCGCGTGCTCGCCGGAGCCCGCGAGGCGGCGGTGACCCTCGCCGGGGTGGGCGTGCTGGTCAGCGTCCTCGCCCGTGACGTCGCCGCCGAGCACGTCGCCGCCCTGGTCGTCCTCGCGCTCGCGACCGTCGCACCGGTTGCCGATGCCGCCGCCACCTGCGCCCGGCTGCCTGCCCTGCGCGCCTCGGCTGCCCGGGTCGGCGACGAGCTCGCCCGTCCTGCCGTGCTCACCCGCGACACCCCACCGGCCGTGCTGCCCGACGGGCCGCTCGGCCTCGTCATGAGCGATGTCGGCTTCGGGTACGGCGAGCGCCGTGTGCTGGACGGTTTCGACCTCACCATCGCGCCCGGAGAGCACGTCGGTCTCCGTGGGCCGCCGGGAGCGGGCAAGTCCACCGTCGTGGCGCTCGCCAGCCGGCTCTGGGACCCCGACACCGGAACCATCGACCTCACCGGCCCGGAGACCGCCCCAGTTGCGATCTCAGGGGTCGAGGACGCCGTGCTGCGGGTTGCGCTGACCACCGTCGAGCAGGACGGCGCGCTCTTCTCCGGCACCGTACGCGAGGCGATCGCCGGCCCCACGACGACCGACGCCGAGATCGCGAGCCTCCTCGACCGGCTCGGCCTCGCGGACGCGGTCGCGCCGGAGAGCCACATCGGCGAGGGCGGTCTCCGGCTCAGCGGTGGGCAGCGTGCGCGGCTGCGGCTGGCGCGCGCCGTCCTGCACCGCCCACGGATCCTCATCCTCGACGAGCCGACCGCCGACCTCGACGAGGACTCCGCCCGACGGGTCACCGACCTGCTCGACACGATCCCGGCGACCATGCTGGTGGTCTCCCACCGTCCGCAGACTCTCGCCGGGATGGACCGAGTCGTCGACATGGGGGTCGACGACTCGGTCGAGACGGGAGTCGAGATCGGACCTCAGGAAGCCCCCGGAAAGCCATCAGAACCCCGCAGAGCCCGCAACCACGCGGGACACGCGGCGCGTGAACGTTGAAGATCCGCGCTACTGGCCTACGCTGGCGACGAGCCGCATCTCGTCAACCTTTGCTGCTCTGATCAACGATTAAAGGAGATCGCATGAACCGCACCGACCTGGTGAGCGAAATCGCCAAGCAGGCCGAGATCACTCAGACGCAGGCCTCGGCCGCCCTGGGTGCCGCCCTCGAGGCGATCAGCGCGGCCGTCGCTGACGGCGACAAGGTCACGCTGCCCGGCTTCGGTACGTTCGAGTCGCGCGAGCGCTCGGCTCGCACCGGCCGCAACCCGCAGACCGGCAAGACGATCGACATCCCGGCTTCGCGTGGCCCGGCGTTCAAGCCCGGCTCCGCTTTCAAGGAGCGGGTCAACAAGGGCTGAAAGCCTTTGGATCAGACGAAGGGCCGGATCGTTCGCGATCCGGCCCTTCGTCTGTTCTGCGATGCCTACCCGGCGGCTTCAGCCCTGGCGTGCCTTGAGGCGTGGGTTGCGCTTGTTGATGACGTAGACGCGGCCGCGGCGGCGTACGACCTGGGAGCCGGGCTGGTTCTTGAGAGATCGGATGGAGTTGACGACCTTCATCAGGGTCTATCCCTTCGTGCTGGTGTAGGGCAGCAGAGCGACCTCCCGGGCGTTCTTGATCGCCTTGGTGACCGCGCGCTGCTGTTGCGGGGTGAGGCCGGTGACGCGGCGGGAGCGGATCTTGCCGCGGTCGGAGATGAACGTACGCAGCAGCTGCACGTCCTTGTAGTCGACGTAGGTCACGTCCGGGGCCAGCAGCGGCTTGCGCCGCTTGCGGACCGGAGACGGCGGACGCTTGGGCATGGCGGCCTTTCTCTCGGGATTCTCTCTCAGCGGATCTTGGCGGGGTCGACGTAGCCCCGCTCGACCGCGCGGACCAGGCGCCGGGGCACCTGGTGGGTCTGGCCGTCGACGGTCACGGGCACGAGCGCGACCGCAGTCGCCTTCCAGCTCGAGCGTCGGTGGCGGGTGTTGCTGCGCGACATCTTGCGTTTGGGTACGGCCATCTCGGCCTCCTTCGGGGTTTGTTGTCGGGGTCAGGCTGCGCGACCGATGGGGCCGAGCCAGTCCTCGAGCCCGTCCCAGGACTCCTCCCAGAGCTGGCCGCGCTGGGCGATCTCCTGGTCGGTGAGCAGGGCGCGCTCGAAAGCCCGCGGGATCTCGTCGGCCTCGTCGTCGATGCCGATCACGACGATCCGGGTGAGCCGCTCGGTGCGGCCCCACTTCTGGGTCGACCCCACGCTCGCCTGACCACCGGCGCCGTCCCAGACGCAGATGTCGTCGGGACGGGTCGGGACCCAGAAGCAGCCGCGGGAGCGGCGCGGGCCACCTCCGAGGATCTCCAGCTCCTCCTGGAACCGGACCGGATGGATCGGGCGCTCGGAGCGCAGGTCGAGCCGCCACGCCCCGCCCTCCGGCAGCGGTGGCAGCGGGTTGCGGCGCACCTCGGCGACCCAGGCCTCCACGGCATGGTGGCGGTGCACGCCGGCGACGAGGCCGGCGGCGTCCAGGAGCGAGGGGTCGGTCACCACCGGCGTACGCGGCTGGGCCAGGGTCGCGATCAGCGATCGCTCCTCCGGCTCGGGGTCCTCGGTGACGCAGACGACGTCGGCGTACTCCACGATCGCGCTCGCGACCTCGGCGACGCCGCGGCGATCGTCCTCGGAGGTGGCCAGGCCGCGCTCGTCGAGCAGGTCAGGGCCGAGCAGGTCCTCGGCGACGGTGGTGCCCTCGAGCGCGGCGACGACCGCGGCGATCGAGATGTGTGGTGCCATCCGCGGCGCCCAGGCGAGCACCCGGCAGACCTGGATCGCCTCCGCCGCGACCGGCAGGCAGGCGACGATGCTGCCCCAGCGGTCCTGTGCAGCGAGGCGCTCGAGGGTCGGGACGATGTCCTCGCGGATCGCGCAGGCGACGCAGGCGTGGGCGAGGTTGATCTCCTCGTGCTCGACCACGCCGTCGATGTCGCTGACGATGCGGGTCAGCAGCTGGCGGCCGGGGTCGATGACGTGGCGGACCATGACCGTGTCGGGCAGGCCGAACTGGAGCGAGACGGTCGCGGAGAGCATCGCACCCTCTTCGACCCCGCTGACCAGGATCACCGGCAGCTTCGGGCTCGGGAGCTTGCGCTGCGACCGCGGCCGCGGCGTCATCGGCCGCGCCCGTAGCGGCGCTTGAACCGTTCGACCCGGCCCTCGGTGTCGACCACGCGGCCGCGCCCGGTCCAGAACGGGTGGCTGGCGCTGGAGACGTCGACGTCGACGACCGGGTAGGTCTCGCCGTTCTCCCAGGTGACGCGCTCGTGGTCCTCGGCGAGACGCTCGAGGATCGTCGACTGCATCAGGAAGAGCTTGTCCGCCGAGCGGTCGCGGAAGACGACCGGCCCGGAGACGGGGTGGATGCCTTGCTTCATGGGGACCTCCCGCTGTGGTTAATGATAACGGTTCTCATTCTACACACAGGGTCACGCCCCACTCATATCGAGGCCAGGCTCACCCCTCAGCGGTGTGGGTGTGCATGCGTACGCCCTCGCTGTTGAAGATGCTCAGCACCTGCGCCGGGCGCGACCCGGTCGCGAAGATCGCGTGCGGCACCCTCGTGTCGAACTCGGCAGCCTCACCGCGGGTCAGCACCAGGTCGCGGTCACCCAGAATCAGCCGCAGCTTGCCGGAGATGACATAGAGCCACTCGTAGCCGTCATGGACCCGCGGCTCCGGCACCTCGGTGACCGGTTCGTAGGTGATCTTGAAGGTGTTCACCGGCGAACCCTCGGGGGTCAGCGGCGCGATCTCCATGCCGTCCTTGCGGATCACGGGCCGGCGCACCCGAGGATCCGGGACCGACGGCGTCACCAGGCTGTCGAGCCCGACGCCGAGGTGACGGGTGAGCGGGATCAGCAGCTCAAGGCTCGCCTGACGCTTGCCCGACTCGAGTCGCGAGAGCGTGCTCGGCGACATCTCGGCCATCGCGGCCAACTGGTCCAGCGTCCAGCCCTTGCTGTGTCGGATCGCTCGGATCCGCGGTCCGACCTGTTTGAGCTCGTCGATCATGTGACCCATCTCCCGTTTGCCAAATCTGCAAGAACCCTTGCCGTTCCTTCATTATGCCAGTGAACTGGTGTCATGACCGAAAACACCGAACACCTCGACGCGATCGTCATCGGCGGCGGAGCCGCCGGCCTCTCCGCAGCCCTCATGCTGGGCCGCTCCCGCCGCAGGACCCTCGTGGTCGACTCCGGCCTTCCCCGCAACCGCTTCGCGGCCCACATGAACGGAGTCCTCGGCCACGACGGCCTCGACCCCGCCGACCTGCTGCGCAAGGGACGCGAGGAGCTGGCTGCGTACGACGTCGGGATCCGCCCTGGGCGCGTCGCCCGCCTCGACGAGACCGAGCACGGCGTGAGCGTCCTCCTCGAGGACGGCGAGCGGCTCACCGGCCGGATCGCGATCGTCGCCACCGGCGTCACCGACGAGCTCCCCGACATCCCCGGCCTGGCCGAGCGCTGGGGGACGACGGTCCTGCACTGCCCCTACTGCCACGGCTGGGAGGTGCGTGACCGCCGGATCGGCGTGCTGACCACCTCTCCCCTCGGCATGCACCAGGCGCAGCTCATCCGGCAGTGGAGCGACGACGTCGTCGTCTTCACCGCGGGGCTCGGTCCGGTCGAGGAGGCCGACGAGCAGCGGCTGCTCGCCCGCGGGGTCACCCTCGTCCCCGAGCCCGTCGTCGAGGTGCTCGGCGAGGGCGACCAGGTCACCGCGGTCCGCACCGCCGACGGCAAGGTCACCGAGGTCGGCGCCATCTTCACCGCCGGCACCCTGCGTCCGCACGACGGCTTCCTCACCCACCTGGGCCTCGAGCGCACCGACACCCCGGTCGGCAGCTTCCTCGCCGTCGACCCCACCGGCAAGACCAGCAGCGACCGGATCTGGGCGGTCGGCAACGTGTCCAACCCGATGGCCAACGTCCCGATCAGCATGAGCGCAGGCACCATGGCCGGCAGCGTCGTGAACATGACTCTGGTCACCGACGACTTCGACCGAGCCGTCGCCGGGACCGCCGAGGCGGGCGACCCGGTCGCCTTCTGGCAGGAGAGGTACGCCGGCGGAGACCGCATCTGGTCCGGCAAGGTCAACGCTGTGCTCGGTGACGTCGCCTCCGGCCTGGAGCCGGGGACGGCGCTCGACCTGGGCTCCGGCGAGGGCGCCGACGTCATCTGGCTGGCGCAGCAGGGCTGGCAGGCCACCGGCATCGACATCTCCGAGAACGCCGCGACCCGGGGCCGTGAAGCCGCGCACGCGGCCGGCCTCTCCGACGAACGGGCAAAGTTCGTCGTCTCCGACCTCTCCGACCCCGCCGTCCTCGACAAGGGCTATGACCTGGTCACCGCGAGCTTCTTCCACTCCCCCGTCGAGCTGCCCCGCACCGACATCCTGCGCCGGGCCGCCGGACTGGTGAACCCGGGTGGCCACCTCCTCATCACCTCGCACGCGGCGGCCCCGCCCTGGGCCGAGGCAGCCGCGCACGAGCACCACTTCCTCGATGCGAAGGGCGAGCTGGAGGAGCTCGATCTGCCCGAGGAGGGGTGGGAGACGGTCGTGCTCGAGCACCGGAACCGCCCGGTGACGAACCCGTCGGGCGAGCCCGCCACCCTCGAGGACGCGGTCGTCCTGCTCCGCCGACTCGGATGAGGCCTACGCCGCGCCGCAGCTCTCGGTGAGGAACTCGCCGAGCCGCTCGTAGGCGAGGTTCTGGGCCTCGCTGCGCTCGAGCGGGTCCTCGCCGCGGCCGGTGCGCAGGGCGTCCTCGATCATCATCCGCACGCCCTCGACGGCGGCCGCCGGCGTACCTTCGGGAACACCCATCGACTGCAGGCTCGACGCCGCCAGACCGAGAGCGGTCTCGTTCTCGTCGTTCGGGGTGGACATCTGACTCGCATGGGCGTTCGCCATGGCCTGTACGGCGCCGCAGAACTCCTCCAGAGACGCGACCGGGCCGGCGACGACCGGAGCGACCGACGAGGCCCCGCCGGCGGGGTCTGAGACTGCCGGAGCCTCTCCGCCACCGAGGTCGCGGGTGAGCACCACGACCCCGATCGCGACAGCGATCAGGACACCGATGACCAGCGCGCGGGGCGGGTGCGGAAGTCGGTCGCGCAAGGTCGGCTCAGGTGGCGCCTCGGCCCGGCGGGCGGGGTTGCCGGAGCGCCTCGGGTCACCCATCAGCACTCACTGGTAGGTGTTGGCCGGCGCCTCGCGCGGCTCGACCGAGGCGGCCTCGATGGCCGTCTCCGACTTGCCGCCGGGAGCGGTGCCCTCGACCCAACGACCGGTGACCGCGACCCAGGAGTCGCGCTCCGGGGCGTCGTCGTAGTCCTCGACCCGCACCCGCGAGGCGCTCGCGTCGGCGGCGCAGCAGGCGATGGCGATGCGGGTGACGTACCAGTTGCCGTTCTCGTCGGTGCTGACGAAGCCGGTGAGGCGTACGTCGCGGTCCTTGATCGTCGCCCCGTCCTCGACCCCGGCACGCCACATGAACTCGGCGACCTCGACGTCGACCGGCCCGTCGGAGGCGGGCAGCGGCAGGATCTCGGCATCGGGGGCCGCCGCGACCGGGTCGTCGGCACGCCGCTCGGCGAGGTAGGCGCCCAACGACGGCGGGCTGGCGACGAAGACGATCACGCCGGGCACGATCGCCAGCCAGGTCATCGCCGGGACCTTGTGGCCGTGATCATGACCGTCGTGGTCGTCGCTGTCCTCGTGGTCGTGCTCGCCCGGCGCTGGACGCAGCAGCATCCACGCCGTCAGCCCGAGCAGCACCACGCCGGTGGCCACCAGCGGCCACTTCATCCAGTCGGTGACGTACCTCAGATAGCCGTCACCGAGCGAGAGCCGCAGCAGGACGGCGCCGAGGAAGCCGACCACAAGGGCCTGGGTAGTACGCGTCACGCGGCCACCTCCGTTGCGCGAGCGCCAATCTGCGGACGCGGCCGCGCGTTGACTGAATGGTTCGCTCGCTGACGCTCGCTCACAGCAGCCACCATCCGATGCCGACGGCGGAGGCGACCGCCGTGATGATCACCAAGGGTACGAAGCGAAGCGCGAAGGCCATGCCGAACTGGCCGGCCTCCATCGAGGCGAGCTTGATGTCCATCGCCGGGCCGACGACGAGGAAGACCAGCTTCGCGGTGTCTGAGAAGGCGGTGAACGAGGCCGCGACGAAGGCGTCGGACTCCGAGCAGAGCGCCACGATGAACGCGAACAGCGCGAGCGTGAGGATTCCCAGCACTGCCTGCCCGGCGACGGTGTTGACCACCGAGCGAGGTACGAAGGTGTTGACCGCCGCGGCCAGCATGGCGCCGAGCACCAGGAAGCCCGAGGCGTGCAGGAAGTCGTGGCTGACGTTGCCGAGGAACGAGCGCTCGTGGGCGTGCTCGTCGCGCCCGAGCTTGGTCAGCCGCTCCAGCAGCAGCTTGCCGCGGGCGAGCATGATCCAGCCGACCGCGACCGCCGTGATCAGCGAGGCCAGGAACCGGGCCAGCACCATCATCGGCTGGCCCGGGAAGGCGACCGCGGTGGAGACGAGCACCGCAGGGTTCACCGCCGGCGCGGCGAGCAAGAAGGTCAGCGCGACCGCGGGCGCGACCCCACGGCGGATCAGAGAGTTGGTCACCGGCACCGCGGCGCACTCGCAGCCCGGCAGCCCGATCCCGGCCAGGCCGGCGACCGGGACGCCGAGCACGGGGCTCTTGGGCACGATCTTGCTCAGCGCCTTCTCGGAGAGGAACGTCGAGATGACCGCGCTGAGCAGCACGCCACCGAGCAGGAACGGAGCCGACTGCACCACGATCGCGACGAAGATCGTGCCCCAGGTGTTGAACAGGTCGTGGTCCAGCAGCGGCAGCAGCCAGCGCTGGGAGAGCAGGATGACGAGCAGGACGATCGCCACGACCTCTGTCTGCCCCAGGCGGAACCCGGACTTCTCCGCCGCCCGCACCGGGGTCTTCGTACTCATGGTGCGAGTGTTTAGCACAGCTCGATGACGCCCGGGTAGCGCCCCGCCGGTTCGGAATGGTTCCGGTTAGGATTTTGTCGAGGTCACCAGCTGGACTTGGTGATCCCCGGCAGATGCCCCTTGTGCGCGAGCTCGCGGAACCGGATCCGGGACACCCCTGCCTTGCGCAGATAGCCCCGCGGCCGGCCGTCGACCTGGTCACGGTTGCGCAGGCGTACGGGTGAGGAGTCGCGCGGGAGGCGGGACAGGGCGCGGACCGCCTCGGCCTGCTCGGCAGAGCCCGGCTCGGCAGTGCGGATGCGCTCCTTGATCTCGGCCCGGCGTGCGGCGTACCGCTTCACGATCTCGCGACGCTTGGCCTCGGCCGCGATCTTGGATTTCTTGGCCATCAGACGCATCCTCCTCGGGCGAGCATCTCGGCGACGACGGCGTCGATGCCGCGTACGTCGATCCGCTTGATCGCGTTGGTGCTGAGCCGCAGCGTCACCTTCCGGCCCAGGCTGGGGACGTAGTAGGTCTTCTTCTGCAGGTTCACCTCCCAGCGTCGTCGGGTCGCCTTCTTGGACCAGGGGCGGTTGTTGCCGAAGCCGGGGCGGGCTCCGGTGACCTGACACGTGCGTGACATGGCAGCCTTTCGTCTTATCGGGAATCATTTTCATTATGTCACAGCTGCTTCTCGTCGCGTCATCACCGTCCCCGCCGACGGTGCCGCTGGGCAGGGGATCCATACCGATACCGACTAACATGGCGCTCATGGCACCAACCCAGCAGGTCAAGCGGCGCGCCACCAACCAGGGCGCCGCCGTGAAGGAGGCACTCGCCGCCGAGGACACCTTCCGCAGCGCCCAGGACGTCTACGCCACGTTGCGCGCGAGCGGAGAGAAGATCGGCCTCTCCACGGTCTACCGCCACCTGCAGATCTTCGTCGACGACGGGCTCGCCGACGTGATCCACAAGCCGGATGGTGAGTCCACCTACCGGCTGTGCGGAGACGCCTCCACGACCCATCACCACCACCTGGTCTGCCGCAGCTGCGGCAAGGCGGTGGAGATCGAGGGCCCGGCCGTGGAGACCTGGGCGGACAAGGTGGCGGCGCAGCACGGCTTCTCCGACGTCAACCACACCGTGGAGATCTTCGGCCTCTGCACGACCTGCGCCGCCTCCTGACTCAGCCGCGTCGACGCGCCACGCCCACCGCGACGTCGACCAGCAGGAACGCGACCAGGCTGATCCCCAGCATGGGGACGAACCAGCCGACCACACCGGTGACCGCGACGAGTCCCACGAGTGCCGGCCAGGGCAGGCGGCGCCACGCCCCGCGCGGTGCCGGCCGACCGAACCGCAGGCCGGTGGCACCGCGTGGCCGCCGCAGCCACCACATCCGGTAGCCGAGCAGGGTCATCACGATCAGGCCGATCGCCAGCGCCGCCAGCGCCAGCTGGTTGGCGACGCCGAACAGGATGCCCATGTGGGCGCCGATGACCCAGTCGGTCAGCTTGGCCATGACCGGCCAGTCGGCGAACTCGACCCGGTCCAGCATCTCGCCGCTGGCGGGGTCGACACTGATCGCGTCGTAGCCGGTCGGCCAGTCGCGCTTGTTCTCCGCGGCCGTCCAGGCGCTCGCTGCGTCGGCCGGCGGGACCAGGTAGAGCGGATCGCCCAGCCCGGCCTCCCGCGCGGTGGCGAGGACACCGTCGACCCCTGCGCCGTCGGAGAAGACCGCATCCGGCTCCTCGGCGCCCGGGGCCGCCTCCGCGGAACCGTGTTGCGCGTGCTCGTCAGCGGCGCCGCCGCCGGGGAGCAGCGAGGTCGCCGGTGTGGGCTCGGTCCACGACAGCGCCGTACGCACCTCGCCGATGTTCTCCCCGGCGAAGCGTGACCAGGTCAGCCCCGAGACCGACAGCGCCAGCACACCCAGCAGGACCCACACCCCGATGACGGCGTGCCACGACATCACCCGGGAGCGTCCGGTGGCCGCCGGATCCGGAGCGATCAGCCGGCGCGCGCGCCGTTCCCGGCGGCTCTTGCCGATCCACAGCATCAGCCCGCCGAGGGCCACCACCCACAGCCAGCTCGCGGCGAGCTCGCTGTAGTGACGACCGAAGGCGCCCAGGTGGAGGTTGCGGTGCAGCTCGTCGAGCCAGGCACGGAACCCGAGCCACTGCCCGTAGCTGCGTACCTGGCCCTCCACGCCGGCGGAGTAGGGATTGACGAAGACCGACATGTCGTAGCCGGCCGGGACGGTCTCGTCGGTGAAGACCACCCGCGTGCTGCGGTCGGGGGCGGACGGCACGTCGACCCGGAGGATGTCGCCGTCGGGGTGGCTGGCTCGGGCGGCAGCGACCTGTTCGGCGAGCGTCGCCTGATCTCCTGACGGGGTGACATGGGTGAGGTCGTGGTAGGCGATCTGCTCGACCTGCGGGGCGATCGTGTAGAGCAGCCCGGTCACCGAGGCGACCAGGATGAACGGGGCCACCAGCACCCCGGCGTAGAAGTGCAGGCGCAGCACGAGCGGACGGACCAGCGACCACCAGGCCCGCCATCGGCTCGGCGGGTCGATCCGTGGCTCGGCCTGCGGTGCGCGCCGGGACTGGGTGGGAAGGGTTGGCACGGGCATTCGAGGTCTCTCTTCTCGCGAATCGGGGAACGCAAGACAGCCACCGGGGCTCACCCGGTGGTGCTCGCAGAGGGTTGTCAGAGGCCGAACGGCCTCGGCGGTCCCCTACGCGGAGAGACGTCGACCCACGGAGCCGGCCGCGGTACGACCTGCTGCACCTCGGCGAGCAGGGTCCCCACGACCACGAGCCGCGGGATCGGGAGGCTGCGTACGACGACAGCGAGAGCCTTGCGGTGCAGCCCCCAGACGACGACGGAGAGCGCGGCCGCGCAGGCGTGGGCAAGGAGCATCGACCCGTTGCCGTCGACCGCGCCGGCGGCATGCTGGTGCTCGGCACCGGGGGCCGCAGCGAAGGCCGCGAAGACCTCGTGGAGCGCCAGCTGGGACAACCCGGCCGCCAGCGCGCCGCCGAGCAGGCCGACCCGACGCTGCAGGACCACGATGCCCGCACCGAAGACAGCCAGCGCCGCTGCGGCCAGCCAGCCGGCGCCTGGCAGAGCGCCGCCCGCGGCCACGTGAGCCAGACCCGCGCCCGTCATGATCTCGAGGGTGGCGAGCAGGGAGAGCCACACGCTTCCGCGTACCGGCCTCACCACTCGCAGCTCCACGTCGAGCACCGTATCCCGAGCCGGCGCCACCGACGCGCTCCTGCGCTCGTGCCGTCGTCGTGGGTTCACATCGGTCGGATCGGGGACGCGCTCTCAGAGCTGGTGGGCGTCGCCCTCCACCAGGAACGTCGGATATCGACCCTGGTCCGTGTCGTCGGCCGCGATCACCGGGCTGACCGGAGTGCAGGACAGCGTCGACACCTCGCAGGTGACGACCTGTCGGGCACGCAGCACATCGTCTGCCTTCTCGTCGATGCGCTCCGCGACACCGAAGAACGTGTCCTCGTCGCTCCAGCCGGCGAGCGTGAAGTGGCTCCACGGCGCATCGATCGCACGGCGGTCACCGGTGTCTACGTCGTATGCGACCGCTTCGGTGGGCCACTGGCTGGTGTCGAAGATCGTGCTGCGGTCCGGGGAGAGCAACCCGATCCCGGACAGCCAGGTGTCGCTCAGCTGCCGATGCCGGCCTTCGCCCTCGAGATAGACGTGGAAGCCGTCGCGGAACACGGTCTCGCGATATCCCTCGTAGACCTCCCCGTCAGGACCATCGCTCGCTGGTGTCGCGGAGGCGTCGTCGAGGTCGATGGTGGCACCGTCGAAGAAGACCCGCTCGTTGCTCACCCCGATCAGCAGGGGCATGATCTCGCCGTAGAGGTCGGCCAGATCGTCGCCGTCGTCAGGCTCCTCGTCGGGCGTTCGGTAGAGCTGCTCGCCGGTGCGGGTGTCGAACACCGCCACCTGGATCACGTGGGTGCCGAACTCGTCGGTCGGGCCACGCGACTGGTCCACCGTGGCGAACACCGACCGGTCCGCCGACACCGCCAGGTTGCCCCAGCCCACCTTCTCGACCTTCTCGGTCTCGCCCTCCGCGCTGGTGAACATCAACGTCCCACCACGCATCCAGTAGGCGCCTGTCGCGCCGAGCACGAACTGGTCCACACGATCACCGATCTCGACGGTCCGCTCCCCCACGTGCAGCGTGCCATCGGCATACCAGGCCGGTGCGGTGGCATCCCACTCGGTCGGGCCCACGGGCAACGCGAAAGGCTCCTTGCCGCCGGCAGTCGCGGTCGGGCTCCCGCATCCGGTCGCCAGAACGGAGACCATCACGCCGGCAGCGATGACCGCGACCGGGTTCATCGGGCGGCGGGCTGGACGGGTGTGTGGTTGCGCGCGAGGAGCCAGATCATGGTGCCGTAGCAGGCGATCCGCAGCGCCCAGCCGACGCCGGTGCGCAGGATGCCGAGGGCGAGGATCGCCCAGTCGCGGTCGATGGCGCCGCTCCAGGCCAGGAACCAGATCGGGCCCTGGATGGCCGCTCCGATCGCACCGGGCGCCAGGAAGAGCCAGGTCAGCCGCGAGCACAGCTTCACGATCTGCTTGTCCTGGTGCCACTCGAGCGGATCACCGCTGGCGACGCCGATGAAGAAGCCGAAGATCGGCCAGCCGATCAGGCACAGCCCGCCGACGATGACCGTGTAGCCGAGGCTGATCAGGATGCCGGGCAGGAAGTAGGCCAGGGCCTGCTCCTCGGCCGTGCCGCCCATCGACTGGGCCAGGCGCACCACCGCGAAACCGATGACGATGCCGAAGATGGCGTTGCCGACGTACTGCAGGCTCGAGCGCTGCACCAGCCGCACCAGCAGGAAGATCGCCGCGGTGGCCGCCGAGGCGATCAGCGCGACCTTGAGGTCCTTGACCACCAGCCAGGCGATGGTGAAGACCAGGCCGGGCACACCGGCCTCGAGCATCCCGCGCACACCCCCGAGCCCGGCGGACATCTGGCGGCGTACGACCGCCTCGACGGTGTCGACCGTCGGATGGTTGTGGTCGTGGTCGACCGGACCGCCGTCGTCGGCAGGGGTCTCAGGGGCGGGGCTCACGTTTGATTGGCTCACTCGTTGGGGTCCGGAATCAGCTCGTAGCGGGGGTTGAACATGATGCGCTGGCCGTCATGGCGGCCGATGCGGCCCTGCACCTGCAGGGACCGGCCCGGGCTGACCCCGGCGATGCGTCGGCGACCGAGCCAGATGATCGTCAAGGTGCCGGAGCCGTCGAAGAGCTCAGCCTCCAGCGCGGGTACGCCACCGCGCGGTCGCAGCGTGATCGTACGCAGCGTCCCCCGCAGCCGGACCGTCTCACGGTCGGGGGCGTCGGCGATAGAGGCGACATCCTTGGCGACGTAGGCGGCCCGGATCTCGCTGGCGTCCATCGAGGCGGTGTTCGCCCACTCGCTGAGCTTCGCGCGCAGCCGGCCCTTGGACATCGCTACCCGATCACTTCTCGACGCGGCGCGCGTTGGGCGGCAGCTTCACCTCGAGCGCCTCACCCTTGGGCTTGGCCCCCTCACCGCGGCGCACGACGACCCGCTCGAGGAGCTTCTCCCACTCCTTGCCGGCGGACTGCTCCATCGCGGGGCGGCCCATCATGGTGGCGCGGAGCATCCAGCGCGGGCCGTTCACGCCGATGATCCGGGTCTGCTGGACGGCCGGCTGACCATCGGGCAGCTTCACCTTCATCTGCGTGATCAGCTCGGTGCCCCACGGACCCTCCAGGTCGGCGGTCGCGCCGCCGCGCTGCTGGACGTCCTCGCGCAGCATCGGCAGCGACTCCGTCCACAGGTCGCCGTTGCGGGGCGCGGCGAAGGCGCGCAGCTCCATGGCGCCGTCATCGGCGGTCAGCATCACGGCCGCGATCTGGCCGGACTTCTCGTCCACCTGCAGGCGCAGCTCCTTGCCCGGCGCGGGGGCGAGCATCATCGAGCCGAGATCCACCCACTCACCGGTGATCAGGCCCTCGGGGACCGAGTCGATGTCGAACGGCCCGACCTCGGGAGCTGCCGGCACCGGCCGCTCAGGGGCAACCGGCCCCTCGTCGACCGATGCAGACGGCTCTCCCCGGTGGGAGGGCGTGGACTTGCGACGGAACTTCACGACCATCTGCTTTCAGGTTGCGGTGACTCTGTGAGGAGACTTATCTAACACTGATCCCTCAGCGGTTCGAGAAGCCCCCTGTAGAACCGTAACCCCCATCGCCACGAACCGAGGCCGGTAAGTCGGCCAACTCGGAGACCTCGACGAAACGGGCCTGCTCGACGCGCTGGATCACCAGCTGGGCGATCCGGTCTCCACGACGCAGCTCGATGGCCTCGACGGGGTCGAGATTGACCAGCGCCACCTTCACCTCGCCGCGGTATCCGGCATCGACCGTCCCCGGAGCGTTGACGATGGAGAGACCGTGCTTGGCGGCCAGTCCGGAGCGGGGATGCACCAGGCCGACGTACCCGTGCGGCAGGGCGATCGCGATCCCGGTCGGCACCAGTGCCCGCTCCCCCGGTTTCAGGGTCACGTCCACTGTCGTTCGCAGATCGGCTCCGGCGTCCCCCGGGTGGGCGTAGGCGGGTGGCGGCAGCTCCGCGTCCAGACGCACCAGGGCTACTTCGAGATCAGACACACCCCGCACCCTAATGGCGCCGAGACTCACCCGATTCGTGACTCCCTTGCCCGACGTGAAAAACTCACGATTCGTGAGCACCCCCGCGTACGACGAGCGACTGACCGTACCGCTGCGGTGGTGGGTCCAGGGCGTCATGTTCCTGGCAACCTTGTGGATCGCCGTCATCTTGTGGGTCCCGGCAGCGCTCGCCTGGGGTATCACGGCCGCGACCGTCAGCCTGTTCGCGCTGGCCATGATCGTCTACGGCAACGCCAGGATCACGGTCGCCGACGGCCTCCTCCGCGCCGGGCCCGCCCGGATCGAGGCTCGCTTCCTCGGCGAGGCGGTCGCTCTCGACGAGACCGAGGCACATCACCTGGCGGGCCGCGACGCCGACGCCAGGGCGTACCTGCTTCTCCGTCCCTACCTCAAGCGCGCAGTCCGGGTCACCATCGAGGACCCGGCCGACCCGGCGCCCTACTGGCTGCTCTTCACCCGCCACCCGGTGGCGCTCGCCAAGACGGTCAACGCGCTGCGCGCGAGTCTCTGAGAGCCAACGCCGCGCACATGGCCTAGGCTCGGGACATGTCCACGTCCAACAACGCCCAAGGCAAAAAGGCACAGCAGGGCGACAAGATCTGGGCGGTCATGGCCCTCGTCAGCGGGCTCGGTGCCGCCAAGATCACCAGCAAGGTCCTCTCCTCAGGCTGGCAGGCGTCCACAGGGCGCAAGCCGCCGGCCAACCCCGCCGATCCCGACGTACGCCTCGTGGAGGCTGTGGTCTGGTCGGCTGTCACCGGGGCGACCGTCGCGCTCGTGCGGATGTTCGCGCAGCGTCGCGCGGCCAACTACTACGTGAAGTCGGTCGGTCGGTTGCCGAAGCAGCTGGAGAAGGACTAGTCCTCAGATCACGAACAGAAGGCCGTACGGGAGCTCCCGTACGGCCTTCTGCTTACTCACAACGTAGGGCTCGAGCCTCTACGCGCAGTCGAAGCAGATCATCTTCTTCTCGTCAGCAAGCTGGCTGCGGTGGTGGACCAGGAAGCAGCTCATACAGGTGAACTCGTCCTCCTGCTTCGGCTTCACCTCGACCGCAAGCTCCTCGTGGCTGAGGTCGGCTCCAGGGAGCTCGAACGACTCCGCCGCCTCGGCCTCGTCCTCATCGACCTTGCCCGAGTTCTTGTCGTGACGACGAGCCTTGAGCTCTTCGATGCTCTCCTCGGACTGGTCCTCTTCATTCTTACGCGGTGCGTCGTAGTCCGTCGCCATTTGCGCCACTCCCCTTCTCACTCATCTTCTGTCCCCCCGCGCGCCCCCGAGGGCAGCGGCACGGCCCGGATTGTGCACTATTCACGTGCATTTCGCACACTCAAACCGGATCCGCGTCGCCGGAACGTTCTGTCACCTGGCGGTATTCCCTATCACAGGGGCAGATGATCAGTGTGTTTCGGGGAGGTGAACGCGGTCGTGGCCGACGGAGCTCCGGGACCGTCCCGGCCGTCAGCCGGTCATAGATCTACATCAACCGGTGGCATTCAGTCCGGTACGACACCCGGGACCGACTCAACTGGCAGAAAACCGGCCTGAACAGCAGCTTTCCGTAGCTCATCGTAGCCGTGCACGGGTGCAACGAGGACGAATCGGCGACCGCCGGCACCCGTCGTCGCCTCCCAGCGAGCGCCGGCCGCCTCCGCCACCAGGCACGCTGCGGCATGGTCCCACAGGTGCAGCCCCTCTTCGAGGTAGCCGTCGAGAGCGCCATCGGCCACCGCACAGATGTCCAGTGCCGCCGAGCCGATGCGACGAACGTCACGTACGACAGGGAGAAATCGCACCAGCGCCTCGGCCTGGATGCGGCGGAGTCCGGCGTCGTAGGAGAAGCCGGTGGCGATGAGCCGCTGGGCGAGGTCGGCGGGCCGGCGTACGGCCATGGGCTCGCCGTTCTTGACCGCGGCGACCGACCCGTCAGGCTGTCGGAAAGCGGCGTAGAGGGTGCCGTGGGGCACGTCGACGACCGCCCCGGCGACCACCTCGCCGGCGTACTCCGCAGCGATCGAGACGGCATAGCTGGGCAGGCCGTAGAGGAAGTTGACGGTGCCGTCGATGGGGTCGACGATCCAGCGGACACCGCTGGTCCCCGAGAATTCGGTGGTCGAGCCTGTCGACACCCCCTCCTCCCCGAAGAATGCGTCCTCCGGGCGCTCCTGGGCGATCAGCCGCCGGATCAGCGCCTCGGTGTCCCGATCGGCCTGGGTGACGACGTCGGTGGCGGTGGACTTGGTGGCTGCCACCTCGACCACGCCGGCCGCCCGTTCGCGGACGAGGTCGGCGGCCGCGCGGGCGGTCGCCACGGCGAGCGCGAGCAGGTCTCCGGACTTGGGCGCTGGGCCGTGCGGTGCTGGCTGGGACGGCTCTGGACGGTCTGTCATGGGGCCGACCCTATGTCGGGGGTGATCACCCGGAGTACTGGGGCGAGTCCTCCCCCGACAGGGTCGGCAGCTGGGAGCGCTGGTTGAAGCAGCAGCCCGCAGGACAGCGGTCGTGGCTGGCGCCCAGTCCGCCGACGGTAAGCCGCTCTGGGGCCTCGCCGCGCTCGACGGCGGCGCGTTCCAGCAGCAGGTCTCGTACGGCAGCCACGAACCGCGGATCCTCCCCCGCGGTCGGGCTGCGTCGGGCGTGGATCCCGAGCCGCTCAGCGGTCGCCATGGCCTCGGTGTCGAGGTCGTAGACGACCTCCATGTGGTCGGAGACGAACCCGACCGGGCACATCACCACGGCCTTGACGCCCTCGCCCGCCAGCTCCTCGAGGTGGTCGTTGACATCCGGCTCCAGCCACGGGATGTGCGGGGCTCCGGAGCGGCTGCAGTAGACGAGATCCCACTCGTGGGTGACCCCTCGTCGCGCCGCGACCTGATCGGCGATCACCTGGGCGACGTCGAGGTGCTGGGCGACGTACGCGTTGCCCTCGGGGCCGGCGTTGTCATTCATCGAGGTCGGGATCGAATGGGTGACGAAGAGGATCCGTGCGCCGTCGCGCTCCGCTGCGGGAAGGTCCTCGATCGAGGCGAGCACGCCGTCGACGACCGGCTCCACGAAGCCCGGGTGGTTGTAGTAGAGCCGCAGCTTGTCCAGCACCGGCCCTCCCTCGACGTCACCGGTCTTGTCGCACGCCTCGAAGAGGTTCTCGCGGTATTGCCGGCACGAGGAGTAGGACGAGTAGGCGCTGGTCGTGAAGACCGCCGCTCGCTTGATCCCGTCGGCTCGCATCTGCGCGACGGTGTCGCTCAGGTAGGGATCCCAGTTGCGGTTGCCCCAGTAGACCGGCAGGTCGATACCGTGCTCTGCCAGGTCGATGCGCAGCGCAGCCAGGAACGCCCGGTTCTGGTCGTTGATCGGCGATTTCCCGCCACGGTCGAAGTAGTGCTGACCCACCTCGACCAACCGCTCCCGAGGGATCCCGCGCCCCCGGGTCACGTTCTCCAGGAACGGCACCACGTCCTCGGTCTTCTCCGGCCCCCCGAAAGAGACGAACAGCAGGCCATCGTAAGGAGAGACATCCACCCGCCCATCCTATTTCCCAACCCCGAAGAGTCGAAATCAGCCGCCGAGAGGTCAGTAATCGACGCCGAGAGGTCGATCTTCCGGATCGGTCGATCAGTTGAAGTTCGGTTTCATCCAGCCCGGCTTCCAGTCCACAGCGAAGTCGCCAGCGCCTCGTTGTCGCGGCGGACACCCCTATTCGTACGCGGATACCAGGCCGAGGTGGCCAAAAGGATCTTGATCCGGCCCTCGCGGTCGCGGCACCGCACCCACGTACGTCCGAACACCATATCGACTTCCGCGATGTCGTCCCATGAGATCGTTCTGCTTCGGAACGGCGCGACCAGCACCACGCCACCGCTCGTGACCCTGAGCCGGCCCCGGAATCCGAGCAGAAGCCCGGTCGAGGCGATCCCGCCGACGACCACGGCCGTCGCGTAGGCAGCTCCGGTCAGCGCCTGCTGATAGGCGGCGAACCCGACGCCCCAGATGCCGAACGCCATCAGCAATCCGACCGCCAGTACCGCTATCCATGCCCTGCCGACGAAGGCTGTGACCAGGTAGCCGCGCTTCACGACGGACAACTTAGCGCTGCCGAGCCTGCTTCGCGGTCGATCACCCCACCTCGTTAGGGCGGGCATCCAGAAACTGACGTCTCGCCGTCAGAAAGTGACCTCTCGGGGTTATTCGACGACGGAGGAGTAGGCCACCACTCCGCGCTTGAGGAGGTCCATGGTCTGCCTTGCCGTGCGGCGGAGCGGGGCATCGCCGGCGGCGTCGGCCACCTGGCCGCACAGGTCGATGAGCTGCTTGACCCAGCGGACGAAGTCGCCGGCGGCGAGATCGACCTCGCTGAGAACGTCGTCGAGCTCGTCGCCCTCGGCCCACCGGTAGGCGGCCCAGGCGAAGCCGAGGTCGGGCTGGCGCAGGAAGTCGAGCTTGTGGTCCCGCTCCAGGGCATCGAGCTGGCCCCACAGGCGTACGGTCTCGGCGATGACGTCCTTGACCTTGCCGCCGGGAAGGCGGGGCGGGGTGGCGTCGTCGGCGCGGCGGGCCTCGTAGACCAGCACCGAGAGAGCGGCCGCGAGCTCGGAGGGCGTCAGGTCGTCCCACAGGCCGCCACGGAGCGCCTCGGCGGCGACCAGGTCCATCTCGGAGTAGAGCCGCATCAGGTGGGTGCCGCGCTCGGTGACGGTCTCGCCCTCGAGGTAGTCGAGCGCGACCAGGACGTCGCAGACGCGGTCGAAGGTGCGCGCGACCGTGTTGGTGCGCGCCTCGACGCGACGACGCAGGGTGTCGGTGTCACGGGAGAGCTTGAACCAGCGCTCGGCCCAGCGGGCGTGGTCCTCGCGGTCGGGACAGTCGTGACACGGGTGCATCTTGAGCTCACGGCGCAGCTCGGAGATCTGGGTCTCCGCCGAGCTCTTGCGCTCCTTGCGAGCGGTCGGCGACCCCTCGTAGGGCACCGGCCGCAGGTCAAGGGTCTTCTCCCGAAGCCGGGAGGCCATGTCGCGGCGCATCTGGGGGTTGCGGCCGTTGAACGACTTAGGCACCCGCAACCGGGTCTGGGCGACGATCGGCACGTTGAAGTCCATCATCGCCAGGCGGCGCGCCTGGCGGTCCTGGGTGAGGACGTAGGGGCGCGGACCGTCGGGGTCGAAGCCCGGGTCGAGGATGACGGCGTAGCCGGCGAACTTCCCCGTCGGAACGTCGATGACATCACCGACCTTCAGCTTCGAGAGCGAGTCGATGATCTCGTCACGGCGGTCGGCACGCCGCTCCCGAGAGGAGGACTTCTCGACGTCGGAGATCTTGCGCCGGATCGCTGCGTACTCCATGAAGTTGCCCTTGTCGCAGGCCGCCGCCTCCTGGTAACCCTCCAGAGCGTCCTCGGCCTTGTGCACCTGACGGGCCAGCCCGACGACCGCCTTGTCGGCCTGGAACTGGGCGAACGACTGCTCCAGCAGCTCGCGCGAGCGGGCCCGCCCGAACTGGTGCACGAGGTTGACCGCCATGTTGTAGGACGGCCGGAAGCTCGACCGCAGCGGATACGTACGCGTCGAGGCGAGACCGGCGAGCTCGCGCGGGTTCAGCCCCTGCTGCCACAGCACGACGCCGTGGCCCTCGACGTCGAGGCCGCGCCGGCCGGCGCGGCCGACGAGCTGGGTGTATTCCCCCGGGGAGAGGTTGACGTGGGCCTCGCCGTTCCACTTCGAGAGCTTCTCGATGACGACCGTGCGGGCGGGCATGTTGATGCCCAGCGCGAGCGTCTCGGTGGCGAAGACGGCCTTCACCAGACCGCGCAGGAACAGCTCCTCGACGACCTGCTTGAAGGCCGGCAGCAGTCCGGCGTGGTGGGCGGCGACGCCGCGGCTGAGGCCGTCGATCCAGTCGTGGTAGCCGAGGACGTGGCGGTCCTCGTCGGGCAGGTCGGCGCAGGCCTCCTCGACGTAGGCGATGATCTCGTCGCGCTCGTCGGATGTGGTCAGGCGCAGGTTCGCCTGGATGCACTGGCCCACCGCGGCGTCGCAGCCGACCCGGGAGAAGACGAAGTTGATCGCGGGGAGCAGGTTGTCGCGCTGCAAGGCGGTGATGACCTCCACGCGCGACGGGATCCAGACCCGCCGCCCGTTGCCCACGCGCCGATTCCCGTTGCCTCTGCGCTTGTCCTTGGGCGTACGCCGGTCCGTCATCCGTCCGGCCGCCCAGTCGTCACGAGCCAGCTTCATCAGCTCACCGTTGACCGGCGCACCCTCCTTGACGAACCCCGCTGCCGCGTCGACGTCGGAGGAGGCGAACAGGTCCATGATGCGGCGACCGGCCATCACGTGCTGGTAGAGCGGCACCGGCCGCTTCTCCTCGATGATCGTGGAGGTCTCGCCACGCACCGTGGTCAGCCACTCCCCGAACTCCTCGGCGTTGGAGACGGTGGCACTCAACGAGACGACCGAGACCGACTCGGGCAGGTGGATGATGACCTCCTCCCAGACTGCGCCGCGAGAGCGGTCGGCGAGGTAGTGGACCTCGTCCATGACCACGAACCCGAGCCCCATCAGGGTCTGCGAGCCGGCGTAGAGCATGTTGCGCAGCACCTCGGTGGTCATCACCACGACCGGCGCCTCACCGTTGACGACGTTGTCGCCGGTCAGCAGACCGACCTTGTCGGCGCCGTAGCGCTTGACCAGGTCGTTGTACTTCTGGTTGGAGAGCGCCTTGATCGGGGTGGTGTAGAACGCCTTGCGACCGGTCGCAAGCGCCAGGTGGATGGCGAACTCGCCGACGATCGTCTTGCCCGAACCGGTCGGCGCGGCGACCAGGACTCCCTTGCCGTCCTCGATCTCCCTGCACGCCTCGACCTGGAAGTCGTCGAGCCCGAAGTCGTAGAGCGCGGCAAAGTCCCGGAAGACGGGGTAGTCCTTGTCACGCTTGTAAGCGGCGTACTTCTCCGCTGGCGAGGCGTCCATGGCTCCGAGCCTATCGACCGGTGCCGACAATCAGCTGCGCGGCGGCACCAGTACGCCGAGAGCGGACGGGACGCACTCGACCTCGAGGGGCAGCGGGCCGAGCCGCTCGCCGTCGCTGTAGGCGATCACGCCGGGCGCAGAGACCGTGATCCGGCGGGCGCGGATGCGTTCGAAGGCCGGGTGGGTGAGGTGCTTGGCCTCGCGTACGCCCGGGAAGACGCGGAGGAACTCCAACCGGGAGACCGGCTTGATGAGGATGGCGTCCAGCAGGCCGTCGGCCGGGTCGCAGTCCGCCGCGATCCGCAGGCCACCGCCGTAGGACTCGGTGTTGGCGATCGCCAGCAGCATGGCCTCCTGCTCTCGCGGGACGCCGTCGATCTCGAGCCGGTACGGCACCGGCTTCCAGCTGCGGATCACCGACAGCGCGGCGAGCGTGTAGCGAAGGTCGCCGTGCGGCCACCTCATCGCGTTGGCCCGCTCGTTGACCGCCGCGTCGAACCCGGCGGCCAGGACCGTGGCGAACCAACTGTCGTCGCTGCGTCCCAGGTCGATGCGACGAACGTGGTCGCCCACGACGACATCGGCCGCGGCCAAGGGGTCACCAGTCGGGATCCCGAGCGCGCGCGCGAAGTCGTTGCCGGTGCCGAGCGGGACGACGCCGAGGCTGACCTCGGTCTCCGCCAGCGCCTGGACGGCGACATGGACCATGCCGTCCCCACCCAGGGTCACGACCGTGTCCACGCCCTCGGCCACGGCCTTCCGGGTCAGCTCGAGAGCATGGTCGGCGTCATCACCGATCAGGTGCTCGACCAGCGCCCCGGATGCCGCCAGTCGTTCAGTGACCGCGTCGAGGATCTGGTCGGCGTTGCCACGGCCGGCGGTGGGGTTGGCGAGCAGGGCGATCTGGCGCGTCACCCGGTGAAGACTAGTGGTCAGATCACCGACGGGACGTCCGGATCCCCGATCACGTCCTTGCGCTTGTTGGCCTTCCGCCTGTCGTGGGCCCGCGCGATCACCTCGGAGATCCCGAAGAGGACGACCATCGGTCCGGCCATGATCGTCATCGTGAACGGGTCGCCAGACGGGGTCGCGATGGCTGCGAAGACGAAGGAGCCGACGATGATCCACGCTCGGTACTTCGCCAGCGCGGCACCAGGCAGCACCCCGATCCGGTTGAGCATGATCACGAAGACCGGGATCTCGAAGGCGATGCCGAAGACCAGCAGCGTACGGCTCAAGAAGCTGAGGTAGTCGCTGAACTCGACGATGTTGGTCAGCCCGTCAGGGATGAAGCCGAACAGGATCTCCAGGCCCTTGGGCAAGGTGACGTAGCCGAGGAGGACACCGACCAGGAAGAGCGGGCTCGCGACCGCCACGAAGATCCGCGACATCTTCTTCTCATGGGGGTGCAGACCCGGCATCAGGAACGCCCAGATCTGGTAGAGCCAGATCGGGCTGGTGCCGATGAAGGCGGCCAACCCGCACAGCTTCAGATAGAGCATGAAGCCGCCCGCCGCCCCGTTCACGGAGCTGAGGGACTCGGCCCCGCTATCGGCGTCCATCATCTCGACGGCCTTGAGATAGGGGTCCATGACGAGAGCGAAGAGCTGCTCGAAGAAGAACAGCGAGACGATGAAGCCGACGATCAGAGCCAGGGCAGCCTTGATCACCCGCGCGCGAAGCTCACGCAGGTGGTCGGAGAGCGCCATCCGGCCGTCGTCGCCGATGGCGTGCTTGGGGGTGCCGCGGAAGATCGCGACAACACCGGCGATGGACAATGTCGGCCTCAGTTGCCGGAGAGGCGCTCGCGCTCGGCCTTGATCTCGGCCTCACGTCGCTCGAGCTCGGCGATGCGCTCCTGCTCGGAGGCGGTCAGCTCGGCCGGCTTCTCGGCCTTCTCGCCCTTCTTCTCGTCCTCGTCGCGAAGACCCTTGGTCTCGGTCTTGAAGATCCGCAGCGCCTGACCGGTGCCGCGGGCGAGCTCGGGAAGCTTGGCGGCACCGAAGACGAGGATCACGATCGCCAGGATGATGAGCCACTCGGCTCCCTGCGGCATACCGATCAATGGAGTGAACATGAACTACCTCATCTACGTCTAGGGGGGAACGCCAGAAGTCTACGCGTCCGAACGGTACAGGCCGAGTGCCTGCCGTGCAGTCGCGACAAACGATTCGGTGAACGTTTCGTCGTCAAGGACCTCAGCGTAGGGTGCCAGCCGGAGCAGGAAGCGGGTGAGCCAGCGCTGGTCGTAGACCCGCAGCCCCACCTCGAGCCCACCGCCGGCCAGCTCGACCGGGTCGATCACCGAATAGTATTCACCGACCCAGCGGGCCTCAGGAGCCAGCCGAACCCGGACGACCGTGCCGGATTCCGTACGCTCCAGCAGCCCGGCCGCGTCCTCGGCACTCGCGCCGTCCTCCGGATCCGTGGCCACCGGGGTGTCGAGCACCTCGGCACCTCTGATCCGGTCGAGGCGGAAGCTGCGCGGCGCCGCGGCCGTGTGACACCAGGCGTCGACGTACTCGACGTCGCGGATCGAGACCAGGGCGCGCGGGTCGAGGACCCGCGAGGACTCCTCGTCGCGCGCCGGGACCCAGTAGTCGATGCGTACCTGACGGCCCTGGTCGATCGCGGTCGCGATCGCGGCGTGGATCTGGACGAGCGAGGTGTCGACCGGCTCTTCGCCGGGGTCGATGCTCGCCGCGGCGCCTTCGGCGGCCGCCTGCTCGAGCTTGGCCAGGGTCCGGTCGACGACCTCCTTGGTCTCGGCGGCCACCGCCCCGCCGCGCAGCGCCCGCAGCGCCACGATCACGGCGGTGGCCTCGATCGGGGTCAGTCGCAGCTGGCGGTCGAGGTAGTCGGCGTTGGAGATCCGGATGACTCGGTCGCCGTCGGGCTCGGTCAGCGCGTCGATGTCGACGTCGATCAGGTCGTCGGGGTAGCCACCTGGCAGGCCGCACATGAAGAGCACCTGCAGGTCCTTGACCAGCTGCTTCTCCTCGACGCCGAGGTCGGCGGCGGCCTTGTCGAGGCGTACGTCGTCGTCTTGGGAGTAGAGGTAGGGCACCAGCGTCAGCAGCCGTCCCACCTGCCCCTTGGCACCGGAGGCGCTTGCCCGGTTCGCTCGCTGAGGCTCACTCATCGGGTTGCTCCGTCCAGGGGCGCTACCAGTCGCTCCAGTCGGGCCGCGACCTCGCGCCGCAGGTCCGCGGGCTCCTCGACGTAAGCGTCGGGGCCGTGCCCCAGGACGGCACCGACCAGGTCGGCAGGCACCCGGGTCAGCACCACCCGGTCCCAGTCGTCGCTGCCGTCGGGGCCGGTCACCCCGGTCTCGGTGGAGTCGGCGGCCCGGCGCAGGGTGTAGCCACTCCCCTGCCGCAGCAGCAGGACGGCCTTGCCCGTGGGCGGGGCCGGCGCCAGGGTTCGTGCGATATCGCGTACGTCCACCTCGGCCGGCACCTCGAAGGCGTCGAACTCGCCGACCGCTCGCGCCTCCCCCAGGACACGGGAGAGTCGGAAGATGCGGGTGTCGTCACGGTCGACGTCGTGGCCGACGGCGTACCAGCGACCCGAGTAGCGCACCACGCCCCACGGCTGCAGCCGCCGATGTGACGGCTCGGCCGCCCGCGACCCGCGGTAGTCGAACTCGACGACCTGTCGGTCCTGGGTCGCGGCGACGAAGACGTCGAAGGAGCCCTCCTCCGCGGCCAGCCGCGGCTGCACGATCTCCAGCGCCGAGACGTCGGTCTCGAGCCCGGCAGCGTTGAGCTTGCGTACGGCCTCCGTGGTCGCCTCCGCCATCGAGGCGTTCTCCCAGACCCTGGTCGCCAGGGCGACCACAGCGAGCTCGTCTGCCTCCAGGGTGATCGGCGGCAGCGCGAACTGCTCGGGGCTGACCCGGTAGCCGACCTCGTCCTCGAAGAAGGAGTCGATCACCCCGGTCTCGATGGGCACACCGAGGCTGCGCAGCTCCTCCTTGTCGCGCTCGAACATCTTCTCGAACGCCTCACCGTGCGACGACGGGTAGAGGACCTCACGGATCCGCTCCTTCGACACGTTGTCACGCTGCACCAGCAGCATGATGAGCAGGTTCATCAACCGCTCGGTCTTACCCGCCGCCACGGTGTGGTTCTCCCCCTAGAGACTCAACTACTGCTGCGCCGGGGTGTCCTCGGCCTTGACGACGTCGATGACGAAGTAGAGCGTGCTGTTGGCCGGGATCCCCGGCGTGCCGCCCTGGCCCGGCTTCTCCTCAGCACCGTAGCCCAGCTCCGGCGGGATCTGCAGCAGAACACGGCTGCCGACCTTGACGCCCTCCAGGCCGTTGGTCCAGCCCGGGACGACCTGGTTGAGGGCGAACGGGACGGGCTCCTTGCTGAAGCTCTCGTCGAAGGGCTTCTTGGCGCCGTAGGTCATACCGAGGTAGTTGGCCGTGACCGTCTGGTCGGTGGTGATCTCCTCGCCGTCGCCCTCGGTGACGACGGCCCGCTTGAGCCCGTCGTCGGCCTTCGGCTTGGCGATGCCGGTGAAGTCGAAGCCGGTCGGCTTGCCGTCCTTCTCGACGACCTTCGGGAGCTCGGAGGGCTCGACGTCCTGCGGTGTCTTGTCAGCGGCAGGCTTCACCACGTCGACGACGACCAGCAGCGTGTCGTGGTTGCCGATGCCCATCTGCGGGTTGCCGCCCTCGCCGAGCAGGTCGGCCGAGCCGACGATGGCCTCGATCCGGTCGCCGACCTTGGCACCCTCCAGGATGGTGCTCCACGGCTTCTCCGCCGGGAGCTCTTCACCCTCAGGAGCCTGGCTCTTGTAGGCCCACTCCTTGTCCATGGTGGTCGCGTTGCCAATGTAGATCTTGGCGAGGACGCCGCGGCCCTCCGGGATCTCCTCGCCGTCGCCCTCGGTCAAGGTCTTGACCTTGGGGTCCTTGGGGTAGGCGATCGGGGACTTCCACTTCAGCGTGGGTTCCTTGTCGACCGCGGCCGAGACCGTGACCCCGTCGAAGCCGGAGACGGTCTCATCGCCGTACCCCGTCTTCTCCTCGCCGCCGCAGGCGACCAGAGCTGGGATGAGCAGGGTGACGGCCAGCGCGCTCAGCGCGTGGCGCAGACGAGGCCGAGGAGCAGTGGGCACAGTGGAAACCTTCGTGACGTGAAATAGATAGACGACAGCGGAGCACACCATATCCGTACGGTGGTTGCCACGCGGCGAAGCCACCCCACCGCGTTTCTGTCGGCCGGTGCTTCACATGCCGTCGATGAGGCGCTGGACGCGCTCGTCGTACGCCTTGAGCGGGTCCTTGCACAGCACGGTGCGCTGAGCCTGGTCGTTGAGCTTGAGGTGGACCCAGTCGACGGTGAAGTCGCGACGGCGCTCCTGGGCCTTCTTGATGAACTCGCCACGGAGCCGGGCGCGGGTGGTCTGCGGAGGCACCGACTTGGCCTCGAAGATCTTCAGGTCGGTGGTCGCCCGCTTGACCGCGCCCTTCTTCTCCAGCAGGTAGTAGAGGCCGCGGTTGCGGTGGATGTCGTGGTAGGCGAGGTCGAGCTGCGCAACCCTCGCGTGGCCCAGCGGGAGGCCGTGCTTGGCGCGGTAGCGGTCGATCAGCTTCCACTTGATCACCCAGTCGATCTCACGGTCGACCAGGGACAGGTCGTCGGACTCGATCGCCTTCAGCCCGCGCTCCCACAGATCGAGGGCGGCGAGCATGGTCGGGTCGGTGATCTCCCGGCGGTCGACGAACTCGCGGGCCTTGGTGAGGTATTCGTTCTGGATGTCGAGGGCGCTGGCCTCGCGGCCGTTCGCGAGCCGGACCTTGCGACGACCGGTGAGGTCGTGGGCGATCTCGCGGATGGCCCGGATCGGGTTCTCCATCGTCATGTCGCGCATGACGACGCCCTCCTCGATCATCCGCAGCACCAGGTGACAGCTGGCGACCTTGAGCATCGTGGTGGTCTCGGACATGTTCGAGTCACCGACGATGACGTGGAGTCGCCGGTATTTCTCGGCGTCCGCGTGCGGCTCGTCGCGGGTGTTGATGATCGGCCGCGACCTCGTCGTCGCCGAGGACACGCCCTCCCAGATGTGCTCGGCACGCTGCGAGACCGAGAACCCGGCGCCTCGCGGCGTGTGGGTGACCTTTCCGGCGCCGACGATGAGCTGGCGGGTGACCAGGAACGGGATGAGCACGTCGGCGAGCTTCGAGAACTCGCCCGCGCGGCTGACCATGTAGTTCTCGTGGCAGCCGTAGGAGTTGCCGGCCGAGTCGGTGTTGTTCTTGAACAGGTAGATGTCGCCGGCGATGCCCTCGTCGTGCAGCCGCTGCTCGGCGTCGAGGAGCAGCCCCTCCAGGATCCGCTCCCCCGCCTTGTCGTGCGTGACGACCGAGGTCACGTCGTCACACTCGGGCGTGGCGTACTCAGGGTGGGAGCCGACGTCGAGATAGAGCCTCGCTCCGTTCCTGAGGAACACGTTCGAGCTGCGTCCCCAGCTGACCACCTTGCGGAAGAGGTAGCGGGCCACCTCGTCCGGGCTCAGTCGCCGCTGGCCGCGGAACGTGCAGGTCACGCCGTACTCGTTCTCGATGCCGAAGATGCGCCTGTCCATACCTGAAACCCTAGACGGTCGACGGTCACTCCGGAGCCGTTCAGAGGTACGACACGACGGGGCGGACCACCCTCCGGAACGTCAGTGCAGCTCGCGCCTGAGAATCGCGATGAACTCGTCCGCCATGCCCAGCTGTCGTTCCAGCTTCTCGCGGCGTACGCCGGCCTCGGCCCCGACCGCCGCGAGGCGCTCGCGGGCGGCGTCGACGTCGACGGGGTCGGGCGCGGGCTCCCGCAGGATCTCGATGTCGACCAGGACCGCCTTCATCTCCTCGAGGCTGAAGCCGAGAGGCTTCATCCGGCGGATCACCAGGACCTTGTCGACGTCCTCCTCGGTGTAGAGCCGGAAGCCGCCCTCGCTTCGCCCCGACGGCTTCAGCAGGCCGACCTCCTCCCAGTGTCGGAGGCTGCGCAGTGACAGCTCCGTGCGGGCCGCCACCTCGCCGATCTGCATCACCCCTTCGGGGGCAGCGCTGCGCGTCATCGTGTCCCTTCTCACATCGTCGGCGATCCCAACTCTTACGTTACGTGAGGTTAGGGTCTCGGTGTTGCGTACATCCTGCCAGCGCCGACGGATCGGACCCCTTTCGTGCCCTCGACCATGCCCGTCTCCTCTCCGAGCGAGCCCACCGTGCGCGCCGCGCTGCGGTCGCCACGGCTGCTGCGTACGGAGGTGCTGGCCGGTCTCGTCGTCGCGCTCGCGCTGATCCCGGAGGCGATCTCGTTCTCGATCATCGCCGGGGTCGACCCGCGGGTCGGGCTGTTCGCCTCGTTCACGATGGCGGTGGCGATCTCGTTCCTGGGCGGTCGGCCGGCGATGATCTCGGCGGCCACCGGCGCGGTCGCGCTCGTCATCGCGCCGGTGATGCGGGACCACGGGTACGACTACCTGATCGCGACCGTGCTGCTGGGCGGACTGATCCAGGTCGCGCTGGCGCTGGCGGGGGTGGCCAGACTGATGCGGTTCATCCCGCGTTCGGTGATGGTCGGTTTCGTCAACGCGCTCGCGATCCTCATCTTCGAGGCGCAGATCGCCCACATGGTCGACGTGCCCTGGTTGGTCTACCCGATGATCGCCGTCGGAATCGCCGTCATCGTCGGCTTCCCGCGGATCAACAAGGTCATCCCGGCGCCGCTCGTCGCCATCGTCGCGCTCACCGCCTTCACGGTCGTCGGCGCGATCAACGTGCCGAACGTCGGCGACGAGGGCAAGCTGCCCGACAGCCTGCCGACCTGGTTCCTGCCCGACGTGCCTCTCACTCTCGACACGCTGCAGACCATCGCGCCGTACGCCCTCGGCATGGCCCTGGTGGGACTGCTGGAGTCGCTGATGACGGCCAAGCTCGTCGACGACATCACCGACACCCACTCCGACAAGACCCGTGAGGCCCGCGGTCAGGGCATCGCGAACATCATCACCGGGTTCTTCGGCGGGATGGGCGGTTGCGCGATGATCGGCCAGACGATGATCAACGTGAAGGTCTCCGGAGCACGCACCCGGCTGTCCACCTTCCTCGCCGGTGTCTTCCTGCTCATCCTGGTCGTCGGGTTCGGCGACATCGTGGCACTGATCCCGATGGCGGCGCTGGTCGCGGTGATGATCATGGTCTCGGTCGGCACCTTCGACTGGCACTCGATCCGGCCGTCCACCCTGCGCCGGATGCCGCGCTCGGAGACCGCGGTGATGGTCGCGACCGTGGTGGTCACCGTCGCCACCCACAACCTGGCCATCGGTGTCGTCGTCGGTGTCCTGGTCGCGATGACCCTCTTCGCCCGCCGGGTCGCCCACCTGACCGAGACCGACCGCACCCTGGTCGAGGGCGCCGACGGTCGGGCCACCGCCGTCTACCGGGTCACCGGGGAGCTCTTCTTCGCCTCCAGCAACGACCTCTACACGCAGTTCGAGTACGCCGAGGATCCCGACCAGATCGTCATCGACCTCTCCGACTCCCACATCTGGGACGCTTCCACGGTCGCCGCGCTCGACGCGATCACCCACAAGTACGAGGCCAAGAACAAGTCCGTACGCATCATCGGCCTCAACCAGGCCAGCGCGGACCGGCACGAGCGGCTGACAGGTCAGCTCACCGGCCACTGACCGGGCCGATCACCAACCCGGTCACCGACCCGGTCACCGCACCGACACCCGGGCCACCACCGGCCGGTGATCGCTGCCGGACCGCGGGAGGACCCGCAGTTCCCGCACCTCGGCACCACGCCCGAGGACGTGGTCGAGCTGCACGACCGGGAACGCCGAGGGAAAGGTGAGACCGAATCCTTGCTCCTCACGCGAGACCTGATCGGTCACCGGCGCGAGTCCGCGGTCGAGCAGGTTCCCGTTGAGGTCGCCGGCGAGCAGCACCTGCGGCGCCGGATCCTCGGCGATCGCCTGGCCGAGCAGCTCGGCGCTACGGTTGCGGCTGTGCGCCGCGAGCCCACGCGGTCCCAGCCGGACCGACGGCAGATGCGCGACGTAGACGGTCACATCCCCCTCAGGGGTCCGGACGACCGCTCGCAGGCATCGGTCCCAGGACGCATCGATCCCCGACGGGCGAATGTCGACCCGGGAGCGCTCCGGGATCGGGTGACGCGACCAGAGCCCGACGGTGCCTTGGGTCGCGTGGTGCTCGAACCTCTCCCCCAGAGCCGCCTCGTACGCCGGGAGGTGCTCGGAGGTGAGCTCTTCGAGCGCGACGACGTCAGGATCCTCCGCCAGGAGCAGCTCGACGGTCTCCTCGACGGCGTAATTGTCGTCGGCGACGTTGTGCTGCACCACCGTGAGGTCGTACGCCGCCGGCTCGGCGGGCAGCAGCCGCGGGCCGAACACGGCGACCCAGGCGACGAGGGGGGTCAGCGCGAGCATTGCCGCGATCGCCGAGCGCCGAACGACAGCGGCGAGGATGAGCACCGGAACCGCCAGGACGAGCCACGGCAGCAGCGTCGCCACCAGGGAGCCCAGGTTGCCCCAGCGGTTCGGCACCAGCGCGTGCAGCGCGATCACCGCCGCGAGCAGCACCGCGACGAGCGCGAGCAGCCTCCCCCGGCGCCACGGCGACCGCTGCGCCGCACGTCGGGCGCCGCCCTCCACCTTGCCGGTCACAGAGAGCGACCCTAGCCAACGGTCTCCCTCTCCGGCCGCGCGGATCCATCGTCGCCGCGATGTCGAGAACGGCGCGACTGCGTCGTTCACCAGGCAGACACCCGATCAAGCGCGAGGATGAGAGTCATGACACATCAGCTGCGGTTCGACCACATCGGCGTCACCGTCGCCGACATCGACACGGCCACGGAGTTCTTCGTCGGCCTCGGCCTGGAGCTCGAGGGGCGCGCGTTCGTGGAGGGCGAGTTCATCGACACGGTCTGCGGGATCCCCGGCGCCCGCTGCGAGGTCGTCATGCTGCGTCCGCCGGGCGGCGGCACCTCGCTCGAGCTCGCCAGGTTCGTACGTCCAGACCATGTGCAGGGTTCACCCGAGGCGATGGCCAACGAGCTGGGCCTGCGCAACGTCTGCTTCGAGGTCGACGACCTCGACGCGGTCCTGGAGCGGTTGGCCGCGGACGGCTACGGCCTCGTCGGAGGTGTCGGCGCCTACGAGGACGCCGTGCGTATGGCATATGTGCGCGGACCCGAGGGCATCGTCGTCTCGCTCACCGACCGGATCGGCTGACCCGAGCATCGTCCTCCGAAAAGAGGCTGTCGCGATCTCGGAGCCATGGCAAGCTCGGGCCATGACTTCGAAGCACCTCGGCCTGCTTCCGCCTCCGGTCACCTGACCGGAGCAGCCTCGCCGATCTCCCGCTGAGAGCGCTGATCGGCTCTCGTTGGCGTGCTCCAGACGCTGTCCTGCACTCTCGTCGAACCTGGAGCACTCTTCGATGTCATTTCTTACCGCCCGTCTCGGTCTCGTTCAGATCTGCCTCGCCGGAGTCCTGTGCGTGGCGACGATGGCGCTGGCGTACAGCCTGCTATATGCCGGGCTACGCACCACGCGAAGCAGCGCCGCCACCGTGGCCAGCCTGATGGAGCCGGTCGCCGCCTCCGTCGCTGCCGCAGCGGTCCCCGGCGAGCGCCTCGCCGCGCCGGCGGTCGCCGGGGTTGTGCTGATCTTGGTCGCCGTCGCCGGTCTGGGGTAGATCGGACCCGGAACGAAGCCGGGGAGTCTCAGGCGCACCGGGTGCGCCTGAGACTCCCCGGCTCCTGTGCTCAGTCGAGCGGCGGGGCGATCGGCGGGTCGCCGTCGTCGTCGACGGGCGTGGCCAGCGGGGCCTCGTCGACCGGCTTCTCGGCCGGCGCCTCGACGGCTGTCGGCTTCGCCTCCTCGACCGGCGGGGTCGCCGTCACCGAGCCGAGGATCTCGACCAGCGTCGCCGGCCGGATCCTGCGGAACTTGCGCGGCTGGGTGCGGTTGCGGTCGAGGACCGCGACCTCGAGGTCCTTCGCGGCGATCTCGCGATCGTCGGTGTCGGTGTGCCCCAGCGCGGCGACAGCCAGCCGGATGGCGTCCTCGAGCGAGGCGCCCTTGGTGTAGCGCTCCTTGAGGTAGCCCCCGACGGACTCGGCCGCGCCGCCGATGGCGGCGAAACCGTGCTCGTCGACGACCTGGCCGTCGTAGGTGAGCCGGTAGAGCTGGTCGTCCTCGGCCGAGTCACCGATCTCGCCGACGAAGAGCTCGACCTCGTAGGGCTTCTCCCCGCCCGAGGAGAAGATCGTGCCGAGGGTCTGGGCGTAGGCGTTGGCCAGCCCGCGGCCGGTGACGTCGCGCCGGTCGTAGGCGTAGCCGCGCATGTCGGCCAGCCGCACACCGGCGATGCGGAGGTTCTCGAACTCGTTGTAGCGCCCGACCGCGGCGAAGGCGATCCGGTCGTAGATCTCGCTGACCTTGTGCAGCGCCGCCGAGGGGTTCTCGGAGGCGAACACGATGCCGTCGGCGTACTGCAGGGAGACCAAGGCCCGGCCCCGGGAGATGCCCTTGCGCGCGAAGTCCGCGCGGTCGCGCATCAGCTGCTCGGGAGAGACGTAGAAAGGAGTGCTCATGGCTCAGGCCTCCAGCTCGGCGATGGGACCGTCGGGCCGCTGGAGCCTCCCGGCGATGACATTCTCGGCCACGGCGGCCACCTCGGCGTCGGGCAGCGTGCGCCCGCCGTCGGCGGTGATCACGTGGACCAGCGGGAACAGCCTGCGGGACAGGTCAGGGCCCCCGGTGGCCGAGTCGTCGTCGGCCGCGTCGTAGAGGGCCTGGATCAGGACCGCGACCAGACCGGCCTCGTCGAGGTCGGGCCGGTAGAGCTTCTTGAGCGAGCCCTTGGCGAACAGCGATCCGGAGCCGACGCCGGTGTATCCGGTCTGCTCGTAGCGGCCGCCGGTCGGGTCGTACCCATAGATCTTCCCCTTCGCGGCGTCGGGGTCGAAGCCGACGAAGAGCGGCACGACGACCAGGCCCTGCATCGCCATCGGGAGGTTGCCGCGGACGAGAGCGGAGAGCCGGCTCGCCTTGCCCTCGATCGAGAGCGTGGTGCCCTCGATCTTCTCGTAGTGCTCCAGCTCGGTCTGGAAGAGCTTGACCAGCTCGACCGCGATCCCCGCGGAGCCGGCGATGCCGACCGCAGAGTATTCGTCGGAGGGGAAGACCTTGCGCATGTCGCGCTCGGCGATCAGGTTTCCCTGAGTGGCCCGTCGGTCACCGGCGATGATCACGCCACCGGGGAAGGTGGCCGCGACGATCGTGGTGCCGTGCGGCGCGATGTCAGTCAGGTTGCCCGGAACGGCGTTGTGCCGCGGGAGCAGGTCCGGTGACTGCGCGGTCAGGAAATCGGCAAAGGACGAGGTGCCCGGCGTCATGTAGGCCGCCGGGATACGGGACTCTGTCACGCCATCGCCTCCGTTGGGCAGAGGACAGAGTACGGACGCGAAGGCGTGAGTATGCCCATTGTCGCTCGCTGGCGCTCGCTCATGACTACTGCCCGCCCTTCTGGATGAAGGACTTCACGAAGTCCTCGGCGTTGGTCTCCAGGACGTCGTCGATCTCGTCCAGGATGTCGTCGACGTCGGAGTCGAGCGCTTCCTTGCGCTCGTTCACATCGGTCTCGGGCGCGGTCTCGACTGACTCCTCCGACTCGGAGGACTTCTTCGGCTGCTTCTGCTCCTGTGCCATGTCATCAACCTATCCACTCGCACCGACAAACCTGAGGAAACAATGCCCGATTTCGCTACGGGAGGAAGCAGAAGTCGTACGTTGGCCCGCGATGTGGCACGAGTAGCGAGCGGCGATCAGGAACCGGTCAGCCGGTTGAACAGGTCGACGGCGGTCTCGGAGGAGTCGAGCAGGCCACCGACGTGCTTCTTGGTGCCGCGCAGCGGGTCGATGGTCGGCACCCGCTGCAGCGACTCGCGCCCTGGCAGGTCGAAGATGACCGAGTCCCAGCTGGCCGCGGCGACGTTCTCGGAGTATTTCTCCAGGCAGCGGCCACGGAAGTAGGCCCGGGTGTCGGTCGGCGGCTCGTGCATCGCCTTCTCCACCAGGTCGTCGGTGAGCAGTCGCTCGATCCGGCCGGAGCGGACCAGTCGCTGATAGAGGCCCTTCTCGGGGCGGATGTCGGCGTACTGCAGGTCGATCAGGTGGAGCTTGGGGTCGTCCCACTCCAGGCCGTCGCGGTCGCGGTAGCCGAGCAGGAGCTTGTATTTCGCCACCCAGTCGAGCTCGGTGGCGCACTCCATCGGGTCGCGCTCGAGGCGGTCGAGCACCGATTCCCAGCGCTCCAGGACGTTCTTCGTCTGATAGTCCGCATCCGAGCCGTAGCGTTCCTCGACGAACTTCTTGGCCAGGTCCAGATACTCCATCTGCAGCTGGACACCGGTCAGCTTGCGACCGTCCTTGAGCGTGATCAGGGTCTTCAGGGTCGGGTCGTGGGACACCGCACGCAGCGCCGAGACCGGGCCGTCGACGCTGAGGTCACGGGTGATGTAACCGTCCTCGATCATGGCGAGCACCAGCGACGTGCTCCCGACCTTGAGGTAGGTCGAGACCTCGGCAAGGTTGGCGTCGCCGAGGATGACGTGGAGGCGGCGGTATTTCTCCGGGTCGGCGTGCGGTTCGTCGCGGGTGTTGATGATCGGCCGCTTGAGGGTGGTCTCCAGACCGACCTCGACCTCGAAGAAGTCGGCGCGTTGCGAGATCTGGAACCCGTGCTTGGGACGCTCCTGGCCGATCCCGACGCGCCCGGCACCGGCGAAGACCTGCCGCGAGACGAAGAACGGGATCAGATGCTTGACGATGTCGGCGAACGCGGTGCTCCTGCGCATGAGGTAGTTCTCGTGCGCGCCATAGGAGACGCCCTTGTTGTCGGTGTTGTTCTTGTAGAGGTGGATCTGCGGGTTTCCCGGCAGCCGCGCGGCCGCGCGGGAGGCGTCCAGCATCACCTGCTCGCCCGCCTTGTCCCAGCGCACCGCGTCGAGCGGGTTGGTCACCTCGGGGCAGGAGAACTCCGGGTGGGCGTGGTCGACGTAGAGCCGGGCGCCGTTGGTCAGGATGACGTTGGCGAGCCCGAGATCCTCGTCGGTGAGCTGGCTGGGGTCGGCCACCTGCCGCGACATGTCGAAGCCACGCGCGTCGCGCAGCGGCGACTCCTCCTCGAAGTCCCAGCGCGCTCTCCTCGCCTTGAGAGTCGAGGTCGCGTACGCGTTGACGACCTGCGAGGAGGCCACCATCGGGTTGGCCTGGGGCTGTCCGGCCACGGAAATTCCGTATTCGACCTCGGTCCCCATCACCCGTCGTACGCTCATACCGCCGCCTCCGTCTGGACCCGCAAATTGTACGGAAGCGGCGGCATGAGATTGATTGTCGCTCGCTGACGCTCGCTCATGTCTGCAAGGCTACCGGCCGCGTGCACGAAGGCACGTGAGCATCCACACGCCACGCTGAGGACGGCGGCGGTTGTTCGGCTGGACGGAACCAGGAGGATCCCCGAACGTGAGACGCTATGCCTGGTGGTACGCCACCGGAGCGGCCATCCTTGCGATGCTGGTGCTGTGGCCGCTGGCCGCCGCGCAGATCTGGGCTCGCACCGGCGAGACCGTCGCGGAGCCGACCACGATCACCGACTATCGCGCTGAGTTCGACGTCGGCGAGGACGGCTGGATGGACGTCACCGAGACGATCACCGTCGACTTCCCGGACGAGGGCAGCCACGGGATCTTCCGGTTCTTCGACTCCGCCGACCCCAACGCGCCGAGGCTGCGCCGGGTGCCCATCCTCGAGGACGTCACCGTCGACCCCGACACCACCGAGGCACAACGGCTCGAGCTCGCTCGCAGCTCCTTCTCGGACGGCTACTTCGACGAGGAGATCCTGCCTCGCCTGATCGAGGAGTACGGCGAGACCGAGGGCCGACGCCGGGCGCTGGACTACTACGGCGATCCCTACAGCCAGACCGCGACCTCGACGGAGGGCTGGGCCGACCGGTTCACCAACATCCGGATCGGCAGCGAGTCGGACGAGGTCACACCCGGCGAGCACGTCTACGTCATCACCTACAAGATGAGCTCGGTGCTCCTGCCCGACGGCGACGGTTCGCGGTTCTACTGGAACCTGATCCCCTCCGGATGGCGCCAGCCGATCGAGCAGGCCGACCTCACCGTCAACCTGCCCGCAGAGGCCGAGGACGTACGCTGCGCAGTCGGCCGCGGAGCCACCTCCGGATGCGCGAGCACCGAGGGTGAGGGCTCTCGCACCGTCCATGTCACCGCTCGTGACCTGGCTCCGGGCACGCCGGTGACTCTCCGGGCCGGGATGGACGTCGCCGCGCCCTCGACCGAGTGGGCCGAGCTGCCGTGGTCCTACTCCTGGGACCCGGTGATGGGCACGGACACCGAGCACCTGGGCGTGCTCATCGGGCTGGTGATCGCGGCCATGATCCCTGCCGGGTACGTCCTCGTCAGGATCTGGGATCCGCTGCCCCGTGCCGATGCCCGGGCGACACCTCCTGGCGGGGTCGGGCCGGCGCAGGCGGCGTACCTCGTCTCCAAGGCTGCCCGGCCACGACAGCTGGCAGCGACGATCCTCTACGCAGCCTCCCGCGGGGCGCTCGACATCCGGTCGACGCAGAACGGCTGGAAGGTCTCCCTCGACTCCCCCCGGACGGCGTGGGAGGAGCTGGACGACGTCAGCGCCGTCGTCCGCGACCTCGGCGGCGTCGCGATCGGGGCGAAGAAGGGCACCGCTGCGGCGAAGTCGGCCGGGCGGCGGCTGTACCGCACCCGTGTCGCCTACGGAAAGAAGGTCCAGACGTGGGCTCTCGAGGAGGGTCTGCTGGAGCAGCGTACGAACCGGGTCGGCTGGATCGTCGCCCTCATCCTCTGTGCCGTCGCGGCGGTCGTCCTGGCGTTCGTACGCCCCGGGGGCACGACCCTGTGGGCGCTCGTCCCCGGGGTCTTCGCCGTCCTCGTCTGCCCCGTTCTCGCGGCTGGTTCCGGTCTGGTCCGCTCCAGCGCCGGGCGCGACCTGACAGCCGAGGCCGTCGGGTTCCGATCGACACTCGGCTCGCGCAAGGGCGACTTCGCCGGCGACCAGGCGACCTACGACTCCTACCTGCCCTGGGCCGTCGCGCTCGGCTGTGCGGAGGAATGGGCGCGCAAGCTCGAGGTCAAGGGCTCTGCCCCCGCCGCTCCGAGGTACCTGCCCTACGACCAGCACGCCCGGTATCGGACCATGACGGCCGCAAGCGGTGTCGGCCTCGTCGACGAGATCACCCAGGACTTCGAGTCCTCGGTCGAGTCCGCGATCCGCTCCTACTCGGCCCCCTCCAGCAGCGGGTCAGGGTCCGGCGGTGGATCCTCCTACTCCGGTGGTGGAGGCGGCGGAGGCGGCGGCAGCTTCGGTGGTGGTGGAGGCGGCGGAGACGGCGGAGGCGGGTCATGGTGAGGTTGGACAATGGGCACTCCTGAGATCCGGCGGGCGACCGCCGACGACCTCGACGATCTCTTCTCGATCTGTCTGCTGACCGGCGCCTCGGGCGAGGACGCCACCGAGTTCTACGACGACCCTCGGCTGCCGGGGAACATCTATGCCGCTCCCTACATCGTGCTGCGCCTCGGGCTCGGCTTCGTCGCCGTCGACTCCGAGGGCGTCGTGGGTTACGTCGTCGGCACCCCGTTCACCCGCGCCTTCGAGAAGGAGTGCGAGGAGGACTGGTGGCCGGCGTTGCGTGTGGTCAACCCCGATCCCGGGCCCGACCACGACCGCACCGACTGGAACGCCCGGCTCCGCTCCTTGATCCACCGGCCGGTGCGGACGCCCGGTGAGCTCTTGAGCGAGTTCCCGGCGCATCTGCACATCAACCTGCTCCCCCGAGCTCAAGGCCAAGGCGTCGGCAAGGAGCTGATCGCGATGATGCTGGGCGCCTTCCACGTGGCGGGCGTACGCGGCGCCCACCTCGGCGTCAGCACCGCCAACGAACGCGCTGTCGGGTTCTACCGACGTGTCGGGTTCAGGACGATCGCCGAGACCGAGGACACGCTGCTCCTCGGAGTCCAGTGGACCGGCGAGATGGAGGAGTGAGCTCGGATGGGACTGTGGGAGGCGCGAGTGGTGCCACACATCGTGGACCGCTCCTGCGGGATGCCGCAGCTCGAGCCGCTGCGTACCCAGGCATGTGACGGGCTCCGCGGCCGGGTCGTCGAGATCGGCTTCGGCAGCGGGAGCAACGTCGGCCTCTATCCCCGTGAGGTGACCGAGGTCGTCGCCGTCGAGCCCTCCGACGTCGCCTGGCGGCTCTCGGCCTCGCGCCGTTCGGGCTCGTCGGTCCCGGTGAGTCGGGTCGGGCTCGACGGCGCCCGGCTCCCGCTAGCGGACGCCTCGGTCGACACCGGGCTGGTCACGTTCTCGCTGTGCACCATCCCCGACGTCGCCAGCGCGCTCGCGGAGCTCCGCCGCGTCCTGCGCCCGGGCGGCACCATCGGTTTCGCCGAGCACGGCCTCTCCCCCGACCCCTCCGTCGCCCGCTGGCAGCATCGCCTCGACGGCCTCCAGCAGCGGCTCTTCGGCGGCTGCCACCTCACCCGCGACATCCCTCGCCTGATCGAGTCGGCTGGAATCACCATCGACGCCCTGGAACAGTCCTACCTCCCCGGGCCGGCGCTCTCGCGGCCGTGGGGGTATCTCTCGGTCGGGCGGGCAGCCAGCTGATCCGCCTCAGCGCTTGCGCGTACGCAGCGCGTGGGCGACGTTGACGCCGACGAGGCCGACCCAGGAGACCACGAGTGCGCCGAGGTTGTCGGTGACACCGAGGGTGATGCTGATCGGGATGCCGGCGACAGCGGAGCCGGCACCCAGGACGAACTGGAAGACCGACGTACGCGACTCGTTGCGCTCGGCGAGGGTGCGGGCGGCTGCGGTGGTCCCGACCCGCTCCTGGACGGTCTTCTCGATCCGGTCGGCGAAGCCGGCCACCAGCTCTGCGTCGAACGCGTCCCCCAGCTCATGGCGGGTCTCCAGACCTGCCTCGATGTCCTTGCGCGCCATCTCGTCTGCCACGTCGTACAACCTTAGAGAGTCAGATGCCCGGACCGGGGTTTCCGTGGTGCATGGTCTGGGTGTGTGACGACTGGCCTCGAGCGCGCTGCACAGCGGCGTCGTTGGCCGGGTCGATCGCCCCGCCCGGCTTGGCGCGAGCGGACAGCATCCAGACCAACGCGGCGAGCGCGACCAGGACGACTACGACCGCCAGTCCGATCATGATCAGCAACCACGACGCCATCAGATTTCCCGTTCCCCCGCGAGCCCATCTCGCGAACGTCTCAAACCTAGCCCGGTGGGATGCCCATGCGCAGCCGAATTGGCCCCAGCCGGCACGCCCGGGACCCGCCTGAGCCGATGAGTTGAGTACGAAGGCTCACGCGCCGCTCCTTCCCGAGCCGCTGCAATGGTCACATGGACACCGACGTACGACCCCTCGCGCCGAGGCGGCTCGCCTGGCTGGACAACGAGACCGCCCGCTGGGTGAGCGAGGGCATTCTCGACGAGGACACCGCAGCGAAGATCAAGGCACAGTACGTCGCCTCACGAGCCGGTTCGCTGACGCGAGTCGTCTCCTACCTCGGTGGCGCATTCGTGGGGATCGGGCTGGTGTGGCTCGTGGCGACCAACCTGGACGCGCTGACCCCGCTGGTGCGCTTCGTCGGGATCGTCGTCATCTGGCTCGCCTTCACCGCTGCCGCGGAGGTTCTCACGCTCCCGCGCTCCCTGCGCGGCGCGTTCCGCGGCGTCGCGGCGATGAGCTTCGGCGGCGTCGTCTTCCAGGCCGCGCAGAGCCTTCAGGTACCGGCGTACGAGGCTTCCCTGGTCGGGGTCTGGGGGCTCGGGGCGCTTGCCTACGCGTACGCGAGCAGCGGCCTGGCTCCGCTGGTCGTCGGCGTCGTGACCACGATGGTCTGGTTCGAGTGGCAGGTGGTGGCGAGCAGCGAGAGCACCTTCGCCGGCGTCTTCGCGGTGCTGGTCGGGGGTGTGGCGGCCTTCGGGATGGCCGCTCTGCACGATCGGCGCCTCGAGGCCTTCGCTCAGGTATGGCGGCTGGCGGGCGGCGTACTCACTCTGGGCGGCCTCTTCGTCGCCGCTGTCCCGCAGATAGGCGACCGCGACCTGACGTGGAGCCCTACCCTCGTGGTGGCGCTCGCGTTCGCGGTGCTCCTCGTCGCAGTTGCGGCAGCTCGTACGGACGGGCTGCCGCGGTGGGAGGTGCTCGCCTCGGCGCTCATCGTGCCGATCGGGCTCGGGCTGGTCGCGTGGGACCCGCAGGTCGACGATCTCGGGTCCGTCTCGGGCGAGGCGTGGCTGTCGGCCTTCGTCAGTATCGCGGTGTACGTCGTCGTGGCCGGTGCAGTCGCTGTCGACGGCTCCCTGCGCGACCACACGCTGCTCGTCGTGCTCGCCACCGGCGCGCTGGTCGTCTTCACGACCATGCAGAGCTTCGCGGTCTTCGCGCCGATCATGTCCGGCGCGACCCTGTTCCTGCTGTTGGGAACGCTCCTGCTCGCCACCGGCCTCGTCTTCGACCGCGCCCGCCGCGGCGTGGCCGCCAACCTCAACGAGGCCCTGTCATGAACGCTCGTACCCGAGTGGCACTCGTCTGCGTCCTCAACCTCGGCCTCGTCGGCGTCTCCGTCGCCGGCCAGCTCTCCGCACGCGTTACCGGCGATGAGATCCTGCTCCGCGTCGAACCGGTCGATCCGATCGACCCGTTTCGCGGCGCCTACGTCGACCTCTCCTACGCCGGCATCAGCGCGCGTACGACCAAGGAGACCGGAGATGCGTACGTCGCCCTGGCGCGACGGGGCGACGCCTGGGAGGCGACCAGCGTCTCCGCCGAGCCGCCCGCCGAGGGACCGTTCCTCAAGTGCCACGACGACGGCTGGCGGCTCACCTGCGGCATCGAGAGCTTCTTCGTCCCGCAGGATCGGGCCCGTGAGCTCGAGGACGATCTCGGCGGCGGCGATGCCGTCGCGGTGGTGAAGGTCGACTCGCGCGGCAACGCGGCGCTCGTCTCGATCCAGACGCACTGACGGCCATCCCTGCACGGGCACCGACGACGTGGAGACCGTCGCCGCCGGCATCCAGCGTCCTCCGCGAGAAGTCCAGGCTGAGGACCTGACGCCTCGCGGGCGATCTCAACCGGGGGCTCCGCTGCAACGGCCACCCGCAGCGAACGGATCGCCTCACGCGACGCCCGATCAGACGACCACGACGAGCTTGCCGCGAGCAGCCCCCTCCTCCATCCGCTGGTGAGCCTCGCGGATCCCGTCGAGGTCGTACGTCGTGTCGATCGGCACCGCTGCGCGACCAGCGGCCACATCGTCGAGGAAACCCTGGAGAACCTCGGCCGGGAGGTCGTCGGCGTCACCGGCGTAGGCGGTGAGCCGAACACCTGTGGGGAGATAGTCGATAGGATAGAACTCCTCGACGGTCCACACGTTCGAGAGCATCCCGGTGAAGCAGACCGTGCCGTGGATGCGGGTGGACCGTAGCGTGTCGGGAAGCGTCGGCGTACCGATCAGCTCGATCGCGCCGTCGACCCCTTCAGGAAGCAGCCGCCGCACCTGGGACGCGACGTCGCCGTCGTCGACGAGCACGTCATCGACCCCGATCGCCTCGAGCGCTTCGGCCTTGGCCGCGCTCCGGGTCGTGGCGAGAACGCGAAGATCCTTCCGCTTGGCGAGCACCGCCGCCGCCATTCCGACCGACGAGGTGCCGCCTCGGATGAGAAGGCTCTGGCCAGGCTCGATGCCGACTCCGACGGTCAGGGAGCCGTACGCCGTCTGCAGCATCTCCGGCACGGCCCCCAGCGTCGCCCAGTCGAGGTCGGAGCGGAACGGGATGACCTGTGCCGCGGGGACGCAGGTGTACTCGGCGTAGCCGCCGTCGAACGTACGCCCCATGCCACCCATCATCGTCATCACCTGCTGCCCGGGCTCGAACTCAGCGCCCGGCGCAAGATCCACGACGCCGGTGGCTTCGATGCCCAGCACACGCGGGTACGTCACCGAGTCCCCGGCCAAGCCCAGTCGGGTGTGCAGCTCCGAGCGGTTGAGCCCGAACGCCTTGACCCGGATCCGCACCCAGCCCGGTTCGGGCTCCGGAAGAGGCAGGTCCCGGACCTGCAGGGCCTCCACCGGTCCGGGCGCCTCCAGCACGACAGCTCGCATGGTCTCGCTCGAGTTCACGAGTCGATCTCCTCTCTGATCCAGGCCCTCTCGGCGGCACTGGTGGCACGGGCGGTCAGCAATAGTCCGCGTCGGTAGGGATCGGCGACCTCTTCGGCCCGAACCGGGCGGTCGCCGTCGTAGAAGAGGCTCGCCGGCGTCTCCAAGAACTCCAGTCGTCGGCGCAGGACCGCGTGCTGGTCGGAACGGCGCGGCAGCATCGACAGGAAGGTGAGCAGGACGACGAACCGGCTCGCGTCGGTGATGTCGTGGCCCTCGGCGGTGCGGATCGATTCGAGCAGATGCGCACGCCCTGCGTCGGTGAGGGTGAGTGTGTGTCGACCCGCCCGGCCACGCCCCGGCTCAGACTCCTTGGCCACGTAGCCGTTGCGTTCGAGCCGATCGGTCGCCGGATAGAGCGTGCCATCGCTGATTCGGCGGGTGTGGCCATACAGCTGCTCGATCTTCCGGCGCAGCTCGTAGCCGTGCTGGGGTCCGTCGGCCAAGAAGCCGAGGACCATGACGTCGATGATGCTCACACCGCAGAACTATACCTCGATTCGAGATATTACCCTCCCTGAATACTTCGAGGGGGCTTGGTGTTCGAGGCCTGACGCGGCGGAGCGATCGACGTGACATCGCCGCGGCCAGACAGCGGGTCGGTCGACGGCTTCGTTCGGGGATGCTCGGGTATGTGCGCCTTGCAAGGCACACATGGGACGCTGAATGCCGCGAGCCTCGACCGCGGTCACACGGAACGCGCAACGGCGCCGAGGCCCCAGGCATTGCGAAACTCGTCGATCAGCTCGATCGCCAGGTCGGGATGCACCGCCATCGACTGGCGGGCTCGCCCAAGAGTCGGCAGCAGTTCCTCGTACTCCTTCGTCTCCTTCTCGAGAGCATCGACGTCAAGCACTTCCAGGACGCTCCCGCAATAGCACAGGTAGCTCGCGACCTGGTTGGCGAATATGCCGCCATCCTGGATCTGGCGTATCACCGCTGCATGGTCGAGCAGCTCCCCCGCCGAGATCGGCCGCTCGTCCTTCCTGACCCGCCGAATCTCACGGATCACATGCAGGATGGCCGAATCAGACATGGTGTTCGACGCCGCCCCGGTGGCGTCGTAGTCCTGCAGCCTTCCGCCGCACGTTCGTTCGAAGGCTGACAGGCGCTGTGCCATGTCCCGCGCGACGAGCCTGTGGGCGACGGTGCGGAGGCGTGCGCCTGGGTTCTCCCTCGCAACGGCATTGAGGTGCGAACCGACTCGCGCAACATCGCGCGGCAGGCCTCCAGACACGAGGTAGACGAGCCAGACGAACGGTCTGCTGACCCATTCCAGCCCCATCCGCTCGAGAATCCTGCGGGTGTCGGAGATCGAGAGATAGTCGATCCGAAAGACATGCTTGAACGCGCTGTCGAACGCGTCTCGCATCGGCAGCCCCCGAAGCTCGAAGCTGTTCAGCGCGTCCTCGGACACCGACACGATCACCTGCGTGCCACGGGCACCGAAGAGGCCCTTGAGCTCGTTGACGAAGAGCTGGGCGTCCTCGACGTTGTCGAGCTTGTCCAGCTCGTCGATCGTGATCACCACCCCAGGCTCCACGGGTGGACTCCGGTAGACCTGGCCACCTACCCAGGTTTTTTCTTCGGTGTCGTCGATGCGTGCGAGCAGTTGGCTCAGCACGGCCGCTACCACTGGCCTCAGCCCCGGTTCGGTCTCTACCAGGTGGTGAACAGCGCGCTGGTCCGAGTCATAGACCTCCGCCAGGAATCTCCTCAGCTCACCGACGAGTTCTGGGGCCGTCCACTCCCGCGCCGCCCGCTGCACCGAATGGCTGGCGACGAGCTTGAGCCCCGCGACGCCGACCTCACCGTTCACCCCTGCCGAGGCGGTCTGGATCGTACGGATGGTCTCGAGGTGGCGTTTGGCCGTTCTCACCAGGTCCGGAACATCTCGCCGCGTCACCAGGGCCCACCGCAGCGACCTCACCGTCACGACGGTGAGACAGAGCAGTGCGACCACGGCCAGGGCAGGGACCGGCTGCACCACGCCGCCCAGCGAGAACGAGGTGTTCAACGGTTGCCACATCCACTGCCAGGCAGCCCCGAGGTAGGCGGCCATCGCCCGAAACGGTTCGCTCAGCGCTCCGCCGGATCCGATGCTCAACGTGACAGCGAGCGTATAGGCGAAGACTCCAAGAGCGGCGTACGAAACGACGCGCCGGGCCGGGAAGGCGATGCGGATCCTCGGGAAGTGCTCTCTGAACTCCGGGTGGCGATAGTCGACCACGGCACGGCAGACCTCCGCGAAGAGGTGGAGCAGGAAAGCTTGGGTCTCGTACTTCACCGGTGCGCTGACGTTCACCCGGACCCGATCCGACTTCAGGGGAAGCGAAGGGTCGGGCCGGTTCTCCAGGAGGGTCGACTTTCCACAGCCACGCGGTCCGGCCAAGCCGATCGTGGCGTTCGGGTGGTCGTCGCAGAACTCTCGGAACGCACGGACGGCCTTCAGACTAGCCACTCCGTCGGGTTCGGTCATCGGAAAGACGCCCCAGGGTCCCGGCGACAGCTCCAGCCTGTCACCGTCGTCATACCATTCGCTGACCAGGTCGTACAGCTCGTCCTGGACCCGCAGCCGAAGGCGGCTCACCCAGGCGTTGTACCTCTGATTGAGCTTCCGAATATCCTCAGTCGCCTCCAGCGTCACCTCGTGCGACAGGTCGTGGCCGGGCGACCGATCACCGGCCAGCGGATCCTCGTGGAAGCGCGCCACAAAGTCGAGGTGCACGGTGACGTACGCATCGATCTCCGACCCGGTCGCAGCGATCATCCTGGCCGCGTTGTCTGCCATCCGGTGCTGAACCCACTCACGTGGCAGCTTCTCCGCGATCGGAATGGCCCACCGGGCCTCATCAGTGACGGATTCGAGCTCCCGTCGGATCATCCTGTCAACGACCTGCTGACGTCGCTCGGCTTCCGTGGCCCGATCTGTCACGACCGGAGACTCTATCGACCGACGCTCGTGGTTCGCGGTCGATCACGTCAGGAACGAGAGGCGGCTACAGCTACAGGACGTGTCATGAACTCGTTGGCTAGCGACTGAGCTGCTTGATCAACTCCGCCGGCGTACCTTCCAGCTTGTCATCGATCGGGTTCTCGCCTTCAATCGACATCTCCAACCGGCTGACGCCGACTCGCTCCGCGTCCTGTGCGACGGTGAGGAGGTCGGCTTCAGTCTTGACGGTCAGCACCAGCCACGTGTCGGTCCCGCCGCCGACGTAGGTGACGCTCGCGATCGGCGAGTCCTTCAGCCCCTCGAGCACCGCAACCTCGCCCTCGACCTCCTCGACCGTGCCCATCACCAGGAGGATTCCCTCAGACGGCACGTCGGTGACCGACACGAAGAGGTCGTTCGGGTTCACCAGCTTCGCCTGCACTGCGAGAGCCGACCTGTTGGCATCGACCGTGTCTGCCAAAGGAACTTGGAAGTAAAGTCCGATCCTGTTCGGCTTCTCATTGATGCCGCCGACCTGCACCGACGCGCCGTCGTAGGCACTCCAGTCCGGCAGGCTTTCGAGGTCCGTCACGATGCTGCCGATCAGGCTCGCGTCGAGCTTGTCCATCTCGACCAGGACGTGAAATCCTCCCGGTGCCTCGACCGAGAGCGTGCCGTAGCGAGTCGCATGGTCACCCAGCGCCTTCAGCACGGTGATGGTGACCCCCATCGGGTCCTCAACGCCATTCAGCGACACCCGGAACGAGTCATCGATCCCTCCCGAACCAAACGGCTTGATCTCCTCAGAGGTGTATCGATCAAGGCCCAGACCCGCCAGCTCGACGAACGCGGCAACGGCCTCGTTGGGCAGTTCCTGCTGCGCCGCATCAGAGCCCACGACCACGCCGTTGCTCGTCAGATCCCACCCGTCCAGCATGGTCGCGAGACCACCGTCGTCCTCCCACTCGGCGATCCGATCGGCGACGGGCTTCAGGTCGCTCTCCTTGACCTCAGCGAACTCCACCCGCCGGTCATCGACATCAACCGCCTCGACTCCGGCCATCTTCAGGAGGTCTTCTTCCAGAGCAGCGTCCCGGTCAAACGGGCCGCATCCCGACAGGCCCAACACCAAGCCTGCGACCCCAACCCCGAGCATGAATCTCATCCGTGTCCCCGTCCGAGTACGTTGTCGGATCACGTCTGGCGTGTCCACGCAAACAGTGCCACGCCACCGACTCCGCGAAGGCCACCACGCGCCCTCACCGTTACGGCAACCGGCGACGACGATCCGGCGGAGGCTCGGCGGCGTCGCGGAACGCCACGACACCGGCGACGCATCGGCCCGCCACCTTTTTCCAGGTGACGGGCCGATGCGAGGCGTACAAGAGCTCTTACAAGTACTGACCCGTGTTGGAGACCTGCTCGATGGAACGACCGGGCTCGGTGCCCTGCTTGCCGGTGATGAGCGTGCGGATGAAGACGATCCGCTCGCCCTTCTTGCCGGAGATGCGGGCCCAGTCGTCGGGGTTGGTGGTGTTGGGGAGGTCCTCGTTCTCCTTGAACTCGTCCACGCAGGCCTGGAGCAGGTGCTGCACCCGCAGGCCCTTCTGAGCGGAGTCCTCGCCGGAGTCCAGGAAGGACTTGATGGCCATCTTCTTGGCCCGGTCGACGATGTTCTGGATCATCGCGCCGGAGTTGAAGTCCTTGAAGTAGAGGACCTCCTTGTCACCGTTGGCGTAGGTGACCTCCAGGAAGCGGTTCTCCTCGGTCTCGGTGTACATCCGCTCCACGGTGGTGCGGATGAGCTCGTCGATGGTGGCCTGCTTGTCGCCGTTGAACTCCGCCACGTCGGTCGAGTGCAGCGGCAGGGAGGGCACCAGGTACTTCGAGAAGATGTCTCGAGCCCCCTCGGCATCGGGGCGCTCGATCTTGATCTTCACGTCCAGACGGCCCGGGCGCAGGATCGCCGGGTCGATCATGTCCTCACGGTTGGAGGCGCCGATGACGAGCACGTTCTCGAGCGCCTCGACACCGTCGATCTCGGAGAGGAGCTGCGGGACGATGGTGTTCTCCACGTCGGAGGAGACACCGGTGCCACGCGTCCGGAACAGCGAGTCCATCTCGTCGAAGAAGACGATCACCGGGGTGCCGGCCGCGGCCTTCTCGCGGGCACGCTGGAAGACCAGGCGGATGTGACGCTCGGTCTCGCCGACGTACTTGTTGAGAAGCTCGGGGCCCTTGATGTTGAGGAAGTAGGACTTGCCGTCCGCCCCGGTCTTCGCGGCGACCTTCTTCGCCAGCGAGTTGGCGACCGCCTTCGCGATCAGGGTCTTGCCACAACCTGGAGGACCGTAGAGCAGCACGCCCTTGGGCGGCTTGAGCTGGTGCTCGATGAAGAGGTCCGGGTAGAGATAGGGCAGCTCGACCGCGTCCTGGATCTGCTCGATCTGGCCGCCGAGGCCACCGATCGACTCGTAGGAGATGTCGGGCACCTCCTCGAGGACGAGCTCTTCGACCTCGGACTTGGGCACCTTCTCGTACACATATCCCGAGCGTGGTTCGAGAAGCAGCGAGTCGCCCGCACGGATGGGGTCCTTGAGGAGCGGCTCCGCCAGTCGTACGACCCGCTCCTCGTCGGCGTTGGCGATCACCAGGGCGCGCTCGCCGTCGGCGAGCAGCTCCTTGAACATCACCACCTCGCCGACCTTCTCGAACTCCATCGCCTCGACGACGTTGAGCGCCTCGTTGAGCATGACCTCCTGGCCATAGCGCAGCTCGTCGAGGTCGACGTTGGGCGACGCGGTCACCCGGAGCTTGCGCCCGCCGGTGAAGACGTCGATCGAGTCGTCCTCGTTGCGCTCGATGAAGGTGCCGAAGCCTGCCGGCGGCTGCGCCAGCCGGTCGACCTCCTCCTTGAGCTTGATGATCTGGTCTCGGGCATCCCGAAGCGTCACGGTGAGTCGCTCGTTCTGCGACGTCACGGCGGCCAGGGAGCGCTGCGCGTCTGCGAGCCGCGCCTCCAGGCCACGCGAAGATCCGGGCATCTCGGTCAGCCTGTGCCGCAGGTCGGTCACCTCAGCCTCGAGGAAACGGACATGACTCTCGAGCTCCTCGGGGCTGCGCCCCTCGGACTGGAATCCATCGGATGTCGACATCAGCACACCTCCTCTACTGCTTCGACCCTACAAGGGTGAGGGGTAGGAGCGGAGAAGGATTTACCGGTGTTGGACACTATTCGTCGACTTCGGGCGAGTTCGTGTCAACCCGTGGCACGTCGGACGATGCGCGCCGCCGCGGAGCAGACTCAGTCCAGCTCGCCGGCGTCGTCAGGAAGCACCTCGGCGACAGGCTCCGGAGCAGGCATGTCCGCCGGGCGCGGGCCCGTGTAGTCAGGTCCGTACGCCCCGGGGGCAGGTCGCCGCGTCTTGCGAGGCGCACGCTCGCCGGGCGCGAGCTTCCTGGCCGTCACCAGGAACGCGGTGTGGCCGATCATCTTGTGGCCCGGCCGAACCGCGAGGCCCTCGACGTGCCAGTCGCGCACCAGCGACTCCCACGCCTGCGGCTCGGTGAAGCCGCCATGGGCACGGACCGTCTCGACGAAGCGGGACAGCTGGGTGGTGGTCGCGACGTAGGCGCAGACCATGCCGCCGGGGTAGAGCGCCTCGGCGGCCGCGTCGATGCACTCCCACGGAGCGAGCATGTCGAGGATCAGCCGATCGCAGCGGATCTGCTGGCGTGGGAGCTCCTCCTGGAGGTCGCCGAGGTTGAGCGACCAGTTGGGGTGCGTCTCCCCTGCCGGCGTGCCGAAGAACTGGTCGACGTTCTTGCGGGCGACCTCGGCGAACTCCTCGCGACGCTCGAAGGAGGTGACCTTGCCGAACGGGCCCACCGCACGCAGGAGCGAGCAGGTCAGGGCACCGGAGCCGACCCCGGCCTCCACCACGGAGGCGCCGGGGAAGATGTCGGCCATGGCGACGATCTGGGCGGCGTCCTTGGGGTAGACCACGGCGGCGCCACGCGGCATCGAGACGACGAACTCGCTCAGCAGCGGACGGAAGACCAGATACTCACCACCGGTGGACGCGGTGACCGTGAAGCCCTCTTCACGACCGATCAGCACGTCGTGGTCGATGTGGCCCTTGTTGGAGAAGAAGCGCTTGCCGGCGACGAGCTCGAAGTTGTGGCGGCGACCCTTGGTGTCGGTCAGCCGCACCCACTCGCCCTCACGAAGCGGACCGCGGTGCACGCCCGCTCGGGCCTCGACCGGAATGTCTGGGATATCAGCGCTCGACACCCGCCGAGGTTACCCGTTTCCCGGGTCAACCCGGCAAACCGCGGCGCGGTCCGGCTCAGGCCCCCGCGCGGAACGCGGCGTCGACGTCGGAGGTGACGAGTACGCCATAGATCGAGCCGTCGGGCTCGACCAGGAGGTATTCGGGAGCCGGGGTCTTGGAGATCGCCTGGATGAGCGCCTCGCCGTCGATGTCGGCAGGGAGGGTGAGGCCGTCCTCGAGGCGCCGGGTGACGGTCGAGGTGGCCATCCACGGGCGGCGGTCCTCCGGCGTCGCCAGCAGCGCGCCCTCGTGCACGAGACCGATCGGCTCACCGCCGGTGGTCACGGTGACGATGCTGCCGGCCTCTGCCTCGTGGGCTCGGCGGACAGCCTCGGCCAGCGGGAGGTCGGCCGGCACGGCGAGCGTGCGCCGAGCGAGGTCGCGGGCGACCAGGCGCGGGAGCCGGAGGCGTACCTTCGCCGACATGATGGCCGCGGAGGCGCCGCTCCAGAGGAAGACGCCGAAGATGACGGCTACGACGTAGCTCGTCAGGCGCGGCTCGGTGCCGAGGATCCGGCCCTGGATGAAAGGCCACAGCAGGACGACGAACGAGAGCACCCGCCCGGCCCAGCCGGCGACGATGCTGCCGCGGTTGATGTTGCCGGTCGCGCTCCATACGCCCGCCTTGAGCAGCCGGCCGCCGTCGAGGGGCAGGCCGGGGACGAGGTTGAGCACGCCCACCAGGAGATTGGTGACCCACAGCCCCGTGACGAACAACCCGATCAGACCGTCGGGAGTGAGGAAGGAGACGCCGAAGGCGGCCGCGGCGACGGCGAGCGAGGCCAACGGCCCCACGACGGCGATCCAGAACTCGTGGGCGGGCTTCTTCGCCTCGCTCTCCACCGCGGTCGCGCCACCCAGGAAGTGGAGCATGATGGCGCCGACGGGGTAGCCCAGGCGCCGGGCGACGACCGCATGCGCCGCCTCGTGCAGCAGCACGGCGCCGTAGAGGACGATCGCGAACGCGAAGCCTGCCACGTACGCCAACCAGCCGAGACCGGGCTCCGCGGCATCGATCTGGGGCGCCATGACCCAGGCGATCAGCGCCGCGATGAGGAACCAGGACGGTGTCACCAGGACATCGCTGCCGGCGATGGAGCCGACCTTGATCGTGCCCGGGGCGCGGGACGTGGGCGCCTCTTCGACGGGCTTGTCGCCGTCGGGGCGTGGGTCGGGGTCTGCCACGTTCTGAGCGTACTTGAGAAGTGGTGGTGCGCCGCTTCCACCCTCGTCTCGGATGAGTGTCGGTGCCGACGAATAGGGTCGACCCCATGAGCCCCTCACCAGCAGACGCACGGTCGACCCCGGTCGACGGCGTCAACGTGCTGGGGTCGCTCTCACCGAGCCGTGCTAGCGACTTCACCTCGTGCCCGTTGCTCTACCGGTTCCGCACGATCGACCAGCTGCCCGAGCCGCCCTCGGAGGCGGCCGCGCGCGGGACCGTGGTGCACAAGGTGCTCGAGGACCTCTTCGATCTGCCCGCCCCCGAGCGCACGCCCCGGCAGGCGAGGTCGATGGTGGAGCAGGCGTGGGAGGACGTACGCAGCCTCGACCCGGCGCTCGCGACGCTGTTCACCTCGGAGGCCGAGGGCGCGGAGGAGGGCTGGCTGGAGTCGTGTCGGCAGGTGCTGCGGCGCTACTTCGACCTGGAGGACCCGCGGCGGCTGGAGCCCGCTGAGCGGGAGCACTATGTCGAGGCACTGCTCGACTCCAAGCTGCTGCTGCGCGGCTTCATCGACCGTGTCGACGTGGCCGCCGACGGCCGGATCCGCGTGGTCGACTACAAGTCCGGAAGGGTGCCCAGTGAGGCGTACGAGGCGAAAGCGCTGTTCCAGCTCAAGTTCTACGCCCTGGTGATCTGGCGCACCCGAGGCGTCGTGCCGGCGATGCTCCAGCTGATCTACCTCGGCAGCGGCGACATCCTGCGCTACGTGCCGGACGAGGCCGACCTGCTGGCGACCGAGCGCAAGGCCGAGGCGATCTGGCGAGCCATCCGCCTCGCCCAGGAGACCGGCGAGTGGCTGCCGAACCCGGGCAAGCTGTGCGGCTGGTGTGCCCACAAGTCCCTGTGCCCCTCTTTCGGCGGCACTCCTCCCCCGCTGCCGGCGATCCCGGGCCCCGTCACCGCGGGCGACGATGTCGACCTGGACTAGCGCCTAGGTGTACTCGGCCATCACGTTGGTGACAGTCGGCTGATCGGCGGGAGTCCTCCGAGTGCGCTGTGGC
>NZ_BMQT01000010.1 GCF_014648255.1 Nocardioides albus | reverse complement strand
GAGTACTTCTTCGGCATCGTTCCCAATCCTGTCAAAGATCACGGAACGAAACCCAGGGCGAATCATCGAAGGTGCCAGTGATGTCGCCGGCGACGTTGAACGAGCATCCGGACGTCCCGACGAACATGGACGCGTCGGTTATCGCGGCGGGCGACACTGAGCCGATCTCTGGTCCGGTGATCGTAAAGGCCCAGGCGCCGATCGGGTTGACCGTGACATCACCGCCCTGCGGAGAACTGCACCCGCTGGTGGCGATCTGGTCCCAGGTGGTGGTAGGCGTACCAAACGGTCTGCTGTCACCCGGGCCCAACAGGATGCCCGTCAGGTCGAACTGCTGACAGGTAAATCTGAAGTTGGCCTCCTCAACGGTGAAGGTGAGCTCGCCGCCGAGCGTGATGCCGGGTCCGCCGTGTGGGGTGTAGGTGTTGGCCGCAGCCCGGGCAGGCGGCGACACTGCCACGAGCGTCGCGATCACGAGAGCGACGGCGGCACCGGCGAGCAGTGTGGTGGTGAGCTTCTTCATGGTGGTCTCCCTATCGGTGGGGTCATCCCGAGAGGTTCACGCAGTTCCCGCGCGGGGGTCAGTGATGTGAAGCTCGGGTGCGTTGCGGGTAGAGGTCAGCCGATACCGCGAAGAGTTCCTGCTTCCCTGGCCGGCCTGCCCCGCACGTACGTCCCGTCGTCTGACTCTGCGTCGGTCAGGTCGCGTGTCTGCACGAGATCCCGACCTGGAGTGCTTCGGCCGACGCCACCGCGCCGCGCTCTCCGCGATGAATCCATGAGGAGAGGTACGCAGCGGCGGCACCATGATCGGTCACTCGCCCTCGCCGTCGGGGAGCGGCGGCATCTCTGGAATCTCCGGGGCCGGTAACGGGCACACGGTGGGGCGATGCGGTTCGCACATGGTGATGTTCTCGAGGGGAATTCGGTTGATGAAAATCAATGGGCCCTGTATGGCACGCACCGGGTTATTTGGTCCCGAAGCCATGGCAGTCACCACAGGGCTGAGGTCTTCACCTCCAACCCCACAGTTGACGAAGGGTGGAATATCGACGCCCGAGGACGGGGGGATGGTGCGTCCGTTGTCCTCATAGTAATACGGGTCGTTCAACGGTCCCCGCGATCCTGGATGCATTCCTTCGTAGGCTGCCAATGGGCCACCGGTGGCAGGGAAGTAGGACCCCGAACCGTAGTCCCCCCAAAGGTAGATATTCGCAGGGTGACTCGTCCGACACTTCGTCCCAAGCTCAACCGGCACCCCATCGACCTCGAGGTCGCTGAGCTCAAGGGTGACCTTACCTTCGACCAGCGCCGATACAATTGGAATGTCGTTGGGTCGTGGAGAGCACCCGGTTGGCGCCCCGGGGATACGACGCTCCCACAAATGCGACGCCAGCGGTTGGACCTTCCCATTGACCCGAGGCACAGACATCGTCAGCGTCGCGGTGGCCGGAATGCTCCCGAATGCGATCAGGTTGAGTTTGTCCTCGCTGAGGATGCCCACCTCGGCGCCGCCGCCCTCAAGGGGCTTAAATGGATAAAGTATGTGGTGGCTATACCTTGTCGGCCATTGGGTAGACGGATCATCAGTTGCGCAAGGCGGCTGGTAGAAGGGATCTGGTGTGCACGGAGTTTTGTTAAATTTGTTGCAACCACCCTTGTAGGTCGTTGGGTTCTCAATCGGACTGTTGAATGTGAACGTGTACAGAGCCGCCCAGATCGGACTAGTCGTGATGGACATCTTCGCGCGGCGGGCGACTGCGTGCTGTGAGTTGGTTACAGTTCCTTCAGTGCCGCTGAGCGACAGGTTCGCGGGAAGGTCGTCGAACCCGGGTAGGCCCTCGGCCGGATTGTCCTCGATCAACGTCGTTACGCCGGGCAGGTCGGCCTTCAGGTTGCTCTGCGAGGCGCTCCGTGGATCGACCTCGGGATCGCCCTGGGCTGGACCGCTGAGGACCGCCAGGAAGGTGGCTGCCAGTAGTAGAACGCCGATAGCCGCTTGACCGGCGCGTGCTCCAGGGTGGGGGATGCGCATGAAGAGTTCCTCACGGTGGTCGGGTCCGGCGAGGACCGTACGGATGTCCGCCATCAGTTAAGTCCTCGGATGTAGCGAGTGCCACAGCTTCGCTGAAGGTTGGGATTGGAATCGACGTAAGTTGTCATGCGCGTGACAAATTTCGCTCGACTCCTCGGTGGGGCGAGTGTCGGTCGATCAGGGATTGGTGACTGTCAGTCCGGTGATCGTCCAGGTGCCGCTAACGCTGATGTCGTCGCCCTTCATGAAGCCGAGGAGCGGACAGATGAACCCCGCTGGATCGTCAGCGATCGTCAGGGTCGACCCTGACGGCGTGAACACGCCAGTCGTGTCTTCGAACGTGCCGGAGACTTCCCCTGTGATGTTGAACGAGCAGCCGGCCGATGAGAGGAGGAAGGCTACGCTGGTGAGCGTGGCAGGTGAGACCGTTCCGGCCTCCGGGCCGGTGATCGCAAATCCCCAGATGCCGGTCTGGACGAGCGTGGTTTCGCCGAAGATCGGGTTGGTGCACCCGCTGTAGTCGAGATGGTCCCATGTGGTGGCTGTCGTCCCAAAGGGCCTACTGAGACCAGTGCTGATTAGAGCGCCATGCAGGTCGAACTGCTCACAGCTGAACGTCTGCTCGGCAAAGACGTCGGTGAAGGCGATGTCGTTACCTGTGGCGGCGACGCCGGGGCCACCGTGTGGCGTGTACAAGTCGGCGGCGTGGGCTGGTAGGGACATTGTCGCGACGGTGGCGATGGCGAGTGCTCCGGCTGCCAGACCGGTGAGCGCACGGCTGATGAGGTTCTTCATGATTCCACTCCTGCGATGATGGATGGCGACAGCGGTAGGGGTCTGTGTCGATGACCGGGGCCATCGACACAGACCCCTGGATGGATGGTCAGCGCTGGTCGATCACGGGTTGGTGATCGTCAGGCCGTTGGCCGTCCATGTCCCGGCCACGGAGATGGACTGTCCCTGCGCGACGCCGAGGATCGGGCAGATGAAGCCGACCGGGTTGTCAGCGATGACCAGCGTCGACCCGGTAGGCGTGAACACCTGGGTGGAGTCGTTGAACGTGCCACTCACCTCGCCCGCGACGTTGAACGAGCAGCCCGCCGCCGAGACGAACGCGGTCACGTCGGTGAGCGTCGCGGGCGAGACTGAGCCGATCTCCGCGTCGTCGATCTGCACGTGCCAGATGCCGGTCGGGTCGACGGTGGTGTCTCCGGCGGTCGGGTTGGTGCAGCCGCTGGAGTCGAGCTGGTCCAGCTCGCCGGCTTCCGTGCCGAACGGCCTGTTCACGCCGGGGTTGGTGATGCTGCCGATCAAGTCGAACTGGGTGCAGGTCAGCGTCTGGGCGGCCTCGTCCGCGGTGAAGGAGACGTTGTTGCCGGTGAAGACGACCGGGTCCGGGCCGGTCGGGGTGTAGCCGTCGAGGGCCGCCTGGGCAGGCGACGACATGGCGGCCACGGTGGCGGTGGCGAGTGCGCCGGCGGCGAGACCGGTGAGCACGCGGCTGGTGATCTTCTTCATGATGGTTCTCTTTCTGTTGTGGTGGGATGATCCCGAGAGGCTCACGCGGTGCCCGCGCGAGGGTTGGCGATCTGCAGCTCGAGGGTGTTGTCGGTGCCCGGCACCAGGGCGTTGATCGGGATGGAGCCGAACCAGGGGAAGAAGCCGGGGATGTCGAAGAAGTTCAGCGCGGCACACCCGGTGAAGCTCCCGATCGTGTAGGTGGAGGTGACCCGGCCGCCGCCGTTGACGGTGAAGAACTCACCCTCGGGAGTGCTGGCGGTGATGGTGACCGGGTCGACGGTGTGGCAGTTGCTTCCCACTGCCAGCGGCCACCAGATGCCGAACACCTTGGCCTCGACGTGGCTCAGCTGGATGTCGTAGGCGACAGTCGAGGTGAGCGTCGCCTTGCCGAGCTGGCTGGTGGGCAGGATCGCTCCGGACAAGGCCCCGACCTGGGTCATGGTGACCTTGGCGCGGGCCGGGATCCCGAAGATCTCGAAGTTCATGGTCTGCGTCGGGATGGCGAGGGAGCCGCCGACGAGGTGGCCGTTGGTGGTGTCGATGACCGACTTGAGCACCGAGGGCCCGATGGCCATCGACGAGTCGACCTGCGAGCCGATGTGCGTCGTACCGACGGCGTCGTAGTCGACCTTGAGGGTCGGGTTCTCGACGGCTTGAGCGGCAGGTGCGCCGGCGAGCAGCGCGGTGGCGACGAGGGCGGCGAATACCGTGGCGACCCAGGTGCGGCGACGGGGTGGAGGGCTGGTTCTCACGTGTTCCCCTTACGGTGTGGGAGGGGTGATCGAGCCGGGTGGGAGATCGACCACAACTGCGATGACGGCACCTATTCAGGGGGTCGCGGCGGGTGGCTGGCTACCGTGGCGACATCGAAAGTCACCAGATCCGGCAAAAATTGTCAGGTTGGTGACAATTTCGCCTCAGAGACGAAATCTTGTGATGCGCGTTACAAGTTTTCGTGGTTCTTCGCGCACATCCGCGGAAGGCTCTGGACGCGGCGTACCGCACGCCCTTGACTTCGAGATGTTGTCGTCCTCTGCGCGGCTCCCCAGGTCGCGGCACAGCGGAGGGCGGATACGGAGGAGAGCGCTGCGTGGCTTCGACGACACGACCGATCACGAATACGTTCCCGGGCCCGATCCCCAGAAGGCCCCGCGCGACAATGCGGATCCACCTGTCCCCACCACCCGACGCCGTCGCCCGCGAGATCGGGATGGCCTGCCGACCGCGGGCCACGGAGCTCTCGCGCCGCATCGCCCGGCGCATCTGCGGCGAGGTCGCAGCCTTCAGCGACCCACGGCTGCGCGACATCATCGCGGAGGCGCTGAACGAGGCGGTCGCGCTGTTCATCGATGCCATGGCGGGGGCGCCCGTACGAGGCACCACCGTCGCCCACCTCTACCAACGCCTGGGCAGCCTGGAGGGCCGGGCCGGCCACAACCTCGACGCGATGCGGGCCGCTCACCAGATCGCGACCGAGGAGTCGTGGCGGGAGATGTCGAGGCTGGCCGACGAGCTGGGCCTACCGCGGTCGGCGGTGAGCTACCTCGCCGAGGCGCTCCTGGACTATCAGCACCAGCTGCTCGAGCACGCGATGCGCGGGTTCACCGAGCCCGTACCGCAGGCCGACCCGCGGCTGGCGCTCTTCGTGGCGCTCGTCGGCGCCCAAGGGTCCAGCGATCTACCTGCTCTGGCCGCTCGCGCCGGTTGGAAGATGGCAGACAAGGTGGCGGTCGCAGTGGCGCCGGGCGGACCCGTCTCCGCCGAGCTCGCCGCCCCCACGGCGCGCCTGCTCACCGGTCCGAGCGAAGGGGCGATCGTCATGATCGGCCCGACGGCCGAGCTGCATCTACGGGTCAAGGCGGTCGTCGCGGCGACGAGTCGTCCGGTCGCTGTCACCTGGGAGGTGAAGCTCGTCGAGACCCACCACGCCGTACGTTGGGGCCACCGTGCCCTCGCCCTGGTGGCCGAGCAGGTCCTGGAACCGTCCACGGACGGCATCGTGTGGTGTGCCGCGCACCAGTCCGACCTGTGTCTGCACGCCGACCCGATGCTGCGCCGCGTCGCGGACGAGCAGCTGCTCGCGCCGCTCCTGGGGGAGTCCCCGAAACGCCGTCTGGTGCTGGCCGAGACCATGCAGGCCTGGCTGGGGACCCGTCCGAGCGCCCCGGTCGTCGCCAGGCAGCTGCACGTCCACGAGCAGACCGTGCGTCACCGCCTTCGGAGCGTCAAGAATCTTTTCGGAGACCGCCTCAACGACCCGTCGGAGACCGTCGGCCTGCTCGCGGCTCTGGAGTCAGCGGTCCCACGGTGGCGACGTGAGGCCGTCGACTGCTGACTTCACCTCACCCGACGGTATGGGCCCACTGGGTGACCGACCGGGCAGGTGTCCAGCCGGTGAAGGTGCCGATCGGGGCCGAGGTCTCGACCGAGATGCGAGTCAGCTCGCCGCCGTGCTCCTGGTAGGCCGCGGCGAGGAGCTGCTCGGTCTCCAGCGTGACGCCGTGGACCACGATCCGGCCGCCGGGGCGCAGCGCCGCGAGGCAGTTGTCGAGCACGCCGGGACGCGTCGCGCCGCCGCCGATGAAGATCGCATCCGGGGCGGGGAGGTCCGCCAGGGCGTCGGGGGCGCGGCCCTCGACAAGGGTCAGCCCGGGTACGCCGAGGCGGACCGCGTTGCGCGCGATCCGGGCCGCCCGCTCGGGGCTGGCCTCGATCGCGGTCGTGGTGCAGGTCGGGTGTGCCCGCATCCACTCGATCCCGACCGACCCGGCTCCGGCGCCGACGTCCCAGAGGTGCTGCCCTGGGGTCGGGGCCAGGCGGGACAGCGCCGAGGCGCGCAGGTCGCGCTTGGTCAGCTGGCCGTCGTGCTCGAAGGCGTCGTCGGGGAGGCCTGGGGTCCAGGTAGCGGGGAACGACTGTGTTGGTCTCGACACGCCTTCGCCTAGCGGCTCCGGCGGCTCGACCAGCGGTGGCTGACCGCCCCCGCTGGTTGAGCCGGACCCGCGAGGGACGAGCGGGTCCGTGTCGAAACCAACACGGTCGCCGACGCACTCGATCGCCACGATGTTGAGGCGCGGTGACTCACCGGCCCAGGTATCGGCGGTCGCGGTCTGCGTACTCTCCGTCTCCGCCCCCAGGTCACCCAGGACGGTCATCGCCGAGCCGCCGAAACCGCCTGTGACCAGAAGGTTCGCGATGTGGCCCGAGGTGGAGCCGTCCGAGGAGAGCGCCAGGATCCGGCGGCCGGGGGCGAGCTCGCGGGCGATCAGCGCGACGTCGCGGCCGACGAGGCTGACGATCGCGCACGACTCGGCCGGCCAGCCCATCCGGGCGCGGGCGAGGGCGACGGAGGAGAGGGCCGGCTCGATGCGTACGTTCTCCGGGCCGAGCAGGTCGATCAGGGTCGTGCCGATGCCGGAGACGAGCGGGTCGCCGGAGGCCAGAGCGACGGCGTCGCCGATGGAGTCGAGCAGGGCCGGGAGCCCGTCGCGGAGCGGTGAGGGCCAGGGCTCGCGGCGCTGACCGGGGACGTCCGGGACCAGGTCGAGATGGCGTTTGCCACCGAGGAGCACCGAGGCATCCCGGATCAGCTGCTGGTGACGTACGGGGACCTCGTCCCAACCACCGGCACCGATGCCCACCACGACGATCATGGGGCCAGACGCTACAGTGACCGCACAGTCACGAGGTGCCCCGACTGCCCAGCCATCGGAAACGGTGAGGAAGGCAGGACGGGAGAATCTGGGAAGCCGGTGAGAGTCCGGCGCAGGCCCGCTGCGGTGATCCGAGCCCCATCAGGGGACTCGGTAAGTCCGAAGACCGGCCCCGTGACCATCCAATCAACGCGATAGGGAGCGGGAGCCTCTCATGCCGGTGCACTACCCATTTTCTGCCGTCCTCGGCTGCCAGGCCGACTCGACCACAGGTCTCGACGACATGGGCCTCGCGCTCGTGCTCACCACGATCTCCCCGGAGATCGGCGGCGTCCTGGTCCGTGGCGAGAAGGGGACAGCGAAGTCGACGGCCGTACGCGGCCTGGCGGCCGTGCTGCCCTCGATCTCGGTCTACGCGGGGGATCGGTTCTCGATCGATCCGTCCGACCCGTCGGCGGAGTCGCCGGACGGTCCGTTCGGGTCTGCCGCCGTCGTGGAGAGCCGGCCGGTGCGGCTGGTCGAGCTCCCGGTGGGGGCCACCGAGGACCGTGTCGTCGGCTCGCTCCACCTGGAGAGCGCGCTCTCGCGCGGTGCGGTCGAGTTCGAGCCGGGTCTTCTGGCTCGGGCACACCGCGGGCTGCTCTACGTCGACGAGGTCAACCTGCTCCACGACCACCTGGTCGACCTGCTGCTGGACGCGGCGGCGATGGGGCGCGTCTCGGTCGAGCGCGACGGCGTCTCGGTCTCGCACGCCGCGCGCTTCGTCCTGATCGGCACCATGAACCCCGAGGAGGGCGAGCTGCGCCCGCAGCTGCTGGACCGCTTCGGGCTCACCGTCGAGGTCGCGGCGCCGCGGGATCCGGCGCTGCGCGCCGAGGTCGTACGCCGGCGGATGGCCTTCGACCTCGACGCTGGTGCCTTTGTCGAGGGTTTCGGGGCGGACGACCGCGCGCTGACCTCCCGGATCGCCGCCGCTCGTGAGCTGGTCGGGAAGGTCCGGCTCACCGAGCCGGGGCTCCTCAAGATCGCCGAGGTCTGCGCGGCGTTCGAGGTCGATGGGCTGCGTGCCGACATCGTCACCGCCCGCACCGCGGTCGCACACGCTGCTTGGGTCGGGCGGTCCGAGGTCACTCGCGCCGACATCCGGCGGGCAGCGCTGTTGGCGCTTCCGCACCGGCGGCGGCGGAACCCGTTCGATGCTCCGGGGATCGACGAGGACCTGCTCGACCGGATTCTCGGGGGCGACGAGCTACCGCCTGAGCCGCCGGAGACGGATCCGGACGTCGAGGTTGAGGAGACCTCTGGGGAGGACTCGACGACCACCGACGCCCCTGCCCCGGAGGCCGAGCCCGGCGACACCTCTGACCAGGAGGGCTCGATCGAAGAGGCTTCGACAACCGACTCTTCGGCGTCAGAAGCTGACTCCTCGACGTCAGAAACTGACTCCTCGGGGTCAGGAACTGACTCCTCGGCGGGGCTGTCGACCGACGCTGCGGGGGTGGCTTATCGGCCGCGGCTGCTGACGGTCACCGGGCTCGGTACCGGGCGCACGGGCGGGCGGAGCAAGGCGATCGGCAGCAGCGGACGCCGGATCGGGGCGCGGGAAAGCGGCCGAGGCTCGCTGCACCTGGTCGAGACGCTCAAGGCGGCGGCGGGGAAGCAGGGTTCGAGGGGGCGTACGTCCGGACGGGTCGAGCTGCGGGTCGAGGACCTGCGCACCGCGGTCCGTGAGGGGCGCGAGGCCAACCTGGTGCTCTTCTGCGTGGACGCGTCCGGGTCGATGGCCGCGCGCAAGCGGATGGCACAGGTGAAGGCGGCGGTGCTCTCGCTGCTGCTTGACGCCTACCGCCGCCGTGACAAGGTCGGGATGATCACGTTCCGCGGCGAGGGTGCCGAGCTGGTGCTGCCGCCGACCGGGTCGGTCGACCTCGCCGCAGCGCGTCTCGACGAGGTGCCTGCCGGGGGACGTACGCCGCTGGCCGAAGGTCTCCTCGAAGCCGCCCGGGTGCTCCAGCGCGAGCGTCTGCGCGACCCCGATCTGCGACCGCTGCTGGTGGTCGTCACCGACGGCCGCGCGAACTCCAAGACTCACGGGAAGGACGCGGTGCGGCGCTCGCAGCAGGCCGCCGCGTACGTCGCCGGTCTGGGCGTCACCACCGTCGTCATCGACTCCGAGAGCGGACCGATGCGGCTCGGGCTGGCGCGTCAGCTGGCCGCCCACCTGGGGGCTGAGCACGTGCCCGTCGCCGAGGTGAGCGCCGAGGCGCTGACCTCCGCCGTCCACGGGTTCACCGGGTCGACCCCGGGACGGGGCGCCGCCTGATGCCGAAGGGACAGCCGCTCAACGTACCCGACGACGGGCTCACCACCCGCCAGCGTCGCAACCGTCCGCTGATCATGGTCCACACCGGCCCCGGCAAGGGGAAGTCGACCGCCGCCTTCGGGCTCGCGCTGCGCGCTTGGAACCAGGGCTGGCGGATCGGGGTCTTCCAGTTCGTGAAGTCGGCCAAGTGGCGCATCGGCGAGCAGACGGTGCTCGAGCGTCTGGGTGCGCTGCACGAGGAGACCGGCGAAGGCGGTCCGGTCGACTGGCACAAGATGGGCTCGGGATGGTCCTGGTCGCGCAAGCAGGGCGACGCCGAGGACCACGCCGCGGACGCCGCCGAGGGCTGGGCCGAGATCAAGCGGTGCCTGGCCGCGGAGACGTACGACCTGCTCGTCCTCGACGAGTTCACCTACCCGATCAAGTGGGGCTGGGTCTCCGCCGAGGAGGTGGCGACGGTGCTTGCCGCGCGGCCGGGGCGCCAGCATGTGGTCATCACCGGTCGCGACGCTGCGCCTGAGCTGATAGAGGTCGCCGACCTGGTCACCGAGATGACCAAGATCAAGCACCCCATGGATGCCGGTCAGAAGGGCCAGCGGGGCATCGAATGGTGACCCTGCCTCGACTGGTGGTCGCGGCGCCCTCGACGGGTTCGGGGAAGACGACGGTCGCGACCGGGCTGATGGCGGCGCTGCGTACCTCTGCGGGGTTGGTGGTCAGTGGTCACAAGGTCGGACCGGACTACATCGACCCCGGCTACCACGCGCTCGCCACCGGACGCCCGGGCCGCAACCTCGATCCGCACCTGGTCGGCGTCGACCGGGTGGTGCCGCTGCTGCTCCACGGTGCGGCCGGTGCCGACATCGCGGTCATCGAAGGTGTCATGGGCCTCTACGACGGCCGCCTCGGGACCGACGGCTTCTCCTCCACCGCCCACGTGTCGTCATTGACCTCGTCGCCGGTCGTCCTGGTCCTCGACGTCGCCCGGATGTCCCGCTCCGCTGCCGCGATCGCTGCGGGGATGGTGGCCTTCGACCCTTCGGTACGCATCGGGGGAGTGGTCCTCAACCGTTGCTCTCCCGGGCGCAACGCCGACGAGATCCGGCGTGCGCTGGACCGTCTCGGGCTGCCGGTGCTGGGCATGCTGCCGCTTGATCCGTCGCTGGCGACGCCCTCGCGCCACCTCGGGCTCGTTCCGGTCGCCGAGCGCGACGAGTCGGTCGCGCTGATCGAGCGGCTGGGGGAGCAGGTCGCTTCTCATCTGGACCTGTCCGCGCTGCTGGAGGTTGCACGGTCGGCACCCGAGCTGGACGGAGGTCCTTGGGATCCGGTGACGGCGTTGCGCGAGGGCGACCGTGTTGGTTTCGACACGGCGTCGCTCGTGCCTCACGACGCCGGCTCAACCAGCGATGCGCCCGTCGGTCGAGCCGCCGGAGCCGCTAGGCGGAGGCGTGTCGAGACCAACACAGTCGACGACGCGAATGCTCGCCCGGTGATAGCCGTCGCGGGTGGGCGAGCGTTCACGTTCCGCTACCCCGAGACCGAGGAGCTCCTGGAGGCGGCCGGCTGCGACGTACGCTCCTTCGACCCGCTCACCGATCCCACGCTGCCCGCGGGAACCCAGGGCATCTATCTCGGCGGCGGCTTCCCCGAGATGTACGCCGCCGAGCTCGCCGCCAACACGAACCTGCTCCGCGACCTGAGGGCGGCCGTCGAGGCCGGCGTGCCGACAGTCGCCGAGTGCGCCGGTCTCCTCTACCTGGCCGAGTCCCTCGACGGCGTACCCATGGCCGGCGCCCTCCCCGCCCAAGCAGCGATGAGCGAGCGCCTCACCCTCCGCTACCCGGTCGCCACCGCCCCCTCCGACTCCCTCCTCACCCGCGCCGGCGAGCAGGTCACCGGCCACGAGTTCCACCGCACCACCACCTCACCCCCCGCCGGCCCCCAGCCCGCCTGGCTCATCGAGACGTCACCCCCGTCGCCCGAAGCGTCACGTACGTCGGCCGAAACGTCACCCCCGTCGCCCGAGACGTCACGTACGTCGGCCGAGACGTCAGTTGTGGCGGCCGAGATGGCAGTTCTGGACGACGAAAGTCGAGTTTCGCGATCCACAAGTGCAGGTTCGGTCCCCACAAGTGCCAACTCGGCCGACGCGACTGACGCTTCGGCCGACGGGACTGACGCTTCGGCCGACGGGAGTGACGTCTCGGCGTTGGTGGGGTTCGCGTCGGAGACGCTGCACGCGTCGTACCTGCACGTGCACTGGGCCGGCCATCCGATGCTCGCGGCCAGGTTCGCCGCTGCCGCCCATCGCGCGGTGCCGCATCTTTCCGCCATGGCGGGAGAGTGCGCCGGCGCCAGTGCCGGTGAAACCGCTGATTCCCGCCAGGGCGGGAAAGTGTCGCCCACCGGAACGGACGGCGCGCTGAGCGACCCGCTGCGCCATCACGGGGACGTCGAGATCGGCGATGGGCTGCTCGACTTCGCGGTGAACGTCTACCCAGGACTGCGACCGGAGTGGCTGGAGCAGGCGCTCCACGACTCGCTCGCGTCGACCGGATACCCCGACGAGGAGCCGGCGCGGGCGGCGCTGGCCAAGCACCACGGACGCGAGTGTGACGAGGTGCTCCCGACGGCGGGGGCGGCGGAGGCGTTCACGCTCGTCGCCCGAGCGCGGGCGTGGCGCAGGCCGGTCGTCGTCCATCCACAGTTCACCGAGCCGCACGCCGCGCTCGAGCAGGCCGGTCACGAGGTCACCGAGGTGCACTGTCGGGCCGAGGACGGCTTCGCGCTCGACCCGGCCGCGGTGCCCGACGATGCGGACCTGGTCGTCGTCGGCAACCCGACCAACCCCACCGGCGTACTCCATCCCGCCTCGACCCTCCGCGGCCTCCTCCGCCCCGGCCGTCTGGTCGTGGTCGACGAGGCGTTCATGGATGCGGTCCCTGGCGAGCCGGAGACGCTCACCGCCGACCGCGCGGACGGTCTGCTGGTGATCCGCAGCCTCACCAAGCACTGGTCGATTCCCGGGGTCAGGGCCGGCTATGTGGTCGGCGACACCGCCGCGATCCGCGACCTGGAGTGGGCGCGTACCCCGTGGTCGGTCTCGGCGACCGCCGCCGCCGCGATCCTCGCCTGCGCCACCGAGCACGCCAGCGCCGAGGCCAGGAAGCGTGCCGAGGAGATCGGAGCCTGGCGCGGCCGTCTCGAGGCGGGTCTGCGGAAGCTGGAGATCGAGTACGTCCCCTCGACCGCCTCCTTCGTCCTGGTCCGAACGGGAGCCGGAGTCCGTGAGGCCTTGCGCGAGCAGGGCATCGCCGTGCGCCGGGCCGACACCTTCCCGGGGCTGGGTCCGGAGTGGGTACGGATCGCCGTACGTCCCCCAGAGCTGACCGACCAGCTCCTGCGCGCGCTCGAGGGCGCCGCCGCGGCAGAGGGCCGGCAGTGAGTGCCCGGGCGCTCGGCCTGCTGATCGGTTTCGGACTCGACCGCCTCCTCGGCGACCCGAGCCGGGGTCATCCGGTCGCCGGGTTCGGCACGCTCGCCGCCGCCACGGAGCGCCGCCTCTATGCCGACGACCGGGCGGCAGGCGCCGCCTACGCCGCCACGCTCGTCGGGGGAGCGGTCCTGGCCGGTGTGGCCGTCGAGACGGTCGCGCGCCGGCGCCCCGTCGTACGCATGCTGACCACCGCCGTCGCCACCTGGGCCGTCCTGGGCGGCCGGTCCCTGGAGCGCGAGGCCGACGCCGTCCACGCCCGGCTCGCCACCGAGGACCTACCCGCAGCACGAGCACAGGTCGGCCGCCTGGTCGGTCGGGACACCGACAGCCTCGATGCCTCCGAGGTCACCCGCGCCGTCGTCGAGTCGGTCGCGGAGAACACCTCGGACGCGGTCGTCGCGCCGCTGGTGTGGGGAGCCGTCGCGGGAGTGCCCGGACTGCTCGGCTACCGCGCGGCCAACACCCTCGATGCGATGGTCGGTCACCACAACGACCGCTACGAGCGCTTCGGCTGGGCCGCCGCGCGCCTCGACGACCTGGCCAACCTGCCCGGATCACGGCTCACCGGGCTGCTCGTGCTCGTGATGCGTCCGGGCCGGACCCGGATCGCGTGGCGGGCCTGGCGGCGCGACGCACCCAGCCACCCCAGCCCGAATGCCGGGGTCGCCGAGGCGACGTTCGCCGCAGCGCTCGACACCCGACTGGGTGGGACGAACACCTACTACGGCACCCGCGTCGAACATCGCGCCGTGATGGGTGATGGCCCGCCACCCGGCCCCGGCCACATCCCGGCCGCCACCAGGCTCGCCCGCCACGTCGATCTCGGCGCCGCCCTGGTCGCGGCGGCGGTGGCGTACGCGATCCGGGAGGTCGAACCGGGCAGGTCATCCAGCCCGGGCAGTGACCGGACGACGCTCGACGTCCTGCCATGAGCTCCGTCTCCGGTGGGAACCGCAGAGTGCCCTTCGTACCGCTGGTCCTCGGCCTCCTGGTCGCCTCGGTCCTCAGCGCGGTGGTCTCCCTCGCCTTCGGCTCGGAGCGGATCCCGGTCGCCGACGTCGTCGCGGCGGTCGGCGACCGGATCCAGGGCGACGCCCCCGGGAAGTGGGACGTGATCGTGTGGGACCTCCGTCTTCCGCGGGCGCTGCTGGCACTGGTCGTGGGCGCGGGCCTCGCGGTGGCCGGCGCCGGGATGCAGACCCTGGTCCGCAACCCGCTCGCCGACCCGTTCCTCCTCGGGATCAGCTCGGGCGCGTCGGTGGGGGCGACGGCGGCCATCACCACGGGTGCGCTGGCCGGGTTCGGCATCTACGCCGTCTCGACCGGAGCCCTGGTCGGGGCGATCGGGTCGGCCTTGCTGGTCTGGCTGGTGGCGACCGCTCAGGGTGGCCTGACCCCGATCCGGCTGGTGCTCTCCGGGGTGGTCCTCTCCTCGGGGCTCTCCGCGATCGCGTCGTTCCTGGTCTTCATGAGCGACGACCCTCGCGCCGCCAACTCGGTGATGTTCTGGATGCTCGGCAGCGTCGGCGGCGCCAGCTGGGAGAAGCTGTGGCTGCCCGCCGCCCTCAGCCTCGTCCTGGGGCTCGCGATGCTGGCGATGCACCGCTGGCTGGACGCCCTCGCCGCCGGCCCGGAGACGGCGGCGGCGCTCGGCGTGAACGTCGCGGCGCTGCGTACGGCCCTGTTCGTCGGGTTGGCGGTGCTGGTCGGTCTCCTGGTCGCCGTCAGCGGCGGGATCGGGTTCGTCGGACTGATCGTGCCGCACGCGGCCCGGCTGCTCGTGGGCGCCACGCATCGGGTCGTCCTGCCGGTCGCGGCGCTGGGCGGAGGACTGTTCCTGCTGTGGGTCGACGTGCTGGCGCGGATGGTGGCGCGTCCGCAGGAGATCCCGCTCGGTGTGGTCACCGGCGTCGTCGGCGCCCCGCTGTTCCTGCTGCTGCTCGGCCGTGGCAGGTATCGGTTCGGAGGCGAGGGATGAGCGGGCAGGGACCGGTGCTGCGGTTGCGCGGGGTCGGCGCCCGGCTGGGCGAACGCGACGTGCTTCGCGACATCGACCTCGACATCCCCGTGGGCACCAGCCTCGGGATCGTGGGCGTGAACGGCGTCGGCAAGTCGACGCTGCTGCGGATCCTCGCGGGAGTATTGAGGCCGAGCGCCGGACACTGCTATCTCACCGATTCCTCCGGCGTGCTTCGCGAGACCAGCCGGATCAGCTCGCGCGAGCGCTCCCGCCGGTTGGCGTACGTCCCCCAGGAAGAGGTCGCCTCCACCGAGCTGCTCGTCGGCGAGATGGTCGCACTGGGCCGGGTGCCACGCACCCGGCCCTGGGCTCGAGGCGGTACGCAGGAGCGCGCGATCGTCCGCGCGGCCCTCGATGCTGTCGGTCTGGCCGACCGCATCGACGACCCGTGCGACCGTCTCTCCGGCGGCGAGCGGCGGCGGGCGGTGATGGCTCGCGGTCTCGCCCAGGAGTGCCCGGTGATGCTCCTGGACGAGCCCACGAACCATCTCGACGTCGCCTGGCAGCTACGGCTGCTGCACACGGTCGCCGACCGGGCCGAGACCTTGGTCGCCACGATCCACGACCTCGATCTGGCGCTCCGCTCCTTCGATCGGCTGGCGGTCCTCGGCCGACCCCAGGGTTCTGACCCCGACACCGGCCCGGCGACCGTCGTGGCCCACGGCCCGCCCGCTGAGGTCCTCGACGACATCAGCGTCGACCTCCACTTCGGCGTCGGGTCCGTGCAGGTGACCCATCCGCACCTGGCCCAGCCCCATCTGCTCATCCACCCCCGGAAGGACCACTCGGCATGAATCCACGCCTCGCCTGCCTGGCTGCGCTCGCGCTCGGCGCCACGATCCTCACCGCCTGTGGTGCGGAGGAGACGACCGCGTCCGGTGCCGCCGGCGCCGACGCGATCACCGTCGAGAACTGTGGCGAGAAGGTGACCGTCGACGAGCCGGTCACCGAACTCTACGCGTACGACGGTGGGATCATCTCGATCGCGCTCGCCGCCGGCGCCCGCGACGAGCTCGTCGCCGTCACCGGTCTGGCGCGTGACAAGCCGCTGCTCGAGCTCGCCTACCCACATGATCGCGTCGACGAGCTCCGGGTGGTCGGGGATGATCATCCGACCCTCGAGACCGTGCTCGCGGTCAAGCCGCAGATGATGTTCGCAGGCTGGGGCTACGGGTTCGACGAGTCGCGCAACCTGCTGCCCGAGACCCTGCACGAGCAGGACGTCGACACCTACCTGCTGAGTGAGACCTGCAGGCAGGAGGACGGCGACCGCGGCACCATGGAGGCCTGGACGGCGCTGCGTACCGACCTGCTCAACATCGGCGAGCTGACCGGCCACCGGGAGACCGCGGCGAAGGTCGTGGCCGACATCGAGGAGCGTCGCGACGCTCTGGAGAGCGCCCCGAAGCCGGCGAAGGAGCCGACCGGGTTCCTGTTCGACTCCGGCACCGATGCGATCTTCACCTCCGGCTCCTTCGGCGGGCCGCAGGCGATCTTCGACACCGCCGGGTTGACCAACGCGACCGGCGACGTCGAGGACACCTGGACCGAGGTCGGCTGGGAGCGCATCGCCGCCGCGAACCCCGACGTCATCTACTTCGTGGACTACCCCGGCCAGTCGTACGAGGAGAAGGTCAAGGTCCTCAAGGCCAACCCCGCCTCCCGCGACCTGCCCGCCGTCAAGGAGAACAGGTTCGTCAACCTGCCCTACGCGATGTGGGTCTCCGGTCCGCTCAACATCGACGCCGCCGAGTGGGTACGCCGCTCCCTGGAGCACTTCGGGATCGCACCCGAGTCGGGGATCGAGCCGACGCTCGACATCACCGATCTCACCAATCTCGACGGCAACGAGTGGCTCCGCTGAGATCTGGCTATAGTGCACACAACGGACATGAGGAAGCCGGTGGGAATCCGGCACAGTCGCGCTACTGTGACATCGCCTCGCGGCGGTGGAGTCAGACCCGAGTGTCCGTCCAACCCCATCGAACAGGGACGCAGATATCCCTGAGGAGGACATATGTCGCAGCATGCTGTGGCGCCCGTCGCCGGCGCCACTGGGCCCATTAACCACGTGCCCACCATCCCGCTTCGTGAGCTGGCCCCCTGGGCGCTCTTCTTCGGGCTTCTCGGGCTGCTGGTGCTCTTCTTCATCAGCGCTGACCAGGGCGCCGTCTCGATCCCGTCCGGCACGCTGATCCACGAGTGGGTCCACGACGGTCGTCACCTGCTCGGCTACCCCTGCCACTGATGAGCGCGCGTGCATTTCTCGTACGCGGCCTGCTAGCCGGTCTCCTCGCCGGCGTCGTCACCTTCCTGGTGGCGTACGCCGTCGGTGAGCCGCAGGTCGGCGCTGCCATCGCGCTGGAGGAGGCCGGAGGCGACGGACACTCGCACTCGCACGCCGCCGAAGGTGGCGACGGCGAAGTAGAGGCCGCCGAGGTCTCCCGCGCCAACCAGAGCACCTGGGGGCTGCTGACCGGGACGTTGGCCATCGGCGTAGCGCTCGGTGGCCTCCTCGCCCTGGTCGCCGCCGCCACGATGGGACGGCTCGGCCGGCTCACGCCCGGCCAGTCGACGGCGCTCGTCTCCCTGATCGGCTTCGTCGCGGTCGCGCTGGTGCCGTTCCTCAAGTATCCGGCCACGCCGCCCGCGGTCGGCAGCGGGGAGACCATCGGGCTGCGTACGTCGGTCTACTTCGGCTACCTGCTCCTCTCCGTCCTCGCTGCCGTGCTCGCCACCTATGGCGTGGTGCGGCTGCGGGAGCGGGTCGGGACCTATGCCGCCGTGGTCGGCGGCACGGCCGCCTATCTGGTGGTCGTGGTCGTCGCCGGCCAGCTCTTCGTCACGGTCAACGAGATCGGCGACTTCCCGGCAGACACGCTGTGGTCCTTCCGGGTCGCCTCGCTGATCACGCTCGCCACGATGTGGGGCGTGCTCGGCGTGGCGCTGACCGGCTTGGTCGGGCGGCTCTACGCGCAGGAGCAGGCCGTCGCCGAGCGCAGGGCACTCGCCGCCACGTTGTGACCCGCGCCGAGTCGGCTCATCCTGACCGGAAATCACGTCGAGTCGGCGCGTTACGACGCGCCGACTCGACGTGGATCTGGGTGAGGACGGGCCGACTCGGCGGTCAGCGGGGGAGGAGGTAGGCCTCCACGGGGCGGCCGTCGGCCAGGTGATCACGCACGATCGCCCGGGCGGCGGCCGCTTCCACGTTGCCGTACCAGGCGTCGTCGGGCTGCACGCTGAGCACGGGTGCCTGATTGCACGGGAACTGGCAGCCGGTGTGGGTGATCAGCAGGTCGTCGTCGCCGAGCCCGGCCTCCATCGCGCCCAGGATCACCGCCCTGGCGGTCTCCTCCGAGCCCTTCGCGGTGCAGCGTGGGCCGCGGCAGATCAGGACCTGACGTACGTGGCTGGGCACCTGCTCCCACGCCGGCGAGGTGAGTCCGGGCTCGGTGCCGGTGATCGGGCGGGTCTCAGCCAGCTTGTCGGCCAGCGCCGCTGCGACCTCATCGGGATCGGTCGCCAGTCGGGTCGCGACCTGGATCTCGGGGCGCCGGCCGGTGCGTTCGCGCCACCAGTGGGCGGCGATCCGGCGTAGCCAGGAGTGGCCCGGGGCGAGAGGGCCGAGGCTGATGCCGATCAGGGTGATGGTCGCGATTCCCTCGTCGGCCAGCCGGGTCAGCTCGTGGGAGAGCGACGGGTCGCCCAGCTGCAGGAAGGCGACGCTCGCGTCGTGGTCGCGCGCCCGGCCGAGGAGCTCGTCGCGCCGGTCGACGTCGGTCACGGACATACCCACCAGAACCCGTGCCTGTGACTGAGGGTCCAGGTTTGTGAAGCCGTTCACGAGGTCGGACCCTCTGTCATAGCGATCGCCGGCCCAGCACCCAGCTCATCGCTTCGGCGACGTCGTCGACCGTCGCCACATCACCGGGCCCGGCGGGCCGACGGACGACGACCACCTGCACGCCCAGCTCGGCGGCCGCCGCCATCTTCGGCCAGGTGTAGGTGCCGCCGGAGTCCTTGGTGATGAGTACGTCGGTGCCGTGCTCGCGCATCAGCTCTCGCTCGCCCTCGAGGTGGTAGGGACCGCGGCTGGTGAGCAGCGTCCACGTCTCGGGAAGGTCGAGCTCCGGAGGATCGACCACGCGGGCGAGCGCGGCGCGTCCGGCCAGTGCAGGTACGAAGCGCCCGAGCTCCTGGCGGCCGACCGTGATGAACGGTCGATCGCCGAGGCCGGCGGCGAGATCCGCGGCCTGGTCGTGATTTTCGGCGTAGACCCAGGAAGGGTCAAGCTGCCAGCCCGGCCGCTCCAGCCGGAGCAGCGGATGGCCGGTCAGCTCGCAGGCCGCGACCGCGTTGGCCGACATCCCGCGGGCGAAGGGATGGGTCGCGTCCACAACCGCATCGAACTCCGCCAGAGCCGCCTGCAGCCCCTCGACCCCGCCGAACCCACCGATCCGCACCGCGCCAACCGGCAGTCGCGGCCGTGCCACCCGGCCGGCCAGCGAGGAGGTGACGTCGACGCCCTCGTCCAGCAGCCGCGCGGCCAGGTCCCGAGCCTCCCCGGTCCCGCCCAGGATCAACAGCTTCATCGTGCGTTCCCCTCGCTGGTCGAGCCGTCTCCCCCGCTGGTCGAGCCGTCTCCCCCGCTGGTCGAGCCGTCTCCCCCGCTGGTCGAGCCGTCTCCCCCGATGGTCGAGCCGCCGGAGCCGCTAGGCGGAGGCGTGTCGAGACCAACACGGTCCGCTGTCGCGCTCGATGGCACCGTGTTGGTCTCGACACGACGTCGTTCGTCCCTCACGACGTCGGCTCGACCAGCGGGGGAGCGGGCGAGGTCGAGCAGGGCGTCGACGTCGAGGTGCTCCTCGACTAGGTCGCCGATCCGGTCCAAGCGACGCTCACGGGCAGCGGGGAAGGAGACGGTGGACGGCTCGCGGCCGAGCGTCGCGGCAAGGAAAGCACCGCGCAGCGCGTCGCCCTCCAAACTGCCGTGCCACATCGTCCCGAAGACCTGCCCCGAACGAGCGCCGCCGAGGAACTCCGAGACCCCGTCGCCGCGGGTGATCCGGCCGTGGTGGATCTCGTAGCCGCTCGCCGCGACCCCGAGCGCCGAGCCGGTGGGCAGGCGGAGGTTCTTGGCGGGGGCGAAGTCGGTGCGTACGTCGAGCAGGCCCAGCCCCTCGACCTCGGCGACCGATCCCTCGACGCCGTCAGGATCCGCGATCACGCCGCCGAGCATCTGGAAGCCACCGCAGATCCCGAGGACCGGGCGGCCGCGGCGTACGTGCTCGGTGATGGCCACGTCGAGGCCCCGCGAGCGGAGCCAGGCGAGGTCGCTGATCGTGGACCGGGTGCCGGGGAGCACGACGAGATCCGCGTCGGTGAGGTCCGCCGGTGAGGCGGCGAAGACGACGTCGAGGTCCGGCTCCAGGCCGAGCGCGTCGACGTCGGTGAAGTTGGAGATCCGGGGGAGGCGTACGACCGCGACCTTCTTGGTGGCGCCGGCCGCCGAGCGGCGACCCTCGAGGTCGAGAGCATCCTCTGAGTCGAGCCATAGGGACGGCTCCCACGGGAGCACGCCGAAGACCGGGCGCTTGGTGAGCTCCTCGAGGGAGGTGAGGCCAGGTGCCAGCAGCCCGACATCGCCCCGGAACTTGTTGATCACGAACCCGCTGATCAGGGCTTGGTCCGCAGGATCGAGAAGGGCGAGGGTGCCGTACATCGCCGCGAACACCCCGCCTCGGTCGATGTCACCCACGACCACGGTCGGCAGCCCGGCATGCTGAGCCAGCCCCATGTTCACGTAGTCGCCGGCTCGCAGGTTGATCTCGGCCGGGCTCCCCGCGCCTTCGGCGACGATCACGTCGTAGCGGGATGCGAGATCGTCGTACGCCGCATGGGCCGCGGTCGCCAGATGCCGGCGCCCCGCCTCCCAGTCGTGCGATGACACCTCGCCCGCAGCCTGCCCCATCAGCACCACATGGCTGCGACGGTCGGAGCCCGGCTTGAGCAGCACCGGGTTCATCGCCGGCTCCGGGGTCACCCGCGCCGCCAGCGCCTGCACCCACTGCGCCCGCCCGATCTCGGCCATCGTCCCGTCGCCCCCGGTGGTCGAGACCACCATCGAGTTGTTGGACATGTTCTGCGCCTTGTACGGCGCCACCCTCACACCCCGCCGGGCGAACGCCCGGCACAGCCCGGTCGTCACGACCGACTTGCCGGCGTCCGAGGTGGTGCCGGCGACCAGCAGCCCGCTCATCGGGTCGTCCGCGGAGCCCGCAAGAGATAGATGTCCATGACCCAACCGGACGTGTCCCGCAGCCGGTTCCGAGCCTCCTCGATCGCCGGAAGAACCTCACCGACGGTGCCGGCGACGAGCTCCTCCTCACGAGTGCCGAGGTTGCCGCCCCACCAGATCCGCCAGTCCTCGAGGCCGGGCAGGTCGACGACCCGGTTGAGCATCACCACGAGATTGTCGTGACCGGCCTCGACGGCTTCGTGCACCGCACGGCCGGTGGTGACGTAGAGCGGACGACCGACGTCATGGAGCACCAGCCGGTGTCGCGCGGCGAGCAGCTGCACCGAGGAGATCCCGGGGATGACGTCGACCACGATCTCGATCTCCGAGGCGATCTGGTCGACGACCCGGATCGTGGAGTCGTAGAAGGCCGGGTCGCCCCAGACCAGGAAGCCGACGTCGCCGGGGTTCTCGGCCAGCACGGCGAGATACTTCTCGACCCGGGCCCGGTGCCAGTCGGCGACCGCGGTCCGATACTCCGCGTCTGTCCCGGTGAACTCCTCGCGCCGCTCACGGGGCGCGTCGGCGACCTTGACCACCCGGGCAGGCCGGTCGAGGTGCCGGTCGAGCAGCTCCTCGCGGGCCCGCACCAGCGGATCCGGCATCCCGCCCTTGGCCGTGCCGGACTTGTCGGTGACCAAGAAGTAGTCGACGGACCGCATCGCGGCGACGGCTTCCAGGGTGACCTGGTCGGGGTCACCTGGACCGACGCCGATGATCTTGATCGTGCGCGTCACTCTTCCTCCAGGTCACCTTCGATGTCGAGATAGATCTCCTGCATCGCCGCGACGACCTCGGGATCCGGCGTCTCCCACAGCCCGCGCTCCGCCGCCTCGTGCAGTCGCTCCACGATCCCACGCAGCGCCCACGGGTTCGAGGTCCGCATGAACTCCTGGTTGGTCTCGTCCAGGACGTACTCGCGGGCGAGCTTCTCGTACATCCAGTCCTGCACCACCCCTGCGGTCGCGTCGAAGCCGAAGAGGTAGTCGACGGTCGCGGCCAGCTCGAAGGCGCCCTTATAACCGTGGCGCTGCATCGCCGAGATCCAGCGCGGGTTGACCACCCGGGCCCGGAAGACGCGGTTGGTCTCCTCCTGCAGCGTGCGGGTCTTGATGGCGTCGGGGGAGGTGGAGTCGCCGACGTACGCCTTCGGCTCGCTGCCGGTGAGCGCGCGGACGGTCGCGACCATGCCGCCGTGGTACTGGAAGTAGTCGTCGGAGTCGGCGATGTCGTGCTCTGCGGAGTCGACGTTCTTGGCGGCGACCTTGATCCGGCGGTAGTTGGCGCGCATGTCGTCGGCGGCCGGAGCGCCGTCGAGGTCGCGGCCGTAGGCGAAGCCGCCCCACGCGGTGTAGACGTCTGCCAGATCGGCATCGGAGCGCCAGTTGCCGGCCTCGATCACCTGCAGGATCCCGGCCCCGTACGAACCGGGCTTGGAGCCGAAGATCCGGGACGTCGCGCGGCGCTGGTCGCCGTGATCGGCGAGGTCCTCGAGGGTGTGCGCGCGGACGAAGTTGTCGGTGTCCGGCTCGTCGAGGTCGGCCACCATCCGGACCGCGTCGTCGAGCATCGAGACCACGTGCGGGAACGCGTCGCGGAAGAACCCGGAGATGCGTACGGTCACGTCGATCCGGGGCCTGCCCAGCTCCTCGAGCGAGATGATGTCGAGGTGGGTGATGCGGCGCGAGGCCTCGTCCCACTCGGGGCGCACCCCGAGCAGCGCGAGCACCTCGGCGATGTCGTCACCGGCCGTACGCATCGCGGACGTGCCCCACACCGACAGCCCGACCGAGGTCGGGTAGTCGCCGGTCTCGTCCAGGTAGCGCTGCAGCAGCGAGTCGGCCATCGCCTGCCCGGTCTGCCAGGCCAGCCGTGACGGCACCGCACGCGGGTCGACGGTGTAGAAGTTGCGCCCGGTCGGCAGTACGTTGACCAGCCCGCGCAGCGGCGACCCCGACGGCCCCGCGGGGACGAAGCCACCGTCCAGCGCGTGCAGGACGGCGGACAGTTCGTCGGTCGTCCCGTTCAGCCGCGGCACCACCTGTTCGGCGGCGAAGACGAGCACCTGCTGCACCGCGGGGTCGTCGTGGAGTGTCTGCGCGATGGCCGGGTCCCAGCCGGCTGCGTCCATCCGCTGCACCAGGTCCCGGGCCTTGGCCTCGATCTCGTCGACCGCCGATTTCCCGGTGGTCGAGCCTGTCGAGACCCCCTCCTTGAGCCCGAGCGCCGCCCGGAGCCCGGGAACGGCGCCACCGACGCCGCCCCAGACCTGCGCGGCACGCAGGATCGAGAGCACCAGGTTGACCCGCGCCTCACCTTCCGGAGCCGCGCCGAGCACGTGCAGCCCGTCGCGGATCTGGGCGTCCTTGATCTCGCAAAGCCAGCCGTCGATGTGGAGCATGAAGTCGTCGAAGTCGTCGTCCTCGGGCCGCTCCTCCATACCGAGGTCGCGGTGGAGCTCGGCGGCCTTCATCAGCTGCCAGATCTCGCCGCGGATGGCGGGCAGCTTGGCTGGGTCCATGGAGGAGATCCGGTCGTACTCCTCCATCAGCCCCTCCAGCCGCGCGATGTCGCCGTAGGACTCCGCGCGCGCCATCGGCGGCACCAGGTGGTCGATGATCGTGGCGTGCGCCCGGCGCTTGGCCTGGGCGCCCTCGCCGGGGTCGTTGACCAGGAACGGGTAGATCAGCGGCATGTTGCCGATCGCCGCGTCCGGACCGCAGGACGCCGAGAGCGCGGCGTTCTTGCCGGGCAGCCATTCCATCGAGCCGTGCTTGCCGAGATGGACGACCGCGTCGGCCCTGAAACCGTGCTCGAGCCAGCGGTAGGCACCCAGGTAGTGGTGGCTCGGCGGCAGGTCCGGGTCGTGGTAGATCGCGACCGGGTTCTCGCCGAACCCGCGCGGCGGCTGGATCAGGATCACGATGTTGCCGGCCTGGAGCGTGGCCAGCACGAGCTCTTCGTTGTCGTTGACGAACAGGCTTCCCGGCGTCGGTCCCCAGGTCTCGACCATCTGTTCGCGCAGGTCAGCGGGAAGATCGGCGGTCCACTGGTCGTAGTCGGCCTTGGAGATGCGGACGTGGGCGTCGGTGAGCTGGGCGTTGGTCAGCCACTCCTCGTCCTGCCCGCCGGCGGCGATCAGGGCATGGATCAGCGCGTCACCGGCAGCGGTCTCGCGCTCGGAGACGACTGTGTTGGTCTCGACACGCTCGCTAGCGCTCGCGGCTCGACCAGCGGTTTCGTCGGTCGAGCCGCCGGAGCCGCTAGGCGGAGGCGTGTCGAGACCAACAGAGTCGAGGATGCGTACGACCTCGTTGTCGGAGCCCAGGTCATAGCCTTCCTCACGGAGCCGGCGCAGCATCCGGATCGCCGAGACCGGGGTGTCGAGGCCGACGGCGTTGCCGATGCGGGAGTGCTTGGTCGGGTAGGCGGAGAGGACGAGCGCGAGACGCTTCTCGGCGTTGGGAGTGTGGCGAAGACGGGCGTGGTTGACCGCGATCCTGGCGACCCGCGCGGTGCGCTCGGGGTCGGCGACGTAGTGGGGGAGACCCTGCTCGTCGAGCTCCTTGAAGGAGAACGGGGCGGTGATGATCCGCCCGTCGAACTCGGGGATCGCGATCTGGTTGGCCGAGTCGAGCGGCGTGACGCCGTCGTCGGAGACCTCCCACTCCGCGCGCGAGCTGGTCAGGCACAGGCCCTGGAGCACCGGGATATCCAGCGCCGCCATCCGCTCCACGTCCCAGGCCTCGTCCTCGCCACCGGCGCTCGCCGAGGCGGGCACGGAGCCGCCGGCCGCGAGCACGGTCACGATCAGTGCGTCGAGGGTGCCGAGCGCCTCGTAGAGGTCGTCGGGCGCCGAGCGCAGCGATCCCGCGAAGACGGGTACGCCGGTGGCCGCGCCGGTAGCGTCGATGGCGTCGGCCAGCGCGTGGGCGAACGCGGTGTTCCCGCTGGTCTCGTGGGCGCGGTAGTAGAGCACCCCGATGCGCGGCTTCCCGCTGGTCGAGCCGCCGGAGCCGCTAGGCGGAGGCGTGTCGAGACCAACACGGTCAGCAAACCCCCACGCTGGGACGGAGGCCGGCGGCTCGAACCCGAACCCGGTCAGCAGGACCGTGTCGGAGAGGAACGCGTGCAGCTGAGCGAGGTTGGCCGGCCCACCCTCGGCGAGATAGCGGTGAGCCTCGGCGGCGACACCCATCGGGACGGTGGAGTGCTCCATCAGCTCTGCGCTCGGCTGCTGCTCGCCGCCGAGGACGACCACCGGGACGCCGCGCTCCTTGACGGCGCTCAGGCCGTCCCACAGGTCGCTGGGCGAGCCGAGGAGCCGGAAGACGACCAGGTCGGCATCGGCGACGACCGCCTCGAGGTCGGTGGCCCGCGACGGGTTCGCCCAGGCGTAGTCGGCGCCGCTGGCACGTGCCGAGAGCAGATCGGTGTCCGAGGTGGACAGAAGGGCGATGCGTACGCGTGCAGAGTCGGCCATGCCGAGTTCCTCCTAGGGGTTCTCGCCCCGTCGATCGGTCGGATAGCCCGCGGCCAGTGTCTGGCTGCGTCCGTGCCCAACATCTGCACGGACATCACAGTGGCGGAACCGCCCCGGACTCTCACCGGGTTCCTGCACCACGAGCGTGCTCGCAGCCTACCCCGGCTGCTGTTCGAGCCAGGTCTCGCGGGTGATCTCGTACTCGACCTCGCCCTCGGCATGCCCGGCGAGCGGTTCCTCGAAGTTCTGCTGGAAGCTGCGTACGAAGCTCATCCCCACCGCGACCATGGTCGCCCGCGAGGCCTCGTTGACGGCCATCGTCTGCGCGATCACCCGGTCGATCCCAAGATCCTCGAACCCGTGACGCAGCAGCTCGAGCGAGCCTTCTTTCGCGTAGCCCTTGCGCCAGTGGCGTTGCGGCAGCCGGTAGCCCAGCTCGGCAGCGTCGGTGCGCGGCGGGTTGTCGGGCGGCTCGAACATGTAGAGCCCGACGGCCTCATCGTCCGCGTACCCGATCCACTTGCCCAGCGCCTCCGTCTCCTTCGCCGCCCGGATCCACCGGTGCATCCGCTGCTCGGTCTCCTCCGGGGTGAGCGCGCGGGTGAACAGATGGCGGAGCACCACCGGGTCCGAGTTGAGGTCGACCAGGAACGGCAGATGCTCCTCGGACAGCGGGACCAGTTCGAGGCGCTCGGTGCGCAGATGGGCTTGCGGCATGCGCCAGACGTTAGCCAGGACGTACGTCGGTGGCACCTGGTTTCCCGGTGGCGGCCAGGTGGCGAAGGGCGCGGTGGGCGGCGTGGTAGCCGCACATGCCGTGAACGCCGGCGCTCGGCGGGGTGGCCGCGGAGCAGAGGAACATCCCGGGGATGCCGGTGTCGTAGCCCGCGAGGGTGGGACGGACGATGAGCTGGCGGAGGGTGTTGGCGCCGGCGCCGATGTCGCCGCCGACGTAGTTGAGGTTGTACGCCGCGTAGTCGGCCGGCGTGGTGACGTGGGTGTCGACGATCTGGGACCGGAATCCAGGGGCGAAGCGCTCGATCTGGGCGAGCACAGCCTCGGTCGCGTCGCCGTCGAAGGCGTGCGGGACCTGGGCGTAGGCCCAGACGGGGTTCAGGTCGCCGGCCGAGCGGCTCGGATCGGCGACGTACTGCTGGCCCAGCAGCACGAACGGCCGTTCCGGCATCCGGCCGGCCGCGATCTCCCGCTCGCTGGTCGCCACCTCGGCGAGGGTCCCGCCGAGATGGACGGTCCCCGCACGAGCGATCTCCGGGTCGCGCCACGGGATCGGGCCGCGGACGGCCAGATCGAGCTTGTACGCCGCGGGGCCGTGCTTCCATCTCCGCATCGCCCGGCGCGGCCGGTCGGGCAGAGCGGCCCCGACGATGTCGGCGAAGCCACCGGGGCTGGTGTCGAACAAGGTGACGTCGGACTCGGGCAGGTCGGCGAGGCCGCGGACCGTGGTGCCGGTGACGACGGTGCCGCCGAGCTCCTCGAGAAGCTGTGCCATCGCGAGGGTGATCGCATGCGAACCGCCCTCGGCGACCGGCCATCCGAAGCGATGCCCGCTGACCAGGAGCATGGCGCCCACCGCGGCCGTGCCCGGGCGATCCAGTGGCTGGAAAGCGTGCGCGGCGCAGCCGGCGAAGAGCGCCTTCGCCCGCTCCTCGTGAAAGGCCCGGGCGAGCACAGTGGCCGGCAGGACCGCCCGTATCCCGAAGGCGGCCATCCGGAACGGATGCCGCGGGACGCGCAGCATCGGACCGAGGACGTGGTCCGCGATCGAGTCGAAGTCGCGTACGACCGGGCCGAACACCTGCTCCCAGCGCCGACCGTCGGCCCCCAGCCCCGCGGCCGTCTGCTCGATGGAGCGGTGCAGCAGCACCGTCTCGTCCCCGTCGAGCGGATGGGCGAGCTCGATCTCGGGGTAGCGCCAGGTCAGACCGTACGTCTCCAGGTCGAGCTCGCGCAGGAACGGCGACGCCACCCCGAGCGGATGGATCGCTGAGCAGACGTCATGACGCAGCCCCGGCGCGGTCAGCTCGGCCGTGCGAGTACCGCCGCCGACCGTCTCCGCGGCCTCCAGCACGACGACCTTCACGCCGCGCTGGGCGAGCACGATCGCCGCCGCCAGGCCGTTGGGTCCGGCGCCTACGACGGTTGCGGAAGATGGTTTCATGGACCAATCCAACCGCTGGTCGAGCCGCGAGCGCCAGCGAGCGTGTCGAGACCAACACAGTCGACTCGAGCGGCGATGGGACCGTGTTGGTCTCGACACGTCGTCGTTCGTTCCTCACGACGACGGCTCGACCGACGGAGAGGCGACGACGGCTCGACCGACGGAGAGGCGACGACGGCTCGACCAGCGGAGAGGCTCAGTCGTTCAAGACCCGGTTGGCGACGGCGAAGGCGCTGTTGGCTGCCGGTACGCCGACGTAGATCGAGGTCTGCAGGAGCACCTCGATGATCTCCTCGCGGGTCAGCCCGTTGGTGAGCGCGGCGCGCAGGTGGAACTCGAGCTCCTCGAAGTGACGGCCCGCGACCAGAGCGGTGAGCACGGCGATCGAGCGGTCACGACGGGCCAGGCCCGGGCGGGTCCAGATCGTGCCCCAGGCGTAGCGCGTGATCAGGTCCTGGTAGTCGCGGTTGACGTCGGTGATCGCGGCGGTGGCCCGGTCGACGTGCGGGTCGCCGAGCACCTGGCGGCGTACGTTCATCCCGGCCGTGTAGCTCGGGTCCGCCGCAGCCACGTGCGAGGTGATCAGGGTGGCGACGGTGTTGGGTGCCTCGGCAGGAGCGAGGTGACCGACGCCGTCGAGGGAGACGAGTCGGCCGTTGCGGACCCCGACGGCGATCTCCTCGAGCGAGGCGGGCGGGGTCGGGGCGTCGTCGACACCAGCGATGGCCAGAACCGGGGCGGCGATCTCGGCGAGCCGGCCGCGGACGTCGTACGCCGCCAGCGCCCCGCAGACCAGCGCATAGCTCTCCGCGTCGGCGTCGCGCAGCGAGTGCAGCAGGGCACCGCCGCGGGCGGGCTCTCGCTCGAGGAAACCCGGTGCGAACCAGCGCTGGGTGGAGCCGGCGATCTGGGAGGCGGTGCCGGCCTTGCGGACCGTCGCTGCACGGTCGTTCCAGCCCTCGGCCTCGCCGATCTTGGCGCCGGTGTTGGTGAGCACCGCGGCGCTCACCCGGGCGGGAGCGTCGAGCAGCAGCTGGAGGCCGGCGGCCCCGCCGACCGAGTCGCCGGCGTAGGCGAAGGTGCCGTGGCGCTCGCCGCGATCGGTGAGGACGGTGTCGACGCTGGCGAGGACGCCGGCCGCGAGGTCAGCCATCGAGAACCCGTCGGTCGTCGGGGTGCCGTGGCCGTGCCCCGGGAGCTCCCAGCCGATGACGTGGAAGGAGTCCTCGAGCAGCTCGGCGGCGGCTGACCAGAGTGCGGTCACCGAGGTGCCAAGGGACGGGCCCACGACCAGGAGCGGTTTGCTCGGGTCTCCGGCCAGCTCGACAGGGGTGATCCTCGGCGTCATGAAAGGTCCTTCCAGATTTCGTGGGCGCGGGCGACGGTGGTGTCGATGAGGGCGTCGGCAGCGCCAAGATAGTCGTCGAGCCCTGCGGCGGCCTCTGTCCCGGCAAGGATCTCGCCACCGACGAACCCGGTCAGCGACCGCTGCTCGGCCAACAGGTCCGCGCCTGCGGCTTCGGCGGTGGCGCGCATCCGGGCCGCGTCGACGCGCAGCCCGCCGAGGAGCTCGGTGGTCTGCGAGGCGGCGACGACGCTACGACGGGCGAGGGTCGCCAGGGTCTCCCACTCGACGTGCCAGCCGCCGTCGGGACGTTCATCGACGTAGCCGGCCGCGGCGGTGTGGAGCGTTGCGGCCAGCGGGGGAGCGGCAAGTGCATGGCGGCGGACGAGCACGGAGAGCACCGGGTTGGACTTGTGCGGCATGGTCGAGGAGCCGCCGCGTCCCTCGCCGGCCGGTTCGGCGAGCTCGCCGATCTCCGGGCGGGTGAGCAGGGTGATGTCACCGGCGATCCGCCCCCAGACGTCGGAAGCGGTGACCAACGCGTCGGCGGCTGCGGTCAGCGGGGCGCGGTTGGTGTGCCACGGGATCCGCGGGGCCAGCCCGAGGGTGGTCGCCGTGATGGCGGCAGCGGTCTGGGCTGCGGCCACGGGGTCAGCGAGCCCGCGGAGCCGGGCCAGCCCGACGACCGCCGCCAGCGTCCCGGCCGCGCCACCGACCTGGGCGGGTAGTGATGTCCGAGCGCGCCGAAGACCTTCGGCGGCGTCGCTCAGGCCGGAGAGCCAGGTCGCGGCCTTGAGCCCGAACGTGATCGGCACCGCGTGCTGGGTCAGGGTGCGACCGGCCATCACGGTGGCGCGGTGCTCGCGAACGAGACCGACCAGGGCGGCGGCCTGTGCCGTGAGCTCCTCCTCGACCCGGTCGAGCACCTCGGCCAGGCAGAGCACGATCGCGGTGTCCACCACGTCCTGGCTGGTCAGACCCTTGTGGAGCCACCGCGCGGACTCGCCCTCGAGGCGGCTGCGCAGGAGCTTCACGAGCCCGATGACCGGGTTGCCCCCGGCCTCCGCACCCTCAGCCAGCCCCGGAACGTCGTCCGGCGAGACCAGGCCGGCCAGCGGCGTACGCGCTTCCTCCGGGGTGATCCCGGAGGAGACGATGGCGGCCAGCCAGGCCTCCTCGACCCGCACCATCGCAGCGAGGTAGGCCGCCTCGGAGAAGAGATCCCCGGCGCGCTCCTCGCCTGGCCACAGCAGCGACATTCGACTCCTCAGCCGTAGTTGAGAAAGGTGGTCTCGCGGTCGCCCTGGAGGTGGATGTCGAATCGCAATCCGGTTGCGTCCGCAGTGGCCACCAGCGTCGCACGCTCGTCCTCGGACAGCGACACCAGGAGGGCGTCGCCGGCGTTGGCCGGGTGCTCGGGCAGGTAGATCCGGGTCTGCAGCTTGTCGAGCAGGCCGCGGGCGAAGACGGTGAGCGCGAAGAAAGGTGCCGAGCCCTCTGCGGATGCACCCGGGAGCACCGTCGAGAACGTGTAGTGCCCGTTCAGGTCGGTGTCGGCGCGTCCCCAGCCGGTGAAGGTCCAGCCGTCCCGGTGCAGCGAGCCTTCGGCCTGGGGGATGTTGCCCTCGGAGTCGGTCTGCCAGATCTCGAGCAGCGCGTCGGGGATCGGGTTGCCGGCGCCGTCGTAGACCCAGCCGTGCAGCCGGATCGAGCCGGCGCTGCCCGGCGGGACCAGGTCGGCGTCACCCTCGTAGGGGAGCGCGTAGCCGAAGAAGGGGCCGATCGTCTGGCCTGGCGTCGGGGTGCTCACAGGTCGCCCTCCTCGGGCTCGGTCCAGGTGCGGCTCGGGCCGGTCAGGACGATGTCCCAGTTGTAGCCCATCGAGTATTCGGGGGTGGAGAGGTCGTGGTCGTACGTCGCCACCAGCGCGTCTCGCGCCTTCTGGCTCGTGATCGACTGGTAGATCGGGTCGAGCGCGAAGAGCGGGTCGGACGGGAAGTACATCTGCGTGATCAGCCGCTGCGTGAACGCCCGGCCGAAGAGCGAGAAGTGGATGTGCGCCGGCCGCCAGGCGTTGATGTGGTTGCCCCACGGGTAGGGGCCGGGCTTGATCGTCTGGAACCGGTAGCGCCCTTCGTCGTCGGTGATGCAACGGCCGACGCCGGTGAAGTTGGGGTCGAGCGGCGCCGGGTGCTGCTCGTGCTTGTGGATGTAGCGGCCGGCGGAGTTGGCCTGCCAGATCTCGACCAGCTGGTTGCGCACGGGACGCCCCTCGCCGTCGAGCACTCGCCCGCTGACCGTGATCCGCTCGCCGATCGGCTCGTTGCTGCCGGCGATCGTCAGGTCGGCCTCGAGCGGGTCCACGTCGGAGTGCCCGAAGCACGGCGACCACAGCTCGATGGTCTCGGGGTCGGCATGGCGCGGGTCCTTGGTGGGGTGGCGCAGGACGCTGGAGCGGTAGGGCGGGTAGTCCAGCAGCGGCTGACGTACGTTCTGGCCCGCTGCTTCCGCCTCGATGCTGAGCTTCTCGCGCTCGGCGATCTCGGCCGAGAGGTCCGCCTGGGTCTCGACTGGTCGTTTCTTCGTGGGCGCTGTCACGTTCCGAACGCTAGGTGTCGGGAGCGTACGATGAAAGCACGGACTTCCGGTGAGCGAAAGTGGGCCGTCGAATGGCAGGTGGAAGCGCAGGCCGTACGGTCGCCTCCCGCGTCCTCGGCCTCATCGGTGCCTTCGACGCTGGTCATCGACGACTCACGCTGAGCGAGCTCGCCGCCCGCGCGGACCTCTCCCTCCCGACCGCCCACCGTCTGGTCGCCGAGCTGGTGGACTGGGGGGCGCTGGTGCGGGACGAGGACGGGACGTACGCGGTCGGCCGACGGTTGTGGGACGCCGGCCTGCTCGCACCGGTCGCCACCGACCTGCGCTCGGTCGCGGCCCCGTTCCTCCACGACCTCTACGGCGCGACGCTGGAGACGGTCCACCTGGCCGTGCGCGAGGACGACCACGTGCTCTACCTCGAGACGCTCCGCGGCACCCGCAACGTACCCATCGTCTCCTCGGTCGGCTCGCGCCTCCCGATGTACTCCACCGGCGTCGGCAAGGTGCTCCTGGCCCACGCCCCCGAAGACGTACGCAACCGGGTCCTGTCCGGCCCGTTGAAGCCGTTCACCCGCCACACCATCACCACCCCCGGCCTGCTGCGCCGCCAGCTCGACCGGGTGATCACCGAGGGCTACGCGACCACCGTCGAGGAGATGACCCTCGGCGCCTGCTCGGCCGCCGTCCCGATCACCACCTCGACCGGCGTGGTCGGCGCCCTCGGCATCGTCGTCTCCGACCTGCGCCGCAACCGCCTCCGCCTCGTCTCCGCCCTGAAGGTCGCCGCCCAGGGCGCCTCCCGCGGCCTCCAATAGATGCCCCGCTGGTCGAGCGTCTACCCCGCTGGTCGAGCCGGATTCGTGAGGAACGAACGATTCCGTGTCGAGACCAACACAGTGGTGTCGGCGCGTGAGGGGCTGTGTTGGTTTCGACACGCTCGCTGGCGCTCGCGGCTCAACCAGCGGGATCGGACGGCGACCGCGTGGGGTACCTTGCGCTGGTGACGATCCAGACCCCGAACGAAGACGTACGCCGCGCGGCCGACGAGCGCTTGGGAGCCCTCGCGACGCCCCCCGGAGCCCTGGGCCGCCTGGGCGAGCTGGCGGTCTGGGTGGCGGCATGCCAGGGCGAGGTGCCGCCGCGACCGGTCGACAACGTACGCCTGGTGATCTTCGCCGGCGACCACGGCGTCGCGCAGCACGGCGTCTCGGCCTTTCCCTCGGCGATCACGGGCGCGATGGTGCGTACGTTCCTCAGCGGGCGGGCCGGGGTCAGCGCGCTCGCGAAGGCGCACGGCGTCCAGGTCCGGGTGCTCGACCTCGGTGTCGACGAGGAGTTCGACGACCTCGACGCGACCACTCGGGCCGCGCTGACCAGCCACAAGATCCGGCGGGGGAGCGGCGCGATCCACCTCGAGGACGCGCTCACCGCCGAGCAGACCCAGGCCGCGCTGGAGGCCGGCGCCGCGGTCGCCCGCGAGGAGATCGCCGCCGGCGCGCAGCTGCTGATCAGCGGCGACATGGGCATCGGCAACACCACCCCTGCCGCCGCGATGGTGGCCGCCGGCCTCGGCCTGCCCGCGAGCGAGGTCACCGGTCGCGGCACCGGCATCGGCGACGACGCGCTGCGGATCAAGACGGACGTCATCACCGCGGCCCTCGCCCGTGCCGGTGAGCGCGCCGAGGACCCGATCGAGACCCTCGCCGCGCTCGGCAGCGCCGACCTCGCCGCGACCACCGGCTACCTCCTCGAGGCCGCCCGCAACGGCACCCCGGTGCTTCTCGACGGCCTGATGAGCGTCGCCTGCGCGCTCACCGCCGACCGGATCGAGCCCGGTGCCGCGAAGTGGTACGCCGCGGGTCATCGCTCCACCGAGCCGGCCCAGTCGATGGCTCTGGAGAAGCTCGGCCTCGAGCCGCTGCTCGACCTCGACCTGCGTCTGGGCGAGGGCTCCGGGGCCGTCGCCGCGGTCCCGGTCGTACGCAGCGCCGTGGCCCTGCTGTGCGACGTCGCCCTGCTCTCCGAGCTCGCCCCGGGCGAGCCTGCCTGATGCTCGTGCGGGACGCCTGGCGTCTCGCGGTCGGCACGCTGACCGCGATGCCCGTACCGCCTCCTGAGCACGTCGACCGTCGCCGCGCCGCGGTGGCGATGGCGCTGGCTCCGCTGGCCGCGCTGCCGCTCGCGCTAGGTGCGGCCGCTATCGCACTCCTGGGACAGTTCGCCGGGCTACCGCACCTGGTCACGGCACTGCTCGCGATCGGCGTCGTGGTCGTCGGCAACCGAGCGCTCCACCTCGACGGTCTCGCCGACACCGTCGACGGGATGGCTGCCTCCTACGACTGCGAGCGTTCGCTGGAGGTCATGAAGACCGGCACCTCCGGCCCGGCCGGCGTCACCGCGATCGTTCTCGTCCTCGGCCTCCAGGTGGCGGCGCTCGCCTCGCTGCTGGACGGCGCGGCCATCCCCTCCGCGGTGCTCGCCGCCGTCACCGTCTGCGCCTCGCGCGCGGCCCTCGCGCTGTGCTGCACCCGCGGCGTCCGGCCGGCCCGCGAAGACGGCCTGGGGCGTACGTTCACCCAGACCCTGTCACCCCTGGTCACCGCCCTCGTCTGGATCGCCGTCGCGGCCGCGCTCGCCGGCGCCGGCGCCTGGGCCGGCCTGCCGTGGTGGCGAGGAGTTCTCGCGGCGGCCGTCGCTGCAGCCGTCGTCGGCGCGATCATCCTGCGGGCGATCCGGCGGTTCGGGGGAGTGACCGGAGACGTCTTCGGTGCAGCCGTCGAAGCCGCGCTGGCAGCGCTGCTCGTCACCTTTGCCTGACTCTTTTCGCTGGTCGAGCCGGATTCGTGAGGGACGAGCGATTCCGTGTCGAGACCAACACGGTGACGTCCGCGCGCGATGGGACTGTGTTGGTCTCGACACGCTCGGCCGCAGGCGGCCTCGCGGCTCGACCAGCGGGGGGACTAGAGCTTCAGGACCCGCCCGGCGATGACGAGATGCACCTCGTCGCAGGCCGCGGCCAGCCGCTGGTTGACCAGCCCGAGCAGATCACGGAAGAGACGGCCCGAGCGATGCGCAGGCACGACCCCGAGGCCGACCTCGTTGGTCACCAGCACCACGTCGCCGCCCTGCTGCTCGAGCGCCGCGGCCGCGTCGTCGGTGAGCGCCGAAACGACCGCGGTCGCTTCCTCCGAGGTCGCCTCCCACAGCTCTCGGGAGTCCATGACGGCGGTGAGCCAGGTGCCCAGGCAGTCGATCATCACCGCGTCGCCCGCGGCCAGCCCCTCGGCCAGCGCGTTGGCGAGATCCCGCGACTCGACCGTACGCCACCGCTCCGGCCGTCGGGCCCGGTGCGAAGCCAGCCGCGCCGCCCAGTCCGGATCCGGGTCCTCCTCGAGCGTCGGCCCCGGTGCGACGTACACGACCGACGGCGCAGCCGCGAGCAGCGACTCGGCGTGCCGCGACTTCCCCGACCGCACCCCACCTGTCACCAGAATCCTCACCGCGCCAGTCTCCCAGCCATCGCATAGCCTGCGGCTCATGACCCCAGAGCGCATCGCGCTGATCTCGGACGTACACGGCAATCTCACCGCCCTCGAAGCCGTCCTCGCGGACATCGAGGCACGCGGGATCACCAGGATCTTCAACCTCGGCGACTACATCGGCAAGGGACCACGAGGACGCGAGGTCGCCGAGATCTGCCGGGACAGATGCGAGGTCAACCTCCTCGGCAACTGGGAGGACTTCCTGCTGGCCCCACAGCCCGACTTCGGCCGCGAGTCCGTCGGGTTGATGTGGTGGCGCTTGCAGGCGTGGGAGCAGGCCGACTGGCTGCGTACGCTCCCGTTCTCCCATGACTTCCTGATCAGCGGGCGGAGGGTAAGGCTCTTCCATGCCTCGGAGGAGACCGTCCACCGACGGGTCAGGTTCGACCACGACGAGCAGGAGTTCCTGGGGCTGTTCCGGAACACCGAGGCGACCGGCCTCGACGTGCCCGAGCCCGACATGGTCGGCTACGCCGACACCCACGATCCCTACTACGAGACCGACCGGGATCGGCGCACCGTCTTCAACACCGGCAGCGTCGGCAACTGCATGAGCGACCCGACCCCGGTCTACGTGATCCTCGAGGGCGTGCTGGACAGCGACCAGGAGGCTCCGTTCGGCATCCAGTGGGTCCGGGTGCCCTACGACGTGGACGCCGAGATCGAGTACGCCGCCGGCGTCGGCATGCCCGAGCTCACCGAATACACCTACGAGCTGCGGACGGGCTTCTACCGGGGCAACCTCAAGAACGACGAGCAGCCGACCTACCACCGGAGGAGGTAGATCGGCTCTTCGTCGTACTTGTTGTGGCCGGGCTCAACTGATCTTGCGCCGGTAGACAGCCATGGCGGCGACGTACGAGACGACGAGGATGCCCACGCACCAGGCCAGCGCGACCCAGATGTCGTCACCGACCGGTTGGCCTGCGAAGAGCGCCTGGATGGTGTTGACGATCGAGGTGACCGGCTGGTTCTCGGCGAAGGCGCGCACCGGACCGGGCATCGTCTCCGTCGGCGCGAACGCCGAGCTGATGAACGGCAGGAAGATCAGCGGGTAGGAGAACCCGGTGGCCCCCTCCATGGTCTGTGCCGCCAGCCCGGGGATGACTGCGAGCCAGGTCAGCGCCAGGGTGAGCAGCGCCAGGATCCCGGCGACCGCGAGCCAGGCGCCCAGGTCTGCCGAGGTGCGGAAACCCATCACGAACGCGACGCCCAGGATGATCACCATGGTCAGCATGTTGGCCACCATCGAGGTCCCGACATGCGCCCACAGCACCGCCGAGCGGGCGATCGGCATCGACTGGAACCGCTCGAAGATCCCGCTCTTCATGTCGGTGAAGAGCCGAAGTGCGGTGTACGCGATGCCCGAGGCGATCGCCATGACCATGATCCCGGGGAGCACATAGTTGACGTAGTTGTCGGTGCCGGTGCGGATCGCCCCGCCGAGCACGTAGACGAAGAGCAGCATCATCGCGATTGGCGTGAGCGCGGTGGTGATGATCGTGTCCGGGCTGCGGGTGATGTGCCGCAGCGAGCGCCCCAGCAGGGTGCCTGCATCGGCGAATGCGTGCTTGGTCATGACTGTTCTCCTCGATTGGTGGAGCCGGTGAGTGAAAGGAAGATCTCTTCGAGCGACGGCTGCTTCTCGACGTACTCGACCTTCGCCGGCGGCAGCATCGCCTTGAGCTCGGCGAGGGTGCCGTTCGCGATGATCGTCCCGCCGTGCAGGATGGCGATCCGGTCGGCGAGCTGCTCGGCCTCCTCCAGGTACTGCGTGGTGAGCAGCACGGTCGTGCCCTGCGCGGTCAGCTCGCGAACGACTCGCCACACCTCGATGCGTGCCTCCGGGTCCAGCCCGGTGGTCGGCTCGTCGAGGAAGATCACCGACGGCGAGCCGATCAGCGACATGGCGATGTCCAGCCGCCTCCGCATGCCGCCGGAGTAGGTCGCGACCTTACGGGCACCCGCCTCGACCAGGTCGAAGCGCTTCAGCAGCCCGTCGGCCACGTCGCCGGGGGAGGGGAGATGCCGCAGCTTCGCGACCAGGATCAGGTTCTCCCGCCCGGTCAGGATCTCGTCGACCGCCGCGAACTGGCCGGTCAGCGAGATCGCCTCCCGCACCTGCTGCGCCTCGTCGACGACCGATGCGCCCTCGACCAAGGCTGCGCCGCCATCAGGTTTCAGGAGCGTCGAGAGGATGCGTACGGCAGTGGTCTTTCCGGCTCCGTTGGACCCGAGCAGCGCGAAGATCGTGCCCCGCGCGACCTCAAAGTCGACTCCCTTCAACACCTGGTTGTCCTTGTAGGACTTCTCCAATCCCCGTACGGAGATGGCGGCTGTGGCGCTCATGACTCGTCCTTCCGGTGATCGAGCTTGTCGAGATCGCTGTCCGTGATCGAGTTGATGGCGTCCTCGAGCCGGGCGCGCTCCTTCTTGATCCAGGCGCCCTCGGAGTAGTTCCTGGCGAACTCCTCGGCGAACTCGACCGGGTCGTCACCGACGATCGCGCTGACCGGGGTGCCGTCCGCGGCGCCCTGCTCGAAGAGCTCGAGGAGGTCCTCGGCCATCGCCGTCACGATCGCGCCGTCGGCGATGCCGGCGGAGTACATCAGGTAGCGCTCGACCGCGTCGTGCGCCTTGCGGTGGTTCTCGGGGAGCTGCTGCTTGCGGGCCTTGAGCTGCCGCCAGCGCTTCTTCAGCTCGAGCTCGCCGACGACGGCCTCGAACATTGATCGGATCGACATGCCTTACTTTCCTTCCGTACGGAGGTTCTCCAGCCGTTCGGCCAGGAACCCCCAAGTTGTCCAGAACTCTTCGAGGTACTTCTCGCCGTCTGCGTTGAGCGAGTAGACCTTCCGCGGCGGCCCCTTCTCGCTCGGCCGCTTCTCGACGTCCACCAGCCCGTTCTTCTCGATCCGGACCAGCAGCGCGTAGACCGTGCCCTCGGCGATCTCGGTGAACCCCTGGCTCCGCAGCCAGGTCGTGATCTCGTATCCGTACGCCGGGTTGCCGGTCAGGAACGCCAGCACGATCCCCTCCAGCGTCCCCTTGAGCATCTCGGTCATCTGCTTGCCCATCGGGCACCTCCCCTCTGCCCATTCGGGCTACTCAGTGTCGCTGACTACCGGTACATAGTAGCGCTGAGTAGTGGCTCCGGCGCAAGTCCTTACCGCCGGGAGAAATGACAGCGGCGCTGGTACGACGGATCAACCGTCGTACCAGCGCCGCTGGTCGTGTCTTGCCTAGTCCTTCTTGTCGACGTCCTTGCCGTCCCGCTCAGGTGTTCGGCCGCTGTCGGTCTTCGGGTCCCAGACCCGGTAGTCGGGGTCGGTCCAGTCGTCGGTGTAGTCGGCCTGCCAGTCCTGGTCCTGGCCGCCCCGCTTGTCGTCCTTCTTGCCGCCGCGGCCGCGACCGCCGCCGGCTCCCGCACCTCGGCCGCCGGCGCTGCCCGCGCCCCGACCAGCACGACTGCCCGCTCCGGCAGGGCCTCCCCGGCCGCCCGCGCGACTACCGGCGCCGGCGCCACCGGCGGCTCGGCCGCCCGCGCCGCTGAGATTCCGGCTGGCTGATGCTGCCGTCCCGCGAGCGCCTGCTGCCGTCCTCGAGGTGGCGCCGGCCGCCTTTGCGGCCTGGGCCGTGCTCGTGGCCGAGGAGGGACTGGCGAACCTGCTCGCAACCGCCTTGGCGATGCCCCCGGCGAGCACTGCCCCGCCGAGCCCGACGGCCAATGCGGTCGCTCCGCCCGATCCACCGGTCCCGCCGGCCAGCGGTGCAAGACCTTCGGCGGTCTCGACCGTGGCGTACGACGCGGCGGGCGCAGGCGAGCCGTCGGCGTTCACCCATTCGGCGCCGTTCCATTCCGGCTGGTTCTTCGCCTGCTCGGCCGCGATCAGCTCCTTCTCCCGCTGGATCAGGTCGTAACCGTCACCCTCGGCATAGCTCACCCCTGGGTTGTACTTGGCCATCCGTGCTTGGGCTGCCGCGATGGCACTGGCCGATCCGGGGACCGATGCGGGCGACGACGGTGGGTTCGACGGCGCGTTGGACTGGCCGCTGCCATCGTCGTAGAGCGCCCGCACCTTCGGCTCCGCCTCGTCCACGGCGTTGTCATAGTCCCGGATCCGCGCAGCCGCGACTCTCTCGGCATCCGCGATCGCCCGCTCCCGCGCCGCATGCTCGGCCTCCGCCTTCTCCAGCGCCTTCCTCCCCTCAGCAGCCTGGCGCTCGTTCACTTCACCCGGCTTGACCTCGGTCTTGTAGTCCGACGCGTTCACCGGCTCATGCGCCCCCGGCAGTTTCGCGGACTGCGCGGCGTGATCCTTCATCGCCTCGCTGACCTGGAACTGAACCTTGCCCAGGGCGACCTCGGCGTCGGTGACGACTTGGTACTTCTTCTGAAGTTCGACGCCTGACTGCTGCATGTCGCCCCTAGCGGCACGGCCGGACAGCGACGTAGCCGAGAAACCGTCCTCGACCTGAATCGCGTCCTTGTCAAGGAGAGCCCCAGACTCGTTGAAGCCACGCCCTGCGTCTCGCCAGGTTGAAAGCATCGCTTGTATTGCGGTCGGTGCCCCAGCCGCGACGTACAGGTCAAGGCGGCGCATCCAGGGCCCCTTGACCTTCGCTACGGTGTCGACTGCCAATTGGTTCATCGGGTTCCTCCCGAGAGGTGCGGGAACGGTCCACCGTGCGTGGCCCGCGTGGGTAAAGCATCTCTCACTGCTATCTGTTGCGCCAGACTCCTGCTTCGATCCTCTACAGTCGTCGTCTATGACGACCTCTCGGAAGGTGAGCTTCTCGGCGATGGCTCTGAGCCTCGCGATGGTTTTTGCTGGTTGTGGCTCACAGGACTCTGATCCTTCGGGAGACCCAACCAGTAAGGGTGCAAGTGAGACGACTGATGGCGCGAGCACACCTGCTGACTGGAACGAGGTCAAGATCGACGTGGCTCGTGTCTATGTACCGCCGGACTGGGCGATCCTCAGCCAGCGCGACAACGCTGCTTCGGTCGCTGTCGCGAAGGACGATCTTGGGCTGATTCCAGGGAGCGGAACAATGGGTTCCGGCGTCAACAGCCCCAGCGGCGATCTGAAGGCCAACATCGATGATGCGACCGAGTTTCATCTCGAGACCTTCCGAGGAGACCCGAACATCAAGAACGTCAAGCGTTTGCCAGATGTAACGATCAACGGCGTACTTCTCTCACACATTCAGTGGGAGAAAGAGACAAGCTGGGATAGCGAATACATCACTGTGACGACGGACTTGCAGTCAGTCATCACCATCGGTTGGGGATTCACCAAGAGCGATCTGGACCGCAAGGGTTCCCAGGACCTGATCGACCCGGTGATGGAGACGTTCGAACTCCTCTGAGCCCGACGCTGCCCGATCAGAAGGGGATGTTCTTCTTGCCGAAGATCACCAGCGGGTTGCTCATGATGGCGAGGGCATCGGCGATCTTGTTCATCGCGATCTGCGCGTCGACGTCGGCGCCTTCGATCTCGACCATGGCGTCATGGATGCCGTCGCTGGTTTTCTCCAGCCCCTGGGCGGTCTCTTTCAGTGACCGGCCGATGTTCTTGTGGCCGCGGTTGACGACCTCCTCGAGCCATTGGCCCTTGGGGGAGAGGCCGAACATGGCCCCGGAAGGCGGAGTCAGATCGACTCCGTTGACCAGCTCACGTTGCTGGTTCAAGCGGTTGCGTACGCCGTCAAGCTTCTCAGTATCTGCGCTGACCTCGTAGCCTTCACCCATGTCCGAGCCTCCTGCCGTCGGCGCGCCCCGCCGGCGCCGTGTTGAGTCTTAGTAGATCATCGATCCCAGCACCGTGGCCACGGATCGCGGGGGCGGTCCCGGCAACGACGGCCGGTGGACGGTGGACGGGGACGACGCGGAACGCCAAGGCGGGATCGCCGGTTTGGGTCTCGTCGCGATGCGTCGATGATGGCGTACAACTCGTCGAGAGCGACTCCGAGTTCGGTGAGGGCATCGGCCATGGCGCCGGCGTACTCGGACATCAGCTCCTCGACTCGGTCGAGCTCATCGTCGTAGGTGATGACGGTCCTGGACGTCTCCTGGACGACAACGTCGCTGCCGGCAATCTGGAATCCCCAGCCCCTCGCGACGATCAGGTCGGCAGTACCCAAGGCTCGAGCTCGAGCCGACCGGATCTGGACGGCGGCATGGCGCAATGCCTCAACCACCGCGGCCACGTTGTAAAGGTGGCCGAAGTGAGGAATCGTGTCGCCGTCCTCGAGGCGATCGGCAGCCCCGAGAAGCGCATCCGGACGCCAGCGGCCGAGTTCGTCGAAGGGAACCATCAGACCCTCGCTCTCGTCGTCCGCGCTGCAGAGTAGTCAGTCCATCGTACGCAGCCTGAGGCCAGCTTTCGACGAACGAATGTTCGTTCACCGTCACTGTCGTGCAGCGATCGCCAGGTCCTCTCCTGCGCTCCAACTGTTCTCGAGCGCCTCAGCGGTTCCGGGGAGATTCGCTGCTGGGATCGGAGACTTCGTCGAGTCGGTCCACCTCGGGATCTCGTCCACTACGCCGGGTTGGTCGAAACGAGGGCGACCGGCGAGCGCGCTGGACAGCGACTCTTCCGGTGCGTGGAGATAGTTGGCGGCGACGATGGTCCGAATCGAGAGAGGTACACCCGGAGCCAGGTCCGACGGCTCCGTCCCGTCGACGAGGTAAGCCAGAACGGCCGTCAGGTCAGCGGGCGTTTCGTAGGAATCGACGCCCAGGGCCGTCGCAAGCGCCCCTGAGGCCACCATGCTGTCAGCGAGAGCGGCATCGAGCCGGGCGCTGGTTGACGGATCCGCAACGTACGCTGCCGTGGCCTTCTCGGTTTCGTCGATAGCTGACGTGGTGACCGCTTTCAGAACAGCCTTGGCCTCCGCCTCGTCGTCGGCGACCTGGTGCACTACGCGAAGCAGACCTTCTGGATCAGTATCGAGGCTGGACGGACTGCCCGGATCTGCGATGGTCTTCCGGACGGCGGGCATGTTGTGCACCAGTAGATCCGCGGTTTCGTCGATGAGGTCGGCGTCGATCTCCGCGTCAGGATGCTCCTGCAGGTAGGTCGCCAGCCGGCCTAGCGTCTCGGGTGAGTCGTCTTTCGCGACGTCCGCGCGAATCGACTCGCTGAGAGACGACGACGCTTCATCCGCATCCCCGCAGCCGGTGAGGAAGGACGCCAAGCCGAGTGCCACCGCCGTTGCGGCAATCGCTGATTTCTTCACGCGTGGTTCACCAACCTTCGGTCTCGGCAACATCGGGCGCGCGGTCGGCAGACAGCTCGAGCAGGCGCTCCACGGACACAGGAGCGCGGTCCTCGGTCGCGTACTCCATACCCGCCACCAACAGTCGATCGCCGCTCGTGGCGGCGTAGACGTATTCGCTGGTGAAGTTGTTCTCCACGCCTCGGAAGCCGGTGGCTTCCATCGGCAGGTCGCTGAGTTCTTCGACGTTCCGGGACGGATCGTCGGCGATCTCCGCTGCGCAATCCTTGACGTGCCCCTGAACGCCGGCGACAACTTCGTCCGCCGAAGGAGATGTTGCGGTCGGTGAGAACACCACGGCGAAGACGTACCCGCCGCCTTCGAACCCGACGGTGGTTCCGGTCACATCGCCCGATGCTGCGAGATTGAGGTCCCGGTTGAACTCGCGAAGGGCGCGGCAGGGCGGCATCCCGACGATCCCGACCCAGGCGTCGCTCGCCTCACCCTTGGCTGCCTTGAAGTCATCCGGCTTGATGAGCGTGGTCGGCGACTCTTCACCGCATGACGTCAGCCCGAGGCTCGCCAGCAACATTGCGATCAGCAGCCGGATCAGCGTCTGTCGGTTCCGACTTTCTGCGGCGGCAGAGCCCGAACTACTCGTCGCCATTCACTGCTCATCCTGATCACGACTGGCGATGTAGATATCGGCGTTCTTCCCTGCTTCCTGGATCAGTTCTTGCACGTCAACGCTGGGATTACCGTCGCCTTCGTGGCGAACGCCGACTGCGACGAGATACCCCTTCGGAGTTACGTCAAAGATCTCACTGCCGGTCGCGCCCCTCTCGCTCGAAGAGTAGCCCCACATCCCGTCCTCTAGGCCGGACATCGGCTCCAGCGTTTGATCGCTGTTGCTCTTCGCGGCGCACTCGTCGACCGCCTTCTCCAGGTCGGCGCGCACATCCTCGATGCTCTTCCCAGAAGGTGGGCCCATGACGATCGCGTGGACGTAGTCGCCGTTCTCGAGCCGGAACTCGACACCTGCAGCATGAGGCTTACTACCAGAGGACGCTCGAGACTGTGCGATGTTCACCTCTCGGCACCAACCGACTGCAGGGATCTGGTCGCCTGCGTATGTCTGCTTGATGTCCGAAACGGAATCTGGGGACAGCAACTCGCGGTCCGAATCGTCGCCACAGCCGACGAGCTGTCCCGCGACCGCGACCGACAGAACGATGACGCTGGTGGTCCGCATTGTCGGGGTCATCCGGCGACCGATCCGTAGTAGTCCCTGAACTGGTCTTCGTAAGGTCCAGAGATGTCGAACCGAGTCGAATAACCGCTGATGCCGTTGGCTGCGCTCTGCCCGTAGGTGGAGAGATCGTCGGGCCGGATCGCCGACGGATCGAGCAGTTCGCCGTCGGGACCTTTCCACATGTCCGGCACCGTAGCGTCATCGATGACCCCGGCCCGAACCATCGTCAGGTAGGCGTTGATCTGAGCGTTCGTCGCGCCCTGTGCGGCGCGACTGTTCTGATCGGCTACCGCGCCGCCCTCGTTCGCGCCGTAGTGATCGGTCAGTGCGCCTTGGCCGAGCTCGACGCCGTGCGTGAAGCCGGCGCTGATCGCCTTGCTGCCGAGTTCGCCAACCACGTCTGCGCCCGGAAGAGGAACGAAGCCAGCGGCCTCCCCGATGAGGTCGGAGAACGCCTGAACCCGGGCATCCTTGTCCTGTGCGTTCTCGATCTCTACCTCGCCGACCGAGTACTCCGCGAAGCCCTGTAGGGCCGCCCCGTCCTGAATAGCGCCTTGAAGCTGGGTGCGGGCGTTGGGATCGTCAGGGTTCTCCGCGAGAATCACCGCTGCGTTGTTGATCTTGGTCTGTTGGAATGCCCCGATTCCCTCCGCGATGTTGCCGGCACCCTCATCGGTGCTCACCGCAACCTGCATGAGGCTGTCAAGGTCGTTCTGGTAGATCTCCGGGTAGAAGTCGAAGTCCGGGAAGAGAGGTCCACCGTCGTACGGTCCGGAATTTGCCTCACCCTCTGCTTCGCCGAAATGGAGGGTCTGGTCCACGGCTGGCGTGTAGAACTTGAGCAAGTTCGAGAGGTGCGGTGATGCAGACTTCGCGTCGTCGGCGTTGAAACCCTCGCTGTTGGCGACCTTGTCGAGGAAGTTGGAGACCAGCTTGGTTGTCTCTTCGGGGTGCTTCTCGAGCAGGCCGGGATCGGTGCCAACGCCCTCCGCCAACTCGGAAATGCCGGCGTACCCGTCGGCCTGCCAGGTGCGCTTGTCGAAGTAGAAGTCCTGGCGCTCGGCACCGTGCTCGCCATGGAAGAACTCGTAACCCTGCTCCGGGTGAGCGCCGAGGTTGCCCATGATCGCCGCCATCGGGTCAGCGCCGTAGCCGTTCTCGCCGGCGCCCAACGGGCCGTGGCCGGTGTGGTGATACCAGGTCTTGGCGTCGAAGGCGCCGTCAACCTGTTCGAAGCGGTCGAGTTCTTCGGCCGCTCCGAGGACCAGATCGCCGTTGAGGTCGTGATCCTTCATCAGGTAGGTGAGGACCGAGGCACCGCCGGTGCCGCCCCAGTTCGGGTAGCGATCGCGGAGGGCATCCTGCTCGTCGTCGGAGAGGTAGACGCCGGACGGGCCGGCGTACTTGACCAGGTCGTGGCCGAACTGCTTCGCCGGGAAACTCGGGTCGTTCGAGGCCGATCCGAGACCGTTGCGGAGGTTGGAGGCAAGAGAGTCGAGGGATCCGGCATCTACGGAGGGGTTTCGCAGGTACTCCTCGATCCGCGCCATGCTGGCGACGGTGCCGTCGGCCCCGAGGTCCTTGTAGAGGCCGGCCGCGACCGTCTCATCGTCGGTGTAGGCGCTCAGCATCGAGTTGAGGCGGTCGACCTCTTCCTGGCTGAGGTCGTAGTCCTCGTCATTCAGAGTGTTGTCGAGACGGTTGCTGATCTCCTCGCCGAGACGAATCTGTACCCCGGGCGGCAGCGCGTCGGTGTATCCATCGTACTTGCCCGGATCGCTGAGCATCTTGTCGATGAGCTCGTCCTCGGGCAAGTTGCGCAGCTCGGGCGGAAGGCTGGCCTGCTCGATCGTGCCGTCGCCACCGTCATAGTTGCCTTTGGTCGCGTGGTTGAGCACGGCGGCCAAGTCGGTCTCGGCGGACTCGGCATCGGTCAGGGCGTCCTGGATGCTCTGCGCGAGCTGCTGCATGGTGCCCTTGTCCTTGTCCGGATCGTCCTCGTCCGGACTCGGATCGGTGATCTGTACGCCGCCAGAAAAGGTGACCTTCCAGCCCCTGCCGGTCGCATCGTCGTGGGAGCGTTTGGCGTTGTCCTTGGCCTTCTTGATGGATGCCGCGGCCTCGTCGAGAGCGTTGATCACCTGGGACAGCGGTGCAGCAATGTCGTTGAGGTCGGCGATCAGGCGACGGTGGCGGTTCTCGGCGCGGGTGGCCGCTTCGCCGACCCAGGTGTCGGGGACCTTGCCGGCATCCATCTCGTCCTGTTGGTCCTGGAAGCTCTTGCGTACGGTGTTGAGCTGGTCCGCAGCGCTGTCGAGGTCTTCGGGCTTCCAGCTCTGGAGCTGGTCATACGTGACGGCCATCAGTCTCTTCCGATCATTGCTTCGCGGTAGCGCGCCTGCTGGGCCGTGATCGTGTCGGCCTCGACAATCGCGTCGGCATCGGCGACGGTGGTCGTCTTGTGGTCGCGAGCGGCCTTGACCCACTTGTCCTTATCGTTCTTCCACTCGGTCTTGAGACCGTTCGCGGCGCCGACGGCCGTGCTGCCGGGCAGCGCGGCGGCGACCTTGCCCATGGGGCCTTCGAGATCGAGGCCGGCGACGGCGTCGGCCGCGGTCCCGATGGAACGGGCCGCGGTCTTCACCTGCGGCACGACGATTTCGACGTTCACGAGAGGTCTCCCAAGGCGTTCGGAGCGGTTGGTGACTATCTCCTACCCCAAACTTCGGGTTTCAAACACAAAACGTCGAAAAATCTCATACGCACTCGATCCGCGCCTGCCTCGCCGGTTCCGCGCGGTTCTCGCCGGCGACGCCCCTTGTCTGAGATAGCGTTTCGCGTCGTTACGTCGGCGCCCGTCACACCCAGGGCGACTCGATCCAGCTCGGAAGGAAAGAGGGCGCGATGTCACAACCGAGCGAGGTGGCAGCAGCCGGTCCCGCATGGCCGCCGAACCAGCCCGCACCCGCTGGCAACCCACGCGGTGCTGCCGGATGGCTCGGGATGGCCGGCCTGGGGCTTGCCGCGGGACTGCTGGGGATCGTCGCCCTGGTGCGGGTGATCGTGGGAATCCCGAAGGTCAGCCAGAGCTACTACAACTCCTTCTACGCCATGGAGGACCGCTCGATCATCTGGCTGATCCTCGGACTGCTGATGATTGCCTAGATCATCCCGATCGCGGTCGCGGTCGTGCTCGGGCACGTCGGGCTCCGCCGAGCCAAAGTGACCGGAACCAGTGCAGCCGCGTCCGGGATTGCGCTCGGGATCGGCTACACGTTGGCGGTCTTCTGGGTCGTACGCCTCATCAACGCGGTCACCAACGCTGCCGAGTTCAACGTCGGCCTCAGGGTGGTCATCGAGTACGTCGGCGTCTGGGCGTAGGCCCAGACGCACCGCTCTGGAGAAACCGACGTCCGGCCTGGCGTTGATGAAGAACGACCACGGACGCGCCGATCTCCGGTCTCCGGGCCGGCCGCGGCGTACGGCCCTTAAGGTCGAGCCGTGGTCGAGGACGGAGATCTGGGGGCGCCCTGGAAGGCGACGGCTCGCAGGGTGGGGTGGTCGCTGCTCAGCCTCGCCAACCTGCTGTTCGGGCTCTTGCTGTGCGTCGGGTTTCTGGTCGCTGACGGCGCGGAGCTCGGGCCGTACCTGATCGGAGTCACCTGCGGGGTGATGTTCGTCCTGCTGGCGGTCGCGGTGCAGCTGATGAAGGGCGTACGCCTCGGCGACCGCCGCGCGCAGCGCCGGATCCGGGGCTCGGACGGCGGGGCCGGGATCGAGATCAGGCTCAGGCGGGGGCCGGGGATCTGCGGGGAGCTGATGCTCGTGTGCTTCGTGGTGATGCTGTGTCAGTTTGCGGGGCTCGCGTTCCGCGGCGGGCTGAACGTGGTCGGGGTCCTGTCTGCGGGGTTCGCAGTGTTCTTCGCGGTGGTGGTGGTCGACCATGCGCTGACGATGACCATGCGCCGGGCGCTCCTGATCACGCCTGAGAGCCTGACGATCGAGCTCGCCGGGGAAGTGGTCACGGTGGCGTGGAAGGAGATCCGCGTCGACGTGGTCGAGGAGGTCACACGTCACGACATGATCCCGGTGACGAACCGGTTCCTCGAGTTCACCGCGAGACGTGATGCGCCGTCATGGTCGAACACACGCCGGCACCGGATCCGACTCGTGCCCCGGCGGTGGCGGCGCAAGGCGATCCGCGTCGGGTTCTGGCTCCTCGACGACCCGGAGCGCGTGGTCAAGACGCTGACGTCGCTGCGCCGCCGGCGAGACGACAACGCCCGACGCGTCGTGCTGTCGAACGGTTCCACGCTGGCCTACCTGACCGGGGAGCTCGAGGTCTCGCCGCTGCCCAGCGAACGGTGAACCCGCCGGCTCAGCTCGGCCGGGCCGGCCCGACCTGCATTCCCGCGAGCGCGTTGCTGAGGCCGCGATGCTCATCGGTGCGGGGGAGTGCCACGACGGTCGCGCCGACGAAGACGAGCAGCAGGAGGCCGGAGCCGGGGAAGTCGGCCATGAGCAGCAGCATCAGGCCGCCGACCCCGGCCAGCAGCTTGACGATCCGGCGCCACCACACTCCCGAGGATGCCGTCGCGCGGAGGCCGACGACCCACTCGCCGACGGTACGTCCGAAGCCGAGGACGGCAACGGCCTCCAGCACGATCGGCGGACCCCACAGCAGCCAGAACTGGGTGGTGGTCGGCACCTCGTCGAACGGCACCTCGAGCCCGTAGAGCTGCCAGGCACGCCAGGCCAGGACCAGCGGGGCGCCGGCGCCGAGGACGACCAGCAGATCGGCGACCATGCCCACCAACCGTCGGCCCACAGTGACGGTGGCCGGCGCCTCTCGGGCGTGGTGACGGACGAGGAGGGCCGAGATCGCCGAACCGAGCACGGCGCCAGCGGTGTTGACCAGCAGGTCGTCGACGTCGAAGACGCGGTAGGCGCACGGGTACAGTCCCCAGATCCCAGTGAGCTGAGTGCTCTCGATGAGCAGCGACGTCAAGAACCCGATGGTGCCCGCGACCACGACACCACGTCCGGTGATCGCTCGGACGAAGAACCCCAGAGGTACGAACAGGACGAGGTTGAGGGCCACCTGGAGGAACACCGCGTCGGTGAGCAGGGCTCGGGTGCCGATCTCGGCGCGGGTGCGGAGGATGTCGCCGACGAAGCCGAATGCATGGACCTGGGTCCCGGCGCAGGTGAACGAGCCCGCATCGGGCACCGGGACGAGGGTGTAGGTCCACAGCGCCACCGCGTAGATCGCAGCGGCCAGGAGGAGCAGGATCCGACCCAGCGGGAACGAGCCTCTGCGGCGGTAGGCGATCGCCGCTGCAGGGACGAACCCTGCGACGGCCAGCGCGACTCCGAAGAAGATCGCCAGCACAGCGTTCCCGACAACGTTGGCCATGTCGTCAGGCTAAGCCAGGTCTCAGGCGCTGTAGTGCCACAGTTGCGACCACGGCTGCTTCGGGGTGTCGCAGAGGTCGATCGGGGCGCCGTTCTCCTCGTTGTCGGCACCTTCGCGGTTGTAGAGCGAACCGACCTGCTCGCAGCCGTCGAAGAAGCGGTCGGGGTCGTCGAACCCGACCACGACGATCGGTGATGCGCCCTTCGGCGGCTGCTCCCAGAACCGCCAGCCGTTGTGCCCGCTGTGGACCGGCGCCCCGACGCCATACCACTCCAGAGCGCCCGCCTCTCCGTAGTTGGTGGTGAAGACCACGGCCGTACGTTGCTGGGCCGGGGTCAGCTCGTCGACGACCGCCCGCACCTGGGCGGCGTACTGGGGCCAGCCGATCGTCTCCAGCTGGTCCTCGCCGGCGGCGGTGTAGAACGAGCCGGCATAGGTCTGAGCGGGTAGCACCGGGAGGTTGATCGGCCAGGCTGGGATGGTCAGCAGGGCCAGGCCGGCGCCGAGGAGGCCGACGGTGCGTGGCCGCAGACGCTCGGCGATCACCACGGATCCCGCCGCGACCAACGGCGGGAACAGGCCGGCCAGGTAGTAGCCCTTTCCGCCCGCGATCAGGAAGAAGCCCGCGACCAGCAAGAACGCGACGGCGACCGGGCGGAAGGGTGCCCATTCCCGGCGCCGGAGGAGCGCCACCAGACCGATGATCCAGACCGGCGTGATCACGGGGCTCAGCAGGATCAGCGCCTGCGCGACGTAACCGACCCTGCCGGCCGCACCGCCGTACTCCTCCCGGATGTCCGCGGACAGGTCGAGCACCGGCCAGTCGTGCTCGAGCTGCCACAGGAGGTTGGGGGTCCACAGCGCCAGCGCGGTGAGCCCGGCCAGCCACGGCCACGGCGTGGTCAGGTTGCGCCGGGTCGCCGGGACGAGTGCGATGCCGATCAGGATCGCGCCCAGGAGGAAGGCCACCGAGTGCTTGTTCTCCAGCCCGATCCCGGCGACGATCCCGGCCGCCAGCCAGAACAGTGCCCGGTGCCGCCAGCCCTGGGCGACCAGCGCCCGGGCCACCAGCACCAGGATCGCGGTCCAGGCCAGCGCGTCGAACGTGGCGGTCGAGTGCCAGTGCCCGAACGTCATCGTGACCACGCCGACGGCCACCAGCCCCGCGGTCAGCACCTGCGGCGTACGTCCGCCGCCGAGCAGCCGCGCGAACTCCGCCGCCAGCAGGACCAGCCCGACCATCGCCAGCAGGCTCCACAATCGCAGAACGACAAGGTTGTACGGCGCGATCTCGGTCGCGATCCGGGCCAGGAACGGTGTCAGCGCGGGCTGGTCGGGATATCCCCAAGCCAGCCGCTGACCTGCGGAGACGAAGTAGAGCTCGTCTCGATGCGGCCCGTAGAACGGGCTCATCGCCAGCAGCACGGCAGCCTGCGCGGCGACCACGACCCCGACAGCGGGGGAGTACCGCGGACGGCTCACGCCCCTGAGCGTAGGGGTACGACGGGGAGATCGACATGGCTTACTCGTCGGTAACCCATGCAGATCTCCCCGTCGTACCGAGCTTCTACGCCTCGACCAGACCCGGCTTGCCCGCCTCGGTGAAGAAGCGGCCTCCCACGGTCAGCGGTGCCCCCGGCGTGGTCACCTGGGCGACGTTCTTGTAGGCGATCTCGGCGCCGTCAGCCCCCAGGGAGACGGTCGTGTAGCCCCGCAGGCCGTTGTAGAACTTCATGTGCGGGTTGCGCTCCAGATAAGCGGCCCAGTTGGCGGGACGCTCCGCGCCGTTGCCGCCCGAGGTGATCGAGCTGGTGACGACCTCGGTGCCGAGCACCGGCGAGGACAGGTCGTCGAAGTCGTCGTGGATGTTCAGGCCGTAGTGGACGTGTACGTCGCCGGTCAGGACCATCAGGTTCGACTGTCCCGACGCCTTCCAGCCCTCGAGGACACGCCGGCGAGAGGCCGGGTAGCCGTCCCAGGAGTCCATCGAGCGCGTACCGGAGCCGTTCGGGTTGTCACGGCGTGCGAAGGTGACCTGCTGCGGCACCACGTTCCAGGTCGCGTGGGAACGCCGCCAGCCGTCGGTCAGCCACCTCTCCTGCTCGAAGCCCGGAAGTGTCATCGACTCTGCCTCGGACTCAGCAGAAGGCAGCTTCCAGCCGTCACCGTTGGCCTGGTTGGTGCGGTACTGGCGGGTGTCGAGGATGTCGAACTGCGCCAGCCGGCCCCACTGCAGCCGTCGGTAGAGACGAAGATCCGCCCCGGACGGCTGCTGGGGCAGGCGCAGCGGCTGGTTCTCCCAGTAGGCGCGGTAGGCGGCCGCGCGGCGCACCAGGAACTGCTCCGGCGGAACCGAGTTCTCCGGGGAGTCGGCGGCGTAGTTGTTCTCGGTCTCGTGGTCGTCCCAGGTGACGATGAACGGGTGCGCCAGGTGCGCGGCGATCTGGTCGGGGTCGGACTTGTAGAGCCCGTAGCGCGCCCGGTAGTCATCGAGTGTCACGGTCTCGTGGTTGAGGTGCGCCGGCAGCGGCTCGCTGTAGGCGCGGGCGCCGGCGGAGGCGTTCACGGCGTACTCGTAGAGATAGTCGCCCAGGTGGAAGACCGCGTCGACGTCCTCGTTGGCGAGATGTCCGTACGCGGTGTAGTAGCCCTGGTCGTAGCGCTGGCACGAGGCGAGGGCGAAGGTGAACGACGACACCGCGGCTCCCACCGGCGGCGCGGTCCGGGTCCGCCCGACCGGGCTGATCCACTGGCCGACCCGGAAGCGGTAGAAGTACTCGGTCGCCGCGTCCAGGCCGCGGACCTCGGCGTGCACGGAGTGGTTGAACTCCGTGTGCGCGGCGGCGGTGCCGCGGCGTACGACGCGCTTGAACGTCGAGTCTCGGGCCACCTCCCAGGAGACGTCGAACCGTGCGGGAGGCATCCCGCCGGTCGGCTCCAGCGGGAGCGGCGCGAGCCGGGTCCACAGCAGCACCGAGTCGGGTAGGGGGTCGCCGGAGGCGACTGCGAGGGTGAACGGGTCGGAGGTGATCGCCGAGGGTGAGGTGGCGGGGGAGGCGAAGGCGCCGGTACGCGGCAGGCCCGTGGTGAAGGCCAGCGCGGTCGCGGCCGCCGAGACGGTCAGGAAGCGGCGGCGGTCGAGACCGCGTAGGGCGCCGCGGAGATCAGGAGTGGTGCTGGGGCCAGGCATGGACGTGCTCCTGTCGATATGGGGGTTATCGACAACAGCGAAGCGGTGCCTGGTGAAGGGCTCGTGAAGTGCGGGGGAGGGGTGGGCTACGGCTTGGTGCCCACGTGCACCGGGCAGCCCGGCGCGAAGGTGCCGAGCTCCTCGGTGCTGAACCCGTGCGGGTAGCTCTTGATGCGAGGCATGTCGCGGACGTACGCCGGCTTCTTCCGCGCCGGCAGGAGCGCGACGACACGTGCCCGGGCCTTCAATGCTGCCCGGGACAGGGCCCGGGCGAGGCGTCCCGGCTCGGCGTAGCCGAACGCCTCGAGCAGGTGCGGCTCCATCAGCGACAGCGAGAAGGTTCGGACGAGCGGCGCCAGCGGTCGCGGGTAGAACGTGGTCAGCAGCTCGAGGGTCGAGTCGGCGACGGCGCGGCCGCCCTCGTCGTACCCGAAGTGCTCGGTCTCATAGGAGTCGAGGAGCTGCTCGAACTCCTCGTAGGTCGCCGGGATGTCCTTGATCCCCATCCGCTTCCCGAGCGCCTGGTAGTAGCGCAGCGCCGCGAGCTGCTCGTCGGGGGTCGACTGCCGCCAGCCGAACTCCTGGTTCCAGCGCCGTGGGATCACCACGAAGGTCGAGAGGACGTAGCGCATGTCGTCGTTGGAGATGTCGTACATCCGGTGCATCTGGTTGATCCGCCGCACCGCGGCCCGACCGCGAGGGCTGTCCAGGTCCTCGATCGCCGCGTCCTCCATCAGCAGCGCGGTGTCGTCGTAGCGCTTCTGGGTGTTCTCGGTGAACTGGTGCGTGTCGGCCAGCAGCCGGCCGATCGAGGGCACCGCGTAGGTCCGGAACAGCGCGAAGCTCAGCGACTGAGTCGTGTCCCAAGGGAACTCGTAGAGCCCCAGGCTCCTGGAGATCTCTTGAAATTCGGTCTCCGGATCCAACCCTGCCGTGCGCGACTCCTTGGCCATGGTGCCTCCTCGCTCGATACATAATCGTATCGTGACTTGGCTCACCTGTCGTGGCTCTCCCCGTAATGTCTTCGAGCATGGAGAAGTCGGGAACGCAGACGCCCTTGTCCCTCGCGGCCGCCAAGGCAGTCCGAACGTACGCCGCCACCACCCGCTCCGCTCTCGGATCCGCCGAAGCGCCGGTGATCTCGTACGCAGGTCTGTGGCTGCTCCTCGCCTCGCTGGCGCCGGCGGCGGAGACCGAGACCGATGAGATCCTGGGGTTGAACCGGGCCGACGCGCGGGCCGCCGCGCTGGCGCTGCTGGAGTCACCGCACCCGACGATCGGCGCCGCTGTCGCCGGCTGGCTGCGCCCCGGGGTGGAGCTGACGAAGGCTCTGCCGATCATGCTCGACCCGCTCCCGGAGCAGGCCGGGCTCGACGCGTGGGCCGACGAGCACACCCGAGGGCTGATCACGGAGTTCCCTCTCGAGATCGACCCCTGGACCCTGCTCGTCTTCGCATCGGCGCTGGTGGTGACGCCGCGCTGGAGCGAGCCGCTCGACGACGACGGGGACGGGTTGCTGCTGCTGGAGGGCGGGTTCCAGGCGGTGGTGGAGACCGAGGCCGCCGGTCCTGTGGCAGTCGCCTGTCCGCCCAGCGAGGACGGCATCTCGGTCTACTCCGTGATCGCCGCGAACGGCGTCGCCGCCGACGACGTGTGGCGGGCTGCCGAAGAGGTCGTCCGACGGGTCGACGCCGGCGAGGTGCAGAACCGCACCTTCGACCCTGGCGATGCCGGCACCGGCCACGCCTGGACGGTTCGAGAGGTCACCGCCTTCGGCAGCGCTCCGGCCGACCGCTGGCGCAGCCACCTTCCGGAGTGGAGCGCGGAGGATCGTCACGACCTGGCCGCCGCGCCGGGGGTCGCCGAGATCGCCGGCGGAGTGATGGCTGCGATCGAGACGGACACGGAGGCTGTCTGCGTACAGAAGGCGGTCGCCTCCTACGATCGTGAGGGCTTCAAGGCGGCGGCGGTGACCGGGATGATGGTCCGGGCGGCCACCGGTGCCCCGCGCGAGACGACGGTGCGGCAGATCGATCTGCGGTTCGACCGGCCCCACGCCGTGGTGGCGGTGGCCCGTGGGGGAGCCTGGGAGGGCATCCCGCTCTTCGACTCCTGGGTGACCCCGGCATAATTTCCGTCATGGACGAGCTTCCCCCGATCGCCGGCCGCTACCGGCTCCTCACTCTGCTCGGAGCCGGCGGCATGGGCGAGGTCTGGCGGGCGCGCGACACCGTCCTCGACCGCGACGTCGCGGTGAAGCTGCTGCGCGATGTCGACGACCCCACGATGGCCGAGCGGTTCCGTCGTGAGTCGCTCTCGACGGCCCGGGTCGTCCACGACGACGTGGTCAAGATCTTCGACGCGGGCAGCGACGACAACGACGTCTTCCTGGTCATGGAGCTGCTGCCCGGACCGACCCTGGCCGAGCCGATCGCGCAGCGGGGCGCGTTGCCGATCGACACGGCCGTCGAGTACGCCCGCCAGGTCGCCGGCGCCCTCGGTGCCGCGCACCGGGCTGGGGTGGTGCATCGTGACATCAAACCGGCGAACCTGATGTTCGACGGCGACGGCCGGCTGACCGTGCTCGACTTCGGCATCGCGTACGCCATGACAGGGGTCGACGCCGGGCTCACCCAGACCGGCCACGTGATCGGGAGCCCGTCCTACCTCTCGCCCGAGCAGGCCTCCGGCGACCCCGTCGGCCCGCCTGCCGACGTCTACTCGCTGGGCTGCGTGCTCTTCGAGATGCTCACCGGGAAGGTGCCCTACTCGGCGCCGCACCCGGTCCGGATCCTGCACATGCACCTGAGCGAGCCGGTGCCGCGGATCACCGATTTCCGGGCCGTACCCCCGCCGCTGGCGCGCCTGGTCACCCGGATGCTCGACAAGAATCCGGCTGCTCGGCCCTCGATGGACCAGGTTGCGCACGAGCTCGGCTACGTACTCAACGGCGCCGACCCCGACGCCACCGACCGTCTGTCGGCCGGCCAGTCCCCGCGTACGACCCAGGCGATGGCCCCGCGGCCGCTCGACGAGCCGATGGCGCTGGCCAACTCCCGCACCGGCGTCCTGTCCGGTCCCAGCACCCCGCCTCCCGTACGCGGCCCGCGCCCGCGGTCGCTGCGGAGCTTCCCCACCGGCCGACTCCTCGGTGCGATCGCGATCGTGATCGCGTGTGTCTTCGCCGCGTCGTGGCTGGCCGCCTACGAGCCCGCGCCTGCCGAGGCTGACCAGCCGGCCGAGAGCTCCGACAGCTCCAACAGCGTCGACAACAGCTCCGACTCCGACTCCGGCTCCGAGGGCGCGGACAAGTCCGCCGACCGGAACGCCGACAAGTCCGACAAGTCCGACAACAAGACTCTCAACCGCCTCGACAAACTCGACCGCTGGCGCGAGAACCTGGAGAGCTGGAACATCATCGACGCAGGTCAGTCGCAGGAGTGGGAGGACCAGATCCAAGGCATTCGCGACCTCGTCGAGAAGGGCGAGAGCGCCAAGCGCGAGATGGAGCAGCTCCGCGATGAGTTCGACAGTCTGGGCAAGGGCGACAGCAAGGACGGCGAGAAGATCCTCGACGGCCTGCTCAAGCAGCACTAGGTGTATTGACCGGCCCTCTGCTCAGACCTCGACCCCGGTCGTCGAGTCGATGTGGGCCGGGATCGCGCCGTCGTAGTCACCGGTGCTGAGCGTCCCGGTCGGTTCGAGCAGCATCACGGCCGCGCCGCCTGACGATTCAGGGCAGTGCTCGATCCCGCGCGGGACGACGAAGACGTCGTGCCGCGCGAGATGCACGGTGGTCTCCTCCCCGGACTCTCGAAGGTGGATGTCGAGACTGCCGTCGAGCACAATGAAGAGCTCGTCGGTGTCGGGGTGGGAGTGCCAGACGAAGCGGCCCTCGATCTTGGCCAGGCGTACGTCGTATTCGTTGACTCGGGTGAGGATCCGTGGACTCCAGCGCTCCTCGAAGGACGCCAGGACGGAGTCGATGTTCGTGCTCGGGTTCATCATGACTCCGATCTTCGAACTTGCGGTGGCCGCTCGAACAGTGCAAGGAATGGCATATGTCGCAAGATTCCTCGCACCTGCACTCTGTCGTCGCCCTTGTCGACGAAGGCTCGAACCCGTTCGAGCTGGCGTGCCTGACCGAAGTTCTCGGCATCGACAGACCAGAAGTCGGCGGCCCGCTCTACAACTTGCAGATGTGCGCACGCGAGTCGAAGGTGTCGATGCGACAGCGCTTCTTCGCGATGACCGATATCGCGGGCCTGTCGATGCTGGATCAGGCCGACACGGTGATCGTCCCCAACCGCCCCAACACGGCCGTGCCCCATCACCGCGAGGTGCTCGACGCGATCGCCCACGCCCACGACCGCGGAGCACGAATGATCGGCATGTGCAGCGGCGCGTTCACCCTCGCCGAAGCAGGCATCCTGGACGGGCGCCGCGTCACAGTGCACTGGCAGTGGGCCGAGGAGTTCCGAGCCCGATACCCACGCGTCCGCGTCGACGACGCAGTCCTCTTCGTCGACGACGGCGACATCCTCACCTCCGCCGGCAGCGCAGCCGCCCTCGACCTCGCACTCCACGTCGTACGCCGCGACCACGGCGCCGAGGTAGGTTCGATCGTCGCGCGCCGACTCGTGTTCCCAGGTCACCGCCCCGGCGGGCAACGACAGTTCATCGAACGCCCTCTCCCCAAGGAGACCGAGAGCCCCCTCGCCGCGGCACTCGTCTGGGCCGAGCACCAAGCGACGAACCCCATCACGGTCGCAGACATAGCCGCGCGAGCCGCGATGAGCCCGGCAACCCTCCACCGACGATTCCGCAACGAGCTCGGCTGCACCCCGAACCAATGGCTCACCGCCGTCCGCGTCGAGCACGCCCGCCGACTTCTCGAGCAGACCGACCTAGCCGTCGACCAGGTCGCGCACCAGAGCGGCCTCGGGACCGCTGCCAACCTCCGCGAGCGCCTGGCCATCCAAACAGGCTTGACCCCGACTGCCTACCGACGTGCCTTCGCGGTTTGAGCAGACACGGGGGAGCGGCTCCGGTGTTGACCGAAGCTGATTAGCGGGCGGTGATGTCCCCGTCTATGGCGACGGGCTGATCGCGGTCGGTCTAGGGACGACGGGTGAACCGGACGGTGCCGTCGGGTAGCCGCTCGTGCGTATATCCGGGAGCGTGCGCCAGGCGGTGATGATGGGGACACAACAGGACCCCGTCTTTCAGGTTTGTCTTGCCGCCGGCCGCCCATGGGTCTAGATGGTGCGCATCGCACCACTCGGGTGGCATGTCACACCCTTCGGCCTGGCAGCACTTCTGTTGGAGCCGGAGTGCTTTGCGCTGGATCGGCTGGAAGATCCTGCTCTCCCGGCCAGCATCCAGCACCACGCTGTCCCCGCCCAACACCCACGGGATGATTGTGGCGTTGCACGCCATCCGACGGGCCTCTGCTGCGGTGATGGTGGTGCCGTTGGTCTCGTCGAACCCCAAGATCGCGGTCCCGAGCTCCTTGCGGAGCTCCTCGAGACTGATCACCACGTTGACCACGGTCGCGTCGCCACCGTGTCTGGGCAGGCCAGCGGGGTCGTTGGTCTCGATCAGGCGGGCGAAGCCCTGGCCCATGAGTCGCTCCCACGAGGGCAGGGGCGCCCCTTTCTCGACGAGCTGCTGCTTGCGGGGTTGGGCCCAGGCCTCGACCTGCCGCTTGAACCTCATCCCGATCGACACCGGGAGCACACCGTCGAACCCGATGGTCCCGTCGTGGTTGTCCCACACCCGCAGGGCGGTCTTCTGCTGGGCACGCTCCTCTTCAGCGAGGAGTGCTTTGGCTTCGGCCTCTTCGAACCGGGCCGGGTCGACCTCAGCGAGGATGCGTCTGCCGACGATGCGGAGTTCGTTGGCGGTCATCTGGGTGGCGCAATCGACCAGCAGCTTCTCGGCCAGGACGAGGTCTTCGCGGGTGGCGACAGGGTCAGTGTCGATCTTGTCGAGTGCGCGGGTGATCACTCGGGCTTTCGCTTCGGCAACCTCACCGCTCGCGAGACCGGCGGCGACCAACTCATACTTCTCCACCGCAGCGGCCAACTTGATCTGGGACCTCGCGATGCTTTTGTCGACCAGCAGCTCGGCGCGCATCCACGCGGAAGCATCCTTGTCGCCGGTCTCGGCGGCAATGTCCCCCGAGGCAGCCAGCACCCGCAGCGTCAACGCAGCCTGTTGGGCCTGCAGTTTCTCCACCCTGACCAGGTAGTCCTTCTTCTGGCTGGTGCGCCAGTAGGTGGGGTCCATGGCGAGCATCTCGGCCAGGGAGGTTTCGATGGCGGCAAGAGCAGCGTTGAGTGCGTCGCCGGGGTTGGTTCCCCAGTGGTCGATATTGCCGTCGAGACTCATCGCTGCCCCTCCTTTCCGAGTGTGTTCGGAGGCGTGTCGTGATGGGTCTGATTCTACTCTTTGTCCACGGCTGTGAACACCTATTTGGGCAGGTCAAACCCCTTTTTCGCGGTGAGCGAACGGCCCTTAAACCTGTGGATGGTAAGTGGCCCGAAGGGCCACCCTCCACCCCACCAAACACCACCGTCCCGAAGCAAGAATCCGCTGCGCCACACCCCGGCCGCCGCCCCGATAGCCAGCCAAATATTTTCTCGACATGGTTCGGTGTCAAGGATCGCCGAAGGCGACCGGCGAAGCCGGCGGCCGAAGGCCGTCCTTTACTCCGGGCCATGTCGAGAAGACCCTCAAAGCCGGGTCGGCGGCCCTGGCCAGCCTTCGCGAAAACGCTCCAGGCAGGGAACCGTGTTGGTCTCGACACGCCTCCGCCTAGCGGCTCCGGCGGCTCGACCAGCGGTGGCAGGGGGCTCGACCAGCGGTGGCAGGGGGCTCGACCAGCGGTGGCAGGGGGCTCGACCAGCGGTGGCAGGGGGCTCGACGACAAGCCCCCGGCCACAGAACCCCACCGAAACAGATGCGCACCCCACACCCCAAGGTGCAGACTTCGCGCAACCCGAACGAAGGATGCGCCGATGACCCGACTCCAGCTCGCCAGAACGGCGGTCTTCGTCGCCTTCGCGATCCAGGGACTGACTTTCGCGTCGCTGATCACCAGGCTGGAGTCGATCGCGACCAAGCTCGACCTCAGCGCCGGCGACGTGTTCGTCGTGCTCGGGGTGACCACCGCGGTCGGCGCGGTCGGCAGCCTCACCGCTGGTCACCTCGCCAACCGGGTCGGCAGCGCGGCGACACTCTCGTTGATGCTAGGCGGGGCCTCGCTGGCCGCGGTCGCACCCGCGTTCGCGCCGACGATGGTGACCCTGCTGGTCCTCAACGGCGTCTACGGGTTCTTCCTCGGCGGCGTCGACGCGTCCATGAACATGCAGGGCACGGCCACCCAGGACGCGTACGGCCGCCCGCTGATGAACGGCTTCCACGCGATGTGGAGCGCGGCGGCCGTCCTAGGCGCCGTCTACGCAACCGTGACGATCGCCCTCGGCGTACCTCTGGGTCTGGACATGGTCCCCATCGCCGTCATCGGCCTGGTCGCCAACGTGGCCACGTTCCGACTCCTGCTGCCGCCGGAAGCGGTCGACGCGGTCGAGAAGCGAGACAGCAGTACGCAGCGACCGAGGCCCGCGCTGCCGATGCTGCCGCTCCTGCTGGTCGCGGTGCCGACGTTCGCGATGTGGTTCGTCGACTCAGCGGCCTCTGCCTGGGGCGGGATCTACGTCGTCGACGGTCTGGGTGCCGCCGCGGCGGTCGCGCCCGCGATCTATGCCGCCTACCAGCTGGTCCTCCTGGCCGTACGTCTCCCCGGAGACCGCCTCGTCGCCCGCTTCGGCGCAGAGCGGGTGATCCGGACCGGCGGCGTCATCGGTGTCGGCGCCCTGGTGCTGATCGTCGTCGCGCCGCACTGGAGCGTGGCCGCCGTCGGCTTCGCCGTCCTCGGCGGCAGCCTGGCGATGGTCCCGCCGCAGTCCTTCGTCGCCGCCGCCCACATCTCCCCGGACAATGCCGAGGACGCGATCGCACGCGTCAATCTCGCCAACTACGCTGGCTATCTCGCCGCCGCCTCGTTGATCGCCGCGGTCGCAGAGGTCTTCGGCGAACGCTCGATGTTCGTCATCCCGCTCGCAGTCGCCGTTCTGATCCCGCTGATGGCCGGCCGCTTCGCGGCCGGTGAAGACCGCGCGACCCGTACCGAAAAGTCCACTCCCGTTTCTTGACTCATTCAAGATTTCGCGTAGGCTCTGGGTCGTGGGGAACGCGGACTACGAACAGCTGCTGAGAGGTGCCTCCCTGCGCGTCACTCGCCCGCGAGTGGCCGTTCTGGGGGCCGTCACCGAGAACGCGCACGCCGACACCGAAACCATTCTCGGAGCGGTGCGCGAACGGCTTCCGGACGTATCCCACCAAGCTGTCTACGACTCCCTCGCGGCCCTCTCGGCCGCCGGGATCGTACGCCGCATCCAGCCCTCCGGCTCGGTGGCTCGTTATGAGGCCCGGGTCGGGGACAACCACCATCACGTGGTCTGCCGTTCCTGCGGGAACATCGCCGACGTCGACTGCGCCGTCGGCCATGCGCCCTGCCTGACGGCATCGGACGACAACGGCTTCGTCGTCGACGAGGCCGAGGTCATCTACTGGGGCACCTGTCCGCAGTGCCAGGCCGCCCAGCGCAGCAAGTGATCCGAACAAGAAGGATTGGAACCTGATGTCTGAAGAGTCCGTGAGCAAGTGCCCGGTCATGAACGCCGGCCGCGTTCACCCGACCGTCGGCAGCGCCAACCAGGAATGGTGGCCCAACAAGCTCAACCTGAAGATCTTGGCCAAGCATCACCCCGCGGCCAACCCGGTCGACCCTGACTTCGACTACAAGACGGCCTTCGAGGCCCTCGACCTGGACGCCGTCAAGGCTGACATCGCCGCGGTCCTGACCGACTCCAAGGACTGGTGGCCGGCCGACTTCGGCAACTACGGCCCGTTCATGATCCGGCTGGCGTGGCACGCCGCGGGCACCTACCGCAGCCACGACGGCCGCGGTGGCGCCGGCAGCGGTCAGCAGCGCTTCGCGCCGCTCAACTCCTGGCCCGACAACGTCTCCCTCGACAAGGGCCGTCGCCTGCTGTGGCCGGTCAAGGCCAAGTACGGTCAGGCGCTCTCCTGGGCCGACCTGTTCGTGCTGGTCGGCAACGTCGCGCTGGAGACCATGGGTCTGAAGACCTTCGGCTACTCCGGTGGCCGCGAGGACGTGTGGGAGGCCGACGACGACGTCTACTGGGGCCCGGAGAAGGTCTGGCTCGACGACGAGCGCTACACCGGTGACCGCGACCTGCAGGCGCCGCTGGCCGCCGTCCAGATGGGTCTGATCTACGTCAACCCGGAGGGCCCCAACGGTGAGCCCGACCCGATGAAGTCCGCGGTGGACATCAAGGAGACCTTCCGCCGGATGGGGATGGACTCCGAGGAGACCGTCGCCCTCATCGCCGGTGGCCACACCTTCGGCAAGACCCACGGTGCCCACCCCGACGACCTGATCGGCCCCGACCCGGAGGCCGCGCCGCTGGAGAACCAGGGCCTCGGCTGGAAGAACGGCCACGGCACCGGTGTCGGCGCCGACGCGGTCACCTCGGGCCTGGAGGTCACCTGGACCTACCACCCGACCCGTTGGGACAACGAGTTCTTCCACATTCTCTACGCCTACGACTGGGAGCTCACCGAGTCCCCGGCCGGCGCCAAGCAGTGGAAGCCGAAGAACAACGGCGGCGCCGACCTGGTGCCCGAGGCCCACGGTGACGGCAAGCGCGAGCCGCGCATGCTCACCTCCGACCTCGCCCTGCGCGTGGACCCGGAGTTCGACGCGATCTCGCGCCGTTTCAAGGACGACCAGGAGGCCTTCTCCGAGGCCTTCGCCCGCGCGTGGTTCAAGCTGACCCACCGCGACATGGGCCCGAAGAGCCGCTACGCCGGCCCCGAGGTCCCGGCCGAGGACCTCGACTGGCAGGACCCGCTGCCCAACGGTTCGGCTGCGACCGACGACGCTTCGATCGCGGCTGCCAAGAAGGCGATCGCCGAATCCGGTCTGACCGCTCAGCAGCTCGTCTCCACCGCCTGGAAGGCTGCGGCGACCTTCCGCAGCTCCGACAAGCGTGGTGGCGCCAACGGTGGTCGTATCCGCCTCGAGCCGCAGGTCTCCTGGAAGGTCAACCAGCCCGACGAGCTCAAGCCGGTCATCGCGGCCTATGAGCAGATCGCGGCCGAGACCGGGGTCTCCTTCGCCGACGTACTCGTCCTCGCCGGTGGCGTGGGTGTCGAGCAGGCCGCGAAGGCTGCCGGCTACGACCTGACCATGCCGTTCACGGCCGGTCGCGTCGACGCCACCCAGGAGCAGACCTCCGAGGAGAACTTCGCCTGGCTCGAGCCGGTGGCCGACGGCTTCCGCAACTACGACTCCGGCTTCCTCAACCTGCCGAGCGAGTTCCTGTTCATCGACCGCGCCAACCTCCTGGGCCTCTCCGCCCCCGAGGCGACCGTCCTCACCGGTGGCCTGCGCGTGATCGGCAACAACTGGGACGGCTCCGACCTCGGTGTCTTCACCAAGACCCCGGGCGCGCTGACGAACGACTTCTTCGTCAACCTGCTCGACTACGACCAGCAGTGGACCCCGTCCGCCGACGAGACGACCTACACCAGCACCAACGGCTGGACCGGTTCGCGAGTCGACCTGGTCTTCGGTGCCAACTCCGAGCTCCGTGCCATCGCCGAGCTCTACGCCGGCTCCGACGCCAAGGAGAAGTTCGTCAACGACTTCGTCAAGGCGTGGGTCAAGGTCATGGAGAACGACCGCTTCGACCTGAAGCGCTGATCCCCAGGATCTGAGGCAGTACGTCGCCGGGGCCGATCTCGTAGGAGATCGGCCCCGGCCCTCTGTCCGACCCGGCACGGCCCTCGACTTCTTGATCCGGATGCTCTGGGACCTTTGTCACGGTTTCGCTGGACTCGCTCAATTGAAGTTGCCGCGTCAACGGCGCCCTACACATACTTGTTCGCCCTGGCGAGGCACTCGGGTGAGGGAGACCGCCGTGGCAGAGGGCGCCATAAGACAGCAGGTGATCGCCGACCGCTACCTACTCATCGAGCCGCTCGGCAGCGGTGGGATGGGCGAGGTCTGGCGCGGTCGAGACGAGCTCCTGCAGCGATCGGTTGCGATCAAACTGCTCGACAGAGGCGACGATGAGACCGTCGCCAGGTTCATGCTCGAAGCGCGCGCCCAGGCGTGCATCGACCACGACCACGTCGCCAAGGTCTACGACGCCGGCGTCGGTGGGTGCCCCGACCGTGACGTGCTCTATCTGGTGATGGAGCTGCTCGTCGGGCCGAGTCTCTACCAGCGGCTCGCCCGGCATCGGCGTCTCGATGTCCGTACGTCCGTGCAGATCGGTGACCAGGTCGCCGCCGGGCTGGCTGCCGCACACCGGGCCGGGATCGTGCACCGCGACATCAAGCCGGCCAACCTCATGTTCGACTCCCAGGGACGGCTCAAGGTCCTCGATTTCGGGGTCGCCTGGCGTCTCGGCGTGACCGACAGGCGCCTCACCGCCGCCGGCCAGGCGGTGGGCACTGCTGCGTACATGTCTCCCGAGCAGGCCGCCGGCGGTGTGGTCGATCGGGCCAGCGACGTCTACAGCCTCGGATGCGTACTCTTCGAGATGCTCACCGGACGCTGGGTGTTCCTGGGTGAGAGCCGGCTGGAGCTGGTCGTGCAGAGGCTCAACGCCAACGCTCCTCGTGTCAGTGAGCTCGTCGACGTCCCCGGACCGCTCGATGGGCTGATCGCGACGATGCTGGTGCGAGACCCCGAGCAGCGCCCGACCATGGCCCACGTTCGTCAGGCGCTGCACGACATTCACGCCGGCCGGGGGCCGGCGACCGTCGTCTGGCGTTCGCCCCAGGACGTACGCCCGGTCGTACCCAAGGCTCCGGCCCGAGCCCGGCTACCCGCTCCGCTGCGGGCGCACGGCTTCGAGCGAAGCGTGCATCCGCGCCTCGTGATCGCGGCAACGGCCATGGTGGTGGTGTTCCTGGTGCTGCTGGCCGCGCTCGAGCCGGGAGAGCCGAGCGACGCCGAGCCGCCCGACGACGACCCGAGGGGCGGCACGATGGCCCCTCTTGGTGGGTAGCCCTGTTCCCGGCATACCGGCCCCGGTAGGATCAACGGCCGCCGTCTCGGGCCTCTCGCGATACGCGGGAGGGAATCTGACGTCGATCTCGAGTGGGAGCCATGGAACAGCGGAGCGCAGAGCGTCCGAACGGTCCCACCGGGCCACCACCGTCGTGGCGGCCGCCACCACCTCCTGCCCCTCGGATCCCGGCCGGCCCGCCATCGTCCGGTTCGTCGCCGGTGACAACCGCCAGCAGGCCGGGAGCGCGCCGTGCGGAGCCCAAGCCGTCCGCGGCTCGGGCCTGGTTCGCCAAGGTCGAGCCCGCCAAGGTCTGGGCGGCCGAGAAGCTGGCCGAGGCCCGCGACGCTGCGGCCAAGCGATCCGAATCGGGGAGCTCGGGATCGAAGGGCCCAAAGTCGGCGACCTGGCGGCGCTGGGCAAAGCTCTCGGCGAAGGTGGCGCTGGTCGGTTTCCTGGCGCTCGCGCTGATCGGGTCGGTGACGGCGATCGTGGCGTACAACCGGATCCAGGTGCCGGACCCCAACGCCGAGTTCGAGGTCGAGACCTCGTTCGTCTACTACAGCAACGGCAAGACCGAGCTCGGCCGCTACCAGGACGGCGACCAGAACCGGATCAAGCTCGAGGCAGACGAGATCCCGGAGATGGTCAAGCACGCCGTGGTCGCAGCCGAGGACCGTACGTTCTACGAGAACAGCGGCGTCGACGTCAAGGGCATCCTGCGAGCCGCCTTCTCGAACACCACCGAGGGCACCTCGGGCGGCGCGTCCACGATCACCCAGCAGTACGTCAAGAACTACTACCTGAGCGCCGAGCGGTCCTACTCGCGCAAGCTGAAGGAAGCGGTCATCGCTCTGAAGCTGACCAGGCAGAAGAGCAAGGACCAGATCCTCACCGACTACCTCAACACGATCTACTTCAACCGCGGTGCCTACGGCATCGAGGCTGCGGCGAAGGCCTATTTCGCAAAGCCCACGAAGGACCTGTCGTTGTCGGACACGGCGGCGTTGGCGGCGATCCTCAACAACCCGGCCGGCTTCGACCCTGCCAGCTCCAAGTTCCGCGGCGAGGAGAAGCTGCTCGGCCGCTACCAGTACGTCCTCTCCGGCATGGTCGCCCTCGGCTATCTGAAACAGGTTGAGGCCGACAAGGTGAAGGACGCGCTGCCGAAGTTCCCCGCGAAGACGGTGCCGAGCCGGCTGGGCGGCCAGCGCGGCCACGCGCTGACCATGATCAAGGCCGAGCTGCTCGGCCTGAAGGGCGCCGACGGCAAGCCGCTGTTCACCGAGGAGAAGATCGACAGCGGCGGCCTGAGGATCACCGCGACGCTCTCGCCGAAGGTGATGAAGGCGTCGGCGAGCGCCGCCAAGACCGTGAAGCCGAAGAACCGGAAGGCGTACGTCCCGGGCGACCCCGAGCAGAAGAACGCCCTGCACGTGGCGACGGCGTCGGTCGACGTCGAGTCCGGTGCGCTGCTCGGCTTCTACGGCGGCCAGGACTATCTCGACAGCCAGCACAACTGGGCCGCGACCGGCGGTCACGCGGGGTCGACGATGAAGGTCTTCGCCACCGCCGCCGCGATCGAGAAGGGCTACTCGCTGAAGTCGACCTGGGCGGGTGACTCGCCGTTCACGACCTACGCGGGCTCCGAGGTGGTCAACGAGGGCGAGCAGGCCGGGGTCGCCGACGGCATGGACTACGGCCAGCACATCACCATGCTCAAGGCGATGGAGCAGTCGGTGAACACGGCCTACATCGACATGACCGAGTCGATGGGAGGCCCCCAGGCGGGCCGCAAGGCGATCTACGACACCGCGGTCGCTGCCGGTCTCGCACCGGCGAAGCCGAACCCGAAGTTCCCGGGCATCCCCAGCACCACCACCGACTTCGACCACAAGACCGACGACCGGATCGCGCTCGGCCGGGCCAACGTCAGCCCGATCAACCTGGCCAACGCCTACGCCACGATCGCCAACGGCGGCTATCGCCACGACGTGCACGTGGTGAAGAAGGTGCGCGACCGGGCCGGCAACGTCCTCTACAGCTGGAACGGCACGAAGAACGGCCGGCACGCGATGTCCGAGGACATCGCTGCCGACGTGACGTATGCGATGCAGGGTGTGGTGCAGAGCGGCTCGGGCCAGAAGGCCCAGAGCATCGGTCATCCCGTGGCCGGCAAGACCGGCACCGCCACCTGTGGTGGGTCGCAGCATGTGTGCACGTCGTGGTTCGCCGGGTTCACTCCGCAGGTCGCCACCGCCGTCCGCTACTCGCGCGGCAACGGCGAGGGGAAGCTCGACGGCGGCTGGATGCCGTCCTATTTCGGCGCCGACTATCCGACCGAGACCTGGGCGGCGATCATGGCGAAGGCCATGGAGGGCAAGGAGGCCGAGAGCTTCCCCGAGCCGGTCTATGTCGACGGGCAGGATCCCGAGTCCGGTCACGAGGAGCAGCTGATCGCTCCTCCGCCGCCGCCGGAGGAGGACAAGGAGTGCGACCCCATCGCTGAGTTCTTCGGCGCCTGTGGCGATGACAAGGGCCGCGACGACCGCAGGAAGCACGACGACTGACCCGACTGCATCTGTCTGTCATATGAGATACGCGTCCATTTAATGAGATCGGATTTGGCAGGAGGGGACTGTCTCCGGCACGCTTTGGGCACGGTCACGACTGCCAGCGCGAAGCCCCGGCTTGCTGGCGGGCAACCCTCCTACGCGGTGGGGTGCTCCGGGTGACGACCAGGCCCTCGCCGAGGTGGCGTGGGCAAGCGCGTACTTCGCCGGGCAGCCCTGGGGAAGTCATGACCCGAAGGGTGCCCCCATGTCCCTGCTTCCGCTCGTCGGTTCGACCACCCAGGTCCCGTTGCTGGACGGCAGCACCACGACGTACGCGAACCTCGACGTCGCGGCGTCGGCGCCGGCGCTGCAGAGCGTCGCCGACCGGGTGGCCGAGGTCCTGCCCTGGTACGCCTCGGTGCATCGTGGTGCCGGTTACCTGTCCCAGGTCTCGACCGCCCTCTACGAGGAGTCGCGCGCGACCATCGGCGCCTATGTCGGCGCCCGCGAGGACGACGTCAGCGTCATCACCCGCAACACCACCGACGCGGTGAACCTGCTGGCCGGCTGCGTACCCGGCCGGGCGCTCGTCCTCGACATCGAGCACCACGCCAACCTGCTGCCGTGGCACCGCGTCGAGGCCGGCGTGACCGTGGTCACCGGCCGCGAGACCCTTGCCGGCACCATCGATGCCCTCGCGAGGGAGCTGGTCCGAGGCGACTTCGCGCTGGTGGCCGTCACCGGAGCCTCGAACGTCACCGGCGAGGCGCTTCCGGTCGGCGAGATCGTCACCCTCGCCCACGCCCACGGCGCCCGCGTCTTCGTCGACGGTGCCCAGCTGCTCGCCCACCGGCGCTTCTCGCTGGCCGCGACGGGTGCCGACTACGTCGCGTTCTCCGGCCACAAGCTCTATGCCCCGTACGGCGCGGGTGCCCTGGTCGGGCGCCGTGACTGGCTCGACGTCGGCACGCCCTACCTCGCCGGGGGAGGGGCGGTCGATGATGTCGAGGTGGGGGAGACCTCGTGGCAGCCCGCCCCCGCCCGCCACGAGGGTGGCTCGCCGAACGTCATCGGCGCCGCCGCACTGGCCGCTGCCTGTACGACCCTCGGCGGCCTCGATCCCGCCGAGCTGGACCGCCACGAGGCGTCGCTGCGGGGGCGTCTGGTGGCCGGTCTGTCCGCGCTCTCCGGTATCGACGTCCTACGGCTCTGGCCCGATTCCGAGGAGCCGGTCGGGGTGGTGACGTTCACGGTCGACGGCATCGAGCCCGGTCGGGTGGCGGCCTATCTCTCCGCCGAGCACGGCCTGGGCGTACGCGACGGCCGGTTCTGTGCCCAGCCGCTCCTCAAGCGCCTCGGGCTCACCGGCGGCGCGGTCCGCGCGAGCATCGGCATCGGCACCTCGGTCGCCGACGTGGACCGGCTGGTGGCCGGCGTACGTTCTCTTCTCGAGGGTGACGTCCGGGGCGACTACGTCCTCGTCGACGGCGCCTGGACGCTCGCCGAGGACCCGCGCCCGCTCGTCGGACCGGTCGGTCTGACCCGCTTGGCCGACACCGCCGGGTCCTGCGGCGCCGCCGTCTGACCGCCCCCTGCCGAGGCGTCAGGTAGGTCGGCCGAAGCGTCACTCCGGTCGGTCGAGTGGGCATCGCGGTGACGCCTCGGCCGACCGGAGTGACGCCTCGGCCGGCGCGGGTGACGCCTCGGCCAGGGGATGAATCGACGTGCTCGAGGTGTTATGCGAGTGTGAGCGAACGAGTGCATGGCGAGCGGAAGGTACGCGGCGGCAAGCTGGTCGTCGTCGACGCCACCGTCTCCGCGGACAAGATCATCGACATCGTCCTCTCGGGCGACTTCTTCCTGGAACCCGACGAGGCGCTCGGGTGGTTGACCGCTGCGCTGGAGGGGCAGCCGGCCGACGTGTCCCTCGACCATCTGACCGCGGTCCTCGACACCGCCGCCCGTGGTGCCGAGCTGGTCGGCTTCGGGACCCGCGACATCGCCCTGACCGTGCTGCGGGCGCTTGGCCGGGCGACGACCTGGGACGACCTCGAGCTCGAGATCATGGAGACCGGGCCGCTCGGGCCGCCGATGCAGATGGCCCTCGACGAGGTCATCGTCCGCCAGGTCGCCGAGGGCCGCCGTGCCCCCAGCCTGAGGTTCTGGGACTGGGCCAGCAGTGCGGTCGTCATCGGCAGCTACCAGTCGCTCTCCAACGAGGTCGACGAGGCAGCCGCCGAGCGGCACGGCATCGAGGTCGTACGCCGCGTCTCGGGCGGCGGCGCCATGTTCATCGAGCCGGGCAACACGATCACCTACAGCCTCGCCGTCCCCGACACGCTCGTGGCCGGCATGTCCTTCCAGGACTCCTACGCGTTCCTCGACGAGTGGGTGCTCCGTGGTCTGCGCAGCGTCGGGATCGAGGCCGCCTACGCCGGTCTCAACGACATCGCCTCGCCGGTCGGCAAGATCGCCGGCGCCGCGCAGAAGCGGATCCCCGGCGGCGTCCTGCACCACGTCACGATGGCCTACGACATCGACGCGGACAAGATGCTCGAGGTGCTCCGGATCGGCCGGGAGAAGATGTCCGACAAGGGCACCAAGAGCGCAGCCAAGCGGGTCGACCCGATCCGTTCGCAGACCGGGCTGAGCCGTGAGAAGGTCATCGACGCGCTGCTGGCCGAGTTCGAGCAGAGCTTCGGGGCGGCGTACGTCGGGCTCGATCAGGCCACGATCGACGAGGCCGCGGCGCTGGTCGAGAGCAAGCACGGGACCCCGGCCTGGCGGGCGAGAGTGCCCTAGGCGTGGTGCTGTTCCACGTACGACCGGATCTCGACCCGCTTCGCGGCTTCGCAGGCTCAGCCGCTGCGCTAGCTCGATCTCCAATACTTTGAGGCCCGAACGACTTCGTCGTCGGGCCTCAAAGTATTGGACTCCGCTGCTCGGAGCGTTCCTTGGATGAGATGGGGGGGTCCTCATTCACGACCGACATCACGAGCAGCGGAGCGCCGCCAGTTTGGCACGCTCGGAGACGGGGTCGCAATAGGTGAAGGTCCCTCTGAGCCTATTTTCTGTCGGTCGATCTGCAGGGCGGAACTCATGGGGTATCGAAACCTCTTTCTAGAGGACTTCGACCCTGTCACCGTCGCCCGCGGCAGCGGTATGGCAGCGGTATGGCAGCACTGCGAATGACGACGGCGGCGGTGGTCGGCTACCCTGGGACCATGCAGATGTCGGTCCTGCTTCTTAGGCAGCCGCGCTGACCCTGAGGGACACACCCCGGTCACGCGGCCACCCCTCCATGTGAGGGGCCCTTCTCATTTGTAGGGCTTATTCCAGAAGCAGTCTTGACGCACGACACTCGACAAGGACGAAAGACCAATGACGCAGGAGCAGGCTGAGCAGGCGACGTACGACGTCACCGAGCTGCAGGACAAGTGGCGGCCCATCTGGGAGAAGCTGGAGCCGTTCAAGGCGGGCCAGCGCGACGGGGCCGAGAAGCGCTACGCGCTCACGATGTTCCCCTACCCCTCCGGCGACCTGCACATGGGTCACGCCGAGGTGACCGCGCTGCACGACGTGATCGCCCGCTACTGGTGGCTGAAGGGCTACGACGTCCTCAACCCGATCGGCTGGGACTCCTTCGGCCTGCCCGCCGAGAACGCCGCGATCAAGCGCAACGAGAACCCGGCCGGCTGGACCTACGCCAACATCGAGACCCAGGCGGAGTCGTTCAAGCGCTACGGCATCTCCTTCGACTGGTCGCGCCGCCTGCACACCTCCGACCCGGAGTACTACAAGTGGACGCAGTGGATCTTCCTGAAGCTGTACGAGGCCGGTCTGGCCTACCGCAAGAAGTCGCCGGTCAACTGGTGCCCCAACGACCAGACCGTGCTGGCCAACGAGCAGGTCGTCAACGGCGAGTGCGAGCGCTGCGGAGCGGTGGTCACCAAGCGTGACCTGACGCAGTGGTACTTCCGCACGACTGCTTATGCGGAGGAGTTGTACAACGGCCTGGACCAGCTGCAGGACACCTGGATCGGCAAGGTCGTCAACATGCAGCGCAACTGGATCGGCCGGTCCGAGGGCGCGCACGTCGACTTCGAGATCTCGCTGACCGACGGCACCAAGAAGTCGGTCACCGTCTTCACGACCCGTCCCGACACGCTGTACGGCGCCACCTTCATGGTCGTGGCCGCCGACGCGGACCTGGCTGCCGAGATCGTGGCACCGGACCGGGCGGCTGCGCTGGAAGGCTACCTGGAGGACGTACGCAAGGCCTCCGACATCGACCGGCTGGCGACCGACCGTCCCAAGACCGGCGTCGACCTGGGCGTCACCGCGACCAACCCGGTCAACGGCGAGCAGATCCCGGTGTGGGCGGCCGACTACGTGCTGGCCGACTACGGCACCGGCGCGGTGATGGCCGTCCCGGCCCACGACCAGCGCGACCTGGACTTCGCCAAGGCGTTCTCGCTGCCGGTGCGCCGCGTCGTGGACGTGCCGGGTGCGGACAACCCCGAGGAGACGTACGTCGCGACCGCGGGTGACGGTGCGTACGTGAACTCTCCGATGCTGGAGGGCGTCGCCGACAAGGCGAGCGGCATCCACAAGATCATCGAGAAGCTGGAGGCCGAGGGCCACGGCAAGGGCACGATCAACTACCGGCTGCGCGACTGGCTGCTGTCGCGGCAGCGCTACTGGGGCGCGCCGATCCCGATCGTGCACTGCCCGGTCGACGGCGAGGTGCCGGTGCCGGACGACCAGCTGCCGGTGAAGCTGCCCGATCTGGCCGGAGCCGACCTGAAGCCGAAGGGTGTCTCGCCGCTGGCGGCGGCCTCCGAGTGGGTCAACGTGTCGTGCCCGAAGTGTGGCGGTCCGGCCACGCGTGACTCGGACACGATGGACACCTTCGTGGACTCGTCGTGGTACTTCCTGCGCTACCTGACGCCCAACGACGAGACCCAGGCGTTCGACTCGAAGCTGGCCTCGGAGTGGGGCCCGGTCGACTTCTACCTGGGCGGCGACGAGCACGCTGTGCTGCACCTGATGTACGCCCGCTTCTTCACCAAGGCGCTGCGCGACATCGGCCTGATCGACTGGGACGAGCCGTTCTCGGCGTACCTGTCCCAGGGCAAGGTCATCAACGGCGGCAAGAAGATGTCGAAGTCGCTGGGCAACGGCGTGAATCTGTCGGACGTGCTGGAGGAGTTCGGCGTCGACGCGACCCGGCTGACGCTGGTCTTCGCCTCCCCGCCGGAGGACAACATCGACTGGGCCGACGTCTCGCCGGCGGGTTCGGTGAAGTTCCTGCAGCGGGCCTGGCGCCTGGCCGGAGACGTGACGTCCTCCCCGGGTGCCGACGTCGCCGGTGGAGACGTCGCGCTGCGGCGTACGACTCACAAGACCATCGCCGAGGCCGAGCAGCTGATCGAGTCCTACCGGTTCAACGTGGTCGTGGCTCGCGTGATGGAGCTGGTCAACGCGACCCGGAAGGCGATCGACTCCGGTGTCGGTCCCGCCGACCCCGCCGTACGTGAGGCCGCGGAGACGGTCGCGATCCTGCTCTCGCTGGTCGCGCCCTACACCGCCGAGGAGATGTGGGAGCGTCTGGGGCACGAGCCGACAGTTGCGCGGGTCGCGTGGCCGACGCCTCTGCCCGAGCTGCTCGTGGAGGACGTAGTGACGGCGGTCGTGCAGATCAAGGGCAAGGTGCGTGCGCGCCTGGAGGTATCGCCCTCGATCTCCGAGACCGACCTGGAGGCCGCCGCGCTGGCCGACCCGACGATCGCCGCCGCGATCGAGGGGCAGACCGTACGCAAGGTCATCGTCCGGGCGCCCAAGCTGGTCAACATCGTCGTCTGACGACTGCCTGCTCCTGACCCTAGGAGTGCCAGTCACGGTATATCCGTGAGTGGCACTCCTAGGGTCCTTTTAGGTGCCGCTGGGGTCAGCAGCCGCCGCAGTTGTAGTAGAGGATGTCCCAGTGGTTGCCCTCGTCGGTGTAGAGGTTCCCCGAGCCGGACCTGTACTGGTAGCCCCAGCCGGAGACGTAGCCCAGGTAGGTGAAGTTGTTCTTGATGTAGTTCCCGATGCAGGTGCCCTTCGAGATGTCGAGCTTGTAGCCGTTCCAGTGGCTGTAGGTGCCGCCCGAGTGGCCGGTCTCGGTGCCACCGGTGATCGTGATGGCGCAACCGCTGGCGGACTTCAGCGTCTTGATGCCGCTGATCGTGGTCTGCCGGATCTGCGAGAAGGACGTGCAGGTGGGGTTGTTGCGGTCGCTGCACCCACCGCTCGAGGTCCAGCTGATCCCCGCCGCGCTGAGCTGCGAGGTGGCCTGGGAGTGGGTGAGGAACGTCGCGGCTGAGGCTGGTGGCGCGACGTACAGGGTGAGGGCGGCCGCGAGAGCGGCGAGGAGGGTGAGGATCCGACGGACGGTACGGGGCATGATGCCTCCAGAGTGCGAGGGACACGGGGCTGATCGACAGTAGTGGCTCTGCCGGACCGCCGTGCCCGGTTTCGCCGGATCAGAGGGTCCGCGACGACGGGTCCTCACTTCATGGCTCAGCACAGTCTCCTGTCACGTAGGAGTGGCCCGATAGGCTGCGGTCATGGCCCGGGTAGCGATCGTGACCGACTCGACCGCGATGCTTCCATCCGATCTCGGGGATGCCGCGGAGCTGATCACATCGGTGCCGTTGCAGGTGATCGTGGATGGCACGTCGTACGACGACGGGGTGGAGGAGACCTCACCGGAAGCGCTGCTGGCGGCTCTGGCCGCCCACAAGACCGTGACCACGTCACGGCCTTCGCCGGCGCTCCTGGCAGAGGTCTACGCCAAGCTCGCGGCGGAGGGTTTCGAGGAGATCGTCTCGATCCACCTCTCCGCCGAGCTGAGCGCGACGTGCGAGTCCTCGATGCTCGCGGCGCGGGAGGCGCCGGTGCCGGTCGTAACCGTGGACACGCGCCTGGTCGGGCCTGGCGTCGGGTTCGCGGTGATGGCCGCTGCGGCGGTCGTGGGTCGCGGAGGGAGCGCTGCGGAAGCGCGCGAGGCTGCTCTGGAACGGGCCGCTGCCACCCGGTCCTACTTCTACGTCGACAGCCTCGAGTATCTGCGCCGAGGCGGGCGGATCGGTGCTGCCGCTGCACTGCTCGGCACAGCGTTGGCGGTCAAGCCGTTGCTCACGATCGAGGACGGGCGGGTCGTGCCGAGCGAGCGGGTGCGTACGTCCGAGCGGGCTATCGCACGCCTGCAGGCCCTCGGGGTCGAGGCAGGCGAGGAAGCAGACGGCATCGAGGTCGTCGTCGCTCATCTGGGCAGTCCCGATCGTGCCGCGACGATGGCGGATGGGCTCTCCGAGCAGCTCGAGGGCGAGATCGACGGCGACGTACGTGTCGGGGTGCTGGGTGCGGTGCTTGGTGCGCATGTCGGGCCGGGGTGTGTGGCGGTCGTCGTTGGGCCTCGACTCTGACCTGACCTGGGTGGTCGAGCCTGTCGAGACCATCGCTTCCGGGCCGGTTGCCGTCCACAGGGTCGGTTGAGGATCGGGTTCTCCACAGGCGCTGAAATCGCGCTCGGAACTGTCGGCGCGGGCGCATAGTTTCGGCGCCATGCGGACCCGACCGACCTCTGATCACGCCGATGCCGTCGCCAGGCGTCTGGAGATGCTGCGCGCCGAGCTCGATCCGCCGGGGGAGGAGGACGAGGGCGAGGAGGACTGGCAGCCGCCCTGGTGGGATGGGCCCGGTGCGACCGACACCGCCGAGCTGGATCCGCTGGTGCCGGTCCCGGGGCGCCACGCGTCTCGGCGTCAGGTCGTGATCTCACCCGACGCGGTGCTGCCGGAGCCGCTGCGCGGGCGGGTGAGCCTCGGCCCGTGGCACCTGGTCGTCGTCTCGCTGGTGCTGGTGGCCGGTTTGGCGGTGGCCTGCTGGTGGATGATCCGCGCCGACCCGGAGGTGGTGCCGGCCGCCCGGGCGGCGCCGTCGGCCTCCCCGCTGGTGCCGTTGCCGACCGGCTCGGCGGCGCCCGGAAGCTCGGTGGCACTGCCGTCTGCGGGGGCGTCGGCCGGGACCGTGACGGTCGATGTGGAAGGCAAGGTGCCCAAGCCCGGCATCGTCGTGCTCCCGGCGGGATCGCGGGTGGTGGATGCCGTCGAGGCGGCAGGAGGGGCGCCCCACAAGCACCTCGCCGGCCTCAACCTCGCCGCGCTGCTCAGCGACGGGCAGCAGATCGTGGTCGGCGCGCCCGACGGCGGGTCGGGCGCTGCGGGCCCCGGGGCCAGTGGTCCGCCTGTTGGGGCGTCCGGCCCGGGAGTGAGCCTCAACGCGGCCTCTCTCGAAGAGCTGGAGACCCTGCCCGGTGTCGGGCCGGTCACCGCGCAGGCGATCATCGACTGGCGCACCTCGAACGGCGCGTTCACCTCCGTCGACGAGCTGCTCGAGGTCGACGGGATCGGACCGAAGACCTACGACTCGTTGAAACCGCTGGTCACGTTGTGAACGACCTGCGAAGCGACCTGCGCCTTCCGCTTCTCGGGGCGGGCGCCTGGGCGGGGGCGTTGGCCGGGCCCGTGGTCGTCGCGGGCGGACGCTCAGGCGTGGCCCTGCTGGTCCTGCTCGTTGTCGTCGTCGGCGTCGGTGGAGGCTGGGCGATCCGGAAGCGAGCCTCGACGGCGCTGGCGTTGGTGCTGATGATCGCCGCGGCGGGGGTCGCCGCGGGTCTGCACGCGGCTCGGGTCAGCGACAACCCGGTGGCGGACCTGGCCGCCCGAAAGGCCCAGGTGCGGGTGATCGCCACCGTCACCACCGACCCCAAGGAGGTGACCGGGGAGTATGCGACCCATCAGCTCCGGCGCGCCAGCGTGCGGGAGGTCAGAGGCCGCGGAGTGGTCTACCGACTGCGCACGCCGGTGGTCGTGCTCGGTGACGAAGCGTGGGCAGAGGTCCCGCTGGGGGCGACCGTGTCTACGACGGGCCGGCTGGCGAAGAGCGACTCGCACGAGGAGTCCGCACTGCTGATCGCCGCAGAGCCGCGAGTCGTGGCCGGTCCGGGGATCTGGTGGCGTGCCTCGGAGAAGCTGCGCGGCTCCATCCGGGACGCCGTGGCACACCGGCCTCCCGACCAGGCCGCCCTGGTGCCGGCGCTGGTCGACGGTGACGACACCGGCCTCTCCGACGACCTCGCGGACGACTTCCGCACCACCGGTCTCACCCACCTGCTGGCGGTCTCGGGCACCAACCTGACGCTCGTGGTGGGGTTCCTGCTCATCGTTGCGAGATGGGCAGGGGTGCGGGGGAGAGGCCTGTACGCGGTCGGCGTCTTCGGCATCCTCGGGTTCATCGTGCTCGCGCGCACCGAGCCGAGCGTCGTACGGGCTGCCGCGATGGGTGCGGTCGGGCTGCTGGCGATGACACACAACGGGCGACAACGAGCGCTGCGCGGGCTCGGAGCGGCGGTGATCGGGCTGTTGTTGATCGACCCGGGGCTGGCGACCTCGATCGGGTTCACGCTCTCGGTGCTGGCCACGGCCGGCATCCTGCTTTTCGGGCCACCGTGGCGTGATGCGCTGCGCCGCTGGATGCCGCAGTGGTGCGCGGAGGCGATCGCGGTCCCGGCGGCGGCGCAGCTGGCGTGCACCCCGGTCGTGGCTGCCATCTCGGGTCAGGTCAGCCTGGTCGCGGTGCTCGCCAACCTGCTCGTCGAGCCCGCCGTCGCCCCTGCGACCGTGCTCGGGCTCCTGGGTGGGCTGCTCGGCCTGGTGTGGGATCCGCTCGGCAAGGTGGCGGGCACGCTCGCGACCTGGTGCGTCGCCTGGGTCATCGCGGTGGCCCGCTTCGGTGCAGGCCTCCCGACCGCGGAGGTCGGCTGGGCGACCGGTCCGCTCGCCCTCGCGGTACTGGCGATCGTCTGCGCCGCGATCGCCTTCCTGGCTCCGCGGATCCTGCGGCATCCGGTCACCGGAACCGCCGGATGTCTCGTGCTGCTCGCGGTTGCGCTGGTGCGACTGCCGAGCCCCGGCTGGCCTCCGCCGGGGTGGGTGCTGGTGATGTGCGATGTCGGGCAAGGTGATGCCCTGGTGGTGCGCACCGGGCCGGGGAGCGCGGCGGTCGTGGACGCCGGCCCCGACCCGGACCTGGTCGACGACTGTCTCGACCGACTCGAGATCGAGGACGTTCCGCTCGCGGTGATCACCCACTTCCATGCCGATCACGTCAACGGCGTCGCCGGGGTCTTCCTCGGGCGCCGGGTCGGTGAGCTGTGGACCTCGCGGCTCCAGGACCCGCCCGAGGGTGTGCGGAACCTGGGAGAGGCTGCGGCCGGGGGCGGAGTGGTGCCGGTCCCGGCTCCCTACGGGGCCACGACCAGCATCGGGGAGGCACGGATCCAGGTGCTCTGGCCGACGGGCGACGCAGACACCCGCGGCCCCGGGGACGGCTCCACGGCCAACGACGCGAGCGTGGTCCTCCTCGTCGAGTCCCGTGGCCTGCGTCTGCTGCTGACCGGAGACATCGAACCGGAGGGCCAGGACCGGCTCGCCGACGACCTGGCCGGGCTCGACATCGATGTGCTCAAGGTGCCCCATCACGGCTCCCGCTACCAGGACCTGCCCTGGCTGCGTACGCTGCGGGCGCAGGTCGCGCTCACCTCGGTCGGTGCCGGAAACGACTACGGCCATCCTGCGACAGCCACGGTCCACGGGCTCGAGCAGAGCGGCACCGAGGTCTACCGCACCGACCGCGACGGCTCGGTCGCGGTCGTCGAGTCGGGAGGTGAGGCTGCAGTGGTGACGCAATGAGTGTCGGCGCTGTGTGGGAAGGTTTGAGCATGGCACGCACCGCCTCCGCCCCCAGCCCCGCCAGCGACCTGTCCGCCTCTGACGTACTCGGCCGGGTGACGCTCGTGACCGGCAAGGAGGAGTTCCTCGGGGAGCGTACGGTCGCGGCGGCGAAGGCTGCGGTGAAGGCCTTCGACCCCGAGGCCGAGGTCTCCGAGGCCGGCGCGGCCGACCTGACCCTGGCCACGCTCGGCGAGCTCAGTGCGCCATCGCTCTTCTCGAGCATCCGCTGCGTGGTGGTGCGCAACCTGGAGAACCTGCCGGACGAGTCAGTGGCGGGCCTGGTGGACTATGCCGGGATGCCATCGGAGGAGGTCGCGCTCGTCCTCGTCCACGGCGGCGGGCAGAAGGGCAGCGGCACGCTCGCCAAGCTCCGCAAGCTGCCCAAGGTGACTGAGCACAAGTCGGTCGAGCTGAAGGCGCGCGAGTTCGGCAGCTTCGTGAAGGCCGAGATGCGGCGGCACGGCGCGAGCATCGACGAGGAGGGGGCCGACTTCCTGATCCTGGCGGTCGGTCAAGATCTCCGCGCTCTGTCGGCCGCGACCAGCCAGCTCGCCAACGACAACGACGCGAAGCGCCTCGGCCTGGAGCACGTGAAGCAATACTTCGGGGGCCGGGCCGAGGTGAAGAACTACGTGATCGCTGACGCGATCATCGCCGGTGACCGGGTCAAGGCTCTCGAGGAGATCCGCTGGGCCCTCGACACCGGTTCCTCCCCGGTCTATGTCCTCTCCGCGGTCGCCGGCCAGCTGCGCACCGTCGCCAACCACGTCGCCGGCATCCGCGACAGCGGCACCCCGCCCTGGAAGCAGAAGTCCATCGCCGGCCTCGCCCGCGGCTGGTCCCGAGAAGGCATCGGCGAGGCCCTCCGCTCGGTGGCCCGAGCCGACGCCGACCTCAAGGGTGCCGCCAGCGACCCCGCGTACACACTCGAGCGCCTCGTCCTCACCATCGCAGCCCTCCGCCAGCGCTGACCACCCCACGCCGAGACGTCACCCAGGTCGGCCGAAGCGTCACGTAGGTCGGCCGAGACGTCAGGTAGGTCGGCCGAGACGTCAGCACAGTGCCCACTCGGCCGACGCGCGTGACGTCTCGGTCGACGCGCGTGACGTGTCGGTCGACGCGCGTGACGTGTCGGTCGACGCGCGTGACGTCTCGGCGGGAATGCGAAAGCCCCCGCCACAGAGGACGGGGGCTTCGGTGTGGGCTACCTCAGAGGGAGGCGGCCTTCTTGGCGATCGCCGACTTGCGGTTGGCGGCCTGGTTCTTGTGGATGACGCCCTTGGAGACAGCCTTGTCGAGCTTGCGGGTGGCAACCTTGGCGTTCTCGACCGCAGCGTCCTTGTCGCCGGCCTCGGCGGCGGCAGCGAACTTGCGGATGACGGTCTTGAGCTCGCTCTTGACGGCCTTGTTGCGCTCGTGCGCCTTCTCGTTCTGCTTGTTGCGCTTGATCTGCGACTTGATGTTCGCCATGGGTGAATAATCTCCAGTGCTTCGACGTGTGGTGGTGCGAGCTCTCAATCCGGCCCCTCGGGGAAATGAGAGGGGAGAGGCCTACGCGAACACGCTTGCGTCAAGATTACAGACTCCCGTCCCGCGGCCTCAAATCGCCGTACCCGGAGTAGCTACTCCGGGGTAGGCTGTGGTGATCTCGGTCACGAGATTTCCGGGCGGGACCCCTGTTGCGACGCGCCTCGAGCGTCTAGGGTCCCCCGCGCGGCGGGTCTCGTGCAAACCGTCCATCGCTCACCCCCCACGCTCATACTGCAGGCCAGGAGAATCATGCCGACCCAGTCCGCGACCGATCTCGCATTTCTCGACGAGATGCCGGCGAACTTCGCCCTCCACTTCCTCAACCGAGTCAAGGCCACCCCGAACGCGGAAGCCTTCCGCTATCCCGTCGTCGGCTCGACGACGGAGGCAGGTGGCGAGGAGTGGAAGTCACTGACCTGGAAGGAGGCCAGCGACCTGGCCGGCCGGCTCGCCGCGGGTCTGGTCTCGCTCGGTCTCGAGCTCGAGCAGCGGGTCGGGATCGCCTCGACCACTCGCTACGAGTGGATCATCGCCGACCTGGCGGTGATGCTCGCCGGCGGCGCCACGACGACCGTCTACCCGACGACCAACGTCGAGGACACCGCCTACATCCTCGGTGACGCCGAGTGCCGCTTCGTCTTCGCCGAGGACGACGGTCAGCTCGCCAAGATCGCTGAGAGGGCGGCCGAGCTGCCCGAGATCGTCAAGGTCATCACCTTCGACGGGGCGACCGACGGAGACCGGGTCATCGGCCTGGACGACCTGGCGGCGCTCGGCGACAAGCACCTCGCCGACCACCCGGGCCTCATCGACGAGATCGCTGCCAAGATCACCGCGGACCACCTGGCCACGCTGGTCTACACCTCCGGCACGACCGGAAAGCCGAAGGGCGTGCGCCTGCTCCACCGCGCCTGGGTCTACGAGGGCGAGGCCGTCCGGGTCGCAGACGTGCTCGGCCCCGATGACCTGCAGTTCCTGTGGCTGCCGATGTCGCACGTCTTCGGCAAGGTGCTGCTCTCGATCCAGATCGCCTGCGGCTTCCCGACCGCGATCGATGGTCGGATGGACAAGATCGTCGACAACCTTGGCATCGTGAAGCCGACCTTCATGGGCGCGGCCCCGCGTATCTTCGAGAAGGTCCACTCCAAGATCACGATGATGGTCGAGAGCGACGGTGGCGTGAAGAAGAAGCTCTTCGACGCCGCCTTCGCCAACGGCATCGCCCGCGACCGGCTGCTCCGCGAGGGCAAGTCCGTGCCGACCGGGATGGCTCTCAAGCACGCTGTGCTCGACAAGCTGGTCCTGAGCAAGGTCCGTGACCGGTTCGGTGGCCGCGTACGGTTCTTCATCTCCGGATCCGCTCCGCTCAACCGCGACATCGCCGAGTGGTTCCGGGCCGCGGGCATCCTGATCATGGAGGGCTACGGCTCGACCGAGAACGCTGCAGGGGCAGCCGTCGGCACCCTGAAGGAGAACAAGCTCGGCACCGTCGGCAAGGCGTTCCCCGGCAGCGAGGTGAAGATCGGCGACAACGACGAGCTGCTCATCCGCGGCCCGCACATCATGCCCGGCTACCACAACCTGCCCGAGGAGACCGCCAAGGCGCTAGACGCCGACGGCTGGTACCACACCGGTGACAAGGCCTCGATCGACGAGGATGGCTACATCACGATCACCGGCCGGATCAAGGAGCTGTTCAAGACCTCGGGCGGGAAGTACGTCGCCCCGCCGGCGATCGAGTCGAAGTTCGCCGCGCTCTGCCCCTACTCCAGCCAGTTCCTGGTCTTCGGTGCGAACCGCAACTTCGTCACCGCGCTGATCACCCTCGACCCCGAGTCGATCACCGCCTGGGGAGCCTCCCACGGGCTGGAGGGGAAGTCGTACGAGGAGATCGTCACCTCGCCGCAGGTGCGTGAGCTGATCGGTGGCTACGTCGACGAGCTCAACGCCGGGCTCAACCGCTGGGAGACCATCAAGAAGTGGGAGATCCTGGAGCACGACCTGACTGTCGAGAGCGGTGAGCTGACCCCGTCGCTGAAGGTGAAGCGGAAGGTCGTGGAGGAGAAGGAGCAGGCGCGCATCGACGCCTTCTACGCCGGCTGATCCCAGCCTCGGCGTTCCGTCAGCCAGTCCAGACACACCTCGCCCTGCCACCGCTGCATCCTGCGGAGGTGGGGCGAGGTCGTCTTCACCGGCTGGTCGGCGGCGGCCAGGAAGTAGCCCGCGAAGAGGGCCAGGACCGAGTCGATGGCCTCCGGCTCGGCCTTCGACAGCAACGGGTGGGTGGCCAGGAACGCCTCGGCGTCGAGACCGTCGCCACGCGGCCCGACCAGCAGCAGGAGCGAGTCGATCCAGTCGGCGCCGATGACCGGCCAGGTCCAATCGACCAGCAGCACCCCACCGTCGGGACGGATGAGGACGGTGTCGTCGCGTACGTCCAGGTGGACCAGCGTCTCGCCGGCGGTGTGCTCCGCAAAGCCGGCGGCGAGCTCGGCCGCCCGGTCGGAGTGTGGGTAACCGGCCACCCGATCCCACAGTGCGGGGTGGGAGGCGTGCTCCTCGGCGAAGGTCGGCCAGCCGATGCCCGGAGCAGGGGTGAGCGTGGCCGCCGCCTCGACCAGCGCCTGCGAGACGAGCTCGAGATCCGAGGTCGTCCAGGGCCGCGACGGCAGTCGGGCCTCGACGTGCTCGAAGGCCAGCACCACCCACTCGTCGTCGTCGAACCACCTCAGCTTCGGCGCGGGGACCCAGCCGGCGAGCTTCTTCAGCTTCGCCGCCTCCTCCCGGTGGAGAGCCGCCGAGTCACGCTGCGCCTTGGCGGAGGCCGCCTTCACGAAGTGCTGAGAGCCGTCCTGACAGGTCAGCACCGAGGCGAATCCCGGCGTGAACCCGGCCCCGTGCGACTCCGCCGAGACCACCGGTCCACCGCCGAGCCGCTTCTCGATCGCGGACCTCAGGAACGGAGGCAAGTGGGACCACTCCAGGCGGCGGGCGGTCTGCCCGTGCGGGATGTTCGTCGGGATAGCCGAGATCACGCGTACATCTTGGCCGGGAGTGTCCGAGTCCGCCAGATGCGGCAAGCCCTCACGACGTCTCAGGCAGGGTGAACCTGGTGCCGGGCTTGTCGCCGGAGAGGTCCCAGGCGGTGATCCCGGTGTCTCCGGTCGCGGCGTAGAGCCTCGCGCCGTCGGGGCTGAAGGCGGTCGTCACCGGCTCCTCGAGGGTCTGCCCGGAGTCGGCGAGCCCGGTCAGCGTACGTCGCTGGCCGTCGCCGCCGGCGGCCTTCGGGTTCCACACGGCCGCGGCGTCGTCCGCGGCGAAGCCCACCGAGCTGCCGGCGAAGGAGAACCCGATCGCGTCGGTGCCGGGAAGGGACTCGGCGACCTGGAGATCTTCGACGCTCCAGATGGTCGGCGCGCCACCCACGCCTGGCCCCGCCAACCAACGACCGTCCGGGCTCCACGCGGGGATGCCCTCGGCCCCAGCCAACTGACCGGTCGACTTGCCGCTGTCCGTGTCGAGGACCTCGACGCCGTCGGTGCTGGTCACGGCCAGCTGCGTACCGTCCGGGCTGAAGGCGAGGGCACCGGCGCCCTCGATCTCGGTGTCGACGACCTCCTCGCCGTCGATGGTCCAGACCATGAGTGCGTCCTCGGTGCCGGTGCCTGCGACGAGCTTCCCGTCAGGACTGATCGCGGCGTCTTTGATCCAGCTCATGTCGGTGACGCCGTCCTCGTAGGGCAACCCGGTGAGGCTGCGCACGCGCTTGCCGCTGTCCAGGTCGACGAGCGCGATGTCGCCGCACCCGCCGCCGGTGGCGACCAGCGACCAGTCAGAGGCGAGAGTGATCGGGTTGCCGTCGTAGGCGACCTCGTACGTCCCGTCCGCGGTCTCCCACCGGCACAGCCCCTGCCAGCAGCCGGCCGCGACCGCGTCGCCGGCCGGGCTCACGCTCAAGCTGTCGGGAAACACCGCTCCGGGTGCGACAGCGACCGGGCGGAGCATCGCGGAGGACGAGCAGGACGTCTCCTCGCCGGCGGCACAACCGGTGAGGAGCGCGGCAAGCAGGATGCCGGAGAGGGGCAGTACGGGTCTCATTCAGGGCCTTCCGCGACCGGTTGGGTGGGCGACGAGCTGGGTGGCGTCGAAATGGTAGACGCCCCTGTCGGTCAATTCGTGGCGGCGTACGGCTTCACTTCGACTCCTCCACGAGGCGGTTGAACTCGTCCTCGGAGAGGTTGTTCAGGTAGTCGCGGCCGGACTTGCGGGCATCGACCTCGACCGGCTGGTTGTAGTACTCGTCGAAGGTGTCGCCCTTGCCGGTGCTCTTGTAGTCGTCGAAGTTCTCCTCCCACTCCTCGGTCTGCTGCTCGGTGATGCCGTCTTCCTTGTGCTCGTCGAACGGGTCGTCCTCCCACCAGAACTGCCAGTCGTTCTCGTCGCGGATCGCCTCGTGCTGGCGACCGTGCCGGACCTCGTGGGCGACGGTGTTGATCAGGATGCCGGGGTCGTTGAGCATGTTGGGGTTGAGCGCCATCTTGCCGTCATCGTCGCTCCAGTAGCCGTAGGTGATGCTGCCGTCGTCCCAGGTGTCGTTGGCGAGGTCGTCCCAGTCGATGTCGGGCACGTCGACGCCGCTCTCCTCGGCGATCTTCCTGGTCATCTCCTCCAGCACGGCCTTGCGCTCCTCGGTGCTGAGCGTCTCCCACTTCTCCGCGATCGCCGGATCGATGTTGCCGTACTCGTCGCCGTCCTCGTTGATGCCGGTCGGCAGCGCGCGGGTGAGAAGGGCGTCGACGCCTGCTGCTTTGGCGAGGGCGGCGGTGATGTCGTCGGCGATCTCTTGGGCGGTGTGGTTGCGGCTGTTGCCCCATTCTTCGGCTTCGAAGCGGTTGGTGAAGGTGGGGGGTGTGGCGGTGCTGGTGACGGTGCCGTCGTTGCTGACGTCGAATTCGTGGGTCTTGGCGCGGTCGAGGATGCCTTGGACGAGGCGTTCGATGGCTTCGACCTCGGTCTCGGCGTTGTAGAGCGCTTTCTGCATCTGTTGTTTGCCGGTGATGTGGGTGGTGAGGTTGGTGACGAGGGTGTCGCGTTGGGCGCGGGCGGCGTCGGCGGCGACGCCGGTCCAGGACTTGGCTACGCCGCCGGCTTCGAGTTCGTCGCGGCTGGTCTCGAGGTTGCGGAGGTCTGCTTTGAGTCCGTCGCCGGCGTCGCCGAGGGGTGCGGCTTTCCAGGTCTTGACCTGGCCGAAGCTGATCGGCATCAGACCAGCGTGGTCGCGTCGAAGTGGACGAGCGTCCCGTCAGTGCAGGTGTGGCGGTCGATCCGTCGCCCGTCGGCCTCGAGGAGGTCCTGCCGCCCGGGCACCTTGTCGAGGGCCCGGAGCAGGTCGTACTCGTCGTTGACCCGCAGCACCGTCCAGGGGTGCTCCGCGGAGCCGTCACCGGTCGCCCGGATGCTACGCAGGGCGGCGCTGGCGACCTGCCGCTCGCGGGCGGCGGAGCGCTCCTCGCCGGAGCGCTCCAGAGCGGCCGCCAGGCGCAGGTGGGCAGAGGGGCTGAAGATCGCCCCGGGCATGAGCGCCCGCAGCGCGGTCGCGGCCTCGGCGTAGGCGCCCTCGGCGAGCAGCTTGTCGATCGAGCCCAGGTCGAGATCGATGGTGAAGTTGGCGGAGTTGCGGACCGCGCGGCGAAGCGGAGCCAGGGTCTCCGGACCGGGGTCGTCGAGGTAGGCGGTGACCAGGTCGGCGTACGTCGTCATTTCGACTCCTTCAGGAGACGGTCGAGCTCTTCGGGTGTCACGTTGTCAAGGTATTCGCGGCCGGTCTTCCGGGCGTCGACCTCGACCGGTTGGTTGTAGTAGGCGTCGTAGTCGGGGGAGGAGGGCTTGTAGTTCTCGAAGTTCTCCTCCCAGTCGTTGGTCTGCTCCTCGGTGATGCCGTCTTCGCGGTGCTCGTCGAAGGGGTCGTCCTCCCACCAGAACTGCCAGTCGTTCTCGTCGCGGATCGCCTCGTGCTGGCGCGCGTGCCGCATCTCGTGGGCCACGGTGTGCAGGAGGTCGGGGTCGTCGAGCCGGTCGGGGTTGAGGCGTACGGCCTTCTCGCCCTCGCTCCACGATCCGTTTCCGCTCATCGTGTCGTCCCAGATGATGTCCTCGACCTCGAGGCCGTACTCCTCGGCGAGCTCCTCGATCTTCTGGTCGATGATCGCCTTGCGCTCGGCGTCGGTGAGCTGTGCCCACCGCTCGGCGACCTCGGGAGAGGCCATTCCACGCTCTCTGCGAGTGTCGTCGAGGCCGTCGTCGATCCCGGCAGGGATGGCGTCGGTGAGGAGGGCGTCGACACCGGCGGCTTTGGCGAGTGCGGCGGTGACGTCGTCGGCGATCTCTTGGGCGGTGTGGTTGCGGCTGTTGCCCCATTCTTCGGCTTCGAAGCGGTTGGTGAAGGTGGGGGGTGTGGAGGTGTCGGTGACGGTGCCGTCGTCGCTGACTTTGAAGTCGTGGGTCTTGGCGCGGTCGAGGATGCCTTGGACGAGGCGTTCGATGGCTTCGACCTCGGTCTCGGCGTTGTAGAGCGCTTTCTGCATCTGTTGTTTGCCGGTGATGTGGGTGGTGAGGTTGGTGACGAGGGTGTCGCGTTGGGTGCGGGCTGCGTCGGCGGCGAGGCCTGTCCAGGATTTGGGTACGCCGCCTGCTTCGAGTTCGTCGCGGCTGGTCTCGAGGTTGCGGAGGTCGGCTTTGAGTCCGTCGCCGGCGTCGCCGAGGGGTGCGGCTTTCCAGGTCTTGACCTGGCCGAAGCTGATCGGCATCAGTTGCCGCCCAGGGCGCCGCCGGCGGCGGCCCCTGCGGCCGCTGCCGCGGCGTCGGCGGTCTGGTATTGGTTGAGCGCGTTCTGCATCTCCGTGGCGAGCTTCTGGGAGCTGTCGGCGGCGGCCTTGGTCTCGTTGGTCCAGCTGGTGCCGAGCTCGGACATGTAGTTGACCGACTCCGCCCCGGGCACCGCGCCCTGCGCCTTGCTCAGATGGCCGGCGGAGTCGGCCTTGCGTACGCTGCTCTCGGCTTCTGTGGCGACCGTGATGGCTGCCTTCATGTCCTTGGGGACGACATGGATCTCGCTCATGGTCTGGCTGGTCCTCCTGGGCCCGAACGGGAGATGGCCAGACGGACCCTAGCGGAGACTCGGGTCCAGCGTCTTGGTAAAAAGAGCGCCGCCGTCGATGTCGCGCAGCGTGACGGTCAGCTGCTGCGTACGTCCGTCGATCTCGACCTCGCCGAAGAACTGGAATCCGTCGGCCGGTGAGGCGTTGGCGACCGGGGGCGCCGCGACGAACTCGGCGGCCGGGCCGAAGGTGGCGTCCAGCTTGTTCGGACCGAAGGCGCCGGCGTTGAGCGGACCGGAGACGAACTCCCAGAACGGGTCGAAGTCCTGGTAGGCGGCGCGGCTGGGGTCGTAGGAGTGCGCGGCCGTGTAGTGGACATCGGCGGTCAGCCAGACGTGGTTGCGGATGCCGAGGCGCTTGAGCCCGGTGAGCACCTTCGCGATGTCGAGCTCACGCCCGAGCGGGGCGCCGGCGTCGCCCTGGGAGATGCCCTCCTGCAGGGTGCCGTCGGGGACGACCAGGCCGATCGGCAGGTCGGCGGCGATGACCTTCCAGGTGGCCCGGGAGGCGGCCAGCTCGCGCAGGAGCCACCTCGTCTGGCGCTCGCCGAGGACGCCGCCGTCGGCGCTCGTCTCGCCGTTGGTCGTGTTGGTGTCCTTGTGGGTGCGCATGTCGAGGACGAAGAGGTCCATCAGCGGACCGTAGGAGAGCTTGCGGTAGATCCGCCCGTCGGGGTCGGGGGAGGCGGTGCCGACCGGGATGTACTCGTGGAAGGCCTGCTTGGCGCGGGCCGCGAGGACGTCGACGCGACGCTCGGCGTAGCGGCCGTCGTCGGGCAGGATCTCGCCGGGATACCAGTTGTTGGTGACCTCGTGGTCGTCCCACTGCGCCACGATCGGCGTCTGGGCGAGGAAGGCGCGCCAGTTGTCGGCGAGCATGTTGTAGGCGTACTGACCACGGAACTCGGCCAGCGTCTCGGCGACCTTGTGCTTCTCCTCGGTGAGGATGTTGTTCCAGACCCCTCCGTCGGGAAGAGGCACGGTCGAGGTGAGCGGGCCGTCGGCGTAGACGTTGTCGCCGGAGCTCAGGAAGAAGTCGGCCTCGCGCGCTGCCATCGCGGGCGCGATCCGGAAGCCACCGAAGTCGGGGTTGGCGCCCCAGCCCTGGCCGGCGATGTCGCCGGACCACAGGAAGCGGATGTCCTGGCGAGTGCTCGGTGCCGTACGCAGTCGCCCCAGCTCCCAGGCGCTGCCGCGTCGCGGGTCGTCGGGGGCGACGGCGCGGACCCGGTAGAAGTAGTCGCGTCCGGGCTCGAGGCCGTGGACCTTCAGCTCTCCGGTGAAGTCGCTCCTCGCGGTCACCACCGGTCCGTTGACCGGGCGGGCTCGACGGAAGGACTCGTCGGCCGAGATCTCCGCGACGAGGCGCGACGTCTTGTCGGCGCGACTCCACAAGACGCCGCCCCGGGCGCCGACGTCGCCCGACTGGACGCCGTGGGTGAGAGACGGGCGGTTGCCCCGTACGAATGCGGGGGCGGCCGGGACTGCTGCTGCGGTCGTGGGGACGACGAGTCCGGCACCGGCGGCGGCACCGAGGCCGAGGACGGAGCGGCGGTTGAGTCGGGTCATGCGCACAACCTGCCGATGCCGCCCGAACGACCGGTGAGTTCCGGGGGTCGTGTCGGTGAACAGGTACGTGGTGGGGGTCCGCAGCGGGCGAAAGAAACATTTCTTTCCCGCGGATGTCGAGATCGCCGGAAGGGCTCCGAGAGAAGGGGTGAAGGCCGGAGACGCCGGCCGCGCAAGAGGAGCGACACCATGAACGACGAGTACGCCATGCCCGCGCTGCCCGCACCGAGCCCCGGCATCCGCGCCCTGGACCGGCTCATCGGCACCTGGAAGGTGACCGGCGGCGCGGAGGGCGAGGTCACCTACCGCTGGATGGAAGGCGGCTACTTCCTGCTCCAGGACGTCCGTCTCGAGCAGTTCGGGCAGGTCACGACGGGGATCGAGGTGATCGGCAACCTGCGTCCGTTCGGTGAGGAGCCGAGCGCCGACGTGCACTCGCGCTACTACGACAACACCGGCGCCACCCTCGACTACGTCTACGAGCTCGACGGCGACACCCTGACGATCTGGGGTGGGGAGAAGGGCTCACCGGTGAAGTTCGTCGGCACCTTCGACAAGACCGGCGACGTCATGACCGGCGAGTGGGACTACGCCGGCCAGGGCGGCTACGAGTCGACGATGACCCGAGTCTGATCAGCGCGGGCTTGATCAGCGCGGGCCTGATCCGCGCGCCGCAGCAGGTAGTCGCGTTCGGCCTCGTTGGCGGTCAGGTCCGCAGCCGCCCGGAACTGGGCGGCTGCGGCCGGATCGTGCCGCTGGTCCAGCAGGTGCGCCCGCACCGCCAGGACCCGCTGCGCGGTCAGCGGATCGCCGGCGAGGCCGTGCTCGGCGTCGAGCTCGTCCAGCAGCCGCAGACCGACCGCGGGCCCGAACGCGTGGGCCGCGGCGACCACCCTGCCCAGACGGACCGGGGCGGTGGGCAGCGTACGTTCCAGCAGCAGGTAGAGGCCGAGGATCTCGCGCCAGTCGGTGTTGGCCGCGGACTCCGCGCGGGCGTGCACCGCCGCGATCGCGGCCTGGAGCCGGAACGGACCGGGACCATCCGGACGCCACACCTCAGCGAGCACAGCCAGCCCTTCGTCGACCAGCGCGCGATCCCACTGCGTACGGTCCTGCTCGGCCAGCGGCACCAGGCCGAGCTCTGCGGAGGTGCGTGCGGGCCGGCGCGCCTCGGTGAGCAGCATCAGTGCCAACAGGCCGGCGGCCTCGGGCTCGCCGGGAGCGATCCGGACGAGCATCCGGGTGAGCCGGATGGACTCGCGCGCCAGGTCGACCCGGCCCAGGTCGGCGCCGGCGGTGGCGGTGTAGCCCTCGTTGAAGGCCAGGTAGAGCACGTCGAGCACGGCGCCGATCCGCTCTGCCAGCTCGGCCCCCTCAGGCGGTGCGAAGCGGGCGCCGGCCTTGCGCAGCGTCTGCTTCGCTCGGCTGATCCGGGTGCCCATCGTGGTCTCCGGGACCCCGTACGCGTGGGCGATCTCGGCCGTCGTCAGCCCACCCACTGCGCGCAGCGTGAGCGCGACCTGCCCGGTCCGTGACAGCGCCGGATGGCAGCACAGCAGCAACAGTGTGAGGCTGTCGTCGGTCGCTGCCGCCGGGCCGGCCGGTGCGACCGCGTCGGTGACCCCGACCTGGAGCTCGCGGCGGTGGGCGGCCTGCTCGGAGCGGAGCAGGTCGACCATGCGGCGGTAGCCGATCCGGGTCAGCCAGGAGCGCGGGTTCTCCGGTACGCCGTCCCGTGCCCACTGGACGCTGGCGTCCAGCAGCGCCTCCTGGACGGCGTCCTCAGCGGTCTCGAACCGTCCGAAACGGCGCACCAGAGCGCTCAGGACGTACGGCGCCTCGATTCGGAGGAGATCCTCGAGCGCCGCTGGTCCGGTCATGTCGATAGAGACTAGTTTCGAGGGACTAGTTTCGGGGCATGAAATACCTGTTGCTGGGATACACCCCTGCCGATGCGTGGGAAGCCTCCGACACGGCCTCGGACGAAGCCCTTGCGGCGTTCGCGGAGTATCAGCGGTTCGAGGAGGAGCTGGTCGCCAACGGTGAGCTGGTCAGCACCGAAGGGCTGGGGCATCCGGCGGTCTCGGTCACGGTGCGCCCAGGCGCGAACGGGCCGGTCGCCACCGACGGGCCGTTCGCGGAGCTGAAGGAGGTGCTGGCCAGCTTCGCGGTCATCGACGTGGCCAGCCAGGAGCGCGCGATCGACATCGTCTCGCGGATCGTCGCGGTCCTCGGCGAGCCGATCGAGATCCGGCCGGTGATGGGAGACGATTTCACCCAGGTGTGACCTGCTGGGGTCGGGTGGCAGTATCTGCGGTGATGTGGCCGAGAACGAACGCCTTCCCCGCTGTGCTGCTGCTCCTGCTGACGCCGGTGCTCTTCGGCTGCGCCGGCGAGCCGGAAGCCGGGCCGGGAACGGCGTCGCCTTCGGTGCGGGCCGAGGCGGAGCCCGGGGTGGGTTCCGAGGCGGAGGTCCCGACCAGCCTCGCGCCGCCGGTGCAGGAGTCTGTCGAGGTGCCGTCGCTGCCACCGGCGAACGATCGCGGCATCGTCGAGGGCGGGGACGTGAGCTGGCCGCAGTGCCCCAAGGGGATGGGCATCAAGGAGCGTCGGACGCTGGGGTTGCCGATGCCGCTGGAGACGGCGGAGTACGTGATCATCGGGCTCACCAACGGCCCAGCGTTCCACCCCAACCCGTGCCTGGCCTCGCAGGTCGAGTGGGCGAAGAAGAACAAGCTGATGACCTCGGCGTACGCGGTCACCTCGTTCCCCGACGAGGCCACGACGCGCAGGTACGGAGGCGAGGGCCCTGGCGACCCGGAGACGAGGATCGGCCGGCTGACCAACGTCGGCTACCAGCAGGCGCTGTGGAACCTCGAGACGATGAAGCGTGCCGGGCTCGAGTCGCCCGCGATCTGGATCGATGTCGAGCCGGTCGCCGTATGGGAGTGGTCCGACGACGTCGCCGCGAACCAGGCGGTGGTCACGGGCGCGGTCGCCGGCTACCGGGATGCCGGGAAGCGGGTGGGGGTCTACTCGATCGAGGGGCTGTGGACGCCGATCGTCGGTGACCTGCAGCTGCAGCTCCCCGAATGGCGTCCGGCGGGCGAGAGCTCGCGGTCCGCAGCCCTGGAGCGCTGCGGTGGCGACTGGATGTTCCAGGGCGGCGCTGCGGTGATGGTGCAGTGGCTCGAGAACAACCGCGACCGCAACGTGACCTGCCCCGGGGAGTCGGTTCAGCTGCCGCTTTGGTTCCATCAGTACTGAGCGTGGGACAATCGAAAGAAGACGTACGTCCCCCTCAAGAGACACAGAGCGAAAGCAGCCCGTGCCCACGAACTCCGCGCCGAAGCCTGGGTCCACCGACCCGGCGATCATCCGCAACTTCTGCATCATCGCCCACATCGACCACGGCAAGTCGACGCTGGCCGACCGGATGCTGCAGCTGACGGGCGTCGTCGGCGAACGTGAGGCCAAGGCGCAATACCTCGACCGCATGGACATCGAGCGCGAGCGGGGCATCACGATCAAGTCCCAAGCGGTCCGCATGCCGTGGACGGTGACGGAGGACAACGAGGCCGGCACCGAGCCGGGCACGTACATCCTCAACATGATCGACACCCCCGGACACGTCGACTTCACCTACGAGGTCTCGCGATCGCTCCAGGCATGCGAAGCGGCGATCCTGTTGGTCGACGCCGCGCAGGGCATCGAGGCGCAGACGCTGGCCAATCTCTACCTCGCCATGGGTGCCGACCTGCACATCATCCCGGTGCTCAACAAGATCGACCTGCCGTCGGCCAACGTCGAGAAGTACGCCGTGGAGCTGGCCAACCTCGTCGGCTGCGACGTCTCGGACGTCCTGCTCACCTCCGCCAAGACCGGTCTCGGCGTCGAGAACCTGCTCAACGAGATCGTGCGGCAGGTGCCGGCGCCCGTCGGCGACCCGGACGCCCCGGCGCGGGCGCTGATCTTCGACTCGGTCTACGACACCTACCGCGGCGTGGTCACCTACGTCCGGGTCTTCGACGGCAAGCTGACCCACCGCGACAAGATCAAGATGATGTCGACCAACGCGGTCCACGAGATGCTCGAGCTCGGTGTGATCAGCCCGGAGCCGATCAAGGCCGATCACATCGGCGTCGGCGAGACCGGCTACCTGATCACCGGTGTGAAGGACGTACGCCAGTCGCGCGTGGGTGACACCGTCACCGGCAACAACCGTCCGGCCAAGGAGATGCTCGGCGGCTACTCCCACCCCAACCCGATGGTATTCGCGGGGCTCTACCCGATCGACGGCGACCAGTACCCGGTGCTGCGCGAGGCGCTCGACAAGCTGCAGCTCAACGACGCGGCCCTGACGTACGAGCCGGAGACCTCCGGCGCGCTCGGCTTCGGCTTCCGCGTCGGGTTCCTCGGCCTGCTGCACATGGAGATCACCCGCGACCGTCTCGAGCGCGAGTTCAACCTCGACCTCATCTCGACGGCTCCCAACGTGGTCTACGACGTGATCATGGAGGACGGCTCCGAGTACATCGTCACCAACCCGTCGGAGTTCCCCGAGGGCAAGATCCGCGAGGTCCGCGAGCCGGTCGTCAAGGCCACGATCCTCTCGCCGTCCGACTACATCGGCACGATCATGGAGCTGTGCCAGAAGAAGCGCGGCACTCTCGGCGGCATGGACTACCTCTCCGAGGACCGCGTCGAGATGCGCTACGTCCTCCCGATGGGCGAGATCGCCTTCGACTTCTTCGACCAGCTCAAGTCCTCGACCAAGGGGTACGCCTCGCTGAACTACGAGTTCAGCGGCGACCAGGCCGCCGACCTGGTCAAGGTCGACATCCTGCTCCAGGGCGAGCCCGTCGACGCGTTCTCCGCGATCGTCCACCGTGAGGCCGCCTACGGCTACGGCGTGATGATGGCCGGCAAGCTCAAGGAGCTCATCCCGCGGCAGCAGTTCGAGGTGCCCATCCAGGCCGCCATCGGCGCCCGCGTGATCGCCCGCGAGACCATCCGCGCCATCCGCAAGGACGTCCTCGCCAAGTGCTACGGCGGTGACATCTCCCGGAAGCGCAAGCTGCTCGAGAAGCAGAAGGAAGGCAAGAAGCGGATGAAGATGGTCGGCCGTGTCGAGGTTCCCCAGGAAGCCTTCGTCGCCGCGCTCTCCACCACCCAGCCCTCCACCGACAAGTCCGCCGGGAAGAAGTGACCCGAGCGATGGTCGAGATCCGGCCGGTCTCCGGAGAGGCCGAATGGGAGACCATCGCCTGGTTGTGGCAGGACTTCCGTCACGACCTCGCGCCGATCGTGAACGGCTTCCCGCTCGCGGACGGCCGCTACCGGCACGAATGGCTCGACGAGTATCCCGCCGACGACCGTTGCGGCTATCTGGTCTGGGCGCCTCACCCGAACGACGGGACGCCTGCGCCGGTCGGGTTCGCGCTGGTTCGGGGCCTGGGGTTCGTCGAGCGCGTCATGCAGGCCTTCTTCGTCGTTCCTGCTGCGCGTCGTGGTGGGCTCGGTCAGACTCTCGCGCTCGACGTCATCGGGCGGCACGCTGGGCCGTGGGCAATTCCCTTCCAGCACGACAACGTTCGCGCGATGGCGTTCTGGCGGCGGGTTGCATCTCGGGCTTGGGGTGAACAATGGGCCGAGACCGTTGAGCCTGTTGCTGGGCGGGCTGATGTGCCTCCGGATCATTGGATCCGGAGTCTTTGAGTCTCCAAACCTCGCTTCCGCTGGTCGAGCCGCCTCTCCCCGCTGGTCGAGCCGCCTCTCCCCGCTGGTCGAGCCGCCGGAGCCGCTAGGCGGAGGCGTGTCGAGACCAACACGGTCGGTTCGGGAAACCTTGCCAATGTGACCGTTTCTTCGTTTCTGGGTTCGCCGCCGACCCTTGATTGATTGTTTCTCGATCAGCCACCGCCTCAAGGACGCCCTTCGGGCGCCGGCTTCGCCGGCCGCTCCGCGGTCCTTGACCCGGCACCTGATCGAGAAAAGATTTCGCCAGTATCGGGGCGGCGGCGAGGGTGTGGCGCGGAGATCACGCCACATGTTCGCGGACCGCGTAATCCGGCGATGACCAGCATAAACAGGTAGCGGCGACGTGCCGTTTCGCATATAATTGGGGGTATGAACGAGACCGTCGACCAACTCCTCACCGGACCGCCCCTGGGCGCGTCCGAGAGTGAGCTGGTCGACTGGATCACTCGGCTCGAAGAGGTCAAGTGCGTCGCTGAGGCCGTGCAGGCAGAAGCGGCGGTACGCCTCGAGGACGCTGTCCGCACCCGGCAGGCTGAGGCTGGGGTTCCTGCCCGCAAGCTCGGCGAAGGGGTCGCCTCCCAGGTCGCGTTGGCGCGACGGATCTCACCCGCCAAAGGTGCAAGCGCGTTGGGGCTGGCGAAGGTGTTGGTGGCGGAGATGCCACACACCTTCGCATTGATGAAGATCGGGTTGTTCTCACAGTGGCAGGCCACCATCCTCGCCCGCGAGACCGCCTGCCTGTCGGTCGAGGACCGCCGCGTCATCGACTACCAACTCTGCGCTCTCGACCCCGACGGCGAACCGCCGGCGGTCGTGTCGATGGGGGTCAAGCAGCTCGAGAACGCCGCGAAGAAGCTCGGCATCACCCTCGACCAGGATTCCGTCGTGGCTCGTGCTGCGAGCGCGGAGAAGGACCGTCGGGTCAGTGTCCGGCCGGCACCGGACACGATGACCTGGCTCGGTGCTTTGTTGCCGGTTAAGGACGGTGTCGCTGTCTACGCAGCATTGGATCAGGCCGCCAAAGCCGCCCAAGCGGCCGGCGATGAACGAACCCGGGGCCAGGTCATGGCCGACACGCTGGTCGACAGGGTCACCGGACGCGCGGGCGCCGAAGGTGTGAAGCCTCGGATCGAGGTCAAGATTGTGATGACCGCAGACTCCCTCACCAACGAGAGTGATCAGCCCGCGATGGTCGAGGGCTACGGTCCCGTCCCCGCAGGCTGGGCGCGTGAGGCACTCAACGACGCCGAGGTGTTCGTGCGGAGGTTGTTCACCGACCATGCTGGCCAGTTGGTCGCGATGGAGTCCCGCTCACGCAAAGCACCCGACGGGCTGGCGGAGTTCATCGCCACCCGCGACGGCGGGATCTGTCGCACCAACGGCTGCGACGCCCCGATCCGCAACATCGACCACGTCGAACGCCACGCAGACGGCGGCACCACCAGCGCCGAGAATCTGCAGGGCTTGTGCGAGCGATGCAATCAAGCCAAGGAAGCCCTCGGCTGGCAAGCCAGACCCGGACCGGACGGCAGCATCATCACCATCACACCCACCGGGCACACCTACACCAGCCCACCACCGGAGGCCTGGCAACCGGAGCCACCGCCGCTGTCCACAGCAGAGTTCGTGCTGCGCAACGTGCTGCTCGACCAGACCCTTGCAGCCTGACCACATCGTCCCTGCTCCAGGCGACGTTTGCGCAAGAACGGTCGGGTCGGCCGGGGCCGGGTGGTGGTGGAGTGACATCCATGCGTACAGAACAGGTTCGATTCCCGAAGGAGTACGGCAGCCCGAGCGAGCTGCTGGCGTGGGCAGACGTACGTCAGATGCTGGTCGAGGCGAAGCAGTTCTGGTTCGCGTTCGAGCGGCCGGGACGGAGTCCGCATGTGACGCCGCTGGACGGCATCTGGTTCGAGGACAAGCTGGTCTACGGCGGCAGTCCAGAGACGTTGCACATGCGGCTCGCGACCGCGCGTCCGAAGGTGACGGTGAACCTGCCGGATCCGTGGAAGCTGGTCGTCGTCGAGGGGGAGGTGTGTACGACCTCGTTCACCCCTGCTGCGGCGGAGGAGATCGCGGCGCTGCTGAACGCGAAGTATCCCGAGTACGGCGAGGACGTCTTCAAGCCGGCCACGGAGTCACCGGCGGTGCATCCGCGCCGGATCCGGGCGTGGACTTCGTTCCCGAAGGACGCGACTGCGTTCGTCTTCGACTGACTTCGGGCCTGTCCGCGTTAGTCTCGCAGGGATGCACTTCACCGAGTACGACACCCGCGTGGCGGCGTACGCCGTCATCGTCGACGACGATGGGCGGATCCTGCTGAGCTGGTTCAGGGGCAACCACCGCAACGAACCGGGCTGGACGCTCCCGGGCGGCGGCGTGGACTACGGCGAGCAGATGCCGGACGCGGTGGCGCGCGAGGTGAAGGAGGAGACCGGGTACGACGTCGAGGTCGGGGCTCCGCTGACGACCAACGTCTACGTCGTGCCGTTCGAGCCGGGCCGTCGACCCTACCAGTCCACCCGGGTGGTCTTCTCGGCGCGGGTCGTCGGGGGCGAGCTGGGCACGCTGGAGGTCGACGGGACCACCGCGTTCGCGGAGTGGATCGGGGTGGACGACCCCGCGATCGGGGCCGACACCACCAGCCCCATCGTCAGGATGGGGCTGGAGGCGCTGAAGATCGCTCAGTCGACCCAGTAGTTGTCGTGGAGCTTGTAGAACTCGGCCATGTCGTCCGGGCCGAGCTCGGTGCCCTCGGCCAGCTCACGCAGCCCCTCGAAGTAGCCCTCCCGCGGTGCGCCCGGGGTGAAGTGGAGCAGCATCGAGGCGGGCTCGTCGGTCGTGTTGCGGAAGCCGTGCAGACCGCCGACCGGCACGTGCACGAAGTCGCCGGCACCGGCCGGGATCCACTCCTCGCCGTTGAAGATCCGCACCGTTCCGGTCAGCATGTAGAACGACTCGGCCACCGCACGGTGGAAGTGAGGCCCCGGGCCGGTCTCGCCGGGGCCGAAGTGCCAGCGGTAGAGGCCGTAGTCGCCGGCGGTCGTCGCTCCGGTCGCCAGATAGTCGACCTTCACCCCGTTGGGGTAGGTCAGGTCCGGCGGGGTGGTGTCGGGGCGGTAGAACGCCGAGACCTCACCGGCCTCGCCGTCGTAGCGCTCGGGCGGGTAGGGAACACCCTTGGTCCCCATCGACTCTGGAAGTGACATGAGTCGAAATCTGCCCGATCCGCCCCGGGTTGGGAAGCGGATTTAAGGTTGCCGCCGTGACCCTCGTCCCGGACTCCTTCCTGGCTCTCGCGGCCAACGGGCCGTCGTGGGCGGCCTGGCTCGACGACCTCCCGAGTCTGCTGCGCGACCTGGTCGAGGAGTGGTCGCTGACCGTCGACGGCCGCTCCACCCACGGTAGGTGCGCCGTCGTGGTCCCGGTGCGCACCGCCGACGGCGAAGCCGCCGTGCTGAAGGTCGGCTGGCCGCACTGGGAGGCCGAGCACGAGGCGCTGGCGCTGCAGGTGTGGGGCGGTCGGGGTGCCGTACGTCTGCTGCGGGCCGACCCGAAGCGCTTCGCGCTGCTGCTCGAACGGCTGCACCCCGAGGATCTCTCGGAGATGTGGGACGTCCAGGCGTGCGAGATCGTCGGCGGGTTCTACCGTCGCCTGCATGTTCCGGCTCCGCCGCAGCTGCGTACGTTGTCACAGCAGGCCGAGCGCTGGGCGAGCGAGCTGGGCGAGAAGGAGCGGCGGCTTCCGGTGCCGCCCCGGATGGTCGAGCAGGCCCGGTCGATCGCGCGCGACTTCGCCCGCGACGAGGAGACCGACGGCACCCTGATCCACACGGACCTGCACTTCGACAACGTCCTCCGAGGGGACCGCGACGAGTGGCTCGTGATCGACCCGAAGCCCCTCTCCGGCGACCCGCACTACGAGCTCGCGCCGATGCTGTGGAACCGCTTCGACGAGTACGCCGGCCGGATCCGTGATGGTGTGCGGGACCGGTTCTTCGCCCTCGTCGATGCCGCCGAGCTCGACGAGGATCGCGCCCGCGCGTGGGCGATCCTGCGGCTGATCGTCAACGTCAAGGGCGAGCTCGAGGACAATCCCGCGCCCGACAAAAGCTGGATCACCGCGATGATCTCGGTCGCCAAGGCGGTCCAGGACTGAGGGTTCTCAGTCGACCGGCCACGCCTTTGGCGGCACCGGCTTGCTGCCACCGACCCGCTTCCCGTCGGCGTCGTAGGCCGCGAAGCCGGTGGCGGTGTCGTCGTCCAGCTCCGGCAGGCCGTCCGTGCTCAACCACGCGACGGCGATCCCGCCGTTGAGAGTGCCGTCGACGTAACCGTCGCCGATGACGAACTTCACCGAGGTGACCCCGGGCGGCGCGGGCAGCATGAAGTTGACCGTGTTGGTGTCCCAGCCGCTGCTGAACTGTTCCCACGGCACCGTGTTGGGGAAAGGTCTGATACGGCTTGCCGTGCCCGCGGCGTCCTCTGCCTTCGGCTGGCTGGAGTCGGTCGTGAATGCCTCGCAGTGCACCAGATAGTCGTCGGTCAGGAACATCGCGCGCAGGACGTTGTGACGCTCGGGCCCGACATCGGCGCGCCGCTCGGCGAAGATCGGGTAGAGACGCGCGGGATCGATCGTGTCCGGCAACGGCGGACTTTCGGGCCGGCCACCTGGGATCATGCGCCACCCGTTGGCCTCTTCGTAGGCGTCTTGATTGGCGCTGCGCAGGCAACTGCGTTCGAGCGTCGCCAGCTCCTTGTCGGAGACGTTCGTGGGTTCGCCGCTCCAGGTGAGCACCTGCTCCGGAGCGGACGGAGAGGTGCTCTGGTCCGCGGGCGCGAGATCGGTCGCCACCGGGCTGCGCCCGAGACCGGCCAGGACGACCCCGGTCACGACGAGGCACATACCGGCGGCAGCGGCGGTCAGCAGCGACGTACGCCGCCGGCGGAGCCGGTTGCCGCGCGTCCGGATCTCGGCGAGCGACCGGTCGAGGGTGAGGTCGCTACTGGTGCGCAGGGCGTCTTCGAGGTCGAGGCTCATGAGCAGGCTCCTTCGGTGGCGAGATCGGCTCGCAGCGTGGCGAGCGCGTGGTGCAGATGGGCCGAGACGGTGCCTGGCGAGATCTCGAGCACGGCCGACGTGGTCGCAGTGTCGAGGTCGAGGATGTAGCGCAGCGCCACGACCTCGCGCTGCCGCTTCGGCAGGCGACGCACGGCGGCGATGAGGTCGCGCCGCCCGTCGAGGTCGAGATGCTCGCTGCGTACGTCCTCGGGTGGACCGGTCTCCCGGCGGCGCTTGCGCCACCAGGAGATGTCGGCGTTGATCGCGGTGCGCACGACCCAGGCCGCCGGCGACCGGGCGTTGCGGACCGTCCGCCACTGTGCCCAGGCGCGGGCGAAGGCTTCGGACACCGCGTCCTCGGCACGCCCCGGGTCGACCCCGCTCGCGACGGTCGCCCGCAGGCAGCGGTCCTTGTGGGACGCGTAGAACGCGCCGAACTCTTCGAAGCTCACAGCCTGTTGACGCATCAGCACCCGGATCCCTTTAGTCGCTGTCGAGAGATTCTCCTCGGATACCGAGCCGGGCGACCGGGTTGGCCGAATCAGGTCCGCCGACCGCGCCCAGGCCCTACGCTCGATCAGCCGGCGACGGCGCCGGCCGCGGGGGCGACGGAGGTCATGATGAGACGTTTCCTGTTCGCAGTGGTGAGTGCCGTGGTCCTGATCGGGGCGATGATGGCCCCTGCGTCACCCGGGGCGGCCGCAGAGAAGGACCCGCCCGAGCAGTGGCGGAGCCTGTGGGTCGACGGCTTCAACCGGGGCGTCTACACCCCGGCGCAGGTCGACGAGCTGGTTCAGGTCGCCGAGGACATGCACGTCAACGCGCTGATCGTGCAGACCGCGCGGCGTTGGGATTGCTTCTGCAACGACGCGCTCTACCCACGTACGGATGCGGCCATCGACCCCGCTCCCTACGACCCGTTGCAGGAGATCATCACCGAGGCGCACGCGGCCGGGATAGAGGTCCACGCCTGGGTCAACGTCAACACGATGTGGAACTCCGCGACCGCGCCGCGCTCGCCCGAGCACGCGTTCAACCAGCACGGCCCCACCGCGACCGGTGACGAGCGATGGCTGAACAAGAAGTACGACGGCACCGAACGCGTGGGTGCGAACTCCTACGCCGACCCGGGGCACCCCGGCGTGGTCGACTACATCGTCGCAGGCGTGCAGTCGATCGTGCAGAACTACGACGTCGACGGGATCAACCTCGACTACGTCCGCTACCCCGACGGTTCCTCCACGACCACCCACAGCGACTGGGGCTACAACGACGTCGCGGTCGCCCGTTTCCAGGCGGCCACGGGGCGTACGGACGTTCCCGCGCCTGCGGACGCCCAGTGGAGCCAGTGGCGACGTGACCAGGTCACCGGCCTGGTTCGCAAGATCTACCTCGGGCTCTGGTCGGTGGACCCGAGCGCCCGGCTCTCGATGGACGCGATCACCTACGGCAACGGACCCCAGGCCGTGGGTGGCTGGACGAAGACCCGCACGTACGCCGAGGTCCTCCAGGACTGGAAGGGCTGGCTGGCCGAGGGGATCATGGACACCGCGGTGACCATGAACTACAAGCGCGACTGGATGCCGGCGCAGGCGACGATGTATGACGAGTGGTCGGAGTTCCTCGCCGACAACCAGGGTGAGCGGCAGGCGGTCAACGGCCCGGCGCTCTACCTGAACTCCGTGGCCGACTCGGTGGCGCAGGCATGGCAGGCGGTCACTCCGAGCGCCGCGGGCAACCAGGGGGCCGGCTGGAGCGGGTACGCCTACGCCAACCCGACCCGCGAGGCCCTGGCGGACCCGTCGAAGCGGCCTGCCGAGCTGGCTGCGCTGACGGCCGCGCTCGCCGGACCCGGTGGGCCCTTCGAGACCCCCGCGGCGGTGCCGGACATGCCGTGGAAGTCGGCTCCGACCGACGGGCACGTGACCGGCGTGGCCCGGCTCGCCGACGGCACGGTGCTCGACCAGACCGCCGTCAGGTTGCGACCCCTCGATCACGCGGGACCGTCACTGTCCGCCAGGGCCGACGGCTCGGGCTGGTTCGGCTTCGTGCATGTGCCGCCCGGGCTCTATCAGGTCCGCATCGAGGTGCCCGAGGGCGCCGACCAGCGTCCCGTCGATGTCGTACGTGTCGAGGCTGGAGGGATCGCAGCGGCTTCGTTCTCCTGAGTCGGACACAGCGCATAACCTTACTCCCCAATAACTGTTTGACGGTCGTGGGACGGCCGCGCCATACTTACCCCCAAATAACTCTTTGGGGGTTTGATGGACGAGGAGATCTCGCGGCTGCGGGCGGCCGGGCATCCGCTGCGGCTCCGCATGCTGTCACTGCTGACCAGCGCCGAGCTGTCGGCCGCGGAGGTGGCGCGTGAGCTCGATCTGACGCATGCCAACGCCTCTTACCATCTTCGGCTGCTCGAGAGCGCCGGGCTGCTCGAGGTCGCGGGGGAGGAGAGGATCCGGGGCGGGATCGCGAAGCGCTACCGGCACCCATGGACGTTCGAGCTGCAGGTGAAGGGTTCCGAGGTGAGCAAGGCCGACGACGAGGTCTTCGTGCGCGCCATGGCCGAAGAGATGGTGCGCCGTCGCCGGGAGCGTACGACTGGCCCGGCCGTGGTCTCCGACGCGGAGATGTGGGTCGATCCCGAGGTCTGGGAACGGGTCCGAGACCTCGTCCGGGACGCGTCCGACCTGCTTCACGACAACGCTCGCCCGCCGCGTACGGACGACACGATCCACGTCAGTCTGACGGCCGCCGCGTTCGTGATGGGTGACCCCGAGAGCGATCGGGAATGAGCATCAAGGAGAGCCTCTTCGTCCTCAAGGACCGCGACTTCGGCTGGTTCTTCGCGTCGCGGTTCGTGAACATCGCCGGCACCTCGATGTCGCACATCGCGCTGGCCTTCGCGGTGCTGGAGGTCACCGACTCGGCGTCCGCGCTGGGTGCGGTCGTGGCGGCGCACACGATCCCGATGGTCATCTTCCTGCTGGTCGGAGGCGTGATCGCCGACCGGTTCCCGCGGCGACTGGTGCTGCAGATCTCGAACCTGTCCTCGGCGCTCACCCAGGCAGTGGCTGCCGGGCTGATCATCACCGGCAACGCCGAGATCTGGATGCTGATCGTCCTCGAGGCGGTCAACGGCACCATGTCGGCGATGGCATACCCGGCGATGCAGGGGATGGTGCCGCAGTTGGTCGCGAGGAAGGACCTGCAGCCGGCCAACCTGCTGCTGTCGATGTCGCGAGGCGCGCTGACGATCCTGGGGCCATCGGTCGCGGCCGTCCTGGTCGTCGGGGTCGGCGCCGGCTGGGCGCTGGCGATCGACGCGCTGACCTGGCTCCTCGCTGCGATCTTCCTGCTGCCGGTGCGGATCCCGCGCCGCGCCAAGACCGGTCCGAAGACGTCGGCCCTCACCGACCTGGTCGAGGGGTGGACGTACGTCCGTTCCACCACCTGGCTGTGGGTCGTCGTGCTCGCCTTCATGGTGATCAACACGATGTGGGCCGGTGGGATGCAGGTGCTGGGTCCGGCGTACGCCAAGTCCTCCTCTCTGGGGGTCCAGGGCTGGGGCCTGGGCAGCTCGGCCCAGGCGATCGGCCTCCTGGTCATGACGTTCGTGCTGATGCGGATGACGCTTCGGTATCCGCTGCGTGCCGGGATGCTCGGCGTCACGCTGATGGGGCTTCCGTTCATCGTCCTCGGGCTGTGGCCGCAGACCGTGCCGTTCATCATCGTGATGGCCGTCGCCGGCGCCGGGATCGAGATCTTCAGCCTCGGCTGGAACCTGGCGATGATGGAGAACGTGCCCGAGGAGATGCAGTCGCGGGCGTGGTCCTACGACATGCTCGGGTCCTACATCGCGATGCCGGTCGGACAGCTGATGTACGGGCCGCTGGGGGCGCTTTTCGGGGCGCAGCCGGTGTTCCTGGCGAGCGGCGTGCTCTGCGTCTTGATCTGTCTTGCCACGGTTGCGGTGCCTTCGGTGGCTAGGCTGCAACGCGTCGAGCAACCTGCCACCGAAGGAACGCCTGTATGAGCCTGAACACCTCCGTCGTCGACGAGCTCTTCTCTCGACGCTTCGAGGAGAACCTGACTCCGGGGCTGGCCTATGGGGTCGTACGCGGCTCTGAGCTGCTCCACTCCGGTGCGTTCGGAGCGACGACCGAGGGTGGTCCGGCGCCGACGGCCGAGAGCGTCTTCCGGATCGCGTCGATGTCGAAGTCGTTCACGGCGGCCGCGGTGCTGCTGCTGCGCGACCGCGGGCTGGTCGACCTGGACGAGGCGATCGCGCAATACGTGCCCGAGCTCGTCGACCAGGCGCCCTACTCCGCCGACTCGCCCGCTGTGACGCTGCGGCTGCTGCTCTCGATGTCGGCCGGGCTGCCGACCGACGACCCATGGGGCGACCGGCAGGAGTCGTTGTCCTACGACGCCTTCGGGACGTTCCTCGACGGGGGCTTCTCGACCGGGCGGGAGCCGGGGGTCGGGTTCGAGTACTCCAACCTCGGCTATGCGCTGCTCGGGCGGGCGATCGAGAACGTCGTCGGTGGTTCCTCTCCCGAGGGGGCCAACCGGGACTTCGTCGAGCACGAGCTGCTGGCGCCGCTGGGGATGACCTCCTCGGCCTATTCGCCTGACGCGGTGCCGAACCGGGTGCCGGGACACGTCCCGCCGCTGCATCCGGCCTGGGCCGGCGACCGGCTCGAGGGTCCGCCGACGTGGGCTCCGACGGCGCCGGTGCCGTCCGGGTCGTTCGCGGCGATGGGTGGGCTGCACTCCTCGGTCGCCGACCTGGCGCGCTGGGTCGGTGGGTTCCTGGGCGCCTTCTCCTCGGCCGCCGACGGGCATCCGCTGTCGAAGGCGTCGCGGCGGGAGATGCAGCAGCTGCACCGGTTCGGCTCGGTGTCTGCCTCGCTGGGTTTCTCCGGCGGTGAGGTGGGAGTCGGAGCGGTCGCTGCTGGCTACGGCTACGGCCTGATGGTCGACCACGACAGCCGGCTCGGGCAGTTCGTCCACCACTCCGGCGGCTACCCCGGCTACGGCTCGCGGATGGTCTGGCACCCGGCGACGGGGCTGGGCGTGATCACGCTCTCGAACAGCACGTATGCCGGTGGTTACCCGACCGCGATGACTGCGTTGCGATCGCTGGTTTCGGACGCGCTCGCCGGTGGCGGTACGCATCGGTTCTCGGCGGCGGTCAAGGGCCTGCGGCCACGGCTCGACTCGGCGCTGGAGAGCGCGGTCGAGCGGCTGCGTACCTTCGACCCGGCGGGCGCCGAGGCCTTCGCGCTGCCGTCGCTGTTCGCCGACAACGTCGAGCTCGACGCGCCCGACGCCGCTCGTCGCGTCCAGATCACCCAGGCACGGGCGAAGGTCGGGCTGCCGCTCGGCGGCGCGCCCTACGGCTACTTCTCCCGGGGCATGGGCGTCGCGCTGGCCGTGGTGCCGGCCGAGAAGGGCCGCTACGACATCGAGGTCATGCTCTCGCCCGAGGCCGAGCCGCGCATCCAGACCCTGCGTATCAGCGCCGTCCCCGACGCCCACGAAGGCGTCTTGGCCGCTGGCCGCGCCGCCCTCGAGGAGGACTCCTCGGTCATCGCTGCGATGCGTGCCTTCGGCGAGCCCGAGCTGATCACCACGCCGCTGTCCGGTGACGGTTCGTCCAAGGCCGACTTCCTCGTGGTGGCCGGCGCGACGTACTGGAAGATCGCGGTGGCCAAGACGGTGGAGGTCACCGCCTTCCCCACCGTCGACCACCCCCGCCTCGCCTACCTCGCCTCCGCGCTCCGGGGTTGACCCCACCCTTGCCGAGGCGTCACTAGCGTCGGCCGAGGCGTCACGTACGTCGGCCGAGTTGGCAATGAGGTGCCCACTCGGCCGACGTGACTGACGCCTCGGCCAGCGGGAGTGACGTCTCAACCTTGCTCTGTTCGAACAAATGTTCGATACTCGTTGAGTGGGAGCAGTAGCGGGGATTGAGCGACACCAGAAGCTGGCTCAGATCGAGCAGCTTCGGTCGAAGGTGCGACGGCTGGAGCAGAAGCCGGGCATCGGCGCGGAGCTGCCTACGCACGAGGCGCTCGGTGGGGTGGTGCAGCTGCGGGCCGGCGGGACGTACGCGGCCGACTCGCTCTCGCTGGCGATGCTGCTGCTGGCCGGTCCGTCGGCGGCCGGGGAGTGGACCGCCGTCGTCGGGGTCGAGGACTTCGGCGCCGAGGCGGCGGCCGAGGCCGGGGTCGATCTGGAGCGGACCATCCTGGTGCCGCGCCCCAAGGACTCCTGGCTGGAGGCGACCGCGGCGCTGGTCGACGTGGTCACGCTGGTGCTGGTCCGGCCGACCGGTCGGGTGAACCCGGGCGTCGCCGAGAAGATCGGTGCCCGGCTGCGCACCCGCGGCGCCGCGCTGGTCGCGCTGGGGGAGTGGCCGAGAGCAGACGTACGGCTGCGGGCGACCGAGCCGCGCTGGGTCGGGCTGGGCAACGGCGACGGCCATCTCCGGGCGAGAAGGATGGTGGTCGAGGCGGTGCGCGGGGCGGCTCCGCCGCGGCGTACGGCGCTCTGGTTCCCCGCCGAGGACGGCGGCATGCGACGGGTTCTCGATCCGGTCACAAGCATTGCTGACCTGCGGAAACAGGAGTCGGCATGAAGGGGACGACGAGTCGTACGCTGGTGGTCTGGTGCGCCGACTGGCCGGTCGCCGCGGCGCTGGGTGACCAGGGGCTGCCGCGGCATCTGCCGGCGGCGGTCTTCGCGCAGAACCGGGTCCAGGCCTCCAACCAGGCGGCACGGGAGTTCGGGATCAAGCGTGGGATGCGGCGCCGCGACGCGCAGTCGCGCTGCCCCGAGGTGCAGGTGCTCGCCGCCGATGACGCTCGCGACGCGCGGGTGTTCGAGGAGGTGCTGGTGCGCCTGGAGGAGCTGCGTCCCGGTGTCATGCCGCTGCGTCCCGGCCTGGTCGCGCTGCGCTCGCCGGCACGGTTCTACGGCGGCGAGGCAGAGGCGGGCGCGGCGATCGCCGAGTGCGTCGTCGGGCTCGGGATCTGGGACGTACGAATCGGCATCGCCGACGAGCTCTTCACCGCCGAGCAGGCTGCGCGCAGCGCCGGGCTGCAGGAGACGTACGCGGTGCCGGCGGGAGGCTCCGCCGGGTTCCTGCGTGCGCTGCCGGTCCACGTCCTCGAGGACGCGGACGCGGTCAGCCTGCTGCAGCGACTCGGCCTGACCACCCTCGGCGGCCTCGCCGACCTGCCCGGCGCCGACGTCAAGGCGCGCTTCGGTGCCCAGGCCGCGTGGGTCCGCCGGGTGATCCACGGCGAGGGAGCGCGGCCGGTGAGCGGGCGTACCCCACCTCCCGAGCTCGCCACCGAGGCGGCCTTCGAGCCGCCGCTCGACTCCGCCGAGGCGGTCTGCTTCTCGGCCCGGCAGGCGGCCGAGGGGTTCGTGAAGGGCCTGGCGACGCGGCAGGAGGTCTGCACCGAGGTGCGGATCGAGGTCGCCATGGAGGATGTCCCGGACTCGGTACGCACCTGGGCGCATCCGCGGTGGTTCTCCTCCGTCGATCTCATCGACCGGCTGCACTGGCAGCTGGCCGGGGTCGCGCGCAGGGGCGGGGGAGCGGTGACCGAGGTCCGGTTCGTCCCCGAGGTCGCGGTCTCCGAAGCGGTCCACGCCGACGGTCTCTGGGGCGGCACGAACGAGCGCGTCGATCGCGGCATCGCCCGGGTCCAGGGTCTGCTCGGCCACGAGGCCGTCGTCGCCCCGATGCTTCAGGGCGGCCGGACGCCACGCGACCGGCAGGCGTACGTCCCCTGGGGCGACCGCCCCAGCACCCTCCGCGACCGCGCGCTGCCCTGGCCGGGCTCGATCCCGCCGCCGGCGCCTGCCCGGGTCCTGGCCGAGCCGTGGCCGGCGGAGGTCTGCGACCAGGCCGGGCGGCAGGTCCTGGTGCTCCCACGTGGCGGCGTCTCCGCCGACCCCGCCCGCTACCGGCCCGCGGCCGGCCAACCCTGGCAACGGATCGCCTCCTGGGCCGGTCCGTGGCCGGTCACCGAGGCGTGGTGGGAGCCCGACGGCGGTCGGCGGGTGGCCCGCTTCCAGCTCGTCGGGGTCGACGGCCGCGCCTGGCTGGCCACCTTCGACACCGACCACTGGCTCACCGAAGCCAGCTATGACTGACGGGGCTTCGACCGATGGGCTGGAACAACCCCGAGATCCCGTGGAAAGAGCTGGAGCGGCGGTTGTCCGGCCGCCCGCCGAAGGACCCCTATGGTGACGCGCCGATCTCCCGGCGCAAGAAGCGGCTGACCGAGGAGGAGGTCCGTGGGCCGGAAGGCCCGGTGGTGCCGTACGCCGAGCTCCACGCCCACTCCGACTTCTCCTTCCTCGACGGAGCGAGCTCGCCCTCGGCGCTGGTCGCCGAGGCGATCCGGCAGGGGCTGCACGGGATCGCGATCACCGACCACGACGGGTTCTACGGGGCTCCTGCCCTAGCGGAGGCGGCGCAGAAGCTGACGGAGCCGGGACGGTTGCGGACCATCTACGGCGCCGAGCTGTCCCTGGGCCTGACCAAGCCGCAGAACGGGGTCGCCGACCCGGAGGGCAGCCATCTGCTGGTGCTCGCCAGGAACGTCGAGGGTTACCGGCAGCTGGCAGGGGCGATCACCGAGGCGCAGCTGCGTGGCGATGAGAAGGGGCGGCCGGCCTACGACCTCGATGAGCTCGCCGACCGGGCTCGCGCCGGCAACTGGCTGATCCTGACCGGCTGCCGCAAGGGCGAAGTCCGCCAGGCGCTCGCCGGCACCGGCCCGATCGCCGCGGCCAGGGGGCTGCAAGAGCTCGTCGATCGCTTCGGGAGGGAGAACGTCGTCGTCGAGCTGACGGACCGCGGTCATCCGACCGACTCCTATGACAACGACCTGCTCGCCGGGATCGCCCGCGAGGCCGGTCTGCCCATGGTCGCCACCAACAACGTCCACTACGCCACCCCCGACCGGCACCGGGTGGCCGACGCGCTCGCGGCGGTCCGCGCGCGGCGCACCCTGAGCGACATCGCCGGCTGGCTCCCGGCCGGGCCGGCGGCGTACGTCAGGTCGGGGGAGGAGATGGACCAGCTCTTCCGGCGCTACCCGGGCGCGGTGGCACGCAGCGTCGAGATCGCCGACGAGTGCGCCTTCGACCTGCGCAAGGCAACCCCGAAGCTGCCCAAGCGCGGGATCCCCGAGGGCGAGCCGGCCGCGAGCCGGCTGCGTTTCCTGACCGAGCGTGGTTTCGCGGAGCGCTATGCGAAGGCGAATGCCGCCGACCCGGAGTTCGTCGAGAAGGCCCGCGAGCGCGTGGAGCACGAGCTCGACGTCATCGAGCGCAAGGACTTCCCGGGTTACTTCGTGATCGTGCACGACATCGTCGAGTTCGCGCGGAAGGAGAAAATCCTCTGCCAAGGGCGAGGGTCGGCGGCCGCATCCGCGGTCTGCTACGCGCTCGGGATCACCGCGATCGACCCGGTCTTCTACAAGCTGCCGTTCGAGCGGTTCATCTCCGAGCACCGGGAGGAGGAGCCGGACATCGACGTCGACTTCGACTCCGACAAGCGCGAGACGGTGATCCAGTGGGTCTACGACACCTACGGCCGCCGCAACGCCGCACAGGTCGCGAACATCGTCGGCTACCGGCCGAAGATGGCGGTCCGGGACGCAGCCAAGGCGCTCGGCCACAGCCCAGGCCAGCAGGACGCCTGGTCCAAGCACCTCGGCTACTCGCGCGTCGAGGCCCCCGACGACGTCGGCATCCCCGCGCCGGTCCTGGCGCTGGCCGAGGAGATCCACGGGACCCCGCGCCATCTCGGCATCCACTCCGGCGGCATGGTGCTCACCGAGGAGCCGATCGGCGAGGTCGTACCCATCGAGCGCGCCCGCATGGAGAAGCGCACCGTGATCCAGTGGGACAAGGACGCCGCCGAATACATGGGGCTGGTGAAGTTCGACCTGCTCGGGCTGGGGATGCTGGCGGCGCTCGACCACATGATGCACTTGGCGCTCGAGCATCTGGGGGAGGAGTGGACCCTGGCGACCATCCCCAAGGAGGAGCCGGCGGTCTACGACATGCTCTGCCGGGCCGACTCGATCGGGGTCTTCCAGGTCGAGTCGCGCGCCCAGATCGGCACCCTGCCGCGCCTGCAGCCGCGGTGTTTCTACGACCTGGCCATCGAGATCGCGCTGATCCGGCCGGGGCCGGTGCAGGGCGGAGCGGTCCATCCCTACGTACGTCGGGCCACCGGGCGCGAGGAGGCCAGCTATGCCCACGAGCTGCTGATCCCGGTGCTGGAGCGGACGCGCGGGGTGCCGCTGTTCCAGGAGCAGCTCATGGAGATGGGCCGGGTGCTAGGCGACTTCTCGCACGACGACGCCGACCTGCTGCGCCGCGCGATGGGCTCCAAGCGCGGCGTCGAGCGCATCGACTCGCTCAAGGAGAAGCTCTACCGGGGCATGCGCGCCAAGGGCATGGCCGCGGAGACCGCCCAGGCGGTCTACACCCAGATCCTCTCCTTCGCGAACTTCGGCTTCGCCGAGTCCCATGCGCTGAGCTTCGCCAAGCTCGTCTACGCCTCGTCGTGGTTCAAGCTCCACTACCCGGCCGCGTTCCTGGCCGGTCTGCTCCGCGCCCAGCCGATGGGCTTCTACTCCCCGCAGTCGCTGACCCAGGACGCCCGCCGCCACGGAGTGGAGGTACGCCGCCCCGACCTCCTCCTCTCCGGGGCCGCTGCCGACCTGGAGCCCCTGACCGCCGAGTCGGCGCAAATGTCCCAAGAATCCCCGCCGAGTCGGCGCGAATGTCTCGCTGAGGATGGTCGATTCGGCGCAAATGTCCCGGTGACAGGTCAGGACAGCTGTCTGCACGATGGGTCCCAGACCGACTGGGTGCCGGGCACTCCCGATCCCACCCCGGAGCACCGGCGTGACGGCAACATCGCGGTGCGGCTGGGTCTGGACTCCGTACGCGGCATCGGAAAGGACGTCGCCGAGCGGATCGTGAAGGCCCGGACCGAGGCACCGTTCAAGGACTCCCTGGATCTGTCGAGACGCGCCGGTCTGGAGCGGGCCCAGCTCGAGGCGCTGGCCACCGCGGGATGTTTGCAGGTGTTCACATCGAGCCGGCGTCAGGCGCTGTGGCAGGCCGGCTGGACCGAGAGCGAGAACCAGCTCGAAGGGGTCCGGTTCACCGCCGAGACACCCGAGCTGCCCGACCTCGACCCGGTCGAGGAGACCCTCGCCGACCTGTGGGCGACCGGCGTGACCCCCGGCAGCCACCCCTTCGCCCACCTCCGGCCCGGGCTGACCGCGGCCGGGCTCCCGAAGATCGGCGACCTCCCCACGTACGACTCCGGGCGCCGCATCACCGTCGCCGGCCTGGTCACCCACCGCCAGCGCCCGGGCACCGCGGGCGGAGTCACCTTCATCAACCTCGAGGACGAGACCGGCATGCTCAACGTCGTCTGCTCTGCCGGCTTGTGGAAGAAGCACCGAAAGATCGCCGTCTCCGCCTCTGTCATGCTCATCCGCGGCATCCTCGAGCGCAACGACGGGGTGACCAACCTGGTAGCCGACCGCCTCGCCCCGCTCGAGGAGATCCACCCCGAGGCCGCCCGAGCCATCGCCTCCCGCCACCGCTCCCGCGACTTCCGCTAGCAACAGCCGAAGCGTCACTCCCGTCGTCCGAAGCGTCACTCCCGTCGGCCGACACGGCAGCTGGTGACGTCTCGGCCGACCTACGTGACGCCTCGACCGACCTACGTGACGCCTCGGCGCTAGGCGGGAGCGCGGAACATCTCGAAGGTCGTGCGCCGGCGCTGCTCGAAGCCGAGCCCGAGATAGACCGAGATCGCGCTGGTGTTGGTGACCGAGGCGTGCATCAACGCGCGACAGCCGCGGGAGTGGATGTCGGCGGTGACGGCGCGGACGAGGCGACCGGCGAGACCGCGGCCGCGGGCCTCGGGGGCGGTGCAGACGGCGCTGATCTCGACCCACCCGTCCGGGTGCATCCGCTGGCCGGCCATCGCGACGAGCCGGCCCTCGTGGCGCAGCCCCAGATACGTACCCATCGTGTAGGTCGACTTCTCGAACGGCCCGGGCTCGGTGCGCGCGACGAGGTCGAGCATCTCGGGTACGTCGGTGGCCCCGAGCACGACCGCCTCGGGATCAGGCGCTGCGGCGACCCGCGGCGTCTCGACGAGCTGGACCCCTTCGCCACCCCCGAGGACCGACCACCCGTCCCCGCAGACACCGGCGGCCCCGGTGATCAGCGCGGTGCCGCCGGGTCCGACCGCCGCCGCGAGATCGCGCCACGCCTGCGGTGAGCTCGGGTCGGCGACTGCGGCGAAGGGCGAGACGTCGGGCCGATAGCGCCGAGCGAGCCCCGAACCCTCGGAGAGCGAGGCATGGGCGCCGGTCAATGAGGACCACACCGGGTTGTCGAGGACATCGTCGAGAAGAAGATCGGGCTGCGAGACGGACACCCCCAGATTTTCCCACCACCGCACCAGGCACGGTTAACCCTTTTCGACAGGTGGCTCGATAATGGACCCGTGCCTTCCGCTCTGCCTCCCGGCGACCCCGCCCCCGCCGACGGGTCGCTGCCGGCCGACTCCCTGAGCACGCTGGGGGAGAAGGGACTGGGCTTCTACGTCCACGTCCCGTTCTGCACGGTCCGGTGCGGCTACTGCGACTTCAACACCTACACGGCGATCGAGCTCGGCGAAGGCGTGAGCCGGCAGACGTACGCCGACCAGGCAATCGAGGAGGTCCGGCTGGCCCGCCGGGTGCTGGCCGGCAGCGACAAGCAGGTGGACACCGTCTTCTTCGGCGGTGGCACCCCGACCCTCCTTCCGGCGAGCGACCTGACCGGCATGCTCAAAGCGATCAAAGACGAGTTCGGCCTCGCCGGTGACGTCGAGGTGACGACCGAGGCCAACCCCGACTCCGTCGACCTCGGCTACCTCCGAGAGCTGCGCGAGGGCGGCTTCACCCGGCTCAGCTTCGGCATGCAGTCAGCGGTCCCGCACGTACTCGAGACCCTCGACCGCACCCACGACCCCGAGCGGGTCCCGCTGGTCGTGGAGTGGGCCCGCGAGGCCGGCTTCGAGCAGGTCTCCCTCGACCTCATCTACGGCACCCCCGGCGAGTCGATCGACGACTGGCGCACCAGCCTCGACTCCGCGCTGGCCAGCAACCCCGACCACATCTCGGCCTACTCCCTCATCGTCGAGGACGGCACGGCCCTGGCCCGGCGGGTCCGAAGAGGCGAGATCGAGATGCCCGACGAGGACGACCTCGCCGACAAGTACGAGCTGGCCGACAACACCCTTCAGAATCACGGCCTGACCTGGTACGAGGTCTCCAACTGGGCGACCGACGAGACTCAGCGCTGCCGCCACAACATGCTCTACTGGCAGGGCGGCGACTGGTGGGGCGTCGGCCCCGGTGCCCACAGCCACGTCGGCGGCACCCGGTGGTGGAACGTCAAGCACCCCAAGGCGTACGCAGATCGCATCACCAGCGGACAGAGCCCGGCCCACGCCCGCGAGATCCTGGCGGAGGAGGACCGACGCGTCGAGCGCGTCCTCCTCGAGCTCCGCCTCGCCGACGGGCTGTCCACCCACACCCTCGATGACGAGGGACGTGCCGCCCTGCCCGATCAGGTACGCCGCGGCCTGGTCACCGTCGCCGACGACACGATCGTCCTCACCGACACCGGCCGGCTCCTCGCGGACGCGGTGGTCCGAGACCTTCTTCCCTGAGAAGCCCTGAGTCCGGGACCTTGGTCCTGACCGAAGGATCAGGGGAGATCCTGATTGGTAAAGAGCGCCCGACAGGGGAGAGTGGAGCTATGGCAACCACAACTCTTTCCCGTCCCACCAACGACAAATGGATCGCCGGCGTGTGCGGCGGTCTCGGCCAACGGTTCGGCATCAACTCGAACCTGATCCGGCTGGCCTTCGTCCTCTCCTGCCTGCTGCCCGGACCGCAGGTGGTCGTCTACCTCGTGCTGTGGATCATCATGCCGAAGAAGTCGTCCTACTGATCCGTCGTCACGAAGTCGATCAGCTCCTCGACCCGGCCGAGCAGGGCGGGTTCGAGGTCGCCGAAGGTGTTCACGCGTCCCAGGATGTGTTTCCACGCCCGGGCGATGTCGGCCTGGTCGCGGTGGGGCCAGCCCATGTGCTGGCAGATGCCCTTCTTCCACTCGATCGAGCGCGGCACGCTCGGCCAGGCCTCGATCCCGAGCCGGGCCGGCTTGACCGCCTGCCACACGTCGATGAACGGGTGGCCGACGATCAGCACGTGCTGGCCGACCGCGGAGCGCCGGATCGACTCCGCGATCCGGGCCTCCTTCGAACCTTTGACCAGGTGGTCCACCAGGACCCCGACTCGCCGCTGCGGCCCGGGCTTGAACGAGACCAGGTGGTCGGCGAGGTCGTCGACGCCGCCGAGATATTCGACGACGACGCCCTCGATCCGTAGGTCGTCGCCCCAGATCTTCTCGACCAGCTCGGCGTCGTGACGTCCCTCGACGAAGATCCGCGACTCACGCGCGACCCGAGCCTTGACATCCGAGACGGCCACCGAGCCGGAGGCGGTGCGGGTGGGCTTCGCCGGAGCCGCACGGGTCACCGGGGGAGTGAGGATGACCGGCTTGCCCTCGAGCCAGAAGCCCGGGCCCAACGGGAACGTACGCCGCTTGCCGTGCCGGTCCTCCAGCGTCAGCGTGTGCAGGTCGCGGTCGATCCGGACGATCTCGCCGACGAAGTCGGTCTCGACCTCCTCCACCACCGCGCCCAGCTCTGCGGGGGTCTCGACGGCGCGCCCGTGCTTGGGCTTGCGCCAGTCACCGGACAGGACGTCGGAGCCGTAGCGATCGCTCATCCGGGCGAGGTTAGTGACCTATGCCCTCAGGGGCACGCAGCCACGCCGATCGGTCAGCAGCGCGACCCGGCCAGCACCCGCCCGAGCTGCACGAGCACGTCGTCAGCGGTGGCCGCGGCCTCCGGGAACCGGAACGTCGCGTGGTGGCCGCCGTCGAGGGTGATCCAGGAGACCTCGACGCTCTCGGCGGTGAGGTGGGAGAGGCGTACGCCCACGATGTGTCGAGGCCGGAGTCCGAGTCGCGCCGAGAGCGTGTGGCACAGGTCGACCTGGTGCTCGTCGTTGGCGTGGGCCGTGATGCGGGTCAGCACCTCGTTGGCGATCATGGACCCTCCAGTGGGGCGGAAGCGATGAAGCGGATCTCTAAGGTCAGCCTAACCTAAGGCTGTCTCGATGACGAGAGACGTGTCTCGTTCCACAGAGCGAGCAACCACCGCGAACTGGTTCCCTGCCGATGAACCGGTAGGATTGGCACTCGCACGGAATGAGTGCCAGGCAGCCAGGGCGAGAGGAGCGCAGATGCAGAACGAACGCAGGCTCTCCGTCCTTCGAGCGATCGTCGAGGACTACGTGAAGACCGAGGAGCCCGTCGGCTCCAAGGCGCTCGTGGAGCGTCACGGTCTCGGCGTCTCCCCGGCGACGGTACGCAACGACATGGCCGCGCTGGAGGAGGAGGGTTACATCACCGCCCCCCACACCAGCGCCGGCCGGGTGCCCACCGACAAGGGCTACCGGCTCTTCGTCGACCGACTGACCACGGTCAAGCCGATGACGGCGGCCGAGAAGCGGGCGATCGCCGGCTTCCTCGACGGCGCCGTCGACCTCGACGACGTCGTCACTCGCTCGACCCGGCTGCTCTCCCAGCTGACCCGCCAGGTCGCGGTGGTGCAGTACCCGACCCTGAGCCGTTCGACCGTACGCCACGTCGAGCTGGTCGCGCTGGCCCCGACCCGGCTCCTCCTCGTGCTCATCCTCAGCACCGGCCGCGTCGAGCAGCGCCTGCTCGAGGTGGCCGAGGAGGTCTCCGAGGAGACCCTGGCGACCCTGCGTACACAGATCAACACCGCGGTCGACGGCGTCGTCATCGCCGAGGCCGGCGAGGCGCTGCGCACCATCGCGAACCGGGCGGACCAGCCGGTCGACGCCCCGCACGACGGGCTCGCCGCCGCGGTCGCGGAGGCGCTGATCGAGGCGATGAACGACCACCGCTCCGACGAGCGGATCTCCATCGGCGGCACCAGCAACCTGGCCCGCTTCGGCGACAGCTTCGACACCGCGGTGCGCCCGCTCCTGGAAGCCCTCGAGGAGCACGTCGTGCTGCTCAAGCTGATGGGCGAGGCGACCGCGGGCGGACTGGTCACGGTGCGGATCGGTGCCGAGGGCCCCTACCAGGAGCTGGCGCAGACCAGCGTGGTCGCGACCGGCTACGGGCCTGGTGACGAGGCGCTGGCCACGCTCGGCGTGGTCGGCCCGACCCGGATGGACTACCCCGGATCCATGGCGGCGGTGCGCGCGGTGGCGCGTTACCTCTCCCGGATCCTCGACGAGGCATAGCAGCAGACGATTCAAGGAAGATCAGCGAACTTCGATGGCAGGAAGACAGACGTTGGACCCCTATGAGCTCCTCGGCGTCGACAAGGACGCCGACGACGCAACGATCAAGAAGGCGTACCGGAAGCTGGCGCGCCAGTACCACCCTGACGTCAACCCCGACGCGGAGTCGCAGGAGAAGTTCAAGGAGATCTCCCACGCCTACGAGGTCCTGAGCGACCCGCAGAAGCGGGCTGCGTACGACCGCGGCGGCGACCCGTTCGCGGGCGGTTTCGGTGCGCAGGGTGCGGGCTTCTCGTTCACCGACATCATGGACGCGTTCTTCGGCGGGGCCGGAGCCGGTGGTGCCGGTGCCGGGCGCGGCCCCCGTCCGCGCGTACGCCGCGGGCAGGACGCCCTCATCCGCCTCGACATCGACCTGGCCGAGGCGGCCTTCGGCGTCACTCGCGACCTCAAGGTCGACACCGCGGTCGTGTGCGACACCTGTGGCGGTGAGGGCGCTGCGGAAGGCTCTCACCCGGTCCCGTGCGAGACCTGCCACGGTCAGGGCGAGGTCGCGGTCGTGCAGCGCTCCTTCCTGGGCGAGATCCGTACGCTGCGCCCGTGCTCGGCCTGCAACGGCTTCGGCACCGTCATCCCCGACCCGTGCCGCGACTGCAGCGGCGAGGGCCGGGTGCGCTCCCACCGCACCCTGACCGTCAAGATCCCGCCGGGCGTCGACGACGGCACCCGGGTGCAGCTCGCCGAGCAGGGCGAGGTCGGTCCCGGCGGTGGCCCCGCAGGCGACCTCTACGTCGAGATCCACGTCGCCAAGCACGCCACCTTCACCCGGCGCGGCAACGACCTGCACTGCACCGCGAAGGTTCCGATGACCGCCGCCGCGCTCGGCACCACGCTCAACCTGCCGACGCTGGAGGCCGACCTCGTCGGCGAGGTCGCCGACCAGATGGACCCCGACGACGTCTCGATCCAGATCGACCTCAAGCCCGGCACCCAGTCCGGCACCGACCACGTCCTGCGTGGCCGCGGCGTACCCGGTCTGCGCGGCGGTCGCGGCGACCTGATCGTGACCGTCAACGTGGAGACCCCCACCAAGCTCGACCTCGAGCAGGAGGCGCTGCTGCGTCAGCTCGCCGAGATGCGCGGTGAGGAGTCCGTCCAGGGCCAGCTCAAGGCGTCCCACAAGGGCGGCGTCTTCTCCTGGTTCAAGGACACCCTCAACGGGCACTGATCCACGATGACTCTTCCCGTTCACCTCGTCGAGTCGCTCGTCGGAGCCCGCGTCGGCGACCTCGTCGAGGTGGGCGGTGACGAGGGTCATCACGCCGTCGTCGTACGCCGCCTCCGCGTCGGCGAGGAGGTCGTGCTCACCGACGGCGCTGGCGAGGGCGTCACCGGCACGATCACGGCGACGACCAAGAAGTCGATGACCGTACGCGTCGACGAGGTCGTCCTCGGCGACGCACCGCCCGAGCCCGCGCTGACGGTGGTCCAGGCCCTTCCCAAGGGCGACCGCGGCGAGCTCGCCGTCGAGATGCTCACCGAGATCGGCGCGGCTCGTATCGTCCCGTGGGCGGCGACCCGCTCGGTCGCGGTCTGGAAGGGCGAGCGTGCGGTCAAGTCGCTCGCCCGCTGGCGTGCCACCGCCCGCGAGGCGGCCAAGCAGTCGCGCCGCCTGTGGCATCCCGAGGTCGAGCCGATGGCCACCACCGACACCGTCGTGGCCATGATCGAGGCGGCCGACGTCGCCGTCGTACTCCACGAGGAGGGGACCCTCCCGCTCGGCGCCGTCCCCGTCGTCGACGAAGGCATCATCCTCATCGTGGTCGGTCCCGAAGGCGGCCTGACCGAGGACGAGATCACCCTCTTCGAGAAGGCCGGCGCCACCACCATCCGCCTCGGCGACGAGGTCCTCCGCACCTCGACAGCGGGAGTAGCCGCCGCAGCAGCCCTCCTGGCGAGAACCCACCGCTGGGCCTAACCCCTCGCCGAGACGTCAGTTCTTGACGCCGACACGTCAGTTTCTGAGGCCGAAACGTCAGTTTCTGAAGCCGAAACGTCAGTTTCTGAAGACGCCTCTCCAGAAACTGACGTGTCGCGCTCGATAATCGACCTCTCGGCGGTCGGATAATCTGACGCGGGGCGCCCGGCAGGGTGCGTACGTGCTCTCGGGAGGATCATCGTGGGTGACACATCCGTCGCGCAGTCGCGACCGACGCTTGTGCCGGGGATAGCGGCAGGACTGGTTCTCGTCGGCGGGATCTGGATACTCCAAGCCATGGCGAGCGCGGGCGCTGTTCAGGACATGCTCGAACGCGACGGCGTGCCGAGCTTCGGGCAGAACCTGTTCGGCTTCGGCCTCGGTTTCTTCGGTCCCGATCTGCGCGCGTTGACGTTGCATCCGTCGTACGCAGTGGGGGCGATCACGGCCACGGTTGCGATGTTCGCAGTGGTCACCGGGGTGGTGTGGCTCGGCGGGCGTTACGTGATCCCGAGCGGAGGTCTCGCGATCTTCGTGATCGCCTGGTTCGCCAGCTGTCTGGCCTGCGCCACCGGAATCGCCGTGAACGTGGTGGTACGTAGCGCGCTGAGCCCGAGTCCGAGGTTGGACTACGCCTTCGACCTGCTGGGCGCAGCGCCACGAGTCGGAGGTGAGTGGGGGATGACTTACGGGTGGATCCCGGCAGGGGTTGCGCTGCTCGTGTGGATCCTGGGCTCGCCCCGGCCGTCCCGGAACGTGCTGACGTCGCCGCCGGCGCCCGTCGGCGACTAGTCCTGTCGAAGGGTTGGCACCCGACGGCATCGAGCGCCCAACTCACCCCGTCGCGGCGTGTGCTGCAGATCCCTCCGGTCCTGCGCGCGACGATGGAAGCATGAGGAGAACAGGGACGCGCCAGGCGGGATGGATGATTGCTGTGGCGTTCTGCGGTGTGCTTGCCACAGGCTGCGGAAGCGAAGACGCGAGCGCCGAGGATCCGGCCACGTCCGGCGAGCCGTCGGCAGAAGCGAGTGCCCCGCCACGTACGTCCGAGCTGATCGTCCTGACGACGCCCACCGAAGGCGCGACGGTCAAGGGCAGCTTCGAGGCCTCGGGCAAGGCCAACTCGCCGGAGGCGAACGTGCCGTGGGAGATCCGTGACTCCTCTGGGGAGACGGTCCTCGAAGGAGCCGTGACCGCCGAGGGCTGGATGGACAAGCTCTACCCGTGGAAGACGAAGGTCGACGTCTCCGACCTCGAGCCCGGGACGTACGTCTTCATCGCCCGCACCGACGACACCTCCGACGGCGAGGGGAAGCCTGCGGAGGAGGTCGGCGTGAGGATCACCGTCGAGTAGGACATCATCGCTACCGTGATCCTCACCGAACGGCAGCTCAACCGGACTCTGCTGCTACGTCAGCATCTGCTGTCCCGGACGACTCTCACCCCGGCCGAGATGATCGAGCATCTGGTCGGCCTCCAGGCGCAGGACCAGCTGCCGCCGTTCATCGCGCTGGCCGCCCGGCTGGAGTCGTGCGACCCCTATGCGGTCAGCGCCCAGCTCGAGTCGAGCGCACTCGTTCGGCTCTCCTCGCTGCGCTCGACGATCCACATGCACACCGCCGCCGATGCGGCGCTGATCCGGGCCTGGACCCAGCCGGTCCACGACTTCTACACCCAGCGGGTCGAGATCATCCGCCCGGCAGCGCAGCTGGCCGGTTTCGTGGAGGCGCTCGAGGACGTACTCGCTCTCGGTGCGCTGCCCAACGCAGCCCTGGAGGCGGGGCTGGTGGAGCACTTTCCTGGTGTGCCGGCCAAGGCGTTGGGCCTGCGGGCGCGCAACGAGCTGCCGCTGGTCCAGCTGCCCCCGCGGGGCTTGTGGAAGGGCTCCGGCGGGCTCGTCTACGACCTGCTGCCGCGCTGGACAGGTGTGCCGCCGGTCATCGCCGACGACGTCGTCCCGGACCTGGCCCCCGAGATCGTACGCCGCTATCTGCTCGCCTACGGACCGGCGAGCGCCGCTGACATCACCACCTGGTCCTCGCTGACCCGGCTCGGTCCGGTGATCAAACGGATCGAGGGCCTGGTGACCTACCGTGACGAGGCGGGCAAGATCCTCTACGACGTCCCGGACGCACCGCTGGCCAGCGGCGAGGAGCACGCTCCGGTGCGGCTGCTCGGGGTATACGACAATCTCTGGCTCTCTCACGCCAACCGCGAGCGGATCACCCCCAAGGGAGGCCGCAAGGAGTGGGGCATCGCACGTAGCGCCTCGGTCATCATCGCGGGCGGCCATCTCGTCGGCCTCTGGAAGCCGATCGACGGCAAGGTCGAGGTCGTCAAGCTGCTCCGCGACCTCACGCCCGACGAGCGCGACGAGCTCGCCGAGGAGACCTCCCGCGTCGAATCGCTGCTCGCGAGCTGACCCGAAACTATCCAGTAGGAACGGGGCCGAGCGCCCGCGTACCATGGACGCATCAGCCTCGTGACGAGAAAGGGCCCGCTCCGGGCATCCATGACCGATCGACACCCAAGTCCGCTTCCGACCGACGCCTCCGAGCAGAGGGTCAACGCGACCACCACCACCAAGCACACCGTGGTCGTTCCGAACAGCGTCGACATGGTGACCGTGCTGGGCCCTGCCGACGAGCACCTCGGGATCATCGAGTCCCACTTCGATGCCGATGTGCACGTACGCGGCGACCGGATCACTCTCCACGGCGCTCCCAGCGAGATCGCGATGATCGAGCGAGTCCTGGAGGAGCTGGTCCAGATCATCCGCACCGGTCAGGGCGTCAGCGGCGAGACCGTCGAGCGCGTGATCGGGATGCTCCGGGCCGACACCACCGAGAAGCCGGCCGACGTGCTGAGCCTCAACATCCTGTCCAACCGTGGCCGGAGCATCCGTCCGAAGACGCTCAACCAGAAGCGCTACGTCGACGCGATCGACAAGCACACGATCACCTTCGGCATCGGCCCGGCCGGCACCGGCAAGACCTACCTGGCGGTCGCCAAGGCGGTCCAGGCGCTGCAGTCCAAGCAGGTCAACCGGATCATCCTGAGCCGGCCCGCGGTCGAGGCGGGGGAGAAGCTCGGCTTCCTGCCCGGCACCCTGACCGAGAAGATCGACCCCTACCTGCGCCCGCTCTACGACGCGCTGCACGACATGATGGACCCGGAGATGATCCCCAAGCTGATGGCTTCGGGGACGATCGAGGTCGCCCCGCTCGCTTTCCTGCGTGGGCGAAGCCTCAACGACTCCTTCATCATCCTCGACGAGGCGCAGAACACCACGCCCGAGCAGATGAAGATGTTCCTCACCCGCCTCGGGTTCGGCTCCAAGATCGTGGTCACCGGCGACGTCACCCAGACCGACCTGCCCAACGGCCAGAAGTCCGGGCTCCGGGTCGTGGAGGGCATCCTCGACGACGTCAAGGACATCAGCTTCAACAACCTGACCAGCCACGACGTCGTACGCCACCGGCTGGTCGCCAAGATCGTCGCCGCCTACGAGGAGCACGACGTGCAGAGCCAGGGAAGGGTGTCTGGAGACAACCGATGAGTACGGAGATCATCAACGAGTCCGAGCAGGAGGTCGACGTCGAGCACGTCGCCAAGCTCGCTCGTTTCCTGCTCGAGCAGCTGCGCGTGCACCCGCAGGCCGACCTCCGGATCAAGTTCGGCGACGAGGCCACGATCACCGAGCTCAACGAGCGCTACTTCGACACCGAGGGCCCGACCGACGTGCTGTCGTTCCCCGGTGACGAACTCCTCCCCGGCCGCCTCGATGAGGAGCCGGAGGAGGGCGACCTGGGCGACATCATCATCGCCCCGACGATCGCGGCCAAGCAGGGCGAGGCAGCCGGTCACGGCACCGTGGCGGAGATCGAGCTGCTGACCACCCACGGCATCCTCCACCTGCTCGGCTACGACCACGTGGACCCCGACGAGCACGCCGAGATGTTCGCCCTGCAGGCCAAGCTGCTCAAGGCCTGGGGTTCCTCGGCCACCGCACCCGACTAGGAGCATTCTCACCACCCATGGACGATGCGAGGCTGCTGATCGCAGCCGCAGTTCTGGTCCTGATCGCCGGCATCTTCTCCGCCGCCGACGCAGCGCTCAGCGCCTTCTCCCGCGCCCGGGCCGCGGAGCTGGTCTCCGAGGGCCGTGCCGGAGCCAAGCGGCTGGTGGCGGTGGTCGGCGACCCCGCCCGCTACGGCAACACCGTGCTGCTGCTCAGGATGCTGTGCGAGATCGGCGCGACGGTGTTGGTCGCGCTGTGGGCGTACGACCTCTATCAGGGGCGCTGGTGGCCGACGGTGCTCACCACGACCGGGACGATGACGGTCGTCTCCTTCGTCGTCATCGGCGTCGGGCCGCGCACCCTGGGGCGTCAGCACCACGAGGGCATCGCCCTCGCGGTGGCAGGCCCGATCGGCGCGATCACCGCCATCCTCGGCCCGATCCCGAGCCTGCTGATCATGCTCGGTAACGCGCTCACCCCCGGCAAGGGTTTCCGCAAGGGCCCGTTCTCGACCGAGACCGAGCTGCGCGAGCTGGTCGACATCGCCGAGGCCAGCGACCTGATCGAGGCCGACGAGCGCCGGATGATCCACTCGGTCTTCGAGCTCGGCGACACCCGCGCCCGCGAGGTGATGGTGCCGCGCGGTGACATCGTCTTCCTGGAGCGCCGCAAGACGCTGCGCCAGGCGCTGTCGCTCTTCCTGCGCTCCGGCTACTCCCGGATGCCGGTGATCGACGACAGCCTCGACGACATCGTCGGGATGGTCTATCTCAAGGACGTCGTCGCCCGGGACTTCGAGGCGCCCGAGGTCGAGACCACCCAGCGGGTCGAGTCGCTGATGCGCGAGCCGACCTGGGTCCCCGACTCCAAGCCGGTCGACGAGCTGCTCGCCGAGATGCAGCAGCACCGCCAGCACATCGCGGTCGTCGTCGACGAGTACGGCGGCACCGCCGGCCTGATCACCATCGAGGACATCCTCGAGGAGATCGTCGGCGAGATCACCGACGAGTACGACGTCGAGGACCGCGAGCCCCTCCACCTCGGCGACGGGTCCTGGCGGGTGCCCGCTCGCTTCCTGGTCAGCGACATCGAGGAGCTCATCGGCGTCCCGGTCGAGGAGGACGACGTCGACTCCGTACGCGGCCTCATGGCCAAGCATCTCGGCCTGGTGCCGATCCCTGGGACCGAGGTCGAGGCCCACGGGCTCAGCTTCGTCGCCGAGGAGGCTGCCGGCCGAAGGAACAAGATCGGGACCGTACGCATCAGCGCCGCCGCGCCGGCCGAGACCGAGGCCGACGAGCCCGAGCAGAGCGAGAAGTCGGATCGGAAGAAGACCGACCGGACCAAGACCGACCGCACCAAGACCGACCGCACCAAGGCCGATCGGGCCAAGCCCGATCGGAGCAAGAGCGACCGAACGAAGACGGACAGGACGAAAGAGGCCCATGCCTGAGCAGAGTGAGCTGTTGGCCGAAGACCGCAAGCTGGTGACCCTGGCCCGCGCGACGCGCGCCCGCACCGGCGCGGCAGAGGGAGCAGCCGTACGCGACCTCGACGGTCGCACCTACGCAGCAGCCACCGTGGATCTGCCCTCGCTCCAGGTCTCCGCGATCGGCGTGTGCGTGGCGATGGCGGTGGCATCCGGCTCCAAGGGACTCGAGGCCGTCGTCGTGCTCGGCGAGGCGCGAGAAGCCGCCGCGAACGACCTCGCGGCCATCAAGGAGTTCGCGGGCGAGGACGTCCCGGTCCTTGTCGGGGATCCGCGCGGCAACCTGCGCTGAGCCCGGGCTGAGCCCTCTGCTCAGCGAGCGGCCCGGTGGCCGCCGGTGCTGCCCGCCGCGCCGGTCTCGGCGACGAGCGGGAGCGTACCGAGCTCGATCGTGACGTGGATCCCGTCCTCGTCACGGTAGGCGGTCAGGCCGTTCATCGTGGCCATGTCGACGCCCTTCTCGCGCATGTGCACGACGATCTGGTCGATCGCCAGCGCGAGCCGGGCCTGGGACACGGACTTGTTGCGCCACTTGACCTGGTTCTCGGTGAAGTAGGGGGTTGCCTTCTCGGCGAGCGTTGCCACAGCGTCACGATGGGCAGCACTGGACATTGGACCCTCCAGGGTGCACGAGATGGGGGAGCTCGACGGGTGCAGTCGGCGCTTGCGACTGTAAGCGAACTAACCAAAAAATCGAAACCGAAGATCCATCGCGAGCGTAAAGTGGATCAAGTGACGGGTGAGACTGGCTGGGAACGACACAACGAGGCCGTCGAGCGGCTGACCGACTCTTTCGCGAAGATCCCTGACGGTGCTCCCGTCAGGCTGGCCAAGCGCACCACCAACCTCTTCCGGGCCCGGGCCGCGACCAGCGCTCCGGGTCTCGACGTCTCCGGCCTCGGCGGCGTGATCGAGGTCGACGCTGCGGCGGGCACCGCCGACGTACAGGGGATGTGCACCTACGAGGACCTCGTCGACGCCACCTTGGCGTACGGGATGATCCCCTACGTGGTCCCGCAGCTGCGGACGATCACGCTCGGGGGTGCGGTGACCGGCATGGGCATCGAGGCCACCTCGTTCCGCAACGGCCTGCCGCACGAGTCGGTCCTCGAGATGGACATCTTCACCGGCGCCGGCGAGATCGTCACGACGAAGCCCGGGGAGGACCTGTTCGACACCTTCCCCAACTCCTACGGCTCGCTCGGCTACGCCACCAGGATCAAGATCAAGCTGGAGAAGGTGCCGGGATACGTCGCACTCCGACACGTACGCTTCGACGACCTCGGTCTGCTGACGAAGACGATCGCGCAGATCACCGAGACCAGGACGTACGAAGGTGTCCAGGTCGACGGGCTCGACGGGGTCGCGTTCGAGCCGGCGGAGTACTACCTCACGCTCGCGACCTGGACCGAGAAGGCCACACGGACCCCCAGCGACTACGGCGGCCAGCAGATCTACTACCGCTCCATCCAGGAGCGTCAGACTGATGTGCTGACGACCTACGACTACCTGTGGCGCTGGGACACCGACTGGTTCTGGTGCTCGGGCGCCTTCGGCGCCCAGAACAAGTACGTACGCCGCCTCTGGCCGCGGCGGCTGCGGCGCTCGGACGTCTACATGAAGCTGATCGGCCTGGACCGCAGGTTCGGCATCGCCGACAAGCTGGACGCGCGTGCGGGCCGGCTGCTGCGGGAGCGGGTGATCCAGGACATCGAGGTCCCGGTCGAGAACCTGCCCGCCTTCCTGGAGTGGTTCGACGCCGAGATCGGGATGCGGCCGGTCTGGCTCTGTCCGCTGGTCTCACACGGCGCATGGCCCACCTACCCGCTCGAAGCGGGCAAGACCTACGTCAACGTCGGCTTCTGGGGCACCGTCCACGTCGGCCCCAGCGCGGTGAACGCTCCGAAGAACCGCGCGATCGAGGACCAGGTCCACGAGCTCGGTGGACATAAATCGCTCTACTCCGAGGCGTTCTACGACAAGGATGTCTTCGACGCTCTCTATGACGGGGACAACCTCGCTGCCGTGAAGGCGAGGTATGACCCTGGCAATCGGTTGACCGATCTGTACAGCAAGGCGGTGAAGAGACTGTGAACCATATTGCAGAGACCATCAACGAACTCTTCGACGGTGGGCTGCCGATCAAGCTCACCGCGTACGACGGCAGTGTCGCCGGCAACAAGGACTCTCCCTTCGCGATGGAGATCCTCAACCCGCGCGGGCTCGCGTTCCTGCTGACCGCGCCGGGCGATCTGGGCCTGGCCCGTGCCTACGTCAGCGGTGACATGGCACTCAACGGCATCCACCCGGGCGACCCCTACCCGCTCTTGGACCTCGTCCTGGACAAGACCGACTTCAAGCGGCCGAGCCCGCGCGAGACCGTCGAGCTGGTCAGAGCCCTCGGGGTGACGAACTTCGTCCCGCCCAAGCCTCCGCCGCAGGAGCACCTGCCCGCGTGGCGGCAGCGGGCCGAGAACGTCCGCAACATCTCCGGCCGCGCGCTCAGCGCGCTGCCGTGGACGCGGCACTCGCCCGAGCGTGACGCCGACGCGATCCACCACCACTACGACGTCTCCAACACCTTCTACGAGTACGTCCTCGGTCCGTCGATGACCTACACCTGTGCGCTCTACCCGACCGAGGAGTCCACCCTCGAAGAGGCACAGGCGGCCAAGTACGACCTGATCTGCCGCAAGCTCGGCCTCGAGCCCGGGATGCGGCTGCTCGACATCGGCTGCGGCTGGGGCGGGATGGTGCGCCACGCCGCCCAGCACTACGGCGTGAAGGCGCTCGGCGTGACCCTGTCGCGTGAGCAGGCCAACTGGGCCCAGCGGGCGATCAAGGCCGACGGTCTCGACGATGTCGCTGAGGTGCGCTACTCCGACTACCGCGACGTGGTCGAGGGGGACTTCGACGCGGTCAGCTCGATCGGGCTCACCGAGCACATCGGCGTGGCCAACTATCCGGCGTACTTCGGGAAGATCTCGAGCAAGCTGCGCGATGGTGGGCGGTTGCTCAACCACTGCATCACCCGTCCCGACAACATCTCGAAGGCGAACGCGGGGGCGTTCATCGACCGCTATGTCTTCCCCGACGGCGAGCTGATCGGCTCCGGCACGATCGTCTCCGCGATCGAGAACACCGGCCTCGAGGTGCAGCACCACGAGAACATCCGGGTCCACTACGCCAAGACGCTCGCGGCCTGGAACGACAACCTCCGCGACAACTGGGACGCCTGCGTCAACGAGGTCGGCCTCGGCACGGCCAAGGTCTGGGGCATCTACATGGCCGGTTCCCGGATCGGCTTCGAGCGCAACAACATCCAGCTCCACCACGTGCTCGCCACCAAGACCGTCGACGGGCTCTCCGGCTACCCGCTGCGGCACACCTTCTGAGTAGCTGAGTGGGCGAAAGTGGCAGTTCGGACCGCGGTCTGGCTGCCGCTTTCGCCCACTTGCTATGAGACTTCGGGCAACTGCCAGGCACGTCGCATCGCCGCCGTCCCGGGCTTCGAGAAGAGTGACGACTCCCAGAGCTTCCACCATGGTCGGATGTCATCGACGGTTAGCTCTCGGCCGAGCGCATCGGTCGCCGCCCGGAGGATCAGCCAGCTGTCATTGCGGACCTGGCTCGCGACCCATCCGTGCCGTACGTATCCAGCCTTGGCGAGGTCCGCGTCCCTTCCCCGGTCGCGGCGGTACTGCACGCGCTCACGGTGCTGTGCCCCGTCGTACTCCTGCAGCGTTCTGGTCTCGGTCACCACGAGATCGGCTCGGCCGATGAAGACGCCACGGGCGTCATGGATGTCCACCTGCGGCTCGACCTCGACCCCGCACGCGGTGTGCATGATCCGCAGGAGGGACTCCCAGGCGGACTCCGAGCGCCGGTCGGAGCAGCGCAACGCCTCGCCCAGCCGACGTGAGCCCGGTCGCCCCGTGGCTGCGGCGGCCTGGAGATCGGCGAGCGTGCACTTCTCCAGGTGGAGGGCGCTGTCGATCAGGACAACCAGATCCACAACGCCGAGGTCGCGTGCGCAAGCCAGAGCCGCATCGGGCACCGGCGCGACCCGAAGATCGTCGAGCGAGATGGCTGCCGGTGGCCGCGGGTGTCGACTGATCCGCAGCTCGGGCCGGCGTATCCGCACCGAGGACTCGTGAAGTGCCATGAAGATCGGCAGATCGTCGGGCAGAGGAGGGAGCCAGAGGTCGTGGAGCTGCATGGCCGTCAACCCGGTGAACACGGCGGACCCGGGGAGGACCTCTGCCCATGTCGCCAGCTCGGCTCGCCACCGGGCGTCCCGGTCGAGCCCTGCTGGCACGTATACGCCGTTACCGACCCTTTCCCACGCGGGGCCGCGCCGCCGAGGTTGTCGCTGGCGTCGGCGTCGGGCGTTCTTCCGTGGCCGCGGTGATGTGTCCTCCAGACGCCGACCTCCGATATCGATGAGATCCATGGACCCAGCATCGCTGCGACCACCGACATCCCTGGTCGACGGTCATTGAGAGTGGGCGAAAGGGGCGGGTCTGACCGCGGTCTGGCTGCCACTTTCGCCCACTCGGCTGTGGCACGGTGTCGAAATCCGCGCCTTCTGTTCGTGGAGTAGGTGAAACGTCCCGTTCCGACTGAAGGAGACAGTCATGGAGACCTACAACCTTGCCGAGATGTACGACGCTCCGCCCATGTCCTGGGAGGAGGTCGCCGCTCGCCTCGACCAGGGGTTCAACCAGGGTCCGGGGTCGCAGGAGGGCGAGCCCGGTCGCTACACGACCTGGGTGAGCACGATCAACGCCGACGGCGGTCCGCACGTGAACGCCGTCGGCGCGGTCTGGCTCGACGGCAGCTTCTACCTGGTCACCGGGCCGGGGACGCGGCGCGGCCGCAACCTGGCCCGCGACCCCCTCTGCGCGCTGTCGCTCTCGGTGCGCGAGTTCGACCTGGTCGTGGAGGGGCGCGTGACGCGGGTCCTCGGCGACGAGCTCGAGCGGGTGGCCAAGCACTACCACGACGACGAGGGCTGGCCGGTCGAGGTCGACGAGTCGGGCGAGGCCGTCACCGCGCCGTTCAACGCGCAGAGCGCGGGCCCGGCGCCCTGGCACGTCTTCCGCATCGACGCGACCTCCGCCCACGCGGTCGCGACCGTCGAGCCCTACGGTGCGACCCGCTGGAGGTTCTGATGACCGACCTGTTCGCCGGACTTCCGGTCGCGGACCTGGCGCGAGCAGCCCGCTGGTACGAGGCGCTGCTCGCCGGCCCGCCGGCCTTCTATCCCAACGACACCGAGGCCGTCTTCGAAGTGGTCGAGCACGGCTACGTCTACATCGAGGTGAAGCCCGAGCTCGCCGGAAGCGGGTTCGTCACCCTCTTCGTCGACGACCTGGACGCCCGCCTCGCCGCGATCGCCGGCCGCGGCCTGCGGCCGGAGTCGCAGGAGACGTACGAGAACGGGGTCCGCAAGACCATCTTCCGCGACCCCGACGGCAACGAGGTCGGGCTGGGAGGTGGCCCCGCAGAGGCCAGCGATGCGGACGGCTGAGCCCGGCGCGGATAACCTTGAGGCGATGAGTGTCAAGGCCCAGCAGTACGCCGCGGAGGTGCTGCGGCGCGAGCAGATCACGCCCCACCTCGTACGTCTGGTGCTCGGTGGCCCCGGGTTGGCCGGGTTCACCTCCACCGGGATCCCCGACGAGTGGGTCGGGTTGATCGTCCCGGGGCAGTTCCAGATCCGCTACTACACCGTGCGGTCGTGGCAGGGTGGTGAGCTCACCGTCGACGTCGTCGTCCACGACGTCGGGCTGGTGACCGAGTGGGCCACCCGCACCGACCCGGTGGGGCAGACGGTCACGATCACCGAGCCCAAGGGTTCCTACGCCGCGCCCGAGGCCGCGCAGTGGTTGCTATTGGTCGGCGACCTGACCGCGATGCCGGCCATGGCTCGGATCGCGGAGACCACCACGCTGCCGACCCGGATCTGGGCCGAGGTGCCCGAGGACCTACCCGGCTATCTCCCCGACAGCGCCGAGGTCACCTGGTCCACGCCGCCCTCGGAGACCTCCTCCGACCTGGCGGCGGCAGTGGAGAAGATCGAGTGGCCCGCGGGCGACGGCTACTTCTGGATGGCAGGGGAGTCGAGCCAGATGCGGGCGATCCGCAAGCATCTGATGCGTGAGCGGAAGCTCGACTCGCATGCGTACGACGTGATGGGCTACTGGCGCGGAGGCGGCCAGAAGCGGCAGCCGCGCGCGGTCGACCCAGGACCGGTGTGGCGCGAGGGCAAGGCCCAGGGGCTCACCGATGAGCAGATCTGGCAGCGATACGACGAGCAAGTCCACGAACAAGCACAGGAGCAACAGTGACCGAGCCAAGCCCTGCGCCGCCAGCACCAGAATTTCGGAGCGGCTTCGTGTCGTTCGTCGGACGCCCCAACGCGGGCAAGTCGACCCTGACCAACGCGCTGGTCGGCACCAAGGTGGCGATCACCTCCGACAAGCCGCAGACGACCCGCACCGTGGTCAAGGGCATCGTCCACCGGCCCGACGGCCAGCTGATCCTGGTCGACACCCCGGGCATCCACCGGCCGCGTACGCTGCTCGGCGAGCGGCTCAACGACCTGGTCGAGGCCACCTGGACCGAGGTCGACGTGGTCGCGATCTGCTTCCCGTGCAACGAGAAGATCGGCCCCGGTGACCGCCGGATCGCGGAGAACGCCAACAAGCTCAAGAAGGGCATCAAGCGGGTCGCGGTCGCCACCAAGACCGACCTCGCCACGCCCGAGCAGATCGGCGAGCACCTGATGTCGATCCAGACCCTCGGCGCCGAGCTCGGCATCGAGTGGGCCGAGATCGTCCCCGTCTCCAGCGTCGGTGGCGACCAGGTCGACCTACTCTCCGACCTGCTGATCAAGCTCCTCCCCGAGGGCCCGCCGCTCTACCCCGACGGCGAGCTCACCGACTCGCCCGAAGAGATCATCATCGCCGAGCTGATCCGCGAGGCAGCCCTGGAAGGCGTACGCGACGAGCTCCCGCACTCGATCGCCGTCGTCGTCGAGGAGATGCGTCTGCGCGAGGACCGCGCCGAGGACAAGCCGCTGATGGACATCCATGCCTTCCTCTACGTCGAGCGCGACTCCCAGAAAGGCATCGTGATCGGCCACAAGGGCTCACGGCTCAAGGACGTCGGTCAGCGCGCGCGCCTGCAGATCAAGGAGCTGCTCGGCATGCCGGTCTACCTCGACCTGCACGTCAAGATCGCCAAGGACTGGCAGCGCGACCCTCGGCAGCTGCGCAAGCTCGGGTTCTGAAGTATGGCCGGCTGATCAGGCCGGCGCCCAGCAGATCCCGTACGACTGGCCACCCTGCCACTGCTCGGCACTGGGGAACTCCCAGGACCACTCGTACTTGAGCGGGTCGTCGGCGACCTCGGCGGCAGCGGCCTTGCAGTCCTCGGCGCCGGCGCTGTTGACCCTCGCCTCGCCGGGGTACTTCCCGGAGCCGAGGTCGATGACCGACAGCGCTCGCCAGGAGTGCTTGAGGGAGCACGGGACGCGCTTGAAGGAGTCGGACTTCGGCGAGGCCGTGCCGCACATCCGGAACGGCTCGGCGGTCTCGGAGCTGCCCAGGACGCCCTTCATGTTGCCCTTGAGCGTCATCAGGGCCTCGGGACCGGCGATGCCGATGACATCGCAGCGGAACCAGCTGGCGCCCGCCTCGGACTCCTCGATCGTCGGGGTGAACCAGACCGGTCGCAGCATCGAGAGGCGCAGGTCGTCGGCGTCGCCGCCGAGGTATCTGGTGACCTTGTTGGGGCACGCCTCCGCGACCTGGGCCGCAACCTGCTCGGAGTCGACGGCGACGAGGTGGCCGTCGACGACGTTCCTCAGCTTTCCCACGGCGTACGTCTGGGTGGTGTGCTTGCCCTTGCAGCTCACCGCGGTGCCGCCGGCGGTGGGGGCGAGCGCCTCGTCGTAGGTGAGGTTGTAGCAGGCACCCTCCTTGGGGGCCGGCGCCGGCGAGGCGGAGGCGGACGGAGGTGCCGACGAGGGTGACGGGGCCGACTTCGGCTCGCCTCCACCGCAGCCGGCGAGCGCCATCGCCCCCGCGATCACGAGAGCGCCCCACAGAGCGTGCTTCGGGGCCCGTCTCAGCTCGTTGTGTCGCATGCTCACTCCTCGGTCACTGCCCAGCAGATCGCCCAGCGGTTGCCGGCTTTCCACTCCTTCTCTCCGAACCATGTGTACCCGTAGTCGAAGCTTTCCGGGTAACCCAACCAAGCGCTGACCGAGCCCTTGCAGAACTGCGAGGCCTTCTTCTTGGACTCCGCTACACCGGGGAACGGGGTCTTCGCCTCACCCAGCTTGATGGTCGTCACCGCCCGCATCTGGTGTGGCTCGGAGCACGGCACCTTCGGGGAGGTGACGCTCTTGCCCTCGGCGCACACCATCCAGCGGTCCTCGATGTCCTCGATGTTCTTGACCTTGAGGAGGTTGCGGGTGGTGGTCGGCAGGTCGACGTACTCGGCGCCCTGCTGCCCGCCGCCGACCACGTCGCAGCGGATCCAGCGCGCGCCCTCCTCCCAGGCCTTCTCCGAGGGGCCGAAGTAGACGTGGGAGAGCATCGAGCGCATCAGCAGGCTCTGGTTGGTGCCGACGTACTCCTCGAGCAGCTTGCGGCACTGGCTGAAGGCCCACTCGTTGACCTTCTCGTCGCGGTACTCGGCGTCCTTGAACTCCTCGGGAAGCGGCCCGGCGCCGAAGGTCTCGGCATTGTGCGGCTCGTCGCAGGGCACGTACTTGTCGAAGTTGTAGGCCTCGGCGACGTCCTCGTGGGTGAGGTTGCGGCACTTGCCGACCTCGGGCACCGCGGTCGAGTCGACCTGCTTCGGGTCCTCGCCCTTGGCAGCCGCCCGGTCGCCGCCGCATCCACTGAGCGCGAGGGCAGCGAGCACCACGATCAGGAGAGACAAAGACGTCGTACGTCTGGGGGTATGGCCGATCACGGGGATCGACTCTACTTGCGAAACCATGAGCGGGCCGAAAGCACAGATCAGCCGAGCACGGCGGCGAGCGTGGCTCCCAGCTCGTACGCCGCCTCGGTGTGCGCGTCGTCGACGTCTCCCATGACGTCGAGGATGTCGTAGGCCTGGGCCCATCCCAGCGCGCCGACGATGGACTGGACCGAGCGGATCGCGCCGGTGGTGTCGTAGCGGCCGTGGACGTAGAGGCCATAGGGCCGCTTGGCGGTGTCGCCCTCCGACTCACCCGCTGCGCCGGACGGATCGAGCGCGCCGCCGACGGCGAGGAACGTCGAGTCGAAGAAGTGCTTCAGGGCACCCGACATGTAGCCGAAGTTCGCGCTGGTCCCGAGCACGTAGCCGTCCGCGGCCAGCACGTCCTCGGCCGTCGCCTCCAGAGCGGGACGTACGACCACCTCGACCCCTTCGATCTCCGGGTCATGGGCACCGGAGACCACGGCATCGGTCAGCCGCTGCAGCGACCGGGTGGGGGAGTGGTGGACGACGAGCAGGCGAGGCATCAGCCGGCGACCAGTCGGCGGCCGGTGACCTCTTTGGGGCGCAGGCGCACCCACAGCGGACGGGGGCCGGCCGCCCAGGGATGGAGGCTCTTGACGGTCTCGGGGATCTGGTCCTCGCGGTAGAGGATCTCCGCGCGTCCCTTGAACAGCGCCGACCAGCCCACGTGGGTGTCGGGGTCGAGGTCGTCGACCAGGAGCGCGACGGCGCTCTCGTCGATCTGCTCGGCCATCGAGGAGTGGGCCGAGGTGCGGATCCAGAGCGCTTCCTCGTGCACGACGTGGTTGACCGGCAGCACCACCGGGCCGCGCGGGCCGGTCCAACCGATCCGGGAGACCTGGGTGTCCGCCGCGAGCCGCCAGGACTCCTCGACCGTGAGCTCTTCGAGTTGGGCCACGCCCGTTCCTCCCCTTCGTCGTCACTTCTGTGTCTCAGCACTTCTGCGTCTCAGCGTTGAGGATCAATCGCCTGCCCGGCCAGTCTGCCAGTTCTGTTCTGTTATTGTTACCGACGTCATGATGCGCAGCCTCCTCCTTAGCTGCCGCAGCGGGGCCTGAGACAGCCGGTCCCCTCGCTGCGGAGGTTCGACGTGCGCCGGCACTCGCTCCCATTGATGAGGATTCCGCATGACCAACCTGAGCAACTCCCGCAACCAGCAGAAGCCGTCGGGGATGCCGCACGAGCGCTATCGCGCATTCGTGCCCGTCGACGTCCCCGATCGCACCTGGCCCGCCAAGAAGGTCACCAAGGCTCCGCGGTGGCTCTCCACCGATCTGCGTGACGGCAACCAGGCCCTGATCGACCCGATGACGCCGGCCCGCAAGCTGCGGATGTTCGAGCTGCTGGTCGCGATGGGCTACAAGGAGATCGAGGTCGGCTTCCCGAGCGCGAGCCAGACCGACTTCGACTTCGTGCGCAAGCTGATCGAGGAGGACCGGATCCCCGATGACGTACAGATCTCGGTCCTGACCCAGGCCCGCGAGGACCTCATCTCGCGCACCGCCGAGTCGATCGCCGGGGCCCCGCGCGCCACGATCCACCTCTACAACGCCACCGCGGAGCTGTTCCGCCGGGTCGTGTTCAACGTGACCCCGGCCGAGTGCATCGGGATCGCGGTGCGCGGCACCGAGATGGTGATGAAGTACGCCGAGGAGCATGTCCCCGAGCTGATCGGCACCGAGGACTTCGGCTACCAGTACAGCCCGGAGATCTTCACCCAGACCGACACCGACTACGCGCTCGAGGTCTGTGAGCGGGTCTCGGACGTCTGGCAGCCGGAGGCCGGGCGCGAGATCATCCTGAACCTGCCCGCCACCGTGGAGATGTCCACCCCGAACACCTACGCCGACCAGATCGAGTACTTCGGCCGGGGCCTGACCCGCCGCGAGCACTCCGCCATCAGCCTCCACCCGCACAACGACCGCGGCACCGCGGTCGCGGCCACCGAGCTGGGCCTGATGGCCGGCGCCGACCGCGTCGAGGGCTGCCTGTTCGGTCACGGCGAGCGCACCGGCAACGTCGACCTGGTCACCCTGGGCATGAACCTCTTCTCCCAGGGCATCGACCCGCAGATCGACTTCACCGTCGGCGGCGGCATCGACGAGATCCGCCGCACGGTCGAGTACGTCACCAACATCAACGTCCACCCGCGCCACCCCTACGCCGGCGACCTGGTCTACACCGCCTTCTCCGGCTCCCACCAGGACGCCATCAAGAAGGGCCTGGAGGACCTCGACCGGATCGCCGCCGAGGCCGGCAAGCCGACCAGCGAGATCCCGTGGGAGGCGCCCTACCTGCCCATCGACCCCAAGGACGTCGGCCGCACCTACGAGGCAGTTATCCGGGTCAACAGCCAGTCCGGCAAGGGCGGCGTGGCCTACCTGCTCAAGACCGAGCACTCCCTGGACCTGCCGCGTCGCGCGCAGATCGAGTTCAGCCGTGTGGTCCAGCAGCACACCGACACCGAGGGCGGCGAGGTCGCACCCGCGGAGATCTGGTCGATCTTCGCCAAGGAATACCTGGAGCGCGAGGAGCCGTACGCCCTGGAGAGCTGGTCCTCGGTGACCGACGCCGAGGGTGGCGACGAGCAGATCGTCGACCTGCGGGTACGTGGCGAGGCGCGCACCTACAAGGGTGTCGGCAACGGCCCGGTGGCCGCCTTCGTCGACGCGCTCAAGGAGGCCGGCGCCGAGATCCGGGTCCTCGACTACGCCGAGCACGCCCTCTCCGCCGGTGGCGACGCCGCCGCGGCGGCGTACGTGGAGTGCGAGATCGCCGGCGAGATCGTCTGGGGCATCGGCATCCACGAGAACATCGTGACGGCGAGCCTGCGAGCAGTGGTCTGCGCGGCAAACCGCGCCCAAGCGGTCACGATCCCGCGCGGCTAAGGCCCCGGGTGTGCTGCCAAAGGTGCGCTCCGGCGCACTCTTGGCAGCACACCGCCAAGGCCAATACATAGGCCCACTGCTACTACTGCTGTGCCTGCCCATACCAGTGGGTTTGGAACTGTGCCGTCTAGGGGGATGGCTAGGGCGGCTGCGGTCACTGGCACTACACCGGTCAGGAGGCCGGCGCGGCCGGAGCCCAGGCGGTTCACGGCGGTGAACCAGAGCAGGAACGCGAGCGTGGTGACGACCACGGCCAGATAGAGCGCGGCGAGCAGGTCGCCGGTGCCGAGCGTCGTCACCGCGGCCGGTCCCTCGGTCGCGACACCGACGACCGCCATGCCGGCGGCCGCCATCCACACCGCGTGGAACGAGACACCGAACGCGCCCAGGCGAGCGAGGACCGGGATGGCCAGGAGCGTGAAACCCGCCTCGCAGGCCAGCACCAGGAGCGCGTAGCCGATCCCGGCCGCGTCGGTCCTCCCGAACCCCTGGACCAGGACTGCTCCTGCCGTGACCACGGTGGCTCCGACGACGACCGGCCGAGCCGGCAGGGTGCGGGTCGCGATCGCCGGGACGACCGCGAGCAGCATCGGGACCGCGGCGACGGCCACCCCGATCACCGCCGGTTCCGCATGGGCGACGCCGCGGACGACGCCGACGTTGAAGAGCACCAGACCCGCGGTCGCGACGCCGGCCAACCAGCGCCACTCACGTCCACGTGGCCTCGGCACCCGCCAGCCGGTGACGCGTGCGACCACGAGCAGGAGGAGCGCGGCGAGGGCGTACCGGACCGCCTGCAGGGTGAAGAGCGGTGCATCGGTGATCGCCGTGGAGACGGCGACGCTGCTGCCGACGCAGGCCATCCCGGCCGCGGCGAACGCGATGCCGAGAAGCGTGCCGTTGCGTCGGGAGCCGGGAAGGTCGGTGGCGCGACGGGGGAGGGCTTCGATGCTCATGACCACGAGGCTCGTCGCATCTTGGTCCGACGGACAGATCCAAGCCAGGTGTGCCAGAGTGGACCAAGTGACCGGAGCGGACTTTCTTCAGCTCGATCCGGCCGGCGTGCCTGCCGGTGGGCTCGCGACCTGGCTCACCGGCGCCCTGCGGGAGGCGGTGGCCGATGGCCGGCTCGCGGTCGGCGCCCGGGTGCCGGCATCGCGCACCCTCGCCGGTCAGCTCGGGGTCTCCCGCGGGGTGGTGGTCGAGGCGTACCAACGGCTCACCGACGAGGGGTTGCTCTCGGCTCGCAGCGGCGGCGGAACCAGGGTGAGCGCGGCTCCCGAAGCCGTACGCCGCCTCGGTGCTGCCACTCGGCTGCCGACCCCCGACCTGGACCTCTCGCCGGGAGTGCCGGATCTCTCGGCGTTCCCGCGGGCCGCCTGGGCCAAGGCCTCGCGCGAGGTGCTCGCCGAGATCGGCAGCGCCGACCTCGGCTACGGCGACCCGCGGGGTGTGCCGGCGCTCCGAGAGGCGCTCGCGGTCTGGCTGGGACGCACCCGCGGGATCACCGTCTCGCCCGACGAGATCCTGGTGGTCAACGGCGTCGCTCAGGGCCTCGTCCTGCTGGCGCGCTCGCTGGAGGAGCGTGGCAGGACCACGGTCGGTTTCGAGGAGCCGGGGTCCTACGGCGTACGGGTGCACCTGCAGAAGTGGGGGATGACGACGGCCGCGGTGCCGGTCGATGCCGACGGCCTGGACGTGGCGGCGCTCGACGCCCTCGGGGTCGACGCCGTCGTTGTCACACCCGCACATCAGTTCCCGACCGGGGTCGTGCTCTCGCCGCAGCGTCGGCGGGAGCTGGTCGAGTGGGTCAGGGCAGAGCCGCACCGGTTGGTGATCGAGGACGACTACGACGCCGAGCATCGCTACGACAGGCCGCCGGTCTCAGCGGTGAAGGCGCTCGCGCCCGACCGCGTCGCCCATCTCGGCAGCGTGTCCAAGACGTTGGCGCCGGCGATGCGGATCGGCTGGCTGATCGCTCCGCCCGGGATGCAGGAGGAGCTCGTCGAGGCGCGCTACTGGCTCGACCTCGCCACTCCGGCGCTTCCCCAGATCACCTTGGCCCGGATGCTGACCTCGGGCGCCTTCGAGCGCCACCTGCGGCTGGTCCGGCAGCGGCACAGGGCGCGCCGCGACGCTCTGCTCGAGGCTCTCGCCGAGCATCTCCCCGCAGCTCGGGTCCACGGCGTGGCGGCCGGCCTGCACGTGCTGGTGACCCTCCCCGACGGGATCGACGACACCGCGGTCGCCACGGCTGCGCTCGAGGCGGGCATCGCCGTCCATCCGCTGACCCGGCATCGTCAGGACGACGGTCCGCCGGGGCTGGTGATCGGGTACGCCGCGACGACCCCTGACCGCCTGCGCGAGGCGGTCAGGCGGTTGGCGCCGCTGATCTCCTAGGAATCGACGTCGTACTTCGCGCAGAGGCCCAGGCGGCTGCCGGCGATCCAGGCGGTCCTGAACGGGGCCTTGAACATCGTCGCCTCGCTCGGGCAGCCGCCCAGCCCCTGGATGTTGGTCTCGCTCTGCTCGGGGTAGGTGTCGCCGGTCATCTCGAAGGTGTCGACGACGATGTAGTCGTGGGTGGTCCCGCACCTGACGACCTTGTCGATGGTGCTGTCGATGCAGGCCCGCAGGTCGGTCGGGAACGGGTTGGGCACCGGGTCCTCGGGCAGGTCGATCATCGGCGCCTTCTGGACCGTCACCCCGACGTCGCACCGGACGTAGCGGTCGCCGTCGTTCCAGGTGGCCTCCGAGGGCCAGTACCAGCTCACGATGTAGGCGGTGCGGGCGAGCGCCTCGGGATGCAGGCCGAGCCCGGTCTCCAGGCGGGTGAAGCAGGCGGCCCCGGCGGCCTCGTTGTCGTTGTAGGCCTTCACGTCGGTGGCGACGTGGAAGGTGTAGAGCGTGTGCGGCTCGGCGCAGTCCACCGGCTCCGACTCGTCGACGAACTCGTTGGCCGCGGCATAGTCGAGGTTGCGGCACTCGCCGACCTCGGGTACGCCGCCGCCCCGGTTGGCCACGACGTAGACCAGCCCGGCGACGAGCCCGATGACCACCACCGCGGCGGCCAGGCCGCCCAGGAGCCGGGTGCGCTTCCGCTTGGCCGGCGGCCGCGGGCCGCCACCGGTCGGCACCATCGTGGGCTGCTCGAACGGTGACCCGGTCGGAGCGCCGCTGGGTGGTCCGACCGGCGGTGGGCCGCTCGGTGGGCCGACAGGCGGGCCGACAGGCGGGCCGACAGGCGGTGCCTGGGCCGCCGACTTCTGCCACGGCGAGGTCGAGGTCGGCGGCGGAGGCTGAGCTGCGGAGTGGGTCTGCGGCGCGGAGGTGACTCGGGTGCCCTTGACTGCGCCGCGGAGCGCCTCCGCGAACGAGCGTGCGTCGGGCCAGCGGTCCTCGGCGCGGGGTTCCAGCGCCCGGGCGATCGCCTGGCTGATCGAGGCCGGGAGGGGGCGTACGGAACCGGCCTCGGGAACCCGCGAGGTGAGTCCGAGTGCGGGAGCGGGGGAGCGGCCGGCGAGGAGGGCCCAGGCGACGGCACCCAGGGCTCGTACGTCGGCGCGGTGGTCGATCGGAAGTGAAGGGTCGAGCTGCTCGGGCGCCATGTAGGACGGGGTGCCGATGTCGCGGGTCACCTCGTCGAGCGAGTCGAGCGAGCGAGCCACCCCGAGGTCGGCGATCATCACCCGGCGAGCGCCGGAGGTGCCGCCGGAGGTCTCCGAGGTGAGCAGCAGGTTGGCGGGCTTGATGTCGCGGTGGATCACGCCGCGTGCCTTCAGCGCCATGAGTCCATCGGCGGCCTGCGCGACGATGTCGGCGACCTCGCGCGGCTCGAGACCGCCCGGGGAGCGCTTGAGCAGGTCGGCGACCGAGCCGCCGTCGGCGTACGACATCACGAAGAAGGGGATGCCGGTGCTGGTCTGGCCGATGTCGTAGACACGTACGACATGGGGCGAGTCGACCGAGCGGAGCAGCCGTGCCTCCTGGAGGAAGCGCTTGTGGATCTCCGGGTTCGACACCCAGCCGGGGGAGAGCGCCTTGACCGCGACGTGGGAGTCGAGCTCGGGGTCGTAGTAGAGCCACACGGAGGCGAATGCACCGGCGCCGATGTGGCGGACCTGCTGCAGCCGCCCGAGATGGGTCGGGAAGGTCGCGCTCATGCCCGAATCATGCCCTGACTCTCCGCCTGGGGACTGTGGTGACACCTACTTCGTCAGGTTTCGCAGGGAAATCGAGATCTGGAGATCGATCGTCTACGGGGCGCGCCAGGAGCGGTCGCGCTTGACCGCGGCGTACTCCTCCGAACCGATGTTCGCGCGCAGCTCCTTGGCGGACTCCCGGATCGCGTCGGAGATGATCTCGTGGACCCGCGGGTCGGCCAGGCCCTCGTCGACGAGCCGCAGCACGGTGTCGGCGACGAGGCGGACGATGTCGTCGTGGAAGGGGAGGTACTTCAGCTTCCCCGTCGCTTGGTCCTGGCGGATGAGGTCGATGATCAGCGTGTCGATCTCGGCACGGTTCTCCTCGATGGCGCTGGAGATGTGCCGGGTGTAGTTGCCGGTCTGGATCACCGCGATCACCTCGTCGAGCACTGCGACCGTGATCGGCTTGCGGATGACGTTGACGATGGTTCCGGTGAACCTCCCCACGACGTACGCCGAGATGCGATCGCCGAACGCGCGGTCGGCCGCGCGCATCAGCCGCACGAAGATGACCACCACCCGCAGCAGCCGGAGGCTGCGGAAGGCCGGGCTCGCGGCGACCCCGAGCGGGATCATGCCGAGCAGCTCGTACCAGTACAGCAGCGGGAACTTCCAACCGAGCCCGGAGCGGGTCCAGCGCCACACGAACTCGACACCGAAGATGGCGCACACCACGTAGTCGGCGGCGACGACCCGGTCGTACCAGACCTTCGGCACATCCCAGAACGTCACCCACACGACCGCGACGACCGAGAGGATCGCCAGCACCAGCATGAACCAGTCGACGGCTGTGACCGGCGGTGTCGGCGCGGCGCCCGGCCTACGGTCGTCGTGGCGGCGGTCGATGCCTGTGGCGCTCATGATCGGCACGATAGGAGACGAGCACCCCAAAGGCGATCACCCACACGCGTCGTTGCCGTCATGTTGGTCTGTCGCTGCACCGGTTGTCGGTGCGGCGCGGCAGAATGGGCCCGTGCCCCTCTACCGCGACGAAGCCATCGTGCTTCGCACCCACAAGCTTGGTGAGGCCGATCGCATCATCACCATGCTCACCCGTCACCACGGACGGGTGCGTGCGGTGGCGAAGGGCGTGCGGCGGACGACCTCGCGATGGGGTTCCCGGCTCGAGCCGTTCACCCACGTCGACCTGCAGTTCGCCGAGGGTCGCACGCTGGACACGATCACCCAGGCCGAGACGCTGACCCTCTTCCACAGCGGCATCGGCCTCGACTACGACCGCTACACCGCCGGCACCGCGATGCTCGAGACCGCCGACCGGCTCGTGCACGAGGAGGGCGAGCCGGCGCCGCAGCAGTATCTGCTGCTCGTCGGCGGGCTGCGGGTGCTCGCCCAGGGCGACCGCCTTCCCCGGCACGTGCTCGACTCCTATCTGCTCCGCTCGCTGGCCGTCGCCGGCTACGCGCCGTCTTTCGAGGGATGTGCGCGCTGCGGGCTGGAGGGCCCGCACCGCTGGTTCAACGTGTCCATGGGAGGTGCGCTGTGCACGACCTGCCGGGTGCCGGGCTCGGCGACGCCCTCGCCCGAGACGCTCACCCACCTCGGTGCACTGCTCTCCGGCGACTGGGATACGGTCGGCGGCGCCGAGGACCGGACCAGCAGGCAGGCGAGCGGGTTGGTCGCTGCGTACCTCTTCTGGCATCTGGACCGCAACCTGCGCTCGCTCGAATACGTCGAGAGCTGAGGAACGATGGCGCACTCCCACGGCCACTCCCACGGTGGGCACGACGCCGAGGTGGAGGTCGAGGCGCTGCCGCGGATGGTGCTGACCGTCTCGCTCGTGCTCGTGGCTGTCGTCACCATCGTCGGAGTGGCCCTGTGGTGGCCCGACCGTGCCGCGGTCGAGAAGCTGCAGGGGTCGCAGGAGTTCGTCGCCGACGGGGTCGTCTTCGAGACCGCCGAGGTGACCTCGGTCGCCGAGCCTTGCTCCGCCGAGGGCACCCCTGAGGGCTGCAACACCGCGGCGGCGAAGCTCACCAGCGGCCCCGACACGGGCACCGAGGTGGCGGTGAAGGTCTCCACGCCGATGGCCAGCTCCGGTCTGGAGGCCGGGGACAAGGTCGAACTCTCCCGCACCGAGCGGGAGGGAGAGGCGACGTACGCCTTCTTCGACGTCAAGCGCGGCCCGCCGCTGCTCCTGCTCGTCGGTCTCTTCGTGGTGTGCGTCGTCGCGGTCGCCCGGCTGCGCGGGCTGATGGCCGTGCTCGGCCTGGGGTTCGCGGGGGCGGTGGTGTGGCTCTTCCTGCTGCCCGCACTGCTCTCCGGGGAGCCTGCGGCCGCGGTCGCGCTGGTCTCCTCGGTGCTGATCCTCTACGTGGTGCTCTACACCACCCATGGGCTCTCGGTGCGAACCTCGGTGGCGCTCGGCGGCACCCTGGCCGGGGTCGCGGTGACCGCGCTGGTCGGCACTATCGCGATCGGCGGGAGCCGGCTCAGCGGCCTCGGCTCTGAGAGCGGCCAGACGCTCTCCTCGCTCGACGGCGATCTCGACCTGCAGAGCCTGTTGGTCGCCGCGGTGATCATCGCCGGTCTCGGTGCGCTCAACGACGTCACCATCACCCAGGCGTCCGCAGTGTGGGAGCTGCGCGCGGTCGGGCCTTCCTCCTCGCGATGGGAGGTCTTCCGCGGCGCGATGCGGATCGGCCGCGACCACGTCGCCTCGACGATCTACACGATCGTGTTCGCCTACGTCGGCGCGGCGCTGACCTTGCTGCTGGTGATCCAGCTCTACGACCGGACCTTCTTCTCCCTGCTGACGACCGAGCAGATGGCCGGCGAGATCGTCGCCACCATGGCCGCGGGCATCGGGGTGGTGCTGGCGATGCCGATCACCACGATCATCGGGGCGCTGACCGTCCCCGGCCCGGCCGGGGACCCTGCAGAGATGGAGTACGACGCTCCCCGGCGCCCGATGGTCCCATCCCGGCCGCAGCCTCCCGGGCCGCAGCCGCCTCCTGGCTATCGCCCGACTAGGGTTGGGCCTCGTGAGCAAGCCGGTCCGTACCCCAACACCCCACCCGTCCGGGGCTACCCCGCCCCGGGTCCCCAAGGACCTCGTCCCGCACCACGTGGCGATCATCATGGACGGCAACGGCCGATGGGCCAAGGAGCGTGGCCTCCCCCGGACCAAGGGCCACGAAGAGGGTGAGTCCTCGCTCTTCGACGTCGTCGAAGGTGCCATCGAGATCGGTGTGAAGGCCATCTCGGCCTACGCGTTCTCCACCGAGAACTGGTCGCGCTCGCCCGACGAGGTGAAGTTCCTGATGGGTTTCAACCGCGACGTCATCCGCCGCCGCCGCGACGAGATGAACGAGCTCGGCGTCCGGGTCCGCTGGGCCGGCCGCGCGCCGCGACTGTGGAAGTCGGTGATCAACGAGCTCAAGATCGCCGAGGAGATGACGAAGGACAACACCGTCTGCACGCTGACGATGTGCGTCAACTACGGCGGTCGCGCCGAGCTCACCGACGCGGCGTCGCGGATCGCGAAGGACGTCGCAGCGGGTCGCCTGAACCCGGACAAGATCACCGACAAGGTCTTCCAGCGCTACCTCTACGTCCCTGAGCTGCCCGACGCCGACCTCGTCTGGCGCACCTCCGGCGAGCAGCGGCTCTCCAACTACATGCTCTGGCAGGCCGCCTACTCCGAGTTCGTCTTCACCGACGTGCTCTGGCCCGATGTCGACCGCCGCCACCTGTGGCATGCCATCGAGACGTACGCGAGCCGGGACCGCCGCTACGGCGGCGCCCTCCCCAACCCGGTCTGACCCCTCTCTCCCTCCCTCCCCGAAAGGTCAGTTCCTGACGCCGAGAAGTCAGCTCTCGACGTCGAGAAGTCAGTTCTAGGCGTCGAGGGGTCAGTTTCTGACGCCGCGATGATGAGCGCCGACAACTGACCTCTCGGGCTCAGAAAGTGACGTGTCGCGGTCGAGAACTGACCTCTCGGGGAGAGGGGTCAGCGGCAGGTGGTGCAGGTGCCGAAGATCTCCAGGGTGTGGGAGACGTCGGTGAAGCCGTTCTCCTCCGCCATGGTCCTGGTCCAGCGCTCGACGGCGGGGCCTTCGACCTCGACGGTGCGACCGCAGGTCCGGCAGACCAGGTGATGGTGGTGGGTGTCGGAGCAGCGGCGGTAGATGGTCTCGCCGTCCTCTGAGCGCATCGCGTCGACCACACCGGCCTCGGCCAGCGCGGTCAGGGTGCGGTAGACGGTGGCGAGGCCGACGGCGCCGTCGAGGCGGGAGTGGATCTCCTGGGCGGAGTGGAAGCCGTCGTAGGTCTCCAGCGCCTCGGCGACGGCGAGCCGCTGCTTGGTGGGGCGCAGGGCGCCGGAAGGTTCAGTGCTCGTCATAGTGCTCTCCTTCCGCGCCGACGTGCGCCGCGTGGCGGTGGCCGTCATGGATGTAGTCGACGTGGTCGCCGTGCTCGACCGCGACGTGCCCACACTTCTCGCCGTGGTGGTGCGGGTGGGCCTCATCGACCGGCTTCTCCTCGGGTGAGGTCTCCGGGAACGGGGCCACCAGGGCACGCCGACGGCGTAGCCAGGCGCCGATCGGCCAGACCAGGAAGAACCCGGCCAGCGCGACCAGCACGATGCTGGGGCCGGGCTGGACGTTGGCGCCGGTGCGGGAGAGGGCGGCCGCCAGCACGAGACCGCCGACCGAAGCGGCCAGGCCGGCGCCCATGGCACCGAGCAGCGTCATCCGGAACGACCGGGTGAGCTGCTGCACGATCGCGACCGGTACGACCATGAGCGCCGAGACGAGCAGCAGCCCGACGGTACGCATCGCGATCACCACGCTCAGGGCGGCGAGGACGGCGACCAGGATCGAGTAGAACCGCACCGGCAGCCCGGCGACCTTGGCGTAGTCGGGGTCCTGGGAGACAGCGAACAGCTGGGGAGAGAGCCCGACGCAGATCACGATCAGCACGACGGAGAGAGCCATCGTCACGAGCAGGTCGTTGACCGAGATCGTCAGGATCGAGCCGAAGAGGAACTCCTGGAGCCGGGAGGCGCCGGTGCCGGCGAGACCGGTGACGAAGACGCCGCCGGCGAGTCCGCCGTAGAACAGCATGGCGAGGGCGACGTCACCTTCGGCGTGGCCACGCTCGCGCACGATCTCGATGACCACAGCGCCGGCGATCGCGACGATCACCGCGGTCCAGGTCGGCGAGGTCTGGGTCCACAGGCCGATCGCGACGCCGGTGACGGCGACGTGACCGATGCCGTCGCCCATCAGCGCGAGCCGTCGCTGCACGATGTAGGTGCCGACCGCGGGAGCCGCGATCCCGACGAGGAACGCCGCGATCAGGGCCCGCTGCATGAACGGCACCGAGAAGAGCTCGAAGAGAGTCATCAGAGCTCCTTCAGCGGAGTCGGGACCGCGGCGCTGGCGGCCGATGTCGAGCCAGCCGTACCGAGCCCGGTGTCGCAGTGGACGTGACCGGCGTCGAAGCCCTGGGCGTGGACGTCGGCGTCGGTGAGCGGAGGACCGTCGTACGCCTTGCGTCCATCCCGCATGACGACGGCCCGGTCGACCAGCGGAGCCAGCGGCCCGAGCTCGTGGGCGACCAGCACGATCGTGGCGCCGTCGTCCTTGAGGCGCCTGAGTGCCCCGGCGAGCGCCTGCTGGTTGGGCAGGTCGACGCCGGCGGTGGGCTCGTCGAGCAGCAGCAGCTCGGGGCGGCCGGCGAGCGCCCGCGCGATCAGCACCCGCTGGTGCTGACCGCCGGAGAGCTGGGCGACCCCGCGGTGGGCATAGGCACCCATCCCGACCACGTCGAGCGCTGCCCGGATCGCGGCCCGGTCGGCGCTGCGCAGCGGGCGCAGCAGCTTGCGGTGGGTCAGCCGGCCGGAGGCGACGACCTCCCAGACCGAGGCGGGCACGCCGCCGGTCGCGGTGCTTCGCTGTGGGACGTAGCCGATCCGCGACCAGTCGTGGAAGCCGGACAACGAGCGTCCGAACAGCTCCAGACGACCGGTGGAGAGCGGGTTGAGGCCGACCAAGGTGCGTACGAGCGTCGACTTCCCGGAGCCGTTGGCGCCCATCAGGGCGACGAACTCGCCGCGGTTGACGGTCAGGTCCACCTCACGCAGGACGGGTCGTCCGGACAGGGCGACATCCCCGTGCAGGAGCTGCACGGGGACATCGGCGGGAACGGTGCTCCTCGGTTTGCTCACTGACAACCGTTGGCCGCCTTCAGGGCGTCGAGGTTCTGGCGCATGAGGGAAAGGTAGTCCTCTCCCTCGGTCTCCTTCGAGAGACCCTCGATCGGGTCGAGCACGGCGGTCTTCAGACCGAGGTCGTCGGCAAGGGTGTCGGCGAGGGCGGTGCTGACCAGGCGCTCGGAGAAGATCGTGGTCACGCCGTGCTCCTTGGCGTGCTCGCCGATCTCGGCGAGCTGCGCCGGGTTGGGCTCGGCATCGGGGGTCAGGCCGGCGATCGACTCGAACTCCAGGCCGTACTTGTCCAGGTAGGCGAAGGCGTCGTGGGAGACCACGACCTCCTTGATCTTGCACTGCGCCAGGCCGGTCTCGAACTCCTCGTCGACCTTCGTCAGGTCCTCGGTCAGGGACTTGGTGTTGGCGGCGTACGTCTCCGCGTTGTCGGGGTCGGCCTTGGAGAGGGCGTCGCGTACGCCCTCGGCGTACTCGGCCATGAGGGCCGGGTCGTGCCAGAAGTGAGGGTCGATCTCGCCGTGGTCGTGTCCTTCCTCGGCGTGAGCCTCCTCTTCGGCAGCGTGCTCCTCTTCGGCAGCGTGCTCCTCTTCGGCAGCGTGCTCGTCCTCGTGGCCCTCGTCGGCCTTGCGGAGCTCGACGACCTTCTCGACATCGACCACGTCACCCGTGACGTCCTGCTCGATCGCGTCGTCGATGGCGGGCTGGAAGCCATGCTCGGTGAGGATCACGTCGGCGCTCTGCAACGCCGCGGTCTGGTTGATGCTGAGCTCGAGATCGTGCGGCTCGACGCCCGGCTTGGTGAGGCCGGTGACGTCGGCGAGGTCGCCCGCCACCCGCTCCGCGACGAACTCCAGCGGGTAGAACGCGGCGGCGACCTGAACCTTCTCCGAGTCGGACCCGGAAGCGGAGGAACCGGAGTCGTCGGAGAGCGCGGCACAGCCGGAGGTGAGCAGGAGTGCGCCGGCAGCTAGGAGGCCGGCGGAGCGGATAGTGGGGGCCATGAGAACCATTCTCAGTTAAGTTGAGAATGGTTGTCAATTCCTTCCGGGATGCCGAACAGCAGAGGTACGCCGGTCACGCGGGGGAGCTCGATGCGGTTGCACCGCTCGGCGAGCCCCGGATCATCCGGCCAGGAGCCGATGATCAGCCCGTCGGGCTCGTAGCCGCGGGCACGCAGCGCGGCCACGGTCAGCTCGGTGTGGTTGAGGGTGCCCAGACCGGCAGCGGTGACCACGACGAACGAGGTGGGTACGTCCTCGGCGAGGAGGGTGTCGGCCAGGTCCAGGAGTGTTCCGCCCTTGGTGTCCAGTCGCACCAGGAGGCCGCCTGCGCCCTCGACGAGGACGAGATCGTTGTCGCTGGTCAGAGCCGAGATCGTCGGAGCGTACGCAGCCACCGGCGGGATCTCGACGCCAGCCCGCCGGGCGGCGGTGTCCGGCGCGAGCGGCTCCTCGAGACTGGTCAGCTCGTGGACCTCGATCCCGGTCAGCCGGTGGATCTCGGCGGCGTCGCAGTCGCCGTCGGCGGTCCCGGTCTGCACCGGCTTCACGACCGCGACCCTCTCGCCGTTCGTACGCGCCCGGGAGGCCAGGGTCGCCGTCGCGACCGTCTTGCCGACGCCCGTGTTGGTGCCGGTGACGATCACCACCCGCCCGGTCACGCCGCGCCCCGGGATGCTGACCGAGTTACCTCGGTGTCGGTGCGCTTCTTTCGTGGAGTTCCGCGAAGGAAGTGCGCGCTGACCGAGTCACCCTTCGACAAGCTCAGGACATCGCCTCGGTGAACATTCAGCAGCCCGCTCATCGGACCTCACCCACAATCGTCTCGATGACCTTGGCGGCCCGGTCCCACTCCTCGTCGGTGACACTCGCTCCGGCGGTGACCCGCAGCCGGGAGACCCCGTCGGGGACAGACGGCGGCCGGAAGCAGCCGACGCGTACGCCCTCGGTGAGCAGGGCAGCCTGGGCCGCGACCGCGCCCTCTGGTGAGGGCATCGGGACCGACAGGACCGCGCCGGCGGGAGCCGGGACGCCCAGGGTCCGGGCCAGTCCGATGACGCGGAACCTGATGATGTCTGCAAGGTGCGGATGCGACCGTGCGATCTGGGCGGCAGCCAAGGCGGCGGCAGTCGCAGCGGGAGCAAGTCCGGTGTCGAAGATGAACGGGCGGGCGGTGTTGACCAGGTGATCCAGGACGGATCGCGGCCCCAGCACCGCGCCACCCTGGCTGCCCAGACTCTTGGAGAGGGTGGCGGTGACAAGCACGTCGGGCCGCCCGGCAAGGCCGCGTCGGTGGACGAGCCCCGGCCCGTGCACGCCCACGCCGTGGGCTTCATCGACGACGAGCAGCGCGCCGTGCTCTGCGCAGACCTCGGCCAGCTCCGTCAGCGGTGCCTCGTCGCCCAGGACGGAGTAGACCGACTCGGCCAGCACGAGCGTGCGTACGCCGGGCTGTGCCGCGAGCGCTGCCCGGACCGCAGCCACGTCGTTGTGAGGCACGACCGTCAACTGGGCCCGGGAGAGTCGTACGGCGTCGATCAGTGAGGCGTGGATGTGCGCGTCCGAGACGACGTGGGCGGTCCGGTCGGCCAGGGCGCTGACGATCGAGAGGTTGGCGTGGTAGCCGGTCGAGAACGTCAGTGCCCCCGGTTGGCCGAGCCAGTCGGCGAGCTCTTCTTCCAGGTCGCCGTGGAGCGTCAGAGTGCCCGTGACCAGCCGCGACGCCCCCGCGCCGCCGCCCCAGAGCATGGCCGCCTCGGCCGCGGCGCGGCGTACGTCCGGGTGTCCCGACAGGCCCAGATAGTCGTTCCCGGCCAGGTCGATGACGCCGTCATCGGGCCCGCGGGGCTTCAGGGTCCGGGTCAGTCCGGCCCCTTCCCTCGTTGCGGCTGCATCAGCGATCCAGTCATCCCACATCAGTGATCACTCCCGTCGGTCCGTCGACCGTGCCCAGCCCCGTCGGTCGAGCCTGCGCCCGTCGGTCGAGCCGGATTCGTGAGGAACGAACGAATCCGTGTCGAGACCAACACGGCCCCATCGAGCGCGACATGAAACGTGTTGGTCTCGACACGCCTCCGCCTAGCGGCTCCAGCGGCTCGACCAGCGGCTCGACCAGCGGCTCGACCAGCGGCTCGACCAGCGGGATCCTGCCCATCAGGCCACCTCCGCGGCCGCGGCGACGGCCCGGCAGATGCGGGCGAGGTCGTCCTTGCTGGTGACGTAGGGAGGCATCGTGTAGATCAGGTCGCGGAACGGCCGGATCCAGACGCCCTCGCGCAGTGCGGCATCGGTGGCCCGGGCGACGTCGACCGGGTGGTCGAGCTGGACCACGCCGATGGCGCCGAGGACACGGACCTCGATGATGCCCGGAGCCGCGGAGAGGGGGGAGAGGCCGGTCGAGAGCGCGGTGGAGACACGGCGTACGTCCTGCTCCCAGCCGCGAGCGGCCAGCAGGTCGAGCGAGGCCAGCGCCACCGCGCAGGCGAGCGGGTTGCCCATGAAGGTCGGCCCGTGCATCAGAACCCCTGACTCGCTCCGGGAGATCGCGTGCGCGACCTCGGTGGTGGTCAGTACGGCGGCGAGGGTCAGGTAGCCGCCGGTGAGCGCCTTGCTCAGGCAGAGGATGTCGGGGGTGACGACCGAGGATACGAAGAGGTCACCGGTGCGGCCGAAGCCGGTGGCGATCTCGTCGAAGATCAGCACCAGTCCGTGCTCGTCGGCGATCTCGCGGAGGACGACCAGGCAGCGGTCGTCGTAGACCCACATCCCGCCCGCGCCCTGGAGCCGCGGCTCGAGGATGATCCCGGCCAGCTCGTCGGCGTGCTCGGCCGCCTGGCGGCGTACGCCCTCGGCCCACGCCTCCACATCACCACCCGGCGCCGGCGGGCGCTCGGCGAAGACCTGCGGCGCCAGCATCTCGGTGAACATCGAGTGCATCCCGCCGACCGGGTCGCACGTGCTCATGCACCCGAAGGTGTCGCCGTGGTAGCCGCCGCGCACGGTCAGCAGCCGCGTACGCTCCGGCCGGCCCTGGCCGCGCTGCGCCTGCAGCGCCATCTTGATCGCGACCTCGACGCTCACCGACCCGGAGTCCGCCAGGAAGACGTGCTGCAGCGGGTCGGGGGTCATCGAGACGAGCCGCTCGGCCAGATTCACCGCGGGGGCGTGGGTCAGGCCGCCGAACATCACGTGCGCCATCCGGCCGGCCTGCTCGGCGAGCGCGGCGTCCAGCTCGGGCACCCGATAGCCGTGGATCGCCGACCACCAAGACGACATCGCGTCGACGACGTCGAGGCGCTCGCCATGGTTGTCGAGGTGGAGACGTACCCCCTCAGCACCGGTGACGACCCGCACCGGCGCCGGGTCGGTCATCGAGGTGTAGGGGTGCCAGAGGTGCTCACGGTCGAAGTCGAGCAGCCTGGAGTTCTGAGCGAGCGCAGGATCAAGCGTTGGCAGCGACATCGGTCCCCGCTCCGCGACGCCGGATCACCGGGCTGTCCGGCTCGTCGTGGCCACCGCAGGCGTCGCTGCAGCTGCTGCCACAGGCACTGCCGCAGCCGCCCACCGCTCGACCGGCGACCTTGGCGCGATGCTCCTCGATCAGCTCGTCGAACGCGCCCTGGTCCATGCCGAGGATGACGAACCCGTTGTCCCGCAGCATCTCCAGGTCGGCCAGCGCATCCTGCCCCTCGGAGGTCAGGTAGTCGCCGAGGAAGATCGAGTTGGCGACGTGGAGCGCAGTGGCCTGCAGCGTACGCAGGTGCATCTCGCGTCCGCCCGCGATCCGGATCTCCTTGTCCGGGCAGACGAACCGCGCCATCGCCAGGATCTTCACGCACCGGGTCGGGGAGAGCTCCCAGGTGTTCTCGTAGGGGGTGCCGTCGAACGGCATCAGGAAGTTCACCGGGATCGAGTCGGCGTCGAGCTCGCGCAGCGCGAAGAGCGCCTCGACGAGCTGCTCGTCGGTCTCACCCAGCCCCGCGATCAGCCCCGAGCACGGCGAGAGGCCGGCGTCCTTGGCCTTGCCGATCGTGTCGACGCGGTCCTCGTAGGTGTGGGTCTGGACGATGTTGTCGTGGTTGGACTCGGCGGTGTTGATGTTGTGGTTGTACGCATCCACTCCCGCAGCCTTCAATCGCTCGGCCTGCCCGCCCTTGAGCAGCCCGAGACAGGCACAGACCTCGACGCCTTCGTGCGCATCCTTGAGTGCGGAGGTCATCTCGACGACCTTGTCGATGTCGCGCTCGGACGGCCCGCGGCCAGAGGAGACCATGCAGACTCTTGTCGCTCCGCCGCGGAGTCCGGCGCCGGCCTGCGCGAGGGTCTCGTCCTTGGAGAGCCATGAGTATTTGAGGACCGGTGCCTGCGAACCGAGCGCCTGGCTGCAGTAGTTGCAGTTCTCCGGACACAGCCCGGACTTGAGGTTGACGAGGTAGTTCACCTTCACGGTGTTGCCGAAGTGCTCGCGCCGCAGCCGCCCCGCCGCGGCGACGACGCTCATCAGCTCCGCGTCGGCCGTACGCAGCACCGCCAAGGCGTCATCGGTCGTCGCGGCCCCGCCGGACAGGATCCGGTCGGCTAGCAGGTCGAAGGCTGTCGTCATGCGGGGCGTCTCCTCGGGATGGTTACCTGAACGTTGTTCAGTTGAACGGTGTTCAGGTTAGGTTCTGTCGGGCTGGACCGCAACGCCCGTCTGTTGGTCTAGGTATGCAGCCGGGCCGCCACATCCCTGTCGGAGCTCCGCACGGGAAGTGACGGTTGGTCTGCATACCTAGACCAACAGACGCCCGCCTAGGATCGGTGCGTGCACATCGAGACGATCCCTGGCCTGACCCTGATCGAGCACGAGATCGAGGTGCCCCTGGACCATCTCGGCGGCGGGTCCGAGACGCTGACCGTCTTCGCCCGCGAGGTGCGGCGTCCAGGCGACCGCGACGACCGCGACGCGCTGCTCTTCCTGCAGGGCGGCCCAGGCGGTGAGGGCCCGCGCCCGATCGACCTGCCGATGGCGCCGGGCTGGCTGGACCGAGCCCTCCAGGACTATCGGGTGATCCTCCTCGACCAGCGGGGGACCGGGCGGTCGACGCCGCTCACCGCTTTGTCCGACAAGACGCCGCAGGAGCAGGCCGACTACCTGGCCCACTTCCGCGCCGACTCGATCGTCGAGGACGCCGAGCTCCTCCGCGACCACCTCGGCATTGCCCGGTGGTCGCTCCTGGGGCAGTCGTTCGGCGGCTTCTGCTCGCTGCGCTACCTCTCGACCCACCCCGAGTCGCTGCGCGAGGTCATGTTCACCGGCGGCGTGCCGCCGGTCGGTCTTCCGGTCGACGAGATCTACGCCGCGACCTTCGCCCGCACGATCGAGCTCACCGAGCGCCACTACGCGCGCTTTCCCGGCGACCGAGACCGGATGCGGGCCCTGGTCGAGCGCTGCGACGCCGGCGAGATCCGGCTCCCTCATGGCGGCCTGCTCTCGTCCCGCCAGGCGCGCTCCATCGGCAACCGGCTCGGCATGACGGGCGGCTCCGAGCAGGTCCACTACCTCCTCGAGCGCGACCCGGCCGGGCTCGGCTTCGGTAACGAGGTCGCGTCCCTGCTGCCCTTCAGCGGCCACTCGCCCCTCTACGTACTCGTCCACGAGGCCTGCTACGCCGACGCCCAGACCACACGCTGGGCCTCCGCGCGCGTCCAGCCCGCGGCGTACGAGGAAGATCCGACTCTCTTCACCGCCGAGCACCTCTTCCCGTGGCATCTGAGCGAGGACCCGATCCTGGCTCCCTTCGCGGAGGCGGCCGACCTGCTCGCCGAGCGCGAGTGGCCGAGCCTGTACGACCCGTCGGTGCTGGCGTCGGTCGACGTCCCGTGCGCCGCGGCGGTCTACTACGACGACCCCTACGTCCTGCGCGAGCACTCCCTCGCCACCGCCGACCTGGTTCCCACCCTGCGCCCGTGGGTCACCAACGCCCATCTCCACAACGGCGTCCAGGTGGCCCCCGAGGAGGTCTTCGACCGCCTCGTCGGCATGGTCCGCGGGCGCGTCTGACGACGGTTCGTCAACGAAGGGCCAACACCTGCGGCGGCGCGAAGTGGCGTCGGGCATCATGAGCGCATGAGCCTGCCCGTGATTGCCGTTCGCGCCGCATCCTTCGTCTTCACCATGGTGCTCGTCGGTCTCGCCTACCCGGTGCTCGCCGGTTTGGTCTACGTCGGTCTCCTGGTCGCATCCGCGGCCGGCGGCCAGGGGATGGGCGGACCTCTCGCGGGGCCGATGCTTGTCCTTCTCGGCGTTGCCGTCGGGGCGCTCTGTGTGGCCATCGCCGCGCCCGCGGCGCTTGCTGCGCGTGTCCTGGGTGGCTTCAAGGGAGTCATCGCCGGCTCCGCCACCCTCATGTTCCTCACCGCCGGAGCCACCGGGCTGGCCTGGCTCCTCTTCGACCTGGCCGGGAGCCCGGCGGTCGCCGCCGTGGTCCTGGCCGCCGCCGCGACCCCCGCCGCGCTCGTTCTCGCGTTCTCCGACGTCCTCGCCGGGAAGGTCACCGGCCTACGCCTCCAGCCCCGGCCTGCTACCGCCGAAGCCTGAGCCGACCTGAGAGACCCTGGTTCCTGTGAGCATCGAGGTAGTGGCGTACGACCCGTCATGGCAGGACCGGTTCGCGAAGGTTGCGGCCGCGCTGAGCGGCGCACTGGCCGACGGCCCGCCGGCGAGCATCGAGCACGTCGGCTCGACCTCGGTCCCGGGCCTCGCCGCGAAGCCGATCCTCGACATCGACGTGATCGTCGCGCCGGAGGACGTCCCGTCTGCGGTCGCTGCGCTCGTACGCATCGGCTACGTCCACCGCGGCGACCTGGGCGTCGAAGGCCGCGAGGCGTTCTTCGCCCCTGACGAGGATCCGAGGCGCCACGTCTACGTCTGTGCCGCCGGGACGCTCAACGTACGCAACCATCTCGCCGTCCGCGACGTCCTGCGCCGCCGCGACGACCTTCGCGACGAGTACGCAGCCGTGAAGCTGGCCCTCGCAGCCGTCCCCGACATCGACATCGACACCTACATCGCCCGCAAGTCCGACGTCCTCCAGAAGGTCCTCGCCGCCGCCGACCTGACCGACGCCGAACGCCGCCAGATCCTCTCCCTCAACGATCCGAGCCGCTGATGCTGCCCACCCATGTCGGCGTGGTGATGGACGGCAACCGCCGCTGGGCGAAGCAGGCAGGCTTCGCGAACCCGGGTGCCGGTCACGACGTCGGCGCCGACCATGTCGCGGATCTTCTGGGATGGTGCACCCACTGGCGGATCGACCACCTCACCTCGTACGTCCTCTCCGCCGACAACATCCGGAAGCGTCCGAGGTCGCAGGTCGACCACTTGTTCGGCATCCTCGCCGACAAGCTCCCGCAGACAGTCGTACGCAGCGACCGCTGGGCGCTTCACGTCTCCGGCGATCTCTCCCTGCTGCCCGACGCCGCCGCAGAGGCGTTGCGCGCGGCCGAGAGGGAGACCGCCGACCGCCCTGCCCACCTGACGATGGCGATCGGCTACGACCCGCACGGCGACATCGTCGAAGGCATCCGCCGCGCCATCTCCGCGGGCGTCACCGAGATCGACGAACAGGCCATCACCGCAGCCCTGCCCGGCGGACCGATCAAGGAGATCGACCTCGTCATCCGCACCAGCGGCGAGCAGCGCCTCTCCGGCTTCTTCCCCTGGCAGACCTCGAACGCCGAGATCGTCGTCAGCGAGAAGCTCTGGCCCGACTTCACCGTGGACGACTTCGCCGAGGCCCTGGAGCTCTACGCTGCGAGACGAATGCGCAACCCCGCCTCCTGACCATCCGAGCCGAGCTCACCCCAACAATCGTGCATGTGGGTGGAACTGACGCGCCGGACCCGCTGCTGGAGCGTCAGAACCACACATAGGCGCGGTTCTGGCACAGTCGGCATGTGGTGACGTGGAGCGAGCGGTATCCGGTGCAGAGGCTGGTCGACCATGATCCGCGCCATCCTCCACCTCTTCACCACGGACCAGTGGCCGACCGCGCACCTGCGGCTCTTCGCGAATTGGCTGCGGTCCCACGACGCCGACCGCGATGCGTACGCGTCCTTGAAGTCGGGGCTCGTCGGGTCCGGAGTGTGGGGAAGCGAGTACACCGTGGCCAAGCGGGCGTTCGTGAACGATGTCGTCAACCGCGCTCGCGCGGCCAGGGGACTCGGTGCGGTGGCGTTGTGAGCGCTGGCCGGCAATAGGCTGTCGATCGTGCTCCGCGCGATCATCTTCGACCTGGACGACACACTCGTGGACCAGGAGGGGGCGGCGCGGAGCGCGGTGATCGGTTGGGCGGCTGAGCACGGGATCACCGGGGGAGACGTCGCGGACCGGTGGGATGCGGTCTCTGGGCCGCACTACCAGCGCTACCAGCGCCGCGAGATCGGTTTCCAGGAGCAGCGTCGGGCACGGACCCGCGAGTTTTTCGCGATTGAGGTCGACGACGCGGAGGCGGACGCGCTGTTCGCCGGATATCTGAGGCGGTACGAGACGCAGTGGGCCGCGTTCGACGACGCGATCCCGACGCTGCGCAGGGTCCGGGACGCCGGTCTCCGTACCGTCGTCCTCACCAATGGCGAGGACGCCCACCAGCGCCTCAAGCTGGACATGACCGGTCTCGCTGCGGAGGTCGATCTGCTTGTCTCGACGTCGACGCTGCCGGTGAGCAAGCCCGATCCGCGTGCCTACCTGCTCACCTGCGAGCGCGTCGATGTGGCGCCGAACGAGGCTCTGATGGTCGGCAACAGCCTCGCCCACGACGTACTCGGTCCGATCGAGGCAGGCATGGACGCAGTCCTCCTGGACCGCCACGACTCCCACCGCGACGGGGGAGTTCGCCGGATCGCCTCCCTCAACGATCTGAGCTGGTGACTGCGCGATCAGAGGCGTAGGGCGTGAGCAGCCATCCGGTAGGCGACTGCGGCGGCCTCGGGGTCGTGCAGGGATGCGTCGGACATGGCCACCTCAGCGTGGGCGCGGATGCTGTCGGCGGGATCGTCGGTGAGCAAGTCGGCGCAGAGGCCGGCGACCACGTTGCCGGAGTCGTGGTCATCGAGCTCGTCGAGGACGTTTCCGAGGTCGAGCAGCATCGCGGCCTCCTCGAAGATCTCGCGCAGGGTCGCCTCGTCGACCTCGATGCCCGGTCGTGCCGCCGCGGCTGCGGCCAACTCGAGGATCGGTGTCAGCCGGGGATCGAGATCTGGCATCGCCATGTCGCCAGCATGAGCCGCAACCCGGTGGCACACAAGGGGGTTTCGCCCGGGTCAGGCAGTGGTGTCGTCGAGGTTCAGGCCCATCGGTGACTGGCTCGGGATCTCGCCGGAGGCGAGGACGGACTTGGTGAGTGGCCGCAGCTGCTCGATGAGGTCGTCGACCTCGGCCGGATCCAGGGCGGCGTACGCAGCGGCAGCAAGCGCATCGGTCCGAGACTCGATCCCCACCTTGGTCTCCCGGCCGAGGTCCGTGAGGGAGTCGCCGGAGTCGGTGACGAGGCCACGGGCGCGCAGCCCGGAGACGAGGGAGTCCCACTCGCTCTCGTGGATGTTGCGGGAGGTGGCGTAGACCGACGGCGAGATGCCGGTGGCGAGCGCGTGGAAGACGTGGGACTCGCGGCCGCCGATGCCGGCGGTGAGCAACGAGGCGACATGACCGTCACCGCGGTGCTCCCGGAGCAGGGTCGCAGCGTCCCAGAGCAGGGTCAGCGGGTCGTCGGCGACGGGGAACGAGCGGAGCGCGGCGTACAGAGGCCGACCTTCGAGCGAAGCGGCCTGGGCGGCGCGCGAGGCGAGGTCGGCGGCCCGGGCGAGGTCGTCGGAGTCGGCGAGCGGCCCGAGCTGGCGGCGCAGCGCCGCGACGGCGCCGGACCGGCGGGCAGCGTGCGCGACCTCGGGCGGCGCGAACCCCCATGCGTCGGGAATCGCCCGGGAGACGTGCGAGAAGGCGAAGTTGTAGAAGACCGCGTGCACCACCTCGGCCGGAACGACTCCCAGTGGCGCCGATCGAGCGGCGAAGTAACCCATCCAGTAGCCGCGGTAGCCGGCCTCCTTGAGCAGGGCGATCGGCTCGGGGGAGAAGTAGCCCACCGCATGGATCGGTTCGAGCAGCTTCCACAGGCGACGCGCATTCGGCTCCATGTCGAGCGACGCTATCGGCACCCGCCCGATCTGTGGAGCGATTTCGGCCGAGCGAAATTGGCACCGCGGGCGGCGTACATAACAAGATGACACCGCGGATAGGATTTCCGCAGATCCCCTAGCACCCGAGGCCCGGCAGCCGGCCGGGCTCGCATCGAGCAGAGAGCATTCATCGTGGCAAAGCCGCCAGCATCGACCCTTGACCTCGTCGTCTCCCTCGCCAAGCGGCGCGGATTCGTCTTCCCCAGCGGCGAGATCTACGGCGGCACCCGGAGTGCCTGGGACTACGGCCCTCTCGGTGTCGAGCTCAAGGAGAACATCAAGCGCCAGTGGTGGAAGGCGATGGTCCAGCAGCGCGACGACGTCGTCGGCCTCGACTCGAGCATCATCCTGCCGCGTCAGACCTGGGTCGCCTCCGGCCACGTCGAGACCTTCAACGACCCGCTGGTCGAGTGCCAGTCGTGCCACAAGCGCTACCGCTTCGACCACCTCCAGGAGGAGTACGCGGAGAAGAAGGGCATCGACGACCCGGACACGGTCGACCTCAACGAGAGCGTCGCCTGCCCCAACTGCGGCACCCGCGCAGCCTGGACCGAGCCGCGCGAGTTCTCCGGCATGCTCAAGACCCACCTCGGTGTCCTCGAGGACGAGTCGGGCCTGCACTATCTGCGTCCGGAGACCGCGCAGGGCATCTTCGTGAACTTCGCCAACGTGGTCACCTCCACCCGCCAGAAGCCTCCGTTCGGCATCGCCCAGACCGGCAAGAGCTTCCGCAACGAGATCACCCCGGGCAACTTCATCTTCCGCACCCGTGAGTTCGAGCAGATGGAGATGGAGTTCTTCGTCAAGCCGGGCGAGGACGAGGAGTGGCACCAGTACTGGATCGACGAGCGCATGCGGTGGTACACCGACCTCGGCATCAACCCCGACAACCTGCGCCTCTACGAGCACGCCCAGGAGAAGCTGAGCCACTACTCCAAGCGCACCGTCGACATCGAGTACCGCTTCGGCTTCACCGGTAGCGAGTGGGGCGAGCTCGAGGGCGTCGCGAACCGCACCGACTTCGACCTCGGCACCCACATGAAGCACTCCGGCCAGGACCTGCAGTACTTCGACCAGGCCAACAACGAGCGCTACCTGCCCTACGTCATCGAGCCCGCGGCCGGTCTGACCCGTGCGCTGATGACCTTCCTGGTCGACGCGTACGCCGAGGAGGAGGCCCCCAACGCCAAGGGCGGCGTCGACAAGCGGGTCGTGCTCCGGCTCGACCACCGGATCGCGCCGGTCAAGATCGCCGTGCTCCCGCTCAGCCGCAACGAGGCGCTCTCCCCGAAGGCGAAGGCCCTGTCCGCCGAGCTGCGTGCCAACTGGGCCGTCGACTTCGACGACTCCCAGTCGATCGGCAAGCGCTACCGCCGCCAGGACGAGATCGGCACGCCGTACTGCGTCACCGTCGACTTCGACACCCTCGAGGACAACGCGGTCACCATCCGCGAGCGCGACACGATGAAGCAGGAGCGCATCCCGCTCGAGGGCGTGAGCCGCTACTTCGCCGAGCGCCTGATCGGCGCCTGAGCCGACCGGGCTGGCGTCGTTACCGCCTCGTCGCCTCGCAAAGGGCGTCCTGTCGCACGATCCGGAGACGGAGTGCGGCAGGATGTCCTCATGCAACGAGCGGGGTCCCTACGTGCCGCATCTGTCATGGGTGCGGTCATGGCCATGTCACTGATGGGGTGCAGCGGCACCGCGCCGAGGACGAACGCGCCCCGGGCGTCCGAGAGCGCGTCGGCTTCCGCCTCGACCTCGGCTTCGGCCCAGCCCTCCGCGGGTGCCCTCACCGAGCCCGGCGCCGACCGTCGGCTCGGCGAGACAGCGACGGTCGAGTGGACGCCCAAGGAGGGCGTCGACGGCAAGCTCGCGATCACGGTCGACAAGCTCGAGTCGACCTCCTACAAGCAGACCTTCTCGGGCTGGAAGCTCGACGAGGCGACGCTGGCGCGAGCGCCCTACTTCGTACGCGCGAGCATCAAGAACGATGGCAAGACCGACCTCGGTGGCTACGACGCGCCGCTGTGGGGTCTCGACGACGAGGGCAACCTGGTCGAGGCCGCCGCATTCAAGGAGTCGTTCAAGCCCTGCGCTCCCAAGGCGTTCCCCAAGCCGTTCGCGCCCGGTGCCAGCGTCGACGTCTGCCTGGTCATGCTGGTCCCGGACCAGGGCAAGCTCGTCGGTGTGAGCTTCCGGCCGTACGAGGAGTTCGACCCGATCACCTGGCAGGGCGACCTGACGCCGTACGCCGCGCCCAAGGCCTCTGGATCGCCGTCCGCCTCGCCGACTTCTTGACGCCGACTGCTTGATTTCGTACGACGCGCCGCGAGCCGGACAATGGAAGGCATGTCCCTCCCCGGCCCTCTGAAGCTCGGCAGCCTGACCGTCGACACCCCTGTGGTGCTCGCGCCGATGGCCGGCGTCACCAACGCCGCCTTCCGGCGCCTGTGCGCCGAGCAGGGTGCGGGTCTCTATGTCTGCGAGATGATCACCTCCCGCGGCCTGGTCGAGGGCGACCAGCACACCAAGGACATGCTCGTCTTCGACGAGGCCGAGACCGTACGCAGCGTGCAGCTCTACGGCACCGACCCGGTCTACGTCGGCAAGGCGACCGAGATCCTCTGCGCCGAATATGGGGTGGCGCACGTCGACCTCAACTTCGGCTGCCCGGTGCCGAAGGTGACCCGCAAGGGCGGCGGCGGAGCCCTGCCCTACAAGCGCGGTCTGCTCGGCGAGATCCTCGAGCATGCCGTGCGTGCGGCGGCGCCCTATGACGTACCGGTGACGATGAAGACCCGCAAGGGCATCGACGACACCCACCTGACCTACATGGACGCCGGCCGGATCGCCCAGGAGAGCGGCGCCGCCGCGATCGCGCTGCACGGACGTACGGTCGCCCAGGCCTACTCCGGCACCGCCGACTGGGACGCCATCGCGGAGCTCGCAGCCTCGGTCGACATCCCGGTGCTCGGCAACGGGGACATCTGGGAGGCTGCCGACGCGATCCGGATGGTCGAGGAGACGGGTATCGACGGTGTCGTCATCGGCCGTGGCTGCCTCGGACGCCCCTGGCTCTTCCGTGACCTGGCCTCCGCATTCGCCGGCGAGACGGTCAACGTCTTGCCTAATCTCGGCGAAGTGAGCGACATCATGCGGCGCCACGCCGAGCTGCTCTGCGAGCACATGGGCGAGGAGCGTGGCTGCAAGGAGATCCGCAAGCACATCGCGTGGTATCTCAAGGGCTTCGGCGCCGGGGGCGAGCTGCGCCGCACCCTCGGGCTGGTGAACAGCCTCGCCGACCTCGACGAGATGCTTGCCAAGCTCGACCGGAGCGAGCCTTTTCCCACGTCGCAGCTGGGTGCGCCGCGTGGGCGCCAGGGTGCGCCGCGCGACAAGGTGGTCCTCCCCGAGGGGTGGCTCGACGACGCCGACGGCCGTGGTTGCGGCTTCGCGGAGAACGTCTCGGAGACCTCCGGCGGCTGAGGGCTCGGGCCTGTCTGGATCGGCTGGGTAAGCCGTCTGGAGGCCTCGGAGTCAGTCGTTCGACAGGTACAAAAGAACGCAAAAACTCGGTAAGGGAATTGGAATACCCCTTGGCGTGTGTGCTGTACTCATTGCCGCGCCCGGGTCAGTAGGCAGCACAGTCCGATGAGTTTCACCCGCTGGAACCGTGGAAGGTGCTCGGGCGCAGACCATGTAGTCGAGCAAAGGATTTGCGTGTGGCCGGCAGCCATAGAGGCGACACTCGGGCCGTCCGTAAGACCAAGTCGATAGTTGTCAGCGCTGGGGTCGCCGTTCTCGCGACCGGTGCCGCAATCGGTGCCGGAGCCGCATTCGCGGAGCCGAGCTCCCTGGTCGCCAAGAGCGCAGGCGCATCCCTGACCTCGTCCAAGGCCAACGTGCCGAGCACCCGTGACGACGCGCGCGTCGCCGGAGACCGCCGGGAGACCGTCGTCAGCCGTGACGGAGGCAACCGCGAGTCGGTCTCCTCGGTCGAGACGCTGACCAAGGGCCCCGAGCAGGTCGAGACCGGCACGGCCAAGGCGCTCAAGCGCTGGACGGTCGAGACGCTCAACCTCTGGTCCGCCTACGGCAAGCACGCCGCTCAGAGCGGCGAGATCGAGGCCGGCAAGGTCGTCTACGCCACCGGTCGCTCCGAGGCCGGCCGCGACGAGATCATCTACGACGGCGAGGTCGCCTGGGTGACCACCGGTCACCTCAGCGACGAGAAGCCCGAGACCACCGGCGTCGCCGCCGGCGTCAGCGCCGCCGCGTGCGGGGACTCCTCGGTCGAGAGCGGCCTGGTCTCCGACGCCGTCACGGTCTACCGCGCGGTCTGCAACGCGTTCCCCGAGGTCGCCTCGATGACCGTCGGCGGCTGGGACGCCCACGGCGAGCACACCTCGGGCAAGGCGCTCGACTTCATGACCTCCGACAAGGCGCTCGGCGACGCGATCGCCGCCTACCTGCAGAAGCACGCCGCGGAGCTCAACCTCTACGACATCATCTGGTATCAGCAGATCTGGACGCCCGTACGTGCCTCGGAGGGCTGGCGCTCCATGGAGGACCGCGGGTCCACCACCGCCAACCACTACGACCACGTGCACGTCTCCACGAACTGACGCGACCGACTCTGACGCCGGTGGGCCCGGGCTCTCGAGAGCCCGGGCCCACCTGTGACTTCAGGCCATGACGCAGAGCAACAACTTCGCAAAAGTCCGCTGACGTTCGTGGGATACCCCTGCCGGTGTGTGCTTGACTCGGGCGCCGTAGTGACATCCCCCCCCACATTGTCGAACGAAGGATTGCACCGTGGCCAGCAGCCACAGAGGCGATTATCGAGCTGTCCGTAGAACCAAGAACGTCGTCGCGACCGCCGGGATCGTGACCTTCGCGACCAGCGGCGCGGTGGCTGCCGGGACGGCCGCCGCGAACCCCGGCGTCGTCGTCTCCGAGGTGGAGGAGAGATCCGGTCTCCGGCTGCCGCCGGTTTCGCAGCGGCGGATCGAGGTCGAGGCGAACGCGAAGGCCACGGTGCCGTCCCTTCCGACCACCCGCGAGGACATCCGGCGGTCGCGCGACCACCGTGAGGTGACCGGCCGCGACAAGCCGGTCAGCCGCAGCGGTGAGCGGGGGAGCGGGACGGCCGGAGGTGCGCTGAGCGATGTCACGATCGAGTCGTTGATCGAGCGGCCGACCTCGGTCAGCGGTGGCGCACAGAAGGCCGTGCTGCGCTACGTCCAGGAGGACGTGACCGTCTACGCGGCGTACGGAAGGCGGGCCAAGGAGCTCGGGCACCTCGAGCTCGGACGTGCGGTCTACTACACCGGGCGCGACGAAGGTGGCCGACAGGAGATCGTCCTCGAGGGGAACCCGGCGTGGATCCCCGAGGGTCATCTCGGTAGGACCAAGCCCGAGCCGCCGCCCGAGCCCGAGCCCGAGCCGGCGCCGACCCCGACGCCGGCGCCGACCCAGGACGCACCTCAGGGGCTCGACTTCTCGTCGTGCGGTGACGCCTCGGTCGAGGACGGTCTCGTCCAGGACGCCGTCGACCTCTACCGTGCTGTCTGCAACGCCTTCCCCGCCGTCGCCTCCGGCACCACCTACGGCTATGACCCGCACGGTGAGCACATCGACGGCAGGGCCCTCGACTTCATGACCGACGACAAGGAGCTCGGTGACGCGATCGCCGCGTTCCTCCAGGAGCACGCCTCGGCGCTGAACGTCTACGACGTCATCTGGTATCAGCGCATCTGGACCCCGGTCCGCGCCGACGAGGGCTGGCGCGCGATGGAGGACCGCGGCGACCCGACCGCCAACCACTACGACCACGTCCACGTAGCCGTCAACTAAGACTCGGCGGGGTTGGGGTCAGACCAGGGCGTTCAGGGGAGTGGGCTTGCGGCCGCCGACGCGCTCGACGACGTCGGTGACGGTGGCCAGCTTGCCGAGCCGGGTCGCGGCACCGAACGAGGTGAGCAGCGGAGCGATGAAGTCCGGGAGCCCAGCGGCGACGAGGCCGGCGGTGTAGGCGTCGTCGTCGACCTGGACCACCGCGACCGGCGTACCGGACTGCTCGCCGGCGAGCTCGGCCAGGTCGGCCGCGGTGTAGGCCTGCGGGCCGGTCACGTCGTACGCCTGGCCCTCGTGTCCTTCGCCGGTCAGCACCCCGACTGCGACCGCGGCGCAGTCGGCGCGGGTGACGTAGGCAGCGCCGCCGTCGCCGATGTTGGTGACCAGCTGTCCGCTCGTCGCGGCCTGGGCGATGGCGTCGACCTGCATGTCGGCGTAGAGGTTGTTGCGCAGCATGGTCCAGGCCAGCCCGCTCTCGCGCAGCGCCTCCTCGGTGGCCGCGTGGTCCGGGACGACGCCTGCCGGGTTGTCCGGGGTCGGTCCGGGGACCGAGGTGTAGGCGATGTGGCGTACGCCAGCCTTCGCAGCAGTGTCGATGGCAGCGCGGTGGCCCTCGACGCGGGCCCCGACGACGTCGGTCGAGATCAGCAGCACGCGCTCGACGCCGGCGAAGGCCTCGGTCAGCTCCTCGGGCTCACCGAAGTCGGCAGCGCGAATGTCAGCACCGCGCGCGGCGTAGTCGGCCAGCTTGGCGGGGTCGCGGGTGAGGAGCACGACCTCAGCGGGGTCGACGGTCTCGAGAAGCTGGTCGGCGACGAGGCGGCCGAGCTGGCCGGAGGCTCCGGTGATGGCGATGGTCATGAGAGTGGTCCGATCGATAGACGGGATTCGTAGTCATGGTGATGACGGTTCTGCAAATGTAGCCACAACGATGGCAATAAGGCAAGATGGGGGTGTGGCCACTCCGACGAACACCCGTTTCGCCGTGGCCGTCCATGTCCTGACCTATCTCGCCTCCTGCGCGGCCGTGGGACGCACGACACCGGTCAGCTCCGACGAGCTGGCCGGGAGCACTGCCGTCAACCCGGTCCATGTGCGCAAGGTGCTCGGGCCGCTGCGCGCGGCCGGCCTGGTGCGGTCCCGTCCCGGTGCTCACGGGGGTTGGGAGCTGGACGCTGATCCGAGTGTGGTCAACCTCGCCCAGGTGTGGCAGGTCCTGCAGGGAGACGATCCGGTTCTCGGCATCCATGGCCCGAACCCCGCCTGCCCGGTCGGCGCCAGCATTCAAGGAGTCCTGACCGACCTCGACCGCCGGGTCGCGAAGGCCGTCCTGGCCGAGCTCGAGGGTGTCTCGCTCAACGACGTACTCGACGACTCCGGGTTCGACCCGGCGGACTACGCCGAACTCCTGTCCTGAGTCAGCGATACTCTCTCCGACTGTGGAGCCATACGCAGCCGCCGACCGCGAGCGGATCGTCGCCGAGCCGCCCAAAAGAGTGGCGGCGCCGGAGCGTACGCAGTTCGAGCGCGACCGCGCGCGCGTGGTCCATGCCGCCTCGACCCGGCGGCTCGCCGCGAAGACGCAGGTCGTGGGTCCTCAGGCCGACGACTTCGTACGCAACCGGCTGACCCACTCGCTCGAGGTCGCCCAGGTCGCCCGGGACCTGTCGCGGGCCCTGAACGGGCCGGACTCGCCGCAGCCCGACATCGCCGAGACCGCGGCACTCGCGCACGATCTGGGACACCCGCCGTTCGGGCACAACGGCGAGAACGTGCTGGCCGAGAGCGCGAAGGGGATCGGTGGGTTCGAGGGCAACGCCCAGACGCTGCGGCTACTGACCCGGCTGGAGGCGAAGACCTTCGATGCCGACGGCCGATCGGTCGGGCTCAACCTGACTCGGGCGACGCTGGACGCCTGCACGAAGTATCCGTGGGGCTTCGGTGAGCGGACAGGATCGAAGTTCGGCGTCTACGAGGACGATCTGCCGGTCTTCACCTGGATGCGCGCTGCCGAGGCCGGGCAACGGAAGTGCGTCGAGGCCCAGATCATGGACCTCTCCGACGACGTCGCCTACTCCGTCCATGACGTCGAGGACGGCATCGTCGCCGGCAAGATCGACCTCGCCTGGCTCGACCTCGACGGTGTCGCCGAGACCGTGGCCGACTGGTACGTCCCCGGCTTCGACCGCGCACTCGCCGAGACGGCGATCGCCGATCTGGCCGCGGCCGGTTGCTGGATCACGGACGGCGCCGCCTATGACGCCTCCCGTCGTTCCCGGGCCATGCTCAAGAACCTGACCTCCGACGTCATCGGCCGGTTCTGTGGCGCGGTGAAGGAGGCGACGTACGCGGCCGGCGGCGGCCCCTACGCGCGCTACGGTGCCGACCTCGTGGTGCCCGAGCAGACCCGCCTGGAGATCGCGCTGCTGAAGGGCATCGCGGCGCACTATGTGATGCGCACCGACGAGCGGGCCGTGAGGATGGATCGTCAGCGCAACCTGCTCGGGGAGCTCCTCGAGCACCTCGTCGCCACGGGTCCGGACGACCTCGACCGCCAGTTCGCCGACGACTGGCGGGCCGCAGCCGACGACGCGGCCCGGCTCCGCGTCGTGATCGACCAGGTCGCCTCCCTCACCGACATCACCGCGCTGGCCTGGCACGAGCGGCTCTGCCGGCGCCCCTGACCGGACCGACAAGTTCCCGATGGACGGAGAAGCGTCATGAGACCGGACCGAACTGAGCTCGCCACGGCCGAGCGCCGCGACCTCGCCGACTTCCTCGAGACGCTGGCGCCGGACCAGTGGGAGCGGCCTTCGTTGTGTCGCGGGTGGACGGTGCGCGACGTGGTCGCGCACATGCTCAGCTACGAGGAGGTCGGGCTTCGGGAGTTCGCCGGCGCCTTCCTGCGAGCCGGGTTCCGGTTCGGTGAGCTGAACGCCCGCCGGCTCGAGCAGCTCGGTGCGCAGACCCCGGGCGACCTGCTCGACTACCTGCGCGCGCACGCCGAGCCGTCCGGGCCGACCGCGGTCGCGGGCGCTCGGATCGCCCTGACCGACGGGCTCATCCATCACCAAGACATCCGCCGGGCGCTCGGGCAGCCGCGGACGGTCCCGCCGGAGCGACTCGTGCCGGTGCTGGACTTCGCGCTGGTGGCTCCGCCGCTGCCGGCGAGGCGCAACGTACGCGGCCTGCGCCTGCTGGCCACCGACGTCGACTGGTCCCACGGGCGCGGTGCCGAGGTCACCGGCCCGGGAGAGGCGCTGCTGATGGCGATCGCGGGGCGCGCCGACGCCCTGCCCGAGCTCGCGGGGCCGGGGCTGAGGACCCTCGAGAGCCGGGTCGGCTAGGGGACGACCACCCACAGAGCCCCGGCGATCGCGAAGACCGAGAGCCCGAGGGTGGTCTCCAGGACCGTCCAGGTCTTGAGGGTGGTGATGACGTCCATCCCGAAGAAGCGGCTGACCAGCCAGAAGCCGGAGTCGTTGACGTGGGAGAGGACCGTCGCGCCCGCCGCGATGGCGAAGACGAGCAGGGAGATGTCGAAGCTGCTCAGGCCGGCCGCGGCGACCTGCGCGGAGATCAGGCCGGCGGTGGTGGTCAGCGCGACGGTCGCGGAACCCTGGGCCACCCGCAGCAGGGTCGCGATCAGGAAGGCCTGCACGATGAGCGACATCCCGAGGCCGGAGAGCGAGGTCGAGAGCGCCTCCCCGATGCCGCTGGTGCGGAGCACGCCGCCGAACATCCCGCCGGCACCGGTGATCAGGATGATCGCGCAGATCGGCCCCAGGGCCTGGTCGAGGATGTCGCTCGCCCGGCCGATGGGGAACCGCCCGGGGGAGAGCACGAGGAGGGCGATGAGCACCGTGATCAGAAGCGCGATCGGCGTCTGACCGACGAGCACCAGCGCGCTGGCCCAGGTGGCGTTCTCGCTGACCGTCTCGGCGGCGATCAGCGTCGTGATGACCGTGTTGAGACCGATTAGGACCAGCGGCAGGGCGAGGAGAAGGACGACGGTCGAGAACGGCGGCGGAGCGATCTCGTCGGCCGGGTTCTCCTCGGAGTCCTTGATCGCGAAGACGTTGGTGGGCGCCGGGTTGAACCGTGCACCGAGCCGGGTGCCGACGAGGTAGCCACCTGGGATCCAGGCCAGGACGGCGACCGGTACGCCGATCAGCAGGGTCAGGCCGATGTCGCCGCCGAGCTCGGTGGCCGCAGCGACCGGACCCGGGTGGGGCGGCACGACCGCATGCATCACCGCGAAGCTGGCGGCCGTGGGCAGCGCGTAGAGGAGGATCGAGCCTCCGAAGCGCCGCGCCACCGCGAAGATGATCGGCAGGAAGACGACCAGACCGGCGTCGAAGAAGATCGGAAACCCGAAGATCAGCGCGGCCACGCCGAGGGCCAGCGGCGCACGCTTCTCGCCGAACGCGCCGATGAGCGTGTCGGCGAGCACCTGCGCCCCGCCGGTCACCTCCAGCAGCCGTCCCAGCATCACGCCGAACGCCACCAGCAACGCCACCGAGCCGAGTGTCGCGCTGAAGCCGGTCAGCATCGCTGTCGGCACGTCGGCGACCGGGATGCCGGCCGCGACCGCGGTCACGGCACTGACCAGCACCAAGGAGATGAAGGCGTGCAGCTTGACCTTGGCGATCAGGACGAGTAGTACGACGACCGCGACTGCGGCGATCAGGAGCATCACCCACGTGGGGTATGCGGGTGTCAGCGGTTCCATAACGGATACCTTATCGGCGGATGTGACCGAGGGCACCCCTGGGCCGGTATGTTCTCCGCGTGTGAACGAGCTTCAGCGAGTGAGCCATCGGGACAGCATGCGGCCTCGTCCGTATCCTGGCGCTTGCGCCACGGACGTGGTCGCATGAGTGATCCCCTCGTCTGGCTGCCCTTCGACCCGTCCGAGCTGGGCGAGGTGCCCGCAGGCCTCCGCTTCGAGCTCTTCGACCACACCCGCTTCGCGCATGCCGAGGTGGAGGTGCCGGACTCGGTCGGTGAGGTGGCCTTCTATCTGCCGCCCTACATGCTCGGCTCGCGCATCTTCGACGTCGTGAGCCAGATGACCTCGCTCCAGGTCGTGCAGCTGCTCACCGCGGGCGTCGACGCCGCCCGCGGACACATCCCCGACGGGGTGACGCTGTGCAACGGCCGCGGCATCCACGACACCTCGACCGCCGAGCTCGCCCTCACGCTGACCCTGTCCTCGCTGCGGGGCATCCCCGGCCACGTACGTCATCAGGACCAGCATGCGTGGCGGCCGGGCTGGTTCCCGTCGCTGGCCGACAAGCGGGTCCTGATCGTGGGCTACGGCGCGATCGGCCGTGCCATCGAGGCGCGACTGCTGCCGTTCGAGACCGAGGTGGTCAAGGTCGCCCGGACCGCACGGGAGGATGTGCACGGTTTCGACGAGCTGGCCATGCTCGTCCCCGAGGCCGACGTGATCGTGCTGGTCACGCCGTTGACCGAGGAGACCCGCGGCCTGGTGGACCGGGATTTCCTGAAGCGGATGAAGGACGGCGCGCTGCTGGTCAACGTCGCCCGCGGCGGCGTGGTCGTGACCGAGGATCTGGTCGCCGAGCTGGCCACCGAGCGGATCCATGCGGCCATCGACGTCGCCGAGACCGAGCCGCTCCCGGAGCAGAGCCCGCTGTGGACCTCACCGAACCTGCTCATCACCCCGCACGTGGGCGGCGCGTCGAGCGCGATGTGGCCGCGCGCCTACCGGGTCGTACGCGAGCAGCTCGAGCGGTTCGCCGCCGGCGAGCCGCTCGCGAACGTGATGTCGGGGAGTTATTGAGGGGACGACTTCGACGGCTACCGGCGGACCGTCACCGTCTGCTCCGACTTCACGCCGTTGACGACAAGCGTCACGGTGGCCGTTCCCGGGCGGAGAGCGGTGAGCTTTCGAGTGACCGGGTCGAGGCGTACGACGCCATGGCCACGCTCGCCCACCACGACCCCGTCGCCACCCCAGTCCGCCGTGACCGGCCAGGCGACCGGGACCGTGGCGGTGCCTTGGGCGAAGGTGGCCTCGAGTGTCACTGCTGATCCGGCGGCGAGACTCTCCGGAGCGCCGATCGAGACGGTGTCGACGGCAGGACGGGTCTCGGCGCGCAGCCAGCGCAGCCTCGCGCCGGGACCCGGGTCGCTGCCGACGACGCCGGCGGACGGGTCGATGCCGACCATCGTCCAGCCCCGGAACCCACCGCCGGTCACGGTGCCGGCCGGGTTCTTGCCGGAGTTGCCGTTGACGAGCATCGAGACGCCTTGGGCCGAGGAGCCGTGGAAGACACCGACGTGACCGTTGATGACGGCGACCGACTTGCCCGAGGACGTACGGAACCGGCCCAGCCGGTCCTCGAGCTGCCTGGCCTCGATCCGGTCGCTCAGCTGGCTGGCCTTGTCGGGCAGCGGGTCGTCGATGGGGTGGTGCATGGCGATCACGACACCGGTCACGGCCGGGTCGGCGGCCGCCGCCGTGAGCTGTGACTCCAGCTCGGTCAGCTGGGCCTTGCCGTCGTCGTTGCCGTGCAGCGTGCCCGAGGAGCTGTTGAGCGTGATCACCTGCGTCGCTCCGAGACGGAACGCGGTGTGCGTGGGCCCGAAGACGGCCTTGAAGTTCGAGATCGGGCCGCCCATGACCTCGTGGTTGCCGGGGACGTAGGTGTAGGGGACCTGGTCGCCGACCTCCTCATCGAGGATCCGCTTGGCCAGCGCGATGTCGGCAGGGGAGGCCTCGTCGACCAGGTCGCCGTCGATGATCAGATGGTCGGGGCGGGCGGCGACGATCTCGCGGAGCGTCTCGCGGACGTGCCGGACGAGGTCGCTGTCGGGGTTGCGGGCCACGAACTGCCCGTCCGACATCACCGCGATCCGCTGGGGCCGCTCGTCGACGGTCCCCTCGGTGAGGATCACCGGGTCGTGGACCGGCTCGGTCTGCGTCGGCGGAGCGTCCGGCGCGACGTTGGCGACCAGGTCGCTGATCGTCAGATCGCCGCGGTAGGAGACGTCCGGTCGGGTCTCGAGGAACCGGATCTTGTCCACCCGGATCGGCATCGCGGTGCCCGGCGGGATCGGGTATGTCACCTGCTGCCACCCCTCCCAGGTGACCAGGTCGCCGTCGAGGTTGCTGACGGTGCCGTCACCCGAACGGATCTGGATCCGCGGCCAGATCCCGCTGGCATCGCCCTTGACCCAGAGCGACAGGCTCAAGGGGCTGCCCGGCACGGTGAGGCCAGCGGGCGGGACGGCGTAGACGCCGCGCGTCCCGGTGCTCGTGGTGAAGTCGTGGCGCAGCCGCAGCGCGTCGCCGCCGTCGTGCCCGCCACCGCTGACGGGCACGACGGTCGCCGTCGCCCGCGCCGTCTCTACCTTCCAGGAGGCGCCGTCGGTGAAGTCGGCGAGGGTGTGCTGCTCGCTGCCGACCAGCACCGTCGAGGTCACGTGGTGGTCGCCGACGGTGAAGTCGATCACCGCTGCGCCGCTCTCCATCGTGGGGCGCACGACGAAGCCGTTGGCGCCGTCGCGGGTCACCTCGACGCCAGCGTCTGCGTCCACGGTGACCTCGGTGGGTTCGATCGGAGCGGGACGACCGTCTGCGTCGTAGCCGGTGATCTGGATCGTCGCGGCCTCGCCGGGCTGCTCGATGGCCAGCTGCGACCTGTCCACCGCGAGCCGGTCGAGCGGGCCGAGGACGGTCAGCGGCATCGTGGCCCGGTGACGGTCGGCGGTGTAGACCACATCGGCCGATCCGGTACGCCGCCCGACGGCCGTCGCGCGGTCATGGTCGGTGTCGACGATCCGCACGTCGGGGTCCTGGGTGCGGAACCGGCCCGGCTGCTCGACGGCCGCATAGGCCGCGTCGAGACCCGAGCCGAACAACGTACGCCGCTGCCCCTGCAGCACGCGATAGGCGCCGGCCCGGTTGGTGGCCGGGCGGACCTGCGCCCCGGTCGCCACGCCGGTCGGCTCGGCGGAGGAGAAGAACAGCAGCGAGTTGGACACCTCGCGCTCGCTGCCGTCGGACGGCGTGTCGACGATCCTCGGGCTCACGTCGCCCGCGACCCGGGCGGCCATCGTGGTCGAGCCGCCGCCGTCCAGGTTCAGCGCCTGATAGGCACCCAGGCTGAGCATGAACCTGGCCAGCTCCCCGCGGGTCATCCCGCGGCTCGCCGCGGTCTGGCCGTCGAGGGCGAGCGCGATCAGCTTCGTCCCGTCGCGGTTGAGCCCGACCGCCGTACGCGAGTGGACGCCGTCGTCGCCGATGCCAGGGCCGACCTGGCCGTCCACCACGAGCTGGACGTTGCCGCTCACCGCCCAGTCGGCGTCCTCGTCGAGTCCGACGGCGACATCGACGCGGTCGCCGACCTCCAGGCTGCCGACGATCTCCGCACCCGCCTCGCGGGCGAGCAGGACTTGTCCGCCGTCAGGCACGGCGGGTGCGCCGGCCTCGTCGTCGACCGCGGTGACGACGCCGTCGACGACGCTCGCGCGGGCGACCTCGGGGGAGACGTTTCCGGGGCCGCCGACCGGCCGGTCGAGGGTGTAGTCGCCCCACGCCTGGGTGTAGACGCCGATGCCACCTGCGGGCAGCGACGGGGTGTTGAACCCGGCCAGGTCGTGCTCGGTGCCGTCGACAGTGACGGTCCCGCCCGAGGTCAGCTCGCCGATCGCCGCCCTCGCGCCGGCCATCGACAGGGTCGGGTCGGACCCGAACCGTGCGTTCTGCAGGCCGTCGCGGCTCTTGGCCAGGCCGACCGGTGCGCCGGAGGCGTTGATGTCATAGAAGCCGGCGTTGATGCCGGCCACCGCTCCGGTCCCGGCCATCTGGCTGGACAGCGTGCCGATCCCGGCGACCTTGCCCGTGTTGCGTACGTCCATCGACAGCGTCGGCTCGGACAGATCAGCGGTGAGCACATTGCCGCGGTTCCAGCCAGTGTCCTCGAGCCGCTGGAAGTTGGTCAGCTCCAGACCCGGGGCGACGTCCTGTGTCGCGACCGTCGAGAGCGCCTCGCCACCCGCGGTGAAGTCGTAGCCGTTCGCCTCCTGCTGGCTCGGCGGGATCCCGCCTGGGGCGAGCGTCACCGCGGTCGGCGGCGGTGGCGGTACGTCGGCAGCCGACGGTCCGGCTGTGACGAGGAGAGCAACGGTGAGGGCGAGCGTGGGGGCGAGGGGGCGCACACTCCCACTGTGGCGAGCCTGACGGCTCGGCGGAGGCGAAATGGCGAAACCATACGTGGCGGATCTGTGAACGGACGATACGGTCACGGCGTGCTTCAGGTAGCGGTGGTTCAGGAGACCTCAGTGCCAGGCGATGTGAGCGCCAACGTGGCCACGGCCGCGGAGCGCGTCCGCGAGGCGGCGGCGAGAGGCGCTCGGCTGGTCGCGATGCCGGAGACGTTCACGACCTCCTGGGACCTCGACGCCTTCGCCGGTCCGCTGCCGACGCTGGACGACACCGTCTGGCTCGCCCCGGTCCAGGCCGCCGTGGACGAGACCGGCACCGTGCTGGTGCTCAACTCGCCCTTGGCCGATGGCGCTCGACGGGCCATCACCAGTCTGATCATCGCTCCGGAGGCGGAGCCGGTCGCGGCGTACGACAAACAGCACCTCTATCCGCCCGAGCGGGAGCTCTTCGCGCCCGGTGAGCACGGCACGACGCTCGAGATCGACGGCGTCCGGGTGGCCCTGTCGGTCTGTTACGACGCCAACTTCCCCGAGCACGCCGCCGCGGCGGCCGCCGACGGGGCGATCCTCTACCTCAACAGCGGCGCCTACTTCCCCGGCGGCGGGCATCGCCGCGACCTGCACTATGCGGCTCGGGCCCTGGACAACTCGATGTACGTCGCCTTCGCCGGCCTCGTCGGCGGGCCGCTCGGTCTGATCGGTGGCTCCGCCGTCTACGACCCGCTCGGCCGGCCGGTGGAACGGCTCGACGACGCCGCTCCGGGCATGGTCCTCGCCACGATCGACCCGGACGAGGTCGCCAGGGTCCGCGCCGAGCAGCGGATGTGGGCCGACCACCGAGCCGACCTCGGCCCTCGGCGTACGCTCCGACTCTGACTCTCGTCAGGGAGTCGGCTCCTCGCTGACCAGCTTGCCGAAGGCGATCATCCGGTCGTCGGTGTGGAAGAGCTCCGAGCAGGTGGTGAGGGTGATCAGGCGCTGGCCGTCGACCTGCTTCGGCTCGACGCCGCCCTCCTCGGGGTTGTCGGGGAGGGGATCGGTGACCCAGATCGAGGTGAACGGCACGACCAGGCCGTCGCCGTTGCTGGTGAGCTCGTAGACGTAGGTCTTCTCCTTGGTCAGGACCCGGACCTTGTCGCCCACGCGCAGCTCGGGCATGTCCCGCAGTGGTTCGCCGTGGGTGATCCGGTGGCCGGCGAGCGCGTAGTTGCCGACCTCGCCCGGCTCGGCGGAGGCCGAGAAGTGGCCGAATCCGGCGCCCAGGGCCCGGTCCGAGATCCCCTCCATGACCGGGACCCGGTAGTCCTTGCCGAAGCGCGGGATCTCGATGACAGCAGTGGCGGACCCGAAGTCGGTGGTCACCTCGGTCTGCCCCGAGTCCCAGGCCTTCTCGATCTTCGAGGTCGCGTCCTGCTGACGCTGCTTGCTCAGGATCGTGGTGCCGTAGAGCTCCCAGGCGACGTACCCGAGGATGCCCGCGCCCGCCAGGACCATCACCAGGCCGAGCCAGAAGATCAGTCGGCGGCCCCGGGAACGGGTCTGTGCGTTGGTGGACATCAGGTCAAGCATCTCAGCCAGATGCTCCGCCACGTAGGATCACCGTTGTGGCGGGTCGGATCAAGGAGTCGAGCATCCAAGAGGTGCGCGAGAAGGCACGCCTGGACGACATCATCTCCCAGCAGGTCACCCTGCGCCGGGCGGGACCGGGGACCTACAAGGGCTTGTGCCCGTTCCACGACGAGAAGACGCCGTCGTTCAACGTGAACCCCTCGCGCGGGTTCTACAAGTGCTTCGGCTGCGGCGAGGGCGGCGACGTCATCGACTTCGTGATGAAGCTCGAGGGTCTGAGCTTCTTCGAGGCCGTCGAGCGGCTCGGGGACAAGGTCGGGGTCCAGGTCCAGCGCGAGGAGGGCGACGAGGCGCCGGTTCGGCGGGGCCCGGGTCGCGGCAAGCTGGTCGAGGCCCACAAGGTCGCCGCCGAGTTCTACGCCGAGCAGCTGCTGACCCCCGACGCGGTGGTCGCGCGGCAGTTCCTGGCCGAGAAGGGCTTCGACCGCGACGCGGCGCTGCACTTCGGGGTCGGCTTCTCGCCGCGTGGGGGAGAGGACCTCTACCGCCACCTGCGGGCGCGCGGGTTCTCGGACGAGGAGGTCGTCACCGCGGGCCTGGTGGCCCAGGGGCGGTCTCACTACGACCGGTTCCGCGGGCGGCTGATGTGGCCGATCCGGGAGTCGGGCGGCGACGTGATCGGCTTCGGCGCGCGCCGGCTCTTCGACGACGACCGCATCGAGGCGAAATATCTCAACACCTCCGAGACGCCTCTCTACAAGAAGTCCCACGTCCTCTACGGCATCGACCTGGCCCGCAAGGAGATGGCGCGCACCCGCGAGGCCGTGATCGTGGAGGGCTACACCGACGTGATGGCCTGCCATCTCGCCGGGATCACCACCGCCGTGGCGACCTGCGGCACCGCGTTCGGCGACGACCACGCCAAGGTCCTGCGCCGGTTCATCTCCGACGACCAGCAGCTGCGCGGCGCGGTCGTGTTCACCTTCGACGGCGACGCCGCCGGTCAGGCCGCGGCGCTGAAGGCGTTCAAGGGCGACGGCAACTTCACCTCGCAGACCTACGTCGCCGTCGAGCCCGACGGCCTCGATCCCAACGACCTTCGGATCAAGAAGGGCGACGAGGCGGTCCGCGAGCTCCTTGCCAACCGGGTCCCGCTCTACGAGTTCGTGCTGCGCAACATCGCCTCGAAATACGATCTGGACCGGGCAGACGGCCGCGTCGACGCGCTTCGTGAGGCTGCGCCCTTGGTGGCTTCCGTGCGTGACGAGTCCAAGAAGATGGGTTTCACCCGAGACCTCGCTCGCTTCCTCGGTGTGGACCCCGACGAGGCGGCCAGAGAGGTACGCCGCGCCGCCGGCCGTCCCGCACCGTCGGCTGCTCCGCCTCGACGCGAGGCGGTCGTCGCCTCTGCCGAGGCGCCCGCCGCGCCGCGCCGTCCGCCCATGCCGCACCCGCGCGAACCGCGGTTCACGGTCGAGCGCGAGACCCTGAAGCTCTTCGTCCAGCACCCGGTCGCGCTGGGGCGCACCACCGGCGAGATCACCCCCGAGGCCTTCACCCACCCCCTCTACCGCGCTCTGTGGGAGATCATCGCCGGCCTGGGCGGCCCCGGCGCGGGCACCGGCGACGCGAACTGGGCCCAGAAGCTCGGCGCCGCCGCCTCGGACCCGCTCGTCAGCCGCATCCTCGCCGAGCTCGCCGTGGAGCCGATCCCGTCCGCGAAGGAGCCCGACTCTGCGTACGTCCTGCAATACGTCGTACGCCTCCTCGAGCTGCTCGACCAGCGCCGCATCGCCGACGTGAAGAGCCGTCTGCAGCGCTCCGACGCCGCCGCCGACCCCGAGGCCTACCACCGTCTTTTCGCCCAGCTCGCTGCTCTCGAGCAGCACCGCCGCGGCCTCCGCAACCTCGTCGCCGAATGAGCGCATGCCGATTTCCGATCGCTGCCGCGGGGTTGCTAAGGTTTCACCCGCACCGCAAGGAGCAATTCCCCGATAGCTCAATTGGCAGAGCATTCGGCTGTTAACCGGAGGGTTGTTGGTTCGAGTCCAACTCGGGGAGCCAGTGAAAGAGCCGCTGACCAGGCAAAACGCCAAGGTCAGCGGCTCTCGGCATTTCTTCTCCGGACTGATCCGCTGAGTCTCCTCAGGCGACTGCTGAAGCGATGGCGTCGAAGGCGGCGAGGGTGCTGAACAGCTTCCAGGCGTGTTGCGGCTCGGGCCAGCTGGATACCTTTGCCGCGACCACACCCGCGGTTCGGTTGACGTAGATCATCTGTCCGTGGATCCCCAGGCAGAGGATGACGTCTGATCCCGGGTAAGGGAACCAGAACTGGTTGCGGTACATGCCGCCAGGCATCAGGGTCTCGGTCGGACTCACCGCGAAGGCCGCGCGCGAGTCGCTGTCGCCGGTCAAGGTGTCGCTGACCCACCACTCGGGCAGCACCTGGGTCCCCGTGAGAGCGGCGCCTCCGTTTCCGAGCAGGTGTCCGAAGCGGACCAGGTCGCGCAGCACGGCACAGATGCCGCCGTCGAACATCCCCGAGCCGACCGAGTCCACGCCGATCACGGCGTGGTCCTCGGCCCCGATGCGTGACCACAGCACCTCCGACATGAGCTCGGGCATCGACTGCCCGGCCGCTGCCTCGCACACCCAGCCGAGCACGTCTGTCTCGCAGCTCCGGTACTCGAACGGCCAGCCGTGTGGGGCTTTCTGGCGTAGCGTCGTGAGATATCCGCGCATGGTTGTGGGGGTATCGGGAAGCGTTCGGGGTGCCCAGCCGATGGCCTGCTCGAGGACTCGCACCTCGGCCGCGGGGTCGAGGTAGTCCTCGGAGAAGTGGATGCCGGAGCGCATGTCCAAGAGGTGCCGCACGGTGGCGTCGCGGTATCCGCTCGCGTCGAGCGCGGGGACGTAGTGGGTGATCGGCTTCGCTGGGTCGAGCACGTCCTGCCCGGCCAAGATGCCGGCGACCGAGCCGACCAGTGACTTGCTCACCGACATCAGCAGATGTCTGGTGCTGGTCGTCATGCCGCGCGGGTAGTGCTCGGTGAGCAGGCGGCCGTGCCGGGCGACCGCCCAGCCGTCGGTGTCGGTCGCTTCCATGATCTGCCCGACCGTGAGCGTGCGGCCGTCGGCGAGTGGAACCTCGACCATGGACATGTCGGCCGCCGGCGGGCCCAGGTCTCCGACGGGACCGTCGCCGCGCCCGATCAAGGCGGTCGGGAACAGTTCTTCGACGTGTTGGAACGACCATTCCAGCATGGGGGTGGTCTGCCAGTTTTCGAGGCTCACACCGACTGGCAGATCCTGAGGCGCGGCGTACGCGCCTGAACCCATCGCTGGATCTCCGTGGCCAGTGGCCCGCGCGACTCCGACATCGATTTCAGGGTCATTCATCATGCTTTCACTCTCTGTCGCGTCGGCTCTGTCGTGGTTTTCGGAATCTCCCTGGTCCGCGTCCGCCGGCGGTGTGTAGATGCCGCTCACGGATGGCTCGAGTGTGCAGGACAGCTGGCGAGGACGCTCGCGAAGTGGTGGGGCTATTGACGTCGCTGCGAGGATCACAACGATAGGGCACTCTGATCCTTATCGGGTTCGCGATCTCGATCCGAGGAGCGATGAAGTATCGCCGCGACCCTTTTCCGATGTGATAACCGTGGGGGCAGACCATGATCGTGACCGTGTTTCGCCAAAGGACGCGTGACGGCGTCGAGGAAGAGTATCGAGACATCGGCGCGGGCGTCATTGCGGCCGCGCAAAGCGTGCCGGGGTTGATCTCTTTCAAGAGGTTCCGCGCGGATGACGGCGAGAATTGCACCATCGTCGAGTTCGAGGACGAGGCCTCCCACAATCGGTGGCTGGCACATCCGGTCCACCGTGATGCGATGCGACGTGGCCGGCACGATTACTTCGTGGATTACACGATCACCGTCTGTCAGGCCCTACGAGTCCTCCGACAGGCGCCGCAGCAGCACGTGGAGCTCCTCGATGACTGATCCGAGGGAGCAGAACGACTGGACCATCGACGTGCCCTGGCATGACTTCCGGGTCGAGGTGCAGGGCGATGGCGTCGGTTCGGCAGCGAAGTCACCCGCGACCGGTCATCGCTTGATCGTCGAGCCCGATGGGGTCGTCGCGGTCCGGGATCTCGGCGGCGTCCTGGTGCGGATGGAGTCAGGAGAGCTCACCTGCTTCATGGAAGGAGCACCTGGGGTTCTCCGATGGAGGCAAGGGGACGAGCACCTCGTCGACGGGCGGTGCTGGTGGCGCAACGACTCCACCTTGCCGGCCGTGATTCGGGTCGAACGGGACCGCTAGGCGGCCGGCGACCTGTCCCTGGCCGGAACTCGTATGTCATTGAGGCATGGCAAACATGCAAAACTATCATTGGACAACATAAGCGATCGTGCGAATGATGGTGACTGGCCGCGGCTTTCTGCGGCATGACTCGGGGTCGGATGCGAGTGCAGGACGGCCGGCGACATGGCCGGCTCAGAATCCGACCACGACTTTCGATCCTAGGAGCGAGCTCATGAGCAGCCTCACCTACGCAGTCACCGATCCGCGCACCGGTGAGGTGGTCAAGACCTATCCCAGCGCCACCGCCGAGGACGTGGAGCGGGCTCTGGTGGCGTCCGCCGATGCTTACCACGGCTGGTCCAAGGACACGAGTGTCGCCGAACGTGCCGCGCTGATGAAGGAGGCGGCGAATCTCCTCGTCGCTCGTAAGGACGAGTTGACCTCGATCCTCGTACGCGAGATGGGCAAGCCGCTCGCCGAGGCGATCGAGGAGATCGACCTCTCTGCGGCGATCTGCGACTACTTCGCTACGAACGCAGAACAGTTCTTGGCCGACGAGCCGATCGAGCTCCTCGGCGGCGAGGGATCGGCATACATCCGCAAGGCCGCCGTAGGACCTTTGCTGGGCATCATGCCGTGGAACCTTCCGTACTACCAGGTGGTCCGCTTCGCCGGCCCGAACCTTGTGGTCGGCAATCCGATCATTCTCAAGCACGCACCTCAGTGCCCGGAGACGGCGGCTGCGCTGGAAGCGCTCTTCGTCGACGCCGGATTCCCGCCTGGCGCCTACGTGAACGTCTACGCCACCAACGAGCAGGTCGCCCAGATGATCGCCGACCCACGGACCCAGGGGGTCTCGCTGACCGGTTCCGAGCGAGCCGGCGCAGCGGTCGCGGAGATCGCGGGCAGGAACCTGAAGAAGGTCGTCCTCGAGCTCGGCGGGTCGGACCCGTTCATCCTGCTCAGCACCGACGACATGGACGCAGCCGCGCAGGCTGCTGCCGAGGCCAGGAGCTACAACACCGGCCAGGTGTGCAACGCGGGCAAGCGATTCATCGTGACCGAGGAGCTGTACGACGACTTCGTCACCGCGTTCTCCGAGAAGCTCTTCGCCGCCTCCGGCGAGACGCCGCTGGCATCGCCCCAGGCGGCGGCGACGCTGGCGACTCAGGTCCAGGAGGCAGTCGAGGCCGGTGCGACGCTCGACTCAGCGGACCGTCCGGAGCCGCAAGGCGCCTACTACCCGTCAGGCATCCTCACCGGGGTCACCCCCGACAACCCCGTCTACCATCAGGAGCTCTTCGGTCCCGTCGCGATGGTGTTCCAGGTAGCCACGGAGGAAGAGGCGGTGCGACTCGCCAACGACACTCCGCTCGGCCTCGGTTCCTACCTCTTCACGACCGATCCCGACCAGGCACAGCGAGTCGCAGACCAGCTGGACGTCGGGATGGTCTACGTCAACGGGGTCGGAGTCGACTCGCCTGAACTGCCCTTCGGAGGAGTCAAGCGCTCCGGTTTCGGCCGCGAGCTCAGCCGCTACGGCATCGAGGAGTTCGTCAACAAGAAGCTCGTCCGGGTGGTCACCTGATCGCCTGAGAGCAGGTCCGCGGCGACTGTCCCGACCCGGGATGCAAGCCAGGACAGGTGTCGGACCGAAGGATCGGTCGGCACGCATACCTCTACCGACAGGAGAGTCACATGCCTCGCATTCCCGTGCACACACTCGACAGCGCCCCTGAGGAGAGCCAGGTCGAGCTGAAGGCGCTGCGTGCCCAGTTCGGCAAGGTGCTGAACATCTTCGGCGAGATGGCGCACGCGCCGATCGTCCTGCAGTCCTATGTCGCGCTCCAGCAGGTCTTCGACGACTACGGCACCTTCGACGCGCGCACCCGGGAGGCCATCGCCCTGGCAGTCGGTAACGCCGACGAATGCGCCTACTGCCAGGCTGCCCACACCGCGGGAGGAAAGGCCGCCGGACTCACCGGCGACCAGACGATCGCCATCCGTCGCGGCACGGTGGACTTCGACGCGAAGCTCGCCGCGCTGCTGGCGCTGGCTCGCGAGTACACCCTGAACGTGGGACATGTCCAAGACGCGACCTGGCAGGCGGCGCTCGATGCCGGATGGGCCGACGAGCAGCTCACCGAGCTCTCCGCGCACGTCACGGTCAATCTGTTCACGAACTACTTCAATCACTTCGTCGATACCGAGGTCGATCTCCCGGCCGCTCCTGTTCTCTGACCGGATCCAGATATTCCGACCACCCAAGGAAACGCATGCCAGACCATGAAACTCTGCATCGGGTCGCCTCGACGTTTCACAAGAACTTCAACGCGGGCCGCTTCGACGACAACGGCCCACTTGTTGCCGAAGAGATCTCCGTGGACAGCAACACCGTCCGGTTTACCGGCCGATCGAGATTCCTGGAAAGAATCAGGCGCTTTGACGGCCCATTCCCGGGAATGCAGCTGCGCGATCGGATGATCCTGATCGACGGGATGAAGGCCGGCGTTCATTACATCATGCAGGGTGAACATGGCGGGCAGTTCGGCGACCTGTCTCCTACCGGGCGAAAGGTCGAGATCCGGGGTGCCGAGATCTTCACCTTCAACGATGAGGCTCAGATGGCCGACCTGGTCACGGTGAATGAGCTCGACCGGCTGAAGGCCCAGGTCTCCGGGCGAGAGTCAATCGCCGAGCACGCTGATATCACGCCCGTAGATCCCGGGTCGCCACATGTTGGGCACGGTATCGCGCAGCGAGAAAGAGTTCACCAGCTCTACGACAGCCTCTCCCAAGGCGATCACGATGCGGCAATGGTCTTGGTTGCCGAGGACATCGTGGTGCAGCCGGACGGTGAACGAGTCGAGGGCCGCGATGGGTTCGTCGGATACATGCATCGCCACCGGTCGGCCTTTCCCGATATGACTTCCGAGATCGAGGACGTCCTCGTCGACGGCAACCGTGCCTGCGTCTCTTATCACCGTCGAGGCACCCATCGCGGCGATCTCACCACGCTCGATGGCTCGGTCGTCGCGGCGTCAGGACGCACATTCTCGTTCCGCACCGTCGACTTCATGCGCTTCAACAGGCAGGGTCTTGTCGACGAGCTGATCTCCGTGAGCAACGGCGATGAGGTGGTCGCGCAGCTGACCGACTGATGTCTGGCCGTGGGCGGGCCTGCTGCTTGGCACGGATCAGGTCGGCTCGGCGATCCCGTAGCGTTCACGACTGAAAGCGCGCAGCCGAAGAGCCAGACCGGCCAACACCTCACTGGCATAGTGCTGGTCCGACCATGCGGCATACAACCGGATGCACAACGGGCCCGCGGCCGCGATGATTCGGAGCGGGACCAGACCGTAGCGAGGGTCGTCGGAGACCACGGCGACGCCGCGTCCCGCGGACGCGACTGCTTGGGCGACCTCGGCGTTCTCGAACTCCACGATCTTGCCGAGTGGTAGCTCTTGGCCGGCGAGGGCGCGCTCCAGGGCCGTGCGGGAGTGTTGGCCGCTCTCGAGGACGAGCAGCTGTTCGTCCTCGAGCTCACCGAGGTCGACCGAACCACGACTCGCCCAGCGATGGTCGGGTCTCACATACGCCCACACGGGCAGATCAGCAAGAACCAGACGCCGTAGACGGCGTGGCGGAACCCCGGCTCCGATGGCCAGGTCGGCTCCTCGATCCAATGCTTCGTACGTGTCCAGAGAGGGGGTCTCCCACACCATCGGCAGTGGATCCTCAGGGCCCCAGCTGGCGAGGAACGGCGCCACGATGTCGGTCGCGGTGGTGTGCGGCGCGCTCACCATCACAGCGCCGGGGGCGCCGGCACGTAACGCCACGACCGTCTCCTGGGCGAGATCGGCGCGGGTGGCCAGGTCGCGTGCGACCGGCAACAGTCTTCGGCCCGCTGCTGTCAGCGCCAGACCTCGGCCCATCCGGTCGAAGAGGGACGAGCCCACTTCCGCTTCGAATCGCTGCAGCTGTCTCGACAACGCGGGCTGGGTGGTGTGGAGCAGCTCGGCCGCCCGGCTCACGGACCCGCAGTCGGCGATCGTGACAAAGCTCTTGAGTGCCCGTAGTTCCATTCCGGCCCCTCGTTTGACATGCATGAATGGCATACATAGTACTGCAAATTGGCATTGGACAACATATATGAGCGCGCGGATCATGGCTTGCACGAAGCAGCATCGTCCAAGGCCCCCGAGGCCAGGCCTCGGGGAAGCGGCTCCATCAGGAGAGACACATGGTCACGTATGCAGAGACGCCACATGGTTACGGCGACGAGACGTTCGCCCTCTTCGAGCACGTGAACCGGGCGACGACCTATGCCTGGCGGGTCGTGCACGGCCTGTCGTTCCTGGTCGGTGGTACCACCTTCATCGTGGGCACAGTCCTGTACTTCTACCCGCAGATGGAGAACGTGTACCTCTACTCCGGGATCCTCTACATCATCGGATCTCTCGGGTTTCTCCTTGTCGACCTGCTCGAGTTCTTCACCTACACCGACGACCGCGGGCTCCGTATCAACATCGCGCTCTCCATGTCCGGAAGCGCTGCCTACGTCATCGGCTCCTACGGCTTCCTGCCGTCGGTATACGAGTCCAACAAGAACCTCGGACCGTGGGGTTTCATCATCGGCAGCGCTCTGATCTTCGCCTCGCAGTCGTGGAAGGTGGCGCGCATCGTGCGTGGCGAGGCTGACCAAGGACGAGGAGAAGCTGTTGCCCCGCTGGTTGGCAGGCGCTTCGGCTTTCGGCTGCGGTCGTGCGCCAAGACGGGGCTCGGTGTCGAGGCCAACGCCGCGGTGGGCGGGTTGATGTTCTTCATCGGCACCGTGATGTACGTCGCGCGAGTCCCCGAGGGCGCCTACTTCACCTCCATCATTCTCCTCTGGCTGCTCGGGTCCCTCTTCTTCACCACGGGCTCGCTGTTCCTGAACTATCGCCACTTCGCCATGAAGCTCTGCAGATAGCACCGCACCGTCACAAGCTCACCCTTCAACCGAAAGGCGCCGGCAGATGCCTGCACACAAGTCTGCAGAACCGGTGGCGAATGCGCCCACCACGACCATGGCGACCGACGCTGCGTTCGCGCCTGCGGCACCTCGGGCCGGCGGCCGGCGCCCGCTGCGGAACATGTCGGAGGTGCGGCACTTCTTCCGAACCAACGACGTGCCGATCTACTTCATCGGCGCGACACCGTTCAACCTGCTCGGCCTGGACCGTTGGGTCCGCAACTTCACCTACATCACCTACTACGACGCGTGGGATGGCGCGCACCCGCGCGTGTTCACCCCGGCACACAAGCCATACGTCAGGTTCGAGAGCGGCGAGCACATCAACAACTGGCTGTTGGAGAACGCCGAGGTGCGTGCGCTCATCTCCGGCCGCGTCACGCCTGGCGTACGGCCGAAGGTCGCCATGGTGTTCTTCGATGCCGAGACCGAGCGCATCTGCGAGGAGCTCGGCTACGACCTCATCCTGCCGTCCGCCGATCTGCGTGAACGCCTGGACTCCAAGATCGTCACGACCCAGCTGGGTGAGGAGGTCGGCGTGCCCAGCGTTCCCAACACGGTGGTCGCCGTCGATGACTTCGCCGGGCTCGTCGAAGCGGCTGAGGATGCGGGTCTGGGTGGCGATCTGGTCGTCCAGCTGGCCTACGGCGACTCGGGCAAGACGACGTTCTTCATCGCGTCAGCAGACGACTGGGACAAGCACGGCTCCGAGATCGCGGGGAAGACCGTCAAGGTGATGAAGCGGATCAACAACCGGCCAGTCGCTGTCGAGGCCGTCTTGACCTCCTGTGGGACGGTGGTCGGCCCGTTCATGTCCGAGCTGACCGGCCACCCCGAGCTCACGCCGTACCGGGGTGGCTGGTGCGGCAACGAGATGTATCCCGAGGTGCTCACCGGTGACCTGCGCGCACGCGCCGCCGACCTGGTGCGCCGGCTGGGGAACCGGCTCGACGAAGAGGGCTACCGCGGATTCTTCGAGGTCGACGTGCTCGTCGACGTCGATACCGACGAGGTGTACCTCGGTGAGCTGAATCCGCGCATCAGCGGGGCTTCCTCGATCACCAACGTGACCGCAGGTGCGTACGCCGATGTGCCGTTGTTCCTCTTCCATCTGCTGGAATACCTCGACATCGATCTCGAGCTCGACATCGATGACATCAACCGACGCTGGCAGGAGCTGGCGGCGGTGGACCTGTGGTCGCAGATGATCATCAAGGAGACAGCGCCCGCGGTGGAGCGGATCGAAACCGCAGCGCCGACCGGCGCCTACGGTCTTGACGCGAGCGGCGCGCTGACCCATCGAAGATCGGCCCTCGACTGGCACCAGCTGCAGTCCGAGTCCGAGGCGTTCTTCCTGCGGATCTACGGCCCCGGGGACTATCGATGGAAGGGCGCTGACCTCGGCGTGCTTGTGACCAAAGGGCGGCTGCAGACCGGAAGACCAGGCAGTGCTGCGACCCTGACCATCCGTGCCCGGCACCTGATCGAGTCGATCCGCGGGCACTACACCGGCACGCCCGTGGCATCACCAGTGAAGGGCGACACGGTCGACGTCGATACCCGGCCCGGCATCGTCACCTAGGTTGGACCGGGTGACGTCGTCCATGCCGAAGACCTCTGGGTCGACCTCGCCCGGTGAGACAGCGGGCAGCGGCCCCAGGGACGAGACCGCTGCAGTGCAAATCTGCCCGCACTGCGGCCACGGGCTCAGCACCTTTGACGAACCGGCTCCGAATCGTGCGGAGCGCCTGGCCGTCTCGATCGCCGCTGGAATCGCGACGTGGTGGTTCCTGGCGGGGGTCCTGGCCCTCATCGCCGGGTGGCTTGCGGTGAACCTGCTCGCCGAACCGTTCCAACCTCATCCGGCGACCATGCTTTCGGGGCTCGGCGCGATCTTGGCCACCGTCGCCGCGTTGGAAGGGCCGCTGATCCTGCTCACCCAGCGTCGCGCCGCCGCCCGCGACCGGGCCCGCGCCCGAGAGGCGTTGCGAGTGGCGGCCAGCACCGAGGCCGATCTGCACGCGATCCGGCATGCCCTGCGAAACCTGGAAGCACCCACGGGATCCGAACCCTGAACCCAAGAAGGGAAGACCATGTCGATGACACACGACCTGATCGTGGTGGGCGCCGGAACCGGCAACTACCTCTTCACCCCAGCATTCGACGGCCTGCGACGAGCGATCGTGGAGCCGTCTCGCTTCGGTGGCACCTGCCTCAATCGGGGTTGCATCCCCACGAAGATGTTCGTGGTCGCCGCGGACGCCGTACGGACCGCTCAACGCGCCGATCGGCTGGGCGTGCGGGCGCGGGTCGAGTCGGTCGACTGGCCGGCTGTACGCGATCGCATCTTCGACCGGATCGACCCGTTGCACGAGCGCGCGATGGCCTACCGGAGGGCGAACGGCGTCGATGTCTACACCGATGCAGCCGAGTTCGTCGGGCCCGGGCGGTTGCGAGCCGGTGATGTCGAGCTGTCCGCCGACCGGATCGCGCTGGCAGCCGGCTCTCGGCCGATCGTGCCGGACATCCCCGGACTGAAGGACGTCGAGCATCACACCTCGGACACCATCATGCGCCTCGATCGGCTTCCGGCCTCGATGTTGATCGTCGGAGGTGGATTCGTCGCCGCCGAGATGGCGCACGTCTTCTCGTCCTTCGGCGTAGCGGTGACCATTGTGCACCGTGGTCCGCGGCTGCTCGGTTCCGAGGACCGGCAGATCGCCGACAGGTTCACCGAGCTTGCCTCACGAGACGTCGATGTGCGCCTCGACAGCGAGGTTCTGCGGGTGGATCGGAGCCCCCAGGGCGTGGTCGGCACCATCGAGAACTCGCTGGGTCGTGGCCAGGTGGCTGCCGAGGTCGTACTCGTCGCAGCGGGCCGCCGACCGAACTCCGATCTGCTCGGTCTGGAGAAGGCCGGGATCGAGGTCGACGAGCACGGTCACGTCGTCACCGACGCCAACGGGTCCACGACAGCGCCGGGCGTATGGTCGCTGGGTGACCTGTCGAACCACTTCCAGCTCAAGCACCTGGCCAACGCCGAGGCACGCACGATCGTGCACAACCTCACCCATCTTTACGACCAACGACCGCTGCCGGCCTCGTTCGTGCCGCACGCCGTGTTCGCCGACCCCCAGGTTGCGAGCGTCGGCGCAACCCAGCAACAGCTTCAGGACGCCGGAGTCGACCACGTCATCGCCGTTCGGGAGTATGCCGACGCTGCCTACGGGTGGGCGCTGGAGGACAGCACAAGCTTCGTCAAGCTGCTCGCTGATCCCCGTCAGCGGACGCTGCTGGGCGCGCACATCATCGGCCCTGACGCGGCGATCCTGATCCAGCCTCTGATCCAAGCGATCATGACCGGCCAGACGGTTGACCAGATCGCCCGCGAGGTGATGTACATCCACCCGGCTCTCACCGAGGTCGTCGAGCAGGCGCTGCTCGAACTGTGAGGGGTGCTCGCCACAACCCAACACTCCAAAGCGCCACTCGAAGCACAACGTGAGGAGCAGAATGAGCGTGATCAGCAGAGGTTTCGGCGGGCGCGGCGACAACGACGATGCGCGCATCCCGCCGGGTCAGCACGAGACGTACGACTTTCCCGTCCTGTCGGCGGGACCGACACCCGCGGTCTCCCGGGAAGAGTGGGGGCTGGATGTCACCGATCTCGACGGCGCCGTGACCCGCTGGGGCTGGCCGGACCTCATGCGGGCGCCCAGCGAAGAGTTCACGGTCGACATCCATTGCGTGACCACATGGAGCAAGCTCGACACGAGCTGGCGCGGCGTCAGGGTGCGTGACGTGCTCGGTGACCTCGCGACCGAAGCGGAGTACGCGCTCGTCCGATGCTACGGCGGCTACACGACCAACCTGCCCATCGGAGATCTCGTCGACCGGGACGCCTGGATCGCCTACGAGTACGAAGGTGACGACCTCGAGTCCGCTCACGGCGGCCCTGCCCGTCTGCTGGTGCCGCACCTGTATCTGTGGAAGTCGGCCAAGTGGATCAACGGCATCGAGCTTCACCTCGACGATGAGCCAGGATTTTGGGAGACCCTCGGCTACCACGAGTACGGCGACCCGTGGCTGGAGCAGCGCTATGTCGGCGACTGAGCGTGCGGAAGGTGCGGCGAAGACCGAGAGCTCCGGACCGGCGAGCCGCCGTGGGCCGATCCGGTGGCTTCCTGCGCGACTGCGGGCCGCCCGAATGGAGACGCGTCTTGCGCGGACGCTGGTTCTCGACGTACCCGGATGGTCGGGACACGCTCCGGGCCAGCACGTCGATGTCAGGCTCACCGCTGAGGATGGGTACACGGCGCAACGGAGCTACTCGGTCGCCTCTCCCTCCGCGCAGGACCAGGTCGAGCTCACCGTCCAGCGTGTCCAGGGCGGCGAGGTGTCGACGTACCTCACCGAGATCATGCTGCCCGGCGATCAGCTCGAGATCCGAGGCCCGCTCGGTGGGTGGTTCCAGTGGACGGCCCGGATTCGGGGGCCGGTGCTGCTGGTTGGCGGCGGCTCGGGCGTGGTTCCGCTCATGGCCATGTTGCGCGAGCGCGTACGGTCTGACTCGAGCTCGCCGTTCCGGCTGATCTACTCCGCGCGTACGCCCGACCACATCATCTACACGAGCGAGCTGCACCAGATGGGCCAGACGCATCCGGACATCCAGATCTCTCGCCTCTACACCCGGTCCGGACTTCCCGACGACACCCGAGAACCCGGTCGGCTGCGCATCGAGGACCTTCCACCTCCTGGGAACGAGATCACCGAAGGACCATCCCGCGTCTACGTGTGCGGTCCCACGGGGTTCGTCGAACACGCCGCGCGGTTGCTCGTCGACCGCGGCTACCGATCATCCGACATTCGTACCGAACGCTTCGGAAGCTGAGGAGACGCCCATGCATGAGGACAACGACCATCGAGTCGACGGCAACGCGGCAGCAGGGATTCTTCGCGAAGTCTTCGCCAGCGACGTCACGACAGCCCGCGTGGTCTGTGGGCACTGCACAGCCGGGACTTCTGTCGCGGAGACCAAGACCTACCTCGCCGGCCCCGGCTCGATCCTGCGCTGCCCCGGTTGCGACGCGATCCTCGCACGCATCACCAAGATCCGAGACACCGTATGGCTCGACCTGTCCGGATCCGCCTCCTGGCAGATCCACACCGGTTGACACCTCGTAACAGAACACCCTCGCGAGACGGGAAGCGCGAATGAAGAACTGTTGCCCGGCCAGGCCCCTCCGGTCTGGTCCCCCAAGCTCTGCGCACCACGGCGGTGACAGTGTTGGCTGACTATGGCTCGGTCATCGGATGGGCGACTCTCAGCGTCAGCGGGCTGCTGCTCGGCGCGTTGCTCGGACTGTCCGGTTGGTTCGGGCACGGCACGATAGCCAGGGTCACTGCCCTGGGGGCCGGGTTGGTGCTGGCGGCGGCGTCCGTCGAGCTCGCCGCAGAGGCCGTCGCGACCCATCCTTGGAGTGGGATAGCGGCCCTGATGGGCGGTGCGGCAACCTTCAGCGCGGTCAATGCCTGGTTGGCCGCACGCGGAGCCCGCGACCGCAAGCGCTGCGCACAATGCTTGGCGGGACCCACAGCGACGGTAGCCCCCACCAGTGGCGCAGCGATCACCATCGGGACCGCTATCGACGCGGTGCCCGAAGCGTTGGTGCTCGGCGTGACCCTGCACTCTGTGGGTGTCCAACCCGCGCTGATCGCAGCCATTGCGGTCGGCAACCTCCCTGAGGCGATGTCAGCCTCGAGCGGCATGTTGAGCACCGGTAGATCTCGACAGTGGATCCTCGCGCTCTGGGGAAGCGTCGCCGCAGCCACTGTCGGACTAACCGCCGCTGGGTATGCGACGTCGTCGCTGCTCAGCGAAGAAGCAGTGCTGCTGCTCCAAGCGTTCGGAGCCGGAACACTCCTGTCCTTGGTCGCGGAGACCATGTTGCCCGAGGCCGCGGAGGAGAGCCCAAAGTTCGGCGGACTGATCGCTGCCGCTGGCTTCGGCCTGCTGCTGCTGATCGCGGAATTGGCATGAGTGCAGAGACGGGACATCTCGACGCGGTCACATGCCTGTTCTCCTGATCGTCCGCATGGCCTCCACAAGGTCTGGTACCGCGAGCAGATGACTGAGATGAACCAGGACGATGCCCGCGTACAGGCACTTCGAGGTGTGGTCGAGCGGGTCACCGCATGGCAGGAGACCGCGCCCGAGGGGACGACCCGGGAAGAGCTCGACAAGGCGCTGCACGAGGCCGGGGTGACGTTGACCGAGGAGCAGCAGGAGCTCGTGACGGACCAGATCTCACGTCAGGAGGAGGTCGACGTCGACCAGCTCGCCGACCACAGCGGCGAAGGTGGGCCTGCCTGAGATCGGCGACCGCCGCGGAGCATCGTCCGCCCGGTCAGGGGTACCGGTCGGATCATGAGTGAAGATCAGCTTCAGCCAGAGGACACCCTCGACGACCGCGGTGTGGACGACGTCCTGGACGAGGGTTACTCCCCGCCCGAGCGGCCCCGGGGCGTGAACGCCAAGGGGGTCACGCCGCGCGAGGAGATCGAGGGCGAGACCATCGACGAACGGCGCGCGCAGGAAGAGCCTGAGGTCTGGGAGGGCGCCGACGGCGAGGCTGATGCCGACATCCTGGACGGCCCGGTCACCGGGGAAGTGGGTGAGGCGCGCGCCGGTCGACTCACCAGCCCCGACCAGGGTCTGCGCGAGGACGACGAGGGCGGCCTCGTCGGGCAGGACGAAGGCATCGACGGCGCCGGCGCGTCGGCTGAGGAAGCGGCCGTGCACATCGTCGAGGAGCCCCCGGACTGAGTGAGCGGGTTCATGGGTACCGGTGAGCGGCCGAACCCCTACCAGCGCAGAGGAGAGACGTCGTGTCCGAAGACGTGACCGACCTGATCATGCAGGACCATCGCGAGGTGGAGAGCCTCTTCGAGAAGCTTCAGCGAGAACCGGAGGTACGCGCCGGGCTGACCCCGGTCCTGGTGACCCTCCTGGCCGCGCACAGCCGTGCCGAGGAGGCCGAGGTCTACCCGGCTGCCCGCGACGAGGCGGGGGAGAAGGACGATGTCGCGCACAGTCAGGAGGAGCACCTGCTGGCTGACCGCCTCCTCGCCGAGCTCTCCGAGTGCGATCCCTTCTCAGCCGCCTACGAGAGCAAGCTGAAGGAGGTTGTCGACGCGGTCACCCACCATGTCGAGGAGGAGGAGACCACCGTGCTGCCGGGGCTCCGCGACCGTCTCGACGACACCCGCCGCGCCGAGCTGGGCAAGGCGTTCCTGAAGAGCCGGCAGGAACACCTCGGCGACATGCCGCAGGACATCACCCGTGAGGAGATGCGTCGCCAGGCCGCCAACGCGGACATCCCCGTCGGGAACAAGGACAAGCAGGCTCTACGGGACGAGCTGGATCAGCACGCAGACAGCTGAGGCGCCTCTGCGCACCGCCGGTCGGCTCAGCCGACCGGCGGTCCCGCGACCAGCGCGACCACCGTCAGCGCGGCGACGCTCGCCAGGCCGGCGGCCAGGCCGCGCGCCGGGTTGCGGAGCAGCCAGGACAGCGGCCGCTCGAGAGGGCGGTTCGGGGACTCGTCGATCAGTCGCCACGTCGGGGCGAGCAGACCGCGGCCTGCGGCGTACCGCTCGAACCAGAGCGTGAAGAACGGCGGGATCGAGGACGCGAGGCCGGCGACGAGTCGACTGATCGACCAGCGCTGGTCGATCGCGACCACGGTCGTGGTCACGCAGTAGGCGATGAACACGATGCCGTGCAGCATCCCGAAGATGCTGACTCCCAGCTCCGTGGTCTCGGTGACGTACTTCAGGAACATGCCGCTGAGCAGCCCGGCCCAGGTCACCGCCTCGGCGGTGGCGACGATCCGGTAGACACGAGACGGCGAGCTGAGGAGAGCGGACACGCGCCAAGTTTATTCGCACCCGTGCTCAGGCATTAATCGAGCAGCCCGGGGTACCGGCCTCGACATGACGAACGACAAGCTGCACTACACGATCCCTGGCCTGGACGAGGATGCCGCCCGGACGACCATCGACCTGCTGCAGTCTCGCCTTCACGCAACCAACGATCTCCAGCTCACCCTCAAGCACGTGCACTGGAACGTCGTGGGTCCGCACTTCATCGCCGTGCACCAGATGATCGACCCCCAGGTCGAGGCCGTACGCGCGATGGCCGACGCTCTCGCCGAGCGGATCGCCACCCTCGGCGGCGCACCGCGAGGCACCCCGGGGGCGCTGGTGCAGGAACGTACGTGGAACGACTACAGCATCGGCAGGGCCACCACCCAGGAGCACCTGGCCGCGCTCGACGTCACCTATCAGGGCGTGATCGGCTCCTACCGCGAGGCGATCAAGGCCGTCGAGGAGCTCGACCTGGTGACCCAGGACGTCCTGATCGGTCAGGTGGAGCAGCTCGAGCTCTTCCACTGGTTCGTCCGTGCCCACCTGGAGGACCAGGGCGGCCAGCTGCAGACCGGCGGCGAGTCCACGGAGGCAGGCGCGGCACGGGCCGCCCACGGCTGAGGAGTCCCCGATGAGGTGGTGGGTCACCGCGATGGCGCTGCTTCTACCGATGGTCCTCAGCGGATGCGCGACAGGACATGAAGACGCGGTACGCGACAGAGCCGCCGACTTCCAGGAGGCGGTCGCCGCGCGGGACTGGGCACGTGCCTGCGCGGTGCTGGCGCCGGAGACGCGCACCGAGTTGGAAGCCGCTGCCAAGGCGCCCTGCGCCGAGGCGATGGCCGAGGAGACGCTTCCGACCCCGGGCGCACTCGAGCGCGTTGATGTCTTCGGAACCATGGCAGAGGTCCGCTTCCAGAGCGAGACCATGTTCCTGGCCCGGTTCGACGACGGCTGGCGGTTGTTCGCGGCAGGCTGCACGCCGCAGCAGCCGAAGCCCTATGACTGCGCTGTGCACGGAGGTTGAGATGCGGATCATGTACGTCGCCTATCTGGCGGTCATCGGCGTCGGCCTGCTCTACACGTTGGTCATCGCCCTCAGGCACGCGTGAAGGAGCCCCTGATGCGTCGGTTCCTCAAGGAGAACTCGCTCAGCCTCATCTTCGGGCTGCTCTTCCTGGCCGCTCTGGTCGGGCAGGCGTTCGCCGGCTGGCACCAGCTGAACGACCAGCAGTTCGCGGAAGGCCTCGACCAGATCTCGCTGGGTCGGTATCTCACCTCGGCGAGCTTCGCCGTGGACGTGACCGAGAACTGGCAGAGCGAGTATCTGCAGTTCCTGCTCTTCATCGTGCTCACTGTCTGGCTGGTGCAACGAGGATCCCCGGAGTCGAAGCCGGTGGAGCATGCCGGGAAGGAGTCCGACGAGCGGCAGAAGGTCGGAGCCTACGTCCGTCCCGACTCGCCCGCGATGGCCCGGGCCGGTGGTCTGCGGGCTGCGCTCTACTCCCGCTCCCTCGGCATCGTCATGGGCGCCATCTTCGTGCTGTCTTGGTTCGTCCAGTCGGTGTCCGGGTGGGCCGCCTACAACGAGACCCGGCTGGAGCAGCTCCGCGACCCGATCACGTGGGGCGCCTACCTCATCCACTCGGACTTCTGGTCGCGCACCCTGCAGAACTGGCAGTCGGAGTTCCTCGCGGTCGGCTCGATGGCCGTCTTCGCGATCTACCTCCGACAGCGAGGGTCGCCCGAGAGCAAGCCGGTGGGCTCGTCCCACGAGGCGACCGGGGTCGAGGGCTGAGAGGGGTCAGCCCTCCTCCGTTGCCAGCAACCGCAGGACCGCGCGCTCCGCCGCGGCCTGACGGGCCTGCGGGTCGTCGTTCGCGGCCTTGCGTACCCGGATCGTGCGTCCCTGCTCGTGCAGCTCGAGGACCCGCGGGTCGATGTAGGAGCTCCGGGCCACCGCGGGGGTGTTCCCGAGGTACTCCGCGACCTCCTTGATCGCGGCGACCTGCTGCTTACGGCGGGACCTGGCTGTCGGCGTCGCCCGCTTCGCGGCTTGCGGGTCCTCGGACAGCGCTAGCGCCGCGAGCACGGTGGCGTGCCAGGTCCGGAAGTCCTTCGCCGAGACCTCCAGGCCGCTCACCTCCCGCATGTAGTCGTTGACCAGCGCCGGGGTCAGCCGTAGCCATCGCCGCCCTTCCTTGTAGGCGAGGATCTCCTCGAAGCCGGCGCGACGGCGACGAAGCTGGGCGATCGCCTCCACCGAGAGCGGGTCATCGATGCTGATGGTGTGGTCGATTCCGGACTTCCCGGTGAAGGCGAAGACGTACGAGTCGCCCCGCCGACGGACGTGGCGACGCTCCAGCGTTGTCAGGCCGAAGCTGCCGTTGTCGTCGGCGTAGGCGTCGCTGCCGATCCGGAAGCATCCCAGGTCCAGAAGGCGCAGCGCGAGCGCTGCTGACCGGTCGAGGCTCATCCCGGAGGTGGCGAGATCGCGTTCCGTCCGGCGGCGTACGCGGGGAAGGACCGCCCCGAGCTCCATCACCCCATCGAACTTCTCCTGGTCGCGCTTCGCCCGCCAGTCGGGGTGGTAGAGGTACTGGCGGCGGCCGGCCGCGTCGGTCCCGACGGCTTGGAGGTGCCCGTTCTCGCGCGGACAGATCCACACGTCCTCCCAGGCCGGTGGGATGGCGAGAGCGCGTACGCGCGCCGTCGCCTCCTCAGGCAGCCGGGACCCGGACTCGTCGAGGTACACGAAACCCCGACCCGCGCGCCGGCGGGTCCATCCCGGCTCCTCCGCCGAGACCCGACGAAGCCGAACCACGTGGGGAGCCTCTCACCCGGGGGTCTCGTCGTTGTCGCGCGCTCTCGCGGCCAGCAGCCGGTGCGTACCGTCGCACCACGGCTTGATCGCCGACCCACCGCACATGCACACCGCGCTGACCGGCCTGACCGTGCGGTGGATCTTTCCGTCGGCATCCTGGATCTCGTGCTTGCCGCGCAGCAGCATCGGCCCCGCCGGGCACAGCACGACCGAGGCGTGCTCGAAGTCCGTCATGACGCACCCCACCGGGTGAGCATCGCCCGCGCGTACCGAGCCTCTAGGTCGAGACAGGTGAAAGCGCCGAAGAGCAGGTGGTCGCGCTCGCTCGGCTCCTCGTCCAGGAACGCGCCGCACACGTCGCGCACGGCGACCTGCTCATGGACGGCGTCGGCCTCCACGTGCTCGTCGTAGTACGCCGCCAGCTCCTCGGGGAACTCCAGGCGACGCAGCCCTTGGGCGAGCTGCCGGGAGGGCACAGAGCTCGTGGACTCGAACACAGCGAAGTGGCCGAGGGCCGCTGCTCTGAGCTGGCGGTGCAGTCCGAAGAGCGACTGCGCGTTGTTCATCGCGAGGATCTCGACAGGTGCCTCGTCGACGTAGCAGGCGTGGTCAGAACGTAGACCGGCCGCTTCCAGACCGCGACGGAACAGATGGTGATGCAGCCGGTTCGGGTCACCACCGCCGTACTCGTCGAACAGGATCTCCATCAGCGCAGCCTTGGGCCGGGCCTCGAGCCGCGGGACGACCCAGCTGGTCGGATCGGTCTCCTTGAGGTGGTAGAGGGAGCGGTGCTGCAGGAGCTCCAGCACCTGCTCCCGATCGGCCCGTCGCTGCACGAACCGTGCCAACGAGGGACCATCGTGGCTGTCGACAAGCCCGGTCAGGCCCAGCTCGCTGTCTTCGTGCAACGGGCTCTGCTCCCAGCGCGCACGCAGCTCGGCCTCGAACGACCTCTCCAGTGTTCGGCGCACCCGCAGCAGATCCGGGTCCCACTCCAGGTCGGGATCCACTTCGTCGAAGCCGCGGTAGTGGAGCTCGTAGAGAGCCCACAGCGCGATCTGAGCATCCTCCTCGGACTCGGGAGCCGACTCCAGCCTCCCGGTCGCGCCGCTCTGCAGCGCGGTGAACACAGCGGCACTCAAGGTGCCACGCGACTTCGGCAGCATCTCCGCCCACCTTCCCCTCAGGCCGTTCGGTACCCGGTGTCCGGGCCGGCCATGCTCGCCGCCCGGGCGAGGTGCACGAGGACCCCTTCGCCCGGCGAGTCACGGACCTCCCGGATCGTCAGACCACTGCCGTCGACCATATCCGGCAGCCGATCGGCCTGCTCGGCCGTGCCGAGCTGGAGGACGGCCGAGCCGCCGGGGGAGAGGTGCCGGGCGGTCGCCGCCAGACACGTCTCGGCGACGAGCATCCCGTCGGCCCCGCCGTCGATGGCCATCCGTGGGTCCTCGGGGTACCGGCCGACCTGCGCCGTCGGCACCCACGGAGGGTCGGCGATCACCAGGCTGTAACGCTCGTCCGGGTCGAGAGCCTGCTCGATGCTGCCCTCGCGTACCTGGACCAAGCGGCTCAACCCGGCACGGTCTGCGTTGGCGCGGGCGAACGCGCATGCGACCGGGTTCGCGTCGACGCACACCAGCCGGCGGCCGGTCATCGCGGCCGCGAGCAGGCCGATCTGGCCTGCGCCCGAGCACAGCTCGAGCATCGGCCCGTCCGGCAGCCCCGCTGCCAGCTCCGCTGCCCATTCGGACTGACGTACGGTCCAGGTACGTGGGGTGAGCACGCGATCGTCGAAGTCGATGTCGAGATGGCCGAATCGGATCATGACGGTGGGTTCCTCCTGATCGGTTCGAGGTGGGGTCGAGGCGGGTCGAGCTTCAGGTGAGCTCGGCCAACCGGACCACGGCACTGGCGAGCTGACCCTCCTCGGCGTGGATCCGCCGCTGGGTCGTGGAGCCGGTGCCACGGGTGAAGATCCGGTCGATGCCAGTCTCGACGCGGACGAGGTCGCCGGTCTCACGCAACGCCGGGGCGACGTGCTCGACCAGGCTCTCGACCACCTCGCGAGCCGGTCGCGGCCGATGGGTCCGCGGGTCGAGCAGATCTCCGGTGATCCCGTGCTTGCCCGCCTGCCACATGGCGAGCCGGAGCACCGCGACCGAAGCCGGGTCGGCCGGTCGGCCATGCGCCCACTCCTCGGCCGCGGTATCGACCAGCGCCCGCGCCAGCGCCGCGACGAAGATCGTGTCGCGAGGGTCCAGGCAGACGTCGGCGACCCGGATCTCGAGGGTCGGGTAGTGGCGGGACGGGCGGGCGTCGAAGTACGCCATGCCCTCGTCCAGAGGAACCCCGGTGTCGACGAGCAGGCGTAGATGGTCGAGGTAGGCCTGAGCGCTGCCGAAGATCTCGGTCGGTCCATTGGTCGGCCAGCGTGTCATCGCCTGGGACCGATAGCTCTGGTAGCCGGAGTCCGCGCCGTGCCAGAACGGCGAGTTGGCGCTCACCGCGAGCAGCACCGGAAGCCAGGTGCGGATCCGGTCGAGAGCCCCGACGGCCTCCTCGTCGGAGTCGACCGAGACGTGTACGTGGCAGCCGCAGGTGAGCTGCTCGCTGGCAGTCAGCCCGAACTGCTCGGTGATCGCCGCGTAGCGCTCGTCGTCGAAGGTCTGGGGACGTACCGGCAACGGGGTCGTGCCGCTGGCCAGGATCAACGCGCCCGCCTCGGCCGCGGCCGCGCGCGCCTTGTCGCGCCACTTCCGCAGCTCCAGCTCGAGCAACCCGAGATGCTCCTCCGGCGGTGTGTCGGTCTCGACCTGCTGCTGCTGCATCTCCGGTCCCACCGAACCCCCGGCCTCATCTGCATCTGCCTCGGTCTCACCCCGCCGGCGCGCCACCCGCAGCACCTCGCTGGCCACCGACCGCGGGACACCGGTCTTGGCGTCGACGAGGAGGAGCTCCTCCTCGACACCGACTGTCCGGACCTGGTCATGGGTACTGCTTGAAGAGCGTCTGTTCACCGTTCGCACCTTTCTCTGGAAGGAGTCACCAGACGATGTGCCGTCTGTTCGGATACGTGTCCGATTCCCCTTGCGCTGTCGCCGACCTGCTGGGAGAGGAGGGGCTGGACGCGTTCACCTCGCTCACCGCCGTGCACGCCGACGGCTGGGGGATGGCCTGGCATACGCCCGAGGGCACCTGCACGACGAGCTCGCCGCGTTCCGCGGACGTCGACCCGACCTATCGCAGGCTCGTCGAGGCCCCGCTGTCCCATGCCGGGTTCGTGCATCTGCGCTGGGCGACCGGTGGTCTCGACGTACGTCCGGAGAACACCCATCCCTTCCTGACCGACGGGGCGGCGTTCGCCCACAACGGCCACGTCTCTCCGATCTCCGACCTGGAGGCGCTGCTCACGCCGGAGTCCCGGGCGCGGCTGCGGGGTGACACCGACAGCGAGCGCTACTTCCACTTCGTGCACCAGAGCGTGGAGAAGTACGGCGACGAGGCCGAGGGAGTCACCCGAGCACTGGCGACGCTGGTCCAGAAGTTCCCGCGATGCAGCTTGAACGCGCTGATGCTCACCCGGACACACATGTTCGCGATCCACATCAATTCGCGTGCTGACTCGCCCCTGCGCGCGCTCCGGGAGATCTTCGACGACGAGGACGAGATCCCGCCCCGCCACACCACGGAGTACTTCGCGATGGACTATCGCAGGACCGACCACGGTCTCGAGATCGTCTCCAGCGGTCTCGGACAACCCGGATGGACGCCGGTGCCCGCTGACACCGCGGTGATGGTCGATCTGGCCACTCAAGAGGTCACTCCGCTGGATCCGATCGCGCAGCTCGGTGCGGACGCGACCCGAGCCCACGGCTGACGACGAGGCACCGACCGGCAGCTGCTGGACGAGTGCGGGGGCTTCGGCCATGCCCCGCAGTACCCCATCGGGCACCGTTTCATTCCGAGGGGCGGGAACATTCCCAGCCAGCACGTGACTGGCTCACAGGAACCCCACAGGGAGCGAGCGGAATCTTGAGGCATCAACCGCCTCAAGGAGGACCCGATGTCCCGCTCACGCCGTGTTCACCCCGCAGCTCTCGCCGTCCTGGCGATCCCGCTCGTAGCGATCCCGTTCGTCGCGCCGGCGTTGGCGGTGTCCGCGGTCAGCGGCGCCATGACGTATGGAGCCGAGCCCGGGCACGGTGCCGGTGACTCGGTCGAGAGCTACGGAGGCGGCTCCGGGAGCGGCTACCCGGGCGGCTACGGAGACAGCTACGAGGGCGAGCCCGGGGCCCCGTACCAGCAGGGCCTCGGCACCTCGACCCAGCCGGTCGACTCCGAGCCCGCGACCGGCTCCGAGTCGACGGGCGTCGTCCTGATCGACACCACCGTCGACTACGGCTCGGCCCGGGGCGCCGGGACGGGGCTCACGATCACGAACGACGGCATCGTGGTGACCAACCACCACGTCGTCGAGGGCGCCACCTCGATCTCGGTGACCGACCCCGCCACGGGCTGGACGTACGACGCGGCCGTCCTCGGCTACGACGACGTCCACGACGTCGCGGTACTCCAGCTCGCGGACGCCTCGGGTCTCTCGACAGTCGCGATCGACCGCGATGACGCCAACCGCGGTGACGAGGTCACCGCCGTCGGCAACGCCAAGGGTCAGGGCTCGCTCGCGGCCGCGGACGGCACGGTGACCGACCCGAGCACCTCGATCACTGTCGACAACGAGGACGGCACCGCCTCGAGTCTGAGGAACCTGATCGAGACCGACGCCGACGTCGTCTCCGGCGACTCCGGCGGAGCGCTGTTGGACGAGGACGGTGAGGTCATCGGGATGAACGTCGCCGCGACGTCCGGCTCGGCCGAGATCTCCGGCTACGCGATCCCGATCGACACCGTGCTCGACATCGCCTCCCAGATCCTCGCCGGCACGGTCGGCGAAGGCCAGGCCGCCTGACCCCCACCTGCTCGACCCGTCCCAGCCCATCGAGGACGGGTCGAGCAGGGCAACGGCCGCGCGGGTACATCCCCTGATCCGCGCGGCCTCTTGTCAGTCCTTCGGCCTGTCGCCCTCGTCGGTGGTCGGGCGCTCGGCCCGGATCGGGATCGCGCCGGTGTAGCCCTCACGTTCGTGCGCGATCTGCTGGACACGGTCGCGCACGAGGCGCCAACCGATCATCAGCGCCGGGACGATGATGACCAGGGTTGCGACGGTCCAGGTCCCGATCGGGTAGTCGAAGGCCATCAGGACGAGCACGGTCGCGAGGAAGACCAGCGTCGCGTAGCCCGTCCACGGCGACCCCCACAACCGGAATTCGGGCCGGTACATCAGGCCCTTCTTCCACTGTCGGTAGAGCAGGATCTGGCAGAGCACGATGGTGGTCCAGGACGCGATGATGCCGAGTGCCGACATGTTCAGCACGATCTCGAACGCCTGGCCCGGGACGATCGCGTTGAGAGCGACACCGAAGAGCGTGATGACACCGGTGAGCAGGATCCCGCCGTACGGCACACCGTTCCGCGACATCCGCCCGGTGAAGGTCGGCGCGCTCCCGCTCATGGCCATCGACCGCAGGATGCGGCCGGTCGAGTAGAGACCGGCGTTGAGCGAGGAGAGCGCGGCGGTCAGCACCACGAGGTTCATGATGGTGCCGGAGTTCGCGATCCCGAGCTCGTCGAAGAACGTCACGAACGGGCTCTCGTCGGCCTGATAGGTCGTGTAGGGCAGCAGCAGCGCGAGCAGCACCAGCGAGCCGACGTAGAAGACCGCGATCCGCGCGATCACGGAGTTGATCGCGCGGGGCATGATCTTCGCCGGCTCCGCGGTCTCGCCGGCCGCCGTGCCGACGAGCTCGACCGCCGCGTACGCGAAGACCACACCGGAGACCACGATGACGAGCGGGAGGACACCGACGGGGAACAGCCCGCCGTTGTCGATGACCATGCCGATCCCGGTCTCCTGGCCGTTGAGGCCCTCGCCACGGGCGAGCACGATCGTCCCGAGCACGAGGAACCCGACCAGCGCGACGACCTTGACGAGCGCCGCCCAGAACTCGAGCTCGCCGAAGAGCTTGACCGAGATCAGGTTCATCGACAGCACCACGGCGAGCGCGACGAGCGCGATCACCCATTGCGGGATCACTTCGAACGCGCCCCAGAAGTGCATGTACGTCGCGATCGCCGTGACGTCGACGATCGATGTCATCGCCCAGTTCAGGAAGTACATCCAGCCGGCGGCGAACGCGGCCGGCTCACCCATGAACTCACGAGCGTAGGAGACGAAGGAGCCTGATGACGGTCGATGGAGCACGAGCTCGCCGAGCGCTCGGAGGATGAGGAAGACGAACACGCCGCAGAAGGCGTAGACGAGGAACAGCCCCGGGCCGGCCTCGTGCAGACGGCCACCCGCACCCAGGAACAGCCCGGTGCCGATGGCACCGCCGATCGCGATCATCTGCAGCTGCCGTGGGCTCAGGCTCTTGTGGTAGCCCTCGTCCTCGTCGGTCAGGCCGCTGACCGGGCCGCTGACCGGGCCGCCCGTCTGGTCGTCGGTGTCGGTCATCGGCTCGCTCCCGGTCCGGAGTGCGGTGGCTCGGGGACGTCCTTGAAGAGGAGCCATCCGCCGACCACGGCGACGACCGCGGCGACCGCGTAGCCGATCAACGACCACCAGCCCAGATGCAGATACGCCGTCACCCCGACGATCGCCAGGGCCGAGAACACCATCACCATCCCGATGATCGGTGTCCGTGGCTTGTACGGATCCTGTGCCAACGTAACCACCTCTACCGCCTGCAGGATCCCCGATCGACCCCGCTCAGGGGCCATTAGAGCGCATCGAGCGGCTTCCGGTGGCAACCGTTGCTATCCGGGCGTTTCCGATCCGCTCTGGCGGTGGGCGCTCAGCGCCTCGTCCCCGGGTGCCACCGAGTCGTGGAGCCTGATCGTGTGGTCGTAGTGCTCCTCGGTCATGGGGCGGTAGTCGATCTGCCGCTCCGTCATCACCCCTTCGAGACGCACGCGCAGGTCGGCCTCGATCTGCGCCATGGTCGAAGCGTCCACCTCGTCGGCAGTGGTGATCAGGTGGGGACGCAGCGGGTCCATCCCGGTGTACCAGAAGGTGCCGTGCAGCAGGGGCCACAAGACGTCCTCGATGTCACCGCTGATCCCGCGTGGCCCGAGGGTCGCGGCCCGGTCGCCGGCGGTGACGACGGTCAGGGCACGCTTGCCGGCCAGCCCGCCCTTGCCGTACTTGAGCGGCTTGCCGGTCTCCGGGTCAGGTACGTCGAAGGCGAACCCCGACTCGAAGACCCGGTCGATCCAGCCCTTGAGGACGGCCGGCACCGAATACCACCACAGCGGGAACTGGACGACCAGCAGATCAGCTCGGCTGAGGCGGTCCTGGTGGTGACGTACGTCGGCCTCGCCTCGCTCCACGAGAAGCGGATTGAAACCTTCACGATAGAGATCGATCTCGTCGACGCTCCAGCCGGTCGCGTCGAGGGCGCTGATGCCCACCTCCCGCAGCCGTCCGTTGAGCGATGCCGCGTGCGGATGAGCCCATACCCAGAGTGCGTGCATGGGGCTCTCAACGCTCTGTGACGCGGCGAGATTCCCCTCCGGCCGTGTGTGGTCGTCGGTCCGGCCCGAGGACAAAGTCCGAACCTTGCTCAAATTAGCAGCCGAAGAGTGTTGACGTATGTGATTGCCATCACTAGCGTAAACCAGGCTTGAAACCTTTCAATTCGAGGAGCTGCCCATGCCGGACACACCCGCCGCACTGGAGCTGCGGGACGTGGCCAAGTCCTTCGGCCCCGTACGCGCCCTCCGGTCCGGCTGCCTCCGGGTCGAGGCCGGATCCATCCACGCGCTCGTGGGGGAGAACGGTGCCGGGAAGTCGACCCTGGTCAAGATCGTCGCCGGGCTCTATCGCCGCGACGCCGGCGACTACCTGCTCTCCGGGGAACAGGTCGACTTCCGCAACACCGCCGACGCCAAGCAGGCCGGCGTCGCGGTCATCTACCAGGAGCCGACCCTCTTCCCCGACCTCTCGGTCACCGAGAACATCTTCATGGGGCGCCAGCCGACCAACCGCTGGGGCCGGATCGACCGCGCCGCGATGCGCACCGAGGTCGTCGAGCTCTTCGCCAGGCTCGGTGTCCCGATCGAGCCCGACCGCCCGACCGAGGGCCTCTCGATCGCCGACCAGCAGCTGATCGAGATCGCCAAGGCGCTCTCGCTCGACGCCAAGGTCCTGATCATGGACGAGCCGACCGCGGCCCTCTCGGGCAACGAGGTCGAGCGGCTGATGAGCGTGGCGCGCACGCTGCGCGACCAGGGCTGCGCGGTCGTCTTCATCTCGCACCGCTTCGACGAGGTGTTCGCGCTCTGCGACACGATCACGGTGATGCGCGACGGCGCCTACATCTCCACCGACCCCATCTCGGCGGTCACCGAGGACGAGATCGTCCAGCGGCTCGTCGGGCGCGAGGTCTCCGACCTCTACCCGAAGCTCGAGGCGACCGTCGGCAAGCCGCTGCTCGAGGTCAAAGGCCTCACCCGCACCGGGCTGTTCCACGACATCAGCCTCACCGTCCGCGAAGGCGAGATCGTCGGCCTGGCGGGACTCGTCGGCGCTGGACGCAGCGAGGTCGCACAGGCGATCTTCGGTGTCGACCCCTACGAGTCCGGCGAGGTCACTCTCGACGGGCAGCCGGTCCCGCCGGGTGACCCGCGACGAGCGATCGAGATGGGGCTGGCGTTCGTCCCCGAGGATCGCCGCCAGCACGGTCTCGTCCTCGACGCGCCGATCTCGCGCAACATCACCCTGCCGACCCGCGGCCGGCTCGCACGCACCGGGCTGATCAGCACCGGCATCGAGAACCGCTCGGCCGCAGACTGGGCCGCCCGGCTCGAGGTCAAGGCGGCGACGCTCGACACCCTGGCCGGCACGCTCTCGGGCGGCAACCAGCAGAAGGTCGTCCTGGCCAAGTGGCTCTCGACCCAGCCGAAGGTGCTGATCATCGACGAGCCCACCCGAGGCATCGACGTCGGCACCAAGTCCGAGGTCCACCGCCTGCTCTCGACCCTCGCGCAGGAGGGTCTCGGGATCCTGATGATCTCCTCCGAGCTCCCCGAGGTGCTCGGTATGGCCGACCGGGTGATCGTCCTCAGCGAGGGTCACCAGACGGCCGAGCTGAGCCGCGCGGAGGCGACCCCCGAGGCCGTCATGCGCGCGGCGACGGCCCACCACTCCACCACCCTGAACGTCAGCGAGGCATCATGACCACCACGCTCGACGCGCCCGCACCGGCCGCGCCGCAGCCGCGACACCGAGCAGCCGGCAGGCTGACCTGGCTCCTCAAGCAGCGCGAGACCGGCATCGCCGTCGCCTTCGTCGCCCTGCTCGTGGTCACCACGGCGGTGAACCCGAACTTCCTGTTCAGCACGGACGGCTGGCGCGACCTCACGCTGACCCCCGCGATCCTCGTCTGCCTGGCCATCGGCCAGGCGATGGTGATCGTCACCCGCAACGTCGACCTCAGCGTCGGCTCGACGCTCGGGCTCACGGCCTACCTGGCCGGGCGGCTCTTCCTCGACACCGGGCTCCCGGTGATCCTGGTCGTCCTGATCGCCGTCGCCGCGGGTGCCGTGCTCGGCCTGATCAACGGGGCGCTGGTCGCCTTCGCCAAGGTGCCGGCGCTGGTCATCACCCTCGGCACGCTCTACATCTACCGCGGCATCATGCTCGAGTGGGCCGGCAGCGACCGGATCAATGCCTCCGACATCCCGCCCGGGCTGCTCGACTTCGGCACGGGATCGTTCCTGTTCATCCCCAATCTCGCCTGGATCTCGTTCGTGCTGCTGGCCGCCGCGATCTACCTGATGCGCTCCACCCGGGTCGGGCGCGAGTTCTACGCGATCGGCTCCGACCCCGACGCCGCCACCCTCTACGGGCTGCGCGACAAGCGCCGGGTCCTGCAGGCGTTCGCCACCTCGGGTGCGCTCGCCGGCCTCGCCGGGATCCTGTACGTCTCCCGCTACGGCACCATCAGCTCCGGTGTCGGCCAAGGCATCGAGCTCGAGGCCGTCGGCGCCGCGGTCGTGGGTGGCGTGGCCATCTTCGGCGGCAGCGGCACTGTCCTCGGGGCGGCTCTCGGGGCGTACCTCCTCACCACCATCAACCGGGCGCTCCCGGTCCTGGGCATCCCCGACTTCTGGCAGCAGGCCGTCGTCGGCGCGCTGATCATCGGTGCGATCGTCCTGGACCGCTACTTCGCCCGCCGTCAGCACGACAAGCTCCTCGCAGAGAGGGAAGAAGCATGACGAGCCTGCTCTCCGAGAAGGCGCCGGCCCGGACGTACGCCGCTCACGCCAAGCCGTGGTGGCAGCGCACCCTGATGACCAGGGACGCCGCGATCATCGCCCTGCTCGTGGTCGTGTGGACGTACGCCTCGATCGCGATCCTCAACTTCTCCGACCCGATCACGGTCTACTTCCTGGTCCTGGACATCACCCCGATCCTGTTGATCGCGCTGCCGATGACGCTGATCATCATCACCGGCGAGATCGACCTCTCGGTGGCGAGCGTCGTCGGGCTCTCCAGCGTCCTGTTCGGGGTGCTGCACCGCGAGGGCGTGCCGATGGTCGCCGCGATGGTGCTCGCCCTGCTCGCCTGCGCGGTCGCGGGAGCGTTCAACGGGGTGCTCGTCACCCGCTTCGGACTGCCGTCGCTGGCCGTCACGATCGGCACCATGGCGCTCTTCCGCGGCATCGCGGTCGGCGCGCTCGGCACGACCGCGATCACCGACTGGCCCGACTCCTGGGGCGACGCCGTCCAGGCCCGGATCGGCGACACCCAGATCCCGCTGATGACGATCCCGCTGGTCGTACTGATCCTGATCTTCGCCGTGATCCTGCACTTCACGCCCTTCGGTCGAGGGATCTTCGCCGCTGGTCTCAGCAAGGACGCGGCGCGTTTCTCCGGCGTCAACGTCGACCGTACGAAGCTGATCCTGTTCACGCTCAGCGGGCTCGTCTCGGGGCTCGCAGGGATCTACTTCACGCTGCGCTACGGCAGCGCGCGGGGCGACAACGCGACCGGCCTGGAGCTCCAGGTCGTGGCGGCGGTGCTGCTCGGCGGGGTCTCCATCTTCGGTGGCCGCGGCGCCATCCCCGGCGTCATCGCCGGCGTCGTCCTGATCGGAACCATCGGCAGCGCGCTGCGCCTGGACGGACTCAGCGCCAACATCATCCAGATCATCACCGGCGTACTTCTCATCGCAGCGGTCATCGCGGCCAGCGTTCTCGGTTGGACCGGTCGCATCGTCGGCACCTATCGGGCGCCCAACGAACGTGGCGAACACAGCTCGGACGAACCATCCTCAAAGCAGTCTCCTCAAAGAAACCGGAGTGAGTGACATGACCAGCAAGTTCCGACGCGCAGGCAGTGCCGTCGCCATCGTTGCGGCCCTCGGCCTCGCCCTATCCGCCTGCGGCGGCGGGAGCGACAGCGGTGACGATGGAGAGGGTGGCGGCGACACCAGCAGCATCACCTTCATCCCGAAGAACCTCGGCAACCCCTACTTCGACGCTTCCGACACCGGCGGCAAGAAGGCCGCCGACGAGATCGGGACCACGTGGAAGCAGGTGGGCCCCACCGAGTCGACCCCCGACTCCCAGGTCAGCTTCATCAACACCGCGACCCAGCAGCGTGCCGGCGCGCTCGTCGTCTCGGCCAACGACCCGACCGCCATCGGTGACGCCCTCGAGGAGGCCCGCAACGCCGGCACCAAGGTCGTCACGATGGACTCCGACACGGAGCCGCAGTTCCGTGACGTCTTCGTCAGCCAGGCCGACGCCGCCGGCATCGCCAAGAGCCAGGTGGACCTGATCGCCGAGCAGATCGGCGGCAAGGGCGAGATCGCGATCCTCTCCGCGGCGGCCAACGCCACCAACCAGAACGAGTGGATCAAGCTGATGGAGGAGGAGCTGGCCGCCAGCCACCCCGACATCAAGCTCGTCCAGACCGTCTACGGCGACGACGACGACCAGAAGTCGTTCGACAAGACCGCCGGTCTGCTGCAGTCCCACCCGAACCTCAAGGGCATCATCAGCCCGACCACGGTCGGCATCGCCGCGGCCGCGCGCTACCTCTCCGACTCGGAGTACAAGGGCAAGGTCGCGCTGACCGGCCTCGGCACCCCGAACCAGATGCGGGAGTACGTCAAGGACGGCACCGTCAAGGGCTTCGCGCTGTGGGACCCGGAGCAGCTCGGCTACCTGTCGGCCTACGCGGCCGACGCGCTCGCCTCGGGTGACATCGAGGGCAAGGAGGGCGACAAGTTCGAGGCCGGTGACCTGGGTGAATACACCGTAGGCGCCGACGGCGTAGTGGTCCTGGGCGAGCCGACGGTCTTCGACGAGTCGAACATCGACGACTTCGACTTCTGAGCGCTCCGCTCGCTGTAACACGCTGTTCGTAGGTCTACTCGCCTTTTATAACGACCGGATAGTCCTACGAACGACGTGTTACACGAGTTCGCCGCCGAGCTGTGAGAGCAGCTCGGCGGCGTTTTCTCTCACAGATGAGGCAGCACGAGGTCGCGGTAGCGCTGCGACATCGTGGCGAGCACCTCGTCGGGGTCGGCGGCCCAGACCGCCTCGTTGAAGATCTCGACCTCGACATCACCTGCGTACCCGGTCTCGGCGACCATCCGCGTGATCGAGGCGAAGTCGATGACACCGTCGCCCATCATCCCGCGTGCCAGCAGCGCGTCGGCGGGGATCGGCAGGTTGAAGTCGCAGACCTGATACGCCGCGACCCGGCCCTCTGTGCCGGCCCGCTCGATCTGGGCGGCGAGGTCGGGGTCCCAGAAGACGTGGAAGGTGTCCACGACGACCGCGACCGCGTCGACGGGGTGCGGTGCGGCGATGTCGAGCGCCTGGCCGAGGGTCGAGATGACCGCCCGGTCGGCGACGTACATCGGGTGCAGCGCCTCCAGGACCAGCTTCACACCGTGGTCACCGGCGTACGGGGCCAGCTCGGCGAGCCGCTCGGCGACCCGCTCCCGGGCACCGGCCAGGTCGACGTCGCCCTCGGGGAGGCCGCCGACGACCATCACCAGTGCGTCGGTGCCCAGCGTCGCGGCCTCGTCGATCGCCCGCTTGTTGTCCTCGAGCGCTCCGGCGATCCCGGCCTCATCAGATGCGGTCAGGAAGCCGCCACGGCAGAGCGAGGAGACGCGCAGCCCGGCGTCGCGTACGAGCTTGGCGGCCTTCTCCAGCCCGGCCTCGTGCACGCGGTCGCGCCACAGCCCAAGGGCGGGGATGCCGGCTCGGGCTGCTCCGTCGACGGCCTCGGCGAGGGTCCAGGTGCTGGTGGTCTTGGTGTTGAGCGAGAGGCGTTCCAGCCCGGTGATGCCGTCGGTCACTGGTCGACTCCTTGCACGGTGAGGAAGGCGCGCATACGTGCGGCCGCGAGGTCGGGGCTGGTCAGCAGGCCCGCCGCGTCGGCCAGCCGGAACACCTCGGCCAGGTGGGGCACTGAGCGACCGGCGTGCAGGCCGCCGGCCATGGAGAAGCCGGGCTGGTGGCCGCCCAGCCAGGAGAGGAACGCGATCCCGGTCTTGTAGTAGTAGGTCGGCGCCTCGAAGATCTTGCGGCCGAGCGCCTGGGTGCTCTCCAGCAGCTGCTTGGCCGTCTCGGGATCACCGTCGTCGAGCGCCTGCAGTGCGGCCGAGGCCGCCGGGTAGATCGCGGCGAAGATGCCGAGCAGCGCGTGCGAGAACTCGCCCTCCTCGGTCCCCTCGCCGACGATCAGCTCGGGGTAGTTGAAGTCGTCCCCCGTGTAGAGCCGTACGCCGCCGGGCAGCGCCCGGCGCAGCCCGACCTCGTGCTCGGCGTCGAGGAGCGAGACCTTGACCCCGTCGACCCTGCCGGGTCGGGCCCGGATCACGTCGAGGAACGTCTCGGTCGCCTCCTCGACCGAGGAGGAGCCCCAGTAGCCCGCCAGCGCGGGGTCGAACATGTCGCCCAGCCAGTGCAGGATGACCGGGCTCTCGGCCTCGTCGAGGAGGGTCGCGTAGACCTCGGCATAGTCGTCGGCATGCCGGGCGACGCGGGCGAGTGCCCGCGAGGCCATCACGATCGTGGTCGCGCCGGTGTCGGCGACCACCTTCATCTGCTCGCGGTAGGCGTCGATGACGGCGGCCAGGCCGGCCCTACCCTCGGGGACGGCCTCGAGCGTGAGTTGGTCGGTGCCGGCGCCGCAGGCGATCGACCCGCCGACGGTGGCCGCCTCGGCGGCGGAGCGGCGGATCAGCTCGGCCGCGGCGGTCCAGTCGACACCCATGCCGCGCTGCGCGGTGTCCATCGCCTCGGCGACGCCGAGACCGTAGGACCACAGCTCGTGTCGGTAGGCCAGGGTACGGTCCCAGTCGATGTCCGCGGGGGCGCCGGGCACGTTCTCGGCGAGCGTGCGTGGGACGACATGGGCGGCGGCGTAGGCGGTGCGGGAGGTGAAAGGCGCGCTCGGCTTCGTCCACTCCCTGGGGTCCGCGAGCGTGTGGAGCTCGGTGCCGCCGTCGGGGCGGGGGAGGCGTACGGAGGTCACAGCTCGATCTCTCCGAGCTCGATCCGGCGGCCCTCGGTCGAGGAGGTGAGCCCGGCCTCGGCGAGCCTGACGCCACGGGCCCCCGCCATGAAGTCGTAGGGGTGGTCGCCGTCGCCCTCGACGTAGCGGATGAACTGCTCCCACTGGGCCTTGAAGCCGTTGTCGAAGGGCTGGTTGTCGGGCACCTCGTTCCACAGCTCGCGGAACCGGATCGACTCGACCAGGTCGGGGTTCCAGACCGGCTTCGGGGTCAGGTTGCGGTCCTGGGTGACGCAGTGGTGCAGGCCGGCGACGGCGGAGCCGTGGGTGCCGTCGACGTGGAACTCCACGAGCTCGCCACGGTTGACCCGGGTGGCCCACGAGGAGTTGATCTGGGCGACGATCCCGCCCTCGAGCTCGAAGATGCCGTAGGCCGAGTCGTCGGCGGTGGCGGCGTACTTCTGACCGTTCTCGTCCCAGCGCTCGGGGATGTGGGTGACGACCTTGGCGGTGACGGCCTCGACCCTGCCGAAGAGGTTCTCCAGGACGTAGTTCCAGTGGGGGAACATGTCGGTGGCGATGCCGCCGCCGTCCTCCTTGCGGTAGTTCCAGCTCGGCCGCTGGGCGGGCTGCAGGTCGCCCTCGAAGACCCAGTAGCCGAACTCGCCGCGCACGCTGAGGATGCGGCCGAAGAACCCGGACTCGACCAGGCGGCGCAGTTTGAGCAGGCCTGGGAGGTAGAGCTTGTCATGAACGACGCCGCTCTTCACGCCCGCCTCGGCCGCCAGACGCGCTAGGCGCAACGAGCCTTCGACGTCGTCGGCGATCGGCTTCTCGGTGTAGACGTGCTTGCCGGCCGCGACCGCCTTGGTGATGGCGGTCTCGCGGACGCTGGTCAGCTGGGAGTCGAAGTAGACGGTGTCCTCGGCGTTGGCCAATGCCTCGTCGAGGTCGGTGGTCCAACGGTCCAGGCCATGCTCCTTGGCGATGTCCTGGAGCTTCTCGGCATTGCGTCCGACCAGGATCGGGTCGGGCAGGATCCGGGTGCCGTCGGAGAGCTCGACGCCGCCCTGCTCCTGGATCGCCAGGATGCTGCGTACCAGGTGCTGGCGGTAGCCCATGCGTCCGGTGACGCCGTTCATGATGATGCCGAGCCGTCGTGTGGCCATGTGAGGGTTCCTCGTCTGCTGGAATCGCGGGAAAGCGATGGGGGAAAGCGCTTTCCGATACGGTAGGACAGATGTGACGTCGGTCGCAAGAGGGCGTTCCGCCTGGCCGGCCTTCGACCCGGCCGAGTCGGCGCGTTCTGACCACGAATCTGGCCGAGTCGGCACATCCTGACCGAAATATCCGCCGAGCCGGCTCGTTATGACGCGCCGACTCGGCGCGATTTCTCGTCAGTTTGCGCCGACTCGGCGCTGGGGTCAGGAACGCGGGGGAGTGCTCTCCCGCAGCACGACCTCGCCGTGGACGGACCGCTTGCGCAGCTCCGCCGACGGCTTGCCGAGGACGAGCTCGAGGGCGAGCCGGCCGATGTCGGCCAGGGGGAGACGTACGGTGGTCAGCCCCGGGGTCACGTCGCGCAGCGTGGCGATGTCGTCGAAGCCGGCGACGGCCAGCTCGGGCCCCACCTCGATACCTGCCTGCCGGCACGCGGCCAGGGCGCCGAGCGCCATGAGGTCGTTGACCGCGAAGACGCAGTCGACCTCCGCGCCGTTGTTTCGGCCGTTCTCGAGCAGCCGGGTCATCGCCCGGCGTCCGCCGTCCCAGCTGAACTCGTCGGAGACGCACGCCGGCTCCGAGCCGGTCGTCTCCAGCCATCCCTCCGCGAAGCCCGCGTGACGCTCCGCCGAGACCAGCAGATCCTCAGGGCCGGTGAGCACCGCCGCGCGGCGGTAGCCGAGGCCGACCAGCTGCTCGGCCAGCGCCTTGGCGCCGCCGTGGTTGTCGATCACGACGGTGTCGACCGGCAGGCGCGGCTGGCTGATTGCGGCCACCCGGCCGCCGCCGTCCAGGTAGGACGTCAGCAGGTCGGCGACCTCGCTGGTGTGGCGTACGTCGGCCGTGTCGCTTCCCGCCAGCACGATCGCCCGGCTGCGCTGGCGACGCAGCGCGGCCAGGAACTTCTGCTCGCGCTCGGGCTGACCGCCGGTGTTGCACAGCATCACCAGCAGGCCGTGCTTCTCGGCCTCGTCTGCCAGGCCCCCGGCGATGGTCGAGAAGTAGGGGTCGGAGATGTCCTTCACCAAGAGCCCGACCGTCTCGGTCGAGCCGCGCGCCATCGCCTGGGCGTTGGCGTTCGGCGTGTAGCCGAGCTTGCTTGCCGCTGCCAGCACCCGCTCCTGCAGCTCGGGACGCACCACCCGGTCGCTCCCGTTCAGCGCGCGTGACGCGGTCGCCAGCGAGACCCCTGCCTCGCGGGCGACATCGCTCAGCGTCGCTGCACGCTCCCCGGCCAACTGATCCTCCTTCGGCTTCCGCTTCTGGAGCCTAAGGCATCCACTGAAGGCGTACGCCCGCTCCTGCTCCGGCGGTCAGGAGCGGCCCAGTGTGGAGGCGCGGGCGACGAGCTCGGGGGTGAACACGACCTGCTCGTGCTCGTGGGCGGGGTCGCCGACCTCGTCGAGGAGCAGCTCGGCTGCGCGGCGGCCGAGGTCATGGCGGGGCTGGCGTACGGAGGTGAGCGGCACGGCTGCCGCCGCGGCGAACTCGATGTCGTCATAACCGACGATCGCGAGGTCACCGGGCACGGTCCTGCCGCTGGAGATCGTCTGCTGGAGCAGCCCGAGCGCGAGCAGGTCGTTGGCGCAGAACGCGGCCGTGGGGCGACGCCGGGCGGGCAGTCCGACGAGCCGTTCGCCGGCCGCGCGGCCGGCGGCGACGGTCGGGGCATCGCAGGAGAGCGTGATCAGGTCCTCGGGCGGGAGCCCGGCCTCGGCCCAGGCCTGCCGGGCGCCCTCGCCACGGTCGCGGACCTGCCCGATCGACTCCGGCCCGCCGACGTACGCCACCCGACGGTGTCCGACGTCGATGAGATGTTCGACGGCGAGTCGTCCGCCGAGGACGTCGTCGACGGCGACGGAGCAGAAGGATGAGCCCGCACGGGTGCGGTCGACGATGACGACCGGGGTGCCGCGCGCACTCAGCTGGTCGATCTGCGGGTCGTCCGGGTCGACCGGGGTGATCAGGATGCCCTGGACCCGCTGCTGCTGCAGGTGGGCCAGATGCGCGCCCTCGCGTGCCGAGCGGCCGTCGCTGTTGCACAGGAACAGCGAGAGCCCGGCCGCCTCGGCAGCCAGCTCGATGCCACGGGCGACATCGGTGAAGAACGGGTTGCCGGCGTCGAGCATGACGTAGGCCAGCGACTGGGTGCTGCCGGTGCGCAGCGACCGGGCGGACTCGTTGCGTACGAATCCGAGGTCGGCCATCGCCCGCTCCACCCGCTCGCGTGTCGTCCGGCTGACCCGCTCGGGACGGTTGAGGACGTTGGACACGGTGCCGAGGGAGACGCCGGCGGTGGCCGCGACATCCTTGACCGAGGCGCTGCGAGACGAACCCGCAGCCGGGGTGATCGCCACCTTGGCTCCTTCCTGAAACGTTCAATCGCAGCATAGGCCCTTGCCCGCGCTCTGACGAGGAGCCACGGGCACACCGATTGACCGATTTGGGCAGGCTTACTAGCGTCCGTGTCTAAATCGTTTCATCGGAGGTCGTCATGGAGCGCGTCTGCTTCCAGCTGCAGGTCAAGCCCGAGCGCATCGAGGAGTACAAGCAGCGCCATGCCGCCGTCTGGCCCGACATGCTGCGCGCGCTCGCGGAGACCGGGTGGCACAACTATTCGCTCTTCCTGCGGCCCGACGGGCTGCTCATCGGGTACGTCGAGACCCCCTCCATCGAGGCAGCTCAGGCAGCGATGGCAGCGACCGAGGTCAACGCCCGCTGGCAGGCCGAGATGGCGGAGTTCTTCGAGGACCTCGACGGTGTCGCGCCCGACGAGGGCTTCCTTCGCCTAGAGGAGGTCTTCCACCTCGAGGACCAGCTCAACCCCTGACCCCGAGAAGTCAGTTCCTGACGCCGAGAAGTCGGTTTCTGACGTCGAGGGGTCAGTTTCCCGATCTCGAGGCGTCAATTCCCGTACGCAGAACGGGCCTGCGGCCACGAACTGACTCCTCGCCGTCAGAAACCGACTTCTCGCGGCCAAGAACTGACGCTTCGCGGAGAGGGCTGAAACGCACCGAAACCTCGCCATCCTCTTGACGCACGTGATGTGCGCCACTAACGTCGGATCCGCGCTTTGAAACCTTTCAACCGCAGATAGAGAGGCTCACCGATGACGACGTTCGACCAGATCTCGGGCGACCTGGCCGCCCTCGAGATCGAGGTCCCCTCCTGGGCCTACGGAAACTCGGGGACGCGGTTCAAGGTCTTCGGCACCCCCGGCACCCCGCGGACCCCTGAGGAGAAGGTCGCCGACGCGGCCACCGTGCACCGTTTCACCGGCCTGGCGCCGAGCGTGGCGCTGCACATCCCGTGGGACAAGGTCGATGACTACGCGGCTCTGCGAAGTTTCGCCGAGGACCAGGGGATCGCGCTCGGCACGATCAACTCCAACACCTTCCAGGACGACGACTACAAGCTCGGCGCGCTCACCCACACCGACGTGAAGATCCGGCAGAAGGCGATCGACCACCACTTCGAGTGCATCGAGGTGATGAACGCGACCGGCTCGCGCGACCTGAAGATCTGGCTCGCCGAGGGGTCCAACTACCCCGGCCAGGCCGACATGCGCGGCCGCCAGGACCGGCTCGCCGAGTCGCTCGCGACCATCTACGAGCGCCTCGGTGAGGAGCAGCGTCTCGTGCTCGAGTACAAGTTCTTCGAGCCGGCGTTCTACCACACCGACGTCCCCGACTGGGGTACGTCCTTCGCCCAGGTCAGCGCGCTCGGCGAGCGTGCCGTCGTGTGCCTCGACACCGGCCACCACGCGCCCGGCACCAACATCGAGTTCATCGTGATGCAGCTGCTGCGGTTGGGGCGGCTCGGCTCGTTCGACTTCAACAGCCGCTTCTACGCCGACGACGACCTGATCGTCGGTGCGGCCGACCCGTTCCAGCTCTTCCGGATCCTGGTCGAGGTGGTCCGCGGCGGCGGCTTCAAACCGGTGAAGGATGCTGGTGTCGCCTTCATGCTCGACCAGTGCCACAACATCGAGAAGAAGATCCCGGGCCAGATCCGGTCGGTGCTGAACGTCCAGGAGATGTCCGCACGGGCGCTCCTCCTCGACACCGATGCTCTCGCCGTGGCGCAGGAGGACGGCGACGTACTCCTGGCCAACGAGATCTTCATGGACGCCTTCTACACCGACGTACGCGCCGACCTCGGCGGGTGGCGTGAGGACCGTGGCCTGCCCGCGGACCCGATGCGCGCCTACCTCGCCAGCGGCTACCAGGAACAGATCGAAGCCGCCCGTGTAGGCGGCACCCAGGCCGGATGGAACTGACGACGATGACCACTGCAGAAGACCTGATCGCGCGCTCGAACCGACTCGGCGCGGATCCGAAGAACACCAACTACGCCGGCGGCAACACCTCCGCCAAGGGCACCGCGACAGACCCGGTGACGGGCCAGGACGTCGAGCTGCTCTGGGTGAAGGGCTCCGGCGGTGACCTCGGCACCCTCAAGGAGAGCGGCCTCGCCGTGCTCCGGCTCGACCGGATGCGCGCGCTCGTCGACGTCTACCCGGGCGTCGAGCGCGAGGACGAGATGGTCGCCGCGTTCGACTACTGCCTGCACGGCAAGGTCGGCGCGGCGCCGTCGATCGACACCGCGATGCACGGCCTGGTGGACGCCAAGCACGTCGACCACCTCCACCCCGACTCCGGCATCGCGATCGCGACCGCCGCCGACGGCGAGAACCTCACCAAGGAGATCTTCGGCGACCAGGTCGTGTGGGTGCCGTGGCGCCGCCCCGGCTTCCAGCTCGGTCTCGACATCGCCGAGATCAAGGCGAAGACCCCACAGGCGGTCGGCTGCGTCCTGGGCGGTCACGGCATCACCGCGTGGGGCGACACCTCCGAGGAGGCCGAGAAGAACTCGCTCTGGATCATCGACACCGCCGCCGCCTACATCGAGGAGCACAGCAAGGCCGAGCCGTTCGGTCCCGCGCTCGAAGGTTACGCGGCGCTGCCGGAGGAAGATCGGCGTACGAAGGCGGCTGCTCTGGCCCCCACGATCCGCGGCATCGCCTCGGCGGACCAGCCGATGGTCGGCCACTTCAACGACTCCGAGGTGGTCCTCGACTTCCTCGCCCACGAGGCCCACCCGCGCCTGGCCGAGCTCGGCACCTCGTGCCCCGACCACTTCCTGCGCACCAAGGTCAAGCCGCTGGTCCTCGACCTCCCGGCGGATGCCTCCGTTGAGGACAGCATCACCCGCCTCAAGGAGCTCGCGGTCAGCTACCGCGAGGACTACCAGAACTACTACGACCGGCACGCCGACCAGAACAGCCCCGCGATCCGCGGCAAGGACCCGCTCATCGTCCTGGTCCCCGGCGTCGGCATGTTCTCCTTCGGCCGCAACAAGCAGACGGCAAGAGTCGCGGGGGAGTTCTATGTCAACGCGATCAACGTGATGCGCGGTGCCGAGGGGCTCTCGACGTACGCCCCGATCGACGAGTCGGAGAAGTTCCGGATCGAGTACTGGGCGCTGGAGGAGGCCAAGCTCCAGCGGATGCCGGCGCCCAAGCCGCTCGCGACCAGGGTCGCCCTGGTCACCGGCGCGGCCTCCGGCATCGGCAAGGCCACCGCGAAGCGGCTCGCCGCCGAGGGTGCCTGCGTCGTCATCGCTGACCTCGACCTCGCCAAGGCGCAGGCCGCGGCGGCAGAGATCGGCAACAGCGACGTCGCCGTCGGCCTCGCCGCCGACGTCTCCGACGAAGCCGCCGTACAGGCGATGTTCGACGCCGCGGTGCTCGCCTTCGGCGGTGTCGACCTCGTCGTCAACAACGCCGGCCTGTCGCTGTCGAAGTCGCTGCTGGAGACCACCGAGCGCGACTGGGACCTCCAGCACGACGTGATGGCCAAGGGCTCGTTCCTGGTCTCCAAGGCTGCAGCGTCGGTGCTGATCGAGCAGGAGATGGGCGGCGACATCGTCTACATCTCCTCGAAGAACTCGCTTTTCGCCGGACCGAACAACGTCGCGTACGGCGCGGCCAAGGCCGATCAGGCCCACCAGGTCCGGCTGCTGGCGGCCGAGCTCGGCGAGCACGGCATCAAGGTCAACGGCATCAACCCCGACGGCGTGGTCCAGGGCTCCGGCATCTTCGCCGGCGGCTGGGGCGCCAAGCGCGCCGAGGTCTACGGGGTCAAGGAGGAGGAGCTCGGCAAGTTCTACGCCCAGCGCACCCTGCTCAAGCGCGAGGTGCTCCCGGAGAACATCGCCAACGCCGTCTTCGTGCTCTGCGGCCCGGACCTGTCCCACACCACCGGTCTGCACGTGCCCGTCGACGCCGGCGTCGCGGCCGCGTTCTTGCGATGAGTCGGTCGCGCATGCTCATCAAGGTATGCAACCGACCTGACGCTCCCCTGGCGGACTTCCGCGTGGGGAGCGCCGGTTGGTCTGCATACCTTGACGTACCGACCCTCCCCCCGACCCACAGGAGCCACCCGTGACCGTACGCGTCGCAGCGGTCGACCTGGGCGCCACCTCCGGCCGGGTCATGTCCGGCCGGATCGGTGGCGACCGGGTCGAGATCGATGAGCTGCATCGCTTCCCCAACGGGGCGGTCCGTGTCCGCGGATCGCTCTTCTGGGACGTGCTCGGCATCCATCGCGAGGTGCTCACCGGCATCCGCGAGGTGGCCCGGACCGGACCGCTGCACGGCATCGGCATCGACTCCTGGGCCATCGACCACGGGCTGCTGGACCACGACGGCCAGCTCCTCGGCCAGGTCTTCAGCCACCGCGACGCCCGCGTCGAGGGGATCGCCGAGAAGGTCGTCGCCCAGATCGGCGCGGCCACGCTCTACGGCACCACCGGCATCCAGCAGCTCCCTTTCAACACGATCTACCAGCTGGTGGCGGCTCGCGGCACCACCGCCTTCGACTCCGCCGAGACGATGCTGCTACTGCCCGACCTGCTCGGCTACTGGCTCACCGGTGCGATCGGCGCGGAGCGCACCAACGCCTCGACCACCCAGCTCTACGACGTACGTCAGGGTGCCTGGGCGGTCGACCTGTGCCGGGAGCTCGGGATTCCCGAAGGGGTCCTCCCGCCCCTTCGGGACCCGGGCTCTCTCCTCGGCACCCTGCTGCCCGATGTCGCCGAGGAGCTGGGTGTCACCACGGACGTACCCGTGGTCGCAGTGGGCTCGCACGACACCGCCTCGGCGGTCGTCGGCGTCCCCGCGGCCACGAACGAGTTCGCCTACATCTCCTCGGGCACCTGGTCGCTGGTCGGCCTCGAGCTCGACCAGCCGGTGCTGACCGAGGAGGCTCGGCTCGCCGACTTCACCAACGAGGTCGGCGTCGACGGGACCATCCGCTTCCTCAAGAACGTGATGGGCCTGTGGGTCCTGTCGGAGTCGCTGCGCTCGTGGAGCGAGCGGCGCTACCAGGGCGCCGAGCTTCGCTCGCTGCTCGCGGCCGCGGCGGAGCTCGAGCCGCTGCGTACGGTGGTCGACATCAACGACCCGCGGCTGCTCTTCCCGAGCACGTCGGCCGATCCGATGCCGGAGCGGATCGCCGCGCTGGCATCGGAGTCCGGCGAGGCGATCCCGCACTCGCCGGCCGCGATCAGCCGCTGCATCCTCGACAGCCTCGCTGTCGCCTACCGACGCCACGTACGCACCGCCGCCGACCTCGCGGGCACCTCGCCCGAGGTCGTCCACGTCGTCGGCGGTGGCTCTCAGAACGAGCTGCTCTGCCAGCTCACCGCGGACGCCTGCGGCCTGCCGGTTCTCGCCGGTCCGGTCGAGGCGGCCGCACTCGGAAACGTCCTGGTCCAAGGCAGGGCTCTCGGGGCCGACCTGCCCGACCTCCCCGCGATGCGGGACCTGGTCCGCCGCTCCTACGACGTACGCCGCTTCGAGCCGCGCGACGGCCTCGACTGGGCCGCCGCAGAGGTCCGGATTCCATGACCATGCTGAGACAGGAGTGAACCGTGGCGGCCTCGGGCGGCGTACGACCTTCCTCTTCGACCGACCTTCCCGCGGACGAGGTGGAGGTGCTGGCGTTGTTCGCCCAGGGCTACACGATCGAGCGGATCGCGCGGGCGCTGGGCATCTCCCAGCGCACCGTGCGGCGCCGCCTCCGGGCGGCCGCGGATGCGCTGGGAGCGGGGACGAGCGTGGAAGCGGTCGTTCGGGCCGTACGTACCGGACTGATCTGATTTGATGGCGATACAGAAGAAGGAGGCTGCCGGATGCGAGTCGCACTGATGATCACCTGCATCAACGACGCGCTCTACCCGAGCACCGGGAAGGCCGTCGTACGCCTCCTGCGCCGGCTCGGCGTCGAGGTGGACTTCCCGCAGGCGCAGACGTGCTGCGGGCAGCCGATGGTCAACACCGGCTATCTCGACGAGGCGGTCCCGGTGGTGCGTACGTTCGTGGACGCCTTCGCCGGCTACGACGCCGTCGTCACCCCGTCGGGCTCGTGCGCGGGCTCGGCCCGGCACCAGCACTCGATCGTGGCCCGCCGCTCCGGCGACGAGGCCCTGGAGAGGGCGGTCGCGGAGGTCGCACCGACGGTCTACGAGCTCTCCGAGTTCCTCGTCGACGTGCTCGGTGTGACGGACGTCGGCGCCTACTACCCGCACCGGGTGACCTACCACCCGACGTGCCACTCGCTGCGGATGCTGGGCGTGGGGGACCGGCCGCGACGGCTGCTGGAAGCGGTGCGGGGGATCCGGCTGGTCGACCTGCCCGGCGCCGACCAGTGCTGCGGCTTCGGCGGCACCTTCGCGGTCAAGAACGCCGACACCTCGATCGCGATGGGCGCCGACAAGGCCCGCCACATCCGCGAGACCGGCGCCGAGATCGTGGTCGCCGGCGACAACTCCTGCCTGACCCACATCGGCGGCCTGCTCTCCCGGCAGCGCTCGGGCATACGCACCGTTCATCTCGCCGAGATCCTCGCCTCGACCGAGCAGAGCGCCGTCGAGGAGGTGTTGACCCGATGAGCGGGACCTTCGTCGGGATGCCGGCCTTCCCGGAGGCCGCGCGCGAGGCCCTCGCCGACTCCCAGCTGCGTCACAACCTCGCCCACGCGACCGGCACCATCCGCGCCAAGCGGGCCAAGGTCGTCGCCGAGGTGGAGGACTGGGAGGAGCTGCGCCTGGTCGGTGCCGCGGTCAAGGAGCGCGCGCTGCTCGACCTCGAGACCCAGCTCGTACGCCTCGAGGAGACCCTCACCGCCAACGGCGCGACCGTCCACTGGGCCCGTGACGCTACCGAGGCCAACGCGATCGTCGCCTCGATCGCCAAGGCCCACGAGGCGCAGGAGGTCGTGAAGGTCAAGTCGATGGTGACCCAGGAGATCGGCCTCAACGAGGCGCTGGCCGAGGAGGGCATCGCGGCCTGGGAGACCGACCTGGCCGAGCTGATCGTGCAGCTCGGCGACGACCTGCCGTCGCACATTCTCGTGCCCGCGATCCACCGCAACCGGGCCGAGATCCGCGAGATCTTCCGGTCGAAGATGGGAGCGGCGGGCCGTCCGGCGCCCGCGGACCTGACCGACGAGCCGGCCGTCCTCGCCGCCGCTGCGCGGGAGCACCTGCGCGAGAAGTTCCTGCGCGCCAAGGTCGGGGTCTCGGGTGCCAACTTCGCGATCGCCGAGACCGGCACCTTGGTCGTGGTCGAGTCCGAGGGCAACGGCCGGATGTGTCTGACCCTGCCCGAGGTGCTGGTCTCGGTGGTCGGCATCGAGAAGGTCGTCTCGCGCTGGGAGGACCTCGGCCCGATGCTCAGGCTCCTGCCGAGATCCTCGACCGGCGAGCGGATGAACCCCTACACGTCGACCTGGAGCGGGGTGACCCCCGGTGACGGCCCGCAGGAGGTGCACGTGGTGCTGCTCGACAACGGCCGCACCCGCGCCCTGGCCGACGAGGTCGGCCGGCAGGCGCTGCGCTGCATCCGCTGCTCGGCCTGCCTCAACGTCTGCCCGGTCTACGAGCGCACCGGCGGCCATGCGTACGGCTCGGTCTACCCGGGCCCCATCGGCGCCATCCTCAACCCGCTCCTGAAGGGCGTCGGACACGACGATCAGATCGACTCGCTGCCCTACGCCTCCTCGTTGTGCGGCGCCTGCTTCGAGGTCTGCCCGGTACGCATCGACATCCCCTCCGTCCTGGTTGACCAGCGCGCCCAAGTCGTCGACGCCCACCGAGGTGGGGTGCCGAAGCCGGAGGCGGCGGCGATGAAGGGTGCGGCGTACGTCCTGGGGCGATCGCGCCGCCTCTCGGCCCTCGAGCGCTTCACCGGTCTCGGCATGCGCTTCGCGCGCCGCTTCGGGCCCGCCGCCTGGATCGGCGCGCGCGACCTGCCCGACGCGCCGGCGGAGAGCTTCCGCGCCTGGTGGCTGCGCACGAACGGCGGCCGCAACGACGGCGGCCGAAAGGGAGATGGCACCGATGACTGACGCACGCACCGAGATCCTCGCCCGAGTTCGTGAGGCACTGGCCGGCTCGACGGTCGAGCTCCCCGAGACGTCCGCTCCGCGGGACCTCGCGCCCGTCGCCACCCCCGAGGTCGTCGAACTCTTCGCCGAGCGCGTGGCCGACTACCGCGCCGTGGTCGAGCGCTGCGGAACCGAGGAACTCGAGGAGCGCATCGCTGCCGCGCTGCCCGCCGGCGAGGTGGTCGTACCGCCGGGCCTGTCGATCGGGGTTGCCGGTGCGATCGTCGACAATGGCGCCCTCACCGCCGCGGAGCTGGACCAGATCGCCGCGGTCGTCACCGAGGCCCGGGTCGGCATCGCCGAGACGGGCACGATCGTCCTCGACCACACCCCCGACCAGGGCCGCCGCGCGATCTCGCTGGTCCCGGACACCCACATCTGCATCATTCGCGAGGACCAACTGGTCGCCGACGTACCTGACGCCATCGCCCTCCTCGACCCCGCCCGCCCCCAGACCTGGATCAGCGGCCCATCAGCGACCAGCGATATCGAGCTGGACCGCGTAGAAGGCGTCCACGGCCCCCGCACCCTCCACGTCCTGATCACCCCACCCCGAAAAGTCACTTCCTGACCCCGAGAAGTCAGTTCTCGACGTCGAGAGGTCGGTTCCTGTGCGCAATCACGACCCGCGCCAGAAATCGACGCCTCGCGCTCGAGAATCGACTCTTCGGCGCCAGAAACTGACTTCTCGGCGGGGCCCGGGCTTCATCCGCTAGCCTGCCGCAGTGCGCCGAATCGTCGTGCTCGCCGCGGGTCTCCTGATCGGGTCGACCCTGGCTGCCTGCGGCGCGGGCGAGCCACAGCAGACCGCCTGGCCTGACGGGCTGACCGCGTACGTCGACCAGACCCGGCTGCAGCGCAACACCGGTGAGGCGTTCGTACGCCTCGTCAACGCCAGCAGCCCGATCGAGGTCTCCCAGCTCGAGGTGAGCAGCGACCGGTTCCGAGCCCGCTGGTCGGGCTCGGAACCGGTCGACGCGGAGATGGACTTCGACTTCGCCATGCCCCGCGGAAAGTGCGGCGAGGGCGGCGACGCCGAGCTGACCATCACCTGGCGCTCGACCGGCGAGCAGGCGGGGGAGTGGCGCACCAGCACAGGGACGGCCGAGGACAGGTACGCCAACATCGACCGCCTCCTCGACCGCGGCTGCGCCGAGCGCACCCTCACCGAGGCCGCCGAGATCACCGCCGGCGAGCCGCGGGTCGAGGGCGAGGGCAAGCAGAGCGTCTTCGTCCTCCCGGTCACCTTCGCCCCCACCGGTGCCCTCCCGGACGTCACCTTCGACGGCTGGGAGGGCACGGTGCTCTTCCAGCTCGCTCCCGGGACGCCCACCTGGCCCGGTGCGATCCCGCACCCGATGACCGGCGAGCCGACCACGCTGGAGCTGCGGGTCCTGCCCGCCCGGTGCGACCCGCACGCCCTGGCCGACGACAAGGTCGGCAGCCTCTTCCGGGTCCATGTCGGTGGTCCCGGTCTGCCCGACGATGCCGCGTACTTCCTGCCCCTCAGCAAGGCGCAGAAGGCCGCCCTCTACGACTTCCTGCCCCGCCACTGCGGCTGGGGGTGAGTCAAGAGTTCACCGGTTCGTGACCTCCGGAGCCCCCATCCGGCCGGCCTAGGTAGCAGAATTACGGCCGTCCGTAACGCACACTCAGGAGGATTCATGTCCGGGAAGAACCGCTCCGTGCTCACGATGATCAAGCTGCTCCTCGCAGGTCTCGTCGCCACCACCAGCCTGCTCGGGGGAAGCGTCGCGCTCGCCCCCGCCGCCCAGGCCGACTGGATCGAGAGCTGCACCCACAAGGGCTGCGCCGAGGCCCTCGAGTCCAACGAGGTCTGGGCCTCGATGGGCTACCCGTCCAACCGCGGCTGGCACGACTGGGCGCCGACCGGGACGTGCAACTTCTCCGGCGGCACCTACAACAACTACGAGGGCGAGCTGCCCTCGGGCCACTCCTACCTCGAGTTCGACGTGACCCCGCGTGAATGCGGCGCGCAGCGCCAGTCCTACCGGCTCGTGGTAGACACCACAACGGGTGATGTCTACTTCACGCCCGACCACTACAGCACCTTCTACGCCCTGGTCTGAGCGCGCCGGCAAACGGGCCTCTGACCTGGGATGACGCGGAATCGCCGACCCAGGTCAGAGGCCCGTTCGTATGCTTGCTGTCGCCTGCGACTCCGCTGAGACCCCGCTGAGACGTCACCAACACGGGTCCGAGGATCGCGAAGAGCCTGGGTGCCCGCCGTACTCTAGGGACGTTTGTGACCGCGGGGAGGGAACATCTTGAGCTGGCAGAGCAATCCGCCTTATACACCCAGTCCGACGCCGAAGAAGAAGCGGGGGCGGAAGGTCTTGAAGACCTTCTTCGTCGTGATCCTGGTCGGTGCGTTGATCGGCACCCTGGGTGTGATCGTGGCCTACAACGCCATCCAGATCCCCGACGCCAACGCGGCCTACGAGAAGGAGACCTCCTTCGTCTACTACCGCGGCGGCAAGGACGAGCTCGGCCGCTACGTCGCCGACTCGCAGGATCGCGACTCGCTGCCCTATGAGGAGATCCCGCAGCTGATGCGGGACGCCGCCGTCGCCGCCGAGGACCGCACGTTCTGGGAGAACAGCGGCATCGACGTCAAGGGCATCATGCGCGCGGTGGTCAACAACAACACCGGCGGTGCCCAGTCGGGCGCCTCGACGATCACCCAGCAGTACGTCAAGAACCTCTACCTCACCCAGGAGCGCACCTACACCCGCAAGGTGAAGGAGGCGATCATCTCGTTGAAGATCAACCGGCAGAGGTCCAAGGAGGACATCCTCGCCGGCTATCTCAACACCATCTACTTCGGCCGCGGCGCCTACGGCGTCGAGGCCGCCTCGAACGCCTACTTCGGCAAGCCGGCCGCGGAGATCGACCTCCGCGAGGCCGCCGCGCTGGCCGCGATCCTCAACGACCCCAACGACCTGGACCCGACCAACGGCGAGGAGGCGGTCGAGGAGCTGGAGGGCCGCTACCGCTACGTGATCAACTCGATGGTCAAGATGGACATGATCGACCCCGCTGAGGGCGAGAAGGCCAAGGAGTCGCTGCCGAAGTTCAAGAAGCCGCGCTCCGACAGCCGCTACGGCGGCCAGAAGGGCCACGCCCTCAAGATGGTCCGCGACGAGCTCCTCCGGCTCAAGGACGAGCAAGGCAACCCGCTGGTGACCGAGGACGAGATCAACGGCGGCGGGCTGCGGATCACCACCACGCTGACCAAGAAGACGATGAAGACCGCCCAGGAGGCGGTCGAGGACGTACGCCCCGAGGACAAGAAGGCCTACGACCCCGGCAACGAGAAGGACGAGCTCCACGTCGGCGCGGCCACGGTCGATGTGAAGACCGGCGCGCTGCGTGGCTTCTACGGCGGCCAGGACTACCTCGACTCGCAGATCAACTGGGCCTCGACCGGTGCGATGGCCGGCTCGACGATGAAGGCCTTCACGATGGCCGCGGCGCTGAAGTCGGGCTACGCGCTCAAGGACTCCTGGAACGGCAACTCGCCGATGGAGTTTCCGGGCGTGAGCGTGCGCAACTCCGGCCAGAGCGCCGCCGACCCCTACGGCCACAGCTACGGCTCCAGCGTCAGCGGCCTCCAGGCGATGGAGGACTCGATCAACACCGCCTTCGTCGACATGTCCGACTCGCTGCCGAACGGGAGCAAGGACGTCTACGACATGGCGCTCGCCGCGGGCCTCCCGCCGAAGGAAGCCGACGCGAAGCACCCCGGGATCGGGATGACGACCCGCGACTTCGATTCCGACGATTTCCTGCTGACTCTCGGCAGGAACCGGACCAGTCCGATCAACATGGCCAACGCCTATGCCACCATCGCCAACGGCGGTATGCACAACGACGTCCACGTCGTCTCTAAGGTGGTCGACGCCGACGGCACTGTCGTCTACGAGCGGGACGACAAGGGCAGCGGCCGCCGCGCGATGGACGAGGACGTCGCCGCCGACACGTCCTACTCTCTGCAGCAGGTCGTCTCCAGCGGCACCGGCCAGGCCGCCAGCTCCGTAGTCCAGCCGGCCGCCGGCAAGACCGGCACCGCGACCAACGACAAGGACAAGGTCTCCTCGGCCTGGTTCGTCGGCTACACGCCCCAGCTGGCGACCGCGGTCGCCTACACCCGAGGCGACGGCGACGACGCCCTCGACGGCTGGCTCGACACGTTCTTCGGCGCCGACTACCCGGCCGACACCTGGGTGGCGATCATGGGCCCGCTGACCGACGAGCTCGACCTCGAGGAGTTCCCGCAGCCGGCCTGGATGGACGGCGATGCGCCTGAGTCGGGCCATGCGCCCTACGTACCCCCGGCCGAGCCGGACCCGGTCGAGGAGCCCAAGCCGACGAAGAAGCCGTCCCCGTCCCGGGAGCCGGTGCCGACTCCGACGCCGACGCCCACGCCCACCCCGACCCCGACTCCGACGCAGCCCGATCCGCCCGACCCGGACCTGCCGACGACCGGTCCGTCCGAGCCGGAGGAGACCGACGACGGGCCTCCGAACCCGCCAGGTCCGCGCGGGAACGGCTGACGGTAGGGGACCTCATTTCCCGCCGTGTTGCCCGACACGGTTAGATAGTGCCGTGTCTGTGATCGCCCCCGTTGACGTCCACGATGACACCGCTCTGAAGGCTTGGTACGCCGTGGAGGCGGCATCGATGGCCTTCGATCGACCCTACGCGTCGCACCGCACCTTCGAGGCGCTGGCCAATTCGGTGCGCGTGCCGCACGACCACGGCCGCCGCGTACTCCTCGCTGCGAAGGAGCAGGGCGAGACGATCGGCATCGCCGAGCTCGATCTCCCCGAGGAGGAGCGCAGCCACGTCGTCGAGCTGGGCATCCACGTCCTCCCCGTGCATCGATGGCGCGGGGTCGGCACCGAGCTGTGGCGAGCCGCCGACGACGTACGCCGCACCAGCGGCCGCACCCTGACGACCGCCGAGGTCACCATCCCCCCGAAGTCGTCCCTGGCCTTCGCCCGAGCGCTGGGCTTCAAGTCCGTACGCCGCGAGGATCACCTAGCCGCCGATCTCCCGCTGCCCCACAAGCCCTTCAACGTGCTCGGCTACGAGATCCTGATGTGGGAGGACCGCACCCCCGAGGACCTGCTCGCCCAGTTCGTCGGCCTGCGCAACCAGATGGGCAAGGAGATGCCCGGCAAGTCGGAGGACGACGTGGTCGCCCACACCGCCGACCGCATCCGCTCGGCGGAGAAGAGCACCGCCCGCTCCTACGACCGCATCACCGCCGCCGCCCGCGAGATCCTCACCGGCGAGCTGGTCGGCTACTCGGTCATCTTCCTGGCCCACGGCAGCGTCGAGGCCATCCAGGACGACACCTTCGTCAAGACCGCCCACCGCGGCCACAAGCTGGGCCTGGCCCTCAAGGTCGCCACTCTCGCCGCCGTCCAGCGCGACCACCCCGAGCGCACCAGCATCCACACCTGGACCGACCCGTCCAACGACGTGATGCAGCGCATCAACAAGCAGTTCGGGTTCCGCAAGATCGAGCTCATGCACGAGGTCCAGCGCACCGATCGCTGGTAGTAGCCTCGCGCCGTGCGTGACGAGCAGCTTCGCCTGACGGTCCTCGGATCCGCGACGCCCTACCCGAGCGTGGACAACCCGTGCTCGGGCTATCTGGTCTCGAGCGGAAGCTCGCGGATCTGGATGGATGCCGGCAGCGGTACGCTCGGCCCGCTCCAGCAGCACACCAGACTCGACACGCTCGACGCGATCTGGATCTCCCACCTGCACGCCGACCACAGCGCCGACCTGCTCACCGCCTACTACGGCGCCCTGTACGCAGACATCAGCCTGGCCGCTCCCATCCCTCTCTTCGGGCCACCCGGGATCGCCGACCGCTTGGCCGCGTTCCTCACCAACTCATCGGCCCGAAGCCCGATCGAGTCCGCCTTCGCGGTGACCGAGCTGAGTGACGGGCACCAGGTCGACGTCGGCTCCCTCCGTCTGACCACCAGGGCAGTGGTCCACGACATCCCGGCCTTCGCCGTACGCATCGAGGCAACCGGCCGCTCGTTGGTCTACTCAGGCGACACGGCGCCCTGCCCGACCCTCACCGAGCTGGCCGAGGGCTGCGACGTACTGCTCTGCGAGGCCGAGAGCACGCAGGTGTCTGACCAAGGCGACCAGGTGCACCACACCCCCGAAGACGCAGGCGACACGGCAACCGCGGCCCGGGCCGGCCGCCTGATCCTCACCCACGTCGGCCGATCCCTGACTCCGCCGGAGGCGGTGACCCGCGCTGCGACCAGGTTCGACGGCCCCATCGCCCACGCCGACCCCGGCACCACCTTCACTATCGGATGACGCCGGGCCGTTCTCGTAGGCCGTGCGGGGCTCGAACCCGCGACCCAAGGATTATGAGTCCTCCGGTTGCATCGCCCTGACCTGCGGGTATGGCGCTCCGCCTGCGAAGCCAAACGCAATTCGTACGTGACGGTGCTGCCGTGAAGCTTTCGACAGCCCCGGTCCGTGCGTGCTGGACCTCCGATGCGGGGACTGATTTCGTCTCCAGTGTCGGTGGGGCCCGCTAAGTTCGCCGTTGTGAGCACACCGAGTTGGGCTGATGAGGGTGGGTGTCCCTGCAATGGGTGAGCGTCGTCCGAATGCTACGGCCGAGGCGTTTCTGTTCGCGGTGTCCACGCGATGCGCGTACCCGAGCTGCCGGGTTCCCACGGTCAGTTTGACCGTCGATAAAAAGGCGAACAAGAACGTACAGGCTGCGCACATCGTGCCTGTGTCCCCGTCGATGCCACGATGGCGAGAAATGGACGCAGCAGCTCGCGACAACTACCCGAATCTTGTCCTGCTGTGTACGGCGCACCATCAGATGGTGGACAAGGGCCCCCGCGCTCGCGAGTTCACTGAAGCCATGCTGCTGGCCTGGAAGAAGGAGGCCGAGCACGAGCTGCGGGAAAAGTTCGACGGGATCGACCGCTACACCTACGAGGACGTTCAGGGAATGATCGCCCTGGCCACTGCCGAGGGCACGGAAGCGATCATGTCGGGTATTGGCGAGTTGGGATCCAAGGTCGATTCGGCGACAGCGGAGGTCCTGACGGTGCTGTACGCGCAGTTCACCGACAAGCGCCGTGATTACGAGGTCGCCGCGATGCTGAACGTTGCCAGCGAGCGGCTCGCCTCGGGAGGTTTCGCTGACACCGTGGAGGTCCTCGACCAGGCCTCGTATCGCCTAGCGAATCTAGAAGATCACGTCACGGTCTTCGATGTCGCAGTCAGTGGGCTCGAACGGTTCAGACTCGACGACTTCGCGACCGCCGTAGATCGGGCGGGCTCCGCTGCTCGCGCGATCGAGGCAGGTAGTGGCAACGCCAGCTCTATGTCGCACGTGAACGCACCGCAGGTTCAAGCTACTCCCCATCCATACAGCGACCGCTGGCAGTACGCCGTGGCGAGCACCACGAAGCCGCGTATCGACAGGATGCACCTCTTCTTACTGGGCGTACTGCTCGGCGTTGTCCTGTCGGTGGCCGTGGCCTGGGCCGTCGTCCGGATCACCCAAGCGCCGTAGCGCCGAGCGCGGTGCCCGACTAACAGTGCGGGAACCGCGCTCGCTCGGCGCGGTAGGCCGTGCGGGACTTGAACCCGCGACTGGAGAATTATGAGTTCCCTGCTCTAACCAACTGAGCTAACGGCCCGGGCAGATCCTAGCGGGCGCTACGCGGCCTCGTCGTCATCGGCCAAGGCCTGCTCGATCCGCTTGCGCGCGGCCTCCTCCTGACCGTCGACGGCGTGGGCATAGACCGTTAGGAGAACCGACACACTGTGGCCCGCCCACTTGGCCACGAGTGGCGGTGGGGTGCCCGCCGCGAGCCAGGTCGACACAGCTGCGTGCCGGAGGTCATACGCCCGGCGAGCCAGCGGGGACTGCTGCTCGTCCTCGGTGAACGCTTCCACGCGTGCGTTCTTCATCACGCGGCCGACAGCAGAGAGCGGGACGGGTCGCGAGAGCGACTTGGGAAGTGTGTGACCCCACTTGCCCACACGCGTAACGAACAGTCGGCCGTCCGGGCCGGTCTCGTAGGTATCCAAATGCCGGCGCAGCAGCTCCACCAGCGGAGGAGGAAGCGGAACCGGCCGGGTGGATTTGCGGGCGCGGTGCTTCAGGCCGCGCTCCTCGCCGAGCTCGCCGTCGTCGGTCCAATCCTTCCCGGGGTCTTGGTACGAGCCCGCGAGCAGTGCTTCGCCCCAGCCGGTCTCCGGGAGCGTGAGGTCTTGGCGACGTAGGTCGCGCACCTCAGCCGGTCGCATCGCGCCGTAGTAGATGCATGCGATGAACGCCTCGAGCTCGGGCTCGGACGCTCGGACTGCCGCGAGGAGCCGCTTCGCCTGGCGGTGGTTGACGACCACACGCGTGTCGAGCTCCTCGACGTCGCGGGCGCGCTTGACCTTGACTCGCTGGAGCGGGTTGGAGTCGAGATGTCCGAGCTCCACCGCGTATCCGATGGCACTGGACAGCGCGGCGCGCTTGCGGTTGGTGGTCTTGGCGGCCGCCGGTCGACCGTCGAGCTTGAGCGAGATCGCCAGCAGCACTTGGCGAGTCGTCGCTGTGTCGGCGAGGTCCTCGACGAGCCGGACACGCTTGGAGATCCAGGCGATCGCGTCCTGAAACTCCTCGGGCGGCTCGGGGTTCGTGGCGCGGGCTCGCGTGTTGAACGCCCACGTCCTCAGCGCCTTCCGTAGGACGGCCTCGTTCGGTGGTGTTTCGTCGTCCTTCACCATCGCCAAAGTGATGGTGACCAGGCCATCAGCCGTGCTCTTGCGGTGGTTCGGCGAGAAGTCCGGCCACTTGATGTCGATGTAGCCCATCGCGAAGGTCAGCCAGTCTGGGCTCGCTGCTCGCGGCATCATCGACTGGGGCAGCCCAGACGCGATGTCGAACGCCTCGCCCTTCCGGGCGGCCGAGATCAGGTCGGACCGGAACGACTCCGCGAGCCGCTTGGTGGTGAAGGTCCGAGGGAATGGCGTGTTCCTCCCGACAACCCAGCGGACGCGGTAGGTCGTGCCCCGCTTGCCGGTGAGGGTCTCGATGTTCCAGATCCGTACGTCGTAGCTCGTGCTCATGATGCTTCGTCCTCGAGCTTGGCCAACCAGTTGTCGAGCTCGACGCGGCGAACGCGGATCTCGCCGCCGGGGAGCTTGATGCAGCGGGGGCCGACGCCCTTCGCGCGCCAGTTGTAGAAGGTCGCTCGAGTGATCCCGAGCTCGTTGCAGAAGTCGCGCACCGTCAGGTGCGCTGCGGTGCTCTGAGAGCGGTGCCGAGACATGTGCTTGGTGCTCCTTAATGGTGGTGATGCGGATCGGCTGGACCAGTGGTGTGTAGGCGGAGGGCGTGAGGGAACCCGGTAAGCCGGAAACCCGGTGAATCGTGCTCTGACCTGGGGCGAGAGGCTCCGGGTTTGTGGCGGCCGAGCGGAGAGCAATACCCGGTGAACCCGGTGATCTCCGGGTTTCCGGGTTTCACGACGTTCTCCCGTTCTCGAAACCCGGTGACAGAAGTCCCAGGTCAAGCGGCACTTCGTCGGGTTTCCGGGTTTCCGGGTTTGTTTCCGAAGTCGCGGCGAGGCGAGGCGATCCCTCGGGCTTGGGTGCACGCTCGATCCAGTACGCCTTGCAGTTGGTGACGGGGTCGATCTCGCAGCGGAGGACGATGTCGCCGCGCCATCGGCCGGCCTGTCCGGTGAGGCGCCGGCCGAGGCTCTTGACCGAGAGCGACTTCCCGCTGTTGGTGGTCGGGAACGTGCCGTCCCAGCGATCGGGCATACCCGGCTCTGGTTCAGCGCTTCTTCGCAGTTCAGCCCCGCCGACGTGCCGGTCGCCGTACACGCGGTTCCACTGAAGGAGGAAGGCGCGCCATTCGGCGTGGTCGTCGTCGAGCTCGCGGGCGTCGTTGAGGTTGTCGAGGAAGCCGGTGACCTCGTGGTGGCGGAGGAATCCGCCGAGGGTCTGCGCCCAGGTGGTGAACTGCCGCATCGCGGGGACGTCGTAGGCACGTGGAGCTCCGGCGCGGGTCCAGTCGAGGATCAGGATGAGCAGATGCCGCAGGACGACCGCCTGGTTGGCGGGGTCGAGGATCCAGGTGTCGAGGTTGGGGATGGAGAACCCGGTGCGCTCCTCGGGGTGGGGGCAGTCGGGGTCGAGACGCACCCAGACTGAGCGCGAGGCCATGTCGCCGCCGGTGCGGAGGTTGTTGCCGGTGGCGAGCCAGAGCCGGTCGTTCTCGGCGGAGAAGGCGGAGTTGGTGCCGAGCCGGCGGTCGGCCCACATGTGTTCGGTCACCAGGCGCGCGAGGACGGCGGAGTCGATGACGGTGCCCTCGACGAGGTTGTCCCAGACGACGACCCCGCCCGGGTCACCGAGCACGGTGGTGATCGACTTGCGCAGCTCTTCTTCGGAGTCGGTCCAGTTGAGCACTCGTTGACCCACCATCAGGCCGACGCAGGAGGTGAGGATGGTCTTGCCGGACCCCGGCATGGTCGCGTCGACGACCCCGAACGGTGAGAGCGCGCGGGTCATCGGCCGCAGGATCGGCGTCGCGAGCAGGGCGAGGTAGTTCGCCCGGTCGGCCAGGCTGACCCAGGGAAAGTCACGCAGGAAGCGCTTGAGCATGAACTCGCGAGCTTCGGCGACCTCGGCCGCGGTGGGCTCCTCGGGGATCTCGCCGTACTCGATCCGTCCGGCGAGGTAGTAGCCCGTGGCGGCGTCGTAGCCCGGGGTCTGCAACAGGGTGCCGTCGGGCCGCAGAACTGGCGTGGAGATGACCTTGTGCAGTGGTGCGAGACCGGGCCAGTCCTTCCGCGCGAGCACGGCCTCGAGGACAGACTTGGAGGGCATGACTTCCTCCTCGTACGTCTCCTCGCGGTCCTTGATCTTGCGTACGCGGTAGGCGTCGACCTGCTCGGCGATCAGGCCGGCCAGGCGCGCGGGGCGCAGCTCAAACGGGCGGACCGGGATCGGGGCATCCTCGTCGCCGGCTGCGACGAGGATCGTGCCGGAGATCCGCTCCAGGACGACCGGCGTACCGTCGTGGACGTAGGTGTCGTCGAGGATGCCCTGGTCCAGCGCTCGGGTGAGCACGCGGATCGTCTCGGGGTTGAGGCCGAGCTTGAGGCGTCGCCGGCCATCGTCGGACAGGCGCCAGATGCGGCCGCGGTGGTGCTCCTCGTCGGCCTCGGTTGCTGGGTCGGTCGTCATGCAACGCTCCTCGTTCGGCTGGCCGCGCGGTGGAAGCCGGAGCGGATGGTGGCTTCCGCCTGGTAGCTGGAGTAGGCGTCGGCGGTGATGTGCCCGGATGCGGCCTCGAGGAGCCGGTCCATCGCGTCGTGCTCAGTCATCAGCCCGCGGACGACGAGCTTCCCGATGGCCGCAGCGCAGCACCACAGGGCGAGGTTGCGTCCGCCTTCGGGTGCGGCATGGAGAGTCGCGAACTCCTTCTTGAGCACGGCCTCGACGTACGCGTTGGTGCTCTGCACGGGCTCGCCGGATCCGGCAGTACCAGTGCGCATCGACCTGGCGAGGCCGACGGCGGTGGTCGACGATGGTCGGCGGTCGCGGCCGAGGAGATCGACCAGGAACATCGGGAGTGCAGCCGGCGCCCGGTCGTCGATGACCTCGTACGGCTGGTGGTTGATCTGCGTGCCCGCAGCGACCACATAGCCGCCATAGGCACGGGTGTCGATGAGCCAGCCGATGCTTCCCGCGGTGTTGCCGTACCGGACGCCTTCAGGAGCCCGGTAGTAGAGGTGGTGGCCGCCCGACGTCGTGCGTACGGCGAACGTCGGCGTGACGGTGCCGCCGTTGGCTCCGGCGAGGTGGTCGAGCACCTCGCCGCCGTTGGCGATCCCGAACCGGTTCCAGGGCTCGGGGATCTCACTGCCGGCCTTGTGGACATCGAGGTCGACGACGACCAGGCCGGACGGACCGGTGGCGATCCCGATGCCGTAAGGCGTGCGCATCCATGCGCGGCGGATCCGATCGGAGTCGATCGTTGCGCGCTGCTCCCAGCCGGCGTGGCCATCGCGGCAGTGCGGGTCGGTTCCGCCCTGACCTCCGAACCCGCCCGAGGCGCAGTCGGCAGCGCGATGGGACGGTCGAGCTGGGCGCTTGCTGTCGGGATGGAGCGGGAAGACGTGCCAGCCACGGGCGGCGTAATCGAGGGCGGCAGTGAGCAGATCAGACATGAGCTCGGGCTCCCTTCGGACGGACGTTTCGCATGACTCCAGTCAGCCGCGGATCGTGGCGTCGGACCATGAACCGGGTGTGCAGTTGGCGTGCACTTGGTCTGCAGTTCGAGGTGCGCGGTGCGCTCATGCGGCCCGGCCCCCTCGTCGAGCGTCGTAGGCGGCTTTCGTCTGGCGGTGGCCTGCCTGGCGGCAGATGTCGCTGCAGTAGACGGCGTTGTTCCCCGACCGGGTGAACGAGCCACCGCAGCTGCGGCAGATGGGTCCGCGGGCGCGTTTGATGCGTCGGCGGTCTGCTTCGGTGTGGCCGCCCCACACGCCCATCACGTCGCCCCAGGCGAGGGCGTCCTCGTGGCAGGCGGCCTGGACGGGGCAGACGGCGCAGATGCGCTTGGCAAGGTCGGGACTGCCGCCGGGCTCGGGGAAGAAGACTTCGGGGTCGGTCTGGGCGCAGAGCGCGTAGGAGCGCCAATGGATGTCGGTGGTCATCGGGCACCTCCGGCAAGCTCGGTCGCCGCTGCGTTGGTCCAGCGATAAACGGTCCGGTCGGAGACGTCGAGCAGGCGGGCGACCTCGGGCACGGAGAGCCCGTGTGCGCGCAGCTTGGTGGCGGCGCAGGCGTCGTGGACTTGGTCGCCGTCCTCGGTTCTCAGCGGCTCGCAGCAGACAGCACACAGGCCAGTGCTCTCGTCCTGCTCGTGGCTCTCGTCGAGCGTGTCAGGGATGACAGTCAGGGTCGGTGCCGCACTGACATCGAGGGTGACATCAGCGGTTCGTGAGGCGATCGCCCAGGGGTCATGGTTGGGCCGGTTGTCAGGGGTCGTGTCAGCCTCGATGTCAGGGGCCGTGTCAGGGGTGACAGCGACCTGGCCGGCGATGAGCTCGCGGTAGGTCTCGGCCCCGGCGGAATGCTTCTCAGCCGAGGTGGTGAGCCGCTTTGCTGCGCGGTTCTCGGCGCGCTCGACGGTCACCTTGATCTCGGCCAGGGCATGCGTACGCGCGGCCAGGCGGGCGGCTTCGCCGTAGCCGGTGATGGTCTCCATGTGGGCTTCGTGGCGGGCCTCGATCTCGGCGAGAGCTCGCTGGTCGCGGATCTGCGCTGAGCGTGTCCGGATGATGTCCGCGGTCTCGGGGGAGACGGTGACCTGGTCGCGGATCGCGTCGGCGACTAGCAGGAGCGCGGCGAGCGCCGGGATGGCGGACCACGGGCCCATGTGGCCGATTGCAGCGAGTAGGACCGTCGAGGCGGCCACAGCAAGCGCAGTGGCGGTACCGAAGCCGTACGCGGCGGCTCGCTGACCGGTCTTGTAGGCGTTGATCGTGGTGTGGCCCAGGGCGGCCCACACGACATCGGCGGCGAGGGCGACGGCGACCCCAATAGCGGGTGCAGCCACGCCCGCGGCGGGGATCAAGGCGGCGATCTGGGGTGCGATCGTGACAGCAACCTGGAGGAAACCAACGGCAGTCATGCCGTACCCGACGACGGCAAGGCCCGAGGGGCGGCCGGTCGGTCGGGCAGTCGTGGTTGGTGTGGAGGGTGCGTGACCGTGGGGACGGTCCTCGGTGTAGGTGGTGTGCGCGTTCATGACGGTGGTTGCTCCTGTTTCAGGCATGGGTGAGGTAGGGACTTGGGCCAGCGAGGCGGTTTCGGAGGGTTTCTCCGCTACGTAGAGAGCGGGTAGCGGTAGCGAGTGCGAGAGGGGTCGGATCGGCCCGGATCCAGTGTTCGAACGGGCATGCGAAACGGAGGTCTACTCCGCTACGTCGCAGGTCAGGTAGCAGTTTCGGTAGTAGCAGGGCCGCTACGGGTAGCAGGTGCTACGGCTACCGATCCGGGCCATATCGGACCGGTTCAGGGCTCATCCGGGCCCCCGATCTCGGTGTGTCCGAGGGTGTCAGTGAGGTCGCGCCGGGACAGGCCGCGCTTGTTGACCTGACCGCCGTCGATCATCTTCTTGACCTGAACGGTGCGCAGGCCGTGCGGCTTGACTGCTGCGGTCACCTGCTCGCCGGTCCAGCCCTCGTAGAGCGACGGCTGCGAGGTGGCCAGACGCTGGGCGAGCTCGTCGCACCAGACCTTGCCGTTGGACCACTCGGGGTCGTGCTCGGGCCAGACCGCGAGAAGGTGGTCGAGGATCGAGCCGGTGTCGTCGTCGGGCAGTTCCTCGCCGGCCGCCATCCCCGACAGCCAGCCGCCCGCGAGACGCGCGGCTCGGGCGCGAGCGGCGATCGCCTCGGCTGCAGGTGCGTCGACGAACGAGGAACGGACGATAACCGGGTCGTCACCCTCGCCGACGAGGTAGGCGATGCCGAGGTCCTTGCGCCCGAACCGGGTGGCGCGGATGCCAGCCTTGTACATCGAGGTGCCCAGGACCATGTCGTTCTCCATCTGCCCGGTGACCTTGAGGCAGATCCGGAGGACGGCGTTGGCGGAGACACCGGTGGGGATCGACTTGGCGTCGGGGCGCTGGGTGGCGACCCACACCATCAGGCCGACGGCCGGGCCGCGCTTGACCAGGTCGGTGACGAGCTCGATGATCTCGGCACCGTAGATGTCGTGCTCGAACATGAACTGGCACTCGTCGAAGACGTAGAGCAGAGGGTGCAGTCCGTAGCGCTTGTCCGAGGCGAGCGCGTCGGTCACCTTCGACTCCGGGCAGACCTCGCGGGGGAGGGTCTTGAGGAGCTTGTAGCGGCGACGCATCTCGATCTGAGCGGCGCGCAGGTCGCGTACGAGGTATTCGACGTCCTCGGGGTCATCCCCCGACCGGATCGCGTGAGCGACCGGCTCGAGCGGGATGAAGTCGGACCCGCCCTTGAGGTTGTAGACGTGCAGCTCGACGCGCGGGTCCAGGGCGGCCGCGAGGGTGAGCAGGCGCAGTGTGAAGGTCTTGCCCATCCGAGGGATCGCACCGATCAGGCCGGAGGCGAACATCAGGGTGAGGGTGACGGGGCGGCCGCGTTGGTCGACGCCGATCGGGACCGGCTCGAACACGTTCGCCTTGCCGGTCTTGGCCAGCGGCCACGGCGCGGGCTTGGACTGCGCCAGCGACTTGTCGGCCACGTAAAGGACCAGGCGGCCGGAGTGGACCTCAGGGTCGGTCTCGGGCCAGACCTTGCCCAGCCCGCGGCGCAGGCCGGAGGCGAGGCGTTCGCGCTGCTCGATGACCTCGGTCGCGGTGACACCGGCAGGGAGATCGATCTCGGCGCGGAATCCGGCGCCGTCACGCATGATCGGCGAGACGAACGCGATCGCCTTCGACCCGTCCTTGCTGATCGCCTGATTCAGCCGTGCGAGCCCGAGCGAACCGAGCGCGTTGACGATCAGCTCGGAGGTCAGCCGCGGCTCCTTGCTCGCGTCCACGGCACGGCCGGTGATCGGCTTGTCCGGGTTCCGGCCGAGCAGGCCGAGGCCGGCGAGTGCGGTCAGGCCTAGGCCGAGCTGGACCATCAGCGAGTCGACGCCATAGACGACGTACGCGCTGAGGCCGGCCAGAACCAGGAGCACCAGGAGCGTGAGGAACAGGCGGGCGCGGACCTGCGTGCGGCGGTCCTGCCGCAGTCGCAGGTAGGCGCTGGCGTCGTTGACAGTGCCGAAGACCTGCGCGCGGGTCTCTCGGTCGGAGGTGTCGAAGATCCAGCCGTACGTCGCCGCAATCACCCGGCCGAGGCCGAGCGGGGCGCGGCCGGCCAGCTTGGCGTAGTAGGTGGGGAGTCGGACGCCGTGGTAGGTCGTCGCGTGGCCGTAGTAGTCGACGGCCCACTTCGCTGCGGCCTTGGCCGACTCGCGATCCTTCGCCCAGCCGGGCAGGATCTCGCGCCGCGGCGCAGCTGCACGCTGCGCCGACTTCGGGCGCTCGTCGACCACGGCCAGCACCTGGCCGTCGACGGTCATCGGAGCGTCCTGGTCGACGTCGTCCGTGTCGGTCGCGTGCTCGGGGTCCTCAGGAACCTCCGTGGCGGCTTCCCGAGCGCGGCGTACGGCCTCAAGGTCGTATACCTCGGACGGCCCGTGCTGGTCGGTAGTCATGTCAGAGCCAGCCCTTCTTGAGTCGCTTGTTGAGTCGGCGGATGTTTCGCTGCGCCGTGCGCAGACGCTTGCGAACGGTCGGGTCCTTCGCATCGATCCCCTGTTCGGTCAAGATCTGGACGACCTCGTCCCCGTCGGTCAGGGCCTGGTTGGTCGCCACGATCTTGTTGAGGTCGTTGATCGACGGCGGACGTCGCCGCTTGGTGGGAGTGGCCTTGCCGCGCGAGGGCTTGCTCATCTCAGATTCCTTCCCTCGAACCGCCCGGTCACCAGGACCAGTGGTTCTTCTTCACCCGGCGCGCCGCGCCCTTGTACTCGGTCGGGGCCGCGGAGGTGTTCTGGTGCGAGGCCTTGGTGACCTTCTGGGTGTGCTTCTTCATCAGGGCGGGCTTGGCCTTCTTGAGTTCGGACTTGACCTGCTTGGTCAGGTCGCCGCGGCCGCCCTTGCGAGTGAGATCGGCCAAGATGTCGGCCTCCTTGCGGGCGACGGCCTTGTTGAATCCCTTGGTGTTGAGCTTCTTGTAAGCCATGACTACTTCGTTCCTTTCGTGGTGGTGTGAGGAGTGCGGTTCTTGAGAGCGCGCAGGCAGCGGGGACAGGCCGGAACATGACGCTGGTTCAGCCGCTCGACCACGTCGAACGTGGTGACCAGGCCAGCCGACCAGGGCATGAAGACCCGGCAGAGCGTCTGGATGCCGTCGGCGCCCTCGTAGCCGTTGATGTGAATCCGGCGCCGGGTCGGCCGGTTGAGCCGAACGATCCGTACGAATCCGGTCGCGGTAGTCATGCCGCCACCTCCGGCCACGGAAACAGCGACGAGAGCCGCTGGTGACCGAGAGGCTTGCCGTCGTCGTCGAAGGTCCACTCGGAGTGATCGTGGGAACCTCCTGCGTACGCGATCGCAGCCAGCACCAGGGCCAGTGCGTCCCGGTCCAGGCCGGGCACGGCATCGCTGAGCGAGACCGTCGAAGTGTCCGAGGAGATCGCGGCGGCGATCATCAGCACCCGACACTCGCCGCTGGAGAGGTACGCGCTGTGCCGCACGAGGTCGGTGTTGAACCAGTAGCGGCGACAGCCGTCGTCCCACTCGACCCACGGGCCAGCCAGGAGCCGGCCATGATTGAAGCGGATCAGCAGCTCAGCCGCGGCCTCGTAGGTGTACATGCCCGATGCCCAACTGCGCAGCAGGTCGGCGATCTCGGCCGTCGTATGGCGCGTCATCTCAGGCCACCTCCTCGGCGAGCCAGAGGCGCTCGGTGGTGGTGATCTCGACGCGCACGGCGACCTCGGTCGAAGCCTCCGGCACCCAGCCCTGCCAGGTGTGCCACGCGAACAGGCCGAGGCCGTCCTCCTTGACCGACGGGTCGGACTCGTGCAGCGAGAGCGACTCAGCAAGGACCTTCGCGGCGTCGTAGCCGGCCGGGCGGACGGAGAGCGTGACGGCCGGAACCATCTGCAGCTTCTTCGTCTTCGCGTTGAGGGCGGGGACGTAGTCGGCTTCGATGTCGAAGCCGTGGAGCTCGACGTTGGGCAGGCATTCCAGGAGGTTGGCTGCCCACGTCATCACGTGGGACTTGATGGCGCTCATCGGGCACCTCCGGCGATGTTGGAGACGGCCGAGAGGGCCGACGTCATCGCGGTCTCCATCCCGTCGAGGATCGGGGCCCCGAAGGTGGTCGAGGCGAGCGAGAGACCGAACAGCGCGCCCATGGCGAGCACGCCGGGGTGCGTTCCGCCCCACTTGACCATGCAGAACAGGACCATCGCGAAGATGATGAACAGAGGTGCGGTAACCATCGAATTTCCTTCCGAGTCAGGCGGCCTCGGGCTGATGCCCGGCCGTGGTTGAGGTCTGCTGAGCGATCAGCGCCAGGAGGGCGCGTACGGCTCGTCGGTGGGCGCGCTCAGCGAGCACGTCATCGGGAAAGTTGGCGAGGCGGCTCTCGGCCTCGACGAGGGCGATCTCAGCGGCGATCAGAGGCCACTCGGTCTCGATCTCCGCGAGATCGTCGTGCGTAGGTGCGGTGATCATCGGTTGATGCCTTCCGTAGGGCGAACATCATTACCCCGATGTGCACTAGGGTGCACTAGGGCAATATGGGATGTCAATGCCTCCACGCACACCAGGGCATTTGTCGGTACCTTGGACGCATGATCAGCAGAGACAACGCGACCCCGCTCCAGGAGCAGGTCGCCGAGGACATCCGGCAGCGAGTGCGGGACGGCGAATACGAGGTCGGCGCGAAGCTGCCTCCGCTCCGTGAGCTTCGGGAGACGTACGGTGTCGCCGAGGTCACGGTCCACAACGCCATCCGCGAGCTGCAGCGTGAAGGCGTCCTCGTGTCGAGCGCCGGCCGTGGCACGTACGTCAACGCGCTCCCGGCGAGCCAGGGGAGCGGCGATGATGTCGACAAACTTCGCCGTGACCTCGCGAGCCTGTCGAGCCGCGTCGAGCGACTCGAGAAGCTCGTAGGTGGCGCCGATTCGGCGGGTGCTTGACATGCCTCTAGTCAGCCGTGACCAGGCGTTTCTCACCATGAACCGGTTGTGCACTCACAGTGCAGTCCGCTGGCTGGTCTTCGGGGAAGGACGCGATCGCCTATGACGAGCGTCGTCGAGTGGAGCCCGCGAGAGGCAGAGGCGCTACGCGCAGCTCTGCGGCTCACCAACGAGGAGTTCGCCGAGCAGCTCGGTGTCTCCGTGCGTGCCGTCGCCAACTGGCGCAAGGGCGGCGAGAGCGCGATCTCACTGCAGATCCAGCGCATCTTCGACACGGTCCTTGAGCGAGCCACCGACGATGAGCGCGAACGCTTCGAACGGCTGGCAGGTCTTGGAGCCGCGGCGGCCGACGGTGACGAGCTGCGCAGGCGCCTTGAGGCAGCGACGAACCTGCACAGCGCGGTTGGCTGGCTCCAGGGCGGGCGCGACGATGACGCTGGGGCGGGTGTGCTCGCCGCCGCGGCGCAGTTGGACACGGCCACCGGCCCTCGCTGGCGCACGGCTGAGACCAACCGTTCGGCCGTGGCTGAGCGGCTGCACCAGTACTACGCCGACGGCTTCGATGATCGTCGACCGGTCCAGATCGACCTGGACAACGCATCGATCGCTATGACGATCCTCAGCGGAGCTGACTGGCTCAGCCGTCCGCTCGACCTCCGTGCGGACGAGGCCGTCGGACGATTCACCTATGACCACGACGCGGCCGTAGTACCGCAGCCGGAGTCCAATACGTGGCGCCTGGCCGCAGCGACGAGGCTCGCCGAGTGCCTGGTCCAGGAAACCCGCTTCGTCGACGGCCAGCTCTACCGAATGACTGGCTGGGAATCGCGGCCGGACGGAGTGCGTACGTCCTTCACGACCGGGTCATTCGCCCAGTACGCGCTCACGGTCGATCTCCTCGAGGCCGAGACACTCGCGGCCGTCCAGACCGGGGGAGAGGCGCTCCCGCTGCGCGACCTGATGTTGCCGACCGTCGACTCGGTGCTCGACCCGGGTTCACGTAACTGCATGGGTGGTGCGCTCGCGCTGACCGCCTTCGCGCGGCCGGCGCAGGGCGCACGCCCGGCCGACTTCGCCCTCCTGATCCAGGAGCGCGGTGCCAAGGTGCTCAACGCGTCGCGGCGCCTCGCCGTCATCCCGAAGTGCTTCCATGAGCCGACATCGGAGCCCACCTGGGACGTCAGCGTCGGAACTTCGCTCGCGAGGGAGCTCGAGGAGGAACTCTTCGGCAAGCCCGAGGTCGACACCACCCTCGACACCCGCAGGACCGTTGACCCGATGCACCCGGATCTCCTTACCCGCCCGATGCGCTACCTGACAGAGACCAGCCCTGCCGGCTGGTCGATGGAGTGCACCGGCTTTGGCTTCAACCTCCTCACCGGAAACTATGAATTTCCGTGTCTTGTCGCGGTGCACGACGAGGGTTTCTGGCACCGTTGCGGAGGTGACGTCGAGAGCAACTGGGAGTCCGAGCGGATCACCCTGGTCTCGTCTCAGGATGAAGCCGGCCTGCGGGCTCTCACGCACAACGCAGCGTGGTCGGACGAGGGTTTGTTCGCCTTCGTTCTCGGCCTGCGACGTCTCCATGAGCTTCACCCCGAGCGCGTAGCGCTGCCCCACTTCGAGATTGGATTCACCCAGTGACGACCGCGACTGGCAACGCGTACGACGACGGCGCAGAGCGCCGCGGCTGGCTCATCGGCCACTTCATCGACCCCGACACCAGTCCGCTCCACTCGACCGACGTCGAGATCAAGTGGGGGACGCACACGGCCGGCGAGGAGCGTCACGAGTGGACCGTCGCCGAGGAGGAGGTCCGCACAACCATGGTCATGCTCCTCCGCGGCCACTTCGCCGTACGACTCCCCGACGGCGACCAGGAGATGAAGCGCGAGGGCGACTTCGTCGTCTTCGGCCCCGGCACCTCCCACTCGTGGCAAGCCTTCGACGACTCGATCGTCTTGACTGTCAGGTGGCCGTCGGTCGTGTGAGGTAAGGCCTGCGGACGACGCCCGCACCTAACGTTGAAGCGCCCGGACGGACAGAGCGAGCGTCTGCCGTTCCGGGTCGCGTTCATGTTCTGGCCAGCGCCCGGAAGGTCAACGTTCGTGAATTAGCACGTCGATGATGGTGGGCAGATACCGTCGAACCTGCTCCCGATCGCTGTCTCGCTCACGCTCCGACAGTTGTGCGTAGGGCGTCATGATTTGGGCTTCCCAGCGAGACGCTAGTTCCGCAGGGATCAGCAGAGAGCCGTCGTCGCGGCGCTCGCACTGCTCGTGCACGTAGCGCTGCCAATGTGCCCAGCGCTGATGCTCGATCGCGGCGAGCCGGTCGACAGTTTGGGCGTCTTCGAGTGCTTTTCGGATCTGGTCGGGTGAGGGCATCAGATCAGATCCTGCTCGACGAGCTTCCAGTAGTGTTGGCCGAGCACAGTTAGCTCACACGCCTTGCCCTCCATCGCTGCGTGCCACATGTGGGGAGCGCCGACCGGGCGAACCAGGTTCACCTTCACCAGTTCCTGGAGGACCGCGAAGTCGGCGTTCTTGGCTGGATCAGGTGGTGGAACCGAGGCGACTTCACTGCCTGTGCGCTCGGGCTCGTAACTCGGGTCGAGTTGGAGTTGCGTGGTGGGTTCGTTGAACAAGACCGTGAGCTTCTGGAGGCTGGCGAGGTCGATCGGAGCCTTTGTCTCTCGGAGTGACACGAACTTTTTGATGTTCGTTTTGAATACGGGCCGCTGCGCCCAGTTCCCGAGCGACTGATCGATGTGCGCGTAGACGCTGCCGGGCGTGACCTCGCCGACGAGATTAGCGGCAGCGCCGTTGAGGGCGTCGACTAGAAGACTCGTGAACACTCCGGAGCCGCCGGTCTCCATGGCGTACTGGTCTGCCGTGGAGGCCGTCAAGATGGTCACGCCCTCCTTGATCTCGGCGACCTGGGCCGCGACCGGGCTCCCACCAGCGACTCCGCTGTGACAGCTATCGAGGATGATCACCTTGTTCTTCGCCGGTGAGCTGTTGGCGAACGCCATCACATCCGATAATGAGAGCCCATCGTGTCCGTTGGCGCAGTCACTTGCGCAGAGGAAACCCCCTGCACCGTCGATGTACCCGTGGCCCGAGAAGTAGAACAATGAGATCTCGGCGTCGTCGCGGAACAGTTCTTCGACGGCTTCCCTCAGGTCGCCGCGGGTGACCGTTGAGTCTGGACCGGTGGACGTCAAGAGTCTCGGCTGCGCGAAGTTGAGAGTGCCGTCTGCATGGCGCTCGAGCGCAACCTTCACGCTGTACGCGTCGTTCACTGCGCCGCTGAGCGAGGGGATCTGGTCGTAGTGATCGATCCCGACAATGAGAGCTTTGCGCACGACCGTTGCCCTAGAGCGAGCCGATGAAGGCTGCGATGTTCGCGTCGGTCCACGGAACCGTGTGGACCCCGGCAAGGTTCGTGCGATCCAACGAGTATGCCCAGACTCCGAGCAGCGGCTTGCCCTCCTCCTTGGCGCACTGGATCTCCCACTTCTGCCCCGAAGAGGTGAGCGAGTTCTTGCTGACGAGGGCGATCACGCCGTGGGAGCGGCGGATGCGGGTGCGGACCTTCTCCTTCCAGCCGGAGTCGTACGGATTCTTTACCGACATGTCGATGAACTCGTACGGCATGCGCGGGTGGTTCGACTGCCCCTTGAGCAGGTTCCGCTGACCTTGGTCCTCGATCGCGAACGCGACGAAGACGATTCTCGTGTCTGCCACTCTTGGCCCCTGACGTGCTTGAGCCGCGACCGTCGTCGATCGCTGACAACTCGCTATGAGGCTAGCGAGGACCACCGACAAACGGTGCTGCTTTGACGAAGGCCGTGACGTCGGAACGCCGGGAACGCCGACTGATCCGTACGAGCGATTTGCACGTGACTCACACAGAGTGCGGCGGGTCGAACCAAACTCCGCTGCATCGTTCGCGGGCGACGACCATCCCGCACGGCCGGATCGTTCGTCCACCAGATACGTGAGCGCTCACGTGATGTCTCGCCTCGGGAGTGGGTTCACGCACGGAGCAGCCATGTATCCGCTGCGGCTCACTTTGCAATGCGGCATGATCGGGGCTGTGTCAGTGTCGATTCATGAAGTCTTGGGCAACCTACGGGCTACGGCTCTAGACAAGCGGGACCAGGGGGACAAGTTCGAACGCCTGGTCCAGGCGTACCTGCGCAACGACCCGGAGTGGGCGGCGAAGTTCGAGGACGTGTGGCTGTGGAGCGAGTGGCCCAACCGAGGCAAGACCACTGACATCGGCATCGATCTGGTCGCCAAGATCCGCGACACCGAGAGCTTCGCTGCGATCCAGTGCAAGTTCTACGACGCTGGACACACGGTGTCGAAGAAGGACATCGACTCGTTTCTCGCGGCATCGATGCGGCCAGAGTTCGGGTTCGCTCAGCGCTACTTGTTCGACACCGCCGCCAGCTGGTCCGGCAACGCCGAGGAGGAACTCAAGGGCGTTGCTCAGCGAGTCGACATCGGCTACCTCCAGGAGGCGGCGTTCGACTGGTCGGCGTATGACTGGAAGACGCCGGAGGTTCTGGTCCCGACAGGCAAGAAGGAACCCCGGCCGCATCAGAAGAACGCGATGGACGACGTCTTCAAGGGGCTGCAGACCCACGACCGCGGCAAGCTCATCATGGCCTGCGGCACGGGCAAGACGTTCACCAGCCTGAAGATCGCCGAGCACATGGCCGGCGCGGGCAAGACGGTGCTCTTCCTCGTCCCGAGCATCCAGTTGCTGTCACAGACTCTCCGTGAGTGGATGGCCAACTCAGAGGTGGAGATCCGCCCGTTCGCGGTCTGCAGCGATGTGCGCGTTGGTCGCAAGGCGAACACCGAAGACGCTGACATGTCGACCGTCGATCTGACTGAGCCGGCGACCACGGATGCGAAGACGCTGATCGAGCGCTTCCAGGTCGGCAGGCACGCTAAAGAGCGGATGACGGTCGTCTTCTCGACCTACCAGTCGATCGACGTGATCGCCGAGGCGCAGAAGCAGGGGCTCGAGGAGTTCGACCTGGTCATCTGCGACGAGGCGCACCGCACAACTGGTGTGACCCTCGCTGGCGGGGACGATTCCTCGTTCGTGAAGATCCACGACAACCAGGTCGTACGCGCGAAGAAGCGGCTCTACATGACCGCGACTCCGCGGGTCTTCGGTGAGGACGTACGCCGCAAGGCCAAGGAGTCCGAGGCCATCCTCGCCGACATGAACGACGAGAACCTCTACGGCCCGGAGTTACACAGGCTCGGGTTCGGGGACGCGGTCGAGGCAAACCTGCTGACCGACTACAAGGTCCTTGTCCTAGCCGTCGACGAGCAGTACGTCGCGGAGAACTTTCAACAGGCGATGGCTGAGTCCGGTGAGATCAAGCTCGACGACGCGGCGAAGCTGATCGGCTGCTGGAACGGGCTGTCCAAGCACTTTCGCCAGGACGAGACCGGCGACCTGGATCTGGCGCCGATGAAGACGGCGGTCGCGTTTGCGAAGGACATCAAGACGTCGCAGCTCGCGGCCACCAGCTTCCCGATCCTGGTCGACCGCGCGCTCCGGGATGAGAACGGGGACGACGGCCGCAACGCGCTTCGTGTCGAGGCTCGCCACGTCGACGGCACGATGGGCATCCACGAGCGCAACGGCCACCTGACCTGGCTGAAGGACGAAGCACCGAAGGACACCTGCCGCATCCTCACCAACGCGCGATGCCTCTCCGAAGGCGTCGACGTACCCGCCCTCGATGCGGTCCTCTTCCTCACACCACGCGGTTCCCAGGTCGACGTCGTCCAGTCCGTTGGGCGAGTCATGCGCAAGGCCCCGGGCAAGGAGCTCGGTTACATCGTCCTCCCGGTCGTTGTTCCCTCCGGGGTAGCCCCGGAGGAGGCGCTAAGAGACAACGAGCGGTACAAGGTCGTGTGGCAGGTACTCCAGGCGCTGCGATCCCACGACGACCGATTCCACGCGATGATCAACAAGATCGAGCTCAACAAGAAGCGCTCGGACCGGATGATCATCGACAATGTCACGCCCACCGTGGGCGGCGAACCCACCGATCAGCCCCTTGGTGATGGCTCGGAGCAGATGGCTCTCGACTTCGGCTTCGAAGGCTTCCGTGACGCCATGTACGCCCGGATCGTTCAGAAGGTCGGCGAGCGGAAGTACTGGGACACCTGGGCCAAGGACGTCGCCGACATCGCCCAGAAGCACGTCACCCGCATCAAGGGCCTTCTCGCCGACAAAGAGTCGAACCAGGCCAAGGAGTTCGAGGCCTTCCTGGCAGGTCTGCGCGGTTCGCTCAACGAGTCAATCACCGAAGCCGACGCGATCGACATGCTCTCCCAACACCTGATCACCCGGCCGATCTTCGAAGCCCTCTTCGAGGGCTACCAGTTCGCCCAGACCAACCCGGTGGCCCGGATCATGGAGCTCATGCTCGCCTCGCTCGACGAGCACCCGCTCGCAGCCGAGAACGCCCCGCTCGAGGCGTTCTACGATTCCGTACGCCGCCGCGTCGCCGGGGTCGACAACGCCGAAGGCAAGCAGCGGATCCTGATCGAGCTCTATGACAAGTTCTTCGCTACCGCGTTCAAACGGACCGTCGATAAGCTCGGCATCGTCTACACCCCCGTCGAGATCGTCGACTTCATCCTTCGCAGCGCCGACGACGTGCTCCGCCAAGAGTTCGGCCAAGGCCTCACCGACGAAGGCGTCCACATCCTCGACCCCTTCACCGGCACCGGCACCTTCATGGTCCGCCTCCTCCAGTCCGGCCTGATCGAGAAGCACGACCTCGCCCGCAAGTACGCCAACGAGCTGCACGCCTCCGAGATCCTCCTGCTGGCCTACTACATCGCCACAGTCAACATCGAGACGACGTACACCGACCTCACCGGCGAGGCCAAGGAGTACCCCGGCCTCGTCCTGACCGACACCTTCCAGTCCTGGGAGCCCGACGACACCCCCGACCTGGAGATCTTCGCCGAGAACAACGAACGCCTCCAGCACCTCAAGGACCTCCCGATCACCGTCATCGTCGGCAACCCGCCTTACTCGTCGGGGCAGGACAGTGCCAACGACAACAACGCCAACGAGAAGTACCCGTCCCTGGATGAGGAGATCCGGAAGACGTACGCCGAGCGCTCGACGGCCACGAACAAGAACTCCCTCTACGACTCCTACATCCGCGCCATCAAATGGGCCACCCTGCGGATCCAGGACCGCGGCGTAATCGCGTACGTCACCAACGGCGGCTTCCTCGACTCCAACACCGCCGACGGCATGCGCAAGACCCTTGCGGAGGAGTTCTCCTCGATCTACGTCTACAACCTTCGCGGCAACCGTCGGACTGGCGGCGCAGAGGGCCGCCCGATCTTCGAAGCGTTCAACAAGAACACCGGTGGATCGATCACAACGATCGCCGTAGTCGTGCTGGTCCGCCACCCAGAGAAACTCGGGTCAGCAACGGTGCACTACGCCCAGGTCGGCGACTTCACGACCGCGGACGAGAAGGTGGCCGAGGTGGTCGCCGCTCGTTCAGCCTTGGGTCTTCAGACGAACCCAATCGCACCGAACGAACATGGCGACTGGCTCAACCAGCGCAGCGACGACTTCGCGGATTTCTTGCCTCTTGGCGACGTCTTCGGCGACTTCGGCCCAGGAATTGAGACAGCTCGGGATGCCTGGAACTACAATTTCTCGCGCTCACGACTTCAGGACTCCATCAGCACGTCCCTCGAAGCATTCAACCGCTCCAGCACAACGGGCGAGATTGAGCGGGATCCTCGGAGCATCTCCTGGTCGCGCGGCCTGCTCAGGCTTGCAGAAAAGGGTGTACGCCTCCAATTCGATGAAGCTGAGATGCACTCAGGGTGTTACCGGCCGTTCACCCGAATGCGGACGTACATCGATCCCGCACTCACAAACGTCCGAGGAGTTTCGGGCCGAGCCTGGCCGACGTCCGGGCACCATAATCGAGCGGTGAGTGTCCCAGGACTTGCTTCACATTCACCCTTTTGTGCGGTGCTCGTCGACTCACCACCAGATCGCCACGCGATCGACACAGGTCAGTTCTTCCCTCGCTGGTGCTACGAGCAAGCCGAGGATTCGGGGATGCTCGATCTCGGCGGCGAGGGCGAGGTGGTCGACGGGTACCGCAAGATCGACAACATCACCGATGAGGCGCTGAAGCGGTTCCAGGCGGCGTACCCCTCCGAGACGATCACGAAGGACGACATCTTCTTCTACGTCTACGGGTTGCTGCACAGCCCGGAATACCGCGAGACGTACGCGGCGGATCTGAAGAAGTTGCTGCCGCGGATCCCGTTCGTGCGGGAATTCGCCGGCTACGCGGAGGCCGGCCGGAGGCTGAGCGAACTGCACTTGGGCTACGAGTCGGTGGAGCCGTACCCGCTCGTCGGGCTCGACGTGGAGGCAGTTGGGGATCCGTACGACTTCTTCGCGGTCAAGGACAAGAAGATGGCCTTCGCGAAGGTGCGGGTGGACGGGAAGCTGGTCGCGGACCGGTCGACGATCAAGTACAACGACCGGATCACGGTGTCGGGGATCCCGGAGGAGGCATATCGGTACATGCTCGGCAGCCGGTCGGCGATCGAGTGGATCATCGATCGCTACTGGATCAAGACGGACAAGGCCTCCGGCATCGTCAACAGCCCCAACGACTGGTCCCGTGAGGTCGGGGACCCGCGCTACATCCTCGACCTGCTCGCACGGATCGTTACCGTCAGCCTGGAGACGATGAAGATCGTCGACGGGCTGCCGCCGCTCGACATCATCACGGGAGATGAGAAGTAGATGGCCAAGTACGAAGTCCGGCAGACCGCCGTGGAGCAGCTACTCGCTGACGTCAAGGCGGACCGAATCGCGATCCCCGAGCTGCAACGTCCCTTCGTGTGGGACAGCGTGAAGGTCCGCGACCTGATGGACTCGCTCTACAAGGGCTACCCAGTCGGCTACCTCATCACGTGGCAGTCGGTCGGAGCGAAGCTCAGGGGTGGCCAGGTGGCTGCGTACCAGCAGATCTTGATCGACGGGCAGCAGCGCGTCACTGCGTTGCGGGCAGCCATTGCCGGTCTCCCAGTGATCGACAAGCACTACAAGAAGGTCCGGATCAGGATCGCCTTCAACCCGGTCACTGAGGAGTTCGCGACCCGCACACCTGTCATCGAGAAGAATCCACAGTGGATCTCCGACATCAGCGAGTTCTTCAACAGCGCCGGAACCTTCACGTTCGCGAAGAAGTACCTGGAGCGGAACCCAGAGGTAGACCCGGAACGTTTCGAAGCGACCATCGGGCGACTGGCGGCGCTTCGAACTGCCCAGGTAGGGATCATCTCGCTGGCCGACGACCTCGACGTTGAGACGGTCTCTGAGATCTTCGTTCGAATCAACTCCAAGGGCGTCCCACTGAGCAGCGCTGACTTCGCGATGAGCAAGATCGCGACGTACGGAGACCGTGGACGCAACCTGCGCAAGCAGATCGACTACTTCTGCCACCTTGCCGTCGCACCGCACGCCTATGACGACATCAAGGAGAACGACACCGAGTTCTCCGCGACGGACTACCTGAAGTCGATCGCGTGGCTCAAGGACGAGACCGACGAGCTCTACGACCCGGAGTACGGTGACATGATCCGTGTCGCCGGCCTCGTGGGGTTCAATCGAGGCAAGGCCTCGTCGATCGTCAGCGAGCTTTCAGGCCTGGACCCGGAGACGCGCAAGATCGACGAGAGCCGGATCCCCGCGGCGTACGACAAGCTCGAGGCAGCGCTGAAGCAGATCGTCAGCAAGTATCACTTCGAGAACTTCCTGATGACGATCAAGTCGGCCGGGTTCATCGCCCCAAACATGGTGCGATCGAAGAACGCGCTCAACTTCGCGTACGCCCTCTATCTCCGACTCCGCCAGGACCCTGGAATGGTGGAGGGTGAGCGCAAGCGCATCGTGAAGCGCTGGTTCGTCCTGTCGACGTTGACCGGCCGTCACTCGGGAAGCTTCGAGTCGACCTGGGAGCAGGACATCCGGCGCATCACCGAGCAGGGCGCTGCGAACTATCTCAAGCAGATCGAGGAGGGCGAGCTCACCGACGGATTCTGGTCGGTCACCCTGCCGAACGCCCTTGAGACTCCTCGGACAACGAGTCCCTACTTCCAGACCTATCTGGCTGCGCAGGTGTCGAAGGGAGCCCGTGGGTTCCTCTCGAAGGGGATCACCGTAGCTGCGATGTTGGAGAACTCCGGCGACATCCATCACATCGTGCCCAAGGACTACCTACAGAAGAACGGGTTCCCGAAGCAGGGTGACTACAACCAGGTCGCGAACTTCGCGCTCACCGAGACCTCGATCAATGTCAGCATCAGCAACAAGCCTCCGATGACGTACATGGGGATCGTGGCTGCCCAGATCGCGAGCGGGAAGCTTGCTCTTGGTGAGATCACCGATGCCGATGACCTCGCCAAGAACCTCATCGAGAACGCTGTGCCTGCTGACTTCGCCGAGGTGACAGCTGGTTCGTATCCGGAGTTCCTCATTGCCCGACGCAAGATGATGGCGGCGGCCATCCGGGACTACTACCGAGCTCTTTGACCACGCGCCGCCCTCCGCGAGCGGCCAGCGGACGTGGACTCGCGTCTCGGGTGGTGGGGCCCCGAGTTTCTAGTAGTGGAATCGGATTGCGAGGATCTCGTTGACGATCCGGCGAACCTCGTCCTTGTCGTTGAGCGCTTGGGCGCTGACGTCGGCGTGCGGCTCCGCCCAGCGGCCGAGGTACTTGCCGTCCTGGGTTGAGACCCTCACGGCATAGACCTTGTTCGTCTCGCGATCGATAGATGCGTCGATGATGTAGTCGCTCATGAGATCCATCATGGCGCTGGGCACCGACAGTCTTACGCGGCTGAAGCCTCGACAAAGTCCGCGCTGCAGACACCACAGACAATCGACCCACGCTCGACGACCGCAGCAGACGCCCGGATCCGGCGGCCGGGGGAGCACTCGCAGACCAGCACGAGCCCGTTCTTGGGGCGCTTCGCCCCGATGCCTCGACCTCCGCCCGTCGGGCCGTCCTTACCGCCACCAGTAGGGCCTACGGGCACAGCGCCCTCAGTGTTCCGGAACGCGACGATGGCAGAGCTCAGCGCTGCGATCTCCTCGGCGTACTCGTCGGCCGTCCCCGGCGCGAGCTCCGTGCTGGACCATCCGATTGTCGGCGCCTGCGTGATAGTGAGTCCGAGTTCCTCGCCCAGGAGCTTGAAGCGGGTGTTGTGGTAGCGACCCTGTCGGCTGGTGTCCTTGATGCCGCGTGCGTGGGCGACTCCGTGGGCGGCCTCGTGGAGGAGAGTGGCGAGGACTGGTTCAGCTCCGCGGCGAAGACCTTCGCCCCCGACGAAGAGTTCGGCCTGGCCGACAGGGTCCTTGTTCTCGTTGGAGACCCAACGCTCGGCGGCGAAGTGCCCAAGCTTGAGTGCGCCGGCGGGCACGCCGATGCTGCCGGCGCCGAGGGTCACCACGACATCCGGCACGTCAGGGTGTCGGAGTTGGATGGCGGACCATGTGGCCTCGAGCGCTGCGACCAGCGCGCTGGCGTCCAAACGGCGTTGACTCCTAGGTGTCAATCAATCAACGCCGGTGAGCGTACGACCGTCAGCGGCACAATGGCCGGAGGCAGGCGAGATCCTTGAACAGTATGTAGCCCGGTAGAGGTACTTGGTTGGGAGCATTGGCCGTGGGTGTGGAACGTGGAGAGTCGGCTAGCGGGCGTGTACTACTGCTGCTCAGCGGGGATCCCCAGATTTGGGCAACCCCTTCGAATCACTCATGACGAACTAGGTCTAGGGCCAACCTTGCGGTGTGCGACTTCAGGGCACTATCAAAGCAATCCGAAGGTCAGTAGCCCAGATGGTGCTGGTCAATCCCGGTGACGGTTCGACGCGCGTCATTGGTTCAGCACTTCTGACGGGGCAAGGGCGACATGCCGTCACCGCGAAGCATGTGACCGACGCCGTACCGCCTGGTTGGGAACTGCATGCTGGCCTTGCCGGGTCGGACATCGACCGTCCCGACATTCAGGTCCATGCCGCGTTCATTTACGTTCCTTGCGTCCTGGTGGACCAAGATGCCAGCTCCGATCTCGCCCTCTTGGAACTCCAGATGCCTCCAGATGCAACATCGGTCTCCCTGGTCGTTCGGATAACGCCCGATGGAGGCGGCCCGACGGAGGAGTTAGATGACGGTCGCACAGGACCCTTCAAGATCACGACAGACCGGCTGGCGGAGGGTACTGAGGTGGCGACGAGTGGGTTCCCGCTTTCGGCCCCGGCACTTGTGACCACCGCTGGCATCTTAGCCAGCAAGTTTGCCCCGCTCGACCAGGCCAACCCAGGCGGCGGCATGCGCCACCTATGCGATCTCACCGCAACGGGAGGAAACAGCGGTGGTCCGGTCTACCGAGTTTCCGACGGTGCTCTTGTTGGAGTACTCGTGGCCGGCCAACTTAGTCCTCTAGCGTCCGGCGACGGCGCTCAGTCGGTAGGCCTGACTCTTGTGACGCCAAGTCAGAACGTCGTCGAACTCCTCGTTCGCAACGGCATTGAGCCCGACCGAGATAAGGCCTTGCCGCGGCCGCCGAAGAAGACCGCCCACCCTCACAAGAAGCGATGAGATCGTCGTGGATGGTTGAGAAACGCCGCGGGGGCGCAGTCTGTGGTTTACGTTCCCGACTGTGACGACGAATAACGGCCAGCAGCCCCAGCCCAAGAGTCAGATTTTCTTAGCATTGACGGCCGGGAACGACGCTCCCTCGTTGGGGAACGTCTGGCGGATCACATCCAAGAAGTCAGACTTCTACCTCGATACCTTCGGGGCTACCCAGGACGCCATGCACCTGTCGCTCCACGGTCCCAAGGCCAATCACCCCGGCCATCGGTTTCACATCAAGATCAAGGAACAGGCTGTCGAAGCGGCCCGCAACGCTGGACATTTCGTTGAGCACGGGATTCCGGCAAGAGGCCAGCGCTTCCAGGGGAAAGAGGTCGCCGAGGGCGCCTACCACGTTGTGCGATTGAGATGGCGTTGGCATCTACAGCGGCCCAGGTATCGAACAGCGGCAGCCACCGCAGGGCCGCCGCGGTTCGCTGAGGGGCAGTCAGGCCGAGTCATGCGAGGCGTCCTCAAGCCAAACAGTGCATGGGACGTCGACTTCTACCTCACTTACGGCCGCCCGTACTGGCCTTTGGAGTTCGGGCCCCGCACAGGCGACCCACGGATCGGGCCAGTAGTCAACGACTCAGGTCTTTACCTAACGCTCACCTCCACCCACCGGTCGGAGAAACAGTACCCGGCTCCGGAGGGCCTCCTGCCCCGCCTTCCAGAGAAGGACGAGACGCCGAATCGCTTCATGGCGGGTGGACTCGGGCCGGACAGCGAGGCTGGATGTTATTGGTTCATCGAGACAATCACGGCGCGCGAACTCTTGGTGTGAGCCTAGGGGCAGGATGCCTCATGACCGAGCCTCCGCTAGCCGTGCGCGTTGAGACTTCGCGCCATCTCGGCCAGCACGGCCGCTGCTTCGTCGCGAGCCCGAATCTCATCGGCATGTGACGGTCCAGCCTCACCGGCGATGCCAAGCAGGCCGGAATCGTTGATCTCGGACTCCGACATGCTCCGCGCGCTCTCCATGAACGCTTCCGTCTGCATCATCGCCGTGTGCTGCTCGACGGGAACGTACGCCAGCCTCTTCCCCATCCGAGCACGAACCGGCCCGACCAATCGCTCAAGGTATCCGCGCATGATGTGGCTGTTCCGTGCGTCAAGGTGGACGAGCTCGGACTCGACCTCGCGCGCGAACCCGAGTCGCGATTCGAACGAGAAGGGGTTGGGCTCCATCGAGGTGCGAGGCGTTGACGGCGTCCGGGCTGTCGCTACCTGTGCGTGGTACAGCCGGATTGCCGCAGCGAGCCGCTGGCGGGCCTCCTCGCGAACGCGTCCCTGTTCACTGCGCTGTGCGTTGCGGCGCATCGTGAAGCGGGTGATTCCGGCGCCCAACCCGGCGCCCAACACGGCGCCGAGGATGGCGCTGACAATCGGTTCGACCCATTCCACGTCGCCAAGTATGGATGGGGAGGGAGAACGTCCCTACTTGATACGCAAATCGTACGTAGCCGTGTCGCGACGTGTTTCGCACATTCGTTCGATCTGGACAGAATCGATCGGCCTATGACCTGCCGAAACACCACTCGCGGGGGACATTCCGCATGAGGTCGCCACCTGCGCCAGAAGGCGCTTTCGGCATTATGAGTCCTCTGCTCTAACCGACTGAGCTAACGGCCCGGGCAGATCCTAGCGGGAGCGCAGGGCTGGTCGGGCACTCGGCGGCGATCGCGTCCTTCCTCCGATGCCACGTCGCGTCTCAGCCGTCGTAGTCGACGGCGGCAGCCGGGGTGGTCGGACGAGACTGGCAGGTGAGGACGTGGCCCGATTCCAGCTCGGCCGAGGAAAGTGCGAAGTTCTGCTCCATCGCGACCGACCCCAGCAGCACCTTCGCGCGGCAGGTTCCGCACGCTCCGCCGAGACAGGCGTACGGCGCCTCGAGCCCGGCCTTCAACGCGGCCTCGAGAACGGTGTCGCCGGCGGCCAGAGGGACCTCGTGCTGTCGTCCGCGTAGACCGACGGTGACCGCGGCCGGGGCGAAGCCGTCGGCGACCCGGGGCTTCTGATAGCCGTGGAATAGCTCGACGTGGACCCGGTCCGCCTCGGCTCCGCGTTCGAGGAGCAGGTCGCGTAGGTCGGCCACCATCTCGACCGGACCGCACAGGAACCATTCGTCCACCGAGGGCGCGGTCAGCTCGGACTCGAGCCACTGGTCGAGCCTCGCGCGGTCGATCCGACCACGCAGATGGGCCGGGTGCCGAGGGTCCCGGGAGCGTACGTGGATGATCCGGAGACGGTCTGCGTAGCGCGCCTCGAGGTCATCGAGCTCGTCGCGGAACATCGTGCTGTCCGCGTCCTGGTTGCCGTAGATCAGGGTGAAGCGGCTCTCGGTCTCGACGGCGAGCGTCGTCTGCAGGATCGAGAGGATCGGGGTGATGCCGCTGCCGGCAGCGATCGCCACGTAGCTCTTCGCGGCCATCGGGTCCAGCCTCGGGCCGAAGGACCCAGACGGCGTCATCAGCTCGAGCGTGTCGCCGGCGTGGAGCTCCTCCAGCGCGAACGTGGAGAACGCTCCGCCCGGGATGTGCTTGACCGCGATCGCCAGCGAGTCGGAGGTGGCCGAGGAGCAGATGGAGTAGTTGCGACGTACCCCCTGACCGCCGAGGTCCGTGCGGACGGCGATGTGCTGCCCGGGTTCGAAGGAGAACTTCTCGCGCAGCTCGTCGGGCACAGCGAAGCGGATCAGCACGCTGTCGTCGGTCAGCCGCTCGACGCCGGCAACCGGAACCGGGTGGAACTCGGCGGCACGAGCAGAGGATCGCCGAGGCATCCGCACCGGGAGGAGCCGGGCCATCTTGCCGTTGAGCGCCTTCCATTCACGGTACGCAACCGGGTCGAGCTGCTGGCCGAAAACGGTGCCGATCGCGGCATCCCGCTCGAGGTAGGCCTCCTCGTTGCGCCGCCACGCCGCGACGTACCGGTAGAAGGGGATCGAGGGGTGCAGGTGATGGACGAGGTGGTAGTTCTGCGAGAGGAGCAGGGGAGTGAGGACCCACTCTGATCCGACCCGGTTGCGGGTGGCGCGGTAGCGGTTCTCCTGCTGGGTGTCCTCGAGGTCGTGGTGCGGCAGCCAGTCGAACCACCAGGCCAGGACGAACATCGCGACCCGCTCGGGGATCAGATACAGCACCGCCAGCGTCCACAGATGTCCGGTGAACCCGGCGGCGACGATCACGGCGATCGTCGTGCTCATCAGGAAGACCGTCTCGAGCACCTCCGCCCGCGGCCGCCGTCGAACATTGCGCACCAGGAAGGACAGGTACGGCACGTCCATCAACGGGAACCGGAACGGGACCTGCCACCACGGAGCGCCGCTGACGAAGTGATCGGGGTCGTTGTCGTCGTCGTTGGTGTTGCGGTGGTGCTCGATGTGGATGAACGCGAACGACCTGAACGAGATCAGCGGCGAGACGAAGAGCATCGCGACCCGGCCGAAGGCCACGTTGACCCAGCGACGGGTGCTGATCGAGTAGTGCGCGGCATCGTGCAGCACGGTGAACAGCACGAAGATCGCTGCCGCACTGAGCAGGACCGTCACCGGGACCGGAAGGCGCTCGGCCAACGCCGCCCAGGTCGAGACCGCGAAGACCGCGAGCGCGCCGGCGAAGATCCCGACGATGGGCCAGGAGATGGTCGGGACCTTCTCGCCCGGGTCGGGGAGCGCGTGGCGGGTGGCTGCGGGTTGCTCCGTCGTGGTTGCCATGCTCGAAACGTACGAACCGCGAACCGCGCCCCGCGAGAGGTGCCGCGCCCACGCCGATGTGCGCGCAGCACATTCCAGCCAGATCCCAGCCGGACCCCGGTCAGGCCTGATCGTGCTCCGGTGCGAGTACGAGCGCGCCCAGCACACTCACCAGACGCAACGCCGCATGCAGCTCGGCAACCCGCTCGGTCGCCGGCAGCCCACGTCGCTCCTCGGCCCGGCGGAGGCGCTGCAGCACGGTGTTGCGGTGCACCCCGAGCTCGTCGGCCGCAGCCGCCAGCCCGCCCTGCGCGTCGAGCACGGCGAGCAGCGCCCGCCGCTCTTCCTCCTCCCTGCGCCCGGCCACCGCCAGCCCAGCGAGCTCGGCGGCGACGAAGGCGCGGGTCAGGTCGAGATCGCCGCTCATCGTGTCCACGAGCGCCAGGTCGGCGTACGGAGTGACCGCGGCCCCGCGACCGGCGAGCTCGACGATCCGACGGCCGCGCTGCGCCTGGACATGGGAGTCCCGGAAACCGGGCGCACCCTGCGCCGGTGTACCGAGCGTGACCCGGACCGTATCCGGGATCTCCCCGGCCAGAGGCCCGAGGTCGGTCAATGCGATGGCAGGAGCACCGGTGGTGGAGACCCAGCCCCACAGCGCCCGAGCACCGTCCGGGACGAGCAGGGGATGAGACGAACCGAGGTGTGCCCCGACTGCCTCACCCACTCGTGCCAGATCGATGTCGTCGCCTTCGGTCCAGCAGACGAAGGCCGTCTGCCAGCCGGTGAGCCGGTGGGACAAGGTGCGCTCTGCGCGGCGGAGGTCGACCCGTCCGCCGGCGATCAAGGTGCGGACCGCATCGGTCCGGGCCGCACGGGCCTGGCTCTGGATCCGGTCGAGCTCGGCGACGTACTCGGCGGCGACCTCGCTGGAGATGCGGTCGACGTAGGCGAAGGAGTAGTGCTGCAGGTGGGCACCGACCGCCAGGGCGAGCTTCGGGTCCTCGAGCGAGTCGACGAGCCCGCTCAGGATTCTTTCGCTGAAGTAGGCATGGCCGATCCGGTAGAAGCGCAGCATCACATCGACGCTGTAGCCCCGGCCGGCCATGGCACGCGCGTGCTCGAGCGCGGTGACCGGCGCCGACGCGGCGCTCACGTCGATACCGTGCCGCACCATCGACAGCGCGGCTTCGAGGTTTGACGAGCACGAACCCAGCGTCAGGCCACGGAGCTCGTCGTCGGCGCTCGCCTCCGGGATCCGCTCGACGATGTAGGCGAGCATGTCATCCGCGTACGACGCCACGTGTCCCAACAGTTCGGCAGCGATACGGCGCAGCTCGATCACCACCGACTCGGGCAGGTCTTCCTGGTGCTCCGCGCTCGCGCCCATGTCCGGAGACTATCGAGAGTTCCGGTTTCTCAGCCCTCGCTGTTGATGAGGTAGCGGCCGTCGGAGTAGACCAGTCCCAATGTCACGGTGCTGCCTTCTTGGCGACCGTCCTTCATCGTGTACCTGTAGGTGTAGGTCACCTTGAGCGGATCGACGCTGGGGGAGACCGAGACGACGCTCGTGCTTGCGACGGAGCCCCACCAGTCGCGATAACCCTCGAGCCCCCCGCTGCTGGCCTGGAACGCCGGGGTCAGCATCGAGCTGTACGCACTGTCGGGGTTCTTCGGCGCGGTGGCCAGGTAGCTGCGGATGAAGGTGTCGATACCTTCGGCGCTCGCGCCGGCGGTCTCGCTCGCTGAGGGGCTCTCGCTCGGCGACGCGCTTGCCGTCTCGCTGGGTGAGGCCTCCTCCGAGGCCTCTTCGTCGTCCTCCGGCTCCTCGTCGACAGCGGCGTCCTCGGTGGGCTCGTCCTTCGCGTCCGACAACGGCGATCCAGACGCGGTCGGTGCCGGGTCCGCCTTCGGGTCGTCGCCACGGTTGGCCCACAGCGCTCCACCGACCAGCAGCACCAACGCCGCCGCGACAGCGGCGACCGCGACCGGCCACCAGCGACGCTTCGTCGGAGCGCTGGTCGACCGTGCCTGTCCCGACGGCGCGGCGGTCGTCGGCTTCGCAACGGCGGTGAGCGTCTGCGTACGCAGCGCCACCGGCTCCAGCTTCTCGGCCGGAAGCCGTCCCGCGAGAAAGTCGACGACATCCTCGGCCGACCACCGCTCGGCGGGGTCGTACGCCATCGTGTGTTCCAGCAGCGGCGCGAGCCGGCCGGCCAGCGGCGTACGCGGCGGGTCCTCGTGCACCACTCGGTAGAGCGTCGCAAGCGCGTTGTCGCCGATCCCGTAAGGCGGCTCGCCGGTCAAGGCCTGGAAGAGCGTGGCCCCCAGCGACCACATGTCGCTGGCGGGAGTGGCACGCCCGCCGGTGGCGATCTCCGGAGCCAGGTACGCAGGCGAGCCGGTGACCTGCCCGGTCTGAGTGGTCTGGGAGTCGACGCCACGCGCGATCCCGAAGTCGGTCAGCTTGGCGCGGTCGGCGCGGCCGACCACGATGTTGGCGGGCTTGACGTCGCGGTGGACGATGCCGGCGGCGTGCGCGGAGCGCAGCGCGGAGGCGATCTGCCCGATCAGCCTCGCCGCGTCCTCGACGGACATGGGGCCGTCGTCGCGCACCATGTGAGCGAGGGTCTTCCCCTCGACGTACTCCATGACCAGCCACGGCTTGTCGTCGTCGCGAACCAGGTCGAAGACGGCGACCACGTTCGGGTGGACCAGTCGTGCGGCGAGCTGTGCTTCCCGTTCGACGGCGGCATCGGAGACGCCGTCGAGCGCGATCAGCTGCTTGAGAGCCACCGAGCGCCCCAAAACCTCGTCGGTGGCGAGCCAGACGGCTCCCATCGCTCCCCGGCCGAGCTCCCTCTCGAGCCGGTACCTCCCTGCGATCACCCAGTCCCCTCAAATCTCGTCCACGTTCGCCAGGTCAACTCTAGGGGGTATCGCCTACTACCCTTGCTTCCGGGACAACCCGCTCCGGGCCCCGAAAACCTCACCTGAGAACGATCTGAAAGGCACCACGTGTCCATCGATCCCACACTCCTCGACGACCTCGAGTGGCGAGGTCTCGTCGCCGACTCGACGGACCGCGACGCGCTCCGAGAAGCGCTGGCCGGCGGGAGTGTGAAGTTCTATATCGGGTTCGATCCCACCGCTCCGAGCCTGCACATGGGCAACCTCCTCCAGATCACGATGGCGATGCGCCTCCAGCAGGCGGGCCACACGCCCTATGTACTGGTCGGTGGCGCCACCGGCATGATCGGTGACCCGCGCGACTCGGGCGAGCGCACGCTGAACTCGCCCGAGACGGTCCAGGAATGGGTCGGGAAGGTGCGCGGCCAGATCGAGCGCTTCGTCTCCTTCGAGGGCGAGACGGCTGCGACGATGGTCAACAACGCCGACTGGACGGCTTCGCTGTCGGTCATCGACTTCCTCCGTGACATCGGCAAGCACTTCCCGGTCAACCGGATGCTCGCCCGTGACACGGTCAAGAAGCGCCTCGAGGACGGCATCTCCTACACCGAGTTCTCCTACATCCTGCTGCAGTCCATGGACTACCTGAACCTGTTCCGTACGCACGGGGTGAGCCTTCAGTTCGGAGGCTCGGACCAGTGGGGGAACATCACCGGCGGTGTCGAGCTGGTCCGCCGGGTGACCGGTGAGACCGTGCACGCGTTCACGACCCCGTTGATCACGAAGGCCGACGGCACCAAGTACGGCAAGACCGAGGGCGGCGCCCTCTGGCTCGATCCGGCGATGATGTCGCCCTACGCCTTCCACCAGTTCTGGCTCAACGTCGAGGACGCCAAGGTGGGGGAGATGCTGCGCGTCTTCACCTTCCTGTCCCACGAGGAGATCGAGAGCCTGGAGGCACAGCACGCGGAGAAGCCGTTCCTTCGCGCGGCGCAGAAGGCGCTCGCCGATCACATGACGACTCTCGTCCACGGGGCCGGGGAGACCGAGCAGGCCAAGCAGGCCGCGGCTGCGCTCTTCGGCGGCGGCGACCTGGCAACCCTGAGCGGTACGACGCTGGCCGCCGCGATCACCGAGGCCGGCGCCGTCGAGCTGGAGCGCGGTCAGGAGCTGCCGACCTACGTCGACCTCTTCATCGCCGCCGGCCTCGTCTCCTCCAAGGGGGAGGCCCGACGGACGATCTCCGAGGGTGGGGCGTACGTCAACAACGTCCGCGTCGAGGACGCCGAGGGGTCGCTGGGCGAAAAAGAGTTGCTCGGTGACGGCTGGGTCGTCCTGCGCAGGGGCAAGAAGAAGTTCGCCGGCGTGCGCTTCAAGTAGGCTCTGACCTGCGAGAACGCCCCAGGGAAGGTGACGGCCTTCCGTGGGGCGTTCTTCGATTTGGCATGTGCGCCGCTGAGGCGTAATGTTCATCTGGTCGCCGGGGTGCGGCGGGAAGCAAGCGCGAGTCTTCGGGCGGGCTTCCGGCCCCTGAGTCGGCCGCCAACATTCTCGAGCATCAGCTCGGTTCTGGGTCTCGGTCAGGTCTTCGGACCAGACAAAGGATCCATCACGAACCGAAGTTTGAATGCCTTGTGCTGTGTTGGTGTGGATATAGCTTTTATCCGATAAGAGCGCGAATGCGCCGAGTTGGACTTGAAAGCAGGATCCGATAAAGTCCTCCAGGACAAAGCAGAAACACCGAGCTAAACACCGAGAAAGCGTGAAAGCGCCGAGTTGGTAAAGCGAAAGTGAGTCTGATAAAGTCTGCGGGGCAGGGCCGAGGAAAGCTTCTGGAGCTGGCAAGGAAAGCGCGAAAGGCGCCGAGTTGCTAAAGCGAAAGAAAGCCTGATAAGGTTCAGCACGAAGAACAAAGCGAATATAGCAGTCACCGGACTGGCTGGGACGAGAGTCTGAAATCTACCGGTGTGCGTGTGATTCTTGAGAACTCAACAGTGTGTCATAGTCGACGAATTAGTTTGTTATGCCCCGTCGACCGCATCCCAAGGGGATGTTGGTTGATGGTTTCTTTGACAATTGATTCTGGCAATAAACTGATCCTTTCGGGGGTTGGTATATGTCAGTGTCTCCTGTCAGGGCATCTCTTTTTCCAGGTTATCGTAAGATGGTCTGGTGTTGTTT
>NZ_BMQT01000009.1 GCF_014648255.1 Nocardioides albus | reverse complement strand
GCCCAGCCGACCGGTACTAATAGGCCGAGGGCTTATCTTTCATAAACCCTCAACAAAAACAACAACCATCGAAGACCAACTCTTTGATGAGACTGTTCGCGTCCACGAACCAACTAGCAACAAGCTAGAACTAAACAATGGCTTGGCCACCCCAAGCAGCTCTGCCCGGCAGCGAAAGCGCCGGCAGATAGATGCAGGGGTGAGTCGATAGAGTTACGGCGGCCATAGCGAAGGGGAAATACCCGGTCCCATCCCGAACCCGGAAGTCAAGCCCTTCAGCGCCGATGGTACTGCAACCGAGAGGCTGTGGGAGAGTAGGACGCCGCCGGACAAAATTTCAGGTAGAGGCCGCCCTTTGGGGCGGCCTCTACTGCATTTACAGGCACTGAGTTTTGTCAACAGAACGATCGGACGATCGTTCGAAGTCGGCTGCGGTGACGCGGCAGTGAGGATGGCGGCTATGGCTGACGAGCGCCGTAGCAACAGAGGCGGAAAGCCCGCCGGACGCCCGGGGGGTCCGAAGAGCTCAGGTTCATCGAGCGGTGGCCGTGGCAGCCGAGCAGGTGGCGGCCGGCCCGGAGCCGGACGTAGCAACGACCGTCGCGATGGTGGCGGAGGCCGCGGAGGCGAGCAGCGTCGCGACGGCGGACGTGGCGGCGAGGAGCGTCGCGACGGCAAGCCGACCGGCGGCCGCAGCGGAGCTCCGCGCGCGGGAGGCCGCTCTGACGGCCCGAAGCGCAGCGGTGGCAGCAGCGACCGCAAGGGCGGCTACTCCAAGGATCGTGGCGGCAAGCCGGGCGGGAAGCCCGCCGGTGCGGGGCAGCGGCGCCGCTTCGACGAGCCGCGCGAGGAGCGTACGGCGGATCAGCGGGTCTACGACGGTCCCGAGCTGCCGGACGAGGTGACCGGCAAGGAGCTGGACCGCGCGATCTCGGCTCAGCTGCGTGGCCTGCCCGAGAAGCTGGCGGCCCGTATCGCTCGTCACCTGGTTGCGGCGGACATGTTCATCGACTCCGACCCGGAGCTGGCCTACCAGCACGCCAAGGCGGCCAAGTCGCGTACGCAGCGGATTGCTGTGATCCGCGAGGCGCTGGGCGAGGCCGCCTATGCCGCCGGCCACTACTCCGAGGCGCTGGCTGAGCTGCGTGCCGCGAAGCGGATGAACGGCGCGACGGCGTACCTGCCGATCATGGCGGACTGCCACCGTGCCCTCGGCCAGCCCGAGCAGGCGATCAAGCTCGCGCACAGCCCGTCGGTGGTGAACTTCGAGGCGCCGGCCAAGGCCGAGATGACGATTGTCGAGGCCGGTGCTCGCCGAGACATGGGGCAGCACGACGCGGCCCTGCGGATCCTCGAGCAGTCGCCGCTCAACAACAAGAGCCGCGAGTCCTGGGTCGTCCGGCTGCGCTACGCGTACGCCGACACCCTCCAGGACGCCGGCCGCGACAAGGACGCGCTGACCTGGTTCCACCGCACCTTCGCGATCGACTCCGAGGAGATCACCGACGCCGCGGCGCGTGCCGAAGCGCTGGAGAAGACGGTCGAGAGGGACTGAGAACCCTGCGTGGCGATACGGAGTGGCGGTCGGCACGTGTGCTGACCGCCACTGGCGGTTTTGCCTCGGTACTGGAGATCCGGGGCCGCGTAGGTAAGAATGGGTCCTACTACAACTCCACAACCGACACATCCGTGTGATCCATCGAAGCATTTTCCTTCACGCATGATCGAGCCCGCTGGGGAAGGCGTAGCTCGCGCCGCAACGAAGGAGATATTCGGTGACCACTCAGATCAAGGACCCGAGCGCCTCGCGTGGTATCGCCCGAGGCGTTGTGTTCGTGCATTCGGCTCCCTCCGCGCTCTGCCCTCACATCGAATGGGCCGTCGCGGGGGTTCTTGGCGTGCCTGTGAACTTCGACTGGACGCCGCAGCCGGCGCAGGCAGGCACCTACCGAGCCGAGCTGTTCTGGTCCGGTGCCGTCGGCTCCGCAGCGGCCATCGCCTCGGCGCTGAAGGGCTGGACGCACCTGCGCTTCGAGGTCACCGAGGATGGCACCTCGACCTCCGAGGGCGCGCGCTACTCCTTCACCCCCGACCTCGGTGTCTTCCACGCCATGACCGGGATGCACGGCGACATCATGATCCCGGAGGACCGGCTCAAGGCTGCGGTCGTGAAGGCCGCGCTCGGTGACACCACGCTCGAGCTCGAGGTGGACAAGCTTCTCGGCAAGCCGTGGGACGACGAGCTGGAGACGTTCCGTCACGCTGGCGAGGGCGCCCCCGTACGCTGGCTGCACCAGGTCGTCTGAGCGGCCCCGTCGGCTGCAGAGCACGGTCGACCACAACGCCGAGTCGGCGCGTCATGACGCGCCGACTCGGCGTTGTTTTCCGTCAGGACGCGCCGACTCGGCGTGATCTGGATCAGAGCGGGATGTTGCCGTGGGCGCCGCGGCGTACGCCGACGGTCTGGATCGCTTCCTCGAAGGCAGCGGCGATCGCGCTGCGGGTCGCGGTGGGCTCGATGACCTCGTCCACGACACCGATCTCGACCGCCTTGTCGACGCCGCCGGCGAGCCGCTCGTGCTCGGCGGCCAGCTCGGCCTCGACCAGGGGACGCAGGTCGGGCGCGACCTCGGCGAGCTTGCGGCGGTGCAGGATGCGGATCGCGGCGACCGGCCCCATGACCGCGACCTCAGCACCCGGCCATGCGAAGACCTTGGTCGCGCCGAGGGAGCGGGCGTTCATGGCGATGTAGGCGCCACCGTAGGTCTTCCGGGTGACCAGGGTGACCCGGGGGACCACGCACTCGCCGAAGGCGTGCAGGAGCTTCGCGCCGCGGCGGACGACCCCGTCCCACTCCTGGCCGACGCCCGGCAGATAACCGGGGACGTCGACGAGGACGATCAGCGGGACGCCGAGAGCGTCGCAGAGGCGTACGAACCTCGAGGCCTTCTCCGCGGAGAGGGAGTCGAGACAGCCGCCGAGCCGCAGCGGGTTGTTGGCGACGACACCGACGGTGCGGCCACCGAAGCGACCCAGGGCGGTGACGATGTTGGGCGCCCACCGTGCGTGCAGCTCCTGCGTGGTGCCCTCATCGAGGATGTTCTCCACCAGCGGGTGGACGTCGTAGGCGCGCTTCTTCGACTCGGGCAGCTGCTCAGCGAGGTCTTTGTCCTGCACAGCGTCGACATCGAGGCCACCCTGGGAACCGAGGAGGGAGGCGACCGTGCGGGCCTTGTCGAGCGCCTCGCGCTCGGACTCGGTGAGGATGTGTACGACGCCGGAGCGACGGCCGTGCGGCTCGGGGCCGCCGAGGCGCAGCATGTCGACGTCCTCACCGGTGACGGAGCGTACGACGTCAGGGCCGGTCACGAAGATGCGGCCCTCGGGGCCGAGGATGACCACGTCGGTGAGGGCGGGACCGTAGGCAGCACCGCCGGCAGCCGGCCCGAGTACGACCGAGATCTGCGGGATCTTGCCGCTGGCCTGCGTCATCACGTGGAAGATGCGGCCCACCGCGTGCAGGGAGAGAACGCCTTCGGCCAGCCGGGCGCCACCGGAGTGCCACAGCCCGATGATCGGGATGCCGTCGGTCATCGCGCGGTGATAGGCGTCCACGACCACACGGCAGCCGAGGTCGCCCATCGCGCCGCCCATGACGGTCGCGTCCGAGCAGAAGGCGACCGCTCGGGTGCCGTCCACCTCGCCGACGGCGGCCAGCATGCCGGAATCGTCGTCGGGGGAGATGAGCTCGAGGGAGCCCTCGTCGAAGAGCGCCCGGAGGCGGATCACGGGGTTGCGGGGGTCCTGGTCCCGCGGAAGCTTCTGCTTCCTCGCGGGAGCAGGCGCCGTGATGGTCATCAGATGCTGCCGTAGACGACCGCGACGTTCGCGCCACCAAATCCGAAGGAGTTGTTGAGGGCCGCGACGTCACCGGACGGCAGGTCGCGGGTCTTGGTGGCGATGTCGAGCTCGACCGCGGGGTCGAGGTTGTCCAGGTTGATGGTCGGCGGCGACTGGCGGTGGTGGATCGCCAGGACCGTCGCGACGGTCTCGAGGGCTCCGGCGCCACCGAGCAGGTGGCCGGTCATCGACTTGGTCGAGGTGACCACGACGTTCTCGACCTGCTTGCCGAGGGTGGCGTGGAGCATCAGGCCCTCAGCGATGTCTCCCTGCGGGGTCGAGGTCGCGTGGGCGTTCACGTGGACGATCGTGCTCGGGTCGACGTCGCCGTCCTCGAGGGCGCGCTTGATGGCGCGGCTGCCTCCGCGACCCTCGGGGTCGGGCTGAGCGATGTCGTGGGCGTCGGCGGTCACGCCGGCACCGAGGACCTCGGCGTAGATCCGGGCGCCGCGCGCCTGGGCGTGCTCGAGCGTCTCGAGTACGACGATGCCGGCACCCTCACCGAGGACGAATCCGTCACGGGCGGTGTCCCAGGGGCGGCTGACCGCCGTCGGGTCGCCACCATCGGGGCCGGAAGCAGTCTTGGAGAGCGCCATCATGTTGGCGAAGGCGGCCATCGGCAGCGGGTGGATCGCCGCCTCGGTGCCACCGGCGATGACGACGTCGGCGCGGCCGAGTCGGATCTGGTCGGCGGCGAGTGCGACGGCTTCGGAGCCGGAGGCGCACGCGGAGATCGGGGTCTGAGCCGCGGCGCGGGCGCCGTAGGTCAACGAGATGTTGGCTGCGGAGGCGTTGGCCATCAGCATCGGGACGGACAGCGGGCTGACCCGACGCGGTCCCTTCGCGAGCAGCGTGTCGTAGTTGTCGAGCAGGGTGGTGACCCCACCGATGCCGGTGGCGACGGCGACGCCGACGCGCTCGCTGTCGAGGCCCGCCTCGGTGGCGGTGCCCTCGAAGCCGGCGTCCTTCCAGGCCTCGGCCGCGGCGACCACGGCGAACTGTGCGGAGCGGTCCAGGCGCCTGGCCTTGACCCTCTCCAGGACCTCGGACGGCTCGACGGCGATGCGGCCGGCGATGCGTACGGGGAGGTCCTTGGCCCACTCCTCGGTGAGCTCACGGATGCCGGAGCGGCCGGCGATCAAGGCATCCCAGGTGGTGGCTACGTCTCCGCCGAGCGGGTTGGTGGTGCCCAAACCGGTGACGACTACTCGGGTGCGGCTGCTCATGTGGTCTCCGTGGGGTGGTTGGCGCGTTGGGATCAGGTGATGAAGGTCCGGCGACTCGGCCTGGGAGGGTTGGCCGAGCCGCCGGGGCGCGTCAGGCGTTCGCGGAAGCCTTCTCGATGAAGCTCACTGCGTCGCCGACGGTCTTGAGGTTCTTGACCTCCTCGTCGGGGATGGATACGCCGAACTTCTCCTCGGCAGCAACGACGACCTCGACCATGGACAGGGAGTCGACGTCGAGGTCATCGACGAACGACTTGTCGAGCTGAACGTCGGCGACATCGATGCCGGCGACCTCGTTGACGATCTCGGCGAGGTCGGAGCGGATCTCTTCGGTGGTGGCCATGTGTGGTGCTTCCTCTCGGATTTGTGTGCTGAAACTCTGGATGGTGCGAGACTAAGGGACGACGACGACCTGGGCGGCGTAGACGAGCCCGGCGCCGAACGCAATGAGCAGGGCGGTGTCGCCCGACTTCGCCTGGCCCTCCTCGATCATCCGCTCGAGAGCGAGCGGGACCGAGGCGGCCGAGGTGTTGCCCATGGTGGCGATATCGCGGGCGATCTCGACCGACGGGGGCAGCTTCATGGAGCGCGCCAGTGCGTCGACGATGCGCATGTTTGCCTGGTGCGGTACGAAGCAGTTGAGCTCGTCGGCGGTGATGCCGGCCTTCTCGAGCGCTTCCTGGCCGACCTTGGCCATGGCGTAGGAGGCCCAACGGAAGACGGGATTACCCTCCATCGTCAGCCAGGGGGTCTCCTTGGCCTCGATCGCATCGAACCAGTCGGGGGTCTGGATGTGGTTGGCCTTGTCGCCCGAGGATCCCCACACGACCGGGCCGATCCCGGGCTCCTCGCTTGGGCCGACGACCGCGGCGCCCGCGCCGTCGGCGAAGATGAACGCGGTGCCACGGTCATGCGGGTTGGTGATGTCGGAGAGGCGCTCCACCCCGATGACGAGTACGTTCCGGGCGCTGCCGCCGCGGATCATGTCGCTGGCCATCGCGATGCCGTGGCAGAAGCCCGCACAGGCCGCGGAGACGTCGAAGGCGGCCGGGTGGTCCGCGCCGAGCTCGTCGGCGATCAGCGCGGCGACAGCAGGCGTCTGGCGCAGGTGGCTGACCGTTGCCACCAGGACGCAGTCGATCTGGTCGATGCCGATCCCGGCATGCTCGAGCGCCTTGCGCGAGGCGGCGACCGACATCATCTGTACGGTCTCGTCCTCCGTCGCCCAGCGACGCTCGGTGATGCCGGAGCGGGTGCGGATCCACTCGTCGGAGGAGTCGATCAGGTCGACGATCTCGCTGTTGGGGACCACCCGGCTCGGGCGGTAGCCGCCGACGCCGAGGATGCGGGCGTGCGGCGAACCTGTCGGGGCTGAGATCACGAGTTCTGTGCTCCTGTCGGGTGCAGACGCAGCAGCGGCTGACCGGGTGAGACGAGGTCGCCGTCCTCGACGAGCCACTCGATGACCTCGCCGCCGTGGGCGGAGGTGATCACGATGGTGTCGCGGAGGCTGGCGATGGCGCCGATGTCGGTGCCGGCGGGGATCACGTCGATCGCCGAGACGGCCTCGGAGATCTGGAAAGTGCCCTTGGCGGGGGAGACGACCATCCGCCACGTCGGCGTGGTCTCGATCAGATTGGTCTCGCCGTGCTTCTCGACGAACGCGCGGGCGTCCTCGAGCTGGTCGGGAGTCTTCAGCGCGAAGGTCTCGACGCCCTTGAGGGCTCGCTTGGCGATCCCGGTCAGGGTGCCGGCCGGGGGCATCTCCAAGATGCCGGTGACACCGATGTCGGACATCGTGTCGAGGCAGAGGTCCCAGCGGACGGGGTTGGCGATCTGGCCGACGATCCGGTCCAGCGCCTTGGCGCCGTCGTGGACGATCTGGCCGTCCTTGTTGCTGATCAGACGCGTACGCGGGTCGTGGGTCGAGACGCTCTGAGCGAGCCGGGCGAGGTGGCCGACGGCGGGCTCCATGTGGCTGGTGTGGAAGGCACCGGCGACGCTGAGGGGCATCAGCCTGGCCTTGGCGGGCGGCTCGGCGGCGAAGGCCTCGAGCTGCTCGAGCGTGCCCGCGGCGACGATCTGGCCGGGGCCGTTGTCGTTGGCCGGGGTGAGGCCGTGCTTCTCGATCGCGGCCAGCACCTCGTCGCGGACGCCGCCGAGCACCGCGGTCATGCCGGTCGGCGTCTTCGCGGCGGCCTCGGCCATCGCCTTGCCACGCTCACGAACGAGCACCATCGCCTGCTCGGCGCTGATCGCGCGGGCGCCAGCGGCGGCGGTGATCTCACCCACGCTGTGACCGGCGACAGCGCCGATCTTGCTGAAGGCGTCCGCCGGCTGCGGGAAGAGCTGGAGGGCCGCTACCAGACCGGTGGCGACCAACAGCGGCTGGGCGATCTCGGTGGCGCGGATCGCGTCTGCGTCGGCATTCGTGCCGTAGTGGATCAGGTCGATGCCTGCGACGGTCGAGAGCCACTCCATACGAGCGGCGAAAGCGGGGTCCTCCAACCACGGGGTGAGGAATCCTGGTGTCTGAGCACCTTGTCCTGGGGCGACAATGACGAGCACGCAACGATGGTCCCGTCTGGAGGGGGGCCGGAGCACCTTCAGCGGCGACGAATATAGGTCACCCAATCTTGTAGGTGTCCTACAATTCACGCCGAAGCGCGCGCTAATGGGCCTGTTGCCGACCGAGGATCAGAGCGACCTGCAGGGCGAGAGCGTCGCGGGAGTCGGTGGGGGTGAACCCGGTGAGCTCAGCGACCTGCTTGAGCCGGTAGCGCACGGTGTTGGGGTGCACGAACAAGGTCCGGCCGGTCGCTTCCAGCCCGCCGCCGGCGGCGAAGTACGCAGCCAGCGTCTCGATCAAGGTGCTGCGAGCCTCCACCAACGGCTGGTAGAGGTGCTCGATCAGGTAGCGATGGGCCCATGCGTCGCCGGCGAGCGCACGCTCGGGCAGGAACGACTGGCTCAGGGCCGGTCGAGGCGCATCGGGCCAGCCCGGCGCTGCCCGATAGGCCGAGAGCGCGGCCCGGGCCGAGTTGGCGGCGGTCGCCAGTCCGGCGGCAACCGGTCCGACCACGACGGGACCGTCCGCGAAGAGATCCGCGATGCGGCCGGCGGCCTTCAACGGGTCGTCGATGCCGCCGAGCAGGGCCACGAGCCGGTCCCCCTGGACCGCGCACAGCGTGTGCAGACCGTGGGCGCGGGCGCGGCGGCGTACCTCCTCCATGGCAGCGTCGAGGCCGATCCCGTCGGGGGCGTGGCCCAACACCGCGCACAGCGGCAGGTCTGCGTCCCAGCCGAGCGCGCTGGCGCGGGAGAGGACGACCTCGTCCGTCTCGGCGCGCAGGACGGCGTCGACGACGAGCGCCTCGAGGCGGGCGTCCCAGGCGCCGCGCTGCTCGGCGGCGCGGGCGTAGACCTCGGCGGTGGCGAACGCGACCTCACGGGCATAGCGGCCGATGGCCTCGTGCACGTCGGCGGCATCCTCGGGCCCGAGAAGGTGGTCGATGTTGGCCTCGACCACCTCGATCGAGAGCCGCACCAGGTCGACGGTCTGCTGGAGGGTGATGATGCCGGTCAGCGCCCGAGGCGCGACGCCGAACATCGACGCGGCCAGGTCGGGCTTGGCGGTGTCTGCTGAAGCGCCACCGGCGTACCAGCCGACGAACTCCTTGATGCCGGCCTGGACGATCAGCCCGACCAGGGACCGGTTCTTGGCCGAGAGGTCCTTGAACCACGGCATCGCGTCGTCCATGCGCGACGTCGCGGCCGTCGCCAATCGGCCGGTCGCGCGCCGCAGCGCCTGCGCGGTGCGCTGGCGGGTGGGTGGGATCACTGCGGTCACGTTGTCCATTCTTGCGCTGCGTACGTCGAGAAACTTGCCGGGGGCGGGTGTTTGCCCCAGATAGAAGCGCCGAGTCGGCGCAGATGTCTCAAGAATCTGGGACATCTGCGCCGACTCGGCGGCTTGCAGGGGCGCAGGCTACGCGTCCCCGCCCTCCTGCATGATGCCCTTCGCGGCGGTCGGGTCGTCGATGCGGTAGGCGTCGAAGGCCTTCTTCACCAGGGAGGCGTCGATCTCGCCGGCCTCGGCCAGGGCCTGGAGGGCCTGGACGACGACGGACTGGGCGTCGATCTGGAAGAAGCGACGCGCGGCCGGGCGGGTGTCGGCGAAGCCGAACCCGTCGGCACCGAGGACCCGGTAGTCGTCCGGCACCCAGCGGGCGATCTGCAGCGGGACGGCCCGCATGTAGTCGGAGACCGCGATGACGGGACCGGTGGACGCCGAGAGCTTCTCGGTGACGTACGGCGTGCGCGGGGTCTCGCCCGGGTGGTTGAGGCTCCACTGCTCGGCGTCGATGGCGTCGCGAGCCAGCTCGTTCCACGAGGTCACCGACCAGGTGTCGGCCTTGACGCCCCACTCCTCCTCGAGGAGGCGAGCGGCCTCCTCGACCCACGGGAAGCCGACGCCGGAGGCCAGCAGGCGGACCTTCGGGCCCTCGCCCTGGGCGGTCGAGACCTGGTGGATGCCCTTCAGGATGCCCTCGACGTCGACGCCCTCGGGCTCCTTGGGCTGGCTGACCGGCTCGTTGTAGACCGTCAGGTAGAAGATGACGTTCTCGCCGTGCGGGTGCTCCTCGGAGGTGCCGTACATCCGCTCGAGGCCGCTCTGCATGATGTGCGAGACCTCGTAGGCGAACGCCGGGTCGTAGTGCACGACCGCCGGGTTGGTCGCCGCCAGCAGCGGGGAGTGACCGTCGGCGTGCTGCAGACCCTCACCGGTCAGCGTGGTGCGGCCGGCGGTGGCGCCGATCAGGAAGCCACGGCCCATCATGTCGGCCATCGCCCAGATCGAGTCGCCGGTGCGCTGGAACCCGAACATCGAGTAGAAGATGTAGAACGGGATCATCGGCTCGCCGTGGGTGGCGTACGCCGTGCCGGCAGCGGTCGCCGAAGCCACCGCGCCCGCCTCGGAGATGCCCTCGTGCAGCAGCTGGCCCTGGGCGGACTCCTTGTAGGAGAGCAACAACTTCCGGTCGACCGACTCGTACTGCTGGCCGCCCGGGTTGTAGACCTTCGCGCTGGGGAACATCGCGTCCATGCCGAAGGTGCGGTATTCGTCAGGAGCGATCGGCACGATGCGCTTGCCGATCTCCGGGTCACGCATCCAGTCCTTGAGGAGCCGGACGGTGGCCATCGTGGAGGCGATCTTGTTCTTGCCGGAGCCCTGCTTGAGCTCGGAGTAGACCTTGTCGCCCGGCAGGGTGAGCGGCTTGAACTCGACCCGGCGCTGGGGGAGCGGGCCGCCGAGCTGCTTGCGACGCTCCATCATGTATTCGATCTCGGCCGACTCCGGACCCGGGTTGAAGAACGGCGCGGCGCCGGTCTGCTCGTAGGTCGCCTCGAGCTCCTTGTCGGAGATCGGCAGCAGCAGCCGGTCGCGGAACTTCTTCAGGTCCGCCATGGTCAGCTTCTTCATCTGGTGGGTGGCGTTCTTGCCCTCCAGAGCGTCGATCGTCCAGCCCTTGATGGTGTGGGCCAGGATGACGGTCGGCTGCCCGACGGTCTTGGTGGCCGCGTCGAAGGCTGCGTAGACCTTGCGGTAGTCGTGACCGCCGCGGGGGAGCTTGCGGATCTGCTCGTCGCTCATCTGCTCGACCATCTTGCGCAGGCGCGGGTCGGAGCCGAAGAAGTTCTCCCGGACGTACGCGCCGGTCTCGACCGAGTAGGTCTGGAACTGGCCGTCAGGGGTGGAGTTCATCTTGTTGACCAGGGCGCCGTCGACGTCCTTGGCGAGCAGCTGGTCCCACTCACGGCCCCAGATGACCTTGATGACGTTCCAGCCGGCGCCGCGGAAGTTGGACTCGAGCTCCTGGATGACCTTGCCGTTGCCGGTCACCGGGCCGTCGAGCTGCTGCAGGTTGCAGTTGACGACCCAGACCAGGTTGTCGAGCTCCTCGCGGGCGGCGACCCGGATGGCGCCGAGCGACTCGGGCTCACCCATCTCGCCGTCGCCGAGGAAGGCCCACACGCGCTGGTCGGAGGTGTCCTTGATGCCGCGGTTCTGCAGGTAGCGGTTGAACCGCGCCTGGTAGATCGAGTTGATCCCGGTCAGGCCCATGGAGACCGTCGGGAACTCCCAGAAGTCGGGCATGAGGCGCGGGTGCGGGTAGGACGAGATGCCCTGGCCGACGCCGTGCTGGACCTCCTGGCGGAAGCGGAACAGCTGCTCCTCGTTGAGCCGGCCCTCGAGGAAGGCGCGCGCGTAGATGCCGGGGGAGGCGTGGCCCTGGATGAAGACCTGGTCACCGCCGCCGGGGTGGTCCTTGCCGCGGAAGAAGTGGTTGAAGCCGACCTCGTAGAGGCTCGCGGAGGACTGGTAGGTGGCGATGTGGCCGCCCACCTCGAGGCCCTTGCGGTTGGCGGAGGAGACCATGACGGCGGCGTTCCAGCGGATGAAGGCGCGGATGCGTCGCTCGATGTCCTCATCGCCCGGGAACCACGGCTCGCGGTCGGAGGGGATGGTGTTGATGTAGTCGGTGCTGCGCAGCGCGGGGACGCCGACGGACTTCTCGCGGGCTCGCTCCAGCAGACGCAGCATCATGTAGCGGGCCCGCTCGCGTCCGCTCGACTCGAGCATCGCATCGAACGAGCCGAGCCACTCACTGGTCTCTTCGGGATCAATGTCCGGAAGCTGGGTCGGTAGACCCTCGTGGATTACGGTCGGCTGGGCGGGGGTCGGGCCCTGCGGACCACCAGTCGTCTCGGTGGATTCATCGGTCACATCCTCAATAGTCGCACGCGGTTGAGGGCCGTTGAACAATCGCGGTCGGTTACCAGCGAGTAATGGTTTCTGCAGGTCATCCCGGAGAAAATGTCGGTACGCCGCGCTGCTACCGTGCACGCCGTGGCTGAACTGGTTGACCTCGGTGCCGACGACGTCCTGGTGGTCGGTGAAGCGCTGGTGGATGTCGTCACGACGGCAGACGGCGAAACTCACGAACATCCCGGCGGGAGCGGCGCCAACGTCGCCGTCGCGCTGGGCCGGCTCGGCCGGCCGGTGCGCTACGCCGCCTCCTACGCCGACGACGCCCGCGGGCGGTCCCTGGCCGCCCACCTGGCCGAGTCCGGGGTGCGGCTGGCATGCGACCCGCACGTGCTGGCCAGGACCTCGACGGCGCAGGCCACCATCGCGGCCGACGGGTCCGCGGCGTACGTCTTCGACCTGGAGTGGAAGCTCGGCGAGATCGCCGTGGGGACGCCGCGGTTCGTGCACGTCGGCTCGCTCGCCCCGGTGCTCTCGCCCGGCGCCGAGACGGTCTTCGCGCTGCTCGACGGGCTCCCGGACGGCGTACGCGTCCTCTACGACGTCAACATGCGACCCACGTTGACCGGAACGGGCCAGGAGATCGTCTCGCGGATCGAGAGAGCCGCGGCGTACGCCGATGTCGTCAAGGCGAGCGACGAGGATCTGGAGACCCTCTACCCCGGGGTCGGGCTCGACGACGCGGCGGCTCGGCTGCTCGCGCTCGGGGCCGGCGCGGTTGCGGTCACCCGCGGTGGTGACGGCGCCAGCTGGATCACCCCGTCCGAGCGGATCGACGTCGAAGCGGAGAAGGTGACGGTCGTGGACACCATCGGTGCCGGCGACACCTTCTCCGCGGGCCTGGTCGACGCGCTCTGGGATGACTTCGAGCGCGACCGGCGCGAGGTGCTGGCCCACGGCGTCCGGGCCGCGGCCGTCACCGTCTCGCGCGCGGGAGCCAACCCGCCGACCCGCGCCGAGCTGGGATCCTAGGATCCCAGCCGCTCCGCGAGCGTACGTCCCAGCCAGGCCGCCGAGCGGATGGCGCTGCCGCAGTTGGCGATGAGCAGGCCGGGGGCGGGCTCATCGACCACGAGGGTCTTCTGTGCCGTGTCGACGCCCCAGAGGATGTCGTCGACGCGGGCGTCGCGGAGCCAGGGGAGCGTGGCGGCGAGGCCGCGGTCGAGGATCGTCGTCCAGTGGTCGACGGGTCCTGAGGTGTCGTCGTCCTCGACGATGTCCTCCTGGCCGACCACGACCCTCAGACGGTCGTCGATGAGCTTGAGGAAGACATAGCCGAAGCCGTCGCCGACGGGCACGATCGTGTGTGGCATCTGCTCGCGTTCGGGTGGCACCGGCAGGTCGAGCACGAACAGCTGGCGCTTCTCGGGGGTCGCGCTGCTCTCCGGGAACACCGAGGCGTTGGCGGCACCCATCGCTGCGAGGACCCGTCCGGCGCGGATCGAACCGCGCGAGGTCTCGACGACGTGGCCGAGACCTTCCGGACGCACTCCGGTGACGGCGGTGTCGTCGACGAACTGCACTCCCAGCTCTGTCGCCTGGTCTCGAAGCAGGCCGACCAGGCGCGTCGCAGAGACGTTGAGCGCAGGGATGAGCTCACCGGTGTGGAGAAGGTGGTAGGTGTTCTGGAGCATCGCCAGATCCGCGAGCGGTGCGGCGCCGCGGATGAACTTCTCGGTCTCGGTCGTCATCTCGCGCTTGACCGGGTCCGGCCAGGTCCATCGGATGCTGCCCCCGGAGTAGCGATAGGTCGCGAGGTTCGCCGGATCGTCCTCGGGGTCGTGGTTGATGACCACCACCCGCAGGCCCGGTCTGGCCAGGAAGTAGGCCGTCGCGGCGCCGATGGGCCCGGCTCCGCAGATCGCCACATCGGCCTCCGCGGGAAGCGGCACGAGTTGGTCCGTGGTCGTGTCAGCAGTGGTGTCGGCGGGCAGGTCGGCGGGCAGGTCGGTCAACGAAGTCCTTCCGAGAGGTACATCAGGCCTGTGCGCGAATATGCGTCCAGAAGGCTATCGGCAGGCGTACGTCCCGCGCGCAGCAACTGGTCCAGACAGTCGAGGTGGCCGGCCTCCGCGCCCATCGTCGACCCGACTGCCAGGGCTCGGTGGGCGGCGGCGAGCACCTCGCGGGCACCGGTGGCGATCTCCGGATCGTCGAAGGCGGCGGTGGCGGCGCGTTGGTGCAGGTCACGACTGGGTGTGTCGGCGAGCCCGGGAAGGTCGTCGGCGAGGCAGACACCGAGTGCCAGCGCGGCGCCGGCGAGCAGCAGGTCGCGGGAGAGGAAGGCGTCGTACGCCTTGAACTCGATGCGTCCCTCTTCGCGTGGGATCCGCGGTGGGTGGACCATCGTCGCCTCGGCACCCGCGGGTGGCGGGACGAAGCATCGTGCCGCCACCCGCCGCCAGGTGCGCTCGTAGGTGCGCTTGCTCGGGCCGCGCCAGGCCCGGCCGGCATGGAAGGGCGAGCTGAAGCTGAACGGCACCATGAAGGGGCTGTAGTAGGTCAGCCGCCGGGTCGCCTCGACGACCTCGGCCGCAGAGAGCTCGGGAAACGAGAGATTGATGTCGGGGCCGTAGCTCAGGTTGGAGACCTCGGCGTGGTCGTACTCACGATGCTCGGCCCGCATCTCCTGCTCCCACGCATTGAGCGGCGGATCGAAGAGGTACGCCTCGCGGACCGGGTTGAAGCCGACGATGCCCAGGTGCAGGCCGAGCGGCGCCAGGCGTTCGGAGAGGTCGTCCTGCAGGTCGATCAGCCGGTCGGCGGCCTCAGTGGTGTTCGCACAGATCGGGGTGCGGATCTCCACCCCCTTGACCAGCATCGAGGTGAAGGTGCCGTCGGGATCGAACCGCTCGTCGCCCTCGAGGTACCAGTAGCCGTTCTTGATGCCGAGATCGCCGCGGACCAGACCTTCGTCGGTGGTGCCGGAGCCGTCCGCGAGGGCGCGTTGGAGAGCGGCGAAGTCGAGGTCCCCGAAGTCATGGAAGGTGCCCGTCTCGCTCACCAGGGCATACTCGAACTCGAACCCGGCGGAGTAGAGCACGACGCCACTCTAGGGGGTCTGGGCAGGCTCGACCACCGGTTTGGCCTGATCTGCATTTCTCAGAATTTAGGTTAGGCTCCCCTCATGTTTCGCGCGGTCAAGCCGGAGGCAAAGCCAGCCACGGGGGTCGTGGTCACCGCGACCCGGCGTCTCAGTGCCGGGATGACCCGCGTCCACTTCCGTGCCGAGGACCTGTCCGCGTTCGAGGGCAGCGCGTGCACCGACCGGTTCGTGCGGCTGGAGATTCCGGCCGGTGACGGGTCGAACGTCTGCCGGACCTACACCGCCCTGGACCCCTCGGTCGCCGAGGGAACGTTCGCCATCGACTTCGTGCACCACGGGGACGAGGGCTTCGCCGGCCGCTGGGCGGTGAGCGCCTCGCCGGGGGATGTGCTCACCGTGCGCGGACCGGGCGGGACGTACGCTCCGGACCCGTCGGCCGACTGGCACCTGCTCGTCGGCGACGAGTCCGCTCTGCCCGCGATCCGCGCGGCAATTGCCGCGCTGCCGACCGACGCCATGGGCTACGCCGTGATCGAGGTGCCGTCGGTGGAGCATCTCCAGCAGGTCGATGCGCCGGCCGGGGTCGAGGTGCGCTGGCTGGACGCCACGGTCGACCCGCCCCTCGACACAGTGGTGCGGGAGCTGCCCTGGCTCCTCGGCCGGGTGCATGCCTTCGTGCACGGTGAGGCCGAGGTCACCATGCAGCGGATCCGGCCCTATCTGCTGCGTGAGCGCGGCGTGCCGCGCGGCGACCTGTCGATCTCCGGCTACTGGCGCCGCGGGAACAACGAGGACAGCTTCCGGACGTGGAAGCGCGGCCAGGCCGTCGCCCGACACGCCGCGTACGCAACTCACTGACGCCCTGGGGCAGGCGCGCCCCTGCGTTGTGCATCTGCACAGTTCCTCGGTGTGAAGATGCGGCATATCGTGATTGCTGACTCATGCCGATCGCCGAGACGCTGGTCACATGCCAAGCGCCGCACAGCCCCCACCGGTCGCAGCCGTCGAGATGGGTGCGCAACTCGTCGCCGAGCTCGGTGACGGTGTCGTGACCACCGACCCCGACGTGCTCGCGAGCTTCTCCCACGACCAGGCTCGTTTCTGTCCGGCGGGCGTTCCAGCTGCGTTGGTCCGGGCTCGCTCGACCGACGACGTCGCCACCACCCTGCGGCTCGCTCACGCAGCAGGCATCCCGGTCGTTCCGCAGGGAGCCCGCACCGGTCTCGCGGGCGGCGCCAACGCGATCGACGGCTGCATCCTGCTCAACCTGGAGCGGATGAACCGCATCCTGCGCATCGACGTCGGTGAGCAGATCGCTGTGGTCCAGCCTGGGGTCGTCAACGCGGAGCTCTCCCGCGCGGTCGGCGAGCACAGCCTTTTCTACGCCCCGGACCCGTCGTCCTGGGAGAGCTCGACGATCGGGGGCAACGTCGCCACGAATGCCGGCGGCCTGTGCTGCGTCAAGTACGGCGTCACCGGGGACTCGGTCCGGGCCCTCGAGGTGGTGCTGGCCGACGGTTCGGTCCTGCGCACCGGGCGTACGACTGCCAAAGGTGTTGCCGGATATGACCTCACGAGTCTCTTCGTCGGCTCCGAGGGAACCCTGGGCGTGATCACCGAGGTCGTGGTCTCGCTGAGGCCGGCACCCGTGCCGCCGCTGACCGCAGTCGCGATCTTCACCGACGTCGTCGACACGTGCAACGCAGTCAGCGACTTCATGGCCACCGGCGTCCGGCCCTCTCTGCTCGAGCTCATGGACGGTCCGACGATCAAGGTCGTCTCCGCCTACCGAGACCTGGGCTTCCCTGAGAACACCGGGGGAGTGCTCATCGCCCAGTCCGACGATCCCAGCCGGGCCGCGACCGACCTGGCGACCTTCGCCGAGGTCTGCCGCAGACACGGCGCCGAGGAGGTGGTGGTCGCGGACGACCCTGCCGAAGGCGAGCTTCTCATCGCGGCTCGTCGCCTGGTCGGCCCCGCCCACGAGCCGTTGGGCGCCACCCTCGTCGATGACGTCTGCGTCCCACGGGCACGGCTGGGCGACCTGCTGCGCGGTGTGGAGAAGATCGGCGTCGAGTACGACGTCCTCGTGACCTGCGCCGGTCACGCCGGCGACGGCAACATGCACCCGGGCGTCGTCTTCGACCCCACCGACGAGGCCGCTACAGCGCGTGCCTGGGAAGCGTTCGGCGCCATCATGCAGCTCGGCCTCGACCTCGGCGGCACGATCACCGGCGAGCACGGCGTCGGACTCCTCAAGCGCTCCTGGCTGGAGACCGAGCTCGGCGACATCGCCCTCACCACGCACCGGTCGATCAAGACCGCACTCGATCCGCGCAACATCCTCAACCCCACCAAGGTGATCACCCGTCAGTGACCCGCCCATAGCCATGGCGGAACGAAAGACAAGGACCCCCCAATGAGCACCTCCACCCTCGGCGTCTCGCCGGCTCCCCCCACGGAGAAGGACGTCCGCAGGATCGTCGCCGCGGCGTACGTCGGAACCGCCCTCGAATGGTACGACTACTTCCTCTACGGAACCGCCGCCGCGATCGTGTTCGCCGGGCTGTTCTTCCCGACCGAGAACGCCGCGACCGCGGCCATGATCGCGCTGCTCAGCTTCGGTATCGGCTTCGTCGTCCGCCCCCTGGGCGCCGTGCTCTTCTCCCACATCGGCGACCGCTACGGCCGACGTGCGGCCTTGATCGGCACGATCGTCGTCATGGGCGTCGCCACCGGCGCCATCGGCCTGCTGCCGACCTACGCCGCGATCGGCCTCGCGGCGCCGGTCCTGCTCACCGTGATGCGGGTGCTGCAGGGCCTCTCGGCCGGCGGCGAATGGGGCGGTGCGACCCTCATGGCGCTGGAGTACGCCCCGGAGGAGAAGCGGGCCCGGTACGCCTCGATGGTGCAGCTCGGCTCGCCCACAGGCACCGTGCTGTCGTCCGCAGCGTTCATCCTGGCCTCGATGCTGCCCGAGGACGACTTCCTGTCGTGGGGGTGGCGGGTCCCGTTCCTGGCGGCGTTCTCGCTCCTCGCCCTGGCTCTCTACCTTCGGATGAAGGTCGAGGAGACTCCGCTGTTCAAGCAGCTCGTCGCCGCAGAGCAGCGGGAGAAGCTCCCGGTCGTGGAGACCTTCCGGACGGCGTCCGGACGCCTCTTCGTGGGCGCGGCGATGTACTTCATCGGCACCGCGGCGTTCTTCATCATGACCACGTTCATGATCAGCTACATCACCTCGAGCCTGGGCCTCCCCAAGTCGCTGGCCCTCACCAGCACGATCGTGGGCGCCTTCGCGCAGATGGCCGTCCTCGTCTACTTCGGCCGGCTGGCGGACCGCATCGGTGCGGCCAAGGTCAACATCCTGGGCTCTGCGGTCACGGTGGTGGCAGCCTTCCCGGTGTTCTGGTTGGTCGACACGAAGGTCCCGGCCCTGGTCCTTCTCGGAGTGACTCTCGGCATCGCCTGCATCTCGATCCCGTACTCCGCGATCGGACCGGCTCTGTCCAGCCTCTTCCCGGCACACCTCCAGTACAGCGGAGTCGCGCTGTCGGCGAACTTCTCCAACGTCCTGGCAGGCTTCATGCCCTTCATCGCCACCTGGGCCTTCGCCGCTGCCGGAGACAAGTCGTGGGCGCCCGCCGGACTCCTGGCGCTGGTGGCACTGATCAGCCTCGCCGGGTCGATCGCCAGCGACAGGTTGCAGCGACCCGTCCGGGTCGAGGCGACGACGTCGTAGATCCGATCTCGGCTGCCGGGGTCAGGCGCCGGGGAGTATCGTTCGCCCTCGACCGCAGCGGCCGGTCCCGAGGAGAAGAGGCGGCGTAGATGGGTGTCACGAGCGAGAGCGGGCGGATCGTCGCGGGTGGCCGGAAGGGCCCCTACGTACGTCTGGCCGAGGGGCCGCAGGAGCGCCACGTCTCGCGCACCGAGCTGGCCCGGAAGCCCGAGGAGCTGGGTGACCCGATCCTCACCGTCGCGCACCTGTCCGACATGCACATCTGCGACCACCAGTCTCCGGCCCGGGTCGAGGTCCTGGACCGGCTCATGGACCCCGACAGCACGACCAGCGACCTGATCGACCAGGTCGGGACGTACCGGGCGCAGGAGCTGCTGACCGCGCACGTCGGCGCGGCGATGGTCGAGGCGGTCAACGAGATCACCGAGGGCCCCGTCGGTGGCGGCCCGCTCGACCTGGCGATCGCGACCGGGGACAACACCGACAACGGGCAGTACAACGAGCTCGACTGGTATCTGACGCTGCTCGACGGTGGCCGGCTGACGCCGGACTCCGGTGACCTGCTGCACTACGAGGGTGTCGCCGCTCTGCCCGACAAGCGCTTCTGGCACCCGCAGGGCGAGACGTACGACATGCGCCGCGGTGACCACGGCTTTCCCCTCGTCCCCGGGCTCCTGAAGGCGGTACGCCGCGCGATCGACTCGCCGGGGCTGGAGGTGCCGTGGCTGGCCGTCAACGGCAATCACGACGCCCTGCTGCAGGGCACCGTGCCCGGCACGTCCGCCATCGGCGAGGTCGCGGTCGGCGAGCTGAAGGCGATCGCGATGCCCGAGCACTGGACCGACGAGGCCAAGGCGAAGCTCATCTCCGGCCTGGTCTCCGGTGATCCGGCAGCGTTCGCGATGCTGGCCGAGCTGGAGCCCTACGAGGTGACCGCCGACCGACGTCGCCGACAGACCACGCTGCAGGAGTTCGTCGACTCCCACGTGCACGACGAGGCGAAGCCGCCCGGGCACGGGTTCAAGGCCGGCGGCGAGCCCTACTACCGCTACGACGCCAACGACGAGGTCACCTTCGTCGTCCTCGACACGGTCAACCCGGCCGGCGGCTTCCAGGGATCGATCGACGCCGAGCAGCTGGAGTGGCTCGATGCCGTGCTCGCCTCCACCGACTACGACGAGCGTCTCGCGGTCATCGCCAGCCACCACGACGTGGCCTCGCTGGTCAACGACATGAGCGGCCCCGGCGGCAAGCGGCGGGTGCTCGGCGACGAGATCGTGCACACCGTCTCGAGGCATGAGAGCGCGGTCCTCTGGCTCAACGGGCACACCCACCGTACGGCGGTGAAGCCTCACGGCTCGTGGTGGGAGGTCACCGCGCCGTCCCTGATCGACTGGCCGCAGCAGGGTCGCGTCGTCGAGCTCATCTCCGACGGCGACGTGCTGACCATCGCCACCACGATGCTCGACCACGCCGGTTCCGCCCGGTGGAGCGGCTCGATCGAGGAGGTCGGCCACCTCGCCTCGCTCTCCCGTGAGCTGTCCGCCAACGACTGGCAGGGGCCGCGGGTGCGCCTCGCCGAGCACCCGTCGGCAGGGACGGCACAGGACCGCAACGTACTGCTGCACCTGCTCGATCCGAGGGCATGAAAGGCTTACGACACGCCGTTAACTAGCGTCTGACAGGCGGGTGGGGTTGCATGGACTCGCGTTCTCCGCTGGACTACCACCAAACAAGTCCATGCAAGCGGCGTGGACGACAAGCTTTGGAGGAAACGACACGTGAGCTCGACCGCAGCCACAGGGCCTGCGGACCGGCTGGGCCTCAAGTCCGGCATGGTCATCCAGGAACTGGGCTGGGACAACGATACTGATGACGAGCTGCGGGTCGCCATCGAAGACTCCGTCGACGCAGATCTGGTCGACGGCGACTACGGCAACGTGGTCGACGCCGTGCTGCTGTGGTGGCGCGACGACGACGGCGACCTCGTCGACGGACTCGTGGATGCGCTGACCGACCTCGTCGGCGGCGGTGTCATCTGGCTGCTGACGCCGAAGGTGGGCCGCCCTGGTGCGGTCGACGCGGCCGACATCGCCGAGGCCGCACCCATCGCCGGACTGTCCCAGACCACCACCGCATCTGTGAGCAAGGACTGGGCCGCGACGCGTCTGCTGGCGCCGAAGACCCCTGCGTGATGGCCGCGATTCTCGGGATCGCCGAACATCGTCGAAGGCCGCGCGTGAGTGAGCGCGGGGGAGTGATCCACGGGATTAGTGCGACGCAGTGTCCGCATTCTGGTTCCATTCCGACGGGGGCGGCGCCACCACGTGGCTAGACTTCCGACGGTGTTCTCGACTACGGCTGCCAAGGCACGCACCGCCGGATCTGCGGCGAGGATCCTGGCCGGCTCCGGCATCGTCCGGCCGGTCAACCCGATCGGGCTCGCCCGGACCGGTCTGGCGCTGGCGCGCTGGGGCACCGGGCCGGCCGGCGGGTTCATCGGCCTCGCCCGGCGCTACCCACGCCGCACCGCGGTCATCGACGAGCTGGGCTCGTTGACGTACGCCGAGCTCGACCGCCGTTCCAACGCGATCGCCCGGGCGCTGGCCGCCCGTGGGGTCGGCGAGGGCGACGGCGTCGCGATCATGTGTCGTAACCACCGCGGGTTCATCGACGCGACCCTGGCGGTGGCGAAGCTGGGCGCTGATGTGCTCTACCTCAACACCGCCTTCGCCGGTCCGCAGCTCGTCGGGGTGCTGGAGCGGGACAAGCCCGCCCTGGTCATCCACGACGAGGAGTTCACCGGGCTGCTGTCTTCGGCGACCTCGGCTCAGCGGCTGATCGCGTGGGTCGACTCCGACGACCGGGAGGGAGCAACCGCGCGAAGCGCGGAGACGCTCGAGTCGCTGGTTCACGGCGATGCGCGGCCGGTGCCGCCGCCGAAGCGGCACGGGCGGATCGTGATCCTGACCTCCGGCACGACTGGGGCGCCCAAGTCGGCGCCGCGTCCGGAGGCCGGGTTCGACGCTGCCGTCGCGCTGATGTCGCGGATGCCGATGAAGGACGGATGGCGGTGCTTCATCGCCGCGCCGCTCTTCCACACCTGGGGGCTCGCCCACCTGCTCTTCGCCGAGCTGCTCGGCACCACCATGATCCTGCGCCGCCGGTTCGACCCGGAGGACGCCCTCGCGACGCTCGCCGAGACCCGGGCCGACTCGTTCGTGGTCATCCCGGTCATGATGCAGCGGATCCTGTCGCTGCCGGAGGAGACGCTGGCTGCGTACGACCTGGAGGGGATCGCCTCCAGGCTGAAGGCAGTCGCGTCCTCCGGCTCGGCGCTGCCCGGCGACCTCGCCCTGGAGTGGATGGACCGGTTCGGGGACAGCCTCTACAACGTCTACGGCTCGACCGAGGTCTCCTATGCCTCGATCGCGGACCCCGTCGACCTGCGCGAGGCGCCGACCTCGGCCGGCAAGGTGCCGTGGGGGACCCAGATGCGGATCCTCGACGGCGACGGCGTACCGGTTCCCGACGGTGATGCCGGCCGGATCTTCGTCGGCAACGGACTCCTCTTCGAGGGCTACACCAGCGGCGGCGGCAAGGAGGTCGTCGACGGGCTGATGGCGACCGGCGACGTCGGCCGCTTCGGACCCGACGGGCGTCTCTATGTCGAGGGTCGCGACGACGACATGATCGTCTCCGGCGGCGAGAACGTCTTCCCACAGGAGGTCGAGGACTGCCTGATGCGACACCCGCTCGTCACCGACGCCGCCTGTGTCGGGGTCGACGACGCCGACTTCGGAAAGCGGCTGCGTGGGTTCGTGGTGCTGGTTCCTGGCGCTGAAGCCGAGGCTGGGGGCGACGTCGATGTGACTCTGAAGGACTGGGTCAAGGAGAATCTGGCTCGCTTCAAGGTTCCGCGCGAGATCGTCGTGATCGATGCTCTTCCGCGCAACGCGACCGGCAAGGTGCTCCGGCGCGAGCTGGCAACCTGGGACGACGAGGCGGCAGGACCGAACGGCGAGAGGGTGGCAGGGCAGTGAGCGGACTTCAGGCCGGCGGGGCAGCCCCGGACTTCACCCTGCGTGACCAGTTCGGCGCCGACGTCACACTGTCGGACTTCCACGGCAAGAAGTCGGTGGCGATCTTCTTCTTCCCGTTCGCCTTCTCCGGCGTGTGCACCGGCGAGATGAGCGGCCTGCGCGACCGCCTCGACGAGTTCGTCACCTTCGACACCGAGGTCCTGGCGATCTCGTGCGACCCGATGTACGCCATCAGGCAGTTCGCAGACACCGACCGGCTCAACTTTCCGGTGCTCTCCGACTTCTGGCCGCACGGCGAGGTCTCCAAGGCCTACGACGTCTTCAACGACCGCACCGGCGCTCCGCTCCGGTCCTCCTACATCGTCGACAAGTCGGGCGTGCTGCGCTGGGCCGTGCACAACGCCAACGCCGACGGCCGCGACCTCGACGAGCACCTGCGGCAGCTCCACGCTGTCGTGTGACCCAGTAGTTTACGGGTCATCCAACTTGTGTTAACAGGGTGGTTACATCGCTTTTCTGATGCCCTGGGTGGGATCTAACCTATAACTGTTGAGCCGCTGATGACCCGAGACGTCAGCGGCTCAACTTCCATTTACGGCCCGGTTTCTCTGGCCCGCCCAAGATCGCGTACTCTTGGGGCGCTTCGGACGCATAGCTCAGTTGGTAGAGCGCCTCCCTTACAAGGAGGATGTCGGGGGTTCGAGTCCCTCTGCGTCCACCAACGGTTCCGTCTCGGTCTATGGGTTACCGGGGGCGAACCTCCGACGATAGGACGTCGGCGTCGTCGAGAAGGCTGTGGTGAAGTTCTGCCGGAAGGTCACGACGCTGCTGAAGCCACATGCGCCGGCGATGCGGCTGATCGACCAGGTCGTCGTCTCGAGCAGGCGGCGGGCTTCGTCGAGGCGGCGGGTGAGGACCCAGCGTGCGGGGGTGGTTCCGGTGACCTCGGTGAACCGTCGGGTGAAGTTGCGGCGGCTCATGCCGGCGTGGGCTGCCAGGTCGTCGATGGTGAGCCGCGCGTCGAGGTGGGCCTGGGCCCAGTCGATGGTCGGTCCGAGGTCTCCGACGCCGCCGGCGTCGGGGATGGGGCGGTCGACGTACTGGGCCTGGTCGCCGTCGCGGTGGGGCGCGACGACGAGGTGTCGTGCGACGGTGGCGGCCGCGGCCGAGCCGAGGTGGGAGCGCACGATCGACAGGCAGGCATCGATCGCCGACGCCGTGCCCGCTGAGGTGAGGACGTCGCCGTGGTCGCGGTAGAGCGCTGCCGGCGTGACGGTCACGCCCGGCCGACGGCGAGCGAGCTCGTCGACCGCGCCCCAGTGGGTGACGACGTCCCGGCCGTCGAGGATCCCGCTGTCCACGACCGGGAACGCGCCGAGACACAGGCCTGCGATGCGACTGCCTCGTGCCCACGCGGTATGGATCCGGCCGGCCAGGGTCGCGTCGGTCGGCGGGAGCTGTCCCGGCCAGGACGGCAGGACCACGAGGTCTGCCTCCTCGACGACCTCGGGGCCGGCGACGTCATCGACCCTGAGCCCCTCCGCGGTTCGTACGCCGCGCCCGTCCTCGGTCCACACGACCGGGTCCCAGCCATCGGCGAGCCCCAGGCGGCCGACCTCGCCGAAGACGAGCAGGGGAGCGGCGAGGTGGAACATGGTGATGCCGTCGAAGGCGTACACGACGATGCGCATTCTGGCCCGATCTCATCGAAAGTCGTCATCTGCGCCACTCACGATACCGCCTGCCGGCGAGCCAGAGTGGAGAGGAACGAGAACACCATCGAACCGAGGAGACCCTCTGTGACCACGCCCCGCCGCGCCCTGATCGTCGTCGACGTCCAGCAGGAGTACTTCGACGGGATCCTCCAGATCCAGTCCCCGTCCCGCGAGCAGTCGCTCGCCAACATCCTCACCGCGCTCGATGTGGCCGAGAGCCAGGAGCTGCCGGTGGTCGTCGTACAGCACGAGCTGCCCGAAGGCGCTCCCGTCTTTGCTGTCGACAGCCCCAGCTGGGCCCTGCACCCGGAGATCGAGGCGCGCCTGAAGCCCTCCTGGAAGCGCGTGACCAAGGACAAGAGCAGCGTCTTCGCAGGCACCGACGTCGCCGCCTGGCTGGCTGAGCAAGGCGTCGACACCATCACGATCGTCGGCTTCATGACCAACAACTGCGACATCGCCACGGCGGTCGGTGCCGAGGAGCTCGGACTGACCGCTGAGATCCTCTCCGACGCGACGGGCGCCATCCATCTGGCCAACGAGGCCGGCAAGGTCTCTGCCGACCAGCTGCACCAGACCCTGCTCGTGCTCCTGCACTCGAACTTCGCCGCGGTCGCCAGCACCGAAGCCTGGTCAGAGGCGGTCACTGCCGGGACGACGCTCCCCAAGAGCGACCTCGGCACGTCTGCCGTGCAGGGCCGCGCGGCATTCGCAGGCTGACCAGCTCTTCGGGTCGCCGGCCGGTGACGGTCTGCGTCGCGGGAACGGCGGTTGCGGTTGTGCGGGAAACGAATCGAAGGGCCGTACGATGGGCGCGCGGCCCTCCGGGGCGCGACGACGCAGGTGGGGGCTTTGCGCACTGATGTATGACGGCACGATCAAATCCGACGGAACGTTGGCGCGTCCGCGCCTGCTCGAGCCACTGCTCAGTCTTGACCCCGGCGGTGTCGGGCTGGTCTACGGCCCGCGCGGTAGCGGACGGACGACGGTGATCCGGCAATGGCTCGACAAGTCGGGGCTTCATGCGGTGTGGGTCGACAGTACGACGCAGGTGAGTCGGTCGACGAGGGACTCGATCGCTCCCGACGTCATCGTGGTCGACTACGACGATGTCGCCGTGGATGTCGCGGTGGAGAGTCGGCGAGCGTGGCCGCGCGCCCGGTTGGTGGTCATGACCGGGATCGGATGGCCGGCGGGTCTGCGCGTGGCCGGCGTTCGTCCGGATGCTGTGGTGGCGGGCCGAACGCTCCGTTTCACTCGTGCGGAGGTGCAGGAGTGGGCAGCCCAGCACGGCGTGGAGCTCTCCGATCGCGAAGCCACCGGCATATTGGACGCGACCGCCGGCTATCCCGCGTTCATCGACACCGTGATCCAGGTGCTCGCAGAGCGCGGCAGGTACGATCCGTCGGCTCTCGCGGAAGGTTGCGACCGGGCAGCATCCGACATGTCAGCCGCAGCCTCTGCCGGCGGCGCCCACTGGAGCATGTGGGAGACCCTCCTGCTGACGGGCCACGCGGGCGAGCTCGCCACGTCTGCGTTGGACGTCATGAGCGGTCGCGACTCGTACAGTCCCTACTCGGTTCGGGCGATGCAGGATGCCGAGCTCCTGATCGTCGGCGCAAGGCCGGACACCGTTGGTTTCCCACCCGCGATCCGGGCTGCCATGCGCAGACGCTTCTCAGCGGACCTCACCAGCGATCGCCAGATGGAGCTGGTTCGAGCCGCGATGGGGGCGATGCGCGACCGGGGGTTGCTCGCTGACGCGATCGCAGTCGCTGACGGAGACCGCTTCCGGACAGCCCTGTTCGAGCTGTTGGGTGAGGAATGGCTCCGTCTGGACGACGTCCCCGCGGGGATGATCCGCGACCTGTTCGCCCAGGTCCGCGACGAAGAGGTGTCTGCCGAGCTCTGGATCGTTCGGGCGCGGGCGTTGATCGACACGGCCCAGCGGGACCGCGCGACACCGGTCGCACCACGGGACCGGCAGTTGGCGCAGCGATTCCTCGACCGCGCCGAAAGCCGCCTTGACAAGACGGCGGACTCGGCCAGCCCCCAGCTATCCGTCTCGAGTGAGTCTCGTGCGGACGAGTCCCGCACCATGATCGCTGTCCTGCGTGCCGTCGAGGACCGTTCGGCCGGCCGGCATGAGGAGGCCGAGGCCAGACTCCGGCATTGCCTCGCCAACCCACCGGCGAGCGACCCGGCCAATGCCTTGCTCCACATCCACGCCGGTCTCTCTGTCGCCGCCGCCGACCGACCCGAAGAAGCGCTGGCGATGTTCGCGGAGGCCGTCGCGGCTGCCACGGTCGGAGGTGCGCCGCGGCTCGCTGCCCTCGCCGCCGACTGCGAAGAGCTGATTCAGTGGACCGTCGATGATCCGGGCCTCTGGTGGCGCCACATCGGCGCCACCCGGAATGTTTTGCCAGAACGGGGGTCGGCGATCTCACGGACACTCCAGTTCGTACGTGCACTTCATTCCCTCGACGTGGACGCACTCCGTCAGCTGTTGTCCGAGTCGTCACTGGTGATCGATGATCCGGTAGCGGTGGCCCTGATCGAGATGGAGGCACGTGTCATCGCCCACCAAGCCCTGCAGAGACCGAAAGTCGCCCTTCAGGAGATCGACCTCGCCGAGATCGCACTCCGTGGTCACCCGCTCAGCGTGGCAGAGCAATACCTGATCATCCTCGCTCGTGCTGAGCTGCTCCTCGATGAGGGCGACCCTCATGGTGCACTCGCGCTTCTCGATGCCGCGCCGCCACGCGAGGATCCGATCAATGACGCGTTGTCTCGCGCGCGGGTGCTGCTCGGGCTCGGTCGGTTCGAGGACGTGATCGCGCAGCTACCGGCCACACTCGAGCCGGTGGCCGGTGAACGCGGCCGGTTCGCTGTGCTCGCACATCTGATCCTTGCGCTTGCCCATGCGGGTCTTGGCGACCAGGAGACCTCCGACCGGTGCATCGAGGTGGCGATCGTTACCGGTGCGCGCAATCGCATCGTCTGGCCGTACGTTCGGGTCGGTTCCGAAGGCTTGAGATACGTGCTCGACCGGGCGGCAGGGCTGACGCTTGACGCCGCGTCGATCGCTCATCTGGCGCATCTCGAGACCGTGTGGGAGACCCTGTATGCCCTCGATGCGCCGGTGGATCTGAGCGATCGGGAGCTGGTCGTCCTCGAACGTCTGGCGAACGGCGAGAGCGTGCGCCGGGTGGCGGTCGAGCTCCATGTCTCGCCCAACACGGTGAAGACTCAGCTGCGAACGCTCTATCGCAAGCTGGGCGTCTCGAACCGAGCGGACGCGATCCGTACGGCTCGGTTGCGTGGTCTGCTGGTCGGTAAGCCGCAAGAAGAGTCTGATCTGCCGACGGTATGAGCACCGCCGTCTCGCGGCGTTCGACCAGCTCGTGATCCGTCCTCGGGCGGCACGTTTCGAGAATGGTTGAAGTGTTTGGACCCACGGTCTCGACCGGGGAGTCTTCCGGTGTCGGCTCCAGTGGGGTACGTGGCTCAGCCATGGCCCATGACGGAGATCGATGTTGGGGGGACGGCGTCGCGGTCCCGTGGCATCCGGGGGGAACCGGGGACCGCGACGCCGCATCGACCGTCGAGGCGGTTTGTGCCGGTTTGTCGTCGAGAAGACGTATCTCACATCGTCAGCGCCCAGGATCGGCTGGTCGTATCCACTGATAATGGTGGCGTGCTGTCCATCGATCTTGCTGGGCTCGAGTCGATTCGACTGACCATGGCCCGGCACCCGTTCACGAGCGTCTCGATGCAGCTCCTCGACGCCGTCGGGTTCAACCCGACAGGCATGAATGGCGAATGGAAGCGGGAGATCCTCGACCAGATCCCTCGCAGCTCGGTCCGCGTGCTGGAACCATGGCGCCGCTTCACGCCTGCGACCTTCGCGGAGCCGGCGGGGCCGCGGCAGCACACGATCGAGGAGTGTTTGGAGATCCTCCGCGAGGACACCGGCGAGCTCGTTCCAGCACTGCTCAAGGCCGTCATCGGCACCGACCTGCCGCCGTTGCTGGCCGACCTCGAGCAGCGTCCCACCGTCCATCTGCGTCGGAGCTGGGAGGTGCTCGGCAAGGCGTCTTCACTCACCAAGCGGCTGTGGCCCGAGGCGTCGTCCCTGCTTGCTCGTGAAGAGCGCTCCATCTCGACGGCCACGACCGTCGAGGCGAGGATGGCGCTCCTTCTCGGCCGCGTGCTCGGTAGCAGGATCCAGGGTCGCACGCTCTACATCCCGTGGACCTCGGCAGCACCCCAGCCGCGCGATCTCCCCGTCTTCGGGCTGGCCGATCGCGTCGAGATGGTGCCCAGCCTCGCGGGGCCTCGAACCGCGGGAATCATGTTCGACGATGACGACGGCCTGCGTGTGCACCGGATCACCTACCCGCTCCCGGGGTTCAACGACCGGATCGACCATGACGGCCGTGTCCGGCCAGACCTCCTCGCCGAGCTGGTCGGTGATGTCCGAGCCGACCTGCTTCGCGCCCTCACGCGGCCGACGGCGATGAGTGACCTGGCAGCTCTGCTCGATCTCGCGCCCAGCCTCATCACGTTCCATCGCGACCACCTCGAGGCTGCCGGTCTGGTCACCCGAGAGCGCGTGGCTCGAAAGGTCTTCGTGTCGAGAACCGACCGCGGCCATTCCCTCGTGGATCTGATGGGCGGCTAGTCCGGATCGCCGGCGCCTCGCGGTGCCGGTCCTGCCCGGCCTGGGTCACGCGTAGGTCGCAGACGTCTCGATGAGTACATCGTGCAGGGCGAGCTCAGCGGCGCTACGGACCCGACCGGTGCGGTGGGCGACGAGGACGCGCCTCGGGGGAGCGGTGTCGCCCAAGGAGACCACGCGCACGTCGGGATGCTGGTTGACCGTGGCGGTCCTCGGGGCGAGAGCGATGCCGAGCCCGACGCTCACCATGGCCTGGGCTTCCTGATAGTCGTTCGCCTGGAACGCGATGGTCGGCGTGAACCCGGCGGCGACGGCACTGCGCTGCAGGACCTCGACGACGGGGTGGCCACCAGCGCGGATGATCCACGCCTCGTCGGCGAGGTCGGCCATCCGTACCCTGCGACGGCGGGCCAGCCGGTGCGTTGAGCCGACGAGCAGCACCGTGGGGTCGCTGAAGAGCTCTGCCAGGACGATCTCGTCGTTGTCGATCCGATCCCACGAGTAGTCCCACAGGAGCGACATCGAGACCTTGCCCTCTTCCAGCATGCGTACCAAGTCGTCCTCCCGTCCGCTGTGGATGGTCATCGCGATGTTGGGGTAGAGCTCGCGATAGCGGCGGACCGCGAGCGGCAGGAACGAGCTGCCCACTGTGGGAAAAGCTCCCAGCGTGACGCTGCCGCGGCGAACTCCGGCGATGTCCGCGAGATCCGACTCGGCGGCGGCCAGCTGGCGCAGGACCTTACGGGCGTGCGTGGCGAGCACGAGGCCCGCATCTGTCGGTGTCATGCCCCGGGCATGACGGTCGAGGAGCGGCTGGCCGGCTTCGCGCTCGAGCCTCAGGAGCTGCTGGGAGATCGCCGATGGCGTGTAGCCCAGCGCGGTGGCGGCGCTGGTCACGGATCCTTCCTCCACGATCGCCAACAGGATCTGCAGCCGTTTGATGTCGAGCACGGCTCCAGTCTCCATGAAGATCTTCTACATGGCTATGTAGGGGCGTGCAGTACTGCTTCAGCGGCGGCGACACGCGGCCGCGCGCGCAGGCGGTTCCCGAGCGCCTCCGATGCATGCAGTTTTGCTACATGATCATGTTCCATCTCGTGATTGTGCTACAAGTCACGCGGCTCCAGTCTGTGTAGGTCCGGAAAGCCCGGACGGCTCGGCTCAGGAGGCAATATGCGCGAGATCGCCGCGACATGGATGCGGGGTGGCACCAGCAAGTGCTGGGTCTTCCGTCGCGACGACCTGCAGGTCCCGGACCTGTCCGTCGACGAGGTGCTGCTGCGGATCTACGGCAGCCCTGACCACCGCCAGGTCGATGGCGTCGGCGGCGGTACGTCGACCACGAGCAAGGCGGTCATCCTCGCGCCCTCGGCGGCATCCGGGGTGGATGTGGAGTACACCTTCGCCCAGATCGGCATCGAGGAGGCCAAGGTCGACTGGGGGAGCAACTGCGGAAACTGCTCCGCGGTGGTCGCGTCGTTCGCGATCCGCGAGGGATGGGTACGCACCGGGGCGCCGGAGACTGCCGTCCGGGTGCTCAACACCAACACCGACCAGCTCATCCTCCAGCGCGTTCCGACCCCCGGAGGCGTGCTCGACGAGGACGCATCCGAGACCATCCCCGGGGTTCCCTTCCTGGGCGCTCCGGTGCGGATGGGCTTCGTCGACCCGGCTGGCCGCAGCACCGGACGGCTCTTCCCCACAGGGCACCAGCGTGACGCCCTGTCCGAGTCCGTCGGGGGCGTGGTCGTCACACTGGTCGACGCCGGCGCCCCGGTCGTCGCCGCCCGCGCCGCCGACTTCGGTGTGCGCGGTGACGAGGACATCGCCGAGCTCGACGCGGTGCCCGGGCTTCTCGCCCGTCTCGATGCCGTACGCCGGGAGGCGGGTGTCCTGATGGGGCTCGCGCCGACCCCGGAGGCCGTCGCTCGGGCCGTTCCGAAGCTCGCTCTGGTCGCCGCCTCCGATCCAGCGAGCGAGGAATGGGCCGATCTGAGTGTCCGCATGCTGTCGATGGGGCGCTTCCATCCGGCAGTCCCGGTGACCGGCTCGGTGGCGCTCACGCTGGCCGCCGATGCGCCCGGAACAGTGGTCCACGACCTCGTCCCCGAACGGCGGTCCGCCACCGGCCTGCGGCTCGGCACGCCCGCGGGCAGCGTCAGCACCTTCGCCGAGGAGCACAACGGCGTCCCCGTCGTCGGCGTCGTACGCACCTACCGCCGACTCGCCCACGGATCCGTCGTGCTGCCGGAACCGCCGCTGCTGCCGTCCGCATCGGCTTGACCATCTGACCTCTTGACACGGGATGCCCGTGTGAGGCTCGCTTCACCTGGAGGAACTCATGACCCAGCACGTCGAAGAAGAGGACGTGGCCACGACCGCCGATGCGGAGGCCGGCGCCACGCAGGATCCGCCGGAACGTGCCGCGCCGACCCCGCGACTCGCCGGCGCCGTACTGGCAGGCTTCACCGCGCTGGCGGTGGGCGTCTCCGTCCTGGGCGGGGACTTCTTGAACCCGGCCGCCTCCACGGCCGATGGCGACTACTCGGGTGAGACCGTCGAGATGATGATCCCGCTGGCCGAGGGCGGCGGCACGGACACCTGGGCGCGGTTCGTCGGAGCCGAGCTGACCGAGGCGGTCCCGGGATCACCCGGCCTGGCTCCGGTCAACGACGACGGCGGTGAGGGCATCGTCGGAACCAACCACTTCATGACCTCGGCGAAGACCGATGGAACCGAGGTGCTGGTCAGCACGGCATCGACGGTGGTGCCCTACCTCCTCGACATGCCGGCGGTGAGATACGACTTCAACAAGCTGCGACCCGTCCTGGCCAACGGCACCGGGGCAGTCGTCTACGCCCGGACCGGTGCCGGCGTACGCGGGGTCGAAGACCTCGTCGACCGGGACGAGCCGCTCATCTTCGGCGGCATCGCGGCGACCAGTCTCGACCTCACCACGATGCTGGCCTTCGACCTCCTCTCGGCCGACATCGACTCGACCTTCGGCTTCGAGGGCCGCGGCCCGGTCAACCTCGCGCTCCAGCGCGGCGAGGTCGACATCGACTACCAGACGACCTCGTCGTACGAGCCCGCGGTCGAGCCGCTCGTCGAGGACGGCACCGCGGTGCCGCTCTTCTCGCTGGGGCAGGTGAACGAGGACGGCGAGATCGTGCGCGATCCCAACTTCCCGGACCTGCCGACCGTCGTCGAGGCGTACGAGAAGCTCCATGGCAAGCAGCCGGACCCCGAGGCGCTGGAGACCTACCGCGCCATCCTGGCGCTGACCTACACCTACCAGAAGGCGCTCTGGGTGCCTGAGGACACACCGGACGAGGCGGTCGAGCTGCTGCGCTCCACGGCCGACGAGATGGGTGCCGATCCCGCGTTCCAGAAGTCCGCCGCCGAGGTGCTCGGCGGCTACCCGCTCGACGCCTCAGCCGACCTCCCCGAGCGGATCGGCGAGGCGTACCAGGTGGACGAGAGCGTCCGTCAAGACGTCCTCGAGCTGCTCGAGACCGACTACGACATCACGATCGACTGAGGGCAGACACATGACTGACGCAGCCTTCTCGGCTTTGGCCTCTCTGGCCGATCCCTCGCTTCTCATGATGCTCGCCGTCGGCGTGGTCGCCGGCCTGGTCATCGGCCTGATCCCGGGTCTCGGTGGCACGGGCGCGGTGGCGATCCTCCTCCCGGTCACGTTCGGCATGGAACCCGAGCCCGCACTCGCGATGCTCATCGGAGCACTCGCCGTGGTGCACACCTCTGACACGGTCGCCGCCGTCCTGCTGGGCGCACCCGGCTCCGCCTCCGCCAGCGTGACGATGCTCGACGGCTACTCCATGGCGCGACAAGGACAGGCCAAACGCGCCTTGTCCCTCGCCTTCCTCTCCTCGATGGCCGGCGGCCTGATCGGAGCGGTAGGACTCACGCTCGCCATCCCGCTGGCCCGGCCCCTGGTGCTGTCTTTCGGCAGCCCGGAGCTCTTCATGCTGACCATCCTCGGGGTCTCGCTCGCCGCCGTCCTCTCGCGCGGCAACGTCGTCAAGGGCCTGACCGCCGGCCTGCTCGGGATCCTGCTCGGACTCGTCGGCACCTCGCCCACCACGGCCGAGGAGCGGTTCTCCTTCGGGTCGCTGTTCCTCAGCGACGGCATCTCGCTGGTCGCCGTCGCGCTGGGTGTCTTCGGGCTCGCCGAGATCGCCAGCCGGGTCGGCCAGCGACGAGTCACCGAGAAGCCGGTGGAGCTCATCGGCGGCTGGGGAGCCGGCATCCGCGAGTGGCTGACCCACTGGACACACGTCATCCGCGGTGCGCTGATCGGCATCTGGGCCGGCGTGCTCCCCGGGGTCGGCGCCACCGCCGGCACCTGGCTCGCCTACGGGCAGGCGGTCGCCACCGCCAAGGACAAGCGGAAGTTCGGCAAGGGTGACCCTCGCGGCATCGTCGGTCCGGAGAGTGCCAACAACTCCGTCGAGGCCGGCGACCTGATCCCGACCTTCCTCTTCGGCATCCCCGGCGGCGTCCCGTCGGCGATGCTGCTCGGGATGCTGCTGACGTACGGCATCCAGCCGGGCCCCGCGATCGTCACCGAACACCTCGACCTGATGTACCTCATCGTCTGGGCCTTCGCGATCGCCTCCGTCGCCGGCGCCTTCCTCTGCTTCCTGGCGACAGGGTCTCTCGCCAAGCTCACCAAGGTGCCGTTCGCCGTGCTCGGGCCGGGCCTTCTCGTGATCATGCTCTTGGGCGCATTCCAAGAAGGTGGCCAGATCGGAGACCTGTGGGTGATGGTCGCGCTCGGTGTGGTCGGCTTCTTCCTCAAGGCCACCGGGATGCCGCGGGCTCCGTTCCTGATCGGCTTCGTCCTGGCCATCCCGATGGAGCGCTACTACTACCTGACCGCCAGCCTGTACGACGGTGCCTCCTGGGTCGCGCGACCCGGTGTGCTGATCTTCGCTGCGCTGCTGGTCGTGCCGGTGCTGTGGGCCGTGGTCAAGCGGCTTCGGAAGGCCACCGGTGCGGTTGACGACGGTCACCGGGACGAGCACGAGAACGATGACAAGGACGGCGACGAGCTGGAGGGTTCGCTGGCGCGTACGCCCTGGTCCCTCGGGGTCGCGGTCATCGCGGTCCTGGTCTTCGCAGGAGCGTTCTGGGTGAGCGGGTCGTTCTCCGCGGAGGCGCGACTGATGCCTCGCCTCGTGGCGCTGGGCGGCCTGGCCGTGGCGGCTGTCCTGACCTGGCAGGAGCTCCGGGTGCGGCCGCGGGGGTCCCGGCGAGACCACAGCGGAGTCGTCGACGAGCCGACTGGTTCGTCCGGGGCGACCATGCTCGCCACTCGCGTGGAGCCGAGAATCGATGCCCGGTCCCTGGCTCGCCGCCAGGACCTGATGATCGCGGTGCGGACCTTCGCAGCGATGGCGGCGTTCCTGGTCCTCGTCATGGCCGGCGGTTATGTCGCGGCGACCCTGGTCTTCACGCCCTTGTTCCTCCTTTACGCAGCCCGCGTCCGCCCACGCACGGCGATCATCTACACCCTCGTGCTCAGCGCGGTCCTGGTGGCGCTGCCCTCGCTGTTGCCGGTCGACCTGCCCCTGGGTCTGCTGCAGTGACCAGGCCTTCTGCCCATGTTCGCTTCACCGAAAGGAACACCGATGACCATCGTCGTCGCCTATGCAGACACCCCGCCCGGACACGCAGCTGTCACGGCCGCGGTCGCTGAGTCCCGGGAGGAGGAGACGGTGGTTCTCGTCGCAGCAGTACGGGACGAGCAGGTTCCCGAGATCGACGAGATCGCAGCTCGATGGCCGGATCTCGCCGGCCGGGTCGTGATCGAGCACGGAGACCTCGGTGACCCCAGCGACACCGTCATCCAGGTGGCCCAGCGGCTCGACTCGCGCCTGATCGTCGTGGGTCTCCGTGCCCGGACGCCGGTCGGCAAGCTGGTCTTCGGCAGCACCGCTCAGCGGATTCTGCTCGACGCCACCTGCCCTGTGCTGGCCGTAAAGCCGAGCGCCGTGGATCGGGCGGTGCCATCATGACGGCACGGGCCGCACCCGGGTGGCCCGATGTTCCGGCGTCGTTCGTCTCGGTGCCGTCGGGGTGACCGGTGGCGGCCGTAGCGTTCGGGCTTCGGTCTCTGACGGAGAGTGAGTCACCCCATGCCACATCGTCTGTTGTCAGCGCTTCTGCTTCCGCTTCTACTCCTGGGTTCGGTGTCGTTGGCGGTGCCCGCGCCGGCCGCCGCCGACGATGCTGACGCCGCCGACGGCGCCGACGGCGCACGGGTCGTCGACGTCATGACGTTCAACGTCCACCACGCCCAAGGCACCGACGCCGTGCTCGACCTCCAGCGGATCGCGGACGTCATCGAGAACAGCGGGGCCGACGTGGTCGGGCTCCAGGAGGTCGACCGGCACTACTCCGCACGCAGCGGCTGGGTCGACCAGCCGGCGGCGCTGGCGCGTCTGCTGGGCTGGCACTCGGCGTACGGCGCGAACCTCGACGCCCCGCCGCCGGCCGGGCAGACCGAGCGCAGCCAGTACGGCACCGCCGTGCTCTCCCGCTACCCGATCGTCTCGAGCGAGAACACCCATCTCTACAACGCCGACGGCAAGGAGCAGCGAGGGCTGCTCCGCGCGACGATCGATGTACGCGGCCAGCGACTCGACTTCTACTCGACCCACCTGGAGCACAGCTCCCAGGACATCCGGCAGCACCAGACCACCGAGATCGTCGACCTGGTCGACGAGGCGGACCCGGCGATCGTGGTCGGCGACTTCAACGCCTACCCCGACGCTCCCGAGATCGCCACGCTGACCGCGGCGTTCGACGACGCGTGGGAGGTCGCCGGCCGCGGGGACGGCTTCACCTACCCTGCCGAGGAGCCGCACGGCCGCATCGACAACCTCTACGTCACCGATCGCGTGCGCCCGGTCACCGCCGAGGTCGTCATGGCCGATCCGGTCGCCTCCGACCACCTCCCGGTCGTCAGCCGCGTCGTGATCGGGCCGCAGGAGTGACCAGCGGCATCATCCATTTGGTTGAGGCCTGATTCAGTCTTGCTCGCGATGATCTGAGACGCCGCGACTGGTGGAGTTGCAGGCATGGCAGATTCACTGGTTCATGCGCGCTCGACCGCCCGCCCACATCTCGCAGACAGGTTGACCTCGCGTCGCGGAGCGTGGCTGGCGCTCGGGCTCGCGGTGATGGTGATGGGCTCGCTCTTCGGGCTTCTCAGCGGGGTCGAGCCGCAGAACCAGTCCGGGCAGGCGCCGGTGGACTCGGAGTCGACGCAGGTGAGCCGGCTCCTCGAGGAGTTCCCCGACGCGGACCGCCAGTCGGCGCTCGTCGTGGCTTCGCGAGACGACGGTGGCGAGCTCTCCGAGGCCGATCTCGAAGGCCTTGGAGAGCTCGTCCCGGTGATCGGCGAGACCGGTGCCACCGCGCCGATGGTCAGCGAGGACGGGAGAGCGGCGGTCCTGGCTGCCCCGATCACGGTCGGCGCCGACGACGCCGAGACGGCGGCGGCGATCAAGGCGCTGCGTACCGACATCGCGGCGTCGGCTCCGGACAGGCTCACCCTGCAGGTGACGGGTGGTCCCGCCTTCGGTGCCGACATGGCCGCCTCGTTCGAGGGCGCTGATGTCACCCTGTTGCTGGTGACGATCCTGATCGTCGCGGTCCTGCTCGTCATCACCTACCGCTCGCCGGTGCTGTGGCTGGTCCCGCTGATCGTGGTCGCGCTCGCCGACGGGCTGGCCGCGCGGGTCACCGCTGGCGCCGGGGTGCTGTGGAACCTCGACTTCGACGCGGGCATCATCAGCGTGCTCGTGTTCGGCGCGGGCACGAACTACGCCCTCCTGCTGATCTCCCGATACCGCGAGGAGCTGGGGGAGACCGACGACGACCGAGCGGCATTGAGCCGGGCCTGGCGGAAGACGGTGCCGGCGGTGGTCGCCTCGAACGTGACAGTGGTGCTCGCCCTGCTGGCCCTCGTCTTCGCCACGATCCCGATGACCCGTGGGCTGGGGATCCCGGCTGCGATCGGTCTCCTGATCGCTGTCGCCGCGGTGCTGTTCGTGCTGCCGCCATTCCTGGCGGTGTGCGGTCGCAGGCTGTTCTGGCCGTTCATCCCTCGTCCTGGCGAGGCCCGGAGCCAGGGACGTACGTGGCGTGCGGTCGCATCCCGGGTGGCGAAGCGTCCGGCGATCAGCCTGATCGGTGGGCTCGCGCTGCTCGCGGTGATGGCCACGGGGCTGTTCGGCACCTCGGTCGGGCTCGACCAGGTCGAGAGGTTCCGGGTGCAGTCCGAGTCGGCTGCCGGTCTGGAGAAGATGTCGGCCCACTTCCCGCCGGGGGAGGCCCAGCCGGTGTACGTCATCGCCGACACCTCGGCGGCCGACCAGGTGGTCGCGGCCGTGGGAGAGATCGAGGGCGTGGTGCGTGCCCGTCCGGCCGGGACGACGGACGACGGCTCCATCACGAAGATCGCGGTGACCAGCGCCTACTCGCCCGGGACCGAGCAGAGCCTCGACCAGATCACCGAGCTCCGCGACGCCGTCCATCCGATCGCGGGCGCGGAGGCGAAGGTCGGCGGTGCGGTCGCCACCGAGCTGGACGCGCGAGACGGAGGCGAGCGCGACCTGCTGCTGGTCGCACCGCTGGTGCTCGCGGTGAGCTTCCTGGTGCTCCTCGTGCTGCTGCGTTCGCTGGTCGCTCCGGCGCTGCTGCTCCTGGTGAACCTCGCCAGCGCGGTCGCCGCGATCGGGGCCGGTGCCTGGCTGAGCCGGATCGTCTTCGACCGGCAGGAGCTCGACCTGCAGGTGCCGATCCTGGCCTTCCTGTTCCTGGTCGCGCTGGGGATCGACTACACGATCTTCCTCGTCCACCGGGCGCGCGCGGACGCGACGAGGCTGGGCACCCGGGCGGGCATGGTCGAGGCGGTCGCCCACACCGGCAACGTGATCACCAGCGCCGGGATCGTGCTGGCCGCCGTGTTCGCCGCGCTCGGGGTGCTCCCGTTGGTCACCCTCGGACAGCTGGGCCTCATCGTCGGTGTGGGCGTCGTCGTGGACACTCTGGTGGTGCGTACGGTGATCGTGCCGGCGATCTTCAGCCTGGTCGGCGACCGTATCTGGTGGCCGGGACGCCTGCAGGAGGGCGAGTTGAACCCATGAGTGTCGTACACGCGCCGCTGTGGCGGCCCGGATCCTCGGACTCGGCTCCGGCCGGTCTGACGGTGCGGGCGATGGAGATCGGGCAGCACGTCATCGCGGTCGTGCTGACGGCGATCGGCGTCGCTCGTGCCGTCGGCGACGGCGTCGCGGTTCCCGCTGCGGTCGTCTCCGGGCTCGCGATCCTGCTGTGGCACACCGCCGGAACGATCCTGCCGCGTCGGACACGCTGGCGCCGTCTCCCGGTGTGGTGGCTGGTCGGGTTCGCGGCCATCTGGACAGCCGCGGTGGCGGTCTCGGCCGAGTTCGTCTGGCTCGCCTTCCTGCTGTGGCTGCTCGCCGGTCACCTGCTGCCGCTGCGATGGGGCCTGCTCTTCTCGGCGCTCGTCCTCGCGGTCGTGATCGTCGCCCCGGTCCTGGGCCGTGGCACGACCAGCTATGCCGACGTGTTCGGGCCGGTCATCGGCGGCGTCTTTGCCTTCGGCATCTCCCGCGGCTACCTGCAGCTCCTCCGGGACGCCGCCGAGCGTGAGCGGCTGGTGACCTCCCTGCGGAGCGCGCAGCAGGAGATGGCCGAGCTCCAGGACGAGCTCGCGCTCGCACAGCGGCACTCCGGCGCGGTCGCCGAGCGCACCCGGATCTCCCGGGACATCCACGACACCATCGCCCAGGCGCTCTCCTCGATCCGGCTCCTCACTCACGCCGGACGCAACCGCACCACGGACCCGGAGTCGTCGCGCACGTTCGCGCAGGTCGAGGCGCTGGCGGGCGACAGTCTCGCGGACGTACGCCGGATCGTCGAGGCCCTGGCGCCGGCCGAGCTCGAGGACGCCGCCCTCACCTCGGCGCTTCGGCGGATGCTCGACCGCACCCACGAGGAGGCCGGGCTGCACGTCGAGCTCCATGTCGACGACACGCTCCCGCTGCTGCGGACCGAGGTCGAGGTCGCGCTGCTCCGCACCGCGCAGTCAGCGCTCGCCAACGTACGTCTCCACGCCGGTGCGACCCGGGCCGTCGTCACGCTGACCGACGACCATGACTCCGTGCGCCTGGACATCAGCGACGACGGTGCCGGCTTCGACGTCGCCGCCTGGGAGCGGGAGGCCGGGGCCGGATCCTCCAGCTACGGCCTACGCTTCATGCGGGCGCGCCTGCGGGAGCTCGGTGGTGGCCTCGACGTCGAGAGCACGCTCGGGGAAGGCACTGCGGTCTCGGCCCACCTGCCGATCCATGGGGAGAAGTCATGACGACCACCGTGCTCCTCGTCGACGACCACCCGGTCGTACGCAGCGGCCTGCGTGCCGTGATCGAGGCAGGCGACGCGCTGACGGTCGTCGGTGAGGCCGCCACCGGCGAAGAGGCGATCACCTTCGCCGGTCACCTTCACCCCGACGTCGTGCTGTGCGACCTGCGCCTCGGGAGCGGGATCGACGGCATCCGGACCACGATCGCGCTGCGCGCCCTCGAACCGGCGCCGGCCGTGCTGATCCTGACCACCTTCGACCGCGACGCCGAGGTGCTCGGTGCGATCGAGGCGGGTGCCGCCGGCTACCTCCTCAAGGACGTCGACCCTGAGGTCATCGTCCAGGGCATCCACCGCGCCGCCGCCGGCGACATGGTCCTCGCTCCGGACCTGGCCGCCCGGGTGCTCAAGGGCATGCGCAGCCCGCTGCCGAAGCTCACCGATCGCGAGATCGAGGTGCTGCGGCACCTCGCCAGGGGCGCGACCAACAAGGAGATCGCGCGCACGCTCTTCGTCACCGAGGCCACCGTGAAGAGCCACCTCGCGCACATCTTCGCCAAGCTCGACGTCGACAGCCGGTCCCGGGCCATCCACGTCGCGCAGGAGACCGGTCTGATCTGACCCGACGTCGACGCCGACCAGCTCGGCTACGTAAAGGAAAGCGCCCGGGCTGTATAGATTCAGGGCCCCGGACATCCAGCGAGCCTCCGCTCGCCAGACCATGACAAGAGAGCAGATGCCCACCAGTTTCCGGCACCGTATCGCGCCGCTCGTCCTCGCCACCGCCACCACCGCGCTCGCTGCATCGGCGTGCTCCTCCGAGACCGCCGACGACGGGGGTGAGCAGAGCAGCCCGCGCCCATCGACGGAGCCGGCCACTGAGGCGACGACCGAGCCGACCACCGAGCCCGACCAGGATTCCGAGGAGTCCGGCGGGGTGTGCGCCACCGGCGACCTGTCCTTCACGGTCTCCGAGGAGTCCCAGGCGGGTGGGTACTACCTGATCACGGCGAGCGCCGAGCCCGGCGTGACCTGCACCCTGGAGGGCAGGACGATCGAGGCCGGCTTCGGCTCGGGCCTCTCCGGCGACGTGAAGCCCAGCGAGCAGGCGGAGGGCGAGCCGATCACGATGACCGGCTCGACCAAGGCGTACGCCGGGGTGAACCCACACAGCGGACCGCAGGAGGGTGGCGTGCAGTTCGAGGAGATCATCGTCTCCGCGCACGAGGGCGACATGGACCCCGTGTCCCTGAAGCTGCCGAGCCCAGCGGAGGTCGACCAGCCGATCGGCACCAACTGGCACACCGACGCCGCGAAGGCGGTTCCGTTCTCCAGCTGATCCTGAGCCTCCTGATCGACGTGGTCGCCTACTCGGCGGCCACGTCGACCGGTTCCCGGAGGGTCTCGGCCTGCGGGGCGGCGCCGTCCTCCGCCTCGGTGAGCAGGAAACGAAGCCTGGTCAGTACGAGACCGGCCGTGAGGGTTCCGCCGATCACGACGAGAGCCCACAGATGCCCGAGTCCGCTGCCGATGAGGGTCCCGGCCAGCGCAGGACCGAGGATCTGGCCGAGGGTCAGGGTGAGGCCGAGGGAAGCGTTGTAGCGGCCCCGGAGGTGGTCGGGGGCGATGGTGTTCGCCAGACCGGTCACGATCGGCGCCCACAGCGTCTCCCCGAGCCCGAAGATCGCGAGGCCGATCACCACTGCGGCGATCGCGCCGGCGGTCGGCATCAGGTCCGCGGCGGCCAGCACGGTCCAGGACAGCGACCAGGTCAGGACGGCGCAGGCGAGCGCGGACGTACGCCGCCATCCGGAGGTGAGTCGCAGCAGGATCACCTGCCCGCAGACGATGACGGCGGCGTTCGCTGCGAAGGCCCAGCCCAGTGCCGTCGCCGGCACTCCGGCCACGTCCACGGCATAGGCGGTCGCACCTGCCTCGAGCTGTCCGTAGCCGAAGGTCACCGCGAGCACGCCGCAGCCGACCAGCGCCACCGCTCGCCGGTCGCGCAGCACCTCGCCCCAGGTCCCGCCAGTGCCTTCTTGGTCCGCGCCGTCTTCGGTCGAGGCAGGGGAGCGGACAAGGAACACCAGCACCGCCGCGTAGGCCAGATAGGCGAGCGCGTCACACAGGTAGAGCACCTGGAAGGTCTCGGCGCGGTCGACATCGACGAGGAATGCGCTGACCAGGCCACCGACGCCGATGCCGACGTTCAGGCCGAGGAAGGCGAAGCCGTACGCCCGCTCGCGGCCGTCGACGGGGACCATCGCTGCCAGCAGGGTCGTCGTGCCGGGCCAGAGGGGAGAGGCACCCACCACCACGCCGGCCAGCACCGCCATCGTCGGCACGGTGCCGTCGACGAAGCCGAGCGAGCCTATGGATACGGCCTCCACGGCCAAGGCCCCGACCAGCACCGGACGCGGCCCGAAGCGGTCGAGGAGGGCGCCGACGCCAGGGGCGGCGGCCAGGCCGATCAGACCCATCCAGGCGAACATCCAGCCCGCGGTCGATGACCCGAGGTCCTGCACCTGGGCCATGTAGACGTAGAGGAACGGCAGGGTGAGGCCGTTGCCGAGAGAGGCGAGGGCGAAGCCTGCGAGCACTCGGCGGGCCTGGCTGGGGGAGTGGGGCACGGGTGTGATCGTCCTCTCTTCGACCCGCCCATCTGGCGGAGATGCGTTTAGGGTAGCCTCACTTAGGCTTGCCTAACCTAATCACCCTCGGATGAAGGAGACCAGTGAGCGCACCGCACGTGGAGCATCTGTTCCACCCCGACAATGCTCGTGAGTACAGCAGCGGCATCACTGAAGCGATCAGACTGCTCGTCGACCAGCTCGCCACGCTCGCCGGACCCACCACCGGGATCTCGCCGGAGCTGGCCGCCAAGCCGGTCGACGAGGTGGACCTCGACGCCCCGCTCCTGGACGGCGCCGCTGCGTTGTCCGAGGTCAGCCGGCTGTGGCTCGAGGACGCGGTCTGGTTCCACGACCCGTCCTACGCCGCCCACCTGAACTGCCCCGTCGTCATCCCCGCTCTCGTCGGAGAGCTGCTGATCGCGGCGGTCAACACCTCGATGGACACCTTCGACCAGTCCGTCGGCGGCACCTTCATGGAACGTCGTCTCATCGACTGGACCGCGGCCCGCGCCGGCTACCCGGAGGCGACCCGCGACGGCATCTTCACCAGCGGTGGCAGCCAGTCGAACCTGCAGGCGCTGCTGCTCGCCCGCGGCGAGGCGGAGCGCCGCGGCGTACCTCTGGACCGGCTGCGCTTCCTCACCTCCGCGGACAGCCACTTCTCCATCGCCAAGTCGGCGCGTCTGCTCGGCATGGGCGATGCGGCCGCGATCGCGATCCCGACCGACGCCGACCGCCGGATGGACGTCGTCGCTCTCCGGGCCGCACTCGACGACTGCGTCGTCGACGGTCTCGTCCCCGCGGCCGTCGTAGCCACCGCGGGCACCACCGATTTCGGTGTCATCGACCCGCTCCACGCGATCGCCGACGCCTGCCAGGACTTCAACGTCTGGTTCCACGTCGACGCGGCGTACGGCGGTGGACTGCTCGCCTCGCCGAGGTATCGCCACCTGCTCGACGGCATCGAGCGGTCGAACTCGATCACGATCGACTACCACAAGACCTGGTTCCAGCCGGTCTCCTCCAGCGCGCTACTGGTCCGCGACCTGGCGACCATGCAGCACGCCTCCTGGTACGCCGACTACCTCAACCCGCGGGAGTCGGAGAACCCCAACCAGGTCGACAAGTCCCTGCAGACCACCCGTCGCTTCGACGCGCTCAAGCTGTGGCTGACGCTGCGCACGATGGGCGCCGACCAGATCGGCGCCTACCTGGAGACCGTGATCGACCTGGCGCGCGAGGTCTACGACATCCTCAGCGTGCAGCCCGACATCGAGGTCATCACGCCCTCCCAGCTCTCCACGGTCGTCTTCCGCTACGTCGACCCGCACCTGGACGAAGACGCCCTCGGCGACCTCAACCGCCGCATCCGAGCCGAGATGTGGAGCGGCGGACGCAGCGTCGTCGCGGCCACCAAGGTCGACGGCCGGCAGTTCCTCAAGCTGACCCTGCTCAACCCCAAGGCCACCGTCTCGGACGTGCTCGACATCATCGAGCAGGTCCGTACGCTGGGCCGCGCCGTTCCGGAGGTCGCCCGATGACCACGCCCACGACTGTGTTTACCGACTCAGCTCGCGTCCACGACCTGATCGGGATCGGGCTCGGCCCGTTCAACCTCGGGCTGGCCGCACTCGCCGACCCGATCGACGAGCTCGACTGTCTCTTCCTCGAGGCCCGCGACCGGTTCGACTGGCACCCGGGCATGCTGCTCGACGACGCCACCCTGCAGGTGCCGTTCATGGCCGACCTGGTGACGATGGCCGACCCGACCTCGCGGTTCAGCTTCCTCAACTTCCTCAAGCAGACCGGCCGGATCTACCCGTTCTACATCCGCGAGAACTTCCTTCCCCACCGCCGTGAGTACAACCAGTACTGCCAGTGGGTCGCCGAGCGGCTGGACTCTGTCCGGTTCGGACAGCAGGTGACCTCGGTGGAGCACGACGGCGAGACGTACGTCGTCACCACCGCCTCCGGCCAAGGCGATCGAACGCAGACCCATCGGACAAAGCGGCTGGTGCTCGGGACCGGGACGAGCCCGCGGGTGCCCGAGTGCGCGGCCGAGGCCGTCGCCGCGGAGGGGCCGGCGCTGCACAGTGCTGAGTACCTGGCCCGCAAGGACGAGCTCGTCAGCCGGCGCAGCATCACCGTCGTCGGCAGCGGGCAGTCGGCCGCCGAGGTCTACCTCGACCTGCTGACCGCTCAGCCCGACCACGACTACCAGCTGGCCTGGCTGACCCGCAGCCCGCGGTTCTTCTCGATGGAGTACACCAAGCTCACCCTCGAGCTGACCTCCCCGGAGTACTCCGCCTACTTCCAGGCGCTTCCCAGCGAGAAGCGCGACCGGCTGCTGAAGGCGCAGCAGAGCCTCTACAAGGGCATCTCGGGCGACACGATCGACGCGATCCACGAGGCGCTCTACACCCGCTCTGTCACCGAGACGGCGGAGACCACGCTGCTGACCAACACCGAGGTACGCGGCGTGACCCGCACCGAGAGCGGCTACCACCTCGCGCTGCACCACGTGGAGCAGGAGGAGGACTACGAGATGGCGACCGAGGCGCTCGTCCTCGCCACCGGCTACCGCGCCGGTATCCCGGCCTTCCTAGAGCCTGTCCGCGACCGGCTCCGCCTGGACGAGCAGGGGCGCTACGCCGCCAGCTCGACCTTCTCGGTCGACACCGCCGACCGCGAGATCTGGGTGCAGAACGGCGAGGAGCACACCCATGGTTTCGTCGCCCCCGACCTCGGCATGGGCGCCTACCGCAGCTCGGTGATCCTCGCCGCCATCCTCGGCCGGGAGCCGTACCCGGTCGAGAAGCGGGTCGCCTTCCAGGAGTTCGGCGTCCCGGACCGCTTCAAGATTCAGCCCGGGGTCTCGACAAGCTCGACCACCGTAGATATGGAGAACCGATGAGGATCACGATCGAGCCGCTCCAGATCGAGGCCCACCTCGCCACCGTCCACTCCTGGGTGACCCACCCGCGCTCGGCGTACTGGATGATGCTGGACGCCACGCTGGAGGACGTCGCCGCGGAGTACGCGCGCATCGCCGGCCACCCGCACCACGACGCCTGGCTCGGCCGGGTCGACGGCGTGCCGGCATTCCTGGTCGAGACCTACGATCCCGCGCACAGCGAGCTCGCGGGGATCACGCACGTGCCCGACCTGGAGCAGGGCGACCTGGGCATGCACGTGCTGGTCGCGCCCACCTCCGGCGAGCCGGTCTCCGGCTACACGACGCGGGTCTTCCGGGCCGTCATGCGGCACTGCTTCGCGGACCCCGGCGTGCGTCGCGTGGTGGTCGAGCCGGACGTACGCAACGAGCCGATCCGCCGCAAGAACACCGAGGCGGGGTTCGTCGAGCTGCGCGAGATCAGCATCGGCGAGAAGACCGCGATGCTCTCCGTCTGCACCCGGGAGATGTACGCAGCCGCCCACCTGCGCCCGGAGAACCTGCGCGTCGCGCACCGCCACCTGGTCGCCAAGGCGATCGCAGAGTTTAGCCACGAGCGGATGATCGCCCCTGTGGCGACCGACACGGGCTGGGAGCTGCAGGGGCCGTCCTCGACCTACACCTTCGCCGCCCGCCGCTTCCAGCTCGAGCACTGGGTCGTGGACCCGGCCTCGATCGTACGGCGGGCTGAAGGGGTGGAGGCCGAGGTCGACGCGCAGGCGTTCGTCGCCGAGTTCGCGCCCGATCTCGGGATCCCGGGCAAGCTGCTGCCGACCTACCTGGAGGAGCTGGCGGCCACCATCGCCTCAGCCTGCTGGAAGCTCGAGCACCAGACGCTGACGGCCGCCGACCTGGTCGACGCCGATCACCAGAGCGTCGAGGGCGCGATGAGCGAGGGCCACCCGGCCTTCGTCGCCAACAACGGCCGGATCGGCTTCGACATCGACGACCACGCGCGCTGGGCGCCGGAGACGAGCAACGACCTGAGCCTGGTGTGGGTCGCCGTCTCGCGGGACCAGTCCCACCTGGCTCTGGGTCGTGGCGAGGACGAGCGAGCGCTCTACGAGTCCGAGCTCGGCGAGGCGACGCTGGCCCGGTTCGCGGCGAAGCTGCGCGGGCTGGGGCTCGATCCGGACGGGTTCCGCTACTTGCCGGTCCACCCGTGGCAGTGGCGCCACAAGCTGGCGGTCACCTTCGCCACCGACGTCGCCGCGCGCCGGATCGTGCTGGTCGGCGAGGGTGAGGACGTCCACCGCCCGCAGCAGTCGATCCGGACGTACTTCAACACCAGTCGTCCCGAGCGGCACTACGTCAAGACCGCGCTGTCGATCCAGAACATGGGCTTCATGCGGGGGCTCTCGCCGGCCTACATGGCGGCCACCCCGGTCATCAACGACTGGGTCGCCGACCTGGTCGAGGGCGACGCGGAGCTGAAGGAGCGGGGCTTCGGAGTGCTGCGCGAGCTGGCCTCGATCGGCTGGACCGGCGACATCTTCCACGCCCTGCCGAACCCGTCGCCCTACCGGAAGATGATCGCCGCGCTGTGGCGGGAGTCGCCGGTGCCACGCCTCTCCGAGGGTGAGCGGTGCGCGACGATGGCGGCGCTGCTCCACCGCGACGCCGCCGGCGCCTCGTACGCGGCCGAGCTGGTCCGCGCCTCCGGGCTGCCCGCCCGGGAGTGGGTGCGCAGCTACCTCGACGCCTACCTGCGGCCACTGGTGCACTGCCTGCTGGCGTACGACCTGGCGTTCATGCCGCACGGCGAGAACCTGGTGATGGTGCTGCGCGACCACGTCCCGGTGCGGATGTTCATGAAGGACATCGGCGAGGAGGTGGCGGTGATGGGCGATCTGCCGCTGCCGGAGGAGGTCTCCCGGATCCGCGGCTCCTTCCCGGACGATGTGAAGGCGCTGGCCGTCCACACCGACATCTTCGACGGAGTGCTGCGCTACGTCGCCGCGATCCTCGATGATGAGGGGGTGCTGCCGGAGACCGAGTTCTGGGCCGAGACGCGAGCCTGCATCGTCGACCACGCCGCGGACCACCCCGAGCTGGCTGATGCGGTCGCGCGCTACGACTTCCTCCGCCCGCGCTTCCGTCACTCGTGCCTCAACCGGCTCCAGCTGCGCAACACCCTGCAGATGGTCGACATCACCGACCAGGCCGAGTCGCTCATGTTCGCCGGCACGCTGGCCAACCCGATCGCATGAGCGGGGCGGATGTTCACCGAGGTAACTCGGTCAGCGGTCACTTCCTTCGTGGAGTTCGGCGAAGGAAGTGTGCACTCACCGAGGTAACTCGGTCAGCATCCAGGGCGGACGCATGAGCATCTGGCGAGATCAGTGGGGAATTCCGCATGTACGCGGTGCCTCGCTGACCGAGGTCGCCCGGCTGCAGGGCTGGGCCACCGCGCGAGACCGCGCGTGGCAGCTGGAGATCGAGCGGCTGCGCGGCGAGGGCCGCGCCGCCGAGCTGCTCGGCCCGGCCGGGGTCGGGTGGGACACCTTCGCGCGCCGTGCCCGGCTGGAAGCGGTCGCACGGGAGTCGTTCGAGCGGCTCGATCAGGAGACCCAAGAGTTCCTGACTGCGTACGTCTCGGGGGTCCGCTCCGGGCTGGAGGGGGCTTCGTGTCCGGAGCTCGACGGGCCAGATGGACTCGGGCCGGCGCCGGGGACCTGGCAGCCGTGGACGCCGCTGGCAGTGTTCTGGGTGCAGCAGATCCTCTTCGGGTCGTTCCCCTCGAAGCTCTTCAGCGCCCGGGCGGCGCGGGTGCTCGGAGCCGACGCCGAGCTGTTCCGCACCGAAGGGTTGACCGGGGGACTGTCCGGCGGTTCCAACGCGTACGCCGTCGGCGGCGGCCGCACCCGAGCCGGCGCGCCGATCGTGGCCGGTGATCCGCACCGGGTCTTCGAGGCGCCCAACGTCTATCTCCAGGTGCGCCTGGCGTGCACCGACCCCGACGACGCCTTCGACGTGGTCGGGATGACCTTCCCCGGCATACCTGGCGTGCAGCACTTCGCGCACGCCGGTCAGGTCGCGTGGGGGATCACCAACGCGATGGCCGACTACCAGGATCTCTACCGCGTCGACCTGCGCTCGGGCAGCGAGGTGGTGCGACGCAGCGTGGAGACGGTGCTCGTACGCGGCCAGGAGCCGGTCGAGGTCGAGGTGCTGGAGACCGACCGCGGGCCGGTGGTCCTCGGCGGTTCCGACGAAGGCTGGGGAGAGGTCTTGCGCTCACCCGGCCACGAGCTCGGCGACCTCGGCTTCGGGGCGCTGCTGCCGCTGCTGCGGGCCCGATCCGTCGCGGATGTCGAGGCCGCCGTGGAGCGCTGGGTCGAGCCGGTCAACAACTGGGTGATCGCCGACGTGGCGGGCGACGTCGTCCACACCGCCGGCGGCCGGGTGCCGCGGCGCGACGAGGCGGGGGAGTGGACCGGCTGGGTCGACCCGCTGCCCCGGCGCACGGCGTCTACGGACGGCTCTGTCGTGACCGCCAACGACCGATGCATGCCGGAGTTCGACGTGCTCGCGGCCGGATTCGCGCCGCCGTTCCGCGCGCACCGGATTGCGCAGCTCCTCGACGAAGCCGGTCCTCTCGACGCGGATCACGCGGTGGCGGTGCTCGCCGACACCACCCAGACCGCGGGCGCGCCGCTGCTCGCGCTGGTCCCGGTCGACCTGCACCCCCGGGGCCTGGCCGAGTGGGACGGCGCGATGGACGGCTCACCCGGTGCGGCCTGGTACGCCGCGCTGCGAGCCGAGGTCGTCGACCGGATCTGCGCCGCACCAGTCCTCGCGCCGCTGCGGGAGCCGTCGGAGCACGGCCCTCTCTATGAGCCGTGGTTCAGCCTGTCCGCGCGGGTGGCCAGCGCCCTGCACATCATCCTGGCCGCGGAGAAGCCCTTCGGTCTGGACCCGCGAGCGCTCGTCGCCGACGCGGCGAAGGCCGTACGTGACGCCGACCCTGAGCCGACGACCTGGCCGGATCAACACCGCTTCTGGCCGCTGCACGCGCTGGAGCAGTTCGACCTCCCGCACACCCGGACCGCCCCCGCCACCCCGCTGCCCGGTGACACCGACACCGTCCGCTGCAACGCCTGGATCCCAGGCACTTCCGTGACCGTCCGGGGTTCGGTGGCGCGCTACGCCTGGGACCTGGCCGACCGCGACAACAGCCGCTGGGTCGTACCGCTGGGTGTCAGTGGTGACCCGGACGACCCCCACCACACCGATCAGCACGACACCTGGGCCCGCGGAGGCGCGGTCCGCGTCGTCACCGACTGGTCCCTGCTCACCGAGGAGAAGACATGCCCCTAACCATTCGTGACCTGAAGCCGTCGGCCGACATCGATCTGCTGTGCGACTGGCTGCACGACGATCGGGCCCAGTTCTGGGGCATGGTCGAGAAGCCGCGCGGGGAGATCGAGGAGATCTACACGTGGCTGCAGGAGCAGCCCCATCTGGCTGCGTACATCGTCGAGCTCGACGGAGATCCGGTCGCGCTCTTCCAGACCTGGGATCCCGAGGTCGACGAGCTCGGCACCTTCTACGATCGCCGCCCCGGCGACATCGGCGTCCACCTCTTCCTGGCCGACACCCCGACCCGCAAGGGCCGGACGGAGGAGGTCCTCGAGTTCTTCATCGAGGAGGTCATCTCCAAGTCCGGCGCCCGCCGCGCCGTCGTCGAGCCCGACGCCTCCAACGAGGCCTCCCTCGCCAGGCTCGACGACTACGGTTTCAAACGCGGCCCTGTCGTTCAGCTTCCGCACAAGGTCGCCCAGTACGCCTTCCTCGACCTTCCGTGACACGCCGAGCCGTCACTTTCTGACGCCGAGGGGTCAGTTCTTGACGACGAGGCGTCGGTTTCTGATGACGCCAGAAACCGACGCTTCGACCCCAGAAACTGACCTCTCGCGCTCAGAAAGTGACGTCTCGGCGGGCTGGGGCTAGGAGTCGGCGACCATCTCGACCAGGCGACCCATGGCGCTCAGCTCCGCATCATGGACGCCTTCGTCAGGAACGATGACTAGGGACCAGAGCCGGCTGCCGATGGCGACATTGCCGACGACGAGGTCGCCATCGTCGTGATTCTCGATGCAGACGAACGCGCGGTCGCCGATCTCGACAGGCGAGGGAGAGGCGATGCAGGCCTTCCGGCTCGCGTCGAGGCCCGCTTCGACGGCGGTGTCGACGAGGGTGGTCACGAAGATCGCGCCCCGGTCGCTGGTGTAGGTGCAGACGTCGTCGTCAGCGGTGTTGTCCCAGACTCCGGGGATGGCGCTGGCGACCTGGGCAGGCTCGAAGAGGCAAGGGCCACCGGCCTCGACGGGTGAGGAGGTCGCGGGGCTCGGCCCGGGGCTGCTGGTGGTGGGGTCCCCGGAGCCGCAGCCCGCGAGAGCGGTCGCGAAGAGGACGGCCGCGGCGCTGAGCAGCTTCCTCGACACGTGTGTCTCCTCGGGTTCGGTGTTCCATGCAGTTTCTCAGGTCGAGCCCGGAAAAGGAGTCCCGGGGGTTGCCTCGAGCGGGCACAATCACATCCGTGACCTCGGACCTAGAGCAGGGAACCAACCAGGACGACACCCGGGCCTCCATCCGGGAGAGGCTTGCGGGACAGCATGTGCTGCTCACCGGGGTGACCGGGTTCGTCGGCGAGGCGCTGCTGCATCTGCTGCTGACCGAGGTGCCGGACGTACGCCTCAGCGTCCTCGTCCGACCCAAGGGGTCGATCTCGGGAGCCGAGCGGATCGCGAAGATGCTGGCCAAGCCGATCTTCGAGACGGTCGCGGACGCGGAGGTGAACGTCGTCGAGGGCGATCTCTCCGATCCACCCGCGCTGCCCGGTGACCTGGACGCCGTGGTGCATTCCGCGGGCGACGTCTCTTTCGACCCGCCGGTCGACGAGGGGTTCATCACCAACGTCGTCGGTGTGCGTGAGCTGCTCAGGCGGATCGAGGAGACCGGTCGCGACGTCCACTATCTGCACGTCTCCACGGCGTACGTCTCCGGTCGACGCCGCGGACACATCCCCGAGGGCCCTGTCGACCACTCCGTCGACGTCGAGGCCGAGCTCGCCTGGGGGCTGGCGCAGCGTGCAGCGGTCGAGGAACGCTCGCGCAGCGTCGAGGTGATCTCCAAGCTGCGCAAGCAGGCCGAGCGCGAGCACGGTCGCGCGGGCATGATGACGGCCGCCGCTGCCGCCGAGGAGGCGCGCAAGCAGTGGGTCAAGAAGGAGCTCGTACGCCTCGGCACCGAGCGGGCGCGCTCGCTGGGCTGGACCGACTGCTACACCTTCACCAAGGCGCTGGGGGAGCGGGTCGTCGAGGGCTATGCCGCGACCGGGCGGCGGGCGACGATCTACCGTCCGGCGATCATCGAGTCGTCTCTCGCCCGCCCGTATCCGGGCTGGATCGAGGGTTTCAAGATGGCCGAGCCGCTGATCCTGGCCTACGGACGCGGCGAGCTTCCGCTCTTCCCCGCAGCCGCCGACACGACCGCCGACATCGTGCCGGTCGACCATGTCGTCGCCTCGATCGTGGCCTGTCTGGCACACCCACCGGAGCCGGGGAAGCCGGCCTACTTCCATCTCGCCTCCGGCGACCGCAACCCGCTCACCTTCGGGATGCTCTACGAGAGCGTGCGCGCCTATTTCGAGAAGGAGCCGTTCGCAGCAGGTGACCGGGGTGCGGCGAGGCTGCCGGAGTGGACCTTCCAGGGCGGGGCCTCGGTCGAGCGGCTGATGGCCACCGGGGAGAAGGTGCACAAGATCGCCGACACCCTCCTCGGGCTGGCGCCGCGCAGCGACCGGACCCGGGGCTGGGCCCGCGACCTGGACCGGCAGGGGCGGCGCCTGCAGTTCCTGCGGCGCTACCTGGACCTCTACAAGGAATACGCCCAGGCCGACCTGCGCTTCGTCGACACCAACACGCTCTCGCTCTACCGGTCGCTGTCGCCGGCCGACCAGGAGACGTTCGCCTTCGACACCGCGGTCATCGACTGGCACGCCTATCTCCACGACATCCACGTGCCCTCGGTGACCAAGCCGGTCCGTGATCTCGACGAGCTGCGCAAGCTGCGGAAGCGACCGGTCGCCGGTGCCCTGCCGCAGGTCTCGGCAAGCTCGACCACCGAAGGCACAGGCTCCGCTGCCGACGGCGGCCGGGTCGCCGCCTTCTTCGACCTCGACGGCACGCTGATGTCCTCCAACGTGATCGAGACCTATCTGTGGCTGCGGCTCGGTGAGCTCTCCGGCACGGCCAAGGCGGCGGAGATCGCGCGGGTGGCGGGCAAGGTGCCCAAGTACGTGTGGGCGGACCGCGCGGAGCGGAGCACGCTGCTGCGTACGGTCTATCGGGAGTACGCTGGCGCGCGGCTCTCCGACCTGGACGAGCTCGTCGACGAGCACCTGACCACGCACATCCTCGGGCGCCTGGCCCCGGACGCGGTCCGACGGATCCGGGAGCACCGCGCTGCAGGGCACGTGACGGTGCTGGTCACCGGTGCGATCCGACCGCTGACCAGGCCGTTGATGCCGCTGTTCGACCACATCGAGGCGGCCGACCTGGCCATCGACGACCGCGGGGTCTGCACCGGCCACCTGTCCGCCTCGCCGCTGGTCGGTGAGTCGCGGGGTGCGTTCGTCCGGGAGTGGACCCGCCGCGAGGGCATCTCGCCCGCCGACTGCTTCGCCTACGCCGACTCACACTCCGACCTCCCGCTGCTCGCGGCGGTCGGGCGCCCGGTCGCGGTCCGTCCCGACGTACCCCTCTTCCGGCACGCCAAGAGGTCGCACTGGACGATCGTCGACTGGGAGTCGCCTGCGCATGCGACCCGTACGCTCGACCCGGCGGGGAGGCACTGATGCTCGCGCTCGAGATGTACCGCAGCGTCGCCAAGACGGCGCTGGGGAAGGTCGCCGGCGGACGCTTGCCGCTGCTGCTGACCGGCGCCGCGGCGCCGTTGCGGATGGTGACGCTCGACGCGCCGAAGGTCGAGCACGAGGGATGGGCTCGGCTGCGGGTCTCCCTCTCCGGCATCTGCGGGTCCGACCTGGGGATGCTGTCGGGGAGGACGAGCCTCTACTTCCAGCCCCTGGTGAGCCTGCCGTTCGTCCCCGGCCACGAGATCGTGGGCGAGCTGCTCGATCCCTGCGGGGATCTCGAGGCGGGGACCCGCGTGGTCGTCGACCCGGTGTTGACCTGTGCCGCGCGTGGCCTCGACGCCTGTGAGGCTTGTGCGCGAGGAGAGACCAACCGGTGCTCCCGGATCACCGTCGGGGACATCTCCTCGGGGCTGCAGACCGGGTTCTGCCACGACACCGGCGGCGGCTGGTCGCAGCAGCTCTCGGTGCACCGCTCTCAGCTCCACGTCGTGCCGGAGGGCTACTCCGACGAGCAGGCGCTGCTCGCCGAGCCGGTCGCCTGTGCGGTCCACACGGCGCGAAGGGCCGCGGTCAGGCCGGGTGATCGGGTGCTGGTCTCGGGCGCCGGGGCGGTCGGGCTGCTGGCCACGCTCGCGCTGCGCGAGCTCACCGACGCCGGCGAGATCCTGGTCGTCGCCAAGCACGCCCACCAGCGCGAGCTGGCGCTGGAGTTCGGCGCCACCGAAGTGGTCGCACCGAGCGAGACGCTGCGCCGGATCAGGCGTGCGACCAGCGCTTTCATGATCGAGCCGGAGATGATGGCGGCGCCCTACCTGCTCGGTGGGGTCGACGTGACCGTCGACGCCGTCGGCACCAAGGAGTCGCTGCAGACCTGTCTGCACGCCACTCGCGCCGGTGGCCGTGTGGTGCTCTCCGGGATGCCCGCCTCGGCCGATCTGTCAGCGGCCTGGTTCCGAGAGCTGGAGGTCGTCGGGACGTACGCGTCCTCCCGCGGGACCGGCGACTTCGCGACCGCGCTCGACCTGGTCGGCCACGACGCCATGTGCCGCCTTGCCAAGACCGTCGCGCCCTACCCGCTCCACCGCTGGCGCGAGGCCCTGGACCATGCCCACTCAGCCGGTCGTCTCGGCACCGTCAAGGTGGCCTTCGACCCCCGCCAGACCAAATGATCCGTCGTCCAAAGGAGACTCATCGATGACTCGGCCAGGTTTCGTGCTCGAGGTCGACGACCGTACGCCGCCACTGCTCGTCCACGAGGGGCTCGGGTTCCGGCTCGAGGAGTTCCCGCAGGGCACCCGGGTGATCTACCCGCCGGAGTCGCTGCCGACGGTGCCCGACGTCGAGGAGGCGATCCGGGAGTCGCTGGAGAACCCGGTCGACTCCGAGCCGCTGCGCGAGCTGATGTTCCCGGGAATGCGGCTCACGATCGCCTTCGACGACCTCTCCCTGCCGCTGCCGACCATGAAGGCCCCCGACATCAGGGGCAGGATCATCGAGCAGGTGCTCACGATCGCGGCGGAGAAGGGCGTCGACGACGTCGAGATCATCGCGGCGCTGGCCCTGCACCGCCGGATGACCGACGCCGAGATGAGGCACATCGTCGGCGAGCGCGTCTTCCGCAGCTTCGCACCCTCCGGAAAGCTCTACAACCACGACGCCGAGGACCGGTCCAACCTCGAGCACATGGGGCAGACCGAGAAGGGCGAGGACGTCGAGATCAACAAGCGGGCGGCCACCTCCGACCTGCTGATCTACGTCAACGTCAACCTCGTCGCGATGGACGGCGGCCACAAGTCGGTCGGCATCGGGCTGGCGTCCTACAAGTCGATCAAGCACCACCACAACGCCAAGACGATGGTGCACTCGCGCTCGTTCATGGACCACAAGCACTCCGAGATGCACTCCTCCGCCTGGCGGATGGGGCGGCTGATCGGGGAGCACGTCAAGGTCTTCCAGATCGAGACGACGCTCGACAACGAGGTCTTCGGGAAGCCGTACGACACGCTGCTCAAGCGCGAGTGGGAGTGGTCGCTGCGCGACCAGGCGACCGTGCTCGGCCTGCGCCGCGGGCTGGCGGTCGCACCGCAGAAGATGCGTCACAAGATGTTCCACGACCTGCGGTCCAACTACGGGCTGACCGGGATCACCGCCGGTGCCGTCGAGCCGGTGCACGAGCTGACGGTGCAGCGCGTCCACCAGCAGCAGCGGGTCAAGGTCGAGGGCCAGTCCGACGTGATGGTGATGGGTGTGCCCTACCTCGGCCCCTACAACGTCAACTCGACCATGAACCCGATCCTGGCCGCCTGCATGGGGCTGGGCTACTACTTCAACTCCTACCTTCGGCAGCCGGTCGTGCGCGAGGGTGGCGTCGCGATCCTCTACCACCCGCTCGACGAGGGCTTCAACACCCTCACCCACCCCTCCTACGTGGACTTCTACGAGGAGGTGCTGGCCGACACCACCGACCCCGCGCTGATCGGGCCGAAGTTCGAGGAGCAGTTCGCGACCGATCCCTGGTACGTCCACCTCTACCGCACCTCGAACGCCTACCACGGCGTCCACCCGTTCTACATGTGGTACTGGATCGCGCACGCTCTCGACCACCTCGGCGACGTGATCTGGGTCGGCGGCAACCCCAAGGCTGCCGCGCGGATGGGCTTCCGGTCGGCGTCGACCCTGCGCGATGCGCTGGAGATGGCGAGCTCGACCGTCGGGCCGTCCCCGTCGATCACCTATCTCCGCAACCCTCCGCACCTGCTGGCGGACGTCCGATGAGCGCCATCACCGCTGGTCGAGCCGCGAGCGCCAGCGAGCGTGTCGAGACCAACACAGTCGAATCGAGCGCGGAGGGGACCGTGTTGGTTTCGACACGCCTCCGCCTAGCGGCTCCGGCGGCTCAACCAGCGGGGGCGGCTCGACCAGCGGGGGCGGGGTGGTCGGCATGAGCAGTTTCTGGAAGGACACCGCCCGCGACGTACGCCTCATGAAGCGGGGCTGGCGGTGGGGACACCGGGCGCAGGTGCCGCGGTCGGCGGAGCCGTTCGTGCCGCCGGCGACGACGACGGTCTTCGACAACGAGTGGTCGCGCAAGCCGGCCGCGCGGGCGGTCCGGGAGGTGGCCCAGGCGGGGCTCGAGGCGGTCTTCCGGTCGCAGGTGAAGACCCAGGTCGAGGGGCTCGACGTGCTCGAGCGGCTCGACGGGCCGGTGATCTTCGTGGCCAACCACGCCTCCCACCTGGACACCCCGCTGATCCTGCTGAGCCTCCCGGACGAGTGGCGGCGGCGTACGGCGGTGGCGGCCGCGGCCGACTACTTCTTCGACACCTGGTGGCGGGCGGTGGGCTCCTCGCTGGTCTTCAACACGCTGCCGATCGACCGCCGCGGGGGCGCGCTCGCGAACGCGCCCGGTGAGGTGCTCGCCGACGGCTGGTCGCTGGTCGTCTTCCCGGAGGGCACCCGTTCCAAGGACGGCACCGTCGGCCGGTTCCGGTCCGGTGCCGCCTACCTGGCCATCGAGTACGGCGTCCCTGTCGTCCCGATCGCCCATCGAGGCACCTACGCGGCGATGCCGCGTGGGGTGAGCTGGCCCGGTAAGGACAAGGCCGGCGGCCGACGCCAGCTGACCGTACGTTTCGGGGACCCGCTCCGCCCGACCGACGGCGAGTCGGTGCGCGAGTTCGCGCCCCGGATCCGGTCGGCGGTCTCGCGCCTGCTCGACGAGGACGCCACCGACTGGTACGCCTCGATGCGCCGGGCGGCCGAGGACCGCACCCCCGACCCGGCCGGCGAGGAGATCGCCGAGTGGCGCAAGGTCTGGGCGGCCACCGAGTCTCCCGACCCCGAGCCGGACAAGATCAGAGCCTGGCGCCGCTGAGCTCGAGCCGCTGAGGTCGAGCCGGCTCAGGCCCAGCGCAGCAGGGCGGCCACCGGTGCGTCGCCGAGCACGCCGGCGGGCAGGACGCACACCTCGGCGTCGGTGAGGACCGCTGCGGCGATGAGCGCCTCGCCGGCCTCGACCGGACCTGAGACGGGAGCCTCGCCGAAGGTGAGGCCCGGGTGATCCGCCGGGTCGAGCGTGTGGCCGGCCAGGGCGTCGGGGTCGATCAGCAGGGTCTCGACGCGGCCGGTGACGAAGGCGTCCGCGACGTCACGTACGCCGGTGGCCGCGCGGTCCCCTCTGCCCCAGGCCTCCTCGAGGCGCCGGACGAGCGCCGTGCGGCGGCGTACGACGCGGTCCATCAGCGCGCTGCGGATCGCGTCGTCACGGGCGTGCTCGCCGCCGTCGGCGGCGCGCTGCCCGCTCGACAGCTCGACGACCTCGACGGGTAGGTCGGCGAGGTCGTCGCGCAGCCTGCTCACCGAGCTCGGGTCGCCGCTGACGAGCACGAGGTCGTGGCCGTGGTCGCGGACCAGCCTGGTCACCTCGTCGGCGACCTTGTCGGCGTTGTGGCGCCAGACGTTGTCCGTGGTCTGCTGCATGCGGAAGGCTGCCCATCCGACGTTGTCCTGGATCTTGTGCACGTGCTCGAGCTCGTCGCCCTCGACGGTGGTCGTGCTCGTCGGCCGAGGCAGTCCCGAGTCCCACAGCGAGATCTCGCCGCCGGTGTGGTCGACCAGGACCAGCACGAACGACATCGAGGCGTCCCGGGCTGCGATCCAGGTGCCGAGATCGGGGAGCGCGTCCCAGGTCGCGACCTGGGACGGCACCTCGGCGACGGCGACCTGGTCGTAGGCGATCCCCTCAGGGGTCGCGACGACGACGCGCGCCACGGGCGCGGGCAGGCGTACGTTGGCCTCCAGTCTGTCGGAGACCTGGGCCACGACGTCCGGTGGCGCACCCTGCGCGGAGAGCTCCTCGCAGGCGGCGCGTACGCGCAGCTCCTTGGCGTGGGCCGCGTTCTCCGAGTCCTGGCTGACGTCGGCCAGGACAGTCGCGTACGGCCCGGGGCGGGTCAACAGGTTGGTGAGTCCAGCGGTGTCCATACCTTTGTGGTACCCACCACAGGCGCGCGTCACACGGGCTATCTCAGCCGCCTGCGCAGGTCACCTCGGTCACCTGCCACTCCTCGTCCTTGCCCTTCCCGGAGCGGGTGACGACGAGGGTGAAGACCGACTGGCCGCCGTCGGGCGTCAGCTCCACGACGGCGCCGGACTCGGTGAGGTCGGTCGAGGTGATGCGTACCTTCTCCAGGTGGCCACGTGCGTCAGCCGTCTTCTCGGTGGGCGGGGTCTGGACCGAGGGACAGGCTTGTGCCCACTGCGTCACCAGCTCCGGCTTCGCCTCGACCGTGGTCCAGCTCGTGGTGCGGGCGAACCGGCTGGCGGCGGTCTCGGCCTGCTCGGTGGCGTGCTCGCGGAAGCGTGAGCGCGAGTAGCCGTAGCCGGCGACCGAGATCAGCACCCCGACCAGCACCAGCACGCCGACCTTGAGCGCGATCTCGCGCCTCTCGCTGCTTTGCACGGGACGTTCCTACCACCACCGGCCGCAGGACCAGAACCGGCTCGCGGATGAGAGAGCTCTCATGGTCGTCTCACGGTCACCTCACCGCCGGTGGAGATGGTTCTCATATGGCGCCGGGAACACCCGGGGCACAACCGAGAGGACGAACCATGAAGAAGCTCCCGATGCTGCTCGCCACCGGCCTGGTCGGCGTGGTCGCCGCCGGTGCGATCACCTTCCAGAGCGCCGCGGCTGACGACGACTTCGCCAAGCGTGAGGAGAAGGCGAGCACGCAGGTCACCGCCGTCGACGACGATGACGACAACGACCTCGACGACGCGGACGACATCACCCGTGACGGTGCCGACGACGACGCCACCAACGGGACCGGCGTGACCCGGGCGACCAAGGACAACACCCGCGACAACACCCGCGACAACACCCGCGACAACACCAAGGACGGCGACACCAAGAACGACAAGACCAACGACAAGACCCAGGACTGAGCCCGCCGATGACCGACACCTGGGGCCTGGTCCAGGGTGACGCGATCACCCCCGAGCTGACCGCGACGCGGCTGCTCGGGGGCGGCTCGTCGTACGAGGCCTTCCTCGCCTTCGACGAGATCACCTACGGTCCGGTCGTGGCCAAGGTGCTGCGACCGGGGCTGGTCGGCAACGAGACCAGCCGCAACGCGCTGCGGCGCGAGATCGACGCCCTGACGAAGCTCAAGCACCCGGTCCTCGTCCGCGGCCTGCGTGAGGACGTCGACGCCGAGCGCCCGTACGTGGTGATGGAGCATGTCGAGGGTCCCAGGCTCTCGACGCTGATCCGCCGCCACGGGCGCCTCTCCGAGCAGCAGTACCTGCCGCTCGCGCTCGACCTCGCCTCGGCGCTGCACTACCTGCGCCGCTCCGGCTGGGTGCACCTCGACGTCAAGCCGAGCAACCTGATCATGGGCTCACCGGCCCGGCTGATCGACCTCTCCGTCGCTCGGCCCGTCGCCGCTGCGGCCGCGCTGCGCCACGAGATCGGCACCGACGCCTACATGGCGCCCGAGCAGTGCCAGCCCGGCGAGCGCGGCGAGGTCGGTTCGGCCAGCGACGTGTGGGCGCTGGGCGCGACCCTCTTCCACGCCGTCACCGGCGAAAGGCCGTTCCCCCATGGTGACCCTTCTGCCGCGGACCGCACCGAGCGCTACCCGCAGCTCGTCTCCCGGCCCGGCGACCTCCCCAGACGTACGCCGCCCGAGATCGTCAAGGTCATCGAGGCATGCCTCGCCCCGTCCGCCGGTGACCGGCCCGCTCCGGCCGAGATCGCCGAGACGGTCTCGCCCGCGCTGGAGCGGCTCCCGCGAGCCTCGCTGGGCGGCTTGCGACTCGGCTGATCCTCTGGACTGAATCCCCCGGGTCCGGGTCCGGGTCCGGGTCAGGGCTGGAAGCGGTAGCCCATGCCGCGTACGGTCTCGACCCGGGCCGATCCCAGCTTCTTGCGCAGGTAGCCGACGTAGACGTCGACGACGTTGGAGCCCGGGTCGAAGTCCATGCCCCAGGCCAGGTCGAGCAGCTGCGCGCGGGAGAGCACCTGCCCAGGGTGGCGCAGCAGCACCTCCGCCAGTGCGAACTCGCGCGCCGAGAGGTCGTTCTCGCGCCCGTCGACCCGCAGCCGCCGCGTACGCAGGTCCAGCGCCACCGACCCGGAGCGGAGCTCGCCCACTTCGGCGTCGGTGTTGTCCTGCTGCCGCAGGCGTACGTTGATCCGGGCCCGCAGCTCGGCGAAGCGGAAGGGCTTGGCCAGGTAGTCGTCGGCGCCACCCTCGAGCGCGGAGACGGTGTCGTGCACCGAGTCGCGGGCGGTGAGGACAACCACTGGCATCCGTGATCCCTGGGCGCGCAGCTGGTCGAGCACCTCGAAGCCGTCGATCGTCGGGAGACCGATGTCGAGGACCATCAGGTCGAAGGCGCCACTGAGCGCCTCCTCGAGTCCCTCCAGCCCGTCGGCGACGGTGCTGACCTGGTGGCCGTCGGCGCTCAGGCCCTTGGCCAGGAAGGCCGCGATGCGGTCCTCGTCCTCGACGATCAGGATGCGGGCCATGCCTCTCCTTCGGTGCGTGCGGGCAGGGTGATCGTGAAACGGGCGCCAGGTGGGGACGCCTCCTCGACGGCGACGCCTCCGCCGTGGGCGCGGGCGATCGCGGAGACGATCGCCAGACCGAGGCCGAGCCCCGGCCGGTCGCCCGAGCCGGTCTCGGCGCCACGTGCGAACCGGTCGAAGATCCGCTCCCTGTCCTCGGGCGGCACGCCGGGCCCGGTGTCGCGCACCCACAGCGTCAAGGTGCCGTCGACGGTCGCCGAGCCGACCGCGATCCGGTCACCGGGGGCGGTGTGGCCGGCGGCGTTGTCGCACAGCTGCAGCATCGCCTGGGTGATCCGTTGCGGGTCCAGGCGCCAGGTGCCGGGGGTGGCCGCGTCGAGATGCCAGTCGCGGTCGGCGAGCGCACTCGCCTTGGCCAGAATGTCCTCGGTGAGGGTGTCGACGTCGACCTCCTCCATGGTGAGGAAGTCGGGCCGGTCGTGCTTGGCCAGCAGGATCAGGTCGCCGACCAGGCGGCTCATCCGGTCGACCTCGTCCAGAGCCAGCCGCCGAGTCTGCTCGACCTCGGCCGGGTCGGACTCGTCGAGGAGCTCGAGGTGGCCGCCGATGATCGTCAGCGGCGTACGCAGCTCGTGGCCGGCATCGTCGAGGAACTGGCGCTGGTCGGTGAACGCCTGCTCGAGCCGGGCAAGCATGTCGTTGAAGTTCCTGGTCAGAGCAGAGATGTCATCATTCCCCGACTCGGGTAGACGCTCGGAGAGGTCGGTCGCGCTGACCGACCCGGTGGCATGTCTCAGCCTGGTCAGCGGGGCCAGCAGCCGCCCGGACTGCCAGGCGGCGACCAGCGTGACGAGCAGAGCGAGCAGACCGGCCACGATCGTGTAGGTCCGCATCGTGCTGCGCAGCTCGGCACGGTCCTCGTCGAGGTAGGAGACGACCAGGAGCGCTCCTTCGGTGGTGCCCTTCGCGCTGTCCTGCCGCACCGGCTGGCTGGTGATGCGTACCTCGCCCTGGGCCGTGTCGAGGTAGGTCGTGCCGCCGTTGATGGCGAGGTCTTCGACCGCGTTGTGGAACCGTGGCGAGTCGACCAGCGGATCCTTCGGGAACTGGGCGCGCGGTTTACCGTCGACCCACGCCACCAGGAGCTCGTCGTCGTCAGGCACGTTGCGCCGCAGGAAGGTCAGCAGCAGACCCTCGACGTTGAACGGCGCGCCCGTCTCGGGGTCGACGCCTTCCTGGCGCAGCCGGGCGAACTCGTCGAGCTCCTGCTCGACCTCGCGCTGCATCGACGCCTCGACGCGACGGAGCTCGACGACATAGACGATGAGCCCCGCGCCGGCCAGGGCGAGCGTCACCAGGAGCGCGACCGATGCGGTGATCCGGGCGCGCACCGACAGCCCCCGGCGCCGCGGGGGTGTGCTGATATCGGGTGGCTCAGGGTCAGTCGTCGTCATGCCGGTCGTCATCGCGGTCGTCATCGTCGTCATCATCATCGTCGACGGGTGCCGGGGAGATGACGGGGACGCGCGTAGACGGGCTCGGCGTGCCGGTGCTCGGCGTGCCGGTGCTGGGGGAGGTCGCGTCCGACGGCAGCACGACCGGCTCACGGGGCGGCGGGTCGTTCTCCGAGGCACCGGCGAACGACCCGGCGAGGTAGACGCCCACGATCATGACGACGGCGACGGGGAGAAGGAGCTTCAAGGTACGGGACATGACACTTCGATAGTGCCTGACCGCGGGGCCGTAGCGGGGATCCATGAGAGAGCTCTCATCGATGCGAGCTCTCATCGATACAGTGATCAGGGTCACGACATGCAACCGGAGGTAGCCCGTGTTCGTTCCGTTCAGCGTCAACGACTTCATCGACCGTGCCGCAGCCGTCTACGGCGAGCGGGTGGGGATCGTCGACGAGCCCGACCAGCCGGCTACCTCCCTCGGGGAGGTGACGTACGCCGAGATGAAGGCGCTCGCGAAGCGGATGGCGGCGAAGCTGGACGAGCTCGGCATCGGGGTGGGGGAGCGCGTCGCGATCGTGTCCCACAACTCCGCGCGGCTGCTGACCGCCTTCTACGGGGTCTCCGGCTACGGCCGGATCCTGGTGCCGGTCAACTTCCGGCTTCGGCCCGACGAGGTCGCCTACATCGTGGAGCAGTCGGGTGCCTCGGTGCTCTGGGTCGACCCCGAGATCGACGAGGCGCTGAAGGACGTGACCGCCAAGCATCGCTTCGTGCTGGGTGACGACGCCGCCCTCTATGCAGACGAGGGCGTCGAGCCGGTGCCGTGGGAGCCGGACGAGAACGCGACCGCGGCGATCAACTACACCTCCGGCACCACTGCCCGGCCGAAGGGCGTGCAGATCACTCACCGCAACATCTGGACCAACGCGCTGACCTTCGCGCTGCACGCCGGCTGCAGCGACCGCGACGTCTACCTGCACACGCTGCCGATGTTCCACGCCAACGGCTGGGGGATGCCGTTCGCGGCGACCGGTCTCGGCATCAAGCACGTGGTGCTGCGCAAGGTGGACGGGATGGAGATCCTGCGCCGCGTACGCGACCACGGGGTCACCTACATGTGCGCGGCCCCCGCGGTCGCTGCTGCCGTGCTCGACGCGATCCCGGAGTGGACCCGGACGGAGGGCGAGATCCCCGGCCGGGACAAGGTGCGGATCATCATGGCCGGTGCGCCGCCGCCGACGAAGACGGTCGTACGCGTCCAGGAGGAGCTCGGCTGGGAGTTCATCCAGATCTACGGCCTCACCGAGACCTCCCCGCTGCTGACCATCAACCGCACCCGCGCCGAGTGGGACGACCTCGACCCGATGGAGCGCGCGACGAGGCTGACCCGGGCCGGGGCGCCCGCGATCGGCGTGAGCCTCGACATCTCGGCCTCCAACGAGGTGCTGGCCCGGTCCAACGTGGTCCTGGAGGGCTACTGGGAGAAGCCCGAGGAGACCGAGAAGGCGCTGGCCGACGGCTGGTTCCACACCGGTGACGGCGGTTCGATCGGCGAGGACGGCTACCTCACCATCTCCGACCGCATCAAGGACGTGATCATCACGGGCGGCGAGAACGTGAGTTCCGCGGAGGTGGAGGACGTGCTCTTCCTCCACCCCTCGGTCGCCGAGGTGGCCGTCATCGGGATCCCCAGCGACAAGTGGGGCGAGACCATCCTCGCCCTCGTCGTCCTCGCCGAGGGCGCCTCGGCGACCCAGGAGGAGCTGATCGCCTGGTGCAAGGAGCGAGCCGCCGGCTACAAGGCGCCGACCGTCGTCGAGTTCCGCGACTCCCTGGCCCGCACCGCCACCGGCAAGCTGCAGAAGTTCAAGCTCCGCGAGCCCTACTGGGGCGACCGCGAGCGCAAGGTCAACTGACGTCGGTCACCGAGTCGGGGGCTCGGGCGGAGTGCCGCCCGGGCCGCCCCCACCCGGCGCCCCGCCCATGGTGGCTTCAGTGGTGGTGTCGACGGCGACGGCGAGCGAGCCTCGGTAACCGGCGCTCGGACTGCCGGTGAAGGTGCCCATCTCCAGGTCGTACCCGTCGCTGAAGACGTTGTCGGTCTCGAGGCTGACGCGGTTCAGGTTCTCGGTCGAGCCCTCGTAGGCGGCGTCCTGGTAGACCTTGGCGAGCATCTTCTCCGGGAAGGCGACCTGCGAGGTCGCGATCGCGTTCTCCCCGGTCGTGGCAGAGGCCGCGTCGGGGTAGACCTCGAAGTGCATGTGCGTCCAGCGGCCGTCGTAGCAGCCGGGGACGATGGTCTTGAACCTCACCTGCCCCGCCGCGTCGGCGACCTGGACCCCGCGAAGGTACGTCTCGTCCTCGACCCCCTCGGAGTACATCGAATACCGGCCCAGCGCGTCGCACTGCCACAGATAGACCGCGACACCCTCGAAGGGGACGTTGTCGTTGGCCATGTCGGTCACGGTGAAGGTGAACTCGAGCGGCACACCGTCGACCGTGGTGCCGCCGTCGAGGCTGGAGGTGATGTCGCTGCGTACGATCCCGGACTCGGTCAGCACGTTGGTCCCGTTGGTCCCGTCGGCCGGGTAGGGACCGTTGGTCTCCTGCGGGATCTCGCCGTCGGTCGTCGAGGGCGTCGTGGCGGCGGAGCCGGCCGAAGAGCCGGACGAGCTCGACGAGCCGGCCCCGCAAGCGGCCAGCGCGGCGGCGCCGACCCCGGCTCCGACGAGCCCGAGGATCCGGCGACGGCTCAGGAGGGTCGAGATGTCGAATCCCGCGCCCTGGTCGACCACCTCCTCCTCGGGACGGGCCAGTAGGCGACCTTCGAAGGCGGGACCTCGGGGAGTGTTCTCGGGTTCGGGCACGCGGCTCATGGCATCTCCTCGGTGTAGCTGTCTGCTGCGATGAGGAGACTCTGACGGATCGGTCCATGAGAACCATCTGCAGCGCCTGTGGGGTGTCTGTGGCGTCGTTGGCAGAAATCAGCCAGCCTGCTCGGAAAGCACCTCGCCGTCAGGTGGTTGCCCGGGAAACTTGGCGGATGCGCGGGAAATCGGGACCCGAGTCGTCACGTCCGGCCGACCAGGGTTGGCGCGCAAAGCGGGCGATCGCGCTCACCACCGGCGGCAGGCTCCTGGCCTCGGGCGACACCAGCGGCAGCATCCACCTGTTCCGGACCGGCACCGGCCACCGCCGGGCGCCGCTGCAGGGTCACCACGCGGCGGTGAACGCCCTGACGTTCTCGCCCGACGGCACCCTGCTCGGTTCGGTGGGCAACGACAGGCGCGCGATCTTGTGGAATCTCAGGTCCGAGCGCAACAACGACGGCCTGGACCTGGGCGGCGCGACGGGGCTCGACATCGAGATCTGCCCCGACGGCCGGCTGCTCGCGGTCGCCTGCGACGACGGGAAGGTGCGTATCTGGGATATCGGTCATGTCGCGGAGCAGCCCCGATGGGTCCTGGACACTGGTTCCCCGAGTCGCCTCAGGAGCCTTTCGGTGGGGCCCAACGGGGTTCCGCTGGTCGCCGGAGGCGAGGACGGCCGGATCTGGGTGTGGGACAACGCTCGTGATCGAGACCAGAGCGTTCGTACGCTCGGCTGCATCGACTGGAAGGTCCACGAGGTGGCTCTGGTCCGTGGGCGGGGGCAGGTCGTCTCTGCCTCCGAGGACCGCGCCATCCGAATCTGGGACCTGAGCGACGGGACGACCCGCATTCTGGAGAACCCCTCGGGATGGGTACGCACCGTCGCGGTCACCGATACGCACATCTACGCCGGTTCCGATGACGGCAAGGTGCGTGAATGGGATCTGGACTCGGGCGCAGCCCCACGCGTCGTCGCCACCTACTACCCGTTCGTCTACTCGATCGCGGCCAGCCAGGATGGCTCGGTGCTGGTCGTGGTGCCCGGTGGGCGTCTGATCGTGCGACATCGCGGCGGTCGTGAGCGCACCCTCCACGAGCCGAACCACGTCTGGTCGACGGCGGCGACCGTCTTCCCGCAGCGGAACGTCGTCGTGGCCGGAGCCGAGGACGGCACGTACGTCGTCAGCGGCCCGAACCACCGGACGATGCGCATTCCGGCCCACGAGACGATCCTGCGAAGTCTGGACGCGGCTCCCAAGAGGGATCAGCTCGCCTCCGGTGGTGACGATGGCAAGGTCATCCTCTGGAACGTCGCGACGGGGCGCGAGGAGCGCAGGTTCCGCGGCCTGTCCTCGGCCGTACAGACCCTGTCGTTCAGCCCCGACGGAAGGATGCTGGCCGTCGGCGACCGAATGGGCCAGCTCACCGTCTGGAACCTGGCGGGAGGCGAGGACCCGATACCCCGGAAGCTGTTCGAGAACTGGCTGCTGGGGATCGCCTGGTCGAAGGATGGCCAGCGGGTCGTCGCCTGCGGGGACAGCAAGATCTCGTTCGTCGAGGTCGCCACGGGCAAGGCCATCGAGTCAGCACCGCCGCTCTCGGCTCCAGCGACGCTCAGTGCCGTCGCGTTCGGCGACAACGGCCTGGTTGCGGTCGGCGACCGGATCGGATGGATCCATCTCTTCGACGAGACGAACGGGTCCTGGCGGTCGGTGTGGCTGGGTTCGGAGAAGTGGGTGCGCTCGATTCGCGCGATCCCGGGGAGCGCGGACTTCGTCGCTGCTGTGGGCGGCTCGATCGTCCATGTCGAGGGCGGCGGGGAGGGGGAGGTTCGATTCACCGAGATCGCCCGCCACACCTCTCCGGTGCTGTGCCTGTCGCCCGAGGACCCGGACACCGGAAGTCCGTGTCGTGGGGTGGTCGCCGTCTTCGGTGACGGCGCGATCCGTGTCGTACCCGTCTCCTCGGGCGGCAGCGAGTGGGCGGAGGAGGAGGCTCTGTCCTGGCTGGCCGCGGTGGTGACCAAGCCGAGATACGGGCTGGTCGACAACGACCAGCCCAGCAAGGCCGATCACCTCGGACTGGATGCCGACCTGCGTACGTTGGCGCACATCATGGCGGCGAGCTCGACCGAGCCGCCCCTGGCCATCGCCCTGCTCGGGATGTGGGGGTCGGGGAAGACGACCTTCATCGAGCACCTGGAGAAGACGATCCGGGCGCTGGTCGAGGCCGAGGAACGTGATCCGACGGGCGCATTCGTGCAGAACGTACGCTACGTCGGGTTCAACGCCTGGGACTACAGCGACAGAACGGCGCTGGTCGGCATGGTGATCGAGATCTTTCGGGATCTCCGAGCGCAGTCTGAGGTCAGTGAGGAGCTGCCGGACATCGCCGATCCCAAGACGTGGCGTGAGCGGGTGGAGTCGGCCCGGGTCGCGGTCGAGTGGCAGGAGAAGGTGAGTGCGGAGACGAACTTCTTCAAGAGGGCCTGGCTCCGCATCCGCGGCGCCAACCCCCTGCGCCCCGGCTTCGGACGGTGGACCACCCGACTGGCCGGGCTGCTGCTACCCCTTGGTGTGCTCGCGGGGGTGGCGACGCTCTTCTGGTCCTTCTTCGCCCCGCAGCTGGCGAAGGCGGTGCCGGGAGTAGCGAGCGGGGTGCCCGAGTGGGCGGTCGGGGTGGCGCTCTCGGGCGCTGTCGGCGCGATCCCGGCAGCATTCGTGAGGGCCATCGAGGTATCGAAATCCGTCGACGAGTCGGTGACTTGGGCGGCGAACTGGATCAGGTCGAAGGACGGGGACGCCTTGAGACGAGCGAAGCTCGCCCTGGCCGAGCTCGACCCGATGACGCGAATCAGCGAGCTGCTCCATGACGCGACGATGGAGGAACAGCGCTCGAAGCACCGTGGCGTCGTGGGGGATCTGCACGATCAGCTGCGGGCGCTGAGCGAGGCGCTCAGCGAGGCCAAGAGAGGCTACGAGTCGGACGCGGGCGATTCCGCGTGGCCGTCACCACCCATCCAACGGATCTTCATGTTCGTCGACGACCTCGACCGCTGCGAGCCACACCAGGTCGTCGACGTGCTCCAAGCCGTCCATCTTCTCCAAGCGACCGGCCTCTTCGTCGTCCTCGTCGCCGTGGACCCGCGTTGGCTCGAGACCTCGCTGCGGAAGCATCGACCCGAGGCGTACGAGACGCTCGACGTCAATCAGAGCATCATCCACCGAGTCGGAGACCCGCTCGACTTCCTGACGAAGATCTTTCAGATCCCGTTCGCGCTGCCCCAGGATCGAGGCGGGAACTATCTCATCGAGCTGGCCGATGCCGCGCGAGCCAGGCAGCCCAGATCAAGGCCTTCGCCGACCGTGCTGACGCCTGACGATGTGATGCTCCGAAACGAGAAGGACCTGTCCAAGACCGGTCAGGCGCCGTCCGAGTCCCCGGCAGAGGCGAAAGCCGCGAGCGGATCGCTCCAGGGTCTGCCGCAACCCAGGAGAACCCCGGAGCTGCCGGCAGAAGCACTGACCGTCTCGGAGGACGTCGCGCGCTATCTGAACAGCATCGCTCGCTACTTCTCGAACCCCCGCTCCGCGAAGCGCCTGATCAATCTCTTCCAGACGATCCGCATCCATCAGATCTTCGCGGCCTCGCGGGACATCGCGAGAGACCCGAGCATGTACATGCCCATCGGTGGGCTGCTAGGTCTCGTCGTCGGCATCCCGAGCCTGTCCGAAGAGGTCCTGCTCGCCGGCCGAGTGGCTGAGCGGGGGACGCCGATCGCCGAGGTCATCGACGGAGTGCGTCGCAAGCACGTGGAGCACATGGAGCGCAGAGGGCTCATCGGCCGCAGGGCCAAGGAGAGGCACACGCCGCTGCGATGCGACACCTGTCGTGTGTGGGACGTCGTCAAGAAGGTGATCGATGACGTAACCGGACACCACGACATCCGGTTGAGCGTCGACGAGTTCCTGCCGTGGATCGACCTGGTCGCACGCTTCGGGTTCCACAAGGACCTCGTCTGGCACACGGCGCTCTCCGCTACCACCGGTGAAGGCATCCACAGCGGAAGCGCGCTCAGCCGCCGACCGCCCGGCGCGATGTGAGAAGACGTTACGAACGGCGGGCTGTTTCAGATCGAGGCCTTCTTGTCACCGGTGGTCGAGCCTGTCGAGACCACCCGTATTTGCGTGGTCGGCCGAAAGGATTGATCCCGTTCGTGGTCGACCTGTATGAGACCTCGCTGCTGCGGTCGACCGAGCGACTTGGGTGCCTGACCGGCGGCCGTAGGGCGGGTGGGGCCGATACCGGGCCTGGGTTGGGAGATTTCAAACCAGGGTGTCCGGCCCGGGTGCCATTTACCTGTCTTGCGGGCTTCCAGCCCTGGTCTCCGGTATGCGTCGGGATATCTGTCCCTGACCGGGTTTGAGAGATGAGTGCGTACGCCGGTCGCGAGTGTGTTTGCGGCGTCAGGCCGCGTGGTCGTGGCCGAGGTCGTTCACCGCTTCAGGGGCGGTCACGTCTGTGATGTCGGTTGTGCCCTCGGGGCTGGTGAGGAACTCATAGCCGTGTGGGGATCGCCATCGGTAACGCCCGGGTGCGAGGCGTTGGTAGGTCCAGCCGAGATGAGTTTTCGCGCGGTGGTGTCGTCGGCACAGGCAGGTCAGGTTGGAGGTGGTGGTCTTGCCGCCTTGGTCGTACGGGATGCGGTGGTCGAGGTCGCAGTTCTCGGCTTTGACGTGGCAGCCGGGGAAGGCGCAGGTCTGGTCGATGAGCTGGACCTGGGTCCGTAGCCGCTCGGTCGGGATGTAAGCGGTCGTGGTGATCTCCTCGTTGAGGTCGATCACCGTCATCGGTCTGATCACGACGCCGGGCAGGGTGGCCCATCGGTCGAGCTGTTCGATGGTGGCCAGGCCACGGGTGTTGCCGATCCTGATCAGGCCGGTGGTGGCCAGGTTTCGGGTGTCGGTGTGGATCTTGAGGTCGATCACCCGGCCCTTGCCCGGCAGGTCGCCCGCACGCTCGGCGCCGAGGGTGCCGGTGTTGTAGGCCCGGGCCAGGACTCCCAGGGCGGCGGCGCGGCGGGCGTCGAGGGACAAGTCGGCGGTGGCCTCGTAGTCGAGCAGACCGTGGGCGATCGAAGCGACCGCGGCCTCGAGGTCGAGAGCATCCGCGGTGTCGAGGGTGGCGGTGATCTCGGCGGTGGCGCCGGCGGCTTGGCCTTGTTCGGCACCGACCGGGGGCAGGAACAGGCTGGGGTTGGTGTCGATGTCGCAGCGGCGGTAGTCGACGGCCTCTTCGGCGATCGCCGCGGTCAGGTCGGGCTCGAACAGGGCCGCTGCTTCTTTCGCGGTCCGTTCCAGCTGAGTGACCCCGATCTTGTGAGCATGCGCAGCGACCTGGCCATCGACCCAGGCGGCGACCTCGGGGTCGAGGTGACGGGTGACGTCAGCGACCCGGCGCGCCCGCCACGCCGCCAGGGTGCCGTCCAGGATCCGGGCCCAGGTCCGGGGCAGTCGCCAGGCGAGCTCGACGGCGTCGGCGAGGTATTTGCGGCCGGTGTAGGTCGAATAGCCCAGCACGGCGGCGAACTCGACCATCGCGGCCTCGGAGACCAATGGCGCACCAGGCCCGGTCAACGGGACTGCCCGGTCCCCATACGAGTCGACCTCCAGGACCGCTGCCTCGCCGATGGTCGTGACGACGTTCGCGGCCGCGTACTCCGCCGCAAGGATCAGGGTCTCGCGGGCTGCTTGGTCCTCGTCCGCACGCGAGACCCTGACCGCGGCCAGCAGGCCGGGTGAGGTCTCGGGTTCGAGGACGGTTTCCATGCCCGTATTCTACCAAGAACGCATGTTATACACCAGATCGATCAAGCCTTGTTTCCGCAGATCAGACCGCATATTGCTGCCGTGGTCCGGATGATGCCAGGCGATGACATCTCGATCTCCACAAGTGTCCATTCGATCCCCAAAACTGCACACTCGCCGAGACCCCGACCCGCCTTCGACGCCCGATGGCCCCGCCGCGTACGCCTGGAAAACCCAGTCAGGGACAGGTATCCCGACGAAACCCGAAGGCAAGGCTGGAAGTCCGCAAGACAGGTAAATGGCACAGTTCCCAGGCACCCTGGTTTGAAATCTCCCAGCCCAGGCCCGGTATCGGCCCCACCCGCCCTACGGCCCCCGGTCAGGCACCCAAGTCGCTCGGTCGACCGCAGCAGCGAGGTCTCGAGACGGGTCGACCATGAACGGGATCAATGTTTTCAGCCGACCGTGGCGCACGGGGTGGTCTCGACAAGCTCGACCACCGGTGGTTGAGCTCGACCACCGGGGCGCGAGTCTCTCGGGGCGACCGTGGGAAGGATCCGCGTGTGTCGCGATGAGCTACTGAGGCCTGGTGCCCACGGGCGGGGCGAGGTCGACGTCCGTCCACACCTCGGTCATGTCCACGATGAGCTCGTCGCGCAAGGTGATGAACGTCGCCACCTCGAAGTGCTGGAGCTCGCCGTCGGTCGTCCCGGTGACGTGAGCCCGGCCCGCGGCCCGCTCGTGGTCGGCGATGCAGTCCAGAAGCCGGAAGTTCTGGAAGCCGGGATACTCGGCGTTGACCTGCACCCAGGATTCCCGGTCGAACGTCTCGCCGGTGTGGACGTAGAGACACGAGAACTCGGGATGGAGCAGCGCAGGGAGCTCATCCCAACGATGCGCGTCGATGGTCTGAGAGAGCCGCTCCATCATCTCCTGTGCTGACATCTGCGCAGCATGACCGATGCCGTCGCGTGGTCAGCCGACGGCGGGCCGCGGCCCGGACATGAGCTGCTGGGCCTGCTCCTTGGACACCTTGGACGCATAACCACAGTTGACGCAGTCCATGCGCCGCGACGTACCGACCGGGATGAGCGGGACGAAGAAGAGGGTGAACTTGCGGACGATCTCGAAGAGCCGGTGCGCCGCCTGCTGGTGACAGCTGGGGCACACGAGGGAGAGGGTCGCGAGCAGTCGGGTGTACGACTTGATCCCGAAGATGATCATGCTCGAGAGTCTCCCACGGCGCAGGCTGATTGAATTGCGCGGTGGTTCGCACCCCCAACCCCCTCTGGCACACCCTCACCCATCTCCGCGGCAACCCGCGTGCGTGCGTCTGGACCGAGCCGATGTGGGGTCTGTCGATGGCGCTGGTGCTGCCGTACCTCTCGGTGTTCATGCTGACGATGGGCGTGCACGACGAGCAGATCGGTCTGATCGCGAGCGCGGGCATGGTCTCCCAGGTCTTCTTCGGCCTCGCCGGCGGGATCATCACCGACCGGCTCGGGCGACGTGCGACGACGGCTCTGTTCGACGTGGTCGCCTGGGTGATCCCGTGCCTGATCTGGGCGTTCACGCAGAGCTTCTGGGGCTTCCTCGCGGCGTCGATGGTCAACGGCGCGCTGCAGGTGACCCAGAACTCCTGGGACTGCCTGATGGTCGAGGATGCCGAACGCGGCCAGATCACCAGGATCTACTCGCTGGTGCGGGTGGCCGCGGACTGTTCGGCTCTCTTCGCGCCCATCGCCGCGATCCTGGTGGCCCGGTTCGGGCTGGAACCGGCGGTCCGGGTGCTCTTCGTCAACGCCGCAGTGGTGATGACGGTGAAGATCATCTGGCTCTACCTGTGGTCATCCGAGACCCGGCAGGGACGGATCCGGATGGCGGAGACCGACGGGCACAGCCTCTGGCGGCTCCTGGCCGGATATCGCGGGGCGCTGGCGCTGCTGGTGCGCTCCCGCGGCTCCGTCCTGGCGCTTGCGATCGCAGCGCTGTTCGCCGCGGTCACGCTGATCAACGCGACGTTCTGGCAGGTCGTGGTCAGCCAGCACCTGCACGTCCCGGACCCGTTGCTGCCGTTCTTCCCGATGGTGCGCTCGGTGATGTCAGTGCTCTTCCTCTTCACCCTCATCTCCCGGCTGACCGGCGGGATGGACCTCAAGAGGGCCACGCTGTGGGGTTTCGGGACCTACCTCGCCGGCCAGCTCCTCCTGGTCCTGATCCCGGCGTCGCACGGTGACGCCGACCTCGCCACGTACGCACTTCTGGGGGTCTGCCTGCTTCTCGACAGCTTCGGAGCGGGGATGCTGTTCATGCTCTCGGAGTCCCTGGTGGCTCTGCACGTCGACGAGGCCGAACGTTCCCGGGTGATGGCGCTGCAGCGGATGTCGGTCATGCTGGCCGCCGCCCCGTTCGGCTGGATCTCGGGATGGCTCTCCGGGATCGACCGCACCTACCCGTTCTGGCTGACCGCAGGGCTGCTCGTCCTCGGTGCGGTCCTGACCGCGACGCGTTGGGTGCCCACCCACCCGGAGCCGGAGCCGGAGCCGGTCGCTTAGGACTTTCGGTGGACCTCGCGGCCATCGACATAGGTGTGGGTGACCTGGGTGCCGGCGAGGACGGTGTCGCCGTCGAGAATGTCGTTGTCGACCACGACCAGGTCGGCGGCGTACCCGGTCTCGACCCGGCCCGTCGAGCCCTCCAGACGGTTCAGGTACGCGGTTCCGGTGGTGTAGCCGGCCAGTGCTTGGAGGACCGTGAGCGCCTCGCCGGGCAGCAGCGGGGGCGCGTCGGACGGCTGGTCGGGGGCACGCCGGTTGATCGCGACGTGCATGCCGAGCAGCGGCGCAGGGTCGGAGACGGGCCAGTCGCTCCCACACGCGATCCGGGCACCCGTACGCAGCAGCGACCCGAACACGTACTGCTGCTCGCGCGCCTCCGGCGCCAGGAACGGCAGGGTCAGCACCTCCACCGCCTCGTCCAGGCAGGCCCACAGCGGCTGGATGTTGGCGGTGACCTCCAGGTCGGCGAATCGGGGGACGTCGGACGGGTCGACGACCTGTACGTGGGCCAGATGGTGTCGCCGCCCGCCGGCTCCGTTGACCGCCCGCGCGTGCTCGATCGCGTCCAGACTGTCCCGGACCGCGCGATCCCCGAGGGCGTGGATGTGTGCCTGGAACCCGTTGACGCCCAACGCCGCGACGTACGCAGCCAGCGCATCGGCCGGGATGAAGCTGAGCCCGCGGTTGTCGGTCAGCCGACCGTGGGCGTCGAGGTAGGGGGAGAGCATCGCCGCGGTGTGGGTCTCGCAGACGCCGTCCTGCATGATCTTGACGCTCGCGGCGTCGAGCCCGGAGCGCGCCGCAAGGGCGCGGCGTTCGATCAGCTCCGGAAGCTGCTCCAGGCCGCGGTCGCGGTCCCACCACTGGGCGAGGACGACCTTCGCGGTGAGCAGGCCGGCGTCCTGAGCGGCGAGGTAGGTCGGCAGCGAGTCCGGCATGCCGAGACCGTCGCCGACCAGTGCATCCTGCCAGCCAACGATGCCGACGGAGTGGAGGTGGCGTTGCGCGGTCAGCAACGCCTCGGTCAGGTCGCGCGGGGTCGGGGCAGGGACCAGCGAGCCGACCAGTGCCATCGCGCCCTCGTGCAGCGCACCCGTGGGGTGGCCGGACGCGTCACGCTCGATCCGCCCGTCGGCGGGATCAGGCGTGCGTGCGTCGATGCCGGCGAGCTCGAGCGCCCGACTGTTCACCCAGGCCGAGTGGTGGTCGCGGTTGGGCAGGAAGACCGGCCGGTCGGGGAGGATCTGGTCGAGCGGCGTAGCGGTGGGTACTCCGCCGGGGAAGGAGTCCATCGACCAGCCGCCGCCGCTCACCCACGCCCGGTCCGGGTGAGCCGCCGCGTAGGTCCCGATGGCGTCCAGGTAGCCCTCGAGCGTCGACAGCCCGGTCAGGTCGCACTGGTTCATCTCCAGCCCGGCCTGGATCGGGTGCACGTGGGAGTCGTGGAAGGCGGGCAGAACCCACCGGCCGTCGAGCTCCTCGACCACGGTGTCCAGACCGGCCAGAGCGTCGAGATCTGCGCCGATGGCCGTGATCCGCCCGTCCTGGACGGCAAGGGCAGCATGCTCCCAGCGACCCGCACGCAGCACGCGGCCGCCGCGCAGCAGCAGGTCCACGGGCCTCGCCCGGCCGCTCATCAGTTCACGGCCATGGTGTCGGTGACAGACGAACCCGACCGCTTGAGCACCCATGCAACCAGGCCCAGGACGAGCAGCGTGAAGACGAGCAGGATGGTGGAGACGGCGGCGATCTCGGGCTTGAGACCGGAGCGGACCGAGGAGAGCACGTAGACCGGCCACGAGGTCGTGCCGGAGACGTTGATGAACGAGGAGATCACCGTGTTGTCGAGGCTCAGCGTGAAGGCCAGCAGCCCGCCGGCGAGCACCGCCGGACCGACCAACGGGATCGTGACCTTGAAGAACGTCGCGACCGGTTTCGCGTAGAGGTCTGCCGAAGCCTCTTCCAAGGACGCGTCCAGTCCGACCAGGCGGGCCCGGACGATATAGGTGACCACGGCGGTCGCGAAGAGCGAGTGACCGATCACGAGGCGTACGTAGCCGTTGTTGAACGGCAGCAGCGACCAGTCCTGTCCGAGCGTCACGAACCAGGGGAGCAGTGCGATGCCGTCGACGATCTCCGGAGTCACCGAGACCAGCAGCAACAACAGCGTGAACGGTCCGGTCCAGTGGCCCGGGAAGCGGGCCATCGCCATCCCGGCCAAGGTGCCGAGCACGGTCGCCAGGAGGGCGGCGACCACCGCGGTCTGCAGCGAGACGGCGACGGTGTGGCGTACGGTCGGCCGATCGATGATCGCCGTGAACGGCTCCAGGCTGAAGCCGTCCCAGGCGGTGAGCAGGCGACCGCCGTTGAAGGAGTAGATGCCGATCACGATGATCGGGGCGAACAGGAAGAGGAAGACCAGCGTGGTCCACGCGCCGAGCGCGATGTTGGTGCCGGAGGGCCTGCTCATGCGGTCACCTCCTTGGTGCGGACGGTTCCGATGACCAGCCTGCTGCGCCTGTGCAGGAGCCATCCCACGGCCCACATCAGCGAGATGGCGAGGATCACGATGAGCATGGTGAGCAGGATGAGGACGACCGCCATGGCCGAGCCCAGGGCCCAGTTCTGGGCGGTCAGGAACTGGCTGGCGATCAGCGAGCCGACCATCGTGCCCTTCGTGCCACCGAGGACCGCCGGGGTGACGTAGTCGCCCATCATCGGGATGAAGACGAGGATGATGCCGGCGATCATTCCCGGCCGTGCCAGCGGCAGCGTGACCTGGAAGAACGTGCGTATCCGGCCCGCACCGAGGTCCTTGGAGGCCTCGCCGAGCGCGCTGTCGACGCGGTCGAAGGCGACGTACAACGGCAGGATCATCAGCGGCAGATAGTTGTAGATCAGCCCCAGCAGCACCGCGCCGCGGGTGTTGAGCAGGTCGTGCGGGTCGGCGACCAGACCGACGTCGGTCAGGAACCCGGCCAGGGCGCCCTCCGAGGACAGGATCACCTTCCAGCCGATCGTCCGGATCAGGAACGAGGTCCAGTAGGGCACCATCACCAGCGCGACCAGCAACCCGCGCCGGTGCGCGGGGACCTTCAAGGCCATGAAGTACGCCGCGGGCAGAGCGATCAGCAGGCACGCGACCGTGCCGAGCACGCTCATCCACAACGTCGCCCGGAAGATCGTGAAGAAGGTCGGGCTGAACGCCTCGGCGTAGCGGTCCAGCGACATCACGGCGTTGCTGTGGCTGCCGAACATCCCGGGCTTCTCGCCGAGGCTGAACCAGGCGATCTGCAGGAACGGCACGACGAAGAATGCCGTCAGCCACAGCCACGCGGGAACGGCGAGGACGAACCCGGGAAGCCTGCTGGACCCGTTCCTAGGCACTGGCGGCGGCCTTCAGCTTGTCGTAGACCTCCGTACGCCGGTCCTGAGCCTTGTTGACGGCGCCGTTCTTCATGGTGGCGAGCTGCTCCTCGGTGAAGAAGATCATCTCGGGCAGCTCGACCTTGCGCTCCTTGGCCATCTCCTCGATACCCAGCGTGCCGGTGTTGTAGCCGATGTAGTCCATCTCCAGGAAGGAGTTCTCCGGCTCCAGCACGTAGTCCAGGAACGCGTGTGCCGCCTCGGGGTGGGGTGCTCCCGTCGGGATGCACCAGTTGTCCATCCACAGCTCGGTCGTCGGGCCGGCCAGGACCCACTTCCAACGGTCGGGCTGCTTGTGCTCGAGGATGCCGAGCCGGGAGTCGCCGTTCCAGTTCTGCATCAGCGCGAAGGTGTTCTGCTGCATCGCGCCGGTGGCCGGGTAGGAGTCGAAGCCGGCGATGTGCGGCGCCCACTTCTCGACCGCCTCGGCCTCGAAGGCGTCGTAGTCGGCCATGTCCTCGGTGTTCCAGTCGATGCCGTTGGCCCAGAAGTAGATGCCGGCGATGCCCTGCGGGTCATCGAGCAGGGAGGTCTTGCCCGAGGCCTCGTTCTGCATCGCGTCGATGAAGTCGTTCCACGTCTTCAGGTCGCGCTTGATGACGGTGGTGTCGTAGACGAACCCGGTGGTGCCCCAGCACTTGCACACCGAGTATTCGTTCTCCGGGTCCCAGTCCTGACCGAGGAACTGCGGGTCGACCTTGGCGAGATTGGGGATCAGGTCCTTGTTGAACGGGACGATGATCTCGTTCTCGATCAGCTGGGGGATGTAGACGCCGGTCGGCACGACGATGTCGTAGCCGCTGGTGCCCTTGGCTGCGACCAGCTTGGAGATCAGCTCCTCGTTGGAGCCGTAGGAGTCGAGGGTCACCTTCGGGCCGGTCTTGCCGAAGGCGTCGATCACCTCGGGGGCGTCGTAGTCGCCCCAGGTGTAGATCGACAGCGACTTCTCCATCGGCCCGCCGGTAGCGCCGGCGCCGGGCTCGACCGCGCTGGACTCGCCCCCGCCGCCCGCGCCGCAGGCGCTGAGCGCCGCCCCGGCGCCAGCGATCGCCGCCAGGCTCAGGAAATGACGCCGGGAGAGCTCCTGACGGATCGCTCGCGCGCCGGCATGGCTGGCCAGGATGCGTACGTTCCCGTTCTTGCTTGCAGGCTTGCTCACTGTGGGCTCCTAGCGGTGGTCGGGTCGATCGGGGTATCGAGGGGGAAGAGGCGTACGTCCTCGGCGGCCCAGCCGCACAGGACCGGGTCGCCGGGGGAGAGCCGGGTGGCGCCGTGGGCTGGGCGGCGGATCAGCAGACTGATCTCGTCGGTGACCCTGACGAGGTACTGGATCACCTCGCCCAGCGGAGAGACCTGCAGGACCTCGCCGGAGACTGAGTTGAGGCCACCCGTCACCGTCCCGGACTCGGCTCGGGGCTCGATCGAGATCAGCTCGGGGCGGATGGCGGCCTGGTGGGGCTCGCCGGGCTTGCCGTCGGGCTTCGCAGGGCCTTCGACCACCGCGATCGGGGTCTCGACGGTGGTGCCGTCGGCGCTGACCTCGCCGTGCAGGAAGTTCTGCTGGCCGACGAAGCCGGCGACGTACGCGCTGGCGGGCTGGTTGTAGACGGTGTCGGCGTCGGCGAGCTGCTCGATCCTGCCGGCGCGCATGATCGCGATCCGATCGCTCATCGCGAGCGCCTCGTGCTGGTCGTGGGTGACGAAGACGAAGGTGATCCCGAGGCGGGACTGGAGGAGCTTGAGCTCGACCTGCATCTCCTCGCGCAGCTGCCGGTCCAGGGCGCCGAGCGGCTCGTCGAGAAGGAGTACGCCGGGGCGGTTCACGAGCGCGCGGGCGAGCGCGACCCGTTGCTGCTGACCGCCGGAGAGCTGGGTGGGGGAACGATCGGCGAAGTCGAGCATCCGCACCATCCGCAGCGCCTCGACGACCCGTTCGCGGATCTCGGCCCTGGGCGTCTTGCGCTGCTGCAGGCCGTAGGCGACGTTTTCCGCGACGGACTTGTGCGGAAACAGGGCATACGCCTGGAAGACCGTGTTCACGTCGCGCTGATACGGCGCGAGCCGGACCACGTCCTTCCCGCCGATCAGGATGCTGCCGGAGTCGGGCTTCTCGAAACCCGCGATCATCCGCAGCGTCGTCGTCTTGCCGCAGCCCGACGGGCCGAGCAGCGAGATGAACTCGCCGGCCCGGATCTCCAGGTCCAGGCCGTCGACCGCCGTGGCCTGGCCATAGGTCTTGGTCAGGCCGCTGATGGTCACCGAGCCGGAGGGTGGGTCCGGGGTAGCTGTCGTGGTCATCGCTGCTCCAGTCGATTGTTCACTTAGCGCTGCATTCCACCACAAGATCCGGAGAAAAGTACGGAATCGGTTGTAAAGGAACGGTTACGAACTCGATTCCGTGCTCGGCGGCGTCGCTGGGCCCGGCCGTCACGGAGGATCTAGGGTTGTCATCATGCCGACCCCGCCAACGCTGTCCGCCGTCACCTCGCTGCTGGACGACTGGTACCCGCCCGCCACCGCCGACGACTGGGATGCGGTCGGGCTGGTCTGGGGCGATCCCTCGCAGCCGGTCTCGAAAGTGCTGCTCGCCGTCGACCCGACGCTCCCGGTCGCCGAGGAGGCGGCCGCGTGGGGAGCGGACCTGGTCGTGGTCCATCACCCGCTGTTCCTCAAAGGGGTCCATGGGTTCGCGGCGACGACCCCGAAGGGACGTACGCTCTCGACGCTGGTCTCCGCGCGCTGTGCCCTGCTGACCGCCCACACCAACGCCGACCAGGCTCTTGGTGGGGTTTCGGAGTCGCTGGCGCTCGCGCTCGGGCTGGGCTCGCTGCGGCCGCTGGTGCCGGGGGTGAGCGATGACGTCGGGACCGGTCGGGCTGGGACGGTGGCGCCGACGACGCTGGGTGCCTTCGCCGAGTCCGTGGCCGCGGCGCTGCCCGCGACCGCGGCCGGGATCCGGGTCGCCGGCGACCTCGACCGACCGGTGTCCTCGGTGGCGCTGTGCGGCGGTGCGGGCGACTTCCTGCTCGATCAGGTCGCTTCGTACGACGTCTATGTGACCAGCGATCTGCGCCACCATCCGGCCTCGGAGTTCCTCGAAAAAGGTGGTGCGCTGATCGACATCCCGCACTGGGCGGCCGAGTGGACCTGGCTGCCTGTCCTGGCGAGGCGACTGAACGAGGCTTTGGGAGATACGGTGGAGACCCGGGTCAGTCAGATCGTCACCGACCCGTGGACCTTGCGCCTGTGACTACTTGCGTTTGTGAACAACTGAGGAGAATCCGCTGAAAGCCGACCCGTTCGCCCAGGTGAAGCTGCTCGACGTCTGTGAGCTGGACTCGCGTGCGCTCCAGCTGCGACACCGCCGTGCGCATCTGCCGCAGTCCGCCGTCGTGGCGGAGCTGAAGGCATCGAAGAAGACCACCGACGATGCCGTACGCGACGCCCGGGTCATCCGCGACGACCTCGAGCGGGTGCAGAAGAAGGCCGACGCCGACGTCGAGGCGGTCAAGACCCGCCGCCGCCGTGACCAGGAGCGGATGGACTCCGGGGCGATCAGCAGCGCCAAGGACCTCGAGCGCATGCAGCACGAGCTGGCCACCCTCGACCGCCGGATCTCGGTGCTCGAGGACGAGGAGCTCGAGGTCATGGAGCAGCTCGAAGAGGCTCAGGCGAAGCTGACCCGGCTCGAGGCCGAGCTCGCCGAGATCGACGAGAAGCTGGCGGTCGCTGTCGACTCCGTCGAGGTCGAGACCTCGAAGATCGACGGCGAGCTCGCCGGGGTCGCCGAGGAGCGGGAGCCCGCGCTCGAAGGCATCCCCGATGATCTGCTCGCCCTCTACACGCGGCTGAGCGAGAAGATGGGTGTCGGTGCGGCCGAGCTGCGCGCGCGCCGCTGTGGCGGTTGCAACCTCCAGCTCGACCCCGCCGAGATCTCCCGGATCCGACGCCTCGCCGCCGACGAGGTCGTGCGCTGTGAGGAGTGCTCCCGGATCCTGGTCCGCACCGCCGAGTCGGGTCTGTGACCACCTCGTCCACCTCGCGTGGCTGGGGCGGCAGCGCGACCGCGACCACGCTGGTCCTGGTACGCCACGGGGTCACCAAGCACACCGCCGCCAAGGCGTTCTCCGGCGGCCTCGGCGGCGACAACCCGCCGCTGACCCAGGAGGGACGCGAGCAGGCTCTGCTCACCGCGGAGTGGCTCAAGCCGCTCGGGTCTTCGGTCTCGACCGTCGTGTCCTCGCCGGTCCTGCGGGCCGTCGAGACCGGCGAGATCGTCGCTGGCGCGCTCGGCGCCCGCCTGGTCGAGGACCCTGGGTTCGCGGAGATCGATTTCGGCACTTGGGAGGGGCTCACCTTCGCCGAGGTCGGCCAGCAGTTCCCCGACGAGATGAAGGCGTGGATGGGGGCGACCGAGGTCGCTCCGCCGGGCGGGGAGTCGTTCGACGCCGCTCAGGTGAGGGTGCTCGAGGGTCTCTCGCGGGTGCTCGAGGCTCATGCGGGCGAGACCGTCGTGGTCACCTCCCACGTGTCCCCGATCAAGCTGGTCGTCGCCCACGCCCTGGGTGCCCCGATCGGCGGAGTCTTCAGCATGGAGCTCTCGCCCGCATCGGTCACCGTCGTCTCCTTCTTCTCCGACGGCCGCGCCTCGATGCGGCTCTTCAACGGCCTCCCCGTCTCCCGCGACCCCTTCGCCTCCGGCGCCTTCTGACGCGGCAGGTGACCGTGTTGGTCTCGACACGCTCGCTGGCGCGAGGGTCTGAACGAAGTGGCCCTCGACCGACGGTTGCTCCGCTGGTCGAGCCGCCGGGCCTCCGCTGGTCGAGCCGCCGGAGCCGCTAGGCGGAGGCGTGTCGAGACCAACACAGTCCCTATGGCGACCGCTTGTCACGACGGCGAGCAAGGTCGTGCAGCCGGTCGAGGTCCCCGGCTATCAGGGCTTCGCGTTTGGCCCGGCTCCACCCCTGGACCTGTTTCTCGCGTTCGTAGGCACCGACGATCGTCTGATGCTCTTCGGCGTACGCCAGGGTGACCGGAATGCGTCGAGCCGTGAACTCGGCGCCGATGCCGGCGTTGTGCTCGGCGATGCGTTTCTCCAGGTCGAAGGTGCTTCCGACGTAGAGCATGTGATCGCGGCAGCGGAGAATGTACATGTAAGGCATGGCCCGATTCTGGGCGCGACCACCGACAGTTTCGCCGCAGGTGAGTGTGTTGGTCTCGACACGCTCGCTGGCGCTCGCGGCTCGACCGACGGAGGAATCGCTGGTCGAGCCGCCGGAGCCGCTAGGCGGAGGCGTGTCGAGACCGACACAGTCGCTCTACGGCCGAACGCGCGGAACGGGACTCAGATCTCGGCTACGACGATGTCGAGCTGGGTGCCGGTCTTGGTGGTGGGGCCGGTCTCGACGGTCCAGCCGAGGTCGCGGAAGGCGTCGGCGAGCTTGGCGGGGGTGCGGGGGTTGGCGCCGGACTCGAGGAGGGCTCGGACGAGGCGGCCCTTGGTGGCCTTGTTGAAGTGGCTGACGACCTTGCGCTGGCCGTTGTGCTCGTGGAGGACACGCACGGTGGCGGTGCGGGCGGCGACCTCGTCGGGGCGCCAGAAGGCGGCGTACGTCCCGGACCGGAGGTCCACGAGCAGGCCGTCGCCGAGGGCCTCGGTGACGCCGGCGCCGAGGTGGGAGCGCCAGTGGGCCTGGATGCCGCCGATGCCGGGGAGGGTGGTGTCGCCCGAGAGACGGTACGCAGGGATGCGGTCGGCGAGGCCGACGAGGCCGAACACGGAGCTGGTCACCATGACCCGGTTGGTCGCGCGGCGCTTGGCGGCCGGCGACAGGGTGGCGGGGGAGAGGGCGTCGTAGAGGACGCCGGTGTAGATCCGGTCGGCGCGCGCGGTGGGGGCATCGCTCAGCCCGGCGTTCAGCTCGACGAGCTCGGGCTGGGTCTTCGGAATGCCGAGGATCTCGACGGCCTCGTCCGGGCGGGTCGTGCAGAGCTCGACCAGCGCGTCGATGACCTTGGTGCGGGCCGGGTTGAGCACCGGGAGGCGGAGGTCGTCGAGCGCGAGCGGGTTGCCGCGTACGGGCGCGGTCTTGCCCTCCGAGGGCGGCAGCAGGATCAGCACGGGACTATCGTGCCGCCCGGGACCAGGATGGCCGAATCGAGGATTGGGTATCTTTCAAAGCGGCCATGACCTGGGAGAACACGCGAGCCTACCGTCAAGTCATGATCGTTCTGGCTGCCGAGACCGCCTCGGGGCCCAACCTCGCCGGCTTCCTCGTCGTGATCATCATCGTCGGGCTGTTCTGGCTGATCCAGGACGTCTCGAAGAAGGCCCGGGCGCGGTCGGAGCACCTCAGGGCGAGGCGTTCGCTGACCTCCTCGCAGCGTAAGGCACTGGCCCGGATCGACAGGTCGGCGAAGGCGTACAACGGGTCCACGAAGGGCCTGTGGGATCAGTTCGGCGCCTTCAAGGGCAACCCGAAAGCCTTCGGCAAGGAAGCCGCCGCGCTGCACAAGTCGTACAAGGCCTCTAAGAAGAAGTAGCCACTACAGTTCTGGCCATGGGCTCCGCACGCATCATCCGGGTGGCAAGTGCCGACAGCGGTGTCGCCGCCACCACGCTCCGCGACGGGATCGCCGCGCTCCAGGCCGAGCTGGGGGTGACGGCCGAGTTCCCGCGGGAGGTGGAGGAGGCCGCGGCGATCGCCGCAGCCAACCCGAGGCTGCCGGAGCTGGACCGCACCGACCTTCCGTTCGTCACGATCGACCCCGAGACGTCGATGGACCTCGATCAGGCGCTTCACCTGGAGCGCGACGGTGACGGCTATGTGGTGCACTATGCGATCGCCGACGTGGCCGCCTTCGTGGCGCCCGGCGACCCGGTCGATCTGGAGGCCAACAAGCGGGGCGAGACGCTCTACGCCGCTGATGCGAAGATCCCGCTCCACCCCAAGGTGCTCTCCGAGGACGCCGCCTCGCTGCTCCCGGACCAGGTACGTCCCGCCCTGCTGTGGACCCACAAGCTCGATGCGGCCGGCGAGGGGACCGACACCGTCGTCGAGCGGGCGCTGGTCAGGTCGCGGGCGAAGCTCTCCTACGAGGGCGTGCAGAAGATGTTCGACGGTGACGGGTTCGGTGACGCCGACTATGCCGAGTCCCTCGAGCTGCTGAAGGAGGTCGGCGAGAAGCGGATCGCCCTCGAGGCGGCCCGCGGCGGGGTCAACCTGCCGCTGCGCGACCAGGAGATCTCGGTCGAGGGCGACCACTGGTCGCTGGAATACCGCGACCTGCTGCCCGTCGAGAACTGGAACGCCCAGATCTCGCTGCTCACCGGCTTCGCAGCGGCGGACCTGATGGTCTACGCCCGGGTCGGGCTCCTGCGGACCCTGCCGGAGCCCGACCCGCGTGACGTCCAGCGGCTGCACCGCACCGCTCGGGCGCTCGGGCTGGAGTGGCCCGCGGAGATGCTCTACCCCGACTTCATCCGCTCCCTGGACGGCAAGAACGGCAAGCACGCCGCGATGGCGATCGCGTGCACCCGGCTGCTGCGCGGCAGCGGGTACGCCTCGTTCAATGGTGAGCTTCCCGAGCTGACCGAGCACTCGGCGCTGGCGAACGAGTACATGCACGTGACCGCGCCGCTGCGCCGGCTGATCGACCGCTACGCCGGCGAGGTCTGCCTGGCGCTCTGCGCCGACGAGCCGGTCCCCGACTGGGTCACCAGCGCCTTCAAAACCTTGCCAGAGACGATGCGTGCCTCCTCGCGCACCAGCGGTGCCTACGAGCGCGGCGTCGTCGACCTCGTCGAGGCCGGGCTGCTGTCCCAGCGGGTCGGGGAGACCTTCGCCGCGGTCGTCGTCGAGGTCGACGACGAGGACAAGCAGAAGGGTTCGATCACCGTCGAGGAGCCGGCCATCGAGGCCCGGGTCACCGGCACGACTGCCCTCCCGCTCGGCGAGGAGGTCGAGGTGCGGCTGGAGACGGCCGACGTCGTCGCCCGGAAGGTCAGCTTCACCCTCGCCTGACCTCCCGGACGTACGTCGGTCAGGAGATCAGCTCGTCGAGGCGGTTGTAGACCTCGGCGGAGCCCTCGAGCACCCGGCTGTGCTCGCCCTCGATGGAGACGGGTACGTCACCCTGAACGGTGATGCGGCGGACCTCGCGCGGCAGCTCGTCGAAGTCGGCGACGGCGTAGTGCTGGGTGGCGCGGTTGTCCCAGATCGCGACGTCGCCCTGCTGCCAGTGCCAGCGGACGGTGTTCTCCAGGGCGGTGACCCGGTCCTGGAGCAGGTTGAAGAGGATCGCGCTCTCCTTCTGGTTCAGGCCGGTGAAGTGCTTGACGAAGTGGCCCAGGACGAGCGCGCGCTCGCCGGTCTCGGGGTGGATCCGGACGGCCGGGTGCTCGGTCCGGTAGATCGTCGAGACGAACTCCTCGCGCCGGCGCGCGGCCACGTCGTCGGTGGATTCGGCTTGGTCGGGGCGTACGTAGTCGTAGTCGTTGGAGTGGACTGCCCACAGGTTGTCGACCAGCGCCTTGAGCTGCGGGTGGAGCCGCTCGTAGGCGGTGACGGTGTTGGCCCAGACGGTGTTGCCGCCGTACTCCGGGATCTCCGCGCCGCGCAGGATCGAGAACGCCGGCGGCCGGTCGACGAAGGTGACGTCGGTGTGCCAGGAGTTGGCGGCCATGCCGCGGTTGGCCTTGAGGGTCAGTACGCGGGCGCTGCCGGTGTTCACCGTCGGGTGGGCGGTCGTCAGCGGACCCAGGCGCTCGCCGAACGCGATCTGCGCGCGGTCGTCGAGATGGTCCTGGCCCCGGAAGAAGACGACCTTGTGCTTCAGGAGGGCGGACCGGATCTCGGCGATCGTCTCGGCGGAGAGGTCCCCGGAGAGCCTCACGCCGTCGATGCGGGCGCCGATCCGGCCGCCGACCTTGTGGACGGTGAGGTCGGTGAGGTCGGTCGCGGGTGTTGCTTCGGCGATGGTCATTGCGTGGTCTCCTCGTGACGGCGATCTGTTCTGAATAAAGTCTAGTGAATTAGATGACTTAAGACCATGGGTGTCTCACGAGACGTTTGTGCACTCTGCCCGGTGATGTGGGTGGGAGCCGGTCGATATCGTGCGCTCATGACGCATGCCACACCCGAGACCGTGTTCACCTATGGCTCCCCGCAGCTCAAGTTCGGCACCGGAGCATCGGCCGAGATCGGCTACGACCTGGCGTCCCTGGGCGCCCGCCGCGCCCTCGTGGTGACCGATCCCGGCATCTCTGCGACCGGGCTGCCGCAGCGGGTGGCCGAGCAGATGAAGGCGTACGACGTCACTGCCGTCGTCTTCGACGGCGTCCACGTCGAGCCGACCGACGAGAGCATGCGCGCCGCGGTGGAGTTCGCCCGTGAGAACGGGCCGTTCGACGCGATCGTGGCGGTCGGGGGAGGCTCGAGCATCGACACCGCGAAGGCGGTCAACCTGCTGACCACCAACGACGGTGATCTGATGGACTACCTCAACGCGCCGGTGGGGCGCGGACTCGCGCCGGCCAACCCGCTGCTGCCGCTGGTCGCGGTGCCGACGACCACCGGGACCGGGGCGGAGTCGACGACCGTCTGCGTGCTCGACGTGCTCTCGCTCAAGGTGAAGACCGGGATCTCGCACGCCCGCCTGCGGCCCACGTTGGCCGTCGTCGACCCGGACCTGATGATGACGCAGCCGGCCGGGGTGACCGCCGCGTCCGGGATGGACATCCTGTGCCACGCGCTGGAGAGCTACACGGCCCGGCCCTACACCTCCTACGACCGCAAGGAGCCGGGTCAGCGGGTGCCCTACTGCGGTGCCAACCCGATCTCCGACATGTGGTCGGAGAAGGGGCTGTCGCTGCTCGCGGGCTCATTCCGGCAGGCGGTGGCCAACGGCGACGACACCATCGCGCGTGGCGACATGGCGTTCGCGGCGACCTTCGCGGGCCTGGGGTTCGGCAACGCCGGTGTGCACATCCCGCACGCCAACGCCTACCCGATCGCCGGGCGGGTGCGGGACTTCCACCTTGCCGACTACCCCGGTGAGGAGGCGATGGTGCCGCACGGGATGGCCGTCTCTCTGACCGCGCCGGAGGCGTTCCGCTACACCTTCGACGCGGCTCCCGAGCGTCACCTGCGGGCGGCCCGCCTGCTGGCTCCCGGCTTCGACGAGTCGACAGAGGAGCCTCGCGATCTGCTGCCGCGGGTGCTGACCGATCTGATGCGCGACATCGGGATCCCGGCGGGCATCGGTGAGGTCGGCTACACGACCGGTGACATCCCTGACCTGGTCGAGGGTGCGCTCAAGCAGCAGCGGCTGCTCGCCACCGCTCCGAAGCAGCCGACCGCGGAGGATCTGGCCGGGATCTTCGAGAGGTCCGTCACGCTCTGGTGAGGAATGCCCGGCGGGACCGAGGCGTTCAGTTGGTTGTCTTCTTCAACCAAACTTTTCTCCGGAGGTCTCCTCGGTGACGTCAGTCCCGCCGCGGCTCTTGCTCGCACTCGCTCTGCTCTCGGCGTCCGCGCCGCTGGCGATCGACTTCTATCTTCCGTCCTTCCCCCAGATCGGGTCCGATCTCGGGGCCGCGGCGAGCAACGTACAGCTGACCCTCACCGCCTTCCTGATCGGGCTCGCGCTCGGCCAGATCGCCTGGGGGCCGATCTCGGACCGGTTCGGACGGCTCAAGCCGCTGCTGATCGGATCGGTCGTCGCGGCGGTGGCCGGCGTGCTCGCCGCGCTGGCACCGAGCGTCGAGATGTTGATCGCGGCGCGCTTCCTGCAGGCGCTCGCCGCCGCGGCCGGGATCGTGATGGCGCGGGCGATCGTGGCCGACGTACTCCATGGCTTCGCCGCCGCCCGGGCGATGTCGATCATGATGTCGATCAGCGGTATCGCACCGATCGTGGCACCGGTGATCGGTGGCGCCATCGCTGGGTTCGTGCCGTGGCGCGGGGTGCTCGGCATCGTCGCCGCGATCGCCGTCCTCCAGGTCGTCGTCGTGCTGCTGGTGATCCGCGAGTCGCTTCCCGCTGAGCGCCGGACGACCCGGGTCGAGTACGCCGACCTCGGCCGTCTGCTCGCCAAGCCCGCCTTCCTCGGCTACACGCTGACGCAGGCGCTCACCTTCGCCACCCTGATGACGTACGTCTCGTCCTCCTCGTTCCTCTACCAGTCGGTCATCGGCACCTCGGCCGCGGTCTACGGCATCGGGTTCGCCGTCAACGCTGCGTTCTTGACCGTCGCCGGACTGGTCTCTGCGCGGCTGGCCAAGCGCCAGGTGCACCCGGCGCGGATCATCCGGTCGGCGCAGCCGGTGCTCGCGATGGGCGCGATGCTCGTGCTCGTCGTCGCCCTCCTGCCGGTGCCGAAGGTACTCATCCTGCTGCCGATCCTGGTCGTCACGACCTCGGTGGGCCTGATCATGGGCAACACCGGCGCGCTGGCGATCGAGCAGGCCCGGCCCGCGGTCGGCTCCGGCTCGGCGCTGATGGGCGGAATCATGTTCCTCGGCGGCGGGCTCGCCTCGCCGCTCGGTGCCGTCGCCGGCGAGCACACCGCTGTGCCGCTGGCGATCACCATGGTGGTCACCGCGGTCCTCGGTGCGGTCACCTTCTCCTTCGCCCGGCGCTCCATCGCGCGCAACCCGGAGTCGGAGGCGGTCTTCGCGACCGCCGCCTGAGCTTCTCGGCGCCGGGGCCTCGCCCGGTAGGTTTCAGCCATGGCGGAGACACCTGCGGTGACGGCCTCGGAGGCCGAGGAGATCCTGGCGAACCAACCCTTCAGCCGGCTGATCGGCGTCGAGGTCGGCGAGGTCGGTTATGGGCACGCGACGCTGCGCATCCCGCTGCGGGAGGAGCTCTTGCAGCAGTTCGGCACCGTCCACGGCGGCGTACTCTCCTACGCCGCCGACAACGCACTCGCGTTCGCCGGCGGCACGATCCTCGGACCGCACGTCCTCACCCGAGGCTTCTCGATCGACTTCCTGCGCCCGTCCAACGGCGACCACCTGCGGGCGTACGCCGAAGTGATCAACCACACCAGCCGCAACGCGCTGACCCGCTGCGAGGTCTTCACCGTCGCTGCCGACGGCTCCGAGGTGCTCGTCGCCGCAGCTCAGGGGTCGATCGCTCGGATCGACCGCTAGCCCCCGGCGAGGCGTCACTTAGTTCGGCCGAGACGTCAGGTAGGTCGGCCGAGACGTCAGGTAGGTCGGCCGAGACGGCACCCGTTGCACAGTCGATCGACGTATGTGACGGGTCGCGCGACGCGAGTGACGTCTCGATCGACGTACGTGACGCTTCGGCCGACCTACGTGACGTCTCGGCCGACGGGGGTGACGTCTCGGCAGTGGTTAGGCTTCGCGCGTGAAGCTCCGTGTTCATCAGCAGCGTGCGCTGTCGGCGCTCGGCGAGGCCTGGGTGGAGGGGCGGAGGCGGGCGTGGGTCGTGCTGCCGCCAGGTGCAGGGAAGACGCTGGTGGGGCTCGAGACCGCACGGGAGTCGATCGCGGACGGCGCGAAGGTTGTCGTGCTCAGTCCCAACACGGCCATCCAGGGGCAGTGGCTGCGGCAGGCGTCCGCGCTGGGCCTGTCGGCGTCCGCGTCACGGGACCTCGACGCGCCGCTGACCTCGCTGACGTACCAGTCGGTCGCGGTCTTCGGTGACCCCGACGACGAGGCGGAGACCGGCGAGAGCCACTTGGCCAGGCTGCACGACAACGGCCGGGCGCTGGTCTCGGTGCTGCGATCCGCCGGCCCGCTGCTGCTCGTGCTGGACGAGTGCCATCATCTGCTCGAGGTCTGGGGCGAGCTGCTGGGCGAGATCCTCCTGCTGTTGCCGGACGCCCGGGTGCTGGGGCTGACCGCGACCCCGCCGGAGGCGCTGACAAAGGAGGAGTCCGCCCTCGTCGAGCTGCTGTTCGGGGAGATCGTGTTCTCGACCTCGATCCCGGCAGCGGTGCGCGAGGGCGACCTGGCGCCGTTCGCGGACCTGGTGTGGCTGACCGCCCCGACGTCGGGCGAGCGCGAGTGGCTGCGGGGGAGTGCGGAGCGGTTCGAGGAGCTGCTCACCGCGCTGACCTCCGCGGATCTGGGCACCGTGCCGTTCCTGACGTGGCTGGACCGACGGTTCCTGTCCCAGGCGGACGGAGCGCCGACCTGGACCGAGATCGCGAAAGCGTCTCCGGACCTGGCCACCGCGGCCCTGCGCGCGCACCATCGCGGTCTCCTCGCCCTCCCGAACGGAGCAACCCTGACCGAGGCGCACCGTCGCGACCCGTCGGCCGAAGACTGGGTGGCGCTGATCGGCGACTGGGTACGCGGACAGCTGGCGGCCTCCGAGGCGGAGGGCGACCATGAAGCCCTGGCTGCGATCAAGCAGGCGCTGCCGGCGGTCGGCTACACACTGACCCGGCGCGGCATCCGGGCCGGGAGATCGCCCGTCGACCGGGTGCTGGCGCGCTCGGAGGCCAAGACGACCGCGACGGCGGCCATCGTGGAACACGAGCGGTTGGCGCACGGCGACTCGCTGCGGCTCCTCGTCGTCACCGACCACGAGCGGGCCTCGGCCACGCTGCCGGTCGACCTGCGTGGGGTGATCGCCGAGCAGGCGGGCTCGGCGCGGGCAGTCCTGACGACTCTGTGCACGGCGAACGAGGACGTCCTGCTGGTCACCGGCGCCACCGTCGCCGGGCCGGCGGCGACCCTCGTCGCGCTGGTCGACCACATCGCCGAGACCGATCCCGGTCTGGCCGGCGGGCTCGTGGTCGAGGAGGGGGAGGCGTACGCCACGCTCGTCGGGCGCTGGGGCAGCCGGCAGTGGGTGGGCCACGTGACCAGGTTCTTCGAGGCCGGCGGTTGCCGGGTGCTGGTCGGGACGCGCGGGCTGCTCGGTGAGGGCTGGGACGCCCGGTCGGTCACCGGCATCGTGGACCTCACCGCGGCCACCACCACGACCGCGGTCGTGCAGCTGCGCGGACGCTCGCTGCGTACGGATCCGGAGCGGCCCGACAAGGTCGCGGTCAACTGGACCGTCGTCTGCGTCGAGGAGGAGCACCCGCGCGGCGACAACGACTGGAAGCGGCTGGTGCGCAAGCACACCGGCTTCTTCGGCGCCGATGAGGACGGCTCCGTCGTCGACGGCGTCGGCCACATCGACGAGTCCTTCTCCCCGTACGCGGCCCCGCCGGAGTCCGACTTCGACGAGGTCAACGCCCGGATGGTGGCGCGTTCGGAGGATCGTGCGGGGATCCGGGAGCGGTGGCGGATCGGAGAGCCGTACGCCGACGTCGCCGGTCGCACCGTCAGGGTGCGGCTGCGCCGGGCCGGTGCGCTGCGGGCGCCGGCGGGAGTCGTGCTCGCTCCTCGGCCGCCAGGATTTCGGCTGCTGGCGGACCGCGTCCCGGAGTGGCAGCTGCCGGCGAAGGGCGCACTGGCGGCCGCCGTGCTGATCAGCCTCGCGCTGGCGGTGGTCATCGGGGTAGGCGGTGGCGCCGCGGCAGTGCTGGGTGGTGCTGCCGGCGGGTTGTGGGCGATGTGGGCCGCGTACGCCTATCGGGAGGGGACACGGATCGCCTCCCAGCTACGCAGGCGACCGACGGTCGGGGCGGTGGGTGCTGCGGTCGCCGACGCCTTGAAGGCGACCGGCCAGACCTCTGTCGGTGCCGACGGGCTCGAGATCGCGGTCGACTCCGACGGCAGCTACCGGCTCCACCTGGCCGGGGTGCCGGAGGAGGAGTCGGCGCTCTTCGCGACCTCGCTCGAGGAGGCGGTGGCGCCGATCGCGGCCCCGCGCTACCTGGTCTCCCGGCCGGTCGTCGGCGACCTGGCGGCGCTCGAGCGGCTGCGGCTGGGCGTCTCCGGCCGCCACACTGCGGACGGCGAGGCATGGCACGCCGTCCCCGCGGCCCTGGGGCGTCGCGCTGCCGACGCGAATGCGTTCCGCGACGCCTGGGAGCACTGGGTCGGCGGCTCCGGCCTCCTCTACACCGGCTCGCCCGAGGGTGCCGGCGTCCTGGCCGCTCAGCGCGGTGCCGACCCCTTCGATGTCACTGCCGTGATCCGCCGCCACTGGTCCTGATGCCGAGACGTCACGCGCGTCGGCCGAGTTGGCACGCGAATGCCATCTCGGCCGACGGGGCTGACGCTTCGGCCGACGGGGGTGACGCTTCGGTTCTCAGTCGGCGATCGGGGTCCAGGTGGGGAACTTGGCGGTGCGCCCGTCGCCGGAGGAGCGGCCGGTGAGACGACGGTGGATCCACGGGCCGACGAACTCGCGGTAGTAGGCCAGACCCTTCTTGCCCGCCGCGGCCTCGAAGTCGAGGTCCCACCAACCCTCGGGGACCTCGACGCCGAGCGAGTCGAGGACGCGGGCGGCGACGCGGTGGTGACCGCGGGCGTTCATGTGGAGGCGGTCCTCGGACCAGAAGCGTCCGTCCATGAGCGTGGTGTCGGGCCAGTTGTAGGCGCGTACGATGTCGTCGCGGTGGGCGACTCGCTGCTCGACCAGGCCGACGAGCTCGTCGCCGCGGCGCTGGAAGACCTTGCCGAGCGGGAGCCGGGCGGACGGGTTGGCACCGGAGAGCAGGATCAAGGTGATCCCGTTGGCGTCACAGGCCTCGAGCACGGGGTTGAGGAGGTCGGCGATCGCGTTCGCGTCGGCCTTCGGGCGGAGCATGTCGTTGCCACCGCCGTTGAAGGAGAGATGGGTCGGCTTCAGCGCCAGCGCGGCAGGGAGCTGCTCCTCGACGATCGGGCGGATCAGCCGGCCGCGGATGGCGAGGTTGGCGTACTCCACCGGGACGCCCGAGGAGGCCCAGCCCTGGGCCACCAGATCGGCCCAGCCGCGTACGTGACCGTCAGGAGTCTCGTCGCCGACTCCTTCCGTGAACGAGTCACCGATCGCGACGTAGCGCACTGCCTCCACGAGCCCTCCCAAGCACCATCAAGCGGCGAAGGTCCATCGCCAGCCTCTGGATTCTAGTCCGCCCAGGGTCTGAGGAGCACATCCGTCCCCGGGCTGACGTCCCGACCGCCCAGCCTCCTCTACGGTGGTTGCGTGGAGGAGTTGGTACGGCCCTGGCGGCTCGGCCCGCGGGGGCGATGGTGGTTCGACGTGCTGCTCGCCGGCACCCTGTTCCTGATCATCCCGTTCTACGCGGTCCAGGCCATGCTCGACGGCGGCGCGGCGCAGGACGTCTCCAGCACCGACCACGTCGTCGACCTGGTCCTCGTGATCATCCAGCTGGTGCCGCTGCTGTGGCGGCGTCGCCATCCGGTGATCGTGTACGCCGTCGTGGCCTCCGCGTGCGGGCTGCAGGTGCTCCTCCTCGACTATCCGCTCGTATCCCAGCTCTCCTTCCCGATCGCGGTCTACTCGGTCGCGCGCTACGCCAGGCCGCGCTGGGGCCTTGCCGCCCTCGCGGTGGGCGTCTTCGGTTCCTTCCTCGGCGCGTACGACTGGATGAGCACCGTCGACGCGTCCAGCGGGGGGACCCAGGGCGGCATCAACTGGAGCACGTACGTCTCGGTGGTGCTCTCCCTCGCCACGTTCCCGGTGGCCGCTTGGGCGCTCGGAGCGCTGGCACGCACCCGAGCGGCGTACGTCGACTCGCTGATCGAGCGCAACGAGCAGCTGCGCCGCGAGGCCGAGCAGCGGGCCGAGCTCGGAGCGACCCAGGAACGGGCGCGGATCGCGCGCGAGATGCACGACGTGGTCGCTCACGGGCTGAGCGTCATCGTGGTGCAGGCCGACGGCGCGCGCTATGCCGCCGAGCAGGACCCGGCCCTCGCCCCGAAGGCGTTGGAGACCGTCGCGCAGACGGCGCGCGAGGCGCTGGCGGAGATGCGACAGCTCCTCGGTCTGCTGCGCGACGGGGACACGCTGACCCGCCCCCAGCCGCGTCTCACCGACATCGCGACGCTCGTCGAGGAGACCCGGGCCGGTGGGATGACACTGGCCGCGACCCTTCCCGATCCGAGCCTCGCCGTGCCCGAGGGCGTCGCGCTGACCTCTTTCCGGGTGGTCCAGGAGGCGCTCAGCAACGTACGCAAGCATGCCGGTCCCGGCGCCGCTGCCCGGGTGACCGTGACGGCGGACGGGGGCAGCCTGGAGATCGAGGTCACCGACGACGGCCGAGGCGCCGCCGCCGAGGAGACCCGCGACTCCAGCGGGCTCGGGCTCATCGGCATGCGCGAGCGCATCACCGCCCACGACGGAATCCTCGAGACCGGCCCGGCGCCCGGTGGCGGTTTCCGCGTCTACGCGAAGATGCCGCTATGACGCCTCGTGCCGAGCCCATCAAAGTACTGCTCGTCGACGACCAGGAGCTCGTCCGCGCCGGGTTCCGGATGCTCATCGACTCCCAGCCCGACCTCACCGTCGTCGGTGAGGCCGGCGACGGCCAGGAGGCCGTCGCCGCGCTGGGCCGGACCGAAGCCGACGTGGTCCTGATGGACGTACGCATGCCCCGCATGGACGGCGTCGAGGCGACCGGTCTGATCGCCGGCCGTGAGGGCGCACCTCGTGTGATCGTGCTGACCACCTTCGACCTCGACGAGTACGCCTTCGCCGCGATCCGGGCAGGCGCGGCGGCCTTCCTGCTCAAGGACGCCCGTCCGGAGGACCTGCTCACCGCGATCCGCACCGTGCACGCCGGCGACTCCGTCGTCGCACCCAGCACCACCCGGCGCCTGCTGGAGCACTTCGCCGCCGCCGCACCCCTGACCCCCACGACGGCCGCCGCCGAGCAGCGCCTGGCGATACTGACCGAGCGCGAGCGTGAGGTCCTCACCCTCGTCGGCCGCGGCCTGTCCAACACCGAGATCGCCGAGACCTTCGTGGTCGCCGAGGCCACCGTGAAGACCCACGTCGGCCGGCTGCTGGCCAAGACGGGTTCTCGCGACCGGGTCCAGCTCGTCGTACTGGCCTACGAGACCGGCCTGGTCGGCCGCTGACCGTGGTGGATGTTCGTCTAGGTATGCAGGCCAGTCATCACATCCCTAGCGGAGTTCCGCGAGGGGAGCGCCCGTTCGGCTGCATACCTTGACGAACATCCCCGCCCGAGCACCAGGGAAGACCCTGAGCCGACCCTTGCCGATCAACCCCAGGTCGTACGCCGGGATCAGCCCCCAGCCCGATGTGCGCTGACGCCTTGCGGCGAGAGGCTCTGTGTCATGACACAGACCTCTGTTCCCACGACAACGGCCGCAGCCCGAGCGGTGAGATTGACCAAGACCTATGGCAAGGGTGCCACCGAGGTGCACGCGCTGCGCGGCGTCGACCTGGAGATCCGCCGGGGTGCGTTCACCGCGATCATGGGCCCGAGCGGCTCGGGCAAGTCGACGTTGATGCACTGCCTGGCCGGGCTCGACCGGCCCACCAGCGGCGAGGTGTCGGTTGCCGGGCAGCCCTTGGAGAACTTCAATGACGACCAGCTGACCATCTTCCGGCGGGAGAACGTCGGGTTCGTCTTCCAGGCGTTCAACCTGCTCCCGATGCTCACCGCCGGGCAGAACATCCAGCTGCCGCTGGAGCTGGCCGGCAAGCGGGTGACCGACGAGACCCGCGCACGGGCGCAGATGATCGCCGACACCCTCGGCATCGGCCAGCGTCTCGGGCACAAGCCGTCGGAGCTCTCCGGCGGTCAGCAGCAGCGCGTGGCCATCGCCCGTGCGCTGGTGACCCAGCCCGCGATCCTCTTCGCCGACGAGCCCACCGGAAACCTCGACTCCGAGACCTCCGCTGAGGTGCTCGACCATCTCCGCCGCAGCGTCCGCGAGCTCGGCCAGACCGTGGTCATGGTGACCCACGAGGCGTCCGCCGCTGCGTACGCAGACGAGATCGTGACCGTCAAGGACGGGCGCATCGAAGGGGTGACGCGCTGATGCGGACGGTGTTGTTCGCGTCCTTGCGAACCTACGCCCGTAGATATGCCGCCGCCGTGGTGGCGGTCATCGCCGCGGTCGCCCTGATCGTGGTCACCAACGCGCTCACCACCGCGACGAAGGCGGGCCTGTTCGCGGGCATCGACGCGCCGTTCCAGAACGCGGTCGGGGCGGTCGACTTCCCGTCGGAGGAGGTCACCGAGAAGTACACCGAGCAGGGCGGCTGGCCGATCGCCGCCTCGATGCAGTCGGTCCGCTCCGAGACGAAGCTGCTGGGCCAGGAGATCATGGTCGGCGCCGTCTCCACCGAGAAACGCTGGCAGTGGCAGGACCTCGAGGAGGGCCGGTTCCCTACCGCCGCCGGTGAGTCCGTCGTCGACGCCAACGCCGCCAAGACCAACGAGGTCGGCATCGGTGACACGCTCAAGGTCGGCACCGGGGAGTCGGCGGTCGAGACGACCGTGGTCGGTCTGGTGGACGCCCCGGCGATGTGGTCCTCGCCGATCTATGTCACCTTGCCCGAGATGCAGGGCTGGGAAGACCAGTACGTCCAGACCGTCATGACCGCCACCACCGGCGACGAGGCCGACGGCTGGCTGAACACCGACGACTACCTCACCGAGCTGCAGACCCAGCTCAACAAGGAGGTCAACGTCGTCGCGTACATGGTTCTGATCTTCGCCTTCATCGCGCTGTTCGTCTCGGTGCTGGTCATCACCAACACCTTCTCGATCCTGTTCGCCCAGCGGATGCGCGACTTCGCACTGCTGCGCGCGATGGGTGCGACGAAGCGACAGGTCCTGAGGTCGGTACGCCGCGAGGCGCTCGCCCTGGGGCTGCTCGCCTCGCTGATGGGTCTGGCGGTGGGTGCGCTGCTCGGTTGGGGGATCGTCGCGCTCGTGCGGCAGCTCGCCGAGACGGCGCCGTTGGGCGCGGTCTCCTTCGAGTGGCCGTGGCTCGTGGGCGCGTTCGTGCTCGGGGTGCTCACCACCCTGGTCGCCTCGTGGCTGCCGACACGTCGGCTGATGCGGCTGAGCCCGCTCGCTGCGCTGCGCCCTCAGGAGGGCTTCGACGTACGCGGTGCCGGCATGTTCCGCATCGGGCTCGGCGTCGCCGTGATCCTCGCCGGGGTGGCGACGATCTTCGTGGCCGTCGGCTGGGACGACGCGCAGATCGGGATGCTGATCGTGCTGCTCGGTTGTGCGGTCACGTTCCTCGGGGTGATGCTCCTCGGGCCCGTGCTGGTGCCCGGCCTGGTTCGGTTGGCCGGGTCTGCCCTGGCGACGGTCGCCGGGTCCCCGGCGAAGCTGGCCGCGGCCAACGCCGGCCGCAACCCGAAGCGCACCGCGGCCACGGCGGCCTCGCTGCTCGTCGGTGTCACCCTCACCACCGGAGTGCTCACCGGGATGAACACCATCCGCTCCGCCACGCTCGACGAGATGGCCGCGCAGCACCCGATCGACCTCGCTCTGCAGGCGGAGTCGAAGCCGTTGGAGGACTCCGTCCTCGACGACGCGAAGTCGGTCCCCGGCGTCGACGACGCGGTGGCCGTACCGGGTGCGATGGCTTCGGTGGAGGCCGGCGGGAAACCCGTTCCGGTGCCTGTCGTCGCCCCGCCAGGGGGAGACATCGCACTGCGCGACCTCTCCGTGAAGCCCGGCACGATGGTGATCTCTCCGGTCGCCGCCTCGGCCTTCGTGGAGGACTCCTTCGAGGCGTCGGGGGAGAAGGTGACGCTGGTCGTCGGTGACCGGTCGGCCACCGTGACCCTGGACGTACGCGAGATCGACGGAGCCCCGCAGATCTCTGCCGCGACGCTTCGGACCCTGACCGAGGACCCGCAGACGTATGCCGTATGGGTCCGTGCGGAGGCCGGCGCCGATCCGGAGGACCTGGCCGGGACGCTCGGAGCGCTGGCTCCGGACGCCGAGCTCATCAACGGCAAGGGTCAGCGCGCCTGGGTCGAGCTCCAGCTGGACGTGTTCACCTGGGCGGTCATCGGCCTGCTGGCGATCTCGGTGCTGATCGCGTTGGCCGGCATCGCCAACACGCTGGGACTCTCGGTGCTCGAGCGCGGGCGCGAGCACGCGCTGCTGCGGGCACTGGGTCTGACCAAGCGCCAGCTGCGGCGGACGCTGGCCGCCGAGGCGGTGCTGCTCTCTGCGGTGGCGGCCCTCGTCGGCACCGCGCTGGGCGTCTTCTTCGCCTGGGGAGGCAGCGAGATCCTGGTCGGCGACATCATGCCCGACGCCACCTTCAAGCTGCCCGTGCTGCAGCTCGTCGGGGTCGTCGTGGCCGCCGGCCTGGCGGGCCTGGTCTCCTGCGTGGCGCCGTCCAAGCGGGCCACCAAGGTCAGTCCGGCGGAGGGACTCGCGCTGGACTGACCGCGGGTGGGAATGTGTTGGTCTCGACACGGACTCGTTCGTTCCTCACGAGTCCGGCTCGACCGACGGGGTGGCCCGTCGGTCGAGCCGCCGCAGCCTCCGCTGGTCGAGCCGCGAGGCCGCCTGCGGCCGAGCGTGTCGAGACCAACACAGTCGCTTACGCGTTCGTCTCCTCCAAGGCCTCGGTCTCCTCCCGAGCCTGCGTACGCGCGGAGGCGATCAGGCTGGTGGTGACGGTGATGGCGAGGATGCCGACGATGATCACCAGTGAGAGCCAGGTCGGCACCACCGGGACGAAGTCCCAGTGCCCGTGGGCCCAGTGGAGGCCGAGCTTGACGCCGATGAAGGCGAGGATCGCCGCCAGGCCGAAGTTCAGGTGGGCCAGCTTGGCCAGCGCCCCCTCGAGCACGAAGTAGAGCGCCCGCAGCCCCAGCAGCGCGAACGCGTTGGTCGCAAAGACGAGGTAGGGGTCGCCGGTGATGCCGTAGACCGCCGGCACGGAGTCGACGGCGAAGATGATGTCGGTCGCGAAGATGGCGAGCACGACGATGGCCATCGGCTTGAGGCCGACCTTGCGGCCGAGACGTACGGCCAGCATCGACTCGGGGTCGATCTCTCTGTCGTGGCCCTGGAGCGCCTCGACGAACAGCTTCGCGGCCGTGATCAGCAGGATCGCGCCGAAGAGCAGGAAGACGATGTCCCACTGGGACAGCGCCGCGGCGCCGAGGGCGATGAAGATGCCGCGCAGCACCAGCGCGCCGACGATGCCGAAGAGCAGCACCTTCTGCTGCAGCTGTCGTGGCACTGCGAAGGCCGCCAGCAGCAGCATGAAGACGAACAGGTTGTCGACGCTGAGCGACTTCTCGACGATGTAGCCGGTGTAGTACTCGAAGCCGGTCTGGCTGCCGTGGGCGGTCCAGACCCAGACACCGAAGGCGAGCGGGAGCGCGACGTAGAAGACCGACCAGCCGATGGCCTCCTTCATGGAGACCTCGTGCGGTCGCCGGGTCAGGAGGAAGTCGAGGGCGATCAGCACCACGACAGCGGCGATGGTGACGGCCCACAGAGTGGGCGTGGCAATGGAATGCATCAGGCAGTGTCCTCAGGCGTATCGATGAACGTCTGAGGTCTCCCTCACCCCGAGACCGAGGCGCCACTCCGGGACGGTGTCGGCACCGACGTACTGACCGGAATGAGCTTGATGAGGTACTCCCCTCGAAGTGAAGCCTATCGGTTGGGTGGAAGGGGCTCGCAATCGACCCGAGGGGAGTCGGCCGGTCGACCAGTGACATGACACCCTTGTCCCGTGCGTGTCGGAATTGCTGCTGTCGTCCTGTCTCTCGGCCTCGCGATCACCCTGATCGCCTGCGGCGGTGAGCCGGAGGCCGCCGACCCCACCTCGACGTCTAGCGAGTCGGCCAGCGTCGCGACCGTCGTGACCGAGATCAAGGGCGCTGACGGCACCACCGCGACCGCGGGCGGCTACACGATCGGTGACGTCAGCCTGCCCGCCGAGGCGGGCACCCCGGGGAAGCTGAGCTTCACGATCACCAAGGGTGGGGACCCGGTGACCGACTACATCGAGGAGCAGACCAAGGACATCCATGTCTACGTCGTACGCGACGACCTGGAGGTCTTCCGTCACGTCCACCCCACCCAGGGCGATGACGGCGCCTGGTCCGGCGACCTGACGCTCCCTGCTGGTGGCACCTACCGGGTGGTCGCGGAGTTCGCGGCCCGGACCCCCGACGACAAGGGCGAGCAGGCCATGCTCGGCGCGACGGCGAAGGTCGCCGGCCCGACCGAGGTGGACGTACCCGGCTCCGACGACGGCGTCGTGATCGCCGCGCTCGAGGAGACTCCGAAGCCCGGGATCGACCAGGAGATCGGTGTCCTGGTCTCCGACCCGGCCGGCAACCCGGTCAACCTGGGGACCTATCTGGGGGTCTACGCACACGTGACCGCGTTCAGCCGCGAGACCGGCGAGGTGATCCACCTGCACCCGCTCGGCGGCCCCGAGAACGTCGAAGGCGGCACCCGCCTCGGCATCCATGTGAAGCCGCCGAAGGCGGGTGACTACGTCTTCTTCGCGCAGGTCCGCGTCGACGGGATGATCCACACGCTCCGGCTCCCTGTCACGGTCTGAAGATCACGGTCTGAAGGTCACTGTCTTACGGGGAACTCCAGCACCGCCAACGGACTCTCGAACTCACCGAGCCGCAGTCCGACGGTCGCCTCCCAGGTCCCACCCTTGGGAAGTACGACGTCGGCCTCCCAGGTGCCGGCGCCGACCGTGGTCAGGGCCAGACTCCCGAGGTCCACGTCGCCGGACCTGAGCTTGGCGGTCGGGACCGCTGCGGCCTCGACCGGCTCGCCGGCGGCGTCCTGGATCTGCAGCCGGAGCACGTTCGGCCCCGGGCCTGCGGGCGTCAGCGTCGCGTACACCCGATGGTCGTCACCGAGCTCCGCAGCCTGGGTGTTGGTCTGGGCGACGGTGGCGGTGCCGGACCCTGTCGAGCCGGCGTCGGCCTGCGGCGGCTGGTCGACCAGGAAGCCGGTGACCCCGAGAACCACCACGAGCACGCCCGCCTCCATCAGCACCGCGCGGCGCAGCATCGAGCCGGCCTCGACGGTGTCGTCGTGACCGGCCGCCTGCCGGACGCGCGGGAGGACCAGCAGCCGGTTGCCGGCCGCCATCACCGCGACCGCGACGACCAGGGCGACCTTGGTCATCAGCAAGGTGCCGTACGTGCTGTTGAGCAGGTTGTCCCAGGAGCCGAGGATCCGCCAGCCCAGGAGCACGCCGGAGGCCGCGAGCGCGGCCAGGGAGATGGCGGCGAGGGTGGAGAAACGGGTCACGATCTCGGCCGCGACCGTGCCGCGCCGGGTGATCAGCGGGAGGGTCAGCGCGAGACCGACCAGACCGCCGAGCCAGAGCGCCCCGGCGATGAGATGGATGATGTCGGTCGCGGTGACCAGCCAGGCCGGTACGACCGCGCGGGAGTGGCCGACCAGTGCCGGTGAGGCGATCGCGACCAGGCCGGCGGCCGCAGCCAGGCGGGGACGCTCGCGCAGCGCGAGCGTGGCCGCGATGCCCAGGATCCCGACCAGCGCGCTGAGCCACTCCTTGCCGACCGACGCCGGCGACCAGGCGTCGAAGGTGAGGATCGCGCCCGGCCCGCTCTCGCTCTGCAGCGCACCGCTGGCCGGCGCCAGGAACACCAGCGCGAGGACCGCGACCATGCCGGCGAGGATCTGCAGACGCTGGACCCGGGCGATCGCCCGGTCGGGGATGCGGCGGTCACCGACGCTGGGCCCACCCAGGATGAGCGCACGGAACCAGACCAGGCCCACGACCAGCAGCAACGCGGCGTACTGGATGAACTGGAGAACCCCGTGGATCACCGCTGTCGCCCGCGACGGCTCCGAGGACGGGGGTGGGGCGACGCTGAGGCTCGGCGCTCCGACCGCGAAGGTCAGCGAGCCCGAGATCGGGTGGCCGTCGGCCGAGACGGCACGCCAGGCGACGACGTAGGTGCCGTCGCCGAGGCTGCTCGCATCCGCGAGCGCGACCTCCATCTCGGTGCCGCTCGCGGTCGCCTCGGAGGTCACCTCCTGGCCCTTCGCGTCGTAGACCGTCACACCCGCCGGCGGCAGGGTCACGGCCTCGTCGAAGGTGAAGGTGATCGTCTCCGGCGCCTGTTCGAGGACCGCACCCTCTGCCGGGTCGGTGCCGATCAGCGTCGCGTGAGCCTGGGCGGGGGAGATGCTGAGCAGGACGGCGTACGCAGTGGCTGCGAGCACCACCAGCAACCGCCCCAGGCCGCGCCGGCCCGGGCCTCGGTAGTCGAGGCCGGGCCGGCGCGTCAGGGGAGCACTCACGCCTTACGACGTCCCAGCGCGAGGGCGGTCGTGCCCGCGATCAGGCCGAGGATGCCGGCGCCGGCGCCGACAGCGCCCCACAGGTTGCCGTCGTCGCCCTCCTCGACGTCCGCAGCGACAGGCTCTGCCTTCTCGGCGGACTCCTCGGAGTCGTGGCCGTGGCCGTCCTCACCGCTCGCGGCGGTGACCTCGAAGGCCGGAGCCGGGTTCTCGGGCTCCTCGGTGGCGCCCTCGGGGGTCTCCTCGATCCAGGCGGTCTCGCCCTTCACACAGGTCTGGATGACCGGGAAGGCGAGCGTGCCCTCTTCCTCGGGAAGCTGCAGGGAGACCTCGAAGGCGTCACGCTGCCCGTCGGGCAGCGGGGTCTTCGCGGTGTAGACGATGGTGGCGTCGCGCTCGGTCAGCTCGTTGCCGTGGGCGTCCTTGATCGGCTCGGCGAGCTTCTCCTTGGTGACCTTGACGTCGTAGAACGGCTGACGGGTCGGGGTGACCGTGTTGACCCCTTCCGGCACCTGGATGGTGATCTGCTTGGTCGGGGAGCCTTCGCAGCCGTGGCCGTTGCTGAAGGTCAGCACGGTGTACGCGCCCGCCGCAGTCTCGGTCGGGGTGACCGTGACGTGTGCGGAGGCCGGAGCGGCGACGAGGAAGGTGACGGCCGCGGCAGCGGCGGCGGGCGCGCCGAGGCGCGCGAGGGTACGTCGAGACATGGTGTTGCTTTCTGTGGAGTGGTCTGCTGACGGGCGTTCGTGTGCCCGGTGGTCGGGGTCGAGTCCTCAGGCGAGGACCGGTGGACCCCGGCCGGCAGCGACGTACGTCCACAGTCCGGTGCGCGGCACGACCGGCTGTGCCGGGACCGGCAGGCGGAACGGAACCAGGGCCTGGGGCGTCGCCAGCGCACGGGCGATGACCCGCCAGGCCCGGCGATGCAGCATCCACACCACCACGGTGAGCGCCGCGGCCACAGCGTGCGCGAGGAGCATCGAGGTGCCGCCCGAGCCGGTCTCGTGCGCGTGTGCAACCGGCGCGGCGTACGCCTCGAACGCCTCGTGCATCCCCAGCTGAGCCGCTCCGGCAAGCACCGCTCCCAGAGCGATCCCGACCCGGCGCTGCAGCACCACGACGCCGGTGCCAAAAGCAGCGAACCCGGTCGCCACCAGCCACAACGCGTCCGGCAGCTCTCCGCCGCCGGCCAGGTGGGCCAGGCTGGACCCGGTGGTGATCTCGATCGCGGCCAGCAGCGCCAGCCACACGCTCCCGCGCGTCGGCCGCACCACCTTCAGTTCCACGCCGCCCATTCTCGCAGACCCCCCGCCGAGACGTCAGTTTCTGACCGCGAGAGGTCAGTTTCTGGTGCCGAGGCGTCACGCACGTCGGCCGAGACGTCACGCGCGTCGCCCGAGATGGCATCGAAATGACATCTCGACCGACGTACGCGACGTCTCGGCGTCAGAATTCGACGTCTCGCGCCCAGAAACTGACGTCTCGGCGGTCAGCGGAGGATCGGAGGCTCGGTCTTCTCTTCCACCTCGCCGAGCGTGACGCCCGGGGCGAGCTCGACGAGGCGCAGGCCCTCGGGGGTGATGTCGAGGACGCAGAGGTCGGTGATGATGCGCTGCACGACGCCGAGGCCGGTGTAGGGCAGCGAGCACTCGTTCACGATCTTGTAGGAGCCGTCGCGGGCGACGTGCTCCATCAGCACGACGACCTTCTTGGCGCCGTGGACGAGGTCCATGGCACCGCCCATGCCCTTGACCATCTTGCCGGGGATCATCCAGTTCGCCAGGTCGCCGGCCGCGGAGACCTGCATGGCCCCGAGGATGGCGGCGTCGATCTTGCCGGAGCGGATCATCCCGAAGCTCATGGCGGAGTCGAAGAAGCTCGCCCCCTTGCGTACGGTGACCGTCTCCTTGCCGGCGTTGATCAGGTCCGGGTCGACGGCGTCCTCGGCCGGGTACGCGCCGGTGCCGAGGATGCCGTTCTCGCTCTGCAGCACCAGCTCGACGTCGTCGGGGACGTAGTTGGGCACCAGCGTCGGCAGCCCGATGCCGAGGTTGACGTAGTCGCCGTCGGAGAGCTCCGCGGCGGCGCGGGCGGCCATCTCTTCACGTGTCCATGCCATGTCAGCGGACCGTCCTCTTCTCGATGCGCTTCTCGGCGGCCTGTTCGGGGGTCAGGGGAACCACGCGGTGGACGTAGACCCCGGGGAGGTGGACGTCGTTCGGCGGGATCTCGCCGGGCTCGACGAGCTCCTCGACCTCGGCGATCGTGATCTGCCCGGCCATCGCGGCGAGCGGGTTGAAGTTGCGGGCGGAGTCCTTGAAGAGGAGGTTGCCGTGGCGGTCGCCCTTCCACGCGCGGATGATGCCGAAGTCGGCGACGATGGCCTCCTCGAGGACGAACTCGCGCTCGCCTTCAGGCGTCTCGAAGGTCATCACCGGCTTCTCGGGCGAGGTCTTGATGACGTTGCCGGCGTCGTCGTACTTCCACGGCAGCCCGCCCTGCGCCACCTGTGTGCCGACGCCGGTGCGGGTGTAGAACCCGGCGATGCCGGAGCCGCCCGCGCGCATCCGCTCGGCGAGCGTGCCCTGCGGGGTCAGCTCGACCTCGAGGTCGCCGGAGAGGTACTGCCGCGCGAACTCCTTGTTCTCACCGACGTACGAGGCGACGACCCGCCGCAGTCGCCCGGCACCGAGCAGCAGGCCCAAGCCCCAGTCGTCGACGCCGGCATTGTTGGAGACCACCTCGAGGTCGGTCACGCCGGCCTCGAGGAGAGCATTGATGAGCACCGAGGGGATGCCGCACAGCCCGAAACCGCCGACCGTGAGGGTCGCTCCGCTCGGTACGTCCGCGACCGCCTCGGCGGCTGAGGAGATGACCTTGTCCATGATGATCAGTCAAGGGTGGGCGCGCCGATCGGTCAATAGATGAGCGCGAGTTCACGCTCAATCTTTCGATGAGCGACCCAGTTGACGCACTGGCGTTCACTGAATGGACGCACCTATCGTACGTCCCATGGAACCCGGTCCGGGCCCGCAACAGCCCAGTGTCATCCGCCGCAGCGCGCACCTGCTGCGGCTGCTCGCCGCGCGCGAGCCGGAGGGCTCGACGACCACCCAGCTCGCGACGGCCGCCGCCATCCCGCGCCCGACCGCCCACCGGCTGCTCAGCGCGCTCCAGGAGGAAGGGCTCGTCGAGCGCGACAACAGCACAGGCACGTGGCACCTGGGTCCGGAGTGCTTCCTGCTCGGCGCCGCCGCGACCACCCGCCACGACATCACGCCGGCGGCCCGGGCGGCCGTGCTCCGCATCGCGCGCGAGACGGGGGAGAGCGCCTTCTTCTCGATCCGGCGCGGCGACGAGACGGTCTGCGTCCTGCGCGAGGACGGCAGCTTCCCGATCCGTTCGCACGTGCTCCACGAGGGGATCCGGTTCCCGCTCGGCGTCGCCTCGGCCGGCCTGGCGATCCTCGCCTTCCTGCCGGAGTCGCGGCGCGAGGCCTACCTGGCCCGCGCCGACCTCGTCGAGGCCTACGGCGAGCAGCACTCGGCGTCCGCTCTGCGCAAGCGCATCGCCGCGACCCGTGAGCTCGGCTTCGCGGTCAACCCGGGCCTGCTCGTCGTCGGCAGCTGGGGCCTGGGTGCCGCGGTCTTCGACGCCCACGGACAGCCGTACGGAGCGCTCAGCATCACCGGCATCGAGGCCCGCCTCGCACCCCCTCGTCAGACCGAGCTCGGCCGCCTCCTCCTCGAGGCCGCCCACATCCTCACCGCCCCTGGGTGAGGCGCGGCAGCGGCGCTGAGCAGCGCGGTGGAAGAAATCGCTGCGGGACCGATGACGGGTCGCTACGGTGCACGGATGGATCTTGGGCATCTGTGCGAAGAGCTTCCCGACCTTCGGCGCTCCGGCGGCGTCATGGAGCTCGAGCAGGCGTTGGCCGCGATCAGGTCCGGCACCGAGGCGTGGGTTGCGCTGCGCGAATCCGGCCTGGTCGACGACGCCGACGCCGACGCCGTGTCCGAGGGGGACACACGGTCGCGGAGCACGCCGCCACGGGTCGAGGGCGCAGCGGCTGTGGTTCGGGGCGCCTATGTCTGCCCGGAACGACGATGCTCCAGACGAGTTGTCGCGGCCGGTTCGAACCGGCCGACGTGCGGCGTCTTCGATCGGTTCCTCGAGTTCGACGGTGGTCTCGCCTGATGTTGACCGCAGTGGTCGCGGACCTCGGCAAGAACCTCGCCGGCCGCGCTCTTGCCGAGAGGTGGCTCACCGGGCTGGTCTATGCCGCCGTGGTTGCCGTCGGGTGCGTGCTCGGGCAGTCCCAGTGGTCGGACTTCGCCGAGCTCGCGACGAAGACGAACGCAGCGCTGTCGCCGACGCGAACGGCTGGTCAGACGCTGATGATCGGCGCGGCCGTGGTCGCGGCGGTGTGGGCCAGCGCCAAGGCTGCCGAGGTCATGCAGGCCGGCTACGGCTGGCTCACCACTCGCTCCCTCCCCGCCGCGACAGCGATCGTGCTGCCGCGGCTCAAAGAGGTCCTGGAAGGTCCGGAGAAGCGGGTGCGCGAGTTCTACAAGCTGAGTCTGGTGGATCTGTGGCCGCGCCTGTGGATCGTGCTTCCCGACGCTCCGAAGACGGCACTGTGGGAGTCGCGTCAGCGGTTGGACGGTGCGTTGCGCATCGGCGGGTGGAGCCTGCTCTACCTCGCCGCCGGGATCCTCTGGTGGCCGGCCCTCGCTGTCGGCGTCGTGCTCTGCGTCTACGCGAACGCACTGTGCCGGATCAGGGCCGCCGAATATGCCGCCATGGTCGAGTCGGTGGTCGACGTTCACCTGCACGACCTCAGCACGGTGCTGCTCGATCCGGACGCACCGCTGCGCCCCAGCGGCGCTCAGACGATGACCGCGATCTTTCGCAAGAGCATGGGAGCGTAGTGCGGGACTTCTTCGTACGTGACTGGCCGAACGATCGTGACGACGCGCTCCGCAGGGTCGCGGCCGCGGTGGCGGTCGAGAGCAGTGCCCTGCAGTCGGCGGAGATCGACGAGCACGCGACGTACCTGCTGCAGCACCTCGTGACCCAGCGCGGTGACACCTGGCAGGTCGACAGGGACATCGCCGTGACCCTCGGCTCGTTCTATCTGGGCCGAAGTCTTTCCGCCCCCGGGCAGCCCGACACCGCCGTCGCGCGGGAACAGGGGCGACAGCTTGTCAAGAGCTTCCTGTACGCGGCAGATGCACCTGACCTGCCTGCATGGGTGACAGCTCGGCTCGGCGAGGTCGGCTTGCCGCCGCGAGAGTGGCTGGGGGAGGAGGACCTGAGCCGAGAGCGTTGGTCCGGCGTCCTGGCGCTCGGCGGGTTCCTGGCCTCGGGCGGTGAGAGTCTCGGCCTGGCGGAGTGGCTGATGGCGTCGCGAGACCTGCTCGAGACGGCGTACGACCAGCTCGTCGAAGGGTCGCTCGACAAGGCGGTGGCGGCCGGTCGGCTCGGCGTGGTGCTCGCCGATCTCGGGGCGGGGTCGGACGACGACCTGCAGAGGATTCTCGACCTGCTGGAGCAGGCCCGGAGCCGGGTTCCCGCCGAGCATGTCGACTACCCGGGTGTGGTCGGTCTGCTCGGACGCCTGCTGTGTCAGGTGGCGCTGGCGCGTCGAGATCTGACGACTCTGGACGAGGCGATCGCATGTCTGCGCGAGGCGGTGGCCGCGGCGACCTACCTGACCGTCCGGCCGGTGCTGGCGATGACCTATGGTGTGCTGTCCGACGCCCTGATGGTCCGGAGGGGCGCAGTCGGTCAGGACGATGCCGACCTGACCATCGAGGACGAGGCGATCGACGCACTGCGCCGGGCAGTAGATCTGACCGTCGGCGTGCCGGCCGCGCGCCGGATCTATCTCGACGCGTTGCACCAGGCGTTGTCACTGGTCCCGTTCCCGTCCACGGAGCTTCGAGACGAGATGAGCGACGTCCTCTGTGCGCTCCTGGAGCTGACCGAGCCCGACGACGCCGCCTATCCGGAGCTGACGCTGCGCGCGGCGGACGCTCTGGCCTCGGCTGGACGACACGACGAGGCGATGGCGCTGCTCACGGGACCGGCGCTGGGGCCGGATGCCGACGCCGATCTGCGTGCGCGCGCCGACGTGGTGCGCGGCCGGATGACCAACGATCGAAACCTCGACGAGATGACCGCGCAGATGACGGCGCTGCTCGGGCAGGATGACGACACGCCGGAGCAAGGACTGATGCAGGTCATGCTCGAGATGCTCGGCCTGGGTCAGGGGGACGAGGAGACGAGGTTCGCGCAGGATGCCGGCGGGATGGTCCAGGGCTTCCTGGCCGGAAGCACGAGTCCCGCCATGGACGATTTCATCACTCGTACGGTCCACGCCATCCGCGCCGGGGAGGTCAGCCCGGCGCCGCCCGCCGACGAGCTCGAGCCGGGACTGCCGGGACTGCCGGGACTGCCGGGACTGGTCCGAGACCCGCAGGTTCGAGACGAGCTGAAGGCGACGGGTCAGGCCCTGCTCGAGGTGGCCACCCCCGGCTCGATGGAGGAGGTCATGGTGCGCTCGCGGCTGTTGGCCCTGGACTTCGCCGAGCGCCAGAGCTCGACCGGGCAGGAGGACGTGGCCTCGAAGATGAGGTTCCTCGAGGAGTTCCTACCTCTGCTCGGGCAGATGCAGGACGCTCTGCGGACCACGTACGACGGGATGGGGCCGGGCGGACTCGTGCTGACGGTCAACGCGAGCGGCACGGCGTTCGACAAGCTCGGACTACTCGACCGCTACATCGCAGAGAGCCGTAAGGCCCTCGCCCGACGTGGCCCGTCGACCGAGGAACGCCGAGCGTGCCTGGCGCACCTGGCGCTGGCGCTGTTCTCCCGCTTCCTCGGCGGGGGACGAGACGATGAGTACGCGGAGGCGGTGGCGCACGCTCGGGAGGCACTGACCGACGTCCGGGTGCCGCACCGAGAGCTGTTCGCGCTGTTCTCGACGTGGGTGCTGGCGGCCGGTTTCCGCGGGACCGGCCAGCATCCGACTCCGGCGGCCGCGAAGACCGTCGCTGCGCAGATCGCCGAAGGTGATGCCTTCTCGGCGTTGGAGGAGATCGAGCGGAACGCCTCCGCGATGCTCGGCCAGGACGTCGCGATGCGACGAGACATCGCCGAGATGGAGGCGATCGACCCGGAGCTGCATCGGGAGTACGTGGAGGCAGTGCGCCTGCATCGGAAGCAGCTCGCGACCGATCCGTACTCCCGCTTTCTCACCTCGACCGAGGAGAAGGCGCAGATCGATGCCCAGATCCGGATGGCGAAGGTGATCCAGAGGGTCCGGGCCTCCGACGAGCTCAGCAGGTTCGTGACCGAGGTGCCGCTCTCCGTCGATGCGATGCGCCCGGCGGCCCGAGACGGCGCCGTGGTGACCTTCAACCTGAGCGAGCTCCGCTGCGACGCGGTGGTGCTTCGTCATGAGGGGGATCCTCTGATCGTGTCGCTGCCGGAGCTCCGGCTCGACGATCTGCGTGAGACTGCGGCCCGATTCCGGGTCCTGGCCCCGAGGGTCGTCTCGGCTCCGAGCCTCTACGGCAAGCTGATGCGAGACACCCTGACCTGGTTGTGGGACAAGGTGGTCGGCCCGGTGCTCGATGACCTCGGCCACCGCTCCGGGGGTGCGGGCACCTCGCTTCCCCGAGTCTGGTGGATGCCGACCGGACTGCTCCAGGGATTGCCGTTGCATGCGGCCGAACGGTTTGACGAGGTGGGTGCTGCGGCGCTCGACCGGGTGGTCTCGTCCTACACCCCGAACGTACGAACCCTGTTGCACGGTCTCTCGCTGCCGCAGGCGCAGCGCCCGGTGCGGCTGCTCCCGGTCGCCGCGACCCGCAACGGCCACCACGACGAGCGCGAGCTGCAGAACTTCCTGGAGGAGGTTGCGGAGGTCGAGGCGCTGCTGCGCCTTGGTCCCGAGCAGGTTGTGCGTTGTGATGCGACGGTGGAGGGGGTCCTCGAGGTCATCGACCAGGCGTCTCTCGCCCACTTCGCCTGTCACGCCGGCGCCGTCGACAACGGTGCGGACAGCCTCGTCGACAGCGTCCTGTTCCTGGCGAACGGTGAGCTCACCGCGCGAGACGTTGCCGATCGGCGCTTGAGCCTGGGCGAGCTGGCCTATCTCTCGGTCTGCGACGCGGCTGTGCTCTCGGACGGGGCGACGGCCATGGGCGAGGTCGTCCACATCGGCTCGGCGTTCCAGGCAGCAGGGTTTCGGCAGACGATCTCGACCATGTGGCCGTTGCTGAATCAGACCGCTCGCGAGGCATCGTCAGCGTTCTACGCCGAGATGGAACCGCACACTGTCGTCGACGCGCCGCTCCCGGCCGCGCGCGTGCTCCACGACGTCGTCCAAGAGCTCAGGAGAGCGAACCCGCTGCGCGCGGAGTCGTGGGCAGGTCTGGTGCACTCGGGCGCGTGAGGGACGCCGATCCGGTCATGATCTCGGCGAGCGCGGCGTCGGAGGCGAGCTGGGCGTCGCGGTCGTAGGTGGAGGTGAAAGCCAGCAGCTCGTCGGCGCCGGTGGCCTCGGCCAGCTGGTCGAGACGACGTCTGACGGTGTCGGGAGATCCCGCGGTCGTACGCGCCAGATGGGCCTCGACCCGCTCCCGCACCTGGTTGGTCCAGGCCTGGTCCCGGATCGACGCGACCGGCTCCAGCGGACCGAACTCCCCGGTCTGCCGCGATCTGGCCATCGCCCATGCCTCCGGCAGCGCGAGCTCGGCGGCGTCGGCGTCGGTGTCGGCGACCAGTACGTCGGCGGAGACCGTCACCGAAGGCTCGGCTGCTCGCGAGGAGGGCCGGAAGTCCTTCCGGTACGCCCCGAGCAGATCGCCCAGCCGCGGGCTGTCGAGCACCGGACCGCCCACGACGACCGGCAGCCCGAGCTGCGCAGCGAGGGCGAGGCCTCGTCCGGTCGCGAGCACGAAGATCGGGATCTGCCGCTCAGCCGCCGGCCGGGCGGTGACCGCCGCCGTACGGTCGAGATAGCCCCGGAGCTCGTCGATGTCCTCGGCGAACGTGTCCGGGTCGTCGAGATCGTGCCGCAGGGCGCGGCGTACGGGAGCGGTGAAGCCCAACGTGCGACCCAGGCCCAGGTCGATCCGACCGGGATAGAGAGCATCGAGCATCAGGAACTGCTCGGCCACGACCAGCGGCTGGTGGTGCGGCAGCATCACCCCGCCGGACCCGAGCCGGATCGTGGACGTGTGTGCGCCGAGCGCTCCCAGCAGCACCGGCGGCGATCCTGACGCGATCCCAGGCACCGCATGGTGCTCGGCGACCCAGAATCGGTGGTAGCCCAGCCGCTCGGCAGCCACCGCCCGTTCGATCGTGTGGGTCAGCGCAGCGCCTTCGGGATAGCCCGTCCGGGTACGGGAGCGGTCCAGCATGGAGAGCCTCACGGCAGGCTCAACCACACAGGACCCCCGAGGCTTCCCGGCGCCTTCGGTGTGGCGAAGAACGCACCCGAAAGGCGTGCGATGAGGGACACACATCCACTGTCGGTGTCGCTGATCTCGGTACGCTGATGGCTTGAGCCAAACGACGACAGGAGCGGCTTAGTAATGGATCGAGACGTGCTTCGGCACGCGCCGCTTTTCGGCGAGCTGGACGACGAGTCGATGACGGCGATGCTCGCGATGATGGGGGAGTCCCGCCTGCGGCGGGGCGAAGTGCTGTTCCACGAGGGCGATGCCGCGGACCGGCTCTACGCCGTCGTGGCCGGGAAGGTGAAGCTGAGCCGCGCCTCGGCCAGCGGGCAGGACAGCGTGCTGGCGATCCTGGGCCCGGGTCAGGTGTTCGGTGAGCTGTCGCTCTTCGATCCCGGTCTGCGTTCCTCGACGGTCACGGCCGTCACCGACCGGGTCGAGCTCGCCTCGCTGTCCCACGACGCCCTGTTGACCCTGCTCGACGGGCGGCCGAGCGTGACGCGCGGACTGCTCGCCCTGCTGTCGGGTCGCCTGCGTCGGGCCAACGACGTGATCGGCGACCTGGTCTTCGCCGACGCGCCCCGCCGGGTGGCGAAGGCGCTGCTGGACCTCGCCGAGCGATTCGGCGAGACCACCGACGAGGGCGTGCACGTCCGTCACGACCTCACCCAGGAGGAGCTCGCCCAGCTCGTCGGCGCGGCCCGGGAGACGGTCAACAAGGCACTCGCCGACTTCGCGGCGAAGGGCTGGGTCCGGCTGGAGTCGCGCTCGGTGGTCATCACCGACATGGAGCGGATCGTGCGCCGCGCGGGTTGATCCTGCTGGTCAGAGGCTGACCCGCACGAGCTGACGGAGCCGGCGAAGGCCGTCGGTGCTCGGTCGCTCGGCCGGGGCGAGCGCATCGGTGAGCCTTTGCCGGACCGCATCCGGATCGAGCTCCAGGCCGATGGCCACCAGCTCGCTCCTCGGCACCGCGGTTCCCGGGCCGGTCCGCCGTTCCGCTGCCACATGGGCGCTGCGCCCGACCAGGTTCACCTGGTAGCTGCGCGGACCCTGTCCGGTCGCGACCGCGACAGTCCCCTTGACCCGGTACGCCGCTTCCGGCGGGTCCTCGAGCAGGTCGAGCAGCCGAGCCGGCTCGATGGTGCCTGGCGTGGTCACGGTGACGGCTCGGGCATGCTGGTGCGCGCCGTGCGAGGCGGCCGCCTCGCGCAGCAGCGCAGCGATCGGCAGCTCGTCGGGCGGGTCCTCGGGTACGGCCGCGTCGTAGACGAGCTGGGGATCGATGCGGCCACCGACTGCGTACGCGATCTGGACCTCGGGGTTGTGCTCCCGCACGCGTTCCTCGAGCCGCGCCAGGACCCCCGGGCGGTCGGCCGCCGGCACCAGGTCGGTCTTGTTGATGACCACCAGGGAGGCGGCCGCGAACCGGACCGGTGCCGGACCCCGACCGTCGTCGAGGGTGTCGAAGTAGGCCGAGGCGTCGACGACCTCGATGAGCCCACCGCTGCGTACCCGCTCGACACCGCTGAACCGGACCAGCCGGGCCAACGTGCCGGGCTCGGCGAGACCGCTGGCCTCGACGATGACGACGTCGAGCGCGAGCCGCGGGTGGGTGAGCTTCTCCAGTGCGTCGTCGAGGCCGCCGGCGTCGGGGAGGCAGCACAGGCAGCCGCCGGCGATCGAGGCCGGCTCGTCGACCTGGCCGGTGACGAGGCCGGCGTCGACGTTGATGTCGCCGAAGTCGTTGACGACCACGCCCACCCGCGCGCCGGGCTGGCGCAGCAGATGGTTGAGAAGCGTGGTCTTGCCCGACCCGAGATGGCCGGTGAGGATGACCACGGGGACCCGGGTGGCGCTGGTCGGTGGCATCTGGCCATCGTAGAGCTCGATGAGAACAGTTCCCGTTAAGGGGGTCACGTCTTGACGACCGAGGTGGCCAGACCTAGGTTGTGCCGCACAACTTCACATCCGCCATTTGAACCGCAGCGGGAGAGTCCTCGCCCATCCGGGGTGAGGCGCCGAAGGAGCAAACCTCCCCAGAATCTCTCAGGCCCAATGACCGCTGTGGTGAGGCGACCTCTGGAAAGACAGGATCCGCTGGATCCTGCACCCACGGTGCAAATCGCCCCTCTCGGGCGGTGAAGCTCTCAGGTAGCGATGACAGAGCGGGGAGGTCACCCGTCCACGGGTGCCGGCTGTCGGCACCCATCACCAGGGAGCCTCCCGCACATGACCTCACCCGTCCCTACCCCTCTGCATGCGATCCACCAGGCGCTCGGTGCCTCGTTCACCGACTTCGCCGGCTGGAGCATGCCGGTCCGCTACGGCTCGGAGACCGCCGAGCACAATGCCGTACGCACCACCGCGGGCCTCTTCGACCTCTCTCACATGGGCGAGATCGAGGTGACCGGCCGCGAGGCAGGACGCGCCCTCGACCGCGCCCTGGTCGGGCGGCCGTCGAAGATCGGCCTCGGCCGCGCCCGCTACTCCATGATCTGCGCCGAGGACGGCGGCATCATCGACGACCTCGTCGTCTACCGGCTCGAGGAAGAGCGCTACCTGGTCGTCGCCAACGCGAGCAACGTCCACGTGGTCGCGCCGGCGCTGGTCGAGCGTGCCGAGGGGTACGACGCCGTGGTCCGCGACGCCTCCGCGGAGTGGGCGCTGATCGCGGTCCAAGGCCCCGCCTCGCCGGCGATCGTCGCTGCCCTGACCGACCTGGACGTCCCGTCCCTGAAGTACTACGCCATCGACGCAGGCACGGTCGCCGGGGTCGACGTCCTGCTCGCCCGCACCGGCTACACCGGCGAGGACGGCTTCGAGATCTACTGCGAGCCTTCGTCGGCCGCTGCGGTCTGGGAGGCCATCACCGAGGCAGGTACGCCGCACGGCCTGCAGCCCGCCGGGCTCGCCTGCCGCGACACCCTCCGGCTCGAGGCCGGCATGCCGCTCTACGGTCACGAGTTGAACCGCGACACGACCCCCTTCGAGGCCGGCCTCGGTCGGGTCGTCTCCTTCGAGAAGCTCGACGGCTTCGTCGGCGATGCCGCCCTGGCGACGCGTCGCGAGGAGGGTCCGCGCAGCGTGCTCGTCGGCCTGGTGGCCGCCGGGCGCCGTTCTCCTCGGGCCGGCTACGCCATCGCGGACCCGGCCACCGGCGATGAGATCGGCACCGTCACCAGCGGCTCCCCGTCGCCGACCCTCGGACGTCCCATCGCGATGGCGTACGTCCGGCCCGATCTGGCTGCCGTCGGCACCAAGGTCCACGTCGACGTGCGCGGCAGCCGCGAGGACGCCGAGATCGTCGACCTTCCCTTCTACTCCAAGAAATGAGCACTGCCATGAGCAACCCGTCCCACCTGTCGTACACCGCCGAGCACGAGTGGATCGAGACCCGCGGTGATGTCGCGCGCGTCGGCGTCACCGCCTTCGCCACCGAGGCGCTGGGCGACATCGTCTTCGTCGAGCTGCCCGAGGTGGGTAGCAAGATCACCGGGGGAGAGAGCTGCGGTGAGCTGGAGTCGACGAAGTCGGTCAGCGACCTCTTCGCGCCTGCCGACGGCGAGATCCTCGAGATCAACTCGGCCGTCGTCGAGGACCCCGCGCTGATCAACAGCGACCCGTTCGGCGCCGGCTGGCTCTTCGAGATGCGTGTCTCTGGCGCTCCCGACCTGCTCGACGCCGCGGCCTACGACGCTCTGATCGAGGAGTGAACCGTCCGTGACCGCTGCTGCTGAAGCGGAGCCCGAAGCAATGGGTGCTGTCAGCGGCGCCCCGGCCCCGGTCGTGGCGGTGACCCTGAGCACCTTCGATCTGTATTCGATCGGGATCGGGCCCTCGTCCTCGCACACCGTCGGACCGATGCGGGCCGCGAAGACCTTCGTCGACAGCCTCGTCGAGGACGGTCAGTTGGACGCGGTCACGCGGGTGAAGGCCGAGCTGTTCGGGTCGCTCGGCGCGACCGGGCACGGGCACGGCTCGGAGGGGGCGGTGCTGCTCGGCCTCGAGGGGGAGGAGCCGGCGACTGTCGACACCCGGGCCTCGTCCGGGCGGGTGGCGGACATCCGCGAGCGCGGCGAGCTGTCGCTGGGCGGTCATCGGCCGATCCACTTCGATAGCCAGACCGACCTGGTGATGCATCGGCGCAAGAGCCTGCCGGGCCACCCCAACGGTATGGTGTTCACCGCCTACGACGCCTCAGGGCAGGTCAGCCGAGAGCGGACCTACTACTCCGTCGGCGGCGGCTTCGTGGTCGACGAGCACGCCTCCGGCGCCGCGCGGATCGTGCCCGACCACTCGAGCGTCCGGTTTCCGTTCACCACCGGTGCCGAGCTGCTCAGCACCTGCGAGCGCGAGGGGTTCCGGGTCTCCGACCTCATGCTCGCCAACGAGCTGACCTGGCGTACGCAGGACGAGGTCCGTGCCGGTCTCCTGGAGATCTGGCAGGTGATGGCCGACTGTGTGCAGGCGGGCTGCGACCGTGATCCGGTCAGTGACGGCGTACTTCCTGGGGGTCTGCGGGTCCCGCGCCGGGCGCCGTTGCTCTACCGCGACCTGGCCTCCGGAGCCGGCGCCCAGGACCCCTTCCGGGTCATGGACTGGGTCAACCTGTTCGCCCTGGCGGTGAACGAGGAGAACGCTTCGGGCGGCCGGGTCGTCACCGCTCCCACCAACGGCGCGGCTGGCATCGTGCCCGCCGTCCTGCACTACTGGGTACGTTTCGTGGCACCCGAGGCCGGCCTGGACGAGGCCGCGATCGAGGACGGCATCGTCCGGTTCCTGCTCACCGCTGCCGCCATCGGAATCTTGTGCAAGACGAACGCCTCGATCTCCGGCGCCGAGGTCGGCTGCCAGGGCGAGGTCGGCTCGGCCTGCGCGATGGCAGCCGGTGCCCTCTGCGAGGTGCTGGGCGGCAGCCCGGAGCAGGTGGAGAACGCCGCCGAGGTCGGCATCGAGCACAACCTCGGCCTCACCTGCGACCCGGTCGGCGGGCTGGTGCAGATCCCGTGCATCGAACGCAACGCCATCGCCAGCGTGAAGGCCATCAACGCCGCCCGCCTCGCCCTCAACGGCGACGGCTCCCACAAGGTCAGCCTGGACAAGGCGCTGAAGACCATGCGCGAGACCGGGGCCGACATGAAGGTCAAGTACAAGGAGACCTCCCGCGGCGGCCTCGCGGTCAACGTCATCGAATGCTGAGCAGCGACGGTCGATAGTAGATCTTGCTATAATGGGGTCGTGTCGTCACGTGGAGAGATCCTGCGCGAGGTGATGCTCGAGACGGGCACCACCCAGTCGACGCTGTCCCGCACCAGCGGCGTTCATCAGCCGAGCATCAGCCAGTTCCTCTCCGGGAAGGTCGATCTGAGCGACGATCAGCTCGACCGCCTGCTGTCCTGCATGGGCTGGCGTCTCGAGGTCGTACGCCGCCCCATCACGCCCGAACTGACGCGCTCGGAACGCCGCTCGTGGATGCTTCACCGTCGCCTGTCGGGTGATCTGACTCCGACGACCCTGCGTGAGTGGAAGCCGAGGATCGAACGCCGCCTCGACCACCTCCGCCGCAACGTCAGCGGACAACCTCACGAGCGGAACCTCAAGCGCTGGACCTCGCTCGTGGACAACGAGGATGTACGCGGTCTGCAGCGTGTCATGACAGGACTCGACCGCGACTCCATCGAGATGCGCGAGGTCTCGCCCATGGGTGGCCTACTCAGCGAGTCCGATCGAATCGAGGTCCTCGGAGAACTGGCCGACGCCGGCTGATGCATTCATTGTGTCCAGGTCGCGCGCGATCTCCCTCTCATTGCTCGAAATTATTGCTCTGGTGACGTGTGGCCTCGTCCGCTCCCGTGCGAATCCGCACCGGATGGGTCGTGAAGTGGCGCGGTTCGGCTGTTGAGCGCTTCCACGTCTACCCAGTAGGTATTTCGCATGCGGCGCCAGTCGAACTCCGCGCCTTGCGGACTTCGGCGGACGGTGAGCAAGTCGAGGTTCTTGAGTTCGCGCTCGCCGCGGGTCCACGTGTCTTGAGAAAAGCCATACCGGTTTCGCTGCTGGGTATTCATGGACGGTGGACTGGCGGGGTCCTTGCCGCCCTGCAGGTCCAGGAGTGCAAGCAAGACCGCCAGTGATCTCCCACTCAGGCGGGCGATCCACTGATTCTTCCAGAGTCCAAGAGGTACCTGAACGTAGTTCGTCAGCGGCCGCACGAACTTGGCCCCGTTTCCACTCGCGCTGCGAAGCCTCACTTCTGGGGGTGCGCCTCCGCTGCGCACGAGTCGGACATAGTCCTTCTTGTGTAGCCAGGTGAGTGCATCGGAGACTCGGCGGGCGCCGTTGAGTTCGGGATCCGGCAAGGCGAGCATCGACGCCCAAACCCTCGCTGGAATGGGCTGCTCGATGCGGTACGGCGCTTTGGTGGCGACCAAACACATCGAGAGGTACAACTTGAGCCGCACCTCCCCTCCCCGCCCACCTCTCATCATTGCTGCTAAGGGCGGGCCTTCGTCTGAGGTCGCTCGAAAGAAGGCTCTTGGCAATTGGAGACCGCTCGTCCTCTGAGAACGCTCGACAGCGCGCCTCAGGAGGTACGCCGATTCGGACTCGGGAGCTAATTTCTGTTGGCGGTCCGACCCTTGTAGCGGTGCAACTGGCGGTACGGGGGTTCTGGGGGTCCTAGGGGTTCTAGGGGTCACTTCTTTAAACTTTCCTGCACAAACGCAGTGTAACTCCGCTCACCCGCAGATGTCTTCTAAGTGAGAAGTCGAAGTAGGTCTGCTGATACAGCAGTGTCGATCCGCTGCAAACGTCATAAATAGCAAGTTGACCTGGGGTTATGTGAAGCGGATGCTGGTCTTGTGGGTAAGAAGATCCGTCGGCGCGCGCGCCGTGAAATGAGTCGGGGATGCTACGGCCGCGATCACATCGAATTTTGGGACCTCCTCTTGGCTGTGTGTCAGGCAGGGTGGGGAGCAACCCTGCGCTTGGCCACGCTCATGCTCGTAATGACCGTGCCCCTGGTCGGCGCCAGCTTCTTCGGTGTGAACGCGTTACTGGGTAGCTTCAATTAGGCGATCTCTGCGATGCCACCCGGCTTGGACGACACGCGAGAGCTCCGAGCCTGTCCGCCGGGCGTGGGTGTCAGGCGGGTCGGAGCACCCTCGCGACGAAGGCGTCGAGGTTGCCAAGCAGCCGATCGACCTTCTGCTCGGCGCTGAGGGTCTCGTGGATGACCGGGGAGTCGAGCTTCCGCTTGTTGCGCGCCTTGAGTGAGCAGTCGAGGTCGGCGCAGATGTAGGTGCCGACCGAGTTGCCGTCTTGCCCGGAGCGACCGGCGCGGGAGGCGACCAGCAGCGCGACGTCACCGACCGAGGCGCACAGCGCGCACATGGTCTTCCGTGGCCCTCGCGTCTCGCGCGAGGCCCGGAGGGCCACCCCGCAGAGGCGCCCGTCGTGCTCGGTGACGAGGTAGTGGTTCTGCGGTGCCTTCGGGTCCTGCCAGCCGAGGTAGTCGAGGTCGTCCCACGGCTGTTCGGCCAGGTCGGCGGGGAGGTTGAGGCGCTTGGTCGCACCCTTGGTGAGGTTGACGAACGATGCGCGTACGTCGGTCTCGGTCAGCGGCTTCATGCCAACCATGCTAGATTTCCTACAACTGTTAGGCAATTCGTTATTTAGGAGGGTGTCGATGGGCCGGCCAGGGTTGAACCGGACCGCCGTGATCGCGGCCGCCGCCGACCTGGCCGACGAGCTGGGCTTCGACGCCGTCACGATCTCGGTCCTCGCGCGGCACCTCGGCGTCAGGTCGCCGACCCTCTACTCCCACATCTCCGGAGCCACCGACCTCCGCACCGCCGTCACCGCGTACGTCCTCGACGAGCTCGCCGACGCCACGAGCACCGCGATCGCCGCAGGGGAGGGCCGCGACCTCCTCGTCGCGTACGCCGACGCCATCCGCGACTTCGCCCGCCGCTCACCCGGCCGCTACGACGCCACCACCCGCCAGCGCGTCCCACCCGCCTCCGACCCGGCCGCGGAGATCCCGGACTCGGTGGCCGCCGCGATCACCGCCGGCCGCCGCAACGCCGACCTCGCCCTCGCCGTCGTCCGCAGCTACGGCATCGCCCAGACCGACGAGACGTACGCCGTACGTCTGATGTCCAGCCTCATCCACGGCTACATCACCCTCGAGCTCGCCGGCACCTTCGCCCACAGCGAGCCCTCGAGTGACGCCACCTGGGGCGAGGCGCTCGATGACCTCGATGGATCTCTCACGCGCCTCGCCGCTAGGGCCGCTGCAGCTAACATGGTCAGATAGCTTCGCGTATGCGAAACTATCTGTCATGCGTCTCATCGGGGTAGCCGAGGCCGCGGAGCGTCTCGGGGTGTCCACGCGACAGGTGCAACACCTCGTCGCCAATGGAGAGCTCTGCCGGGTGGCCCGTGGTGTGGTGGACGAGACGTCGGTCGAACGTCTCATCGCAGTCCGGGGTGGTTCACATCGTCGCGCGTGGTCGGAGGCCACGGCATGGGCAGCGGTGGCGATACTGTCGGGAGCGGACGCCGACTGGCTGGGGGAGCGGCAGCAGTCCCGAGTCAGGGCGCGACTTCGCGTTCTGTCCGCGACTGACCTGGTCGAACGTGCCCGTGGGCGGGCCGCTGTGACCCGCTACCGCGCTCATTCCAGCGCAGGCAAATACCTCGAGTCAGAGCTGGTGTATCCGGTCGGGGTGGCCGGTCGGCTCGGACTCGTCGAGACGACCGACATCGATGGTTACGTCGCGGTCGCGAATGTTGCCGGCGTCGTGTCGCGGTATGCCCTGTCTCCGGACGAGGAAGGTCATGTCACGCTCCGCGCGACAACCATGGACCTCGATCAGGTGCGCGACCTTTCGGAGCGGGGGGTCGTGCTCGCGGCGATGGATCTGGCCGATTCCCTCGATGTACGCGAGCGCCGGGCCGGCCTCGACGCGATCGAGAGGGCGTTGGAGGACCTCCGTGACTGAACGCCCCACTATCGAGGTGCCGAGTCCAAGCGGTGGATGGGGCGCACCGTGGCCGAACGTCGCCGAGATCGAGGCCGTGCTGGCACACGAGAAGTGGACGCTCGTAGGCGGCCTGATGGCTCAGCTCCACGCCATCCATCGAGGTATCGACGCCATCCGGCCGACGAACGACGTGGACATCGTGCTGCACGTCGAAACCACGCGTGGCGTCGCCGCTGAAGCCACGTGTGCTTTGGAGTCGATCGGCTATGTGTTCGCTCCGTCGCTCGATGCGCGAAACACGATCGCCCACCGCTTCGTCCGAGGCACATCGCGGGTGGATCTCGTCACGGGTGCGACGGACGTGGTCGACGTACTGGTCGCCGACCACGCCGCGCCCCGAGTGGTCGAGAAGCTGCGTGGCAAGAACATGATGTCGATCGAGGGCGGCACTCAAGCGTTGCGGCGAACGATCAACGCGCGTCTGCAGATCACGCCCGGACGAGTGACGACGATCAGCGTGCCGTCACCGTTCGGTGCGCTGATCCTGAAGGCGGCCGCGTACCAGTCCGACTCGCGCGACAATGAACGTCATCTCCAGGACGCGGCGCTCCTGTTGTCGGTGATCGAAGATCCCTATGCCGAGCGCGAGCACTTCGCGGGGTCAGACAAGGCACGCTTGGCAGCGCTCGCGACAGCCATACCCGACAATGCCCGAGTATGGACGGCCCTCTCTGCTGATCGGCGGGCTGAGGGCCAAGCCGCCCTCCGCATCCTCACCGGGTGAGGTCTTCCGGCCCTACAGAGACATTCGCGGCGGTGTGACGCAGTTCCGACGCGCCCGGCGGTTCGAGTGGGCACGTTGTAGCGACACGTCGCGACAGCTGCGTCAGGATGTCGATATGACGATCCTCATTCGTGTCGGGTATTGGCGCAGTGAGTACGAACCCACGCTTCCAGATCCGCGGGGGCACCTTGACGAGACTTGGGATGACGACGAGCGGGAACTCGTGGTCGCGTACCTTCGAGGTGGTCTGCCCGTGCTGCACATGATGGGGTTCTCGTCCTGCCGGATCTGCAATCTTTCGGCCAACGGAAACGCCGAACTGACCGACGGTTCGTACTTGTGGCCGGAGGGACTCGCGCACTACGTCGAAGACCACAGTGTGCGCCTTCCGAGTGAGTTCGAACGGCATGTCTTGCAACGCTGGGAGATCTTGGAAGCGGAGGCGATTCGGGCTCACAAAGCGCCGCCCGAACGCTGGATGCGCATGACCCAGCGGTAGGAGTCTCACATGCGGAATGGGCTATGCCAGCTGGCATCGGCTTGTGCAGCCCCCTCGCGCTACGGCGGGAGCAGACCGAGAAGGTTGTCCTCGTTGAGGTCGAACGGTCCCGTCACCCACACGCCCTCGTAATCGCCCTCCGGCAACTTGCGGTCGCGCACGATCAGCACGTCCACCCGCGCAAGGATCGCGGTCGCAAGGTGTATCGCGTCCCACGTCTTCAACCCCAGTTCGGCGGCCAACTGGCCCGCCTTGCGGGCGACTACCGTGTTGACATCTACGAGTTGCGTCCGCTCCGACTGGAGCAGGTCGTGCAAGTCTTCCCGCGCGCGGGCGTTCTCCTCGTCGTCGTCATCGTGGTGGGGGCGGACCTCGATCAGGATCGCGGTGGACTCCACGAGTCGGATCTCCCCGCGGTCCACAGCGACGAGCAGCGGTTTGAGGCAGGCGAAGGCGGGCTCCCCGGTTACGAGTCCAAGGAGCGCCGAAGCGTCCAGCAGGGCGGTCTCCACCTTGTCAGGCCTCGCCACGGTGCGCCTCCAGCCACTCGTCCACGGGCGCGCCGCCGGTGTAGTCCGGGGCCGCGCCGAACATGTCCGCCCACCGGGCACGCGGCTCGGCCAAGGGCGCGACGTCGTCGGCGCGAACGTGGAAGACCCGGCCGTCCCCGTCCTGGCGCACCTCGCCGCGCAGTTCGACGGCGCTGTAGAGCGCTTCCTTCAGCGTCTCGCGCATGCCGCTGTCGAAACCGACGCGCACAACCCGGCCGCTCGCGACCTTCAGAGACGCCCGGTTGCCGCGCGACACGTTGAGGCCGACCAGAGTGCCCCGCACGGAGCCGGGCATCTTGCGCTCGAAGGGCTGCAGCGTTGCCAGTCGCTCGCCCAGTGCGGGCGTGAGACTAACGTCGTTCCCTGACCGCTTGCCGTCGGTGAGCAGTCGGAGCCTGGGCGGCACCCAGTCGTTCTCGCTGTCGGCCGCTTGGCCGTGCTCCACGAAGCGGTGGGCGACGTTGACCGCGTCGGGACTCCAGCCGTCAGGCAGCGGCGCACCCTGGACGACGCCGGCCAAGGACCCGACGACCAGTCGCAGCACGGCACCCGCCTGCGGTCGGTCTTCCGGCGCGGCCACGGTGGCCAGGGCCGAGCCGGTGCGCAGGTCCTGAATGCGCCAATCCACGGTGACGTCCTCCGACAGTTCGTCCAGGAGGTCGAGCAGATCGACACCCAAGTGGAAGAAGCGTCCCGCGTTGGCGGGCCGCCCCTCGTCCACGATGAGTTCGAGTGCGTCCACGCTTCCATCATGCACGGCGCAGCCTCACGGTGCCCCGGTTTTCGGCGCAGCGTCACGCCCCGGTCTTGCCCGCCTTCTGCTTCGGGATCGCCCCGACCCGACTGAGCTGATCTTCGCCATCGGCGCACGTTATCGAGTCTCGGACACGAGACGTGGGCGCGCTCATCGGCATGAGAGCGCGCCCGACTGGCAGCGGCGTGACATGCCCGGTGGATCGTCGCCACGGGAGCGGCGTGACGTCTACGGCGTAGATGATCCCGCGGGGCCAACGACGGCGGAAGTGCTCGAGTACTCATAGACGGCTGTCGCGCGGTTGTGCCGCTCTCACGTCGGTCTACGTACGGCGGCGGAGACGGTATAACCAACCGGCGCGCGGCGACTCGGAATCGGTATCACCGTCGTTGGAATAGAACTCGCCTTCGTCGCCTTGAATGCGTGCCCGGAGTGGCCTGGCGATCGAGACGAGCCACGCGATCGTCTCGTCGTCAGGGTTCGTGACCGTCATCCTGTTGTTGCGAAACAGCAGGATGATCGGGTGGTGACTATGGCCCGTCCACTCGGCCAGACCCGGATCCACCATTCGGATCGCCTCACCTGTCGGCGAGGTTGTTTCCACAAACCCAGTCCCACGCACGTCGCTCGTTGCAGCGATGAATTCGTCCCATTCCTCGATGGAGAACGGCTCCGGATCAGACCAATCGTCGCCGCGGAAGAGATGGAGACCGTAGGCCATGCCCGAACGCTAGCGTCCACGTAAACGTGATGCCGCAACCGTGCGGACGTGGAACACCTGCGAATCGCGTACGGCCTGACGGTGGTTCTCGAGGTGCAGCGCAGCGTTCTCTGGATGTCAGCGAGGAGCGCGCGCTTGTGTCCGTGCCAACACCTAAGCCTCCGCCTGAGACGGCGATCCCGCCGAGGCGCCTGGCCCTTCGAGGAGTGCCGGTGTTCGAACTGGGTCTGTGGCGCGGGACCTGTCCGGCCCGGTTCACACCGACACTCTGCACCAACCGACGTGTCACTGCCGCAGGACTTGCCGCGGCTAGCCGTCGGCTGTGTCAACTACGACGCCACCACGATCCGCGGCGCGGAACTTCCACGCCCGCCAGCTCAGTGACGACAGCACGGTTATGAGGGAGCCCGACTTGTCCAAGCACGAGACTGGCGTTGCCTGCACCCCTCTCCCAGGGATCGTCGTTGCGAGCGAGGGCGCCGAGGAGCCGGCGCTGTGTGTTCGACAGATCACCGGACGACGGCACGTCGCGATACGCAGTCTGTTGCCAGCGGTCCGGGAAAATCCAGGCCAGTATGCGTCCCCATTCATATGTAGCACCGAAGGGTCCATACGGCAGCGTCGCGAGCTGCTGTTCCAGACCGTCGACGAGCCGGTCATCTGCCGCGTCGACGGGCACACGATCGAGCACGGCCGCCAACAGCGCGGGAGCGAGCCACGGGTCCGGGCCAGCGAACCCGTGCGGAAACGTTTCAAGGACCCAGGTTCGGTCTGCGGCCGCACTAACAAGAGTCTCGAGGGCCCGTGGATGGTCGGGGCATCCAAGCGCTGCAGACATTCGGATCGCGCGGTCGTCATGATCCATGAGGGCCTCAGCATCACCGGTCGCTGAGCCCGCGGAGGCAAGAGCGAACGCCGCGGCCGCACGTCGGCCGCTGTCTTCTGGGCCGTTCACAAGCGATCGCAGCGCATGAACCAGAGGTGGCGAGGGCGCAAGCCTCACCATTGCGCTTGCCGCATTGATCGCCTCGTCTAGGAATCGGCGATCTCGAACGCACTCCGCAACGGTCTGCTCCCAGTCGATGACGCATGCGGTGAGTGTGACGTCGTCCGCCGGGGCCGCGAGGAAGTAATCATCATCGAGGCGGTCGCCCTGCTTCGAGGTGAGCTCGCGCTCAAGTGGAAGGTAAGTCGCCCAGGGCGGCTGGCCCGCGGTGCTCCGCTGGGGATCGGGCGTCTCATCGGGATGGCTAGCTGCGTACTCCTGCATCCAGCGCAGTGCGGTCGCGCTCTCCGCCACTGCCGGCAGGCACCAGCCAAGTGCTGGGTGCGTCGATCCGTCCCCGAGGATCCGGCGCGCGATCCAAAGTACGGGTGCTGTGGCGGAGTAGGGCGTCCCCTGGTGCACGACCGACCACAGAAGCCAATCCTCAAGGTCGTCAACGCCCTCGGATGTACCGGCTTCCACGCTGGATGCGAGCGTCCGAAGCCGTGTCGGCGCATCGAGTGCGACGTCGTATGCATGGGTCAGCCGCGACCACGGAACCGTTTCGATCAAGTCGTCGACGTACTTCCCATGGTCTGCCACAGGCCGAAGTGTGCCCTATGCGGCGACCCGCTGGGGTGACCTGGATGCGCAATCAACTCGGTGGTAACGGCGAGCCGTCGTGCCCCGTCTTTCTGGGCGATGTGGGGCGGCTCGGTCATCCTCGCCGCTCGGGCGCTCGTCCCCAAGTGATGGCCGCGCGGACGGTGGGGTTGAGGGCCTCTGCAAGGGGCAGATCTGGTCGGGCGCCGAGCGCGCCGTTGATGCTGGAGAAGGCCGTGCGTAGGCCGGCGAAGATGGTCAGGGCAACGATCTGGGGCTCCATGAACCCTGCGTCGCACAGACGCTGGATGTCTTGCGGTGTGCTGTTGCCGGGGGAGCGGGCGACAGTGCGCGCCCAGTCGGCCAGCACCCGTTCCCGTTCGCTGAACGGTTCGTCGTCGGCGGTGAGCGCGGCGATCGCGGTCTCGGGGTCGGCCCAGTCGGTCAGGCGCTGTCCCCATGCGACGGCACAGTAGGAGTCACCGATGGCCGCTGCCTGCGCGATCACGATGACGGCCCTGTCGCGCGGTGTCAGCCCTGCGGCATCGGCCATGGCCGCGAACAGTCCCATGAGCTGCTCCTTCGCCGCCGGCTGATGCGCCCACACCTGCGTCAGGTCCCAGACGTAGCCGTGCTCAGCGACGTCCGCGGCGTACAGCCTCTCCTGCCCGGCGCTCGGCGCGGGTTCCTCCAAGAAGGTCACGCATTCAGCACATCCGCGGGTCGTCTACCTCATGCGGAATGAACGCTGCGCGTCCCCTGTGTTGGGGATGGAAATCCGTATGTCGCGGCGGCAGCGCGACCACTACTCTCACGCCGTGAAGATAAAGGTAGAAGAGGGTCGCATCGTCGCGTCTGTGACCGAGCACGGTACGGATCGCCGGGTGTTCGGCGAGTTCATCGGTCCAGGCGGCGAGCTGGCGTCGTACGCCTTTGGGTGGTGCTCGGAAGCCGACAGCGGACGACTTTCCATCGGCATCGGTGCCGGCAACGAAGGTGGCGGAACGTTCCACGCGGCCGTCTTCGAGAACGACGGAGCTATCGCGTACGCGCTGATCGATGAGCCGTTCGAGGATGTGCCAGAGGGCGGGCCGGATCTCACAGCAGCCGAGGCGCGTGCACACGAGGATCTGCCGTTCGTGTGGGCAGTCGCCGATTCTGTGATGGATCGAGACGGCAGAGCGGCGTGGCTGCGGCACTGGCTGCTGCGTACGAACAGCATCACGACGGCTCCGGTCCTGGCCGGCGCCGAGCCGATTCTCTTCGTCTCCCACGATGCCGATGACGGCATGTGGCAGGTCATCGGCACTTCGGACGGCACCGTGGACAACGGGCGAGTGGGCCACCTCTTCCACCTCGTGGACGCCGACCCCACGATCGTTGCCGTTCTTGATCTCGAACCGGGGGAGAGCGCGACTAGGGAATGTGTCGGTGGGCCGTGGGCTCGGAATGGTGGTTGAGGACTGGTCGAAGGACGGGCTAGTTGGCGCTCAATGATCATTGCGCTGACCACGATGCGCTGTAGGATGGTCAATGTAATGACCATTATGAGGTCAAGGTGACTGTTCATGCCGAAGCGCCCATTGTCTGCGAAGTCGCGGCGTACAGCCCGCGCGCTAGGAGACTACGTCTCCACGTTCCGCCGTCTGCAAGGCCTGACGGCAGAACAGGTGGCTGACCGTGCCGGCATCACCCGGAACACGCTCCGAAAGCTCGAGCAGGGAGACGCCAGCGTCGGCCTCGACGTGTTCCTGGAAGTCTGCCGTGTCCTTGGGGTGCTCGACTTTGTCACTGAAGGAATGAACCCCTACGAGACGGCACTGGGACAATCGCTGGTTGAACAGAACCTTGCCCTGCCCAAGCGGGTGCGCCGATGAGTCGAAGCGCCGACGTATACACAAGCCTGCCGATCGGGGCAGGGCAGGTTGGGTGCGAAGAGGTCCGAGCCGGACGAGCGTTCTTCGCAGTCAGCCGGCGAGGTGTTGCCACAACGTTCCGGTACGAGCCTGCGTACCTGGCGCACAAGCGGGCGTTTCCGCTGGACCCGGCGTTGCCGCTGTTCGAAGGAGTGCACGCGATCGCGGATGGGCTCCCGTACTGCTTCACCGACTGCGCCCCTGACCGCTGGGGCAGGAACCTGATTCGAAAGCGGCCGCAGGCCGCTGATGCCGATGCTGGGCGAAGCCGTCGGGACGTCGCTGAGATCGACTACCTGCTGGGTGTCACCGACCTCACCAGACAGGGGGCACTTCGGTTCACCGACACCGACAGCGGCACAGAAGGTCCGTTCCTCGCCGATGACCCTGACGTGCCAAAGCTGTTGGAGCTACCGCGGCTCTTGCATGCCGCAGAACAGGTCGAGCTCGATGATGACGACCTGTCAGCAGTCAAGGAGCTCTTGGACGCTGGTACAGGGTCGCTCGGTGGCGCACGACCGAAGGCGTCGGTGCGTGACGGCGACCGGATCCTGATTGCGAAGTTCGCGAGCCCCAAAGACGACTGGGATGTCATCGCCTGGGAGAAGACAGCCCTCGATCTCGCCGAGAACGCAGGGCTTCGGGTGCCGCGGCGTCGTCTGCAACGCGTCAACGGGAAGGCGGTCCTGCTGTTGGACCGGTTCGACCGGGCAGATGACGGCAGTCGTATCCCGTACATGTCGGCCATGAGCCTGCTCGAGGCACGAGACGGTGAGAGCAGCGAGTACGACTACGTCGACATCGCAGAGGCCCTGGCCGAACACGGCGACGTCACCATCGCCGAAGACCTACGCGAGCTTTGGCGTCGAGTCGCGTTCTCGGTCGCAATCCACAACACCGACGACCACCTCCGTAACCACGGGTTCCTGCGCAGGAAGGCAGGTTGGACGTTGTCTCCGGTCTTCGACGTCAACCCCAATCCCGACACCGCCAAGGAACGCGAAATTGGTATCGGGTCCGCGTACGCCAGAGACGAAGAGCTTGACGGACTGAAGGCCTCCGCTGCGGCGTTCGGTCTCAAAGACGAACGCGCCACCGAAGTGTTGGACGAAGTGTTCGCCGCGACCGCGAGCTGGCGTCAGGTTGCAGCCGGCAACGGCATCGCCGAACGTGAGATGAACCGGATGGCCGACGCGTTCGACGGACTGCGCGCCGCGGTCGGCTGAACGGCAAAGCAGGCGGCGGGATCGCCGTAGGAATGGCAGCATGGGCACCCCGTCACCAGGAGGCCCCATGCCGACCACAGCCACATTCGTCTCGCCGACCGACGGCACCGCGCTCGCGATCCGGACATGGGGAGAGGAGCTGTCCGCGCCGCGGGGCGTCGTCCAGATCGCCCACGGCATCGCCGAGCACGGGCAGCGTTACGACCGGCTCGCTCGGGCGCTCGTCGGGGCTGGGTACGTCGTGCGGGCGGTCGACCACCGCGGTCACGGCGTGTCCGTCGCGTCGGCCGACCAGCTCGGTCACTTCGACTTCGAGGCGCTGGTGGCCGACGTCGCGGTCGAGAGCGGGCTGGCCAACATGCGTCATCGCGCCGAGGCGCACGGCGGCCGCTGCACCGTGAAGGCGGCCAAGCCGAAGGGCACCGTCGTCGAGTGGGCGGTACCCCTGGGGTGACTCGCGCGTCTGGTGGGGGCCGACGAGGCGTACGACCCTGTTTCCTCGCCTCGTAGAAGCGACCAAAGGCCCTTCGGCTCAGGCCCAGGGTCCCTGTCATGGAGCGGCACCGAGGAACGAGGGTGGATCCATGAACAAACGCAAGGTCTCACCCGCAGACGAGCCGACGGCGTCTACCCGGAGGCAGACGTCGACTTCGGCGCGTTGGTGAGTGCTGCGCGTCCCGTGCCTTCGGATCTGGCGATCCTGGGGCGTGGATAGAGCTTTCTCGGTTCCGGGAACCTGGGCGGCATCGCCTGACGGTGCTTTGCAAGAGCCGTTGCCCGGTCGAGACAGACCCGCACGTGGCCCCGACGTTCGAGGGGGGCGCCGGGGCCACGGACGGTGTCACATCAGCGACGGAGAACCAGCTGGTTCACGCCGGACGCGCGTAACCGAGGAGTAGACGATGGATCTGACAGCACGATGGTTCCCCGGTCACCTGGCCGAGATCGACCGTGACGAATGCCTGGAGCTGCTGGGGCGGAGCGAGGTCGGAAGAGTCGGTCTCGGCGAGCCGGCGGGACCGCTGGTCCTGCCGGTCAACCACGTCATGGTGGGCGAGGGGATCGTGTTCCGTACGGTGCCGCGCACGGCGATCGCGGATCATGTCGGCGCCGGCCGGCTCTCCTATCAGGTCGACGAGCTCGGCTCCTGCATGTCCTCGGGCTGGAGCGTACTGGCGCGCGGGACCGCCGACTTCGTGGACGGTCCCTGGCTGGAGGAGCACGACATCGAGCCGGAGCCCTGGACCGACGTTCGACGGACACTGTTCGTGCGCATCACGCCGACGCAGATCACCGGCCGCCGCGTGCTGCCGGCCTGAGATGTCGCGGTTGACGAGCAGAGCCGAAGGAGACGAGATGACGTACGCAGCCATCCCCGAGGGTGCCGTCGTGGTCGGCATCGAGAACTGGCCGGCGGCGGCCGACAGCGTGTCCTGGGCAGCCGAGCAGGCGTTCCGTGACGGACGGGACGTATGTCTGCTCCATGTGGTGCCGCGCACGACGCTGGAAGCAGGTTCCCCCGGGGAGCCTGCGCAGGCCCACGGGAGGATCGTGCTGGCGAGCGCGAGGCGCTTCACCGCCCGCCGCCTCGACGAGCTGTCCAGGATTCCGGCGTTCTACGGCCACCGCCGGCCGGAGGTGAGCGTGGCCCTGCAGGTCGGTGCCGTGGCTCCCGTGCTGGACCTCGCCGCCGAGCATGCGTCGCTGCTGGTGCTCGGGTCGCGGGGGAGGGGGCCGATCGGCAGCTGGGTCCTCGGGTCGGTCAGTAGATCGACACTCCGGGACGCGCGGTGCCCGGTGGTCGTGCTGTGCCCGGGCGCAGGTGGCGTGGGCCAGGGTGTGCTCGTCGGCATCGACGGGACCGCCGACTCGATACCTGCGCTCGAGTTCGCCTTCGAGCGGGCCGCCACAGGTCACCTCCCGGTCACGGTCCTGTACTGCTACGGCGCCGGCGGTCCCGATCGCCCGGCCCGCGACCAGGTGCGGGTCGCGGCGTGCATCTCCGGACTCCGCGAGCGTCATCCGGACCTGCGTCCGTGCCTACGGATCCAGGCGGGAAGCCTCGCGCATGCACTCACCGAGCAGGCCCAGGCCATGCACATGGTCGTGGTCGGCAGCCGCGGAGACGTGGGCGGTTACCTGCTGAACCACGCCCACAGCATCGTTGCTGTCGTCCCGACCTGCCGGCAAGACCGGGGTGGTCGCTCCTCGGCGGCTGCCATCGCCTTCGCTGGTCGGATTCCTGAGAACGGACAGGTCGATCTGTAGGTGGGCACGGCCCGGGTGTCCGCTCCGCTCAGCCTTGGCTGATCAGGGATTGCGCGAGTGCTTGGCAAGGACGAGCGCGTACGCCTCCTCCGGGTCGGTCCACCAACGAAGGTTGCGGAAGCCGGCGTCGGTGAGCTCGCGAGCGGCGCTGGTTCGGCGGAACTTGCAGGACAGTTCGGTGAGGAGCTCTTCGCCTTCGTCGAACTTGATGACGAGGTCGAGCTCGCGCAGCTCCACGCGGGTGGAGTCCTGCGCGACGAGCCGCATCTCGATCCGCTCCTCGTCGGCGTTCCAGAGCGCCAGGTGGCGGAACCCGTCGGTGTCGAAGTCGGCACCCAGGCTCTGGTTGAGGACGTGCAGCGCGTTGAGGTTGAACTCGGCGGTCACGCCGGCCGCATCGTCGTAGGCGGCGACCAGCTGCCCGGGGTCCTTGACCAGGTCCAGCCCGAGCAGCAGCCCTTCGCCGGGCTGCATGGCGGCGGCGACCGACTGCAGGAACCGCTCGCGGCCGGGGCGGTCGTAGTTGCCCAGCGTGCTGCCGAGCAGTGCGATCAGCCGACGTCCCGGGCTCGGCAGCTGCGCGAGATGTTGGTCGAAGTCGGCGACGACACCGTGCAGCGCGAGCCCCGGCCGCTCCTCGGCGAGGGCGTCCATCGCCTGGGTGAGCGCGCTGGCGCTCACGTCGACGGGGACGTACGTCGTCAGCTGACCGGCCTGCGTCAGCGCGTCGAGCAGGAGCCGGGTCTTCTCCGAGGAACCCGATCCGAGCTCGAGAAGCACCTCGGCGCCGGAGGCCTCGGCGATCTCCCTCGCGTGCTCGGTCAGCAGCGCCCGTTCGGTGCGGGTCGGGTAGTACTCCGGTAGCCGGGTGATCTCCTCGAACAGCTCCGAGCCACGTCGATCGTAGAAGTACTTCGGCGGGAGCCACTTCGGCGACGAGCTCAAGCCGGTGCGGGCGTCCTCCGCAAGGCTTCGACGGAGGTGCTCGGCGGTCAACAGGGTGGTGATCCTGTGGGTCACGAGTGGTTCTCCTTCGAGTTGTGAAGCGGTGCGTCGAGCCGCCACCAGGTGGGCCCGCAGGGGCTGAGGACGCCGATGGTGCGCGGTGGGATCGGGGTGGACGGTGCGCCTGCGAGCGGACGGCTGCTGACGACGTACTCCCAGGACGCCGGCACTGCCAGGTGACTGCCCTCGTCTCCGGTCAGCAGCGCAAGGTCTTCTCCGTCACTGAGGAGCACCGAGTAGCCGCCGACCTCGATCTCGTTTCCGATCTGGACCACGGCAGACCCGACCGGCAGACCTTGATGCTGCGCGTTGTCGAGGATGAGCGTCCACGAGTCGTCGATGGTGCCGCTGACCGCGACGGTCCACGGACCGAGCCGCAGCGGAGCGGGGCAGTAGCTGTGGTCACAGGCCCAGTCGAGGTGCGTCTGGGGTGGTCCGAGGATGCCGCGATGGGCACATGTGACGGCTGCCGACCAGGTCACGCACGACGCCCGTCGTCGGCGAGCCGGAGGCCGGTGACCGGCCAGCGCGCACCAGGCGGGAAGAAGTTGCGGTAGGAGGCTCGGGTGTGTCCCGGCGGGGTGAGCGCGCATCCGCCACGGAGCACCATCTGGCTCGACATGAACTTTCCGTTGTACTCGCCGATCGCGCCGGCGGCGGGGTGGAAACCCGGATAGGGCAGGTAAGCCGAGGAGGTCCACTCCCAGCAGTCACCGAAGAGCTGTCGCAGACCATCGGTCGCGGGGCCGGCCGCGCGCGGGTGGAAGCTGTCCCGGTCGGCCAGGTTGCCGACCACCTCGTACGCCCTGGCCGCGTGCTCCCACTCGGCCTCGGTCGGGAGTCGCTTGCCGGCCCAGGTGGCGTACGCATCGGCCTCGTAGTGGCTCAGGTGGCAGACCGGCAGCCCCGGGTCGAGCGGGGCGGTGCCGTGCAGGGTGTGCTCGAACCACTCCCCGTCGAGCTCGCGCCAGTAGAACGGCGCGTCCCAGCCTTCGGCGTTGACTCGCCCCCATCCGTCCGAGAGCCACAGCTCGGGACGCCGGTAGCCGCCGTCGGCCATGAACTCGAGCCACTCGCCATTGGTGATCAGCCGATCGGCGAGCCGGTAAGGCTCCAGCCACTGCTGATGCCGCGGCAGCTCGTTGTCGAAGCAGAACCCGCCGCCCTCCCCGCCGTCAGCAGAGCCGATCTCGACCAGACCGCCGTCGAAGTCGACCCAGCCGAGACGATCGGTCCCGGCGCCCGCGACCGGACCCCCGGCGTACGTCGGCTGCAACGGGTTGAGCGACAGCACGTGCTTGATGTCCATCAGCAGCAGCTCCTGGTGCTGCTGCTCGTGATGGAAGCCGAGCTCGATCGTCGGGGCGAGCTTGGCGAAGGCGCCCTCGTCCACGCGGTCGAGCAGGTCCCGGATCCGATCGTCGATGTTGCGCCGATAGTCGCCGACCTCGTACGCCCCGGGGCGGCTGATCACGCCACGCATCGGCCGTGCGTACCTCGGCCCGACCTGCTCGTAGTAGCTGTTGAAGAGGAACCAGTACGTGTCCTGGAACGGGGTGAAACCGGGCTCGTTCTCCGCCAGCACGAAGGTCTCGAAGAACCAGGTGACGTGCGCGCGATGCCATTTGGTGGGAGAGACATCCGGCATCGACTGGACCGTCTGGTCCTCGGGGGAGAGCGGTGCGGCGAGGCGTTCGGTGTCAGCCCGGACTTCGTCGAAGCGAGCGATCGCGGTGGTCGTGTCCATCTCACGTCTCCTGACGGCGGAAGGTCGAGTACGGCGAGTGCTACGAACCACTCTGCCGGACCGCCCAACCCCGGTCACGCCCTTTGGGATCGACTGGCCGACTACATGTATTGGCGCATCGCGACCATCGCGGCGTCGAAGTCCTCGATGGCGTCCCGTCCGGCATGGTAGGCCTCGACGTCGTCGGGACTGGTCGCCGCGATGCCGGCGCGGATCTGGTCGGCGGTCATGTCCTGGCAGTACGTCGGGGTGCCGGGCTGGAGACGCCAGGACTGGTCGAGATCACCGGCATCGACGGGGTCGAAGCCGATCTGGCCGACGAGGGCGTACGCCCGGTTCTTGTCCTCGCCGGACGGTCCGGCGACCGTGGCTGCCAGACGTGGGTCGCTGTCGCCCTTGTGCTTCAGGCTCGGTGCCACGATGTTGTTGAAGACCTTGTAGACCGGGCGACCGAGGATCGCGGCGACCCATTCACTGTCCGGGGTCCCCTGGTCGAGCGGCTCGATGCGTCCGTCTCGGGCGGGGTAGTAGTTGCCGGTGTCGATCACGATCTCGGCCGTCGCGAGGGCGGTGATCAGCTCGTCCGAGAGCTTCGGGATGACCTTCAGGGGAAGGCTGAGGATGGCGACGTCGACGTCGGTGACCGCGGCTGCGGCCCAGGCGGGCGTGATGCCGTCGATCTCCTCGAACTCGGCCAGGGTCGCGGGGTCTTTCGAGTTGGCGAGGCGTACGTCGTGGCCTGCTGCGGCCAGCTTCGTCGCCAGCGTTCCGCCGACGTATCCGGCTCCGATGATTCCGATCTTCACGCTTGGATCTCCTTGATGCGGTGGGTCAGCTTGCGGTTGCGGCGGTGGTGCGTGCGTCGAGCCCGTACTGGGCGGGTGCGCCGAGGTGGTCGCGGAGCGTGGTGCCCTCGTAGTCAGTGTGGAAGAGGCCGCGTTCCTGGAGGACCGGGATGACTTCGTCGACGAAGGTGTCGATGCCGTCCTCGTAGATGTCGGGTGAGAACCAGAAGCCGTCGACGGCGCCGGATTCGAACCACTCGGTCATGTGGTCGGCGGTGGCGGAGGCCGGGCCGACGGGGGTGGGGTGGTAGTCGATCGCGCCGTGGCCGAGGATCTCGCGAATCGTCCATCCCTCCCGGGCGATCTCCAGGGCGCGTGGTGCCCGCGGGTCGAAGGGGCTCGGTCGTGCGGCTGCGAGCTGCTCGGGGGTCAGAGGGTCGTCGATCTGGTCCGGGGTGAGGCGGATGCCGAGCATCTGGCCGAGGTAGGGGACCCGGGCGGGGAAGGTGTGCACGCCGAGCTGCTTGCGCCGCTCGACCGCTTCGCGGACGGTGGGGGCGATGGCGGGCATGATGCCGGCGAAGAACTTGATCTCGTCAGGGTCGCGGCCGGCGGCCCGGGCGGCCTCGCGGGCGGCGTCGCGTTGGGCGCGGGCGTCGTCGATTGAGAACGTGGAGCCGATGACGCCGTTGGCGTAGCGGCCGGCGATGGTCAGGCCGTAGTCGCCGCCGCCGGCGGAGAAGATGACGGGCTGGCCCTGTTCGGAAGGTGGGATGGGGAGTGGGCCTCGGGAGGCGACGTACTCGCCTTGCATGTTGATGGGGTTGATCTTCGAGGTGTCGGCGTAGCGGCCGGTGGCCGTGTCGGTGATCCAGGCGTCACGTTGCCAGCTTCCCCAGAGCGCTTGGACGATCTGGATGGTCTCGTGGGCGCGCTGGTAGCGCACGGGCCGCTCGGCGATGGTTCCGCCGAAGTTCGCGGCCGCGTTCGGGTCGCTGGTGGTGGCCGGGTTCCAGCCGGCGCGACCGTGGCTCATCACGTCGAGCGCCTTGAACTGGCGGGCGATGTTGTAGGGCTCCATGAAGGTCGTCGACGCGGTCGAGACCAGGCCGATACGTTCGGTGCCGCGCGCAACCGCCGCCAGAGTCAGCAGTGGGTCGAGCGTCATCTGCGGGGCCTCATGGGTGAGGTCGCTGGACAGCGCCGGGGTATCGGGCAGGAAGAGGAACTGGAGCTTTCCGCGCTCGGCGGCCTGTGCGTAGCGCACCTGAGCATCGAAGTCGGAATAGTTCCTCGGGGCGACGCCTGGAGCACGCCAGGCGGTGACCTGGGAGCCGTATCCGTTGCCGAGCTGCATGCCGATGAGCATCTGGCGCTGGCTCATGCGTGTCCTTCCGAGCGTGATGGGCGGGTCCCTGCGCTAATCTGGAGAAGTTCTCCGGTACGAGTTCGACGATACGGAGAGGCTCTCCGGTATGCAAGTTGAAGGGAAGTGATCCTGGACATGGGCTCATCTGCCACCGGTCGTCAGCCGCGCACGGATGCGCAGCGCAATCGCACCCACATCCTCGAGGTGGCCGCCCAATGCTTCGCCGAGCTCGGGCTGGACGTCTCCATGAACGTCATCGCGAAGAAGGCCGAGGTGGGTCCCGCGACGCTCTACCGCAACTTCCCTACCAGGGATGCGTTGTTGTCGGCGGTTCTGGATGACCGTGGGCCCGACCTGGCGAAAGAGGCAGCCGTGATCGAGGCGGAAGAGGTGGATTCCCGTGAAGCGCTGGAGCGTTGGCTCGTCGCCGTCGCAGCATGGATGCGCGTCTATGAGGGCTTGCCTGAGCCGCTGCGTACGGCGCAGGCCGAACGCACGTCCCTGACGCCCCGGTGCGACGACGTCATCGCGACCACCGACCGTTTCCTGACGGCCGCCAAGCGTGACGGATATGCGCGGGCCGACGTGCGAGGTAGAGATCTCTATCTCGGTACGCTCGCCGCCGTCTGGGCAGCCGGCGCGATCTCGGCTGACGATGCGGTCGAGCCGAGGATCCGGGAGATGCTGCGGTCGGGATGGGCGATCGCCGGTTCCGGGGACTGAGAGTCCTCAAACCAGTGCCCGGTTCGGTTGACCGACTGCCTTATGCCGGGCTGCCGAGGAAGTCCGCTGCGACCGGGGCGAACGCTTCGTGGAACTGGAAGATCCCGCCGTGGCCAGAGTTGGGGTAGATGATCAGCTGGCTGCCCTTGATGCGGCGATGGAGGTCCTCGGAGAGAGCCGTGGGCACCATCCGGTCGTGGTCGCCGTTGGCGATCAGCGTCGGCATGGTGAGCGCCGACAGGTCCGACGGGGCGGAGCGACCGTACTTCTGGATCGCCTTCAGCTGGGTGCGCAGCGCCTTGATGGTGGCCGGCCGGTCACGGTCGACGGTGCGTTCTTGGAGCCGCTTGATGAAGGCCTTCGCGGCCGACTTCCCGGCCGCGTCGCGGTTGAAGAAGAGGAACTCCTTGGGGTCCGACCTGGTCAGCGTCGCGCGGAGAATGTCCCGGTAGGTGACCCCGGCGACCTTCTCGATGTCCTTGCCGCCCCTGGGCCCGGTGCCGGTCAGCACGAGCCTGCGGACCAGGCCGGGGTGCTCGAGGATCAGGTCCTGGGCGATCATGCCGCCCATCGAGAAGGAGAAGATGTCGATCTCCTCGAACCCGAGTGCCGCGATGAGCTCGTAGGCGTGATCGGCGGCTTCCTCGATGGTGCCGGGCACCTCTCCTGTCGAGGCGCCGACGCCGCGCTGGTCGAAGTTGATGACGTGTCGCTTCTCGGCGATGGGATCGACGATGCGCGGGTCCCAGTTGTCCAGCGTGGCCGCGAGGTGCACGAAGAAGACGACGGGTACGCCGCCCTTCGGGCCGAGCTCGCGGTAGGCGTACCTCACGTCGCCGACGGTGACGGAGCGGGTCGGGGCCTGCTCGTAGGAGGTGACGGCAGGCTCGCCGGGGGTGCTCATCGGGTCACCACGATCTTGCCGTTGGCCTTGCCCTGCTCGACGTACGCCATCGCTTCGATCGTGTCGGCGAAACCGAAGGTGCGGTCGAGGACCGGCTTGAGGATGCCGTCGTCGTAGAGCGCGGCGAGGGTCGTGAGCTGGGTGCCGTTGGCCTCCATGAAGAGGAACGAGTAGCGCACGCCTAGCTTCTTGGCGCGGGACCGGATCTTGCGGCTCAACAGGGCCATGACGGGCTTGAGGAGCGGCGTGCCTAGCTGGTCCGCCATGTGCGGGTCGGGTGGGCCGACCACGCTGATCGCCAGACCGCCAGGTTTCAGGACGGTCAGCGACTTCTCGAGGCTGGCGGTTCCGAGGGAGTCGAGCACGACGTCGTAGCCGGATATGACCTCGGCGAAGTTGGTGCTGGTGTAGTCGACGACCTCGTCGGCACCGAGCGCGCGGACCTTCTCGATGTCCTTGGTGGCGGCGGTGGTGGCGACGTGGGCGCCGAGGTGCTTGGCGACCTGGATGACGGTGGAGCCGAGGCCGCCGGCGCCGGCGTGGACCAGGACCTTCTGGCCGGGCTTGACGCTGGCCAGGCCGACCAATGCCTGCCAGGCGGCGAGCGCGACCAGGGGTACGGCTGCGGCCTCCTCGAACGACAGCGACCTCGGCTTGGGGGCGACGTCGTCGGAGTCGATGGCGATCTGCTCGGCGAAGGTGCCGATGCGCAGGTCGCGCGGGCGGGCGTAGATCTCGTCGCCGACCTTGAAGTCACGGACCTGCGACCCGACCTCGGTGATGACGCCGGAGACGTCGTGGCCGAGGGTGAAGGGCGGCTGGTACTTCAGCAGCTGCTTGAACTCGCCGTTGCGGACCATCTTGTCGAGTGGGTTGATGCTCGCGGCGCGGACGTCGACCAGGACGTCGCGAGGTCCGACCGTCGGCGCCGGGACGTCGGCTGCCTCGAGCCCGTCTGGACCGTAGTGGGTGACGACGAACGCCTTCATGGTGACTCCTGGGTGAGTGTTGTCGCGGGACCCGGACGGGCTCCCGCGATGGTGATGGCTTGGGTGTAAGCCGCGGCGAGGATGCGGTCGGAGAGCTCGGCGTCGGTGACGGCGCGAGCCAGCTGCAGGGAGCCGACCAGGAGCGTGAGGATGCCGATCGCGCGCTCGTCGGCCCCGTCGGTGCCGCCGGCGGCGAGGTGACGCGTGATCGCCTCGATCATCGAGCGGGCTCCGTCGGTGTAGGTCTGGCGGGTCGCCTCGCCGCAGCGGCCGATCTCGTCCAGGAGGGCGGCGGAGGGGCAGCCGCCGGCGGGATCGTCGCGATGCGCGGGGGAGAGGTAGTCGCGCAGGAAGGCTTCGACGGAGGCGAGCCCGGCGGGCAGCCCGTCCACGACGGCGACCTGATCGGTGAGCTGCTGAGTCACGACCGAGGCGACCAGGTCGTCCTTGGAGGCGAAGTGACCATAGAAGGCACCGTTGGTCAGCCCCGCGTCGGCGACCAGGGTCGCGATCCCGGATCCGTCGATGCCGTCGCTCTTGAACCGGCGGCCGGCGGTCTCGATCATCCGGCGCCGCGTCGCTTCCTTGTGCTCCGGGCTGTATCTCGCCATGAGGTGAATCTCCGTCCGGGGACTGTCAGAACCGTAACATTACGATCATACTATTATGATCGTAATGCAATCCGCAAAGTTCAAGCACCCGCGCTCCGCGGCAGGTGCCCGACGAAGGAGCAGGCCATGACGACCTGGGCGACCACTCCCAACAAGACGATCGATGTCGGCGGCACGTCGTTCGCCTATCGAGAGCTCGGCAAGCCCGGCGGCGTACCGGTGGTGTTCCTGCACCACTTCACCGCCGTCCTCGACGACTGGGACCCGCGCGTCCTCGACGGGGTCGCCGCGCAGCACCACGTGATCGCCTTCGACAACCGCGGCGTCGGCGCGACCGGCGGCCGGGTGCCGAACGACATGGAGGAGATGGGTGCCGACGCCATCGCCTTCATCCGCGCGCTCGGCCACGAGGAGGTCGACCTGATCGGCTTCTCGCTCGGCGGTGCCGTCGCCCAGATGGTCGCCCTCCAGGCGCCCGATCTCGTACGCCGCATGGTGGTCGCCGGCAGCGGCCCGCGCGGTGGCGGCGGCATCTGGAAGATGCCGTTCATCGTCGGTGGCGCCTACACCAAGGCGTTCCTGGCCCGGAAGGACCCGCGCCACTTCCTCTTCTTCCCGCGCACCACCGAGGGCAAGAGGGCGGCCAACGCCTACTTCGAGCGGCTCGCGGAGCGTACGACGGGTCTTGACAAGCCGATCTCCTCGCAGGCGCGCCTGGCCCAACTGCGCGCGATCACCAGCGGGGGGATGCATCCCGCCGACGACCTGGGGCAGATCAAGATCCCGGTCTTCGTCGCCAACGGTGACAAGGACCTGATGGTCGCCAGCGAGCACTCCAAGGACATGGCGGCCCGGCTGCCGGACTCCCGCCTGCGGATCTACCCGGCCTCCGGTCACGGCGGTGTGTTCCAGTATCACCACGAGTTCGTCCCCGAGGTCCTGGACTTCCTCGGCCCGAAGACCGGGTCTGCGGCCTGAGCGGGCAGCGATGAGCCGGCCGGACTTCGTGCGGCTGAGGATCTACTCCGCCGACAAGCGGTCGGCCAGGTCAGGCCTATAAAAGCGGACGGGCTGGCCTGTAAGCCGGGTTCTGTAGTCGGCGACCATCCATCTCGGACCATCGTTGCCGATGGCCTCTAGCAACCTACCCGCGCACTCGGGCGGACCGCCCTCCCAGTGAACTAACACCGTCGTACGCTGTCTGGTCTTGCTCCGGGTGGGGTTTACCTAGCTCCTCGTGTCACCACGAGGACTGGTGGGCTCTTACCCCACCGTTTCACCCTTACCGCTACCTGGAGGGTAGCGGCGGTCTGTTCTCTGTGGCACTGTCCCGCGGGTCACCCCGGGTGGCCGTTAGCCACCACCCTGTCCTGTGGAGCCCGGACTTTCCTCGACGTATCTCTACGACGCGATCGCCCGGCCAGCCCGTCCGCGATCAAAAGTCTAGTGGGCGGCGGGCTCGATGTGGGCATCTGGACCGGGGAAGACCAGCGACTCGTGGTCGCTGTCGCTCCAGCGTACGAGGTAGGGAGGGCTGCCGTCGGGGTGGCTGACCTCGATGATCTCGGCTTCTCGCGTGTGGTCCCCGACGTGCTGGCCCAGGACGACGAGGTGGTCACCTACTGATGCGTGCATGCGCGTTCACCTCCTATCCGTCACAATGGTGCTCCCATGGCGGGTGCGGATGGAATACCGCATGGGGGTACCGCGTTCGGAGGGTGTGATGACAGAGAACGAGTTCGAGTACGTGGCCCCGGCGGTCATCTTCCCGGGCCAGAGCGCCCACGAGGTGGCCTACCGGACAGCCCACGACCTGCTCTCGCGGCGCTTCCCGGTGGAGGCGCTGGAGATCCTGGAGCCGGCGCTGGAAGGCGACCCCGACAACTTCGGGCTGCGGAGCATGCGGGCATGGGCCTACATGCTGCGGGCCCAGCTCGCCAAGGCGGAGGCTGAGCTGCGCTGGCTCGTCGAGCGCGACCCCAGCGACGCCTGGAGCCAGCACTCGCTGGGTCGTGTCCTGGAGCGCCAGGACCGCCTCGAGGACGCGCTCGGACCGCTGCGCCTGGCGGCCGTGATGAGCGACGACTACGACCATCACGCAGCCGTCTACCGCGTACGCAACCGGCTGGCGCAGCGCGAAGGATGACCCGGGTGACGGGACGACCACGGCGATGGCAGGGTGGGGGCATGGAACCTGACACCACGACCCTCAACGCCGAGCAGGTCGCCCAGGAGCAGCTCGCCGGCTGGACGTACGACACGAGCGGCGAAGCCGACAGCATCGTCGCCCGCGTGGAGACCGGTGACTTCGTCACCGGTCTCGCGCTGGTCAACGCGATCGGGGCGAAGGCCGAGGAGGCCAACCACCACCCCGACATCGACCTGCGCTACCCGTACGTCGAGATCCGGCTCACCAGCCACGACGCCGGCGGCGTCACCAGTCGAGACATCGCGATGGCGAAGGTGATCAACGGGCTCTCGGCGGAGAGCTCGCTCTGACCTCATCGCCCCTGACGGGACGGTAGGTTGGTGCCATGAGCGACGAGCACGCTGGCGAGTACTACTACTGCCTCATCCACAAGACCGTCGAGCCGTACGAGGGCTGCAAGGCCAAGGACCGCCTCGGCCCCTACGCCTCGCACGCCGAGGCCTCCCAGGCGCTGGAGAAGGTTCAGGAGAACAACGAGCGCTGGGAGAAGGAAGACAAGGCCTGGGAAGGCGACGCGGGCACCGAGTCCGAGTGAGCCGACCGAGCTGAGCCTCAGCGTGGGGTGACGCGAAGCAGGACGTCCTCGCCACCGCCGTTGTCGGAGGTGACGAGGAGGTCGCCGTCGGCCGCCAACGAGACCGTACGCAGTCGCCCGTGGTCCTGCATGACCTCGGGCGACCGGTCGTCGGTGAGCTTCCCGGACTCGTCGAAGGCGAGGATCCGCAGCTCCTGGTCCTTGAGCACGGCGACCGCGAGCGCTCCGCCATAGGCACCCCACCGGTCCTGGACTGGGATGAAGGTGCCACCACCGGTCGCGACGGTCGGGTTGCCGGAGGCCCAAGCGGCCTCGATCTGCTTGCCAGGAAGATCCTGATCCGTCATCGGCGCCGACTCGTCGTAGCCGGAGCCCGGGTTCCAGCCATAGTCCCCACCCAACGTGATCTCGTTGACCTCGTCGTCGCGGTCGGGCCCGTGCTCGATCGCCCAGACGGTGCCGTCGGCGCGCTGCGCCAACCCCTGCACGTTGCGGTGCCCGAACGAGGTGATGTAGCGCCGCGGGCCCTGGTCACCTGCCCACGGGTTGCCCGGCCACGGCTCGCCGGTCTCCGGGTCGAGCCGCAGCGTCTTCCCGCCCAGGGAGTCGAGGCTGCGCGGGTTCTCCTCGTTCGCCGCGTCGCCGGTGCCGACCCACAGCGCCCCGTCGGCGCTGATCAGCAGCCGGCAGCCACCATGCCGCCCTGATGAGGTGGGGAAGCCGTCGATGAGCGCCCGCTCCTGGCTGGCGCGGGTCAGTCCGGCGTCGAGGGTCCAGGAGATGACACGTACGTCCTCACCACCGTTCCACCCCTGGCAGGTGTAGATACGGCGGGTCTCCTCGAAGCCGGGGTCGATCTCGAGCCCCATCAGGCCGGTCTCGCCGGAGACCCAGATGTCGCTGTCCCCGAACGGGATCTCGCGCCGCTCCCCGTCCTTGACCAGCGAGAGGACCGCCCGCTCCCGCTCGGTGACCAGGAACCGTCCCGCTCCGATGTCGGCGACGTCCCAGGGATGGTCGAGCTCGTCGTTGACGACCTCGACGTCGAGCTCAGGGACCCGGTCGGAGACCGGCAGCAACGCGGGCGGCGCCGACGTGCTCGCGCTCGGGGATGCGCTCGCCGAGCCCGACGGGTTCAGCGGCGGGGGAGTGGAGGCCGGGTCGGAGTCACCGGCGCAGGCCGCGGTCGAAAGCCCGAGAGCGATCACGGAGGCGAGGACCATGTCAGCGCGCATGGTGCCGACGGTACTGGCCAGATGGGCTTTAGGGTGTGCGCTTGTGACGAAGGTGATCAGAGCGATGCGCGACCATCCGTCCGCGGTACTGCTGCTCGGACAAGTCGTGGCGATCCTGGCCTACCCCTTCCTCGACGGCTCCACCGCGGGCCGCGCGGGGCTGGGCGTGCTGCAGTTGCTGCTCCTGCTGGCAGCGGTCGCGGCCGTACGCCTCACCCCGGCCTTCTCCTGGGCCGCCTGCATCTTCGGCGGCCCGGCGACGATCTTCGCGGTGTGGGAGTCGGTCGCTCCCAACGAGGGCTGGGTCGTGTTGGCCTCGGCCTTCTTCCACGTCCCGTTCTATCTGTTCGTCTCCTACGCGATGATCCGCTACCTCTTCCACGACGACGTGGTGACCCGAGACGAGCTCTTCGCGACCGGGGCGGCGTTCACCGTGGTGGCCTGGGCCTTCGCCTATCTGTACGCCGCTGTCCAGGTGATCTGGCCCGGCTCCTTCGGCGACCACCGGCAGTGGTTCGACCTGCTCTATCTCTCCTTCACCACGCTGACCTCAGTCGGCCTCTCCGACATCGTGCCCGTGCTTCCGCACGCCCGCTCGGTCGTGATGATCGAGCAGATCGCCGGGGTCTTCTACGTCGCGATGGTCGTCGCCCGCCTGGTCGGCCTGGCCGCCGCCAGGACGCGCCGCTTCTAGGAGTTCCGCGGACAATCTGGGCCGACCCCGAGCCGGCGAACGGCCCAGATTGACCGCTACATCGGAGCGGACCCTCAGAAGGTGTGCTCGGGACCGGGGAAGGTCGAGCCCTTGACGTCGGAGATGTAGGCCTCGGCGCCCTCGGACAGGACCGACTTCACGTCGGCGTACTGCTTCACGAAGCGGGCCATCTTGCCGTCGCGCATGCCGAAGGCGTCCTGCCAGACCAGCACCTGGCCGTCGCAGTCGGGGCCGGCGCCGATCCCGATCGTGGGGATCTCGAGCTCCTTGGTGATCTGCGCGGCGACGTCGCCGGGGACCATCTCCATGACGACCGCGAACGCGCCGGCCTCCTGGACGGCCTTGGCGTCATCGATGATCCGGTCGGAGGTGTCGCCGCGACCTTGGACGCGGTAGCCGCCGAGGACGTGCTCGGACTGCGGGGTGAAGCCGATGTGGGCGATGACCGGGATGCCGCCCTCGACCAGCTTCTTGATCACCGGAGCCATCTCGGCGCCGCCCTCGAGCTTCACGCAGTGGGCGCCGGCCTCCTTCATGAACCGCACGGCAGTCAGGTAGCCCTGCTCCGGCGAGGCCTGGTAGGAACCGAACGGCAGGTCGCCGACGACCATCGCCCGCTTCACGCTGCGCGAGACCGCGCGGGTCAGCGGCAGCAGCTCGTCCACGGTCACCGGAAGCGACGTCTCGTTGCCGAGGACGTTGTTGGAGGCCGAGTCGCCGACGAGCAGCAGGTCGACGCCGGCCTCGTCGAAGATCTGGGCGGAGTACATGTCGTAGGAGGTGAGCATCGTGATCTTGTCGCCACGATGCTTCATCTCGCGAAGATGATGCGTGCGCACCTTGCGTACGGGCTTGGCCGGCGCGTTGCCGCCAGGGCCGGTGCCGTAGGGCGCGGTCTCCTCAGCAGAGGGGTTCGTGCTCATCATCGAGCCTTTCTGGTGTCATCTCGCAGCTCCCTGATGGAGTCCACGGACTACTCCCAGCGTAGGTCCAGATGTCCTGTGCGCGCTGTGGCGGTGATCACGTTCGCCGCCCGCGCAGCCTCACAGTCGGTCGAAGGGTGCCGCGTAGGTGAACTTCCCTCGGACGGACGAGTCGTACGCCGCCAGCGGCCGCGCCTGGAAGTAGTCGCCCCACGCGGGGTCGGGCGCGTCGATGCCGAGGCTCGACGCCGGCACGAAGCCGAACCGCCCGTAGTAGTCCGGTGATCCCAGCAGCACCACGACCGGCTCGCCCAACGCGTCGGCTCCACCCAGGACCGCGTGCATCAGGGCCGAGCCGACTCCGTCCCGCTGACGATCAGGGGACACGCTCACCGGTCCGAGGCCGAGCGCAGGCCGGCCGGCGAGGTCACCGCTGGTGCACACCACATGGCCGACTACCTTCCCGTCCACCTCGGCGACCAGCGACAGCTCCGGGATCCAGCCGGCGTCGTCGCGCAGCCACCCCACCAGCGTCGCCTCTCCTGGCACTCCATCGGCCTCGACCGGTGGAGCCGAGTGCTCCACGTCGGCAAAGGCCGCGGCGGTGACCGCACGGATATCGGCTACGTCCTCGGGACGCTCACGTCGGATCAGCACGGGGCCACGCTAGCCGGGACGACAGTATCGGCGCTCCTGGTTATGGCCGCTCGAGGGCCGCTCCGGCGAAATCCCAGGTGCGCCCTGGAGCGATCGCAGTGGATGATCAGCGCCGTGATGGAGACAGATGCCGGCTGGTTCGCCGAGAAGCCGACGCTCGTCGGAAGCGCGGTCGTCCTGCGGCCGTTCCTCGATGGCGATGTCGACACGATGGCGCGGATCCTCGCTGACCCTGAGGTGCTGAGACTGACCGGGTCGGTCCACGGCGACACCGAGGCCGCGGCGACCGACGCGGCGAGCGCGGTTCCGGACGAGCAGCTGCGAGAGTGGTACGCCACCCGCGACGACCAGCCGGATCGACTCGACCTCGCGATCGTCGACCAGAAGACCAGCATGCTCGTCGGCGAGGCGGCCATCAACGAGGTCGACACCAGCAACCGCTCGGCGAACTTCCGCATCCTCATCGGCCCCGAGGGCCGCAACCGTGGCCTCGGCACCGAGGCCACCCGCCTGATCGTCGACTACTGTTTCCGCACCACGGCGCTGAACCGGATCGAGCTGTGCGTCTACGCGTTCAACCCGCGGGCGCAGCGTACGTACGAGAAGGCCGGGTTCAGCGTCGAGGGCGTCCAGCGAGAGGCGCTTCGATACGACGGCGGCTACGTCGACGCCATCGTCATGTCCCGTCTGCGTTCGGAGCACCTCGGCGGATGAGCGGACCCACTTTCGAAAACTGTCCGCGAAAGTCGTTCAGAAACGGTTGAAAGTCGCTGGCAGGCGGCACTAGCATCCGGCGTGACGCGCATCACAATTCATTCGGCGTCCCGACGTTCGGAGTCTCGATGTCTCACACTTTCCCCTCACGCCGCACGCGGACCCGCCTCGCCCTCGGGTCGGCCGTCCTCGGGGCCGCCGCCCTGTGCCTGGGCGGTCCGGTCGGAGCAGCCGCTGCGAGTCCTGCTGGGACAGCGTCGGCGACCATGACCTGTCCGGCACCCGATGCCCGTTCGAGCGTGGTCTTCCTCGATCTCGACAGCGGCGTCGCGAACAGCGCCCTGAGCTCCGGCTGCACCGTCAACGACGTCATCGACGACGAGCGGACGTGGCCGACTCACGGGGCCTTCGTGACGCACGTACGCAGCGTGACCGCCGAGCTGGTCGCCACCGGTGAGGTGACGCAGGCCGAGGCCAGCAAGCTGCAGTCGGCTGCGGCCCGCTCGCAGGTCGGGAAGGTCGAGGGGTACGACGTGCTCTTCGACGGCTCGGCCGGCTCCTTCGACGACTGGGCCTACGCCGGCGACGGCGGGTTCGACCTGATCTCGGACGGCACCATCCGCAGCCGCGCCGGAGCAGGTGGCGGGTTCGGAACCCTCTGGTATCCGGAGAAGGAGTTCGGCGACTTCTCGCTGCGACTGCAGTTCCGCGACGACGCCCCGGGTTCGGCCCGCGGCAACAGCGGCGTCCAGGTGCGCTTCCCCGAGCTGTGGGGCCCGGTCGAGGGATGCCCGACCACGTTCAACGGCGGCGAGACCGGCAACCTCTCCTGGATCGCGGTCAACTGCGGCCACGAGATCCAGGTCAACGACTCGCCCGAGGGTGGCAGCAACGACCCCCGCAAGACCGGCTCGATCTACGGCTTCGCGGATCTCGACCTGGCCCAGGCGCGACCGACCCCGAAGGGCACCTGGAACGACCTCGAGATCCGCGTCGTCGGGCAGCACTACACCGTGATCCGCAACGGCGTCGTGATCAACGAGTTCGAGAACCTGCCCGGGCTGCCGTTCCCCGGTCGTCCGAACGACCCTGACTCCAGCAGCCGAGGACTGATCGGTCACGTCGGGATCCAGGCGCACGGCAGCACCCCGGACGTGGTGTCCTACCGCAACGTCCGTATCCGCGACCTGTCCTGAGGTCGTACGCGGTCGGCGGCGGGGCATCGGGTGACTGGGTGGCCAGACCCTAGACTCGGGGTGTGGACTTCTACTCCGCCTACTCCCACGGGTTTGCACGGATTGCTGCGTGCACCATCCCGATCTCCGTCGCCGACCCGGCCGCCAACGCGCGCGAGGTGATCGCGCAGGCTCGCGAGTGCTCCGACGAGGGCGTCGCGGTGGCGGTCTTCCCGGAGCTGTGCCTCTCGGGCTACTCGATCGACGACCTCGTTCTGCAGCGGACCCTCCTCGATGCCGTACGCGCCGCGATCAGCGCGATCGTGGTGGCCTCCGAGGAGCTGCTGACGGTGATCGTCGTCGGCGCCCCGCTGCGCCATGGCGACCGGGTGCTCAACACCGCGGTCGTGATCCACGGCGGCGAGGTGCTGGGCGTCGTGCCCAAGTCCTACCTTCCGAACTACCGGGAGTTCTACGAGAAGCGCTGGTACGGCACCGGCCACGATGTCGACGGCACCATCATGCTCGGCGGCGAGGAGGTGCCGCTCAGCAACGACCTGCTCTTCCGGTGCACCGACGTCAAGGATCTCGTCTTCCACGTCGAGATCTGCGAAGACATGTGGGTCCCGGTGCCGCCGAGCGCCAAGGCAGCGCTGGCCGGGGCGACCGTCCTGCTCAACCTCTCCGCCAGCCCGGTCACCGTCGGACGCTCCGATGCGCGCCGCCTGCTGGTGCAGTCGGCGAGCGCGCGGTGCGCGGCGGCGTACATCTACACCGCCGCCGGGCCGGGGGAGTCGACGACCGACCTGTCGTGGGACGGGCAGACGATGGCGTACGAGCTCGGCGACCTGCTGGGTGAGACCGAGCGGTTCCCCGACGGCCCCAGAAGGACCGTGGTCGACGTCGACCTGGAGCGGATCCGCGCTGAGCGGATCCGGCAGAGCACCTTCGACGACAACCGCCGGGCTGACGGGGCCTACCACTCCGAGATCGAGTTCGAGCTCAGTCCGCCGCTGGTCGGTGGCGGGCTGCGGCGCAAGGTCGACCGGTTCCCGTTCGTCCCCGACGACCCCGAGAAACTCGCGCTGGACTGCTTCGAGGCCTACAACATCCAGGTCTCCGGGCTGGAGAAGCGACTCCAGTCGATCGGCCCGGACACGAAGATCGTCATCGGCGTCTCCGGCGGCCTCGACTCGACCCATGCGCTGATCGTCGCGGCCAAGGCGATGGAGCGGCTCGGCCGCCCGACGAGCGACATCCTGGCGTTCACCATGCCCGGGTTCGCGACCTCGGACGACACCAAGTCCAACGCGATCAAGCTGATGGAGGCGCTCGGCACGACCTACGAGACGCTCGACATCCGGCCGACGGCGACCCAGATGCTCAAGGAGATCGGCCATCCTGCCGGCGACGGCGAGCCGGTCTACGACGTGACGTTCGAGAACGTCCAGGCGGGGCTGCGTACGGACTTCCTCTTCCGCATCGCCAACCAGCGCGGCGGCATCGTCCTCGGCACCGGCGACCTCTCCGAGCTCGCGCTCGGCTGGGCGACCTACGGCGTCGGTGACCAGATGTCGCACTACAACGTCAACGCCGGCGTACCGAAGACGCTCATCCAGCACCTGATCCGCTGGGTGATCACGACCGAGCAGTTCGACGGCGCCGCCGACGAGGTCCTCCAGGAGATCCTCGACCAGGAGATCTCGCCCGAGCTCGTGCCGGGGGAGGAGCTGCAGTCGACGGAGCAGAAGATCGGGCCGTACGCCCTGCAGGACTTCACCCTCTTCCACACCGTGCGCAACGGCTTCACCCCCTCGAAGATCGCCTTCCTAGCGTGGAACGCCTGGCACGACGTCGACGCCGGCGAGTGGCCCCCGGGGTTCCCGGAGGCAAAGCGGACCGCGTACGAGATGAAGGAGATCCGCGCCTGGCTCGAGGTCTTCGTGAGGCGCTTCTTCGCCAACCAGTTCAAGCGCTCGGCCCTCCCCAACGGTCCCAAGGTCTCCAACGGCGGCACCATGTCGCCTCGCGGCGACTGGCGGATGCCCTCGGACGCCTCCCCGGCAGCCTGGCTCGCCGAGATCGAGGCCAGGGTTCCTGTGGAGTAGTTGACTCTCACACAGTGTCAGGCGATGGGCTGAACGTGTCATGTTGAGTATCGGAGACTTCGCCCGCTTCGCCGGGGTGTCGGTGCGCATGCTGAGGCACTACGACTCCCTCGGTCTGCTCTCGCCGTCCCGCGTCGACCCGCACAGCGGCTACCGGTTCTACGAGCCCGCACTGCTTGCCCGGGCCGACGCGCTGGTGGCGTTCAGGTCGCTGGGCTTCTCGCTCGAGGAGGTCGGCGATCTGCTCGATGAGGGCCGTACGCCGGCCGAGCTCGCCGCGCTGCTGCAACGGCGCCGCGACGAGCTGCGATCGCAGATCGAGGCCGACGGCCGGCGCCTCGGCGAGGTGGAGCGACGTCTTCGACTGTTGGAAGGAGACGCCATGTCCACTCTCACCTACACCGAGAAGCCGCTCGCGGCCCTCACCCTCACCCAGCTCACCGACCGCGTCGACGAGACCGCAGAGGTCGGGCAGCGGGTCGGCCCGCTCTTCGGGCGCGTCTACGGTGCGTTCGCGGCCGCCGGTATCGAACCGTCCGGTCCGGCGATCGGCTGGTACGACGCCGTCGGAGACGGGATGAGCTTCGGCGCCGGAGCCGACCTCGGCGGAAAGCGCGTCGATGGGCTGGAGGTCGGCACCCTGCCGGCCTGCGACCGCGCGGTCACCGCCATCTACCGCGGTCCGATGACGCGGATCGGTGAGGCTTGGCAGGAGCTGGCCCGCCACGTCACCGACTCCGGTCTGGAGTTCGCCGGCCCGTGCCGAGAGATCTACCTCGAGATGCCGGATGACGCTGATGCCTGGGTCACCGAGCTGCAGCAGCCGGTGAAGTAGCGAGGGGCGGAGGCCGGCGATGAATGCGGGAGCGCGGAACGCGGAGTAGCGATAGCGTCCGCAGTATGTCGTCGAAGAGCGCGGTCTGGGCCGTCGTGCATGCCGAACGCCAGGCGTTGATCAACGATCTCGGGGTGATCGCGCCCGCGCAGTGGGGGACACCATCGCTGTGTGTCGGCTGGAGCGTGCACGACGTGCTCGCCCACATGTTCGACGTCGCGACGACGACACGGCTCGGGTTCGTACGCCGCATGATCGCCGCTCGCGGCGACTTCGACCGCGACAACCAGACCGGCGTCGATCGGGAGCGCGCCGACGATCCGGCCGAGACCTTGGCGGCGTTCCGCCGGGTCGCCGGTCGGACGGCGACCCCGCCGGCCCCGCTCGCCACCCGCCTGGTCGAGGAGTTCGCCCACGGCGAGGACATCCGGCGGCCCCTGGGCCTCCAGCGCGACTACCCGGTCGAGCACGTCGCCACGGCGCTGCACTACCTGGCCAAGACCTCGCAGAAGTGGGGCGGCGGCAAGGAGCTAGCCGAGCGCGTACGTCTCGTGGCCACCGACGCCGACACGGCGATCGGGACCGGTCCTGAGGTCCGCGGCAGCGCGATCGCGCTCGTGCTCGCGCTGTCCGGCCGCCCGGTCTGGCCAGGCGAGCTCACGGGACCGGGGGCGGCCGTGATGCCCACGGCCTCACGGTGAAGAAGATAGCTTCACTCAAATCAAATAAAGCAAATACCTTCATATCACCAGAATGAAGGTATGATCTACGCATGGCTTCTGTGGCGACCGTGATCGGCGACCTCGTGGGCTCGCGCACCAAGGCTGACCGCGCGAAGGTCCACGCGGTGTTCGCCGAGGCCGTCGAGGAGATCAACGAGAGGTGGCAGCCGATCACGCCGCTGCGGATCACGGTCGGCGACGAGTACCAGGGAGCCTTCGGGACCGTCGGCGCCGCGATCCAGGCCACGTTCCGGCTGCGGATCGCGCTCGAGCCCGTGGTCGGCGTACGCCACGGCATCAGCTGGGGCGCCACCCGGGTGCTCAGCGACGACCCCCGGGTCGAGGACGGGCCGGGGTGGTGGTCGGCGCGGGCGGCGATCGAGGCGGCGGAGAACGCCGAGAACAAGGCGGCATCCCGCAGCGTACGGACCTGGTATCAGCCGGCGGAGGACGCGGGCGGGCCGGACCCGGCCGCGGTCAACGCCGCTCTGGTCTCGCGCGACGAGCTCTTTTCTCGCCTGGATCGATCCTCGGTGTCGGTGCTTTCTGGCATGCTCTCCGCCATGCCTCAGAAGGCCATCGCCGCCGAGCTCGACATCACCCCCTCCGCGGTCTCCCAGCGCGTCCGCCGCGACGGCATCGCCGTGATCGTGCGCGCCGACGAGCTGTTGGGAGGGGTCAGATGAGTTGGATAGCCCTGCTGCTGATCGGGGTCGGCACGGTCGACTTCGCCCACTCGATCATCGATCCGTTCAAGCGGATCCGCTGGGTCCCCGAGGCGATCGGGGCAGCCGCGGTGATCGCTTTCGGCCTGCTCTCGGCTCTCTTCGGAGGTGACCTGGCGGCGGTGATCGTGATCGCCGGGATCGCCGTGCTGTGGGGCTTCCTGGCCCACCCGCCTCAGGGCGCGGACAAGAACCCCCATCCCGGGATCCCGCTGGCCCTGCTCGGCGGAGCGATCTTCGTCGGGATCCTGCTGGCCCCGGTGGCCGGTGAGGTCGGCGGACCGGTCGCCGCGTGGGCGGAGCAGGCGCCCTGGGTCTGGGTCGAGGCGGCGCGCCCCGAGGCGGTGCTGCTCGTCTTCGGCGGCCTGCTGGTCCAGGTCTCGACCGGCAACGTCGTGGTGCAGCTCGTCCTCGACGTCGCCAAGGTGGCCAACCCGCTCGACGGCGTCGACGGCAACAATCTCAAGGGCGGCCGGCTCCTGGGCCCGCTCGAGCGACTGACGATCTTCGGGCTAGGCCTCACCGGCAACCTCGCCGCCGCCGGCCTGGTGGTCGCGGCCAAGGGCCTGATCCGCTGGCCGGAGCTGCAGTCGTTCCGCGGTGAGCACGAGGGGCCGAGCATCAACGACGTGACCGAGTACTTCCTGGTCGGCAGCTTCGTCTCCTGGATGACCTCGCTGGTGACCCTCGCCTTGGTCATCACCTAGATTTCGGTGTCATGACTGTGGGTAAGGCTCTTGGGCTCCTGGTGGCCGCCGTGCTCCTCCTGGCCGGAGGAGCACTGGCGCTGACCGGCATGGGCTATCTCGGCGGAGGCGGCACGAGCACCGCCTGGTCGGTCCTCGGAGCGGCCCTGGCGGGGTTCGGGGTGGCGCTGGTGATCTCGATCTTCAGAGGTCCCGGCCGCTGACCGTGGCGCGGAGATCCCGCCTGTAACGTCCGACCGTTAGTGTTCACGCATGGGCAAGCAACAGGACTTCGTGCTCCGGGCACTCGAAGAGCGGGACGTACGTTTCGTGCGGCTGTGGTTCACCGACGTGCTCGGCTATCTGAAGTCGGTCGCGGTGGCGCCGGCCGAGCTCGAGAGCGCCTTCGCCGAGGGCATCGGCTTCGACGGCAGCGCGATCGAGGGGTTCGCCCGGGTCACCGAGGCCGACATGCTGGCGCTGCCGGATCCGAGCACGTTCCAGATCCTGCCGTGGCGTACGGACGGCCCGTCCACCGGACGGATGTTCTGCGACATCGTGATGCCCGACGGCTCGCCGTCCTACGCCGACCCGCGCTATGTGCTCAAGCGCACCCTGTCCAACGCAGCGGAGAAGGGTTTCACCTTCTACACGCACCCCGAGATCGAGTTCTACCTCTTCAAGGACAAGCCGGTCGGCGGTGTCGAGCCGGTCCCGGTCGACTCCAGCGGATACTTCGACCACACCGCCCAGTCGATGGGCGCCGACTTCCGGCGCGAGGCGATCACCATGCTGGAGGCGATGGGCATCTCGGTGGAATACAGCCACCACGAGGGCGGCCCGGGCCAGAACGAGATCGACCTGCGCTACGCCGACGCGCTCAGCACCGCCGACAACATCATGACCTTCCGTACGGTCGTCCGCGAGGTCGCGCTGAGCCAGGGCATCTGGGCCAGCTTCATGCCCAAGCCGTTCACCGAGCACCCGGGTTCGGGCATGCACACCCACGTGAGCCTGTTCGAGGGCGATGCCAATGCCTTCTACGAGCCGGGCGCCGAATACCAGCTCTCCAAGACCGGCCGCAGCTTCATCGGCGGCGTGCTGCGTCACGCCCCGGAGATCACCGCGGTCACCAACCAGTGGGTCAACTCCTACAAGCGCCTGATCGGCGGGGGAGAGGCCCCGGCTCACGTCGCGTGGGGCCACAACAACCGTTCCGCGCTGGTCCGGGTGCCGATGTACAAGCCGCTCAAGGGCCAGTCGACCCGGATCGAGGTCCGCACCCTGGACGCTGCCTGCAACCCCTACCTGGCCTTCGCGGTGATCCTGGCGGCGGGCATGAAGGGCATCGAGGAGGGCTACGAGCTTCCTCGCGAGGCCGAGGACGACGTGTGGGCGCTGACCGAGCGCGAGCGGAAGAGCCTCGGCATCGACCCGCTGCCGGAGAACCTCGACGAGGCGATCGGGGTGGCCGAGGACTCCGAGCTGCTCGCCGAGACGCTGGGCGAGCACGTCTTCGACTTCTTCCTGCGCAACAAGCGCGCGGAGTGGGCCGCCTACCGTGAGCAGGTGACCCCCTACGAGCGCTCCAGGATGCTGCCCGTCATCTAAATAGGTTGCGCTGTCAACCTCTTTACGGGGCGATTCCACACTTCCGATCCGGTGCTGCCACACTGGATCGAACGGGAGAGTGGGAGTGATGTCGTTGAGTCTTCCCCGAGTGCTTGTCATCCAGCACGAGGAGACAGTTCCGCCGGCGTTGTTCGGCCATTGGCTGGCAGAGGCGGGCATGTGCGTCGACGTCTGCCGGGCCTACGCCGAGCCGATCCCGAAGCTCTCATCGCTCGACGCCTCCTACTCGGGGCTGCTCGTCATGGGTGGCTCGATGGACGCCGACTCCGACGACGAACACCCCTGGCTGCAGGTCACGCGCGAGCGGATCGCCCAGGCAGCCGAGGCCGGGATCCCGACCCTCGGGATCTGCCTGGGTCACCAGCTGGCCGCGACGGCTCTCGGCGGGACGGTGGAGCGCAGCCCGTTCGGGCTGACCGTGGGCGTTCGCCAGGTCACCTGGGAGCCTGAGGTGCTCTTCGACCCGCTGATGCGCCTGCTGGCCGGCGACGACCGCGCCATGCACTGGCACCGCGACATCGTCGGGGAGCTTCCGGAAGGCGCCGTCAAGCTGGCCAGCTCGATCGACGGGCAGGTCCAGGCGGCCCGGCTCGCGCCGACCGTGTGGGGCGTGCAGTTCCACCCCGAGGTCGACGCCGCGGCGGTCGCCGTGTGGGCCGACGAGTCCGTCGACGAGCTCGAGCAGATCGGCCGCAGCGTCGACGACGTGGTCGCGACGGCCACCTTCGCCGAGAACGAGCTGATCAAGACCTGGCAGCCGCTGGCCTTCGGCTTCGCCCGCCTGGTCCGCGAGCGTGCCGCCGCGGTCGCCCCCGGTGGCACCCGTGGCGGCGTCATCCCGGCCCCCCGGCCCTGGAGCGCGTGAAGTAGCGCAGCACCCCGCCAGCGGCATGAAACCCTGGGTGACAGAATCGGGTCCATGACGTTGCCAGGCAAGGGCGAGCTGCTCCGACTCGGCTTCAACGATCCGGACACCGCCTTGGCGGATCTGGCAGGTCTCGGCCCCGGCATCCAGGAGCTGTTGGCGATCCTGGGCCACGCCGCCGACCCCGACGCCGCGCTGGCCGGCCTGGTCATGCTCGCCGAGACCCAGGGGGACGGCTTCGTCGAGGAGCTCGCCGCCGACGAGGGGACCGCGATGCGGCTGGTGTCGGTGCTCGGCGCCTCGCCCGCGCTGACCGACCACCTGGCTCGCCAGCCAGGTCACTGGCGCGAGCTCGCGGACCCGACCCTTGGCACGACCAGGCCTGCGGCGTACGTCTTCCGGGCATCGCTGCTCGAGGCGGTCGGTGCGAAGGCGGACGACGAGTGCCCGGTGGCCACGATCCCGGACGCCGACGCGGTCGACGCGTTGCGCGTCGAATACCGCCGGTGGCTGCTCCGGCTCGCCGCCCGCGACCTGGCCCATCACCTCCCGGTCGACGACGTTGCCGCCGAGCTCTCGGATCTCGCCTGCGCCACCCTCGATGCCGCCCTGGCGGTCGCCCGCACGCGGGTGGGGGAGGAGGCGCGGTCCGTTCGGTTGGCCGTCATCGCGATGGGCAAGTGCGGTGGCCACGAGCTCAACTACGTCTCCGACGTCGACGTGATCTTCGTCCACGAGGCGGCCGACGGAGTCGGCGACGACGTCTCGCTGCGGGTCGCCACCCAGCTCGCCAGCAACCTGATCCATGTCTGCTCGGCCCACACCGGCGAAGGCACCATCTGGCCAGTCGACGCCGCGTTGCGCCCCGAGGGCAAGGCAGGTGCGCTCTCGCGCACGATCGCCGGCCATGTCGGCTACTACGAGCGTTGGGCGAGCACTTGGGAGTTCCAGGCGTTGCTCAAGGCTCGGCCTGCTGCAGGGGACCTCGACCTGGGGCAGGCGTACGTCGACGCGGTCAACCCGTTCGTGTGGAAGGCCGCCGAGCGCGACGGCTTCGTCGCCGACACCCAGGCGATGCGGCGCCGCGTCATCGCCCACATCCCCTCCAAGGAGGCCGACCGCGAGCTCAAGCTCGGCGCCGGTGGGCTGCGGGACGTGGAGTTCGCCGTCCAGCTGCTGCAGCTGGTCCACGGCCGCACCGACACGGGGATCCGCGAGCCGACCACGCTCTCCGCTCTCGCGGCGCTGACCCGTGCGGGCTACGTCGGGCGCGAGGACGGCGAGGCCATGCACGAGGCGTACGCCTTCCTGCGGCGGATGGAGCATCGGCTCCAGCTCCGCCGGCTGCGGCGCACCCACGTCGTCCCCGACGACGAGGCCTCGCTGCGCTGGCTGGCGCGCTCGCTGGGCTACCTGCGCGATCCGGTGGTGCGGCTGAAGAAGGAGTGGGGCCATCAACGGATCGAGGTGCGCCGCCTCCACGAGAAGCTCTTCTACCGCCCGCTCCTCGATGCTGTCGCCCGGATCCCGTCGGGGCAGGTCCATCTGTCCACCAAGGCTGCCGAAGAGCGGCTGACCGCGCTGGGCTACGCCGACCCCAAGGCCGCGCTGCGACACCTGGAGGCGCTCACGACGGGCGTCTCCCGACGGGCCGCGCTGCAGCGGGCACTGCTGCCGGTGATGCTGCAGTGGCTCTCCGAGGGTTCCGATCCCGATGCCGGGCTCTTCGGGTTCCGCCGTATCTCCGACGCGCTCGGGGCCACGCCCTGGTATCTGCGCTCCCTGCGCGACGAGGGCCTGGTCGCGCAGCACTTCGCCACGATCCTGTCCACCTCTCGCTACACCACCGCGCTGCTGGAACGAGAGCCGGAGGCGCTGCGCCTGCTGGGCCACGATCTGGCGCCGCTGTCCGCGGAGGCGCTGACCGACGAGATGGTCGCCCGCGCGGCGCGGCGGCGCACCACCACCTCCGCGGAGGAGGCCGTACGCCACATCCGAGCCATCCGGCGCCGAGAGCTGTTCCGGATCTCGGCAGCCGAGCTCCTCGGCGAAGCCGGGATCGACACCATCGGCGCCGCCCTGTCCAGGCTGACCGACGCCACCCTCGAGGCATCGTTGCGCACGGTCGTGGCCGAGGAGGTCGCCCGGCGCGGGATCGAGGAGCCACCGACCCGGATCGCCATCATCGCGATGGGCCGTTACGGCGGGTTCGAGCTCTCCTACGCCTCCGACGCCGACGTGCTCTTCGTGCACCAGCCGGTCGACGGAGCCGACCCTGACGAGGCGACCCAGTTCGCGCTCAAGGTCATCGCCGACCTGCGCCGACTGCTCGCCCTCCCCGGTGCCGACCCGCCCCTGGAGATCGACGCCGACCTGCGCCCCGAGGGGCGGCAGGGCCCGCTGGTGCGGACCCTGCCTGCGTACGCCGCCTACTACGCCAAGTGGTCGGGCATCTGGGAGTCGCAGGCTCTGCTGCGCGCGGACGCGGTCGTCGGTGACCCGAAGGTGCGCGAGGCGTTCACCGAGATGATCGATCCGCTGCGCTATCCCGAGGGCGGGCTGAGCGAGGACGACATCATCGAGGTGCGCCGCATCAAGGGTCGCGTCGACCATGAGCGGCTACCGCGCGGTGCCGATCCCAACACCCACCTCAAGCTCGGCCGTGGCGGCCTCGCCGACATCGAGTGGACCGCTCAGCTGCTGCAGCTACGGCACGCCTACGCAGTCCCGGGGCTGCGCACACCACGCACCGTCGAGGCGCTGCAGGCCGCCCGCGACGCCGCGTTGATCGAGGCGGACGACGCCGAGACCCTCATCGAGGCGTGGCGGATGGTGAGCCGGGTGCGCAACGCCGTCACCCTCGCGCGCGGGCGTCCGGCCGACTCGCTGCCAGCGGGGCCGGTCGAGCAGCATGCCGTGGCGGCCATCCTCGGCTATCCGGCGGGCGCCACCGACGAGCTGGTCAACGACTACCTGCGGATGACTCGTCTCGCCCATGGTGTGGTCGAGCGCGTCTTCTGGGAGTGAATCGCGACAGCAGCGTGGGGGTAGGGGCGCCGCCCCTACCCCCACGTGCGTCTACAGGTTGTTGTTGCGCGGCGGCAACCAGCCCGGAGGGCGCTGCGGCCGAGGCTGCGACTCGTCGTCGGCCTCGCCGGCGGGCTGGCCGCCGGGCTCGCCCTGGCGGTTGAACAGATTCGGCTGCGGCCCGGAGAAGCTCTCGGACGCCTGCTGGGCGTAAGGCCGAGGGGTCCAGCGCCCGTTCTGCGGCCGCAGCTGGGTGGGGCGCTGGGGTCGCTGGCCGAACATGCTGCCGATGCCTTCGCCGATGCCTTCGCCCATGCCCTGACCCGCCTGGGGGCTGCCGGAGGCCGCCGGCTGGCGGGTCGGGAGCCGCTGGAGCGACTGCCGGGGCTGCTGAAGCTGCTGCTGGGGGAGGGCTTGCGGCTGACCGGTGACGGGCAGCCCTCCCATCGCTGCGCGCTGCGCCATCGGGTGGGGGCCGGACTCGGAGCCCATCCGCTGGTCCGGGGTCCAGGGATCGTTGAGGTCGTCGTTGATGCCCGCGAACATGGTGCCGAAGCCGATCACGATCAGCATGCCCGCGGAGATCGCGAAGATCGGCATCGCCAGGTAAACCGGATCGGCGCCGCTGACGTGCCCGAGCTTGTCGTCGGGCGAGCTGTGGATCTCGAGCGCGAGCATCCCGGTGTAGTGCATGACGCACACGCCGATGCCCATGATGACAGCGGCGCCGACGCGCATCAGGCGGGACTTCACGTTGAAGGTGAAGAAGAGCGCGAGCGCCGAGGCGGCCAGCGCGATGACGATGGAGATGACGACGACGGTCGGCTTCCAGACCATCTTGGCGCTCATGTCCATGGCGTACATGCCGGTGTAGTGCATCGCACCCACGCCGGCCCCGGTGACGAGACCACCGACGATGTAGCCCGCGTTGCCGCGGAGCGCGGTCGCGATCAGCATGCCGACCATCGCGGCGATGATGGCGACCGCGAGCGAGATCAGGGTGATGCCGACGTCCAGCGCGTACGCCACATGGCTGTCGAAGGCCAGCATGCCGATGAAGTGCATCGACCAGATCGCGCCACCGCCGATCGAGGCGGCCGCGCCGAAGAGCCAGAGCCAGGACCCGATGCCGCCGTCGACTCGGCGGGCGCGGCTCGCACAGGTCAGACCGACCCATGATCCGAGAACGGAGATGATGAATGACATCCCGACCAGGGGTTGGCTGAACGCCCCGATCGTGACTTCTTCGATGGTTGTCACGCTGTCTGACTTCCTCTCGTTCCTCGCCGGATTGAGTATGGGGGATCGGCGGAGGGGGATCTGGAGACATGCTCTCGTATGCCCTAGGGGGTATCCGAACGCATTCGTAACGGGCTATCGTTCCGCTGTAGCGCAGGTCACAATAGAGGAACAGGTCCCCTATTTCCACGCGGGGGTAGGGTATCTGAGCTATGCCTGGTGATGTATATGTGCTCGAGCTCGACGACATGCAGCAGTCGGCCGTCGATCTGGGCGACCCTACTCGTCTCGTCTTCGACTACATGAGACGTATCGGGGATGTTATCGACCGTCTTCCGCCAGGGCCAGCGCGGGTGTTGCACGTCGGCGGCGCCGCGATGACGCTGCCGCGCTACGTCCACGCGACCCGTCCACGCTCCTCCCAGATCGTGCTCGAGCCCTCGGTCGAGATCATCGAGCGTGTTCGCAGCGAGGCGCCGCTGCCGCCGCGCAGCGGGATCAAGGTGCGTCCGGTCGACGGTAAGAGCGGTATCGGAGGCGTCCGCGACGACTTCGCCGACATGGTGATCCTGGATGCCTTCGACGGCGGTCGCACCCCGGACGAGCTCACCGACGCCGCCTTCGTCGAGGACGTAGGCCGTGTGCTCGCGCCCACCGGGGTCTTCGTCGTCAACCTCGTCGACCGAGCGCCTTTCCCGCGGGTGCGGAACTTCGTCGCGGCCGCCCGAGACCTCGGTGACATGGTCATCGGCGTCGAGCCGGCGACGATGAAGGGCCGCCGCTCCGGCAACCTGGTGATCGTCTGCGGCGCCCTGCCGAGCTCGCCGTTCGGATCGCCGTCGCCGATGGAGTACCGCATCTTCACCGGCCGCGCCGTCACCGACTCCTTCGGCGGAGGCGTACGCACGTAGGCTGGTGGTCATGTCGATCGAGCTGGCCCGCGCACATCTGGACCGATTCGGACGCGGTGGGGAGATCATCGAGTCACAGGAGTCGAAGGCGACCGTCGAGCTCGCTGCGGTGGCGCTGGGTGTCTCGCCCGCGGAGATCGCCAAGACCATCAGCCTCTACACCGAGGACCGCTCCGCTGCGATCCTCGTCGTCGCGGCCGGCGACGCCAAGATCGCGAACGCGAAGTTCAAGGCTCAGTTCGGCACCAAGGCACGGATGCTCGTGGCCGAGGATGTGGAGCCGATGACCGGCCATGCGATCGGGGGCGTGTGCCCGTTCGGCAATCCACCGTCCGCAGAGGTCTGGCTCGACGCCTCCCTGAAGCGTTTCGACATGGTCTATCCGGCCGCCGGGAGCGCCAACACGACCATCGCGCTCACTCTCGGTGACCTGGAGACGATCAGCGAGGCCCGCGGCTGGGTCGACGTCACGAAGCTTCCCGACACGGCCTGACCGGGTCGCCCCTCTCAAGGGGACAGCCCCGCCCTGCCGAAGCAGGAGCGGGGCTGTCTTGCTGAAAGTCAGCTAGGTCTTTGGTCAGACCGGGCGGACGTTCTCGGCCTGCGGGCCCTTCGGGCCCTGGGTGACGTCGAACTCGACGCGCTGGTTCTCGTCCAACGTCTTGTAGCCGTTGGTCTGGATCGCGGAGAAGTGCACGAAGACGTCGTCGCCCCCGTTGTCCTGGGCGATGAAGCCGAAGCCCTTGTCGCCGTTGAACCACTTCACGGTTCCCTGAGTCATGAATCTAATCCTTGTGTAAACAGGGCGACTCCGTGCCGCCCTTTGGGCGTTGAATCCACGAGTCCTGATTTCTGCTTCTGCGGAAGACCAAGTGCTGCACGAACGGTCACCGAGAGCAACCGCGAAGCGCGTGGGGACGCCTCCTTCAACGCAGACAAGCCTACATGCCACGGACCGACTTCGGGCACCCCCCTCATCTCGGCGTTTCCGGCCTCGAGAACGTCGCAGCGCGGTGTCGTGCGGACCGTCCGTTTGACAACCCCGAGCATCACATCGACAAGATCGGGGTAGTGGTCAGCCAACCGACGAGAGTGGGACATATGGACCAGCCATGGTGGCGCGAGGCCGTCGCATATCAGATCTACCCGCGTTCGTTCGCGGACTCGAACGGCGACGGGCTCGGTGATCTTCAGGGCATCACCGATCACCTGGGCTACCTCGCCGCACTGGGTGTCGACGCGATCTGGATCTGCCCGTTCTACACATCGCCGCAGAACGACCACGGCTACGACGTCGCGGACTACTGCGACGTCGACCCGATCTTCGGCACTCTCGACGACGCCGACGGGTTGTTCGCCCGGGCTCACGAGCTGGGCCTCAAGGTGATCGTCGACCTGGTGCCCAACCACACCTCCTCGGCTCACCCGTGGTTCGTGGAGGCGCTCGCGGCAGCGCCGGGGTCGCGGGCACGAGACCGCTACATCTTCCGCGACGGCCGGGGTGAGAACGGCGAGGAGCCGCCGACCAACTGGCGCTCGGTCTTCGGCGGTCCCGCCTGGACGCGGGTGGAGGACGGGCAGTGGTATCTCCACCTCTTCGACGACGACCAGCCCGATCTCAACTGGCACAATCCCGAGGTCGTCGCCGAGTTCACCAAGATCCTCACCTTCTGGCTGGAGCGGGGCGTCGACGGGTTCCGGGTCGACATCGCCCACGGGCTGTTCAAGGATCTACGCGACCAGGTCGTCCCCGAGGGACTCGCGCCGACCTCCGACGCTGCGGTGATGTACCAGCGGGGTGTCGCCGATGCGCCGATGTGGGACAACCCGGGCGTCCACGAGGTCTACCGCGACTGGCGCAAGCTGATCGACTCCTTCGACGGTGACCGGATGATGGTCGCCGAGGCCTGGACCCCCGGGCCGGCGGAGCTGCGCCGCTACGTGCGTGCCGACGAGTTCAACCAGGCGTTCAACTTCTCCTGGCTGCAGGCACAGTGGTCGGCCGAGGCGTTCACCGAGGTGATCGAGTCGACGCTGAAGGCCCTCGGCCCGTCGCGTGCGGCGCCGACCTGGGTCCTGTCCAACCATGACGTCGTACGCCACCGCTCGCGCTACGGCGACGGGCTCCAGGCGCTCCACCGAGCGCGCGCCGCGACGCTGGCGATGCTGGCACTCCCGGGATCTGCGTACCTCTACCAGGGGGAGGAGCTGGGGTTGCCGCAGGTCTATCTGCCGCCCGAATATCAGGAGGATCCGTGGTCGGAGACCGGCGAGGGTGGTCGCGACGGATGTCGGGTCCCGCTGCCGTGGAGCGGGTTCGAGCCGCCCTTCGGGTTCAGCCAGGTGCCTGAGGAGAAGCTGCCGACGCAGCCATGGCTCCCGCAGCCGGCCGAGTGGGTGGACCTGACCGTGGCGGCTCAGAACGGGATCAAGGACTCCACGCTGGAGTTCTACCGGGCGGCGCTCGGCGCCCGGCGGACGTACGCGCTCGGCGCCGATGAGGATGTCGAGATCCTGGATGCGCCGGAGGGTGTCGTCTCCTTCCGGCGCGGCGGGGTCGGTGGCTCCGAGGGTGCGGGCCGCGACCTGATCGTCGTCCTCAACTGCGGGATGGAGCCGACGCCGCTGCCCGAGGGCGAGATCGTGATGTACAGCGGTGATCCGGTCGTGGGCGACCTGCCGACCGACGCCGCGGTCTGGATCCTCGCTCCTGTCGACTGACCCGACGTCCTACCGCTGCGCGCCCGGCTGACCGTGGGCGTGCCGGCAGGCGCGCGTCGTCCCGTGGTGGCTCCGGTTGTGCTTCTCGTGGCTGTGCTTGTTGCGAAACAGGAGCGCTCCACCGGCGATCGCCGCGAATATCCACCACGGGACGCCCATCACGACCAGGCCGATCGACACGAGCAGGAAGCAGGCGACCAGCGGGAAGGCCCGCCGGCGGTTCCGGCGCGGGCGGCGAACGGCCTGTGGTGACTGCGGCATGCTCCTGGGTAGGTCAGTGAAGAGCATCTCCACGTCGGCGCGGACCCGCGCTGACCAGACCGCGTCGAGGCGCTCGTAGTAGTCGTCACCGGAGAGCCGGCCGGTCGAGTAGTGCTCGGCGAGCCTCGCCGACGCCTCCTCCCGCTCGGCCTCGCTCACCCGCAGGTTGTCGAGGTTGCTCATGTCGTCTCCCTTGCTGCAGCCGATCGACTGTCGGCGAAGTGTCCCGATATATCGCGAGGGTACGCCGGAAGGGGTGCGGTCGCAAGTGACTTTGGTCTGGTCTCAGGTGAGCAGCAGGACGACCAGCATGATCGCCGGCACCGTGGCCAGTGTGCTGACGAAGATCACGTCACGCGCCAGCAGCACGGCCCGGTCGTAGCGCTGCGCGACGACGAAGACGTTCTGCGCCGTCGGCAAGGCGGAGAGGACCGTCACCGCCAGCAGCGCCTCGGCGTCGAGCCCGAGCAGGAAACGCCCGATGACGTACGCCGCGACCGGCTGCACCACCTGCTTGGTCGCGACCACGGCGGCGAGGTCGAGCGGCGGCACCCCGCGCCCCGGGAGCGGGCCGAGCCGGAGCGCGACCCCATAGGCGATCAGCATCGACGGGACCGCCATGCCTGCCACCAGGTCCAGCGGGTCGGAGACCGCGACCGGCAGGTCGAGATCGGTCACGGAGAGCGCCACCCCGATCAGGGAGGCGACGGTGATCGGATTGGTCAGCGGGCGGCGTACGACCGCCCAGAACGAGAGTCTCGTAGTGCTCGCGTCGGCGTCGAGGATCACCAGCGCCAGCGGTTGGAGTACGAGCATCTGCAGCAGGAGCGTCGGCGCGACCAGGATCGGGTCGCCCAGGACGTACGACGCGATCGGAAGGCCGAGGTTTCCGGCGTTGGCATAGCTGCCGCACAGGGTCGCGACCACCGTGGTGCCCAGGTCGCGGCGACGTAGGCGTGCGACGGTGACGATCAGTGTGGCCGAGACCAGCACGGCGCCGGCGACGGCGACCAGATTGCCCGAGAACACGAAACCGAGGTCGCTGTCGTCCATCACCGTGATCAGCAGGGCCGGGCTGGCGACGTAGAACGCGAGCGTCGAGAGGGTGCGCTGGCCCTGCTGGTCGAGGATCTTGAGCTGGGCGAGCAGTGCGCCGAGGGCGATGAGGACGCTGATCGTGGCGAAGCCGGTGAAGACCCCTGTCACGACTAGCTGTCGTGCCGTACGACGAGTGGCACACGGGGCTCGAGGGGGAACGGCATGTAAAGAATCCTAGACCGCGGCGCGGTCCGCGCCCTGCACGGTGTGATCCCTGAGACCGACGTTCGGCGTCACAGATCGACGCGGTCGCAGATCGCCTGCGCCCAGCGTTCATAGCCTGCCGGCGAGGCGTGGAACCCGTCGGCGGCGAAGAAGGACGGCTCCGCGGGACCGAGGTCGGCGGAGCCGACCCACTGCGCCGACGTACGTGCCGCAGGGTGCGGGGGGGGAGTGACGGGAACGCACCGAGCCCGAGCGCCCGCCACTCGACCGGACGCCCGGTCCGCTTCGCGACCGCCCGGTCGGATCGTCGTGACGTACGTGCTCTTCCGTCGTTCTACAGCGCGTGCTCCCGGCGGGTCTCCGACGGCGGCTGAACGCTGGGCGAATGTCCCCGGAAGGTTTGACACAGGCGCTCCTCACCGCGGTCACCGTTGGTGTACAAGACATAGGAACCACGGCGCGTGACCCCACTCACCGCGCGCCGGCCCTAGCATCACGCCCAGCTGTGAGCGCTCGACCACGACCCTCCCCTCACCCGAAGGAATGCGAAGCCATGTCCGACTTCATCAGCGGCATCTTCAACCGTCACAAGAACGAGCAGCCGAAGGCAGGGGAGGGCGAGTCGACCGACGTCTCCGCCCCTGGCTCCGGCGAGAACCTGGCCACCACCGAGGCCGGCGTGTACGTCACCGAGCCCCCGGCTTCGCCGGTCGCCGAGCCGGTCGCTGACACCGTCACCGAGCCCGTCATCGAGCCCATCTCCGAGGTCCCGGCGGTCGACCCGCTCTCCGACCCGGGGCACGTCGTCACCGACACCGAGGAGGCCCCGGCCGCCGAGGTCGCCGAGCTCGCCGTCGAGACTGTCGAGATCAGCGGCGATGTGGACCGCGACGTCGCAGGTGAGGTCGCCGTGACCAAGCCCGTCGAGGCTCCTGTTGACGAGGTTCCGGGCGAGGCGGTCGAGACCGAGGGGCCGTTCGAGGGCCTCGACGCCGAAGCCCCTGCCGCCGTGACCACCGAGGAGGTCGAGGAGACCGTTGCCGAGGAGCCCGCTGTCGAGGAAGCGCCGGTCGAGAGCGATGCAGTCGTCGACGCCACCGACGCCGAGGTGACGGAAGCTGCGGACGAGGTCGTCGCTGAGGAGGCTGCCGTCGAAGGTGCGACCGAGGACGTCGTCGAGGCCACCGAGACCGGTGAGGTGACCGAGGTCGAGGTCGACGCCGAGGACACCTTCGTGCCCGCCGACACGATCGAGTCAGACGAGGCCGACGTCGAGGTGACCGACGTCGTCGAGGGTGGCACCGAGGAGACCGTCGTCGAGCCGGAGGGTGAGGCGCTCGCCGAGGAGGTCGCTGTCGAGGAGCCGACCGAGGTAGAGGACGCCGCCGTGGTGGCCGCGGACGAGGGTGAGGCGTCCAAGGTCGAGGGCGTGGAGTCCTTCGAGCCGGAGGCCGAGGTGACCGAGGAGACCGTCGTTGAGGCGGAGGACGAGCTGACTGCTGTCGAGGCAGAGGAGACGTTCGAATCGGCCGACCTGGCCGAGCCGCTGGAGGTCGACGCCGAGCCGGCTGACGAGGTTGTCGACGAGGCTGCTGACGTGATCGAGCCTGTCGAGGGCGACGCGGAGGGTGTGGACGTCGTCGAGGATGAGGCGCCGGCCGTCGAGGCTGCTTCCGACGAGATCGCTGTCGAGGAGGCGCCGGTGGAGACCGAGGACGTCGTCCCGGCTGCCGAGGCCGACGAGACCGTCGAGACTGTTGACGAGCCTGCCGAGGGCGTCGAGGAGGTCGAGGCGGCCGTCGAGCCGACCGACATCGTCGAGGAGGCGCCTGCGGAGACCGAGGTCGAGGGCACCGAGGTGATCGTCGACGAGGCGCCGACCGAGGACGCCGTCGACACCGTCACCGAGGAGACCGAGTCGGTCGAGGAGCCCGCCGCGGTCGAGGAGATCGTGTCCGAGACCCCCGCGCCCGGCTTCGCGCCGGAGCCGGTCATCGAGCCGGAGCCGACCGCCGACTCGACCCTGACCGGTGTGCTGCGCGCCGCCCGTGCCGCCCGCGAGGAGCGCGGGAAGTCGACGGTGAGCGAGGGTCTCGTCGAGCGCCTGGTCCACCACATCGTGGCCAAGGTCGACGGCGTACACGCCATCGACGACGAGGGCACCGTGGTCGACATCGCCGACGACGTCGCCAACATCACCGTGTCCTACGTGATCGCGTACGGCACCCCCGTCAAGGCCAACGCCGTCGCCATTCGCACCCAGGTCATCGAGGCCGTCGAGGACTACTTCGACATCGACGTCGAGGCCGTCGACATCAACGTGAGCGACTTCCACATCGCCTGATGCTCGCCGGATGGCATGAGAGCCTCGGAGCGCGTCGTGCTCCGAGGCTTTCGCCCATCCGCTGGTCGAGCCGCCGGAGCCGCCCCGCTGGTCGAGCCGCCGCAGCCACCCCGCTGGTCGAGCCGCCGGAGCCGCCCCGCTGGTCGAGCCGCCGGAGCCGCTAGGCGGAGGCGTGTCGAGACCAACACGGTTGGTTCGGGAAACCTTGCCAATGTGACCGTTTCTTCGTTTCTGGGTTCGCCGCCGACCCTTGTATTGATTGTTTCTCGATCAGCCACCGCCTCAAGGACGGGCCTTCGGCCCGCCGGCTTCGCCGGCCGCTCCGCGGTCCTTGACCCGGCACCTGATCGAGAAAGAATTTCGCCAGTATCGGGGCGGCGGCGAGGGTGTGGCGCGGAGATCACGTTACCTGTTCGTGGACCGCGTAATTCGGGTTTGACCAGCACAAACAGGTAGCGGCGACGTGCCGTTTCGCATATAATTGGCTGTATGAACGAGACCATCGACCAACTCCTGACCGGGCCGCCCCTGGGTGCGTCCGAGAGTGAGCTGGTCGACTGGATCACTCGGCTCGAAGAGGTCAAGTGCATCGCTGAAGCGGTGCAGGCAGAAGCGGCGGTACGCCTCGAGGACGCTGTCCGCGCACGCCAGGCCGAAGCAGGGGTCCCTGCCCGCAAGCTCGGCGAGGGCGTCGCGTCCCAGGTGGCGTTGGCGCGGCGGGTCTCACCCGCCAAAGGTGCAAGCGCGTTGGGGCTGGCGAAGGTGTTGGTGGCGGAGATGCCACACACGTACGCATTGATGAAGATCGGGTTGTTCTCGCAGTGGCAGGCCACCATCCTCGCCCGCGAGACCGCCTGCCTGTCGGTCGAGGACCGTCGAGTCATCGACTACCAGCTCTGCGCACTCGGTGACGACGGGCAGGCTCCGAAGGTCGTGGCCATGGGCCTACGGCAGCTCGAGAACGCCGCCAAGAAGCTCGCCATCACCCTCGACCAAGAATCCGTCGTCAACCGAGCAGCGAACGCGGAGAGGGACCGCCGGGTCAGCGTCCGACCCGCACCGGACACCATGACCTGGCTCGGCGCACTGCTCCCAGTCAAGGACGGTGTCGCTGTTTATGCGGCGTTGGACCAAGCTGCGAAGGCTGCGCAGGCGGCTGGTGATGAGCGAACTCGCGGTCAGGTCATGGCCGACACATTGGTCGACAGGGTCACCGGACGCGCCGGCACCGAAGGGATGAAGCCTCGGATCGAGGTCAAGATCGTGATGACCGCCGACACCCTCACCAACGAGAGCGACCAGCCCGCCATGGTGGAGGGCTATGGACCCGTCCTCGCAGGCTGGGCCCGTGAAGCACTCTCGGACGCCGAGGTGTTTGTGCGGAGACTGTTCACCGACCCCGCCGGCCAGTTGGTCGCGATGGAGTCCCGCTCCCGGAAAGCACCTGACGGGCTGGCGGAGTTCATCACGACCCGCGACGGCGGGATCTGCCGCACCGTCGGCTGCGACGCCCCGATCCGGAACATCGACCACGTCGAGCGCCACGCAGACGGCGGCGAAACCAGAGCGGAGAACCTGCAGGGTCTCTGCGAAAGGGGCAATCAAGCGAAGGAAGCCCTCGGCTGGCAGACCAGACCCGGACCCGACGGCAGCATCATCACCATCACACCTACTGGGCACACCTACATCAGCCCGCCTCCAGACACCTGGAAACCGGATCCGCCGCCACTGTCCCGGGCTGAGCTCGTGCTGCGCGACGTACTTGTCGACCACACCCTCGTCGCCTGACCCGTGTCGCGGTCAGGCGAGGGGGAGGAGGTCGCGTTCGGCGAAGACCTTCTTGGCGGTGAAGGTGGCGTTCAGGGCGCGGGGGAAGCCGCAGTAGACGGCGGAGTGGAGGAATGCCTCGATGATCTGCTCGGGGGTCAGACCTACGTTGAGGGCGGCGTTGATGTGGACCTCGAGCTGGGGCTCGCAGCCGCCCAGGGCGGTGAGCATGCCGAGGGTGACGAGCTGTCGGTCCCGCGGCTCGAGGCCGGGGCGGGCGTAGATCTCGCCGAAGCCCCAGGCGACCACCTGGTGGCCGAGCTCTGGGGCGATGTCGGCGAGGGAGTCGATCACTCGGGCGCCGGCCTCGCCGTCAACGGCGTCGAGGATCTGGCGGCCGTGCTCGTGGCGAGCGGCGCGGGCGGCGGGGTCCTGGGTCGGGTTGTCGTACGTCATGTCGCGCACGCTAGGAGTTGGAGCGCGCTCGAAGTCAACGGATCGGAGCGAGAGCTAGGAGGCGTACGCGATCTGCTCCTGGATCTCGAAGCGGAGGCCGTCGGCGGCGGCGATGTAGACGTCCTGGTCGACGAGGTTGCCGTGCATCCGCATCAGGCCGCGGGGGCTGGAGTAGGTGTGGTGGTCGGTGAGGCGCAGCGCGGGCTCGACCTCGAGGGAACCGCAGGCGTCGCCGATCTGACGCAGGAACATCAGCGACTCGTAGCAGGACTCGCCCACGGCGTTGAGGGAGGGCGCGTACTCACCGAAGCGGCGGTAGTAGCGCTCGGCCAGGCCGGCCGACTCGGGGGTGGTGAGGCCGTCGAAGTAGGCGGCGGCCGCGAAGACGTTGGCATTGGCGCCGGCGCCACCGGCGAGCAGGGTGTTCTCCTCGACCGCGGGGCTCAGCCGGGTCAGCGACGAGCTCAGTCCGGCGGCGGCGAACTGGCGGTTGAAGTGCACCGCGTCCTGCCCCATCAGGAGCATGATCACCCCGTCCTGCTCGCCACCTTCGAGACCACGCAGCACACCGGCGAAGTCGCGGGTGCCCAGCGGGACGTACGTCTCGCTCACGACCTCCGAGTGCGAACCGCGCAGCGCCGCCCGGGCCGTGGACCCGGTGACGCGCGGGAAGACGTAGTCGTTGCCGACCACCGCCCAGCGGGAGACGCCGTGGTTGGCGCGCATCCAGGTGGTGGCGGGGAGCAGCTGGTTGACCGGGCGCTCGCCGATCATGAAGACCCCAGGAGTGTCGTCGCCGCCCTCGTGCATGGCGGCGAAGGCGTAGAGCGCTCGGCCGCCGACGCGGGCGGTGATCGCCTGGCGTACGGCGGAGATGTGCCAGCCCGCGATCGCGTCGACCCGGCCGAGGTCGACGAGCCGAGCGACCTCGGCGGCGACCTCGTGGGGTGCGCGCCCGGCATCGATCGCGACCAGCTCGACCGGCTTCCCGGCGATCCCGCCGCCGGCGTTGAGCTCCTCCGCGGCGAGCTCGCCGCAGGCCAGGCAGCCGGGGCCGTAGATGCCGGTCGGACCCTGCATCGGGACGACGAACGCGATCGAGACGGCGCCCTTCGGGCGGGGTGCGAGGCCCAGCAGGGCATGGGACGCCGGGGTGAACGACGGTGGGGTCATCGACGCCTGCTCCCGAACGGAATGTTGCCCTGATGACTCACCATTGAGCCGTTGGGTGGTTAGGGTACGGCAGACAGCGATCGTGGGGAGGACTCATGGAGGTTGCCGAGACGGCAGTCACGGATCTTGCTGTGCTGCTCGCCCGGGCACAGCGCCGGATCGAGCGTGCGCTCGCCGAGGCGTACGCCGAGTTCGACCTCACCGCGGAGCAATGGCGCATCCTCAGTGTGCTGCTCGACGATCCGGGCCAGACGATGACGCGTCTCGCTGACGGCGCCGCGCTCCCGGCCGGCACGTTGACCCGGCACGTCGACCGGCTGGTCGAGCGCGGGCTGGTGCTGCGCAAGATCCATGCCGAGGACAAGCGCCGCGCCGTGGTCGCGCTCTCGCCGGTGGGCGCCTCGGCGGCCCGGGAGATCCGAGCCCAGCAGCAGAACGAGGCCGTGGCCAGGGTGGCCCGCGACCTGCGGACGGTGCTCGAGAAGCTGCCCTGAAGGCGTTTCCGTCTGGAAACAAATCCTCACAGAGTCCGATACGCCAGCGAAACAACCCATCCCTAGATTCCTTCCATTCGAGAGCAATTGTCCGATGGAAGGACCTCCCCCGTGCGTACGAAATTCTCGAGCCGCCTCCTCGCGGCCAGCTCGGTGCTCGCTCTGGGCATGACCGCGACTGCCTGCGGCGGCGCCAAGACCGGTGACACCGCGACCAGCGAGAGCTGCGTCGACACCAGCGGCGACACCATCAAGATCGGCTTCCTCAACTCCCTGTCCGGGACGATGGCGATCAGCGAGACGACCGTCTTCAAGTCCCTGTCGATGGCGGCCGAGGAGATCAACGCCGACGGCGGCGTGCTCGGCAAGAAGCTCGAGATCGTCAGCGAGGACGGCCAGTCCGAGCCGACCGTCTTCGCCGAGAAGGCGACCAAGCTGATCCAGGACGACTGCGTCGCGGCCGTCTTCGGCGGCTGGACCTCCAGCTCGCGCAAGGCGATGCTGCCGGTCTTCGAGGGCAACGACGCGCTGCTCTTCTACCCGGTGCAGTACGAGGGCCTGGAGTCCTCGCACAACATCTTCTACACCGGCGCGACCACGAACCAGCAGATCATCCCTGCCCTCGACTTCCTCAAGCAGGAGAAGAAGATCGAGTCGATCTTCCTGGTCGGCTCCGACTACGTCTTCCCGCGCACGGCCAACAAGATCATCAAACAGTACGCCGCCGCCAACGGCATCGAGGTCCTCGGTGAGGAGTACCAGCCCCTAGGCTCGACCGACTTCGGCACGGTCGTCGACAAGGTCAAGGCCGCCGGCGCGGACGCGGTCTTCAACACCCTCAACGGCGACTCCAACGTGGCCTTCTTCAAGGAGTACAAGGGCAAGGGCCTGACCGCCTCGGCGATGCCGGTGCTCTCGGTCTCGATCGCCGAGGAGGAGGTCCCGGGTGTCGGCGTGGGCAACCTCGAGGGGCAGTACACCGCGTGGAACTACTACCAGACCATCGACAGCCCGGCGAACCAGAAGTTCGTCACCGACTTCAAGGCGGCCAACGGCGCCAAGGCGGTCACCTCCGACCCGATGGAAGCGGCCTACACCTCGCTGCACCTGTGGAAGGGCATGGTCGAGAAGGCCGACTCGTTCGAGGTCGAGGACGTCATCGACGCCTCCGACGGCGTCACCTACGACGCGCCGGAGGGCACCGTCGAGGTCGACGGCGAGAACCACCACATCGCCAAGACCGCGCTCATCGGCCAGGTGAACTCCGAGGGCCTGATCGACACGGTCTGGTCCAGCGACAAGCCGATCGAGCCGGACCCGTACCTGAAGTCCTACGACTGGTGGAAGAACTAGCCCGTTGGACGCGCTGCTCGCCCAGGTCTTCACCGGCATCTCCGCCGGTGCGGTCCTGCTCCTCATCGCCCTCGGGCTCACCCTGACCTTCGGTCAGATGGGCGTGATCAACATGGCCCACGGCGAGTTCATCATGGCCGGCGCGTACACCGCCTATGTCGTCTCGACCATCGTCGCCAGCACCGAGCTGAGTCTGCTGATCGCGCTCCCTGTGGGGTTCGTGATCGGTGGCCTGCTCGGGCTGGCGCTCGAGGCGAGCGTGCTGCGGTGGATGTACGCCCGTCCGCTGGACACGCTCTTGGTCACCTACGGCGTCGGTCTCATCCTGCAGCAGGTCGCCCGCGACATCTTCGGGGCTCCCGCCAAGGAGGTGCCCGCGCCGGGCTGGCTCGACGGGTCGATCCCGATCCTGGGCTACGACTTCCCGCTGACCAGGCTCTTCATCATCGTCCTGGCCGGGCTCTGCGTCGCGGCGCTGCTGGCGGTGCTCCGGTTCACCGCCCTCGGGCGCCAGATCCGGGCGACCGTCGGCAACCGCGACCTCGCCGAGACCATCGGCATCTCGACCCGACGTACCGACCGGGCCACCTTCTTCATCGGGTCCGGCCTGGCCGGCGTCGCCGGGGTGGCGCTCACGCTGCTCGGCTCGACCGGCCCCAACCTCGGCACGTCCTACATCGTCCAGGCGTTCCTCGTGGTCGTGGTCGGCGGCATCGGGCACCTCAAGGGCACGATCGTCGCGGCTCTCGGGATCGGCCTGCTCCAGGCGTTCCTAGCTCACGCCCTGACCGGCTCGGTCGCCCAGGTGATCGTCTTCCTGGCGATCGTCGCGTTCCTGCAGCTGCGTCCGCAGGGCATCCTCTCGGTCCGGACCAGGAGCCTGGCATGAGACTCCCCACTCTGAAACACGCCTATCCGTACGTCGGCTGGCTTCTGCTCGCGGTCGCCCTGCTCGTCCTCGCCCCGGCGGTCCTGTCCGACTTCCGCCTCGGCCTGCTCGCGAAGTACTGCTGCTACGCCATCGCCGCGGTCGGTATCGGCCTCGCCTGGGGCCGTGGCGGGATGCTGGTGCTCGGCCAGGGGCTCTACTTCGGCATCGGTGCCTACGCGATGGCGATGCACCTCAAGCTCGCCGACGCCGGCCCCGGCGGAGTGCCGGACTTCATGGCGCTCTACGGCGACGCCACGGTGCCGGGCTGGTGGGAGCCATTGCGCAACGGCGGGCTCGCTCTGGTCGTCATCCTCGTCCTCCCGGCACTGGTGGCGGGCCTGCTGGGGCTCGCGGTCTTCAAGCGGCGGATCAAGGGGGCGTACTTCGCCATCCTGAGCCAAGCGCTCGCCGCCGCCTTCGCGATCCTGCTCGTCGGCCAGGTGAAGACCACCGGCGGCGCCAACGGCCTCAACAACTTCCAGGGCTTCTTCGGGTTCGCCCTGTTCGATCCGGCCAACAAGCGGATGCTCTACTTCATCGCCGCCGGGATTCTGCTGGTCTCGATCCTGGCGATGGCCTGGCTCTACCGCACCCGCTTCGGTGAGCTGCTGGTCGCCGTCCGCGACGGCGAGGAGCGGGTGCGGTTCCTCGGCACCGACCCAGCCAACGTCAAGCTGGCGGCGTACGTCATCGCGGCCGTCCTGGCCTCGATCGGCGGCGCGCTCTTCGTGCCGATCGCCGGGATCGTCTCGCCCGACGACGTCGGCGTGGTCGCCTCCATCGGGCTGCTCGCCGGGGTCGCGCTGGGCGGGCGTGCCTCGCTGCTCGGGCCGGCCGTCGGCGCGCTCCTGATCGGGTATGCGGAGACCTCGCTCTCCGAGGCCTTTCCGGGGTCGTGGTCTTACTTCCAGGGGGCGCTGTTCGTGCTGGTCATCCTGCTGCTGCCGGGCGGGCTGGCGCAGCTGCTGGGGCTGGTGAGGAGAGCGAATGTTCACCGAGGTAACTCGGTGGGCGATCACTTACTTCGTGGAGTTCCACGAGGGGAGCAGGGCGAGACCGAGGTAACTCGGTCAGCATCCGAGGAGGCGGCAGCGCGATGACGCTGACGGTGAGCGACCTGCGGGTCGAGTTCGACGGGTTCGTGGCGATCGACGGGGTGTCATTGACGCTCGAGCCGGGCCGGCTGCACTTCCTGATCGGCCCCAACGGCGCCGGAAAAACCACGCTGGTGGACGCCCTGACCGGTCTGGCGCACGGAAGTGGTGAAGCGCGTTATCGCACACGCGATCTGCTCACGCTGGCATCGCACAAGATCACCCGCCTCGGGGTGGGACGTACGTTCCAGACCGCGACGGTCTTCGAGGAGCTCAGCGTGCTGCAGAACCTCGACATCGCAGCCGGCGTGCACCGGGCGCGGTGGCGGCTGATGCTGCCGCGGCGGGGGATGTCCGAGCAGGTCGCCGAGGTGCTGGAGACCGTGGGGCTCACGGAGCTGGCGGAGCGGCCCGCGGGCGTGCTCTCGCACGGGCAGAAGCAGTGGCTGGAGATCGGCATGCTGCTGGTGCAGGACTCCTCGGTGATGCTGCTCGACGAGCCCGTCGCCGGGATGTCGGCCGAGGAGCGGGAGGCGACCGGGGAGCTGCTGCGCCGGATCAGCCCGGAGCGGACGGTCGTGGTCATCGAGCACGACATGGACTTCGTACGACGCTTCGCCGACGTGGTCACGGTCCTGCATGCCGGGAAGGTGATTGCCGAGGGCACCGCCGCCGAGATCCGGGAGGACGCCGAGGTGCAGCGGGTCTATCTGGGCGACACCGTCGCCGCGGTCACCGAAACCACAGGGGAGGACGCCTGATGCTGAGGATCGAGTCGGTCACCGGCGGCTACGGCCGCACCACGGTGCTCCACGAGGTCAGCCTCGAGGTCCCGACCGGCGCCGCGGTGGCGCTGATGGGACACAACGGCGCCGGCAAGACGACCCTGCTCAAGGCGGCGGTCGGGCTGGTCCGGGCCAAGAGCGGACGGGTGCTGCTCGACGGCGAGGACGTCACCGGGTTGAGGCCGAGCGCACGCGTCAAGCGGGGCCTGGGCTACGTCCCGCAGGGCCAGCAGAGCTTCGGCGACATGACGGCGCTGGAGAACCTCCAGCTGGTCGGCGACCGGGCCGGGATCAGCGAGATGCTCGACCTGTTCCCCGCGCTGAAGGACCTGCTCGGCAGGCGGGCCGGGCTGCTCTCCGGCGGCCAGCGCCAGCAGCTCTCGATCGCGCGAACGCTGCTGACCAGGCCGCGGCTGCTCATCCTCGACGAGCCGACCGAAGGCATCCAGCCCAACGTCGTCGCCGAGATCGAACGGGTGATCGCCGAGCTCACCGGTCGCGGCGACCTCACCGTGCTGCTGGTCGAGCAGCACGTCGGGTTCGCGCTGCGTACTGCCTCTGCCTACTACATCCTCGAGTCCGGCCGGATCACCGCCCGCGGTGACGGCGGCTCCGAGGCGCACGACCACGTCCGATCCCAGCTGGCCGTCTAGGCCGGCCGTCCAGAGAGTTGGCGAGATGCATCTGACCCCGTCCGACACCGAGAAGCTGCTGCTGTCCGTGGCCGGGATGGTCGCTCGCGACCGGCTTGCCCGCGGGGTGCTCCTCAACTACCCCGAGTCCGTCGCCCTGCTCTCCACCTGGGTGATCGAGCGGGCACGCGAGGGTGCCTTGGTCTCCGACCTGATGACGCGGGGCCGCGCCGTGCTGACCCGCGAGCAGGTCATGCCCGACGTGGTCGACATGCTCGTCGAGGTGCAGGTCGAGGCGACCTTCCCCGACGGCCGCAAGCTCGTCACCATCCACCAGCCCATCGCCTGACGCCCAGCCCTGAGGAGCCCAGCATGTCCATGCAGTCCAGCGGTCCCGGAGCCGTACGCGTCGCCGACGGCACCATCCGGCTCAACACCGACCGGAGCGAGTCGGAGCGGCGTACGTTGGTGGTTCTCAACACCGGCGATCGGCCGGTCCAGATCGGCTCCCACATCCACCTTGCCGAGGTGAACTCCGCCCTCGACTTCGACCGCGAGGCGGCCGAGGGGTTCCGGCTCGACATCCCCGCCGGCACCTCGCGCCGGTTCGAGCCGGGGGCGTCACGTGAGGTCGCGATCGTCGCGTTCAAGGGTGCGCGCATCGTGCCCGGAATCTCCGTGGTCTCGACAGGCTCGACCACCGAGGGCGGTGCGTGATGGTGGAGATCAGCAGGAGCGAGTACGCCGCGCTCTACGGCCCCACGACCGGCGACCAGGTGCGCCTCGGTGACACCGATCTCTGGATCGAGGTCGAGGACGACCTGACCGCGGGTGGCGAGGAGTCGGTCTTCGGCGGCGGCAAGTCGATCCGCGAGTCGATGAACCAGTCGACGGTGCCGCGGGCCGAGGGTGCTCTCGACACCGTGATCACCAACGCGCTCGTGCTCGACCACTGGGGCATCGTCCGTGCCGACGTCGGGATCCGCGGCGGGAGGATCGTCGCCCTGGGCCGCTCCGGGAACCCCGACATCGCCGACGGCGTCCACCCCGACCTGGTCATCGGACCGGGCACCGACGTGGTCAGCGGCGAGGGGAAGATCCTCACCGCTGGGGCGATCGACGTCCATGTGCACCTGCTGTCCCGGTCCCAGATCGTCGAGGCGATCTCGACCGGGATCACCACCGTGGGCGGCGGCGGAACCGGACCCTCGGAGGGCTCGAAGGCCACCACGGTCACCCCCGGACCGTGGCACCTGGAGACCATCCACCGCGCGCTCGACGACATGCCGGTCAACCTGCTGCTGATGGGCAAGGGCAACACCGTCTCCGCGGCCGGGCTGGCCGAGCAGGCGCTGGCCGGAGCCGCCGCCTACAAGGTCCACGAGGACTGGGGCTCGACCCCGGCAGCGATCGACGCCGCCCTCAAGGCCGCCGACGAGCACGGCCTGCAGGTCGCGCTGCACTCGGACTCGCTCAACGAGGCCGGCTACCTGGAGTCGACGGTCGCAGCGATCGCCGGCCGCTCCATCCACGCCTTCCACGCCGAGGGTGCCGGGGGAGGGCACGCGCCCGACATCCTCACGGTCGCCTCGCTGCCGTACGTCATCCCCGGCTCCACGAACCCGACCCTGCCGCACACCGTCAACACCGTCGCCGAGCACCTCGACATGCTGATGGTCTGCCACCACCTCAACCCGCGCGTGCCCGAGGACCTGGCCTTCGCGGAGTCGCGGATCCGGGCGACCACGATCGCCGCCGAGGACGTACTGCACGACCTCGGCGCGCTGTCCATCACCTCCTCCGACGCGCAGGCGATGGGCCGCATCGGCGAGGTCGTGTGCCGCACCTGGCAGGTCGCCCACGCGATGAAGGCCCGGCTCGGCTCGCTGGGTGGGAAGGCGGACAACATCAGAGCCAAGAGGTACGTCGCGAAATACACGATCAACCCCGCCATCGCCCATGGGATCGCTGCCGAGGTCGGCTCCGTGGAGCCCGGCAAGATGGCCGACCTGGTCCTGTGGGACCCGCGGTTCTTCGGCATCCGGCCCGAGGTCGTGATGAAGTCCGGCGCCCTGATCTGGGGCGCCCTCGGCGACCCGAACGCCTCCATCCCGACCCCGCAGCCGGTGCTCATGCGACCGACGCTGGTGGGGCCGGGAGCGGACCACGCGGTCTCGTTCGTCGCCCCGTCCGCGCTGGAGGCCGGGCTGGCCGATCGCCTCGGACTGCGCCGACGTCTCGTCGGGATCTCACCCACCCGCGAAATCGGCAAGGCCGACATGGTCAACAACTCCGCGACCCCCGAGATCCGGGTCGAGCCCGAGACCTTCCGCATCCACGTGGACGGCGAGCTGATCGAGCCCGCCCCCGCGACCGAGCTGCCGCTGACGCAGCTCTACTCGATGTTCTGAGCGCGATGTCCGACGACCTGCTCATGATGCTGCTCGCCGACGCCCGCCTCCCTGTCGCCGGCCACACCCAGTCGGGCCAGCTGGAGGCTGCCGTACGCTCCGGCCTCACCGCCGATCAGGTGCCGGTCTTCATGCGGTCGCGACTGGCCAGCGTGGTGAGGGTCGAGGCGGGCACGGCGGTGGTGGCGCTGCACCGGCTGCGCGCTGGTCTGCCGCTGGAGCCGGTGCTGGATGCCTGGGCGGCGCGCACCCCCGCGGCCCCGATGCGGGACACCTCGCGCACCCTCGGTCGCGCACTGTTGCGGCTGGTCAGGCGCCTGTTTCCGGACTCGACGCACGTCGCGGAGGTGGCCGGCCTCAAGCGGCCTTGCCGCCCGCTCGTCCTAGCCGCGGCGGCCGCCACCGGTGGCATCGCGCCGACCTCGCTGGGCCGGCTGGTGGCGTACGACGATCTGCAGACGGTCGCCTCGGCATCCCTCAAGCTGCTGCCCCTCGACCCGCTCGATGCCACCTCGTGGGTGCACGACCTGCTCCCGGAGGCCGAGCGGCTCGCCACCGGCGTCGCCCCGCTCACCGAGCCCCATCACATCCCGGCGCCCAGCGCGCCCCAGCTAGATCTGTGGGCCCAGACCCACGCCCATACGACCAGGAGGTTGTTCAGTGCCTGAACAGACGACGAGAAACACGCCGAGTCGGCTCATCCTGACCGAATCAGAGCGCGAGTCGGCTCGTTCTAACGAGCCGACTCGGCATGGATTGACGTCAGAACGAGCCGACTCGACCCCGAGCGAAGCGGCCAGGGGACTGCGGATCGGGGTTTGCGGACCTGTTGGGACGGGCAAGAGCTCGCTCATCGCGCTGCTGTGCCGTGAGCTCTCCGCCGATCTGGAGATCGGTGTGGTCACCAACGACATCTACACCGACGAGGACGCCCGCTTCCTCCGCTCCGCCGGCGTGCTCGACCCGGCGCGCATCCGGGCGGTCGAGACCGGCGCCTGCCCCCACACCGCCATCCGCGACGACGTCACCGCCAACCTGATCGCCGTCGAGGAGCTCGAGGAGGAGTTCGCGCCGCTCGACGTGGTCCTGGTCGAGTCCGGCGGCGACAACCTCACCGCCACCTTCTCCCCGGCGCTGGTCGACACCCAGATCTTCCTGATCGACGTCGCCGGCGGTGGCGACGTCGCCCGCAAGGGGGGCCCGGGCATCGAGCGCGCCGACCTGCTCGTGGTCAACAAGACCGACCTGGCCCCGTACGTCGGTGTCGACCCGGTCGCGATGGTCTCCGACGCGGGGTCGGTCCGAGAGGGTCGTCCGGTCATCGCGCTCTCCCGCACCGACCCGGCCTCGGTCGAGGCGCTGGTGACGTGGGTGAGGTCCGAGCTGACTCGGCACCGAGGCGGTGCGCTGGTCCCGGCCGACCCGGGCCCGATGGCGCCGCACTTCCACGCGGTCGGCACCAGCCACACGCACGAACATGACCACCAGCACGCCTGACCTGGCCAGCGGCTCCCTGACCCGCGTGCGGGTCGGGGCGGTCGACGGCGGCCGCGTGCGCGTCGAGACCGACGTCACCGGACCCTCGACCGCGCCGGCACTGCGGCCGATGCTGCTCGCCAGCGACGCCCGCTCGGCGCGGATCTCGCTGGTCCCCGACGGCGCGATGCTCCTGGCCGGTGACCAGGTCACGGTCGAGGTCGAGGTGGGGGAGGGCGCCAGCCTGACCCTGATCGAGCCGGCCGGGACGGTCGCCTACGACATGGACGGCGGCCACGCTTCCTGGACGGTCGCGATCACCCTCGCCGCGAACGCTAGCCTGGTCTGGGCCGGGGAGCCCTTCGTCGTCTCCGCCGGCGCCGACGTCACCCGTGACACCCGGGTCACCCTCGCTCCCGGTGCGAGGCTCGCCCTGCGCGAGACCGTCGTCCTCGGCCGCCACCGTGAGCGCCCCGGCCGGGTGGCCACCACCTGGTCGGCCCATCAGGCCGACGGGCGGCCGCTCCTGATCGAGTCCCTCGACCTGGACGCGAGATCGCTGGCGCCTGGCATCCTCGGCCAACACCGCGTGCTCGCGTCGGTCACGGCGCTCGGGCGAGACGTACCGCCCGACGCCTGCCCCGACGGCCGTCTCGACCTGGAGTGCGGCGGCACCCTGTGGCGCCACCTGGCCGGCGAGACCCACGAGGTCCCGGCAGAGCCCTGGGAATGCGCCACGACTGGTTGAGGTTTCAACAGGCGTGACTGACATCGAGTTCGGCCTGGACACCTTCGGCGGGGTCACCCGCGACGCCGAGGGCAAGCCGCAGCACCACGCGCAGGTGATCCGGAACATCGTCGAGGAGGGCGTGCTCGCCCACCAGGTCGGGCTCGACTTCTTCGGCGTGGGAGAGCACCACCGCCGCGACTTCGCCGTCTCCAGCCCGGAGATGGTGCTCGCCGCGGTCGCCTCCCGCACCGAGCGACTGCGGCTCGGCTCCGCCGTGACCGTGCTCAGCTCCGACGACCCGGTGCGGGTCTTCGAGCGGTTCGCCACCCTCGACGCGGTCTCCCAGGGCCGCGCGGAGATCGTCGCCGGGCGTGGGTCGTTCACCGAGTCGTTCCCGCTGTTCGGCTTCGACCTCGCCGACTACGAGGAGCTCTTCGAGGAGCGGCTCGAGCTGCTCGCCGCCCTGCTGAAGGAGGAGAAGGTCACCTGGGAGGGCCGCACCCGCGCGGCACTCACCGACCAGGAGGTCTTCCCGCGCACCGAGAACGGCCTGACCGCATGGGTCGGCGTCGGCGGGAGCCCGGAGTCGGTCGTACGCACCGCCCGCCACGGCTTCGGCCTCTTCCTGGCGATCATCGGCGGTCCGGCCGACCGGTTCGCGCCCTACATCGACCTCTTCGAGCGCGCCCAGGACGAGTTCGGGGTGTCGCGGCAGCGCGTCGCCGTCCACTCGCCCGGGTTCGTCGCGGCGACCGACGAGCAGGCGCGCGAGACGGTCTACGAGGGTTGGCTGGCGATGCGTACCCAGATCGGTCGCGAGCGCGGCTGGCCGCCGCCTTCGCCCGGCGACTTCGAGCGCGAGATCGAGGGCGGGTCCCTCTACGTCGGCTCGCCGGAGACGGTCGCCCGGAAGCTGGCCGGCACCATCAAGGTGCTCGGCGTCGACCGGTTCGACCTGAAGTACGACCAGGGCCAGGTGCGCCACGAGGACCTGATGGGCTCGATCGAGCTCTACGGCACCCAGGTCGTGCCGCTCGTCAAGGACATGCTGGGCTGAGGCAGCCCGGCATGCTCAGCCCAGGAGGTCAGCCCAGCCAGCTCGAGATCGGGTGGATCGCGAAGTAGATGGTGAACATCACCGCGACCAGCCACATCAGCGGATGAATGGCCTTGGCCTTGCCGCGTACGACCTTGATCAGCACATACGCGAGGAAACCCGCGCCGATACCGACCGAGATCGAGTAGGTGAACGGCATCAGCGCGATCGTCAGGAACGCCGGGATGGCGATGTCCGGGTCGGCCCAGTCGATGTCCTTGACCTGCTGCATCATCAAGAAGCCGACCAGCACCAGAGCGGGCACGGCTGCCTCTGACGGGATCACCGTGACCAGTGGGGCCAGGAAGGTGGTCAGCAGGAAGAGCACACCGGTGACGACGGCCGCCAGGCCGGTGCGGGCGCCCTCGCCGACGCCGGAGGCGGACTCGACGTAGGAGGTGTTGGAGGAGACGCCACCGGCACCACCGGCAGCGGCGGCCAGCGAGTCGACGACCAGGATCGAGCGCGTACGCGGCGGGGTGCCGTCCTTCTGCAGCAGTCCGGCCTCGGAGCCGATCGCGGTCATCGTGCCCATCGTGTCGAAGAAGTCGGCGAGCATGAGCGTGAAGACCAGCAGGATGGCGGTCACGATGCCGACGTTCTCGAAGGAACCCAGCAGGTTGAACTCGCCCAGCGTCGCGAACGAGGGCCAGTCGACGATCTTGTCCGGGATGGCCGGGACGTTGAGCGACCAGCCGGTCGGGTTCTCGGCGCTGCTCGCGCCCAGGTCCGCCACGGCTTCGACGATGATCGCGATCACGGTGGTAGCGGCGATGGAGATCAGGATCGCGCCGCGGACCTGGCGCACCCACAGGGTGATGACCAGAGCAAGGCCGATGACGAAGACCAGCACCGGCCAGCCCGCGAGCTGCCCGGTCGGGCCGAGCTGCACCGGGACGGTGGTGTTCGCGGCGTCGGAGATGCGGCGTACGAAACCGGCGTCGACGAAGCCGATCAACGCGATGAACAGGCCGATCCCGACGGAGATCGCGGTCTTGAGCTCGCGCGGCACCGCATGGAAGACGGCCTCTCGGAAGCCGGTCAGCACGAGCACGAGGATCACCAGACCCTCGATCACGACCAGGCCCATCGCGTCCGCCCAGGTCATCTGGCTGGCGACCGAGAACGCCACGAACGCGTTGAGCCCGAGCCCCGTCGCCAGCGCCATCGGGTAGTTGGCGACGACACCCATCAGGATCGTCATCACACCCGCCACCAGCGCGGTCCCGGCCGCGATCGCGGCCAGGTTGTCCCCGCTGGCGCCGCCCAGGAGGTCCCCGTTCATGTCCTCGGCGAACCCGAGGATCAGCGGGTTCAGCGCGACGATGTAGGCCATCGTGAAGAAGGTGACCACGCCACCGCGGACCTCGCGTCCGACCGTGGAGCCGCGGGCACTGATCTGGAAGAACCGGTCAACGGCGTTGGTAGGTGCCGGGGTCGAGGTGCTCACGGCGGAATCTTCGCAGATCCTGGCGGCTCGTGGGGCAGCCGCATCGGCGTGCGTTCGATGTCACGTGATCGTCCTCACTGGCGGCGGAAACCGGCCTACGTCGACAACCGCAGGAGCGCGCGGTAGACCTGCCGCGGAGACGGCGGCTCCGGCAGCGGCTGGAAAGCCTCCGCGGCGAAGGCCTGGATGAGATAGCCGACGAGCCGCTTCCAGGCGTCCGGCGCGGCGTCACGGGTGGCCGTGACGACGCCGGCGTTCGCCATCAGGATCAGCGGTACGTCCTGGTGGGCGAAGTCCTCGCGCAGCTTGCCGGTCGCCTTGGCTCGTTCCAACAGCACCCCGAGGCCCTCGGCGGCCCGGTTACGGTCGTCCTCGAGCGCCTTCGCGGTCGGGAAGGTGAGGGTGAGCACGTCTGCAAACCCGCGGTCGTCTGCCTGCATCTGGCAGACCCGCTCGATGTAGCCGCAGAAGCCGTGCCAGGGGTCGGGGTCGGCCAACGCCTCGTCGGTGGCGGCGACGTAGGCGGCCATCCGGTCGGCGAAGACTGCTCCCACCAGGTCGTCACGGGTGGGGAAGCGGCGGAACAGTGTCGCGACGCCGACGCCCGCCCGGCGGGCGATCTCGTTCGTAGACGCGTCCAGGCCCTGCTCCGCGAAGACGCTGCGGGCGGCCTCGAGGACTCGCTCACGGTTTCTCTCGGCATCGGCACGCATGGGTCCATCGTAGCCGAGGATTCGGAATACCCGCTCCACTTACGTTGTTATGGTTCTCGAAACGGAGCGCACGCTCCACTAAACGACTCCGAGAGAGACAGCACGATGAACGTGATCCTGTGGATCCTGCAGGGCCTGCTGGCCGCGATGTTCCTGATGGCCGGCGTGATGAAGTCGACCCAGCCGAAGGAGAAAGTCGCCGAGAAGCTGCCGTGGGCGGAGGACTACTCGGCCGGCACCGTGCGCTTCATCGGCCTCACGGAGCTGTTGGCCGCGATCGGCCTGATCCTGCCCGCCGCCTTCGGCGTACTGCCCGCGCTGACTCCGCTCGCCGCGACCGGCCTGGCCGTCGTGATGGTGCTTGCCATGAACGTTCACCGCCGCCGCAAGGAGACCGGCGCGATCGTCTTCAACGCCGCGATCCTCCTCGTGGCGGTCGTCGTCGCCTGGGGCCGTTTCGGGCCGTACGCCTTCTGACATGTCTGAGGAGAAACGCTCCATGAATGTCACCGTCTTCGGCGCTACCGGCGCCATCGGCAGCCTCACCGTGGCCGAGTTGCTCGACCGCGGCCACAGCGTGACTGCCTACGCCCGAAACCCGCGCAAGATCCCGTCGGCCTGGGCTGACGACGTACGCCTCGTCATCGGTGAGATGTCCGACGCCGAGGCCATCGATTCCGCGGTCGCCGGCTCCGATGCCGTCATCTCCACCCTCGGCCCGAGCATGGACCGCAAGGCGGTCGGCACCCCGCTCGTCGGTGGCACGGAGAACATCGTGGCCGCGATGAAGAAGCATGGAGTACGCCGCGTCGTCGGCCAGGCCACCCCGTCGATCCTTGACCCGCAGGAGAAGCCCACCATGACGACGCGCCTGATCCGTCTCCTCGCCACGACGGTGTGGCCGCGTGCCGTGGAGGAGCTGACCGGCATGAGCCGGACCCTCATGGATCCAGGCCTGGACTGGACGATCGTCCGGTTCAGCCGGCCGACCGATGGGCCGAGGACGGGCAACGTCCACGCGGGTTTCTTCGGCAGCGACCGGCTCGGCTTCGCGGTCTCCCGGGCTGACATCGCCGCCTTCACCGCGGCACAGGCCGAGTCCCTCGCGTACGTAGGCCGTGCGCCGGCCATCAGCAACTGACCCTGCACGCGGTCGAGCTGCTCAGCACCGAGGTCCACATGATCGGCGCCGTAGGGCGGCGCGGCGGAGACCAGGGTCGGTGCTCTCCGCCGCGCGGGCTCTAGCGGGGCCCGAGGGACTCAGGCGCTCCACTCCGGGTAGTCCGTGTAACCGGCCTTGCCGCCGCCGTAGAAGGTCGCCGGGTTCTGCTCGTTGAGCGGCAGCTTCTCCTGCAGGCGTCGCGGCAGGTCCGGGTTGGCGATGAACGTACGCCCGAAGGCGGCCGCGTCGATCAGATCGGCCTCGAGGAGCCTTTCGGCCTTCTCGGAGGTGTAGGCGCCGGCGGCCACGATCGGGCCGGGGTGTGCGGTACGCAGCTGCTTGCGGTAGTCGTCGCTCAGCTCCGGGCCGCCGGCCCAGTCGGGCTCGGAGAGATGCAGGAACGCGATGCCGCGCTTGCCGATCTCGGTGGCGAGGTAGAGGCCCATCTCGGCGCCTTCAGGGTCCTCGACACCGTTGAACGAGCCGATCGGGGAGATCCGGATGGCGACGTGCTCGGTGTCCCACTCGCCGACGACCGCGTCCAGCACCTCGAGGGTGAGGCGGGCGCGGTTCTCCAGAGAGCCGCCGTAGGAGTCGGTACGCTCGTTGCTGCTCGCGCTGGAGAACTGGTGCAGCAGGTAGCCGTGGGCGGCGTGGACCTCGACCAGGTCGAAGCCGGCCTCACGGGCGTTGCGGGTGGCGCGACGGTAGTCGTCGATCACGCCCGCGATCTCCTCGGTCTCCAGGGCACGGGGAGTGGGGCAGTTGACCCGGGTCGGGTTGCCGTCCTCGCCACGTACGGTCGTGCGGTTGCGATAAGGGAGCGCGGAGGCGCTGACCGGAAGGTCACCGTCGTGGAAGGACTCGTGGGAGACCCGGCCGGTGTGCCACAGCTGTGCCGCGATCCGTCCGCCGGCCTCGTGCACGACGTCGGTGATCTGCCGCCACCCCTCGACCTGCTCGGCCGAGTGGATCCCGGGGGTGTCCATGTAGCCCTTGCCCTGCGGCGAGATCTGGGTGCCCTCGGAGACGATCAGCCCTGCCGAGGCACGCTGCCGGTAGTAGTCGGCCATCAATGCGTTGGGTACGTCACCGGGCTGGCTGGCGCGCATCCGTGTCAGCGGTGCCATCAGGACTCGGTTGGGGAGGTTGGTCGAACCCAGGCTCAACGGTGAGAAGAGTGAAGTCATGTGGCGCTCAACTGAGCGGTTGCTCATATTGTTCCCGGCTGCGCCGGAACGGCCGAGTTCGCGATGACGAGCGCGCCCATGACGCCGGCGTTCTCGCCGAGCTCGCTGGGCACCACCTCGAGCGCTGCGGCGGTGTCGGGTTGGGTGAAACGGTCGATCGAGTCCTTGATCCCGAGGACGAACGACTCCGAGTCGCGCATGGTGTCGCCGACCACGATCAGCGCCGGGTTGAGGTGGTTGCAGAGGTCGGCCAGCACCCGGCCGACGGCACGGCCGGCGTCATCGAGGATCCGGTTGACCCGGATGTCGCCCTCCAGAGCGAGCTCGAGGAGCCGTTCGACACTCAGTGCCTCGGCATAGGCGGGTTGCAGCAGCTCGACGAGCCTGGAGCCGCCGAACGCCTTCTCGAGACAACCGCGGTTGCCGCACCGGCAGATCGGGCCGTTCTCCTCGAACCGTACGTGGCCGATCTCGCCGGCGATCCCGGTCACGCCCCGGAAGAGCTTGCCCGCCAGGATCAGCCCGGCGCCGATGCCGCTGGAGGCCTTGACGTAGATGACGTCGTCGACGTCGCGGGCCGCGCCGTGCACGAACTCGGCGAGCGCGCCGAGGTTGGCGTCGTTCTCGACGTGCACGGGCATGCCGAGGCGACGGGCCATCTCCTGGCCCGGGGCCAGATCGATCCAGTTGGCCAGGATGGGGGAGACGACGATGCCGCTGTGTGGGTCGACCGGTCCGGGGATCCCCATGCCGACGCCGAGGATCCGGTCCGTCCTCGGGTCGACGCCCGCCTCCACCAGGCACTCGCGCACCATCGCGGCGGCGCGGTCGATGGTCTCGATGGGGGAGTTGTCGGCGTCGAGCCGGATCTCGTGCTCCGCGAGAGGTTTCGCAGCCAGGTCGGCGACCGCGACCCGGACGTGGCGGTGGCCGATGTCGACAGCGACGAGCGTGCCGGGAGCACCGTTGACGGTGAGGAGCGACGGCGGTCGCCCTCCCCCGCGAGGCAGGGCGGCACCTGTGGTCTCGACGATCTGCTCGGAGGCGAGCAGCTCCTGGACGATGCTCGACACGGTGCTGCGAGACAGCCCGGTGCGCTGGGCGAGCTCGGCGCGGCTGACCGGCGCCGAGCGTCCCAGGAGATGCAGAACCTGGGAACGGTTGGCGACGCGCAGCCGCGACTCCGGAGGGGTCATGCCGAGACTGTAGGTGATTATGTCTAATTGCGACAGATCTCAGGTTGGAAACGTCTGGCGTTATGCGTTGACTAGGCAGAAACACGAGGCGTACGTTGTCCCGGCACGCGGCCGCGAGTAACCCAGATCACCCCCGACGTGACGGCCGCGCAACCGGAGGATTCAAGATGAACGCAACGCGTAAGGCCCTGGCTGCCGGCCTGGCCGCCCTGAGCCTGCTGGCGGTCTCCGCCTGCGGGAGCGACAGCGAGAGCGGCGACACCAACGAGGTGGAGGTCTTCACCTGGTGGGCCGAGGGAAGTGAGAAGGCCGGGCTCGACGCCCTGGTCAAGGTGTTCGACGAGCAGAACCCCGATCTGAAGTTCGTCAACGGTGCCGTCGCCGGTGGTGCCGGCAGCGACGCGAAGAACGTGCTCCAGTCCCGCCTGCAGAACGGCGAGCCGCCCGCCACCTTCCAGGCGCACGCCGGTGCCGAGCTCACCGACTACATCAACGCCGGCCAGATCGAGGACCTCACCGACCTCTACGAGGAGAAGGGCTGGAACGAGCGCTTCCCCGAGGGTCTCCTCGAGCGGCTGAAGCAGGACGGCGGCATCTACTCCGTCCCCTCGAACATCCACCGCGCCAACATGCTCTGGGCCAACCCTGCCGTCCTGGAGAAGGCGGGCATCGAGGCCAACAAGACCTACGACTCGCTCGACGCCTGGATCGCCGACCTGAAGAAGATCAAGGCCAAGGGCATCATCCCGCTCTCGATCGCGACCGACTGGACCCAGGTCCACCTGCTCGAGACCGTGCTCCTCGCCGATCTGGGCGCCGAGGCGTACAACGGCCTCTGGGACGGCACCACCGACTGGAGCGGCAGCGAGGTCGAGGCCGCGCTGGCGGACTACAGCACGTTGCTATCGCTGACCAACACCGACCGTCAGGGGCTCGACTGGCCCGACGCGACCCAGCTGGTCATCGACGGCCAGGCCGCGTTCAACGTCATGGGCGACTGGGCCGAGGCGGCCTTCCAGGAGCAGAAGAAGACGCTCGACACCGACTACACCGCGGTCCCGGTCCCCGGAACGGAGGGTGTCTTCGACTTCCTGGCCGACTCGTTCACCAAGCCGGTCGACGGTCCCAACCCGAGCGGCACCGAGGCCTGGCTCGAGACCATCGCCAGCGACGAGGGCCAGGTGGCCTTCAACAAGGCGAAGGGCTCGATCCCGGCCAGCACCACGGCAGACACCGCCGACTTCGGTGCCTACCAGCAGACCGCGATCAAGTCGTGGGCCGAGGACGAGATCGTCTCCTCGGTCGCCCACGGTGCGGCGACCTCGGTCAACTGGCTGACCGACATCACCGCCGCCGTCGCCAAGTTCGGCAGCAACAACGACGCCGCCGAGCTCCAGGAGGGCCTCGTCGAGGCCGCCGAGGACAACAAGCCCGAGTGACCCGGGCTCGTCCGAGCCTGATGATCCACCCGGTCCGAGGGGCTGCGGCGGGCAGCATCCGCCGCAGCTCCTCGGCCGCCCTTTGTGAAAGGACGGACACATGTCCTCCACGGTGCCCGGCGCCGTCAAGCGACCCGGACGGTCCCAGCAGCCCAGACGCCCCAAGGGCCGCCGCCCCGGCGGTCGCGGGTGGGTCGCGCCCGTACTCCTGATCCTGCCGACCGTCATCGTCATCGGCGTCTTCGTCTACGGCCTCATCGGATCCAACATCCACACCTCCCTGCAGGACCGGCACAACATCGGGCCGTCGCAGGGCTTCGCGGGGCTGGAGAACTACCGCGACCTGTTCACCGACGACGACTTCATCTACTCGCTGCGCAACCTGCTCCTCTACACCGCGACGTTCCTCGTCGGCACCCTGTGCCTCGGTTTCCTGTGGGCCTGGCTGCTCGAGCGCAAGGCCCGCGGCGAGTCGCTGTTCCGGGCGATCTACCTGTTCCCGATGGCGGTCTCGTTCGTCGCCTCCGGTGTGGTCTGGCGCTGGCTGCTCAACAACGCCGAGGGGGACCGGGCCTCCGGCCTGAACCGGCTCTTCGAGACCCTCCATCTCGACTTCCTGCAGAACCCCTGGTGGACCAACGAGCGCTGGGGCATCCTCGCGATCGCCGTCCCCGCGATCTGGCAGCTCAGCGGCTACGTGATGGCGCTCTTCCTCGCCGGCTTCCGCGGGATCCCCGAGGAGCTGCGCGAAGCGGCGCGGATCGACGGCGCCTCCGAGTGGCAGCTCTACCGGCACGTCATCTTCCCGCAGCTGAGCCCGGTCGCCCTCTCGGCGATCATCATCATCGGCCACATGTCGCTGAAGGTCTTCGACCTGATCATGGCGATCGCAGGCCAGACCAACTACACGACCCAGGTGCCCGCCACCCAGATGTGGATCGAGTTCACCCGCGGTGATTACGCCAGGTCGGCCGCCATCGGGACGGTCCTGCTCCTGATCGTGGCCGTCCTGATCGTGCCCTACCTCGTCTCCACCTACCGTCAGGAGCGTCGCCGATGACGACCACAGATGCCATCCCGGCAGCCGTCGCGTCCCGGGTTCCCGGCGAGCGTTCGCGCGGGATCTGGCGAACCATCAAGTACGTCCTGCTGATCGGTTTCGCGCTGGTCGTCCTGCTCCCGGCGTACGTCCTGTTCGTCACCAGCTTCAAGGGGATCGGCGACGCGACCCCCACCAATGCCTGGAAGCTTCCCGAGTCCTGGGAGACGGCCGGCTGGGTGCGCGCCTGGGAGCAGCTCGGACCGGCTCTGGGGCGTACGTTCGCGATGGTCATCCCGGCCTCGATCATCTCCTCGGTGCTCGGCTCGATGAACGGGTTCGTGCTCTCGAAGTGGCGCTTCCCGGGTGCCGACGTGGTGTTCACGCTGATCCTGTTCGGGATGTTCATCCCCTACCAGGCCGTGATGGTGCCGTTGGTCCAGCTGATGGGCAACCTCGGCGTCCCCTCGGGTGTGCCGAGCCTGATCGTGCTGCACGTGGTCTACGGTCTGCCGATCACGACGCTGATCTTCCGCAACTACTACGCCGGAGTTCCGGTCGAGCTCGTCGAGGCCGCGCGGGTCGACGGCGCCGGCATGCTGCGGACGTACGCCTCGATCATCCTGCCGATCTCCGCGCCGGCGTTCGTGGTGGTGCTGATGTGGCAGTTCACCTCGGCGTGGAACGACTACCTGTTCGCGCTCTTCTTCTCGACCTCGCAGAACGGGCCGGTCACGATCGCGCTGAACTTCCTGGCGAGCGGTCAGCTCCAGGACTACTCCGCCAGCATGGCGGGCGCGCTGATCGCGTCGGTCCCGACCCTGATCATCTACATCCTGCTCGGCCGCTACTTCGTGGGCGGGCTGATGGCAGGCTCGGTCAAGGGATGATCGATATGGACGCCGAGTGCCGCCGGCTGGCCGGGTTCGCCCGGCCGTCGGCGGCCTCGCCCGCCGGCTTCTGGTGGCTCGACGAGTCGGGCCGCCCGGACCCGGCCGAACCGGTGCACACCTGGATCACCGCCCGGATGACCCACGTCTTCGCGCTCGCGCACCTGCGCGGGGACGTCGACGACGCCGCCGACCTCGCCGCCCACGGCATCCGGGCGCTGTCAGGCGCGCTGCGCGACGACGAGCACGGTGGCTGGTACGCCTCGGTGTCGGGAGACGGCTCGCCGGTCGGCACGCTGAAGGAGGCGTACGCTCACGCGTTCGTGATCTTGGCCGCGAGCAGCGGTGTCGCTGCCGGGGTGCCGGGCGCGGACGCCCTGCTCGACGAGGCGCTCGGGGTGATGCAGCAGCACTTCCTCGACGACTCCGGCCGAGTGGTCGACAGTCTCGAGCGCGATCTCGGCTCGGGGGAGGCCTACCGCGGGGCAAACTCCAGCATGCACACAGTGGAGGCGTTCCTGGCCGCGGGTGATGTCACCGGCGACGGTGTCTGGCACCAGCGGGCGCTGGCGATCGCCGAGCACTTGATCCACGATGTCGCCCGCTCGCACAACTACGACCTGCCCGAGCACTTCGACCTCTCCTGGTCGCCGCTGCTCGACTACAACGCCGACCGGCCAGGTGATCCGTTCCGTCCCTACGGCTGCACCCCCGGGCACCTGCTGGAGTGGTCGCGGCTGCTGCTGCACCTGGAGGCGAGCCTTCCCGACGCACCGGCGTGGCTCGTCGACGACGCCCGCGCCCTCTTCGCCCGGGCGGTCGAGGTCGGCTGGTCCACCGACGGGGAGTCCGGCTTCGTCTACACGACCTCCTGGGACGGCACCCCGGTCACCCGGCTACGCCTGCACTGGGTCGCCGCAGAAGCGCTCGCCGCCGCCGGCGCGCTGCACACCCGCACCGGCGAGGCGACCTATGACGAGTGGCGGCACCGCTTTGAGGCGTACATCGAGACTCACCTCATCGACCGTGAGCACGGCAGCTGGCATCACGAGCTGGACGAGCACAACCGCCCCTCACACGTGATCTGGCACGGGAAGCCCGACGTCTACCACGCCTACCAGGCCGTCCTGCTTGCCCGAATGCCGCTAGCCCCCGTCCTCGCCGTCCAGCTCAGCCACCCTCAACCGCCCCCGCGAGAGGTCAGTTCTTGACCGCGAGAGGTCGATTCTTGAGCGCGAGAGGTCGATTCCCAGCGGGGAGGAATTGACTCTTCGGCGTCGGAAATCGACGCCTCGGCGTCAGAAACTGACCTCTCGGCGTCAGGAACTGACGGGTCGGCGGGTCAGGCGGCTTGGAAGGAGCGGCGGGAGAGGCCTAGGCCGTAGCCGTCGAGGGTCGTCGTCACCGGGGCGGTGGGATCCGTGGCTGCACCCAGGGTGACGAAGAGCGGGGTGAAGTGCTCGACGGTCGGGTGGGCGTACGGCATCCCGGGCGCGGCGCTGCGGAACCTGGCGAGCTCGGCTACGTCGCCGCGGTCCAGCGCGTCGGCGGCCCAGGCGTCGAAGTCAGAGGACCACCCGGCGGGCTTGTTCTCGGTCATCATCTCGCGGGTGATGAACGGCAGGCCGTGGGTCATATGGCCCGAGCCGACGACGAGCACGCCCTCCTCGCGCAACGGACGGAGGCGCTCGCCGAGGGCGAGCAGCTTGTCGGGGTCCTCGGTGGGCAGCGAGAGCTGGACGACCGGGATGTCGGCGGCCGGGTACATGATCTTCAGCGGCACCCACGCGCCATTGTCGAGACCTCGGCGGGTGTGCTGGTGGGCGGTCTCGGTGTCGGGCATCAGTGCCGCGGTGGTGCGGGCGAGCTCGCTCGCGTCCGGGGTGTCATAGCGCACCGAGTGGTAGATCGGGTCGAAGCCGCCGAAGTCGTAGACGAGCTCGTCAGGGTGGGTCGCGCTGATCGAGAGCGGCGCCGACTCCCAGTGCGCGGAGATGACCAGGATGGCCTTCGGCCGGGGCATCGAGCGGGCCCAGGTGTGCAGCGGGTCGAGCCACTCCGGGCTCTGCAGCGGCAGCGGGCCGCCTCCGTGGGACAGATAGAGGCTCGGCAGCGGCCCGTCCGCCGGTGTCCAGGCGCGATGTGGGTCGGTCGCCTCGCGCGCCTCGACGGTCCGCAGATGCTCGGCGAACGGATGCGTCCGGGGGAGGCGGGCGTCCGCGCTGGCGGTCGTGCTCTCGGGTGCGGTGCTCATGACGGTCTCCTGCCGGTCGGCACAATAGTTGTTGCTTGAACTAACTCTAGGTGACGGTTGTTTGTTCCGGGCAACTTTCTGCGGCACACTCCGTGGCGTGGAGGGCAACTGGCTGTCGCCGGCGGAGCGAGCGGCATGGGTCCGTCTGATCGCCGTCCTCGAGCTGCTCCCGGGCGCCCTCGACTCCCAGCTGCGCCGCGACGCCGGCCTGACCCACTTCGACTACGGCGTGCTGGCGATGCTCTCCGAGGCGCCCGACCGGACCCTGCGGATGACGGAGCTGGCGGGCTACACCAACTCGACGCTGCCCAGGCTCTCCAACGTCGTCAAGCGCCTGGCCGACCGCGGCCTCATCGAGCGACATGTCTGCCCGGGCGACCGCCGGGCGACCAACGTACGCCTCACCGAGACCGGCCACGAGAAGATGGTCACCTCCGCTCCGGGTCACGTGGACGCGGTGCGTGAGTACGTCTTCGACTCGCTGAGTCCCGACCAGGTGGGCCAGCTGGCCGACATCGCCGGGATCATCCTCGATCGGCTGGATCCGACCGGTGCGAGGAGACCGCCCATCGACCCCGAGGCAGGTTGAGGATCCGCGGTGGGGATGGTGTCCGGGCGCGGGGTTCGATTAGGTTACCCTAACCTTCGGTTGGCGGCTCGGCGTCGGCCGCGACCCGAGCCAAACCCAAAGGAACCCCCGTGAATCGTCGTCTCCGCATGGCACCACTCGCGGCCGCTGTGGCCTCCGCAGCCCTGGCCTTCACCGCGTGCGGTGCCTCCTCCGAGGCATCCGGCGATGCGAAGGGCGCAGGCTCCGGCTTCGTCCACGAGGACGCCCGCGGCAAGACGGTCGAGATCGACGGCACCCCGAAGACGGTCGTCGCCCAGGCGAGTGCCGCGGCGGCGCTGTGGGACAACGGCTACGAGGTGGCCGGCGTCTACGGCGACCTGCCCGAGCCGCCGAACTACCTGACCGGCAACCTCGACGTCTCGAAGACGAAGGTCCTCGGCAAGGCCTGGGGCGAGTTCAACGTCGAGGAGTACGCGGCGATGAACCCTGACCTGCTGATCGACATGACCTTCGACGGAGAGGCCCTCTGGTACGCCGGCGAGGTCGAGAAGCAGATCGACGATCTCGCTCCCACGCTCGCCATGCCGCTGACCGGGCTCTCGGTGACCGAGCAGATCGAGGGGTTCCGCGCGCTGGCCGAGGACCTCGGCGCCGACCCGGAGATCGATGAGGCCAAGGCCGAGTTCGAGGACGCCGTCGCGCGGATCAAGGCGGCGGTGAACAAGAACCCCGACGTCACCGTGGTCGCGGCGTCGACCTACGGCGAGGAGATCTACTTCGCCAACGCACCCGAGCACCCCGACCTCGCCTACCTCGCCGAGCTCGGCGTGAAGTTCCCGAAGGTGAGCCCCGACGAGCAGGGCATCTTCGAGCCGGTCAGCCTGGAGAACATCAGCAAGTACCACGCCGACGTGCTTCTCGTCGACGCCCGTGACCTCGGTGGCCTCGAGGAGCTGAAGACGAAGGACATCTTCAAGCGGCTGCCCGCAGTCGCCGGTGGTCAGCAGGACCTCTGGTACCCCGCGGCGCCCTACAGCTACCAGGCCTACGCCGAGGTCTTCAGCGGCTATGCCGACCAGCTCGAGGCCGCCCAGGTCCTCGAGCAGGGCTGACAGGTAGAACATGCGTCTCAGTGACCTCGCCTCGGGCGAGGCCGTCACGGCGCGTGCGGACCACACCCGGGTGCAGGTCCCGCGCGGATCCGCGCCCGTCCCGCTGCGGGTGGCCGCGGCGATCGTGGACCTCGCCCTCGTCGCCTTGCCGGTGCTCGTCGGAGCGCTGGTCGTGCACTCGCTGCGTGACGCGAACGGCGGCGGCGTCGTGGACCGGATCGTCTTCGGTGGCTTCGCCCTCGCGGTCGCGATCGCCGTCCTGGTGTGGAACCGCGGTTTCGCCGAAGGCCGGCGAGGAGCATCGACCGGCATGACCTGGTTCGGCCTGATCGCCCGAGGCCCCGACGGTCTCCCGCTCGGCGTACGCCGCAGCCTCTTGTTCGCGCAGCGCCAGGTCGTACGCCGGGCCACCGCGCTCGACGAGGGGTTCGCCGAGATCGAGGTCGACCTCACCCCGGCGAAGCTGCGGCTGCGCCGGATCGCCGGGGTCGTGGTGCTGCTGGTGATCCTGGCCGTCCTCCTCCTGGCGAGCGTGGCCGTCGGCTCGCGACCGCTGAGCTTCGGTGAGATCTGGCACGGCCTCCTCCCGCCCTATGACACGACCCCGACCGAGGCCGACCTGATCGTCCGCGAGCTGCGTACGCCGCGGACCCTTCTAGGTCTCGTCACCGGCATCGCGCTCGGTCTTGCCGGCGGGCTCATCCAGGGGCACACCCGCAACCCGCTCGCAGACCCGGGCATCCTCGGCGTCAGCGCCGGTGCCGCCTGCGCGGTGGTCCTGGCGATCACGTTCCTGGGCGTGACGAGCGCGATCGGCTACATCTGGTTCGCGCTCGCCGGTGCCCTGATCACCAGCGTCGCCGTCTTCGGGCTCTCGTCGGTCGGGGGTGGCAGCCCCTCACCGGTCTCTCTGGTGCTCGGCGGTGCCGCCGTGGCCGCCTTCCTCTCGGCCGTCACCTCTGCCGTGGTGCTGTTCGACCAGACCACCCTCGACGCGTACCGCTTCTGGATCGTCGGCTCCGTCGCCGGCAGAGGGCTCGAGATCCTGGTGCCGCTGCTGCCCTTCTTCGCCCTCGGCATCGTGCTGGCCCTGGTCAACGCGCCAGGGCTCAACGTGCTCAGCCTCGGCGAGGAGGTCGCCCGCTCGCTCGGCACCAGCGTCGCGCTGAACCGCATCCTCGGGATCACCGCGATCACCCTGCTCGCCGGTGCGGCCACCGCGGCCTGCGGCCCGATCGCCTTCATCGGCCTGGCCGTACCCCATATCGCCCGGGCGTTCACCGGACCGGACTACCGCTGGCTGCTGCCGTGCTCGGCCCTGGTCGGCGCCGTCATGCTCATCGTCTGCGACATCCTCGGCCGGGTCGCCGCGCGTCCCGGGGAGCTGCAGGTCGGCATCGTGCTCGCCCTGGTCGGCTCGCCGTTCTTCATCGCTCTCGTCCGCCGCCGGAAGCTGGTGACCCTGTGACGACGACGACGCTCGTGCCCGGTCGCCCGCGCTTCGGGCGGGGGAGGCTGACGCTGGTCTGGCGCCCACGCCTGGTCGCCGTCGACGTCGCCCTGCTCGTGCTGGTCTTCCTTCTGGTGTGCCTCAACGTCGGCCAGGGGGACTACCCGATCAGCGTGCCGGATGTCGCCGGGGCCATCCTCGGAGGTGGCAACGAGGCCGAGCAGTTCATCGTGTGGAACCTGCGCCTGCCGCGCTCCGTCGTCGGTCTCCTGGTGGGCGCCGGCTTCGGCATGTCGGGGGCGATCTGGCAGTCGATCACCCGCAACCCGCTGGCCAGCCCTGACCTGCTCGGCATCACGGCGGGTGCCGGCGCCGGCGCGGTCGCGGTGATCGTCTTCGGCAGCACCGCCGTCCTGGGCACCACCATCGGCGTACCGGCGGCGGCGATGGCGGGTGGCCTGCTGACCGGGGTGGCGATCTATCTGCTCGCCTGGCGCCGAGGGATCGAGGGGTTCCGCCTCGTCCTGATCGGGGTTGCCGTCAACGGCATCCTGATCGCGCTGACCAACTGGATGCTCGTCATCGGGGAGATCTGGGACGCGCAGGAGGCGACGGTCTGGCTCAACGGGTCGCTCACCGGCCGGGACTGGGGCGATGCCCTGCCCGCCGCGATCGCCCTCGGCGCCATCGGCACCGTCGCCCTGGCATCGACCTTCCAGCTCTCCGCCCTCAAGCTGGGCGACGACACCGCGCGTGCCCTCGGCGTACGGGTGCAGCTGAGCCAGGCCGTCCTGCTGATCGCCTCGGTCCTGCTCGCCGCCATGTGCGTCACCGCGGCCGGTCCGATCGGCTTCATCGCCTTCGTCGCGCCGCAGGTCGCGCTCCGCATCGCCCGTACGCCCGGGCCACCGCTGCTCGCCTCAGCCCTCACCGGCGCCGCTCTCGTCGTCGGCAGTGACTACGTCGCGCGCGTGCTCCTACCCACGGAGCTCCCTGTCGGGATCGTCACCACTGCCATCGGAGGTCCCTTCCTGATGTACCTGATCATCCGCACCAACCGGAGGCTGTCGCGATGAGCTCCCACCAGATCACGGCGGAGGACCTTGTCCTCGCCTACGGCGACCGGGTCGTCGCCGACGGTCTCACCACCGAGATCCCGTCCGGCAAGGTCACCACGATCATCGGCCCCAACGGCTGCGGCAAGTCGACCTTCCTGCGGGCCGTCGCGCGCCTGCTCAAGCCTCGGTCCGGCCAGGTTCTGCTCGATGGCAAGGCGATCACCTCGATGCGTACGCGTGAGGTCGCGAAGGTGCTGGGCATGCTGCCGCAGTCGCCCACGGCCCCCGAGGGCCTCACCGTCGCCGACCTCGTCGCCAAGGGACGCCACCCGCACCAGTCGTGGCTGCGGCAGTGGTCCAGCGACGACGAGACCGAGGTCGACGCGGCGCTTCGGCTGACCGGGATGCAGGAGCTCGCCACCCGCCCCGTCGACGAGCTCTCGGGTGGGCAGCGCCAGCGGGCATGGATCTCGATGGCGCTGGCCCAGGAGACCGACATCCTGCTGCTGGACGAGCCCACGACGTACCTGGATCTGGCTCATCAGGTCGAGGTGCTCGACCTCGTGGACAAGCTCCACGTCGATCTGGGGCGCACGGTCGTGATGGTCCTTCACGACCTCAACCTGGCGGTCCGTTACAGCGACCACCTGATCGTCATGCGTGAGGGCCGCATCGTCACCTCCGGCTCGCCTGACGAACTCATCACCGCGGAGCTGCTTCGCGACGTCTTCGGGCTCGACAGCCAGGTGCTCGTCGACCCGGTCTCGGGCCGCCCGATGATCGTCCCGATCGGCGTACGTCGCTCCGCGCCCACCGTCCAGCACTGAACGTTCCCCGGACGACCGGGGTACGCCACGATGAAAGGAAACGACGTGCGCAAGCACCTGACCGGCATCGCTGCCATGCTCGCCGCCGCCCTGGTCCTCACCGCCTGCGGCGGCAGTTCCTCGGAAGACGAGGCCGCTGTCGAGACCCGCGAGGTCAAGCACGCCAAGGGCGTGGCCGAGGTGCCCGTGGCCCCCAAGCGGGTCGTGGTCCTCGACACCGGTGAGCTCGATGACGCCCTCGCGCTCGGTGTGAAGCCCGTCGGTGCCGTACGTGTCGACGTGGCCACCGACTTCCTCAGCTACCTCGGCGACCAGACCGAGGGGATCGAGGAGGTGGGCACCATCTCCGAGCCCAACCTCGAGAAGATCGCGGCCCTCGACCCCGATCTCATCCTGTCCAGCACCGTCCGACACGAGGCGATCTACGACCAGCTGAACGCGATCGCCCCGACGGTGCTCGCGCCCGACCTGGGCGACACCTGGAAGGACAACTTCCTGCTCTACGCCGACGCGCTCAACAAGACCGACGAGGCGAAGAAGATGCTCGCCGACTTCGAGAGCGACGCGGCCGCCCTCGGTGAGACCGTCGGCTCCGGCAAGACGCTGTCGATCGTGCGGTTCCTCCCTGACCAGATCCGGCTCTACTCCGACAAGTCGTTCAGCGGTGTCATCCTCGACGACATGGGCCTGACCGTTCCCGAGCAGGCCGTGGGTGAGGACACGTTCCTCGAGCTCTCGCCCGAGCAGGTCACCAGCGCCGACGCCGACTACGTCTACGTCAGCGCGTACGGTCCGGAGGGCGACACCGACAAGGCCGAGGTGCTCGGCGGACCGCTGTGGCAGCGCATCTCCGCGGTCGAGTCCGGGGAGGTCCACGACATCAACGACGACCTGCTCAGCGGAATCGGTATCCAGGCCGCACAGCAGATCCTCGCCCAGTTCGAGAAGGAGCTCGGCTGAGCGGCCATGCGGTTCGACGAGCGGTATATCGCCCGGGTCACGCTCGACCCGCGCCATGACACCGGTCGATATCCGTTCACCCTGCCGGTGGTACGCGAGCTGGCCGGCGGGGACGGGATCGACTTCGACGAGCGGGTCACATTCCTGGTCGGCGACAACGGCACCGGGAAGTCCACGATCATCGAGGCGATCGCGGTCGCCTCGGGGTTCAACGCCGAGGGCGGCTCCACGTCGTTCCGGTTCGCCACCCGCGCGACAGAGTCGTCCCTCGCCGACTACATCATGATCCAGCGCGGCCTCAAGCGTCCGCGCACCGGCTACTTCCTGCGCGCAGAATCGTTCTACAACGTCGCCACCGAGATCGAGCGCCTCGACCTGGACACCTCGGACGCCTACGGTGGAGTCTCGCTGCACGAGCGCTCCCACGGGGAGTCGTTCCTCGATCTGGTGATGCACCGGTTCGGTCCCGGCGGGCTCTACATCCTCGACGAACCCGAGGCGGCGCTCTCGGTCAAGGGCTGCCTGGCGCTGGTCGCGCGCATCATCGAGCTCGCTGACGCGCGATCCCAGTTCATCATCGCCACGCATTCTCCGGTCCTGCTCTCGGTTCCTGGAGCGCGGATCCTGCAGTTCGACGAGGATGGGCGTATCGAGCAGGTCTCGTACGACGACGCCGAGGCGGTCAGTCTGATTCGTCGGTTCTTGTCGGATCCGGGGCGGTATCTGCGGTACGTCTTGGAGGACTAGGGCGGGGGTGGTCGCGGGGCGGGGGCGCTGGCGGGGGCGCTGCCGCGTTGCGTGTGGTTGCTGGAGGTGTGTCCGATTGGTCTCGTGTCGGGTTCCAGCACGGGTGGGGCCAATACGGTGCTTGGGTTGGGAGATTTACAAGACAGGGTGCCTGGGCTGGGTGCCAGGGACCAGCGAACCAAGAGGGATTCTGCGTGTGCAGAAACCTGTGAGTTCGTACGTCGGGAGGTGAACGTGATGACTGCGCTGCAGCAGCCACAGCATCCTGTGCTCGAGGCCGTGGCCGCGATCACCACCCGCTTGGAGCAGGTGGCTGAGGCGAACCCGACGTTCATGGCCACCTCGGAGAAGGCCGCCACGCTGGTCGAGATCGCCCGGGCGAAAGCCCGGCTGGTCGAGCTGGAGCTGCGGGTGATCGCTGCGGCTGATGATGTGGCCGCCGAGAGCGCGGCGCGTGATGTCGCGGCGTGGTTGCATCACCACACCCACCAGCGACCCGAGGACCTGCGCGCGGATCTACGGCTCGCGCGGGCGTTGTATCGGACCTATCACCTGGTGGCGGCAGCGATGCGTGCCGGTGTCTGCAACCCGGCTCAAGCCACTGTGATCGTGGCTGCTCTCGACGACCTGCCTGCCGATCTGGACCCTGAGATCAAGACGAGGGCCGAGGGAGCCTTGGTCGGGTACGCCACCGAGCTCGACCCGACCCAGCTGCGGCGCCTGGGCCGCCGGATCCTGGATGTCATCGCCCCCGAGATCGCTGAGGCCGAAGAGGCCAAACGGCTCGCGGCCGAGGAGGCCCACGCCCGCAAGAAGACCCGGCTCACCATGCGCCGTCTCGGCGACGGCACCACCCGCGTCACCGCGGTGGTCCCGGACGCGACCGCGGACCGGCTCGCGACCAACCTGGAGGCCTTTGCCTCTCCCCGGCGTGATGATGGGACCCGGACCGAGACCGGCGACTACCTCCCTTATGACCGTCGCCTGGGGCGGGCGTTCTGCCAGGGGACATCCGCTTCACGAGGCGAACGTAGGACGGTCCTGATCGACCGGCTGGCTTCGGGCGTACGACTGACGGCGCCTGCGATTCTGTGCATTGAGGCTACGGATCAGTCCCTCGGGGCGTCATAGCTCAATCTGTCCGCGAGTGAGGGCGGCACGAGTGTGCTCGAGTGCGCGCTCGCGGAGGGTGGTGCCTCCGCCGGTGACGATGCCGATGCTGAAGCCGTCCCACATCGCCCGTAGGCGCTCGGAGACGCCTTCGCGATCGGACACCTCGGGGAGGGTGGCGGCGAAGAGGCGGACCAGGTCGGCGTGCCACTCGTCGTCCATCGCGCGCTGTGCGGCGGCGAGCTCGGCGTCGTACGGCGCGCGGGCCCACAGCTCCAGCCAGAGGAGCCAGCGGGGGTCGCGCTCGTCGAGGGCGAGGTAGACGTCGGTGAAGGACAGCAGGGCATCGATGCCCCCGGATCGGTCCTTCTCGGCCTTCTCCAGGATGGGTGCCCGCTGTGCGGCGTACTCGTTCTCGCTCCATCTCAGTGTCTCGAGGAGCAGGCCGTTGCGGGTGCCGAAGTAGTAGAGGAGATGGCCGCCGCTGGTGCCGAGCCGGGCGGCGAGAGACGCCATCGTGACCTTGGCCAACCCCTGCTCGGCCACCATCTCCAGCGTGGCTGCGAGCACCTGCTCGCGCGGTCGTTCCAGGCGTCGGTTGGAGCGTGTGCGTGTCACGTCGCCAAGTGTCCCTTCGTGCTCGCTTCGCAAAATCTTCGGTCCGGCCCCTTGACTCTAGCGGTGATCTGAGTCACTTTGAACACCGTTCAAAGTTTTGTACGGCGTTCAAAACTCGCTGTACCCTCATCCCCAAGGAGACCGCGATGATCGAATCCATGCAGGTGAGCCCTGACGAGGTGACGCCGGCGCCCGATCGGCACAGGCTCGCGCGGGTGCTCGGACCCGGGGCGGCGGTCCTCCTCGTGCTGTCCTGCATCACGCCCGCATCGAGTCTGTTCATCATCGTTCCCGAGCTGTTCGCGATGCAGGGGAGCGGTGCGGTGCTGGCGGTGGTGGCCGGATTCGCGGTCTCGGTCGCGATCGCCGCCTGCTACGCCGAGCTCGGCACCCGCACGGCCAGCTCCGGCGGGGAGTACGCGATGGTCACCCAGACCCTCGGCAAGGCGATGGGCTGGCTGACGTTCTCCCTGGCGGGCGTGCTGCTCTGGCTCATCCCGCCGATCTTCGCCCTCGGCACCGCCGACTACCTGGCCGACCTGGTGGAGCTGCCGCGGGCAGCGACCGGCGCGATCGTGATGCTGCTCTCGACCGCCACGGCGATCCTCAACATCAAGGCCAACGCCGTCGTCACCGGCACCTTCCTCGCGCTCGAGATGATCGCCGCGGTCGTGGTCACCGTCCTCGGTCTCGGTCACGTCCAGCGCGGCCCCGGCGAGCTGGTCTCGCCGCACGTCATCGGTGAGAACGGCCTGGAGCCGTTCACCGTGGCGATCCTCATCTCCGGACTCGCCGTGAGCACGTTCCTGGTCAGCGGGTTCGGGACCACCGTCTACCTCTCCGAGGAGATCGTCGACCCTCGGCGCAACGTCGCCCGCGTCATCTTCTGGACCCTCGGCCTGGGCGGCCTCGTCATCCTCGTCCCGACCATCACCACGGTCCTCGCCGTCGACGACCTCAGCGACCTCGCCTCCGGCAACTTCTCCCAGTGGGTGGCCGCTTGGGGCGGCGCTCGCGTCGCCGTCGCCGTGAACGTCGCCATCGCCATCGCGATCCTCAACGCCGTCATCGTGATGGTGCTGCAGAACGCCCGGGTCGTCTACGCCTCGGCGCGCGACCGGTCCTGGCCCGCGCCGGTGAACGGCGTCCTCACCAAGCTGCACCCCCGCTACGCCACCCCGTGGCTGGCCACCCTCGTGATCGGCATCCCCGGCGCGATCCTCGCCGGTGCCGTCGAGATCGAGGCGCTGCTCGGGGTGACCTCGGTGGTCATCTCCACGATGTACGTCGTCGTCGCGGTCGCCGCGCTCCGTGCCCGGCGTCAGGCGTCCGCTGCCGACGGCTGGCGGATGCCGTTGTGGCCGCTGCCGCCGCTGGTCGTCATCGGCGCGATCGGCTACGCGCTGGCCGGGTCCGCGCGGATGGACGTCCTGATCACGGTCGGCGTCGTGATCGCCGCCCTCGCCTACTACCACCTCTTCCTCGCCCGCCGGCCCGGCGAGCGGTTCCTCGTCGTCGAACCGACCGAGGATTGAACCCACCCATCCATCACGAGAATCGAACAAGAGAGAAGAACACCATGGCTCGCTACGGAACCCAGTTCGGCCCCGACATCACCTTCCTGGGTGTCGACCGGTGTGACTGGGCCGACCCCGCGACGTACGAGGGTGCCGACATCGTCATCCTCGGTGCCCCCTTCGACGGAGGTACGTCGCACCGGTCGGGCACCCGGTTCGGCCCGCAGTTCATCCGGCAGACGTGCTACCTGCCCCACGACGGGTCGCGGCCCTCGCTCGCGATGCGGGTCGACGCGCTGCGGGACCTGAAGGTGCTCGACGCGGGCGACGTGGAGATGTACTCCGGCGACGCCGAGCGCTCGGTGCGCGATCTCCAGGAGGCCGTGCACGCCGTGACCAGCAACGGCGCCATCCCGCTCGTGCTGGGCGGTGACCACACGATCGCCTGGCCCGACGCGGCCGGTGTCGCCCAGCACTTCGGTCAGGGACGGGTCTCGATGATCCACTTCGATGCCCACGCCGACACCGGCGACATCGAGTTCGGCTCGCTGATCGGGCACGGCCAGCCGATGCGCCGGCTCATCGAGTCGGGCGCGCTGCGCGGCGACCGGTTCCTGCAGATGGGGCTGCGCGGCTATTGGCCCGAGCCCGAGACGCTGGACTGGATGGCCGAGCAGGGCATGCGGTCCTACGAGATGACCGAGATCGTGCACCGCGGCCTGGAGGAGTGCCTCACCGAGGCCTTCGCCATCGCCACCGACGACTGCGACGGGGTCTTCCTCTCGGTCGACATCGACGTCTGCGACCCCGGCCACGCCCCCGGCACCGGCACCCCCGAGCCGGGCGGCCTGACCGCCCGGCAGCTGCTCGACGCGGTTCGCCGGATCGCCTACGAGCTGCCGGTGGTCGGGATCGATCTCGTCGAGGTCTCCCCGCCCTACGACCACGCCGACATCACCTCGTTCCTCGCCAACCGGGTCGTGCTCGAGGCCCTCTCGGGCATCGCCCGCCGCAAGCGTGACCAGGCCGACGGGACCCGCTGGGACCCGAGCCTTCCGCTGCTCGCCCAGCGGCCCGACCAGCGCCCCGCTGACACCGACACCGACAAGCAGGAGAACTGACATGACCACCCATGACGTGATCGTGGTCGGCGCCGGCGTGACCGGCCTGACCGCGGCCTGGCGACTGGCCCAGGCGGGCCAGGACGTGCTCGTCCTCGAGGCGCGCGACCGCGTCGGCGGCCGGCTGCGCACCGAGGCGCACGGTGCGCCCGGGAGGGAGGCCGACTTCGAGATCGGCGGCCAGTGGGTCTCGCCGGACCAGGACGCTTTGATCGGGATCCTCGACGAGCTCGGACTGCCGACCTACCCGCGCTTCCGTGAGGGCGAGTCGCTCTACGTCGACAAGGCCGGGGTCGCACACCGCTTCGGTGACGACCTGCCGGTCGAGGAGTCCACGCTGGCAGCTATCGGGCAGCTGACCAAGACGCTCGACGAGCTCGCCGCGGCGATGGATCCGGCAAGGCCGTGGGAGCTCGACGACGCCGCCCACCTCGACAGCGTCTCGTTCCGGGCCTGGCTCGAGGAGCAGTGCGACGACCCGGTCGCGGTCGACAACATCGCCCTCTACATCGGGCCGGCGATGCTGACGAAGCCCGCCCACGCCTTCTCCACGCTCCAGGCGGTGCAGATGGCCGCGAGCGCGGGGTCGTTCAGCAACCTCGTCGACGCGGACGTGATTCTCGACCGTCGTGTCGTCGGCGGGCTGCAGCGGGTGCCGCTGGCCCTGGCCGAGCGGCTGGGGGACCGGGTCCGGCTCGGTCAGGACGTCGCCCTGGTCGAGTGGGACGAGGACGGCGTCGTCGTCCATGTCGGCGCCGAGATCCATGCCGCGCACCGGCTGGTCCTCGCGGTGCCGCCGACCTTGGTCAAGCGGATCCGGTTCAGCCCGGAGCTTCCGGCCGAGCACCGGATCGCCCGCGAGCACCAGTCGTTCGGGCTGGTCATCAAGGTGCAGGCGCAGTACGAGACGCCGTTCTGGCGCGCCGACGGCCTCAGCGGCACCGGCTTCGCTCCCTGGCAGCTGGTCCACGAGGTCTACGACAACACCCCCGAGGGCGAGCAGCGCGGGACGCTGGTCGGCTTCGTCTCCGACGAGCGCGCGGACGCGGTCGGCCGGTTCTCCGACGAGGATCGTCGGCGCCAGGTGCTCGCTTCGTTGGCGACCTACTTCGGGGATGCGGCCCTCGAGCCGCTCACCTACGTCGAGAGCGACTGGCAGCACCAGGAGCTCACCGGGGGTGCGTACGGGACCAGCTTCGACCTCGGCGGTCTGACCCGCTGGGGCCCGGTGCTGCGCGAGCCGCTCGGTCCGATCGAGTTCGGCAGCAGCGATGTCGCCGGTCACGGGTTCCAGCACGTCGACGGGGCCGTACGCGTCGGTGACGAGATCGCTCGAAGCATCCTCGGAGACGGCAGCGACGGCTAGGACGGGCCGACAGGGCCGTCGCGGTTCATCGCGGTTCCTCGTCACCCGGTTCGTGCGTTCGAGCTGCGTGCTCGATCGCCTCGATGACGGCGTACGCGGCCCTCGTCAGGTCCTCTGCCTGTTGCGGTGCGAGGTTCCGCTGGGTGACCTCGTCCAGGTCTCGCCACATGGCGGCGATGGGCTCGCGCATCGCCCTGCCTTTGTCGGTGAGCCGGACGATCATGACTCGGCGGTCGTGCTCTGCCGGCTCACGGACGAGCAGGCCGACGTCCTGCATCCTTCGTAACGCCCTGGACAGGGTCGAGGCATCGACCCCGATGCTCGCGAGCAGCTCCGACTGGGGCTGGTCGTCCCGGCTGAACAGGTGCATCAGGATCAGCTCCTGACCCGGGTGCAGGCCGATGCGGCGCAGGAGCGATGCGGCGTAGCCCTTGTGGGCGACGCTCAGCTGGAAGATCGCATAACTGACCCGGCCCACGTCGAACGCGTCCGGGACGGAGGGTTCTGCATGTGGCATGTGACCAGGATAGCCAAATTACTTGGCTAGCCAACTATCGCGTGCCACAGTGGGCGTATGACACGCGTCCTGATGATCGGCATCCACCCCCGAGCCCTCGACTACAGCAAGCTCCCTCCTGGCCTCGACGAGGCCACGATGTCCGTGCGGATCGAAGCCGGCTTCGGTGCCACCACCGCTGCTGGCTTCGATGCCGTGAACTGCCTGATCGGCACCTCGCTGGACGAGGCGGAGGGCGAGATCCGCTCCGCGTTCGCCGGTGACAGCTTCGGCCTCGTGATGATCGGCGCCGGGATCAGGATGATCCCGGAGTACACCGAGCTCTTCGAGCGGATCGTCAACGTGTGCAGCGAGGAGTCGCCCGGAGTCGCCTTCTGCTTCAACACATCACCCGAGACGACCCTGGATGCGCTGAGGCGTCACATTCAGCTGTGAGCGTCGCGAACCGCGACCTCGGCGCCGTAGCGCTCGACGCAGAACGCGGACAGTCGGTCGGCGAGGGCCGCGAGGGCGTCGGCTGCGTGGTGCTGCGGGTCCCAGGCGGCGTACAGCCGGATCCGCACGCGCCCGGCCGGCGCTTCGATGTGCAGCGGCAGCAGCCCGAAGCGCGGGTCGTCGGAGACGATCGCGACCCCACGGCCCGAGGCCGCGAGCGCCTGGGCGACCTGGGCGTTGGACACCTCCACGACGTCGCCGTAGCCCACGGCGGCGTCCTCGACAGCTGCGTCCAGGAGAGGCCGCGGCCGCAGGTCCTCGGTGAGCAGCACGAGCGGCCGGGTGACCAGGTCGCGTACGTCGACGGACCCCCGTCCCGCCCACGGGTCGTCGGGGCGGACGTAGGCCCACACCGGCAGCACGGCGAGGGCGCGCGAGGCCAGTGACCGGCCCGGCGGCCGGGTGACGATCGCCAGGTCGGCGCCGGCGCGGACGGCCGCGACCGCACCGCGCGGATCCAGCTCGCGGACCATCGCGACCGGGTCGTCCGGTCCGAGCGTCGCCAGGAACGGCGCGAGCACGTCGGTGAGCGTCGTGGACGGCACGGCGAGGTGCAGCTCGTCGAGCCGGCCGGAGGCGAGCAGGCCGACGGCGCGCTCGAGGTCGTCCGCGTGGGCGAGCAGGTCGCGGGCGCGGGGGAGGAGGTCCATGGCTGTCCGGGTGAGCCGCAGTCGACGACCCTCCCTGGCGAACAGCGGTACGCCCAGGTTGGCCTCGAGCTGACGCAGCTGGCGCGACAGCACGGGCTGCGTCACGTGCAGCATCTCCGCGGCGCGGGTCGCAGAGCCCGCGTCGGCAGTGGCGACGAAGTAGCGCAGCAACCGCAGATCCATGCTCATGGAGCATGATCTTAGTAGTCAAAAGGTCTTGGACGACATGTGTCGCCCAGGTTCATGCTGAACCCATGACCGAGCTCTCCACCCTCGAACAGTCCCGTCTCCTGCGTACGCCGCTGCCCGGCCCCCGCTCTCAGGAGCTCATGGCCCGCAAGGTCGCGGCCGTGAGCCAGGGTGTGGCCACGACCATGCCCGTCTTCGCCGCCCGTGCGGCCGGCGGCATCGTCGAGGACATCGACGGCAACCGCTTCATCGACCTCGGCTCCGGCATCGCGGTGACCACGGTCGGCTCCAGCGCCGCCCGCGTGGTCGACGCGGTGGCCGATCAGGTCGCTGCCTTCACCCACACCTGCTTCATGGTCACGCCCTACGAGGGCTACGTGGCGGTCGCCGAGCAGCTCGCCCGACTCACCCCGGGCGACCACGAGAAGCGCACCGCGCTGTTCAACTCCGGCTCCGAGGCCGTCGAGAACGCCGTGAAGATCGCCCGTTCGTTCACCGGCAAGGACGCGGTCGTCGTCTTCGACCACGCCTACCACGGGCGCACCAACCTCACCATGGCGATGACGGCGAAGAACATGCCCTACAAGCACGGCTTCGGGCCGTTCGCCGGCGAGGTCTACCGGGCACCGATGTCCTACCCGTTCCGCGACGCCCCTGAGATCGACGGCAAGCTGGCCGCCGCCCGCGCGACCGCCCAGATCGAGACGCAGGTCGGCGCCGAGAACCTCGCCGCCGTCGTGATCGAGCCGATCCAGGGCGAGGGCGGCTTCATCGTCCCGGCGCCGGGCTTCCTCGCCGCCCTGGCGGAGTGGTGCCGGGCCAACGACGTGATCTTCGTGGCCGACGAGGTGCAGTCCGGCTTCGGCCGCACCGGCACCTGGTTCGCCGTCGAGCACGACGGCGTCGTCCCCGACCTCGTGGTCAGCGCCAAGGGCATCGCCGGCGGCCTCCCGCTCGCGGCGGTGACCGGTCGCGCCGATGTCATGGACGCGGTTCACCCCGGCGGCCTGGGCGGCACCTACGGCGGCAACCCGCTCGCCTGCGCCGCCGCGCTGGCCGTGATCGAGACCATCGAGGCCGAGGACATGCTCGCCCGGGCCCGCCAGATCGAGGAGCGCCTCCTCGGCCGGCTGCGCGAGCTGCAGGCGAACGACCCGCGCATCGGCGATGTACGTGGCCGAGGTGCGATGATCGCCGCCGAGTTCGTCGACCCGGCCACCGGCAACCCCGACGGTGCGGTCGCCAAGGCCGTCGCCGCCTACGCCCACAGCCAGGGCGTCATCACCCTGACCTGCGGCACCTGGGGCAACGTCATCCGCTTCCTCCCGCCGCTGAGCATCTCCGACGAGCTGCTCGACGACGCCCTCGACGTGCTCACGGCAGGGCTGGAGCAGGTCTCGTGACCGTCACCATCGAGAAGCCTGAAGCGACGGAGACGAACGTCCTCGACGACGCCCGCACCCAGCTCGCGCAGGCGGTCGAGGTGCTGGGTCTCGGGCCCGAGGTGCACGCGATGCTGGCCGCGCCTCGCCGTGAGGTGAGCGTCAGCATCCCGCTGCGTCGCGACGACGGGTCGGTCGAGGTGCTGCGTGGCTACCGCGTCCAGCACAACTACTCCCGTGGCCCCGGGAAGGGCGGCGTACGTTTCGACGCCCGCGTCGACCTGGACGAGGTCCGCGCCCTGGCGATGTGGATGACCTGGAAGTGCGCGCTGCTCGACGTCCCCTACGGCGGCGCCAAGGGCGGCGTACGGGTTGACCCGCGCGGCTACAGCAAGGCCGAGCTCGAGCGGATCACCCGGCGCTACACCTCCGAGATCGCGCCCCTGATCGGGCCGAACCAGGACATCCCGGCGCCCGACGTCGGCACCGACGAGCAGACCATGGCCTGGATGATGGACACCTACTCCGTCGGCCGCGGCCACACCGTCCTCGGCGTGGTGACCGGCAAGCCGATCTCGGTCGGCGGGTCGCTGGGCCGGGCCGGCTCCACCTCCCGCGGCGTGGTGGCGGTCGCTGTCGAGGCGCTGCGTCACGTCGGGATCGCGCCGGAGGGCGCCACCGCCGCCGTGCAGGGCTTCGGCAAGGTCGGCCGCGGCGCAGCCCGCTTCCTGGCACAGGAGGGCGTCCGGGTGCTCGCGGTCAGCGACGTCAACGGTGCCGTGCACACCGCCGACGGTCTCGACATCGCCGCCCTCGAGGCGTACGTGGACGTGACGGGCAGTGTCGTGGACTTCCCCGGCGGCGCCCCGATCCAGAGCGAGGAGGTCCTCACCGCCGACGTCGACCTGCTCGTTCCCGCCGCGGTCGAGGGGGTCATCCACACGGGCAACGCCGGCCAGGTGCGCGCCCGGGTCGTGGCCGAGGGCGCCAACGGCCCGGTGACCACCGCCGCCGACGAGGTGCTGTCCGCGAACGGCGTGCTCGTCGTGCCCGACATCCTCGCCAACGCGGGCGGCGTCGTTGTGTCCTACTTCGAGTGGGTCCAGGCCAACCAGTCCTACTGGTGGAGCGAGGCCGAGGTCGACGAGCGCCTCGTCGAGCGGATGATCCGTGCCTGGAACGATGTTCTCGCCTACGCCACAGCGAACCAGCTTTCCCTGCGTCTGGCAGCCACGTGCATGGCTGTCGAGCGCGTCTACCGAGCCCACGAAGTGAGAGGCCTCTACCCGTGACCGATCTGACCACCCGCCCCGAGAACACCTACCTGGACGCTCTCGACGCCGGCAACGGCGTCCTCGTCGGCGGCCGCTGGACCCCGGGCGCCGACGGGGTCTTCACCGTGGAGAACCCTGCCACCCGTGAGGTCGTCGCCGACGTCGCCGACGGCACCACCGCGGACGCCACCGCGGCCGTCGACGCGGCTGCCGCGGCGCTCCCGGCCTGGTCGGCGACGCCGCCGCGGACCCGCAGCGACCTGCTCAACCGCGTACGTGAGCTGATGCTGCGCGACGCCGACGAGCTCGCCGCCCTGATCGCGCTCGAGAACGGCAAGTCCCTCACCGACGCTCGGGGCGAGGTCGGCTACGCCGCCGAGTTCTTCCGCTGGTACGCCGAGGAGGCCGTGCGCCCGCACGGCGACTTCGGTTCCTCGCCGGCCGGTGGCACGCGCACCATCGTCACCCACAAGCCGGTGGGCGTGGCCGCGCTGGTGACGCCGTGGAACTTCCCTGCCGCGATGGCCACCCGCAAGATCGCCCCGGCGCTGGCCGCGGGTTGCACGGTCGTGCTCAAGCCGGCCGCCGAGACCCCGCTGACCGCGCTCGCGGTCGCCAGGCTGATCGCCGAGGCCGGCGTCCCCGACGGCGTCGTCAACGTGGTCCCCGGGACCGACGCGGCCGGCATCGTCAGCACCTGGCTCACCGACCCGAGGGTCCGCAAGATCTCCTTCACCGGCTCCACCGGCGTCGGCCGCATCCTGCTGCGCCAGGCTGCCGACAGGGTCGTGAACACCTCGATGGAGCTCGGCGGCAACGCGCCGTTCGTGGTGACCTCGAGCGCCGACGTGACCGCCGCTGTCGAGGGTGCGATGGTCGCCAAGTTCCGCAACGGGGGACAGGCCTGCACCGCCGCCAACCGGCTCTACGTCCACGCCGACGTCGCCGAGGAGTTCACCGCCCGGCTGGGTGCCGCCGTCGAGGCGCTCCGGGTCGGCCCGGCCGAGCAGGGCAGCGACATCGGCCCGCTCATCTCCGAGAAGGCGTACGCCACCGTCACCGGCCTGGTGGACGCTGCGGTGGCCGCTGGAGCCGTGATCGCCCACCGCGCGGAGGTGCCGTCCACGGAGGGCTACTTCTACGCGCCGACGGTCCTCACCGACGTACCGGCGGACTCGCCGCTGCTGCGCGAGGAGATCTTCGGGCCGGTGGCCCCGATCGTGGTCTGGAGCGACACCGAGGAGCTGCTGGCTTCCGTCAACGACACCGAGTTCGGCCTGGCGGCCTACGTCTACGGCGAGATGGGTGAGGCGCTGCACGTGGCCGAGCGGATCGACGCCGGGATGGTCGGGGTCAACCGCGGCCTGGTCTCTGACCCGTCGGCACCGTTCGGCGGCGTGAAGCAGAGCGGCATCGGCCGCGAGGGCGCCCGGGCCGGGCTGGAGGAGTACCTGGAGACGCAGTACCTCAGCGTCTCCTGGTGAGTTGATCGGGTGGGGTCGCTCGTGATTGGCATCACGTCGGCCCCATCACCGATGATGTGACTCAGGCCACCTGCACACCCTGCGGGCGGCCACTCGGGATGGCCTCACCCGGCGGTCCCGCAAACACTCCAGACGGACCACCAGTGCCGCCCGGCAGATTGAGGAGTCACCCATATGACCGCAGTGTTCGAGCCCGGGACCTCGTTCGAGGCGTACGACCTGGCTGACCGATACCGTGTCGGAGCCGGCCCCGTGCTGCTGACCGGGATCCAGGCGATCGCGCGGATGCTCGTCGAGCAGCGCGCCCTGGACCAGCGCCGCGGGATGCGGACCGGCACCTTCATCTCCGGTTACCCGGGCAGCCCGCTAGGTGGCCTGGACCAGCTGCTGCTGGGTCTGCCGAAGGAGATGGCCGACGCCGACATCACCGTGGTCCCCGGCCTCAACGAGGAGCTCGCCGCGACCGCCGTGTGGGGCTCGCAGTCGGCGGTCACGCTCGACACCGAGCGCTACGACGGCGTGACCGGGGTCTGGTACGGCAAGGGTCCCGGTGTCGACCGCGCGCTCGACGCGATGCGGCACGCCAACATGTACGGCGCCCACCCCGCCGGCGGCATGCTGATGCTGGTCGGCGACGACCCGGCCGCGAAGTCGTCGACCGTGCCTGCGGTCAGCGAGCGCACCCTGGCCTCCCTCGGCATCCCGGTGCTCTTCCCGCGCAACGCCTCCGAGATCGTCGAGTACGGGATGGAGGGCATCGCCCTCTCCCGCGCCTCCGGCTGCGTGGTCGCGCTCAAGATCGTCGCCGACGTGGCCGACGGCGCCTGGGTGGTCAACCCGGAGATCGGCGTCCTCGACCCGGTCATGCCGAAGACCGAGTGGCAGGGTGTCCCCTACACCTACGAGCCGACCAAGATCGAGCTCTTCCCCGAGCGGATCGTCGGCGCCGAGGCCAAGCTCTACGGCCCCCGGATGAACGTCGTGAAGGCGTACGCCGCCGAGAACCGGCTCAACCGGATCGAGGTCAAGGCTCCGGGCGCCAAGGTCGGCATCGTCGCCTCCGGCTCGTGCTACGACTCGATGCGCCAGGGGCTGAAGGACCTCGGCCTCGGCCACGACGAGCTGATGGCCGCCGGGATCCGTGTGCTGCGGCTGGGCATGATGTGGCCGGTCGAGCCCACCATCGTGGAGGCCTTCGCCGAGGGGCTCGAGGAGATCGTCGTCGTCGAGGACAAGACCTCCTTCATCGAGCAGGGCATCCGCGAGATCCTCTACGGCGAGCCGTCCGCGCCCGTCATCGTCGGCAAGAAGGACCGCGCCGGCGTCCCGCTGGTCCCGCTCGACGGTGAGCTGACCGCCGGCCGTCTGCTCGCGCCGCTGCGCCGTGCGCTGAAGGGCCGCGCCGAGCTGAAGTCCGCCGGTCCGGCCCGGATCGACCTGCCGCTGCTCTCGACCTCGCGCACCCCGTACTTCTGCTCCGGTTGCCCGCACAACCGCTCGACCGCGCTCCCGGAGGGGAGCCTGGGCGGCGGCGGCATCGGCTGCCACACCCTGGTGACCGCCTCGCAGCGCGAGGACAGCGCGGTCGTCGGCATCACCCAGATGGGTGGCGAGGGCTCGCAGTGGATCGGCCAGGCCCCCTACAGCCACGCCGGCCACACCTTCCAGAACGTCGGCGACGGCACCTTCTTCCACTCCGCGCAGCTGGCCATCCAGGCGTGCGTCGCGGCGGGGGTCAACATCACCTACAAGCTGCTCCACAACGACGTCGTGGCGATGACCGGCGCCCAGAAGCGGCAGGGCGCGGTCGAGATGGCGCAACTGACCCACAAGCTGATGAACGAGGGCGTCAAGGCGATCATCGTGGTCGCCGACGAGCCGAAGCGCTACCGTCGCAACAGCTTCCCCGCGGGCGTACGCCTGTGGCACCGTGACCGCCTCGAAGACGCCCAGCTGGAGCTGCGTGAGATCGAGGGCGTGACCGTGCTGATCTACGACCAGCACTGCGCCGCCGACGCGCGCCGCCAGCGCAAGCGGGGCACGATCGAGGCCCGCAACACCAAGATCGTGATCAACGAGGCCGTGTGCGAGGGCTGCGGTGACTGTGGCGTGAAGTCCAACTGCCTCTCCGTGCAGCCGGTCGAGACCGAGCTGGGTCGCAAGACCCGCATCGACCAGACCTCCTGCAACACCGACTACACCTGCGTCGAGGGGGAGTGCCCCTCGTTCATGGCGGTCGAGACCGACCCGACGGCCAAGAAGGCGAAGAAGTCCACCCCGGCGCCGCCCGAGGTGGCCGACCCCGGCTACGGCGACCTGGAGCGCACCTACGGCGTCTTCATGGCCGGCATCGGCGGCACCGGCATCGTCACCGTCAACCAGGTGCTCGCCACCGCGGCGCTGCGCGCCGGCTTCGGTGTGGAGTCGCTCGACCAGGTCGGGATGAGCCAGAAGGCCGGCCCGGTGACGGCTCACCTGCGGTTCGGTCCGGGCTCGATCGACCCCTCCAACCGGGTCACCCCGGGGTCGGCGGACGCGCTGCTCGGCTTCGACCTGCTCACCCTCGCCGAGGGCAAGAACCTCGCCTACGGCGACCCGGAGCGCACCCGAGCTGTCGTGTCGACCAGCAAGACCCCGACCGGGCCGATGGTCTACGACAAGGACATCGCCTACCCCGCCGACGACGAGCTGCTCACCCGCGTGAACGGGGTGACCTCCTCGCTGCGCGCCTTCGACGCGCTCTCCGCAGCCGAGACGCTCTTCGGTAACACCGCCGCGGCCAACTTCCTGCTGGTCGGCGCCGCCTACCAGGCCGGTGCCCTGCCGATCCCCGCCGAGGCTATCGAGGAGGCCATCGGCATCAACGGTGTCGCGGTCAGCGCCAACGTCGCCGCGTTCCGCTGGGGCCGGGCCTCTGTCGCCGCTCCGGAGGAGTTCGCCAAGGTCACCGGAACGGCCACCGCGCCGGTCGAGGAGATCCTCGTGCCGGCTCTGGACGACGCGAAGCTCGACGGCGAGGTGCGCCGGCTCGTCGAGTTCCGGGCCCCGAAGCTCGTCGCCTTCCAGAACCAGGAGACCGCTCGCCGCTACGTCGAGCTCGTCGACCGGATCTGGAACGCCGAGCGTGCGGTGACCGCCGAGACCCGCTTCTCCGAGGCCGTCGCCCGCTACCTGTTCAAGCTCACCGCCTACAAGGACGAGTACGAGGTCGCCCGGCTCCTCACCGCGCCGGCCGCGCTCGACGGGGTCCGTGCCGAGGTCCAGGGCAAGATCAGCTTCAAGCTGTCGCCGCCGGTCTTCGGGCCGCTCCTGAAGGGCCGCAAGATGACCTTCGGACCCCGCTCGCACTTCATGCTCCGCCTCCTGGCGACCATGAAGTTCCTCCGCGGCACGATCCTCGACCCGTTCGGTCAGGCCCACGTACGCCGCACCGAGCGCGCCCTGCTCGCGCACTACTCGGCGCTGGTCACCGACCTCGCCGCGAACCTCACCGAGGAGTCGTACGCGCGGGCGGTCCGCCTCGCCGAGCTCCCCGACATGGTGCGGGGCTACGAGAACGTGAAGATGCGCAACGTCGAGACCTACCGCGCGGCGCTCGCTGCCGAGGGGATCGACCTGAGTCTCTGATCAACGGCGCTCAGAGGAACGGCTCGGCCGTCGGGGGATCTCCTCCGGCGGCCGAACTCATGTCCTCAGCCGACTACTCGAACCGGGTACGGCTAGAACGCGTTGTGCGTGCTCGAAGGACCGTCACTCACGCCGAACGCCTCAGCCAGCCTGGACTGCCCACCTGCGCTGTCGAGACGTTCCTCCACCCGGCGGATGTTGCGGGCGGAGGGGTAGGCGAAGAAGGCCATCAGGCCCAGCGAGATGGCTGCGCCGATGAGGTACGTCATCAGCTGACCCTCGGTGAGGACGAAGGCCAGCGCGAGGGACACGATCGCGATGATCTCGCTGAGGACGAGACGCAGGAACATCGAGGTCTGCTGCCGCTGCAGCCCTTCCCGCGTCGCCTGCTCCGAGTTCGTCCCCGGCGTGATCGGCACCGCCCGGAACCCGATCGCTGAGCACAGCACGAAGACGACGACCCCGGCTGCGACCTGCCCGCCGATGACGTACGCCGAGGGCAGTGTCAGGTCGGCCTCGGGCACGCTGAGCGCGACGACGATACCCAAGATGAGCAACATGGACATGAACGCGAGCGTCAACATCTGGGACATACGCATCGCTGGTGTGGGCATCTGAGCTCCTCCTCGACCGACTGGTGAGGGAAATCTAGCGGCCCGGGATGCAGTTCACATCCCGGGCCGCGGCGGGGACGGTCAGGCGCGCCAGGTGATCAGCGCGTCGAGCGCCTCGATTCGATCTCCGGAGACGAGCAGCGGGTTGACCTCGAGCGACTCGAGCTCGTCGCCCAGGGCCCCGGCGATGGCGCCGATCCTGGCGACCACTGCCGCGAGCTCGTCCAGGTCGACCGGTGTCTGGCCGCGAGCGCCACGGAGGACGGCGACGCTGCGCAGCGACTCGACCGCCTGCCGGGCCTCGGCCTCCGAGACCGGCAGCAGCCGCAGCTGGGAGTCGCCGAGGATCTCGACCCAGATGCCGCCCATGGCCACCGCCAGGGTGAGGCCCCAGGACGGATCGCGGACGACCCCGACGAGCAGCTCCGTGCCACCTGATCGCATCGGCTGGACGATCGTCGTGGTGCCGTCGTGGCCCGATCTCGCCAGCGAGTCGGCGATCCGCACGGCAGCGGCGCGGACCGAATCGGCATCGTGCAGACCGAGCTCCACGCCGCCGAGGTCGCTCTTGTGCTCCAGATCGTCGGCCGCCGCTTTCAGCACCACGGGAAAACCGACCTCCTCGGCAAGGCGCGCGGCCTCGTCGGGGGAGGTGGCGACCCGCGACGGCACCATCGGGATGCGGTTCGCGGCCAGGAAGCCCCCGGCGTGGCGCTCGGTCCAGGTCCCGGTGCGTGCGGGCAGCCCGTCCGGGACCTCGATCTCGACCGAGAACGGCGTGTCGGCGCCCGCCTGATGACGCCGGTACGTCTCCGACCAGCGCACCGCGTGACCCAACGCGGTCATCCCGTGCTCGATACCGCCCGCGATCTGCGGATAGTTCGACGCCTCCCGCAGAGCTCGCCCGGTCTCGCTCACGTCGACCAGGACATTGCCCACGATCACCACCGGCTTCGGCGAGGAACGGATCACCCCGCCGGTGTGCCGGTAGGTCTCCACCGCCAGATCGAAGTCCGGCGTCGCCCGCGGCATGTCCTGCAGCAGCATGATGATGTCGACACCAGGATCGGCGGCGACCACGTCGAGGGCCTTCGACATGAGCTGGCGGTCGAGCAGGACGTATCCCGTGACGTCGAGCGGGTTGTTCGGCGTCGCGAACGGCGGCAGTACGCCCCGGAGCGCTGTCGTGGTCGCCTCGGCGAACTCCGGCAGCTCCAGCCCCTCGTCCTCGGCCCGGTCGGAGATGATCTCGGAGGCGCCGCCAGAGGGGGTGACGACGCCGATCCGGTTGCCCGGGAGAGGACCGGTCTCGGCGAGCATGCCGGCGGTGACCATCAGATCCTCCAGCGAGCCCACGCGGATCACCCCGAGCTGGCGGAAGGCGGCGTCGACGGTCTTGTCGTCGCCGACCAGCGCACCGGTGTGGGCCTGAGCGGTCCGAGACGCCTTGACGCTGCGACCGATCTTGAGGGCCACGATCGGTTTGCCCGCCGCCAGAGCCCGCCTGGCGATGTCGGCGAACTCTTCCGGGTGCCGGATGCTCTCCAGGAAGAGCGCGATCACCTTCGTGTTCGGTGAGTCGACCAGCGCGTTCATCACGTCGGTCACCGACATCGCGGTCTCGTTGCCCATCGAGACCAGCAGCGAGATCCCGATGTTGCGTGCCTGGGCGAAGGCCAGCACGTTGCTGGCCAACGCACCGCTCTGCAGCACGACTCCGACCGAACCGCCCAGGAGCGGGGGAGGGATCGGCAACCCGTACGGAGTGATCGAGTCGGCCGCGTTGATGAACCCGTTCCCGTTGGGGCCGAGGACGGTGAGGTCGTGCCGGCGGGCGATGTCGGCGACCTCCTGCTCGCGGACCACGCCCTCACCGCCTACCTCGCCGTAGCCGGCGGTGAGGATGACGTAGTTCCGGATGCCGCGGGCCGCACCCTCCTCCAGGATCCGCGGCACGACCCCGATCGGCGTCATGACGTAGGCGAGGTCGACCGGGCCGGGGATGTCGGTGAGGCTGCGGTGGGTCTCGACGCCGTGGACGACAGGCGTCTTCGGGTTCACCAGGTGCACCTCCCCGGCGAAGCCGTGCTGGAGAAGGTTGTTGTAGGTGCTCATGGACCAGCCGGACTTGTCGGTCGCCCCGACCAGGGCGACCGACTTCGGGCTGAAGAACTCCTGAAGTCGATCGGCGTCGAGCGTGCTCATGCCAGCGACGCTCCCACCTTGACGTGGCCCTTGAGGAGGTTTCGCGCGATCGTGCGGCGCTGGATCTCGTCGGTGCCCTCGAAGATGCGTAGCAGGCGGAGCTCGCGGTACCAGCGCTCCAGCGGGAGCTCCTTGGTGTAGCCCATGCCGCCGTGGATCTGGAGAACCCGGTCGACGACGCGGTTGGCCATGTTGGTGCCGTACAGCTTCGCGATCGACGAGGTGTGCCGGGCGTCGACGCCGTTCTCGACCTGCCAGGCGGCGTGCAGGGTCAGCCAGCGCGCGGCCTCCAGCTCGACGGCGCTGTCGGCGATGTGACCCTGGATGAACTGGTAGTTCGCGATCGGCTGACCCATCGAGTGCCGGTTGTTGGCGTGCTCGATGGCCATCTCGAGCATGCGTTCGGCCGCACCGATGGCTCCGGCCGGGATCATGAAGCGACCGTTGCCGATCCACTGCATCGCCAGCTCGAAGCCCTTGCCCTCCTCTCCGAGGATGTGATCGTTCGGGACCCGGACGTCCTGGAAGCTCAGCGCACCCGGGCCCCACTCACCCATGGTCGGGATGGGCGTGGACTCCCAGCCCATCGCGCGGTCGACCAGGAAGCAGGTGACCCCGCCATCGGCACCCTTGTCCGGGTCCGTGACGGCGAAGACCATGACGAAGTCGGCCTCGTTGCCGTTGGTGATGAAGACCTTCTCGCCGTTGATCACCCAGTCGTCGCCGTCACGGACCGCCCTGGTCCGGATGTTGCGGGCGTCGGAGCCAGCGCCGGGCTCGGTGATGGCGAAGCAGCTGCGGCGATCGCCCTCGATGGTGGGGATGAGGTATTCCTGCTTCTGCGCCTCGGTGCCGGCGTAGAGGATGTTGTCCGCGCTGCCGCCGAAGCGGAACGGCACGAAGGTGCGGCCGGCCTCGCCGGCGATGATCGCCGACATCAGGGCGCCTGCGGCCATGCCGCCGTACTCCTCCGGCGTGTTGATGCCCCAGTAGCCGTACTTGCGGGCCTTTGCCTGCAGGTCCTTGAGCTGGCCCGGCTCGAGGGCCGGCCTGCCGTTTCGCTCGTTGAGGAGAACCTGGTCCTCCAGTGGCATCACCTCTTTGGTGATGAACTGGCGAACCGCCTCCTTGACCGCTCGATGCTCTTCTCCCAGCGCGAAGTCGATCATTGCCCGCTCCTTCAGTTAGAGTGAGTTTCTAGAATCATTTTCTAGAATGGACTATGAGAAGCGTCACGCAGTCGCGGTTCGTCGTCAAGAGGAATTGCGCATATTCTGAGAAGATCCCGCAGGACGACGAGGAGTGAACGATGTCGCTAGAGGTCGAACCGCAGAGCCCCGGAGGGCGTCGTTGGGCCAGGACCGAGGAGACGCGTCGTCAGCTCTTGGACGCCTCGCGGGAGGTCTTCGCCGAGAAGGGCTACACGGTGGCGAGCGTGTCCGACGTCGTCGCCCGCGCGGACTCCAGCGTCGGCAGCGTCTACCACCACTTCGGTGGCAAGGAACAGCTCTACCTCGCGCTGTGGGAGGAGTACGTCGACCGGCTCGCGGCCGCTGCGGCTGCGAGCGTGGCGAAGATCCGCAAGAGCGGCGTGGAGTCGCCGCTCGACCAGTTCGAAGCAGGTGCACTGGCCTATCTCGACGCCGTCTGGGAGGACCGCGAGCTGCTCCCGGTCTTCTACGCCGGAGACGGCCCGCCCGGATTCGAGGTGATGCGCCGACGCCGCAACACCGAGTGGATCCGCCGCAACCTGCAGGTCCTCGGCCTCGGTGCCAGCGACGAGGACAAGCTCCTGGGTGCGATCCTGACCGCGCTCATCGGTGAGGCGGCCCGGATGACGGCCGGGTGCGAGACCAAGCGCCAGGCGAGGAGGGTCGCCCGGCACGCGATCGCGCTGGCCCAACGGCTCTTCGACGGCGAGCTCACCGCGGACGTGCCCGCGGGCCTCTGAGCAGAGCCCGAGGCCTAGCGCGACCACCGAGAGCGACGATCAGCGCCAGGTGGCCACTCCACGGTCGATGACCACGGTGCCGTCCTCCTTTCGGGTCTGGAAGGCAGTCGTGGCGTCGTCGACGCGCCACATCGCGACCTGAAGGGCCTCCCCGGGGAGGACTGGTGCGGAGAAACGCCCGCTCATCGTCGCCAGCCGGTCCCCGTCGCCTTCGGCGATCGTACGTAGCAGCGCTCGGCCGGTGACCCCGTAGGTGCAGAGCCCGTGCAGGATCGGGCGTTCGAAGCCTCCCCGCGCGGAGAAGCGCGGGTCCGAGTGCAGGGGATTGCGGTCGCCGCTGAGGCGGTAGAGCAGCGCCTGGCCGGGCCAGGTCGGCATCGCCGCCACCGCGTCGGGGTCACGCTCCGGGATCGGCGAGACCGCCTTGGGACCAGGATCGCCGCCGAAGCCGCCTTCTCCGCGGATGAACACCGAGCTTCGGGTGGTCACGACGGGGTCGCCGGAGCCCGGGTCGACCGCCTCGGCCTCGCTCGTGACCAGGGCTCCCGAGCCCTTGTCGTACATGCCGGTCACCTGGGAGGTGAGCGAGACCGTACCTGACGCGGTCAGCGGGCGATGGAGGACGACCTCCTGCTCGGCGTGGACCAGCATGGCGGGGTTGAAGTCGCCCATCTTCCGCCCCCCGCGCCTGGCGCCCCAGGTGACCATCACCCCGAAGGTGGGCAGCACCTTCTGCTCCGGGCACGCGTCGTCCCCGTGCTCGGTGGTGTAGGCCAGATCGCTGAGCGGATCGTCGTGACCGGCACCGACCCCGAGGGCGTACAACAGGGTGTCGGCGCTGGTCCAGGAGCGCGCCTCGGGCTCGGAGCGTACGCCGATGACGGACTGGTCGAGACTCATGCCTCGGGGGTCCTTCCGTTGGTGAGCGAGTTCGCGCGAGCGTCAGCGATCATGCTGGGAAGCACCACGTCGAGCTCCTCGACGGTCCACGGCCCGTCCTTCTCCTCGGTCGGGCCGGCGACCCAGCCCTCGGCCACGCTGACGTGTCCACCACGTACGTTGAAGACGCGGCCGGTCACCTCGCGCGCGGACGGCGAGGCCAGCCAGGCGACCACAGGGGAGACGTTCTCCGGTGCGCCCGGGTTCCACTCGCCCTCGGCCACCTGAGGCCGGTTGGGGTTGAGGTTCTCGGTCATCCGGGTCAGCGCGGCCGGGGCGATCGCGTTGACCGTGATGCCGTAGCGGCGCAGCTCCTGGGCGGCGATCACGGTCATCGCCGCGATCCCGGCCTTGGCGGCGCCGTAGTTGATCTGTCCCGGGTTGCCGTAGATGCCCGATGAGGACGTGGTGTTGATGATCCGGGCATCGACGTCCTCGCCGTTCTTGGAGAGCTCGCGCCAGTGCTGGGCGGCCACGCTCATCGGCGCGAAGGTGCCGCGGAGATGGACCTTGACGACGGCGTCCCACTCGTCGATGGACATGTTGACCAGCATCCGGTCGCGCAGGATGCCGGCGTTGTTGACCAGGACGTCGACCTTGCCCCACTCGTTGAGGGCGTCCTGGAACAGCTTCTGCGCGCCTTCGGGATCACTGATGTCGCTGCCGTTGGCGATCGCCTCGCCGCCGAGTGCGCGCACCTCCTCGACGACCTGCTGGGCGGGGTCGTCGGCCTTGCCGGTGCCGTCGAGGCCGGCGCCGAGGTCGTTGACCACGACGACGGCTCCACGCCGCGCGAACTCGAGGGCGTGGGCGCGGCCGAGTCCACGCCCGGCGCCGGTGATGATGACGACCTGTCGGTCGGTGTCTGCCATGGGTCCTGCTCCTTCGGGTGGTGGGGTCAGTGCTGGTTCAGGGCTGGTCAGGGCTGGTTGGCGAGGATCAGGGTCGCCGCGCTCATGAACATGCCGCCGTTGCCGAGCACCAGGCTGGTGCTGACGTCGTCGACCTGCGCGGCGGCCTCGCCGCGCAGCTGGCGTACGGACTCCTGGATCGCGAACATCCCGTACATGCCGGTGTGGGTGTAGGACATCCCGCCGCCGTTGGTGTTCATCGGCAGCCGCCCGCCGGGCGAGGTGTGGCCATCGGCGACGAACGCCCCCGACTCCCCGCGGCCGACGAAACCCATGTCCTCGAGGCCGTAGAGAGGGACGTGCGCGAAGGCGTCGTAGATCATCAGATGGTCGATGTCCGCGGGCGAGGTGCCGGACTCCTTGAACGCCGCCTGGCTGGACAGCGTGAACTGCTTGCAGCGGGTCATGTCCTCCATCTGCGAGATCAGCGGCGTGGTGGCCGCTTCGCCGGTGCCGAGGATGTGGACCAGCGGCTTGTCGCTGCCGTGCGCCTCGGCGAACTCCCGCGAGGCGACGACCAGGGCTCCGCCACCGTCGGTCACCAGGCAGCACATCAGCAACGTGAACGGGTCGGCGATCATCTTGGCGCCGAGGACGTCGTCGACGGTGACCTCGTCCCGGAACATCGCCCGAGGGTTGCGGGCGGCCCAGCGCCGTTGGGCGACCGCGACCTCGGCGAGCTGCTCGAGGGTGTTGTCGGTCTCGTGCAGGAACCGGCGGGCCGGCACGGTGAAGCTGGTCGGCGGACCGACGATCCCGTACGGCATCTCGAACTGCGCCATCACCGAGTCGTTCCCGCGGGGAAACGGTGGTGCGCCCACCCGGGACCGCCCGGACTCGCCGTGGGTGATCAGCACGACGTCGGCGTAGCCCGCCTTGATCGCCGCTGTCGCGTGACGTACGTGGAAGAGGAAGGAGGAGCCGCCGACGCCGGTGCCGTCGACGTAGGTCGGGGTGATCCCGAGGGCGTGCGAGACCTGGATCGGGCCGGGAACCGAGACCGAGGCGATCCCGTCGACCTGATCCTTGGTCAGGTTCGCGTCGGCGAGCGCCCGACGGGCACCCTCGACATGCAGCTCGAGGGTCGAGGTGTGGGGCAGCTTGCCGATGTCGGTCTCGGCCGCGCCCATGATGACGACGTCGCGACTCATCGGGCCTCCTCCTTCGCAGCGTTCTCGCTCACCGGGACGAAGACGGGAACGGCAACGCCCGTACGCTGCTCGAACCGCACCTCCACGGGCATGTCGAGCTCGAGCGTCTCCGGCTCGGCATCGACGAGGTTGGTCATCATCCGGGGGCCTTCCTCGAGCTCGACGACGGCGATCACGGTCGGCACCGGGAAGCCGGGTGCGGGTCGGTGGGAGACGACGTAGGTGTGCAGCAGGCCCCTGCCCGAGCAGGTCACCCACTCCAGGTCGGTGGAACCGCACCGCGGGCAGGACGAGCGCGGGTAGAAGAAGACCTGGTCGCACGGTCTGCACCTCGGCAGATCGAGCCTGCCGGCGGCGGTGGCGTCCCAGTAGGGCTGGGTCTCCGGCGTCGCCCGCGGCGCGAACCGCGCCTCCGGAGACACCTCGGGGTCCTTCGTGGTCATACGGTGCTGCCTTTCTCCCGCGCTCCGAGGGCACGAGTGTCGAGGTAGTGCAGGATGGCCTCGACCGAGGCCCGAGCGGCCGGACGACGTTGGTCGTCGACCTTGGCGTAGACGTGGTCGGTGATCTGCTCGCGTGCCACCCCGTCGGCGAGCAGCCCGGCGACCTGGTCGATCCGGCGCTGCCTGTCGGTGATCCGCGCGTGCAGGTAGGTGGTCGGCTCGCGCACTGCCGGCCCGTGGCCCGGCAGCAGGATCCAGTCGTCGTCGACAAGGTCGGCGATCCTGGCCATCGAGCCGAGGATGTCCGCGACGGTGCCGTCAGGATGCGAGATGTACGGGTTGAACCGGGCCAGCACGGTGTCGCCGGTGAGCATCACGCGTCGGTCGCCGAGCGAGAAGCTCACGCCGTCGGATGTGTGCCCGGGGGTGGAGAGGGTGCGGATCTCTGTACGCCGGCCCAGGTCGAGCCGGCTCCCGTCGGGGATGACCCCCTGCTGGATCCGTGGTCTGATCGCGGCCTGCCAGCGCTCGGCGACTGCATGGGCGGCCTGGGAGTGGTCGCCGTGATGGTGGCTGAGGAGAACCGTCTCGACGCGGGCACCCGCATCGCGGACCACCTCGTCGATCCGGTCCAGATGGCCGGGGTCGGTCGGACCGGGGTCGATGACCACCGCCCGACCGTCCCCGACGACGATCCAGGTGTTCGTGCCCTCGTACGTCCAGTGGTTGGCGTTCGGCGCGAGCAGCAGGTGGACGCCGCCGGTGACCTCCACCGGCTCCTCCGGTCGCGGCGGGGCCTCGCCGACGTCCCAGATCGCATCGATGCGACAGGAGTCCTCCCGCACGGGAGGGCCGCTGCTCACTCCTGCTCCATCCACATGTTCTGGAGCTCGCGGGAGGAGTAGTCCGGGTGGGGGTGGTAGTCGTGGACCTTGCCCGAGTAGAGCGTCTGGGTGTCGTACGCGTAGAGCGGCAGCGGGGTGGAGACGTTCTCCATGATGTAGCGCTCGATGTCCTGCAGCGCCTTCTCCCGCTCGGCCTCGTCGGTGATGACACGCTGGGCGGCGACCATCTTGTCGAGCTCGGGGTCGTCGACCTTCGACCAGTTGCGGGTCCCGGTGCTGGTGTATTCCGAGGTGAGGTACTCGTCGGCCGTCAGCATGGGGGTCTGCAGGCCGTACATGATGTCGTACTTCGTCTCGGGCCACGTGGAGCTGACGTAGGTGGCGTAGTCCTGCTGGTCGATGGTCAGCTTGATGCCGATCTTGCCGAGGTCCTCCTGGATCCACTGGGCCTCGCGCAGGATCGTCTCGCCGTAGCCGTCGGTGGCGACCAGGTCGGCCTCGAAGCCGTTCGGGTACCCGGCCTCTGCCAGCAGCTCCTTGGCCTTCTCGGGGTCGTACTCCAACAGCTCGTCGACCTCGTCCTGGGGCAGTGCGCCGAACAGCGTGGGCGTGATCGGGCCGGTGAGCGTCCCGCCCGAGCGGAGCGCCTTGATCATGCCTTCCTTGTCGATCGCGTGCGCGACCGCGCGACGGACCTCGAGCTTGCTGAACGGCCCTTCGGCTGCGTTCATGAAGACCCGGGTCTGGGTGATGCCCTTCTCGGTACGCAGCTGCAACCCGTCGATCTGGTTGAGGAGCTGGTCGACCTGGCGCTTCTCGGTGGAGAGCGAGGAGATCATGTCGAGCTTGCCGCTGCGCAGCGCAGCGATCTGTGCCTGCGCGTCGGGGAGCACGGTGGTCTGGATGCCGTCCAGGTGGGGGAGACCCTCGACGAAGTAGTCGGGGTTCTTCTCCATGACGCGCTCCTGGTCGCGCTTCCAGCTCTTCAGCATGAACGGACCGGTGCCGATGGCGTCCTCGGCCAGGTCGAACTCGCCCTTGGTGCCCTCGCAGGGGAGGATCGACATGAACGGGTTGGCCATCGTCTGGTCGAAGGCGGTGTTCGCCGACTGGAGCGTGAAGACCACGGTGTACGGGTCGGGGGTCTCCAGCTCGGCGACGTTGGCGACCAGGCCGAGCTGGTGCCCGGGCAGGCTCTTGATCCGATCGACCGTGCACTTCACGTCGGCCGAGGTGAGCTCGCGGCCGTCGACCGGCGGCTTGTCGTGGAACTTCACACCCTGCCGGAGGTTGAAGGTCCAGGTCTTCAGGTCGTCCGACTTCGACCACTTCTCGGCCAGGTCGCCCTCGAGCTCGCTGGAGCCGTACTCGACGTCCTGGCCGGTCTTCGGCGCGACCAGCCGGCTGTAGACGGTCCCGACCGCGACGTGGGTCATGTAGGACGCCTCCTTGTGGATGTCCAGCGAAGGGGCGTCGGTGGTGGCCGCCGTGTGCAGGATGCCGCCGTCCTGGGGCGGCCCCGCGTCCTCGACGATCTTGCCTTTCCCGGAGGTGTCTGCGCCCGTGCCGCAGGCGGCGGTCAGGGCGAGACAGGCGGCGGCGACGGCTGCGCCGACGGTCCGGCCCGGTGATCTCTTGAGACGAAGCATGGTGTGGGACATCACGGACTCCTTGGATGGGATGGGCTAGCGGCGCTGTTTGGGGTCGAGGAAGTCGCGCATGGCGTCACCGAGCAGGTTGAACGCCAGGACGGACACGGAGAGGATCAGACCGGGAACGACGGTCATCCACGGAGCGATCTCGAGCTGGCTGCGGCCTTCGCTGAGCATCCGGCCCCACGAGGGCGTGGGTGGCGGGGTGCCGATGCCCAAGAAGCTGAGAGCGGACTCGGCGATGAGGATGACGGCGAAGAGCAGGGAGCCCATGACGAAGAGCGGGGCCATCAGGTTCGGCAAGCCGTAGCGGACCAGGATCCGCGGGGTGCTGCAGCCGACCGAGCGGGCGGCCTCGACGTACGGCTCCTCACGGATGCGGAGCATCTCGCCGCGTGCCACACGGTTGATCGAGGGGATCACCAGCAGGCTCAGGGCGATCACGGTGTTGCGTACGCTCGGCCCGAGCAGGGCGGCCACGAAGAGCAGCAGCACGATCGAGGGGATCGCCATCAGCGCGTCCATGATCCGCTGCAGGACGGAGTCGACCCAGGTGCCGCCGAAGTAGCCGGAGACGACCCCGATGACCAGACCGATCAGTCCCCCGAGGGCGAGGGTGGCGACCGCGATCAGCAGCGAGGTCCGGGCGCCGTAGAGCGACCGGCTCAAGACGTCTCGGCCGAGCTCGTCGGTGCCTGCGGGATGGCCGCCGACCCCGGGCGGGGTCAGGATGTTGACCCGGTCCTGGGCGAGCGGGTCGTACGGAGCGATCCAGGGCGCCAGGACGGCGACGACCACGAAGAGCGTGATCAGGACGAGGGCGATGGCGCCGAGCGGCTGTTCGGTGGCGAACCGGACCAGGCCGCTGCGGGTCTTGGGGCGGCGGGCGGCACGCGCGGTTCCGGAGATTGCAATGCTCATGCGGTGGCTCCTTCGTACCGGATCCGGGGGTCGATGACCGCGTAGAGCAGGTCGACCACGACGTTGACGAGGATGAAGATCGCGCCGTAGAAGATGACGCAGCCGAGGATGACGGGGTAGTCGCGCTGCCCGACCGCCTCGAAGATCAGCGACCCCATACCCGGGATGGCGAAGATCCGCTCGAGGATGACGGTGCCGCCGAGGATGTGACCGACCTGCAGGCCGAGCACGGTGAAGACCGGGATCATCGAGCTTCGGCCGGCGTGCTTGAGCACGACCACGCGCTCGGACGCGCCGCGGGAGCGGATGGTCCGGATGAAGTTGGAGCCGAGCACCTCCAGCAGCGAGGACCGCAGCATCCGGGCGATGCTCGCCATCGTCGCGGCGCCCAGAGCGATCGCCGGGAGCAGCATGTGGACCAGGTTCTGTCCGAGGTCTTCGGTCGGGGAGACGTAGACCAGAGGTGGGGACCAGCCGAACCACAGAGCCAGGAAGGTGATCAGGAGGAGCGCCAGCCAGAAGTTCGGCAGCGACATCCCGATGACCGCGAGGAAGCGCATCACGTTGTCGGTGATGCTGTGGTGTCGGATCGCGGAGAGCATGCCGAACGGCACTCCGAGCAGGACGCCGAAGAGGATGGCGAGCAGACCGAGCTCGAGGGTGGCCGGCAGGCGCTCGAGGATCTTGGTCGTGACCGGTCGACCATCCTCGAACGAGGTGCCCAGGTCGCCGTGGAGCAGCCCGCCCACGAAGTGGCCGAACTGGGTCAGGATCGGCTCGTCCAACCCGAGCTCGGCGGTCCGCTGGTCGATCTGGGCCTGGGTGACTCCGGGGGCGTCGGCCAGCTGGAGCCGGACGACGTCGCCAGGGATCAGGCGGATGATGAGGAAGACCAGCACGGCGACCAGGGCGAGCACCAGCAGGCCGTAGGTCAGACGTCGTCCGGCGTAGAGAAGCATGCGATCACCTCGCTGAAGTGGGGTCGAAGAGGTGGCAGGCGACGCTGCGGGCCTCGCTGTTGCTACCGATGGTCAGCAGCTCCGGCTCGTCGCGGTCACAGCCGTCGATCCGCTGGCTGCAGCGTGGATGGAACCGGCAACCGGCAGGTGGCCGGCGCGGGCTGGGGATCTCACCGGCCAGCGGCGTACGCAGCTCGTGGTGGGCGTCGGGGGAGGGGATCGACGCCATCAGCGCCTGGGAGTAGGGATGTCTCGGTCGCTCGCTGATGTCGTCGGCGTGGGCAACCTCGGCGAGCTTGCCGAGGTACATCACGCAGACTCGATCGGAGATGTAGCGCACCACGTTGAGGTCGTGGGCGATGAAGAGGTAGGAGAGGCCGAGCTCGCGCTGGACCTCCTTGAGCAGGTTGAGCACCTGTGCCTGCACGGAGACGTCGAGAGCGCTGACCGCCTCGTCGCAGACGATGAGGTCCGGGTCGGTCGAGAGCGCCCGAGCGATCCCGATCCGCTGAGCCTGGCCGCCGGAGAACTGGTGCGGATAGCGCTCCATCGCGAACGAGGGGAGCCCGACCAGGTCCAGCAGCTCCTTGGCGCGTTTGATCCGGCTGGCCCTGTCGCCCATGCCGTGGACGAGCATGGGCTCGGTCAGCACCTGCGCGATGGTCATCCGCGGGTTGAAGGAGCTGAACGGGTCCTGGAAGACGAGCTGCATGCGCTTGCGAAGCTGAGTGAGCCTGCTCTTGGAGAGGGTGGCGATGTCTTGACCGTCGAAGGTGACCGTGCCGCTGGTCGGCTCGATCAGCCGCAGGATCAGGCGTCCGAGCGTCGACTTGCCGGAGCCGGACTCGCCGACCAGGCCGAGCGTCTCTCCGCGATTGATGGTCAGGGAGACCCCGTCGACGGCGCGTACCGGTGGCCGTTGGGGAGTGAAGAGACCCTTGCCGTCGCCGAAGTGCTTGACGAGTCCGTGGGCCTCGACGAGAGGAGTCGCGCCGGGGACGATCATCGGGCCACCTCCGCCATCGAGGCGAGAACGCCGTGGTCCTCGTCGGGGCGCCAGCAGCGGACCTGTCGCCCGTCGAGGTCCCGCAGCGGCTGGGGCTCTGCGCACTCGGGGCCGGCCTCGGAGCAACGGGTGGCGAAGCGGCAGCCGCTGGGCATCTCGTTGAGCGCCGGGACCGCGCCCGGGATCGCCGGCATCTCCTGGTCGCGCGGGGTGTCGCGTCGCGGGATCGCGTCGAGCAGGGCTCGGGTGTAAGGGTGCTGCGGTCGGTCGAGGATCTCGTCCGCGGTGCCTGCCTCGACGACCTGCCCGGCGTAGAAGACGACCACCCGGTCGGCCATCTCGGCGACCACGCCCATGTCGTGGGTGATGAGCATCAGCCCGACCCCGGTCCGTTCCTGGAGGTCGCGGATCAGGGCGAGGACCTGGGCTTCGACGGTCACGTCGAGGGCTGTGGTCGGTTCATCGGCGATGAGCAGGCGCGGGTCGCAGGCGAGCGCGCCGGCGATCATGACCCGCTGCCGCTGCCCGCCGGAGAGCTGGTGGGGATAGGCCTTGACCTTGGTCTCGGGCTCCGGGATGCCGACGAGATCGAGCAGCTCGACCGCGCGCTCGCGTGCTTGCCGCTTCGAGACGTCGTGGTGGATCCGATAGGCCTCGACGAGCTGGTGGCCGATCGTGAAGAGCGGGTCGAGAGAGGTCATCGGATCCTGGAAGATCACCGAGATGTCCTTGCCCCGGACGCTGCGCATGTCGCTGTTGGAGGCGCCGGTGATGTCCTTGCCGTCCCAGGTGATCCGGCCGCCGCTGACCCGGCCGTTGCCCAGCAGGCCGAGGACGGCGAGCGCCGTGACGCTCTTGCCGGAGCCCGACTCGCCGACGACGGCGACCGTCTCGCCCGCGTCGATCCAGAGGTCGACGGCGTTCAGCGCCTCGACCGTGCCACCCCCGGTCCGAAACTCAACATGGAGGTCCTCGATCCGCAGGAGCGGCTCATTCGCGGACCCAGTCGGTGCTCTCATATCGGACCCTCCCGTTCGTTCCGCGATCGGGTGCCGGCCGCGGATGCTGGTGGCTCAATCTAGAATCACGCTCTAGGATGGGATTCATCATTGAGTCGCCGAACGGGTGTGTCAAGGGTCACAATCCGGATATCGGACTTTCTTTCCAGGACGCCCCCGCTCGACACAGGTCGTGCCGAGGCGTACGACGCACGTGGCGCCGTGCTGCGCGGCGCAGGAGGTTGCATGAGTGAGTCCCAACCCACCGAAGTGACGGCCGCAGCGCGTTCCACCTTGATCGTGGTCTGCCTGGTCAGCGCGGTGATGGCGCTCAACGCCAGCTCGCTGAACGTCGCGCTGCCGACACTGAGCAGAGAGTTCGAGGCGAGCTCGACGGAGGGGAGCTGGCTGCTGCTCTCCTACATGGTCGCCAACACCGCCTGCCTGCTCCTCTTCGGTCGCCTCAGCGATGTCTGGGGGCAGCGGGGGCTCTACCTGAGCGGCCTGGTGATCTTCTCGGTGACGAGCCTGCTGGCCGGTATCGCGCCGAACGTCGAGGTGCTCATCGGGCTTCGTGTGGTCTCCGCGATCGGTGGCGCGGTGCTCATCGGCAACGGCGCCACCCTCATCCATCAGGCCTTCCCGCGCGCCTCCCTGGGTGGTGCCATGGGCCTGTACGCCGCCTCGTTCCCGACCGCCAACCTGGTCGGGCCGACGGTCGGTGGCCTGATCGTCGACCACATCGGCTGGCAGTGGGTGTTCTGGTTCAACGTGCCGGTCTGTCTGATCGCCCTTGCGGCCGGACATGCGCTGCTGCCGCGCCCTGTGGTGGACAAGCGCGCCGTCGGGATCGACCTCCCCGGCAACCTGGTGATCATGGTCGGCGTGGTCATGCTGACGCTCGGGATCACGTCGATGACGGATCTCGGTTGGCTCCATCCGCTGGTGATCGCCTGCATCGTGGGGTCGATCCTGCTGGTTCCGATCCTCCTGCTCATCGAACGACGGGCGGCAGCGCCGGTGGTCGACGTGGTCGTCATCCGCCGGGTGGGGAGGCTCTTTCTGGCCGGTTTCTTCACCGGCGCCGGAAGGTTCCCGCTGATCGTGCTGGCCAGCCTCTACTTCCAGAGCGTGATCGGCGTCGCCCCCGGCACGGCCGGGATGATGCTGCTGCCGATGCCGATCGGGATGATCCTCGCCTCGCTGACACTCGGCCGGCTCTCACGCCGTTGGACGGCACACCAGATCATGTCCGGCGGGTCGGTGGTGGGCACGTGCGGTGTCGCCCTGGTGGCGCTCGCGATCCATCTCGAGCAGACCTGGCTGGTGATGGCGACCCTCGCGATCGTCGGGCTGGCGACGGGCCTGTTCATCGGGACCAATGCCACGGTCCTGCTGGAGCGTGCCCCGGAGGAGGCGCTCGGCGTCGTCAACGCCACCCGGCTGATGCTGCAGAACACCGGCAACGTCCTCAGTCTCGCCGTCGCCCTCACGCTGCTGACCGCGCTGCTGCCGCCCGGTCTGGGGGCGGCAGTGCTCGCCGCGAAGGTGCCGGCAGACGGTGTCGATGCCGTCACCGCTGCCTTCACGCTGGTCTGTCTCTTCCTGCTCGCGCTCGGTGCGGTCGGATCCTGGTACTCCTATCCGCGGCGCGCCGATGCTGGGAGCGCGCAGTCGTCACCGTCTGGTGGTGGTGACGTCGTGCGGCGCGGTGGGCCGAGCGATGCGGGTGCGGGTGATGAGGAAGCCGAAGGCGGTGGCGAGCACGTACATCACGATGCTGTAGACCGCGGCCGGGATGGCGACGGTCGTGTTGTCGAGCACGCTCAGGGCGATCGTGAGGGCCACCGTCGTGTTGTGGATCCCGACCTCCATCGAGGTCGCGATCGCCTGCTCCTGGCCGAGCCTGAAGACCCGGGCGCCGAGGTAGCCCAGGAAGAGGCTCGCGCAGCAGAACAGCGTCACGACCACGCCGATCTCCTGGAGGTAGCCGGCGATGTTCTCCCGCTCGCCGAGGATCGCGCCGACCGAGACCATGACCAGGACCACGATCGAGAAGATCCGGACCGGTTTGTCCGCCCGCGCGGCGAACGTCTCCGACCGGCTTCGAACGAGCATCCCGATGCCGACAGGGACGAGCACGATCGCGATGACCTGGACCACCTTGCCGAACTGCAGGCCCAGGGTGTCGCCGGCGTCGAAGTAGGCGATCGCGGCGTTGGTGATCAGCGGGATGGAGACCGCCGCGAGCACCGAGTTGACCGCCGTCAGGGTGACGTTGAGCGCGACGTCACCGCGGAAGAGGTGGCTGAACAGGTTCGCCGTGGTCCCGCCGGGCGAGGCGGCCAGCAGCATGACGCCGACGGCGATCAGCGGATCCACGTCCGCGACCACGACTAGGCCGAAGGCGATCAGCGGCAGCACCAGGATCTGGAGGGTGAGCGCGACGAAGACGGCTCGCGGGGTGCGTACGACCCGGCGGAAGTCTCCCGGCGTCAGGCTCAGACCGAGCCCGAACATGATGATGGCCAACGCGATGGGGAGGCCGACCGAGAGCAGGGCCGAGTCGTTCACTGTGTTCCTCCAGCATGCGGGGCCGCCGCCAGGGGCGACCAGAAGAGACGTGCGTCACAGTGGACCATGCGGGAGGGGTGAGCGACAGACTTATCCGGACATTTCGGCCGGCGAAGCCGTATCCCCTGCCGCGAGCGGATCTCTCGGCTCGCGACAGGGGATGTGAGGGTGAGCATCACCGGGCTCAGACGAGCTTGACGACGACCTTGTCGAGGGTTGCCCGCAGCGTCTCCTGGTAGACGTTGTTCTCGGGCAGTCGGGCGTCGCAGAAGGCGGCGAGGTCGGTCCCGGTGACCTCGATGACCGAGCGTCCGGCGGCCGCCTCGGTCTCGAACAGGTCGAGAATGTCGCGGAGGATGGCGACGATGTCCATGCCGTCGCCGGCGGTGAATCGCCACATGTAGCTCTTCATCTCCGAGTAGACGGTGCGGTAGTCCGCGGGCAGCTCGGCGGCGCGGGCCTCCATGCGCTTCCAGGCCTTCTTGTCGCCGAGAATGCGGGTGAGGAAGTTGGTCATGTCGTGCTCCTTGATCGTGTTCTTCGCTCGGCTCCCGGTTTGGGGCCGTGAAAGAAGCGTGCAGCCCTGACGCTGCGTCAAGGTCAAGCACTGATCTGCAGAAAGTTCCCAGCGCCTGGATGTCAGGCGGCGAGGTCGTGGTCGAGGAGTACGTCGCGCAGGGTGAACTCTGCTCGGGACAGCGGCGGTGGGTCCGGTTGCCAGGCCTCCGGTGGTGGGCTGGTGTAGGTGTGTCCGGTGGGTGTGATGGTGATGATGCTGCCGTCGGGTCCGGGTCTGGCTTGCCAGCCGAGGGCTTCCTTGGCTTGATTGCATCGCTCACACAGGCCCTGGAGGTTCTCGGCGCTGGTGGTGCCGCCGTCTGCGTGGCGTTCGACGTGGTCGACGTTGCGGATCGGGGCGTCGCAGCCGTTGGTGCGGCAGGTCCCGCCGTCGCGGGTGGTGATGAACTCCGCCAGCCCGTCAGGTGCTTTCCGGGAGCGGGACTCCATCGCGACCAACTGGCCGGCGTGGTCGGTGAACAACCTCCGGACGAAGACCTCAGCATCGTTCAGCGCTTCGCGTGCCCAAGTGGCGGGGACGGGGCCGTAGCCCTCGATCATGGCGGGCTGGTCAGCGTTGTTGGTGAGGGTGTCGGCGGTCATCACGATCTTGACCTCGATCCGAGGCTTCATCCCTTCGGTGCCGGCGCGTCCGGTGACCCTGGCGACCAACGTGTCGGCCATGACCTGACCGCGAGTTCGCTCATCACCAGCCGCCTGCGCAGCCTTCGCGGCTTGGTCCAACGCCGCATAAACAGCGACACCGTCCTTGACTGGGAGCAGTGCGCCGAGCCAGGTCATGGTGTCCGGTGCGGGTCGGACGCTGACCCGGCGGTCCCTATCCGCGTTCGAGGCCCGGGCTACGACGGATTCTTGGTCGAGGGTGATGGCGAGCTTCTTGGCGGCGTTCTCGAGCTGCCGTGGCCCCATGGCCACGACCTTCGGAGCCTGCCCGTCTTCACTGAGGGCGCAGAGCTGGTAGTCGATGACTCGACGGTCCTCGACCGAGAGGCAGGCGGTCTCGCGGGCGAGGATGCTGGCCTGCCACTGCGAGAACAACCCGGTCTTCATCAACGCGTACGTGTGCGGCATCTCTGCCACCAAGACCTTCGCCAGGCCAAGGAAACTGGCGCCCTTGACGGGTGAGACCCGCCGCGCCAACGCCACTTGAGAAGCCACACCCTCACCGAGCTTGCGGGCAGGAATCCCCGCCTCCGCTTGGCGTGTGCGGACAGCGTCCTCGAGGCGTACCGCTGCTTGTGCCTGCACCGCCTCGGCGACGCACTTGACCTCTTCGAGCCGAGTGATCCAGTCGACCAGCTCACTCTCGGACGCACCCACAGGTGGCCCGGTGAGGAGTTGGTCGACGGTCTCGTTCATACACCCAATTATATGCGAAACACCACCCCGAGTCTACCTGTTTGTGCAGGTCAACCCCGAATTACGCGGTCCGCGAACATGTGACGTGATCTCCGCGCCACACCCTCGCCGCCGCCCCGATACTGGCGAAATTCTTTTCTCGATCAGGTGCCGGGTCAAGGATGGCCGTAGGCCACCGCGAAGCGGCGCCCGAAGGGCGTCCTTGACGCGGTGGCTGATCGAGAAACACTCGAGATCGGGTCGGCGGCGAACCTTGAAACGAAGAAACAGTCGCGTAGCGAGGTGTCCCGAACCGACCGTGTTGGTCTCGACACGCCTCCGCCTAGCGGCTCCGGCGGCTCGACCAGCGAGGTGAGGCGGGTCGTCCAGCGGGGTGAGGCGGGTCGACCAGCGAGGTGAGGCGGGTCGTCCAGCGGGGTGAGGCGGGTCGTCCAGCGGGGTGAGGCGGGTCGTCCAGCGGGGTGAGGCGGGTCGTCCAGCGGGTTGAGGCGGGTCGTCCAGCGGGGTGAGGCGGGTCGTCCAGCGGGGTGAGGCGGGTCGTCCAGCGGGGTGAGGCGGGTCGTCCAGCGGGGTGAGGCGGGTCGTCCAGCGGGGTGAGGCGGGTCGTCCAGCGGGGTGAGGCGGCTCGACCAGCGGGGCAGGGGGTTCCTTGCAGGGTGGTCACGACAAGCTCGACCACCGGGGTCGACAAGCTCGACCGACGCGCCACCCACCGAGACGATTCGTCCACCCCTGAAACAACTATCTATAGTAATTAGAGTTACATTACATCCCACGATCCTCGCACCAGGAGGCCCGCATGGAGCGGCTGATCATCTTTGCTCTGGTCGGCCTGGCCGCCCAAGCCGTCGACGGTTCCCTGGGCATGGCCTACGGAGTCACCTCGAGCACCCTGCTGGTCGCAACCGGCGTCGCCCCAGCAGTAGCGTCCGCATCCGTACATCTGGCCGAGGTCGGCACGACGTTCGCTTCGGGTGTCGCCCACTGGCGACTCGGCAACGTCGACTGGAAGGTCGTGGCCAAGATCGCGATCCCCGGCGGCATCGGCGCCTTCGCCGGTGCGACGGTCCTCTCCAATCTCTCCACCGAGAGTGCGACGCCCTGGGTGGCCGGTCTTCTGCTCCTGCTGGGTCTCTACATCGTCGCGCGCTTCGTCTTCGGGAAGCCACCGGTCTTCATATCGGGCCGTCGTCCGGGACTGGGTCTGCTCGCTCCGCTGGGTCTGTTCGGCGGCTTCATCGACGCCACCGGCGGCGGTGGCTGGGGCCCGGTCACCACGCCCACGCTGATCTCCAGCCGCACGCTGCATCCGCGCAAGGTGATCGGCTCGGTCTCGACCGCCGAGTTCGTGACCACGGTCTCGGCGAGCGTCGGCTTTCTCGTCGGCCTGGCGGGGGAGGCGCTCGACTGGCGGGTCATCGGCGGGCTGCTCATCGGTGGCGTGGTCGCTGCCCCGCTCGCCGCCTACCTCGTCAAGCACCTCTCGCTGCCGATGCTCGGCGGCCTGGTCGGCAGCATCATCCTGGTCACCAACGGACGTACGCTTCTGCGCAGCTTCGAGGCCGAGTCCGTGGCTGCGTACGGTCTGCTCTTCGCCGTGGCCGCCGTCATCATCGTCTTGGCGGTGCGCAAGGCTGGCCGTCGGTCCGCCGAGACGCCGGCGACCGAGCCCGAGCCCGAGCCCGCCAACGTCTGATCCGGCGGCGGGCTCAGGCCAGCGTCAGCGACGGACTCCGATGGCGGTCTGGGCGGCAGCCTCCTGGAGGGCCTCCTTCTCCGCCTCGGAGATCACGTCGGCCTTCAGCAAGGCGGTGGTCCGCTCCGCGACGTACGCACGGAACTCGCCGGGGGAGGACCAGGGGTGCTCCTCGGCGAACTGCTCCGAGAGGCACCGCCGTCCGTCCACGACCCGGTCCTCGACACCGGAACCGACCAGCTTCTCGGGGATCCCGAGCCAGACGGTGCCCTGGCAGACGACCGCGTCGGCGGGCTGGGCGTTGATGGTGGTGTCGACCAGCCGCAGGCCCTGGACGTGCTCGGCGAGCATGGGCGTGCGGACTCCGGAGAAGGAGGAGTTCAAGATGTTGATGTTGGTGATCGGCGAGCGTTCGTAGCCGCGCAGGAAGATCGCGTGGGTGCCGCCGACGCTGTGCAGGTCCTCGATGTAGATGTCCCGCACTGTCGGGGTGAAGTCGCCCGCGTCGCCCTCCTCGTAGCGGAAGTCGACCCAGACCGCCTGGCCGCCCTGCTGCGGGACCGCGTTGTCGCGCACGTAGATGTCCTCGACCACCCCGCCGCGTACGGAGTTGGTCTTGATCCGGACCACCCGGTCGAGATCGGGGCTGTCCATGACGTTGTCCTGCGCGAAGACGTTGCGTACGCCGCCGGACATCTCGCTGCCGGCGACCACGGCCCCGTGGCCGGCCTGCATGTAGTTGTTCTCGATGAGGATGTTCTCGGCGGGTACGCCGATGCGGCGCCCCTCGGCGTTGCGGCCCGACTTGATCGCGATGTTGTCGTCGCCGGTGTTGAAGAAGGTGTTCTTGATGAGCACGTCGCGGCTCGACTCGGGGTTCACGCCGTCGTTGTTGGGGCCGAGGCTCTCCAGGTGGACGCCGTCGATGGTCACGTTCTCCGACAGGGTCGGGTGCAGCAGCCACATCGGGGACCGGTTCAGGGTGACGCCCTGGACCAGGATGTTGCGGCTCTCGTAGAACTCGACGAAGCTCGGCCGGATGTAGTGGCCGGCGCCGAAGACGCGCTCCTCGACCGGTACACCCTCCTCGCCCATCCGGAAGAGCTCGTTGCGGTCCGGCGTCTCGGGGCGGGGGCTGTCCGCCTTCCAGTCCCACCAGTTGTCGGCGTCGGCGTTGCCGTCCAGGGTCCCGTTGCCGGTCACCGCGACGTTCTCGACCTGGTAGGCGTAGATGAAGGGGGAGTAGTTGTAGAGCTCGACACCCTCGTAGCGCGTCTTCACCACGGGCAGGAAGTCCGCCTTGTCGCGGCTGAAGCGGATCGTCGCCTCGTCGGCGAGGTGGAGGTTCACGTTGCTCTTCAGGTGGATCGCGCCGGTCAGGAAGACGCCCGCAGGCACCTCGACCCGCCCGCCTCCGGCCTCGGCGATCGCCGCGATCGCGTCCCGGAAGGCGTCGGTGCTCTTCCCCTGGCCCGAGGGATCGGCGCCGAAGTCGACGACGCTGACCGCACGCTCGGGGAACGTCGGTGGCTTGATCCGGGCGCGGATCTCGTCTGCCTGAGCCCAGGCCACGGATGTGTCCGTCGGGTCGCCAGGCGGGGGTGGAGGTGCCTGCCCGGCGACGGCGGACGGGGCGGTGAGAGTCAGGGCGCAGAGGAGGGCGATCGCCAGGCCAAGGGTGCGAGCCGGCCACCGGGTCGAGGAGGCGGGAGGTGTGACGTACGTCTCATGTGGCGTCATGGAAGTCATGCTCGCGTGAGGCGCTCAGGGCCGTCCAATGCCGATCCGGTCTGGTGCGATACCTTCCGGAAAGCGCTGTCCGATGGTGAATCAGGGCCTTTGGAAAAGTTCTTCCGATGTCGATGCGACGGTCCGTACGCCGAGGCCAAGGAGGTCGTCGGCGGCTGGGCGCTGACCCGCTACGACACTCTCGAGGAGGCGATCGCCGGGCAGCAGGTGTTCGCGCAGCTGCACGCGACTCACTGGCCGGAGGCCAAGATCGTCGCCACCCTGCGCCAGATCTCCGAGGCCGACTAGCTCCGGCTTCCAACGCTACGACGCCTGGTGGCGGGGCCGCGGTACGGCGGCGACGAGCTGCTGGGTGTAGGGGTGCTGAGGGGAGTCGAAGACGGTGGCCGGGTCGCCGTCCTCGACGATCTTGCCGGCCTTCATGACGTAGACGTGGTGGGCGACGAGGTGGACGACGGCGAGGTCGTGGCTGATGAAGAGGTAGGAGAGGCCCTGGTCCCGTTGGAGGTCGACCATCAGCTCCAGGATCTGCTCCTGGACGAGGACGTCGAGGGCGCTGACCGCCTCATCCATGACGACCAGCTCCGGGTCGAGCGCGAGGGCACGGGCGATCGCGACGCGCTGGCGTTGGCCACCGGAGAGCTCGTGCGGCCGCCGCTGGGCGTACGCCGCGGGCAGGGCGACCCGGTCGAGCAGCTCGGCCACGGTCCGGCGGCGGCTCGCGGCGTCGCCGATGCGGTGGACGCGCAGGGGCTCGTCGATGACCTGACCGATCGTGTAGCGCGGGTCGAGGGAGGCGTAGGGGTTCTGGAAGACCGGCTGGATGGCGCGCCGATAGGCGAGGAGCTCCTTGCCGCGCAGGCTCGCCACGTCGGTGCCGCGGTAGCGGATCGTGCCGCCGTCGGCCCGCTCGAGGCGGAGCGCGAGTCGGGCGGCGGTGGACTTGCCGGACCCGGACTCGCCGACGATGGCGACTGTGCGTCCCTTCGGGATGGTCAGGTCGATCCCGTCGACGGCGTGCAGGTGCTCGCGTTGCCCGCGGATGCGGTAGCGGCGTACGGCGCCGGTCACCTCGAGGAGGGTCTCGGCCTGCTCGTCGGCAGCGATCGGGGTGACCTTGACGTCGGACATCGCGGGCGCGGCGGCCAGCAGCCGCTGGGTGTACTCGTGGCGGGGATCGGCGATGATCGTGGCCGCGTCGCCGCTCTCCACGACCCGACCGCGGTGCATGACGACGACCCGGTCGGCGCGCTCGGCGGCCAGGGCGAGGTCGTGGGTGATGAGGAGCACGCTGGTGCCGAGCTCGGCGGTGAGCTCGGTCATCTGGTCGAGGACGCGGCGCTGCACGGTGACGTCGAGCGCGGAGGTCGGCTCGTCGGCGAGGAGCACCTCGGGACGGCAGGCGAGCGCCATCGCGATGAGCACCCGTTGCCGCATCCCGCCGGAGAACTCGTGCGGATACTGGCGGAAGCGGGCCTCCGGCCGGTCGATGCCGGCCTGGCCGAGCAGGTCGATCGCCCGGTCGCGGGCCGTGCCGCCCGAGGCGAGACCGTGCACCTCCAGCGCCTCGGTGATCTGCGCACCGACGGTCATCACCGGGTTGAGGTTGGTCATCGGGTCCTGCGGCACGAGGCCGACGCGGCGACCCCGGATCGCGGTCATGACCGACTCGGGCGCGTGGGTGATGTCCTGGTCGCCGAGGGTGATCGTGCCGGCGGTGATCCGGCCGTTGTCGGCCAGCAGTCGGTTCACGCAGGAGGCGAGCGTGGACTTGCCGGAGCCGGACTCGCCGACGACGGCGACGGTCTCGCCGGCGGCGAGGTCGAGGGAGATGTCGTGCAGCGCCTGGACCGGGCCCTCGCCGGTGTCGAAGGTGACCGAGAGGTCGCGTACGGACAGGACGGTGGTCATCGGTCCTCCTCGAGGCCGGCCGCGTCGAGCAGCACCGAGATGATCTCGGCACCGGTCACGACGTCCGGGAGCCGGGTGGGGTTGGGGGCGATCGGGCCGAGCGGGCCGTGGAGGCGGGTCGCGCCGCCGGCGACGACGACACCGGTGTCGGGTGCGATGGCGAGGTAGGTGCCGGTGAAACCCGGATGGTGGAGGTAGCGGACCTCGCCGGCCCGCCCGAGGAAGCCGCCGTGCGCCTGCTCGGGATGCTCCGGGTGTGGTGTCAGGAAGCGGTCGACGACCTCTCGCGGCACGAAGGTGCCTTCGCACAGGGCCGTTCCGTACGTCAGTAGGTCCTCGACGCCTGCGAACAGGCCGGCGTGCCCGGCGACACCGTCGAGGGCGTGCGCGGTGTTGCCGTCGTCGACCTCTCCCCGGAGGTGGTGGTTGCGCCATCGGGAGAAGCGAGTCGGCGGCGTGCCGACGGGGTGCGGCTCGTCGGTGGCGAGCATGGCGTACTCGTAGCCGTCGCTGTCGGCGCTCGTGGCGGCGCGAGCCGGGACGACCGGTCCGAAACGGGCGGCGAGTCCCAGCGGGGCGGCCACGAGCTGGTCGTACGCCTCGTCCAACCGGAGCGTGGTGATCTGCTCGATCACCTCGCCGAGCAGGATCATGCCGAGGTCGGAGTACGTCCAGCCTCTGCCGGGCGGGTAGGCGAGCGGGAGCTGCTGGACGACCTGGATCGCCTCGCTGCGCCGGCCGCTGGACGCGGCGACGTAGAGCGGCCACCACGGACGTAGGCCCGCGGTGTGGGTCAGCAGCTGCTCGATGGTCGCCTCGTCCTTCCCCTCGCCTCGGAAGGCGGGCAGGTGCCGGCACACCGGGTCGTCGAGGCCCAGGTCACCGGCCGCGACGAGCCGCATCGTGATCGCCGTCGTGGCTGCGAGCTTGGTGACCGAGGCGAGGTCGAGCATGTGGTCGGTCTGCATCGGCGTTCCGGCCCCCAGCGCCGAAGGCAGACGGGCCCAGCCGGAGGCCGCGACCTCGGCTCCGTCCGGGGTGCGCAGCCCGACGACGGCGCCTGCCGGGTGGGTGCCGTCGTCGCCCAGGGTCAGCAGACGGTCGGCGTAGGCCTGGACGGGCTCCCGGCCGGTCATCGCTCGAACACCAGAGTCCCGGGCCAGGCGTCGATCGCCGGCGGGGGTGCGCTCGCAGGGTTGATCCGGCCGAGCACGCGGGGTCCGGCGGCACCGGTGCAGCTGGGAACGTTGCCGGGGAGCCCGTGGACGCTGGCCCAGCCGATGAGGGCGAAGGCGATCGCCTCCTTGTGATCGGACGGGACGCCGAGGGCGTCGCTGGTGGTGACCCGCACGCCGGGAAGGAGCTCGCCGAGCCGTTGCATCAGCACCGGGTTGCGTACGCCGCCACCCGAGGCCACCAGCACCTCGACGCCCGCCTGGGTCACCGCCTGGGAGACGGTGACCGCGCTGAGCTCGGTGAGGGTCGCGACCAGGTCGGGAAGTGAGGGATCCACGCCGCTGCGCTCGAGCGCGGCTCGGACGTAGTCGAGGTTGAACAGCTCCTTGCCGGTGCTCTTCGGCGCCGGCTGTCCGAAGTAGGGCGAGTCGAGCAGCTCGGTGAGCAGTGCCGGATCCACGGCACCGGCGGCGCCGAGCTCGCCGTCGCGGTCGTAGGTCGCTGCGCCCGGCGCGTCGGTGACCACGGCGTCGATGAGAGCGTTGGCGGGGCCGATGTCCCACGCGACCGGGTCTGCGGCGCTTCGGCACACGGTGAGGTTGGCGATGCCGCCGAGGTTGAGCGCCGCAGCGACGGCGCCGTCCTCGAGCAGCGGTGCCAGCATCCGGACGTCCAGCAGCGGCACCAGCGGCGCACCGTGTCCGCCGGCGGCGACGTCGTCGGAGCGTACGTCCGAGACGACCGTCGCGCCGGTCGCCTCGGCGATCCAGGCGGGCTGTCCGATCTGGAGCGTGCCGAGCGCGCGCCCGCACTCGACCCAATGAAAGACGGTCTGGCCGTGCGTACAGACGACGTCGACGGCACCCGCTTCCTCGACAGCCCGGCTCGCCGCCGCGGCGAACGCCTGCCCGATCCGGGTGTCGAGCTCGCAGACGACGTCGAAGCCGACCGGCGCCGGCGGCATGGCCTCGATGAGCCGCTGTCGAAGGTCAGCGGCGTAGGGCACCGAGGTGCTGTGCGCGATCCGGGCGTGCAGCACGTCGCCGTCGACCTCGAAGTCGACGACAGCGATGTCGATCCCGTCGTGGGAGGTTCCGGAGATCATCCCGAGCACGCGCATCAGCCACGCTCCTCGATGACGGTCCGCAGCCGGCCGCCGGCCCGCTCCAACGCCTGGGAAGCCTCGGTGGGGGAGAGGCCGGTGAGGATCGTCGCGATCGCGAGCTTGGTGTGCCAACCCGCCTCGTCGAGCGCTCGGACCGCGGTCGCGTCCTCGGCCCCGGTGGCTTCGGTGACCATCCGGACCGCGCGGTGACGCAGCTTGGCGTTGTTGGCCCGCATGTCGACCATCAGCGATCCGTAGGTCCTTCCGAGCTGCACCATGGTGGCGGTCGAGAGCATGTTGAGCACCATCTTCGTGGCGGTGCCGGCCCCGAGCCGGGTCGATCCGGCGACGACCTCGGGACCGACCGGCACCTCGATCCCGTGGTCGGCTGCTCGCCCCAGCGGTGTGCCCAGGTTGCAGGCGAGGCCGACGGTGAGCGCGCCGATCTCGGCGGCGTGCTCGAGGGCGCCGAGGACATAAGGCGTACGTCCGCTGGAGGCGATCCCGACGACGGTGTCGAGCGGCCCGACGTCGAGGGCGGCCAGGTCGTCTGCCCCGCTCTGCTCGTCGTCCTCGGCCCCCTCGGCGGCGCTGACGAGCGCTGCCGGGCCGCCGGCGATGACGCCGACGACCACCTCGTCGACCCCGAAGGTGGGCGGCACCTCGGAGGCGTCGAGCACCCCGAGCCGCCCCGACGTGCCCGCGCCCACGTAGATCAGCCGACCGCCTTCTCGCATCCGCTCGGTCGCCGCGGTGACAGCGGCTGCGATCGTCGGCAGGGCGGAGCGTACGGAGGCCGCGACCGTCGCGTCGCGCTCGTTCATCGCTGCGATCAGGTCGGTCACCGAGAGCTGGTCGATCTCCGGCCCGCCCGTGCTGCTCGACGCCTCGGTGGTGAGCGCGTCGAGCATGGCCCCGTCCTCTGCGTTCACTGGCCCTGCCTTCATTGGTTGGCTCCTCGTGGGTCGAGCGCGGCTCGGAGTCCGTCGCCGAGCAGGTTCAGCCCGACCACGGCCAGGATCAGCGCGGCGCCGGGGGCGTAGAGCATCCACGGAGCGACGCTGGTCAGTGACTGCGCGGCATAGACCATGCCGCCGAGCGACGCCGCCGGTGGTGGGGTGCCGAACCCGAGGAAGCTGAGCGCCGCCTCGGTGAGGATCGCCCACGACAGCGACAGCGTGATCTGAACGACCAGGATGCCGAGGATGTTCGGGAGCACGTGCTCGAAGAGGGTGGAGAGCCGACTGCGGCCGACAGCGGTCGCGGCGAGCACGTACTCGGCGTGGCGCAGCGTCAGGACCGGCCCGCGGGCGACCCGCGCGAAGATCGGCAGATAGACCACCGCGATCGCGATCGCCACCGTGAGCCAGCTGCGTCGCAGAGTGGCGGCCAGGGCGAGGGCGAGCAGCAGCGACGGGAACGCGAAGAGCACGTTGGTGATCACGCCGACCACCCGGTCGAGGATGCCTTGGTAGTAGCCGGCCAGGATGCCGAGCAGCACCCCGCCGATCGCCGCCACGGTCACCGAGACGAGGGCGACCCGCAGCGAGTTGGCCAGGCCGGAGCAGACTCTGGCGAAGATGTCGCGGCCGAACTGGTCGGTGCCGAGCCAGTGGCTCGCGCTGGGGCCCTGAAGCGCCTCCGACACGTTCTGGGCTGCAGGGTCCTGCCCGACCCCGGCCGCGGCCAGGAGCGCGAGGACCGTCACGACCGCCATCAGGACCAGACCGACGATCCCGCTCGGCGTACGGAACGCCTTGACCCATCGGCCCGAGGCCCGCGTCGTGGGGACCTGGGGCACCTCGTGCATGTCAGCAGCGGCGCTCATTGAACACGCACCCTCGGGTCGACCAGACGGTAGATGACGTCGGTGAGCAGGTTGACCAGGACGAACATCACCGCGATCACCAGCACCGTCGACTGCACCACGGCGTACTCCTTCTGCTCCAGCCCCAGCAGCACCTGGCGTCCGATGCCGGGGATCGCGAAGATCTGCTCGACCACCAGCGCCCCGCCGAGCAGGAAGCCGAACTGGAGACCGCTCATCGTCACCACCGGGATCAGAGCGTTGCGGAGGATGTGCCGCACCTGCAGCCGCCGGCCGGACACCCCCTTGGCGCGCGCGGTCCGGACGTAGTCCTCGGAGCGGACGGTGAGGATCGCCGCGCGTGTTGTCTGCAGGATCGGCGGAGCGATGCTGATCCCGAGGACCAGCGCCGGCAGCAGCATCTGCTGCAGGTTGAGGGCGGGATCCTCGCTCAGCGTGCGGTAGCCCTCGCCGTTGGGATACCAGCCGATGGTGTTGACCAGCCAGCTCGACACCACGGCGGCGAGCAGGAACGACGGCACCGACAGCGCGATCAGGCTGGTCAGCTGGCTGATCTGGTCGCGCGCCTTCCCGGGGCGGCTGGCTGCCAGCATCCCGCCCGGTACGCCGAGCCCGAGCCCGATCACGATGGCGAGCACGGCCAGCTCGACCGTGTTCGGCAACGACTGGGCGGTCATCGACAGCACGCTCAGCTGTGAGGTCGCCGAGACCCCGAGATTGCCGGTGAGTACGCCGCCGAGCCAGCCCAGGTACTGGGACAGGAGCGGCTCGTTGACCCCGTAGTAGGCCTCCAGTGCCTGCAGCTGCTCGGGGGAGAGGTCGCCGGCAGCCGTCCCGTACGCCGCGGTGATCTGATCCCCGGGGACCACCCGCAGCAGCACGAACGTGAGGATCGAGACCCCGATGAGCGTCAGCGCCGCCTCGCCGGCACGCCGGGCCACCGGGTGGCGCCCGACGGCGCCGACCCGGTGCGAAAGGCTCGACGCGGCGCTCAGGAGACCGACGCCTTCCACAGCGTCGCGATCGAGGCGTCGGTGCGCTCCTCGAGGCCCTCCACGCGCTTGTTGGCCACGACGTACATCTCCGGGGTGAACAGCCACACCCAGGCCGCCTGGTCGACCAGGCGCTGCGAGATCTCCTCGTAGATCGGCTTGCGGGCGGCGGTGTCGGTGGTGGCGATGCCGTCGGCGAAGAGCTTGTCGAGCTCGGGCGAGCTGTAGCCGGCGACCTTGTTGAAGCTTCCCGCCTTGGTGAAGTAGCGGCTGTACATCGTGTTCGGGTCCGAGCTGCCGCCGTTCATCGCGATCGCCGCGTCGAAGTCGGCCGCGAGCCACCGCTCGACGTAGGCGTTGGAGTCCAGCGCCTCGACGTTGACCTTGATCCCGACCTTGCCGAGCTGCGCCTGGATGTTCTGCGCCTCGTCGACCGCGGTGGAGTAGAGACCCTGGGAGGTCATCAGGTTCAGCGTGAACCCGTTCGGCTTGCCCGCCTTGGCCAGGTAGTCCTTCGCCTTGTCGAGGTCCTGCTCGGGGCACGGCTGAGCCTCGGCGTCCGAGCGGTATTCCGGCGAGGTGATCGGGCCGGTCGGCTTGCCCGACCCCAGGGCCGCGGAGTCGATCACGTCCTCGCGCGAGATCGCGCACTGGATTGCGAGCCGGGCGTTGGGATCCTTCAGCGTCGGTGAGGTCGCCCGCAGCTGCAGCACGTGGTAGGACAACGAGTCGACGGTCATGGACTCGGTCTGACCCGAGGTCGCGGTCTTCGCCGTCACCGGGTTGTCGAAGATGGCGACGTCCACCGAGCCGGTCTTCAGCGAGGACACCATCGACTGCTCGTCGGGGATGACGCGGAACTCGACCGTCGCCGCGCCGGGCTTCCCGGCGTAGTAGTCGGCGTTGCGCGTGAGCGTGATCGACTCGTTCGGTGTGCGGCTCTTGAACTGATACGGCCCGGAACCCACCGGCTTGGCCTCCAGGCTCTTGGCGTCGACGTCCGAGGGCACGATCGCGGTGTTGACCCCGGTCAGCCCGGCGACGAAGGAGGCGTCGGGCTGCTTCAGGGTCACCACGACCGTCTGCGGATCGGGCGCCTCGATGCCGGCGACGTTGGCGAAGTACGACGCCGAGCTCGCGCTCGAGGCGGGGTCGATGATCTTCTCGTAGGTGTACTTCACATCGGCGGAGTCGAGGGCGGAACCGTCACCGAAGGTGACGCCTTCGCGGAGGGTGAAGGTGTAGGTCTTCCCATCCTCCGAGATCTCCGGCAGCTCCGCGAGCCCTGCCTCCGGGACGCCCTCGGCGTCGGTGTTGAGCAGCGGGCTGTAGATCTGCGAGAGGACCTGGATCGACTGGGTCGAGGTCGCGGTCCAGGGAACCATCTGTGCCGGGTCGGCGGAGATCCCGAAGACCAGGGTGCCGTTGGCGTCACCGGTCTTCTCGCCGCCGGAGCCGCAGCCGGCGAGCGTTGCTGCGAGCAGTCCGGCCGCGAGCGCGGTGGCGACCGTTGCGTGGGTGCGATGTCCGTGTCGGCGCTGCGTACTCACGGATCCTCCTAGGGTGGGGCCAAAGAGCTCGGGCCAAGAGGTCGGGCCCGTGCCGGAGTGGCATGGCCCGCGGATTCCCCGACCCTATGACAAAATGTTTCCGATGTGACCCCCTGCCGGTCAATTATTGACAGGCTGTTGTGTCGAGCCGAGCGAGGAGCCGATGAGCGAAGACATCCTGGTGGGTCTGCGACAGGCCCTGCCTGCGCTGCGGCCCAGCGAGCGGCGCCTGGCGGACGCGGCCCTGGCGGACCCGGCGACCGTCGCGGGGCTGACCATCACCGAGCTCGCCACTCGCCACGAGACGTCGACCGCGACCGTCACCAGGCTCTGCCGCAGCCTGGGGTTCGCCGGCTACTCGGCGTTCCGGCTGGCGCTGGCGCGAGCGGGCGCCAGCGAGACCGGCCGCCGGATCGAGTTCGGCGTCTCCGAGGGCGACATCGATCCGGCCGACACCACCCGGGACGTCGTGCGCAAGCTCGCCTATCAAGAGGCGCGAGCGGTCGAGGAGACCGCGGACAGGCTCGACATCGACGAGCTCGACCGGGTCGTCGCGGCGATCACGACCGCCTCGGTCGTGGACGCGTACGGTTCGGCCTCCAGCGGCCTGGCAGCGCAGGACCTCCAGCAGAAGCTGCGCCGGATCGGTTACCAGGTCAACGCCTGGGCCGACGCCCACCTCGCTCTCACCAGCGCCGCCGTCCTCCCGACCGACGCCGTGGCCATCGCGTTCTCTCACTCCGGCGAGACCGAGGAGGCGGTCTCCGCGCTCCACACCGCCGCCGGCCGGGGTGCCTTCACCGTCGCTGTCACCAACTTCCCCGACTCACCGCTTGCCGAGCTCGCCGACGCCACCCTCACCACCGTCTCGCGCGAGACCCGGTTCCGGTACGGCGCGATGTCGAGCCGGATGGCGCAGCTGGTGATCGTCGACGCGATCTTCCTCGGTGTCGCCCACGAGAACCCCGACGACGTCACCGCCGCGCTCGGGGCGACGTTGGACGCCGTCGCGTCCCGGCGTATCCGTCCCCACAGGGGCTGATCGCCGCCTCTCAGGCGCCCAGGTGGAGGGAGGCGTACGTCTCCTTGACGAAGCGGAGATGGCTCCACGTCTCGGCCTCTCGGACGCCATCGAGGTCGCGGATGTGGTCGAGCACCTCGACCAGGCCGCCAGAGGTGGCGGTGTTGACCGTGAGCAGCGCGTCGTAGCGTCCCAGGGTCCGCGCGAGGAAGGTCGCCGACGGGAGCTGGGCGAGCTGCGCGGCGATCGGGCGGTGGGCGGCGCCGTCGAGACGGAGGCCGATTCCGGTCGCCGCCCGCCGCTCCCGCCCGGAGTGGCGCACCACGGCGCCGACACGAACGACGTTGCCGGCGAGCAGACGGACCACCCGGCGCCGCGTGCCTGCGGGGGAGAGGCCGACGCTCGCGGCGAGGTCGACGAACGACGCACGGCCGTTCGACTGCAGCGCGCGCAATAGCGCGTAGTCGGTCTCGTCGAGCGATCCGGCCGCCGGTGCAGGGCCGACCGGGGCGGCGACGTCGCGGATCACCTCGGTGTAGAGGAGGGTCTCCGTGGTCAGGATGCCGTCGATCGCCCGCAGCTCGGCGAGGGCATCGTCGATCTCGACGATGTCGCGGGCGCGGAGCTCCACGACCAGGGCGTGGGCGCCGCTGGTCATCGACACCAGGGTGGTGTCCTCGCGGGCGGCGAGCGCCTGCGCTACCCGGCTCGCGGATCCGTTGACGCCGACCGAGACGTGCGCGAGGACGTCGTGGCCCAGTACGGCTGGGTGGACGACACCTCGCACATCGATGTGCCCTTCGGACAAGAGCCGTTGGACCCGCGCGGCCGCAGCCGAGCGGGAGAGGTCGACCCGCGCCGCGATCTCGCGATGGGTGAGTCGCCCGTCCTCCTCGAGGAGGACGACGATCGCCTCATCGGTGTCATCGAGCACGCCGGGTGCGATTTCGTTCGACATTTTTTGGGTACGCCTCCGGTGTCGTATCGAGCCTCAGATCTGGCCCATCACTGCGATTATGACGGATTCAACTGCCGCTGATGGCATATCGACAGTTCTAGCGGGTGAGTAAAGATCGAAGTGATTGCAGGTGAGCGTCGGATGATCTTAGAGTGACGCGGATCTCAGTCGCCCTGTTCCTCACTTCCGTAGGAGACACCTCATGCCCGTCGGCCCCGTCGACGCCTCCAAGAACCCGCGCTACGCCGGCTTCGCCACGTTCGCCCGCCTGCCTCGGCTCGACCAGGTGGAGCGTGCCGACATCGCGATCGTCGGTGTCCCGTTCGACACGGGCGTCTCCTACCGGCCCGGTGCCCGGTTCGGTCCGTCGCACGTTCGGGAGTCCTCGCGCCTGCTGCGCCCCTACAACCCGGCGCTGGACGTCTCGCCGTTCGCCGCGGCTCAGGTGGTCGACGCGGGCGACATCGCAGCGAACCCGTTCAACATCAACGAGGCGCTCGAGACCGTCCAGGCCTCGGCGCTCGACCTCACCGCGGGCGGGACCCGGCTGGTCACGATCGGCGGAGACCACACCATCGCGCTCCCGCTGCTGCGCGCCGCGGCCGAGCGCCACGGACCGGTCGCGCTGGTGCACTTCGATGCCCACCTGGACACCTGGGACACCTACTTCGGTGCCGAGTACACCCATGGCACCCCGTTCCGCCGGGCGGTCGAGGAAGGCGTCCTCGACACCGAGGCGCTGTGCCACGTCGGCACCCGCGGACCCCTCTACGGCAAGAAGGATCTCGAGGAAGACCGTCGCTTCGGCTTCGGGATCGTCACCTCCTCCGACGTCTTCCGCCAGGGCGTCGACGAGGTGGTGGACAAGATCAGGCAGCGGGTCGGCAACCGGCCGGTCTACGTCTCGATCGACATCGACGTCCTCGACCCGGCGCACGCGCCCGGCACCGGCACCCCCGAGGCCGGCGGGCTCACCTCGCGCGAGCTGCTCGAGATCCTGCGCGGCTTCGTCGGCCTCAACCTGATCGGGGCCGACGTGGTGGAGGTCGCCCCGGCGTACGACCATGCCGAGCTGACCGGGGTCGCCGCCTCGCACGTGGCCTACGACCTGGTCTCGCTCCTCGCCATGCGACACGGAGGTCAGGCGTGATGACGCGCAACGGCGGCGACGTCACGGTCGAGAGCCTGACCGCGCTCGGTGCGACCCATGTATTCGGCATCCCGGGGCAGCACGCGCTCGGTCTCTTCGACGCCATCCGGCGCAGCGAGCTGAGCTTCGTCTCCTCGCGGGTGGAGAACAACTCCGTCTTCGCGGCCGACGGCTACGCCCGGACGACCGGCCAGGTCGGCGTGGTGTTCTGCTCCACCGGACCGGGGGCACTCACCGCGCTGGGCGCCCTCCAGGAGGCGTACGCCGCGTGCGTCCCGGTCCTGATGATCACCAGCCAGATCCCGCGCGACGGGCTCGGCGGTGCCCGCAAGGGCTATCTGCACCAGCTCGACGACCAGCAGGCCAGCGCCCGCAACGTCACCAAGTCCACCGCCACGGTCCGCGACGCGGCGGCCATCCCCGGCGTGCTCGCCGACGCGTGGGCCACTGCACAGGCGGCCCCGGCCGGGCCGGTATGGGTCGAGATCCCGCAGGACGTGCTCCTCGAGGAGGTCGCGGTCCCGCCGGTGACCGGGCTGGACGCGGAGGTGCCCGCACCGCGCCGGCCTCGGCCGGAGGTCGCTGCCGAGGCCGCTCGGCTGCTGGCCGGGGCCGAGCGTCCGGTGATCCTCGCCGGGGGCGGCGTACGTCGCTCCGCGGGCGCGCCGGAGGCGCTGGTCGCCCTCGCCGAGACTCTCGACGCCCCGGTGGTCTCGACCGCCGGTGGCAACGGAGCGATCCCGCTCGCGCACCCGCTGAGTGCGGGCGCGTGGATCGAGGACCGGTTCACCACCGACCTGCTCGAGGACGCCGACGTCCTGCTCGCCCTCGGCACCTCGTTCGGTGAGGTGACCAGCAACTACGGCACGTTCGCCCCGCGCGGCCGGGCGATCCAGGTCGACGCCGAGGCGAGGGTGCTCGGCTCCAACCACGACGTGCTCGGCGTGCATGCCGACGCCGCTGCTGCGCTGGCCGACGTCGCCGCGGCACTTCCCGAGGCCGGTGCGCGGCCAGGTGCGAGGCGGTCTGGCGCGAGCGTCGCCGCGGAGCTGCGCGCCCGGGTCCAGGCCAGGCTCGACAGCCAGGACCTCGCGGCCGAGCAGCGGCTGCTCGCCGACCTTCGCGCGGCCGTGCCCGACGACACCGAGACCTTCTGGGACATGACCATCGCGGCGTACTGGGCCTGGTCGGCCTGGGACCCGCGCAGCGGCGGCTTCCACACGGCGCAGGCGTCCGGCGGTCTCGGGCTGGGCTTTCCCGCGGCGATCGGCGCCGCGGTGGGGACCGGGCGGCGCGCCTTCGCGGTCACCGGCGACGGTGGCGCGATGTATTCCATCGCCGAGCTCGCCACCGCCCGCCAGCACGATGCCGATCTCACCTGGCTGGTGATCGACGACGGCGGCTACGGGATCCTGCGCGAGTACATGACCGGCGCGTTCGGGGAAGCCACCGCGACCGAGCTCGCCCGTCCTGACTTCGTCCGCCTCGCCGAGGCGTTCGGCATCCCCGTGCACGCCGCGACCCCCGAGACCGTCGGCGACGTCGTCGCCGGCACCTTCGCCACCAGCGGACCAGCGATGGTCGTCCTGCCGGCGACCCTCCGCATGTTCTCCGCCACCTGACCGCACCGACCTGACCGAGCCCACCTCACCGGGAGCCCTCATGGATCTCACCATCATCGTCATCTACCTCGCCGCCATGGTCGCCTTCGGCTGGTGGGGCAAGAGCCGGACCAAGGACAGCTCCGACTTCCTCGTCGCCGGGCGCCGACTCGGTCCGATGCTCTACACCGGCACCATGGCCGCCGTCGTCCTGGGAGGTGCCTCGACCGTCGGCGGGGTCGCGCTCGGCTACGAGTACGGCATCTCCGGCGCGTGGCTGGTCGCGGCGATCGCCTTCGGCGTCCTGGCGCTGAGCCTGCTCTTCGCCGGCAGGATCCAACGGCTGCGGATCTTCACCGTCGCCCAGATGCTGGCGCTGCGCTACGGCGTCGGAGCGACCGCCGCCTCGGGCGTGATCATGATGGCCTACACGCTGATGCTCACCGTCACCTCGACGATGGCGTACGCGACCGTGTTCAACGTCCTCTTCGGCAGCGACCGCGTCGTCTCCATCCTGATCGGCGGGGTCATCGTGGTGATCTACTCCAGCATCGGCGGGATGTGGTCGATCACCCTGACCGACATGGTGCAGTTCGTCCTGAAGACCATCGGTGTCTTCTTCCTGCTCCTGCCCTTCACCTGGAACCACGCCGGGGGTCTTGACGGGATCAAGGCTCGCGCCGCGGACTCGGTCTTCGACATCGGCGCGATCGGCACCGGAACGATCATCACCTACTTCGTCGTCTACACGCTCGGCATGCTGATCGGGCAGGACATCTGGCAGCGGGTCTTCACCGCCCGCTCGCCGCAGGTGGCCCGCTGGGGTGGCACCGCGGCCGGTGTCTACTGCCTGCTCTACGGGGTGGCCGGCGCGCTGATCGGCGCCGCGGCCTCCACCTTCATGACCGTCGACAACCGCGACGACGCCTACGCCACCATCGCCGAGTCGATCCTCCCCGTCGGCGTCAGCGGACTCGTCCTCGCCGCGGCGGTCGCCGCGATGATGTCGACCGCCTCGGGCGCGCTGATCGCGACGGCGACGGTGGCTCGCGCGGATGTGCAACCGCTGCTCGCCCGGCTGCTCGGGCGCACCCCGGCGGAGGTCACGGACGAGTCGGAGAACCCCGAGCACGACGTGCTCGCCAACCGGATCTACGTCGTCGTGATCGGCCTCGTCGTGGTCGTCCTCGCCTCGCTCCTCAACGATGTCGTCTCTGGGCTGACGATCGCCTACGACATCCTCGTCGGGGGTCTGCTGGTGCCGATCCTGGGCGGCTTCGTGTGGCGCCGCGGGACGGGCGCGGGCGCGGTGGCGGCGATGGTCACCGGCACCATCGCCACGCTGTCGACGATGGCGATCGTCGGCGATGTCCTCGCCAACGAGCCGATCTACGTGGGCCTCTTCGTCAGCGCCGTGGCGTACGTCGTGGTCAGCCTGCTCACCCCTCCGACCGACCCTGCCGTGATGCGGGAGTGGACCAGCCGGCTCGCCGGCGGGGAGTCGGCTGATGTTTCCGGCGACAGCCCCGCTCTGGCGGCGGAGGAGTCCCGATGACCAGCAACCCCGACACCACCATCGACATCGACAACCCTGCCACGACGGCGGAGGCGACGTACGCGGTGACCGACCCGGCCACCGGCGAGCTCCTCGCCACCTACCCGACCGCGACGGCCGCCGAGGTCGACGCCGCCGTCGAGGCGGCCCATGGCGCGGCGTCCGGCTGGGGACGAACGACCTCGGTGGCCGACCGGGCAGCCCTGCTACGCCGGGTGGCTGGCCTGCACGCCGAGCGTCGCGACGAGCTCGCCGCCATCATCCGACAGGAGATGGGCAAGCCGTTGCCCGAGGCGGAGGGCGAGATCGACTTCTGCGTCGAGATCTACACCTACTACGCGGACCATGCCGAGCAGTTCCTGGCCGACGAGGTCCTCGAGGTGACCTCCGGCGCCGGCACCGCGGTCGTCCGCCGGTCGCCGGTCGGCGTGCTGCTGGGCATCATGCCGTGGAACTTCCCCTTCTACCAGGTGGCCCGCTTCGCGGCGCCCAACTTGGCCACCGGCAACACCGTCGTCCTCAAGCATGCGCCGCAGTGTCCCGCCTCGGCCGTGGCGCTGGCGCAGATCTTCGTCGACGCCGGGTTCCCTGAGGGCGCGTACGTCAACGTCTTCGCCACCAACGAGCAGATCGCCGAGGTCATCGCCGACCCGCGGGTCGCGGGTGTCTCGTTGACGGGCTCGGAGCGGGCGGGTACCGCCGTGGCCGAGATCGCCGGGCGTCACCTCAAGAAGGTCGTCCTCGAGCTCGGCGGTTCCGACCCGTTCATCGTGCTCTCCACCGACGACATGGACGCCACCGTCTCCGCGGCGGTGGAAGCAAGGCTGGAGAACACCGGCCAGGCCTGCAACGCCGCGAAGCGGTTCGTGGTCGTCCACGACCTCTACGACGACTTCGTCGCGAGGTTCACCCAGCGGCTGCTGGCCGAGGACACCGGTGCGCCGCTGGCCTCTGTCGCCGCCGCGGAGGCCCTCGCCCGGCAGGTCGACGCCGTCGTCGCACAGGGCGCCGAGCTCGCCTGCGCCGGCGACCGGTCCGGTGCGTACTTTCCGGCCGGCGTCCTGACGGGGCTCGACGCTGAGGACGACCTTGCCCGCCAAGAGCTGTTCGGCCCGGTCGCGATGGTCTTCTGCGCCGCTGACGAGGACGACGCGATCCGGATCGCCAACGACACCCCGTACGGGCTCGGGTCGTACGTCTTCAGCACCGATCCCGACCAGGCGGCCCGAGTCGCGGACCGGATCGAGGCGGGGATGGTCTTCGTCAACGGCGTCGGTGCGGAGGGCGCGGAGCTGCCTTTCGGCGGCATCAAGCGCTCCGGCTTCGGGCGCGAGCTCGGCCGGCTCGGGATGGACGAGTTCGTCAACAAGAAGCTGATCCGGACGGTCACCGGCTGAGCCTCGGGCTGAGCCTCGGATCGAACCGTGTATCTCCCCGCGTCAACTGGGTACCGGCCCGGTGTACAACGATGAGAGGAACACACATGTTCAAGAAACCAGCGTTGTTGACTGCTTTCGGCATCGGCTACCTGCTCGGCGCCCGCGCCGGCCGCGAGCGGTACGACGCCATCGTCGCCAAGGCCCAGGGTCTGTGGCAGGACCCGCGGGTCCAGCAGAAGGCCCACCACGCCCGAGTCGTCGCCGAGGAAACGGCGGATACCGCCCGGCACGCCGTCCAGGAGAAGGTCCAGGACAAGATGCCTGGCCACACCTCCACGGGCTCTACTGGCTCTACGTCGTCCCACCAGACCACGCCGAGCGCCCCGAGTCCTGCAGCCTCCGCCGACCCGGTCACCGGCACGCCGCGGGGGTGGGAGTCGTGACCGCTCAACCGAGCGACGCGTCGATGGGTGAGCTCGTCTCCCGGCTCTCGGACGAGGTGTCCGGCCTCGTACGAGGTGAGCTCGAGCTCGCCCGCCTCGAACTGACCGAGAAGGCCAAGCACACCGGCAAGGGCGCCGGAGCGTTCGGCGCCGCCGGCTTGCTGGCGCTGTACGGCCTCGGTGTCCTGATCGCCACGGCGATCCTGGCCCTGTCCCTGGTCCTCGACGCCTGGCTGGCCGCGCTGCTGGTCGGTGTCGTGATCCTGGCCATCGCCGGCATCGTCGCGCTGCTCGGTAAGAAGCAGGTCTCCGAGGGAGCCCCGCTGAAGCCCGAGCGTGCCACTGAGAGCATCAAGCGGGACGTAGAGGCCGTCAAGCACCGCCGACCCGATGACCGCACCGCGAGGAGCACGCCATGACGCACAACTCCACCGGGCCCGCAGGGGCCCACGAACACACCAGCATGGCCGCTGTCGAGGCCGAGCTCGACGCCAAACGGCATGAGGTCGCCGAAACCCTGGACGAGCTCGCCGCCAGGCTGGACGTGAAGGCTCGCGGCAAGCAGAAGGCCGACGAAGTGAAGCAGAAGGCCGACGACGTGAAACAGCACGCCCAGGTCGCCGCCAGATCCCGAGACGTCCAGATCAAGAGCGGCATCGTCGCCGCAGTCGTGCTCGGTGCGATCCTGCTGCTGGCCCGGAGGAAGCGCCGGGGCAGCGCCGGGTAGCCGTCAGTGCCGACTGGGGCGGATCAACCGGTCCAGGAAGGCTACGAGGAGCGCCTCGCGCATCGCAGGGGTGGCCAGGTCGAGCATCGCATTGACCTCGGCCATCCTCTGCGGCAGCGCGAGGCGGTGTCCTGAGCTTGTCGAAGGGTCGCCTGCTGCGTCGGCACCGATCAGCCCCGCGGCGACCAGCAGGCCGTCGAAGTCGTCGTCGGAGAGGACGAGCGGGTCGAGGCCGGCGATGAACTCCGCGACGCCGGGGTCGACCGTCACCGGTCCGACAGCCACGGCGGCCGCGACTGCCTCGCCCAGAGCCTCGAGGAACTCAGGTACGTGGGGCAGTGTCGCGGCGCTCACCGAGAGGTGGACGGTGGCGGGAGCACCGGCGTAGGACATCTGCGGCTGGACGTACCAGCCTCGGGCCGCCATCTCGTCGCAGACGGTGAACGGGTCGCAGCTCGCGTCGGTCCTGACGGCGATCAGCGTGGAGTCCGGGTCGCTGACCTCGGCGAGCTCGGCCGTCTCGCCGATCCCGGCGCGGATCCGGTCCACTGCCTCGAAGACGTCGCGGGTGAGCCGCTCGTAGCCGTCATCGCCCAACGAGCGCATCACCGCCCAGGCACCAGCCAGGGGACCGCCCGACTTCGTCGACTGCATCGTGGAGTTGAGCATGGTGTAGCCCGGCCACGCGGCCGAGGCGAAGAACTGCGGTCGGCGCAGCTGCGGGGTGCGGTGCAGCAGCACCGAGGTGCCCTTGGGGGCGTAGGCGTACTTGTGCAGATCGACGGAGATCGAGGTGACGCCCTCGACCGCGAACGTCCACGCCGGTACGTCGCGCCCCAGCCGGGCTGCGTAGGGCAGCACCCAGCCGCCGATGCAGGCATCGACATGACACCGGATCCCGCGCTCGGCCGCGGCCGCCGCGATCTCGGTGACCGGGTCGACGACGCCGTGCGCGTAGGACGGCGCCGAGGCGACCACGAGCACCGTGCGCTCGTCCATCGCCGCGGTCATCGCGGCCGGATCCGCCCGGAAGTCGGGCCCGACCGGGACCAGCACCGGCTCGACCCCGAAGTAGTGCGCGGCCTTGTGGAAGGCGGCGTGCGCCGTGGCCGGCAGCACCATCCGCGGCCGCTCGATCCCGGGGTGGGCGTCGCGCGCGGTCTGCACCGCGAGCAGCACCGACTCGGTGCCACCAGAGGTGACCGTGCCGACCACCGTCTCGGGCGCCTCGAGGAGGTCGGCGGTCATGCCGACCACCTCGGTCTCCATCCGGAGCAGGCTGGGGAACGCTGTCGGGTCCAGGCCGTTGGAGCCGGCGTAGGAGGCGACGGCCTCGCGGCCGATCCGGTCGATGTCGGGCAGCCCGGAGTCATAGACGTAGGCGAGCGTGCGGCCGCCGTGCACGGGCAGGTCGGCGGACTGCATCGAGCGGAGCTGGGTCAGGGCGTCGGTCATACGGTCAGGGTTCCATCCACGTCGTCGGCGGTGAGCGAGTAGCGGCGCAGCCACAGCAGGCTGAGCAGGGTCAGGCACGCCGGCAGCACCGAGAAGCCGAGCGTGATCGCGGTCAGCGCCGAGTCGGGCTGGGCGATCTCGCTCCCGGCCGAGGAACGGTAGCCGCCGAGCGCGAGCGCCGCGGCATAGACCCCCGGCCCGAGCGCCAGCCCGAGGGTCTCGCCGGCGGTCCAGACGCCGGTGTAGACGCCGATCCGGCTCGAGCCGCTGCGCCGGGCGTCGACGGCGGCTGCGTCCGGAAGCATCGCCATCGGGAAGACCTGGCACCCTGCGTATCCCACCCCGACCAGGACCACCGCGGCATAGACCAGGGCCGCCGGGGCGATCTGCGCGGTCGAGGCGAGCAACGCGCCGACGACGAGGACGACCGAGGCGGCGACGTACCCGTTCTTCTTGCCGACCTTGGCGCCGAGCGCCGCCCATGCCGGGGTGAGCAGCAGCGCGGGACCGACGAAGCAGACGAACAGCACCGTCGCAGCGCCCGCATGACCGAGCACGTTCGTGGCCAGGTAGTCGACCCCCGCCAGCATCGCGCCGAACGCGACGGCCTGGATCACGAACGTGATCAGCAGGCGCCGGAAGTCGGGCGCCGCCGCCACGATCCTCAGCTGGTCGCGCAGGCTGCCCGCACCCGGCTCGACGGTGCGGACCGGCGCGCGGCGGGTGCCGACGTACGCACTGAAGACCCCGATCAGGATGAGCACCGCCATCGCCACGCCCATGAGGCGATAGCCCTCGCGGCCGCCGACGGCGTCGCGGATGATCGGCGCGCTGGCGCCGGCGAGCAGGATGGTGAGTGCCAGGATCGCGACCCGCCAGGTCATCAGCCGGGTCCGCTCGTCGTAGGAGTCGGTCAGCTCGGCGGGCATGGCGACATAGGGCACCTGGAAGAACGCGTACGCCGTCGCGCACGCCAGGAACAGGACCAGCACCCACAGCGCCTCGAGCCCGGTCGCCATCGACGGTGCCGCGAACAGCAGCGCGAACGTCACCGCCAGCGCGACCCCCGCCCGCCGCAGCCACGGCCGCCGAGGTCCCCGTGGATCCACCGTCCGGTCGCTGATCCGGCCCGCGATCGGGTTCAGCACGACGTCCCACGCCTTCGGCGCGAACACGATGAACCCCGCAGCCAGGGCCGCGATCCCGAGGGTGTCGGTCAGGTAGGGGAGCAGCATCAGGCCCGGGATCGTGCCGAACGTGCCGGTGGCCACGGAGCCGGAGCCATAGCCGAGGCGTACGCCGAGCGGCAGGATCGGGCGGGCTTGCATGGCGCAATAGTGCCGTGGCCACGCCATCGACGTCCGGGAACCCCACAATTCGCTCCGATACGGTTGGCGGCATGCCGCTCGAGAACGGTGCGCTTGCGCCTGACTTCACGCTCCCTGCCCAGGACGGCACCACCGTCACCCTCTCCTCGTTCCTCGAGAAGGGTCCTGTGGTGCTCTTCTTCTATCCGGCCGCCGAGACGCCGGTGTGCACCAAGGAGGCCTGCCACTTCCGTGACCTCGCGGGCGAGTTCGAGGCGATCGGCGCCCAGCGTCTCGGGATCAGCAAGGACAGCGTGGCGAAGCAGGCCGGGTTCGCGGCCAACCACGACCTCGACTATCCCGTCCTCTCCGACCCCTCCGGGTCGGTCGCCGGGCTCTACGGCGTGAAGCCGAGCATCCTCGGCAAGCTCGGACCGCTGCAGCGTACGACCTTCGCCATCGGCGCCGACGGACGGATCAAGGCCGTCGTCGAGGGGATGCTCAAGGCCGAGATCCACGCCGACGAGGCCCTCGCCGCGCTCAGGGACGACGTGAGATGACGACCACCATCGCCGTCACCGGCGCCACCGGCTTCGTCGGCGGTGCCGTCGCCCGCGCCCTGGGCGGCTCCGACGCTGCGCTCCGCCTTCTCGTACGTGACACCTCCAGGGCTCCCGAGATCCCCGGGGCTGACGCGTACGCGGTCACCTATGGCGACAGAGAGGCCGCGGTGAGAGCGCTCGACGGCGTTCAGACCGTGCTGATGGTCTCGGCCGCCGAGTCGGCGGACCGTCTGGAGCAGCACCTCACCTTCGTCGACGCCGCCGCGGCGGCAGGGGTCGAGCACATCGTCTACACCTCCTTCTTCGGCGCCGCGCCTGATGCCGTCTTCACGCTCGCGCGCGACCACTTCGCGACCGAGGAGCGGATCAAGGCGAGCGGGATGGGCTACACCCTGCTGCGCGACAACTTCTACCTCGACTTCCTCCCTTCCCTGGTCGGTGAGGACGGCGCCATCCGGGGTCCGGCCGGCGACGGCCGCTTCGCGCCGGTCGCGCGGGCTGACGTGGCACGATCCGCCGTGGAGGCGCTCGCGATGCCCCAGGATCACCGAGGGGTCACGTACGACCTCACCGGTCCTGAGGCGCTCACGATGAGTGAGGTCGCGGACATCCTCACCGAGCATCGCGGGAGCGAGGTGCGCTATCACGACGAGACGATCGAGGAGGCCTACGCGTCACGTCGTCGGTGGGAGGCGCCCGACTGGCAGTACGACGCCTGGGTCTCCACCTACACCGCGATCGCCGCAGGGGAGCTCGACGGAGTGAGCATCGCGGTGGCCACTCTCACCGGGCGTGAGCCCCTGAGCCTTCGCGACCACCTCGCTGCCGGCGAGTAGTCGATCGAGGGGATCGCTCGCCGCCGCGCCGGGTACCGCCTCGGCATGGTTGCATTCGGATACACCCTGATGACCGAACAGGCGGGCCCGACCGACCTCGTGCGACACGCGGTCGCTGTGGAACGGCGTACCGGACGCGCCGAGAGTCGGGTCCGGGGGCACCCGGGCCATCGGCCAGATCCCGATCAGCTGGGATCCCGATGACGCCGACGCGGCGGTACGACGCGCGCACCACCAGTTCCGCTGGTTCGGCAGTGGCTGGGCCGTCAACAGCGAGCTTCCGACCACGGCGAGCTTCGCCGCGGCCTCGCAGTTCGTACGCCACGAGGATGTCGCCTCCTCGATCCCGTGCGGCCCCGACCTCGATGCGATCACCGAGGGGGTCCGGCCCTTCTGGAAAGCCGGGTTCACCGATGTCGCCCTCGTCCAGGTCGACGGGTCGACGAACGACCAGTTCCTGGCCGAGGCGGCCGGGCCTCTGCTGGACGCGCTGCGGTCGGCGTCGGACTGAGGCCCGGTCTCGTCGGCTCCGCGGTCGACGACCCTCATCCCTCAGACAGGCTCACCGCAACCTGGTGCGCGGCTTGCTCGCCCGACGCAGCGGCGTCGGCCAGCGACGGCATGTCGAGGGCATAGTCGCCTGCCAGGTGGACCGGTCCGAGGTTCTGCTTGAGGGTCTCGAGCGACGCCCGGCCGCCGGGCCCCCAGAACGGCACGACCCGCGGGTGTCGACGGAGGATGCCCGCATCGAGCCTCCCCTCGAGCTCCGGGTAGACCTCGAGAAGGTCCGAGGTGAACCGCGCGACGATCTCCTCGTCGGTGAGCTCGAAGAGCTTGTCGGCCTCTGCGCCTCCTGCGAAGCAGGCCAGCGCGCCGCCGGGCTTGCGGACGTTCCCGCGGCGTACCGCGGCCGCGTGGTTGAAGATCGCCTGGAACGAGCGCCCGGGGGTCGACACCGCGAGGAAGTCGTCCCAGCGCTGGGGCTTGCCCTCCTCGTGGGTGAAGAAGCCCACAACCACGTAGCGGCCATAGTGGATCGACTCGAAGGCCGCCCGGTAGGCCGCCGGCAGCCCGGGCATGATCTTGACCGCGACGTCCGCGGGCACCGCCACGATCGCCTGGCGCGCCCTCAGCCGGGCGGGCCCGTCAGCGTCCTGGTAGTCGACGACCACGCCGTCGGCGGTCCACTCCACGAAGTTCACGGGCGAGCTGAGCCGGACCTTGTCGCCGAGGTCCTCGGTGAGGATGTCGGTCAGCGTCTGGTTGCCGCCCTGTGGCAGCGTCAGGTTCGGCACCTTCTCCGGGTCGGTGAGCAGGATTCCCATGGAGAAGACGAACTGCCGCGCGGCGGTCTCCTCGGGCTCACAGCCCATCCACTGCCCGGACCACGACCGCACCATCTCGCGCGTGAGGTCGGACGAGACGCCCTGCAGGACGAAGTCCGCCCGCCTGCGGTCGAGCTTGGCGCGGACACGGTTGGCCCACCGGTTCTTCTCGCTCATCTCGAGGAACGGCACGTTCGCCAGGATGCGAGTGCCGACCATGGCCAGGCCGAAGCGGTCGCGCCAGGTCATCTTCGACCGGAACATCAGGGCGAAGGGGTTCGAGGTGTCGACCTGCTTGCCGCCCAGGTGCAGGGCGACCGACTTGCCCTCCAGGGTTCCGAGCGGGACCCGGTGACGGTGGAGCGCCTCGATCAGGGGGCCCGTGCCCTCGGTGAACTGGGTGCCGACGTTGATCCAGTAGTCGCCTTGCCGGACGGTGTCGACGCGTCCGCCGGCGCGGTCGGATGCCTCGAGGACTACGACGTCGCGATCGGCCAGAGTGGTCGCTGCCATGAGGCCGGCGATGCCGGCGCCGATCACGACGACCTCGTGGGTCTCGTCGCGGAGCTTGGGTGATGTGTCCATGTCATCAGCTCGCCTTCGTAGCGGTGTGTTCGGTGCGGTCGAGCGCCGCGGAGATCGAGGCGACGAGACGCCCGGTCGCCTGCTTGCAGCTCGGGCTGACCGCGGTGTAGGAGATGTAGCCGTGGACCTGGCCAGGCTCGCGGTCCACCTGTGCGGGGACGCCGGCCTCCAGAAGCGAGGTCGCGTACGCGAGCCCGTCGTCGTGGAGCGGGTCGAACCCAGCCAGATTGACGATCGCGGGCGGAAGTCCGGCCAGGCTGGAGGCCCGGTACGGTGAGACGCGCGGGTCCGCCGGATTGGTCCCTTCCGGCAGGTAGTTCTTGACGAACCAGGCGACCTGCTTGGCCGACAGCGCCGGCGATCCCGCGAACTCTTCCTGCGAGGGGCGGTGCTCGACGAGGTCGGTCACCGGCTGGATCAGCACTTGGAGCATCGGCTGCACCGCCTCGCCTCGCACCTGCTGGCACAGGACGGCCGCGATGTTGCCGCCGGCGCTCTCTCCGGCGACGACGATGCGGTGCGGGTCCACGCCCCAGTCCGCAGCGTGCTCGACGACGTACCGCCAGGCGGCGACCGCGTCGTCCTGTGCTGCTGGAAAGGGGGCGTCCGGCGCCAGGCGGTACTCGACCGACACGACGTCTGCTCCGGTGCCGTGCGCGAACATGCGCGCCGGGGCGGTGTAGCTGGCGCGGCTGCCGATCACGAAGCCTCCACCGTGGAAGAAGAGGATCAGACCTCGCGACGGGGTGCCGTTGCTGTAGCGCGTGAGCTGGACCTCGTCCGAGATCTCGATCTCCTCCTCGACGACGCACGGCTCGACGCGGGACGCGAAGAGGATCAGATCCCGCTCCGTGGTTGCGCGGGCCTCAGCGGGCGGAAGGTCGCTGTAGTCCGGACCGGACTCGCCCAGCTTCATGAGCAGGGCGACGTCAGGCGCCATGGCGTCGCCGGTCGTGTTGGTCGCGGGACGCGCCAGCATCCGCTGCAGGCTCGCGGGCAGACGGCTCAGGAAGACGAGGAGGGCTCGCTGGAAGCTCTGGCTCAACGTGAAGTGTTCCCCGCTCATGACGCAACCTCGACGCTGGCCAGGTGCGGGGCCGAGCGCTTCTCGGAGAACTGGATGTCCTGGTCGAGCAGCTTCCCCTTGAAGAGTCGGTTGTCCTTGACGAAGGTCGTGTGCATCTGCCAGGGCAGGCCGGTGCCCTGGCGCGGGAGCTCCGCCCGGGCCCGCTGCATGTAGCCGGCCGAGAGGTCGAAGAGGTCCTGCTTGGGCATGCCCTCCGGCGCGACGGGCAGGGCGATGTCGTAACCCTTCCTGTCCATCTCGCGGATCAGCTCGATGGCGAGGCGGGCGACGTTGCGGATGCGGAGCGTCCAGGTCGCCTTGGTGAAGCCGAGCATCATCGCCCAGTTGGGTACGCCGGAGATCAGGGAGCCGCGGTACAGCACCTGGTCTGCGATCTTGACGGGGGCGCCGTCCACGGTCGGCTGGATGCCACCCAGCATCTGCATGACCAGGCCGGTCGCGGTGACGATGATGTCGGCCTCGAGCTTCCTGCCGGACTCGAGCAGGATGCCCTCGGGGATGAACCGCTCGATCTGGTCGGTCACGACGTCGGCGCTTCCGTCGCGGATCGCCTCGAAGAAGTCGCCGTCGGGAGTCGCACAGAGGCGCTGCTGCCACGGGTTGTACGGCGGTGCGAAGTGGGTGTCGACGTCGAACCCCTTCGGGAGCTCCTTGGCGGTCATGCTGCGCAGGAGCTTGCGCCCGAAGTTCGGGAACTTCACCAGAACCGTCACGAGGAAGTGGTCGCGCCAGATGTTCTTGAACCGCGTGAGGCGGTACCCGAGCTTCTTGCCGAAGACCTTCAGCAGGAACTGGGCGATCTTGTCCACCTGGGGCATCGACGCGACGTAGCTCGGGGTGCGCTGGAGCATGGTGACGTGGCCAGCAGCACCCTCGCCGGTCAGCATCGCGGGGAGCATCGTCACCGCGGTCGCACCGCTGCCGATGATGACCACGCGCTTGCCGCTGTAGTCGTAGTCCTCGGGCCAGTGCTGCGGGTGGAGGATGTCGCCCTGGAAGTCCTCGCGGCCCTCGAACCGCGGCTCGAAGCCCTCGTCATAGTTGTAGTAGCCGGTGCCGCTGAAGACGAACCTGGCCCGGACAACCTTCTCGGACTCGTTGCCCGCCTCGTCGGTCACGGTGACGTGCAGGGTCCATTCCGCGTCCTCGCTGGACCAGTCGGCAGCGGTGACCTTATGACCCAGGCGAAGGCTCTTGCCCAGCCCGAACTCGTCGACGGTTTCCCGGATGTACCCGCGGATCAGGTCGCCGCCAGCGATCGCCTCCTTGTGCAGCCACGGCTTGAAGTCGTAGCCGTAGGTGTGCACCGAGTCGTCGGAGCGGATGCCTGGGTAGCGGAACAGGTCCCAGGTGCCGCCGACCGAGGCGCGAGCCTCGAGCAGGAGGAACTCCTTCTCAGGGAACGCCTCCGTCAGGTGCTTCGACACGCCGATGCCGGAGAGGCCGGCGCCGATGACGACGATGTCGGCGTACTCCCTCGCGATGGTCTGGTTCATTGCTGCACTTCCTTCTCAGTGGTGGGTCTGGTGACTGGCGGTACGACGGGCGCGGGCGAGGCGGTCGACGGCGAGGAATGCCACGAACACCACGGCCATTGCCACGACCGCGACGTACGACATCGCGTCGAGCGGCGGGGCGGGCGGGTTGACGAGACCGTTGAGGTACATCCAGGCCATGGCCGCCGCGCCCAGGGCCGCGCCGATGACAGCGATCGGGCCGAGCCGTCCCTCTCGCCCGAGCAGCCGTAGTGCGCCCGCGCAGATGAGCAGGTAGGGGACGACCCAGAAGTAGACGATGAGCGTCGCGACCGAGTTGTAGACGCCGAGGATGTTGTCTGGGTTGAGAGCGACCATGACCAGGATCGCGCCCAGACCGAGAACGCAGATCGTGACGACGGCGACCGCGGGACTGTGGTGGCGGGGGTGGATCCGCCCGACGCGGGCAGGTAGCAGGCCGTCGGCAGTGAGGGTCGCGACGAAGCGTGAGCCGTAGTTGACGAACCCGATGAGGGCAGCGAAGGTCGCGACCGCGAGCACCAGGTCGGTCGCGGTCGCCACCGTGCTGCCGAGCCCGCCCTCGACGGCGAGGGCGGCGGCGGGGGAGGTCCCGGCCGCCAGGGCGTCGCTCGCCGCGACGAGGGCGGGCACCTGAAGCAGGGTGGCCACGACGTACAGCGCGCCCAGACCGACCGGCACGCACATGACGGCGAGGGGCACGGATCGTCGGGCGTCGCGGGTCTCGGCGGCGAGCGCCGTGCTGCTCTCGAAGCCGACGAGGAAGACCGCGCCGGCGGCGACCCCCTGGAAGATGCCGCTCGGTGTGGCTCCCTCGAGGGACAGCTGGGCACCGAGATCGAGCCCTGCGCTCGCGGCGGCGGCGACGGTGATGACCAGCATCAGCGGCACGGAGACGACGGCCAGCGTGACCGCCGTACGCACCGAGGTGTCCAGTCCCCGGTAGGCGATCGTTCCGGCGATCAGCACGGCAGCGCTGTAGATCAGCATCTGCACGCCGACGTCGAAGCTCGCCTCGAACCCGAGGGAGAGCAGGAAGCTGCCGGAGAAGAGGCCGACCAGGAAGGCGATTGCGCCGATCTGCGCGACGTAGCCGAGGAAGAGTGCGGCGCCGGCCAGGATCCGAGCCCACGGGCCGAAGACGTGCGGCAGGTAGGAGTAGATCGATCCGGTGACGACGTAGCGTCGAGCGAAGGCGATGACCGAGAGCCCGACGAGGCTCGTGGCGACCGCGGCGATCAGGGCGCCCAGCCAGCTGCCGTTGCCGGCGGTGACCAGCACCAAAGCCGGGACCGAGGCCAGCCCGACGGGCGGGACGTACGACGCCAGGGCCAGCCCGACGAGCTGGTTGCGGCTCAGGTGCTCCCGGTCGAGGCCGTCGACCGGGAGAGCGTCCGCCGGTGCGACCGGCTCCTCGGCTGGTGCGTTGATGGGCGTCATCCCGGGTCCCTTCTGGCAAAGAAGTTAGTCATTTGATTGGGTCGGATGACTAAGTGTGTGTCAGGGATCACGCCGCGTCAAGGGGTCGGGTGGCGTCGCTCACCGATGGATCAATCTCGCCCGGGTGGTTGACAAGGGAGTTCTCTGGGTCCACGATCTTAGCCAACCGATTGAGTCAAGTGACTAAGAATGAGATCGGCTGATCAGCCAGGAGGGCCGAGAGATGACCGAGAGCAGCACGATCGAAGCGCCAGATGTTCGCTTCGATGCGACACGCGTCGCGATCGAGGACGACGCGACCCCACTGGTCCGGCTGATCGGGCGCACTCTGACCAGGGCCTCAGGACAGGGGCTTCCCGCCGGGGATCTGACTGCCGGCCTCGTCGGCACCGTGGCGATCCGATCCCATGACACCCCGCAGGCGGCGACGGTCACCTTCGGCGCCGGAGTCGTGGAGGTGACGAGCGGAGTCTTCGTCGAGCCTGATGCAACGCTCGTGGTCGACCTTCATGCCAGGTTCGCGCTGACCGAGGAGCCGGCTGGTGACGCCGACCTGGCGGCGCGCGGCCAGCGCGCACTGCGCCCGCCGCTGCCGCACTGGCGCGACGCGGCCGTGCGGTTCTGGGAGATCACCCGCGACATCGCCGGAATCCCCGACGTCCTGATCGTGGAGGCTGCCGGGCCCGACGGACCTGAGCCGGGTCGGTTCGGCGAGGGGACGACGACGTACCTCGTCGCCGGTCCCGCCGACCTCCTCGCCGGTGTCTTCACCGGCGCCGACGACTTCCTCGCCTCCCTGGACGCAGGTGTGCAGGTCCAGGGCACCTTGTCCCAGCTGTCCGTCATGACGGCCGCATCCTGGAAGGTCCGCTTCGATGTCTGAGCTCGCACAAGCCCGAGGGGCCGTACGCCTCGAGGCCACCAACCACGAGGGCAGCCTCCTCGGCAAGAACGTCTCGCCGCAGAAGTTCGCGTCCGGAAAGAACACCGGCTTCGCCTTCGCCGACATCCTGTTCGCCATCGACCTCAACAACGAGATCGTCCTCGGTGACGCCTTCCCGGAGTGGCGGGGCAACCTCTACGACATCCAGATGATCCCGGACATGTCGACCCTGGTGGAGTGGAAGCCCGGTCTGGACTCGGTGATCGGTGACTACTGGCTCAAGGACGGCACCCCGGTCCCGATCTGTCCGCGCAACCTCGTGCGGAAGCTGGTGGCCGGCCTCGCCGACAACGGGTACGCCGCCACCGTGGCCGTCGAGATCGAGGCCACCTTGTTCGAGGAGTCCGTCCAGGAGGCCAGGGCACGCGGTTATCGCGACCTCACGCCGCTGGGCGGCAGCACCGGGGCGACGTACCACCTCGCCCGGTCCAAGGACTGGGTCGACTACATGGAGGCGGTCGTCGAGCGGCTCGACAGCGTCGGCATCGCGTGGGAGGCATGGACCGACGAGGCCGCGCCCGGCCAGACCGAGCTCAACCTCGCGCCGACCGACCCGGTCGGGCTGGGCGACAGCTGGGCGCGCACCCGCCAGGTGATGCGCGAGGTCGCCTTCGAGCGGGGCCACACGGTCTCGTTCATGGCCAAGCCGACCGCCGGATTCGGCCAGGGGGCGCACATCAACCTCTCGCTCCAGAGCGACGGCGTGAACCGGTTCTTCGCCGAGGACGGGCCGTCCGAGCTCATGCGGCATGCGGTCGGCGGGTTGCTCGCCACGATGGAGGGCAACACCTCGATCGCGCTGCCGCAGATCACCTCGTACCGACGGCTGGTCGACCTGACCGGGCCGCCGACGACGGTGGGCTGGGGAGTCAACAACAAGACCGCCGCGGTGCGGGCTATCACCGGCCACCCCAAGTACTCGCGCCTCGAGTACCGGCTCCCGGGCGCCGACGTGAACCCCTACCTCGCGCTGGCCGGCGTCCTGGCCGGGGTGCTGGCCGGGATCGAGCGCAAGATCGAGCCGCCCGAGCAGGTCACGGACATGGCCTGGTGCCTTCCCGAGAGCGCCGGAGTGAGGCGGGTCCCCGACACGATGTCGAAGGCCGGCGCGGCACTGGACGCCGATCCGCTGCTTCGCGAGTACCTCGGCGACGAGTTCGTGGACTTCTGGGTCGCCTCCCGCCGATGGGAGTGGATGGAGTTCCACACCAAGGGCGGCGACCCGTTCGCCGAGCTCTCCGCGTGGGAGTCCCAGCGCTACTTCGAGTTCCCGTGAGCGCGCGCGAGGAGGCCGGGGTGCTGCGGCCGCTGATCGGCATCACCGGACGCCGGTTCCGGCTGTCGGTGCTCAACGGAGCCGACCCGCGCTACGGCGACCGCTGCATCGACACCTCCATGTCGGACTTCGCGACGCGGATCGCCGAGGCCGGTGGGTTGCCCGTGCACCTCTCCTACGACACCGATGCGGCGGCGGTCTGCGACTGGCTCTCCGGCGTCGTCATCACCGGAGGCCAGGACGTACATCCCGCGTGCTGGGGCGGAGACACCTCCGTGGTGCGCGACGTCGACCCGCGAACGAACCCGATGGTTCACGACGCTGCGCGAGACACGTACGAGATCGCGCTCGTCCGCGCGGCGATCGACCGGGGGATCCCGGTGCTCGGTGTGTGCCGTGGCCTGCAGGTGCTCAACGTCGCCCTCGGCGGGACCCTCGTGCCGCATCTTCCGGAGGGTCCGGTGAGCCACCTCTCGGCCGAGACCGCGCCCACGGACGGCACCGTCGACCATGTCGTCTCCTTCACGCACGGCTCGATCGCCGGTGATCTCTTCGGCACGGACACGATCACCAACTCGTGGCACCACCAAGCCGTCGACCGGTGCGGCGCCGGGCTGGTCGTGACCGGTCGGACCGATGACGGCGTGGTCGAGTCGATCGAGGTGCCGGGACGGCCGGTCCTCGGCGTCCAGTGGCACCCGGAGTGGATGAAGAGCAACGACCCGGCGCTGACGTGGGTCGTCGAGCAGGCGATGGAGCGGCTCGCGAACCACGAACCCGCCGGGCGAGAGCAGAGGAGCCCCCAGTGAACGCACACGTCACGACCGGACCGGTCGTCGCGGCCGAACGGATGAGCGACGATCCCGCAGTTCCGACGCTGAGCCAGCTGCTGGCGCAGCGCGCCCAGGACTGCGGAGATCGGGAGTTCCTGCGCTTCGGTGACGGGTCGTGGAGCTTCGCCGAGATCGACGCCTGGACCTCCCGGCTGGCCCACCGGCTGATCGAGGTCGACGACGTACGCCCGGGGGACCGGGTGGCGATCATGCTCCCCAACGTCGTGCACTGGCCGGTGGCATGGCTGGCGGTGCTGAAGGCCGGCGCGGTCGCGGTGCCGGTCAACTGCGCCTACCAGCGCTCCGACCTCGCCTTCGTCCTGAAGGACTCGGGTGCCCGCGTCATCTTCACCGACGACGTACGTTCCGGCCTCGTCGCCGAGGTGCTCGCCGAGGAGCGCGACCTGGCCGGTGTCCGTGTCGTGGACGTCCCCGACGACGGGTCCGAACGTTTCCCGGTCGCGGCGCCGCAGGTGCCGGTCGCGGCGGAGACGCTCGCCAACCTGCAGTACACCTCGGGCACGACCGGGTTCCCGAAGGCATGCATGCTCAGCCACGGCTACTGGGTGCGACTGGGCTGGATCTGCGCCGGAGCCACCGGGCTCGGGGCCGATGACGTGCTCCTCACCTCGCAGCCGTTCTCCTACATGGACCCGCAGTGGAACACCGCTCTCGCCCTGACGCTCGGTGCCCCGCTGGTCGTGCTGCCGCGGTTCTCGGCCTCGACGTTCATGGCCGACGTACGCCGCCACCGGGCGACCTTCTTCTACGTCCTCGGCTCGATGCCCACCCTGCTGTACAAGCAGCCGCCCGCGGCCGAGGACCGGGAGAACGACCTTCGCATCGTGCTCTGCTCGGGCATCCCGGTCGCCCTCCACGCCCAGCTCGAGGAGCGGTGGGGTGCGCCCTGGCGCGAGGTCTACGGGATGACCGAGTCGGGGATCGACCTGGTCAGCTCGTTCGACGACGCCGCTGCCGTGGGCAGCGGCAGCCTGGGGCGGCTGGTGCCGACCAAGCAGGTCCGCATCGAGGATCCGGTCGAGCCGGGGGAGGAGGTCCCGCCCGGTGAGCCGGGCGAGCTCGTCATCTCGGGCCGGCCGATGATGGGCGGCTACTGGAACCGTCCCGAGGCCACCGCCAACGTGCTGCGTGACGGCTGGCTGCATACGGGCGACCTCGTCGTCCGCCGTCCTGACGGCGGCATCCAGCTGGTCGGACGGCTCAAGGACATGGTGCGGCGCGGTGGCGAGAACGTCGCCTGTGCCGAGGTCGAGGCTGTCCTCGAGAGGGACGAGCGGATCGTCGCGGCGGCCGTCGTCGCCGTACCCGACGAGGTCCTGGGCGAGGAGGTCAAGGCCTTCGTCCAGCTCAGGGAAGGGGTGCCGGGCGACCGGGCCACCGCCCAGGAGCTTCTCGAGCGCGCGGGTGCCCAGCTCGCGCGGTTCAAGGTGCCCCGTTACGTCGAGTTCGTCACCGATCTTCCTCGTACCCCCTCCGAGCGGGTCTCGAAGCCCGCGCTCAAAGCCAGGGCCGCCGCCGAGCCCGGCACCACCCACGACTTCGCCCGACCGAGGAGCTGACCATGACCATCCCTGCTACCGGCCCTGCAACCGAGGATCACCTCGACGTCGCCGTCGTACGCGACGTCGCGGTGCTCACGCTCGACCGCCCCGAGAAGCTCAATGCCCTCACCGTCGACATGCGGCGTCGCCTGGCGGCGCTGGTGCGTGAGCACGGAACCGGCGAGACCGTCCGCGGCATCGTCCTCACCGGCCGTGGCCGTGCCTTCTCCGCCGGTGAGGACCTGCAGCACGCGCCGACCACGGAGGCCGAGGTCCACGAGGCGTTCGAGAGCTTCCACGACGTCACCCGCGCGATCCTGCAGACCCGGGTCCCCGTGATCGCGGCGGTCAACGGCATCGCGGTCGGTGGAGCCTCCGAGATCACCCTGTGCTGCGACGCCAGGATCGGCACTCCGGTGACCGAGTACTTCCAGCCCGAGAACGCCCGCGGCCTCACCATCTCCAACGCGACCAGCCTGTTGCTCCGGCGCCTGGTCGGCAACCACGCGTTGCGCATGGTCCTCGGGTCCCCTCGGGTCCCGTCGGCGGAGGCGCTGCGGATCGGTCTGCTCGACGAGGTGGTCGAGCCCGACCAGCTCATCGAGCGCGCCGTCGACACCGTGCACGCCTGGACCCCCGAGGGGAACACCACCGCGCTCCACCTCGCGCTGCTGCGGCCCCTGCCCGCTGAGGTCGAGGCCGCCTTCGAGCGCGAGGACCACGCCGCCCACGAGGCCTGGGCGAGCGGACTGCTCACTGCCGGCGTCGCCGGCTTCTGGAACACGAGGGAGACCACCGAATGATCACCACCCGAGCTGCCGTGCTGAACGAGATCGGAGCACCGCTGGAGCTCACCGACATCCGCGTCGACGACCCCGAGCCGCACGAGGTCCTGGTCGCGGTCAGCCACGCCGGGCTGTGCCACAGCGATCTTCACTACATGACTGGGACCGTGCCGACGGACGTCCCGGTCGTCGTCGGACACGAGGTGGCCGGCGTGGTCGAGTCGGTCGGCTCGGCCGTGACCTCGCTGCGTCCCGGCGACCGGGTGACCGGCGCCCTGACCCCCTCCTGCGGCGGGTGCGTGAACTGCGACGCCGGACGTTCCACCCAGTGTCTGCGCCTGGACGACGTACGCCGTCGGCAACGCTCCGCGTTCGAGACGCTCGACGGGCGGCCGATCGAGCGGCTCGCCGCCATCGGAGCGTTCTCGCAGCACATCCTGCTGCGGGAGAGCGCGCTCGTACGACTGCCGGACGACGTCCCCCTGCACGTCGGGTGCCTGCTGTCCTGCTGCATCGTCACCGGCGTCGGCGCCGTCTTCCGTGGTGCTCAGGTGCGCCCTGGCAGCACCGTCGCCGTCGTCGGCTGCGGTGGCGTCGGGTCGGCGATCATCCAGGGCGCCCGCCTCGCCGGTGCGTCGGCGATCGTCGCCATCGACCTCGACGAGGACCGGCTCAAGGCTGCCCGGACGTACGGCGCCACCCACGTCATCAACGGCGGCGACGGCGACACGGTCGCGGAGCTCCGCCGGCAGCTCGGCGACGGTGTCGACTACTCGTTCGAGGCGGTCGGCTCCGCCCGGACCGCGGAGACCGCACTCGCCCTCCTGCGACCGACGGGCACCGCGTGTCTCGTCGGCATCGCGCCGGCCGGCACCGAGATCAGCGTGCCCGCGCTGTCGTTCTTCTTCGAGGAGAAGCGGCTCATCGGCTCCTACATGGGGTCGGGCCAGGCGCGCGAGGACATCGCCCAGTTCGCCCGGCTCTACCAGCAGGGACGCCTCCTTCTCGACGAGATGGTGACCCGGGTCGTCCCCTTCGCCGAGATCAACGAGGGCTTCGAGGCGATGAAGTCCGGTGACGTCACCCGCATCGTCGTCGACCTCCAGTCCTGACCCACGAATCCGCAGAGGAACCCTGATGTCCAGCAACGAGATCACGATCGCCCAGCCGGTCGACTACATCGCCGACGAGTGGAGCGAGTGCACCACGGTCGACGACGTGTGGAACCTCGACCCCAACACTCTCGAGCCCGTCCACCGGACCGTCACCACCCCGCTCGACGATGTCGAGCGCGCCCTGCGGCATGCCGAACGGACGTACGACGTCGGCCGCTGGGACGAGGAGGCCCGGGTCGAGCGGGCCGAGATGCTCGAGCGCGTCGCCGAGATCCTGGAGAGCAGGACCGAGGAGATCGCGCGCACGGATGCGATCACCAGCGGCACACCGATCAGCGCCACCCGCACGGTGGCGTCCTTCCTGCCCTACCGCATCCGGGCGACGGCCGCTGACCTGCGGGCGATCCCGCGGGTCACCGCCCTGGCGGCCGGGGGCCGCGACGTACGCCTCTACAAGGTGCCGTGGGGGCCGGCGGCGATCCTCACCCCGTGGAACGGGCCCAGCTTCATCCCTGCCGCCAAGGTCGTCAGCGCCGTCGCGGCGGGATGTCCGGTGATCCTCAAGCCCTCGGAGCATGCGCCGGGCAGCGCCCAGATCGTGGTCGAGTGCTTCGTGGAGGCCGGCCTCCCGTCGGGTGCGCTGCAGCTGGTCCACGGCACGGGCGAGGTCGGCGCGCTACTCACGGCCGACCCACGGATCAAGGTCGTCTCGTTCACCGGCGGACCCAGAGCGGGCCGCGCCATCGCCCGCGCGGGGGCGGAGGACTTCAAGGTGCTGCAGCTGGAGCTCGGCGGCAACAACCCGGTGCTGGTGCTCGACGACGCCGACCTCGACGTCACCGCCGACGGCATCCTCGACGGCATGACCAAGCTCAACGGTCAGTGGTGCGAGGGACCCGGCAAGGTCCTCGCCCACAGCAGCCTGGTCGACCCCCTGCTGGACGCGCTGACCGAGCGAATCTCCAAGCTCACCGTCGGCCACTCACTGGACGAGGACACCCAGGTCGGACCGATCTCCAACGGGCCGCACTTCCAGACCCTGCAGAGCCGCATCGAGGGGTTGCGTGAGCTCGGCGCGACGATCCGCCAGCCCGCAGGTCTCCCCGAGCTCGGCGGCTACTTCCTCTCGCCGACCGTCGCCTCCGGTGCCGATCCGCGCCGGGCGACGGCCGAGCTGTTCGGTCCGCTCGTCTCGCTGCACGCAGTGGACTCCGACGAGGAGGCGCTGCGGATCGCGAACGCCCACCCGTCCGGGCTCGACGCGTACGTGTTCGGCACCGACACCGACCGCGCGATCGAGGTCGGCTCGCGCATCGTGGCCGGTGAGGTGCGAGTCAACGGCGCCAAGATCGCTGACCTCGGCGACGACTCGGCCCAGAGCTTCTGGGGCCCGGCCGGCATCGGCGGCCACGGGCCGGCCGAGTCCGTACGCGTCTTCTGCGGCGACCGGGTCGTCGGTGTGGACTCCCCGGACCTGCCGTTGTGATCGCCGGCGCGGCGGCGCCCGATCAGGCCTTGGCCGGCGCCGCCGCGAGCCGGGTCGCGAGCCAGCTGTCGAGCACGGAGCAGTTGACCTCCATCTGTGCCTGGGCGACCGAGGCGTCACCGTAGGTCAACCAGTTGACGCCGAATCCGTCGGCGAGGGTGGCCAGGACGTAGGTGGCCTCGTCGATGACCTCCGGCGTGACCGGGTCACCGGCGGATGCCTCCTGCAGCGCCTTGCGCACCGTTTCGAAGGCCTGGTCGTAGACCGCGATGCCGCGGTCGCCGTGCTGGCGCCGGGCCCAGTTGACGAGCTCGAAGGTCGCGGCGGTGAAGCTGGGGGAGTCGAGGTAGCACTCCATCACGCCGCGCAGGATCTCCCGGGCCGCGTCGGGGAGCGTGGTGTGCGGGTCGCTGCCTTCGATGACCTCGCGGTACTTGCCGGCCACGAAGGTGTAGACGTCCGCGAAGAGGTCCTCCTTCGAGTCGTAGCAGTAGTGCAGCATCGCCACGTTGGCCTTGGCCTGCTCGGCGATCCGGCGCGTCGTCGCGCCGTCGATGCCGTGGGCGGCAATGACCTCGACGGCGGCCTCGATGAAGTCGCGACGTCGCTGGGCGACGGGGATGCGTGCCATCAGGTCCTCCGAAGGTGTTCGTGCGACCAAGTTGGGCGCTTGATTAAGTCAATCCGACTATAACAGCGCGGCCCGCGAATCCTTGCCATGGAAAACTTAGTCAAACATCTTAGTCATGGATCTTGATCATATGACTAACTAAGTCGTAGCGTATGAGCCGGATCACACCTCCCGGATCGGAGACAACCCATGGCGCAGATCAACGAAGAAGCGGCAGCACGCCGCCGGACGACGGCAGGGCATAGGCCCGACAAGGGTCGGCTCATCGGCATCGGCGCGCTGATGGTCGTGCTGACCAACGCCGTCATCTTCATCCTTCCGCCGCTGCTGCCGGTGATCCAGGCGCAGTACGGGCTCGCCACGGTCGCCGAGACGACCTGGCTCTACACCGCCCTGACGCTCGGCGGGGGAGCGGGATTCATCCTGCTGCCGCGCCTCGCCGACCTGTACGGAGACCGCAACGCCTCCGTCGCTGCGGCCGCCTTCCTCGCCGTCGGCGCGGCGGTCCCGGCGATCGGCGACTCCTATCCGACGCTCCTCGCCGGGTGCACGCTGATGGGCTTCGGGTGCGCGGCGCAGCTGCTGCCGCTGGGATTCCTGCGACGCAACCTCGGCGAGTCCGGCATCACCGTCGGCGTCGCCGTCCTGGTGATCGCCACGGGCGCCGGCATCGTCGCCGGCATGATCGGTGGCGGCCTGATCGTCGAGACCCTGTCCCTGCGCAGCTTCTTCGCCATCCTCACCGCCGCCTGCGCGGCGACCACCCTCGCGGCGTACCTCCTGGTCCCGCACGCCCCGCCGGCCGAGCGCGCCGGCCGGATCGGTGCGGTCGGCACGATCTGGATGATCGGCTGGGTCGCGGCGATCCTGCTGACCCTGACCCAAGGTCTCGTGTGGGGCAGTGCGGCCCTCATCCCGCTGGTCATCGGCATCGTCGGCGGCATCACGTGGGTGCGTGCCCAGCGGCGATCCTCGACTGCTGTCTTCGACGTGGCCCTGATGCGTGCCCCGCTGGTCACCGCCTCCTGCCTGTCGATCGCGTTGTTCGCAGCGGTGAACTCGGCCTTCCTGCTGCTGCTCAGCAGCTACGCGCAGGTGGTCCCGGAGGCGCTCCGTCCGGTCGACGCGTACGGCCTCGGGCTCTCGGCCCTCGAGACCGGCTGGCTGATGGTGCCCTTCGCGGTGACCTTCCTGGTCGGTGGTGCGGCGGTCGACCGTCCCGTCGCCAACGGGCGCGGAGTGCCGGTGTTCGTCGTGGGTGCCCTCATCAGCGCCGCGGGCCTCGCCTGGCTGGCGATGTTCCACGACCAGCAGTGGCACTACCTGGTCGGCGCGGCCGTCATGGGCCTGGGCTGCAGCATCGGGTACGCCGCCGGCTTCACTCTGGTGCAGGCGGCCGTGCCTGAGGAGAAGGCCGGGACGGCGGCCGGCGTCGCCGGCACCTTCATGGCCGTCGGGTTCGCGTTCGGCACGGCCCTGGTCAGCGCCGACCTCAGCGCAGCCCTGGTCCCGGTGTCCGGCACGACCCTCGAGGTGGCCGCCGAGGGTCTCTACGGCACCGGCTACTGGATCTCCGGAGTGCTTGCGCTGCTCGTCGTGCTGACCGTGCTGGTCTCGAGCGCCCGCTCGCGGCGGCGCGCCAGCCGCAGCACGGCCTGACCCGCATGTCCGGTCCCTTCAACTCACCATAAGGAAATGAAATGAAAGAAGACATCTACGCCCTGACCTTCCTGGTCGCCGACCTGGTCATGATCGTGTGCGGCTACTGGGCGGGGTGGCGCTTCATCAAGCGCTACCGCAACTACCTGCTCGGCATCGAGTGGTTCATCGTCGCGACATCAGGCGTGAACTTCCTGATCTGGGCCCTGCGCTTCGCGGACGATCCCGCCGGCGGCGAGACGAGCGGGCAGTACGCGTTCGCCTTCTTCCTCGACGCCTTCTCGCGCTCGATCGGCATCACGCTGCTGCTGGTGGTCGGCCTGATGGCCGTGACGCACCGATACAAGGCGCGCCTGGGGGTCGAGATCGGCATCTTCGCTCTGGGAATCGGCTGTGGGCTCTACCTGGCCCAGCCGAAGTTCCGCGACCACGTGGACGACAACGGTGAGTTCATCCTGCACCAGGGCCCGGCCACGTTCTACCTGGTGGTGAACCTGCTGACGCTCGTCTTCATCGTCTACTTCGTGAAGCGGCTGTGGGACATCGGGGCCACCCGGGTCGCCGTCGCAACCCTCGGTGTCAGCCTCGCGGCGACGGTCATCGCGCTGACCTACGACTTCTTCCCGCTGCCCGCCTCGGTCGACCCGCTCCAGGACCGCGCACTCTTCTACACGTTCGCGCTGGCCGTGTGGGGGCTGCAGATGCTCACGTACCTGTTTGCCTACCGCGCTCTCCACGAGCACAACGTGGCGACCGGCGTCGCGTCGGCCGACAAGCGCCGTAAGGCGGTCGGGGCATGAGGACCGACCACGTCACGTACGAATCCTTCACCGGGTGGATCGACCCGCCGGCCGACGTCCAGCCGGCCCTCGAGGGGGACCTCAGCTGCCGTGTCGCCGTGATCGGTGGCGGCATCAACGGGATGTCGACCGCCCTGCGGCTCGTCGAGCGGGGCCACGACGTGGTGCTGCTCGAGGCCGAGTTCTGCGGGCACGGGGCCAGCTCGCGCAACGCGGGCCAGCTGGCCGGTGCTCCTGGCGGCGACATCCAGCTGCTCGACCTGCTCTCGCGCAAGAAGATGCCGGGCATGATGCGGCTCGCCGAGCGTGCCGCACACCATGTCGAGGACTTCATCGCGAAGCACGACATCGACTGCGAGTACGAGGCGACCGGCAACGCGTTCGCCGCCGTCTCGCGCGGCCAGATGGGACGCGTTCGACGGGTCGCCAAGATCATCACCCGAGCCGGCGGCCACGTAGAGGTCGGCACGGCTGAGGAGCTGGGGATCCCCCGCGGGTTCGTCGGCGGCATGCGCGAGCTCGTCGGCGGCCGGATGAATCCGGGCGCGTTCAGCCTCGGCATGCGGCGGGTGCTCCTCGACTCGTCCGCACGCGTCTTCGAGCAGACGAAGGTCACCGACGTGACCCGCGAGAGCGGCCGGGTCGTGCTGACGACCTCGCAGGGCCGGGTCCGGGCGGACAGGGTGGTGCTGGCCACGAACGCCTTCGCGGGGGAGTGGGACATCACCCCGAAACACCTCTCCGTGCCCATCTACGTGATCGAGGTGGAGACCGAGCCGATCGACCCCGACCGGCTCGCCGCACTCGGCTGGACCAGCGGCATGGGCCTCGTCACCCAGCACGCGATCATGGAGAACTACCGTCTGACCCCGCGCAACACCATCGTGTTCGGCGTACGCCGTCTCGAGCGGGGCACGAGCTATCCGCTCCCGGAGAAGGTACCCGACCCCGGGCTCGTCGAGGAGCTGGCCAGCGCCTTCGCCACCCGCTTTCCGATGCTGGCCGATGTGGCGATCGACCGCGCCTGGGGTGGGTGGATCGCGATCACCTCGTCGTGGCTTCCTCGCGCCGGCCGGATGGGCGAGGACCTCTATTACTCGATCGCGTGCAACGGTCACGGCCTCGCCCAGGCGCCCTACGTCGGGACGCTCATCGCCGACGCGATCATCGACGGCGAGCTGCACGAGGACCTGCAGACCCTGTGGCAGGCCAGGCCGAGGTTCCCGCGGCCGATGATGATGAGCCGCGCCGGGCTCCGGACGATCTGGGCCGTGGACCGCTTCAACGACCTGGTCAACGGCAGCAGGCGGAACGCCCGGATGAACGGCTGACTCAGGGCTTGAAGACGACCTTCACCATCCCGTCGGCCTTCTCCTGGAAGGACTTGTAGGCCTCCGGCGCCTCACTGAGGGGGAGGTGGTGGGTGGCGAAGGAGCCCACGCCCAGCGGGTCCTCGTCGCTCTGGAGGAACTGCATCAGGTCATCGGTCCAGGCGCGTACGTTGGCCTGGCCCATGCGGATGCCGACCTGCTTGTCGAACAGCTGCATCATCGGGAACGGGTCCATCGCGCCGCCGTAGACGCCGGCGATGGAGATGGTGCCGCCGCGGCGTACGGCGTCGAAGGCGGTGTGCAGGGCGGCCATCCGGTCGACGCCGGCCGTCTGCATCACCGCTCGGCCGGCGGCTCCGGGCATCATGGACACCACCTTGGTCATCCCCTCCACGATCGGGGAGCCGTGAGCCTCCATGCCCACCGCGTCGATCACGGCGTCGGCCCCGCGTCCGTCGGTCAGGTCGCGCACCCGCTCGGCGACGTCGCCGGACTCGAGATCGATCGTCTCGGCCCCACGCTGCCGCACCCGGGCGAGACGCTCGGGCTCGCGGTCCACGCTGATGACCCGGTGGCCGGCGTCGAGCGCGATGCGGCTCACCATGTCGCCGATGGGACCGGCGCCGAGCACCAGCACGGTGCTCTCCGGGTCGGGATCGGCGTACTGCAGCGCCTGCCAGGCGGTCGGCAGGACGTCGGAGAGGAACAGGAATCGGTCGTCGGGCGGGCCGTGCGGGACCTTGATCGGCAGCTCGTTCCCGAAGGGGACGCGCAGGTACTCCGCCTGGCCGCCCGGGACCTGGCCGTAGAGCGAGCTGTAGCCGAAGAGGCTCGCCCCGGTGCCTTGGTCGCGGTTCTGGGTCGTCTCGCACTGCGAGTGCAGGTCGCGCCGACACATCCAGCAGGTGCCGCAGCTGATGTTGAACGGCACCACCGCTCGATCGCCGACGCTCACCTGGTGGACCCCGGGCCCGGTCTCGGTCACGATCCCCATCGGTTCGTGCCCGACCACGTCGCCCGGCGTCATGAATCCGGTGAGCACTTCGTAGAGGTGCAGGTCGGAACCACACAACCCAGTCGAGGTGATCTCAACGATGATGTCGTCGTCCTCGACGATCTGGGGATCCGGGACCTCCTCCACGCGGATGTCGCGCCATCCCTGCCAAGTGACCGCCTTCATGGATCTGCCTCCTTCGGATCGGGTCACGTCTGCGGTACCCGGATCCGGCGATTCAAGCCCGGCGATCACTGTGCTCAACCGAGGCGCGGTGGGTACCGGTGGGGCACAGATGACGGATCGGCCGGTTGCAGGAAGGGCGTGGACACACATGAAGGTCCCGGGCAGCCTGCTGGCGGTGGTCATGCAGCTGGCGCTGATGTCGACCGTCCGCGCCGAGCGAGAGCTCGACTGGCGACCGCACCACTCCGCCATGGACGCCCTCGAGGCGGTCCTCTCCGGCATCCCGGCGAAGGCCGGCAGCGAGCTTCCGCCGCTACATCCCTGACGTCCAGAAGAAGGAGCAACCGGTGAACGACGACATGTTGCACGCCTACCTGCAGCATCACTGGGCAGGTTCCAGCGCCGGAGTGGCCATGTTCGAGAGGGTCGGCCGCTCCCACTCCGACCCCGAGGTGGCCGCCGAGGTACGACAGCTGGCGGCCGAGATGAACGAGGACCGCGAGGCCCAGCGACAGATGATCATCGCGACCGGCGCCACCCCTTCGCGGATCGCCGCCGCCACGGGACGGGCGGTGGAGCTCGCCGGCCGGTTCAAGCCGAACGGGCGGTTGGTCCGGCGTTCACCGCTGTCTGACCTGTTCGAGCTCGAGGCACTGCGGGACGCGGTGGCTGGTAAACGCGCGGGGTGGCAGCTGCTTCGCGCCGCCACCGAGGGCGACGTACGTGTGGACCCACTGCAGCTCGACGACCTCATCCGACGCGCTGATGTCCAGCTCGCCCGGCTCGAGGACCTGCACCTGCGGGTCGGGCGCGCCGTGATCAGGGCATGACGGCGATGCTCTCGGGTTACCGGTCGGCATGACGTCACTGAGCTGCCTTGTCCTGAACTGCACCCTCAAGCGTTCGCCTGCGGAGTCCAGCTCCGAGCTGCTGGGATCCCAGGTGCTCTCGGCGCTCCGGGACCAGGGGGTGAGCGGCGAGATGGTCCGGGTCGTCGATCACGACGTGCGCTTCGGGGTGACGACCGACGAGGGTGACGGCGACCAGTGGCCGCAGCTGCGGGAGCGGATGCTGGCTGCGGACGTCCTGGTGCTGGTCACCCCGATCTGGCTCGGCCAGCCGTCCGCGGTGTGCAAGATGGTGCTCGAGCGGCTCGACGCCGAGCTCGGCGAGACCGACGACAAGGGTCGGATGCTGACCTACGACAAGGTCGCCGGGATCGGCGTCGTCGGCAACGAGGACGGCGCCCACCACGTCACCGCCGAGCTGTGCCAGGCACTGAACGACGTCGGCTTCACCATCCCCGCGAGCGCGGCGACCTACTGGGTCGGCGAGGCGATGCAGGGCGTGGACTACAAGGACAAGGAGCCGACGCCCGAGACGACCGCCGGGACCACCAGGACCCTGGCCCGCCATCTCGCCCACCTCGCGGGGCTGCTGGCCGCAGCGCCCTATCCGGCCGAGTGAGACGCGTACGTCAGCTCGCTCCGTCAGCGGGCGGACCGAACAGCGCGATGTGGCGCAGGGCGAGCTCGACATACGCCGCCCGCTCGCTCAGCGGGTGGCCGAGGAGCTCCTCGGCCTTGGCGAGGCGGTAGCGGACGGTGTTCTTGTGCACGAAGAGGGCGTCGGCCACCGCGTCCAGGTTGCGCTGGGTGAGGAAGGCGAGGGTGGTCTGCCGGACCTGGGCGAGGTTCTTGTCAGCGCCGCAGAGCGGGCCCACCTCGCGGAGCACCATCCGTTCCACCAGGGCACGGTTGCCGTCGACCAGGCACAGCAGCTCGACCTCCTGGTAGTCGACCACGGGGGGAGCGAGCACCGCGGCGGTGGCCACCTTGTGGGCGGCGCGGGCCTCCTGATGCGACTGTCGGAAGCCTTCCGGGCCGCGTTGGGGCGTACCCAGACTGATGCGTACGCCGCTCCCGGACAACCGCTCGGACAGCTTGTGGACGCCGGCGAGGTCCGGTGGCGTCGAGGTGGCCAGCCAGCCCCAGCGGTCACGGTGCCCGGCGACGTGCAACAGCGGTGACGGCGCACCGGCCACGCGCGCGAGGTCGCCGGCGAACGTCTCCAGATCGCGATCGTGGACCACGCTGCTGGCCTGCCAGATCACGAACCCGGTCTGCCAGTGGTCGAGCTGGTGCCCCAGATCGGCAGAGACCCGTTCGGTGGGTTCGACGGTCTCCTGGAGGAGGCCGTCGATCAATGAGGCCCGCCGGGCGAGCGCACCTTCCACCAGAAGCTGACGCTCCGCGTAGAAGGTCTCGATGAGCTTCTCGATGGTGTCGTCGATCCACTGTCCGGCCCGGCTCCAGACGAAGACCAGCGCCTCGTCGCGGCCGGGCCGCGGCAGCGGCTCCTCCTGGGTGACCTCGGAGAGGTAGGCGAAGACCAGCTGGTGGGCGGCCCGGTAGACCTTGAGCAGCACCCCGAGATCCATGCCGCGCCGGGCGAGCGAGCGGGCGAGGTTGCCGGCTTGGGAGGGAAGGTGGTGGTGGTAGTCGTCGGCCACCACCATCTCCAGGAAGGCGCGCCACTGCGAGTCGGTGCTCTGGTCGAGGTCCTGGGCCAGCAGCGGGTCCGCGGCGATCTGCGGCAGCTGGGCGAGGATGCCCGCGTCTACATAGCGGACGAACCGTTCGACCGCGTCTCCGCGGAGAGCCTCGCGCGCGAACTCCTCGAGCCAGGCTTCGAGCTCGGGATTGTCCTGAGGCATATGTCTCCGCGGGTGGAGTAGGGATCGTGGGCGAGCTCCGTGTGAGCCCCGCCACTCGCGATTGTTCCCTCGTACAACGCTCTGGTCCAACTCTGGCGGCGTACGCCAAGAGCCGGCGGTGTGATCCCTGGCACAGTCGGCCCGAACACGACCACTCCTTCGGAAGGGACGAGGCACGCTGATGGCGAGCAAGAAGGCCGGGCGGGGCGCCCATGCAGCCCAGAAGACGTACGACTACATCGTGGTGGGGGCGGGGTCGGCCGGTGCGGTCGTGGCCGCGCGTCTCTCCGAGGACCCCAGGACGTCGGTGCTGCTCGTGGAGGCCGGCGGTTCGCACAAGCACATGAGCGTGCAGGTGCCGGCGGCCTTCTCGAAGCAGTTCAAGACCGAACGGGACTGGAACGTGCTCACCGAGCCCGAACCGCACCTGGACGGTCGCCGGATCTACCACCCCCGGGCCAAGATGCTCGGCGGGTGCAGCGGCATGAACGCGATGATCTACATCCGCGGCAACCGGGCCGACTACGACGGCTGGGCCAAGGCCGGTGCGACCGGCTGGTCCTACGACGAGGTGCTCCCGTACTTCAAGCGGGCCGAGACCAACTCCCGCGGTGCCGACGAGTTCCACGGCGACCAGGGTCCGCAGCACATCCAGGACCTGCGGTCGCCGAGTCTGGCAGTGAAGCGCCTCATCGAGGCCGCTGCCGCCACCGGTCTGGCGCGCAACGACGACTTCAACGGCGCCGAGCAGGAGGGCACCGGCTTCTACCAGGTGACCCACAAGCGGGGCTCCCGGTGGACCACGGCCGACGGCTACGTGGCCCCGGCGGCCAAGCGCTCCAACGTGACCGTGCTGACCGACACCCACGTGCGGAAGGTGGTCATCGCCGATGGCCGGGCGATCGGGATCGAGGCCGAGGTGGACGGTGCCACCGTCCTGCTGAGCTGCAACCGCGAGGTGGTGCTCTCCGCTGGTGCGCTGAACACGCCCCAGCTGCTGATGCTCTCCGGCATCGGCCCCGCCGAGCACCTCGCCGAGCACGGCATCGAGACGATCGTGGACAACCCCAACGTGGGTGCCCACCTGATGGACCACCCGATGTACCTCGTCAACGTGGAGACGACCGCGAAGGGCAACCTGGCCGAGGCCGAGACGCCGAAGCAGCTGCTGTCCTATCTCGCCCTGCGCCGCGGCATCCTCACCTCCAACGTGGGGGAGGGCGGCGCGTTCTTCCGGACCCGCGAGGGCCTGGACGCGCCCGACATGCAGCTGATCTTCGCCCCGGGCTACTTCTGGGACCACGGCTTCGGCACCCACGACAAGCCCGCCGTCGGCGTCGGCTGCTCGCTGGTCGGGTCGAAGAGCCGCGGTCAGGTACGTCTGCGCAGCGCGGACCCCAAGGACCAGGTCGCGGTCACCTTCAACTACTTCGCCGAGCAGGACGACATGGACGCCATGGTCGCCGCGGTGCAGAAGGTCCGGGAGATCCTGGCCGCCTCCCCGGTTCGTGACCTGGTCGGCACCGAGATCCACCCCGGCGCCCAGGCGCAGACGCGCGAGGAGCTCGAAGCCGAGATCCGCCGCGGCGTCGAGCACACCTACCACCCCTCGTGCACCGCCAGGATGGGCACGCCCGAAGAGGGCGTGGTCGACGCCGAGCTGCGGGTCCACGGTGTCACCGGGCTCCGCGTCGCCGACGCCTCGGTCTTCCCGACCATCACGCACGGCAACACCCACGCACCGACCGTCCTGGTCGGCGAGAAGGCCGCGGATCTGATCCGCGGGACGGAGTGATCGCGATGAGCGACCAGACACCCCTCGCCCCGGAGGAGCCGAACGCCCAGGCGGAGGCCATCACCGCTCGCCTGGCGACGGCCGAGAAGACCTGGGCCGGCCTGACCCTCGGCGACCGGGTCGCCCTCCTCGAGCGGTTCGGTCGGCTCGTCGACGAGCACGCCGAGCAGTGGGTCGAGACCGCCTGCCGGATCAAGCAGCTCCCGGCGGGGTCCACCCTCGCCGGCGAGGAGTGGACCAGCGGGCCGTGGGCGGTGCTCTCCTACGTCCCCGCGCTGGCGGAGACCCTGCGCCGACTCCAGCACGGCAAGGACGTCTTGGACGGCTTCACCACCCGCACCGTGGGGGAGGGCCAGGTGGCCATCGACGTCCTCCCGCACTCGATCTACGACCGGCTGCTGCTCAACGGCTACTCCGCCTCGGTCTGGCTGCAGCCCGGCGTGACCGAGCAGGACGTACGCCGCGAGGCCGGCCTCACCCAGCGCGACCCCGCCGCCACCCGTGGCAGCGCGCTCGTCCTCGGTGCCGGCAACATCTTCTCCATCGCGCCGCTGGACGTGCTCTACCAGCTGTACGCCGAGAACCGGGTCGCGGTGCTCAAGCTCAACCCGATCGCCGAGGCGCTGGAGCCGGTGCTGCGAGCCGTCTTCGCGCCCTACCTCGAGCTCGGTGTCGTCGAGATCATCACCGGTGGCGCCGAGATCGGCTCTGCGCTGGCGCACCACCCCGGGATCGCCGCGGTGCACATGACCGGCAGCGAGCGCACCCACGACGCGATCGTGTGGGGTCTGGGCGACGAGGCTGCCGACCGGAAGGCGGCCGGCACACCGCTCCTGGACAAGCCGATCACCAGCGAGCTCGGCGGCGTCGCGCCGGTCATCATCGTTCCCGGCGACTGGACCGCTGCCGACATCGAGCACCAGGCCCAGCACGTCGCCACCATGCGGCTGCACAACTCCGGGTTCAACTGCATCGCCGGCCAGCTGGTGATCCTCAGCTCGGACTGGGACCAGAAGGAGGAGTTCCTGGCCGCTCTGCGCCGTGCGCTCTCCGCGGCGCCGCACCGTCCTGCCTGGTATCCGGGCTGCGAGACCCGGGTGGAGGGGGCACGGCGCCTCCACCTCGACGCCGAGGCCGTCGGCGGCACCCCGGAGCGTACGCTGCTCCCCGGGCTCGACCTGGCCGACGCCGAGGAGACCGCTTTCACCGAGGAGTACTTCGGCCCGGTGCTCGGCGTCGCCGAGCTCCCCGGACACGGCGAGGGCTTCCTGCGGGCAGCCGTGGACGCCGCCAACGAGCGGCTGCACGGCACGCTGGGCGCCAACCTGATCGTCGACCCGGCGACCAAGAAGCAGCTCGGCGACGCCCTCGAGAAGCAGATCGCCCGGATGCGCTACGGCACCATCGGCGTCAACGTGTGGACCGGGCTGGGCTACCTGACCGCCCACGCGACCTGGGGCGCGTTCCCCGGGCATCCGCTGGACGACGTACAGAGCGGGCAGGGTGTGGTGCACAACGCGCTGCTCTTGGACCGCACCGAGCGTACGGTCGTACGGGGTCCGTTCCGCACCTCCCCGCGCAGCCTGTTCCACGGCGAGATGACCATCTCGCCGAAGCCGCCCTGGTTCGTCGACAACCGCACCGCCGACCGCACCGGCCGTCTCCTCACCAGGTTCGCCGCCTCGCCGTCGGTCACCGCCCTTCCTGGCATCTTCGCCTCCGCCCTGCGCGGGTGAGGCGAGGCGACACCCGCCTCACCTGGCCCTGACCGGCCCAGATCGCGCACGTGCCGAGCCGACGGCCGGCACGTGCGCGCTTCCCAACCCCGAAACACCGAAGGATCCCCATGACGAACCCCCACGAGGCCACCGAGCACGTACGCCGGCAGCACAAGGAGACCCTGGCGACGCTGCCGTTCCACGAGAGCACCGAGGAGAGCGAGCGCGGGCTGGTCGCGCGCTGGACCCGCGGTCCGATCACCGCGCCCGACGGACGCGTGGTGTGGGACGTGGACACCTACGCCTTCCTCGAGGGAGAGGCGCCCGACACGGTCAACCCGAGCCTGTGGCGGCACAGCCGCCAGGTCAGCCGGCAAGGTCTCTACGAGGTGCGCCCCGGCATCCACCAGGTGCGCGGCCTCGACATCGCCAACATCACCTTCATCGCCGGCGAGAGCGGCGTCATCGTGGTCGACCCGCTGGTCTCGGTCGAGTGTGCCGCGGCGGCGCTCGAGCTCTACCGCGAGCACTGTGGTGACCGTCCGGTGACCGCAGTGATCCTGACCCACTCCCACATCGACCACTTCGGCGGCATCCGGGGCGTGATCAGCGACGAGGACGTCGCGGCCGGCGTCCCGGTGATCGCGCCGAGCGGCTTCCTCGAGCACGCTGTCGGCGAGAACGTCTTCGCCGGCACCGCGATGGCCCGGCGTGCTGCGTACATGTTCGGAGCAGCCCTGGAGCGCGGACCCCGCGGCCAGGTCGGTGCCGGGATCGGCCAGACGAACTCGACCGGACAGGTCTCCCTGATCCCGCCGACGGTGCTGGTGGGGGAGACCGGCGAGGAGCACGTCTTCGATGGGGTCCGCTTCGTCTTCCAGATGACGCCGGACTCGGAGGCGCCCTCGGAGTTCCACTTCTACCTGCCCGAGCTCAAGGCGCTGTGCATCGCGGAGAACTCGAACCACGCGATGCACAACCTCCTCACCCTGCGCGGCGCGCTGGTCCGCGACGCGCACGCCTGGGCGGGCTACCTCACCGAGGCCATCGAGACCTATGGCCAGGAGGCGGAGGTCGCCTTCGGTGGGCACCACTGGCCGACTTTCGGCAACGAGGCGATCCGCGAGCACCTGGCATTGCAGCGGGACATGTACGCCTACCTGCACGACCAGACGCTGCGCCGGCTCAACCAGGGCTACACCGGCACCGAGATCGCCGAGGACTTCCCGATGCCGCCGGCGCTCGAGCAGAACTGGTCGAACCGCGGCTACTACGGCACGGTCAGCCACAACGTGAAGGCGATCTACCAGCGCTACATGGGCTGGTACGACGGCAACCCCGCCCGGCTCTGGCAGCACCCGCCGGTCGAGCAGGGCCAGCGGTTCGTCCGTGACATGGGCGGCGCCGACGTCGTCGTGTCCAAGGCCCGGGCAGCCTACGAGGAGGGCGACTTCCGCTGGGCGACCACGCTGCTGGACCACGTGATCTTCGCGGAGCCCGACCACGCCGCCGCCCGTGAGCTCCAGGCGGACACCTTCGAGCAGCTCGGCTACCTGGCCGAGAGCGGGCCGTGGCGATGCGTCTATCTCTCCGGGGCGCACGAGCTGCGCCACGGCACCTTCGGGACCCCGCTCTCCTCGGCCGGAGCGGACATCGTCCGTGCCCTCAGCGCGGAGCAGATCTTCGACGCGATCGCGATCCGTGTCGACGGTCCGCGCTGCTGGTCCGAGGTGCTTCGCCTCGACGTGGAGCTCACCAGCACCGGCGAGCGCCACCGGCTGACCCTGCGCAACGGCGTTCTCACCCACTCCGCTCGACCACAGACCGACACCGCGGAGGCGACCCTACGGCTGCCCGCACCGGCGGCGCTGGCCGGTCTGCTGCTCGGCGGCGCTGCGACCCCCGAGGGTCTGGCAGCGGTCGGTGGCGAGATCGAGGGTGACGCCGGAGCTCTCGCCCGTCTCGTCGCCACGCTGGACGCCCCCGACCCGACCTTCGCCATCGTCACCCCGGAGTGAGACCGATGACCCATTCCCCCACCACCGACCTGGCCGAGTCCACCGAGAAACCCAGCGCCCGCGCCTGGGTGATCACCGGCCTGCTGGTCGTCTTCATGCTCATCAACTTCGGCGACAAGGCAGTCCTGGGCCTCGCCGCCGACCCGATGATGGCCGACCTCGGCATGTCGCCCTCGCAGTACGGCCTCGTCTCGAGCTCTTTCTACGCCCTCTTCAGCATCTCCGCGGTCGTCGTCGGCTTCCTGGCCAACCGGCGGTCCAACAAGCGGATCCTGCTGGTGATGAGCATCGTCTGGGCCCTGACCCAGCTCCCGGTGGTCTTCTTCGCCAGCGTTGCCACGCTGCTGGTGAGCAGGACCGTGCTCGGTGCCGCCGAAGGGCCGGCCAACCCGCTGGCCGTCAACGCCGCCCAGAAGTGGTTCCCCGACCACCGCCGCAACCTGCCCACCTCGCTGGTCAACCTCGGCGCCGCCCTCGGTGTCGTGCTGATGGCGCCGCTGCTGTCCTACCTCATCGACAACCACGGCTGGCGCTCCGCGTTCTTCATGATGATGGTGCTCGGCCTGATCTGGTCCGTGGTCTGGGCTCTGGTCGGCAAGGAGGGCCGCACGGGTATGTCCGGTACGGGCTCTGCTCCCGACCGGTCGATCGCGGAGGCCGCCACCGGCGACGTCCTCGTCGCGGCGTCCCAGCGGGCTCCGTACCGCGCGATCTTCCTGTCCGGCACCGGGCTCGCGGTCTTCGTCGCGGGCTTCGCGGCCTACTGGGCGCTCGCGCTGCTGGTCGCCTGGGTGCCGCTCTACCTCAACAAGCCGCTCGGACTCGGCACCGCCACTGCAGGCACCCTCGTCGTGCTGCCGTGGCTGATGGGGGCGATCGTGATCCCGCTCCAAGGTTTCGTCTCGGACCGGATGATGCAGCGCGGACGCTCCTCGCGGGTCGCTCGGGTCTACGTCTCCGCCGGCTGCATCACGACCGCTGCGGTGTGCATGCTGCTGCTGCCGGTGGCGGCGGGCACCGTGGCCCAGCTCGCCCTGGTCACCATCGCGTTCTCCCTGGCAGCAGTCCAGATCGGGATCGGGATGACTCTGATGGCCGAGATCACTCCCGCCGTCCAGCGGGCCGCCGTCCTGTCGACCCTGACGGCGGTGACCGGCCTGTCCGGAGTGATCGCTCCTGCGCTGGCAGGTCGTCTCATCGACGCCCATGGTGTCGCCGATGCCACCGGATACCACCAGGTCTTCCTCATCACCGGCGGCCTCTTCCTCCTCGGTGTCCTGTGCCTGGTGCTCTTCGCCCGCCCGGTGCGCGATGCCGCCAGGGCGGCTCGGCTGGCGGCCGCAGCACACTGACCGCCGACGGGCGGCCCCTCACAAGGGACCGCCCGTCGGCGGTTCGGCGGCGCACTCGAGCGGCACGATCTGAAGGTCAGCCGGTGACGGCAGGGCCGAAGGCGGGCACACTGGCTCCATGACGTCCGTGCCCCGCCGGGGCCGTCCTGAGCTGCGGATGCGCCTCGCCGCCGAGACGGCCAGCGTGCCGGGGGCGCGGCGGTTCGTGACCGACGGGCTGCTGGAGTGGGGGCGCGAGCATCTGGTCGACGACGCCGCCCTCTGCATCACCGAGATGGCAGCGAACTCCGCGCTCCACAGCGGGAGCCCCTATATGCACATCCGGCTGCATGACCTCGAGCCGGCCGTACGGCTCAGCGTCGAGGACGACGGAGCGCTGGTCCCGGTCGGTGCCGTGGCTCCGCCGCCTGTCGAGAGTCAGGGCACCACCGGTCGGGGACTGGTGATCGTGTCCGTGCTGGCGGAGTCCTGGGGGATCGAGGAGCGTGTCGACGGGCGCCGCATCTGGGCCGAGCTCGCCGGCGACGGCGTCGAGCACGACGTACGGCCTCCCACGGTCGAGTACGGGGAGCAGGTGGTATCGGAGCAGTCCGCTCTCCCCGCCGACTGGGTCACCGTGCGGCTCCCCGGCTGTCCGGTGCAGCTCGGGCTCCAGATCGACCAGCGCCTCGATGATCTGGTCCGCGAGCTCCAGCTCATCGACTCCGAGGAGGGTCCGACACCGCCGCGCGAGCTCGGCCAGCTCATCGAGCGGCTGGTGAGCCGACCCGCCTTCGCACGCCACATGGGGCGACGTACGGCCCTGGACGCCGCCGCGAAGGGGCTGGAGTACGTCGACATCGAGATGACTCTGCCCCGCGAGATGGGCCCCGTGGTCCGCGAGCTGTGGGCCGCGGACAACCTGGCCGACGCGCTCAGCGAGACCCATCGGCTGCTCACCCTTCGCTCCACCCCGGAGATGGTCTCGCTGCGCACCTGGTTCACCGAGAGCATCGTCGCCCAGGCAGAGCACGACGCCGACCCGGTGTCGTACGACGATTGGGTCCTGGCCAGAGGCGGCGCTGGTTGACGGTGTCCGCTGTCATCCTCGGCTGCGGCTCAGCGGCTGCGGTGGTAGGAGTGGATCAGGCTGGAGGTCCACGCGACGTACGCCGCAGCTGGCGCAGCGCACGTAGTGGACCCGCCCCTCCGAGGTCTGGTGGCTGGACTCGGTGCGCCAGCCGTGCTCGTGGGCGCCGTCCGCGTGCGGGGACTTCTCTGTCGCGATGTCCGTCATGGTCACCACCCTGGTGTAATGGTCTTATGCATCTCAACCCTTACGGTGAGTACGCGGTGCTCATGGCCGCCTCGCTCGCCGACGACTGGCCCGAGGACCGGGCCGGGATCGAGGCGCGGACCAGGGCCTTCGGCATGACGATGGCCTTCGCCGAGTCGCCGGACGATCACCTGCGCACCCGCCTGGTGATCGACGAATGGCTGCGCGTCGTCGATGCCGAGGAGCCAGGGGAGCGGGCACGGTTGCTCAACGACCTGATGGCGCAGGCGACCGCGTACCCCCGGCTGACCGATCATGGGCGGGAGGGGTGGCACCTCCACTACCGCGACAGCGCCAACGACTCGCTTCCCGACGTGCTGAGGGCTGTGATCAGTGTGGGCACGGCGCTGCATCTGACCACTCGGGGCATCCATCGCCTGGGCCGGTGCGCTGCCGGACAGACGGCGGGCGACCCGTGCGCTGCGGTGGTCGTGGACGTCACCCGCAACGGGCGGCAGCGCTACTGCTCGGTCCGCTGCGCCAACCGGGCAGCGGTCCGCCGGCACCGCGCACGGCGAAAGTGATGATCGACTCGGGCGCCGGGCCATCGTCGATGGTGTCATCCTGATGGTCAGCTCCTGACCTGCGATGATGCGGAATTCACATGGGATCGCCGGTGGTGTATTGGATCAGCTGCTTCCGCTTCGCCACCATCGCCGTGTGACTGATGAGCAGAGTGACCCGATCCGCCGCGGCGTGCTGTCCCGGCGCGCGGCCCTGGCGATCGCAACGATTCCGGTTGCCGCTGCGTGCGCCACGCCGGCGCGGCCGGCAGATGCTTCTCGCTCTTCCGTAGCCTCGACGCCGCCGCGCCGACCGGATGCTGAGATGTACTACGCCCGCGCTGCCGAGCTCGCCGGAGACGATCCGGTACTGCTCGATGTCGTGCGCGCCCAGCGAGCGGGTTGGATGCCGCCGAAGGCTCCCGACCCGCGCCCTGTACGCATATTCGACGACGTCGCGGTCGTGGGCACGGACTTCGTCCAGGCCACGGCCCTGGCCACCTCGGCCGGAGTGGTGCTGATCGATGCTCTGGAATCCTCGGTCGAGGCCGAGGGCATCCTCGTGCCAGGCCTTCGCGCAGTGGGGATGAATCCTGCTGCGATCGACTCGGTCATCGTCGCCCACGGTCACGCCGACCACTTCGGGGGAGCCCAGTTCGTCGCCGACCGGTGCGGGGCAAGGGTGCTGATGAGCAAGCGCGACTGGGACTTGGTTGCCGAGGAGTCGCCGGATGTCGCTCCGGACCGGGATCTGGAGATCCACGACGGTCAAGAACTCAGATCGGGCACGACGACAGTCCGACTCCCGCTCACGCCAGGCCACACCCGCGGCACCGTGTCGCCGACGTTCCCGGTGCACTGGAACGGTCGCCGTCATCGCGCGATCCTCTGGGGCGGGATGGGGCTGCCACGATCGACTCGGGACAGACGGGCCTATCTGACGTCCGTCCGCGAGACTTCACGCCGGGCGCGGCGTGAAGGGATCGACGTCGTGCTCACCAATCATGGGAATGTCGAGCGGCTCGAAGAGGTTGCGGGGCTCGGCCGCCGAGCGGAGAACCCGTTCATCCTGGGGCGTGCCCGCACCGACCGCTTCTGGGCTGTGCTCGAGGCGATGGTCCGTGGGCGGATCGCGGACGGGACGTAGACGTCCTCGTCCGGCAGCCACAGCACCTCAAGCCCGGCGCACGGCATCGTGGAGCCGCCGAGCCACGCGCCCGAGGGTGATGTCGGCGGCCGGCTGGACACCGGCCTCGACCCGGCTGCGCGACAGGATCGCGATGGCGATCCGCGCGCCGTCATGGTGCTCGGCGACGCCGACCTCATGACGCAGGTTGAGGCCGGTTCCGGTCTTCGACGACCAGATCGTGAGGTCGCTGTCGAACTCAGGGGCGAGCCGCTGGCGATAGACGTTCGCGGCGAGGAGAGCCCGTAGTCGAGACGAGACCTCCGGGTGGATCCCTGACCCGTCGGTCCAGATGGCGGCCAGAAGATCCACGAAGGTACGGGCCGACGAGCTGGTCGCGTGGGTGACGTCCAGCCAGCCGAGTGGGCTGCTGTTCCTCTCGTCCACCGAACGGGCCGCCAACGCGTACCCCAGCCCGGTCCGATGTTCTTCGAGGCGTTCGACGGCGGTGTTGCTCAGCTCACCGAGACCGTGCCGGATCGGGATGACGGGCACGCCGAGGCGCTGCGCGATCTCGGCGACCTGGTCGGGCGGTGTCAGAGCGAGCAAGGCATCGGCGGCCTGGCTGTCGCTGACCGACAGGCATAGATAGACGAGGTCGTCGATCGCGACGGTGGCAGGGTGGCGGAAGCGGCTGGTTCCCTGTGGGCCGGGCACCTCGTGCCGGCCTGGCTGCACCGTGACGGGCGCGGAGCCGTCGAGCTCTCCGACTCTGATTCGTTCGAGAGTCGCCAGAGCGATGGGTAGCTTCGCCAGCGACAGGAGCGGGAGCTGGTCGTCGGGGTCGACGCCGACCTCGAGATCACGGTCGAGATCTCGTACGAGCAGGCTTGCCGAGAGCCCGGCCGACCCCAGCTCGGCGCGGGCGCGCACGGCTTCGGCCGCGAGGCTCGGACTATTGCTCGTGTTCATGCTGCACCTGGCTGACAGCCGAGCGCGTGCCCGACCGCGGCATCGAGCCAACCGGCCTCTGCGCTCGGCCAGCCCACTCCGTCCGGGGCCATGCGGCGGCAGACCTCGAGTGTGAAGTTCCGGGCCAGGACGATGCCGCCGATCTGGTGCCACGAGAGCGCAAGCTCGCGGGCCTGTAGCTCGGTGCACAGCAGCAGGTCGTGACTGGTGGTGACGTCAGCGAGTGCCGAGACGAGGGCAGCGACGTGCACCTGGTCGGGTCGTAGGCCGGACGCGAAGGCGTGGCGACGGAGCACGTCACCGACGTACGCATGATCGTCCTCGGGCGAAAGAATGACCCGCCGGGGCGGGTCGCATTCCAGGCGGCCAGGGCGAAGCCGATCCAAGTGGATTCGTGTGTTCGCACTCGGCGCGGCCGACGCCAGCCCCAGCGGCGCTCGCCACCTCGCGAGGCCGTCCGGTGCGGGCAGAAGTGCGCCATCGACCATGGCAGAACGCACCAGCTCGGCACGGCGCTCAGGTCCGCCCATGACCAGCACCAAGTCCACCGACTCTTCTTTGGCGTCGCTGATCAACGCCGCACCGCGAACGGTCGGAACGTCTTCAGGAAACGCCAGTCGCAGACGCCGGGGTGCGTCTACATCTGCGGCCGTGACGAGTTCGTCCACGGCCTCGATCACCCGCCGTACGGACGGGAGCAGTCTGCGTCCAAGAGGTGTGAGGCCCGCGTTCTGTGCCGAGCGGTCGAAGACTCGGCCACCCACGCGCGCTTCCAACGCAGCGACACGCCGACTGACGACCGGCTGCGGGGCGCCGATCTTGGCCGCCCCGAGCGTGAACCCGCCGGCCTCGCTGACAGCGAGGAACGCTCGGCAGGTGTCTTCGATGTCCACCGGACTGATGGTCACTCGTCCGGCCGTACTGACAAAGCAGGCGCGCCGTCAACGGTTCTCGACGGATCGTTCGTTACTTGCGCAGTTGACGAAACGTATGGCAGGGTTGAGCGCATCGAAGGGGAGTAGCCCCCAATGTCGCGGTCGACATACTGACGCCTTCTGGCGTCCGGCCGCGCGGCCTCACCGCGGTGGGGCGGGCGAGACCTTCGACCCAAGGCACACACAGTGCTGGGTCGAAGCGTCTCGCGTCTCCGGTCCAGCGGACCGGAAGGAGCACGCGACGTGCCAAGGCGTCGAATCAGCACCAGCGGTAGCGCCGTCGCCGGCGATGGATCATCGCGGCGGGTCCGGAGCGAGCGTGCCGTCCGCGGCGATGTGGTCGAAGATCTGCTGCACCAGCGCCACGACGTGCGGGTCGTCCGCGACGTACACATGGCGTCGTCCGTCGCGGACGGCCCGGACGATGCCGGCGAGCCGCAGCTTGCTGAGGTGCTGGCTCGTCGTGGGCACGCTCACGCCCACCCGAGCGGCGAGGGTGCCCACATCGTGTCCACCCGTCGTGAGCAGCCACACCAGATGCAGGCGGGGCGGGCTGGAGAGCAGCGCGAACGTGTTCGCCGCCGCGGCGAGCTGAGCGGGCGTGGGCGCCTCGCCTCGAGTCGCAGGCTCGTGCGCCGCGGCTGCTGATGGATCCATGATGCCCATCCTCTCGCAGTGTGCCACGTGTGTGGCCTCCGATCCCTCCACCTTCACGCGCTAAGTCAGGAGATCAGCTCCCATGTCCTTGTGGGCCATCTTTCTCATCGGGATCGGCGTATCGGCCGATGCCTTCGCCGCCGCGGTCACCTGCGGTCTACGGCTGCGCCGCTGGAACCTCAGGCAGGCGATCATCGTCGCCGCTGTCTTCGCCGGCTTCCAGGCCGCGATGCCCTTGATGGGCTGGGCGGTAGCGTCACGATTCTCCCGTTACGTCGACCCGGTCGACCACTGGATCGCGTTCACTCTTCTCGCCGCCATCGGGGCGAAGATGATCTGGGAGGCGTTCCAGTCCGACGGCGACGAAGAGGCTGGAACGGCTGTGCAGCTGGGGATACGGCGTCTCCTGCTCCTCGGTGTGGCGACGAGTATCGACGCTGCCGCGGTGGGCGTCTCGTTCGCGGTCCTCGACGTCTCGATCCTGCAGGCGATCCTCATCATCGCGGTCACGACCTTCACGCTGTCCCTGGTCGGCGTGGTGATCGGCAACCGGGTCGGCGCTCGCTTCCGTACTCCTGCGGAGATCGTCGGCGGTCTCGTCCTCATCGCCATCGGTGTTCGCATCGTCCTCGAGCACTTCATCGCTTGACGCCGAATGGCTGACCGTCGACCGAACGCTCTCCAGGCCCGGCTGGAGTCCAACGCCTGACCGGGTTCGCCGGGGGTCGCCGTGCCGAGGTGGTTCCGGGTCAGAAGCCGTTCGCGGTGACGTTCGGGTGCTCGGACTCCCGCCTGGCTGCCGCGATCATCTTCGACCTGAGGGCACTGGTCAGTGCTGCTGACGTTGCAGCGCCATCAGCAGTGCGCCGCGTCCGGCGTGCTCGAGGTCGTCACGCAACGCCGCCACGGCTGACTCGTCGTCGATCAGCAGCTTGTCCATGAGGTCGCGGTGGAGGCCGGCGAGCTTGGCGACGGTGAAGTCGGGGCGCAGGTTGGCGAGCAGGAGGCGTAGCTCGTCCTCGCACGACTGGTGGGCCTCGACGAGCCGCTGGTTGCCGGATGCCTCCACGATCGCGCGATGAATCCGTCCGTGAGCCTCGATGAGCGTCCCCCAGGGAGTGTCTTCCGGCAGGGACTCGAGTCGGCGCACCGAGTACTCGACGGGGGAGAGGTCCGCGTGCCGGCGCAGCGCGATCCGGAGGCTGCCGAGCTCGACCACGCTGCGGAACTCGAAGACGGTGTCGATCCGCTCCCGGGTCAGCTCCGGAACGTGTGCGCCCTTGTGGCGCTCGTGGATGACGAGCCCCGTCGCGGCGAGCTGCTTGATCGCCGCACGAACGGTGTGGCGGCCGGCGTCGAAACGCGCGGTCAGCTGCTCCTCGCGCAGATGCTCGCCGGGGGCGATGTTCCCGTTGAGGAGATCCGCCCGAAGTGTGGCCACGATGCGATCGGGAGCGCTGACCCTCAGGGGCGTCCCTCCGGAACCGTCAGCGGACGTCATGCATCGATCCTCTCATCGTCGGTGCCTGGACCGACGGACGACCGGCACGACGATCCTCTTGTCGGCGTCTGGCGATTGTGTCACAATCCGTCGCAATTGTGACACAAAGCAGCGACGGGTCCCGTGGTGCACGGAGCGGCACGCACCAAGCGCTGAGCGAGAAGGGCAGGCACTCATGACCGGCACACCGTCCAGGCCTCGTACGCAGCGCAGACTGCCGCGATGGAAGGAGCTCGCTCCATTGCTGGGCGTGCGGCGCTGGGAGTCCGACCGCCTGACACGTCGGTTGCAGCGTGCTCTCACCGTCGCCGACCTCGCCGACATCGCGCGTCGTCGGACGCCACGGTCGGTCTTCGACTACGTCGACGGGGCGGCTGAGGCCGGGCTCAGTCTGGAGCGCGCCCGCCATGCCTTCGCGAGGGTGGAGCTCGACGCGCGCGTGCTGCGTGACGTGACCTCGGTGGACACCAGCACCACGATCCTGGGGCGCAGGTCGGACCTCCCTCTCATCCTGGCGCCGACGGGGTTCACCCGGATGATGCACCACGAGGGCGAGCCCGCGGTGGCTCGCGCGGCCGCGACCGCAGGGATCCCGTACACGCTGTCGACGATGGGCACCACGTCACCGGCCGACCTCATGGCCGCCGCACCGACCGGCCGGAACTGGTTCCAGCTCTACCTGTGGAAAGACCGCGCCGCGACGCTCGAGCTGGTCGAATCAGCCCGTACGGCGGGGTACGACACGCTCGTCCTGACAGTCGACACCCCGGTGGCGGGCAACAGGCTGAGAGACGCGCGCAACGGACTGACCATCCCTCCGACGCTCAACCTTCGGACCTTGCTCGACATGTCCAGGCACCCCTCGTGGTGGGCGAACCTGTTGACCACCGAGCCCTTGGAGTTCGCTGCCCTGCGATCCTTCGACGGCACGGTCGCTGAGCTGGTGGACACGATGTTCGATCCCGCGCTGACCTTCGAGGACCTCGCCTGGCTCCGCGACCAGTGGGCCGGCAACCTCGTCGTGAAGGGTCTGCAATCGGTCGAGGACGTCCGGCTGGTGGTCGACGCCGGTGTGGACGGCATCGTCGTCTCGAACCACGGTGGTCGACAGCTCGATCGAGCCGCTACGCCTCTGGAGCTGCTCCCCGCTGTCGTGGATGCCGTGGACGGTCGCTGCCAGGTGTTCCTGGACACCGGGATCCTCTCGGGCGCCGACATCGTGGCCGCGCTGGGGATGGGGGCCGACGCCTGCATGGTGGGTCGTGCCTACCTCTACGGCCTGATGGCAGGAGGCGAGCGCGGAGTGGGCCGCGCGCTCGACCTCTTCCGTTCCGAGATGACACGGACGATGCAGCTCATGGGTGCGGCGTCCGTCGCCGATCTGCGCGGGAGGGCCCGGCTCCGGCCGTGACCTTCGCGAGCTCGGATCAGTCTCGAGCGGACGAGGCCCTGGTCGGGTCCTCGTCGACCAGGTGGGTGCGGTCCCACGCCGACATGACCATGAGCGTCTTCGTACCCGCGACGATGCCGGTGCGGCGAATGGCGTTGACGACCTGCTGCAGATGCTCGACGTTGCGGACACGGAAGCGTACGAGGGCGTCGGGATCACCGGCGATCGTGTAGTACTGCTGCACCTCCGGTACGCGTCGGGCGATCTCCTCGATCTGGTCGGTGTCCGTGTCCCCGGTCAGCCGGATCTCGGTGAAGGCATCGATCTCGCCGACGGCCGTGTCGTCGATGACGGCGACGTATCCCCGGATCACGCCGGTGCTCTCCAGCTTCTCGATCCGCCGCGCGACCGGAGCGCTCGAGAGCCCTACGCGGCGTCCGATCTCGCTGACCGGCATCCGCGCGCTTCGGCGCAGGAGGTCGAGGATCTGTCGGTCGATGGCGTCCAATTCTGCTCTCCTGTCAGCATCATCAATCATGCGTCGTACGCAAGATTCTAGGGGTCCACGGCGATGCGCACGCAAAGACAGGTTCATATACGCATGGATCGAGCGCAATGGTTGCGTTGGTGTGTAACCCCCATCACGCTTCTGCCGAACCGCCGAGAACAGAGGAGCGTCATGACCGTGGAAACCCACCAGACCGAGCCGTGGTCCGTCCTCGACACGTCCGGGCACCTGCGGCCGGACGAGCGCGTCCCGAGCGGCGACTCCGCCCTCGACCTGCGCCGGGCCTACCGCGACATGGTGCTCGCCCGACGCGTCGACGCCGAGGCGATCGCCTTGCAGCGACAGGGTGAGCTCGGCCTCTGGCCATCCATGCTCGGGCAGGAGGGCGCCCAGGTCGGTGCCGGCTCGGCGCTGCGACCCCAGGACGTGGTGTTCCCCACCTACCGGGAGCACGCGGTCGCCTGGTGCTTCGGTGTCGACCCGGTCCAGCTGCTGGGTCTGTTCCGCGGCACGACCATGGGTGGCTGGGACCCGCGCGAACGCAACTTCAACCTCTACACCCTGGTCATCGGGGCGCAGACGCTGCACGGCGTCGGATACGCGATGGGCATCGTCCGCGACGGCGACGTCGGCACCGGTGACCCCGAGCGCGACCGCGCCGTCCTGGTCTTCCTCGGTGACGGCGCCCTCAGCGAGGGCGAGACCAACGAGGCCTTCGTCTGGGCCGCGGCGCAGCAGCTCCCGGTGGTCTTCTTCTGCCAGAACAACCAGTGGGCGATCTCGGCGCCCTTCTCGGTGCAGAGCCGGATCCCCGCCGCCGAGCGGGCCCGAGGCTTCGGCTTCCCCGGCGTACGCGTCGACGGCAACGACGTCATCGCCTGTCATGCCGCCACCCAGGAGGCTCTCGCGACGGCGCGCGCCGGCGGCGGACCGACCCTCATCGAGGCGGTCACCTACCGACGCAACCCGCACACCACCTCCGACGACGACCTGCGCTACCGCAGCGGCTCCGAGAACGACGAGTGGGAGGGCCGTGACCCGATCGACCGCCTGCGGCTGCTGCTGACCGGTGACGATGCTCCCGAGCGCCTCGACGACGACTTCCTTGCCGAGCTGGCGCAGGAGGAGCAGGCCCTCGCCGAGCGGCTGCGGACCGGGTGCCGCGCCCTGCCCGTGCCGTCACCTGAGGACCCGTTCCTCCACACCCTCGAGCAGATGCCTGCCGACCTGGCCAGACAGCGCGACGAGCACCTGGCGTTCGTCGCGGCCGGAGAAGGAGACCACGCATGAGCACCGCGCTGGCCCACGCCCTGAACGCCGCCCTTCGCGACTCGATGGAGGCCGACGACAAGGTCCTGCTGATCGGTGAGGACATCGGCGAGCTCGGGGGCGTCTTCCGCGTCACCGACGGTCTCGCGAAGGACTTCGGCGAGGACCGCGTCGTCACCTCACCGCTCGGCGAGGCCGGCATCGTCGGCAGCGCCATCGGGCTGGCCATGGCCGGCTACCGGCCGGTGTGCGAGATCCAGTTCGACGGCTTCGTCTTCCCCGCGATGAACCAGATCATCACGCAGCTCGCCAAGTACCGGCACCGTTCCGAGGGGGCAGTCTCCCTCCCCGTGGTCATCCGCATCCCGGTCGGCGGTGGCATCGGCGCCATCGAGCACCACAGCGAGTCGCCGGAGGCCTACTTCGCCCACACGCCGGGCCTCCGTGTCCTGTGCCCCTCCAGTGCGCAGGACGCCTACGACCTGCTCGGCCAGGCCATCGGCTGCAACGACCCCGTGATCTTCCTCGAGCCCAAACGCTCGTACTGGGCCAAGGGAGACGTCGACACGACCGCGACGCCGTTGCCGATCGATCAGGCACGCGTCGTACGTCCGGGAGCCGACCTGACCCTGGTGACGTACGGGGCGCTCGTGCCGACCGCGGTCAAGGCGGCCGCCGCGGCCGCCGAGGAAGGACGGTCGATCGAGGTCATCGACCTCCGGTCGCTCTCGCCGATCGACGACGCGACGATCGTCGCCTCGGTCGAACGGACCGGTCGGTTGATCGTCGCCCACGAGGCGTCACAGACCGCAGGACTCGGCTCGGAGATCGCGGCACGCGTCCAGGACCAGGCCTTCTACTCGCTGGAGGCGCCGATCATCCGGGTCACGGGGTACGACACGCCGTACCCGGCCAGCCGGCTCGAGCACGACTGGCTCCCGAGCCTCGACCGCATCCTCGACGCCGTCGACCGCAGCTTCACCTACTGAGGGCACCGAACACATGACGAACATCCAGCAGTTCAACCTCCCTGACGTCGGCGAGGGCCTGACCGAGGCCGAGATCGTGACCTGGCTCGTCGCGCCGGGTGACGTCGTCGAGGTCAACCAGACCCTCGTCGAGATCGAGACGGCGAAGTCCCTCGTCGAGCTCCCCTCGCCGTTCGCGGGCGAGGTGATCGAGCTGCACGCCGAGGAGGGCGTGACGGTCGACGTCGGTAGGCCCATCATCAGCATCGCGACCGCCGGAGCCGCTCCGGGGAAGGCGCCGGCGAGCCCGTCCGGCCCGGCAGGGGCGGAGCAGGAGGCAGCCGAGGCAGCCGAGGCAGCCGAGGCCGCCGAGCCGAAGCTGCTCGTCGGGTACGGCGCGACGGAGACGAGCAGCCGGCGTCGCCGCCCGGCCGACCAGCAGGCTCCCGCCGAGCTGCCCACGGCTCCGTCCCCGCCTGCGGCGGCACCGTCCGGGCCCCTCCGGACCAAGCCACCGGTGCGGAAGCTGGCGAAGGTCCTCGGGATCGATCTCGCGTCGCTCACCCCGACCGGACCCGGCGGCATCGTGACCCGCGCCGACGTGCTCGACGCTTCCTCGACGAACGGTGCGCCCCAGGCAGCCCCCGACGTCGTCGCGACCACGCCCAGCGATGGCGAACCCGCCGAGATCCGCATCCCGATCAAGGGCGTGCGCAAGCACACCGCGGCGGCCATGGTCAGCTCGGCCTTCACCGCGCCCCACGTCACCGAGTTCGTCACGCTCGACATCACCGCGACGATGGAGCTGCGGGACCGGGTCGCCGCCCGACGCGACTTCAAGGACGTGAAGCTCAGCCCCCTGTGCTTCATCGCCAAGGCGTTCCTGCGGGCCATGGAACGCACCCCTTCGGCGAACTCCCGGTGGGACGAAGCGGCGCAGGAGATCGTGCAGTTGCGCGAGATCAACCTCGGCATCGCGGCGGCGACGCCCCGAGGCCTCGTGGTGCCGAACATCCGCAGCGCCCAGCGTCTGGGACTGGCCGAGCTCGCCACGGCCATCGCCGACCTCGCCGCCACGGCCCGGTCGGGCAAGACGCCGCCCGAGGCGATGGCCGACGGCACGGTGACCATCAGCAACTTCGGAGTCTTCGGCGTCGACACCGGAACCCCGATCCTGAACCCGGGGGAGACCGCGATCCTCGGAGTCGGCACGATCACCCGCCAGCCGTGGGTCGTCGGCGAGGGCGCCGACGAGCGCTTGGAGCCCCGATGGGTCACGACCCTGGCACTGTCCTTCGACCATCGGGTCATGGACGGCCAGCAGGGCTCGGAGCTGCTGGCCGACACGGCGGCATTCCTCCGCGACCCAGCGCTCGCGACGCTCTGACCCGCACCACACGAGAGGTTCACCATGCCCCAGAAGTTCGATGTCGTCGTCCTCGGAGCCGGCCCCGGCGGTTACGTCGCCGCGATCCGTGCGGCCCAGCTGGGCAAGAAGGTCGCCGTGGTCGAGGAGAAGTACTGGGGAGGCGTCTGTCTGAACGTCGGGTGCATCCCGTCGAAGGCGCTGCTGCGGAACGCCGAGATCGCGAGCACCTACCGCAACCACGCGGCCGACTTCGGCATCGTCGGTGACGTCTCGTTCGACTTCGGCGTGGCCCACGACCGGAGCCGCAAGGTCGCCGACGGGCGGGTCAAGGGCGTCCACTTCCTGATGCAGAAGAACGGGATCACCGAGCTCGACGGCCGCGGCGTGCTGACCGGTCGGCACGCCATGGACGTGAGGCGCCCCGACGGGACGGTCGAGCAGATCGAGTTCGCGCACGCCATCATCGCCACGGGGTCGCGGACCAGGATGCTGCCCGGCGTCGAGCGGTCCGCCCGGGTCGTGACCTACGAGGAACAGATCCTCGACCGCGACCTGCCCGGGTCGATGCTGGTGGTGGGTGCCGGCGCGATCGGCATGGAGCTGGGCTACGTGGCCCGGGCGTACGGCGTGGACGTGACGGTGGTGGAGTACCTCGACCGGGCACTGCCGAACGAGGACCCCGAGGTCTCGAAGGAGATCACCCGGGCCTACAAGAAGCTCGGCATCGACATCCTCACGTCGACGAAGGTCGAGTCGGTCACCGATCATGGCGATCGGGTCTCGGTCGCGTACTCCCGGGGTGGGGTGCAGGAGAGCGTCGACGTCGACCGGGTGCTGGTGTCGGTCGGGTTCGCGCCCAACGTCGAGGGAATCGGCCTGGAGGCGGCGGGTGTCGAGCTCGACGACCGCGGCGCGATCGCGATCGACGAGAGGATGAGGACGAACGTCCCGCACATCCACGCGATCGGCGACGTGACGATGAAGCTCCAGCTGGCGCACGTCGCCGAGGCCCAGGGCGTCGTGGCCGCCGAGACGATCGCCGGAGCGCAGACCATGGAGCTCGGGGACTACCGGATGATGCCGCGGGCGACCTTCAGTCAACCGCAGGTCGCCAGCTTCGGGCTGACCGAGGCTGAGGCGGTCGCCGAAGGACACGAGGTGACGGTCGTGAAGTTCCCGTTCTCGGCCAACGGCAAGGCCCACGGGCTCGGGGAGCCGACGGGGTTCGTCAAGCTGGTCGCAAGTACGAAGCACGGCGAGCTCCTCGGTGGCCACCTGGTCGGTCCCGACGTCTCCGAGCTCCTGCCCGAGCTGACGCTCGCCCAGAAGTGGGACCTCGGTGCGTTCGAGCTGGCCCGGAACGTGCACACGCACCCCACGCTGAGCGAGGCTCTGCAGGAGACTTTCCACGGCCTCGCCGGCCACATGATCAATGTCTGATCCGCACCCAGCCACCTGACGCACCCACCCTCGAGAGCAAGGAACCCCATGCCCGCCCAGCGCCTCATGCCCACCGAAGAGTCCACGGACCTCATCGAGCTGACCCGGAGCATCGTCGACAAGGAGCTGCGACCGGTCATCGCCGACCTCGACGCGTCTGCGACGTTTCCCCGGGACGTCTTCCGGACCCTCGGGCGGGCCGGTCTGCTGTCGCTGCCGTACCCGGAGGAGTTCGGAGGTGGCGGCCAGCCGTACGAGGTCTACCTGCAGGCGCTGGAGGAGATCGCCTCGGCGTCCGCGTCGGTGGGCGTCGGGGTCAGCGTGCACGCGCTGTCGTGCTTCGGGCTGTTCACCGCCGGGACCGAGGACCAGAAGCAGGCGTGGCTGCCCGAGATGCTGTCGGGTGAGCTGCTGGGCGCGTACTGCCTCTCGGAGGCGCACGCCGGATCGGACCCCGCGGCCATGCGGACCCGCGCGGTCCGTGATGGCGACGACTACGTCATCACCGGCGCCAAGGCGTGGACGACCCACGGCGGCAGGGCGGACTTCTACAAGGTCATGGCGCGCACGTCGGACGACGGTTCGCGTGGCATCTCCTGCTTCCTGGTTCCTGCCGACACTCCCGGTCTGACGGCCGACAACCCCGAGCAGAAGATGGGCCTGATGAGCTCGACCACCGCGACGATGCTGTTCGACGGCGTCCGTGTCCCGGCCGAACGGCGCCTCGGCGCGGAGGGGCAGGGCCTGCCCATCGCGCTGGCCGGGCTCGACGCGGGGCGCCTCGGCATCGCCGCCGTCGCCACCGGCCTCGCGCAGGAGGCGCTCGACGTCGCTGTTGCGTACGCCAAGGAGCGCGAGGCGTTCGGCAAGGCGATCATCGACCACCAGGGACTCGCGTTCGTGCTCGCCGACATGGCCGCCGCGGTCGAGTCGGCCCGTGCCACCTACCTGGCCGCGGCCCGCCTCAAGGACGCGGGCCGTCCGTACTCGCGGCAGGCGTCGATCGCCAAGATGGTCTGCACCGACAACGCCATGAAGGTCACCACCGACGCGGTGCAGGTCCTGGGCGGCGCCGGCTACACCAAGGACTTCCCCGTCGAGCGGTTCATGCGCGAGGCCAAGGTGATGCAGATCTTCGAAGGCACCAACCAGATCCAGCGGCTCGTCATCAGCCGCAGCCTCGCGCGCTGATCGTGCGCGATCCTGGCCGTGGCACGATACGTCGATGAACGCGTCAGCCGGACCCGAGCGCTCCAGGGTTCCTGATTGGCTCCGGATGCTGGGCGACGACGTGTCGGCCGAGGAGATCGAGAGGCATCGCGCCCGGCTGCTGGCCGAGGCTCCGGCCGAGCGCCGCGCCGCGCTGCAGACGGAGGTCGAACTCGTCCGGGTCATCCGGGACCGTCTCGACGAGCGCCGCCGGGTGGCGCGTGAGCTGGCCGCATTGAACGACCTCGCGCGCCGGCTCGCCACCCTGCACGATCCCGCCGACGTGCTGCAGCAGGTCGCCGTCCAGGCGCGTCAGCTGCTCGCTGTCGACGTCGCGTACATCATGCTGCGCCAGCCTGACGGGGTCCTGCGCATCGAGTACGCCGACGGGTCCATGGGATCGGCCCTCACCGGGATCGAGCTGCACGAGGGCGAGGGCCTGGGTGGTGAGGTCGTACGCACCGGGCGGCCGCTGTGGACTCGGTCCTACCTGACCGACGAGTCGATCACCCGGGTCCCGGACGTCGACGCCGCGGCCGTCAGCGAGCAGCTGGGCGGGATCGTCGGCGTGCCGTTGCGCACGGGTGTGGAGACGACCGACACCCTCGGGGTGCTGCTGGCGGCCGACCGCCGGGCCCGCCGGTTCCACGAGCACGAGATCGAGCTGTTGGCCGCGCTGGCGGCGCACGCGGCGGTCGCGCTCCGCAACGCCACACTCTTCGAGTCCTACCAGGCGGCCCTCGACGAGGTGAGCAAGACCAACACGACCCTGAAGCAGACGAGTGAGCTGCGCGAGACTCTCGCCGACCTCGTGGTGCGCGGCGGCGACGTATCCGACGTCGCCGATGTCATCGCGCGCGCCGTGGGTGCGGCGGTCGCCGTCGTCGACCGCACCGGCGAGGTGCTGAACCCAGGACCGTCGGTCGCCGAGGTGCCGGTCCCGGAGGATCTCGCACTGTTCGACGACGCCCGGACCCACACGTGGCAGACCCCGCCGGGCCGTCATGTCGCGGCGACGGCCATCGCGCTGCGTGACGGCGTCGGGGGAGCCCTGGTCGTGGCGACCGGCGCGCCGCTGAGCCCCGACGGTCTCCGCCTGCTCGAGACCGGCGCTGTCGCCGTGGCGCTGGCCGTGGTCTCGGAGCAGGCCGTGGCCGAGGCCGAGCTGCGCTCGCGCGGCGAGCTGCTGGCGGCTGCGCTCACCGCCGGCACCGATGAGGCCGGCCTGCGTCGGCGGGCGCGGGC
>NZ_BMQT01000008.1 GCF_014648255.1 Nocardioides albus | reverse complement strand
AGTACTTCTTCGGCATCGTTCCCAATCCTGTCAAAGATCACGGAACGAAACCCAGGGCGAATCACCTCCAGCAACCACACCCGCCAGCGGCCAGCGAGCCGATTCCACCCAACCAGCCCGCGGACCAGGGCACCTACAGGCGATCGATATGCATCCGCCCGCGTGATCCTCGTCGACCGCCACAGAGTGAAAACCGTCGCTAAAGAGAAGCGCTATCGCACAGCCGAGTCGCTGATCGCGATACAGCACAGAACCCAGCCAAGAAGAGGGGCCCCGGCACCTGTCGGGACCCCTCAGACCGGAACCCTCAGAAGAGCACCAGCCGATCAGGACGCAGCAAGAGATCGCCCGATCCGCAGCGCCTGCTCCGTAGCTCCGCCGAAGACGAACTCGAACCGCTTGGCAACGGTGAAGTAGCGATGTGCCTCGCCGTCGAGGTCGATCCCGACGCCGCCGTGGACATGGACCGTCGTATGGGCGAGGCGGTGGGCGGCGTCGGCGGCCCAGAGCTTGGCCACGGCGACCTGGTCGGCGGCAGGCAGTCCGGAGGAGACCCGCCAGACGGCCTGCCAGAGGGTGAGCCGCTGGGCGAGTACGTCGATGAACCCGTCCGCCAACCGCTGGGAGACAGCCTGGAAGGTGCCGATGGCTCGGCCGAACTGCTCTCGGGTCTTGGCATAGGACGCGGTGAGCTCGAGCGCCCCTTCGGTCACGCCGAGGAGCTCGGCGGCTGCGGCGACGGTGAGCAGGTCACCGAGGCGGGCGGCGGAAGAACCATCGCCGATCCGGAGCGCAGGTGCGGCCGCGAAAGCGACCAACGCAGTGACGTCACCGTCGCTGGTGTGCTGCGGACGGCGGTCGACGCCCTCGGCCGAGGAGTCGACGAGGAAGACCCCGGTGGTGCCGTCCGGCAGCGAGGCCGTGACCAGGAATGCATCCGCGATCATGCCGGCCCGGACCAGCGTCTTCACGCCCGAGATCGTGTCGCCGGCGGCGACGACCATGGGAGTGTCGGGCAGGTGGGCGTGCTCCTCGGTGACGGCCGCAGCGAACACGCGAGAGCCGTCGGCGACGCCGCTGAGCGCGTCCGCAGAGGTCTCGGCCGCTCCGGCTTCGGCGAGCAGCAGCCCGCACGGCCCGTGCGTCGCGAGCGGCACGGGCGCGACGCGCCGTCCGGCCTCGACCAGCACGCGGCACAGCTCGACGAGGCCGAGCCCGGCACCGCCGTACGCCTCGGGCAGGTGCAGTCCGAGAAGCCCGGCCTCGCCGAGCGAGGACCAGAGCGCGGCGTCGACGCGGCCGCGGTCAGCAGCGGCGGCCTCGACGGTACGAAGCCGGTCGAGCGAGGTGGCGTCGCCGATGATCTTCGCCGCGAGCTCGGCGGCTTCGTCGGATTCGGTGGTGAAGGAGAAGTCCATGGTGTTCTCGCAATCGACTGTGTTGGTCTCGACACGCTCGCTCGCGCTCGCGGCTCGACCGACAGGTGGATAGGTCAGCGCTTGGCGGCGGGGAGGCCGAGGCCCACGTAGCCGATGATGTCTCGTTGGATCTCGTTGGTGCCGCCGCCGAAGGTCATGACGAGCGAGGAGCGATGGAACCGCTCCAAGCGGCCGGCGAGCACGGCGCCGGGGGAGTCGGCGGTGAGACCCGCGTGCGGCCCGACGATCTCCATCAGTGTCCGGTAGACCTCGGTCGCGAGCTCGGAGCCGTAGACCTTGGTCGCCGAGGCCTCGGCCGGCGAGAGCGCGACCCCGTGGTCGGCGTCGGAGGCGAGCTTCCAGTTGATCAGCGAGAGCGCCTCGATGCGGGCGTGCGCTCGCCCGAGGGCCAGCTGGACCCACTCGGCGTCGATCACCCGGCTGCCATCGGGGACGGCCGTGGTCCGCGCCCACTCCTTCACCAGCCCGAGCGAGTGGACCAGCGGAGCGGCGGAGGTGAGTGCGACCCGCTCGTGGTTGAGCTGGTTGGTCATCAGCGCCCAGCCGCCACCGCGCGAGGAGACGAGGTTCGACGCAGGCACGCGTACGTCGGAGTAGTAGGTCGCCGAGGTGCCGACGCCGGCCACGGTCTGGACCGGCGTGTAAGAGAAACCCGAGGACGACGTCGGCACCAGGATCATCGACAGCCCCTTGTGACGCGATGCCTCCGGCTCTGTCCGACAGGCGAGCCAGATCCAGTCCGCATACTGGATCAGCGAGGTCCACATCTTCTGGCCGTTGATCACCCACTCGCCCGTGCCTTCGTCGAGCGCCGCACGAGTCTGCAGCGAGGCGAGGTCGGTCCCGGAGCCTGGCTCGGAATACCCGATCGAGAAGTGCAGCTCCCCGGCGAGGATCTTCGGAAGGAAGTAGTCCTTCTGCTCCGGCGTACCGAACCGCATGATCGTCGGACCGACCGTGTTGAGCGTGAGATAGGGGATCGGCACCCCGGCCACGGCGGCGGCGTCGGTGAAGATCAGCTGCTCCACCATGGAGCGGTCCTGGCCGCCGTACTCCTTCGGCCAGCCGATCCCGAGCCAGCCGTCGGCACCGACCTGACGGATGGTCGAGAGGTAGACCTCCTTGTCCGCTTCGTCCCCGAACTCGCCCGATGCCCGCGCGAGCGCAGCGCGGCGCTCCGGCGTGACCAACTGAGCGAAATAGGAGTTGAGCTCTGAGCGAAGTTGCTCCTGGGCGGGTGTCAAGGCCACATGCATGTGATAAAACTAGAACAGGTTCTACGTTTTGAACAGGGCCAGCGAACAGGCCCACCAGGCTCAGACCAGCGGAAGGTACGACGATGGCCGACCCCACCACCCAGACCCGCACGCTCGACCACGGCACCCAGCCGGAGCGCTTCGCGCGCGGTTGGCACTGCCTGGGCCTGGCCAGCGAGTTCAAGGACGGCAAGCCCCACTCCGTCGAGGCGTTCGGCGGCAAGCTGGTCGTCTGGGAGAACACCAAGGGCGAGCTGGGCGTGCTCGACGGCTACTGCCGCCACATGGGAGGCGACCTCACCCAGGGCACAGTGAAGGGCGACGAGGTCGGTTGCCCGTTCCACGACTGGCGCTGGGGTGCCGACGGCCGCTGCAAGCAGATCCCCTACGCCCGCCGCGTCCCGCTCCGGGCAAGGACGAAGGCGTACGAGACCGTGATCCGCAACGACTCGCTGCTGATCTGGCACGACCCCGAGGGTTCGAAGGCCGACTACGACATCCTGCCGCCGGAGCTGCCCGACGTCAGCAACCGCGAGGTCTACACCGACTGGATCTGGAACACCGTCCCGATCAAGGGCAGCCACTGCCGCGAGCTGATCGACAACGTGGTCGACATGGCGCACTTCTACTACGTGCACTTCGCCTTCCCGACCGACTTCCGCAACGTCTTCGAGGACCACACCGCGACGCAGTACATGGCCTCCAAGGGGCGGCCTGACGTGGCCGGCGGCTACGGCGACGCCGACATGTTCCTCAAGTCCGAGGCGACCTACTACGGCCCGGCGTACATGATCAACTGGCTCGAGGTCGACTACAAGGGTTTCGTGACCGAGGTGATCCTGATCAACTCCCACATCCCGACCGGCCCGGACTCGTTCCTGCTGCAGTACGGCATCACCGTCAAGAAGCCCGAGGGGCTCGATGACAAGACCGCCAACTTCATCGGCAAGAAGTACGCCGACATGTTCGGTGACGGGTTCCTCCAGGACGTGGCGATCTGGGAGAACAAGGCGCCGGTGCAGAACCCGCTGCTGTGCGAGGAGGACGGCCCGGTCTACCAGTTGCGCCGCTGGTACGAGCAGTTCTACGTCGACGTCGCCGACATCGAGCCTGAGATGCGGGCCCGCTTCGAGTTCGAGGTCGACACCACCAAGGCCAACGAGTTCTGGCACGAGGAGGTCGCCGAGAACCTGCGCCGGATCGAGGCCGAGAAGGCATCCGAGCCTGTCGAGACCTCCGAAGGCGTGAGTTGATGGCCTCGTTCGTCCCGACGTCCGAGGAAACGGTCGAGGACCAGCGGCTCTATACCCAGGCCCGCCTGGTCGAGGTGGAGTGCCTCGACTGCCTTGCTCGCGTCGGGGTGAAGAAGAACAGCGAGCACCAGACCTCCGTCCAGTGGACGGCCGAGGCGCAGGCCCAGTGTCCCGACCTCGTACGCCGCAAGTCGGCCGCCGACGGAGCCAGGCTCGTCCACGCTCGCTGCCCTCGTCTGGCCGCGTCCATCGAAGCAGCCGTCGCCGACGGCCGGATCCAGATCGGGGCCGAGGATGGCTACTGACTCTTTCCTGCTGCCCGTCAGCGACGTCGTCAAGGAGACCGCCGACGCCCACTCGATCGTCTTCGAGATCCCCGAGGACGTGAGGCATGCGTTCCAGCCGAAGCCGGGGCAGTTCCTCACCGTCGCCGTCCCGAGCGACCGCGACGGCCTCGCGGCCCGCTGCTACTCCCTCTCCAGCGCACCGGGTGATCCGCTCACGGTGATCGTCAAGCGCACCGTGGACGGCTACGCGTCCAACTGGATCTGCGACAACCTCCGCCCCGGTGACACGCTCCGCGTGCTCCCGCCGAGCGGCATCTTCACCCCTGCCGATATCGACGCCGACTTCCTGCTCTTCGCCGGCGGCTCGGGCGTCACCCCGATCATCTCGATCGCCCGCACCGCTCTGCGCGAAGGCACGGGGAGGATCGTCGTCTTCTACGCCAACCGCGACGAGCGCTCGGTGATCTTCGCCGAGGAGTGGGCACGGCTGGCCGCCGAGCACCCGGACCGACTCCAGGTGGTCCACTGGCTCGAGTCGGTCCAGGGGCTGCCCACCGGTGAGCAGCTCAAGGCGTTCGCGGCCGACCGCCTGACGTACGACGCCTTCGTCTGTGGGCCCGCGCCGTTCATGAAGGCGACGATCGCGGCGCTCAAGGAGCTCGAGTTCCCGCGGGCGCGGCGTCACCAGGAGAAGTTCGCCTCCCTGGGCGGCAACCCGTTCGGCGAGGTCGCCCCGGTCAAGGAGGCGGAGACCGAGGTCGTCGACGACGCTCCCAAGCAGCCCGTCACGCTCGAGATCGAGCTCGACGGCACCACGTCGACGTACGACGACTGGGACCCGGGCACTGCGATGCTCGACTTCCTCGAGGCGAAGGGCGTCAAGGCGCCGTACTCCTGTCGTGAGGGCGAGTGCTCGGCATGCGCGTTCCGGCTGCTCGAGGGAGAGGTGAAGATGATGCGCAACGACGTCCTCGAGCAGGAGGACCTCGATGACGGGATCCGGCTCGGCTGTCAGTCGCTGCCGACCACCGACACCGTCCGTGGCACGTACTCCTGAGGGAATCGCGACAGCCACAGATCGCCAACCGGTTGGCAGATCGGGCCGTCTGGCGCGATAGTGTCGCGCTGCCCGAACCACATCCCACCGGTCACCCGGCACCAACGACGTCGACTGACCGGCTGGGCACAAGCGAGGTTTCCCCCAACGTGTTCAATCGCAACTTCTACGCCGCTCAGGACGACCGCCGTTTCGTCGTCGGCTATGCCCTCGACCTCGGTTTCCGCGTCTTCGACGCCTACTCGGCGCCTGGCCAGCCGTTGAGCGAGATCACCACGACGGCGTCGGCCTCGCTGCTGGCTGCGCGGCCCGCGTTCAAGCTGTACGCCCCGAACACCGGCCCCGAGCCGGTGATCACCCGGGTCGAGCTGGACCCGGCCGAGTTCGGGCCGTCCGCGTATGAGTACCAGTGCAACGGCTGGGGTCTGATCGGCCTCAACTTCGGCGGTGTCGTCGGCCTCGGCGGCCTCGGCTGGAGCACCCTGACCACGATGGCCGAGGCCCGCGCGACCCGCTGGCACGCCGTCGAGCCCATCGGCGCTGCCCCCTCGGAGTGGAACTGGCCGGCCGTCGACGATGCCGCCGGCAAGATGTTCGAGGCGATCGTCTCGATGGCCGGCTCCGCCGTCGGCGACAGCCCGATCCTGGCGGCCGCCGGTCAGCTCATCAAGGACAAGGGTCTCCTCTACGAGTCCGGTGGCGCCCTCCACGCCCGCCCGGGCCTCGGCTGACCCCGACCGCCCTGGCAGGGAGCACGTCTTCCTCGCTCGTGCGGAAGCCTGACGAGACTCGCCGCTGCTACGCCCGGCGGGTTGTCGTTCGGCGGATTAACTTGGCTGGGTGGCGAATACGAGCGAGCCGGCCGGCCCCATCGAGCGCACCGTGGCGACGCAGGACCATCGACTGCGCGCGACGCAGGCAGTCGGGGCGTTGATTCTGCTGATCGTGTCCCTCACCGCTCCGGTGCTGGTCAGCATCGACGACTCGACGGGGCATGACCATCGGGAGGTCAAGGCAATCTGGTCCGGGCTGGCGTACGGGAAGATCCTGGTCACCAACCCGGATGCCAACTTCGGGAGCCACACGTCACATGTCTTCGTGTTCACCGGACTGATCGCCACGGTGGTCCTCTGCCTGGTGATGCTGCTGGGCGTCCTGTCCGTGCTGATCCCGCTGTCGGCGAAACCACGACGCTTCTGGTCGGCCGTGTCGATCGCGACCGCGGTCGCGCCGGTGGTGACGCTCGTCGGGCTCGGCCTGTCCTCGGGCGACTCCGAGTTGGCGGCGACCTGGACGACCTTGGCCCCGTCCGCGCTCGGTCTCTGGGTCCTCGCCGCAACGGTGGATCACTCGGCCGATGGGCGCTACGAACAGCTCGGGGCCGGCGCCGCCTGAACTCCCTCAGCCACGAACCATGACGACGACCTCGAGCCCTTCGCTGCCGGGTACGTCGGCGAGCCAGTCCGGGCGGGTGCGGAGCACCTCGGTCCAGCCTGTCGACTCGTAGAGACCCAGAGCCGCTGGGAAGACCGGTATGACCTCGAGGCAGGGAAAGCCGCCCGACTCGAGGATGCTGTCGAACGCCGTACGCAACAGCACCCGGCCGACGCCGAGCCGACGTGCATTCGTCCCGACGAAGAATGCACTGATCCACATCAGTTCTTCGACGTCGCAGCCGTGTGCAGCGGCGCATGCCTTGTGCAGTTCGTCGCCACCGTTGATGCCGGTGTGGCTCCGCGTTGTGGAGATGTGCCCGACGGGAACATCGTCGACCGTCGCGGTCCAGGCTGCGATCGCGTCGCCGTAGTGCAGGAACTCGCTGACCGGGAACGGCAGCGGGTTACGGACCGGGTAGCGGGTCTCCGGCTGCTGCTCGAGCAGTGCCTCGGTCAGGGCTGGTAGATCGTCCGGCTGACGGGGACGTACGAGATGGGTCACCCGGACATCGTGTCGCTCAGAACCCATGGGTCCAAGCGACTTGTGTGCGAGTGGCTCACTGGCCAGGCTGCGTGAGTACGTCGAAGACCACCTCGTCCTCGAGCCCGAAGGCCAGGCGCCAGACCGCGTCGGCGAGCTCGGCGGGGTCGAGGGTGGCGTAGGGGGAGGGGGTGGCGGGGTCAGTGAGCATCTGGTGGATGTCGCCGCGCTCGATCAGGCCGCCGACGACGAGAGAGCCGACATGCACGCTGTCCTCGGCTGCAGCTGCGGCCAGGGTGCGGGCGTAGGTCCGCAGCGCACCCGAGGCGGGCGCGTAGGGGCCGAGGAACGGTAGCGGGACCAGCGCGCTGAGGCCGGAGACGTACACCAGGGAGCCGCTGCCACGCGAGCGCATCGCGGGAAGGACCAGGCTGGCGACCTCTGCGGCCGGCTCGACGGTCTCGGCGATCGCACGGCGGATGTCTGCTGGTCCGGTCTCGAGGATCCCGACCGTGGGCGCGCTCAGGTCGTGGGCGCCGGGACCGTGGTAGACGACATCGATCGGGCCCAGCTCGGAGGTGATCTCGGCGAGGGCGCGGGCGGGGCCACCCGGTTCACGTAGGTCCGCCGCGACCGCGACCGCGCGCACACCGCTGGCTGCCAGCGTCTCCAGATAGCCTGGGTGTCGGTCGGAGCTGCGCGAGACCAGCCCGACGGCGTACCCCTCCTTGGCGAACCTCTGCGCCACCGACATTCCGAGGCCGGGGCCAGCGCCCAGAACTGCGATCGTGCTCATCTACTTCTCCCTCATGGATAGATTGCTGACGTCAGCAACCCTCGCCGCCCGGCGGCGTTCGCGGAAGAAGGCACTTCAATGTCAGATGGGAACACCGATGTGCCCCGGCACATCGTGAGCGCGGCGCTCGGGCCAGGACTGCCGGCGAAGGTCCCGGCGGGGGAGTACGAGGACTGTCCGGTGACGCAGGCCGTGCAGATGCTCGGTGACAAGTGGACGCTGCTGATCGTGATGATGCTGGCCGAGCGTCCGCATCGCTACAACGAGCTGCGGCGCCGGGTCGAGGGGATCAGCCAGCGCATGCTCACCCGGACACTTCGCGTCCTGGAGGAGGAGAGGATCGTGACGCGTACGGTCTTCCCGACGGTGCCGCCGGGTGTGGAGTACGGACTGAGCGAGCGCGGCCGGGAGTTGCTGGTGCCGCTCGCCGGGCTCGCGGACTGGGTCATCAGGGGTCGCGCGGCCTGAGGGCTCAGAAGCCTCGCGTCCAGAAGACCTGCTCGTGCAGGTGGTGGGAGCGCCAGCCGTCGGGCGTACGTATGAAGCGGTGGTGGTAGCGGCCGCCGACCTCGACGACCCGCTCGCCGCCGGACCCGTCGGAGATGACCATCGGGTTGTCGAAGTACGCCACGACGTCCGCGCCCTCGTCGGTGAAGCTGATGCCGACCTGCCCGATGGTGTGCAGCCGCTTCTGGGAGAACGCGGGAAGCATCTCGGCGAGCCACTTCTTGACGTCGGGGAAGTCGCCGACGGTGCCGCCGGACTCGGAGTAGTCGATTGTGGCGTCAGCGGCGAAGACCGTGTCGAGCGCGTCCCAGTCGCCATCGTCGACGGCCAGTGTGTAGCGGGTCAGTGCGTCGGTGATCTCGGCGCGGTCGATCAGCTCTTGCATGCCATTGATGTGCGCGGTCATGAACGTCTCCTTCAGCGGGGTGAGAGGACGATGACCGGGATCTCCCGGTCGGTCCAGGTCTGGTAGGTCTCGAAGTCGGCGTACGTCTCCAGCAGCCGCGGCCACAGCGCGGCCCGCTTCTCGGCGTCGGCGATGCGTGCCCGGACGAGTTGCCGCCCGCGCTGCGGGACGCGGACCGCGACATCGGGCTGGGCGCGCAGGTTGGCGACCCACTGCGGGTCCTTGGGCAGCCCGCCCTGGGAGCCGACGACGACGAGATCGGCACCCGATCTCATGAACAGCAGGGGAGTGGTGAAGGTGCGGCCGGACTTGCGGCCGACGTGCTCGAGCAGCAGAACGGGCGCGGGCTTGCGCCAGCCGGCCATGATCCGCCACCGACCGCCGATCCGGCCGTTGGTCAGCTTGAACAGCGCGGTGTTGGCGCGGGCGCCGTACTTGATGATCTTCGCTGTCACCGGCGAATCGAGGCCTGCGGGACGATCGAGAGAAGGCGACATGGGGAACACTCTGGCAGAAACATAGAACACGTTCTAGTCTTGGCGTATGCGCTTCACCTATGCAGAGGCAATGACGCAGGCCGACTACTACGCGCCCCTGGCCCAGGCGGCCGAGCGAGCGGGCTACACCAGCATGACCGTCGCCGACAGCCTGATCTATCCCGAGGAGTCCGACTCCACCTACCCCTACACCGACACCGGCGACCGGGAGTTCCTGCAGGGCAAGGAGTTCATCGAGGCGTTCATCCTGTGCGCGCACCTCTTCGCGGTGACCGAGACGCTGCGTCTCACGCCGTTCGTGGTGAAGCTTCCGGTGCGCCCGCCCGTGCTGGCCGCCAAGCAGGCCTCCAGCCTCGCGTTCCTCTCCGGCAACCGGCTCGGACTCGGTGTCGGCCTGTCCCCGTGGCCGGAGGACTTCGCCGCCCTCGGCGTCGACTGGAAGCGCCGCGGGAAGCGGATGGACGAGTGCATGGACATCTTGCGCGGTCTCACCGATCCGAGCGCCAGTGGTGAAAACAGTTTCTTCGGCTACAAGGGCGAGTTCTACGAGTTCGAGCCGCTCCAGCAGCGCCCCGCGCCGACCGAGAAGATCCCGCTGCTCGTCGGCGGCCATGCCGATGCGGCGCTCCGTCGCGCGGTGGTCAAGGGCGACGGCTGGATGCACGCCGGCGGTGACGGCGAGGAGCTCGACCGCCTCCTGGTGCGCCTCGCCGAGATCCGGCGCGAGGAGGGGGACACGCGAGACGACTTCGAGGTGCACGTGATCAGCTACGACGCGTACGACCTCGACGGGATCAAGCGGCTCGAGGACAAGGGCGTGACCGACTGCATCGTCGGGTTCCGTGACCCCTATGTGAAGGGCCCGGACCCCGAGCCGCTGGAGAAGAAGATCAAGCACCTCGAGTGGTATGGCGAGAACATCATCGCGAAGGCTGCGCAGTGACCGAGCAGAGCGCGGCGTACGGCCTGACCGAACCGCTGCAACGGGCGATCGCGGAGGCAGAGGAGCTGATCGCGAACGCGCCGTTCATCCGGACCGAGGCCGACCGGCTCGAGGGTTATGAGTATCTCTCCGGCCGGATCCGGATGGCGATGCAGACGGCGTTCGACTACGACCTCGAGCAGCCGCTCTTCGTGAACCCGACCCACCAGTTCTCCAAGCAGGGCCTGGACAACCCGGACGCGATCTACTTCAACGCCTACCTGCGAGAGGGCGTCGAGTACGTCGTCCGTGGCCGTCGCGGGACCAGCGCCGACCTCTCCTTCCAGGTGATGGGCGGCGCCTACACCGCGGACTCCGCCGCGACCAGCCTGATGGCCTTCGACGACCGCAAGCTCCAGCTGGACTACGACGGATCCTTCGAGTTCACCTACACGGCCGAGCCGGGTGCGAAGACGCTGATCGTGCGCGAGGTCTTCAACGACTGGGACACCGAGAACCGCGGCACGATCACGATCGAGCGCTCCGACACCCTCGGCAAGCCACGCCGCCCGCTCACCCAGGACCTGCTCCGGAAGAAATACGAGGTCGCCGCCCGGTCGCTGACCGGCTCGATCCAGACCTGGTTCGCCTTCCCCCAGTTCTTCCAGTACAAGGAGCCCGTCAACACGCTCACCGTGCCGGCCCGCACGCCGGGAGGGCTGGAGTCGCAGTTCTCCTCGATCGGTCACTACGAGCTGGCCGAGGACGAGGCGCTGGTGATCGAGGTGCCGCGCTGTGACGAGTGCGCCTACCAGGGCATCCAGGTCGGCTCGGACTGGTACGCCTCGACCGACTACGAGACCCACCAGACCAGCCTCACCAAGGCTCAGGCGGTCACCGATCCCGACGGGGTGATGCGGTTCGTGATCTCGGAGCACCCGCCCCTGGACGGGCAGCCGATCGCGAACTGGCTCGAGACCACCGGCCACCGGACCGGCTCGCTGATGCTGCGCTGGCAGCGGCTCGAACGTGATCTCACCGCCGCCGACGGGCCGACCGTCCACAAGGTGAGCACCACCGAGGTACGCAGCCTGCTCCCGCACGGCGAGCCGTTGACCCCTGCGGGGTATGCCGACAGGATCGCTGCACGTCAACGGGCAGTCGCGCGCAGGATGCTCAGCTAGGACGGGTCGACACGCGCTCGCGTATCGACCCCTATGCTTGCCGCCCATGGCCAGCCCCCACCACGAGCCACCGGACATCCCGGGATTCCGGTATCGCCGGCGGATCGGCGCGGGCGGATCCTCCGTCGTCTTCCTCTATGAGTGGCAGCAGGAGCAGATCAAGGTCGCGGTGAAGGTCTGGAACGACCGACTCGGTGCCGAGACCGACGACGCGCTCGCGGCAGAGACCAAGGAGGTCGCCGAGCTCGCCGGCCATCCCCATGTCCTGCCGCTGCACGCCGTCGGCGTCACCGATGACGACCGCAGCTTCCTGGTGATGGACCACCTTTCCGGCGGTGACCTCGAGGCCCGCCGAAGGAGCGGGCGGCTCGAGGTCGCAGAGGCGCTGAGCATCACGATCAAGATCGCGGGTGCGCTCGATGTCGCGGCTCGGCACGGGATCCTCCACGGTGACGTGAAGCCGGTGAACATCCTGCTGACCGGCGATGGCGAGCCGCAGCTGGTCGGCTTCGGGAAGCTCTCCTCCGCCGGGCGTCCCGGTGGCAGCGGGTCGACCTCGCTGCCGTGGATGGCGCCGGAGATGCTTGCCGAACCGCCCGAGCCGAGTGCCTGGGCGGACATCTGGAGCCTGGCCGCGACCTGCTACACGCTGCTGGCGGGGCGTACGCCGTTCGAGGGGGCGCCCGGCGCCCCTGGGGCGCTGCTGCAACGGATCCGAGAGTACGACCCGCCGGCCATCGACCGCGCCGATGTGCCGGTTTCGTTCGAGGAGGCGCTGCGCAAGGCGATGTCCAAGCGCCGAGCCGGGCGGCACTGGAGCGCCGCCGACTTCGCCAAGGCGCTCCAGGGGGTCGAGGAGGAGCTCGGGCTCCCGGTCACCAAGGTCGCCGACATGCCCGAGCCCGGGGCTCGGACGCCGAAGGTGGCAGTCGCGCCGGACCCGGTCCTGGTCACGTCGGAGGATGGGGCGGAGGCAGGTGACACCACCGAGGTGCCGATCGTCCTCGGCCCCATGGTCGAGGCCGAGCCGGAGCCCGTGATCGAGCCCGTGATCGAGCCCTTCATCGAGCCCGTCATCGCGCCGATGCCTGCTCCCGCGACCGCACGAGAATCGAACGCACGAGAATCGGCCGACGACGACGTCCTCGGCCACCGGACAGACGTCGACAGGGTTGCCCGTCTGCTGGCCTCCGGACACACCCAGCTCCCGATCTCGGTGGCCGTGCAAGGGCTGCCGGGGAGCGGCCGGTCGACCTTCCTGCGGAAGGTCCAGGAGCGGATCGAGTGGCTCGCGGAGCACGACGAGACCTGGTCCGGGCGCGCCAAGCACGTACGCGTCGATGCTCGCCGGTACGCCGAGGGAGATGTGGCGAGGGCGGTCCTCGGGGATGTGCGAGGCACCAGCACGCCGCCGCCGCTGGTGGCGAGACATCAGGCTGCGCAGCGGCGGGCGGCCGAGCTGCGGGCGGCGCTGGCCGGGCACGCCGAGGACGACGGCCCGCGCGGCAAGCGGCGCGCTCAGCCGATGAGCACCACCATGGCGCTCGCGGCGATGGACCGGGAGGTGGCGGCGTACGAGGCAGCGCTGCGGGCCGCTCCGCCCGGGCCGCCACCGGCTCCGCCCGTCGGCGTACGCACCGGGCAGTTGCCGACCCGGACGATCGTCTACGTCGACGATCTGGACAGGTGCGACCCGGTGACCGTGGCCGGGGTGCTGCGGGCGATCGACGAGCTGAGCGACCAGGACGATGTCGCGGTGATCGCGGCGGTGGACGCGCGGGTGCTGCGGCGGGCGATCGAGGGCCGGGTCGCCGAGCCTGCGGCGTACCTCTCCAGGGTCTTCGACGTGCCGTTCGCGCTGCGGGCCTTCGCCGGTGACCCGGCGGTGCGGTTCATGCGTTCGCTGATGCGGCAGGCGGTGCCGTCGTGGCCGTCGGCACTGGCCGCCGGAACGGGCGACCAGAGCGGTCGCCGCGGAGCTGCCGAGAGCCTCGAGATGACCCCCGGCGAGGCGCTGTTCATCAGCGAGCTGGCCAGATTCTGTGCGACCCCCGGCGGCGCCAGGAAGCTGCTCGCGGTCTACCGCCTGGCGCGTACGGCGCCGGTTGCGACGGTGAGCGCTGAGCCGTCCGGACAGCGCGCTCTCGCGATCCTGATGGCCATCCTGGTCGGCGCCCCGGCGCAAGCGGTCGATGTGCTCGGAGCCGTGGTCGAGGCGCTGGCGGCGGGCGAGGATGGCGCGACGTTCCGTGATCTGCTCGAGGAGGTCGCGCGCGAGCACACCGCGGGCTGCGGCCGAGCGACGTGCGGCTCGTGCGCCGACTGGTCCCGGGTGATCCGCGCTCATGGCGACCTGGTTCGCGCGCAGCAGGTGCCGAAGGAGGTCGGTGCGTACGCCGAATGGGTCGACGAGGTCGCCAGGTTCATCTTCCCGACCTGACCCCTTCCGTCAAAGTGAAACACGTTCTAGTCTTGGCGCCATGACTGGACTCCTGGATGGCAAGGTCGTCGTACTCTCGGGGGTCGGCCCCGGCCTCGGCCGCTCGCTGGGCGAGCAGGCGGCGCTGATGGGTGCCGACCTGGTGCTCGCCAGCCGCACCGAGAAGCGGCTGCAGAAGATGGCCGGCGTCATCGAGGAGCACGGGCGGCGTGCGCTCGTGGTGCCGACAGACATCACCGACGAGGACGCGCGCCGGCACCTGGTCGATGCCGCGCTGGAGGAGTTCGGGCGCGTCGACGTGCTCCTCAACAACGCCTTCGGCATCCCGCCGATGGACCCGCTCACCCAGATCCCGCTCGACGCGCTCCGGCTGGCCCAGGAGTCCAACGTGTACGCCCCGCTGCGGCTCTCGGCGCTCTTCGCCGACGCGCTCGCGGCCACCCCGGACAAGCCCGGCGGCTCGATCGTGATGATCAACTCCGCGGTGCTCTACCAGAGCCAGCCCGAGTTCGCGGGCTACAAGCTCTCCAAGGGCGCGCTCGCGCACCTCGCCTCGTCCCTGGCCACCGAGCTCGGCCCGCGCGGCATCCGGGTCAACTCCGTCGCGCCGTCCTACATCTACGAGGACGTCAACAAGGGCTATTTCGACTGGTTGGCGTCGGAGTCCGGTCGCACCCACGAGGACGTCTATCGCGAGAAGGCGGCGCCCACCGACCTGAAGCGGCTCGCGACCCCCGAGGAGGTCGCCCGGGCGGCGCTGTTCCTGGGCAGCGACCTCGCCTCCGCCGTCACGGGGACCATGCTCAACGTGGACTGCGGAGAGTTCCATGGCCACTGAGACCGCGCCCCGCGAGCGCGCGGATGTCGGGACGTACGAGGACATCTGCGCCGCGGCCGCCCGCACCACCGGGCTGACAGCCTTCGGCGGGACCGAGCACGAGGAGGGACTACGGCTCCTGGTCGAGGACCTGGCCTCGCCCGAGGCCGGGCTGACCCCGGTCGGCAACTACTTCCACCGCTCCCAGGTGAAGTCCGCCCTCGTCGGCCGGCTGATGACGCAGGCCCGGCTCGCGGAGTTCCCCCAGCACCAGGACGTACGCATCGAGCGCCCGATCTTCGTCACCGGGCTCGTCCGCACCGGCACGACCGCGCTGCACCGGCTCCTGGCCGCGGACCCCGCACATCAGGGACTCGAGACCTGGCTCACGGAGTTCCCCCAGCCTCGTCCCCCGCGCGAGACCTGGGAGCAGGATCCGGTCTTCAACGCGATCCAGGGCGCCTACCGGCAGCACCATGTCGCCAACCCCGAGTTCATGGGGATCCACTACATGGACGCCACCAGCGTCGAGGAGTGCTGGCGAGTGCTGCGGCAGAGCGGCAAGTCGATCTCCTTCGAGTCGCTGGCCCACGTCCCGCGCTACTCGGCCTGGCTGGCGAAGCAGGACTGGCGCGATGCGTACGAGGTCCATCGCCGTACGCTGCAGCTCATCGGCCTCAATGACGCCGACAAGCGCTGGGTGCTCAAGAACCCGTCCCACCTGGTCGCCCTCGACGCGCTGATGGAGGTCTACCCGGACGCGCTCGTGGTGGTCACCCACCGCGACCCGGTCGTCTCGGTCGCCTCGGGCTGCTCGCTCTCCGCCGAGGCGACCGCGGGGATGTCGACCACGTTCGTAGGGAAGACCATTGGGGCGACCCAGCTGGAGATGCTGTCCCGGTCGTGGCGCTCCTTCCGCGAGGCCCGCGGGCGGTATGACCAGGCGCAGTTCTTCGACGTCGACTACCGCTCGTTCGTCAAGGACCCGGTCGGCACCGTCGAGAGCATCTACGCCCACTTCGACATCCCTTGGAGCGACGCCGCTCGCGCCGAGGTCGCCCGGATCGACGCCGAGTCACGCTCGGGGAAAGCCCGCCCCAAGCACGATTATCTCCTGGGTGACTACGGGCTCGACAGCGATCAGGTACGCGCTGCGTTCGAGTAGCAAACCGCTGCGCTCGAAATGTCGGTGGTCCCGCGTAGCCTGGTTGTCATGCGTCCAGTCACCGATCTCGAGCGTCGTGTCGCCCCGCTGAAGGTGGTCTCCGACTACCAGCCCTCGGGGGACCAGCCCGCCGCGATCGCGGAGATCACCAAGCGGATCCAGGACGGCGTCAAGGACGTCGTCCTGCTCGGCGCGACCGGCACCGGCAAGACGGCGACGGTGGCCTGGACCGCCGAGCAGCTGCAGCGCCCGATGCTGGTGCTGCAGCCCAACAAGACCTTGGCCGCCCAGTTCGCCAACGAGCTGCGCCAGCTCTTCCCGGACAACGCGATCGAATACTTCGTCTCCTACTACGACTACTACCAGCCCGAGGCGTACGTCCCCCAGACAGACACCTACATCGAGAAGGACTCCTCGATCAACGAGGAGGTCGAGCGGCTGCGTCACTCGGCCACGAACTCGCTGCTGACCAGGCGCGATGTCATCGTGGTCTCGACCGTCTCCTGCATCTACGGCCTCGGCACCCCGCAGGAGTACGTCGACCGGATGATCCGGCTGCGCGTGGGGGAGGAGCACGACCGCGACTCGATCCTGCGGCGGCTGGTGGAGATCCAGTACACCCGCAACGATCTGAGCTTCACCCGTGGCACGTTCCGGGTGCGCGGCGACACCCTGGAGATCTTCCCGGTCTACGAGGAGCACGCGGTCCGGATCGAGTTCTTCGGTGACGAGATCGAGCGGCTGATGACGTTGCACGCCGTCACCGGGGAGGTGCTCACCGAGGATCAGGAGCTCTACGTCTTCCCGGCGACCCACTACGTCGCCGGCCCCGAGCGCATGGAGCGCGCGATCAACGGCATCGAGGCCGAGCTCGACCAGCAGCTGAGCACGTTCGAGAAGCAGGGCAAGATGCTCGAGGCGCAGCGGCTGCGGATGCGTACGACCTACGACATCGAGATGATGCGCCAGGTCGGGTCCTGCTCCGGGATCGAGAACTACTCGATGCACATCGACGGCCGTGAGCGCGGCTCGGCGCCCAACTGTCTGCTCGACTACTTCCCGGAGGACTTCGTCCTCGTCGTCGATGAGTCGCACGTCGCGGTCCCGCAGGTCGGTGGGATGTACGAGGGGGACATGTCCCGCAAGCGCAACCTGGTCGAGCACGGCTTTCGGCTGCCGAGCGCGCAGGACAACAGGCCGCTGAAGTGGGAGGAGTTCCTGGAGCGGATCGGCCAGACGATCTACCTCTCCGCGACTCCGGGCAACTACGAGCTCGACAAGGTCGGGGGCGACACGGTCGAGCAGATCATCCGTCCGACCGGACTGATCGACCCCGAGGTGGTCATCAAGCCGACCAAGGGCCAGATCGACGACCTGATCGGGGAGATCAACGACCGGGTCGCCAAGAACGAGCGCGTCCTGGTCACGACGCTGACCAAGAAGATGTCCGAGGACCTCACCGACTACCTGCTCGACGCCGGGATCCGGACGCGGTATCTCCACTCCGAGGTCGACACCCTCAAGCGGATCGAGCTGCTCCGCGACCTACGGCTGGGGGAGTACGACGTGCTCGTCGGCATCAACCTGCTCCGTGAGGGTCTCGACCTTCCCGAGGTGTCGCTGGTCTCGATCCTGGACGCCGACAAGGAAGGCTTCCTGCGCTCGGACAAGTCGCTGATCCAGACCATCGGCCGTGCGGCCAGAAACGTCTCCGGTCAGGTGCACATGTACGCCGACAAGATCACCCCCTCCATGGAGTCGGCGATCGAGGAGACGAACCGCCGCCGCGCGATCCAGGTGGCCTACAACGAGGCCAACGGGGTCGACCCGCAGCCGCTGCGCAAGAAGATCGCCGACATCACCGAGATGCTCGCCCGCGAGGACGAGTCCACCCAGGAGCTGCTCAACACCTGGGCCGGCACCGAGGCCAAGGGCCGTGCGGGCAAGACCGCCGCCAAGTCCCCGACCCCGATGCTCGGCGACGCCGCCCGCGAGGCCCGTGAACGTGGCCTCGTCGGCCTCCCCTCCTCCGACCTGGCCCAGCTCATCGGCGACCTCACCGAGCAGATGAAGGGCGCCGCCGCCGAGCTCCAGTTCGAGGTCGCCGCCCGGTTGCGCGACGAGATCTCCGACCTCAAGAAGGAACTTCGCCAGATGATGGAAGCCACCAAGTAACACCGCTGGTCGAGCCGCCGGAGCCGCTATGCGACCGAGCGAGGCCGCCCGGCGAGCTTGCTCGTCCGGGCGTGCCGAGCGAGGGAGCACCCGAGCGAAGCGAGGGCGGCGGAGGCGTGTCGAGACCAACACGATCCCTGTCGAGCGCCGATGGGAAGCGTGTTGGTCATCTCGACAAGCTCGATACAACGCTCGCTGGGCTCGCCGCTCGACCAGCGGGCTGGATCAATCAGCGAGCATGCCCTCGATCAGATCAGCAGCCCGCCGGGTGCCACCCTCGGCAATCGCATCAGCCCGCAGCTGAGCCGACCGCGCGGCCCGCTCAGGGTCGTCCAGCAGCTCGAGCAAGGCAGTACGCAGCGCATCGGCGGTGACGTCCGCGGCGTCGATCCGCCGGGCGACACCGAGCTCGACCAGCCGGTCCGCGTTCATGAACTGGTCGACCGCCTGCGGCACCGCGATCATCGACACACCGGCCAACAGGCCTTCGCTGCTGCCGCCCATGCCGGCGTGGGTGACGAAGGCATCAGCCTTCGCCAGGACGGCTCGTTGCGGGAGCCACCGGTGTACTTCCACGTTGTCAGGCAGATCGCCGAGGTCGGCCGGGTCGAGCTGGGTCCCGATCGACATGATGACGTGCCAGCCGGGAAGGGTTGCGTACGCCTCGATGCACGACCGGAAGAAGTCCGCCTCGCCGGTGTAGGCCGAGCCGAGGGAGACCAGCAGGACGTGCTCAGCATCAGCCGGCCGGGTCCAGGTCTCGTCGGAGTCGAGCGCGAAGCAGGGTCCGACGAAGGTCACGACATCCTCGTCGACCAGGTCCGCGTTGGGCTGCATCGCCCGCGGGATGAGCGCGAGCGCACGCTCGGGTGCTCCGGCGAACGCTCCGGGCTCACGCGTGGTGGCCCCGGCCTCCTCCAGCCAGGTCGTGAACGTGCTCAGGTAGCCGTCGTAGCCCGGCAGCTGCTCCACCTGCGCGCCGACCTTCTCGGCATACCCGTCCCAGGCGACGAACGTCGGGGAGAGCTGGACGAACGGACGCTGCTGCTTCTCGGCCAGTGCCCGGACGGCGTAGCCACCGATGTCGTAGAGATAGAGGTCGGCCGGCTCGGCGTCGTAGAACGCGTGCAGATGGGGAAGCACCTGGATCGCGTCGTCGAGGAAGATGCGCATCCCGGCGACGGGGTCATCCGGCCATTGCCGGTCCTCGACGGGCAGCACCGTCGGCACCGGGACCAGCTCGGCCCCGGTCGGCTTGATCGTGTCGGCCATCGACTCGTGCGTGGCGTAGGTGACCCGGTGCCCGCGCGCCACCAGCTCCTTGATCAGCTCGACGCTCGGCAGAATGTGGCTGATCGCGGGGGAGGCGACCATCGCGATGTGGTGCGGACCGGGCCGCGGGAGTGAAGTAGTCATGACACCGTCGGACGTTATCGCGCCGACCTGGCCCGATGCGACCGAGTTCGGCGTCGACACCAGGACACCGGTCCGTCGCGTTCTGTTCACTGCCCGTGAGCCGTGACTCGTCTGTCCCGTAGATTTCGCGCGTTAACGTCATAGATGTGTCTGTTCGTCGGGCCTCGGTGTCCCAATCCACGATCTGCGTCCTGCTGCTGGGTGTGCTCGGGTTCGCGATGAGCGCCCAGGTGGCGATCGCGATGCCAGCCCTGTTCAAGGCCGATGAGCGGGCCCATGCGGCATATGCCATAGCCATGTCCCAGGGGACGCTGCCGACGATCGATACCGACATCCCCGACGACCCGGTGCGCTATCCGCAGCTGGCCGAGAGCCTCTTCGGGGCCGACGAGGCCCACCGCGACATCTGGGTGGCCAACCACCCGCCACTGTTCTACGTGCTGAGCCAGCCGCTGGTGTGGCTCGGTGATGCGGTCGGGTCGCCCGGCCTCACCCTGCTCGGGATGCGGCTGCTCAACGCCCTCGGCTTCGCCCTGACCACGATCATGGTCGGCCTGCTGGCGCGGGAGCTGGTGCCCCGGCATCCCGCGGTCCCGGTGATCGCCTCGGCGATGTGTCTCGGCTGCGGCGCGATGACGTTCGTGGGCGGCGGCATCTACAACGACGGCTGGTCCTCGGCGGCCGCCTTCTTGACGCTCTTTCTCGGGTTCCGGATGATCCGCCAGGGAGTGACACGTGAGCGTCTGATCGCCGCGGCCGCGGTCGGGGTGGCCGCAGCCGGGTTCCGGTCGACCGGCCTGGTCGCGGTCCTGTTTCTCGGTGCCTGCGTGCTGGTGGCGATGTGGCTGCGGGAGTCCTCGCTGCGTACGTTCCTGCGCGGTACGTTCTGGCGCGCCGCCGGGATCGTGGCAGCCATCGGCCTGGCGCCGGTGGTCGTGTTCGGGTGGTTCTACGTACGCAACGTCCAGCTCTACGGGGACCCGACCGCGTCGAGCTCGCTCTTCGAGAAGTTCGGCCGCGAGCCCAACGGCACGACCCTGTTCCAGTTGGTCAATCCAGAGTTCTACGGGCACCTCCTCGGCAGCCTGTGGACCGACGGAAACATCGCCAACCACTGGAGCCAGGCGGCCGCCATCGTGCTCACCCTCACCCTGGTCGGTCTCGTCGTCGATGCTGTGGCGAAGGCCAACCCGCGCCGGACCGGAGTCCTGCAGCGCATCCGCCTTGCCCCGCAGAGCCGGATGCAGCATCGACAGGACCTGGCGATCTGGGCCCTCCTGGGCGGCTACTGCCTGCTGATCCTGGTCAACGTCGCCGGATTCATCGCCGGCGGCGGCTGGATCCATGCGCGTTACGCAGTGCCGTTCCTGCCGTTCCTCGCAGCTGGGGCGGGGATCGCGGCGCTGCGTCTGGGCCGCGCCTTTCCGTTCCGGCCCGTCCCGCCGATCTCGGCGACGAGTGGGACCGGGTTCGACGAGGCCCGCGATCTGAGGATCGGGCTGGCCGTCTCGCTCGCGTTCATGGTCGTCGGGCTGGTGTGCCACCTCGACACCGAGCAGTACGTCGACGGGCCGGTCAGCAGCACCTTCGCCCTGGTCGCCCTCGTCGCTGCCGACCTGGTGATGTTCGCGGTCGCTGCCTACGTCGCCACCGAGCTGCGCCGTCGGATGCGCCCGGGAACGTTCGATACGGTTCCCACGCTCCTCGAACCCATGACCGAGACCGATCCTGTGACCGATATCGCGCGTCCACATGAGGGTTCCGGCGCCTCGTCGGGCCGCCGGGCAAAGTAGCCTCTCTATGTGAATCCGCACGATCCCGAGCCCTCCACACGAGCCTGGGTCGTCTGGGGCATCGCCCTGGCGGTCTACGGCTTGGCGGTCTTCCATCGCAGCAGCCTCGCGGTCGCCGGTCTGGTGGCCACGGAACGTTTCGGGATCAGCGCCAGCCAGCTGGCGACGTTCGTCATGCTGCAGCTGCTCGTCTACGCGGCGATGCAGGTGCCGGTCGGGCTGCTGGTGGACCGGTACGGCTCTCGCACGATCCTGACCGCCGGTGCACTGATCCTGGCGATCGCCCAGGCCGGGTTCGCCTTCGCCGACTCCTACCCGCTCGCGCTGCTGGCGCGGACGTTCGTGGGGATGGGCGACGCGATGACGTTCATCTGCGTGCTGCGTCTGGTGCCGTCGTGGTTCCCGCTTCGGCGGGTGCCGCTGGTCAGCCAGCTGACCGGCACGGTCGGACAGCTCGGTGCGATCGCCGCTGCCGTCCCGATGACCTGGGCACTGGGACAGCTGGGATGGACCTGGGCCTACCTGACCGCTGCGCTGATCGGCCCGGTGCTGCTCGTGCTGCTGCTCGTCTTCGTCCACGACGGCCCCGGCGACCGGCACCGTCGCGGCACGTCGCTCACCCCGCGCGAGCTCGTCCGAAGCCTCAGGGCGTCCTGGTACCAGCCGGGAACACGCCTCGGCTTCTGGATCCACTTCTCCACCCCGTTCAGCTCTCACCTGATGGGCCTGCTGTGGGGCTTCCCGTTCCTGGTCGCCTCGGAGGGGCTCTCCGACACGCTCGCCGGTTCGCTGCTCTCGGTCGCCGTCGTGGCGGCACTCGCCGCCGGCCCGGTGATAGGCGTTCTCGCCGGGCGCCACCCCTGGCACCGCTCGACGGTGGCGCTCACGATGATCGCCGCGATGGCGTCGGTCTGGGCGCTCGTGCTCGCGTGGCCCGGGGAGGCGCCGCTGCCGGTCCTGCTGCTCTTGATGTGCGTTGTCGGCGCCGGCGGGCCGGCTTCGATGATCGGCTTCGACGTCGGTCGAACCAGCAACCCGCCCGCGCGGATGGCGAGTGCCAGCGGCATCATCAACCAGGGTGGTTTCGTCGCCGCGCTGCTCGCCATCGTGCTCGTCGGCTGGATCCTCGACTGGCGTACCCCCGGAGCCTCGACCTCCTACACGCCGGAGGCGTTCCACTGGGCGATGTCGGTGCAGTACCTGTTCTGGGGCCTCGGCGTCGTGCAGATCTGGCGCCACCGGCGCGACGTGCGGCGGCGTACGACCCGGGAACAGGTGGCCTCGGGCTCCTCGATGGTCGCCGACTGAGGGAGCTTCGGCATGAGGACAGTGAGTTTTCGCCGACTCGTCATCTGACGGCAAACCGCCTCGACGGCCGCTCGGCACCCGCGGCCACTAGCTTGCCGAGGTGCCCACGCCCTCGCGCTCGCTGTCCCAGGTGACCGTCTGCCTGCTCCTGCTGGGGGTGCTCGGTTTCGCGATGAGCGCGCAGTACGCGATCGGGATGCCGCCGCTGCTCAAGGCCGACGAGAAACAGCACGCGGCGTACGCGATCGTCCTGTCCCAGGGCGTCCTCCCCACCATCGACACCAACACTCCCGCCGACCCGGTGCGCTACCCCCAGTTCGCCGAGGCGCTCTTCGGGCTCGACGAGCCACGTCGCGACATCTGGGTGGCCAACCACCCGCCGCTGTTCTACCTGATGAGCCTGCCGCTGGTCTGGCTGGGTGATGCCGTCGGCGATGTCGGGGTGACGCTCCTCGGGATGCGGCTGCTCAACGCGCTCGGCTACGCGCTGAGCATCATCCTGGTCGGGCTGCTGGCGCGTGAGCTCGTGCCCAGACGCCGGGTGGTCCCGGTGCTGGCCGCGGCGATGGTGCTCGGCTGCGGCGCGGTGACCTACGACGGCGGCGCGATCTACAACGACGGCTGGGGCACGGTCGCCGCCTCGCTGACCCTGCTGCTCGGCTTCCGGATGATCCGCGAGGGCGTCACCCGGGACCAGCTGATCTGGGCGACGGTCGCCGGCGTCGCGGCCGCCTCCTTCCGCTCGACTGGCCTGGTCGCGGTGCTGGTGCTCGGTGGCTGCGTGCTGGCTGCGCTGTGGTTGCGGGATCCGACGCTGCGTACGTTTCGCCGGGGTGTCCTTCTCGCCGTCCGGATCGGGGTGGCGCCGGTGGTCGTGATCGGCTGGTTCTACGTACGCAGCATCGTGCTCTACGGCGATCCGACCGCCTCCGCGGCCCTCTTCGAGAAGTTTTCGCGTCAGACCCACGGTGACACGCTCTTCCAGCTGGTCAACCCGCAGCTCTACCTGCACCTGTACGGCTCGCTGTGGGCCGACGACGTGATCCCGAAGATCTGGATCCTGGCGGCCGTGGCGACCCTGGTCGTCACCGTCACCGGCCTGGTGCTCGATGTCAACGCCACGGTGCGGCCACGGCCGAGCGGGGTGATGCGCCGCGTGCTGATCCCCGGCCCGGAGCCGACACTCCTGCAACGCCGGCTGCAGCTCGCTGTGCGGGTGCTGATGGGGATCTACTGCGTGATCATCATCGTCAACGTGGCCTCGTTCCACGCCGGCGGCGGCTGGATCCATGCTCGTTACGCGGTGCCGTTCCTACCGGTGATCGCGGCGTCGACCTCGCTCGCCATCCTGCGTCTGGGCCGCCGGTGGGTGACCGGTGCCGACGAGGCTGTGCTGGATGACGAGGGTGTCGACCGACGGATCACTCTCTACGCCAGTGTCGGGTTCATCGTCTCGGCCATGTTCGCCCACCTCCACATCCAGCAACGCATCGACGGACCCGCGGACGCGTCCTGGCTCGTCGCCCTGATCGCCGCCGACCTGGTGATGTTCGCCGTGGCTGCGTACGTCACCGCGCAACTGCGCCGGCGCTTGCGGCCGGCCGGCTTCGCAGCAGGATCGGATCGGCAGGTCACGGTGAGCGATCCGCAGCCGGTCGCCTAGGAGGGGTCGGCGGGCCGGTCCTTCTCGGACTTCTCGGGCCGGTCGAGCGGCTGCTCGAGGATCGGGGCAGAGTGCTCGGAAGAGGCCTCGATCTCGGCCTTGGCCGCCTTCTTCGCCGCCTTCTTGGCGGCCTTCTTCTCGAGGCGGTGCACCTCACGCTGGACGATCGCCTCGCGACGTACGCCGGTGCCGACCAGGTTCACGACCAGGAAGAGCATCGGGTAGATCGGCCACGGATGGCCGTCGGGCGCTGAGGTGAACAGCCAGATGCCCCAGGTGATCAGGCTGACCATCAAGAAGGTGGCGACCGCTTCCTGCAGCTCCTTGCGGTAGGCAGCCGCACCCTGCTCTCGGAAGCTGGGCGTCGCGGGCAGGTTCGTCTCCTCGGCGGCGGGGTCCACCACGACGAGGTCGTCCACGAGCCCGGGAAGCTCGCCGAGCGTACGGGCCTCGAGCAGGCTGTCGACCCTCTCCTCGTGCTCCTCCCGGGTCAGCCGGCCGTCGGCGAAGGCGTCGGTGAGAACGGTGCGGACAACCTCGCGATCGGCATCAGAGGCGCGCATACGTGCGTTGTCGGCCAGTCTCGGGTCGAGACGGAACCGCGTCCAGAAACCCTCCACACCACCAGCCTAGATGATCGATGCGCGGGGTGGCCGTCGCGAGCGGCGCTCGGCGCCGCGCTGGCAAGGCGCCGCCCTGAGGGAAGACTGGGCGTCTTTTGAAGGGCGGCAACGCCGCCAGCGTGGATGTCGGGCGTCGCGTAGCAGGTCAGCCCGCGCATCGATCATCTCGACGCCAAGCCGGACACGGTGTGCTGAAGCGGCTGCATTAGAGTGACTGGCGCAGGCTACCTGCTAGTATAGAACACGTTCTAGTTTTGCTCTGCCTAGTTTCGAGGGAGGTGGCGGATGCGGATCGCTCTGCTGTCGTATCGCAGCAAGCCGCACGTCGGCGGTCAAGGCGTCTATATCCGCCATCTGAGCAGGGAGCTGGCCAAGCTCGGGCACACCGTGGAGGTGTTCTCGGGGCAGCCGTATCCCGATCTCGACCTCGAGGGGGAGGGGGTCACCCTCACCAAGGTGCCCAGCCTGGGCCTCTACGAGGAGCCGAACCCGTTCGGCAACCCGAAGCTCTCCGAGATCCGTGATCTGATCGACGTCGAGGAATGGGCGCGCATGCGCACCGGCGCGTTCCCGGAGCCACTCACCTACGCCAAGCGCGTGATGCGGCTGCTCGCCGAGCGCCGCGGCGATTTCGACATCGTCCACGACAACCAGACGCTGGCCACGCCGCTGCTGCGGATCGAGCCCGAGCTCGGGCTGCCGCTGGTGACCACGATCCACCACCCGATCTCCTTCGACCAGCGCATCGAGATGAAGAGCGCTCAGGGCTGGCGGAAGAAGTTCGGCGTCTGGCGCTGGTACTCGTTCGTGAAGATGCAGGCGAAGGTCGCCGCGCAGCTGCGGCACGTGATCACGCCCTCGGACAACTCCAAGCGCGACATCCTCACCGACTTCGGTGTCCCCTCGGACCGGGTGCAGACCGTGCACCTGGGCGTTCCGGAAGAGTTCGTCCCGCCGACCGCGCCGCGCGTCCGCGGCCGGATCCTGGCCATGGCCAGCGCCGACGCTCCGCTGAAGGGCATCGCCTTCCTGCTCGAGGCCTTCGCCAAGCTGCGTACCGAACGTGATCTGGAGCTGGTCCTGGTCTCCAAGCCCAAGAAGGGCGGTCCCACCGAGCAGCTCATCGAGAAGCTCGCGATCGAGGACCACGTACGTTTCGTCAACGGCATCTCCGATGCCGAGCTCGTCGAGCTGATGGGCTCCGCGGAGATCGCGTGCGTGCCCTCGCTCTACGAGGGATTCTCACTGCCCACCGCCGAGCTGATGGCGTGCGGCACCCCGCTCGTCGTCTCCCGCGCCGGCGCGATCCCCGAGGTCGTCGGCCCCGACGACCTGTGCGCCGCCCAGGTCACCCCCGGCGACACCGAGGAGCTCGAGCAGGCCATCGCGGCTCTGCTCGACGACCCCGAGCGACGCGCTCGCTACTCGGCCGCCGGGCGCGCGCGTGTCGAGGAGCACTTCTCCTGGCACGCCGTCGCCGAGCGGATGACCGCCCTGTATCAGCAGTCCATCGACGAGTTCACCACAGACGAGAGGAAGTGAGCCGTGCTCACCGTTGATTTCGACCGCCTTGGCCTGAAGGCAGGGGAGCGCGTGCTCGACATGGGTGCCGGCGGTGGCCGGCACGCCTTCGAGATGTACCGCCGCGGCGCCGACGTGATCGCGTTCGACCAGGATGCCGAGGAGCTGGCCAAGGTCAGCGACTGGTTCTTCGCGATGCGCGAGGAGGTCCCCGAGGGCGCGAACGCGGAGGTCAAGGAGGGCGACGCCTTGTCGCTGCCCTTCGCCGACGGCGAGTTCGACCGGATCGTGGCCGCCGAGGTGCTCGAGCACATCCACCACGACGTGGATGCGATCAAGGAGCTCGTCCGGGTGCTGCGTCCCGGCGGCACCCTTGCCATCTCGGTGCCGCGCTGGCTGCCCGAGGTCGTCAACTGGAAGCTCTCCGAGGACTACCACAACACCACCGGGGGCCACATCCGCATCTACACCGACCACGAGCTGATCGACAAGGTCACCAAGGCCGGCCGCCCCAACGACGGCACCCCCGGCGAGGCGATGATCTTCGAGGGCAAGTCCTACGCCCACGGTCTGCACGCGCCCTACTGGTGGCTGAAGTCGGCCGTCGGCGTCGAGAACGACAAGAACGTCCTGGTCAAGGCCTATCACCAGGTCCTGGTCTGGGAGATCATGAAGAACCCGCTCCCGCTGAGGCTGGCCGGGAAGTTCCTCGACCCGGTGATCGGCAAGAGCATGGTCCTCTACTTCCGCAAGCCGGGCCGCGTTGCCTCCGACCCCACCTCGACCGATTGATCCTCGGATGAGCTTCGAGATCCCGTACGTCGACGGGGTGCTGACCCCTGCCCAGATCGTCGCCACGGCCGGGTCGATCGCCCGCGCCCAGGAGGCGTCGGGCGCGATCCCATGGGTGCCCGGCCAGCACACCGACATCTGGAACCACGTCGAGGCGGCCATGGGCCTGCTGGTCGGTGGCCTGGTGGAGGAGGCCGAGGCTGCGTACGACTGGATCCCGTCTCTGCAGAACGCCGACGGCTCCTGGCCGATGAAGATCGTCAACGGCTCGGCAGTCGAGACGGTCGGCGAGTCGAACATGTCGGCCTACTTCGCCGTCGGGCTCTGGCACCACTGGCTGATCCGGCGGGACCGGGCGTTCGTGGAACGGCTGTGGCCCTCGGTGCGAGCCGGGCTCGACTTCGTCGTCGGGCTGCAGCTGCCCTTCGGCGGGATCGCCTGGACGCCGCGGGACCCGTTCGCCCTGCTCACCGGCTCGTCGTCGATCTACCAGTCGCTGCGCGCCGGCGTCGCCCTGGCCGACCTGATGGACGACCCGCAGCCGGAGTGGGAGATCGTCGGCGGCCGGCTCGGTCACGCGCTGCGCCGCCATCGCGACTCGTTCGAGGACAAGTCGCACCACTCGATGGACTGGTACTACCCGGTCCTCGGCGGAGCCGTCGTCGGCGACGCCGGACACGACCTGATCGAGTCGCGCTGGGACCATTTCGTACGCCCCGGCCTCGGTGCGCTCTGCGTCGACACCAACCCGTGGGTGACCGGCGCCGAGACGTGCGAGCTGGCGATGGCGCTGGACAACATCGGCGACCACCGCCGCGCTCTCCGTCTGCTGACGGAGATGCAGCACCTGCGCGCCGCCGACGGCGGCTACTGGACCGGCTGGGTCTACGAGTCGCCGGACTACCCCAACCCGAACCCCAACGCCTTCTGGCCCGAGGAGCACTCGACCTTCACCGCTGCCGCCGTCATCCTGGCCGCGGACGCGCTGGGGGAGCGCTACGGCCGGTCCACCGCAGGCTCCGGGATCATGCGCGGCACCTCGCTCGCGGCGCCCTTCGACGAGCTGGCGCTCGAGTGTGGGTGCGAGACGTCAGAGGCGTCGCAGCACGCGTAGCGACCCGACAGCGTCGATCTCCTCGAACTGCTTCGAGGCGAGCGCGGGGAGGTAGATCTCCTCGTACGGCGGCCGGCCGCCGTCGGCGGGGTCCGGGAACACGTCGTGCACCAGCAGCAGGCCGCCGGGCATCACCTTCGGTGCCCAGCCGCGGTAGTCCAGCTGCGCAGGCTCGACGCCGTGGCCGCCATCGATGAAGAGGAACGAGACCGGGGTCGTCCACCACCGGCTCACGGTCGTCGAAGCTCCGACCACCGCGACCACCTCGTCCTCGAGGCCGGCCTGCTCGATCGTGCGCCGGAAGGTCGGCAGCGTGTCCAGCCGCCCAGTGGCCGGGTCGACCAGGCCGGTGTCGTGGTGCTCCCACCCTGCCTGGTTCTCCTCGCTGCCGTGGTGGTGGTCGACGGTGAACACGGTGCCGCCGGTCAGCTTCGCGGCTGCGCCCAGATAGACCGACGACTTCCCGCAGTAGGTCCCGATCTCTACCGCCGGCCCATGGGGCAGCCGCTCGACGGCGTACGCGAACAGCGCGCGCCCTTCCTCGGGCGGCATGAACCCGGTGGCGTCGAGCGCATGCTTGAGCAGGTCCGCGGGCATCTCAGGCGTAGACACCCGGGCACCCTAGCCGAGCCGTCGCCCCCTGACGCCGAGAGGTCACTTTCTGACGTCGAGAGGTCGATATCCGGTTGGGTGCTGGTGGCGTACGTCCGTCAGAATCGCTCCATGACCGATCGCGAGTGCGCTGCTCACGCTCCGCGGGCTGGCGGTCGGTCGTGAGGCCAGGACACTCGGTGCTCGTCGTGCCTGTGCCCGAGCTGGAGACGTACATCGTGGAGCGAACTCATCACTACGACGTCTCGTTCGTGTCGTCGGACCCGGCGTTTGTGCATGCACACATCACGTTGCTCGCGCCGTTCCTCGAGTCGCCCTCGGCGGCGGATCTGGAGCTGGTCAGGAAGATCGCCGCGGCGACGGCGAGGTTCGACTTCGTGCTCGACGACGTCCGCCTTTTCGCGGGCGGAACGATCTACCTGCATCCCGAGCCGGCGCAGCCGTTCGCGGAGCTGATCGAAGCCTTGAGCGCGGCCTTCCCGCAGTGTCCGCCGTATGCGGGGCTCTTCGAGCCGGTGCCGCACCTGACCGTCGACCACGTCGACGGGGGTGTGGACCTGGCGTCCACCCGTACGTCCCTGGTTCGGCTCCTTCCCGCTCGATGCCGCGCGGACCGGATCAGCCTGCAGTGGTACGCGAACGATGACTGCCGTGTGATCACCGAATGGCCATTGGGCGAGTAAGCGGGCGGGCCGTTGCCGGCCGGGCGCAGGAGCCGCGGCCGGCAACGGGCACGGCGGTCAGGAACGACCGCGGCGGCGCATCCCGAGCACCGCGCCGAACGCCACCATCGCGCCTCCAGCGGTGATCGCGATCCCGAGACCGGGGAGGCTGTCGTCGACCGCCACCGGCGCCGCGGCCACGGCCTGGACGGTGTCGACCGCTTCGACCTGACCAGCGTCCACGATCAGCGAGGTCTCCGCCGTCGTCACCTGACGTCCCTCGCCGGTGAGCGACTGGTTCGTGGCAGCCCTCTCGGCGACGAGCTCTGGCGCCAGGACCGTGGCAGCCGATGCCCGCGGGCCGGCGAGCGTCGACGTGGTTGCCACCGGGCCGGCATCGGACGGCGTGGCAACGCTGTTGCCAGCGACGATCGCAGGGGCGACCACGGGCTCGGTCTGGCTGTCAGAACCGTTGTCAGACTCAGGCTCAACCTCAGGCTGAGGGTTCGCGCCGGTGGCAGGCGCGGCCTCCGGGGCTGCGATCGTGAAGGTCACGGTCGTCTCGTTGCCGAGCACGTCGTACGCGACAAGGGTGTTCTCCCCGGCCCGGACGCCCCAGGGGCTGCCGAGGGAGAGGTCATTGGCGTCGGACCAGCGGTTGTGCGAGAGCGGGAAATCGGTGCCGTTGACCCGGACCCCGGCGACCATGGAGCCGAGGGGCCCGTCGTCGAGCTTGAACGAACGGCTGGTCTCCGAAGAGTCGTCCTTCTCGGTGACCAGGGGACCGGTGGTGTCCAGGACGAAGGTGATCTCGGTGGTGTTGCCGAGCTCGTCGTAGGCGATCAGCGTGTTCGTGCCCTCCACGGCGCCGTAGCGGCCCGGCTTGATGTCGTTGACATCTGACCACACGTTGTTGATCAGGTCCTTGGTCTCGCCGTTGATGGTGACCTTGTCGACACGGCGCGGGTCGAAGAGCTTGAACGACTTGCTCTGTCCCGCCTTGCCGGCGGCGCCCTTGTCGGTGATCACCGGGCCGGTGGTGTCCAGGGTGAACTCGACCGGGGCGGAGGCGTTGCCGGCCTCGTCGTAGGCGATCAGCGTGTTCGTGCCCTCGACGGCGCCGTAGCGGCCCGGCTTGATGTCGTTGACGTCCGACCAGACGCTGTTGGCGAGGTCCTTGGTGACGCCGTTGATGGTGACCGCGTCGATCCGTCGGGCGTCGTAGAGCTTGAACGACTTCGACCGCGCAGCCGCACCGGCGGTGCCCTTGTCGGTGACGGTCGGGGCGGTCCCGTCGACAACGAAGTCGTACGTCGCCGTGCTGGCCACGTTGCCGACCGAGTCGAGTCCGTTGTAACGCAGCGTGTAGGCGCCGTCGGGCAGATTCACGGGCACGGCAAGGGAACCCGTGGGCGACTGGAAGGACTTGAACAGCGTGCCGTCACGGTAGATGTTGCCGACGGTCTTGGTGACGAGGTGGTTGTCGGTGGTCTCCAGGTCGAAGACGAACCCAGGTCGCACCAGCGGCGTCGGGTTGAGCAAGGTCGTCACGGGCTTGACGAAGTCGCAGGCGTACGTCGTGGGCACGTCGGTGACGGTCCGGGTCTCGACCTTCGTCGGCCAGCCGGTGGGGGTGTAGCGCACCCACGCAGCGTCCTCGAGGGTGGTCGAGCCCGCGGGCTTGCCGGTGTAGTAGATGACGGTGTCAGGGTCGTCGTACGCGGCGACGTCGACCACGGTCTCGTCCCACGCCGGCTTGTCGACGATGGTGACGACCTTGTCGAGCGCGGGCGTACGATCCCAGCCTTTGCCGGGGTTCCAGCTGCTGGAGTCCTTGAACTCGACCTTGCCGGTGGTCCGCTGGGTGTAGGCGTACCCGCCGGGCGCGACCTCCTCGTGAGTCTCGGCCTCGTGGTGCGCGATGTGAGTGACTGCCTCGTGGTGGGCCCCGGGAACCGTCTTGGCGTAACGGGACTCCAGGTGGGTCACGGCGTCGATGGTCCGGATGAGCTTGGGGGAGTCGGCGGTGCACTCCGCGGTGGCGGCATGGCCGGCCGACAGCGCGCTGCCGACGCCGACGATGGCAGTGGTGGAGAGTCCGAGCGCGGCGATGCGCACGATGTGTTGCTTCATGGGCGGGTTCTTCCCTGCTGACGACTGCATCGCGGGCGCACGGTGAGCTTCTTCCCCCGTGTCGAACGCCCGCGGGCCGTGGCCAATGTGAGTCAGCTGCCGCGGACGCTGGTTTTACTTCGCCCCGCCATCCCCCGATTTGGGGACGGCCGCGCTCGGCCGCGGAGACGTTGTCAGGGTGTTGACGGCGACATCGTCTGCATCACATAGCCGATGGCGACCAGCATCGTGAGGCTGCTGATGGCGATGCCGGCGACCGCCGCCCAACGACCACGACGCTTGTCGTCGGCGGTGCGGGCCAGGCCGATGATGCCGAGGATGAAACCGAGCGGGCCGCACAGCAGCACGCTGGCGAGCAGCGATGCGACCGAGACGCCGTCGAGCGGGACCGAGTAGAGCGACCAGACGTTGCCGGAGCTCTCTGCCACCGGTGGCGTCTTCTGCGCAGCAGCCTGCTGTTGCGGCACCGTCTGCGCGTTCGCAGACGGCGGACCGGCTGGCTGAGAGGTTGGCTGAGGGGTTGGCTGAGCGGGAGGCGGCGGCGTCGCGGTGCGAGGACGCTTCGGTGTCTCCGGCCGCGTACGAGACGACAGCGCCGGGTTCGCCTGGCGAGCCTGGCGGCTGGCCTGACGCAGCCGGTTGGCCGAGGGCCGAACTCGGGCTGCCGGCGGCGGCACGGGGCCCGGGGTGGTGCTATCGGGCGGGGGCGTGGTCAACGGGGAGGTTCGGCCCCATTCCGCTCGCCAACGGCGGTCTCGGCTCAGTGATGCGGTCCCGGCGGAGCCCTCGGGCGCGTTTTCGGCGGTATCGGGGGGAGTGGCCTGGCGACGGCGCCGAGCGAGCTCTTCATCGAGTGTCGCTCTCGCGGCCGGGTCGAGCAGAACGTCGCGCGCCCGGTTGATGCGCATCATCAGCTCGCCGTCCGCCGCACGGCCGCCCCGGTCGGGGTGGAACTGCTTCGCCAGCTCACGGTGGCGGGCTCGTACGACCGCGTCATCAGCGTCAGGGGCGACCTGGAGCACGGCGTAGGCGTCGATGAACTTCCCGCTCACTCAACGCCCCCCACGCACAGTCCTTCGGTTGTCGGTCTCGCCGCCGGGCCGGTCCGCACCCGGTGCTCAAGAATCCCAAAGCATTGAAATCCTAGAGCAGTCGCCGCAAGATGCTGGTTTCGCCACGGGAAATTGATCGAGGGCCGCCCGATCGGGCGGCCCTCGACGAAGTGGAGCGGACGACGAGGCTCGAACTCGCGACCTCAACCTTGGCAAGGTTGCGCTCTACCAACTGAGCTACGTCCGCTTGCGAGAAGAACATTAGCGGATGTGGCCCGCGGACCTCCAACTGGGGCCCCTGCGTGTCACGAAGCCTCGTCGGGGGCATCGGTTGCCCCCGTACGCCGCTCGATCTGTTCCATCAGCTGCGCGACCTGGGCCTGGTGTGCTGCCTTCAGATCCTCGAGCCGCGCGCTCGCGTGGGCACGCTCACGGTCGAGCTCGGCCCTGGTCGCGTCGCGATCCGCCTTTGCCGCGGCCTCGCTCCCGCGAAGGTCGGCCAGGCGGTCACGCAGGGTGTCGATCTGCTCGAGCGCGGTGTCGCGCTGCGTACGCAGGCCGGCGCTCGTCGCCTCCGCGCTGGCTGCGGCCTTCTCGGCTGCCTTCTTCTCCGCGATCAGCTGCTCCTGCAGCCGCGCCATCGCCTTCTCGGCGTGGTCGGCGCGTGCGGTCTCGCTGCGTCTGCGCTGCACGGCCGAGGCGTGCTCGGCCAGCAGCTTCTCGAGCTTCTCCGCCAGGCCTTCGTGCGCTGTGGCCGCCTCCTCGAGGCGCTTCTCGAGCGAGGCGATCGTCGCGGAGGCGGTCTTTGCCGCCGCAGCCGCGTCGGACTCGGCGCTCTCCAGTGCCGCTTGGGCAGCCCGACGCGCCTCCTCGGCTGCGGTGGTGGCGGCCAGCGCCTCCCGGAGGATCTCGGCCGATCGCTCCGACTCCTCCAACGCCTCTGCCGCAGCGGCATCTGCTTCGTCCCGCTCCGCCTCCGCCGTGCGCCGCGCCTGCTCGGCGCGCACGGCGCGGGCGCTCGCCGTGGCGATCTGCTCCTGCGCCTCGCTCTGCACCGTGGCGATCTGGGCCTCGGCAGCGGTCAGGTCGCCGAGCGTACGCAGCTCGTCCAGAGCCTTCGGGAGCTGGTCGAGGAACCGGTCGGCGAGCTGGGTCAGCTGGGTGGTGATCTCCGCGGCTCGTTGCTGGGCTGCCTGCACCGGTCGCGCGGTCGCGTCGGGATCCCGGGTCTCCACGAGCCTCTGCAGGCGTTTCCGCTCCCGCCAAGCAGCGGCCCGGTTGTGGGCCGGGTCGTCGCAGTACTCCGGCGGCCGGCCGCTTCCGCTCTCGGGAGCAGCCGCCGGCAGGGGACAGCCGGGGAAGCGACAGCGCTTCTCGTCGACCACAATCGTTTCCGTCATTACGTCAGTCTATCGTGACGAAACACGTAACGAAAACATAAATGACCCAAATTGAGATCCCGAATGCGGACCCAACATAACCGGCATTATGATGTGTGCCGTGAGTGCGCTCGAGAACGGTCCGCAGACCCCTTCCACAGACCTGGCTGTGACGGAATCCGTCCGTGACCTGTTCCTTGCCGACCTCCACGAGCTACCCCACGAAAAACGTGCCGAAGCCCTCGCCCGCCGATTCCTGCTCTCCTACGCAGGGCACACCCGCGCCGCGTACGGACGAGACCTCGCCGACTGGTTCGGCTGGTGTGCTGCGTTGGAGGTCGACCCGCTGAGCGCCAACCGCGCCATGGTCGACGGCCATGCCCGCCACCTGGAGACGCGGCGCAGTCCGGCGACGATCGCCCGGCGGCTCTCCGCGATCGCCGGCTTCTACCGATATGGCGTGGCCGAGGGGGTCCTGACCACATCACCGGCCGAGCACATCAAACGCCCGAAGACCAGCAACGACTCCCAGACCCTGGGCCTGGACAGGGGAGAGGCGCGCGCGTTCCTCGCCAGCGCACGGGACCACTCCGCTCGCGCCGCGGCGCTCGTCACCCTCCTGCTCCACGACGGCCTGCGCATCTCCGAGGCTCTCGGCGCCGACGTCGCCGACCTCAGCCACTCCCGCGGCCACCGCATCCTGACGATCACCCGCAAGGGTGGTGCCCGCCGCGACGTCGTCCTCAACCCGGCGACCTCGCAGGCGCTCGACGCCTACCTCGACGCCCGAGCCGAGGGCCCGATCTTCGTCACGAGCACCGGCAACCGCTGGCACCGCTCCGAGGCCTTCCGGCTCATCCGTCGGCTCGGAGCCTCGGCCGGTATCGAGCACGGCGACAAGCTCTCACCGCACAGCCTCCGCCACACCTTCGTCACCCTCGCCCGCGAGGCCGGCGTACCGCTCGAAGACGTCCAAGACGCAGCCGGTCACGCCGACCCCCGCACCACCCGCCGCTACGACCGCGGCCGCCACAACCTCGACCGCCACCCCGCGTACGCCCTGGGCGCCTTCCTCGCCGACTGACCACCCACCCCGAAAGGTCAGTTCTTGACGCCGAGAGGTCAGCTTCTGACGTCGAGAAGTCGATCTCTGACCGCGAGGGCCGGAGAAACTGACCTTTCGACGTCGAGAATCGCCTTCTCGACGTCATAAAGTGACGGTTCGGTGGGGTTGTGGTGCTCAACCGTTCTCCAACCTCTGGTCTGGGATCATGCCCGCGCGGGGCGTCACCGTGACGAAGGAGATCCGGTATGAGCCAGGAACTGACCAGTGACTACGTGGTGGTGGGCGCCGGATCGGCGGGGGCGGTGCTCGCGGCGCGGCTCAGCGAGGACCCGGGGGTCCAGGTGACGCTGCTGGAGGCCGGGCAGCGCGACAAGGGCATGAACATCCATGTCCCGGCAGCCTTCTCCAAGCTGTTCCAGACCGAGCACGACTGGGACTACCTCACCGAGCCGCAGCCCGAGCTCGGCGGCCGGCGGATCTACTGGCCTCGCGGGCGGATGCTGGGCGGCTCCTCCTCGATGAACGCGATGATGTGGGTCAAGGGATTCCAGGCCGACTACGAGGAGTGGGGCGAGGCCGCCGGACCCGACTGGGGCTGGGATGCCGTCCGGAAAACGTACGCACAGCTCGAGGACGTGGAGGACGCCACCGCTCTCGACGGCATCGGTGGTCCGGTCCGCGTCGAGCGCCAGCGAAGCCCGCGCCCCTACACCGAGTCGTTCCTGCAGGCAGCGGAGCAGGCCGGGTACCCGCGGGGACGGGCCAACGGCCCCAACCCCGAGGCGTACGTCGAGACCATGGTCACCCAGCGCCGAGGCGCCCGGTGGAGCACTGCTGCGGCCTATCTCAAGCCCGCGGCCAAGCGCGCCAACCTGAGGGTGATCACCGGTGCCCAGGTGTCCCGGGTGACCATCGACGGCCGACGTGCGACCGGCGTCGAAGCGATCATCGAGAACCAGCGGACGACGATCGCCGCCCGGCGCGAGGTGATCCTGGCCGGCGGCGCGATCAACACCCCGCAGCTGCTGATGCTCTCCGGGATCGGGCCGGCGGCCCAGCTGACGGGCCTCGGCATCGACGTCGTCCACGACGCGAGAGAGGTGGGGGAGAACCTCGCCGACCATCTGGTCGCGGGCATCGGCTGGGAGGTCGAGAACGGATCGCTGGCAACCGCGGAGTCGCTGCGCCAGCTGGCCGACTACCTGCTGCGCCGACGCGGGATGCTCACCTCCAACGTGGGCGAGGCGTACGGCTTCCTGCGCTCGCGCCCTGACCTCGCGGCCCCCGACATCGAGATGATCTTCGCGCCCGCCGGGTTCTTCGACGAGGGCCTGGTGGTCTTCGAAGGTGAGGCGGTCGTCGCCGGCCCGATCCTCGTCGACCCGGCCAGCCGCGGCCGGATCACGCTCGCCTCCATGGACCCCTCGGCCAAGGCGGTCATCGACCCGCGCTACCTCTCCGACCCCGAGGGCAGGGACCGCGCCGCGATGGTCGAGGGCGTCCGGGTGGCGCTGGAGATCGCCTCGCAGCCCGCGCTCAAGCCGATCCTCGGCACCTTCCTGCGCCCCGACGTCCCGGTCGACTCGACCGCGGAGGAGGTCGCCGACGCGCTGCTGTCCCGGCACGCGCACACGCTCTACCACCCGACCGGCACCTGCCGGATGGGCACGGACGAGGCCAGCGTGGTCGACCCCCGGCTTCGCGTACGCGGCGTCGAGGGCCTCCGCGTCGCCGACGCCTCCATCATGCCCAGGATCGTGCGCGGCCACACCAACGCACCGTCGATCCTCATCGGCGAGCGCGCCGCGGAGCTGATCACGAGCAAGTGAGCCCCAGGAGACTGGAACCCACCCGTGACTCAGGTCACACTGGTCACATGACGGATTCCTACGCTGCCGGAGAGACCACCACCCCGCTGCTGGAGGAGACGATCGGCGCGAGCTTCGACCGCACCGTCGCCAGGTTCGGCGACCGGGAGGCGCTGGTGGAGATGGCTTCCGGCCGACGCTGGACCTACGCCGAGATGAGCCGTGACGTCGACGCCCTGGCCATAGGGCTGACGAAGGCCGGGATCGGGAAAGGCGACCGCGTCGGCATCTGGGCGCCCAACTGCGCGGAGTGGACGCTGACCCAGGTGGCGACCGCGAAGATCGGCGCGATCCTCGTCAACATCAACCCGGCATACCGCACCCACGAGCTCGCGTACGCCCTGACGAAGTCGGGCATCAGGCTGCTCGTCTCCGCACCCGAGTTCAAGACCTCCGACTACCGGGCGATGGTGGCCGCGGTCCGAGGCGACTGCCCTGACCTCGAGCAGACAGTCTTCATCGGCGACCCGGAGTGGACCGCGCTCCTCGAAGCGGGCGCCAGCGAGAAGCTGTCCGACCACGTCACCGACGAGCTCACCCCCGAGGACCCGATCAACATCCAGTACACCTCAGGCACCACCGGCTATCCCAAGGGCGCGACGCTCAGCCACCGCAACATCCTCAACAACGGCTACTTCACCACCGAGACGATCGGGCTCACCGAGAACGACCGGCTGGCGATCCCGGTGCCCTTCTACCACTGCTTCGGAATGGTGATGGGCAATCTCGGCTGCATCACCCACGGCGCCACGATGGTGATCCCGGGCCCGGCCTTCGACCCGGCGGCCACCCTGAAAGCGGTCCAGGACGAGCGTTGCACGGCCGTCTACGGCGTACCCACGATGTTCATCGCGATGCAGAACCACCCTGACTTCGCGACGTACGACCTGAGCACGCTGCGCACCGGGATCATGGCCGGCAGCCCGTGCCCGGTCGAGGTGATGAAGCGGTGCGTCAACGAGATGCACATGAGCGAGGTCTCGATCGCCTACGGGATGACCGAGACCTCGCCGGTCTCGACCCAGACCCGGAGGGACGACGACCTGGAACACCGAACCGCCACCGTCGGCCGGGTGCACCCGCACGTGGAGGTGCGTGTCGTCGACCCGACCTCCGGCGAGGTGATGCCCCGTGGCGAGGCCGGGGAGCTGCAGACCCGCGGCTACTCGGTGATGCTCGGCTACTGGGCGGACGAGGAGAAGACCAGCGCGGCGATCGACGAGGACGGCTGGATGCACACCGGCGACCTCGCCGTGATGAACCCCGACGGCTACTGCAACATCGTCGGCCGCATCAAGGACATGGTCATCCGCGGCGGCGAGAACATCTACCCTCGCGAGATCGAGGAGTTCCTCTACGCCCACCCCGACATCGAGGACGTTCAGGTCATCGGCGTCCCCGACGAGACCTACGGCGAGGAGCTCTGCGCCTGGGTCCGCCTGCGCCCCGACGCCGAGCGGATGACGGCCGAGACCCTGAAGGAGTACGCCACCGGCAAGCTCGCCCACTACAAGATCCCGCGCTACGTCCTGGTCGTCGAGGAGTTCCCGATGACCGTGACCGGCAAGGTCCGCAAGGTCGAGATGCGGGAGAAGACCGTCTCCGAGCTCGGGCTGTAGCAGCCCGCCGGGTTCAGGTCTGCTGGTCGGCCTCGCCGGGCATCGGCCGTCCCGCGCGGACGAGACGGTTCTCGTAGGCGAAGATCACGACCTGCACGCGATCCGCCAGGTCGAGCTTGGTCAGGATCCTGCCGACGTGGAGCTTGACGGTGCCCTGGGCCAGGTGCAGCTCAGCGGCGATCTCGGCGTTCGAGCGGCCACGGACGAGCGCCCAGAACACGTCACGTTCACGATCGGTCAACCGAGCGATCTGACCCTGGCCGCGGTCGATCGGGAGGCCGCCGGACGCAGGAGGGAGCAGGTCGCCCGCGACGTGGTCGATCAACCGCCGGGTGCTCGACGGCGACAGTGCGGCGTCGCCGGCGGCGACCGATCGGACCGCCCGAAGCAGCTCGTCCGCGGGAGCGTCCTTGACCAGGAAGCCGCTGGCGCCCGCCGCCAGGGCCGCGACGACGTACTCGTCGAGGTCGAACGTGGTGAGGACCAGCACCCGGGGCAGGTCACCCCGCGCGCGCAGCCGCCGGGTCGCTTCCACACCGTCGACCCGTGGCATCCGGATGTCCATCAGCACGACGTCCGCACGAGTGACCGCCAGCCGCTCCAAGGCAGCCGCGCCATCACCGGCGGAGCCCACAACCTCCATGTCCGGTTGGGCGGCGATCACCATCTCGCAGCCCGCACGTACGAGCTCTTGGTCATCGACGATGAAAACCCTGATGGTCACCGGTCATCCTCCTCGGTCGGCAGCGACACGGTCACGGCAAATCCTGTCCGGCTCGGGCCGGCGGTCGCCGTGCCGCCGAGCGCCTCCAGCCGGTAGCGCATCCCGGAGAGTCCGAGACCGGCCGAGCCGTCGTCGATCGTCGTCCCAGCTCCGTCGTCCGTCACCTCGAGGACCAGCCGCCCCGACGTCCACGTGAGCGTGACGTCGACGGCCACCCCGTCGCCCGCGTGCTTGAGAACGTTGGTGAGCGACTCCTGTGCAGCTCGGTAGACCGCCAGCTCGCGGGCCGGAGACAACGGCCGTGGCGTGCCGACGACGGTGAGACGAGCGCCCGGGAAGCGGGCGACCAGCTCCGGCAGGTCACCGAGGGTGGGCACGGGCGCCAGCCCACCACCCTGGCCGCCGCCACGCAGCAGGCCGAGGATGCCGCGCATCTCGCTGAGCGCCTCGCGGCCGGTCCTCTCGATCGTCGCCAGGATGTCGACCGACACCTGAGGATCGGAGCGGTCGGCAAACTGGGCACCTCGTGCCTGGCTCACGATCACCGCGAGCGAGTGGGCGACGACGTCGTGCATCTCGGCGGCGATCCTGGTCCGCTCGTCGCGCGCCGCGGCGGCGACCCGTTCCTCCGACCGCTGCTCCTCGGCTCTGGCGCGGGCGATGTCGCCACGGGTTCGCTGCCCCAGTGCCCATGCTGCCGCGACGACGGCGAGGAGGGCCACCAGTACGAAGCCCGCGTGTGGCTCGAGCCCTGCTGCCTTGACGCTCGCATCGGTGACGAACCGCCACGTGCCGAAAGCCGCGCCAAGTATCCCGACCCCCGCCGCCGCCATCCCGTCGAGCCGACCGCCGCGGGCCACCACAGCGTGCAGGGCGACGGGGAACGTCAGCACGGACGGCACCACGATGAACAGTCCGCTGGTAATGGCCAGAACGGCCATGCAGAGGGCCACCGCGACGAAGGCCACACGTGGCCGCGTCAGCCTGAGCGCAAGCGCGAGGTGCGCCACGACCGACGCAGTGCACACCACGACGGCAGCATGGGTGGGCAACGAGACGACGGCGACGAACGCCGACATGGCGAGCACGGGAAAGCCGAGCAGCAGAGCCGTGCGGTCGAGGACCCTCCTGAGCGGCGGCGGCATGAGCACAGGCTAGTGGTGACCACGCGGCGGCGGGCCGGCCAGGCTGAGGCGCCCCAGGACGATGCCCAGTGCCAGCCACGAGGCGTACACCGGAGTCACCACCCACTGGCCGCCGTCGAAGGAGATCGGTCCGTCGACGATCCTGAGCACGTCGGCGAGGGTGCCGAAAGCGGCCAGCGCCCCGAGATTGAGAAGCGCCGCCGCGGCGAACCAGCCACCGGCGACCAGGAGCGCGCGAGCAGGCGATGAGCGCACCGGCATCGCGAGCGCAGTGGCCCACACCGCGGCCAGTCCGAAGGCGACGACCTCACCGTAGGGGAAAGAGCCCGGGTGCCCGCTGGACTCCGCGGCCAGGCCGCCCCCGGCCCACCAGTACGCCTTGAGCAGCGGGTACGGCGCCGCGCACAGCCAGGCGGCAACGACCCAGCCGCGTCCGGGACGGCGCAGCCGGTCGGCCCTGCGCAGGGTCGCTGCCGCCAGCAGGACCCCGGACGTGAGTGCCATGGCCCGGAGGGAGAGCCCGAGCCAGTCCACCAGCGGTGGCAGACCGGGGACGCCGAGGACGGCCGCGGCACGGAAGATGTCGAAGACCAGTCCGGCGGCCGCCCAGCTGAGCAGGGTCACGCCGGTCCAGGAGATCAGGGTCGAGGCGGAGTGTCTGGCCGGCAGCGCGACGCCGGCCACCCCGAGGGCACAGGCGACGACGGCGACCCACGGGGGCGCGAACCCGGCTGCGTAGGCCGCCGCCTCGCCCCTCACCGAAGCGATGACCGCCAGGACAGTCGTGACCGCGCAGGCGACAGTCAGGGCTCCGCGACTGGGAGCGGCGAGCCTGGGGGTAGGGACCTCGTGCGGAGTCTTGGTGATGGACATGTCGCCAGCCTCACCCTCCGACGCCCCTGGCCGCGTCTGTCGCGCGTCCAGGCTCCATAGGCCTTGCGGCCTATCCTGCGAACGCGACGGCCGGCGAAGGCTGCGCTCAGGTCAGCGACGCCGCCGCGACCGCCGAGTCGTCGCCGTCGAGCGTGATCTCGACCCGCTCGACGTCGGCGATCGGCACCGCGGAAGAGGCGTCCAGCCCCAGCGTCTCGCCACCGGACCAGGTCCAGGACCCGGCCACGGTGCGCGAGCCGTCGCGACCGACCAGAACCAGGTCGTACGTCACGGGCTCGGCGGGATAGTCGGACCGTTCCGGCGAGCTCTGCCCTGGCTTCGGCGGGTAGTGACAGCTCCAGTTGAGCTTGGTGCCCCACGAGGTCGGGGTGACCACGAGCTGGGCCCACATGTCGACGCTGCCGACGGGCCGCAGGTCGAGCGTGCGTACGTTCGCGACCGCCGAGTCCGATGGCGTCGCCGCCGCGGAGGCGGACGGGTCGGCAGCGGGCTGGCGGTTCCCGTCGCGGCCGAGCATCAGTCCTCCGATCGCCGTGCCGCCGGCGAGCAGCACGACCGCAGCAGCCACGGCGAGCGCCCGGCGCCGAAGCCGCGACCGGCGTACGGCTCCGGCGAGCGCCGCGAGGGGTGGCGGTGCGGTCTCGAGACCGGTGTCCTCGAGGAGCTCCTCGGCCTCCTCACGTGAGAGTGTGCCGAGCAGCCCGGGCATCCCGGCGAGCTCGGCGACGGAGTCACGGCACACGCTGCAGCCGGTCAGGTGTCGCTCGAAAGCCCTCCGATCGCTCGGGCTGAGCGCCCCCAGCACGTAGGACGCGTCCCAGTCGGCGAACGTCTCGTGCCCGGCGGCATCGAGGTCGTTCATGAAGTGACCCCCTTCTCTTGCAGGGCGAGACGCAGAGCTCGCAGACCGTAGTGGAGCCGGGATTTCACGGTGCCGGCCGGGATGTCGAGCTCGCGGGCGAGCTCGACGACCGACCGGCCGCCGTAGTAGGCACCGACCACCACGGCACGATGATCGGGGGAGAGGGCGAGCAGGGCGTCGGCGACGACCCAGGAGTCGAGCACCGCCTGGGTCTCATCCGCCCGCGTCGCCTCGGGCAGCGACTCCGCGGCGTACTCCCGCTTCCGGCGCGCGCTGCGCAGGTCGTCGATGACCAGGTTGCGCGCCGTGGTGAACAACCAGGCGCGGACACCGTCGTCGGGACGCTGCAGCACAGCCGGGTTGCGCCAGGCGCGCAGCAGGGTCTCCTGCACCACGTCACGCGCCTCCTCGGCATCACCGGTGCGGCGTACGACGTAGCGGTAGAGCGCCTCCGAGTGGGCGTCGTGCACCGCTACGAGCAGCTCGTCCTCCGCACCCATGTCGCCTCCTCGCCGGACCAAGGATCCCAGTGTCCCGGATCAGCCCTTGGCCAGGGCGAGGGAGAACTCGATGCTGCCGGCGTCCTCGACTCGCACGAAGCCGAGATTCGGTGCCTCGATGCCGAAGTCGGCGAAGGTGACCGGCACGCTGCCGACGACCTGGAGGGCGTCGGCACTGTCGCCGCCGACCTCGGCGTCCACGGTCACCGGCCTCGTCTCCCCACGTACGGTGAGGTCACCGACCAGCTCGACCTCGGTGGCGCCCTCTTCGATCGCCGCCGGCTCGGTCAGCTCGAAGGTGGCGGTCGGGAACTCCTCTGCCTGGATCGCGTTGTTCCGGAAGTAGTCGTCACGACGGTCGGAGTCGGTGGCGATGGTGGCCGTCTTCACCTCGATGCTCGCGTCGGTGACCTCGCCCTCGGCGATGGTGACCTGGCCGGTCACGTCCTCGGTGCGGCCGGTGACGGTCACGTCCTCGCCCTGGAGCACCTCATCGACGCGGTAGCCGGCGAAGGAGCCGTCGGAGACCGTCCACGTCCCGTTGCTGTCGGTGGCCTCTGCCGGCGCCGCGGAGGCGCTGAGAGTGGGCTCGTCCGCTGCGTCCTCTGCCCTGTCGGCGTACCAGCCGGGCCCGAAGATCGCCGCGACGCCTCCGACCACGACGACTACCGCACCGATCCCGACTGCTGCTTTCGTACGTGTCCGCACGCCGTCTCCTTCGCCTGGGGGCTGACCCGATGCCGGCCCTCATCCCTACTACGGAGCGGCGAGGCGTTCGGTTCAAACGAATCCGCGGCGGGGTATCGATCCATGCCCAAGTGGAACCGATCCTCGTCAGAGCCGGAATGGGTCGACTCCAAGCCCAGAACGCCATTGCGTGAGGTACGTCACAGCCCTAGCCTCCGATCGTCCGATCCCACGGCACCGCGATACCCGGTGCCGAACCTCCTGAGAGGCGCCTCATGCCCCACCTCGACCGCCGCAACCTGCTCGCCCTCGGTGGGCTCACGGCCGGTGCCGCCCTTCTGCCGAACACCGCAGCCCAGGCAGCGACACGTGGTGCGACGACCATGCCGATCTCTGGCGCCGCCGCCCTGTGGCAGGAGTATCTTGCCGCCCCCGACACCCACCCGCAGATCCCCAACGTCTCCTACGCCGGCTATGGCCGCGGAGACCGACGGATCCCACGGCCGCGGGTGGTCGCCAACGTCAAGCAGTATGGCGCGCGCGGCGACGGCATCGCCGACGACACCGATGCTCTCCGGCGGGCCGTCACGGCCGCAGGTGCGGCGGGCGGGGGCGTCGTGCTCCTCCCGGCGGGCACCTACCGCACCACCGGAATGATCCCCGTCCACGACTCAGGGGTGGTCATCCGCGGGGAGAGCCCGGAGGCGACCGTCATCTACTGCGAGAACTCGCTCGATGACGGCTACATGCTGAACCGTCGTGGCTCGATCAGCCAGTGGAGCTGGATGGGCGGTCAGATCTGGTTCGTGCCGCGTCGCCGCCTGGAGTCGCTGCGGGAGGCGGGCTTCGTCGGCAACGAGGGCTGGATGGACAACGAGACGCTGACCACGCTCGGTCCGGCCGCCCGCGGAGACCGCGAGGTCGAGGTCGCCGACGCCACCGGGCTGCGCGCCGGCGACACCGTGCTGCTGACGCTGCGCAACCTGCCAGACAACAGCCTGCTGAAGCACCTGTGCGGCGACATCCCCGGGGCCGACGACTACCCCTGGGAGACCAAGGGCCGACGGATGCGTCCCGAGATCAGTGACTGGACCGGGGCTCCCAACTTCGAGCACTACCGCTGGCCCGTCGAGGTGGCTGCCGTCCATGACGGCCGCATCACCCTGGCACAGCCGCTGCGCGTGGACCTCCGCCCCGAGTGGGAACCGACACTGACCACCCTGGGCCCGGTGATCCGCAACGCCGGCATCGAGAGCCTGACCATGCGGATGCGCGAGGTCCCCACGCCTCAGCACAACGTCGAGCCCGGGTTCAACGGGCCGTGCTTCCAGTCGGCGATCGACTGCTGGGCGCGCGACGTGCACGTCGAGCACGCCGACAACTCCTTCGGCCTCGTCGGCACCAAGAACGTCTCCATCATCGGCGCCCGCGTCTCCGGGCGCCGCGGCCACCACCCCTTCATGTGCCGCGTGCAGTCCCACGACAACCTGGTCGCCGACTTCGAGGTCGCCGGACCCGCCCAGCACGGCCTCAACGTCGAGGGATGGTCTTCTGGCAACGTGTGGGCCGGCGGCACGATGGCCCACGGCACCCTCGACTCGCACAAGCTCATCCCCACTGATGCGGTACGAACCGCGATCACCATCCACAACGACGGAAGCACGGGCGGAGCCGGCGACGCGGGCCCCAACTGGGGAGCTCGCTTCACCCACTGGAACATCGAGGTGACCAACGGGCGCTCGCACGGGATCCGGATCGAGGAGAACTCGCCGCACAGTGCCATCGTGGGCGTCACCGGCACCACTGGACCGACCAACCACGCCCGCGACTTCTCCGGGCCGCTCGGCTCGGTGACCGAGTCGCTCGACGCGACGGTGCTGCCGAGGAACCTCTACCTGGCCCAGCTGCGTCACCGGCAGCGTACGGAGCGCTGACCCAGCGGCGAACGGTTCGGCCGGGCTCCGGTGACGAGTGACACAATCGGCACCGCGCCCCCGTCGACCCCAAGGAGACTCCCCATGCCCCAGACCCCGCTCGAGCTCTTCGCCACCGAGGCACTCATCGGCGAGGAGGACCGTGCGATCCGCGACACGGTGAGGACCTTCGCGGAGAAGGAGATCAAGCCACACCTCGCCGACTGGTTCGAGGCCGGCGACGTCCCGGTCCGCGAGCTGGCCCCCGAGCTCGGCAGGCTGGGCGTCCTCGGGATGCACCTGGAGGGCTACGGCTGCGCGGGGACCAGCGCCACCGCGTACGGCCTGGCCTGCATGGAGCTCGAGGCGGCCGACTCCGGCATCCGCTCGCTCGTCTCCGTGCAGGGGTCGTTGGCGATGTTCGCGATCTGGAAGTGGGGGAGCGAGGAGCAGAAGCAGGAATGGCTGCCGCGGATGGCCGCCGGGGAGGCGATCGGCTGCTTCGGTCTGACCGAGCCCGACTTCGGCTCCAATCCGGCCGGGATGCGTACGCGTGCCCGAAGGGATGCCCCGGGAGACGAGAACAGTGACTGGATCCTGTCCGGCACCAAGATGTGGATCACCAACGCACCGGTCGCCGACGTCGCGGTGGTGTGGGCGCAGACCGACGAGGGGGAGAACGGTAAGGGGATCCGTGGCTTCGTGGTCCCGACCGACACCCCGGGCTTCTCGGCGCCGGTGATCAAGCAGAAGCTGTCGCTGCGCGCCTCGGTCACCGGCGAGATCGTCCTCGACGACGTACGCCTTCCGGGTTCCGCCGCGTTCCCTGAGGTCAGGGGCCTGAAGGGTCCGCTGTCCTGCCTCAACGAAGCCCGGTACGGCATCGTCTTCGGCGCTGTCGGCGCGGCCCGTGACTGCCTCGAGTCCGCCATCGCGTACGCAGCCTCCCGGGAGATCTACGACAAACCGCTGGCCGGCTTCCAGATCACCCAGACCAAGCTCGCCGACATGACTCTCGAGCTCGGCAAGTCGATGCTGCTCGCGCTGCAGCTGGGGCGGCTCAAGGACGAGGGCACGCTCCGCCCCGAGCAGATCTCGCTCGGCAAGCTCAACAACGTCCGTGAGGCGATCGCGATCGCCCGCGAGTGCCGCACCATCCTCGCGGCCGCCGGCGTCACCCTCGAATACCCGATCATGCGCCACGCCAACAACCTCGAGTCGGTCCTGACCTATGAGGGCACCAGCGAGGTCCACCAGCTCATCATCGGGCAGGCGCTGACGGGCGAGGCCGCCTTCCGCTGACGTCGAAGATCACCTGCTCCGGGGGAGCCGCGACGGCCGAGGGGACCCGATCCTTCGTCCATGAGTGGCACCCTTGCCGTGACGACGACTGACGTCGCGCGTATCACCGAACGACTGTTCCTCACCCTGGGCGACCGGAAACGCAATCTCACCGCTTTCTGGGTGCTGCTCGTGCTGGCAGGTGTCATCGCCTCTGCAGGGGTGGTTGCCGACTCGACGGCGACGGTCATCGGGGCGATGATCGTGGCGCCGTTGATGACCCCGATCCTCGGCACGGCGCTGGCGCTCGTCCTCGCCGACCGTCGTCAGCTGGCGACGAACATCGCCCTGGTGCTGGGGGCAGCGACTGCGGTCGTCGCCATCGGATTCCTGATCGGGCTGACCGTGCAGGTCGACGTCGTCGCCGCCACCAACAGCCAGGTCTCCGGCCGGGTGAGTCCGCGGCTGATCGACCTGCTCGCCGCGGTCGCCACCGGCATGGTCGGCGCGTTCGCCCTGGTCCGGGCGGATGTCTCCGACACGCTGCCTGGGGTGGCAATCGCGATCTCGCTGGTCCCGCCGCTCGCGGTCGTCGGTCTCACTCTCGAGTCGGGGGAGGCCGGCGAGGCGGTCGGCGCCCTGCTCCTCTTCGGCACCAACGTGGCCGCGATCATCGCCACCGGGACGGTGGTGATGATCGCGGCAGGTATCCGTCATGTCGCCGCCGAGGCCGACCTCGCCGATGTGACGGTCGGTCGGCTGCGCGGGAGGTCCCTCGTCACCGTGGCCGCCTCCCTCGTCCTGGTAGCTGTCCCGCTCGCGGCCGGCAGCGTCCGCGTGCTGCAGGAGCAGCGACTGGTCAGCCAGGCCGAACCGATCGCCACCTCCTGGGCTGCGGCCAAGGGCTGGCAGGTGTCGGACGTGTTCCTCCGGGGGAGCTCGCTCCACGTGGTGGTGATCGGCACCCCGCCTGGTCCCGAGGGCGATGACCTACGGGCGGCCTTCGATGCCGAGGGCCTCGCTGACGTCGAGGTCGAGCTCACCCTCGTCGTCGGCGGGTCCGAGACCCTGGATGGCGCATGAGCGCCGCCGGCTGATCTCCGCTACGCCGCTTGCGGCTGCGCGGCGGGGGCGATGGCTGCCGGCTCGTCGATGCCGCGGGTCTCCCGAAGGATCAGCAGGCCGTTGATGGCGATCACCACCGCGGTCAGCCCGTGAATGGCAAGGGCAGCAACGACAGATCCGTCGTGGGTCAAGACGTTGATCATGTCGCCGAACGGAGCGACGGCCTCCATCAGCAGCACCAGGCCCAGCGCGCGACGGTGGCCCGTCAACAGGAGGATGGCGAGCACCAGGCCCATCGAGAACTCGCGGATCCCCTTCATCACCAGGAAGCCGCCGCCGTCGCCCTCGGGCCAGGTCGGCAGTCCGACGCCCGGAGCGGACGACTCGGGGATCAGGATGAACGACAACCCGAGGTAGAACACGAACAGGATGACGATCGAGGCCAGGACGGTGTTGATCTTCCTCAATGACATGGTGCTTCTCCTTGTGACGTTCGGCATGGGGTGGGTGCCGGACCGCTTCACGACCCGACGGGTAGGCGGTGGACTCAGGTGAGGGCAGCGACCAACAGGGCGAAGGCGGCGATGAGGACGGCGACGCGGACGTAGTGCCAGCGCTCCCAGCGGTTCAGCTGCTCCCTCCAGTCCGCCGGCCGGTTCCCGGGGGTCCACGCCTTGTTCCGGTTGTTGATCGGAACAAGCAGCAGGACCGACATGAGCACGCTGAGGATCAGAAGCGCGGCGGCGGCGATGACGAGGCCGGTGCCGCGGTGTTGCCACCCGGCGACAGCCCAGATGCCTGCGAGGACGACCGAGCCGATGTACCAGACCGGCATCACGGCGCCGAGCATCCGGCCTCCGTGAGCGTGGCCGAGCTGGGCGCTGTCCTCCGGGAGCGCATTGAGGATCCGGCTCATGATGAAGGCGACTGAGAATTCGACCCCCACCATCACGCCGACAACGACGGTGGTGACGACCTCGAGTGAGTTGTACATTGCACTCCATTTCAGAAAACTAGCATTGCTAGAACTAAGTGCAACGCTAGCGGTTTCGTTGCTCGAATGTCTAGCGGTGCTAGGATCGACTCATGTCGGTACAGGAGCGCAAGCAGCGCGAACGAGCGGACCGTGAACGGCTCATCGTGGCGACGGCCCGCGAGCTCGCCGAGCAGCAGGGGTGGGATGCGGTGACCACGCGCCGCCTCGCGGAGAGCATCGAGTACAGCCAGCCAGTCCTCTACAGCCACTTCCGTGGCAAGCGCGAGATCATCGGCGCCGTCGCCCTCGAGGGCGCCACCGAGATGGCCACGGCGATGCGCTCGGCGACGGCAGCCGCGAGCACCGCGCGCGAGCGGGTCGCCTCCCTGGCGCGTGCCTATCTGGACTTCGCCGAGCGCAACCCGGCGGTCTACGACGCTCTGTTCCAGCTCGACGGCGGGTTGGCATATGCGCAGGAGGACACACCGGAACCACTGAAGGACGCGTTCGCCGCACTGATGGAGACTCTGGGGGAGGTCGCCGGCGAGGGTGTCGCCCCCGGGCTGTTCACCGAGGTGTTCTGGGCATCCCTGCACGGGGTGGCGACTCTCACCCGGTCGAGACGGCTGCTTCCGGAGGACGCCGAGCAGAGGGTCGAGCTGCTCGTCGACCGCCTCGCCGTGCTCTGACGGATCCCGTCAGTCGCGCGGCACCAGGAACGAGGCCCGCCAGATCTTGCGGTCCTTCTCCGAGACCATCCCGTGCTCGACGAGATAGGGCATCATCTTCTCGCCCATCCAGGACAGGGTCTCGCGGTAGTGCTCGTTGCCGAGCGCCTCGCGGCGGGCCTCCATCGGATCGAGCCCGACGGCCGCGTAGCAGTCCGGGTGGACCAGCGAGCGCGCCATCACGTAGGCCGAGCGGGCGGTGAGGTTCTGGTGCAGCCGGAGCTGCGTACGCCCGATCTTCTGCGACATCGCCGCGGCGAGCTCCTCGCGGGCGAAGGTGACGTGGCGGGCCTCCTCGGTGACGTGGATGCGGGAGGCCATCCGGGTCAGCGGCTGGCAGCGTTCGTCCTTCATCAGCTCGCGCTGCCACCGGTCGAGCGGCTCCTCGCCGACGAGGGTCGCGGAGAAGACGCTGGGGCCGCGCAGCAGCGGGGCGAGCTTTCCGATACGAAGCACGGCGGGCCGAGGGCCGTACGCCGGTGCCCCCATCGCCGCGATCGCGCGGCCGAACATCACCGAGTGGCGGGTCTCGTCGCCGATCTCGGTCAGCGCGTACTGGGTCCGCGCCGTGCGCGGGTCCGCTCCGTAGACCTCGCGAAGCAGCAGCTGCATCAGCAGCACCTCGAACCACAGCCCGACACTCATGATGCTGGCCACCTCGTGCCGGGAGAGCTCGATCTGCTGCTCCTGGCTGAGCCGGTCCCAGGTCTGGGTGCCGTAGAGAGAGACGCGCTCGGGCTGCATCCACCACAGTCCCTCGACGGGCGCGGCGTCCCAGTCGAGGTCGACCTCCGGGTCGTAGGACTGACGTGCGGTGGAGCGCAGGAGCCGGTCGGAGGTCGGATCGGCGATGGTCATTTCTACTCCCTGGCTGAGCTGTCGAACTAGGTGTTACCCAGAGTTACGGGTAATTGCTAGAGTGCAGGACATGACACGGAAGGTCAAGGACGACGGCCGCTCCTCGCGCTGGGACGCCCACCGCGAGACCAGGCGGGCGGAGCTGGTGGCGGCAGCCGTACGCGCCGTCGACTCGGCCGGGACCGAGGTCTCGATCGCCGACATCGCCGCGGAGGCCGGGGTCAGCAAGCCGGTGCTCTACCGCTACTTCGCCGACAAGGCCGAGCTGCACGCCGCAGTGGGGATGTGGGCAGCGCAGCAGATCCTCGATGCCGTGGTCGAGGCGGTGCTCGCGCCGGCGCCGACCCGTCAACGGGTCGAGGCAGGGGTCGCGGCGTACGTCGAGACCATCGCCGAGCACCCGAACGTCTATCTGCTCCTGGTGCGCCAGCACACCGGGGGCACCGACCCGCTCGCCGACGGCAAGCAGGTGATCGCCGCGACCTTCGCGCGCCTGCTCGGCGACACCTTCGGTCGGCTCGGCGTCGACGCGGCCGGCGCCGAGCCCTGGGCACACAGCTTCGTCGGGATCGGCGAGTCCGCAGGCCAGTGGTGGCTCGAGCGGCGCACCATGTCGCGAGCCACGTTCACCCGCTATCTCAGCGAGCTCGTCTGGCACGCGCTGGCGGGCACCACCGCAGAGTACGGCGTTGACCTGAGCGCGCTGGACCGTCCCGAGATCGTCACCCCGCTGCGAAAGAGCCCCCGATGAGCGAGCACGAGCCCCAGCACCTCTACGACGGTCCCGCGCGCCTCGATTCCGAGCACGGCACCTGGGAGGTCGAGGTCGCCCTTCGCGGCGCCTTCCAGCCGATCGACGGCCGGTTCCACTGGTACGGACGGGTCGGCGCCGGCGTCGAAGGCGTACGCAGCGGCCAGACGGTCACCGTCCACACCGCCCACGGCGAAGCCGAAGGACGGCTCTCCGACGTCGACCCCTGGGGACGGTTCCGGGTGTCCGGGACCGGAAGGCCGCCGTTCTGACCCGGCGGAGGCTGCCGCGAATCAGCGCACCAGCATGAGCGTCGCCGCGCCGATCCCGACGACCACGATCAGCGTACGCAGGACGGTGGCGGGCAACCGGCGGCCGATGTGCGAGCCGACGTACCCGCCCACGACCGAGCCCGCGGCGAGCAGGCCGACCGCGAGCCAGTCGAGGTCGGCGATCGCCACGAAGATGACGGTCGCGACCACGTTCGAGGCCATCACGGCGAACGTCTTGAGAGCGTTGACGGTGCGGAACTCCAGGTCGGTCCCGAACCCGAGCACGGCCATCATCATCACCCCGGAGCCGGCGCCGAAGTAGCCGCCGTAGGCGCCGGTCAGCGTCGCGAACACCGCGGTGGTCCCGGAGACCTGCACCCGCGGCGCGTCGTCGGTGGCGTGCTGGCGCAGGAACCGGCTCAGCCGAGGCTGCACTCCCACGAGTATGCAGGTGCCCAGGATCAGCCACGGCACGACCGCCTCGAAGACCGATCCCGGCAGCCACAGCAGCAGCAACGACCCGGCGACGCTTCCGGCAGCTGCCGTGATCAGCACGGCGGCGGTGACCCGCGGATGCTCGGCCAGCTCCCGTCGGTAGCCGAAGGAGCCGCTGAGGCCGGCCGGGGTCATCCCGACCGTGTTGGACGTGTTGGCCACGACTGGGGGCAGGCCGACCGCGACCAGCACGGGAAAGCTGAGCAGGGAGGCGACGCCCACCGTGGAGGTGAGGATGCCGGCACCCAGGCCCGCGGCGAGCACCGCGAGCTGCTCGACCCAGGTCATGCCGCCGCCTCCGTCGAGGAGGACAAAGAATACGGAAGCGGCGGCATGAGCGTCACTACCGCTCGCTTGCGCTCGCTCATCAGTCGCGGAGCAGCGCGACGTCGCTGACCAGCATGACGTGGCCGTGCATCGCCGCCGAGGCGGCCGCGGCATCGCCCGCGGCGATCGCGTCGGCGATCTTCTGGTGGCCGGCGAGCGAGGTCCGGGGGCGATCGGGCTGGGAGAGCGACTCGATCCGGGTCTCCCGGATCAGCTCGCTGATCTCGGACATCATCTGCTCGAGCAGGGGAGAGTGGGCGGCCTCGGTGACCGCGCGGTGGAAGAGCTCATCACCGTGGACACCGCGGCCGCCGCCGTCGATGTCGTCCGCCATCGCCCGCAGCGCCGCCTCGATCCGGTCGAGGTCCTCCTGCGTACGCCGCTGCGCCGCCAGGGCGGCGATCTTGGTCTCCAGTGCGTCCCGCGCCTCGATGACGTCCGGGATCCGCTCCGCGTGGGCCCGGATCGCATCGGTGATGCGCTCGGCCCGTGGCCTGTCGGTGAGCACGGTCCCGTCGCCGTGCCGCACCGCGACGACCCCGATCACCTCGAGGGCGACGAGAGCCTGGCTGAGCGTCGCGCGGCTGACGCCGAGGCTGGTGGCGAGCTGTCTCTCCGGCGGCAATCGGTCGCCGGCCTTCAGATCGTTCTCCGAGATCCAGGCGGTGATCTGCTCCGCGACCTGCTCGTAGAGGCGGGTTCGCTGCAGCGGACGTGGAAAGCGCGCGGACTCACTCATGGCTACAGGGTATTGACGTTCCGGCCATTGTCCTATTGGCTAGGCCACTGAGCCGTCTGTGATCCGAGTCACAGATGTCAGTTGGGGGCCAAACAGGAGGGAAGTCCGATGGGACCGGAATGGGTGGCGATCATCGCGTTGGTCGCCTTGTTCGTGGCCGGCACGTTGCTGCCGATCAACATGGGAGCGTTGGCCTATGTGGCAGCGTGGCTGGTCGGGATGTTCGCGCTGGACCTCTCCGAGAAGGAGATCCTTGCCGGGGTCAGCGCCGACCTGATCCTGACGCTGATAGGCGTCACGTATCTGTTCGCGATCGCGAGGAACAACGGCACGGTCGACCTGATCGTCAGCAGTGCCGTCCGTGCGGTGGGAGGCAGGGTCGCGCTCATCCCGTGGGTGATGTTCGGCGTGACCGCGCTGCTGACCGCCATGGGGGCCGCGAGCCCGGCGGCCTGCGCGATCATCGGGCCGGTGGCGCTCGGGTTCGCGGGCCGCTACAAGATCAACCCGCTGATGATGGGCATGTTCGTCGTGCACGGCGCCCAGGGTGGTGGCTTCTCGCCGATCAGCATCTACGGCACGATCACCAACTCGGTCATGGTCGAGAACGGCCTGCCGGCCAGCGAGATGACGGTCTTCGTGACCAGCCTGGTCGTCAACCTGATCATGGCGACGATCCTGTTCTTCGCCCTCGGCGGACGTGCGCTGATGAGCATGCGGCTCGACCCCGACGAGGCGGCCAACGCCGCCGCCGGCATCCCGGGTGAGCTGAACGAGGGTGGCGTCACCGTCCCCGCGCGCGGCCTGGGCACTGTCGCCCCCACCGGGACCAAGCCCGGGATCCGCACCGAGCAGGTGCTGACCCTGGTCGCCTTCGTGATCGTCGCCGCGATCGCCCTGTTCTTCGACAAGAACATCGGCTTCGCCTCGATCACCGCCGCGACCGTGCTGGCGGCCCTCTCGCCGAGCCAGCACAAGGACGCGATCCGCCAGATCGCCTGGCCGACCGTCCTGCTGGTCGCGGGCGTGTCGACGTACGCCACGATCCTCAACACCGCCGGATCGCCGGAGTTCGTGGGGAACTGGGCTGCCGGCCTGGGTGCCGCGGCCATCGGTGCTCTCGTCCTCTGCTACGTCGGCGGCGTGGTATCCGCGTTCGCCTCCTCGACAGCGCTGCTCCCGATCATCATCCCGATCTCGGTGCCGCTGATCGCCGAAGGCGGGATCTCGGCGGCCCTGTTCGTGTCCGCGCTGGCGATCTCCTCGACGATCGTCGACGTGAGCCCGTTCTCCACCAACGGCGCGCTGATGCTGGCCAACCGGCCCGAGAGCATCACCGAGGAGCGCTACTACAAGCAGATCCTCGGCTACAGCATCATCGTGGTGCTCGTCGGGCCCCTCCTGGTCTGGACCGCCCTGGTCCTTCCGGGGTGGTGACGCACATGCGTGGACCGCTCGACGACATCGTCGTCCTCGATCTCTCTCGCGCTCTGGCGGGGCCGCACGCCGCGATGATGATGGGCGACCTCGGTGCCCGCGTGATCAAGGTGGAGGCACCGGGCCACGGCGACGACACCCGGGGCTGGGGCCCGCCGTTCGTGGGGGAGGAGGGGCAGCGGGAGGCGACGTACTTCCTCTCGGCCAACCGCAACAAGGAGTCGATCACTCTCGACCTCAAGGACTCCGACGACAAGGACGTCCTGCTACGTCTGGCCGACCGGGCCGACGTCCTCATCGAGAACTTCCGCACCGGCGTGCTGGATCGGCTCGGTCTGGGTATCGACGAGCTCCAGGCCCGCAACCCTCGTCTCGTGGTGCTCTCGATCACCGGGTTCGGTCACGACGGGCCCGAGGGCGGCCGGTCCGGCTACGACCAGATCGCGCAGGGTGAGGCCGGCCTGATGTCGATCACCGGATCGGGTCCGGACGACCCGCAGCGGGTCGGCACCCCGATCGCAGACCTGCTGGCCGGGATGTACGGCGCCTACGGCGTGCTCGCCGCTCTGCACGAGCGTGAGCGCACCGGCCGCGGCACCGTCGTACGCACCTCGCTGCTCTCCGCCGTCGTCGGCGTCCACGGGTTCCAGGGAACCCGCTGGACCGTCGCCGGCGAGGTCGGTCGCGCCCAGGGCAACCATCACCCGAGCATCTCGCCGTACGGCCTGTTTCGCTGCGCCGACGGGACCGTGCAGATCGCGGTCGGGAGCGAGGGGCTTTGGCGCAGGTTCTGCACCGCCTTCGACATCTCACCCGATCTCGAGGGGATGGCCACCAACCCCGAGCGGGCGGCCAACCGGGAGAAGGTCGTCGAGCTCGTCGAGGCGCTCTTCGCGCCCTGGCCGGCCGAGGAGCTGCTCGCCAAGCTCGCCGACGCCGGTGTCCCGGCCGGCAAGGTCCGCTCGCTCGACGAGGTCTACGCCTGGGAGCAGACCGCCAGTCAGGGTCTCCTGATCGACGTCGACCACGCCACCCTCGGTCACCTGACCCTCCCGGGGCCGCCGCTGCGGTTCTTCACGGACGGGGCCGAGGTGACTCCTTCCAGCCACGCCGCACCACCGACCCTCGACCAGCACGGGGGAGACCTGAGGGCGTGGGTCGCGGATCGCTGATCCGCGCGAGTGAGGCCTGGCCCGAATGTGCCAGGCCTCACTCGCTATGGGGGATACGCGGCCGCGGATCGGACCGGATACTCGGGCGTGTGAACAGTGCCCTTGAACCACGGACCCGTTGAGCGAGCAGATCGCCGGTATCCGACCATGACGTATCGATGCGCGGGCCAGCGCAGATGAGCAGCGAAGCAGATGGCGCAGCCCCGGGCCTGTACGAACGCGGCTACGTGATGCTGCTGTTGGTCGTCGGCGTGCTCGGCATCCCGCTCTCGCTGGCGGCTTTCGGCTTCCTGGTCGCGGTCCACGAGCTCGAGCACGTGGTGTGGGAGTCGCTACCGTCGGCTCTCGGGTACGCCGAGCCACCGAGCTGGTGGCCGATCCTCACGATCGGTGTCGCCGGCGCGCTGGTCGGCCTGACGATCAGATATCTCCCCGGTCACGGTGGTCACGTGCCCGCGGCAGGCTTCGGCGGGGACGCTGCGCAGCCGAGCATGCTGCCCGGGGCGATCCTCGCGGCGGCCGCAAGCCTCGTCGGCGGCGCGGTGATCGGACCCGAGGCGCCGCTCATCGCGATCGGTGGCGGCCTCGCGCTCCTCGCCGTCCGCCGCACCCGGATGGCAGGGGATCCGGGCGCAGCCACCATCGTCTCCGCGGCCGGAGCTGCTGCCGCCATGTCGGCGATCTTCGGCAATCCTCTCGTCGCAGTGGTGATCTTCCTCGAGATCCTGGATCTGGGACGCCGGCGGGCGATGCTCGTGGTCCTGCCGTGCCTGGTGTCGAGCGCCATCGGTGCTCTGCTGTTCACGGGCATGGGCCGCTGGACCGGGCTCGAGATCGGCGAGCTGGCCATCCCTGACCTTGCGCCGGCGCGGCTGTCGGTGGCCGAGATCGTATGGGCGCCGCTGCTGGCGGCAGTCGTCGCGGCGCTCACCTGGGCGCCGTTCGTCGTCGGACGCCGAGTCGCTCGGATAGCAGCTTCTCGGCCGGTGACGTCCACCGTCACAGCGGGTCTCGTCGCCGGCGGCGCGGCCTGCGCCTACGCCTGGTCTACCGGCCACTCGCCCGCCGAGGTGGCGCTGTCGGGGCAGGCCACCCTGTCGGTGCTGGCCGCCGACCCGTCGGCCTGGTCGACCGGGGCGCTGGTGGCACTCATCGGGTTCAAGGCTGTCGCGTACGGCGTCTCGTTGGGCGCCTTCCGCGGCGGCCCGGTGTTTCCCGCCATCCTCCTGGGCGCTGCGTGCGGCGTGCTCGCCAGCAACCTGGCGCCCGGTATGTCGCTGTTGTCCGGGATAGCGATCGGCACGGCCGCTGGTGCGGCGGTGACCGGGTTGCCTGTCACCAGCGCGGTGCTGATCGTGCTCCTTCTGGGTGATGCAGCGCCCAGCCAGATCCCGGTCGTGATCCTGGCCGTGGCCACAGCCATGGTGGTTGGCGAGCGCCTCTCCAGCTGGTACCCGCCCCGCGGTCCGATCCGGGACGGTATGACCTGAGCGGGATCCGGTTACCGGCATCCCGTGGATGCTCCATGGTGGCGTGAGGCCGTGACGTATCAGATCTATCCGCGCTCGTTCGCCGATGCGGACGGGGACGGGACCGGTGACTTGGCCGGCATCACCTCGCGGCTCGACCATCTGGCCGACCTCGGGGTCGATGCGATCTGGCTCTCGCCGTTCTACCCCTCACCGCAGATCGACTACGGGTACGACGTCGTCGACGCCCGAGGAGTCGACCCCCTCTTCGGGACGCTCGAGGACGCCGAGGAGCTGCTCAGGAGGGCACACGGGCTGGACCTGAAGGTGATCATCGACCTGATCCCCAACCACACCTCGTCGTCTCACCCGTGGTTCGTCGAGGCGCTCGCGGCCGAGCCAGGCTCGCCGGAGCGCGATCGCTATCTCTTCCGCGACGGTCGAGGGCCCGACGGCGACGAGCCACCGACCAACTGGCGGTCCGTCTTCGGTCAGCCGGCGTGGACGCGAAGCACGCACGGACAGTGGTACCTCCACATGTTCGACCCGGAGGAGCCGGACCTGAACTGGCGCAACCCCGAGGTGGCCGAGGAGTTCCGCTCCGTGTTGAGGTGGTGGCTGGACCGGGGCGTCGACGGATTCCGCGTCGACGTCGCCCACGGCCTGGTCAAGGCTCTGCGCGACCAGCATGTCCCGCCCGGGGAGTCACCCAACTCCGACCCCGCGGTGATGTATGACCTCGGCGTCGAGGACGATCCGATGTGGGACCAACCCGACGTCCACGAGATCTACCGGGACTGGCACGACCTCATCACGTCCTATCCCGGCGAGCGGATGCTGGTCGCGGAGGCGTGGACCCATGGCCCGGCCGACCTGCGCGGCTACCTGCGTGCCGACGAGGTCGAGCAGGCGTTCAACTTCCAGTGGCTGCAGTCGCCCTGGTCGGCGGTCGCGTTCCGGGACGCGATCGTGTCCACGCTGGAGGCGCTGCGTCCCTCCCAAGCCTGGCCGACGTGGGTCCTCTCCAACCACGACGCGGTACGCCATTGGACGCGCTACGGCGACGGGGCCCAGGCGCTCGCCCGCGCCCGGGCAGCGACCCTGACGATGTTGGCGCTTCCCGGAGCGGCGTACCTCTACCAGGGCGAGGAGCTCGGGCTGCCCCATGTGCAGCTACCCCCGGAGCAGCAGCAGGACCCCTGGGCGGAGGGTGGGAACGGCCGCGACGGCTGCCGGGTGCCGTTGCCCTGGAGCGGTGACGCTCCGCCCTTCGGTTTCGGGCCCGGCGACGGGCAGCCCTGGCTGCCGCAGCCGGTCCAGTGGGCTGACCTGACCGTGGAGGCGCAGACCGGCCGATCGGGCTCGACCCTGGAGTTCTACCGGTCGGCGCTCGCGGCCCGTCGTCGCCTCGCCCACGGCTGCGAGGACGAGGTGACGTTCCTCGACATGCCCGACGACGTCATCGCCTTTCGTCGCGGTCGGCTGACCGCCGTCCTCAACTGCGGTGGCGTGCCCGCTCCGTTGCCTCGTGGCGATGTCGTGATCTGCAGCGGCGACCCGGTCGCCTCCGAGCTTCCGCCGGACACTGCGGTCTGGTTGCTCGGCGACGACTGAGCGCGCGGGGCTCAGCGGCGGTAGACCCGCGCCTGCCACGGTGAGAGCACCGGGCCACCGCCGCTCCCGAGCAGGAGCTCGCCGTGGCACTCCTCGGCGAGCTCGCCCAGGTTCGCCTCCTTGCTGCTGAAGTTAGCGAGCACGACCAGCTGACCGCTCTCATGGCGACGGCGGAACGCGAAGAGCTGCGGATGGCTGTCGCTCAGCAGGGTGAAGTCGCCGTCGGCCACGATCGGGTCCTCGTGTCGCAGCCGGATCAGCCGGCGGTAGTGCGCGAGCACCGAGTCCGGGTCGTCGATCTGGGCGGCGACGTTGATCTCGGTGTGGTTCGGGTTGACCGCGAGCCACGGCGTGCCGGTCGTGAAGCCGGCCCCGGGGGAGTCGTCCCACTGCATCGGCGTACGGCCGTTGTCGCGGCACATCGCCCGCAACGACGCCATCACGTCGTCGGGATCCTCGCCCAGGGCAACTGCCTCGTGGTAGTAGTTCACCGCCTCCACATCGTCGACCTGGTCGATGGAGGTGAACGGAAAGTTCGTCATGCCGATCTCGTCGCCCTGATAGACGAACGGCGTGCCCCGCTGCAGGTGCAGCACGGTGGCGAGCAGCTTGGCCGACTCTGTCCGCCAGCGGTCGTCGTCGCCGTATCGCGACACGATCCTCGGCTGGTCGTGGTTGTCCCAGTAGAGGCTGTTCCAGCCCACGTCCGCCAGGCCTTCCTGCCAGGCCGCGAGCCGATCACGCAGCCGACCGAGGTCGAAGGGGCGTACGTCCCACTTGAAGGTGCCGTGATCGATCTCGACGTGCTCGTAGTGCAGGACCATGTCGAGCTCGCGACGTGCCGGATCGGTGTAGAGCCGACCCTGCTCGACGGTCGTCTCGCCGGTCTCGCCGACCAGCAGCAGGTCGCGGTCGTAGCGGTCGAAGACCTCCCGGTGCATCTCGGCGAGGAACTCGTGGACGCGCGGCCCGTCGATCACCGACTGCCGCATGTTGCCGTAGCGCTGACCCGGCATGACCGGTGCCTCCGGAAGCTCCGGGTCCTTGGAGATCAGGTTCACCACGTCCATCCGGAAGCCGTCGACGCCGCGGTCGAGCCACCAGCGCAGCACCTCGTACACCGCCTGCCGCACCTCCGGGTTCTCCCAGTTCAGATCCGGCTGCTTCTTGGTGAACAGATGCATGTAGTAGGCCGCCCTACCCTCGCTGTAGGTCCAGGCCGGCCCGGAGAAGAACGACCCCCAGTTGTTGGGCTCGTCGCGCCACCAGTACCAGTCGCGCTTGGGGCTCTCGGGGCTCGAGCTGGACTCCACGAACCAGGGATGCTCGTCCGAGGTGTGGTTCGCGACCAGATCCATCACCAGCTTCATCCCTCGCTCGTGGAGGTCGGCGATCAGCGCGTCGAGCTCCGCGAGCGTGCCGTACGTCGGGTCGACGTCGTGATAGTCGCTGACGTCGTAGCCGTTGTCCGCCATCGGCGAGGGGTAGACCGGCGAGATCCACAGCACGTCGACCCCGAGCCACTCGAGGTGGTCGAGGCGCTCCCTGATCCCGCGAAGATCACCCACGCCGTCACCGTTCCCGTCGGCGAAGCTGCGCGGGTAGACCTGGTAGACGACGGCGGATCGCCACCAGCACGGCCCGGTGCGCCCAGCGGGTTCGGTGAGGTTCGGCGTCATGCTGTTTTCCTCCTACTGATCCGACTGTGGTCCCAGCAGCGGTAACCGTGCCCGACGCCGCGCATACACCCGCGCTAGCGTGTGCCCATGGCGCTGACCCATGACTACGCGGTCTCGGTGGAGTGGACGGGCAACCGTGGCACCGGGACGAGCGGTTACCGCGACTACGCCCGAGACCATGTCGTACGCATCGAGGGCCTGCCCGACATCCTCGGCTCCGCCGACCCGACCTTCCGCGGGGACGCCACCCGGCACAATCCGGAGCAGCTGCTGCTGACCTCACTGGCGCAGTGCCACATGCTGTCCTATCTGCACCAGGCCGTGAAGGTCGGCGTGGTCGTGCTCGACTATCGCGACACCGCCACTGCCACCATGGAGACCCAGGGGACCGGCGGTCGGTTCACCCGGGCGGTGCTGCACCCGGTCATCACCGTCGCCGACGCCACCATGATCGAGGCCGCGACCTCCGCGCACCACCAGGCCCATCTGGACTGCTTCATCGCGAACAGCGTGAGCTTCCCGGTCGACATCGAGCCCACGGTCATCGTCGGAGGGCTGTCGCGATAGGCCCCCTCTTCCGGGGGTATGTCGAGGGTCGGGGCGGCGACGATGATGACCGCCATGACTCGATCGACCTCGACCGACGCCCTGCTCACCGCCCGGGACACGCTGATCGCCCAGCGCACTGATTACGCAGAGGCGCTCGACACCTTCCGCTGGCCCGACGTCGGGTCGAGCTTCAACTTCGCCCACGACTGGTTCGACCCGATGGCCCGGGGCAACGATGCTCCGGCGCTGGTGATCTCCGAGGCTGACGGGTCGCGGGCGGCGTACTCCTTCGACGAGCTGGCCCGGCGCTCGGACGCCGTCGCCCGCTACCTGGGGAGCCTCGGAGTCGGCCGCGGCGACAGCGTGATCGTGATGCTCGGCAACCAGGTCGAGCTGTGGGAGACGATGCTCGCGGCGATGAAGGTCGGCGCCGTCCTGATGCCGACGACGACGGCTGTCGGCACCACCGAGCTGATCGACCGGCTCGCCCGTGGTCGGGCGCGGGCGGTGGTCTGCAACGCCGAGGACACGGGCAAGTTCGACGGCGTTGCCGGTGACTATGTGCGGATCAGCGTGGGGGAGCAGGAAGGCTGGAACGGGTACGCCACGGCAGCGGCCGAGAGCCAGGAACCTCTCGATCACCCCGGCAATGCCACCGACGACGCGCTGCTCCTCTACTTCACCAGCGGCACCACGAGCCGCCCGAAGCTGGTCGAGCACACCCACTACACCTACCCGGTCGGCCACCTGTCGACGATGTACTGGCTCGGGCTCCGCCCCGGCGACGTGCACATGAACATCTCCAGCCCCGGCTGGGCCAAGCACGCCTGGTCGAACTTCTTCGCTCCCTGGCTGGCCGGCGCGACCGTCTTCGTCCTCAACTACACGCGCTTCGAGGCGGCCACCCTGCTGCAGCGGATCCGCGAGGAGCACGTGACCAGCATGTGCGCTCCGCCGACCGTGTGGCGGATGCTCATCCAGGCCGACCTCAGCGGCGGCTGCGGCTCGCTGCGCGAGGCGATCAGCGCCGGTGAGCCGCTCAACCCCGAGGTGATCAGCCAGATCCGGCAGGCCTGGGGCCTGACCATCCGCGATGGCTTCGGACAGACCGAGATGACGGCAACGATCGCCAACACCCCGGGGCAGCCGGTCCGGTCAGGTTCGATGGGACGACCGCTGCCGGGCGTCCCGGTGGTACTGGTCGACCCGGTCGAGGGGACCGTGATCGAGGGTCCAGGTGAGGGCGAGCTGTGTCTTGACCTGGGCCTCGACCAGGCCGAGCGACCCGCCACGCTGATGACCGAATACCGCGATGACGAGAAGCGGACCGCCGACGCGATGCGCGGTGGTTTCTTCCACACCGGTGACGTCGCCAGCCGCGACGAGGACGGTTACATCACCTACGTCGGCCGCACGGACGACGTCTTCAAGGCCTCCGACTACAAGGTCTCGCCCTTCGAGCTCGAGTCGGTCCTGATCGAGCACCCCGCGGTGGCCGAGGCGGCGGTCGTGCCGGCTCCGGACCCGGTGCGACTGGCCGTCCCCAAGGCGTACGTCTCCCTCACTGCCGGCCACGAGCCGACCGCCGAGACCGCCCGCGCGATCCTCGAGTTCGCCCGCGACCACCTGCCGCCCTACCTGCGGGTGCGCCGCCTGGAGTTCTTCGACCTGCCCAAGACGATCTCGGGCAAGATCCGGCGCGTCGAGCTCCGGACCCGCGAGCAGGAGGTGGTCGACCAGCGGCCGCCGGGGGAGCACCGCTACGAGGACTTCTTTCCCCGCAGCTGAGTCACCGGAGCGCCTGATCGTCCGTCACGGACGGACGGTCAGGCACTGCGTACTGACGCCGAACGTGCCGTGCTCGTCATGCAGCACGGATGTGGTCACGCCGGCGCCCTCCGGGCCGAACGAGACGGTCGTGTCGAGGCCCAACCAGCCGGGAGCCGGAGCACGGAACAGGTGCGCTGTCAGGTCGAGGTTGGGGAAGCTGACGTCCTTCGGAGCGACCCGGACGGCGACGCCGTTGGTGATGTCGAGCAGCCCGGCGACCTGCGCCAGCCGGCTCACCTCCTCATCGGCCACGAGGGGGTGCGTCGTGCGCACCCAGGACTGTGCCCGCCCCGGGCCGAGGTCGTGGCGGCGTACCTCGACCGAGGCGATGAAACCCCCGTCCCACAGTGTCGTCATGTCCCAGGCGGGCACCTCGTCCGGCGCAGGCATCGGCTCGTGACGAGTGCCGGCGAGCTCCGCAGTCGGATAGCCGGCGGTCAGCCAGGCACGGAGGAGCACGACGGGTCGACCACCGTGGCAGGCGCGGGCCTCGACGAGCTCGATCGTGCGGCCGGCGCGGAGAACGGTGACCTCGAGGTCGACCGGCTCGAGCGGGACGGTGCCGAGGATGTCGTAGCTGATCCGGGTGATCTGGAGCCCGTCGTCGCGGCGGGCGTCGCGGTCCCGCTCGACCTCGTGCGCGAGCACGCCGAGCAGCGTGGCGATGTGCTGGGTGTCCAGGTCCCAGGCTCCACCGACGTGCCGAGTCGGGGCGAAGGTGCGTGGACCGGTCCGCTGCCAGTAGCAGTCCATCGCGGCTCAGAGACCGAGCAGAGCGACGCTCTGCTCTCGCATGTCGATCTTGCGGACCTTGCCGGTGACGGTCATCGGGAACTCCTCGACCAGCAGCACGTAGCGCGGGGTCTTGTAGTGGGCGAGCTTGCCGCTGGCGAAGGCGCGGACGGCATCCGCGTCCAACGGGTCGGCGCCGGGGCGCATCCGGATCCAGGCGCAGAGCTCCTCGCCGTACCTCTCGTCGGGAACGCCCACGACCTGAGCCTCGGCGATGTCGGGGTGGGTGTAGAGGAACTCCTCGATCTCGCGGGGGTAGATGTTCTCGCCGCCGCGGATGACCATGTCCTTGATCCTTCCCACGACCACGCAGTAGCCGTCCTCGCGCATGACCGCCAGGTCGCCGGTGTGCATCCAGCCGTCGGCGTCGATCGCCTCGGCTGTCTTCGCATCGTCGTCCCAATAGCCCAGCATCACCGAGTAGCCGCGGGTGCAGAACTCGCCCGCCGTGCCTCGGGGGACCACCTCGCCGGTGGCCGGGTCGACGATCTTGACCTCGACGTGCGGGGCCGCCTGGCCGATCGTCTCGGTGCGCCGCTCCAGGTCGTCGTCGGTGCGGGTCTGGCAGGAGACCGGGGAGGTCTCGGTCATGCCGGACGCGATCGCGACCTCGCTCATGTGCATCTCGCTGACGCACCGCTTCATGACCTCGACCGGGCAGAGCGCGCCGGCCATGATCCCGGTACGCAGCGTGGAGAGGTCGTAGGAGGCGAAGTCGGGATCGCCCTGCATCGCGATGAACATCGTCGGCACCCCGTACAGCGCCGTGCACCGCTCGTCCTGGACCGTCTGCAGTGTCGTGGCCGGGTCGAAGCCGGGCCCGGGGATGACCATCGTCGCGCCGTGGGTGGTGCAGCCGAGGTTCGCCATCACCATGCCGAAGCAGTGGTAGAAGGGCACCGGGATGCAGAGCCGGTCCTGCTCGGTGAAGTGGATCGCCTCGGTGACGAAGAAGCCGTTGTTCAAGATGTTGCGGTGCGACAGCGTCGCGCCCTTCGGGAAGCCCGTGGTCCCGGAGGTGTACTGGATATTGATCGCGTCGTTCGGGTCGAGCGGGTAGTCGACGTGGTCGGCCAGCCGCTCGTCTCGGCCGGCGGCCAGCAGCGCGTCCCACTGCGGCGTACCGAGGAAGATCGTCTGCTCGAGCGCGCCGCAGTCGCCCTCGACCTCACCGACGAGCGAGACGTAGTCGCTGGTCTTGAACTCCGTCGCGCTGATCAGCAGCCGCACCCCGGACTGGTTGAGCGCGTAGGCGAGCTCATGGGTCCGGTAGGCGGGGTTGATGTTGACCAGGATCGCGCCGATCTTGGCCGTGGCGAACTGGACCATCGTCCACTCGGCGCAGTTCGGAGCCCAGATCCCGACTCGGTCGCCCTTGCCGATGCCGACCTTCCGGAGGCCGACCGCGAGCGCGTCGACATCGGCGTCGAGCTCGGCGTAGGTCCAGCGTCGTCCAGTGGCGATCTCGACGAGCGCCTCACGGTCTCCGTGGCGGGCGACGGTGCGCTCGAAGTTCGCTCCGATCGTCTCCTCGAGCAGCGGAACGCCGATGTCGCCACGGGCCGACGATGCGGTGATGGATGAGGTCTCGGTCATGCCGCGAGCATGACCGAGACCGTGGTGGCAGCCCCACCCCCGAAAGAGGGTGAGCGGTGCCGGATCAGGCGAGTGCGGGCTCCGCGTCGAGCTCCACGCCGCTGGTCTCCTTGGCCATCAGCAGGCAGCCGATGCTCAGCACGGCCAGGGCGCTGAGGAAGTACGCGATCCCGTCCGTGCCCCACCTGGCCAGCAGGTCCTCGGCGATGACGAGCGGGACGGCGCCGCCGAGGATGCCCGCGATGTTGTAACCCAGCCCGGCTCCCGTGTAGCGGTACTTCGCCTGGAACATCTCGGGCAGGAACGCCGCGATCGGGCCGTAGTTGAGACCGAGTACGCACAGCATCAGGCTGTTGCCGAGAGCGAAGCTCGCGAAGCTGCCAGGCTCCATGACGGCGAACGACAGCGGCCCCGCGACGAGGCCGAAGGCGGCACCGATGAGCAGAACCACGCGGCGGCCGAGCACGTCGGAGAGCCACGCGGAGGCGATGACCGTCAGGCTCATGGCGAATGCCGCGACGATGACGCCGAGCAGGGCCTGGCTCATGCTCAGGCCGAGGGTGCCGACCGCGTGGGCGACCATGAAGCTGGCGCCGGTGTAGAAGGCGCCGAAGACGACCGCCATGATGCCGCCGCTGAGCAGCACCTGGCGCCATTGGTCACGGATGCAGCCGACGAACGGCAGCGCGCTGCGGGTGCCTGCCGACTGGACCTTCTTGAACGACGGCGTCTCGGCGATCTTCAGCCGGACCCAGAGCCCGACCGCGATGAGCACGGCACTGGCGAGGAACGGGATCCGCCAGCCCCAGGCCGCGAACGCGGCGGGCTCCATCAGGCGGAAGGTCGTGAGCATGGCTGCCGCGGCGAGGATCAGCCCCAGGCTGGGGCCGAGCTGCGGGAACATGCTGTAGCGCCCCCGCTGGCCGCGGGCGGCGTACTCGGTGGTGAGGAGAGCGGCGCCCGCCCACTCGCCGCCGAGTGCGATCCCCTGCAGCGCCCGCAGCAGAACGAGGATCACCACGGCGCCCTTGCCGATCGACTCCACGCTCGGGAGCAGGCCGATCGCGAAGGTCGAGGTGCCCATGATCATCAAGGTGGTGATCAGCGTGGCCTTGCGGCCGATCCGGTCGCCGTAGTGGCCGAAGAGGATCGCTCCCAGCGGTCGGAAGACGAACGCGACACCGAAGGTCGCGATCGAGGCCATAGTGCCCTCCGGGCCGCCCATGGACGGGAAGAAGACGGCGTTGAAGACGAGGGCTGCCGCGAGCCCGTAGATGAGGAAGTCATAGAACTCGATGGTGGTGCCGGTCAGTGACGCCGTCGCGACGCGGCGCATGGTGCGCCCGTCGACCTCGGCTCGGTCAGCCGCGATTTGGGCCATGATCGTGCCTCCTGTTTCGGATTGGTGAACCGAGTGTGGGACTGCCACCACCTGCCCGATACCCCCGGAAGAGTGCCCTCGAAAGAGGGGGTGTGCCTCTTGTTGCTTGTGATGGTCGTCACTTACGCTCGACGTCATGAGCACCACCGCCATCGCCCCAGAGGCGCCGTACGACGGGTCCCGGATCGCCCAGACGCTGGCCTCCTTCCGGAACGCGTCGGGGCTGGATCTCGCCTTCGGGGGCCCGGTGCGTGGCGACGGCACGGCCATCGACATCACCGCGACGTGCGGCGCGAAGGGCGCCTCGCTGCGCGGCCTGCGGGTCGTCAACGGAGAAGGCCTGGGCGGAAAGACCCTGCAGACCCGTCAGCCCGGCTCCGTCGACCACTACTACACCGCGCGCGGGATCACCCACCTCTACGACACCGCCGTCGCTCAGGAGCAGATCCAGACCGTCGCCGCTCTGCCGATCCTGGTCGACCGCGCCCCGCGGATGCTCATCTACCTCGCCTCCCGCTCGCGGCTCGGGCTCGGCGGTGTCTGGTTCGACTCGCTGCGGCCGCTGATCCGCACCCTCGAGCGCGAGATCCTGGTCGACGACGAGGTCCGCAACCGGCTCTCCCGGCTCGCGCCTGCGCCGTCGCCGACTCCGAGCCCGGTCGAGACCGTCGCGAGGCGCGATCTCGCCGAGCGCCGGGAGATGGCGGCCGAGCTCACCGCCTTGGCCGGTCAGGTCGTCGACCCCGAGGTCCGCAGCCGGCTGGAGGCGATGGTTCTGCGCCTCACCGCCAGGCCGGGGGAGAGGAAGGCGACGTCATCGGCTCCGGCCGTACGGCTGGCCGCTCGCGAGGTCGACGTCCTGCGTCAGGTGGCGCTCGGGAACAGCAACCGGGAGGCCGCCGAGGCGCTGGGGATCGTGGAGAGCACGGTGAAGTCCTACCTCAAGAGCGCCACCCGCAAGCTCAACGCCAACAACCGGGTCCATGCCGTCCGGGTGGCGCGCGAAGCCGGCCTGATCGACTGACACGTCCAGGCCGGCATCGCGCTCTGCGCGCGGTCAGGCGAAGACGGTCTCCCAGTCCCGGGCCATGCTGATCACGGTCCAGCCCAGCCGGGCACCGACATCGGTGATCGGCTCGGGCTCGGTGAAGGTCTGAGCCGTGCTGACGTAGGAGAACTCGCGCTCCGCGTCGTCGTGGTCGACGAGCAGCGCGAGCGTGGGTCCCTCGCCGGCTGCGGCCCACTCGAGCATCTCCCGGTCGCCGCCGGAGTTGCCGACGGCGAGGATCGGGCGGCGACCCAGCTGGGTCTGGATGTTCGACACCTTGGCCGCACCCTCGTTGGCAGCACCGACGAGTCGCGTCGACCGGTGCAACCGCGGCGGGTCGGCGACGTAGTCGTACTCGATCAGGGTGCCGACCACAGCCTCGGGCGGTACGCCGTACAGGTCCTGGCTGACGGCGCGCACGAACTCGGTGCCGCCGCCGGTCACCAACGTCACCGCGAAGTCCCGGCGGCGGAGCTCGGCGATGAGCTCGAGCATCGGCACGTAGGTGCACGTGCGGTGCGGACGCCCCAGGGTCGGGTGCTCGCCGCGCGCCATGAACTCGCGGGTCTGTGCGGTGAACTCCTGAGGGGTCAGGCCCTCGAAGAGACCGGTGAGAGCCATGGCGACCCGCTCCAGCCCGATGTCGCCGATCGCTTGCGGGTCACCCGAGAGCACGGCAGCGAACTCCGCCCGCTCGCTCACCGACTGGTCGGCCGCTGCTCGAGCGCGCAGCGCGTCGACGAAGAAGTCGAACTGAACGTACGTCGGACGTTCGCACCACAAGGTGCCGTCGTTGTCGAAGCACGCAACGCGGTCGGCCACGGGCACCGACTCCGCGGCGTCGAGGAAGGCGACGACGGCGTCTCGGGTGGCGCCTGGGCGCCACGATGGCAGCAGCTGCTCGGTCACGGTGTCTCCTCGTGTTGCTGGGTTTCGGGGCGTCGGATGCAACGGAACCCCATGTGGCTGGTGCCGGTGTCGACCATCTGCGGGCGGCGTGCGGCGGGCCGGTAGCGCAGGCAGTAGCTGTCCGCGCACAGGTGTGAGCCGCCCTTGACGACCTTGCGGCCGATCTGGAACTGGGGTTGCGCCGGGTCGAGGCTCTGCTCCAGGTCACCACCGCGCGGGTTCTCGGGCACACAACACGGCTTCGCGACCTCGTCCGGATGTCGGTCGGTCCACCAGTCGCTTGTCCACTCCCACACGTTGCCGGCCATGTCGAAGAGTCCGAAGCCGTTGGCCGGGAAGCTTCCGACCGGGGCGGTGCGAGAGAAGCCGCTCTCGCGGGTGTGGTGCCATGGGAAGTCGGGGCCGTCCCAGGTGTTGGCCATGATCTGGCCGCCGGGGCGCGGCTCGTCGCCCCAGGTGAAGGCCGTGCCCTCGAGGCCGCCGCGGGCGGCGTACTCCCACTCCGCTTCGGTGGGTAGCTCGGCACCGGCCCAGGTGGCGTACGCGACCGCGTCCTCGTAGGCCACATGGACGACCGGATGGTCCGGCCGGCGCTTGACCGAGCTGCCCGGCCCCTCCGGCGCCGACCAGCACGCCCCCGGCGTCCAGGTCCACCACTGGCTCACGTGTCGAAGATCGACCGGGCCGGGTGTGGGCGTGAAGACGAGCGAGCCGGGTTGGAGGTTCTCCGGGGGCGCGTCGGGGAAGTCGGCCGGGTCGACCGGCCGCTCGGCGACCGTCACGTAACGCGTCTTGCGTACGAACTTCGCGAACTGCGCGTTCGTGACCTGGTGGGCGTCGATGGAGAACGCCCCGACCCGCACGCGGTGGGTCGGGGCCTCCTCCGGATAGTGGTCGTCGGAGCCCATGGTGAACGTGCCGCCGGGCAGGTCGACGTAGGTGGGGCTGGGCATCAGCTGCTCGGGACGCCCGCCTTGAGCTTCGCCATGACCTGGTCGACGCTGAACGTCGCCGGCGTCTGCCTGGGCGGGAACTCGATCAGCGACTCCAGCATCTGCGCGACGTAGGTCTGGGCCGGGATGAGCAGCCAGACGTGGTCGAGCATCCAGTCGAAGTAGGTGTTGGACGTGCCTTCCGCCTTCTCGTACGGGTCCAGGCGCAGGTTGTAGATCTTGGGTGCCCGCAGCTCCACGTAGGGGTCCAGCCAGATGGCCAGCGTGCCGGTGGTGCGCTGCTCGAGGAAGATGAACTTCCAGTTGTCGAACCGCATGGCTGCGAGGTCTCCGTCGTCGGTGACGTAGAAGAAGTGCTTGCGTGGGCTCTCGTCCGCCGCACCGGTGAAGTAGTCGAGCTGGTTGTGACCGTCCAGGTGGACCTTGTAGGACGTTCCGGCCAGCTCGGTCCCTACCTTGAGCCGGTCCGCGACGTCGGTGTCCCCGGCTGCAGCAAGCAGGGTGACGAACCAGTCGTTGTGGCTGACGATCCCGTTGCGTACCTCCCCGGCGGGGATGTGACCGGGCCAACGGACCATCGCCGGGACCCGGTAGGCGCCCTCCCAGTTCGAGTTCTTCTCGTTGCGGAACGGGGTCATCCCGGCGTCGGGCCAGCTGTTCATGTGCGGACCGTTGTCGGTGGAGTACATCACGATGGTGTTCTCGGCCAGACCGTTCTCGTCGAGGTAGTCGAGCACCGATCCGACCAGCTCGTCGTGGTCGACCATCGTGTCGTGGTACTCCGACTGCCAGCGGCCGGCCTTGCCGCGGCTGCCGTCCTTGATGTGGGTCCGGAAGTGCATGTGGGTCGTGTTGAGCCACACGAAGAACGGGGTGTCGCTCGCGCTGGCATCGCTCATGAACCGCAGCGCCTCGGGGACGATCTCGTCGTCGATCGTCTTCATCCGCTCCTTGGTGAGCGGGCCGGTGTCCTCGATTCGCTGGGTGCCGTCGCCGTTGGCCCAGGAGTGGATGACCCCGCGAGGGCCGAACCTCTTCTTGAAGTTCGGGAACTCATCCTCGCGCGGGTAGTCGTACTGCTCCGGCTCCTCCTCGGCGTTGAGGTGGTAGAGGTTGCCGAAGAACTCGTCGAACCCGTGCGCGGTCGGTAGGAACTCGTCGCGGTCGCCGAAGTGGTTCTTGCCGAACTGTCCGGTCGCGTACCCCAACGACTTCAGCGCCGTCGCGATCGTCGGGTCCTCCGCGCGCAGACCGAGGTCCGCGCCGGGCATGCCGACCTTGGTGAGGCCCGTGCGGTAGGGGTTCTGGCCGGTGATGAACGCCGCGCGCCCAGCCGTGCAGCTCTGCTCACCGTAGGAGTCGGTGAATCGGATGCCTTCGGCGGCGATCCGGTCGATGTTGGGCGTTCGGTAGCCCATCAGCCCGTCGCTGTAGCAGCTCAAGTTGCTGATGCCGATGTCATCGCCCCAGATGACCAGGATGTTGGGCTTGTCGGACATGAAACCTCCTCGGGTAGTGCTTGGAGGCTCGCAGGGCATCAGGCTCGATACCTCCCCCGACTCGGGTGACCTGCTGGACCACCTGGACACGATGGAGTAGGGATGTGAAGACCTGGCTGATCCCGACCATGCACGGCTATCAGCGTTCGTGGCTGCGCGGGGACGTGCTCGCCGGGCTGGCGACGGGCACGGTCGTCATCCCTCAGGCGATGGCGTACGCCACGATCGCGGGGATGCCGCCCAGCGTGGGTCTCTACACCTGTCTGCTGCCCATGGCGGCGTACGCACTGCTCGGCGGCGCTCGAGCGCTGAGCGTGTCGACGACGTCGACCATCGCCGTTCTGGTGGCCAGCTCGCTGGCCGGTCTGCCCGGTCGTGATCCGGGGGAGCTCCTGGGGGCCGCGTTCACGCTCACGTTCATGGTGGGTCTCTGCCTCCTCGTGATGCGGCTGGCCCGGCTCGGGGCGCTGGTCGAGAGCATCTCCCCGGCGACCATGACGGGCATCCGGATCGGCGTGGGCCTCACTGTCCTCGTCAGCCAGCTGCCGGCCCTGCTCGGACTGTCGGCGGACCCGGAAGCGGACGGTTTCGTCGAGGAGCTGGTCGCGGTCGCCCGCGGGCTCACCGACCTCTCGGTCGTGACCGCGCTGGTCGGTCTCGGCGCGATAGCGGTGCTCGTCCTGCTGCGGCGCCTGGCCCCGGCCATACCGGGCCCGCTCGTCGTCGTCGCGGCAGGCATCGCGCTGGTTGCGTTCAGCGGCGTCGAGGACCGCGGTCTCGCCCTCATCGATCCGGTCCCGACCGGGCTGCCGGCCCTGAGCCTGCCGGTCGCCGGCGACGTCGTCGACCTGCTCCCCGGCGCGGTCGCCATCGCGCTGATGTCGTTCCTCGAGACGGTGCTGGTGGCGCGGACCAACCGGCGCCGCCGTGAGCCGCCGATCGACGTCGATCGCGAGCTGGTCGCCACCGGTATCGCCGCCATGGCCGGCGGGCTCACCCAGTCGCTGCCTCCGGCCGGAGGTTTCTCGCAGTCCGCGGTGAATCTTCGTGCGGGCGCCCGCACCCAGCTCTCCGGACTGGTGACAGCGTGCCTGGCGCTGCTCGTCGCCCTCGCCCTGGCGCCGCTGCTCGCGGATCTGCCCAGCACGATCCTGGCCGCGATGGTGCTGATCGCCGTGGCCGGGCTGCTCGACCCGCGCGAGCTCGCGACCTACGCCGCGATCGACAAGACGGAGCTCGGCGTCGCGGTGATCGTGGCCCTGGTCGGCCTGACCGGCGGGATGCTGCTGGGGGTGGGGGTCGGGGTCGGTCTCACCCTCGTGCTGGTCATCCGCGCGGTGAACCGGCCGAAGGTCCGTCTTGTCGACCGCCCGGACCTTGTCGGCCCGGACGAGCTCCTGCTGCTGCTCACCGGCGACCTCTACACCGGCAACGCCCAGGTGACCCATGACACAGCGCTCCGGCTGGCGCAGGCCGCCGAACCCGAGCCTCGGACGGTCGTCCTCGACCTCGCTGCACTGAACCGGGTCACCATCCCGCTGCTGCAGACGCTGCGCTCGCTGCGGGACGACCTCGCCTGCGACGGAACCGAGATGGTGCTGCTCGACGTACCGGCCGAGGTGCTGACGGTCCTCCGCCGGTCGACATGGTTCGCCGCGGCCGAGCAGGACGGGTTTGTCCGGCACGCCAGATGACGTCCTGACGCCTCAGTCGGGGATCGTGACGACCTCGATGACATTGATGTCGAGGGCGCCCAGCGCGTGCAGGATGCCCTGCAGCGCCTCCTGGTCAGGGACCTCGCCGGTGAGGGTCGACTGCTCATGATGGGCTTGGGCAGCCAGCTGGGGGAACGCTCTCTGAAGCTCCTTGGAGAGCTCGCCGTTCACCCTGATCAGCACCCTCGTCACGACACACCTCGACTGTTCACGACCCGCACGCTACGGACCACCCCGACAAGGGTGGTTCACCGAATTCGGGTGAGGCCCTGGGCCACCTGCGCCGGGATGGTCGATGAGGAACGTAGTCAACGACAGCAAGGACAAGTGATGGCGACCCTGACGGTATGGAAGTACGACACGACCGACGGCGCAGAAGAGGCTGTGAAGAACCTCGAGGAGCTCGTCCAGCAGGATCTCATCGTGCTCGAGGATGCCGCGACCGTGCGCTGGGAGGTCGGCAAGAAGAAGCCGAAGACCCAGCAGCTGACCAGCACCAAGGGCCTGGGGGCGATGAGCGGAACGTTCTGGGGCATGCTCTTCGGCCTCATCTTCTTCGTTCCCCTCCTGGGCGCAGCGGTCGGCGCCGCTGCCGGCGCGCTGTCCGGATCGCTGACCGATGTCGGCATCGACGACGCCTTCATCAACAAGGTTCGCGACCAGGTGACGCCCGGCACGTCGGCTCTGTTCCTGATGACCTCCGACGCGGTCATCGACAAGGTGCGCGAGGCGATGCGCGGCCACGAGGGTGAGCTGATCTTCACCAACCTCAGCAGTGAGCAGGAGGCGGCGCTGCGCGAGGTCTTCGCCGAGTGACCTCATGACCAGTCTGACTGCATGGCTCTATGACCGGATCATGGGCGCCTCGGATGCCGAGGTCTGGCTCAGGGACCTGCAGGAGCGTGATGCGCTGACTGTGCACGATGCGATCACGCTCACCTGGTTCCCGGGAGCGGAGGAGCCTCAGATCGGCCACCTCCGCCACCGTACGACGAGCGCCGCAGCCAAGGGCTCGCTGCTCGGTGGTCTCCTCGGGATCCTCGTGTTCAATCCGGTCGCGGGCGCTGCTGTGGGGGCAGCGTCCGCGGCCGCGGTCCAACGACTCAGGCAGGCGGGCATCGGCGACGACGTGCTCGAGCGGGTAGTCGAGCACCTCGCGCCCGGGAGGTCCGCGCTCCTGGTGCTCAGCAGTGATGGCGACCCGGAAGCGATCGCCGCAGCCGTGCAGCACGGAAACCCGACCCTCGTGTACGCCGAGCTGGACGACGACATCGCGGAGGAGCTCCGCGAGCTCCTCCACACCGAGACCACAGAACCGACTGACGACGGAGACTGACCATGGTGATGAACCAACCGCCCGCCCGACGACAGCAGCCCGCAGTCAATGCCGGTCGGCTCTGGGCAGGTGGCGCCGCAGCAGCGGTCGTGGCCGCCCTGATCGCCATCGCCGGAATCGTGATCGCCCGCGGCATCTTCGACATACCTGTCCTCGCACCCAAGGGCGACGGGGTCTGGGGAGGCGCCTCGACGGTGTGGTACGCCGTGTGGGCAGCCGTCGCCGGACTGCTGGCCACGGCCGTCGCCCACGTGCTCCTCCTGACGACGCCGCAGCCGCGGACGTTCTTCGGCTGGATCATCGGTCTGGCCACGGTCATCGCCGCGCTGTGGCCGTTCACGTCCGGCGCGGACCTGGACGCCAAGATCGTCACCATGCTGCTCAACCTGGTGATCGGGATCGCCATCGGCTCGCTGGTCTCGGCCGTGGCGCAGAGCGCGATCCGGCCCGAGCCCATGATCCGGCCCGAGCCGCGGGGTGACGTAGGTCCGCCACGCCCCTGAGGGGTCGTCGGATCGACCCGAGCGAAATCCCACGTATCGCCCGATCACCCGTATCGGGCGATACGGCTCGTTCGGCCGGGGCTCGAACATGGACTCGTGATACCAGGTGCGCAGGGTCCGGAGACAACGGTCACGAGCTGGCCGCCACCGTTCAGGGTCCTCGCGGTCCTGCTGGGATCGGCCGCGGTGGTGGTCCTGGTGGCGGGGCTGCAGGCGGCCCACGGCATCCTCGGGCCGATCTTCCTCGCGATGGTGCTCACCATCGTCGTACACCCGGCACGGAACTGGTTGGCTCGGCACCTCCCGTCCGGCGTCGCCACCGCCCTGTCCATCGTCACCGTCGTCGTCGGAGTCGTCGGTCTCGGATTGTGCGTGATCCTCGCGGTGGCCCGATTCGCCACTCTTCTGGGCACCTACAGCGGTGTCGCCAAGGAGAAGGTCGACGACCTGACCGCGTGGCTCACCAAGATCGGGGTCGGCTCTGACGAGGTCCTCGCGATCGCCAGGTCGTTCGACCTGTCGAACCTGCTGAGCCTGGTCTCAGGTGCTCTCAACGGCATGTTCGGCCTGGTCTCCTCCATGGTGTTCATCCTGGCGATGTGCCTGTTCATGGCCATCGACGCGACCGCCCTACCGCGCCAACTGGTCTCGATCGGCCACCGCCGTCCCGCTCTCGTACGGGCCCTGAGCTCGTTCGCGGTCGGGACACGTCGCTATCTGCTGGTCTCGACGGTGTTCGGACTGATCGTGGCCACACTCGACACGGTAGCCCTCTACCTGCTGGGCGTGCCGGCGCCGCTGGTGTGGGGCCTGCTCGCGTTCCTGACCAACTACATCCCGAACATCGGCTTCATCATCGGGCTGGTGCCGCCGGCGATCCTCGCGCTGCTCGACGGGGACTTCAAGCTGATGCTCGCCGTCATCGCCGTGTACTCCCTGCTGAACGTGGTCATCCAGTCGGTGATCCAGCCGAAGGTCGTCGGGGAGGCGGTGGGCCTCTCGGTGACGCTGACGTTCCTGTCCTTGATCTTCTGGTCGTGGATCATGGGGCCGATCGGCGCCGTGATGGCGGTGCCGTTCACCTTGTTCGTGCGAGCGATCTTCGTGGAGGCAGACCCGGCGAAGAGCTGGCTGATGCCGCTGATCGCGGGAAGCGCGCCGGCCGAGCTACTCGGGGATGGTGACGATCTCGATGACGTCGACCCCAAGAGAGCTGAGTAGGTCCAGCACGCCCTGGAGCTCGTCGTCGGCGAGATCGCCGATCAGGGTCGTCGTCGCCCGCTGGGTGGACAGCGTCAGATGCGGGAAGGTCTCGAGGGCGTCGTCGGAAACCGCCGAGTCCACGCGAATGAGGATCCGTGTCATGAGCGCACCTCCCCGATGATGTGGTTTTTCACGATTGGCTCCAGCGACTGACCTGGACGATGTTCTGACCAACCTAAGTTGCCCGACGGCCGATGTGGTCACCGGAAACGGGCGATGGTGGGTGGCCGTGTCAGGGGGAACACTGCTCACGTGAACGTGAGTGCCCTTCGGGCCAGGGTCGATGCCTTGATCGGTCACGTCCCTCTGCTGCAGAGACTCATCAGAGAGGTGCTCCGTATCGAGTTCCTCGACCGGTGCATGCTCATCGCCGCCCAGGCTCTCCTGGCCATGGTGCCGATGCTGGTCGTCATCGCGGCGTTCCTTCCCCACCTCACCGCAAGCGCCCTGCAACAGATCTCGGAGGTCACAGGAGTAGGCGACGAGGCCGTCCGCCAGGTGACGGGTGAGGTCGACCTCGACCAGGTGCGCTCCGAGACCGGGGCGATCGGACTGACGATCACGATCGTCTCGGCGACATCCTTCGGCCGTGCCGTCCAGCGGGTGTTCGAGCGGGTCTGGGAGCAGGAGCACGTCGGAGGCCTTCGAGGAGCCCGGCGCTGCCTGTTCTGGGTGGTCCTCTGGTTGACCTGTCTCGGGGCGCTCAATGCCGTCGTCGGCCTGCTCACCGATCCCGGCAACCCCATCCGGCCGGTGCTGCAGACCCTGGGAGCGATCGCCATCTGGTGGGGGAGCAGCTGGGTGCTGCTGTTCGGACGTGTCGAGTGGCGGCGACTGTTGCTGGGGGCGGTGCTGACCGGGATCGTTCAGGTCATCTACGGCGCGGGGTCGGCCTGGGTGATGCCGCCTTACGTCGAGTCGAACGCCGAACAGTTCGGAATGCTGGGGGTGATCCTCTCGCTGTCGACCTGGTTGATCGGCTTCGCCGGCATCGTCGTCGGGGGCGCGCTGCTCGGCCGGCTGCTCATCGAGGATCCGGTCATCGCCCGCACGGTGAGTCAGGGGCGTACGTTTCTCACCCGGAGCAGGTGAGGCCGGTGGCCGTGGCCTGCGCTGAAGTCAGGCCATGGGTGAAGCAATCGGCCAGTCCCTCCCGATCGCGGTGGGCGTGCTCGTCAGCCCCATGCCGATCGTCGCGCTCGTCCTGATGCTGGTCAGCCAGCGTGCCGCCTCGAACGGGACCGGCTTCGTAGCCGGTTGGCTGGTCGGCATCTTCGTGCTCGGCTCGGGCGTCGCGCTGCTCGCCGATGGCGCAGGGTCCGGGGGAGAGGATCCTCCGGTCTGGGCAGCCGTGCTGAAGATCGTCCTGGGAGCTCTGCTACTCCTGCTCGCTGTACGCAGCTGGCGCGGCCGACCTGGTGCGGGAGAGACGGCTCCGGTGCCGAAGTGGATGGCGGCGCTCGACGAGTTCAACGTGTTCAAGGCGTTCGGCACCGGCGTACTGCTGGGGGCGGTCAATCCCAAGAATCTGCTTCTCGTGGTCTCCGCCGGCACGACGATCGCCACCGCGACGTCAGAGACGGGCCAGCAGCTCGGCGCGATGGCCGTCTTCACGTTCATCGCCAGCCTGGGTGTGCTCGTGCCGTTCGGCATCTACCTGGTGACCGGTGAGCGCGCGGCGACACTGCTGGAGGGCATCAAGGCCTGGATGATCGCCAACAACGCGGTCATCATGACGATTCTTCTCGTGGTGCTCGGAGTCAAGATGGTCGGCGACGGAATGGGGTCATTCTGATGGACGGTTCGACGTGGCTCGCCACACTGATCAGCGGCGGTCTCGTCGTCGCCCACATCGCGGTGTGCGTGGTGGCGCTGGGGGTGATCCCCGGCCGACGGAGGCCGTCGACGGGCTTGGCCTGGCTCTTCCTCATCCTGGCGCTGCCGGCGTTCGGGCTGCTCGCGTTCCTGCTCTTCGGCAGCAACAACGTCGGGCGCAAGCGCCGCGCCTGGCAGCGGGAGGTCAACGAGCTGGTCAGCTCCCAGGTGAAGCTCGACCCGGCGACCCTGACGGCGCCCGAGGGCCCTTCCCGGGGAGCGGTCCGGCTGAACGAGCGACTGGGCTCCCTGCCGCTGACGGGCGACAACCGGGTCGAGGTGCACCCCGAGTACGCCGACACGGTCGCCGCTATGACCGAGGACGTACGCCGGGCGCGCTGGTTCGTCCACGTCGAGTTCTACATCTCGGCCTGGGACGAGCTCACCGGTGACTTCTTCGACGCCCTCGTCGAGGCGGCCGGGCGAGGGGTGGAGGTCCGGTTCCTCTTCGACCACCTGGGCTCGCGGGGCTTCCCTGGCTACAAGGATCTGCTCTCGCGGCTCGAGGGGACCGGCATCAAGTGGGCGCCGATGCTGCCGATCCGGCCGCTTCGCGGCGAGCTCCGCCGGCCGGATCTGCGCAACCACCGCAAGATCCTCGTCGTCGACGGTGCGGTCGCGTTCGCGGGCTCGCAGAACCTCATCGAGCCCGGTTACAACAAGCCCAAGAACCACAAGGCCGGACGCAAGTGGGTCGACCTGATGGTCCGGGTCGAGGGGCCGGTGGTGCGGGACCTCGCCATCGTCTTCGCGACGGACTGGTATGCCGAGACCGGCGAGAACATCCGCGACCAGCTCGCCCAGCGCGCGCCCCTGGAGGGGGAGCGGCCCGAACGAGCCGCCGAAGGAGTGGCGTGCCAGGTCGTGCCGAGCGGTCCCGGGTTCGTGACCGAGAACAACCTGCGCCTGTTCAACACCCTGATCTACGGCGCGCAGTCACGGGTCTGCCTGGTCAGCCCCTACTTCGTGCCGGACGACTCGCTCCTCTACGCCGTCACCACCGCCGCCCAGAGAGGCGTCGAGGTCGAGCTGTTCGTGAACGAGGGAGCCGATCAGTTCATGGTGTTCCACGCGCAGCGCTCCTACTACGCCGACCTCCTCGAGGCCGGCGTCCGAATCCGGCTGTACCCGGCGCCGTACGTCCTCCACACCAAGTTCTTCACCGTCGACGACACGATCGCCGTCGTTGGCTCCTCGAACATGGACTACCGTTCCTTCGCGCTCAACTACGAGGTCATCGTGCTGCTCGAGAGCGAGCAGGTGGTCGACGATCTGCAGAGCGTGCTGGACGTCTACCGGGAGAAGTCGCGCGAGCTCGATGCCGAGGAGTGGTCGCGGCGCGGGTACGGAGAGCGTTACGTCGACAACGTCATGCGCCTGACGGCGGCTCTTCAGTAGCCGCAGCGATGGCTGCGTCGACGGTCGGGTAGATCACCGGCGCATCCCCTTCTGCTGCCGTGGTGAGCACATCGCGTACCTGGCCCACGTCGCCGGCGAGCGCCAGGTCGGCGCCGCTTCGCCGAAGATCGCCACGCAGCTGGGTCAGCATGGCGGTGGCGGTGACGTCGACGGAGGGGGTCGCCCGGCCATCGATCACGACCAGTCGAAGGTCCGGCACGTCTGCGGCGAGCTCGCGGATGTGCTCGCGGACGTAGTCCGCGTTGGCGAACAGCAGCGAGGCCTCGACCCTGACGACCAAGATGCCTGGGATCCCGGCGTACTCCGGGTTGCGAGTCTGGTCGACCCACAGCCCTCGGTGGGTGTCGGATCCGTCGCGGGAGCCGCGCTCGACCGGCGCCAGCGACGCGATGTGGGGCCGCGAGGTGCGGGCGATGAGCAGGACGACCGAGACGGCGATCCCGATCACCAGGCCAGGCAGCGTGTCGAATACGAGCACGCCGATCAGGGCGGCGACCGCGCCGACGAAGTCGGCGCGGGCGGTGAGCTGGTAGACCTTGGTGACCTGTCCGCTGCGGGCGCGCCAGAGCCGGCGCAGCGCGGAGATGTCGACGAGCTCGATCACCGCGGCGATGACGATCGCGGCGAGCGTGGCCTCCGGGAGGTCCGAGAAGAGCCGGGTCATGAACAGCAGCGTCAGCAGGGTGAGCACCGCCGCGGTCATCGCGGAGATCTGCGACTTCGCCCCGGCTGAGCCGTTGACAGCGGTCTTGGACAGCGAGCCGTTGACCACCATTCCGCTGGCCAGGCCGGACCCCAGGTTCGAGATGCCCAGCCCGAGCAGCTCACGGTTCGGGTCGATGTCGTAACCGCTCTTGGCGGCGTACGTCTTCGCGGCGCCGAGCCCTTCGGCGAACCCGACGAGCATGACGCCGACGGCGGCGGCGATGAGGTTGCGGAACTCCGGAGCGGTGACGTCCGGGAACCCGATGGTCGGCAGACCCGCGTCGATGTGGCCCACGATCGCGAGCCCGTGGCTGTCCAGGTCGAGCAGGGCGGTGAGCCCGATGCAGACCAGCGCCACCGCCAGCGACCCGGGAAGAAGCGGCACCACGCGCCGGAGGACGAGCAGCACGACGAGGCTGCTGACCCCGACGAGGATGGTCAGGGCATCGACGTCGCCCAGGTGGCGCAGCAGGTCCCAGGCCTTCTCGAAGAAGTTTCCGGAGCCCTTTTCCACGCCCACCAACGGCGGCAGCTGGCCGATGATGATCGTCAGGGCGAGACCGATGATGAAGCCGCGCAGGACGGGCTCGCTGATGAAGGCCGCCAGGAAACCCAGCCGCAGCAGGCCGGCGATCAACGCGACGATGCCGGTTGCGATGGCCAACCCGGTGGTGAGTGCGACGACGTCGCCGCCACCGGCCGCGAACGAGCCCACCACCCCGGCCGACAGTGCCGCGGTCGCCGACATCGGGGCGACGATCAGGTGCCGTGAGGAGCCGAGCAGGCTGTAGAGCACCAAGGCGGGCACGGCGGCGTAGAGGCCGACGACCGGTGGTACGCCGGCGATGGTGGCGTACGCGAGCGACTCGGGCACGAGCACGGCCCACACGGTGAGCCCGGCAAGGATGTCGGGCCTGATCCAGGAGGGTGAGTAGTCGCTGAACGACGGAGCGATGATTCTGGCCACGATCGGTCAGACTGCTACGCCCGTCGCGTGTGGGGATCGCCCGGAAGGGGTGAGCATCGGGTCACCCGTCCCGGGGGAGGCGTACGGGTCGGAGCCGGGCGCAGCATGTCGTGACCACGTGGGCCCGACGTGCGTAGGCCTTTCTCCCACCTGGATAGGAGCGCTGGTGGCCAAGGGCAACACCGAACCCGACCCAGCCGGCCGTACGTCGCTGCGAAGGCTGTACGCGGGCACCTTGCGTCGCACCCAGACCCGTGCGCAACGGATCCTGCGGCGCGAGGTCGAAGAGATCACACCGAAGAAGCGCCATTGGCGCCGCGACCTGGTCGCCGGGCTGCCGGGTGCGATCGCCAGCGTTCCGGACGGGATGGCCTCGAGCGTGCTCGCCGGGGTCAACCCGACCCACGGCCTCTACGCCTCCGTCGCCGGCCCGATCACGGGTGGTCTGACCTCCTCGACCAAGATGATGGTCGTCACCACCACCAGCGCTGCTGCGCTGGCGGCGGGCTCGGTCCTCGCCGGCCATGATGCCGCCGACCGTTCGGATGCGATGCTCGTCCTGACCCTCGTCGCGGGCGCGTTGATGCTCCTGGCCGCGTTGCTCAGGTTGAGCCGCTACATCCGATTCGTCTCCTACTCGGTGATGCTCGGCTTCCTCACCGGCGTGTCGGTCAACATCGTCCTCGGCCAGCTTCCCGACATCGCCGGGGTCGATGCCGAGGGACCGTTCCCCGCGGCGAAGGCGTGGGATCTCCTCACTCGGCTCGACGAGAGCAGTCTGCCTACCGTCGCAACCGGTCTGGGCGCCCTGTTCCTGCTGCTTGCGCTGGCTCCGACCCGGCTGGCAGTGGCGTCGTCGTTGGTCGCTCTCGTCGTCCCGACCGTCGCAGTTCTGATCGCGGGGGCAGATGTGATCAGGGTCAAGGACGCCGGCAAGATCCCCCAAGGGCTCCCGGTCCCGCAGCTGCCCGACCTGAGTCTGCTCGACATGGACATGGTCGCGGGTGGGTTCGCCATCGCCGCGCTCGTCCTCATCCAGGGTGCCGGGGTGGCCGAGGCCGTCCCGAACCCTGACGGCAGCAGGTCCTCGATGCGCCGAGACTTCACGTCACAGGGCTTCGCGAACATCGCCTCGGGATTCTTCGGTGGCCAGCCGGTGGGCGGCTCAGTGGGGCAGACGGCGCTCAACGCCACGGCAGGTGCGGCCTCCCGCTGGGGTGCGATCTGGGCGGGGATCTGGATGGCGGTGATCCTCGTCCTGCTCTCGGGCGTCGTCGGCGAGGTGGCGATGCCGACCCTCGCAGCGGTGCTCATCTACGCCGGCGCCACCTCCATCCATCCACGCGAGGTTGTGTCGGTCGCCCGGACCGGCGTGATTCCCGCGGTGGCGATGACGGCGACCTTCGTCGCCGTGATCCTGCTGCCGGTCGCACAGGCGGTAGGCATCGGCGTGGTCGCCTCCCTCCTGCTGCAGCTGCGGCAGGACTCGCTGGATCTGCGACTCATCCGGATCGAACGGGACGACGAGGGACGTCTGATCGAGAGTCCGGTGCCGCAGGTGCTGGCGCGCGGGGAGACGGTCGTGCTCGAGGCGTACGGATCGCTCTTCTATGCCGGGACGAGGACGCTGCAGCGTCGGCTTCCTCTCCCGCCCGAACCGGCCGATCCGAGCCAGAGCGCGTCGCCGGAGGCCGCGACCGCGGTAGTGCTGCGTCTGCGGGGGAAGACAACCTTGGGCGCGACCTTCTTGAAGGTCATGGGGGACTATGCCCGGGACCTGGCGGAAGCCGGCGCTCGGCTGTACCTGTCCGGTGTCGACCCGGACCTGGTGGAGCGCTGGTCGGCCGATGGCACGCTCGAGCGGCTCAGCGGGGTCCACATCGAGCCGGCGACGATGATCCTGGGGGAGTCCACCCACGCCGCGGTGGTCGCTGCGCAGCGACCACCCACCGACGAGCTGGGGTGAGCGTCCGAAGCTCACCCGATGCGGGTGAGCGACGCGACCTCGGGGAGTCCTAGCGTCCAGAATGACCTGCCGCCCGGCAGGCGCGTGATCTATTCGGAGGCACCATGGAACGCGGCCCGGTCGAGATCCTGTTCCTGTCCATGTCGGAGGAGGTCGGTCTCAACGACCTCGCGGCAGTGTTACGCCCGCCCGTCGAGAGCGGAGTGATCCGCATCATCGACTGCGTGCTGATGTCGAGGGACGCCGACGGCAGCCTCCGTGCTGTCGACATCGAGGAGGCGGAGGGCCTGCCCGCAGAGCTCGCCGGGCTCCAGATCGACGCCAACGACCTGCTGAGCGACGCCGACATCGACCTCTTCGCTGCCTCGCTCGCACCGGGTCGAGCCGGCCTTGCGGTCGTCTACGAGCAGGTCTGGGCGCGGGAGACCGTCAGCCGAATCCGAAGCACCGGTGCGGAAGTCGAGCTGTTCCTGCGGGTTCCACCCGAGGACGTCGACCTCGCCTTCGCATCCGCTGCCAGCTAGAGAGGAGTCACCCATGCTTCGACGACGTATCGGCCGGCCCGGCCTGATCGGTGCCGCCGCACGTACGGCCGTCATCGCCGGCACTGCCACCGCCACATCGAACGCCATCAACCGCCGGGGCGCAGCCAGGGCCCAGCAACAGGCCGAGGCCCAGGCGTACGAGCAGCAGCAGTACTCGCAACAGCAGTACGCTGCGGCCCCGCCACCGCCGCCGGCTCCTCCGTCGGCGCCCCCGCCAGCGGCTCCGGCGGCGCCCGCGGAGGACGACCTGACGGCACAGCTGACCAAGCTGGGCGAGCTGCACACTCAAGGGATCCTCAGCGACGCAGAGTTCGCAGCCGCCAAACAACGACTGCTCGGCTGAGCGGTCGGCCGCAGGGGCCCGGAGTATCGCCGGGACATCTTCGGTCCAGAAGATTCGCCCGTTGTGGGTGATCGAACCGCGACCGAGGCCATCTAACTTCTGGCCGACCACGAAGCGGTCGACCGAATCGCTCACGACGACAGGGAGCACCCATGAGCAGCACCACACGAGGCGGAGGCTACGACTCTCCGGTCAAGACCGCCTTCGCGTTCTCCGGCGCCATCTTCGCCAGCACTCTCCTCACGATGGTCGGCATCTTCCAGATCCTCGCCGGCATCGCAGCCATCGCCGAGGACAAGGTCTACGTCGAAGGCATCGAATACGTCTACCAGTTCGACATCACCACCTGGGGCTGGATCCATCTGGTCCTCGGGGTGATCGCGTTCGTCGTCGGCATCTGCATGCTGCTCGGGCAGACGTGGGCCCGGGTCGCCGGCATCGTGATCTCGATCGTCGGATCGGTCGCCGCGTTCGCGTTCATGCCCTACTACCCCTACTGGTCGCTCGCGATGCTGGCGCTGTACATCTTCGTCATCTGGTCGCTGTCGCAGCTGATCTCGAGCCGTGCCGAGCTCTGACATGTCGAGTTCCGACACCCCGAACGCCGACGTGCATGAACCGGACCCGAGCGTGAACGTGGCCTCTGCGCCGCGGTCCGCCGGGTCCGGCGGCATGCTCGACGGCCTGGGAGACTACTGGGGTCTGGTCCTGGCCTATGGTCTGACCACCACCGCACTCGGCATCACCTTGGCGGTGTGGCCGAAGCAGACGCTCGGCGTGTGTGCGGTGATCATCGCGATCCAGATCATCGTCTCGGGAGTGTTCCGCCTGATCTCGGCGATCGGTGGCAAGGCCATGGAAGGCGGGCTGCGCGCGGTCGTCGGCTTCTCGGGGGCGCTGGCGATCATCGTCGGCCTGCTGTTCCTGCGTGACCCGGTGCAGACGGTGCTCCTGGTCACGATCCTTCTGGGGATCTGGTGGGTCGTGGGAGGCGTCGTGGACATCCTCGGCGCAGTCCTTCGTCCCTCGTCGGGCCGACGTGGCTGGGACATCTTCGCCGGGGCGATCACCGTCCTCGCCGGTCTCGTGCTTCTCATCAACCCCGAGGTCTCGCTGGGTGCCCTCGTCGTGATCAGCTGCGTCTGGTTGATCGTCATCGGGATCGCCGCGGTCGTGATGTCCTTCCGTCTGCGCGCCGAGAACAAGGGCTGAGGTGGCCTCGTGGGGGATCCCGCAGCCCTGTCGGGGTCGGGTCAGATGAGACTCAGGGACCGGGCCACCGCCAGCGCCTGACTGCGACGTGAGGCGCCGAGCTTCGCGTACAGGCTGCTGACGTGGGTCTTCACCGTGTTCTCGGAGACGAAGAGCGCGGCGCTGATATCGGCATAGGTCGACCCGCGAGCAAGCTCACGGAGCACGTCCCGTTCCCGGGCGCTGAGCCCGGGAACGGGACCGGCCGACTCGTCGATCGTCTCGGAGGGCCGAGGCGTCCCCTGATCGAAGTACGTCGCCAGGCTGGGCATGCCCTCCATGCTCGACGCGATCCGCCCGATCCAGGGTTGTGCCTTGAGCGCAGGGAAGCGACCGAGCATGGTCTGCACGGGCGTTCCCTGCCGCGTCCAGCCGAGGAAGGGGATCGCGTTCTGGCGGACCTCGGTCTCGACCGCGGCCTGTTGGAGGAGCTCGAACGCGGCGTCGACATCGCCCATCTCGTGGAGCAGCTCGGCACGCGCCACGAGTGCGATCGCGCGGACCATCGGCTGGCTCCAGACGGCCTGCACGGCCGCCGTCTCGAAGAGCTCGGCGGCGAGGCGCCGGTTTCCGTCCAGGTCGGCGTGCAGCCCCTTGACCAGGGCAGCCTCGCCGGTCATCCCGCGCTCGACGAGCGCGGCCTCTGCGGCGTCCAACGACCGTCGGTCGGTTGCGAGCGCCGCCAGCTCCGCCTGGTTGATCAGCAGAGAGACCTGCAGATGATCCGGCATCCGAAACGCCCCAGGAAGGTCCAACGGCTCGTCGAGAATCTGGCGAGCCCGGACGACCGTGTGGCCGGACATGGTGGCGTGCGCTCCTCGGATCCTCATCCAGAACCGGGTGCACAGGTCGGCGGGGTGGAGAGCCGCATCCTTGATGGGTGCCAGCTCGATCCACGGGCGCCGTGCCGTGCGGGCCACGGCCGCGCCGAGCTCCATCCGGGTCCGGATGTACGCACGACGAGGAGAGTGCGAGCGGCTCGGCGTGGCCCGAGCGAGCAGGGCCGTGGCCTCCTCGGCGATCTCGCCGCAGGCCGCCTCGCGCCCGAGCATGTATTCGGTCATCGCCAGGTGGCTGGATGCGTCGGCCCCGACCAACGGCATGCCCCAGGTGCGGGCGAGCCCGATCGCGGCGGTGAGGCTCTGCTCGGCCTGCGCGAGCTCACCGAGCCAGCACTGGGTGATGCCGAGCTCGATCAGCAGCTGCGGCAGGATGGCGGACTCGCGGCCCGCACTGTGGATGCCACGAACCACCGCGGCGGCCGTGTCGGCCGCCGAGCGCAACGGCTCCATGCCGAGCCTGGCCCGCATCAGGCCGATGCAGGCGAGCTCCTCGACAGACATCTCCGTCGGGTCGGCCAGGCACTTGTCGAGCCAGTGCTCGGCCTCGGGAACCTCGCCGTCGAGCCAGTGCTCGACCGCGAGCGCGAACCAGGTCCTCGGAGTGGTCTCGACATGCTCGAGAAGATTGCGGGCGAAGGGGCTCAGGCGATCCCCGACCCCGTGCATCACTGTCCGGACGCCGTCTTCGGCGAGGACGACCGCCATCTCCTCGTGGGCACCGACTGCCTCGAGCCTGCGCAGCGCACCCTGCGCCTCGCCGCGCGTCCGGTCGATCCGAACCGCGCGTACGACCGTCGAACGCGCCCGCATCACGTCGACCCCGCCGGCCACCAGCCTCCGGCGGACGACCTCCGCGAGCAGCGGGTGGATCCGGTAGGCGTCTTCGGTGTCGGCATCGTGGACCAGCGGGACCGCACGGGTGACCAGCAGACCGGTGCTCTCCAGATCCGCCAGGGTCTCACCGGCGGTCGGGTCCTGGGTGAGATGAGCGGCGGTCCGGGCGGTCACGGTGCTCTCGGCAGAGATGCAGAGCAGCAGGTGCCGCGCCCGGGCGGACAGCGATGCGAAGACCTCGCTCGCCACCCGGTCGCCGAGGCCGATGGTGCCTTCGTCGAAGACGGTCTCGCCTGCCCAGGCCGGCGGACTCGCATGGACCGACCGCGCCGCGAGAACGACCGCTGCGCACCAGCCGCGGGCCTGGTGGGTGATGCCGTCGATGACCTGCCTGGAACGCGTGCGGGCGTGCTCGACGATGAGCGTCTCGGCCTCGGTGTCGCTCAGCTGCAGCACGTTGCCTCGTACGATCGAGAAGTTGCCGAGCAGCTCCGGAACCAGCCTGGTGAAAGGCAGGTCCCACCGGCTGATCATCACCAGGCGCATGGAGTCGGGGTCGTCGTTGAGGCGGTCGTTCAGCATCCTGTGCGTGGCGGCCGGAAGCAGGTGGGCATCGTCGATGACGATGCGCGGCGGAGCTCCGTCGGTCGTCTCGTCGAGCAGGCTGGAGAGCTGCTCGGGATCGAGAGTGTCGTCGGCGTCGACCCAACGCTGGGGGCGCGGAGCCCCGTCGGCGTTCTGCTGGCGCAGCCACCCGGCGACTCCCAGGGTCTTGCCCGCCCCCGCGGGCGCGATCACCAGCGTGATCGCGGCGTCGGCGGACCGATCGAGGTCGGCCCACAGCGAATGCCGTGGCAGGTAGACCTTCGGCAGGCGCGGCCACGGGGCGGCGCTCTCGCTGGTCTTCGGCTGCGTGGTCAACACCGCTGACGCCTCTCGGCGTGGCACGGGTGCACCTTCTTCTCTCGAGTCTGCGGCGGGCGCCGACTTGCTGCGCTGCACAACCCCTCCCCTCATCAGAGCTCTGATGCCACGGCGGTGCCGGTGCGCTCGTGTCGGGGGGAGTGTGCTGAGCGCACCATGCCGTAGGCGAGCCAGACGTAGCAGTCCGTCTCACTCGCGATGATACTCAGGGTAAATGGCAAAAATCGGCGAAAGAATCACCTAATTCAGGTGAACTGTCTCAGAGCATCTTCGGAAAGGTCATCAAAACCACGGCCAAGATCACGAATCCGGTGCCGCCGATGCAGAGCAGCGCCCACTGGGCGCCGCGGCGGCGCATGCGCTCGGAGAGTGCCGCGAAGAAGAGCACGGCGGCGAAACCGATGGTCAGGACGGTGTAGTTGTCGCCGCGCTGGTTGTTGCGGAGCGCCTCGCGGAACTTACCATCGGCGGTCGCGTCCGCGGCGCGCGCCTCGACGGACTCCGGGATGACGTACTGCTTCATCTCGAAGGGCGTGGACGGAGCGTCGGGGTCCTTCAACGGCCGGGAGTCGAGCCACGCCGGGAAGACAGTGGCCAGAGGCTCGGGGAACCGTGCCTGGAGGAACTCTGCCAGTTCGGCGTCATCGGCTTGGTAGGCCTCGAGCCACTGGGTGAACAAGGAGACCTGGACCGACAGCTTGCGGCTGGCGGTGGCCTCCATCCGAGCAGCCTCGATCCGGTTCGTCGAGGCCTGCGAGAAGGAGATCGACATGGCGCCGCTCCACTTGCTCGCCTGGAAGCCGGTCCAGGCGGTCAGGATCGCCGTCACGGAGAGCAGCAGGATCGCGATCAGCTCGCGCCAGTCCGTACGGGAATCGTCAGGGGTCACCGAGCTCGTCACGAGCTCAGTCTGCGTACGCCCGGGGGTGTTCGTGATCGCCGGAAAGGGGTGAACGGAACGGCTCTAGAGGGCCATCTGGTCGGGCGGAAGGTCGCCCTCGTGCGGGTCACGACGGGCTTTCGCGCTGCCGAGCCGCGTTTGGTCCTGGTCCCGGTCCTGTCTCTGGTCCTGTCTCTGGTCCTCGACCTCGTCATAGTCCTGGGCGACCCACGCGACGGCGTCGTCGTAGGCGTTCCTGGTGGCCTCCCAGATCACGGCACTGCCCTGGTAGACCGAGCCTGCCGCGCCGAGCGTGCCACCGGTCTGCAGCTGACGTACGAGCCGCTCGTTGTCGGTGACGATGACCAGCCTGCTGCCGCGGTCGCCGAGCGCCGCAGCGTACGTCGCCAGCACCTCGAGCAGCGTGGCGCCCGCCTCGTCCGCGCCTCGCAGCCGCAGGATCACCACCGACCTGCGCGAGCCGGCGGTCACCTCCGGCATCTGCGAACGCAGCGAGGTCGCGGTAGCGAAGAAGATCGGACCGTACGGCTGGAGCACCACGACCTCGCGTTCGCCGAGGCGGCCTGGGGGGTTGGTCTCGATGATCCGATGGTCATCGCCGAGCACGACCCGACGGGTCACCAGGCGCGAGGACTGGCCGATCACGAACAGCAGCACCGACAGGGCGACACCGACCAGCACGGCGTACTGCAACGGCATCAGCAGGGTGAGGACGAACGTTGTCAGCATCACCGTCAGCGGCACGGGCCCGGTCCGGGCGACCGCGAGCAGTTTGGCCGGCTTGATCGTGCCGACCCCGACCACGATCAGCAGCCCGGCGAGGGCCGGCATCGCGACCAGCTCGACCACGCTCCCGAAAAGCACGATCACCACGGCCATGACCCCGGCCGCGACCAGGAGCGCGAACCGGTTCTGCGCCCCGGCGCTCACGACCAGCGACGTCGCCGACATCGATCCACCCACAGGTACGCCGCGGAACAGTCCTGAGGCGATGTTGCCCGCGCCCTGGCCGATGAAGTCACGCGAAGGGCGGGCAGGCCCGTCCGGGTTCGGGAACCCGGCGGAGACGCCGGCCCCCTGGACCAGCCCGACGAAGGCCAGCGATGCCGCAGGGAGGAGGAGGTCGATCGTCGCGGAGAGGTCGGGGAACACCGGGAGAGGCAAGGAGTTCGGTACGTCGGCGACGTCAGCGACGAGCGCGACGGTGTCGTTGCCCATCGCGTTGAGCAACGCAGCCAGAGCCGAGCCTGCGGCAACGGCCACCACGAGCCCGGTGGCGCCCAGGCGGGTGCGCTGCAGGACGAGGATGCCGGCGACCGTGGTCAGCCCCACCAGCAGTGATGCGAGATCCACCCCACGAAGGTGCAGGAGCAGATCGAACGCCGCCGAGACGCGGTTGCTCCCCTGGGAGTCGTAGCCGGTGAAGTTGTCGAGCTGCCCCAGCACGATGCTGATACCGACCGCGGAGATGAACCCTGTCATCACCGACTTGGACACGAACCGCAGCAGCCGACCCAGCCTGAGCACCCCGGCGACGATCATCACCACGCCGGTGAGGATCGACAGCGTGGCGAGGGCTCGCACCGGGTCTTCGTACGTGTCGAGGCCGGCATCGGCGACGATGATCGCCATCGCCCCGGTGCCCTGGATCGCCATGGCGGCGCTCCCGGTGAACAGCGCCCCGCCGGCCAGCCCGAACAGATAGCCGTAGAGCCCGGCGACCGGGTTCACTCCAGCGAGGAGACCGCTGGCCAGCCCGTCCGGCACGGACTCGATGCCGAGGACGACGCCGGCGGCGGCGTCGCGTCGGGCCGTACGCCGCTCGAACAGGTGTCCAGGCAGCGTGATCCGGTCGCGAAGCCAGGTCAGCATCAGCCGTCGCGCCGGGGGTCGATGGCGTACGTCGGGGTGCTCACCGAACCATCGCAGCGCCGATCGCGCGCGGTTGCCTCACCTGACTCGGGTGAGGTCCACAGGTGGCGCCGACCGCCCCCGCACCGCCGTGCGCGTCGATGATGCGTTCCTACCGCCGATGGGTGCGCTGGACCGAAGATCACTCGCAGTTCACCTGGTCCGGGTGACGACCCAGGGCTCACCTGCACCGACGCTGAGTGTCGAAGGATCGGCCGGACCGGAACGAGGAGCCGCATGTCTCACACAGAAACCGCGCCGGAGTCGCCGTCGCCGCGTATCCCGGAGAGCGACCCGGCGCCACCGCGACGGCGCTCCGTCGGCCGATCTGTGGCAGCAGTTGTCTGCCTGGTGCTGGCGGCGTTGCTGGTGACGCCGGCCGCGGTGGCCTACTGGGGTCAGCGCACGCTGAACGATGAGGCGCGCTACCTCGAGACCGTGGGACCGCTGGTGGAGTCGCCAGAGGTCCAGGACGCCATCGCGACCAAGGTCACGGAGGCGATCCAGCAACAGGTCGACATCGAAGCGTTGCTCACCACGGCTTTCGCCGGCATCAAGACCGATGCCCCTCGCGTGGAGCTGCTGATCGGTCCGATGTCCGGAGCGGTCAACAGCCTCATCGAGCGAGAGGTGCGCAGGTTCGTCGCCTCCGACGAGTTCGCCGACCTGTGGGTTCGGATCAACACCCGCGCCCAGCAAGCCCTGCATCGGATCCTGACCGGCGACAACTCCGGTGCCGTCTCGCTCCAGGGCGACCAGGTCGTGCTCGACCTCGACGAGGTCATCACCCTGGCCAAGGACCGGCTGGTCGAGCGCGGACTCACTGTCGTCGAGAAGGTTCCGATCCCGCAGACAGAGCGGCAGATCGTTCTGATGGATGCGCCGCAGCTGCGGCAGGCCCGCACGATCTATGCGTTCAGCAACCCGTTGGCTCAGTGGCTCCTGCCGGTCGTGGGCATCCTCTTTCTGGGAGCCGTGCTGCTGGCTCGCCGCCGCGCGCGAATGACCGTGTGGGTCGGTGCAGTTCTCGCCGCGAACGCTCTGCTGCTGGGCTGGGTGCTCTCGGTCGGGGAGCAGCTGTTCGTGAATCAACTCGCGGGCACGACGTTCGGGCCGGCGAGCAAGGTCTTCTACCAGACTCTCCTCGTCTATCTGGAGCGTGGTCAGGATGCCGTGCTGCTGCTGGGCCTCATCATCGTCGTGGCAGGCCTGTTCGCCGGCGCAAACCGGTATGGCTCCGCGGCACGCGGCGCCATCGCGGGCACGCTGGTGAACGCCGGGTCCAGCATCCCGCTGAGTCAGGCGAATGCCGCGGGACGCTGGGTCGACGCGAACGCCTGCTGGCTTCGGGTCGCCGTGGTCGCGCTGGGTGTTGTCGTGCTGCTGTGGGGGAACCAGGTCACGACCGGCCGGGTGTGGTGGTCGCTGGCTCTTGTGCTCGTCCTGCTTGCCTGCCTCCAGGTCCTGATCGGCGCCGGACGAACCGATAAGCGGGCCGACTCGCCGCTCCAGGCTGCCGCTCGGTAGGCCCGGTTCGACGAAGTCCGCCGAGTCGGTCGAGAGCTCGACCGACTCGGCGGATTCGTCGCTTTTCCGCAGATCAGCAGATCAACAGCTCAACCGGTCGAGGGTGAGGTCGGCGGTGACCGGCCGCTTGCCGAGTCGTACCCGGGTCGAGTCCGGGACCCAGCCGTCGGCGTGGGCGACGACGTCGAGCGGGTTCTCGCCCCGGTCGACCCAACGGGCATAGGAACCGTCCTCCCTCGACGACAGGGTCCAGGTCGAGGACGACCCGTTGATCCCGACGGTGGCACCGGAGAGCGGCCCCGTGGTGCCGCCGCACGTGGTGCCCGCGATCGTGCCCCCGACCCTGCCCCAGGTCCCCGGCGCCGCCACCTCGAGGGTCACCGGAACGTTCTCGACCTCGAACGGGGTGTCCTCGACCAGGTGGAGGGCACCTCGGTAGATGCCTGGCTGCGTCAGGGAACCGGAGTCCATGCCGATCGACACCGTCGTCGACTCACCCGGGGCCAACGTCACCGATCCGGTGTCGTTGCTGAGCCAGGCTGCCTCGGTCGAGTCATCGCCACAGCCGTCGAACCCGGGCAGGGTCTCGGCAGTGGCCACCGGGTTGAACTGGCCCGCGGTGCCGCCGACCCTGGCGAAGCCGCATGCCGATGCTCCGCGGTAGGTGAGCTGGGTGCTGTTGGGCAGCGCGCTCCACGTGTCCGAGGCAGGGTCGTAGGCCCAGCCCGCGTTGCTCACCGCGCTGTCGACGACGCCGCCGGAGACCAAGAGCTTCCCGTTCGCTGCGGTGTAGCCGGCTCCCCAGACGGTCCGAGGGAGCGACGCGATCATCCGCCACTCGTCGCGGTCCGGGTCGTAGACGAACGCGTGCTTGCTCTGCGTGCCGGAACCCACTCCGCCGGCGCAGTAGATCTTGTCCTCCAGAGCACCACAGGACAGCCACGCGGTCGGCTCGGGGTAGTCGGCCACCCGGGAGAAGGTGTCGGTGTCGATGTCGTAGGTGACCACCGCGACCGAGCCGCACTCGGCGGCGCAGCCGCCGACGGCGTACATCGTGCCGTCGAGTACGGCGGTGCCGGCCGCGGCTCGCGGGAGCGGGTTCTCCGCGCCCTCAGCCCAGCTGTCGGTCTCGGGGTCGTAGATCGAGGTGGTGTTGACCATCGTGCCGGGCTCGCCGCCCCAGCCGCCGGTGACGTAGAACTTCCCGTCGTAGAAGGCGCCTGCCGGCTTCAGCCGGGCCTGCGGCATCGGCGCGATCTCGTTCCACTGCAGGGTCTGCGGATCGTAGACATAGGAGGCACGAGTGCCGTACACACCGTCTGCGGTTCCGCTGAAGGAGTACAGCCTGCCCTGGTAGCTGCCGGCGACGTTGTCCATCACCTTCGTCGGGTGATCGGCGATCGGCACCCACGCCTCGGATCCGGGCGCCATCCCGCTGAGGACGGAGCCGCTCGCGCCGTCGGGTCGCAGCGGCGATACCGGGGTCTCGATGCGACGTAGCGGCGCACCCCGGGTGGAGCTGCCGGGCGTCAGCCGGCCGCCGTCGGCGGTGGCGATCTCGAAGCCGCGGTCCCGGTCGACGACCCGGAAGGACGCCGGGGCATTGCCGGTGTTGGTCACCTGGAGTTCCTGGTTCTCGGCCTCGCCGAGCGTGACCGTGCCGGTGACCTCGCCGGGGGTGACCTCGAGCCGGCCCGCGCCGAGCGTGAAGTCGACCTCGGTGACGTCGTCACCGGCGATGGTGGCCTGCTGGCTGCCGGGGGTGTACTCGCCGCCCTTGGTCGCCCGCAGCTCCACCGGCCCGGTGGCAGAGGAGAACAGCCAGTAGAAGCCGTCGTCGAGAGCGTCGTCCTCCGGGGTGCGTACGCTGCGGCCGGACTCGGCCGGGGCGGCGACCCGCGTGACGTCGGCGTCGATCACGGGCTTGTCTGTGACCGCGTCGGTCACGGCCCCGACGACCAGTCCGCCAGGGATCGGGGAGCAGTCCGCGGCGTACCCGGGAGCCTTCGTGCAGCTCTCGACTCTCAAGGACACGTCGCCGGAGGCGTTTCCGTCGGTCAGGGTCACCTGCCGCTGACCGGGGGCGTAGCCCGGGTAGTTCGCCGAGATGCTCAGGTCATAGGTCTCCCCGATGGGCAGCCGGACGGAGTACCTGCCGGTGGCGGGGTCGGTGTAGGTGCTCACCGGTGTTCCGTTCGCGCGGACCCGGGCGTAGAGCGGCCAGCCGTGTCCGGAGCCGTCGGTGACGGTACCGCTGACGGTGGCCGAGGGGAGCGCGGTGAGGGACAGATCCAGCTCGGTTCCGGCGTCCTCGGTGACCTGGACGGTGCCCAGATCGAGAGTCTCGTACCCGAAGGCGGTCGCGGTGACCGCGTAGCTGCCGACCGGCAGGTCCACGTCGACGGCGCCGTCGGCCTGAGTGGTCACCGTACGCTCGATCGGGCCGTCGAAACGGACGTCGACGCCGCTGAGCGGCTCGTCGGTGGCCGCATCGGTGGCGGTTCCCGTGGCCGTCCCCGCGGGGCCGGCCGGCACCTGCTCGATCAGGGCGAGCGCGTCGAGCCGGCCCTCGCCGTACACGTTGTTGTCCTCGGCGGTGCCGCCGCACTGCAGGTCGGAGGTGTCCACCGCGGATCCGTCCAACAGCTCGCCGGTGTAGCCGGTGTCGCCGACCAGGGTCGGCCTCGCCGACCAGAGCAGTGCGACCGCGCCGGCCACGTGCGGAGCGGCCATCGAGGTGCCGTTGTAGGAGCCGTACGTGTCGCCCGGCAGACTGGATCGGACGTTGACGCCGGGGGCCGAGATGTTCGGCTTCACCAGGCCGTTGGCTCCCGCGCCGCGGCTGGAGAACGAGGCGATCTTGTTCAGCGCGTCATAGGCGCCGACCGAGTAGTTGATCGCCAGGCTGCCCGGGGAGCCGGAAGTGGCGCACTGGGGTCCGAGGTTGCCGTTGGACCAGCTCGCGAAGATGCCGGAGGCGGTCCAGGCCGCGGAGATGTCGGCCATGAACGGTGAGTTCGAGGGCGCGTTGGTGCCCCAGGAATTGTTGATGACCTGCGGTCGCTTGCTCGCGTCGGGCTTCTGTCCGCTCAGGTCCGTGGGCTGGAGCATCCACTGGCCGGAGGAGACCAGGGTGGTGTCGCTGGCGCAGCAGCCGTTGGCAGCGATCCAGCGTGCGCCCGGCGCGACACCGATCTGGTTCCCGGCGCCGTCGTCTCCGACCATGGTGCCCATGGTGTGGGTGCCGTGGCCGTCGTTGTCACAGGGCGCACCGTCGCAGACCCCTTGGGCGTCGAACCAGCTGTAGTCGTGGGTGAAGGTCCCGTCGCCGTTGTTGCCGCGGTACTGCTTCACCAGCGCCGGGTGGTCGTACTGCACGCCCGAGTCGATGTTGGCGATGACCACGCCTTCGCCCTTGCGCTGCTCCTGTGTCCAGACCTGGTCGGCCTTGACGTTGGCGACACCCCACTCCACCGTGGCCGCTGTCGCACGCGCCTGCTGGCTGGTGGTCGTCTTCGGAGGGACGACGGCGAAGCTCGGCCACAGGGCGTTCACCGACGTGTCCGCGGCGATGGAGTGGGCCAGGGCGCTGGTGCCGTCGTTCACCTTGATGGCGTTGGTCGCCCAGAAGCTCTCGAACTCGACTCCGGCGGCCTTCAACCGGGCACGTACCCCGCGCTGGCTGCGGTCGGCGGTCGACTTCAACGCCTCGGCGACCGCGGCTCCACGCTCGTCCCAGTCGTCGATGGCGGCGGCCGATGAGAGGTCGGCCCGGTCGTCGAAGTCCACCCAGAAGTCGGCCGTGTCGCGGTCCTCCAGCTGGTGGCGCAGGTCCGGTTTGACCTTCTTCTCGGGAGCGATCTCGGTGCTGGCCTTCGGCGTGGTCGGCGAGCTCGCCGGCACGCTCTTGGCTGCTGTCGGGGCGGGTGCGGCAGCGACGGCGGCGGTGCCCGTCATACCGACAGCGACCGCCGCGGCGAGAGCGCCGGCCAACAGGGTCGCGGAGTGACGGTGTCGGCCGGATCGCCGATGGGGGAGGTGGCTCATCGGTGCCCTCCTGGGGTCGGGTGATGAACAGCGGGATCGGTCATGGGCACTCCTCGGTGCGGTACTGGCTCGGGGACGTTCAGCAGCCGGTCGCGACGAGGGTGACGTCCTCGACCGTGGAGCGCTTCTGGAGCTTGATGTCGCGCACCTGCGGGGTGTAGCCGTTGCGGCCGACGACCACCTGGAACGGACCCTCGTCCCGGCTGAGCCAGCGCAGGTACTCGCCGTCGCGCCGGGTCACGGTGGTCCATCGGCCCGAGGCGGTCTTGACCGAGACTGTCACCCGGTCCAGCGGTGCGACGGTGCCGTCGCACGACTGGCCCCTGACGGTGCCACTGATGGCAGCCCAGGACCGCGGCGCGGGCACGTCCATGCTGACGGCCAAGGGGGAGAGGTCGTACGGCGTGTCCTCCTTGATCCCGACGCGGGCGAGATAGCGGCCGGGCTGGTCGACTCCGGAGCTGCCGAGTGACACCCCGACAGAGACCGACTCACCCGGCGCGATCGTCGCCGTCTCCTGCTCGAGGTCCAGCCAGCTGAGCGCAGGGGAGGTGTCGACACAGTCGTCGTACCCCTCCAGGACCTCGACCTGGCTCGACGGATGGTCGTAGCCGCTGGTGCCGCCGATCCGGTACATCCCGCACGCCGCCCCACCTTGGGCACGGGGTGCGCCGGCGGCCGGAAGGGAGTACCACTCGTCCTCAGTCGGGTCATAGCGCCACCCGTCCCGCGTGATCGGTCCGTTGCTGAAGCCGCCGCTGATCAGCAGCGAGCCGTTCGCGGACGTCGCGTTGGCGCCCCAGATGTGACGGGGCAGCTGCGCCATGGGTGTCCACTCGTCGTGGATCGGGTCATAGGAGTAGACGCTGCGGCTGGCCTCGCCCGCCGCGTTCTTGCCACCGGCGCAGACCACGGTGCCGCGGAAACCGCCGCAAGCGAGATAGCTGGTCGGCTCCGGATAGTCCGCCAACCGCTCGAACTCCTCGAAGACGGGGTCGTAGCTGAACACCTCGGTGTGACCGCATGATTCGGTGTCGCAGCCGCCGACGAGGTAGATCTTGCCGGCCATCACGGCGGTGCCTGCCGCGGCGCGCGTCACCGGGACCTCCGGTCCACGGTCCCAGGTGTCTGTCTCCGGGTCGTAGACCAGGGTCGAGGGCTCCATCGTCTTGGTGTTGTCCGACCAGCCGCCGACGACATGGAACTTGCCGTCGAGGAAGGCGCCGGCCATGTTCTGCCGTTCTCCGGGCATGGCTGCGATCGGCTCCCAAGCCCGTGCCTGCGGGTCGTAGCGGAATGACGCGGCAGTGGTGCCGTAGGTGTCGAAACCGCCGAAGGAGTAGATCCTGCCCTCATACATCCCGGCCGCGTTGTCCTTGATCCGGGTCGGGTAGTCGGGCACCGCGGTCCACGCCGCCTGAGGCGTGCTGGCCGGCGCGAGCGGGGAAGGCGTCGGCGTACGCGTCGAGGTGTTGTTGTCCGGGGCGAGGACTCCGCTGCCGGCGTCGCGTGCGGCCAGCGAGATCGTTGCTGGGGCGGTGCCGGTGTTGGCGACCCGGAGGACGCCCTTACCGGTTGCCCCCATGTCGACCTTGGGCGCCAGACCGGAGGAGGTCACTTCCAGGCGACCCGCGTCCAGGGCGAGCTCCACGGGGGTCACTTGTCCGGGCGTCGGGTCGATCTGAACGGTGTCGGCGACGTACTCGTCCTTGGTCGCGGTGGCGGTGACCGCAGCGGCCCCAGGAACGAAGGCACTGAAGTAGCCGTCGTCGAGACCCTCGTCTGCCGGGGTGGGCTGTGCCGTGAGGCGGCGCTGCAGACCACCTTCGAGGCTGACCCGGGCTCCGGCGAGACCCTTGCCGGTCACCGCGTCGTCGACCTGGCCGACCAGCAGCGAGCCGTCGACGGGCGTGCAGGCTGCGCTGCGGACGGCGATGTCGTCGACCTGCCACCACCAGGCGCTGCTACCGCGGTAGTAGTGCCAGCGGACCTTGACGTCGGCCTGACCGGCGGCCTTGGCGAGACTGACCGACATGGTGCGCGGGCCGCGGAAGCTGGAGAACCAGTTGCGCCAGGCGCTGATCCAGGTTTTCCCGCCGTCGATTGAGACGTCCACCTCGGTGGCCTCGCTGCCGACGCTGTGCCACAGGTCGGTCTTGAACGTGACGACCGGGTTGGCCACGCCGACCAGGGAGAAGCTGGGGGAGACCAACGAGGTGTCCTGGTCGCCTCGGCCCCAGCCCCAGCTGTCGAAGATGGCGAAGCCGCCGTCACCGCCGGTCTTGTTGCCGCGCTCATGTCTGTCGGCGAACTCCCACCTGTGGCCACCGCCCTGATGGTCGACGACCGACCATCCCTGCGGCGTCTGGCCGGTGTCGAACGTCTCGGTCAAGAGGGAGTACCCGGCGGCGGAGCAGCTGGTGGTGTCGACTGTGAGCGCGACGTCGTGGGTGGCGCCGTCGGCACCGACCTGGACGGACCGGCTGGCTGAACGGTAGCCAGTCGCCTGCGCGGTGACGGTGACGTCATAGCTGCCCGGTTCGATGATCGGCAGGGTGTAGGCGCCGGTGACCGGGTCGGTGAAGGTGCTCTTCCCGCCGGCCTCGACCTTGGCGTAGAGCGGCCAGTCGTGGCCGGAGCCGTCCGTAATCGTGCCGCTCAGAGCACCCGGGGCTGTGACGCTGCCGGCCGCGGAGGCGGATCCTGCGGCCAGTCCGGGGATCATGCCGATCGCGAGCGCGGCGCCGAGCGCGGCCGTGGCGGCGCGACCTGCTCGCCGGCGGAGGTTGACTGTCATCAGGCTCTCTCCTTCTCTCCACGCGGGGGTTCGCGGAGATTTCGAGCCACTATAGGACCGCAGATATGACATCATGTTGCCATGGCAGAACTACGCCAATCCCCGCTCGCCTCATCGTCCACGTCCTCGTTCGACGTCCTCGGCCTCTCGACGGCCGAGGAGCGGGCCTACCTGGAGCTGGTTCGCCGCGGATCGGAGACGCTCCGTTCTGCCGCGGAGGTGCTCGGTCTCCCCGAGGACGACGCTGCCCGGATCTTCGCGGGACTGGAGGACAAAGGGTTGATCAGCCGGACCGCCGGCCCGGATCCCCGGATGCGTCCCACCCCGCCGGCACACGCGGTCTCGGTCCTCGCGATGGAGGTGGAGCAGCGCCTGCAGCGGGCCCGGATAGCCGCCTCCACGCTCGCCTCCGAGTGGAAGCTGAAGCACCACGAGGCGGCGGTGGACGACCTGGTCGAGCTGGTCTCGGGCGTCGACTCGCTCACCCGACGCGTCGAGTCGCTTGCACGGCAGGTCGAGACGGAGTTCATGGGGTTCGTCGCGGCCCCGGTCTATCTCGCTGGCCCCGCCAACATCGACCTGACCCTGGAGATGCTCTCGCGGGGTGTGCGGACGCGAGCGATCTACGAGCGGGCCGTCTTCGACGCTCCTGGTGCGCCGGAGACGATCAGGCGCTGCGCCGAGGCGGGGGAGGAGGCTCGCGTGATCGACCGTCTGCCCAGCAAGCTCTTGATCATCGACGGCCGGACCGCCCTGCTCCCGGTGGAGCTCGGCGAGGTCGACGCCCCGCCCAGCGCCGCGATCCTGCACTCACCCCTGGCCGACAACCTCGTCGCACTCTTCGAGGAGCTGTGGCGGCGGGCCGTGCCCTTGACCGGTGGAGTCGAAGAGACGGTGTCGGATGACGTCTCTGCCGACGATCGACGCCTGCTGGAATACCTCGTCGCGGGCCTGAGCGACGACGCCATCGCTCGGCAGCTCGGCATCAGCCGTCGTACGCTCCATCGACGGCTGCGCCAGCTCATGGACCTCACCGGCACCGACAGCCGGGTCCAGCTCGTCTGGCGCGCCACCGCCCGCGGCTGGCTTCCGACCTGACCCGACCTCAGCGATCAGCGTCGCCGCGGATCAGTCGCAGCCCGCCGAGGAAGAGCGCTCCGACCACCCAGGCAACGAGGGTGATCCGGGCCGAGGTGGTGGTCATCTCCTCGTACGGGCCCTCCCCGAAGACCAGGTAGAGCGCGCTCGATCCAGGCATCCCCGCCGCGATCGACTCCAACCAGGTGTAGACGAGCGAGAGCTGTGCGAGCACGAACGGCAGGATGAGCATCAGCGCCAGTACGGTCACGAGAGCGCCGGCTGTGCTGCGGGTGAGCAGGCCTATCCCGACGGCGAGCAGCGCGCCGCTGGTCAGCACGAAGGCGAGTCTCCCGATCAGGCCAGCGGCCTCGCCCGCAGGGGCGCCGACGGCGGGGACGATCGCCCAGATCACCAGCCCTGCCGCCGTCACGAGCAGCAGCCCGACGACCGCGGTGGTGGCAGCGATGACGGTGGCCCGAGCAACGAGAAGTACGCCGCGGCGCGGTGTCCACTGCAGCGTCGGGATGATCCCGCCACTGGTGTGGTCGGCGGTGCTGCACACGGTTGCCCAGGCGAGGATCCCGAAGAGCGCGAAGAACCCGGTCGGCAGCGCGCCGTCCCAAGCCGTGCCGTCCGGCGGCGGCCCGGAGGAGGCATCGAGGCCGATCATGGTGCCGATGCCCAGCACCGCGGCTGCGGTCGCGAACGCGAAGATCCAGGAGGAGCGTACGCTCCAGATCCGGGCCCACTCGGCTTGAGCCGTCCTACCGATCAGCGTGCTCATCGGGTGCCTCCGCTCGTCTGGTACTCCACGCTCTCGCCGGTCAGCGAGAGGTAGGCCTGCTCCAAGGACTGCTCGACCTCGGCGAGATGATGGATCGGCGCTCCGGCCCGGTGGGCGATCTCGCCGATCTCCTTGGCGACGAGCCCGATCACCTCGATCTCTCGTTCGTCGATCCGCTCGACGGTTGCCCCGCCGAGGGCGGCGACCAGCACGTCCGCCCGCGGCGTACGCACCCTCACCCTGCTCCCACCCAAGCCCTGGAGCACGTCTCCGATGCCGGCATCGGCGATCAGCCGTCCGCGCCCGATCACCACCACCCGGTCAGCGACCATCTGCATCTCGCTCATCAGATGGCTGGAGACCAGGACGGTGCGGCCCTCGTCGGCGAACCCGCGGAACAGCGACCGGATCCAGCGCACCCCGTCGAGGTCGAGACCGTTGACCGGCTCGTCGAAGAGCAGCACCGGCGGGTCGCCGAGGAGGGCGGCCGCGATCCCGAGCCGTTGCCGCATCCCGAGCGAGTAGCTCTTGATCCGCCTCCGGCCGGCCCTGCCCAACCCGACCTGCTCGATCACCTCGTCCACCCGTGTCGCCGGGATGCCGTTGCTGAGTGCGGCGACCCGCAGGTGCGCCCGCCCCGTACGCCCCGGGTGCATCGCCCCGGCATCGAGCAGCGCCCCGACCTCCCGGAGCGGCCGCGTCATCTCCGCATACTTCTTGCCGTTGATCGTCGCCGTCCCGGTGGTCGGCCGGTCCAGCCCCATCACCACCCGCATCGTGGTCGACTTGCCCGCACCGTTCGGCCCGAGAAAGCCGGTCACCATTCCCTGTTCGACCTCGAACGTCAGGTCGTCGACGGCCCGCAGCGAGCCGTACGTCTTCGTCAGTCCTTGCACGCTGATCATGGTTCGACGCTAGGGCTCGGCGTGGTCGGGACGTGGGGAGACGATGTGCAGGTTCTGTGCAGATCGCTAGATGCGCGGCGCATCTCCGAAGGCGAACACCGAACTAACCCCTGAATCGCGTTTCCGCAGTTCAGGGGTTAGTTTGCTGTGGACGATACTGGGTTTGAAGTTCTCTCGCGCGCATTCGCGGAGGTGTGGTCACACCTTGGAAGAGGTAGGGAGACGACCGCGGACGGTGAGCATCTGGCCCGCGTTTGGTATGTCGAATACGTCGCGGATGCGATCGAGGACGGCAGCAACTTCATGTGTGGTGTGACGGTTGTGGAGACCACTGTCGACCCCGCAAGCCTTGAGACTGGGTGGAACCTGCCCGGCGTCCAGAAGAACGTTCCACTCGCCCACCCCGATCTCGAGGTATTCCAGGTTGCTGAGAGTGCCCAAGGCGAGCACGTCAGTGACCGATCCTGCCGTTGCCTCCACGGTGCGCAAGCGGGGGAGTCCGGCGATGGGTGCCAAGCTGAGAGGCTCCGAGCCACGAACGACGTAGAGAATCTCCAACTCATCGGAGGCAACCTCGGAAATCGATCGACCGTTGGCTGTGGTGACCTCGCCGTACGCCGGCAGGTCCTCAGTCCACGTGGAGCCGGTCCACGTAGTGTGATTGCGGCCCTGGAAGAAGTCCAACAAGGAGTCGGACACGAGTTGGGCACCGAATGGTTGGTCCCAGCGATCTTCGTCGTTCCATACGATGACTTGGCCGACCTTCCCGGTAGGGCCCGGCGCCATGTCGATCGCGTAGATCGCTACATCGCCTCCGATCACAAACCACTCCGGTGGTTGCGACAGCGCTTGGACCGGCTTGGCGGAAGCATCGTCCGCGGCTGTGCGGGCTAGAAACCACCAGTCGTTGTAGTCCGTGCGCCGCGCCTGCCGCTGCGCGGAATCAAGCGGCCAGATGTCGAATCCGATCGGATCGGCTGGTGGGATCGTGGAGTAGTCAACGCTGTGTTCTCGGATGACCGAATAGAGCACTCGTGCCTCGGGAGGGAGCGGACGACCGACCTGCTTCTCGTACGCGTCGAGTTCCGCATCGCTCATGCCCGTGGAGTTGGGCCAGATCTCGCGGAGCGCTGCCTCGAGAGCATCCAGATCGGACCAGCCTCGCGGATGGTCAGGGGCCGGCGGCACGGCGCGGCGTCGATATGGCTCGGGCAGTGAGTCCTCGACGACGGTCAGCTTGTCGGATTCGTACGAGGGTTTCTGCAACACCACGATGCGTACTGTGGCAGCTGGCGCGTCAGCGACGTCGACATCAAATTCGACACCTTGAACGTCGTCTGCCTTCAAAGCATCGCGGATGACCTCAAGTGGTGCCCACACCTCACGGTAGTCCTCGACCTGCCTGGCCTTGCCGGGCTGTAGAGGTGGCGGCTCGGGCAGCGTGGCGCCACGGAGCCCGTGTCCGCCAGCAGCCTCCACGTGGCCACTGAATCGTGTCTTACCACGGAGATCGACGGAGTCGATCAGTGGTCGCCAAGTTTCGAAGTCCTCGATGATCATCCTGTGCTCCTTTGCAGTGCGCTGAGCCTAGCGATGTGCACCGACAGCAGTGACGCACTTGACCGCGTAGAGGCCGTAACGTTTCCGAAGGACGAGGTCGGCCCAGGCCCGTGTCCCCGGGCGACGGCTGCGTTGGGAAGGTCGCTGGTCAGCCGTGCTGGAGCCGGAACCCAGCTACTCGATCTCGGTCCAGCCGCTCCCAACCTCCTTGATCAGATCGCGGAGCTCGCGGCGCACGGCATGGCGGTCGGCGCGCCGCTCAGCACGAAGCGGTGCCGGACCAAGCGAACTCCCAGCGGCAGCCGCCGGCGGGGTACCGGCCTGCGCCGTCGATCTGGGCGATGTCCTCGGCGAGGTTGGCAGGAAGGTCGCAGACGCCGTTGCGGTGGTCGTGGACGGCGACGCGACGCAGGGTCCCGTCCCAGAGGCGTACACGGAACGGCTGGGTCTTCTCAGTGCGAGACATGGATGGCTCCCGGGCTACTGCGGCAGCATCCATCCCGCGGGGTTGCGGGGAGGTCGCTACCGCCAGGTTAGGAGCCCGGGGCTGCTGAGTCGTTCCTGCATGAGGACATCGTACGTGCTTGGTGCGCGGCGATCAGTTGGTCTGCAGAAGATCGCGAGCAACAGATCCAAGGAGTGCCTGGCCGCTGCTGGTGATCGGCTCTTCGACGCTGGTGATGAGCATCAGGTCTCGAGCGGCGCGAATCAATTGTCCGCCGATGCCCCTGCGGCGCCAGGCGGCTGCGGTCCAGATGTGGGCCAGGGATTGGTACTCTCCGTCGTCGTCGCGGTCATGGAAGACGGCGAAGCCAACAAGATTGCCAACAAAGGTCTCGAAGTTCTGGGCGTACGGACTGGCGGCGATGACCCATACGCCAGCCGGATCGATCGAGAAGTCCCATCCGGCCTCTCGCTTGTACGCAAGGGCTGCTCGCGCGGGCGCGGAGGCCGTCCAGCCGTCGGAGATCCACCTGTCCAAGCAGTCAGCTCCCGCAGGATCACTGAGGGTGCCATCGTCCATGTCAGCGATCATGACCGTGACCGGCGGGAATGCTTGGGAGAAAATCTATGCGCTGAATCGGGCAAGTTCGGGGAGGTTGCCGACACGCCAGCCCAGATGCGGTTCGTTCACCGGATCTGGGTGCCGATGTTGATGAGCCAGTTCGCCCACGCGAGTGCGCCGCCGGTGAGGACCGCGCCAGCCAGCGAAACGTACAGGCCGGTCTTTGCCTTCTCGGCGCTGTGCCAACTGCCGTGGGCAGACGCAATTGCCCCGGCCGCAACACAAGCGATGAGCATGAGCACCGATATGAGCAGCCCGTACGTCAGCAGTGCGCCGACAATGCGGTCGAGGCCAGCATCGCCAGCGACGGCTCCGATGTCGGGGTGGACACGAGTGAGGAACACGTCGAGGGTTGTCATGCACCGAAGGTGTGATCGCCTGATCGGCACCATCAGTCGGTCTCGTCGGCGGCACCGCCGACGTGCCAGACGTAGAGTCGGAGTCCGCTGGCGGTCGCGGCGATCCGGGTTCGGTCCTCGAAAGTGATGATGTCCGCAGGTATGCACCGACCGCCTGAGGAGAGCGCGTAGCCGATCCGAGTTAGATCTATTGGCTACAGAACGGCTGCGGACTCTCGAAAACGACTCCGGCTCCCGACCTGTTCTCCAGGTTGGGAGCCGAATTCAAGATGGTGGACGATACTGGGTTTGAACCAGTGACCTCTTCCGTGTCAAGGCAGAAACACACGTCTGACCAGGGGAAACGTCGCCTACATCGAGCGGTGCTCAGTCTCGTTGTGTCCATGGTCGTGCGCCTCGGGCGCTGGACTGTTGTCACTCACTTTGTCACTCAGTCCGGTGCCGAAGCGTTGGCCTGTATCGCGGGGGCGGAGCGTCACCCAATCCGGCACCTGGCCCCCTTGGCGGGGGTCTGGGGGCTTGCCCCCACGCTGCCCAACACCACCCGCCAGAGAAGCGGCGCGGGGAGTGTCCCTGCCGGCAGCCGCGCCCACCTCCCCCTCGTCATCAGCCCTCTCCCTGGATCCCCGACCGCCTGGACCTCGCCGGCGTCGATGGTCGGGCTCGGGGCTGTGCGTCGCGAGAACTGTTGCGGCGTTCGGTTTAGAACCGGTCGGGTCGGGGTAGAAGGCAGGTATGAGGAAGCCTGTGGTCGAGTATCCGCCGGAGCTGCTGGACGATCCGTCGCTGCCGTTGCCGGAGCGGGTGGATCGGATGACGGCTCGCAGCGATCTGGAGTGGGAGGCGCGGCAGGAGGCGTACGGGAACGTGGTCGAGCTGCCGTTCGGGATGCCGGTGTTGCCGGTCGAGGTGGATGAGCCGGGTTGGTCGACGCCTGGAGAGTGAGCGCTTGGTCTACGGACTGGGCGCTCTTCTTCATTTGCGCGGCACGTAGGGGGACCGGCCGCCAGGCCGCACGCCCCCGGAGGCCGCGCACGCGGCCGGAGGCCGCCTTGAGTCAGTAGAGAAAGTTCTCACAGCACGCGTACAAGTCGTACGAGCTCGGCTTCGAGTCCTGACGGATACTCGACGAATAGGTAGGTAACGCCAGCGCGCTCGGCGGCCGCTTTCGCCTTCTCCGACGTGGCATGCCCGGCTCGTCCGGTGATGCAGACCGTGATATCTCGGCCAGGTTCGAGGTACCGCCATCGGTTATCCAAGTTTCGGGGCGGCTTGGCCTTCTCGCACGGGTGCCACGTTATATCGGCCGCCTTCAGGCCCAACGTGGTAACGAGAGAATCAATGATTCGGCGCTCTTCGCGCCCGCCGACGATATGAAGGCGCTTGTCCTTATAGAACTTGTGAATTCGCTCGCACTCTTCGGATGGCAACTCTGCGCCTGGTGTTGAGCAAAGGTGGAGCGAAGCTGGAGGCGGTGGTTCCACCTCGATTTCCGTTGCATCAGTGGAGTTCCAGTGATCTGGCGCTGTTGCGATGCCGGCGATGGCAAGATCTGCGGTACAGGAAACATCCATTTGGATGGATATCTCTTCCAGTTCCGTCCCAGTGTAGGACGGGTTGAAGCACTTCGATTCGACCGGGTTCGTAGCCAGATGAACCCGGGATAGAATTCGGGAAAGTGCGGCTTGATACTCGTGTCGCAGGGTTGGCACGTCGAGTTCGAGGTTTTGGTCTGGATAACCATGTTCGGCGTACCACTCGCATACCAGCTTGTAACTCTCGGGGCCAAGTTTGGCCCTCGCGTCACTTGCCCAACTGATAACTTGGTTCCAAAACTCGGGAGCCGCGCTAAGGGGTGCGCCCGGGTATCCTGGCGGACAGAGAAGACGTGGGTCAATTAGGAGAGACAAATCACTTCCCCCAAGTGCGAGTTCGTTCAGAAACCGCGCTCACAAGCGCCCGTGCGTCACTCTCTTGAGTGTCAAAGAATCCCGCTGGCCAGTCCGAAAGATCACCTGTTGCGTCCAGTTTCAAGCTTCGCACGGTTGACACGCCGTGATCCTGCTCTGCGAAAAGGATAGTCGCGTCGCTAGCTCTCGTAAGGTCTTCGGCTACCCGTCGCCGAATTCGAGTGATCAGGTACTCGCTGTGCGTTTCGACCACCAGTTTGATATCTGGCCGGGCATACAAAAAGAAGTCTGCGAGCCTGGATTGAACGGCGGGATGGAGGTGCAGTTCGGGTTGCTCAAGACAGACGATGGCATCTTGATCTGCTGCCAGAACCATTGCTAAGACCGGGAGGACCTGGCTTGCGCCGACGCCAATCGTAGTGAGGTCTCGCTCTACGCCGTTCAACTCCAGGCGCAAGCCCCGACCGAGTTTCCCTTGATCTTCCACCGCGACGGACTCGCCCACGCCGAGGTAGGTCGTCCAAATGCTCACGGCCCGGGGAAGAGGTAGCCGGCGACGCTTCTTGAACGAGTCGAAGAACTGCACTTCATGGCCTGCACCCCGGGCTAGGAGATCCGCGGTGTATTCGCCCTTCGATCCGGCTGGGGAGGTTCGGTTTCTGCCGCCGGTTCCAGAAACGACTTGTGGTTCTTCTCGCAGAGGGCCCAAGTACCGGACTGAGTTTCGGATCGCGGAGAGTGAATCGATCGCTGCTGCGAGCGCAAGGGCAGCAGTTCCGGCACGGTCGTCCAGACCGAGGGTTGTTGTTCTCCAGGCGCGCCGCCGGTGTAGCAAAGAATTGTAACTAGGAATGGGAGCCGCAACCCATTCTTCTGATCCCATCTCATGTGCGACCCGTGAAAATATCTCATCAAGCTCATGCTGGGTCATCTCGAACATGATTCGCGTAGCGGACCCGTGAATCAGTGAATCGATCAATTCGTCGATTTTACTTGGACTACGTTCGGCGCTTGTTTGCCGCCATTCCTGCAGAATTTCGAACAACTCGAAAGAGATTTCCGGGTTCGCTCGTAGTTGCTTCACGCCGAAGCGTCTGCGTAGTTGCTTTAGGACCTTGTCAGGGTCGCGACGAAATATAAATGCTTGAGGGTAAAGACCCTTAAAGCTGATGTATGTTCGCGGCGGCGCCTTTTTTCCTCCGATTTCCCGGACGCGAAGTATGGTGTCGCCAAATCGATTCCCGGAGTTGATGCTAGCCGCAGTCTCCGCTGTGACGCGAGAACTGCTGGCCGATAGGAGTGGTTCACCATCGACGGCAGCAAAGAACTCTTTGGCACGAAGAGTCCACTGGTCGGCCGCCGCCAGGGCTAACTCGAAGGACCACTCTTCCCGCGAATTGTCCCGCGGTGGGCCCCAGGCTGAATAGCCGATGGACAAGTCATCGCATCCAGATCGGATCACGTCGGCAGCGTCGCCAAGCCGCACAAGCGGTCCATTAAGGATGATTTCGTCGTCGGTGCTTTGAGCGAGCAGCAGAAGGCTTTGAATAAGGCTAGACTTACCGGAACTGTTAGCTCCCGTGAGGGTCACCAGGCGGTGGAGCGGAAGAGTCGCGTGCTCCATGGCCTTGAAGTTCTCAACGGTCCAAGAAACGGGATCGAAGCGCCGATATGTTCGTGCCGCCTTGCTGCCCCATCTGAGCGGGGATGCCATCGGGTCTCCTTCGGGTGGCATGCAGTTGACTCACTGTAGCCGCGTAAAGCCGGCGCGAGGCTCAGATCATCTGAGAACGCTCGGGATGCGCGGGCGTTGAGCCGGCCTGCCGTAACCATTTTTGGGTAGGAACGCTCTGGAGGCTGCAGGTGCCCGAGTGCCGTGCTTGGTTCCGAGGCCACGTTCGCGTCAGTGGATGGGGGATACGCGGACCAACCGGGAGAGCGCTAGCGTTGGGAAGGTGTCTGGAGCGTTGAAAGCAGCACAACAGGAAGCTCGCCAGTTGGTCGAGCCGTTGGGACGACGGTGGCAGCATCTAGCTGCTGTCGGAAAGAAGGCGGAGGTGCTCGGTGTTGAACTGGGACTAGATGCGGAACGTCTTGGAGCGGCGTGTTGGCTGCATGACATCGGGTACGCGCCCGAGCTGGTCGAGACGGGGATGCACGCCATCGATGGGGCGCGATACCTGCGCCGTACCGGTTGGGATGAGCGCATCGTCTCGATGGTCGCCCACCACTCCTGCGCTGTGCTGGAGGCCGAAGAGCGGGGCCTCAGCGCGGAGCTGGCCGAGTTCGAGCGGCCCCCAGCGGAGTACGAGGATGCGGTGTGCTTCTGTGACATGACGACCGGTCCGGTCGGGGCTGACATCGCCGCCCCTGATCGTCTCGACGAGATCGAGTTTCGATACGGCCCGGATCACCTCGTGACGCGATTTATTCGCCGTGCGCGGCCTCAGATTCTCGCCGCTGTTTCGCGGGTGGAGGGCAGGCGGTCGGGCGCAGCTCGGACGGCCTGACTAACTCGCCGCTGAGGTCTGGTCGATGTGCGGCCACCGTCCGCTGAGCGCCCAATCGATCCGAACCCGCTGGCTGCGGTCCATCTGGAGCCCTGACACCTTGTCGGGATCGACCCACTCGACGCTGAGACTCTCCTTGCTCGGTGTCGGTTCGCCAGCGACATAACGCGCGGCGTAGATGATCGTGAACTCCTGGCGGACCTCGCCATCCGACGTGTACTCGATGCGGTGCAGTGGGTCGGTCCAGATTCCGACGAGATCGGTCACTGCAACTTCGATGCCGGTCTCTTCGAGCGTCTCGCGGATAGCGCAGTCTGTGAGCGATTCGCCGGGGTCCATCGCGCCCCCAGGCATGGACCAGTTGCCGTTGTCATCGCGACGGATAAGCAGGATGCGCCCCGCGTCGTCGCGTACGAACGCGCCAGCGCTCGGCTTGATGCTGTTGACGTCCGGCGCTGCCGGGTCGTCGTACCAATCGATCCTGCGGCCCATGCCAACAGGCTACGGCTCAGGCGGGCGTGGCGTCCTTCCACACCCGGTCAAAGGCGGCGGCGTAGTAATTGAAGAGATAGGCCTCTGCGGCACGCTGGTAGTGGAACACGGGGGAGTCCTTGGCAGGTGCGCCATGGGTGTGAGGGTTCGCGAGAACCTCGTCGTCGAAGCGGTAGATCGAGGCGTAGAGCGGTGCGTCATGCTGGCGTACGTCGACACCAGGCAGGCCCTTGACGTGTGCCAGGTACTCCAGCGTTGAGCGTGCGCGCTCGGGGAGTGCGGGTAGTCCCTCGTTGAGGCCGCGAAGGCGTACGGCTTCGCTCTCCGGGTCTCCGAGGAGCACGCGAACCTGTCCGCCTGCGGCCGAGATGCGCTCGATCTCGCTGGCCAGGCCGTAGGCCTCGACGAGGAATCCGCCGGCGTAGGCGAGCACGTCCAGGCGCTCGGTCGTGCGAGTCAGCAGAGAGCGCCACACGTCGCCGGGCACGCTCTCACGGGTCGGCCACAGCTGGACCAACTCGGACTGAGCCGAGGATGCCGCGCGGGAGTCCAGGAGCAGCTGCGGCCAGAGGTAGGTCTCGTCGTGTCCGAGTGCCTCGGCAACACGCGCGCGGGTGCCCGGGTGAGGTACGCGCCCCTGGCTGATCCACCGCTCGACGCTCTTCGGATCCACACCAACCGCCCCGGCGAGTGCGGAAGCGGTCATGCCGGATGACGTGAGTGCTGAGCGGATGCGCTGGTTTGCTGCCATGCCTCCATGGTGGGGCAAATGTCCCCAAATGTCCAGTGATTGGGGTGAATGTGTCCCCTGGTTTCGCGGGTCAATGGATGCAATCCGGAAGAGGTCCGGACACGCAACCAAGGAGCAAGAGCAATGGCGATTCAGCGGAGGATGAACCTCACCATCGAGCAGGTCTTCCCGGCAGGCGCGTTCATCGTGGGCGCGGTCGAGCCGGTTCAGGACTGGGACCAGGCGGCGCTCCCGGATGGGACCCGGCCGCAGAAGATCGACAAGGAGACCGGTCTGCCGACCTGGACGGTTCCGGTCCTCGATGCGGACCCGGAGGCGGGGAAGAACGAGAAGACGGTCAACGTCAAGATCGTTGCTAAGCACCAGCCGGTACCCCCGGCCAACGACACGGGTCTGCCGTTCGTCCCGGTCGAGTTCACCGGCCTGGTCGGTGTTCCGTGGATCGACGACTCCGGCAACCGCCCCAAGCTGCAGTGGTCCCTGACCGCTACCGGGATGGACGCTCCCTCTGCGCGTAAGCCCGCTGCGGGTGCTGCTGGGTCGAAGGCGGCTGCGTGATGTGGGCCGAACTGGAGTTCCTGGGCAGTGTGATGGAGTGCCTGCCGCAGATCGATGTCCGGTCCCCGGGGCTGGTCTCGCTGGAGATCCTCGAGGACGGCAGCACCTTCGACGGTCGTCGACTGCTCGCTGATGTGCGGGTGACCATGCGCACCATCACCGAGGCTCAGACCCTGGCTGACGCCCTCGGCCTGACGGGGCACTACCGCGGCCCGGTCATCGACGGCCAGGTCATGCACGACTGGGTCGGCCTGGTCGACAACACCACCGGCCGTCCCATCGACGTGAGCGTCGTCGCCTACGAGCCCACCGACCAGACCACCGACGAGACCACCGAGGTGAAGGCCTGATGGGCACCGCGCTCGGCACCGTGATGGTCCTCGGCCTGCTCTACCTGCTGGCCCGCGTGCTCTTCGACTGAGCACGACTCAGGGCACGGCGTGGCACCCCGAAGGCTCCCGCTGGCCGTCGCGTGAAGGGAAGCGCGTGGCGGCTGGCGGGACTCCACCCCCAGCACTCTCTGGAAAGGCAGCACGTCATGAACGAAACACTCGTCTACAGTGTCGGCGGTCTCGTCGCGCTCCTGGTCGCGGTCCTGGTCGCGCTCCCCGCCACCCGCAAACCCACCCTGGCCGCCCTGGTGTGGGCCTGCATGCTGGTCCGCCGTGCCTGGTGGTGGCTGCGCTTCCGGATCACCTGGAAGGGCCTCGCCCGTGAATCCGGACTCTCGAAGCGCCGCACCAAGCGCGTCAAGCGAATGGGCGTCGGGGAAGAGTCCATCGAGAAATGGCGCGACCCTCGCCTCAAGAGGGTGATCACCTCGTCACACTCGGTCACGCTCAAGGTCCGCACCCGGCGCGGGCAAGCCCTGGCCGACCTCGAAGCCTTCGCCCCCAAGTTGGCCGCGACCTACAGCGCTGACTCCTACCGGGTCTATCCCGCCAAGCGTCGCGCGGGGTCGACGGTGATGTTCGAGCTGGTGATGCGGGACCTGATCACCAAGCCCGCTACGGCCTCGATGCCGGAGCCTCGGATGCAAACCTCATCGGTGCTGCTGGGGCGTCGTCAGAGCGGCAAGCCGTTCCACCTGCAGATCGAGCAGCGTCACACCTTGGTTGTCGGTGCCTCCGGTGCCGGTAAGGGCTCGTTTCTGTGGGGCATCGTCGGCTCGCTGTCCCCGGCTATCGCGGTCGACGCAGTGCGGGCCTACGGCATCGACCTCAAAGGCGGCATGGAGTTGACCATGGGTGCCCCGCTGTTCACCAAGATCGCCGTCAAGGGTGAGCAGGCCGTCGAGATGCTGCAGGAGTTCGTAGCGATCGCTGACGCTCGCACGGAGGAACTGCGCGGCGTCTCGCGCAACCACAAGCCCGGTCCGGGTGACCCGCTCTACTTGCTCCTGATCGATGAGTTGGCCTCGCTCACGGCTTACGCCGACCCCGAGATCAGGAAAGAGGCTGAGCGGCTTCTCAAGCGGCTTCTGTCCATCGGCCGTGCTGTCGGTGTCGTGGTGGTCGCGTTCGTGCAGGACCCCCGTAAGGAGGTCATCGACATGCGCGGGCTGTTCACCCAGACCATCGCGCTGCGGGTCCGCTCGGCGATGGAGACCAACATGGTCCTCGGTGACGGCATGGCTGCCCAGGCCTCGGCACACCGCATCCTCAAGGCTGCCCAGGGCACCGCCTGGATCATCGACGAGGACGGCTCCACCGACCGGGTACGGGCCGACTACTGGCCCGATGAACTCATTCGCCAGTTGGCCTCGCTCTATCCGGCGACCCCGGACCTGGTCACGATCTCGGACGCTGCCCCCGGCCAACTTCCCGGGATGCCGCTCTCCCTGGCCGACGGCGGTGTGCGATGAGTACGCCGGCATGGATGCGCGACGCGGCCTGTGCGACCCCGGAGAACCGGGACATGCCCTGGACCACCGACACCGTCGACCTCCCGCCGGTCGTGGTCGATGTCATGAGGGCCACATGCGACGGCTGCGCCGTCCGTTCCGCCTGCAACTCGTACGCCCTCGAAGAGCGGGTTTCTGGTGGCATGTGGGCCGGCACCGACCGTGACCGTGCCCTGAGCGTGATTGCTGGGTCCTCTGCCGGGTCGCGGGTCGTGCTCGCAGAACAGCTCGAGCTCCCGCTCGTCCTCGCGGATGCGATCGATGAGGTCTTCGGGGGTGCAGCATGAGCGCCCCGCGGATCCTCGATCTCTTCTGCGGCGAGGGCGGGGCGGCGATGGGCTACCACCGTGCCGGGTTCGAGGTCGTCGGCGTCGACAACGACCCCCGCGCGCTGCGCCGCTACCCCTTCGAGTCGATCCACGCCGACGTCCTCGACGTCATCACCCAACCCGGGTTCCTGAAAGGCTTCGACGCGGTCCACGCCTCCCCGCCGTGCCAGGCCTACTCGATCACCCGCCACACCCACACCGTGGAGCACCCCGACCTCGTCGCCGACGTCCGCGCAGCCCTGACCGCCTCCGGCGTTCCCTACGTCATTGAGAACGTCCCCGGCGCGCCCCTGGTCGACCCGCTGCTGCTGTGCGGCTCGATGTTCAACCTCACCGCCGCCGACGTCGACGGCCGGCCCCTTCGGTTGCAGCGACACAGGCTCTTCGAGTCCAGCTCGTTCCTCCTCGCCCCCGGCCTGCCGTGCCGCCACGACCGCCGGATCCAGGTCGGCGGGGTCTACTCCGGTGGCTCTGCTGATCTCCAGCACGCCAAGCACGTACGCCACGGCGGCTACACCCCTGCCAAGCCGGTTGCCGAGACTCTGATCGGTGCGGACTGGATGACCCTGCACGGGCTGGCCCAGTCCATCCCACCGGCCTACACCGAGTTCCTCGGGGCCCAGCTGCTCGACCAGATCAGCCTGGAGCGTGCCGCGTGACCATCACGACCGGTTCGACCATGGATGCGCCGGGCATCCACAGTGACGCATCGTCCTCGACCTCGGGCTCGTTCCCTGGGTTCGGGGAGGATGCGCCGCTGGATCTGTCCGGACTCACCCCCACCGGCTTCCAAGCCGTCACCACCCGACTCCGCGACAAGACCTTCGACGCCTTCGCCGAGACCGCAGCCGCGGTGAAGAACTGCGCCCACCCCGTCCGCCTCACCGGCCGATCCCGCACCTTCGAGCGCTCCCAGGTCTCCGAGCTGCGCGCCGCGCTCTACAAGAACTACGGCCCCGCCGAGGTTGCTCTGGGGGAGCCGGTGGGGTCGTTCTCCTCCGACGAGGCACCCCTGGGTGTGCTCTACCGGCCCTGCGGCAACCGCCGAGCCGACGTGTGCCCGTCCTGCTCCCGCACCTATGCCCGGGACACGTTCGCGATGATCGACGCCGGCCTCTCCGGTGGCAAGACCGTCTCCGCCACCGTGGCAGACAACCCGCTGCTCTTCGCCACCCTGACCGCACCATCGTTCGGGACACATGTCCACCGCCACGACAAGACCGGCAAACGCTGCCGCCCCCGCGCCCGTGACAAAGGCGCTCGCTGCCCGCACGGCCGGCCGACCTCGTGCCACAAGATCCATGACGCAGACGCCGCGATCGTTGGCGCACCGTTCTGCCCCGAGTGTCACGACTGGACTACCGCGATCGTGTGGCAGTGGTGGGCACCGGAGCTGTGGCGGCGTACGACCATCGAGCTCAAACGCGCCCTGGCCAAGAAGCTCGACGTCCCGGAGTCACGGCTCGGCAAAGTCGCATCCGTCCAGTTCGTCAAGGTCGCCGAATACCAGACCCGGGGCCTTGTCCACTTCCATGCTCTGCTGCGTCTCGACGGCAACGACGGCCCCGGCTCACCGGCACCCCTGGATGGGATCGACCTCGCCGGCCTCCTGGCCGAGACCATCGTCAAGGTCACATTTGAAGCGCCCCCGGTCGACCACACCGGCGTCACTCGGGTCCTTTCCTGGGGTAGCCAGGTGGACATCCGGGTCGTCCGCGATGGTGACCGCACCGACGATCCCGATTCAGCTCTCACGCCGGGACAGGTGGCCGGCTACCTGGCCAAGTACGCCAGCAAGGACGTCTCCTCGATTCGCCTCGAGGACGCTACCCGGCCGCATCTGGCGCGGTTGACCTCGACGTGTCACGACATCTTCGAGACCTCCGATGCGCTTTACGGCGGCCAGGACAACCCGTACGAGCTGATCAAGAAGTGGGCTCACATGCTCGGGTTCCGTGGCCACTTCTCCACCAAGTCACGGCGCTACTCGATCACCCTGGGCCGGCTACGTCGTGCCCGTGCCCGCTATCAGCAGTTGGTCACTGACGCGCGCCGCAACGGTGATTCCCTAGAGGCGATCTCTACCGCTGAGTTTGAAGCCCGGCTCCTGGCCGAAGACGACGAGGAAACAACCCTCGTCATTGGCGAGTGGGCCTACCAGGGCTCCGGCTGGACGAACGCTGGCGACGAAGCTCTCGCGCTCGCGGCTGCTGCACGCGCTCGGGAGTACGACCAGTGGCGCGCCCAGACCAAGAGCCCCAAATCATGAAGGTAGGAAGGTGGAGACAATGAATGAGGGTGAGTACTCGATTCCGCCGGTTCTGTATCGGGTGGAGGAGGCAGCTGAGGCTCTCCGGCTGAGCAGATCTGCCGTGTACGAGCTGATCCGGTCCGACCAGCTGCGCACCGTGAAGATCGGGCGTCGTCGGCTCGTGCCGATCGCTGCTCTAGCGGAGTGCGTCTCGATGCTCGCGGACGGTGCGGCATGACCGGCGAAGGCGCCAAGTCGAAGGAGTCGAGGCGTAAGCCGGGGGAGGGGAGCGTCTACTGGGACGAGGACCGTCAGCGATTTATCGCGGAGAAGACGGTTGGCTATAACGCCAAAGGTGGACGCATCACGCGGAAGGCTTCTGGAAAGACCGAGACGGCTGCGATTCGGGCACTCTCAAAGCGGGTCAAGGACTACGAGGCTGGTCTCGTCGCGCACTCTGAGCGGATCACTGTCGGGCAGGCGGTCGAGGACTGGTTGAACTTCGGCCTCGACGCTGACACGGACGACGCCACGCGTAAGAAGTACCAGAGCCTCGTCAACACCCACATTCTGCCGAACCTCGGGGGCCGCAAACTCCGGGACCTTCGGGCCGATGAGGTCGACAACTGGTTGCAGACATTGCGCCCAATCTTGTCGACGTCCAGCATTCAACAGGTCAAGTCGTCATTGAATCGATCGGTTCGTCGGGCGATGGCTCGTGGCTACGTGGACAAGAACGTCGTGGAGCTGTGTAAGGCACCGCGTGGAACTCGTGGTCGGCCTTCCAAGGCGTTCACTCTCGACCAAGCACGCGACGTGTTGACGCTCACGAGTGAGGATCAGTTCTACCCCTACATCGTGCTGGCTCTGTTGACCGGCGCTCGAACCGAGGAGCTGCGTGCGCTTCGGTGGCAGCATGTGCACCTGGATCCGGACAACACCGTCTCGCCGCCGATTCCTCCGCACATGGAGGTCTGGCGCTCCGATCGGGCTGGCGGCGACACGAAGACTCGGAAGTCCCGGCGCACGCTGGCCCTGCCTGCTCAGGCTGTCGAGCAGCTGAAGAAGCATCGGACGAAGCAGGCTGCTCTTCGGCTCAAAGCGAAGTCCTGGGCAGACGCGGATCTGGTGTTCACGACGGGTGTCGGGTCCGAGCTCGATGCCGCCAACGTTCGACGCACGTTTCGCCGAGCTCTGAGGAAGGTGCCGAGCCTGAATCCGAAGGAATGGACTCCTCAAGAGCTGCGGCACTCGTTCGTTTCGGCGCTGTCTGAGCACGGCATCCCGATTGAGGAGATCTCGCGTCTGGTGGGCCACAAGGGTGGCAGCAACGTCACTGAGCTGATCTACCGGAAGCAGATTCGGCCGGTGATCCAGACGGGTGCTCAGGCGATGGATGACCTGTTCGGCGAGTCGACGAAGGACGCGTGACCGAGGATGCGTTGTCACTCACTTTGTCACTCAACGGCTGGTCTCGTGGGGGAGGAGCAGATGAAAGAACCCCGCCTTCCGGGCGTATTGCCTGGTCAGACGGGGTTTTCCTTGGTGGACGATACTGGGTTTGAACCAGTGACCTCTTCCGTGTCAAGGAAGCGCGCTACCGCTGCGCCAATCGTCCGTGGTTATTCAGTTTGTGTCCTGCAGTTTACATCAGGGTGGTGCTTCGAGGTGGGTACGGGATTTGAACCCGTGTACACGGATTTGCAGTCCGTTGCCTCGCCTCTCGGCCAACCCACCGCTGGAGGCAATGCCTCCGGTGGAGACCTACTCCGAGCGGACGACGAGGCTCGAACTCGCGACCTCAACCTTGGCAAGGTTGCGCTCTACCAACTGAGCTACGTCCGCTTGCTGCTTCAGGCCCGGTTTCCCGTGCCCTTGGCGACGAGAAGAACATTAACGGAGCCGCGTGGCGGCGACAAATCGGGGGTCACCTTCGTGTCATTCGACGGTCATCTGGAAGGTCGCCTCGGCGCGTATTCCCGCCTCTGACCAGCGACGTTTTAGAGTTGATGCATGCGCGCGTGGATCGATGGTCACCTTCTCGACAACCCGACCGCCCCGGCGGTCTCCGTCCGCGACCATGGTCTGGTTGTGGGTGACGGCGTCTTCGAGACGCTGAAAGTGATCGAGGACCGGCCGTTCGCACTCTCTCTCCATCTCGACCGCCTCGAGCGCTCTGCGAACGGGCTGGGGCTCCCCACGCCGGACCGAACTCTCGTCACCAAGGGCGTCGAGGCTGTGCTGGGCGCGGGCCCGACGGCGTACGGGCGCCTGCGGATCACCGTCACCGGCGGGCCGGCGCCGTTCGGCTCGGGTCGCGCCGAGGTGGAGCCAACGATCATGGTCGGTCTGGAGGACGCGACGCCCCTGCCGGCCGAGACGAAGGTCGTCAGTGTGCCGTGGCGCCGCAACGAGCATGCTGCGACGACCGGCCTGAAGACGACGTCGTACGCCGAGAACGTCATCGCGCTCGCCGAGGCCCACAAGCACGGGGCCAGCGAGGCGATCTTCGCCAACACCGTCGGCGACCTGTGCGAGGGGACCGGGAGCAACGTCTTCTACGTGCTCGACGGGGAGCTCAAGACCCCGACGATCTCCAGCGGCCCGCTGGCCGGGATCACCCGGGCTCTGGTGCTGAAGTGGTTCGGGGCCCAGGAGACTGACGAGCCGCTCGCCGAGGTCGAGGAGTACGCCACCGAGGTCTTCCTCACCTCCAGCCTGCGCGATGTGCAGGCCGTCACCGAGTGGGGCACGCGCACCCTCCCGCACGGCCCGGTGACCCGGGCGGCGCAGGAGGCGTGGCGTACGAACGAGCAGGGCCTGCTCGGCCTCTGACCCGGCGGCAGCAGAGCTCAGCCGGTGAAGAGCTGCGCCGCACGGCGTAGCGTCTCGATGATCCCGTAGGCCAGGGGGATCCCGACCAGGGCCCAGGCGCCTGCGACCTTGGGGTTCATGCTGCACTCCTCTCGGCCTCGGTGGGATCGGCGGGATCGTTGGACTTCGGTTCGTGGAACCTGTCAGGCACCTGGCGCACCAGGAGGTTGGCGACGAAGCCGACCGCGAGGACACCGACCATGGTCAGCAGCGCCGGACGGTAGGCCTCCGCGGTGAGCGTGCCTGGTTCACCCTGTGCGTCGAGGAAGGCGTTGATGATGAGCGGTCCGGCGATCCCGGCGGCCGACCAGGCGGTCAGGAGGCGGCCGTGGATGGCGCCGACCTGGAAGGTGCCGAAGAGGTCGCGCAGGTAGGCGGGCACGGTCGCGAAGCCGCCGCCGTAGAAGGACAGGATCACCACGGCGAGCAGCACGAAGAGCGCCATCGAGGCGTCACCGACGGTCGCCAGCAGGAGGTAGAGAACCAGCCCGACCCCGAGATACATCATGTAGATCGGCTTGCGGCCGATGATGTCGGAGGTCGAGGACCAGACGAAGCGGCCGCTCATGTTGGCGATCGAGAGCAGACCCACGAAGCCACCGGCCGCGGCCGCACTGACCGACGACACGCCGTCGACGCGGAAGAAGTCCTGGATCATCGGAGCCGCCTGCTCGAGGATCCCGATCCCGGCGGTCACGTTGCAGAAGAGCACGATCCACACCAGCCAGAACGCCCGGGTCCGGATCGCGTTGTTCGCCGAGACGCTCGCCGTGGTGACGAGCTTCTTCTTCTTGACGCTCGCCGGGTCCCAGCCGGCCGGCGCCCAACCCTCCGGGGGCACGCGGACGGTCGCCGCGCCGAAGGACATGAAGACCAGGTAGACGACGCCGAGGGTGAGGAAGAGCATCATCACCGCGTGCCCGTCGGGGACGGTGGTGCCGTCACCGGTGAAGGACGGGTCGTAGAGCGACAGCAGCCGACCGCTCAGCGGGCTGGCGATCATCGCGCCACCGCCGAAGCCCATGATCGCCATGCCTGTCGCCAGGCCGGGCCGGTCAGGGAACCACTTGATCAGTGTGGAGACGGGGGAGATGTAGCCGATCCCGAGGCCGATGCCGCCGATGACGCCGTAGCCGAGGTAGACCAGCCACAGCTGGCCGGTGCCGATGCCGAGGGCGCCGACGAAGAATCCTGAGGACCAGAAGATCGCGGCCGCGGTCATCGCCGCGCGCGGTCCGTTGCGGTCGACCCAGGTGCCCATCACGGCGGCCGAGAGACCCAGCATCACGATCGCGATCGAGAAGATCAGCCCGATCGCGGTCTGGCTCACGTTGAAGTGCTCGACCAGAGCGGTCTTGTAGACGCTGGTGGCGTACACCTGGCCGATGCAGAGGTGGACCGCGAGAGCGGCGGGCGGGATGAGCCAGCGACTGAAGCCGGGACCGGCAACCGTTCGCTCGCGAGACAGGAATGCGGGGAGCAAGGTGACCTCCGTGAGGGACGCGTGACGCACATCACTACCACAGTTGACGTGGCAACGGCGAGAGGAAACTTCCGGCTGGCGAAAACGACGAACCCTCTCGTGCCGGACATCCGGGACGAGAGGGCGCGAAGACGAAAGAGCAGGAGGGCGGTGTGCCTACTCGGCGTCGGAGGAGGTGCCGAGCAGGTCCGCGATGAGCGCATCGAGGTCCATGTGCTGGCTCTCGGCGCCGACCGGAACCGCTGAGAAGGACTTGCCGAGGAACATCTGCACCTCGCGGGAGTCGGCGGTCGCGATGAGGCGCCCGTCGGGGGAGCTGAAGTCGAAGACGGCGACGGCCTTGGCGTCCTCGTCGATGCTCGGGTAGATCTTCACGTCACCCTCACCGGCGGGCGCGGCCAGTCCCTGCAGCATCAACGTGCGGGACACGACCCACTCGACGTCGCCGGTACCGGAGTGGAAGGTCAGGCTCACTGCGTACGGGTCGCTCTCGCGGTAGCCGAGGGTGGTCGGCACCTCGACCGTGCGGCCCCAGGGGTCGAGGCACGAGATCTTGATGTCCTGCTGCACTGCCGGGTGCTTGATGTCGCTCATTCGTCCGCTCCTTCTTGGTGGTCTTGCCAAGGAGACGGAGCGGTACGCGGCTGATGATGCCGTTTCCACGAACTTTCTCGACGAAGTCGTGGAGACCTCGATCACACCCGTGCGAGAGCGGCTTCCAAGCGTGTGACGGGGGAGGCGAGGTTGTAGGTCGCGGCCAGCTCGTGCAGGCGAGCCGGGTCGGCCGGCGCGCTGGGAAGAGCGGTGCCGCTTCGGTCCAGCGGGATGTCTCGGGCCACGGCCACGACCTTCGGTGCGACCGCCAGGTAGTCGACCGCGTCGATGAACTTCTGCCTCTGTGCCTTGGTGAGGGAGGTGGTCGGGTCGGCGACGGCGGCGATGATCCCCTCCAGGTCTCCGAACTGCTCGAGCAGCTTGGCCGCGGTCTTCTCGCCGACGCCCTTCACTCCCGGCAGCCCGTCGGAGGTGTCTCCGCGCATGGTCGCGAAGTCGGCGTACTGTGCGGCGCTGATCCCGTACTTGGCGAGCACCCACTTCTCGTCGACCAGGTCGGGATCGCCCACGCCCCGGGTCGGGTAGAGGATGCGTACGCCGGCAGCGTCATCGACCAGCTGGAAGAGGTCACGGTCGCCGGTCACGACGTCGACGGGCATGCCCGCGCCCGTGGCGAGGGTGCCGATCACGTCGTCGGCCTCGTAGCCGTCGGCGCCGATGACGCAGATCCCGGCCGCGGCGAGCACCTCGCGGATGATCGGCACCTGGATCTGCAGCGGGTCGGGGACCTCCTCCACGTCAGGGGCGGTCTCGAGCTCCTCCACCACCCGGTGCGACTTGTAGGACGGGATCAGATCGACGCGCCACTGCGGGCGCCAGTCGTTGTCCCAGCAGCACACCAGGTCGGTGGGGGAGTAGTCGTTGACGAGCCGGGAGATGAACTCCAGCAGGCCGCGGACGGCGTTGACCGGCGTGCCGTCCTCGGCCCGGATGTCGGGCACGCCGAAGAAGGCCCTGAAGTAGAGCGACGCGGTGTCGAGCAGGAGCATTCGAGGTTCAGCCACGCTGTGCACATTATCCGCTCCCGCCGAGCGCGTCCCTAGTGAATCGCTCTCGTGCTCTCGCTCGGGTCGGACGAGAGTCGCTGGGCGAGCCAGATCGGTGCGACCGAGACGACGATCATGACGACCGCCACGACGTTGACGATCGGCGCCTGGCCGGGACGGAACAGGTTGGTCAGGATCCAGACCGGAAGGGTGGTCACCCCCGGGCCGGCGGCGAACGTCGTCACGATGATCTCGTCGAAGCTGAGCGCGAACGCCAGCAGCCCGCCGGCCAGCAGCGCGGAGCGCAGCTGCGGGAGCGTGACCAGCCGGAAGGTGGTCCACATCCCTGCACCGAGATCGGCAGAGGCCTCCTCGAGGTTGCCGCCCATCCGCCGCAGCCGTGCCTGCACGTTGTTGAAGACGGTCACGATGCAGAACGTCGCGTGCGCCACCACCAGGGTGAAGAACCCCAGGCGGATGCCGAGGATCGACGAGAACGCGTTGGAGAGCGCGATGCCGGTGACGATGCCGGGGAGGGCGATCGGGAGGATCACCAGCAGGTTGACGGTGTTCTTCCCGAAGAAGGAGTAGCGCTGCATCGCCAGGCCGAGCAGGGTGCCGAGGAGCAGTGCCATGACGGTCGCGCATGACGCGACGATCAGCGAGGTGATGATCGCGTCGTGGGCCCCCGGGTTGACCGCTGCCCGCTGCCACCACTCGGTGGTGAATCCGCTGGGCGGCCAGGTGAGCGCCTGGGAGGTGTTGAACGAGTTCACCACGACCAGGGCCAGCGGCGCGTAGAGCACCGCCAGCACCAGGCCGGTCACCGCGGCGAGCAGGCGCCGGGTGGTTCGCGAGATGGTCATAGGTTCTCCAGAGCTCCGGTGCGGCGTACCAACGCCAGGTAGATCATGATCACGGCGATCGGGATGAGAGCGATCGCTGCGGCCAGCGGCAGGTTGGAACCCGAGTTGATGTAGACGAGGTTGCCGAGCATCTGGTTGGCGCCGCCGACGATGTTGACGGTGATGTAGTCGCCCATGGTCAGCGAGAACGAGAAGATCGACCCGGCGACCAGACCCGGGACCACCAGGGGCAGCACGACGGTGCGGAAGGTCCGCGCCGGCCGGGCTCCGAGGTCGCCGGCGGCGTCGAGCAGCGAGTCCGGGACACGTTCATATGCTGCGTACACGGGGAGGATGACGTACGGAAGCCAGATGTACGCCTGGGTGAGCACGATCGCGGTGACGCCGAATCCCGGTGTGCCGAGGCCGACCAGGCCACCGGCCCAGTCCAGGAGGCCGCCGTTGGACAGCAGCGAGCGCCAGGCGAGCGCCTTGACGAGGTATGACGCCCACAGCGGCATCAGGAAGGCGATCACCAGCAGATGGCGGGAGCGCCGGGAGGCGACCTTGGCCATGTAGAAGCCGACCGGCAGCGCGATCGCGCAGTCGATCAGCGTCACCAGCAGCGCCACCCCGAGGGTGCGGAGCGTGACGGTCCGGTAGAGCGCCTCGCTGGTTATCTCACGGACGTTGTCGAGGGTGAAGGTGCGTTCGAGCTCGTTGGTGAACGAGTCGATCGTCCAGAACGCGGTCACCAGCAGGGCGGCGAGGGCGACGACGTAGACGAGCACCAGCCAGGTCAGGGGAGCGGCCAGCAGGAGGCCGAGACGGATGCCCGGCCTCCTGCTGAGCGTGCTGCTGATGGAGCTCAAGGTCACCCCTTGATCTCTGCCCAGGCCTTGGTCCAGTCCTGGTAGTCGGTGCACTCGACGTCGGTCCGGCCGTCCAGGCAGTCGTTGATGGGCGTGTTCCAGAACCAGATCTTCTTGGCGTACTCCTCGTCGCCGGCGTGGAAGGTCTCGCAGTGGCCCTCGGAGGCGAACTCGCAGGCCTTGTCCGAGTTGGGGGCCTCGCCGAAGTACTCCGTCGCCTGGGCGTTGACCTCCGGGTCGGAGATGTGGTTGAGCCAGGCGTAGGCGCAGTTGGGCGACTTCGACTTCGACGAGATCATCCAGGTGTCGTTCCAGCCGGTCGCCCCCTCGGAGGGGAGGATCGCCTCGACCGGGGCCTTCTTCGGGTCGATCAGGTTGGCGATGACCTGCCAGGTGGTGCCGACCACGGTGTCACCGGTCTCGAAGGAGGCCTGCGTCTTGGTGTAGTCGGACCAGTACTCACCGACGGAGGTCCGCTGCGCCTTGAGCAGGTCGACGGCCGCGGCGAGCTGCTTCTCGTCGAGGGAGTACGGGTTCTCGATACCCAGGTCGGGCTGGTGCGCCATCAGGTAGACCGCCGCGTCGGCGATGTAGATCGGCGAGTCGTACGCGGTGACCTGGCCCTTGTGCTTCGGCGCGTCCTCGAAGACCGCCTTCCACGAGGTCGGGGCGGGGGTGACGTCCTTGGTGTTGTACATCAGCAGGTTCGCGCCGTAGCCGTGCGGGATGCCGTAGTTCTTCTCGTCCACGGTGTTCCACTCGCGGTCCTTGAGGAAGTCGTAGATGCCCTCGTAGTTGGGGATCAGGTCTGTGTTCACCTCGGCCGCCTGGCCTGCCGCGATCATGCGCAGGGTGAGGTCGCCGGAGGCGGCCACGACGTCGTACTCGCCCGACTTGGCCAGGTTGAAGGCCTCGTCGGAGGTGCCGTAGACCTTCGAGGTGACCTGGCATCCGGTCTCCTTCTCGAAGCCGGAGACCCAGTCGACCTCGGGGTCCGTCGAGCCGTCCTCGACGTAGCCGGGCCAGGCGAGGATGGAGACCTCGCCCTCGTTCTCGCCGAGCTTCTCGGCCGCTCCGGTCGACTCGCTGCCGCTGTCACCGCCGCAGGCGGTGAGCGTGATCAGGGACAGCGCCGCGACTGCTCCGCCGATGGTGCGGCCGGCGGTGTGCCTGGTTGGGATGTTGCGCATGATCAAGCCTCTCTGGTGGGTTCTGCTCATCGGTGTTGCACGGCACGGGACGAATCGGTGCCCAGGGGGACCAGGTCGCCCGGCGACCAGGAGGCGACCACGCGGTCGCCCCGAGACTCGGGTTCGGCGGCGTCGGGATGCAGAGCGCCGCGGCTCTGCTCGAGGGCGACCAGCTGGGTGCCGTCCTCGAGCTCGATGTGGACGCGGTGGCCGGTGCCGATGTAGATCGACTCGGTGATCACCCCGGCGGCCGTCATCGCCCCGGCAGGGGCGCTCGCGGTCAGCGGGGACAGCAGGATCTTCTCCGGTCGCAGCGCGAAGGCGCCCTCCATCTTCAGCACCCGCTTGGACACCTGCTCGTCGAACACGTTGGAGGTCCCGACGAAGTCGGCGACGTACTGCGAGGTCGGGCTCTCGTAGATCTCCTTCGGCGTGCCCAGCTGCACGATCCGGCCGCTGTCGAAGACCGCGATCCGGTCGCTGAGAGTCAAGGCCTCCTCCTGGTCGTGGGTGACGAAGACGAAGGTGATCCCGAGCTCGCGCTGGATCTGCTTGAGCTCGACCTGCATCTGCTCACGCAGCTTGAGGTCCAGCGCACCCAGGGGCTCGTCGAGGAGCAGCACCTTGGGACGTACGACGATCGCGCGGGCCAACGCGACCCGCTGTCGCTGTCCGCCGGAGAGCTCGGTGGGCTTGCGGGCCGCGACGTGGTCGAGCCGGACCATGCCGAGCGCCTCCCGCGCCCGGGTGCTGCGCTCGGCCTTCGAGACGCCGCGGACGCGCAGTCCGTACGCGACGTTGTCGAGCACGTTGAGGTGCGGGAACAGGGCGTAGTCCTGGAAGACGGTGGTGACGTCTCGGTCGAACGGCGCCAGCGCGGTGACGTCCTCGCTGCCGAGGCGGATCGTGCCGGAGTCGGCTCGCTCGAAGCCGGCGATGAGGCGCAGCACGGTGGTCTTGCCGGAGCCGGAGGGCCCGAGCATGGAGAAGAACTCGCCGTCGCCGATGGTCAGGTCGAGGGCGTCGACGGCCATCACGTCGCCGTACGCCTTGGACACGGCGTCGAGCTGGATCTGCGGAGATTCGGTCGGTCCCATTGCTTAATCATATGGAACCAGATCTTAGATTTTAAAGACCCCTTGCGTAAGTTTCTTGGTAAAACCCATTCGAAGGAGGAGCCCGATCGTGGCCAAAGCCCGTGCGACGACCTCGCGCGCCCGGTCGGCGATCTTCGCGCCGATCGGCGACGAAGGCAGAGCCGTACGTGTCGAGAACCGTCTTGCGGAGGCGATCCGCTCCGGCGTCCTCGCCGACGGGGACCGGCTACCGAGCGAGCTCGAGCTCGCCCAGATGCTGGGCGTGGCGACGGTGACCGCCCGGGAGGCACTGGTGTCGCTGCGCGCACAGGGGCTGGTCGTGACCACTCGCGGACGCGGTGGTGGCTCGTTCGTGCGGGCGCCGGAACCCGGCGACGTCGTGAAGGGGCGGCTCGCCACCATGTCACGGGTGGAGCTGCGCGACCGGGCGAGCCTGTATCAGGTGGTGCTGACCGGCTGCGCCGAGCTCGCGGCCGAGCGCGCCGCACCGGACGAGGTGGAGGACCTCCACGACCTGCTCCTCCCGGCGGACGAGGAGGACGTGGGCAGATGGCGAGATGCGGAGAGCGAGCTCTATCTCTCCGTCGCGGCGCTGACACAGTCGGCGCGCCTCACCCGAGAGGTGGTGCGACAAGAGGCCGACTTCGGTACGTTGCTGCGAGTGCCGCTGAGCGAGTCCGACTTCCGTCAGGCGTCGGGCGGGCGGCATCGGGCGCTGGTCGCCGCGCTGGAGGCGGGCGATGTGGCCGCGGCCCGAACGAGCGTACGCGACCATGTGGCCCACGCCGTTGAACGTCTGACCGAGATCCATGAGGTGGTACGCCAGTGAACATCGATGTGTCTGGCGACTGCGCCGTACGGATCGAGCGGCACTTCGGAGCGATTCTCGCCGAGCTGGAACGGATGCGCACCGAGGTCGCCGCTCTCTTCGCCTCCGGGCCGGTCACCTCCGACGAGCTGAGCGCACAGGTGGAGGCGGGGACGGTGGAGTTCCTCCAGGACCCGAACCTGCTGGGTGGCGGCTTCGTCGTCGCCCCAGATGCCCTCAGCGACCGGCGGCTCTACCTCGCCTGGTGGCAGGGCGCAGGCCGGGACTTCCTCGGTGAAGCCGAGGTGCCGGGGACGGGCGAGACCATGGACTACACCCGGCAGCCGTGGTTTCGCGTGCCGGAGCGGACCGGGCGGCTGAATGTCGCCGGTCCCTACGTCGACTTCGTCTGCACCGACGAGTACGTCCTGACCACGACGCTGCCGGTCTACGCGGGCGGCCGGCTGGTCGGGGTCGCGGGCGCCGACACCGCGGTCGAGACACTGGAGAGGATGCTGCTGCCCTGCCTGCGCGAGGCGCAGGCGACCTTGGTCAGCTCGACCGGCCGGGTAGTCGTGTCCGCCGACCCCCATCTGGCCACCGGCGAAGCACTGACCTCCGGCCGCAAGGAGGGTCCTGACGGCCGGCTGCTGTCGGTGGTCCAGACCCCTCCTGCTGCCGACGGCGCGTCGAGGACGCTCTCCGGCTGGCCCTCCTGAGGTCCGCCTGAGCCACCGGCGGGCCGTAAATCTTTCGATATCGGACACGGTTTTGGACGTTTCGACGGAGATATTGCTGCTGTGGGTACGCTGTCGCCGTGACTACCCCTGAGATCGAGGCAACCGACCGTAAAATCCTTCAGCTTCTCGCGGAGGACGGTCGGATGTCCTACACCGACCTGGGCAAGGCCACCGGCCTGTCGACCTCGGCTGTGCATCAGCGCGTCAAGCGGCTCGAGCAGCGCGACCTGATCACCGGTTACGGCGCCACCGTCAACTACGCCGCGATCGGTGTCCCGCTGACCGCATTCGTGGCCGTCACGCCGCTCGACCCCTCACAACCCGACGACTGCCCCGAGCGGGTCGCCGACCTCAACGAGGTAGAGGCCTGCTGGTCCATCGCGGGCGCCGAGTCCTACATGCTCAAGGTGCGGGTCGCGACCCCCGAGGCCCTCGAGGAGCTGCTCGGCAGGATCCGCTCGGTCGCCAACGTGGCCACCCGGACCACGATCGCGATGTACACCTACTACGAGAACCGGCCGACCCTGAAGCACTGAGCCGTTCCGCTGCTCACTTCCCGTGCGTACGCCACCACTCCTGGCCCGACTCGGGCAGCGTGTGGATCGGGTCGTAGTACTCGTAGGTCCGTGACAGCGCCTCGGGGTCGCTCGCCTCGATCGAGGTCCGGTAGTTCTTGGTCCAGTAGGAGATCCCGCGCTCGGTGTCGTAGTCGGCGATCTGGTGGACCCACCGCTTGCCGACGAAGGGCACGTCGCACACGATCCGCGGGGTGGCGAACCCGGGCAGGTAGCCCATGATGTCGTGCTGCAGCCGCTGCGCGTCGGCGACCGAGACCCGCCAGTGCTCGCTGAACGGGATCATGTCGCACATGTAGAAGTAGTAGGGCATGATCTGGGCGCCGTCGAGCAGACGGAAGCTCAGGTCGAGCAGGCTGTGGCTGTCGGCGTTCACGCCGGCCAGGAGCACACCCTGGTTGCGTACGTCGCGAACCCCGGCCGCGAGCAGTGCCTTGGACGCCTCGGCGACCAGGGGAGTGACCGAGTTGGCGTGGTTGGCGTGGGTGTGGATCGCCAGCGAGACGCCGCGCTCACGGGCGATGGTGGTCACCCGGTTCATCCCCTCCAGCAGCGGCTCCTGGAGCCAGTGCTGGGGGAGTCCGATCAGGCCCTTCGTGGCCAGTCGGATGTCGCGAATGTTGTCGATCGCCATCAGCTTGGTGAGGAAGTCCTCCAGCCGCGGCCAGGGCAGGTTGGCGACGTCGCCGCCGGAGACGACCACGTCGCGCACCTGCGGGGTGTTGCGGAGGTATTCGAGCATCGCCTCGTGGCGGTCGACCGGCTTGCCGGTGAGCTTGAGCTTGTCGATGACCGGGGTCGAGTTCCCGACCAGGTCCATCCGGGTGCAGTGCCCGCAGTACTGCGGGCAGGTGGAGAGCAGCTCGGCGAGCACCTTGGTCGGGTAGCGGTGGGTCAGCCCTTCGGCTACCCACATGTCGTGCTCGTGCAGCGAGTCGCGGCTCGCCTGCGGGTGTGAGGGCCAGTCGGTGCGGCGGTCGGAGAAGACCGGGATCATGTAGTGACGGAGCGGGTCTGCGTAGAACGCGTCGGTGAACTCCTCGCCGGCCGATGCGCCGGACGGCACCATCGTGTTGACCATCTGCGGCGGCACGAGCATCGACATGGTCGCGCGCTCGGCCATGTCCTTCTCGAGGTCGGCGTAGAAGCGCTCGTCGAGAAGATCACCCATCAGGGCGCGCAGCTGGCGGACGTTCTTGATGCAGTTGACGCGCTGCCACTGCACGTCGCGCCACTGCTCCTCGGTGATGTCGGCCCATCCCGGGAAACGGGTCCAGTCGGGTTCGACCAGCTCTACGCGCTGGTAGGCGTAGGGCTGTCCGTCTCGGGTCTTGGGCTCGATCGTTGCCGTCATGCAATCCACCATAGCGGGAGATCCTCCGGTCTTTGCAAGCATCCGCCGCAATTCTTCCTCCTGGCGCTGGTAGGGTCCGCCGTGAGATGCACGCAAGGAGGCGTACGACGATGACCACTTCCGACCCGACAGGCCTGCACCGGGTGCTCGACGAGCCGGTGGCCGGCTCGTTGCCGCTGCCGCAGGCGGCCCGCAGACTCGACACCCGAAAGACCTTGTGGCCCGACGAAGTACGGATCCGGGTGGAGCGACTGAACCTGGACGCGGCCTCGTTCCGGCAGCTGGAGTCCGCGCACGACGGCGACGGAGATGCCGTACGCCGCGAGGTGCTCGACATCGTCGCCGACCGCGGCAAGATGCAGAACCCGGTGACCGGGTCGGGCGGAATGCTCGTCGGTGTGGTCGAGGAGGTCGGCCCCGAGTCGCCTCTCGACCTCTCGGTCGGGGACCGCGTCGCCACCCTGGTATCCCTGACGTTGACGCCGCTCGTCATCGAGGACGGGCTCGAGCGATGGGCCGGCGAGGACGAGCAGGTGCCGTGCGACGGTTACGCCATCCTCTTCGGCCGCTCGATTGCCGCAGTCCTCCCCGACGACGAGGCCCCGGAACTGGCCCTCTCGGTCATGGACGTCTGCGGCGCCCCGGCCCTCACCCGCCGCATCGTCACCCAATACGCCGAAGCGTCACTTTCTGACGCCGAGAAGTCGAAAATTGACAGCGAGGCGTCGATTTCTGACTCTGCCGAATCGAAAACTGACCTCTCGGCGTCAGAAACTGACCTCTCGGCGTCAGAAACCGACTTCTCGACGTCGAGAACTGACGTCTCGGGGGTGACTGTGGCGGTCATCGGAGGGGGCGGGAAATCGGGGTCGCTGTCGCTTGCCGCGGCTCGGGAGGCGGGGGCGGGGCATCTCATCGGCGTCGTTCCCACCGACATCGAGGCGGAGCGACTTCAGGGGGCCGGCCTCGCGGACGAGGTCGTGGTCGCCGACGCGCGCAACCCAGTGGCGCTGCGCGACGCGGTGACGAAGGCCGGCGGTCCCGCCGATGTGACCGTGGTGTGCGTGGACGTGCCGGGCTGCGAGGGCGGCGCCATCCTCTCCACCGCCGACGGCGGCACCGTCATCTTCTTCTCCATGGCCACGTCCTTCTCCGCTGCCGCCCTCGGCGCCGAGGGCCTCGCCGCCGACGTGACGATGCTGGTCGGCAACGGCTACGTCCCGGGCCACGCGGCGTACGCACTGGATCTTCTCCGCGCGAACAGCGGCGTCCGGACTCTCTTCGAGGGCAGACTGGCGCCGTGACTCGCATCCTCCTCCGCAATGGTCAGATCCACACGCGGCCGGCCCTGGACGAGCCGGTCAGAGCGATGGCCGTCGAGGGCGGGCGGATCGTCTGGACCGGCAACGATCCGGACGACTTCGCGAGTCCCGATGAGCTGGTCGACCTCGAAGGCCGGCTGGTGACACCTGCCTTCGTGGACAGCCATGTCCACGTCGTCGAGACGGGGGAGCAGATCCTCGGCCTCGACGTCGGCAGCGCGCCCAGCCGGGAAGTGGTGCTCGACATGGTCGCAGCGCACGTCCGCGACCTGGGCCATGATGATCTGGTCCTCGCCCAGGGCTGGGACGAGACGCACTGGCCGGACCCGAGCCTGCCGACCGCGGCCGAGCTCGACCGCGCCTCCGGTGGCCGCAAGGTGTACCTGAACCGCATCGACGGTCACTCCGCCGTGGTCTCGAGCGCCCTGATGGCGCGGGTTCCTGGGATCGCAGGGCTCCCGGGCTGGACGGCTCAGGGCCGCGTCGAGCGAGAGGCGCTGCGCGCGTTGCTGCCGCTGTTGGCCGACCTCACTCCGGCCGGTCATGCCGAGCACGGTGCCCGAGCGGCGTTGCAGGCGATGGCGGCCCTGGGCATCGGTGCCTTCCATGACAACTCCGGCCCCGACATCGGCCCGGAGTCGGACCTGATCGCGACGCAGGCCCAAGCCGCCGAGGCCGGGCTGCACGGCACCTACTACTGGGGCGCTCACCTCGGGTTCGACGACCTGGAGCGTCTCTCGGAAGTCTCCGGCCTCGCCGGTGACCTCAGCGCAGACGGGTCGATGGGATCCCGGAGCGCCGCGCTGACCTTCGACTACGCGGATCTGGCCGGCCACCGCGGCCATGCCTATCTCAACCCGGAGGAGATGGCCGAGCACATCATCGGCTGCACCCGGCGCGGCCTCCAGGCCGGCTTCCACTGCATCGGCGACCAGGCGATCGACAACATCGCGCAGGCGTTCCGGCTCGCGGAGGCGACGCTGGGCGCCGCGAGCATACGATCCGGCCGTCACCGGCTCGAGCACTGCGAGCTGCCCTCCCCGGCCGCGACCGAGACGTTCGCCCACCTCGGGGTGACCGCGAGCATGCAGCCGATGTTCGACGGCTTGTGGGGTGGCCCGGACCGGATGTACGCAGCCAGGCTGGGGGAGCGCTGGCAGCAGATGAACCCGTTCCGGACCCTGCTCGACGCCGGCGTACGCCTCGCCTTCGGCTCCGACTCCCCGGTGACCCCGTTGGACCCGTGGGCCGCAGTCCACGCAGCCGTGCACCACCACACGCCCGGCCAGGGCATCACCGCGGCGGAGGCGTTTGCGGCCCACACCGTCGGCGGCTGGTACGCGGCCGGCATCGACGACGCCGGCACGCTCACCGTCGGACAGCGTGCCACCTACGCCGTCTGGGACCGCACCACGTTCCCCGACCTGACCACACCTGACGTCGCCGACGTCACCACCGCCTGCCTGCAGACCGTCGTCGACGGCAGGACCGTATTCGAGAAAGAAGGTGTCTGGTGAGACTCGACCTGGACCCACGCACGATCGCCCAGGCCCGCGCGCTGGCCGCGAAGGTCGGCGACCCGATCGTCGAGATGGCCAAGAAGCACACCACGGTCGCCGTCGAGCGGGCCACCCTGCGGCTGGCCGGGCTCGCCGGCGCCGACCCGGACGGCACCCCGTGGGTCAACCACCTGGTCGACGCGGTGCGTGCCGACGTCGGGCTGGAGCACGGGGTCGCGCTACCGGTGTGGCAGGCGCTGGCCGCCCACGACAACGACCTCTCCCGGCTCGCCGAGGAGGCTGCCGCCGGTCAGGTGACCTTCCACCTGCCCGAGGGTGCCGAGGCCGAGCTGGCCGCGAAGCACGCCCGCGAGGCGGTCGGGGTCGGCATCGCCCGGCTCGACGCCAGCCGGGTGGAGCGCGAGCGGATGATCGCCGAGATCGGCGACGCACCCCGCAAACCGTGGATCTACCTGATCGTCGCGACCGGCGACATCTACGAGGACATCCCGCAGGCGCAGGCAGCCGCGCGCGAGGGCGCCGACATCATCGCGGTGATCCGCTCGACCGGCCAGTCGCTGCTCGACTACGTGCCCGAGGGCGCCACCCGGGAAGGGTTCGCCGGGACGTACGCGACCCAAGAGAACTTCCGCCTGATGCGGGCCGCGCTCGACGAGACCTCCCGCGAGCTCGGTCGCTACGTGCGGCTCACCAACTACGCGAGCGGGCTGTGCATGCCCGAGATCGCGGCACTGGCGGGCATGGAGCGCCTCGACATGATGCTCAACGACTCGATGTACGGGATCCTGTTCCGCGACATCAACCCGGTGCGTACGTTCGTCGACCAGCGGCTCTCGCGTCAGATCCACGCGCGGGCGGGGATCATCATCAACACCGGCGAGGACAACTACCTCACCACCGCCGATGCGGTCGAGGCGGCGCACACGGTGACCACCTCACAGCTGCTCAACGAGTACTTCGCCAAGGAGGCGGGACTCGAGGACTGGCAGCTGGGCCTGGGCCACGCGTTCGAGATCAACCCCGACGTACCGGACTCGTTCCGGCTCGAGCTCGCCCACGCGCTGCTCGCGAAGACGATCTTCCCCGACGCGCCGCTGAAGTGGATGCCGCCGACCCGGCACATGACCGGCGACATCTTCAAGGGCTATCTGCTCGACGGGTTCTTCAACCTGGCCGGCGCGATGACCGACCAGGGCATCCTGCTGGTCGGGATGATGACCGAGGCGGTGGTGACACCGTGGATCTCCGACCGCGACCTGGCCCTGCAGAACGTCCGGTACGTCATGGACGCCGCCGGACGCCTCGGCGAGGACTTCCACCCGGCCCCTGACGGGTTCATCGCCAACCGAGCGCGCGAGGTGCTGGGGGAGTCGATCGACCTGCTCGGGAAGATCATCGACGAGCCCAACGGGCTCCTCGACGCGATCGCGGACGGCACCTTCGGCCTGATGAAGCGCCCCGCCGACGCAGGCAAGGGCCTCGAGGGTGTGGCCGTGAAGTCCGAGGCGTACTACAACCCCGCGAGCACCATTCTGGAGGGCGAGGAATGAGTATCATCCGGCCGTACGGCGACACCACGGGCGACGGGATGGTGCAGGTCTCCTTCACGTTGCCGATCAAGCACAGCAAGGTCGCCGACGGCGCCGCGCTGCAGCTGGCCAACAAGATGGGCATGGAGCCGGCGATGGTCGTCCACTCCAAGCCGATGGGCGACGATTTCACCTTCTTCGTCGTCTACGGGCAGGTGAACCATCTCGTCGACGTCGACAAGGTGCAGGTCGTCGAGCGTGACTTCCCGCTGCTGACACCGAAGGAGGCCAACGCGGTGATCAAGGAGACGCTGCGGCGGCCCCTGGTCGTCGTCGGCGCCTGTATCGGCACCGACGCCCACACCGTCGGGATCGACGCGATCCTCAACATCAAGGGGTTCGCGGGGGAGAAGGGACTGGAGTACTACAAGGAGATCGAGGTCGTGAACCTCGGCGCCCAGGTCTCGGTGCCCTCCCTGGTCGAGGCTGCCGTCACCCGGGGCGCCGACGCCGTACTCGTCTCCCAGGTCGTCACCCAGCGTGACGCGCACCTGCTCAACACCCGGGAGATGTCGGCGGCGTTCCGCGAGGCCTACCCGGCGGGGGAGCGGCCGCTCCTGGTCGCCGGTGGTCCACGGTTCGACGAGTCGATGACCACCGAGCTCGGCGTCGACCGCATCTTCGGCCGCGGCACGACTCCTGCCGAGGTCGCCTCCTACCTCGTCCACCGCACCACCGCGAAGGAGCCCGCAGCATGAGCACCGAGACCGGCACCAAGGTCGGCACCAAGGTCGTCCACCGCCGCTACGTGCCGTACTCCCACGCCCACTACGCCGGGAACCTGGTCGACGGCGCGTACAGCCTGGGTCTGTTCGGCGATGTGGCGACGGAGATGTGCATCCGCACCGATGGGGACGAGGGGCTCTTCGCGTCCTACGACGACGTGCAGTTCAAGGCGCCCGTACGTGCCGGTGACGTTCTGGAGATCACCTGCGAGCTGATCAAGGCCGGAACCCGATCGCGGGTGATGGAGTTCGCCGTGTACGTCGTGGCGCGAGGCGCCGCGACCGAGGCCAGCCCGGGGGCAGCCGAGGTGCTCGCGGAGCCGGTTCTCGCCACCTCGGCACGAGGGACCGTCGTCGTTCCCTCAGTGCCGTGACGGGAACGCGAAGACGACACGCCGAGGTTCTTTGAGAATTCCTTTCTTTTTCTCGCCCGGCAGGCTGTGGCTGACCTGCGGAAACATCTGTTTCCGCAGGTCAGTGCCGTGTTGACTTACGCGGAGCCAGCGGGTGATGGTGACAACGTTCGCCCATGCAGAGTTGCGGTAGGCGGACCGGCGCTCGACGAATCGGGTCGGGGGTGTCGATCCAGGCATGCCTTCGACTTGTCTTCGCGGGCGCGGTCTTTGGCCGCGAGGGCAACGCGGGAAGGCCGAGGCGCCCTTAGACAACGATCGTCCCCTTGTCGCCAGCAAGGATCGGAACGGCCCGAAGAACGTCTTGGTCCTCCCGCGCTCTGCGTCGTCTGCGCTGGCAGCGGTGATTGCGGGATCTTGGGTTCGACCGGTGGGCGGATATCCTGTGATCTCCACCCCATTCCTCGACAAGGCCGGCGTACGTGACGAACGAGCAGCTTCCACCCTGGACCGAGATCGGCCGGGCGGTGATGGTCATCCCGACCTACAACGAGGCAGACAACCTCACCTGGATCGTCGGCCGGCTGCGCAAAGCGCAGCCGCGCGTCGACGTGCTGATCGTCGATGACGGCTCACCCGACGGCACCGGCACCATCGCCAACGAGCTGGCCGACAACGACGACCAGATCCACGTGCTGCACCGCACCGAGAAGGCCGGGCTGGGGGCGGCGTACCTGCACGGCTTCGGGTGGGCCATCGAGCAGGGCTACGACATCGTCGGCGAGATGGACGCCGACGGCTCCCACCAGCCCGAGGAGCTCCACCTGCTCCTCGGAGCGATCCCCTCGGCCGATCTGGTGATCGGCGCCCGCTGGATCCGCGGCGGCTCGGTGGTCAACTGGCCGCTGTCGCGACGCGTGCTGTCGGTCGGCGGCAACTTCTACGTCCGGCTCCTGCTCGGCATCGGTGTCCACGACGCCACCGCGGGCTACCGCCTCTTCCGGCGTACGACGCTGGAGAAGCTGCAGCTGAACAGCGTCGAGTCGACCGGCTATGTCTTCCAGACCGAGATGGTGACGCGTACGCTGCGGGCCGGCCTGACCGTCAAGGAGGTCCCGATCCAGTTCATCGAGCGGGTCCGGGGCGAGTCGAAGATGAGCCCAGCGGTCGCCGCCGAGTCGATGCGCCGGGTGACCCGCTGGGGCCTGTCCGAACGCCGCGACCAGCTGCTCCGCCTGCTGCGCCGATTCGGGCTGGACCGTTTCGTGGGAGGCCGTCGATGACGACGCGACGCCGCAGGTTCTCCTGGGTCCTGGTGCTCCTGTTCCTGGTGATGCCGCTGGCTGAGCTGTTCGTGCTGATCCAGGTCGGTCAGGTGATCGGCGTGTGGTGGACGATCCTGCTGCTGATCGCCGACTCGATCTTCGGTGCCTGGCTGATGCGCCGCGAGGGCTCCCGAGCCTGGTCCGCGCTGAGCACGGCGCTCTCCTCGGGCAAGCTGCCGTCCAACGAGATCGCCGACGGCGCGCTGATCCTGCTCGGTGGCGCGCTGATGCTGAGCCCCGGCTTCGTCACCGACATCTTCGGCATCGTGCTGATCCTGCCGTTCACCCGGCCGTTCTTCCGTCGGATCCTGGCCAAGGTCGTGCAGAAGCGCCTGGTCACCGCGGCGATGCCCTCGACGTTCGGATCGGCCACCCGGCCCCGCAACGACGACATCGTCACCGGCGAGGTCATCGACAAGGACAACCTGGCCTAGAACCGGCCGAGTCGGCTCGTTCTCACCAAAAACCTCGCCGAGTCGGCGCGTTAGAACGCGCCGACTCGGCGAGGTTTTGTGTCAGGACGAGCCGACTCGGCGTCCTGTCAGGCGTTGGCCTTCTTCTTCCCGGGTCCCTTGCGGTGCAGATGAGCCGGGCCGATCTCGCCACCGCGAAGCAGGTCGAGACGCTCCTTGAGGATGTCCTCGAGCTCCTTCTCCGAGCGCCGCTCCAGGAGCATGTCCCAGTGCGTACGCGCCGGCTTCTCGGCCTTCTCCTCCGGCTTGGCGCCGGAGAGGTTGAGAGCTTCCATGCCGCAGCGCGGGCACTCCCAGATGGCCGGAACCTCGGCCTCGTCCGACATCGTGATCTCGAAGTCGTGTCCCTGCGGGCAGCGGTAGGCCACCTGCTGGCGACCTGCGAACTCGATCCCGCGTTCGTCCTCAAAACTTTGTCCGCCCAGTCGGGCGCCGCGCAACGTGCGCTCGGCCATGAAGCACCTCCTGAGTCGATCGTCCCCCGTTGAATGAACTGAAGAGCGAGGCGGTCTGCGGACTCATAACGCAGGCCGGTCAGGCCTCTTCATACCTGCAACGGTACAGAGGAGGTGATGATTCCGTGAAATATCGAGATTCTCGCCGTGGTGTTCGATCCAGGACCCGCCTGACCTGCGGATCTTCCTGAGAGAGTCCTGAGGTTCCTGTGTCTCGAAACCGCCAGTCAGGCGGAGTGTCCCTGGTGCCCTCGAGCGCCTTGCTCCCTCAGACCCGTTGGGGCGTCCGGTTGCCCGCCTGCTCGATGCCCTTTGCGGTGTTCACCAGCGCGAGCAGTGCGCCGCCGAGGACGAAGAAGGCGATCAGCGCCAGGATCGCCGGCCGGTAGGAGTCGGTGAGCTGGTAGACGAGCCCGAAGACCAAGGTGCCGAGCCAGGAGGTGCCGCGGTCCATCGCGTGGTAGAGGCTGAAGTACTCCGCTTCCTTGCCGGCCGGGATGAACAGCGAGAAGTAGGACCGGGCCAGCGCCTGGGTGCCGCCCATGACCAGACCGATCCCGACCGCGACGACGAGAAGCGGCACCAGGGTCTGCTCGGGCACGAAGTAGGCCGCGACCACGATGACCATCCAGCCGACCAGACCGCCGAGGATCACCCGCTTGGCACCGAAGCTCTTGGCCAGCCGGCCGAAGAAGATCGCCCCGCCGACCGCCACGAACTGCACCAGCAGATAGATGCCGAGCATCGTGCCGGTCTCGAACCCGAGCTCCTCGACCCCGTAGATCGACGCCGAGCTGATCACCGTCTGGATGCCGTCGTTGAAGAAGAGGTACGCCAGCAGGAAGGTCAGCGCGACCGGATACTGCGGCAGCTCCCGGAGCGTGACGAACAGCTGCCCGAAGGAGCGCGCCACGACACCGCCGGAGACGTCCTCGACGTCGGCCGGCTGGTGTCGCCGGATGCGACGCCAGGGAATGATGATGAAGCCCGCCCACCACAGACCGGCCGAGAGCATCGAGATCCGCACCGCCAGCGCCGTCCCGAGCCCGAGAGGGTCGGCGAAGGTGACCAGGAGGAAGTTGACCGCGAGCAGCAGTCCGCCGCCTGCGTACCCATAGGCCCAGCCGATCGAGGAGACCCGGTCGCGCTCCTCCTCCGTCGAGATCAGCGGCAGGATCGAGTCGCTGACCACCACCGCCGCCCCCGCGCACAGGTTGGCGATGATGAACATGATCGAGCCGAACCACCAGTTGTCCCCGGTCATGAAGAACAGCAGCGCCGCGCAGAGCGCCCCAGCCCAGGCGAAGCCGGCCATCAGGTCCGGCTTGCGCGAGGTGCGGTCGGCGATCGCCCCGACCAGCGGGTAGATCAGCGCCGAGAGCAGGGTGGAGAAGGTGATGACGTACGACGGCAGCGCGCCGGGCGCGATCGAGAGCCCGAGCACGTCGATCCGGTTGTCGACCGCGGCGGCCTTCGCGATCTCGATCAGGTAGGGCGCGAACAGCACCCCGGAGACCGTCGTCTGGAAGGCCGAGACGGCCCAGTCCGCGAAGAACCAGCCCTTCTGCTCCCTGGCCCGCTCGGCCGGACTGACGTCGCCGACCCCGGCTGGTGTGCTCACTTCTCGGGCTCCTCATCGTTCTGTTCGGACTCGGCCTCGCCGACGGGCTCGCCCCGAGACGGCACAGCCTCCCACAGCCCACGTTCCTCCAGGAACGCTTTCAGCACGTCGGTGCGATCGGTCATCAGACCGTCGACATCACGCTTGAGCAGCCGCTCCATCTCGGCCGGGTCGTCGACGGTCCAGACGTGGACCTCCTTGCCCGCCTTGTGGGCGCGGCGGACGAGGCCACGCGACGCCACTCGGATCGACAGCGGCCCGCGAAGGCGCTGGTGGTGCGGGATCTGGAACGCGTCGAACCGCGACCCGACGAGCCTCTTGGCGATCCCGGTGGTGGGCGCGAGCAGGTAGGCGAGCACCTCGCGCGGATGCGCCGAGGTCCGCACCCGCCCCTCGGTCAACCGGCGAAAGGCCTTGAGCCGCCGGACCGAGAACGAGCCGACGATGACCTTGTCCTCGTGGTCGGTCGCGGCGAGGAGCTCGGCCACGGCGCGGACCGAGCCGTCGGACTTGAGGTCGATGTTGAAGGTGACCTCGGGGAAGGCGGCGAAGAGCTCCGCCAGGGTCGGAACGCCGTGCAGACCGCCGATCCGGGCGGCCTGCACCTCGGCGTACGTCATCTCCGCGATCAGGCCGCTGACGTCGGTCACCCGGTCGAGCGCCTCGTCGTGGAAGGCGAGCAGGACGCCGTCACGCGTGACGTGCACGTCGGTCTCGAGATGGGTTTAGCCGAGCTCCACCGCATGCCGGAACGCCTCCATGGTGTTCTCCATCCCGACCAGGTCGGGATGGAGCGCTCCACCACGGTGCGCATAGGCGCGTACGCGTCGTTGCTGCTCCCTCACGGGGAGCATCTAACCACCCGTGAGGGCCGGATCACATGAGCCCGCAGACTCAGATGTCGCCGCAGCACGGCAAGCCCGGCGAGTCGGCTCATCCTGGCCGAAAATCCGGTCGAGTCGGCGCGTCATGACGCGCCGACTCGACGAGGAACTTGGTCAGGATGAGCCGACTCGGCCCGATCTTGGATCAGATGTCGCGGAAGGCGGTGATGTTCGCGCCGAGCTGGTTGAGCCGCTCGGCGAGGTCCTCGTAGCCACGGGCGATGACGTAGGTCGAGCGGAGCACCGAGGTGCCCTTGGAGGCGAGCATCGCGAGCAGCACGACGACGGCGGGACGCAGCGCCGGGGGGCAGACGATCTCGGTGCCGGAGAAGTGGGTCGGTCCCTCGATCATCACCCGGTGGGGGTCCATCAGCGTGACGTTGCCGCCGAGCTTGTTGAGCTCGGTCAGGTAGATCGCCCGGTTCTCGTAGACCCAGTCGTGCAGCAGCGTCTGACCCTGCGCCACCGCGGCGATGGCGGCGAAGAACGGCAGGTTGTCGATGTTGAGACCGGGGAAGGGGAGCGGGTGGATCTTGTCCAGCGGCGCGTGCAGGATCGAGTGCTTGGTGTTGATGTCGACCAGGCGGGTCTTGCCGTTGAGCGCGACGTACTCCTCGGAGAGGGTGTAGTTGAAACCCATCTCCTCCAGCGTCGCCAGCTCGATCTCCATGAACTCGATCGGGACCCGCTTGATGGTGATCTCGGAGTCGGTCACGATCGCTGCGGTCAGCAGCGACATCGCCTCGATCGGGTCCTCGCTCGGCGCGTAGTCGACGTCGACGTCGATGATCTCGCGGCCGGTGACGCGCAGCGTGGTGGTGCCGATGCCCTCGATCTCGACGCCCAACTTCTGCAGGTAGAAGCAGAGGTCCTGGACCATGTAGTTCGAAGATGCGTTGCGGATCACCGTGGTGCCCGGGTGCAGCGCGGCCGCCATCAGCGCGTTCTCGGTGACGGTGTCGCCACGCTCGGTCAGGACGATGGCACGAGTCGGCTGGACCGACCGGTTGACGCTGGCGTGGTAGGCGCCGTCGGTCGCCTTGACCTCGAGGCCGAAGGGGCGCAGGGCCGACATGTGCGGCTCCACGGTGCGGGTGCCGAGGTTGCAGCCACCGGCGTAGGGAAGCTCGAAGTTGTCGAGGCGGTGCAGCAGCGGGCCGAGGAACATGATCACCGAGCGCGTGCGGCGCGCGGCGGCCTCGTCCACGGCGTCCAGGCGCAGCTCCTTCGGCGGCACGATCTCGAGGTCGTTGTCGTCGTTGAGCCAGCGGGTCTGCACGCCGATCGAGTTGAGCACCTCGATGATCCGGTTGACCTCTTCGATGCGTGCGACCTTGCGCAGCGTCGTCCGGCCCCGGTTGAGGAGCGAGCCGACCAGGAGGGCGACCCCGGCGTTCTTCGAGGTCTTGACCGTGATCTCACCGGACAGGGTCGTCGGGCCGGTGACACGCAGGTGGGTCGGTCCGGCGCCGATGTCGACGAGGGAGGAGTCGAGAGCGGCACCGACCCGGGCGATCATCTCCAGGGAGAGGTTCTGTTGCCCCTGTTCGATGCGGTTGATCGCGCTCTGGCTGGTGTTGAGAAGGTCGGCGAGCTGTGCCTGGGTGAGGCCCTTGTGCTTGCGCGCATCGCGAATCAGGTTCCCGATACGACCTTTGTATCCGTCGGTCATGGTGCACCACCGTAACTCATATATGAGATAAGCCTGGATTCCCCGCGAAGTGTCGGCGTTTCGTTCCAACGCTGTTGCCCGGCTCGTTAGCGGCCATCGTGCGCAACATCGCGTACGCCGGGTGACAGGATGCCATCATGCATGCGACGACGATCCACGGGGTGCGCGACATCCGCTTCACCCAGGTACCCGACCCCACGCTGGCAAAGCCCACCGACGCGATCGTGAAGGTGGTCGGCTCCTGCATCTGCGGCTCCGACCTGTGGAACTACCGCGGCGCCAACGGTGACATCGAGGAGCCGCGCACCATCGGTCACGAGTGCATCGGCGTCATCGAGGAGGTCGGTGCCGACGTACGCGACTTCAAGGTGGGCGACTTCGTGATCGTCCCGTTCGATCACTGTGACAATACCTGCCCGCACTGCCTCGCCGGAGTCCAGTCGGTCTGCGAGAACCTCGGCTTCACGGTCAGCGGCCAGAGCGAGTACGCACTGGTCAACCAGGCCGACGGCTCGCTGGTCAAGCTCGACGAGACGCCGGACCCGGCGATGTACCCCGACCTGCTCGCGCTCACCGACGTGATGGCCACCGGCTGGCACGCCGCGGTGATGTCCGGGCTCGGCTCCGGCGCCACGGGCGGCACCGCGGTCGTCGTCGGTGACGGAGCGGTCGGTCTGTGCGGCGTGCTCGCGGCCGCCCAGCTCGGCGCCGAGCGGGTCGTGGCGATGTCACGCCACGAGGCCCGCCAGGAGATCGCCAAGAAGTTCGGCGCCACCGACATCGTCGCCGCTCGCGGCAAGGAGGGCGAGGCGGCCGTACGCGAGCTCACCGGCGGCGTCGGGGCCGACTTCGTCCTGGAGTGCGTCGGCACCGACCAGTCCTTCAAGACGGCCTCGAAGGTCGCCCGCCCGGGCGCCACGGTCGGGTTCGTCGGGGTCCCGCACGACGTCAACCTTCCGGTCAACGCGCTCTTCCGCACCAACGTCGGTCTCAAGGGCGGGATGGCGCCGGTACGCCGCTATCTGCCGGACCTGCTGCGTCTGACCCTGGACGGCACGATCAACCCAGGTCTGGTCTTCGACAAGGCCCTGCCGTTCTCCGAGGCCGCCGAGGGCTACCGCCTGATGGACGAGCGGCTCGCGACCAAGGTCCAGCTCACCTACTGATCCCGGGTGGGGGATCGGCCGGGCCGCTGATCTGAGAGACTCGGCCGATGCCCCGTACCGACACCATGCGCCTTCGCCCGCTGTCACCGGGCGACGAACACGTCTTCGCCGACTGGGCGCACGATGAGGAGTTCCGGGTGGCCAACGGCTGGCCCGAGCGCGACCGCGACGGTCATCTCCGCCATTGGCGCCGGCTGATCGATGCCCCGCCCCCGGAGCTCATCCGGCTCGCCGTGGAGCTCGACGAGGAGGTCGTCGGTTACGCCGACCTCCACGGTCTGGCACCCGACACCCGCGAGCTCGGCATCGCCATCGGCCCGAGCTCGCGCTGGGGCCAGGGCCTCGGCCAGCGAGCTATCAAGACCGCACTCACCTACGGCTTCTCGGTCCTCGACCTGAGCCGGATCTGGGCCGAGACCCACGAGACCAACGACCGCGCCAAGAAGCTCTTCAAGGCCACCGGCTTCATCGAGACCGGCCGCCACGGCACCGACACCTATCGGGGCGAGGACGTCAGCCTCGTCCAGTACGCCGTCGAGCGCCCCTACTGATCCCGTCGAGACGTCACCCCGGTCGGCCGAAGCGTCACGCCGGTCGGCCGAGTGGGCAGCCGATGACGCTTCGGCCGACGCCAGTGACGCGTCGGCCGACGCCAGTGACGTCTCGGCCGACGCCAGTGACGTCTCGGCAGGTCAGTCGATGCGTACTGGTTTCTTGCCCGGGTAGCCCTCGGGCAGGAGCATGGTGCCGTCCTGGTGGCGGTAGAGGACCTGCCAGTGCCAGTAGAGGTCGTACGCAGCGGCGGAGCGCTTCATCTGCTCGGCGTAGGCGCTGACCGCCGCCACGTAGCGGTCGGAATGGTTGTAGGACCACAGGGCGCCGGACATGTCGCCGGGGGCGCCGTTGTTGGCGAGCATGCGGCCCGCGGCCATGATCGCGTCGCCGGGGTCGTTGATGTCGCCACCGGCACCGTACTGCTCGAAGGTCGAGGGCAGGAACTGCATCGGACCCTGCGCGCCGGCGGTGCTCGTGCCGCGGATCCGGCCCATGCGGGTCTCGACCAGATGGACGGCCGCCAGGTACTCCCACGGCGTCCCTGTCTCCTGCTGCGCGTTGCGGTAGAGCCGCCGTAGCTCGTCGGGCGTCGGCGGCGTCACGATCCTCCAGTCCGGCAGCTTCGGCTGCGCGTCGGTCATCACCATGAGCTCGCGCGCCGCGGCGATGTCGGCCTCGAGCTGGGCGCGACCGGCTCGACCTAGCGCGCCCAGCACGTCGTCGGTCCTCGCCTTCGATCCTCGGGCGAGGTCGCGGGCGGTGGTCTGCTCGAACAGCGCGGCCTCGCGTACGTCCTCGGTTCCTGGCTCTCCGGCGGCGACCGTCGCCAGCGCCTGGGTGAGGCGATCTGCCAGCGGCACCGACTCATCGTCGAGCGGGACCGTCGTTGGTGACGGGACCGGGGACGAGGAGGGGACCGGCGACGACGACGGCCTGCCGACCGGATCCGAGGACGGCTCACCGCCACAGCCGGCGACGAGAGCCAGGGCTGTGGCGGTGGACAGGGCAGCGAGCCGAGTGCGCACACAATCGACGCTACCCGACGGCTACGCGCCGCTGCGGCCGATGCTCTGATCGATGATCGCCGCGAGCTCGGTCGGCTTGGTCAGCTGCGGCCAGTGTCCGGTGGGCAGATCGATATAGGTGACCTCCTTGTGCTTCGGGATGGCGGCTACCGACTCGGTGCCGTCAGCGACCCACTCCTGCAGGTCGGCTGCGGTGTATTCCGGGCAGACGAACACCGCCGGCACCGAGTAGCGGCGTTCGTCGCCGAGCTCGAACGGCTCCGAGGTCAGACTGGCGGGGGAGGGCCGCAGCAGCGCCTCGAAGGTGGCACGGTCGAGGTCGCGTACGTCGGCCTCGTCGAACTCCTCCCACGGCACCGGCGGCAGGTCGGCGCCGTCGCTCGGGAAGTTCTTGGCCGGGATCATGCCCGGCTCGGCCGGCCAGCCGCCGACGTAGACCACGGCGGCGACCTTGTCGACGCGGGCGTCCAGGGCGGCGCCGGCCACCGCGCACCCCATCGAGTGCCCAACGAGGGTCACCGGCCCGGACGAGCTGTCGATGGCGGCGACCACAGCAGCGACCTGGTCTGCGACGTGCACGCCAGAGCGGTCCGTCTCGGCCGACTCGAGGCCGGGCAGGGTGAGCGGTCGCGGCGTGTGGCCGGCGGTGGTCAGGTGAGGGACGACGAGGTCCCATGAGGAGGCGTCGAGCCAGAGCCCGGGTACGAGAACGATGTCCATGGGGCGATCCTTCACCTGTTTGCGGACGATCCGCTTCCGCCACTCGACCGAAGCTGAACCTTGCCGGCTTCCGGCCAAAAAGAACGGTGACCACCGCGAGTGCGGTGGTCACCGTTCTGGACGCCCGAGACAGCTGACGCCAGGTTCGTTCAGCGAGCGCCGGCGACCTCCAGTAGCTCCGCGACCTCGTGGGCGCGGCAGTCGCAGTCGGAGTCACACGGCAAGAAACGATGACGTGCGTGCCCGCAGTCGCGGCACGGCATGTCGTGAGAAAGCGTGAAGCTCTGCACCTCAACGGTGTCCCACATAATTAATTCATCCCCCAGAGAATGGTGATTGGTCTTATATCGGTGAATCTGCATCGGTGAACTGCCTGATATGTAACACGATAATCCTCGGTTTCGGAAGGGCTGGGACAACACGCCGAGACAATGTTTTCCCTGGTCAGTTGACCGATATGCTTATTCGGTCGACCGATAGATAAACTCATAAGGGCCCGCTGTTGGCGCGGTGTAGACGTCCGATTTACGGTGCGTAAGGCGACGCCCCCGGTGTGTTGGGGGACTGAGAGCAGAACGCAGAACAGGGCACGACCACCGACAAGGTGGTGTCAGGTCAGCCACGGTTCCGGAGAGCAGAACACGCAGAGTCGAAGGTCCCAGGTCGCTCGGGACAGCCGGGCCATGGCGCCGTTCGCGTCCCCTCGTGGGAATCCTCCAGGGCTGTTGAGGGTTCCACTACCTGTGAAGAACATCGGATTCTTGTCCTTCGGCCACTGGACACCGTCGCCCTACTCCCAGACACAGTCGGCACGAGACGCACTGATCCAGGGCATCGACCTCGCCGTCGCCGCCGAGGAGCTGGGCATCGACGGGGCGTACTTTCGGGTCCACCACTTCGCCCGCCAGTACGCCTCGCCCTTCCCGCTGCTGTCCGCGGTCGGCGCCCGCACCTCGAAGATCGAGATCGGCACCGGTGTCATCGACATGCGCTATGAGAACCCGCTCTACATGGCCGAGGACTCGGCGGCCGCCGACCTGATCTCCGGCGAGCGCCTGCAGCTCGGGATCAGCCGCGGCTCGCCCGAGCAGGTCATCGAGGGGTGGCGCTACTTCGGCTACGACCCCGGCGAGAACGCCTCCGAGGCCGACATGGCGCGCGCTCACACCGAGACGTACCTCAAGACCATCGAAGGCGCGCAGTTCGCCGAGCCCAACCCGCGGCCGATGTTCCCCAACCCGCCAGGCAAGCTCCGGGTCGAGCCCTACTCCGAGACCCTGCGCGACCGGATCTGGTGGGGGTCGAGCTCATTGGCGACCGCGCGCTGGGCCGCCGGGCTCGGGATGAACCTGCAGAGCTCGACCCTCAAGAACGACGAGAACGGGAAGCCGTTCCACATCCAGCAGCGTGAGCAGATCGATGCCTACCGCGAGGCCTGGAAAGAGACCGGCCACGAGCGCGAGCCGCGAGTCTCGGTCTCGCGCTCCATCTTCGCCCTCGTCAACGACGAGGACCGGCGCTACTTCGGCCTCGACCGGCAGACCAAGGACCAGATCGGCAACATCGACGAACAGACCCGCGCGATCTTCGGACGCTCGTACGCTGCCGAGCCCGACGTCTTGATCGAGGAGCTGTCCCAGGACGAGGCCATCCAGGCCGCCGACACGCTGCTGCTCACCGTTCCCAACCAGCTCGGTGTGGACTACAACGCCCATGCCCTGGAGAGCATCCTGACCCACGTCGCGCCCGCTCTCGGCTGGCGATAGCCGCCTTCGGACCGCCCGACCTTCGAGTCACAATAGGGCGCATAATCGTTGTCAACCGCCCCGCGTGGCTGGCTGATTGCTAACGTGCGGGACGACCGATATTCGAAGGGGACCCCTGTTGGCTACGTACGCTGAGCTGCTCGACGCCTATCTTCGCGACCAAGACCCGCAGTCGCTGCAAGCCTTGCGCGAGGCGATCCTCGAGGCTCCGAACTTCCGGTCCGACCTCGAGATCACCGAGATGATCGCCCCGATGATGTCGGTCGGCGACTACGCGGGTGCGGTGGCCGCAGTCCACGGGCTGATGCCCGGTGCGATCTTCAGCCCCTCCGCCCATGCTGCGCTCGCCGATGCCCAGCGCGGCCTCGGCAACCCGGAGCAGGCTCAGCGCGAGTCGATCCTGGCGCAGGCGGCCCTCGACAGCATCATCAGCACCGGTGACGGCACCGAGTCCTCACCGTGGTCGGTGCTGCGCAGCAGCGACGCGTACGACGTCGTGCTGGCCTCGGGCAAGACACCGCGTTCACAGGTTGCGGTCGGCAACCTGGACCGGATCGTGTGCACCGACTCGACCGTCTGGTTCTTCGACATCTCCGCCGAGCTCGCCAGAACCTGACCGGACCCCGCACAGGCGAATCGGTAGCCGTGGAGGCCAGAAACGCGGACTCCGCGGAGTTCTGAATGTTCACCGCGTCGTTGCCGATAGGGACGGTGTGCGTCGGGTTTCTGACGGAGCCGGCGCTCACGCTCGGAAGCATGATGAGTCGCATCGTGCGGATTCTGCTCGCCGGGACGGCCGCCGTCGTCTTCGCCTCCGCGGCGCTGACCATGCCGGCTGCCGCCGAGGAGCTGAGAGCGTCCGACCAGGGCCAGATCGGGTTCGACCGTCGTGAGGTGTCACCCGAGGACGCGCGGCCGGGCGGGGGCGCGGATCCGTTCGAGACCGGCGTGGTGATCGTGCTCAACACGCTGCTTCTCGGCGGGCTCCTGGGCGGGGTGCTCTTGGCCCGTCGGCGCCTCGGCTGCACCGATGTCGCAACGCCGCGACCGTCTGTATAACGAGATTTGCGTCTCATGCTTCGGAATCGTCCGCGTAGGGTCGGTGCATGTCGACCTACACCCATGGCCACCACGAGTCAGTTCTGCGCTCGCACAGGTGGCGTACGGCCGAGAACTCCGCCGCATACCTGTTGCCGCACCTGCGGCCCGAACAGCGGTTGCTCGACGTCGGCGCCGGGCCGGGGACGATCACGATCGACCTCGCCGGCCGGGTTGCCCAGGTGACCGCTACCGAGATCGGTGAGGCCGAGGTCGACCTCTCTCGGCAGGCCGCCGAGGCCGGGGGAGCGACCAACGTCGACTTCCGGGTCGAGGACGTACATGCGCTGAGCATCCAGAACGATGCGTACGACGTCGTCCATGCTCATCAGGTGCTGCAGCACGTGGCGGACCCGGTGCAGGCGCTGCGGGAGATGCGGCGGGTGACGAGACCGGGCGGCATCGTCGCCGCGCGCGACAGCGACTACGCGGGTTTCGTCTGGTGGCCGGAGTCGAGCGAGCTGACCGAGTGGCTGCGGCTCTACCGGGACGCAGCGAGAGCCAACGGCGGCGAGCCCGACGCCGGGCGTCGACTGGTCTCCTGGGCGCGCGCGGCCGGGTTCGCCGACATCACCGCGACCTCGAGCACCTGGTGCTTCGCCGACCCCGAGAACCGGGCCTGGTGGGGCGGGATGTGGGCCGACCGGTTCACCGACTCAGCAGTCGCTCGCCAGCTCGTCGACTCAGGAGACGCCACGACCGCCGACCTCGCCCGGATCGCTGACGGGTGGCGGTCGTGGGCGGCGGCCGAGGACGGTTGGTTCTCCGTCGTCCACGGCGAGATCCTGGCTCGTGCCTGAGAGCCGGGGTCAGCGGCGCAGGATCCGTGCCGAGAGCGTGTTGCCGAGCAGCTGAATGACCTGCACCAGCGCGACCAGGATGAGCACGCAGACCCAGGTGACAGCGGGGTCGTACTGGCGGTAGCCGAAGGTCTGGGCGAAGCTGCCCAGACCTCCGCCGGCGATGAGACCCGCGACCGCGGACATGTCGACGACCGCGACGAAGGCGAAGGTGTAACCGAGGATCACCGGGGCCATCGCCTCGGGGACGACCACCGTCGCGGCGATCCGGGCACGTGTGGCGCCCATCGCGCGAGCGGCCTCGATGACGCCGGGCGGGACGGTGACGAGGTTCTGCTCGACGATCCGCGCGATGCCGAACATCGCCGCCAGCACCAAGGAGAAGACGACCGCAGGCGTACCGATGCCGGTGCCGACGATCAGCCGAGCGGCAGGCTGGACGGCGGCGATGAAGATGATGAACGGGATCGGCCGGAAGAAGTTGACCAGAACGTTGAGGACGAACGAGACGACCGCGTTCTCGTAGAGCCCGCCCTTGCGGGTCAGGTAGAGCCCCAGGCCGAGGATGAGGCCCAAGGTGCCGCCGATCAGCATCGTCAGCGCGACCATGAGCAACGTCTCGCCGGTGGCCTGCCAGATGTCGGGCCACAGCTCGCCGAGGCGGGTGTCGGTGGGGAGAGCGGTCAGCATCACAGCTCCTTGGCGGGGACGAGGGCGGCCAGCTCGCGTACGGCCTCGTCGACCGAGGCCGCGGGACCGTCGAGGGCGAGCGTCAGGTTGCCGAAGGTGGCGCCCTGGATGTCCTCGATGCCGCCGAAGACGAGCTCGAAGGCGATGCCGCGCTCGAGGAGCACGGTGAAGATGTCGGTCTGGCGGGGTCCGCCTTCGCGCAGCTCGAGCTTGACGAACCGTCCGGGATGGCGAGCCCGCAGCGCGGCGAGCGCGTCCGGATCGGGCTCGTCATCGATGACCGTGCCGACGAAGCGCCGCGTCACCGGCTGCCGTGGTGCCGAGAAGACCTCGTAGACCGGGCCGGACTCGACGATCCGGCCGTTCTCCATGACCGCGACGTGGTCGGCGAGCTCGCGCACGACCTCCATCTCGTGGGTGATGGCCACGATCGTGGTGCCGAACTCCTCGTTGACCTGCTTCAGGAGCCGCAGCACCTCGTGGGTGGTCTCCGGGTCGAGTGCGCTGGTGGCCTCGTCGGCGAGCAGCAGGGAGGGGTTGGTGGTGAGCGCGCGGGCGATGCCGACGCGCTGCTTCTGTCCGCCCGAGAGGTTGCGCGGGTAGGTGTGGGCCTTGTCCGGGAGCCCGACGAAGTGGAGCAGCTCGGAGATGCGGCGCTGCTGCTCGGCCTTGGTGACGCCGGCGATCTGCAGCGGGTAGGCCAGGTTGCCCCAGACCGTACGCGACTCGAAGAGGTTGAACTGCTGGAAGATCATCCCGATGCCCAGCCGGATCGGCCGCAGCTGCCGCTCGCGCAGGCCGACCAGCTCGGTGCCGCCGACCTGGATGGAGCCCGAGGTGGCCGGCTCGAGGCCGTTGAGCAGCCGCACGAGGGTCGACTTGCCGGCCCCGGAGTAGCCGACGATCGCCTGAACGTCACCGGCAGCGATGTCCAGGTCGACGTCGACCACGGCCTGGACCTCCTTGCGCCCCTTGGCTGCCGGGTAGGTCTTGGTGACGCCGCGGAGCCGCACCAGCGGCTCCGCGGGGGTGGTCGAGTGCGTCACTGACGCTCCCGAACCTGCTTCTCGGTGTCGTCGAGCGACTTCTGCAGGTCCTCGACCGGGATCTTCACCAGCTCGGCGGTGTCGCCGGAGGTCTCGTAGACCCCCTTCTGCACGTCCTCGTTGTTCTGGAAGATCTCGATGAGCTTCTTGTAGGTCGGGTTGTCCTTGTCCTCGGCGCGCACGGCGAAGATGTTGACGTAGGGGAGCGCCTTCGGGTCGGCGGGGTCATCGGTGGCGAGGGCGTCCTCGAACTTCAGGCCGGCGTCCTCGACATAGTCGTTGTTGATGATCGCCGCAGCGACGTCGGGGAGCGAGGAGGGGGTGATCGAGGCCTGGACCGCCTTGATCTTCACCTTGGAGGCGGCCGTGTCGACATCCTTGATGGTGCTGAAGGGGGTGCCGCCATCGGTCAGCTCGATCAGCCCCTTGGACTGCAGCAGCACCAGACCGCGAGCCTGGTTGGTCTCGTCGTCGGGGACGATCACGGTCTCGCCGGCCTTGATGTCGTCGAGCGAGGTGTACTTCGTGGAGTAGAGGCCCAGGGGATAGGTCGCGGTGGAGCCGAGGGCGACCAGGTCGTCTTCGTTCTGGACGTTGTAGTCGGCCAGGAAGATGATGTGCTGGAACTGGTTGAGGTCGAGCTCGCCCTCGGACAGGGCCGGGTTGGGCTGGTTGTAGTCACCGAAGTTCTTGACCTGGAGGTCGATGCCCTCCTCGCGAGCAGCGTCCTTGAAGGTCTCCCAGTAGGGATCGTCCGCGCCGACGACACCGAGGGTGACCTTGGTGAGGTCGCTGCCGGAGTCGTCGTCACGGGTGAGGAAGAAGGCGAGGCCGCCGATCACGATCGCGGCGGCGGCGACGACCCCGATGATCAGCGGGAGCTTGGACTTGGGAGCCTCGATGAGCGGGGTGGGCTCGGGCATGTTTGAGGACACGGGTGGGAACCTCTTCTAGACGGGAACGTCTCGACGTTGAGTGTGGGCAACCTGGTTGTTGTCCACCAAAACAGTAGACTTAACGCAGGTCACACTCGCATTGTCGGTCACACGCCGAGACGCGTCACTGACCCGGCTCGGCGTGTGGTAAAGACATGTTTCCGGAGGTCAGGCGAGGTCGCGCCGCCTCATCACGACGAGGGCCGCGCCGCCGGCGACCAGGACGTACGCCGCGACGGTGAGCAGCGCCCGCTCGCCCGAGATCGCATCGAGGACTCCCGGGGTGCCGTTGGGTCCGCCGACGATCGCGCCGGCCAGCGACCCGCCCGCGGTGCCGGGGAGCGCGTCGGTGACGGACTCGACCCCCGAGAGCAGGCCGCCGACACCACGGAGCAGGTTCTCGACGACCAGCGACCAGACCAGGCCCAGGCCGACGGCAAGGGCGGGGCCCTTGGCGAGCACGCCGACCAGGAACCCGAGCAGCGCCCACATCTCCAGCACCAGGAACCCGGCACCGAAGGACGCAGCCAGGTCGCTCAGCACGGGCATGGCGATCGTCTGCCCCTCGGTGGCGGCGATCGCCACCGAGACGCCGGTGCACAGCACGAGCGTCGCCGACATCATCGCGAAGACGAGCACCGTCACCGCGGCCAGCGAGCCGCCGACGGCGGCGACCCGGCTCGGCCCCTGGGTGAAGACGGTCTTCCAGGTGCCCCAGCCGAAGCCGTTGCCCGCGACCAGAGCACCGACCACCATCGCCAGCGCTCCACCGAACATCGGCAGCCCGCTGATGATGACGTCCGGGATCGCGCTCGGCATCAGCTCGGCGAGCAGCTGGGCGCTGGTCGCACCGTCCTCGGCGAAGTTGTCGTCACCCGTCTTGTAGGCGACGTAGTTGAAGACGTACCCGAAGGAGAGAGTCAAAGCCTGGCCGGCGCCGATGATCACCCAGATCGCCGACCACCGGCGCAGGCGCAGAAGCTCCGCGCGGGTGCTGTTCAGGAATGCGGTCATGACACGAGCTCCTGTTCCGTGCTGGTGGTGCCGGTCATCTCGAAGAAGGCGTCCTCCAGGGAACGCTCCGCGACGGTGACCTGATGAACGTCGACGGAGCGGGAGACCAGCTGACGTACGACCTCCGGTGCTGCCGAGGCCGGCAGATCGACCTCGAGCGACTCGTTGCCGACCCGGCGTACCCCTTCGTCACCGGCCATCCGCATGAGGACCGCCAGCGCGGTGTCCTCGGGGGTGGCCCGGATCCGTAGGGTCGCCGCGCCGCGCAGCTCGGCCACCGTGGACTCCCGCAGCAGCCGACCCTGGTTGATGACGCCGACGCGATCGCAGATCTCCTGCACCTCGGCGAGGATGTGGCTGGAGAGGATCACCGTCTGGCCGGCCTCGGCCAGCGCGACCACCAGGGCCCGCATGTCGGCCATGCCGGCCGGGTCGAGCCCGTTGGTGGGCTCGTCGAGCACGAGCAGGTCGGGGGAGCCGAGCATGGCGCAAGCGACCCCGAGCCGCTGCTTCATGCCGAGCGAGTAGCCCTTGAAGGCATCCTTCGCCCGGTCGGCGAGGTCGACCATCTCCAGCACGCGGTCGACCTCCGCGTTCGGCAGTCCCTGATAGCGCGCCATCGTGCGCAGGTTGTCGCGGCCGTTCAGGTAGGGGTAGAAGCCAGGGCCTTCGATCAGTGCGCCGATCCTGGCAGTGACCTCGGGCCGCCCGGCGGGGCGACCCAGGACGCTGGCGGATCCGGCGGTGGGCCGGATCAGACCGAGCATCATCCGCAAGGTGGTCGTCTTGCCGGCCCCGTTGGGGCCGAGGAAGCCGTACACCTCGCCACGCTCGACGGTCATGCTGACCCGGTCGACGGCAAGCCGCTCGCCGTACCGTTTGGTCAGCCCGTCGGTCTCAACCACGAGTTCCTTCATGGCGACCACGGTTCCGCAGCAGGGCCGTGGTGGCGTCGGCTCCAGTGATGCTCCGGGTTACGCAGATCTGCGTAGCGGGTCGCCCGATCGTGTCGTACGCCTCGGGCGCCCGCGCGAACTACGGTGTGTCCATGTCCTGGTTACGCCGTCATCCGCTGCCGTGGCTGGTCGTGGTGGTCGTGGTGGTCGGCTCGCTGGCGACCAGCTCCCGGGCCGATTCCGGCGGCTCGACGTTCCTGGTCGCCGTGCTCGCCCTGGGGGCGATCGTCCCCGTGCTGCTGCAGCAGCCCCGTGGCTGGGTGGTCGCGGTCAGCGGGCTGTTCGTCGGGGTCTACTTCGCGGCCGGGTACGGTCCCGGGCCGATCTTCTTCGTGCTTCCTGCCGTCACCTTCGCGGTCGCGCTGTCGCTGCCGTTGCGCCGTTGGGTCGGCTGGACGATCGGGGGCGCGGCGCTGGCTGTCACCGGAATGATGCTGAACCCCGACAGGTCTGGATCGGGGTCGCAGGGGCCGCCGTGGGGCCCTGGGGGATCGGGCGGTCACGGCCCCGGGCTCGAGAGCGACCTGTCGATATGGCAGGCCATCGGGCAGGTTGCGATCATCGCTGCCTGCGGTGCGATCGCGACCGCGCTGCGCGCGCGCAACGAGGCCCGCGCCCAGCGGCAGCGCCGGGCGGTCAGCGAGGAGCGGGTGCGGATGGCCGCGGACCTGCACGACGGTGTCGGCCACGGCCTGGCTGTGATCGCGATGCAGGCCGGCGCCGCGCTGCACGTGCTCGACCGTGACCCCGAGGCGGCCCGGCGCAACCTGGAGGCGATCCGAGCCGAGAGCAAGGAGTCGCTCGATCTGCTGCGCCGGCAGCTGGCCCGGTTGACCGACGCCGCACCCGACGCCGGGTCGGCACCGCGCTCGCCGGAGCACGGGCTCGCGGACCTGCCTGCACTGGTCGAACGGGTGCGCACCGGTGGTCTCGAGGTCTCGCTGCGGCTCGAGACCGAGTCGGTCCCGGGGGAGGCTGCGCGGGCTGCGTACGCCGTGGTCCAGGAAGGGCTCACCAACGTGCTGCGGCATGCGGACGCCTCCCGGGCAGAAGTGGTGATCTCGAGAAGCTCCGCCTCGCCGGGCGAGCTGGTGGTGACGGTGGCGGACGACGGGCGGGGATCGGACGTGTCGAGCGGGGAGAGGGGCCCGGGGATGGGAATCGTGGGAATGCGGTCGCGCGTCGAGGCACTAGGCGGCACCCTGGTGGCGGGGCCGGAGGTGCGGGGCTTCCGGCTGCGGGCTTCCATCCCGCTCTCTGGGTCCTCGACGGATGGCGTGGAGGAGCTGGCATGAGAAGTGCGGAATCGAAGCAGATCAGCGTCGCGCTGGTCGATGACCAGCCTCTGGTCCGGATGGGCCTGGCCACCATGATCGGCGCCGAACCCGACCTGGAGGTTGTCGGCGAGGCCTCGGACGGAAGCGCGGCGCTGCCGATGCTGCGCCGGACCCATCCCGACGTCGTCCTGTGCGACATCCGGATGCCTGTCCTCGACGGCCTCGGCATGCTGGAGCAGGTGACCCGCGACGCATCCCTCCAGGACGTACGGGTCGTGATGCTGACGACCTTCGAGCTCGACGAGTACGTCTTCGAGGCGCTGCGTCTGGGAGCGAGCGGGTTCCTGCTCAAGGACGCCGAGCCGGTCGCGCTGCTGGACGCGATCCGAGTCGTCGCCGACGGTGGCTCGCTGCTCGCGCCGACGGTGACGAAGCGGGTGATCGAGGAGTTCGGGTCCTCACGCCGGGCGGCGAACCCACATCCGCGCCTGGGGGACCTGACCGAGCGTGAGCGGGAGATGGTCGCCTGGGTGGCAACCGGTCGCTCCAACGCCGAGATCGCCGCCGAGCTGGTGGTGAGCCCGGACACGGTCCGCACGCACGTCTCCCGCGCGATGGTGAAGCTGCATGCCCGTGACCGCGCCCAGCTCGTCGTCTTCGCGATCGAGTCGGGCCTGAGGATCTAGGGTTCAGCGATCTAGGCGGCCAGCGGGACGCTGCCGGGCATGATCACCGGGGCGCACGAGCAGGTGTCGCTGCAGGCGAGGTAGGTGTGCACCTCGTGGCCGCACCGCTGGCACGGCAGGAAGTGCGACACCGGGAAGCTGCGTACGTTGATGTTCTCTGGGTTCTGCACTGTGTCCCACATGGCCTTCTCCTATCCGCATTTTGTGTGCCTTCACCTACTCCACGAGTGTGCGCGCCCGATTTCGACACATTTACTTCGACACGCAGCAGATTCATCAAATGGGAGGATCGTGGAGTGACGACGAAACCCGATCAGGAGCAGCGGCTCCGCGACCTGAAGCTGCTGCGGAAGGTCAAGGACCGGATCGACCGGGAGTACGCGCAGCCGCTGGATGTGGACGCCTTGGCAGCCGGCGTGCACATGTCGGCCGGCCACCTGAGCCGGGAGTTCAAGAAGGCCTACGGCGAGCCGCCCTACTCCTACCTGATGACCCGCCGAGTCGAGCGGGCCATGACCCTGCTGCGGCGCGGTGACCTCAGTGTCACCGACATCTGCTTCGCGGTCGGCTTCGGGTCGCTGGGGACGTTCTCGACGCGGTTCAGTGAGCTCGTCGGGATGTCCCCCAGCCTCTACCGTGAGAAGGCGGTCGCCGGAGAGGCCGGGATCCCTCCCTGTGTGTCCAAGCAGGTCACCAGACCGGTCAGACGGAGCTCGATCAGCCGGAACTCGATCAGGAATGAAGAAGCGCCGAGGCCCGATCCTTATCTAACGTGAGGCCATGGACCTCAACATCTGCCACAGCTATCTGCCCCACACCGACCCCGAAGCCTCGCTGAGGTTCTACCGCGACCTGCTGGGATTCGAGGTCCGCAAGGACGTCGGGTACGAGGCGATGCGCTGGCTCACGATCGGACCGCCCTCACAGCCCGAGATCAGCATCGTGCTCTACCCGCCGAACGCCGACCCGAACGTCACCGAGCAGGAGGCCAACGTCGTCCTCGAGATGATGGCCAAGGGCACCTTCGGCAGCATCATGCTCTCGTCCTCGGACGTCGACGCGGCCTTCGAGACGATCCAGGCCGGCATCGACGCCGCCGGTGGGGAGATCATGTCCGAGCCGACCGACCAGGACTGGGGGATGCGGGACTGTTCCTTCCGCGACCCCGCCGGCAACACCGTCCGACTCCAGCAGATCAAGTGAGCCGGAGAAAATGTGCGCGCCCGGGTTCAACCCTCCGGCTAGCCTGACCGGCATGAACGATGCCAGCACGGCCGCCGCACACGATGCCGACACTCACGACCTGATCCGCGTCCAGGGCGCCCGGCAGAACAACCTCAAGGACATCACGGTCGAGATCCCCAAGCGCCGGCTCTCGGTGTTCACCGGCGTCTCGGGATCCGGGAAGTCGTCGCTGGTCTTCGGCACCATCGCGGCGGAGTCACGACGCCTGATCGACGAGACCTACTCGACGTTCATCCAAGGCTTCATGCCCAGCCTGCCGCGTCCCGACGTCGATGCGATGCAGGGGTTGACCACCGCGATCCTGGTGGACCAGGAACGACTCGGCGCCAACCCGCGCTCGACGCTCGGCACGGTCACCGACGGACACGCGATGCTGCGTCAGCTGTTCTCGCGATTGGGTGACCCGCACATCGGTGGTCCGACCGCCTTCTCGTTCAACATCCCGACCACCAAGGTCGGCGGTGTCTCGGTCACCGAGTCGGGCAAGAAGAACGTCATCAAGCAGGAGACCTACCTCGGCGGCATGTGCCCGGCGTGCGAAGGCCGTGGCGTCGTCTCCGACCTCGACCTCGCGGCCATCGTCGACGAGTCCAAGTCCCTCAACGAGGGCGCGATCCTCGTGCCCGGCTACAAGGCGGACGGCTGGATGGTCAAGGGCTTCGCCGAGACCGGTCTGCTCGACGGCGACAAGCCGATCAAGGACTACACCGAGACCGAGCGCCACGACTTCCTCTACAAGGAGAAGGGAAAGGTCAAGGCGCTCGGGATGAACATGACCTACCAGGGCCTCATCCCCAAGCTGCGCGAGTCGGTCTTCAGCAAGGATCCCGAGCAGCTCCAGCCGCACATCAAGGCGTTCGTGGAGCGCGCCGCCGTCTTCGCGCCCTGTTCGACGTGCGAGGGCACCCGCCTCAACGTGTCGGCCCGGTCCTCGAAGATCCGTGGGCTCGACATCGGTCAGGTCTGTGCCATGCAGATCACCGACCTCGCCGAGTGGCTGCGCGGCATCGACGAGCCGGGCGTCGCGCCCCTGATCGGCTCGCTGCTCCACCTGTGCGACTCGATGACCGAGATCGGTCTCGGCTATCTGTCTCTCGACCGGCCGTCGGGCACGCTGAGCGGCGGTGAGGCGCAGCGTACGAAGATGGTCCGTCACCTGGGCTCGGCGCTGACCGATGTCACCTATGTCTTCGACGAGCCGACCGTGGGACTGCACCCGCACGACATCCAGCGGATGAACAAGCTGCTCCTCGACCTGCGCGACAAGGGCAACACCGTCCTGGTCGTCGAGCACAAGCCGGAGACGATCGCGATCGCCGACCGCGTCGTCGACCTCGGCCCGGGCGCCGGCAGCGACGGAGGCACGATCTGCTTCGAGGGCACCTTCGAGGAGCTCGCCGCGGCCGACACGCTCACCGGGCGCCACCTGGGACACCGCGCGTCGGTCAAGGAGACGGTCCGCCAGCCGAAGGGGCATCTGGAGATCCGCGGGGCCACCTCGCACAACCTCCGCAACGTCGACGTCGACATCCCGCTCGGGGTGCTGACCGTCGTCACCGGGGTCGCCGGTTCGGGGAAGTCGTCGCTGATCCACGGCTCGCTGGGCTCAGCTTCCAGGGCGGCCGGAACCGACGTCGAGTTCGTCGACCAGAGCGCGATCAAGGGGTCGCGGCGCAGCAACCCAGCGACGTACACCGGTCTTCTCGAGCCCATCCGCAAGGCGTTCGCGAAGGCCAACGGGGTCAAGCCGGCGCTCTTCTCGGCCAACTCCGAGGGCGCCTGCCCGACCTGCAAGGGCAACGGGATGATCTACACCGAGCTCGGCTTCATGGAGACCGTCGCCTCGCCCTGCGAGGACTGCGGCGGCAAGCGGTTCCAGCCGCTGGTGCTCGAATACCGCCTCGGCGGGCTCAACATCGCCGAGGTGCTCGACCTGTCGGTCGCGAAGGCGCACACCTTCTTCTCCGACGGCGAGTCGAAGGTGCCTCCGGCCGCCAAGATCCTGGAGCGGATGGCCGACGTCGGCCTCGGCTACCTCAAGCTCGGCCAGCCGCTCAACACCCTCTCCGGCGGCGAGCGGCAGCGGATCAAGCTGGCCATGCACCTGGGGGAGAAGGGCGGGACGTACGTCCTGGACGAGCCGACCACCGGCCTCCACCTCGCCGACGTCGACAACCTGCTCGCGCTGCTCGACCAGCTGGTCGACGCCGGCAAGTCGGTCATCGTGATCGAGCACCACCAGGCCGTCATGGCACATGCCGACTGGATCATCGACCTCGGCCCGGGCGCCGGTCACGACGGCGGCCTCGTCGTCTTCGAAGGTACGCCGGCCGAGCTCGTCGCGAAGAAGTCGACACTGACCGGCGAGCACCTCGCGGAGTACGTCGGCGGGTGACCGCGCGCCACCGGGTGGTGCGAATCACGCCCGGTTGCGGGCATCTGAATGCGGTGGAGGCAGAGGGTCACATCTAGTGTGAATTGGTTGCAGTATCAATCAAGGAGCGCCCGAGATGACCCTCTACCTTCCCGACCACAGGCAGACCCCGGCGGTCGAGGTTGCTCCTGTCCAGCAGCGGCCGGCTCCGGTCTGGCCGCGCGGGCTGGTGGCCGCTGCCGTCGCCGCAGTCACCACGACCCTGATGGCAGTGATCGCCAAAGCAGCCGGAGTCGACTTCGGCAGCAGCCTCGGCGACGTGCCGATCTCGGCGTTCCCCATGCTGACCATCTACTGCTCCTTGATCGGCATCATCATCGCCGAGGTGACGATCCGCGTCGCCAAGCTGCCCCGATCGACCTTCCAGATCACCGCCATCGTGCTCACCGGGCTCTCCCTGATCCCCGACGTGCTGCCGTTGTTCGAGTTCGACCTGGCCTTCGTCGGCGTCCTGTGCCTGACGCACGTCGTCGCCGCGGCGATCGTGGTTCCGATGATCGCGCTGCGGATGGAGGAGCGCCGCGGCCTCGGGCTGCCTGCTCCGGCCCACCGTCGATAACGGACGCAGACTGTCCTGATTCGATGCCATGGTGGAGCCATGGCTCTCGAGACCCGAACCTTCCAGATCACCTTCGACGCGCACGACCCACGAACGCTGTCCACGTTCTGGCGTGACGTGCTCGGCTACGTCCACCCCGGCCCGCCCGGAGTGGAGGTCCCCGACGGAACCGATCCGCTGGACGCGTGGGACTCGTTCATGGAGCAGGTCGGGGTGCCGCCCGAGCAACGCAACAATGCCTCGGCGATCGAGGATCCCGCCGGCGTCGGCCCACGTGTCTTCTTCCAGCGCGTGCCGGAGTCGAAGACCGCCAAGAACCGGGTCCACCTCGACGTCCGGGCCGCTCCGGGGCTGCAGGGGGAGGAGCGGATGGCCGCGCTCGAGGCGGAGTGCGAGCGCGTCGTCGCGCTCGGCGCCACCCGCGTCCGCCGCTTCGAGCCCGACCCGCCGATGAGCCACGGGTTCATCGTCATGCAGGACCCCGAGGGAAACGAGTGGTGCCTCGACTGAGCATCTCTCTATGCTCGCGACATGCTGATCCGAGCGGCCGTCGTCGATGACGCCGAAGCGTTGACCGATCTCCACCTCGACGTGTGGGAGGAGGCGTACGCCGGGCTGATGCCGGACTCGATCTTCGTCGAGCGCCGCGCTCAGCGGGCCGCGAGGATCGATCGGTGGCGCACCAACATCGAGACCGGCCCGATCTCCAGCTTGGTGGTCGAGGACGACGAGCCGGGGCGGCTGCTCGGCTTTGCCGGCGCGGGGCCTGCGCGTGACGACGTTCCCGACCTGCCCCGGCTTGAGCTCACCGCCCTCTACGTCCGAGCGGAGAGGTACGGCACCGGGCTCGGCCACGCGATGCTCCAGCAGGCGATCGGGTCGGCGGCGGCGTACCTCTGGGTTCTGGACGGCAACGAGCGCGCGACTGCCTTCTACGAGCGCCAGGGGTTCCGCTTCGACGGCGAGACCAAGACCGACCCGGTCGGCGTCGAGCTCCGGATGGTCCGCGGCTAGCCGACCCTGCGGGCGAGCAGGGTCGAGTCGTCGATGTCGACCCGGACGCTGTCACGGACGACGGAGCGTGGGCGCTGCTCGACGACGACAGGCTCGAACCCCTCTGGAAGACCAGGGAGCAGATCCTCGGCGAGGAACATCGCGTGGTGATGGCTGTGGTGTTCGAAGACCTCCGAGGGGGCGTGGCCGACGACGAGGAGATGGCCGCCCGGCGCGACCGCGGTGGCCAGGCGCCCGGCGACCTCGACCATGCTCCCGTCGGGGGTGTGCAGAAAGTGACAGGTGACCAGGTCGAACTGTCGTCCTTCGGCATCGAAGGTGCGGGCGTCGACCTGCCACCAGGGGTGCGCTCCGCGACCCCTGACTCCTCGGCGTGCCGCTGCGCCCGGGCAAGCCCGTTTGCCGAGAAGTCGGCACCGGTGACCGTCCATCCCTGGTGCGCGAGCCAGATCACGTCGCCGCCCTCGCCGCAGCCGACGTCCAGCGCCGTGCCGGGCGTCAGCGCGGAGACCTCGGCGACGAGCTGAGGGTTCGGGTCACCGCTCCACACTTTCTCCTCGCCGGCATAGCGCTCCTCCCACGACTCCGGCTCGAACATCTCGCGTCCCGCGTGCTCGCTCATGGGCTCAATCTAGCCGCCGTCCCCGGCAAAATCTGGTGCGTTCGCAGCACGCCGTGTGGTTGTCTGACCGGCGATGATCACCCTGAGCGAACCCCCTCGCCTGGTCCGTCCGACGACGGACGTACGCACGTCCTATCTCACCGGTGAACAGGCCGACTGCCTCCTGCTCGGCACCGACACCGACTGGCTCGGGCCGGCCAGCACGGACTTCGACGCTTTCGTCGCTGCCCGGGACCACGACAAGGAGCGCTGGAAGGTGATGTCGACGGTCTACTGGTACGTCTCCGCGGAGCACTATCTCGGCACCCTCGTCGTGCGTCACGCGCTGACGCCCGAGCTCACCGTCGACGGCGGCCACATCGGCTACCACGTCGTCGCCCCGTGGCGGCGCCAGGGTCACGCGACCCGCATGCTCGAGCTCGGCCTCGAGAAAGCCCGCGAGCGTGGCATCTCGCGCGCCCTGCTCACCTGCGACCCCTCCAACGACGCCTCCCGGCGCGTGATCGAGAAGAACGGCGGGGTGCCCGACGAACAGCTCGGCACCGATCTCCGATTCTGGATCGGGTAGGGATACTTCACCCATGCACGCTCTCGTACGCCGCCCCTCGCCCCGCCTCGCCGACGGACTCGTCACCCACATCGAGCGCAGCCCGGTCGACATCGACCTGGCTCACGAGCAGTGGGAGGCGTACGTCGCCGCGATGCGCTCCGCCGGCTGGACGACCCATGAGGTCGACCCGGCCGACGACTGCCCGGACTCGGTCTTCGTCGAGGACACGATGGTCGTCTTCGGGGACCTGGCTGTGATCAGCCGGCCGGGTGCGCTGGAACGACGCCCCGAGATCACCGCGGCCGAGGAGGCCGTCCGCGCTCGGGGCTATCGGATCGCCCACATCGAGGCGCCCGGAACGCTCGACGGTGGTGACGTGCTCAAGCACGGCGACACCGTGTGGGTGGGCGAGGGCGGTCGTACGAACGCCGAGGGGATCGCGCAGCTCCGGGCGCTGCTCGGACCGCTGGGCGCCGTGGTCGTCGCCGTCCCCCTCACGAAGGTGCTCCATCTCAAGTCGGCCGTCACCGCGCTGCCCGACGGCACAGTCATCGGTCACGAGCCGCTGGTGGACGACCCGAGCGTGTGGGGAGCCCGGTTCCTTCCCGTCCCGGAGGAACCAGGCTCCCACGTGGTCGTCCTCGATGACCGCACCTTGCTGATGGCCGACTCGGCGCCGTCGACCAGAGCGATGTTCGAGGAGCGTGGCTACACGGTCGTGGCGGTCGACATCTCCGAGTTCGAGAAGCTCGAAGGCTGTGTCACCTGCCTGTCCGTGCGGCTACGAACAGCTCAGGGCTGAACCGGCATCGACGCGCAGTTGGATCCGGCGGCGACACCCTTGACCCGGTCGGTGATCCAGTTGATCGCGGCGGTCTGGTCGACGAGCAGCGGGGTGACGTGGTTGGTGATCAGCCCGTCACCGAGGTTGGGCAGGACGACCGCCTGGTAGGTCACCTTCGCTCCGTGCCCGCACCAGTCGACGGCGAGCTGACGGGACTGCTCGTGCGGGACGATGTCGTCCTGGGTGCCGGTGGCCAGGCGTACCGGGATCCGCGGGGCCACGTGCCCGAGCTTCTGCTCGGAGATGATCGCCCGCACCTCTGGCTCGCGCTCGATGATGTCGTCGAGGCTCTCACCGGTCGTGGTCCAGCTGGTACTGCGCCGGAACGGGTAGCCGATGATCCCGTCCGCGACGCACGCCGTCGAGAGATCCTCCAGCGCCGCGTGGCCGGCCGCGTTGAGGTTCTCGTCCAGGATCGGCCGCAGCTCCGGGTTGGACTGGGCGAGACCGTTGATGGTCCAGGCCAGCGCCGCCACCAGCGCGGACCCGTCGATGCCGTCCGCGGTCGCCCGCAGGTCGGCGGGCGGAGCGCCGACATAGGCACCCACGAGGTTGATCTCGGGAGCGTACGTCGAGGCGAGCTCGGAGGCCGACCCGGTCGCGCCGCCGCCCTGGCTGTAGCCGTAGAGCGCGACCCGCGACCCGGCGGTCACCGATGCGTCTGGGACCGCGCGGGCAGCCCGCGCGGCGTCGAGGACGGCGTGACCGCCGTCGACCCGGTCGACGTAGGTGTGGAGCCGGTCGGTGGCGCCCAGGCCGACGTAGTCGGTGACCATCACTGCCACGCCGCGCGCCAGGAGGCGGTAGATCCCGATGTCCTCGTAGCCCACCGAGACGGTCTTGCCGTTGAAGAGGATCGGACGCTCCAGACCGAGCGAGGCCGAGCACTGGTCACCCTGGCCCATGGTGCCGGGCGCGACGACGACGAGCGGCCGGTCGCCGGCTCCGGTCCAGGCCGCGAACGGCTCGATGTAGGCGCCGGTCACCGCGGCCGGAGCGCCGTTGTTGTCGGTCGTCTTGTACATGACCCGGGTCGCGGTGCCGGGTAGCGAGCCGATGCCCGGGATCGAGAGTCCGACTCCGAGGGGGAGTGGCTCGGTGCGTACGAGCTCACCGTCTGCCGCGGGAAGCTCGGCCGGCGGGTTGTAGAACTCCGGGATCTCGACGCCGCGGGATACGACGGCCGTGCCGTTGTCAGCGGCGGTCGCCGGTGCGGCCAGCGCAGTCAGTGCGGCCGGGGTGACCGCGGCAACGGCCAGCGCGGTGGCCAGTGCTGTCCTCGATGCGTGCAGAGGCATGGGGGAACTCTCCTCACCTGAGCGGGACTGCTCCGTCCCGAGTTACTGAAGAGTAATGTGAGCCCGCTCACGCCGACAAGAGTTTGAGTCAACATTTGTACACCGAAACCTCGCCGGCCCGTCACGTCCGCAGCACGGGCTGGCGCAGGATCGTCCGCAGCCTGGCCGGCTCGACCCGTCGCGGGTCGCCGAGGTAGATCTCGTGGTGCTTACCCGTCATTCGGAGGCCATGCTCGGGGACGAACCGCTCGTGCATCTCTTCGAGGACCGGGCCCTCCTCGTCGTACGGCCCGATGTGCAGGGTCTGCACGCAGGTGCCTTCGCTGAGCGTCTCCCAGCGGACCTTGTACAGGCTCGCCGGGCGGTCCTTGGCGCCGACCTTCGCGACCGCTTCGTCGAACATCTGTTCGGTGACCCAGTCAGGCGTCATGATCATCGCCGTCCAGTCCCACTGCGACTTGTCCCGCGCCCGGGTGAACGCTTCCATGTCCTCGGCCCACCACAGCGCCTCCAGCGGCGGCACCACGTAGTCACGGCCGTCGTTCTTGCTGGCGAACTTCAGTTTGTAGGCCACCGGATAGAGCGTCGCGAGCGCGTCGGCGTACTCCTGGGCGGTGTTGGGATCACCGTGCCCGTCGACCATCAGGTAGGGGAGTGGCGGCACCTCGAGCACCCGGAACTCACCCTGACGTGCCCGATAGCTGTCGAGCGTCTTCTTCAGATCCACCTTCGCCGCCATGGGGACATGATGTCGCGGCGGCGAGGCCGATGGGCGCGAAACTCGGGTGCCGTCGGGGGAGTCTGCGCCTACGCTCCGAACATGGCAACCGTGGACGACGTGCGCTGGCTCGGCTCGAGCCTGGAGCGGTCCTACGAGGTCTTCGTACGCGGCCGGCTGAAGTTCCGGGTCGGCTCGATCGTCTACGTCGCCTTCTCGCTGGACGAGACCGAGATGGGTTTCGGGTTTCCGAAGGAGGAGCGAGCCGCACTGGTCGCCAGCTCGCCGGAGAAGTTCCACATGCCCAGGGAGTCGGAGCTGCGGTTCAACTGGGTGGAGTCGTCCCTGGCCGCGCTCGACCCGGTCGAGGCGTGCGAGTTCGTCGTGGATGCCTGGCGACTCTGCGTACCGAAGAAGGTCGCCGCCGCCTACGACCTCCGCCATCCGGGCGGCCCCGGTCCAGACCGTCCGTGAAGCACCGGGCTCCAGCTACCGTCGGCACATGGACCAGGCTCGCGAGCGGCTCGAGGGGGAGCGCCGGCACACGCTCGCGCGCCTGGCAGACCTGACCGAAGACTTCGACGCCGTCGTCGCAGCCTCGCGCGACACCAACGCCGACGACGAGCACGACCCCGAGGGCGCGACGATCGCCTTCGAGCGATCCCAGGTCGATGCGCTCGTACGTCAGGCTCGACAGCATCTCGCCGAGATCGACCTTGCCCTGGAGCGCGTGGACTCCGGGACGTACGGGACCTGCGAGGACTGCGGCCGGCCGATCGGCGACGGCCGGCTCGAAGCGCGCCCGGTGGCGCGCACCTGCATCAGCTGTGCCGGGAAGCCGAGGGAACGGCGGCGCTAACGGCGATGCCGGCCGCCGCGCTGGTCACGCATCTCGACGAGATCGTCGTGGATCCGACGCGCGCGCCGTCTCTCCACCCTCGCCAGCAAGAAACCGGCCGTGGCCGCGAGCACCATCAGCACGATGAGCACCACGACCGTGGCACCCACCATGTCCAAGACGCTGCTCTCCATAGGGAGAGCAGGTACCCGATCTCGGCAGCACCCATGCCCGATGTCGTCCGATACCGTGGCCGGCATGTCAATTCGTTCGGACGGTCCGATCCGCCTGTGCTGTCTCTTGTGGGCGCAGGGGGGAGAGGCGGAGGCCCTCCACGCCTACGAGGACCGTGTTCTGGAGCTGATCTCCGAGCACGGCGGGGAAGTGGTGCACCGGGCGATCGCCGACGACGCGCCCGGGCAGCCCGACGAGGTCCAGCTCTTCCGATTCCTGGACCAGGCCTCGCTGGACGCCTACATGAACGACGAGCGGCGTACGGCACTCAGCGCCGAGCGCGACGCCGCCGTCGCACGCACCGAGGTGTTCCCGGTGCGGTTCTGAGGATCGGTTACTGTCAGGCTCAGCCGGTGCTCGAGCACCCCAACCCGGAAGAGGTCTGTGATGGTCGTTGCTGGATTGGTGCTCGCCGCGCTGGCTGCCCTGGTGCACGTCTACATCTTCGTCATGGAGTCGCTGACCTGGACGAGCCCGAAGACGCGTGCGGTGTTCGGGATCGGCGCCGAGGAAGCCGAAGCGACCAAGGAGCTGGCCTTCAACCAAGGCTTCTACAACCTGTTCCTCGCCATCGTCACCGCGGTCGGCATCGTCCTGCACCCGGCGTGCTCCGCAGCGGTCGGCTCGGCCCTGGTCTTCGCCGGAGCCGGCTCGATGGCAGCCGCCGCGGTAGTACTGTTCGTCTTCTCGCCCGACAAGCGCAGCGCGGCTCTCAAGCAGGGCGTGATCCCGTTGCTCGCCGTCGTCGCCCTGGCGATCAGCGTGGCTCTGAGCTAGCCAGGAACTCGAGCAGGAGCTGGTTGGTCTCCTCGGGGCGCTCCTGCTGGACCCAGTGGCCGCACCGGGGGAGTACCACCGATCGAGTGAGGCCCGGCAGGGTCTGGTCGAAGCGTTCGATCTGGCGGCGGCCGGTGATCGCAGGCCCGTCGTACTCGCCGGCGACGAAAAGCGACGGCACCCTGATCGGCACGTCGCTGAAGGCCGCGAGATCCTCCCAGTCGCGGTCGATGTTGCGGTAGCGCGCGAGCGGGCCGAAGAAGTCGCAGTCCGCGAACTCCTGTGCGTAGAAGTCGAGATCGGACTCGGTCATCCACTCGGGCATCTCGGTGGGGTAGATGAACTGGTCCGAGAGCCGGTCACCGCGCGGCACGAGCCCGAGCGCCCCGCGTGGGTCCCCGCCCGCGGCGAGCACTCCGTCGCCCGAGATCGAGTAGTAGATGCCGAGCAGCCAGCGGCGTACGTCGGGCAGGATCTCGGCCTCGACGACACCGGGGGTCTGGAAGTAGGAGATGTAGAAGTCTTCGTCGTCACCGCCGGCCTGCGCCATCGCCTCGGTCGGCCGTCGGCGTCCGGAGGGGCTGAACGGCACCGAGAGACCCGCTACGGCGGTGAAGACGTCGGGCCTCAGCTGTGCGGTCGTCCACGCGATCGGAGCGCCCCAGTCGTGGCCGACGATGGTGGCTGTCTCCGCACCCAGCGCGCGCACCAGGGAGACGTTGTCGCCGACATGGCGCAGCATCCGGTAGTCCTCGATGGACCGAGGTTTCGAGGAGCAGCCATACCCTCGCACGTCGATCGCGACGGCCCGGTAGCCGGCGGCGGCGAGAGCGGCGATCTGGTGGCGCCACGAGTACCAGGATTCCGGGAAACCGTGGACCAGGAGCACGAGCCGGCCGTCCGCCGGCCCTGACTCCACCCAGTGCAGGTCGATTCCGTTGACGTGTTCGGTGCGGTGAGCTACAGCGGTGTCGGCCACGGCGGGAGTCTGCCACGTCCTGCGAATTCCGCGATAGTACCCCCTATCGCAGAAATGTTCGAAAAGGCTGTAATATCGGGGGATGTGAGTGTACCTGACGATGGTGTGATGTTCGGCGATGTCGTCGAGGACTTCCTGACCGACCGGGCCACACTCACGCGCCGCGGACTCAACGACAAGTCGCGCAGCGCGTACCGGCAAGACATCGCCGCCTGGGCCCGTCAGCTGCACGTCGACAACGGCGGCGGCCCGGAGGCCGACGTGCTGGCACTGGTGCCGATCGCGGCGCTGACCGACCAGAACGTACGCATCGCCTACAGGTCGCTGCGGGAGAGCTCGGCCGCGGCGACCTGTCAGCGTCGGGTCGGCACGCTGCGGCTCTTCACCCACTGGCTGCAGCTCGAGGGACATCTGCTGGTGGATCCCACGTTGCGCATCGAGGCGCCGGAACGGCCGAGCCGGCTACCTGCCGGCTGGAGCGTCGACGAGCTGCGCCGACTGGCGCGGGTCGCCTCGACGCCGCGTGAAGGCACCGACCGGCGTCGCTGGCCGGCTCGGGACCGGGCGATCTTCGCGGTGCTGGTGACCACCGGCGTACGCGCCGCGGAGCTGTGTGACCTCACCGTCGGTTCGATCCGGCGCGAACCGGACGGCGAGACGCTGGTGCGTGTCATCGGCAAGGGCGACAAGCAGCGCAACCTGCCGCTGCCGCCGGAGGCGGTCGATGCCGTCGACGCCTATCTGGCCGAGCTCGAAGCCCGCTTCAGCAGTCCTGACCCGGCCGACGGCCTCTTCCGGCTGACCTCCGGAAGGCGGCTGCGCCCTGGGGCGCTCAACCACCTGGTCGAGACCTGGATCCGCCTCGCCGGCGTCCCGAAACAGCCTGGTGAGGCCGCGCACGCCTTTCGGCACAGCGCCGCCAAGGGTCTGATCCGTTCCGGCGTACCGGTGCCTGCGGTCCAGGGGCTGCTCGGGCACGAGGACCTCAAGACGACCGGGATCTATGTCAAGGCGACCGCTTCTGACACCCGCGACGCCGTGCTGCTCTCGCCGGCGCGCGAGGTGCTGCGGGAGACGGCAGCGGCGTACGAACCGCCGGAGTGACTACGGCTTGACCGCGCGGGTTGCAATGTAGGCCGGCAGATGCTTCGCGGTGACGTCTGCGTGGTGCGGCGCTTCACTCAGGTGGGTGAGGTTGAATCCGGCAGCCAGCTGCCCGCCGATCTGTGCGGTCAGCGAGTGGCTGTACTCGATCGGACCGGTCCCGTAGGCCCTCGTCCGGTCGCTCTCGGAGAGATCGAGCGAGCTGAAGGGCAGCCGGTGGCGCACCACCAGCTCCTGCCGATCGAGCGCCACCTCGTCGAAGATGTAGACGTCCGGGTTCATGAACCCGACCAGGAGCGAACCGCCAGGACGCAGCACGCGAAACGTCTCCGCCCAGACCGGTGCCAGATCCGGGCAGAACACGTTCGACACCGGATTGAGGACGATGTCGAAGGCCGCATCCTCGAAGGCACCTAGATCGCGCATGTCGCCGAGCACGGTACGCAGCACCAGACCCTCGCGTGCGGCAACCTCTTCATCGCGCGCCAGCTGCTTGGGCGAGTTGTCGAACACGGTCACCTCGGCGCCCGCAGCCGCGAGGACGGGACCTTGCTGGCCACCGCCTGAGGCCAGACAGAGAACCCGGGCACCGGCCAGCTCGGACGGGAACCAGTCGCGCGGCGTCGGCTCGTGGCCGATCAGCACCACGGACCAGTCGCCTTCACGTGCCCGGGCGATGACCTCGGGCCCGACGGGCCGAGACCATTCGTTGTCGCTGTCGACCAGCTCGTCCCACGCGACACGGTTGTGTGCGGTCGGGTCGAAGTCTTCGCTCACGGCTGAACACTAACGCTCCAGCCCTGTTTCCGGATGATGAATAAAGCGCCGATAATGCACATTATGTCAATCAGTGCAGAGTAACCCCTCCCTCGGAGTGCGGCACCGCACGATGCGGTGCCGCACCACAGGTCACTTCTTGATGAAGTCGAGGATGTCCTGGATCAGCTCCTGCTGGTACGCGCCGAACACGCCGTGCGGCGCGCCCGGGTAGACCTTGAGCGTGCCGTCCTTGACCAGCTCGATGGACTTCAGTGCTGCGTTCCCGATCGGCACGATCTGGTCGTCGTCACCGTGCGCGATGAAGATCGGCACATCAAGAGCCTTCAGATCCTCGGTGAAGTCGGTCGCTGAGAAGGCAGCCACGCACTCGTACGCCGCCTGGATCCCGGCGAGCATCCCCTGGCGCCAGAAGTCGTCGATCGCGCCCTGCGACGTCTCGACACCCTCGCGATTGAAGCCGAAGAACGACGGCGCGAGCTCGCGGTAGAAGTTCGAGCGGTCGGCGAGCACCCCGGCCCGGATCCCGTCGAAGACCTCGATCGGGAGCCCCTCGGGGTATGCCTCGGTCTGGAGCATGATCGGCGGCACAGCGCCGATCGTGACGACCTTGGCGACGCGGCCGTTCCCGTGCTGAGCCGCGCAACGAACGACCTCTCCCCCGCCGGTCGAGTGCCCAACGAACACCGCGTCACGCAGGTCGAGGTGCTCGACGAGCTCCGCGAGGTCGCGGGCGTAGGTGTCCATGTCGTTGCCCTGCCAGGGCTGGGCGGACTTTCCGTGGCCACGGCGGTCATGGGCGATGACCCGATAGCCGGCGTCGGCGAGCGTCTTGCGCTCGAGCGACCAGGCATCCGAGCTCAGGGGCCATCCGTGGCTGAACACGATCGGCTGACCGGTCCCCCAGTCTGAGTAGTGGATGTCGGTGCCGTCGGACGTGGTGAAGAAAGGCATGGTGCTCCTGTTGGATCGGTACAGCTAGGACACCACCATCCTCGCGGCGTACACCGCGACGAGTCGCCTGCCGGAGCGGCCGTGAATCCCTCAGAATCGGACGCGTCAGGCCAGGGCGAGCCGGTCGACGTACGCGTCTGCCGAGTCCCGCAGCTCTCGCCGTGACGTCGCGGTGGCGCCGGCCTGGATCAGCGCCTGCGAGAAGAGCAGGATCTCGTGCGCGAGCGTGCCTGCTCCGGTGCCGGTCCCGATGCGGGCCGCGATCCGCTCCTCCATCGCGTCGAGGGTCCGTCGGCAGATGCCGACCACCTCGGGGTCCCGGTCGGCGAGCTCTGCCAGCGACCGCACCATGAGGCAGCCGAGCCGCCGCGGGTCTGCGGTGCAGTCGTCGGCGATGCTGCGGAGGTAGCGGCGTACGGCCTCACGTGCCCCGTCCTCCCCCGCCATCGCCTCGGACGTCAGCGTGATCCGGGCGCCGCAGTATGCCTCGAGGGCCGCGAGGAAGAGGCCACGCTTGCTCCCGAATGCCGCGTAGATGCTGCCGTTGCCCGCGCCGGTGTGCTCGGCGAGGTCGTGCATGGAGGTGCGCTCATAGCCGTGCTCGCGAAAAACGTCGAGTGCCGCGTCACGTACCGCCGTGACTGAGATCTCCCGAGGTCTGGCCATCCCCCGAATCTACCGCTCACCTCTTCGGAAGTTATGGAATACTCAATCCATAACTCAGTGAGGGCGTTGATGGCTGGTACGAAGCGGATCGGATTCCTCCTGTTCGACGGCGTGAAGGCGCTGGACTACGTCGGTCCCGCCGAGGTCTTCGTGGAGGCCAACCAGGCGACGAAGGCGTACGAGGTCATCCTGCTCTCGCCCTCGGGCGCCGCGGTGACGACGTCGGTCGGCGGCGTCGCGGTGAGCGCGTCCGCAGCCGATGCTCCGCCCCTCGACACGCTCATCGTCCCGGGCAGCGAGCAGGCGCCCTCGGTCTTCGTGACCGACGAGCTGCTCACCGCCGCGGCGACGCTGGTCGATCGATCTGCACGTGTCGTGTCGATCTGCAGCGGGGCGTTCGTGCTTGCCGAGCTCGGCCTGCTGGACGGTCGCGGCGCGACCACGCACTGGAAGTTCGCCGAAGACCTGGCGCGACGATTCCCTCGCGTCGACGTGCAACCCGACCGGATCTTCGTACGCGATCGCTACGTCGCGACGTCCGCCGGCGTTGCCGCCGGCATCGACCTTTCGCTGGCCCTGGTCGAGGACGACCTCGGCGCCGCAGCTGCCCGTCGGGTCGCACAGGGGCTCCTCATCTACCTGCGGCGCTCAGGTGAGCAGACCCAGTTCTCCACTCCCCTGCGCGCCGCCGCGGTCCCCGATAGCCCGGTGCGCGTCATCACGGAGCTCATCGCCCAGGATCCGGCGTACCGGCACAGCGTCATCTCACTGGCGCGCCACGTCAACATCAGCCCCCGCCACCTCACGCGCCTCTTCCAGGACGAGGTCGGGATGAGCCCTGCCGAGTACGCCGCCAGCGTCCGTTTCGACCTCGCGCGCAGCTGGCTGGAAGCGGGCTGCTCGGTCGCGCAGGCGGCATCCGATGCTGGCTTCTCGAGTGCCGAGGCCCTCCGCCGCACCTTCGCCGCACGCCTGGGTGTCTCGCCGTCGGCCTACCGTCGACGGTTCCGCTCCCAGCTGGATGTCACAGCACCGATGGCGGTGCGCACAATCGCCGGGCTGTGATCGGGCCTGACCTCGGTCACCCATGCATTCCTAGACTGTCCAGGTGACAAGGGCACCTGATGGCGATTCCCGCGCTTCATTTCTGTCAGGGTTGCGGTTGGGGGTGCCGTTCGCGCTGGTGGGCTTCGTGTTGAGCCTCTCCTTCGCAGTGCTCGCCCGCCAGGCCGGATTCAGTGTCGCGCAGGCGATCGTCACGTCGGTGATCGTGTTCGCCGGCTCTGCCCAGTTCGCGATGCTGTCGGTGGTCGCGGGCGGTGGAGGCGTGCCCGCTGCGCTCGCTGCGTCCGGTCTGATGAACTCGCGCTTTCTGGCGATGGGGATCGCGCTGGCGCCGTCGCTTCCAGGGGGTCCCATGAAACGGGCCGCCCAGGGGCAGGCGGTCGTCGATGCCTCTTGGGCGATTGCCAACCGCGGTGACGGCACATTCGACAGATGGTTGCTGTTCGGCACGACCGCGCCGCAGTACCTGACCTGGACGCTCGGCTCCGCGGTCGGCGCCGTGTTCGGTGAAGCCCTGGGCGACCCGGACCGGCTCGGGCTCGACGCGATCTACCCGACCTTCTTTCTTGCGTTGCTCATCGCCGAGATGCGCGATCGCACCACCCGCTGGGTCGGAGTGGGCGGAGGGCTGCTCGCGCTCGCGCTCGTGCCGGTCGCACCACCCGGCGTACCCGTCCTCGCCGCGAGCGCGGTCGCTCTGGTCGGACTCGCCAGGAGGCCCGCATGACTCTGTCCTCGGGCCAGATCTGGGTCCTCATCATCGCGTGCGCCGTGCTCACAGCCGTCATCAAGGGGGTCGGGCCAGTGCTGCTCGGGGGTCGAGTGCTGCCGGGCTGGTTCGACAGAGTGGTCGTGCTGATGGCGCCTGCACTGCTCAGTGCGCTGGTCGTCACCGCGGTCCTGGCCGACGGATGTACATGGTCGGTCGGCGCACACACCGTCGGGGTGGCAGTGGCCGGCGTGATGCTCTGGCGACGCCTGCCGCTGGTGCTGTGCGTCGCGGTCGCCGTCGTTCTGACTGCCTTGCTGCGGATGTGGTGGTGACAACGCAACGCTCGACCGGGACCATCGTTTGATAGTTTCTGGACATGATGTCCAGAAACTCACTCACGTCGCGAATCATCGCAGCTGCCGAGAATCTCGCTCCCGACCTGGTCGAGCTCCGACGGAGCATCCACGCAGAGCCTGAGGTCGGGCTTCACCTGCCCGCGACGCAGCGCAGGATCCTGAAGGCGCTGTCCGGCCTGGACCTGGAGATCACCCAGGGGCGGGAGCTGTCGTCGGTGACAGCGGTGCTGCGCGGAGGGCTGCCGGGACCGACCGTGCTGCTCCGTGCCGACATGGACGCGCTGCCGATCACCGAGACCGCCGAGGTCCCCTATCGTTCCACCAACGGCGCGATGCACGCCTGCGGCCACGATCTGCACGTCGCTGGATTGGTCGGCGCCGCCCACCTGCTCGCCGAACACCGCTCTGACCTGGCAGGGGCCGTCATCCTGATGTTCCAGCCGGGCGAGGAGGGCCACGGCGGCGCAAGGCTGATGATCGACGAGGGCGTGCTCGAAGCAGCAGGCACCCGGCCGGTGGCGGCGTACGCCATCCATGTCGGCAATGCACCTCGCGGGATCTTCCTCACCCGACCCGGAACGGTGACAGCGAGCTCGACGCATCTGACGATCGACCTCCGTGGACGCGGCGGGCACGGGTCGCGCCCTCACGAGACGCTCGACCCCGTCCCGGTCGCGGCCGAGATGGTGCTGGCCCTGCAGACCTACTCCGCACGTCGCTTCGACTCCTTCGACCCTGTCGTGATCTCGGTGACCAACCTGACGGCGGGGAGCGGTGCCGACAACATCATCCCCGAGTCGGTCCAGCTCACCGGCACCGTACGCACCGTAGACCCGAACACGCTGTCCAGCATCGAGCAGGGTCTCCCTCAGCTTGTCCAGGGCATCGCGGCCGCCCATGGGCTGGAGGCGACGGTCGCGCTCGACACCGGCTACCCCAGCGTCGTCAACGACGGCGGGAACACCCGCCGGGCGATGGAGACGCTTCGCAACGGCTTCGGGCCGCGGGTGGTCGAGGTGCCGCGGCCGACCATGGGAGCCGAGGACTTCTCCTTCATCAGCCAGCAGATCCCGACCACGATGGTCCTGCTGGGCGCCGCACCGACGGAGGACGCCGCACCCAACCACTCCCCTGGCGCCGCCTTTGATGACAGCGTCCTCGGAGACCAGGCGGCCGCGCTCGCACTGCTCGCCATCGACGCCCTGGGCTCCGAGCAACCCTGACGGCCCCGCGTAGACACTTCAGCGCACTGTCATCCCCCGCCAGGCCGTCTCGAACGCCTCCCGGCACCGGGCTAACGCCTCGGGGTCGTCGAACGCGCAGCCACGTACGACGATCTGGTAGTAGAACACCCCGTTGATCAGGTCGATCGCGGCCTCGATGTCGGTGTCCGGCCGCAGCACGCCGCGTTCGATGCCCGCATGCAGGACCTCGACCATCGCCGTACGCCGCCTGCCGACGTGGGACCGCCACGACGAGAGCTGGATGTCGCGGTCCGCGAGCCCCAGCGCGAGGCGGCGGCGCAGGCGGCGCTCCGGGTACGCAGCGCCGCGCGTCTCCGGTTGGCGGGTGAACAGCGCGTCGATGACGTTCTGCTTGAGGTCGCCGTCGGTCGGGATCGAGGCGTACGACCGGCCGTGGTCGAGAGCGGCGGCGATCAGGTCGGTCACGCTCGGCCACCGGCGGTAGAGCGCCGCCCGGCTGACCCCGCTCGCGGCCACGACGGCGTTGACGGTGACCGGCTGGTCGTTGTCGATCAGGGCGAGAGCAGCCTGCATGATCCGCTCGTCGTGCCCTGACTCACGGGGTCGGCCGACGCTGCGCTGGGCCCGCTCTTCCTGGCCGGCCACGCTCACCCGAGGGCCCGTTCGCGCAGCATCGCGATGAGCGCATCGTTGAGCCCCGCCCGGCGCAGCGGCTCCAGCGGGTCGCGGTAGGAGGTGTTGAGGTGGTGCAGCAGGCCCTTCATGGGCTCGGGCGAGAACTCCTTGCGCATCGACGCCCGAGCGGCCTCGTCGAGCTCGATGCCGAGCGCCTTCATCATCGGCCTCATCACCGGTGCCAGCCGCGCCATGATCGCCGACGAGTTCGCCGATGTACGAGCGTAGTCCTCGACGATCGCGTCGTCCTCCGCCCCGAGCGCGAGCAGGAGCGAGGCCGCCATGACACCCGTGCGGTCCTGGCCGGCGGCACAGTGGAAGGCCGTCGCGCCGGGAGCGGTGGCGATGACGGCGAGCGAGGCGACGATCCGCGCCGAGGCGGCCTCGTACATCCGGATGTACATCGCCGCGAAGGTCGACTGGTCCAGCACGTCGGAGCCGGGCACCTGCGCCGAGGAGCCGACCTCGTCCATGAACGGCAGATGGTGGTACGCCACTCGCAGCTGCCCCAGCGGGCCTCGGCCGGTGTTCGCGAACTCGCCGGCCGACCGCAGGTCGATGATGGCCGCCAGGCCGCCGTCGACCAGGCCGGTGGCTGTTGCCTGGTCGGCGAGGGCGAGGTCGTCGGCGCGGATGGCGAACCCTTCGCGAAGGATTCCGCCTTCGATCGGGATCCCACCCAGGTCGCGCAGGTTCACAGGAGCGGACAGCTCGAAGCCGTTGTCGGTGAGGGTCATGTGATCTTCCTTCGGATGATGGCGCTGGCCTGGTCGATGACCGTGACGAGCACGATGATGCAGATGACCATGGCGCTGAGGTGGCCGTAGTCGTACATGTTCATGGCGGTGGTGAGCTCCAGACCGATGCCGCCGGCACCCACCAGGCCGAGGATGGTGGCGCCGCGTACGTTCCCCTCGAACAGGAGCAGTGTGTAGCTGGTCAGCATCGGTGCGGCGCTGGGCAGGATGCCGTACTGGATGATCTGGCGTCGAGAGGCACCGACGGCCTCCATCGCGGTGATGGGGCCGCGGTCGACCGATTCCATGGCTTCGGCGAACACCTTGCCGATCGAGCCGATCGATCCGACCGTCATGGCCAGGATGCCGGCGAACGGGCCCAGGCCCACTGCGGAGACGAACATCAGTGCGATCACCAGGTCGGGCAGGGAGCGGATGATGTTCATCCCCCAGCGGAACGGGTAGTAGACCCATCTCGGGGCGATGTTCGAGGCCGCACCGAAGGCGAACAGCAGCGAGAGCACGGCGCCCAGGACGGTGCCGACGATCGCCATCTGCAGGGTCTCGATGAGCAGATCGACGATGGTGCCGAGCTTGTCCCAGGTCGGCGGGAAGAGCCGAAGCAGGAACTCCCCCATGTTCGAAGCGCCCTCCCCCAGCTCGAGGAAGTTGAACTGGGCGCCCATCGAGGACCACACGAACAGCACGACGGCGATCGCCAGTCCAGCACCGAAGCGGGCGCGTGGGACGGAGAAGGCCCGTTCCAGGCGCTGGCGGGAGGCTTCGTCGAGCTTCGGCCGGTCGACTGGTTTGGGCGCGAGGAGCTGCGTCATCACATCTCCTCGTCGCCGTGCACGTCGTAGACCGGCGCCAGCGCATCGGCATCCAGGTCGGAGGTGTTGCCCTGCACCACGATCGATCCGTGCCGAAGGCCGACGATCCGGTCCGAGTGCGCCAGGGCGAGCGGGAGCACGTGGAGGCTCACCAGCACCGGGATGCCCTCGTCCTTTGCGATGCTCTGCAACAGGCTCAGCACCGTGTGGCTCATCCTCGGGTCGAGCGAGGCAACCGGCTCGTCGGCCAGGATGACTCGCGGGCTCTGCATGAGCGCGCGGGCGATTGCGACCCGTTGCTGCTGCCCGCCGGAGAGCGTACGCGCCTGCTCGTCGGCCTTGTGTACGATGCCGACCCGGTCGAGCAGCTCGAGTGCGCGCCGGCGGTCGGCGGCGGAGAAGGTGCCGAGCACGTTGACCGGCCCGGCGTTGTAAAGGGTCCCTGTGAGCACGTTGGTGAGCACGGAGAGCCGGCCGATCAGGTTGTACTGCTGGAAGATCTGACCGATCTGGGAACGCACCTCACGCAGCTGCTTCGGGCGGAGCCGGGTGAGGTCATATCCGGCCATCTGAGCCTCGCCCGAGGTGATGGGAGCGAAGCCGGTCAGCGCCTTCATCAGGGTCGACTTCCCGGACCCAGAGGCTCCGAGCAGTGCCACGGTCTCCCCGGCGAGGAGGTCGAGGTCGACTCCGTCGAGGACGTACGGCTCGGTGGGTGAGTAGCGGACCCGCAGGTCGCGCAGGCTTACGCGGCGGGTCTCGACCAGCGTGCTCATTCGAGCTCCGAGATGTCGACGTCGGCGATCTTGGCGATGTCGACGAACGGCTGGAACTCTTCCTCGCCGGGCTCGATGATCGGCTCGACCCCGGCGGGGATGCCTTCGGCGTACACGCCGAGCTGGTCGGCGTTCTCGGCGGCGAAGACCTTCGGGATCGCCTCGAGCAGAGCCTTACGCTTCTCGTCGCTCATGTCCTTGCTGCCGAGCACGGTGATGGAGATCGGCATCGAGATGCTCTCTCCGAGCGAACGCGTCTCGCCCTTCTCGAACGGGAACAGCGGGTCGCCCTGACCCGCCATGGCCGGAAAGATCGTGGAGGTGCAGGCGACGTCGGCCTGGCCGTTCTTCAGGGCGATGAAGCTGCGGTCATGGCCGCCTGACATCAGCTTCTGATAGTCCTTGTCGGCTTCGAGACCGGCCTCGTGGAGCATGTGGGTCGGCATGAAGTAGCCCGAGGACGAGGCGGGGTCGGCGAAGGCGATGACCGTGTCGGTGTCGATGTCGTTCAGGGACTTCAAGGGCGAGTCCTCGAGCACCAGGCAGGTGGAGACCGGCTCCTCCTCCCCCGGCCACGCGATCAGAGAGTCGACCTCACCGGTGCTGACCGCGAGTGCCGAGGGGAAGCCGCTCATGATGCCGATGTCCTGGTGACCGTTGCGGATGGCCTCGATCACCGCGGAGTAGCTGGGTACGTCGGTGACCTCGACCTTCTCGCCGGTCTCGGCCTCGAGCAGATCGGTGATGGCGGTGACGGGGGTTGTGGCCTTGGGGTCGTCGCCGAGCGGGAGGGTGGCGAAGCGGATGACCTCGTCGCCGGTCGAGGCCGACGACGAGGTCCCGGCCGAGCAGCCGCTGAGCACGAGGACGGCTCCTGCGGCCAGGGCGAGGGGGATGTGGGCACGCATGGGGGTTTCCTTCCGGGGTGATGTGCCCCCATCCCATGCGCGCCAGATGACCAGGAATTACGAGACCGGCATTCCGAGAATGGTCGGTCGGGTGAATGCCGCGTTACGGGACCAACAGTCCCGTAACGCCCGGTGAACCCGAGCCGTCGGTCGGCTGGACCTCACCAGTCGATCCTGATCGTCCGACCGCGCCCGACGGGTTCGGGTCATGACGCAGGCTGCGTGACGGCCTCGGCGCTCGTGTCGACCCGCGGACGACGACCGGTCGTGCTGGGGACGAGTGCCGCGGTGACGGCGAACAGGATCGTCGCGACCCAGACGATCGTCATCCAGCGCTCCCACCCGCCGGTCGCCTCGACCACTCGCGGGGCGAACAGGACGGTGGCCAGGATGAAGGTGCGGTTGAGGAGATGGTTGAGACCGAAGGCCCGGCCCTGGATGTCGGGGTGGACCTCTTCGACGTGCTCCGAGAAGCTCGCCATCCACGGTCCGAAGGTTGCCGCGAGCGCCACGCCGATGCCGACGAACAGGACGATCACCACGCTCGACGAGGCCTCGCTCCCCTGGCCCATGAGCGCAAGGAACGCGCCGACGAAGACCGCCGCGGCGACACCGCCACCGACCATGAACGTCTTGCGTCGCTGGGTGCGGTCCGAGAACCGGGCGAAGACCAGGCTCAGTGCGAGGTTGCTCAGCCAGAAGACCATCGTCATCGCCGAGGCCACCCGCACCGAGACGTCGAACTGCTGGACGAGCATGGTCTGGGCGTAGGCGTTCATGGTGGCCAGCAGGACGTAGAGGAACGACATCGCGAGGACGTGAGTCCAGAAGGCGCGGTGGGTGACGAGGAGGCGCAGCCCCTTCCGGCCCTGTGGGACCTCGACGGAGTGGGCCTCGTGCTCGGTGAGGCGGACGGCACGGCGGACCTCGGGAGCGAGATCTCGCAGCGTGAGCGCGACGACGACGGCGCCGACGAGGGCGGCGCCGGCCATGATGAACAGCTGCGAGCGCCACTGGTTGTCGAAGACGCCGAGGGTCGCCGAGGCGACGGCGGCAGCGAGAAAGTTGGCGCCCACCGAGCCCCAGCTCCAGAACGCGAAGGCCTGGGCGCGGCCCATCCGCGGGGTGAAATCGCGGATCAGGGGCTGCGTACCGGCGACGGCGACACCCTCGACGAACGCGAGCACGATCCGGGCGAGCGCGAAGTGGGCCACGGAGTCCGCGGTGGCCATAAACAGACAGGCGGCGGCGGAGAGGAACATGAACGGGACCAGGATCCTCACCCGGCCGACGCGGTCGGCGAGCTCGCCGCCAAGATAACCGGCGAGGGCACCGAAGATCAGGGATGCGGCCGTGATGAGGCCGTACGTCTTGAGCGACATCCCGAGGTCGTCGAGCAGCAACGGCAGCACAGGGGCCAGCTGCCCCTCGAAGGCCGAGATGAACAAGGCGAGCACGACAACGGCGAGCAGCACACGGCGGCGCGCTCCGACTGGGTACTCGGTGAGCAGGGTGCGGTAGGACACGGGGTTCGCCCTTCAAGATGTTAGACAGAGCGTCTAGTAACGGTCGTCATGTCCGACTGTAAGGTCAGTGACCCGCGCCACACAAGACACCCTGTCCAAATCTGCCTCAGATCAGCGACCCTCCGGGTCGAACCCGGTCGCCCACAAGCGTCCGCGCCGCGAGAGCTCGACGAGGGTCTTCACGACCTGATCGGTCGCCGGCCGAGGCTCCGGAGCGTCGAGCCACCACAGCAGCACCGCCACCTGCTCGCCGACCCACGCGCGCGCCAGCACCTGAAGATCGACCCGCGGGCGCACCGCGTTCGCGTTGACGCGCGCGGAGAAGATCTCATGGGCGGCAGTGCTCCAGGCATCCTCGAAGGCCCGTAGGCCACGACCGTCGCCTTCTCCCCGCAGGATCATCCGGTACGCATCGGGCCGCTCGGACGCATGCCGGAAGACCTCGGCCACCGGCTGCCCGGTGAACCCGGCGTCTTCCGGAGCGAGCACCTCGGCCAACCGATCCTTGAGCTCGCGCAGCACCGAGGCGACCACGTCGTCATAGAGCGCCTCCTTGTCCTTGAAGTGGGTATAGAAGGTCGCCCTGCCCACGTCGGCCGCAGCAACGATGTCCTCCACCGTCACCGCCGCATAGCCACGCTCGAGCACCAGGGAGACGAGCGCGTCACGGAGCGCCCCTCGCGTTCGCCGGCTGCGCCGGTCCTCAACCACCGTCATGGGCACTGTTCTAGCACTTTCCCGAACGGCTGGACTGTTTCTGGACACTCTGTCTATTATCTCGGTGACCGCGCTCACAGCAGCGACCCCGACCACCAGGAGGGCACCCGTGAATCTCGGTAGCTATCTCACTCGCACCGCGAGCTTCACCCCTGACGCCACCGCCCTGGTCTCCGGCACCGACCGATGGACCTACCGTCAGCTCGAGGACGACACCAACCTGCTCGCCAGCGCGCTCATCGCCCGCGGCTGCGCACCGGGCACTCCCGTCGCCACCCTGGCCACGAACCGAGGTGAGCTGGTCGTCGCGGAGATGGCGATCTGCAAGGCGGGGGCGCTCCGGGTCCCGATCAGCGCGCGGCTCGCAGCCGCCGAGGTCGAGCACGTGCTGCTCGACGCCGCGGTGAAGGTGGTCTTCACCGGCGGGCCCCACCTCGATCTGGTCCGCAAGATCGTCGATGCTCACAACCTGGACTGCCTGGTCGTCGACCTCGACAACGGCACGAGCCCCGGCACGACGGCCTACGACGTCCTGCTCACCGAGGGCACGACCGAACCGGTCGCCGTCGACGTCGACGAGGACGCACCGGCGGTCCTCAACTTCACCTCCGGCTCGACCGGCACGCTGAAGGCGGCGGTGCAGACCGTCGGCAACCGGCTGGCCAACATGCGCAAGCTCGCCATGAACCCCTACGGCTCGCTCTCCGCCGAGGCCGTCTACCTCGCCCCCGGGCCGATCACCCACGCCAGCGGCATGGTGATCCTCGGCTGCTTCTTCCGGGGCGCGGCTGTGGTTGTGCTCCCGGCGTTCGAGGTCGAGGCGTACCTCGACACGCTCGAGCGCGAGCGGGTCACCCACACCTTCGTCGTGCCGGTCATGCTCAACCTGGTGCTGGCCTCCCCCACGCTGCGTGACCGCGACCTGTCCGCGCTGCAGAGCATCACCGTCGGCGGTGCCCCGGTCAGTCCCGCGCGGCTGCGTGAGGCCGTCGAGGCGTTCGGTCCGGTCGTCAACCAGGGTTATGGGCAGGGTGAGACGACGAGCGCGATCACCTTCCTCAGCTCCGCTGACGTCGTCCGTGGCATCGAGGACGACCCGGAGCTGCTGCTCTCCTGCGGTCGTCCGGTCTACGACACCGAGGTGATCGTCGTCGACGACGACCACAACCCGCTGCCCGCCGGCGAGATCGGCGAGATCGTGGCGCGTGGCCCGGACTGCGTACGTGAGTACTTCCACGATCCCGAGGCGACTGCCGAGACCTTCCGTGACGGCTGGGTGCACACCGGTGACCTGGGCCGGATCCGCGAGGACGGGTTCGTCTTCATCGTGGACCGGAAGAAGGACATGATCATCTCGGGCGGCTACAACGTCTACTGCTCCGAGGTCGAGGCCGCGCTCTACGAGCACACGGCCGTCAGCGAGGCCTGCGTCGTGGGCGTACCCAGCGAGAAGTGGGGCGAGACGGTGAAGGCGTACGTCTCCCTCGCCCCCGGCACCACCGCGACCGAGGAAGAGCTGCGCGACTTCTGCCGTACGCGTCTCTCGGGGGTGAAGGTGCCCCGGATCATCGAGTTCGCCGACGCACTCCCCCTCAACCGCAACGGCAAGGTCGACCGGCGGGCACTGCGCGAGCGCGACTGGGCCGGCACCGAGCGGAAGGTCGGCTGATGACCTTCTCCCTCACCCCGACCTATCCCGACAACCCGCGTCTCGACCAGCTGGTCACCCGGCTGCGCGACTACCTCGACGGCGAGCTCGCTGACTACGAACGCGGCCTCGGTCTGGGCCCGGAGACGCCCTTGGACCGGTCGATGCTCGAGCCGGTGTGGCAGCGCAGCCGTGAGCTCGGCTTCTACGGCATCCACCTGCCCACCTCGCTCGGCGGGCAGGGCCTGAGCTTCACCGAGCTCGCTGCCCTCAAGGAGGAGATCGGCGCGTCCGGCCGCCAGCTCGCCACCAGCGTGCTCGGCGACATGGGCGGCCCGCTGCGGGTCGGCGCCATCTTCGAGCACGCGACCGAGCACCAGGTCGAGAAGTATCTGATGCCGGTCGTCCGCGCCGAGCGCGCCTGCTGCTTCTCGATGACCGAGGACGACGCGGGCTCCGACGTACGCCGGATGCGGACCACCGCCACTCCCACGCCGGGCGGCTTCCTGATCAGCGGGCGCAAGGTGTTCAGCACCGGCGGCACCTTCGCCGACTTCGCGATCCTGGTGGCCCGGATGGCCGGAGAGGAGGAGTCGTACGCCGCGTTCTTCGTCGACCTCGACTCGCCCGGCTGCCAGGTGCTGTCCGGCGACCTGCCACTGTCGGGGCAGAACATCGAGAGCGACGTCGTGCTCGAAGACTGCTTCGTGCCGCAGGAGAACCTGCTCGGCGACGTCGGACAGGGGCTGCGGATCGCCCTCGGTCGGGTCACCGCGAACCGGCTGCTGCACTGCCCGACCGCGCTCGGCGCGGCCCGGCGCGCGCTCGCGCTGGCACTCGACTTCGCCGCTCACCGCACCGTCTTCGACGGGCTGCTGCTGGAGAAGCAGGCGATCCAGCATCGGCTCGCCGACATGGCGACCGACTACTACGCCGCCCGGTCGATGACCTACGACGCCCTGGCAGACCTGGATGCGGGCAAGCGACCGCGCATCGAGTCGTTCATGTGCAAGCTGTTCGTGGCCGAACGGTCCTTCCAGATCGCCGACGCGGCGCTGCAGATGCACGGCAAGGCCGGGATGGTCCGGGGCGCGGAGATCGAGGTGATCTGGCGACGGCTGCGGATGTTCCGGGTGCTGACCGGCTCCTCGGAGATCCAGCGGAACGGCGTCATCCGCGATCTCGTGAAGTCGCTGGGGGCATGATGAGCGATTGCCATCAAGAGGAGATCGACGCCCAGCGTGGGTTCGTCGCCGCGCTGAAGCCCGGCGTCGTGACCAGGGCCGACGGCGCGGTCGCTTTCGACGCGGACGCCGACGCCTTCCTCGACTCCCCCACTCCGGAGACGGCTCACCCAGGGCTGTGGCAGCACAGCCGGCTCACCTCGCTCCAAGGGCTCTTCGAGGTGACCGACGGCATCTATCAGGTCCGCGGCCTCGACCTCGCCAACCTCACGATCGTCGAGGGCGATGTCGGAATCATCGTCATCGACACCCTCACCACCGCCGAGACTGCGGCTGCCGCCCTCGGGCTCTATCGGGAGCACCGTGGTGGTCGTCCCGTCACCGGTGTGGTGCTGACCCATCCGCACGCCGACCATTTCGGCGGGATCGCGGCCGTGCTCGCGGCGGCTGCCGGCGACGTACCGATCCTGGCGCCGGAGGGTTTCCTGGAGCACGCGGTCTCCGAGAACGTCTACGTCGGCCCGGCGATGGGCCGCCGGTCGGGATTCATGTACGGCAGCCTGCTGCCGGTCGCGCCGGACGGACATGTCGGTTGCGGTCTCGGTCCGCGGCTCGCGTCCGGGACCATCGGGCTGGCCGAGCCGACAGACTCGATCACCCGGACCGGGGAGACGCGCGTCATCGACGGCGTGGAGATGGAGTTCCAGCTGACGCCGGGCAGCGAGGCGCCGGCGGAGATGAACATCCTCTTCCCCGGCCGCAGGGCGCTCTGTCTGGCCGAGAACGCCGTCCACACGCTGCACAACATCGTGACCCTGCGGGGAGCCGAGGTGCGCGATGCCCGGCTGTGGGCGCGCTATCTCACCGACGCGATCGACCTGTTCGGGTCACGTGCCGATGTCGCGTTCGCCACCCATCACTGGCCGACCTGGGGTGCCGAGCGGATCGAGACCTTCCTTGGCGGTCAGCGTGACGTCTACGCCTACCTGCACGACCAGACCGTACGTCTCATCAACCGCGGCCTGACACCCAAGGAGATCGCCGAGGAGCTGGTCCTGCCGCCGGCTCTGGACGCTCAGCCCTCGACTCGCGGCTACTACGGCTCACTGAGCCACAACGTGAAGGGCATCTATCAGCGCTACCTTGGCTGGTACGACGCCAACCCGGCACACCTGTGGGAGCTGCCGCCGACCGAAGAGGGCGAGCACTGGGTGCGCCTGCTCGGTGGCGCCGCCGCCGCAGTCGACCGTGCCGCGGTGCTCGTCGACAGCGGGGACACCGGCGACCTTCGCTTCGCCGCCACGCTGCTCAACCACGTGGTCTTCGCCGCCCCCGACGCGAGCGGGGCGCGAGAGCTGCTGGCCGAGGTGTACACCCGGCTCGGGCACGGCGCGGAGAACGCCACCTGGCGCAACATCTACCTCACCGGCTCCCGAGAGCTCCTCGACGGCCCGAAGGTGCCACCGCGTGGTGGCGGCGGTGGTCTGCTCGCCGCACTCTCGGTCTCGCAGCTGCTGGACTCGCTGGCGATCCGGGTCGACGGCCCGCGCGCGTGGGACCTCGATCTGCGGATCGACTGGCACCTGCTCGACCACGACGGCACGCCCGAGGGCGGCTGGTGGCATGCCCGGCTGCACAACGGCGTGCTCGTCCACCGGCGCGACGCCGCCGCGGACCCGGCCGCGGGTCTCACTGTGACGCTCACCCGGCCTCAGCTCGCCGGTCTGCTCGGCGCGCGGAGCCTCGATGGGATCGAGCACGCCGGAGACCTCGGGATGCTGCAGCGCCTCCTGGGGGTGCTCGAGGCGCCCGATCACGCCTTTCCGATCGTCACCGGATAACCGCCGTACGGCCACCGGCACCCGTGGCACCATGTGCCCCGTGACCGACGACACGCCCGCCACGGGACTGACCGAGCTGTACGCCCGCCGCTTCCTCACCACGGACGTGGCGCGACCTGAGAAGGTCGCTCGGTGGCACGCCAAGGGGCGGCGTACGGCACGGGAGAACATCGCCGATCTGGTCGATCAGGGCTCGTTCGTCGAGTACGGACGGTTCATCACCGCCGCCCAGGAGCGGCGCCGTGACCTGGCCGATCTCGTCGTCGAGACACCTGCCGACGGAATCGTCGGCGGCACCGCCACCGTGGCCGGGAAGCCGTGCGCGGTGCTGTCCTACGACTATCTGGTGATGGCCGGCACGCAGGGGATGCGGGGGCACCGCAAGTCGGACCGGCTGATCGAGGTGATCGGGCGGATGCGGCTGCCGGCGGTCTTCTTCACCGAGGGCGGCGGCGGTCGGCCGGGCGACACCGACATCCCGCTGGTCTCCGCGCTCGACGTCGGCTCGTTCGCGCTGTGGGGCGAGCTCGAAGGCGTCGTGCCGCGCATCGCGGTGGTGTCCGGGCGCTGCTTCGCCGGCAACGCGGTGCTTGCCGGCTCCGCCGATCTCCGCGTCGCCACCCCCGATGCCAACCTCGGGATGGCCGGCCCGGCGATGATCGCCGGTGGCGGGCTCGGCAGCTTCGCGCCGGAGGAGATCGGTCCCGTCAAGGACCAGACTGCCAACGGCGTCATCGATCTGATCGTCGATGACGAGGCAGCGGCCGTCGAGGCCGTACGCACCATCCTGTCCTACCTCGAGCCGCCCGAGGTTGGCGGCGACGCCGCTGACCAGGCCGATCTGCGGACGCTCCTCCCCGACAACGACCGCGAAGCCTTCGACGTACGTCCTGTCGTCGAGGTGCTCGCCGACATCGACTCGGTCACCTGGCTTCGGGAGGCGTACGCACCGGAGCTGGTCACCGCACTGGCCCGGATCGACGGGATCCCGGTCGGCGTGCTCGCCAACCAGTCCACGCACCTGGCCGGGGCGATCACCAGCGACGCATCGGTCAAGGCCGCCGACTTCCTTGCGCTCTGCGAGCGCTGGGACCTCCCGGTGGTCTCGCTCGTCGACACCCCAGGGTTCATGGTCGGTCCCGAGGCCGAACGCGGCGGCCTGGTCCGGCACGCCTCCCGGATGGTCGTCGCCGGGGCCCAGCTGTCGACGCCGCTGGTCGGGGTGATCCTGCGCCGGGGCTACGGTCTCGGCGCGCAGGCGATGCTCGGCGGCAGCACCCACCGTCCGCTGCTCACCGTCGCCTGGCCCGACGCACATCTCGGCCCGATGGGCCTGGAAGGCGCCGTACGTCTCTCGATGGCCGCCGAGCTGGCCGAGATGCCCGAGGCCGAGCGCGAGGAGCGGGTCACCGCGCTCACCGAGGAGTACCGCAAGGCGGCCAGTGCTCTCAACGCCGCCCGGATGCTCGAGATCGACGACGTCATCGACCCCGCAGAGACCCGCGCAGTCATCGCTGCGACGCTGCGCCGGTCCGCGCCCGCGGGGCGTCGTTGACCCGTCCTCAGGTCAGGAGGCTCCCCCGTCGTCGTCCCAGACCTCCTGGCCGATCTTGCTCTGGTCGGGACCGTCGAGGCCAAGCAGCTGCGCCGGGCCGTTGGTGTTGCGGTCGTCGGCCGCCACCTCCATGATCCGCTCGGCGAGCTCGGGATCGGTGTCGTGAGGCACGACCAGCAGGCGTAGCCGCTCCCCGGTAGCCATCGACAGCACTACGAGGTGGGTGTCGTCGGACGGGAACGAGCCGACCTTCACCATCCCGCGCGCAGCGCGGATCTTGCGGATGCTGGGCGCTCCCGGGTCCAGGTCCCAGTCAGGCCGGGAGAACAGCAGGCGCGAGATCCGGCCCACGCGGTGCGGAAAGCGGTCGATGAGGTCGGCGGCCTCGGCCTGAAGGTCGCGTGATTGCGGCCACCAGGCACCGTCGAGCGGCCCAGAGCTGAAGCCGTTGTCCAGGCGGATCCGAAGATCGACGCGAACACGGGGGGCGAGTTCGACTGTCGGTGACGTCGTCATGACGTCCACCTTTCGTGCTGCCCTGAAGACTCGACGAGTCAGGCTGGCAACGTGGTTGGAACAAGTGTACGTCGCCGGCCCAGGAGGTTGCGCCTGTCAGATCTCCTTCAGCCGCGGCACCAGGTCGACGAGCGTGGTGGCCCACGGCACCGGGTCGACGTAGGGAGTGGGCATCAGCCCGACGAGCGTGACGCCCAGGGCGGCGTACTCCTCCATCGACTTCAAGAAGGCGTCCGGGTCCTCGACCGAGGGGCCTTGGAAGAGGATCGTCTTCTCGATCGCGTCGTAGTCGGTGCCGAGGTCGTCACAGTGGCCGCGGAGCACCTCGAGCTTGTGCCGGACGGACTCGACCGCCTCGGGGCCGGGGCCGCCGAAGAGGTTGGTGCCCTGTCCGTACTTGGCGACCAGGCGCAGCGTCTTCTTCTCGCCTCCCCCGCCGATCAGGACCGGGACCGTGCCGTTGACCGGCTGCGGCAGCGAGATCGTCTCGGCGAGCTGGTAGTGCTTGCCCTCGTAGGCGCCGTCGTTCTCCGACCACATCTGGCGGCAGATCTCCAGGGTCTCCTCCAGGCGCTCGAACCGCTCGGCGGTCGACGGGTACGGCACGCCGAGCCCCTGGTGCTCACGCTCGTACCACGCCGCGCCGATACCCAGCAGCGCACGGCCACCGGAGAGCCGGTCGAGCGTGGTCACGGTCTTGGCGAGCAGCCCCGGGTGGCGGTAGGTCACTCCGGTGACGAGAAGGCTGAGGCGTACGTTGTCGGTGATCCCGGCCAGGTAGCCGAGCGTGGTGTAGCCCTCGAGCATCGGCTCGAAGGGGCCGCCGGCCTGCTCCATCTGGAACCAGTGGTCCATGACGGTGAACAGGTCGACGCCCCCTTCGTCCGCGATCCGGGCCGTCTCGGTCAACTTGTCGGCGAGCGTGGTCTCCCACTCGGGGTGGGTGAAGGTGAAGTAGTGGAGTCCAAGATCCATACTTCAGACGCTAGGGCTTCGAGCGCGCTCGAAGACAAGGGCCATTTCACTTCGGCCACGTCTCATCGGCCACTTGTTCACCTACGGCCGCATGCTGCGCTCCTGACGCAGGTCACGCTTGTCGAGCTTCGCGTCGTACGACGCCAGCGGCTTCGCCTTCGCCGCGTCCGCCTCGACCGCGGGAGTCGCGACACCCGCCCACTCCAGGATCCGGGCGGTGGCGAGCTCACGCTCGTCGGCGACCAGACCGGCCACGTTGGCGCCGTGGTTCATGCCCGGGGCGGTGAGGACGTAGGAGTCAGTGGTCTTCTTGCCGGGGCGGAAGCGCTCGGCGCCCCACGGGTCGGCCTCGCCGTAGACGAAGAGCATCTGGTCGGCGTGCTTGCGCACCCAGGAGTCGATGTCACGCATCGCGGACGGGTCGAACCGCATGTCGATCTCGCGCGGGACGAAGTTGCGCGGCGGCTGGTAGCCGTAGCGGATCAGGTCGTCCTCGATGTGCGGGAAGCCGATCGTCGGCGCGCCCAGCTCGGTGCCCGCCTGGAAGTAGTAGGGCGTGTAGGGGCTCAGGCCCTGGTCGGTGTAGAAGCTGAAGCCCGAGTAGTTGTCGATCGAGTCCCAGATCGCCTGGTCGGTGGCGGTCGCGGCGTCGGCGGGGATGGTCGAGCACTGGGCAGTGCCGGCGTACTGCCAGAACGCCCAGACGTAGTCGAGCACCACCATCTCGTACGCAGAGTCCAGGCTGCCCACGGTGTCGAAGGTGTAGCCCTCGGCCGCCGCGAGATCGGCGTACTTCGCCTTCAGCGCCTCGCGGCGGACGAGGGCCTCGCGCTGGACACCGTTGAGCCGGTCGCGGCAGTCCTCGGTGCCGACGCTGGCGAAGAAGTCGTCGTAGGCGGAGTCCTCGCGGTTGACCACGTCGTTCGGTGCGACGTAGGCGACGACACCGTCCATGTCTCGGGGGTAGAAGCGCTCGAAGTAGGTCGCGGTCATGCCGCCCTTGGAGCCACCGGTGGAGAGCCACTTGGCTCCGTAGATCGGCTTGAGAGCCTCGAAGATCGCGTGCTGGTCGCTGGCGCCCTGCCAGATGTCGAGGTCGTCCCAGTCGGCCGGGGCGGGGCGGGACGGGGTGAAGAACCGGTATTCCATCGAGACCTGGTTGCCGTCGACGATCCGGGTCGGCTCGCTGCGGCCGGGGTTGGTGGAGACGCCGTAGCCACTGGTGTGGAACACGGTGGGACGAGAAGTGTCCTTGTGCAGCACCGTGAACCGCTGCTGGAACGTGTCGCCGTCCGGGTCGCGGTGGTCCACCGCCTGGGTGAAGTTGAGGACGAAGTAGCGGTAGCCCGCGACCGGCTTCTCCTGGACGAGGCTGACGCCCTCGATGGCCAGAAGGCGGTCGAGGATGTCGTCCTCGGCTGCCGTCGCGGGGTTGGCGGGGGCGGCGACGAGCAGGGACATCAGCCCCACCGCCACCAGAAGTCTGCCGAACAGTGCACGCATGGGGTCTCCTTCGAAGGCGCTCCTCGGCAACCTAGCCGACGTACGCTCCATGCACCTGCGAATTAGGAACCGGGAACGAAGTCGCGTCCCGACGCCTTCTAGAGACAACGACCACCGAGGAGGCGCTTCACATGACGTTCGATCCGCACGAGCTGCTCGCCACGACCCGTCACGGGATCCTGGCCACGATCAAGGCCGACGGGCTGCCGCAGCTCTCGCCGGTGTGGCAGTACTACGACCGCGAGCGCAGCGAGATCCTGATTTCGACCCGCGAGGGGCTGGTGAAGACGAAGAACCTCCGACGCGCCCCGCGGGCGGCGATCGAGGTCGACGGGCCCGGCGGCCGGTCCTGGGCGACGGCCGAGGGCACCGTCACGCTCACCGGACCCGGCGCCTCGCTCGACAGCCCCGAGGTCGACGCGCTCGTCGACTACTACCGCCGCGGCGCCGGTGAGCACCCCGACTGGGACGAATACCGTGAGGTGATGGTGAAGGACCGTCGCGTGCTCATCACGATTGCGGTCACCAAGGTCTACGGCGCGGACATAGGCTGATCCGGTCGCAGGAAGAACGACTGTCCTCGCGATCAATTCTAGGCCTGCCAAGCAGTAATTGAACCGCCCGAAATCGCGGCCCTGGCAGTCTCCAGCGGTGGCAACATGGTCGCCATGGACGTGACGTCGCTGCAGGCCTACTGCCTCACCAAGCCGGGTGCCTGGCCGGACAATCCGTGGGATCACGAGCACCCGGTGATCAAGGTCGGGCCGGGCGAGCGCGGCAAGATTTTCGCGTTCCTCGGGGACACGAAAGTGGGGCTGAAATGCGGGCCGTCCCGGGAGATCGCCGACGAGTGGCTGCTGCGCTATCCCGACGACGTGACTGTCACCGGCTACATCGGCCGCTCGGGATGGAACGACCTCGCATGGGGCGGCGCGATTCCCGACGAGGAGCTCCTGGAGGCGGTCGACGAGTCGTACGCCACGGTCGTCTCGAAGCTCCCGAAGAAGCTCCGCCCGGAGGGCTGGGACGCGTGACCCCGGCATGCCGGGCTTGAACGACGCCGATCTGTGAGGAATGGTGGAGCGGGTACTCCGTACCCAACCATGGAAGATCTCGACATGCTTCAGCTGACCGAGAACGCCACCACCATCGTCCGCTCGATCTCCGAGCAGTCCCAGGGCGCCGGCCTCCGGCTCGCCGCCAACGCAGAACCGGACGGTGCCTTGAGCGCCGCACTTGTCCCCGCTCCCGAGGGTCAGGACCAGGTCATCGAGCAGGAGGGCGCGCGGGTCTTCCTCGACCAGGGCGCTGCCGCCGAGCTCGATGACAAGGTCCTCGACGCCGGGATGGATGACTCCGGCAACGTACAGTTCGGGATCTCTCAGCAGGGTTGATCCCGACCCGGTCACGCCGGGGCGCGCCGCATCCGCGGCGTGCCCCGGCGTGCGTCGTTCTGCCGCGACCCACGTTTTGTCGCGCGTAGGGTCGAACTCATGAGCACCGCTGGCACACCTGCCTGGTTCCATCTCTTCCTCGATGTCCCGCGCTCCCACTGGGAGGAGGCGTACGGCTTCTGGTCGGCCGCGACCGGCTGGGCCCTCTCGCCGCCTCGCGGCGAGGACGGACAGTTCCTCACCCTGGTGCCCCAGACCGGTGACCCCTGGCTGAAGATGCAGGCGCACGACAGCGGGCCACGGGTCCACATCGACCTCGACGCACACGACCGCGAGTCTGCCGTCGAGCGATCGACCTCCCTCGGCGCGCAGCCAGCGTGGACCTACGACGGTGTGCCGGTCATGCGCTCCCCCGGCGGTCTGCTCTTCTGCCACACGCTCGGGACGAGCACGGGCACAGCGCCGAGCTTCGCGCGCGCGGAGCCCTCGCGGGTGCTCGACCAGGTGTGCATCGACATCCCCCGTTCCCGTTGGGACCAAGAGGTGGGGTTCTGGACGGCGATCACCGGACGGACTCCTGAGCAGACCAAGTCCCCCGAGTTCGTACGCCTCGCCGACCCCGACCCGCACGGCGGGCTGCGGATCCTCCTGCAACAGCTCGAGGACGAGGACGGCGAGGTCCGGGCCCATCCGGATCTCGCCGTCGCCGACCGTGCCTCGGAGACGTGCCGGCACGAGGCGCTCGGAGCCGAGACGGTCGGCGTCCTCGAGTGGTGGACGGTGATGCGAGCGCCGTACGGGCAGGTCTACTGCCTCACCGATCGTGATCCGCTGACCGGGCGCGTCGCCTAGCGCGGACTTCACCGGCGTTTGGGCTGAAAGCTTCTCGTAGGCCGCCGAGATCTGCGTCAAATAGGGGCCATGTGCCTCGGACATGAACCGGACCACGGAACCCGCCGGGCGATGACTCGGCCTCTGACCAGACGTACCGCCCTGGGAGCCGCGGGAGCCGGGCTCCTGCTGGCCTCGATGTCGTCGTCGTTCACGGGAGCGGCAGCGTCGGCGACCGCGCGTCCCGGGATCGGGGCGAGCCGGACCTCGCGGCTGGCCTCGGGGACCACGCTGGTCCATGCAGACCTGCACAACCACACCTTGATGTCGGACGGCGACGGTGACCCGGACCTCGCCTTCGACTCGATGCGCAGCGCCGGCCTGGACGTAGCGGCCCTTACCGACCATGCGACCGTCTCCGACAGCATCCTCGGCGATGCCCTGGCGGGGCTGCTGCCGCCGGCGTACAAACAGCTCGGTGGCATCACCCGCTCGGACTGGGCCCGGACCCGCGAGCTGGCCGATGCTGCCAACGCCGACGGCACCTTCACCGCGATCCGCGGGTTCGAGTGGTCGGAGCCGCTGTTGGGCCATGTCAACGTGTGGGGCACCGAGCACTTCACCGACATCATCCGCATCGGCGCGATGCGACCGTTCTTCGACTGGCTGGCGCGCTCGCCTTCTACGCCGCTGATCGATGGCGGCTCCGACGGTCTCGCGGGGTTCAACCATCCCGGGCGCGAGCCGTTCCGGTTCCAGGAGTTCCGCTACGACGCGCGGGCGCGGGAGCGGATGGTGTCGCTGGAGATGTTCAACCGCGGCGACGACTATCTGTTTGAAGGGTTTGCCGACGGCAGGAGCTCTCCACTGTGCCAGTGTCTCAACGCCGGCTGGCGCACCGGGATCAGCGGCGTCACCGACGAGCACGGCACCGACTGGGGTCATCCGGAGGGCAAGGGGCGGACCGGGTTGTGGGTGCAGTCGCACGATAGGGGTGGCGTATTCGAGGCGATGCGCGCGCGACGGTTCTTCGCCACCCGCACCTCAGGCCTCCGCGTCGACGCGGTGGCGACGGTGGGCGGCACGGAACACCGGATGGGCTCGGTGATCGCCGGGCGCGGTGGCGACATGCGGTTCGCCCTCGACCTCGCTCGCGACGCGGACTGGGTCGGCCGCGAGCTCCATCTGCAGGTGCTGCGCCCGGGTCCGTCGGTGCCCGTCGTCGCCGACGTCGTGGCGTTCCGCGTCGGTGACCCGGTCTCGGTCACGGTGCCGGTCTCTGTTGACGACGGTGACTGGGTGCTGCTGCGGGTCAGCGACCCGACTCAGCCCAACGCGACACCGGGGCCCGAGGGCCACCCATGCAACGATCTGGGTATCGCCTACACCAGCCCCTGGTGGCTGCAGCCGTGAGCAGGGTTCCTGAGCGGGATTCCTGAGAAGGCGCCTCGGAGTCTGAAGATGCGCTGAGGGTGGGCGTCCTGGCCGTGGCTGCGGGCCGTGGCTGTGGCACCCTGGCCAGGTGAACGAGGTGTGGTACGTCGTCGGCCTGGTCATGGTCTCCGTGGCCGTGCTCGTGCTCGGGGTGTGGTTCGTGCGGCGTGAGATCCGGGACGAGATCTCCCCGGCGGCGTTGCTGTGGACCGGATATGCGGTCGTGGCGGCGTTCGTCGTCTTCGGCGTGCTGCGCACCTCGTGGGTGGTGCTCTCATGAGGACTCGCGCTGATCTGCTGGGCTGGATCGGGCTCGCCGGCCGCCTCTACCTCGGCTTCGTGTTCCTGTCCGCCGGGCTCGCCAAGCTCCCCGAGCCGGCGATCACCGAACAGGCGGTCCGCGGCTACCAGCTGCTGCCGTGGCAGCTCGCACCTGCGTACGCGATCGCGATGCCGATCGCCGAGGTCGTGCTTGGGGTGCTACTGATCCTCGGGCTGTTCACCCGGACGGCGGCGGTGGCGACCGCGCTGGGGTTGTGCTCGTTCATCGTCGGGATCACCTCGGCCTGGGCACGCGGGCTCAACATCGACTGCGGCTGCTTCGGCGGTGGCGGTGCCTCGGCCGACCCGGCCTACCTCGCCGACACCCTGCGCGACCTGGGCTGGCTCGCGATCGCGGTCTACCTGATCGTCGTACGCCGCACGAAGCTCGCTCTCGACAACCTGCTGTTTCGACGGGCCGCTGCGCCGGTCGACAGCTACAGCGAGAGCTCGAAGAACACCGAGTTGGGATCGAGCACGTAGCTGCCGAAGGGCGGGCGTTCGGTGAAGCCGTTGCCTGCGTAGAGGCGGCGCGCGGGCTCGTAGAAGTCTTCGGTCCCGGTCTCCAGGAGCAGCCGACTGCCGCCCTGCGACCTGGCCTGATCGATGAGATGGCGGAGCATCGCGGTGGCGACGCCGCGGCCGCGGGAGGCGGCCGTTGTGCGCATCGACTTGAGCTCGTAGTCACCCTCGCCGAGCGCCTTCAGCGCACCGCAGCCCACGAGCTCTGATCCTTCCCAGGCGGACCAGAACGAGATCTCGGGCACCTTCAGTGCCTCGAGGTCGAGCGCGTGCACCGACTCGGCCGGCGTCACCGCGTACATGTCCTCGAGATGATCCTCGAGGATCCCGATCACCTCGGGCCGGGTCAGGTCGTCGAGCTCGAAGCGCAGGGAGAGCACAGGCACGGCTGGAGATTAGCCGAGCCCTCCCCTGTCGTGGCGGGGTGGGTGCGGTGAGGCTGGTGCAGTATCGCGGTGGGCAACCATCGTGTGCGATAGTGCGCGGCACCGATGCTGGCGGCGGATGCCCGCGCAATGGGTCCGTCGCAGGACCGTTCGGGGCGCTCCCCTAGCATCTGGGCATGTCTTCTCGTGCGCTCCCGGCCGTTGCCGCCGCTGCCCTGCTCCTGACGCTCTCCGCCTGCGGTTCCGACGACGGCGGTTCCAGCGAGGCCACGGAGAGCAACGACGGCCCGAAGTCGAGCGAGTCGAGCGACTGGAAGTCGATCGTGAAGCCGGGCACGACCAGCTGCGACTACCCCGAGGACCCGATGGGCGCCTCGAAGGAGGTGGACGCGCCGGAGAAGACCGCGCAATACACCGGCAAGGTCGCCGCCACCATCAACACCTCCGTCGGTCCCCTCGCGATCACCCTCGACGCCGACAAGGCGCCGTGCACCGTCAACTCGTTCCTCTCGCTGGCCTCGCAGGACTACTACGACGCCACCAGCTGCCACCGCCTCGGCAACAACCCCGGCTTCGAGCTGCTGCAGTGCGGCGACCCGACCGGCGAGGGCACAGGCGGCCCGGGCTACACGATCCCCGACGAGTTCAAGGAGAGCGACACCTTCCCCGCCGGCACCCTCGCGATGGCCAACACCGGCCAGCCCGACACCGGCGGCAGCCAGTTCTTCATGGTCTTTGGCGACACCCAGCTCCCGCCCGCCTACACCGTCTTCGGCACCCTCGACGAGGCGGCCGTCAAGACCCTCCAGGAGGTCGGCGAGGCTGGTGTTGCCGAGGCCGGCCCCGACGGCACCGGCGCCCCGAAGAAGGCTGTCGAGTTCGAGACCATCACCGTCGGCTGAACCCCACCTGCCGAGGCGTCACTCCGGTCGGCCGAGATGGCACGGACCTGACCACTCGACCGACCCAAGTGACGTCTCGAGCGACGGGAGTGACGCCTCGGCCTGTCAGGGGCGGCGGCGGGGCGGGTCGCGGCGGAGGACCTTGGGGAGGTACGCGGCGCCGGAGCTCTGCGCGGCAGCGGCGTCGTCGGGGTTGGAGATGCGGCAGCGCTGCAGGGAGAGGCAGCCGCAGCCGATGCAGGAGTCGAGGTTGTCGCGGAGACGCTCGAGAGCATGGATCTGCTCCTCGAGGCGACGGCGCCAGTGCTTCGACATCCGAGCCCAGTCGGCCTTGGTGGGTGTCCGGTCATCAGGCAGACAGTCGAGCTCGGCCTTGATCTCGTCCAGCGAGAGCCCGACGTTGGCGGCCGCCCGGATGAAGGCGAGCCGGCGCAGGACGCTGCGCTCGAACGTACGCTGCCCCCCGGCCGACCGCTCGGCCCGGATCAGACCCTGGCTCTCGTAGTAGCGCACCGCGGAGGCCGCGTAGCCGCTGCGCCGGGTCACATCGCCCATCGTGAGCAGGTCGTGGGTGTTCATCTCACTCTTTTCTGTCGCAACCCTTGATCTCAAGTTCACTTTAGGTTGAATGCTAGACGGCATGAACCGATCAGACAACGAAGTAGCCGTCATCACCGGCGGATCCGCCGGGCTGGGGCACGCTCTCACCACGGCCCTCATCGACCGGGGCTGGAGCGTCGTCACCAATGCCCGCAACGCCGACCGTCTCCATGCCGCGCTGCCAGACAGCTCTCGGGTGACGATGCTGGGCGGCGACGTGCGCGATCTCGACCATCAGGACGCCATCGCCGCCGCGGTCGCCCGCCACGGGCGCCTCGACCTGCTCGTGCACAACGCCAGCGAGCTCGGCCCGATGCTTCCCCTGGCCGAGGTTCCCGAGAGCCTCTTCTCGAGCGTGCTCGAGACGAACCTGCTCGCTCCGCTCTCACTCACCCAGCGGCTCCTCCCCTACTTGATCGCCTCGCGCGGGACCCTGGTGGGCATCTCCAGCGACGCGGCGGTCGAGCACTACCCGACCTGGGGAACGTACGCCGCCAGCAAGGCCGCACTCGATCACCTGATCCTCACCCTCGGCGAGGAGAACGGCGTCCGCGCGTACGCCGTCGACCCCGGCGACATGCGCACCTCCATGCACCAGGCCGCCTTCCCCGGTGAGGACATCTCCGACCGACCACTGCCGGAATCAGTCGTTCCGCACCTGCTCGCGCTGCTCACCGGCGACGAGCCGTCCGGGCGCTACCGCGCCGCCGATCTCGCAACCGCAGGAGCAACCCGATGACGATGCTCGCCGAACGACCGACCACCAGCTTCCCCGTCCCCGACGACACCACCGCCCCCGCGCCCGCGGAATGGCGCGGCCTCGAGCGCGACGGCGTGCGCCTGCTCGTGGCATCACCCAGCGGCGTACGACACTCGCGGTTCCGCAACCTCGCCGAGCACCTCTCCCCCGGCGACCTGGTCGTGGTCAACGACTCCGTGACGGAGGCACGGCAGCTCGACGCCGACCTCATCGGACGCGGCCGGGTCGTCCTCCACCTCGCCCAGCGTCTCGACCCGGGCTGGGTGGTGGAGATCCGCTCCGCGCCGGATGCCGCACGGTCCGTGCTGGACGCGACCGCGGGCGACGTGGTCGTGACGGCCGGACTCCGGGTCACTCTGGGCGAGCCCTACCCCGACGGACGCCCCTCCTCCCCCACCGGTGAAGGCAACCGGCTGTGGCGCGCCGATGTCATCGGCGACGTGGCCACCGAGCTCGAGCGGTCGGGCCGCCCGATCGCGTACGGCTATCTCGACCGGCGCTACCCGATCGACGCCTACCAGACGGTCTTCGGGCATCGCCCCGGGAGCGCCGAGATGCCCTCGGCCGCCCGTCCGTTCACCCATCCACTGGTCACGGAGCTGGTCACGCGCGGTATCCAGATCGCGCCCATCACCCTGCACACCGGGGTCTCCTCCCAGGAGGCAGGTGAAGCGCCCGGCGCGGAGTGGTTCGAGGTCTCCGCGACCACGGCCCGGCTGGTCGAGCAGACAAGGTACGCCGGCGGCCGCATCGTCGCGGCCGGCACCACTGTGACCAGGGCCCTTGAGTCGGCAGTCGTCCCGGCGACCGGAGCGGTCCGGCCGGCGAGCGGCTGGACCGACCGGGTCATCACGCCCGCCCACCCGCCGTACGTCGTCAACGGGCTGATCACCGGATGGCACGACCCGCAGGCCAGCCACCTGCTGCTCGTCGAGGCCGTCGCCGGCCCGGAGCTCACCCAGGCCGCCTACGACGCCGCAGTCGCCGCGCGCTATCTGTGGCACGAGTTCGGCGACTCCGCCCTCCTGCTCCCCTGAGGTGCCGAGACGTCACGTACGTCGGCCGAAGCGTCACGCGCGTCGGTCGAGATGGCACGCGCGTGCCATCTCGGCCGACCGGAGTGACGTCTCGACCGACCTAGTTGACGTCTCGGCAGTTAGAGATCACCCTCGGCGTAGCTGACCGGGGTGCCGACGGAGACCGTGCGGCCGACGGTGCAGAGCCGGGTCTCGGACTTCTTGATCGCGTCCGGGAGGACCTTGCGGGCAGCGTCGCCGCCCTCGCCCTCGGGGAAAGTGATGTCGAAGGTGACCGAGATGTCGACCAGGCGATTGCCCTCTTCGTCGCGGATCTTGGTCGCCGCGGCGAGGGCCTCGAAGGTCTCCATCGGCGATCGCTTGCCGGTGATGAAGTCGACGTCGAGAGCACTGCACCCGGCCAGGGCCGCGAGGAGCATCTCGACGGGCGTGAAGTCGGGATCCTCGCCGTGGCCGAGCACCAAGGAGCCTCCGCGGGCGTTGGTCGCGCGGAAGCGGTGCTCGCCGATCTTCTCCAGAGAAACCGAGCGCAGGTCTGCGGCAGAGCCGGTCGTGGGGTCAGTCATGGGGAAAGAGTGCCATCTGGCCGTTAGCCTGTGCGACGTGAGCACCCAGAGCCTGCCCCTGCGCCGAGACGAGGCCGCCGCCCGAGCCAGTCTGCTGAAGATCGAGGACTACGACGTACGTCTCGACCTGGCCTCCAGCGAGACGACCTTCGGCTCCGTGACGACGATCCGATTCACCTCGCGAGGTGGGCCGACGTTCCTTGATCTGAAGCCGGTCTCCGTCGAGAACATCAGCCTCAACGGCAACCCGATCGACCCGGTCATGCTGGCCCAGGGCCGTCTCCCGATCACCACTCAGGAGGGCCCGAATAAGCTCGTGGTCGAGGCGACGATGCCGTTCCGCAACGACGGCGAGGGGCTCCACCGCAGCGTCGACCCGGCCGACGGCCGAGCGTACGTCTACGGGATGTGCTTCATGGACGCCGCGCCGACGATCTTCGCCTGCTTCGACCAGCCCGACCTGAAGGCGCCCTACACCTTCCACGTGACCGCGCCGCAGGACTGGACGGTGATCGGCAACGCGCCGGGACTCCAGACCGAGCCCGGCGTGTGGGAGTTCGAGCGGAGCCAGCCGCTCTCGACGTACTTCGTCACGCTCGTCGCCGGCCCCTGGCACATGATCCACGACGAGCACGACGGGATCCCGCTGTCGCTGAGCTCGCGGCAGAGCATCGCCGCCGACCTCGACAAGGACGCCGAGGAGCTCTTCACGCTCACCAAGCAGTGCTTCGACGAGTTCCACCGGCTCTTCGGCATCCGCTACCCGTTCGGCAACTACCACCAGGCGTTCGTGCCGGAGTTCAACGCGGGCGCGATGGAGAACCCGGGCTGTGTGACCTTCCGGGACCCGCTCGTCTTCACCTCGCGCGTGACCCGCGGCATGCGGATCCAGCGCGCCACCACCGTCGCCCACGAGATGGCCCACCAGTGGTTCGGCGACCTGGTCACGCCGCAGTGGTGGGACGACCTGTGGCTCAACGAGTCGTTCGCCGAATACATGGGCAACCGGGTGACCGCCGAGGTGACCGAGTACGCCGACGCCTGGGCCGACATGTCCTACTCCCGCCGCCAGTGGGGGCTGACTGCCGACCAGCGCGGCTCGACGCACTCGGTCGCCGGCAACGGTGCCGAGGACGCCGTCTCGGCGCTGCAGAACTTCGACGGGATCTCCTATTCCAAGGGCTCCGCGATCCTGCGCCAGCTCGCCGCCTCCCTGGGTGACGACGTCTTCTTCGCGGGCGCGATCGACCACTTCACCAAGCACCGGTTCGGCAACGCGACGATGCACGACCTGTTCGGCTCCTGGGCCTCCGCCGCGGCCGAGGCGGGGATCGATTTCGATCTCGACACCTTCACCTCCCAGTGGCTGTTGACCGCCGGCCCGGACACCCTCTCGTGGGATCCGGCCAAGATGGTCGTCAACCGCACCGCCCCGTCGTTGCACCCCGCCGACCGCGCCCACACCTTCCGTGCGGCGATCCTCAACGGCACCCGGTGGACCACCGAGGAGATCACGGTGACCGGCGACCAGACGCCGCTGAAGGTGGCCGCCAACGCGGTCGTCCTCGACCCCTACGACGACACCTGGGCCTCCGCGATCCCCGACTGGGAGACGGTCCAGGCGCTCAAGGCGGCCCTCCCTGAGATCACCGACGACGGCCTGCGCGCCGGCGTGTGGAACAACCTGCGCAGCGCCTGGTTCAACGCCGCGGTCGACTCGGCCGACGTCATCGACATCGCCGAGGCGTCGCTGCCGATCGAGGACGTCGAGGACACCCCGAGGCGTACGATGCCGTGGCTGTTCGGCTCCGTGGTGCCGCTGGCGCCCGCGGGTGCCCGGGAGCGGCTCCACGACGCGGCGCTGCGCAAGCTCGCCGAGGTCGCTCCCGGTTCCGAGCTGCAGCTGTCCGCTTACCGTGCGGCGATCCGCTCGGCCCGCTCCGAGGCGCTGCTGCGGGAATGGCTGGCCACTCCCCCGGCGGGCATCGAGACCGATCTCGATCTGCGCTGGCGTATCCTCACCAAGCTCGCCGAGATCGGCTCGACGACCCGTGAAGAGCTGCAGGCCGCCTACGACGCCGAGCCGGCCAACGACGCGCGCATCCACCACACCGCCGCCCAGGTCAGCATCCCCGACGCGGAGGCGAAGGCCTACGGCTGGTCCGTGTTCACCGGCGAGACCGATCTGCCCAACTACGACATCCTGGCCGCCGGACGGGCGTTCTGGAGCGGTCCGGCCGAGCTCACCGCGGGCTATGTCGAGCGCTACTTCGCCGAGCTTCCCGCCACCGCCGAGAAGCGGTCGGGCTGGAGCCTCGCCGAGGCCGCCGAGGCGTTCTTCCCGAGCGGCTCGGTGTCCGAGGAGACGCTCGCTGCCGCGCGGGCGGTCATCGAGCTGGATCTCGACCCGGGCGTACGCCGCCGGGTCTCCGATGCGGCCGACAATCTGCAGCGGCAGCTGGCCATCAAGATCACCTACCCCGTGTAGCGGAGGCTCCGGCGGTGAGTCGGCGGCAAGACTGTCCGTGCTCACCGATAGTTTTCGTACATGCGGATCCTGCACACCTCCGACTGGCACCTGGGTCGGTCCTTCCACCGGGAGGGCATGCTCGGGCACCAGGCGGCGTACGTCGACCATCTCCTCTCCGTGGTGGAGCAGGGATCGGTCGACGTGGTGTGCGTGTCCGGAGATGTCTACGACCGTGCGCTTCCGCAGGTCGACGCCGTTCGGCTGGCCTCGGAGGCGCTCTCCCGGCTCGCGGCCTCGCGGGCGAAGGTCGTCATCACCAGCGGCAACCACGACTCGGCCCAGCGGCTGGGGTTCGGCTCCGAGCTGATCGACGCTGCCGGCATCTTCATCCGCACCGACCTGGCCGGTGTCGGCCGCCCGGTGATGCTCCCCGACGAGCACGGCGAGGTCGCCTTCTACGGGCTCCCCTATCTCGATCCCGACGCCGCCAGGGCGTCCTGGGGGCTGGAGTCGCGCTCGCATCAGGCTGCGCTCGGCGAGGCGATGCGGCGAGTACGTGGCGATCTCGACGGCCGGGGCGGCCGCAGCGTGGTGATGGCGCACGCCTTCGTCACCGGTGCGGAGCCGTCGGACTCCGAGCGTGACATCTCCGTCGGCGGCGTGTCGATGGTGCCGGCCAGCCTCTTCGAGGACATCTCCTACGCTGCTCTCGGTCACCTTCACGGCCGCCACACGATCACCGACACGGTGCGCTACAGCGGCTCCCCGCTGGCGTACTCCTTCTCCGAGGCCAACCATCTCAAGGGATCCTGGCTCATCGATCTCGACGAGTCCGGTTTCGTCGCCAGCGAGTTCGTGGAGACGCCGGTCCCGCGCAAGCTGGCCCGGTTGCGAGGCACGCTCGAGGAGCTCCTGAGCGACCCCCGCCACGAGGTCCACGAGCAGTCGTGGTTGCAGATCACATTGACCGACCGGATCCGCCCGGCGCAGGCCATGGAGCGGCTGCGGCGGCGGTTCCCGCACACCCTCGTGCTGGGGTTCGAGTCGACCGCGCCGGTCCTGGGTGCCCTCTCCCAGCCCGACCCGTCCCGGCCGCGGCGGGACATCGACCTGGTCACCGAGTTCGTCGCCGAGCTGCGTGGCGAGCCTGCCGCCAAGGCCGAGCTCGCGCTGCTGCAGACCGCTGTGGACGCCTGCTGCGAGGACCCCGAGGTGGACACGCTCAACTCGCGCGCCGGCGAGACCGAGGAAGAAGAGTGGCTCGAGGTGCTCTTCTGATGCGCCTTCACCATCTGGAGGTGTCCGCGTTCGGCCCGTTCACGGGCACGGTGAGCGTCGACTTCGACCAGCTCTCCGAGGCAGGGCTCTTCCTGCTCTCCGGCGCCACCGGAGCCGGGAAGACAAGCGTCCTGGACGCGGTCTGCTTCGCGCTCTACGGCGACGTCCCCGGTGACCGTTCGGTCGCGAAGCGGCTGCGCAGCGACCGGGCCCCGGCCGAGGTCGCGACGCGGGTCGTCCTGGAGGCGACGCTTGCACAGCGACGCTTCCGGATCACCCGCTCCCCGTCGTGGGAGCGGCCCAAGCGGCGTGGCGCCGGCACCACGACCCAGCAGGCCTCCGTCGTGCTCATGGAGCAGGTCGGCGAGGAGTGGCGCACCCTCACCACCCGCCTCGACGAGGCCGGTCACCTGGTCTCGGATCTGCTCGGGATGACCCTGACCCAGTTCGTGCAGGTCGCGATGCTCCCCCAGGGGCGTTTCCAGGCCTTCCTCCGCTCCAGCGCCGAGGAGCGCAAGCGGCTGCTGGAGCGGCTCTTCCGCACCGAGCGCTTCGCCGATGTCGAGCGCTGGCTCCGGGAGCGCCGCGTGGAGCTTCGGCGGCGCTCGGAGGGGCTCAACGCCGGCGTCGCCGAGGTGGTCAGCCGGATCAGCGAGACCGCGGCCGTCACACTCCCCGACGACTGGGACGTCCACGACCTCGGCCTCCCCGCCGGAGACGGCGCCATCGCCACCTGGGCCCGCACGCTGACCGAGGAGGCCATCGAGGCGCAGGCGGTCACCTCCGGCGCCGCGATGGAGGCCCTCGCCGCGGAGTCGGAGACCCTCGCCGCGCTCGACGAAGCCCGGGCGATGGCCGAGAAGCAGCGAGGCCTCCGCGCGGCTGCCGCCGCCGAGAGCCGACTGGTTGATGCGGCCGAGGAGCAGGCCGAACGCGTACGCCGCGTCGAGGCCGCCCAGCGGGCCGAGGCCGTGGCCGGGGTCAGCGAGCTCGCCGACCAGGCACGGCGCGAGCACGAGAAGGCGTCAGCCCTGGCTCCGAACGACCTCACCCTCAGCGATGCCAAGGCAGCCGTCGACCGGGTCTCCGCCCGTCTGGCCCAGGCCCGTGCTCTGGTGCCGGTCCAGCGACGGCTCAGCGAGGTCGTGCGCGAGCTCGCGACCACCGGTGCGCAGCGCGACCGCGTGCTCACCCAGACACACGAACAGGCCCGGCTCGCCGAGGAGCTCCCACAGCAGGCCGAGGCGCTGGCGGCAGACCTCGTGGCCGCCACCGAGGCAGCCGCGGCGATCCCGGTGCTGCGAGCTCGGGTCGCGGCGGTGACCGAGGTCAGCCGGCTGACCCGGGAGCTCACGGAAGCCGGCCTCAGGCACGAGTCGGCCCGGACGGCCGCCATGGAGGCGCGCACCCACTATCTCGACGTACGCCAGGCCCGGCTCGACGGCATCGCCGCCGAGCTCGCCGGCGCCCTCGCGGTCGGCGCAGACTGCCCGGTGTGCGGGTCCCACGAGCATCCTCACAAGGCCTCCCCCGCCGACGGTGCGCCCGACGCCGTGGCTGAGAAGACCGCCCAGACTGCCTACGACAACGCCAGCGCCGAGGAGCACGCCCGCGACCAGCACGTGCGTGACCTGACGACCCGTCTCCAGCTCGCCCAGGAAGCCGCCGGGGAGACCGACGAGCCGACTGAGTCCATGACCGAGCGCCTCGCCGACCTGGAGCGTACGGCTGCCCGGGAGCCCAGCCTGCGCGCCGAGCTCGCTGCCGCGGAGCAGACCCGGGAGCGCTCGGTCGCACTCCGCACCGAGCTCGAGACCCGTGCTGCCGAGCTGGAGACCACGCTGCGTCACCTCACCGAAGAGCGCGAACGCCTCGAGGAGCAGCTGCGCGATGTCCGTGACGGACATCCCGATCTCGACGCCGTGCTCGTCGCGCTCGACCGCGACCACCGCGCGGCGGCGACCGCACTCGAGCGCCTCGAGGCGGCCGCGCGTACCGCCGAGGCGCTGGGCGCGGCCGAGCGCACCTTGACGGCCACCGCGGCCCGCGCCGGCTTCGACACGCCGCAGAGTGCGCTGGCCGCCGCCCTCCCCGCGGAGCAGGTCGCCGGCCTGAACAGCCAGATCAAGACGTACGCAGACAGCCTGGCTGCCGCCCGCGCGACCTTGGACTCCCCCGGCGCCGCCGAGATCCTGGCCACCGACGAGCCCGACCTGTCTGCTCTCTCCCTCACCCACCGCCAGGCCGCAGCCGCCGCCGACGCGGCCCGCTCGGCCGCCGACACCGCCGCCACCCGGGCCGCACGTCTCGACTCGTTGCAGCGCGACCTGACCCATGCGCTCTCGGTCTGGGCACCCGTTCGCGACGATCTCGAGATCGCGGCCCGGATCGCCTCCTTCGCCGAGGGCAAGAGCAGCGACAACCAGCTCCAGATGAGTCTGTCGGCCTACGTCGTCGCCTATCGGCTCACTCAGGTCGTCGCCGCCGCGAACGAACGCCTGGCGAAGATGAGCGACCAGCGCTATGCCCTGGAGCACTCAGCGGCCAAGGGCGCCGGCGACCGCCGCGGCGGCCTCGCGCTCATGGTCCGTGACGACTGGTCCGGCGAGTCGAGAGACCCCGCCACCCTCTCGGGCGGCGAGACCTTCGTGGTCTCCCTCGCGCTCGCGCTCGGCCTGGCCGACGTGATCATGAACGAGGCCGGCGGCCAGATGCTCGACACCCTCTTCGTCGACGAGGGCTTCGGCTCCCTGGACGCCGACACTCTCGACGACGTGCTCGACGTCCTGGACACCCTTCGCGAGGGCGGCCGGATCGTCGGCGTGGTCAGCCACGTCACCGAGATGCGCGAGCGCATCCCCACCCAGCTGGCGGTCGCCAAGGGCCGTGAGGGATCGACGCTCCAGATCCACGGCACCTGAGCCAGAACCTGAGCCAGAACCTGCCGAGGCGTCACGTACGTCGGCCGAGTTGGCACTCATGTGCCAACTCGGCCGACGGGAGTGACTACTCGGCGAAGGACTCGACCGGCGGGCAGGAGCAGATCAGGTTGCGGTCGCCGTAGGTGTTGTCGATACGGGCGACGGGCGGCCAGTACTTGTCCGGGTCGATGCCGCGCGGGAAGACGGCCTCCTCGCGGGAGTAGGGGCGGTCCCACTCGCCGACGAGCGCACGAGAGGTGTGCGGAGCACCGCGCAGGACCGATGTCTCGGCGGTCCACTCCCCGGAGGCGACCCGGTCGATCTCACCCTTGATCGCGATCATCGCCTCGATGAACCGGTCCAGCTCGGCGAGATCCTCGGACTCGGTGGGCTCGACCATGAGCGTGCCGGCGACCGGGAAGGACATCGTCGGTGCGTGGAAGCCGTAGTCGATGAGCCGCTTCGCGACGTCGTCGACGGTCACACCGGTCTCCTTGGTCATCGGCCGCAGGTCGAGGATGCACTCGTGCGCGACCAGGCCGGTCTCACCGCGGTAGAGCACCGGGAAGTGCTCGTTGAGGCGCGAGGCGACGTAGTTCGCCGACAGCACCGCGGCGGACGTCGCCCGGGTCAGGCCCTCGGCGCCCATGAGCCGGACGTAGGCCCACGAGATCGGCAGGATCCCCGCCGAACCGTACGGAGCGGCCGAGATCGCCCCGATGCCCGAGCGCTTCGAGGCGTCGGGGTGCAGCGAGTGCGAGGGCAGGTAGGGGGCCAGATGGGAACGGACCGCGACCGGACCGACGCCCGGGCCGCCGCCGCCGTGCGGGATGCAGAAGGTCTTGTGCAGGTTGAGGTGAGAGACGTCGCCACCGAACTCGCCGGGCTTGGCATAGCCCAGGAGCGCGTTGAAGTTGGCGCCGTCGATGTAGACCTGACCACCGGCCTCGTGCACCAGCGAGCAGACCTCGGTGATGCCCTCCTCGTAGACCCCGTGGGTCGAGGGGTACGTCACCATGATCGCGGCAACGTTCTCGCCGTGGGCGTCGAGCTTGGCCCGCAGGTCCTCGAGGTCGACGGTGCCGTCCTCGGACGACTTCACGACCTCGACCTTCATCCCGGCCATCACGGCCGAGGCGGCGTTGGTGCCGTGCGCCGAGGACGGCATCAGGCAGATCTTGCGGTGCCCCTGCCCCTGAGCGTCCAGGTAACCACGGATCGCCATCAGGCCGGCGAACTCACCCTGCGAGCCGGCGTTCGGCTGGATCGAGACCTCGTCGTAGCCGGTCACCTCGGCCAGCCACCCCTCCAGCTCTCCGACGAGACGCGCGTAACCGGCAGCGTCCTCGGCGGGTACGAACGGGTGCAGGTCGGCGAAGCCGGGCAGCGAGATCGGCTCCATCTCGGTGGTCGCGTTGAGCTTCATGGTGCACGAGCCGAGCGGGATCATGCCCTTGTCGAGCGCGTAGTCACGCCCCGCCAGCTTGTGCAGGTAGCGCAGCATCTGGGTCTCGCTGTGGTGCGCGTTGAAGACCTCGTGGGTGAGGTAGTCGGTGGTGCGCAGCAGAGCCTCGGGCAGCGCGCTGGCCGAGGTGCGGTCGATCTCCTCCAGGTCGACGCCCGAGACGCCGAAGGCGTTGAGCACGGCCGAGAGGGTCGAGCGCGTGGTCGCCTCGGAGGTGGAGATGCCGACGGTGTCGGCATCGACGAGACGAAGATGTACGCCGAAACGGCGCGCCGCGGTGACGACATCGGCCGCCCGCCCGGGCACGGTGACCCCCAGAGTGTCGAAGAACGTATCCGAGACCAGCGAGAGCCCGGCCGACTTGAGCGCGGCGGCCAGCACGGCGGCGTAGCGGTGGGTGCGGGTCGCGATCGTCCGCAGCCCGGCGGGACCGTGGTAGACGGCGTACATCGAAGCGCCGACGGCCAGCAGCACCTGCGCAGTGCAGATGTTGGAGGTCGCCTTCTCGCGGCGGATGTGCTGCTCACGGGTCTGCAGGGCGAGGCGGTAGGCAGGACGCCCCTCCGCGTCGACGGAGACGCCGACGAGACGACCGGGCAGATGCCGCTCGATCCCCTGGTGGACCGCCATGTAGCCGGCGTGCGGACCACCGTAGAAGAGCGGGATGCCGAAGCGCTGGGTGGAGCCCACGACGACGTCGGCGCCGAGGGTGCCGGGCGCCTCAAGGACGGTCAGCGCGAGCAGGTCGGCAGCGACCACGGCGAGCGCGCCCCGATCGTGGGCGGCATCGATGACGGGCTTGAGGTCGGGCACACGGCCAGAGGCGCCGGGGTACTGCACCAGCACACCGATCAGGTCACCCTCGGGCAGGCCTTGCGAGAGGTCGGCCACGACGACCTCGAGGCCCATCGCCTCGGCGCGCACCTTGACGACCTCGATCGACTGCGGCAGGGCGTCGGCGTCGATGACGAACGGGCCGGATCCCTTCCGGTTGGCCCGGTGCACCAGCGCCAGCGCCTCGGCGGCAGCCGTGCCCTCGTCCAGGAGCGAGGAGTTGGCCACCGGCAGGCCGCTCAGGTCGCCGACCATGGTCTGGAAGTTGATGAGCGCCTCGAGGCGACCCTGGGAGATCTCGGGCTGGTAGGGCGTGTAGGCGGTGTACCAGCTCGGGTCCTCGAGCACGTTGCGACGGATCACCGGCGGTGTCACGGTGGCGTGGTAGCCGAGCCCGATCATCGGCTCGCCGGGCTTGTTGGAGGCGGCGATGTCCCGCGCCAGGGAGGCCACCTGCGCCTCGGTCAGCGCGCGCGGCAGGTCGAGCGACTCGACCGACCGGATCCCGGCCGGGACGGCGGCGTCCATCATCTCCGCTACCGAGTCATACCCGAGCCGCGAGAGCATGATCCCCTCGTCAGCGGCGGAGAGCCCGATGTGGCGCTCCACGAACGGGGAGGCGGCATCGAGCTCGGACAAGGTGGGCGTGTCGGACACAGTGGCTCCTGAGGGCATCTAAGACAACTCGTAAGCCCTCCCCCTCTGTCACCGCACATGCGCGGCTTCAGAGTCGCCTGGTCCGCACAGTCGTGGGTGCCTGAGAGTTTCCGGGGAGGAATTGCCCCTTCGGCGCTCCAACGAGTGGAGCTCTCCCGTGCGGGATGGTCAGCACCACCAGCATAAACGACTCGGCCCCCAGACACCGCAGAGGCGGGGTCCAGGGGCCGAGTGCTACGTGTTGTCCGCCTACCCGGCGTTGCGTGCGGCGCGGCGAGCCGAGAGCTCGTCGGACATCGAGGCGACCTGCTCGCCCTCCTCGGACGTACGCTCGCTGGGCAGCTCGGCGAGAGTCCCCTCGACCTCGCGCCAGACACCACCGATGGCGATGCCGAAGACACCCTGGCCGCCCTGGAGCAGGTCGATGACCTCGTCGTTGCTGGTGCACTCGTAGACCGACGCACCGTCGCTCATCAGGGTGACCCGGGTCAGGTCGTCGGTGCCGCGCTCGCGCAGGTGCTGCACAGCGGCACGGATCTGCTGCAGCGAGATCCCGGCATCGAGCAGACGCTTGATGACCTTGAGGATCAAGATGTCCCGGAAGGAGTAGAGCCGCTGGGTGCCGGAGCCGGTCGCCCCGCGCACGCTCGGCTCGACGAGCCCGGTGCGGGCCCAGTAGTCGAGCTGGCGGTAGCTGATCCCGGCCGCGTTGCAGGCCGTCGGCCCGCGGTAACCAGTGTCGCTCGGCAGTGGCGAGACATCGTCGGTGAAGAGAAGGCCCTGCTCGTCAGCCTGCTCCGCCGCGCGTTGCACGTCGTCGGCGCCGTGGCCGGGCTTCTGCTCGTGGTCGAACACGATGTCCTCCATCGTCTACTCCGTTGTGCGTAACTCCACTCGGGGAATGAACGGCTGCGGCGGGGGGACCACACCGTTGGAGTTACAACAGAGACAACTACAAGGTAAGCGCCGCAAGGGCCCTGGTCAAAGAACCCTCTCCGGCGTGTCGCCGGGGCTAACCCTCAGGTTCAACTTGAGGGTTTCCCTGTCAATGGGACTCGAAGTCCTCAGGCGTGATCTCATCGAGGAACTCGCGGAACTTCTCGATCTCGTCCTCCTGCTCGGCCGGGACCGCGAGTCCCGCCTCGTCGAGAACCTCGTCGGAGACGACGATCTTGGTGCCAGTACGCAGCGCCAGCGCGATCGAGTCCGAGGGCCGCGCGCTCACCTCGACGCCGGAGGCGAAGACCAGGTTGGCGTAGAAGACGCGGTCGGTGACCGAAGTGATCTGCACCTCGGTCAGCTCGTTGCCGGTCGCCTCCACCACGTCCTTGAGCAGGTCGTGGGTCAGCGGCCGGGGCGGGACCACACCCTGTTGGGCGAAGGCGATCGCGGTCGCCTCCACCGCGCCTATCCAGATGGGCAGGTATCGCTCACCGGCCACCTCGCGCAGCAGCACGATCGGCTGGTTGGAGGGCATCTCCACTCGGACTCCGAGCACATCGACCTCGCGCATGTCATCCACCCTACCCGGCTCCGGGTCCCGACAGCAGCCCGGTTGACCGGCAACCTGCGACGAGTCAGCGGTCGCGCAGTCCCGACTTCACCAAGGTGGCGTGCAGCCGGACCGCCAGCGAAGCGATCTCGCTGCCGATCTCCTCGGCCCGGCCCTGCGCTGCGGCGTTCCCGGGCCGCCGTAGCGGCGCCACGATCTGCTCGATGAGACCGACCTCGCGATCAGCTGCGGCCTTCATGCCGCGCAGATGACGGGGCTCGATCCCGAACTCGGCCAGCTCCTTGGCCGTGCGCGCGATCACGAGGGCGTCGGTGTCGTAATGACCGCTGCGCAGCGGGACCACCAGCGCCATCTTCTCCAGCTCGGTCAGCAGGGCGTCGTCGACCTCGGCGATCTTGAGGAGCTCGCGTCGCGAGATCCTCATGTTGTCCGTACGCCGGAACGACTCCGGCCCCGGCGCGCCGTCGGGCGTCAGGGCGACCGTCGGGACCGTCGGGACAGTCGCCTCGATCTCAGGCGGCTCGAGACCGCGGTCGATCGCGTCGAGGTGCTCGCCGATGACCTTGAGCGGCAGGTAGTGGTCGCGCTGCATCCGCAGGACGTAACGCAGCCGCTCCACGTCGCGGCGGGAGAACTTGCGGTAGCCCGCGGGCGTGCGCTCCGGCTTGATCAGTCCCTTGTCCTCGAGGAACCGGATCTTCGGGATGGTGACCGTCGGGAAGTCGGGACGCAGCTGGTCCAGGACCTGCCCGATGTTGAGCCGCTCCCCCGAGTCGCTAGCCGGCCGTTGAGGGTCAGGCGTCGCGGCGGCGGCCATGACTAGACGCCTTCGTGCCCGGCGTAGAAGACGAGCCGGAATTTGCCGACCTGGACCTCGTCGCCGTCCTTCAGGACGAACTTCTCGATCCGGTCGCGGTTGACGTAGGTGCCGTTGAGACTGCCGACGTCGGAGACCTCGAAGGTGTCGCCGGTGCGCGCGAACTCCGCGTGGCGACGGGAGACGGTGACGTCGTCGAGGAAGATGTCGCTGTCCGGGTGGCGACCCGCGACCACGGTGTCCTGGTCGAGCAGGAAGCGGCTTCCGGCACCGGGACCGCGCTGGACGACGAGCATCCCGTTGCCCTGCGGCAGGGCCTCGACGGTGGCCGCCTCGATCGGGCTGAGCACCCGGTCGGAGGTGTCGGCGTCAGCCCCGAGCTGGATCGTCGAGGTCTGATCGGTCCCGGTCAGGCTTACGCCACACTGCGAGCAGAACCGTGCTTCGTCGGGGTTCTGGCTGCCGCAAGCGGGGCACACGGACATTTGAGCTCCAGGTTCATCGAGGGCCGGGCACACACCCTCAAGTGAACGTTGAGGGATGGTATCCGAAACCTATCAGGTCGGCCCAGGTGTTCGGTTGACTTACGCGTCGAGTGATGCCTCGTACGCCGCGGCGTCGAGGAGGCTCTCCAGCTCAGCAGGATCGGCCGGGGTGATCTCGAAGAGCCAGCCACCGCCATAGGGGTCGTCGTTGACGAGCTCGGGCGTCGCGTCGAGGGAGCTGTTGACGGCGACCACCTCGCCGGAGATCGGCGCGTAGATGTCGCTGACGGACTTGGTCGACTCCAGCTCGCCGCAGCTCTCGCCGGACTTGATCGTGTCGCCGACCGCAGGCATCGAGACGTAGACGATGTCGCCGAGCGCGTCCTGGGCGTAGTGGGTGATCCCGATCCGTACGGACCCCTCGGTCTCGCCGGGGTTGCGCAGCCACTCGTGCTCGCTGGTGTACTTCAGGTCCTCGGGGTACACGGGCATCTCCTCATCAGGCGTACTGGTCTGGCAGCGGTTGATCGTCCCGCGGAGCCGGTTGACGAAACCCTACTGCGCCGCACTGGCGAATCGTTCAGCGGGACACGGTGTGAATCGACTCGATGTCGATCTTCTCCTCCGACTCGACATCCACCTCCGCACCCTGCTCCTCGAGCTGGTCCTGCGGGCCCTGGTAGAAGTCGATCGCGCCCGCCAGCGTGTCGGGCGGCCCGATCACCTGGAGACGGTACGGCGGGCTGATCAGCTCACCGCCGACGTTGAGCCCCGGCGTGGGCTGGCTGACCTCGATCGAGGACGATGCGACCAGTCGCACCGCCTCGCCGTCGGCCCCCTCGATCTCCATCGCCTCGGCACCGCTCGTACGCAGCTCCTCGATCAGGTCGAGGAGCGCGGTCAGCCGCAGCGGGTCGGCGCCGGGGTCGATCTCGATCGTGATGCCCGGCCCGCTGACCGGCACCGTCCCGGCGATCACGCGGAGCGTGTCGACCTGCTCCTCGGCCCGCTGCAGCGCGGTCTGCTGCTGCAGGGTCTGGTCCTCGAGCTCGTCGCGCGTCGCTTCGAGCTCCTCGATCTGCTCCTGAGCCTTCTGCGTCGTCCCGGCCAGGCCGGAGAGGATGTCGATCAGCTCCTGCTCGCGCAGGCCGGCGTACGTCGAGTCCTCGGTGTTCGTCTGGACCTGCACCACGGCCGCGTAGCCGAGGATGCAGAGCAGGACCGCCACGGCCACCTGGCCGCGCCGGAAGTGGGTGAGCGCGTCGAAGAGCCGCGCGCGGCCGACCAGCGGAGCGGGCTCCTCGGGCTCCTCTGGTTCCATCGCCGGCTCTTCGTCCTCGGCTGCGTCGATGGGCGCAGCGACCTCCGCGACCTCGTCGGACTCGCCCGGCGTGTCCTTCTCCTCGGGCGCGTCGACCTCGGCCGGCTCCTCCGCCGTCTCAGCCGCAGGCTCGGCCGTCTCGACGGGTTCGACTGGTTCGGCCTCGCCCGGACGAGGGTCGGGCGCCGGCTCTTCCCGCGCCTCGGCTTCCTCGACGTCATTCGCCTCGTCACCCGTCGCGTCGGCGGGCTCCTGGGGGCCGTCCTCCGCCGCTTCGGGCTCGCCCGGCTCCTGCGATGCATCCGACTCGCCCTCGGCCTCGTCGGGGGCCTCGTCCGGGTCGTCGGACGGGGCGTCGGACGGTTCTACTGACTCGACGGCGTCAGTCGCCTCGCCCGACTCATCGGCCGGAGCCTGCTCGTCCGGCGTACTTTCCTCCTCGGGCGTGGCGACGTCCTCGGTGACGGTCTCCTCGACGGGAACCGCGGGCTTCTTGGCCGCCGCCTTCTTCGCAGGAGTCCGCTTGGCCGTGGTCCGCTTCGCCGGCCTCCTCTTCCGGTCAGGCATGGAAGATGTGCCTCCGGATGGCCGCGACGTTGGTGAAGATACGGATGCCGAGGACGACGATGACGCCCGTCGACAGCTGGCCGCCGACGCCGAGGCGGTCACCGAGGTAGACGATGCCGGCGGCGATGACGACGTTGCTGATGAACGAGACGACGAAGACCTTGTCGTCGAAGATGCCGTCCATGAACGCGCGCAGCGCACCGAAGACGGCGTCCAGAGCGGCGACGACGGCGATCGGCAGGTAAGGCGCCAGGCCGACTGGCACCTCGGGCTGGAAGAGCAGCCCCAGTACGATGCCGATCACTAGGCCGATGACGGCGATCATTCTTCGCGGTCCCCTTCGCTGTTCTGTTCAGAGTCTTCGTCGGTCTTGTCGGTGGGCTTCGCTGAGCCCTTGGAACCCTCGTCCTTGGACTTGGTGCCGAGATGGGTCAGCTCCAGCAGCCCAGGCGGTGCCGCCGGAAGGGTGAGCCGCTCGATGTTCTCGACGTCGTACGGCATTCCGTAGTCCTGCGTCGTCGTGTGGATCATCGCGCCGGAGACCGTCTCGGCGAAACGTGCGGCAAGAGTACGCGTGTCGCCGATGGCCGACACCTCATAGGGCGGCGAGAGCGAGACGTCGTTCATCCGCAGGGTGGCTCCGGAGGTGATCACGCCGCTGCGTGGAGTGACCCGCTGACCGTCCACGGCCACGGCAGTCGCACCCGCCTGCCACAGCCCGTTGACGATCACGGCGAGATCGTAGTCCCGCACGGTGCCGCCCTCGCTGCCGTCGGCGGCGTTGTCGATCGTGATCCGGATCCCAGAGCCGGTCACCGGTGCGAATCCGGTCTTCTCCGCGGTCGCGGCCGCAGCGGCAGACGCCGCCTCCGCCCGCTGCCCGAGCGCGTTGAGCGTGGCCTCCCGGCCCTGGGCGTCCTTGCTCAGCTCGGAGATCTCCTGGTGCAGCTCCGCGATCGCGTCCTGGCGCTGCTCGATGCGGTCGACGAGGACCTGCCTGCTGGTCTGCCGGACGTCCTCGTTGCGTGAGGTCTGCACCGCGGCGGTCGTGGCCAGCAGCGCGAAGAGGCCGACGACGACCATCGCCCACAGCCCGGGCCGGCGCCGCCGGGTCGGCTCCTCGCCCGCGGGGTCACGGCGGGCGGCAGCGGCCTTGTAGTCGGAGTCGACCGCTTGGTCGGTGATGCGGTCCAGGAGCGGCTTGGTGACGTAGTCACGCAAGTCCTCGCCGGGGATCTGGTCAGGCACGAGACGCCCCGCCCTTCTCCAACGGTGGCGTGGTGGCCATCAGGCGACGCACCTCCTGAGCGTAGAGGACCAGGCTCCACCACAGCAGCAGAATTCCCCATAGCGCCAACGCCCAGCCGAACGCCTGCGCCAGCTGGATCGGCAGGCTCGGCTCCAGGCCGAGGTCGCGTGTCTCGGGGATGTCATGGGTGAGATAGAGCAACGGGAACGAGGCCAGCATGCAGAAGGCGGCCACCTTGCCGAGAAGGTGGACCGGCAGCGTACGCACCCCACGGCTGCGCAGCGCCGGGACCATCGCCAGCAGACCGAGGAGGCGCAACGGCACCAGCAGCGCGATCGGCCACGGGACCACCTCGATCTGCCAGAGCGCGAACGTCGCGGCCAGGACGAAGACGGTGTTGGCTGCCACGTCGAGCAGCTCGCCCGAGCGGCGTCGGCCGAGCTCCTTGCGGGCCAGCCAGCTGTCGAGCAGGTCGGTGACCACCGCGAGACCGAACGCCGCCAGCGCGATCGTGTCGTCCTTCGCGATCAGCACGGCCCACAGCATGACCGGCGCGTAGACGAGCCGCAGGATGCTGAGCAGCTTGCCGAGAATCGGCCGGTTGCGGTCGGTGGAGCCCTGCGGTCGCGGACGCGATCCCCGGCCAGGTGGCAGGCGGGGATCACCGGATCGACGGTTGGGCACGGACAAACCCTAGTGCTTACTCGGTAGCCGCAGAGTCATCGGCATGGGCGGCGTCGCGGATCTCACCGACCAGCTCCTCGATGACATCCTCCAACGTCGCCAGACCGATGGTGCTGCCATCCTCGCGGACGACCCGGGCCAGATGGGCGCCTCGGCGCTGCAGGGTCTCCAGTGTCTCGTGCAGCGCATCGTCCGGGGAGACGGTCGCGAATGGACGGATCCACTTGTTCTGGACGGGCTGGCGGCGGCGTACGTCGTCGGGCTCGAGCACGTCCTTGATGTGCAGGTAGCCGACCAGGTCGCCGCCTTCGTCGGAGACCGGGAACCGGCTGTAGCCGGTGGAGGCGCAGACCGTCTCGATGTCCGCGCCGGAGGCACCGCGCGGCACGATCGTCCAGTCGGCGATGGGGATGGTCACCTTGTCCACCGTCTTCTCGGTGAAGCCGAGCGCGCCGGCCAGGCGGCCGTACTCGTCCTCCTCCAAGAGCCCCTCACCCCGGGACTCCTCCACCATCGCCGCCACCTCGGCGCGGGTGAACGCGGAGCTCACCTCGTCCTTGGGCTCGATGCCGAGCGCTCGGATGCACACGTTGGCGACGTAGTTGAAGGCGGCGATGATCGGTCGCAGCACGTAGACGACCGCGTAGATCGCCGGGCCGAGGACCAGGGCGGCCTTGTCGGGGCCGGCCAGTGCGATGTTCTTCGGCACCATCTCGCCGACCACCACGTGCAGGAAGGTGACCACGAGCATCGCGATCACGAACGCGACCGGGTGGTGGAACGCCTCGGGCAGGCCGATCAGGTCGAAGCCGGGCTCGAGCAGGTGGGCGAGCGCCGGCTCGGTGATCGCCAGCAGCAGCACCGAGCAGACGGTGATGCCCAGCTGGGCACCGGCCATCATCAGGCTGATGTTCTCCATCGCCTTCAGGGTGATCTTGGCCATCTGCGAGCCGGCCTGGGCGGCGGGCTCGATCTGGCTGCGCCGGGCCGAGACCAGGGCGAACTCCGAGCCGACGAAGAATCCGTTGGCGAGCAGCAGCACCAGGCCGAGCAGAAGCCCCATGGTCGTCGTCACGCCGCCACCTCCGTCGAAGAGAGGCAAGGATACGGACGCGGCGGCGTGTTGCCCCCGCGGTTCACTCGCTGACGCTCGCTCACTAGCCGATCACCTTCATCGAGATCCGGTCGATCCTGCGCCCGTCCATGACCTCCACGGTGAGTTTCACGTACCTCGCGTACACATCGTCGTCGTCGGAGTCCGGCGGCGGGGTTCCGGGCACGGTCAGCTCCGCGCTCGCGCCGCGTTCGGGGATGCGGCCCAGCAGGCTGAGCATCAGGCCGGCGACGGTGTCATAGTCCTCGCCCTCGGGCAGGGTGACACCGGTGATGTCCTCGACCTCGTCGGGGCGCAGCAGCCCCGAGAGCGACCAGCCGCCGTCGCGGCGCAGCCGGGCCCGGGCGCTGAGCGGATCGTGCTCGTCTGCGATATCGCCCACGATCTCCTCGATCACGTCCTCGAGGGTGACGATGCCTGCCTGGTCGCCGTACTCGTCGAGCACGACGGCCAGCTGGAAGCCCTCGGCGCGCAGCAGGGCCATCAACGGGTCCAGGCGCAGCGAGTCGGGGACGACCACCGGCGGGACCATCAGGTGCTTGACCTTGGCCGTGGAACGCTCGTGCACCGGCAGCGCCACGGCGGCCTTGACGTGCACGGTGCCGACCACGACCTCGTTGTCGTCGAGCACCGGGAAGCGTGAGTTGCCCGTACGCCGGGTGAGCTCGATCAGCGCCTCGGCGCGGTCGTTGTGGTCGAGGCTGTTGACGCGTACGCGCGGGGTCATGATCTCCCCCGCCGTTCGGGTGCCGAACTCGACCGAGCGCTCCATCAGCTCGGCGGTGTCTGCGTCGAGGGTGCCCTCGTGGGCGCTGCGCTGGATCAGGGAGGAGAGCTCGGCGGAGCTGCGTGCGGAACGCAGCTCCTCCTGCGGCTCCATGCCCAGGCGACGCACGATGGCGTTGGCGGTGCCGTTGAGCACCTTGATAGGTCCGCGCATGATCCGGGTGAAGGCCCGCATCGGCCCCTGCGTGACCCGCGCGGTCTCCAGCGGCAGCGCCAGCGCGAGGTTCTTGGGGACCAGCTCGCCGAAGAGCATCGTCACGATCGTGGACAGGGTCAGCGCGACCGTCACCGCGATCGCCGCCACCGCGCCCTCCGGCAGCCCGGTGGCGAGCAGCGGCGCGTCGATCAGCTCGGCGATCGCCGGCTCCGACATCCAACCGATACCGAGGTTGGTCACGGTGATGCCGACCTGTGCGCCGGAGAGGTTGCTGGAGAGCTCCTTCATCGCGCGGAGCACGCCTTGGGCACTCTTGTCGCCCTGCTCGGCGGCCATCTCCACCTGGGAGTGGTCGACCGTGACCAGGGAGAACTCGGCTGCCACGAACACTCCACAGGCGGCGACCAGCAGCAGCGCGAGGAGGATGAACAGCACCTCGGTCATCGGGCCGACCTCGGGTGACGCAGCGAGCATGGATATTGGCCGGGTTGCGGTCCGTCCATCGGGGTTCAGATCGTCCTTAGCTGTTGGAAGTCCCGTCAGCCTACATGGCTGCGGTTGCACCTCCTGCGTCGCCGGGCCGCCCTCGATCGGCACGTGTCGCGTTCCGGACACCGTTGTCCAGAACGGCGATGTGAACCTTGACACCTTTCGGCCGTTCGTCAACTCTTACGCGGCAGTGACCGACTGTCCGCGAGCCGAGGGAGCCCCTTGACCATGTCCGCAGCCACAAGACGTACGTTCCTGGCCGGCGCTGCCGGCGCCGCCGGTGCCGCGGCGTCCGGACTGCTCGCCCGTCCGGGCGCAGCGACCTCGCCCCGTCGCGTACGACTGGTGCGGGAGGAGCATCGGGCGGTGGTCATCGGCTCCGGGTTCGGTGGCGGGGTCGCTGCGCTGCGGCTGGCCGAGGCCGGTGTACCGGTCACGGTGCTCGAGCGTGGCCGCCGCTGGCCGACCGGGCCGGACGCGCAGACCTTCCCGACGGTGCGTTCGCTCGACAAGCGGGTGCTGTTCCACACCACCGCCCCTGAGGCGCTCAAGCCGCTGCAGAAGCTGCTCGGCACTCCCCTGAACTTCGGCCCGTACGTCGGTCTGCTGGAGCCCATCCTGGGCCAGAACATGCTCGCCATGTGCGCGGCCGGTGTCGGCGGTGGCTCGCTGGTCTACCAGGGCATGACGCTGCAGCCTTCCGCCGAGGTCTTCAACACCTGGTTCCCGAACGCGCTCGACTACGAGCTCATGGACCGGGTCCACTACCCGCGCGTCGCCAGGATGCTCGGTGCCGCGACCGCACCCGACGAGCTGATCGCCTCGGACAGCTATCGGGTCTCGCGGACCTTCGGCAAGCACGTGGAGGCCGCAGGCTACGACCTGCAGAAGATCCCGATGCCGATCGACTGGTCCTACGCGCTAGCGGAGCTGCGCGGCGAGATGGCTCCGTCCTACACGAACGGCGACTGCGCCCTCGGCGTCAACAACGGCGGCAAGCACTCCGTCGATGTCACCTACATCAGGCAGGCCGAAGCCACCGGACTGGTGCACGTCGCGACCCGCCACAACGTGACCTCCGTGGCGCGTGCCGGCGACGGCCGCTGGGAGGTCCACGTGGACCGCACCGACGATGCCGGTGATGTGGTCGAGCAGAAGATCCTGACCACCCCAGCACTAGTCATGGCGGCCGGCTCGCTCAACACCAGCAAGCTCCTCGTCCGCGCCGCGGCGACCGGCACCATCCCGGATCTACCCGAGAAGCTCGGCCAGGGCTGGGGCACCAACGGCGACCGGATCTACATGTGGCGCCCCTTCGACGAGAACCTGACCGGTACGCAGGGTGGGCCCGTCGTCTATCAGAGCCAGGACTGGGCAGACCCGACCACGGCCAACACCGTCATCCAGGCATCACTGCCACCGCTCCCCCTCGGCCTCGACCTGGGCGCCACCATGCTGGTCGGCTTCGGCGTCAGTGCCGACCGCGGCAGCTTCCGCTACAGCTCGCTGACCGACTCGGTGAGCCTGCGCTTCCCCTTCGGTGGAGACTCGGCAAGCTATCGCGCCATCCACGAACGGGTCTCGAAGATCAGCGGCGGCATCGGCGCCCTGATCGACACCAACTCCATCGTCAACAGCACCTGGCACCCGCTCGGCGGCGCCAACATGGGCACTGTCTGTGATCTCGACGGCCGCGTCCAGGGTCAAGACGGCCTCTACGTCCTCGACGGAGCCCTCATCCCCGGCACCACCGGGGCGTGCAACCCGTCGATGACCATCGCCGCAGTCGCCGAGCGAGCGATGGACAACATCGTTGCCAACGACGTCGGGACGGTCATCTGACCCGCCCACACAAGCCTGCATTGCAAAATTCTGCAGATTTTTGCGAATAGGCGTGACAAGCCCTTGGGTGATGAGGCAACATTGTTCTTGCCCCGCTGGAGACCCGAGACTCCGGCGGGGCTCTTACGTTTTCGGGCCTCACGAAAGCTTCTGCGCAACTTCGTTGAGGTTTGCCCGCAGCTTGTCGCGATACGCGTCGTGCTGCTCGGGCAGCCATGCGTCGCAGAAGGCAGCCAGGTCGGTCCCGGTGACCTCGACGACCGGCCGTCCGGCGGCGGCTTCGGTCTCGAACAGGTCGAGGACGTCGCGGAGGATGGCGACGATGTCCATGCCGTCGCCGGCGGTGAAGCGCCACATGTAGCTCTTCATCTCCGAGTAGACGGTGCGGTAGTCCGCGGGCAACTCGGCGGCGCGGGCCTCCATGCGCTTCCAAGCCTTCTTGTCACCCACGAGGCGGTTGAGAAGGTTGTTCATGTCGTGCTCCCTTTGATCGTGTTCTTCGCTCGGCTCCCGGTTTGGGGCCGTGAAAGAAGCGTGCAGCCCTGACGCAGCGTCAAGGTCAAGCACTGATCTGCAGAAAGTTCCCAGCCTCTGGATGTCAGGCCGCGAGGCGGTGGTCGAGGAGTACGTCGCGCAGCACGAACTCGGCTGTGGACAGCGGCGGTGGCTCCGGTCGCCAGGTCTCCGGTGGTGGACTGACATAGGTATGGCCCGTGGGCGTGATGGTCACGATGCTGCCGTCTGGTCCGGGTCTGGCTTGCCAGCCGAGGGCTTCCTTTGCTTGATTGCACCTTTCGCAGAGACCCTGCAGGTTCTCCGCTCTGGTTTCGCCGCCGTCTGCGTGGCGCTCGACGTGGTCGATGTTCCGGATCGGGGCATCGCAGCCAACGGTGCGGCAGATCCCGCCGTCTCGGGTGGTGATGAACTCCGCCAGCCCGTCAGGTGCTTTCCGGGAGCGGGACTCCATCGCGACCAACTGCCCGGCGGGGTCGGTGAACAGCCTCCGCACAAACACCTCGGCCTCAGTGAGTGCTTCGCGGGCCCAGCCTGCGGGGACGGGGCCGTAGCCCTCGACCATCGCGGGCTGGTTGCTGTCGTTGGCGAGAGCGTCGGCAGTCATCACGATCTTGACCTCGATCCGAGGCTTGGCATCGGCCCCAGCGCGCCCAGTGACCCGGTCGACCAGCGTATCGGCCATGACCTGGCCCCGGGTCCGCTCATCGCCGGCCGCCTGCGCGGCTTTGGCGGCCTGGTCGAGTGCGGCGTAGACAGCGACGCCGTCCTTGACCGGCAGCAGTGCGCCGAGCCAGGTCAGGGTGTCCGGTGCGGGTCGGACGCTGACGCGTCGGTCCTTCTCCGCACTGGCGGTTCGGTTGACGACGGATTCTTGGTCGAGGGTGATGGCGAGCTTCTTGGCGGCGTTCTCGAGCTGCCGTGGCCCCATGGCCACGACCCTCGGAACCTGCCCGTCTTCACCAAGAGCGCAAAGCTGGTAGTCGATGACCCGACGGTCCTCGACCGAGAGGCAGGCGGTCTCGCGGGCGAGGATGGTGGCCTGCCACTGCGAGAACAACCCGGTCTTCATCAACGCATACGTGTGGGGCATCTCTGCGACCAAGACCTTCGCCAGGCCAAGGAAACTGGCGCCCTTGACGGGGGAGACCCGTCGCGCCAACGCGATCTGGGAGGCGACCCCTTCACCGAGCTTGCGGGCAGGAACCCCCGCCTCGGCCTGCCGGGTGCGGACAGCGTCCTCGAGGCGTACCGCCGCTTCTGCCTGCACCGCCTCAGCGACGCACTTGACCTCTTCGAGCCGAGTGATCCAGTCGACCAGCTCACTCTCGGACGCGCCCAGGGGCGGTCCGGTGAGGAGTTGGTCGATGGTCTCGTTCATACAGCCAATTATATGCGCAACACCACCCGGAGTCTACCTGTTTGTGCTGGTCATCGCCGAATTATGCGGTCGGTGAACATGTAACGTGATCTCCGCGCCACACCCTCGCCGCCGCCCCGATACTGGCGAAATTCTTTTCTCGATCGGGTGCCGGGTCAAGGACCGCGAACGCGGCCGGCGAAGCCGGCGGGCCGAAGGCCCGTCCTTGACGCGGCGCATGATCGAGAAACAATCAATCAAGGGTCGGCGGCGAACCCAGAAACGAAGAAACGGTCACATTGGCAAGGTTTCCCGAACCAACCGTGTTGGTCTCGACACGCCTCCGCCTAGCGGCTCCGGCGGCTCGACCAGCGGGGAGACGCAGCTCGACCAGCGAGAGGCAGCCCGACCCCCAAGCACACTAACGCCCCACCGCATACCCCTGCGCCCCGCGAGCATTAGCAGCAGCAGACAGCACCCCAGTAGAAGGATCCCGAGTAACCGCAGAGAGCCGCCCCAGAGACCAGTCACCACTCAGCTCGACAGCATGACCCCGCCGACGCAGCTCCTCGACAACCCCAGGTCCGAGTCGATCCTCGAGCACCGCACCAGCGGGGGTCCAGGTACGCGGCCAGAAGGATCCCGGGAAGGAGGTCGAGTGGAGCGCCGGGGCGTCGATGGCCTCCTGGGGCGAGTAGCCGCCGACGATGGTGCGCAGCAGGTAGAGCAACTGCCACTGGTCCTGCTGGTCGCCGCCGGGCGAGCCGACGGCGGTGACGGCCCGGCCTTCACGCAGGATGAGCGTGGGCGTGAGCGTGGTCCGCGGGCGGCGCCCGGGCTGAAGGGTCGAGGGCAGGCCCGGCTCGAGCCAGGTCATCTGCAGCCGGGTGCCGAGGCAGAAGCCGAGCTCAGGGATCGTCGGCGAGGACTGCAGCCAGCCGCCCGACGGGGTGACTGCGATGATGTTTCCCCAGCGGTCGGCGACGTCGATGTGACACGTGTCCCCGCGCGTCTCGCCCTCGCGCGAGACCGTCGGCTCCCCCACACCGGACGCGGCCGCGGCCGGGTCGTAGGTCTCCCGCAGCGGCGGGAAGCTCGTCGCGCCCAGGCCGGGCCTCACCTCGGCGGAGGCGGTGTCTCCGATCAGCGGACGCCGGCTGGCGGCGTACTGCTTGGACACCAGCGTCTCGATCACGGCCGGATCGGCACCGTCACCGTAGTGGGCGTCGCGGTCGGCGAACGCGAGCTTGGTCGCCTCGAGGATCGTGTGTGCGCCTTCGGGACTGCTCGGGTCGAGCAATCCATCCTCCAGCGGCTCGAGCAGGTTGAGCGTCTGCAACAGCACCGGCCCCTGCGTCCACGGCCCGGCCTTCGCGATCGTGTGGCCCCGGAACTCCGTCGTCACCGGCTTCTCGTACGCAGCCGAGAACCCGGCCATGTCAGCCGACCTGATCACGCCGGAATGATCGGTTCCGGAGGAGTGCCGGTGCGGGGTGCGTACGAACCGATCGATCGTCTCCGCGACGAACCCGCTGCCCCATGCGGCGCGGGCGGCGTCGATGCGCTCCACGCGAGTCGCGGCGCCGTCCCCGGCAGCCACCAGACGGTCGAGCACGGCGGCGTACGCCTCGTTGCGAACCATGGTGTCGGGCTCCGGCGGCTCGCCGTCGACGAGCCAGTGGGCTGCCGACGTGGGCCAGTGGTCGCGGAACAGGTCGGCCACGGCGGCGATCGTGGAGACCGCCCGGCCGAGGATCGGGTGGCCGTTGCGGGCGTACTCGATGGCGTAGTCGAGCACGTCTCCCAGCTCCCAGGTGCCGTGGTCGCGCAGCAGCATCAGCCAGGCGTCGACCGCACCCGGAACGGCGGCCGCCAACGCCCCGGAGCCGGGGACCAGCTCGAGCCCCTCTGCCCGCATGTGCTCGACGGACGCCCCCGCGGGCGCAGGCCCCTGCCCCATCAGCACCGTCGTCTCGCCACCGACGGGCGCGAAGATCCCGACCAGATCACCACCCGGTCCGTTGAGGTGAGGCTCGACGACGTGCAGCACGAACCCACCCGCGACCACCGCGTCGAAGGCGTTGCCTCCGCGCTCGAGCACGGCCTGCGCGGTGCCGCTGGCCAGCCAGTGCGTCGAGCCGACCATGCCGAACCTCCCGAGCAGGTCGGGACGGGTCTTGAAGGCCGCCGGAGGCGTGTAGCGAGAGGGGGACGGTGTCGAAGTGTCGAAGGGCACAGACCCAGGCTACGAGCGAGAACCGGTCACCTGGTTGGCGGCCCGGCACGGGATAGGGTCTCCCCATGAGTGCGCCAGCGGTCCGGGGTCGTCTCCAGTGGTCAGTGGTTGTGCCGATCCTCGCGATGGTGGTGCTGGCGCTCGCCTGGTTCCGCCACGAACACTGGTCGATCCTCGCCGTGGTGGCCGCGGTGCTCGTCGGCGCGGTGCTGAGTGCCGTCCACCACGCCGAGGTGGTCGCGCACAAGGTCGGCGAGCCCTTCGGCTCGCTCATCCTCGCGGTCGCGGTGACCGTGATCGAGGTCGGCCTGATCGTGATGCTGATGACCAGCGGCGGCGACAACACCAGCACCTACGCCCGCGACACCGTCTTCGCCGCCGTAATGGTCACCCTCAACGGCATCGTCGGGCTCTCGCTCATGGTCGGCGCGATCAAGCACGGGCTGGTCAGCTTCAACGCCGCCGGCACCGGGTCCGCGGTCGCCACCGTGATCGCTCTGGCCGGACTCACCCTGGTCCTGCCGAGCTTCACCACCTCCGCGCAGGGCGCGCAGTACTCCCCCTCCCAGCTGGCCTTCGCCGCGGTCGCATCGCTCGCGCTCTACGTCGCCTTCCTCTTCACCCAGACCGTCCGCCACCGCGACTTCTTCCTCCCGGTCACCAGCGACGAGCACGGCCGGATGACCGGCCTGGTCGACCTCGACGAGGACGGCCACGCGGACCCGCCCACGCGCGGTGAGGCCATGCTCAGCCTCGGGCTGCTCCTGGTCTCCCTCGTCTCCGTCGTCGGTCTGGCCAAGCTCCTCTCCCCCACGATCGAGAGCACCGTGGCGAGCCTGGGCTTTCCCTACGCCGTCGTGGGTGTCGTGATCGCCCTGCTCGTCCTCGCCCCGGAGTCGATCGCCGCGGTGCGCAACGCCTCCCGCGATCGAGTCCAGACCAGCCTCAACCTCGCCTACGGCTCGGCGATGGCCTCCATCGGCCTCACCATCCCCGCCATCGCGGTGGCGATGATCTGGCTCGACGGCCCGCTCGTCCTCGGTCTGGAGCCGACACAGATCGTGCTCCTGGTCATCACGGTCTTCGTCACCGGGCTCACCGTCGTCCAGGGCCGTGTCTACGCCCTGCAGGGTTTCGTCCACCTGGTCCTGCTGGCGTCGTTCCTGTTCCTGTCGATGCAGCCCTGAGAACCCGCCGGCTCAGCGGGCCGGGACCTCCTCGAGCCCCACCTCGAGCTTCGGGAACGAATGGCCCTCGGCGTCCTTGAGCACCGTGTACTGGACGTCGACGTGCGGCTCGATCGCGCTGTGCTTGTCGTTCGGGGCGCCGATGATGAGCTGGAACCCCAGGCCCCGCCAGGCGCCGATGGCGCGGCCCGTGAAGCGGGCATCGGCCTTGATCAGCGCCTCGTCGAGGAAGACCGGGGCGTAGCGCGGTCGCTCCGCACCGGCGTCACCGAGCTGGTAGCGCAGCGCGGCGCCGACGATGAAGGCGACCAGCTCCTGCGACTCGCCTCCGGACTTCTCGCCGATGTGGTCGTAAAGGGCCACATGCTCACCGGTCGAGGCGGTGACCTTCTCGGCGCTGACCCGGACGTGGTTGCGTACGTCGATCAGGTCGGCGAAGTCGGGGGCCGTGCGGCGCATCCGGTCGATGAGCCGGGCCATCCGGGTGTAGGCCAGCTCCCGGGTCTCGTTGGTCGACGCCTTCTCGATGAGATCGCGCACCGCCCGCAGCTCCTTGCGGAATCGGCCACGCACCGCCGACTGGCCCTCCTGGGTGTCGATCCGCAGCCGGTGCCCGTCGTCGTTGAACGGGAGCTCGGCGAGGATCTGGTTGATCGGGTCGATCCGGTCACGGATCTCCCGCACGGACCGCGACAGCGTCGAGTCGAGGTTGGTCAGATCGTTGCCCGACAGATTGAGCAGGGAGTCGCGCCACTCGACCTCGAGCTCGTGCAGGCCACTGGTCTGCAGCTCGTCGAGGAGCCGGTCGAAGTCCGCGTAGGAGGCCTCCGGGTCGGTGTGGAGATTGGGGTTGGGCCAGCGTTCGAGGAAGGCCTCGAAGGTCTGCTGGAGCTGGACGCGGGCGGTGCCGATCGTCTCCTGCGCGCCGATCCGGTCGGCGTCGAGGCTCTCCCCCGCCCGGGCGAAGACCGCGTCGAGCTCGGCGAGCGCGTCCTCCCGCCGGCCGGCCTCCTCGCCTCCGGACGCCTTGAAGAGCTGCTCGAGATAGTCCGCCTGGGCGGACGCGACATCGGTGCCCGAGGCCGCGGCATCTTCCAGCGCGTCCTTGGCACGGTCGACCTGCTCGACCACGTCGCTCCAGCGCTCGTCGAGATCGGTGAAGGTGCTCTTGGCGGCGCCGATGCCCTCACGCAGCGAGTCCACCTTGGCCCGGGCGTTCCTGAGGCGCTCCTGGAGGGTGGCGATCTGCGGGTTGTCAGCGGTGACCTCGGCGATCACCGAGGCCCACCGGTCGCGCTCAGCCTCGGCACCGGCCACGTCGACCTGGTCCCAGGTGAGCGCCGAAACGGCCTTGAACGACGTACGCCGCTGGTCGAGCTGCTTGATGGCCAGCTCGGTCTCCGCGACCGCCACCTTCGTGGTCTCCACGTCCTTGCGAGCGGCCTCGAGGCGTTCGGTCAGCTCGGCCACGCGGCGGGAGTTGGTGAAGCCGAGCACGTTTCTCACGCCGTGACCACCGTGCGCGCCGCGCATCCCCTGCGAGACCTGCCCGGTCACGGTGAGGGCCATCCGGTGCTGGCCGAGCAGGGCGGGGGTCTGCACGCAGACGTAGCCGTGCCGCTCCGTCAACCGCTGCTTGAGCCAGCCGGTGAACACGCCGCGGCGATAGTCCAGGCGCCCAGGAAGGGTGCCCTCGTCCAGCGGTTGCACACCGTCCTTCATCCCGGTGTGGACCGCCTCGTAGCGGATCCGCGTCCGCTGCCGCACCGTGTCGATGGCGGCTCGGAAGGCACCCACGTGCGCAGCGTCGACGAGCATCGTGGTCGCGAACCCGCCCAGAGCCAGGTTGAAGGCCTCGCGCCAGGCCTCGTGCTCGGTGCGCACCTCGATCAGCTCGCCGACGAACGGCATCTCGGCCGGCCTCAGCCCGGCAGCCTCGGCCAGCACCGCGCGGGCGGCGCGCAGCGGCTCCGGGATGTTGTTCTTCGTCTTCTCGGCATCGGCGAGCTCGTCCTCGAGCCGGCCGACCAGCTCGACGGCGGCGGTCTCGGCGGACCGCGCAGCGGCGTAGGCGTTGAGGGCGCTCGTGCGCGCGTCGTCGTCGACCAGGGCCGCCTGCGCAGCCGACTGGAGGGTCTCGAACTCGGCGGGGGTGGTCGCCGCCGCGCCGAGGACGGCGAGCTCCTCGTCCAGCGCCTCGCGGGCGCGGCGTACGGTGTCCGCCCGGGTCTCGGCGGCCTTGATCTCGCGGGTGGCCTCCTCGAGGCGCCGGCCGCCGGAGGCGGCGACGGTGACCGCGAGGCCGTCGCGCTCGGACTCGGCGGCGTCGACCAGCGCCTGCTTCTCCGCGACCGACTTCTCCGCGGCGCTCCTGCGCCCGCTGAGCTCCGACTCCAGCTCACTGAGCAGATCGACACGCTTGCCGGCCCGCCACAGTCCCGCCGGTGTGGTCTCGTCGTCGAAGGAGCCGATCCCGTCGATCACCTCGAGCCTGGCGGCAGCATCCTCGATCGCTGCCCGGTGCTCGCGGATGGGCGTCAGCGCCCGCACCTGCTGCTGCGCGGTGACCATCCGGTCGCGGGTCGCGGAGAGCTCGTCGAAGTGGGCCACGACGCCGTCGGCGGTGGCGAGGGTCTCAGGCTCCTCGAGCACCATCTTCTTGTAGAGGTCGTCGACCGTGGTGATCTGCTGCCCCGCCTGGATCCGGCCGAGCAGGTTGACCGCCTTCTCACCGTCGCCGGCGGCACCGATCCCGAGCGCGGAGTGGATCCGGGCGGTGAAGTCGCGGTCGGTGTCGATCGGGGTCAGGCCGACCTCGGCGACCGAGGAGCGCGTGAACCGGTGAGCGGCCGCCGGTTCCAGCGAACGTACGTCGAAGCCCGCCTCGGCCACCGCCCGGAGCTTGGTCACGTCGTCGAGGTTCTTGGCTGACGCCGGCACGTACCAGGCCCGGACCGCGGTGAAGCGGGCGCCGGTCTGGTCCGCCCAGGTCATCGCGATCGCCGACCAGGTGTCGCGGCCGTCGCCGCGCAGCACCCGGATCTTGGTCCCCTCGGCGGTCTTCGCCTCGTCGATCTTGCCGCGCGCGTAGGAGAGGATGTTGCGCTGGTCCTGACCGCGCGGACGGCCGACCACACCACCGTTGGAGGCGCCGTTGAACGGCGTCGTGTGCGGCATGATCAACGCGATGTAGGCGTCCATCAGGGTCGACTTGCCCGACCCGGAGCCGCCGGTGAGCAGGGTCGCGGTCGGCGAGAACCGCACCCGGTGGGCGCCATCGTAGCCACCCCAGTTGACCAGCTGAAGCTCGCTCGCGACCCACTGCCGGCCGGTCGAGCGGGCCGGGATGAGTCCGAAGAGGCTGTCGATCATGTTCATTCGTCGATCTCCTCGTCACCGCTGGTTGAGCCGCCGGAGCCGCTAGGCGGAGGCGTGCCGAAACCAACACGGTCCCCCTCCGCGCTCGATTCGACCGTGTTGGTCTCGACACGCTCGGCCGCAGGCGGCCTCGCGGCTCGACCAGCAGATTCCTTGAGCCATTCCTTGAGCTCGGCGAGCTTCTCGACACTCAGCACGATCTCGACCAGGGGTGTGATCCGGAAGCGGCCCTCGGACTCCTCCTCGATCAGCCCCTCCCGGGCGAGCCGGTCGACCGCGCGGCGGATCTCGCGGCGCGCGGACGCGTCGCCGCTGCCGACGTCGAAGTAGGTGAGCACTGTCTGCTCCAGCTCGTCGGCGTCGACGCGCGCAGAGCTCTCTCCGGCACCGCGCTCGCGCTGGAAGACGGTGCGCAGATGGACGAGCACGAGGGTCTCGGCTCGTGAGTAGGCATCGTCCTTCAGGAGCACCGGAACGTCGAGCTCCTCCGAGCGCACCTGCCGCTTGTAGGCGATCCCGCGGTCGTGGTCGACCACGAGCCGGACGAACAGGTCGTGCAGGCGTGACTCGATCACCGCCTGGTGATCGAGCAACGTACGCCACTGCCGCGGGCTCCGCTCCGCGGTGATGAACCGGCGGCGCAGCAGCTGGACCAGCACCCGGCGGATGTCGGCATCGAGCACACCGCGGTCGCCGACGAAGAGCTCGGTCGGGTCGTCCTCCATCGAGACGGGCTCGATGAAGCCGTCCGGCTCGCTGCCGTAGGCCACGTCGGTCTCACTCATCGCCCATCCCCTTGTCAGTCGCCTTGTCGGACTCTTCGCCAGCTGCACTCAGCCTGACCCCACCGAAGGCGAACCTGCGGCGCACTCCATCTGCCCGGACGGCCTCGATCGTGGAGATCTCCCCCGTCTCCGTCATCCCGCGACGATGGGCGACCTCCAGCAGTCCGAGCAGGTCGACCGGGCGCCGGATCTCCTCCGGCGCAGCCGCGAAGACCTCGGCCAGGTCGACCGGCTCCTCGGGTCCGTGGGCCGCCACGTAGGCGTCCAGGTGGGCCTCGATCGCCCGGTAGCCCGGGCCACCCCACGCCTTGGTGTCCTCGACCGCGCTCTCCACGTCGCCCCAGTCGGCCAGCGGCGCCGGCGGCTCGGGCGGACGCAGTTCGCTGACCGACTGACGTAGGTGACCGAGGTCGGCGACCGGCAGCCGGCGCAGCGGCTCGACGGACTCGGCGATCCGCGAGGACGGCATCCACGCCTGGAACCCGACCATCACATCGCGCAGCAGGTCGTCGACCTGCCGGTCACGGGCCGGGTCGTGCGTACGCACCTGGGTGGTGATCACGTGGGAGGCGGTCTGCTGGGCGGCCAGCACCTCGGCGACGCCCGTCTCGATCCGGCGTCCGACCGCGGCCAGCTCGGCCCGCTCATGCGGACCCATCTCTCGGGTGAACCGGTGCCGCAGCACCGTACGCAGGTTGGTGGCCAGGTCGTCGAGGCGGCGCGGGTCGCCGATCATCCGCAGCGCACCGGCGAACGCCTTGCCCTCCGGGGTGGAGGCCATCACGTCCTTGCCGCGCTGCAGGTACTCGCGCAGGACCTCGCCGGCCGGACGTACGTCCTGGCGCAGGTCGGTCACCACGTCACGCTGCATCGCCCGGATCGACTCGACCACTCGGGCGAAGTCGGCGGGGAGCTCGCGGGTCAGGTGGAGGATGTTCTCGGCCTGCTCCAGCAGGGTGTCGTCATCGACGGTGTCGACGACGCCGGTGCGGTCCAGGCGGGCGATCTCGGCGCGCCGCTCGGCGATCTCCTCGGTCAGCCGCGCCACCCGGGTCAGCACGTCGGGGTCGGCGTCCAGGGCGAGCCGCTCGACCGCCTCCAGCAGCGTCCTGACCCGCGACTCGGAGACCCGCGCCCGAGACCCACTCGCGCGGCCGGCGATCTCGAGGGCGCCCACCGCATGCGCGGAGAGCCGGTAGACCTCGTCCTCACCCTCGATCTGACGCAGCAGCCACCCGGCGCGGACCCACTGACGGCACAGCTCGCGGGCCGAACCGACCGGGAGCATCACCTCGCCGTTCTCACCCTCGGCGTAGCCTGTGGCCCGGAGCCGGTCCAGCATGTCGCTGATCTCGGCGTGCGCGTCCACCACCGGGACCGCCGCCCGCTCGGAGGTGAAGGTCACCGAGAGCACCGCCACGACGAACGGAGCGAACCGGCCGTGCAGAAGGTCGAGCATCGGGTTCTTGAAGGCGGCCAGAGCCCCGGCGTACGCCGCCTCGACGCGAGTGTCACTCATCGGCAGATACCGTACGCGGCACCGCCGACAACGCCACAACGCACACACTCCGGAGCCTCCCGCACATCTCCCCGCGCGCGACACCTTCGGCGCGTAGACGTCCAGGGCTGAGTATTCGGTTGCCACCTGGCGCATAGTTGTCCCATGCGGGTTCGTTCCTTCTCTGTCGTGGTGGCCATGGTCGCCCTGGTCGCACTCTCCGGCTGCGCCGGCACCCCGGAGACCCCGGACTCGGCGAAGGGCGACTCCGCCGCCGCCTCGCCCTCCGCGAAGCCCCTCACCGCCGACATCTCTCCCGCCGACGGCGCCAAGGACGTTCCGGTCGACAGCACCGTCACCGTCACCGCGACCTCCGGCGATTTCACCAGCGTCAAGGTGGCCAGGCCCGACGGGAGCACCGTGCCCGGCTCGCTGTCGGCGGACAAGAAGAAGTGGACCGCCAACGACCTGCTCGACCCCGAGCTGCGCTACACGGTCACCGCCACCGGTGAGACCGGAACCGTCACGAGCAGCTTCACCACTCGCTCGCTCTCCCTGGCCCAGCAGACCTTCGCCACCATCGTCCCGGTCGACAAGTCCGAGGTCGGCGTCGGGATGCCGGTCGCGGTCTACTTCGACGTGCCCGTCAAGGACCACGCCTCCTTCGAGAAGCGCATGCACGTCACCTCCACCCCGGCCCAGACCGGGTCTTGGTACTGGGTCTCCGACAAGGAGGCTCGCTACCGCCCGCAGGCGTACTGGAAGCCCGGCACCACCATCAAGGTGGACCTCGACATCAACGGCGCCTCCGCCGGCGGGGACGTCTACGGCCAGCACAGCCGCAACGCCACCTACAAGGTCGGCGACGCGCACGTCTTCAAGGTCAACGCGCGTACGCATCAGATGAAGGTCTTCAGCAACGGCAAGCTGCTGCGTACGATCCCGATCACCACCGGCAAGCCCGGCTTCACGACGCGCTCGGGGATCAAGGTCATCTCCGAGAAGCACCGCGTCAAGGAGATGCGCTCGGAGACGATCGGCATCTCCGACCAGAGCTCGAGCGACTACTACTCCCTCGATGACGTCGAGTACGCCATGCGGATCTCCAACTCCGGCGAGTTCATCCACGCCGCGCCGTGGTCGACCGGGTCGCAGGGCTACGCCAACGTCTCCCACGGCTGCACCGGCCTCTCCACCGCCAACGCCGCCTGGCTCTACGGCGTGGCCCGGATCGGTGACATCGTCGAGACCACCGGGACCGACCGGAAGATGGAGTGGGACAACGGCTTCGGTGACTGGAACCTGTCCTGGGCCGAATACCAGAAGGGCTCGGCGCTGCGCTGAGCCTTCCCTGGACGGGCCAGGTCACCGCGCCGAGACGGTGACCGAGACCCATCCGTTCGCCCGACCGCGCTGGGTGAGCGACACGACCCTGGCGCCGCCCGGGCCGGCGCTCTCGCTGACCGCCACCGGCCCCCGGACGTCCAGCTGCCACCCGCCCGCGGGCAGCGTGGGGCCGCCCGGGACACGGATCTCCGTGACCCCGTTGCGTCCCTCCGGCCGGAACCGAAGCTCGAAGGTGCGCGCGACCGGGTCCCAGGAACGGCTCAGCTCGGTGCCGGCGACCGCGGCCGCGTACGGCTGGACGGTCGCGTCCTTGTTCTCGTGGAACTCACCGGACGGGTCGACGGCGCAGTAGCCCCCGCCGTAGCACCACACGTACGCCGTCCAGCCCGAGGAGAAACGGGACATCGAGGCGAGGATGTCGCGGAAGTACGCCGGTGCATTGGGCGTGGAGGAGTCCAGCGGACCCCACTCGCCGACCACGACGGGCATCCGCTGTGCGGCCGGGTAGAGCGCGACGGCCTCCTCGTAGCGCTCTACCCACCCGAGGGCAGGGTCGTAGTCACCGCCGTACTCCTGCGCGGTGGAGTAGAAGTGCGGTGCGTACGCAACCCGCTCGCCGCGGACGGCGCCGAGCCCGGTCGGCATGCCCTCGCCGACGATCGGCGTCGGCTCGATGAAGATCCACGACGTGGCGTCCACCTCCCGGATGGCGTCCACGATCCGCTGGTGCATCGCGGTGATCAGGGTCGACTCCAGGCGGTGCGCCGCCGTCGGCAGATCCTCGCCCTCGAAGAGCTCGCCCATCGGCTCGTTCAACGTGTCATACCCGAGCAGCGCCGGGTGGTCACCGACGGCCGAGGCGACGACCTGCCACATGTCCGTCTGCGCCTGCTGCAGGTCGGCATCGGAGTAGAGGTGGGTGAACGCACGCATCACCGCTGGCTGGAAGTAGCCGGCGAACCAGTCCCCCGGCGTCTCCTCGAACGGCAGCCCGTCGGTCCGCGTCGCCCACGCCGGGATCCCCCCAGACCCGAACGCCTCTCCGTACACGTCCTGGTGCGCGTCGAGGATCACCTGGACGTCATAGCGTTCCGCCCAGTCCAGGATCCGCTCGATCCTGGCCAGGTAGACCGAGGAGTACGCCCCGGGCCTCGGCTCCAGGTCCTGCCAGAAGAACAGCACCCGGGCAGTGTTGAACCCGCTTGCCGCGAGGTCACGGAAGTGTCGTTCGGTGATCCCGGTCAGCGCCTCCTCGCCGTGGTGCGCCTTGTCCTCGACGTTCCATCCCCGGATCGTCAGCACACGCCCGTCGAGGTCGGTCAGCGGCGGGATCCCCGATTCCGCCGCCCTCGCCGGCCCGGGAAGAAGCGTGAACAGGAGCAGGGCGGCGACCGCCGCCGCGCGAAAGATGAGCATGTCGGATGCCTCCGTACGCCGTCAGGGGGATGACCCCACATGCTGACACCGTTCGGGGATCGCCGGGGGTGCTTCCGGACAGATCTATCCGAGCGCAACCAGTCCGCGCCGGCACCCGAGCATCATCTGCCGGTGGTTCCAGGTGAGCACCGGGCGCAGCACGATCGAGGCCAGCCCGAGCAGGCCGCGTACGACGACCTCCTGCTCGAACACCATCCGGCTCCCGCTCGGCGTCGGCGTCAGTGTCCAGCGCGCGAACCCGTCCAGGTCGCCGTCGAGGCCGACCTCCAGCGTCGGCAGATCCCGGCTGACCGCGTGGAGCACGATCTCCAGGTCGTAGGGCAACGCCGAACGACAGACCAGCAGCGCGTCGTCGTCGCTGAGCTTCGCCACCGCCCGCACCTGCGGCCACCACCGCGGATAGTGCTCGACGTCGACCAGCACGTCCCGCACCGCCTCTGCCGGAGTCGGCAGCTCCCAGGTCTCGGCGAACACGTAGCGCTCCTGCATGTTGCCAGTGTGCACCCGGGAGGCCATGGATTCGGCAGCAGGTCAACGTTGTCTTTACCAAGACTGCCGCCCATAGTTGACCTCCGGCAACGGAAGGCGGGGTACGTGAGCGAACAGGTCGACAAGGTCGGTCAGGTCGACGAGGAGCAGCGTTCGGTCGAGGCGATGTATGCGCTCCTTCACGCCGAGGTGAGTGCACGACGCGCAGCACACGAGCGGGTGATCGAGACGCCCGTCGACGGGCCGAGCGAGCGATATGCCAGGGAGCTCGAGGTCGCACGGCTGACTGAGAGCATCCGGCAGCTGCAGGCGGCGGAGCACTCGCTGTGCTTCGGGCGGATCGACCGCTCGGATCAGGAAGAATCTCTGCACATCGGTCGGCTCGGGTTGCGCGCGGAAGACGGGCGCCCGTTGCTGATCGACTGGCGGGCCGAGGCCGCGCGGCCGTTCTACGCGGCAACCTTGGCCGAGCCGATGGGCCTACGCAGGCGTCGGCACCTACGCCTCGACGGCCGTGATGTCGTCGACATCAACGACGAGATTCTCGACGGCACCTCACCGACGGTCGTGGACCTCGTCGGGGACAGCCCGCTCGTCTCTGCGCTCAGCACGGCACGTACCGGACGGATGCACGAGGCCGCAGCGACCCTTCAGGCCGAGCAGGACGAAATCGTACGCTCGCCCCATCGCGGGGTCATGGTCGTCGACGGCGGTCCCGGCACCGGCAAGACCATCGTCGCCCTGCATCGCGCAGCCTATGTGCTGTACGCGTTCGCGTCGATCGCCGATCAGGGTGTGCTCGTCTACGGACCGAACCGGCGGTTCCTCACCTACATCTCCGAGGTGCTGCCCTCGCTCGGCGAGAACGACGTACGGCTGGCGACCATGGCCGATCTGGTGGGCGTGGAGGCGACGCGGACCGAGCCGGATCACATCGCGCGGGCCAAGGGGCGAGCTGCGCTCGCCGACGACCTCGCTCGGTTGGTGCGGCAGCACCAGCCCCACGGCGTGCCGCTGGAGCTGAAGACGACCCATGACACGGTGCGGCTCGAGCCTGCCGTGGTCGACGCCGCTCGTCGCCAGGCGTTGCAGAACGGCATCGGGCACAACCGCGCTCGCGAGCTCTTCACCGAGTACGTCGTCGACGATCTGGTCAACGAATTGGAGCGCAGCACCGCGAAGGAGATCTCCGACTTCGAGGAGGAGTTGGAGGCGCACCTGGGCATCGATCTCGACCGCTTCACGGGCAACGACGCTCGTACGGACGATCTGGAAGTCGACTGGGACAGCATCCGCGAGGATCTCCTCGACGACCCGTCCATCGATCGAGCGATCACCCGGGTCTGGCCTCGGCTCGTCGCCGACGATCTCGTCCGCGAACTGCTGAAGGACTTCAGTGTCGGCCGTAACGATGGGTGGAGCAACGCAGACCTCGCGCTCTTGGACGAAGCCCGCGCCCTCGTCGACGGCGCCCCGGAGAAGAGCTACGGCCACATCGTGGTGGACGAGGCCCAGCAGCTCTCCGAGATGCAGTGGCGAGCGCTGATGCGCCACTGCCCGGGCCGGTCGATGACGATCGTCGGAGATCTCGCCCAAGCGGGCCCGTCGACAACTCTCCGCACGTGGGACGAGGCTCTGAAGCCGTTCGTCGGTGAACGGTTCGCCCACCACAGGCTCACGGTGAACTACCGAACAACGACCGAGATCCTGCTCGCGACCGAGCCCCTGCTGGCCGAGATCGCCCCGGATCAGCAGATCTCCAGATCGATCCGGCACGGGGAACAGCCGCTCGTCCTCGGCGTGACCGAGGAGAGCCTTCCTTCCACGCTGAGCAGGTTGATCGCCGAGATCAGCGAGGAGCACCCGGGTGAGCTGATCGGAGTCGTCGCCGCGACCGAGCGCGCGCTGGCTCTGGAGGCCGCAGTCCGCGGGGACGGAGCCACTGTCGTGGCCGCGCCAGAGGCTCGCGGGTTGGAGTTCGACACGGTGATCATCGCCGACCCCGCGGGGATCCGAGCCGCCGGAGTTGCCGGCCCCCGCGACCTGTACGTCGCCCAGACCCGCGCGACGAAGCGCCTCCTGAGCCTATGGGCCCGACCGTGACACCATCGCAGGTCACCCCAGGATCTTCGTGACCGCCTCACGGCCCTGCTGCGGGGAGAGCGCACCGAGAGCGGCCTCGGCCGCCTCGTCGCACAACCCGGCGGTCACGGACTCGAGCCGGGCACCGACGGCGGGGACGGCCGCGGGTGCCATCGACAGCGAGGTGATGCCCAGGCCGACGAGCACGGGGGCGAGCAGGGGGTCGGCGGCGGCCTCGCCGCAGATGCCGACGGGCTTGCCAGCCCTACGCCCCGCCTCGGCAGTGATCGCGATGAGCTGCAGGACCGCTGGCTGCCAGGGATCGGTGAGGTGGGCGAGGTCGGTGGCCAGCCGGTCGGCGGCCATGGCGTACTGGGTCAGGTCGTTGGTGCCGATGGAGAGGAAATCGACGACCTCCAGCATCCGGTGGGCCATCAGCGCCGCAGCCGGCACCTCGATCATGACGCCAGGCTTGAGACCGCGGGCTCGGACCAGGGCGGCGAAGTCGGCGGCCTCCTGGACGGTGGCGACCATCGGCGCCATCACCCAGGTGTCCGCTCCGGTGCGCTCGGCTGCGATCGCGATGGCGTCGAGCTGGCGCTCCAGGAGTCCCGGGTTGTCGGCGGCGAGCCGCAGGCCGCGTACGCCCAGGGCCGGGTTCTCCTCACCCTCGTGGGTCGCGAAGGCGATCGGCTTGTCGGAACCCGCGTCCAGGGTGCGTACGACGACGTGGCCGCGGCCCGCGAAGGGCGTGAGCACCTCGGCGTAGACGTCGGCCTGCTCGGCCACGGTGGGCTCCTCGCGCCGGTCGAGGAAGCAGAGCTCGGTGCGAAACAGGCCCACGCCCTCGACCTGACCGGCGGCGGCCGCGTCGCGTGCCGAGGAGCCGTCGGCGACGTTGGCGAGCAGTGGCACGGGGTGACCGTCGGCGGTGCTGCCGGGTCCGGTCCAGGCGGCGACCGCCTGCCGCCGGGAGAGGTCGGTGTCGGCACTGGCAGCGGCGTCCGGGCCCGGGTCCAGGTCGACGGTTCCGGCTTGGCCGTCGACCAGCACAGGGGTGCCCGCGGCGATGGCGGTCGCGCCGGCCACGCCGACCAGACACGGGATGCCGAGCTGACGGGCGATGATCGCCGTGTGACTGGTGGGGCCTCCCCTTTCGGCGACCAAGGCGACCACGCGAGCCGAGTCGAGCGCGGCGGTGTCGGAGGGCGCCAGGTCGGCGGCGACCAGCACGCACCGTCCCTCGGGCACGTCGACGCCGGGCTCGGGCTCACCGGCGAGATGCGCGAGGACTCGGCGCTCGATGTCGCGCAGGTCGGTGATCCGCTCGGCCATCAGCCCGCCCATCCCGCTGAACAGCGTGGCGAACTGCTCCACCGCTGCCACGACCGAGGCGACCAGGCTGTCCCCCGCACGCAGATGCTTCTCCACGGCGACCCGCAGCCCTTTGTCCCGGGCCAGGCCGGCGCTCGCGCTCAGCACCGAGGCGGCTGCGCCGGAGGCTTTCTCGGCCCGGCGGGCGTACCCGTCGGCGACGGCGGTGGCGGCCGCCTCGTAGGCCGCGAGAGCCTCCTCCGGCGAGGCGAAGCCGCGGCGTTCGAAAGCCTCCAGCGCGACGGGATCGACCTCGGTCCGCACCACGTGGACGGGCGCCAGCACGATCCCCGGGACCACCGGAGTGCCGGAGAGGACAGATGAGCGAGACGTGACCATGACCACAAATATCTGCCCTAACCCCTTGACGAGTCAACACATTCAGACATAAAACAACATATGTGGGCATTCACAGACCCGACACCCACTCGAAACCACATCGATCAATGAAGGAGGCCGGGATGTACGCCGAGGAGCGACAGGTCGCGACGGCCCGTCTCGTCGCCGAGCGCGGGCGGATATCCGTGGCCGACATCGCAGAGCGGTTCGAGGTCACCACCGAGACCGTACGCCGCGACCTCTCCATGTTGGAGCGACGCGGCCTGGTCCGCAGGGTGCACGGAGGCGCGGTGCCGGTGGAGAGCATGGCCGTGCTCGAGTCAGCGCTCGGCGAGCGCGAGCAGACCTTCACCGCGCAGAAGGACCGCATCGCCCAAGCCGCCCTCACGCTCCTCCCCACCGCCGGCGGCACCATCGCGATCGACGCGGGCACGACGACCAGCAGGTTCGCCCACGTCCTGCCGCGCGACCATCGGCTCACCGTGGTGACCCACGCAGTCCCCGTCGCCGCCATGCTCGCCGGCAGCCCGCAGATCGAGCTTCACCTGCTGCCGGGGCGGGTCCGACCCGCCACCCAGGCTGCAGTCGGAGCCGAGACCGTGGACGCGCTGAGCCGCCTGAGGGTCGACGTCGCCTTCGTGGCGACCAACGGGCTGACGCTGGCCCACGGCCTCTCCACACCCGACCACGAGGAGGCCGCGACCAAGCGCGCACTCGTCGACGCTGCCCGCCGGGTGGTCTGCCTCACCGACTCCAGCAAGATCGGCATCGAAACCACGCTGCGCTTTGCAGCGCTGGGGAAGGTCGACGTCCTCGTCACCGACAGCGACATCGACGACGACGTCGCCGACGAGCTCCGCGAGAGCGGCCTCGAGGTGCTGATCGCATGATCGTCACCCTGACCGCCAACCCGAGCATCGACCACACCGTGATGCTCGCCAGCCCGCTGCGCCGCGGCGAGGTGCTGCGCGCCCGGACCACCACCTCCCAGCCCGGCGGCAAGGGCGTGAACATCTCCGGCGCCGCGTACGCCGCAGGGGTTCCGACCCGTGCGGTGCTCCCCTGCCCCGACCTCGACCCGATGGTCGCCGAGCTGCGCGCCTCCGGGCTCGATGTGGTCACCGTCGGACCGGCCAGCCGGCCGCGGATCAACACCACCGTGACCGAGCCCGACGGCACCACCACCAAGCTCAATGGACCGGGCGCCACCGCGACCCCGGCACTGCTCGACGCGCTGGCAGCCCGGCTCGTGAAGGAGGCCGAGCAGGCGCGCTGGGTCGTCCTCGCCGGGTCGCTGCCGCCCGAAGCGCCGTCCGGGTGGTACGCCGAGGTCGTGACCGCGCTCCGCACCACCGGCACCCGCATCGCCGTCGACACCAGCGAGGCACCCCTCGACGCGCTCGCCGCCGGACTCCCGGCCGGCGCGCCCGACCTGCTCAAGCCCAACGCCGAGGAGCTGGCCTCGATCACCGGATCCGGCTCCCTCGACGAGCCGGCCGCCGCAGCCGCGGCAGCCCGGACGCTGGTCGACCGCGGCGTCACCGCCGTGCTCGCGACCCTCGGCGGAAACGGCGCCGTCCTCGTCTCCGCGGAAGGCACCTGGCACGCCACCCCGCCGCCCACCGAGGTCGTCAGCACGGTCGGTGCCGGGGACAGCTCGCTGTTCGGCTATCTCCTCGCCGACCTGCGGGGACTCTCTGCCCCTGAACGTCTCGGGCTCGCCGTCGCGTACGGCAGTGCAGCAGCCGGCCTCCCCGGCACGACCCTCCCCACCCCACCCCAGGTCCGTGCGGATCTCGTGTCCGTACGCCACCTCGACCCCATCTCCGGAGGACTCTGATGTCCGCACTCATCACCCCCGGGCTCGCCGCCCTCGACGCCGACCTCGGCCCCGACAAGCACGATGTCATCCGCGCCCTGGCGCAGCGCGTGGCGGACGCCGGCCGGGTCACCGACCTGGACGCCCTCGTCGCCGACGCCCTGGCCCGCGAAGAGGTCTCCGCCACCGGACTGCCCGGTGGTCTAGCGATCCCGCACTGCCGTACGTCCGGGGTGGATGAGCCCGTGGTGGCTTTCGCCCGGCTCTCGCCGCCGGTCGACTTCGGCGGCAAGGACGGCCCCGCGGACCTCGCCTTCCTGATCGGCGCACCCGCGGGTGGTGACGCCACGCATCTGACCATCCTGACCAAGCTGGCCCGCGCGCTTGCCCGGCCCGAGTTCGGACAGACCCTGCGGGAGACCGACTCGGCCGAGCAGGCCGCCCAGACCATCCTCGAAGCGGTCGGCGACGTGCCGGCCCCAGCCCAGAGCGCGACACCGGAGCCCGCACCGGCTCCGGCCACGGCGGAGAAGCGCTCCCTCGTCGCGGTGACCGCCTGCCCGACCGGCATCGCCCACACCTACATGGCGGCCGAGGCGCTCCAGGCAGCGGCCGCGCGGGCCGGGGTGGAGATCGCTGTCGAGACCCAGGGCTCGGCCGGTGCGACCCCGTTGCCTGCCGAGACGATCGACCGCGCCGATGCCGCCATCTTCGCCGTCGACGTCGGCGTCCGTGACCGGAGCCGCTTCGCGGGCAAGCCGCTCGTCTCCTCCGGGGTGAAGCGTCCGATCGACGACGCCGACGCGATGATCGCCGAGGCGCTCGCCGCCGCTGCGGACCCGAGCGCCGCCCGCGTCGAGTCCGGCCGGAGCGAGGCTTCCGAGTCGAACACCGCCGCCGCGGAGAGCTGGGGTGGCCGGGCCCGACGCATCCTGATGACCGGGGTCTCCTACATGATCCCGTTCGTCGCTGCCGGCGGCCTGCTGATCGCACTGAGCTTCCTGCTCGGGGGCTACGACATCACCGACGTCTACGGCGCGGTCATGGTCGACAACACCTTGACCAACCTTCCCGACGTACAGGCCCTCGGTCTCGAGCACGCTCTCTTCGACAGCGCCCTCGCCGTCTACCTGGGCGCGCTGCTCTTCGTCATCGGGAAGACGGCGTTCATGCTGTTCATCCCGGCGCTGGCGGGCTACATCGCGTACGCCATCGCAGACCGTCCCGGCATCGCTCCCGGTTTCATCATGGGCGCGCTGGCCGTCAACCTGTTCGGCGTGGTCAACGCCGACGGCGTCGCGGCACCCGCGACCGGGTTCCTCAGGGCGATCGCCGGCGGCGTGCTGGCCGGCGTGATCGCCCACTGGGTCAGTCGCTGGCGCGTCCCGAGCTGGGCGCGCGGCCTGATGCCCGTGCTGGTGATCCCGCTGGTGACCTCGATCGTGGCCGGTCTGGTGATGATCGTGGTGCTCGGCAAGCCGATCAACTGGCTGATGGAGCGGCTCACCGACGGCCTCGCCGCTCTGGACGGCACCAGCGCCGTCGCCCTCGGTGCGGTGCTCGGCCTGATGATGGCCTTCGACATGGGCGGCCCGCTCAACAAGGTCGCCTACAGCTTCGCCGCGACCGGCGTCGGTGCCGCCTCGCTCGCCGCCGACTCCCCCGAGCTGCGGATCATGGCCGCGGTCATGCTCGCCGGCATGGTCCCGCCGATCGCCTTGGCGCTGGCCACGGTCGTACGTCCGCAGCTGTTCACCGACGCAGAGCAGGAGAACGGCAAGGCCGGGTGGTTGCTGGGCGCCTCCTTCATCACCGAGGGAGCGATCCCGTTCGCCGCGGGTGACCCGATGCGCGTCATTCCGGCGATCATGCTCGGCAGCGCGGTGACGGGCGGTCTCTCCCAGCTCCTCGACGTCGGCGTCCGCGCACCGCACGGCGGCATCTTCGTCCTCTTCGCCGTCACCAACGTTCTCGGCTACCTGATCGCGCTGGCCGCCGGCGTGATCGTCGGCGCAGCCGCGGTGATCGCCCTCAAGTCCATCGGTCGCGCGCCGGTCCCGGCCGCCGCGACCAGCTGAACCGTCCCGTACGTCCCATCACCGAAGGAGCATCCATGCACACCCAGACCGTCACCGTCGGCTCCGCCGTCGGCCTGCACGCCCGCCCCGCCGCGATCATCTCCGAGAAGGTCGACGAGCTCGGCGCAGAGATCACTCTCGCCGTCCCCGGCGGCGAGCCGGTCGACGCCGCCTCGTCGCTGCTGATCATGACCCTCGGCGCCGCCAACGGCGACAAGGTCGAGGTCACCGGCCCGGACCAGGCCGCGGTCGAGGCAGTCGCTTCGCTCGTCGCGCAGGATCTCGACGCCTGAGCGCGATCAGGCGCCTCCCCGTCGCCGGCGATCGACCGACCGGTCCGGGTGTCGGAACGACTGACTTCGAGGAGACTGCTCGACGCCGGGAGTCGGCTGCCGGGAGGTCGCGGTGACGCTACCTTGAACGTGTGGTCGATCCTCCGTGGGACCTCCTGCTGACCGTCGCATTCCTGCTCACGGGCACCGCGGGGATCTGGATCCTCGTCGTCTGCCCACCATCGGCCGCAGAGACGGTTCTCCACCTCAACCACGCGTTGATGAGCGCCGCGATGATCCTGATGATCTGGGTGATCGTCTCGGACGTCGCCGTGTGGGCGCAGCTCGGCCTCTTCTCGGTCCTGACCCTGGTGATGCTGCTCGCGCTGCGGCGCACGAGCGATGGGACCCGGCGGGCAGACCTGGTCGGACATCTCGCGCTCACCGCGGCGATGATCTGGATGCTCGCCGCGATGCCGCTGCTCGTGGCGGACACGGATCCGGGTGGTGGCCAGGGTCATGCCGGGCACGGCGGCTCGGCAGCGATCGCACCAGGCGCAGATGCTCCCGGCTGGGCGATCATGGTGAACTCGACGTTCGTCGTGCTCTGTGCAGCCGGCACGCTGTGGTGGCTGCTCCGCGCGACTGTGGCGCGCGAGCACCGGCTCCCCGCCATGGTCCACGCCCTGATGGCGGCCGCGATGACGACCATGCTGGTGGCCTGACCGGCGTGTGCTGCCAGGAGTGCGCTGGAGCGCACCTTTGGCAGCACACGAGGGTAGTCACACTCCAGCGAGCGGGCGTCCGCTGTCGCGCCAGCCTAGGATGCCGCCCGCCAGGGTGTAGGCGCGCCGACCGGTTGCGGCCGCGCGCGCGGCGAACCGTGCCGACCTGTCACCTGTCGGGCAGGCGAAGACCACCCGGGAGGCCTCGGAGAACGGCATCCCCGCCTCCATGACCTGCTCGAGCAGGTCGTCGCGGAGGTTGATCGCCCCCGGGATGTGGCCGGCCTGGAACGCCAGCGCCGTGCGTACGTCCACGACGACCACATGCTCTCCCGCGGCGATCCACGTCTCGATGTCCTCGGGGGTGGCCGAGGGTGCCGCCTCGGCTGTCGCGGTGCCGGCCGCCATCCCGAACAGGTCAGGACGGCGGTGGCGGAAGTAGGAGAGGTACGGCTCCATGCGGTCGCACGCGATGACGACGGCTGTGACCGGGCCGCCGGGACCTGACAGCAGCCGATCCCGAGCCGCCGCGAAGGCAGCCCCGGTCGTAGGCCCGGCGAGTACGCCGTGCCGGGTGGCGAGCTCGAGGCTGGCGGTGATCGCGTCGGCCGAGTCGACGGCGGTGATCGCATCGTAGAAGCCGGGCTCGAAGAGACCGACCTCCCACATCTCCGCCGCCGAGCGGATCCCGGGGATGAAGTCGCCCTCGGCGGCGACGACCCCGACCACGGCGGTCTCCGGGTTGCGTTCACGCAGGTAGGTCGCGGCACCTCGGGTGGAGCCGGTGGTGCCGAGCCCGCCCACGAGGAGATCGACAGGCCCGGCGTCACGGTAGATCTCGCGGCCGGTCTGCTCGTAGTGGGCTCGTAGGTTGTCCTCGTTGGTGTATTGCGAGGTGTGGTGGTAGCGACCGGGCTCACCGTCCATGAGGTCTCCGATCACCCCGAACACGTCGTTGGGCGCGGTCGGGTCCGGGCACTCCGAGAGGCCGGGCATCTCGGTCACCTCGGCCCCCAGCAGCGTCAGCATCTCGCGGACCTCGCGCACGCGGACCCGGTTGGTGAAGGCACGGAACCCGACCCCGTGCATCGAGGCGATGATCTGGAGCGCCTTCGCGGTGTTGCCGCTCGACGCCTCCAGGACGACCTGCTCCTCCTCCACGATCGTGTCGATGTGGTCGCGCAGCAGCCCCCAGGCGACGCGGTCCTTGACCGAGCCGAACGGGTTCGCCGACTCCAGCTTGAGGAAGATCTCGGCCTCGGGCACACCGTGGGCGCCCGGATCGAGCCGCAGCAGCGGAGTATCACCGATCATGTCGAGCACGCTGTCGTATCGCATGGTCAGCTCCCGTGGATGTCATCGAGGACGAAGGTGAACCGATCCCCCTCCAGGACCGCCGCGACCTTCGCCGGCGGCGGATGCCCGGCCGCCGCGGACGCCGACAGGTCCATCTGATAGGCGGCGGTGTTCACGAACGCGAGTACGTCGCCGCTGCCCGGCTGGGCGTCGAGGAAGACCTTCCGGCGGCTGATCAGGTCGGACTCGAGGCAGAGCCGTCCGGCCAGGAACACTCCATCGTCCGGCGGTTCGCCACGGCCGCCGACGAGCACCGGGTCGAGCAGGACCTCCTGGTCGGCCGGGGTGACCTGGTTGCGAGACAGGTCGACCACGACCAGGTCGCGACCCGCCGCCCGCTTGCGGTAGAGCACTGTGGCCAGGGTGATCCCGGCGTGGTCGACCAGCGCCTTGCCCGGCTCGATCCAGAGCGTGAGCATGCACTCGCGCAGCACGTCGGCGACCGGCCGATGCTCGACCTCGGCCATCAGGAACCGCTCGAGCACCTCGGTGGAGGGATGGTGGTTGCCGTACTTGTGCGCCGCCGGAGCACCCACGTCGTGGCCGGACCAGACCAGCTCGCTCGAACCCGCGGCGGCGAGGGCCTGCGCATATCTCTGAAATGGCTTCGGATCATCGACGAAGCGCTGGCGGAACCCACCGCCGATGTCGATCACCGAGGGCCGCAGGCCCTTCTGGTGCGCAGCGGCCACGACCGTCATCGACTCGGTCAGCGCATCCACCCGGGCGGCCGGGTCGGCCGTGTCGAGGTGGAACGCGACGCCACGCAGCTCGAGTCCGGGGGCGCGGCGTACGGTCTCGAGGGCGGCGTCGGTGTCCGCGAGATCGATGCCGAACCGCGACTGCGGCACCGCCGGCGAGGCGAAGCCGGAGAGTCGCAGCAGGACCGGGACGGTGCTGCCGGCCGGCGCGGCGGCGGCGAGCCGGTCGAGCTCCCACAGGTCGTCGGCGTTGACGGTCACCCCGAGCGCGGCGATCCGCTCGATGAACGCCGGCGACTTCGGACCTGTCGCCTCGATCCGGTCCGGCGCGAAACCCGCGGCCAGGGCCTGGTCGAGCTCGGCCGCGGAGGCGACGTCCGCGCCGAGCCCGGCGACGCGGGCCTGGGCGAGGAGCCGGATCGAGGCGTTCACCTTGTGCGCGTAGTAGATGCCGTACGGCACGCCGTGGCGCCGGAGCACGCCCGCAAGCACCGCGGCGTTCTCGGCCATGACCTGGGGGAATACCACGTGGAGCGGCGACCCGAACCGTTCGATCGCCTCACCGATCGCGGCAGCGTCGGCGAGGAGACGGGCGGCGAGCGGGTGCTGCGCGGCCGGGAGCGGGAAGCGTTGGCTCACCCCTCGGCCACCGTGTAGCCGCAGTCGCGCAGGTCGGTGAAGACCCGGTCGCGCTGCCCGGCGTCGGTGAACCTTGCCCGCACCCGCTTCCCGTGCAGGTCCACCTCGATCAGCTCGGCAGCCTGGGCGTCGAAGACGGCGGTGATCGTCACCCGGCAGTGCCGGCAGGTCATGTCCGGGACCCCGAACTCCTGCTCCCCCGCGGCGAAACGTACGTCCCGGGTGGCGGACTCGGGGAGCTCGGCGATCTTCACCGACCGGACCGCGGACGCGAAGGCGCCGGTGAGCGCCTCGGCGACGGCGGCCAACGGCTGGACGCGCTGCCCGTCGACCTGATGGGCGCGCTGCCCGAGGCAGACGGGCCGCTCCCCTGCCGGCAGCAGTGCGTACTGTCGCGAGATCTGGTCGAGCTCGACGTGGTAGCGCTGGATCGCGGCCCGCACGCCCAGTCCCTCCTCGCGAGCTCGGTGCATCACCTGATGCGCATCTGCGATGGTGCGCCGCTTCATCTCGGCGAGCAACGCGACGGTGTCGGCGGTGTAGCGCAGCCGCCCGCCCGCGCGCTCCAGCTTCGCCGGGATCATGCCCCGGCGGTAGGTGGAGGCCTGCAGCTCCCAGAACCAGGTCGAAGCGACCGTGCCGTAGAGCCCGGAGTCTCGCATCGCCTCGGCGAGCTCGACCGGGTCCTCGATCCCGACCTGACCGGCGAGCATGCCGTGCTGGACGAGCGCGCGGCCGGCGGCCTCGGCGCCGACACGGAAGATCTCGGCAGGCTCCTGGTCGGTGGTGGTGTCGGCGAGGACGTCGAGTGCGTCCTCGTCGAGCGCGTCCGAGCGCGCCGTGACCGGGTCGGCGGCGGCGATCTCATCGCCGACCGCGATCACTGCCTCCCTCGCCGCGATCGGCAGCACCGGGCCGAGCGGACCCGGTCCGATGTGACCGCTGTTCGCGATCCCGCGGGAGTCGCGCCAGGTGATGCGGTGCGTTCCGCTGACGACCTGGTCGGGCCGGCACGGCCGCATGAAGGACTCGAGATAGCGGCGCTGCCCGGTCGTGAGCAGTCCCCCGGGTTCGGGCCGGAGCTCCTCGACGCGATACGTCACCGATGCCGAGGTGACTGTCGGGGCCGATCCGCTCAGGAGGTCGGCGCCGGCGACCTCGGCCAGGATGCGGGCAGCTGTGGTGCGGTCGTAGCGGATGCCTTCGTTCTCCACGTGTCAGTCCCTTTCGGCGGCAACGGCGAGGCCCTGCAGCAGTCGGTCGACGTCGTTGTCGTCGTTGTACAGGTGGAAGCTCGCTCGGACCGCGTCCTCCCGCGGTCCGTCCAGGCAGTGGTCCCCGGCGCGTACGTAGACGCCTCGGCGTTCGAGGACGAAGGCCACATCGGCTCCTGCCTGACCGTCGAGCGAGAACGCCACGATGCCGCTGTGCGGCTCGCCGGCGGTCTCGCTCGGCGGGCCGAGGACGGCGACTCCCCCGATCCGAGAGGCGCCGGCGGTGAACCGGGTGACGAGCCTGTCGAGGTGGTCTCCGATCCGAGCCAGGCCGATGGAGTCGAGAAAGGCGGCGGCGCTGGCCAGACCGGCCGCACCGACCCCGTCGAGGCTGCCCTCCTCGGCGGCATCGGTGAGCGGCGAGACGTGCCGCGCCGGACCGCTGCGCGTTGCCGCTCGGTCGACCGTGATCCGGTGCTGCTGACTGCGGCGTACGTAGGCAGCCCCCGTCCCCGGAGGGCCGAACATCTTGTGGCCGGAGACGACGGCGACCTCGGCCCTGGACTCGGCCAGCCGCAGAGGAAACCGTCCGGAGCTCTGCGAGCAGTCGAGGCACACGCTCGCGCCCGGCGGGATCGGCAGCGCGTCGAGCTCGGTCCGGGTGCCATGGAGGTTGTGGACGTCGGTGGCGACGACGATGGTCGTGCGCTCGCTCGCCGCGTGCGCGAAGTGGTCGGGGTCGATACGGCCGAGTCGGTCGCGGCGGTACGGCACTGTCCGCACTCCTCGGTCGCGCATCCGTTCGGCGAGCCGGAGCCAGGGCCGCACCGTGGAGAGATGGTCGTCGGGACAGTAGAGGATGTCGCCGCCGTCAGCGAGTGCAGCTGGTGCCCACCGGTCGGCGAGGAACGCCATCGCGGCGGTGGCTCCACGGGTGAACGCCACCTCGTCAGGTGACGAGGCGCCGAGGAAGGAGGCGACGGTCTCCCGAGCCTCCTCGGCACGGCGAAGCGCATCTCGACCCCAGGGATGCCCGCCCCTGCCGGGGTTGGCAGCAGGCCCGCGCAGCTCGGCGGTGAGGCGGGCGATCACCGGCTCCGGAGTGGGGGTGCCGGAGGCGGCGTCGAGGTATACGAGATCGGGTTCTGCGATGAGGGCGGGGAACTGACGACGGGACCCGAGGCCGGGCACGGACGACTCCGCGCCCGCTCAGGGTTCCCGGACGACGGTGAACCCGGCCTTGGCAAGCGTGGATCTGAGCAGCCTCGGTTCGACCGGCTCCTCAGCGGTGACGCGGGCGCTCGACACGGCTCCCGGGTTCAGGTCGACCTCGACACCCTCGACGCCGTCCAGCCCACCAAGAGCGCTCGTCACGGTCTCGACACAGCGGTTGCAGGTCATTCCATCGATGCGGACTTCGAACTGAACTGACATGAGACTGCCCTTCAGTAGGCCTTCGCCGGTGGCTAGAAAATATCACCGAACGACTGGCCGCGCGGTCGGTATGGGCTCAGCTGATGACCTGCGTGAGTCCACGACCGACGAACAGCACCCCGAAGACGATGAGCACGACGATTCCGATGACGCGGTTGTGGGCGAGGAGCCATCGCGTCGCGGTCTCGAGCCACCCGCGGCCCCGCTCGCCGGCAAGGACGAACACGAGTGCGGGGACGACGAAGTCGATCATGCTCGCCGCCAGCAGCAGCGCGACACCGCCGGCCTGAACGCTGAGGGTCGCATCGGCGGTGACCACGATTCCCAGCCCGGAGACCAGGATCGCGACGTTGGGGTTCACGACCGCCAACAGGGCCCCGGCCCCGAGCACCAGACGAGGGGACGGATCGCGCAGCCGCGAGACCCAGCCGGGCTCATCGGTGCTCGCGGGGCCGACCGCACCTGCTGAGCGTGGGCTGATCGATCGTCGTACGGGCCGGAACCACGAGACGGCGCCCGCGACCAGGAAGAGGACCCCGACCACGATGCTGATCCAGCCGCGGACCGTCGACGGGTCGTCGCTGCCGGCGTCAGCGGTCCGTCCCACCGCCAGTGCGGCCACCGCGAGCAGCCCGTAGACAACCAGGAACGGTCCGGCCAACAGGATCACGTTGCGGAATGGATGCGATGACCCGAGCAGGAGCAGGCAGGCCACGACCGCTGCCGGGGTGACCGCCAGTCCGACCATCTCCGGCAGCAGCTGGCCGGCTAGTTCCCCCATTCTCCAAACCTCGCCACTCTCCCGGGGTCCGTCTTCACCCCTTCTGGGGGAACCTCACCGTCGTCGCGATCCGAAGGTGGCCGCGCCCGACCAGCCGCCGTTCAGTCGCCGTCTCCGGCGCCGTCGATCTCGCCCCCACCACCCTCGGGGCCGAGCGGAACCTCTTGGGCCTGATAGGCGATCGTCTCCTCCAGCGGCACCGAGGGTGGCAGCTTGCTGAAGTCTTCCGGGGGCGGTTTCGTCATCTCTCGAGTATCGCCCCACCTGAGCTCACGCGTTCAGGAAACCGAGCTGGTTGCACTTCGGCACACCGAAATTGGCGAGGCGGCGCACCACCAGGTGCGGAATGCTGATCAGATGCCGTTCTTCACCCCGAGGTGCCCCGTGTCGGAGAAGGCTCGGGACTGGGTCGAGACGTCGGTCGACCTGCTGCGTATGGAGTTCGGCGACGCCGCACTGTTCGGCGAGGTGCTGACGCCGGGCGACTTGCTTGCTGGGTGGTCGCCACGAAGCGATCTCGGGGACGTCGAGCAGCTGCTGCAGCGGGTGTGCGCCCGTATGGACGCCCCACACGCCTCGATCGATCTGCGACTCACCGACGACGGCGCGGACCCGGGTCTCGGCGGCACCGTCCCCCTGTCCAGCCGGTGGAGCGGCGAGGCCGGCCACTACCGCCGCGAGGGTGATCGCTTCGTGGTCGCAGTGAGCCGCGGCGAGCTGAGAACGCCGATGTCCCTCACCGCGACACTCGCACACGAGGTCGGCCACGTCCGGCTCCTCGGCGAGAACCGGATCTCACCCGACCAGTACGACCAGGAGCAGCTCACCGATCTCGCCACCGTCGTTCTCGGTCTGGGCGTCTTCAGCGCCAACGCCGCCTTCGACTATCACCAGGACAGCACAGGCTGGCGCACCCAGCGCCTCGGGTATCTGGGCGAGCAGCTGTTCGGCTACGCCCTGGCGTACGTCGCCCACTGCCGTGGCGAGCATGCCCCTGCCTGGGCGGCGCACCTGGACACGAACCCGCGCACCTACATGAAACAGGGTCTGCGGTATCTCAGGGCGCGTGACTCCTGAGCATCGCCGGTCGCCCAGCGTCCGGCGCCGGACAGACCGCGACCCCGGGCCATTGCCGGGGTCGCGGCACCCGACGACTCATCGTGGTGTCACGTTCCCGGCCACGCGGGCTGGAAGTATCACCCAGACTGCTTCATCGAGTAGTCCGTCGGTAACCACCTGCTCACCCATTGATGCGTCTGAGCACTGCCGAAGTTAAGAACCGCCCGAACCGACCGGCCCCGAGCAGGCTCACCTATCGACATCACCACGAGGTCCCACCCGAGTGCGGTCGCCCCGGCTGTCGTATCCGGCCGAGCCCGTTCGTGGAACAGTAGAGAGCGGACACCCGGTCCGCCCTGCCCTTCGAGGAGTCGACATGGCGAACTACATCATCTACTTCAACGCCCCGTGGTGCGGCGACCACACCGAGGAGTGGTTCCAGAGCAGAGTGGAGCCGTCCAGCGCCGTCAGCCGCGAGATGATGGACGCCGGCGTCTGGGTGTTCGGCGGTGGCCTGGCAGACGACCACACCGTCCACAGCGCCGATGCCACCAGCGGCACCACCGTGGTCACCGACGGCCCCTACGTCGAGACCAAGGAGCACCTCGGCGGCTTCGTCGTCGTCGACGTACCCGACGTCGAGACCGCCAAGTACTGGGCCGGCCGGCTCGCGGAGGGGTGCGGCTGGCCACAAGAGGTCCGCGGACCAGTCCTATGAGATAGATCCACTCCACACCCAGGAGGCGTTCACCTGTCTACGGCTCGCTGAACCCGATCGCACAACGTGACCAGGCACCACTGCTAGCGATCGTTCAAATCGCGGGAAGTGGATGACAACGCACGTCTGAACGCGGTCGGGCTGCTGCCCCGGACCCGCTTGAATGCCGCGCTGAACCCGAACGAGTCGGCGTACCCGACCGTCTTGGCGATCTGCGCGACGCCCAGCTCCGTACTCACCAGAAGATCGGATGCCTCCTCGAGGCGCTGCTCGGTGACGTACGTCAAGGGTGGGCGGCCGACGACCTCGCGGAATCGGCGGGCGAACAACGCTCGCGACACGCCGGCCTCGGCCGCCATTCGAGCCACCGTCCATCGCTCGGTCAGTCGCCGATGGACCGCATCGAGGGCTGGTCCGACTACGGGATCTGCCAGCCCGCGGTACCACGCCGGTGCCTCGGTGCCAACTCGTTCGAACCAGGTGCGCAACGTGCACACCAGGGCCCAGTCCAGCATCCTGTCCATGAGCGCCTGCGATCCAGGTCGAAGGTTCGCAGCGTCACAGGCCACCGACTCCATCCAGTCGCAGACGCCAGGCTGCTCCTCGATGATCAGCACTGCCGGAAGTGTGTCCAGCACCCTGTTCGACCAATGGCCCACCGTTCGGTACACACCGACCACGAGGGTCGTGGCGTCCGCGTGCGGTGATGGCGCCACGTAGGCGCCATCGTCCTCGCACAGGAAACAGGCGACCTCGAAGCTCGTCGCGGGGTGATCGACGACGTCGGCGCGGTCGGCGAGCAAGAACGGAGCAGGACCGCGTACGAGTGCAGTCTCCCCTGGCCTCATTCTCCGGATGTCTCCATCGGGAAGATGCAGCACACCCTCGCCGCGCAGCAGCGTGATCATCGTCAGTTCCGCCTGGTCAGCAAAACGAATGGACCACGGCGTGCTCAGCACGGCCGAGGTCACGACAGAACCCTCAGCACGGATGCCTGACAGGAGCGAACTCAACGGATCCACGCCTAAAGCGTAGACGATCTCCTATCAGCAAGAGCGTTGAAGCCATGGATCGTCTACGCGCAACGCGCTGTACTCATCCCATGACATCCACACGAACGCTAGTCGTCCTCGCACACCACCGACCCGACTCACGAACCGCGCACGTCGCCGGCCTGGTCACCGAACGACTCCGTGCAGCCGAGCACGAGATCGATGTCCTCGACCTTCGCGCAGAAGGGTTTGACCCCAGGATGACGGTCGAGGACGAGCCCGACTGGACCAATCGGGACAGGGCGTACTCGAGGCAGGTTCAGCGGCACATGGAACGAGTCCTCGCCGCGGACCTGTTGGTCGTGGTCTTCCCGATCTACTGGCAGAGCACGCCGGCGCTCCTCAAAGGGTGGATCGACCGTGTATGGAACTACGGGTTCGCCTACGGTCGCAGCGCTCCGCGGTTGGCAGGGAAGCGCATTCTGTGGGTCGGGCTCGCCGGTGCTACAGCCGAGGATCCGATCGTCGCACCGATGGTCGAGCTTCTGGAGGCTCAGCTGAGCGACGGCATCGCCTACTATTGCGGGTTCGCGAAGTCAGCCGTCGCGGTGCTCCCGGATGCCGAGGACCAGCCTCAGTCGGTCGACGACCGGGGAAACCTCATCGTCGGAAAAGCACCAGCTGGCGAGGAGCTCGCCACCCAGCGTCGCACCTTCGACCGCCGAGTATTGACCGCGGTCGACGAGTTCGCCACCTGAGTCCGATGCCTTGGTGACGGGGCGTCACAGATGGTGACCCTGTCCGGTCTACTGGGTATGCACAACTCCCTGTCGCGACGTCGGGCATGGTCGTCGACCATCGCGCTCAAGCTCGTCATGGCCGTCAGCGGCCTGCTCTTCATCGCGTTCGTGCTCGGTCACGTCTACGGCAACCTGAAGGCGTTCAGCGGCCACGACGCGTACAACGCGTACGCCGAGCACCTGCGCACGCTGGGCGAGCCCTTCCTTCCCCGCTCCGGGTTGCTCTGGATCATGCGCGTCGGGCTGATCGCCGCTCTGGTGGCGCACGTGTCAAGCGCGCTCGTCCTCGCCCGACGGGCCCGCCGTGCACGGGGCCGCTACGCCGCCCGGCCGCAGCGGCGCGCCTCGTCGTTCGCCTCGCGCACGATGCTCACCGGCGGCCTGACCCTCTTCCTCTTCCTCGGTTGGCACCTGGTCAACTTCACGATCGGCAAGGTCAACGTACGCGGGGGCCCGACGAACGACCCGTTCAACCTGGTGGTCGACACGTTCAGCGTCTGGTGGTCGACCGCCATCTACCTCGCCGCGATGCTCGTCCTCGGGATGCACCTGTGGCACGGCACCTGGAGCTCCCTGCAGACCCTTGGTTGGACGCTGACCGCCCAGCGGCGTCAGGCAGCGAAGGCGGCGGCCATGGCCGTCGCCGTCCTCGTCGCCGGCGGCTTCTCGCTCTCCCCCATCGCCATCCAGCTCGGCCTCATCGGGCCGTGAACGTCCCACCACCAAGGAGAAACAGCATGCGTATCGCCATCGCCGGAGTCAGCGGCCTCGTCGGATCGGCACTCGCCAGAGCCGCCCAGGCCGCCGGACACGACGTCGTCGGACTGTCGAAGGAGTCCGGCACCGACGTGCTTCAGCCGACCGGACTCGCCGACGCACTGACCGGCGCCGAGGCGCTCGTCGACGTCGTCCAGAGCCCGTCGCTCGACGAAGACGGCGCCACCGCTTTCTTCACCGCTGCCGCCGCCAACCTCGGCACGGCCGCCCACGAGGCAGGAGTACGCCGCACCGTCGTCCTCTCGATCATCGGGGTGGACAAGATCGCCGCTTCCGAGACCGAGGCGGGCACCGGTTTCGACGGCTACTACCGCGCCAAGTACGCCCAGGAGCTGGCCTGTGTCGCGCACGCGCCCGGCCCGCACGTGGTCCGGTCCGCGCAGTTCCACGACATCGCTCGCCAGGCGATCGGCTGGGGCCGCGACGGCGACCGCACCACCGTGCCGGACCTGGTGACGCAGCCCGTCGCCGTCGACGCGATGGTCGAGGTGCTCCTCGCCGTGGCCACCGGCGAGATCGAGGGTGACCTCGTCGAGGTGGCCGGTCCCCAGCAGGAGAACCTGGCCCTGCTGTCGGCCGCCTACGCCGAGCGGGCCGGTGACCCGGTGCAGGTCGACGGCGCACCTGTCGGCGAGCTGGTGCGCGACGGCGTGCTGCTACCGGGCGAGGACGGGCACCTGGTCGGTCCGAGCTTCGACCAGTGGCTCGACGCGACGGTCACTGTCCCGGCTCGTCGCCCCTGAGACGTACGAGCTTCTCGGGGACCATCACCCACATGAGCTGCTCGATGCCCGCGGCGGACGCGGCGATGCTCAGCAGCGCGACCGGCTCGCCGTTGCGACGGACGAGCAGCGACGGTCGCCCGTTGGTCTCCATCCAGCTGGTGGTGGCCCCGTCCCACCACCAGCTGGAGAACGCCCGCACGAACTTCGCGACGGGCGTCCGTCCGACGACGGGTCGGCGCGCGGCGTTGCCGACGATGCCGGCGCCGTCGGAGAGGCTGACGACGTCGGCGGCCAGTACGCGTTCCAGCTGGGCGAGGTCTCCCTTCTGCGCGGCAGCGACGAACGCGGAGAGCAGCTCGCGGTGCTTCGCCGGGTCCACCGGGTCACGGCGCTCCGAGAGGACACCCCGCTTGGCCCTGCTGACGACCTGGCGGGCGTTGACGCTCGAGATCTCGAGGATCGCCGCGATCTCGTCGTAGGTGTAGCCGAACGCCTCCCGCAGGACGTACGCCGCACGCTGGTCCGGCCGGAGTCGCTCGAGCAGCAGCAGCGTGACGCTCTCCAGCGCCTCGGCCCGCTCCGCACCCAGGGTCGGATCGGCCTCGGTGTCCACCGGCTCCGGCAGCCACGGACCGACGTACGTCTCCCTGCGCGAGCGCGCCGACTCGGCCACGTTGATCGCCAGACGCGTCGCTACGGTCGTCAGGAATGCCGCCGGGTTGCGTACGGCGCTCCGATCGGTCTGCTGCCAGCGCAACCAGGTCTCCTGGACGATGTCCTCCGCTTCGGCCGCGCTTCCCAGGATCCGGTAGGCGATTCCGAACAGTCTCTTCCTCGACTGATCGAACACCTCGACCGCAGTCTCGAGGTTGCCCTCCCCCGGTATGTCCTGGTCGATGGACATGCTGAACTCCATCCCTCCCTTGCCTGCGCCGGCGGGGCCCCAGTCGTCTTTCACCGGGCCGCCTCGACAATGAGACCAGACAGCAACGCGAATCGCGACACGACCGCGCCCGGACGCGAAGTGTCACCAATCTCGTGACGGCGTACAGCCGGTGCTACCTCTCGATGCAATTGAGGCAACCGACTAGTCGCCCGGAGACCGGTGAAGTCGAGGGTCGGCGTGGTCATGGGTCCCTCCCAATCCGATTTTCTTGTCGAATGATGTGATCCGCCTCTTCGACGTGCGGCGGTCACAACCGCCGTACGTCCGGGCGGGTTCAGCATCATGACGTCGTGCAGGGATACACCGTCCATCGAGGAGGCCTTCCCATGTCGCTGACCGTTCTTCAAGAAGCGAAACTGCCCTTCATTCCAAAAGGCGCGCATGCGATGACGATCGTCATCGACTACCCGCCGGGCGACCCCGGTACCCCACCGCACCGCCATTCCGGACCGGCTTTCGGCTATGTGCTGGAGGGAGAGATGGTGTCCGAGCAAGAGCTCCAGGCAAAGGGATGGCGCCGAAGCTGAACTGCGCTCATCTGGCCCGGACGGCACACGCCGTCCGGGCCAGATATCAGGGACCTGTTCGACGAGTTGGTCGTGTCTACTTCGCCGGCGGCGGGTTCAGCGGCAGCCAGTCGGCGAACCGGGTGGCCGACAGCTGCGCGTCGGGACCCGGCAGCAGCATGTCCTTGTCCAGCCGGGCACCGAAGTAGCGTGCCTCCGGGTCGGTGACGACCTCACGGGCGTCCTTGCGGTAGGCCAGCCCGGTGCGGATCAGGTCGTCGAGGCCGAACTGCTCGGGACCGGCCACCTCGACGGTGTCGTTCAACGGCGTGCCCACGGAGACTCGGCCGACTGCGGCTGCGACGTCCTCGCCTGCGATGGGCTGGATCCGCGCATCCGACAGACGGACGGTGTTTCCGTCCGTCGCCGCTTGGGCGATGCTGCCGACGAACTCGAAGAACTGCGTGGCGTGCACGATCGAGTACGGCCGTCCGGACTCCTTGATCAGCCTCTCCTGCTCGATCTTCGCGCGGAAGTAGCCACTTTCGGCGAGCCGTTCGGTGCCAACCACCGACAACGCCACGTGGTGCCCAACTCCGGCCTCCTCCTCGGCTGCAAGAAGGTTCCCGGTTGACGTACGGAAGAAGTCCAGCACGGCGTCGTCGGCGAACGAGGGCGAGTTGGAGACGTCGACCAGCACCTGAGCGCCCTTCAGCACCTCGGCCAGCCCTTCGCCGGTCAGCGTGTTCACCCCCGAATCGGGTGAGGCAGGCACCGCTTCGTGGCCGTGTTCGGCCAGTTTCCGGACGAGCTTGGAGCCGATGAGTCCAGTCCCGCCGATCACAACGATCTTCATGGTGTTCCTTCCATCCCGCGTCCCGGCCGATCCGAAACGTCGCTCACCAGTCAGGACCGGACAGGCCTGCGGTTTGTGACAGAACCTCCAGCGGCCGATGTGAACAGCCGACCTCCGTCGGATCTGTCACAAACAAAGGGTCGGTCCGGTCCTTTGTTTGTGAAACCGACCTGACGAACCGAGGTACCTCAATGGACACCCGTGGCGCCCACGCCATCGATACGATCGACGATCTCCGCCGCCATCTGCAGTGGGCGATCGAGCTCGAGCACGCGACCATTCCTCCGTACCTGTGCGCGCTCTATTCATTGGACCCTGCCCGCAACCCCGAGGCTGCCCAAGTCGTGGGCACGGTCCTCGCCGAGGAGATGATCCACCTGGCGCTGGCCGCGAACCTGCTCAACGCCGTCGGCGGCTCTCCCAAGCTGGACGCACCCGACCTGCTGCCGGCATACCCCCATCCCCTGCCCCACAGCGACCAGTCCGTGCACGTCCATCTCGTCCCATTCGGCCCCGAAGCGCTCGACCTGTTTCTACGCATCGAGCAACCCGCGTCCGTGGACGCGCCGCCACAGAGTGACGAGTATCGGACGATCGGACAGTTCTACGCTGCGATCGAGGCCGGACTGCACACCTTGTGCGACCAGATGGGTGAGAAGAATGTGTTCAGCGGCGATCCGGCCCGGCAGATCGGCGAATACCACCTCAGGGGTGGCGGCGGTGAGGTGCTGCCGGTCGTCGACCTGAAGTCTGCGTCGGCCGCGCTGGCAGAGATCGTCGAGCAGGGCGAGGGTGCTGCACGTACGAACGTCTGGGACGGTGATCGCGACGTCTTCCACCCCGAGCGGGACGAGGTCGCGCACTACTACAGGTTCCAGGAGCTCCGCCTGGGCCGCCGCTACCAGACCGGCGACACACCACAGTCCGGACCGACCGGCAAGGAGATCGCCATCGACTTCGATGGAGTCCTGCCGATGCGGGCCAACCCGCGTACCGTCGACTATCCGGAGGGCAGCCCAATCCGCGTCGCCCAGGAAGAGTTCAACCAGACCTACTGCCTGGTCCTGTACCTGCTCGAGCAGGCTTTCAACGGCGATCCCAGCCAGATGCAGGACGCTGTCGGCGCCATGTTCGGACTGCGCAAGCAGGCGATGGCGCTGATGAAGATGCCGACGGGCGACGGGAAGACGACGGCTGGTCCGTCCTTCGAGTACGTGCCGATTGAGCAACGGACCTGAAGCGCGGCCGCCGATGGGCAACGTGGTGAACGTTGCACACAGGCACAAAAAACGCCCCTGACCTGCGTGAGCAAGTCAGGGGCGATCTGTCGGGCTGACAGGATTTGAACCTGCGGCCCCTTGACCCCCAGTCAAGTGCGCTACCAAGCTGCGCCACAGCCCGAAACTGCGAGCGGATCTCTCCGTTCGAAGCGATCCGAACATTACCGCAAGGCGCCGGGCGGCCTCCAATCGGTATCCCCCTACGGCGGGTCGTCGGCGGAGGCGAGGGCCTCGGCGGCCTCGTCGATGATGGCTCGCATCGCTTCCTCAGCCCCGGCGGGGTCGCCGTTGCGGATGGAGATCGCCACTTTCTCGTGCAGCTCGATGGCGGTCGGGTTCGGCGTGTCCGGCATCAGCTGGTGGTGCGTACGGCCGGCGAGGAGCTCTGCGACGAGGTCGCCGAACGCGGCGAGCATCTCGTTGCCGCAGGCGTTGAGGAGCACCCGGTGGAAGGTGGTGTCGGCGTCCAGGTAGGCCTCCAGGTCGCCGGCGGAGGCGTGCACGACCATGTCTGCCACCGCCCTGGCGAGCGCGCCGTGATGCTCCGGCTCGGCGCGCTCGGCAGCGAGACGGGCCGCGATCGGCTCGAACCCGCGACGCAGCTCGGAGAGCGACAGCAGCTGCTCACGCCGGCCCTCGCCGTCGAGCCGCCACCGGATGACGCGCGGGTCGAAGACGTTCCACTCCCGGCGCGGCAGGACGGTGATGCCGACACGTCGCCGGGTCGCGACCATGCCCATCGCCTGGAGGACTCGCACGGCTTCTCGGGCGATCGGCCGCGAGACCTCGTACGTCGCCTGGATCCCCTCGAGCGTGATGACTGCCCCCGCCGGGAGCTCCCCGGCGACGATCCTGCGCCCGAGTGCGTCCCGGACGCTCTGGTGCAGTCGGCGTACGGCATCGCCGCTGGAAGTGGTCACCGCGGCATCGTCCCATATTCGCCGATCGCTCCACTCAGGGTCCTTTTCCTGACCGGTCTTGCCAAACGGATGCCTTTTCGGGCACCCTGTGACGCGTGACACAGCATCCCCTCCTCGTCGTCATGGGCGTCTCCGGCTCCGGCAAGTCCACCGTCGGCGCCGCCATCGCCCAGTACCTCCAGGTCCCGTTCGCAGACGCCGACGACTTCCACCCGCCGGCGAACATCGCGAAGATGGCCTCCGGTCGCCCGCTCGACGATGACGACCGCCGACCCTGGCTCGAGACGCTCGGCGGCTGGCTGGCCGAGCACCAGCGCACCGGTGCCGTGCTGAGCTGCTCGGCACTCAAGCGCAGCTATCGCGACCTGCTCCGCAGCCGGGCCGACGGCGTTCAGCTCCTCCATCTCAGCGGGACTCAGGATCTGATCGAGGCGCGGATGGCGGCTCGTGCGGGCCACTTCATGCCCGCGTCGCTGCTGCGTTCGCAGTTCGCGACGCTCGAGCCGCTCGCGCCCGACGAGCCGGGTACGACCGTCGACATCGACCAGGAGATCGACGCGATCCTCGACCACTACCTCGAGCTCGTCAGCGCTGTCACCGGGCCTGTTGTGCGCTAGCGCGATGCTCTGCGTCCCCTCGCCAGCCGGGTCGAACGATCCCAGACGCCACTCAAGTCCCATCCGTCACTGAAACTGTCGGTGGTCTCCGACAGAATCACCTCTGACCGAAGGAACACACCCAACCCAGGAGCTCACCGTGTCGGATTCATCTTCCCCATCCGCCACCGACGAGACCACCGCTCCCGCGACAGCTGCCAGCGATGCGGCCGTGGACTCGCCCGTCAAACTCGACCCGATCTCCCGCAAGGGCACCCCGGCTCACCGCACCAAGTCCAGGCGCGAGGGCGCCGGGCGGCGTCAGGGGATGCCGGTGCAGGCGATCAGCCTCTCCGTGCCGGCTTCCCTGGCGGCGCAGTGGAAGACCTACAGCCAGGAGGTTCCGCGCTCGCTCGTCGACGTGATGCTCGACGCTGTCGCGGCGACCCGCCCCCGGCTTCCGGTCCTCCTGCGCGCCCACCAGGCGGCGCTGCGCGAGAAGACCAGGCCCGTCTCCGACGGGACGTTCATGCGCAACGTCCCGAAGCCGAAACGGCTCGAGGATCCGTACGTCACGATGCCCCTGCGTCTGCTGGCCACCAACGTCGACGTGCTCGACGCCATGGTCCACGAGATGGCCGCGGAATCCCGGTCACAGCTGATCGTGGTGGCGCTGACGGCGTGGCTCGCCGACCGGCGGGCCGAGGAGCAGGTCTACGAGGAGCAGCTCGAGCTCGAGGTGCCCGAGGACCCGTTCGACCGTCCTTGAGCAGGCGGCCGGGACGGGCAGGCGCCCGTCCCGGCCGCCTCACCGGTTCCGCGGTCCGGTCAGAGGACCTTGGTGCCGTACATCTCCCCCAGCGGGTCGGCGAGGAGCTCGAGCCGCTCGCCGTCAGGGCCCTTGAAGTAGATCGACGACTTCGACTCGACCAGGTAGTCGATCCCGGCCTCGTCCAGCTTCGCGCGCAGATAGTCCCACTTCTCCGCGGTCACCGAGATCGCGATGTGGTGCAGCCCGCCGAGCACCTCCGCGTACTCCCCCAGGTCCAGCCCGGGGAGCGTGAAGAAGGCCAGCAGGTTGCCCGCCCCGACGTCGAAGAAGAAGTGGTCCGAGCCGGCGTAGTCGCGGTTCTCGAAGATCTCGGTCAGCGGGAACTCCAGGAGCCCCTGGTAGAACTCGATCGACCTGCGTACGTCCGAGGCGAGCAGCGCGGTGTGATGGATCCCGCGGGCCGCGCTGGCGGGGCGGAGGGCCTCCTCACGGAGGTACTCCTTCTTGATCCGCTCACGGTCCTTCGTAATGAAGTCCATGTCGATGCTCATCGCTCTCCTCATGCCGGTGCCGGAGCCCGACCTGCCCTACGTGGTCGGCGCCCAAGGGGCCAGAGCAGAGTCTAGTTTCTGCATCAACTGTTTTCGTAGCCGGCGGCGACCTGCACCGATGGACGGTGATGCTCAAGGTGCCGGTTACGACTCGGTAAGGTAGCCCTCATGGACGAGGTCAAGTGGCTCAGCAACGACGAACAGGTCGCGTGGCGTGCCTGGCTCGCCGTCAACGCACAGCTCACCGCACGGATGAACCGTGACCTCCAGGCAAAGAACGGCCTCTCCCTCGCCGACTACGACGTTCTGGTCAACCTGACCGACGTCCCCGACCGCTCGCTGCGGATGTTCGAGCTCGGCGACAAGCTCCAGTGGGAGAAGAGCCGACTCTCGCGTCAGGTCATGCGGATGGCTGCGCGCGGTCTCGTCGAGCGTCGCGAGTGTCTCGATGACCGTCGCGGTGCCTTCGTCGATCTCACCCCTGCCGGGCTCGAGGCGATCCGGGCCGCCGCCCCCGAGCACGTGAAGCTGATCCGCCAGGTCATGTTCGACGCATTCACCCCCGACGAGGTCGCGACGCTGACCAAGCTCTACCACGGCGTGCTCGAGCGACTCGAGGTCAAGCCTGTCGAGGCCGCCGCGGACGGCTCCGCGGCCTAGCCGCACCCCGAGGTACATCGAGGGCCCGCAGGTCGCCACCGGCGATCTACGGGCCCTGATCGGTCGGACCGCTAGCGCTTGCGCTTCTCCCGCACCCGCTGCTGGAGCACGATCGGGGTGCCGACGAAGCCGAACTCCTCGCGCAGGCGGCGCTCGATGTAGCGCTCGTAGGAGGCCTCGAGCTTGCCGCTGGTGAACAGGACGAAGGTCGGCGGCGCCGTCGAGGGCTGCGTGGCGAAGAGGATCTTCGGCTGCTTGCCGGAGCGGACCGGGTGCGGGTGCTCGGCGACGAGACGGCCGAGGAACGAGTTGAGCGCACCGGTGCCGATCCGCGTCTCCCAGCCCTCGAGAGCCTTGTCGAGCGCCGGGACCAGGCGGTCGACGTGCCATCCGGTTCGGGCGGTGACGTTGATCCGCGGGGCCCACTGCACCTGGACGAGCTCGCGCTCGATCTCACGGTCGAGCTGCCAGCGGCGGTCCTCGTCGACGAGGTCCCACTTGTTGAACGCGATCACCAGCGCACGGCCGGCCTCGCGGACGGTCTGCAGGATGCGGATGTCCTGCTCGGAGATCTTCTCGCCACCGTCGATCACGAGCACGGCCACCTCGGCACGGTCGATCGCGGTCGTGGTGCGCAGGGACGCGTAGTACTCGTGCCCGGAGGACTCCTTGACCCGCTTGCGGATCCCGGCGGTGTCGATGAAGCGCCACTCCCGGTCACCCAGCGTGATCAGCTCGTCGACCGGGTCGACGGTGGTGCCGGCGACGTTGTCGACGACCGCCCGCTCCTCCTTCGCAAGCTTGTTGAGCAGCGAGGACTTGCCCACGTTGGGCTTGCCGACCAGCGCGATGCGCCGCGGGCCGCCGACCTCGGTGCCCTCGGGCATCGGCGGCGGGTCCGGAAGCACCGCGAGGATCGCGTCGAGCATGTCGCCCGAGCCACGGCCGTGGAGCGCGGAGACCGGCCACGGCTCCCCGAGCCCGAGATTCCACAGCGCGGCCGCCTCGGCCTCGGTGCGCAGGTCGTCGACCTTGTTGGCGGCCAGGATGACCGGCTTGCCGGACTTGCGCAGGATGCGTACGACCGCCTCGTCGGCGTCAGTGATGCCGACGGTCGCGTCGACGACGAAGAGCACCGCATCGGCCAGGGAGACCGCGATCTCGGCCTGGGCGGCGATCCGCTCGGCCAGGCCCTGGGCGTCCGGGTCCCAGCCGCCCGTGTCGACCAGCGTGAACGCCTTGCCGTTCCAGTCGGCGTCGTAGGAGATCCGGTCGCGGGTCACCCCGGGGACGTCCTGGACGACCGCCTCGCGGCGGCCGATGATCCGGTTCACCAGGGTCGACTTCCCGACGTTGGGGCGGCCGACGACCGCCAGCACCGGCAGCGGGCCGGTCGGGGTCTCGTCGGTCTCGTGAAAGTCTCGTACGTCTTCAGCTGTGTACACAGACGCCGGAACGTCGGGGTCAGTCATCGTTCTCCTCGGTAGGTAGCGGACCGGGCAGTTCGCGACCGGTCAACGCCATCGCATGGTCCTGTTGGACCTGCATGTGCTTCTGGAGCAAACCCGAGACATGCCCGACTTGTTCCCTGGTACGTGGCCAGCCTACGCGCTCGACGCGGAAAGGCTCGCCATAGCAGATGTCGATCCGAGCACCTTTGTGCGGCAAGGACGAGATCCCGCCGCCCGGATCGCGGCTGCCGAACATGGTCACCGGCACCACCGGGGCGCCCGAGGCAAGGGCGAGATAGGCGGCTCCGCGGTTGAAATGGGCCAGGTCGCCGGCACCGCGGGTGCCCTCGGGATAGATTCCCATCGCGTTGCCCTCACGCAGCACCTTCAGCGCCATCTTCACCGCGGTCGGGTCGCTGCCGAAGCGGTAGAGCGGGATCTGGCCCGCCCAGCGCAGGAACGGCCCGAGGAACCAGTGCTCGAACATCTCCAGCTTCGTCAGCGCGTGCACCGGTCGCGGCGTGAAGATCGCCAGCAACGGACCGTCGATGATTCCGATGTGGTTGGAGGCGAACACGACCGGCCCGGTCGCCGGGATGTTGGCGGTCTCGTGCAGCCGCACGTCGAACCGGCGCCTGATCACCCACCGGGCGTAGACGTTGATGTGATAGAGCGCCCACCGGCTCGGATGCGGGACCGCGTCGGTGCGGGGAAGCTCGGTGCGGGGCGTACCCGCGGGCGGACTGGCGCTCACTCCCCCGCCTTCTGGGCGAGGTCGACGACGAGGTCGATGACCTCCTCCAGCGTGTAGGGCGTCGTGTCGAGGTGGGTGGCGCCCTCGGGCACCGCCGCACCGCCCTTCGTGGAGTCGATCTTGTCGCGGTTCTCCAGCGATGCACGGACGGCCTCTGCGTCGGTGCCGCCCTCCTCGGCCGCGCGCCGTGCGGCGCGGGCGGCTGGGTCCGCGGTGACGTACAGCTTCAGGTCGGCCTCGGGCCAGACCGCGGTGCCGATGTCGCGGCCCTCGACGACGATGCCGGACCCGGCGGCGAGCGCATCGCGGATCTCCTGCTGCTGGAGCGCGACCAGGCGTGCCCGGACCTCGGGGACGGTGGCGACCGGGGAGACCGCCGCGTTGACCTGGTCGCTGCGGATCTCGACCGAGACATCGGCCCCGTCGAGGGCGATCGTCGGGGCGAGCGGGTCGGTGCCGGAGGTGATCACCGGCTTGCCGGCCGCGGCGGCGACCGCGTCCGCGTCGTGCACGTCGATGTCGTTGCTGAGCATCCACCAGGTCATCGCCCGGTACGTCGCGCCGGTGTCGAGGAAGCGCATGCCCAGGCGGTCGGCGACGCCGCGCGAGGTGCTCGACTTCCCGGAGCCGGAGGTGCCGTCGACGGCGATGACGATGCGTGCGGGGTCCGTGGTGGGATTGCTGCTGCTCACGGGCGGGAGCCTACCGGTGAGCGACCCAACCCCGGGACTCCAGAACCGTCTGCATCTGGTCGGCGGCGTCCGCGGCCACGATCAGCTCCATGACACCGACCGGGCGGCCGGGGTCGTGGTCGATGCGTACGTCCTCGATGTTGACGCCGCTCTCCCCCGCGTCGGCGAAGAGCCGGGCCAGGTTGCCCGGCTCGTCGGGCACCGTGACGTAGACGCTCGCCTGCGCCGTCTGCGGTCGGCCGTGCTTGCCGGGGATGGCGCGTGTCCCGGCCTGACCTTCTTTGAGGAGTACGTCCAGGGCGGCGGCGTCACCCTTGTCGACCGCCGCGATCATCTCGTCGAGCTGGGCGCGGACCTCGGCGAGCAGGCCGGTGACGGCGCGGGCATTGCCGGCCACGATCTGGCCGTAGAGACCGGGGTCGCCGGCGGCGACCCGGGTCACGTCGCGCACGCCTTGGCCGCTGAGACCGAGGTGTCCCTCCGGTGCCACCGCGAGCCGGCCGGCCACCAGCGCGGCCATCAGGTGCGGTACGTGGGAGGTGCGGGCGACCGCCTGGTCGTGGTCCTCCGGGCTGAGCGTCAGCGGAACGGCTCCGCACAGCGTGGCGAGCTCGCCGACGAGGTCCGTCGCCTCGGCGTCGGCCTCCGCGTGCGGCGTGACCGCCCAGGGCCGCCCCTCGAACAGCGTCGCGGTCGCGGCCAGGGGCCCGGAACGCTCGCTGCCGGCCATCGGGTGGCCGCCGACGTAGCGGCGTACGTCGTCGCGGCTGTGCTCGCGCACGTAGGCCAGCGGCGACGCCTTCACGCTGCCGACATCAGTGACGACCGCGTCCGGGTTGTCGGCTAGCGCCTGGGAGATCACCTCACCCAGATGCGCCGGCGGGACCGCGACGACGACCAGCTGCGGCGCGTCGCCGGGCTTGCGGCGGCGACCGGCCCCCAGGCCGGTCGCGGTGCGTACGTGGCTGGCGACCGCGTCGCTCAGGAGCACCTCGAGCCCTGCCGCCGCGCAAGCCAGGGCCACCGAGGTCCCGAGCAGGCCGACGCCGACGATCTCGACGGGGCCGCGGAGCGCTCGGGGGTTGGTCATGGGTCCAAGGCTACGAGACCGGGCCGGTCGAGACTGCGCTCGCGGGCACGGTGAGACGGGCCGCCTCGTTCTCGGCGGGCTGTGCGATGCCGTGGATGCCAGGCATGGTGTGCGATAGCGCTGTGCGGCACAGGGGCGGCGCACGAGGGACACGTTGACAGTATGCTGTCATCATGCCAGCATACTGTCATGCCTTCGTCCAAGCCCCTCGCCGTCCACCTCGCCCTCCCGGAGTCCATGTCGGACTGGGAGACCGGGCACGCCACCGCACACATCAACAAGCCCGACTGGCAGGCGCAGCCGGGTCGCTACCAGGTGGTCACGGTGGGGCTCACCGATCGGCCCATCACCACCATGGGCGGGCTCCAGGTCACCCCGGACGTCACCGTCGACCAGGTCGAGCCGACCGACAGCGCGATGCTGATCCTGCCGGGTTCCGACATCTGGCACTCCGCGGGCGCCACCGCGCCGTTCGTCGACCTGGCACAGCGTTTCCTCGACACGGGGACCCCGGTGGCGGCGATCTGCGGCGCCACGTACGCGCTGGCCGCCGCCGGACTGCTCGACGAGCGTGCGCACACCAGCAACGACCCGCAGTACCTCGCGATGAGCGGCTACCGCGGCGCCGAACGCTACGACACCGAGCAGACGGCCGTCACCGACGGCAACCTGATCACCGCGACCGCGACCCGGCCCGTCGACTTCGCCGCCGAGATCTTCACCACGCTCGGCCTCTACGAGCCGAGCGTGCTCGAATCCTGGCTGAAGCTGTATCGCGACAACGACCCGCAGGGCTTCTACGAGCTGACGGCAGTCCAGTGAGCAGCGCCGAGCAGGAGCTGCTCTCGAACGCCGCGATCACCAGCTTCCGCCTCAACGGCCAGTTCCTCGCGGTCGCCGAGCAGCTGGCGGCGCCCTCAGGGCTGACCGCTGCCCGCTGGCAGGCGCTCGGTGCGGTGCTCTCCGCACCGGCGACGGTCTCCGAGATCGCCCGGACCATGGGCATCACCCGGCAGAGCGTCCAGCGCATCGCCGATCTCCTGGTCGACCAGGAGCTGGCCGAGTATCAGCCTAACCCGGCCCACCAGCGGGCGAAGCTGCTCTCCTCCACCGACGCCGGACGCGACGCCGTCGCCAGGATCGGCCCCGGCCACGCTGCGTACGCCCGACTCCTCGCCGAGAACCTCGGCGAGGAGCGGCTTCGAGACGCGGTCGAGCTGATGGGCGTGCTCTCGCGGGCGCTCGACGAGCTCGGCCTCCCCGACCAGGCATCGGCCCAGAACCGATGACGGCGAACGGCACGCCGAGCCCGTGCCGTCAGGACGGCTGATAGCTGCCGAACGACCAGTGGTTGCCTTCCGGATCGACGACGCTCCCGCCGCGGCCGCCGTAGTCCTGGTCGACCATCTCCCGCTCCACCGTGGCCCCGGCGGCGAGCGCCTTGTCGAAGACGCCGTCGGGGTCATTCGTCACCAGGTAGGCGTTGGCGCCGCCCGGCGACCCGACGCCGCCACCCTCCCGGACCTGCCCGAACATCAGGCCGCCGCCCTCGGGCCAGAGCCACTCCGCGTGGTGCACGATGCCACCCTCACGGTAGGTCGCGTGCTCCGCGAAGCCGATCGCGCTCAGCCACTTCATCATCGCCTCGGCGTCGTGGAACGCCATGCACTGCCAGTACTTCACCTTCGCTGCTTCACTCATGACCTCAGCCTCGCTCAACTGCTCCTGCCAGGTCTTGAACGAATGGGAACTCCTCGCGCAGCCAGGTCGTCGGTGTGCAACCGGCGAACTCGTGCCACTCACGGGTCAGGTGTGCCTGGTCGGCGTAGCCGCAGACCGTCGCCGCCCGAGCCAGCGGCATCCGGCCGACGAGACCGCGGGACCGGTCGAAACGCGCCAGCCGCTGGAACTGCTTCGGCGCGACCCCGGTCTCGGCTCGAACCAGATCACTGATCCGTCGGCGGCTGTAGCCCACGTCGTCGGCCACCTCCTGCACACCTGCTCCCCCGGTCAGCAGAGCCAGCGCACGCCCGACCTCAGCTTGGGGCCCCGGCTCGCCCTGGCGCGCCAGCGCCTCGACCAGGCTGCTCACGACCAGTCGCGCCCACTGCCGCGGATCGGCCCCGGCCAACTGCTCCGGAAGATGACGTACGCCACCGGGGGCCGCGACCTCGTCGAGAGCCAAGAGCTCGCCGCGCCAAGCCGCAGCCGGCATCCCGAACAGCGCCCTCACCCCTGCGGTCGTCAGTCCGAGCTGTACGCCCCGCTGGTAGCCGCGGTGATGGATCGCCGCGGGCCGGGTGTGCAGCCCCGAGACCAACGACCACGCTGTCACCGGCTCCGACCCGCTCCCCCACGAGGTCACCAGCGGCTCATCGACCGGCAGCACGAAGGTGATCTCGGTCGACGGCATCCCCCGGTGAACCCCCGGCGCTCCGAAATCCACGTCGTAGGTGACCAGCGAGGTGACATAGGGCCGCAGCACCTGCGGGACGGTCATGTCTCCGATGGTGTCACGGTCGGGGCGGGTTGCCCATGCGATAGCGCCGGCGTCGACCAGGTTGTGCGATAGCGCGTTGCGGTGTTCAACGCATAATCGAGACCCTAGGAGGGTGAGTCACGGCACGAGTGAGTCCCCCTCCTAGCGTCCACTCGGTCAGCTCGGCCAATCGAGCGCAGCTGCCCGGACGGCGTACGCCGCCTTCATCGCCGCCACCAGATCCTCGACCTGGAGCCTGCGCTCGACGCCGGCCGCTACGTCGCGCACCTGGACCTGGCCATCCTCGGCCTCGGCCGAGCCGACGATCGCGATCAGCGGCTCGCGACGGCGGCGGGACTCACGGATCCTCGCGCCGAGGGAACCGATGGAATCCAGGCGCGGGCGGAGACCCTCGGCGACGAGCGCGTCGACGAGCTCGCGCGCAGCCTCGTCCTGGGACGGAGAGACGGGGAGGACGGCGAGCTGATGCGGAGCCAGCCACAGCGGGAGGCGGCCCTGGTAGCGCTCGAGCAGGGCCGCGGTGACCCGCTCCATGGAACCGACGGTGCCGCGATGCACCATCACCACCCGCTCACGCGACCCGTCGGCGGCGTCGTAGGTGAGGTCGAACCGCTCGGGTTGGTTGAAGTCGACCTGCACGGTCGCGATGGTCTCTTCGTGCCCACTGCGGCCGACGACCTGTAGGTCGAGCTTCGGTCCGTAGAAGGCGGCCTCGCCCAGTGCCTCGACCACTTCGACGCCCGCATCAGAGGCTGCCTTCCGAAGCGCCTCCTCTGCTCCACGCCACTGCGCGGCGGAGCCGAGGTAGGAGGGTGAGTCGTCGCGCAGCGAGAGGCGTACGTAGTCGACCCGCAGACCGAGGATCTCCTGCGCCTTCAGCGCCGAGCGCAGCGCCTTCCCGGCTTCGTCGGCCACCTGGTCGGGACGGCAGAAGACGTGGGTGTCGTCGAGGTTGATCTGACGCACCCTGCTCAACCCGGAGAGCACCCCGGAGCGCTCTGCGCGGAACATCGGGGCGAGCTCGTGCAGCCGGAGCGGGAGCTCGCGGTAGGAGTGCTGGCGGGCCTTGTAGACCAGCGCATGGTGGGGACAGTTGGCGGGACGGAGCACGAGCTCGTCACCGCTCTCTCCCGCCGGACCCGATCCCATGTCCATCGGCGGGAACATGTCGTCGGCGAACTTCGCCCAGTGACCCGAGCGCTCGAAGAGCGCACGTTTCCCGAGAACCGGGGTCTTGACCGGTACGCAGCCGTCGGCCCTGGCCAGGTCGGCGGCGAGCCGCTCCAGCTCGGCGAAGACGACGGCGCCGTCGGGCAGCCAGAGCGGCAGCCCGGAGCCGGCCAGCGGGTCGGTGGCGAAGATGGCGAGGTCGCGGTTGAGGTCGCGATGATCGAGGTTCATGGGTGTGCCTCCTGGGTATCGGCCACGGAGCATCACCACCAGAGACGAGAACCGCCCCGGAGCAATGCTCCGGGGCGGTCTGCGAAAAATGGACAGCAGGTCAGCGCCGGAGTGGGTCCGGCGTCGTCGTGCTCATCGCGCGCTGCTGCATGCCGACCACCTTAACGGTTCGGATCTGCGTACGCACCAGGGTTTCCGGGCTCTCAGAGCTCGGTGGTGTCGAGCAGCTCGCCGAGCTCCTCGCGGGAGAGATCGCGCATCTCCCCGGGCTTCATCGAACCCAGCCGGACCGGGCCGATCCGGGTGCGGGTCAGCCGCGTGACCGGGTGGTCGAGGTGGTCGAGGAGGCGGCGGACGATGCGGTTGCGCCCCTCGTGGATGACCAGCTCGATGATCGACTTGTCCTTGCGGGTCTCCATGATCCGAGCCTTGGTCACGGTGACCGGACCGTCCTCGAGGGTGACCCCGGCGAGCAGCCGCTTGCGTACGTTCGGGAAGATCTCGCCCTCGACCTCGGCGACGTAGGTCTTGTCGACCTCGTAGCTGGGGTGAGCCAGCCGGTGGGCGAAGTCACCGTCGTTGGTGAGGATGATCAGGCCCTCGGTGTCGGTGTCGAGGCGGCCGACGTGGAAGAGCCGCTCGGGGCGGTCGGCGACCACGTCGGAGAGGTTGCGGCGGCCCTCCGGGTCGCTCATCGTCGAGACCACGCCGCGCGGCTTGTTGAGGGCCAGATAGACCTTGCCGGAGATCGGCGGCAGGCGCTTGCCGTTGACGCGTACGACATCCTTGCCGGGGTCCACCTTGGTGCCCAGCCGGGTGACGACCTCGCCGTTGACCTCGACCGAGCCGTTGAGCATCAGGACCTCGCTGCCGCGCCGCGACGCGATGCCGGCCAGGGCCAACAGCTTCTGGAGCCGAATCAGGCCCTCGTCGTCCAGCGGCAGATCGTCTCGCTCAGGCAGGTCACTCACGCTTGAGATTCTGCCGCATCGGCGGAGTCATCCCCATTTGCCGCGCCCTCTTCCGGCTGCGCCGCCAGCGCCGCCGGGCTGACCTGCTCGGTCAGCTCCTCCTCCATGTCGGCGAGGTCCGGAAGATAGGGCGCCAGCTCGGGCAGCTCACCGAGGTCCGTGATGCCGATCCGCTCCAGGAAGTAGCCGGTGGTGCGGTAGAGGTTGGCGCCGGTCTCGTGGTCCTGACCGGCCTCCTCGACGAGCCCGCGGGTGAGCAGGGTGCGCATCACGCCGTCGACGTTGACTCCGCGGATCGCGGAGACGCGGGCCCGAGAGACCGGCTGCTTGTAGGCGACCACGGCCAGCGTCTCCAGTGCGGCCTGGGTCAGCCTGGCCTGCTGCCCCTCGAGCACGAAGCCCTCGACCACACCGGCGTACTCCGCACGCGTGTAGAACCGCCAGCCGCCCGCGACGTTGCGCAGGTCGAAACCGCGTCCCTGGTCGGTGTATTCGGCCGCCAGACCCTCCAGGGCCGCGACCACGGCAGCCGTCGGGTGCCCGACCGCCGAGGCCAGCGAGGCAGCGTCCAGCGGCTCATCCGCGACCATCAGCACCGCCTCGAGCGCGGGACGCAGGTCGCCGACCTCGATCGGCAGGGTCTCCTCGGTGCTCTCCCCTGTCGCAGCCTCAGTCATCGTTCTTCTCCCCATCGTCGGCGCCGCCCTCGGCGGGCGGCTGCCCCTCGAACTCGTCCTGGATCAGCTCGTCGACATCGAGCGCCTCGTCCCCGGTCCAACGTACGGTCAGCTCTCCCAGCGCGGTGACCTGGTCGAAGGCGACCGCACCCTCCCGGAAGAGCTCCAGGAGCGAGAGGAACCGAGCCACCGTGGTCAACGTGTCCGGCGAGTCGAAGCACAGGCTGCGGAAGGTGACCTGTCCGCCGGCACGCAGCCGCTCGATGACCAGGGCAGCCTGCTCCTTGACCGAGACCTTGGAACCGTGGATGTGGGACAGCCCGATCTCGGGCGGTCCAGGCTTGGGTGCCATCGCGGCCGCGGCGAGCTGGGCGAACTGCTCCAGCCCGATCCCGATCAGCACCTCGGGCAGCAGACCGGCGTAGCGCGGCTCCAGCTGCACCGAGCGTGGGTGGCGCTTGGACTCCTTCGCGAGCCGCTCGGCGAAGACGGCCGCCACCTGCTTGAACGCCTTGTACTGCAGCAGTCGAGCGAAGAGCAGGTCGCGCGCCTCGAGCAGCGCCAGATCCTCCTCGTCCTCGACATCGCCCTGCGGGAGCAGACGCGCCGCCTTCAGGTCGAGCAGGGTGCTCGCGACCAGCAGGAAGTTGGAGGTCTGCTCGAGGTCCCAGGTGCCCTTGCCGCCGTCCGCGGACCTGTCCGCGGCGCCCTTCTTGACGTACGCGATGAATTCGTCGGTCACCGTGGCCAGGGATACCTCGGTGATGTCGAGCTTGTGCTTGGCGATCAGGCTCAGCAGCAGGTCGAACGGGCCCTCGAAGTTGCCGAGGTGCACCTCGAACCCGCCGGCGCCGCTCGGCTCCTGCTCCTCGGCCACATCCGGGCCATCCGTCATCGGTGCGGCCGTCCGGGCATCGAGCACCGTCACTCGGCGAGCCGGTGCACGAGGGCGCTGTCGTCCCCGTGCTCCTCCAGGTCGGCCAGCACGATCGCGAGCGCCTCGCGCACCAGCCGGCCGCGGTCCACCGCGATGCTGTGCTTGGCCCTGAGGTTGAGCCGGGCGTGCTCGAGCTCGAGCAGCTCCTCGGAGGTGATGTAGACCGTCATCTTCTCGTCATGACGTACGCGGCCACTCGAACGCTTCTTGGCAGCCGGGGTCTCCTCGGCCGGCTCCGGCACGGCGTGGACCGGGCGGGCCTTCGCCTCGGCGGCTGCCGCGTCGGCCGTACGCCGGAAGAGGTCGTCGGCGGCCGGAACCCTCACGCGTCGCGTTGCCATCGGGCCAGCACCTCCTTGGCGAGCATCCGGTAGGAGTCGGCGCCGGTGGAGCTGGAGGCGTACTCGGTGATCGGCTCGCCGACCACGGTCGAGTCGGCGAACTTCACGGTGCGCCGGATGACGCTGTGGAAGACACGGTCGCCCCAGCCGTTGACCAGGGTCTCCATGACCTCGCGGCTGTGCATGGTGCGGCCGTCGTACATCGTGCCCAGTATTCCGTCGATCTTCAGACGCGGGTTGAGCCGCTCCTGGACCTTGTCGATGGTGTCCTTGAGCAGGGCGACGCCGCGCAGAGCGAAGTACTCGCACTCCAGCGGCACGACGACCGAGTCGGCGGCGGTCAGAGCGTTGACGGTCAGCAGTCCCAGGCTCGGCTGACAGTCGATGAGGATCACGTCGTAGTTGGCCACGGCAGGGGCCAGCGCACGGGCCAGGGTCTGCTCGCGGGCGACCTCCTGGACGAGCTGCACCTCGGCGGCGGAGAGGTCGATGTTGGCCGGCAGCAGGTCGACGCCGTCGATGCCGGAGGGGACCACCACGTCCGCGAGCGTGATGTCACGCTCCATCAGCAGGTTGTAGACGGTCAGCTCGATCTCGTTGGGCTGGAGCCCGAGACCGACCGAGAGCGACCCCTGCGGGTCGAAGTCGACCATCAGGACCTTGCGGCCGTGCTCGGCCAGCGCCGCCCCCAGGTTGATGGTGGTCGTCGTCTTGCCGACGCCACCCTTCTGGTTGACCATCGCGACGGTGCGCGCGGGACCGCCGGTCGCCGGGCCGGGGTCGGGGAGGTTGGGCCAAGGACGACCCGTCGGACCCAGCTTGTTCTTGCCCGGGGAGTCGAACGACGACGCGTCGGGCTCAGGGGCGTTGGCGCGCAGCCGGGCCGAGGGCGGATAGGCCGGCGGCGGAGCCGCCGGCGTCTGCGGAGGCATCTGCGGCGCGGTCGCACCACCTGCTCCGAAATAGCTGTCTTCCATTCCTCCACCCCCGGTTCAGTTGCCGCGGCTCTGGGACGATCACGGCGTGCGGGTCTATATGTCGACACGGCGACTCTAAGACCCGGATCTGCGCGACTGTAGGAGCCGCGCCGGGCGTGTCACAAGGCAAATCCGGATGATTCTGCTACGGGAAGGAAATTTGTTGACGGCCTGTGCATTCCGCCCCGCTCAGCCCCCACAGGTGGCAACGACGAGGTGCAGAACTCTGTGGATAACCGTCAGCGGACCGGCCGGTCGATCTCGTGGTTCCACACGGTGGCATCGTCGCACTGCGGCGCCCTAGCCGATCCTGTCATCGGTCGTCGAGAAGCAGCATATCGGCGACGAAGCAGACGACGTCGCCGGCCTCGTCGCGCCCGATCCACACCGGGTACGCACCGTCTCCCTCACCACTGGCGTACGCGACCATGGCACCGTCCGCGAGCGTCGCCCCGCTCGACTCGCTGTCCTCGAGGAGCTTCCAGCCACCGTCGTCGTACACGTCGGTCAGCTCGTCCGCTCTCGCGGCATCCAGGAACGCCCCGGTGCCCGTGTCGACGCCCATCCCGTAGAACTCGTCCGCGCCCAGATCCAGCTGATCCTGGCCAGGCGTCAGGCCCATCTCCCACGAGATGACCCGCCGATCCGCGACCCGGAGCGTCGCCGCGGCGACCATGCCCCAGCCTTTGGCGGCCTCTTCCTCGGTCGCAGCGAGGCTCAGCGTCACCGGGTAGATGCCGCTGGGGATCGTGGCCGTGAAACCACCGGCATCCTCCCCACTCGGGATCCAGCCGGGATCAGCTGCCATGACCCGCCCCTCTGTGATCGCGACACTCCCGATCGTCACCTCGCGGATCTGGACCTTTGTGCCCCGGTACGACTGGACGCTGCCGACCCGAAATCGCTCGACCACGTCGCCGGCTCGCAGTGGCGGCGACGGCTCCCAGGGCTCGGCACGGACGACCGCGAGCGCGGCGCCGGCGCTCGATGAAAGCTCCGTCGAGATCTGAACGAACCGGAGGAGGTCAGACCACTCGCCGAACACGGGTGTCGGCACCTGTGGCCGTTCCTCGCACAAGCCGACACTGCGGACGCTGCCGCCACGCTCGCCCTGAGGCTCCTCAATCGTCGTGCAGATTCCGTCACTGCGGTACTTGACCTGCTGACACCCAGCCTCGCGAACATCGTCGGTCTGAGTGAAGTCCCAGGTGGTCAGGCTCTGCAACACGACGAACCCAGCACCCGGGTCAGAGAGCCGGGCGAGGGCCACGCGCCGCCCTGACTCATCGAACCTCTCGATCTCGAACCGGTGGTCCTCGCGGGCCACTCCCACCACAGCGACGGCCGACCCGCCGTCATGGATGACCACCACATACGGCTCTCCGCGCTCGTCGCGCGCACGAGCCTGGTCCGGGGACAGGCGGTCGACCAAGCCGTTCCGCCATCCGCCGGCATAGGTGAATTCATGCATCGTCGTTCCTCGATCCGAGTGGGAGGGCTACGCGGCCATGGAGCGGGCCAAAAGCGCCGCGACACGCCGTGGCTTCAGCGTGTCGCGGTCATTCTGGATGTTGCTGTGGCCCCTCAGCGGGGCCTCGGCCCGGCTCAGCGCTGCTTACGGCGCTTCTGGAACTGGTCGTAGGCCTTGTTCGCAGCGTCCTTGATCTTCTTCTGGTTCTCGGGCTTGCGAGCCTCGTTGGCGATCTTGGCGACGGCCGCGACGACGATGGGGTTCTTCATCAGCTTGCGCACGGCGCAACGCTAGCGGACGCCCGCAACCCGTCACAGTCGCCGCATCGCCACCGTCGCCAGGACGAGCTCACCGGCCTCGTCGCTCGCGTCCAGATCGGCCACCGCCTCGATCACCCAGTCGTGATCCCCGGCCGGGTCGTCGAGGGTCTGGGTGATCCGCCAGATGCGGGTCTCGTCGTACGTCTCATCATCCTCGTCGACTCCCGCCGGCGCACTGCGTTCGGCCGTCCAGGTGAGCAGCTTGGGCGAGCGCGAGTCGGCGGAGATGCCGACGTCGTCGTGCTCGGCGAAGTAGGCCTCGAGGGCGTCGTCCCAGCGGGACCTGGTCATCACGACCTCTCGCGCAGGGTCGAAGCGGTCGGCGGCCGCGCGCTCCAGGCGCATCAGGCCGTCGAGGTCGTCGCGCGAGACCGCGTCGACCCGCGCCCACATCGCGTTGCGGACCATGACCTCGAACGCCCGGGTCTGCTGGGACAACGACCGCGGCGGCGGTGGTGCCTCGTGGTGGGCGACGGCCGACGGGATGTGCTCGGGGTCGGAGAGCGCCTCCCACTCGTCGAGCAGGCTCGAGTCGGTCTGCCGGATGGTCTCCCCCAGCCACTCGACCAGGTCCTCGACCTCGGGACTCTTGTGGGTCTCGGGGAGAGTGTGCCGGAAGGTGCGGTAGGCGTCGGTCAGGTAGCGCAGCACCAGGCCCTCGGAGCGAGCGAGCTGATAGCGGCGTACGACGTCGGTGAAGGTCATCCCCTGCTCGTACATCTCGCGCAGGATCGACTTCGGGTCGAGCGCGTCCTCCGGCAGCCACGGGTGGGTGCCACGGTAGACCTCGAAGAGCGCCTCGAGCCGTTCGGCCATCGGCTTGGGCCAGGTGATCTCCTCGATGAGCGCCATCCGCTCGTCGTACTCGATCCCGTCGGCCTTCATGTTCTCGATCGCCTTGCCCCGGGCCTCGTGCTGCTGGGCGAAGAGGATCTGACGCGGAGGCTCGAGGACGGACTCGATCACCGAGACGATCTCGAGGGTGTGCTCCGGCGACTCCGGGTCGAGCGTGTCCAGCGCAGCCAGCGCGAAATGGGCCAGCGGCTGGTTGAGCGCGAAGTCGGCCGGGAGATCCTCGGTGAGGACATAACGGCGTCCGTACGCATCGGGCTCGGCGAGCCGCGTCAGGACTCCGCTGTGGAGCAGGGAGCGGGTCAGCCGCAGGGCCCGGCGGGCGAGCTTGAGCTGGGTGCGGTGGTCCTCGTGGTTGTCCATGGTGATCCGGCGCATCACCTCGAAGGCGTCCTCGTCGCGGGCGACCACGTTGAGGATCATCGAGTTGTCGACCTTCATCTTGCTCTGCAACGGCTCAGGAGCGCCGTCGACGAGCTTGGTGAAGGTGGCCTCGGTCCACACGACCGTGCCCTCGGGCGGCTTCTTGAGCTGAGCCTTGGAGTTCTTCTTGCCGGCCTTGCGGCGCTCCTCGGACTTCGCCTTGGCCTTCTCGTTCTCGATGATGTGCTCGGGGGCCTGGACGACGACGTAGCCCTGGGTGTCGAAGCCGGCACGGCCCGCCCGCCCGGCGATCTGAAGGAACTCCCGGGTCCGCAGGATCCGCTGGCGGCGGCCGTCGAACTTGGCCAGGCCGGTGAAGAGCACCGTACGGATCGGGACGTTGATGCCGACGCCGAGGGTGTCGGTGCCGGCGATGACCTTGAGCAGGCCGGCCTGGGCGAGCTGCTCGACCAGCCGCCGGTATCTGGGAAGCATGCCGGCGTGGTGGACGCCGATGCCCTTGCGCAGCAGCTTGGAGAGGGTCTTGCCGAAACCGGCGGCGAAGCGGACCGGCTCGAGCTTCTTGGCGATCTGGCCCTTCTCTTCGGTCGAGAGCTTCAACCAGCCGGCGTTGAGGAGCGAGGTGCCGTGGGTGACGGCGTCCTTCTGGGTGAAGTGGACGACGTAGACGGGCGCCTGTCCCGTGGTGACGAGTTCCTCGAGGCTCTCCGGGAGCGGGGTCATCCGCCAGTCGAACGCAAGCGGAACGGGTCGTTCCGCCTGGTCGACGAGAATGGTGTCGCGGCCATTTCGTCGGGTCAGGTCCTCGGCCAGCAGCTTGGTGTCACCGAGGGTCGCGGAGAGAAGCAGGAACTGGGCCTGCGGCAGCTCGAGCAGCGGCACCTGCCATGCCCAGCCCCGGTCGGGCTCGCCGTAGTAGTGGAACTCGTCCATGATCACGAGTCCGACGTCGGCGCGCTTGCCTTCCCGCAGCGCGAGGTTGGCGAGCACCTCGGCCGTGCAGCAGATGATCGGAGCGTCCGCGTTGACGCTCGCATCACCGGTGAGCATCCCGACGTTCTCGGCGCCGAAGGTCTCGACCAGGTCGAAGAACTTCTCGCTGACCAGCGCCTTGATCGGCGCGGTGTAGAAGGAGACCTTGTCCTCGGCCAGCGCGTACGCATGCGCGCCTGCCGCGACCAGCGACTTCCCCGAGCCGGTCGGCGTCGCCAGGATGACGTTGTCGCCAGCCAGGATGGACATGATCGCCTCGTCCTGGTGGGGATAGAGGCTGCGCCCGCTCCCCTCGGCCCACGTCACGACCGCCTCGTAGACGTCGTCGGGGCTCGCGCCGACCTTCGGGATCCAGTCGCCGGGTTTGGTCGAGCTCGTCGAAGCGGTCACAGGGCCCTCGGGTGTGCGGTCGCGAAGACCTCTCGGAGATTGTCCACGGTGACAAGAGTGTAGATCTGCGTCGTGGTCACCGACGCATGGCCCAGCAACTCCTGCACGACGCGTACGTCGGCGCCACCGTCGAGCAGGTGGGTGGCGAAGGAGTGGCGCAGGGTGTGCGGGGAGACGTCCTTGTCGATCCCGGCGCGCTCGGCGGCGCGGGTCAGCACCGTCCAGGCCGACTGTCGGGAGAGGCGACCGCCGCGGGCGTTGAGGAAGAGCGCGCCACCCGAGCGGGCCGCTGCGAGGTCGGGCCGGGCCCGAGTCAGGTACGCCTCCACGGCCTCGATCGCATAGGAGCCGACCGGGACGATCCGCTCCTTGCCGCCCTTGCCACGCAGGAGGACGACATGGTCGACCCGGTCGAGGTCGTCGACGTCGAGGCCGACCGCCTCGGAGATGCGGGCACCGGTGCCGTAGAGCACCTCGAGAAGAGCCCGGTCGCGCAGCGCGAGCGGTGTCCCGGGGGCGCCCGCCGCCTCCAGGATCGCCTCGACATCGGCCAGCGGCAGCGCCTTCGGCAGCCGCTTCTCCGCGCGCGGCGGCTTCACCTGGCCGGCAGGGTTGGCCTCGACCAGCCCGTCGGCGACCGCGAACTTGTGGAACCCGCGCACCGCGACCACCGTCCGTGCCGCCGAGGTCGCGCTCAGCGCAGGGTGCTCCTGGTTGCCTTCGCGCAGGTGCGTCAGGAACTCCGACACCGTCGCCTCCGAGATTCCGGCGAGGTCGTCGACGCCGTTGAGCGCCAGATATTCGGCGTATCTCCTCAGGTCCCGCCGGTAGGAGGACAGCGTGTTGGCCGCCAGCCCCCGCTCGACGGAGAGGTGGTCGAGATACGTACGCATCGCATGCTCCACCGCCGAAGCGGATCCCGAAGCGATCGATGCAGCCGTCACGTCCCCCATCCAACCAGCCGAGTCGGCTCATCCTGACCAAAACCACCGCCGAGTCGGCTCATCCTGACCAAAACATCTGCCGAGTCGGCTCGTCATAACGAGCCGACTCGGCGGGTTTGCACGTCAGTTTGCGCCGACTCGGCCGGACTTCACGTCAGAACTAGCCGACTCGGCGTCAGGCGAGGACGGTGTCGAGGGCGACGGAGTCGATGCCGACCGCCTCGCCGACGGGGCCGTAGGTGAGTTGGCCGGCGTGGGTGTTGAGGCCCTTGGCGAGCGCGGCGTCGTCACGAAGAGCCTGGGTCCAGCCCTTGTTTGCGAGCGCGACGGCGTACGGCATGGTCGCGTTGGTGAGCGCATAGGTGGAGGTGTTCGGGACGGCGCCGGGCATGTTGGCCACGCAGTAGAAGGTCGAGTTGTGGACCTGGTAGGTCGGGTCGGCGTGGGTGGTGGCGTGGGAGTCCTCGAAGCAGCCGCCCTGGTCGATGGCGATGTCGACGAGCACCGAGCCCGGCTTCATCCGCGAGACCAGGTCGTTGGTGACCAGCTTCGGCGCGGCCGCGCCCGGGATCAGCACGGCGCCGATGACCAGGTCGGCCTGGAGCACCTGCTCCTCGAGCGCGAGCTTGTTGGACGCGAGCCCGTGGACCTGGTTGGAGTAGCGCCAGAACGACATCCGCAGCTTCTCCAGGTCGGTGTCGAGCAGCGTGACGTCGGCACCCATCCCCAGGGCGATGTTGGCGGCGTTCTGACCGGAGACGCCGGCACCGATGATCACGACCTTGGCGTTGGCGACCCCGCCGACACCGCCCATCAGCGTGCCGCGGCCGCCCTGGGCCTTGAGCAGGTTGTACGCCCCGACCTGGGGCGCCAGGCAGCCGGCGACCTCCGACATCGGGTAGAGCAGCGGCAGCGACCGGTTGGGCAGCTCGACGGTCTCGTAGGCGATCGCGGTGACCTTCTTGGCCAACAGCTCCTGGGTCAGCGGCTTGTCGGCAGCCAGGTGGAGATAGGTGAACAGGGTCAGGCCCTCGCGCAGGCGGTGGTACTCCTCCGAGACCGGCTCCTTGACCTTGAGGACCAGGTCGGCATTGCCCCAGGTCTCGTCCGCGTCGCCGAGGATCTTGGCGCCGACTGCGGCGTACTCGCTGTCCGAGATCGAGGAGCCGACACCCGCACCGGCCTGCACGAAGACCTCGTGGCCGTTGGCCACCAGCTCGTGGACCCCTGAGGGCGTGATCGCCACCCGGTACTCGTGGTTCTTGACTTCCTTCGGTACGCCGACCCTCATCGTCTCCCCCTGAGGCAGGTAGCTCGTGGTTGATAGGTTCAGGTCGGCCACGTCGCCGCCCTCAGTGGCATGTCTACACCCGATGTGTCGCGGGTCACTAAATCGCCCTGTCGCGCTGCGCGCGCTGCTCGGCGTTGCTTGCAATGGCCTCGCGGAGCAGCTCCGCGCGGAGTACCTTTGCTGATGACTCGCCCGGCGTCCCGCGATCGAATCTCCGGGCATCACTCTCGGCGGAGCAGCGGTCGTCGTGGCCGCGGGAGGCACGGATGTCGCCACGAGGCTCGTTCGATGCACGCATGTACACACTCGGGGACCGAATGTGGAAGTCCTCCAAGGACGACGCCCGGACCGACATCGTTGCGAATCTGCAGAGGATCACGCGTCTCGAGTCGTGGCTGGCCGGACACGGACTCCGCCGGCTGAAGCCGCGTGTTGCCGGTTTGATGCTCCAGCTCAGTCGCTACTACTCGGAGCTGGGTCGGGTCGACGAAGCCGCAGAGCACGCCAGGCTCGCCGTGCAGCACTATGCCCGCCTGGCGGAGCACGACCCGGAGAAGTACCTGCCATTGCTCGCCCGGGCACAGATACATGCCGGGTGGATCTTGTGGCCACAGAGCCAGGACGACGCCGCGTTGGCGTTCTCCCAGCAGGCTGTGGACAGCTGCCGCCGCTTGGCCGCCGCAGAACCGGACATGTACGCGGCCAGCCTTGCCAACGCGCACCATCTCTTGGGAATGCGGCTCTCGGACGTCGCCAGGTACGAGGACGCGATCGTGGCGGAGAAGGAAGCTCTGCTGCTCCTCAACCCGTTGGCCAAGGCGGACTTCGACGCTCACGGTCTCGACCTGGCCAGGCTGTTGTACCTGCTGGGCGAGACGTATGCCGAGATGGACCGGAAGGTGGAGGCGCTCGACGCCCACAGGCGGGCGACAGACCTCTGGGCCAGGGCGGCAGTGGCCGACCCCGATCAGTACGAGGCGTCGTTGGGCGCCCAGCTGCGCGACCTCGGCCTCGAGTACTCGGCGCTGAAGCGGTACGAGGAAGCAGCCGAAGTCAACGAGCGGTCGGCCGAGATCCGTCGGAGACTGGCGGAGGACGACCTCGTCGAGCACGGTCACGACCTCGCGTTCACCTTGCACAACCTCGGCTGCTTCTACTTCCTCCTCGGGAGACCTGAGGACGCACTGCCCGTCGCGCAGGAGGCGGTGGACCTCTACCGGCGGTTGGTCGCCGCCCCACCAGACCCACAGGAACCCGACCGCGAGCGCGAACTGGTCAGGCTCCTGGAAGTCTTGAGCAACAGACTCGCCAGGGTGGGTCACCTCGAAGCGGCGTTCGAGACCGGCCAGGAGGCCCTGAGGCTCGCTCGCGAACGCGTACGCACCGACCAACAGCACGCCGAGACCAGTCTCGTCGTCGTGCTCAGAACTGTCGCTCAGCGCCACCACGATCTCGGGCGCTGCGAGGAAGCCGTACCGTTCGAGGTAGAGGCCGACGAGATCTCAGACCGGCTCGAGGCCGACGATCTGCGCTGAGGAGGTCAGATCTTCCCGCGGCGCTTGAGAGCGTCGTACGCCAGGACGGCCTGCACCACCGGCGAGTCGGCGGCCTTCCCGGTCAGCACAGCCTCGAGGAGCTCCTCGAAAGGCACCCGGTGGATGCTCATCTCGGCCTCTTCGTGCTCCAACTCGAAGCCGTCGCGGTCGGTCGCGGTCAGTCCCCGGGCGAGGTAGAAGTGGTGGATCTCCTCGGAGATCCCCGGAGAGGTGTACGTCGAGAGCAGATGCGTCCACTCGCTCGCCTCGTGCGCGACCTCCTCGCGCAGCTCGCGCACGGCGACGTCGAGCGGGTTCTCTCCGGGATAGTCGATCAGGCCGGCCGGGAGCTCGACGAAGCGCCGCTTGGCGGGGTGGCGGTACTGCGTGATGACCAGGGCCCGCTCCTCCTCATCCAGCGCCAGCACCACCGCGGCGCCCGGGTGCTCGACCACCAGGCGACGGAACGGCTCCTCGTCGGGGTGACCGGGACGGTTGATCCGGTCCGCGCGCAGCGCCACCACCCAACCATCCCGGTGCAGGTCCTCGCTGGAGGCGACCGGCCAGCTCTCGGGGGTGTCCCACTCGGTGAGCGGATCCAGGTCCAGCGGCACCGCCGCGCCGGAAATTCGTGCGTCCGATGTCATGGCCCGAGGCTACCCTCGGCTCATGTCTGAGACCTCCCCCGCCGCCCCTGCATCACTCACCCAGGACGAGGCGGCCGAGCGGGCCGCGACCGTCACCGTCGAGCGCTACGACATCTCGCTCGACATGACCGGCCTGCTGGAGGGCGAGACGCTCTCCAGCATCTCCACGATCAGCTTCTCCGCCGCCCCGGGCTCGAGCACGTTCGTCGACTGCGTCGCCGATGTCAGCGCGGCCACGCTCAACGGCACCGAGCTCGACCTCGCCACGATCAGGGCCGGGCGGATCCCGCTCGAGGACCTTGCCGAGAGCAACAGGCTCGTGGTCGCCGCCTCCCAGTCCGAGACCGCCACCTCCGAGGGCGTCCTGCGCACCGTCGACCCCTCGGACGGCAACGTCTACGTGTGGACCTCCTTCGAACCCGACGACGCCCGCCGGCTGTGGGCCTGCTTCGACCAGCCCGACCTCAAGGCGGTGCACGCGTTCACCGTGACCGCGCCGGAGCAGTGGACGGTGCTGTCCAACTCGGCGCCAGCCGACGTCTCGGAGGAGGAAGCCGGCGCACGGACCTGGGTCTTCGAGGACACTCCCCCGCTCTCGACGTACGTCGTGGTGGTCAACGCCGGCCCGTTCGTCGAGGTCCGTGCCGAGCGGGGCGGCTACGACCTGGGGCTCTACGGTCGTCGGTCGCTGGCGAACCAGCTGGAGCGTGACCGCGAGGAGATCCTCGACATCACCGAGCACGGGTTGTCGTGGTTCGGCACGAAGTTCGGGATGCCGTTCCCGCAGCGGCGCTACGACCAGATCTTCGTGCCCGACATGGGCGGAGCGATGGAGAACTGGGGCGCGGTCACGCACAGCGACGTGTTCCTCTACCGCACGGCCCCGACCCAGGCCGACCGCACCGAGCGCACCAACGTGATTCTGCACGAGATGGCCCACATGTGGTTCGGCGACCTGGTCACGATGCGCTGGTGGGACGACCTCTGGCTCAACGAGGCCTTCGCCTCGTGGGCGGCGGTGTGGGCCTCGGCCGCGCTGCCCGGCTACGCCGACGTGTGGGCCTCGATCGCGCTGACCGAGAAGAAGATGGCCTACGACACCGACCTGACGCCCGCGACCCACCCGATCCGTGGGGTGGTTCCCAGCGTCGACGTCGCGATGGCCAACTTCGACGCGATCACCTACATGAAGGGTCAGGCGGTGCTGCAGCAGCTGCACGCCTATATCGGCGAGGAGGCCTACCTGGCCGGGCTGCAGGCTTACTTCGCCGAGCACGCCTACGGCAACACCGTTCTCGACGACCTGATGGGTGCCTTCGGAGCGGCCGCCGGCAAGGACCTCTCCGCTTGGACCACCGCGTGGCTCGACCATGCCGGGACCGACGTGATCACCCTCGCGGACCGCACTGTGTCGGTCACCGGCGCCGACGGGACCGTACGTCCCCACCGTTTCGACATCGCCTCCTACGACGCCTCCGGCGCACTCCTCGCGACCACCCCGGTCACCGTGGCGGGCGAGCCCGTCGAGGTCTCGCTCCCCGACGCCGCCGCACACCTGGTCAACGCGACCGACGTGACCTTCGCCGCCGTACGCTCCGACGAGGCCAGCGAGGCCTGGCTGAGCCGGAACGCCGGACTCCTGCCCGACTCGCTCGCGCGGGCCGTCGCGGTCAACAGCGCCTGGTCGGCGCTCTTCCGTGGCGAGATCGCCGGGCCAGAGGTCGTCTCGCGAGTCGTCTCGGTCCTCGAGCGCGAGCAGAACCCGCAGGTCACCGGTGAGTTCTTGGGGATGGCGGTGGCCGCTGCCGAGCTGTGGACGGCGCCGGACCGGGTAGCCGAGCAGCGCGCTCTGGTCGCCGATGCGGCCGCGGCCCTCGCCGAGGACCCGGCCAATCGCGACACCGCTCTTCGGGTGCTCGCCTCGCACGCCTCCACACCCGAACAGCTCGCGCTGGCCGAGGCGGGGGCCGCGGAGGACGTCCAGGTCGCCTGGCGGGTCCTGCGGCGGCGTGCCGAGACCGGCGACTACGACGCGGAGGCGGTCGCCGCGCTTGAGGCACGCGACCCGGACCCGGAGTCGTGGGTCAGCGCTCTGGGCGTACGCACCGCGCAGCCGCTCGCGGAGGCCAAGGAGGAGGCCTGGCAGGTGACCATGATCGAGCGCCGCCTCCCGCGCACCGACAGCGCCTATGCGCTCGCCTCGGCGTTCTGGCGCCCGGGACAGGACGAGATCCTGGCACCGTACGCCCAGCGTTATCTCGACGCCGTCGCCGCGATCAGGGGCGGTGGGATGCTCGCCTTCGGCCTCCAGCTTCGGTTCTACCCGGCGCAGGCCGGTGAGGAGGTCGCGACCGCAGCGAGGGCCGCCTGCGAGGGTGACGCGCTCGTGCCCTTCGTCCGGCAGACGGTCATCCGCCTCGCCGACGTGCACTCGCGGCAGGTCGTGGCCCGCGCCCTGTGAGGTGGCCCGACATCGTGGACAGCCGGGATCGAGCAGGTATGGCCGGCGAGAGCGGCGGGTACCCCTCGTGTCGTATGCAATCGAGAGGAGATACGACATGAGCACCATCGAGAAGAGCGTCCAGGTCGGAGTCCCGGTTCATACCGCGTACGACCAGTGGACCCAGTTCGAGTCGTTCCCCCAGTTCATGGAGGGCGTCGAGTCGGTCCGACAGCTCGATGACAAGCACCTGCACTGGAAGGCCGAGATCGGCGGCGTCACCCGTGAGTGGGACGCCGAGATCGTCCACCAGGTTCCCGACGAGCGCATCACCTGGCGCGCCGTGGAAGGCGCCCACAACCAGGGGACGGTGTCGTTCGCCCAGGACGAGATGGGGAAGGCGACGCGGGTCACGCTGCGCCTGGAGTACGAGCCCGAGGGCATGGTCGAGAAGACCGGTGACATGCTCAACATCGTCGACCGGCGCACCAAGGGCGACCTCGATCGGTTCAAGGACTTCATCGAGAGCCGCGGCACCGAGACCGGTGCGTGGCGCGGCGAGGTCAAGCCGACCGGCGAGGTGAACCGCTAGACCACAGACGCAGAGCCCTGGGTCCGGCAGCCGCCGGCCCCAGGGCTCTGTCAAACCTGGACTCAGGCGTCAGCCGTCTCCGGCAGCTCGACGTCGCTGACCTCGGTGGCGTCGCTGACCTCGCGGCGCAGGTTGGTCTCGTCGATCGGGAAACGCTGCTCCTTCTGCCTGTCGAGGGCCGCCTTCACCAGCCCGGCGAAGAGCGGGTGCGGGCGGGTCGGCCGGGAGCGGAGCTCGGGGTGGGCCTGGGTCGAGACATAGTAGGGGTGTACGTCGCGGGGCAGCTCGACGAACTCGACGAGCTGGTTGTCGGGCGAGAGCCCGGAGAAGACCAGGCCGGCGTCCTCGAGCTGGTCGCGGTAGGCGTTGTTGACCTCGTAGCGGTGGCGGTGACGCTCCTCGATGGAGGTCTCGCCGTAGACCTCGGCCGCGATCGAGCCCTTCTTGAGCTCGGCCGGGTAGAGGCCCAGACGCATGGTGCCACCGAGGTCGCCTGCGCCCTCGACGTACGCCTTCTGCTCCTCCATCGTCGCGATGACCGGCTCGGGGGTCTCGGCGTCGAACTCGGTCGAGTCGGCCTTCTCCAGACCGAGCATGTTGCGGGCGTACTCGATGACCATGCACTGCAGGCCCAGGCACAGGCCGAGCGTCGGGATCTGGTGGGTGCGGGTGTAGGTCAGCGCGCCGAGCTTGCCCTCCAGGCCACGGATGCCGAAGCCGCCGGGGACGCAGACGGCGTCGACGTCGTGGAGGTTCTTGGCGGCGCCCTCGGGGGTCTCGCACTCGTCGGAGGGGATCCAGCGGATGTTGACCTTGGCCTCGTTGGCGAACCCACCGGCGCGCAGCGCCTCGCCGACGCTCAGGTAGGCGTCGGGCAGGTCGATGTATTTACCGACCAGGCCGATGGTGAGCTCTTCCTTGGGGTGGTGGACCCGGCGGAGCAGGTCCTCCCACAGCGCCCAGTCGACATCGCGGAAGGGCAGGTCGAGCTTGCGTACGACATAGGCGTCGAGGCCCTCGCGGTGGAGCACCTTCGGGATGTCGTAGATGCTCGGGGCGTCGGCCGCGGTCACCACGGCGTCCTCGTCGACGTCGCACATCAGTGCGATCTTGCGCTTGATGCCCTCGGGCAGCTCGCGGTCGGCGCGGCACACGATGGCGTCGGGCTGGATGCCGATCTGGCGCAGCGCCATCACCGAATGCTGGGTCGGCTTCGTCTTGAGCTCCTTGGACGGGCCGATGTAGGGCACCAGGGAGACGTGCACGAAGAAGACGTTGTCGCGGCCGAGGCGCTGGCGCACCTGGCGGGCGGCCTCGAGGAACGGCAGGGACTCGATGTCGCCGACCGTGCCGCCGATCTCGGTGATCACCACGTCGACGTCGGGGCCGTGCATGGCCAGGACCCGCTCGGAGATCTCGTCGGTGATGTGCGGGATCACCTGGACGGTCTCGCCGAGGTAGTCGCCGCGTCGCTCCTTGGCGATCACGTTGGAGTAGACCTGCCCGGTGGTCACGTTGGCGTGGCCGACCAGGTCGGTGTCGAGGAACCGCTCGTAGTGGCCGATGTCGAGATCGGTCTCGGCACCGTCGTTGGTCACGAAGACCTCACCGTGCTGGAACGGGTTCATGGTGCCGGGATCCACGTTGAGATACGGGTCCAGCTTCTGCATGGTCACACTCAGACCACGCGAACGGAGAAGGCGGCCGAGGGACGATGCCGTCAGACCCTTTCCCAAGGAGGAGGCGACGCCTCCGGTGACAAAAATGTGCTTGGTCAAGCTCGCCGACTTCATGGGCCTCGATCCTATCAACGCTTCAGCAGGCCGCCGAAACCTGACGCACCGAAATCGCCACCTTGTTGACTCGTCTGTCGAGCCAGCGCGAGCGGAGCGGCCACCTGACCGGTGGTGGTCTCGATCCCGTCGACCGACGCGAACCAGCCCGGCCAGTCGTTGGCGCGGAGCGTCTCGAGATCCTCGGAGCCCGTGGGTGCGGTCACGACCAGGCCTTTCGTGGTCGCTCCTAGCCCCTCGACCAGGCCCTCGACCGCGGTCGTGTCCTTGCTGTCGTCGCCGAGGACGACCAGGACGAGGTCGGCCGGTCCGGTCGGCCGGCCCTGGGCCTTGACCAGATCTCCGGTGAGCAACGCCACAGCGGCGGTCTTGGCCTGCTGGTCGAACGCCGCGGGTGGCTTCCGGCCGGCGTAGGTCTCGCCGATCACCTGTCCCATCCGCTGGTAGGTGGCCTGGTCCGCGTCGCCGCGGCCGAGCTGCTCGATCAGCTGGGTGGCCAGGCTGTCGACGTATTGCTTGCGGTCCGGGTCCAGCAGACTCGGTCGTACGTCGAGCACCCCTGTGGTCGCGCCGCCAGCGGCCTTGATGTTGCCGGTGAGCGCGGCGACCGTCTTCTGGTCGGCGCCGGGGAGGGGGACGACAGCTACCTTCTGGCCGGAGAGCCTGCCGGGCAGGAGCGCGTCGCCGGCCTCGGCGACGAACTGGGCCTCGGCGCTCTTCTGCGGGTCCTTCGCGCTTTTCGTCTCGCTCTCACCGGAGGTCGGGCTTGCCGCGGCTCCGTCGCCGGCTCTGTTCACGATCCCGGTGCCGATCGCGGTGAGGTCGTGGTCGGCGGCCCAGGTGCCGGCGGGTACGCCGATCGCCAGCGCCGTCACCGCGGCCAGGACCGGGAGGACCAGGCGACGGCTGCGGGGCTCCTTGCGGCGTACCGCCGGGACCGCGGAGGCGTCGATCAGCGCCGGGCCGAGCGCGAGCCGAGTCAGGTAGGTGCCGGCCAGGCCCGGGCGCTGGTCCTCGAGAAAGTCGGTCAGCGTGGTGCTCAGCCCGGCCCCGACCACCAGCGAGGGGTGCTGGGCATAGGCGACCAGCAGGGCCGCATCCTCCGGGGCGAGGGCCGACTCGAACCGCTTCGGCTGCACTCCGATCCGGTCGAGGAGCTCGGTGGCGTTCTCGCTCGCGGAGGCTCCGGGCGCGAGGACGATCTCGGCAGCGCTGTTGAGCACCTTCGGTTCGGGGTAGGTGTCGGTGTCGGGACCCAGGACGACCACGGCGTGGCGTACCTGTTTCTTGGACAGCCGCTTCGCCGCGGGACCCACCGCGATGATCGCGGGGCGCTGCTCGCGTAGGAAGCCGGCGAGGTCGCCGAGGAGCCGGTCCAGGTCGGGATGGTCGGCGACCACCACGACGGGCCTACCGGCGAGCGGCGTGTCCAGAGGAGGTACGCCGTTGCCGTGCAGCAGCACCTCCTCCTCGCGCCTGAGCAGCTCGCTGCTGTTGTGGGTGAAGAGCTCCAAGTGAGAGCTCAGGCCACGCTTGGCGTCCTCGAGCTCGCTCGCGAGCAGCTCCTGGTCGAACGCCCTTCCCTGGGCCAGCAGCCGCTCACCGTCGAAGATCTCTCCGTCGAGGATCCGCGCCTTCCGCCCGTCGACCAGCTTCTCCAGACCCGCGTCGCCGATCTGGTCGATCAACTCGATCCCGGCATCGGCCAGCGCCTTCGGGCCCCGGTTCGGGTAGCGGCCCGACACCATCGGCTGAGCGTTGACCACCGCGATCACGCCCGTGGCCGCGATCGCCAGCGCGGTGCTGCGGTCGAGGTCGACATGGTCGATGACCGCGATGTCACCCTCTTTGAGCCGCGGGATCAGCGCCCTGGTCGGCCGCCCCGAGCGGAGCGTGCCGCGGTTGCCTGGAAGTACGGAGGGAATCTGGCGTGTCGGCAGTCTCATGGCCCGCCAATCCTCCCCTGGTATCGCTCGGTGTCCCCGGATCTCACCCCGGCGAGTCCCCCTCCCGCCGAGAAGTCACCCCCGTCGGCCGAGACGTCAGGCGCGTCGGCCGAGTGGGCACGACATGACGTCTCGGCCGACCGTAGTGACGCCTCGGTGGCTTGTCAGGCCTTGGCGGCGCGGGCGACCTCGAGGAGCTCGCGCGCGTGCGCGATGGCAGTGTCGGAGGCGGTCAGCCCAGCCAGCATGCGGGAGAGCTCGCGCTCGCGGGACTCGTCGTCGAGGACGGTGAGCCCGGAGCTGGTGACCACACCGTCACTGGTCTTCTCGACGGCGACGTGGTGATCGGCGAACGCTGCGACCTGGGGCAGATGGGTGACGACCAGGACCTGGGCGGTGCGGGCGAGGTGGGCGAGGCGGCGGCCGATCTCGACCGCGGCGGTGCCGCCGACGCCGGCGTCGACCTCGTCGAAGACGAAGGTCGGGACCGGGCTGGTGGCCGCCAGGACCACCTCGATGGCCAGCATCACCCGGGAGAGCTCACCGCCGGAGGCGCCCTTGTGGAGCGGACGGGGCTCGGAGCCGGTGTTCGCGGCGAGCAGCAGCTCGACCTCGTCGAGGCCGTTGGAGCCGTAGCGAAGCCAGCGCTCACCCTTCCCCTCTCCAGAGGACGGTAACCTCAACGGTGCGTGCGGCTCGTCCTCGGAGGCCGGTGCGTCGGTCTCCTTCTGACGTACGTCGACCACCAACCGAGCGTGAGGCATGGCCAGTCCGGTCAGCTCGTCGCTGACCGCCTCGGCCAAGGCGCCGGCAGCGTCGGTGCGCGCGGTCGAGAGCATGGCGCCGGCGTCGGCGAGATCGGCTCGCAGCCGCGTACGTTCGTTCTTGAGCTCCTCGATCCGGTCATCGTCGGAGTCGAGCTCGAGCAGTCGCTTGGCTCCGGTCTCGGACCAGGCGAGCACCTCATCGATCGTCTCGCCGTACTTCCTGGTCAGCGCGGTCAGGGCAGCACGCCGCTCGGAGACGACGGCCAGCCGGGCGGGGTCGGTCTCGACGCCGGTGGCGTAGGAGGCGACGTCGGCGGCGACGTCGGAGAGCAGGTAGGTGACCTCAGCGAGACGCTCGGCCAGGGCGGCGGCGTCGGGGTCATGGTCTCGGACGCTGTCCAGCGCCTGCCGCGCGACCGAGACCGCGCCGAGGGCGTCCGGGGAGTCGATGTCCTCGGAGGAGAGCGCCTCGCGCGCCTGCTCCGCGGCCGTGCGGAGGGTGTCGGCGTAGCCGAGCTTCTCCTCCTCCTGAGCCAGCGTGACGTCCTCGCCGGCCTCCGGGGAGACAGCCTCGATCTCACCGAGACCGAAGCGCAGCAGATCGGCCTCCTGTGCGCGTTCGCGGGCGTGGGTCGTCACCTCGTCGAGCTCGCGCTCGACCTTCTGGAGCTCGGCGTGGAGGTCGCGGTAGGCCGCAAGGAGCTTGGCGACGGCGTCGCCACCGAACCGGTCCAGCGATTCGCGCTGTGCCCGCGGCTGCAGCAGCCGGTGCTGGTCGGACTGGCCGTGGACGGCGACCAGCGGCGAGGTCACCGCACCGAGAGTCGCGACCGGGACGGTCGCTCCCCCGACGTACGCCCGCGCTCGTCCTTCGGCCGCGACCGTGCGGGCCACGAGGACGCGGCCCTCCTCGACCTCTCCCCCGGCCTCCTCGGTCGCCTCGATGACGCCGGGCAGCGACCGGGCGTCGATGACACCCTCGACGCGGGCTGCCTTCTTACCCTTGCGGACCGAGCCGGCGTCACCGCGGCCACCGAGCAGCAGCCCGAGCGCGGTCACGATCATCGTCTTGCCGGCACCGGTCTCACCGGTCACCACGGTCAGCCCCGGTCCGAGCTCCAGGGTCGAGGACTCGATGATCCCGAGTCCGGAGATCCTGATCTCCTCAAGCATGCTCGCCTCCGTTCATCCTGAACGGACGCCGTTCCGCGGCGCCTCGCCATCCCTCCACAGACAGTCCGAACTTCCGCACCAGACGATCCGTGAACGGCGCCTGATGCAGGCGTACGAGTCTGACTGGCTCCCCCCCCCGGGTGACCTCGATCCGGGCGCCGGGTCCCAGGTCGTAGGAGCGCCTGCCGTCACACCAGAGCACCCCGGCACCGTCGGCTCGCGAGATCACCTCGACGGCCAGCACCGAGGTCGGCGCGACCACCATAGCCCGCGCGAAGAGGGCGTGGGCGCTGATCGGGGTCAGCAGCAGCGCCTCGACGCCCGGCCACACGACCGGGCCGCCGGCAGAGAAGTTGTAGGCCGTCGAGCCGGTCGGGGTCGCGCAGACGACGCCGTCGCAACCCCACCTCGACAGCGGCCGGCCGTCGATCTCGACGACGACCTCGAGCATCCGCTCGCGCGCGGCCTTCTCGACGCTGGCCTCGTTGACCGCGAACGTACGGAAGACCTTCTTGCCGTCCTCGAAGACGCTGACCTCGAGCGCGAGCCGGTCCTCGGAGGTGTAGCGGCGCTGCACGATCGCCTCGATCGTCGACTCGACATCGTCGTACTCCGCCTCGGCGAGGAATCCGACGTGTCCGAGGTTGACGCCGAGAACCGGGGTGCGGTGGGGCTGGACGATCTCAGCAGCGCGCAAGATCGTGCCGTCGCCACCGATGACCAGCGCCAGCTCGCAGTCCCTGCTGGCCTCCTGCTCGTCGGCGGCCAGCTCGACCGCCGGCTGATAGGCGCCGGGGTCGATGCCCAGGTCCCCGGCTTCACGAGCCAGCATCCTGACCACGATCCCGTGGACCGCGAGCGACTTGGCACAGGCGAGGGCGACCTCCCGGGCCTCCTCCCGCCCGGTGTGGATGAGCATGAGGACGCGCCGCACCTCAGCTGGGTCCACCGGGCCCGAGTCCCCAGGGCTTGGGTCCGCGGCGGGAGCATCGGCGTCGGCCACGGGCCGTTGACTCACTCGCTGAGGCTCACTCACGGATCAACCCTCTCAGACGGCACCGACACAGCCTCGGCGGTAGGGCTCTCCAGGCCTCGCTGCTCGCGCACCGCCTCCTCGATCTCCGTCTCGCCGACGGTAGCCTCGCCGCGGCGCAGCCAGAGGAAGAACTCCACGTTGCCCGACGGACCCGGGAGTGGGCTGGTCGTGACCGCGCGTGCACCCCAGCCTCGTCTCGCAGCGGCCGCGGCGACGGCGTTGACCGCCTCCGCCCGCAGCGCCGGGTCGCGCACCACGCCGCCCTTCCCGACCCGGTCCTTGCCGACCTCGAACTGGGGCTTGACCATCAGCGCCAGATCACCCTCCGGGCTGGTGACTCGGATCAGCGCGTCGAGGACGAGCTCGAGGGAGATGAAGGACAGGTCGCCGACGACGACGTCGACGGGCTCGCCGACCAGGTCGAGGGAGAGGTCACGGATGTTGGTGCGGTCGTGGACGACGACCCGCTCGTCCTGCTGCAGGCGCCAGGCGAGCTGGCCGTAGCCGACGTCGACGGCGACGACCTGGCTGGCACCGTTGCGGAGCAGTACGTCGGTGAAACCGCCCGTCGATGCGCCGGCGTCCAGGCATCGGCGACCCTTGACCGAGAGCCCCAGCGGTTCGAACGCGGCCAGTGCTCCGGCCAGCTTGTGGCCGCCACGGGAGACGAAGTCGGGGCGGTCGGGGTCATCGGTCACCACGATGGCGACGTCGGTGGTGACGCCCGTGGCCGGCTTGGTGGCTCGGTTTCCGGAGACCGTGACGCGGCCGGCGGCGATCAGCTCGCTGGCGTGCTCGCGAGATCGAGCCAGCTTGCGTCGGACCAGCTCGGCGTCGAGGCGTAGGCGGCGAGGAGGCATCCGCTCGCCTCTCAGGGCTGGTCTGCGGGTTGGTCGGCAGGCTGGCGCTGAGGTTCGCTCGACGCAGCCGCGACCCGGGCCATCGCATCGTGGCCCGAGGTGTCGGGGTCCAGGGCGCGTCGCAGCTCGGTGTGCGCGGCCTCGAAGACGCCGACGTGCTCGGCCAGCGGCAGCTCCTGGAGCCGGTCGAACGTCTCCAGGACCGCGTCGACGCGGGCGACACCGGTGTGCGGCGCCGTGCCGGCGCCACCCGGCCCGGCCGGGGCCGGTGTCTCGTCGAAGTGCTGCTCGCTCATGAGCCTGAGACTACCGTCTCGCCGTCGGCATCCGAGCGAGGCGGCGCGGCCTGGTCGCCGAGCGTCACGGCTGCCCCGGTCGTGTCCAGGTGCCGCCAGGCACTGGTCGCGGCGACCCGCCACCAGTCGTCGGTGCTGCCCTGACCGGTGACCTGCAGCTCGCCGTCGCGTATCTCGGCCGTCCAGCCGCCCAGTCGCGCCGTCGTGCCGTCGTACTCAGGAGCCGGGTGAGGCACCAGCAGCCCGCCCAGATCAGCCGCGATGTACGTCGGGCGCCGATGTGGCGCGGCCACGACCAACTCCTCGAGGCCGGTCACACCGGTGAGCACCAGCAGCGTGTCGACGCCTGCGTTGCGGCCGCCTTCGATGTCGGTGTCGAGCCGGTCGCCGACCATCAGCGCATGCTCGGCCCCGGTGCGTCGGATCGTCTCCTCCAGCAGCGGTCGAGAAGGTTTGCCGGCCACCACCGGCTCGACTCCCGAGAAGCGGCGCAGGGTGTCGACCAGGACGCCGTGCCCCGGCGCGATCCCGTAGGCCGCCGGGAAGGTCATGTCGGTGTTGCTGGCGACCCAGAAGAGTCCGTCCTTGATCCGCACGGCGGCACGGAGGATGTCTTTCCACAGCAGCTCGGGGTTGTAGCCGGTGACGATCGCCTCGGCATCCTCGTCCACGGTCACCGGGATCAGTCGGGCCTCCTCGAGCGGCTCCCGCAGGCCGGCGGCTCCCAGGTTGACCACCTTCGCCCCCGGAGCGAGTCGCTCGGCCAGGACTCGCGCGGCGGCCTGCGCCGAGGTGACGACGTCCTCGGCGGTCGCCTCGATCTCCAGGTTGCGGATGTTCTCGGCCACCTTGGCCGGCGGCCGGGCGGCGTTGTTGGTGATGAACGCGAGCCGGAGGCCCGCTTCGCGTGCCGACGCGAGCGACTCGGGCGCGCGCGGGACCGCTGCGCCGCCGATGTACACCACACCGTCGAGGTCGAGCATCGCCACGTCGTGGACGGTGGCGAGCGCCTGGTCTGAGCCCTTCAGCTGATGGCCGTTCAGCACACGGAGATCCTTCTCTGAGTCGGGGGTTCGGCGAATGGCACCAATGTGACCCTACGATGTGCGGATGGACGATACAGGTGTGGTCAGGGCGCCGTACCTCAGCCGTCCGCTGCGCCTGGAGCCCTTTCGAGCACTCTCCTTGGCGCCCTCGCGGATCGGGGACCCGACCTCGGCGCGGCTCTACTCCCGACCTTATCGGGGGGTCACCTCGCGGATCAGCTCGTGGCTGGCACGCGGTGACCTGCATGAGCACCGTGACCCTGCGCTCTATCTGCACGAGTACACCGCGGCCGGGATCACCGTGCGTGGCGTCGTCGGGATCCTCGACGTCTCGCACCGCACCGACGGACCCGGTCAGGCCGCCGTGCTCCCGCACGAGGGCGTACGCACCGCGCAGGCCGAGCAGCTCGCGTCCCGGATGCGTCAGATGCGAGTGCACCCGGCCCCGATCCTGCTCACCTACCACGCGCCCGGCGGCGTCGCCGAGCTGCTCGACGGGGTCCAGGGCACTCCTCCCGACGAGCAGTACGACGACCACGGTGGCCAGCACCACCGTGTGTGGGCGATCACCGACGAGGAGCTGATCGAACAGCTGCGCGCCGCCTGGGCCGGCCAGCAGGCCCTGATCGCCGACGGGCACCACCGCTACGCCGCCTACGCCGCGCTCCAGGGGCCGGCCGATCCCGGCGACGCGGCAGCGACTGACTTCGGCCTGGCGATGCTCATCGACCAGGACGACACGCCGTTGCAGCTCGGCGCGATCCACCGGGTGCTGACGGGTGTGAACCTTCGCGATCTTCGGGCCGCGGCCGAGTCCGTCGGCGCCGGATGGACCGCGGGTGGCCGCGAGACCGCCCTGGGCAGGCTCGGCCCCGGCGTCATCGTGGTCAGTGACGGCCGTGGCTGGGCCACGCTCGAGGTCGACGGCACCGACACCCCCGCCACCGGCGACGTCGGCTACCTGCACGACCGAGTCCTCCCGGAGCTCCGCCGGCAGCCGTCTCGGGTGCTGCACGCCCACCAGGTCGACGCCGCGCTCAAGCGGGCCCGCCCGGGCCGCGACGTCGCGGTGCTGCTGGCGGCGCCGACGTTCGACACGATCCTCTCCTCCGCCTCGGTCGGCCAACTGCTCCCGGAGAAGGCGACCTCGTTCCAGCCCAAGCCACACCCCGGGGTGCTCATCCGCCTTCTCGATGCAGCGCGGCTGGAGAAGTCTCGGCCTTAGAGATCGCGCGGGTAGGGGCGCCGTCGCGAGCGTCGCGAGACGGGTGTGCTGGCAAGGCGGAGCCTCGAAGGCGGTCTGGTTGCACCGTCGAGAGGCGACAACGCAGCCAGCGCGCCCGTATCGCGGCGCGTAGCAGGCGGCCCTACCCGCGCGATCTCTTAGTCGACTCATCGCCTAGCTGGCCTGCTTCGTCGCCGCGGCGGCCCTGCTGACCCGTCTGGCCGACAGCACCTCCACCTCGGTCATCGACTGCAACCGCCCACCGGTCTTGAAGAATCGGCGCCGAAGAGAGCCGTTGACCTCGATGACGTCACCCACCTGCCAGGTCATCGCCGCGCGTCGGACCCGAGCGATCCAGGTGTGGCACTCGAGCGCGTCGATCTGCACGCGGCTCCCCCGGCGTTTGTCGCGTGGCCGGTTCACGACGACCCTGAAGGAGGTGAGCTGGTCGCCGCTCGGCAGCTCCTTCTCCTCGGCAGCCAGCGACAGCCGGCCGATCAGTCGCACCTCGTTGACCGTTGCCAGCCCGTCGGCGCTTCCCGCCCGTGCGCCATCGTCCGAGGATGGCTCCTTCTCTACCCTTGCGACCGTCATCTCGATCACCTCCGACCACCATCCTGGTCAGGGGCGCCGACAGTTCTGCGCGGGGCCGCGCGCCCTGTGGAGAACCCCGGCCCGAACCGAGCCTGTGGACAGACATCGGCCCGGTCCGGCGAGCTCTCAGAGCTTCTTCGCCGGTCGATAGCGGGAGACAGTCGGGTCTCCCGCAACCCAGAACCGCCAGGGACGCTCCGGGGCGAGGCGGAGCCCGACCCGGGGGCCCGTGGCCACCTCGATCCGCGACCACGTCTCGTCCGGCGCGAGCTCCACCTCGAAGTCGCTGGTCCCGTTCATCGTGAGATCGATTCCCAGAGCCGAGCCGAGCCGCGCCGGCCCCCGCGCGAGATCGACGTCGCGAGCCGCTCCCCGACGCTCCTGGGCGATCTCGATCCCCTCGATCACCTCCCCGGCGCGAAGCAGGATGCCCCCGGGCTCACCTTCCGGATGGCAGACGAGGTTGGCGCAATGATGCATGCCGTAGGTGAAGTAGACGTAGAGCCGCCCCGGAGGCCCGAACATCACCCGGTTGCGGTTCGTCTCACCTCGGAACGCGTGCGACCCAGGGTCGTCGGCCGCGTACGCCTCCAGCTCGGTGAGCCGCACCGTCACCCCGCCCAGCGACAGCCTCGCCCCGAGGAGCCGCGGAGCGGTCACCTCGGGGCGCTGGATCAGCAGTTCGGCGAGAGACACTACGACGGACGGAACCCGGCCGCGCCGGACCGAAGCTCGGCGAGCTGCTCGGCGACCCGATCGGGCGCCGTGCCGCCACGACCGTCACGGGAGGCGACCGACCCTTCGATGGTCAGCACCAGGCGTACGTCCGGGGTGAGCGCCGGCGAGATCGTGGCGAACTCCTCGTCGGTGAGCTCGTCCAGCTCCACACCCCGCTTCTCGGCCGCCTGGACGCAGGCACCGGCCACCTCGTGGGCGATCCGGAACGGGGTGCCCTGGCGCACCAGCCACTCGGCGATGTCGGTGGCCAGCGAGAAGCCCTGCGGGGCGAGCGCGGCCATCCGGTCGGTGTTGTAGGCCAGCGTGGCGACCTGACCGGTGAAGGCCGGGAGCAGCACCTCGAGGGTGTCCAGGGAGTCGAAGACCGGCTCCTTGTCCTCCTGCAGGTCCCGGTTGTAGGCCAGCGGCAGCGCCTTCAGCGTGGTCAGCAGCCCGGTGAGGTTGCCGACGAGACGTCCGGCCTTACCGCGGGCGAGCTCGGAGATGTCGGGGTTCTTCTTCTGCGGCATGATCGACGAGCCGGTCGACCAGGAGTCGTGGAGCGTGACGAAGTCGAACTCCTTGGTCGCCCACAGGATGATCTCCTCGGCGATCCGGCTGATGTCGACCCCGATCTGGGCGCACACGTAGGCGAACTCCGCGACGAAGTCACGCGAAGCGGTCCCGTCGATCGAGTTGGCGCTCGATCCGGTGAAGCCCAGCTCGGAGGCGACCAGCTCGGGGTCGAGCCCGAGCGACTGTCCCGCGAGCGCGCCGGATCCGTAGGGCGAGTCGCACACGACGCGCGCCCGCCAGTCCTCGAGCCGGGAGACGTCGCGCAGCAGCGCCCAGGCGTGCGCCAGCAGGTGGTGCGAGAGCAGCACCGGCTGAGCATGCTGGAGGTGCGTACGTCCGGGCATGATCGCGCCCAGGTTCTCGTCGGCCTGCGTGGCGAGCGCGTCGATGAGATCGAGCACGAGCCCACGCAGCACCCGCTCGTGGTCGAGCAGATAGCTCCGGAACAGCGTCGCGATCTGGTCGTTGCGTGAGCGCCCCGCACGCAGCTTGCCGCCGACCTCAGGACCGATCTCCTCGATGAGCAGCCGCTCCAGGGCGCCGTGCACGTCCTCGTCGGAGCCGGCGGGAAGCAGCCGTCCGGCGGTGAACCTGTCGGCGAGCACGTCCAGACCCCGGTGGATCTCGTTCTCCTCGTCACCGGTGAGCAGCCCGGCCGCACCCAGCGCCTTGGCGTGGGCGTGGGAACCGGCGATGTCATAGAGCGCCAGCCGCCAGTCGAAGTGCGTCGAGCGCGAGATCGCCTCGAGCTCGGGCGAGGGGCCGCCGGCGAACCGGCCGCCCCACAGCTTGCCCTCGTTGGTGGCGTTGGCAGGTGTGTTCGACATCAGTCGTTCCCCGACTCCAGCGCGGCCTCGTCCAGGAAGGTGTCGTCCAGGACGGCCCCCTCGACGGGGAGAGCCGCTGGCAGCGGCTTGCCGTCGGTGGCAGCGATGCGATCGAAGCCGCCGGCGGGCAGCTCGCCGAAGAGGGTGCCGTTCTCGACGAGCACCGTTCCCTGGTCCAGGGGATGCCCGGCATAGATCTCCAGCTTGGAGCGCGAGTCGGCGATGTCGAGGTTGCGCATGGTGAGCTGGCCGATCCGGTCGACGGGGCCGAAGGCGGCGTTCTCGACACGCTCCATGGAGAGCTTCTCGGGGTGGTAGGAGAAGTGCGATCCCTCGGTGTTGAGGATCGTGTAGTCCTCACCACGGCGCAGCCGCAGCGTGACCGTACCCGAGACCAGCGAGGCGATCCAGCGCTGGATCGACTCGCGCAGCATCAGCGCCTGCGGGTCCAGCCAACGACCCTCGTACAGAAGACGCCCGAGCTTGCGGCCCTCGTTGTAGTAGTTGGACATGGTGTCCTCGTTGTGCACCGCGTTGAGCAGCCGCTCGTACGCCGCCCACAGCAGCGCCATCCCCGGCGCCTCGTAGATGCCGCGGGACTTGGCCTCGATGATCCGGTTCTCGATCTGGTCCGACATGCCCAGGCCGTGGCGGCCGCCGATCGCGTTGGCCTCGTAGACCAGCTCGACGGGGTCGGCGTAGGACGTGCCGTTGATCGCCACCGGGCGGCCCTCGACGAAGGAGATCGAGACGTCCTCGGTCTCGATGGCGACCGACGGGTCCCAGAACTTCACACCCATGATCGGCTCGACGGTCTCCAGGGAGACGTCGAGGTGCTCCAGGGTCTTGGCCTCGTGGGTGGCCCCCCAGATGTTGGCGTCGGTGGAGTAGGCCTTCTCGGTGGAGTCCCGGTAGGGCAGGTTGTGCGCCACCAGCCACTCGGACATCTCGTGACGGCCGCCGAGCTCGTGGACGAAGTCGGCGTCCAGCCACGGCTTGTAGATCCGCAGCTCGGGGTTTGCCATCAGGCCGTAGCGGTAGAACCGCTCGATGTCGTTGCCCTTGAAGGTCGACCCGTCGCCCCAGATGTTGACGTCGTCGGCCTGCATCGCGCGCACCAGCATGGTGCCGGTCACGGCGCGGCCCAGCGGAGTGGTGTTGAAGTACGCGCGGCCGCCGGAGCGGATGTGGAAGGCGCCGCAGGCCAGCGCGGCCAGGCCCTCCTCGACCAGCTGCGGCTTGATGTCGATGGCGCGGGCGATCTCGGCGCCGTACGCCATCGCCCGGTCCGGCACGCCGGAGATGTCGGGCTCGTCGTACTGCCCGATGTCGGCGGTGTAGGTGCACGGCACCGCACCCTTGTCGCGCATCCAGGCGACGGCCACGGAGGTGTCGAGACCTCCGGAGAAGGCGATGCCGACGCGCTCGCCCTTGGGAAGGGAGGTCAGTACCTTGCTCACGAGATGTTGCTCCTTGCTCTTGAAGTCTTTTACTGGGTGTCGGCAGATTTGCCGGCGAGATCGAGGAAGCGGTCGACGAGCGCCGCTCCGCCCTTGGGCTCGCGGCCGATGACGAGCACGGTGTCGTCGCCGGCGATGGTGCCGAGGATGTCGGGATAGTCGGCCCGGTCGACGGCCGAGGCGAAGTACTGGGCAGCCCCCGGAGGCGTACGCAGCACCACCAGGTTGGCGCTCCCGTCCGCGCTCACCAGGAGCTCGCGGGCGAGCCGACCGAGCTTGCTTCGGCCGCTGGCGGACTCCTTCGGCGCCACCGAGCTGCGGTCGCCGCCCTCACCGGGGATCGCATAGACCAGGGATCCGTTGGCCGTCCGGACCTTCACCGCGTCGAGCTCGTCCAGGTCACGTGAGAGCGTCGCCTGCGTGACGTGGACGCCATGCGAGAGCAGCGCCTCGGACAGCTCGGTCTGCGACTTGATCTCGGTGCCCCAGATGATGTCGACGATCAGGGACTGGCGCGCCCCCTTGGTTGCGGGCCGCTGGGTCTCATTGGTGGTCATCGTCGCTCCCACAGGAACGCAAGGATCGCCTTCTGCGCGTGGCGCCGGTTCTCGGCCTCGTCCCACACCAGGCTCCGCGGACCGTCGAGCACCTCGGCGTCGATCTCCTTGCCGCGGTAGGCGGGCAGGCAGTGCAGCACGACGGCGTCGGGGTCGGCGAGTCCGAGCAGGCCGGTGGTCAGCGAGTAGGGCGAGAACACCGCGACCCGGGCAGCCGCCTCGCTCTCCTTGCCCATCGAGATCCAGGTGTCGGTGATGAGTACGTCGGCCCCAGTCGCCGCCGCGACCGGGTCTGCGGTCACGGTGACCGAGCCGCCGGTCTCCTCGGCGATCTCCTTGGCCCGGACCAGCACGTCCGCGTCGGGCGCGTAGCCCTCCGGCGCGCCGAACCGGACATGCATCCCGGCGATGGCTCCGGCCAGCGCCCAGGAGTTGCCCATGTTGCAGGCGGCGTCGCCGAGGAAGGCGGCGGTCAGACCGGCCAGCGAGCCCTTGTGCTCGCGCAGGGTCTGCAGGTCCGCGAGCAGCTGGCAGGGGTGGAACTCGTCGGTGAGCGCGTTGACGACCGGGACCCCGGCATGGGCGGCCATCTCCTCGAGATCGGTCTGGGCGTACGTACGCCACACGATCTCCCCGGCCTGCCGACCGAGCACCCGGGCGACGTCGGCGACCGACTCCCGCTCGCCGATCCCGGCCAGGCGGCCGTCGACGAGCATCGAGTGACCGCCGAGCTCGGCGATCCCGGAGGAGAACGACGCCTGCGTACGCAACGTCGGCTTGTCGTAGATCGTGGCCACGGTCACCGGGCCGGCCAGCGGCTTGGCGGCGTACGGGTCCTGCTTCATCGAGGCCGCAAGAGCCAGCACCTCGGCCTGCTCGGCCGGGGTGAGGTCGTCGTCGCGCAGGAAGTGCCTGGTCACTTCGCCCCTGCTTCCTGGGCCGCGTCGAGGATGGCCGGCCAGGCGGCCAGGAGCTTCTCCGCGTCGTCCGAGGTGAGCACGAGCGGCGGCACGATCCGGATCCGCTCGGGCGTGGCGTTGTTGAGGATGAAGCCCGCCTCGAGGGCGGCCGCGGCGACAGCGCCCGAGTCGAGACCGGCGAGGACCACTCCGATGAAGAGGCCATCTCCGTCGACCCTGGCGACCCGCGGGTCGGCGGCGAGGCCGTCGCGCAGCTTCTGGCCGAGCACGGTGACGTGCTCGAGGAGCCCGTCGGCCTCGATGGTGTTGATCACCGCGATGCCCGCCGCGCAGGCGACCGGGTTGCCACCGAAGGTGGTGCCGTGGTTGCCGGGCTCGAAGAGCGTCGCGGCCCGGCCCAGACCGATGCAGGCACCGATCGGGAAGCCGCCACCGAGGCCCTTGGCGAGGGTGACGATGTCGGCGGTGATGCCGGAGGTCTCGTGGGCGAACCAGCGACCCGTGCGGCCGAGGCCGGACTGGATCTCGTCGAGCCAGAGCAGGGCGCCGTGCTCGTCGGCCACTGCCCGCGCCGCCGCCAGGTAGTCGGCGGGCGGCACAATGACGCCGGCCTCGCCCTGGATCGGCTCCAGGATGATCGCCGCGGTCTCGTCGGTGACCGCCGCGGCCAGCGCCTCGGCGTCGCCGTAGGGGACGAAGGTGACCTCGCCCGGCAGCGGCTCGAACGGGGCCCGGTAGGCCTCCTTGGCGGTCAGTGCCAGGGCGCCCATCGAGCGGCCGTGGAAGGCGCCCTGGACAGCCACGATGTGCGTCCGCCCGGTGCGCCGGGTCAGCTTGAAGCCCGCCTCGTTGGCCTCGGTGCCGGAGTTGGTGAAGAACACCCGTCCGGTCTCGCCTCCGGGAACCCGGGCGAGCAGCGCCTCGGCGAGCTCGACCTGGGGGTGTGAGGTGAAGAAGTTGGAGATGTGGCCGAGGGACTCCATCTGTGCGGTCACCGCGGAGACGAGCGCCGGGTGGGCGTGACCGAGGGCGTTGACCGCGATGCCGGCCAGCAGATCGACGTACTCCTTGCCGTTCTCGTCCCACACGTGGGCACCCTGACCTCGGGTGAGGACCAGCTTGGGGGCGCCGAAGGTGTTCATCAGCGCGCCGGCGTAGCGCGCTCCGTACGTATTCGACGCCGTGGTGCTCATCGGTCCAGCTCCCTTGCCTTGCGGGTCTTGGTGGTGACGCCGGGGAGCACCTGGGTGCCGACTCCCTCGGCGGTGAACAGCTCAAGGAGCACGGCGTGCTCCTCGCGGCCGTCGACGACGGTGGCGCGCTCGACGCCGCCCTTGACCGCCTCGAGGCAGGCGCTCATCTTCGGGATCATCCCGCTGGCGAGGTCGGGCAGGATGCCCTCCAGCGCCTCAGGGCTGATCTCGCCGATGACCTCCTCGGGGTCCGGCCAGTCGAGGTAGAGGCCTTCGACGTCGGTGAGCACCAGCAGCTTCTCTGCCTCGAGGGCGACCGCGAGCGCCGAGGCGGCGCGGTCGGCGTTGACATTGTAGATCGCCCCGTCCGCGTCGGGGGCGACGCTGGAGACCACCGGGATCCGGCCGGCCTCGATGATGTCGAGCACGGACTCGGGGCGCACGTCGACGACCTCGCCGACCTGGCCGAGGTCGACCTCCTCACCGTCTATCACGGTGCTGGCCGGCTCGGCGGTGAACAGCCCGGCGTCCTCGCCGGAGAGCCCGACGGCCAGCGGTCCGTGCTCGTTGATCAGTCCGACGAGCTCACGCTGGACCTGGCCGACCAGGACCATGCGGACGACGTCCATCGCCTCCGGTGTGGTCACCCGCAGCCCGCCGCGGAACTCGGACTCGATGCCGAGCCGGTCGAGCATGGCGGAGATCTGCGGGCCACCACCGTGCACGACGACCGGCTTGAAACCGGCGAACCGCATGAAGGCGATGTCCTCGGCGAAGGCACGCTTCAGCTTGTCGTCGGTCATGGCGTTGCCGCCGTACTTCACCACGACGATCTTGCCGTGGTACTCCTTCAGCCATGGCAGCGCGCCGGCGAGGGTGCGGGCCTTGGCAGGATCGGGCCTACCGGGCTCGTGGGCAACGGTCTCGAGCTCAAAATTCACGGTGCCACTCCCACCGTGCTCAGCCCCGTGGTCTCCTCGAGACCGAGCGCGAGGTTCATGCACTGGATCGCTCCCCCGGCGGTGCCCTTGGCGAGGTTGTCCTCGGCACCGACGACAACCAGCCGTCCGGCGGCCTCGTCGACGGTCACCTGCAGGTGGACGGCGTTCGAACCGAGCACGGCCTGGGTCTGGGGCCACTGACCCTCGGGAAGCAGGTGGACGAAGGGCTCGTCCGCGTACGCCTTCTCGTAGACCGCCCGCGCATCGGTCGCGCTCACGCTGCCGGCGAGCTTGGCCGAGCAGGTCGCCAGGATGCCGCGCGGCATCGGCACCAGCACCGGCGTGAACGAGACCGAGACCCCGCCCTCGACCAGTGCGGAGAGGTTCTGGACGATCTCGGGCGTGTGCCGGTGGCCGCCGCCGACGCCGTAGGCGCTGACGTTGCCCATCACCTCGGCACCGATCAGGTGCGGCTTGGACGACTTGCCCGCGCCGCTGGTGCCGGTGGCGGCGACCACGACGACCTCGGGCTCGACGATGCCGGCCTCCACCGCCGGGGCGAGAGCAAGCGTGGAGACGGTCGGGAAGCAGCCCGGCACCGCGATCCGCTTGGCTGCCGAGAGGGCCTCACGCTGACCAGGGAGCTCGGGAAGCCCGTAGGGCCAGGTGCCGGCGTGGTCGGTGCCGTAGAACTTCGTCCAGGTCTCAGCGTCGGCGAGCCGGTAGTCGGCGCCGCAGTCGATCACGACCACGTCGTCTGGCAGACCAGCCGCGATCGGCCCGGACTCGCCGTGCGGCAGCGCCAGGAAGACGACGTCGTGACCGGCCAGGGTCTCGGCGTTGGTGGGCTCCAGCACTCGGTCGGCGAGCGGGATCAGGTGAGGCTGGAGGCTCCCCAGGGTCTTGCCCGCGCTGGAGGCGGCGGTCAGGGCACCGATCTCCACCTCGGGGTGGGCCAGCAGCAGCCTGAGCAGCTCACCTCCGGCATATCCACTGGCACCGGCGACGGCGACGCGCTTCTTCGTCATGTGTATGACCATACGCTCTCCTGCATGTATGTCGCAAAATCCGTTCGGCGATTGAGACGCGGGCGCCTAGTCTTCGCTCCATGACAACCCGCCTCACCCCCGCCGCCTACCTCGACCACATCCGGTCGGAGTCGGCGCGCTTCCGTGCCGTGCTCGCAGACACCGACCCCACCGCACCCGTCCCGACTGCTCCGGAGTGGACCGCCACCGACCTGCTGTGGCACGTCTCTGGGGTGGTGCAGCACTTCTGGACCTTCATCCTCGAGACCCGGCCCGCCAAGCCGACCGACGAGACCTACACGGAGCGGGAGAAGCCCGCCGACGCGACGTACGACGATCTTCTCGCCCACTTCGACGAGATCAACGCCAGGTTCATCAAGACCCTCGAGCAGACTGCGCCCGAGGAAGCCGCCTGGTCGTGGTCGAACGACCAGACCGCAGGTTTCACCTATCGCCGCCAGGCCCACGAGATCCTCATCCACCGCCTCGACGCCGAGCTCACCGCCGGCGCAGTGACGCCCCTCGACCCGGCCCTGGCCGCCGACGGGATCGACGAGATCCTCGACATCATGTACGGCGGCAAGCCCGACTGGGCGACCTTCGCGGGCGGCGACCACTACGTGCGTGTCGATGCCGTCGATACCGACACCCAGACCTGGGTCCAGCTCGGACTCATCTCCGGCACCCGTCCCAATGGTGATCGCCTCGAGGACGAGCCCGACCTGAGCGTCGTCTCCCATGAGGAGATCCCAGCCGGCACCGAGCCGGACGTCGTCGTCGAGGGCACGGCAGCGGACCTGGACGCCTGGCTCTGGCGCCGCCGTGACGACGCCGACATCCGCGTCACCGGCGACAAGGACATCTACGACCGCTTCCGCGCGTTGACCAACCAGCCGATCAACGACGACTAATCTTCGCCGCATGATCAAGCACCTGGCGGTCTTCCTCGGGTCCCGCGACGGCAACGATCCCGCGCTCTCGACCAGCGCCTACGAGGTCGGCAAGGGCCTCGCAGAGCGCGGGATCGAGCTGGTCTACGGAGCCGGCGGGGGCGGCCTGATGGGCCAGATCTCCCAGGGTGCGATCGACGGCAACGGCAAGATCTTCGGCGTGATCCCACGGTTCATGGTCGAGCGCGAGTGGGGTCGCGTCGAAGGCGCGCCCGGGATGCAGACGCTCGTGGTCGACACGATGCACGAACGCAAGGCCCTCATGGCCGAGCGTGCCGAGGCGTTCCTCGCCCTCCCAGGAGGGATCGGAACCCTCGAGGAGCTCTTCGAGGTCTGGACGTGGCAGACCCTGTCGTTGCACGGCAAGCCCGTCGGCCTGCTCAACATCAACGGCTTCTGGGACCCGCTCGTGGAGATGATGGAGCGCATCGCCGCGGCGGGCTTCCTGCACGGCTCCCCCGCGGAGTCGCTCGTGGTCGGCGACGACCTCGACGACGTCCTCGCCCGCCTCGACGCGGCCCGCTGAAACCAGGCTGAAACCGGCCGACCCGTCGTGAAACCACGGTGAAGGCGCCCTGAAACCGGCTCCCCACACCCTGGGAGCATGACAACCAACTCCGAACTGGCCGTATCGGCCTCAGGTCTGGTCAAGACCTTCGGCGACTTCACCGCGGTCGACGGGATCGATCTCGAGATCCGCCGCGGCGAGGTCTTCGGTGTGCTGGGCCCCAACGGCGCCGGCAAGACCACGACGCTCAAGATGCTCGCCACCCTGCTCTCGATCGATGCCGGCTCGGCGGAGATCTTCGGGGTCGACGTCAAGGCGTACCCCCATCAGGTGCGTCAGCTCGTCGGCGTCACGGGACAGTACGCCTCCGTCGACGAGAACCTCACCGCCACCGAGAACCTCGTTCTCTTCGGCCGCCTCCTGGGCATGTCCGGCAAGGCCGCCCGAGCAGCCTCGGAGGAGCTTCTGGAGTCCTTCGGGCTCGAGGAGGCCGCCAAGCGCCAGATCTCGAAGTTCTCCGGCGGTATGCGCCGGCGCCTCGACCTCGCCGCCTCGCTCCTGTCCCGCCCGCCGCTCATCTTCCTCGACGAGCCGACCACCGGCCTGGACCCACGCACCCGCGGCCAGATGTGGGACACCATCCGTACGCTGGTCGCCGGCGGTTCCACCGTCCTGCTGACCACGCAGTATCTCGACGAGGCCGACCAGCTCGCCGACCGGATCGCGGTCATCGACCGTGGCGTCAAGGTCGCCGAGGGCACCTCGGAGCAGCTCAAGACCTCCGTCGGCAGCTCCACCCTCCACCTGCGGCTGAGCGACAAGTCCCAGATTGCCGCGGCCGCCGCCGTGGTCGAGAAGGTGACCGGCGACCGCCCGGTGCTCACTCCCGAGGCCGGGGGCGTCAACGTGCCGCTGGCCGACGCCGACCGAGCTGCCGACGTGCTCATCGGCCTTCGCCACGCCGACATCTCGATCACCACCGCCAACGTCCAGCAGCCGACCCTCGACGAGGTCTTCCTCGCGCTGACCGGCCACGGCACCGAGAGCGCCGAGAACCCCGAGCAGACCGACCGCAACATCCACACCGAGGAGGTGGCCTGAGATGGCTGCACTGATCTCCACGTACGCCGTTGCCGACCGTCCGCTCAGGGCACACCCGAGTGTGGGCGAGACGATCAGCCAGACGCTGACCATGGCCCGCCGGGCGTACATCAAGATGATGCGCAACCCCGAGCAGTTCTTCGACGTGACGATCCAGCCACTGCTGTTCACCGCGATGTTCGCCTACATCTTCGGCGGCGCGATCTCCGGTGACGTGCAGTCGTACCTGCCGACCATCATCACCGGCATCCTGGCCCAGACCGCACTGACCGCCTCGATGGCTCGCGGCACCCAGCTGCGCGAGGACATGGACAAGGGTGTCTTCGACCGGTTCAAGGCACTCCCGATCGCCCGGATCGCACCGCTGGCCGGTCCGGCGGTCGCCGATCTGCTCCGTTACGGGATCGCCGCGACGCTGACGATCGTGGTCGGCCTGCTGATGGGCTACCGGCCCGGTGGTGGCGTCGGCGGCGTGCTCGCCGGCTGGGCGCTGACCATTTTCGCCGGCTGGTCGCTGAGCTGGATCTTCACCTGGCTCGGCACGGTCATGAAGACCGCGGGCGGGGTCCAGGGCCTGGGCATGATGATCATGTTCCCGCTGACCTTCCTCTCCCCCGCCTTCGTGCCGAAGGAGACCATGCCGGACTGGCTGCAGCACTTCGTCGACGTCAACCCGGTCACCCTGGTCATCAATGCCACCCGCGACCTGATGAACGCCGGGGAGGTCACCATGAGCGTCGTCTGGGCGCTCGTCGGGTGCGCCGCGGTCGTCGCGATCTTCGCGCCGCTCTCGGTGTGGTCCTACAGCAAGAAGCTCTAGCCCCGCATCGATCCGCTCAACCGAGCGACCACGCCGCGGGCCTCGTCCATCAGGGCGGGCCCGCGGCGTTCGGCGTACTCCGTCTGGATCCGGGCCAGCACCCCGGGCGCGAGCCGCTCGGCATCCTCCACGACAAGGGTCCAGCGCATGTCGAGCGATGACCGGGCATAGCCGAACCGGTCGGCGAGCACTAGGAGGCGTACCGAGTCCTCCGACGGCAACACCTCACGCAACAGCCCGGTCAGGCCGATCGCGAGGAACGCCATGCCGGTGACGGGATAGTCCTGCGACTGACGTTCCTCGGCGACCAGCGACGGCGCCTTGGCCATCAGGACGTCGAAGAGATCGTCGCCGTCGGGGGCTGCGCCATGGCGCACGCAGGCCACCAGCGTGACCGCCTCGGCAGCGACCCGCCACGGCATCAGGTCCGGGTCCTGGTTGTAGCCGGGGAACGGCAGCCCGCCCATCGTCGCCACCATCTCCCGCAGCAGCGCCAACCCCTCCTCGGTCCTTCCCTGCGCCAGCAGCAGCTGCGCCCGGGCGCCGTGGATCGCGCCGCGGGACCCGAAGCCACCGCAGGACTGCTCGTGCTCGATCTCGTCGAGCATGGCGGCGGCCTCGTCGAGACGGCCCTGCTCCAGGACGTACGTCACCACGATCGCGTGGGTCTGGACGAGGTCGTCGTCGGCGCCCAGCCGACGCAGGACCGGGATCGCCTCGCGCGCGTGATGGGCGGCTTCGGAGAGACGGCCGAGCTGGGCGTAGAGACCGCTGAGCTGCGCGTGCAGCATCGCGTGCGGCCAGGGGCCGCCCTCGGTGCCCGCGAGGCGCAGTGCCTCCATCCCCGCGGCGACCGCGCCCTCGGCGTCGCCGAGGTTCTCGCGCTCGTGACTGAGGAAGGTGAGAGCACGGGCCCGCACGTCCGGGTCGGGGTCGAGGACCAGCTCGGACAGCTCATCCTCCAGGGACCGGTCGGGCCGGTCACCTGTGGCACCCGACATCGTCTGCATGATCTGCAGCATCACCCGCAGCTGTGGGTCCGCGGCGTCGGCCCCGATCCGGTCGAGGATCTTGCCGAGCCGCTCCAGATCGGACCCACCGGTGACCGCGGCACCGAAGAGCAGCAGCGCCAGGACCAGCCGGGTCTTCTCCACCGTCTGGGCAGGCGGCTCCCAGTCCTCGAGCAGATCGGTGACCGCACCGGCCAGCATGATCACCCGCGGGTGCTCGCCCGCGATGGTCCAGAAGACGCCCATCGCGCAGAAAAGGCGCACCACGGACTCGGTCTCGCCGTCGGTCAGGACCTGACGCAGGATGTCGGCCAGGTTGTTCTCCTCCGCGCGCAGCTCGTCCATCGCGTCGAACTGCTCCGCGGAGTAGATCCTGCCCGCGCTCGCGTCCGCGAACGCCACCGCCCATCGCCGCTGCGCGGATCGGGCCGCGGCATCCTCACCGGCATCGACCAGGTGCATGCGCCCGAACTCCCGCACGGTCTCGAGCATCCGGTAGCGGACCCCGCCACGGCCGTCGTCGACGACCGTGAGCAGCGACTGGTCGACGAGCTCCTCGATCGCGGCGAAGGTGTCGGCACCGAGCATCGCCTCGGCCGCCGCGAGGGTGAACCCGTCGTGGAAGACCGAGAGCCAGCGCATCGCTCGCCGCTCGCGCTCGGCGAGAAGGTTCCAGGACCAGTCGATCACCGCGATCAAGGTCTGGTGGCGATCGGGGGCGTTGCGGTCGCCGCCGCGCAGCAGCTCGAACCGGTTCTCCAGTCTCCGGGAGATGTCGTCGACCGACATCGCGCGTACCTTCACCGCGGCCAGCTCGATCGCCAGCGGAAGTCCGTCGAGCCGGGTGACGATCTCATCGACCTCGGTCTCGTCGAGGTGGACACCTGGACGGGCGGCGACCGCGCGACGCCGGAACAGCTCGCGACCGTCGTACGTCCCCAGCCGCCCGAGCGGGTAGACCCGCTCTGCGCCGATGGCGAGAGGGCTGCGGGAGGTCGTGAGGACCGTCAGGTCGCCCGCCGTGGCGACCAGGAAGGCGGCCAGGTCGGCGACGGCCGCCACGATGTGCTCGCAGTTGTCGAGCACCAGCAGGGTCGGCGGCCCATCGAGCTGGTGCGCGATCCGCGACCGCACATCGGCCCGCTGCTCGGGGGTGAGCCGGTCGCGCCGAGTGACCGAGTCACGCACGCCGAGGACCGAACCCACCTCGCTGACCAGATCGTCGGGCGCGGTCACCCCGACCAGCTCGACGAAGTGAACCACCGGCTGGTCGGCGCCGCGAGCGATCACCTGGGCCAGGCTGGTCTTCCCCAGCCCGCCAGGCCCCAGGATCGTGACGACCCGCGAGCTCTTCAGCAGGGCGGAGATCTCGGCGGTGTCCTGCTCGCGGCCGATCAGTGCGTCGGCGTCGTGGCGCAGCCCCGAGCGCACCGGGCGATCGCGGGCGAGCAGCTCGGCGTGGACGGCCCGCAGCCGCGGGCTCGGGTCGACACCGAGCCCCTCGGCCAGCCCGGACCGGTACGCCTCGAAGCGCTCGAGCGCCGCCGGCGCACCGTGGGTCGCGGCGACCGCCCGCAGGAGCGCCTCGGTGACCTCCTCGCCGGGGTCGAGCCGTTCGAGCCGTTCGAGGAGCGGGAGCGCCTCGGCGTACCTCTTCTCGGCGGCCAGCCTCAACGCCTGCGGCCGCAGCGACCAGGCGTCCACCTCGCCGGCCTCGAGGTCGAGGCGGTAGCCCCGGGGCGTACGTTCGATCGCACCGGGATCCGTCGCCGACCTCGCTCGGGAGACCACGACCTGGAGCGCCTTGGCAGGGTTGGCCGGGATGTCGTCGAGGCCCCAGATCTCCTCGACCAGAGCGTCCTCCGAGGCGCCCCGGGGGCCGGCCTCGACCAGCGCGCGAAACAGCGCCCTGATCCGCTCGCCGGCCACCGGCTCACCGTCCCAGGTGACCTCGTCCAGCACCCTCAGCGTCGTCACAGCCACCATTCTGCCATAGCGATATATCGCGTACGTACGGGATAACGCCTCTTCGACAAGGGCATCCCAACCCGCACGTCCCTCCGCCGACGCTAGCCGATCGCGTCGAGATCGATCAGGTTCTTGACCGCATCGAGGCGCCGGGTCGACTCGTCCGGATCGACCGTGCGCCGGTCGATGAGGGCGAGCTCCTGGTTGGCCTCGACGAACGTACGCATCCGCTTCTCGTAGCCGACGAACGCCTCGGCGTGGTCCGTAGCGCGCCCGAGCTCGACGGCGAGCACGTAGGCGCCGACGAGGGCAAGGCTCGTGCCCTGGCCCGAGAGCGGCGCGGCGCAGTGGGCCGCGTCGCCGAGAAGCACGGTGCGACCTCGGGACCAGGACTCCATCTTGATCTGGGCCATCGAGTCGAAGTAGAAGTCCTCGGCGGTCCACATCCGCTCAACGAGGTTCGGCACCTCCCACCCGAAGCCGGCCACGTGCTCAGCGACCAACCTCTTCTGCGCCTCGACGTCTCGGTAGTCATAGTCGATGGGGTCTGCGGCGAAGCCGAGGAAGATCCGCAGCTCCTTGTTGTCGCGCACGGTCATCACCGCACCACCGTCGGTGCCGTTGTTGATCCAGGTCTGCCAACGGTCCATGCCGAGGTAGTTCTCCTGGCTGAAGACGGACAGATAGGTGCCGAGGTGGTGGATGTAGGCGGCCTCGGGCCCGAAGACGAGCCGGCGGGTGTTGGAGTGGAGCCCGTCGGCCCCGACGACGAGGGCGAAGCGGCGCGGGGCGGCATTCTCGAACTCGACCTGGACGCCCTCGGCGTCCTCGTCGATCGCCGTGATCGAGTCGCCATAGACATACTCCACGCCCTCGAGGCGTTCGTGGACGAGTTCGACGAGGTCCTCGCGGAGGAGCTCGATGTCCTCGGTCTCGAGCCGCCCCGAGGAGAGCGCGAACTCCTCCGAGCGCATCAGCTCGTTGCCGTCGGCGTCGAGCATGTTCATGCCCTGGGACTCGTTTCGCAGTGCGCGAGCCGGGGCCTCCAGGCCCATGCGCCGTAGCACCGTGAGGGCTGCGCCGCGGACGTCGACGGCCTGGCCGCCGCGACGCAGCGCTGGGGCGCGCTCGACGACGACGGGCGTCAGGCCCTGCTCGCGGAGCCAGAAGGCCAGGGCGGCACCGGCGACGCCGGAGCCGGAGATGAGGACGGTGGCGGGGGCTTCGATACGCTGTACTTTTTCCATGGCCAGGACAGTAGCGATGTCCGTTCTGACCTGCAATTATATCGCCAATCTGACCTAGTTCAGCATGATCTGCACTAGGATCTGTCCTAGCACAGATCACGAAAGGTTCCACCGTGGCCGACCCGACCGGACCGCCCTATCTCCGCATCGCCGCCGAGCTCGGTCGACGCATCGACGACGACGAGCTCGAACCCGGCGACAAGGTGCCCTCGACCCGGCAGGTCGCCCAGGAGTTCGGGGTCGCTCTCGCGACGGCCACCAAGGCGCTCGACGTGCTCCGCGCCGACGGCCGGGTGATCACCCGGCCACGCTCCGGCACCGTGGTCGCACCGCGCGCCGAACCGACGAGGGGCCCCGGCGCCCGGCCACTCACCCGCGGACGGGTCCTGGGCGCGGCGGTCCGGATCGCTGACACCGAGGGATTGGAGGCCGTCTCGATGCGTGCGGTCGCCGGTCGATGCGGTGTCGCCCCGATGTCGCTGTATCGGTTCGTCGAAGGCAAGGACGAGCTGATCGCGGCGATGGCCGATGCGATCTACGGGACCGCCCAGTTCGAGGACGACCCCGAGGCTCCCTGGCGACGGCGCGCCGAATCGCTCAGCCGCGAGCTGTGGCGGCTCCATCGCGACCACCCGTGGCTGGGCCGCACCCAGCCGCTGACCCGTCCGATGATGCTCCCCCACCTGCTCCGCTTCGGCGACCGGCTGCTCGGGGCGCTCGAGGCCCTCGAGCTGTCACCGAAGACCCAGTTCGACGTGCAGGTGCTGGTCTACAACCACATCGCGGGCCTGGCCGCCAACATCGAGCGCGAGGACGAGGCGCTGTCCCTGACGGGAGTCTCCGCCGACGAATGGACCGACAGCCGCTACGTACCTCACTTCAGCGACGACACCTTCGCGACCCGCTTCCCCCACATCGCCCGCCTCTTCGGTCCGACCGGGCTGCTCTCGGACGGCTACGACATGGACATCGACGAGCTGTTCGAGCTCGGCCTCGGCCTGCTCCTCGACGGCATCGAGGCGCACGCCCGCCGGCACCGGTAGTCCGGGGCACCGGCGACCCTCGACCACACCCCGGCCAGAATGGGGCCGTGACCGTCGAACTTCGCTCTGACAACGCCGCCTCCGTCTCCCCCGCGATCTTGGAGGCGATGACCGCCGTCAACTCCGGCTCCGCGCTCGCCTACGGCGGTGACGAGGTGACCGCCGCGCTCGAGAGTCGGGTCCGCGAGGTCTTCGAGCACCCGACCGCCCGGGTCTTCCCGGTGCTCAGCGGCACCGCCGCCAACGCCCTCTCGCTCTCCGCGCTGACCCCGCCGTGGGGTTCGGTGGTGTGCCACGAGACCGCTCATATCCTGGGCAGCGAAGGCGGCGCGACGTCGTTCCTGAGCGGGGGCGCGGTGATGACGGGCATCGCGGGCGAGGGCTACAAGATGGCGGCCGACGCCCTCCAGGCCCACCTGGACGGCGTACGTTGGGGCGACCCGCACCACTCCCAGCCGACGGTGCTCTCGCTGACCTCGCCGTCGGACTACGGCACGGTCTACTCCGTGCCGGAGATCTCCGAACTCACCGGGATCGCGAAGACCCGCGACCTGCGGGTGCATCTGGACGGCGCCCGGTTCGCGAACGCTGTCGTGGCCACCGGCGCCACGCCTGCCGACCTCACCTGGCGCGCCGGCGTCGACGTGCTCTCCCTCGGCGCGACCAAGAACGGCGCCCTCTCGGCCGAGGCGATCGTCTGCTTCTCCGATGCCCCGGCGGACGAGCTCGTCTACCGCACGAAGCGCTCCGGCCACGTCACCTCGAAGATGCGCTACCAGTCCGCGCAGCTGCTGGCCTACCTCACCGACGACCTGTGGCTCCGCAACGCCCGTAACGCCAACGACCGGATGGCCGAGCTCGCCGCCGGCCTGGTGGAGGCAGGCGTACGCATCACCAACTCCGTCGACGCCAACCTGGCCTGGGTGGACCTCCCCGACGAGACCGCCGACCGCCTGGATGCGGCCGGGGTGCTCTTCTACCGCCTCGACGGGCGCGTCCGGTTCGTCACCTCCTGGGAGACGACCTCAGAGGACGTCGACACCGTCCTGGCCGTCCTCCGCGACGCGCTGACCTGAGGGACGCAGATGGCAGCCTTCGGCCCCGACGACTTCAGCCGGTACGACTACTCGCTGCTCCTCAACGGTGGCGTCTCACTCTTCTGGAGCAGGTCCGTCTGGGACGACGGGATCAGCAGCCTGACGACGCTCGGGTATCGAGTCGTACGGCTGTCGGCATCGAGGTGGACCAACAGCGCCGAGATGTTCCGTCAGCTCGCCGAGTCCTTGGACTTCCCGGACTATTTCGGGCACAACTTCGACGCACTCAGCGACTGCCTCGGCGACGTCGCGTCAGGCGACTACGGGGTCGGTCCAGCCGACACTGGCCTTGCCCTCGCCCTGGACGACTTCGATGCGTTCGTCGACAAAGACCAACGATCCGCGCAGACCCTGCTCGACATTCTCGAGAACCAGTCACGGCACGCCTTGCCCTTCGGCAACCGCTTCATCTGCCTAGCACGATCGGACGACCCAAGACTGGACCGGCGCCTGGAGCCGGTAGGAGCGACTCGCGTGAGCTGGACGACGCGAGAGTTCGTCGACAGGACCCGAGGCGTTTGATCAGGATGGAAGCCCCGCCGAGGACGTGCTCTGCCGCTTCCACACATATGCGCGGGATTGACGGCGCAGAGTGGACTGAACTGTGTCAGTTCCCCGCACGTGCGGGGAACTGACACAGAACCTCAGCGCTGGGTGGCGCCGGTCAGCTCGGCGGCCTTCGCGACCGCCGCCTCACGCGCAGCCGCGGTCTCCTCGGCCTTGAGCGTGCGGTCGGGAGCGCGGAAGCGCAGCGCGAAGGCCAGCGACTTCTTGCCCTCGCCGACCTGGTCGCCCTCGTAGACGTCGAAGAGCCGGACAGTCTCCAGCAGCTCCCCGGCGCCCTCGCGCAGCGCCGCCTCGACGGCGGCGACGGTGACGTCGACGGAGACCGTGAGCGCGACGTCTTCCTTGGCGACCGGCATGGTCGAGAAGACCGGGCCGGCGGCGGTGGCGGGCACCCTCGAGATCAGGAAGTCGAGGTCGATCTCGACCGCTGCCGAACGAGCCGGCAGCCCGAACGCCTTGCACACGTTGGGGTGCAGCTCGCCGGCGTGGCCGAACTCAACCCCGTCGACCGAGACGACCGCGCAGCGCCCCGGGTGCCACGGCGCCCGCGATGCCGAGCCGACCTCGACGGGGACTCCGAGCTCGGCGCCCAGGCGGCGTACGACGTCGATGGCATCCGACCACGAAGCGGCCTCCGCGGCACCCCACCAACCACCCCGCGTACGCTCCCCGGCGAGCACGACACCGAGGTGCAGCGGCTGGCGCGGGATGGCGGCGAGGAGCTTCTCCATCTCCTGCTCGGTCGGGCGCCGGTCGACGCCGTAGATCGGCGCCGCCTGGTCGACCGGGAAGGCGACGGTCGCGGTCTCGAAGAGGGAGACCCCGTCCTGACCTCGGGAGATGTTGCGCGCGGCGACCTTCAGAAGCCCCGGGAGCAGCGTGGTGGTGTAGCCGGGCTCCTCGCTGCTGAGCGGGTTGGCCAGCTTCACCGTCCGCCGCCGAACGTCGTCGGACGGCAGCCCGAGCGCGGTGAAGTCGGCATCGCCCACGAACGGGAAGTCGACGACCTCGACCAGCCCGGCACCGGCCAGGGCACGCCCGATCCGGCGGCGCAGCTGCTGGGCACGGGTCAGGCCACCACCGGTCGCCCGGCGCGGCAGCACCGAGGGAACCTTGTCGTAGCCGACGATGCGAGCGACCTCCTCGACCAGGTCGTAAGGGTCGGTGAGGTCGACCCGGTAGGTCGGGATGGTCGCGGTCAGCGAGTCACCCGAAACGGCGACACGCGCGCCGATCAGCTCGAGCGACTTCACCACCGTCGCCTCGTCGATGTCGAGCCCGATGATCCGGGCCGGCAGGTCGACCGGGATCGTGATGGTCCGGAACGGCTCGCGCGTCTCGAGCGAGGCCCCCGGCCCGACCTCGGAGACACCGGCGGCCTGGCCGCCACCGTGCTCGACGAGCAGCTCGACGACGCGCTGGGCCGCCGCGGGCGGCAGCAGCGGGTCGACGCCGCGCTCGAAGCGCTTGGACGCCTCCGAGGGGAGCTTGTGGCGCTTCTGGGAGCGGAAGACGGTGGTCGGGTCGAAGTGCGCGGCCTCGACCACGATGTCCGTGGTCGACTCCGAGATCTCCGTGGACGCCCCACCCATGACACCGGCGATGCCGATCGGGCCGGAGTCGTCGGTGATCAGCAGGTCCTCCTCGGAGAGCACCCGGACCACGTCGTCGAGCGTGGTGATCTTCTCGCCCTCGTTCGCCCGCCGCACCACGATGTCGCCGGACAGCTTGGCCCTGTCGTAGCAGTGCGTCGGCTGGCCGAGCTCCATCATCACGTAGTTGGAGACGTCGACGGCCAGCGAGATCGACCGTACGCCGGTGGCCTCGAGCCGCTTCACGATGAACTCGGGCGTCGGCGCGGCTGGGTCGAACCCGGTGATCACGCGGGTGACGAAGTGATCGCACCCGTCGTCCTCGAGGCGGACCGGGTAGCCCGACCCGTCGGCGACCGGGTAGTCGACCTGCGCCGGGTCGTGGAACGGTACGTCGAAGCCCAGCGCCGCGTCCCGCGCGATGCCGCGCATCGACAGGGCGTAGGCACGGTCCGGGTTGATCTCGAACTCGATGATCTCCTCGCCGAGGCCGAGCACCTCGCGGGCGTCGGTCCCGGGTGCGGGAGCGTCGGCCGGCAGCACGATGATGCCGTCGGCCTCCTCCCCCAGCCCGAGCTCGCGGGCGGAACAGATCATTCCGGCCGACATGTGGCCGTAGGTCTTCCGCGCCGAGATCTGGAAGTTCCCCGGCAGCACGCCCCCGGGCAGGATCACGACGACCTTGTCGCCCGGTTTGAAGTTGTGCGCGCCGCAGACGATCCCCTGCGGCTCACCGGTGCCGTTGGCGTCGCCGACGTCGACGGTGCACCAGTTGATCGTCTTGCCGTTCTTCTGCGGCTCCTTCTCGGCGGTGAGCACCTGGCCCACCACGAGCGGGCCCTCGATGCCGGCGCCGGAGGTCTCGATCGCCTCCAGCTTGAGGCCGAGCGCGGTCAGCCGGTCGGTGATCTCCTCGATGCCGAGATCGGCCGGCAGGTCGACGTACTCCTTGATCCAGGAGAGGGGGGCCTTCACAGTTCACTCCCGAATGCAGTAGTAAGCCGGACGTCACCCTCGAAGAGGGTGCGCAGGTCGGACAGGCCGGTGCGGAACATCAGGGTGCGGTCGATGCCCATCCCGAACGCGAAGCCGCTGTACTTCTCTGGGTCGACACCGCAGGCGACCAGGACGCGCGGGTTCACGATCCCGCAACCGCCCCACTCGATCCAGCCCTCGCCCTTGCAGGTGCGGCAGGTGACGCCATCAACGACCTGAGCGCCACGGCAGACGAAGCAGGTCAGGTCGACCTCCGCCGAGGGCTCGGTGAAGGGGAAGTACGACGGCCGGAACCGGGTCACGATGCCCTCGCCGAACATCTGGGTGGCGAAGTGGTCCAGGGTGCCCTTCAGGTTCGCCATCGAGATGCCCTCGTCGATGGCGAGGCCCTCGACCTGGTGGAACATCGGCGAGTGGGTCGCGTCGTACTCGTCGGTGCGGAAGACCCGCCCCGGGCACACCACGTAGATCGGCGCTTCGCGGGTGAGCATCGTTCGCGCCTGGACGGGCGAGGTGTGGGTCCGGAGAACCACATGGTTCTCGGCGGGCTCGGTCCAGAAGGTGTCCTGCATGGTCCGGGCCGGGTGGTCCGGGCCCAGGTTGAGGGCGTCGAAGTTGAGCCACTCAGCCTCGATGAGCGGGCCCTCGGCGACCTCCCAGCCCATCGCGACGAAGATGTCGGCGATGTATTCGGCGCCGGTGGTGAGCGGGTGTCGCCCACCGGACGGGTGCCGGTCGGTCGGGAGCGTCACGTCGACGGTCTCCTCGACCAGCATCCGCGCCTCGTGCTCGGCCTCGAGCACCTTCTGCCGCGCCGCGAGCGCCTGGTTGACCGCGCCACGGGCCTTGCCGACCCGCTGGCCGGCCTCCTTGCGCGCTGCCGGCGGCAGTGCGCCGATCTCGCGGTTGGCCAAGGCCAGCGGCGAACGGTCGCCCGCATGGTCGAGCCGTGTCTGCTTGAGCTCCTCGAGACTGGTCGCGGCGTCGATGGCCTTCAGCGCAGCATCGCGCGCGGCCTCGACCTCCTCAGCCTTCAAAGGTGTGACCTCTACCGGGTCATAGTCGGTGTTGGGACCGGACATCACTGGCTTTCGTCGCGTCGAGTGTGTGGCCACAGTCTAGGAATCCGGGTGCCCGTGACGCGAACCGGTAACCGGTAACCGATGTCGCGGGTCTGTCGCAAGTCCCAGATTTAGCCGACCGAATGGTGAGGCCCCCTGGACAACCCCGGAATTAGTTAGGCTAGCCTCACCTCATGCACCCCGCCCTTTCCGGTCATGACCTCGTCCTCGGCTACGCCCGTGCCACCGTGGTCCATGGCGTCTCGATCGGTCTCGAGTCGGGTCGTGTGACCGCCCTGATCGGTCCGAACGGCTCCGGAAAGTCGACGGTGCTGCGCTCCCTGGCCCGCTTGCACCGGGTCACCTCCGGGTCGGTCCAGCTCGAGGGCGCCGACAGCGCGCCGCTGAACGCACGGGCGTTCGCGCGCAAGGTCACCCTGCTCTCCCAGTCCCGTCCGCACCCCTCCGGCCTGACCGTCCGTGACGTCGTCGGCTTCGGGCGCCACCCCCACCGGCGGCGCTTCGCCGCGCTGACGGAGGAGGACCTCGCGAGCATCGACCGGGCGATGGAGCTGACCGGGACCGCCGCGATGGCCGACCGGGCGGTCGACCAGCTCTCCGGTGGCGAGCTGCAGCGCGTGTGGCTGGCCAGCTGCCTGGCCCAGGACACCGGCGTGCTGCTTCTCGACGAGCCCACCAACCATCTCGACCTGCGCTATCAGGTCGAGATCCTTGACCTGGTCCGCGACCTCGCGGACCACCACGGGACGGCCATCGGCGTCGTCCTGCACGACCTGAACCAGACCGCCGCAGTGGCGGACCAGGTCGTACTGCTGCACCACGGCGATGTGCACGCCGTCGGCGAACCCGCTGACGTGCTCACCGCCGAACACCTCTCTGAGGTGTACGGGCTCCCGATCGAGGTGACATCCGATCTGGAGACCGGGCGCGTCCGGGTCGAGCCACGCGGCAGGCATCACGCCCGGCTCTGACGCCGGCGGACACGAAGAGGAAACCATGTTTCGACGTACGACGACGACTGCTGCCCTGACGGCGGCCGGCGCCCTGATGCTGGCCGCCTGCGGACAGACCACGACCGCGGCCGACTCCGGCGACTCCGAGAAGAAGGCCTCTGCCGGCTGCGAGGGTGTCGCGACCTCCACGGGACCGGTCAGCCTGACCGACTCCTTCGGCAACAAGGTCGAGCTCGACAAGCCCGCCGAGCGGGTCGCGGTGCTCGAGTGGCAGCAGACCGAGGACCTGCTCACCCTGTGCGTGGACCCGGTCGCGGTCGCCGACGGCGAGGGCTTCCGCACCTGGGACAGCGCGGAGAAGCTCCCGAAGAGCGTCACCGAGGTCGGCACCCGGGGCGAGCCGAACCTGGAGACGCTCTTCGGGACCAACCCCGACCTGATCGTCGTCGAGGCCTACACCGCCGAGGACGAGATCCTCGAGCAGCTCGCCGAGTACGACGTCCCCGTGCTCGCCACCAAGGGCGCCGACGCCAAAGACCCCGTCGGGAACATGGTGACCACCTTCGAGATGATCGCCGAGGCGACCGGCCGCGAGGAGCAGGCCGACAAGGTCGTCGGTGAACTCGAGGACAAGATCGCCGCGTCGAAGAAGGCCGTCGCCGACGCCGGCGCCGCCGGGACCGAGTTCGTCTACTACGACGGCTGGGTCGACGGCGCCAACGTGGCCATCCGCCCCTTCGGCCAGGGTTCGCTGATCGGTGAGCTCGGCGAGGAGCTCGGACTGAAGAACGCCTGGACGGGCAAGGTCGACCCTGCGTACGGCCTCGGTCAGACCGACATCGAGGGCATGACCACGCTCGGCGAGGCGACCTTCTTCCACACCGGCACCGTCGACCCCGCCGGTGACGTGAACGCCGAGCTGGCCAAGAACAAGGTCTGGACGTCGATCCCCGCGGTGAGCGAAGGCCGCGACCACGCCTTCCCCGCGGGCATCTGGACCTTCGGCGGTCCCCGTTCGGCCGAGCAGGTGCTCGACGCGTACGTAGACCTGCTCACCAAGTGACCGATGCCGCCAACGCCCCGCGGGCGGGTGCCGGAGGTGCCTCTGTCGTCCTCCTGTGCCTGCTCGCCGGGCTGCTGCTGAGCGCCGGTTGGCACCTCACCCAAGGCACCTCGGGTGTGGGTCCCGCCGACTTCCTCGATGCGCTGCTGGGGCATGACCAGGCCCATGGCGCGACCGCGTCGACGATGGACATCATCACCGGTTCGCGGATCCCTCGTCTGGCCGCGGGTATCGCGGTCGGCTTCGCTCTCGGCGTCGCCGGAGCGCTCCTGCAGTCGCTGGCCCGCAACGCGATGGCGGCGCCCGACACGCTGGCCGTGACCGGTGGGGCCTACTTCGCCGTGACGCTGGTCGCCGCGCTCGGTCTGTCGGTCCCGCTGTGGGCCTCGGGCATCACGGCGTTCCTCGGCGGCCTCGTGGCCGCCGGCATCGTGCTGGCTCTCGCCGGTGGTGCAGGCACATCGACGACCCGTCTCATCCTTGCCGGCTCCGCCGTCGCGCTCGCCCTCCAGGCAGGTACGTCCACGCTGCTCATCCTCTACTCGGAGGAGACCACGAGCCTGTTCGCCTGGGGCAGCGGATCGCTGAGCCAGCTGGGGCTGCAGGCGTTCTGGCAGGTGGCACCGGTGGTGATCGTCGCAACGGTCGCCGGGCTGCTGCTGGCGCGCCGGCTCGATCTGCTCTCCGCCGGTGACGACGCCGCCTCGGTGCTCGGTGTGCCGGTCCGCTCCACCCGGGCGATCGGCACGATCCTCGCGGTGCTGCTCACCTCGGCGGCGGTGACGCTGGCCGGTCCGATCGGCTTCGTCGGTCTCTGTGCCCCGGTGCTGGTGCGCCTGCTGGGCCGGTTCGTACCGACCCTGAACCGGCATGCCGTCCTGCTGCCGGCCGCGGGGCTGGTGGGCGCTCTTGTCGTCGTCGTCGCGGACGTCGTCGTCCGTGCCGCGCTCGGCGCTGACGAAGCCATGTCCGTGCCGACCGGGGTGACCACGACGATCGCCGGTGCGGTCGTGATGGTGCTCCTCGCTCGCGGCGGACGCGACTCCGGTCCCACCAGGCGGCCGCCCGGTGCCACCGTCACGATCCGCAGCCGGGTCCGGTTCCTCGTCGTGCTCGTCCTCCTGATCGCCCTGACGGCCGGCGCCATCGTCGTCGCCCTGCTCGCCGGCCACCAGTGGCTCTATACCGGAGACATCGTCGCCTGGTTGCAGGGCGAAGGCATCCCGCTGGTCCAGTTCGCCCTCGACGAACGCGCGCCACGCGTTGCCGCGGCCGTCCTCGCCGGTGGCGCGCTCGCCCTGGCCGGCACCTTCGTCCAGGCCACCTGCCGCAACCCGCTGGCCGAGCCCGGGATCCTGGGCATCACCGGCGGTGCGGGGGTCGGTGCGGTCATCGTGGTGACCGGACTGTCGGCGGGTTGGAGCGGCGGCAGCTCCGCCGCGGCGTCGACCACGTCCGTACTCATCGCCGCGACGGTCGGAGCGCTGGTCGCCTTCGGTCTGGTCTACGGCCTGGCGTGGCGACACGGGATCGACACCGACCGGCTCGTGCTCATCGGCATCGGCGTCTGGTACGGCTCGGTCTCGCTCAGCACCTTCCTGCTCGTACGCTCCAACCCCTGGGACACACCGCGGATCTACACCTGGCTGTCGGGGTCGACCTACGGTCGCAGCTGGGAGCAGGTCATCCCGGTGGCGGTTGCCCTGGCCATCGCGGTTCCGGTGGCCTTCGTGGTACGCCGCGAGCTCGACCTGCTCACGCTGGACGAGGACACCCCGCGCCTCGTCGGGGTCTCCAAGGAGCGGGCACGGCTGTTGATCCTGCTGACCGCCGCGGTGCTCACCGCGATGGCCGTCTCAGCAGTCGGTGTCGTCGGCTTCGTCGGCCTGGTCGCCCCGCACATCGCCCGGGCGCTCGTCGGCGCCCGAAGCGCGCGGGTCGTCCCTGTCGCGATCCTGGTCGGAGCGTTGCTCCTCGTGGTCGCCGACACCATCGGCCGCACCGCGATCAGCCCTGCTCAGGTCCCCGCCGGCCTGGTCGTCGCGCTCATCGGCGCGCCGTACTTCATCTTCCTGCTGGCTCGGTCCCGCGCCTGACCACCGCCGACCCGGCGCCGGCTCGCGACAGTCGCGCCGGGTCGGCGTTCAGGTGGCGGGCTGATCCCGGGGCCAGGTGACCTCGATGCGGGCGCCGCCGGTCTCGGCGTCGGCGATCCTGACCGAGCCACCGTGGGCCTGGGTGAGACCGCCGACGATGTAGAGCCCCAGGCCGGAGCCGCCGCGAGCGCCGTGCTTCCAGAACTTGGTGAACACGCGCTGGCGCAGCTCGGTGGGGATGCCCTCACCGTGGTCCTCGACGACCAGCAGGACCTGGGCGGGGTCGTCCGGGCAGGCGCCCAGGGTCACCGTCACGACGCCGTCGCCGTGGCGTACGGCGTTCTCCACCAGGTTGGTGACGACCTGGGTGAACTTGTCCGGGTCGGCGTGGATCTCCAGCTCGTCCTCGGTCCCACCCTCGACCCCGCCCGCTACGTGGAGCTCGATCGGTCGCGAGGTGGCCGATCTGACCGACTCGACCACCCGGGTGACCAGCACGGCCGCGTCGCTACCACGTGGATACAGCTGCAGCCGGCCGGTGTCGATCCGGGCGACGTCGAGCAGCTCGGCGATGAGCCTCGAGAGCCGGTCGGAGTCCGAGGCGACCGTCTTGAGCATCAGCTTCTTCTGGTCGTCGTTGAGCTTGTCCCACCGGTTCAGGAGCGCCTGGACGAACCCCTTGACCCCGGTCAGCGGCGAGCGCAGCTCGTGCGCGACGGTGGCGACCAGGTCGGACCGCTCGCGGTCCAGGCGTTTGCGACCCCTGCCCGAGCGCAGCGAGATCGAGATCTGGTCGACCGGGCCGTCCAGGGACGGGCGCCGGATCGTCGAGACGACCAGCACCTCGGTGCCGTCGGGCAGCAGCCAGGCCTGTTCGGGGGTGCCGGTGACGGTCCGCAAGGTGTCGTAGGGCCGGTTGGCCTCGGCCCAGGTCTGCCCCTCGGTGTTGCTCAGGGTGAGTACGTCCCCCAGCGGCAGCCCCAGGCTCGCGTCCGGGTCCACGCCGAGCATCCGCCCGGCCAGGGTGGAGACCAAGACGACTGCTCCATCCGCATCGGCGACGACGACACCGTCGGGCAGGGCATCGGCGAGTTCTCTGGCGTCCACGCCGACACCCTAGTGGTGTGTCCTGGAAGTTCCTGGATGCTTGGCGTCGTCAGGGTGCGTGCATCGCAAGGCAGGCGTCGCGAAGTCATACCGGGCGTCTTCCGAGCGGCGCCAACGCCGCGAGGTGCGTGCCATGGCGGCGCGAAGCGCCTAGGAACTTCCGGGACGCACCGCTGGACCGACCTGGTCAGTCTGTGACCCGCTACTCCGGACGGTTGCTCAGCGGCAGCGTGATCGGCGCCGGGTCGCCGGGAGAGAAGTAGATCTTGATGAAGGTGTGCACCGCCTCCGGGAGCAGGTTGGAGACGATCGGGATGTGGGGGACGGTGCCCTGGTAGGAGGTGACCAGCAGCGGCACGGTGGTCGCCCACAGCGGCGCGAGCAGGGGGTCCTTGTCGAAGCCGATCATGTCGGCGTACGCATCCCCGATCACGTAGCGTCCCAGCGACTCCAGCTCGTGGCGCAGCAGAGGGTTGCCCTCGCCGATCACCGAGTCGAGCAGCGCCTGGGCGAGCTCGACCCCCTCTCGCGTGTGGCCGGTCGCCGGCCCCATCACCTGGTCGTACTGCGCGTACGCCGAGGCCCAGTCCTTCGGCAGATACTGCTCCTGCACGCCGAGGAGGTGGAGGTCGACATTCCAGGCATGCAGGAAGGCGTCGGCGAGCTCCTGGCTCGGCGCGATGTTCCACTCGGTGAACTTCTTCATCACCCAGGTGCCGAGGCTGTGGAAGGTGACCAGGATGTCGGCCTGGCTGATCGGGACCTCCTGGCCGGCGCCGACGCCCGGCCAGTGCGGAGACTGCGGCAGCAGATGACGAACCGCGGCGTGGACCATCCTGGTCTTGACCGAGTTGACCATGAGCCGACCCGACGCGGTCCAGCCCTGGGCATCCATCACGTCGTAGCCGAGCACGGTCGTCTTCGCGATCCGGTCGCGCATGTTCGCGCCGCCGTAGGAGTAGTAGACCGACCACGCCTCACGCTTGATCGCACAGCTGATCAGGCCGCTGCCGAGGGTGTAGAGCAGCGCGAGGAAGAAGCCGTACCTCTCCTCGTTGAAGGTGCCGGCGAGCTGAAGCTTCCCCTGGTCGGCCCAGGCCGGGAGACTGCGCGCCTCCTCGATGAAGTCGGCCAGATAGCCCGGCAACCCGTCAGGCAACGGCTGGTCGTTGGTGGTCCATCCCTTCAGGATCTCGTTGACCTCGGCGACCTTGTCGATGCCCTCGCCGTAGAGACGCTCGATGACCGGGTCCGCGCGGACGTCCCAGACGTACTCCGGATCCAGCCCTTCCCCCGTCCCTGCGATCGAGGCGCTCGGCGACCACGTCCACAGCGGGAAGGTCGCGCCCGCGGCGGCTGCCGCACCGCCCGAGGCCAACAGTCGTCGTCTGCTCACGTTCGTCATGCCGTGCTCCTTCGCATCGCCCTGAGAAACCTCCGCATCCCCGAGTGAAACAGATTTACCTTTCGTGTATCAGACCCTCTGGGGTATCGGGCGCGGCAGCCTGGCGACCCGGGCGGCGGCCGGGACGGTGGCCAGGAGCAGTGCGGCGATGGCCGCAAGAGCCAGCCGTACGTCGACCCCGGCCGCCACACCCAGTAGCGGTGTCGCGAGCAGTACCGGGCCCGTCTGGGCCAGCTGGGTCAGGCTCGAGAACCGGGCGAGCATCTCCGGCGGGGTGCGGGCGACATAGGCCGGGAGGAGGTAGCTGGTCAGCATGGTGGTGCCGACGCCGACCAGGCCGACCGCGAGGATCCCGGCCCAGATCTCCGTACGCAGCCCCAGCAGGACCACCCCGCCGGCCGCGAGTGCCGGGCCGGCGACCGCGACCGGTGCGCGCAGTGCGCCCCAGCGGGCGACGGCGAGGGTCATCACCAGTCCCCCGGCCACCCACGCGCCGGAGACGAGACCGGTCTCGGCGGCCGTCCAGCCGCGTTCGCGGCCGGCGAGCGGCAGGGCGAGCATGACCAGCGGGAGCACCGTCGCGGCGAGGCCGGTGATGGCGACCAGGACCGGGACGACGCCGGGCGTGCGCACCGCCGTCCTCGCACCGTCGGCCAGGCTGTGCCAGACCGAGCCGTGGGCGGGCGCGGGAGCCGGCTCGTGGGGTGGCCGGACCAGGAGGAGCGCGACGAGCACGATGGCGTACGTGGCCGCATCCAGGCCGGCGGTCAGCGGCAGGCCGCCGTGGCCGATCAGGAAGCCGCCGGCCGCGGGTCCCGCGGTGCGGGCGATCTGGTGGGCGGAGCCGACCAGCGCCATCCGCCGGTCGAGGTCCTCGGCCCCGAACAGCCGCGGGAAGACTCCTTCAGCGGGTCGCTGGAGGGCCTGGATGGTGCCCGAGAGGGCGCCGACCGCGACCAGCATCCACAGTCCCGCACCATCGATCGCGCCGACCGCGAACGCGGCCATGACTAGCACCATCGCGGCATCGCAGGCGGCCATCGTCCGCCGGAATCCGATCCGGTCTGCCAGCACTCCCCCGGCGAGCACCAGCACGGCCAGCGGGATGCCCTCGATCGTCAGCACCAGGCTCGCCGCGTCGGCACCGAAACCCGCCGCCGCCCAGCCGATCGCGAAGAAGGTCACCGAGTCGCCGAAGACAGATGCGGTCGACGCTGCCAGCCAGGGGCGGAACCCCCGGCCCTGGGCCACTCCCACTGACTCAGCCTTCGGCGTCGTGGCGCACGGGCATGACCAGCGCGGTGAACCCGGGTTGGTAGGGCGAGGTCACCACCACCGGCCGGTCCGGCGCGGTCACCGCCAGCTGCACCTCGTCACCCAGGCACGCTGCCAGGGCGCGGCCGAACAGGGCCGTGCCGAGCCGGAGCCGGGTCGGCGGGCCGGTCACCACGCCGCGTACCTCGCTCTGCTCGGCTGTGTGCGGCGAGCGGAGCCGCGTCTGGTCGCCGAGGAAGAGGTCGACCTCGGCGTAGGCCGCCGCGTCGAGGCCCGCGAACAGGTCGGCCTTGGCGAGCACCGCCCGCGTGACGGCCGGCTCCAGGCCGGCCAGCACGAGCCGGTGCGCCGGGTAGGTGGTGTCGCGGCCCAACTCCTGCCCGGCGAGGGTGAGGGTGCCGTCGGCGATTCGCAGCTCGGCGGTGGTGATCGCGTCCAGCCGGTCGGCCAGCGCGGCTGCGTCGGGCAGGGACAGGACCGCCCGGCCGCCGTCGCCCTCGGCGGCCGCAGGCAGCGATCGCACCGCCATCCAGTAGCGGTTGGTCGCCACCACGTCCACGCCGGTGCCCCCGACGTCGATGAGGACAGAAGCGAGCTCGGAGGCCGGATCGGACTCCGCCGCGTGCCGCACCTGCCGGATCGCCGCGGCCAGCACGGGACCAGGCAGCTCGACGAGCGCCGGCCGCGCAGCTGGCCCGGCATCGACGGCGGCCAGCACGCCACGTACGGCCTCCTCGGCCCGCGCCGTGCGCGCGCTCTGGTCCTCGAGGAACTCCGCCAGCGCGGCCCTGGCCTCACCGGCCGGCGAGTCGAGCACCACCCGCATCGTCTCGATCGGGACCCCGGCTTCGCGCATGCCCACGATCAACCGAGCCCGGTCGGCGAGCTCGGGCGTGTAGTAGCGATAGCCCGTCCCGGAGTCGACCTCCGCCGGCACCAGCAACCCACACTCGTCGTAATGACGCAGCGCGCTCGCCGTCAGGCCCACGGCCCGCGCGAACGCCCCGATCGTCAACAGTGGCTCATCCATGCCGCAACCCTCGCCCTTCAGGCCAGATGAAGGTCAAGCCTTGCCGAGGCGTCGCTCCGGTCGGCCGAAGCGTCACGTACGTCGGCCGAGGCGTCACCGCGATGCCCGCTCGGTCGGCGCGAGTGACTTCTCGGCCAGCGGGAGCGACGCCTCGGCAGGCCCGGAGCGCCGAGGGATGCTCACCGAGGTAACGCACCAGCTGCTCACTTCCCTCGTCGAGTTCCACGAAGGAAGCGACCGTTCACCGAGTTACCTCGGTGAGCATTCACCCCCGCTGCGCCCGCGCCGAGGCGTAGAGGCACAGGGCGGCGGCGGTGGAGAGGTTGAGGGACTCCGCCTTGCCGAAGATCGGGATGCTGACGATCTCGTCCGCCGTCGCCGCGAGCTCGGCGGGGAGACCCCAGGCCTCGTTGCCCATCAGCCAGGCGGTGGGCCTGACGAGGAGGTCGTCGGCGGTGAACAGATCGGCGGTGCCGTGCATGTCCGCGGCCAGGACGGTCAAGCCTGCGGCCTTGGCTGCCTTCACCGCGGCCTGCGGATCGCGCTCGATGGCGACGGGGAGATGGAAGACCGAGCCGACCGAGGCGCGGATGGTCTTGGGGTTGTAGAGGTCGACCGAGTCGCCCGCCAAGATGACCCCGGACGCGCCGGCCGCGTCTGCGCAGCGGATGACGGTGCCGGCGTTGCCGGGGTCGCGTACGTCGGCGCAGATCACCACGAGCGGACCGACGATGTCAGCGAGCGGGACGTCCAGGAACCGGCACAGCGCCACCACACCGGCGGGGGTGACCGAGTCGGAGAGTCCGGCCATCGCCCGGTCATCGACGAGCGTCACCTGCTGGTCGGCCAGCACCGAAGCGTACGTCTCGGCTCCGGCTTCCGTCGCGAAGATCTCCTGAACGCAGCCCGGGACACCGAGCGCACCCTCGACCGCCTTCGGCCCGTCCGCAATGAAGAGCCGCCGCTCGGTGCGTACCGAGCGGCGGCTCAACTTGCGAGCCTCTTTGACGCGGGCGTTGGCCGCGGAGAGAGGCGTCATATGACTCAGGCGTTCGCCGGGGCGTTGACGTCCTCCGGCAGAGCAGCCTTGGCCTGGGCGACGATCGCGTTGAACGCGGCCACGTCGTTGACGGCGAGGTCGGCGAGGATCTTGCGGTCGACCTCGATGCCGGCCAGGTTGAGACCCTGGATGAAGCGGTTGTAGGTCATGCCCTCGGCGCGCGCCGCAGCGTTGATCCGCTGGATCCACAGCTTGCGGAAGTTGCCCTTGTTCTTGCGGCGGTCGTTGTAGGCGTAGACCAGGGAGTGGGTGACCTGCTCCTTCGCCTTGCGGTAGAGGCGCGAGCGCTGGCCACGGTAACCCGAGGCCCGCTCGAGGGTGGTGCGACGCTTCTTCGCAGCGTTCACTGCGCGCTTGACGCGTGCCATTTCAGTGCTCCTTGAATGCTAGGGAAAGTTTCGGGGGTGATCGGCGCTCAGCGACCGAGAAGCTTCTTCGCGCGCTTGACGTCGGCGGGAGCGAGCTCCACCAGGCCAGCGTTGCGACGGTGCTTCTTGCGCGAACCGGTCGTCGGCGCGGAGGCGAACGCAGCGCCGGACTTGCGGCCGGCCTGCAGGCGCTGGATCTTCCCGGAACCGGTCACCTTGAAGCGCTTCTTGGAACCGGAGTGGGTCTTGTTCTTCGGCATGTTCTTCTCTCTCTCGTCGTCCGGCCGGTCACGGGGCGCCGCGGCGGCGGAAGTCTCTTGCTGGGCCCGGGAGGCTCAGACGTCGATGTCGGGGTCGAGGTTCTCCGAGCGGCGCTTGACCTTCGGAGTGGAAGCCGGACGCGCGGCGTTCGCAGCCGTACGCTCCGCCTTCTCGGCGGCCTCGTCGGCGGCGCGCTCGGCGGCCTTCTCCTCCTTGGCCTCCTTGGCCTCGACCTTGGCGTCGGCCTTCTTCTTGTGCGGGCCGAGCACCATGATCATGTTGCGGCCGTCCTGCTTCGGCGAGGACTCGACGAAGCCCAACTCGGCGACGTCGTCGGCCAGCTGCTGCAGCAGGCGGAAACCGAGCTCGGGACGGTGCTGCTCACGACCGCGGAACATGATCGTGATCTTGACCTTGTCCCCCGCGTTGAGGAACCGCACGACGTGACCCTTCTTGGTCTCGTAGTCGTGCTTGTCGATCTTCGGACGAAGCTTCATCTCCTTGATGATCACGTTCGTCTGGTTTCGACGGGCTTCACGGGCCTTCTGGGCGTTCTCGTACTTGAACTTCCCGTAGTCCATGAGCTTGCAGACCGGCGGCTTGCCCTGCGGGGCGATCTCGACCAGGTCGAGGTCGGCCTCCTGGGCCAGGCGCAGCGCGTCAGGGGTCGGCACGATGCCGACCGTCTCTCCGTTGGGACCAACGAGGCGGACCTCGGGAACCCGGATCCGGTCGTTGATACGAAGCTCAGTGCTGATGTGTCCTCCAGTTGTTGTGGCTGCGGAGGCTCTGGATCTCGGTCTCCGGGCCGCGTGCACGAGCGGTCCGGAAATCAAAAAAGGCTTCCGCTTGATTGTCACAAGCGGAAGCCAGTCAGGACGCTCACCCATGCAGGGCTCGCACCACCGAGCCCGCTGCCTCTACAATTTCTGAGGCATCGTCTCGAGACCGGACCCGACGACCTTTGTTGCTCGCGGTCGATGCGGGTGGGAGAACGCTTTCGTGATCCCCGCTTGCTGGATCAGATCGGCGGCGTACGTCGATCTGATCGGTCAACACGGAACACTACTGCAACATTCCGCGCCGACCCAATCCCCGGGGCCGACCCGATCCCCGGGGCGTTCCTAGGTCGTGACGATGATGTCGGCGCGGGCAGCGGTCTGCTCACGGGCGAACAGCTCGGACTCGGCCGCCGCCCACGCCTCCCAGTGCGGCGCGAACGCGTCGCCGTCGCGCTCGATGCCGCGCCGCATCCTGGTCTCGTAGGGCGCGTCGACCCAGGCCAGCGCGGTCCGGAGGTCGTCGTACGCGGCGGCCCCGCTGCCCACGCCCTCGATCACCAGCAGCGGGGCGGGGGGCACGGTCACTGTCTCGGCGAACTCGGCCCGATCCCAGTCGTAACGCCGGTAGGAGCCGGTCGCGCCCTCGATCAGGGGCAACAGGATCGTGTCGAGCTGGTCGGTGATCCCCGGGAGGCCGCCCCAGCCCTCGAAGAGGTCGTCCATGTGGATGACAGGGGCGCCGGTGAGGTCGGCGACAGCGGCGGCGAGCGTCGTCTTTCCCGATCCGGCGGGGCCGTCGATGCAGACGAGCCGCCCGGGGCCGAGGGTCGCCGGCCGGCTCATCGCGACGGCGAGCAGGTCTGCTGCTGCCGAGGGCACGGTCAGGAGATCCCGTACTTCTTCAAGATGTCGTTGACGTCGGCCAGGTCCTCGTCGTCCTCGTCGATCACCGTGCTCTTGGAGTTCCTCGGAGCCGCGCCCGCCGGGCCGGCGGACCCGGCGGGCGCGACACCGGCAGCACCCTTCCGGGCAGCCCGGCTGGGCTTCTCCTTGGCGGGCAGGAGGCGGGCCACGAAGATGAGCACGATCGCCAGCGCGGCGATGCCGAACCCGATCCAGACCGTCGGGCTGAAGACCAGGCGCGCGGCCCAGTCGGCGATCGCGTCCACGATCCTGCCGCTGGCGCGGAGGAGGCCGGTCAGGTAGGCCGCCGGGGCGAGCAGCGTCCACCCCAGCGCCTTCACGCCCGCCCCGAGGCCACGCCTTCGGAACGCGACCCAGGTCCAGATGGCGCCCAGGATCGTGAGCGCGGCGGCTAGTGCGAGGTAGGCCCCTTGGTCCATACCTGCAGTCTTCCACTGTCCTGGTCGTCTGACACCCGGACTGTCCCTGATGTCGGCCCTGATGTCGGCCCTGATGTCTGCCCTGATGTCGCTCTGCGGCTCATCTGCGGTTCAATGGGGACGATGAACGAGAAGCGACTCCTCGGCACTGCGTTCCCCGGTGACACCGGAGAGACCTCTCCCGAGGTCGAGGCCGTACTGCGGTCGTACGCCGCGGGCAAAGCCACGCAGGCCGACGTGCTCACCACCTTGGCCGCTGCCCGGGTCCTCGTTCCGGTCGTCGCGGTGCTGGGCGAGGTCGAGGTCGACGACGCCGGCCTCGCCCACGACAAGAGCTCCGACATGGCCACCGTGCTGCTCACCGGCGCCGACGGACGACAGGCGCTGCTCGGGTTCACCGGCACGGCGCAGCTGCAGGCGTGGCAGGCGGATGCACGGCCGGTGCCGGTCGGGTTGCGCGATGCTGCCCAGGCCGCGGTCCACGACGGAGCCGACGCGCTCGTGCTCGATCTCGCCGGGCCTGTCCCGTTCGCGATCGAGGGAGACGACTTGCGCAAGGTGGCCGAGGGCTGGCAGCTGGCGACGGTCGGGCCGCGTACGGCCTGGGTGCGACCCTGAGGGGTGCGCGCTCGGCAGTCTCGTAGGCGGCCACCGGTGCGGCTCGGCCAGTGGATAGCCTGGTGCCTGTGCTGAGACCGAGTGGAGAGCAGTTCACGATCGACGGCGGGGGCTACACCGCGAAGGTGACGGAGAGCGGTGGCGCCCTGCGGCTGCTGTCCTACGAGGGGCGGGATCTGGTTGCCGGGTTCGGCGAGGACGAGCAGTCCAGCGGTGGCAAGGGCCAGCTCCTCGCGCCGTGGCCCAACCGGATCCGCGACGGGCGCTACGAGTTCGCCGGGAAGAGCCACCAGCTCGGGCTCACCGAGGTGGCGCGCAACAACGCCTCTCACGGGCTGGTTCGGTGGGCGCAGTGGCTGCCCATCGAGGAGGCCAAGGACTCGATCACCCTCGCGACCCGGCTGATGGCACAGAGCGGCTACCCCTGGACCCTCGACCTGGAGGTCACGTACGCGGTCGGGCCCGACGGGCTCACCGTGACCCAGTCCGCGACCAACCACGCCGACTCCCCCGCTCCGTACGCCTGCGGTGCCCACCCCTACCTCACCGTCGGCGCCGGCCCGGTCGACGCCTGGACGCTCACCCTCCCAGCCAGGACCCGGGTGCTGTCGGATCCCGAGCGCAAGCTGCCCACGACGAGCGAGGCGACGGCATCGACGGCGTACGACTTCACCGCCGCGAAGCCCATCGGCGACGTCGTCCTCGACCACGCGTTCACCGATCTCGACCGGGACCAGGACGGCCGGGCGACGGTCATGGTCCAGGGACCGGACGGTGGCGTCGCCCTCTGGGTCGACGAGCGCCACCCGTGGCTGATGGTCTACAGCGCCGACGACCAGTCGCCCGCGCGAGGCAGCCTGGCGGTCGAGCCGATGACCGCTCCCCCGGACGCCTTCAACTCGGGCACCGACCTGATCGAGCTCGCCCCCGACGAGCGCCTCGAGGTCTCCTGGGGCATCGCCGCGCTCCGATGACCTTGCTGAGAGTCTCCGGCCTCAGCAGGACCTACGGCGAGCACGCCGTCTTCGACGGGCTCGACCTCGCTCTCGAGCCCGGGCAGGCGATCGCGCTCACCGGGGCGAACGGGTCGGGCAAGTCGACGCTGCTGCGGTGCGTCGCCGGGGTCGACGAGCCGACGGCCGGCGAGGTCCTGCTCGATGGCGAGCCGTACGACGAGCGGTCTGCTCGGGTGCGCCGGAGCGTCGCCACCCTCCTCGATGACCTGGATCTCTTCCCCGATCTCGCGGTGGTCGAGCATCTCGACCTCCTCGCGCACGCCCATCGGGTCGAGGACCCGACGGGCATCGTCGACGGCGTGCTCGACGAGGTGGGCCTGACCGGCCAGGCGAGCCAGCTGCCCGGGTCGCTCTCCTCTGGTCAGCGCCAACGGCTCGCCCTCGCCTCGATGCTGGTGCGGCCGCGTCGGCTCCTCCTGCTCGACGAGCCTGAGCAGCGCCTCGACGCCGACGGCGCGCTCTGGCTTGCCGGGCTTCTTGCGCGCGAGAAGGAGGCCGGTGTCGCGATCCTGTTCGCCAGCCATCATCCGGCACTCATCGAAGCCGTGGCCGACGAGGTCGTACGTCTCGGCTCCTCGCCAGGCGCCGCACGAGCCCAGGAGTGAGCGCCGAGGTGAGGGTCGACATCAGCAGCGACGCACCGACGCCTGCCGAGATCCGGGGCCTGATCCGATCCTGGCGCCGCGGGCGGGTCACCGCGCCGTGGGGCGAGATGCTCTACCAGGCGTACCTCGCTCTGCTCACCATCCTCATCTACGGCTCAGGGCTGGTCAGCGCGGTCGTCAACGCCGGGCAGGCCGTCGCGGTCTGCACGAGCGAGACCTGCGTCGGGACGCGCACCGCAGGACCGGTGCTCGTGGTGCTGATCTGGCTGGCCCTGGGCGCCGCGGTGATGCGTCTCCTGGGGCCGCTCATGTCGTCCCCGGCGACCTCGGCGATGGTGCTCTCGACGCCGGTGGACCGCGCGCGGTGGTTGCGGCGGCAGTACTGGACGTTGCTGTTCCTCGCTGCTGCGACCGCCGCGGTCCCGGCGATCCTCGCCGCGGTGACGGCGGGGTGGGCACTGACGACCGCGGGCGCGCTGGCGCTCGCTGCCGCTGCCCTCGCGGTGGTGACGTACGCAGGCGGCGCCGTGGCCCAGTCCCGGACCCGGTCGACGTGGCGGATGATCGGTCCGGTCTCGGCACTCGCAGCCGTCGCCGGTCTCGCCGCGGTCGCCGCCGGGGTCACGAGCGGGTTCGCGCCTCCCACGAGCGCGTGGTGGTGGCTGGCACCTGCGGCACTGGCGCCACCGGTCGGCACGGTGGCCGTTCTCGGCCATTGTCGCCTCGGCCGGCTGCGGCGCCGTGACCTGACCCGCGGGCACGGGCTGGCCAACGGACTCTCCGGGGCACTCGCCGGGCTGGACACCGCACTTGCCTATGACGTCGTCCTGCAGCACACCAGCAGGCAGCGTGCCGTCGTCCGGTCCCGGCGTCCGCGTGGACCGCTGGGACCGCTGGCACTGGTCACCGCCGACCTCGTCAGGCTGCGCCGGGCTCCGCTGCGCGTGCTGGTCCTGGCGGCTGCGGTCGTGCCGGCGTACGCGCTCGGCGAGGCCGGGGCCGGGGCCTTGACGGTGCCGGTGATGGTGGTGCTCGGGTTCTGGGCCGCCGTCCCGCTCGGCGCCGGCCTGCGGGTGCTGTCCCGCTCGGGCGGGCTCGTCCGGCTGCTCGGCGCCAGATCCTGGCAGCTGAGGCTCGGGGCGCTCCTCGTGCCGATGGTGCTGCTGGTCGCGTACGGGCTGGGTTGTCTGTGGGCACTCCCGCACCCGCTCCTGGCGCCCGCTGTCGGGCTCGGTGCCCTGGCAGCGCTCACCCGGTGGCTGGTCGCGCCGCCACCGGACTACGCCTCGGCCATGGTCTCGACCCCGATGGGTGCCATGCCGGTCACGCTGTTCACCAATGCCGCCCGCGGCTTCGACATCGCCGGGCTGGTCAGCATCCCGGCACTGTTCGCCCCAGACGCGACCGGCGCCACCATCTCGTTGGTGCTCTCGGCGATCACGCTCGCGGTGCTCGTCGGGCGGCGCTGAGACTCAGCGGTCGCACTCCAGCAGCGACAGGTCGAACGCCTCGGCCATCGCCGCATAGCCGGCGTCGCCGGGGTGGAGATGATCCCCGGAGTCGTACGCAGGCAGGAACCGCGCCGGCCGAGCCGGGTCGCGGGTGGCAGCGTCGAAGTCGACGATGCCGTCGAACTCCCCGGAGGTCCGGATCCACTCGTTGACCGCGACCCGCACCTGGTCACGCGCCGGGGTGTAGCGGCTGCCACCCTCGTACGGCGTCAGGGTGGCGCCCACGACGCACACGTCCTCCGAGTGCGCCTGCGCGATCAGGTCGCGGTAGGCGGTGATCAGGTCGGAGGCATCGTCGGCGTGGTCCCAGCGGATGTCGTTGATGCCCGCCAGCACCACGACCGTGGAGACTCCCGGCTGGTCGAGCACATCGCGCCGGAAGCGGTCCAGACCGCGCTGGCCACCGGTGCTGTCGGCGAGGACGCGGTTCGCAGAGATGCCCTCGTTCATCACTCCGAACCGGCCGGCGAAACGGCTCGTCACCAGCCGGTCGGCCACCTGGTCCGGGTAACGCCGGTCGGCTCCGGCGGTGGAGCCGTTGCCGTCGGTGATCGAGTCGCCGAAGAAGACCGCCGTCCGGACCCGGCGGGGCTTCTCCACGACGACGCTCTCGACCCAGTACCAGCTGGAGATCTGCGTCGTGAACGCCGCGCCGGCCTCCTCCCCCGCCACGTCCGCACCGGCCGTCCCGGAGACGTAGGAGGTCTGCGTGGCCACATCGTGCCCGGTGATCGGACCGCTCTCTCCGACGACGTGGAAGCTCACCGCGAGGGTCGCATCGGCCGGCACCGTGGCGTCGACCGGGTCGCTGAGCACCTCGGTGCCCGGAGCGACGGTGACCTCGTCTGCACCCTCGAAGGTCATCGGCCGGTTCGTGCCGGGCACCACCTCGGCTCCGTCCCCCGCCAGACCGAGGTGCGTCGAGGTGAAGGTCACCGGACGGTCACCGAACGCGTTGGAGAGAGTGACGCGTACGCCGGAGCCACCCAGGGAGGTGTGCACCAGGTTGCGCACCGACCGGTCCGTCAGGCCGGCGGCGCCGACCGCACCGCCCACCTCGTCGGCAGAGGCGCCCCAGGTGCCGACCGGGTGCACCGGCGCGGCCTGGGCCGGCGTGAGGGAGGTGAGCACGATGACGGCGCTCACGGCGAGTGCGGGAACAGCGAGGCGAGTCCACGTCGTAGAGGTCACGGCAAGGACGCTAGGCCAGCCGTTGCCACCGTTCAGCCGATCTTCTCAACGTTGGGTGAAGTGTCGCGCGCGGTTCGCCGAGCGGTCGCCTCAGCTAGTGGCGCGTCCTGGAGAGCGCGTCGACCAGCGTCCGCAGCGTACGCACGGCCCGCTTCGCCGCGGCGCCGTCGGAGGCCTGGATGCCGTGGACGGAGATGTTGTGGCCGGAAGCCAGGTCGATGTTGGGCCACGGCGCGCCCTGCGGGAAGTTGATCGCGAGGATCTCGGCCCACTCCAGGTCCCGACGCTTGTAGCCGTTGACCACGGTGAGGCCGTCCTCGCGGGCCTCCACCCGCGACCGGGTCAGCGCGTGCACGCAGACCACGATCCCGAGTCCCACGGCTCCGAAGGTGAGCCGCTCGAACATCGTGACCTGAGCCTTGATCTCGGGCGTGAACCCTACCCAGACCATCGTGCACATCACCGCGAGCGCCGCGACGAGGAACCATCCCATGACGCGGGGGCCGAGCGGGCGCCAGGTGTGCGGCAGGGTCACCGGCAGCGGCGTCGGGCCGGAACCGGCAGACTCAGATCCGGCAGACCCAGGGCCGGCAGACTCAGAACCGGCAGTCCCAGACCCGGCAGGCTCAGGTCGGTCAGGGTCAGATTCGGCAGGCATTGATCTCCGTCAACAGGATCGCGCGGGCACCCACCGCGTAAAGGTCGTCCATGAGCTTCTGCGAACCAGCCCGCGGCACCATCGCGCGGACCGCGACCCAGCCCTCGCGGTGGAGCGGGCTGACCGTCGGCCCCTCGAGACCAGGGGTCATCGCGGAGGCCTCGGCGAGGAACTCGGCACGGATGTCGTAGTCCATCATCACGTAACTGCGCGCGATCAGGACGCCGTCGAGACGGCGCTTGAACGTCTCGTACTCCGCCGGCAGCTGTGCTCCCGACCGGGTGATCACCACAGCCTCGGAGCGCATGATCGGCTCGCCGAAGATCTCCAGACCGGCCTGCCGCATCGTCGATCCGGTCTCGACCACGTCGGCGATCGCGTCGGCGACGCCGAGCTGGATGGAGGTCTCCACGGCGCCATCGAGGCGGGTCACGCTGGCGTCGATCCCCTCGCGCTCCAGGAAGTCGGAGACGACCCCGACGTACGAGGTCGCGATCCGCTTGCCGCGGAGCTCCTCGACCGAGGTGAAGGCTCCTGCGCGGCCGGCGAAGTGGAACCGCGACCGGCCGAAGCCGAGCCCGATGACCTCGTCGGCCTTGGCGCCGGAGTCGAGGAGCAGGTCACGGCCGGTGATGCCGATGTCGAGGGTGCCCTCGCCGACGTAGAGCGCGATGTCGCGCGGACGCAGGTAGAAGAACTCGACGCCGTTCTCGTCATCGATGAGGGTCAGGCGCTTGCTGTCCTCGCGCTGGCGATAGCCCGCCTCGCGCAGCAGCTCGGAGGCGGAGGTGGAGAGCGAGCCCTTGTTGGGCACCGCGATCCGCAGCGGACGGGTCGCTTCCTGCGGACTGGGGCTTTCGGAGTTCATGGAGTTCCCTCAGAGGTGTGAGTAGACGTCGTCGATCGAGATGCCGCTGGCGAGCATGAGCACCTGGGCGTGGTAGAGCAGCTGGGAGATCTCCTCCGCAGTCGCTTCCTTGCCCTCGTACTCGGCCGCCATCCAGGACTCGGCGGCCTCCTCGACCAGCTTCTTCCCGATCGCATGGACCCCGGCGTCGAGCTGTGCCACGGTGCCGGATCCTTCAGGTCGGGTCCGGGCCTTTTCGCTCAGCTCGGCCCAGAGCTCGTCGAACGTCTTCACGAGCGTCAAGCCTAGGCCGTACGCGACCCCGCCCCCGAATCGTCTCGCCTGCGGAGCGCCCAGACCCTCAACCTCGACTTCAGGGTCAGGGTTGAACCGGGCGCACGGTCGCGCGGTGCAGCTTCATGCTGTGCTCTTTCATGAGGGCCACGTACCCGGCTGCGTTCAGCTCCAGGATCGCCGCAGGGTTGGTGCCGGGCTCGATCGTGCCGCGCACCTTGGCCGGCACGCCCATCACCAGGCTGTGGTCGGGCACCTCGGTCCCCTCGACCACCATCGCGCCGGCTGCGATCAGACAACCGTCGCCGATGACCACGGCGTCGGAGACGACCGCCCCGTTGCCGATCAGCGACCCGGTACCGATCCGGTCGCCGTGCACCACGCAGCCGTGCGCGATCGTGCTGTGCGCCCCCATCTCGAGGGAGGACCCGGGCCGTACGTGCAGGACCGAGTTGTCCTGCACGTTGGAGCCCTCGCCGATGATGATCGGCCCGATGTCGGCGCGCAGCACGGCGCCGTACCAGACGCTGGCGTTCGGCCCGAGGCGTACGTCACCGATCAACGTCGCCGTCGGCGCCACCCAGGCGTCAGGGTGGATCTGCGGGCTCTTACCATCGAATTCGAAGATGTTCATCAGGGCAGAGCCTAGGAGGCCGCCGTCAGTGCGTCCCTTCTGGGCTGACGTGCAGGACGACGCTGGTGAGCCGCGGCAGCGCCTCCAGGAGGTGTGCCTCGGCGTGGTGGGCGATGTCGTGGCCGGCGGCGACACGGAGGTCGGCGGGTACGACGATGTCACCGTCGGCGTGGAGGGTGTGCCCGATCCAGCGCAGCCGCAGGCTCCGGACCTCGAGCACGCCGTCCACGGTGCTCACTGCTTCTCGCGCCCGGCGTACGTCCTCAGGGGTGACGGCGTCCATCAACCGCGCGCCCACCTGCGTGAGCGCCGAGCGCAGCACACCGAGGATCGCGACCGCGATGAGCAGCCCGATCACCGGGTCGGCCCACGGCAGCCCCGCCGCGACCCCGCCCGCGCCGAGAACCACGGCCAGCGAGGTGAAGCCGTCGGTGCGAGCGTGGAGCCCGTCGGCGACCAGCGCCGCCGACCCGATCTGGCGGCCCACCCGGATCCGATAACGCGCGACGATCTCGTTGCCACAGAACCCGACCACCCCGGCCACAGCGACCGCCCAGACATGCTCGACCTCGCGAGGATGGAACAACCGGTCGATCGCCTCCCAACCGGCCAGGATGCTGGACAGGGCGATCATCGCGACGACGAAGAGTCCGGCAAGGTCCTCGGCCCGACCGTATCCGTAGGTGAAGCGCTCGTTCGCCGGTCGCCGGGCCAGCCAGAATGCCACCAGCAACGGCACCGCCGTCAGCGCGTCCGCGACATTGTGCAGCGTGTCCCCCAGCAGAGCCACCGACCCGGTCAAGGTCACGACGATCGCCTGGATCCCTGCCGTGAGAGCGAGGACACCGAGGCTGATCCACAGGGCCCGCCGACCACGTACGTCGGCCTCCAGCGCCTCGTCGACCTGATCCGCGGCATCATGGGAGTGCGCCCCGAAGACGTCCGAGACAGCGTGCCGGACCCAGGCCCACCCGCCATCGTGCGCATCCCCGTGGTCATGCCCGTGGTCGTGGCCGTCGTGGGCATGGTCCCGTGGGTGATCGTGCAACGTATGGGTCATGCCGACCCCTCCCCGGAGCGGTGGTGCGCCGGGACCTGGTCCAGGAGATGCTCGACGTGCCCGATCGTGTCGAGGACCAGCTGGCGCACATGCCCGTTCTCGACCCGATAGAGCACCGAGGTCCCCTCCTTGCGGGTCGTCACCAGGCGCGCCATCCGCATCTTCGCCAGATGCTGCGAGACCCCCGGAACCGGCTTGTCCAACATGCCAGCCAGCTCCGAGACCGACCGCTCCTCGTCCAGCAACAGCCCCGCCATCTGGAGGCGTGTCGGATCAGCCAGCATCCGCAGCACCTCGACGGCAAGAGTGACGACGTCGTCCCCCCACACCGGAGGTTGCGTGTTTGCATGCATGCGCAAATTGTAGCGCCGCCAACTGCTCCGAGAAACGCCGTCCACGCAGCGCCGAGTCGGCGCACGTGTCACACGCAAATGGAGCGGACCGCTCGCAGCAGTTGAGCAGGGCGCCATTCCACGGCCGGGTTCACGTCGGTCCAGTTAGCAGCCATCAACGAAGCGAGTAGGGCGCGGGTGACATCGTCGCCCGGGCCAGTTGCTGCGCCGGCGCAGTTCTGGAGAAAGCTGTTGGAGCCAGCGAGGTCGGCCGGGACAACGCGACTCGTCAACCCCCACGCCGAAACGTCACTCGCGTCGGCCGAGTTGGCAGCAGGTTGCCAACTCGGCCGACGTACGTGACGTCTCGGCCGACGTACGTGACGTCTCGGCCGACGTAGGTGACGGCTGCTAGGCGGAGAGCCAGCCGACGACGATGTCGCCGAGGATGCGGCGATGGCGATCGCGGACGTCGGGGGCGAGCATGTCGCGACCGAAGAGGAAGCCGAAGGTGGCGGCGTTGGCGACCTGGAAGACGCAGTAGGAGCTGATCAGCATGTGCACGTCGATCGCGTCGACGTCGCCGCGGAGCTCTCCCGAGGCCCGGCCGCGGGCGAGGACGTCGTCGAGGAGGGAGGCGGTCCGTCGAGAAGTCGTTGGTACGCGCCGTGTGAAGGGCGACTGGATGCCGGCCGCCGCCCACCGCGTGGGTGTCACGTCTTCGACGACCTCGCCCACACCTGCGTCGTCTAGGCAGCGGCATGGCGCGCGCTCACGCCACCGGACGCAGCAGGGTCGCCGCGACAGGCCGAGACAAACGCGCCGACTCGCCGCTGTGACGCGGGACAAACGCGCCGACTCGGCGTTGTGGCGCGGGACAGACGCGCCTACTCGGCTTAATGAAGCGCCCCAGGTTCTCTGCCGCCGCTATACGGGTTGTTGCTCTCGGTTGAGAGCTTCATAGT
>NZ_BMQT01000007.1:232861-363118 GCF_014648255.1 Nocardioides albus | reverse complement strand
GGAGGTCTTCGCTAGGTCAACAACCGACCCGGAGTGTCACCAACCTCTTGGCTGAGTACACCTAGGCGCGTCTACCAGGATCGGCCGGTTACGCGAGTTATCGTCGCGACGGATGTGACGGATGCGCTTGGCTGAGGGAGGTGCGGCTGCTCGTGACGTCGACAGGCTCGGGGCCGCTTCGCTCAGACCCCGGAAGCGCGACCCGCTCTCGGCATCGGCCCGACGTTCAAGGGCTCCGTGCGATCGCGGTGCTCGCCGTCGTCGCCCTGCACGTCGGGTTCGGATCGCTGACCGGCGGATTCGTCGGCGTCGACGTGTTCTTCGCGATCTCCGGCTTCCTGATCACCCAACAGCTCATGCGCCAGGTGCGCACCGAGGGCCGGGTCAGCCTGCTCGGCTTCTACGCGCGCCGGGCACGCCGGATCCTGCCCGCCGCAACCCTGGTGCTGCTGGCGACGGTCGTCTACGCCGCCCTCTTCCTCGGCTTCGTACGCACCCGCGAGATCGCGCTGGACGCGCTGTGGTCGGCGGCGTTCGCGGCCAACTTCCGGTTCGCGTCGCTGGAGACCGACTACTTCTCGGCCGCCCTGCCGCCGTCTCCGCTGCAACACTTCTGGTCCCTCGCGGTCGAGGAGCAGTTCTACCTGGTGTGGCCGCTGGTGATCCTGGGTTGCCTGTGGGCGATGAGGCGACGCGCAGGCCGCAAGGAGCTCGACGACCGCGATCAGCGGACGCGGCGGCGCGTGCTGGTCATGGCACTCGGCGTGGTCATCGTGGCATCGCTGCTCGCCTCAGCCGTGCTGACCCGGACCAGCCCCGAGGCTGCGTACTTCTCCCCCTTCACTCGTGCCTGGGAGCTCGGGCTGGGCGCGATCGCGGCGATCGCGTTCCGCGACAACGGGCCGCAGGATGCCACCGCGCGCTGGCGGGCACAGGTGCTCTCGGCGTTCGGGATGTTCTTCATCGTCTGCGCGTGCCTGCAGTTCAACGACGCCACCCCGTTCCCGGGCACCCCGGCGCTCGTCCCGGTGCTCGGCAGCGTCTTCATCATCGTGGCCGGCACGCTGTGGCACGGCCCGACGGTGGTCGGCCGGCTGCTGTCGGTGCGGCCGCTGCAGGTCATCGGCAACTGGTCGTACTCGCTGTATCTGTGGCACTTCCCGGTGCTGGTCCTCGCCGAGCTGCAGCTCGGCCGCGAGCTGCGCTGGTGGGAGCAGGCGCTGCTCGTCGCGCTGGCATTCGCTCTGGCCGGACTCTCCTACCGCTACGTCGAGGAACCGTTCCGGCGCGGCATCCTGTGGCGGCTCCCGGCTCTCGGTCGCGCCGGCTCGCTCGGTCCGGTGGCGCTTTATCCGCTGAGCATCACCCTGGTCGCGGTGACCTGTTTCGCGGCCAACAGCTACGCCACCGGGACTGCCCGCGACGGCTACCAGCCGGCCATCACCCTCGCCGAGGCCGACGCCTCCGACTCCGGCTCCGCCGAGCCTTCCAGACAACCCGAACGCCCCGACAGTCCCGCACCGAGCGCCGCGCCGCCCGCAGCCAGACCGCAGCCCGACCCGCTCCCCGCGCTGCTGAAGGCCTCGGTGCTCGCGGCCCGCAAGAACCAGGCGATCCCCACCAACCTGAAGCCCGGGCTCACCAATCTCTCCGACGACGTGGAGGCGGTCGGCGAGTGCAACTACTACTCGACGAAGGTACGCAAGCTGTGCCCGCGCGGTGACGCCGACGCCGAGAAGACGATCGTGGTCATCGGCGACTCCCACGCCCGCCACTGGACCCCGGCGGTCGAGGAGATCGCCGAGCGCTCCGGCTACCGCGCCTACATGCTGGCGATGCCGCAATGCACCGTCTCGCTGGTCACGCCCGACAAGCTCGACAGCACCGACCCGATGACCTCGTGCGACGACTTCCACGACTTCATGCTCTCCTCGGTCAAGAAGCTCCGTCCCGACCTGCTGCTGATCGCCTCGCGCCCGATCAGCGCCGCCTACCACGACTCGTCGGGTCGGCACACCGACCGCGAGGACGTACGCCGCGCCGTCTACCGCGGCTACCAGCGGCTGCTGGCTCAGGTGAAGCCGGCCGCCAAGCGCACCGTGTGGCTTCGGGACGTGCCGGCGATCGAGTTCGACCCGGCCACCTGCCTGAGCAGCAACAAGACGCTCTCGCCCTGCACCTACAAGCCGCTCGAGAGCCAGCAGGAGGGCGCCGACCTGCAGATGCAGGCAGCCAAGTCGGCCCGTGTGGAGACCCTCGACCTCGACGACCTGTTCTGCGACAGCGCCGGCATCTGCACCACTGTCGTCGGCGACACAATCACGCACCGCGACGGCCATCACCTCACCGCGACCTACTCCCAGGAGCTCGGTCGCACCCTGGGCGAGCGTCTCAAGGTCTGGTGACGCTCACTCGGCGTCATCGGGCTCGGGCGGCGTCTCGGCACCATCGCGCTGGTCGCGGTCGGCCCACTCGAGCAACGGCTCGATGGAGAACGGGTGGTCGTCGATGTCGGCGTGCAGGTCACCGATCTCCGCGAACCGCGCCGGGACGGTACGCATCGTGAAGTCGCGCGGGTCGACGTCCTTGGTCTCCTCCCAGGTGATCGGGGTGGAGACCCGGCCGTCGGCGACGCCGCGGATCGAATAGGCGCACGCGATCGTGTGGTCCCGGGTGTTCTGGTTGAAGTCGACGAAGAGCTGCGCGGGGTCACGGTCCTTGCGCCACCAGGCGGTGGTGACCAGCTTCGGCGCCCGGCGCTCGACCTCGCGGGCGAAGGCGTGCGCGGCGCGGCGTACGTCTGCGAAGCCGTGCTCGGCCGGGATCCGGACGTAGACGTGCATCCCCGAGCCGCCGCTGGTCTTCGGGTAGCCGACCGCGCCGAGCTCGTCGAGGAGCTCGCGTACGACGCCAGCCACCGTCTGCACCGTCGAGAACGGGCACTCGGGGCCGGGATCGAGGTCGATGCGCCACTCGTCGGGCTTCTCGGTGTCCTCACGACGGCTGTTCCACGGGTGGAACTCGACCGTCGACATCTGGACGGCCCAGATCACCGCGCCCAGCTCGGTCACGCAGAGCTCGTCGGCAGTGCGACCCCAGCGCGGGAAGTAGAGGCGTACGGTCTCGACCCAGTCCGGCGCCCCCTGCGGGAGCCGCTTCTGGTGGACCTTCGGCCCGGCCAGGCCCTTGGGGAACCGGTGGAGCATGCACGGTCGCTCCCACAGAGCGTTGACGATCCCCGGGCCGACGGCGAGGTAGTACTGCGCCACGTCGAGCTTGGTCGCACCGGTCTCAGGGAAGTAGACCCGGTCAGGGTTGGAGATCCGCACGACACGGTTGTCCACCTCGATCTCCACCGACGGCGATGCCTTGGCCATGCTCGTCAGCGTAGGCGCTGCGATGATGCGGGGAGACGAAACTCGCTCATCGGAAGCTCTCCGGGGGTGTCACGTGGCCCTCGGGTCGAGGCGTCGAGAGGGTGTGAGTACATCGAACGCGAGGCCTCCCACCGAGGAGTTCGCCGACTTCGTCCATGCGACGGGAAGCGGGCTCTACCGCACCGCGCTGCTGCTGACGGGTGACCATCACCTGGCCGAGGATCTGACCCAGACGACGTACGCCAGGATCTTCGCATCCTGGCGGCGGGTCAGGAGGGCGGACAACCCGGCGGCCTACGCACGACGTGTGCTCCTCAACGGATTCATCTCCCACCGACGTCTCCGGCGAAACACCGAGACGCCGACCTCGACGCTGCCGGACGACCCGCGCAGCGATGCCGACCCCAGCGCCCGGATCGACCTGCTTGTCGCTCTCCAGCGGCTGTCGCCGACCGACCGGGCTGTGCTCGTCGCGCGCTATTGGGAGGACCGATCCGTGTCCCAGACAGCTGCCGATCTCGGACTGACCGAGACGGCGGTCCGCACCCGCTCGAAGCGTGCCCTGGAACGGCTACGCCCGCTGGTCGCGGTCATCTTCCCGGAAAGGACCATGCCATGAGCGACCCCCAGTTCGACCTGTCCACGGCACTGCGAGACCGTGTCGCAGACGAGCACCCCGACGTCGTACGCCTCACTGCTGATGCGATCGCCGAGGGTTCTCGTCTCCGGCGGCGTCGGCACGTCGTCGTGACCGCCGGGGCCGCCGCTGCAGTCGGTGCGTTCGTCGCCGGTGGGCTCGGGCTCTCACAGCTCCTTGCCACGACCGCCGTCGACGAGGCCTCGCTCGGTGCGGCCAGCGCACCGTCCACCTCGGCCTCAGCTTCGGCCGGAGCGCTCGCCACGGGGCAGACGGTGGACCTCGGGAACGGTCTCACCGGTCTCGTCGTCACCAACGCGGAGGCCGACACGATGGACATCACGATCCAGGGCGCATCCATGCTCACCGGGCCCGGAACCGGGTTCACGATGATCGTGTCCGGTCCGGAGCAGGCTGTGCAGGACTACTGGTCGGCTGGATTCCCGATAGGCCAGGACTACCCGGGGCTCAGGTTCGCCACCGAAGGCCTTCGCCAGGGGCTCGTGGACTCCGTTCCGGTCGAGGTTCCGGCCGGATGGACCTGCGAGTGGTTCCTCATCGACGACAAAGCGTCCTGCACCTCCGATGACGGTGGCGTCGCAGGGCTCGTGATCCGCCCTGCCAAGGACTACAAGGTGTGGAGCACGAGCCCTGACAAGGGTGGCCCGGGCTCCGGTGCGTACGTGACCGACCTCCACGGCGACATCTTCATCAGTGTGCAGAGCGGGCAGGGCACCACCGATGCCGACCTGGAGAAGCTCGCCACGTCGCTCACCTGGGTCAGCTGAGCGTCTCAGGTGAGCGGCGCAACAGCGCCAGGAACATCGCGTCGGTGCCGTGGCGGTGCGGCCACAGCTGCACGGTGCCCTCGATCGGCCCGGCGCTGTCGGGCACCGTGCCAGCGGTCGCGAGGACAGGCTCGAGGGTCACGTCGGATCGGCCCTCGAGCACGCTCTGCACCACGCCCCTGGTCTCGGCCAGAACCGGCGAACAGGTCGCGTAGAGCACGACACCGCCCGGCCGGGTCAGGTCGATCGCCCGGTCGAGCAGGGAGCGCTGGAGGTCGACGAGTACGTCGAGGTCGGCCGTGGCCCGCCGCCACCGTGCCTCCGGCCGGCGGCGCAGCGCGCCCAGGCCGGTGCAGGGGGCGTCGACGAGGACCCGGTCGAAGGTGGCGTCCTTGAACGGCGGCTTGTTCCCGTCGCCTGCCACGACGCCGGTGACGCCCTCGACCGACGATCCCGAAGAGCGGTCGGTCAGGTTGGCGAGCACGAGTCCGGCGCGATGCGGCTGGCGCTCGTTGGCGACCAGCGCGGCGCCTTGCTGCGCAGCGAGCGCACTCAGCAACGCGGACTTCCCTCCCGGCCCGGCGCACAGGTCCAGCCAGGACTCTGCCCGGTCGCCGTCGCGTTCGATGTCGGCCTCGGCCAGGGCGATCGCCACGAGTTGCGAGCCCTCGTCCTGCACGCCCGCACGTCCTTCGGCGACGGCCGCGATGCCGGCCGGTGAGCCGGAGTCGAGCGTGACGCCGTAGGGCGAGTAGGGCGTCGGGGCGCCACCGAGCTCCTCGACCCGCGCCCGCCCGGGACGGGCGACGAGCGTGACCGACGGCGGTACGTTGTCGGCCTCGAGCAGCGCGTCGACCTGGTCGCGACCGACCGCCTCGGCGAGCTGCTCGACGACCCAGCGCGGATGGCTGAAGGCGATCGAGGCCCAGCCGTCGTGGTCCTTCTCGCGAGGAGGCGCCACCTCGGCGACCCACTCGTCGAGGGACTTGCGAGTGACCTTGCGCAGCACGGCATTGACGAAGCCGGCCGGCCCCTGCCCGACCTTCGAACGGGTCAGGTCGACGCTGGTCGAGATCGCAGCGTGGTCGGGTACCCGCATGGACAGCACCTGGTGTGCTCCCAGCCGCAGCACGTCGAGCACCTTCGCCTCGACCTTTGCCAGCGGCCGGTCGATGCAGGCGGCCAGCACGGCGTCGTACGTCCCCTGCTGCCGCAGCGTCCCCGAGGCCAGCTCGGTGGCGAAGGCCGCGTCGCGACCCTCCAGCCCGAGACGGCCCAGGACGTGGGGCAGCACCAGGTTGGCGTACGCCTCATCGACCCGCACCGCCTTCAGCACCTCGAACGCAGCGAGCCGAGCGGGATCGGCGGGCTTCGTGCTGCCCTTGGGCTTGCCGTGCGGTCTCCGACCGGGGCCTGAGCGCCTACCCGGCTGTGTCCTATTCGAAGGTGACACCGGACTCCAGACGTACGCCGCGGGCCCAGTCCGCCGCCGACATCTCCTTCTTGCCGAAGGCCTTCACGCGGCCCAGGCGCACGGGCGCGGTGCCGGTGCCGACGAAGACGTCGTTCTTGGTGGCACCCAGCTCGCCGGGCGCCAGCCCCAGTGGCGGCTGGGCGATGTCCGCCTTCGTCACCGGCCCGACCTTGAACCGCTCACCGTCGAGCAGCGTCCAGGCGCCTGGCGCGGGGGTGCAGGCCCGGATCTGCCGGTCGATGGCGGCCGCGCTCTGCGACCAGTCGATCCGGGCGTCCTCGACGGTGATCTTCTCGGCGTAGGTGATCCCCTCGGCTGGTTGCTCGCGCGCCTCCAGGGAACCGTCCTCGATGCCGTCAAGGGTGCGGACCAGCAGCTCGGCGCCGCCCTCGGTGAGCTTCTCGAAGAGCGACCCGGAGGTCTCGTCGGGCGCCAGCGCCTGGGTCATCGTGCCGAAGACCGGGCCGGCGTCCATCGCCTTCACGATCCGGAACGTCGTGGCACCGGAGATCTCCTCACCGGCCCACACCGCACGCTGCACCGGAGCCGCGCCCCGGTAGGCGGGCAGGAGCGAGAAGTGCAGGTTGACCCAGCCGTGCGGCGGGATGTCCAGGGCCGACTGCGGCAGCATCGCGCCGTAGGCGACCACCGGGCAGCAGTCGGGCTCCAGCGCCTCGAGTGCGGCCTGGAACTCGGGCTCACGGGGATGCTCCGGCTTCAGCACCGGGACCCCGAGCTCCTCGGCCCGCTGGGCCACCGGAGACGGCACCAGCCGCTTGCTGCGACCCTGGGCGGCATCGGGGCGGGTGACGACGCCGACAAGCTCGTGCCGGGAGCGAGCGATCGCGTCCAGAGAGGGGACGGCGACCTCAGGCGTACCTGCGAAGACGACCCGCATCAGAACCCGAACCCGTTCGTCGCGTGCGGCGAGATCTTCACCTTCGGCTTCTCCAGGCCGAACCACTCCGACTCCCGGATCTCCTTCATCGCCGCCTTGCGGGCGGCTTCGTCGAGCCGGTCGATGAAGAGGATTCCGTCGAGGTGATCGGTCTCGTGCTGGATGGCCCGGGCGAGCAGCTCGGAGCCCTCGATGGTGACGGGCTCGCCGTGCATGTCGAAGCCCTTCGCCACCACCGAGAGGGCACGGCGGCAGTCGAAGGTGAGGTCGGGCAGCGACAGGCAGCCCTCTCCCCCGTCCTGCGTCTCCTCCGACAGCGTCAGGTCCGGGTTGACCAGGTGGCCGACCTCACCGTCGACATACCAGGTGAAGACGCGAAGGCTCACCCCGATCTGCGGAGCGGCCAGTCCGGCACCAGGTGCCTCGAGCATGGTGTCGGTCAGGTCGGCAACGAGCTTGCGCAGCTCCTTGTCGAAGTCGACGACCTCGATCGCTGGCTTGCGCAGCACGGGGTCGCCGAAGAGTCGGATGGGCTGGATCGCCACTGTTCTCCTAGGTGGTCGAGCGTGTCGGGACCACAATACGTGGGCTGAGCGTGGGTCAGAGCGTCGGCGGATCCACCTGGACCCGCACCGGGTCGAGCTTGCGCGCCGACCGCACCCGCTGCAGCTCCCCGAGCGCCTCGGTGAGCCTCACCCCGAGGGATCGCGGCACGCGTACGACCGCGCGCAGCCGTGCATCTCCGGTGGAAGTGGGCTCGGCGGGGGCCGGGCCCAGCACCTCGGCGCCTGGCGGCAGCGCCAGCAGGGTGAGCGCGTCGTCGAGCGCGCCGGGCGTGCCGGTGATGGTGGCCAGCCGCGATGCCGGAGGCAGGTGGGCCTCCTGCCGTGCGGACGCCTCCCGCTGGGCGAACCCGGGCTGATCCCACCGCACCAGGGCCTGCAGCACCGGCAGCGCGGGGTCTCCAACCACCAGCACCCGGCCTCCGGGCCGCACCAGCCCGGCGGCGTTGCTCCAACGTCGCAAGGCCTCCTCGTCCGTACGCAGGTCGGGCCGCCCGAGCAGCAGCCAGGTGTCGAGCAACAACACCGCGGTGTAACCCCCTTCGGCGACCGGCTCGGCGCCGATGGTCGCGACGACGATCGCCGGCGTGCCCGGCACCGTCTGTCTCACCGCGCCTGCCGAGGAGGTCACCACCCGCACACCGGCGAAGGAGCGTCCCATCTCCTCGGCCGTACGCGCCTCGCCGATGATCGGCGCCCGCAGCCCGAACCCGCCGCACGCTCCGCACGCCCACGCCGTCTCGACGTGACCGCACCAGCCGCACGTCGGCGGCGCGGCCGGTCCGCCGAGCTGCAGCGGCCCTTGGCAGGCAGGGCACCTGGCCGGCGTACGGCAGCGGTCGCAGGCCAGCGAAGCCGCATATCCCCGCCGGGGCGTCTGCAGCAGGACGGGTCCGGTGGCGAGAGCCGCGCGGATGATCTCGTGGGCCTCGCGAGGCACCCGGGAGGCCCTGGTGAGCGGGTCCTTCTCGAGGTCGAAGTCGGTGTCGCCGGTGATCTCGATGCTCACCCGCTGCCTGGCCAAGGCGCGCGACGGCCGGATCTCCTGCGCCCAGCCCGTCTCGGACAGGAACCCGGCCTCCACTGTCCTGGCGAAGCCACCGACGAGCGCGGCCGCCTGCTCCTGCTCGGCCCGCAGCAGCAACACGTCCCGTGCGTGAGGATAGGGCGAACGCTGCTCGGCGAGCAGGTCGTCGCCGTCGTCCCAGACCACCACCAGTCCGAGGTGGCGCACCGGCGCGAAGGCGGCCGCACGGGTGCCGATCGCCACCTTCACCGCGCCTCGGGCGACCCGCAGGAACTCCCGGTAGCGCGACGCGGGTCCGGCGTCGGCTGCCAGCACGGCATGCTGTCCCTCCCCCAGCACCTTCGTCATCGCGACGTCGAGTCGGGCGAGATCCTTCCAGTCCGGCACGACGACCAGGGCGCCGCGCCCGGAGGCCAGCGTCGCCGCGGTGGCGTGTGCGATCAGGTCGGCGTGGTCAGTGCCGGCCGCGGCGTGCCAGACCGCACGCGGCGCACCGCCGGAGGCGAGGTGTCGTAAGAACGCGGTCGCCGGCTCATGACCGGCCCAGGCCGCTGCCGCGGCAGCGGCGTCGAAGGGCGGCGCGGCCGGGACGGCCGCTGAGGGTTCTTTCTCGGTCGACGCGTGTCGGGGCGGGATGGCCAGCCGGAGCACGTCTGCACGGGCGCCCGCGTAGCGCCGCGCGACCGAGTCGCTCAGCGCGGCCACCTGCGGGGTGAGCACCACCTCGGAGCTGACCACCCGCTTGAGCGGCTGCAGGTTCGCGACCTCGGAGGCCTCCGCACGCGCCACGACGAACCCGTCGACGTCCTTCGGCCCGAACCGCACCTTCACCCGCACCCCCGGCCGCGCCTCCTCGGCCATCGAGGCCGGGACGGCGTAGTCGAACGGTTTGTCCAGGTGGGCCATCGGCAGGTCGACCAGGACCTTGGCGACCGGATCGACCTCGGCGATCAACGCCTCCGCGGCCTTCCGTGCCCGCGTCGCCGCGGCCTTCGCCCGCCCCTCCTTCACCCGGTCGCGAACCAGCCCGGGCAGCTCCAGCTCGGCTGCCCCGGCTGCCTCCTGCGGTTCCCGGCTCACAACCGCCATTTCTACCAGCCCGCGCCGACATCCAAGCCTTGCCCGGCGCTTGCGCCGGGCAAACGCGAGGAGATCGAGCGAGCGCAGCGGGTGAGCTTGCGAACCGGCGAAGCGGGTCGAGATCAATATGGGCGCCAGCTTTTCCTGACCAAAAACCACGCCGAGTCGGCGCGTCAGAACGCGCCGACTCGGCAAATTGGGTGGTGCGGTGGATCAGGCGCCGGCAGCAGCCTTGAGGGCATCGGCGCGGTCGGTGCGCTCCCAGGTGAACTCGGGCAGCTCACGACCGAAGTGACCGTACGCAGCGGTCTTGGCGTAGATCGGGCGGAGCAGGTCGAGGTCACGCAGGATCGCAGCCGGGCGGAGGTCGAAGACTTCCAGGACTGCCTTCTGGATGTTGGCCTCGGGCACCGTGTGGGTGCCGAAGGTCTCCACGAAGACACCGACGGGCTGGGCCTTGCCGATGGCGTAGGCGACCTGGACCTCGGCGCGACGCGCCAGACCCGCGGCGACGATGTTCTTGGCCACCCAGCGCATCGCGTACGCAGCCGACCGGTCGACCTTCGACGGGTCCTTGCCGGAGAAGGCACCGCCGCCGTGGCGGGCCATGCCGCCGTAGGTGTCGACGATGATCTTGCGACCGGTCAGACCGGCGTCACCCATCGGGCCGCCGACCACGAAGCGGCCGGTCGGGTTGATGTGGAGCTTGTAGCCGTCGAACGGGACCGAGGCCTTGAACTGCTCGAGCACCGGCTCGATGACGTACTTCTTGACGTCGGCGTGCAGCTGCTCCTGGGTGGTCTCCTCGGAGTGCTGGGTCGAGAGGACGACGGTGTCCACACGCACCGCGCGGCCCTCGTCGTCGTACTCGATGGTGACCTGGGTCTTGCCGTCAGGGCGCAGGTAGTCCAGCGTGCCGTCCTTGCGGACCGCGGTCAGCCTTTCGGCCAGCGTCTGCGCCATCTTGATGGGCAGCGGGAACAGCTCGGGCGTGTCGTCGCACGCGTAGCCGAACATCAGGCCCTGGTCGCCGGCTCCCTGCAGGTCGAGCTCGTCGACCGAGCTGTCGAGCCGGTGCTCCTCGGCGGTGTCGACACCCTGGGCGATGTCCTGGCTCTGGGCGCCGATGGCGACCTGGACACCGCAGGAGTGACCGTCGAAACCCTTGAGGGAGGAGTCGTAGCCGATGTCGAGGATCTTCTGACGTACGAGCTGGGCGACCGGCGCGTAGGCGTCGGTGGTCACCTCGCCGGCCACGACGACCAGGCCGGTGGTGAGCAGGGTCTCGACGGCCACCCGGCTCTTGGGGTCGTGCTCGAGCAGGTAGTCGAGCACCGTGTCGCTGATCTGGTCGGCGATCTTGTCCGGGTGCCCCTCGGTCACCGACTCCGACGTGAAGAGACGTCCGGTCACGTGTAGCTCCGTTTCACAGGTTCGTGTGGGTGTTCAGGAAAGAAAACGTCAGTCGTTCTGGTCGACAAACATAGACCCCGAACCCCAGGACCGTTGGGCTGGTCCTCATCGTGGCGCGTGGCGTGTCGTCAGTTTGTACGTTGTTCATCCAGGCGTAAGGCTCGGTGGGCGATAGGGCGCCGTCGCGAGCGGTTTTCCAGCGTGTGCCCGGCAAGGCAGAGGAGGGAGGCGGCCCGGTGTTGGCCGTCGACTGACGATAACGCCGCCGGGTGCGCGCTGGGAAGCCGCGCAGCAGGCGGCCTATCGCTCACCGAGCCTTGTGACGATCTGGTCCCAGATCACCTCGGCAAGGGCGGACTTGGCCCCTTCCTGCACGTCGACGTGGCCGCCGTCGGCCCCCAGGATGACCGCCTTGTTGACCCCGCTGCCGAAGACGGCGCCACCGCTGACGTCGTTGACGACGAGCAGGTCGCAGCCCTTCCGCTTCAGCTTGGCGGCAGCCAGGTCGAGCACCGAGCCGGTCTCGTCACCGGTCTCGGCGGCGAAACCCACCACGACCTGGCCGGGCTTGGTCCGATGGTGGGAGATCTCGGCCAGGATGTCCGGGTTCTGGATCAGCTCGATGGTCGGCGCCGACCCGTCGGCGGCCTTCTTGATCTTCGCCTCGCTCACCCCCGTCGGGCGGAAGTCGGCCGGAGCGGCGGCCATGACCACCGCGTCCGCACCGGCAGCCGCGGAGACCACGGCGTCGCGCAGCTCGGCGGTGGTGCCGACACGTACGACCTTGAGGCCGGCCGGGTCGGGCAGGGTCACGTTGGCGGCGACCAGGGTCACCTCGGCCCCGCGGGCGGCCGCGGCACGGGCGATCGCGTAGCCCTGGAGCCCGGACGAACGGTTGCCGAGGAAGCGGACCGGGTCCAGATACTCCCGGGTGCCGCCGGCCGAGACCACGACGTGACGACCGACGAGGTCCGCCCGGCCGCCATGGGTGAGCACGGCGCGGGAGAGCTCGAAGATCTCGGCCGGCTCCGGAAGCCGGCCCTTGCCGGTGTCCTTGCCGGTCAGCCGGCCCTCGGCGGGCTCGATGACGATGTTGCCGCGCTCGCGCAGCGTGGCGACGTTGGCCTGGGTGGCGGGATGCTCCCACATCTCGGTGTGCATCGCCGGAGCGAACACGACCGGGCAGCGCGCGGTGAGCAGTACGTTGCTGAGCAGGTCGTCCGCGAGGCCGTGGGCCGCGCGGGCGAGCGTGTTGGCGGTCGCGGGCGCGACCACGACGAGGTCGGCCTGCTGCCCGATGCGTACGTGCGGGACCTCGGTGATGTTCTCGAAGACGCCGGTGGCGATCTCCTTGCCCGACAGTGCCGCCCAGGTGGGGGCACCGACGAACTCGAGGGCGGAGGCCGTGGGGACCACGGTCACGTCATGGCCGGACTCGGTGAACCGGCGCAGCAGCTCGGCCGCCTTGTAGGCGGCGATGCCGCCCGCGACCCCTAAGACCACTTTCGGCCGCCGCTCGTCGAGAGCGGCGGCCGGGGTGGTGCTGTTGGTGGACAGCGGAAGACCTGAGATCAGGCGTCGGCGGCAGGCGCTTCGGCGGCAGCTGCCTGAGCAGCGGCAGCCTGGGCGGCCAGCTCGGCCGGGTCGATGTCCTCGCAGGTCAGCAGGTCCTCGTTGATCTCGCGCAGCGCGATCGAGAGGGGCTTCTCCTGGACGTGGGTGTCGACGAGGGGGCCGACGTACTCCAGCAGGCCCTCCCCGAGCTGCGAGTAGTAGGCGTTGATCTGGCGAGCCCGCTGGGCGCTGTAGAGAACCAGCTTGTACTTGCTGTCGGTCTTCGTCAGCAGGTCGTCGATCGAGGGGTTGGTCACGCCCTGGGCGTCGATCTGAGGGGCAGCCACGTGAGCCTCACTTGTCGGCTTGGTCGGATTTCTTGCTCGGAACCCCGAGCGTCATCAAGGTTACCAACTCATCGGCTGCCTGATGAACTTCGTGGTTGACGATGGTGACGTCGAACTCCTTCTCCGCCGCCAGCTCGACCTGTGCGGTCTGCAGGCGACGCTCGCGTTCGGCCTCGGTCTCGGTGCCGCGACCGACCAGGCGCCGGACGAGCTCGTCCCAGCTCGGCGGAGCCAGGAACACGAAGATGGCCTCGGGCATGGTCTCGCGCACGAGCCGGGCGCCCTGCAGGTCGATCTCCAGCATCGCCGGGCGACCCTCGGCCAGCGCCTTGTCGACGGGACCACGCGGAGTGCCATAGCGCGCCATGTTGTGGACCGTGGCCCACTCCAGAAGCTCGCCGCCGGCGATCATCGCGTCGAACTCCTCGTCCGAGACGAACAGGTAGTGCACCCCGTGGACCTCGCCCTCGCGAGGCTTCCGGGTCGTCGCTGAGACGGACAAGAAGACCTCGGGGTGGCCGTCACGGACCGCCGCTGAGACGGTGCCCTTGCCGACCGCGGTCGGACCGGCCAGGACGACCAGTCGGTTCTCCTGGCTCTCGCCCGCTCCAGCCGTGGTCTTCTCGTCCGTCATCAGACTCATCGCCGAGCGAACTCCTCGACCAACGCGGCCACCTGCTTCGGGCCGAGGCCCTGCACACGGCGGCTCATCGCGATGCCGAGACGCTCCATCATCTGGGTCGCCCGCACCTCGCCGAGGCCGGGGTGGGAGGTGAGCAGGTCGATGACCTTCATCTTGCCGACGACCTCGTTCTTCTTCCCCTCCTCGATGACCTCGGCGACGGACATGCCGCCAGTGCGGACCTTGTTCTTGACAGCAGCCCGTTCCTGGCGCGACGCCGCGGCTTTCGCGAGCGCGGCAGCGCGCTGTTCAGGGGTGATGTCCGGAGGCAGAGCCACGAAGACTCCCTTTCACGTTCAAGTGTGTACTCGACAGGGCAACCGGGTCGCGCGGTACAGGGATCGTGCCCCCGGCTGAGCGCTGAAATAAGCGCTCGCGCCAATCTAGCCATTCCGTTGCCGCAGCGGCAATCGGGGTCGCCTAACTGGCGTCCATCAGATGGCCAACTGGTTCACAGCGTCAGCGACGTGTGGCAGACGTCTCGCGCCTGCTGCTGGACGCGTACGGATGCCTCCTGGGTCTTCGTGCTGCTCACCTGCGTGGCGGCGTCGGCGACCTTCTTCGCCTCGGCCTCGGAGATCCCCTCCGGCGGCTCACCGTTCTCGAAGTCGTCGGCGCTGACACCGGCCTCGTCCAGGGCGTCGCTGAGCCCGGAGATCGCCGTGTTGAGCGTCTTCCAGTCCTTCTTGATGTCGTCGGGAGCGTTGCGCTCGAGGTCCTCGAAGATCGGCAGGGCGGCGATCAGCCCACCCGTGTCGCCCTCCCCCAGCGTGTTCGTCAGCTCCTCCTGGTGCCCCTTCAAGGACTCGCAGTAGCCGTCGATCGGGTCGCCGCACGAGCTCAGCGTCATGGCGAGCATCGAGACGACGAAAAGCTGGACGCCCATCCGAAGACTGGTCATCGGTCCAGTCTGCCAGCCTCCCGCGACGGGTCGCGAACTGGATACGACGGGACGTTCTTGTCGGTTACCAGCCGGTAGACCGACACGAACGTCCCGTCGTATCTCGACCGTCAGCCGAGCTCGTCGCGCAGACGGAGGGCCTCGTCGCGCAGGGCGGCCACGTCCGGGCCCTTGCGGAGCAGGCCGCGGCTGGTGCTGGCTACGACGTTGGCGTTGGCGGCGCCGAAGATGCGGGCGAGATCGGCCGGGGTGCCGCCCTGCTCGCCGAAGCCTGGCGCCAGGATGGGGCCGTTGAACCCGAAGTCGTACGCCACGCCGGCGCCGTCCGCACCGTGCTCGCTGCGCTCGCTTACTCCCTCGCTCGGCGCGGACGGACGAGCAAGCTCGCCGCCCGACCTCGCTCCGGTCGTCTCGATCGTCGCACCGACGACCGCGCCGAAGGAGCCCAGGGGCGTCTCGGCCTCGTTCAGGCGGCGCAGGTGGTCGAGCATGACCTGGCCGACGCTGCGGCCGTCCTCGACCGTCGCGTGCTGCACCTCGGGGCCCTCCTTGTTGGAGGTCAGGGCGAGCACGAACAGCCCGGCGTCGAACTTCGTGGCCGTCTCGACGAACGGCATCAGCGAGCCGAAGCCGAGATAGGGGCTCACCGTCACCGCGTCGGAGCCCAGCGGGCTCGCGGGATCGAGATAGGCATCCGCGTACGCCTGGCTGGTCGAACCGATGTCGCCGCGCTTGATGTCGAGGAGCACCAGCGCCCCGGCGGCCTTCGACTCCGCGATGACCCGCTCCAGCACCGCGACACCACGCGAGCCGAAACGCTCGTAGAACGCGCTCTGCGGCTTGACCACGGGCACGTAGGGCGCCAGGCCCTCGACCGCGGTCAGCGCGAACCTCTCCAGGCCGGCGAGGTCGTCGTTCAGGCCCCAGTCGAGGAGCAGCGAGGCGTGCGGGTCGATCCCGGCGCAGAGCCTCCCCCGCTCGGCGAGGGCGGTGGCGTAGCGGGCACCAAAGGTCATCGAGCCGCCCCGTTCGCGATCCGGCGGGCGTAGCCGGGCCCTTCGTAGATGAACCCGGTGTAGCCCTGGAGCAGGTCCGCACCTGCCGCGAGGCGCTCGCGGGCGTCCTCGACGGTGGCGATGCCACCGACACCGATGAGCGTCATCTCGGGGCTGACCCGGCTGCGGAGCAGCCGCAGGACATCGAGCGCGCGCGCCTTGAGCGGAGCACCGGAGAGACCGCCGGCGCCTGCCGCGGTGATCTCGGCGGGCGTCGAGGCGAGGTGCTCGCGGCCGATGGTGGTGTTGGTCGCGATGATCCCGTCCAGGCCGATCGCGCCGGCCAGGTCGGCGACCTCGACGACGTCGGAGTCGGCCAGGTCGGGAGCGATCTTGACCAGCAGCGGGACCCGGTGCTTGGTGACCTGGTCGGCGATGGAGCGGACGTGCTCCAGCAGCGGCTGCAGCTTCTCGACCGACTGCAGGCTGCGCAGGCCGGGCGTGTTGGGCGAGGAGACGTTGACCACCAGGTAGTCGGCGTACGGGGCCAGCAGCCGCGCCGACTTGGCGTAGTCGGCCTCGACGGCCGCCTGGTCGTCCTCCGGCACGAGCTTCGTCTTGCCGATGTTGATGCCGAGGACCGGCCCGCCCGTGGCGGTGCCACGCCGCTCCAGCCGGCTCGCCAGCCGGGCAGCGACCGCCTCGGCACCGTCGTTGTTGAAGCCCATCCGGTTGATCACGGCGCGGTCGGCGGGCAGCCGGAACAGGCGCGGCGCGGGGTTGCCCGGCTGCCCCTCCCCGGTGACCGTGCCGATCTCGACGTGCCCGAAGCCGAGCCCGCCCAGCGCGTCGATCCCGACCGCATTCTTGTCGAAGCCCGCGGCCAGCCCGATCACGTTCGGGAAGGTGAGCCCCATCGTGTGCACCGGGGATCCGGGCGTACGTGTCCTGGACAGCGCCGGCCCGGCGGCCCGGATCGCGGCGAAAGCCTGCTGGTGGGCACGCTCCGGATCCGTCTTCGTCAGTACCTTGTCGAACAGGGTCCGGTATGGCTTCACTTCGACGACACCCCACCGTCGTGGTGGCCGACGACGTCGCGCCACTCCTGCAGGCTGCGTACGTCGATCTCACCGCGCCGCAGCGCCTCGATGCCCTGCACCGCGGCGCCGAGCCCCTGGACCGTGGTGATGCAGGCGATGTTGGCCATCACCGCGGCGGTGCGGATCTCGTAGCCGTCCATCCGGGCGGACTTGGCGTTGGAGGTGCCGTTGGGCGTGTTGATGACCAGGTCGACCTCGCCGTCGAGGATCCGCTGCACGGTGGTCTTCTCACCATCGGGACCGGTGCCCTCGGAGTGCTTGCGCATCAGCCGCGAGGGGACGCCGTTGCGGCGCAGCACCTCGGCGGTGCCCTCGGTCGCGAAGATCTCGAAGCCGTGGTCGGCGAGCACCTTGATCGGGAAGATCATGGTGCGCTTGTCGCGGTTGGCCATCGAGACGAAGATCCGGCCCTGGGTCGGCAGCGGGCCGAAGGCGCCGGCCTGGCTCTTGGCGAAGGCGCGGCCGAAGTCGGAGTCGAGCCCCATGACCTCACCGGTCGACTTCATCTCCGGGCCGAGCACGGTGTCGACCTGCTGACCCTCCGGGGTGCGGAACCGGTTGAATGGCATGACCGCTTCCTTGACCGCGATCGGCTGGTTGGGCGGCAGCGCCCCGCCATCGCCGGTCTTCGGGAGTACGCCGGCAGCGCGGAGCTCCTCGATGGACTCACCCAGCATGACCCGTGCGGCGGCCTTGGCCAGCGGCGTCGCGGTCGCCTTGGAGACGAACGGGACGGTGCGGGAGGCGCGCGGGTTGGCCTCGATGACGTAGAGCACGTCGGAGCCGAGGGCGTACTGGATGTTGAGCAGACCGCGTACGCCGACGCCTTCGGCGATCGCCAGGGTGGCCACGCGGATGCGCTCGACCTCGGCTGCACCGAGGGTGATCGGCGGCAGCGCGCAGGAGGAGTCACCGGAGTGGATCCCGGCCTCCTCGATGTGCTCCATGACGCCACCCAGGAACAGCTCGGTGCCGTCGTAGAGGGCGTCGACGTCGATCTCGACGGCGTCGTCGACGAACTTGTCGACCATCACCGGCTTGTCCGGGGTGACCTCGGTCGCGGCCTCGATGTAGGAGCGCAGCGCCTCGTCGTCGTAGACGATCTGCATGCCGCGCCCGCCGAGGACGTAGGAGGGACGCACCAGGACCGGGTAGCCGATCTCGGCGGCGATCTCGCGGGCCTCGTTGAACGTGGTGGCCATGCCGTGCTTCGGCGCGACCAGGCCGGCCTTGTGGAGCACCCGGCCGAAGGCACCGCGCTCCTCGGCGAGGTGGATGGCCTCGGGGCTGGTGCCGACGATCGGCACGCCGTTGTCCTTGAGCGCCTGCGCGAGACCCAGCGGGGTCTGGCCGCCGAGCTGGCAGATGACCCCGACCACCGGTCCGGCCTGCTGCTCGGCGTGGACGATCTCGAGCACGTCCTCCAGGGTGAGCGGCTCGAAGTAGAGCCGGTCGGAGGTGTCGTAGTCGGTGCTCACCGTCTCCGGGTTGCAGTTGACCATGACGGTCTCGTAGCCCGCCTCGCTCAGCGCGAGGGAGGCGTGCACGCAGGAGTAGTCGAACTCGATCCCCTGCCCGATCCGGTTGGGTCCGGAGCCGAGGATGATCACGGCCTCCTTCTCCCGGCGCGCGACCTCGGTCTCCTCGTCGTAGGAGGAGTAGTGGTACGGCGTCCGCGCCTCGAACTCGGCCGCACAGGTGTCGACGGTCTTGTAGACCGGGCGGATCCCCAGGGCGTGCCGGACCCCGCGCACGACGTCCGCGGTCATGCCGCGCATCTTGCCGAGCTGGTAGTCGGAGAAGCCGTGGCGCTTGGCGTAGCGGAGCACGTCGGCGGTCAGCTCGGGCGCCGCGATGATCTCCTGGGCGATCTCGTTGATCAGGTAGAGCTGGTCGACGAACCAGGGGTCGATCTTGGTCGACTCGAAGATCTCCTCCGGCGTCGCACCGGAGCGGATCGCATCCATGACCCGCTTGAGCCGGCCGTCGGTCGGGGTCTTGATCTCCTCCAGCAGCGCGGGCTTGTCGAGCTCGACGACCTCCTGGGTCCAGTCGAAGACCGCATCGGGCTTCTCCAGGCTTCGCAGCGCCTTCTGGAGGGCCTCGGTGAAGTTGCGGCCGATCGCCATCGCCTCGCCCACGCTCTTCATGTGGGTGGTCAGGGTCGTGTCGGCGCCCGGGAACTTCTCGAAGGCGAAGCGCGGGACCTTGACGACGACATAGTCGAGGGTCGGCTCGAACGACGCCGCGGTCGAGCCGTTCGGCCCGGCGGTGATGTCGTTCTCGATCTCGTCGAGGGTGTAGCCGATCGCGACCTTCGCGGCGATCTTGGCGATCGGGTAGCCGGTCGCCTTGGAGGCCAGCGCCGAGGACCGCGAGACGCGGGGGTTCATCTCGATGACGATGATCCGGCCGTCGGCCGGGTTGACGGCGTACTGGATGTTGCAGCCGCCGGTATCCACGCCGACGGCGCGGATGATGCCGATCGCCAGGTCGCGCAGCTTCTGGTACTCGCGGTCGGTCAGCGTCAACGCCGGGGCGACGGTGATCGAGTCGCCGGTGTGCACGCCCATCGGGTCGAGGTTCTCGATCGAGCAGACGATGACCGAGTTGTCCTTGCGGTCGCGCATGACCTCGAGCTCGTACTCCTTCCAGCCGAGGATGGACTCCTCCAGGAGCACCTCGGTGGTGGGGCTGGCCGCGAGGCCGGCGCCGCCCAGACGCCGCAGCTCGGTCTCGTTGTAGGCGAACCCTGAGCCGGAGCCACCCATGGTGAAGCTCGGCCGGATGACCACGGGGTAGCCGAGCTCCTCGGCGCCCGCGAGCAGGTCGTCGATGCTGTGGCAGATGACCGACTTGGCGCTCTCGCCGCCGAGCTCGGCGACGATCTTCTTGAACTCCTCGCGGTTCTCACCGCGCTGGATGGCGTCGATGCTCGCGCCGATCAGCTCGACGTCGTACTTCTCCAGGATCCCGCGCTCGTCCAGCGCCACCGCGCAGTTGAGCGCGGTCTGGCCGCCGAGGGTGGCCAGGAGCGCGTCGGGGCGCTCCTTGGCGATGACCTTCTCGACGAACTCAGGGGTGATCGGCTCGACGTAGGTCGCGTCGGCGAACTCCGGGTCGGTCATGATCGTGGCCGGGTTGGAGTTGACCAGGACGACCCGGATCCCCTCCTCGCGCAGCACGCGGCAGGCCTGGGTGCCGGAGTAGTCGAACTCGCAGGCTTGGCCGATGACGATCGGCCCGGAGCCGATCACGAGCACGGACTTGATGTCCTCGCGCTTGGGCATCGCTCAGACCTCCTTCGCCATGAGAGAGATGAACCGGTCGAAGAGGTAGGCGGCATCGTGCGGGCCGGCCGCTGCCTCCGGGTGGTACTGGACGGAGAAGCCCTTGAGCTTCCCGGTCTCGGCGTCCTTGAGCTCGAGGCCCTCGACGCAGTCGTCGTTGAGGTTGACGTGGGAGACGGTCGCGATGCCGTACGGCGTCGTGGTCTCCTCGTCGATCGGCGCGTCGACGGCGAAGCCGTGGTTGTGGGCGGTCACCTCAACCTTGCGCGTGGTGAGGTCCATGACCGGCTGGTTGATCCCGCGGTGACCGTACTTCAGCTTGTACGTCCCGAAGCCGAGCGCGCGGCCGAAGAGCTGGTTGCCGAAGCAGATGCCGAAGTAGGGGATGTTCTCGGCCAGCGCTGCTTGGAGCAGCTCCACCTGGCCGGTGGTCGCGGCCGGGTCGCCGGGGCCGTTGGAATAGAAGAGCCCGTCGGGGTTGACGGCCTTCACGTCCTCGAGCGTCGCCGTCGCCGGGAGGACGTGGACCTCGATGCCGCGCTCGGCCATCCGCTGCGGGGTCATCTCCTTGATGCCGAGGTCGAGGGCCGCGACGGTGAAGCGCTTCTCGCCCTCCGCGGGGACGACGTACGCCTCGGCGGTGCTGACCGCGTCCGAGAGGTTCGCGCCGCTCATCTCGGCGGAGGCGAGCACCTTCTTCAGCAGGACCTCGGGGTCGGTGTCGATCGTCGAGATCCCGACGCGCATCGCCCCGCGCTCACGCAGGTGGCGGGTCAGGGCTCGGGTGTCGATGCCCGCGATGCCCACGACGGAATGGTCGCGCAGGTCGTCGTCGAGGGTGCGCTGGGCGCGCCAGTTGGAGGGCACCCGGGCTGGGTCGCGTACGACGTATCCGGCCACCCAGATCCGACGCGACTCGGGGTCCTCGTCGTTCACGCCGGTGTTGCCGACGTGGGGCGCGGTCATCACGACCACCTGCTGGTGGTAGCTCGGGTCGGTCAGCGTCTCCTGGTAACCGGTCATGCCGGTGGAGAAGACCGCCTCGCCGAAGGTCTCCCCTTCGGCTCCGAACGACTCACCCCGGAACGTTCGACCATCCTCGAGTACGAGGAGTGCTTCTTTGTGGGCATGCAGCGGCACGCCGTACCTCCTTCTCCGCCTCACAGGACGGTGCTTAAAGGATGTCGGTCAACTTGCTCGTGACAGTATCAAGCAGATGCCGGTTGACGGCAGTTGGCGTCCGCCGCGTACGCCAGCAGTGTGACGTACGCGGCAGTCGACCCAGTCCGGTCAGGCTCAGTTGTGCGAGTGGGGCGGGACGCGCCCGCCCTCGGACGGCTGCACGATGACGAAGCCGGCGCCGTGGAAGGCGACCTGGAACGCCTCGCCGCTGCCGCGGCCGATGAGCGCACCGGCGGTCATCGACTTCTGCAGGGTGGTCTGGAGACCGAGCGACCAGCCGACCACTGCGTCGGTGTCGGCGAAGGTGGGTGCCTCGGCGGCGTTGAGGACGACCGGGTCTCCCTGGGTGGTCACCGCTACCCAGCCGGTGCCGCGGAGCGTGGTGTTGAAGAGACCACCGGTGAGCATGCCCGCGCCCTGCACGCGCTCGATGTTCCACTGCAGGCTGCCGGAGAAGGCGAGCACGTGGTCACCGTTGATCGAGATGCCGGAGTTGTTCAGCCGGAGGATGTGGACCTCGTTGGCCGAGTCGGCCAGGAAGACGTCTCCCTGCCCCTCGACGCCCATCAGGCTCAGGCCCTCGCCGGTGACGGCGCGCTTGAGGAACTTGCCCATGCCCCCGCTCTGGTACTTGAACTGCACGTTGCCCTGGTAGGCGACCATCGCGCCCTGGCGTGCCTGGAACGGCTCTCCGACGCGTACGCGCAGGAGCCGCTTGTTCTGCAGCACCGCGCCCTCGCCTTGGACCTCGGCGAAGCGACCGTCGATCAGGTCACCCGAGATCCCCGCGAACGGGTCGCCCGCGGGCTGCTGGGCCTGGGCGGCCTGCTGCCCGTACTGGGACGCCGCAGCCTGCGCCGGCTGAGCCTGAGCGCTGTCAGCGTAGGCGGCCTGGGCGTTTTCGCCGTACGCGGCCTGAGCGGCCTGCGCCTGCGCCGAACCGACCTGTGTCGGGGCCTCCTGCTCGACGGAAGCCTGAGGTGGCGTCAGCGGCGCCGTCGACTGCTGCCCGCCTGTGGACACGTGCTCGGTCCACTGGCTCCCGTCGTAGTAGCGAAGCTCGGCCTGACCGGTCGGGTCCGGGTACCACGCTGCGTCCGTCATCTCCACCCTCTGAAACTTCGGCCGACCCATCTCAGTCGGCTCCGGTCCATACTGGCATGTGGCCGATATCCCGCTCACCGGTGTTCCACACACCTCGCCCTGTCCTGTGACCGTGGCGACGAGGTTCGGGGCGGCCGACGCCCACTATCCACCCTCCGGAGGCGGCCACGCCGCGCTCGTGGTGAGCGGTGAACCGGAGTTCGGAGCGATCGACGAGCGGGCGACGGCCTGGCTCGAGGAGGTGGCCGAATACGTCCCGGGCGACTCGTCGATCGACTTGCCTGCGCCGTGCCTACCGGGCGCAGCGACGAGCAGATGATCTAATCGAGCCAACTCAGGCGATCACTCCGAAGTACCGGGCCAGCCAGGTCTGCGAGAAGGGGCCGCCAGTCGCGAGGGTAAGTAATAGCGCCACAGGCGCCTCCAGGAGCGGCGAACGTACCGCCTGCAATCGCAGGCGGTGATTCGCACACCTCCAAGGAGAACGCTATGTCGGACTCAGTCTCCCTGCCCGACGGGTACGCCACGTGGCTAGACGACCTCAAGACGCACATCCGCAGTGCGCAGCAACAAGCGTCGGTCGCGCTCAACGCCGCGATGATTCGGCTCTACTGGGATATTGGCCACGAGATCGTGGTCAAGCAGGAAGCCGAGGGCTGGGGTAGCAAGATCGTTGAACGTCTCGCTGGCGATCTTCGTCGAGCCTTTCCCGGGATGACCGGGCTCTCACGCGCAAATCTGATGTACATGCGCTCCTTCGCAAGGGCATGGCCACGTGAGGCGATTGTCCAATGGCCGTTGGACAATCTGTCCTGGGGTCACAACATCGAGCTGTTCAGCAAGCTGAAGAGCGCCGATGAGCGCCTGGCCTACGCCGCGAAGGCGGTCGAACACGGCTGGTCCAGGGCCGTGCTGGTCCATCACATCAGTCTCCGGACCCTCGAGCGCTCAGGTCGGGCGATCAGCAACTTCGAACGCACGCTTCCGGCCGAGACCTCCGATCTCGCTCGAGAGATCGTCAAGGACCCCTACAACTTCGAGTTCCTCGGGGTCGGCCATGAGGTGCGCGAGCGGGTCATCGAACAGGCACTCGTCGACCACGTCACCGAGTTCTTGGTCGAGCTCGGTGTCGGATTCGCCTACGTCGGGCGTCAGGTGTTGCTCGAGGTCGGCGGCGAGGACTTCTTCATCGACCTGCTCTTCTATCACTTGAAGTTGCGCTGCTATGTCGTCATCGAGCTCAAGGCCGGGAAGTTCAGGCCCGAGCACCTGGGCCAGCTCAACTTCTATCTGGCGGCGGTAGACGGGGAAATGGCGCACGCCGACGATGCCCCGACGATCGGCATCCTGTTGTGCCAGAGCCGCAATCAGGTCGTCGCCGAATACTCCCTGCGCGGTTCGACACAACCTCTTGGCGTGGCTGAGTATCAGCTGCAGGCCAGCCTGCCGAGCGTCGAGCGGCTCCAGCAGGAGCTGAGCGGTCCCGAGTGAGCCTCAGGCGCCGAGGGTCTTCAGCTTGTCGAGCATCCGGCCCATGTGGGGATCGAACAGTGCCGGATCTGCGGCGCGGATCTCGGATGGCGTCCACCAGCGCACACCTGCGTACTCCCGCTCGTCGGGCTCCAACGGGTCACGGTGGTCGTGGGCGAGGACGAACCAGAGGCTGACGTCGGTGTGCGCGTCCGGGCGGTCGGTCCGGGTCGTCGTCACGGTGATGAACAACGGGCGTGGTCCGAGGTCGGGGTGGAATCGCGCTTCCACACCCAGCTCCTCGACGCACTCGCGACGCACGGTGTCGGCTGGGTTCTCGCCTGGCTCGACGTGACCGCCTGACGGCAACCACAGGCCCGACTTGAGGTGATCTCCCAGCAGGATGTGACCGCTGACCGGGTCGACCAGCAGGAAGTAGGAAACCAGATGCTTGGCCGGCTCGGTCGGAGCGGTGGTGCGACGGAACACGTCGCCGGTCACGCACAACCACGCCGACGCGTCGGCGATGTGGCTGCTCTCCGCGTCGTCCACCGGCTCGATCGAGTCCACCATGATCGTGATGTCGGTCAGCAGTCGGTCCTCCGGGCTCATGCTCGTGCACCCTAGAGGGCGACCACCGACATCTCGCCGCGAGTCCGCCCGCCGCGGAGTGACCTCTGGCCGTCGAGAACGTTCATCATGGGGTTACGTCATGCTCTGAGCCTCTCGGGAAGGTGGCGCGCCGGTGAGCAGCGAGTCCAGCAGTCCAGTCGGATGTCTGAAGGTCCTCGGACTCTTCAGCGTCGGGTTGATAGTCCTGTTCGGCGGGTTCTTCCTAGTCGTCGTCATGCTGTTCAGGAACGCACCTGACCAGAGTCACATCACGACCTACGGCGAGGTGACCATCCACGACGCGGTCGAACGCGGTCGCGGTTACCAGGTCTCCTACAGCTACCCCGCAGAAGGCCAGGTGTGGTTGGGCAACGTCCAGCTGGACCGAGTCCACTGGCGGCCCGGAAACACCATCTCGGTCAGGTTCGATCCCGACAATCCGGCGGATCACTGTGCGAACACCTCATGCACGGAGGCAACGCCCGTAGGGAGCACACGATGACAGGAGGCGTCCGTGGACCGATCGCACTCGGGGTCTCGCTCGCAGTGTTCCTGTTCGCGGCGATGATCACCGTCGGCGTGTTCTTCGGGCAACGCCAGGCAGACGACAAGGACGGCCTCACCGCTGAGACCAGGGCGGAGGTCATCGAGGCCGTCCAGGACAGCCACGACTCCCCCGCCAGGGAGGACCTGGACACCGACGAGGGCTTCAAGGTCATCTACCGGTACGAGCTGGACGGGCATACCTACTTCGATTCGGAGTGGATCAACGACCACTACTGGGCCCCGAACGACGCCCTCGGCATCTGCTTCGACGAAAGCGACCCCGCACGACATGCTCCATTTGTCGGCCCGACCTCCCCGTGCGGTACCGATCAGATCGTGCGGAAGACCCGCGCGGCGTCAAACGTGGCACCTGCGGTCGAGAACGTTCGTTGAGTGCGACACGTTGTGACGGTTGTCGCAGGTCATTGCGTTGCACGGTGGGCACCGCTAGCGTTTCGATGTTTCATCCAGATTTCCGTGCGGGGGTACGCCATGACCGAGACGTCGATCAGCATCGATGAGGAGCTGTTGGCCGAGGCGAGGAAGATCGCCGGGACGACGACCAACCAGGCTGCAATCGACCACGCGCTGCGTGATCTCGTCGAGCGTGAGGCCGCCGCGGTTGCCTTCGACCGCATCGTCGAGCGCGAGCTGGGTGACACGAAGGTCACGCTGGAGTTCTGAGCTCACCGAGCGCATCCAACGGGATCGGCCAGAACTCCTGATCGGTCGCGAGGTGGATGACGTCGACCGGCACCGCAGCCACAGCACACGCGCCGTAGAGCTCGGCGGCGTTCTTCCGGTCCGACCGGCTCGGTGGACCGCCGCCCGTCCGGCACAGCAGGAGCTCGACTCGCTCGAAGCCCAGGTCATCGATCAGTTCGTGCAGCATCGCGGCCAGGTTGGCAGCGCCGTCGTCGCCGATCTCCGTCGGCATCGCCTCGATCTGACACAGCTGTGGGAACGGGACACCGTCGGCACCGACGAACATCAACCACAGGCGTGGCTCCGGCCAGCCGAGCGGGTTGATCAGGTGCCGCCAGGCGGCCTCGACGTCGGCCTGGGTGCGGAGGACTGGAGCGTACGGAATCTTGTCGGTCATGGGTCCACCGCACCACGGCCCGCCGGCGAGGACAACGACGATCTCTTCGCCTGTGGATAACTCTGCTCATCCACAGGCCTTCGTCCGCAACTGGCCCGTCAGGGTTCGAGCCGGTGCTCCGGACCCGACCAGCGCCGCCGCAGCCAGCGGTCGTGAGAAGCGACGACGATCGTGCCCGGCGTGACCCCGATCGCCTCCTCCAGCTCGCCCGCCAGGGTGAGCGAGATGTGGTTCGTGGGCTCGTCGAGGAGCAGCAGGTCGGGGCCGGTGGCGATGGCGATCGCCAGGTCGAGCCGGCGCCGCTGGCCGACGCTGAGCGCACCTACAGGCCGGTTGAGGTCGCGCGGGTGGACCAGGCCCAGGTCACGTAGCGGGACCTGGGTCGCCAGCGCCTCCCCCACCGACTCCAGGTAGACATCGGCGACCTTGCGGCGCAGATCCCCGAACCGCGGGTCCTGGGTGAGCTCCTCGACGTGTCTGGCGCTGACCTGGACCTCCCCCGAGGTCGGTTTCACGCGCCCGGAGATCACCCCGAGCAGTGTCGACTTGCCGCTGCCGTTGGGCCCGGTGACCAGCAGGTGCTCCCCCGCCATGACGTCGAGGACCGGCAGGCTGACCCGCTCCTCGACCACCAGGTCGCGTACGACGACCATCCGCCCGCTCGCGCCCGCAGCCGACAGCGCAGCGTTGAGTCGCAGCGGCGGCGGTGGCTTGCGCACCTGGGCCTCCTGGGCCTCCTCCAGCCGCCGGTTGGCGTCCTTCTTGCGTCGGGCGACGGTGCGCTCGACGTTGCTGCCCTTGAACTTGTAGATGAACTTGTCGTTGTCGGTCGGACCGCGGTTGTGGGCGATCGCGTCGTTGCCGATCTTGGTCGCCGCGCGGAGACGCTTGAGCTCGTCCTGCTGCTCTGCGTACGTCTGCTCCCACCGCTCGCGCGCGGCCTGCCGGGCCTCCTCGTAAGCGCTCCACCCGCCTCCGAAGAGCCGACCGCCTGCACCGTCGGTGCCGAAGGCTGTCGGGTCCAGGTCGAAGAGACCGGTGGCGACCTCGTCGAGGAAGACACGGTCGTGGGAGGCCATCAGCACGACGCCGGGGAGGTCACGCAGGAACTCCCCCAGCACCGCGACCGCCTCGTCGTCGAGGTGGTTGGTCGGCTCGTCGAGCAGCAGCGCGTCCGGGCGGCGGGTGATCGCTGTCGCGAGCGCCAGCCTGGTGCGCTGACCGCCCGAGAGCGTGCTGATCGGACGTTCACGGTCCAGGCCGCTGAGCCCGAGGCGCTCGGCGGCCAGGATGGCCCGCCGGTCGGCGTCCCACGCGTCGTGGGCCACCGCAAAGTCGAGCGCGCTCGCGTACGTCTCGGCGACCTCGGGGTCGTCGAGACGGTCAGCGAGCGTCTCGACCGTGGCGACGGCCTCCCGGAGCGGGCGCAGGGTGGTGGCCAGTACGTCCTCGATGCTCGCCGCATCGCGGAACGGCGGCTCCTGCGGCAGCCAGACGAGGTCGTCGGGCGCCTCGAGCGTGCCTGTGCGTTGGGCGGTGCGCGGCAGCCGGTGTGCGATAGCGCGGAGCAACGTGGACTTGCCGGCGCCGTTCTCCCCCACGAGCGCGATCCGTTCCCCCGGGGAGACGGTGAGGTCTATCCCGGAGAGCACCGAACCGCTGCGGAAGGAGACGGAGAGATCACGGACGACGATCGGTCCGGAGACGATGGAAGATGACATGCGAGCGCTGGCCTTCGGGTTCGAGGACGACCCGCCGGGCATGTGCCTCGGGCGCGGGTCGGAGGTCAGCGCGAGATCTTCATGATGGGACCAAGCCTACGCGGTCGGCGAGGGCTCCGTCCAACGGGTTATCGCACGGACCCCGGTGGTCTCGACAGGCTCGACCAGCTCAGCCGCGCAGGATCTTCTCCATCGCCTTGCCCTTGGCCAGCTCGTCGACCAGCTTGTCGAGATAGCGAACCTGACGCATCACCGGGTCCTCGATCTCCTGCACCCGCACGCCACAGACCACTCCGGTGATCAGCTCGGCAGCCGGGTTGAGATCAGCGGCGGCGAAGAACTCCTCGAAGCTCGTCCCCGCCTCGATGTGCTTCGCGATCGCGTCGTCGTCGAAACCGGTCAGCCAGGTGATCACCTGGCGCAGCTCGGCCGTGGTGCGGCCCTTCTTCTCCACCTTCGTCACGTAGTGCGGGTAGACGGAGCCGAAGGGCATCTTGTAGACGCGCTCGAGGTTATCCACGTTGCCGAGCCTAACCCGGTCGCTCCGCGACGAGCTGGTACATACCGGCGATGCGTGCGAACGGCTCCTGGTCGCACAGCTCGCGCTCCAGCTCGAGCAGGCGGTCGAAGTAGGCGGGGTCGTTCTTGGCGTCGTTGTCGACGAGGAGGTCGTTGGCGATCCTGGTGCCGAACCGGCCGGTCAGGCGAAGTCCCGCGTCGGCGAGCTCGGCCTCGAGGTCGGGCATCGGGACCTTGCGTACGTCGTGGGCGAAGGTCACCGCATGCTTCGTGTCCGCGTGCAGCTCGATGAGCGCAGCCTCGGGACCGCCGGTGACCAGCTGCCGCAGCACCATGCTCGCCGGGTTGGGAACCATCACCGAGAGCCGGCCGCCGGGGCGGACGGCGGCCGCCAAGCGGCGTACGTCTGAGGCGTCGGCGGGGCGGTAATGGAGCACGAAGTGGCACAGCACCAGGTCCCACTCACCCTCGGGCAGGTCCTCGACTCCACCGACGAGCGTGGTCAGCGCAGCCCCCGCCTCCGCTGCCCGACGCTTCGCCTCGGCCAGCCAGGACTCCGACGGATCGACGATCGTGACCTCATGACCGGCCAGCGCCAGCGGCAGCGCGTCCATCCCGTCGCCGCCTCCGACGTCCAGGACCCGCAGACTCTCCCCCAGCTCGGCGCACTGGCGCCGCAGGACCTCTTCAACCACCGTGTAGCGGATCCGGGCCCACGGGGTCTCGGTGTAGGCGCGCCACTGCGCGAGCTTCTCGGAGAAGACGTCGGTCATGGCGGTGGAGCCTAGCCGCCCTCTCCGGGTCGACTCGAGTCCCGCGCCCAGGCGTTGCCCCCGCGGTTGCTCACCGAGGTATCTCGGCCGGCCGCCACTTCTTGCGTGGAGTCCCACGAAGGAAGTAGGCGCTCACCGAGTTACCTCGGTGAGCATCCAGGACTAACCGCCGTACGTCTGCTTCCCCCGCAAGAAGGTGGACACGACCCGGCCGGTGAGCTTGCGGTCGTGCCAGGGGTTGTTGCGCGAGAGCGAGAGCGACCGGTCCCGGTCCACGACGTAGGTCGCGGCCGGGTCGACCAGGACCAGGTTGGCCGGCTCACCGACCGCGATCGGGCGGCCATGGCCGTCGAGACCAGCGATCCGGGCAGGGGTCGTGGACATCACTCGGGCGACACCCGCCCAGTCCAGCAGCCCCGAGGAGACCATCACCGTCGAGACGACCGAGAGCGCCTCCTCGAGCCCGAGCATCCCGAACGCCGCGTCGACGAAAGCGTGCTCCTTGTCCTGACGCGCGTGCGGGGCGTGGTCGGTGGCGACAGCGTCGATGGTGCCGTCGGCCAGCGCGGCGCGCAGCGCCTCGACGTCCTCTGCGGGACGCAGCGGCGGGTTGACCTTGAAGGTCGGGTCGTAGCCGGCGAGCAGGTCGGTGGTCAGCAGCAGGTGGTGCGGGGTGACCTCCGCGGTGACCGCCCAGCTGCCGTCCTTCTCCGCCTGTGCCTTCGCCCAGCGCAGCACCTCGACGGTGCCGGCGGTGGAGGCGTGGGCGACGTGGACCCGCGAGCCGGTGTGGCGGGCGAGCATCACGTCGCGAGCGACGATGACCTCCTCGGCGACACCCGGCCAACCGGGCAGACCGAGCCGCCCGGAGAGCTCACCCTCGTGGCAGCAGGCCGAGCCGTAGGGCGCCAGCGAGGGGTCCTGGGAGTGCTGGGAGATGACGCCGCCGAACGCCTTGACGTACTCCAGCGCGCGACGCATCACCCGCGGATCGGCGACGCAGCGACCGTCGTCGGAGAAGACCTTGACCGCGGCGCGGGAGCGGTTCATCAACGCGAGCTCGGCGAGCTCCTCGCCGGCCAGGCCCTTGGTGACCGCACCGACCGGGAACACGTCGGCCAGCCCTGCCTCGCGGCCGAGCTCCCACACCGAGACCGCGGCCTCGGCGGTGTCGGTGACCGGCGAGGTGTTCGCCATCGCGAGCACGGCGGTGTAGCCGCCCGCGGCTGCCGCGGCCGCACCGGAGGCGACCGTCTCGGCGTCCTCGCGGCCCGGCTGGCGCAGGTGGGTGTGCAGGTCGACGAACCCGGGCAGGAGGACGAGACCGGAGGCGTCGACCACCTCGTCCGCAGAGTCAGCGGAGTCAGCGGTCTCGGAGGGTGAGCCGATCTCCCGGATCACTCCCCCCTCGACGTACACATCGGTCGGCTCGGCCCCGAGGACGGAGGCTCCCTTGATCAACAGGCTCATGCCGCCACCTCCGTGACAGAGAGGAAAGAATACGGACGCGGCGGCATGATGATCTGATTGCTCGCTCGCTTGCGCTCGTTCATGCGGACTCCTCGCCGGCAAGCAGGTGGTAGAGGACGGACATCCGGATCGCGACCCCGGCCGAGACCTGGTCGAGGATCCGCGAGGAGGCGGCGTCGGCGGCCTCGGGAGAGATCTCCAGGCCACGGTTCATCGGCCCGGGGTGCAGGATCGGCGCGCCCTCGCGCAGCATCGAGAGCCTCTGACGGGTGAGCCCGTAGCCGACGGTGTACTCCCGCGACGTCGGGAAGTAGCCGCCGCTCATCCGCTCCCGCTGGACACGCAGCATCATCACTGCGTCGACCTCGGGCAGGACGTCGTCGAGCGAGTACGAGGTCCCGAACCCGTCGGCCTTGGCCCACTCGGCCACGCCCGACGGCATCAGCGTGGGCGGCGCGACGGCGACGACCGAGGCGCCGAGCTTGGTCAGCGACTTCACGTTGGACCGGAACACCCGCGAGTGGGTCAGGTCGCCGACGATCGCGATCCGCTTGCCCTCCAGGGAGCCGGGCCCGCCCAGCTGGCGTTGGAGCGTGTAGCCGTCGAGCAGCGCCTGGGTCGGGTGCTCGTGCATCCCGTCACCGGCGTTGATCACGGGGATGTCGAGCCAGCCCGCGACCTGATGGGCCGCGCCGGAGGCCGAGTGACGCATCACCAGGCCGTCGACGCCCATCGCGGTCACGGTCAGCACGGTGTCGCGCAGCGACTCGCCCTTCGATGCCGAGGAGCCCTTCGCGGACAGGTTGATCACGTCGGCCGAGAGCCATTTTCCGGCGATCTCGAAGGAGGACCGGGTGCGGGTGGAGTCCTCGAAGAAGAGGTTAATCACGGTGCGCCCGCGCAGCGCCGGGAGCTTCTTGACCTCCCGCTTCTGGACGTCGTGCATCTCGGCGGCGGTCGCGAAGAGCTGCTGGATCTCCTCAGCGCTCACGTCGTCGATGGACAGCAGATGTTTCGTCATGCCGGAACCCCCTCGAGCTCCACGATGCGTACCTCGTCGATGCCGTCGATCTCCTCCAGGCGCAGCCCGACCCGCTCCGAGCGCGCCGTCGGGAGGTTCTTGCCGACATGGTCGGCCCGGATGGGCAGCTGCCGGTGGCCGCGGTCGACGAGCACAGCCAGACGTACGACGGCAGGACGGCCGTAGTCGGCCAGCGCATCGAGCGCCGCGCGGACCGTGCGGCCCGAGAAGAGCACGTCGTCGACCAGCACCACGGTCTTGCCGTCGATGCCGACGGGCGGGATCTCGGTGTGGTGCGGCGCCCGGGTGGGGTGGGTGCGCAGGTCGTCGCGGTACATCGTCACGTCGAGGGCTCCGTGGGCGACCGGATGGCCCTCGGCGGCCTCGATCCGCGCGGCGATCCGCCGCGCCAGCGGCACGCCACGGGTGTGCAGACCGAGGAGGACCAGATCCTCCGCGTCGCGGTTGCGCTCCAGGATCTCGTGGGAGATCCGGGTCAGCGCCCGGGAGATGTCACGGGCATCGAGCACGACGCGGCCGTCGACGGACGGCTCGGACACAGGCTCGGGGGCAGGCTCAGACAAGGTCAGCTCTCCTTCTCCGCCTCACGGGACGGCTCGTTAAAGGATCGGGACAAACCCTATCCTCACTCCAGGTCGATCAGCACTTTCCCGACAGCCCCTGCCTCGACCGCGTCGTGGGCGGCCGCGGTCTCCTCGAGCCGGTAGTGGTGCAGAGGTACGCCGCCCTCCGGGCCCACGCGCAGCGCCCCTGCCGTCACCGCGGCGGTGACGTCCTCGGCGGCGGCCCGGATCTGCGTCTCCTCGATGCCGTAGAGCTGGATGAACTGGTAGCGCAGGTTGAGCGAGAAGGTCGCGCGCAGCGGCATGGTGAGCTCGTCACCGCCGTTGTTGGCGTAGATGGCGATCGTGCCGCGCTTGGCGATGACCGTCCGGTCCAGGTCGTTGTTGACCGCCGGGGCGACCTCGACGATCTGGTCGACGCCGTCGGGCGCGATCTCCTGGATCGCCGCAGCCGCGTCTCCCTCGCGATAGTTGACGATGTGGTGCGCCCCGGCCGCCTTCGCCAGCGCAGCCTTCTCCGGGGAACTGACCGTGGTGATCACTCGCGCCCCCGCCCATACCGCCAGCTGGATCGCGGCGTTCCCGACGGCTCCGGCACCCCCATGAACCAGGATGGTGAGTCCGCTGAACGACTCCGGGGCCACTCGCTCCACCGTCCCGGAGGTGAGCGCACGGTGGGCGGTCATCGCCGGGACTCCGAGGGCGGCGCCGAGGTCGAAGGATGCGTCCGCGGGCAGCTCGACCGCCTTGCGGGCCGGCACGGTGACGTACTCCGCAGCGGTCCCCCACGCCTGCCCGTGCTGGGTCATGAAGAGCCAGACCGGCTGCCCCACGACGTGGGTGCTCACCCCCTCGCCGATCGCCTCGACGACGCCCGCACCGTCCTGGCCCGGCGTCACCTCGGGGTCGCTGAGGGTGCCGCTCAGGCCGGCGCGCAACTTCCAGTCGGTGGGGTTGACCCCCGCCCGCACCAACCTGACCAGCACCTCGCCGGGACCGGGCTTCGGCACCGGCCGCTCGGTCAGACGCAAGGTGGAGGAGGGACCGTTCTCGGAGTAGACGACTGCGCGCATGACTCCGACGTTAGCGGTCGGCCGCTACAACGCGTGCGCCATCCCAGCGCAGGCCTTCAGCCACGACATCTTGGTCTCCTCCGAGAGCTGGGAGTACTGCACCGTGGACCCGGCGACGAGCACCGGGTCGAACGGGACCCGGTAGACCCCGCGGGTGCGCTGCTGGTAGACCTCGGTGAGGTCGCGAGCCAGGTTGGTGTCTACCTTCGGGGACGGGTCGGAGAGCACGGTGATCGTCTTCAGCTTGAGGTCGGCGTAGCCCGACTCCTGGAGGGCGTCGAGCATCCACAGGCCGCTGTAGCCGGTGTCCTCGCGCACGGTCGAGGTCACCACCAGCAGGTCGGCGGTGTCGGCGGCGGCCAGCCAGTTCTCGGCGCGCATGTTGTTGCCGGTGTCGACCAGGATCACCTTGTAGAAGCGCTCCAGCAGCTGGTGGACCTGCCCGAAGTCGTCGGCGTGGATCTGGCCGGTGACGTCGGGGCGCTCGTCGGAGGCGAGCACGTCGAAGTGGGCATCGCCCTGGGAGCGAACGAAGGCACCCAGGTCACCGATGCGGGACTGATAGACGTTGTTGAACGCCGCGAGGTTGTCGAGCAGCTCACGGGTGGTGTTGCGGTGGGTGCTCCGCATGCCGCGGATGCCGAGCGTGCCGCGGGTCTCGTTGTTGTCCCAGGCCACGATCCCGCCACCGCGGACGGTGCCGAAGGTGTAACCGGCAGCGAGCACACCGGTGGTCTTGGCGGCGCCGCCCTTGGGGTTGATGAAGACGATCGTGCGCGGACCGTCGAAGTCGCGCTGGATCATCGCCCGGTCCTGCTCGTAGGCGACCTCGGCGGCGCCCATCTTCGGGCTGATCAGCCCGCCTGACATCTTGCGGAGCGCACCTCGCCAGCCCCAGGTCGCAGGGCCGAACCCGGCCGACTCCGCACGCCGATCGAGGAAGTCGGTCGCGGTGGGGACCTCTTGCCCATGCATGCCCGGGGGCGGCGGCACTGCGCCAGATGGAGCGGGCGCGGCCGTCGGGGCGGGCGGGGCAGGCGTCGAGGTGACCTGTGGGTTGGTGATGCGAGTCGCCTCCTGGCTCTGGTCCTGCTGGGGATAGGGCTGGGCGTTGGGGTTGGTGCGCGGGCCGCTGGGGTCCGATCGCTCGGGCTGCGGCGGCTGTCCCGCCGAGCCCGGCGGAGGCGGTGTCACCCAGTGCGAGGGTGCGCCGGTCGGCCGGGTGCGCGAGTCCGGCTCGTCGTAGGGGTTGTTCTCCTGCGTCATGCGCTCTCCGAATACGGGTCTGGTTGGCGGCCTCCATCTCAGCCTTGGGTCCAAACATACGGTCCCGACCGAAGCAATCGTCGATAACCGGGAAACAGACGCGTCGTGCCGCACCTCGAAATGACGCGACGCCCGCCCCGAACGATCCGGGACAGGCGTACGTCGTGTGCTGATCAGGCCTTGGGAAGATCCTTCGCGACCGCGGCGAGCACACCGTTGACGAAGGACGGCGAGTCGTCGGTGGACAGCTCGGTCACCAGGGCGGTCGCCTCGCTGATCGCGACCTCGGCGGCGACATCGCCATCGAGAAGCTCCCAGACACCGAGGCGCAGGACGTTGCGGTCGACCGCGGGCATGCGGGCCAGCGTCCAGTCGTGGGCGTGGCCGGAGATCAAGGCGTCGATCCGCTCGGTCTCGGCGACCACGCCACGGACGAGCTTGACCGTGAACGGGTTGTTGGGAACCTGGCCCTCGCGGATCTGCTGGTCGAGCAGGTCACCGGCGGAGAGACCCCGCGCCTCGGCGGCGAAGAGCAGATCCAGGGCCCGCTTGCGGGCCTTGGACCGTGCGGTCGCGACGTGAGCCACAGGTCAGCCCTTGACGCGGGAGAGGTAGGAGCCACCGTCGCGGGTGTCGACCTTGATCTTCTCGCCCTGCTCGATGAAGAGCGGCACCTGGATCTCGGCGCCGGTCTCGAGGGTGGCCGGCTTGGTGCGGCCGGTGGCCGAGTCACCCATGACGCCGGGCTCGGTGTAGGAGATGACGAGCTCGACCGACGGCGGGAGCTCGACGAAGAGGACGCGGCCCTCGTTGGTGGCCAGGATGACTTCCTGGTTCTCCAGGAGGAAGCCGGCGCCGTCGCCGATGATCTCCGGGGTGACCTCGACCTGGTCGAAGTCGGCGACGTCCATGAAGACGAAGCTGGTGCCGTCGTTGTAGAGGTACTGGAACGAACGGCGGTCGACCGTCGCGGTCTCGACCTTGGTGCCGGCGTTGAAGGTCTTGTCGACGTTCTTGCCCGACTCGACGTTCTTCAGCTTGGTGCGGACGAAGGCCGGACCCTTGCCGGGCTTCACGTGCTGGAACTCGACCACCTGCCAGAGCTGGCCCTCGATCTTCAGCACCATGCCGTTCTTGAGGTCGTTCGTCGTCGCCATAACCGTCCGTCAGCCTTCGTCTCTGTCGTCCTGCAGCATCGCAGGCATCGTTGTCAATGTTCCTAGGTTCGTGGGCCCAGAGGGCCAAGGGGAATCCTAGTCAACGAGACGCACGCCGACCCAATCCATCAGGCCCGGTCGACCTTCGCGGCGATGACCTCGAGTGCCTCGCGGTAGCCGTCGATGCCCTTGCCTGCGACGACGGCGGTCGCATGGGGGGTGACGACGCTGGTGTGCCGGAACGTCTCTGGCCGCTCGAGGGGCTCGGAGATGTGCACCTCGATCAGCGGAGCGGTCAGCTGCGCGCAGGCGTCGTAGATGGCGTAGGAGTAGTGGGTCCAGGCAGCGGCGTTGAGCACGACCGGGATGTTCTTGTCGGCCGCGGCGTTGAGCCAGTCCACCATGTCGCCCTCGTGGTTGGTCTGGCGTACGTCTGCGGCGAGACCGAGCGCATGACCCCAGTCGACGCACATCGCGGCGAGCTCGTTGAGAGTGGTGTGCCCGTAGATCTCGGGCTGACGCTTCCCGAGACGCCCGAGGTTGGGGCCGTTGAGGACCAGGACTTGCTTCAAAGCGTTGCTCACGAGCAACATCTTCGCACTGATTTCTCGAGCCGAATCTAAGCGCTCACTTACCTTTATGCCAGACTGATGGCATGAGTGACGTACGCACCAGCACCCAGGCACGTGGAGACCGCAGCCGTGCCCGTCTGCTCGACGCGGCGGTCCAGGCCTTCTCCGCCAAGGGGTTCCACGGCACCAGCACCCGTGACATCGCCACGGCGGCGGGGCTGAGCCCGGCCGCGGTCTACGTCCACCACCGCTCCAAGGAGGAGCTCCTGCACGCGATCGCGGTGCGTGGCCACGAGGTGATCCTCGAGGCCGTCACCGACGCGACCCGCGCCGACGCCTCCCCCGCCGAGCGGGTCGCCGCGGCCGTACGCACCTATGTCCTCTTCCACGCCCGCTCCCACACGACGGCGCGGGTGATCAACTACGAGCTCGCAGCGCTGACCGACGAGCACCTGCGCGAGATCGCGTCCCTGCGCCGCGCCATCGACACGGTCATGCGTGACCTCGTCGAGGAGGGCGTACGCAGCGGCGACTTCGACACCCCCGACCCTGCCAAGGCCGCCACCGCCCTGCTCTCGCTCGGCATCGACCTGGCCCGGTGGTATCGCGACGACGGCTCCTGGACCCCCGAGGCCCTCGCCGACTTCTACGCCGACCTCGCGCTCCGCGCCGTCGGCGCCCGCCCCTGACCCGAGCGACAAACAGCGCCCCCAGAAGAACGCACCAAGGAGAAGACACCGCCATGCGCCGCACCATCTACACCGAGGACCACCAGTCCTTCCGCGAGACCATCCGCTCGTTCATCGAGAAGGAGGTCACCCCCGTCTACGACGAGTGGTACGAAGCGGGGATCGTCCCCCACGACTTCTACCTCAAGCTCGGCGAGCTCGGCGTGTGGGGCATCCAGGTGCCCGAGGAGTACGGCGGCGCCGGGATCTCCTCCTTCAAGTACTCGGCCGTGATGACCGAGGAGCTCGCCCGCGCCGGCGTCTCCTTCGGCGGCTCGTCCGTCCATGTCGGACTGTGCCTGCCCTACCTCCTCAACCTCGGCACCAAGGAGCAGATGGAGCGCTGGATGCCCGGCTTCGTCTCCGGTGAGGAGATGTGGGCGATCGCGATGACCGAGCCCGGCACCGGCTCCGACCTCGCTGGGATGACCACCAACGCCAAGCTCACCGAGGACGGCAAGCACTACGTCCTCAACGGCGCCAAGACCTTCATCACCGGCGGCGTCAACGCCGACCGGGTGATCGTCTGCGCCCGCACCGCGCCGGCGACTCCCGAGGACCGCCGCGCCGGGATCACCCTCCTCGCGGTCGACACGAAGCTCCCCGGCTACGAGGTCGGACGCAAGCTGGACAAGCTCGGCCTCAAGGTCTCCGACACCGCCGAGCTCTCCTTCACCGACGTGCTCGTACCCGTCGAGGACGTCCTCGGCGAGGTCGGCAAGGGCTTCTCCTACCTCGGCCAGAACCTCCCTGTCGAGCGTCTCGGCATCGCCGTCGGCGCCTACGCGCAGGCCGCGGCCGCCGTCGAGTTCGCCAAGAAGTACGTCGCCGAGCGCAAGGTCTTCGGCACCGCCGTCGCCTCCTTCCAGAACACCAAGTTCGAGCTGGCCGCGTGCAAGGCCGAGGTCGACGCCGCCGAGGCCGTGGTCGACCGGGCCATCGAGGCCGAGGACGCCGGCACCCTGACCGCCGCCGAGGCCGCCTCCGCCAAGCTCTTCTGCACCGAGGTTGCCCACCGCGTCATCGACCGCTGCCTTCAGCTCCACGGCGGCTACGGCTACATGAACGAGTACCCCATCGCCCGCCTCTACGCCGACAACCGCGTCAACCGCATCTACGGCGGCACCTCCGAGGTCATGAAGCTGATCATCGCCAAGGACATGGGTCTGTGACGGCTCCCCGCTGGTCGAGCCGCCTGAGCCGCTAGGCGAGGGCGTGTCGAGACCAACACGGTCAGATGTCGCGCTCGATAGGACTGTGTTGGTCTCGACACGCTCGGCCGCAGGCGGCCTCGCGGCTCGACCAGCGGGCATAGGGTCGGGCACATGACGCCGCGCGAGAACGAGAATCGCCGCTTGCTCCGGGCGCGTGACGCGATGGACCGGCACTACGCCGAGCCGCTCGACATCGCGGCGATCGCGCGGGTCGCCCACGTGTCGCCGGCGCACTTCAGCCGCCGGTTCAAGGCGGTCTTCGGGGAGACCTCGCACCGCTACCTGCAGCGGCGGCGGATCGAGCGGTCGATGGCGTTGCTGCGGGACACCGCGACCCCGGTCACCGATGTCGCGCTCAGGGTCGGCTTCACCAGCCTCGGCACCTTCAGCCGTACGTTCCGCGACATCGTCGGCACCTCACCGACCGACTACCGCGCCCGGGCCGACAGTCCGGCCGTTCCGGGATGTGTGGCCCGCGTGTGGATGCGGCCGGCGAGCTGAGCAGTTTCGGAGAAGCGCGGGGCGGCGAGGGTGTGCGCGTTCTTCGATGAATACGCACGCCCCAGCGCGACCTCCAGGTCGCTCTCTATCAGTTCAGGAGGGAGTCGCAGGCAGTACCAAGCCGCGACAGAGCTCTCACGCCAGCTTCCATGGAGCATTCGTCGCACATCGCTGACCTTGACTCGTTTGCCTGCTCGCGCGACGCGACGGGCCATCGCCCAATCGTGCGGGAGCCACTCGGCCCACAGGTAGAACGGACGGACGTAGGTGTTGAGAATCCAGGCCCATCTCAGCTCGACACACGTCCGCATCCCCGCAACCTATCGGCACGGCTCTGGTCACGCCGCCAGATCGCCGATCAGCTCGTCAGCGTCCGCTATGACGGAGGGTCCGACTTTGTGAATGGTTCACAAGGTCGGACCCTCCGTCATAGCGGGCAGGTCTGCGTTGCCGCACCGAGTCGGCCTAGCCGATGACCGCGTACGCCTCCCGCAGCTGCTCCTCGGACGGACCGGTGAGGATCCGGGGGGCGGCGAGGTCGTGGAGAACGAGGAAGCGGAGGACGGAGCCGCGGGCCTTCTTGTCGACGCGCATGGCACCGATGAGATCGTCGAAGTCGGCCTCGACGCCCAGCTCCTTGACAGTGGTCGGGAGGCCGACCTTCGCGAAGGCCGGCGCGTGCCGGGCGGCGACGTCGTCGGAGAGGACTCCGGCGAGCCGGGCGAGCTCGGCGGCGTACACGCAGCCGACGGCGACCGCGTCACCGTGGCGAATCGAGAAACCGGAGTGCTTCTCGAGGGCGTGCGCGAGCGTGTGGCCGTAGTTGAGGGTCTCACGGCCGGGGTGGCCGTCGGCGCCGCCGGTCTCCTTCAGGTCGGCGGCGACAACCTCGGCCTTGACCCGGATCGCGCGCTCGACCAGCTCGGCGAGAACGGGCGACGAAGCGGTGATCTTGTCGGCCTCGTCGACCAGGCGCAGGATCTCCGGGTCGGCGATGAAGCCGCACTTGACGACCTCGCCGAGCCCGGCGATCAGGTCGGCCTCCGGAAGGGTCGCGAGCAGCGCGAGGTCGCACAGCACGCCGGCGGGCTCGTGGAAGGCGCCGACCAGATTCTTGCCGGCACCGGTGTTGACGCCCGTCTTGCCGCCGACGGCGGCATCGACCATGGCGAGCACCGTGGTGGGCACGTGCACGACACGTACGCCGCGCAGCCAGCCGGCCGCGACGAACCCGCCGAGGTCCGTGGTCGCGCCGCCACCGAAGGTGACCACGGCGTCAGAGCGGGTGAAGCCCTTCTCCCCCAGCGCCTCCCAGCAGTCGTTGGCGACGGCGACGGTCTTCTGGTCCTCACCGCTGGGCAGGCCGAGGCCGAGCACGTCGTAGTGCTTGAGCAGCTCCTCGAGCACCGGCTCGGCGTACTCGGCGAGCTCGGCGGCGTAGAGGAAGGCGACCCGCTCGACGCTCTCGCCCAGGAGCCCCTGGAGCCGGCCGGCGAGGCCGGAGCCGATGACGACGTCGTAGGCTGCGGCGCTCTCGACCCTGATGACGGTGGCTGGTGCGGTCACTTCTACTCCGTGGTGTTCAGCGCGGTGAGGGCGGTGGCGAGCTCGTCGGCGACATCGGCCGCCGAGCGGCCGTCGGTGTCGACGATCAGCGTCGCGACCGACTCATAGATCGGGGCGCGCTCCTCCAGGAGCGTCTTGATGCGCCCGCGTACGTTGCCGAGCAGCAACGGGCGTCCCGAGCCGAGCCCGACGCGCTTGACCGCGTCCGCGACCCCGACCCGCAGGTAGACGACGGTGTGCTCCTTGAGCAGGACCTGGGTCTGATCAGCCAGGACGGAGCCGCCACCGAGGGAGACCACCCCGTCGTGCTCGGCGAGCGCGGCGGACACGGCGTCGGCCTCGACGGCGCGGAAGTGCGCCTCGCCCTCGTCGACGAAGATGTCCTGCACGCTCTTGCCTGCAGCCGCCGCGATGTCCTCGTCGGTGTCACGCAGGGTGACCCCGAGCCGGGAGGCGAGCAGCGCCCCGACGGTCGACTTGCCCGCGCCCATCGGGCCGACGAGCACGACAGCCGGCATCACACGTACCTCAGGTTCTCGAGGTAGGACTTGGCGTTGCGCGCGGTCTCCCCGACCGAGTCGCCACCGAACTTCTCCAGCGCTGCCTCGGCCAGCACGAGCGCGACCATCGCCTCCGCGACCACACCGGCGGCGGGCACCGCACAGACGTCCGAGCGCTGGTGATGAGCGACGGCCTCCTCGCCCGTGGCCACGTCGACGGTGCGCAACGCACGCGGCACGGTCGCGATCGGCTTCATCGCCGCGCGCACGCGCAGGATCTCGCCGGTCGACATGCCGCCCTCGGTGCCGCCGGAGCGCCCGGAGGCGCGGCGGATGCCGTCAGCAGAGGGAACGATCTCGTCGTGGGCCTGGGAGCCCGGGGTCGCGGCGAGCTCGAAGCCGTCGCCGACCTCGACACCCTTGATCGCCTGGATGCCCATCAGCGCGCCGGCCAGGCGCGCGTCGAGGCGCCGGTCCCAGTGCACATGGGAGCCGAGGCCCGGCGGCAGGCCGTGGACGACGACCTCGACGACGCCACCGAGGGTGTCGCCGTCCTTGTGGGCCTGGTCGATCCGTTCGACCATCTGCTTCGAACCGTCGGGGTCCAGGACCCGGACCGGATCCTCGTCCAGGCGCGCCACGTCCTCGGGCGAAGGCACCTCTCGGGTCGGCGTGCGGACGCCGCCGATCTCGATCACGTGCGACACCAACCGGACGCCGAGCGCCTGCTCGAGGAAGGCCGAGGCGACCGCGCCGAGAGCGACCCGGGCCGCGGTCTCGCGCGCCGAGGCGCGCTCCAGGATCGGGCGGGCGTCGTCGAAGTCGTACTTCTGCATCCCCACCAGGTCGGCGTGACCGGGTCGCGGCCGCGTCAGCGGAGCGTTGCGCGCCTGCCCGGCGAGCACCTCGGGGTCGACCGGGTCGGAGGCCATCACGGTCTCCCACTTGGGCCACTCGGTGTTGCCCACCTCGATCGCGATCGGACCGCCTTGGCTCTCCCCGTGGCGTACGCCGCCGGTGATCCGCACCTGGTCCTTCTCGAACTTCATCCGGGCACCGCGGCCATAGCCGAGGCGCCGCCGGGCCAGGGCATCAGCGATGTCGTCAGAGGTGATCCGGACGTGGGCGGGCAGACCCTCCATCACGGCCGTCAGGGACGGACCATGGGACTCGCCCGCAGTGAGCCAACGCAACATGGGAGTAAGTCTTTCATCCCCGCCACGCAACCCCGTGCACCCGGGCTCACAGCGAGACGGCGAGCACACCGACGAGCATGCCCAGCATCATGAACGGGCCGTACGCCAGAGGCTCGCGCATCGCCGTGCGCGAGCGTCGTGCGACCGCGCGTCCGATGCCCCAGACGCCGAAGATCGCCAGCCCGGACCACACCCCGACGGCGAGCTGTTCCCAGCCGAGGCGGCCGAGGACCAGACCGACGAGCGCCGCGAGACGTACGTCGCCGTAGCCCATCGCATGCGGCAGCAGCCGCCACAGCAGCCAGAACGCCGAGCGGGCCAGGACGAGACCGACGACCGCTCCGATGATGACCCCCGTGTCGCGCATCCACAACCACTCGATGCCGATCACCAGCAGCCCAACCGCAGTGGCAGCCAGGATCGGCTGCTTCGGCAACCGCTGCACCCGCCAGTCGACGTACGCCAGCAGCACCAGGAGCGGCACGAGCGGAGCCAGGAAGACCATCAGTCGCGACGGCTCCACCTGCCACGCCAACAGCGCGGCGACCACCGCGGAGGCGCTCGCTGCGAGCGGTAGGAGCAGCACCGGTCTGGCGAGATCGACGTAGGGCACCACGGGCGGGTCGTCGGCAGGTTCGGGGAGCCAGCGAAGCAGTGCCGGCGCGCCGAGCGCGAGCAGGGCGGCGACGGCCGCACTCATCAGCACGACCGCCCCGGGACTCATGCCGGTGTCGGCTCCACGCTGGACTCCTTGCTGGCCAGCACCTTCTCCCCCGCTGCCCGCATCGCGGCGAGCGGCGCGGTCCGGCCGGTGAAGAGCTCGAACTGGAGCACCGCCTGGTGCACGAGCAGGTCGAGGCCGCTGACGGCCACGCCCGGAGCGACCGAGAGCAGCGCAGAGGGCCACGGGTCGTAGACCACGTCGAAGACGACCGGTGTCGACGCCCAGCGGTCGACGAGCTCCGGGGTCTGCGCCTTCGCCGGGACTGTCGAGACGACCACATCGATGCCGGCGGCCGGCGCCGCCGAGTCGAGCGGCAGCACCGAGACGACGGGCTTGCTCCGGTGACGCGAGATCATCTCGATCGTCTCCCCCGCCGCACCCGGGTTGCGCGCCAGCAGGGTGATCCGGGAAGCACCGAGCTCGGCCAGGGCCAGGCCGGTCGAGGCCGCAGTCGCGCCCGCACCCAGAATCGCAGCGGAGGTGCAGGAGAAGTCGTCACCCGCGCGCTCCCGGATCGCCGCGACCGCACCGGGCAGATCGGTGTTGTCCCCGACCCATCCGTTGGACGACCGCACCAGCGTGTTGACCGCCCCCACGAGCCCCGCCCGCGGCGAGACCGACCGCGCCAGCTCGTACGCCTCCCGCTTGAGCGGCATCGTCACCGACAGCCCACGCCACCGGCTCGGCGGCCAGTCGCCACCGAGGCTGGCGACGTAGCTCTCCAAGCCGCCGGCCTGCACGCGCGTGGACGTGTAGGACCAGTCGGACATCTCGAGCTCGGCATACGCAGCCTGGTGGAGGGTCGGGGAGAGCGAGTGATCGATCGGATCACCCAGAACAGCGCACTTCACTCAGGTCTTCTCCTCAGCAGCTCTTGGACTCGGTTGCGCAGTAGTCCTTGTATTCAGCCTTGAACTTCAAGAACTGGTCGTAGTTCTTGGCGAACTTCGTCTCACCGGTTTTCAGGTTGACGGTCACGTAGTAGTACCAGTCACCTTCCGCCGGGTTGAGCGCGGCCTGGATTGCTTCATCACCCGGCGCACCGATCGGCCCTGGAGGCAGACCCTTGTTGGTGTAGGTGTTGTAGGGCGAGTCGACAGACTGCACGTCGACCCCACCGAGCTCGGTGCTTCCGGACTTCCCGAGCGCATAGTTGACGGTCGCGTCGATCTGCAGGAAGCCCGCCTGGCCGGCTGTGCCGGGGTTCTCGACCCGGTTGTAGATGACCCGGGCGATCTTGGCCATGTCGTCGCCGCGCCCCTCCGCCTCGACAAGGGAGGCCACGGTCATGATCTGCTCGGCCGTGCACGCCTTGCCGTCGCCGCACTTGAGCTGCGCCGCGCGCGCCTCGATGTCGTTGTCACCGAGCGCCTGCTCCCAGCGGTCGACCATCATCGACAGCATCTCGGTCGGCGTAGCGTCGGGCGGGAAGGCGTACGTCGCCGGGAAGAGGTAGCCCTCGACGTTGCCCTTGGCGTAGTCGGGGAGCCCGATCGCCTCGGTGTCCTGGGCGGCCTTCTTGAAGTCGGCCGGCTTCTTGCCGGTCTTCTCGGCGAGCACCTTGTAGATCGCCTTGGCACGCGATCCTTCGGTGATGGTGACGTTGACCGTGTCGATGTTCTCCGGGTTGGCGAGGACCTCGACGGCGTCGGCGGCCTTCATCTCCTTCTTCAACGGGTAGAAGCCGACCTGGACGGTCAGCCCCTCTTGATTGGCAGCCTCGATGAAGGCGTCGACCGACTCCACCACGCCGGCTTCCTTCAGGTTCCGGCCTACCGCCGAGACCGAGTCGCCCTTGTGCACCTCGAAGGAGACCGGGTCCGTGCCCGGGCCGGGGTAGTCGGCCGGGGGCGCGACCATGTCCTTGACGTAGTCGACGGCGCGGTCCCCCACGAAGTAGAACCCGCCGACCACGACAGCCATCGCCACCAGCACGGCAAGGCAGCCACCGAAGCGGCGTTTGCGCTTGGGCGGCTCCTCGTCGTAGTACGGATCGTGATCCGTTGGACCGCCGCCACCGTCGAAGAAGCCCGGCTGCTGCTCATAGCCCGGCCCGTCGTAGCCGCCGGGCCCCTGCGGTGGCTCCTGGCGGCCGTAACCGGACGGAGACTGCTGACCGTAGCCTGGCGGCGGCTCCTGCTGGCCGTACGCCGGCGGAATGCCGCCGCCGGGCATCGGGCGGGGCCCCGGGCGACGGCCCGGCTGACCCTGTTGCTGGGGAGGCATCTGGCCCGGCATCTGCGGGGGCATCCGCCGCGGGTCCCGGGGGTCCAGTTGCCGGGGATCCTGCCGGGGATCCTGCCGCGGATCGCGTCGAGGATCTTGCGGGGGATGCTGCCGTGGAGGGTAGCCACCGCGCGGATCGCGACCGAATGACCCCTGACCAGGGCGACGCGGGTCGCGCGGGTCCGGGGGGTAGTAGCGCTCACTCAATGACCGACCTCAATGATCTCTCCAGGCGCTGCCCCCGAAGCGCGCTCGCTGTCCAATGCGTGTTGCAGGATCACCACCGCCGCGGCCATGTCCACAACAGCTCGACGGTCCTGACCCTTGCGACCTCGATCTCGGAGCATAGCCTCCGCAGACACAGTGGTGAGTCGCTCGTCGACAAGACGAACCGGGACCGGGGCCACTCGTCGCGCCAAGGACGCGGCGAAGTTCCGGACCTTAGCAGTCGCCGGGTTCTCCCCGCCCTTGAGGGACCTGGGCAGCCCGACGATCACCTCGAGCATCGTCGACTCCTCGGCGATCTCCGCGGCGATCGCCTGCAGGCGGGCGAGATCCCCCCGGCCTCTCTTGACCGTCTCCAGCGGCGTCGCCAGGAATCCCGTGGGGTCGCTCCTGGCGACGCCGATCCGGGCATCGCCAGGATCGAGTCCGAGGCGTACGCCGTGGCGCATCAAGCTCCCGTCACGAGAGACTTGACCTTCGCGACGGCCTCGTCGATCTTGCCGACCTCGGTGCCACCGCCCTGGGCGAAGTCAGGCTTGCCGCCACCGCGACCGCCGACGACCGGTGCGAGCTCCTTGATCAGGTCTCCGGCCTTCACCCCGGCAGCGATGCCGGCCGGGTTGACCGCGGCCACGACCGCGACCTTGTCGTCAGCATCACCGAAGAGGACGACGGCCGCCGGCGCGTCACCAAGCCGGGAGCGTACGTCCTGGGCGAGCGTACGCGCGTCGCCGCCGCCCACCCCCGGGATCCGCTGGGCGACCACCTGGACGCCGTTGACGTCGACCGCGGTGGCAGCGATCGAGCCGCCGGAGGCGAGCAGCTGCGCCGTACGCGCCCGGGCGATCTCCTTCTCGGCGGCCTTGAGCCGCTCCATCAGGTCGGAGACCCGGCCGACGACGTCGTCGGACTTCGTCTTGAGCAGCAGGTTGAGCTCGGAGACGACGTCGCGCTCGCGGGCGAGGTAGTCGAAGCCCTCGACACCCGTGTAGGCCTCGATGCGGCGGTTGCCGGAGCCGACCGAGGCCTCCGAGGTGACCACGATCGTGCCGATCTGGGCGGAGTGGTCGACGTGGGTGCCACCGCACAGCTCACGCGACCAGGGGCCACCGATCTCGACGACGCGCACCTTGGTGTCGTCGTAGGTCTCGCCGAAGAGCGCGATCGCGCCCCATTCCTTGGCCTGCGGAAGGGTCATGTAGTCCCAGGAGACCGGCAGGTCGGCACGCAGCGCGTGGTTGGAGACCTCCTCGACCTCGTGCATCTGCTCCGGCGTCAGGCCCTTGGTCCAGCCGTAGTCCAGACGCAGGTAGCCCGGCCGGTTGAACGAGCCGGACTGCAGCGCGGTCGGGCCGAGCACCTCGCGCAGCGCCGCATGCACCACGTGGGTGCCGGAGTGGGCCTGGCGGGCGCCGAGGCGCCACTCCTTGTCGACCTGGGCGTGCACCAGGGACTCGTCTCCCCGGAACTCGCCGTCGACGACCCGCACCTGGTGCACCACGAGACCCTTGACGGGCCGCTGCACGTCGACGACCTCGAGCCGGCCACCGTCGAACTCGATGATGCCCGCGTCGGCGGACTGGCCACCGGACTCGGCGTAGAACGGGGTGCGGTCGAGGACGATCTCACCGATCTCTTCGGGTCCGAGCACGTCGACCGGCCGCCCCTGCTGGAGCAGCGCGAGCGGCTTCGACTCGGTCTCCAGGGTCGTGTAGGCCTGCCAGTCGGTCGGCCCGTTGGTGTCGAGGATGGTCCGGTAGACCGACACGTCGGCGTGCTGACCCTTCTTGGCGCGCGCGTCGGCCTTGGCCCGCTCGCGCTGCTCGGTCATCAGCCCGCGGAAACCCGGCTCGTCGACCTCGAGGCCCGCCTCGGCGGCCATCTCGAGGGTCAGGTCGATCGGGAAGCCGTACGTGTCGTGGAGCTGGAACGCCTTGGCACCCGTGAACGTGGTGGATCCGCTCGACTTCACCTCGGTCGCGGCGAGGTCGAAGATCTGGGTGCCGGCCGCGAGGGTCTTGCGGAAGGCCTCCTCCTCGGCGTCGGCGACCCGCTTGATGCGGTCCCATCCGGCGTGCAGGTCGGTGTAGGTCTCCCCCATCTTGTCGCGGGAGATCGGCAGCAGCTCGGGCATCGCCGGGTCCTCGTAGCCCAGCAGGCGCATGTTGCGGATCGCGCGGCGCATCAGGCGGCGCAGGACGTAGCCGCGGCCCTCGTTGCCGGGGGTCACTCCGTCGCCGATGAGCATCAGTGAGGAGCGCACGTGGTCGGCGACGACCCGGAAGCGGACGTCGTCCTCGTAGGCCGCGCCGTACTTCTTGCCGGTCAGCTCCATCGCCTTCTCGATGACCGGGAAGACGACGTCGGTCTCGTACATGTTCGCCTTGCCCTGCATCAGGTAGGCGACGCGCTCGAGGCCCAGCCCGGTGTCGATGCCGGTCTGCGCCAGCGGCCCGTCGATGTCGACGTCGTACTTGGACCGCGCCGCGACGACGTTGTCCTGCATGAAGACGAGGTTCCAGAACTCCAGGTAGCGGTCACCGGCGTCCCAGTCACGGTCGGCGCCGAACTCCGGGCCGCGGTCGATCAGGATCTCCGAGCACGGGCCACCGGGTCCGGGCACGCCCATCGACCAGTAGTTCTCGCTCGGCGGGAGCCGCACGATGCGGTCGTCGGGCAGGCCGGTGATCTTCTTCCAGAGCTCGACCGCCTCGTCGTCCCCATTGAGCACGGACGGGTAGAGGACCGACTCGTCGAACCCGAAACCACCGTCGGCGACCGACTTGGTGATCAGCTCCCAGGCGAGCGTGATCGCGCCCTCCTTGAAGTAGTCACCGAAGGAGAAGTTGCCGCACATCTCGAAGAACGTGCCGTGTCGGGTGGTCTTTCCGACCTCCTCGATGTCGGGCGTACGGATGCACTTCTGCACCGAGGTCGCCCGGTCGTAGGGCGGGGTCGCCTGGCCGAGGAAGTAGGGCTTGAAAGGCACCATGCCTGCGTTGACGAAGAGCAAGTTGGGGTCGTCGAGCAGGAGCGATGCCGACGGCACCACCGTGTGCTCGCCGATCTCGGTGTTCTCGGCGAAATGCGCCGTGAAACGGCGGCGGATCTCCGCCGTGCTCAACCACTCCATCAGGGGGTACTACCTTCCGTGTTCTGCCTCGGGTCCTCGATTGGCCCGCTCGATCCAAGTGTCTTCTGACCAGCGCCTGCGGCGCCAATCTGTTTCTGCCCTCCTGCCGAGGCAGAGCCCGAGGCGAGCGCCTGGGTGCGAGTGTCCGCGCTGCGCGCGGTCACTCCCTCGCTCGGCGCGGGCGGACGAGCAAGCTCGCCGCCCGACCTCGCTCCGGTCGTCTCGATCCACTCCCGGAGCTCGAGCTCCTTCTCTGCCTTGCCGGTGGCCAGCTCGTCGCGGAAGATCCGCGCGCCGACGCCGAGCGCCTGGGCCCGGTCGCGCAGGCCGTCAGCAGTGAACGCCTCCGCGGCGCGCCGCCCCTTGACCATCGCGTACACGCCTGCGCCCGCGCCGACCACGAACCACATCGCGCCCCTCATGCGTTCCCTCCGTTGATCGAGCCGCCGGAGCCGCTAGGCGAAGGCGTGTCGAGATCAACACGGTCCCTTTGCCGCGCCCGATACTCCCGCAGCACTTCCTTCATCTCGCTCTTCCGGTCCTTGCGTGCCCGCTTGACCTCGCGCTGCATCTCGTAGCGGATCTTGAACCGCACCTCGGGCGAGAGCGCCCGGCGGACCCCGTGCACCAGCGCGGCGCTGTGCACCACGGTCTCCCGGAACACCGCGTCCGCGAATGCCGGTGCGGTCAAGGTACGTCGGCTCACCTGCTCGACCTCGGCAGGCTCGCCGTCCTCCCCGAGGGAGGTGATCACGTATTCCTTCTCCTCGCGGCGCCGCCGCCGGTTGACCTGCGCCGGCGGCGTCAACCGCTTCTCCAGCGCCTCGAGCCGCTCGCGCAGCTCGGCTTCGCTGGCCTCGGCCTCCTCGAGACGACGCCGAGCCGCGCGCCGCGCGCGGAGCGCGAGCCCCACGGCCACCAGCGAGATGAGGACCAGGACGCCCACGGCGGTCAGCGTCGCCACCAGCGCCCACCCGGGCATGCTCGAGTTCGTCATGGTGGCCCTACCCTATCGATCCTGACCGCGCACGATTTTCCGGACACGCTCCCAACGTTCCTTCACTCCGGCTTCGGCTCCGTGGGTGGTCGGCTGGTAGTACTCCGCATCGAGCACCGTGTCGGGCGCATACTGCTGGGTCGCGATGCCGAACGGCTCGTCGTGCGCGTACTTGTACGCCTCCCCGTGCCCGATCTTTTTCGCGCCCTCGTAGTGGGCGTCGCGCAGGTGTGGCGGGACGTTGCCGATCTTCCCGGCCGCGACGTCGGCGCGCGCGGCGAAGATGGCATTGGTGACCGCGTTGGACTTCGGCGCGACAGCGAGCGCGATCGTCGCGTGGGCGAGGGTGAGCTGGGCCTCGGGCATCCCGATCAGCTGCACCGTCTGGGCCGCGGCGACCGCGGTCTGCAGCGCCGTCGAGTCGGCCAGACCGATGTCCTCCGACGCCAGGATCATCAGCCGGCGGGCGATGAACCGCGGGTCCTCCCCCGCCTCGATCATCCGCGCCAGGTAGTGCAGCGCCGCGTCCGCGTCCGAGCCGCGCACCGACTTGATGAAGGCGCTGACCACGTCGTAGTGCTGGTCGCCCTGGCGGTCGTAGCGCACCGCCGCCTGGTCCACGGCGCGCTCGGCCGCCTCGAGCGTGATCTCACCGCCGGCGGCAGCGCCGGCCGCCGCTTCCAGATAGGTCAGCGACCGGCGCGCATCGCCGCCGGCGAGACGGACGAGATGGTCCAGCGCCTCTTCAGAGATCGTCACGGAGCCACCGAGCCCCCGCTCGTCTTCGAGCGCCCGCAGGAGTACGCCGCGGATGTCCTCGTCGGTCAGCGACTCGAGCCGCAGGAGCAACGAGCGTGACAGCAGCGGTGAGATCACCGAGAAGAAAGGGTTCTCCGTGGTGGCGGCGACCAGCGTGACCCAGCGGTTCTCCACGCCCGGCAACAACGCGTCCTGCTGGGCCTTGCTGAACCGGTGGACCTCGTCGACGAAGAGCACCGTCTCCTTGCCGGTCGCGACCAGCTCGGCCCGGGCGGAGTCGATCGCCGCACGGACCTCCTTGACCCCTGCCGAGACGGCGGAGACCTCGACGAAACGACGGTCGGTGGACTTGCTGACGATGCTCGCGATCGTCGTCTTCCCGGTCCCTGGCGGCCCCCACAGCAGCAGCGAGAGCGACTGACCACCCTCGACGACCTGGTGCAGCGGCGAGCCGGCCGCCTTGAGCGAGCTCTGGCCGACGAGCTCCTCGAGCGTACGCGGCCGCATCCGCACGGCCAGCGGCGCGGCCGCATGGTCGCTGTGGCTCAGCGACCCGCCGCGCGCGGCTCCGGCCGCAGCCCCCATCTCAAACAACCCGTCCACACGCCAACCCTAGTGGTCGGCGCCGACAGGGCACCGGCTCGGCCGGGCTTAGCCCGGCTCAGGCGCGGCCGAGGCTGTTGTTCTTCAGATCGAGCCACGTGTCGGCGTACCCCGGGCCGTCCCCCGGGACCTCTGCCGGGCTCGCCCCCGGGTCCGGGGCACCGAACTCGTCGACGCCGAGCAGCCGCGAGGTCACCGGCGTCTCCGGTACGTTCCCGGTCTCACCGGCGAAGTGGCAGGCCACCTTGTGGCGTTCGCCGATCTGCAGCAGCGGCGGCTCCACCTTGCTGCAGATGTCCTTCGCGATCGGGCACCGCGTGCGGAAGTGGCAGCCGGACGGAGGGTTGATCGGCGAAGGTACGTCGCCCTCGAGCCGGATCCGCTCCACCCGTCGGCCGGTGGACGCCTGCCGCAGGTCCGGAGCAGCCGAGAGCAGCGCCTGGGTGTACGGATGGTGCGAGCTGTTGTAGATCGAGTCACGATCACCGATCTCGACGATCTTGCCGAGATACATCACCGCGATCTCCGGGCAGAAGTGCCGCACGATCGCCAGGTCGTGAGCGATGAAGAGGAAGGCGATGTCGAACTCCTTCTGCAGATCCTGCAGAAGATTGATCACCTGCGCCTGGATGGAGACGTCAAGGGCGGAGACCGGCTCGTCGGCGACCATCAGCTTCGGCTGCATCGCCAGGGCTCGGGCGATCCCGATGCGCTGACGCTGACCGCCGGAGAACTCGTTGGGATAGCGGTTGTAGTGCTCCGGGTTCAGACCGACGATCTCCAGAAGCTCCTGGACCCGGGAGAGCACCTTGTCCTTGGGCACCATGTTGTGCACCTCGAGCGGAGTACCCACGATCGCGCCCACGGTGTGGCGCGGGTTCAGGGAGCTGTAGGGGTCCTGGAAGATCATCTGTACGTCGCGCCGAAACGGCGTGAGCTGCTTCTTCGTCAACGGCGCCAGGTCGGTGCCGTCGAAGTCGATGCTTCCGGTCGTGGGTTCGTACAGCCGGGTGATCAGCCGCCCGGTGGTCGACTTGCCGCAGCCGGACTCGCCGACCAGGCCGAGGGAGTTGCCGGCCCTGAGCTCGAAGGAGACACCGTCGACCGCCTTGACGTGCCCGATCGTGCGCCGGATGACTCCCGAGGAGTGGATCGGGAAGTGCATCCGGAGATCCTTGACGGTGAGCAGCGGAGGGCGACTCGGGTCGAGCTCGACGGCCTCGCGGGCCTCGACGACACCGTCACTTGGAGCAGGGGTGTTCATCTCGTCAGTTCTCCAGCTTCTCGGACGCGTCTGCGAAGATCTCGGGAGCCACCTCGTCGACATAGATCTGCTCGGGGTCGTGCAGGTGGCAGCGCTTGAGGTGCGCGGGGTTGCCCGCCAGCGGGAGGAACTCCGGCAGCTCGGTCTCGCACAGGTCTCCACCGACCTTGTCCTTGTGCGCACAGCGCGGGAAGAAGGCACAGCCGGCGGGCGGGTTGAGCAGGCTCGGCGGCGTACCTGGGATCGGGATCAGCTTCTGGTCGCTCCGCTCGTGCACGTCGGGCACGCTCGAGATGAGCCCCCACGTGTAGGGCATCGAGGGTCGGGTCAGCACGTCCTTGGTCGGCCCGAACTCGACACCTCGACCTCCGTACATCACGAGGACGTCGTCGGCCATCTCGGCCACGACGCCGAGGTCGTGGGTCACGATGATGATCGCGGAGTCGAACTCCCGCTGCAGGCTCTGCAGCAGGTCGAGGATCTGCGCCTGGACGGTCACGTCGAGCGCCGTGGTCGGCTCGTCGGCGATGATCAGGCCCGGGTCGTTGACCAGCGCCATCGCGATCACCGCCCGCTGCCGCATACCGCCGGAGAACTGGTGCGGGAAGTCGTTGACCCGACGGTCGGGCTGCGGGATGCCGACCAGATCGAGCATCTCGACCGCCCTCGCCCTGGCGACCTTCTTGGAGACGTTGTGATGGAGCCGGTAGGCCTCGACGATCTGGCTTCCCACCGTGAAGTACGGGTGCAACGCGGTCAGCGGGTCTTGGAAGACCATCGCCACCTCATTGCCCCGGATCCGCTTCATGGTGGCCTCAGAGGCGCCGATGACCTCGGCGCCGTTGACCTTGATCGATCCGGACATCCGCGTCGAGCGGGGGTCGTGCAGGCCGAGCACGGCCATGCTGGAGACGCTCTTCCCCGACCCGGACTCGCCGACGATCCCGAGGGTCTTGCCCTTCTCGACGGTGTAGCTCAGCCCGCTCACCGCCTGGACGAGCCCGTCATGGGTCGGGAACCTCACGGTCAGGTCGTCAACGACCAGGACCGGACCGCCCTTGGATGTCGAGGGATCGGCAGGCAGGAAGCTGTCGTCGATGGCGGTCATGCGAGCCTCACACGGGGGTCGAGTACGGCGTAGAGAAGGTCGACGATCAGGTTGCCGAGCACGATCAGGACCGCGGCGGCGGTGCCGGTGATGTTGAGCACCGGGAAGTCGATGGGGTTGCCGAGCGAGTTGATGGACCACCAGCCGATCCCGTCGATCTCGAAGAGGAACTCGGTGAAGACGGTGCCGGCGAGAAGGACGGCGAACTCCAGGCCTACGATGGTGGTCATCGGCACGATCGCTGCGCGGAGACCGTGCTTGAACACCACGCCTTGCTGGCTCATCCCCTTCGCTCGAGCGGTGCGGATGTAGTCCTCGCCCAGAGACTCCACCATGTAGCCCCGCATGTAGCGCATGTTGGCCGGCGCGTACGCGAAGGCGAGCACGACCCACGGCAGCAGCAGCCCCGAGGCCCACAGCACCGGGCTGTCGGTGAACGGGTGATAGCCGGTCTCGGGGAAGATGGACAGCTGGAGCACGAGGACGATCCAGGCGACCAGGGCCAGGACGTAGTAGGGAACGGCGGTGATGACCGTCGCGACACCGACCACCGCCCGGTCGAAGAACGACCCTCGGAAGCGTGCCGCGAGCGACCCCAGGGTCATCCCGATGATGACGTAGAGGAGCACAGCCCCGACGGCCAGCGACACCGTCGCCGGCCACTTCTCGACGAACTGCGGCGTCACGGGCTGCCGGCTGCCGTAGGAGATCCCGAAGCAGGGCGCCTCGCACATCTGCTCGCCCTGGTAATACATCTCCCGGTCGACGAAGAGACCCTTGACGAAGCGCGAGTAGTTGACCACCAAGCCGTCGTTGAGCCCCATCTGCTCCCGGATGGAGTTCAGCTCCGCCGCGGTGCAGCGTCCGCCGGTCTCCTCGCACAGGGCGGAGGCGGGGTCGCTCGGCCCCTTGAAGAACAGGGTGAAGGTCACCATGGAGACCAGCACGACGACGAGGAACGCCGTCATCAAGCGCCGGACTATATAGCCAAACATCAACGAACTCCTGACCGGTCAGCACCGGCTACGGCATGGCGGGTGGATAGGGACGAGGGGTGGTGGGGACCGAGGAGGCCTCGGCCCCCACCAGTGCTACGAGCAGGTCACTGCAGGACGTGCAGCTGCTTGTAGGTCGGGCCACCCATGGTGTTGTCGATCTTGTGGCCGCCGATCTTGGAGCCGTGCGACTGCACAGAGCCACCCTGATAGGTGACGACCCACGGGTAGTAGGTCTCCATGACATGCTGGTCGAGCTCGCCCCAAGCCTTGGGCTGGTCCTCGATCGGCATCGCGAGGATCTCCTCGACCTTCTTGTCCACCTCCGGCTCGGAGAACTTCGCGCGGTTGGAGCCGTAGGAACCGGTCGACTTCCAGTCGACGGTGGTCAGCAGCGGCGGGAACCACGAGCCACCCGAGGGCCAGTCGGAGAACCAGCCCATGCTGTGGTACGAACGCACGTTGATGTCGGCCTCCGGGTCACGCTGGAAGTCGGAGAACTTCGCGTCCGGCACGTTGACCGAGGTGACCTTGAAGCCGGCCTTGGTGAACGCGTCGGTGTAGAGGTCCTTCAGCTTCGGCCAGATGCCGTCCGGGTCGTCCTTGGACCAGGCGAACTTCAGCTCGTAGCCGACCGCGCCGGCCTCCTCGAGCAGCTTCTTGGCCGCCTCGGGGTCGGTGGTGCCGGGCTCGACACCCAGCGGGTTGTCGTAGGTCTGGTAGCCCGGGGTGCCCGGAGGCATGATCGTGTTCGCCGGGTTGGCGGTCAGGCCCTCGATGTAGCCGGCAGTCCGGTAGAACTCCTGGTACGGGAAGGCCAGGCCGATGGCCTTGCGGATCTGGATGTCGGTCACCTTGGTGTAGTCGGGTGCGAGGTACGCGGTCAGGGGGCTCGACCCCGTCACGATGCGGTCCTCGGCCTCAGACTTGAACTTCGGGTAGTTCTCAGCGTTGATGTCGTCCATCGTCATCGTGGTCTGGTCCGAGCCCTTGTCGGCCAGCATCCGTGCGTCGACCTTGTTGGTGTCGAGCATGAAGTCGAAGACGTACTCGTCCGGGTAGGCGGTGCGGGCCGGGTCGGTCTCCGCGTCCCAGTTGGGGTTGCGCTCGAGGACGAGCTTCTTGGAGCGCACGTACTCCTTGACCTTGTAGGGACCGGTGGAGACGATCTTGTCCTCGTAGGTCGCCGGGTCTGCGCCCTCCGGGGTCGGCGTGAACAGCGGGAAGTACGCGTAGGCGGGCAGGTCCGCGAACGGCTTGGTCGTCTTGAACACGAGGGTGTGGTCGTCGGTCGCCTCGACACCGTCGATGTCGACACCCTGCGGCTCTGCCTTGCCGTCCTTGACCTGGTCGCCACCGACCAGGAAGTCGATCAGGTAATTGCCCGGGAAGTCGCCGTAGGTGTCGACGTCCATCGACGCCTCGACGGTTCGCTCGATCGAGCTCGCCGTGACCTCGTCGCCGTTCTCGTCCTTGATGCCCTCACGCAGGTTGAAGGTCCACTCGGTGTAGTCCTCGTTGGGCGTGCCCAGGTCCTTGGCCAGGTCGGGCACGAGCACCATCGAGTCCGACTCTTCGTCGTACTTGTACTGGGTCAGCGTGCGCGACAGGAAGGCGCCGTGGATGGCGATGGTCGAGGCGTAGTAGGCGTTGCGGGGGTCCATCGTCTGCAGCTCGGTGGAGCTGATGACGTTGATGCTGCCACCCTCCTTCGCGCCCTTGATCTCCACCGGGCCCTTGGCGTCGGGGTCACGTCCGCTGCCGGCGGCACCGGCTTTCTCATTGTCGATCTTGGTGTCTTCAGCCGGGCCACCGGTGCTTCCGCACGCAGCGAGTGCCAGCATCAGACCTCCCGCGGTGATGCCCACCAACGGTGTCTTGAAACGCATGGATCTCTGCCTTTCCTTGGGGTTTCGTCTCTCTCCGACAAGGCCTGACCGCATAGAAGGACTATCGGCGAGTCTTGGGGTCGAACGCGTCACGGACGGAGTCACCCAGCAGGTTCAGCGCCAGCGTGATGACCACAACCGCCCCGACGGGCGTCCACAGGTACAGCGGGTAGGTGTCCCAGTAGCCCCGAGCCTCTTGGACGAGAAGACCGAGCGTCGGGGTGCCACTGACCCCGAGCCCGAGCAACGTGAGTGCGACCTCGAGCGCGACCGCGGTTGGCACCGCGACCGAGAACCAGACCACCAGCGGAGCCACCAGGTTCGGCAGCAGCTCCTTGAACAGCACGCGGCGCATGGGTACGCCGATCACCTCCGCGGCCAGGATGAACTCACGCTCGCGCAGTGAGATGACCTGGCCACGTACCAGACGAGCCAGGCTCATCCAGCTGAAGATGATGAGGAAGATGATGAGCCCGATGAACGACGCCACCGCGAGGCCGACGTCGTTCTGGGAGAACGCGTTGCCGATGATCGGGCTCAGCGCCATCGCGAAGAAGAAGAACGGGAAGGCCAGGAACAGGTCGATCACGAACGACAGGATCCGGTCGAGCCAGCCGCGTGAGAAGCCGGCCGCGAGCCCGATCGTAGTGCCGATCAGCAGCGCCGAGAAGGCCACCACGGCCCCGATGAACAGCGAGTTCCGTACGCCGTAGAGCAGGCGTGCCAGGTTGTCGTTGGCCTCCTTGGGCGAGATGCCCAGGGGGTGGTTGGGGTCGAATCCGTAGTAGGGCGGGCCCGTGACCGGGTAGCCGAACTGGTCGGTCCACTCCGCGGCGTTCAGCGAGCCTGGCTCACGGCGCTCGTGGATGTCCAGGATCGAGGTGATCACCGGGGCCAGCACGGCCAGCGCGATGACGACGACGAGAACGGCGATGCACACCACCGCGGTCTTGTCCTTGCGCAGGCGGCCCAGCGCGATCTGTGTCGGGGACTTCCCGACGATCGCAGCAGACTTCTCGACCGGGACATCGCCAGGCTCTGGCGTCTCGGCCTCGAGGCGCGCCATGGAAAGGCTCATCTGCATGTTCTCCGTTCGGTGTCGGGGCGCTCAATGACCCCAGACCTGCCATTCCGCGCAGCCCCGGACCAGCGCGCTGCCTCAAGTTATGGCAAGTCCCGACGATTCGGGCGACACTCAGATAACGGTTAGATACCGACTGTGACCTGTGACACACCTGTAACAAAGACGGCCCGCAGCCGTAGGCTGCGGACCGTCTTTCGTAATCTGTTCGAGATGCGGAAGATTCTCAGGCGCGACTTCCACCGGTGGTCGAGCTTGTCGAGACCCGACAGGTCTCAGGCGCGACCCCGCGAGTTGTTCGCCAGGTCGTACCACGTGTCGGCATACCCCGGGCCGTCGCCCGGCACCTCGGCCGGGCTGGCACCCGGGTCCGGCGCACCGAACTCGTCGACGCCCAGAAGCGGCGCGGTGACCGGCTTCTCCGGGTGCTGGTGGAGCTCACCCGGGAAGTGGCAGGCGACCTTGTGCTTCTTGCCGATCTGCAGCAGCGGCGGCTCGACCACGGAGCAGATGTCCTTGGCGAAGGTGCAGCGGGTGCGGAAGTGGCAGCCCGAAGGCGGGTTGATCGGCGAAGGTACGTCGCCCTCCAGCCGGATCCGCTCACGCCGGCCGCCGACAGCAGCCTGCTTCACGTCGGGCACCGCGGAGAGCAGCGCCTGGGTGTAGGGGTGGTGGGCGTGCTCGTAGATCGACTCGCGGTCACCGATCTCGACGATCTTGCCGAGGTACATCACCGCGACCTCGGGGCAGAAGTGACGGACGATGGCCAGGTCGTGGGCGATGAACAGGTAGGAGATGTCGAACTCCTTCTGCAGGTCCTGCAGAAGGTTGATCACCTGAGCCTGGATCGACACGTCCAGCGCGGAGACCGGCTCGTCGGCCACGAGCAGCTTCGGCTGCAGCGTCATCGCCCGGGCGATGCCGATGCGCTGGCGCTGGCCGCCGGAGAACTCGTGCGGGTAACGGTTGTAGTGCTCGGGGTTCAGCCCGACGAGCTCGAGCAGCTCCTGGACCCGGCCGAGGACCTTGTCCTTCGGCACCATGTTGTGGATCCGCAGCGGTGCGCCGATGATCGAGCCGACCGTGTGCCGCGGGTTCAGCGACGTCGACGGGTCCTGGAAGATCATCTGGATCTCGCGACGTATCGGCTTCAGCTTGTGACCCGGGTAGTCAGCGATATCGGTGCCCTCGAAGTTGATCGACCCTCCGGTGGGCTTGTAGAGCCGGGTCACCATCCGCCCGGTCGTGGACTTGCCACAACCGGACTCACCGACGAGACCGAGGGCACTGCCCTTGGCCACCTCGAAGGAGACCCCGTCGACGGCCTTGACGTGACCGACCGTACGCCGGATCACGCCGCTGCCCTTGACCGGGAAGTGCATCTTCAGATTCTCGACGGAGAGCACCGTCTCCGTGCTCGCCGGTGCGACCGACGCCGCGGTGGCAGTCGTGGTGTCGCTCATTAGTCCTCCACCAGGTCAGGGGCGATCTCGGGCAGGATCTCTGCCTCGTAGACCTCGTCGGCGTTCTTGATGTGGCAGCGCTTGGTGTGATTGCCACCGCTGGTTGCCGGCGTGAGATCCGGGAGCGTCGTACGGCACAGGTCACCACCCACCTTCGCCACGTGGTCACAGCGCGGCTCGAAGGCACATCCCGGCAGCGGGTTGAGCAGCGAGGGCGGGTTGCCACGGATCGGCAGCAGCTTGGCCTCGGTCGACGCGGTCAGGTCCGGCACGCTGGAGAGCAGACCCCAGGTGTAGGGCATCTGCGGGTGGGTGAGGATCTCCTTGCACGGGCCGTACTCCACCGCCCGGCCGGCGTACATCACGAGTACGTCGTCGGCCATCTCGGCAACCACGCCGAGATCGTGGGTGATGATGATGACGGCCGCGTCGAAGTCGCGCTGCAGGTCCTGGAGCAGGTCGAGGATCTGCGCCTGGACGGTCACGTCCAGAGCGGTGGTCGGCTCGTCGGCGATGAGCAGGCTGGGGTTGTTGATCAGCCCCATCGCGATCATCGCGCGCTGCCGCATACCACCGGAGAACTGGTGCGGGTAGTCGTCCACGCGACGGTCGGGCTGCGGGATGCCGACGCGGTCGAGCATCTCGATCGCGCGCTTGCGTGCCTCCCGCTTGGTCACGTCGTTGTGGACCTGGTAGGCCTCCATGATCTGGTTGCCCACGGTGTAGTACGGGTGCATCGCGGAGAGCGGGTCCTGGAAGATCATCGCCACCTCGCGACCGCGACGCTTGCGCATCTCCTCGTCGCTCACCTTGAGCAGGTCGACCCCCTCTAGCAGGATCTCGCCGCCGAGGATGGCGTTGGTGCCGCGGTGCAGCCCCATGATCGCCGAGCTGGAGACCGACTTGCCGGAGCCGGACTCACCGACGATGCCGAGCGTCTTGCCGCGCTCGAGCTCGAAGGTGAGGCCGTCGGTGGCCTTGACGATGCCGTCGGAGGTGGAGAAGTGGACCTTCAGGTCCCTCACCGAGAGGAACGCGTTGTCGCCTGGTGCCTTGCTCATCTGGCCGTCGCCTGGCGTCTCGGAAAGCTCAAACATGTCTTAGTCCCTCTCAGCCGACACGAACGCGCGGGTCGATGTATGCATAGAGAACATCGACAACGATGTTCGCAAGAATGACGAAGGACCCGGCAATCAGCACCACTGCGACCAGCACCGGGAGGTCGAACGCCGCGTTCGCCTGGATCGTCAGCAAACCCAACCCCGGATAGTTGAAGACGCGCTCGGTGATGATCGCTCCGCCGAGAAGCGTCGCGAAGTCGAGACCGGCCATCGTGACCAGCGGTGTCAGGGCAGCACGCAGTGCATGCTTGAAGACGACCTTCTTTCGCTGCAGCCCCTTGGCGTTCGCGGTGCGGATGTAGTCCTCGGTCAGCGACTCGAGCACGAATGCGCGCGTCATCCTGACGTAGCCCGCAAGGAACAGCAGAGCGAGGGTCAGCGCTGGAAGCAGCAGGTTTCCGAACCACTCCACCACGCCGCCATCAGCGATCTGCGTGTATTTCGGATATGGGAACACGCCCCATTTGATCGCCACGTAGTTGAGCAGAAACACTGCGATCGCGAAGCTGGGAAAGGCGTAGATGACCAGCGTGGCACCGACGATTCCTCGATCGAGGAACGAGCCCTGCCTCATTGCTGCCAGGATGCCGAAGAGCACACCGCCGATCAGCCACAGGACAAGCGCGACCACGGAGAGCGAGATCGTCACCGGCAGCGCTTCGCTGACCATCTCGTTGATCGTCTTCGCATTGAAGTTCGAGAAACCGAGACAGGGCGCCGCACAGTGGGTGACCTGCTCGGGCGCAGCCTCGCGCTGCGCCTCGTCCAGCGGGAAGTCACGGCCCGCGAAAAGCCCTTTGATAAAGCCGGCCCACTGCTCCACCACTGGCTTGTCATAGCCCAGTGCTGCGCGAGTGATATCGCGCTGCTCCTCGCTGCAGTTCTTGCCGCACGCGTAGCGCGCGGCGTCGATCGGCGTAGCGAAGAACAACGTGAAAGTGACCAGCGTCATCGCCAGAATGAGGACAACCCCCATCAGACACCGGCGCACGACGTATGCCCACATCGGACGAACTCTCCCATTCAAAGTCTATTTCAGAACTCGCGCTGACCTGAAGCGGTCAAGGCGACTCACGCCTGTTGGCGCATCTGCCCGGTGGTGGGTCGCCTCATCTCTGCGACGACCCACCACCAAGCGGAATGATGCTGTTGCGAACCTCAGCCGAGGATCACTGCTTCACGCCGATGAGCCCCAGCTCGGGGTAGGAGCTCGATGCCGGCGTGGTGGTGAACCCAGTCACCTTGGACCCGTAGAGCCAGTTGAACTTGGAGATGTCCAGCGGGATGTACGCGACCTCTTCGCCCAGGACGGCGTCCGCCCCCTGGAGCGCCTTGGTCTGCGCGTCGAGGTCGGTCGCCTGGGCGGCCTCGTCGACCTTGGCGTTGAACGCCTTGCTGTTGTAGCAGCCGTAGTCGTTGTTGCAGTTGGTCGCAGAGATGTTCGGACGACCGTCGAACAGCGGCGGAAGCACGGTGTTCGCCGACGGCCAGTCAGCACCCCAGCCGCCCCACATCAGGTCCGAGTCCTTGTCGGGCTTGCCGATGACGTCGTAGTACGTGTCCGTCAGCGGGTCCAGGGTGACCTTGAACCCAGCCTCGTCCCACTTGGCCTTGAGCACGGCGAAGGCCGCGTCATAGGTCGGGGTCTGCTGGTAGGTGACCTTCAGCGGGTAAGGCAGCTTCTCGCCGGACTCGGCGAGGAGAGCCTTGGCCGCCTCGACATCGCCGGCCTCGTCGATGTCCTCGAACGCCGGGTTAGGAGTGGAACCGTTGACCGAAGGGTTGATCAGGGTCGACGCGGGAGCAGAGTACTTGTCCCCACCGTTGGCCTTGATGTACCCGGTCTTGTCAACCGCAGCGGCGATCGCCTGGCGGACCTTCAGGTTGGTGACGGTCTTGGCGTTCGGCACCAGGTAGTTGACGTACGGCGACTCGACGTTCTTGTAGCGCTCCTCAACGGGGCCCGCGACCTGCGAGATCATCGAGGAAGGCAGACGAGACGCCGTGATGGCCGACTGGTCGTCGCCGGCGTCGGCGACGAGACGACGGTTGATCGTCTCGGCAGCCTCGTCAGAGCCGTCGATCGAGAACGCGATCTTGTCCGGCAGCGCCTTACGGAGCTCGTCGGGGCTGTCGGTCTTCTCGTCGTAGTTCTCGTTGCGAACCAGGGTCGCACCCTTGTTCTTGTCCCACGTGCCGCCCTCGACCTTGTAAGGACCGTTGGCGAAGACCTTCCACAGGCTCTTGGCGCCCTCGTCCTCGGACTCCTTGTACGGGTCCGTCGACATCAGGCTGGCCGCAGCGAGCGGGAAGTCCGCCCACGGCTTGTTGAAGTGGTAGGTGATGTTCGTGCCATCACACTCGATGGCCTTGTCGAACTCCGCCTGCTGCGCCGGCGTCGCCTTGTACGGGCCGGGGTAGGTCGGCACGCCGTCCTTCTGCGGGACGTCGAGGTAGCTCAGGATGTAGTTCGGGCCACCGGTGATGATGTCGTTCGCGAAGACTCGGGAGGCGCCGTAGCGGAAGTCCTCACACGTGATCTCGGAACCGTCTTCCCACTGGATGCCGTCCTTGAGCGTGAACTTCCACTCGGTGGAGTCCTCGTTCGGGGTGCCGGTGTCGGTGGCAAGGTCGGCAACCGGGGTGTTCCCGGTTTCCTCGTCCTCGGCCATGGGGAACGCCACCAGGCCGCGGTAAACGGTGCGGCGGAAGCTCGACAGCTGAACGCCCAGGTAGATCCGCTGTGGGTCCATGCTCTCCCACGGCGAGCCCAGCAGGTAGTTCAGCGTCCCGCCCTTCGTGCCCTCCGCACCAGCGTCGGAGTCCGTGTCGGACCCCGATCCGCAAGCGGCCAGGCTGAGTCCGAGTGCTGCAGCCGCGGCTACGGCGACGACACTCCTCAACTTACTTCCCATTTTGTGTCCTCCTTGGGATGCGCGACGAACTGCCGCACGTTTCAACGCCGACGGTGTCGGCAGGAACAAGTCGAGCGGATGGATCCGCTCATCGGCCTGACTTCGGGTCCAGTGCGTCCCTCAGGCCATCTCCGAGAAGGTTGAAGCAGACGACGATCAGCGCGATCAAGACCGCCGGAATGATGAAGTAGGTGAAGTTGTCCGACATGAAGCTGAGCGAGTCAGTCAGCACGTTGCCCAGCGTGGGTGTCGGCGGCTTCACGCTGACACCGAGGTAGGAGAGCGCTGCCTCCGCGGAGATGAAGGCGGGCATGATCAGCGTGAACTGCACCAGGATCGGTGCCCACAGGTTCGGCAGGATCTCCTTGAAGTAGATCCGACCAGGTCCCGCACCGAGCAGCCGCGCGGCGTAGACGAACTCGCGCTCACGAATCGAGAGGACCTGACCACGCACGATGCGTGCGGTGCTCGTCCAACCGAAGATGCCCAGGATCGAGACCACATAGACGAACTGTGCGGTCGGGCCTTCCGGCACGTGCAGCACCTGGGTGATGAACGCGACGGCGACGGTCGAGAGCGCCAGCAGCATGAGCGTCTGCGGGAAAGCCAGCGTCAGGTCGATGATGCGACCGATGATCGCGTCGACCCAACCGCCCGAGGTGCCGGCAATGATGCCCAGGACAACGCCGAGGGTGACCGCGATCAGCGTGGCCAGCAGCGAGATGCTCAGCGAGAAGCTGATTCCGTACCAGATTCGGCTCAGTGAGTCCCGTCCGATCCGCGGCTCCACGCCGAACGGGTGCTCCCACGAGATCCCACCGAACGGATTGAGCGGAAGGCTCTGGTCATCGATCAGGTCCTGGTGCGGCGTGAACGGGTCGAGCACGCCAGTCGCAACCAGGATCGGCGCGAGCAGCGCCGCAATCAGGTAGAAAACCACCACATAGAAGGAGAACATCGACAACTTGTCCGCACGGAACCGCGCCAACGCCAACTGGGTTGGCGACTTACTGACGACGGGACCGGCCACAGGAGCCGCGGTCTCCACAGCGACTTCGCCGATCTCGACCTGGGTGCCGGGCGTGGTCATGCTCACCTCAATCTGGAATGCACTAGGGACAGGGCGAATCAACGCCCCGCGGGTCGCACTCTATGTGATCGCAGGAGGCGTTCGGACGCCAGAGGGGTAACGATCCGATTTCATCCGTTGCTCAGCGGTCGCCAGGACGGCTTCCCTTGATCGACGCCTTCGGCGCAAGAGTCTGCGGAACCGCAGGAATCGAACCGATATCCCGCCGCCCGGATACACCCGTGCCGCACACGCGCCCCGCTTCGTCTTCCCGGGCAGTGCTATCAGCAAGCTCAGCGAGCAGCCCCTGTATCCGATCGATCTCCGGACTACCCAACTCGTCGTAAAGATCCAGCGCCGTCTCCAGGGCGTCTATCGCTCCCCGCTGATCACCTGTTTCAGCACGAAGCCCGGCGACACTCTCGTACGTCCGAGCCAGGTAGTAGCGCTCCCCGCTCGCTCGCCACGACGCAAGCGCGTGGTCGTACGCATTCTCGGCCCGCGCGCGGTCACCGATCGATCGCGCTATGAAGCCGACGCTGTCCCAGGCCGCCGCGATCGATCGTGAGTGCCCCAGGCGTGTGGCCGTATCAGTCGAGCGGAGGCAGTAGTCGAGCGCCACATCGAACTCACCAAGTAGCGCGTGGCTCCAGCCGACCGCGTTCAGCGCCATCGCGGTCGCAGCCTCGTCCCCCAAGATCTCAAACCTGCTCAGCGCCTCGCGCCGGTGCTCGAGGGCCGACTCGTGTGCGCATGACTCTTCGAGCAGACCGCCGAGGAGGCGATGAGCATGAGCCTCACCTGAGATGTCGCCAAAGCGCGAGTAAAGCCTGATCGCGCGACGTGCACTGTCCTCCGCACTCGCAACCTCACCCACCCGCGCCTGCGCAATCGCCATGCGCCGGCAGGCGAGCGCTTGGATCTGTGCGTCGTCCAACATCTCGCCGGCTCGAAGCGCCGCCTCCTCGGTGGTCAGGAGGTCGGTCCAACGCCCTTGGATGTCGAGGTACGCACTGACCCCTTCCGCGAGCCACGCCACTTCAGCCAGGAGGCCCCAACCGACGCCGTGGCCAACTGCGGCAAGGGCTGTGTCGAGCGTCGACTCCATCCAGGCACGCCCCTCCTGCGGGGTCCGAAATTCTTCGAGCACGACGCCGACGGCGGGCTGCGACAGGTCGGGCCGAGTGCGGTGAGGGGCGAAGGTGGCTGTCGCCGCCACCGCGTTGTGGATCAGGTAGTCGAGCAACCGCTTGCGGCAGAGGTTCGCGACGTCTTCGGGGACCTCTCGCTGCGCCTCGCGCACCACGAACTCCCACAGGAGGTCGTGCAGCGTCATGCGGCCGCCGCCTGCTGCCTGGACCAGGCTCGCGTCCATGAGCTCGTCGATGAGCGATCGCGCCTCGATCCGACCATGTCCGCGCAGGCTCGCGACCTCAGCAATCGAAAACTCTGACGACGCCCCCAACCCGATCAGGATGAAACAGTCCCGCGCCTCTTTCGACAGTGAGTCGATCGATCGCACCAGGATGGATTCGAACGATGTCGAACGGTCTCCTAGGGAGAGAACAGCCAGCCCGGTCTGGTCGTCGACAGATCTGGCTGCGTACTCGCTGATCGCACCTGGATCGAGCTGAGCGCGCGACGCGATGAGGGCAAGAGCTAGCGGGAGACCAGAACACATGTCGACAAGAGGCTGCAGTTCCTCCATCTGCACGTCGCGTGCACGGGCGCTGGAAGAGAGTCGTGACGAGATCAGCTGACAAGCCTCCGCGGGACGAAGCACGCCGAGGCTGACGGGCACCGCGCCGACCTGCGCGACCAGGCCAGGGAGTCGATGCCGGCTGAGGACAAGCGCGGCTGACCCCGCGCCGACCGGGAGAAGGGGGCGTACTTGGTCTGGATCGACCACGTTGTCAAGGATGACCAGGATCCGCATGGCCGACACCAGGGTGCGGTACTGGCCGATTCGTGCTCCGAGTCCACGGCAGATCTTGCTCTCCGCGACACCCAGCGAGGTCAACAGTTCCCTGAGCGCCTCACCAGAAGAGAGCGGTTCATTCTTGGCGTCGAACCCGCGAAGGTTCAGATACAACTGCCCGTCGGGAAAGCGCGAGGCGGCCCGATGTCCCCACTCGACCGCCAGCGCTGTCTTGCCGATACCGGGAAGTCCCGACATCGTCACGACGACGGTCCCAGCGTCAGAGTGTCGATCCGTTGCGACACGGGCCACCACATCATCGAGGACGCCAACCTCCTCCGTTCGGCCGACGAAGGACATCAGGCGCGGCGGCAGCTGCCGCGGCACAAGATCCGTAGGTGCAGCGACCGACCGCTCCTCCACCCGACCGGACCCCGACAGGAAGTCAGCGCGTCCGGCACCTGTGAGTTCCAGGGCGTCCGCAAGTGCGTCCAAGGTTGCTCGCCTCGGCCCCGCGACAAGCCCGCTCTCCAGCTTGCGCAGCCCTCGAACGCTCACTCCCGATCTCTCAGCAAGTGCTTCCTGCGTCAGCCCGGCGCGTTGCCGAAGCGCCTTCAGCGAGTCCCCGAGCATCTGCTACGCCAACCACCGTTTCCTTGCCGAGTTTCGGAGAGTTCAGCATAGCCACCGACACGGCCACGACCGTACGGCCGCGTCGTTCTCACTTCGCCGGTCGTCTGCCCCGACCGTTCAGGCCGGGCGCACTGACGGCGTGCCTGTCGGCCGGCACCAGGGGCGACACAACGTTTCTCTGGCGAAGTGCCGGTCAAGTGCCGGTCCATGTTCCTGTTCCACGTACGCGATCCACCGGTTCAATATCTGTCGTCAGATCCGGATCAAGAAGGGGAGATGAAGTATGAAGAGCCGAAAGAGAATGCTCGCTCTTGGTGTAGCTGCCGGGCTGATGGGAGCCGGTGCTGCATTGGCATCGACCGCATCGGCAGGCATCAGCGCTGAGCAGAAGGAGCAGCCAGTGGTCGTTCAGGCTGAGCAGAAGGAGCAACCCGTCGTCGGGAACCTCGCGGAATCGCACGTCGACCTGAACCTGGGAATGTGAGACGCCACCATGCCTAAGAAGCTCATCGCACGCCTGGTCCTGGTGCCGACTGCCGTCATCAGCTGCTTGACTCTGAGCACCGGTGCGGCCAACGCCATCGTCCGATGCCCAGACGGTTGGACGTACGTCAACGGGGACTGCCGCAAGCTCCAGTGTCCGCCCACGGGGCAGATCTGCAAGTAGTCCACGCTCCGAAGTCGTTGGGCGAAGGCGAGCGGATCCCCGCACCGCCCTGGACTCGGAACCTGCCGAGAAGGTCCCGGAACCGCGAGGTTCCGGGACCTTCTTTTCAGCCTACGATCAGGCCCCTGCGATGTCCTCAGAAGCCGATGGCTTGGCGTCGACCCCGGCCTCCTTGCGCTGCTCGGGGGTGATCGGTGCCGGAGCGGCGGTGAGCGGGTCGTAACCGGCACCCGTCTTCGGGAAGGCGATGACGTCGCGGATCGAGTCGGTGCCGGCCAGAAGGGCGACGACGCGGTCCCAGCCGAAGGCGATGCCGCCGTGCGGCGGGGCGCCGAACTTGAAGGCGTCCAGCAGGAAGCCGAACTTCTCCTCGGCGGCCTCCTCGCCGATGCCCATCAGGTCGAAGACCCGCTTCTGGACGTCCTCACGGTGGATACGGATCGAGCCGCCACCGATCTCGTTGCCGTTGCAGACGATGTCGTAGGCCCAGGCGAGCGCGTTGCCGGGGTCCTTGTCGAAGCTCTCGATGTCCTGGGGGCTGGTGAAGGCGTGGTGGACCGCGGTCCACTCCCCCGCACCGACAGCGACGTCACCGGACTCGACGGCCTCGGAGGCCGGCTCGAGCAGCGGCGCGTCGACGACCCACAGGAAGCTCCAGTCCCCGTCCTTGCGGAGGTCGAGACGGTTGCCGATCTCCAGCCGGGCAGCACCCAGCAGGGAGCGGCTCGACTTGGGCGGGCCGGCGGCGAAGAAGATGCAGTCGCCGGGGTTGGCGCCGACGTGGCCGGCCAGTCCGGCGGCCTCGGTCTCGGAGAGGTTCTTGGCGACCGGACCGGTCAGCGAGCCGTCCGCCTGGACCAGGACGTACGCCAGGCCCTTGGCGCCGCGCTGCTTGGCCCAGTCCTGCCAGCCGTCGAGCTGACGCCGCGGCTGGCTGGCGCCGCCCGGCATCACCACGGCACCGACGTAAGGCGCCTGGAAGACGCGGAAGGTCGTCTCGGAGAAGTAGTCGGTGCACTCGGTGATCTCGATGCCGAAGCGCAGGTCGGGCTTGTCCGAGCCGTACTTGGCCATCGCGTCGGCGTAGGTCATCCGCGGCAGCGGGAGCGGCACGTCGTAGCCGATCAGCTTCCACAGCGCGGCGACGATCTCCTCGCCGAGCGCGATCACGTCGTCCTGGTCGACGAAGCTCATCTCGATGTCGAGCTGGGTGAACTCCGGCTGCCGGTCGGCGCGGAAGTCCTCGTCGCGGTAGGCGCGAGCGATCTGGTAGTAGCGCTCCATGCCGGCGACCATGAGCAGCTGCTTGAACAGCTGCGGGGACTGCGGCAGCGCATACCAGGAGCCCGGCTGCAGACGCGCGGGGACCAGGAAGTCACGGGCGCCCTCGGGGGTGCTGCGGGTCAGGGTCGGGGTCTCGATCTCGACGAAGTCGTGGCCGGCGAGCACGTCGCGGGCGGCCTTGTTCGCCTTCGAGCGCAGCCGGATGGCGTTGCCGGGCGCGGTGCGGCGCAGGTCGAGGTAGCGGTGCTTGTAGCGGACGTCCTCGCCGACCTCTACGTGGTCGTCGATCGGGAAAGGGAGGGGCGCGGCCGCGCTGAGGACCTCGAGGTCCTTGGCGACGACCTCGATCTCGCCGGTGGCGAGCTTGTCGTTGACGTTCTCGCTCGTGCGCGCGACGACCTCGCCGGTGACCTTGATGCAGTACTCGTTGCGGAGCGCGTGGGCGATCTCCTCGTCACGGACGACGACCTGGACCACGCCGCTGGCCTCGCGCAGGTCGAGGAACGCGACCCCGCCGTGATCGCGTCGGCGGCCTACCCAGCCGGCGAGGGTCACGGTCTGGCCGACGTGCTCGGCACGCAGGGTGCCGGCACTGTGCGTCCTCAGACTGGGGGTGCGGGTCACTTCTTCTCCTCGTTGTTCACGACGACCTGAGGCTTCAGGTCGCTCTCGTTCTGTGGCGTCCAGGTGGCCGGGTCGGCCGGGACCTGGTCGCCGGTGCGAATGTCCTTGATCTCGTACGCCTCCGTGCCATCTTCTTGGCGGGTGGCGAAGAGGACGTACGGGATGCCACGGCGCTCCGCGAAGCGGATCTGCTTGCCGAACTTGGCGGCGTTGGGCGAGACCTCGCAGGCGACATCGTGGCCGCGCAGCGCCTGGGCGGCAGCATCGGCGTCGGCGCGGCTCTCTTCGTCGTTGACCGCGACCAGCACGGTGCTCGGGACCTTGCGGTCGCCGTCGAGCACGCCCTTCTGCACGAGCGGCACCAGGACGCGGCTGACGCCGAGCGAGATCCCGACGCCCGGGTAGGTGGTCTTCCCGTCGCTGGCGAGCGCGTCGTAGCGGCCGCCGGAGCAGATGCTGCCGAGGCTCTCGTAGCCGTCGAGACGGGTCTCGAACACGGTGCCGGTGTAGTAGTCGAGACCGCGGGCGATGCTCAGGTCCGCCACGACGCGTACGTTCTCGGTGTTCAGGGGCGCTGTGGCGTTGATCAGCGTGGCCAGCTCGGACAGGCCCTCATCGAGCAGCTCGCTCTCGACGCCGAGTCCGCGGACGCGTCCGACGAACGAGTCGTCGGTGGCGGTGATCGTGGCGAGCTCGAGGCACTTGGCGGCCTGCTCGTCGGTCAGCCCCGCCTCGGAGACCAGCAGCTTGCCGACCTCTTCGGCGGGCATCTTGTCGAGCTTGTCGATGAGCCGCATGGTCTCTTCGACGTCGGGGGCGCCGAGCCCGGCGTAGAAGCCCTGGATCAGCTTGCGGTTGTTGACCTGCAGCGTGAACCCGGGCAGGAACGTCAGCTTGCCGAGCGCCTCGAGCATGACCCGAGCGACCTCGACGTCGTGGTGGAACGGCAGCGTGTCGCGCCCGACGATGTCGATGTCGGCCTGGGCGAACTCCCGGAAGCGGCCCTCCTGCGGGCGCTCACCGCGCCAGACCTTCTGGATCTGGTAGCGACGGAAGGGGAACTCCAGCTTGCCGGCGTTCTCGAGCACGTAGCGGGCGAAGGGGACGGTGAGGTCGAAGTGGAGCCCCATCCCCTTGTCTCTGCCGTTGTCCTCCTCCTGGAGGCGGCGCAGGACGTAGACCTCCTTGGAGGTGTCGCCCTTGCGCAGCAGCTGGTCCATCGGCTCGACGGCGCGGGTCTCGATGTTGCCGAAGCCGTGCAGCTCGAAGGTGCGGCTCAAGGTCTCGATGACCTCGCGCTCGACGGTGCGCTGGCTCGGGAGGAACTCCGGGAACCCGGAGAGCGGTGTTGGCTTGTTCATGGTGTGGTGATCAGGTCCTGAAGAAACGGGTTGGTGGCGCGCTCGCGCCCGATGGAGGTCTGTTCGCCGTGGCCGGGGAGCACCACGATGTCGTCGGCGAGGGGCAGCACCTTGGTGGTCAGGGACTGCAGCATCGTGGCGTGGTCACCGCCGGGGAGGTCCGTACGCCCGATGCTGCCCGCGAAGAGCAGGTCGCCGGAGAACAGCACATCGCTGACCTCGGCGTGGTCGGGATAGGGAGTCCGGAAGGTGACCGACCCCTCGGTATGCCCAGGCGTATGGTCGATCAGGAAGCTCATCCCGGCCAGGTCGATGGCTTGACCGTCGCTCAGCTCTTGGACGTCGTCGGGCTCCACGAAGTCGTAGGTGCCCTCCGGCATCCCGAGCAGCATCCGCGCCGACTCCGGCGAGATGCCCTGGAGTGGATCGGCCAGCAGATGGCGGTCGTTGGGGTGGATCCAGGCCGTGGAGTCGTACGTCTTGCTCACCGGGGTCACGGACCACATGTGGTCGACGTGGCCGTGGGTGAGGAGCACCGCGACCGGCTTGAGGCGCTGCTCCCGGACGATCTCCTCGATGCCCTTGGCGGCGTCCTTCCCGGGGTCGATCACGACGCACTCGGTGCCCGGACCGGTGGCGGCGACGTAACAGTTGGTGCCCCACGGACCGGCGGGAAAGCCTGCGATCAACACGAGAAACACCCTATCCAGCGGTACAGTGCAGCGCCGCATCGTGGCGTCTGACTACGATGGGCACCCCGAGGTGTGTCGGGACACCACGGGGACCTGCAAGTTGAGCCGACCGGGACTGTGACGAGCACGGTGTCCGGCGGGGGAGATTTCATAAGAGGTTAGCGCCTCATGCGAAGAGTAGGGACATTGTGACCAGCGAGCAGTGGGGTCGGGTCGAGGAAGACGGAACGGTCTACGTGAAGACCGCTGAGGGCGAACGCTCCGTGGGGCAGTACCCAGAAGGCACGCCAGAGGAGGCGCTTGCCTTCTTCACCAACCGGTTCGACCAGCTCGCCTTCGAGGTCGAGCAGCTCGAGCGGCGGGTGCACGGGGGCAAGACGTCGCCCGACGAGGCGACCGCGGCGGTCAAGACCGTCGTCGAGAAGGTGACCGACGCCAACGCCGTCGGTGACCTGGCCTCGCTGGTGGCGCGGCTGGAGGCGCTGGCCCCGGTCATCGCCACCCAGCGCGAGGCACGCAAGGCCGAACGGGCTGCGAAGGCGGCCGAGGCGAAGGTCGCCAAGGAGGCCCTCGTGGCCGAGGCCGAGAAGCTGGCGCAGAGCAACGACTGGCGCAACGGCGCCAACCGGCTGCGCGAGCTGCTCGACCAGTGGAAGGCGCTCCCCCGCATCGACCGCGGGTCCGACGACGCGCTCTGGCGGCGCTTCTCGACCGCGCGGACCGCCTACACGCGGCGCCGCAAGGCCCACTTCGCCGAGCTCAACGCCCGGCGCGAGGACGCGAAGGTGATCAAGGAGCGGATCATCGCCGAGGCCGAGGAGCTCTCCTCCTCCACCGACTGGGGCCCCACGGCCGGGCGCTACCGCGACCTGATGCGCGACTGGAAGGCCGCCGGTCCGGCCCCCAAGGACGTCGACGACAAGCTCTGGAAGAAGTTCCGGGCCGCCCAGGATGTCTTCTTCGGTGCCCGCGACGCAGCCAACGCGGCGCTCGACGCCGAGTTCGCGCAGAACGCCGTGGTCAAGGAGAGGCTGCTCGTCGAGGCGCAGGAGCTGCTCCCGCTGCTGGAGAAGGGCGACGACATGGACGGCGTCAAGCGTGCGTTCCGGGACATCGCCGACCGCTGGGACGAGGCCGGCAAGGTCCCCCGCGACCGCATCAAGGAGCTCGAGGGCGCGATGCGCAAGGTCGAGCAGGCCATCAAGTCCGCCGAGGACGACCAGTGGCGCAAGTCCGACCCCGAGAAGTCGGCTCGTGCCGACGACATGATCGCGAAGCTCGAGGAGGCCATCGCTCAGGTCGAGGCCGACCTGGAGAAGGCTCAGGCCTCCGGTGACGCCCGGAAGATCAAGGCCCTGGAGGAGAACCTGGACTCCCGCCGCCAGTTCCTCGACATGGCCAAGCGAGCCTCGGCCGACTTCAGCTGACATCTCGCCGACTCGGCGCATCTGTCCCGTGCAGATGCGCCGAGTCGGCGCATCGTGACCGGAAACTGGGCCGAGTCGGCTCATCCTGACGAAAAGCAAGGCCGAGTCGGCGCGTCATGACGCGCCGACTCGGCGTGGTTCTTGGTCAGCTTGCGCCGACTCGGCGTCCGGCGCTGGGGCAGGCACGCCGGGTCGGCGAGGGGTTAGATGCCGCCGAAGTAGTCGCCCTTGGCGTTGTTGTCGCGCTTGGCGTTACGTACGGCCTCGGAGTCGACAGCCCCCTTGCGAGCCGGGCCGCTGCTGGTCCAGGCCAGGCCCGCGAGAAGGAGTACGGCGCCGATGATGAGGATCCAGGTGAACATGCGTACTCCATTCCTCGCGCGCCCGGGACGACGCGGTCCTTTACCTTATCAAGATCAAGTCGACCCACGTGGGCCATGACGATCGAAGCGGAACCGGCTCACAGGCCCTAGCCGGGAGGCAGAACGCCATGGGATCCGCCCTTCCGCATCGTGTCGTCCGTGTTTCTGTTCACTGCAGACTCGTCGACGCCCCGCGATGACTTTCTCACCGACTGCCACACGACCGCGCCGACGATCACGACGCCTACAGCAATCAGAAACCAGGTGAACGGGCCCATTGGCCGCTCACTCCCTCACTGGGTGACGCGGTAGGCGTCGAAGACACCGGGGACGGTGCGTACCTGCTTCAAGACGGTGTCGAGGTGCTTGGAGTCGGCCATCTCGAAGGAGAAGCGGGACTTCGCGACCCGGTCGCGGGTGGTGGTCAGCTGTGCGCTGAGGATGTTCACGTGGGCATCCGAGAGGGCCATGGTGATGTCGGACAGCAGCCGGGCCCGGTCAAGTGCCTCGACCTGGATGTTGACCAGGAAGACGGAGTTGGACGTGGAGCCCCACTCGACCTCGAGCAGGCGCTCAGGGTGGGCGCGGAGCTCGGCGGCGTTGGTGCAGTCGGTGCGGTGGACGGAGACTCCCCCGCCCTTGGTGACGAACCCGAGGATGTCGTCGCCGGGCACCGGGGTGCAGCACTTGGCGAGCTTGACCCACACGTCCGGTGACCCCTTGACGATCACCCCGGCGTCGGAGCCGGCGGCGGAGACCTTGCCGTGACGCCGGCGACCGATGTTGATGGCCTCGGCGAGATCCTCGGCGGCACCGTCGTCGCCGCCGTGGTCCTCGATGACGCGGCGTACGACCGCCTGGGCGGAGAGGTGGCTCTCGCCGACCGCGGCGTAGAGCGACTCGACATCGCCGACGTCGAAGTGGTTGGCGGCCAGCATGAGCGACTCGCGCGACATCAGCCGTTTGAGGGGCAGACCCTCCTTACGCATGAGCCGGGCGATCGCGTCCTGGCCCTTCTCGATGGCCTCGTCGCGACGCTCGCGCGTGTGCCACTGCCGGATCTTGGCCTTGGCCCGGTTGGACTTGACGAAGGAGGCCCAGTCGCGCGACGGGCCCGCGTTGGGCGACTTGGAGGTGAAGACCTCGACGACGTCGCCGCTCTCCAGGGTCGACTCCAGCGGCACCAGACGGCCGTTGACGCGGGCACCGATGGTCTTGTTTCCGACCTCGGTGTGGACGGCGTAGGCGAAGTCGACGGGGGTCGCGTCAGCCGGCAGCGCGATCACGTCGCCCTTGGGGGTGAAGACGTAGACCTCGGTGCGCTTCATCTCGAAGCGCAGCGACTCCAGGAACTCGCCGGGGTCGTTGACCTCCGACTGCCAGTCCATGAGCTGCTTGACCCAGCTCATGTCGTTGTCCATCGGTCGGTCGGTGTCGACCCCGGCGCGGCCGTCCTCCTTGTATTTCCAGTGTGCGGCAACGCCGAACTCGGCACGTCGGTGCATCGCGAAGGTGCGGATCTGCAGCTCGACCGGCTTGCCCTGCGGGCCGATGACGGTGGTGTGCAGCGACTGGTACATGTTGAACTTCGGCATCGCGACGTAGTCCTTGAAGCGCCCCAGGACGGGGTTCCAGCGCGAGTGCAGGATGCCGAGGACGGAGTAGCAGTCACGCTCGTCCTCGACCAGGATCCGGATGCCGACCAGGTCGTTGATGTCGGAGAAGTCCTTACCGCCGACGATCATCTTCTGGTAGATCGAGTAGTAGTGCTTGGGTCGCCCGGTGACCGTCGCCTTGATCCGGGCCTCGTGCAGGTCGCGCTCGACCTGGTCGATGACCTGGGCCAGGAACTTCTCGCGCGACGGGTTGCGGTCCGCGACCAGGCGGACCAGCTCGTCGTACATCTTCGGGTAGAGGGTCGCGAAGGCGAGGTCCTCGAGCTCGAACTTGATGGTGTTCATGCCGAGCCGGTGGGCCAGCGGCGCGTAGATGTCGAGGGTCTCGCGGGCGCTGCGCTCCTGGCTCTTCTGCGGGACGTAGCGCAGCGTACGCATGTTGTGCAGACGGTCGGCGAGCTTGATGACCAGCACCCGGATGTCGCGCGACATCGCGACGACCATCTTGCGGATCGTCTCGGCCTGCGCGGAGTCGCCGTAGGTGACCTTGTCGAGCTTGGTGACGCCGTCGACGAGGTGGGCGACCTCCTCACCGAAGTCGCGGGTGAGCTCCTTGAGCGTGTAGGGCGTGTCCTCGACGGTGTCGTGCAGCAGCGCCGCCACCAGGGTCGGCTCAGTCATGCCGAGCTCGGCGAGGATCGTGGTCACCGCGAGCGGGTGGGTGATGTAGGGATCACCGCTCTTACGCATCTGAGTGCCGTGAAGGCGCTCCGCGGTGACGTAGGCGCGCTCCAGCAGCGTCAGGTCGGCCTTCGGGTGGTTGGACCGCACCGCCCGGAACAGCGGCTCGAGCACAGGGTTGCCCGGGTTTCCTCGGCCGCCCATCCGGGCCAGACGCGCACGTACGCTGCGGCCCGAGGGCGCGGGGCCGCTGCTCTCCCGCGCCTCGATGTTGTGCGCACGAGGTTGCGCGACGATGCGATCCTCTGCCATAGCCAGAGTCTACCGGCCGCACCCGGAGCATTGGCTAGGACGGCACCTGCATGCTGGACCTGTCAACTGACCAACAGCGAGTGCACCTGCGTGCCCGGGAGCTTGCTGCGCGGGTCGAGGAAACCCAGCTCGAGCAGCACCGAGACGCCGGCGACGATGCCGCCACAGCGCTCGACCAGCTCGATCGTGGCCGCAGCGGTGCCGCCGGTGGCGAGCACGTCGTCGATGACGAGCACCCGCTCCCCCGGCGCGACCGCGTCGGTGTGGATCTCCAGGATCGCCTCGCCGTACTCCAGCGAGTAGGAGACCGCATGGGTCTCGCGCGGGAGCTTGCCGGCCTTGCGTACGGGGACAAAGCCGACCCCGAGGTGCAGAGCGGCGGGCGCGCCGAGGATGAAACCGCGCGACTCCATGCCGAGCACCTTGGTGACGGTCGGGTTGCCGTCGGCGTCGCGGCCCGGCGCGGCCAGCGCCTCGACCACCTGGGTGAAGCCCGCGTGATCGGCCAGGAGCGGGGTGATGTCCTTGAACCCGACACCCGGCTCGGGGAAGTCGGGCACGTCGGCGACCAGCCGCTCGAGAGTCTCCTCGAGCGACCGGCCGCCTGCGCCTGTCTCAGCGAGAGTCACTTGCGCTTCGACCTGGACTCGCGCTTCGGCTGCGGGCGTCCGGCAGCACCGCTGTCGGAGACCGACCGCTGCTGGTTGGGTACGTTGCGCCCTCGGCCGGTCGGAGACGTGTTGGGGCTGGTGCCCCGGGCCACGCCCGCCTCGTGAAGGTCCTCCGACCCGGACTCGGACTCGCGCAGCTCGTCCGGCTCCTCGTCGGCCGCCACCGGCATGCCCTCGTCGAAGACGGGCACTGCGGCGTACTTGTCGGCTTCCTTCATCCGCGCCGCGGCACGCTTGTCGGCGTCGACGATGTCCTTCTCCTTCGACTTCAGGTGCACCAGCAGCGGGGTGGCGATGAAGATCGAGGAGTAGGTGCCGACGGCCATACCGACGAAGAGGACCAGCGAGATGTCCTTCAGCGAGGAGGTGCCGAGCTGGACCGCGCTGACATAGAGGATCGCGACGACCGGCAGCAGACCGATGATCGAGGTGTTCACCGAACGGACCAGGGTCTGGTTGATCGCCAGGTTGGCCGCCGAGGCGTAGGTCTGCTTCTTCTGCGACAGGTTTCGGGTGTTCTCCTTGACCTTGTCGAAGACCACCACGGTGTCGTAGAGCGAGTAACCGAGGATGGTCAGGAAGCCTGTGACCGTCGCCGGCGTCACCTCGAAGCCGATGATGGCGTAGACGCCCACCGTGATCACCACGTCGTGGAGCAGAGCGACGACGGCCGCGACCGACATCTTCCACTCCCTGAAGTAGATCCAGATGAACAGGACCACGCCGACGAGGAAGATGCCCAGCGCGAGCGCCGCCTTGGAGGCGACCCGCTGGCCCCAGCTGGGACCGATGCCGGTGCGGCTGACGTCGTCCTCGGCCACGTCGGCGGTCGTGGTGATCGCCTCCATGATCGAGTCGTCGGCCTCGGAGTTGTCCGAGATCGCCTTGGTCTCGATCACGATCGACTTGCCACCGGCCGTGCGCACGGTGGCGCCGTCGGCAGCTTCGACGTCGGTCTCACCGACGGCCGTACGCAGGTCGTCGGCCAGCTCCTGGTCGGCCTGCGCCACGGTGACGGTGTAGCGCGTGCCGCCGGTGAAGTCGATGCCGAGGTTGATGCCCTGGAGCCAGACGCCGAGGACGACCGCGACGAGCACGACAGCGGAGACGGCGTACCAGAGCATCCGACGGCCGACGAAGTCGAAGGACTTCTCGCCGGTGTAGAGCTCCTTGCCGAGCCGCGAGATGGAGAGCTTGCTCATCAGGCCTTGCCTCCGACCAGAGTGGTGCCCTTGGGGCTGGTGCCCGTGGGGACGTCGACGGTGCCGATAGCGCGCTTGTCCATGCCGGAGAGCACGTGGCCCTTGTTGAAGAAGCCCCAGGTCGCCATGAGCTTCGTCATCGGGTGGGTGAACCAGAAGAACACCAGCACGTCGATGATCGTGGTCAGCCCGAGCATGAACGCGAAGCCCTTGACCTCGTTGGTCGCGAAGACGTAGAGCACGAACGCGGCCAGGAACGAGACACCGTCGGAGGCCAGACACGTGTTACGAGCCCGCGGCCAGGCGGTGTCGACGGCCACCCGCATCGAGCGGCCCTCGCGCATGTCGTCACGCATCCTCTCGTAGAGGATGATGAAGGAGTCGGCGGTGATGCCGATACCGACGATCAGACCGGCCACACCCGGGAGGTCCAGGGTGACGCCGGCGGTCTCGCTGAGCAGCAGGATCATGCCGTACGTCATCGCACCCGCGACGATCAGCGACCCGATCACCACGATGCTCATCGCGCGGTAGTAGAGGATCGAGAAGATCACCACGAGGATCAGACCCACCAGGCCGGCCCAGAGTCCTGCGGTGAGCTGGTTGCCGGCCAGGCTCGGGCCGATGACCTTGGTCTGGATCCCGTCCTCGGGGAAGTCCAGCGGCAGCGAGCCGTACTTCAGGTTGTTGGCGAGCGCAGCCGCGGACTCCTGGGTGAAGTCACCGCTGATCTGGGCGCCACCGCTGATCCGCGAGTCGGCGGTCGGGGCGGAGATGACCTTGCCGTCGAGGGTGATCGCGAACTGCTCGCCGGTGCCGGCGATCGCGCCGGTGGTCTCGGCGAAGGCCTTGTTGCCGTCGGACTTGAAGTCCAGGGTCACGACGTAGTTGGCCTGCTGCTGCGGGATGCCGTAGGAGGCTTCCTTGATCTCGGTGCCCTCGATGACCGCAGGGGTCAGCAGGTAGGGGACGCCGTCGTCATCACAGGTCAGCAGGGGCTCGCCGGGCAGGTCCTCGACCGGGTCGGCGCCGGGCGCCGGGCAGGTGAAGCTGTTGTATCGGGTAGCCCACTCCGCCGGGGGGTTGCGCATGAAGTCGACGGCCTCGTCGACGGGGACCGTCGAGTTGGGGTCGTCCTTCTTCTCGGCGTCCTTCGACTCGGGCTTGGTGCTCGCCGAGGCGCTCGGGCTGCCCGAGGCCTTCTCGCCGGAGGCGGGCTCGACGGTCTCGCCGCCGAACGGCGCACGGGGCGACGTGCCGGGCGCGGTGCCGGCCGAGGGGTCCTGGATCATCGAGCCCGGGTCGGAGCCCGCGGCGGCGCCGCAGGGCTTCTGCGGGCTGCACGCGACCAGCCGGAAGCGGAGCTTCGCGGTCTGCCGAACGCGCTCGGCGGTCTCCTGCTGCACCTTGCCGGTGCCGGGGATGGAGACCTTGATGACGTCGTTGCCCTCGGTGGTCACCCGACCACCGGTGACGCCGCTGCCGTTGACCCGCTGGTCGATGATCGACTTGGCCTCGTCGAGGCTCTCCCTCGGGACCGATCCGCCCTCGGAGTTCTCCGCGGTCATCGAGATCTCGGTGCCGCCGCGCAGGTCGAGGCCCAGCTCGGGCTTCCAGGTGCCGGCGAACGCGATGCCGCCGAACATGATCGCGATCGCCAGGAAAAGCAGTGCGAGTGTCCGGCCGGGGCGCGCTGTCTTGCGTGCCATGTGTTGGTCAGTCCTTCTTGTCGAGGTCCACGATGACGTTGTCGGCGTCGGCCGAGGTGTCGTCGGCCGCAGCCTCGACCTCGGTCTCCTCGCCGGCCTCCTCGGCAGGCGCCTCGACGACCTTCTGGGCCACCGCCTGGCGCACCACCTGGATGACGACGCCGTCAGCGATCTCGACCTTGATGTTCGCCGTGGACTCCTCGACCTCGGCCACGGTGCCGAACAGACCGGCGGTCAGCATCACCCTGTCACCCGGCTGGAGGTTGAGCTGCAGCTCACGAGCCTGCTTGGCGCGCTTCTGCTGCGGCCTGATCAGCAGGAAGTAGAACAGGACGATGATGACGATAAAAGGCAGGAATTCCACGGGGGTTCGGCTCCGACAGTCTCAGGGGTCACCGGCAGTCGCACGGCGACGTGCAAGTCTAACCAGGGACCTGGTTGAGACTGTGACTCAGGGCTCATCCCAGAGTGTGTCCACCGACCAGGCAGCGGCCTCGGTGTTGGCGGGCACCGGCAGCCCCAGGTGGGCCCAGGCGGCAGGGGTGGCTACACGGCCCCGCGGCGTACGAGCAAGGAAGCCGGAGCGAACCAGGAACGGTTCGGCCACTTCCTCGACCGTCTCACGCTCCTCCGCGACCGCGACGGCGAGGGTGGAGATGCCCACCGGTCCCCCGCCGAAGCGGCGGCACAGCGCGTCGAGGACGGCCAGGTCGAGGCGGTCCAGGCCGAGCGGGTCGACCTCGTAGAGGTCCAGCGCCTTCTGGGCGACCTGCTGGGTGACCGTGCCGTCGGCCTTGACCTGGGCATAGTCGCGTACGCGGCGCAGCAGCCGGTTGGCGATCCGGGGCGTGCCGCGGGAGCGGCCGGCGATCTCGGCGGCGCCGTCGTCCTTGAGGGGGACGTCGAGCAGCCCGGCCGAGCGGCGCACGATCAGCTCGAGGTCGGCCGGGTCGTACAGCTCGAGATGGCCGGTGAAGCCGAACCTGTCTCTGAGGGGTCCCGGGAGCAGACCGGCTCGCGTGGTCGCGCCGACCAGCGTGAACGACGGCAGGTCGATCGGGATCGCGGTCGCGCCCGGTCCCTTGCCGATGACCACGTCGACCCGGAAGTCCTCCATCGCCAGGTAGAGCATCTCCTCGGCAGGGCGGCTCATCCGGTGGATCTCGTCGACGAAGAGCACCTCGCCCTCGTTGAGGCCGCTCAGGATCGCGGCCAGGTCTCCGGCGTGGGTGATCGCGGGACCGCTCGTGATCCGCAGCGGCGCCGACATCTCGGCGGCGATGATCATCGCGAGGGTGGTCTTGCCGAGACCGGGCGGCCCGGACAGGAGTACGTGGTCCGGGGCTCGCTCACGCTGCCGCGCCGCCTCCAGGACGAGGCTGAGCTGTTCCCGGACGCGTTGCTGGCCGATCAGCTCGTCGAGGCTCTTGGGGCGCAGCGCCGCCTCGACGGCTCGGTCGTCGCCGTCGGCCTCGGCGATCGTGAGGGACGAGAAGTAGTCCTCCTCGGCCCGGTCCAGGTCGTCCTCGTGCATGGGTCCTTATGCCTTCGAAAGAGTGCGCAGGGCCGCCCGGAGCAGCACCGAGATGTTGGCCTGGTCGCCGGCCTCGGGCTCGATCGCGGTGACCGCCTTGTCGGCGTCGCGGGCGTTGTAGCCCAGGCCGACGAGGGCCTCGGCGACCTGGTCGCGCCACGGGGCCGCTGCGGTGGCGGGCGCCGGGGCGGAGGCGGTGCCGGTCGGTGCGCCGATCCTGTCCTTGAGCTCCAGGATGATCCGCTGGGCGCCCTTCTGGCCGATGCCGGGGACCTTGGTGAGGGTCTTGGCGTCCTCGCCCGCGATGGCCAGACGGATGCCGTCGGGAGAGAGGACCGCGAGCATCGCCTGGGCGAGCTTCGGGCCGACGCCGGAGGCGGTCTGGAGCAGCTCGAACAGGGTGCGCTCGTCGGTGTCGGTGAACCCGAACAGGGTCAGCGAGTCCTCCCGCACGACCAGGCTGGCCGCGAGATCGGCCTCCTCGCCGGCGCGGAGCGTGGCCAGCGTGTTGGGGGTGCAGAGCAGCTCGATGCCGATGCCGCCGACCTCGACGACGGCGGTGGAGAGACTCACGGCGGCGACCTTGCCGCGTACGGACGCGATCATCTACGGACCCTTCCGGCCGCGGCGACCGCGGCTTCGATGCGGTTCTGGGCGCCTCCGCGCCACTGGTGGGTGATGGCCAGCGCGAGCGCGTCGGCGGCGTCGGCCGGCTTCGGCGGGGTCGGGAGGCGCAGGATCCGGGTCACCATGGCGGTGACCTGGGCCTTGTCGGCGCGGCCGTTGCCGGAGACGGCCGCCTTGACCTCGGACGGGGTGTGCAGGGCAACCGGGATCCCGCGTCGCGCGGCGCAGACCATGGCCAGACCACTGGCCTGAGCGGTGCCCATGATGGTCGAGACGTTCGAGCGCGCGAAGATCCGCTCGATCGCGACCGCGTCGGGCCGGTGCTCCTCGATCCAGGCGTCGATCCCTGTCTCGATGCTCACCAGCCGCTCCCAGACGGGAAGATCTGAGGACGTACGGATCACGCCGACGTCCACCATCGACAGCGGCCGGCCGAGCGACCCGTCGACCACGCCCATCCCGCACCGGGTCAGACCGGGGTCGATCCCAAGCACCCGCATCAGAACCTCCATCGAACGTCTGTTCGTAGCGTACCGGCATCGCTGGTCGAGCCGCCGGAGCCCCTGGGCGGAGGCGTGTCGAGCGTTGTATCGAGCTTGTCGAGATGACCAACACAGTCCTCTGTCCGCTCGACAGAACCGTGTTGGTCTCGACACGGATTCGCTCGTTCCTCACGAATCCGGCTCGACCAGCGAGGAGGTCAGGCGTCGACGGTCTCCATGACCTCGTCGGGGACGTCGGCGTTGGAGAAGACGTTCTGTACGTCGTCGAGGTCGTCGACGGCGTCGATCAGCTTGAAGACCTTCTCCGCGGCCGAGGCGTCGGCGACCGGGATGTCCATGGAGGCCACGAACTGGACCTCGGCGGAGTCGTAGTCGATCCCGGCCTCCTGCAGCGCGGTGCGGACCGCGACCACGTCGGAGGGGTCGGAGACGATCTCGAAGGACTCACCGAGGTCGTTGACGTCCTCAGCACCCGCGTCGAGGGTGGCCTCGAGGAGGTCGTCCTCGGAGACCGTCTTGCCCTCCTGCGCCTTGGCCACGACGACGATGCCCTTGCGGTCGAAGAGCCGGCTCACCGAGCCTGGGTCGGCCATGGTCCCACCGTTGCGGGTGACCGCGGTGCGCACTTCCATGGCCGCCCGGTTGCGGTTGTCGGTCAGACACTCGATGAGGAGCGCGACGCCCTGGGGGCCGTAGACCTCGTACATGATCGTGTCGTAGCTGACGCCGCCACCGTCGAGCCCACCACCGCGCTTGACCGCGCGGTCGATGTTGTCGTTGGGGACCGACTGCTTCTTGGCCTTCTGGATCGCGTCGTAGAGGGTCGGGTTGCCGGACGGGTCAGGACCGCCGGTCTTGGCCGCGATCTCGATCGTCTTGATGAGCTTGGCGAAGAGCTTGCCGCGCTTGGCGTCGATCGCCGCCTTCTTGTGCTTCGTCGTTGCCCACTTGGAGTGGCCGCTCATCTGGAAACCGTCCTTTGCCCCGCGTCGTCGCTGATGCTTGTCGTGCCGCCTCCGGAGTCGTCACAGGGCAGCAGGTGCCCATTCTAACTACGTGCGGTGCGTCACCGTCAGCAGCAGGTGTCGACGAAGAGCCGATGCAGCCGGTCGTCGGCGTTGACCTCGGGATGGAACGAGGTCGCCATGAGCTGGTTCTGGCGTACGGCGACGGGGTGCTCCCCCACGCTCGCCAGCACCTCGACACCTGGGCCGATCTCCTCGACCCAGGGCGCCCGGATGAAGACGCCGTGGACCGTCTCGGCCAGCCCGGTGACCTCCAGGTCGGTCTCGAACGACTCCGTCTGGCGCCCGAAGGCGTTGCGCCGGACCGTGATGTCGAGCCCGCCGATGGTCTCCTGGCCCTGGGCCGCATCGAGCAGCCGGTCGGCCAGGAGCACCATGCCGGCGCAGGTGCCGAGCGCCGGCATCCCGCCGCGGACCCGCTCGCGGAGCGGGTCGAGCAGCTCGAACGTACGCGCCAGGCGCCACATCGTCGTCGACTCACCGCCGGGGATGACGAGCGCGTCGCACGCGTCGAGCTCCTCCCGGCGGCGTACGGACATCCCCTTCACCCCCAGGCGGTCGAGAGCGGCGAGGTGCTCGCGGACGTCGCCTTGGAGGGCGAGTACGCCGACGGTGGTCACCAGCCGCGCTCCGCGAACTGGATCGACCTGGCGGGCTCGTCGACGTTGATGCCGACCATCGCCTCGCCGAGGCCGCGGGAGACCTTGGCGACGACGTCGGGGTCGTCGTGGAAGGTGGTCGCCTTGACGATCGCCTCGGCACGCTGGGCCGGGTTGCCGGACTTGAAGATGCCGGAGCCGACGAAGACGCCCTCGGCGCCGAGCTGCATCATCATCGCGGCGTCGGCGGGGGTCGCGATGCCGCCGGCGGTGAAGAGGACGACCGGGAGCTTGCCGTTCTCGGCGACCTCCTTGACCAGCTCGTAGGGAGCCTGGAGCTCCTTGGCCGCCACGTAGAGCTCGTCCTCGGCGAGCGCGCCGAGGCGGCGGATCTCGCGGCGGATCGTACGCATGTGGGTGACCGCGTTGGAGACGTCGCCGGTGCCGGCCTCGCCCTTGGAGCGGATCATCGCCGCGCCCTCGGTGATACGGCGCAGTGCCTCACCGAGGTTGGTCGCGCCGCACACGAACGGCACTGTGTAAGCCCACTTGTCGATGTGGTTCTCGTAGTCGGCCGGGGTGAGCACCTCGGACTCGTCGATGTAGTCGACACCCAGGGACTGCAGCACCTGGGCCTCGGCGAAGTGACCGATCCGGGCCTTGGCCATGACCGGGATGGAGACGGCCTCGATGATGCCGTCGATCATGTCGGGGTCGGACATCCGGCTCACGCCACCCTGGGCGCGGATGTCGGCGGGGACGCGCTCGAGCGCCATCACCGCCACCGCCCCGGCGTCCTCGGCGATCTTCGCCTGCTCGGCGGTGACCACGTCCATGATCACGCCGCCCTTGAGCATCTCCGCCATCCCGCGCTTGACCCGCGAGGTTCCCGTCTCGTTCATGCTTGTTGCCATGACGTGATCGTAGGTCGGGATCCGACCTACGCCATCCTCGGAAACCCCTGGTCAGGCCACTGTTCCCCAAGTGGACTGATGCCGAGTCGGCGCATCTGTCCCAGGCCGTGGGGCAGATGCGCCGGGTCGGCGGCTATTCCTGGGGCAGTTGCGCCGGGTCGGCCGTGAGGGCTTCAGCGGCCTCGGCTACCGCGCTCGGCGCGCCGGCGAGGGACCAGAGGACTCCGCCTGCCTCGACCTGGGTCGTGGTGCCGCCGGCCCCGAGGACGAGGGCGGCGCCGGGGAGGCGGTCCCAGTCGGGGACTGAATGCTGACAGAAGAGGTGGAGCCGGCCCTGGGCGATGGCGGTGAGGTCCATCGAACCGGAGCCGAGGATCCGGATCGAGGCGGCCTTGGCTGCGACACGGACGTACGCCTCGCCGGAGGGGTGCCTCAGCTTGGCCGGGTGGAGGTAGGTGGTCAGGCAGGCGAGGGCGAGCGGCGTGTCCGGCATCGCGTCGAGCCGGACTCCGTTGCGAGTGGTGGGCAGCTCGGGTCCGCCGACGTAGACCGCGTCCTCCGCCGGTGAGTAGATCGCGCCCAGGACGATGCCGTCCTCGTCAGTCAGCGCCAGAGCCGAGCACCACCAGTCGAGGCCGCGTACGAAGTTGTAGGTGCCATCCACCGGGTCGATGGTCCACACCCGGCCGGTAGCCGACTCGCGAGCGGAGCCCTCCTCCCCCAGGATGCCGTCGCCGGGGTGCTCGGTGGCGAGGCGGTCGACGATCGCCTTCTCGGCGGCCTTGTCGGCCGCGGTGACCACGTCGGAGACCGAGGTCTTGGTCTCGATCGAGTCGCCGATGCCGGCACTGCGCATCTTCGCCGCCAGCGAGCCGGCGCCGCGGACGAGCTCGGCCGCCAGGCGTACGTCTGCTTCGACCGGCGCGCTCATGCGGCTGCCTCCTCGGCGATTGCCTGCTTACGGACCGTCCAGACACGCTGGACGACGGTGATCGTCGAGGCGACCGCGAGGATCCAGAGCGCGATGTAGATGAGCAGGTCGAGGGAGAAGATGCCGGCGAAGCCGGTCAGCACGAGGACCAGGACGAGCCGGTCGGCCCGCTCGGCGATGCCGACGTTGGCGGTGAAGCCCAGAGACTCGGCGCGGGCGCGGGCGTAGGAGGTGACTGCTCCCGTCACGAGGCACCACAGGGTCAGGGCGAGATAGAGGTCGGAGTCGCCCGGACCGGCGAAGTAGAGCGCCAGGCCACCGAAGACGGCACCGTCGCCGAACCGGTCAAGGGTGGAGTCCCAGAAGGCACCGAACTTCGAGGTACGTCCCACCGCGCGTGCCATCGCCCCGTCGATCAGGTCGCTGAATACGAAGCAGGTGATGAAGATCGTGCCGGCGAGCAGCTCGCCGCGAGGGTAGAAGGCCAGCGCCCCGACCGCGACTCCGATGGTGCCGACGAGAGTCACGAGGTCGGGGCTGATCTTCAGCGCCACGAACAGCCGGACGATGGGCGCGAGGACGACTCCCTGAACGAAGCCTTTGATGTGATCCAACATGGCGCGGCCACGCTATCGGATCCCGCCGAAGCGTCACTCCCGCGCACCGAAACGTCACTCACATTCTGCCGAAGCGTCACCCCCGTCGGCCGAAACGTCAAGCCCGTCGGCCGAGGCGTCGCTCCCGTCGGCCGAAACGTCATCAACTGACGGTTCGCCCGACGGGAGTGACCTCTCGGCCGACGCGAGTGACGCTTCGCCCGACGTACCTGACGCCTCGCCCGACGTACCTGACGCCTCGATCGACGGGGGTGACGTCTCGGGCGACGGGGGTGACGTCTCGGGCGACGGGGGTGACGTCTCGGGCGACGTGCGTGACGTCTCGGCTAGGTTCCTTCGGTCAGATCGCGGACCTCGGCGTAGCGGGAGCGGACGGCGGGGTCGGGGGTGGCTTCGTACGTCTGGGTGCCCGCTAGCTCCCAGGTCGGGGGCTCCGCGCCGCCGGCGTGGGCCCAGGCGGCCTGGCGGGCGGCGCCGTCGGCAACGTACTCCCCCGGCTCGGGGACGAGGACGGGGTGGCCGAGGACGACAGGGGCGAGGCGGCGTACGGCCTCGGAGCGGGCGCCGCCGCCGACGAGGAGTACGCGGTTGACCGCGACGCCCTGGGCCTTCAGAGCGTCGATGCCGTCGGCGAGGCCGCAGAGCAGACCCTCGACGGCCGCACGCGCAAGATAGGCGGGCTCGGCGGTGGACAGCGTCAGACCGTGGATCACGCCCCGAGCCGAGGGACGGTCGGGGGTGCGCTCGCCCTCCAGGTAGGGGACGAGGACCAGGCCACCAGAGCCCGAGGGGGCCTCGAGTGCCAGCCGGGAGAGCTCCTCGTGGCTCACCCCGAGCAGCCGGGTGGTGGCGTCGAGGACCCGTGCTGCGTTGAGGGTGGCGACCAGCGGCAGGTAGCGACCGGTGGCGTCGGCGAAGCCCGCGACGGCACCCGAGGCGTCGAAGGTGGGCGTCTCCGATACCGCGCAGGCGACCCCGGACGTGCCGATGGAGACGACCACGTCGCCGGGCCGGGCGCCGACGCCGAGGGACGCACCGGCGTTGTCGCCGCAACCCGGACCGAGCAGCGCCCCGGCCGGTGTCCGCCCCGCCGACGAAGACGGCCCGAGCACCTCCGGCAGCACGACATCGTCACGTCCGAGAGCTCGTTTGAGCAGGTCGCGACGGTATTCACCGGTCACCGCCGAGTAGTAGCCGGTGCCGCTGGCATCGCTCCGATCCGTACGCAGCGCCTCCAGCCCCGGCGCACCCGCGAGCTTCCAGGTCAGCCAGTCGTGGGGCAGGCACACCGCCGCGACCCGGGCCGCGGCGTCCGGCTCGTGCTCGGCGAGCCAGCGCAGCTTGGTGGCCGTGAAACTGGCCACCTGCACCGACCCGACGGCCTCGGCCCAGGCCGCGGCACCCAGCTCGGTGTTGAGCGCGCTGGCCGCGCCGGCGGAGCGGGTGTCGTTCCACAGCAGCGCGGGACGTACGACTTCTCCGGCCTCGTCCAGGCAGACCATCCCGTGCTGCTGCCCACCGACGGAGATCGCGGCGACGTCATCGAGCCCGCCGGCCGCCTCGGCGGCCGACTCGAGCGAGATCCACCACGCCGCCGGGTCCACCTCCGTCCCCTCGGGGTGCGGCGCGGACCCGGAGCGCACCAGCGCCCCGGTCTCCGCGTCCCGGACGACGACCTTGCAGGACTGGGTCGAGGAGTCGACCCCGGCGACGAGTGGCATGCTCGGCAACCTAACCCTCTACCTAACGCAGGCCGAGGAGGTGGTCCATGGCCAGCTGGTCGAGGTGCTCGAACGCGTAGCCGTGGTCCAGCTTCTCGATGTCGTAGGTCGCCTTGCGGATGTCATCGAGCGTCTCCCCCTCGGCGAGGGTCGGCACAGACAGCTCCTCGACCTGCGAGGCCTCGAGCGCGGCCTTGACCTCCGGGTCCGCCCGGAACGCCTTGGCCCGCTCACGCAGCACGAGGTAGTTGCGCATGCAGCCCGCGGCCGAGGCCCACACGCCGTCCTCGTCCTCGGTGCGCGGCGGCTTGAAGTCGAAGTGGCGCGGGCCGTCGTAACCCTTGGTCTCCAGCAGGTCGACCAGGTTGAACGCGCCGCGTAGGTTGCCGGCGCCGAAGCGGAGGTCCTGGTCGAAGCGCGGGCCGTGCTGGCCGTTGAGGTCGATGTGGAAGAGCTTGCCGTGCCACAGCGCCTGGGCGACACCGGAGGCGAAGTTGAGCCCGGCCATCTCCTCGTGACCGACCTCCGGGTTGAGGCCGACCATCTCGGGACGGTCGAGAGAGTTGATGAAGGCGAGCGCGTGGCCGATCGTCGGCAGCAGGATGTCGCCGCGGGGCTCGTTGGGCTTCGGCTCGATGGCGAACCGGATGTCGTAACCCTGCTCGGTCACGTAGTCGCCGAGCAGGTTGACCGCCTCGCGGTAGCGGTCCAGCGCGGACGCGATGTCCTTGGCGGCGTGGGACTCCCCACCCTCACGGCCACCCCACATGACGTACGTCGTGGCGCCGAGCTCGGCGGCGAGGTCGATGTTGCGCGCGACCTTGGCGATCGAGTAGCGGCGCACCTCGCGGTCGTTCGAGGTGAAGCCACCATCACGGAAGACCGGGTGACCGAAGAGGTTGGTGGTGGCCATCGGCACCTTGAGGCCGGTCTCGTCCAGCGCAGCCTTGAGCTTGTCGATCTCCGCCTGACGCTCGGCGTCGCTCGCGTCGATCGCGAAGACGTCGTTGTCGTGGAAGGTGATGCCGTAGGCGCCGAGCTCGGCCAGCTTGTGCACCGAGTGGGCGACGTCGAGGTGAGGCCGGCTCGCCGATCCGAACACGTCCTGTCCGTTCCAGCCCACGGTCCACAGCCCGAAGGTGAACTTGTCCTCGGCGGTGGGGGTGTAATCCGTCATAGCCTTGCTTCCTCACATTAGTTCATGACTCGGACTATATGGCCACAGTGAAGCGCGACGGACGTCACATTGTCAACCCTCTCTTAGTCCATCGACGAGTCGCTTGACCCAAAGTTCATAACTTGGTCTAATCCCGTGCATGACCGCCAGAACCGAGCCCGCCCAGCATGCCGGGATGCGGGCGAGCAACCTCGCGCTCGTGCTCGGCGAGGTAGCCCGCACCAGCCCGGTCTCGCGGGCCCAGGTCGCTGCGCGCACCGGCCTGACGAAGTCGTCGGTATCCGGGCTGGTGTCCGATCTGATCTCCGCCGGCCTGCTCCAGGAGAGCGCCCCGGCCGCGACCGAGCGGGGTAGGCCCGCCACGGCGCTCAGCCTCGCTCCCGGAGGCACCGCCGGCCTCGGCCTGGAGGTCAACGTCGACTACCTGGCCGCAGTGGTGACCGATCTGACCGGCAAACCCCGCTACCACCACGTCGTACGCCGCGACAACCGCGGCCGCGACGTCGACGACGTGGTCGCCGACCTCATCGAGGTGGCCGGCACGGCCGCCCGCAGCGCCGCCTCCCAGGGTCTGCCGCTGTCAGGGGCCTGTGTCGCGGTGCCGGGCCTGACCGTCGACGGGGCCGTCGTACGCACCCCCAACCTGGACTGGGACCGGGTCTACCTCGCCGACGCCGTCCGCGAGAGCACCGGGCTCGAGGTCGACCTGGAGAACGAGGCCAACCTGGCGGCTCTCGGCGAGATGTGGTTCGGCGGTCACGAGCTCGACGGCGCTCCCCTGCGCGACTTCGTGCACGTCTCCGGCGAGATCGGCATCGGTGGCGGCATCGTGATCGGAGGCGAGGTCTTCCGCGGGGCACACGCGGGCGCCGGCGAACTCGGCCATGTCGTGGTTGCCCCCGACGGCCCGCAGTGCGGCTGCGGCGGCCACGGCTGCTTGGAGCGGATGGCCGGGCAGCAGGAGATCCTCGCCCATGCGCAGGTGGCGTCGATGACCGATCTCATCCGCGCCTGCGAGGCGGGCGATCAGGCCGCGCTGGATGCCGTCGCCGGCGCCGGGCGACACCTCGGCGTCGCGCTCGCCTCGGTCATCACCCTCCTCGACCCCACCGCGATCGTGCTCGGTGGTGCTTTCGCCACGCTCGCCCCCTGGCTCTCCGCGGCGACCTCTTCCTCGATCAGCCACCACACCGGCGCCATTACCCCGCCCAGACTGTTGGTCTCCGGACTCGGCAGCGATGCCGCCGTGCGCGGAGCGGCCGGGACCGTCGTACGCCGCGTCATCGCCGACCCCGCGGCCCATCTCGCCCGGCAAGCCGCTCAAGGTCGAAGCGTCAGTTAGGTCGGCCGAGGCGTCACGACAATGCCACCTCGGGCGACGGGGGTGACGTCTCGGGCGACGGGAGTGACGCCTCGGGCAACGCGCGTGACGCCTCGGCCGACGGGAGTGACGCCTCGCCCCGGGGTGCTAGGGCGAGACCGTTGCCGTCGTGAGCCGCTGGTCGGTCGTGCTGACCTGGTGGGCTTCGCCGGTGAAGGTGATGAGGGCTTTGTCGACGCCTGAGTCCCCGGCGGCGGAAGTTACCTCTACGTCGGAGATCTCGGCGATGCCTTCGGCTACGACCGTGGATACCTTCTCGCCGGATGAGGCGGCTACCCAGACCTCGATCTCGCCGGGCTCGACGACGCGGGTGAGGTCGCGGGCGGTGAAGGCCAGCCGGGTTGTGGGCACTTCGAAGCGCACCGTGGCTGATTCGCCCGGCTCTAGGGCGACCCGTTGGTAGCCGAGTAGCTGCGAGACCGGTCTCGCTACCGAGGCCAGCAGGTCGCGGCCGTAGAGCTGGACCACGTCTACGCCGGCCACATCGCCGAGGTTGGTCACGGTCACCGCTACCTCGAACGTGCCACCGGCTTCCACCGATCGGTCGGCCGCGAGGCCGACGTAGCCGAAGGTGGTGTAGGAGAGGCCGAAGCCGAACGGGCGTACCGGGGTCGAGTCGGCGGAGGTCACGCCGGAGGGGCCGCCGAGGATGGGGTGCAGGTAGGTGTAGGGCTGGGCTCCGGCCGAGCGCGGCAGGGTCAGCGGCAGCCGGCCGGACGGGTTGACGGCACCGGTGAGGACGCGGGCGATCGCGGGTCCGCCCTCCTCCCCCGGGAAGAAGGTCTGCAGCACCGCCGCGGGACGGGTCGGGCCGTCGAGGGCCCAGCCGATGGCGTACGGCCGACCGGTGACCAGCACCAGGACGGTCGGGGTCCCGGTGGCGACGACCGCCTCGATCAGCTCACGCTGGACGCCGGGCAGGTCGAGCGACTCGCTGTCGTTGCCCTCCCCCACGGTGCCCTTGCCGAACAGGCCCGCCTGGTCGCCGGCGACGACGACCGCGATCTCGGCACGGCTCGCCGCCTCGACGGCTGCCGCGATCCCGGTGGTGTCGGTGCCTTCGACCTCACAGCCCCGGACGGCCTCGATCTCTGCGGAACCCAGCTCGGCACGCAGCGCCTCCGCGATCGTCGGCACCTCGATGCCGAGCGCGACGTCGGGATGGTGGGCCAGGACGTGGTTGGGGAAGGAATAGCACCCCATCAGCGCCTCGGCACGGTCTGCGTTGGGACCGATCACCGCGAGGCGGGTGGCGGTCTCGGCGAGCGGGAGGATGCCGTCGTTGGACAGCAGGACCGCGGACTCCTCGGCCAGGCGACGGGCGACGTCGCGGTGCGCCGGTGTGTCCAGGTCGATGACGGTCGGAGGCTCGGCGGTGAACTGCTCGTCGAGCAGCCCGAGCTCCTCCTTCGCGGACAGCGCTCGGAGGACTGCCCGGTCGATGAGGGTCTCATCCACCTCACCCGCGCGGACCAGCGCGGCCAGCGGCTCGAGGAAGGCGTCGCCGCTGGGCAGCTCGACGTCGATCCCGGCCTCGAGCGCCATCGCTGCGGCGTGCCCGCGGTCAGCCGCGACCCCGTGCATGAGCGCGAGGAAGGCGACCGAGAAGTAGTCGGACACCACCGTCCCGTCGAATCCCCACTCCTCGCGCAGCAGCCCGGTGAGCAGCTCGGTGTGGGCCGCCAGCGGGATGCCGTCGATGTCGTTGTAGGCGTTCATCACCGACCTCGCACCCCCGTCGAGGACAGCCATCTCGAAGGGCAGCAGGAACACGTCGGCCAGCTCCCGGGGCCCCGCGGAGACCGGAGCATGGTTGCGGCCGGCCCGCGAGCCGGAGTAACCCACGAAGTGCTTCAAGGTCGCCTGGATCCCGGCGGACTGCAGGCCCCGGACGTACGCGGTCCCGACCGTCCCGACCACATAGGGATCCTCGGAGATGGCCTCCTCGGTGCGCCCCCAGCGCGGGTCCCGGATCACGTCGAGCACCGGGGCGAGGCCTTGGTGCACCCCCAACGTACGCAGCGACGAGCCGATCAGCGACGCCATCTCCTCGACGAGGTCCGGGTCGAAGGCGGCGCCCCACGCCAGCGGCGTCGGGAAGCAGGCGGCCTTCCAGGCGGCCAGCCCGGTGAGGCACTCCTCGTGGACCAGCGCCGGGATGCCGAGCCGGGTCTCGCGCAGCAGCCGCCGCTGCTCCTCCCACAGCCACCGCGCCCGCTCGGCCGGGTCGACCGGCCGGGTGCCGTAAACGCGGGTGAAGTGGCCGATCCCGTGCTCGGTGACCTCGGCGAGCCGCTCGGGCGCGCCTGCAGTCATCTCGTCGGCCAGCGGCGCGACCACCTCGTCGCCGTGGTCGATCCAGAAACCGACGAGCTGCGCCAGCTTCTCCTCGAGCCGCATCTGCGCGTGCAGCTCCTGCACCCGAGTGGATACCTGCGGCCATGCGCGCATGTGGGCGTCCGTCATCCCTTCACCGCTCCTTGCAGTCCGGAGACGATCCGGCGCTGCAGTGCCAGGAACAGCACCAGCGCGGGGATCATCGCAATCGTCGTGAACGCCAGGACACCGGCGGTGTCGGCGGAGTGCTCGGTGGAGAAGTCGGCCACCCCGAGCGGCAGCGTGCGCATGTCGTCCTGCAGCAGAAGGAGCGGCAGGATGTACGCGTTCCAGGAGGTCACGAAGGCGAGCACCGCCACCGTGATCACGCCCGGCATCGACAGCGGCAGCATGATCCGCCAGAAGACACCGATCCGTGAGGCACCGTCGATCAGGGCCGCCTCCTCGAGCTCTCGCGGCAGCGCCATCAGGAACGGCCGCAGGATGACCACCGTCAGCGGCAGCGCGAACGCCGCCTGCGGCAGGGCCACGCCCCACCAGGTGTTGCCCATCCCCAGGTCGCGGGTGACCAGGATGAACAGCGGGATCACCGCGACCGCCGCCGGGAAGAGCAGGCCCAGCACGAAGACCATGAACAGCGCCTCGCGACCCTTGAACTTGTAGCGCGCCAGCGGGTAGGCAGCCATCACCCCGAAGACCACCGCGACCAGCGTCGTGATGACCGCGATGACGGTCGAGTTCACCGCGTACGTCCAGAACGACCCGCCGCTCAGCACGCCGGAGTAGTTGGAGGTGACCCACGGGTCGGGCAGCCCGGTCGGCTTCTCGGCCAGCTGGGCGTTGGTGCGGAAGCCGCCCATCGCGCCGTAGAGCACCGGTCCGACGGTGATCGCCACGACGATCAGCGAGACCAGGTAGACAAGCACGTTGTTGCCGCCGCGCTTGCCGCGCGGCGCCAGGTTGGTCCTCACACTCATACCGCCGCCTCCTTGGTGTCACGGCGCAGCACGACCAGCTGGTAGACGAGCGCCATCACGAACGCGATCGCGAACAGGACCACCGAGGCGGCGCCTGCGATGCCGTAGTTGTGCCGGTTGGTGCCCTCGTCGATCAGGTACGTCGCCATCGTGGTCGTCGCGTCGGCGGGCCCGCCTCCGGTGAGGACCCAGATCATGTCGAAGCACTGGATCGAGCCGATCATCGACAGGAAGCACCAGGTGCGGATCGTCGGGCCGAGCAGCGGGATGCTGATCCGCCACTGCGTCTGCCACCAGCTCGCACCGTCGAGCTGTGCCGCCTCGTAGAGCTCCTCGGAGACACCTTGCAGGCCCGCGAGGAACAGCAGCACCGCCAGGCCGAGGTACTTCCAGGTCAGCACCGCGAGCACCACCCACAGAGCGACCTCGGGGGTGCCGAGCCAACCCTGCTCGGGCGGGCTGAGGCCGATGCCGTTCATGAGCGCGTCGACCAGGCCGTACTCCGGCTGCAGGAGCTGGAACCAGATGACGCCGGCGATGACCTCGGCCAGGACGTACGGGACGAAGATCAGCGTTCGCAGCACCCCCTGTCCCGCCATCTTGCGGTTGAGCAGCAGCGCGATGGCCACGCCCAGCGGAAGCTGCACGATGATCGAGCCGACCACGATGATCATGTTGTGGGCGACCGCGTCACGGAAGACGTCGTCGGCGAGCACCTCGGCGTAGTTCTCGAACCCGACGAAGTCGTCGAGCGGACCGAGGCCCTTCCAGTCGTAGAGCGAGAACCGCGCCGCTGTGATGATCGGCCAGGCGACGAACAGGGCCATCAGGGCCAGGGCCGGGGTGACGAAGAACGCGATCTCCGCCCACTTGCGCCAGCCGTCGTGAGGCCGGTGCGGCCGCTCCGAGGCGACCGCACCGGTGGTTGCTTCAGAGCTCACGAGGCGACCGTGCCTCCCGAGAACGTGCTTCGGTCCGCCATGCTCACTTCTCCTTGTCCGCGGCTTCCTGGGTCGCCGTGACGACGTCCTCAGGGGTGGCCTTGCCGGCGAACTGCAGCGCGATCTCGTCGTTCATCGCGCCGCCGATCGACTCGCCGAAAGCGGTGTCGAAGTAGAGCTGCACGAACGGTGACTCGTCGCGCACCTTCAGCAGGTCGGCCAGCGCCGGGTCCTTGACCGAGGAGCCGGCCGCCGGGATGGTCGGCAGACCCATGTCGTTCTCGGCGAAGCCCTTCTGGACCTCGTCGGAGAGCAGGTAGTTCACGAGGTCGACGGCCTTGTCGGGCGCCGCCTCGGAGACCGCCCAGGCGTCACCGCCGCCGAGCTGGGCGGTCGGGTCACCGGCGCCACCGTCGACGGCCGGGAACGGAAACCAGCCGGTCTTCTCGCCGAGTCCCTGCTTGTCCTCGGTGATGCCCTGCATCACGCCGGGCTCCCAGTGGCCGGCCAGCTCCATGGCGACTTTGCCGGTGGCCAACAGGCCGCTGGCCGAGGTCGGGCCGGTCTGCGACGGGGTGGAGAGGAAGCCCTTGTTGAACGGCTCCTTCGCCACGATCTCGTCGACGGTCTCACCGGCCTGAACGAAACACGGGTCGGAGAAGTCCAGGTCGGCGACCGCGCTCTCCAGCACGTCCTGGGAGCAGGCGCGCAGGGCGGTGTAGTACCAGTAGTGCGCGGCCGGCCAGCCGTCGCCGGCGCCCAGCGAGACCGGGGTGATGCCGGCCTTGTCGAGCTTGTCGAACGCGGCGTACAGCTCCTGCATGGTCGTCGGGGGCGCAGTGATCCCCGCCTTCTCGAAGAGCTCGGTGTTGTACCAGAACCCGACCACTCCCATGGAGAACGGCAGGGCGTACGTCTTCCCGTCGACCTGCCAGCCGGCGGCGCTGCCGCCGATCTGGTCGATGATGTCCTTGGAGTCCTCGGAGAGGTCGCGGGTGAGGCCGGCCTCGACGTGGTCGGCGAGCTCGCCGCCGCCACGCTCCATGTAGACGTCCGGGACGTCGCCGCTCTGGAAGGCGGCGTCGAGCTTGGTCAGCATGTCCTCGTGGGCGAACGCCTGGACCTTGACGTCGATGCCGGGGTTGGCCTTCTCGAAGTCCTTCGCAACCTGCTCGTAGTACCCCTTGCCGGGGTCGTTGTTGGAGTTGTGCCACCAGGTGATGGTCTTGTCGTCGCCACCGGAGTCGCCCGAGCCGCCACAACCGGTGGCGGCAATCATCAATCCGGCGCACAGCGCGGCGAGCGCTTGTGTCTTCCTCGACATCTTGGACCTCTCGTCAAAGCTCTGGATGTGTGGGGTGATGTGACTGCCGCCACAAATGTCGGGACGAGCATGGCCCCTTCCGGGGGGTAGTGTCAATCGTTGTCGATAACGTTTTCGTAGATGGTTATCGGACCTGATCCAGGTGGGCTACTGTCAGGGCATGAGCACGCTGGACCAGCCCCGCCCCCGCCGGGTGACGATCAACGACGTAGCGCGGGAGGCAGGCGTCTCGGTCGCCACCGTCTCGAAGGTGATCAACGAGCGCTACGGCGTCAGCGAGGCGACCAGCGAGAAGGTGCTCGCGGTCATCGACCAGCTCGGCTACCAGTCATCGCTGATCGCCTCGAGCCTGCGCCGCAAGTCCACCGGAGTCATCGGTGTGCTCGTCGCCGAGTTCGAGCCCTACTCCGCCGAGCTCCTCAAAGGCATCTCGGCGGCCCTGCACGGCACGGGCTACGAACTGTTGGCGCACGCCGGCCGGACCGGGGCCCACAATCACACCGGCTGGGAGCGGCGCTCGCTCTCCCGCCTCGGCCACACCCTGATCGACGGCGCAATCGTGGTCACCCCGTCGATGATCATCACCGACGAGACCACCATCCCGGTCGTCGCGATCGACCCGCACACCGGACCCGACGGCCCGATGACCGTCGACGCCGACAACGTCACCGGCGCCCGCCTCGCCGTCGACCACCTGGTCGGCCTCGGTCACCGGCGCATCGGCTTCCTCGGCGGCCGCCCCGACCTGCGTTCCGCGGGTCTGCGCGAGCAGGGCTATCGCGAGGCCCTCGATGACGCCGGCCTGAGCGTCTCCGACAAGCTGATCCGGGTGGGCGGCTACCACCCCGAGCTCGCCGAGGCACCGGCCCGCGAGATGCTCTCGCTCCCGACCGGCGAGCGCCCCACCGCCGTCTTCGCAGCCAACGACATCTCCGCGATCAAGGTCATCGAGGTCGCCGGCTCGCTCGGTCTGCGCGTCCCCGAGGACCTCTCGGTGGTCGGCTTCGACAACGTACCCGAGTCCCGCGACGCCACTCCCCCGCTCACCACCGTCGCCCAACCCCTTCACGAGATGGGCCGAGCCGCGCTCGGCCTCCTGCTCGAGCTGCTCGAGGGCAAGCACACCGAGCGCCACCTGCGCCTGCCCGCCGAGCTGGTCGAGCGCGGCAGCACCGCTCCGCCGGCCTGATCATCCCGGGGTACGACAGCCGGATCAGCCCACGGACCGACGCCCGCTGACGGGATCCGCCGCGACGATTGCCGACATGAATCGACATGTTCGAGTCGCCCTGGCGACGCTCGGAGTCGCCGCCGTCGCGGCGATTCCCCAGGCCCATCCGGCAGCGGCACAGACCGGCGACCCGATCGCCGGTGCCGTCGAGGACTTCGCGACCACGAGCGGCTACCCCGGTGTGGCCGTGGTCGTCACCGATGACGACGGGACCACCCACCACACCGACTACGGCGTCGACGCCGACGGCTCCGCGATCAGCCCGACGACACCGATGCCGATCGCCTCGGCGAGCAAGACGATCACGGCGGCAGCGGTCATGCAGCTGGTCGCCGCCGGCTCCGTCGACCTGGACTCGCCGGTCTACGACTACCTTCCGGACTTCCGGATCCACGACCCACGTGGCGCCGAGATCACGGTCCGTCACCTGCTGGAGCAGACCTCCGGGATCACCGACCTCACCCTGCGTGAGAAGAGTCTCGCGCAACCAGCGACGCTCGCTGAGGCTGAGCAGCGGGCCCGCGACGCCGAACTGGCCACCGACCCCGGGGAGAAGTACGCCTATACCAACACCAACTTCCACCTCGCCGCGCGCCTCGTCGAGGTGGTCACCGGCGAGCCGTTCGGCGACCACCTCCGGCGCAACATCTTCGAGCCCGCCGGGATGGACCGCACGACGACCATCGACGTCACCCCCGAGGACCTACCTTCCGATGTCGCCGAGGGACACGTCTACGCGTACGGCATGACCCCGTCGACCGCCGAGCCGCATCGTTTTGTGAACGGCTCCGACGGCGTCATCACCACCCCCGAGGACCTCGCCACCTGGCTCCTGGTCCAGCAGAACGACGGCGTCGCCCCGAACGGGACCCGGGTGCTTCCCGCGGGGACCGTCGCGCAGGTGCAGACGCCGCGGAAGGGTGCGGACTACGCGCTCGGCTGGGAGGTCGACCGCACCGAGGACGGCAAAGAGGTCGGCCACAACGGCATCTGGTTCACCTACACGGCTGACATACTCCTCACGAGCTCCGGGCACGGGATCGTCGTCATCGGCAACAGCGGGCTCGGGCTGGGCAACGAGGGCACCGGCGAGCTGGCGACGCGGGTCGCGGCCATCGCCGACGGCGAGACCACCGACCCGATGCCGCCGATCCGGCTGTGGACCGATCTCGTGCTCGCCGCGCTCACCCTGCTCAGCCTCGGCCTCGGCCTGCGCCGGCTCGTCCGGACCAGGGTTTGGATCGACAGGTTCGGCGACCGACGGTGGTGGGAGCTGACGGCTCGGCTGGTGCCGCGACTGGTGCCCACGCTTCTCCTGCTCGCGCTGCCGAGCCTGGTCGGGCAGGTCGTCGGAGGAGGCCGCGACATCAGCCTGCTCCAGCTCGTCTACTACTCGCCCGCGCTGATGATCTGGGCCGGTCTCGCCGCCGCGGCGAACCTGGCTACGATCGTCGCACGCATCCTCGGACTGCGCCGGCGGCGCGGAGTCGCCCTCGCCGAGTCGGCTCGTCCTGACAAGCGTCCCAGTCGAGTCGGCGCGTCCTGACATCAAATCGCCGAGTCGGCTCGTCATGACGAGCCGACTCGGCGTGTTTTTCGGTCAGAACGAGCCGACTCGGCGATATAAGGGCTACACGTGCCCTGTCGCCGACGCTCTCCTCCGGGAGAGGGCGTCGACGCTGGCCGCGACCAGGAGGACCAGGCCCGTGACCATCCAGACGGTGCCCTGGGGCTGGTCGAGCAGACCCATCCCGTTGTCGATGACGGCCACGACGGTGCCACCGATGACGGCGTCGATGACCCGGCCCTTGCCGCCGAAGAGCGAGGTGCCGCCGATGACGGCGGCGCCCACGGCGTACAACAGGGTCGTCTCGCCGCCGGTGTTCGGGTTCACCGAGTTGGTTCGGCTGGCGATCATGATGCCGGCCACCGCCGCCATGGTGGAGCAGAGGATGAAGCACGACAGGCGCACCCGGAACACGTTGATCCCGGCCCTCCTCGCCGCCTCGGCGTTGCCGCCGACCGCGTAGACGTGCCGGCCCCAGGCGGTGCGGGTCAGCGTGAAGGTGAGCAGGATCAGCAGGCCGACGATCACCACCAGCGAGACCGGCACCCCTTTGAGCGAGGTCAGCGCCGGGTTGCGGCTGCGCTCGACGGAGAGGTAGCCGACCACAGCCACCACCACGACCGTCAGCAGCCCGGTCTTCAGCGCCCACAGCAGTAAAGGCTGCACGGTGAGATTCTTGGCGCGACGGCGCGCATCGGTGATGTACGTCGAGGCCGCATAGCCCACGATGCACAAGAGGCCGAGCGCCCAGCCGAGCCAGACCGGCAGGTTGGCGTTGTTGAGGCCGTTGATGAAGTCGTTGCGGATGGGAATCGTCCCGCCCTCACCGATCATCGTCAGGAGCACACCCTGCAGCCCGAGGAACGCGGCCAGCGTGACCACGAACGACGGGATCCCCAGCCTGGCCACCAGCAGACCGATGAGCAGACCGATCAGCGCGCCGGTGAGCAGCGCCGCCAGCAGCGCCGGGATCAGCGGCCACTCCTGCCGGGTCAGGAACACGCCGAGCACCCCGGCGCACGTGCCACCGGCGAATCCCGCCGACAGGTCGATCTCGCCCAGCAGCAGCACGAAGACCAGGCCCATCGCGAGCACGGTCACCCCCGCCGACTGGCCGATCAGGTTGGCGAAGTTGAACGAGTTGGTGAACTGCTCGGGACGCAGCGACGAGAAGACCACGACCAGCGCGATCAGACCCAGCACCGCCGGCAGCGAGCCGACCTCACCACCCCTGAGCTTGGCCAGGTAGGCCCGGAAGATCCCGCCCAGCGAGTTGTCGGGCTCCGGATCCGGCGCAGCGGCGACCGTGGGGTCATCTGTATCGATACTCATGCCGCACCTCCTTCAGGAACGACGCCGGTGGTGATCGCCTGCACGACCCGCTCACGCGTCGTGGAGGCGGCGTCGATCTGCCCGACCATGCCGCCCAGATACAGGACGGCGATGTCGTCGGCGACCTCGAAGACGTCGTTGAGGTTGTGGCTGATCAGCAGGACGCCGAGGCCCCGGTCAGCCAGGCGCCGAACCAGGCGGAGCACCTGCTCGGTCTGCGCCACGCCGAGAGCCGCGGTCGGCTCGTCGAGGATGACGAGCTTTGAGTTCCACAGCACGGCGCGGGCGATCGCCACGGTCTGGCGCTGACCGCCGGAGAGGGAGGCCACCGGCGTACGCACCGATTTCAGCGTACGCACCGAGAGGCCGTCGAGCGTCTCGCGAGCGCGCTGCTCCATGGTGTCTTCGTCGACCAGCCGCAGCCGTTTCATCTCCCGGCCGAGGAACATGTTGTGGACGACGTCGAGGTTGTCGCACAGCGCGAGGTCCTGGTAGACGACCTCGATGCCGAGCGCGGCGGCGTCCTTGGGGTTGGTCACCTTCACCGGCTCTCCCTCGAAGAGGTAGTCACCGGCGTCGAAGAGATGGATCCCCGCCATCCCCTTGACCAGGGTGCTCTTGCCGGCACCGTTGTCGCCGACGAGCGCGGTGACCCGGCCCGCCTGGACCGAGAGGTCCACTCCGCGCAGGACCTGCACGGCGCCGAAGGACTTCTCGACGCCGTGCAGCTCCAGCAGCGGACTCACTGAGGCACGCCGTTCTCGGTGCACAGGTCGGCGATCGCCCCGGCGCACACCTCGGCGGCGTCGGCCTGACCGTCCTCGATGACCGTACCGACGGTCTCCTTGGTGACCCAGACGGGCTCGGCGAGCACCGACGGCACGTCCTTGCCGGCCTCGGTGTCCTCGACGGTGCCGGTGGCCAGCGCCTCGGCGGCATCCTTGTCACCCTCGATCAGCGCGATCGCCAGGTCCGCGGCGGCCTTGGCCTCGAGCGCGGTGTTCTTGTAGACGGTGCCGCACTGGAAGCCCTGCAGGATGTTCTGCAGACCCTCGACCGAGGCGTCCTGGCCGGTCACCGGGATCTTGCCCTGCGCGTTGTTGGCCTTCAGCCGGGCGACGATGCCGCCGGCCATGGTGTCGTTGGCCGAGACCACGCCGTCGATCTTTCCGTTGTTGGCGGTGTACATCTGGTCGAAGACCTTCCCGGCCTTGGTGGCGTCCCACTCCCCCGACTGGTCACCGACGAGCTTGTAGGTGCCGTCGGCGATCTTCGCCTCGAGCGCCTTCTCGTAGCCCGACTTGAACAGGGCCGCGTTGTTGTCGGTGGCCGCGCCGTTGACGTAGACGATGTTGCCGCCCTTCTTGCCGGCGGCGGTGATGCACTCGTCGAGGCCCGTGCCCATCAGCTCGCCGACCTTCACGTTGTCGAAGGAGACGTAGTAGGAGGCGCCGCCGTTGAGCGTCAGCCGGTCGTAGTCGATGCTCGTCACACCCGCGTCGGCGGCCTTCTTCAGGCAGGACGCGCCCGACTCGGAGTCGAGGTTGGTGATGATGATGACCTTGACGTTCTCGTTGATCATGCTGTCGCATAGCTGACCGAACTTTGCGGTGTCGCCCTGGGCGTTCTGGATCGTGGCCTCGAGGCCGGCGTCGGCGAACGCCTTCTCGAGGTTCGGCCGGTCCTGGGACTCCCATCGGGGAGACGTGGTCGCGTCGGGGAGGATCACTCCGACGTCGGTGCCGCCCGAGTCTCCCGAGTCGCCACCGTCATCCGAGCCTCCACATGCCACGAGCGATGCGGTCGACAGGGTCGCCACCGCTGCGACCGCGATCAGGCGGCCGATCTTGTGCGTGTTCATCGTCGAACTCCTCAGTCCTGGGTGTGATCTAAGTCACGTCGGGGTGCAACCTATCTGCTTCGGCGGTGGCGTGAAGCGGTTCTGAGGAGATCTCGATGGCAGTTCGACAACAGCCGTACGCGAACTGGTCACCAGTGCTCGTTACGGTGCGGCGTCTCACGCCCACCGACGTCCACTAGAACAGCGATCACGTGACCGCCATCTCGGATTTCCGCACGCCCCGAACCAGCCGCGACGACAGCGACCTCAACAGCCCCAAATCTGGGCAGGTCCGCTCCGGCCACATCAGCGAGATCCACGGCCTGCGGGGCGTCGCACTGGCGCTCGTGGTCGCCTTCCACCTCTTCGGCAACGGCCGGGTCTCCGGCGGGATCGATGTCTTCCTGGTGATCTCCGGCTTCCTCGCCACCCGGTCGCTGGTCGGCAAGGCCGAGCGAGGCCGGGTGAGGCTGGGCGAGCACTACGGGCGTACGTTCGCGCGCCTCGCCGCGCCCGCCCTGATCGTGCTGGCCGCGACGGCCGCGCTGATGGTCGCTTTCATCCCGCAGACGCTGTGGACTCAGACGACCCGCGAGATCATCGCGGCCGCCACCTATACGCTCAACTGGGAGCTCATCGCCAGCCAGCTCTCCTACGGCGCCGCGGGACCGTCTTCGACTCCCGTGCAGCACTTCTGGTCGCTCGCGGTGCAGGGGCAGTTCTTCCTGCTGTGGCCGCTGGTGATCGTCGGCCTCGCCCTAGTTCTCCGCGCGGTGGCCAGGGGCCTGCTGCGCGACCGGCTGTCCCTCGCTCGGGTGCTGTTCGTCCTGACCGCGGCCGCGTTCGCGGCCTCCTTCGCCTACGCGATCAAGGTCTCCGGGACCGACCAGGCGGCGGCGTACTTCAACTCGCTCACCCGCTTCTGGGAGATCGCCGCCGGCGCCCTGGCCGCGCTCGCCCTACGCCGCCTGAGCCTGCCCGAGAGGATCAAGCCGTACGTCGCCTGGACCGGCATCGCCCTGGTCCTGACCTGCGGTTTCGTGATGGACGGCGCGGACCGCTTCCCGGGACCGCTGGCCCTGTGGCCGGTCGCCGGGGCGCTGCTGGTGATGGTCGGCTCGACACCGTCGCCGCGCGGGCCGCGCCGCCTTCTGGAGACCCGTCCGCTGCGGTTCGTGGCCGACATCTCCTACGAGCTCTACCTGTGGCACTGGCCGTTGCTGATCGCCTGGCTCTACTACTCCGGCGCCGAGCGGCTCACGCTCGTCTCCGCAGCTGGCGTGCTGGTCGTCTCGATCCTGCTCGCCTGGGCGACCAACCGGCTGGTGACCCGACAGGTGCAGACGTACGTCATCCGGCCTGGCGGCCCGCGGGCTCTGGTCGCCACCTCGGCGGCCCTCGTCGTCGCCGTCGGCGTCGGCGCGAGCGGCCTGGCCGCGATCGACCACTCCGAGGACAGAGCGGTCGCGGCTGCGGCCCGGCTCGCCACCGCCGACCCGTATACGACCGAGTGCCTCGGGGCAGCCGCACTGGCGGCGAGCGCCGCCGGCGGGTCGTGCGGCAACCCCGACCTGCGCGGCGAGCTGATCCCGGCGGTCGCCGCCATCGGCGCCGACGACGACAACCGGGCAGAGTGCTGGTCCTTCGAGGAGCGGCCGGTGCGGTTCAGCGCGTGCCCGAACGGCGCGGTCGAGGGCTACGAGAAGCGGCTGCTGATGGTCGGCGACTCCCACGCGGTCGCCCCGGTCGGCGCGCTCGACCTGATCGGCGGCCAACGCAACTGGCGCATCGACGTCGCCTCCCGAGCCGCCTGCCACTGGAACGCCCGGCCGCTCGGTGGCAGCATCGCCGACAACCGCCCCGCCTGCGCGGAGTGGAACCGGCAGCTCGAGGACTACCTGCGCGCACCCGAGCAGAAGGATCTCGACGCGATCATCGTCACCCACTCCGCCCGCAAGCACACCCAGCCGCGGACCGGCGAGACACCGTACGAGTCCACCGTCAACGGCCTGGTCGAGGCCTGGAGCCACCGGCCCTCGACCGACGTCCCGGTGATCGCGCTCGTCGACAACCCGATGTTCGAGCCCGACAGCGCCGCCTATCTACGCACCACTCTGGGCTGCATCCAGCAGCACTCCCCGGAGACGGCAGGCGAGGCGTGCGGACGCCCGCGCACCGACGTGCTCGTCCAGGACCCGCACCGCGACGCGGTCGCCCATGACCCGAACGCACACCTGGTCGACCTGACCCACCTGTTCTGCGGGGACGAGGCCTGCCCGGCGGTGATCGGCAACGTCATCGTCTACCGCGACGGCAACCACATCACCGCGCGGTACGCCCGCACGCTGGCGCCCTACCTCGGCAAGGAGCTGGCCCGCATCGTCGGTTAGCGGGCGACGGCGAGCGCGTCGATCTCGACGAGCATCTCCTCGCGCGGCAGCCCGGTCATCACGGTCGTACGGCACGGGAGGATGCCGCCCTCGGCGACCCGCGAGCCGATGAACTCACCGTAGGCCTCGTTCATCGCCGCGAAGTCGTCCCGGGTCGTCAGGTAGACGCGGAGCATCAGGACGTCCTCGAAGCCGGCGCCGCCGGCGGCCAGGATCGCCTCGACGTTCTGCAGCGTGCGTACGGTCTGCGCCTTGACGTCGCCAGGGAACAGGTATTCGTTGGTGGCGGGGTCGACGGGGCCCTGGCCGGAGACCTGGATCAGGCCGCCGCGGACGACGCCTTGGGAGAAGGTGTGCGCGGGGGCAGGGGCCTGGTCGGTGGAGATGCAGATGTCTGACATGGGTTGGGTTTCCTCTCGGGTGCTCTCGGCGAGCACCGGCTACGCCCACGCCTTCGCCAGCAGGTCACGGGTGTCGGTCAGCAGTTGAGGCAGGGTCTTGGTGCGGCCGATGATCGGCATGAAGTTCTGGTCGCCGACCCAGCGCGGCACGATGTGCTGGTGCAGGTGAGCGGCGATCCCGGCGCCGCCGGCGGTGCCCTGGTTCATGCCGATGTTGAAGCCCTCGGCCTGCGAGACGCCGGCGAGGGTCCGGACCGCCTGCTTGGTCAGGATCGCCATCTCGGCGGCCTCCTCGTCGGTGGTCTCGACGTAGCCGGCGATGTGACGGTAGGGGCAGACCATCATGTGGCCCGGGGCGTACGGGTAGAGGTTGAGCACCACGAAGCAGGTCTCGCCGCGGTGGACGACCAGGCCCTCGGCGTCATCGAGCGTCGGCACCCGGCAGAACGGGCAGCTCGTCGACGAGGGGTCGCTGGGCTTGTTCTCACCGCGGATGTAGGCCATCCGGTAGGGCGTCCACAGTCGCTCCAGCCCGTCGCCCTCGCCGATCCCGTCTTGGGTGAGTACGCCGTCCATGTCTGTCACGCGGCAAACACTACTTAACCCCCGAACAGGCTCAGGTCGGCACTTCCCCCTCCCGCAGCGCGTACGCCCCAGCGACCGCTGCGGCGATCAGCACGAGCAGGCAGGCCGCCGTGATCCCGGAGAGGGCCTGCCAGGGGAACGTCAACGGTGCGCCGGGCACGTCGCGTACGACCGCCTCCCGCATCAGCCATCCGGTGAAGGCGGTGATCGAGCCCCCGACGAGCAGCGCGCCGGCGCCGGTGAACACCGTCTCCCAGAGCGCGGTCCGGCGCACCTGTGCCGGGGTGGCACCGAGGAGCCGGGCGGTGGCGGTCTGGCGGCGGCGCTGGCTCGCCCCGATCAGGACGGCGTTGATGGCCGCGATCGCGGCGTAGACCCCGGCCGGGCCGAGCATCACCCAGAGAACGACGGTGTTCATCTCGCGCGCCTCGGCCGATACCGTGCCGACCCACTCCTCGCCGGTGCTCACCTCGGCGCCGGTCTCCCGGATCGACCGTGCGGTCTCCACGACATCCGCGCCGGCGTCGGTGCGTACGAAGACCGTTCCGGTGTCGCGGGCGACCCGGTCGATGCGTGGCAGGTCGTCGGGCACGATGATGTCGCTCCACAGGTTCGGGGCGTCAGGGACGACCGCGACCAGGCGCACCTTGACGAGCCGGCCGTCGATGCGCATCCGTCGGGTCTGGCCGACCCGGCCGCCGAGGTCGGTGACGTAGGAGGCGGTGACCGCCATCGCCCGGCCGTGCAGGTCGTCGAGACTCCCCCGGGTCGCCTGCAGGCTCCGCGTGGCGGCCGCGCTCGAGACGTCGACGACTTCGACGTCCTCGGGACCGCCCCCGAACCCGACCTGAGCCGTGCGCCGTACGTCGCTCACGCCCACCCCGGGCACATCCTGGATCCGCTCCGGGCGCTCTGCCTGCTCGACGACCAGCTCCGACCTGAGCGCGGCCCGGTCGGCGCCCTCGCTCCAGTCGGCCGTCGCACCGACCGCGAGCACCATCGAGCCGGCCACCGCCATGATGGCCACCACCGGCGCCGCCACCGCGGCGGTCATCCGGCTGCTGGTGCGGGCGAGGTCGCGGGCCAGGTGCGCCGACGGGTCCCGTCCCGCCACCGCGGCACCAGCGAGGGCGGCGAGCTCGGTGTAGAGCAGGCCGCCCACCGCGTTGGCCCCGATCACCGCGACGATCGGCAGGAACATGCCCACGAGCAGGGCGAACAGCAGCGGCATCCCGGAGGCGAACACGGCGGTCGCGACCAGCGCGGCGGCCGCGGTGAGAGTGACCACCGCCTGGATCACGGTGGGCCGTCGGCGCTCGAGGACCGCGTCGCGGAGCGCTTCGACCGGCTGCGTACGTCCCGCCCGGGCGCCCGCGCGCCAGGCCCCGACCAGCGCGACCCCGACACCGCAGGAGGCGGCGATCGCCCACCCGATGCTCTGGCTCGGCATCGCGAGCAGGACCGGCGTGACCCCTGCCTGGTGCAGGACGTGCAGTACCGGCACCGTGACGGCGGTGCCGAGCAGGCAGCCCGCGACGGTGCCGACCGCCGCGACGGCGAGCGCCTCTCCGAGCAGCAGGGTCCGCACCTGGCACGGGGTGGCGCCGAGCAGGCGGAGCAGGCCGAGCTCTCGGCGCCGGGTGGCCACCACGAAACCGAAGGTCGAGGAGACCACGAAGAGCGCCAGGAAGAGCGAGATGCCGGCCATGATCCCGAACAGCGACCCGAGGTCGTCGATCTGCGTCCGGGTCTGCGGGTCGAGCCCCTCGGTGGCCGTGCCGAGCGCTCCCAGCATGTTGGTGGCGAGGGTGATCAGGGCGATGCCGCCGGCGAGGGCGACGGCTGCCCCGGCGTACGGGGGCCACGACTGGCGCAGGGTCTTCAGGCTGTGCGCGGCCAGCGAGACGACGCTCATCGCACGGGCTCCAGCTCGGCCATGCGGGCGGCGATCCGGGCGGCGTCGCTGCGCTCCATCTGCCCGACGACCTGGCCGTCGGCGAGGAACAGCACGCTGTCGGCGTACGAGGCGGCGAGCGGGTCGTGGGTGACCATCACGACCGTCTGCGCCGGCCCGTGAGTGACCGGCGCGTCGACGAGGTTCCGCAGCAGCTCGAGCACGTCACGTCCGGCGTGGCGGTCCAGCGCACCGGTGGGCTCGTCGGCGAAGAGCACCGCGGGCCGGGCGTGCAGCGCACGCGCGATGGCGACGCGCTGCTGCTGGCCGCCGGAGAGCTCCGGCGGCCGCCTCCGGGCGAGCCCGTGCAGACCGACCTGCTCGAGAGCCCCGATCACCTCGGCCCGGTTCGGGCGCCTTCCGGCGAGACGGGCGGGAAGGGCGACGTTGTCATACGCCGTGAGGGCGTCGAGCAGGTTGTACTGCTGGAAGACGAAGCCCATCATCTGTCGGCGCAGCCTCGTCAGGGTCGTCCGGTTCAAGCCGGCCAGGCCGGTACCGGCGACCTGGACGCTACCCCGGGTCGGCCGGTCGAGGCCGGCGGCGATCTGCATCAGGGTGGACTTGCCCGATCCCGACGGCCCCATGATCGCGGTGAACGTCCCGGCGGCGAAGGCATGGCTCACGCCTCGCAGGGCGTGGACCGTGCCGGAGCCGGACCGGTAGGTGCGGGTGACGTCGTCGAGCACGACGGCGGGCGGGCCGGGCGGCCGGGGCGCATGGACAGCGGCCGGGAAGGTGGCGGTCATGGTTTCCAGCAAACGCCTCGTACGCGGCGCGCACACGGGCGCGGCCGCCACGACGAGGTAGCGCGTGCGCTACCCGCCCTGGGGTGCTGAGTGCCTAGGCTCGAGAGTCATGAGACCACCACCCGACGTCTGGGCCGCGCTGCGCTCCTCGCCCTGGCGCCTGCTCGCCTCCAGCTGGCCCTGGCGCGCCCTGGCCTACCTGGCCTCCGGTGCTCTGGTCGGTCTCGTCGTCGCCGTCGCTCTGTTCCTCCTGGTCGGCGTCGGACTGCTCACCCTGATCCTCCTGGTCGGCGTGCTGGTCCTCGCCGGGATCCCGCTGCTGGCGGCGCTCGTCGCCGACGTGGAGCGGCTACGCCTCCGGCTGATCCTCCCCGAGGCCCGTCCCGGCCCGGCCGAGCCGCCGCAGCCGATCGCCTGGGGCGACCGGCTCCGGGCACTGCGCCGACTGCGGATCTCCGGGCCCGAGGTCGGCTACACGGTGCTGGTCGCCACGGTGCTGTGGCTGGTCGACGCCGTCGCGCTCAACCTGATCATCACCATCCCGGGGGTGCTCGTGCTCGCCCCGCTCCTGGTCCGGCTCGGCGGTCCCGTCGCGTTCGGCCCCTGGCAGCTCACCACGCCGGCGGAGGCCTGGATCGCAGTGGTCCCCGGGCTGGTGCTGCTGATCGCCGGCCTGTACGCCGCCACCCTCCTCGCCGCCGCCCAGGCGAGCCTGGCGCGGCTCCTGCTCGAACCGGCCCACGCCCGGCTGGCCGCGGCCGTCGCCGACCTGCGCCGGTCCCGTGTCGACCTCGTCGACGCCTTCGAGACCGAACGCAGCAGGATCGAGCGCGACCTCCACGACGGCGCGCAGCAGCGCCTGGTCGCGCTGACCATGACGCTCGGCCTGGCCGAGCTCGAGGTGCCCGAGGGCGCCGGGCTCGACCTCGTCCGGCAGGCCCACGCCCAGGCCGAGACGGCGCTGGCCGAGCTTCGCGCCACCGTCCGCGGGATCCATCCTCGGGTGCTGGTCGACCACGGCCTCACCGCTGCGGTCCGCGAGCTCGCCGACGCCGCCGGGCTGCCGGTCTCGGTCGACCTGCGGGTGGACGACCGGCTGCCGGCGCCGGTCGAGGCCGCGGCGTACTTCGTCGTCGCCGAGGCGCTCACCAACACGATCCGCCATGCCGGCGCCCACTCGGCCCGCGTCCAGGGGCAGGTCGTCGGTGACCGGCTCGTGGTCGGCGTACGCGATGATGGGGCCGGCGGCGCCGCCGTACGTCCCGGCGGCGGGCTGGCCGGTCTGGCCACCCGGCTGGCTGCCCTGGACGGCACCCTGGAGGTCACCAGCCCACCGGGCGGACCGACGGAAGTGAGGATGACGTGCCCGACCGTGCTCCCCTGAGGATCGGCCTGAGGATCGTCCTGGCCGAGGACGCCGCGCTGCTGCGCGAAGGCCTCCTCGCCATCCTCGAGCGAGCCGGCCACGAGGTCATCGCCGCGGTCGGCGACGCGGAAGCCCTGCTCGCGTTCACCGACCACACCCGCCCCGACGTGGTCATCACCGACATCCGGATGCCGCCGACCCACACCGACGAGGGGCTGCGGGCCGCCGCCGAGCTCCGCCGGCGGCACCGCGACCTGGCCGTCCTGGTGCTCTCGGCGTACGTCGCCGACGCCTACCTCGCCGAGCTCCTGGACACCACCGGTGGCGGCGGCATCGGCTACCTGCTCAAGGACCGGGTCGGCCACGTCCGGGACTTCCTCGACAGCCTGGACCGGGTGGCCGGCGGGGAGACCGTCGTCGACCCCCAGGTCGTACGCGGCCTCCTCAGCCGGCACCAGCCCGACGGTCCGCTCGACGTGCTCTCCGAGCGCGAGCGTGAGGTCCTGGCCCTGATGGCCGAGGGGCGCACCAACGGCAGCATCGCCGCCGCGCTGTTCGTCTCCGAGGCCGCCGTGCGCAAGCACGTCGGCAACATCTTCGCCAAGCTCCGGCTCGACCCCACCACCGACCGACGCGTCTCCGCCGTCCTCGCCTACCTGCGCGAGGCGTAGCGGATCGGCGTGAGGATCAGAAGGTGATCCCCCGGGCAGCGAACCGGTCACGGACCAGATCGGCGGCCGCCTGGCCGTCGCGAGCAGCCGCTGCGGCGTACGTCTCAGCGGCCGCGGCCTGGAAGCTGGTGTCCGGGGCGTAGGAGAACTGGGAGTAGATCAGCGTGGTGTCCCAGTCGCGGGTGGAGAGACCGAGCGCTTCGTAGCCCTCGCGGATCTCCCACAGCGCCTGGCTCCAGATCTGGCCGTCGTAGTGCACCTGGTTGCGGCGGTCCTCGAGGGTCAGGTCGAGGTCGAAGCTGCGGATGCAGTGCGGTGCGGCGGTGTAGGAGGCCGAGTCCCAGTCCATCGGGCAGGCCGGGTTGGCGGCGACCGGCCAGCCGAACTCCGAGGCGGCGTCGAGCCCGACGGTCACGGCGAGGTAGTCGCCGAACGACTCCCCGATCGCGCCGGCGTCGAGGCTGCCGCCGTAGCCGGGCACCTGGTCGGCGTGGACGGCGTGGCCGTACTCGTGGACGATCACCTCGGCGTCCTCGGCGTCGTCGACCCCGCCCTTGCCCAGCCGGATCCGGAAGGGCTTGTCGGTCTGGTAGGAGTTGTCGCCGCCGTACTGGTTGATCTTGACCGAGAACGGCTCGTTCAGGACGCCCGGGAGCGTCTCGCCGAAGCCGAGCGTGTGCAGGTAAGTCTGCGCGCGGGTGACCCAGAAGTAGCCCATGACCTGCTCGAACTGGTCCTGGTGGCGGTTGTAGGAGTAGCTGTTGGTCGAGGAGTACGCCGGGGTGCCGGTGCTCGACTCGACGACGGCGTAGTCGCCGCGCAGGTAGCCCGAGCCGTCCAGGTGGGTCAGCGGCACCTGGGCGTAGGCGCTGGCCGGGACGGCGCTCGCGGCGTCCTTCTGGTCGGTCAGACTCTGGTCGTTGCTGGACTGGATCGGGTTGACCATGAAGACGCTGGCGGTGCCCTCGGAGGAGCCGCTGCCCGGGGCCGCTGTGGCTGGGCTCAGCGGGACGGCGAACGCGGCGGTGGCCGCCAGGCCCGCGGTGACGGCGATCGAGATTCGGTGCTGGTACGACATGTCTTCTCCTGGGCTGCGCGGCTGGAGCGATACCCCGCCAGGTTATCCGCTGTCGTACGACGGGCCAGCGGTTCGCACGACCCGGACCAACAATTTCTTTAACCTCGTTGTCTCCTCCGGCCACGCTTTCCGACGCCGTCCGTGTGGCACTGTGCAGAGATGGGGGAGACATTCAAGGATTCCGACGAACCGAAGACCAAGCTCACGCGCGGCATCACGACCTGGCTGTTGTTCTTCTTCATCGTGGGCGACACCCTCGGTGCGGGGATCTACACCCTGGTCGGCAGCATGGCCCAAGATGTCGGCGGCGCCATCTGGTTGCCGTTGATCCTGGCGCTGATCCTGGCGCTCCTGACGGCCGGCACCTACGCGGAGCTGATCACGAAGTACCCACACGCCGGCGGCGCGGCGAGGTATGCGGAGCGGGCGTTCAACAAGGACTACGTCACGTTCCTGATCGGCTTCTTGATGTTGTCCTCGGGAATCACCACGTCCGCAGCGCTGGCCAACGCCTTCGCGGGTGACTACCTCCAAGACCTGGTCGACCTCCCGCAGGGGCCGGTCACGCTTGTCTTCATCGGGCTGCTGGTGGTGATCAACCTCCGCGGCGTGCGCGAGTCGATGATGGCCAACGTCGGCGCGACGCTGATCGAGATGACCGGCCTGATCATCATCATCGTGGTGGCCGCCATGGTCTTCGGCAACGGCGACGGAGACGTGTCTCGGCTGACCACCTTCGCCGACGGCGTCACACCGCTGCAGGGTGCCTTCGCGGCGACCGTCACAGCGTTCTTCTCGTTCCTCGGGTTCGAGGCCGCAGCCAACATGGCCGAAGAGGTCAAGCACCCCAGCCGCGCCTACCCCCGAGCGTTGTTCGGCGCCATCCTCACCGCCGGTGTCGTCTATCTGGCGATCGCCATCGGCGCGTCCATCGTCGTGCCCACCGAGCAGCTGGCCAGCTCCGAGGCTCCGCTCCTCGAGGTGATCACCGCCTCCGGCTTCGGTTTCCCGTCCTGGCTGTTCTCGCTCATCGCCCTGATCGCGATCGGCAACGGCGCGCTGCTGTTCATGGTGATGGCGAGTCGCGCCACCTACGGACTGGCGGAGGCGAACCTGCTGCCGCGGATGTTCGGCCAGGTGGCACCGACACGGCGGACCCCATGGGTGGCGATCCTCGTGGTCGGAGCAGCCACCATGGCCATGAGCTTCATCGGCGACGTCGGCACCCTGGCCGACACCACCGTGCTGCTGCTCGTGCTGGTGTTCATCTCGGCGAACATCTCGGCGCTGGTGCTCAAGAAGGACGTCGTCGCACACGACCACTTCACGGCACCGAGGATCGTCTCGATCCTGGCACTCATCGCCAGCGTGGCGTTGCTGACCCAGCAGAGCGCGGTGACGTGGATGATCAGCGGCGGCTACATCATCCTCGGAACGATTCTGTTCTTCATCGCCCGTGCGGCCCGCAATCGGGAGATCGACGAAGAGGATGTCGAGAAGCTGACTCGCGATCTGGACTGATCGGTCCCACCGGTGAGTCGGGCTCAGATGGCCAACGTCTCCTGGGAGAGCAGCTCCTCGAGAGGAAGGTCGGGGTCGAGCTCGATCCCGAAACCGCGGGCATGGCCGTCGATGACGAACCAGATCGACTGGGCGGTGAGCCGCTCCAGGGTCTCGGCGGGCAGACGTTCGCCGGTGCGGGTCAGCCACCGGCGTACGGCACCGAAAACCGCGCCGACCAGGCCGTAGATCAGCGGGTCGAGGGCCTCGGCCTCCTCCTCGGTGGGTTTGCCCCCGAGGGCGATGACGGCGGTGCCGACGATCGCCGAGATCCGGCCGGCGAGCTGCTCCATGCCCTGCTGCAGCGGACCGTCGTCGCCACCGTCGATGTCATGGTCGGCCGCGAGGTGGAGCGCAGGATGGGCCCTGGCCCACCGGACGTAGGTGCCGATGACCCGCTCGATGATCTGCGGCACGGTGCCGTCGAGCGTGATCCCGGGCAACAGGTCGGACCAGAGCCCGTCGAGGATCGCCTGCTGCACGGCGCGGTCGAGGTCGGCTCGGTCCTCGAAGTGGCGGTAGATGACAGTGCGCGACAGACCGGCGCGCACCGCGATCTGCTGCACCTGCACGTCGGCGCCGGGCTCACCGGCCTCGATCACCGCGATGGCGGCATCGATGATCTGCTGACGGCGCTGCTCGTTGTGCTTGCTCCACCGGTCCTGCCGACCGTCGCGCTTCTCCCCGACCATCCGCGCCACCCCCCTGCTCCCGTGCTGCATGTTTCGCGTCGGCGTCGAGAGCGACTCAGCGCTCCTTGCGACGTCGAAGAGAGTATCGGGGTTTCCGCGACTTCGCGGCGATGCCCCGCATCTCCTCGACGTCGGTGATCTTCACCCGCGGGCGACCCGCCTCGGCGCCGCGCCGCTTCTCCTCACGGTCGATCGCCTGCCAGCCGGCCAGGTCGACCATGCCGGGCTGCCGGCCGCGTACGACCGCAGTGATCTCCCCGGCGTCACCGACCGGGGCGGGGATCCGGTCCGCGTCGAGGTCGTCGAGGAGCTGATCGACCGTCTCCTCGGCGTCGGACTTGTTGGTGCCGATGAAGCCGTTCGGGCCGCGCTTGACCCAGCCGGCCACATAGACGCCCGGGAGCACCCGGCCGCGCTCGTTGGGGACGGTCCCGGTCGCGGCGTCATAGGGAAGATCAGCCACGGGCAGGCCCTTGTAGCCGACCGCGCGCAGCAGCATCCCGGTCTCGAGGACCTCGGTCTCGCCGGTGGGGACCGCGCGGACGACACCGTTCTCGTCGCGCTCGAGGCGGTTGCGGCCGACCTCGACCCCGGTGACCCGCTCGGTGCCGAGCACGCGCACCGGCGAGCTGAGGAACCGAAGCACGACCGTACGCAGCTCCGGACGCACCTCGCGGCCCGAGATCTCGCGCAGCAACCGGGTGGTCGTCTCGCCTCCGGCGAGCGCCTCCTCGAGCGGAAGGTCGCCGGTGTCGACCGCGACGTTGACGCCGGCGTGGCCCATCAGCCCGACCAGCTCCGGCACGGTGAAGGCCGCCTCCCCAGGCCCCCTGCGCCCGAGGACGACCACCTCCCGCACCGCACTCTCGCGCAGCACCGCCAACGATCCGTCGGCGACGTCCGTGCTGGCCAGCCGCTCGGGATCCTCGGCCAGGATCCGGGCACAGTCGAGCGCCACGTTGCCGTTGCCGACCAGGACGACCCGCCCCGATCCGATGGACTCCGCGTCGAGGTGGACGGGCAGGTCCTGCTTGTCCGGATGGCCGTTGTACCAGCCCACGAAGTCGGTCGCGCTGAGCGAGCCGGGCAGGTCGTCGCCCTCGATCCCGAGCGCCCGGTCGCTCGCCGCGCCGACGGTGTAGACCACCGCGTGATAGCGGGCGGTCAGCTCAGCGTGGGAGACGTCCTTGCCGACCTCGACACCCAGGAAGTAACGGAATCCCGGCTGCGACTCGACCTGCGCGAAGAGCTTCTCGACCTGCTTGGTGTTCTGGTGGTCAGGCGCGACGCCCGCCCGGACCAGGCCGTACGGCGTCGGCAGCCGGTCGAAGACGTCGACGTTGATCTCGGGGTGCTTGAGCAGCTCGTCGGCTGCGTACATCCCCGCCGGCCCGGCGCCGACGACCGCGACCCGGAACGGTCCGGTGCGGGTCAGCCGACGCTGCGGGTGGACCAGGGCGAGCGGGGTGCGGTCCTTGTGGGGGAAGACCTCGAAGTACTCCGCGTTGATGGCCAGGAACGGCTCCTGCGCGGCGGTCAGGGTCGTGTGCGGCACGATCGCGTCGGCCGGGCAGGCCGTGACGCAGGCGCCGCAGTCGACACAGCTCTTGGCGTCGACGTAGAGCATCTCGGCCTCACCGAAGCCGGGCTCGCCCGGGGCGGGGTGGATGCAGTTGACCGGGCAGGCGACCACGCAGGAGGCGTCTGCACAGCACGACTGGGTGACGACGTGAGGCACGTGTGACTACCGTTCTAGGCCGTTTGGATGTGATCAGTAGGAGGCCGCGCGCGGCTCGGCACGGAAGCGCGAGGCGCGCCCGTCGATGCCGGTCAGCTTCCACAGCAGCTTGGCCGGACCCTTGCGGATGCCGAGGTTGTCGGCCAGGAGGCGTACGTCACCGAAGAGGTCACGCAGCAGCTTCTCGGACTCCTCCGACTTCCACCAGATCTCGCGGGCGACCGCGTCCGGGATGCCCATGTCGTAGCGCGCCTGCTTGCTCGGGACCATGATCACGTCGCAGAGCAGTCGCATGATGACCGGGAAGATGTAGGCCAGCAGGGTCTTCTTCACCCGGCCGAGCTCGGGCACGTGCTGCTCGAGGTACTGGTGGGCGAAGCCGATGTGGCGGGCCTCCTCGGCGATGTGGATCTGCATGATCCGGTTGGCCGCGGGGTGGCTGCCGCCGGAGCGCATCGCGCCCTTCTGCAGGTGGTCGATCGGCTCCTCGCCGGCGAGGATCCCAGTGAAGAACGCCTCCGGGAAGAACGCGCCCGCCGAGGCCATGAAGGGCACCAGGACCTTGAAGTAGGTCGGCGCACCCGCCACGTCGGGGTTCACCCGGTTGACGAACTCCTGGAACATCTGGGTGTGGTGGGTCTCCTCGGTCACCTCGTGAGTCGCGTAGCGGAACTCCGGGTTGTTGTTCTCCGACCACACCAGGTGGTTCATCACGCCACCGATGAGCAGCTGCTCGAACTGCAGCCCCACCTTGGCGACCTGAGCCCAGCGGTACATCCCGATCTCGATCTGGCGCTCCTTGGACAGCGCCTTGTACCACGGGTGGGCACCGATCTCGTCGGCGTCGTTGAGGATCCAGCGCTCGTCGTCCGGGCGCACCTCCAGCTCGGCGGAGTCCCAGTCGATGTCCTTGAACGGGTCGAAGTGGACCTCCACCGAGGCCTCCGACAGCGTGCGGAGCGTGTCGAGGTAGGCCTGCTTGCCCTGGCGGACGTATCCGACGGACTTCTCATCCTGAACGGCGGTCATGACGATCGCTCCTTTGCACCGTTGAGTTCTGCGTTGAACCACTGACTACGTGACCCACGTTACCCGGACACGTGTCCCGATAACAAGAGTACGCGCGACATGCCGTCACATTTAAAGATGAGGCCCAGGGCCCACCGCTGGTCGAGCCGCGAGCGCCAGCGAGCGTGTCGAAACCAACACAGTCCTTTCGAGCGCCGAGGAGACGGTGTGGTCGTCGCGAGGCGATCGTGGGCGCTGCCCGCGCAGCGGGTGACCGCTTCGACCCATGAATGGGAGTGCGACGCGCCGGGAGTTCGGCGTGTCGCGGCCTGCGCACGGTTTCGGATGGTCGCCGTTGCTAGGTCTACGCGTCTGGGCTCGCTCCGTAGAGGAGCTTCATCCTCTCGTCGATGTCCAGCGCGAGCCGCTCGGCGTCCACGGCGAGCTCCAACTCGCCCGCATTGCGAAGCTTCTCAGCACCGGTGGTCATGTACCAGCGTTCGAGCTGACCCCCGGCGTCGTCGATCTGGTCGATCCCATCGAGCGGGTCATTTCCGTGGGTAAGGTCGCACAGCCAGTCCTTGCTGAGCGCTACGAAGTGCGCGGTCGCGATGTCGCCCCGCGGCCACGAGTCGAGTGCTGCGGCGAGATCGGCCGTGATGGCGACGTACGTCTCGAAGGCCTTCTCGACGGTGTGATTGGGCTCGCTCACGACGATCAGGTCGTGCCACCATGCTTCGACGAACCTGCGCACGGCGCTGGACTCGCGCTCGGGCCACGACCGCCATCCACCACGAGCCAGCGCGTGCTGTTCAGGCCAGGCGACATGCACCGTTCCCGCCGCCATCCCTCGCGCCAGTTGGGGAAGAATTCTACGCAGGAGTGCGTCGTGATCTTCTACGGACCACGGATTCTTGTACGTCACTGACTCCAGGAACTGCGAATGCAGTGACGTGTCCGGCCGGGACAGCTCCACCGCCCAAGCCTCGGGGTAGCAGTGCAGACAGACGTTGTCAGTGGCACAGGTACGCCCGGCGAACAACGCGTCCACCTCGGTCAGCGCCTCCTGCAGCTCTTGAGCCACTGGGCTACTCCTCAAAACAGTCGCGGTGTGCTGCCAGGAGTGCGCTCGAGCGCACTCCTGGCAGCACACCGCGACGTGGTCAGACTTGCTCGTGCGACTCCACGGCGGCGACGATCCGGGCGATGGCCTCGTCGACCGGGATGCCGTTCTCTTGGCGGCCGTCGCGGTAACGGAAGCTGACCGCGCCCTTGTCGACGTCCTCGCCACCGGCGATCAGCATGAACGGGATCTTCTGGAGCTGGGCGTTGCGGATCTTCTTCTGGAAGCGGTCGCTCGACTCGTCCACCTCGACGCGTACGCCTGCCTTCTTCAGCTTGCCGGCGATGTCGTAGACGTAGTCGTTGAACGCATCCGCGACCGGGATCATCTCCACCTGGACCGGGGCGAGCCACGGCGGCATGGCGCCGGCGTAGTGCTCGACGAGCACGCCGAGGAACCGCTCGATGGAGCCGAACTTGGCCGAGTGGATCATCACCGGCTGCTGGCGGGTGCCGTCGGCGGCCTGGTACTCCAGGTTGAACCGGTCGGCGGAGGGCTGGTTGAAGTCGTACTGCACCGTGCCCATCTGCCAGGTCCGGCCGATCGCGTCCTTGGCCTGGACGGAGATCTTCGGGCCGTAGAACGCCGCGCCGCCCGGGTCGGGCACGAGGTCGAGACCAGTCTCGGACGCGACGTCCTCGAGGATCTTCGTGGCCTCGGCCCAGTCCTCGTCGCTGCCGACGAACTTGTCCTTGTTGGCGTCGTCGCGGGTCGACATCTCCAGGTAGAAGTCGTCGAGACCGAAGTCCTTGAGCACGGTGAGCATGAAGTCGAGCAGGTGCTTGACCTCGGCCGGGGCCTGCTCCTTGGTGCAGTAGGAGTGGGAGTCGTCCTGGGCGAAGCCACGCACGCGGGTGAGCCCGTGGATGACGCCCGACTTCTCGTTTCGGTAGACGGAGCCGAATTCGAACAGGCGCAGCGGCAGCTCGCGGTAGGAGCGCCCGCGGGAGCGGTAGATCAGGTTGTGCATCGGGCAGTTCATCGCCTTGAGGCGGTAGTCCTGGCCGTCCACGTCCAGCGCCGGGAACATGCCGTCGCCGTAGTAGGGCAGGTGGCCCGAGGTGTGGAAGAGCTGCTCACGCGCGATGTGCGGGGTGCCGACGTACTCGAAGCCGTGCTCGATGTGCTTGGCGCGTACGTAGTCCTCCATCTCCCGCTTGATGATCCCGCCCTTGGGGTGGAAGACCGGGAGGCCGGAGCCGATCTCGTCCGGGAAGGAGAACAGGTCGAGCTCGCGGCCGAGCTTGCGGTGGTCGCGGCGCTCGGCCTCCTCGATCCGGGTCAGGTGGGCCTCGAGCGCCTCCTTGGACTCCCAGGCGGTGCCGTAGATGCGCTGGAGCTGCTTGTTCTTCTCGTCACCGCGCCAGTACGCCGCGGCGGACCGCATCAGCTTGAAGGCCGGGATCCGCTTGGTGGTCGGCAGGTGCGGGCCGCGGCACAGGTCCTTCCACGCGATCTCGCCGTTGCGGTCGAGGTTGTCGTAGATGGTCAGCTCGCCGCCGCCGACCTCGGCGCTGGCGCCTTCGGCAGCATCGGCAGCCGAGCCCTTGAGTCCGATCAGCTCGAGCTTGTAGGGCTCCTCGGCCAGCTCGACGCGGGCGTCGTCGTCGGTGGTGACCCGGCGGGAGAACTTCTGGTTGGCCTTGATGATCTTCTTCATCCGGGACTCGATCTTGACCAGGTCCTCGGGCACGAACGGGGTCTCGACGTCGAAGTCGTAGTAGAAGCCGTCGGTCACCGGCGGGCCGATCCCGAGCTTGGCCTCCGGGAAGAGCTCCTGGACCGCCTGGGCCATCACGTGCGCGGTCGAGTGGCGCAGGATGTTGTGACCGTCCTCGGAGTCGATCAGGACGCCCTCGACCTCGACGCCGTCGACCAGCTCGTAAGCGAGGTCCTTGAGATCCTCGCCGACCCTGGCCGCGATCACGTCGGGGTTGTCCGCGAAGAGCTCCCACGCCTTCGTGCCCGTAGTGACCGTCCGCTCCTCGCGCCCGTCGGGGGTGAGTACGGCGATCTTGATCTCGGACACGGTTTCTCCTGGCATCGTTCGGGTGGTCTACGGCGACACCGATCGTATCCAGATGGCGGCGCACAACGTGCATCAAGCACCGTCGGACACCACCCGGAGCGGCTTGGAGATCGCACGGGTGGCGCGCAGCAGCGGCCCTACCCGTGCGATCTCTTACTCATAGCGCCAGACGGTGTGCTTGTCGTTGACGAAGATCTCGCCCTCTCCGCCGGCTACCTCGACATCCTGGCCGGGATCGTCTTCCGTCGCCACCGACTCGACGTCATCGAGCATGAGCGTCCACTCCGGCTCGTCACTGCCCCATTCCCGATATCCGATGGTGGCACCGTCGACGGTGTAGACACCTTCGTCCAGCGTGTAGGCGACGTTGTCGTAGCCGCTCTCGACCAAGGCGCCGTCGACGTCGTAGAGGCCGCCGCTGGACCTCTGCAGCGTCATCTCCTCTCCGTCGACCTCGACGACCTCGACCGCCAACCACCCGAAGCCACCTTCGACGATCTCGAGGCTCCCTGCCTCGCCCTCCGCGCCGTAGATCGGGAAGGGCGGCTTGGGACCCGCCGACTCACCTGTGGTCTCGTCGTAGGAGTACGCCTGCGAGACTGCGTACCTGTCGCCGGCGACGCTCATCACCTCACCGGAGGTGTTCTCGGTCCACAGGCTCTTGCCTGACTCCGGGTCGAAGGCGAACAGACTGCCGGACGCCACCAGGACGAGGTCGTCGTTGGCGTGGAGGCGGAGCAGATAGTCCTCTTCCAGACCTTCGGCATGGCCCGCAGGCAGCTCGGTGCTCCACTCCTGCTCGTCGCTGTCCTCGGCGAAACGAGTCAGCTGGTCGCCGTCGAGGACGAAGGTCGCGTCGTCGGCGTAGGCGAATTGCTGCCCGGTGATGCTCCAGTCCTCGTCCTTGCTCGTGGGATCGAGCTTCGCCAGCTTGTCCCCGGTGCGGACCATGTAGTCGCCGTCCTCGGCGATGCCGTGGAGACTGACATCTGGATCGGTGTTCTCCCAGACGACCTCGCCGTCGTAGTCGAACACGACATCACCGCTGTCGCTGTCGCTGCCCTCGCTGGAGGCGATGGCGACGTACCAGCTCGCTGTGATCAGCTTCTGGTCCTCGTAGACGGTGATGTAGTTGTAGGGGTGGCGCTCGTCGCGCCAGAGCTCCTTGCCGTCCTCGTCGAGGGCGACCACCCCGCGCTCCTCGCCATCCAGCGTGACCAGGTTGAGCCCCGGCCCCGGATAGACGTGCGAGATCGGCTTGTCGGACTCCCACGACCAGGTCTGGCTCGGCTCAGTCGTCACCGGCCCCGCGGTCGGCTCCTCGTCGTCGTCACGCAGGAGCAAGAACGCGGCCGTGCCGATGCCGGCGACGAGGAGCAGCGTCACGCCGACGGCGAGACCGATCCACAGGCCGGTTCGCTTTCGGGGTCCCGGCGCAGGGAAGCCCGGCGGAGGACCTCCCGGTGCCGCCCAACCGGCAGGCGGTGGCGGTGGCGGGGTCCAGCCAGCAGCCTGAGGAGGGGGCGGGGGCGGCGGAGTCCATGAGCCAGGCACCTGAGTCGGTTCGTCGTGAATGCCTGGCGCGGGCGGACCGAGTTGCTGGGCCCCGCAGGTGGGACAGACGGTCGCACCAGCAGCAAGCCGCGTACCGCAGCGCGGACAGGTCGGATCGGGCATCTGGCTCATGGTTTCATCATGAATCAGATGAGTACGCTCCTTTACTTACGAAACGCGCGATTCGCTCGTGAATCCTTGCCGGATGGAGGTCGTCCTGATGGTGAGGAGCCAGCAGCCGCATGCGACCCGACGTACGTGGTCCGAGGTGAAGCAGTAGGGGCATCCGACTAGACTTCCGATGCCCCTGGCGACGTCCCTCCCCGTCTCGATGTGAAAGGCCTCGTGCTCCCCACCACCGGCCCCAAGTCCCGTCTCATCGCCCCGTCCCGCCGGATCATCCGGCTGAAGCGGCGCACGTCGATCGCCGTCGCGCTCATCACCCTGGGCCTCGGCGCCCTGGCGATGCTGCTACCGGCCACCGTCGTGGCACAGCAGGCCGCCGACCGGTGGAACAGCGGGCAGTGGGCGGAGGTGAGCGTGGTGGAGAGGTGCGAGTTCGACGGCGGCACGGGCGACATCACCTCCTGCCAGGGCCGGTGGCGCCTCGACGGAGAGCAGGTCACCGGGAGCATCCACGGCACGCTGCGCGACATCGGCCGGGACCCCGACCCGTCGAAGGCGACCTTCCGGATGTGGGTGGTCGGCACCGACGCCTACGGAGAGCATGCGATCAACCCGTGGCCGGCCCGCATCATCGGGATGGGCCGCGACCCGGTGCTCTGGGGCGGGATCGCGCTCACGGTGCTCGGGCTGGTGGTGCTGCCGACGCGGCGGGCATGGCTGAGTACGCCGGGCGAGGAGACGCTCAGCGAGGACCTCGGCATCCGGCTGAGCACCCACCCGGCGCACGGACGGGCGTGGCTGGTGCCCGTCGGGCTCGTCGTCGGGCCGGCGCTCATCGGGTTCGGTGCGTGGATCGCCACCCGGCCACACCTGCCGACCGTGATCATGATCGGCGGTGGCCTGGTCGCGCTCACCGGGCTCACCATCGGGTTCCGGCTGACCTGGCTCGGCCTACAGCGCCCCCTCGCGGTCGACATCGGGCTCTACGAAGGCGGCCTGGTCCTGGAGTATGCGCGGCACACCGACGTCATCCTCTGGGAGGACGTGACCAGCATCGACACCGGTGTCGTCGACGAGCGCCGGGCCAACCCACGCATCGACGTCACCCTTCACCTGGTCACGGGCGCCGCTCTGCGGCTGCCACGGGTCGACCACCAGCACTCGTTCACCGCGCACCTGCACCGGATCGCCGACGACGGACCGCTGCCGACAGGTTGAGGTAGCGTCGGCGCCGATGAACCAGATGCGCGCAACCGTGGTCCACAACGGCGAGCTGTCGGTGCGGTCGGTGCCGCGTCCGGAGCCCGGGCCGGGTCAGCTGCTGATCAGGGTGCTCCGCGCCGGGATCTGCGGCTCCGACCTGCATGTCCGCGAGCACAGCGACGAGCTCAACCAGGTCGTCACCGAGATCGGCTACACCACCGCGATGACGCCCGAGCAGGAGATCGTCCTGGGGCACGAGCTTCTCGGCTCGGTCGTGGCCTACGGACCACAGACCCGTGGCCGCTGGAAGCCGGGCACCTCGGTGACGGCGCTGCCGGTGCTGCGTACGGACGGGGCGGTCCACATGGTCGGTTTCGACGTCGACTCCCCGGGCGGCTTCGCGGAGTACTGCGTCGTCCAGGAGGCCTTCACCTTCCCGGTGCCCGACGACGTCTCGCCCGACCGGGCCGTTTTCACCGAGCCGCTGGCCGTCGCCCTCCACGCCGTACGTCGCGGGGCGGTCTCCGCACGGCGGCCGGCCGTGGTCATCGGCTGCGGCCCGATCGGGCTGGCCGTCATCCTCATGCTCAAGGCGCAAGGGGTGAAGACGGTGGTCGCCTCCGACCTCTCCCCCGCGCGTCGTGCGCTGGCGGTGGAGTGCGGTGCCGACGTGGTCGTCGACCCGCGCGAGTCCTCCCCGTGGGACGCCTACCGACAGCGTGGTCCGGTCACGTCGCTGCCCGACTACCTGAGCTTCGGGATCGACGCGATGCAGCTCGTGCGCCGCATCCCGCTGCTGCCCTGGGAGACGGTGCTGCTCAACGCCGACCGCCTCGGGCAGTCGCCGACCGGACCGGTGGTCTTCGAGTGCGTCGGTGTGCCGGGGATGCTCGAGCAGATCATGACCGCCGCCCCGCTGCACACGCGTGTCGTCGTGGTCGGAGTGTGCATGGAGCCGGACACGATCCGGCCCGCCGTCGCGATCCACAAGGAGATCGACCTCCGGTTCGTCTTCGGCTACGACCCGGCGGAGTTCGCGCGCACGCTGGAGCTGATCGCCGGTGGGAAGGTCGACCCGTCGCCGCTGCACACCGGCACCGTCGGGCTCGACGGGGTCGCCCAGGCGTTCTCGGACCTGGCCGACCCGGAGACGCACGCGAAGATCCTCGTCGACCCTTGGGCGTAAGCGCAGACCTGGTGTAGCCGACTCGGCGCGTAATCATCTAGACCCCGGGAGAGACCGAGGATTCTGGTGGACGGGTCACCTACCCGTAGTATCTATCTCAACAGCGGCCCGTTCCGGTCTTGCCCCCGGCCGCTCTCGCCGAACTCTGGACTCGGTAACTCATCTATGGCGAGACACCTCGCTTATGAAAAGTTGACTTCTCCTTGTCTCAGCAGAGCTTCAGCGCGCTTGGCGTGCCCGCAGACCTTTCCGCCGTTCTGACCCACCACGGCATCACGACCCCCACACCCATCCAGGCCGCGACGCTGCCCGACTCCCTCGCCGGCCGCGATGTCCTCGGCCGTGGGCGGACCGGGTCCGGCAAGACGTACGCCTTCCTCGTCCCCCTCGTCGCCCGCCTCGCGGCCGGCCCGAAGGCGAAGCCCGGCAAGCCGCGGGCACTCGTGCTCGCGCCGACCCGTGAGCTCGTCCGGCAGATCGAGGAGGCGCTTCGTCCGCTCGCCGCCGCGGCCGGCCTCAGCATGCAGACCGTCTTCGGCGGCGTCGGCCAGAACCCCCAGGTCGTCGGACTGCGCAAGGGCGCAGACGTCGTGCTGGCCTGCCCAGGCCGGCTCGAGGACCTGATCGCGCAGCGTCACGCCGACCTGTCCTCGATCGAGATCACCGTGCTCGACGAGGCCGACCACATGGCCGACCTCGGCTTCCTGCCCGCCGTTCGCAGGCTGCTGACGATGACCCCGAAGGGCAGCCAGCGCCTCCTGTTCAGCGCGACGCTCGACAAGGGCGTCAACGTGCTGGTCAAGCAGTTCCTCCAGCAGCCTGTGATCCACGAGGCCGACTCCGCCCAGTCGCCGGTCGCCGAGATGGAGCACCACGTCCTCCACCTCGCCGCGCGTGAGCACCGCATCCAGGTGCTCGCCGACCTGGCCGCCGCGCCAGGCCGCACCGTCGTCTTCACCCGCACCAAGCACGGCGCCAAGGGCGTCGCCCGCCAGCTCGGCCGCGCCGGCATCCCGGCCGTCGAGCTCCACGGTGACCTCTCCCAGAACGCCCGCGTCCGCAACCTGGACGCCTTCCACTCCGGCCGGGCGACCACTCTCGTGGCCACCGACATCGCCGCCCGCGGCATCCACGTCGACGACGTCACCCTCGTGGTCCACGCCGACCCGCCCGCCGAGCACAAGGCCTACCTGCACCGCTCGGGGCGTACGGCCCGCGCCGGTGCCTCCGGCACCGTGGTCACGCTGATGCTGCCCGACCAGGTCAAGGACGTACGCACCCTGACCCGGGCCGCCGGGATCAAGCCGACCACCACGCGCCTCGACGGTCCCAGCCACCCGATCCTCGTCGAGCTGGCTCCGGGCGAGCGCAACCACCCCGGGCCGTTCGTCCCGGTCGCCGCTCAGCAGCCTCCCCGCCGCCCCGCCGGCGAGGGCACCGGCAACCGGAAGAGCCGCCCCGGCTCGCGCGCCCGCAAGCGTCAGCGCACCACCGGCGCCCGCTGATCCACCTGACCCGCTGGTAGGGCCGCGAGCGCAGCTCGCGCGCCGACCAGCGGGACCGAGAACATCCGGGTAACAGTTCGCCGGATCGGTCATGCGGGGCCGGGTATCGCCTTACTCTCCGCCCATGACTCGGAGGGCGAACATCGCCATCATCTGCGGCGGCCTGGTGCTGCTCGTCCTCATGGGGGCGGGGTGGTTCTTCGTGTTCCAGGACACCACGAACTCCTACGACCCGGAGGAGAAGTCGAGCGAGCCGCCGTCGGCCGCCGCGGCGACGAAGGCCGCGCAGGCGTTCCTCGACGGCTGGGCGCGCGACAAGCCGGCCGAGGCCGGGGCGCTCACGGACGCGGCCGACTCCGCGACGGCAGCGCTCCAGTCGTACGCCGACGACCTCGGTCTCACGAAGATCGCGTTCAGCGGGCTGGCGGTGCGCGAATCGTCGCCGGACGGCACGACCACGGTCGAGTTCGACGTGGTGGCGAACGTGGCCGACGGGCGGTGGGCGTACCCGAGCGCGCTCGGTGTCGTCCAGGACGAGGACGGCTACACGGCGGTGCGGTGGGACCACACCGTGCTTCACCCCGAGCTCGCAACCGGCCAGTCGCTGGCCGCCGGTGAGCTCACGGACGAGTTCATGACCGCCCGGCCGGCCACCGCCGACGGGCGGAAGAACCTGCAGGACTTCCCGTCCCTGGTCGACATCGCCGCGTCCATCCGGGACGACGCCGACGGGGACGGCGGCAGGCCCGGCCACGGCGTCGCGATCGTCGACTCCGCCGGCACCCAGGTCAAGACGCTCGCGGTGCTGTCCTCGTCGAAGGCTCCGGCGATTCGTACGACCATCGACGCCCGCCTCCAGGCGGCCGCCGAGAAGGCGGTCGAGAACCCGGTGCTCGACGGGATGCCGGCCGGGGTCGTGGCGCTGGACTGGCGCACCGGGCACATCCTGGCGATCGCCTACTCCGGGGACAGCGGCAACATCGCGATCAACGCGGTCAAGGCGCCGGGATCGACGCTGAAGATCGTCTCCGCCGCTGCCCTCTTCGACCTCGCGGGGCTGCACCCCGGCAGCGCCGCCCCGTGCCCGGACTCGGTGCTCGCCAACGGGCAGACCTTCGGCAACGACCCCGGCGTCAGCCCCGACGAGGGTGCCACCGTCGCGGAGGCGTTCACGGTCTCGTGCAACACCGCGTTCATCAAGGACGGCTTCAACCACCTGGTCAACGACGGCGACGCCTCGGCGCTCCACCGGGAGGCGACCGAGGTGTTCGGGATGGGGTCGTGGTCGATCGGCGGCGGTGTCGGCACGCGTGACCCCTCCATCCCGGCGGACGTCGAGGGCGGCGATCAGGCCGCCCAGTTCATCGGCCAGGGCAAGGTCACCGCCACCCCGCTGTTCATCGCCTCGATCGCCGCGACGGTGGCCAACGGCGGGTTCGAGCAGCCGATCATCATGAAGAACCAGCCGCAGGCGAAGGCTCCCCGCCCGATCTCCGCACGCACCGCGGGCTACCTGCGGACCATGATGGCGGCGGCGGCCGCGCACGGCTCGGCTGCTCCGCGTGTCGGCGATCTCCCCGGCGTCGGCGCCAAGACCGGCACCGCGGAGGAGGGCGACCGCACCAACGGCTGGTTCACGGCGTACGACGACCGCATCGCCGTCGCCGCTCTCGTGGAGGGCGGCAGCTCCGGCGCGGACTCGGCAGGCCATGTCGTACGCGACGTGCTGACCGCCGACTGACCGGCCCCGTGACTCCGACTTCAGACTGAGGACTGTGCCGGTCCCTGGAACTAGGGTTACCGGGTGACTTCGCATGACACCACCGGTTCGCCCGGCCGGCTGGCGACCTTCTTCGCGACCGACGACGACTGGGAGCGGGAGGGCTCGATCTCGGCCGGCGACTGGCTGGTCGGGGCGACCGTGCTGGTCGCCAGCGTGGTCACCCTGGAGCTGATCCGCGGGGTCGGGACGCTCGACTCCAGCGAGGCACCGATCTGGGTCGAGTGGGCGGCGGTGCTCATCGGTGCGGCGCTGCTCGTCTTCCGGCGGCGCTTCCCGCTCACGGTCGCACTCCTGGCCGGTCTCCACATGTTCGTCACCGGGGTGTGGCTCCCGATGGTGATGGGTCTGCTGCCCATGCAGATCATCTACTTCCTCGCCTTCTTCGCCGGAGCGGCCTGGGCGCGGCGCAGGCGGGACATGGTCGTCGTGATGGGACTGATCACGCTGTTCATGTTCGCCTGGATCGCCTGGCAGTTCGCCGTCGGCAGCGGTATAGACGAGATCCGTGAGTCGACCGCGGACGCGGAGGGCTCCTCGCTCATCGGCCCGGTGACCGCCTACGTGCTGCTCACCACGGTCATCAACCTGCTCTACTTCGCCGGTGCGATCGTCGGCGGCCAGGTCGCCTGGCGCGGCGCGCGCCAGAAGGCCGAGCTCGCCCAGCAGGCCGCGACCATCGCGGCCCAGTCCGGACAGCTCCAGCGGCGCGCCGTGATCGACGAGCGCCTGCGCATCGCCCGCGAGCTGCACGACGTCGTCGCCCACCACGTCGCGGTCGTCGGCGTCCAGGCCGCGGCCGGGCGAAAGCTGCTCGAACGTGGACGTCCCGGTGACATCGAGGGCGCCGCCGAGGCGCTCGGCAACGTCGAGACCTCCGCACGCGAGGCGGTCACACAGATGCGCTCGCTGCTCGGCACCCTGCGCGACCCGGCGAGCGACCCGGGGACGGACAGCTCCGACATACGCCGCCCCGAGCCCCGTCTCGAGGACCTGCCCGCGCTCCTGGACGAGGTGCGAGACAGCGGGCTGCGGGTCGACTACGAGGCCGTCGGCCCGGTCGATGAGCTGACGACACCGCTGGCGCACTCGGTCTATCGCATCGTCCAGGAGGCGCTGGCCAACGTCCGCCGCCACTCCACCGCCGACCGCGCCCAGGTCGTCCTCCGCGTCGACCGCTCGGCGGCAGCGCCGTACGCCGAGGTCGAGATCACCGACAACGGCCGGCCCCGACACGGCACCTCTGGCAGCGGACTGGGCCTGCTGGGCGTACGCGAGCGGGCAGCCATCCGGAAGGCGGAGGTCGACATCGGGCCCAGGGCCGTGCAGGGTTTCCGGGTGCGGGTCAGATTCCCGCTCGACTCTCCTGTCCTCTCGACGGGAGCGGCGCGATGATCCGGGTGCTGATCGCCGACGACCAGCAACTGGTGCGCTCGGGGTTTCGTCTCATCCTCTCGTTGGAGGATGACATCGAGGTGGTCGGCGAGGCCTCCGACGGTGCCGACGCGATCGCCAAGGCGCGCGAGCTGCAACCCGACGTGGTGCTGATGGACGTGCAGATGCCCGGCACCGACGGCATCGAGGCGACGCGTACGGTGGTCGCCGAGGGGCACGCCAAGGTGATCATCCTGACCACCTTCGACCGCGACGACTACCTCTTCGACGCGCTCGCGGCCGGAGCCAGCGGATTCCTGCTCAAGAACGCCGACCCCGACTCGCTGGCCGAGGCGGTGCGCGCGGCCGCGGACGGTCACGCCCTGCTGGCTCCGGAGGTCACGATGCGCGTGATCGGCCGGGTGACCCGCGCCGACCCGCCCTCGCCGAAACGACCGCAGCCACCACGCGAGCTCGCCCTGCTCACCGCCCGTGAGCGCGAGGTGCTCCTGCTGATCGGCGAGGGCCTGAGCAACAACGAGATCGCTCGCCGGCTCTTCCTGACCGAGGCGACCGTGAAGACGCACGTGTCGGCTTGTCTGGCCAAGCTGCAGCTGCGCGACCGCGTACAGATGGTCGTCTTCATCCATCGCCACGGGCTGCTTACCGCTGCCCCTCCTCAGGAGTGAGCACGGGTTCATCCTCACGACGGATCCGCCGGGCGCGGCCCTGAAATAGCGTGAGTCTCGTTCGTTTCCGAAACAGAGGAGAATCGATGCTCGAGGTCAGCGGGCTGACCCGCCGCTTCGGCGACATGGTCGCCGTCGACGACGTGTCCTTCCCGGTCCCGTCCGGTGGGCTCACCGGGTTCGTGGGCGGCAACGGTGCCGGGAAGACCACCACCATGCGGATGATCATGGGGGTGCTGGCCGCCCATGCCGGCACGGTCTCCTGGCAGGGCCACGCGGTGACCCGTGCGGACCGGCGCCGCTTCGGCTACATGCCCGAGGAGCGCGGTCTCTACCCGAAGCAGCCGATCCTGGACCAGCTGGTCTACCTGGCTCGGCTCCGCGGCATGAGCGCCGCCGACGCGCGCCGGGAGATCACCGTGCTGCTGGAGCGGTTCGGTCTCGGCGGGCGCACGAAGGACCCGCTGGAGAAGCTGTCCCTCGGCAACCAGCAGCGCGTGCAGATCATCGCCGCGCTCGTCCCGGCTCCGGCGGCGCTGGTCCTCGACGAGCCCTTCTCCGGGCTCGATCCCGACGCCATCGACGCGATGGCCGACCTGCTGCGTGAGCACGCTCGCGACGGCGTACCCGTCGTCTTCTCCTCTCACCAGCTGGACCTGGTCGACCGGCTGTGCGACCGGCTCGTCGTCATGGCCCGTGGACGCGTGGTCGCTCAGGGGACGGGTGAGGAGCTGCGCGCCGACGCCTCGCTGCGCTACCGGCTCGTGCTCGGTGGCGACGCCGGCTGGGTACGCGACGTCCCGGGCCTCCACGTCCGCGACGTCTCCGGGCCCGAGGCCGAGGTCGAGGTCCTCGCCGAGGGCGCCGAGCAGAAGCTGCTCGCCGAGGCCACCTCCCGCGGGAGCGTGCTCGACTTCCACCGCGTCGTACCCCGCCTGTCCGAGATCTACCGGGAGGTCACCGCATGAGGACGCAACCTGTCTGGCAGATCGTCGCGCGCCGCGAGATCGCCGTCCGCGTCACCGACAAGTCGACCATCATCGGCACCGTGATCATGCTCGCCGTGATCGTGGGCGCCCTCGGCTTCGCCGCGTGGAGCGAGAGCCGGGAGAAGACGTACGAGGTCGCCTACTCCTCGACGACGTCACAGGCCATGGTCGAGGGCATCGCCGAACGGTCGACCGAGATCGACGAGAAGGTGCACATCGAGCCCGTCGCCGTCGACGACGCGGACGCCGCCGAGCACGCGCTCGAGGAGGAGCAGATCGACGCGTACCTGCATCCGGACGCGGACGGTTGGACTCTGCTCACGCTCGCGGAGGCCGACTCCGAGCTGCGCGGCGTGGTCGAGCAGGCGGTCGAGGCGATCGTCCTCACCGGGAACGCCGAAGCGGCGGGCACCAGCGCGGCCGAGCTGACCAAGGGCTCGGCGGTCGCGCTCGACCAGATCGAGGGCGACAGCGAGCTGACCGCGATCCGCTGGGTGGTCGGCTACGCGCTCGCGATCGTCTTCTACTTCGCCTCCATCATGTTCGGGATGACGCTGGCCAACAGCGTCGTGGAGGAGAAGCAGTCGAGGATCGTGGAGATGATCGCCGCGGCCGTGCCGCTGCGGCAGCTTCTCGCCGGCAAGATCATCGGCAACGCCGTCATCGCCGTCGGGCAGATGCTCATCTACGTGGCCGTCGGACTGGTCGGGTTGAGCCTGACCGACTTCAGCTTCGCGCTGCCGGCGCTGTCAGGCGCGATCGGCTGGTTCGTGATCTTCTTCCTGGTCGGATTCGTGGTGCTCTCGACCCTGTGGGCGGTCGCGGGCGCGCTCGCCTCCCGCACCGAGGACCTGCAGTCCTCCTCGACCCCGATCACGATGCTGCTGATGGTGATGTTCTTCGGCGCCCTCTACCTCGACGGCGTCGGCGAGGTGATCGGTTCCTACATCCCGCCCCTCTCGGCGGTCCTGATGCCGATGCGCCTGGTCGACGGGACCGCCGCCTGGTGGGAGCCGATCATCGCCCTGGTCCTGCTCCTCGCCTTCGGCGTGGCCCTCGTACGTCTCGCCGAGCGCCTCTACAGCCGCGCCCTGCTCCAGACCGGCGGCCAGCTCTCCCTGAAGGCTGCCTGGCGACTGGAGGAGTAGCCGAAGCGTCACGTACGTCGGCCGAAGCGTCATCCCCGTCGGCCGAG
>NZ_BMQT01000007.1:27705-232845 GCF_014648255.1 Nocardioides albus | reverse complement strand
TGGCAACGTTGTGCCAACTCGGCCGACGTACGTGACTTCTCGGCCGACGTACGTGACTTCTCGCCCGACGTACGTGACTTCTCGGCATGATGGGGACATGGCCAGAGAGATCAGCACCGTCGTGGAGGACCTGCACTACCTGGAGTGCCCGAGGTGGCACCAGGGCCGGATCTGGTTCGTGGACTTCTACTCCTACAAGGTCTACTCGGCGCAGGAGGACGGGTCGGACCTTCGGGTCGAGGCGGAGGTGCCGGGGCAGCCGTCGGGGCTGGGCTGGCTCCCTGACGGCCATCTCCTGGTCGTCTCGATGCGCGACCGTAGGATCCTGCGTCGCGAGAGCGACGGCTCGCTGGTGACCCATGCCGATCTCAGCGGCCATGTCGACCACCACCTCAACGACATGGTGGTCGACGAGCAGGGCCGGGCGTACGTCGGGAACTTCGGCTTCGACATCATGGCCGGCGCCGACGTGGCACCGACGGTGCTGCTGCGGGTGGACCCGGACGGGACGGTGACCGAGGTCGCCGACGACCTGTGGTTCCCCAACGGCAGCGTGATCACCGACGACGGCACGCTCATCGTCGACGAGACCTGCGGCAACCGGATCAGCGCGTTCGACATCACCGACGACGGGTCGCTGACCAACCGGCGTACCTGGGCCAAGTTCGGCGAGCTCACCACCCACACCGCGTTCGGTGAGGCGATGGGCGACGCCGTCCTGGCACCCGACGGCTGCTGCCTGGACGCCGAAGGCGCGGTCTGGGCCGCCGACGCGGTCTTCGGCCGGCTGGTCAGGGTCGCCGAGGGCGGCGAGATCCTCGAGCAGATCGAGCCGGGCGGTGGCGTCTTCGCATGCATGCTGGGAGGCAGCGACGGGAAGACGCTGTACGTCTGTGCCGCGCCCGACTTCTTCGAGGAACCGCGCAAGGCCAACGCCGAGGCTCGGCTGTTGGCCATCCGGGTCGACGTGCCCCGGGCGGGCCGCCCCTAGCCCGGCTCAGGCCCTCAGCTCTGGACGTCGGGCGCAGGGCCGTCGAGACGGCCGGCGCGGCTGCGGATCGGCACCGCGACGTGGAGCGCGTTGCTCTCGAGCGTGAAGTCGGTCGGCGTCTCGGTGAGGATCTCCCCGTCGAGGTTGACCGGCATCGGCTCGTCGGTGGTGATCCGCACCGCGGTGGTGGTCACGTGGTGCACCTGGTCGTGCTCGATGAAGTGGCCGCTCTTGAGCAGCCGCGCGATGGAGACGTGGTCCCGCATGCGGCCACGGACGATGGCGTAGACGTCGAGCAGGTCGTCGTCCACCGAGGCCGAGGGCGCGACGGTGTTGCCGCCGCCGTAGTGGCGGCCGTTGCCGACCGCGACCTGGAGCAGGTCGTCGAGCTCCAGCGGGTCGTGGTCACCGTCGGGGAACTCCAGCCGGGCGGTGAACGGCCGGTGGTGGCGGTAGGCCTGGAGCGTGGCCACCGGATAGGCCGCCGGTCCGATCACCTTCTTCAGACGCGGGTCCAGTGCCTCGGTCACCGCGACGGAGAGACCGAAGGAGGCGACGTTGAGGTAGGTGTGACCGTTGGCCTTGCCGATGTCGACGTTGATGATCTTTCCCTCGAGCACCTGCTGGATCGCGGTCTCCGGATCCTGGTCCAGCTCGAGCGTGCGGGCGAAGTCGTTGGCGGTGCCGAGCGGCAGCACGGCGAGCACGACGTCGGTCCCGGCGATCCGAGCCGCCGCGGCACTCACCGATCCGTCACCACCCCCGATGACGAGGAGGTCGGGCTGGTCGGCAGCCACCTCGTCGAGTGTGCTCTCCAGCTCCTCCCCCGAGTGGACCGCGTAGGAGCGCACGTCCTCGATCCCCGCGGAGCGGAGCATCTCCTCCGAGGAGGCCAGCGCGTCCTCTCCGCGGCGCGAGCCGGCGTTGACGACGAGGGCGACCTTCACGGAGTCACGTGACAACAGCGTTTGCATATCCACGTTCAGGAGCGTACGCATGCCCACCTGAGTATGTGGCGCTGCGTGTCCCGGCGCGTTGCCCGGCGACGCCGCCGGTTCAGCCCACGACTCCGGGAGCGACCACCTCGGCGAATACCCCGAACGCCGGCTCGCCGGCCCGGTTGAGCGGCCGGTGCGAGGCGAGGGTCTTCAGCAGGCGTACGTCCCGCTCCCCCGTCTCCGGATGGATGTCGATCACGGCGCACCGCGGGATGGGTACGCCGATCCGGAGCCTCGCCGACCCGACCCGGACCTCCCGGCCGAGCCAGGTGTCCTCGGCATAGGGCTCGTCTGTCTCGACGACGAGGTTCGGCCGGAACCGCGCCGCCGCCAGGGCATCGTCACCGACCCGTCGGGCGAGGTCGTGCAGCGAGGCCGTCGTCACCACCGACACCGCCCCGGCGAAGACGACGTCACCTCGACGGGCGCGAGCCAGCCGCACCGGTCGGCCGAGCCACCGCGAGAACAGCGCCGCGTGGGGAGCCTCGAGCAGCTCCAGGTCGACCTGACGACCCCAGTAGTCGCAGGTGATGCGCTCGCTCGTCGCGACCGGCTCGGCGGAGGCGGTCGCGCCGTCCGGCAGCTCGACCTCGAGGCGGCGTCCGGCCGGCTCGGCCCGCACCGCGACCAGCGAGGGGTGCTGCACGGTGCGCAGCACCCGCCCGCTTCCCGGATGCTCGGGATCGACCGACACCAGCGCGAACCCGCGATCCCCGACGACGCCCCGCTCGTCGAGCACCACCCGGTCATGGGCCAGGTGCCTGGTCCCCTTGATCGGCGCGAACCCCGCTCGCACGACCTTCAGCTCATCGATCACGGGTCCAGTCAACCAGCGTCGCGAAACGCCTTGGCACCTTCGGCGGCCAGCTCCGAGTAGCCGGTCGTACCGGCGCCGAGAAGCTCCTCGGCAGCGCGCTTGACGGCGCCCAGTGCGGCGAAGGCGAAGGCGCCACCGACCGAGATGCGCGCCGCGCCCGCCTCAGCCAGCTCCGGCACCGACGGGCCGCCCGGCAGGAGCAGGACGTTGACCGGGCGGTCGACGGCGCCCACCAGGCGGCGTACGTCCTCGACGGCGACGACGCCCGGCGCGAAGAGGACGTCGGCACCCGCGTCCTGGTAGGCCTGCAGACGGGCGATGGTGTCGTCGAGATCGTCACGGCCGCGGATGTGGTTCTCGGCGCGGGCGGTGAGGGCGAAGCCGTCGCCTGCCGCAGCGGCCGCCGCGGCGACCCGCTCGGCTGCCTCCTCGACGGAGTAGATCGTGTCCTTCTCGAGCCCGGTGTAGTCCTCGATCGACCCGCCCGCCAGCCCGGCGGCCGCGGCAAGCCGGAACGTCTCCTCCACCTCGGTCACAGAGCCGCCGAAGCCGGCCTCCATGTCGGCCGAGACCGGCACCTGCACCGCTTCGACCAGCGCGGTCGCGTGCGCGATCACCTCGTCCCGGCTGACCTGGCCGTCGAACCGCCCCAGGGTTGCTGCGTACCCGCTGCTGGTCGTGGCCAGCGCCTGGAAACCCAGCGAGGCCAGGACCTTGGCCGAGCCCGCATCCCAGGCGTTGGGCATCAGCAGCGGAGTGCCGGGAAGGTGCAGGGACAGAAAGTTCTCGGCGAGCGACATGCTGGCCACCATGCCACGGGACGGCACGAGGCAGAACCGGATATCCCGCCTAGGATCATTCGATATGGGCCACGATCACGACCACATCTCACCGGCGGCCGACCGGCGCTACCTGATCGCCGCGATGACGCTCTTGGGTGTGTTCCTGATCGGCGAGGTGACGGTCGCGATCCTCGCGAACTCGCTCGCGCTGCTGGCCGATGCCGGCCACATGCTCACCGACATCGGTGCGATCGCGGCAGCGCTGTGGGCGATGCGGCTGGCCTCGCGGCCCGCGCACGGGCAGTGGACCTACGGCTGGAAGCGCGCCGAGATCCTCTCGGCCGCACTCAACGGGATCACCCTGCTCGTCTTCGCCGCGGTCGTGGGTGTGGAGGCCGTGCGACGGCTCATCGACCCGCCCCACGCAGAGGGATGGCCGATGTTCGTCGTCGCGGTCGTCGGCTGTGCCGTCAACGTCGTCGCGGCCGCCCTGATGGCACGCGCCAACCGCACCTCGCTCAACGTCGAGGGCGCCTACCAGCACGTGCTCTCCGACCTCTACGGCTTCATCGGCACCCTCGTCGCCGCGATCGTCATCCTGCTCACCGGCTGGACCCGTGCCGACCCGGTGGCCTCGCTCGTGGTCGTCGCCCTGATGACGTACGCCGGTGTCTGTCTGCTCCGCGACAGCGGCCGGATCCTGCTCGAGGGTGCGCCGGCCGAGGTCGACGTCGAGGACCTGCGCCGGCATCTGCTCGAGGTCGACGACGTCCTCGAGGTGCACGACCTGCACGCCTGGACCGTCACCTCGGGCCTGCCCGCGGTCTCAGCGCACCTGACCCTGCGCCCGCAGTGCTTCCTCGACGGCAGCGCGCCCCAGGTCCTCGACCGCGTCCAGGCCTGTCTGACCGGGCACTTCGACGTCGAGCACTCGACCTTCCAGCTCGAGCCCGAGACTCATCTGGCCCACGAGCCGGGAATGCACTAGGCTCGCGCCAGCGCAGCCAGGGCCGCCCCGCGCGCCTGCTCGATCGCGTCCTCGGCGATCCCGCACAGCCGCAGGCACGCCGCGGCGATCGTGGCGACGGTCGTGCTGCCGACCCGGTCCTCGCGACGGAGGCTGACCACGCTCTCGACCATCTGCACGAGCAGCTCGCCGAGGCCGGGTTCGCCGCTGCTCGCCGAGATCCGCTCCCCCGCTGCCCGCTGCGCGACCCGCCCGTATCCGGCGACGAGGTCGCCGCGGAGGTGGTCGTAGCGGTCGTAGACGGGCGAGGCGATGACGTCGGGAAGGCGGTAGAGCATGCCGATGTTGTGGGGCATCGCGACCAGGGCGCTCATGTCGCTGACGGCGAGGGCGTAGAGGCCCACGTCGGGAGTGACCGTCCCCATGTCGGCCTCGATCTTCCCGGCCTGCTCGACCCGTTCTTGGACCGAACGCTCGAGCAGCACAGCGAGGATCTCCTCCTTGCTGCCGAAGTGGTAGTAGATCGACGCCTGTCTCAGCCCGGCACCGTCCGCGATCTCGCGGGTGGTGGTCCCGGCATAGCCGCGGCCGACGAAGAGCTCCGCAGCGGCGGCGAGGATCTGGTCTCGGGGGTTCGCCGCAATCGTGCCCGGAAGCAGCCGTGGACGGCCGCGACCCGGACGCGGCGAGATCTGTGACACCGTGGCATCGCCCTTTTCTGTCGTACGATAGATAATAGTGGAGAGAGCAAGTTTCGCACTGATATCGAAAGAGTCAAGCGCCGACGGTCGTGTCCGCGGCACAGGGCCGCACCCGACGTCAGTGAGTGAGCTTGAGGCCGATGACACAGCCGACGAGCGCGACGATCAGCAGCACTCGCACCGCGCTGATCGACTCGGCTCCGGTGGCCATCGAGTAGCCGACGGTGAGCGCCGCGCCGATGCCGACCCAGACCGCGTACGCTGTGCCGATGGGCAGTGTGCGCATGGCCAGGGCGAGGCCCGCCAGGCTGCCCGCGAGAGCAACGCCGAAGACGATCGACGGAACCAGCCGCGAGAAGCCCTCGGTACGCCCCAGAGCGAGCGCCCACACGGCCTCGAGGACGCCGGACACCACGAGAAAAATCCAAGACATGACCAACTCCAGACGGCCGTCTTGTCGCGCTTCCGGGTACGGCTCCCTCGTCCGGCAGCCGGTCTCGGCTGACGTCTTCGACAGTAGCAAAACTGTCATTCGATAGAAACTTCACGAGCCACAAGAACGCTGCGTTCTTCATCACGGGATTCGGCGCAGCTCCCTGGCCCGTTGGATGGGAGGATGCAGAGGTGACATTCACCGTCGGCTTCGTCACCGGAGCCACCCCCGACAAGTGGGCCAGGATCTGGCGCGACCGCAGCCGCGAGCGACTCGAGCTCGTCCCGGTCACCGAGGAGGACCAGGAGCAGCTGCTGCGTGCCGGCGAGCTCGACATGTGCCTCGTACGCCTCCCCGTGGATCGCGACGGCCTCCACTGCATCCCGCTCTACGAGGAGCAGCCGGTCGCGGTCATGGGCCACGAGCACCTGCTCTCCCTGCTCGAGGAGGTCACCCTCGACGACCTCGCCGAGGAGCAGCTGGTCATCCCCGAGCGCGGCGGCTGGACCCCGAGCGCCGAGCAGCTGGCATGGCCGCCGATGACCGAGAAGGACGCCGTCGAGACAGTCGCCGCCGGCACCGGGGTGGCGATCGTGCCGATGTCGATCGCCCGTCTGCACCACCGCAAGGATGCGGTCTCCCGGCCCGTGATCGGTCTCGAGCCCACCACCGTCGGTCTGGCCTGGCTGATCGACAACGACGACGAGCGGGTGCAGACCTTCATCGGCATCGTCCGCGGCCGCTCGCGGAACTCCTCCCGCGGCTGAGCCCCGGCAAATGCCGGGTGAACGCCTGGCGACATCTGGATCGGCCGTGCCTCATTCCACCCAGCGGTGTCCTCGCTCGTCCCTAGACTCTGCCCGATCCAGACAGAAGGCAGGCGTCTCAGGTGAACCGCAAGGGGTGGGCGACAGTTGTCGCAGGGGGCCTCGTCCTGGTCCTGCTGATCTGGTTCGCGGTGGCACGGCTGATCCCTGACGGCGCGGAACCGGACAAGCTGGCCGACAGGACGACGCTGAAGATCGCTGCCGGCTCCGAGCTCGACGATGTCCTCTGCGCCGACGGCACCAGCCAGGCCGACGAGGCGAGCAGCACCCCGGCCCGGTGCGAGCCGAGCGACCTGGTGAAACGGCTCGAGGAGGAGACCAACGTCGAGCTGCGGCCCGAGCTCATCGGAACTCTCGAGGCCGCCGACGCGATCGCCGGTGATCCGGACCGCTACGACGCTGCCTGGTTCGCCTCCGACGACTACCTGCGTCTTGCGCTGGCGGCGAAAGGCACCGAGGACCTGACCACGTCCAAGCCGATCATGCGCTCCCCGGTGGCCCTGGGGGTGCGCCACGACGTCGCCACACAGCTGGGCTGGACCGAGAACACCGAGGTCTCGTGGGAGGAGATCGCGGGCCGCGCCGGCGATGGTGAGCTCGGGTTCCTGATGACCAGCCCGGCCTCCTCCAACTCCGGCCTGTCGACCCTCGCCGGCGTCGCCACCGCGTTCGATGCCGATCCGCCGCTGCAGAGCGAGGACGTCGGCCTGATCCAGAACGACGTACGCCAGCTCTTCAGCGGCCAGCTCGGCCGCGCAGCCAGCTCGGGATGGCTCTCGGACAAGTTCCGCGAGAACCCTGAGGCCTACGACGCGATCTTCAACTACGAGTCCGAGCTGCTGGCGCTCTCGAAGCAGGTCGAGGGTCTCGACATCATCTATCCCAGCGACGGCACCACGGAGGCCACCTACCCGCTCACGCTCGTCAACCCCGAGAAGCAGAAGGCGTACGAGACGGCGGTCGCGTGGCTGCGTACCCCCGACGTCCAGCAGGACTTGAGCGAGAAGAGCGAGCGGCGGCCAGGCCGCGACGATGTGAAGCCCGCAGCGGGCGTACCCGACAAGAGCGTCAAGACGCTCCCGCTCCCCGACGACCTCGGCACCGTCGACGAGCTGATCTTCACCTACTTCGACGAGTTCGCTCCCAAGACGCGCACCACCTACCTGCTCGACACCTCGGCCTCGATGGACGACCTCAAGATGAATCGGCTGCGGCGCGCCTTCGAGGGGCTCGTCGGCGACAACACCTCGATCAGCGGGCAGTTCAAGCGCTTCCGCAAGGGCGAGCGGCTGACGGTCTACACCTACGCCGACGAGGTGGCGCGTCTCGGGTCCGTCGTGGTCAAGGACCGGTCGCAGAGCGACCAGGCGCTCGAGGACCTCATCGACGGTGTCGGCGAGCTGAGCGGCGACGGGGGCACCGCCTACTACGACGCCATCGAGGTGGCCTACGCCGACCTCGTGAAGGCTCCCGAGGAGGGCGCCACCACCTCGATCGTGCTGATGACCGACGGCGAGCAGAACGGCGGCCAGTCCTATGCCCAGCTCAAGAAGAAGTACGACGCCGACTACCGCGCGCTCGGGGTGCCTCTCTACGTGGTGCTCGTCGGCGACGCCGCCGCCTCGACCGACCCGAGCATCGAACAGCTTGTCGGCTTCGCCGAGGAGACCGGCGGCCGCGACGTTGTCGCCAAGGAGACCGACGACCTGCGCAAGATCTTCCAGGAGATCCGTGACTACCAATGACCCCGAGGCGTCCTCGCCGATCGTCCGGATCATCAACTCCGGCTGGTCCACGGCCGGCGCGGTCCTGGCCGTGCCGCTGGCCGGCGCGGCCGTCTTCACCGGCTCCGGGGGCTGGGCAGCGGGTGCTGTCCTCGTGGCCTGCGCCGGTGGCGCTGTGGCCGCCTACACAACACGGCCGGAGCCTCCGCCCGGCCCGATCGACGAGCCGAGACCGAAGCCCGACTCCTCCGACCAGCGCATACGTACCTACAACTTCCTTTCCGAGACGCGGATATCGCTCCTGCACGCGCAGATGAACCGTGGCACGGAGAGCGACCGCCTCATCGAGGAGCTGCGCAAGGCACAGGGGCGTGTCCAAGGCGGCATCAGCGTGCCTCGGGTCTCGTTCATCGGCGAACGTGTACGCGAGACGGCTTCCACGTATCAACGTCGGCTGACGCACACGCTGCCCACGATGGCCGACGACGTCCTCAACCGTCTGAAGGCGATGGGGCTGATCCACCGCACCGACGACGAGGATCTCGAGCGCGTGGCCGATCTGGTCGTCCAGCCCGATGTCGCCGACCAGTTCCTCAAGTTCTACATGGCCGGACCGGACTTTCGCCTGGCGGCGACGCCCTCTGGATGGCTGGCTCGGCTCCTACAGCTGGCACAAGAACGCGAGGTGGAGGTCACGAGTCACGGCCTCACGATCACCATGCACATCGGCACTCGCGGGACGCAGGAGGACTTCGACGCCCTCGAGGACAAGGAGAATGCGGCGGTCGTCGGAGTGATTCGTCGCCTCGACACCCGCAGCAGGACCGCGACCGTGCGCGTGATCGCGGTCTACTGAGCCCCGGATCGTCGCTGGGCACGTGCACGCGGCAGACTTTGCCCCATGCTCGAACCGACCGACCTCACCACCCGCGCGACCGAGGCGCTGCGTACGACCTTCGGCTCCGAGGCAACGGTGGTCGGGAGGGCGCCGGGACGGGTCAACCTGATCGGCGAGCACACCGACTACAACGCCGGCCTGGTGCTCCCGGTGGCGCTCCCCCACGCCACCTACGCCGCGGCCGCGCCGCGCACCGACGGCGTCGTCCGGATCGCCTCGGCCAAGGAGCCCGAGCCGTTCACCAGCCACATCGACGAGCTCTCGGCGGAGATCGAGGGCTGGGCAGCGTACGTCGCGGGGGTGTTGTGGACCCTGCGCGAGGCTGGTCTCGTGACGGGTGGCCTGGACATGTACCTGGAGTCGTCGGTGCCGCTCGGCGCCGGTCTGTCCTCGTCGGCCTCGGTCGAGTGCGCCACCGCGGTGGCGGCGCTCGGCCTCGCCGGTCGGACTCTCGACGAGGACCTGCAGCGCGCGGTCGTCGCGGCCGGGATCCGGGCCGAGACCGAGGTCGCCAACGCGCCGACCGGTGGGATGGACCAGTCGGTGGCTGTCTTCGCAGAGGCGGGCGGTGCACTGCTGATCGACTTCGACTCCGGCGAGCACCGCAGCGTCCCGCTCGCCCTGGGCGAGCGCACGATCCTGGTCACCGACACCCGGGTCAAGCATCAGCTGACCGACGGCGGTTACGCCTCCCGCCGCGCCCAGTGCGAGAAGGCCGCCGCCGACCTCGGGCTGCGTTCGTTGCGCGAGGCCGCTCTGGACCAGGTCGAGTCGCTCGGCGACGACGTCGTCCGCCGCCGGGCGCGCCACATCGTCACCGAGATCGCCCGCGTCGAGCCGACAGTGACCGCGCTCGGGGCCGGCGACTGGGCCGCGATCGGTGAGCTCTTCGCCGCCTCGCACACCTCGATGCGCGACGACTTCGAGATCTCCGTCCCCGAGCTCGACCTGGCCGTCACGACTGCGGTCGAGGCCGGTGCCGACGGTGCTCGGATGACCGGCGGCGGCTTCGGCGGATCGATCGTCTCGATCCTTCCGGCCGATGCCGTCGCGGAGGTCAGTGCCGCCATCGACAAGGCCTTCGCCGAAGCCGGCTACGGCGCCCCGGGGCACCTGATCGCCGCCCCGTCCGCCGGCGCGATGTTCACCGAGGTAACTCGGTGAGCTCGCACTGACTTCGTGGAGTTCGACGAAGTCAGTGGCCACTGACCGAGTTACCCTTCGACAGGCTCAGGACATCGCCTCGGTCAGCATCCGCCGCGCCGCGCCGACTCAGACCAAGCCCGCCTCGGCCAGCATCCGGGTCATGGTGCCGCTAGCGGCCTGACGCGCCGCACGGAGCAGATCGACGTCGGTCTCGGTGCGGCCCGGGATCGGGTCGGCCACATCGGGCGCGAACGTCAGCGTGTGTACGCCCGCACAGCTCCCGGCCCTCATCTGCGCGACCGTGGCGCGGTAGCGCTCCGGGCGGCTCCGGTACAGGTCGCCGAGCTCGGGGTTGACCCGGCGCAGGTAACGCTCGATGACGCGGTCGGCCGACCCGTAGGCCGGCGCCGTGCCGAACGGTCGGGTCACCAGCACGATCGCGTGCGTCGCCCCGAGTGCCGCAGCCGAGGCCACCGGCACGGCCTCGACCAGCCCGCCGTCGAGCCAGCGGCGGCCGCGTACGGTCACCGGGAGGCCGCCGGCCAGGGGGAGCTGACTGGAGGCGACCACCGAGTCGGCGAGATCGGTGGCATCAGCGAAGTCGGTGAGCGGGACGGACCTCGCCGTCACCACATCGGTCGCCACCGCGGCCAGCCGCGGCGCCCCGTCCCGCAGCGCCAGCGACCACTCGAACAGCTCCGCCGAACGGGCCGTGATCCCTCGGGTGTCCACCATCGACTTGCGGCGCAGCATCCGCCCCGCGCCGATGTACTCGGGAGAGGCGAACACCGAGGCGTACGACTCGCTGAAGGCACCGATCGTCCCGGCCGCCACCGCGGTCGCGTTGGCGGCGCCGGCGGAGGTGCCGACCACCAGGTCGACCGCATCCAGCAGGCCGCGGTCGGCGAGCACCGCGGCCATCGTCGCCGACAGCATCCCTCGCATCCCGCCACCCTCGATCACGAGAGCCAGGGTCGCCCCGTCACCGTCGTTCCGACTCTCCCCGCTGAGGCGGGACCGGAGCAGCTCGGCCACTCCCGATTGCAATGCGTCCACATCTGGATTGTGACCCTACCGGCGAGTAGGTCCGGCAGCGGGTCGTTCCTGGCCTTCCCTGACAGGGGTGCACGTCACATCACGTCCGCGGCGAGCCGCTCGCCGAGGCCCCGGGCAGACCCCGTCGTCAACAACCCAGATGCCGAGTCGGCGCGTCATGACGCGCCGACTCGGCATGGATTCCGGTCAGGATGAGCCGACTCGGGCCGGGTCTACCTCAGCTCGGCGGAGGTGAGGCCGAGCACCCGGCGCGCCACGATCAGCTGCTGGATCTGCTGGGTGCCCTCGAAGATGTCCAGGATCTTCGAGTCGCGGGCCCACTTCTCCAGCAGCTCACCCTCGGAGTAGCCGATGGTGCCGGCCAGCTCGACGCAGGAGAGCGTCACGTCCGAGCCCATCCGGCCGGCCTTGGCCTTGGCCATGGATGCTTCCTTGGAGTTCGGCTGGCGGTTGTCGGCCATCCATGCGGCCTGGAGCATGAGGAGGTAGGCGCCCTCGTAGTCCGACTCCAGCTGGATGAACTTCGCCGCGGCCGCCGACTGCAGCTGAGCGGGCCGGTCGTAGTCGATCTCGACGCCCGCCTTCTCGAGCAGGTCGCGGGTGTAGTCGAGCGCGGCCCGGGCGCACCCGACTGCCATCGAGGCCACCAGCGGCCGGGTGTTGTCGAAGGTGGCCATCGCCCCGGCGAAGCCCTGCTTGATGTCGATCTCGGGCGAACCCAGCAGGTTCTCGGCCGGCACCCGGCAGTCGGTGAAGGTGATCGTGGCGGTGTCGGAGGCCTTGATCCCGAGCTTGTGCTCGAGGCGCTCGACCTTCATCCCCGGCGTGCCCTTCTCGACCACGAACGACTTGATCGCCGCCTTGCCGAGCTCCTTGTCGAGCGTCGCCCACACCACGACCGCGTCGGCGCGATCACCGGAGGTGACGAAGATCTTCTCGCCGTTGAGCACGTAGTGGTCGCCGTCGAGCGTCGCGGTGGTCTTGATGTTCGCCGAGTCGGAGCCGGTGCCCGGCTCGGTGATCGCCATCGCAGCCCAGACGCCGTCGAAGCGCTCGTGCTGCTCGTCGTTGGCGACCGACGCGATGGCCGAGTTGCCCAGGCCCTGGCGCGGCATCGCGAGCGTGAGCCCGACGTCACCCCAGCACATCTCGTTGACCGAGAGCACCGAGGACATGTTCGCGCCGTTCTTGACCGAGCCGTCGTCGGGCTTGGAGTCGCGGCGTACGCCGGTGGCGCCTGCGCCCTCACCCTGCCCGGACTCGGAGAGCCCGTCGGCCATGGCCGCAAGCATGTCGAGCTCGGTGGGGTACTCGTGCTCCGCCTTGTCGTACTTGCGCGAGATCGGCCGCAGCATGTTCATCGCGACCTGGTGGATCTGCTCACGCAGCGGCTTGAGCTTCTTGGGGTCTTCCAGATTAATACTCATCGACGTACTCGCTTCGCTCCGTGCGCCGATGAGGCACAACGATGGCTGTGTTGGATTCTTCGCTCGCTCCGCTCGCTCATCAGACCAGCACCGTGCCTTCCATGATCCCGATGGCACGCAGGTCGCGGTACCACCGCTCGACCGGGTGCTCCTTGACGAAGCCGTGGCCACCGAGCAACTGGACGCCGTCGAGGCCGATCTGCATGCCCTTGTCGGCACACAGCTTGCGAGCCAGCGCGATCTCGCGGGTCGCGTCGATGCCCTGGGCCACCCGGCTGGCGGCCTTGTAGGTCACCAGGCGCATCGCCTGCAGCTCGATGGCGATGTTGGCGACCATGAACGCCACCGACTGGCGGTGGGCGATCGGCTCGCCGAAGGCCTCGCGGGTCTTGACGTAGGGCGTGACGTAGTCGAGGACGGCCTGGCCGACGCCGATGGCCAGCGCACACCAGGCGAGGCGGGACAGGCGTACGGCCTCGGTGTAGGTCGAGCCGTCGGTCTCGCCCAGGACGGCGGACGCGGGGACCTTCACGTCGGTCAGGGTCAGCTTGGTCAGCGAGGCAGCGCGCACGCCCATCGCCGGCTCGGACTCGATGGCGATCCCGGGGGTCGAGGACTCGACCAGGAAGAGGGCCGGCTTGCCGTCGAGGCTGGCGCCGACGACGAACAGCTCGGCCTCCGCGCCACGCGCGACCAGCGACTTGGTGCCGTTGAGCGTGAACCCGTCGGTGGTCTTCGTGGCGGTGGTGGCCGGCGACAGTACGTCGAAGAGGACCCTGTCCTCGTTGAGCGCGAACGCTGCCGCGGGGACCGATCCCTCCGTGAACGCCGGCAGGTAGGTCTGCTGCTGCTCGTCGGTGCCCCACAGGCCCAGCGCGGTCGCGACCGAGCCGGGCGCGAGCGCCGCGACGGCCAGGCCGAGGTCACCCTTGGCGAGCGCCTCGGCGACCAGCGTGCCGGCGACCGCGGAACGGGTCTCGGAGATGCCGCCGAGCTCCTCGGGGACACCCAGGATCGGCAGCCCGATCTCCAGGCTCGACTTGAGCAGGTCGTCGGGGGCGGCGCAGGCCTCGTCGGCCTCGGCCGCTGCGGGACGTACGACCTCCTCGGCGAACTCGGTGACGACGTCGACGAGCATCTGCTCGTCCTCGGTCGGGGTCAGGTCGAAGACGCCCTGGGGGATGGCGTTGGGCACGCGGACGCCCGGGGCGCCCTGCTTGCCCTTCTTCTTGAACGCTCGACTGGTCGCCGCCATCGTCTTGAACCCGCTGCGGGTCACCGTGAAGACAGCCTGCTCGGTCTGCTTGCGGACACCGAGCCGGTCAAGCACAGGACTCTGCGAGAGCTTGCGCAGACCGGCCACGGCGAACCCGATCGGATCACGCGACTCGCCGGACGGGACGCCGTGCGCGACCCCGCCACGTAGGCCTTGGAGGATACTCATGGGTAGAACTGTAACTGGGAGTTACAACGTGGTCTACAGTTCGGGGTGGTGATGGCGGTAACAAACCGCGTACGTCTTGTTTATAGGCTTTGCACATGGCCGACTCCCCGCTCGAATCCCGTGCTCCGCTCGCGCCCCACGGCGCCCTGCCCGAGGGCGGGAAGGTGCGGCCGATGACACGCTGGGGCACCCCGGTGATGCACCGCCCGAAGAAGAAGGTCGAGGTCTTCGACGCCGCGCTGACCGAGCTGGCTGCCGACATGGTCGCGACGATGTATGCCGCCGAGGGTGTGGGCCTGGCCGCCGACCAGATCGGCGAGGACGTCGCCATCTTCGTCTTCGACTGCCCGGACGCCACCGGTCAGCGCACGGTCGGTGTCGTCTGCAACCCGGTCCTGACCCTGCCCGAGGGCGACGACCGCCATCTCGACGTCGACCTGGAGGGCTGCCTCTCCTTCCCCGGCGCCTTCGTGGACTGCGCCCGCCCCGACTGGGCCGCGGTCGACGGGCTCGGTCTCGACGGCGAGCCGGTCCACTTCGAGGGCGACGGGCTGCTGGCCAGGTGCCTGCAGCACGAGACCGACCACACCAACGGCACCGTCTTCGGTGACCGCATCTCGGCCAAGGCGCGCAAGAAGCTCACCAAGGAGCAGACCCGCCTGGCGAAGGACTTCCCGCCCGAGTGGCCCGCCACCCCCGCCGACTAGTCACTTTCTGACGCCGAGAAGTCACTTTCTGACCTCGAGAAGTCAGCAGATCCGGTCGACGACGTACTCGGCGATCGCGAGGCTGGAGGTCGCGGCCGGGCTCGGCGCGTTGCGCACCGAGGTGATGCCGTCGGCGTGGTGGATGACGAAGTCGTCGACCAGCGACCCGTCGCGCTCGATCGCCTGGGCCCGCAGGCCGAGCCCTGCCCGGACCACGTCCTCGGCGCCGATCTCCGGCACGTAGCGCTGGGCCTCGCGCATGTAGGCCCGCGTGGAGAGTACGCCGCGGAGCTCGGTGATCCCGGTGCGCCAGTGCTCCGCGCTGAACCGCCAGAAACCTGGCCAGAGCAGCGTGTCGGCGAGATCGCGCGGCGTCAGGGAAGTGCGGCCGTAGCGTCGCCGGCTCAGCGCCAGGAAGGCGTTGGGGCCGACCTCGAGACCGCCGCCGACGCGCCGGGTGAAGTGCACGCCGAGGAACGGGTAGCGCGGGTCGGGGACCGGATAGACCATGCCCCGGACGAGATCCTGCTTCGCGGGATCGACCTGCATGTATTCACCCCGGAACGGGATGATCCGGGGCGCCTTCGGACCGCCGGTCAGCTCGCCGAGCCGGTCCGACTCCAACCCGCCGCAGACGACCAAGTGGTCGACGAGGGTCCGACCGGCGGGCGTCTCGACCTCTGTCCCACCGATGACCCGGTGGATGCCGGTGACCTCCTCGCCGAGGCGTACCTCTCCCCCGGCGTCGCGGATCGCCCGGCCGAGCGCCTCGGCCACCGCGACGTAGTCGATGATCGCCGTCCGCGGCGAGTGCAGGGCGGCCAGCCCTGCCGCGTACGGCTCGATCTCCTGGATCTCCGCGGGGCCGACCCGCCTCAGACCCGGCACACCGTTCTCGGTGGCCTTCTTCTCCAGCGCGTCGAAGCGCCCCATCTCGGACTCGTCCACCGCGACGACGAGCTTCCCGCACTCCTCGAACGGAACCTGGTGCTCGACAGCGAAGTCCTCGAGCAGGTCACGGCCACGCGTGCAGAGCCCGGCCTTGAGGCTGCCAGGGCGGTAGTAGATTCCCGCGTGGACCACACCGGAGTTGTGGCCGGTCTGATGAGTCCCGAGGCGGCTCTCCTTCTCGAAGACCACCACGGTGTCCTCGGGGCGACGCAGCAGGATCTCGCGGGCCACCGCGAGCCCGACGATGCCTCCACCGACCACGCCGACGGTCGTCATCCTTCGAGAGCCTGAGCCCCTCTGCCATCTTCGGTTACCGGAGGACCCGCTTCGATCAGAAGCGCATTCACTGCCGTACCAACGCGTTCAGGTCCCTTGTCGCGGTACGCCACACGGTGAGGTCGTTGATCTCGGCGTAGCCATGGATCAAGACATTCCGCATGCCGACGATTCTGTGAACCCCGGGCACTCGCTCTGCAGTCTCGGAGTCTTCCTTGCGCAGAACGCTCATAGCCTCGCCCGCGATCTCGAACTGTCGCTCGACAGCAGAACGGAGAAGGACGTGCTCCGCGTACTCCTCCCACGTTCTTCCCGCAACGAACTCCTGGATACGCATCGCCGCGGTGTGTAGATCCCACAGCAACGCGGCGGCTCTAGGCTGCATACACGTCCTTGGCTGTCGGGAATGCGGCCGCCGCGAAGTAGGGGTTCTTCACCGCATCCGTCATGACCAGGTCAACCTCACAACCGAGAATTCGTTCCAGTTCCTCGTTGAGTGCAAGGTAGTTGCCGAGAAGGTCTTCTACCTCTGGCAAGAAATCGACGAAGAAGTCGAGATCACTGCGCTTGGGATCGAAGTTTCCGGTCACCGCAGACCCGAAGATCCGCAGGCGCGCGACACCGAACCGATTGCAGGCACGCGCAATCGCCTCGCGGTCCAGCTTGGTCATCGCATTCACGCGCCTAGTGTCCCAGATCTTCGACAACAGTGGTGTCGCCTCACCCAGCATCGGAGAAAGTCACGAGCGCGACGCCTCTTGACAGTGCTAGCGTCGCAGCGATCGTGATCTTTCGGCAGGAGGTGAGTCCCGTGCACACAGCGTCCACAGCGGGTGCTCCCCTGCAGTCCACGGTCCGGCGATTGCGCTGATCGCCGACGGGAGCGCCGCCTCGAACCTTGAAAGGTACTCCCATGAGCACAACACCTGTCCCACGACCGCGACGCGCGCTCGTCCTCGGCGGCGGCGGATCGGCCGGCAACGCCTGGCTGATCGGCGTGATCGCCGGACTGAGCGAGGGCGGAATGGCGGTGACCGAGGCCGACCTGGTCATCGGCACCTCCGCCGGAGCGACCGCTGCGGCGCAGATCGCCGGTGCGAGTCCCGGCGACCTGCTCGCCGGCACCCTGGACACACCACCGCCGCCGAGTCACCCCCACCCGGGCCCGCCTCCTGGAGCCGGAAGGGCGACGTGGATGGACCATCTGGAGCGGACCAACGCCATCATCGCCGCCTCCGCAGACCTGGCGGACATGCGCCGCCGTGCCGGCGCGAACGCGGTCGACCTGGCCACCGAGGCGGGCGAGTCCGCACGCGTGCGCTGGCGCGAGACGGTCGCCGCCCGGCTGCCCAGTCCTCAGTGGCCGGCGCACGCGGTGCACCTCGCTGCGGTCGACGCCGACACCGGAGACCCGGTCGTGTTCGACCGCGACAGCGGCATCGACCTGGTCGACGCGGTCGCGGCCAGCTGCGCGGGCGGACCTGCGTACCGGATCGGGTCGCGCAATTACATCGACGGCGGCTACCGGCGATCCAGCGAGAACGCCGACCTTGCCGGTGGCTGTGAACGCGTGCTCGTGCTCTCGCCGCTCGGCGGCAGGACTCGGCATCCGGCAGCGTGGCGCAGCGATCTCGCCACCCAGGTCGACGAGCTGCGGGCAGGCGGCAGCAGGGTCGAGACGGTCCTTCCGGACGCCGCCTCGCTCGCGGCGTTCGGCGACAACATGATGAGCTTCGCGACCCGCGCACCGGCGGCGAGAGCGGGCCACGACCAAGGCCGCCGACTCGCTCAGCAGCTCGTCGACCTCTGGACCTGACGCCGGGCACAGGTGGTCGCAACGGGATGGATAACCCGTTGCGACCACCGCGAGGCGTACCGGAGACTGATCACGCACCATCACCGACCAGAAGGAACTCATCGTGCTGATCCGCGAGCCGCTCACCGCCCTCGTGCGCTGACCTCGTCGATCCTCCGGGCTCCGATGTCAGCGTCCCGCTGACACATCCAGGAGCTCTATGAGTACGCAGCACCCGGCCGTCGTCCTCGACGGCATCACCCTTCTCTGGCCCGACGGCGCCGTCGCGCTGAGCGGCCTCGACGCGGCCTTCAACCCCGGGCGCACTGGTCTGGTCGGCACCAACGGCGCCGGCAAGTCGACCCTGCTCAGGGTCGTGGCCGGCGAGCTCACCCCCGCAGCAGGGTCGGTCTCGGTCAGGGGTCAGGTGCGTTACCTGCCCCAGCACATCACCTTGCAGGCCGATGCCACGGTGGCCGACCTGCTCGGCGTACGTGATCGCCTGGACGCCTTGCGGGCGATCGAGTCCGGCGATGCCGATCCGCGCCATTTCGACGCGCTCGCCGACGACTGGGGCGTCGAGGAGCGCGCGCGGGCCGCGCTCGGGACGGCCGGCCTGCCCGACCTCGATCTCGACCGCCGGGTGGCGACGTTGTCCGGCGGGGAGACGGTCGCGACGGCCCTGACCGGAATCGGTCTCTCGGGCGCCGAGATCGCGCTGCTCGACGAGCCGACCAACAACCTCGACCGCGAGGCCCGGCGCCGGCTCTACGACCTGGTAGCGGGCTGGCGAGGCACGCTGGTGGTGGCCAGCCACGACCTGGCGCTGCTCGACCTGATGGACGAGACCGCTGAGCTGCGCGACGGGTCACTGACGGTCTATGGCGGCCCCTACTCCGCGTTCCGCGAGCACGTCGAACGCGAGCAGGCCGCGGCGGAGCAGGCCCTGAGCACGGCCGAGCAGAAGCTGCGTACGGAGAAACGCCAGCGGGTCGAGGCACAGACCAAGCTCGCCCGGCGGCAGCGTTATGCCCGCACCGACTACGAGAACAAGCGCCGTCCGAAGACCATCATGAAGCTTCGGGCCGGCGAGGCCGAGGTCTCGGCCGGCAAGCTCCGAGGCGAGCTCGACGAGAAGGTCGACCGGGCGCGCGAGCTTCGCGACCGGACCGCCGAGCGCGTGCGCCGTGATCCCCAGGTCAAGATCGATCTGCCCGCTCCAGAGCTGCCCACCGGCCGACGGGTCGCCGAGCTGCACAGCAGCGGAAGCACCATCGTCGTCCAAGGCCCCGAACGGCTCGCCCTCACCGGACGCAACGGCGCCGGCAAGACCCAGCTCGTGGAGACGCTGGTCGGTCCTCGGGCCGCCCGCCAGGAGCCGTACGGCACCGTCCTCATCACCCGGATCGGCCACCTCCCACAGCGGCTGGACCATCTCGACGACGCCGCCACGATCCTGGAGACCGTACGCAGCGCTCAGCCCGAAGCCGATCCCGAGGAGGTCCGCGCGACGCTGGCCGGGTTCGGATTCCGCGGCGACGTCGTGCACCGGCGGATCGGTGACGTCTCCGGCGGAGAGCGTTTCCGGGTCGCCCTGGCCACCGTCCTCCTGCTGGATCCGCCCATTCAGCTGCTCGTCCTCGACGAGCCAACCAACAACCTCGACATCGCCACCGTCGAGCAGGTCGTCGCCGCACTCGGCGCCTACCGCGGCGCTCTCATCGTGATCAGCCATGACGACGCGTTTCTCGACCGGTTGAGCATCGACACGTACGTTCACCTCGAGAACGGCCGTCTCAGCGCGTCCCGACGGCTACGGTGATCTCGTGACACGGACCTGGTCGATCCTTCGACTCGCGATGGCCGTGCTGATCCTCGCCGCGATGACGGCAGAGTTCCGTGGAGCGCTGAGCACCACGCCCGCCGAAGGTTCCAGCACGGCCACGGTGGTGGTGAACTACTTCAGCTATTTCACGATCGAGTCGAACCTCTTCGCGGCGGCGGCACTGGTGTGCGCCGGTCTCTGGGCGCTGACCCGACGCACCGAGGAGCCCCTCTGGGTCGCCGTGCTGATGGCGGCGGCGACGACGTTCATGGCCATCACCGGCCTGGTCTACAACCTGCTGCTGCGCGGCCTCGTCCCAGCGGCGTACCCGTGGGCCAACGAGGTCCTGCACCTCATCGGCCCGCTGTTCCTCGTCGTCGACCTCTTCGTCGCTCCACCACGTCGCCGGCTGCAGTGGCGCGCGGTCGGCGCCATCATCGCCTTCCCGATCGTGTGGGCGGCCTACACCCTGATCCGTGGCGAGCACGTCGTCAGTCCCCGCACCGGCGACCCGTGGTGGTATCCCTACCCGTTCCTCAACCACCACCTGCAGGGCGGCTACACCGTCGTCGTCGCGTACGTCATCGGCATCGCTGCCGCGTTCACCCTGGTCGCCTGGGGTGTCGTCGCGGCCGGGCGTCGACGCTCCACCGAGGCCGTGGCCGACGAGGACGACGCTGGGCTCAGCCCTGCCTGATCATCCAGCGCTCGGGCGCGGGCAGCGGCTCCCAGCCGTACTTCGCATAGAGCTCGTGGGCGTCCTCGGTGGCGAGCAGGGTGCGGCGGATGCGGTAGGGCTCGAGGTCGGCGAGGATGCCCTCGAGCAGCAGCTTGCCAATCCCCTGGCCGCGTACGCCCGGGTCGACGATCACGTCGCACAACCAGGCGAAGGCGGCGAAGTCGCTGACCACGCGAGCGAAGGCGACCTGATTGCCCGCCGCGTCGTAGGCGCCGTAGCAGCGCGACCCCTTGTTGGCCGCGTCCTGCACCTCCCGTGTGCGGTCGCCGGCCCAGTAGGACTGCGCGATCATCCGGTGCACCCAGTCGGGGTCGATCCGGCTCTGGTCGGCGGAGAAGGAGTACGCCGCGTGCCTCTCGGCCACGGCCGGCTCCGCGCTCAGCAGACCGAGCAGGTCGTCCGGCTCGGGCTCGGGTCGCGCGACCTGCGGGGCGACGGCCGGCGGCTCGACGGCTCCCGCGTAGCCCGGTCCGGGGTTCGGCGTACGGCCCTGCTGATAGGCCAGCGCGGCACCGTTGGCGAGCCTGTCGGCGGCCTCGTTGAGCGGGTGCCCGGAGTGGCCCTTGATCCACTCGAACCGGACGTCGCGGCCCTGCATCGCCGCGTCGAGGTCCTTCATGATCTCGACGTTGAGGACGGGCTTGCCGTCGGCCTTCTTCCAGCCCTTGCGCTTCCAGCCCGCCATCCACTTGGTGACCGAGTTGATGACGTACTTCGAGTCGCAGTAGATCAGCAGCGGCTCGCCGGTGTGCGCCGTCTGCCGCAGCAGGTCGAGCACCGCGGTCAGCTCGCCCTGGTTGTTGGTCCCGTGCGGCCACCCGCCGCATGCCCAGGTGGACTCGTCCACATACCAACCCCACCCCGCAGGCCCGGGGTTGCCGAGCGCCGACCCATCAGCAGCAGCCACAATCGTCACGCGCCCATCCTGCCAGCCGCCCACCCCCACTCCCCGAGCGGTCACTTCCTGACGCCGAAACGTCAGTTTCTGAGGCCGAAGAGTCAGTTCTCGACCGCGAGAAGTCGATTCTCGGGCCTGGATGGCATGGCGGACCGTGCCTGGGCCAATTCCTGTCCACAGGAGTCATTCGGGATGCAGTTATCCCCAACCGCCGACTTCACGCTCGAGACTGTCGGCTCTCGTCCCGAGGCTGGTGTCATGACCACTCTCACGATTCCCCCCGGCCCGTTCAGTCTCGCTGACGCCGCTGAGCTCGGCATCAGCGCTGACGACGTCTACCGCATGATCGACGACGGCGTCGTGCGCCGAGTTGTGCGGGGCGCGTTCGCCCCGGCGAGCACACCTGACACCCCGCAGACGCGTGCGGCCGCGGTCGCACGCGTCGTCGCTCCACACCACGTCGTCATCGACCGCACCGCCGCCCTCATCCACGGGGTCAACGCCCTCACCTACGCAGAGCTCGATCTCGACGTCGATCTGGAGACCTGTGCGCTGCGCGGGCACACCCGGTCGAGACGTACGGGAATCGACGGTCACACCCGGGACCTGATCTCGACCGACATCATCAAAATAGGCAGCGTCACGGTCACGACGCCGATCCGGACGGCCTGCGACCTCGGATGCAACCTTCGTCGCCGGGAGGCGTACGCAGCGATGTGCGCACTCGCTCGGGAGCACGGCCTGGCGCCAGCAGACTTCACGCTGATGCTGCCGCGCTACCGTGGGCGGCGAGGCGTCCGACAGCTCAAGGCGCTGGCGCCGTTGGTCGATCCGCGACTCGAGTCCGCCCGGGAGGCGTGGACGCTCCTCGCGATCCACGATGCGGGGTTGCCGCTGCCTGAACCCCAGTTCTGGATCGAGATCGACGAGGTCCCGACCTACCGGCTCGACTTCGCTTACGAACACGCCCGCGTGTGCGTCGAGTACGACGGCGTCGACGCACACGAGCTCACCACCGACCAACGCAGGCACGACGCGGAGCGGCGCCGCTGGCTGCGCGACCATGGGTGGACAGTGATCGTCGTACGCCGCGGCGACTTCACGAGCGACCGGCTCGACGCATGGCTGCGCGAGGTCCGCGCCGCACTCAGGCCGGCGCTGACCAACCGTCGTTGGTGACTCACCACCTTCTGGTCCAGACCGCTCGCGACCGCCTGTCGGAAACCGACTTCTCGGCACCAGAAATCGACCCTTCGCCGTCAGAAACTGACTCTTCGGCGTCAGATTCTGACCTTTCGGCGGAGTGTGGGTCAGGGGGTGACGCGGGGGCCGGAGGCCGTGGAACCCCTCACCACCAGCTCGGGGTGGAAGACGAACTCCGAATGGGGCGTACCGGTGCCGGCGATCTCGTCGAGGATGGCTCGGACTGCGGCCTGTCCCATCGCGTGGACGGGTTTGCGGACGGTGGTCAGCGGCGGGTCGGTGAAGGCGATCAGCTGGGAGTCGTCGTAGCCGACGACGGAGACGTCCTCGGGGACCCGCAGACCGCGCGAGCGGGCGGCACGGATGGCGCCCAGCGCCATCATGTCGCTGGCGCAGACGATCGCGGTGAAGCCGTCGTCCATGAGCTCGGAGGCCGCGGCCTGGCCACCTTCGAGGGTGAACAGCGAGTCGCGGATGTGGTCCTTCTCGATCACCTCCGGGCTCAGGCCGAAGCGGTCGGCCATGGTCGCGACGAAGCCCTCGATCTTGCGCTGGACCGGGACGAAGCGGCGCGGTCCGACGGCGAGCCCGATCTTGGAGTGGCCGAGCGTGGCGAGGTGGGTGACGGCCAGCTGCATCGCCTCGCGATCGTCGGGAGAGATGAACGGCGCCTTGATGTCGGGGGTGTACCCGTCGAGGAGGACGTAGGGGACCCCTTGGGCCCGCAGCTTGTCGTAGCGGGTCATGTCGGCGGTGGTGTCCGCGTGCAGACCGGAGACGAAGATGATCCCGGTGACGCCGCGGTCGACGAGCATCTCGGTGAGCTCGTCCTCGGTCGAGCCGCCAGGAGTCTGCGTCGCGAGCACCGGGGTGTAGCCCTGCCGGGTCAGCCCCTGGGCGATGACCTGCGCGAGCGCCGGGAAGATCGGGTTGTCGAGCTCGGGCGTGATGAGCCCGACGAGGCCCTCGCTGCGCTGGCGCAGCTTGACGGGGCGCTCGTACCCGTGGACGTCGATCGCCGCCAGCACCGCCTCGCGCGTCGCCGCGGCGACGCCTGGCTTGCCGTTGAGTACGCGGCTGACCGTGGCCTCGCTCACGCCCGCATGGGCCGCGATGTCAGCAAGGCGGGCAGAGGCTGGTGTTATGGGCACGGTCACATCATGCCCCCTCCCCTCACCCGCCGCAAGAAGTTTCAGCAACTTTGCAACTTTTGCTGAAAGACACTTTCATTCTTCTCGACGCGGGGTTACCTTCGTCACATCCCCGGACGGCTTCCTCGTCCGGCCCCCATATTCGAAGGAGAACTCATGCGACGTGGCATCGTGGCCACCGCAGTGGCGGCATCGCTCGCCCTCGCGGCATCGGCATGTGGCGGTAGCAGCGGCGAAAGCAGCGACGGCCCGGTCACCATCACCTGGTGGGACACCTCGAACGCGACCAACGAGGCCCCGACGTACCAGGCTCTCGTCAAGGAATTCGAGAAGGCCAACAAGGACATCAAGGTCAAGTACGTCAACGTGCCGTTCGACCAGGCGCAGAACAAGTTCGACACCGCGGCCGGCGCCAGCGGCGCTCCGGACGTGCTGCGTGCCGAGGTGGGATGGACCCCGGCGTTCGCACAGAAGGGCTTCCTCGCGCCCCTCGACGACACCGAGGCGCTGGAGGAGAAGGACGCCTTCCAGCCCAACCTGATCAAGCAGGCCGAGTTCGATGGCAAGACCTACGGCGTCCCGTTCGTCACCGACACCCTCGCGCTGGTCTACAACAAGGCCCTCTTCGAGAAGGCCGGCGTCACCGAGGCACCCACGACGTGGGACGACCTGAAGGCCGACGCCGCCACGATCAAGGACAAGACCGGCGTGGACGGCTACTGGGGTTCCACGGCCGCCTACTACGCCGAGCCGTTCCTCTTCGGCGAGGGCACCGACACCGTCGACGTCGAGAACGAGAAGATCACCATCACCTCGCCCGAGGCAAAGAAGGGTCTGACCACCTGGCAGGGTCTCTTCGACGGGAAGGGTCTGCACAAGGCGGACACCACCGCCGACGCGTACGCCCACATCCAGGACGCCTTCGTCAACGGCAAGGTCGCCGCGATCATCCAGGGTCCCTGGGAGATCACGAACTTCTACAAGGGCTCGGCGTTCGCGGACAAGAACAACCTCGGCATCGCGACCGTCCCGGCGGGCTCGACCGGCGAGGCCGGCGCCCCGACCGGTGGCCACAACCTGTCGATCTACGCCGGCTCGGATGAGGCCCACCAGGAGGCCTCGGCGAAGTTCGTGAAGTTCATGACCTCGGCCGACACCCAGGCCCAGATCGCGCTGAAGAACGCCACGCTCCCGACCCGCGACGACGCCTACACCGACGAGGTCAAGGCCGACCCGGCCATCGCCGGCTACCAGACCGTGCTCCCGGCCGCCCAGCCGCGACCCGAGCTGCCCGAGTACTCCTCGCTGTGGGGTCCGATGGATCAGGAGCTGCCGAAGATCGCCTCCGGCGCCGAGACCCTCGACGACGGTCTGGCCACGCTGGAGACGGCCTTCGCCGACCTGCTGCCCGAGTACTCCAAGTAGGTCAGGACTAATCGTCCGATGACTCTGACAGCACCAGCGCCCGCCGCCGAGACCCCGCGGTCTCGGCGGCGGGCGCCCGGCCCCCTCCAGCGCGCGCGAGACTCCTACCGCCGCTACTGGTACGCCTACGCGATGGTCGCGCCCGTCGTGATCGTCCTCGGCGTGCTCGTCGGCTACCCGCTCGCACGCGGCTTCTACCTGACCCTGACCGACGCCAACAGCCTCAACTCGGCACGCACCATCGGCGTCAACACGATCGATGCGACGTACAAGTTCATCGGTCTGGACAACTACGCCGAGATCTTGTGGGGCCCGTCGGCGTACGACCGGTTCTGGTCCCACTTCGTGTGGACCATCGTCTGGACCGTCACCTGTGTCGTCCTGCACTACGTGATCGGCCTCGGGCTGGCGATGCTGCTCAACCAGCGGCTGCGCGGGCGCGTGGCGTACCGGCTCCTGCTGATCCTGCCGTGGGCGGTGCCGACCTTCGTCACCGTCTTCGCCTGGCGGATCATGCTGGCCGACGCGGGCGTCATCAACACGATGCTCGGCACGATCGGCCTCGCCGAGCCGAGCTGGCTCGAGAACCCGACCTGGCAGCGAACGGCCGCGATCATGGTCAACACCTGGTGCGGCGTGCCGTTCATGATGCTCTCCCTGCTCGGTGGGCTGCAGTCCATCGACGAGAACCTCTACGAGGCCGCCGAGATCGACGGCGCCAGCGCCTGGCAGCGGTTCCGTCACGTCACCCTGCCGGGGCTCTCCTCGGTGAGCTCGACCGTCGTCCTGCTCGGCGTGATCTGGACCTTCAACCAGTTCGCGATCATCTTCCTGCTCTTCGGCAACACCGCGCCGGACGCGCAGATCCTGGTCACCTGGGCCTATCGGCTCGGGTTCGGACAGCAGCCACGCGACTTCGCCATGTCGGCGGCGTACGGCGTCCTGCTGCTCGCGATCCTGATCGTCTTCACGTCCTTCTACTACCGGTGGTTGAAACGCAATGACCAACTCGCCTAGCACGTACGCGCCCGGAAAACGGCAGCGCCGACGCGGCGAACTCGGCCCGGTCGCCCGGGTGGGCACCCACGTGACCCTCACGGTGGCGTCGCTGATCGCGCTGTTCCCCATCATCTGGCTCGTCTACCTGTCCCTGGGACCGGACAAGGACGACTACCTCCACCCCGGCGGGATCGCCGCGAAGGCGACCCTCGACAACTACTGGTTCGTGCTCACCAACACCGCCTTCTTCGACTGGCTGTGGTCGACGATGGTGGTCGCGGGCGGGACGACCCTGTTCGGGGTGATGTCGGCGGCGACGACCGGTTACGCGGTCTCCCGGATGCGGTTTCCCGGCAACCGGACGCTGATGTGGATCCTGCTGCTGACGCAGGCATTCCCGATCGCGGTGCTGATCGTGCCGATGTACGAGATCTTCTCCCGGCTCGGCTTGGTCGACTCCCACTTCGGTCTGATCCTGGTCAACTGCACCACGATCGTCCCCTACTGCTCGTGGCTGCTGAAGGGCTACTTCGACACCATCCCGATCGAGCTCGACGAGGCCGGCATGATGGACGGGCTCACCCCGTTCGGTACGTTCTGGCGACTGATCCTGCCGCTGGCCCGCCCGGGCCTCGCTGTGGCCGCGTTCTACGCTTTCATCACGGCCTTCGCCGAGGTCGCCTTCGCCTCGACGTTCCTGCTCGACGACTCGAAGTACACCTTCGCGGTCGGGTTGCAGAGCTTCATCAGCGAGCATGACGCACAGTGGAACCTGATGGCTGCCACCGCGGTCCTCATCGCCATCCCCGTGACCCTCTTCTTCTACCTCGTCCAACGACACGTCGTCACTGGTCTGACCGCCGGCGGCGTCAAAGGCTGAAAGGCCCCAGGAACATGAACAGCTCCTCCCTGAGCCCCGAGTGGTGGCGCGACGCCGTCATCTACCAGGTCTACCCGCGCAGCTTCGCCGACAGCGACGGCGACGGGACCGGCGACCTTCCCGGGATCCGGTCCCGGCTCCCCTACCTCCGCGACCTGGGCGTGGATGCGGTCTGGCTGAGCCCGTTCTACGCCTCGCCGCAGGCCGACGGCGGCTACGACGTGTCCGACTATCGGGCGGTCGACCCGCGCTACGGCACGCTGGACGACGCTCTCGCGCTGATCGCCTCGGCCCACGAGCTCGGACTGAAGATCATCGCGGACATCGTCCCCAACCACTCCTCCGACCAGCACGTCTGGTTCCAGCAGGCGCTGGCCGAGGGTCCCGGGTCGCCGATGCGGTCGCGCTACCACTTCCTGCCCGGACGCGGGCCGGACGGCTCGGAGCCACCGAACGACTGGGACTCGATCTTCGGCGGCCCGGCGTGGACGCGGGTCGACGATGGTGAGTGGTATCTCCACCTCTTCGCCCCCGAGCAGCCCGACTTCAACTGGAACTCCCCCGAGGTGCACGCGGAGTTCCTGGACATCCTGCGCTTCTGGCTCGACCTCGGCATCGACGGCTTCCGTATCGACGTCGCCCACGGTCTGGTCAAGGCCGAGGGCCTGCCTTCCATCGGTCACGCCGACCAGCTCCACCTGCTCGGCAACGACGTCATGCCCTTCTTCGACCAGGACGGCGTCCACGACATCTACCGCACCTGGCGGAACGTCCTGGCGGACTACCCGGGCCGGATCTTCGTCGCCGAGGCGTGGACCCCGACGGTGGCACGATCGGCCAACTACGTACGCACCGACGAGCTGCACCAGGCCTTCAACTTCGAATACCTCGATACCGCCTGGGACGCCGCGGCGCTGCGCAAGGTCATCGACAGCTCCTTGGACGCGATGCGGCCGGTCGGTGCTCCGGCGACCTGGGTGCTGTCGAACCACGACGTCACCCGGCACGCCACCCGGTTCGCCAACCCGCCGGGATCGGGCACGCAGATCCGTACGCCGGGTGATCGGGAGCTAGGGCTCCGTCGGGCTCGCGCGGCGACGCTGCTCATGCTGGCGCTGCCAGGGTCTGCGTACGTCTATCAGGGCGAAGAGCTCGGCCTCCCCGACGTCACCGATCTGCCCGACGAGGTCCGCCAAGACCCGTCCTTCCACCGCGCCAGCGGCCAGGACGGCTTCCGCGACGGCTGCCGGGTGCCGCTTCCGTGGACCCGGTCGGGTTCGTCCTACGGCTTCGGCGACGGCGGCTCGTGGCTGCCGCAGCCCGCGGAGTGGGCCGAGCTGAGCGTCGAGGCCCAGACCGGAGTCGAAGGGTCCACCCTAGAGCTCTACCGCTCCGCCATCCGCACGCGCCGCGAGGTCCCCGGCCTCGGCGCCGGCGACGCGGTGACCTGGCACGACGAGGCCCCCGCCGGGGTCCTCTGGTTCGAGCGCGACGGCTTCGCCTGCACGGTCAACACCACCAAGGAGCCGGTACGCATCACCGCCCCCGGCCGCGTACTCCTCTCCTCCTCCGGCCCTCTCCCCCTCGCCGGCGGCTCCGTCGACCTGCCCGGCGACACGACCGTCTGGTGGGAGATCTAACCCACGCCCCCAGCCGAGGCGTCACTCCCGTCGGCAGAGTTGGCACTTCAGTGCCGACTCGGCCGACGTACGTGACGCCTCGGCGGGCTATCGGCGGGCGGTGACGTAGCAGGCGACGGCGGTGGCGGCGGCGACGTTGAGCGAGTCGATGCCGGCGGACATCGGGATGATGGCGCGGCGGTCGGAGGCCTGCTGCCAGCGCGGAGAAATGCCGTGGCCCTCGGAGCCGAGGACGAGGGCGACCTTGTCGACGCCTTCGACAGCCTTCTCGATGTCGACGGCGTCGTCGGCCAGGGTCAGGGCGACCGTGGTGAAGCCGGCGGCGGAGAGGGACGGGAGGGCTTCGTACCAGTCCGGCAGGCGGGTCCAGGGCAGCGCGAAGACCGCACCCATCGCGACCTTGATCGAGCGCCGGTAGAGCGGATCGGCGCAGCGGGGAGCCAGCAGGACGGCGTCGAACCCGAGCGCGGCTCCGGAGCGGAAGATCGCGCCGACGTTGGTGTGATCGACGATGTCCTCGAGCACGAGCACCGAGCGGGCGCCCTCCAGCACGGAGTCGACCGACGGCAGCGGTCGCCGCTTCAGCGAGGCCAGCGCACCGCGGTGCACGTGGAAACCGGTGACCTCCTCGGCGGCCTTCTCGCTCATCACGTAGCACGGCGCATCGGTCGTGGCGAGCGTGTCGGCGAGCCCGTCGAGCCACTTCGGCGCCATCAGGAACGAGCGGGGCTCGAAGCCACCGGCCACGGCGCGGCGTACGACCTTCTCACCCTCGGCCAGGAACAGACCCTCCGAGGACTCCAGCGACTTGCGCAGCTCGACGTCGCGCAGGTCGCGGTAGTCGGCGAGCCGTGGATCGGCGGGGTCAGAGATCTCGATCATGGTCGCCATGGCTTCCCCAGCCTACGTGTCGGCAGTGCCCGGCCCGCCATCGACAGACGCCGGGTCGAGGTCTCGAAGACCTCGACCCGGCGTCTGCGCTGTCAGCTCGCCCAGGCGATCAGCGGAGGGTGGGCAGCTTCAGGAGTGCCACCCCAGACCCGTCCGCGTCATACCCGTACAGCAGCACACGCGAGCCATGGATCGCGAACGGGGTGTCCGCGACGAAGGTCTTGCGGTCGACCGTCTGACCCAGGTCGTACAGCTTGCCGTCCACGGTCCACACCGCAGGAGTGGCGTACTCGGGCTCGGTCTCCACCGAGCCGAGTACGAGGCCTTCGTCGGTGATCTTGATCGCCGAGCCGTTGTAGCCCAGGTCGGCGAGGCGTCGGATGCCGCCGTCCTTGGTCCAGATGAACGCGTCGTCCCCGGAGATGCCCACGACGTCGCCGCGCGCGTTGATCGACTGGGCGACGGCGTTCTGGCCAGCGAGGATCCCGAGGTCCTCGACCTCACCCTGCGGGGTCCACCGCACCGCGTGCAGCACGCCGTCGAGCGCGGACGTACCGACGACGTAACCGGCGTCGTTGATGTCGAACGCCCGGGTGCCACCTGGATCCTCCGACAGGTGCGGGAGCCGGCGGAACCCTTCGCCGTCGGTCCACACCCAGCCCTCGGAGTAGGTGCGGAAGGCGCCGCCCGCGTCCTTCTCCTTGAGGTAGGACGTGCCGACCACCTGGACGCCATGGTCCTCGGTCGCGTCGTTGAGCCCGTAGGTGTAGGTGTGGCTGTAGTTGCGCCAGTCCGGCGTGCCGAGATCGACGTGGGTTCCGTCGGCGCGCCACAACGCGGCCGCGAGACCTCCGCTGCGCAGGAGGATCTGCCCGGCGGCATCTCCGGCCTCGTTGACGCCGTACGCCGAACCGCGGTAGCCGTTCTCGCCGAGAGCGAGCGTGCGGAAGCCGTCCTCGGCGGACCACAGCACCGGGGTGGTCTGCGAGTTGATCTGGTCATCGCCGGAGACGACGCCCGACGAGTTCATGTCGGTGCCGACGAACGGGTTTTCGGTGGCCTCGATCTGCGCCTGCGGTGAGCGTACGGCGGGGATCCTGACCTCGGTCGAGCCGACCTGGACACCCTGAGCGTTGGTCACCGGGACGGTGCCCACCAGGGGCCTGGTGCCGAACGGGTGCGCGACGGCGGTCACGTCGACGTCGATCGCCAGGTTCTCGCCGGGAGCGAGCGGGCGAGCCTCGCCCCCGGTGACGGCGATGGTGCCGAGCGAGGGTGAGTAGACCTTCTCGACGTAGTCGAACTCGGTCTCGCCGTCGGGTACGGACGAACCGTTGACGACCACGACGTACGAACCAGGAGCCGGGTCGTGCAGGACGACCCGCTCCGTGCCGGGACCGACGTTCTGGGCGCGGGCGACGATCTGCCCGGTCGCGAGGTGGGCCACCAGCACGTCCAGGTCCGCGTCCGGGTCGTGCGCCGTGAGGGTCATGTCGAGGAGCGTGCCGTCACGCGGGACGTACACGCCGTTCTCTCCCACGCCGCCGTCGGCGACGGCGCCGCGCAGGGTGACGGTACGTCCGAGCGAACCCTCCTTCGGCCGCGCCGTCAGCGCACCCCACACGTTGGTCGCGGTGAGCGAGGCGGACTGCGGCGCGTGCACGTCCGTGGCGTCCAGCTCGATCGCCGCGGGTTCCATCGCCACACCCTGCAACGCGACGTCGACACGGTAGCCGGCGGTCAGCGCGGGTGCGACCCGCGAGGAGTCCACGACGAACTCCCACACGCCCGGTCGGGGCAGGGTGTAGGACCGCGAGGCGGGGTCACAGCTGTCGGTCGCGGTGTAGCAGGTCCGGGCGGCGGAGGTGTCCACCGGCATGCCTGCCGGGTCGAAGGCCCGCACGCGTACGGAGCCGGATGTCGGTCTGCCGTCACCGTCGGTGAGCGCCAACTGCAGGTTCTGTACGCCCTCGGGCACCGCGACGAAGAACGACTCGGCGCCGCCGCGGCCGACCGAGCCGGTGGACCGCACCGTGCGGTCCGGCGCGGGGGCGACCTGGCTGGCGACGACGGTCAGCGGCACGATGTGGTCGATGCCGGGGGTGCGCGGGTCGTCGACGCGCAGCAGGGCGGAGTGCAGCCCGGCGGCCTTCGGCTTCGAGGTGACCGGCACCACGGTGGCCTCGTCCTTCGCCAGCTTCACCGTCGTCGGCACGCTGAAGGTGCCGTCGTCACCGACCAGGCTCAGCCGGTGGGTCGCGGCACGCTTGTCACCGCTGGTGCGGGTGATGGTGACGTCGTACTGCTTCTTCGTCCCCGGGACGGCACCGTCCTCGGACGGCAGGCAGCGATCGTGCACGCCGGCACCCTTGTTCGGGGTCTCGAGCGAGGCCGAGCTCGCAGTGCACACCGGGGCGGAGGTCGTGTAGGTGTCGTGGTCGGGGCGTCCGGCACCCGGGGCCGCCAGCGCGTCCCAAGCGGCGGCGACATCGACGACGCCACCACCCTGTGCGGCCACCTGGACGCCGTCGATGGGCTTGGCGGAGTCGACGACGGCGGAGCGGACTCCGGTCGTGGTGACCGCCGTGTCGGTGGCGGTGGCGGCCGATCGCAGCAGCGCCACGGCGCCCGCGACCTGTGGGGATGCCATCGAGGTGCCGTTGAGCATGGCGTAGCCGGCGGGCAGCTCGTATCCGGCATCTGGCACCGGCTGGCCCTCGAGCCAGGCCGGGATGCTCGAGACAGCCGCGCCCGGGGCCGTCACCGTGGGCTTGAGCGCGCCGTCCTCCGAGGGGCCACGCGAGGAGAACGGGAACAGGTCGAGGGCGGCGGGCACCCGGGCGCCGTAGTCCGCGAGCCAGGTGTCGTCGCTGACCGAGGCGGCGACCGAGATGACGGCGTCGCCGGTCGACGGCGGCGCCACGGTGTTGAGACCGGGACCCTCGTTGCCGGCCGACGCGACGATGTCCACGCCGTGCTGGCGCACCAGCTGGTCGTAGAGACGCGCGATCGCGCTGGAACCGTCGTTGAGCGGTACGAGACCGCCGAGAGACACGTTCACGACGTCGACGTCGTAGTCGGTGACCAGGTCGATCATGCCCTCGGACATCGCGACGGACGTGCAGCCGCCCTGGTAGACGCAGGCCCGCGCGGAGACGATCTGCGCGCCGGGCGCGGCGCCGGTCATCTCGCCGCCCAGCAGCCCGTTGCCCGCCGCGATGCCGGCGACATGGGTGCCGTGGGTGGCCGTGACCAGGCCGAGGTTGACGTAGTCGGCCGTACGGCCGACCCAAGAACCGCCCAAGGGGGTGAGATCGACGTCCCGGCGGTAGTCCACGGTGAACGACTGGCTCTCGACGACGTCGGTGTCCGGGTCATCGACGCCGAGGTGGCCGACCTGTCCGGCGACGTCGAAGGGCTGCATGCGCTCCTCCTCGACCATGTCACCGTCCTGGTCGACGTCGACGATCACGTCGCCGGACTCCGGGTCGATGAGCACCATCAAGCTCTCGCCGGTCTTCCCGTCACGGTCCAGATCGCCGGCCGCGGCTCCGCGCGCAGCGACAGTCTCGTTGTAGGTCGTGTACTGGAAAGTGCCCTCGGGGATCGTGTAGGTGATCCCGCCCGAGCTGAAGGTGGGCCCCGTGCGGGTGCCGGTCAGGCGGCGCCAGGTGCCGTCGCCGTCGATGACAGGGTCCGTCGCGGTGAACCAGCCGGTGACCTTCGGCTTGCCGTCGGTCGTCTTCTGGAGCGCGGGGTGGCCCAGGTCGACGCCGGTGTCCAGGATGCCGATGGTCGTGCCGCGACCGTCCCACTCAGGGTGCTCCTGCGCGAACTGGACCGCGCCGATCTCGCCGGAAGGAAGGTAGGGATTGTCGGCGGGTGTGGCGGCCGATGGCGCCTCGGGCAGGTCACCGTCCGAGCCGGCGGGCGCCTGCGCGCCACCCTGTTCCACGAGCGCGCTGTGCGGCGTCGGCTCCGGGACGCGGATCTCGCGGTCGAGGTCGACCGCCGTGACGGCGCTGTTGCCGGCGATCGCTGCGACCTGGCTCGTCGGCACAGTGGCACGGACGTAACCGAGCTTGGCCTCGCTCCGTCCCACCGAGCCGCCCTTGTCGCGGACCGCGTCGCCGACCTCGTCGGCTGCGCCCGGCTCGACCGCCATCAGCACGGTGACGTGCTTCTCCTCGGCGGCACGTGCCTCGGCGAGCAGCTGCTGGTCGGCGCCGCCGAGCTTGGCCTCGATGGCCTTCGCCGCCGAGCCGTCGGTGACGGACGTGAAGCCCGCATCGTGCTGCTCGTACGGGCTGTCGACGCCGCTGACGGCCTCACGGGCCGCTTGGATCGGTGAGACGAGCTCGCCCTCCGGCTCGGCGGCCGAGCCGGAGGCGGCGAGAATGGGTACGCCGAGCGTGGCAGCCAGGATGGCGGCCGCTGCCCGGGTCGTGGCGCGGTTCTTGCGCGCGAGAGGGTGCATGGGGGACTCCTTGGAACGGTACGGAGACAGTCCCGCGTTCCTCAGGAGGGGTCAACGAGTTTGGGCTGGCCGAACCTCGCCATGGCATGAACTCGCCAGCGGCGCCCTCGTGCCGCGGCGGAATCCTAGAAGGAATCCGGGTGGGCGACGCGGACGACCTCGCCGATGACGATGATCGCCGGGGGCTGGACGTTCTCGTCGACCAGGACCTTCTCGAGGGTCTCGAGGGTCGCCAGGACCGTACGCTCCGTGGGCATCGTGCCGTCGCAGATGACCGCGACCGGGGTGCCCGGGTCGCGGCCGCCGTCGAGCAGCGCGGTCGCGATCGCGGGGGCGTTCTGGACGGCCATGAGCAGGACCAGGGTGCCGCCGAGCTGAGCCACGGCAGACCAGTTGGTCAACGAGGTGGGGTCGCCCGGGGGCACGTGGCCGGAGATGACGGTGAACTCGTGGGCGACGCCGCGGTGGGTCACCGGGATCCCGGCGACGCCGGGCACCGTCACCGGCGAGGTCAGGCCGGGGATGACGTGCACCGGGACGCCGGCCTCGCGGCAGGCCAGGACCTCCTCGAAGCCACGCCCGAAGATGAAGTTGTCGCCGCCCTTGAAGCGCGCGACCGCCTTCCCCGCCTTGGCCGCCTCGACGATGATCCGGTTGATCTCCTCCTGCTGCGCCGAGCGGCCGCGGGGAAGCTTGGCGACGTCGACCAGCTCGACGTCGGCGGGCAGCTCGGAGAGCAGCTCTCGCGGCGCCAGCCGGTCGGCGACGACGATGTCGGCCTCCATCAGGGCCTTGCGCCCGGCGACGGAGATCAGTCCGGGGTGGCCCGGACCGCCACCGACCAGGGTCACTCCGGCCACCCGCTCACGCTCGTGCGGCGCCACCAGCTCACCAGAACGCAGCCCGTCGAGGATCCGGTCGCGGACCCCCGCGGAGCGCCGCGGGTCACGGTTGGCGAGCACGGCGACGGTCAGGTCACCGTCATGGCCGGTCGCCGGGGTCCAGGCGGTGGCCTGCGTGCCGTCGTCGGAGCGTACGCAGAAGATCCGCCGCTCCTCGGCCGCGGCCGAGACCGCTTCGTTGACGTCGGCGTGCTGGGCCGCGGCGATGACGTACCAGGCGCCGTCGAGCACGTCGGCCGAGAAGCGGGCCTGGTGCCAGGTGATCTCCCCCGAGCCGAGCAGGCCCTCCAGCGCGGGCGTCAGCGACGGCGAGACGACCTCGACCCGCGCCCCCGCGGCGATCAGCGCCGGCACGCGCCGCTGCGCCACCCGGCCACCACCCACGACGACCACCCTCCGCCCCTCCAGGATGAGGCCGGCGGGATAGGGAACGGCATGCTCTGAACTCATGGGTACATCCTCGCCCAACAACCGGGCGTGACCTGACGACGGGTCGATTCGCGGACGGCCTCGGTGAGCTACGTTGGTGAACATGGCACTCGATCGCCCGGTGAAACCGGATCCCTACTCGCTCATGCCCGCCCTCCCCTCCTTCACGCTGACCAGCGAGGACGTGACCGACGGTCAGCCGCTGAAGCAGGACCAGGTCTACGACGGCGGCAACACCTCACCGCAGCTCAGCTGGAGCGGACCGCCGGAGGGGACGAAGTCGTACGTCATCACCTGCTTCGACCCCGATGCACCCACGCCCAGCGGGTTCTGGCACTGGGCGCTGGTCGACGTCCCCGCCGATGTGACCGAGCTGCCGGCCGGCACCGGAGCTGGCGGCGCCGAGCTTCCGGGCACGGCGTTCCACGTCGCCTCCGACTTCGGCACCAAGGAGTTCGGCGGCGCCGCTCCCCCCGCCGGCGACCAGGTCCACCGCTACTACTTCGTGGTCCACGCCGTCGGCGAGGAGACGCTGGGCGTGAACGACGAGGTCACCCCGGCTGTCGTCTCCTTCAACCTGGCCTTCAAGGCGCTGGCTCGCGCCGTCCTGGTCGGCACCTACCAGCACTGAGACGCGGGTAGGGCCTGGTCGCCTCGGGCTCCACCCTCCTCAGCACGTCTCGGCCTCAGCCCAGGTGGGTCAGCGGCATCGGCGTACGCCGGTGCTCGACGTCTTCGGACAACCCGAACGCGAGGAACATCTCGCTCAGACATCGCTCGAACTGCCGCCGGCCGCCGAAGAGCCTGCTGATGATCGCGCGCTCGGGGAACCCGGCGTGGATCAGGCCCAGCACCTCGCTCTGCCGCATCGTCAGCCTCGCGATCACCTCGGCGTCGGCGTCCGGCGACGCCTCGACCATCCGCGAGATGACCTCTGGGTCCACGACGACCTCCCCCGAGGCCACCCGGCCGACGACGTCGAAGAAGTGGGGGATGGTGCGGACGCGCGACTTGCGCAGATAGCCGAGGCCACCGGTGCCGGTGCTGGTGAAGACCGATGCGGCGTACGCGGCGTCGACCGAGTCCGCGAGCACCACGATGCCCATCTCCGGCACCTTCTCGTGCAGCCGGAGCGCGGCGCCGATGCCCTCGGCCTGGCGCGCACCCAGTCGCGCGTCGGTCACCACCAGCGTGGGCAGCGTGTCGGTCGCGGCCTGGATGAGCGCCTCGGCGTCAGCGGCATCGGCGACCACCTGATAGCCACCACGTGCAAGCAGGTCGGTGAGTCCAGCACGAAGAAGAGGCGACTCGTCGGCAACGACGACACTCGGCTCATAGCTGGGCACAACGGCTCCGCTCGGTTCGGGGGATCCGATCGAGACGCATTCTGTCGTACTCCAGCGCAAACCCCCGGGATATCGCGCCCGTGTTCGGAGCAGGCGTGACGGCCCTCAGTACGCCGGCGGCCCCTCCGAGGCCTGCTTGAGAAGCGTCTCGAAGGAGGTCGGGTTGGCGAACTCGTCCTCGACCATCGCCCGGTGGGGCGCCGGAGCCGGCGCGCCACCCGCCACCGCCAGCAGGGCGGCCAGCTCGGCGGCAGCGCGGTCGACCCGCTTCGCGAGCTCCGGACCTCCGGCGAAGTCATCGGTGGCGGCGAACACGCCGGTCGGCACGACCACGGCGTGCAGGTAGGCGAAGAGCGGGCGCAGCGCGTGCTCGAGCACCAGCGAGTGCCTGGCGGTGCCGGCGGTGGCCGCGATGAGGACCGGCTTCGCATCCAGGACGCCCTGCTCGAGCACGTCGAAGAACGTCTTGAACAGGCCCGAGTAGGAGGCCGAGAAGACCGGCGTCACTGCGATGACGGCGTCGGCACGGCGCACCTGGTCGATGGCCGACTGGAGCGCCGGCTTCGCGAAGCCAGTGAGCAGGTTGTCGGTCAGCTCGTGCGCCAGGCCGCGCAGCTCGACGTGCTCGACCTCGACCTCCGCGCCCCGGGCCTGCACGGCCCGGGTCGTGGCGTCGCCGAGCATGTCGGCGAGCAGCTTGGTCGAGGACGGGACCGACAGCCCCGCGGAGACGACGACGATCCGGGTCACAGCTCCCCCTCGAGCACCTTGGCGACCTCCGGGTCGGTCAGGTCACGGTCGGACGAGCCGGTGGCGGAGTCGCCCTCAGCGTAGACGGTCGAGTCCTTCGCACCGCCGGCCTTCTCCACCAGGGAGGCGTGGGTCGGGGCGTCCGGGACACCGGGCTTGCGCAGCTTCGCGAACTCCGCGCGCAGGGTCGGCAGGATCTCGCCATAGAGGTCGAGCTGCTCCAGCACCGTCTTCAGCGGCAGCCCGGCGTGGTCGAGCAGGAAGAGCTGACGCTGGTAGTCACCGACGTACTCACGGAAGGAGAGCGTCCGCTCGATGACCTGCTGCGGCGAACCGACGGTCAGCGGGGTGGCCTCGCTGAAGTCCTCCAGCGAGGGGCCGTGACCGTAGACCGGGGCGTTGTCGAAGTAGGGCCGGAACTCGTCGACCGCGTCCTGGGAGTTGGGCCGCATGAAGAACTGCCCACCCAGCCCGACGATCGCCTGGTCGGCGGTGCCGTGGCCGTAGTGCTCGAACCGCTGCCGGTAGAGCTGCACCATCTGCTTGGTGTGCGAGGCCGGCCAGAAGATGTGGTTGTGGAAGAAGCCGTCGCCATAGTACGCAGCCTGCTCGGCGATCTCGGGCGAACGGATCGAACCGTGCCAGACGAACGGCGCGACGCCGTCCAGCGGCCTCGGCGTCGAGGTGTAGCCCTGCAGCGGCGTACGGAACCGGCCGGACCAGTCGACGACGTCCTCGCTCCACAGCCGGCGCAGCAGCGCGTAGTTCTCGATCGCCAGGTTGATGCCCTGGCGGATGTCCTTGCCGAACCAGGGGTAGACCGGGCCGGTGTTGCCGCGGCCCATCATCAGGTCGACGCGGCCGTCGGTGAGGTGCTGGATCTTGGCGTAGTCCTCCGCGATCAGCACCGGGTCGGTGGTGGTGATCAGCGTGGTCGCGGTGCTCAGGATGATGTTCTCGGTCTTGGCACCGATGTAGGCCAGGGTGGCGGTCGGGTTGGAGGCGATGAACGGCGGGTTGTGGTGCTCACCGGTCGCGAAGACGTCCAGACCCACCTCCTCGGCGTGCTTGGCGATCTCGACGGTCGCCTTGATCCGCTCGTGCTCCGTCGGGGTCCTGCCGGTCGTCGGGTCCATCGTGACGTCACCGACGGTGAAGATGCCGAACTGCATACCCATGGTTCCCTGCCCCTTTCGTGGACATTTCCACGATAGTTGAAATCCGAACTACTCGGCAAACAGTTGCTGCATCAACGTTATTCCAGGAAACCCCTTGGCGTAGGCAGGCCCCGTTGTGCCAACGTACGTCAGGTGTCCGGGGCGCTGCATTCACAGCTGAGTCTGTATGCGGCGATCGCGACGAGCTCCTTCCGTCGCTACTCGACCTACACCGCGGCCACGCTCGCCGGGATCTTCACCAACTCGGTCTTCGGGATCATCCTCAGCTTCGCCTATCTGGCGCTGTGGGAGCAGAACCCGACCGCCGGTGGGTACGAGGCCGACCAGGCCGTCACCTTCGTCTGGATCGGGCAGGCGCTGCTGATGACCGTCGCGCTGTGGAGCGGCGGCTCGACCGACGAGCTCGCCGAGCGGATCCGCACCGGCGACATCGCCGTCGACCTCTATCGCCCCGTCAGCGTCCTCGGCTGGTATCTCGCCGCCGACCTCGGCCGCGGGCTCTACCACTTCACGACGCGAGGGGTGGCGCCGGCGATCGTCGGCGCGCTGCTGTTCGGGCTCGTCTCCCCCTCCCCCGCCGGCGCAGCCGGGTTCCTGGTCAGCGTCGTCCTCGCCGTGGTGGTCAGCTTCGCAGTCCGGTTCCTCTTCGCAGCCAGCGCCTTCTGGCTTCTGGACGCGACCGGGCCACGGGTGCTGCTGAGCGTGCTGACCACCTTCTTCAGCGGACTGACGCTGCCACTCACCCTCTTCCCCGACGGCCTGCGCCAGGTCGCGCTCGCGCTGCCGTTCGCCTCCTACATCCAGACCCCTGCCGACATCTGGCTGGGCCGCCACACCGGTCTCGACATGCTCGCCGCGATCGGGCTGCAGGTCGTGTGGGCGGTCGTCCTCCTGGGGGTCTGCGCGCTCGTGCTTCGCGCCGCGACCCGCAAGGTGGTGGTCCAGGGTGGCTGAAGCCGACACGCCGGCTGCGTACCTCGCTCACGCGGTGCGCTCCTACTGGCTCATCGCGGCGCTGTGGATCCGGGCGGCGATGGCCTATCCGGTCTCGTTCTGGACGATGACTGTCGGTGGCGTACTCATCACCTTCCTCGACTTCGTGGCGATCTGGCTGATGTTCAGCCACATCGACACCTATGGCGGCTTCACACTGCGCGAGGTCGCGCTGCTCTACGGAGTTACTTCGATCGCTTTCCGGGTCGCCGACATGCTGGTCGGGAGCGTGGAGAAGATCGGACAGAAGGTACGCAGCGGCGATCTCGACGCGATGATGACCAAGCCGGTCCCGGTGCTGGTGCAGCTGTGCGCCGACCGGTTCGAGCTGCGTCGGCTCGGCCAGATCGCCCAGGGCATCGCGGTCTTCGCGTGGGCGGCACCGATCGTGGACTGGAACCCACAGCGCCTGCTGGTGCTCGTGATGACGCTCGTCTCGGGTGTGCTCATCTACTTCTGCGTGTTCATCACCTTCTCGACGATCCAGTTCTGGACCACGGACGCCTCCGAGTTCGCCAACGCCTTCACCTATGGCGGCAACACGATCATGCAGTACCCGATGACGATCTTCCCGCGCGAGGTCGTCCGGTCGCTGACCTACCTACTGCCGCTGGCGTTCGTGAACTGGTACCCGTGCCTGTTCCTGCTCGGCCTCACCGACCCGTACGGCGCTCCGGACTGGTTCCGGTTCGCCTCGCCCCTGGCCGCGCTGGCGCTGGTCGGTCTGACCGCGCTCGTGTGGCGTCAGGGGCTCCGTCGCTATCGATCCACCGGGAGCTGATATGGCACTGATCGAGGTGCGGGACCTTTCCCGAGACTTCACGATCCGCAAGAAGACGGGTCCATTGAGACGTACGTCGGTGGTGAAGCACGCCGTCCACGATCTCTCCTTCGAGATCGACGCCGGTGAGATGGTCGGCTACATCGGGCCCAACGGCGCCGGAAAGTCGACCACGATCAAGATGCTCACCGGGATCCTGGTGCCCTCCGGCGGGTCGGCGCGGGTCGCAGGCCTGGAGCCCTCCCGCCAGCGCCGGGAGCTGGCCCGGCGGATCGGGGTGGTCTTCGGGCAGCGTACGTCGCTGTGGTGGGACCTGCCGCTGCGCGACTCCTTCGAGCTGCTGCGGCGGATCTACCGGATCCCGGACCAGACCTTCCGCCGCAACCTCGAGGACCACGTCGCGCTGCTCGACCTCGGCGAGCTGTTGGACACTCCGGTGCGGCAACTGAGCCTCGGGCAGCGGATGCGGGGCGACATCGCCGCCGCGCTGCTCCACGACCCCGAGATCCTCTATCTCGACGAGCCGACGATCGGTCTCGACGTCATCTCCAAAGGGCGCCTGCGGGAGTTCCTGCGCGCCCTCAATCACGAGCGTGGGACGACCCTGATGCTCACCACTCACGACCTGCAGGACATCGAGGCGCTCTGCGACCGGGTCATCGTGATCGACCACGGCACCGCGGTCTTCGACGGCCCGCTCTCCTCGCTGCGGGTCAACGGCGGGTCGTCTCGCACCCTCGTCGTCGACCTCGTCGACGAGGCCGCTCCGATCGACATCGACGGCGCCCGGGTCATGAAGGTCGAAGGCCCCCGGCAATGGCTCGCCTTTCCGGCCGGGGCCTCGGCCGCGCCGCTGGTCGCCCAGGTCGCCGCCGCCTACGACATCGCCGACCTGTCCATCCACGAGCCTGACATCGAGGACGTCATCCGGCAGCTCTACTCCCGCTGAGCCATGAGCCCGGTCATTCCGGTCGGGCACCGTCCGGGTTCGGTCCTACCCTGGCGACATGGCTACCCACTGGACGATCGGCGCCGACGCCCATGACCCGCAGCGGCTGGCACGCTTCTGGGCCGCAGCCCTCGGCTACGTCCTCGAACCCGGACTCGACGACCCGTCCGGCGCGTCGATCGTCGACCCCGAGGGTCGTGAACCCGCCATCGGCTTCCTGCGGGTGCCGGAGACGAAGACTGCAAAGAACCGGTTCCACATCGATATTCGCGTGGCCGGGGAGCCGCCCTGGGACTGGAGCGAGCGGACCACTCTGATTCGCGCAAAGGTCGCCGAGCTCGAGGCGAACGGCGCCACCAACGTTCGCGACGAGACCTATGCCGACGACGCCGGGCACTCCATCCTCGGCCACGTCGTCATGCTCGACCCCGAAGGCAACGAGTTCTGCGTCGCCTGAGGTCCTTCACAACCGCCGCCAGGGCATCCCGTGAACGCGTTCGCAAGGTCGGACCCTCTGTCATAGCCGTGCGCGACCTCCTAGCCGCCCTGCGCTGCCTGCCTGACGGGAGAGCTCGGTCAGGGTGTCGCGAAGGCGGTCGAGGAGCGAGTCGACGGACGCGGCCGCCGCCCCCGTGTCGGGGTAGCGGACACGGACGGCGAGGCCGGTGTGGGTGCGGGAGAACCAGATCTGGACGTCGTCGGCCAGCGTCGAGGCGGAGACGTGCTGCGCGTTGCGCTCGAGGTGGGCCGAACCACCGGGAACGTGGCGGTAGTCGACCCAGGAGACGACGAAGACATCGCTGCGGGTCTGCACCAGCGGCTCGGTGAGCGAGCCGAGGACCTGGTCGAGCGGCACCGACCCGAGGCGTACGCCGTGCCGGACCGCCTCACCGGCCACGGCCAGGCCCAGATCGGTGAGCGAGGCGGGCACGGTGAGCGGGACGGTGGTGGTGTACCAGCCGATGGAGCGTGCCAGAGGTTCAGCGGAGCGGGTGGAGACCGGCGCCATCGTGTCCAGGCGGTCACCCCCGCCGAGGTCGGAGAGCGCGGTGGCGAGGGCGGCCAGGACGGCGGCGTACGTCGAGGCGCCGTTGTTGCGGGCGCGGGTGCCGATGCGGTCCATCATGTCGGCGTCGGCCAGCGGCGCCACGGCGGTGGCCTGGGCAGCCCGCTCCCCCGGCTCGAGGCCGAGCGGCAGCGGGAAGGTCGGCAGCCGATGGCCGCGGCCGCTGAGGAACTCGCCCCAACCGCGCAGCAGCGGGTCGTCGGGGGCAACCCAGGCGGGGCCGTCGGATCCCTCTTCGACGGCGTCGAGGAACGACCTCACCGGTGGCAGCGACGGCTCTACGCCGCCTTCGGTGAAGGCGGCGTAGAGCTCGGCGAGCTCGTCGACCGCGACGGCGACCGAGTGGGCGTCGCAGTGCAGGTGGTCCATGCCGAGGACGATCGTGGAGCGGTCCGGGCGGGAGATGGCGGCCGGCAGGAACGCCGGGTAGGCGAACGGCCCGCACCGCTCGTCGAGGGCGGCGTGCAGCGCGGCTCGGGTCTCCTCGACGGTCGTGGTGTGGCCGACGGAGGTCGCCGACCAGGTCAGCGTGCCGGGGTGGTGCCGGCGGGCCTGCGGTCCCTCGGACCCGGCGACGACCTCGAGCTGCAGGCTGCCGTGACGGGCGAGGAAGGCACGCCAGGTGCGGGAGAGCGCGACCGGCTCGATGGGACCGTCGACGTCGAGGGCGGCCGCCAGCCACACGGTCGGCGCCCCGGCCATCGCCCCGGCCAGATGGTTGCGCTGGTTGAGCGAGAGGTCGGCCGGCACACCATGGGCGGTGGCGGAGAGGTCCCAGCGAAGCAGCGTGCCCGGCCGGGGCTCCCACAGGTCAGCGGTCGTGACCAGCATGCGCGGTCCCGATGATCCGGTCTGCCTCCACGGGACGCGCCGACAGACCGAGGTCGACGAGCACGTCGTGGACCGCCTCGAAATAGGTCGCCAGGGCGCGTCCGCCCTGCTCGGTGTCGGGGCTCTGGGTGGCCAGCTCGAAGCGGTCGGCGAAGCGGTTGACCCACAGGCTCGCGTTGGCGGTGCGGCCCTCGCCGGTGAAGTGCAGCCCGGTGTCGAACGGGGTCGTCCCGGCTCCGGGGAACTTGCGTACGTCGAGGTAGGAGACCATCTGCGGGCTGGTCAGCTCGCTCGGCGCGAGCACGCCGCCGGCCACCATGGCTCCCAGCGAGACGTGGACCGGGACCCGAGCGATCTCGCGGGCCGTCTCGAAGGCCTTCTCCGCCGCGAGCACGGTCTCGGCGAAGGTCTCCCCCAGCGACAGCGATACCGGGGCGAAGTTGCAGAACCAGCCGTGCGACATCGCGGTCTCCTGCGACCGGGTGCCCAGAACGGTGATCCCCAGATAGTCCGAGCCGCCGGTCAGCCGCTGCTCGGCGTGGGCCAGGAGCGCGAAGACGCCGCTGGTGAACCTTCCGCCGGCGGCACGGCACAACGACTCGAGCGCGTCCACCGCCTCACCCTCGAGAGCCGTCCACCGCCGGACCCGGACCGGCGCGGTCTCACCCGCGGCCAGTCCGAGGGCGACCGGGAACCGCGGCATCCGGCCGCCGTGACGCGAGACGATGTCGACCCACTCGCGCACTGCTGGTGTCTCCGCATCGCTCTCGGCAGCCAGCCGACGCTCGGCGGCTGCGTACGTCACGAAGCTGCCGGCCTCGGGCAGCGGCTCGACGTCGGCCCCCAGCGCTTCGGCATAGGCGGCGCCGAGCTCGGCCGGGACCATCAGCTGCGAGGCGCCGTCGGTGAAGGCGTGGTCGCAGCCCCAGAAGTAGGTGAAGCCCTCCTCGCGCACGATCGCGCCGAGCAGGAACGGCGCCCAGGAGTCGGGGCGGCACTGCTCGTCCCACAGGCTGACGAGCAGGTCCTCCCAGCCACCGGACCAGTCGGCCGGCGCCTCGACCACGGCGGCCTCGAAGGCGATCGCGTCAGCAGGCACCACGTGTCGCACCGGCGTGGCGCCGGAGAGGTCGAACCAGGTGCGCAGCCCTTCGTGACGGCCGACGAACGAGGTCAGCGCCTCGATGTAGGCCGTCTCGTCGAAGGCCACGTCGAACTCGCCGCACGTGCCGGTCCAGGCCCGGTGCACGCCTCCGGAGGCGGCCTTGGCGCGGAAGGCGTCCAGGTGGTCGGCCTGCAGGAACGAGGGGGCTCCGGGCGAGACCGGCGCCGAGTCGGCCGCCGCCCGGCACGCGACCGTCGGCCGCAGCACGACTACCCGGCCCGGCGCCGGAGCCAGCTCGGCGAGCGGCCCGATCCTCATCCCGCCGCCTCCGTCGAGGAGAGCAGAGCGATCTCGTCGAAGAGCGCGCTCATCCCGCTGATCAGGCCGCGTACGACCCGCTCCGCGGCGACCGTCTCCGGGTAGCGCGTCGAGACGTTGAGGCCGTCCCGGTCACGAACCAGCCAGAGATAGACCTCGTCGTCGGCGCGGACGGGGGCCCGCAGCGTACGCGCTTCCCAGTCGTTCCAGCGTTCGACGCCGGGAGTGAATCGGGTGTCGACGAAGGTGATCACGAAGTGCGGGGCGTCGTCGATCTCGAGCAGCTCCGCGACTCGCGCGAACGGCTGCCGGACCAGCGGCTTGGCCTCGGTGAGAGCCAACTGGACCCGGGTGGCGACCTCGGTCAGCGTCTCGGCACCGGTGATGTCGAGAGTGACCGGTGCCAGGCCGACGTACCAGCCGACCGCGGCGGCGTGCTCGGCGGCGTGGCGGGTGTGCATGGGCGCCACGAAGCGCATCCGCTCGACGCCGTGCTGGGCTCTCAGGACGTAAGCCATCGCGCCCATCATCCCGGCCTGGAACCCCACACCGGCGCTCTTGCACAGCTCGCCCAGGACCCGCGCCTGGCGGGGGTCGCCGAGCCACTGCGACAGGCTGGCCTGCGTCAGGGGCGATGCCGAGGCAGGTACGTCGGTGATGCCCGTGACCGGGAAGTCGGCGAACCGGCGTCGCCCGTCGGGACCGGTCAGCCAGTCCCGCCAGACCTGCACCGACTCGCTCTCCAGGGACATCGCCTCGCCGGCGGTCCGCTCCTCTGCGGCGTGGTCGATGTGGCTGCCGACGGCGGCCACGGCCAGCTCGGAGAACGGCTCGCCGGCCCGTGCCCGCTCGTAGAGCGTGGCGATCTCCTCGAACCAGAGCAGCTGGGAGTACGCGTCCATGACGCCGTGGTCGGCCCCGAAGACGAGGGTGAAGCCGTCGGCGTCGGCCACCGTCGCGAAGACGACGTGGGGCCAGGCCGACGGGTCGACGTGCTCGACCAGGAAGTCCGAGAGGCAGGATCGGGCGCCGAGGGCGTCGTATCGGCCCAGGACGGTGGCGCTCACCGACACGTCTGCAGGGGCGACCGTACGACGCCGGCGGCCGGCCGGGGTCTCCTCGACGGTCCCGCGCAACGCCTCGTGGCGTCCGATCCAGGAGCGGAGCGCGAGGGTCAGTGCTTCGCTGTCGAGCGGCCCGGTCAAGCGCATGATCGAGCCGATCCAGGAGCCGGCCTCGGCGGTGTCGAGGTGGAGCTCATGGTTGTGGGACAGTCGGCGGTCGTCGTCGATCCAGGTGGTGGGCGCCGCGGTGGGGATCCACGCGGTCACCTCGCCCGGAGGTACGTCGTACGCGGACAGCTCGGTGTACTCCATCGGAGGTGGAGCTTCCTCTCTGAGGTGGGGGATCGTTGCGGCAAAACGCCATCTCAGGGAGCTGAACGAACCTCAAGAACGCCGTAGCCCGAGAAGGCGACCCGCCTGTGATGACAGCAGATGTCGTCACATGTCGTCGTCCATTGTGCACACAGGTCCGGCCCCGAATTCGACCCCTCTGGAACGTGGTGATCCCCACACTCCGTTTGTTACCCCCAGGGGTTTACATGGGACATCAAGTTCGATTTACTCCTCCCCCTGCGCGCGCTTTCGCTGTGTGATCGTTCGACGGGCCTGTGCCCGGCCGCTCGCCTATCTCGAGGACCCCCCATGCCTGCTGTCATTCGTACGCCGATCGACAACTCCGGCCGCCTGCAGTTCGCCGACGATCTCTTCGCCCGACGCCATCGCGGCCTCGGGAGCCCGATCGCCAACCAGTGGATCTGGCGGCTCGAGAGTCCCTACGACCCCGACCGGCTCCGGCACATCGCGACCGGCCTCGCTGGGGGCGGACTGTCGCGGAGGCTGCACCGGGCGAAGCTCCCAGGCGCCCGTGACCTGTGGACGAATGCGGACCGGGAGCCGTCGATCGAGCTCTACGACGACACCCTCCCGGCCGCCGAGATCGCCGACTGGCTCCAGGAGCGTCACGGCGACCACCTCGACCCCCACGAGGGCCTGACCTACCGGCTCACCGCGATCAACCTCGACGACGGCACCTCGGTCGTCTCGCTGCTGCTCGCCCATGCGGTCGGTGACGGCGGCTCCGTCCTGGACGCGGTGTGCCGGGCCTCGCGCGGTGAGCCGCTGCGGCTGCCGCCCGTGCCGGCCAGCGGCTGGGACCGCCTCCGTGCGGAGGCGGCCGACAGCCGTGCACAGTGGCGTGCGGTCCGAGACTGGGCCACGGCACGTCGTCGGGCCAAGCAGGACGGCACCGCCGCACGCGCCACCAAGGCGCCCCGCGTCTACCCGAGGACCACTCCGAACCCGGACCCGCACGCCTGGCGGATGCCGCGGATGATCGCCGAGTTCGACACCGAGACGATGACGAAGGTCGCCGCCGAGCACGGCGGCTCGACCAACGCCTGGTTCATCAACGTGGTCGCCGACCTGCTGGTCCGCATCGACCACGTGCCGGTCGACCGTGGCGATGTCCCGGTCTCGCTGCCGATGAGCGACTTCCAGCCCGGGGACGTACGCGCCAACTCGACGCGCGTGGCCATGGTCGAGGTGCCTCGCGACGTGCTCGACAGGCGCGACCTCGCCGAGATCAAGAGGCTCTCCAAGGCGGCCTACATCCGGCTCGGTCAGGCGGGACCGGGCCTCGTGCCGGTGCCGCTGGCGATGATGCAGATGCTGCCCGACGCAGTCCTCGACAAGCTCCCCCAGCCCCCGGCCGCCGCGTGCATGGCCTCCAACCTGCCTCAGCTCCCCGACGAATACCGTTACGCGATGGGCGAGGACGTACGCCTCGTGGCCGGCCTCGCCGGTTACCAGAACGCGACCGCCCAGGACGCCTACGACGTCGGCGGCGGGATCATCTCCTGGCTGATCCAGTCGGGGCCGCGTACGACGCTCAACCTGGTCGCCGCCGAGCCCGACCGCGTACCCGATCTGGCATTCCTGAAGAGCCTGGTCGTCGAGGAGCTCGGCTCGTGGGGTCTGACCGTCGAGGTGTGGTGACCACGTGCCTGAGCCTGTGATCCTGCCCTCGCTGCCACCAGCGAGCCGCGGCGCTCGGCCGGCGCCGTTCGCTCCCGAGCGCACCAACCGGCTGACCTACGACGATGAGGTCTTCCTTCGCTCCGCGACCGTCATCGGCATCCCGGTCGTCAACCAGACCGCGTGGCGCTTTCCGACGGAGATCCCGGTCGAGGCGGTCCAGGAGCTCGTCGACGAGCTGGCCAGAGGTCCGCTCAACCGCCTCGTCGTACGCCCCAAGGTCCTCGGTGCACGCTCGCACTGGGTGCCGGCGACGAGGACCGAGCCGGTCCGCCTGCACCCTGACCGGATCGAGCCGGGCCAGCTGATGGCCTGGCTCGACGGCACCGCCGACGAGGTCCCGTTCGACCCGGTCGAAGGACCGCTGTGGGCGTTCTTCATGGCCCACAGCACCGATGGCGGCACGATCGTGGCCTACAACGCCTCGCACATCGTCTGCGACGGCGGGATGAAGCTCGGGGCCCTGATCGCGGCCGTACGCCGCCAGCGCCTGCCACAGCTCCCCGCGGCGTCCGCGGGCAGCCGGAGAGACGACTGGCGCGACGCCCGCACGATGGCGCGCGCTGCCGTCCGTGGTCTCCGCGCGGCGCGGAAAGCCGGGAAGCTCCCTGCGCCGGAGGCCCAGTCGTCCGAGAAGCGTCCGGTTCCTCCGCCACAGCCCGACGACGACGTGATCCACGAGGCCGCCTGCGTCGGCGCCGACTGCCCGCTCGGCGAGTGGGACGCCGCTGCCGAACGGGCAGGCGGCACCTCGAACGCCCTCCAGATCGCGATCTCGGTCGAGGTGCTGCTCGAGGCCGGGATCGTACGCCCCGGCGAGCCGGTCAAGATGTCGCTGCCCGTATCGTTGCGCGGTGAGGGCGACCTGCGTGCCAACGCCACCTCGGGCGTCTCGATCGCGGTGGAGACCGAGCTGCGCGACGGCGTCGGCCGGGTCACCGACCTCGCCCACATCCGGGAGCGGTCGAAGCAGGAGTTCTCCGCCCTCTTCAAGGGCACCCGGCCTGACGCGCTCGCGCACCTCGCGCCGCTGGCGCAGATGATCCCGGACAGGATCGCCCGGCCGCTGCTCAAAGACGTGGTCACACCGCTCGGCCTGGCTTCCAACCTGGGCCGGCCCGACCCCGACTTCATCGCCCCGTTCGGCGTGGCCGCCGACTCGATCCTGATCCGTGGCCTTGCCCTGGGCGCGACCCGTGGCGAGCTGCGCCGAATGCGCGGCGGAGTCGCCTCATGGTGGTCCGAGGTCGGCGATACGTGCAGCCTTGCCATCCGCGCACTCGACCCTGACGCCGTGCCCGACTCCGAGCGCCTCGAGGAGATCGTGACGAACGTCTACGGACGCTGGGGGCTCACACCTGGGTTCTGGTGAGAAGATGCGGTCATGACGATCGACGTACTCGGTGAGCCCTACACCGTCGAGACCATCGAGCTCGCAGACGACTTCGAGGGCACGGTCGTGGCCACGCTGGTCAAGCTCGCCGCCTATCCGGACGGCGACGACGACGCGAAGGGCGCCGTCCTCTACGTCCACGGGTTCTCCGACTACTTCTTCCAGAAGGAGTACGCCGAGTGGTGGACCGCGCGCGGCTACGACTTCTACGCCCTCGACCTGCGCAAGTACGGTCGCTCGCTCCGTGAGCACCAGTCGGGGACGTACATCGGCGATCTCTCGGAGTACTTCGACGAGATCGACGCCGCGTGGGAGCGGATCGCCGAGCGCGACGGTCACTCCCACATCATGCTCAGCGCCCATTCCACGGGCGGGCTGACCGTCTCGCTGTGGGCTGACGACCGCCAGCCCGACGCGTTGGCCGGGATGGTCCTCAACTCCCCTTGGCTCGACCTGCAGGGCTCGTTCCTGCTGCGAGAGCTGGCTACGCCGGTGGTTCGCCGGATCGGCCACCGGGTCCCGATGCGGGAGCTCGGTCGCGACGTGAGCGGTTTCTACACGATGTCGCTCCATGTCGACCACGACGGCGAGTGGGAGTTCGACCTCGGGCTCAAGCCGGTCGGCTCCTACCCGGTCCGGCTCGGCTGGCTCAAGGCGATCCGCGACGGCCACGCCAAGCTCCACCGCGGCCTGGACGTGAAGGCGCCCGTGCTGGTGCTCTCCTCCGACCGCTCCAGCAAGCCCAAGACGATGGGCGATCTGGTCCACTCCACCGACATCGTGCTCGACGTGCGCCAGATCAGGCGCTGGTCGACCGCCATCGGCAGCCACGTCACCTATGTCGCCGTCCCCGGGGCGAAGCACGACGTGATCCTGTCTCGTCCGGAGGTCCGCAAGCAGGCCTACGCCGAGATCGAGCGCTGGCTGGCTGCGTACGGCGTCTAGACGACCTCACTCAATTCCCGAACAGCTCTTCAAATGGCCCGACACAGTCGGGCCATCAGCTGTTGTCAATCTCCTGACCGTTTACCCCCGGTGAACGGAAGGCAACGCCGGTGCGCGTTAGGGTGCTGTGGTCCCGACCCCCGAACGGAAGGACACAGTGTGACTTCTGACAAGAAGACAGACAGTCCCAAACATTCCGACCACCATCCCACCGACCTCCTCAAGTCCCCCACGGGCGACGTCGTTCCACACCCAGCGTTGGACCTGCCGATCTCGAGCGACCAGGACCATCGCAAAGGTATTGACTGGGTCGTCTTCGGCACAGCCGCCGCCATCGCCATCGCCTTCATGGCTTGGGGGTTCATCAATACCGACGGTTTGAGCTCCGTGGCCAACAGCGCCCTTGGCTGGGTGCTCGACAAAGCGGGCTGGTTCTTCGTCCTGACGGCCAGCGGTTTCGTCATCTACATCATCTGGCTCGCCGTGAGTAAGTACGGCAACATCCCGTTGGGCCGTGACGACGAGAAGCCTGAGTTCAAGACGGCTTCGTGGATCGCGATGATGTTCAGCGCCGGCATGGGCATCGGTCTGATGTTCTACGGCGTGAGCGAGCCGATCTCGCACTTCGTCACCCCGCCTCCGGGCACCGGCGAGGCAGGCAACCCCGAGGCCATCCAGACGGCCATGGCGACCACCATGTTCCACTGGACGCTGCACCCGTGGGCGATCTACGCGGTCGTCGGCCTGGCGATCGGCTACGGCGCCTACCGCAAGGGTCGCGTCAGCCTGATCTCCTCGGCCTTCGCGCCACTGCTCGGCAAGAAGACCGTCGAAGGGCCGGCCGGCAAGGCGATCGACATCTTCGCGATCTTCGCGACCCTGTTCGGCTCCGCCACCTCGCTCGGCACGGGCGCGATCCAGATCGAGAGCGGCCTGCAGATCGTGGCCGGGCTCGGCGAGGTCGGCAACAACGTCCTCATCGGGATCATCGCGGTCCTGACCGTCTGCTTCGTGATCTCCGCGGTCTCGGGTGTGGCCAAGGGCATCCAGTGGCTCTCCAACATCAACATGGTGCTGGCGCTGTTCCTGGCGCTGTTCCTGTTCGTCGTCGGCCCGACGGTCTTCATCCTCGACCTGATCCCGACCTCGCTCGGCACCTACGTCGGCGACCTCGCCCAGATGTCTGCCCGCACCGGTGTCGGCGGCGAGGAGACCTCCGCATGGCTCGGTTCCTGGACCATCTTCTACTGGGCCTGGTGGATCTCCTGGACGCCGTTCGTCGGCATGTTCATCGCGCGGATCTCGCGTGGGCGCACCATCCGGCAGTTCGTCGCCGGCGTTCTTCTCGTGCCCAGCGCCGTCAGCGTGATCTGGTTCTGCATCATGGGTGGCACCGCCATCGACCTGCAGCGTGACGGCATCGTCGACATCGCCGGGCTCGGCGGGGTCGAGTCCCAGCTGTTCACCACCCTCGACCAGTTCCCGATGGCGACGGTCATGAGCGTCCTGGTCATGGTCCTGGTGGCGATCTTCTTCGTCTCCGGTGCCGATGCGGCCTCGATCGTGATGGGCACGCTCTCCGAGCGTGGCGCGGAGGAGCCCACGAGGCCCACCGTCATCTTCTGGGGTGTTGCGACCGGTGTCGTGGCCATCCTGGGTCTGATCGCCGGTGGCGCGGACGCGCTCTCCGGTCTTCAGACGATCACGATCGTGGCGGCGCTGCCGTTCACGGTGATCATGGTCGGACTGGCGGTCTCGCTGCAGAAGGATCTGCAGACCGACCCGCTGATCGTGCGTGGACAGTACGCCGCGGACGTGGTCGAGCAGGCCGTCATCACCGGTGTCACCGAGCACGGCGACGACTTCGCGCTCGCGGTCATCGAGGACGACCACAGCAACGGCTCCGGGTCCACCCCGGTGTCCGAGACCGGCGAGACTCCGACCGACAAGGTCTGATCTTCCAGGTCTGAAACTGATGGCGGGGTCTCGAGACCCCGCCATCAGTCGTCTGTCAGTGGTGTCCCGGCGTATGTCTCCAGGGTGACGAACTCCTCGACCGGCTGCCGCCTGAGCCGGGTGAGCTGCTTGACCGGCCTCCCGAGCGGGACGACGGCGGCGACGGCGTGGCCCTCGGGGGCGCCGAGAAGCTCCAGGAGCGCCGGCTCCTCCGCGACCGCCATCGTGGTGATGACCCCACCGAACCCTTCGTTGCGCGCGGCGAGGAGGGTGTTCCACACCAGCGGATAGACCGAGGCACCGGAGACGAGGCCCACCCGGTCCAGCTCGGAGTCGATCGAGGCCACCACGCCGAGGTCGACGAGGAAGACGAGCACCACCGCCGCGGTGAGCAGCGGCTCGGTCATCGCGCGTGGGACTCCGGTCGCAGCGATCTGATCGTCGGTGACAGCGCTCGGGTGCACCGTGTTCCACGGCATCTCCCCCGCCTTCTGCTGCGCGAGGTATCTGCGGGCGCCGGTCGCGCTCAGCTCGACCATCCGTTCGCGGGTCTCCCGGCTGCGTACGACCACCACGTGGGCGCCCTGCCGGTTGCCGCCGGAAGGCGCGAACCGGGCGTTGTCGAGGATCCTGGCGAGGATCTCGTCGCTCAGCTGGTCGTCGGTGAAGTCGCGTACGGCATGGGTGGTCCGCATCGCCTCGTAGAGCTCCATGGCTCCATCTCAGCAGACTCAGCCCAGGATCAGCCCACCAGGCTCAGCCCATTAGAAACATGACCAGTGCGGTGATGCCGACCACGACGATCACACCGCGGAGCACGTTGGGAGGTAGCCGGCGGCCGATCTTCGCGCCCAGCAGGCCACCGATCGTCGCGCCGACGGCGATCAGGGCGGCGATCTGCCAGTCGACGTCGGCCACGAGGGCGAAGATGAGCCCGGAGATGCCGTTGGTGATGGCGACCAGGATGTTCTTGAGCGCGTTGAGACGCTGAAGCGACTCGGCGACCCCGATGCCGATGATCGCGATCATCAGCACGCCCTGGGCAGCACCGAAGTAGCCACCGTAGACGCCGAGCATCGCGATCGCCGGCCAGACCCACCAGCGCTCGCTGCCATCGTCGGGCAGGTCGCCATGACGCTTGGCGACCCACCGGGAGATGCGCGGACCGGTGATCACCAAGACCACCCCGAGCCCGATCAGGACCGGGACGATGGCCTCGAAGGCGCCCGGCGGCAGCACGAGCAGCAGGACCCCGCCGACCGCGCCACCGATGAGCGCCGCGACCCCGAACCGCAGGATCCTCCTGCGCTGGCCGGCGAGCTCGCGACGGTAGCCCCAGGCCCCGGCCAGCGAGCCCGGGACCAGGCCGATCGTGTTGGACACGTTGGCGACCACCGGGGGTACGCCGAAGGCCAGCAGGGTCGGGAACGTGATCAACGTGCCCGACCCGACGGCGGCATTGATGGTGCCCGCCCCCACCCCGGCGATCAGGATGAGGGCGGCTTGGAGAAGATCCATCTAGGCCGTGGGCTCAGCCGGAGGCTGCGGAGCCTGCGGCCGGTTGGGAGCCTCTGCCTGCTTGGCCTCGGCGAGCGCCTCCTGGACGGCAGCGGCCGCAGAGGACTGCTCGAGGTCGATCGTCGGCTCGGCCGACCCCATGTCGACGCGCTTGACCGGGCCCTCGACCTCGTCCGGGATGCCCTGGAGGCTGTTCATCGTCGACCCGAGGCCCTCGAGCGCCTTGCCGATCTCGCTCGGCACGATCCAGACCTTGTTGGCGTCGCCCTCGGCGATCTTCGGCATCATCTGGAGGTACTGGTAGGCCAGCAGCGACTGGTCCGGGCGGCCGTCGTGGATCGCCTGGAAGACGGTCTGGATGGCCTGACCCTCACCCTGGGCGCGCAGGATCGCGGCCTCACGGTCGGCCTGCGCGGCCAGGATCTGCGACTCGCGCTGACCCTCGGCGTTGAGGATGGCGGACTGCTTGTTTCCTTCCGCGGAGAGGATCGCGGACTGGCGCTGACCCTCGGCAGTGAGGATCGCCGCGCGCTTGTCGCGGTCGGCGCGCATCTGCTTCTCCATCGCGTCCTTGATGGACATGGGCGGGTCGATCGACTTGATCTCGACGCGCTTGACCTTGATGCCCCAGCGGCCGGTGGCCTCGTCGAGCACGATCGAGAGACCGGAGTTGATCTGCTCGCGGCTGGTCAGCGTCTCCTCCAGGGTCATGCCACCGACGATGTTGCGCAGGGTGGTCATGGTGAGCTGCTCGACGGCCTGGATGTAGTTGGCGATCTCGTAGGTCGCCGCCACCGGGTCGTTGACCTGGAAGTAGATCACCGTATCGATCGAGACGGTCAGGTTGTCCTCGGTGATCACCGGCTGCGGCGCGAACGCGACGACCTGCTCACGCATGTCGATCATGTAGCGCACCTTGTCGACGAACGGGATCACCGCGTTCAGGCCGGGGTCACGCTTCGACTGGAACTTGCCGAAGCGCTCCACGATGCCGACCCGCGCCTGCGGGATGATCTTGATCGTCTTGGCCAGCGTGGTGATCACCAGCACCGCCAAGATGACCAGTAGGGCCAGGATGATGCCACCCATTGCCAATCAGTCCTTGTCTATTCGTTGTGCGTCAGGTTGCCCGGAAAGCTACGGAGTCCCGAGCTCCGGAAGAGGATGGACGTACGCCGTCGCTCCTCTGATCTCGAGCACCTCGACCGGCGTGCCGGCCGCGATCACGAGCGTCTCGTCATAGGGCTGAGCGGTCCAGATCTCACCGTCGAGCTTGAGCTGCCCGGGCTTGCGGGCGCTGATCTCGACGGTCGATACGGCCTGGACGCCGATCATCTTCTGGGCGCCGATCCGGATCTCCGGGCCGTTGTGGAGCCGTTTGGCCAGCCCGGGACGTACGACCGCGAGCATCGAGACCGAGACCGCCAGCGCGACGATCGCCTGGAGCACGAAGCTGTCGGTGAAGGCGCCGGTGAGAGCGCCCGCGAAGGCGCCGGTGGCGAGCATCAGCAGGATCAGGTCCAGGCTGAAGAGCTCGCCGACGACGAGCAGCGCACCGAGTCCCGTCCACAGCGCCCAATCCCAGTCCTGCCAGTCCATGGCGTCACCCTATCCACACGCGCCACACGTTGCGGGGAGGTTTGGGTACCGACTTCTTAACGTTCGGGCTACCGGGTGTGACGTGCGCGACGCTTGGCCCAATAACGGCCCTCGCTCGCCTCGAGCTCGAGCGGCATCCCGAAGGTCTTGGAGAGGTTGGCCGCAGTCAGAGTGTCCTGGATGAGCCCCTGGGCGGTGATCCGGCCGGCCCGCATCATCAGGACGTGGCTGAAGCCGGGCGGGATCTCCTCGACGTGGTGGGAGACGAGAACCGTGGCGGGGCTGTCAGGGTCGTAGGCGAGCGTGGACAGCGTGGAGACGAGGTCCTCGCGTCCGCCCAGGTCGAGGCCGGCCGCCGGCTCATCGAGGAGCAGCAGCTCCGGGTCGACCATCAGTGCGCGAGCCAGCTGGACCCGCTTGCGCTCGCCCTCGGAGAGGGTGCCGAACTTCCGCTCGCCGAGGTGCTTGATGCCGACCTCGATCAGCAGCTCCTGGGCACGGTCGTGGTCGAGGTCGTCGTAGTGCTCACGCCAGCGCCCGACCACACCGTAGGACGCACTCACCACGACATCGCGGACGAGCTCGTGGCGCGGGATCCGGTCGGCGAGCGCGGCGGAGGTCAGGCCGATGCGCGGGCGCAGCTCGAAGACGTCGATTCGGCCGATCTGCTCGCCGAGGATCTTCACGACACCCGACGTCGGGTGGAGCTGGGCCGCGGCGGCCTGGAGCAGCGTGGTCTTGCCGGCACCGTTGTGGCCGAGGATCACCCACCGTTCATCCTCCTCGACCACCCAGCTCACAGAGTCGAGAAGGGCGTTGCCCCCGCGGCGTACGGTGACGTCGGTGAACTCCAGCACAGCTGCCATGTCGGCAAATCTATCGGCAGGGGTTGCCTGGTCCGGGGTTAGGGTAGGCGGCTGTGAGTGTCGACGATTCCGAGTCGCTGGAGACCACCCCCGAGACCCTGCGCCTGGCCTGGTGGGTGACGGCGTGGCTGCGCGGCGAGGCGGTCACCGACCTGGTGCTCGATGCGGTGATCGGGCCTGACGCGACCCACACCGTCAGCGGGCTGGCCGTGCTCGGTCTCGGTGGCGCCGAGGGGGTCGCGGACACCCTGGTGAGCGGGATGGGACGGCTGCGTACGGAGGGGGCGACCGCCGTCGGGGTGGCCTTCCCCGCCGAGGGCGACCCGGTCGGCCTCGGTGGTCCCCGGGCCTTCAACGACGCCGCCCTGGAGGCTGGCGAGGCGGTCGTGTGCGACGCTGGCATCGGCCTAGTACCGGTCCGGGTCGGGGCGGTGCTCGAGTGGCAGGCGTACGCAGCCCAGCGACGTCAGCTCCCCGATGTCGGTGAGGCCGACCGGGCCCTGCGGCTCGCGCTGACCGAGTCCGCGACGGCGCTCGCCGAGCTCGACGTCGCCCGGTGGCGGCCCGAGGTCGCCGACCGGCTGATGAACCTCCGCCACCGGCCCGCGCTGGCCGGGGCTCCCGGGGTTCCGGCGCGGTGCGTGGAGCTCGCCGCTCGTGGCGTACAGGCTCGGGAGATCGTCGCGGTGGCGCTCGAGGACGAGGGTGGCGCCGTCTCCGCCTCGGAGATGATGCGGCGGCGACAGGCGCTGGTCGGCCTCGACCGCGCGGCGCGGAGGGCGCTCACGGCAGCGGGATCGCCCGAGGTGTGGCCGCCGAACTGAGACGCGGGCGCCGGCTCCACTATCGTTTGCAGAGATGACCGAGGAATTCGACGCGCTCGAGCGCCGTCCCGACACCCTGCTGATCACCCTCGCCGGAAATGACCGTCCCGGGCTGACCTCGGCCACCTTGGCGACGCTCGCGCTGGCGGGGGTCGACGTGGTCGACCTGGAGCAGATCGTGCTGCGGGCGCGGCTCGTGCTCGGGCTCCTGGTGACCGCACCCGCCGACGCGGCGAGCACCGACGCGCTCAAGCACGCGATCGAGGAGACCGCCCACGCCCTCGACATGACGGTCGAGATCGAGGAGGGCGTCGGCGACACCCCGCGCGAGCCCGCCGACCGCGCCCGGGTCACGGTGCTCGGTCTGCCGCTGAAGGCGGCCGCGCTGGCCTCCGTGACCCGCACCATCGCCTCGGCCGGCGGCAACATCGACCGGATCATCCGGCTGGCCCGCTACCCGGTCACCGCCTTCGACCTGCACGTCTCCGGCGCCTCTCCCGACGAGCTGCGGGTGACGCTCGCCGCCGAGGCCGCCGCCCAGGGCGTCGACATCGCGGTGCAACCGGCCAACCTGGTCCGGCGCGGTATGCGCCTGATCGTCATGGACGTCGACTCGACGCTGATCGACGGCGAGGTGATCGAGATGATCGCCGCCCACGCTGGCTACGAGAAGGAGGTCGCTTCGGTCACCGAGGCGGCGATGCGCGGAGAGCTCGACTTCGAGGAGTCGCTGCGCGGGCGGGTGAAGTATCTCAAGGGTGTCCCGGCGACGGCGCTGGACGAGGTCTACGCCGGCCTGCAGCTCAATCCTGGCGCGCGGACGATGGTCCGCACCCTGCGCCGTCTCGGCTACCGCTTCGCCATCGTCTCCGGTGGGTTCTCGCAGATCACCGATCGGCTCGCCGCCGACCTCGGCATCCACTACGCCCGTGCCAACGAGCTCGAGATCGTCGACGGCGTGCTCACCGGCGAGGTCGTCGGCGAGGTCGTCGACCGGGCCGGCAAGGCTCGGGCGCTTCGCGAGTTCGCCGCCGAGATCGGCATCCCCGAGGCCGCGACCGTCGCCATCGGCGACGGTGCCAACGACCTCGACATGCTCGCCGCCGCCGGCCTCGGCATCGCCTACAACGCCAAGCCCGCCGTACGTTCGGCAGCCGGGACAGCCATCAACGTCCCCTACCTCGACACGATCATGTATCTCCTCGGGATCTCCCGCGAGGAGATCGAGGCCGCCGACGCCGAAGCCGGCATCGTCACCCCCGCCCCTCCCCTCATCTGAGCCCTCCCGAAGCGTCACTCGCGTCGGCCGAAGCGTCACTCGCGTCGGCCGAAGCGTCACTCGCGTCGGGCGAAGCGTCACTCGCGTCGGCCGAAGCGTCACTCGCGTCGGGCGAGATGGCAGCGAGTGACCCCTCGGCCGACGTAAGCGACGCCTCGGCCGACGTAAGCGACCTCTCGGCCGACGGAAGTGACGCCTCGGCGGTCAGGCGCGGGCGACGTGGAAGGCGGTGACGGAGGCCTCTGCCTCGTCGAGCTCGGACCAGTCGCCGTCGTAGGTGAGTACGGCGACGGCAGCGGTCGGGAAGCCGAGGGCGAGCTCGTTGCCGGCCTCGTCGTCGCCCTCGCCGCTGTCCAAGAGCTGTACCAGCGAGAACATGGTGGGGTTGTGACCGATCACGACGACCGTCGAGTGGCCGTCCTCGACCCTGCGGACGAGGTCGAGCGCGGTGGAGGCGCTGGCGGCGTACAGACCTTGGTCGTACTCCGCCAGCGTCAGGTCCCACGACGCCCCGAGCGCGACGTCCTCCCAGGTCTGGGTGGTGCGGTCGGCCGCCGAGACCAGGACGTAGTCCGGGACCACGCCCTGCTCGGCCAACCACGCCCCCGCTGCGACCGCGTCGGCATGGCCGCGCTCGGTCAACTGCCGCTCGTAGTCGGTCGGTGCCGACGTCTCGGCCTTGGCGTGCCGCATGATGACAAGGGTCCGCATGCGGCAACCCTATGGCCTCACGCACCCAGCGAGTGATAGCCCCCGTCGACATGGATGATCTCGCCGGTGGTCGCCGGGAAGAAGTCCGAGATCAGCGCGCAGACGGCCTTCGCGGTCGGGCCTTGGTCGGTGTTGTCCCAGCCGAGCGGCGCCCGGCTGCCCCAGCCCTCGTCGAGCTCCTCGAAGCCCGGGATCGCCTTGGCGGCGAGGGTCTTGAGCGGACCCGCGGAGACGAGGTTGCAGCGGATCCCGTCGGGACCGAGATCACGGGCGAGGTAGCGCGAGGTCGACTCGAGCGCGGCCTTGGCGACACCCATCCAGTCGTACGCCGGCCAGGCGACCGTCGCGTCGAAGGTCAGCCCCACGATCGACGAACCCTCCGACATCAGCGGCCGGGTCGCCATCGCGAGGGACTTCAGCGAGTAAGCGCTGACCTGGACCGCCTGGGAGACGTCGTCCCAGGGGCCGTCGAGGAACTTGCCGCCGAGGAGGGTCTCGGGGTTGCCGTACGCGATCGAGTGCACGACCCCGTCGAGCCGCTCGACACCCTCGGCACGGAGCGCGTCGGCGAGGCCGTCGAGGTGCTCCTGGTTGGTGACGTCGAGGTCGAGGACCGGCGGCTCCTCGGGGAGCCGCTTCGCGATCCGCTTGGTGATCGACAGCGCACGCCCGAAGTTGGAGATCAGGACGCGGGCGCCCTGCTCCTGGGCGACCTTGGCCACCGCGAAGCCGATCGAGGAGTCCATCGTGACCCCAGCGACGAGAACAGTCTTGCCGTCCAACAAACCCATGATCAGTGCCCCATTCCAAGTCCGCCGTCGACCGGGATCACGGCCCCGGTCACATAACCCGCATCAGCCAACCACGTCACAGCCGAAGCCACCTCGTCCGGTGACGCGTAGCGACCCAGCGGCACCCGGTCCGTGATCGCCTTCTGCTGCTCATCGGTGAGGACCGCGGTCATCTCGGTCTCGACGAACCCCGGCGCGACCACGTTCGCGGTGATCCCCCGCGAGCCGAGCTCACGCGCGAGCGATCGGGCCATCCCGACCAGCCCGGCCTTCGACGCCGCGTAGTTGACCTGGCCCGGGTTGCCCATCAGCCCCACGACGGAGGAGATGAAGATGATCCGCCCGCGGCGCAACCGGAGCATCCCCTTCGAGGCGCGCTTGGCGAGCCGGAAGGAGGCGGTCAGGTTGGTGTCGATCACCGAGGTGAAGTCCTCCTCCGACATCCGAAGCACGAGGGTGTCCTTCGTGATCCCGGCGTTGGCGACGAGGACCTCGACGGGTCCGTGAGCGGCCTCTGCCGCGGCGTACGCCTCGTCGACGGCGGCGGGGTCGGTGATGTCGCACACCAGGTCCAGAGCCCCCTCCGGGGCCCCGCCCTTGCGGGAGGTCACGGCCACATGGTCGCCGTTGGCCACGAAGGCCTCGGCGATCGCACGGCCGATGCCACGGCTGCCACCGGTCACGAGCACCGAGCGAGGTGCCTTGGTTGTGGGGTTTTCACTGTCAGTCACAGGCGCGACGGTAGCGATTACTTCGGCGTACGACCAATGCCGTCGCTTTGCTTGTGAGAACCCTCCAACGTACTTCGGAGCGCCCCTGTCGGGACCACACCAACGGACGCGCGCCATCGGCCACGACCTAGACTGGCGGTATGTCCAAGGCGCAACCGATCAGGATCACGACCGCCGGCCGCAGCCGCGCCGAGGACATCGCGGTCCGTCAGAAGCGCTATGCCATCTCGATGTCGATCCGCTCGCTGTGCTTCATCGGTGCGGTCATCGCCGGCCTGGCCGGCATCGGCTGGCTGTGGCCGATCCTGATCGCGGGGGCGCTGATCCTGCCCTACATCGCGGTCGTCATGGCCAATGCGACCAACACCAAGAGCGACGAGATGAACCTGATGGACTCCCCCTACGGCCCGAGGCAGCTCACCAGCGGGCGCGAGCAGCAGCTCCGCGAGAAGGGCGAGCTCTGATGGGCGCGCTCGACTCCGACCTGTGCTCGGCCAAGGGCTGCCAGGACGCCGGATCCTGGGAGCTGCAGTGGAACAATCCCAAGATCCACACGGCCGATCGGCGTAAGATCTGGCTCGCGTGCGAGACGCACAAGCAATCGCTGAGCGACTTTCTGGGGGCGCGAGGCTTCCTCAAGGACGTCGTACCTCACTAGCCGTTGTCTCCGAGAGGTCGTGCGATGAACCCGATGCCCGTGCTCCTCGACTGCGACCCTGGCCACGACGACGCCATCGCGATCCTGTTGGCCCTGGGCAGCCCGCATATCGACCTGCTCGGCATCACCACCACCTTCGGCAACTGCCGGGTGGAGAAGGCGACCTACAACGCCCAGCGGATCCTGGCGCTGGCGGACCGGCCTGATGTCCCGGTCGCCACCGGAGCCGCCGCGCCGCTGGCCGGTGAGATCCACATCGGCGACTTCATCCACGGCGCGACCGGGATCGACGGGACCGACCTTCCCGAGCCGCTCGCTGCGCCGGTTTCGCTCGGAGCGGTCGAGTTCCTGCGTACGTCCCTCCTGGCCGCCCCCGACCCCGTCACCGTCGTCGCCACCGGACCGATCACCAACATCGCCCGCCTGCTGCGCGACAATCCCGAGGTCGGTCCGAAGATCGCCGAGATCGTCTTCATGGGCGGCTCGACCGAGCGCGGCAACACCACCCCGGCGGCCGAGTTCAACGCCTATGCCGACCCCGAAGCCCTCGACATCGTCCTCACCAGCGGCCTGCCGATCCGGATGGTCGGGCTCAACCTCAGCCACCAGGCGCTGGCGACGCCCGACGTCGTCGCACGGATGCGGGCCATGGAGAATCCGGTCGGGCGGGCGTGCGCCGACCTGATGGGCTTCTTCGGTGGCACCTACTCCGACGTCTTCGACTTCGCCGCTCCCCCGGTCCACGATCCCTGCACCATCGCAGCCCTCATCGACCCCGGGCTGATCACCTGGCAGAAGTCGTTCGTGGCCGCCGAGACCGAGGGCCGTTGGACCCGTGGAGCGACCGTCGTCGACCTTCACGAGCGCCTCGACGAGCCACCCAACGCGCAGGTGGCCCTCACCCTCGACGTCGAGGGCTACTGGGATCTCGTCCTCGACGCCCTCGACCGCGTCGGATCCTGACCCCGCCGAGGCGTCACTGCCGTCGGCCGAGGCGTCACTCCCGTCGACCGACACGTCACGGGATTGCCAACTCGGCCGACGGCAGTGACTTCTCGGCCGACGCGGATGACGCCTCGGCCGACGCGGGTGACTTCTCGGCTGGTGGTCAGCCGCCGATGGCGGACATGGGACGGTCGGGCTGCAGGAAGCCGAGGTCGTCGATGCCGTGGCCGGCGCGCTTGCCGGCCATCGCAGTGACCCACCGGCCGGCGAGGTCGGCGTCGGAGGCGCCGGCACGCAGCGGCGTACGCAGATCGGACTCGGTGCGCGCGAACAGACAGTCGCGCACCTGCCCGTCGGCAGTGAGGCGTACGCGGTCGCAGTCACCGCAGAACGGGCGGGTGACCGAGGCGATGATGCCGACCTTCGCCGCAGTGCCGCCGACATGGAAGAGCTCGGCAGGGGCGCTCCCTCGGGGTTCTTCGGCCGGGGTCAGGTCGAAGACGGCCGAGAGCGCCTCGAGGGTCTCGTCGGCGGTGACCATGTTGTCGCGCGACCATCCGTGCTGGGCGTCGAGGGGCATCTGCTCGATGAACCTCAGCTCGTAGCCCCGCTCGACCGACCAGCCGAGCAGCTCGGCGGCCTGGTCGTCGTTGACCCCACGCAGCAGGACCGCGTTGATCTTGATCGGTCCCAGCCCGGCCTCGGCGGCGGCCTCCAGCCCGGCGACCACGTCGTCCAGCCGGTCGCGTCGGGTGATGTCGGCGAACGTCTCGCGCCGGATCGAGTCGAGCGACACGTTGACCCGGTCGAGCCCGGCCTCCGCGAGCGTCTCGGCCATCCTGGCCAGTCCCAGCGCGTTCGTCGTGATCGAGAGCTCCGCCTCGGGAGCGACCTCGCGGGTGCGGGCGACGATGGAGACCAGGCCTCGGCGCACCAGCGGCTCGCCACCGGTGAACCGCACCTCCTTGACGCCGAGGTGCCCCGTGGCCACGCCGATCAGCCGCACCACCTCGTCATCGGTGAGGACCTCGTCCCCGGGCATCCAGTCGAGTCCCTCCGGCGGCATGCAGTAGGTGCACCGCAGGTTGCAGCGGTCGGTCAGCGAGACCCGCAGATCGGTAGCGACCCGGCCGAACCGGTCGACTAGCCGCGGCTGGGCCTGATCTGTCGGGGAGGTCGTCATCACACCAGTCTAGGCAGCCGCCACCCGGATCGTGAGCCATGACCGCATTCCAGTTAATCTCGTACGGTGAGTTCGTTCCGTTTCCTGCTCAGCCGACGCTGGGCCGGTTTCACGGTGTTCGTGCTGGTCCTGGCCTATGGGACGTGGTGGCTCGGCCAGTGGCAGTTCGATCGTCTCGAGGACCGCAAGGCCAGCAACCAGATCGTCCGCACCAACGAGCACGCCGAGCCGGTGCCCGTCTCGGACGTGCTCGCTCCCGGCGCGGACGTCGCGGAGAAGGACGAGTGGCGACGGGTGACCGCGACCGGGACGTACGCGGTCGACGACACGATCATCTGGCGTTACCGCACCCCCGAGAAGGCCAAGGGCGTCGACGTCGTGGTCCCGCTGGTGCTCGCAGACGGCACTGCAGTGCTCGTCGATCGCGGCTGGCTCCAGACCGACTCGCAGGACGAGTTCGACGACCTCCCTGCTCCGCCGGAAGGCGAGGTCACGATCACGGGCTGGGTGCGCGCCGACGGCACCGGCGACTCCACCGACGTCGCCCAGGTCGACGGCTACCATGCCACCCGCGCACTCTCCTCGGACCAGGTCGCCGAGGTCGTCGACGAGGAGCTGCTGACCGGCTGGCTCCACCTCGACACCGAGTCCCCCGAGCCCGCCACCCAGCTGCGCCAGGCCGACCTCCCCGAGCTCGACAACGGCCCCCACTTCTTCTACGGCCTGCAGTGGTGGTTCTTCGGCGTCCTCGCCCTCGCTGGGTTCTTCTACCTGATGTATGACGAACGGCGTACGCAACGCCGGGACGACCCAGTCGTGCATTCCGATGACGCCGCCGGCGACGATGACCAACTCGACGAGCGCGCCCGCGCGAAGGCCGCCAAGCTCGCCCAGAAGCAGGCCGTGAAGGCGGCCTACCAGGCTGCGTACGAGAAAGAGCGCAGCGGGAAGAGCTGATCCCGTCAGCGGCGGAACTGGGTCTCGTAGAGCTCCGCGTAGAGACCGCCGTCGGCGAGCAGCGACTCGTGGGTGCCGGACTCGACGACCCGGCCGGCCTCGATGACGAGGATGCGGTCGGCGGCGCGGATCGTCGAGAGCCGGTGGGCGATGACGATGGAGGTGCGGCCGGCCAGGGCGGCGTCCAGGGCGGTCTGCACCGCGGCCTCGGACTCGGAGTCGAGGTGAGCGGTGGCCTCGTCGAGCACCACGATGTGAGGGGCCTTCAGCAACAGCCGGGCGATCGCGAGACGCTGACGCTCGCCGCCGGAGAGGCGGTAGCCGCGGTCACCGACGACGGTGTCCAGACCGTCCGGGAGCGCCTTGACCACGCTCGCGATCTGGGCGGCCTCCAGCGCCGCCCACACGTCCTCGTCCGAGGCTCCGGGCCGGGCGTAGAGCAGGTTGCCCCGCACGGTGTCGTGGAACATGTGCGCGTCCTGGGTCACGTAGCCGACGGCGGCCTCGAGCGACTCCAGCGTCACCTCGCGCACGTCCAGACCTCCGACCTCGACCGACCCGGAGCGTACGTCGTAGAGCCGGGCGATCAGATGGGTGATCGTCGACTTCCCGGCACCGGAGGGACCGACCAGGGCGACCATCTCCCCCGGCTCGGCGGCGAAGTCGATGTCGGTCAGCACCTCGCGCACCTCGCGGCTCTCGGGCCGCGCGATGGTCTCCAGAGACGCGAGCGAGACCTCGTCGGCGCGCGGGTAGGTGAAGGCGACGTGGTGGAACCGCACCGAGGCCGCGTCCCGGGGCACCTCGGCCGCGCCCGGCTTCTCCTGGATCAGCGAGGGCAGGTCGAGCACCTCGAAGACGCGATCGAAAGAGACCAGCGCGGTCATCACGTCGATGCGTACGTTGGAGAGCGCCTGCAGCGGCCCCAGCAGCCTCACCAGCAGCAGGCCGAGCGCGGTGAGCGTGCCGAGCGTGACCTCACCGTTGATCACCATCCAGCCACCGACGCCGTAGACCAGCGCGGTCGCCAGCGCCGGGACCAGCTGCATCGTGGCTCCGAACATGCGGGTCAGCAGCGCGATCCGGATCCCCAGGCGGCGTACGACATCGGCACGCTGCGCGAAGGCGACATCCTCCTCCTCGCGACGGCCGAAGAGCTTCAGCAGCAGCGCCCCGCCGACGTTGAACCGCTCCGTCATCGTGGTCGCCAGCGCCGCGTTGCCGTCCATCTGCTCGCGGGTCAGCCCGGCCAGCCGGCGCCCGACCCAGCGCGAGGTCAGGAACAGGATCGGAAACAGCGCGACGCACATCAGCGTCACCTGCCACGACAGCACCAGCATCGCCGCGCCCACCACGACCACCGAGATCAGGTTGGAGACGCTGTTGGACAGGGTCGAGGTGAACGCCCGCTGGGCACCGAGCACGTCGGTGTTGAGCCGGCTCACCAGAGCGCCGGTCTGCGCCCGGGTGAAGAAGGCCAGCGACTGTCGTTGGACGTGCCCGAAGACCTGAGTACGCAGATCGAAGATCAGTCCTTCACCGATCCGCGTCGAGAGCCATCCCGAGACGACCCCGAAGACCATGTCGACCACGGCCACCAGCGCCATCGCGGCGGCCAGCCAGACGACCAGCGAGACATTCTTCTGGAGCACGCCGTCGTCGATGATCCGCTGGGTCAGCAGCGGGGTGACGACCACCAGCGCGGCGTCGAAGATCGTGAACAGCAAGAACGCCCCGAGCAAGGCGCGGTGGGGACCCGCGTAGGAGACGACCCGTTTCAGGGTGCCCTTGGGCAGTCCGCGCTCGAGAACCGTCCGGTCGGCACGCAGGTTGCGCATGATCCCGCCGCCGCCCATCGCCCCGCCGGAAGCACCGAAACCTGGACCCATTTGTGACACCCCGTCACCTTAGTCGGCCATGGCGGTTCGGCCGCGTCGAGGATGCATCGGCGAATTATGGTCAAAGTCACCTCAGAGAGGTGACCAAGCGCTCAGTTGGTGGTAAGAAGTGGGGCGCGTGTGTGCGCCGGTCTCTGAATGGCTGGATCAGGATTCCTCCAGACTGCTCCGACCCGCGGGTTCATGCCCTGACTGCCAGCCCCCACACCAGGTGCCTCCATGACCCGACCACTCCTGGTCCGACTCCATCGAGCCGGACCATGGTTCTGCAGTACCGCGATCCTCCTCTTCGTCGCGCTCTCGCCCGTCATCTTCGTCACCGCCCCCGGTGACCAGTGGATCTGGCGCTGGATCCTCGCCGGCGTACCCGTCGTCGCCCTCACCCTGTGGCTGACCGCGATGGCCTACGACCTCGCCCCCGAACGGGCGCCCGCCGAGGCGTCACCCGCGTCGGCCGAGGCGTCACGTACGTCGGTCGAGGCGTCAGGCCCGCAGGCCGAGACGTCGCTCGCGTCGGCCGAAGCGTCACCGGATGACACCTCGGCCGACGCGAGTGACGTCTCGGCCGACGTACGTGACGTCTCGGCCGACGTGCCTGACGTCTCGGCAGGGAGAGGCGGGGAGGCCGGGATGCGGGTGGCCGTGCTGTCGCTGTCTCGCAAGGTGCAGGCGTCGGCGCACCGGATCCAGGAGGAGTCGACGCGGATGGTGGCCAAGTTCCCGGCCGAACCGGACGTGCTCGAGGCAGGGATGCGGGTCGACCACGCGGCGGCGCAGCAGGCCCGGCTGGCGCAGAGCATCGCGACGTTGTGCGGGGAGCAGCCCGGGCAGCACTGGCGCGACCCGCTCCCGATCGCCGACATCGTCCGGGGTGCGGCCGGACGGATCACCGCCTATCGACGGGTCCGGGTGGAGGGGGACCCGCCGGTCGCGGTCCAGGGCGCGTACGTCGAGCCGCTGATCCATCTGGTCGCCGAGCTCCTGGCCAACGCGACCCAGTCCTCGCCGCCGGCGACGGAGGTGCTGGTCACCATCCGTTCCGTACGCCGCGGGGCGGCCCTCGAGATCGACGACGCCGGGGTCGGCATGGACGAGACCAACCTGGCCTGGATGCGTGAGATCGCCTCGGGCACCCGGCAGGTTCGCCTGCCCGACCTCGGCGAGATCCCGCAGACCGGCCTGGCGGTGGTCGGCACCTACGTACGCCGCCACGGGTTCCGGGTCGACCTGACCGAGTCCGTCCACGGTGGCCTGCGGGTCGCCGTCCTCGTCCCGGAGGCGATGGTCACCCCGATGAGCGCGGACGTTCCCGAGCAGCTCCCGCCGCGTACGCCGGCGTCGACCGCCCCCTCACCTCGAGAGCCGCACCAGCCGACGTCGTTCACCTCCGACGGCCTTCCCCAGCGCCGGTCCAGACGCGGCGAACGCCCTGCGCGCGGAGAGCAGCGAGCTGAGGGGAGCCCGGTCGTCGCTCCCCGCCCGGAGCCGACCGCCGAGCAGGCGGGCGCCTGGATGAGCAGCTTCCTCAGCACCACCACCGAGACCGAGTCCGCACCCGAGAGCCACTGGAGGAACCGATGACCGACGAGAACAGCTGGATGCTGGAGCTGGTCGCGGGAGTACGCGGCGTACGTCATGTCGTGGTCCTCTCCGCAGACGGCCTCGTCCGGGTTCGCACGAGCGAGACCTCACGCGAGGAGGCCGACAAGCTCGCCGCGGCATGTGCCGGTCTGACCTCCCTCGGCCACGGGATCAGCCGTCAGTTCGGTGCCGATGCCCATCCCCGGCAGGTGATGGTCGAGTTCAACGGCGGCTTCCTGTTCATCCGTGGTGCCGGGGACGGCTCGCGGCTCGCGGTGATCACCGAGATGAGCATCGACCCGGCGCTGGTCGCCCAGCAGATGCAGGCGACCGTCCTGATGATCGGGGAGCGCGCGATGAGCACCCCGAGGCGCTCGGTCTGACCCGAATCGACCAGAGCCGCGCCGATGCCCGACGCCCCCGAGGACGACTACGTCGACCACCCGATCCGGTCCTATGTCCGGACCGGTGGTCGCGCGCGGCCGACCCATCGGCTGACCCCGGCGACGCTCCTGATCGGCCACACCAGCCCGAGGGCCACCTCGGTCGGCCGGCAGGAGCGCGAGGTCCTCTCCCAGTGTCGGGGCGTGATCTCGATGGCGGAGATGGCCGCCCATCTGGGCCAGCCGGTCAGCGTCCTCGCGGTGATCGCCTCGGACATGATCGACGCCGGCCTGATCGGCGTGCGTCCCGACAGCGACACCGCCGCCGGCCCCTCCCGCGAAACCCTCCAGAAGGTCCTGCATGCTCTCAACCACCTCTGACGGCAACCACTATCTGGCGCCGACGGTCGTCGAGTCGGTCAAGATCCTGGTGGTCGGCTCCTTCGGAGTCGGGAAGACCACGTTGATCGGCTCGGTCAGCGAGATCGAGCCGCTGCGCACCGAGGAGACGATCACCCAGGCCAGCGAGGGGATCGACGAGCTCGAGGCGACCCCGAAGAAGACGACGACCACGGTCGCGATGGACTTCGGCCGGATCACGCTGACCGACGAGATCGCGCTCTACCTGTTCGGCACTCCCGGGCAGCGCCGATTCTGGGACCTGTGGTCCGGCCTCGCCGAGGGCGCCGCCGGCGCCCTGGTCCTCGTCGACACCCGCCGCCTGGCCGACTCCTTCGAGGTGCTGGACCAGCTCGAGACGCGTACGTCCCTGCCGTTCGTGGTCGCGATCAACCAGTTCCCCGACGCACCGAGCTACGAGCCCGACCAGATCCGCACGGCGCTCGACCTCGATGACGAGACGCCGATCGTGGTGTGCAACGCCAAGAACCGAAACGCCTGCGTCCGAGCGCTCGCCACGCTCGTGCGCCACGCCCTGAAGACGCGCTGACCCCGACCCACGACCGAACAGGCACCATCGCCATGACTCCCACCCGCACCGTACGTCTCACCGACCTCACCGACCTCGTCCAGGCCCCCGACACTGTCGGCCCGCAGGCGAGAGAGGTGCACCAACGGCTCCGGGCCGAGTGGGGTCCGGTCGCCCCCGGCGAGCTCTCCCCCGGCGTACGCCTCTGGTTCGCGATGGGCTACGCCGAGTTCAGCGAGGTCATCCGCAACGAGGAGGTCTTCTCCCGCAACGGCGACAACTGGAGCGCCGTGCAGGAGGGCAAGATCTCGCCGGACATGCCGATCTACCCGTTCGTGACCACCCGGCAGAACTCCTTCCACAACGACGGAGAGCTCCGCCGGCGGCTGCGCTCGCCGGTCGACCGAGCCCTCTCGCGGGTCGAGGAGCACAGCTACGCCGCGCAGGTACGCAGCATCTGCAACGACCTCGTCGACGACATGCTCGAGCGTGGCGAGGCCGACCTTGTCCAGGACTACGCCGTGCTGATCCCGCTGCTCTCGGTCGCCGCGATGTTCGGCATGGGCCGCGAGGTCGGCGACTCGATGCGCAAGGCGGCCCACAAGGTCCTCGGCGGCGGCCAGCTCGCCCAGGAGGGGGTCATCGAGCTCGCCGTGGAGATCGTCGACCACATCGCCAGGCGCCGCCGAGACCCGCAGGACGACCTCACCTCGCACCTGATCGACGACCCCGGTCTGTGGGACGACAACGAGGTCATGGAGGCGATGATCGTGATGATCATCGCCGGCAACGAGCTGACCATCGCGACCATCACCCAGACCCTGCTGCTGATGCTCTCCGACGAGCGTTTCGCCGGCCGCCTGCGCGGCGGTCGCCTCGACGTCGACCAGGCGATCGAGGAGGTCATGTGGCGCGACCCACCGTGCTACAACATCACCCCGCGGTTCGCGCTGCGCGACGTCGAGCTCGGCGGCCAGCTGATCCGCAAGGGTGACGCGGTGGTGCCGTGCATCGCGGCAGCCAACGTCGACCCGCTGATGACCGGCAGCGACCCGTGGCTCGAGATCGGCAACCGCGCCCACATGTCGTGGAGCGCCGGTCCGCACTCGTGCCCCGCGCAACGGCCCGGCACGATCATCGTCCAGGCAGCCGTACGCACCGTCCTGGAGCGACTCCCCGAGGTCTCCCTCGCGGTGCCGGCCGACCAGGTCGAGCGCAACACCGACTCGCTCTCCTACCGCTACCCGACCTCGATGCCGGTGACGTTCTCACGCACCCTGACCTGAGCGGTCAGGCGAGCGAGACCAGGTCGGCGTACTCCTCGTTCCACAGGTCCTCGACACCGTCGGGGAGGATGAGCACCTTGTCGGGCTCCAGCGCGTGCACGGCACCCTCGTCGTGGGTGACCAGCACGATCGCGCCCTCGTAGCGGCGGATCGCGTTGAGCACCTCCTCGCGGGAGGCCGGGTCGAGGTTGTTGGTGGGCTCGTCGAGCAGGAGCACGTTGGCCGCCGAGACGACCAGGGAGGCGAGGGCCAACCGGGTCTTCTCCCCGCCGGAGAGCACCCCGGCCGGCTTGTGCACGTCGTCACCGCTGAAGAGGAACGCACCCAGCACGGTGCGGGCCTCGGTGTCGGTCAGCTGTGGCGCCGCGGACTGCATGTTCTGCAGCACCGACCGCTTGGTGTCGAGCGTCTCGTGCTCCTGGGCGTAGTAGCCGACCTTGAGCCCGTGGCCGGGTACGACCTCACCGGTGTCGGGCTTGTCGACCCCGGCCAGGATGCGCAGCATCGTGGTCTTGCCGGCACCGTTGAGCCCGAGGATGACCACGCGGGTCCCCCGGTCGATCGCCAGGTCGACAGCGGTGAAGACCTCCAGGGCGCCATAGGACTTCGACAGGTCGTGGGCGGTGAGCGGAGTCTTGCCCGAGGGCGCCGGCGAGGGGAACTTGATCGCGGCGACCTTCTCCTGCTGCCGCTCGCCCTCGACGCCCGCCATGATCTTCTCCGCGCGCTTGAGCATGCTCTGCGCGGCGGTCGCCTTGGTGGCCTTGGCCCGCATCTTGTTGGCCTGGTCGGTGAGCGTCTTGGCCTTGTTCTGCGCGTTCATCAGCTCGCGCTTGCGGCGGGCCTCGTCGGTCTCGCGCTGGATCAGATACTGCTTCCACGGCATGTTGTAGATGTCGATCACCTCGCGGTTGCCGTCGAGGTGGAAGACCTTGTTGACCGTCTGGGCGAGCAGGTCGTTGTCGTGGGAGATCACGATGAAGCCGCCCTTGTAGGACTTCATCCAGTCGCGCAGCCAGATGATCGAGTCGGCGTCGAGGTGGTTGGTCGGCTCGTCGAGGATCAGCACCTCGGCGCTCGAGAAGAGGATGCGCGCCAGCTCGACGCGTCTCCTCTGACCGCCCGACAACGTCTTCAGCGGCTGGGTCATGATCCGGTCGGGGATGCCGAGCGACTGGGCGATCTGCAGGGCCTCGGTCTCGGCCGCATAGCCGCCGCCGGCGTCGAGCTCGTCGTGCGCGCGCTGGTAGCGCTTCATCGCCTTCTCGCGCAGCTTGGGGTCCTCGGAGCCCATCTCCTCCTCGGCGATCCGCATGCGGCGTACGGCATCGTCGAGGCCGCGCGCGGACAGGATCCGGTCCTTGGCGATCACCTCGGGATCGCCGACCCGCGGGTCCTGAGGCAGGTAGCCGATCTCACCGGTGTTGGACACCGTTCCGGCTGCTGGTAGGTGGTCGCCGGCGAGCACCTTCGTCAGGGTCGTCTTTCCCGCGCCGTTACGGCCGACGAGCCCGACCTTGTCGCCGGGTCCGACTCGGAAGGTGACGTTCTCCATCAAAAGTCTGGCGCCGACGCGGACTTCTAGGTCATGGGCAGTGATCATCTCCGTCACTAGTGTATGGGCGGGGCACTCGGTCCCACACATCAGCACCCCAGGGGGACAAGATGCGGTTCAACCCGAAGGCCAGACTCGACACCAGCCGGACCTCCGGCGGCGGTGGTCGCGGCGGGTTCGGTGGCGGCGGAGGCGGCGCCCGGATCCCGATCCCCGGCGGCAAGGCCGGCGGCGGGATCGGCACCGTCATCGTCCTGCTGGTCTTCTTCCTCATCACCCAGTGCACCGGCGTCGGCCCGCAGGTGCTCGGGGACGGTGGCAGCTCGTCATCGATCGGCACCGGCACCTTCGGCGGCATGCAGGGCGCCGAAGGCGGGGAGACCGGCGACTTCGGGGCGTGCAAGACCGGCGAGGACGCCAACAACGACGAGAACTGTGCCCTGGTGGCGCTGGAGAACTCGATGACCGGCTATTGGGACTCCCAGCCCGACCTCGCCGGCCGGTTCCAGCCCGAGCAGTCGGTCCACGTCTTCACCGACCAGGTCCAGACCGGCGGCTGCGGCTCCGCGTCGAGCTCCGTCGGCCCCTTCTACTGCCCGGCCGACCAGACCATCTACCTCGACCCGACGTTCTTCGACTCCATCTTCGAGCAGCTCGGCGGACAGGACACCACCTTCGTACGCGCCTACGTGCTCGCCCACGAATACGGTCACCACATCCAGAACCTGCTCGGCACCATGGGGCAGGTCCGCACCCAGCAGGGCCCCGACTCAGACGCAGTGCGCCTCGAGCTGCAGGCCGACTGCTACGCCGGCATGTGGACCGCCGCTGCGGAGAACGACGGTTTCGTCGAGGACATCACCGACCAGGACATCACCGAGGGCATCGACGCCGCTAAGACCGTCGGCGACGACCACATCCAGTCGAGGGCGACCGGCCGCGTCGACACCTCCTCGTTCACCCACGGCTCGTCCGAGCAGCGGATCGCCTGGTTCCGCAAGGGCATGACCACCGACTCGATCGCCGACTGCGACACCTTCAAGGCGCGCGATCTCGACAACCCGTAGGCCCGGGCAGGCTCACATCTCGAGCAGAGCCTCGACGAGCGGAGCCTGCTTCTGCAGCGTACGCAGATGCGGGGCGACCGCGGGATGACGGAACTTGGCGAGCAACGGACCCTCCCCCGGAGTGATCCGGCTGAGCGCCCACTCGGCCCGGCTCAGCGCGGTGTAGACGGCACAGATCTGCGCACCGATGGTCGCCTCCTCACGTGTCGCGAGGCCGGCGGGCAACCCCAGGACGTACGCCTCCAGCAGCGGTTCGAACGACTCCCTGGCGTGCAGCAGATAGAGGCCGAGGTCGCCACCGACGGGACCGCGGCCGAGGCTGGACCAGTCGATCGCGATCAGCCGCTCACCGTCCTCGGTGCGTCCGAGGAGGTTCTGCGGCGCGGGGTCACCGTGCTGGGCGACCTGAGGCAGCCGGTCGAGAAGGTCGATGAAGCGCCCGCGTCGCTCCCAGAGGACGTCGGCGATGTCCGCGGCAGTGGTCCGCATCAGGGTCGGCCAGCCGCCGCTGTATTCCACTCGCGCCATCCGATCGCGGAACTGGTCACGCGCGAGCCAGCGGACCTCGCCGAGGTCCGCCCCTGCGAAGCGCCCCATGGAGAGTGCCGCGAAGAGCCCGGAGTTGGCCGCGTCCTCGACCCAGTCGGTGGTCAGCGTGATCCCCTCGTCGTCCTCGGCGACGCTCGTGCGCACGCCGATCATGCCGGGGGTGTCGTCGACGAGACCCGAGGTGGCGACATCGGCAGCCCGCCGCCAGTAGGCGAAGTGTCGCCGTCGGCTCAGCTCGGCCGGATCGTACGTCCCCGGCTGCCCGAGCCGCTTGATGACCACGGGTTCCTCGCCCACCGCAGTGCGCCAGACCCCCAGCGTGGAGGGTCCGGTGCCTCCGGGAAGGACGAGCCACCCGGGATCGGGCTGCCACATGCTTGTCAAAGTAGCGCATCCTCGCAGGTCGCACCGGCATCCATCGCCGGGACGGCACGACAGGATGCAGAGTCCGGGGCTGGGGCCGATATGGTTGTGCTGATGTCCGAGACTGACTATTGCGAGCTGTGCGACCTGCCGAGGTCACAATGCATCCATGGGCGGCCCCCGGCCCCGCCCGCGCCGGCTCCGGTGAAGAAGCCGACAACCCGGGTGCGCAAGACCACGACGAGCTCGACGGCCGCCGCGCCGAAGGTCGTCACCAAGTCCGCTCCCCGCAAGTGGACCCCGCCGGCCGCCTTCGCGCCGCTCATCCTCGAGATCCTCGCCGACGCCGGTGGCTCGATGCCCGCCGACGACGTCCTCGACGAGCTCGAGACCCAGCTGGGCGACAGCCTTCTCCCCGGCGACTTCGAGACCACGCCGGAAGGCGAGCTCCGCTGGCGCTACGCAGCACGACGCGCCCGCCAGACGCTCTTGTCCGACGGCCAGATGACCAAGGGCTCCCCGGGAGTCTGGCAGCTCCCCTAGCACGCCGAGACGTCAGTTCTCGACGCCGAGACGTCAGTTGTCGGCGTTGAGAACCTCGATACGCACCTTCTGGGCGTCCTCGATGGCCTGATCGAGCACCGCACGGTTGGGATCCTGCACCGCGAGCCACGGTCCGGTCACCGAGAGCGACTGCAGTCGCCGGTCCCCGAGCACGTCGTCGACGCCGCCATGGTCTCCACCGGTGACGAGCGGACCGGTCAGCCCGTCGAGGATCCGGGCGGCGTGCTCGGCCGCTGCCTCGTACGCAGCGCTGGCCTGGTTCGCGCGACGGCGGGCGAAGCGCTGCTGGCTCCAACCACCAGCCTTGGTCTTCCCCTGGACATGGCGCCGCCCGATCTTGTGGTCGGCGATCTCGCCGCCGCTCATCCTCGCGATCGCGAAGCCGCCCTTGCGCACCAGGAGGATCCCCCAGTCACGCGGGGCCGCTGCGGCGGCGATGAAGGCCTCGACCTCGGCCGGGCCGGCGTACGTCTTCTCGAACGGCAGCGCAGCGATGAACGACGACCCGTCGGCCGCTGCACCGGTCAGCGCACCGGAGTCGACCGCGAGCCGGGCCTCGCCGTGGCGCGACGCGAAGTTGTCGACCCAGCGCTGGATCCGAACGATCGGGACGGCGACGTTGGGCATGTCCGTACGCTACCGGTCCAGGTCACGCAGCAGGCGCGCCGGCGCGATGTGCCGATAGGCGTCCTCGCAGATCTCGGCGACCTCGTCCCAGTCGACCTCGCCGCCGAGCCGCATCCCGATCCAACCACGACCGCCGACATAGGGAGGTACGAAGAAGCGCTCGGGCTCTGCGCCGACGACCTCGTCCTGCGCCCCCGGCGCCGCGGCCGCCCACAGGTGCGGCTCGTCGCGCCCGTGATGGCCGTGCGGCCACAGCATCACGAACTGCTTCCTCACGAAGAACCCCGGCGAACCGTGCGTGATCCGCTCGGCACTCTCCGGGAACCGGAGGCAGATCTCCCGGACCCGGACGGTCAGCTCGGTCGGTGTCATGGACCCATCATCGGATGTGTCGGATCACTCTCGCGGGCGTTCCCGCCGCGACGACCCGATCGGGCACATCGCTCAGCACGACGCTTCCCGCACCGATCTCGGAGTCGGCACCGATCCTCACGCCCGCACCGACGGTGACGCTCGTGCCCAGCCAGACGTTGGAGCCGATCTCGATCGGCAGCGCCCGCTCCCAGCCCTCACGCCGCTTCTCAGCGTCGTCGATGGGGTGCAGGGCGGTCACCAGCTGCGCGCCGGGGCCCATGCGGACGTCGGCGCCGACCCGGATCGGCGCGTCGTCCATGAAGAAGGCGTTGGCGTTGACGAACGCCCGATCACCCATGCGGATGTTGTAGCCGTAGGAGCACTGGAAACGAGGCACGACCTCGACGTCGGACCCGACCTCACCGAGCAGTTCGCGCAGCACCGTGTCACGTACGTCGTCATCGTCAGCCGCGGCGCCGTTGAACCGATCCAACCGCCGCCAGCAGTCACGGCGGAGGCGCTGGAGCTCGGCATCGTCGAGATACCACTCACCCGCCTCCAGGCGGGCCCGCTGCTCGCCCACGCGGGGTCACTCAGGCTTCGGCCAGACGAGCTCGAACTGCTCCATCACGACCGGCATGTCCTCGCTGAACTCCTGGTCGGGGCCGGCGAACTCGGTGAAGAACCGTTCATGCACCTCGCGCCAGTACTCGAGCGACAGGTCGCCCTCGCCCTCCAGCCGAGCGAACTCCTCGGGGACGTCACGGAACGGGGCGACGTCGACCTGGGTGGTGGCGATCAAGGCCCGCGGATGGCCGGCACCGTCGAGGATGATGCTCATCCCGCCTACGGTCGGGAACGGCTCGTCACCGCTCTCGAAGTCCCACTGGGCAGTGGCCGTCGCGGTCTTCACGCCCGCAAGGACGAGCTCGAGCAGCCCGTCAGCTTCCTCCGGCGTACCCCCGAACGCCCACGCCGGCGGCTGCAGCGCCTCCAACGGGGATGCGCCGAAGTATCCGGGCGCGGCGCTGAGGTGGGCATGGTGCTTGACGTCGTTCCAGAACGCGGCGATCTCTGCCTCTTGCTCCGGGTCGTTGGGGACCATCACCGCATCGTCGCTCATAGGCGACACTCAACCACAGTTCGGCCTAGCCGTGCCGAGACTCGACGGACGTCGGCGGCGTGGCCGATCGAGCCGTCACCAGACGGGCCTCGACGTGCCAGCCGAGGCCGGCGTAGAGGGGCTCGCCCAGATCGCTGGCGACCAGGAGACCTCGGGCCGCGCCCGCCTCTCGGGCGGCCGAGACCAGCAGGCTCATCACCGCGCCACCGAGCCCTCGGCTCCGGTGCTCAGGATCGGTATGGACCCGATCGGCGACGGCGTCGGTCCCGATGACCGCGATCCGTCCGGTGGCCGCCGCCCCCTCGCCGGCACGCACCGTCACCGTGATGACGCCGCCCTCGCGCTCCACCTCGGCGCGGTAGCCGTCCGGAAGCTCCCGCACCGCGTGGTCGACGAGATCGATCGACATCAGCGCCTCCTCCGTGTCGGCCTCAAGCCCGCCCTCGACGAACCAAGGACGTACGCCGCCCGGCGAGTCGGTCACCACCGACAACCAGGCCTCCGGCGTCGCACCGGCAGCGTCGACCAGGCCTGCGAGCGTGTCCGGGGCGTCTGTGGTCACCCACTCGACCCGTCGCCCCGGTTCCCCGACCTCGACACGTACGCCTCCAGGGACCGCCTCGGGACGCGGGAAGCCCCGCGAGTAGGCCCAACCTCGGGCCCACCGGGAGACCAGCTCGGGAAGGTCGGCGTGCTGCGCCGCGGCGGAGAGGGCGGCCCGGCGACCGCGATACCACTCCCCCAGCACCGTCGCGACCAGCACGAGCGCGGCGAGCCCGATCGCCAGGAGGTCCAAGGTCACCAGCCCGACCAGCGCGATCGCCACCGCGGCGATGTAACCGAACCAGATCCGACCGGGAGCCTCCACGTCCGCGGAGCCTACCCGCCGGCCGGCCTCCTCAAGCGATCCGCTCCCGCAACCTCGCCACCCCTGGTCCGTCGAGGTCCGCCAGCGCGATCGACCGCCCTGCGAGGGCCATCGCCAGGGCCTCGCTGGGTCCGGCGACCTCCGCGCCGTCGCCCCAGATCCAGTCCTGGTCGTTCGCCCGCAGCGCGAGCCCGTCGAGCCGTCCGGTCGGGACGACCCCGAGCGAGGCCTGCTTGGTCGGCAACCAGTCGAGCACCGCCCGCCAGTCCTCGAGCGGGACGTCCGCATCGAGACCGAGCGGCCGGACGCAGTCACGCAGGTGGATGCAGTGGTCGGTGAACTGCCCCATCGGGCCCACCCCCGGCGCGGGCACCCGCTTCTCCGCGTGCGTCCTGAGCAGCCCGGTCAGTTCGGCGACCGGCCGCCGCGCCTGCTCCTCCGCGATCGCGGCGGCGGCCCGGTCGATCGAGCCGCCGGCCAGCAACGTACGCCACAGCAGACGGCCGATCCCGACCGAGAACGGCATCGCGCTGTGGCCCAGCACCTCCCTCACCGTCCAGGCCGAGCAGAGGCTCTGGGTCTCCAGCTGGGACTCGTCGAGGCTGTCGAAGAAGTCGGCGAGCAGACGGCGGTTGACTGCGGTGCGGGCGGCTACGTCCATGGCTCCACCCTGCCAAACAAACCAGTGGCCGCGCAGGAGTCCGATCAGTAGCGTTGAGGACATGCGCGAGTGGATCAACACCTACGACGTCCTGGGCCAGCCGGTCCGGGACGTGGAGTTTGCGCGCATGGAGCCGCATCAGACGTAGGTGCTCACCGCACCCACCAGGGCCGCTCCGATCGACGGAGCGGCCCTTTCCGTGTTCAGCAGCATCACCAGGAGGTGAACGAGATGGAGATCATCACGCTATTCGGAGAGGGGTTCAGCTCCAAGACCTACGAGCTGACGCTGAAGCACCCGACTCCCCGGACCGACGAGTGGGCCTGCGTGGGCGAGGACCCGGAGCTCTTTCATCCCGACGACCTCACCCAGCTCGCCGAGGCCCAGCAGGTCTGCACGGGCTGCCCGATGCGCCAGGCCTGCCTCGACCTCGGTCTCGCCCGGCGGGAGTGGGGCGTCTGGGGCGGTGTGCTTCTGGAGAGCGGCAAACCCCGAGAAACCCCGAGGGTTCCGGGGAGAAAGCCCTACAAGCGCAGCCAGGAAGCGATCGCGAGAGCCGGAAGAGTCGCGTGAAATGACGTGGGAGTCCTGAGGCCACTCAGTGACCCAGGACTCCCACGTCGGTGGATTCTCAGACGTTGAACCCGAGAGCGCGCAGCATCTCGCGGCCGTCGGGGGTGATCTTGTCCGGGCCCCAGGGCGGCATCCAGACCCAGTTGATGTGCACGTCGTTGGCCATGCCCTCCAGGGCCTGCGAGGTCTGGTCCTGGATGACGTCGGTCAGAGGGCAGGCGGCCGAGGTCAGGGTCATGTCGAGGACCACGTTGGAGTGCTCCTCCACGTGGATCCCATAGACCAGTCCGAGGTCGACGACGTTGATGCCGAGCTCGGGGTCGACGACGTCCTTCATCGCCTCTTCGACGTCCTCGATCTTCAGGCTCGCGCCCTCGACCGTGGACGAACGCATGCCCTGCCACTCCGGGGCCTCGTGCCCGTGTCCATGGCCCGAGTGATCATGACCAGAGTGGTCGTGACCAGAGTGGTCGTGACCCGAGTGGTCGTGACCCGAGTGGTCGTGACCCGAGTGATCGTGGTCGGAGTGATCGTGACCGGCGTGGTCATGACCGGTGTGGTCGTGTGTGCTCTGGTCGGTCTCAGTCATCTGTTCTCCTCAGCGAGAGTCTTCGCGGTGGCGTCTTTCCAAGCCATCCACGACAACAGCGCGCACTTGATCCGGGCGGGGAACCTGGCGACGCCGGCGAAGGCGATGCCGTCCTCCAGAATGTCCTCGTCGGGCTCCACGTTGCCCTTGCCCTGCATCAGCCGCAGGAACTCTTCGTGGATGACCAACGCCTCATCGACCGTCTTGCCCACGACCAGGTCGTTGAGCACCGAGGCCGAGGCCTGCGAGATGGAGCAGCCAAGGGCGTCGTACGAGATGTCCTCGATCTTGCCGCCGTCGACGTGCACCCGCAGGGTGATCTCGTCACCGCAGGTCGGGTTGACGTGGTGAACCTCCGCCTCGAAGGGGTCGCGAAGACCCTTCCCGTGCGGGTTCTTGTAATGGTCCAGGATGATCTCCTGGTACATCGATTCTAGGTTCGCGGCAGTCATCACTTGTCCAACTTGAAGAAGCTACGTACGTATTCCAACCCCTCGACCAGCGCGTCGATCTCGGCGGGCGTGGTGTAGAGGTAGGACGACATCCGGTTGGAGGCTTGCACGCCGAACCGCTGGTGGGCGGGCTTGGCGCAGTGGTGCCCGGCGCGGATGGCGACGCCCTTGGAGTCGAGGACCTGGGCGACGTCGTGCGGGTGAACCCCGTCGAGCTCGAAGGAGATCGCACCGCCCCGCTTGGCCGCGTCGGCCGGACCGAGCACGGTCACACCCGGGACGGTCGCGAGACGCTCCAACGCGTACGCCGTGATCGCCTGCTCGTGGGCGTGGATGTTCTCCATCCCCACGTGCATCAGATATTCCAGCGCTGCACCGAGACCCACGGCCTCGGCGATCGGCGGGGTGCCGGCCTCGAACTTGTGCGGGATCGGCGCATAGGTCGACTTCTCCATCGACACCGTCGCGATCATCTCGCCGCCGCCGAGGAACGGCGGCAGCGCCTCGAGCGCGGCACGGCGTCCCCACAGGACACCGATGCCGGTCGGTCCGACGACCTTGTGGCCGGTGAAGACGAGGAAGTCGGGACGCTCCTCCTCCGCCATCGACGCCAGGTCGATCGGGAGCACCGGAGCAGCCTGGGCCGCGTCGATGACGACCAGCGCACCCACCTCGTGGGCCTTCCGGGTGATCTCGGCGACCGGGTTGATGGTGCCGAGCATGTTGGAGACCCAGGTCAGCGCGACGATCTTGGTAGCCGGGGTGATCAGCTCATCGATGTTCGACAGGTCGAGCTCACCGGAGTCGGTCAGCCCGAACCACTTCAACGACGCACCGGACCGCTGCGTGGCCAGCTGCCACGGAACGATGTTCGAGTGGTGCTCCATCTCGGTGGTCACCACCACGTCACCAGGGGCGAGCGGCACCGTGTTGGCGACCAGGTTGAGCCCCTCGGAGGCGTTCTTGGTGAAGATCACCTCGTCGCGCTCGGGCGCGCCGAGGAAGCGCGCGACGGTGTCGCGCGCCCCCTCGAACGCCTCGGTCGCCTCGGCGCCCAGGTGGTGCATCGCCCGGGCGATGTTGGCGTTGTGCCGCTCCAGGTGGTCGACCATGGTGTCGATCACGATCTGCGGCTTCTGCGAGGTGTTGGCGCTGTCGAGGTAGACCAACGGGGTCTCGCCGCCGTCGAAGGTGCGCTCCAGGATCGGGAAGTCCTTGCGGACCAGATCCAGGTCGGGCAGCAGACCCTTCATGTCAGACCGCCGCGCTCGTGAACCGCTCGTAGCCGTTGGCCTCCAGCTCCTCGGCGAGGTCCGGACCACCCGACTCGGCGATCCGGCCGGCCACGAAGACGTGCACGTGGTCAGGCTTGATGTAGCGCAGGATGCGGGTGTAGTGGGTGATCAGCAGGACCGACTTGCCCTCACGAGCGCGGAAGTCGTTGATCCCCTCGGAGACCACCTTGAGCGCGTCGATGTCGAGACCGGAGTCGATCTCGTCGAGCAGAGCGAAGGCCGGGTCGAGGATGTCGAGCTGAGCGATCTCGTGGCGCTTCTTCTCACCGCCGGAGAAACCCTCGTTGACCGAGCGCTGCGAGAAGGTCGGGTCCAGGTGCATCTTGTCCATAGCACCGTTGACGTCCTTGACCCACGTACGCAGCTTGGGGGCCTCGCCGGTCAGGGCCGTCTTGGCGGTGCGCAGGAAGTTGGCCACGCTCACGCCGGGGACCTCGACGGGGTACTGCATCGCGAGGAAGAGACCCGCCTTGGCGCGCTCGTCGACCGACATCTCCAGGACGTCCTCACCGTCGAGGGTGACGGTGCCGCCGGTGATGGTGTACTTCGGGTGGCCGGCGATCGAGTAGGCAAGGGTGGACTTGCCCGAGCCGTTGGGGCCCATGATCGCGTGGGTCTCGCCGGAGTTGATCGTCAAGGTCACGCCCTTGAGGATCTCCTTGGCGCCGTCCTCGGTCTCGACCGAGACCCGCAGGTCCTTGATCTCGAGCGTGCTCATGCGTTGTCCTTCGTGATCAGAGTGTTGATGTTTTTCGCGAGCTCGGCCTCGACCGTCGAGGTCAGCTTCTCCTCGAGCTCGGGGACGCCGATCTGGCGGATCAGGTCGTTGAAGAAGCCGTGCACGACCAGGCGCTTGGCCTCGGTCTCGGAGATGCCGCGGCTCTGCAGGTAGAAGAGCTGCTCGTCGTCGAACCGGCCGATCGCCGACGCGTGGCCCGCGCCCTCGATCTCGCCGGTCTCGATCTCCAGGTTGGGAACGGAGTCGGCCCAGGCACCGTCGGTGAGGATGAGGTTGCGGTTCTCCTCGTACGTCTCGATGCCTTCGGCCTCCTTGCGGATCAGCACGTTGCCGATCCAGACCGCGTGGGCCTTCTCGCCCTGCAGCGCGCCCTTGTAGACCACGTTGGACTTGGTCTTCGGGGCGGTGTGGTCGACGAAGAGTCGGTGCTCGATGTGCTGGCCGGCGTCGGCGAAGTAGAGGCCGAGCGCCTCCACGGAGCCGCCGGGGCCGGCGTACTCAGCGGTGAAGTCGTGGCGCACGACGTCACCACCGAAGCTCACCGAGACGTGCTTGAGGTTGGCGTCGCGGCCGACCTTGGCGTGCTGGGTGGAGAGGTGGACGGCGTCGTCGGCCCAGTCCTGGACGGAGACGACGGTCAGGTCGGCACCGTCCTCGACCACGATCTCGATGTTGTCGGCGACGATGGCGGAGCCCTCGAAGACCAGCACCACGGTCGCCTTGGCGAACTTCTCCGCCACGATCACCGCGTGACCGGCGCCGGCAGTCTGCGAGCCGGTGCCGTGGTGACGGATCACGGTCGCACCCTCGATGACGGTGTCGGTCGGGATACGCACGACGGTGGCCCCTGTCGACGCCGCCCAGGCCCGCGCCGAGACGCGGTCGGTCGGGACCAGGCCGGAGGTGCCGCGTACGGCGTCATCGGCCGCAACGGTCTCGACGGTCACGCCGGTGGCTGCCTCGACCTCCACCTTGGTCGCACCGTCGGCGAACGGCGCCGAGTCGTGGATGCCCTTGAGGCGCTTGAGCGGCGTGAACCGCCAGATCTCCTCGCGACCCTTCGGCACCTCGTGCGCCTCGACGTCGAAAGAGCCTTCGGGGTGGAGGTGGGACTCGACCTTGCCGAGCTCCAGAGCCTCCTGTACAGCTGCGGTCATCAGCCGACCGCTCCTTCCATCTGCAGTTCGATCAGGCGGTTCAGCTCGAGGGCGTACTCCATCGGGAGCTCCTTGGCGATCGGCTCGACGAAGCCGCGCACGATCATCGCCATCGCCTCGTCCTCGGCCATGCCGCGGGACATCAGGTAGAACAGCTGGTCGGCGGAGACCTTCGAGACCGAGGCCTCGTGACCCATCGAGACGTCGTCCTCGCGGATGTCGACGTAGGGGTAGGTGTCCGACCGGGAGATCTGGTCGACGAGGAGCGCGTCGCACAGCACGTTGGACTTCGAGCCGTGAGCGCCCTCGTTGATCTGGACCAGACCGCGGTAGGACGTCCGGCCACCGCCACGCGCAACGCTCTTCGACAGGATCGAGGAGGAGGTGTTCGGGGCGGCGTGGACCATCTTGGCGCCCGCGTCCTGGTGCTGACCCTCGCCGGCGAACGCGATGGAGAGCGTCTCACCCTTGGCGTGCTCGCCCATCAGGTAGACGGCCGGGTACTTCATGGTCACCTTGGAGCCGATGTTGCCGTCGACCCACTCCATGGTCGCGCCCTCTTCGCAGACGGCGCGCTTGGTGACGAGGTTGTAGACGTTGTTCGACCAGTTCTGGATCGTCGTGTAGCGAACGCGGGCGTTCTTCTTCACGATGATCTCGACGACCGCGGAGTGCAGCGAGTCGGACTGGTAGATCGGCGCGGTGCAGCCCTCGACGTAGTGAACGTAGGAGTCCTCGTCGGCGATGATCAGGGTGCGCTCGAACTGGCCCATGTTCTCGGTGTTGATCCGGAAGTAGGCCTGCAGCGGGATGTCGACGTGGACGCCCTTGGGCACATAGATGAACGAGCCACCCGACCACACCGCGGTGTTCAGCGCGGCGAACTTGTTGTCGCCGACCGGGATCACCGTGCCGAAGTACTCCTGGAAGATCTCCGGGTGCTCCTTGAGCGCGGTGTCGGTGTCGAGGAAGAGCACGCCCTTCTCCTCGAGGTCCTCGCGGATCGAGTGGTAGACGACCTCGGACTCGTACTGCGCGGCGACACCGGCGACCAGGCGCTGCTTCTCCGCCTCCGGGATGCCGAGCCGGTCGTAGGTGTTCTTGATGTCCTCGGGGAGGTCCTCCCACGAGGTCGCCTGCTTCTCCGACGAACGCACGAAGTACTTGATGTTGTCGAAGTCGATCTCCGAGAGGTCGGAGCCCCAGGTGGGCATCGGCTTGCGGCCGAAGAGCTTGAGACCCTTCAGACGCAGGTCGAGCATCCACTGCGGCTCGGACTTCTTGCCGGAGATGTCGCGGACGATGGCGTCGTTGAGACCGCGCTGTGCCGTAGCACCGGCGACGTCTGAGTCGGCCCAGCCGAACTCGTACTTGCCGATGCCCTTCAGCTCAGGGTTGAGCTCCTCGATGGAGGTCATGTCGTGACCTGCTCCTTCTTCTTCGAAACTTCGCCGGGACCGGAGGATCCAGGAGGGATGTGCGTCGTGCAGACACCGTCGCCGTGGGCGATGGTGGCCAAGCGTTGTACGTGGGTGCCGAGCAGCTTTGCGATGGCCTCAGTCTCCGCCTCGCAGAGCTCGGGAAACTCTTGGGCGACGTGCGCGACCGGGCAGTGCTGCTGGCACAGCTGCTCACCGGCGTCGTGGCCGTTGATCAGCGGCAGCTCCCTGACGGAGGCGGCGTAGCCGTTGGCGGTGAACACGTTCGCGAGCACCTGGGCGGGGCTGATATCCGTCTCGCTGGCGGCGATCCGATCCAGTCCCTGCTTGATGAACGCCGCGCGGCGCTCCGCGAATTCCCGCACTGCCTCTTCGCCTGCCACCTCGGAGAGGAACCGCAGCGCCTCGACCGCCAGGTCGTCGTACTTCTTCTCGAAGCCGTCCCGCCCCTGGTCGGTGAGCGCGAAGAGCTTGGCCGGGCGACCCCGCCCACGCGTGGACGCAGTCCGCGGCTCGCGCTGCTCCACGGCGTCCTCATCAGCCAGCGCGTCCAGGTGGCGCCTGACCGCGGCCGGGGTGAGATCGAGCCGCTTCGCGAGCGTCGCAGCCGTCTGCGGACCGTCGACGAGCAGCGAGCGAGCCACCCGCTGGCGGGTGCTCTCCTCGTTGGTCTCTGCGGGCTGCAGAGTGCCCTCGTCGAATTTCACAACACCATTGTGACGTTATTCCCCCAGGGGATTCAACGAAGGCAACCCTTACTTGCTCGCTGGCCGGTGACGACGTGTCGTACGTCACCCCGGATCAGCCCGTCGGCATCCCGTCAAGGGTCGGAGAGGCAAGGGCGGCGACGCCGACGTAGACAGCGTCGGGCGGCAGCCAGCGGGTGCCGCGGTCGGAGCGCAGGACCGTGCGACCACGTTCGAGGTCGAAGATGCCGACCCGGATGCGACCGCCGGAGCGTACGACCGCCACCTCACCGCGCTTGGGTCGGCGGGGGTTGATCACGAGGTCGGAGCCGGGCGGGAGGCCTCGCGACGTGAGGTGGGCGCCGACAAGACGGTGGACCAGAGTCTCGTCCTGAGGTGCAGGCGCAGGTGCCCGCCGCGCGGGCGTGGGCAGAGCACCAGGAACGACGTCGAACGGCAGCGGTACGTCACGCCGGGACGCGCCGCCAGTCGATCTCATGTTCGAAAGCGTACCCGTCCGCGACGGCCCACGGAACCGTGGAACGAGGACTCGTCATGCGCCCCGCTCTCCCACTCGTCGCGCTGGCCCGAGAGACTGTGGCCATGACGGTCAACGACCCCACCGACTGGGATACCGCCTACGTCCGCGGCACGACCGGCTGGGACCTCGGCGCTCCCCTGGCCTACATCGAGGAGAACGCGGCGCTCTTCGGCGAGCCCGGCACCGCCTTCGCGCCCGGCGCCGGTCGCGGGCACGATGCGGCAGGGTTGGCGGCTGCCGGATGGCGTACGACGGTCGTCGACCTCTCCCCCACGGCGGCCGCCTACGCCGCGGAGCACTACCCGGACGTCACCTACGCGGTCGGCGACGCTCTCGATGCCGACGTCGTCCTGGCCGCGACCGGCGGGCCGGTCGACCTGATGTGGGACCACACCTTCTTCTGCGCTCTGCCGCCCGACTGGCGCGGCCGCGTCGGCGACCTGGCCCGCGCGGTCGTACGCCCCGGCGGGCGCGTCGCGTCGGGGGTCTTCCCGATCGACCGGCCGAGCGAGGAGCCGGGCCCGCCCTGGACGTACGTCCCTGAGGACATGACCCGCGCGCTCGGCCCCGACTTCGACCTGGTCCACCTCTCCGGGCCGCGCCGGCTGAACGCGCGGCTGCCGTGGAGCCACCGCCTCGGGATCTGGCAGCGCCGCTGACCCGCCCCCGCCCGAGGGTTGTGAAGCCAAGGGTGACCAATAGGCCACCCTCAGCTTCACAACCTCAGCCCTTCACGCAGAGCAGCGTGCGCAGCCGGGCCTCGACCGAGACCAGATCGGTCTGCGCCTCGATGACGCTCTCCAGCGACTTGTACGCACCGGGGATCTCGTCGACGACACCGGCATCCTTGCGGCACTCGACGCCCTCAGTCTGGGCGGCGAGGTCTGCGACGCTGAAGGTCTTCTTCGCCTTCGTACGCGACATCTTCCGCCCCGCCCCGTGGGAGGCGGAGCAGTAGGACGCCTCGTTGCCGAGCCCGCGCACGACGTACGAACCGGTGCCCATCGACCCCGGGATCAGCCCGAACTCGTCGGACTTGGCCGAGATCGCGCCCTTGCGGGTGACCACCAGGTCGACGCCGTCGTACGTCTCCCGAGCGACGTAGTTGTGGTGGGCGTTGACCTCGCGACCCCAGGAAGAGCGTCAGCTCGCGGTCAGACGAGATGCCATGAGGACGGGGTATTTTACTTCTATGTTCGATGACCTGACGCGCCCTGACGCGGCCTACGCCAGGCAATTGAGTTGCGGCGGGCAAATACCGGGCGCGACCTCAGGCGAGGCGGGCGGGGAAGCCGCCGGTGGCGACCGGGCCCCAGCGCTTCGGGGTGATCCGGAGGAGCGACTTACCCTGCTCGACCATCGCCTGGCGGTACTCGTCCCAGTCGGAGTGCTCGCCGGAGATGTTGCGGAAGTAGGTGACGAAGGCATCCAGCGCTTCCCCACCGCTCGCCGCGTCGAGCACCTCGGCCTCACCGTCGACCTGGACCCAGGCGCCGTTCCACTCCTCGGAGAGGACCATCACGCTCACCTTCGGGCGGCTGCGGGCATTGCGGGTCTTGGCGCGTTCGGGGTAGGTCGCGATCACGATCCGCCCGTCGTCGTCGACGCCCCCGGTGACCGGCGAGAGCTGCGGGGACCCGTCGGCTCTGCTGGTCACCAGGATCATCTGGTGGCGGGGACGTACGAACTCCAGGAGCCCCTCGAGATCAACGGTCGTGTTCGTCGCGATCGTGCGTGCCATGGTCCCCAGCCTGCCAGGTGAACCCGTCCGGGTCGGTGAAGGCTTCGCCGCCACCTCCCAGGACGATCCCGTACGCAGCGGCCGGGTCGAGCGCGACGCCGGTCTCCTTCTCCAGCGCGTGCCGGGGGTAGATCGCGAGCTGGACGGCACCGGGAGCGGCCTCGAACTCGGCGTACTTGCCGCCGAAGCTCCGCTTCACGCCGAGCCCGCGCTCGGCGTAGAACTTCTTGGTCGCCTTGACGTCGGCGACGCCGAGGAGCAGGACGATGTCGTCGATCTCGCGGGTGGCGGGGCCGCGGTCCTTCTTCGCCGAGGTGGCGATCTTCCAGACGGAGCCGTCGGGGGCCTGGACGATGCCGCCGTAGCCCCAGAAGGACTTCTCGACCGGCTTGAGGGAGATGGCGCCGGCCGCGAGCGCCGAGTCGACGAGGCTGTCGACAGTCGAGGGCTGGCTGACGACCAGGGAGATCGTGAACGGGCGGCCGGTGCCGGTGCCCGGGCCCTGGCGTACCGAGATCTGGTCGGTGAGGCCGAAGGCCTTGTCGTAGAACGCCCGGGCGTCCGTGGGGTCGGTTGCGTCGAGGGTGATGGTCTGAAGAGTGAACATGTCTTGACCTTAGAAACCCAGGGACCTCGAGGCTTCTCGATTCCTGACCGCTCCTGACCCCCGCCCGCGACCGAATCGGGTTGTTGATCTTCTGTGCAGATCTTGTGGTTCTGCGATCACGTCATGACCCTGGGGGCATCGCCGTCTCATCCCCGCGTTGGCCGTCCTTCGGTGGGAGTTGGGCGGCCAACGTCCTTATAGACACCTAAGAATCCGCGGATGCACAGGTACGCGATTGGGCCGGTGGCGTGGGCCTTCCTAGACTGCCGCCGTGGAATCTTCCGTCGCCAGGCCCGCTGTCGAGGTACGCGACCTGCGCATGACCTACGGCGGCAAGAGAGCCGTCGACGGACTCTCGCTGAGCGTCGCGGCGGGCTCGATCACGGCGGTGCTCGGGCCGAACGGGGCCGGGAAGACGACCACGCTGGAGACGTGCGAGGGCTATCGCAAGCCCCAGCAGGGGACGGTGCGGGTGCTCGGGCTCGACCCGATCGCCGACCGCAAGCAGCTGCTCCCCCGGATCGGTGTGATGCTGCAGGGCCAAGGGGCCTGGAGCGGCGTACGCGCCATGGAGATGCTGCGGCACATCTCCCGACTGCACGCCCATCCGCTCGACATCGACTACCTGGCCGACCGACTGGGTCTGGACGAGTGCGGTCGCACCCCCTACCGACGGCTCTCCGGCGGGCAGCAGCAGCGGCTCGGGCTGGCGATGGCGCTCGTGGGGCGTCCGGAGCTGGTGTTCGTGGACGAGCCGACGGCGGGGATGGACCCGCAGGGGCGGCGTACGACCTGGGAGCTGTTGCGTGAGCTGCGCGCCGACGGTGTCACCGTCGTGCTCACCACCCACTACCTGGAGGAGGCCGAGGAGCTGGCCGATCAGGTGCACATCATCGACCGCGGTCGGATGATCGCCTCGGGCAGTCCGCTCGAGCTCACCCGCGGCCCAGGAAATGGGATGAGCGCGACCGCCACCGTGAGGCTGGTCGTGACCAAACCGTTCCCGCCCGGCGCCCGTGAGTCGCTGCGCAAGGCGCTCGGCGAGGACACCGAAGTCGTCCTGCTCGACGAGCGTTCGATGCGGGTCACCGGCAAGGCCGACCCGACCACCCTCGCCAAGGTGAGCCGCTGGTGCGAGGAGAACGACGTCCTCCCGGAGTCGCTGACGCTCGGCCGCAGAAGCCTCGAGGACGTCTTTCTCGACCTCACCGGAGAGCTGTATCTCACCGAGGGGGTCGAGCATGCCTGAGGCAGCCACGGGGATGTTCACCCCGAAACCCGGCAGCGCCCCGATCACCAGGCAGGTGGTCGCCCAGGCGCTGATGGAAGCCAAGCTGATGCTCCGCAACGGCGAGCAGCTCCTCCTGGCCGTCGTGATCCCGGTGATGGTGCTCATCGGCGGCGTCACCGCCGGCAACGCGATCGACCTCGACCTCGGCGCCGACCAGCCGCTGGTCGACCTCCTCACCCCGGGCGTCCTCGCCCTGGCGATCATGTCGACCTCCTTCACGAGCCTCGCGATCGCGACCGGGTTCGAGCGGCGCTACGGCGTGATCAAACGCCTGGGTGCCTCACCGCTCCCCCGGATCGGCCTGCTCGCCGGCAAGGTGCTCGCGCTCGGCTGCGTACAGCTCGTGCAGCTCTTCATCATCGGCGCCGTCGGCCAGATCCTCGGCTGGACCCCCGCCGCGGGGTTCGGCACCGTCCTCGCCTTTTTCCTCGCCATCGCGATGGGCACGCTGGCCTTCGCCTCGCTCGGGCTCTTCGTGGCCGGCGTGCTGCGCGCCGAGGCGACCCTGGCCGCGGCCAACCTCATCTATCTGCTTCTCCTGGCCGGCGGCGCCGTGGTGCTGCCGCTGACGGCCTACGGCGCCTACGGCGACGTGGCTCGCTGGCTTCCCTCGGGCGCGCTCGGAGAGGCCGTACGCACTGCGTTCCTCGACGGCGTCCCGGCCTGGCGAGACCTCGGCGTACTCCTGATCTGGGCCGTTCTCGGCTCCACCCTCACAGCTAGGACCTTCAAGTGGGAATGACGTCCACCGAACCCGCAACCGGCCCGACTCCCTCGGCCAAGGACAAGGTTCTCGACTGGCTCCGCGCGCACCTGTTCGGGCTGGCGGTGGCCAACCTGATCGCCAATATCGGGATCGTGGTCACCGGCGGAGTGGTCCGATTGACGGGCTCCGGACTCGGCTGCCCGACCTGGCCCAAGTGCACTGAGGAGTCCTACGTGGCTCACGAGGCGCTCGGGATCAATGGCGTCATCGAGTTCGGCAACCGGCTGCTGACCTACGTCGTGGCCGCGATCGCCATCACGGTCGTCGTCGCTGCCTGGAACCGTCGAGGTGTCATCCGCAACCTGGCGATCATCATCGCCTTCGGCGTCCCGCTCCAGGCGGTCCTCGGCGGATTCACCGTCCTCAGCCAGCTCAACCCCTACGTCGTCGCGCTCCACCTGCTCGCCTCGATGGCGATGGTCGGTCTGTGCGTCTGGCTGCTCGACGAGATCCGCTCCCCCGGGCGCGAAGCCGCGCCGCGCAACGTACGCGTCGCAGCCGTGGTCACCTTCGTCGTCGGCTGGCTCTCGCTCTGGCTCGGCACGGTCGTGACCGGCTCCGGCCCCCACTCCGGCGACCTCGAGTCCCGCCGCACCGGCCTCGACCCGGCGCTGGTGTCCCACATCCACGCCTACGCCGTCTACGCGCTCATCGCCGCGACCCTGATCACGCTGTGGCTCGGCCGCAAGAACGCGTACGTCCGCCGGGTCACCGTCGTCCTGCTGGTCATCGAGCTCGCCCAGGGCCTGATCGGCTGGGTCCAGTACCTCACCGACCTCCCTGTCCTCCTCGTCGGCTTCCACATGCTCGGCGCCGCCCTGATCTCCGCCGGCCTCGCCCGCGTCGTGGTCTCCACCCGCGCCCACACCGCCTGAGGATCGGCCAGAAGACCGGGTCAGCGGCGCAGCGCTTGTCGGCCGGCCGCGACCAGCCCGACGAAGATGAGCACCGCCTCGGGACCGCCCAGGTGCCAGGTCGACTCCTGATCCTCGTACGCCCCGATCCAGTCGCCTGACATCAGCAACGCCCAGGCGCCGACGACGAACGCGCTGCCGAGCAACAGGATCGCCAGCAGCACCGACTCCAGTCCACGTTCGATGGGAGGACGGTCGCTGGACGGTCGCCAGCCGATCAGCGCGAACAGGACGAGCAGGGCGCCCGCGGCGATCGGAACCCACTGGTAGAAGGGAGCAACCCGATCTGCCGTATCGGGCACGAGGCGGATGCTGAACCCCGCCGCGACCACCATCACGCCGGTGAGGCCGGCGCAGATCCGCGCAGCCGGCGGAGTGCGTATCAGCACCAAGGTGAGCACCCCACCCGGCAGACACGTCGCCGCCAGCATCGGGGCCCAGTAACGCAGCTCAGCGGGGAAGGGACGGCGCGGGTCGACCGAGGCCGCCTCGCCCAGCGACAACGTCAGCAGCAACCAGATCAGGCCTACCGCGACGGCAAACCACGCCAGCGCCTCCACCGCGAGGCGGACGGCACGCGACCACACCGCCTGGCGCCTTCGGGATCAGCGCAGGAGCGGGTCGACCGCGAGGGCCACGAAGAGCAGGCTCAGGTAGAGGTTGCTCGAGTGGAACAGCTGCATCGGGCGGATCTTGGTGAGGTCCTCGGTGCCCTTGGCGCGGGCGTGCAGCTGGTGGGCCTGGACGAGGAAGACGGCGCCGAGAGCGATGGCTGCGACCGGGTAGAGCCAGCCTGTGGAGGCGAGCGGCCACATCAGCAGCGAGGTGGCGACCATGACCCAGGAGTACGCCACGATCTGGCCACCCACGTGGCGGGCGGAGCGGACCACCGGCAGCATCGGCACGTCGACCTGCGCGTAGTCCTCGCGGTAGCGCAGCGCCAGCGCCCAGGTGTGCGGCGGGGTCCAGAAGAAGACGACCATGAACAGGATCAGCGGCTCCCAGCTCACCGAGCCCGTGACCGCGGTCCAGCCGATCAGGGTCGGGAAGCAGCCCGCGATGCCGCCCCAGACGATGTTCTGCGTGGTGCGCCGCTTGAGCAGCATCGTGTAGACGAAGACGTAGAACGCGTTGGCGGCCAGCGAGAGACCCGCGGAGAGCCAGTTGACGAAGAACCCGAGCACGACGACCGACAGGACGGCGAGCACCGACCCGAAGATCAGTGCCGCGGCCGGAGTGACCACGTGCCGCGGCAGGGCGCGGCGCCGCGTACGCCTCATCTGCTCGTCGATGTCGCGGTCGTAGACGCAGTTGAAGACCGAGGCCGAACCGGCCGAGAAGATCCCGCCGACGACAGTGGCCGCGACCAGGCCGACGCCCGGGACACCCTGGGCGGCGAAGAACATCACCGGCACGGTGGTGAGCAGCAGCAGCTCGATCACGCGGGGCTTCGTCAAGGAGACGTACGCCGAGATGACATCGCGCATTGACGCGCGGTCGCTACGCTGGTCGAGGTCGGGGACCGGCTGTTCGACGTGCGTCACTGAGAAGATCCTTCTCGATCGGGTTGAGGCTTCACACGCGGCTCACAGCAACAGTTCGCAGCATGCGGCTCGCAGTCTAACCCGGAGCGTGAGTAGGCTCGGATTCGGCAGCCCCCACGGCCAGCCCAAGCAGTCCCACGTGGACTCTACGAATTTGGCTCTACTACCTTGAAAAGGCACCTCGTGAGCACCAAACCTGTACTCGAGTGGACCGATCTGGACAGCAAGGCCGTGGACACCGTCCGCGTCTTGGCCATGGACTCCGTGCAGAAGGTCGGCAACGGCCACCCTGGCACCGCGATGAGCCTGGCCCCGGCGGCGTACCTGCTCTTCCAGAAGGTGATGAAGCACAACCCTGCCGACACCGACTGGCTCGGCCGTGACCGGTTCGTGCTCTCCGTCGGCCACTCCAGCGTCACCCTCTACATCCAGCTCTACCTCGGCGGCTTCGGCCTCGAGCTCGGCGACCTGGAGAGCCTGCGCACCTGGGGCTCGCTGACCCCGGGTCACCCCGAGCGCGGCCACACCCGCGGCGTGGAGGTGACCACCGGCCCGCTCGGCCAGGGTGTCGCCAACGCCGTCGGCATCGCGATGGCCCAGCGCCGGCTGCGCGGCCTGCTCGACCCGGACACCCCGGTCGACCAGCCGAGCCCGTTCGACCACAAGACGTACGTCCTGGCCGGCGACGGCGACCTGCAGGAAGGCGTCAGCAGCGAGGCCAGCTCGATCGCCGGCACGCAGAAGCTCGGCAACCTGACGATGATCTACGACGCCAACCGGATCTCGATCGAGGGTGACACCAACGTCGCGTTCACCGAGGACGTCGCCGCTCGCTACCGGGCCTACGGCTGGCACGTCCAGGAGGTCGACTGGACCAACGACGGCACCGACTACACCGAGGACGTGCCGGCGCTGTTCGACGCGATCAACGCCGCCGGCGAGGTCACCGACCAGCCGTCGCTGATCGTGCTCCGGACCGTCATCGCCTGGCCTGCCCCCAACGCCCAGAACACCGAGGCCGCCCACGGCTCCGCGCTCGGCGTCGAGGAGGTCGCCGCGACCAAGGAGATCCTGGGCTTCGACCCGGCCAAGTCCTTCGACGTCGACCCCGAGGTGCTTGCTCACACCCGCAAGCTCATCGAGCGCGGCGAGCAGGCCGAAGAGGCCTGGCGTGCCGAGGAGGCCGCCTGGGCCAAGGCCAATCCGGAGGGCGCCAAGCTGCTCGAGCGGATGCAGGCCGGCGAGCTCCCCGACGGCATCGCCGACGCGCTGCCGTCCTTCGAGGCCGACGCCAAGGGCATCGCGACCCGCGCCGCCTCCGGCAAGGTGATCAACGCCCTCGCGCCCGTCCTGCCCGAGCTGTGGGGCGGCTCGGCCGACCTCGCCGGCTCCAACAACACCACCATCTCCGGTGCGCCCAGCTTCGTCCCCGAGGACCGCTCCACCCACGAGTGGAAGGGCGACCCCTACGCCGGCCGCGTGCTCCACTTCGGTATCCGCGAGCACGCCATGGGCGCGATCCTCAACGGCATCGTGGCCCACTCGCCGACCAAGGCCTTCGGTGGCACGTTCTTCCAGTTCTCCGACTACATGCGAGGCGCCGTACGCGTCGGGGCGCTGTCCAAGCTGCCGGTGATCCACGTCTGGACCCACGACTCCGTCGGTCTGGGCGAGGACGGCCCGACCCACCAGCCGGTCGAGCACCTCGCCGCGGTCCGGGCCATCCCGGGCCTCGACGTGGTCCGTCCCGCCGACGCCAACGAGACCGCCGCCGCATGGCTCGAGGTGCTCAAGCACCACGACCGCCCCTCGGCGCTCATCCTGACCCGTCAGGCGCTGCCGACCTTCCCGCGCGGGAAGGACGCCGAAACTGGCGAGCACTGGGCCGACACCAGCGGCGTCGCGAAGGGTGGCTACGTACTCCTCGACTCCCCCACCGGCACCGTCGACGTCGTGCTGCTCGGCACCGGCTCCGAGGTGCAGTACGCAGTGGCCGCCCGCGAGGAGCTGGCGAAGGAGGGCATCGGCGCCCGCGTCGTCTCGCTGCCGTGCCTGGAGTGGTTCGAGGCTCAGGAGCAGGACTACCGTGACTCGGTGATCCCGCCCAACGTCAAGGCGCGCGTCAGCGTCGAGGCCGGTGTGAAGCAGGGCTGGCGGGAGTACGTCGGCGACGCCGGCCGGATCGTCTCGCTCGAGCACTTCGGTGCCTCGGCGTCCGGCGCGCTGCTGTTCAAGGAGTACGGCTTCACTCCTGAGGCGGTCGTCACGGCCGCCAAGGAGAGCCTCGCCGCTATCAACAAGGGAGCATGAAATATGTCTGACCGTCTCAAGGCGCTGGCCGACGCCGGCGTGTCCATCTGGCTCGACGACCTCTCCCGGGAGCGGATCGAGACCGGCAACCTCGCCGACCTCGTCAAGGAGAAGTCCGTCGTCGGGGTGACCACCAACCCGACCATCTTCGCCGCCGCGATCGCCAACGGCGAGCGCTACGACGAGCAGGTCCGCTCGCTGGTTGCCGAGGGCAAGGACGTCGACGAGGTCATCTTCGGCCTCACCACCGAGGACGTACGCAACGCCTGCGACATCCTCGCGCCGGTCGCCGAGGCCACCAAGGACGACGGCCGGGTCTCGATCGAGGTCGAGCCCACCCTGGCCAACGACACCGACGCCACCATCGCCTCCGCGAAGGCGCTGTGGGCTGCCGTCGACCGCCCCAACGCGCTGATCAAGATCCCGGCGACCCTCGAGGGCCTCCCGGCGATCACCGCCGCGATCGCCGAGGGCATCTCGGTCAACGTGACCCTGATCTTCTCGGTCGAGCGCTACCGCGCGGTGATGGACGCCTACCTGACCGGTCTGGAGCAGGCCAAGGCGGCCGGCAAGGACCTGTCCACGATCCGCAGCGTGGCGTCGTTCTTCGTCTCCCGGGTCGACACCGAGATCGACAAGCGGCTCGAGGCGATCGGCACCCCCGAGGCCACTGCGCTGCTCGGGAAGGCCGCGGTCGCCAACGCGATCGCCGCCTACGCCGCGTTCGAGGAGGTCCACGCCAGCGAGCGCTGGACCGCGCTGGCCGGCGCGGGCGCCAACGCCCAGCGGCCGCTGTGGGCCTCGACCGGGGTCAAGAACCCGGCCTACCCCGACACCCTCTACGTCACCGATCTGGTCGTCGCCGACACGGTCAACACCATGCCGGAGAAGACGATGGACGCCTTCGCCGACCACGGTGAGGTTCGCGGCGACGTGGTGACCGGCAAGGGCGCCGAGGCCGCGACGGTCTTCGAGTCGCTCCGCTCGGTCGGGGTCGACCTCGACGACGTCTTCCTGGCGCTGGAGACCGAGGGCGTGGACAAGTTCAAGTCATCCTGGACGGAGCTCGTCGACACCGTCGTCGCCCAGATCGAGGCGGTCAAGAAGTGACTCGAGGCCCGGTCGACGCGACGACGACGGACGCATGGAAGGCACTCACCGAGCTGCGGGGCGGCTTCGAGCCCGACCTGCGCTCGTGGTTCGCCGATGATCCCGGCCGGGCCTCACGCTTCACCTTCGAGGCGGCCGACCTCTTCGTCGACCTCTCCAAGGACCTCATCACCGACGACCTCCTGGCCGCCCTGCTCGCTCTCGCCGAGCAGGTCGGCTTGGAGTCGCGGCGGGACGCGATGCTCGCCGGCGAGCACATCAACGTGACCGAGGACCGCGCGGTGCTCCACACCGCCCTGCGCCTTCCTGCCTCGGCCTCGCTGGTCGTCGACGGCACCGATGTCGTGCCCGCCGTCCACGAGACCCTGGCGAAGATGTACGCCTTCGCCGACCGGGTCCGCTCCGGTGAGTGGAAGGGCGTCACCGGCGAGCGGATCCGGACGGTCGTCAACATCGGCATCGGCGGCTCCGACCTCGGTCCGGTGATGGCGTACGAGGCGCTCGAGCCGTTCCGTCACCCCGAGATCGAGTGCCGGTTCATCTCCAACATCGACCCCACCGACGCCGGTCAAAAGCTGAAGGGGCTCGACCCGGCGACGACCCTGTTCGTCGTCTCGTCGAAGAGCTTCTCCACGCTGGAGACGCTGACCAACGCCCGGCTCGCGCGCACCTGGCTGCTCGATGCGCTCGGTGACGACGTCGACTCCGCCGAGGCTGTGAAGAAGCACTTCGTCGCGGTCTCCACCGCGCTCGACAAGGTGGCCGACTTCGGGATCGACCCGGAGAACGCCTTCGGCTTCTGGGACTGGGTCGGCGGCCGCTACTCCGTCGACTCCGCGATCGGCACCGCCTTGGCGATCGCCATCGGCCCGGAGCGGTTCGCCGAGTTCCTCGGTGGGTTCCACGCGATCGACGAGCACTTCGCGAAGACGCCGCTCGCGCAGAACGTGCCGGCCCTGATGGGTCTCCTGAATGTCTGGTACGTCAACTTCCTCGACGCTCAGACCCACGCCGTGCTGCCCTACTCCCAGCTGCTGCACCGGTTCCCCGCGTACCTCCAGCAGCTCACCATGGAGTCCAACGGCAAGTCCGTGCGCTGGGACGGGACCGCGGTCACGACCGACACCGGCGAGGTGTTCTGGGGCGAGCCCGGCACCAACGGGCAGCACGCGTTCTACCAGCTGATCCACCAGGGAACCAGGGTGATCCCGGCTGACTTCATCGCCTTCGCCAACCCCGCCTATCCGCTCGCGGACGCCAGTGATGGGCAGAGCATCGACGTCCACGAGCTGTTCCTCGCCAACTTCTTCGCCCAGACCCAGGCGCTGGCGTTCGGCAAGACCGACGAGCAAGTACGCGCCGAGGGCACGCCAGAACACATCGTCGACGCCCGAGTCTTCTCCGGCAACCGGCCGACCACGTCGATCATGGCGCCGGCGCTGACGCCCAGTGTGCTGGGCCAGCTGATCGCGCTCTACGAGCACATCACGTTCACCCAGGGTGTGGTGTGGGGCATCGACTCCTTCGACCAGTGGGGTGTCGAGCTCGGCAAGCAGCTCGCCGTGCAGATCAGCCCCGCCGTCTCCGGCGACATGAGCACCGCCCGCCAACAGGACACTTCCACCCAGTCCCTCATCGCCTACTACAGAGAGAAGCGTCAGTGACGACCAGCGACGGTCACCCCGAGTCACTCATCGAGGTCCACGACACCGCGGAAGCGCTCGCCTCCGCGGTCGCCGGAGAGTTCCTCAGCCGCGTCGCCGACCTGCAGGCCGCCGGCGACGTACCCACCATCGGCCTCACCGGCGGCACCATCGCCGAGGCCATCCACCGCGAGATCGCGCGGCTCGCGCCCGAGTCGGGCGTCGACTGGGGCGCAGTCGAGTTCTTCTTCGGCGACGAGCGCTACGTCGCCGCTGACTCCCCGGACCGCAACGCCGGCCAGGCCCGCGCCGCCTTCCTCACCGAGGTCGGCGTACCGGACCACCGCATCCACGAGATGCCGGCCACCGACTCCGGCCTGAGCGTCGAGGAGGCCGCAGCACAGTTCTCCGAGGACGTACGCAGCCACGCCTCCGGCGGCTTCGACATCCTCATGCTCGGCGTCGGCCCCGACGGCCACATCGCCTCCCTCTTCCCCGGCTTCCCACAGCTCGAGGCGAAGGACGCGATCGCCGTCGGCGTCACCGACTCCCCCAAGCCTCCGCCCGAGCGCATCACCTTCACCTTCGAGGCCCTACGCCGGTCCACGACCGTCTGGTTCCTGGTCAGCGGCGAAGGCAAGGCTGACGCCGTGGCGAAGGCCCACGCCGGCGCACAGATCACCGAGATCCCCGCCACCGGCGTCATCGGCACCACCGAGACCACCTGGTTCCTGGACCGCGCCGCCGCCTCCAAGCTCTGACCCCGCGCCGACTCGGCGCAAACGTCCCAGATCCTGCTGCCGAGTCGGCGCGTCAGTCCCGCTCGAACGGCCCGAGTCGGCGCGTCAGTCCCAACTTCTCCACATGGTTTTCCACAGCCTCACGGTGTGCACTGGCGCCATCTGGCGCCGAATCCGAGACTCTCGGCATGGACATGGAAGAAATGCTGTTCAGCGGACGCCTCGGTAGCACCTTCCCGTTGCCGGTGACCGAACCATTCACCTTCAAGATGGCACGTGACGCCGGGATCTCGCGCAGGCGGCTCGGCAGACTCCTCGGGTCTGGTCTCGTACGCCGCCCCATCAAGGGTGTGTACCTGGCCACCGAGGCCGGCGACTCTCTCGCGCTTCGCGCCGCAGCGTTGAGACTGGTCGCACCGCCCGACTGCATCATCGTCGACCGACATGCCGGCTGGCTCCTCGGAGCCGAGATGATCCTTGCACCCGGTGAGCACCTCAGTCTTCGACCGCTCTCACTCTTCCGCCCCGCCGGTCGTGGGCGGCTCCGTAACGACATCGCCGCCAGCGGGGAGCGGAGCGTGAAGGACAGTGAGACGGACGAGATCGGTGGGCTGCGAGTCACCACCGCGCTGCGCACCGCCTGGGACCTCGGACGCGTCCGCTGGCGTGATGAGGCCATCGCCGGAGTCTCGATGATGCATCGGCTCGGTGCGTACGATCCGAAGGAGTTCGTCGAGGGGATCAAGCAGTTCCGTGGGCAGCGATGGGTCAGCACCCTCCGTGAGATCGGTCCTATCGCTGACGGCCGGTTCGAGTCACCGCCCGAAGCAGTGCTGGCCCTGCGCTGCCATCAAGCCCGGTTCCGCATGACGCCCCAGGTCGAGGTCTTCACCGAGACCGGGGAGTTCATCGCCCGCCTCGACCTCGCGAACGAGGACCTGCTCGCCGCGGTCGAGTACGACGGGGCCGAGTGGCACTCCTCCCCTGCGCAGCAGGAGCGCGACCGGGAGCGGCGTCTGGACGTACGTGATGAGGGGTGGTTGGTCGAGGCGATCACGAAGGGCGAGCTATTCACACGCACTGGAGACGCGGACGTACGCATCCGCCGGCTGCACCATCAGGCTCTCCGGAGGCGAGGCCGAAGGTTGGCAAGCTGACGCCGGGACAGACGCGCCGACTCGCCTCCCTCGCGCGGGACAGACGCGCCGAGTCGGCGCCTCTGCGCGGGGCAGATGCGCCGACTCGGCGGATGAGTTCAGAAGATGATCTCGCCGGACTTGCGGCGAGAGCGGAGGAGAGCGATTGCCTCCTCCAGGATGTCCTCGGCCTCGGCGTCGGAGCGGCGCTCCTTCACGTAGGCGAGGTGGGTCTTGTACGGCTCGATCTTCGGCGCCGGGGGCGCGTTCTCCTCGTCCAGACCGGCGGGGAGCCCACACTTGGGGCAGTCCCACGAGTCTGGCGGCGTCGCCTCGACGGCGAAGGTGATGACCGAATGATGTGCGTTGGCGCAGAAGTAGGTGACGGCCTTCCGTGGCGCAGCTTCGCCGCGCTCCGCCTCACCCATCGGCCCAGCACCGACTCGGGAGCCCCGAATCGCGTTCCCTCCACCTGCCATGGTGCTGCGGTGTCCTCTCTCAACTTAAAGTTCGCAGCCCCGAGAGGCCACTTTGGGGGAATTGGACGGCAAAATCTCCGTCCAGCGTCGAATGAGTTTAGACGCTATCGCGCGTGCGTTGAAGGGAAATGGTTCAGTAAGCCATCAGCAGGCCGAGCGCGATCACACAGGCGAACCAGATCACTCCGATGCCGATGGTGAGTCGGTCGAGGTTGCGCTCGACGACCGAAGATCCACCCAGGGAGCTCGATACGCCGCCGCCGAACATGTCGGAGAGTCCGCCCCCGCGGCCCTTGTGAAGCAGCACGAGCAGGATCATCAGCGCGCTCGCGATGACCAGGATGATGGTGAAGAGAAGTTCCACGTTTGAATCCTATCTGGAGAGCGCCAAGAGTAGAGCACTGCCCTACAGCACCGGTAGGTCGTAGTAGCGAGAGATCGCCGCGAAGTCCTCGACCGAGAGACTCGCCCCACCCACCAGCGCACCGTCGACGTCGGCCTCCTGCATCAGTGCGGCCACGTTGTTGGGCTTCACAGAGCCGCCGTAGAGGATGCGTACGCCGCCTGCGACCTCGGCTCCGTAGAGCTTCTCCAGCCGCTCGCGGATGCCGGCGCAGACCTCCTGGGCGTCCTGCGCCGTGGCAGTCTCGCCCGTGCCGATCGCCCAGACCGGCTCGTAGGCGATCACGACCTTGCCGACCTCGGCATCGGTGAGGCCGGCCAGCGAGGCCTCGGTCTGATCGGTGCAGTGGTCCACGTGGTTGCCGGCCTGGCGGACATCGAGGCCCTCGCCGACGCAGACGATCGGGACGATGTCGTGCTTGAGCGCGATCTTGGCCTTCTGCGCGACGACCTGGTCGGTCTCGCCGTAGTGCTCGCGACGCTCGGAGTGGCCCACGATCACGTAGGAGCAACCGAGCTTGGCCAGCATCGAGGCCGAGACCTCGCCGGTGTAGGCGCCCGACTCCTCGGTAGAGACGTTCTGCGCACCGTAGGTGATCCGCATCTTGTCGCCGTCGACCAGCGTCTGCACCGAACGGATGTCGGTGAACGGCGGGAAGACCGCCACCTCGACGGCAGCGAAGTCGTGACGCTTGTCGGAGAGCGTCCAGGCGAGCTTCTGGACCAGGACCACCGCTTCTTGGTGGTTCAGGTTCATCTTCCAGTTGCCAGCAATGAGCGGGGTACGCCCGTCGCTCTTGGGCTTCTTCGCGGCCATCAGCCGAGTCCTCCGACCACGTTGGCCTCCTCGAGCACGGCGACGCCCGGGAGGGTCTTGCCCTCCAGGTATTCGAGCGAGGCACCGCCGCCAGTCGAGATGTGCCCGAACTGGTCGTCGGTGAACCCGAGCTGGCGGATCGCGGCCGCCGAGTCACCACCGCCGACGACCGAGAGGCCGTCGATCGTGGTCAGCGCCTGGGCGACCGCGCGGGTGCCCTCGGCGAAGGCAGCCTGTTCGAAGACACCCATCGGGCCGTTCCAGAACACCGTCTTGGCGCCCTCGAGCGCGGCGGCGTAGGTCTGGGCCGACTCCGGGCCGATGTCGAGCCCGAGCGTCTCGGCCGGGATGGCATTGGCCGCGACCACGCGGGCAGAGGCCTCGTCGCCGAAGGAGTCGGCGACCACGACGTCGGTCGGCAGCAGGATCTCGACACCGATCTCCTCGGCTCGCTCGAGGTAGCCGAGCACGGTGAGGATCTGGTCCTCCTCGAGCAGCGACTCGCCGACCTCGAAGCCCTGGGCCTTGAGGAAGGTGAAGACCATGCCCCCGCCGATGAGCAGCTTGTCGGCCTTGCCGAGCAGGTTGTCGATCACGCCGAGCTTGTCGGAGACCTTCGAGCCTCCGAGAACGACCACATAAGGCCGCTCGGGGGTCTCGGTGAGCCGCTTGAGCACGTCGATCTCGGTGGCCACCAGGTCACCCTGCGCGCTCGGGAGCAGCTTGGCGACGTCGTAGACCGAGGCCTGCTTGCGGTGGACCACACCGAAGCCGTCCGAGACGAAGGCGTCGGCCAGGGCGGCGAGCTGGGTGGCGAAGGTCGCCCGCTCGATGTCTTCCTTGCTGGTCTCACCGGCGTTGAATCGTACGTTCTCCAGGAGGGCGACCTGGCCGTCGCCGAGGCCGCCGACGACCGCGCTGGCGGAGTCGCCGACGGTGTCGGTCGCGAAGGCGACCTCGGCCCCGAGCAGCTCACCGAGGCGGGTCGCCACGGGAGCCAGCGAGTAGGCCGGGTCCGGCTCCCCCTTCGGCCGACCGAGGTGGGCGACCACCACGACCCGGGCGCCGGCATCCGCCAGCGTCTTGATCGTGGGCACCGAGGCACGGATGCGACCGTCGTCGGTGATCGTCGTGCCTTCCAACGGGACGTTGAGGTCGGAGCGCACGAGAACTCGCTTGCCCGCGACACCCTGCTCGATGAGCTGCGTGAGATTCAGAGACATAACGGGCTAGACCCTAACCTGTGAGACAGGTCGCTGGGTCATAGGCTCGCGCCAACATATGCCACCAGGTCACCGAGCCGGTTGGAGTAGCCCCACTCGTTGTCGTACCAGGCCGCGACCTTGACCTGGTTGCCGATCACCTTGGTCAGCGGTGCGTCGAAGATCGAGGACGCCGGGTTGGTGACGATGTCGGAGGAGACGATCGGGTCGGTCGAGTAGACGAGGTATTTCCCGTCGGCGGCCTTCTCCATGATCTCGTTGATCTCCTCGACCGACGTCTCGCGCGAGGCCTCGAAGGAGAGGTCGACGATCGAGCCGGTCGGCACCGGCACCCGCAGCGCGTAGCCGTCGAGCTTGCCCTTCAGCTCCGGCAGCACCAGGCCGATCGCCTTGGCGGCACCGGTCGAGGTCGGCACCACGTTGAGCGCGGCGGCGCGGGCGCGACGCAGATCCTTGTGGATGTTGTCCTGGAGGTTCTGGTCGGCGGTGTAGGCGTGGACGGTCGTCATCAGGCCCTTGTTGATGCCGATGCCGTCGTTGAGCGCCTTGGCCAGCGGCGCCAGGCAGTTGGTCGTGCACGACGCGTTGGAGATGACCGTGTGGTTCTCGGGGTCGTAGTCCTTCTCGTTGACGCCCATCACGATGGTGGCGTCGTCGTTCTTCGCCGGAGCGGAGATGATCACCTTCTTCGCGCCGCCGGAGTCGACGTGGGCGCGGGCCTTGGTCGCGTCGGTGAAGAAGCCGGTGGACTCGATCACGACGTCGACGCCGAGGTCGGACCAGCGGAGGTTGGCCGGGTCACGCTCTGCGTACGCCTTGATCTCCTTGCCGTCGACGACGATCGCGTCCTCGGTGGCGGAGACGTCGGCATCGAGCGGACCGAGGATGGTGTCGTACTTCAGCAGCGTCGCGAGGGTCGCGTTGTCGCTCAGGTCGTTGACCCCGACGATCTCGATGTCGAGGTCGGAGGCGCGCACCGCGCGGAAGAAGTTGCGGCCGATCCGGCCGAAGCCGTTGATACCTACTCGAACTGTCACGTGGACTCCTGGTTCGCGTCGAAAGATTGTGTGCGGGATCACCCGCTGACGCCGACACTACCCAGCACCTCTGAACTGCGGGAGACTGGGTTGGATCGTTCCAATAGACGGACGAGTAGCAAATGGCCCGAGCCCCGCGATCTCTCGAGGGGCTCGGGCCGGATACGTGGTGTGAAACTGCTTCTAGGCGTCCTCGGCGAGCATCTCCGCGGTCAGCGACGCCTCGGTGTCGGGGATGCCGAGCTCCTCGGCCCGCTTGTCGGCCATCGCGAGGAGGCGGCGGATGCGGCCGGCGATGGCGTCCTTGGTCAGCACCGGGTCGTGGAGCTGACCGAGCTCCTCGAGCGAGGCCTGCTTGTGCTCCAGACGAAGCTTGCCGGCCTGGCGCAGGTGGTCGGGGATCTCCTCGCCGAGGATCTCCAGGGCGCGCTCGACCCGGGCCCCGGCAGCGACGGCCGCACGGGCCGACCGGCGCAGGTTGGCGTCGTCGAAGTTCGCCAGCCGGTTGGCGGTGGCGCGGACCTCGCGGCGCATCCGGCGCTCTTCCCAGGCCATCAGCGACTCGTGGGCACCCAGGCGGGTCAGCAGCTGGCCGATCGCGTCGCCGTCGCGGATGACGACACGGTCCACGCCGCGTACCTCCCTCGGCTTCGCCGAGATGCCGATCCGACGGGCGACGCCGACCAGGGCGAGAGCCGACTCCGAGCCCGGGCAGGTCACCTCCATCGAAGAGGAGCGGCCCGGCTCGGTGAGCGAGCCGTGGGCCAGGAAGGCACCGCGCCAGGCGGCCACGGCGTCGCAGGCCCCGCCCGAGACGACGGCAGGCGGAAGACCCCGCACCGGCCGGCCGCGCTGGTCGAGAAGGCCGGTCTGACGCGCCAGCGCCTCACCGTCCTTGACCACGCGCACGATGTAACGGCTGCCCTTACGAAGCCCGCTCGCCTGGATGAGAGCCACCTCTGCCTCGTGACCGAAGACGTCGGCGATATCTCGCTTCAGCCTTCGGGCAGCCAGACCGGTGTCGAGCTCAGCCTCGACCACGATCCTGCCGGCCACGATGTGGATCCCCCCAGCGAACCTCAACGTCGAGGCAACCTCTGCCTTTCGGCAGCATGTCTTGGTGATCTGAGTGGAGGCCAGCTCTGCCTTCACCTGTCCCGTCATCGCCATGTCGGAGAGTCTTTCATTGTTGTCAACGACCCTCGAATCGGTTCCACGTCGGAGCACTCCGTGTGGGGCCGGAGCGAGGCTTACACAGGGCGGGACACGGCTCGCCTCGCCTTATGACGCGTTCTCGGACATAGGAGGGTGGGTATGGGCTAGCGTCCGCGGCTGTGCCGACTCCACCAGAACAGCCTCCGTCGACGATCTCCGTCCTCGGACCGGCATTTCTTCTCTTCTTCTGCTGCAGCCCCAGTCCCTTCGGGACGTTGACATCAGGGGATTTCAGGAACGCGTCGTAGCCGCTCGTGCTTCTCGTCGTAGGGATCGAGCTCGCTCGTCTCGGTGCCATCGTCTGGCTGTTCGCCCGCCTGGTCCGGCAATCCGCACCCGCCCCGACCTGGTCGAATGCCATCGCCCTTCTCGTCCTCGGCCTTCTGCAGGGAACGAACGGCATGACGAGGCTCGTGGGCGGCGCCCCGCTGCTCGAAGAACGTCAGGGGACTCCTGATTGGGGCTACCGAGTCGACGGCGCCGCCTTCGTCGTCCTCGGCCTGGTCGCCGCCGGCCTCTTCATCCGTGAGGTCATACACCTTCGGGAGCGTCGGACGGACCCGGCCGACCCAGCCGGCACCGCCTCCTAGCCCGCCCCGATCACCCGCGCGTACGCAGCAGCCAGCCGCTCCGGGTCATGGCGAGGGGTCCCGTCGCCGACGGCGACGTCGGCGACCTCGACCTGCGCACCGCACTTCTCGGCCACCCGCGACAGCTCGTCGAGACCGTCGAGAGACGAGTCGACGAGGACGGTGTGGATCCGGAGATCCGGGGCGTGCTCGAGGAGGACCTCGAGGTGCTCGGCAGGGCCGAAGCCGGTGGTCTCCCCCGGCTGCTCGCCGAGGTTGAGCACGACGACGATCTTGGCGGTGGTCGCGACCAGGGCCTCGCGCAGCGCGCGGACCATCAGGTGCGGAAGGACGGAGGTGAACCAGGAGCCGGGCCCCAGGAACACCCACTCGGCGTCACAGATCGCCTTGACGGCGTCGGGCGCAGCCGGCGGGTTGTCCGGGACCAGCTGGATCGACTCGATCCGGCCATCGGTGGTGGCGACCTCGACCTGCCCGCTGATCTCCACCCTGGCCGCCGAGTCACCCGGGACGAGCCCGCTCACCTCGGCGACGATGTCCATCGGCACCAGCGCCATCGGCAGGACCCGGCCCTTGGCGCCCAGCAGGCGACCGACCCAGTCGAGGGCCTCGACGTGGTCGCCGAGCTGCTCCCACAGGCCGACGATCAGCAGGTTGCCGAGGTTGTGGCCGCGCATCTCGCCCTCGCCCGCGAAGCGGTGCTGCAGCACCTGCGCCCAAGTGTCGTCCCAGCGGTCCGCGCCGCACAGCGCGGCGAGCGCCATCCGCAGGTCACCCGGCGGGAGCACGCCGAACTCACGTCGGAGCCGGCCGCTGGAGCCACCGTTGTCGGCGACCGTGACGATCGCGGTGAGCTGGTCGACGGTCAGGTCATCGACGAGCAGCCGCAGCGCACTCAAGGACGCATGCAGTCCGTGCCCTCCCCCCAGGGCGACGACGGCCTGGGCATCTGCCCCGGGTCGGTCGGCCCCGGCCACGCTCACTCCCGCCCGAGGTCTCGGTGGATCGCCTTCGCATCCAGGCCGGCATCTCGCAGCCGCCTGGAGATCTCCTCCGCCATCGCCACGCTGCGGTGCTTACCGCCTGTGCACCCGATTGCCACGCGCATGAACCTCTTCCCTTCGTGGAGATAGCCCTTGGTCACTCCGACGAGCACCGGAACAAACCCGCTCAGGAACTCCTCCGCGCCAGGGCGGGTGTAGACGTACTCGGCGACGTCAGGGTTGTCGCGTCCGTTGCCGCCCTTCAGCTCCGGCACCCAGTGGGGGTTGGGCAGGAAGCGCATGTCGGCCATGAAGTCCGCATCGACCGGGATCCCGTACTTGAACCCGAAGCTCACCACGGACACCTTCAGGGTCGTCCGCTCCGGGGTGCCGAAGGCCTCCGCGATCCTGGCGGTGAGCTGGTGCACGTTGAGCTGGGTCGTGTCGATGACCAGATCGGCGGCGCCACGCAGACTGGCCAGCACCACCCGCTCACGCTCGAGCGCGTCCAGCAGCCGCTCGTTGCCCCGCTGCATCGGGTGGGGCCGGCGGGCGGCCTCCTGGCGGCGGACGAGCGTGTCGTCGGCGGCGTCGAGGAACACCAGCGTCGTACGCCGCCCGGTGGCCTTCTTCGCGAGGATCTCCTCGAGCTCGGCGAAGAAGGAGCCGGAGCGTACGTCGGTCACGACCGCCACCGGCTGCTCCGGCCCGCGGGCGGCATCGACCCGCTCGACCACCTGCGAGAGCAGGCTCGGCGGCAGGTTGTCGACGACGTAGTAGCCGAGATCCTCCAGCTCCTTGGCCGCAGTGCTTCGCCCAGCACCGGTCATGCCGGTGATGACGACGACCTCCCCCTTGTGCATGACCTACTCCTCGATGATCTCGCCGGTGGTGACGTTGATGGCGCTAACCTTGCCACCCTTCGATGACTGCTCCACAGCGGTCTTGATCGCGGTCGCGGTGCCGGGGCCGATGCCGGGCACCTGGGCGATCTCCTCGACCGTCGCCGCCCGGAGCTTCTTCAGCGAGCCGAAGTGCTTCATCAGCGTCTTGCGACGCACCTCGCCGAGGCCGGGTACGTCGTCGAGCAGGCTCTCCACCATCGACTTGCTGCGCCGACCGCGGTGATGGCCGATCGCGAACCGGTGCGCCTCGTCGCGGAGCCGCTGCAGCAGGTAGAGCCCCTCCGAGCTGCGCGGCAGGATGACCGGGTCCTCCTCGCCGGGGACCCAGACCTCCTCGAGACGCTTGGCCAGACCGACGACCGGGATGTCGTTGATGCCCAGCTCGGTCAGGGCGCGCTGCGCGGCGGCCACCTGGGGCGCGCCGCCGTCGACGACGACCAGCCCAGGGGCATAGGCGAACTTGCGTGGCCTACCGGTCTCGGGGTCGACCAGCATCGGCCCGCTGGCCCCCTCGACCTGCGTCGACACGATCGACGTCGACTGCTCGTCCAGGAGCCGCTTGAACCGCCTGGTGATCACCTCGTGCATCGCCTTGACGTCGTCGGAGCCGTCCTGGCCCTTGATGATGAACCGGCGATACTCGGACTTGCGGGCCAGCCCGTCCTCGAACACCACCATGCTGGCCACGATCTCGGTGCCCTGCAGGTGGGAGATGTCGTAGCACTCGATCCGCAGCGGCACCTCGTCGAGCTCGAGCGCCTCCTGGATCTCCTCCAGCGCCCGGTTGCGGGTGGTCAGGTCGCTGGCGCGCTTGGTCTTGTGGAGCGCGAGGGCCTGTTTGGCGTTGTTGGCGACGGTCTCCTGGAGCGTCTTCTTGTCGCCACGCTGCGGGACCCGGATCCTGACCTTCGCCTTCCGTACGTCCGAGAGGAGCTCCTCGAAGGTCACGTGGTCGGGCGGCAGCGCCGGGACCAGGATCTCGCGCGGGATCGCCTCAGCGTCCTCGCCGGCGTAGAGCTGGAGCAGGAAGTGCTCGACCAGGCCGGCGGTGTCGGCGTCGTCCATCCGGTCCGCGACCCAGCCACGCTGGCCCTTGATGCGGCCACCGCGTACGTAGAAGATCTGCACGCCGACCTCGAGCGGGTCCTCAGCCAGGGCGATGACGTCGGCGTCGGCACCGTCACCGAGCACAACTGCCTGCTTCTCCAGGGCACGCTGCATCGCCGCCAGGTCGTCGCGCAGCCGCGCGGCCTTCTCGAAGTCGAGAGCCTCGGAGGCGGCGTACATCTCCTTCTCGATCCGCTTCGTGAAGGTCGTGGTGTGGCCCGCCATGAAGTCGCAGAAGTCGTCGACGATGTCGCGGTGCTCCTCGGGCGAGATGTTGCCGACGCACGGGGCGGTGCACTTGTCGATGTAGCCGAGCAGACAGGGTCGGCCGATCTGCTGGGAGCGCTTGAAGACGCCGTTGCTGCACGAGCGCATCGGGAAGACCCGCAGCAGGATGTCGACGGTCTCCCGGATCGCCCAGGCATGGCCATAGGGACCGAAGTAGCGGGTGCCCTTGCGCTTGGCGCCGCGACCGACCATGACCCGCGGGAACTCCTCGCCGACGGTGACCGCGAGCCACGGGTAGGACTTGTCGTCGCGGTACTTGACGTTGAACCGCGGATCGAACTCCTTGATCCAGGTGTATTCGAGCTGGAGCGCCTCGATGTCGTTGTTGACCGTCGTCCACTCGACACTGGCCGCGGTGGTCACCATCGTCGCGGTGCGGGGGTGGAGGCTCGGGATGGGCTGAAAGTAGTTCGCGAGCCGTTGACGCAGGTTGATCGCCTTGCCGACGTAGATCACCCGCCCCTTGGGATCGCGGAACCGGTAGACCCCGGGCTGGGTGGGGATGCTCCCAGCTTTCGGGCGATAGCTCTGCGGATCGGGCACGTCCGCCAGCCTATCGGCGAGGACCGACAGGTCGGCGGTACGCAGGTCTGCGCGGAACTGCTGACCGGCACCCGGCTGATCCTCGAGGCTCCGGAGAGCTCGCCGGTCCCTGAGTCTGGGGAAATCGAGCCCGCGTACCGTGGATTTCAAAGTCTAGTGGTCTAGTATGATTATGTGCCTTGTCGTGATCGCTATGGATATGCGCTGACCACCAGCGACGAAGCCGCCCGGAGCTACCGCCAGGGGCTCCTCGACGTGCTTCGTCTGCGAGACGGCGCCTTGTCCTCGTTCGCGGCCGCGATCGTCCTCGACCCCACCTTCGCGCTCGGACACGCCGCGCTGGCGCTGCTCGGCCACGAGATGTGCGCTCCCGTCGATATCGCCGCACGACTGCGACAAGCCCGGTTGCACGCCCGACGGGCGACGGAGCGGGAGCGGAGCCACGTCCACGCGGTCGAAGCCCACATCGGCGGCGATCCTCGACCGCTGATCGACCATCTGGCGGCATTTCCTCGCGACGCACTGCTGCTCTCGGTCGCAGTGCCGACCATCGCCTTCGCCGGCGCCACCGAGGTGCCCGAGGAGTCGTGGGCGATCGTGGAACGTGCCGCGCCTGCCTACGGCGACGACTGGTGGTTTGCCGGACTGCTCGCGTTCGTACGCCAGGAGCAGCGCCGCTTCGACGACGCGATGTCGCTCTCCTGCGCCTCGCTGGCGGTGGAGCCCGGGGCCGGCCACTCCGCCCACGCCCGCGCACATGCTCACTACGAGACCGGCGACCACGAGGCCGGCCTCGCCTGGATGTCGTCCTGGGTTCTCGGCGACGGCGCCCAGATCGACTCGCTCTCCCACTTCGTGTGGCACGCCGCGCTGCACGAGCTCTCACTGGGCGACCTGGACGCCGTACGCCGCCGCTACCTGAGCCAGCTCCAGCCCGGACGCGCGCTGGGCTGCCGGGCTCTGGTCGACTCCGGCTCGTTGCTGTTCCGCTGGGCGCTCACGCCGGGAGCCCACGACGTTCCCGACATCGCCGAGGTCGTGCGCGTCACCGGCCGCGAGACGATGACCCGCCCCGCCACCCCGTTCCTGGCCATGCACACCGCGGTGACCCACCTCGCCGGCGGCGACGCCGGTGCGCTCGACGAGCTGCGGTCATGGACGGCCGGGCACACGCACCCGACCATGGCCACCGTCGTCTCTCCGCTCGCCGAGGCTCTCGGGCTGATGGCGCGCGACGAGAACTCCGCCGCCGCCGACCGTCTCGCCGTGCTCGCCCCGTCGATCCGCCGCCTCGGCGGGTCCGACGCACAGCGCGAGATCATCGAGGAGGCGCGCATCGCCGCGCTGCTCCGCGCCGATCGCTGGGACGAGGCCCGGGTGCTGCTCGATGCCCGCCTCGATCGCCGCCGCTCCCCGCGCGACGAGCTGTGGCGGGCCCAGGCTCTCGCGCGCACCTGACCCGCTCCCCGCCGCCGCCATACGTGCGGACTCGGCGGGGAGGGTCAGCTGGGGACGATCTCGCCGTCGGCCACCTCGAAGGCGACCTCGTCCAGCGGGTCCTCGGCGGGGCCCTGCGTCGCCGAGCCGTCCTCGATCGAGAAACGACTGCCGTGGCAGGGACAGTCGATGGTGCCGTCGGTGACCTTGGTGACCGCACAACCCTGGTGAGGGCAGACCGCGGAGAAGACCTTGAAGGTGCCCTCGGTCGGCTGAGTGGCCACGAGCTTGCGGTCGGCGATGATCACTCCCCCTCCGACCGGGACCTCGCTGGTCGCGACCAGCGGGCCGCCTCCGCCCGAGCCGCTGTCGCCTGAGGACCCACCGTCGGTGCCGGTGTCGCTGTCGTCGCTGCCGCAGGCGGCCAGAAGCGGCACACCGACTGCGCTCACCGCGGTGCCGGTGACGACCTTTCGCCGGGTGATTCGAGATTCACTCATGCATTCCAGGATAGGCGCGCCGACGAGCGGGATCGCTCGCCGAGCGCGAACCCTCAGGCAAATCTCGGTCTCGGATCAGGACGCGTCGACCTTCTTGCGCGCCGCCGGCCTCTTCTTGGCCGCCGACTTCTTGGCCGCGGTCTTGGCGGCCGGGGCGGCCTTCGCCTTCACCGGCTCGGCCGGGGGCTGTTCCGCGGCCTTGCCGTCGAGGAGCGGCGCGAGGAAGCCGCCGGTGTGGCTGCCGGGTGTCGCGGCAACGGTCTCCGGCGTGCCCTCAGCGATCACGCTGCCACCGCGGTTGCCGCCTTCCGGACCCATGTCGATGATCCAGTCAGCGGTCTTGATGACGTCGAGGTTGTGCTCGATCACCAGCACGGTGTTGCCCTTGTCGACCAGCGAGGAGAGCACCCCGATGAGCTTGCGGATGTCCTCGAAGTGAAGGCCCGTGGTGGGCTCGTCGAGGACGTAGAGCGTCTTGCCGGTCGAGCGCTTCTGCAGCTCGGCGGAGAGCTTGACCCGCTGCGCCTCGCCGCCCGACAGGGTGGTCGCGGGCTGACCGAGACGCACATAGCCCAGGCCGACCTCGACCAGGGTCTTCATGTGGCGCGCGATCGCGGGCACGGCGGCGAAGAACTCGACCGCCTCCTCGATCGGCATGTCGAGCACCTCGGCGATCGACTTGCCCTTGTAGTGCACCTCGAGCGTCTCACGGTTGTAGCGCGCGCCGTGGCAGACCTCGCACGGGACGTACACGTCCGGCAGGAAGTTCATCTCGATCTTGATCGTGCCGTCACCCGAGCAGGCCTCGCAGCGGCCGCCCTTGACGTTGAACGAGAATCGGCCCTGCAGATAGCCGCGCATCTTGGCCTCCGGGGTGGAGGCGAAGAGCTTGCGGATGTGGTCGAAGACGCCGGTGTAGGTGGCCGGGTTGGACCGCGGCGTACGTCCGATCGGGGACTGGTCGACGTGGATCACCTTGTCGACGTTGTCCAGGCCGGAGATCTTGGTGTGGCGGCCCGGGACGGTGCGGGCGCGGTAGAACTCCTTGGCCAGGGCGGTGTAGAGGATGTCGTTGACCAGCGTCGACTTGCCGGAGCCGGAGACGCCGGTGACCGCGAGGAAGAGCCCCAGCGGAAAGGTGACGTCGATGTCCTTGAGGTTGTTCTCCTTGGCGCCGTGGACGGTCAGCTCGCGCCCGGCGGTGCGCGGGCGGCGTACGGCCGGGACGGCGATCTCGCGACGACCCGCCAGATACTGACCGGTCACCGACTGCTCGTTGGCGAGCAGGTCCTCGACCGTGCCGGAGTGGATCACCTGGCCGCCGTGCTCGCCCGCGCCGGGGCCGATGTCGACCACCCAGTCGGCGACCTTGATGGTGTCCTCGTCGTGCTCCACGACGATCAGGGTGTTGCCGAGCCGCTTGAGCCGCTCGAGAGTCTCGATCAGCCGGTGGTTGTCGCGCTGGTGGAGGCCGATGGACGGCTCGTCCAGCACGTAGAGGACACCGACCAGACCGGAGCCGATCTGGGTCGCCAGCCGGATCCGCTGGGCCTCACCGCCGGAGAGCGATCCAGAGGGCCGTTCCAGGGAGAGGTAGTCGAGGCCGACGTCGAGGAGGAAGCGCAGCCGCGCCTGGATCTCCTTGAGGACCTGCTCGGCGATCTGCCGCTCGCGGCCGCTCAGCTCGACCTGGTCGAGCCACTCCGCGGCCTCGTTGATCGGCATCGCGCACAGCTCGGCGATGTTGAGTCCGCCCTCACTCCGCTCGCCCAGGGTCACCGAGGTCGAGACGGGCTTGAGCCGGGTGCCCTTGCAGGTCGGGCAGGGCACCTGCCGCATGTAGCCCTCGAAGCGCTCGCGGGTGGTGTCGGACTCCGCCTCCTTGTGGCGGCGCTCGACCCAGCGGCGTACGCCCTCGAACTCGGCGTCGTAGGAACGGCGGCGGCCGTAGCGGTTGACCGAGACCACGTGCACCTTGTGTCCGTGACCGTCGAGGATCGCCTTCTGGCCCGCAGCCGGGATGTCGTCCCACGGGGTGTCCAGGTCGAAGCCGAGCTCACCTCCGAGCGCCTCCAGCAGTCGAAGGAAGTAATCGGCGACGTGGGCCTGGGACCAGGGCTGCAGGGCACCCTCGGCCAGCGTGGCTGCGGGGTTGGGGACGACCAGCTCCGGGTCGACCTCCATCCGGGTGCCGAGGCCCGTGCAGGCCGGGCAGGCCCCGAAGGGCGAGTTGAACGAGAACGAGCGCGGCTCGAGCTCGTCGGTGTCGAGCAGGTGGTCGTTGGGGCACGACATCCGCTCGGAGAACTTCATCTGCTCCCCTGTGTCGACGAAGTCGAAGACGACCAGGCCGCCGGCCAGCTCCAGAGCGGTCTCGACCGAGTCGGTCAGCCGCCGCTTGGAGGACTCCTTGACCGCGAGCCGGTCGATGACCACCTCGATGGTGTGCTTCTTCTGCTTCTCCAGCTTGGGCGGCGCGTCGAGCTGATGGATCTCACCGTCCACCCGCACCCGGGAGTAGCCCTGCTGCTGCAGCTGGCTGAACAGCTCGACGTACTCCCCCTTGCGGGCCCGGATCACCGGGCTCAGCACCTGGAAGCGGCGCCCCTCTTCCAGGGTGAGCACGTGGTCCACGATCTGCTGCGGCGTCTGCCGCTCGATCGGCGCGCCGCAGGTCGGGCAGTGGGGACGGCCGGCGCGGGCGTAGAGCAGGCGCAGGTAGTCGTAGACCTCGGTGATGGTGCCGACCGTCGAGCGCGGGTTCTTCGAGGTCGACTTCTGGTCGATCGACACCGCCGGGGAGAGCCCCTCGATGAAGTCGACGTCGGGCTTGTCCATCTGGCCGAGGAACTGTCGAGCGTACGCAGACAGCGACTCGACATAGCGACGCTGCCCCTCCGCGAAGATGGTGTCGAACGCGAGGCTCGACTTCCCGCTCCCGGACAGGCCGGTGAACACGATCATCGAGTCCCTGGGCAGGTCAAGGGAGACGTCCTTGAGGTTGTGCTCCCGGGCTCCCCGGATGATCAGCTGCTGCTCCGCCACGTTCTTTCCTCGTTCAGTGCTATCGCATCGCGCTACTGCGTCGAACAGATGTTCGCATCATACGACGCCAAGAAGACTCCGGATTGAACCCTCTCACGGAGCACCGACAATTTTGCCTGCGCCGGCACCAGACGTGCTTGCATGGGGGCATGAGCGATGTCCCTTCCACTTATACAGGCGCCGTGAAACCGGGCGGCCCGGCCGACGTGCGCGAGCTCGGCGGGCTGACCGTCACGAAGGTGGCCGTCGACACGCAGATGTCGAACAACTGCTACCTGCTGCGCTGCCGCTCCACCGGTGATCAGCTCCTGATCGATGCCGCGGCCGAGCCCGAGACACTCCTCCCCCTCATCGGGGAAGCCTTGGCCACCGTCGTCACCACCCACCAGCACTGGGACCACCATCGCGCGCTGGCCGACATCGTCGAGACCACCGGCGCCGCCGCCCTCGCCGGCGAGCCCGATGCGGCCGCGATCACGGACGCCACCGGCGTACCCATCTCTCGCACGCTCGCCCACGGCGACACCATCACCGTCGGCGACTGCACGCTCGAGGTCATCGCGCTGCGCGGCCACACGCCGGGATCGGTCGCACTCCTCTACCGCGACGCCGAGGGCACGCCTCACCTATGGACGGGTGACAGCCTCTTCCCCGGGGGTGTCGGGAACACGCAGCAGGATCCCGTACGTTTCGCGCAACTGCTCGACGATGTCGAGCAGCGGGTCTTCGCCACCCTGCCCGACGGCACCTGGTTCTACCCGGGACACGGCGACGACTCGACGCTCGGTGCTGAGCGACCGCATCTGGCCGAGTGGCGCGAGCGCGGATGGTGACCCAGGGCGCTAGCCACCGCTCCGGGCGAGCGACTGTGACTGCGGCTCCTCGCTAGCCGTAGGTGTCTCCGCCGGCGTCGGCTCCGCGGTCGGCTCGACGGGATCGGTCGGCTGGGCGCTCGGCTCCGGCTCTGAGGTATGCGTGGGCCCCACCGTCGGCGTGGAGCCGGCGGTCTCACCGGGCACGACCGGCTCACGCGGAACCCTCGGACGCGCCGGGTTCTCCACCGGGGTCGGGCTGGGCTCCGCCGGCGCGTACGTCGCACCGTCGCGGTCCTTCGTCCCGCCGCCCGGGCGGGTGGACGTGCCCGCTGACGGCCTATCGGACAGCCTCGAAGCAGGTAGAGGAGGAAGCGGGTCCACGTCGGGATAGGAGTCCTCGACGTCCTCGTACCCGTTCGCGGGGTCACGATCGGGGCGCTCGGCCTCCGCCAGACCGGCGACGAGGACGACCGCCCCGAGCCCGGTCATGACCGCGCCGGCCAGGATGCCTACGACGGCGACCTGCTTGCTCTGCAACTCGACTCCCTGTACCCGCCCCGCGCGTGGTGTGGCGCACAGCGTAGGACAGCGATGTCTCGAGCGTTACCCTCCCCGGGGCATCGTTCCCGACCTCCCGGAACCGGATATCAGTTGCTGGGCGTGTCGGAGGGGCTCGGCTCACCGGTCTCCGACTCGCTCGGCGACTCGGTGGGCTGGCTGGGCGACTCGCTCGGCTCGCTGGGCGACTGGCTGGGCTCGCTCGGTGACTGGCTCGGCTCGCTGGGCGACTCGCCCGGGTCGCTCGGCGACTCGATGGGTCCGCCCGGCTTGCCCGTCGGCCTGGGCTCCGACGGAATCTGGGTGGGTCGTGCCGGAACCGGGGACATCGAGTCCGGAGCGGATTCCTCGACCGCGCGCGGGCTCGCCGGGGCGGACCCTGCCGCCTCAGGAGTGCCTGGCGCCGAACTCCCGGGCGCGCTGGTGTACGGCTCGGTCTGCGACGGCGTCGAAGACGACTTCTCCAGCGGCGAGACCGGCGAGATCAAGCTGACTCCGGACTCATCCGTGGCGTAACTGTGTCCGGGCTCCTCTGCTCCAGCATTACCGACGATCAACCCACCGATCCCGATGCTCGTCATGGCCAGCCCTGTTGCCATTCCGGCCAAGGCGATCTGCTTGCGGTGCGACACGATTCCCCCGTGATACCAACGACTCGACAAGTTCTCTGGTCGTGCACAGTAGACCCACAAAGATCGAAACTGTGCGACCACTATCGGAGTGTCGAGCCTCGCTGGCAAGTCCTCGGCATCTATCGTTCGACCGATATAACTCCTGGTAGGAGGTCTGTTCGCCCGGCGCGAACGGCCCACTCGGCCCACCGCCGCAGCGCTACTGTGAGGACATGGGCGAATTGATCAGGTTTCCCGGCCATCCGTTGCCGGACGAGGACAAGCCGGCGCCGCTGTGGCGTGAGGCCGCAGGTCAGGTGATCCGCGAGGAGCGATCCCGTCAGGAGCGTACGCTCGCCGACGTCGCCGGCGATGCCGGCGTCTCGACGCAATACCTCTCCGAGATCGAGCGCGGCCGGAAGGAGCCCAGCTCCGAGATGCTCGAGGCCGTCGGTGGCGCCCTGGGGCTTGGTCTCGTCGACCTCACCGAGCGGGTCACCCGCACGCTGCGCACGGGCGCCCGCCCGTCCGGCCCGCTGGCTCTCGCGGCCTGAGGGCGGGTCGGCTCAGACCGAAGCGAGCTTGCGGCTCTCCAGCACCGCGTCCGCCAGTCCGTACGCCACGGCCTCCTCGGCCCCGAGGACGAGATCGCGCTCGGTGTCAGCGTGGACCTGCTCCTGGCCACGACCGGTGTGGCGCGCCAGCAGCGTGTCCATCTCGGCCCGCACCCGGCTGATCTCCTTCGCCGCGACCTGTAGATCGGTCACATCGCCCCGCTGACCACCCTGACCCGGCTGCTGGAGCACCACCCGAGCGTGCGGAAGGACCGTACGCCGCCCCGGCTCCCCCGCGGACAGCAGGACCGCCGCCGAGCCCGCCGCCTGGCCCACGCACGTCGTCGCGACCGAGGCCCGGATGAACTGCATCGTGTCGTAGATGCCGAACATCGCGGTCGGGTCCCCGCCGGGCGAGCTCAGATAGAGGTTGATCTCGGCGTCCGGAGACTCGGACTCCAGGTGCAGCAGCTGCGCGATGACGACGTTGGCGACCCCGTCGTCGATGGGCGTGCCGATGTAGATGATCCGGTCTGAGAGCAGCCGGCTGTAGATGTCGACCGCCCGCTCGCCGTTGCGGGTCTTCTCGACGACCGACGGGATCGTGTACGAGCTCATCGAGCACCCCCGTTGGCGGTGAGGCCGAAGGCGACGCTGCGCTGCTGCACCGGCGTCACCGACTGCACGTCGTTGAGCACCTCGTCCACGAACCCGTACTCGCGCGCCTCCTCCGCGGTGAACCAGCGGTCGCGCAGGGAGTCGTGGTCGATCTGCTCGACCGTCTGCCCGGTGTGAGAGGCGGTGATCCGGAGCATCTGCTCGGTCATCCGTGCCAGCCGTGCGGCCTGCACCTCGATGTCGGCCGCGGACCCACCGATCCCGGCAGACCCCTTGTGGAGCAGCACCTCGGTGTGCGGGAGCACATATCGCTTCCCCGGCGTCCCAGCGGTGAGCAGGAACTGCCCCATGCTCGCCGCCATCCCCATCCCGAGCGTGGAGACGTCGTTGGGGATCAAGTGCATCACGTCGTAGATCGCCATCCCGGCTGTCACCGAGCCGCCGGGCGAGTTGATGTAGAGGGAGATGTCGCGGTGCGGGTCCTCGGCGCTGAGCAGGAGCAGCTGCGCGCAGATCCGGTTGGCGATCGCGTCGTCCACCTCTTGGCCGAGCACGATGATCCGTTGGTTCTGGAGCCTTGCCGTCAGCTGCTCGTCGAGCGGCCCGGCGCTGATGGGTGTCTGGGTCATGCTGTCGAGCCTGCTCCAGGCGTACGCGGCATTCCAGCGAATCCGCCGTGGGCAGATCTGCTCTCAGCGGAACGCCGACAGACGTTCGCCATCACGAGCTCCTCAGGACTGCCACAATTCGGCGGTGGACTGGATCTTTCTGCTGATGCTCGCGCTGCTCGTGGTTCTGTCCTTGGCGGGAGCGATCAGGCTCGCCCGTCTGCAGGCGCTGAGGCGCCGACACCGGCGCACCGCACAGCCGAGTGCGGCCTATCGACTCTTCGCCGCCGACCACGGCTGGTCGTACTCCAGCGAGGACAACGTGTGGACGACGCAGTTCCAGCTGCTGCCGGACGCTTCGCCCAGCGCCATCCACGTGGTGCGGGGCGTCCATGCGGGCCTTCGGTTCGTGTCGTACGAGCACGTGTACACGACCTCGGAATCCGTCGATCTCGGGCCTGGGCCGAGCCTCACGGTCCGGCTGCCGCAGAGCAAGCACGTGATCGCGTTCGACCTCGAGCACCTCCACCCATGGCTGGTTCTCACCCCACGCCCGACCCAACGCCGGCAACGACAGCCGGCGCCCGTCGGCGGGATGGACGCCTTCGAGCGCAGCTACGAGATCGAGACCACCCGGCGCAGCTTCACCGAGCGCCTGCTCAGTCCCGAGGTGCGCGCTCTCCTCCTGGCCCATCCCGGGCCGCGCTATCAGCTCGACGGACCATGGCTCGTCATGGTCTGGGACGGCCGGGCCGCGATGGAGCAGGTCCCGGAGCGGATCGACTCGCTTGTGGCATTCCTCCAGGCGATTCCCACCGGAGTCATCCACGGAGGCTGATCGGTAGCGTCGCCGATTCCGGTGCCGACACTCTGCGCACATCTGCGGCCGCGGGCACGATAGGTTGCGCACGTGCGCTGCGTGATCCTCGACGACTATCAGGACGTGGCGGGGACGTACGCCGCGTGGGACTCCCTCGACGACGTCGAGGTCACCTCGGTCACCGAGCATCTCGACACCGAGGCTCTGGTCCGCGCGCTCGACGGCGCCGAGATCGTGGTGGCGATGCGGGAGCGTACGCCGTTCCCGGCAACAGTCCTGGAACGGCTGCCGGCGCTGAACCTGCTGGTCACCACCGGGATGCGCAACGCCTCGATCGACCTCGCCGCGGCGGAACGGCTCGGCGTCACCGTGTGCGGCACCCCGTCGAGCCCGCATCCACCGGTCGAGCTGACCTGGGCGCTGATCCACGCGCTGACCCGTCACATCGTCACCGAGGCGAGCGGCCACACCTGGCAGAGGACAGTCGGCAGCGACCTCCACGGCCGGACCCTGGGTCTGCTCGGGCTCGGCAAGATCGGGACCCGGGTCGCGGCGGTGGGTCAGGCCTTCGGGATGGAGGTGATCGCCTGGAGCCCTCACCTCACCGCCGAGCGTGCCGAGCCGACCGGGGTGCGCGCGGTCGACAAGGCCACCCTGTTCGAGACCAGCGACATCGTCTCGCTCCATCTCGTCCTGGCGGAGGCCACGCGGCACATCGTCGGGGACCGCGAGCTGGCCTCGATGAAGCCGACTGCGTACCTCGTCAACACCTCGCGTGCCGGACTGGTCGACACCCAGGCGCTGATCGCCCACCTCGGCTCCGACACGATCGCCGGAGCGGGCCTCGACGTCTTCGACGTCGAGCCGCTGCCCGCCGACGACGTGCTGCGCCACCTCCCGAACGTGGTGGCGACACCGCACCTCGGCTACGTCACCGAGGACAACTACCGCCGCTTCTACGGCGGCGCCGTCGACGACATCGCCGCCTGGCTGGCCGGCGACCCGATCCACACCCTCGTGCCGAAGGACCCCGATGCCTGACCCGACCCAGCACGCCGCCGATCTGGCACCGACCGGAACTCTGCGCGCCTCGATCAACCTCGGCAATCCGGTCCTCGCCCAGGGCACCCCCGAGGCGCCGAGCGGAGTCACCGTGGACATCGCCCGGGAGCTGGCCGGTCGGCTCGGCGTACCGGTTTCCTTCCAGTGCTTCGACGCCGCCCGCAAGTCCTTCGAGGCGCTGCGGACCGGGGCCGCTGACGTCGCCTTCCTCGCGATCGAGCCCGCCCGGGCCGCCGAGGTCGAGTTCACAGCGCCCTACGTCCTGATCGAGGGCGTCTACGCCGTCGCGGCCGACTCCCCCATCCGGACCGCGGAGGACGTGGACCGCCCTGGCGTTCGCGTCGGTGTGAAGGAGGGCTCGGCCTACGACCTCTTCCTGACCCGCACGCTGGAGAACGCCGAGGTCGTACGCGGCGCCGACGGGATCGACGCCTTCCGCGAGCACGGTCTCGACGTCGCTGCAGGGATCCGGCAGCCCCTCAGCCGGCACGTCGCCGCCGACGCCGGTCTGCGGCTGGTCGAGCCGCGGTTCATGCAGATCCGCCAGGCAGTAGCGGTCGCGCGGGACCACTCGCCCGCCACCGTGAGCTTCCTGCACGATCTGGTCGACGACCTGAAGGCCAGCGGCCGGATCGCCGAGTCGCTGGCCACCTCGGGTCAGGACGCGTCGGTCGCTCCCTGATCAGCGAGGGCTGCGCCGGACGTACGGCGTGGTGGTGCCGACCTTCGTCAGCCCCGAGCGCTCCAGGATCGGCCGGGAGAACTCGGTGGAGTCGCTGTGGACATAGCGCTTGCCCCGGGCGATGGCGGTGCGGGCGCGTGCGGCGGTCAGGGCGCGGTAGATGCCGCGCCCGCGCCACTTCTCCAGCGTCGCTCCGCCCCAGATGCCGGCGAATTCCGTGCTCTGAACCATGTCGATCCGGCCGGCGCTGATGATCTCGCCGTCTGCCTCGGCGACCCACATCTCGCTCTCCCCTGCCGCTATCCCACGCAGCTGGCTCTCGACCCGGGCCTCCGAGGGCGGCGAGCCGAAGATGCCGTCCTGCACGATGCTGGCGGCACGTACGTCCTGCTCGCTGGTGATGGTGCGCAGGCCGATCCCGTCCGGCAGGGGCACGTCGACGGCCAGGAGCGCGGCCTCGCCGACCATGATCGACTCCGGCTCATCAGGCGTGAAACCGTGCCGCAGCAGCGTGTCGTGCAGCCCGGGGGCGCGGTCGTGGCCGCGGGTCTTCCACTCGACCTCCTCGATCGCCGGGTCGGCGTCGAAGTGCGCGACCGCCGCGGCGACCAGCTCCTCGACGCCGGCCGCGTCGGCCCCGTCGAGGTCCTGATAGGAGATGAATCCTCGTCCGCCACCGAAGGTCGCGAGGCGCAGCGGCCCGTGCCGGGTCACCGACACCGCCCCGGAGGTCTCGGCATCGGTTCGCAGCTGTTCGTCATAGGCTTTCAGCACGGCGAGAAACCTACGCCGAAGTCGTAGGGCGAAGCATGTAGTTATCGGGCAGCCGGCTCCGTTCCCCCGGTGAATGGCGCTGACCAGCAGCGCCCGAAGTGGAAGGGTGAGGACATGCCTCGCTATCTGATGATCCTCGACTACCAGGGTGGCACCGACGAGACTCCCGGCGGGATGGCCGGGTGGAAGCCGGAGGAGGTGCAGGGCCACATGAGCTATTACGAAGCGCTCAACAAGGCCCTGACCGAGTCGGGCGAGCTGGTGCACGTCGAGGCGCTGACCCCGCCGGACCAGGCGTTCGTGGTGACCTCCGACGGCACCGACAAGACCGTCACCGACGGTCCGTTCCAGGAGTTCAAGGAGTGGGTCGCCGGCTACATGATCATCGACGCCGAGACCCAGGAGCGCGCGCTGGAGATCGCCGGCCTCTACTCCGCCGCCCCGGGGCCGGGCGGGCGGCCGATCGAGCAGCCGATCCAGGTGCGCCGGATGTACCACGGCACCGACAACTCCTCGCTCGACGACACCATCGCCTTCGGCGAGGCGAGCATCGAGTGACCGAGGCTCTGCCGGCTGACCTCCTGCGGGATCTCACCCCGCAGGTCGTCGCCGTCGTCACCCGCCGCTCCGGTGACTTCAATGCCGCCGAGGACGCCGTCCAGGAGGCGTTGATCGAGGCCGTACGCACCTGGCCGGAACGAGGCATTCCGGAGCAGCCTCGTGGCTGGCTGGTCACCACCGCGATGCGCCGCCTCGTCGACGCCAAGCGCAGCGAGTCGCGCCGACGCGACCGCGAGCGTGCCGACCACCTCGCCGAGCCCGAAGGGCAGGAGACGTCGGCGATCGACGACTCCCTGGACGTACTTTTGCTCTGCTGCCATCCCAGCCTCACCCCGGCCTCGGCGGTGGCACTGACCCTGCGTGCTGTCGGCGGGCTCACCACTCGGGAGATCGCGCACGCCTACCTCGTCCCGGAGAAGACGATGGCGCAGCGGATCTCCCGGGCGAAGGCCACGATCAAGGGCCGGTCGCTCGGGATCGACGGCACCGCCGACCTCGCCGCGCGCATCCCGGCGATGCTGAAGGTGCTCTACCTGCTCTTCAACGAGGGGTACGTCGCCACCGAAGGCGACCACCTGCAGCGGGTCGATCTGTGTGCCGAGGCGATCCGGCTGACCCGGCTCGCCCGCACTGCGCTCGCCCGGATGACGGGGAGCGACCACGGCGAGCTCGGCGGGCTCCTGGCGCTCATGCTGATGCTCGACGCCCGCCGCCCGGCCCGGGTCGACGCGCACGGCGCGGTGGTGCCGCTGGCCGACCAGGACCGGAGCCTGTGGCGGTCCGAGCGCAGCCGCGAGGGCATCGCCCTGATCGATGCGGTCATCGGCACCGGCCGGCCGGGGACCTACCAGATCCAGGCCGCCATCGCCGCGCTGCACAACCGCGCGGCCTCGGCGGAGGAGACCGACTGGCTGCAGATCACCGCGCTCTACGGATTGCTGGAGAAGGTCGCACCCGGTCCGATCGTGACGCTCAACAAGGCCGTCGCGGTGGGCTACGCCGACGGGCCGGGCCCCGCGCTCGCGCTGCTCGACGGGCTCCTGCGCGACTGTGCCGAGAACGGGGACAGCGGATTCGCCGACCATCCCCGCGTCCCCGCGGTGCGCGCTCATCTGCTCGAGCTCGCCGGCGACCTGGACGGCGCGGCCGCTGCGTACGATCTCGCCTCGGCGCGGGCCACCAACCTCGCCGAGCGTCGGTTGCTGACCTCGAAGGCGGCCGCGTTGCGCGATGCCCGCTGCTGAAGCCGAGCCCGACGTGATGGGCTCTGGAGAATTCAACTGAGAACGGTTCTCAGGATAGTCTGTGCCTGTGATCGAACTGCGCACGCCGACCCAGATCGAGCAGATGAAGCCCGCCGGCCGATTCGTGGCCGATGTCCTTACCGCACTCCGCGAGCACGCCGCCGTGGGTGTGAACCTGCTCGAGCTCGACGAGCTGGCGCACAAGATGATCAAGGATCGCGGTGCGGAGTCGTGCTACATCGACTATCACCCGAGCTTCGGCGCCAGCCCGTTCGGCAAGGTGCTCTGCACCTCGGTCAACGACGGCGTCCTGCACGGTCTGCCGTTCGACTACAAGCTCCAGGACGGCGACCTGCTCAGCGTCGACTTCGCTGCCAGCGTCGACGGCTGGGTCTCCGACTCCGCCCTCTCGGTCGTCGTCGGCACACCCCGCCAGGAGGACCTCGACCTGATCGAGACCACCACCCGGGCGCTCGAGGCCGGCATCGACGCCGCCCGCGTCGGCAACAAGATCGGCGACATCTCCCACGCGATCGCCAGCGTCGCGCGCGCGAAGGGCCTCAAGATCAACACCCAGTTCGGTGGCCACGGGGTCGGCCGCACCATGCACGGCGACCCGCACATCGCCAACGACGGCCGCCCCGGTCGTGGCTTCAAGCTGCAGCCCGGTCTGGTCATCGCGATCGAGCCGTGGTTCCTGCACACCACCGACGAGATCTTCACCGACCCCGACGGCTGGACCCTGCGCAGCGCCGACGGCTCCCGCGGCGCCCACATGGAGCACACCGTCGCGATCACCGAGGACGGCCCCCTCATCCTCACGGCCCGCGACTGACCCGACCCGATCGAAGCGTCACGCCCGTCGGCCGAAGCGTCACGTACGTCGGCCGACGTGGCAGCGCCGTGCCGTCTCGGCCGACAGGGCTGACGTCTCGGCCGACGGGGCTGACGTCTCGGCCGACGGGGCTGACGTCTCGGCAAAATAGAAGTAAGCCGCTGGCGTCTCGGGTCACCAGCGGCTTACGAGAAGAACATTAGCCGACCGATCCACGAACGTGCAAGCACCTGCAATGCAAGGGGCTGCAAATAATCCGTTCGGGCCACTCGGCCCACCCGAGTGGGCTACGGGCGCGAGGTCCTCGAGCGCTGCGTACGCCGCGAGTCGCGCTGTCGGCGCAGCCGGCGCACCAGGACGCCGTCGTAGGCGAGCGCCTCGGGCTTGTCGATCAGATCGTTGACGGCGCGGTGGTAGTCGGCAGCGCTCATGCTGAGCTGCTCGCGTACCGCCTCGTCGCGGCCGGTGCCGGCCGACCACCAGGAGCGCTCGAAGTCGAGCAGTCGCTTCTCGTTCTCGGAAAGGCCCGGCTGCTCGTCGGCAGACCCGGGGCTGTGGGGCGCCTCGGTCATACGGACATCATCCCAGGCACGGAGTACACCCCCGAAACCGCCACCCACCACCGCCTCGGACTACCCGGCATAGCCCATCTGGGCCATCTTCACAAAAGTGCAGCACAACTCTTTGATGCTCACCGAAACGTCCGCTAGTCTCTTCCATGTCAGCCGCTGGAGACCCGAGACTCCAGCGGCTGACTTCTATTTCGGCTAAGCGTCAGCCGCGTCGGCGGTGTCCTCGCCGTGCGTCCCCGGACGCGGCGCCCACGGCAGCTCCTTCGCCGCTCGGACGACGACCAGCCGGTCCCCTCGCGACAGGGTGCCGACGACCGGGTCGAAGTAGCGGAAGACCTTCTCGTCGCGTACGACCGCGATCACCTGGTCGGAGAGCTGCTGGGGCTGCTTGCCGACCTCGTTGACCAGCAGGTCGCGCTCGGCGACCTCCAAGCCGAGGCCCGAGTTGAGCAGGTCCTCCATGACAGCGCCCAGAGTCGGGGAGATGGTGGACAGGCCCATCAGCCGGCCGACCGCGTCGGCAGAGGTGATCACGGAGTCCGCCCCGGACTGCTTCATCAGGGGCGCGTTCTCACGCTCACGCGCTGCGGCGACGATCCACGCCTCCGGGTTGATCTGGCGCACCGTCAAGATCGTGAGCACGTTGGAGTCGTCACGGTTGGTGGTGATGATGACCTGCTCAGCGTCCTTGATGCCGGCCCGCATCAGCACCTCGCGCCGGGTGGCGTCGCCGGTGACGACCGCCAGCCCGTCGGAGTGCGCATCGGAGCGTGCCACCGGGTCCGGATCGACGACGACGAACTCCTCAGGCCTCAGACCACTGGTGAGCAACGTCTCGACGGCGCTGCGGCCTTTGGTGCCGTAGCCAACGACGACGATGTGCTGGGACATCTTCTTCCTCCAGCGAGCAACTCGGATGAGGTCACGGCCCTGTTTGGTGAGGACCTCGAGTGTGGTGCCGATCAGCAGCACCAGGAACGCGATGCGAGCCGGCGTGATGATGAACGCGTTGATCATCCGGGCGTGCTCCGCGACCGGAGCGATGTCGCCGTAGCCGGTCGTGCTCAGCGTCACCGTCGTGTAGTAGATCGCGTCGACGAGGTTGACCTGGCCGGTCGGGTCGTTGTTGTCGGCGTACGCATCGCGGTCGAAGTAGACCAGGAGAACGGTCCCGACCATGATCGCCAGCGCCGCCAGCAGCCGTCGCCCGAGCTGCCACCACGGCGACCGCACCGTCTCGGGAAGAGCGACCTGCTCGGTCCCGGCCCACTTGGGGGCGTACGCGGATGTCTCGGCCACGTCACAGACCCTATCCGCCGCGCTCAGCCGTCCGTTGCAGGAGTGCCTCCGACATCCGACGTGTCATCGCCCGGCCGCCCAGGCGGTACGCGAACGGGCGCCATGTCACCGACATGGCGCCCGTTGTATGGAGCTGTGCTTCTGGTCGCTCAGCCCTTCACGGACCCAGCCGTCAGCCCGCGGACGAAGTAGCGCTGCAGCGAGAAGAAGACCAGCAGCGGCACCGTCATCGTGATGAACGCACCGGCGGTGAGCAGGTGCCACTCCTGCCCACGGTCGCCGATCAGGTCACGCAGCGTGATCGTGACGACCTCGTTGTCGCCGGCGCCCAGGAAGATGAGGGCGACCAGCAGGTCGTTCCAGACCCAGAGGAACTGGAAGATCGCGAACGCGGCCAACGCGGGCACCGACATCGGCACGATCAGTCTCCAGAAGGTCTGGAAGTGAGAGGCACCGTCGATCTCGGCCGACTCGATGATCTCGCGCGGCACACCGGCCATGTAGTTGCGCAGGATGTAGACCGCCAGCGGCATCCCGAAGGCGGTGTGAGCCAGCCACACCGCCAGGAAGGTGCCGTTGAGGTCGTAGTCGCTGAACAAGCTGAGCAGCGGCACGAACGCCACCTGCAACGGCACGACCAGCAGGCCGACGATCAGCATGAACAGCACGTTGCGACCCGGGAACCGCATGAACGTGAACGCGTACGCAGCGAACGCAGCGATCATGATCGGCAGCACCGTCGCCGGGATCGAGACGACCAGCGAGTTCACGAAGGCGTTGGCCATCCCGCTCTCGAGGACCTGGCTGTAGCTGTCGAAGGTCCACTGGGACACGTTGAACGGGTCGGTGAAGACCGTCCACCAGCCGCTCGACTTCACATCGGCCTCGTCGCGGAACGAGGAGACCAGCAGACCGAGCGTCGGGATGAACCAGAGCAGGCACAGCAGGACGATGCCCACGCGGACAGCGACGCTGCCCAGGGTGACCCTGCCGAATCCTGTGGCGCTCATCAGCGGGCCTCCTGCTTCTTGAACTGGCGCATCTGGTAGATCATCACCGGGATCACCGCGATCATCAGGACCACCACGACCGCGGCCGCTCGACCAGCATCACCGAACTCGAAGAGCTCGACGAAGAAGGTGTTGGCCAGCACCGAGGTGCCGGACCGGCCACCGGTCATCACGTAGACGATGTCGAAGACCTTCAGAACCAGGATGAGGATGGTCACGAAGACCACGATCACCGTCGGCCAGATCTGCGGCACGACGACCTTGAAGAAGATCTGGATCTCGCTGGCCCCGTCGATGCGCGCAGCCTCCACCGTGTCGTCGGGTACGCCTTTGATCGCCGAGGAGAGCAGCACCATCGCGAACCCCGCCTGCAACCAGATCATGATGACGATCAGGAGCAGGTCGTTGAGGTTGTAGTCGGAGATCCGCAGCCAGGCCACCGGCTCGAACCCGAGGCTGGTCGAGATCGCCGAGAGGAGGCCGATCTGCTCGTCCCCCTGCGCGAACCTGGTCGCGTAGACGAAGCCCCAGATCGTGCTCGCCCCGACGAAGCTGATCGCCATCGGCATGAAGATGACCGACTTCGCGATCCGCTCCGGCACCGCCTTGAGCCGGTCGGCCAGCACCGCCACGAGCAGACCCACGATCACGCTCCCTGCCGGGACGATGAGGATCCACAGCAGGTTGTTGACCAGCGTGCCGATGAACTCGTCGTCCTGGAAGAGGTCGACGTAGTTCTGCACGCCCACCCAGTTGATGCTGTTGTCGTCGGCGAAGCTGTAGATCACCGTCATCAGGGCCGGGTAGACCAGGAAGACGGCGACCACCAAGATGGCCGGGCCGATGAAGACGTACGGCTTGATCCGCTTGTCCCACTTGCCTGGCAGAAGACCCACCAGGAAGTTCAGCACCCAGTAGAGCGCGACGGTGCCGCCGACCCCCAAGACGATCGCAACGAGCCCGTTGACGATCTTCAGGAATGGGTCATCGCTCATCCGCGCCAGCTCTCCTCAATCGCGTCGGCAGCCTCCTGAGCGCTCTTCTCACCTCCGACGTAGGCGTTCATCTCGCTCCAGAACGTGCCGGCGCCGACCTGAGCCGGCATCAGGTCAGATCCATCGAAACGGAAGGTGTCGGCGTCCTGCAGCAGGGTCGCGATCTCGCCGAACATCGGGTCGGCGTAGTTGGCGTTGTCGAACTCGACGCTGGGCGAGAGCCAGCCGCCGGACTTGGCCCACTCGGCACCGAAGTCGGGGGAGGCGAAGAACTCCATCAGCTCCACGACGTCGGTGTCGTTGGTGAAGGCGGTCGCCATGTCACCGGCGCCGAGCACCGGGTTGCCCTCGAAGCCACCCTCCATGCCGCCGGGCAGCGCGAAGACGCCGACGTTGCCGGCGAGGTCGGCCTGGACGTCCTTCGGGAAGAACGTGGTGATGAAGTTGGCCTGGCGGTGCAGCTGGCACCCGGGCTTGGCGTCGAACAGCGGCAGCGGGGAGTCACCGAACGGCTCGCTCAGAGTGCCGTCGGCGCCGCCGCGTACGTTCTTCGGCTTGTTGATTATGTCGCCCATGGTCTCGATCGCCTCGACGATCTTCGGGTCGTTGAAGGGGATCTCGTGGTTGGTCCACTTGTCGTAGAACTCCGGGCCCTCCTGACGCAGGACGATCTCCTCGACCCAGTCGGTGTAGACCCAGCCGGTGTCGGCGCCGGCCTCGGCGCCGAGGCACCACGGGGTCTGGCCCTTGGCGATCATCTGGTCCTCGAGCGCCCTCAGCTCGTCCCAGGTCGTGGGCGTCTTGTAACCGGACTGCTCGAAGTTCTTGGGCGTCCAGACCAGGGACTTCATCGAGACCCGGATCGGGACTCCGTAGGTCTTGTCATCGATCGTCACCGAGTCCATCAGACCCGGGATCATCGTGTCGTCGAGCGACTTGACGTCCATGAGGTCGTCGAGCGGCAGCGTGTCACCCGACTCGGTCAAGTCACCGACCAGTCCGGGCTGCGGGAAGAGCGCGATGTCCGGCGCGTCGTTTCCGTTGACCTTGGTGCGGATCTCCGTGGTGAAGTCCGTCGAGGGCGTGTACGTCACCTCGATCCCGGTCTCCTTGGTGAACGCGTCGAGCGCCGCGTTGAGCCCGACTGCCTCGCCCTCGGGGATGGCGCCGAGGATCTGGAGGCTGCCGTCTCCCTTTTCGGTCTCGCCGGCGTCGTTGCTGCCACCGCCACCCGGCACACCACATCCGGTCACGGCGAGCAGACCTGCGACTACTGCTCCGATTTGCCACTTACGCACGTGCATTGGATTGCACCCTCCATCGTCGTTTGATCCACGGAGTCGTGCCACGCAGGCCGCGTCGGGTCCACGAGGCAGCGCCTCGTTATGTGATCCCCGTAACTTTAGTGGCTACGGTCGATCGATGTCCCGGGCAAATTGTCGAACACTCACCCGAGAACGCGCAGGACCATACCGCTCTGACCCTCGGGCCGCAGGCGGACCCTCCGGCCCGGCGTGACTCCGACGCCCCACGTACGCCAGAATCAGCGACGAGATGAACTATCCCCACGCTCCCCATCAGGGGCCCCATCACGAGCACCCTCGCGATCCGCTGGCAGTTGCCGGACGGATGGCGGCGGTCATCTGCTCGATCGTCTTCTGGCTGCTCGCGGCGATCGCCCTGATCGGTGCCGTCATCGGCATCTTCCGCGCCTTCGGCGGCGACCTTTCCTGGCGGATGGTCGGGATCTGGACCGTCACCGGCATCGGCTGCTTCGCGTTCTCGTGGATCGTCGCCGCACTCGGCAGGCTCGGGCTCGACGACGAGCCGATCGGGTCGTGGCGCGTCGCGCCGTTCGAGCTGGCTCGGATCCTCTACCGCAACAGATGACACAAACCGTACGCAGCACATCTGTGTGCTGCGTACGGCCGTGGTGTCGGGGCTATGCCAGTGACTTCTCGCCCTCCGCCGCGGGCGGCGGGGCGGCGTGGTCATCGATCATCCTGGTCTCGTCGAACGGATCCTGACCGTCAAGGACCCGGTCGAGCTGAGGCCGGTCCACGGTCTTGGTCCAGTGACCGATGAGAACGGTCGCGACCGAGTTGCCCGCGAAGTTGGTCAGGGCCCGAGCCTCCGACATGAACCGGTCGATCCCCACGATCAGGCCGACCCCGTCGACCAGCTCCGGTCGATGCGACTGCAGACCACCAGCAAGCGTCGCCAGACCAGCGCCGGTGACGCCGGCGGCACCCTTCGAGGCGACCATCATGAACAGCAGCAGCCCGATCTGCTCGCCGATGCTCAGCGGGTCACCCATCGCGTCCGCGATGAAGATCGAGGCCATCGTCAGGTAGATGGCGGTGCCGTCCAGGTTGAACGAGTAGCCCGTCGGGACCACCACACCGACCGTGGCCTGCTCCACGCCTGCGTGCTCCATCTTCGCGATCAGACGCGGCAGCGCCGACTCCGAGGAGCTCGTGGAGAAGATGAGCAGGAACTCGCGGGCGAGATACTTGAAGAGCTTGAACACATTGACCCCGGTGACCAGCTTCAGGAGCGTTCCGAGCACGAGGAACACGAACAGCACGCAGGTGATGTAGAAGGCCACCATGATCACGGCCAGGCTCTTGAGCGCGTCGACGCCCGTCTCCCCGACGACGCCGGCGATGGCACCGAAAGCACCGACCGGCGCGGCCCACATGATCATCGCGAGAACCCGGAAGACGAGCTTCTGGGCCCAGACGATCACGTTCAGGATCGGCTTGCCCGACTCACCCATCCGCTGCAGCGCGAACCCGACCAGCAGCGCGACCAGCAAGGTCTGGAGCACGACTCCCGAGGTCAGCGCCGAGAACATGCTGGTCGGGATGATGCCGAGGAGGAAGTCGGTGGTGCTCCCGTGGCCTTCAGAGGCGGCCTCCTGGCCGACCTGCGACGACTCGGTGCTGATCTGGAGCCCGCTGCCCGTCTCGATCAGGTTGCCGACCACCATGCCGATGGCCAGGGCGACCGTCGACATGGTGATGAAGTACAACAGCGCCAGACCGCCGACCTTGCCGACCTTCGCGGCGCTCGCCACCGAGCCCACACCGATCACCAGGGTGCAGAAGATGACCGGCTGGATCATCATCTTGATCAGGTTCACGAACGCCGTGCCGATCGGCTTCAGCTGCACGGCGAAGCTGGGGAACAGCAGTCCGACGACGATACCCAGTCCCACCGCCACGATCACCGCGATGTAGAGATAGTGGGTCCGGTCCTTCTTCGGTGGCGCCCCGCTCGTGATCGTGCTCATCGTTTCCTCCTGGTCCGGCGTGTGTCCGGCGCCCCGGCGGGCAACCGCGGCAACTCTCCAGCAGATCGTGACGACGGTCACTGTTGTGTTCGTTGTGTTCGTGGCCGGCGTCACAATCGCGCTCAGGTGGGTGAGAATGACCAGATGTCCCGCACCCGACCGGCCCGACACCGCCTGCTGCGCGACCGCCCGGTGGCGCAACAGGTGCTGCTCCTACAGTTCGGCACGGTGCTCCTGCTCGTCGTCACCGGGATCCTGATGGCCGCCTACGACGCCCAGCGCGACTCCTACAGTCGCGCGACCCAGCGCGCCGTGGCCGTGGCCCAGACCGTGGCCGACTCCCCCACCCTCACCACCGCGCTGAGCGGCGACGAACCGACGACGAGCCTCCAACCGTGGACATCAGAGGTACGCCGCGACACCGACACCGACTTCGTCGTCGTGATGGCCCTGGACCGCACCCGCTACACCCACACCGACCCGGACCAGATCGGCGGGAAGTTCGTCGGGGACCTCGGCGGCGCACCCGAGGGGGAGGTGTTCACCCAGCAGTACACCGGCACCCTCGGCCCGTCGGTCCGCTCGGTGGTGCCGGTCGAGGACGACGGCGAGGTCGTCGCGCTCGTGTCCGTCGGCATCACGGTCAGCGACATCAACCGCGGGCTCCAGCGCGACGTCGGGATCGTGCTGGTGTGCGGTGGGCTCGTGCTGTTCGCCGGGCTGCTCGGCGCCTGGCTGCTGAGCCGGCGTTTGCACCGGTTGACCCACGGCATGGGCGAGCGCGAGCTGGCTCGGATGTACGAGTACTACTCCGCCGTCCTCCACTCGGTCCGTGAAGGCCTGCTCCTGCTAGACGGCGACGGGCGCGTGCAGCTCGTCAACGACGAGGCCCGGCGCCTGCTGGCGCTCCCCGACGACGTCGTCGGCACCCCGATCGAGGATCTCGACCTGGCCCCGGGCCTGGTCGCGGCCGCCCGTGGCCGCACCGTCGAGTCCGACGATCTCTACCTCGCCGGCGAGCGGATCCTGGTCGTCTCCTCGGCCCCGGCGCGGTGGGACGGCCGCGAGGTCGGCGCAGTGGTCACGCTGCGCGACCACACCGAGCTCCGCTCGGTGACCGGCGAGCTCGAGGTCGTACGTCGGTTCACCGAGTCGCTCCGGTCGCAGAACCACGAGGCGGCCAACCGCCTGCACACCGTGGTGTCGCTCATCGAGATGGGGCGGTCCCACGAGGCCGTCGAGTTCGCCACCGAGGAACTGCAGGTCGCCCAGCTCCTGACCGACCAGGTCGTCGGGGCCGTCGAGGATCCGGTCGTCGCCGCACTGCTGCTCGGGAAGTCGGCCGAGGCGGCCGAGCGGGGCATCGACCTGCGCATCGAGGGCGAGTGGCCGTCCGGCTCGAGCGTCGCGCCTCGCGACCTGGTGACCGTGCTGGGCAACCTGGTCGACAACGCCTTCGACGCCGTCGCGGACATGGAGCCCCGCCAGGTCGAGGTCCGTCTCACCGGCGACGACGCCACGCTCACCGTCCGCGTGGGTGACAGTGGCCCCGGTCTGGACGAGGCCGACTCGGCGCGCGTCCTCGACCGCGGGTGGACGACGAAGGCCGAGCCAGGTACCGGACGCGGCCTCGGGCTCGCGCTCGTCGCCCAGATCGCCCGACGCCACGGCGGCGCGGTCGCGGTCGGCCGCTCGCACCTCGGCGGGGCCGAGTTCACCGTCACCCTCGCGACGGAGGCGGCCGCATGAGCGTGCGGGTCCTGGTCGTCGAGGACGAGGCGCTCGCCGCCGAGGCCCATGCGGCGTACGTCGGGCGGGTCTCGGGCTTCGCCCTGGCCGGGATCGCGCGGTCGGCGCGGGAGGCGGTCCGCGCGCTCGATGCGGCGCGCGACGCCGGCGCTCCGGTCGACCTGATCCTGCTCGACATGAACCTGCCCGACGGGCACGGGCTCGGGCTGCTCAGCAGGCTGCGCGCCGCCGGGCACCTGTGCGACGCGATCGCGGTGACCGCGGCGCGAGACACGAAGGTGGTGCGGCAGGCCGTCGTACAGGGGGTCGTGCTCTATCTGCTCAAGCCGTTCACGTTCGCTACGTTCCGGGACAAGCTCGAGCAGTACGCCGACTATCGTGCCCGGCTGGACGCGGCCCCCGAGGAGGTCGTCCAGGACGAGGTCGACCAGCTCCTGGGGTCGCTGCGGCCCGCCGGAAACGCACCGCTGCCCAAGGGCATGAGCGCAGAGACGCTGCGTGCGGTGACGGCCACTCTGCGCGATGCCGACGGCGACCTGTCGGCGAGCGAGGTCGCCGCCGTGATCGGCGCCTCCCGGGTGACCGCCCGCCGCTACCTCGAGCACCTCGCCGACAAGGGCCTGGCCGCGCGCGGCGTCCGCTACGGCCCTGCCGGGGGCCGGCCCGAGGTCGGCTACTCCTGGCGATAAATCGTTCGCACGCGGAGCACTCCGGCGGGCAGAGTCGACGTCCATGACGAGCAGCGACCTGTGGACCCGCGAGACGGCCGAGCGTTACGACGACCCGGCCGACTGGGTCAACTCACCCGAGGTGACCGGGCCGGTGGCCCGCTTCCTCGCCGTGGTCGCCGACGGCGGGCCCGCGCTCGAGCTCGCCATCGGGACGGGTCGGATCGGCGTACCGCTGCGGGAGCTGGGGGTGCCGGTCACCGGCATCGAGCTCTCCCAGCCGATGGTCGACGTCCTGCGACGCAAGGTCACCGAGGAGGAGGTCCCGGTGGTCGTCGGCGACATGGCCGCCGCGGAGGCGCCCGGGGTCGGGTCGTACGCGTTGGTCTATCTGGTCTACAACACGATCGGAAACCTGCGTACGCAGGAGGAGCAGGTCGCCTGCTTCGCCAATGCCGCGCGTCATCTGACGCCGGGCGGGCGCTTCGTGGTCGAGGTGGGAGTGCCCGGGCTGCGGCGGCTTCCGCCCGGAAGCCCGGCGATCCCGTTCGACGTCTCCCCGGGGCATCTCGGGTTCGACACCTACGACCTGGTCACCCAGCAGGCGATCTCGCACCACTACACCCGCGAGGCCGACGGCCGCTACCGGTACGGGCAGCACAACTTCCGCTTCGTGTGGCCCTCCGAGCTCGACCTGATGGCCCGGCTCGCTGGGATGACGATGGAGGCGCGCTACGGCGGCTGGGACCGCTCGGAGTTCACCAGCGAGTCCACGAGCCACGTCTCGGTGTGGCGGAAGCCGGTTTAGCGCTGGACCCGTTCCCATGGATCGGCGAGACTGGAGGCGGACGACGAATCCACCTGTTCAGAATCACCACCAGAAGGGAGCATGTGTTGAGCACCGCCAGCCATTCTGACGACCTCAGCCGCGTGCCGATGTCGTGGGACGAGTATCTCGCCCTCGAGGACACCCCGGGTGAGTACTACGGAGGATCTCTCGTCACCATGGCACCGCCGGGACGCAACCACCAGCGCATCATCCACGAGCTGCACGTTCTGCTCGAGCGGAACCTCGAAGCCGGACTGGACATCACACAGGGTTGGGGATGGTCGCCCGAAGGAATTCGCGAGGAGCTCATCCTCGACCTCATGGTCCACGACAAGACCGACGACGAACGTACGCTGCGGACCACTCCGCACCTGGTCGTCGAGGTCCTCTCCAGCAACCGTCGCGACGATCTCGTCGGCAAGCTCAACCGCTACGCGCAGTGGGGTGCCCCGGCGTACTGGATCGTCGATCCTCGTGACCACGTGACCCTCACCCACCGTCTCGAGGACGGCTACTTCGTCGAGACCGGCCGCTTCACGGACGGGTCGGCGACGCTGACCTATGGCGACGTCGAGGTCCCGGTCGACATCGACGCCCTCCTCGGCTGAGGAGTCAGCCTTGAACTGACGCCGTCTGCCAGCGCCCCGCTGCGACCTTCGCCGCCTCGCCGATGAGGCCGGTCAACTCGGGCCGGTCAGGCACCGGGAACGAGGTGTAGGCACCGCGGCCACCGTCGACCGGTCGCCCGTAGGCCTTGGCCGCAAGCCGGCCGTCGGGCAGCAGACGTACGTTGAGCGTGGTGAGCCGGAACACCACATCTCGCCGGCTGTCGGTCCACTGCAGATCGTCCGGGATGGCCACGTTGATCGCGAGTGCGCTGACCTCGACATCGTCCCTCACGGGCTCAGTCTAGAGCTGGCCAGAGACCGATGTCGGTGGCGAAACGGGTAGCGATCCGCTCGGCGATGCCACCGGACGCGAGCAACTCGGCAGTCTCGTCCGCCGACGCACCGCCGCCGTCGCACAGCGCCACGAGCCGCGCCAGGCCAGGCGCGAGCGACGGGTCGATCTCGGCCCAGCGCGCTGCCGCCGCAGCGCGATCGGTGGTCCAGGTGCCGTCGTGGACGCTGACCAGCCCGGCCACGGCGAGCAGCGACTTGCGGGCGACCCGGCGGGACAGATTGCTCGCGTCGTCGCGGCTCAGAGCGGCGCGCCACCGGCGGAGCAGGCGGTCGATGTCACCGTTGAAACCGCGGGCGGCGCGGGCGTCGGCCGGGAAGTCAGGCAGCTCGGTGCTCGGGTCCGGTCCGGCGAGGTGGAGGCAGTAATGACGCAGAAAGACCCGGTTCCCGTACGCCTCGTCCGCCTCCCCCACATAGTCGTCCGGCGTCACCGCGGCGATCTCGACGCCGCGGCAGACCTCGGCGAACGCTCCGAGGCAGCTGAACCCAGCGCGGCGGCGTCGGTCGACGGGAGGCCGATCGTCAACAGGTCGACGTCGGAGGCGGGCACCCTCGCCGTGCCGTTGGCCACCGAGCCGTAGGTGTAGACCGCGACCTCGGGCCCGACCCGCCCCAGGACGTACGCCAGGACAGGCTCGTATGCGGACGGGACTCGGTCGCGGCGTGCTCCGGTGACGATCAGGCCGTCGGGGGTCACGCCCTCGTGGGGATCGGCCATCTCAGGTGAGGCGCAACGCCATTTTCGACTCGGTGCGCGGGTCGCCCTCGGGGAACGGCTGGGTCTCGCCGGTGAGCTCGAACCCGAGGCGCTCGTAGAGGCGGCGCCCGGACTCGTTGCCGTCGACGACCCACAGGGTCAGCACGGAGGCACCGTCACGACGCGCCCAGCCGGCAACCGCCTGGATCAGGCCCTCGGCGAGGCCGTGACCACGCGCCTCGGGAGCGAGCCACATGTTGATCAGGTGGTGCTCGTCGTCGTGCATGATCCCGGCGGCGAGGCCCGAGGGCTTCTCCCCGAGCCAGGCGATGTAGGCAGCACCGGAGGCCGCCCACAGCCGCCAACGCTCGTCGGGCCAGGTGACGACCTCGTCGTAGGACGCCCAGAACGCCCGCGGGGTGTCCTGGAGGGCCGCGAGGCGCACCTTCTTGAGCGCGGGCCACTCGTCCTCGACGACGACACGCACCTCCGCCGTCGGGACCACCTTCTCAGGGGCCTCGGCGCCGGGGATCGAGCTGGGTCGCTTCGGAGCAGGCACGGGATCAGGCGAGATCGAGACCGGGGTACAGCGGGAACTTCGCGAGAAGCTCCGCCGCGGCGGCCTTCGTGCTGTCGGCGACGCCGTCCTCGATGGCATAGGACGCCTTGGACGGACCGCCGGCCTTCGTGGTGCCCGGGGTGGTCTTGGAGAGCACGTCGACGATGAGCTCGGCGACGCGGTCGAACTCGTCGGCGCCGAAGCCGCGCGTGGTCAGCGCCGGGGTGCCGAGGCGGATGCCCGAGGTGTACCAGGCGCCGTTCGGGTCGGCCGGGATCGAGTTGCGGTTGGTGACCACGCCGGAGTCGAGCAGCGCCGACTCGGCCTGACGGCCGGTGAGGCCGAAGCTCGTCACGTCCAGCAGCACGAGGTGGTTGTCGGTGCCGCCGGTGACCAGCTTGGCGCCGCGCTTGAGGAAGCCCTCGGCGAGGCTCTTGGCGTTGTCGGCGACCTCCTGGGCGTAGGTCTGGAAGCTCTCCTGCTTCGCCTCGGCGAAGGCGACGGCCTTGGCGGCCATCACGTGCGAGAGCGGGCCGCCGAGGACCATCGGGCAACCGCGGTCGACGCTCGGTGCGTACTCCTCGGTGGCCAGGATGAAGCCACCGCGCGGGCCGCGCAGCGACTTGTGCGAGGTGCTCGTGACGACGTGGGCGTAGGGAACCGGGTTCTCCTCGCCCTGGAACACCTTGCCGGCCACGAGACCGGCGAAGTGGGCCATGTCGACCATCAGGGTGGCGCCGACCTCGTCGGCGATCTCGCGCATCTTGGCGAAGTTCACCCGGCGCGGGTAGGCGGAGTAGCCGGCCACGATGATCAGCGGCTGGAACTCGCGTGCCTTGGCTCGCAGCGAGTCGTAGTCGAGCAGCCCGGTCTCCGGGTCAGTGCCGTACTGGTTCTGGTGGAACATCTTGCCGGAGATGTTCGGGCGGAAGCCGTGGGTGAGGTGACCGCCGGCGTCCAGGCTCATGCCGAGCAGGCGCTGGTTGCCGAGCTCGCCGCGCAGCGTCTCCCAGTCGGCCTCGGAGAGCTCGTTCACGTTTTTAGTGTGCCCAGCCTTGGCGGCCATCTTCTCCAGCGTTGGGCCCTCGACCCGGTGGGCGAGGATGGCCCAGTACGCCGTCAGGTTGGCGTCGATGCCGGAGTGGGGCTGCACGTAGGCGTACTCGGCACCGAAGAGCTCGCGGGCGTGCTCGGCGGCGATCGACTCGACCGTGTCGACGTTCTGGCAGCCGGCGTAGAAGCGGTGACCGACGGTGCCCTCGGCGTACTTGTCGGAGAACCAGGTGCCCATCGTCATCAGCGTGGCGGGGCTCGCGTAGTTCTCGCTCGCGATCAGCTTGAGGCTGGCCCGCTGGTCGGCGAGCTCCTGCTTGGTCGCCTCGGCGATGCGGGGCTCCACGGAGGCGATGACCTCGAGGGCTTGGTTGTAGGCAGAACTCGTCAGGGCGGACAGATCGCTCATGAGGCACAGCGTAGTCAGCCGCGCGGAGGAGAGCAGCATCGTGGTCCACGAGCGGGTTGCGTACGTCTTCTATCACCGCTCGCGGGAATGACCGGCCGCCCAGAGTGGTTCACAGACTGTGACCGGATGGTGACCTCCGACACATCGGCCGCGCGAACAAGCGGGAACGTCCCACATAACGGACCGATGTCTCATATATCGGGATTCCAGATTGCGTGCAGGCCGTCCGCTACCTGAGACTCCTTGACATGGTCACTGCTGCAACACATGCGCACCTCGTGGTTCGACGCCACGTGGACTATTGCCGCATCCGCAGCTCGATCTGTTGGCGCCACTGACGCCCAGCGCTCCGCAATTTCCACTCGCGTCGAGCCGCTGGCCCGCTGCCCGACAGACATCCCGGGCGCCCGCCGCGAGCACGTCCCTGCTCCGCCGTGCGTCCACGACCGACGCAAAGGTTTCTCTGACATGAGCGACAACCGGTTTCAGGCCAAGCGCGCCACCCGAACCGAGATCCCCCGGCCCAAGAAGGGCGAGGGTCAGTGGGCTCTCGGCTACACCGAGCCGCTGAACAAGAACGAGGAGTCGAAGAAGAACGACGACCCGCTCAACGTTCGCGACCGGATCCTCTACACCTACTCCAAGCGCGGGTTCGACTCGATCGACCCCGCCGACATGCGCGGCCGCTTCCGCTGGTTCGGTCTCTACACCCAGCGCAAGCCCGGGATCGACGGCGGCAAGACGGCCATCCTCGACGAGGAAGAACTCGACGACCGCTACTTCATGATGCGCGTGCGTTCCGACGGCAAGCTCCTCTCCCCCGCGGCGGTGCGCACCCTGGGTCAGATCGGCATCGACTTCGCGCGGGACACCGCGGACATCACCGACCGCCAGAACATCCAGTACCACTGGATCGACATCGAGAACGTCCCCGAGATCTGGTCGCGCCTGGAGGAGGTCGGACTGCACTCGACCGAGGCCTGCGGTGACTCGCCGCGTCCGTTCCTGGGCTCGCCGGTCGCCGGCGTCGCCGCGGACGAGATCATCGACGGCACCTCGGCGCTGCGCGAGATCGAGTCCCGCTACCTGGGCGACCCGGCCTTCTCGAACTTCCCGCGCAAGTTCAAGACCGCGCTGACCGGCCACCCCTCGCACGACGTGGCGCCGGAGATCAACGACATCGCCTTCGTCGGCACCGTCCACCCAGAGCACGGCCCCGGCTTCGACGTCTGGGTCGGCGGCGGTCTCTCCACCAACCCGCGCCTGGCCGAGAAGCTCGGCGTGTGGGTGCCGATCGACGAGGTCGCCGACGTGTGGGCCGGTGTCGCCGGCATCTTCCGCGACTACGGCTACCGCCGGCTCCGCTCGCGTGCCCGGCTGAAGTTCCTGGTCGCCGACTGGGGCAAGGAGAAGTTCCGCGAGGTGCTCGAGAACGAGTACCTCGAGCGTCAGCTCGTCTCCAACCCCTCCCCCGAGTCGCCGCTGGGTCACCGCGACCACGTGGGCATCCACGACCAGAAGGACGGCAAGAAATACGTCGGCCTGGCCCCGATCGCCGGCCGCATCTCCGGCACCCACCTGGTCGAGCTCGCCGGCGTCATGGAGAGGTTCGCCGTCGAGGGTGCTCGGCTCACTCCGTACCAGAAGATCGTGCTCATCGGGGTCTCGCCTGAGGTCGTCGAGGAGCTGGTCACCGAGCTGGACGCCATCGGCTTCTCGGCGCGGCCCTCGAACTGGCGTCAGAACACGATGGCCTGCACCGGGATCGAGTTCTGCAAGCTCGCGATCGTCGACACCAAGGACCGGGCGCGCGACCTGATCGCCTCGCTCGAGTCGCGGTTCCCCGAGCTGGACGCTTCGATCACCGTCAACGTCAACGGCTGCCCCAACGCCTGCGCTCGTACGCAGGTGGGCGACATCGGGCTGAAGGGTCAGCTGGTCCTCGACGACGACGGCAACCAGGTCGAGGGCTTCCAGGTGCATCTGGGCGGCGCGACCGGGCTGACCGCCAACTTCGGTCGCAAGCTGCGGGCGCACAAGGTGACCTCGGCCGGGCTCGACGACTACATCTCCGCGCTGGTGGTCAACTACCTCGCCGACCGCGAGGAGGGCGAGACCTTCTCGGCCTGGACCGCGCGAGCCGACGAGGTCCTGCTGCGCGGCGAGAAGAGCTTGGACGAGGTGCCCGCATGAGTGAGCGCGCCGGCACCCCGTACCACTGCCCGTTCTGCGGCGAGACCGACCTGTGGCCGCACGAGGCGGCACACGGATCCTGGGAGTGCCGTGCCTGCCTGCGGGCCTTCCAGCTGAAGTCGCTGGGCCAGATCTCTCGGCCACAGATCTCTCGAGTCACGAAGGAGGCACAGGCATGAGTGTCAGCACTGCAGCCGCGCGGGCCAACCGCGCGGTCGACACCGAGGGCCGTACGCCCGAGGAGCTGCGCGAGATCGTCTCCCACTGGGGAGCCGAGCTCGAGCTCGCCCCCGCCGAGACGATCATCGAGTGGGCCGCCGCCACCTTCGGCGAGCGGTTCGCGATCACGTCCTCGATGGGTGACGCCGTCCTGGCTCATCTTGCCTCGAAGGTCGTGCCCGGGATCGACGTGGTCTTCCTCGACACCGGCTACCACTTCATCGAGACGATCGGCACCCGCGACGCCGTCGAGGCGACGATGCCGGTCAACCTCCTCACGATCACGCCCGTGCAGAGCGTGGCCGAGCAGGACGCCGAATACGGCAAGGACCTCTACCGGACCGACCCCGACCTGTGCTGCGCGCTGCGCAAGGTCAAGCCGCTGGCCGACTCGCTCGCCTCCTACGACGCCTGGGCCACCGGCCTGCGGCGTGCGGAGACGAAGAACCGAGTCATCGCCCCGGTCATCGGCTGGGACGCCAAGCGCCAGAAGGTCAAGGTCTCGCCGATGGCGCGATGGTCCGACGAGCAGGTCGAGCGATATATCGAGGACAACGGAGTGCTCGTGAACCCGCTCGTCTATGACGGGTATCCCTCGATCGGCTGCGCGCCGTGCACCCGCCGGGTAGCCCCCGGCGAGGACCCGCGCAGCGGGCGATGGGCCGGCACCGGCAAGACCGAGTGCGGCATCCACGCCTGACCCTCTCAACCCACAGACTTTTCACCGCAACACCGAAGGATGAAGACAATGGCAGCTCCCGCTCTGGTAGCCCTGGCTCACGGCAGCCGCGATCCGCAGTCGGCCGCGACGATCAACGCCCTGATCGCCGAGGTACGCGCCCTGCGGCCCGACCTCCGTATCGAAGCCGCCTTCCTCGACCACTCCCGGCCGCGTTTCCAGGCCGTCGTCGACAAGCTGGTCAAGGCCGGCCACGACGAGATCGTCGTCGTGCCCCTGCTCCTGACCGAGGCGTTCCACGCCCGCGTCGACGTACCCTCGGTCATCGCCGAGGCCACCGCCCGCCACTCCGGCCTGCGCATCCACACCAGCGAGATCCTCGGCCTCGAGAGCGTCTTCCTCCAGGTGCTCGACGAGCGCCTGCGGGCGTCGTTGAAGGCCGCGCGGGTGCGCGAGCTCGACGCGCTCGTCCTGGCCGCCGCCGGCTCCTCGGATTCGCTGGCCAACCAGTCGGTCGCCCGCCTGGCCCGGATCTGGGGTGCCCACCACAAGCTGCCGGTCGTGGCTGCGTACGCCTCGGCTGCTCCCCCGGCAACCGGCGAGGCCGTCCGCGCCTTCCGCGCCGAGGGCCGCCGCCACATCGCCGTCGGCATGCTCTTCCTGGCCCCCGGTCAGCTCCCCGACCGCGCCAAGGAGCTCGCCCTCGAGGCCGGCGCCGTCGCGGTCAGCGACCCGATGGGCGCCCACCCCGAGGTCGCCCGGACCATCCTGGCCCGTTACGCCGTCGGTGCCGTGGAGCTCGTCCCGGTCTGATCTGACCCGCCCGGCGCCGAGTCGGCACATCCTGACAACATTCCCCGCCGAGTCGGCTCGTCATGACGAGCCGACTCGGCGAGGTTTTCAGGTGATCTGGTGAGCGAAGACACGGTCCAGCTCGGCGGCGGCGTCGGTCGTGACGCCGCCGTGGACGGGGCCGGGCTGGAGGACCGTGCTCTTCGGGGCCTTGAGGAGGCCGAAGCGGGCGGACTCGTTGTCGGAGAGCGACCGGAGGCCGTACGCCGTGGCCCGGACGCCCGCACCGAAGCCGGCGTGGGCGGCGCCGGCGCAGATCAGGTCCACCGACTCCAAGGCGGCCCGGACGAGGGAGAGGTCGAGGCCCGGGGCGAAGGCGGCGAGGCGCTGCTCATCGAGCGCCCACCGGGCGGCGAGGAACTTCTGCTCGGGGCAGTGCAGGACGACGCCGACGTTGAGGAACTCCTCGCGCTCGGGCCGGGGTACGCAGCGGAGCACGACGTACTGGTAGGCGTCCATCACGCCTCCTGGGCGGGTTCGGCCGCGGGCAGCCACGGGCGCTCGCCGTCGAGGCGCGCCCGCAGGAACGCGACGTAGCGCTCGCGCAGCGACTCCGGGGTGTCGTAGCCGGGGACGGGCTCGAGCCACTCGTCGGGTACGTCGGCGAGCACCTTCTCCAGCACCGCGTCGTCGAGCCGCGCGGCGAGGTCGTCGTTCTGGGCGATCGCCTCGTCCGCGTAGGCCCGCAGGATGTGCTCGGAGGTGTCGTAGGGCTGCGCCGCGTAGCGGGCCGGGTCGCCGCCTCCGCCGGGCCAGACGTGGTGGAAGTAGAGCGAGGCGCCGTGGTCGATGACGTAGAGCGCGCCGTTCCACAGCAGCATGTTGGGGTTGCGCCAGGAGCGGTCGACGTTGGCGATGAGCGCGTCCAGCCACAGGATCCGCCCGGCCAGCGACGGGTCGGGCGAGTAGGCGGCGTCGTAGCCGAAGGCTCCGGCCAGGAAGTCGATGCCGAGGTTGTGCCCGGCGCTCACGTTGAGAAGGTCCTGGACCTCCTCGTCGGCCTCGTAGCGCGCTATCTCGGGGTCGAGATCGAGCACGACCTGCTCCGGCGTCGGGATGTCGAGCGCCCGGCACAGACCAGTGACGATCACCTCCGCCACCAGCACCCGCAGCCCCTGGCCTGCGCCACGGAACTTGCAGACATAGGTGCCGAGATCATCGGCCTCCACGATCCCGGGCAGGCTGCCGCCCTCCCGGAGCGGGGTGACATACCGCGTCACCCGCACCGTCTCAAGACTCACGAGATGGTGTCCTCTTCCAGTCGCTTCTTCTCCTCGGCGACGTCGAAGCGGGGCACGGGCCAGTCGAGGTCGAGCCTGTCCAGGGTCTCCAGGAGCAGCTCGCCGATGGCCAGGTTGCGATACCACTTCTTGTCGCTCGGCACGAGGTACCACGGAGCGTACTCGGTGTTGGTGCGCTCCAGCGCAATCTCGTACGCCTCCCGGTAGCTGTCCCACAGCTGGCGCTCGTCGATATCGCCGGGGCTGTACTTCCAGTGCTTCGTCGGGTCCTCGAGGCGGGCCAGGAGCCGCTTCTTCTGCTCCTTGGGCGAGATGTGAAGCATGCACTTGAGGATGACGGTGCCGTCGTCGGCCAGCCGCCTCTCGAAGTCGTTGATCGCGTCGTAGCGCCGCTCGATCTCCGCAGGCGCGGCGAGCTCGCGGACCCGACCGATCAGCACGTCCTCGTAGTGAGAGCGATCGAAGACGCCGAGATAGCCGTGCTCCGGCACCGCCTTCTCGACCCGCCACAGGAAATCCTGGGACCGCTCCTCCTCGGTCGGCGCCTTGAAGCTGGTGATCTTCACGCCCACCGGGTCGACCAGCCCGACGGTGTGCTTGAGCACGCCACCCTTCCCGGAAGTGTCCATCCCTTGCAGGACGAGCAACACTCGCTTGGGGTCGTTGCCCTCCTTGGAGGCGAACAGCTTGGTCTGCAGCTCGATCAGGGTCGGGCCGAGCTCGGCGAGCACCTGCTTGCCGGTCTCCTTGTCGGCGCCGACGCCAAGCGCGGAGTTGGTGTCGTACGTCCGCAGGTCCACCGGGCCCGCAGGCAGCCGCAGCTCGTCAAGGAGACTCATAGGACGACGATAGTGCCGAGTCGGCTCGTCATGACGCGCCGACTCGGCGCCGAATTCTGTCAGTTCGAGCCGACTCGACGCGGATCGGCGTCAGTTCGCGCCGACTCGGCGGGTCAGGTGACGACGCGCCGCAGATCGAGCGAGCAGCCGACCATCGTGGTGGTCGAGCCGTCGGGCTGGGGCTCGTCGAACCAGGTGCCCTGCTCGAAGCCGACCTTGGCGAGCATCCGCAGCGAGGCGGCGTTGCGGTGGTCGGGGGCGGCGAAGCAGGTGGTGGCGCCGGGGTAGCGGCGGGGGATGGAGCCGAGCCACACCCAGGCCATCCGCGGCCCGATCCCCCGACCCACGAAGGCCGGCTCCCCGATCGCGTAGTCGAACCCGATCGCGTCCGGGTCGGGGGTGAGCAACGCATAGTCGGGCTGCGCGCTGATCCGGTAGTCCTGGCAGAAGCCGATCGAGCGTCCGTTGACCTCGATGACCCGATGCGTCACCGCGCTCTTGCCGTCGATGCGGGGGCCGTACTTCTCGGCCACCCGGTCGGGCGTGGGGTCCCCGTCGCCTCCGTACCACTGGTGCACGTGCTCCGCGTTGAGCCACCGGACCAGGTGCGGCAGGTCGCCGCGAGTCATCGGCCGTAGCGCCACCACCGGCGTCGGGTCGGAGGAGAACTCCTTCACCTCACCGGAGAGATCCAGAGCGTACGCAGGCCGCCCGGCGATCCTCGTCGCCGCCGCTGCCCAGCTCTCCCCCGGGCGCGTGACCCCGCCGAGACGCTGGGTCCCGGTGTGGACTGCGACCGGCGTGAACATGGACCCAGGTTAACCGGGTGGGATCAGTGAGCCAGGCCGCCGCGGCGGTCGACGAGCGGCGGCAGGGAGGACCAGGGGAAGTCGATCCAGCGGTCCGTCTTCTTGTAGACGTAGTCGGCGTTGATCACGGTCCACGGCTTCTCGAAGATCACCGCCGTGCGGGCCTCGGCCACGTGGCCCTCGCAGAAGTCGTGGACGATCTCCAGAGTCTTGCCGGTGTCCGCGACGTCGTCGGCGATGAGCACCTTCATCCCGGTCAGGTCGACGGCGGCGGGCGTCGGCGGCAGCATCATCGGGACCTCGAGACGCTCGTTGACGCCTGTGTAGAACTCCACGTTGACCGCGGACAAGTTCTTCACGTCGAGCGCGTAGCCCAGGCCCATCCCGAGGGCCAGGCCACCACGTGCGATGGAGAGCACGATGTCGGGCTCGTATCCGCTGTCCACCACCTGCTGGGCGACGTCGCGTACGGCACTGCCGAACAGCTCATAGGTCAGGATCTCGCGCTCTTGCTGCTCACTCACAGATCGGATTCTGACACGACACCACCGGCGTCATGTTCATCGGCAAGCGAGAGCTCCTCGCGGACGATGGCGTAGGCCACACCGGCGCCATATCCCTTGCGGGCGAGCATCCCCACCAGCCGCCGGGTCTTCGTCTGGTCGTCGAAGCGCTCCAGCGACCGCAGCTTGCGCCGGACCATCCGCCGGCCCGCCTCGCGCTCGTCGTCAGGGTCGATCTCATCGAGCGCGTCGCGGGCCACGTCGTCATCGATGCCCTTACGACGCAGCTCCTGGGCCAGGGCACGCCGGGCAAGGCCCTTGCCAGGCTGCCTGCTGGCGATCCAGGCCCTGGCGAAGGCCTCGTCGTCGATCAGGCCGACCTCTTCGAAGCGGTCCAGCAGCCGTGTCGCCAGGGCTGCGGGGACCTCCTTCTTCTCCAGCTTGTCAGCGAGCTCCTTACGGCTGCGCGCCTGGCCGGTCAGAGCGTCGAGGAGGATCTTGCGGGCGATCGCCTCGTGGTCGGGCTCGGGGTCGTTCTTGGGGTCCGCGGGATCCGCCGGGCGAGGCTGCCTCCGACGGGAACGTGTTGGTTTCCCTGCGCCAAACTGTGAGGGGTCGCTGCTCCTTCGTCGCGACGACGGCTCAACCGACGGGAGCGACGGCTCGACCGACGGGGAGGACGGAGTCTTGCCGGCCCAGGCCTCGACGCCGAGGGTCACATCCCCCAGCCATTCGGGCGCAGGCCGTTCGTCCACCCAGGGATCCTGGGTGGACGAACGGTTGCGCTCAGACGAAGCCACGGGTCAGTCGGTGCCTGTGGACCTAGAAGTCCTCGACACCGGCGGGCTCGGCCGCGGGCGTCTCACCGTCGGCCGGAGCGTCGACCGTCGGCACGACGCCGAGCTTCTCCAGGATCCGCTTCTCCAGCTCGTTGGCCAGGTCGGGGTTGTCCTTGAGGAAGTTGCGGGAGTTCTCCTTGCCCTGGCCGAGCTGGTCACCCTCGTAGGTGTACCAAGCGCCGGCCTTGCGGACCAGGCCCGCCTCGACACCGACGTCGATCAGGCCGCCCTCGCGGGAGATGCCCTTCCCGTACATGATGTCGAACTCCGCCTGCTTGAACGGCGGGGCCACCTTGTTCTTCACGACCTTGACGCGGGTGCGGTTGCCGACCATGTCGGTGCCGTCCTTGAGCGTCTCGATCCGGCGCACGTCGAGCCGCACCGAGGAGTAGAACTTCAGCGCGCGACCACCGGTCGTGGTCTCGGGCGAACCGAACATCACGCCGATCTTCTCGCGCAGCTGGTTGATGAAGATCGCGGTCGTGCCGGAGTTGTTGAGCGCACCGGTCATCTTTCGCAGCGCCTGGCTCATCAGTCGAGCCTGCAGGCCGACGTGGCTGTCGCCCATCTCGCCCTCGATCTCGGCCCGCGGCACCAGCGCCGCGACGGAGTCGATGACGATCAGGTCGAGCGCGCCCGAGCGGATCAGCATGTCGGCGATCTCCAGCGCCTGCTCACCCGAGTCGGGCTGGGAGACCAGCAGGGCGTCGGTGTCGACGCCGAGGTTCTTCGCGTATTCCGGGTCGAGCGCGTGCTCGGCGTCGATGAAGGCCACGATGCCGCCGGCGCGCTGCGCGCTGGCGACCGAGTGGAGCGCCACCGTCGTCTTACCCGAGGACTCCGGGCCGTAGATCTCCACGACCCGCCCGCGGGGCAGACCACCCAGACCCAGCGCGACGTCGAGCGCGATCGAGCCGGTCGGGATCACCTCCAGCGGAGCCCGGGTCTCATCGCCCAGCCGCATGACCGAGCCCTTGCCGAACTGCCTCTCGATGTTGGCGAGTGCGGCGTCCAATGCCTTCTCGCGATCACCTGCCGCCATGTTCTTTCCTTCCTGAGGGGCAGACTTCTTCCCCTTGCCTGCCGCTTGTCCACGTGTCTTCGTCGTCATCAAGGCAGACGCTAGACGGGACCACCGACAGTTTTGAACGGGACCCTCTGGCACGGTGTTTCACGACCCTGTTTTTGCCTGGCCGATAGCACGAACCACGCTCCACCTATCACGACACACTAACCCGAACAAGCGTTCGATGTGAACACCTGTTCGGGCGTGTCGAGGTCGTCGAAACCTCAGTGGCCCTGCATCTCGACCTGGCCGGCCGGGGCCGGACCGTCCCCGATCTCGTCGGCGATGGCGACCGACAGGCCGCCGAGCATGAAGGCGACGATCACCGCTGCCAGGGCCCCGCTCGAGAACGAGGGCAGGTAGCGCCGGAAGCCCTCACGGACCGGCTCCGCGCCGTGATATTGGTGCGTCAGCGCATGACCCTTGCCCCGCTGGAGCAGGTAGCGATTCACAGGGAAGGCCGCCACGAAGGCGACCGAGAGGGCGATCATCATCGCGATCCAGAACACGACGTTGACCAGTCCGGCCTCCATGGCACCGGGGATGAGCGCCATGACCAGGTTGTCGACCAGCTCCATCGTCGCGATCGAGAGGGTGTCGGCAGCGAGCACCACGCTGAACGCCGCACCGACGGCCAGGCCCGACTTGAGCAGCGGCAGGGTCGAGAGGGCGTACCCGAAGGCGAAGGCCAGCGAGACGGCCAGCACGATCGTCCAGCCCGTGCTGAGCCCGATCGCGGTGCCGATCATCAGCCCGGCGATCTCGCCGATCGCACAGCCGGTGAGGCAGTGCAGCGTGGCGCTCGCCGCCATCGCGTTCACCCCGCCGCCGTGTCCGGCATGTCCCGCGTGCCCTGCGTGGTCGCCATGTCCTTCCTGCATCGAGTGCTGATGCCCGGCGTGGTCGTGCCTGGCGTGCTCGTCATGCGACGTCATGTCGCTCCCTTGCTCGATCGTCGTGTTCCTACACCTCCATTCATACCCCATGGGGGTATGGATCGCAAGGACCGTCCCGCCCATGAGCCCGCTTTGCCCGAGAACGATCGACTCCCTAGGGTGTGCCGTGTGTGGAGGACAGCACGACGGCAGCGGACGACCGGGACGGTCGTACGCGTCGGGCTGCTGGCCGCGGCTGTGGTCACCATTGCCGGCCTGCTGGCCATGCATGCGTTGAGCCTCCACGGCACCCGCGCCGACGGCGAGCACGCGTCGCTGAGCCTGCCGGCCGTCCATGCGGAGCACACCCACGCCCTCGACCACGCCGACCGGGCCGACCGAGCCGGCCACGCCGGCCCCGGGACGCCCAGCCACCTCGGAGGCCCGGGAGGCGAGGGACACTCTGCGATGATGCTGTGCGCTGCGTTCCTGCTCGCCGCGGGCGTGCTGCTCCTGAGCGGGTTGTGGCGGCGTACCCCGGTCTGGTGGTTCGCCCGAGGCCGCAGCTGGTCCCGGACAGCCGGATCCACGCCGCTCGTCGCCTACTCCGCGACCGGCCCGCCCTCCGTGTGGGCCTACTCCGTCATCAGGTGCTGAGCAGGGCCTGACGCAGCCGCGACCCGGGCCACACCCGGTTCGCCGCTGGGTCAGCGATGCCCGGAGAACAGCACCTGACAAGGAGAATCACACGATGCGTACGCAACGCTCACTCGCCCGCACGACCTGGGCCGCGGCCGGCCTGGCCGTGCTGCTGACGCTGTCCGCCTGCGGCGGCAGCGACGAGGCCACCCAGCCGCAGAAGCTCTCGGAGACCGAGCACAACAAGGCGGACGTCGCCTTCGCGACCGACATGATCCAGCACCACGCCCAGGCGATGTCGATGGTCGATCTGACCATGGACCGCAACCTCGAGCCCGAGGTCCAGGAGCTCGCGGACGCGATCCGGGCGGCCCAGAGTCCCGAGATCGAGACCATGTCGGGCTGGCTCCAGGAGTGGGGCGAGGAGGTGCCCTCGACCATGCGCGACCACGTCAACGGCGGCCACGAGGGCCACAGCGACGAGGACAGCAGCGTCTCCGACTCGATGGAGGACATGGACCACGACATGCCCGGCATGATGTCTGCAGAGGACATGGACGCCCTCGAGAACGCCTCCGATGCCGAGTTCCGGGACATGTGGCTGGAGATGATGATCGAGCACCACGAGGGTGCGATCGAGATGTCCGAGACCGAGCAGGACAAGGGCGAGTTCAAGCCGGCCGTCGACCTGGCCGGGACGATCATCGAGTCCCAGTCGAAGGAGATCGACACGATGGAGACGCTCCTCGGCTGAGATCGCCGACGGGGCAGGGTCGCGGCCCCGCCCCGTCGCAGGCCTTGTCAGGCCGACCGACGGCCCACGTACGCAGCTCCGAACAGCACCACGACGAGCACGATCGCGCAGAGCGCGAGCGCCGGATACCCGGCCACGTCGACGACGACCCCCGACAGCGCTCCCGCGGCGGCAGCGGCCACACCCATGATCAGGTCGGCGGTGCCCTGGACGTCGGCGCGCACCTCGATCGGAGTGTGGTCCGCGACCGAGGTGGCCGCCGCGATCGTCGCCAGCGACCAGCCGAGGCCGAGCAGGAAGAGCCCGACGAAGATCCGCCCCGAGCTGCCCTGCGGTGCCGCGGCGCACAGGACCAGGGCCATCAGCAGCACCCCACCGCCGAGTGCCATCACGTCCGCTCGGCCGACGCGGTCGGCGAGCCAGCCGGCGATCGGTGCGAAGGCGAACATGCCCAGGACGTGGCCGCTGATCACCAGTCCGATGACCTCGAGCCCGGCGCCGCCGTGCTCCATGTGGAGCGGGGTCATCACCATCACCGCGACCATCGTGGCGTGCGCCGCGGCCTGTCCGACCACTGCCGCGGCGAGTGCGGGACGCGCCCGGATCACCGTGATCGCCCGGCGCCAGCTCGTGGTCTCGACAGGCTCGACCGCCGAGGGGCTCGCGGGCGGAGCACCCTCGCGTGCGACCAGCAGCGGGTCCGGCCGCAGGAAGACCCCGACCACCAGCGCTGCCGCCAGCATCGCGACCGCGCCGAGGGCGAACGGTCCGGTGAGCACCGGGATCCCGACGGCATCGGTGAAGAGCTCCGCGACCCCGGTCAGGTTGGGCCCGATGACCGCTCCGAACGTGGTCGCCCAGACCACGACCGACAGCGCTCGCGCGCGACTCGACGCCGGAGCCAGGTCGGTGGCCGCATAGCGGGCGCCGTTGTTCGCCGCGGTGGTCGCGCCCAGCAGCACCGCACCGACCAGCAGCAGCGTCATCGAGCCGACCACGCCCGCGACCACGGCCAGCAGGCCGCCGGCCGCGCCGAGCAGGTAGCCCGCCAGCAGCCCGTACCGCCGTCCGCGGGCGTCCATGACCCGCCCCAGGACGTACGCAGCCACGGCGGCACCCAGCACCTGGGTCGTCTGCGAGAGCCCCGCCATCGACTCCGAGCCGGACAGGTCACGCGCGAGCAGCGAGGCCGTCGCGATGCCGATCGTGATCCCCATCGCCCCGACCGCCTGGGTGGCGACCAGGGTGAGGATGGTGCGCTTCTGGACCGCGGCCACCGAGCCCGGTGCGACCAGCGTCACCGCTCACGCGCCGGCAGCTCCAGGGCCTTCCAGACCGCGGCCCAGACCTCCTTGGGAGGGACGCCGTCGTCGAGCGCCTCCTGGGCGGTGCGCCCGCCCAGGTCGCCCATGACGAACTGGCGTGCCCACGCTCGCGCGTAGCCCGCGCCGAGCGCCTCGTCCATCCGGGACCAGAACTCCGTGTGTCTCATCGCCCCGAATGCTACTCAGGGGCGCCGACGGGCGAGGACGTCGAGCCAGACGTCACCGAGGCGCCCGTCGGCGTGCCCGACCTCGAGCACCTCCCACCCGGCCTCGTCGAGCGCCGCCCGCAGCTCGGGCTCGCGCCAGTAGACGAAGAGCCGGGGCGCCTCGACGTGGCCGCGGTTGGTCCACTCCTCGCCGTCGCCCTCCTTCATCGACACATGGAGTGCGCCGCCGGGACGGGTCACCTCGGCGAGCCGGCCGAGCACCGTCCCGAAATCGTCGCGGGCCACGTGCAGCAGCGTCGCCGAGGCCCAGACCGCGGCATAGGGGACGTCGGGGTGGACCGGGTCGCGCAGGTCGTCGGTGAGCGGGTCGAGGCAGGCCGCGGCGTACCCCTGCTGTCGCAGGTGCGCCACGAACCCCTCGCTGATGTCCGTACGCCGCACCCGCACTCCCCCGGCTTCGAGGGCCTTCGCATCGTGCCCCGGCCCGGTGCCGATCTCGAGGACGTGGTCCCCGGGCTCGAGGCCGGCCAGGAACCGGTCCAGCACCGAGCGGGTCTCCTCGGCGAACGAGGTGCCCTGGACGTACGTCGCGACGCTCGCGTCATAGGCCGCGATCGTCGCCCGCTTGGCGGCGGAGCGTACGTCCCACAGGTGGTGGACGACATCGTGGAGGTGGTAGCGGCCCAGCGACTCGACGCTGAACACGTCGCCGTTGGACCGGGTCCCACGACGGCCCCACGCGTCCGGCGGGACCTTCTCGTAGATCGTGGCGATCTCGTCGGCGGCGTCCATCAGCTCCTCGGCGACGACCGCCGGGTCCTGGGCCGCGTAGTCGCCCTCGCGGGCGGCCACGTCCTGGTCCCAGTTGGCGAAGCGCGGCTCGTCCTCGGTCAGCATCTGCTGCAGACGCTCGCCGAAGATACGGTGGACGTCGCGTACGTGCGCGCCGTACTCCAGCGCGGACCACACCCCCGGGTGGGGGCGGTCACGGGCGCTGTCGGCCGCGAGGTAGATCTCCCAGTAGGTCGCGTTGTCCCGAACGATCTCGGGGAGCTGGTCCGCGGTCACGGCCCCGGCGACGAAGCCGCACTCCGGGCAGGGCCGGTCGAGCACCCACGTCCAGTCCTTGGTGTCAGGCTTGATCGCGTCATAGGTCATGTCGTCAATCTTGACGGCACGCCAAGGCGCACACGAGAGAGATCCTGCCTTTGAGACGCCGGTTGCTGCCGCTCAGGTGAGCAGTAGGGAGTCCAGCCGGCGCCGCACGACCACGAGTCCGACCGCCCCGAAGGCAAGCAGATAGACCACCGAGATCAGCGAGCCCCACGACGGGACCCCGAGCGTCAGCTCACGACACAGCACCACCCCGCGGTAGAGGGGCGTGACCTCCACGACCCAGCGCAACCACTCCGGATAGGCAGTGATCGGGAAGAACGTCGCGCTGAACAGGAACATCGGCATCATCGCGAGGGTGACCTTCTCGAAGTCCTGCCAGGAGCTCATGTAGGTCGTCAGGGCCATGCCCACGGCGCCGAAGGCCGACCCGATCAGCAGCGCCGCCGGCACCACCAGGATCGCCCACCAGGAGTGGACCAGGTCCATCGCCACCATGATCAGCAGGAAGGCGGTCACGTAGATCCCGCTGCGCAGCTGGTTCCAGAGGATCTCACCGACCGCGATGTCGGCGGTGCGCAGCGGCGTGGCCAGCATCTGGTCGTAGAGCTTGTTGTATTTCAGCTTGAAGAAGAAGTTGAAGGTCGCGTCCAGCAACGACCCGTTCATCGCAGAGGCCGCGATCATCCCAGGAGCGACGAACTCGCGGTAGTCGACCGGCTTGCCGGCGTACTCGAAGCCGACCACCATCGCGCCCACGCCGATGCCGATCGAGAACAGGTAGAAGACCGGCTCCAGGAAGCCGGTGATGAACACCAACCAGGCACGGCGGTAGACCAGGATGTTGCGCCACAGCAGCATCCGGGCCGCCTCGCCGCCTCGCAGCGGACGGGCGACGGTTGCCCCCAGAGCAGCGTTGAAGAGCGCCATCTCAGGACACCAGCCTCTCGCCCAGCCGGCGCACCGCGAGCCACCAGCACACGCCCGCGAGCACGCCGAGGTAGCCGACGTGGATCGCGGCCAGGCCCCAGTCGATCTCACCGAGCGCGAGCATCCGGGTCAGGTTGACCCCCTGCCACAGCGGCGAGGCCATCGCGACCTTCTCCAGCACCGGACCGAGGTTGGCGACGGGGAAGAACGTGCCGGAGAACAGGGTCAGCGGGATCATCCCGAGCCGGAAGATCAGCGCGAAGGACTCCTCGCCCTTGATCGAGAGCGAGAACAGCAGCACAGGCGTCGCAAAGGCCAGGACGACAAGTCCCTGCACCAGCCACGCCAGCAGTAGGCCCCACCACGTCTCGAAGACCCCGAACGGGGCCAGGACCAGCAGGAAGACGCCGCAGGCGAACAGCGTACGCAGCATCAGGAAGCCCAGCTGGGCCAACACGATGTGGGAGGCGGTCAGCGGCGAGGCGATCATCGAGAAGTAGATCCGCTGCCACTTGACCATCCCGTAGACGGGATAGGTCATCTCGGAGAAGGCGATCGTCATCGCATGGGCCGCGACCATGCCCGGCGCGACGAACGCCAGGTAGGAGTCGGCGCCTTCCAGCGTGGTCGGGTCGGCCTCCACGAAGCCGCCCAGCAGCACACCCAGCGCCAGCACGTAGAAGAACGGCGTCACGAAGGTCGTGATCACCCCGCCCTTCCAGGTGCGCGCCAGAACGGTGAGCCAGTAGTCGCCCATCCGCAGCGCGCCGGAGACCAGCCCCGAGGGCGCCGTCGGCGGAGTGGCCGGTCCCGAACCGGCGTAATCGACCATCAGTCCACCAGCGTCCGGCCGGTGAGGTGCAGGAAGACGTCCTCCAGCGACGCGCGCCGCACCAAGGTGGCCACCGGAGCCAGGCCGCGGCTGTGGACGGCCTCGATGACCGCCTCGCCGTCGTCGCTGTAGAGCAGCAGCCGGTCGGGCAGCACCTCGATCCGCTCGGCGAGGTCATCGACCTTGGCGGCCAGCGCCTCGTGCTCGCCCACCCCGAAGCGCAGCTCGGCGACCTCGCGGGTCGAGTGCTCCTGGATCAGCCCCAACGGCGTCCCGTGGGCCACGATCCGGCCCTGGTCCATGACCACGAGCTCGTCGCACAGCTGCTCGGCCTCATCCATGTAGTGCGTGGTCAGCAGCAGGGTCACACCCGCCTGCTTGAGCCGGAACAGGCGGTCCCAGATGACGTGGCGGGCCTGTGGGTCCAGCCCCGTGGTCGGCTCGTCGAGGACCAGGATCTCGGGCCGGTTGATCAGGCTCCGGGCGATGGTCAGACGCCGCTTCATCCCGCCGGAGAGATCGTCGACCTTCGCCTTGGCCTTGTCGGTGAGCTGGACGAAGTCGAGCAGCTCCTCGATGCGGCCCTTCACCTCGGCTCTCGGCAGCCCGAAGTAGCGACCGTAGACGAACAGGTTGTCGTAGACGTTGAGCTCGACGTCGAGGGTGTCTTCCTGCGGACAGACCCCGAGGCGCGCCTTGATCTTCGGCCCGTCCTTGGCCGGATCCATCCCGAAGACCCGCAGCTCGCCCTCGCTCGGTGGCGAGACGCAGCAGATCATCCGCATCGTCGAGGACTTGCCGGCGCCGTTCGGCCCCAGGAAGCCGAAGGCCACACCGGGCCGTACGGTCACGTCGATGCCGCGCACCGCCTCGAAGTCGCCGAAGGACTTGCGCAGCCCGTGCGCCGAGATCATCAGGTCTTCACCCACGTCGGCAAAGACTAGATGGGGTCGCCGCCAGTTTCGACCGAGTTCGGGCTCGGTGCCTACTGGCCCTGCTGCTTCTGGCCCTGCTGCTTCTGGCGCCGGTTGTAGTCGCGCATCCGCTGCGGTACGCCGACGACCGCCGCGTCGTAGGACGGGACCTGGTGCTGGTTGGCGAACTTGTGCGCCCACTGCGCCGACGGCACGCGCCGCCGGGTCCACTCGCCATCGTGCGCGACCAGCAGGAGGGTCACCTCACTGACGACGGTGCGCGGCTCGACGAACCCCTCGACACCGCGTCGGGTCGTCACGAACTGCTCGAGGTGCTTCTGGTCGGTGGAGTCCGCGGCGCGCACCCGGGTTGAGCCGGTGTAGCTCTCACCTGTCGGACGGCTCATGCGGGTCTTGCGGCGTCGGAAGCGATCGAACAGGCTCACGCTCCAATTGTTGCATCCCTGTGGCCGCCGGGGCCGGATAAACCTGTTGGGCAGGGGCTGCGCGGTCGCCTATGTTGGAGCCTTTGACCCGCGCCCCATCGAACCCTGCCGCTGACGGAGAAGCGATGAGCCAGCCATGCCCATAGACACCTACGTCCATGACGAGCTCGACGCGGAGCGGGCCCACCTGGCCGCCTCCCGCCAGGACCTGGCGAGGATGCGCCAGAAGGTGGAGTCGCTGGACTCCTCAGACGCCGGCAACTGGGTCAGTGCCGAGATCCTGGACGCCACTCTCGCGCAGCGGTTGGAGCAGCTGGCCGACGATCCGGACGTTCCGCTCTTCTTCGGTCGCATCGACCGAGCTGCCGGGGAGCCCGGGGCGGAGCCCCGAATCGAACACTTCCACATCGGCCGTCGCCACGTCTCCGACAGCGCCGGAGACCCGATGGTGGTCGACTGGCGGGCACCGGTCAGCGTCCCGTTCTACCGGGCGTCGCGGACCGAGCCGATGGGGCTGGCGCGGAGACGACGCTACGGGTTCTCGCACGGCGAGCTGACCGCCTTCGAGGACGAGTCGCTGACCGACACCGGGGCCGGCGCCGCGGAGGAGCACTCGGCGATCCTCGAGGCCGAGATCGAGCGGCCGCGCGTGGGACCGATGCGCGACATCGTCGCCACCATCCAGCCCGAGCAGGACGTCCTGGTGCGCGCCGACCTCTCGCAGACGATCGTCGTGCAGGGTGCGCCGGGGACCGGGAAGACCGCGGTGGGGCTGCATCGCGCGGCGTACCTCCTCTATGCCCACCGCGACCAGCTGACCCGGCGCGGGGTCCTGATCGTCGGCCCCAACGCCTCGTTCCTGCGCTACATCCGCGACGTGCTCCCGGCGCTCGGCGAGATCGAGGCCAAGCAGGCGACGATCGCGGAGCTGGTCGCCAGCCATGGTGCTCTCCGGGCCGACGAGCCCGCGCCGGCGGCGACGCTGAAGGGCGACGTACGCATGGCCGAGGTGCTCCGTCGGGCGGTCTGGTCCCACGTCGGTGAGCCCACCGAGACCCTGGTGGTCCCGCGCGGCTCGCGGCGGTGGCGGGTGCCGGCATACGAGGCGCGCGAGGCGCTGGAGGGTCTGCGCGGCAACGATCTGCGGTACGCAGCGGGTAGGGCGCTCCTCCCGCGCACCCTGGCCCACCGGGTGCTGGTGCAGATGGAACGGTCGGGCGACTCGCCCGACGACCGGGTGCATGACGCGGTCGCGCGGGCCAAGCCGGTCAAGGACTACGCGGCGGCGCTGTGGCCGGACCTCAAGCCGGCGAAGGTGCTCGTCCGGCTCCTCAGCGACGCGGCCTGGCTGGCGGAGGTCGCCGACGGGGTGCTCACGGAGGCGGAGCAGGCGCTGCTGCTGTGGGAGAAGCCACCTCGCTCGGCCGGTGCGGCGCGCTGGTCGCTGGCCGACCTCGTGCTTCTCGACGAGATCGCCGACCTGCTCGACCGGACCCCGTCGGTCGCTCACATCGTGGCCGACGAAGCCCAGGATCTCTCCGCGATGATGCTGCGCGCTCTCGGACGCCGCTCGACCACCGGGTCGCTGACGATCCTCGGTGACCTCGCCCAGGCGACCACGCCGTGGGCCTCGTCGTCGTGGGCAGACGCGCTGGCACATCTGGGCAAGCCGGACGGGCATGTCGAGCAGCTGACCCGCGGCTTCCGGGTGCCGGCCGACGTGATCGCGTACGCGGCCCGGCTCCTCCCGCACATCGCTCCCGATCTGGAGCCGCCGGTCGCAGTGCGCCGGGCGCGGGGCGACCTCACCTTCACCGCGTCATCCGTGGTGGAGGCGCTCGCCGACGTCTTGGAACGTCCCGGTTCGGTGGGTCTGATCGTGCCGGACGCCGCGCTGGCGGCGGTGCGTGCCGAGCTCACTGCAGCCGGGCTCGCCTACGCCGAGATCGGGATGGAGGCTGACGAAGAGACCGAGTTCGACGCTCACCTCGACCTGGTCCCGGCGTCCCTGGCGAAGGGACTCGAGTTCGACCATGTGGTCGTCTCCGACCCGACGGCGATCGTCGCCGGCGAGTCGGACCGCAGCACCGGCCTGCGCCGCCTCTACGTCTGCCTCACCCGCGCGGTCACCTCCCTGGTCGTACGCGCAGAGCTCACCGAGGGCGGCCTCCCCGAAGAACTCGGTGGCGTCCCCGAGCGGGTTGATGCCAAGGTGAGCGCATGATCGACACCCGTCCTGATCCACTGGTGAAGGCCGATTGGCCGCTGCGTACCGAACGTCTCGTGATCCGTCGGATGGGGCTCGCCGACATCGAGCCGACCTGGGCCTTCCGCAGTCTCCCCGAGGTGGCCGAGTGGGTGACGACCGCGTTCTCGGACCTCGACGCCTACCGCAAGATCTTCGAGCGCCCCGACATCCTCGAGTCCTCCCTGGTGATCGAGCACAATGGCTTCATCGTCGGCGACCTCATGCTGCGGATCACCGACCCGTGGTCACAGACCGAGGTGCGCGACCAGGCCAACGGCACCCAGGCCGAGCTCGGCTGGACCATCGCGCCCGCTCACCAGGGCAACGGCTACGCCACCGAGGCCGTACGCGCCGTGCTGGACGCCTGTTTCGGCCCCCTGGGTCTGCGTCGCGTCGTCGCGGAGTGCTTCGCCGAGAACGAGGCCTCCTGGCGGCTGATGGAGCGCCTCGGGATGCGCCGCGAGTCGCACACCGTCAAGGACTCCCTGCACCGCACCCGCGGCTGGCTCGACGGCCTCTCCTACGCGATCCTCGCCGAGGAGTGGGCCGCCGCGACGCGCTGATCCTAGGGACTGATCCCGGGGCTGAGCGAGGACTCGATCGCGGCCTCGCAGTGCAGCCGGGTCGTCGGGAACAGCGGCACCCCCGCGTACGTCTCCACCGGTAGCAGCAGCTCGATCTCGGTGCACCCGAGGATCACGCCCTCGCAGCCGTCGGCGACGAGCCGGTCGATGACGTCGAGGTACGCCTGCCGGGAGCTGTCCAGGAACGTCCCCAGGCACAGCTCCTCGTAGATGATCCGATGCACCGTCGCCTGGTCCTGCTCGACGGGGACGACGACCTCGAGCCCGTGGCCACGGAGCCGGTCGGCGTAGAACGGCTGCGCCATCGTGAACCCCGTCCCGAGCAGCCCAACCCGCCCGACCCCTGCCGCGGTCACAGCCGCCGCCGTCGTGTCGCCGAGGTGCAGGAACCGATCCCCGTACGTCGCCTCCAGCGCCCCCGCCACCTTGTGCATCGTGTTGGTCGCCAGCACGATCACCTCCGCACCGGCGTCGCTGAGGGTGGCCGCCTCGTCGGCGAGCCGCTCCCCCGCCCGCTCCCACTCGCCGGCCGCCTGCATGGCCTCGACCTCCGCGAAGTCCACCGACCGCACGAGCAGGTCCGCCGAGTGCAGCCCACCGAGCCGCTTCGCGGCGATCTCGTTGAGCAGGCGGTAGTACTCCGCCGTCGACTCCCAGCTCATTCCGCCCAGCACGCCGATCCGTCGCATGTCACTCAGTCTCCCTGTGCCACCAACTCTTGTAAGTGACGCTTTCCCCAGCGCCCATTGCCTATATCTTGCTCGCCACCACCATGTAGTTCTCGGCATCAGGGTTGAACGTGTTCGTTTCCGTCCGGAGCCCGACCCGGTGCAACTCGGCTTCGAGCTCGTCGTATCGGTAAGGCCAGCACGACAGCACTTCCGAGCGGGCAAGGACCGGCCCAGCCGCATCCACTTGCGCGATCGCGATCTCGATGTGGTGCTCGTCCTCCCAGTTCGGCGCGATCTCCCAGCGGTAGACCACGACGGCATCGCGGCCGTTCCGGCGGACGAGTCGGTCGCTGATGTCCAGCCGGGAGCCTCTTGCCCTCACGAGCTCCCATGTCCGGGAAGTGAGGACCAAGCGTCCGCCAGGGCGCAGAAGGCGTGACATCGCTTCCAGAGCAGCAAGCCTGCCTCGCGCCCCCTCGGCATGGTGCAGCGAGTTGCCGACGCAGAACACCATGTCGAAGCTGTCGTCAGCGAAATGGTCGGGCAGCTCTTCCCAGTCCGCCCGCACCGTCCGGACAGATGCCCTGAACTCCTCCGACAGCTCCGCAGTCCGACGAACCATCGCTTCGCTGGCGTCAGTCGCGGCCACCTGCAGGCCACGACCGGCGAGGCCAACCGCCAACTGTCCGGTTCCACACGAACAATCGAGCACCTGAGCGTTCGGCGGCAGGAGACTGAGGACGTCATCGAACGTGGCAGCGAATTCGGCCGGCGCCAGCTTTGCATCCGAAATGAGCCACTCGTACACCTCGGCAAGCGCGTTGTAACCCGGCACAGCTACTACCTCCGTCGCGCGGCAGACTCACGGTCGCACATCAGTACATCAGCGGCGCAAGTCGGTTCACCAATGGTTTTCAGAAGACGCCGACCACTCCCTGCAAGCGGTGGGTCGGTCTCGCTCTGCCGGTTTAGGGGCGGCGAGTGAATCGGACGGTGCCATCCGGCAACCGTTCATGAACATAGGCAGGGTTGTGCGCCAGGCGGTGATGGTGCGGGCAGAGCAAGACCCCGTCCTTCAGGTCGGTTCGTCCGCCTGCGGCCCATGGTTCTAGATGATGGGCATCGCACCACTCCGGCGGCATGTCACACCCCTCGGCCTGACAGCACTTCTGCTGCAACCGCATCGCTTTGCGCTGAATCGGCACGAAGACCCTGCTCGCCCGGCCCATGTCCAGGACCTCGCTGTCACCACCCAACACCCACGGGATGATCGTGGCGTTGCACGCCATCCGACGGGCCTCTGCTGCGGTGATGGTGGTGCCGTTGGTCTCGTCGAAACCCAAGATCGCGGTCCCGAGCTCTTTGCGGAGCTCCTCCAGGGAGATGACCACGTTCACGACCGTGGCGTCACCGCCGTGGCGGGGCAGCGCATTCGGGTCGATGGTCTCGATCATCCGCGCGAACCCCTGGCCCATCATCCGCTCCCACGGCGGCAGCGGTGATCCTTTGGCGACGAGCTGCTGCTTGCGGGGTTGGGCCCAGGCCTCGACCTGCTTCTTGAACCTCATCCCGATCGATGTCGGCAGCACACCGTCGAACCCGACGGTTCCATCGCCGTTGTCCCACACCCGAAGCGCGGTCTTCTGCAGGGCACGTTCTTCCTCAGCCAACAGGGCTTTGGCTTCGGCTTCGTCGAACCGGTCGGGGTCGATCGCAGTCAGAACCCGTTTGCCGGCGTTGCGGAGTTCTTTGGCGGTGGCCTGGGTGGCGTAGTCGATCAACAGCTTCTCAGCGAGAACCAGGTCCTCGCCGGTGGTGACCGGGTCGGCCTCGATATTGTCGAGTGACTCGGTGATCACCCGGGCCTTGTCCTGAGTGACGACACCTTCAGCGAGGCCGGCGGCGACCAACTCATACTTCGCCACAGCACGGGCGAGCTTGATCTGCGAACGAGCCGCACCCTTGTCGACCAGCAGCTCGGCGCGCATCCACGCGGAGGCGTCCTTGTCACCGGTCTCTGCGGCAATGTCACCCGAGGCAGCGAGCACCCGCAGCGTCAACGCCGCTTGTTGGGCCTGGAGCTTCTCCACCCCGACCAGGAAGTCCTTCTTCTGGCTGGTCCGCCAGTAGGTCGGGTCCATCGCGAGGAGCTGTTCGAGGGAGGTCTCGATGGCAGCAAGAGCAGACAAGACGACGTCTCCAGGGCTGGTGCCCCAGTGGTCGACGCTCATCGCTTGCCACCTCCCTTCAAAGGCGTGTCGTAGTGCCTCTGATTCTACCCTGATCGAGCCTTGTTGAACACCTATTTGTGCAGGTCAAACGATGTTTTCGCGGCGAGCGAACGGCGTTAGACCTGTGGATGGTAAGTGGCCCGGAGGGCCACCCCTGCCACCCCACGAGCTCCACCGTTTCGAAACAAGAACCCCTCCGCGCCACACCCGGGCCGCCGTCCCGATAGCCAGCCAAATATTTTCTCGACGGGCCCCGGCGTCAAGGACCGCGTAAGCGGCCGGCGAAGCCGGCGGCCGAAGGCCGTCCTTTACTCCGGGGCCCGTCGAGAAGACCGTAGAACTCGGGTCGGCGGCCCACGCCGGCCTCAGAAGAACCCTTCCGGCAGGGAGGGGTTTCGACAAGCTCGACCACCGAGGGCGGGTGGTCTCGACCAGCTCGACCACGAAAGTGACCGTGTTGGTCTCGACACGCCTCCGCCTAGCGGCTCCGGCGGCTCGACCAGCGGGGGGACGGAACAGGCTCGACCAGCGGGGGGACGGAACAAGCTCGACCAGCGGGGCAGAAGGTCTCGACCAGCGGGGCAGGAGGTCTCGACCAGCTCGACCACCGGGAGCGACGTACCGTCGAAGCATGGGAATCCCACTCGCAGACCGCCAAGAACTCCTGTCCCAGCCCCTGATCGCAGCCCTCTCGGTAAGCAGAGAAGACGGACGAGGCCCCCTGACGGTGCCGATCTGGTACGACTACACCCCCGGCGGCGAAGCGTGGTTCGTCACCGGAAAGGACTCGCTGAAGGCCAAGCTGATCAAAGCCGCAGGACGATGCACGCTGATGGTGGAGCGCCTGGACCCGACGGTCCGATACGTATCGGTCGAGGGGCCGGTACGGATAGCGGACGCCGCGGAGGGCGACATGGAGGCGATGGCACGGCGATACCTGCCGCCCGAGGCGGTCGGGCCATACCTGGCAGAGGCGGCGAACTACCCGCCCGAGGTGACGATCCGGCTGACCCCGGAGAACTGGCTCTCCGCCGACCTCGGCGCGCTCTGAGGCTCAACCGTCTGTGGATGGCCGAGCTGACGCCTGACCGCGAGCGCCGCAGCACGCCCGGCACGGCTGGCGCCGATGGTGCTCGCGGAGGGGCCGTAGCCGACGAGCTGGACCCGGGAGTCGTACGCAGCGGTGACCGCGGTCTGCACGTCGGCCGACCCGCGCAGCAGCGGGATGCCGCCGTGCGAGCTGCGCAGATGCAGCGGCGCGAGGTGGGTGATGGCGGGCCGGAACCCGGTGGCCCACAAGATCGCGTCGACCCGCTCGAAGGCCCCCGAGTCCCACCGCAGCCCGTCCGGCTCGATCCGGGTGAACATCGGCAGCCGGCGCTCGTAGACCCCGAGCCGCGCGGCCTCCTGCTCCTGGGGGCGCAGCGCGAGTCCGGTGACGCTGACGACGCTCGCCGGCGGCAGTCCGGCCTCGACCCGCTCGGCCACCAGCGCCACCGCTTCGCGGCCGCGCTCGACGTCGAAGTCGGTGCGCCACACCGGCTCCCGCCGCGTCACCCAGAGCACGTCGGTCAGCGGCGCGAGCTCGCCGAGGAACTGAACCGCGGAGGCTCCCCCACCGACGACCGCGACCCGCGCACCCCGGAAGTGTGACGCACCGGGGTAGTCATGGGTGTGCACCTGTTCGCCTAGGAACGTCTCCGCGCCCGGGTAGTGCGGGATGAACGGCCTCGTCCACGTCCCGGTCGCATTGATCAGCGTCCGGGTGAACCAGGTCCGCCCGTCGGCCGAGTGCACCGCGAGCAGGTCGCCGACCGAGGTCACCGAGGTGACCTTCACCGGGCGTTCCACGGGTAGACGATGCTGAGATTCGTAGAGGCCGAACCATCCCGGCACCGCGACGTTGGCCCGCTCCCCGGACTCCCCCGGCGCCCGCCCGTCCGGCAGGTCGGCCACGCCGTGCACGTCGTGCATGGTCAGCGAGTCCCAGCGGTGCTGCCAGGCGCCACCGGGGCGCCGCTCGGAGTCGAGCACGACGTGGCGTACGCCCAGACGGCTGAGGTGGTAGGACGCCGACAAACCGGCCTGACCAGCACCGATCACCACTGATTCGTAGCTCTCCACAGACATCACAACAACCCGACGGCCGCATCCATGCCCGTCGAACCGCTGCGAGAACACGTTCCATTTGACTACCCTCGGCAGAGTCACTCGGACCGGGAGGTCGGACACGATGGATCAGGGCACCATGCCAGCGACGCTTCGCGAGATCCCCGCGCTCGCGCCCGGCGACCACGGCCTTCCCTGGGTCGGCCGCCTGCTCGACTACTCCCGCGACCCGGTCGGCTTCTACCGGCACCAGTGGGAGACGTACGGACCGGTCTCTCCCTTCTTCCGTGCCGGCGAGACCGGTGTGGTGGCGCTCGGGCCCGACGCCTGCGAGGCGGTGCTGCGCAACAAGGACAAGGCCTTCGCCAACGGGCCGGCCTGGGGGCAGATCGTCGGTCCGTTCTTCGACCGCGGCCTGATGCTGCTCGACTTCGAGGAGCACCACGCCCATCGCCGCATCCTGCAGGAGGCCTTCACCCGCCCTCGGCTCGCTGCCTACACGACCGCGATGCACCCGGCGATCGCGCAGGGCATGCGCGGCTGGGACTCCGACGCGCGGTTCCGGGCCTACCCGCGACTCAAGCAGCTCACTCTCGACATCGCGGCCGACATCTTCATGGGCGGCGCCGACGACACCAGCCGCGCGGAGATGGACCGGGTCAACCAGGCGTTCATCGCGTGCGTCCAGGCCGCCGCCGGCGTCGTACGCGCGGATGTTCCGTTCACCCGTTGGGGCCGGGCTTTCCGGGGGCGCAAGGTGCTGGAGGGCTTCCTGCGCAACTATCTCCCCGCGAAGCGGGCCACCGCGACCGACGACATCTTCTCGGTGCTGTGCCACATCGAGACCGACGACGGCGAACGGTTCAGCGACGAGGACGTCGTCAACCACATGATCTTCCTGATGATGGCCGCGCACGACACCTCGACCATCACCACCTCGACGATGCTGCAGTACCTCGGCCAGCATCCGCAGTGGCAGCAGCGCTGTCGCGAGGAGTCCCTCGCCCTCGGCGAGGCGCCGACGATGCCAGAGCTCGAGAGCCTCACCAGCCTGGATCTGGTGATGAAGGAGGCGCTACGGCTGCGCGCCCCGGTGCCGGCGCTGATCCGGCGTACGGTCAAGGAGACCAGCCTCCTCGGCGTCCGGATCCCGGAGGACACGGGCGTGATGGTCGGGGTCCAGTTCAGCCACATGATGGAGGACTACTGGACCAACCCGAGTGTCTTCGACCCCGAGCGCTTCGCGCCGCACCGGCGTGAGGACAAGAGCCACCGGATGGCGTGGGAGCCGTTCGGCGGCGGGGTGCACAAGTGCATCGGGCTCTACTTCGCCGGCCTGGAGGTCAAGTCCATCCTGCACCGGCTCCTGCGCGACTACCGGTGGAGCGTCTCCCCCGGCTATCGCGCACCCCTGGACAACAGCTCGCTGCCGTTCCCCAAGGACGGCAGTCCCATCCATCTGACCCGGATCCGAGGAGATCGATGACCACGAAGACGACCGAGGTCCAAGACGTACGTCCCGGGTGGATCGACGACGTACGGCTCGCGTCCTGGACCCGCTGGGTGGCCTGCGCGGTCTCCGGAGGTGACGGCACGCTGACCGCGACCGCGCCGTACGACGCCCAGCCGACGCTCCCGGTGCCATCGGTGACCCCCGCCGATGTCGCCGACGCCGCCGCCACGGCGCGCGCGGCACAGCCCGACTGGGCCACGCTCGCCTTCTCGGACCGCGCCGAGGTCATGCTCCGTTTCCACGACCTGCTGGTCGAGCGCCAGGACGAGGTGCTCGACCTGATCCAGTGGGAGATGGGCAAGGCCCGCTTCCACGCCTGGCAGGAGGTCCTGCAGGTCGGGACGATCGCCCGCCACTACGCTCGCCGCGGTCCGACCTACCTGGCCGACAAGCGGGTCCGCGGCGCGATTCCCGGCGTCACCTCCGTGAAGGAGGTGCGGGTGCCGAAGCAGGTCGTCGGGATCATCTCACCGTGGAACTACCCGCTCTATCTCGGCGTCGGGGACGTCATCCCGGCCCTGCTCGCCGGTGCAACCGTGATCAGCAAGGCCGACCCGCAGACGCCGCTGACGCTGCTGTGGGCCCGGGCGCTGATGGCCGAGGCCGGCCTGCCCGAGCACGTCTGGCAGGTCGTCACCGGACCGGGTGCGGCCACTGGTGAGGCGGTCATCGACAACGTCGACTACATCGCCTTCACCGGCTCGACGCCGACCGGGCGGATCGTGGCCCAGCGGGCAGCGGGCCGGCTGATCGGCGCCTCCCTCGAGCTCGGCGGGAAGAACCCGCTCATCGTCCGTCGCGACGCCGACCTCGCCCAGGCTGCTCGCGGCACGGTGATGGCAGCCTTCGCCAACACCGGCCAGATGTGCGTCCACATCGAGCGCGTGGTCGCGCACGAGGACGTCTACGACGCCTTCCGCCAGGCGCTGGTCGCCGAGACGGAGGGCCAGGTCGTCGGACAGACCTTCGACTACTCGGCAGACGTCGGGTCGCTGGCCTCCCGGGCTCAGCTCGACAAGGTCACCGCCCACGTCGCCGACGCGGTCGCGAAGGGCGCGACCGTGCTGGCCGGTGGCGACCCGCTCCCCGAGGTGGGTCCGTACGCGTTCGCCCCGACGGTCCTGGAGGGCGTCACCGACGAGATGGACCTGTGCCTCGGTGAGACCTTCGGCCCGGTCGTCGCGCTCTACCGAGCCGACAGCGACGAGGAGGCGGTCCGGATCGCCAACCAGGGCGAGGCCGGGCTGTCGGCGAGCGTGTTCAGCAAGAACGTACGCGAGGCCGACATGATCGCTCGCCGGATCCGCGCGGGCGCGGTGAACATCAACGACGGCGCCGCGCTGGCGGCAGGAAGCATCGAGGCAGGGATGGGCGGCATGGGATCGAGCGGACTGGGCAGACGACACGGCGCGGACGGGATCCGGAGGTTCACCGACGCCCAGACCCTAGCGGCCTCCCGGATGGGTCCGATCGGGCCGTTCAAGGGCCAGACGGTCGAGAAGTTCGTGCAGCTCGGCAACGGTCAGCTCAAGGCGCTGCGGAAGCTGGGCGCGCGATGAGCGGGCAGGCGGCCCGCCCGGGCGAGCACAACCTGGCGGTCCTGGCCGAGGAGTCGTACGCCCGGCACGGCGACCACCCAGCGGTCTTCTTCGAGGGCTCCTGGCACTCCTCGACCGAGATCGCCGAGCGGTCAGCACGGGTCGCCGGTGGCCTCCGCGAGCTCGGGATCGAGCCGGGCGACCGGGTCGTGGTGCTCACCATGAACACCCCGGAGGTCTTCGTCAGCTACCGCGCCCTGTGGCGCGCCGGCGCGGTGGTGACGCCGGTGATCTTCCTGCAGACTCCGCCCGAGCTGCGCCACATCCTGGAGGACTCCGGCGCCAAGGCGGCGATCGTGACGCCCGAGCTGCTCCCGTTGGTCCAGGCTGCCGGAGAGGGCCTCGACCTCACCGTCATCGTCGCTGGCGGGGACCGTGTTGGTCTCGACACGCCTCCGCCTAGCGGCTCCGGCGGCTCGACCAGCGGGGCGAGGCTGGTGGCGTACGAGAGCTTGGAGAGCGCCGACCCGATCGACATCGTGCCTCGCGGCGACGACGACCTGGCGGCGCTGCTCTACACCGGTGGCACCACCGGGCGGGCCAAGGGCGTGATGCTCAGCCACCGCGGGCTGTGGGAGTCCGGGCACGCGCTCCACCGGGTCGGGGAGAGCCAGGGCACGACACGGTGGCTGCTGCCGCTGCCGCTCTCGCATGCGTACGGCCTGATCGTGGTCATCAGCGGCATGCACTCCTCGCGGCCGCAGAGCTCCATCCTGCAGCGGTGGTTCGACGCCAAGGGATGGCTCGAGCTCGCCCAGGAGCACCAGGTGGAGTCGAGCACGGTGGTGCCCTCGATGCTGCAGATGCTGCTCGACCAGCCCTATCAGGACTACGACCTGAGCGCGCTGCGCTCCTTCGGCAGCGGCGGCGCACCGTTGCTACCGGCGCTGCGGGAGAAGGCCGAGGAAGCCTTCGGCGTGACCATCCTGGAGGGCTACGGCTGCACCGAGTCGAGCGCCGTGATCGCCGCCTCGACCATCGAGGAGTCCCGGCCCGGCAGCGTCGGCAAGCCGCTCTCGCACGCCGAGGTGATCGTCGCCGGGCCGTCTGGTGAGCCGGTCCCGACGGGCGAGGAGGGCGAGATCTGGGTGCGTGGCCCCGGGGTGATGCAGGGCTACTGGAACGACGCCGAGCAGACCGCCGCCACCCTCGTCGACGGCTGGCTGCACACCGGCGACATCGGCCACTTCGACGCGGACGGCTACCTCTACGTCGACGACCGGATCAAGGACCTGATCATCCGCGGCGGGTTCAACGTCTTCCCGCGTGACGTCGAGGACGCCCTCCTCGCTCACGAGGCCGTCACCGCCGCCGCGGTCGTCGGTCGCCCCGACGAGCAGCGTGGCGAGGAGGTGGTCGCGGCGGTCGCACTCCATCCCGGCGCACGTGCCACCCCCGAGGAGCTGATCGCGTTCGCCAAGACCCGCCTCGCGCCGCACAAGTACCCCCGCGAGGTGCTCATCCTCGACGCCGTCCCCGTCACCAGCGTCGGCAAGACCGACAGAAAAGCCGTACGCAGCCTGGTCCGCACCATCGAAGGAGAGTCATGACACGCCAGATCGAGGGAACCGCAGTCATCGTCACCGGAGGCGCCCGCGGCATCGGTCGCGCCACGGTCGAGCGGCTGGCCCGGGCCGGCGCTTCGGTGGCCGTGGGCGACCTGGACCCGGACCTGGCCGCCGAGTTCACGGCCGGGCTCGGGCCGCGGGTGATGGCCGCACATCTCGACGTCACCGACCCTGCGTCCTGGCGGGCTTTCCTCGAGTCGGTAGCGGAACTGGGACCGTGGGACGTCCTGGTCAACAACGCCGGGATCATGCCGCTCGGTTCGGTGCTGAAGGAGGACGACGCGCTCACCCGGGCGATCTTCGAGGTCAACGTGCACGGCCCGATCAACGGGATCAAGGCGGTCGCGCCGGCCATGGTCGACCGCGGTCAGGGACACATCGTCAACGTCGCCTCGGCCGTCGGCCGGGTGCCGGTCCCGGACGCGGCCACCTACTCGGCGTCAAAGTTCGCTGTAGTCGGCTTCTCCGAGGCGCTGCGGATGGAGCTGGCACCGTCCGGGGTCGACGTGTCCCTCATCCTGCCGGCGGTGGTGCAGACCGAGCTCTCCGACGGTGTGCCGGCTGCGAAGGGGATGAAGCCGGTCACCGCCGAGGATGTCGCGGAGGCGATCGAATCGGTCATCCGCGAGCCGCGCCCCGAGGTCTGGGTGCCCAACTGGGCCCAGGCCCTGACCAAGATCACCCAGGCGATGCCACGCAGCGTCCAGGACTTCGTCGACCGAGCCACCAACGCCTCCCAGCTGCTCGCAGGCGTCGACCCGGCGGCCCGGGCGGCCTATGAGGAGCGGGTGCGGCGCAACGTACGTTAGGCGCGTGGCCCGCTGACGGGATTGGCCCAGGAGACGAGGGCCTGATTGGCCGGGCGCGGAGGGCTCTGCGCTCACTAGCGTCACGCTCGTGAACAACGACGGACTCTCCGTGCCCCAGGGCGCGGCCCTCACTCTCGGTGCGGTGCTCGGCACCGGTGTCATCTCCCTGCCCGCCCTCGCGGCGAGCGAGGCCGGACCGGCCTCGCTCGTGGCCTGGCTCGCGCTGATCGTGCTCTCCGTGCCGCTGGCAGCGACCTTCGCCGCGCTGGGGGCGCGGCATCCCGACGGCGGTGGGGTGGCGACGTACGCGCGGCTCGCGTTCAACAAGCACATCGCGACGATGGTCGGCTGGGCGTTCTACCTGACGATCGGCGTGGGGGCGCCGGTCGCGGCGGGATTCGGTGGAGCGTACGTCGCCGACGCCTTCGGCGGGGGCCGGGGCATGTCGCTGGCAGCGACCGCGGGGATCATCGTGCTGGTCACCGTGATGAACTGGTTCGGGATCAAGGTCTCCGGGGGTGTGCAGCTGGGGATCGCCGGAGCGATCGCGGTGCTGCTCGCGGTGGCGGTCGTGGTGGCGCTGCCGCACGTCGAGCTGGCGCGGCTGACGCCGTTCGCGCCGCACGGGTGGGGTTCGGTCGGCACCGCGGCGGCGATGCTGGTGTGGGCGTTCGCTGGGTGGGAGATCCTCTCCTCGATCTCGGCCGACTATCGCGACCCGGCGCGCGACATCCGTCGGGCGACGTTCCTGGCGCTCGGAGTCGTGACGGTGCTCTACCTCGGGATCGCGTTCGCCACCGTCGCCTCGCTCGGATCCACCTCCGGTGCCGCGCCGCTCGCGGACCTGCTGGTGCTCGGTTTCGGCGGGCCCGCGCGGCCGGCCACGGCCGTGGTCGCCGTGCTGCTGACCGTCGGCGCGATCAACGCCTACTTCGCCGGCGGCTCGCGGCTCGGGGCATCGCTGGCCCGTGAGGGCGGGCTTCCGCGCGTCCTCGCCGCGCCGGCGTCCGAGATCCCCCGTCGCTCCCTGCTCGCGATCTGTGCCGTCGCGCTCGGCACTCTCGCGGTGACCTGGGTCGCGGGTTCCTCGACGGACGCGGCGCTGCTGATGGCGTCGGGGACGTTCTCGCTGCTCTACGTGGTGGGCGCGGCGGCCGCGCTGCGGCTGCTGCCGCGGAGTACGCGGTCGTGGTGGGCCGCGGTCTGCTCGCTGGTCGCGGCGCTGCTCCTGCTGGGTCTCACCGGTGCGCACCTGCTCGGCCCGCTGATCTGTGGCGGCGCCGGCCTGGCCTGGTCGCTGGCCACGTCACGTCGAGTCCGGTCACGCCCAGCCCGCGAGGTCGGCCAGGAGGTCGAGCCCGCGCGGGAGGCTCTCTGTGCGGACGGCTCCGTAGCCTAGGAAGAGTCCGTCGCGGCCAGGGAGCAGCCGATGCGCGGCGATCGTATCCAGCGCCAGCCCCTCGGCCGCGGCACGCTCGGGCAGGTCTGCGGGGAGCTCCGCGTAGGCGGACAGATGCAGTCCGGCAGCAGACGGGAGCACCTCGACCGGCCACGTGGAGAGGGTCTCGAGGAGGAGCGAGCGGCGCTCGGCGTACGTCTTGGAGGCTTTGCGCACGTGACGGGCGTGGAGGCCCTCCTCCAGGAAGCGGGCCAGGGCGGCCTGGGGCTGGACGGGGCCGAAGCCGTCGGTGAGCTGCTTGGCTGCCAGGACGCTGTCGACGAGGGATCCCGGGGCGACGAGATAGCCGGTACGCAGGCTCGGCAGCAGCGACTTGGAGAAGGTGCCGACATAGATCACTCGACCCTGGTCGTCGAGGGCGTGCAGCGGTTCGAGGGGGCGTTCGGTGAAGCGGAACTCGCTGTCGTAGTCGTCCTCCACGATCCCCGCGTCGTGCGTGTTCGCGAAGGCGAGCAGGGCTCGGCGGCGTGGGAGGGAGAGGCGTACGCCGAGCGGGAACTGGTGGCTCGGGGTCGTGTAGACGAGCCGGGCCTGCTCCGGGATCTCCTCGACGACCAGCCCTTCCTCGTCGACCGGGACCGGCACGACCCGGGCGCCGTGGGAGGCGAAGAGGTCGAGCGCGGACGGGTAGCCGGGGTCCTCGACGGCGACGACGTCACCCGGCTCCAGCAGCACCCGGGCGACGAGGTCGAGCGCCTGCTGGGTGCCGCTGGTGACCACGATCTGCCCCGGGTCGGCTCGCACCCCACGGTGGTAGGCGACCGTGTGCGCCAGCGCCTCGCGCAGCCTGGGCAGACCGGCCGGCGAGGCGTACGTGCCGGGGTTGTGGCCGCGCAGCCTCGACTCGGCCGCAAGGATCCGTCGCCAGGTCTCGAACGGGAAGAGCTCGGCGTCGGGGATCCCCACCCGCAGGTCGTACGCCGGCACCGCCGCCTCCGCGCTCGTCGGCCGCGGCGCCCAGCGCCAGCCCGGACGCGGGGTCAGCGACCCGGGGGCGCTGTCTCTTCGGTGGCGCGTGGTCTCGGCGACGTACGTCCCCGCGCCGACGCGCGACTCCAGGAACCCCTCTGCGACCAGCCGCTCGTAGACCGTGGCGACCGTGTTCCGGGAGATGCCGAGGTCCTTGGCCAGCGCCCGGCTCGGGGGCAACCGATCACCCGCCTTCAGCCTGCCGTCGCCGAGCGCGTCACGCAGGGCCTGGTGGAGCGATGCTGATCTGACCGATCGGTCCGTCAGGTCGAGCGCGAGGTCCACAGCGGGATTGGACCACATCCCGGTCGACGGTGGGGGACATTCAGCCCGGCAGCCCCAGGCGCGCGATGATCTTCTCGGCCACCTCGGCAGCGGACAGCTCGGTGTTGTCGATGACGACGTGCGGGAAGTCGAGCGGGAACGGCACCTCGGGGCCTGTCGAGAGCTCCCAGCGCTCGTTCGAGCTGATGACGTCCCTGCGTGCCCATTCGGCGTCGCGCTTTGACGGCTTCGCGGCCAGCCGTTCGGGCGTGCCCTCGCGGGCGAGCCGGATCGCCACGTCGGCGTACAGCTCGACGAAGTCGATCCGCACGCCCGCCTCGACGGCGGGCGCGATCATCCACTCGACCTCCGCCGTATCTGCGGGAATGTCCAGCGCCCAGGCGTAGGTCAGGATCAGCCCCGGAAGGTCGTACGCCACCGCCTCCTCGATCACTCGCCTGCGGAACTCCCTCTTCAGCGTTGCGAACGGCGTGGTGCCCCAGTCGAAGACCTCCAGCAGCGGCTCGATCGTGGCGTGGTTGTGCAGGAGCCGGTACGTCGTCCGGGATGCGATCTCCCGGCCGACGCTCATCTTGCCGACCGCCTGCGGGCCGAAGAGGACGACGAGGTGCATGAGGCCAGTGTGCCGCTGAGTGTCGGTGGTCGCGACTAGGTTTGTCCCCATGAGGGACACGTCCCAGGCGCTGGCGCGGTTCAGCGACCCGACACGTACGTGGTTCGCGGCTGCCTTCGCGGCGCCGACCGCGGCTCAGGCCGGTGCCTGGGAGGCGATCGGGGCGGGGCGCAACGCGCTGGTGGTCGCACCCACCGGGTCGGGCAAGACGCTGAGCGCGTTCCTGTGGTCGATCGACAAGCTGCTGAGCGAGCCCGTGCCGGAGAAGAAGCAGCGGTGCCGGGTGCTCTACATCTCCCCGCTCAAGGCGCTCGGCGTGGACGTGGAGCGCAACCTGCGCAGCCCGCTGGTCGGGATCCGGCAGACCGCCGAGCGACTCGGCGTGGACGCGCCCGAGGTGCGGGTCGGGGTGCGGTCCGGCGACACGACCGCGGCCGACCGGCGCAAGCTGACCACCGCTCCCCCGGACATCCTGATCACCACGCCCGAGTCGCTGTTCCTGATGCTCACCAGCCAGGCCCGGGAGACGCTGCGCAGCGTCGAGACCGTGATCGTCGACGAGGTCCACGCCGTGGCGGCGACCAAGCGTGGCGCCCACCTGGCGCTGACCCTGGAGCGTCTCGACGCGCTCCTGGAGAAGCCTGCCCAGCGGATCGGGCTCTCCGCGACCGTGCGGCCTTTGGAGGAAGTCGCTCGTTATCTCGGCGGCGCCCAGCCCGTGGAGATCGTCGCGCCACCGGCGGAGAAACGATGGGATCTGAGCGTCGTGGTTCCTGTCGAGGACATGACCGCGCCGAGCGCCTACGGCGAGGAGGAGGACGAGGACCCCCAGCGGGCCTCCTCGATCTGGCCTCACGTCGAGGAGCACGTCGCCGACCTGGTCACCGCCCATCGCTCCACCATCGTCTTCGCCAACTCCCGCCGGATCGCGGAGCGGCTGACCGCGCGACTCAACGAGATCGCAACGGACCGCCTCTGGCAGACACCCGCTCCATCCGCTGGTCGAGCCGTGAGCGCCAGCGAGCGTGTCGAGACCAACACGGAAGGCGACCGTGTTGGTCTCGACACGCCTCCGCCTAGCGGCTCCGGCGGCTCGACCAGCGGCGGGCCACCCGCCCAGGTGATGGCGCAGTCGGGGCAGTCGCACGGCGCGGCTCAGGTGATCGCCAAGGCTCACCACGGCAGCGTGTCCAAGGAGCAGCGCGCCCTGATCGAGGACGACCTCAAGTCCGGCCGGCTGCCGGCGGTGGTCGCAACTTCAAGCCTCGAGCTCGGCATCGACATGGGTGCGGTCGACCTCGTCGTCCAGATCGAGTCACCGCCCAGCGTCGCCTCCGCTCTCCAGCGCGTCGGGCGTGCCGGCCACCAGGTCGGCGAGGTGTCCCGCGGGGTGCTGTTCCCGAAGCATCGCGGAGACCTGGCCCAGACTGCGGTCAGCGTGCAGCGGATGCGGCAGGGCCTGATCGAGTCGATGAGTCTCCCGGCCAACCCGCTCGACGTGCTCGCCCAACAGGTCGTCGCCGCGACCGCGCTGGACACCTGGGACGTCGACGAGCTGTTCACGCTGGCCAGGAGGACGGCGTCGTACGCGACCCTCCCCCGCTCCGCCTACGACGCCACCCTCGACCTGCTGGCCGGGCGCTATCCGAGCGAGGAGTTCGCCGAGCTGCGCCCGCGCATCGTGTGGGACCGGGTTGCCGGGACCGTGACCGGGCGGCCGGGAGCGCAGCGGCTGGCCGTCACCAGCGGCGGCACCATCCCCGACCGCGGTCTCTTCGGGGTCTACCTCGTCGGCGAAGGCGTCGGCAGACGGGTCGGCGAGCTCGACGAGGAGATGGTCTACGAGTCCCGGGTCGGCGATGTCTTCGCGCTCGGCGCGACGAGCTGGCGGATCGAGGACATCACCCACGACCGGGTGCTGGTGACCCCGGCTCCCGGGATTCCCGGGCGACTGCCGTTCTGGAAGGGCGACTCGCTCGGCCGGCCGGCCGAGCTGGGTGAGGCCGTGGGTGCATACACCCGCGAGCTCGGCGCGCTGCCGGCGAAGAAGGCGGAGGCGCGAGCCCAGGAGGACGGCCTGGACGCCTACGCGGCCGCCAACCTGGTCACCTACCTGCACGAACAGGCCGAGGCCACCAACATCCTCCCCTCCGACACCAACATCGTCGTCGAGCGCTTCCGCGACGAGCTGGGCGACTGGCGACTGGTGGTCCACTCCCCCTACGGCCGCCCCGTCCACGCCCCGTGGGCGCTGGCGATCAACGCCCGGATCCGGGAGCGCTACGGCGTCGACGGGCAGGCGATCGACAGCGACGACGGCATCGTGATCCGGCTCCCCGACACCGACGCGGAGGCTCCGACCGGCGAGCTCATCGTCTTCGAGCCCGACGAGATCGAGGACCTGGTCACCACCGAGGTCGGCGGATCGGCGCTGTTCGCCAGCCGGTTCCGGGAGTGCGCCGCGCGAGCCCTGCTCCTCCCTCGCCGCGACCCCGGCCGCCGCTCGCCGCTGTGGCAGCAGCGCCAGCGCTCGGCCGCGCTGCTCGAGGTCGCCTCCCAGTACCCGAGCTTCCCGATCATCCTCGAGGCCGTACGCGAGTGCCTCCGCGACGTCTACGACCTCCCCTCCCTGGCCGGTCTCCTCCGGCGCATCGAGCGCCGCGAGATCTCGATCGTCGACGTCGCCACCCCGAGCCCCTCTCCCTACGCCCAGTCACTCCTCTTCGGCTACGTCGCCCAGTTCCTCTACGAGGGCGACTCACCGCTGGCCGAACGCCGCGCCGCCGCCCTCACCCTCGACCAGGGCCTCCTCGCCGAGCTGCTCGGCCGCGCCGAGCTCCGCGAGCTCCTCGACCCCGAGATCCTCGCCGAGGTCGAGTCCGAGCTCCAGCGCCTCGCCCCCGGCCGTCGCGCCCGCGGCGCTGAAGGCATCACCGACCTCATCCGCACCATCGGCCCCCTGGCCCTCGAGGAGATCACCGCCCGCACCACCCCTGCCGAAGCGTCACCTACGTCGGCCGAGACGTCACGCGCGTCGGCCGAAGCGTCACGCGCGTCGGCCGAGACGTCACGCGCGTCGGCCGAAGCGTCACGTACGTCGGCCGAAGCGTCACGTACGTCGGCCGAAGCGTCACGTACGTCGGCCGAAGCGTCACCGAATGACCTCTCCGCCAGCGCCAGTGACGCTTCGACCGACCGCAGCGACGTCTCGATCGACCGGAGTGACGTCTCGGCCGACCGCAGCGACGTCTCGCCCGACCGCAGTGACGTCTCGGCCGACGTACGTGACGTCTCGGCGATGTTGGAGGGTCTGGCCACCGCTCGGCGGGTCGTCGAGGTGCGGTTTGTCGGGGAGGCTCGGTGGGCGGTGGTCGAGGATGTGGCTCGGCTGAGGGACGGGCTGGGGGTGGCGGTTCCTCCGGGCGTACCGTCGGCGTTCACCGAGCCGGTCGAGGATCCGGTCGGCGACCTGGTCTCGCGGTACGCACGATCGCACGGGCCGTTCACGGCCGCCGACGTGGCGGCGCGGCTGGGGCTGGGTGAGGCGGTCGTCCGGCACGCCCTGGCACGGCTCTCGGCCCGCGGGCGGGTGCTCGACGGGGAGTTCCGGCCCGGCGGGAGCGGGCTGGAGTGGTGTGACGCCGATGTGCTCCGGATGCTGCGCCGACGCTCGCTCGCGCGGCTGCGTAAGGAGGTCGAGCCCGTCGAGCCGGCGGCGCTGGGCAGGTTCCTCCCGGCGTGGCAGAAGGCGTCCGTACGCAAGGGCGCGCTGCGCGGGGTCGACGGAGTGCTGAGCGTGGTCGACCAGCTGGCCGGCTGCCCGGTCCCGGCCAGTGCGCTGGAGAGCCTGATCCTGCCGGCCCGGGTGATCGACTACGAGCCGGCCCTCCTCGACGAGCTGACCTCCGGCGGCGAGGTGCTCTGGGCCGGCCACGGCACCCTGCCCGGCACCGACGGCTGGGTCTCGCTGCACCCGGCCGACACCGCCGAGCTGACCCTGCCGCCGCCCACTGAGATGTCGCCGGGACCGCTCGCCGAGCGACTCCTCGAGGCCCTGGAGCCAGGCGGCGCCTGGTTCTTCCACCAGCTCGCCCGGACCCTGGCGGCCGACAGCGAGGAGACCACGAGCGACGCCGACCTGAGCGCTGCTCTCTGGGAGCTGGTCTGGGCAGGGCGGGTCAGCAACGACACCCTACTGCCGTTGCGGGCGCTGACCCGTTCGGGCACGCCGTCGCACCGCTCCCGGCGGCCACCGCCGCGCGCTCGCGGCGGTCGCTACACCGGCAACGCCCGGATGCCTGCGCGGGCCGGACTCCCGGAGACGGCGGGGCGCTGGACGATCCTGCCCGAGCCCGACCCCGACCCGACCAAGCGCGCCCACGCCGCGGCCGAACGACTGCTGGACCGCCACGGTGTAGTCACCCGCGGCGCGGTGCAGTCCGAGCGCACGCCGGGAGGTTTTGCTGCCGTCTACAAGGTGCTCAGCGCCTTCGAGGAGTCAGGAAGAGCCAGGCGCGGCTACTTCGTCGAGGGCCTGGGCGCGGCCCAGTTCGGCACCGCGGGATCGGTCGACCGGCTGCGTACGTTCTCCCGGGTGGAGTCCAGCGACAAGCCGGTCGCCCTTGCACTCGCCGCGACCGACCCGGCGAACCCCTATGGCGCGGCGCTCCCGTGGCCGGTCTCGACAGGTTCCACCGACACCGCAGGCCACCGGCCCGGCCGCAAGGCCGGTGCGATCGTGGTGCTGGTCGACGGCGAGCTGGCGATGTACGTCGAACGCGGCGGCCGCACCCTGCTGACGTGGTCCGATGACCCCAACCTCCTCGAGCCCGGTGCCGAGGCGCTCGCCGGCGCCGTGCGGCGAGGGGCGCTGGGACGGCTCACGGTCGAGAAGGCCGACGGCGCCCCGCTGCTCGGCTCCGGCGACACCCCGCTGCGGCAGGCACTTCAGTACGCCGGCTTCATCGCCACCCCGCGCGGCCTCCGCCTGACCTCACCGAGCAGGTGAGACCGTGCCCGAAGGTGACGCGGTGCTCCGGACCGCCCGACGGCTCGACAAGGGGCTGACCGGGCAGGTGCTCACGCGTACGGACTTCCGGGTCCCGCAGCTGGCCACGGTCGACCTGGCCGGCGGAACCGTCCGCGGGACGGTGTCGCGTGGCAAGCACCTGCTCACCCGGATCGGCCATCCCACCGGGGAGTGGACGCTGCACACCCACCTGAAGATGGAGGGATCCTGGCGGATCCTCGAGGCCGGCCGACGCTGGCCGAAGCCCGCCTTCCAGGCGCGGGTGGCGCTCCGCACCGAGAAGACCGAGGCGGTCGGCTTCCTGCTCGGCATCGTCGAGCTCGTCCCGCGCGACCAGGAGGAGCGACTGGTCGCCCACCTCGGACCGGACATCCTCGCCGACGACTGGGACCCCGACACAGCTATCGAACGCCTCGCCCGGCAGCCCGAGCGGCCCCTCTTCGACGCGCTGCGCGACCAGACCAACCTGGCCGGGATCGGCACGATCTACGCCGCCGAGACCTGCTTCATCGCCGGGATCAACCCGCTGCGTACGGTCGCGGAGACCGGCGACCGACTCCCCCGCATCCTCCAGCGCACCCGCGACCTGATGCAGGCCGAGTGGTCTCGCTCCCGGCAGATGTGGGTCTACGGTCGCCGGGCGTGCCGGCGCTGCGGTGGCGCCGTGACCGTCGCCAAGGTCGGCCCGCCCGGCAAGGAGCGACCGGCTTACCACTGCACGAGGTGCCAGTCCTAGCGTACGGCCTAGTAGCCGTGCAGCAGCTGCATCCGGATCCGTGCGATCCGCACCCGCGTGTCTCGCATGTGACGAACGACGTGCACACGCTCGCTGGGAGCGACCGAGGTGAACTCGTCGCGGAGGATGTTCAGGGTCTCCTCCAGCCCGAAGAGCTCGGCCTCGAGCAGCGCGGGGTCTTTCCGCGGCACCGGAACCGCCATGTCTGGAAGCTCGTTCTCGACAGCCATGTGCATGACACCATCTCCCCATGAACCTGCGGCCCGTCGTGGGCTCACATCAGGCAAGGAGACGGAAACGTCCGTCTTGAGACAGGTGAGAAACAATCTCCCCCAGATTGGGGAGGATCAGGCTGCGGCAGCGTCGGCTGCGGCGCGGACCGGCATCCGCAGGATGGTGGCCTCTTCGATCGCGACCGCGTCGGAGACGTCGCGCAGCACATCGGAGAGAGCCACGTCCAGGGCGCTGCAGAGCGAGGCGAGGAGCTCGGAGGAGGCTTCCTTCTGGCCACGCTCGACCTCGGAGATGTAGCCGAGGCTCACTCGGGCCTCCGCGGAGACCTCACGCAGGGTCATCCCGCGCTCGAGCCGCTGGGCACGAAGCACCTCGCCGAGCAGTCGACGGAAGAGCACCATTGCGGTCAGCCTCCTACAGTTCACAAGTCACCGACATCTGGGTGACGTCCTTGTCCAACGCTACCTGACCCCTCGATGTTCCCGCCGAAGTAGTCGGAGTAGTTCATCAACAGCGAACAAACACGTATCACGCTGGATCTCCATGCGCGAGCCCGACAGCCCAAGTAGCTTCGTTGTTTCACCGTGCGGACCGGAAACGCCGAGATAGACCGTCCCGACGGGCTTCCCCTCCTGCTCCTCAGGCCCGGCCACACCCGTGGTCGCGAGACCGTACGTCGCCCCCGCCTGCTCGCGCGCCCCGACGGCCATCGCCGCGGCGCACTCGGCCGAGACCACCCCGACTGTCTCGACCACCGAGACGGGGACACCCAGCAGGGTCTGCTTGAGCTCGGTCGCGTACGTCACGAACCCGCCGCGATACGTCTTGGACGCTCCCGGTGGGTCGGTGAGCATCGCGGCCAGGCGGCCGGCGGTCAACGACTCAGCGGTCGCCAGCGTCGCGGAAGCATCCCGCAGAGCGGCATGGAGATCATCGACATTTGCCATAGAAGGAACGTAGCCGACCAGCCTGGCCAAGTCGGCTCGTCCTGACCCCAAATCCGTCGAGTCGGCTCGTCATGACGAGCCGACTCGACGGACTTCTTGGTCAGTTTGCGCCGACTCGGCGGGGGTCAGCGTCCCCCGTTGCGCTTCAGCCCGACGACAACCGGGTCGTGGTCGGAGGAGCGGAACGGCGAGTCGGTGTGCAGGTCTACGCCGGTGTAGTTGTAGCGGCTGTACTCGAACAGCAAGGACTCACCCGAGTTGATCTTCCAGATGTCGGAGCCGGTGAAGCGGCGCTGGGCGTGCCGGTTGAGCAGCACGTGGTCGAGCGAGCCGGCCAGGCCGGAGAAGGAGTAGCTGTACTCCTCGTTGCCGCTGAGCGTCTCGGAGTCGGCGTAGCCGGCCTCGTAGAGGACCTGCATCGGGTCCTCCTGGGTGTAGGCGTTGAAGTCGCCGGCGAGCGCGACGTCGGCGACGCCGGTCTGGGAGCGGATCGAGGAGACCCAGGAGACCAGCGCGGTCGCCTGGCGGATCCGCGACTCGTTGGAGGCGCCCTGGCCGTCACCGGTGTCACCGTCGCCGGGCCACGGGCCGGGCGACCCCTTGGACTTGAAGTGGTTGACCACGAAGAAGAAGGGAGCCCCGCCGACGACAGGCTTGAAGACCTGACCGATCGGCTCGCGAGCGTTGCCGAAGGCCTGGTCGTCGCCGCTCTGGTCACCGAGCGCGCGAGCATCACCGATGCGGCGTACGGCTGAGCGCTTGTAGATGATCGCGTTGGTGATCACATCCGAGCCGGACGCGTCGGGCAGCTCGGCCGAGGACGGGTTGGCCGTCCAGACCTCGCGGCCGGCTGCGGCGTTGAGCGCTGCGACCAGCGAGCCGGTCGCCTCGTCGGGAGCCTCGCCCAGGCGAGCGGAGTTCTCGATCTCCATCAGGCCGACGACGTCGGCGTCGAGCGCGTTGATCGCGGAGACGATCTTCGACTGCTGGCGGTCGAAGTCGGCCGGGTCCCAGGCGCCCCGCTGATCACAGCCGCCGCTGACGTTGTTGCCGTCGCTGGAACGGTCCTTGTAGGCGGTGCAGCCACCGTCGCCGACGTTGTCGTCGTCGGCGTCACCCAGGGTGGTGAAGTAGTTGAGGACGTTGAACGAGGCGATCTTCACGTCGGCGCGGCCGATCTTGTCCTCGTCCGGAGCCTCGCTGCGTACGTCGCCGAAGTCGGCCGGCCACGACGCCGGGTCGGCGGTGGCCACCTGGGTGGGCTGGAACCGATAGGTCGGCGCCGAGGGCGAACCGCCCTCGGCGAGGATCACCGGCCCGCGGAAGTCGACGGAGGCGCCGACCACGACGGGTGCAGTGTTGGAGACGTACGGGATCGTACGGCTCGTCGGCGGCCGCAGCGTGGTCGAGGAGCCGTCGTCGAGCACGATCCCGCGAGCGGCGTTGTCGGCCTCGACGGCCGCGGCCTCGGCCGACCCGGGACGGGCGACCTCGGTCGGCTGGAGCAGCGGGCGGTCGCCCTGGGCGAGGCCCAGCTCACCGAAGTTCTCCACACCGTAGGTGTTGCTCACGGTGATCTCGCCCTGCGGGGCGAAGAGCATCCCCTCCAGCGACTCCCGCTGCGCGTCGGTCGCCGGCCACTGCGAGACGACCGGCTCGATCGAGCCGGTCCCGTCGGTGACGATTCCGGCGGCGGTGGGCACCGACACCTGAGTCATGCCGGCGTACTCGGTCACCTGACCGGTCACCGTGACCGCATCACCCGGAGCGACGGTGACGGGACCCGCCGAGCGGGGCTGGTAGACGAAGACCGCGTCGGAGGCGCCGTGGGAGCCGAGGTCGAGCGCTCCGCCGGTGCCGGGCGTCTGGAGGTAGAAGCCGAAGAACCCGCCCGAGGGGTAGGCGGCGGTGACGATGCCCTTGGTGGTGACGGTCTTGCCGGCGAGCGGGCTGGTGGTGCCGCTGCCCTGGATGTCGGCGATGGCGACGGCCTCGGCGGTGGCGGCTCGGGCGGTCGGGATGGCGACCGCGCCGATGCCTGCCACGGCGGCCGTCAGGCCGACCACCGAACCGAGCACCTGACGTGCTGAGAACATGGATGACTCCCCGCGTGGAAGGTAGAAGACGATGGGCGGTCTGCCCGAATCAGCACCGACCGAACCACGTGACCATAACGCGGCGTACGGGCCCTTTGCGGGGATCTTCGATGAACGTTCGGTAACGGAGTTACAGCTACCCGAAATCGGCGATCTGTGCGGCCGCGGAGGCGATCAGGAGCGGAGCGAGGCGCGCTGCTTCCACACCCCGTGGAAGAACTGGGCGCCGGACCACATGGTCAGCGCGACCGCGACCGCGAGGCAGACCTGGAAGGCGTAGAAGAGGATCTCCCAGACCAGGGCGTCGCCGAACGCGCCGCCGTGCGCCGAGCCGTGCGGGAGCGGCAGCAGCAGGCCGCCGAGGGCGACCGCCTGCACGGTGGTCTTGATCTTGCCGAGCTCGTCGGCCGGGATCACGATCTTCTTCAGGACCGAGAGCCGCAGCAGCGTGACGCTCCACTCGCGCAGCAGCACGATGATCGTCACCCACCACCACACGTCGCCGACGATCGAGAGCCCGATAAGGGCCATCCCGGTGACCGCCTTGTCGGCGATCGGGTCGGCGATCTTGCCGAAGTCGGTGATCAGGTTGTGCTTGCGCGCCAGGTCGCCGTCGATCTTGTCGGTGATCATCGCGAGCACGAAGATGACGAACGCGACCCAGCGCAGGGTCGGGTTGTCGCCGCCGTCGGCGAGCAGCGCCCACGCGAAGAACGGCACCGCGAGGATCCGCAGCGTGGTCAGCGCGTTGGGTACGTTCCAGTTGCTCGTCTTCACGGCAGTGGCGTCATCGTTCACGGGCTGCACCCTAACCGTTCACCGACGCGACGAGGTCAACGCCTTCGGAGGCGATGACGGTCGCGGACACGAGATCGCCCGGACGTACGTTCTCGACTGCGCCTTCGAGCGAGGTCATCCCGTCGACCTCGGGGCCCTGATGAAGGGCCCGGCCGAGGATCTCGCCGTCTTCGACCTCCTCGACGAGCACGACGACTTGCTCGCCGATCCGCTCCTCGGCGCGCTGGGCGGTGAGCTCCTCGACGAGCTCGTTGACGTGCTCGACGCGGGCCCGGATCTCGTCGGCGTCCAGCTTGAGCGAGTCGTCGAAGCCGGCGGCCTCGGTGCCCTCCTCGTCGGAGTAGCCGAAGACGCCGGTGACGTCCATCCGCGCAGCGACCAGGAAGTCGGTGAGGATCTCGAGGTCCTCCTCGGTCTCGCCGGGGAAGCCGACGATCACGTTGGACCGCACCCCGGCCTCGGGGGCGTAGCCGCGGATCTGCTCGAGCAGGCCCAGGAAGCTCTCCGGGTCGCCGAACCGCTTCATCCGCCGCAGGACGGCGTTGGAGGCGTGCTGGAAGCTCAGGTCGAAGTAGGGCGCCACGCCCGGCGTGGTGGCGATGACCTTCAGCAGGTCGGGACGGGTCTCGGCGGGCTGCAGGTAGGAGACGCGGACGCGCTCGATGCCATCGATGGCCCCGAGCTCGGGCAGGAGGGTCTCGAGCAGCCGGAGGTCGCCGAGGTCCTTGCCGTAGGAGGTGGAGTTCTCCGAGACCAGGAAGAGCTCCTTGACGCCCTGCTGGGCCAGCCACTGGCCCTCGTGGAGCACGTCGGAGGGGCGGCGCGACACGAACGAGCCGCGGAACTGCGGGATCGCGCAGAAGGTGCACCGACGGTCACAGCCCGACGCCAGCTTCAGCGGCGCCCACGGGGCGTCGTCGAGCCGGGTGCGTCCCGCGAAACCCGGCACCTGGTCGACCGCGGCCATGCCGGGGACCGAGATGGCCGAGGCGTCGCGCTCGACCGGGGAGATCGGGAGCAGCAGACGCCGGTCCTGAGGCGTGTGCGGGTGGTGGGTCTCGCCGCTGAGGATGGAGCGCAGCTTGGCAGCGATGTCGGGGTAGTCGTCGAACCCGAGCACCGCGTCGGCCTCGGGGAGCTCGGCAGCCAGGTCCTTGCCGTAGCGCTCGGCCATGCAGCCGACCGCGACGACGGCCTGCGCCTTGCCCGTCTCCTTGAGGTCGGCGGCCTCGAGCAGCGTGTCGACCGAGTCCTTCTTCGCCTGCTCGACGAAGCCGCAGGTGTTGACCACCACGGTGTCGGCCTCGTCGGGGTCGGCGACCAGCCGGAAGCCTCCGGCGGTCAGCCGGCCGGCGAGCTCCTCGGAGTCCACCTCGTTGCGGGTGCACCCGAGGGTCACCATCGCGACCGACACCAGCGGCAGGTCGGTCGGAGCGGTCTCGGCGGAGGGTTCGGTGGCAGTGCTCATCACCGTGAAGTATGACGCGCACACGCCCCGGACACCGAACCCTCGCGCCGGACCCTCGTCCCGGACCGTCTCGGTCAGTCGGGAACCGATCCCGGCTTGACCGCCAGGACCGGACAGGAAGCGCCGAGCAGGATCCGCTGCGCGACGCTGCCCATCAGCAGCTTGCCGACCGGCGTACGCCGCCGCAGTCCGACCACGACGAGCCTGGCGTCGACCTGCTCGGCCGCCTCGAGGACAGCACCGGCGACGTCCGGGTCGATCGACTGCCGCACCTCGTGCGGCCGGCCGGACTCGACGAGCCTGCGCTCGAGCTCGCCGAGCTGGTCGTCGAGGGCGTAGCGGTCGTCGACCAGCGCGTCGCCCCGGGAGGCGTTCACGATCACCACGCCCCGGTCACGGCGCTCGGCGTCGGCGAGCGCCCAGTCCAGCGCGACCGCACCGAAGACGTCAGGCGCCCACGCCACCACGATCCAACCACCTGCAGGTGTCTCACTCATGACTTCGACAGCTCCTTCTCGTCCTCGAACTCGTCGGGGTCGGCCGACTGCTCGGCCCGTGCCCGGAGCCGGGCGATGAACGGCCGGCCCAGGATGAACAACGCGATCAGGACGTAGATGACCACCGCGAGCGGCTCGCTCAGCAGCGTCATGTAGTCACCGCCCGAGATGGTCAGCGCCTCACGCAGCTTGGTCTCCATCAGCGGACCCAGGATGACGCCCAGGATCAGCGGCAGCACCGGCAGACCGAAGCGGCGCATCATCAGCCCGAGCAGACCGAAAGCGAGCAGCAGGCCGATGTCGAACGGATCCAGGTTGGTGGCGTACGCCCCGAGGCAGGCGAAGAACAGGATGCCCGCGTAGAGCTGCGGCCGCGGGATGCGCAGCAGCCGGGCCCACAGCGGCGCCAGCGGCAGGTTGAGCACCAGCAGCAGGGTGTTGCCGATGAGGAGGCTGGCCAGCAGGGTCCACACCAGGTCGGCGTGGTCCGTCATCAGCTGCGGACCGGGCGTGATCCCGTACCCCTGCAGCGCCGAGAGCATCACGGCGGCCGTGGCCGTCACCGGCAGGCCGAGGGCGAGCATCGGCACGAACATCCCGGCGGCCGAGGCGTTGTTGGCCGCCTCTGGTCCGGCCACACCCTCGATCGCGCCGCGACCGAAATCGCCCCGCTTGGAGAGCTTCCGCTCGGTCAGATAGGAGAGGAAGGTCGGGATCTCGGCGCCGCCGGCCGGCAGCGCACCGAACGGGAAACCGAATGCCGTGCCGCGCAGCCACGGCTTCCAGGAGCGGCCCCAGTCGTCGCGAGACAGCCACGGGCGGCCGACGGGGATCACGTGCGCGGGTTTCCGGCGCAGGTGAGCGGCGACCCACAGCGCCTCGCCGAGGGCGAAGATGCCGACGGCGACGACCACGATGTCGAGCCGGTCGACGAGCTGGGTCACCCCGAAGGTGAGCCGCGGCTGGCCGGTGTTGAGGTCGAGACCGACCAGACCGATCGTGAGGCCGAGGAACAGCGCGGCGAACCCGCGCAGGGCCGAAGTGCCGAGCACCGTCGTGGTCATGACCAGCGCCAGGACCATCAGCGCGAAGTACGACGGTGCGCCCAGCTCGACGGCCACATCAGCCAGTGCCGGCGAGAAGAAGGCCACCAGGATGGTGCCGATGGTGCCGGCGACGAACGAGCCGACCGCGGCGGTGGCCAGCGCCTGTGCGCCGCGCCCCGCTCTGGCCATCCGGTTGCCCTCCAGCGCCGTCATCACCGAGGCGGACTCCCCCGGCGTGTTCAGCAGGATCGAGGTGGTCGAACCGCCGTACATGCCGCCGTAGTAGAGGCCGGCGAACATGATGAACGCGCTGGTCGGCTCGAGCCGGTACGTCACGGGCAGCAGCAGCGCGATGGCCATCGCCGGTCCGATGCCGGGCAGCACGCCGACGAAGGTGCCCAGCAGCACGCCGATGGCGGCGTACAGCAGGTTCATCGGGGTCAGGGCGGACTCGAGGCCGCCCAGGAGCAGTTGGAAGTTCTCCATCAGTCAGTCCTCACAGGATCCCGTCGAGTACGCCAGGGGTGAGCGGGATGCCCAGACCGACGTAGAAGGCGTACCAGCTGGCGATCGCCAGGACGAGCCCGACGAGCACGTCCCGCACGAGCGTGCGGCTGCCGAGGGACCAGGCGGCACCGGCGAACAGCACCGCGCCGGAGATCGCCCAGCCGAGCAGGTTCACGGTCGCGACCGTGAACAGCAGGACGGCGACCAGCTTGAGGACCGTCAGCCAGTCGGCCGACTGGCTCAGGTCCACGTCCTCGCCATCCTCGGGCTCCGGCTGGGAGCCACGGGCGGTGGCGACCGCCAGCAGCACGCCGACGAGGACGAGGCCGGTGCCGATGACGTACGGGAAGACGCGGGGCCCCACCGGGTCGGCGAAGCCGACCTCGAGACCGGAGGCGTCGATGATCGTGTAGATCCCGATGACCACCAGGAACCCAGCCAGTCCGTACTGGCCGTAGTCGACGCGGCGCCGGGGGCTCTTCTCCTCCGCCGGCAACGCGGTTTCGTGGACGCTCACAGCAGATCCAGCTCCTTCAGGGTCGAGGCGACGCGCTGGTCCTGCTCGACCAGGAAGTCGTCGAAGTCGTCGCCGGTGACGAAGGCGTCGGTCCAGCCGTTGTCCTTCAGCGCCTGCTGCCACTGCTTCGAGTCGTGCATCCGGGTGAGCACGTCGATCAGCTCCTGGCGGCGCTCGTCGCTGATCCCCGGCGGGGCGAGCACGCCGCGCCAGTTCAGGAAGACCAGGTCGATGCCGCTCTCGGTCAGGGTGGGCGCGTCGGCGAAGACGCCGGTGCCGCGCTCGTCGCCGGAGACGGCCAGGACCCGCAGCTCACCGGCCTCCACCTGCCCCTCGAACTCGGCGAGGCCGGAGAAGCCGACGTCGATCTTGTTGCCGAGCAGCGCGCTGGTCAGCGGGCCGCCGCCGTCGTAGGTGACGTACTTGACCTTCTTCGGCTCGATGCCGGCGGCCTCGGCCAGCTGCATCGGGAAGAGGTGGTCGGGACCGCCCGGCGACGATCCGCCGCCCACGACGACCGACTCGGGGTACGCACGCCAGGCCTTGACGAGGTCGTCGATGGTCTTGAACGGCGAGTCCGCCGGGACCAGCACACCCTCCTGCTCCTCGATGAGCTGGGCGATCGGGGTGGCGTCCTGGGGGCGGGCGTCGACGCCGAAGGAGTAGGTCGAGCCGACCACACCCAGGCCGATGGTCATGAGCAGGTTGCCGTTGCCCTCCTCGCTCATCAGCCGGGACATCGCGACGGAGCCGCCGGCACCGAGGATGTTGGTCACCTGGATGTCGCCGCCGGTGAGGTTGTCGCGGTCGAGCACGCCCACGGCCGCCCGACCGGTCTGGTCGTAACCGCCGCCGGGGCTGTTCGGGATCCACATGTCGAGGTCACGCGACTCCTCGCCACGGGTGACTCCGCAGGCCGAGGCGGCGGCCAGCAGGCAGGTGACGAGGACGACGGCGAGGACTCGGGTGCGGCGTATGCTCGCTGCCCGACGCGATTGCCTCTGCTGCGTGAGCAGCGTCGGCCGGCTCGGATCAGGCGGGGACGGCGATGTCGGCGTCGACAACGGCTGGCCTCCAGACTCAGGGGGATGAAACGGTCAGTGGCGATGGTCACAGTCTTCGGTGACCGCCGTCACCATTGGGCAACCAAAGGAGGTTGTGGAACTTGTGGTCGCAGGGCGCACGCCGCCATCTGACGTTGGCGGGCCAGGTGCTGGTGCTGCAGCTGTCGGTGCTGTTGCTCGTCGTCGTGGCGACCAGCATCGTCTCGCTGCGGCAGAGCGACGCCGACTTCCGTGACTCCCGTGAGGACCGGCTGCGCGCGGCCGCCGAGAGCCTGGCCGGGATCGCCGCCGTGCAGGACGGGCTGACCGGCACGCCCGACCGGCAGGCGCTGACCTTCTACCTGCAGACGCGCGCGGCGGACGCCGGCGCGGACACCGCCTATCTCACCGACCTCGACGGCAAGGTCCTCGTCGCGACCGACCCCACCCGGCTGGGCGAGACGCTCGACCTCGGTCGGCGCGAGACGAGCCGGGCCTGGTCCGGCGACATCGACGACGCCGGGCGGCGGGCGATAGCCGCCCAGGTGCCGGTCTACGGCGGTGGGTCGACCGGCGCGGATCCCGAGGCACCTGAGCCCGTCGGGGTGGTCGTGGTGACCGAGGACTATCCGCCGCTGACCGAGCGTCTTGCCCGAACCTGGGCCGACGCCCTCACCGTGCTCCTGGTCGGCCTCGCCCTCGGCGTGCTGGGGTCATGGCTGCTCGCCCGGCTGATCAAGCGGCGTACGCGTGGGCTGGAGCCGCGCGACATCGCTGCCCTGGCCGACCACCGCGAGGGCCTGCTGCGCTCGATCCGCGAGGGGGTGCTGGCCGTCGGCGCCGACGGCCGGGTCAGCCTGATGAGCGACAGCGCCCGCGAGCTGCTCGGGCTGACCTCGGACCCGACAGGTCACCGGCTCGACGAGCTCGACCTGCCTGCCGAGACGCTCGCCCTGCTCAGCGGGCCGGAGGAGGTGCACGACGCGCCGCTGGTCGCCGGCGAGCGGGTCCTGGTGCTCAACCGCAACAGGGTCCACCACGACGGCCGCCCTGCCGGCACCGTCACCACGCTGCGCGATCGCACCGAGCTGGTGGCGCTGCAGAGCGAGCTCAACGCCCGCGAGAGCGTCACCGAGACGCTACGGGCGCAGACCCACGAGTTCTCGAACCAGCTGCACACGATCACCGGGTTGCTGGAGCTGGAGGAGTACGCCGAGGTGGGCCGGTTCGTCACCGGCCTGACCGCACGCCGGGCGGCGCTGAGCGACCACATCACCTCGCGGATCGACGACCCGGCGGTGGCCGCACTGCTCATCGCCAAGGCCAGCCTGGCAGCCGAGCGGCGGGTGAGCATCGAGCTGGAGACGTCGAGCGCCCTGCCTCGGCTCACCCCCGACGGGTCCGCCGACGTGGTGACCGTCCTCGGCAACCTGGTCGACAACGCCGTCGACGCGGCGGCGCTGGCCGGACCGCTCGACGGTCGGGTCGGCGTACGCCTGACGGCCGCGGGCGAGACCGTGACCGTCCGGGTCTCCGACACCGGCGGCGGGGTGCCGTCGGCGCGGCTGCCCGACATCTTCCGGCGCGGATTCAGCACCAAACCGCGTGACGCCAGCGGCCGCGGCGTGGGGCTCGCCCTGGTGCAGCTGGTGTGCCGCACGCGCGGCGGCGAGGTCGAGGTGGAGAATAGCGCGTCGGCGGAGCGGCCCGGAGCAGTCTTCGTCGCGACCCTGCCGGGCGCCGCCCCGATCGCACCACCCACCGCCACCGCCACCGAGGAGCCCCGATGACGTCCACCCCTGAGCTCACGGTGCTCGTGGTCGAGGACGACTTCATGGTGGCCTCGATCCACACCCGGTTTGTCGAGCGGGTCGAGGGGTTCCGGGTCGTCGGCGTGGCCGCCACCGGCTCCCAGGCGCTGGACGAGGTCGCCCGGCTTTCCCCCGACGTGCTGCTCCTCGACGTGCACCTTCCCGACTTCAGCGGCATCGAGCTGCTGCGCCGGCTGCGCGCCCGCGGCGACGACGCCGACGTCATCGTCATCACCGCCGCCCGCGAGGCCGACACGGTGCGCGCGGCGGCCGCCGGCGGGGCTGCCCACTACGTGGTCAAGCCGTTCCCGTTCGAGGACCTGGCCGCCCGGCTCGACGACGTACGCCGCTCCCGCGAGGCGCTCGCCCGGATCGGGCAGCGGGCCGAGGGAGCCCGGGGTGCCGAGCACCGCGACGAGGTCCAGGCCGGGATCGACGAGGTCTTCAGCCACCAGGGCGCACGCGAGACGCGTGAGCGGCTGCCGAAAGGCCTCAGCGCCGAGACCGCCCGGGCGGTCCTGGCCGCGCTGCAGACCGCCGGCGAGCTCAGCGCCACCGAGTGCGCCGACGCCATCGGAGTCTCTCGGGTGAGCGCCCGCCGCTACCTCGAGCACTTCGCGAGCACGGGCCGGATCGGCGTACGTCTCAACTACGGCACGGCCGGGCGCCCCGAGCGCCGCTACCGCGCGGCCCCCTCGTAGCCAAGAATCGCCGAGTCGGCTGGTTCTGACCGGATTCGGTGCCGAGTCGGCGCGTCATGACGAGCCGACTCGGCGGTGGACTTGGTCAGGATGAGCCGAGTCGGCGGGCTTGACGCTAGCCGGCGGTGTAGGTCCGCTGGGCGGCCTCGCCGGTCTTGCCGAGCGCGTTGGCCTTCCCGTCCCCGACGGCGACCTTGAGGGAGCCGTCGGAGGTCTGGACCCGCAGCGGCGGGGTGACTCGGAGCTGCTTGGACTCCCCGAAGGCGAGGTCGCCGCTGAAGACCACCTTGCCGCGCGAGTCGCGCACGACCACGTGAGCACCGCCGCCGGCGGCGGAGATGGTCACCGGAACGGGCGAGGTCTTGCCATAGGGGTTGTCGGTGCCGGCCGAGCCGTCGAGCTGGATCGCTCCGGCCTCCGGCTCCCCCTGGGTGCCGTCGACGACCAGGCGGGCGACGGACCAGACCAGGATGACCGCCATCACGGCAGCGACGAGCACCGACCAGGACGGGCCGCCCCGCATCCGCCGGGCCGGGCGGATCGCGGCGCTGTGGGCGAGCTCAGCCTCGAAGACGGCGCGTGGGCTCACCGGGCCGGAGGCGTACTTCTCGTCGTAGGTCCGCAGCAGCGGCGCGACCTCGATCCCGAGGACACGCGCGAGCGTGCGCAGGTGGCCACGGGCGTAGAAGTCGCCACCGCAGGGGCCGAAGTCGTCGACCTCGATTGCCTCGATGACGTGCGGCCGGATCCGGGTCCACTCGGCCAGGCCGTCGATGTCCAGCGCGAGCCGGCGACGGGCGGACGCGATCTCCGCCCCGATCTGCGGAACCTGGTTCGACATCTGCTCGGTCGGCTGGTCGTCGGCGGCCTGCTCCTCGGGCTCGGTGAGCGGACGTACGCTCTCGAGCTCGAGGTCCTCGACGTCGGGCTCGATCGCGAAGGACTGACTTCCCTCGTCCTCCCACGCGTCCTCGGCATCCGCATCGACATCGGCGTGGGGCCGGAGCTGCTCCGGGTCCAGCTGGAGCGCGTTCGCGCCGCGAACGGCGACCGCCTCCTGCGGCTCCGGGGGCACGTAGCGTACGTCGACCCGGACCGCGGTCGAAGGCTCACGCAGCGGCGCGACCGCCTCGGACTTCACCTCGGGCTCGGGGTCGGGGTCGGTCTTCGGTGTCGTCTCGTCCTGCTCTGTGTCCCGGTCCACCTGGTCCTGCCCCGCCTCGTCCACCACGTCCGCGGCATTGATATCAGGCTCGTCCAAGACCCGGAGCATCCGGGGGTTGGTGTCGCCTGCCTGCGCCGGCAGGGGCGGGCGGACCGCGGTGTCACCGTCGTCCACGGTGACGCCACCGACGATGCCGTCTCCATGCTCACCATGCTCGCCATCGGGCTCGTCGGTTTCCGTCTCCGGCTCCGTCGCATCGAGCGCAGGGTCGATCTCGACGACCTCGACGCCATCGGCGGCAACGACCGCGATGGCCTCGGTGACGTCGTCTCCGGCGCCCAGGACACGGGTGGAGAGGCCGAGCGGGAGCGAGAACGGCAGGCCGTAGAGACGCTGGGTCAGCATCGCCTGGCGGCGTGCGGTCGGGGAGAGCTCCTCGAGCACCTCGTCCTCGTTGTGCAGCAGCACGCCGATGCGCCCGTCCTTCCAGAACCGCTCGATCCCGTCAGGACGCGGGGTGTGCTCGACGGACTCGATCTTCGACCACGGGATGCCCTGCCAGGTCTGACCGAAGCGGAGGCGTACGCCCTGCTCGTCCACGAGCAGCAGCGGCATCCGGGAGTCCCACACCGTCCAGCCCTGCACCGCAGCGACCGCGAGCAGGATCAGGCCGACCAGATAGCCCTCGATGCCGCCGCGCAGCACGAAGGCGAGGCCGACCATGAGCGACGCGAGCGCCACCACCAGCGCGAGCCGGCCGTTGCGGCGCACCTCGACGACGTCGACGTCAGGAGTCTCGCCGGACGCCGCGGTCTCGGCCGCTACGGGTGCGTCGGCTGGTTCGTCTGTTTCAGCAGGATCGACGGTCTCGACCGCCGGTGAATTCTCGCTCACATCGCCACCCCCGTAGCGCAAGCGCCAATATACGAGGGCGGCGCTGTGTTGAATCGATGGTTCACTCGCTGACGCTCGCTCACTTCTCCCCCTGGATCGTTGCGACCACGCTGTCGATCTCGTCCGGCTTGACGAGTACGTCGCGTGCTTTGGAGCCCTCGGAGGGACCGACCACACCGCGCGACTCGAGGATGTCCATGAGGCGGCCGGCCTTGGCGAACCCGACGCGGAGCTTGCGCTGCAGCATCGAGGTCGACCCGAACTGGGTCGAGACGATCAGCTCGATCGCCTGGATGACCAGGTCCATGTCGTCGCCGATGTCGTCGTCCAGCACCCGCTTGGACTCCGCCGGGGCGGTCACGTCCTCGCGGTAGGACGGCTCCAGCTGACCCTTGACGCTCTTGACGACCGCGTTGACCTCTGCCTCGGAGACCCAGGAGCCCTGCACACGGATCGGCTTGGAGGAGCCCATCGGCAGGAACAGCCCGTCACCCTGGCCGACCAGCTTCTCCGCACCAGGCTGGTCGAGGATGACGCGCGAGTCGGCGAGCGACGAGGTCGCGAAGGCGAGCCGCGAGGGCACGTTGGCCTTGATCAGACCGGTCACGACGTCCACCGAGGGCCGCTGCGTGGCCAGCACCAGGTGGATGCCGGCGGCACGGGCGAGCTGGGTGATGCGTACGACCGCGTCCTCGACGTCGCGTGGAGCGACCATCATCAGGTCGGCGAGCTCGTCGACGATGACCAGCAGGTAGGGGTAGGGCGACAGGACCCGCTCGGAGTCGGGCGGGAGCTGCACCTTCCCGGCGCGGACGGCCTTGTTGAAGTCGTCGACGTGACGGAAGCCGAAGTTGGCCAGGTCGTCGTAGCGCATGTCCATCTCGCGTACGACCCAGGCCAGCGCCTCGGCGGCCTTCTTCGGGTTGGTGATGATCGGCGTGATCAGGTGCGGCACGCCCTCGTAGGAGTTGAGCTCGACCCGCTTGGGGTCGACCATGATCATCCGGACCTCGTCGGGCGTGGCCCGCATCAGCACCGAGGTGATCATCGAGTTGATGAAGGACGACTTACCCGAACCGGTCGCGCCCGCGACCAGCAGGTGGGGCATCTTGGCGAGGTTGGCGACCACGAAGCCGCCCTCGACGTCCTTGCCGACACCGGTGATCATCGGGTGGTGGTCGCCGCGCGCGGCGTTGGAGCGGAGCACGTCGCCGAGGGTGACGATCTCCTTGTCGATGTTCGGGATCTCCACACCGACGGCCGACTTGCCGGGAATCGGCGAGAGGATGCGTACGTCCGCAGAGGCCACCGCGTAGGCGATGTTCTTCTGGATCCCGGTGATCTTCTCGACCTTCACACCGGCACCGAGCTCCACGATGTAGCGGGTGACCGTCGGGCCACGGGTGTAGCCGGTGACCGCGGCGTCGATGTTGAACTCCTCCAGCACCGCCTGGAGCCGGCTGACGATGTCGTCGGAGGCCTTGGAGCGGGCCTTGTGCGGCGAGCCGGGCTTGAGCAGATCGCTGGCCGGGAGCGTGTAGGTCACGTCACCGGCGAGCATCAGCTGCTCGACCCGCTGCGGCAGCTCGGTGTGGGGCGGCGGCTCCAGCTCTCGCTTCTTGCCGGCCCTCGGGGCGGTGTCTGCGACCGCCGGCAGCAGACCCGCGGCGTCGCTCGGTGCCGCCTCGTTCGGCTCGGTGTCGTCGTCGGAGTCCTCGTCGAGGGCGAGCGCGATGTCGAGCCCGTCCTTCTTGCGCTTCTTCTTCGGCTTCTCCTCCTCGAGGAGCGGCGTCTCGTACGGCTCGAAGCCCTCGGGATCGAAGGTGTCGTCGTCGGCGAAGAGCTTCCCGCCCTTGCGCACCCGTCGGATGTTGGTGCCGCTCTCGCTCATCTCGTCGACCGGCGTCAGGCCGAGCGCACGGTTGCGCAGGTCCACCAGCCGACTCGGCACCTGGTAGAGCGGCGTCCCGGTGATGACCAGGATGCCGAAGACGACGAGCAGGGAGAGGAGTACGACGACCACAGCCGTCGAGCGCAGGACGTCGAGAAGCAGGCTGGCCACGACGTAGCCGATCGCACCCCCGGCCCACTGCAGCTCGCTGCTGTCGCCCGAGGTCGGCTGCGGGTTGCCGTTGGCGATCTGGATGATGCCGAGCGTGGCCATCAGGAACGCGGACCAGCCGATCACGATCCGGCCCACCGGGGCGGCGTCGACCGGGTCGCGCATCAGCCGTACGCCGGCGACGACGAGCCCGACCGGCACAAGCCAGCCGACCTTGCCGACGACGCCGGCAACCGCGATACGGACGACGTCGAAGAACTGCCCGCCGAGCTGGAACCAGACGCCGGCGGCGACGAGGACGGAGAGGCCGATCAGGAACAGGCCGGCGCCGTCACGCCGGTGCTCCGGCTCGAGGTCGCTGGCGGCTTGGCCACCGACTCGGAAGACGGCCGCGACTCCCCCGGCGATCGCCAGCCACAGGCTCGCGATGGTCGAGAAGATGGCGTCGAAGAGCACCGCGATCGGGCTCGGTCCGTTGCGGACGGCACGCGGTGGCGTACGGTTCGACGTCTTCCGGTTGGCTGGCCTCTTGTTGGCTGTCTTTGCGGCGGGACGGCGCTTGTTCTGTCCTTGGTGAGGCGCTGCCTTTGAGCGGGCCCGGCTCGTGGCCGTTGCTCGCTTTGTCGTGGTCGTACTCCGGGCACGGGTGCTCTTGGGTGTGGTCGAGCTCCGCGAACCCGGCGGGGAAGACGTACGGGTCGCCATACAAGCAGGGTATTTGACCAGGTGGCCTGCCTACGGGACCCCGCGGGGGTGTGTTGCAGCGGTGTAGTTTGCCGCCATGCAGAGCATCGCCGTCCTGGTCGCCCTCCTGACCGCCGCGGATGCCGTGACGGACTGGACCTGCGTGTGGACCGGACGGCGCCGGATCCATTACGTCACCAAACCTCTGGTGATGGTGGGGCTGATGTTGTTGGTGGGGCTGGTCAGCGAGGGTGAGCCGGCAGCGTGGTGGCTGGTCGTCGCGCTCTTCTTCGGGATGCTCGGCGACATCTCGATGATCGGATCCTCGGCCAGGCGATTCCTCGGCGGCGTGGGGCTCTTCTTCGTCGGCCACCTGGCGTACGCCGCGGCCTTCCTCGCCCTCGGGCTGGACACACCCGCGTGGTCATGGCTCGGCTTCGCCGTCGCGGTCGTGCTGGCGATCCCGATGGGACGGGTGCTCCGCGGTGCGCGGGAGATGGGCGGTGTGCCGATGGCGGCGGCCCTTGCTGCGTACTCGTTGGTGATCGCCACCATGCTCGTGCTCGGCTGGCTGACCGGGAGCGTGTGGATCGCGGTGGGTGCGCTGATCTTCGTCGTCAGCGACACCCTGATCGGGCTCAACCTGGCCGAGCACGGCAACGAGCCGCCGCGCCTGGCCAACCTGCAGATCATGGTGACCTATCACGTCGGCCAGGCGCTGATCACGGCTGGCGTCCTGCTGGCGCTCTAGGCCTCAATCACGACCGGGACGATCATCGGGCGCCGCCGGTGGGTGCTGGAGACCCAGCGCCCGAACGTACGCCGGATGGCCTGCTGCAGCTGGTAGGTGTCGGTCGCGCCCTCCGCGATGGCGCGGTTGACCGCCTTGATGATCGGCTGCTTGACCGGGTCGAAGGCGTTGTCGGGCCACACATGGCCGCGGGCGTGGATCTCGGGCCCGCTGGCGACGACGCCCTTGACCGAGTCGACCACGACGACGATCGAGACGAAGCCCTCCTCGCTGAGGATCCGGCGGTCCTTGAGCTCGGACTCGGTGACGTCACCGACGGTGGTGCCGTCGACGAAGACGTAGCCGCACTCGACCTTGCCGGCGATCTCGGCCTTGCCGTCGATCAGGTCGACGACGACGCCGTCCTCGGCGTAGACGACGCTCTCGACGCCGGTCTGGCGGGCCAGGTCACCGTTGGCGAGCAGGTGGCGCACCTCGCCGTGGACGGGCATCACGTTGCGGGGGCGGACGATGTTGTAGCAGTAGAGCAGCTCCCCGGCGCTCGCGTGCCCGGAGACGTGCACCAGGGCGTTGCCCTTGTGGACCACGTTGGCGCCCAGACGGGCGAGCCCGTTGATCACCCGGTAGATCGAGTTCTCGTTGCCCGGGATCAGGCTGCTGGCCAGCAGGACGGTGTCGCCCGGCTCGATGTGCACGAAGTTGTGGGTGCCGTTGGCGATCCGCGACAGCGCCGACATCGGCTCGCCCTGCGAGCCGGTCGAGACCATCACGACCTTCTCCGGCGGCAGGTCGGCGAGCTCCTTGGCGTCCACGATGACGTTCTCGGGCACGTGCAGGTAACCCAGATCGGAGGCGATCTGCATGTTGCGGACCATCGAACGACCGACGTACGCCACCTTGCGGCCGTGTGCGACGGCACTGTCGAGAACCTGCTGGACGCGGTGCACGTGGGAGGCGAAGCAGGCCACGATGATGCGCTGGTCCGACTCCCGGAAGACCTGCTCGATCGCGGGCGCGATCTTCTTCTCGGCGGTGGTGAAGCCGGGGACCTCTGCGTTGGTGGAGTCGGTGAGGAACAGGTCCACACCCTCCTCGCCGAGTCGGGCGAAGGCACGCAGGTCGGTGATCCGGCCGTCCAGCGGCAGCTGGTCCATCTTGAAGTCGCCGGTGTGCAGCACCAGTCCGGCCCCGGTGCGGATCGCGACCGCGAGGGCGTCCGGGATGGAGTGGTTCACGGCGACGAACTCGAGCTCGAACGGCCCGAAGGTGATCGTCTCGCCCTCGCGTACCTTGTGCTGGACGGTCTCGCGCAGGCGGTGCTCGCGCAGCTTGGAGCCGAGCAGGGCCAGGGTCAGCTCGGAGCCGACCAGCGGGATGTTCTGCCGCTCGCGGAGCAGGTAGGGCGTCGCGCCGATGTGGTCCTCGTGACCGTGGGTCAGGACCAGCGCCTCGATGTCGTCGAGGCGGTCACGGATCGGGCCGAAGTCGGGCAGGATCAGGTCGACCCCGGGCTGCTGCTCCTCGGGGAAGAGCACGCCGCAGTCGACGATGAGCAGCCGGCCGTCGTACTCGAAGACGGTCATGTTGCGGCCGACCTCGCCGAGGCCGCCGAGAGGGGTGACTCGGAGGCCGCCCTTGGGGAGCTTGCCGGGTTCGGTCAGCTCCGGGTGTGGGTGAGACAAAGGCATTCCTTCTAGAGAAGGCCAGAGGCCTCCAGCCCGGCTCGCAGCGCGTCGACCTCGTCGTCGTCGAGCGCCACCAGAGGCCCTCGCACATGACGGTTGTCGATCACGCCGGTCAGCTCGAGAGCGGCCTTGGCAGTGGTGGCTCCGTAGTTCGGGACGCCCATGATGGCGTCGATCGCGGGGAGCATCCGCGCATAAGTCTTGCGGGCGGTCTCGATGTCGCTCGCCGCGAAGGCGTCGACCATCGTCCGGGTCTGGTCGCCGAGCACGTGGGCGGCGACGCTGATCACGCCGACGGCGCCGTGCGCCAGCCAGGCGAGGGTGAGCGCGTCATCACCGGAGTAGATCGCGTAGCCGAGGTCGAGCAGGCGGGTGCCGCGCGGGAAGTCCCCGGCGGCCTCCTTGACCGCGACGACCGTGTCCCAGGTGATCGCCTCACGGTAGGTGTCGAGGGTGATCGGGGAGCCGGTGCGGCCGGGGACGTCGTAGAGGATGACGGGGGTGTCGGTGGCGGAGACGACGGTGCGGAAGTGCTCGCGGATGCCGCGCTCGCCGGGCTTGTTGTAGTAGGGCGTCACCAGCAGCAGCCCGTCGGCGCCGATCTTCGCTGCCTGCTTGGCGAGTTCGAGGGTGGTCCGGGTGTCGTTCGTGCCGATGCCCGCCACGACCTTGGCGCGGTCGCCGACGGCGTCCTTGACCGCGGCCAGGACCTCGCCGTCCTCGGCCGGGGTGGTGGTCGGTGACTCACCGGTGGTGCCGGAGACCACGATGCCGTCGTGGCCGTGGTCGACCAGGTGCTTGGCGACTTTCTGGGTCTGCTCCAGGTCGACCGAGCCATCGTCGTTGAACATCGTGACGAGTGCGGAGAGCACGGTGCCGAAGGGAGCATCAGTCATGACATACAGACTATCGTCAGACGCGCTGCATGACCTCGTCGGCTACGAGTCCGAGATGGTCGAGATCGCTCAGGTCGAGCACCTGGAGGTAGATCCGGCTCGCGCCCGCGTCCTCGAAGCGCTTGATCTTGGCGACCACCTCGTCCGGAGTCCCGGCGAGACCGTTCTCCCGCAGTTCGGCGGGCTCGCGGCCGATCGCCTGCGCGCGACGGGCGATCTCGTCCTCGTCACGGCCGACGCAGAGCACCTGGGCAGCCGAGTAGATGATCGAGTCGTCACGGCCGGCCGCCTCGACGAAGCGTCCGACGTTCTCGAAGAGCGCCTGGGAGTCCTCGACGGAGACGAAGGCGGCGTTGAACTCGTCGGCGAAGGCTGCAGCCAGCGTAGGCGTACGCTTCTTGCCGCCGCCGCCCACGATCACCGGGATCGAGCCGGCGTGGCCACGGGTCTGGACCGGCTTCGGCAGACCCGGGCTGTTCTTGATGGTGTAGTGCTTGCCCTCGAAGTCGAAGGTCGCCCCCGGCTCGGTCGCCCACAGCCCCGTGATGATCTCGAGCTGCTCCTCGAGCCTGTCGAACCTCTCCCCCAGAGCCGGGAACGGGATCCCGTACGCCTCGTGCTCCTCCTCGAACCAGCCCGCTCCCAGGCCGAGCTCGACCCGGCCGTCGGACATGTCGTCCACGTTGGCGGCCTGGATGGCGAGGACGCCCGGGAGGCGGAAGGTCGCGGAGGTGACCAGCGTGCCGAGCCGGATCGAGCTGGTGTCGCGGGCCAGGCCGGCGAGCGTCGTCCACGCATCGCTCGGTCCGGGCAGCCCGTCGACCGAGCCCATCTTCAGGTAGTGGTCGGAGCGGAAGAACGCCCCGAACCCGAGCTCCTCGGCCTTCTGGGCGACGGCGAGGATGTCGGCGTAGGACGCCCCCTGCTGGGGTTCGGTGAAGATGCGCAGCTCCATGGTCCTCACTCTAGGGGTGAGGTAAAGAGAGTGCGCGCGAGGGTTCTGTGACGTGCGGTGGAGTAGAGCTCACGGCGCTCTCGCTCCGCCTCGACCTGCTCCGGGTAGTAGGCGCTCAACGGGTCCGCTCTCGGCGGCGTCGTCACCGGGGATCCCCAGATCGTCCACGTCGGCCCGTTCTCGATCGGGAGCCAGGTGTGTTCGAAGTCGGCGGACCAATCGCCGGGTGGCTCGAGCCGCAGGTCTGTTCCGTCCAGGCCGACGAGGTCGGCGGTGTAGACGGCCCAGGCGCCGAGCGTGGCCACCAACGGCAGCGGTTTGCGGGCGTCGATCTGGAACGCGGTCAGCAGTGGCAGATGCCAACCGGATGCTACGACGGAGGTCTGCACCTCCCACTTGGCGCTCAGGTCGATCGGCCGCTGCCTGCCGATACGCACGATGAACGGCTGCCAGCGGTCGAGCGACTCATCCCGGCATCGCGGCCGGGCCAGGAGTTCGTCGAGCCTCTCGGCCTCGTAGAAGGAGGCCGACCCGACCCTGTGGCGCGGTCCGGCCAACCCGGCGCGCAGCACCCGCTTCGCCTGGTTCTCTCCCAGGAGATGAACCTCGGCGAGCCTCGCCACAGCGTCTGAGGTTGAGATCCACATAGGACGAACTTATGCGCGAGTACCGACATTGTGGGATCTGACCCGTCATCGATCCACGCGGTGCTCAGCCCGACTGCGGCGCCGCCGGCGACATCGACCTCGAGGCTGTCGCCGATCATCCAGCCGTCGAGTGCGCAACCGAGCCTGGTGGCGAGTGCCTCGAAGATCTCGGGGCGCGGCTTTCGGACCCCGACCGCATCGGAGACAACCCAACCGTCCACGAGTGCATCGAGACCGGTACGGCGGATCTTGCCCTCCTGATTGTCCGCCATGCCGTTGGTGACGATGCCGATGGTCCAGCCGGCCGCCCGAAGCGCGACCAGAGCGCGACGATCATCGTCGGTGACAGTCACGAGCGAGGGCATCTTCGCGCAGCGGAAGTTTGGTCAACAAGGGTTCCATCGAGATCCAGAGCGATAAGCGGCACAGCACGAAACTGTAGATCGGACCGTTCCGCCACGACTGCCTCAGATCCTTGCGGGACCATCAGCACGGCGACAACTAAGCCCGCCCTCTGTCATAGCGAAGGGCAGGGCGTCCCACTGCGGGACTACTCGCGGCGGCTGAGGAAGACTCGGTCGTACGCCTCGTGCGGCTCGCGCTTCGTCTCGACCCACTCGGTCTCGTCGAAGGGCGGGTAGACGACGTCGCCGACCGGTTCGAGGTGGACGCGGGTGATGACCTGCTCGGTGGCGAACGGGAGAGCTGCCTCGTAGACCTGGGCTCCGCCGGCGATCACCGTGTCGCCCTGCTCCCCCGCCGCGAGGGCGAGTGCGGAGTCGATGTCGTGGGCGACGAGCACACCGTCGTACGACCAGGTCTTGTCCTTCGTCAGGACGACAGTCGTGCGACCGGGGAGGGGGCGACCGATGGACTCGAAGGTGGTGCGGCCCATCACCAGCGTGTGACCCATCGTGATCGCCTTGAACTCGGCCTGCTCGCCGGGGATCTTCCAGGGGATGTCGGGGCCGTTCCCGATCACACCGTTCTCGGCGACGGCGGCGACCATCACGACGCGCTCAGACGGCAATGGGAGCCTTGATGACGGGGTGCGGGTCGTAGCCCTCCACCGTGATGTCCTCGAGCTCGAAGGCGTCGATGTCCTTGACCTCGGGGTTCAGCCGCAGCGTCGGCAGCGGCCTCGGCTCGCGGGTGAGCTGCAGGCGGGCCTGCTCGAGGTGGTTGCTGTAGAGGTGGGCGTCGCCGAGCGTGTGCACGAACTCACCCGGCTCGAGGCCGGTCACGTGGGCGACCATGTGGGTGAGCAGGGCGTAGGAGGCGATGTTGAACGGCACCCCGAGGAAGACGTCCGCGGAGCGCTGGTAGAGCTGCAGGCTGAGCTTGCCGTCGGCGACGTAGAACTGGCACAGCGTGTGGCACGGCGGCAGCGCCATGTCGTCGATGTCGGCCGGGTTCCAGGCGCTGATGACGTGGCGGCGGCTGTCGGGGTCCTGCTTGATCTGGTCGATGATCCGGGCGATCTGGTCGACGTGACGGCCGTCCGGGGTGGGCCAGGAGCGCCACTGGTATCCGTAGACCGGACCCAGGTCGCCGTTCTCGTCGGCCCACTCGTCCCAGATGGTGATGCCGCGCTCCTGGAGCCAGCGCACGTTGGTGTCGCCGCGCAGGAACCAGAGCAGCTCACCGAAGACCGACCGCGTGTGGACCTTCTTCGTGGTCAGCAACGGAAAGCCGTCACTGAGGTCGTAGCGGGTCTGGTGACCGAAGACGCTGAGCGTGCCCGTCCCGGTGCGGTCGGACTTCGCCACACCCTCGTCGAGGATGCGGGTCAACAGATCGAGGTAGGACTGCACGGCCCCAGCCTAGGTCAGAGCGCGAGAGTCCCGTGGATGGTGGTCAGTGTGTCTCCGCCCACCCACACCGCCTCGGAGGTCGAGCTGTCTCCGGTGGTCGAGCTGTCTCCGGTGGTCGAGCTTGTCGAGACCACCCGCTCGACGTGCACGCGTCCCCTCCGCTTCAGGTTGGTCCCCTGCGAGGCGACGTACGCCTCGGGCAGCTCCGAACCCGCGAGCCACTGCCCGAGCGCGGCGTTGAGCGAGCCGGTGACCGGGTCCTCGAAGGCGACGCCATCGGCCGGGAAGAAGGCCCGGACCTCGACCGCGCACTCGCTGCCCTCGGGATAGCGTCCGACGAGTCCGACCTTGTGGTCCCCCAGAGCGGCATGGTCGGGCGTCACCGCCAGCACGGCGTCCGCGTCGGCCAGCATCACCCCGACCCAGCCCGGCCCGTTGTCGCACCACCGTGCATCCAGGATCTCTTCCCGCTCGATCCGCAGACCCTTCGCGATGTCGCGCAAGAGCTCCTCGTCGACCTCGCCACCCCGGATCAGGTCAGGCGCCGCGAAGGCGATCCGCTCGCCACGCCGAAGCTCGACCAGCCCGACGCCGCACTCCTGCACCAGGTTCGCCCCCTTGGGCTTCCCACCCGCCTCCAGCCAGGCGTGCGCCGACCCGAGCGTCGGGTGACCCGCGAACGGCAGCTCACCGCTGACCGTGAAGATCCGCAGCCGGTAGTCGGCGGCCGGGTCCGTCGGCGTCAGCAGGAAGGTCGTCTCGGAGAGGTTGGTCCACCGCGCGAAGGCGGCCATCTGCTCGTCGGTGAGGCCATCGGCCCCGTGCACGACGGCTACCGGGTTGCCCAGCAGCGGCTCGTTGGTGAAGACGTCGACCTGGCGGAACTCGTAGGCACTCACGCGCCCGAGCCTAGCCGTGGGCGACCTTCAGGCGGAGAGCTTCATCGGGCCGTAGACCTGGCGGTCGTGCTCGAACAGCACCACCGCGGCCACACCCGCGTCGAGGAGCTCCTGCCAGACCTCGCCCACCCACGACTCGGCGTCGCTCTGGTTCGCGAAGCGCTGGCCGGCGAGCTCACCCTCGATCGACACCTCGGCGCCCGAGGCGTCGACGAGCTGCCACCACCAGGGCCGCTCGGCGGCCGTGGGCTGCTTGAAGACCGACGGGACATCAGGAATGCTCATCAGCCCTCCCGCACGTGCGAGGGGACGAAGGGCGGCTTGGTGAGCTGGAAGATCTCGCGGCGGCCGCGTACGTCGATGCCGATCTCGGCCTCCGGGTTGACGGTGGTCGAGACGAGCACCAGGCCGACGCCCTTCTTCAGGGTGGGCGAGAAGGTGCCCGAGGTGACCTCGCCGACCGGGACGTCGGCGGTCAGTGACGCCGACATGTGTGGGCGCGGGATGCCGCGGCCGACGGCCACGATGCCGCGCAGGGCGCGCTTCGGGCCGGCCTCCTTCTCGGCGACGAGCTTGTCGCGGCCCCAGAAGGCGTCCTTCTTCCAGCCGACCGCCCAGCCGAGCCCGGCCTCGTTGGGGGTCACGTCCAGGGAGATGTCCTGGCCGTGGAGCGGGTAGCCCATCTCCGTACGCAGGGTGTCGCGGGCGCCGAGGCCGCACGGCACCACGCCGAGCTCCTCACCGCGGGACAGCAGTGCGTCCCAGAGTGCACCGGCGGCGTCGTTGGCGACGATCAGCTCGTAGCCACGCTCACCGGAGTATCCCGACCGGCACACGACGACGCCGATCTCGTCACCGAGCACGTCGGGGGCTGCGGCCTCCACGAAGGACATGTACTCATGGCCGGCCGGCAGCCCGACCGCCTCCAGCAGCTCGTCGGACTTGGGCCCCTGGACGGCGAGCACCGCGTAGTCGCGGTGGTGGTCGACGAGGTTGATCCCCTCGGGCGCGGCGGCCTGGAGCCGGCGCACCACCTCCGGGGTGTTGGCCGCGTTGGGAACGATCAGGACGTGCTCGTCGTCGCGGTAGTAGGCGATCAGGTCGTCGACGATGCCGCCGGTCTCGTCGTCGCAGCAGAGCGTGTACTGCGCCTTGCCGGGCTTGATCCGGTTGAGGTCGTTGGTGAACGACTCGTTGACGAACTCGGCCGCGCCCGGCCCGCTGATCATGACCTTCCCCAGGTGGCTGACGTCGAAGACTCCGACCGCCTCACGAACCGCGGTGTGCTCCTTGACGACACCGGCGTACTCCAGCGGCATCGACCAGCCGCCGAACTCACCGAACTTCGCGCCGAGCCCGACGTGGTTTTCGTGCAGAGGGGACTGGAGCAGCTCCGACCCGCCCCCCATGGAGGTCTCTTCAGCCATACTGCGAACTTATCGCACGTGACCGACACAGCCCGGTCCGCGCCCCCTCCCGGCGTGCCACACCTACACTGCAGTGCGTGACCCTGCCTGACATCACCTACACGCTGCGTACCGCCTCTCCTGCCAAGACCCGGGCCGAGGCGGTGGTCGTCGGCATCGGCCAGGGGGCGAAGGGTGTCGAGGTGTTCCCAGGCGCCCAGGAGGTCCAAGCCGCCTACGGTCGCCGGTGGCGCGGGATGCTCGCCACCCTCGGCGTCAGCGGCAAGGCCGGCGAGGTCACCCGCCTGCCCGCGGGCGACGAGATCGGCGCCCAGCTCCTGGTCCTCGTCGGGCTCGGCAGGCTTGGTCCGGACGGGACCTACTCGACCGATGCCGTACGCCGCGCCGCCGGCGCCGCCGCCCGCGCGGTGCCCAACGCGACCTCCGTCGCCGTGGCCCTTCCGGCCGACACCCCCGAGCTGGTCCGGGCCGTCACCGAGGGGTACGTCCTCGGCGGCTACACCTTCACCTCCTACAAGTCGGGCGGGGGCAGGTCTGAGAAGACCAAGGCGAAGCAGGAGGGCAACGGACCGAGCGATGTCGCGTTGCTGAGCGCGATCGCGAGGCGTACGGACGCGGTCACCGCCTTCGAAGAGGCGAAGATCCTCGCTCAGGCGGTCGCAGGCACCCGCGAGTGGGTCAACGTCCCGCCCGCCGACCTGACTCCCCCGGCGTTCGCCGAGGCCATCGAGCACGTGGCCGGACTGGTCGATGGCGTCGAGGCCACCGTCTACGACGAGAAGCAGCTGGCCGACCTCGGCTGCGGCGGCATCCTCGCCGTCGGGATGGGATCGGCGGCGATGCCGCGCCTGGTCGAGCTGACCTACTCCCCCGACGACGCGCGCGGCCACATCGCGCTGGTCGGCAAGGGCATCACCTTCGACTCGGGCGGCCTGACGATCAAGCCGGGGAGCTCGATGTCCACGATGAAGTCCGACATGGCTGGTGCCGCTGCCGTGGCGCAGGCGACCTTCGCGATCGCTCGCCTCGGGCTGCCGGTGAAGATCTCCGCGTTCATCCCGATGGCGGAGAACATGGTCTCCGGCTCGTCCTACCGGCCCGGCGACGTGGTCACCCACTACGGCGGCAAGACCGTCGAGGTCTCCAACATGGACGCCGAGGGACGGATGATCCTCGCCGACGCCCTGGTGCGGGCGAGCGAGGTCTCGCCGGACACGATCATCGACGTGGCCACTCTCACCGGTCACATGGTGATGGCGCTGGGAGACCGGGTCAGCGGAGTGCTCGGATCGAAGGAGATCGTGGACCGCGTCCTCGCTGCCTCCGAGGTCGCCGGCGAGCAGATGTGGCCGATGCCCATCCCGGAATGGATGGACGAGCGGATTCGTTCCTCGAAGGTGGCCGACCTCAACCAGCACGACTGGATCCGCTGGGGTGGCGGGCTGTACGCAGCCGCATTCCTTCGCGAGTTCACCGACGGCCTGCCGTGGGCCCATCTCGACATCGCCGGTCCGTCCTTCAACAGCGGCGGCGCGTCGGGCCATCTCACTCCCGGCGGCACGGGTGTGGCGGTGGCGACACTGGTGGACTACGTACGCGAGATGGCTACCGATCAGTAGTGGTCCGGTTGACACAACGCTGCAGGGGTAGTGACAAGATGGGGCCGTGATCGACGCCCTCGGCCGCCCTTCTGGCGGCATCATGCGTGCGTCGGGCAGGTGTCGGCCCAGACCGATGCGACCTTCTCCGCACCGAGCCATCGAGCTCGGTCCTGGCGGCGCGCGTGTCCGGACATACAAGTAGAGCAACGAACAGACGTAGAACGAAGGAACCCATGGCCACCGAAGTAACTCTCCCGGCACTCGGCGAGTCCGTCACCGAGGGCACCGTCACCCGCTGGCTCAAGCAGGTCGGCGACACCGTGGCGGTCGACGAGGCCCTGCTGGAGGTCTCCACCGACAAGGTCGACACCGAGATCCCCTCGCCGGTCGCCGGCACCCTGCTCGAGATCAAGGCTGCCGAGGACGACACCGTCGAGGTCGGCGGTCTGCTCGCCGTCGTCGGCGCGGCCGACGAGGCCGGCGCTGCTGAGGCTCCGGCCGAGCCCGCCGCGCCTGCGGAGGAGCCCGCCGAGGCGGCGGCTCCCGCTCCTGCCGCCGAGCCCGAGGCACCGGCCGAGCCGGAGGCTCCCGCCGAGCCCAAGGCCGAGGCAAAGCCCGCCGCTGGCGGCAATGCGACCGAGGTCACCCTCCCCGCCCTGGGCGAGTCGGTCACCGAGG
>NZ_BMQT01000007.1:0-27568 GCF_014648255.1 Nocardioides albus | reverse complement strand
GAGGACGAGACCGTCGAGGTGGGCGCCGTGCTCGCGCTCGTCGGTGACGCCGGCGCGGCACCTGCCGAGGCGCCCGCGCCTGCCGCCCCGGCACCGGAGCCCACTCCCGAGCCCACTCCCGAGGCCAAGCCCGAGCCGACCCCGGAGCCCACCCCCGAGGCCAAGCCCGAGCCGACTCCGGCCCCTGCCGCGGCCAAGCCCGCCCCGGCTGCCCCGGCTGCCCCGGCTCCCGCTGCCCCGGCTCACGCCGAGCCGGCCACCGAGAGCTCCCCGGCGATCCAGCCCGGCGGCTACGTGACCCCGCTGGTGCGCAAGCTCGCGGCCCAGCACAACGTCGACCTGGACACCGTCGAGGGTTCCGGTGTCGGTGGGCGTATCCGCAAGGAGGACATCCTCCAGGCGGCCGCAGCCAAGTCGACTCCCGCCGCTGCCCCGGCCGCTGCGGCTCCGGCGGCCTCGGCCGCTCCGGCCGCCGCCCCCGCTGCTGCCTCGCCGCTGCGTGGCACCACCGAGAAGATCTCGCGCCTGCGCAAGGTGATCGCCGAGCGGATGACCGAGTCGCTGCACACCGCGGCTCAGCTGACCCAGGTCATGGAGGTCGATGTCACCAACATCGCCCGCCTCCGTGAGGCCAACAAGGCCGGGTTCCTGCAGCGTGAGGGCGTCAAGCTGACGTACCTGCCGTTCTTCGCCAAGGCCGCGATCGACGCTCTCAAGGTGCACCCGAAGCTCAACGCCGGGATCGACATGGAGGCCGGCACGGTCACCTACTACGACCGCGAGAACATCGCCTTCGCCGTCGACACCGAGAAGGGTCTGCTGACCCCGGTCGTCAAGGACGCAGGCGACCTCTCGATCGCCGGCATCGCGAAGAAGATCGCCGACGTCGCGGACCGTACGCGCAACAACAAGATCACCCCGGACGAACTCTCCGGCGGCACCTTCACGATCACCAACCTGGGTTCGTTCGGTGCGCTCTTCGACACCCCGATCATCAACCAGCCGCAGGTCGCCATCCTCGGCCCGGGTGCGGTCGTGAAGCGCCCGGTCGTCATCGACGACCCGGACCTCGGCGAGACGATCGCGGTGCGCTACATGGTCAACGTCGCGCTCACCTACGACCACCGCCTGGTCGACGGTGCCGACGCCGGCCGCTTCCTCCAGGACGTCAAGAAGCGTCTGGAGGCCGGAGCCTTCGAGCTCTGAGCCTGTGACCCTGCGAGGTACGAGCAGGGTCACAACGCGAAGAGATCGAGCGAGCGTGCGGCTGAGCTCGCGAAGCCGTATCCGCGGGTCGAGATCTACGCAAGAGCGAACAAGACACCGGCGGCGCGGTCCTCAGGGACCGCGCCGCTGGCGTCTCTCGAGGCTCTGGAATCAGCCCATGTCCATGATGTCGGCGGCAGCCGGCTCGGCGATGGCGAGCTTCTCACCGTGGTTGCTGAAGTCCACGGAGATCTCGTTGTGCTCACCCATGGCGAGGAGGACACGAACCAGCTTGCCGTCGCTGTCGACCCAGCTGTCCAGCGTGCCGTCACCCTCGCCGGTCACCGACTCGCCGACAGAGAACGAGTAACGAGCGGCCTCCGTGCCGGCGACCTCTTCCTGGCCGACGTAGGTCGTGGAATCCTCCGAGATCTCGCCCTCGATGCTCTCGATCATCGTGAACGGGCTCGGCATCATCGCGGTGAGCATGCCGCTGAGCATCCCGTCGTCCTTCATCCACTGCTTCTCGCCGTCGACCCTCATGAAGGTCGACTCGCCGACCGAGATGAGCTCGACGATCGAGACGACACCGGCCTCGTCGACCGTCATCTTCGACTGGAAGGCTGCGGGGTCGCTCTGGAAGTCGCCCTCGGACTCCGCAGTGACGTTCTTGCCGCCCTCGACGGCTTTGATGTCCATCGTGACGTGGACGGTGGGCATCGCGTCGACCGCCGTGTTCAAGAGCTTCTTGGCGTCCGCCTCGGACAGCTTGCTCCCGGCCTCGAGACCGGGCGCCACCTCGGCCGCGGCCTCCGGCTTCTCGGCGCTCTCGCTGCCACAGGCAGCGAGCGTGGACGTCGCGGCGAACGCGAGGACTGCAGCGGCCAGACGGCGCCGATTCTGCTTGGGTTGCACGTGTGTTGCCTCTCGAAAATGATCTGATGGCGGATCACTCCCGAGCGGGACCAGCCGAAAACAGAGGGATCCTGTCAGTGCGCCGCGTACCCCGGTCGACTAATCGGTCTTCTGTCACACAACCGAGATCTGGCGCCTGTTTTCCGGGGCGTACGATCGACGCGTGAGTGAGCTGCGCTTCGTCGATGTCGGGACGATCGACTACCTGGACGCCTGGGAGCTGCAGAAGCAGGTCCACCAGCGCGTCGTCGACCGCGAAGACCCCGACACGGTGCTCCTGCTCGAGCACCCGCCGACCTACACCGCCGGGAAGCGTACGAAGCCGGAGGACCGGCCTGCAGACCCCGGCGGTGCACCGGTGATCGACGTCGACCGCGGCGGTGAGGTGACCTTCCACGGCCCCGGCCAGATCGTCGCCTACCCGATCGTGAGGCTGCCGGAGAAGGTCAAGGTCGTCGACTTCGTACGCCGCTTGGAGCAGGCGATGATCCTGACCTGCGCCGAGTTCGGAGTCACCGTCTACCGGGTCCCGGGTCGGAGCGGAGTGTGGCTGCCCGCGGGCGAGACCCCGGACGGCGTACGCCGCCTGGAGCGCAAGGTCGGGGCGATCGGGCTGCGGGTCAGCCAGCACGTGACCATGCACGGCATCGCGCTCAACTGCGACGTCGACCTGGGTTGGTACGAGCGGTTCGTGCCGTGCGGGATCTCCGACGCGGGCGTCACCACCCTCTCGATCGAGGCGGGGCGAGAGATCGGCAACGCCGAGGCGATGCCGGTGCTCCACGAGACGATCGCCGAGATGCTCTCCTGGCGCGACTACGAGCCGGGCCCGAGCCTCGAGCCCAAGCCCGACCCCGCGAAGACCCCGCGGGTCCCGCTGCTCTCCCCCAGCCTCTGAAGCGGTGTGACCGACCAGTAGCCGCCTGCCTTCGAGGTTCCACCACCACGCGGCGTACCCTTGTGGGGTGACTCAAGCTCCTGCCCCAGAAGGTCGCAAGCTCCTCCGTCTCGAGGTCCGCAACGCGCAGACCCCGATCGAACGCAAACCGGAGTGGATCAAGACCAAAGCGAAGATGGGGCCCGAATACAAGGAGCTCACCGCGCTGGTGAAGTCCGAGGGCCTGCACACGGTGTGCCAGGAGGCCGGTTGCCCCAACATCTTCGAGTGCTGGGAGGACCGCGAGGCCACCTTCCTCATCGGCGGCGACCAGTGCACCCGCCGCTGCGACTTCTGCCAGATCGACACCGGCAAGCCGCAGGACCTCGACCGTGACGAGCCGCGTCGCGTGGCCGAGTCCGTGCAGACCATGGGCCTGAAGTACGCCACGATCACCGGCGTCGCCCGTGACGACCTGGCCGACGGCGGTGCCTGGCTCTACGCCGAGACGGTCAAGCAGATCCACGAGCTGAACCCCGAGACCGGCGTCGAGAACCTCATCCCCGACTTCAACGGCATCCCGGAGCTTCTCCAGGAGGTCTTCGAGTCCCGTCCCGAGGTGCTCGCGCACAACGTCGAGACCGTTCCGCGGATCTTCAAGCGGATCCGTCCGGCGTTCCGCTACGAGCGCAGCCTCGACGTGATCACCCAGGCCCGCGACTTCGGCCTGGTCACCAAGTCCAACCTGATCCTCGGCATGGGCGAGACCCGCGAAGAGGTCTCCGAGGCGCTGCGCGACCTGCACGCGGCCGGCTGCGAGCTGATCACGATCACGCAGTACCTGCGTCCGAGCGTGCGCCACCACCCCGTCGAGCGCTGGGTCAAGCCCGAGGAGTTCGTCGAGCTCCAGACCGAGGCCGAGGAGATCGGTTTCTCGGGCGTCATGTCCGGTCCGCTCGTTCGTTCGTCCTACCGCGCCGGTCGGCTGTACCGTCAGGCGATCGAAGCACGCACCGCGTCGGGGTCTGAACGTAGTGGCCCCGAGCCTGTCGAGACCAGCGCCTGACGCAGCGTACGAATCCTGAAGACTGAAAGAGGAAGATGTCCCAGACCGATCCGAGCACCATGAGTCGCCGCCAGCAGATGGTGGAGACCTACAAGCTCACCAAGCAGTCAGACCCGAAGATCGGCCTCATCCTGGGCTCGATCTTCGTGGTCGTCGCCGCGGTCGCCGGCGTGATCTTCTGGTTCCTGCCCGGCGAGGGCATCTTCTCCTGGATCTTCACGATCGTCGCCGCCCTGCTGGCCGGCCTTCTCGCCGCGATGCTGGTCTTCTCGCGGCGCGCGCAGAAGGTGATGTACGCCCGGCTCGAGGGCCAGGTCGGTGGCGGGTACGCAGCCCTGACCATGCTCCGCCGGGGCTGGACCGTCACTCAGGCCGTCGGTGTCGAGCCGCGCAGCCAGACGCTGGTCCACCGCGTGGTCGGCCCTCCGGGAGTCGTGCTCGTCGGCGAGGGCAACAGCCCGAGCAAGGTCCGCTCACTGCTGGCCAGCACCAAGCGCAACCACGCCCGGGTCCTGGGCGAGGTCCCGATCACGACCATCGTCGCCGGCAACGGTGAGGACGAGGTCCCGCTCCCGCAGCTGACCAAGCACGTCACCAAGATCGGCCGCAAGGTCGCCGGTCCCGAGATCACCGACATCATCAACCGCCTCAAGGCGGTCGATGCCACCCGCGGCGCCGTGCCGATCCCGAAGGGCCCCGTCCCGACCTCGATGAAGGGCATGCGCGGCAACCTCCGCGGTCGCTGAGGCCAACCGAACGAAGAAGCAGGGCCGGTCCCCCGACGGGGACCGGCCCTGCTGCGTACGTGATCCGGATCAGCCAGCCATGCTCGGCATGTCGGTGACCTGGTCGGCGGGCGGCGCCTTGATGGTCACGTCCTCGCCCAGCTTGGAGAGCACCATCTCGACGGTGCCCATGTCACCCATGGCGACCTCGGCCTTGCGGAGCAGGCCGTCGCCGTCGACCCAGATGTCCTGGTTGATCGTCTTGGGCAGGCCGCTGGTGCTGTCCGAGCCGAGGTTCTTGGCGAGTCCGGCGGAGTCGACCTTGAAGCTGTAGTGCTCGGTGTCGGTGCCGTCGAGCTTCTCCTCGCCCTCGAACTTGGCGGACTTGATCGACTCCTCCATGCCGTCGAAGAAGGCGAGCGGGTTGCTCATCGACTCCAGGCTGGTGCCGCCCATCTGGGCGAGCTGGTCGGCACTCGCGGTCATCCACGAGTCGCCCATCATGCCCTTGATGTAGATCTTGTCGTCGACGAGGATCGTCTCGAGGTCCATGTTCATCGAGCCACCGCTCATCTCCATGGTGGAGTGATGCGCAGACGGCTCCATCTGGATGTCGCCCTCGCCGGTCATCGAGACGGTCTGACCCGACACCTTCGCGTCCATCTTCGTGGTGAAGTGGGCGGTGTCGATGTCGGTCGCCTTCTTCATGACCTCGGTCATCTCCTCGGCCGAGACCGATTCGCCCTCGCTGGCGCCACCGGCGCCATCACCACTGCCGCAGGCGACCAGACCCGAGAGCGATACGGCCAGCACGCCCGCCGCGGCGGCGCGGCGCCAGAGGCCACGTGGCCCGAGAGTACGGTTGCGCGTCATTGAGCTTTCCCTTCAATGTGTGCCGCTGCCTGCGGCGTACCGCTCCAACCTACCCGCGAGGTGTTCTCAACCCACCCGGCGAAACACGTGTCGATAGGTCTCGAGGGTGACCGTGGCAGTGCCTGCCGCCAGGTCGTGCAGCCCGCGGCGGTCGGCGCGGAAGACCAGCGGCGGCACCACGAGGACGACCAGGATCTGGCGCGCGATGCTCCGCAGCGGGTCCGGCGGACGTACGTCCGGGGCGCCCGGTGACACCCGCACCGTACGCAACCGGGTGACGAGCTTGCCGAACGAGCCGCCGCCGAGCGAGGTGAAGGCCGCCGTCTGGACGACGAAGACCACCAGGATCCACAGGTTGTCTGTCGGCCGCGGATCGACACCGGCGAGCAGCGACCCGAACGGCAGCGCACGTGCCCCGAGGAAGACCGAGGCCACCAGCGAGGAGGCGAACCAGTCGATGAAGAGCGCCAGGACGCGCCTTCCCCAGCTCGCGGTGGGATAAGGCAGAGTGGGCGTCACAGGAGTGGCGGTACCGGTCACAACGACCAATCGTAGGCGGCGACGTCTTGAGGGATGAGATCGGGATGGTTGCCGATCAAATCACACAACCTGTTACACGCCCGAAACATTTGCGACACTCCTGTGCAACCGTCCCTTCGTAATTTGCGTGGCACGGTCGAGTCCACGAGGGCCCGGCCTCGATCGCGAGAGACCTATCTGGCTCTGCCCGACCGGGTGAGCCAAGGAGGATTGATGTTCAGCACTGACGACGAACTCTTGAAGTTCATCTCTGACGAGGGAGTCGAGTTCGTCGACATCCGCTTCGTCGACCTGCCCGGCGTTCAGCAGCACTTCACGGTGCCGGTGTCGTCGTTCACTCTGGAGCCCCAGGCCTTCGACGGCTCGTCGATCCGCGGCTTCCAGACGATCAACGAGTCCGACATGGCGCTGTACCCGGACGTCACGACTGCGTACATCGACCCGTTCCGCACCGCGAAGACCCTCGCGCTGATGTACTTCGTGCACGACCCGATCACCGGCGAGGCCTACTCGCGCGACCCGCGCAACATCGCGCGCAAGGCGCTGGCGTACCTGGCCTCGACGGGCATCGGTGACACCGCCTTCTTCGCCCCCGAGGCCGAGTTCTTCATCTTCGACAACGTCGCCTACAGCACCTCCGAGGGCGAGTCGTTCTACAAGATCGACTCCGTCGAGGCCTGGTGGAACTCCGGCGCCGACAAGAACCCCGACGGCTCGGCCAACCTGGGCTACAAGACGCGCTACAAGGGCGGCTACTTCCCGGTCTCCCCCACCGACCACTTCGCCGACCTGCGCGACCTGATGGTGAAGAACCTCGAGAACGCGGGCCTGCTCGTCGAGCGCGCCCACCACGAGGTCGGCACCGCGGGCCAGGCCGAGATCAACTACAAGTTCGACACGCTGCTCAAGGCTGCCGACGATGTCATGAAGTTCAAGTACATCGTCAAGAACACCGCCTGGGAAGCCGGCAAGACCGTCACCTTCATGCCGAAGCCCGTCTTCGGCGACAACGGCTCGGGCATGCACGTGCACCAGTCGATCTGGGAGGGCGGCGAGCCGCTGTTCTACGACGAGACCGGCTACGGCGGCCTCTCCGACATGGCCCGCTGGTACATCGGCGGCATCCTGAAGCACGCCCCGTCGGTGCTCGCGTTCACCAACCCGACCGTGAACTCCTACCACCGTCTGGTGCCGGGCTTCGAGGCTCCGATCTCGCTGGTCTACTCCTCGCGCAACCGCTCCGCCGCGGTCCGCATCCCGATCACGGGCACCAACCCGAAGGCCAAGCGCGTCGAGACCCGGTTCCCGGACCCGTCCTCGAACCCGTACCTCGCCTTCTCCGCCCTGCTGCTCGCCGGCATCGACGGTATCCAGAACAAGATCGAGCCGCCCGCTCCGATCGACAAGGACATCTACGAGCTTCCGCCGGACGAGATGGCCGAGATCAACCAGGTCCCGACCTCCCTCGGTGCCGTCCTGTCGGCGCTGGAGAACGACCACGACTTCCTCACCGTGGGCGACGTCTTCACCCCCGACCTGATCGAGACCTGGATCGACTACAAGACCAACGACGAGATCCTCCCGATCCAGCTCCGCCCGCACCCGCACGAGTTCGAGCTCTACTACGACATCTGAGCCGAGCGCTCGGCATTTCGACACCGAAGGCCCCGGGACTCCCGGGGCCTTCGGCCATTTCGTATGCCGTCGATGTGCTCAACTCTGCCCAGGCGAACTGGTATGCCGACAGTCCATGTCGACTGGCCTTGAGATACCTCAAGCCGATCACGACTGCCAGGCGAAGCAATCTGCCAATGGTTGCGAATAGTTCGATTACGTTCCACACTGGAAACCATGAGTATCGCCGAGCCTGTCAGCCCCGAGCCCTCCGACGAGCAGGTGGCCCAGGCCGCCCTGCGCGCCTTGAGCGACCTCGCCGATGACGCCGCGCCAGTACGCCTCCGGATTGGTGACGGCGCCGAGGTCGTGATCCCGCGTTCCGCCCTCACCGGGCTCACCCAGATCCTTGCAACCTTCGCCCACGGGGAGGGTGTCACCGTGCTCCCCACACAGGCCGAGCTCACCACACAGCAGGCCGCTGACGCACTCCGGGTCTCCCGGCCATACCTGATCAGGCTCCTCGACGCCGGAGAGATCGACTACCGCACCGTCGGCACTCATCGCCGCGTACGCGCTTCCTCCTTGATCGCATACATGCGCGCTGACGCCAACCGGCGCCGTGCCGCCGCGGACGCACTCTCCGCAGAGACGTACGACCTCGGGTTGGCATGACGTCGCCTGTCGTCATCTACGACGCCAACGTCCTCTATCCCAGCACCCTGCGCGACGTCCTGATCCGGCTCGGGCTCGCAGACATCGTCACGCCTCGCTGGACCGAGACCATCCTCGACGAGACGTTTCGCAACCTCCGCGCCAACCGGCCGGACCTCGACCCATCCGTGCTCGGCCGGACGCGGCGGCTCATGGGCGTCGCCATCCCCGACGCCTCCATCACCGGATACGAGTACCTCATCGACGACCTTGACCTCCCCGACCCCGACGATCGCCACGTCCTCGCCGCCGCACTCCACATCCGAGCCGAAACGATTGTCACGAAGAACCTCCGAGATTTTCCCAGGCGGGTCCTCGATGCTCACAACGCCCGGGCCGTGCACCCGGACGCATTCCTACAAGACGTGCACGACGAGCACCCCGGGTCCTTGCCGACGATCATCCGTGACATCGCCGTCACGTGGCGTTCAGGAACGGACGTTGACGTCCTGGCCAGCCTCGCCGTCGAGGCGCCTGCGACATCCAAAACCCTCAGTGAAGGACAGTGAGTCGAGTCTCATCGTTGTAGAAGTCTCACACTCGACAACGATGTGGCCCACCATGACCTGCAACGACCGCACTGCCGGAGCCTTCTGGAATTCCTGGCAGGGCCTGCAAGACTTCTTCAACCTTCGAATGCCCTTGAACATGCAGTTAGAAGTGCGTCAGAACAGCGGAGCAGGAAGCTGGCCAAGCCCTGTCTGACCAGCAAGAACGCGAAGGTCACATTTCTACTACGACATCTGAGCCCAGCTCGGAACAGCGGAAACGCCGCCGGACGACTTCGGTCGTCCGGCGGCGTTTTCTCGTCCGGTCAGCGTTTCGTCAGAGCTCAGGAACCTGACCCATGGGCACCGGGTCAGACGCCAAGCAGCATCGTCAGGTCCAGGGCGGGAGCGCTGTGCGTCAACGCACCGACCGAGATCAGCTCGACACCCGTCTCGGCGATGGCGCGGACGCTGTCCAGGCGGACGGTGCCCGAGGCCTCCAGCAAGATCCCGGCGGCCTCGGCATGCTCGGCACGTATCTTCACGACCACTTCGATGTCGGCCACCGACATGTTGTCGAGCATGATCCAGCGGGCTCCGGCATCGAGGGCCTCCACGGCCTGCGCCACGGTCTGCACCTCGACATCGGTCTCGACCTTCTTCCCGGATCGCTCCATCCCACGCCGGATCGCTGCGAGCGCGGCGGTCACGCCGCCCGCCGCGGCGATGTGATTCTCCTTGAGCAGCACCATCGCCGCGAGGCTGAGCCGATGGTTGTGGCCGCCACCGGTGGTCACCGCGTACTTGTCCAGGGCGCGCAGGCCAGGCGCCGTCTTGCGGGTGTCCAAGATGCGCGCCCCGGTCCCGGCCACGGCCTGAACGTAGCGGTCGGTGAGCGTCGCGATGCCACTCATGCGCTGCAAGAAGTTCAGCGCCGTACGCTCGCCGGTGATCAGGCTGCGCGCGGGACCGGACAGGTGCGCCAGGACATCACCGTCCGTCAGCCGGGCGCCGTCGGACACGAGCGGTTCCACCGTGACCTCGGGATCGACCTGGGCGAAGACCTCGGCGAGCGCGGGAAGCCCACTGGCGATGCCGGCCTGTCGGGTGCGGATCTCGGCCGCGGCAGTCAGGCCCTCGGGAACGCTCCACGTCGTGGTGACGTCCTGGCTCGCCTCGTCCTCGGCCAAGGCGGCAGCGACGGCGGCTCGCGCCGCAGACGATGGGAACTCTGCCATGATCGCTTTCTCCTTCCCTGGTCAGCCGAGACCCTCGACGACGCGGAAGTCGCGCTCGAAGCCTTCGGGGAGCTCCGCCAGTGCCTCTTGGTAGGACGCGCTCGCGCGAGCGGCGACCGCCCGTTCGAAGCTGTCGAACTCAATCAGGACGACGCGCTCGGGTTTTCCGGCCTCATGTGCCTCGACCCGGCCGCCGATGCTCGCGAGCACTCGTCCGCCCATGGCCGCGACGGCCCGGCCCGCCAGCTTGTTGTAGTCATCGAGCCTGTCGGGGTCCTCGATGGTGGGATAGACGCTGACCCAGTAGCCCTTGGGCATGAAACCTCCAGTGTTGGGATGAGTCTGACCGAGATCAATGTGCGGAGATCGGCTTGGTGCCGGGCTCGAGGGGCAGGCCGAGCACCCTGACGACGAACGAGATCGCGTGGTACCAACCACAGACCAGGACCAGATCGAGCGCGGTGTCCTCACCGGCGGCAGCAACCAGGCGCGACCAGGTGTCGTCGGAGAGGTCGAAGGTCGCGTGGAGCTCGTCGACGGCATCGAGCACCGCACGATCGGCGCTGCTCCAGCAGCCGTCCGTGGGCCCGCCACGCGCGAGGGAAGCCAGCTGCTCCGCGTCGAGTCCCGCCTTGTCGGCGAAGATCGCCACATGCACAGCCCACTCGTAGTCGGCTCCGCACAGCGCGGTGGTCCGGTCGATGACCAGCTCGCGCTGGCGCACCGTGAGAGCGGTGCGGCGGGAGAAGTAGTAGTTCCCCCAGCCGGCGATGGCGCGAGCGAGCTCGGGCCGGCGCGCCCATACCCGGAAGAGCTGGATCGGCGAGTGCCCCAGGAGCTCGAGGGCCTCGGTGGCTTCCTCGCCATAGGGCGGCGAGAGCGGATCGATGCGGGGGCGCTTCGATTTCAGAGGCATGCCTAGGACGCTAACATGTGTGCTTCGGAAAGGGAAGCAAATGACAAACCCAACACCACTGCCAGGCCGTCCGGTCCGTGGCTCGCGCACGGGCCGCCCGATCATGGCTCTCCTGGACCTCTTGGGCCGACGCTGGGCGATGCGGGTCCTGTGGGAGCTGCGAGACGACTCGTCCCCGACCTTCCGCGAGCTCCAACAACGCTGCGACGGGGTCTCCTCGAGCGTCCTCGCAGACAGGCTTCGCGAGCTCGGACAGGCCGACCTCGTCGAGAACACGGGCGAGGGATACGTACTCACCGAACAGGGCAAGACGCTTCGAGAGTCCCTTCTCCAGCTGGACGCCTGGGCCGCCCGCTGGCAGCCCAGGGCGGAGGAGTGACGACTCGCAGCACGACGGGGGCCGTCATCGCCGTGGCGATGACGGCCCCCGTCGCCTCTTCAGCGTCGGGGAACAAGCGGTTGGTCTGTGTGAAGGATCTCCCGAGCCCACTGCCCGCCGGTGCAGCGTGACCACGACGAGCTCGACCGGCGCCTGACCGCCCACCACCCGAGGACGTGACGGCTCAAAGGCTCGGACTCACCGGGCGTACTCGAGGTCGACGAACGGCACCAGCTTTGCCTGCCGCGGGCCGAAGCTCAGGTACTCCTGGTCGTAGCCCCACCAGCCGCTTCGATTCTCGGTGGGTTCCACGATCCCACGGTCCAGCTGGACGTTGGCCAGCACCGAGCTGTACTCGATGACGATCTCGTTCTCACCGTCGACGAGGTAGTTACTGACGTCGACCACGGGATCGGTCCAGCTGACGCCTCCTGTGTGCAGGTCCTCGCCGACGAGCGGGATCCGGGTGCCGGTGCCGTCGTCAACGGTTCCGCCGACGTCCCTGCGTACCTTGGTCGGGTTGGTCGACACCTCGCCGCCGACCTTCTCCCCGTTGATCCAGACCTCCATCGTCGATTCGAACTCGTCGCCGAAGTCGAGATGGGCCCCGCTGGCCGAGTCCCCGTCCCAGTCGAAGGTGGCTTCGTAGCGACCGGTACCGGATACCGCCTGGCCGATCTCGGGGATCTGGTCCCAGGGCTTCAGCTTGTCGAGCTTGACGTCGATCTCGGTGATGTCGGTCGAGGTCTTGCGGTTCTCGGTGGTCACCCCGTCGATCGTCTCCGTCCTCACCAGGTCCCCTGACCTGGCGTTCGGGCGCCAGGAGTCGACGGTGAGGTCCCAGTCGGTGATGTCGTACGGAGCCGGCACCGTCACCTGGTCCTGGTGAGTCTTGCCGTTGCTCAGCTCGGTGGTCACTCTGCCGCTCTGCTTGGCGCGGACGACGACGCCGTCGTCGGTCGCGAACGCAATCTCAGCGTTCGTGTCCGAGACGTGCAGCCGCTCGCGGTCGACCTTCTCGAAGGCGAGCAGCTTGATGTTGTTGTGGTCCAGCTCGATCGGGACGATGGTCTTGCCGTCCTCCCACCGGTAGTCGGCGAGCTCGGTGACCTCGCCGGTCCAGGCATCGATCGAGTACGGCACGAACTCGCCATCCTGGACGATCTCGGTCGCGATGCTGTCCCCGACCTCGGCGTTGCGAACGCTCTCTTTGTGCGACTTGTCCAGGTACGAGCCGTCGTCGTAGTTGTAGGCGAAGACGTACTGGTTGCCGTCCGCGTCCTGACGCGTCTGCGTCAGGAGCTGCAGGTTCGGCTCGGCGTACCCGCTGTAGGGCTCGACGCCGAGGTCTCGAAGCTGTTCGAGAACGTCGTCGTCGTAGCCACCGGGATCACTGCTGAAGTAGCCGCCCTCCGGCAGGTCCGCGACCGACGCGGTCCGGACCGTGTCCAGTCGCTTCAGCTGGTCCATGACCTTGCGCAGCTGGCGGTCCTTGCCGTCGTTGAACGGCGTCCGGGAGCCGGCGTCTTCGAGGATGACGACCTTGAGACCCTTCTTGGCCCAGTCCCGGATCCTCTTCGCGGCATCGAGGTCCAGCCAGTCCTGGTAGAGCACGAGCGCCTTGTAGCCGGCCTTCTCGATGGTCTTCGTCTTCTTGTCGAAGTGGACGTCGTCGTCGAACAGGAAGCGCGGGCTGAAGTAGTCGTAGGTGTAGCCGTTGTCCTGCAGCTCCGTCGACCGGTAGTAGACGCCCTGGTGCGCGAGCTGCCAGTTCATCTGCGAGTTGTCGTTGCCGGTGCCGCCGCCGAAACGGACGCCCTGGAACCAGTCCTGGTTGACGAACCCGACATCGGTGCGAGCCTCCCCCGTCTGCAACAGCTGCTGCACACGTCCCAGGTGTGCGTTGAACTCGTCGTAGTCACGCAGGTCGGGGTTGCTGGCGCCCAGGTAGCGGAAGAACCCGGGCAGAGGCTGACCGCCGAAACCGAACGGCACGTAGCCCGGCCAGTCGTGATTGCCGTATCCGTAATCGGCGGCCCACACGTGCCAGATCACCCGTTGGAAGCCGGCCGCGTATGCCGAGTAGGCATCCTGAAGGTTCTTCTGAGCCGTGCCGCTGTAGGCCGGCATCTGCGCGCCGGTCTCGGTCGAGAGCACCTTGTTCTCCAGCTTCGCGGCACCGGTCCATAGCCGGAAGATGTCGACCTGGTTGTACTGGTTGAAGTTCTCGGCCTCCGGGTAGTCCACGTCCATGCTCGGCTCGGAGATCTCGAACGGCTTGCCGTAGGAGATCTGTGCCCGGGTCTCGATGCCGACCGAGTCCAGCCACTCCTTCAGCGGCTGCAGCATCCGCTCGCGGTACAGCTGCGTCTGCACGTCCTGGAAGTCGTTGATGATCTGCTGGCGCCTGTTCTCGTCACCGTCCAGCTTGTAGATCCCGGTCTTGGAGACGTCGTGGTACGGGTCGTACACGTTCGCCTTGGTGCCTCGGACCAGGAACAGATACGGCGTGATGTCGTAGCCCTTGCGCCGCTCGAACTGCTCGGCCATGTCCTCTGACCAGAAGGTGAACTGCGCCGCTTTCGAGGTCGGCCCCTCGAACTCGCTTCCGCCTCCAGGGTGGATCTCGAGGGAGTCCATGAACAGCTGGACGTCGCCTTCCTTGATCTTCGCGGCCAGTTTCGGGTCGCTCAGGTAGTGCTGTTCCCAGAACTCCTTCAACGCCTCCACGCCGCGCTCGTCGAAGTAGTTCGTCGTGTACGCCAGCTCGGCCGAGGGCTCGGAGGTCTGGAACGTGCCCTGGGTCCAGATGCCGAAGACCCGGTAGGTCCCGTCACCCGGCGCGGTCCAGTCCAGCTTCTGCTCCCACGCATCCGCTCCCTGCGAGACCCGGCCGCTCAGGTCGATGTAGCTGTCCGGATCGACGGTGTCGCCCTCGACCACGCGGTACGCGTACGCCGTGACCAGTCGTGCCCCAGGATGCATCGAGCCCTCGTCCGGCATCGGCAGCCGGACGAGCCGCTCACCCGCCCCGACCGTGCCGGTGCCCAGCGTCAGGTTCTGCATCGCCGACTGGCTGGTCGGGTCCATCCCCGGCACGTTCGAGGTCGCCCAGTTGGTGCCGGAGGTGAGGTAGACGCTCATCCCGAGGTCGAGGAGCTTGTTCATCATCAAGTTCCACTTGTGTTCCCACATCGGAGAGCCGTACGCATAGGTCTTGTCGGCCGCGACGCTGTCATCCTGCATACACAGCTCGACACCCCGGAACCCGGCGTCATAGAGCCGCTGGATCTCCTCCAGCAGGGTCTCGTCAGTGTGTGAGGCGTCGCCCAGCCACCAGCGCACGTCGGTGCTGTAGACCCGGTCCGGGTCGACGTACTCCCCCTCGAGCCGCTCCGCGAACGCCGAGCCCTCGGTCGCCGCCGTCCGGACATCGACCCCCTCGGACCGCTCTCCACCAGACGGTCGCGGCTCCCCTGCCACAGCGCCCGCCGGCACGGCCAGCGCAAGCGCCACCGCAACCGCCAACGTCCATGTCGTCGAGCGCCTGGCCGTTCCCATGCGGAGCGTCATCATCGGGTCCTCTCGTCAGCAAGAACGACTCTTCGAAGCCGGGGTTGATTCGTTTCAAAGAGCCTTCAGGCTAGGGTCGAGTGGTCTGCGTCACAAGGGCGTGACCGGAATAGGTCACGCACCCCACCCGCGTCCACGTCATCTGGTCAACAACCGGGCAACAGCGCCCGCCCGGAGCGCGAGTGTCGCGTAGCCTCGCCCGGTGCCAATCTTCGCGACCCTGGCCGGCGCATCTCGGGCACGCCGCTCCATCCTCGTCCTCATCCTCCCCCTCGTCGCCGCTGTCGCGCTGGCAGCGGTCGCCGTGGTGGTGGTCAGCCCCGGCAACGCCGCCACCGCCACGACGATCAAGCGGTGGGAGACCCGGCTGGCCGGTCTCGGCTGCAACGTCGGTCGCGTGGACGGTCGCGTCGACGACCACACCCGCACGGCCGTCGTACGCTTCCAGACCCGCCACCGCCTGAGCCCGAGCGGTCGCTTCACGACCACCACGCGGACCCGGCTGATGTCGGCGACGGCGAAGCGGTGTGACGTACGGCCGGTGCCGGCGAGCACCGGGACCGGACGCCGCATCGTGATCAGCCAGCGTCAGGACTGGGTCTGGCTGGTGCGCGCCGACGGGTCCATCCGCGCGCAGGGCGGGATGATCGACGCGGAGTGGCTGGACAAGCAGTGGTACACGACCGGCTCCTACTGCGGCCGACCGGCGCGTGGCAACCCACGTACGAACTACAAAGGAACGCAGTGGCTCTACCACTTCGTCCGGTTCGCGCCCTGCGGCGTGGCCTTCCACCGGGTGCCGGTGAGCATGCGGACGGGTCGTCAGATCCACCCGAACTGGTATCTCGGCACGGACGAGAAGACCTCCGACGGCTGCATCCGCCTCAGCGCCAAGATGGCGGCCGAGGTCTGGGACTTCACGAAGGTCAAGACCCGCGTACGCGTGATGTGAGCTCCACCGATCCGGGCAGCAGCTCAGCCATACTGAGCCTCATGACCGGCGTCGAGCGGGGTGTGTTTCGTTGACCAGTGCGCTCCTGTGGGGGCTTGTTGCCAGCTCCTCGCTGATCCTCGGCGGCGGGCTCGCCTACGTGATCACGCTGCCCCGGAGGGTGGTCGGGATCATCATGGCCTTCGGCGCCGGGGTGTTGGTGAGCGCCATCGCCTACGAGCTCGTCGAAGTGGCCTTCGAGACGGCGAAGGGCACAGGTGCGCTCGCGGTCGGCCTGCTCGCCGGCTCGTTGGCGTTCTTCGGTGGCGACTGGTTGATCGACAGGCTCGGAGGCGATGGCCGTAAGAGCACCTCGGGGGCGCAGGCCTCTGGTGTCGGGCTCGCGATCGTGCTGGGGATCGTGCTCGACGGGATCCCGGAGTCGATGACGCTCGGGCTCACCGTGCTGTCGGAAGGCACGGTGAGCATCGCGCTGCTCGCCGCTGTCTTCCTCTCCAATCTTCCGGAGGCGATCGCCGCGACTGTCGGTCTGTCGCAGGCAGGCTGGTCACGCGGACGGGTGATGGGACTCTGGGTGCTCGTCACCGTGATCAGCGGCATCGCCGCACAGATCGGGGCAACCGCGTTCGCCGACGCCTCGGACACGACGGTCGCCTTCGTGCTCGCGTTCGCGGCGGGTGCGATCCTGACCATGCTGGCGGACACGATGATGCCGGAGGCGTTCGAGCACGGTGGTCGGATCGTCGGTCTGATGACCACGTTGGGCTTCGCGGTGGCGTTCGGGATCAGTGCCTTGGAATGACCACACCGCGTGTGGGTGCGCGCTGCGAGGCGGTCAGGCGCAGGGGTCGAGGCCCGGACGCCCGGGGCGCTCGATGCCACGCCCGTCCAGGACGGTCTCGAGGACGGACGGCTTCGCCGGCATGATGCCATCGACGCAGGCGTCGACCATCCGCGAGTACGTCGCGGCGTCGTCGGGCGCCGAGCCGCTGAACCACACATGCACGGCATAACCGTCAGCATGAGCCCGCTCCACGAACGCCCGAGTGGCGACCGGAATGCCTTGGAACTGCACCGGCACCTGGAAGGCGACGGTCCCATCGATCGGCTTCACGCCCGCCAGGAAGTACGCCATCATGCCGGCCATGCCGGGCGCGAGCCCGATCTGCGGTGCCCGCGCGTGGAAGTCAACGAGAGCCGCGTCGTTGAACGATGCGACGATGACATCGGTGCGTCCAGACCTGTTCAGGAAGTCCGCCACAAGGCGTCCCGTACGCATGAAGGACGCCAGATCGGAGTCGGCGGTGCCCTTGATCTCGATGTTGATCGGGGTGTCGGGGAACTCGCGGAACACCTCGGTCAGGGTCGGGACCCGGAAGTCCTTGTTCTTGTAGCCGGGGACCTTCTCGCCGTGCCGGGCGCCGCGCAGCGGGTAGGCGGAGTCGGGCAGGCCGCGCACGGTGTTGCGTCCGGGTACGAACCAGTAGGCCGCGTCGAGCGCCTGGACCTGCTCGAGGGTCATGTCCTCGACCAGCCCGGTGCCGTTCGTCGTGCGTGTGACGTCGGCGTCGTGGATCACGACGAGGTGGCCGTCGGCGGTGGACTGGACGTCGAGCTCGAGCATGTCGGCGCCGATCGAGGCGGCCCGCTTGAAGGCGTACATCGTGTTCGTCGGCGCCTCGTCCTCACCACCCGAGTGCGCCATGTTCAGGACTCGCTGATCCAGCCACGGGTTCGGCACGGTCTCGGCAGCGGCCGAGGTGACCGTCAGCAGTGGGCCGACGAGCAGGGAGACGAGGGTGATGCCGAGGGGCAGCCGGGCGCGCATGCGCACAAGGTAGCGCCCGCACCCGTCCGGCGCAGCCGAACCCGCAGCTGCCAGTCAGCCATGGACCGGCTAGGAGAACTGCAACAGGTCGCGCACCGACGCGTAGGTGCGTTCGGCGTCCTCGAGCCAGAAGTCGTGGCCGACCCCGGGCAACCGACGTACGTCCCAGCCGAGCGCCTCCAGACGGACAGCCGTCACGTCGGGAAGCACGGCGGGCGAGTCGTCGGAGAGCAGGATCGTCGACGGGACGGCCGGCGCGGCGACCGGCGCCGGTGAGTGGGCGACGTCGCGGAAGACCGGGATAGCCATTCGGCGGTCGAACCTCTCGGTCGCGTCCGTGCGGAGCTTGTCGTCGCGCGGGTCGAGCGGAGGCCGACCGCGGCTGCGCCACTTCTGTGCGAGCGCCGCGACCGTGAGCCCGACAGGCGCGGTCGCCCAGAAGAGCCGACCGGCCAGGCCCTCGGTCGGGAGCCCGAGCCGGAAGCCGGGGTCGAGGTAGAGCGCATGGGACGGCGCCAGCCGGGCGACGGCACGCTCGAGCACCGTGCCACCCAGGGAGTGGCCGGCCACGAGGTCGAGACCGGCGGGCAGCGTCTCGACGAGGTCATCGGCGAACGCGCTGATGCTGTAGTCGTCGGACCGGTCGCTGGCTCCGTGCCCGCGGAGGTCGACGGTGGTGATCGTGACGCCGCCCGCTGCCACGATGTGCTCGGTGATGCCCCGCCACATCGATCCGTCGGCGCCCAGCCCGTGGATGAGGGCGACCTGCCGGGGGCCGTCACCGTGACGCGCGATGGCGAGCCTCATCGGACCTCCCCTGCCTCGGCGCCGATCATCGCACAGACCTGATCGGACGTACGGCGACGGCGCCGAGCATGACGAACACGATGCCGGCGACGAAGAGGACCTCGTAGCCGCCGGTGAGGGTGACCAGGCCAGCGGCGATCGAGGGGCTCATCGCCTGCGGCAGCGTGGTGGCCAGACCCAGGATGGCCAGATCGCGACCGGCGTTCCCGGCACCCTCGCCCTGCGGACGGGCGGGGAGAACCTCAGTCATCAGTGCGAGGTCGATGGAGATGTAGACCCCGAAGCCGAGGCCGAGCAGGAAGGCGTACGCCAGCACGCCTGTCGTCGTCGGCACGAGGAGCGGGATGGCGAGGGCGATCGACATGACGACCGAGGACCATACGATGAAGGGCTTGCGCCGCCCGACGCGGTCGGAGAGCCAACCGCTGCCCAGCGCGGACAGCAGGACGCCGACGAGCAGGACGACACCCATGGTCGCGGCGAAGGAGTTCGACGCGGCATCGCTCATGCCGATGTAGTCGCGCAGGATGTAGAGGCCGTAGGTCTGCGCGCCGTAGAAGCCGATGACCATCAAGAAGCGCGACCCGAAGGCCCAGGCGAAGTCGGGGTGCTGGCGGGGGCTGATCCAGAAGCCGCGCAGGAAGTCCTTGGCGCTGCTGCGCTCGCGGGGCAGGCCGGTGGCGGACTCGTCGCGGTTGGCGATGACGAAGACCCCGACGATCACCAGCACGAGGAGCGAGAGGATGGCGTACGGCAGGAAGCCCTGGTCGGCGGTGCTGCCCGCGACGATCGCGCCCACGGCGTTGCCGATGGTGATGCCGACACCGATCATCGCCGAGACGTTGCCTCTACGGCTCGCCGGGTAGCGGTCGGGGACGATGGCGGTAGCGGCGGCCTGGATGGCGTTGACGCCGACCTGGACGACGAGCCACACGAGCGCCACCACCAGCACGGACTGCGCCATCGGCAGGCCGAGAAGGAAGCCGCCGGTCAAGAGTGCGCCTCCGACCATCCACGGCGTGCGACGCCCGAAGCGCGAGCGGGTGGCATCTGACAGGGCGCCCGCGAGGGGCTGGGCGAAGATGTTGGCGATGAACGCGACGGTGGTGACGAACGCGAGGTTGCCGATCTTGCCGGCCTCATCGAGTCCCGAGACGACGTTGGGCAACAGGATGCCGTTGCCGCCGGAGTTCACCGCGAGGATCGCGACGTAGACCATCAGCAGGCCGAATGACATGCCGCGCCGTGGCGGCGGGGCTGCGCCGTCGGCGGTGGGCGGCCGTGAGGGGAAGGGGTTCTGGGTCAGCGCCATCGGGTGCTCCTGGCTCGGGGGCGGCACCGTCGCCGCTCGATCTAGGAGGCTAAGGATCCGAGAACGACCAGGTAATGGAGATCGTCTCCCTCATCTGCCACAGGGCATAGGGATGACGTCCATACCCCACGACTTCCGGGCGCTCACGCCCCGGACGGCGGCGTCTGGCACACGCCGTCCGCCTGTGCCTCGAAGAAGTCATGGGCGACCTGGCGCATCTGTGGGCCCGCGGGATCGGCCCCGGTGTCGAGCAGCTGGAGCGGCTCGCCGCCGGAGTAGGCGTGCCCCAGACCATGGACGACATGACGCTGGCCGAGCAGACACCCTTGGGCGTCCACGTAGGCAGCGATCTCGTGGACCCGGCCGTTGATCGTCTCGTAGGTGAGCGTTGCCGGCGCCGTGGGCACGGATCCGTTCAGCAGGCCGTCGTCGACCAGGTCGTTGGTGGCGAGCCACTGCTCGACGAGGGCCTGCTGACCGACGACGAGCGCCAGCGGGTCGAGCGTGCCGTACGAGATGACGAAGGGTTGCCGGTGAGCGTGCCCGCCCATCGCCGCAACCACCTGGCGAGCGGACTCGATCGGGTCGAGCGTCGTCCCTACGAGGTGATCGGGCGAGCCGATCGCGCAGAGGGTCCCGTTGAACATGCAGCCGGCTTCGGTCTGCACGCCGCGGAAGATGTCCGGATGCGTCGCCCCCATCACCGTGGCCATGCCTGCGCCCGCGGAGAAGCCGCCCACCGTGATCCGACCGGGATCGATCGGGAGGGCTTCGCGCACCTCCTCGACGCTCGCCGCGATCAGCGAAGGCGCCCGTCCGTCCCGGCCCTGCTGGGCGGCCTCGGTCCAGTTCCAGATGCCGGTGACCGTCGCCGCGCGATCCTCCTGCGGGTAGAGCGCGACGAACCCGCGCTCGAGGGCGAGCTCGTCGAGGCGCGAGCGGACGGCGACGTCGTCGACGAGCTCGTTGGACCCGTGCAGCTGGACCACGAGGGGCACCGCGTCATCGGACTGCGCGACCTGGGGTGGCACGAAGAGGCGGTAGGTCATGGTCCCTTGGTCGTTCGCGACCTGCCCGTACCGCACCTCTCCGACCGGTTGCTCGACGGCCGGTTGCTCCGTGCCGGCGACGGCTGCGGCCGGCACCGACCACAGGCCCGTACCCAGCAGCGTCACGAGCCCAGCCACCGCGGTCCGTCGCCGGCGCACTCGACTCACATCCCGAGGTTGGCGCGCAGCGCCGTGACACAGGCTGAGGCGCCGTGGTCGGTCATGATGATCGCCGCGTGGTCGACATCGTCGACCAGAGCTGCCGAGACGAGGGCGGGCGTCGTGGCGACCAGGCGTCCCACATGCGCGGGTGCGTACATCGGCGGCGAGTCGGCCCCGATGCTCCAGGGCGCGTAGACCAGGCGCACCGGTGCCCGTACAGCAGCCAGCGTCGCGGCCGGAGCATCGGAGGCGAGGACCGACACCGCGTCGTCGACGACAGTCTCGAGGTCGCGGTGCACCGACAGCCCGCCCTCGACCACTGCGAGGTCATGCCCCACCAGGGTCCGCATCCGCGGGTCGTCGGCCCCGGTCAGCGGCGCGACGCTGCTGCGGTAGTCGTCGAGGTACGCCGCCGCGTCGGACCAGATCCGGTCGGTGGCGTACTGCGCGCGGAACTTCGGAGCCGCGGCTGCAGCCGGCGGCGGCCCCTGCTCGCCGAAGTCGAGCGGCAGCCCACCGTCGACCAGGGTGACGGTGCGGACACGGTCAGGGTGTCGAGCGGCGAGCTCGGTGATGACAAAGCCGCCCAGAGACATGCCGAGGAGATGGACTCGGTCCATCCCCATCGCGTCCAGCAGAGTCACGAGCTGCTCGGCGTGCTCGGCCACCGAGGACGGCCCGGGACGCGCGGGCGTCCCTCCGCGTCCGGCGAGGTCGGGAGCGACCATGCTCACCTCGGGCGCCGCGTCGAGAACCCACGACCACAGCCGGTTGTTGCTGGACACCCCGTGGATCGCCAGCACCGGCTCGGTCCTGCCGGGCCGGACCAACACCTCGAACGGCCCGGCAGCAGTCTCGACCGTCTCGATCCTCGTGCTCATGCGGACACCCTCTCAGCGATGCTCGCCGTCTCGCGACGGATGAGACTCATGACCTCGCCGCGCAGACGGAGGAACTCCGGATCTGCCTTCGTCGTCAGCTGATCGCGCCCGGACGGCAGATCGACCTCGAGGTCTGCGGCGATGCGCGCCGGCTTGCCTGCCAGCACGACGACCCGGTTCCCGAGGTAGACCGCTTCGTCGATGTCGTGGGTGACGACCATCAGGGTCAGCCCGGACTCGGCGGCGATGCGTACGACCAGGTCCTCCAGGTCGGAACGGGTCTGGGCGTCCACCGACGCGAACGGCTCGTCCATCAACAGCACCTGCGGCCGGTAGGCCAAGGCCCGCGCGATGGCCACGCGCTGCTGCATGCCACCGGACACCTGCCAGGGGTAGAGCCGCTCCACACCCTCCAGGCCGACTGCGGCGAGCGCCTCGGTGGCGCGGGCGTTGCGATCCTGTCGCGACAGCGTACGGCGCAACGGCAAGGTGACGTTCTCGCGGATGCGCAGCCAGGGCATCAGCGAGCGGCCGTAGTCCTGGAACACGACCGCCAGGCCCTCCGGCGGACCGGCGACGGCCCGCCCCGCGACCGCGACCTCTCCCCCGCTCGGCCGGTGGAGCCCGGCGACGCAGCGCAGCAAGGTCGACTTGCCGGTGCCGGAGTGGCCGACGACGCAGACAGTCTCGCCTGTCCGGATCTCGAGGTCGATGCCGTCGAGCACGTGCCGGGAGACACCGTCGACGACGAAGGTCTGCTGCAGCCCGGCGATACGGACTGCGGAAACCGGTGGTGACTGGTTCATGTGGACTCCATGGGATCAGGCGCCGGCGGCGGCGACGGTGGTTGAGCCGGTACGACGGCCCTCGTGCCATGACAGCACCAGCCGTTCGACTCCGGCGCTGAGCAGGTTGAGGGCGTAGCCGAGCAGGCCGAGAAGGATCAGTCCGGCCCACATGTCGGCGATCGCGTAGCTGCGCTGGGACTGCAGGATGAAGTAGCCGATGCCCTCGCTCGATCCGAACAGCTCGCTGCCGACCATGATGACGACGGCGACGGAGACGCTGGTGCGCACCCCGACCATGATCTGCGGTGCGGCGTTGGGCAGCATCACCCGGGTGGCCGACGTGACCGGTCTGAGCCGGTACGTCCGAGCGACGTCGCGCACCAAGGGGTCCACGGCGCGGACCCCGTCGACGGTGTTGAGGAAGGTCGGCCAGAACGCACCGAGCGCGATGATGACGACCTTCGACGTCACGCCGAGACCGAACATGGCGACGATGAGCGGGAGCAGCGCGACGATCGGTGTGGCGCGCATGAACTCGAAGACCGGGGTCATCGCCGTGTGGATCCGCGGCGTCAGCCCGAACACCACACCCGCAGCCAGTGCAGCGACCAGCCCGGCACCGAGTCCCAACCCGAGGTTGGTGAGGCTGAACGCCACGTCGGTCGGGACCCGTTCGAAGAGCCACAGGTCCTGGAATCGCTCGAGGATCGTCCGCAGCGGCGGGAAGTAGATCGACGTGCTGCTGGCCGAGGCGAACCACCAGGTCGCCACGAGCGCGACCGGCAGCCAGGCCTCGACAGCCGCGGCGGTCAGCCGGCGCCTCATCGGTGCCCCCGAACGGACGGGTGCCAGGCGATCACCCTGCGCTCCAGGCGGCTGAACAGTAACACCACCGCCAGGCCGAGGAACCCAGCCAGCAGCGTGTAGGCGTAGACGTCGACGGTCTCGCCGTTGCGCTGGGCGACGGCGATCAGGGAGCCGACGCCCGGCACCAGCACCAGCAGCTCGACCGAGATCGCCACCAGCATCGCGATGATGGCCGAGAGGCGGATGCCCGTAGCGATGTACGGCAGCGCACTGGGCAGCACCACGCGCCCGAGGATCGACCAGCGGCCGAGCCCGTAGCTGCGCGCCGTCTCGATGGCCACCGGGTCGGTGTCACGTACGCCATAGATGGTCTGCAGGAGGAGGGGCCAGATGCAGGCGGGGATGACGATGATCAGCACGGCCTCCCGGCTTGCGCCGTAGACGAGCGCCGCCAGAGGGATCAGGCCGAGCGCGGGGATCGTACGCAGGAAGTCGATCGTGAACCTCGAGCTGCGGTAGGCGAGCATGCTGCGGCCCAACAACAGTCCGAGCGGGACGGCCACAGCCAGCGCCACGGCCAGACTGATCGACCACGCGGTGAGCGTCTGCCCGATCGCGGCCCAGGACTCGGACGTGCCGAGCACCTCGGCCAGGCGCGCGAAGGACTCGACGCTGCCGGCCAAGGCGGAGTCGCTGACCTGGTCGGTGGCGGCGAGCCACGACCAGACGGCCAGGATCGCCGCAACGGCCGCGACCTGGCTGACCGGGGCGGGCACCGCGCGGCGGGTCGGCCGCGCCGCGGCGGGCGGGGCCGGCTGCGATGCGCCGGACATCACCGCCCGCCCCTCCACGACGCGCTCGGACACCGTCACTTCGCCACGACCTGCTCGACGTCGATCGGCTCGGCGATGCCGTCGTAGCGCACCAGGACGTCGTTGATGGTGGCGAAGCTCGCGGGCGAGATACCGGCCTCGAGCTTGTTGATCTGCGTAGCCTCGGCGACCTCCGGCTTCATCTTGAAGTACTTCTCGTAGATGGGGATCAGCTTGCTCGGGTCCTCGTCGGCCAGCTCGATCGACTCGGCGACGGCGTCCCGCAGGGCGTCGACGGTGTCGGGGTTGGCGTCGGCCCACTCGCGGGTCGAGGTCATCACCAGACGGGGCGAGTCGGCGAAGACCGTCTCGATCGGGTCGCCGAACGGCACCTCGGCGCCGCCGTCGATCAGCTGTGTCATGAACGGGTCGGCGACGAGCGCCGCGTCGATGTCACCCGACGCGAGGGCGTCGGCGACGGCCGGGAACGGCACCTCGACGATCTCCACCAACGCGTCGTCGCCGCCGTCGTCGGCGACCACCTGGCGGACCCCGAACTCCGAGGCCGACTTCAGCAGGTTCACGCCGACCTTGCGGCCCTCGAGGTCCTTCGGCGCCTTGATGTCGCTGCCCGCGGGCACGACGAGAGCCGAACCCGTGCTGCCCGTGGCGCCTTCCTCGAAGGTGGTGACACCGCTCACCGCGACGACGGGGACGTTCTGCCCGGCGGCCACGGCCATGCCCGGGCCGGTGTTGACGCTCAGATCGACCTTGCCGGAGATCAGGGCGCCGACGAGATCGGTGGCCGCGGCCTCCTCGGCCACGAGGTCGATGCCGTGCTTCTCGAAGATGCCCTCCTCGATGCCCAGCAGGACCGGCGCGGAGTCGGGCAGAGCGTAGCTCCAGGTCAGCTGGCCCTCGGTTGCGGCGGAGTCACTGTCCTCGCCGCCACCACAGGCGGCCAGAGCGAGGACAAGCGCCCCGGCGCCGAGGGCACCGAAGAACTTTCGGGCGACGGACGGACGGGTCATGACACGGCTCCTGTTGGGTGTGCGGTCGTCGTGGTCGGCGGCGAGGTGAAGACCTTGCCGGGGTTGAGCAGGTGGGCGGGGTCGAGGGCGGCCTTCACCGCGCGATGCATCTCGACGACCTCGGCGGACAGCTCTGCGGTGAGGCCGTCGCGCTTGAGCAGACCGACGCCGTGCTCGCCCGTGACGGTGCCACCGAGGGCGATGGCGTCGGCGATGATGTCGCCGAAGGCGGCTTCGGCGCGCGCCCGGGCCGCGTCGTCGCCCGGCGGCGTCACCAGCAGCGGGTGCAGGTTCCCGTCGCCGGCGTGGGCGATGTTCGCGATCACGATGTCGTGGCGGACCGCGATGCGCTCGATGCGCGCCAGCATCTCCGGCACCTGCTCCTTGGGGACGCAGACATCCTCGGTGAGGACCGGCCCGAGACGTTCCAACGCCGGATAGGCGAGGCGCCGGGCGGCGAACAGCGCCTCGGCCTCGTCCTCGTCGGTGGAGCGCTCGGCCCAGGTGGCGCCGGCGGTGCGGAAGCAGTGGACCATCTGCTCGGCGAGGGCTTCGCCGGTACTTCCCGGATCGTCGAAGCGACCCAGCAGGACGACCTCGGCCTCGGTGGACAACCCCATGTTCTTCCAGGCGTCGACGGCCTGCAGACAGTGCCGGTCGACGAGCTCGAGCGCGGACGGCACCAGGCCGGCCTCGCCCACAGCCCGCACGGCGGCGCCAGCATCCACGACGGAGGAGAAGAAGCCGGCGACCGTCAGAGCCGGGGCAGGCAGGGGGCGGAGACGGACCGTGACCTCGGTGACGATGCCGAGCGTTCCCTCCGATCCGACGACGAGCCCCATCAGGTCGTACCCCGCGACGCCCTTGGCGGTCCGCCGGCCGAGCCGGACGACCTCACCGCGTCCGGTGACGACCTCGAGCTGCAGGACGTAGTCGCGGGTGACGCCGTACTTGACGCAGCACAGTCCGCCGGCGTTGGTCGCGACGTTGCCGCCGATGGTCGACCACGGTGAGCTGGCGGGATCCGGCGGGTACCAGAGCCCGTGGTCGGCCACCGTCTCGCGAAGCACGTCGTTGACCACGCCGGGCTGTACGACGGCGAGCCGCTCGAGGGGGTTGATCTCCAGCACTCGGTTCATGCGCTCGAGCGAGACGACGACGCAGCCGTCGAGAGCGTTGGCTCCTCCGGACAGCCCGGTGCCGGCGCCGCGGGCGACGACGGGGACGCCGTGCCGGAGGCAGGCACGGACCACCTGCACGACGTCGTCGGTGGAGGTGGCACGGACCACGGCAGCGGGCTGTCCGTACGGCGCCCACGCGGCCTGGTCGCGGCTCATGCCCTCGACCACGTCGGGGTCGGTCAGCACGGCTCCGGGGGGCAGCAGCCCGACGAGCTCCTCGGCGATCTCGGTGGCAGTGACGTCTCGCGCGACAGAGGCGGTCATGCGCGGCGCCTGGGGATGGAGTTACTGGTCACGAGGACAGGAGACCATCCCTGTGGCTCCCGTCACATGGAGAGAATCTCTGTCGTTATGCGCTCAGAGTGGAGGTTCCTCGCCACGGGCATCGAGGCGCTCCGCGAGCCGACGCAGCCGCAGCGCGAGCTGGAGCTCGAGAGCGCGGTCGGTCCCGCGCCACCCTTCCCCGAGCAGCTCGGTGATGCGGTCAAGGCGTTGGTAGAGGGTGTTTGCGTGCACGTGCAGGGCCGCGCACGTGCGTGCGTGGTGCTGTGCTTGGCCCAGGTACGTCTCGAGCGTCTCGACCAGGTGTCGGTTCTTCTCCGCGTCGTGGCGGACCAGCGGACCGATCTGGTCGTCGATGAACGCCGTGGCGTCCCCGCGACCGGCCCGCCCGAACAGCGAGGCGTAGGGGCTGGTCTCGGCGACGAGTGCGCACGAGCGGCCGCGGTCGAGGGCGACCAGGAGCGCGGCGGTCTGCCGCGCCGACTCGTGCGCCGCGCGCAGCGCCGCCACGCCACCCGGCCACGGGGCGATGCCGACGGCGCCCGGCAGCTC
>NZ_BMQT01000006.1 GCF_014648255.1 Nocardioides albus | reverse complement strand
GCTACCGCCGCGACAGCAGCTACTCGGACTATCCGGCCGAGCAGCCCGGTCCGCCGCGAGCTCCACGACCCGCTCCTCGCGCACCCCGCCCGGAGCCCGCTCCCGCTCCCGCTCCCCGCCCGACGTCTCGCCCGGCTCCAGCGCCTGCCCCCGCACCGCCGCCACCACCGGCGCCGACGCCTCGACCGGCCCCCCGCCCCGCGCCCAGACCCGAACCCCGTCGTGATCCGCGCCAGACGCCCCGACCCGCGCCACGCCCGGAGCCCGGACCTGATCTCGTGCAGGCGCCCCCGCAGGCCCCGCCCCGGCAACCCGGCCGGCGGCCGGAGCAGCCCGAGGCGTACGACCCCTACTCCTTCGACTCCTACGGATCGTCGGAGCAGGGCCGAGGACGGAACCGCGGCCAGGACCCGGAACAGCCACGTCGACGCCAGCAGGACCAGGGCTACGACGAGCCTGCGTATGCCGGATACGAGCAGGGCTACGACCAGAGGTACGACCAGGGATACGAGCAGGACTACGTCCAGCCGTACGACCAGCCGTACGACCGGGATCACGACCACCCTCCGACCGGCCCAGGACACCGCGACGAGGCCTACGAGCGCGGCTATGACGACCGCTACGACGACGCCTACGACCGCTCGGCCGGAGGCGAACGTGGAGAGCGCGACGGAGCGTTCTTCGAGGCCTCCGGAGCAGCGATCGTGGTGCACCTCATGCTGGTGATCCTCGCGATCTGGCTGACCTGGGCGTACGGAACCTCGGTCATCTGACAGGTTCGAAGGCGGGTCAACCCGCCGAAACTCGCACCTTGCCGTCAGGTCTGCTGACCTGATGAGGGATAATGGACTCGCAATGCGCGCTCCGAGGCCATCCGGCAGGTGAGCGCCGACACGCGAGACACGGAAGAAGGTGCCGCATGGCGGCGATGAAGCCGCGGACGGGAGACGGTCCGCTGGAGGTCACCAAGGAAGGTCGGGGCATCGTGATGCGCGTCCCGCTCGAGGGTGGTGGCCGGTTGGTCGTCGAGCTGAACGCCGAGGAGGCCGCAGCGCTCGGCGAAGAGATCAAAGGCCTTGGGCTGAACGCGTAGATGACCACAACGCTGCCGTCATCGGCGCTGCCGTCGCAGGTCGGGCCGCCCACCTTCACGCTCAATCCGCTCGGTCCGGAGAGCCTGGATGCCGAGATCATCGCGCTGCCGGTCATCCCGGGCGACGATGAGCTGATCATCGGTCCTGGGGCCGCCGACCTCGGCGACGATCACGATCTCTTGGGTCATCTCGAGTTCGAAGGTGCCACCGGCAGTGCCGGTGAGGTGACGACGTACGCCGTCACCGGCTCCGGCACTCTGCGACAGATCCTCCTGATCGGTGTCGGCGCGCAGCGTCGCGACGACTTCCGGCGGGCGGGGGCCGCGCTGGCTCGCGCCGTGCGGGATCGGACCGATGTGGTCACGACCATTCCGGCGGCCGACCCGGAGGTCGGGCTGGAGCCGTTCGTGGCCGGCGCGACGCTGGGGTCCTTCCTCTTCCACTGGCGCTCCGAGGGGGCGCCGTGGAAGCCGGTGGAGACGATCACTCTCGCCGACCTGGGCGATGACCAGGCGGCAGCGTTGGACCGGGCCCAGGCGATCGCGCGCGCCGGTTGGCGCGCGCGATTCTTCGCCTCGGTCCCCAGCAATCTCAAGAACCCTGCGTGGCTCGCCGAGCAGGCGACATCGCTGGCCGCCGAGAGCGGCCTGAAGATCACCGTCTGGGACGAGGACCAGCTCGCCGCCGAGGGTTTCGGGGGCATCGCCGCCGTCGGTCAGGGCTCGGCGACGCCGCCCCGGTTGATCCGGCTCGACTACACGCCCCGCAAGGCGGGGCGGAGGACACCGACCGTGGTGCTGGTCGGCAAGGGCATCACCTTTGACACCGGTGGGCTCAACATCAAGCCCAGCGACGGCATGGTCAACATGAAGCGGGACATGACCGGCGGCGCCGTCGTGCTCGCCGTGATGACCGCGCTCGCCGAGGTCGGTTGCCCGGTCAAGGTGGTCGGCCTCATCGCCGCCGCCGAGAACGCGATCTCGGGCACTGCGCTGCGTCCCGGTGACGTGATCACCCACTACGGCGGCCGCACCTCCGAGGTGACCAACACCGACGCCGAGGGCCGCCTCGTGCTGGGTGACGCGATGGCGTACGCAGCGGACAAGATCAAACCGGACGCCCTGGTCGACATCGCCACCCTGACCGGAGCGATGCGAGTGGCGCTCGGGCAGACGATGGCCGGCTACTTCGCCGACGACGACGCACTGGCCGCGCAGCTGGCCGAGGCCTCCGACATCTCCGGCGAGACCCTGTGGCGGATGCCGCTGGTCGCGGACTACGAGGACAAGCTCGCCTCGAAGGTCGCCGACGCCGACAACGCCCCCGGCGGGCCGGGAGCCATCACCGCCGCCCTCTTCCTGCACCACTTCACGGGCGGGGTCCCGTGGGCCCACATCGACGTGGCCTGCGGCGACGCGTACGCCGATGTCCACGAGCTCACCCCCGGCCCCACCGGCTTCGGTGCCCGGGTGCTGCTCAGCTGGCTGGCCGACGCCGACCCGCTGGCCGGCGTCGGTTCCTGACGAGACGTCACACACGTCGGCCGAAACGTCACTCCGGTCGGCCGAGACGGCACCCAGGTGCCATCTCGGCCGACCGGAGTGACGCTTCGGCGGACGAGGACCGACCCGACGTCGGCATTGCGGAACTGAGTGGGAAACGGAGCGAGCGACTCAGACGCGGGGAAGGCCTCCGCATAGCGAACAGGCTTCAGCCTGCGGTCGCGGTCCGTGGACTCCTGGGAAACGATCTCCGCGACCAGAAGGACTGTCGCGGCGTCGTACCAGGTCGCGTCCCGGTCGATGTCAGACGTGCTGACGAGGACATCTGGTTCGGGGCGGTTGCGAGGACCGAGGCGTACGGTCATCTCGGTGTCGACGATCAGGCCATCTGGTGCCTGGTCGGCCAAGCACCTCGAGAGCTCGGTCTTGACCACGCTGTGCCAGCGACGCTGGGGCGAGATGTGGAAGATCAGTGCTCCGTCGATCAGTTCGGTGTGACGTGGAGCGTGGGGGAGCGCGTCAAGATCCTCGGCGTACCACCCGTCCTCACGCGGAGGGTACATCCACTCGGGAGGTCGCTCATAACTCGAAGGTACCCCGTGCGAGCGGCGCGAACCCTAGGACTTACGCGCCAGCAACAAACCATCACCGACGGGGAGGAGGAGGGGGATGAGGCCGTCGTTGTCGGCGACCAGCTGGTTGAGCTCGCGGATGGTGGCGGTCTCCTCGTCGCGTACGGACGGGTCGGCCACACGGTCGTGCCACAGCGCGTTGTCGAAGGCGACGACGCCGCCGGGGCGGAGCAGACGCAGCGCTTCCTTGAGATAGGCCGCGTATTCGGTCTTGTCGCCGTCGACGAAGACGATGTCGTAGTGGTTGTCGGTCAGCCGGGGGAGCACGTCGAGGGCGGCGCCGGCGATGCACCGCGCCTGCCGCTGGCCGAACCCGGCCTCGGTGAAGCTCTGGCGGGCCAGCCGCTGATGCTCGGTCTCGATGTCGACGGTGGTCAAGACCCCGTCGGGGCGCATGCCGCGCAGCAGCCACAGCCCGGAGACGCCGGTGCCGGTGCCGACCTCGACGACGTTCTTCGCATCGAGCACGGAGGCGAGGAAGCGGAGCGTGGCACCTCCGCCCGGTCCGATGGGCGCGACTCCGACCTCCTCGGCCCGGGAACGGGCAGCGGCGAGGAGGTCGTCCTCCGCGACGTACTCGTCGGCGTAGGTCCAACTTGCGGTCGAAACAGGGCTGGTCACACCGCAAAACCTAACCTGTTTCGCGCAACGGTGCGGGAACGCCCGATCCAACTCGTGCGTTAGAAGTGCACAGGAAGAGGAAAAATAGGAGCCTCACAGGCAACTCTCAGCCCTTCCGGTCCCAGGCGATCTACCGTAGGAGATGTCAGCGATCAGCGAGACAGACGACAGGAGCACCATGACCGCCGAACCCACGCAGGCCCCGACGACAGAGCCGGGCGTTCCGACGTGGGACGAGATCGTGGAGAAGCACTCCGACCGGGTCTACCGGCTCGCTTACCGCCTCACCGGCAACCGTCCCGACGCGGAGGACCTCACCCAAGAGGTCTTCGTGCGGGTCTTCCGCTCTCTCGACACCTACAGCCCTGGCACCTTCGAGGGCTGGCTGCACCGGATCACCACCAACCTCTTCCTCGACCAGGCCCGCCGCAAGCAGCGGATCCGCTTCGATGCTCTCTCCGACGAGCGCGCCTCGCGCCTGACGAGCAGCGGCCCGACGCCCGACGTGGCCTACGCCGACCAGCGCTTCGATGACGACATCGAGCGCGCGCTGGCCACGCTGCCCCCCGACTTCCGGGCTGCGGTCGTGCTCTGTGACGTGGAGGGGCTCTCCTACGAGGAGATCTCCGAGATCCTCGGTGCCAAGCTCGGCACCGTCCGCTCGCGCATCCACCGCGGTCGGGCGATGCTCCGTGACGCTCTCGCCCACCGCGCCCCGCGCGGCGGACGGTTGCGACACTCCGGGCCCAAGGTGTTGTGGGGCGGGGCTTCATGAGTCTGCTGGGAAACCACCTCGGGGCGCGGATCAGCGCTCTTCTCGACGGCCAGCTCGACGCGGCGGAGGAGGAGCGCGCCTGGGCGCACGTGCACGAGTGCTGCGCGTGTCGCAGGTCGGTCGAGCGCGAGGGCTGGCTGAAGCGACGCCTGGCCGGGCTCAGCGTCGACCCTGGGGTCTCGGCCCCTGCCGACCTCAAGGGCTCCCTTCGTGGGGGCGTCCTGGCCGCGTCCGTGTGGCCAGGCGACGACCTCAGCGAGGTCTACTCCGACCCCCGGTCGATGCGGCGTACGTTGGTGATGGTCGCGGCTGGTGGCGGCGCTGTCGGCGCCGCGGTGTTCGGCATGTTCGCCTTCGCCGCCGCGCCCGCCGACGCACCGGTGCCGAGAAACCTTCCGGTCACCGCGGTCACCCAGGTTCCGGGCTCCCCGGGCGCCCCCGTCATCGCGCACGTACGCCGCTGACCGGCTGTCGAGCGACGCGACACGAGACCCGGGCTGCCCATTGTTGGGGCGAGTGGGAAGAATGGGTGCTGTGACGCAGGAACCACAAGACGACCAGTCGCGGCCGATCTCCCGTTGGGCGCCACCTACAGACGCGCCCGATGCGCCCCCGGCCGGGCAGTCGTCCCCCGATGGCCTCGGCGAGGACGAGCGCGACACGGCCGAGGTGCCGCTGCCAGGCATGCCAGGCCGTCCGGCTCCGGTAGCCTCCGCGCCGGTGGGCCCGCCTCCGCTGGGCCCGGCCGCCGACACCGCTCCGCTGCCGCCCACGGCGCCGCCGCCGGGCCCGTCCCTGCCCGGTTTCGACGGACCGCCGCCGCCGTTGTCCGGCGCTCAGACCAGTTCCTCGCCGCGCCGCCGCGTACCCGGCCCGATCTGGGCGCTCGCGGCTGCGGTCGCCTTTCTGCTGGGCGTGCTGGGCGGTTATGCCGGTGGGGTCCTCGAGGACCAGGACGACATGTCGAGCCTGGCCGGCGGTGGGCTCGAGCCGGGATCGATCGAGACCGACGCGCCCCTGAACGCCGACGACGCCAGCATCGTGAAGGTGGCCGCGACGCTGCTGCCCTCGACGGTCCAGATCTTCGCCGAGTATCAAGGCGTGGAGGACGCAGCCACCGGTTCCGGCTTCGTCTTCGACAAGTTGGGCCATGTGGTGACCAACAACCACGTGGTCGCGGATGCGGCCAAGGCCAAGGGAAGCATCGAGGTCGTCGACCACAAGGGCCGCCGCTACAAGGCTGAGGTGGTCGGTCGCAGCGCTGTCTACGACCTTGCCGTCCTCGATGTGCCCGAGGTCAAGGAGCTCGAGGCTGCCTCGCTGGGCAGCACCTCGCGACTGAGGATCGGTGAGGGCGTGGTGGCGATCGGGTCGCCGCTGGGGCTCAGCTCCACGGTGACCTCGGGCATCGTCAGCGCGTTGCAGCGTCCGGTGAGCACCGGGCAGACCGAGGACGACACCTCCTACATCAACGCGGTCCAGACCGACGCGGCGATCAACCCGGGCAACTCCGGTGGTCCGCTGGTCAACCTCGTCGGCCAGGTCATCGGGGTCAACTCGGCCATCGCGACCGCAGGCGGCGGAGAGGGTGGAGAAGGCGGCAGCATCGGCGTCGGCTTCGCCATCCCGATCGACCAGGTCAAGGTCACTGCAGCGCAGATCCTGAAGACGGGCAAGGCGACCTACCCGATCGTCGGCGCCTCCGTCGACGTGCAGGCCACCGACCACAACGGAGCCCTCATCTCGGTGGTCGAGGCCGGTTCGCCGGCGGCCGCCGGTGGGCTCAAGGACGGCGACCGGGTCACCAAGGTGGGAGACGTCACGGTCACCGACGGGATCGGCATGATCGTCGCCATCCGCGCCCACCAGCCGGGGGAGACCGTCGAGTTCACCGTGATGCGCAACGGCGCCCGCCAGGAGCTGAAGATCAAGCTCGAAGCGCAGACCGAGAACCTCGCCTGAACAGTGGTGCGTCCCAGAAGTTCCTAGGCGCTTCGCGCCGCCATGGCACGCACCTGGCGGCGTTGGCGCCGCTTGGAAGACGCCCGGTATGACTTCGCGACGCCGCCTTGCCATGCACGCACCCTGACAACGCCAAGCATCCAGGAACTTCCAGGACGCACCACTTGAGAGACGCGAAGAGCTGCTCGGCACATGCCCGGCAGCTCTTCGCGTTGTTGTGGGGAAGGTTTAGTTGTGGGGGATCAGTTGGCTATGACTCAAGAAGCGTCCGGCGTGGCCGCGGGCGCAGGGCTCTCGGCCTCGACGAACGGGTGGTCGGCCACGAAGGCCTTGGTCTGCGAGTACATGTCATCGATGAACTTCTCGAGGACACTGGCCTCGACGCGCCACTGGCCGCGCCCGCCGATCTTGATAGCGGGAAGCTCACCACGGCGGACAAGGGCATAGACCTGTGCGCTCGAGGTGTTGAGGACCTCGGCGACGTCGGCAAGAGTCAGGAAGCGGGGGGTACCAGACATAAGGTTCAGTCTCCCAGACTCTGCAAGCGGGCGTAAACCAGGGCGCCAACCTGTTAGTCCACCTTAGGCAGTGTTGCGCTTCTTTGTGGATGCGAGGTGGGTGAACCGTGAAGCAGAGGTGCGCTATGCAGCGAACAGCAGGTACAACCCGCCGACGGTGAAGCCGACCATCGTCACCAGAAGCGGCACCTGGCCAACCACCAGATGCTGCTTCGGAAGCACCTGGAGCGCGCGGATGTGGGCCGACCAGACGCCGAGCACGTGCCCGACGATCACCGCAGTCACCTTGATGACGGCCAGCAGCGTGCCGTGGTAGGCGAAGAAGTAGGAGACCGGCATGTCGGCGGTCCCGAGCCAGTCGGCTCCGGTTCCCATCGGGTCCGACGCGTTGCGCAGGGTTGCCAGCCCGCTTTCCCAGAAGTAGCTGAGATAGTGGGCGACGACGTAGCCGGCGATGATCGGCACCATCGAGGGTGCGAGCTCGGCGGGCAGCGCCCGGCGAGGTACGTCGCCGACACCGGTCAGCATCGTCCCGGCCGAGTAGAACCCGGCCACGAGAAGCGGCAGCGCGATGAGCGCGATGTTGTTGATCAGGTAGGCGGTGGAGCCCGAGATCTCCGGGCTCTGCACGATCTGGAGCCACTGCGGCGACTCACGGTAGGAGTCGTAGACGATGGTGCCGAAGAGCACCGAGACGACCGCGACCAGGCCCGGAGCCGGACGCAGCGTGTCGAGGTTGCCGAGCGGGGTCCGCAGGACCAGGTTCCCGGCCGGCGTACGTCCCCACACCGACAGCCGCGCCATCAGCGACGAGTACACCTCGAACGGGTCGCAGCGCTCCAGGAACTTCTCGCCGAACAGCGCGCCGCCGAGGATCATCGTGGCCAGGTAGACGGCCAGCCAGAGGCGTACCGGACCGAGGTAGTTGTTGTCCGGGTAGACCAGCTCGAGCCAGGCGAAGGCGAGCAGCGTGAACGCCGCGGGCCAGTAGCCCAGGCGCTCGGACAGGCGGAACGGCGGATCGCCGGCGCCGCGCAGCCAGGTCAGTCCGGCCACGATCGTGCGGGCCGGGCTGATCGCCTTCCAGACCGGTCCGAAGAGGAGCGAGAACGGGACGAGTCCGACCCACAGCCAGACGTACGTCATCCCGAAGATGGGGTTGTTGGCGTTGTCGGGGCCCGCGAAGGCGACCAGCACGAAGTAACCGAAGATCAGCATGCCGACGACGCGCCACAGGGCGGTCCAGGCGGGGGAGTCGACGACACGCCCGAGACGCGGCAACGGCCAGCCGCGGGGATTCTTCACCCCGACGACCTCACCTGCCACGGCACGCCTGGTGGTCACCACCAGCAATGCGAAGGAGACGAGAAGGGCGAGGACCGCGCCCGCGATGACGTACTCGAGCGGCAGTGGGAGATCCTGGCGACCACCCACGCCGTGGGTGAGGATCCCGGAGGAGTAGATCACTGCACTTCGAGGGTGACGATGGTCTTGCCGAGGGTGTGTGACTCCACCTCGTACTGACCAGGGATCTCGAACTTGCCCAGGCTGATCCGCGTCGTGCCTACGCCGTAGGCGGCGGACTGCTCCGGGTCGGAGTGCACATGGACCTCGCCGGCGGCGTCAGCGGTGACGTCGAGCTCGACGCTGTGGCCGAGGGGGACCTCGATCTTGCTCCCGTGGGGGTCGACGGAGTCTCCGGAGAAGTTGATCTGGACGACCACCGGGTCGCTGTCGGTCCTGGGCTCGGTGGCGATGTCGTTTCCGCAGGCAGTCGCGAAGGACGCGATCCCGCAGATTGCAGCCACGACCGCGATGATCCGGGTCGTGAGGCGCATTACTCCCCCGTTTCGTGGGCTGGTTTCAAGCTGGCGTCTGCCACAATCGCATACGAACCAAAGAGGGGGCTGAGAGGATATGAGCGAGCGCCAGCGAGCGACCACAGGCCTCAGGACGCCGCGCCCGTACGATGGCGCTTGCGCTACGGGGGTGGCGGCATGAGCGAGCGTCAGCGAGATCGACTTGGACCACGTGAGGTGGCGTTCCTGGACGGCGAGACGCTGTCGGTGCCGCATCAGGTGGCGAGCATCGAGCTGATCGAGCCGAAGCGGAGCTCGAGGCAATCGGAGGACCCGAAGGCCGAGGGGTTCGACTACGGCGCCTTCCTCCAGCACGTCGAGGACCGGCTGGCCTTCGTGCCTCGCTACCGCCAACGGGTCAGGGTGGTGCCCGGCCGGCTCGCCTACCCCGTCTGGGCCGACGACGACCGATTCGACCTCACCTATCACGTACGCCGCTCCGCGCTGCCCCGACCGGGATCGATGGATCAGCTCCTCGACCTGGCCGGCCGGATCGTCTCCCGGCCTCTGGACCGCTCCCGGCCGTTGTGGGAGCTCTACGTCATCGAGGGGCTGGCCGGCGACCGGGTCGCGCTGGTCACCAAGACCCATCAGGCGCTGGTGGACGGTGCCGAGACGGTGGACCTGGTCCAGCTGCTGCTCGACGACAGGCCCGAGGTCGGGCCGGTCGTGCCCGATCTGTGGGAGCCCCCGGAGCCTCAGTCGAGCGCCCGTCTGGTGGCAGGCGCTGTCGTCGACGCGGTCACCTCGGTCAGCGGGCTGACCGACACGGCCCGCAGCCTGGGCGGCTTCGCTCTGGGCCGGGTCACCGGTGTGGCCAAGGACGTCCAGAACGCAGGCGCGGGCATCGCTCGGGTGGTCACGCGCCGGGCTCCGGAGCGGCCGACGCCGCTGAGCGGAGCGCTCTCCCAGCAGCGACTGGTGGTCACGCTGCAGGCCGACCTGGCCGACTTCCGCCGCATCCGGGACAGCCATGGCGGCACCGTCAACGACGTCATCCTCGCTGCCGTCACCGGCGGCCTGCGCGCCTGGCTGATGACCAGGCAGGAGTCACTGGCCGGCGTACGCCAGGTGCCGGCGCTGGTGCCGGTCTCGGTGATCGACGAGGAGCTCGACCCGACCCAGCTCGGCTCCGCGGTGGCGCCCCACTTCGTGGTGCTTCCGGTCGCGGAGCCTTCTCCGGTGGTGCGGCTGCATCAGGTGTCCTACTCGTTCGAGGAGCACCAGGCCAACGCCCGCACGGTCAGTGCGCAGCGGCTGGCCGGGATCAGCGGCTTCGCTCCGGCGACCTTCCACATGGTCGGCTCTCGGGTGGCCGCCGAGAGCGAGCACGACTACCTGCTCTCGGTGTGCAACGTGCCCGGCCCGCAGGAGCCTCGCTACGCGGCCGGCTCCCGGTTGGTGGCCTCCTATCCGATCCACCCGCTGGCCGAGGGCCACACCCTCGCGATCGGGGTGACCTCCTACGATGGCCAGGTCTTCTTCGCGATCACCGCCGACCGTGACCTGGTGCCCGACGCGTCGCTGGTCGGGCAGTGCATCGGCGAGGCCCTCGACGAGCTGCTCGACACCGCCTCGGGCCGCCGCTTCCGGGCGCCTCGGGGGCTGCGCGTGGTCAAGAGCTCCGGCGAGTGAGCGGTCTGAGAGAATCCGAGGCGTGACCCGCATCTACGTACCCGCCACGCTCGAGCTGCTCGCTGACTGGTACGCCAAGGGTGAGCTGCCCGGCACCGCCGACGGCTATGCGGCGCCCGACGACAGCGAGGAGGCCGAGTACGCGGCCCTGATGAGCGCCGCCGACGACTCGGCCGTCCTTCTCGCCGGCCCCGGACGCAGGGTCGTGGTCGTCGTCGACGCGCCCGATGCGCTCGGTGACCAGGTCGTCCCGCTCAAGCTGGTTGCCGCGGTCCACGCCGACCTGGCCGACCGGCCCGCCGACGCCGACCCCGACGAGGACCTCGGCTGGTTCGGAACCCAGGAGATCCCGCAGCTCATCGGTTAGCTCGTCCTCGGGACGGCGAGAACCGCGAGATCAGCGAGACAGGTACGCCGCGCCGACCGCCTGCTCGAGGTCGAAGGCCTTGAGCATCAGCTCCTCGACGTACTCCTCGAGCTTGGCCCCCACCAGCGGGACGGGCACCTTGATGTTCAGTCGCACGCTCTCGGTGGTGCGCCCGTCGGACTCGGTCAGCGAGATGTTGCCGCGCAGCGTGGCGAGGCCGCCGGGGACGGTGATGTCGACGACGGCGACCGTGTCGGAGGACCAGACCTCGTTCTGGTGGACGGTGAGATCGCCGTTGACGATGCGCTTCGCGAAGGACGGAATGCCGACGGTCGACTGCACGCGGTCGATCCGGACCTCGCGCGGCGCACCGCCGATGGTCACCCGGCGACGGAGCGCGCCCTGGGCGTCGGCGACCTGCTCCCGAAAGCCAGGATCAGCGAGCATCGCGGACACCTCGCCCATACGGGCCTCGTAGACGAGCTCGTGCTGGAGGGTCGTCGTCATTGCCGATTCCTTTGGGGCTCTTCTGCGGGTTGGGGACGGGGTCGAGGGAGGCTCAGCCGGCGAGCCAGCGGGTGCCTACCCGATGCTCCTTCTCGAGCCCCTTCTTGAAGATCGAGAGGATGAGGTCCTCCAGCTTCCCGCTGACCAGAGGCACGTTCACGGTAGCGGTCAAGGTGACCGTCTCGATGGTCCGCGAGCCGTTCTCGATCAGCCGAGCGGTGCCGGAGAGCGAGCCGGGCTTGCCTGGCAGGGTGAGCTTGAGATCGCCGGAGGTGAAGTCGGCCGACCAGATCTCGTCCTGGTGGACCTCGATGGTGTCGCCGACGAACTTCTTGGCGAACCCGGGCACGCCGCTGACGGCCTGCTCGTAGCGGATGCTCACCGTCGACCCGGTGATCGCCACGCTCTTGGACCGGGCGTGCTGGGCGTCGCAGACCTGCTCACGGAACGTCGCGTCGGCGAGCATCCCGGAGACGGCTGCGATCGGGGCGTCATACGCCAGGTCGACCGACAGCTTTTTACTCATGCGACCACGTCCGTAGCGCAAGCGCGAGAATACGGATGCGATCGCATGACGTCTTGAATGTTCACTCGCTGGCGCTCGCTCATAAGAACACATCATGACGCCTAGTCGAGCCAGAGTCACCAGTAGAGCGGCCGAGAGAACCGACACATTCCCTGGGTATGCTCAAGTTGCGGGGCCGGCGAGGGGTCACGTCGGCCTATGACACGCATCGGCGATTCCTTCGGATCGGGCGGCCTATCCGGAGCCCTCCCGGGATACCGTGAGAGGTGTGTCAACGGAGACGCACATCAAACCTGTCCAAGCTTCGCAGACGGCCCAGCGGTTCCGCCTGCCGAGCACCACCTACTTCCGCAACGTAGCCCCTGAGGAGCTCACCGGTCGCAGCGAGACCGATCTCGCCGGCGCGGTGGGATCACACCTGTCGCTGGCAGCCAGTCGCCCGCAAGGCACCGCCGCCGTGCGCATCCTCACCCCGACCACCGCCGTAGACGGTTGGTCCGCCGGGGGCCGCAGCGTCGTCGAGATCGTCGTCGACGACATGCCCTACCTCGTGGACTCGGTCAAGACCGAGCTCTACCGGCGTGGCCTCGACGTCCATCTCGTCGTCCACCCCGTCATCGACGTCGCCCGTGACGTGACCGGTGCGCTCGAGGGGGTGAACGAAGGTGACATCAGCGAGTCCTGGATGCACATCGAGATCGACCGGCTCGCCCCCGACGCCGCCAAGGAGATCGTCGCGGGCCTCGAGGGAGTCCTCGAGGACGTACGCGAGGTCGTCGAGGACGAGCCGCGGCTGCACCGCCGACTGGCGGAGATCGCGGCCGGCCTGCGCTACACCCCGCCCAACAGCGTGCCGCGCGAGGAGGCCTCCGAGGCCGCCGAGCTGCTGGCCTGGCTGGCCGAGGACCACTTCCTGCTGACCGGCTACCGCGAGTACCGCCTCGACGGCGACTACCTGCGCGGCCTCTCCGGCACCGGCCTGGGCATCCTGCGCGCCGACCCGCCTCAGGCCTCCGACCACGGCAAGATGCCGCCCAAGGTCGCCGCCCACGCCCGGGACAAGGTCATGCTCGTCCTGGCGAAGGCCAACTCACGCTCGACGGTCGGAGAGCCCGCCTACCTCGACCACGTCGGCATCAAGATCTTCAACGGCGCCGGCGAGGTGATCGGCGAGCACCGCTTCCTCGGGCTCTTCACCACGAAGGCGGCCCGACAGTCGGTGACCCGGATCCCGGTCGTACGCGGCAAGGTCGCCGCGGTCCTCGACCACACCGGCTACGACGCCCGCAGCCACACCGGCAAGGCGATGCTCGACGCGATGGAGACCTACCCGCGCGAGGAGCTCTTCCACGCCTCCTCCGAGGAGCTGATGGACCTCGCTGAAGCCGCGCTGGGAGCGATCGAGCGCCGCATCCTCCGGGTCGCGGTCCGCCCCGACACGTACGGTCGCTATGTCTCGGTGCTCGTCTCGCTGCCGCGTGACCGCTACAACACCACGGTCCGCGAGCGGTTCTCGAAGGTGCTCCTCGACGTCCTCGGCGGCACCGACCTCGAGTTCACCGTACGCATCAGCGAGTCGACCACCGCCCGGGTGCACTTTGTGGTGCACGGCACCACCGAGTCGCTCGGCAAGGCCCTGGACACGCCGGGGCTGGTCGACAGCCTCGAGTCGCGGCTGCGCAAGGCCGCCCGGAGCTGGCGCGACGACCTGGTCAGCGCGGTCATCGCCCACACCGGCGAGGACGGCGCGGCCCGGCTCGCGCACCTGCTCGACGCGTTCCCGGAGGCCTACAAGGAGGACTTCGACGCCGACACCGGCGCCGCCGACCTGACCCGCCTGGAGCTGCTCTCGCACCAGGGCGAGGCGGTCGACTTCTCCTTCTACAAGGACCCGGAGAACACCGACGGGTTCCGGATCAAGATCTACCGCACCGGCGGCCCGCTCTCGCTGTCCTCGATGCTCCCGATCCTGTCGTCGTTCGGCTTCGACGTCACCGACGAGCGTCCCTACGACCTCGAAGGGGTCGGCGCGTCCGGGGCGGAGGAGTGGTTCATCTACGACTTCGGCCTCACCTACGCCGGCACCCCGGTCGGCACGCCCACCCAGCTGGTGGCCGCGCTGCACCAGGCCTGGTCCGGGCGCAGCGAGGTCGACCGTCTGAACGCGCTCGTCCTGGCGGGGCTCGACCACGGCCAGATCACGGTGCTGCGCGCCTACGGCCGTTACCTGCGCCAGGCCGGCACCCCCAACTCGTTCGCGACCATCGCGGGCGCGCTGGTGGCCAACCCCGGCATCGCGCGGCAGATCGTGGAGCTGTTCGAGACCCGTTTCGACCCCTCGCTCACGACACGCGACGAGACGAAGCGTGCTGAGGCGATCATCGAGGCTCTCGACGACGTCGCGAGCCTCGACCAGGACCGGATCCTGCGCAGCTACGTCTCCGCGATCCTGGCGACGACGCGGACCAACTACTACCGGGGTCGGTCCTACCTGGCGCTCAAGTTCGACCCGCAGCAGGTGCCCGACCTGCCGCTGCCGCGGCCGGCGTACGAGATCTTCGTCTACTCGCCCGACGTCGAGGGCGTGCACCTGCGCTTCGACGCCGTGGCCCGTGGCGGGCTGCGGTGGAGCGACCGGCGCGACGACTTCCGCACCGAGGTGCTCGGGCTGGCGAAGGCGCAGCAGGTCAAGAACACCGTGATCGTGCCGGGTGGCGCGAAGGGTGGCTTCGTCCCCAAGGGCGTGGCCGGTCCCGACGCCTACGTCACCTTCCTCCGGGGCCTGCTCGACGTCACCGACAACCGGGTGGACGGTGAGATCGTGCCGCCGCCCGACGTGGTGCGTCACGACGCCGACGACTCCTACCTGGTCGTCGCCGCAGACAAGGGCACCGCGACGTTCTCCGACCTGGCCAACTCGGTTGCGGCGGAGTACGACTTCTGGCTCGGTGACGCGTTCGCCTCCGGAGGCTCGGCGGGCTATGACCACAAGGCGATGGGGATCACCTCCCGAGGTGCCTGGGTCTCGGTGCAGCACCACTTCAAGCAGCTCGGCATCGACCCGCAGACCGACGAGATCACTGCTGTCGGCGTCGGCGACATGTCCGGGGACGTGTTCGGCAACGGCATGCTGCGCTCGGACCGGATCCGGCTCGTGGCGGCCTTCGACCACCGGCACATCTTCATCGATCCGACGCCCGATGCGGCGACGGGGTTCCAGGAGCGGAAGCGTCTCTTCGAGACCCCTGGGTCGAACTGGGAGTCCTACGGCACCGCACTGATCTCGGCAGGCGGCGGCGTGTGGTCGCGGCAGCTGAAGTGGGTGCCGATCAGTCCCGAGGTGCGCGTGGCGCTCGGTCTCGCGGCCGACGTCAAGCGGCTGACGCCGCAGGAGCTGATCAGCGCGATCCTGTGCGCGCCGGTCGACCTGCTGTGGAACGGCGGGATCGGGACGTACGTCAAGGCCTCTGAGGAGACTCACGACGACGCCGGTGACCACGCCAACGACGGCGTCCGGGTGAATGCCGCCGACCTGCGGGTGCGAGTCGTCGGCGAGGGCGGCAACCTGGGCATCACCCAGGCCGCGCGCGTCGAGTACGCCCGCAAGGGGGGACTGATCAACACCGACGCGATCGACAACTCCGCCGGTGTCGGCACCTCCGACCACGAGGTGAACCTCAAGATCCTGCTGGACCGTGAGGTACGCGCCGGCTCGCTCACCCTCGCCGAGCGTGACGAGCTGCTCGAGGAGATGACCGATGAGGTCGCCGCCCTCGTGCTGGCTCACAACGAGGCTCACAACGTGACCTTGACCCGTGCGGTCGCCTCGGCGCCGCAGCTGCTCGAGGCTCACGAGCGTCAGATCGCCGAGTGGGTCACCGACGGCCTCCTCAGCCGCGACGTCGAAGGACTGCCGTCATCGACCGAGGTGGCCCGCCGTCTGGAGGCCGGGGAGGGGCTCACCGCTCCCGAGCTGGCCGTCGTGCTCGCCTGGACGAAGATCGAGCGTCGACGCGAGCTGGTCGCTGAAGGCCTTCCGGACCCGGCGACGGACCCGGAGAAGACGCAGCGGCTGGTGGCGTACTTCCCGACTGCCGTCCGGGAGCGTTTCCCCGAGGCTATCCTGGAGCACCCGCTGCGTCGGGAGATCTGGGCGACCTCGGTGGTCAACGAAGAGGTCAACCGTGCCTTCGGGCGCGTCGGCGAGCCGTCACAGTGAGCACCGTGCCGGCGAGCATGAGCGAGACACCGAGCGCGGCGAACACCCACGACGGGCCGCCGGTCTCGGGCAACGAGCTCTGAGGTGAGATCTCCGTCGACGGTCCTGGGTCCGGGGCCGTCGGCGGATTCTCATTTCCACCAGGGACCGGGACATCGGTGGGGCCCGGCGCCGGCGTGGGGTCCGGTGTGGGGTCCGGCGTGGGGGTCGGCGTCGGGCTCGGTGAGGCGACCTCGTCGAGCCGGAAGTCCTGCCCGCCGCGGATCTCGCCGGCCGAGGTGATCGTGACCGTACGCGTGGGCTCGCCCACCACCCGCGTCCCGTCCGGTGCAGTGACGGTGATGGTGTAGTCGCCCGGTGGCAGGTCCTCGACGACGTAGCCGCCCGCGTCGTCGGTGGTGACCGCGACCGGCCCGTCGGGGCCTTCCACGGTGACGGTGACGCCGGCGACCGGGGCGCCGGACGAGGCGTCGGTGACCTGCCCGGCGACCGCGCCGGGGCGGGTGAGGTCGAAGTCGACCCCGGTCACGTCGCTCGCGGCCACGGCGACCGGCCGCGAGGTGGCGCCGGAGTAGCCCTCGGGGGCGTCGATCTCGGCGGTGTAGTCACCGGGCGGAACGCCGTCGAGCAGGTAGGTGCCGTCGCCGTCGGTGACGGTGGTGATCGGGTCGCCGCCACCAGCGGGGACGAGTCGCACCTGGACGCCACCGAGTCCGTTGCCGCCGCCGGTCACGGTGCCGGAGACGCTGGCGAGCTGGTTCACCACGAAGTCCTGGCCGGCCACCGGATCATCGGCGACGGTGATGTCGGAGCGGGTCGTACCGTCGGGGCCGCCGTTGTAGCCGTCGGGAACGGTGAGTGTCACCGAGTAACCCGTGCCGGTGTCGTTGTCGTCGAAGAGATAGCCGCCGTCCACGTCCGTGGTCGTGGTCGCAGTGGTCCCATCGGGACGGCTGAGGGTCACGGTCGCTCCTGGGACCGGTGCCCCGGCGTCGTCGCGTACGGTGCCGCTGATGGGCTGCGGGATCACCTGCCGCACCTCGAAGTCGGCTCGTGAGGCGGGGTCGCCGTCGTTGCCACGGTTGCTGACCACAGCTTCGGCCGTCCCGACCGTCGCGCAGCTCTCAGGTCGGCTGAGCCGGACGGTGTAGCCGTCCTGGGTGGCGTACTCGCCGAAGGAGTAGGTGCCGTCGGCGGCGGGGCTCGTGGTCGCCAGCGTCTCGCCGTAGGGCGAGACCAGAGTGAGCACCGCGTCCTCGACGGGGCACGAGCCGGACGTGGACACGTCGGAGACCGTGCCGCTGATCGGCCGCGCCCTGCTCACGAACCAGGTCTGGTAGACCGGGAACCCCGCGCGGCGGGTGAAGACGAAGGACAGGCTGGTGATCCGGATGTCGGGCTCGTACCAACCGCTGGCGCCGTTCGTGTCGGCGGCGGTCGGGTTTCCGGTCAACGTCGAGGTGGCCGCGTTCCAGGTCGGCTGGTCGGCACCGCCGGCATAGTTGAACGAGCCCTGGAACCACGACGAGATCTCTGCGGCCGGGACCGGGCCGCCGTTCTCGTCGGTCGCCAGGATCTGGACCTGGTCCGAGTCGATGTCGCCGAGAACGAATGCCCAGCCGGTGTCGGGCGTCGGGTTCTCGAAGGCGTACGTCGTGGTCGAGGCGCCGCTCGGGGTGTCGGCCTTCGGTCGCAGGTTGATGTAGGCCGACCCGCGGCTCGAGCCGTACTTCGCCCCCGGAGGCGTGCTGGTGTCGAGGAAGGTGCTCGCGCCGCTGGGAAGGGCGACGTTGGCCCGGGAGTCGCTGGCCATCTCTGCCCGGGGGAAGCCGGCCGACCGCTGGGTCATCGTCGTGGAGTAGTCGTTCGAGGTCCCGGAGATCGGGGCCCACCCGGCCCACGAGTCGGTCATCGCGTGAGCCGGTGCCGGCGACAGCACCGTGATGAACGCTCCGGCCAGAAGCACCAACGCCAAACAGGCCCGTTTGAACATGGAGGGATCCTTCTTCGGTATACGAAGGCTGCATCGGGGGACTTCGGCAGAATATCGGAGCGTTGTCGGACTTTTGTGCTCAGAATCGCACCTACGATCGCCTTTGGCATTGTTAGTGCTCGGATGGCGGCTCCCGAAGCTCCACGGGTATCGAACCACAGCACCTGATGTGGGTTACGTCTCAACCGCGACGGGCCACCGGGTTCCTACTCGCGAGTCACCAACGCGTTGGTTTACCGTCAAAATCGCGTCCAGCCCAGGGCGCCAGTAGGGAGATACGCGAACGATGAGCACGAGCCAGATCGCCGAGAAGCGCGAGGTGCGCGAAGCCAACCGAGTCGAAGGCCATAACGCCAGATCCTGGCTGCTGGTCTCCGCGATGCGTACGGAGATCTTCGACGACGCACAGCTCAGCCGAGCAGACCAGATCATCCTCGACATGGAGGACGCGATCGACACCTCGCTCAAGGACCAGGCCCGCGAGAACGTGACGGGCTGGCTCAAGGGCGGCGGCCGTGCCTGGGTGCGCATCAACGACTGGACCACCGACGACTGGGCCGAGGACATCTCGGCGCTCGCCGGGATCGAGACGCTCGCCGGCGTGATGCTCGCGAAGACCGAGTCGCCGGACCAGGTGACCGACACCTTCCAGCGACTGGGCGGCAGCACCCCGGTCATCCCGCTGCTCGAGTCGGCGCTGGGGATCGAGGACGCCGCGACCATCGCCCGGGCGCGCGGCGCCTACCGGCTCGCGTTCGGCTCCGGTGACTACCGCCGCGACACCGGCGCGGAGAACGACCCCCTCGCGATGGCCTACCCGCGGACCAAGCTGGTCCTCGCCTCGCGGATCGGCAACCTGTCCGGTCCGATCGACGGCCCGACGGTCGGCAGCAGCCACCCGCTCCTGCGTGAGCAGTCCGCCGACGGCGTCGCGATGGGTATGACCGGCAAGCTCTGCCTCGACATCGAGCAGCCCTCGGTGATCAACGAGTCGTTCAGCCCGTCCCCGTCCGACGTGACCTGGGCCCACGAGTTCCTCCAGAAGTTCGAGGAGGGCGGCCGTGTGATCCGCGACGGCAGCGACAAGCCACGTCTGGCTCGTGCCGAGACGATCAAGCGCCGCGCCGAGCTGTTCAAGATCAAGCCGGACACCGACGCCTACGACGCTCCCACCTCCGGCCCCAGCGTCTACTGAACCCACGCCGAGTCGGCTCGTCATGACGAGCCGACTCGGCCTGGTTTTTGGTCAAGATGCGCCGAGTGGGCGGGGCTCGGCTAGCGTTGAGGTCGTGGATCTGCAGCAGCGCATCAGTGACCGGGCCGGTGAGATTCTGCTCTTCGCCGTCACCCCACCGAGGGTGACGACGGACCCCGAGAGGGTGCAGCAGATCGCGGAGGTCACGCTCGAGCGGATCCGGCCGCTCGAGGTCGACGGACTGATTCTCTACGACATCGACGACGAGTCCGACCGCAACCCCGAGGAGCGGCCGTTCCCGTTCGTACGCACCCTCGACCCGGCCGATTTCCTCGAGCGCAACCTCGCCGGCCTCGATGTGCCGGCCGTCGTCTACCGCGCCACCGGGAAGTACGACGAGCCGACGCTGCGCGACTGGGTCAAGACCCAGGATCCGGGCAAGGCGCTCTCGGTCTTCGTCGGTGCCTCCTCGGGTGAGAAGCGGGTCGCCACCAGCCTGCGCCGCGCCCAGCAGATCCGCAACGAGACCAACCCCGACCTGCTGCTCGGAGCAGTCGCGATCCCCGAGCGGCACACCGCCAAAGGCGACGAGCACCTGCGCCTGATCGCCAAGCAGGAGGCGGGCTGCTCCTACTTCGTCACCCAGGTCGTCTACGACGTCAACGCCGCCAAGAACCTCGTCTCCGACTACCGCTACGAGTGCGACGCACGCGGCCTTCAGCCGGTGCCGATCGTGTTCACCTTCTCCGTCTGCGGTTCGATGAAGACCCTCGAGTTCCTCCGCTGGCTCGGCGTCGACGTACCGCGTTGGATCGAGAACGAGCTGCGCCACGCCACCGACACCCTCGACGCCTCGCTCGAGCAGGCCGAGGCGACGGCTCTCGAGCTGATGTCCTTCTGCCGTCAGCTCGGGGTGCCGTTCGGCATCAACATCGAGTCCGTCTCGATCCGCAAGGTCGAGATCGAGGCCTCCGTACGCCTCGCCGAACGGCTCCGGGGCAAGCTGGAGCGCTGACGGCCGGTCGGATGTTCGTCTAGGTATGCAGCCGAACCGTCACTCCCCGTGCGGAGCTCCGACAGGGATGTGACGGTTGCCCTGCATACCTAGACGAACATCCTCACAGCCCCGTGCGCATCGCCCACAGCTCGGGAAACAGGATGATGTCGAGCTGCTTGCGCAGGTAGGAGACACCGCTGGTCCCGCCGGTGCCGGGTTTGAAGCCGATGATCCGTTCGACGGTGGTCACGTGGCGGAACCGCCAGACCCGGAAGGTGGTCTCCAGGTCGGTGAGCTCCTCGCCGAGCTCGTAGAGGTCCCAGTGCTTCTCCGGGTCGCGGTAGACCTCACGCCAGGCGGCCTCGACAGCGTCGGAGGCGGCGTACTCCTGCTTCCAGTCCCTGTCGAGGTGGTCGGCCGGGATGTCGAAGCCGCGCCGGGCCAGCAGCCGCAGCGACTCGTCGTAGAGAGAAGGCCGTCCGTACGCGGCCAGCACGTCCTTCTCGTGCGGCCGCCCCTCGTGGACGCGGAGGGTGTAGACCGCCTTGTTGCCGAGCGCGAACTCGATGCAGCGGTACTGCCACGACTGGAAACCCGAGCCGGTGGCCAGGTAGGGGCGGAACTTGTCGTACTCGGTCGGGGTCAGCGTCGAGAGCACGTCCCAGGCGTGCACGAGCTGCTCCATGACCCGGGAGACACGGGCCAGCCCCTTGAACGCCGGGCGCACCTCGTCGACCGAGAGCAGACGCTGCGCCTCGGTCAGCTCGTGCAGCGCCAGCCGCATCCACAGCTCCATCGCCTGGTGCTGGACGATGAAGAGCATCTCGTGGTGGTCGCCCGAGAGCGGGTGCTGCGCGCCGAGCACCTCCGGCAGGTGGAGGTAGTCGGAGTAGTCCATCGGAAGGTCCTGCGTGCTGCTCATGTGACTGCTCCTCGGGTCCAGAAGCGCTCGTCGCGCCATTCGTCGTTGTCCATCACCGAGACCAGGTGGTCGACGGCGTCCCACACGTCGACGTAGCGGGTGTAGAGCGGGGTTACCCCGAACCGCAGGATGTCCGGTGATCCTGCCGAAGCGGAGCCCGAGGCAATTGATCCTGCGCGGAAGTCGCCGATCACGCCGCGCTCGATGAGCGCCTGCACGATCGCGTACGCACCTTCGTCGACGCTCAGCGACAGCTGGCTGCCTCGCTGCGCGTCGTCGAGCGGGGACTCGATGGTGAACCCAGGGAGCCGGGACGCGACGAGGTCGGCGAAGAGCCGGGTCAGCGCGAGCGACTTCTCCCGGATCGCCTCGAGACCTCCGTACGCCTCGGCTGCCAGCAGCGTGTCGACGCCGCACTCCAGGGCGGAGATGCCGATGATGCCCGGGGTGCCGGACAGGTAGCGCGAGACCCCCTCCGCAGGCCGGTATCCCGGCGACATCTCGAACGGCGCGGCGTGACCCATCCAGCCCGACAGCGGCTGCTCGAAGCGGTCGACATGGCGCGGGTTGACCCACAGGAACGCGGGCGATCCCGGGCCGCCGTTGAGGAACTTGTAGCCGCAGCCGACCGCGAAGTCGGCATCGGCGCCGCCAAGATCCACCGGCACCGCACCCGCTGAGTGGCACAGGTCCCAGACCGCGAGCACGCCGTGCTCGTGGGCGCGCGCGGTCACCGCGGCCATGTCGTGCAGGTAGCCGGTGCGGTAGTTGACCTCGGTCAGCATCAGCACCGCGGCGCGGTCGAGCAGCCCCTCGATCTCCTCGGGCGAGTCGACCAGCACCAGCTCGTAGCCGCGGTCACGGCAGAGCGAGGAGGCGATGTAGAGGTCGGTCGGGAAGTTGCTGCGCTCGCTGACCACGATCCGGCGTTCGGGGGCGTCGGACGCGGCGATCGAGAGCGCCGAGGCGAGCACCTTGTAGACGTTGAGCGAGGTGGAGTCGGCGACCACGACCTCGCCCGGGCCGGCGCCGACGAGCCGGGCGACCTTGTCGCCGACCCGCTGGGGCAGACCGATCCAGTCGGCCGTGTTCCACGACTCGATCAGCCCACGTCCCCACTCCTCGGTGACGACCTCGGCCACCCGGCCGGCGGTGGCGCGGGGGAGCGCGCCGAGCGAGTTGCCGTCGAGATAGATCGTCCCCTCGGGCAGCGCGAAGAGCTCTCGGAGCGGGGTCAGCGGGTCTGCGGCGTCGCGAGCGACGACGTCGTCACGGTTCATCGGGAGGACTCCTGGGTGAGCGGCCTGAGCACGGCCCGCACGGGCGCGGCATCGGCGGTGGTGAGCTTGAGGGGGAGTGCGATCAGCTCGTAGTCGCCCGCCGGGACCTCGTCGAGCAGCAGGTTCTCCAGGATGCGTACGTCGTGACGATGCGTCGCGAAGTGTGCCGGCAGGTCCTTGGAGTCGGCGGGGTCGAGGCTCGCTGCGTCCGTGCCGACCAGCCGCACCCCGTGCGAGGCGAGCAGGTCGATCAGCGGGGGGTCGAGCGCGCAGAAGTCGTCGTCCCAGGTGGTGGGCTGGGTGGCGTACGTCCGGAACAGCACGCGCGGCGGCAGGTCGGTGACGTCGACGTCGTCGACGGTGACCAGCGGCCGTACGCCGGAGACGTCGACGACCCGGCACGGCCCGAGGAACGGCTCCAACGACATCTCACCGGCCGGTGCGCCGTCGTCGGTGAAGTGCAGCGGCGCATCGGCGTGCGCGCCGACGTGTGCCGACAGGCTCAGCTCGGCCACGTTGACCGGGCACCCCGGGCCGATGCGGAACGTCCAGCCGACCTCGGTCGCGTGATCACCGGGGAAGACCGGCGAGTCCGCGTGAACGGGTGGTGAGATGTCCCACAGTTGCGCCATGCTCCGCAGCCTAGATGACCCCATTTTCCGCCGAGTCGGCGCATCTTGACCGGACACCCTGTCGAGTCGGCGCATTCTGACCGGACACCCTGTCGAGTCGGCGCGTCATGACGAGCCGGCTCGGCGTTGGATCGGGTCAGGATGAGGCGAGGGAGTAACCGCGCGAAGCGCGGACTCGGCGCTTCAGGCGGAGAGGAACTCGGTGGCCACCGGGGCCAGAGCCGCGGCCTTGACCATGTGGTCCTGCCCGTCGAGGACCACGTAGCGTCCGTCCGGGACCGCCTTGGCGATGGCCTGCTGGGCATTGGTCATGTAGGCCGGGCTCTTGCTCCCGGCCCCCGACAGCACCGGCACCGACACGTCCTTGTAGTAGCCCTTCGGCAACGGCCGACCCTGCTGGAACGGCACGCACATCCCGAGGTCGTACGTCAGCGTGTGCGCAACAGGAGTGAGCTTCTTGAAGGCTGGGGTCAGGCGCATGATCTTGATCGCGATCCACGGCATCCCGACCACGCGCATGAACCGCTCGATCGCCGCTGCCCGCTTCCCCTTCTCGATCAGCTCCTCGACCTGCTGCGCCAGGTCGGCGTCGTTGGGGCGGTGGGTGTCGTCGAGGATGAGGGGCGCCTCGTAGGCGACGATCTTGTCGATCGGAAGCCCCGCCCGCGCGCCCTCGAGCGCGAGGAAGGCGCCGGAGCTGAGGCCCAGCAGGTGGGCGTGCCCACCGGCGGCCTCGATCACGGCACCCAGGTCGGCGACCTCCTGCTCGACCGCCTCCATGGTGCCCACGGCAGCGGGCTTGGCGATCGTGCTCTCGCCCCGGCCGCGGCGGTCGTAGCGGTAGACGGTGAAACGGTCCGAGAGCGCGTCGGCCAGCTCCTGCGAGGGTCCGAAACCGCGATAGCACATCGCCCCGTCGACGAGGACGAGCGCAGGGCCGGTGCCGGCGACGTCGTAGGCGATCGTGGAGCCGTCGGCGGAGATGGTGGTCTTGGTCATGGTGCTCTTTCCTGTCCAGCGGTTGTCGGGCCCGTCGGGCCCGGTTGATGCTTACGCGTCGGACGAGCCCACGTCGTTTCGACACGCGGCCGCGCGCTTCTCCAGAAGTTTCCGTTCCTCGGCGTTGTCGGTCGACGAGGCCGCCTCGTCGAAGGCTTCCGCGGCCTCGTGGTGCCGGCCGGCACGATGCAGCAGGTCACCACGTACGCCGGCCGGCAGGTGCGACCCCGGAAGGGCACCGTCGGGAAGGCCCGCAAGGATCGCCAGCCCGGCGTCGGGCCCGAACGCACGTCCGTGCGCCACGGCCCGGTTGACCTCGATGACGGCACCCGGGGCGGCGGAGGCGAGCACGTCGTAGAGACGCGCGATCTCGGCCCAGTCGGTCTGCTCGGCCGTGCGGGCGCGGCCGTGGCACGCCGCGATCATCGCCTGCACCAGATAGCTCCCGCCGGGGGTGCCGGAGGAGGCCAGCGCCTTCGCCCGGTCGACCGCGGCCAGCCCGCGCCGCAGGAGGAGGTGGTCCCACCTGGTCCGGTCCTGGTCCTCGAGCAGCACCGGGTGGCCATCGGCATCCGCCCGGGCCACGAGCCGCGACCCCTGGATCTCCAACAGGCCCTGCAACGCCTGCGCCTCCGGGTCGCCGGGGGCGTGCGCGGCCAGCATCCGGGCCAGCCGCATCCCCTCCAGGCACAGCTCGGGCCGGGTCCACGACGGCCCGGACGTCGCCGCGTAGCCCTCGTTGAATACCAGGTAGATCGTCTGCATCACCTCGCGCAGACGTGCAGCGCGCTCTTCGCCCACCGGAAGCTCGAACGTGGCCCCGACCTCGGCCAGGGTGCGCTTCGCCCGCGAGATCCGCTGGCCGACGGCCGACTCCTTGGCGAAGTAGGCGCGGGCGATCTCGGCGGTCGTCAGTCCGCCCACGAGCCGCAGCGTCAGCACCGTGCGGGAGTCGGGTGCCAGCGTCGGATGGCAGGAGAGGAACATCAGCCGCAGCACATCGTCCTCGATATGGTCGACCGCGGCCACCAGGTCCGGCATCTCACCCTCCTCCAGCTCGTGCCCCAGCAGGGCGACCTTGCGGCGCAGCACCTCGTCGCGGCGGAACCCGTCGATCGCGCGCCGCTTCGCGATCGACATCAACCAGGCTCCGGGACTGCGGGGGATGCCCTCGTGCGGCCACTGCTCCAGCGCCGCGACGAGGGCATCCTGGGCGAGGTCCTCGGCCAGGTCGAGGTCATGCGTCATCCGCGCCAGACCGGCGAGGAGACGTACGGACTCGTTGCGCCAGACCGCGACGATCGCTTCTTCGGTAGGCGAGCTCATTCCGCCGCTGGGTCCGGCGGTCCGACCAACGGCCGCATCTCCACGGCCACGTCCTGCCCGGGCCAGAGCTCCTCGTGGAACCGGACCATCCGGCGTCCGATCTCGGCGGCCTCCTCGTGGGAGCGGACCTCGAACAGCGAGAAGCCGCCGGCGACCTCCTTGGCCTCGGCGAACGGCCCGTCGACGTGGGTCACCTCCCCGGCGGTCAGCCGGATCTCCAGCCCAGGCCCGAGACCGTCGGCGTCGAGCAGGATGCCGTCGGCGTGCTGCTGCTTGATCTCGGCCTCCACCGCCTCCATCAGAGCGACCGGCGGCGGCCCGGCCTCGGGAGCCATCTTCACCAGCATCATGTAGCGCATCAGTTTCTCCTTGCGGGTGCGCGACGCCTCTGTCGTGCGTCGTCGCCTACGCGTCGAGCAGAGCCTGCCGCTTTCGACACGCCGGCACCAGAGATTTGGGTACGTGTTGCCTCCGCGCTGCGCGCGGTCACTCCCTCGCTCGGCGCGAGCCCCGGTCGTCTAGGACGCCTTCGACTTCTTCTTCTTGCTCTCCTCGGCCTCATCGGGGACCTTCTCGCCGCGCGACTTCTTCGCGTCGGCGACGGAGCGCTGCAGCGCGGCCAGCAGGTCGACGACCTCGCCGGAGGTCTTGGTGGAGGTGGGGGTCCGCTCGACCTCGCCGCCCTCGATCTTGGCCTTCACCATCTCCTCGATGGCCTCGGCGTAGTCGTCGGAGAACTCCTCGGGGTGGAAGTCGCCCGCCAGGGTCTCGACGAGCATGTTGGCCATCTTGATCTCGGAGTCCTTGACCTCTCCGGCCTCGACGTTGAAGTCGGGCACCCGGATCTCGTCGGGCCACATCATCGTCTGCAGCACGATCACGTCGCCGTTGTCGGTCGGCCGCACCCGGAGCGCCGCGACCGTGGTGCGCTGGCGCAGCGCGACCGTCACGAGGGCCACCCGGTCGGCCTCGAGGAGCGCCTGGCGCAGCAGCGCGTAGGGCTTGACCCCGGTCTTCTCCGGCTCCAGGTAGTAGCTCTTCTCGAAGAGCATCGGGTCGATCTGGTCGCTCGGCACGAACTTCTCCACCGCGATCTCGCGCGAGGAGGTCGTCGGCAGGTTGGCGAAGTCGTCGTCGGTGAGGATGACCATCTCGCCGTCCTCGGTCTCATAGCCCTTCGCGATCTCGGAGTAGGGCACCTCCTCGCCGTCGATCGAGCAGATCCGCTGATAGCGGATCCGGCCGCCATCGGCCTGGTGCACCTGACGGAAGGAGACGTCGTGGGACTCCGTCGCCGAGTAGAGCTTCACGGGCACGCTGACCAGCCCGAACGAGACCGCACCCTTCCAGATCGCACGCATACGGACCCCTCGTCAGTCGGTAGGAACTCACCCAGTATCGGTTGGATTCACCGATATCGGTACCCCATTTGCCCACGTCAGAGCCACCCACGTACGGCGGGATGAAGCAAGATGGGGTCATGCGCTCAACGCTGCGCCCCATGTTGGCCACGCCTGGCAGCCACGTGCCGCCGGGGGAGGAGTGGGTCCATGAGGTCAAGTGGGACGGCATCCGTCTTCTCGGCGACAGCCCCGCAGGACGTACGCAGGCTCGGCTGACGACGCGCAACGAGAACGACGCGACGACTGCCTGGCCGGAGATCGCGGACGGTCCGACGCGCGACCTCCTCGTCGATGGCGAGGTGATCGCCCTCAACGACGGCGGGCTCCCGGACTTCCGCGTGCTCATGGACAGGATGCACAACCGTGATCGCCGAAAGGCGGCCCGGTTCGCGGCGGAGCGGCCCGCGACGTACATGGTCTTCGATCTTCTCCGTCTCGACGGGCGGCTGCTCGTCGACGAGCCCTGGACCGAGCGGCGCAAGGTGCTCGAGGGCCTTCACGCCGACGGTGACCTGGGTTCGTGGCAGGTGCCGGGGACCTACGAGGACGGCCACATGCTCCATGAGGTCACCAAGCAGCAGGGGCTCGAGGGGATCGTGTCGAAGCGTCGTGGCAGCCGCTACCGGCCGGGGGAGCGGAGCAAGGACTGGATCAAGCTGCCCCACCGCTACCGGGCCTCGCTGGTGGTCGGCGGCTGGCGACCCGAGGTGGGCACCGAGGGCGGCACCGAGCGTCTCGGCGCACTGCTCGTCGGGCAGCCGACGCCCGACGGGCTGATCTACCGCGGGCGGGTCGGCAGCGGCATCACCGGCAAACGGGCCCAGCGGCTCGGGGAGCTGCTCCGTGAGACCGGGCGGAACCCTTTCGCCGGTCCCGACGTCGATCCCGACGGGGGAGTGCCGGCCGTGGACGCGAAGGGGACCCACTGGGTCGAGCCGCTCCTCGTCGTGGAGGTGGAGACCCACGGCACCGCGGTCGCGGCGGCGAGCTACGAGGGCCGGCTGCGGCAGCCGAGCTTCATCGGCATCCGCGACGACATCGAGCCGAAGGATCTGTGATGGTCGAACGAGAAGAGGTACGCGTCGAGGTGGACGGCCGGGTCCTGACCCTGACCAGCCTCAGCAAGGTGCTCTATCCCCGCACCGGCATGACCAAGGGGGAGGTGCTCAACTACTACGCCCAGGTCGCGCCGGTTCTCCTGCCGCAGCTCCAGGACCGAGCCGTGACGCGGATCCGCTGGCCGCACGGCATCGGCGACATGTCCTTCTTCGAGAAGAACGCCCCGGCCGGCACCCCCAGCTGGGTCCGCACCGTCACCGTTCCGACCACGGGATCTCGTACTGCCGACCACAAGGAGGGAACACTCTCCTTTCCGATCCTCGACAGTCTTGCCGCTCTCACCTGGGCCGCGAACCTCTCCGCGCTGGAGCTGCACGTCCACCAGTGGACGGTCGGCGCCGACGGCGCCCCGGCCGGTGCGAACCGGATTGTGATCGACCTCGACCCGGGCGAGCCGGCCGGTCTGCAGGAGTGCTGCGAGGTGGCCTTGCTGGTGCGCGAGGCGCTGGATGCCCGTGATCTGGTGGCGACCCCTGTGCTCAGCGGCAGCAAGGGCCTGCATCTGTACGCCGCCCTGCCGGAGGCTGTCGAGCCGGACGTGGCCACAGCGCTGGCCAAGGAGATCGCCGAGGACCTGCAGAAGGCGAACCCGCGCCAGGTGACCGCCACGATGACGAAGAGTCGCAGGTCAGGCAAGGTTTTCCTGGACTGGTCCCAGAACTCCGGGTCGAAGACGACCATCTGTCCCTACTCGCTTCGCGGCAAGGAGATCCCGACGGTCGCGGCCCCGATCACGTGGGACGAGGTCACCGAAGGGGCCGAGGATCCGCTCGGTATCGAGCAGCTCGGACCTAACAATGTGATCACGCGCTTATCTGAAAGGGGGGATCTCTTCACAAGTCCTACGGGCCTGTAACTATTGTTCTCTTCATGTCTAACTCCGTGCTCGTCGTAGAAGACCAAGAGGACATCGCCGCTCCGCTGGTGCGCACGCTCCAGCGTGAGGGGTACGACGTCACCTGGGTCGACTCCGGCAAGAAGGCGCTGGAGCTGCTCGCGCCCCCGTACGAGGCCGAGCTCGTGCTGCTCGACCTGGGCCTTCCTGACATGGACGGCCTCGAGGTCTGCAAGGCCGCACGGGACAACGGCTACGAGGGCGGGATCATGATCCTCACCGCTCGTGACGCCGAGATCGACCTCGTGGTCGGCCTCGACGCCGGCGCCGACGACTATCTGGCCAAGCCGTTCGCGCTGGCCGTCCTCCAGGCCCGCGTTCGGGCGCTCCTGCGCCGCTCGGGTCCGGTCGAGCCCGGTGCGGACGACGACGCGCTGCGCATCGACGTCGCCGCCCACCGGGTCTACGCCGGAGACCGCGAGGTGACGCTGACCGGCAAGGAGTTCGCGCTCCTGGCCGTCCTGGCTGCTTCTCGTGACAAGGTCGTCTCCCGGGACCGGCTGATGGCCGAGGTCTGGGACGAGAACTGGTACGGCTCGACCAAGACGCTCGACGTCACCGTCGGCCGCCTGCGCCAGAAGCTCGAGGCGGCAGGTGTGCAGGAGAAGGTCGTCGCGGTCCGCGGGGTCGGGTTCCGGCTCGAAGCCGGAGAGTAGGCACAGTCGGCTCGAAGCGGCGGAATGAGTCAAGGGCAACCCGCCTTCAAACGGTCGTTCACCGGTGAGATGACTCACAAACAACGGTAAAACCACGCGTGAACAGGCGGATCGTGCCCCGACTGCACGAATTCCGGATTGGATCCGCTTGAGTTGTCATGTCACCTTGGTTGCGCCGTGCAGAACGCACGACCGGCCCCGGTTCACGCCTAATCCTGTCCCTCCGGAAGCCGGCCCCTACTACTGAACCCCCTTACCCCTCACACTCAGCAGTACGTATGGGACAGGAGCGGGGGACCCAAGATTCTCAGCGACTAACTCGGACGGTCGCTTGGGGTGAAGCCATCGAAGATGGCCGGGCAACCTTCTAGCCCGAACCCGACAGCTCACCTCGCAGGCGTGGGAAGGAACTCACGCATGTCCAAGTCCGTATCCCGACCTGCCCATCGAGGCACGTCGCGTCCCTTCCGGGTGCCCAACGTCTCCATCGCCCGGACGATCGCAGGATCGCTCAGCGGCCACGGCAAGCTCGTCGGCCGCATCACTCTCGCCAGCGGCATCGCCGCAGGTGCCCTGGTGGCGGTCCCCGCCGCCAACGCCGCGCCGGTCTCCCACAAGACCTCCCTCGAGTCGGCCGTCGAGTCGGCCGAGGTGGTGGAGGCTCCGACGCTGGAGGCCTCGGCCACCCCCACGGCGATGGTCACCGACATCAAGCAGCTCGAGCGGGCTGTCGAGACGCAGCAGCGCAAGGCCGAGGCGGCCCGCAAGGCGGCCGAGGCGAAGCGCAAGGCCGCGATCGCCGCCAAGAAGGCGGCGGAGGCCAAGAGGAAGGCCGAGGCGGAGGCCAAGGCCTTCGCCGCGAGCAAGCAGGGCAAGATCGAGCGGGCGATCAGCGTCGCCTCGCAGCAGATCGGCGACCCGTACGTCTGGGGCGCCACCGGTCCGAGCTCGTTCGACTGCTCCGGCCTGACGCAGTACGCCTTCAGTGCCGCCGGCATCGAGCTGCCCCGGGTCTCGCGGGACCAGGCCGCTGCGCTGCCGACGGTCGCGAACGACCAGATCCAGCGCGGTGACCTGATGTTCTGGGGCAGCCCCGTCTACCACGTGGGCATCTTCCTGCGCTGGGAGAACGGTCAGGCGATCATGCTGCACGCCCCCAAGCCGGGTGCGTCTGTTCGCGAGGAGGCTGCCTGGGACGGCTGGTTCGCCGGCTCGACCCACCAGGCCTGAGTTCTTCTCCGGGTCGTATATCCCCCCGGCGCTCGCCCTCCGGTTCCCCATGCCGGAGGGCGAGCGCATTTCCGAAGCGGAGCCCGAGGAAGTCGGCACAGCGAGGGTCGGCGAATCGGGTGCGGCCCCACGCGTCAAGTAACCTGTAAGACGTGGCAGGCCCCGAATTCGACACCGAGATCAAGCAGCTCCAGGCAACGATGCAGACCATCGGCCAGGTGCTGGACCTGGATGCGATGCGCAAGGAGATCGCCGACCTCGGCGAGCAGGTCGCCGCGCCCGACCTCTGGGACGACCAGGACAACGCCACCCGCGTCACCGGCCGCCTCTCCCTGCTGCAGAACGAGCTCAACAAGTTCACCGAGCTCCACACCCGTATCGAGGACCTCGGCCTGATGGTCGAGATGGCCCAGGAGGAGGGTGACGCCGACTCGCTCGCCGAGTCCGAGGCCGAGCTGGGCCGGGTCAAGAAGGCCGTCGAGAGCCTGGAGATCCGCACCCTGCTCTCGGGGGAGTACGACGCCCGCGAGGCACTGATCACGATCCGCTCCGGCGCTGGTGGCGTCGACGCTGCCGACTTCGCCGAGATGCTGATGCGGATGTACGTCCGCTGGGCCGAGCGCAACAAATACCCGGTCGAGGTCTTCGACACCTCCTACGCCGAGGAGGCCGGGCTCAAGTCCGCCACCTTCGCGGTCCACGCGCCCTACGCCTACGGCACCCTCTCCGTCGAGGCCGGCACCCACCGTCTGGTGCGGATCAGCCCGTTCGACAACCAGGGCCGCCGCCAGACCTCCTTCGCCGCGGTCGAGGTCGTGCCCGTGCTCGAGCAGACCGACGAGATCGAGCTCGACGAGAACGAGATCAAGGTCGACGTCTACCGCTCCTCGGGTCCCGGCGGCCAGTCGGTCAACACCACCGACTCCGCGGTCCGGCTGACCCACATCCCCACCGGCACCGTGGTCTCCTGCCAGAACGAGAAGTCGCAGCTGCAGAACAAGGCCGCCGCGATGATCGTCCTCAAGGCCAAGCTCCTCGCGCTGAAGAAGGCCGAGGAGGAGGCCCACCTCAAGGATCTCAAGGGTGACGTCGCCGCCTCCTGGGGCGACCAGATGCGCAACTACGTGCTCAACCCCTACCAGATCGTCAAGGACCTGCGTACGACCTACGAGACCGGCAACCCGCAGGCCGTCTTCGACGGGGACATCGACGGGTTCCTCGAGGCCGGCATCCGGTGGCGCCGCGGCGCCGAGAAGGCCGAACAGAACTGACCTGATGGTTGCGCTGACGCGCACCAGGCTTCCACTCCCGGGCCGCGGGGCGGCGTACGTCTATGACGTCTACGGCCCCGAGGGTGCGACGCCGATGGTGCTTCTGCACGAGCTCGGAGGCAGTGCGAAGCGGTGGCAGGGGCTCGTGCCGTCGTTCGCGGCCGAGCACCGGGTCCACGCTTTCGACCTGCGTGGGCACGGAGACTCGGACTGGGCCTCGGAGTACTCCCACCGGCTCATCGCCGACGATGTCATCGTGGCGATGGACTCGCTCGAGATCTCCGGCGCCGTGGTCGTCGGGCACTCGACCGGCGGCAACGTAGCGCTCCTGGTCGCCATGCACCGGCCCGATCTGGTCTCCCGGCTGGTGATCGAGGACGTGGTGCCGCCTGCGCCGCGTCAACGCCGCGGCCCCGGGCGCGCGACCGAGCCGATGTCCTACGACTGGGAGTGCATCGCGTCCCTGCTCGCGGAGGCGACGACGTACGACGCGTGGATGTGGGAGCAGCTCGAGCTGCTGTCCATGCCGACCCTGATCGTGGCAGGTGGGGGAAACAGCCACATCCCGCCGGCAGACCTCGAGGAGGTCGCCAGCCGGATCCCCGATGCCGATCTGGTCCACTTCGACGTCGGCCACTTCGTGCATCGCAACAAGCCTGCGGAGTTCGCTGAGGCGGTGCTGGGCTGGCTGGCGTCGCGGGTGCCGGATACGACGCGTCCCGCGTCGCGGGTGGGATCCCCATCCCTAAGGACCCCACCCGCTCTCGCCGACAGGCCCTGCTCTGACTCAGAGCCCACGGCGACGCGCGCCGCTCGTTGACTCGGCTGGACCGCCCGAGCGACTAAGTCGATTAAAGCACTCGACTTTGTTTCACGCAAATGGCTCGCCTGGTCCGGGCTCGCCTGGTCGGGTCGGGGTGGTCGACCGTGATCAGGCGGACGCTGCGGTCGCCGTCACCAGGCACCAGCGCGAGGCGCGCTTCTGGAGCGTCGCGGTCGCCTCGCCCGCCTTGCCGGTGAGCTCACAGGAGAGCCAGGCGTCTCCGAAGAGTCCGTGCAGGACCACCTTGGGCTGCTTCTTCGCGTCGACGCAGGTGAGTGCGACCGACGGCTTCCCGTACGCAGGGCTCGACGAGGCCTTGCAGCCCTTCGGCACGCTCTTGGTCATCTGCGTGGCCCAGTCCAGGGTGACCGGCGGAGCGAAGACCCAGGAGCGCGCAGAGGTGGCGGACTCCTCCGGGCCGGTCCAGATGCACCCGTACTCCTGGGCGACGTCGCTCACCTCGCCGGAGATGACCACCTGGTCGCCGTCGCCGTAGGCTTTCTTCTCGGTCGCGGCGCCACCGAGCGCCTCGGTCACGTCCTCGGTCGGTACGCGGTCGCAGAAGGCGCCCCGGCGTACGTGCATCGTGGTGGTGTCGGCGGTGCTGAGATCGCCCTTGACCTCGGGGGTCTCCGGCTCGTCGTCTTTCAGGGTGAGCACGCCGACCCCGACCGCGATCGCGGTGAGGACTACGGCACCGAGGAGGATCCGGACTGCAGAGCGCACGCCGTCAGAGTACAGGGGCAGGTATCTCAGAGCCGAAGTGTCGAGTCCCACCACCGTTGCACTACCCTCGGTGCGGTGATCCGCTTCGAGAAGGTCAGCAAGGCCTACCCAGGGCAGGCACGACCCGCCCTCAACAGCCTTTCGATCGACATCCAGAAGGGGGAGTTCGTCTTCCTCGTGGGCCAGTCCGGCTCGGGGAAGTCGACGGCGCTCAAGCTGATGCTGCGCGAGCAGCGGCCGACCACCGGGCGTGTCTACGTCGCCGGCAAGGAGATCAACCGGCTCGCGGGCTGGAAGGTGCCTCGGCTGCGCCGCCAGGTCGGCACGATCTTCCAGGACTTCCGCCTACTGACCAACAAGACCGTCGCCGAGAACGTCGCCTTCGCGATGCAGGTGACCGGTCACTCCAACCGCGAGATCCGTCAGCGCGTCCCGGAGACGCTCGAGCTGGTCGGCCTCGACGGCAAGGGCGACCGGATGCCCGACGAGCTCTCCGGTGGTGAGCAGCAGCGGGTGGCAGTCGCTCGCGCCTTCATCAACCGACCGATGATCCTGATCGCCGACGAGCCGACCGGAAACCTCGACCCCGGCAACACCGTCGGCATCATGCGCCTGCTCGACCGGATCAACCGGTCAGGCACCACCATCGTGATGGCCACCCACGACGTCCAGATGGTCGACCAGATGCGCAAGCGCGTCATCGAGCTCGAGCACGGCCACCTCGTACGCGACCAGGTCCAGGGCGGCTACGGGGCCCAATTCTGAGGCTTCAGCTCTGAGCTGGGCTTCCTCGCTTTTCGACCAGGTTCCACAACCAGAAAAGGTTCCTCGACCCGCCATGCAGCTGCGCTACGTATTCACCGAGCTCCGCCAGGGGCTACGCCGCAACCTGTCGATGCACGTCGCGGTGGCCCTGACGCTGCTCGTCTCGCTGACCCTCGCCGGCGTCGGCCTGCTGCTGCGTGAGCAGGCCCAGCTGACCGAGGAGGTCTGGGGCGACGAGCTGCAGATCACCTTCTACATGTGCAACGGCGCCAACGACCGCAACCCGCAGTGCGCCGGTGCCGTCGACGACAGCCAGAAGAAGGTCATCACCGACGCGCTCGAGGACAACAGGTACGTCGACAAGATCGAGGAGGAGAGCCAGGAGCAGGCCTACGAGCGGCTCCAGGCCCTCGACGTCGAAGGCGTCAGCGGTCCCGACCCGGTGGTCAGGGCCGAGGACATGTGGGAGTCCTACTGGGTCACGATGACCGACCCGCACCACTCCGCCGAGATCATCGAGGCCGTCGCCGGCCTGGACGGCATCGACCACGTCGGAGACGTCCACGAGGTGACCGGTCCCATCCTCGCCGCCGTCGACGGGCTGCAGAGCGCTGCGCTGGTCGGCGCGATCGTGCTGATCGTCGCGGCGCTGCTGCTGGTCGCCAACACCATCCGACTGGCAGCCTTCGCCCGCCGCCGCGAGATCGGCATCATGCGGCTGGTCGGTGCCTCGACCCTCTACATCGCGCTGCCGTTCCTCCTGGAATCGCTCGTGGTGGCGCTGGTCGGGATCGGGCTCTCCGGCGTCGCCCTGGCCGCGGTGATGCACTTCGGCGTGGAGCAGCGACTCTCGTCCACAGCGGTGACCCAGTGGGTCGGCTGGGAGGAGTTCTTCAGCTCCTTCGCGATCGTGGCGCTCCTCGGCATCCTGCTCACCCTCGTTCCGACACTCCTGCTCACCCGCAAATACATCAAGGTCTGACCCGGGTCGCTTAGCGTCTGAGCCGTGCACGCCTTCCCCCGTGCCGGTTCGCTCGCTGCTGTGCTCTGTTGCGCCGTGGTGGCTGCCGTGCTCCTCTCGCCCACCCTTCCCTCCTCTGCCGACGAGAGGGACCGCCTCGAGCAGGAGCAGCGTGAGGTCGAGCAGGACCAGAAGGCCGCTGCCGAGGAGCTCGAGCACTCCAGCGCCGGTCTGCGGAAGGCATCGGCGACGTACGCCGCAGCGCAGAAGAAGCTCGGTCAAGCCCAGTCTCGACTCGACGAGCTCAACGCCGAGCTCGTCGAGGCACAGGCCGCCCACACCAAGCTCGAGGCGGAGCTGGCCGAGCAGAAGCTGCTGCTCGCGGAGGCCAAGAAGCAGCTGGCCGAGGGTCAGGCCGAGGTGAAGGCCCAGCGTGAAGAGATGCGCGACGCGATCCTGACCCGCTTCACCGGGGGAGACCCGAAGCTCGCCCAGGCCGCGGCGCTGCTCTCCGGCGGTTCCCTCGAGGACCTGATGCGCCAGCAGACCTACGTCGACGCGGCCTCTGCCGGCCAGGACGCCACCCTCCAGCGGATGGAGGCCACCGAGACGATGCTCGTCGTCCGCGAGGCCGAGGTGCAGGAGGCGACCGACGCGATCGCGGCCAAGGAGACGAAGGCTCGGGCGCTGGTCGTCGAGGTCGACTCGCTCCGGGACCAGGCCGCTGCCGCCCACACCGAGCTGTCCACGCTGGCGGAGCAGGCAGCCACCGCGAAGCAGTCGGCCGAAGCGGCCAGGGCGGCCGACGCCGCCGAGCTGCGCAAGCTCGAGGCCGAGGAGTCGGCGCTGCGTACCAAGATCCGGTCGCTGGCCTCGGCAGGCACCGGCTCCGACCGGAACGTCGGGTCCGTCGGCGGGCTCTTCGCTGCGCCGGTGACCGACACCTACGTCACCTCGCCCTACGGGATCCGCAAGCACCCGATCTACGGGTACGTCTCGCTGCACAACGGCACCGACTTCTCCGCCCCCTGCGGTCGCCCGTTGCTCGCGATCGACTCGGGGCAGATCATCTCGACCTCGTACTCGAGCGTGTGGGGCAACCGCCTGCACCTCTACCTCGGCAAGGTCAACGGGCACTCCTACACCGCCGTCTACAACCACATCTCGAGCTATGCGAAGCGCTCGGGTTCTGTCGGGCGCGGCGAGACCGTGGCGTACGCGGGGACCACCGGCTGGTCCACGGGCTGCCACCTGCACTTCACGATCCTGCGCGACGGGACCCCGGTCGACCCGATGCCGCTGCTGGGCTGATCTCGGAACGACTGACGCCTAAACGTTTCGCGGTCATGCCCCTGTGCCTGAGAGAATGGGGGAATGGCGAAGGAGCAGGGGCGCAAGATGATCGCGCAGAACAAGAAGGCGCGACACGACTACCACATCGAGGACACCTACGAGGCCGGCATGGTCCTGCAGGGCACCGAGGTGAAGTCGCTGCGTGAAGGTCGCGCGTCGCTGGTCGACGGGTTCGTCGACATCGACCGGGGCGAGGCCTGGATCCACGGGATCCACATCCCGGAATACCTCAACGGCACCTGGACCAACCACGCCGCCCGCCGCAAGCGCAAGCTGCTGCTGAACCGGGCCGAGATCGACAAGATCGAGCGCAAGGTCACCGAGAAGGGCCTCACCGTCGTCCCCCTCGCCCTCTACTTCCTCAACGGCCGCGCCAAGGTCGAGATCGGCGTCGCCAAGGGCAAGAAGTCGTGGGACAAGCGCAACACCATCGCCGAGCGCACGGCCAAGCGCGAGGCCGAGGTCGAGGTCGGGCGCAAGCTCAAGGGGATGACCGGATAAACCGAGTGGGGAATGTCGGCGGGGGCCTGTAGTGTTGTGTCATTGCCTGGTTGCAGGCGTTGAAAACTCAAAAGGGGCTGATCGGTTTCGACTTGGGACGTTGCTCCCAGGGGAAGCGGGTCGAGGAGCCAGCGTCATCTCGTAAACGATCGCTGGAAACCAATAACTGCCGACTCTAAGCGCAGTTCCTTCGCTCTCGCCGCCTGACGCGGTGATCGAAGCGTCTGACCGAGTATCCGTCTTCGGCTCGGACCCAGGCGTCATCTAGAAGACTCACCTCATGCACATGCCGACGGGGTATGAGGGACAACTAGTCGGATGAGCCTGTCGGGGACGTGTCTGTGTCGAGCCCCGGGGATGAGAGAACGCCACCCACAGACTGCACCCGGAGAAGACCTGGCACGGCGCTCGAGGACCGGGGTTCGATTCCCCGCAGCTCCACGAGTTCGAGGGTGACGTGTGCTCGCAATATGCGCGAGCCGCGTCGCCCTCTTCATTTTGTCCGCGCTTCGCGCGGGGGCGGGGGCTTCGCCACCCGCACCCCCGATGCGCGTGATCGGCCTCGCCTCGCCTCCGGGGACGCCCCACGCTCCTTGGTTGCGCGTGGTTGGTGTTGCGCGGAGCGGGGCTTCGTTGTGCGGGCGGTAAAACTTCCGGCCTTGAGCCTCTGGGGCGAAATGACTTCTCTTGCGTGCGCGATAGGGTTGTGAGGCGTACGTCACATGGAGGTAAGGATGTTCGAGGAAGGACAGCTCTACTCGCCCGTCACCGTGGGCGAGGATGGGCAGGTCGAGGTGCATCTGGGGGACAACCACCCCGGGTTCGCAGACCAGGACTACCGGGCACGGCGGAGCGAGATCGCTGCCGCGGCGCTGGGTTGGAAGCCGGGGGAGACGGTGCCCCGGATCGACTACACGGAGACCGAGAACGAGATCTGGCGGACGGTCTCCCGTGAGATCGCGCCGTTGCACGCGAAATATGCCTGCCGCAACTACATCGCGGCCGTCGAGGCTCTCAATCTGCCGACCGATCGGGTGCCACAGCTCGACGAGGTGAGCGCCGGCCTGAAGGGGCTGACCGGTTTCGAGTACGTCCCGGCCGCGGGGATCGTCCCGCTGGAGGAGTTCTACGGAAGCCTGGCCGACGGGCAGTTCCACTCGACGCAATACCTACGTCATCACGCGGTGCCGCTCTACACGCCTGAGCCCGACATCATCCACGAGGTGATCGGCCACGGGAACCTGCTCGCCGACCCGCAGGTGGCCGAGGTCAAGCGTCTCGCCGGCGCGGCCGCGCGCCGGGTCCAGACCCGAGAGGCGCTCCAGGTCGTCGCCGACGTCTTCTGGTTCACCATCGAGTTCGGCGTGCTCCACGAGGACGGCGAGATCAAGGCGTACGGAGCCGGGCTGCTCTCCTCCTACGGGGAGATCGAGGAGATGCGGGAGGTGGAGATCCGTCCGCTCGACTTCGCCGAGATGGCGACGGTCGACTACGACATCACCCACTACCAGCCGGTGCTCTTCGCGGCGGAGTCGTTCAGTCACATGGTCGACGAGGTCGGCAACTTCTTCGCGACCTGCGATGACGACACCCCCGCGAAGCTCGGGGTAGCAGCCAAGGCATGACTCGTGGGGCTGTTCGAGGTCTCCGCGGCGAGATCTCGAACAGCCCCAGATACACCGAATTGGGCTGGCGCGGGTGTCCTAGGTCGTTCCTACACTCGGTTCATGGGGATGGGTGGATTCGCCTGGGTCGGGACTGTTCTGGCATGTGTCGTCACGCTCCTGTGGAGCGTGCCTGCGTCGGCGGCGGTCGACGGTGTTCTGCGGCTCTCCGGCCCAGGGACGGTGGTCGACGAGCGGAGCTCGACGATCACGATCACCCTGCGCACGCCGGGTGGCCGGGCGGTCCCCGGCAGCCGGGTCAAGCTCTACACCAAGACGGCGGGGGCCGATGGCTACGCCCTCTACACGGCAGTGACGACCGACGCCGAGGGGCGCGCCAGAGTCAGCGTACGTCCCCGCTACGACACCATCTGGCGAGCCAGCTCGAGTGCCGTCGTCGGTGTGAACGCGGCTTGGAGCAACTACTACCGGCTCGACAACGTGCCGCCGGTGGCCCCGGTGCGGCTGCCCAGCGCCGCCCCGAAGCCGAGACGCAACCCACCGGCCCAGCCGCGCGCCACCGGGAGCGGTGCCAACGGTGTCGTCACGAGCATCCCCGACGGGGTGTGGCGCTCGATGGTCGGCGTCTCCTGGCACAGCGGCTGCCCGGTCGGGCGGGCCAGCCTGCGGCTGCTGCGCATCAACTACTGGGACTACTCCGGCTACCGCCGCCGCGGCGAGATCATCGCCCACCGCGACTCGGTCGGCCGCATGAAGAACGCCCTGACCGCGATGTATGCCGGCCGCTACCCGATCCGACGGATGTATCGCGTCGATCGGTTCGGCTACTCCAAGACGCTGCGCGGCGGCAACGACTACGCGTCCATGGACGCCGACAACACCTCGGCCTTCAACTGTCGCAACGTCGTCGGCCGCCCGGGTGTGCGCTCGCCGCATTCCTACGGTCGCTCCCTCGACGTCAACCCCTGGGAGAACCCTTACCGGTCGCGCGACGGCTACGTGCCCAACAGGTGGTGGCCCTCGCGCTCCCACCCCCGGGTGGCCTGGCGCAGCACCAGCCATGGCGTCGTCCGTGCGATGCGCAACAACGGAATGCGGTGGACGTACGGCTCGGGCGACCTGCACCACTTCGACGCTCCGGTCAGCGGGCGCGTCGCTGCCCGGGAGATCATGCCGTGCGGCGCGGATGCCGTGTCATGCCACTAGCGGCGGCAAACGGGGTTTAACCTCGGGGAATGACTCCCGACGGCTACCGCAACCGCGCGCTGGAGGCGGCCCTCGAGGCCGCCGACATCGACGCGGTCGGTGCCGCCCTGCGCACGGGGCAGGTTGTCGTTCCTCAGCTCGACGAGGCCCGGATCCGGGTCTTTCCCGGGGACCGCGGCAACCGGCCGCCGTACGAGGCGATGCTCTTCTCCTCCCAAGAAGCCCTGGAGACGTTCCTCGCCGAGGACACCCGCCGCCGCGCGCAGCTGCGCAACGGCGACGGCCTGCGGGAGTTCCTCACCGCCAACCTCGAGGAGATCGCCCACGTCACCTTCGACCCGGCCGGGCCGAACCGGTTCCGGGCGGGGATCAAGGACGTGCTCAAGGCGCTCGGTCCGAAGCCTCACGTCGATCTGCGGCTGCCGAAGGGGCAGGAGTGGTACGTCGTCGACATGTCCGAGGAGGACATCCGCGACTACCAGCTCGCCGATCTGACGGACAAGGTGCTCCCGAGAGTGCAGCGGTCCAAGGCCGAGCAGCCCGAGTGGGCGCAGTGGATGGTCGCCGCCAAGGAGGCGGCCGCCGAGCAGGGCGCGGCCTTCCTGGCTTTCTGGTTGCAGCGGGTCGGTCGGCGGCCGGCCGCCCTGGCGGTCGCGCTGAACCGGCCGGCGCCGTTCGGGATGGTGCGGCACCCCCTGCAGGGCGAGACGACCACGGTGGGGGAGCGGTGGATCGCCTCGCCCGACCGGCTCTACGAGTCACGGCTGATCTACTCCTTCCCGCACCCCGACCTCGCCGACCTGGCCCTGCCCACCGTCGACCTCGTGGTCGCCACGCTGGCGTGGGGGGACGAGTCGTGAGCGAGCGAACCCCATGAGCTGCGTCTTCTGTGACGTCGTCGCCGGGGACCTGGAGGCCGAGGTGGTCTTCGATGACGAGGCGTTCCTGGCCTTCCTCGACCATCGTCCGGTGCAGAAGGGACACATCCTGATGGTGCCCAGGCAGCACCTGGAGACGTTGCTCGATCTCCCGCCCGACCTGCACGGACGCTTCGTCGCGGACGGTCAGCGTCTGGCAGCCGCGGTCGTCGAGGGTCTTGGGGCCCAAGGCAGCTTCGTCGCGGTCAACAACGTGGTCAGCCAGTCGGTCCCGCACCTCCACCTCCACGTCGTCCCTCGCAGTCGCGGCGACGGCCTCAAAGGCTTCTTCTGGCCGCGGCACAAGTACGCCGCCGGTGAACAGCGCGAGTACGCCGACCGGCTTCGCGCCGTGCTGGGCTGAGTTCACCGAGGCGTACGGCTTCGGCCATCGAGAGGTCGGGGCGAGGTCGGCGAGGGCCGATTCACTCGGGATCAGTTGTTGTCCACTGATCCCGGGAGTGCGCAATGTCCGTGTCGTCCGTCGCGACCAAGTCCCTCACCTCAGCTCTGGCCGGCGTAGCGCTGGCCGCAGGTACGATGCTCGTTCCGGTGGCTGTCAACGCCGTCGAGGCCAACCGGGCCGACGACATCACCGTCACCGCCCACCGTGGGGCGAGCGCGTACGCCCCGGAGAACACTCTCGCCGCCTTCGCCGTCGGCATCGAGCAGCGCGCCGACTGGATCGAGTCGGACGTGCAGGCCACCAAGGACGGCGAGCTCGTGCTGATGCACGACACCACCTTGTCGCGCACCACCGACGTCGAGCAGCGCTTCCCCGGCCGCTCGCCGTGGCGGGTCAAGGACTTCACGCTCGCCGAGATCAAGACCCTGGACGCCGGCTCCTGGTTCGGCGAGAAGTACGCCGGCGAGCCGGTGCCGACGCTGAAGGAGATGGTCGAGCAGGTGCGGTCGTCGCGGTCCGGGATCCTGATGGAGCTCAAGTCGCCGGCGCTCTACCCGGGCATCGAGAAGAAGGTCGCGGCCGGGTTCGACTCCTTCCCCGGTTACGTCCGCTCCGCGGTCGCCGCCGACAGGCTCGCCGTGCAGAGCTTCGACTTCGGGTCCATGAAGACCTACAAGAGCGTCCAGCCCGAGGTGCCGGTCGGCCTCCTCGGCACACCGGCCTACGCCGACCTGGACAGCTACACCTGGGCCGACCAGATCAACCCGCACTACGCCTCCTTCGACGCGGGCTACGTGGCTCGCGTGCACGCCCTCGGGATGAACATCCACTCCTGGACGGTCGACGACGCCGACACGATGGGCGCCGTTCTCGACCGTGGTGTCGACGGCGTCATCACCAACCGCCCCGACGTGCTCGCTGATGTGATCGCCGAGCGACGCACCGCCGAGCGGGCCGACGAGGCCGACGCGGCTGACGCGGCCTGAGGTCCGTCGACAGATCGTCATTCGTCGTTCACCGCACACCGGGCCCGGGGTCTCCCGGGCCCGGTGTGATCGGGTCATGACCACGCTGAACCCCACTCGTATGCGTACTCTCACGCTCGCCGCCGCTGCTGCGTTCGCCGCCGGGACCCTCCTGGTCGCGAACCCCGCCTCCGCCGCGACCCAGACCAGCGCCAAGACCACCCCCAACACTGCTGTCCACGGTGGGGGTCTCGACAAGCTCGACCTCCGGGGCAGCGAGCCGGTCGTCTTCGGGCACCGCGGTGCCTCGGGCTACCGGCCGGAGCACACCCTGGCGGCGTACGACCTGGCCATCCAGCAGGGTGCCGACTACATCGAGCCGGATGTGGTCTCGACCAAGGACGGCGTGCTCGTCGCTCGCCACGAGAACGAGATCTCGGGCACCACCGACGTCGCCGACCGTCCCGAGTTCGCGGACCGGAAGACCACCAAGACCATCGACGGCAAGGCCCTGACCGGCTGGTTCACCGAGGACTTCACCCTCGCGGAGCTGAAGACGCTGCGCGCCGTGGAGCGCATCCCGGGCGACCGCCCGGGCAACACCGCCTACGACGGCCTCTTCGAGGTGCCGACCATCGAGGAGGTGCTCGACCTGGTCGAGGCCAAGGAGGCCGAGACCGGCCGCACCATCGGCGTCGCCCCGGAGACCAAGCACCCGACGTACTTCGACTCCATCGGCCTCTCCATGGAGGAGCCGCTCGTCAAGAGCCTGAAGCGCCACGGTCTCGGCGGCAAGCGCGCCGCAGCGGTGATCCAGTCCTTCGAGGTCAGCAACCTGAAGGACCTCGACCGGATGATCGGCACCAAGCTGGTGCAGCTGATCGACTTCGGCGGCGCCCCGTACGACCAGGTGGTCGCCGGGACCGGGGTGACCAACGACTACCTGGTCACCGACAAGGGCCTGCGAGGCATCAAGAAGTACGCCGACCAGGTGGCGCCGTACAAGTACTACTTCATCCCGCGTGACGCCGACGGCACCCTGGGCGAGCCCACCGACCTCGCCACCCGCGCCGAGCGCGTCGGGCTGCCGACCGTCATCTGGACCTTGCGCGCCGAGAACAAGAACCTCCCCGCCGAGTGCCGCATCGGCACCGACCCGATCGCGATCGGTGACCTCGCCTGCGAGGTCGGTCCCTACCTGGACGCCGGTGTCGACGCGTTCTTCACCGACCACCCCGACCTGGGTGTGGCCGCGCGCGACGCTTGGCTCAAAAATGGTTAGGGCCGACCGGTAGTGGCTACCAATCAGTAGACACCTCATGAAGTCACGTACGGCCCTCGCTATTGTCGGCGGGGGCCGTACGTGATGTCGGCCTCAGTCACCTACGAAGGAGTTTGGGTCATGGGTCGTTTCGACGGACGCGTCGCAGTCATCACCGGCGCAGCGCGAGGGATCGGTTTCGGAGTCGCCACGCGTTTCGCCGAGGAGGGTGCCTCGGTCGCGATCATCGACCTGGACGAGGCCGCCGCGGCCGAGGCGGCAGCCAAGCTCCCGCTGGCCGAGGGCGCCAAGTCCGTCGGCATCGGCGCCAACGTCGCAAAGGCCGAGGACACCGAGGCCGCGGTGGCCCGCGTCGTCGAGGAGCTCGGCGGCCTGCACATCCTGATGAACAACGCCGGGATCACCCGCGACAACCTGCTCTTCAAGATGACCGAGGACGACTGGGACCTGGTCATGAACGTCCACCTCAAGGGCCACTTCCTGATGTCGAAGGCTGCGCAGGCGGTCTTCGTGAAGCAGAAGTACGGCAAGATCATCAACGTCTCCTCCACCTCGGCCACGGGCAACCGGGGCCAGGCCAACTACTCCGCGGCGAAGGCCGGCGTGCAGGGCTTCACCCGGACCCTGGCGCTCGAGCTCGGCCCGTTCGGCGTCAACGTGAACGCGATCGCGCCGGGGTTCATCGCCACCGAGATGACCGACCAGACCGCGGCCCGCCTCGGTCTCGACGTCGACGAGTTCCGCAAGCTCTCCGCCGACGCCAACCCGGTCAAGCGCGTCGGCGAGCCCGCTGACATCGCCGCCGCCGCAGCCTTCCTGGCCAGCGACGAGGCCTCCTACATCACCGGGCAGACGCTCTACGTGGATGGCGGCGCGACCGTCGCCTGATCTGGTCAAGCGAGGAACCCCGGGCGCGCCTGCGTTGGATGCAACGATTACCGTCTGACACTCGTCAAGGTAGATGAGCCGATGCTGGCCGATGCAGATGGAGATCGATGATGCGCACGTCCCGCCCGGGGTTCCTGCTGCGAGCGACAGCGACGCTCGCCGCCGCGGGACTGGTCCTGACCGGCTGTGGCTCCTCGGAGGAGCCGAAGGAGACGAAGCCGTCGCCGTCCGCGCCCGCTGAGCCCGACCACGAGCCGCTGACCGGGGCCGAGCTCCCCGAGGGGCAGACCGCCGCTCGTCAGCACCCCGCCTACATCGTCAAGATCGACAACACCCCAGCCAGCGCCCCGCAGTACGGGATGGCCAAGGCGGACATGGTCGTCCAGGAGCTGGTCGAGGGTGGCGTGACGCGGTTGGCCGTCGCGTACTACTCCCAGCTTCCGAAGGAGGCCGGGCCGGTCCGGTCGATGCGTGCGACCGACGCCGGGATCGCCGCGCCGATCGGGGCCAAGATCATGACCAGCGGCGCCGCCCCCTACACCTACGCTCAGCTGAAGAAGCACGACGTGGAGTGGATCGACATGTCCACCCCCTACGTCGTACGCGACACCAGCAAGCCGCACGACTTCCTGCACAGCGTCGTCGCCAAGGTCGCCAAGGCAGGCAAGGCAGCTGCGAAGGACGGCAAGGCCGAGCGGCCCGCCGACTTCATGCCCTGGGGCGACGCGACCACCGAGCTGACCGGCGGCAAGCCCGCCAAGGCCGTCGACGTGAAGTTCTCCCAGGCGCGCACGGACAACTGGATCTTCAAGGGCGGCAAATACCGCCTCCAGAACCACTACATGTCGAAGAGCGGCCAGTTCCTCGCCGACACCGTCGTCGTCGCGCAGACCAGGACCACCATCGCTCCCTACAAGGACCCGGGCGGCGCGATCGTCCCGGTCTCCCACTTCACCGGTCGGGGCAAGGCGTGGATCATGCGCGCCGGCCAGATCGTCGAGGCGACCTGGGTGAAGAAGGGCGAGAAGGGCGCGGTCGCGTTCACCGACGCGAGCGGCGCCGCGATCGAGATCCCGCCGGGCAAGGTGTGGCTGGACCTGATCCCGAAGGGCAACGGCCAGGTAGAGCCCGGTGGGGTGAGCGTCGAGTAGCGCTGCCCGCCGGAGCGGTGGATCAGCGCATGTCCTCGACCCTGACGCCTTGCTCGGCCAGGGTCCGGACCCCGGTCAGCAGGTAGGTCACGGCCAGCTCGATGCGGTCGGCTGCGTCCTCGGGGTCGCTGGCCTCGGTGACGGACTCGCCGGCGGCCGACATCGCCCCGAAGAAGAGCCGGGCGAAGGTCGCGACCATCTCGTCGTCCACGCTCCGGTCGCCGGCGCGCAGGACAGCGGCGACGATGTCCTCGACGACGGTGAACGTGGAGCGCTCCTCCTGCTCGCGGTAGCGCTGATAGCCGAGGACCGATGGCCCTTCCTGCACGACGATGCGGCGGTAGGTGGGCTGCTGGACCGCCTCCAGGAACGTACGCAGCCCGGCCCTCGCCTGCTCCCAGGGGTCCTTCGTCTCGCGCATGGCCGCGTCGATGCTCTGCGCGGTGGCGGCCTCGACCTTCTCGAAGACGACCTCGTAGAGCGCCTGCTTGCCGCTGAAGTGGTGGTAGAGCGCGCCCTTCGTGACCTCGGCCCCGGCCACGATGGCGTCCAGCGACGTGCTCGCGTAACCGTGCTCGGTGAAGAGCTTCTCGGCGACCTCGATCAAGGTCTTCTTGGTCGAGGCGGAGAACTGTTGCCTCCGCGACATCCCAGGGACCGACGGCAGCGGGGGAACCTTGGGGACGAGCTTGCTCACGGACGACTTTGCCACCCGCCCACTCTAACGGCCGTGTTCGGAATCACCGTCCCAGGTATTGGCCATACCCTTGGTATGTTCAATACTGTAGGTACGTACTCACAGTATGTGGGTGACGATCTTCCGCAAGGAGCCGATAATGAGCTGGACCAGCCATCACAAGCGCGGGGAGATCCTCCGCGGTGTGGTCGCCGCCGTCGACGATCGTCGAGACGGCCTGCTGCCCATGGATCTTCCCGGCGTCACCGAAACCTTCGCCGACGAGCTCGACCTGCTCGCCGCCCTGCAGCTGCGCTGGCACACCCGCCTGTCCGGCCGCATCGAGACCGAGCTCGCCGACCAGCCGATGGACCTCGAGGACGCCGTCGTCCGTGCCTGGCACGGCACTGCCGACGACCTGCCCGGAGTCCGCGCGGTCCTCGACCGTTACCACGCCCTTCCCGTCGACGAGACCATGGCCGACGCGCTGGCCAAGGCGCGGACCAAAGAGCACCTCACCCTTGCCGTCATGGCGGGCAAGGGTGCCTTCGCCGACGCCCAGTGCGTCCAGGTCGGCTCGATGATCGAGCTGCGAGCCCGGGCCGAGTACGAACCGGCCGCCCCGATCGTCGACCGCGGCCCCTTCGCGGGTCTCGTCGACATGTTCCGGTCGGTGCGGTCGGCGGCCTGAGGCGGCGTACTGCCTCATCGAGCCAGGCTCCGGGCGCCGGTGCACCCTCCCGCGGATCTCCCTCCGCACTCCCTCAGCGCCGGCCCCGGAGTCTCCATACGTGTCGGATTCGAGTTCCAGCTGTTGTTTCACAGGTGATGCGATCATGGCGTCATGACCGAGCAGACGGACGTACGCGCCGGTCGGCTGCTGGTGGCCACGCCCGAGCTCCGTGATCCCAACTTCGTCGACACCGTGGTGCTGCTGATCGAGGTCAACGACGACGGGGCGCTCGGCGTCGTACTGAACCGGCCCTCACCGGTTCCCGTCGCCGAGGTGCTCCATCCGTGGGCGGCTTCTGTCGCCGATCCCGACGTGCTCTTCCAGGGCGGCCCGGTGAGCAAGGACGCCGCGATCGCGGTCGCTCTCCTGGTCGACGCCGACGACCCGCCGCTGGGCTTCCGGCCGGTGGTCGGGCGCCTCGGGCTGCTCGACCTCGACACGCCCGTCGAGCTGGTCGACGGAACCCTGTCGCGCCTGCGTATCTTTGCCGGCTACGCAGGTTGGGGGGCAGCCCAGCTGCAGAGCGAGGTGGAGGAGGGGTCCTGGTATGTCATCGACGGCGAGCCCTACGACTCCTTCCTCGACGACGTCAGCTCGATGTGGGGCGCGGTGCTCCGTCGCCAGCCCGGTGAGCTGGCATTCCACGCCACGCGCCCGCCCGACCCCGGACTCAACTAACGGACCCTTGTAAGGTTGGAGGCATGGGCATCCTGGGATTCGGCACGAAAGAAGCCGTCAAAGAACGGGAGGACGTTCGTCATCAAGACGTCCCCACCGAGGAGGGTGACCACGACCGCTACTCCCACTATGTGGAGAAGGACAAGCTGACCGAGGCGATGGTCATGGGCACGCCCGTGGTCGCGCTGTGCGGCAAGGTGTGGGTGCCGAGCCGCGACGGGTCCAAGTTCCCGGTCTGCCCCGACTGCAAAGAGATCTTCGAGGGGATGCCGCCGAGCGGTGGCGAGGGCGACGACGAGTGAGCAGTGCCGATCTCCCCGGCGCTCTCACACCTGCGTGGCCCAACAAGGCCGCGTGGGGCACTGCGCCCAAGCTCCGTGCTTGGCAGCAGGAGGCGCTGAACGCCTATCTCGACGACCAGCCCCGTGACTTCCTCGCCGTCGCGACCCCTGGTGCCGGTAAGACGACCTTCGCGCTGACGGTCGCCGCCGAGCTCCTCGGGCGCCGCCTGGTCGACCGGGTGACGATCGTCGCGCCCACCGAGCACCTCAAGGTCCAGTGGGCGGAGGCGGCTGCGCGGGCGGGGATCCCGATCGACCCGACCTACTCCGCCGGCCAGGGCAAGACCTCGGCCGACTACGTCGGGATCGCCGTGACGTACGCAGGGGTGGCGGTCAACCCGCTCGCGATGCGGATCCGCACCGAGCGGTTCAAGACTCTGGTGATCCTCGACGAGGTGCACCACGCCGGTGACGCGCTCTCGTGGGGCGAGGGGGTCAGGGAGGCCTTCGAGCCGGCCGCACGGCGGCTGGCGCTGACCGGTACGCCGTTCCGCTCCGACACCAACCCGATCCCGTTCGTCACCTACGCGCCCGGCGAGGACGGTATCCCGCGCTCGGCGGCCGACTACACCTACGGCTACGCCGAGGCGCTGCGCGACCACGTCGTCCGGCCGGTGCTCTTCATGGCCTACTCCGGACAGATGCAGTGGCGCACCCGTGCCGGCGACGAGATCGCCGCCCACCTCGGCGAGCCGCTGACCAAGGACCTGACCTCGCAGGCACTGCGGACCGCGCTGGACCCGGCCGGATCGTGGATCCCATCGGTGCTGGCGGCCGCCGACAAGCGCCTGACCGAGGTACGCCGCCACGTCCCGGACGCGGGCGGGCTCGTCATCGCGACCGACCAGGAGTCGGCGCGCTCCTACGCCAAGACGCTGAAGACGATCACCGGACAGAGCGCCACCGTGGTGCTCTCCGACGAGAAGGCCGGCTCGAAGAAGATCGCCAAGTTCTCCGAGTCCGACGACCGCTGGATGGTCGCGGTCCGGATGGTCTCCGAGGGCGTCGACGTGCCCCGGCTCGCGGTCGGGGTCTACGCGACCACCACCTCCACGCCGCTGTTCTTCGCGCAGGCGGTGGGGCGCTTCGTACGAGCGCGGACCCGGGGTGAGACGGCCTCGGTCTTCCTGCCGTCGGTCCCGAACCTGCTCGGCTTCGCCTCGGAGCTCGAGCTGCAGCGCGACCACGTGCTCGGCAAGAAGGTCACCAGCGAGGACGACATCTTCGCCGCCGAGGACGCGCTGATGGCCGCGGCCAACGCCGAGGAGGGCGCCTCCGAGGAGGAGCTGGGAGCCTGGGAGGCCATGGGGTCGGAGGCGCGCTTCGACCGGGTGCTCTTCGACGGCGGCGAGTTCGGCCACTCCGGCGAGGTGCACGTCGGCTCCGAGGAGGAGATGGACTTCCTCGGCATCCCCGGCCTGCTCGACACCGACCAGATGAAGGCCCTGCTCCAACAGCGGCAGAGCGACCGGGCGCGCAAGCAGAAGTCCGCCTCTGCGCCCGTCGCTGCCGACGAGCCGGTCGCCGCGGTCGCCGCCCACGAGCAGCTCGCCGTGCTCCGCCGAGAGCTCAACGGCCTGGTCGCCGCCTGGCACCACCGCACCAAGACGCCCCACGGGGTCACCCACAACCGGCTCCGCAAGGAGTGCGGCGGCCCGCCCGCCGCGGTCGCCAACGCCGACCAGCTGCGTGAGCGGATCGACACCCTGCGTGACTGGGCGGCACGGGGCTCGGCGTGACCGGGTCCCGTCGCGAGGTACGACGGGACGTAATTGTCGGTTACTCGCGGGTAGAGCGACCGGAACGTCCCGTCGTATCCGGCGTGGGCAGCGCATGACCGCGCTGGAGATCGCGGTGACCTCGGTGGAGGGGGCACGCGCTGCTCGCGAGGGCGGGGCGAACCGCGTCGAGCTCTGCTCGGCGCTCGAGGTCGGCGGTGTCACGCCGTCGCACGGGCTCCTCGAGGCGGTCCTCGACGAGGTCGGCGGCATCGAGGCCGGCGACGGGTGGCAGGGCGTCCAGGTGCTCGTCCGGCCGCGCCCGGGCGGATTCAGCTACTCCCGGGAAGAGCGGGACCTGCTGGCACGAGAGGTCGACACGATCCTCGAGGCCGGCGCCGACGGGATCGTGATCGGTGCGCTCACCACGGACGGGTTGCCGGACGTGGACCTGGTCCGCCGGATCGCGGAGAAGGCCGCAGCGTACGAGGCGACGGTGACGTTCCACCGCGCCGTCGACCTCAGTGCCGACCCGGTCGCGGCGGTCCGAGCGCTGAGCGGCATGGTCGACCGGGTGCTCACCTCGGGAGGTGCGTCGACCGCAGCCGCGGGCGCGGCGACGATCGCCGCGATGGTGGCGGTGGAGGGGCCGGACGTGCTGGCCGGCGGTGGGGTGAGTGTGGAGGCGATCAGGGCGCTCGCCGCGCTCGGCGTCGAGGGCGTGCACCTGTCCGCGAAGCGGCGGATCCCCTCTGCCTCCCGGCTCGCGTTGGGCGACGCCGACGACGGTGGCCACTGGGTGACCGATCCTGCGGTCGTCGCCGCTGCAGCTGCTGTGCTCGGCCGCCACTAGTGGCGCGTCCCAGAAGTTCCTAGGCGCTTCGCGCCGCCATGGCACGCACCTGGCAGCGTTGGCGCCGCTCGGAAGACGCCCGGTATGACTTCGCGACGCCGCCTCGCCATGCACGCACCCTGACGACGCCAACCGTCCAGGAACTTCCAGGACGCGCCACTAGGCGGTCGGGGAGTCGCCCTCGACCAGGTCGCGAAGCACCGCGACCGCGCCCTCGAGCTCGGCCTCGGTGCGGTTGCGAGACTCGAGGCGCTCGGCGATGAGGTGGGAGATGCGCTCGCGCACGTCGGCGAGGTCTGCCCGACCGGCGTCCGTGAGGGTGACCAGGCTCGCCCGCGCATCGGCGGGATTGGGCTCCTTGCTGACCAGGCCGGTCTCGACCAGCTGGGCGATCTGGGCCGACATGGTCGGTTGCGAGCAGCCGTCGGCGCGGGCCAGGTCGGTGATGCCGAGCGGCCCGACGGCGTCGAGGATCGTGAGGACCCGGACACTGGCCGGTAGGTCCAGGGCGCGGCGTACGAGGCGCATGAGACGCGCCGCGTAGACGACCAGGTCGCTGGAGAGGTCCAGGGTCTTCGCCGAAGCGGAGCCCGAGGCGGTCGGGGCTGCCGTGGAGAGCAGCTGCTGTGAAGGCATCGATCGGATTCCAGGGTCGGGGTTGCGGCGCGGCGGACGGGTGGAGACTATCTGAGAATGACAACGGAACGGCACACCTGGATCGCGTTCCTGCGCGCCATCAACCTCGGCGCGAACCGGAAGTTCCCGAAGCAGGCGATCATCGCGGCGGTCGTGAGGGCGGGCGGGACGGACGTCGAGACCTACATCAACACCGGCAACGTACGCTTCGACCACCCGGTCGGCGACCGGGCCGAGATGGAGGCGATCCTGGAGGAGGCCTTCGCTGCCGATCGCTTCTTCGAGGTGCCGACGATCTGCCTCACCCCCGCCGAGCTGAAGGTGATCGCCAACGATGCCGCGGCGGTCGGGATGGGGCACGAAGGCAGACAGTTCGTGTTCCTGTGCAAGGAGCACGGCGACACCGGCTCCCGCGAGGCGCTGGTCGCCCGGGCGGGGGAGGGCGAGCAGGTCTATGTCATCGGTCGCGCCGTGCACCTGCTGACCGAGAGCTTCCACCAGACGAAGATCACCAACGCCGTGGTCGAGCGTCACATCGCGGTCAGCACCAACCGCAACCTCAATGTGATCCGCACCCTCGCCGACCGGTGGGCGTGAGGCCGGGGCTAGTGCGCCGGAGCGCCGTTGCGTTCGACGGCCGGGACGGTGACGCGGCTCAGGCGGCGTACGGCTGGGCTCAGCAGTGTCGCCAGCGAGATCGCGACGAAGGCGATCCCGGCGATCATGAGCACGTTCTCGATCCCGTACGCGGCGGCCAAGGGTCCCATCGTCAGCTGCCCGATGGGAATCGCGATATACGTCCCGAGCTGGTCGTAGGAGGACGCCCGGGAGAGCAGCTCACCGGGGACGTTCTCCTGCATCGACAGCTGCCAGCCGAGACTGAACACCTGGACACCGGCGCCGGAGATGGCGGCCGCGGGCAGGAGCACCGCCATGTCGGTGGAGAACCCGAGGGCCGCGATCGGCAGACCGAAGGCGGCCATGCCGATCATGCCGAAGAACAGGGGTCGTTCGAGCCGGACCTTCATCAGCACAAGGGTCGCGGCGAGCACGCCGATCCCCTGGAAGGTGAGGATCAGGCCCCAGCCGCCGGCACCCAGCGATGAGCCCTCGGCCCGCTGTGGCCCGAGGGTGAGCAACCCGCCCTCGTAGAGCGCGTTGAGCATGGTCGCGGCGCCGACGCAGAGCCACAGCCAGGTGGTCGAGCGGAAGTAGTCCCAGCCGAGACGCAGGTCGCCGACGACGGAGGCCTTGCCGACCGAGCCGGTGAGCTTGACGGGCAGCAACAGCAGCGCCGCGATGATCCAGGTGGCGGCGTCGAGCGCGAGCGCCCAGCCCGCGCCGACGCTGAGGACGAGCAGGCCCGCCGTTCCAGGGCCGGCGATCGCGACGACCGCCCGGGTCAGCGACAGCAGGACGTTGGCCTCCTGCAGCTGGTCGCGGGGCACCACGAGCGGAATGATCCCCTGCTGAGCCGGCAGACCGGCGGCGGAGACGATGCCGTTGAGGGCCGAGAGCGCGATCAGGTGCCACAGCTCGGCGACGCCGGCGATGACCAGGACAGCGACGGCCGCCTGGCTCAGACCGGAGACCAGGTTGGAGGCGAACAGGATCCGGGCGCGGCCCAACCGGTCGGCGAGCACGCCGCCGATCAGCATGAAGATGATCATCGGGATGGTCCGGGCCGCGAGGACGGCGCCGATCGCGATCGGCGCGTCGCTCACCTCCATCACGGCGAAGGCGAGCGCGACCGGCGCCATGAAATTGCCGACCAGGTTCACCGACCGGGATGCGAAGAACCACCGGAAGTGGGGATGGTGCAGTGGGGCTGTCGCCGAGATCCGAGCCATTCGAGAGAGAATAGACCTTCAGACGAGCACTATCGGTGGAAAGTTCGCATTTCTGTCACAAGACCGTTACCCCCGCCGCGCGCATCTCTTCGATGGCCGCTGCAGTGCGCTCCGCCGCCACTCCAGCGGTCAGGTCGGAGAGCAGCGTCGTGCCGAACCCGGCCGCTCGCGCGTCGAGCACGGTCGCGCGTACGCAGTAGTCGGTCGCCAGCCCGCACACGTCGACCTCCTCCACCCCGCGCTCCCGGAGCCAGTCGACCAGCGTGGCGCCGCCCTTGGCCGCGCCCTCGAAGCCGGAATATGCCGCGGCGTACTCGCCCTTGCGGAAGATCTCGTCGAAGGACACCGGGTCCAGGTTGGGGTGGAACGCCTCGCCGTCGGTGCCGACCACGCAGTGCGCCGGCCACGAGTCCACGTAGTCCGGCGGGTTGCCGAAGTGGTCGCCCGGGTCGATGTGGTGGTCCTTGGTCGCCACCACCAGGCCGTACGTCGGCTCCGGCTCCTTGCTCGCTGCTCGTTCGCGCAGCAGCTGACCGATGTCGTAGGCCACCCTGGCCCCGCCGTCGACCGGCAGGGACCCGCCCTCGCAGAAGTCGTTCTGTACGTCGACCACGATCAGTGCACGCGTCATGCTCGCCAGCGTAGACGGTGGCGGTTCGTCTAGGTATGCAGCCGAACCGTCACATCCCTAGCGGAGTTCCACGTGGGGTGTGACGGTTGGTCTGCATACCTAGACGAACATCCGGCCAGGCGGCGCGCGATCAGATGAACTGGGTGGGGATCGCGGGATCGCCCTTGAGGAGCGAGTGGGCGATGACGGGGAGCTCGGCGACGGAGGCCTGGTGGCGGTCGCGGGCTGCGTCGAGGGGCTCACGACCGACGATCTCGCCCTTGCGTACGAGCTGGGTGAGGAGGGGGCGGTCGTTGTCGTCGCCCTGAGGAGGGGTGCCGATGCCGATCACCTCGGCGTCGGCGACATCGTTGCGGTCGCGGCGGCGCAGGGCGTACTTTCGGCCCCCGATCGAGCTCTTGGACGCGCTCTTCTTGGCGACCGGCTCCAGGTCGCCGGAGGCGCCCTCGCGGGCGACGAGCTTGTAGACGAACCCGGCGGTCGGATGACCGGAGCCGGTGACCAGCTGGGTGCCGACCCCGTAGCCGTCGACCGGGGCGGCCGCGAGGCCGGCGATGGCGTACTCGTCCAGGTCGCTGGTGACGATGATCTTCGTCTTGGTCGCGCCGAGGTCGTCGAGCTGGCGGCGTACGTCGTGGGCGAGGAGGCCCAGGTCGCCGGAGTCGATCCGCACCGCACCGAGCTCGGGCCCGGTGATCTCGACCGCCTTCGCGACCGCCTCGGCGATGTCGTAGGTGTCCACCAGCAGCGTGGTGCCCTTGCCGAGGGAGGCGACCTGGGCCTGGAAGGCCTGCTCCTCGGTGTCGTGCAGGAGCGTGAAGGCGTGGGCGGAGGTGCCGGTGGTGGGCACGCCGAAGCGCGCCCGTGCGGCGAGGTTGGAGGTGGCGGTGAAGCCCGCGACATAGGCCGCCCGGGCGGCAGCGACGGCGGCCGCCTCGTGGGTGCGCCGCGAGCCCATCTCGATGCACGGGCGGTCCCCGGCCGCGAGCGTCATCCGGGAGGCCGCGGTGGCGATGGCCGAGTCGTGGTTGTAGATCGAGAGGAGCACCGTCTCCAGGGCGACCGCCTCGGCGAAGCTGGCCTCGACCACGAGCAGCGGCGAGTGCGGGAAGAAGGTCTCGCCCTCGGCGTACCCCCAGATGTCGCCGGTGAAGCGGTAGCCGGCCAGCCACTCCAGGGTCGGGCCGTCGACGACGCCCTCCAGGACGGCCAGCTGTTCCGGGCCGAACCGGAAGGTCTCGACGGCGTCGAGCGCCCGTCCGACCCCGGCCACCACGCCGTAGCGGCGACCACCGGCGAGGCGCCGGGGGAACAGCTCGAAGACGGCACGGCGCTCCGCAGTGCCCGCCTTGAGCGCGGCTTGGAGCATGGTCAGCTCGTAGTGATCTGTCAGGAGCGCGGTCGAGTCCGCTGTCGAGTCCACGGGCACATCGTGGCACGATGGACTGTATGAGCGCGCCAAGCCCCGTGGAGCTCGACGAGCCCGAGGTCGACGACCTCGTAGCGCCCGCGACCCCGTGGGTGACGATCGTCTGGAACGACCCGGTCAACCTGATGTCGTACGTCACCTTCGTCTTCCAGAAGTACTTCGGCTACTCCAAGAAGAAGGCGGAGAAGCTGATGATGGAGGTGCACCACGACGGCAAGTCGGCCGTCTCCTCCGGATCGCGTGAGGAGATGGAGCGCGACGTGCAGGCGATGCACGAGTACGGTCTGTGGGCGACCCTGGAGAAGCAGGACTGATGGGCGGGTTCAGCTACCACCGCCGCGGCAAGCAGATCATCGCGACCTTCTCCGGGTTCGAGGCCGACCTGCTTCGTTCGTTGGCCTCCCAGCTCGTCGAGCTGCTGCGCAACGAGGTCGCCGCGCCTGCCGAGAGCGATGACCCGCTCGAGGCGCTGCTCGACTTCTCGGGTCCGACCACCGAGCCCGAGGACCCGGTGCTGAAGCGGCTCTTCCCCTCCGCCTACGGCGACGACGAAGAGGCGGCCGGGGAGTTCCGGCGGTTCACCGAGGGAGGTCTGCGCGATGGCAAGGCGCGGGCCGCCTCGACCATCATCGACGCGCTCGAGGAGGCCGGACTGCCGCCCGAGCTGGACGAGGACGGGATGGTCATCGACGTCGAGCTCTCGATCGCCGACGCCGAGGCGTGGATGCGCTCCTTCACCGACATCCGGCTCGCGCTCGCGACCCGGCTCGGGGTCGAGGAGGGCGACGAGGACTTCTGGGACTCGCTGCCCGAGGACGACCCCGCGGGCCAGGTCTACGGGATCTACCAGTGGGTCGGGATCCTGCAGGAGACCATCGTCGATGCGCTGTGGGCGGCGTCCTGACTACACCATCCGTGCGGACGGCGGTGACCGTGTCCGGCACCCGGTCACGTACGTCCGCGCTGTTCTGCCCGCCTAGGCTGATCCCGTGCTGACCATCGACCAGGCGACCTACGACGCGATCGTCGCCCACGCGAAGCGCGACCATCCCGACGAGGCATGCGGGATCGTCGCAGGCCCTGAGGGGTCCGACCGGCCCGAGCGGTTCATCGAGATGATCAACGCCGCCGGCTCGCCGACCTTCTACGAGTTCGACTCGACAGACCTGCTCCAGCTCTACAAGGAGATGGACGCCAACGACGAGGAGCCGGTGATCGTCTACCACTCCCACACGGCGACCGAGGCCTACCCCTCGCGCACCGACATCGGGCTGGCGATGGAGCCGAACGCGCACTATGTGCTGGTCAGCACCCGCGAGCACGGGTCGGCTCAAGGGCCGGTCGAGTTCCGGTCCTACCGCATCGTCGACGGCAACGTCACCGAGGAAGAAATCAACATCGTCACGACGTTGTCGTGACGCATCCTGAGAACATCCAGCTAGGAGAACCCATGGCCATCGAGGTCAAGATCCCGACCATCCTCCGCACCTACACCGCCGGTGAGAAGGCAGTCAGCGCCGAGGGCAAGACCCTGAGCGCGCTCATCGACGACCTCGAGGCGAACCACTCCGGCATCAAGGAGCGCCTCATCGACAACGGCGACCTGCGCCGCTTCGTCAACGTCTACATCAACGACGAGGACGTACGTTTCATCGGCGGTCTCGACGCCGAGCTGAAAGACGGCGACCAGGTAGTAATCCTCCCCGCCGTAGCCGGCGGCTGCTGAACCTCGCAGTGTGCTGTCAGGAGTGCGTCATGGCGCACGCCTGGCAGCACACCGCTGCGTTTTAGCCCAAAATTCCGCGGTCGTACGCTCTTGCGACCGCGGCTGCTCTGTCTGTGACTCCCAGCTTGTCGAAGATGTGACCTAGGTGGGTCTTGACCGTTGCCTCGCTCACGAAGAGCTTTGCGGCGATCGCGCGGTTGGTCGTCCCGCCGGCGACGAGGGCGAGCACCTCGCGCTCGCGCGGGCTCAGCTGGGCCGTCGGGCCCGGCGAACGGAGTCGGGACGCGAGTCGGGTCGCCACCGCGGGGGAGAGGACGGTCTCGCCGGCCGCCGTCGCTCGGACGGCTTCGACCAGATCCGGCGTCGGAGCGTCCTTGAGCAGATAGCCGGTCGCCCCGGCCTCGATCGCCGCGACGACGTCGGTGTCCGTGTCGAACGTCGTCAGGACCAGTACGCCGGCGCGCGACTCCTGCGCCCGGAGCCGCTCGATCACCTCTACGCCGCCGGTGCCGGGCATCCGGAGGTCGAGGACGAGCACGTCCGGCTCGAGCTCCTCGACGAGTGCGATGGCTTCGGCGCCGTCGCCGGCCTGGCCGACGACCTCGAAGCCTTGGGCGCGGAGCACTCCGACCACCCCGTCGCGTACGACCGGGTGGTCGTCGGCGACCACGATCTTGATCACGTTTGTCCTCTGTCTCTCAGAAATCGACTCTTCGGCGTCAACAATCGACTCTTCGGCGTCAAGAACTGACGTCTCGGGGTCATGCGGCACCTCGGGGGAGTGCGGGGATGCGGGCCGAGAGGGCCGTGCCGGCGCCTGGGGCGGACTCCAGGGTGAAGGTGCCGGCCAGTCGCTGGGCGCGGGTGCGCATCACGCCGAGACCGAAGGCCGAGTCGCGACGGGGGCCGGTGGGGTCGAAGCCGCAGCCGTCGTCGCGTACGTCGAGGATGACCTCGGACTCGTCGAAGGTGAGCGTGACCCCGACCCTCGACGCCTCGGCGTGCTTGGCGACGTTGGCGAGCGCCTCTTGGGCGATCCGCAGCAGCGTGGCCTCGACCTCGGAGTGCAGGGCCGTGGCTTCGCCGACGACGACGAACGAGGCCTCCACGTCGTGGTCGTCGTTCCAGCTCTCGATCAACCTCGACAAGGCATCGAGGAGGCCCGCGTCGGTGAGCTCGGTGGGGGAGAGGTCCTGCACGGACCGCCGGGCCTCGACGAGTGCCGTGCGAGCCATCTCGGTGGCTCGGGCCACCCGGCGGCGTACGTCCCCGGCGTCCCCGGCGTCAGCGGAGCCTTCGGCGGCCTGGAGCTGGGCCACGACGCCGGCGAGCGACTGCGCGATGGTGTCGTGGATCTCGCGGGCGAGGCGCTCACGCTCGTCGCGTACGCCGGTCTGACGTGACTGCGCGAGGAGCTTCTCGTGGAGGCGCGCGTTCTCGGTGAGGGCGTGCTCCAGCCTGACGATCGTGTCGGCCCGCTCCTGGCTGACGGCGTCGAGGTGCATGCTGTAGCGGGCCATCAGGGAGGCGAGCCCGAAGTTGACGACGAAGAGCAGGGGCAGGGCAGCGCTCTGCCACGGGCTGTCGTACGGCGGCGGCCCGCCGGTCTGACCGGTGGCCATGATCAGCGAGGTGACCGCCATCGCCACCCATCTCCAGCGGCCGCGGAAGGACTCGAAGGCGTCCAGGAACCCGACCCAGGCAAAGATGCAGAAGAGCGGATGGACGACGGTGAGGGCGGCGGCGAGCAGCGTGCGGCCGACGTAGCCGACCGGATGTGGGCGGCCGTAGACATACATCCACCGCCAGATCCACACCGCGGTCGCCGCCACGAGCACGCCGAACGTCACCCGCATGCCGAGCGTGCGCGGGCCCATCTCCGAGATGGTCGCGACGCTGATCACCGTGGCCAGCGCGAGCAGCACGAACGGCAGCACCTTGAGGTTGTGCTCCCAGCGCTGCTCACGCTCGACGGCCATGGTCATGTGCAGGACCCTCTCATTCCCAGCGGAAGATGCGCACGGCAATCAGGTAGAGCACTACCGCCCAACCGCCCATCACCGCTAGGTCCACGAGCTCGGGGAAGCTCCCGCCGGTGGCGTCGTTGAGCGCATTGGAGGCCGCGCCGTAGGGCGTGAGCGAGATGACGTCGCGCACGGTGCCGCCGAACACCTCGACCGGGAAGTAGACCCCGGCCGTGAACATGCAGGGGAAGAAGGCGACCATCCCCACGACCTGCCCGGTCTTGGCGTTGGGCGAGGCGGCAGTGATCGCGGCCCCGATCCCGAGCGAGACGAGCAGAGCCAGGACGTACGCCACCGCGTACCCGGCGATCGACCCGGGAAGCGGTGTCCCGAACGCCACCCGGCCCAGGAGGACCACGATCACCGACGAGGCGGCGACCGCGGCGGCATGCACCAGCACCTGGCCCAGCAGGATCGAGGACGGCCTCGCCGGCGTGGTGCCGAGGCGGCGCAGGATGCCGCTCTCGCGGTAGCCGGTCAGCGTTGCCGGCATCGTCATGATCGACGCCATGATCATCGAGAGCAGCACGGTGACCGGGACGTAGAGGTCGATCAGGCTCCGGCCGCCGAGGTCGGCGCTCTCCTCGCGAAAGCTCGGGATGAGCCCGAGCACGCCCAAGAGCAGGCTCGGGAACAGCACGATCCAGAAGAGCGAGAGCCGTTCGCGGGCGAAGAGCCTGGACTCGGTCCGGATCACGGCTGCGGTCGGGCTGGTCATCGGGTTGCCTCCTGGTGGGTTTCGGTGAGGTCGAGGTAGGCGGCGTCGAGGCTTCCCGCGGCGATGCGGAGCCGCTGCGGAGCCACGCCCTGCGTACGCAGCGCCTCGATGACAGCGAGAGCGACACCCTCGGCACCTTCGACGGTGACCGTGCCGTTCTCGCTGCGCGCGGCGGTGACGCCGTCGAGCTCGCGCAGGGAGACCAGGTCGATCGCGGCCGAGGTGTCGAAGGTGGTGATCGTCGCGGCTGTGCCTGCGTCGATGAGGCCAGCCGGGGTGTCCAGGGCGCGGATCCGGCCGGAGTCGACGATCGCGATCCGGTCGCAGAGCGTCTGGGCCTCCTCCATGGAGTGGGTGACCAGGATGACGGTCACCCCCCGCTCACGTACGTCGCGCACCAGGTCCCACACCTCGCGGCGCGCCCGCGGGTCGAGCCCGGTGGTCAGCTCGTCGAGCACGACGACCCGCGGCCGCCCGATCAGCGCCAGCGCGATCGAGAGCCGCTGCTGCTGACCGCCGGAGAGGTCCTCGAAGCGCTGCTGCAGGTGGTCGCCGAGCCCCAGCCGCTCGGCGAGCGGGGACCAGGGCTCGGGGTCGGGGTAGAAGGCGCTCCACAGCTCCAGCGCCTCCTGGACGGTGATCTTCGGCTGCAGCTTCGCCTCCTGGAGCTGTACGCCGAGCACCTCCGTCACCGCTGCGCGGTCCGTCCACGGGTCGATGCCGTGGACCCGGATCCGACCCCGGTCGCCGACCCGCAGCCCGGCGATCGACTCGACGGTCGTGCTCTTGCCGGCCCCGTTGGGGCCGAGGATCCCGAAGATCTCGCCTTCGTAGACGTTCAGGCTGATCTCGTCGACCGCCACCTTCTCGCCGTAGGTCTTGCGCAGGCCGTCGATGACGACCGCTGGTTCTCGCTCCTGATGCATACCTTCAGCCTGGCCGAGGACGCGGTCTCACGGATCGGGCGATCGGCGCGTGTGGGCATCAGCCGATCGGTTGATGCGACCATGGACCCCATGCGCTACGACAACCTGCTGGCGTCGGTCGGGGGCACCCCGCTGGTGGGCCTGCCCCGCCTCTCGCCCTCTCCCGACGTACGTCTGTGGGCCAAGCTCGAGGACCGGAACCCGACCGGCTCGATCAAGGACCGCCCGGCTCTTCGCATGGTCGAGGAGGCCGAGAAGGACGGACGGCTTCGCCCCGGCTGCACGATCCTGGAGCCGACCTCCGGCAACACCGGGATCTCGCTGGCCATGGCGGCCAAGCTCAAGGGCTACCGGATCGTCTGCGTGATGCCCGAGAACACCTCCGAGGAGCGGCGCCAGCTGCTGCGGATGTGGGGCGCCGAGATCGTCTCCTCGCCCGCCGCCGGCGGCTCCAACGAGGCCGTCCGGGTCGCCAAGCGCCTCGCCGCCGAGCACCCCGACTGGGTGATGCTCTACCAGTACGGCAACGCCGCGAACGCGCGCGCCCACGAGGAGGGCACCGGCCCCGAGCTCCTCGCCGACCTCCCCTCGGTCACCCACTTCGTCGCCGGACTCGGCACGACCGGCACGCTGATGGGCGTCGGCCGCTTCTTCCGCGCCGCCAAGCCGGAGGTACGCATCGTGGCCGCCGAGCCGCGCTACGGCGAGCTCGTCTACGGGCTCAGGAATCTCGACGAGGGCTTCGTCCCCGAGCTCTACGACGCGTCCCTGATCGACGCCCGCTTCTCGGTCGGCCCCCGTGACGCGGTCCGCCGAGTCCGCGAGCTCCTCGAGCTGGAGGGCATCTTCGCCGGCATCTCCACCGGCGCCATCCTCCACGCCGCCCTCGCCCAGGCCGCCAAGTCGCTCCAGGCCGGCGAGAAGGCCGACATCGCCTTCGTCGTCGCCGACGGCGGCTGGAAGTATCTCTCCACAGGGGCGTACGAAGGCACCATCGACGATGCCGAGGAAGGCCTCGAGGGCCAGCTCTGGGCCTGACCGCCGGCGGCAGGGGTTCAGCGGCAGAAGGCGTAGACGACGAGCCCGTGATCCGCGGCGGAGAAGACCTGGTCGAGGGCTTTGCCGGTGAGGTGGGCGCCGACGTAGCGCGGGGTCGCGCCGGTGGCGACGATGGCGTGCCCGGGGAGCCTGCCGGTCATGTCGGGCGGGGCCTCCCCGCTCCAGCAGTCGTGCTTCGCGATGAGGGCGGCAGGGCTGTCAGGGGCGAGCGGACGGCCGGCCGGAAGACCGTCGGCCTCCGGCGCGGAGCCGAGCTGGACCAGCGCTACGGCGAGGGCGGCTGCGTACATCGTCCAGATACCGAGCGCGAGGAACCCTCTGCGTCCGGGGGAGACACTCACATCTTGGCAACGCCGGAAAGGGCCGCGGAGTTACGGGTGGGGGAGACCGGCGGCGGCGTCGTGCTCGTGGATCCAGGCGAGATGTCGGTCGTACGCATCGGCCGACCCGAGCCGCTTGTTGCGGGCCTGAGCACGTGGGCCGTCGGGGAGGTGGAGCGCGTCGGCAGCAGCCACGGAGGCGACCTGGATCCGGCGGGTGCGGTCGCGTCGGCGTACCTCGTAGCTGGTGCGGGCACGGTCCCAGTCGTCGTCGGCGGCGAGGCAGCCGGCGAGGACGACGGCATCCTCGATCGCCTGGGCGGCGCCTTGGCAGTGGTGGGGGAGCGTCAGGTGAGCGGCGTCGCCCAGCAGCGTGATGCGGCCGCGCGACCAGGTCGACAGGGGCGGCCGGTGGAAGAGCGCCCACCGCTCCGAGACCGGTGCTGCGGAGATCATCTGGACCACGGCGGGATGCCAGCCGGCGTAGGTGTGAACGTGCTCGTCCGGGTCTGAGGGCCATGCCCACGCTTCCGGGACCCACGGACCGAGCTGCCGTCGGACCAGCAGGAAGGCGTGGTTGCCGTTGCCGACCGGATGGTGCATCAGGTGACCGTCGGCGCCGAGCCACAGCTGCAGGCGTTCGGGATCGGGAAGCAGGGTGAGCCGCGAACGCGGGACGGTCCCGCGCCAGGCCAGGCAGCCGGAGAACTGGGCGTCGTCGTAGCCGACGACGAGGTCACGCAGGATCGAGCGGGCCCCGTCGGCGCCGATGACCAGATCGGCTTCGACCGACTCGCCGTCGGCGAATTCCAGAACCGCCGGCCCGTCGCCGGCCTCCGTGACGCCGATGAGTCGGTGGCCGAGATGGAGCCCGTCGGTGCCGAATGCCTGGATCAGGAGCGCGTGCAGGTCGGCGTGACCGACGCCGTAGCAGCGTCCGCCGGAGCGGGCGGCATGGTCGGCCCAGAGCACCCTGCCGATCGCGGCGCCCGTGTGGCCGTCGCGCCAGACGACGCCGTCGACGGGTGTCGAGGCATCACCGAGCCCGGACTCGAGCCCGATGCGTTCGAGGAGCCGGGACGCGTTGGCTGTCACCAGCACGGCATCGCCGCTGGGCCGAGGATCGTTCGCGGCCTCGTACACCTCGACCTCGATCCCCAGGCGACGCAGCTCGACGGCGAGCGTCAGGCCGCCGATGCCCGCGCCGATGATCGTGACCCGCTGTGCGCGTCGGCCTCTGTGCAAGGCCGCTCGAGCGATCCGGCTGACTGACATTCACGCTCCTTGGGGAGGTTACGTTCGAAACGTACCTCAGGGACGTGGGTGCTCGCGGATGGTTACGGAAACGTCATTTGACGTCGAGCGACTGCTCTTTGCCGATGTCACTGGTCTCGATGGGACCCAGGCCGAGAAGGTCCAGGGCCAGGTTGCCGAGATCGGCGTTGCGTATGGGTTGTGGGCCGTCATATCCGGGGCGTCCCTTGCCCGGGTCGCGGTAGTCGTCGGCGTTGAGGTCGTAGAGGTCCTCGCCGGCCGCGGCGTCGGGACCCCAGACGATGAACGGGATCCGATAGTTCTCGTAGACCTTCTCGGAGTGGTTGGTGATCCCGGGCTTGAAGCCGTGGTCGGCGGTCAGGATCACATCCAGGTCCTTCGCGAGGCCGGGGTCGGCGTCGATGACCTCGAGGAGCTGACCGACCTGCTCGTCGGACTCCTCGACGGCCGCCAGATACGGCGCCGACATGCCGCTCGAGGCGTGTCCGGCGACGTCAGGAAGAGACAGGTGTACGAAGGTGAGGTCCCGCTGCTCGGCGGCCAGGTCCTTCGCGGCCTCCGAGACCAGCCGGTCGTGGTCGTCCACGGCCGCGAAGAGGTCGATGTGGTCTCCCCAGGCCCGCTGCCACAGCTCGAACTTCTGCTTGGTCACGAAGACGCCGGTGCTGAGCCCGGCCTCGTGGGCGACGGTGAACACGGAGTCCTCGCCCTTCGCGATCGACTTCGACGGGTCGCCGACGTTCCAGGTGACCCCGTGACCGCCGTCGTCGGCATCGATCGGGTCGCCGGTGACCATCCCGGTGTGGTTGGGCAGGGTGATGTTCTTCTCGTAGGCAGTGCGCGCATTGAGCGTCGAGGCGCCCTCGTCGATCAGCCGGTGGATGTTGGGCGTCTTCGCCGGGCCGAGTCTCGTGAGCGCGTCTGGGTTGAGCCCGTCGATCGAGATCGCGAGCACCTTCCGGTCGACCTGGGTCGGCTCCCGCTCGTCGCGGCCGCCACCGTCGGGCAGCGCGGTGAGCGCCACAACGAGCACGACGGCGAGGAGGACACCGACGGAAAAGAGCGGGAAGAGGCGACGCACCGGCACACCCTAAGTGAACCCGATGGCACCCCGGGCGAACGCTCAGCGAATGTCTAGTGACTGGGTTGAGTTCAGCGTGCTGCCGGGGATGGGGCCCAGGTCGAGCAGGTCCAGGGCCAGGTTGCCGAGGTCGCCGTTGCGGATCGGCTGCCTGCCGGCGTACGTCGGCCGGGTCGTCCCCGGCGCGCGGTAGTCGGGGTTGAGCCGGTAGAGCGAGGCGCCGCGGGTGACTCCGGGACCCCACACGAAGAACGGGATCCGGTAGTTGGAGTAGAGGTGGGCGCCGTGGTCCCTGGCGGCCGCCTTGAACCCGTGGTCGGCGGTGAGGATGACGTACGTCGACCGCTTGAGCGTGGTCGAGGAGTCGATCGCCTTCAGCAGCTTGCCGATGCGGGCGTCGGTGCGGATCACCGAGGCGCGGTAGGCAGCGCTCATCCCGCCGTCACGGTGGCCGTAGTGGTCGGGGGAGCCCAGGTGGACGAAGGTGAAGGCACGCTTGTTGGTCGCCAGGTCTCCGGCCGCCCGGCTGACCAGATCGGCGTCACCGTCGACCGCGAACCGGTCGATCGAGGGCCAGGAGCGGTCGAAGAGGCTGAACTTGGACTTCGAAGCGAACAGGGCGCTGCTGCGGTTGGCGCGCTTGACCTGGCTGAAGACCGATGAGACGGGATGGCCGGCGGCCTCCTGCACCGTCATCCAGCCGCGGTCGTCGTTCCAGGTGACCCCGTGGCCGTGCGTGGACCGGGTGATCCGGCGGCCGGTGACCATTGAGGTGTGGTTCGGCAGGGTGATGTTCTGCTCGTACTCGCTGCGCGCCTCGCGGGTCGAGGCGCCGCCACGCATCAGCCGGTAGAGGTTGGGCAGGTGGCCCGGGCCGAGCTTCTCGATCGCGGTCACGCTGAGACCGTCGACGGAGATCGCCAGCACCCGCTTCGTGGTCGCGGCCTGCGCGGGCTGCCCGGGCAGATCGACGACCGCGAAGGTGACGCCCATCAGGGCGATCAGGACCATCAGCACCAGCGAGCGCCGAGAAATCGTCATAACCGGACGTTAACAACACTTTCCCCGCGCGCTCATGAACGTGAGATGGATCTCGGGTATGTCTCGAGTGACCCCCAGCACTGCGAAGAGGCGGTGTTTGGGCCTAGCCTTGACGATCGTGCAGTCCGTCTCGTCCCTGGGTTCGCCCTCGCCACTGGGTTCAGCCCAGCCCGATCGCGACGCCCCGATCGGGATCTTCGACTCGGGCTTCGGCGGTCTCACGGTCGCGCGGTCCGTGATCGACCAGCTCGCCCACGAGTCGATCCTGTACGTCGGCGACACCGCTCGCGCCCCTTACGGCCCGAAGCCGATCGCCGAGGTCCGCGAGTATGCCCTGGAGTGCCTCGATCATCTCGTCGAGCAGGGTGTGAAAGCCCTGGTCATCGCCTGCAACTCGGCCTCGGCGGCGATGCTGCGCGACGCCCGGGAGCGCTACAGGCCGTTGCCCGTCGTCGAGGTCATCCTGCCCGCGACCCGTCGCGCGGTCGCCGCGTCCCGCACCGGTCGGATCGGGGTCATCTGCACGCACGCGACGGCCGAGTCGATGGCGTACGACGACGCCTTCGCCGCGGCTCCCCACGTCTCGCTGCACACCCAGGCGTGTCCCCAGTTCGTCCCGTTCGTCGAGGCCGGCATCACCGGCGGCGACGATCTCCTGGCCGCGGCGCACGAGTATCTGGACCCCCTGACCAGTGCCGGGGTCGACACGCTGATCCTCGGGTGCACCCACTATCCGCTCCTGACTGGTGTGATCTCTTATGTGATGGGCGACAACGTGACGCTGGTGAGCAGCGCCGAGGAGTCGGCGAAGGACGTCTACCGCGTCCTCGCCGAGAACGACCTCATGCGCGCGGGCGGCGAGCCGACCTACACGTTCCTCACTACCGGCAACCCGGCCGAGTTCAAGGCGATCGGCGCCCGGTTCCTCGGCCCGGAGCTCGCGGCCGCCCAGCAGTTCGCCGGGGGCCTGCGATGATCTCCGGGATGCGACTGACCATCATCGGGTGCTCGGGTTCCTACCCGGGCCCCGACAGTCCGGCCTCCTGCTACCTCGTCGAGGCCGACGACGAGACCGGGCGTACGTGGCGGATCGTGCTCGACATGGGCAACGGCGCGCTCGGCGTCCTGCAGCGCTATGTCGACCCGCTGCAGATCGACGCGGTCCTGATCTCTCACCTGCACGCCGACCACTGCGTCGACATGACCTCCTACTACGTCCTGCGCAAGTGGCACCCGACCGGCCCGCAGCCGCCGATCCCGGTCTACGGTCCCAAGGGCACCGGCCGGCGGCTGGCGAAGGCCTACGACCTGCCCAAGCGCCCCGGGATGCGCGAGGAGTTCGCGTTCTCGACCTACACCGGGCCGATCCATCTCGGGCCGTTCGTGATCACCCCGACCGCTGTGGAGCATCCGGTCGATGCGTACGGGCTCCGGATCGAGGCTAACGGCAAGGTCATCGCCTACAGCGGCGACACCGCCGAGACCGAGGCGCTCCTCGACATCGCCGCCGACGCCGACCTGTTCCTGTGCGAGGCCGCGTTCCGCGACGGCGTCGACAACCCGCCCGGGGTGCACATCACCGGCGTCCATGCGGGGGAGTACGCCACCAAGGCCCACGCGAAGAAGCTGATCGTCACCCACGTCCCGCCCTGGCACGACTCCGCAGACGCCGTGCGCGAGGCGCGCTCGGCGTACGAGGGGCCGATCGAGCTGGCGGCGACGGGGGCCGTCTACGACGTCTGACCGCTCGCTGGCGCGAGGGTCTGAACGAAGTGGCCCTCGACCAGCGGTGGCTAGACCAGTCCGGCGTCGTGGACCGCGATCGCGATCTGGACGCGGTTGGTGGCGCCGAGCTTGTCGAAGAGACGCGAGACGTGCGCCTTGACGGTCGGGATCGAGAGGTAGAGCTCCTTGGCGATCTCGGCGTTGCTCAGCCCGCGCCCGACCGCGAGTGCGACCTCGTGCTCGCGCTCGGTGAGAGCCTCGAGACGGCGGGCGGCGGCAGCGGCGCGGTCACCGGTCGGCTCAGCCCGGAGCCGGGTGATCAGGGTGCGGGTGGCCTTGGGGGACAGGATCGCCTCCCCGGCCATCACTGCACGGATCGCGGCGACGATCTCGGGCGGAGGAGTGTCCTTGAGCAGGAACCCGTCGGCCCCCGCTGCGAGGGCGTCGACGACGTACTCGTCGGCACCGAAGGTGGTCAGCACGATCACGTGCGGGGCCGGGGACTCGGCCAGCACCCGGCGGGTCGCCTCGAGCCCGTTGACCCGCGGCATCCGGATGTCCATCAGCAGCACATCAGGGCCTGCCGTACGCACCAGGGTGAGTGCTTCCTGGCCGTCGGGCGCCTCGCCGACGACCTCGATGTCGGTCTGTCCGCCGAGCATCAGCCCGAGGGCTGAGCGCACGAGCGGGTCGTCGTCGACGATCCCCACCTTGATCTTGACCGGGCTCTTCGGGGCCTCAGGGCTGTTCACTGGCCCCACGGTAGCCACGCTTCGAGGATGAAGACATCCTTTTCCGTGCGGTGCGCGAGCCGTCCGCCGGCGAGATCGACACGCTCGGTGAGCCCGATGAGCCCGAGACCGGAGCCGGGAGTGTTGGAGTCGAAGCCGAGCCGGTTGCGCAGCAGTACGTCGATCCCGTGCTCCGCGGAGCCCCGAAGAGACACCTTCAAGGCCGCCCCGGGCGCGTGCTTGCGGGCGTTGGTGATGCCCTCCTGGACGACTCGGTAGATCGAGCGCCCGACCGCCTCCGGCGGGGAGCCCTCGACATCGTCCTCGAGGGTGATGTTCATGCCGCCGCCGCGAGTCTCCTCGACGAGGCGGCCGAGATCGGCGTACGTCGGCTGGGGTGCGGTCTCCGGATCCTCGCCGTTGCCGCGGAGCACGCCGAGGACGGTACGAAGATCCTCGAGCGCCTGGTGGGCGCCGTCGCGGATGGTGCCGACCTGCTCTCGGACCTGGTCGGCGGAGAGGTCCTCGCGGTAGGCGAGCGCTCCCGCCTGCATCGAGATGTGGGAGATGCGATGGGCGAGCACGTCGTGCATCTCACGCGCGATCCGCCGACGCTCGGTCTCGCGTGCCTGCGAGACGCGCAAGGACTGCTCGGACTCGGCCGTCTCGGCGCGGACACGGAGTGTGGCGATCAGCTCGCGGCGCGACCCGATGTACATGCCCCAGGCGATCAGCGCGGCGACGATCACCACGTTGACACCGAAGTTGAATCCCCACAGCGGGATGCCCGGGATCTCCGCTGTCGTGGTGGTCTCCATCACCGTGAACCAGAACATGCCCGAGGCGATGTTGAGCAGCGAGATCGGGATGATCTCGCGCCAGCGCCGCCGGGTCGCCAACGAGACGAGGGCGAGCGTCGAGGCCCCGGCGGAGAGGATGGAGAACGCCCCCGCGACGGTCGTGAAGGTGGCGATCGCAACCGGCCAGCGGCGGCGCCAGAAGACCAGGATCAGGGAAGCCACGCCAAGGCCGAGGTCGACCAGGAACCGCCACTCCGGCCAGCCGTCTGTGCTCGACGTCAGCGCCATCGCGCTGATCCCGAGCGCCAGAAGGTACCGCCACACGTGCCCCCACAGGCTCAGACGCGGCTGATAGTCCTCGGGCGACGGTTGCTGCACGACGTACACGCTAGTCATCGAAGGTCGTCGACACAGGATCCCGCGGTCGAGACCGGCCCCATACTTTTGTCGGGTCGCAGGTCATCCGTATGTCCGATGCAGTCCGGGCCGGACGCACGGCAGGATGTACGTCATGATCAAAGTCGAAGGACTGACGAGGGTCTACGGACCCTTCACCGCGGTCGACGACGTGTCGTTCACCGCCGAGGCCGGCAAAGTCACCGGCTTCCTCGGCCCGAACGGCGCCGGCAAGTCGACCACCATGCGCATCATGGTCGGACTGACCAACCCCACCAAGGGTCGGGCAACGATCGACGGCAGCCTCTATGCCGACCTCCCCAACCCGGGCCGCCACGTCGGTGTGCTGCTCGACGCCAGCGCCCAGCACGACGGCCGGACCGGCCGTGAGGTGCTCACGCTCGCCGCGATGACGATGGGCCTGCCCAAGTCGCGCGTCGACGAGATGCTCGAGCTGGTCTCGCTGACGCCGTCGGAGGCCAAGCGCCGGATCAAGAACTACTCGCTGGGCATGAAGCAGCGCCTCGGCATCGCGCACGCCCTGATCGGTGACCCCAAGGTGCTGATCCTGGACGAGCCGGCCAACGGTCTCGACCCGGCCGGTATCCGCTGGATGCGCGGCCTGCTGAAGGAGTACGCCGACCGCGGCGGCACCGTCCTGCTCTCCTCCCACCTGCTGCACGAGGTCGAGCAGATCGCCGACGAGCTGATCCTCATCGGCAACGGCCGCATCGTGGCCGAGGGCACCAAGGACACGATCCTGGCGGGCCAGGCCACCGGCGGCCAGGCGCTGGTCACCTCCCTGGACAACGAGGCGCTCACCGTCGCGCTCAAGGCCAAGGGTTACAGCGTCGAGCCGGTCGGCACCGGCATGCGCGTCTCCGCCGCACCGGCAGAGGTGGGCAAGGCCGCGCTCGAGGCCAACGTCGTGCTCACCGACCTGCGTGACGGCGGCGCCGGGCTCGAGGACATCTTCCTGCAGCTCACCGCTGAGACCCAGCGCGAGAGCACCACCCAGATCCACGCCGAAGGAGTCTCCGCATGAGCGCCGTATCCGTAGCGCCGTCGACCCCGTTGCCCACCGCCACCAAGGTGCCGTTCGGCCGTCTGGTGATGGTCGAGTGGCGCAAGATGACCGACACTCGTGCCGGCCGCGTCATGCTGATGATCACCGGCGGTCTGATCGCCCTGGTCGCCGGCGTGATCCTGCTCGTCACGGCGCTGTCCGACATGGCCGCGCTGGACGCCTACAACTGGATGAGCGCGCTCTCCTTCCCGGTCTCGCTGCTGGTGCCCGTGCTGGCGATCATGATCGTGACCCAGGAGTGGGGCCAGCGCACCCACATGGTCACCTTCACTCTCGAGCCGAGCCGGCTCAAGGTCGTCTTCGCGAAGCTCGTGGCGGTCTTCGTCCTCGGCATCGTGACCATGGCCGTCGCGGTGGGCGTCGGTGCCCTCGGCACGGTTATCGGTGGCGCGATCGCCGGCACGGACCCGAACTGGAACGTGACCGGTGAGGCGCTCGCGTGGACCCTGTTGACGCAGATCCTCTACCTGCTCATGGGCTTCGGGTTCGCGATGCTGCTGCTCAACACCCCGGCCGCGCTGGTCATCTACTACGGCTACACGCTGATCCTCGAGGCGTCGGTCTTCAGTGCGCTCTACTTCGTCTTCGACTGGGCGCAGAGCCTCTTCCCGTGGATCTCGATGCAGGTCGCGATGATGCCGTTCATCGCCGGGGACCAGATGGAAGCCGCCGGCGTCGCCGTCGAGGACGGGGCGCTCGGGTACGCCAGGCTGTTCACCTCGATCGCGCTGTGGGTCGGCCTGCCGCTGGTGCTCGGCACGATGCGGGTCCTCAAGTCCGAGCTGAAGTAGGTTCGCGACCCGACGCGGGGGTGGGTGCTTCGGCACCCGCCCCCGTTTGTCATTACGGTCCGCTCCGCTCGGTCCCCTAGGGTGGTCCGCGTGACGAATCGAGCTGACGGGCGCGCCGACGACGAGCTGCGCCCCATCAAGATCACCCGCAACTGGCTGGACCACGCGGCCGGATCGGTCCTCATCGAGTTCGGCAAGACCCGCGTCCTGTGCGCCGCCTCGGCCTCCGAGGGTGTGCCGCGCTGGCGCAAGGGCTCCGGGCTGGGCTGGGTGACGGCGGAGTACGCGATGCTCCCGGCCGCCACCCACGAGCGCTCCTCGCGCGAGTCGGTGAAGGGCAAGATCGGCGGACGTACGCACGAGATCTCCCGGCTGGTCGGGCGCTCGCTGCGCGCCGTCATCGACTACAAGGCGCTGGGTGAGAACACCATCAACATCGACTGCGACGTGCTGCAGGCCGACGGCGGGACCCGCACGGCGGCGATCACGGGTGCCTACGTCGCGCTGGCCGACGCGGTCGCCTCGCTGGGTGTCTCGAAGGCGCTGACCGGCTCCGTCGCGGCGATCTCGGTCGGGATCATCGACGGCGTCCCGCGGCTCGACCTCCCCTACGAGGAGGACGTCCGCGCCGAGACCGACATGAACATCGTGATGACCGGCGAGGGCAAGTTCGTCGAGGTGCAGGGCACCGCCGAGGGCGTCGCCTTCGACCGCACCGAGCTCGACGCCCTGCTGGCGCTGGGCGAGAAGGGCTGCGCCGACCTGACCAAGCTGCAGGAGGCCGCCCTTGCCGGCTGAGCCCAAGAACGAGCCCAAGAACGAGCCCAAGAACGAGCCCAAGAACGAGCCCAAGAACGAGCCCAGCATCCACGTCGCCTCGCGCAACGCCAAGAAGCTGGAGGAGATGTTCCGCATCCTCTCGCCGCTGGCGCCCGGGGTCTCCGTCGTCGGCCTCGACGACGTCACCCACTACGACGAGCCGGTCGAGGACGCGCCTGACTTCGAGGGCAATGCGCTGATCAAGGCCAGAGCCGGTTTCAAGGCCACCGGTCTGCCGACCGTCGCCGACGACTCCGGTCTCTGCGTCGACGCGCTCAACGGGATGCCGGGAGTGCTCTCGGCGCGCTGGGGCGGGCCGCCGAAGTCCGACTCTCGCAACAACGAGCTGCTGCTCGCTCAGCTCTCCGACGTCCCCGACGAGCGCCGCGGTGCCCACTTCGCCTGCGCCGTCGCCTTCGTCTGGGACGGCGGTGAGCTCGTCGTCGAGGGTCGCATGGACGGGCGGGTCCTCCGTGAGGTCCGCGGTGACGGCGGCTTCGGCTACGACGTTCTGTTCGTCGCCGACGACACCGAGGACGGACGTACGTCTGCGGAGCTGTCGATCGCGGAGAAGGACGCCATCTCCCACCGCGGCCGCGCCCTGCGCGAGATCGCTCCGCAGATGGCGAAGCTGCTCGCCTGAGTCCGATGCGGCGAGGTCATCGCTTGAGTGAACAAGGTCGAAGATCCCAGTCACGTGGTGGCTGCAATCTTCGACCTTGTCTCGGCGAGCCGGTCGCGTGAGCACCCGGCGGCCGGTGGCTGTCCCCGGCTGGGACAGCGAGGCGGCGATCGTCGACGATGCTCATGGGGTGGCCTTCATCGAGCGGATACCGCGACGCCCGGACGTGCGTGACGGCCTCGAGTGGGAGTGTCGGCTCCTGCCCGTGATCGCACCGCTTCTGCCACTCGTCGTGCCGGTTCCGTACGAGATCCCCGCGGACGCTGATGGCCCGTGGCGAGTTCGGCATCAGATCGTTCCGGGTGCCGCCGCGGCACCCTCGGCCTTGACCCGACGCGACGGACTGGTCGTCGGCAGGTTCCTGCGGTCGCTCCATGATCTGGACCTCGGAGCGCTGAGCCTCGAGGCAAGGACCGACAACAGCCTTGGCGCAACCATCGCGCGGATGGAGACGGACGTCGTTCCGCTGCTGCCGGCGGCCTTGCGCGAGCAGGGTGCTGGATTGATTGCGGAGGCCGGTCGTACGACGCCGTTCTCTCTTGCGCACGGCGATCTCGGGCCGGCCCACCTTCTGGTCGAAGCAGGTGTCGTCTCGGGCGTCATCGACTGGACCGACTCGGGTCTGCGGGATCCGGCGATCGACCTCGCCTGGATACTCAACGGCACTCCGGAGCCGTTCCGTGAGGGCATCCGCGTCAGCTACGGGCCTAGTGTGGACGAGGAGAATCGGGCACTCGTCTGGCACCGTCTCGGGCCGTGGCATGAGGTGCTCCACGGTCTGGACCAAGGCAAATCCAGATACGTTGATTCTGGTCTCGCTGGCGTGATCGAGCGCCTTCAGGCTCGTCAGCCGCGGACGTGACTTAGCCTCCAGGTGTGACCCACTTTGACCCTCAGCATCGCCAGCAGGCTTACCGGGTTCGGTTCGAGTGGGGGCCGGTTGGGGCCGGGGCGATCGGGCCGGTGGACATCGCGGTCGTGGTGGATGTGTTGTCGTTCACGACAACGCTGACGGTTGCGGTTGAGCGGGGGATCGAGGTGTTTCCGTTCCGGTGGGGTGATGACCGGGCGGAGGCGTACGCACGGGAGCAGGATGCGGTCCTTGCCGTGCAGCGGCAGGACGCGGTGTCGGGTCGGCCATCGCTGTCGCCCGCGTCGCTTCGCGCGGCTGAGGGCGTTCGGCGCCTCGTACTTCCCTCGCCGAACGGTTCGACGATCAGCGCCCTCCTCGCGGACAACGGCGCCACCGTTGTCGGCGCCTCGCTCCGCAATCGCGCTGCTGTCGCTGAGTGGCTCGCTCCGCGCTGGGCCAGTGGGGCCAGCGTCGCCTTCATCGCGGCGGGGGAGCGCTGGCCCGATGGCACACTCCGTCCCGCGGTCGAGGACCTTTGGGGCGCCGGGGCCGTGCTCGCCGCGTTCGACCCGGATGCGCTCTCGCCCGAGGCAGCGATGGCGCGAGACGCCTTCCTGGCCGCGGACCTTCCCGGCGCACTCCACGCCTGCGCCAGCGGTCGGGAGCTGGGGGCCAAGGGCTATGAGGACGATGTCGTCGTGGCTTCCCAGCTGGACGTGGGGTCTGTCGTGCCAGTGCTCAGGGGTCGTTCGTTTCGGGAGGGGTGAAGGTCAGCTGGCTGGGTGTGTACACTGTGTACACACCCAGCACGAGAAGGAGTCGCCATGGCGGCGTCAGTGGACTACCGGAGCTCACGCGAGGCGCGGGAGCACTTCAAAGAGATGCTCGACGCTGCAGATGGCGGTCGCCCGGCCACCATCGCGCGCGGAAAGCGCCGGGTGGCGGCGGTCGACGCAGATCGGCTGGTCCATTTCCTGATCAAGGTGCATCCGTCAGGCGCGGTCGCGGTCGCCGAGAACGACGGGTGGTCAGTCTTCATCCCGGGCCTGCCGGTGGCTGCCGACGGCATCACCCTCGATGAAGCGGTCGAGGAGATGGTCGGGGCGCTCCGCGACTACGCCGAGGACTGGGTCGACCGGCTGCACGCCGCGCCGAACCATGCCGACAACTGGGGTCTGGTGCAGATCGTCGGGTTGGCCTCCGACGAGCAGCTGCGCGGCTGGCTGTTGGCCTGAGCATGGTCGAGCGCAAGCGTCCCGCAACCAGATCCGACCATCAGTGCTTCTGCCTCACGGAGGGATGGATCGAGCGTCGCCGGGCCACCGGCAAACGTGGCACCCACCACGTGAACTATGAGTTCGCGTTGCCTGACGGACGCATCCTCTACACGCGCATCAGCCACCCAGTCGACCGTAGTGACTACGGGCCCAGTATCTGGGGCCACATCCTCAAGGACCAGCTCGAGGTCACCGCGGAGGAGTTCTGGGGGTGCGTCGAGGACAAGCTCCTTCCATCGCGCAGTCAGGTGCCCGAGCCGCGCGAGGCGATCCCGATGGGCGTTCTCCGCGTGCTCATCCAGGAGGCGCGGATCCCCGAGGCTGAGGTGCGCGCGATGACGAAGGTGGAAGCCATCCAGCGTCTCGCGGACTTCTACACGCACAGCCAGTGAGCTGCTCGACTATCCGGTGCCGAGTTGGTCCTCGAGGCCGATCTGCCAGTCGAAGAGCCCCTGCTCGACCAGCAGCGTGAGCAGGGCCTTGTCGAGGCCGGTCGCGATCGCGACGCCGACGAGGACGAGCACGACGCCGAGCACCTTGTGGAAGAGACCCTCGGGGTCGATCGCCCAGTTCAACCGGGCCAGCAGCGCCCGGCCGCCAACCATGACCGCCGCCAGGAGGAGAGTCAGGCCGGCGACGTACGCGAGCAGGTAGCCCAGGCCGCGCAGCGGCTCCGCGGGGAGGATGGCGGCGACGATCAGGGCGTACGTGGGGCTGCAGGCGCTGAAGACCGGGCCCATGCTGGCGCCCAGGAGGATGTCGCCACCGATCCCGCCGCGGCTGCTCGCGCGGGCCAGACGCTCCTGGGAGCGAGAGCCGAGTCCGAGCCGGAACGCGACCGCGTCCCAGAGCCGGGGCCAGATCATCACGACGCCGAAGAGCGCCACGATCACACCGGAGACGACGCTCCAGAACCGGGGAGGTACGTCGATCAGGAGCGTCGTCGACTTGAGTACGACGCTGAACACGACGACCGAGACACCGAGCGCCACCACCGCCACCCAGGGCCGCCGCTCGCCGGTCCCGCGGGAGAGGATGACTGGCACGAACGCGACCACGCACGGAGCGAGCACCGAGAGGGCGCCGGCCAGGAACGAGGCGACCAGCAGGGTCACTGGGTGTTCTCGAGGATGGCGTCGACCGACTTGTCCTCGCCGTAGCCCGACCACAGCTTGACGGGTTCGCCCGAGGAGTCGACGCGTACGAAGGTCGACTGGATCGTCACCTCGTGCTTCTTGCGAAGATCGGTCGCTGTGTCGTAGTCGACCTTCAGGATCTGGGCGCCGTCCGGAACGTCACCGCTCTTGATCGCCTCCTCGAACCCGCGGCACTCCGGGCACCAGGACGCGTGGAAGAAGAGGATCGTGTCGGTGTAGCACTCCTCGGCGACCGCGGCTTCGGAGTAGTCGGAGTAGCGGCCCTCGCAGGCGCCCTCCTCCGCCGGCGCCTCGGCCGGGGTCTCGGCCGGGGTCGACTCGGTGGTCGCCGATGTCGAGGAGGCCGCCGGCGCTGCGGGCTCCTCGGCGGAGTCGGCGTCGGTGCTGCCGCATCCGGCGGCGACGAGGCAGACGAGGGCGAGTGCAGCGACGATTCGGGAGTTCATGTGCATGGGTTCGGAGCGTATGCCGTCCCGGACTGGTGCCGTCCCGAAGATGCCCAGACTGCCGTGCGGATGAGCGGGTCAGCCGGTGGGCAGGTCCTCGAACCAACCCCAGGTGCCTTCGATCAGGTCTCTCTCGGTGAGGCCGTACGAGGCCCGCAGGGCCTTCCCGGTGCCGTCGTGGAAGTCCTCCCTACCGCCCGGCTTGTGCAGGAAGAAGTCGTTGCAGAACTCCAGGAACTTCTTCAGCCCACCGTTCTCCTCGATCAGCCACGAGACCGCCGCATGGGAGATCGCGTAGTCGATCGATCCGTCCTCGCCCCACTCGTCGTCGCCGGGGATCGCTCGTTCGTGCGCCAACAGCTTGTCCCGCTGCTCGTCCTCACCGCAGATGTTGGACGCGCAGCCCGAGAGGTACTCGGCGAGCCCTTCGTTGACCCAGGTGGGCACCAACGCCGGACCGTAGACATGGCTCAGCTCGTGGCGCAGCGTGCGGTCGTCCGTGGCCAGCCGGTTGGTCGCGGTGGGGTTGTCCTTGATGACCGCTCCTGCCAAGGACGACATGTCCGACCTCGGAGGACCGACCGCGTCGACCCAGTAGGTCACCGCAGCGGCGCCGTCGTCGCCTTCGAAGGTGCCTCCCGGGGGTTGGCCGTTGAACGTCGCGTCGACGATCAGCGGCGTCTCGCCGGCCTCACCGCGCCATACGGACCTGAGGTCTTCCTTGATCTCGGCTCGTGCGGTCGTGACCCGGTCCAGGAGTTCGGCGGCTTCGGTCGGACCCTCGCGCTCGGTGACCACGACGACCGAGCGTCCGGTCGCGGCCGTGACCGGGCCGCCGAACCATGGTCGGCTGTATCGCTCGGTCGGGGCGGCACGGTCGCGCCCGATCACCCAGCCGCCGTCGTGACGTACGAAGGTCATGTCGGTCGAGCTGGCGACCGGAGCCCGGTGGGCTTCCTCGAGCCGCGCCACCTCCACCACCTTCGGGGCGAAGAGCACGCCGTCGTTGCGGACCTCGTCCGGGGTGTGCTCGGTCTCCTCGACCTCGTAGGCGAGGGACTTCATGGGCAGCTGCTGGAGGTTGGTGAAGATCGTCTGCTGCTGGTCGACCAGCTTCTGGTCGCGACGGTCGACCGTGGCGAGGAACCCTGCCTCGTCGCCCTTCAGGGCTGCGCCGGCGCGCCGGGTGAGCAGGTCCTGGACCGCCTTGTAGTCGGCCGGCGTGGCAGCGTACGGAGGGTGCGAGGGGGCGGCGGAGGGCCGGGCTCCTTCGGGGAGCTCGGGTAGGTCCGCGCAGCCGGCGGCGAGGACGGCGAACGAGGCAGCGAGGAGCACGCCGAGCCTGGTGGAGACGCCTTCGCCGAATTTCACAGGCGGGAGTCTAGGGATCCTCGCCGGATCCCGCCCCGGAATACTCAGCCACGGGAGTGCTCACTGCAGCGCGGCGGTGAGCCGCAGCACGTTGTCGACGTACGCCGCGACCTTCGGCCGTGCCAGCCACTCCTCGAGCAGCAGCTCGCGCGACAGGGCCCGGTAGGTGTCCTCGACCTTGCGCATCTGTGCCACCGGGTCGCCGTCGAAGAGCATCAACGAGACCTCGTAGTTGAGGGCGAAGGAGCGCATGTCCATGTTGCTCGAGCCCAGCACCGCGACCTCGTCGTCGATGCTGAAGTGCTTGGAGTGCAGGACGGCGGGCTTGGGGTAGAGATAGATGCGGACCCCGGCCTCCAGCAGCGCCTCGTAGTAGGAGCGCTGGGCGTGGTAGACCATGAACTGCTCCTTGCCCTCGCTGACGAAGAGCTCGACCTCGACGCCGCGGCGGGCGGCGGTGGTCACGGCGTACAGCAGGGACTCGTCCGGCACGAAGTAGGGGCTCGTGATCGAGATCCGCTTCTTGGCGGCGTACATGAGATGGGTGAACGCTCGCAGGTTGTTCTCGGCGTCCACACCGGGCCCGCTGGGAACGATCTGGCCGGTCACGTCGCCGGCGCGCGGCGCGGGAGCGGCCAGCTCGGACCGCAGCAGCTCGCCGGTCTCGGTGTCCCAGTCGCTGGCGAAGACGACGTTCAGCGCCGTCACGAGCGGACCCTCGATCCGGGCGGTCAGCTCGACCCATTCCCGACCGGCCCGGTGGTTCTTGGGCTTGTTGTAGCCGGGCTCGATGAGATTCAGCGAGCCCGTGAACGCGACCCGTCCGTCGACCACCAGGAGCTTGCGGTGGTTGCGCAGGTCAGGACGGCGGATCTGGCCGCGCAGTGGGTTGATGGGGAGCAGCGGGTGCCAGTCGATGTCGGAGGCGTCGAGCCGCCTCACGAGCTTGCGCCAGACCGGGATGCCGCGTGAGCCCAGGTGGTCGAGGAGCAGCCGCACCCGCACTCCACGCGCCGCGGCCCGGTCCAGAGCGTCGAAGAACGGCTCGGTGACGTGGTCGCACGCGGTGATGTAGAACTGCGCGTGCACGTAGGTCTCGGCCTCGTCCACCGCTGCCGTCATCGCCACGATGGAGGCGGTGTAGTCGTCGATCAGATCGACCTGGTTCCCAGCCGCGGCAGGCAGTGAACCGAGTCGCTCGTTCAGCTCGATCGTGGCCGCGTCGACCTCGGAGATCGTCTTCGGGTGCGGCCTTCTCGGTAGGCCGCGCACGTAGCTCAGCACCTCCTCGTTGAGCGCCCGCTGCCGCTCGTGACGCCGCCGGTCGAGCCGCGTCTGCCCGAGCAGCAGATAGCCGATCAGACCGACCCCCGGGATCAGGAAGATCGCCAGCAACCAGGCCATCGCGGTGCCCGGACGCCGGTTCTTCGGCACGACACCGAGCGCGACGATCTTGACCAACAGGTCGATGATGTAGATCGAGGTCCCCCAGACGCCCGCCGCTGTCATGCGCCTCAGCATGCACCACGCCTTCAAGAGATGGGGCAAATAGGGCATGCCTGCTGCGCGTCGCGATCCACGCACGTCGGCGGCGTTGTCGTCGGTCGACGGCCAACACCGGGCCGCCTCCCTCCTCCGCCTTGCCGACGCACGCGTCTCGCGACGCTCGCGACGGCAGCCCCTACTCGCCCCATCTCTTCGTGTGGGAATCTTCTGACATGGTCCGACTCTTCCCTGCCGCCCGCCGTGCCATCGCCGCCGAGGAGGCCTCGCCGCCGGTGTGGGCGGTCGACATCGCCGCCCAGCGCGACCAGGCCCGCACGCTGGCCGCTGCCGAGCCGAAGGAGGAGGTCGCGGAGGTCGCCGGCATCGATGCCGACGGCGTTCCGTGCCGGCTCTACACCCCCGAGGACGTACGCGAGGGGCTGATCGTCCACCTCCACGGCGGCGGCTTCGTCTTCAACGACGTCGAGGTCCACGACGCCGCGTGCCGGCGGCTGGCCAACCGCAGCGGTCTGCGGGTGCTGTCGGTCGACTACCGCAGGCCGCCGGAGCATCCCTACCCCGCCGCGCCCGACGACGTCGACACGGTCGTCAAGTGGCTGGGCAACGACCCGTCCCTGAGCGCTCTGCCGGCCTACGTCCACGGTGACAGCGCCGGCGGCAACCTCGCCCTCGTCGCTGCGCTGCGCAACCCGGGCGCGTTCGGCGCGATGGTGCTGGTCTACCCGTTCCTGGACCCGTCGATGAGCACCCCTGGCTACACCATGAAGGACGGCTGGAACGAGGAGGCCGCCTGGTACTGGCGGCAGTACGCCGCGAGCGAGGCCGATCTGCGCAACCCCGACCTCGGCCCCTATCTCGCCTCGGACGAGGAGCTTCGCAATCTGCCGCCGACGCTGATCGTCAGCGCCGAAGGCGACATCCTGACCGACGAGAACGAGGACTTCGCGCTGCGGCTGGCCGATCTCGGTGTCGAGGTGGTCGCCTTCCGTGCCGTCGGGCAGATCCACGGTTTCTGGCGCCACGGGAAGACCTTCCCCGCCGCCGAGTCGGTGATGGCGATGACGGCTGCCTTCTTGAATCAGCACAGTTTGCGGGGGCGCCCATGACCGAGCCCTACGACGTCACCGAGACCAGGGCCGCCTATGACACGGTCTCCAAGGCCTACGCCGAGATCGTCGACCCGACCGTCACCGAGATCTCCTTCGACGCCGGGGTGCTCGACACCTTCGCCGCCTACGTACGCAAGGACGGCGGCGGGCTCGTCGGGGACATCGGCTGCGGGCCGGGGCGGATCACCGCCTACCTGGCCGAGCGGGGGCTCGACGTCTTCGGGGTCGACCTGTCGACCGGCATGATCGCGCAGGCGATGGAGCGGCATCCCGAGCTCAGGTTCGAGGTCGGCGACATGGAGCACCTTCCGTTGCGGGACGGCGAGCTCGCCGGCGTACTGGCCTGGTATTCGCTCATCCACACCCCGCCCGCGCGCCGTCCCGCGGTCATCGCCGAGCTCGCCCGCGTCACCCGGCGCGGCGGGCGGTTCGTGACTGCGTTCCAGGTGGGCGACGAGCATGTCCGCCACATCGGCGCTTACGGCCACGACGTCACCTTCGACGGCTACCGGCTCCCCGTCGAGGCGACCAGCGCGCTGCTCGAGGAGGCGGGGTTCGAGGTCACCGCGACCGTGGTCCGCTCGGCGGAGGACTGGGAGCGCACGCCGCAGGCCTATCTCGTCGCGCGCCGGCGCTGACGGGCGATAGGTTGCGGCGCATGACGCCGCAGCCCTACCACGTACCCCGCTTCTTCCTCCGCCAGAAGGTCACGCCCTTCACCAACAAGTACGTCGCCCAGGCCGCCAACCCCGACGGCTCAGAAGGGCAGGTGCTCGCCTTCGCGCAGCAGAAGCGGCTGGCGTTCAAGGAGCAGGTGACGTTCTACGCCGACGAGTCGAAGTCGCAGGCCGTCTTCGCGTTCAAGGCCCGCTCGGTCATGGATCTCAACGCGGGCTACGACATCACCGACCCGAGCGGCGCGGCGCTGGGCTTCTTCCGCAAGGACTTCGGCAAGAGCCTGCTCCGTTCCACCTTTCACATCGAGGGCCCCGGGTACGCCGGCACCGGTCAGGAGCGCAGCCAGCTGGTCGCCATCCTGCGCCGCTTCTCCGAGACCGACTTTCTCCCGTTCCACTTCGACTACGTGTCCGCCGACGGGCAGCCGCTGCTCTCGATCGAGCGCCGCTGGGCGTTCCGCGACAAGTACACCGTCACCGTCCAGGACCCGCGCGTCGACTTCCGGGTCGCTGCCGCCGTCGCAGTGGCGATGGACGCGTTGATGCAGCGCTGACGCCCTCGCTCAGGCTGGGTTCGTACGCTCCAGGTGCGGCCGGACCAGGTCGAGGAGCTTGCGGTGGGTCGCGGCGTCGGCCGCGGCGATCATCCCGCGGCCGGTGTGGATCGGGTCGCCGCTGAGGTCGGTGACGACACAGCCTGCGGCCTGGCACAGCGTGATGCCGGCGGTGAAGTGGACGCTTCCCTCGAGGTAGCCATCGGTGACGTACGCCGCCCGCCGGCCCGCCGCGACCCAGGCGACCGCGAGCGTGGACGACATCACCCGTGGCCCGAACTGGGCACGCAGGCGCGGGTCGGCGATGAGCTGTCCGCCGACGAACGGCCGGTCGAGCATGCCGTCGCACTGGATGTCGACGAGCCTGGTGCGTGGGGTCGGCGCGAGGACGGTGTCACCGCCACCCTTCCGCACCCACGCCCCGGTGCCATCGGTCCAGAAGATCTCCTCGCTGATCGGGTCCGCCGAGACCGCCACCTGCGCACCGATGGGCGTCACGAGTGCAACGTTCACCGCAGCGAGCGGGGTCTGGGCGGCGTAGTTGAGCGTCCCGCAGAGCGGGTCGACCAGCCACCTCCGCTCGCTGTCGCCGCTGCGGCCGGTCTCCTCACCCTCGAAGGCGTCGTCGGGACGGTAGGTCGCGATGGTCTCCCGGATCGCCTTCTCCGAGGCCAGGTCGGCCTCGGTGGCGAAGTCGGTCGGAGACTTGTCGAACTGGCTCAGGTCGGTCCCGTACATCTCCCGCACCACCGCCGCCCCTGCCGTCGCTGCCGCGATCGCGACGGCCGAGTCCGGGAACGCTGCCCGGAAGGCATCGATCGCGGGGTCCGGGGCGTCTTCGGGGTCGTCGCCGATGAAGACCGCGATCACCTCGGCCTTGGGATCCGCTGTCAGTGCGGGCAGGAGCTCGTCGCGCCATCTCCACAGGTTTGGGTGGTCATATCCGACGTACGCCTCCGCAGGGGAGAGCAGCTCGATCGCCCGCTCGAGCTCCTGCCGAGTCAGCCGGTACGCCGCCGTCCCGCCCGTGTGCCGGACGACTGTCGCCATCACGACCGCCGGGAGGCGGTGGCCGTAGGCGTTGACCAGCGGAAAATGCTCCGCTGCCGGCGTGGACGCGGTCGACGGGACGAGGCCTACGCCGTGCGCCGCTGGGGGTGCCCAGTCTTTGATCGCGCTCTCGAACCTTGCTCTTGCCGCGAGGATCTCGTCCATGGTCTTCCATCGGTCCACGCGGGGAATCTATCTGCTGGGTTCGGTCTGAGAGGCCGTTTGGCGAGACCGCCCGCCCGCCCCGCTGGTCGAGCCGCCGCCCTCGCCTCGCTGGTCGAGCCGCCGCCCTCGCCTCGCTGGTCGAGCCGCCGCGCCCTCGCCCCGCTGGTCGAGCCGCCGCCCTCGCCCCGCTGGTCGAGCCGCCGCCCTAGCCTCGCTGGTCGAGCCGCCGGAGCCGCTAGGCGGAGGCGTGTCGAGACCAACACAGTTCCCTGTCGGGAACGTCCAGCCCCCCGGTGGTCGAGCTTGTCGAGACCTCCCTACCGGAACGTCCCACCCGAGGCTGGCCTGGGGCCGCCGACCCGACTTCGAGGGTCTTCTCGACCTGCCCCGGAGTAAAGGACGGCCTTCGGCCGCCGGCGTCGCCGGTCGCCTCCGGCGATCCTTGACACCGGACCATGTCGAGAAATATTTGGCTGGCTATCGGGGCGGCGGCCCGAGTGTGGCGCAGCGCAATCTTGCTTCGGAACAGTGCTGATCGTGGGTGGCAGGGGTGGCCCTCCGGGCCACTTACCATCCACAGGTATGAAGTCGTTCGCTCACCGCAAAAAGTGCGTTTGACCTGCCCAAATAGGTGTTCAAGAAGGCTCGGGCCGCGTAGAATTAGAGGCACTACGACACGCCTTTGAGAGGAGGTGGCAGTGATGAGCATCGACCACTGGGGCACCAACCCCACCGATCTCCTCGAGTCGGCTCTTGCTGCCATCGAAACCTCCCTCGAAGAGCTCCTCGCGATGGACCCGACCTATTGGCGCACCAGCCAGAAGAAGGACTTCCTGGCCCGGGTGGAGAAGCTCCAAGCCCAGCAGGCGGCGTTGACGCTGCGGGTGCTGGCCGTTTCGGGTGACATCGCTGCAGAGACCGGCGACAGAGATGCTTCGGCGTGGATGCGCGCCGAGCTGCTGGTCGACAAAGGCGCGGCTCGTTCGCAGATCAAGCTCGCCCGTGCGGTGGCGAAGTATGAGTTGGTTTCTGCCGGTCTCGCTGAGGGTGTTGTCTCTGAGGCGAAGGCTCGGGTGATCGCTGAGACCCTCGACAACATCGAGGCCGACCCGGTCACCACTGGCGAGGATCTGGTCCTCGCTGAGAAGCTGCTGGTCGACTACGCCACCCAGGCCACCGCCAAAGAACTCCACAACGCCGGCAAACGGGTCCTGGCGGCGATCGACCCCGACCGGTTCAACGAAGCCGAAGCCAAAGCACTCCTCGCTGAAGAGGAACGTGCCCAGCAGAAGACCGCGCTGCGGGTCTGGGACAACCACGACGGCACCATCGGCTTCGACGGTGTCCTCCCGACATCGATCGGGATGAGGTTCAAGAGGCAGGTCGAATCCTGGGCTCAGCCGCGTAAGCAGCGACTGGTGGAGAAAGGTGCCCCGCTCCCGCCGTGGGAGCGGATGATGGGCCAGGGCTTCGCTCGCCTGATCGAGACCATCGACCCGCATGCGCTGCCCAGGCATGGCGGCGATGCAACGGTCGTGAACGTGGTGATCTCACTCGAGGAACTCCACAAAGACCTCGGCACCGCGACGCTGGGCTACGACGAGACCAACGGCACCACCATCACCGCAGCCGAGGCCCGGCGGATGGCGTGCAACGCCACCATCATCCCCTGGGTGTTGGGCGGTGACAGTGAGGTGCTCGATGTCGGCCGGGCCAGCAGGTTCTTCGTGCCGATGCAGCGCAAAGCACTCCGGCTGCAGCAGAAGTGCTGCCAAGCCGAGGGCTGTGACATGCCACCGGAATGGTGCGACGCCCATCATCTAGAACCATGGGCAGCAGGCGGGAAGACGAATCTGAAGGACGGGGTCCTGTTGTGTCCGCACCATCACCGTCTGGCGCACAACCCTGCCTACGTTCATGAGCGGCTGCCCGACGGCACCGTGCGGTTCACTCGCCGCCCCTAAACCGGCAAGTCGAGACCACTCCGCCACGGCGTCCCGCCAAGACCCCGCCTATGCGCGGGCGCCTTCGCCTGCCCCCGGCCAGGGTCAAGGCGACCCGCTTGAAGCACTTGATGTGGACGTGGGTGGCATCGGTCAACGGGCCTGATGTACCCCACGCGTGCAGACATTTCTCCACCCCAACGGAGCTTTCCCACGCTCCGGAGGATGGGGAAGCTCCTTGGAAGTGGGGGACGGTGCGGAGTAGTGGGGAAACCTCGCCCAGTGGGTCGTTCGCGGCATCAGACGGCCTTGTGAGCGATTCACAAGGTGTCGCCCCTTGCGTAGGCACCGACGCCCATGGCCGTCACTCAGCAGCAACACCGGCCCCGACTGCCAAGCCCGCACGCAACTGAATCTGCTGCGCCAGACTCCGTGATGCGGCGTGAACACCATCCATAACGGGTCGGCGGCCCCACCCTCAGAGAAACACCAACCCACCAAATCCGAAGATGAGCCGAGCGTAAGAGAGGATGGACGCCATGCGCGTCCACATCGGCTGTGACCACGCCGGTCTCGAACTGAAGTCCCATCTGATCAACCGTCTGACGGAGCTCGGCTATGAGCCTGTCGACCATGGCCCGTTCGTCTATGACGCACTCGACGACTACCCGGTCTTCTGCATCCGGGCGGCCGAGGGGGTGGCCCGTGACCGGGCGCAGGGGCTGGACAGCCTCGGCGTCGTGATCGGCGGATCGGGCAACGGCGAGCAGATGGCGGCCAACAAGGTGACCGGCGTCCGCTGCGCCCTCGCCTGGAGCGAGGAGACCGCCAAGCTCGCCCGCGACCACAACAACGCCCAGGTGGTCGCGGTGGGCGGCCGGATGCACAGCCTCGAGGACATGACGAAGTTCGTCGAGATCTTCCTGGCCGAGCCGTTCAGCGGTGACGAGCGCCACGTACGCCGCATCGACCAGCTCCACGCCTACGACGCCGACGGCGTGCGACCGGCGCTTCCCGACTCGGCCAAGGGCCTGGGGCCGGCCGAGGACCAGGACTGATCCGGGGATGCCCGAGGGGCACACCCTCCATCGCCTCGCGCTCGATCTGAGCGACGCCTTCGCGGGTCGGCAGGTCCGGGTCAGCAGCCCGCAGGGCAGGTTCGCCGACTCCGCCGCGCTCCTGGACGGCCAGGTCGTCGTCGGTGCCGAGGCCTGGGGCAAGCAGCTGTTCGTCGAGTTCCCGGGGGAGCAGTACGTCCACATCCACCTCGGCCTCTACGGCAAGCTCGACCTGAAGCCGTACGCAGGCGAGCCGCCGCTCCCGGTCGGGCAGGTCCGGCTGCGTCTGGTCCCGACGGGATCGGGGCCACTTCGTTCAGACCCCGAGGGCGACACGTACGCAGACCTGCGCGGCGCCACCACGTGCAACCTGGTCACCGCAGCCCAGCGTGACGCGGTGGTCGCCAAGCTCGGCCCGGACCCATTGCGCGACGACGCCGACCCGGCCCGGGCGTGGCTGCGGATCAGCCGGAGCCGCACGACCATCGGTGCCCTGCTGATGGACCAGTCGGTCCTGGCCGGGGTGGGCAACGTCTACCGCGCCGAGGTGCTCTTCCGGCACCGGATCGACCCGATGCGCCCGGGCAACACCCTGCGCAGGAAGCAGTGGGACGCCATCTGGGACGACCTGGTCGAGCTGATGAAGCTCGGCGTCCAGACGAACCGCATCGACACCGTGCGCGAGGAGCACACGCCGGAGGCGATGGGTCGCCCGCCGCGCAAGGACGACCACGGTGGCGAGGTCTACGTCTACCGCCGCAGCGGGCAGCCCTGTCTGGTGTGCGGCACGAGCGTACGCACCGTCGAGCTGCAGCAGCGCAACCTCTTCTGGTGCCCGAAGTGCCAGCGCACCTACCGGCCCCGGGCGACCGCGAAGTAGCAGCCCGCACTACTCTCCGGCCTGCGAGAACGACCACGCAGCCCCCACCTCGAGACCTAGAGTGAGGCCATGTCGAGCCATGCCTTCGCGGACCGTCTGCGGAGCAACGCGATCCGCCGCAGGTTCCGTGACCCGGAGCTTCGCGCGGTGCTGTGGCTCGGGCTGCTCACCGTCGTCCTGACGGTGCTCGCGGCGGCTCAGGTCGGCTGGCTGCAGCTGGTCCCGGTGGCCGTCCTCACGGTGCCGTTGCTGCTCGGCGCGGTGCTGCTGGGGCCGCGTACGCTCAGCTGGTTCGTCGTCTTCGTGATGGTGATGATCGTGGTCGCCGCCAGCCGGGTCACGCTCACCGACCGAGATGCCGCGGCGATCGGGGTGCACTTCCTGCTCGGCGCGATCGTGCTGTTCGTCGCCATGCGCCGCACCTATCTCGGGGTCGGCGGCCTGAGCGACGAGCTGATGCTGCTCGACCTGACCCACCGGCTCGACCAGGGCGCGATCCCGCCGATGCCTCCCGGGTGGCTCGCCGACTCGGCGGTCCTCCCGGCGGGTGGCACCCGGTTCGCGGGGGACTTCGTGGTCGCCGCGCGGGTCGAGGACCGGCTGGAGGTCGTCGTCGTCGACGTCTCCGGCAAGGGAGAACGTGCAGGCACCCGGGCGCTGCAGCTGTCCGGAGCGTTCGGCGGCCTCCTCGGTGCCGTGCCGCCGGCCGAGTTCCTGCCCGCCGCCAACCGCTACCTGCTCCGCCAGGACTGGCAGGAGGGCTTCGCGACCGCGGTCTATCTCTCCATCGACCTCGTCGACGGTGCGTACGAGATCCGCTCGGCCGGCCACCCGCCCGCCCTCGTACGCCGTGCAGCCACCGGTCGCTGGGAGGAGTCCGAGAGCGCCGGCCCGGTGCTGGGACTCATGGACGACGTGGACTTCGACGCGTCCGCGGGCTCGCTCGGCGTGGGTGACATGGTGATGCTCTACACCGACGGAGTCGTGGAGGCTCGGGGGATCGACCTCGAGCACGGGATCAGCAACCTGGTCGCCACCGCCGACCATCTCGCCGTCACCGGACGCGGTGGCGGAGCGCGCCGGCTGCTCGAGGGACTGAGCGCCAGCACCGACGATCGCGCGCTCGTCGCGGTCGGTAGACGGCGGTGAGACCGGCACTGAACGGAGGCGAATCATCGCCAGCAGGGGAGCCGGTTACAGGTGTGAGCCAGATCTATGGCAGGATTTCGCAGGTCGCACGAGGGCATCGGCTCTCGCGTACGCGGATGTAGCTCAATGGTAGAGCCTCAGTCTTCCAAACTGATTACGCGGGTTCGATTCCCGTCATCCGCTCCAAGAGCCATTCCCGCTGATTGGGGAGGGGCCCTTGACGGGGCGTAGCGTAGTGGCTAGCGCGCCTGCTTTGGGAGCAGGAGACCGCAGGTTCGAGTCCTGTCGCCCCGACATCTCTCCCGTAATTTCAAAGCCCTGCACGCGACATCATTCTCAGAAACAAACGACAGGAGACACCCTGTGAAGAGCGCCGTCGAGACGTTGAGCCCGACCCGGGCCAAGCTGACCGTCGAGGTGCCCTTCGAGGAGCTCAAGCCGAGCCTCGACGCGGCGTACAAGCAGATCGCCAAGCAGATCAACGTCCCCGGCTTCCGCCGTGGCAAGGTCCCGCCCCAGGTGATCGACAAGCAGGTCGGCCGCGGTGCGGTGCTCTCCGAGGCGGTCAACAACGCCCTCCCGCAGATGTACTTCGAGGCCCTCCAGGAGAACTCGCTCGAGCCGCTCGCGCAGCCCGAGATCGAGGTCACCAAGCTCGAGGACAACGAGACGCTGGAGTTCACCGCCGAGGTCGACATCAAGCCGGAGATCACGCTGCCCGACTACGAGGGCATCGAGGCCGAGGTCGACGACATCGAGCTCACCGACGCTGACGTCGAGGAGCAGATCCAGGCGATGCGCGAGCGCTTCGGCACCCTCAAGGACATCGAGCGCCCCGCCGCCGACGGTGACTTCGTGGTCATCGACCTGAAGGCCACCAAGGACGGCGAGGACGTCGACGGCGCCGAGGCTGTCGGGATGAGCTACCAGGTCGGCAAGGGCGGCATGCTCGACGGCCTCGACGAGGCCATCACCGGTCTGTCGGCCGGCGAGTCCGCTGACTTCAAGAGCACCCTCGTGGGCGGTGAGCTGGTCGGCCAGGAGGTCGACGTCAACGTCACCGTCAACCAGGTGCAGGAGCAGGAGCTCCCGGAGTACGACGACGAGTTCGCCCAGCTCGCCAGCGAGTTCGACACCGTCAAGGAGCTCGAGGAGGACGTTCGCGCCCGCCTCGGCAACGGCAAGCGCCTCGAGCAGGCCGCTGCCGCCCGTGACGCCGTCCTCGAGGCGCTCCTGGCCAAGGTCGAGATCCCGCTCCCGGAGACCATCGTCGCCGACGAGCTCAACGCGCGCCGTGAGGGCATCGAGCAGCAGCTCGGCTTCGCTGGCCTCACCTTCGAGAAGTACCTCGAGGACGAGGAGCAGACGATCGAGGAGTTCGAGGCTGACCTCGAGCGCCGCGTTCGCGACGCTGTCGCGGCCCAGCTGATCCTCGACCAGATCGCCAAGGAGAAGGAGATCGGGGTCGAGCAGCAGGAGCTGACCGAGCACATGATGCGCCGTGCGCAGCAGTCCGGTCAGGACCCGCAGGAGTTCGTCAACCACATGCTCGAGCACAACCACGTGCCCGAGCTGGTCCAGGAGATCCTGCGCGGCAAGGCGCTCGCCCAGCTGGTCGAGGCCGCCACGGTCACCGACCAGTCCGGCAACCACGTCGAGCTGAAGAACCTCCGCCCTGACGGCACCATCGGCGAGCCCGAGCCCGAGGCCGAGGCGACCGACGAGGTCGTCGATGGCGACGAGGCCACCGAGAAGGCCGACGCCTGATCATCAGACGTACGCCGCCCCTGCCCGATCCGGGCAGGGGCGGTTTCGTTTTCGACGTCGAGCGGATCTAGTGAGCGTCATCTACTGAGCGTCGTAGTTGTCCGTCGGGTCGCCCGAGACCTCGAGGTGCTTGGCGGCGCAGTGTGTCCGGGACAGTCCCTGCTCCACGCACCACTCCAAGGCGGGACCGGAGGTGTCGCTGGGATAGGGCACGACGACGGCGTACATCCCCGACTTCGCGTACGAGCTGGGCCACTCGCCGGTGTCGAGGAGCAGCACGTCGGGGTGGTCGGACTTGATCTCCTGATAGCGGTTCAGCGCCTTGTGCCAGTCGGCGTCGCCACCCTCGCCGGCGCCGACGGCCGCGAGCTGCGGGATCCAGGTGCCGATGAGCTTGCTGGCGGACTCGGTGTCGAGGCGAGATATGCGGAGCAGCTGGTTCTCCGGGGGCGCGTCCGGATTCACCGAGAGCGTGGTCGTGGGCTCGCTCGCGGCGGGGCCGGTCGACGGGTCCGCTTCGGGCCGGGCCGGGCCGATCCCGTCCTTGCCGAAGATGAACCCGAGCACGCCGGCCACGAGCACGAGCACTGCGATCGTGACCAGGATCGGAGCGGTGCGGCCCTTGCTGCGGGCCGGCGGCGGCTGAGGAGCGTCGTCGAAGAAGAAGCCGCGCGTGCCGCGGGGGACGGCTGTCTCGCCGCGGACCTCGTCCACGAAGAGCGGGCGGTGCTGCTCAGGGGGAGCCAGCAGCGGGGCGCCGCAGGAGATGCAGTAGACGGCCCCGGGCGTCAGTGGGTCACCGCACGACGGGCACTGCGACTCGTTCTCCTCGCTCACCGGACCGACACCCCCTTCCCATCCGACGGTAGCCGGGAAGACCGCCATCGTCACGCAACATCCGTAACAACAGCATCACAGACACCATACGCGCGAGTGAACGCAAACGTACTGAACACGGACAAGAAGGTGTGATCTGAGACACAGACCTGCCTGGTGAGCGGCACAGGTGAGCCTTCCGGTCGAGCTCAGGCCCTACGCTTCCAGCGTGAGCTCCAGCCCCGAGACCGTCCGCGCCGTGGTCCTCAACGTCGAGGACGCCCCGGTGGATCCCGAAGCCGACGAGAGGCTCGACCGTGAGCTCGCCCGTGGTCAGGGCACGGTGGCTGGCCTCGTCGGTCTGGCGAGGTTCGCCTGGCGCATCACGGCCTTCGCGCGGCGTCCGTTCGTGGCACCGTTCGCGCTCGCGACACCGATCGTCCGCGGTGTGGCCGGCACCGAGTCCGCGCCTGCCGTCGCAGTGCTCCACGACGGTCGCGTGGTCAGCCCGCAGGAGTGGGCCGCCGCGCACCAGCACACCGGGAGCCCCCGAGTCCTGGTCCTGGTCCCGCCGACGGGCAAGGACGAGACCGTGTGGGACGAAGGGTCGCAGTCGACCGGTGCGACGTACGCCGACCGGCTCGCCGGTCTGCTCGGCTGGCTGCCGCTGCACCTGCACGTGTCGGCCGGCACCACGTCGGTATCCGCCGCGGTCGCGCTCAGCAGCCGTATCCAGGAGTGCGTGGATGCCTTGGCGGCGGAGCCGCACGTCGACGCCGACGGCTCGCCGCGGATCGTCCTGGTCGGGTACGCCGGTGGTGGACTGATCGCTCGCAACGCGCTCGGGGTGGCCACTCCCGGAATCCGGCCGTGGACGGCGTACGTCTCCGAGCTGATCGCCCTGGGCACGACTCCTTATGCTGTCACCTCCGCGCCGATCTCACGCGGGGTCGGCAAGCAGATCGACGAGCATCTCGCCGGGATCGCGGTGGTCGGGCCGGACGAGGCGATGCTGCCGCCGCGGCCCGATGTGGACTACCTGCTGGTCACCGACAAGGCGACCTCACGACCCAATCGGGTCGGGCGCCTCTTCGGAGAGGTGCTGTGGTGGCGACACAAGGCACCGCTGCGGTCACGTCGGGTGCGTGACCTCTTCCCGACCGCAGAGCGCTTCTCGCTCTCGACCGCCGAGACGCCGCTGTCGAACCACCCGGCGGTGCACGACGCCCTGCTGCGCTGGCTCGCCTGACGGCGGCGATCGCCGACAGCACAGTTCTGCCGTCGGCGAACAACGGCACACCAGCCGTGGAACAACTGGCTTCGGCGGCTAGTGTCGATCCTGTGAACATCGACTCCAGCGCGGCTGACGCTCATGCCGGTGCCCCAGGGCTCTCCCCGAGCCTGGGCGGCAACGGCGGCGGTCTGAGCCTTCTCGACGACAACATCTACAACCGACTGCTGCGGGAGCGCATCGTCTTCCTCGGCTCCGAGGTCCGCGACCAGAACGCCAATGCGATCTGCGCGCAGCTCCTGCTGCTCTCCGCGGAGGACCCCGAGGCCGACATCTTCCTTCACATCAACTCGCCCGGTGGCTCGGTGGATGCCGGGATGGCCATCTACGACACGATGCACTACATCCCCAACGACGTAGCCACCGTCGGCATGGGCCTGGCCGCCTCGATGGGCCAGTTCCTGCTGTGCGCCGGCGCGAAGGGCAAGCGCTACGCGCTGCCGCACGCGCGGATCATGATGCACCAGCCCTCCTCGGGCATGGGTGGCTCGGCCTCCGACATCAAGATCCAGGCCCAGCAGTCGCTGCACATCAAGAAGGTGCTGCTCGAGCTGATCAGCGACCACACCGGCCAGAGCGTCGAGCAGGTCACCACGGACGCCGACCGCGACCGCTGGTTCACCGCCGCCGAAGCACTCGACTACGGCCTGGTCGACCAGGTCATCAGGAGTGCCAAGGAAGCCTCCGACGAAGGCCGCCCCGCCCACAAGAAGGACTGAGGACATGAACTACTACATCCCGCAGTGGGAGGAGCGTACGTCGTACGGCGTCCGCCGGATCGACCCCTACGCCAAGCTCTTCGAGGACCGGATCATCTACCTGGGCACCCCGATCAGCGACGATGTCGCGAACGCGGTCATCGCCCAGCTGCTCTGCCTGCAGTCGATGAACCCGGACCAGGACATCTCGATCTACATCAACAGCCCCGGTGGCTCGTTCACGGCCTGCACCGCGATCTACGACACGATGCAGTTCATCAAGCCGGACGTGCAGACCGTCTGCATCGGCCAGGCCGCCTCGGCCGCCGCGATCCTGCTCGGCGCTGGTGCGCACGGCAAGCGGATGGCGCTACCCAACAGCCGCATCCTGATCCACCAGCCCTACACCGAGGGCACCTTCGGCCAGACCTCCGACATCGAGATCCAGGCCAACGAGATCCTCCGGATGCGTGAGCTGCTGGAGAAGATGATCGCCGACCACAGCGGCAAGTCGATGGACGAGGTCAGCCACGACATCGAGCGCGACAAGATCCTCACCGCCGCGCAAGCGGTGGAGTACGGCCTGATCGACTCGGTGCTCGAGTCGCTCAAGACGCCGGCGCTCGTTTGACCATCGGGCCCCGCGCCGCTCCCACATCGAGCGCGCGGCGCGGGGTACCGTCAGTAACTATTCGGACCTAGCAGCACAAGTCGGGGAAGGAAGGCCACTCGTGGCACGCATCGGCGACGGAGGTGACCTGCTGAAGTGCTCCTTCTGCGGGAAGAGCCAGAAGCAGGTCAAGAAGCTCATCGCGGGTCCCGGCGTCTACATCTGCGACGAGTGCATCGACCTCTGCAACGAGATCATCGAGGAGGAGCTCAACGAGGGCTCCGAGGTGGAGATCGCCGATCTCCCCAAGCCGAAGGAGATCTTCGACTTCCTCAACTCCTACGTCATCGGTCAGGAGCAGGCGAAGAAGTCGCTCGCCGTGGCCGTCTACAACCACTACAAGCGCGTCCAGGCCGGCCTGCAGCCCGGAGGCCCGCAGGGCCCCGGCAAGCACGCCAAGGAGGAGCAGGTCGAGGTCGCCAAGTCCAACATCTTGGTGATCGGCCCGACCGGCTGCGGAAAGACCTATCTGGCGCAGACGCTGGCGCGGATGCTCAACGTCCCGTTCGCGATCGCGGACGCCACCGCGTTGACCGAGGCCGGATACGTCGGTGAGGACGTCGAGAACATCCTCCTCAAGCTGATCCAGGCCGCCGACTACGACGTCAAGAAGGCCGAGACCGGCATCATCTACATCGACGAGATCGACAAGGTCGCCCGCAAGGCGGAGAACCCCTCGATCACGCGCGACGTCTCCGGTGAGGGCGTGCAGCAGGCGCTGCTGAAGATCATCGAGGGCACCACCGCCTCGGTGCCGCCACAGGGTGGCCGCAAGCACCCGCACCAGGAGTTCATTCAGATCGACACCACCAACATCCTCTTCGTGGTGGGCGGAGCCTTCGCCGGTCTGGAGCACATCATCGAGCAGCGGGTCGGCAAGAAGACCCTCGGCTTCACCGCCGAGGTGCGTGGCAAGGCCGAGAAGGAGTCCGAGGACCTCCTCAAGCTGGTGCGTCCCGAGGACCTCACCAAGTTCGGGCTGATCCCGGAGTTCATCGGCCGGCTGCCGCTGATCGCGAGCGTCGAGAAGCTCGACCAGGCCGCGCTGGTGCAGATCCTGACCGAGCCGCGCAACGCCCTGGTCAAGCAGTACCAGAAGCTCTTCGACCTCGACGGCGTCGAGCTCGAGTTCACCGAGGACGCGATCACCGCCATCGCCGACAAGGCCCTCGAGCGGGGCACCGGCGCCCGTGGCCTGCGGGCGATCATCGAAGAGGTCCTCCTCTACGTGATGTACGACGTGCCCTCCCGTGGCGACGTCGGCAAGGTGATCGTCACCCGCGAGGTGGTCGACGACGGCGAGATGCCGACGCTCGTGCCTCGTGAGAAGGAGACGAAGAAGAAGTCCGCCTAGGCGGCGTAGCCCTTTTGGGTCATTTTCGCCGTCCGGGTCGGTTTCGGCCCGGACGGTCGGACACAATACGCACTGATGATCATCTGTACCTTTCCAGCTCCGGCACTCGGTAGGGAAGTGGGCGCGTGAGGTTCCAGAGGGGCCCGGTGATGGCCTATGCCGCCGTCGTGCTCATCGGCCTACTCGTCATCGTCCAGACCCTCGGCCCGGACGACTCCTCGTTGCATCGAGTGCCTCGTACGCTCTCCGGCCAGGCCGAGTTCACTGTGGTCCCCCCGGCGCCGAGCCCCGGCGTCTCTGGGGTGTCGACGATTCCCAGCGCCGAGCCGAAGGTGAAGCCGGGCAACGACCACGACGACGCCGCCGAGCCCGCGGAGCAGGCGGAGGAGAAGCCGGACAAGGCATCGCCCCCGCCACCCGCTGAGCAGCCGGACGCGCCCGCCCCGGAGACGCCGGCCGAGCCGACCGACCCTGGTGAGGACGACGGCGAGGACCAGCCGCCGATGTTGGTGCCGTCCGTGGGGCCGATCCCGGGCATCATGGCGCCGCTGCTGTGGCCGTTCGTCTCCGAGGAGGACGCCAGACCGGTCGACAAGGCTGTGCCGATGTTCCTGCGCCAGCTGATCGCGGCTGGTGCCGGCGTCCCGGTCGAGGAGCTTCCTGTGGAGGTGCCCGAGGAGGACCGGAAGAAGGACGAGCCGGCCAAGGACGTGAAGGAGCCTGAGCCGGCGCCCGACGAGCACGAGTCCGAGGCCGAGCAGGTCATCGAGGACGCCTGCGAGCTCACCGCCGCGATCGCCGAGGACGTCGAGGACCTGCCGGGAGCGAGCGAGGCACCCGACCCGCGGGCCACGCCGGAATGCGGCGAGGCGTGCGTTGAGCCGAAGACCCCGGTAGGGTCGTCGCCCGCAGCCGACCCCGAGGCCGCCACCGATTCTGATGTGCCGTCTGACACCGAACAGTCCAACGCTGGGACGACGGAGGCACCGGAGCCGGAGCAGGAGCCGAAGGACGGCAGCAAGCACGACAAGACTTGCGCCGAGAGTTCGGTGCAGTAGGGATCACTCCGACGGCGACCAGCACCACGCCAGAGTGACCGGCCGAGCGAATCCCCCCGGACGCTGGGCCGGAGTGAGGGACGAAGCAGGCCCCGGACCGCAACGCGGTCCGGGGCCTGCTCCGTTTCGGGACTGCGTCTCTCAGGCCTGCTCGGGCACCTCGGCCAGCTCTGCGGTCACGGAGATGTCCGTGGCGTTCTCGTCGACGGTGAAGAACAGGTCGCCGACGATGTTGCCGACCCGCTTGAGGTCAGCAGCGGCAGCCTCGGCATCCTTGACCAGCTTCGCGGGCCCGGTGACCTCGGCCTTGGCCAGCGGGTGCCGCATCTTCACCTTCGCGGTCGACTTCGCGCCCCGGATTCCGGTCAGGGTCGCCGCGACGGCGTCGAGCGCCGCCGGGTCTGCTGCGGCAGCGGTGCCGAGCTCGAGCTCACGCGGCCATGCGGAGGTGTGGATCGAACCCGTCTGCCACCACGACCAGACTTCCTCGGTGACGTACGGCAGGAAGGGGGCCAGCAGGCGCAGCTGGACGTGGAGCGCCGTGGCCAGGGTCGCGCGGGCGGACTCGGTGGCGAGGCCGCCGTCCTCGTCGTAGGCACGCTCCTTGACCAGCTCGAGGTAGTCGTCGCAGAACTCCCAGAAGAACTTCTCCGAGGCCTCCAGCGCGCCTGCGTAGTCGTAGGCCGTGAAGGCGTCGGTCGCCTTGGTGATCGTCTCCTTGAGGCGGGCCATCAGAGCGCAGTCGACCGGCTGGGTGATCGCGACCGGGTTGATCGTGGTCGCTCCGACGTTGCCGAGGACGAACTTGGAGGCGTTGAGGATCTTCATCGCCAGCCGGCGACCGACCTTCATCTGGGTCTCGTCGAACGGCGAGTCCATGCCGGGACGGGTCAGCGCGGCACGCCAACGGACCGCGTCGGCGCCGAACTTCTCCAGGATCTCGGTCGGGACGACGACGTTGCCCTTCGACTTCGACATCTTCTTGCGGTCGGGGTCGAGGATCCAGCCGGCGATCATCGCGTGGCTCCACGGGACGGTGCCGTCCTCGAGGTGGGCGCGGACGATGCGGCCGAAGAGCCAGGTGCGGATGATCTCGTGGCTCTGGGTGCACAGGTCCATCGGGTAGACCCGGCTGAACAGGTCGGGGTCGGCCTCCCAGCCGCCCGCGATCTGCGGGGTCAGCGAGGAGGTCGCCCAGGTGTCCATGACGTCCGGGTCGCCCTGGAAGCCGCCGGGCTTGCCGCGCTGCGCCTCCTCGTAGCCGGTCGGGACGTCCGTCGAGGGGTCGATCGGGAGCTGGTCCTCGCTCGGCAGCAGCGGCTTGTCGTAGTCGGGGTTGCCCTCGGCGTCGAGCGCGTACCAGACCGGGAACGGGATGCCGAAGAAGCGCTGGCGGGAGATCAGCCAGTCGCCGTTGAGGCCGCCGACCCAGTTGTCGTAGCGGTGGCGCATGTGCTCGGGCAGCCAGGTCAGCTCGCCGCCACGGGCCAGCAGACGCTCGCGCAGCTCGGGGTTGCGGCCGCCGTTGGTGATGTACCACTGCCGGCTGGCGACGATCTCCAGCGGCTTGTCGCCACGCTCGTAGAAGTTGGCCATCCGCTGGGTCTTCTTCGGCTCGCCGACGAGGTCGCCGGACTCGCGGATCATCGCGACCACGGCCTCGCGGGCCGAGTGGACGGTCTTGCCCTTCAGGTCCTCGTACGCAGCGATCCCGGCCTCGGTGGTGATCCACTCCGGGGTCTCGCGGGAGAAGCGGCCGTCGCGGCCGATCAGGGCGCGGGCGGGAAGGTTGAGCTCACGCCACCACTGGACGTCGGTGAGGTCGCCCCAGGTGCAGCACATCGCGATGCCGGCGCCCTTGTCCATCTCCGCCGCCTCGTGGGCCAGGACGGGGATCTCGACGCCGAAGATCGGGCTGGTGACGGTGCTGCCGAACAGGTCCTTGTAGCGGTCGTCGTCGGGGTGCGCGATCAGTGCGACGACGCTGGGGATCAGCTCGGGGCGGGTGGTCTCGATGTGGACCGGGTCGACCGCGGTGGTCGAGCCTGTCGAGACCCGGTGGAAGGCGACGCGGTGGAAGAAGCCGGGGTAGTCCTTCGCCTCGAGCTCGGCTTGGGCGACGGCGGTCTGGAAGGTGACGTCCCACAGGGTCGGCGCCTCCTGCAGGTAGGCCTCACCGCGGGCGAGGTTGCGCAGGAACGCCTTCTGGGAGGCGGTCTGGGAGGCCTTGCCGATGGTCGTGTACTGCTGGTCCCAGTCGAAGGAGAGACCCAGGGTGCGCCACAGGTCCTCGAAGACCTTCTCGTCCTCGACGACCAGCTGGTTGCACAGCTCGACGAAGTTCGGCCGGCTGATCGAGATCTGGCGCTTCGGGTCCGGCTTCTCCGGCGGGGTGAAGTCCGGGTCGTACGGCAGGCTCGGGTCGCAGCGGACGCCGAAGTAGTTCTGGACGCGGCGCTCGGTCGGCAGGCCGTTGTCGTCCCAGCCGATCGGGTAGAAGACCGACTTGCCGTTCATCCGCTGGAAGCGGGCGATCAGGTCGGGGTGGGTGTAGGAGAAGACGTGGCCGACGTGCAGGCTGCCGGAGACGGTCGGCGGCGGGGTGTCGATCGAGTAGACGTTCTCGCGCGGCTGGGTGCGGTCGAAGGCGTACGTCTTGTCGTCCTTCCAGCGCTCGGCCCACTTGGCCTCCAGGCCCTCCAGGACCGGCTTGTCCGGTACGGCGACTACGCGCTGCTCAGCGGGCGTAGTCGTCTCCGGTGCGGTCTGCGTGGGCGTGGTCTCAGTCATGGGACCAAATCCTATGGGCGCGCGGTTCCTGGCGCGAAACCGGTTGAGAACGGCGTTGCGCACTCGCCATGCTTCGGTGCGTGGGCACCATCGAGTTCTTCACCGATCCAGCCGAGTTCCTCGCCGTCGCGGAGGACTACCTCGCCAGGGAGCCGATGGTCGCCAACGTGCTCGCCACCAACGCCGAGAAGGCGACCCGGGTCGAGCAGGGCGGGCCCTATCGCTGGTTCGCGATCGCTCGGGAGGGTGACCACGTCGTGGGGGCGGCGATGCGGACGGCCGACTTCGAGCCGTACCCGCTCTACGTCTGCCCGATGCCGGAGGCGGCGGCGGTGGACCTGGCCCGTCGGCTGCACGAGCGCGGCGAGTACGCCGGTGGGTCCAACGGCGCGCTTCCTGCGGCACGGACGGTGGCCGAGGAGACGGTCCGGCTCACCGGCGGGCGGGTGAGCGTGGCGATGGCGTCGCGTCTGCACGAGCTCGGGACGCTGGTGATGCCGGCGGGCGTTCCTGGGCGCGCCCGCCCGGCGACGTACGACGATCTCGAGCTGTGCCGCGCATGGCTGGCCGACTTCGGGCGCGCCGCCCGGGAACAGTCCACGAACAAGGCCTACGCCCATGAGCACGCCGCTGTCGGCGAGGACGAGGTGCGCCGCCGGATCGAGGAGTTCCTGCTGCTGTGGGAGGTCGACGGCGAGATCGTGTCCCTGTGCGGCGCGACCCTGCCGGCGCACGGCGTGGTCCGGATCGCGCCGGTCTACACGCCGAAGGAGCAGCGGGGCCACGGCTACGGCACCGCGGTGACCGCCGCGGCCTCACGTCTCCTCGGCGCCGACGGCACCCGGCTGTGCCTGTTCACCGACGTCGACAACCCCGTCTCCAACCACGTCTACGCCAAGATCGGCTACCGCCCCGTCGTCGACATGGCCAACCACACGATCGTCCCCTGACCTGCCGACTCGGCGGGTCAGTCGACGGTGAAGCGGCGGCCGAGGTAGTGGTCGACGGCCGGCCAGATGTGACCCTCGACCTCGGCGGCGTCGGTCCAGTGCAGGGACCAGCCGATGCCGGTGGCGGTGGTGATGTCGGCGGAGCGGCGGCCGCTGCTGCTCTGCTTGAGGTGGAGGGCGCGGATCTGGTTCCAGGGGATGTAGGCGGTGTTCGAGGCAGCGGCGAGCTCGGCGGGGGACCTGTCCAGGGCGCGCTGGATCAGCTTCCTGCCGGGCGAGCCGGAGGTGACCGAGGCCAGGCCGGTGGCGAGGCGGTCGGAGCCTGAGGGCTTGAGCATCATCAGGCCGGTGTCGGTCACCAGGAGCGTACGGAAGCCGTCGCCGGAGATCGGTGCCAGGGCGCCGATGAAGCCGTCGGGCGGCGCCGGGGTCTGCGTGTCGGACGAGGCGCGCTCCTGCGTCTCGGTGTCGACCTGCGCGTCGAGCTGGTGCACCCAGGCGCGCAGCGCGGCGGCGTAGCCGGGGGAGTCGAGGGCCTCGTAGGCGAGGCTCTCGGCGTCGACCTCCTGGCCGGCGATGTCGATCAGTCGCCACGGGCCCGCCCAGCTGAGCTCGTAGCGGGCCTTGTCCTCGCCGACCAGCTCGTGGGCGATGGCGGCTCCGAGGAGGCGGGCGATGGTCCGGCGTCGCGTCTCGCCTGCCGTGTCGCCGGCCTCATCGGCGGTGGTGGACTCGACCTCGACCAGGCCGAGCAGGGTGTCAAGGTTGCCGGAGGCGATCAGGTCGAGTGCGCCCCGGGCGGTGGCCGGCACGATCTGGTTCTCCCGCATCGCATTGAGGAGGATCTCGGCATCGATCGTCGCGGCACGGGCACCGGCGACGGCCACGATCTCGGTCATCGGTGCTGCGGTCAGCCCCGAGCCCGCGAACGTCTTGTCCTCGAGCGCGAGGAAGGTCTGCTGCGGGTAGCGCAGGATGCTCGCGGCGTTTCCGGACCTGTCCGTCTCGTCCGTGGAGGCCATCGACTCCAGTCGCTCGATCCGCTCCGCGAGGGGCGGGTGGGAGTCGTAAGCCGACGCCGTCGTCTCGGCGGGCGCCGCACTGATCCTGGCGAGCTCCTCGAGCCGTTCGGGGTCGCTCATCAGGTGGGTGAAGCTGTCGAAGAAGCGCGTGGGCCGCAGCCCGTAATGGGCGCCCGCCTCGACGTACTGCTCCAGGTAGATGCGCCAGGCGGCGTCGAGTGCGGGGAGCGTACGCAGGGTGACCCCGGCGGTCTGCGGACCGGCGACCTGCGCGCTGACCCGGTCGGCGTCCAGCTCATGGGCGTGTGCGAGCGGGCGGGTGAGGGCGAAGAAGATCCGGGCGTACGTCCGGAAGGGCCGTTTCGTCAACGGGCTGGTGAGGCCGGCGGCGACCTCCGCGATCGCCAGGCGGCTGCGGTGCACGAGGGCGCCGAGCCGGGAGCGGGTGGTGCTGTGGTGACCCAGCTCGTGGGCGAGAACCACGTGCAGCTGGTTGCGGGAGAGCCCCTGGAGGAGAGGTACGCCGAGGAACATGCGCCGGGTGCCCGAACGGAGCCCGAGGATGCTGGTCTCGTCGCTGACCGCGGCGTTGGCGTCTGCCACCAGGCGGATCTCGTCGGGGGCGCGGGTCCCGGCCGTCGCAGCCAGCTGGCGGACGTCCGCCCACAGCGCCGGCTGATCCTGCTCGGTGAGCACCAGTCCACCGGGGTCGGCCGCGGTCCTGGCGCGGCGCCGTGGGAGCACCTGTTGGCCGACGAGGACGACGGCAGCCAGCAGATAGGCACCCGTCAGGAGCGAGACCGCGAGAGCAGTCCGGAGCGTACGCATGAATGGTGGACCTTGTGGGGGATGGGGGGGATCAGTCCGAGATCAGTGGGAGGGTAGCGGGTCTGGCAATTCGCGGGGAGGCGTGCAGAGCCTAGACTCGACCCCGATGAGTGAGACTCCCGCACCGCGCCTGGCGGCCACGATCGAGGAGGTCTGGGAAGCGCTGCAGTCGCGCTGGCCCGAGACCCGCCTCGAGCCCTCCCTGGACCGGATCCGTGCCCTGCTCGAGATCCTCGGTGATCCGCAGGACGCCTTCCGGATCATCCAGCTGACCGGCACCAACGGCAAGACCTCCACCTCTCGGATGATCGACACGCTGCTGCGGTCCCTGGACCTGCGGGTGGGGAGGTTCACCTCGCCGCACGTGGAGCGGATCAACGAGCGGATCTCGATCGATGGCGAGCCGCTGTCGGACGACGACTTCGTCGCCGCGTTCAACGACGTCGCCCACTACCTGAGCCTGGTCGACGACGACCAGCCGCACCCGCTCTCCTTCTTCGAGACGACGGTCGGGATGGCGTACGCGAAGTTCGCCGAGGCTCCGGTCGACGTCGCCGTCGTCGAGGTCGGGCTGGGCGGCGGCTGGGACGCCACGAACGTGGCCGACGCCGATGTGGCGGTCGTGACCCCGATCTCGATCGACCACGCGAAGTACCTCGGTGAGACACCGGTCGCGATCGCCCGGGAGAAGGCCGGGATCATCAAGCCCGGAGGCGTCGCGGTGATCGCCGAACAGGGCGTCGATGTCGCTGCCGTGCTGGACCAGCACGCCGCCGAGGTCGGCGCCCGGCTGCTCTGGGAGGGCACCGACTTCGCGGTCGTGTCCCGGACGCCGGCCGTGGGCGGGCAGATCATCACGCTGCGCGGGCTGCACGGGACGTACGAGGATCTCTTCCTGCCGCTCTACGGCGCCCACCAGGCACAGAACGCGGCAGCGGCGCTGGCCGCGGTCGAGGCGTTCCTGGGCGAGACCGTGCTCGGGGACGAGCTCGTGCGCGACGCCTTCGCCAAGGTCGACTCGCCGGGACGGCTTGAGATCGTGCGATCGTCCCCGACGATCCTGCTCGACGCCGCCCACAACCCGGCCGGTGCCGAGGCGACCGTCGCCGCCCTCGAGGACTCGTTCTCCTTCTCCGGTGTCGTAGGTGTCATCGGCGTGATGGCGGACAAGGACGTCGAGGGTCTGCTCGCGGCCTTCGAACCGGTGCTCGAGCATCTCGTCGTCACCCAGAACTCCACCGAGCGAGCCCTTCCCGCGGTCGAGCTCGCCAAGATCGCCGTCGAGCTCTACGGCGAGGAGCGGGTATCGGTGGTGCCCCGCCTCGCCGACGCCATCGACGCGGCGATGGGCCTGTCGGAGTCCTCCGCCGGCGGCTCGATCTCCGAGGGTGCGGTGCTCGTGACCGGCTCCGTGGTGACCGCGGGGGAGGCGCGTACGTTGCTCGGGACGCGCAGCTCGTCCGGTGTCTCGGCCGCGACCGCTCGGGTCGTGCCGACCTCGGACCCGGAGCTGGAGGCGTATCTGGAGGCCGACGCAGATGACGACTGAACGGGAGAAGTCGCCGCGGCGCGGGATGTGCGCCGCGATCGTGTCGATGGAAGGGCTCGCGGTCGCGCTGGCCGCGCCGGTGATGATCTCGATCGGCGGGGTGCCCGCCTGGCTGGCGCTCCCGCTGGGCCTCGGCTTCTTCGTGGCCTGCATCATCGTGGCCGGTCTCCTGCGTCGCCCGTGGGCCTACTGGCTCGGCTGGGCGCTGCAGGTCGTCGCGATCGGGATGGGCTTCCTGATCTCCATCATGTTCGTCGTCGGCGTGATCTTCGCGTTCCTGTGGGGCATGGCCGACTTCCTCGGCCGAAAGATCGAGCGCGAGCGCGCTGCCGCCTTCGAGGCGTTCGACCAGATCCTCGCCCACGAATCGACCGAGGAATCGACCGGGGAAGACGCCGAGCCCAGGTAGGTTTGCGGACGTGGACGAGCGCGACGAGCTGCAGATGGCGACGGACGAGGCGGCGGTCGACTGGGCGCTGTGCCCGGCGTGCGGGAACGCCCTGGTGCTGCGGCGGCCACGGACCCGGACGGCTCACTACGCGCACAAGGCCGGAGAGTCGTGTCGGCTCGTCGGCGCGCAGCTGCGGCGTACCAGCAGCGGGTGGGCCGTCGGTGGCGGCGAGGACGACCCGGACAGCCTGGAGAACCTCTTCGACCTGATCGAGGAGGACGGGCCGGGCCGCTAGCGCCCGAGCGCCCCGGTGACGGCCGCGAGCGCCTGGTCCAGCTCGGTGTCGCTGATCCCGCCGAAGCCGACCACCAGGCCGGTCAGCCCGCTGGTCCGGGCGTAGGTGGAGAGCAGATTGATCTCGAAGCCGGCGGCTCTCGCCGCGGCGCGGGCCCGGACAGCGTCCGGCTCGGGCAGCAACCACGTGGAGTACATGCCGGCCAGCGGGCCGGCGAGCGTGGCGTAGGGGCTCATCGCCTCGGCAACGCGCGGGGCACGCTCGGCGTAGACGCGTCGGGCCGAGCGAACCGCCCGGTCCAGCCAGCCGTCGCGGAGCAGGGTGAGCAGAGCGCGCTGCGAGGGCCAGGCCGCCCCGGCGTGGGTGATCGTGCGACGGTGCAGGATCAGCTCGTGCAGATCGGGTGGTGCGACCAGCCAGCCGAGGCGAAGGGTCGGGACGACCGACTTCGCCGCGGTGCCGAGATAGACCACGCGGTCACGATCTAGCGTGGCCATCGTGGGCACAGGAGCGACGTCGTAGCGGAACTCCGAGTCGTAGTCGTCCTCGATCACGACCGCGTCCGCCTTCCGAGCCGCCGCGATCAGCGCCAGCCGGTCGGCGGCAGGCATGACCCGTCCCAGGGGGTGCTGGTGGGCCGGGGTGACGTACGCAGCCACCGCATCACCCAGGTCGCCGACCGTCTCCACGGCAGGCAGGTCGATGACCTCGCGTCCGTAGGTGAGCACCGTCTCGGCGGCGGCCCGGTAGCCGGGATCCTCCACCGCGACCGGGCCCGGGCGCAGCTCGGGAAGGACGGCGCGAAGCCCGTCGGTGGTGCCCGCGGTCACGATGATCTCGTCCGGGTGGAGGTCCATGCCGCGGGTGCGTCCGAGCCGCGCCGCCAGCGCCTCGCGCAGCTCCGGCAGACCCAGCGGGTCGTCGTACCCGCGGGGAGGCGCGGCGACCGAGACCTCTCGCCACGCCCGCCGCCATCCCGGCTCCAGCCGCGGGTCGAAGAACGGCGTGCCCGTATCCAGGCGAGGGAGTGACCGCGGGAAGCGCCGAGGCGTCACTGGCGTCGCCCGAGACGTCACGCGCGTCGCCCGAGACGTCACGCGCGTCGGTCGAGTGGTCACCTGCGGTGCGGCCGCGGCGGCACGGGTCGTGGTGACGTACGTCCCGGACCCGCGGCGTGCCTCGAGCCACCCTTCGGCGGCGAGCTGGTCGTAGGCCTGCTCGATCACCGCCCGCGAGACGCCCAGGTCGGTGGCGAGCGCGCGGCTCGACGGGACCCGGTCGCCGGTCCTGAGGGTGCCGGACAGAACCAGGGAGCGGACCTGCTCGGCGAGCTGGGCGGGTAGCGGCTCGCTGGAGGTGCGATCGAGAGTCACGGGGAGCATCGTTCGAATGGCCTGTCAGATTCGGTCGGAATTGGCCTGTGCGTGCAGGCCACTTCTCTCCGAGGATGGTGCCATGAGCACGACGTTGTCACCCACCCCACGCACCCAGATCAGCCGAGGCAAGAACCGCGCCGTCCCCGACCGCGAGCGCCTGCACGCCTTCCTCGGCGACGCGCTCGTCGCCCACCTCGGCGTCACCGTCGGATCGGGCGAGGACGCCCACCCGGTGGTGCTGCCCACCGCGTACGGCTTCGACCTCGACGGCCCGGACGCCGGTGGCTCGCTCTATCTGCACGGCTCGGTGGCTGCCGGCTGGCTCGCGAAGGCGCTGGAGCGCGACGTGTGCGTCACGATCACCGAGCTCGACGGCCTGGTCGCCGCGCGCAGCGGGTTCCACCACTCGATGAACTACCGCTCGGCCGTCGTCATCGGCCGCCCGCGCCTGGTGGAGGAGCCCGACGAGCGTGAGCACGCCCTGGCGCTGGTCGTCGACCAGATGATCCCCGGGCGCTGGGCGACGCTGAGGCCGGCCACCCGCAAGGAGCTCGCCGCCACCGCCGTCCTCGCCCTCCCGCTCGCGGAGGCGTCGATGAAGGCGCGAGCCGAGGGTCCCGTCGACGACCCGGAGGACATCGAGGCCGGCATCTGGGCGGGCGTGATCCCGATCCACCGCGTCGCCGACGCCCCGGTGACGGCCGAGGACGCGCAGGGGGCACCCCCGGAGGATGTCGTACGCCGCGCCACGGGGTTGGGCGCTGCCGCGGAATGTTCACCGAGGTAACTCGGTCGGTGGGCACCTCCTTCGTGGAGTTCCACGAAGGAGGTGCCACTGGACCGAGGTAGCTCGGTGGACGGACGTCGGCGTAGCCGGCCCTGGTGCTGGAGAGGGTCGCGCCGGGTCGCGGGTTGGGCGCTGCCGCGGAATGTTCACCGAGGTAACCCGGTCAGTGGCGCTTCCTTCGCGGAGTTCGACGAAGGAAGCGCCACTCCACTGAGGTAACTCGGTGAACGTGCGCCGGGCTCAGCTGAGCCCGGCGCGCCGCAGAGCGTCGGCCATGGCGCTGTTGGCAGGGGCGGACGAGCCACGCCCGCCGCCCTGGCCCCCACGGTTGCCGCCGGGGCGTCCGCCGCCCTTGCCGCCCCCGTTGCCGCCCCCGTTGCCGCCACTCGTGGATCCGCCCTTGCCCTTGCCCTGGCCGCGATGGCCACCGCCGGGCCGACCCGAACGTCCGTCAGACTCGCCCTTGGCGGGAGCACCCGCCGGAGCGTCGTCGGAGAGGCGGAGCGTGAGCGAGATCCGCTTGCGGGACTCGTCGACCTCCATCACCTTCACCCGGACCACGTCACCGGAGCGGACCACGTCGCGGGGGTCCTCGACGAACTTGTCCGACATCGCGGAGATGTGGACCAGACCGTCCTGGTGGACACCGATGTCGACGAAGGCACCGAAGGCGGCGACGTTGGTGACCGTGCCCTCCAGCACCATGCCCGGTCGCAGGTCGGAGACGGCGTGGACCGAGTCGTCGAAGGTCGCTGTCTTGAACTCCGGGCGCGGGTCGCGGCCGGGCTTCTCGAGCTCGGCGAGGATGTCGGTGACCGTCGGCAGGCCGAACGTGTCATCGACGAACTCCGACGGCTTCAGCGACTTCAGGGCTGCGGTGTTGCCGATCAGCGACCCGATGTCCGCCGACGCCTTGTCGAGGATGCGGTTGACCACCGGATAGGCCTCCGGGTGCACGCCGGACATGTCGAGCGGGTCGTCGCCGCCGCGGATCCGAAGGAACCCGGCCGCCTGCTCGAACGCCTTCGGCCCGAGCCGCGCCACCTTGGTGAGCTCCCGACGGGTCCGGAAGGGGCCGTTGGTGTCGCGGTGCGCGACGATCGCCGAGGCGAGCGACTCGGTGATGCCGGAGACCCGGCGCAGCAGCGGCGCCGAGGCGGTGTTGAGGTCGACACCGACTCCGTTCACACAGTCCTCGACGACCGCGTCCAGCGACTTCGACAGCCCGTACTCCGGAAGGTCGTGCTGATACTGACCGACGCCGATCGACTTCGGCTCGATCTTCACCAGCTCGGCCAGCGGGTCCTGCAGCCGGCGGGCGATCGAGACCGCGCCACGGATCGACACATCGAGGTCCGGGAGCTCGGCCGACGCATAGGCGGAGGCTGAGTAGACCGAGGCGCCTGCCTCGGAGACCATCACCTTGGTCATCTTCAGGTCCGGCAGCAGCTTGAGCAGGTCGGCGGCGAGCTTGTCGGTCTCGCGCGAGGCGGTGCCGTTGCCGATCGCGATCAGGTCCACCTTGTGCTTCGCGCACAGCTTCGCCAACGTCGACAGCGATCCGTCCCAGTCGCGCCGCGGCTCGTGCGGGTAGACCGTCGAGGTGTCGACCACCTTCCCGGTCGCGTCCACGACGGCCACCTTCACACCGGTCCGGATGCCCGGGTCCAGACCCATCGTGGCCCGCGTGCCGGCCGGCGCGGCCAGCAGCAGATCCCGCAGGTTCGAGGCGAAGACCGAGATCGCGCCCTCCTCGGCCGCGGTGCGGATCCGGGTGCGCATGTCGAGCTCGAGGCGGAACAGGATCCGCGTACGCCACGCCCACCGCACCGTCTCGGCCAGCCACTTGTCTGCCGGACGCCCGGAGTCGACGATCCCGAAACGAGCAGCGATCGAGCGCTCGTAGTCGGTCACCTCGCCCGCCTCCGGCTCCTCGGCGTAGGGGGACAGGGTGACGTCGAGCACCTCCTCCTTCTCCGCACGGAGAACGGCCAGCGTGCGGTGCGACGGCAGCGACGCGTACGACTCGGAGAACTCGAAGTAGTCGGAGAACTTCGCCGCCGCCGGGTCGTTCTCGCGACCTTCCCGGACGCGGGTGACCAGCCGGCCGGTGGTCCACATCCGCTCCCGCAGCGTGCCGATCAGGTCGGCGTCCTCGCCGAACCGCTCGACCAGGATCGCACGGGCGCCGTCGAGCGCGGCCTTCACGTCGGGGACGTTCTCGCCGAGGAAGCCCTCAGCCACCACCACCGGATCCAAGGAAGGGTCGCCCAGCAGCCCGTCGGCCAGCGGCTCGAGCCCGTTCTCGCGGGCGATCATCGCCTTGGTGCGCCGCTTCGGCTTGAACGGCAGGTAGATGTCCTCCAGCCGGGCCTTGGTGTCGGCGGCGAGGATCGAGGCCTGCAGCTCGGGGGTGAGCTTGTCCTGCTTCGCGATCTCGGCCAGGACGGCGGCACGCCGCTCCTCCAGGTCGCGCAGATAGCCGAGCCGCTCCTCCAACGTACGCAGCTGGGCGTCGTCGAGGCCGCCGGTCACCTCCTTGCGGTAGCGCGCGATGAACGGCACCGTCGAACCCTCGTCGAGCAGGGCGACCGCGGCGGTCACCTGCGCCGGGCGCACCCCGAGATCTTCGGCGATGCGGGCCGGGATCGCGGCCATCGAGTCTGCGAGCGTCGGAGCTGATGGAGTTGCTGTCACGGGGCGCCATCCTGCCGTACGCCACCGACAATCTCATCGACGGCTCGACGACCCGGCCCGAACGTGCCGGGACGGGCCTGCCCCGATACCCTCGACCCATGACGCAGCGCACGTTCGTGATCCTGAAGCCCGACGCCGTCCGCCGGGGCCTGGTGGGGGAGATCCTGTCCCGCTACGAGGCCAAGGGCCTCTCGATCGTGAAACTGGAGCACCGCACCATCGACGCGGGCATGGCCGACGAGCACTACGCCGAGCACGTCGAGCAGCCGTGGTACCCGCCACTGCGGGACTTCGTCACCTCCGGCCCGCTCGTTGCGGCCGTGCTCGAGGGCGACGAGGCGATCGAGGTCGTCCGCGCGCTCAACGGCGCCACCGACGGCCGCAAGGCCGCGCCCGGGACCATTCGCGGCGACTTCTCGCTCTCCAACCGCGAGAACCTCGTCCACGGCTCCGACTCGCCCGAGTCGGCCGACCGTGAGATCAAGCTCTGGTTCAGCGTCTGAGACGACCGAGGAAGTGACCGCGCGAGGCGCGGATCGCTTGACCCTGAGATCGCGCCGGTAGCTACCGGCGCGATCTTTCATTTGTGGTCGAGAAGGTGCGCGTGAGCCGTTCCGCAACACCAGGTGAACACAGGCATCCCCTGGTTCGGCGGCGTGGATGGACCCCGTATCGTTGCGCTTTCGGCGAGCCTCTCCGGTTTGAGGCTCGGACCTTCGTAGCCTCGTCGGCAGGCCCGCATCCTGCACCACGGAACCCCGACGCGGCGCCCCGGGAACGCGAGGACGTATGGCGAGCATCATTGGACGCGACATGGCGGTGGACCTCGGCACCGCGAACACCCTCGTCTATGTCCGCGGCAAGGGTGTGCTCGTCGATGAGCCGAGCGTGGTCGCGCTCAACAAGAACACCGGCGAGATGGTCGCCGTCGGCCATGAGGCCAAGAAGATGCTGGGGCGTACGCCCGACGACATCGTCGCGCTGCGGCCGCTCAAGGACGGCGTGATCGCCGACTTCGAGGCCACCGAGCAGATGCTCCGCTACTTCATCCAGCAGGTCCACCGGCGCCGCTACTTCGCCAAGCCGCGGATGGTCATCTGCGTCCCCTCCGGGATCACCGCCGTCGAGATCCGCGCGGTGAAGGAGGCCGGCTACCAGTCCGGCGCCCGGATGGTGAACATCATCGAGGAGCCGATGGCGGCCGCGATCGGCGCCGGCCTCCCGGTGCACCTGCCGACCGGCAACATGGTCGTCGACATCGGCGGCGGCACGACCGAGGTCGCGGTGATCAGCCTCGGCGGCATCGTCACCTCGCAGTCCATCAGGACGGCTGGCCACCAGCTCGACAACGCGATCATGACCTGGCTGAAGAAGGAGCACGCCCTGCTCCTCGGCGAGCGCACCGCCGAAGAGGTCAAGATGACCCTCGGGTCGGTCTGGCCGCTGCCCAACGAGCCGGAGGCCGAGATCAGGGGTAGGGACCTGGTCAGCGGCCTGCCCCGCACCGTGAGCGTCTCCAGCGCCGAGGTGCGCAAGGCGATCGAGGAGCCGTTGCACGACATCTTCGACGCGGTCCGCTCCACGCTCGACCAGACGCCTCCTGAGCTGGCCGGCGACATCATGGACCGCGGCATCGTGCTCACCGGCGGCGGCGCCCTCCTCCGCGGGCTCGACGAGCGGCTGCGCCACGAGACCGGAATGCCCGTGCACATCGCGGAGTCTCCGCTGACCTCGGTCGCGATGGGCGCCGGCCGCTGCGTCGAGGACTACGACGTGCTCCGCCCCGTCCTGGTGAACGAGAACAGGAGATGGTGACGTGTCGTTGCTGAGCCCCCGCCCCAGCGAGCGTCTTCGCAAGGGGCTGGAACAACGCAAGGGTCCCAAACCCATGGTCCGTACGCCGCGGGAGAGGCTCAACCGCCGCGGCAGCCTCGAGACGAGCGCCGGTGGCGGTGGCCCGAAGCGCTCCTGGCTGATCGTGCTCGTGCTGTGCTGCGCAACCCTGGCCACGCTCGACCAGACCCCCGTCCTGGAGCCGGCCCGCACCGCGGTCGGCGAGGTGCTCTCCCCGCTGGAGACCGGCGCGGCGATGGTCGCCCGCCCGTTCACCGGCGTCCCGGAATGGTTCGACACCCGCGACGACCTGCGTGACCGGCTCACGAAGCTCGAGGCCGAGAACTCGACGCTGCGCCGCCAGGTCGAGGTCAACGACTACGGCCGGGCGAAGCTCGCCGAGTACGAGTCGATCACCCGTGCCGCCGACGACCTCGGCTACGCCCTCGTCCCGGCGAGGGTCACCGCCTTCGGTCCCGCGCAGACCTTCAACCGCACCGTCACCATCGACGCCGGCAGCGCCGCCGGGATCAGGTCCGACATGTCGGTCGTGACCGGGGACGGTCTCGTCGGCCGGGTGCTGCGGGTGACGAAGACCTCGGCCACGGTCCTGCTGATCGTCGATGCCGCCTCCGTCGTCGGCGGCCGCGTCGGCGGCGCCGACAGCGCCGGCAAGAAGTCGGGCCAGGTCGGCATGGTCCGGGGCTCCGGGGTGGTCGCCGGCCGCTCCGACGCCGGGCTGCTGACCCTCGACCTCGTCGACCAGACCGCCGCCCCGCTCAAGGGCGAGACGGTCATCACCTGGGGTGACGGCCGGGCCGCTCCGTACGTCTCGGGGCTGCCGATCGGTGAGGTGACCGACACCTTCGAGAGCGTGCGGGACTCCTCGCGGACGGTGCGGATCAAGCCGTACGTCGACTTCGGTTCGCTCGACGTCGTCGGTGTGGTCGTGCCCAACGACACCGTGAGCGACCGCGCCGTGGTCACTCCGGAAGGAGAGCTGCGATGAGCGAGATGGAGGCGCGGGGCTCGGGGGCCGCCCCGGTGCTGCGCAACGTGCTGATCGGGCTGCTGGTCGTGATCGCCGTCGTGCTTCAGTTGAGCGTGGCGCCTGCCTTCGCCATCCGCGGCATCACCCCCGACCTGGCCCTCCTGGTCGTGGTCGCGGTCGCGCTCGCCCGCGGTGGCCAGGCCGGCCTGGTGGCCGGGTTCGCGGCGGGCGTACTCCTGGATCTGGCGCCGCCGGCCGATCACACTGCGGGTCGGTGGGCGCTCGCGCTCCTGATCGTGGGCTACGTCGCCGGCCGCGTACGCGAGAACAGCACGGCCCACAACGGCCCCGGAGGCCCCAACGCGCTGACCGTGATGGTTACGGTCGCCGCCTGTTCGTTCATCGGGGTCAGCATCTTCGCGGTCAGCGGCCTGATCCTCGGCGAGGCACCGACGACGCTGCTGCCGACCGTGCTGATCAGCGTCGGCTACGACCTTCTGCTGGCGCCGCTTCTGATCCCGATGCTGCTGTGGTTGATCGGTAAGGGGGACTGACATGGCACTGGGCAGGTCACGGAGGGCACGGCTGCCTACCGCGCAGGTCAGCCGACTACGGCTGATCGTGATCCAGGCACTCGTCTTCTCGCTGCTGGCCACCCTCGGGGTCAGGCTCTTCTACCTCCAGGTGCGGCACGGTGACGCCTACCAGGCAGCCGCGGCCTCCCAGTCGAAGCGTGAGGTCGTTCGACAGCCGGTGCGCGGCATCATCGTCGACGCCCAGGGCCGGCCGATGGTGACGAACCGCTCGGCCTGGGTGGTCAGTCTCGACCAGGGCGTGCTCGACGGGCTCGAGGAGGAGGACCGCAAGACGCTGATGGCGCGCGTGGCCAAGGCCGTCGACGTGTCCCCGAAGAAGCAGAACGACGCGATCGCCAACTGGTCCGGCACCCGCTACCAGCCGGTGCCGATCGCCACCGACGTCTCCGAGTCGACCGCGCTGCGCATCCTCGAGCAGCCGGAGGACTTCCCCGGGGTGGTCGCCGAGAAGCAGACTCTGCGCTCCTACCCGAGCCCTCACGGCATCAACGCCGCCGGCGTCCTCGGCTATCTCTCCCCGATCACAGAGGACGAGAACAAGGACGCGAAGAAGCGCGGCGACGAGTCGCTCAACATCACCTCGATGGTGGGCCGCTCCGGTGTCGAGAAGCAGTACGACCAGTGGCTGCGCGGGATGCCCGGCTACGACACGGTCACGGTCGACTCGCTCGGGCGTGAGATCGGTCGTGGCGACTCGGTCGCCTCCCAGCCCGGTGACACCCTGGTGACCAGCATCGATGCCAAGGTGCAGGGCCGCGCCGAGAAGCTGCTCGCCGAGTCGATCGAGACCGCCCGCAACACCTTCGACAAGATCTCTGGCCGCAACTTCGAGGCCGACTCCGGCTCGGTCGTGGTCATGGAGGCGCAGACCGGCCGACTGGTCGCGATGGCCAACCAGCCGACGTACGACCCCGAGGAGTGGGTCGGCGGGATCACCCAGAAGCAGCTCGACCGGCTCTACTCCGAGAAGGCCGGCTACCCGCTGCTGCCCCGGGCGACGCAGGGCCAGTTCGCCCCCGGGTCGACATGGAAGCCGTTCATGACCGTTGGCGCGCTCAACAACGGCTACAGCCGCGACACCCTGCTCAACTGCTCCAGCGGGCTCCAGGTGGGCAACCGGGTGTTCAAGAACTACGAGTCGGGCGCCTACGGGTTCATCGACTTCGCCAAGGCGCTCCAGGTCTCCTGCAACACGTTCTTCTACCAGGTCGGGGTCCACTACTGGCAGAAGTACGGTTCCAACCCCGCCGACGTGAACGCCAAGGACCCGCTGGTGGAGACCGCCAAGGCCTTTGGCTTCGGCAAGCGCACTGGCATCGACCTGCCGGGGGAGTCGACGGGCCGGATCGCGGACCGGAAGTGGAAGGCCGAATACTACCAGGCCATGAAGGGCTACTACTGCCGGATGGACGAGAAGAAGAACGCTCCGTCCCAGTTCCTGCAGCTGTTCGCCCACGAGTTCTGCATCGAGGGCAACTACTATCGCACCGGCGACGCGGTGAACTTCTCCATCGGCCAGGGCGACACCATGGTCACCCCGATCCAGCTCGCCCGCGCCTACGCCTCGCTGGCCAACGGCGGCACTCTCTACGAGCCCCGGATCGGGAAGGCGGTCGTCAGCGGTGACGGCACCGTGGTCGAGAAGATCGACCCGAAGGTCGCCGGCAAGGTCAAGATGTCGGCCAAGAGCATCGACTACGTCAACGAGGCGCTGCTCGGCACGCCCCAGTCGGGCTCCCTGGCCTGGAAGTTCGGCGGGTTCCCGCTCGACGAGGTGAAGGTGCGCGGCAAGACCGGCACCGCGGAGGTCACCGGCAAGCAGACGACCGGCTGGGTCGCGACGTACAACAAGAAGTACGTCGTCATCATGACGATCTCCCAGGGCGGCACCGGCTCGGGCTCGGTCGGCGATTCCGTACGCAAGCTGTGGGAGACGCTCTACGGAGTCGAGGAGGGCGGTGCCGAGGTCCGGCCCGACAAGGCCGCGATCAAGGGCATCGACCCGCCACGGAACCTTCCGGTGTTCGGCACCGACGGCTCGATCGTCGCGCCGAAAGACTAGGGACGAGGTGAACGCACGAGCATGAAGAACGACGTGATGGCCTTCGTACGCCGCATCGACCTGGTCCTCCTCGGCGCGGTGCTGCTCCTGGTGTCGCTGTCGGTGCTGCTGGTCTGGTCCGCAACCATCCACCGCGACGCGATCACCGGCGGCGACACGACCGCCTACATGCGCAAGCAGATGATCAACGTGGCCGCCGGACTGGTGCTGATGGTGGGCGTGGTCGCCATCAACCATCGTTGGGTCCGCCTGCTGACGCCCGTGGTCTACCTGGGTGCGGTGGTCGGGCTCGTGCTGGTGCTCGTGATGGGCTCCACGATCAACGGCTCTAAGTCGTGGGTGGTGCTCGGACCGGTCCAGGTCCAGCCCTCGGAGCTGGCCAAGCTGGCCGTGGTCATCGCGATGGCTCTGGTGCTCGCCGAGCGCAGCGAGGGTCGCTGGCAGGCACGGGTGTCGCTGGGTGACGTGGTGGCGATGATCCTGGTCGCTGCGGTGCCGATCGCACTGGTCCTGCTCCAGCCGGACCTCGGCACGACCCTGGTGCTCGGCGTGACGGTCTTCTGCGTCCTCGCGGCGGCGGGGACACCGCGACGGTGGCTGGCACTGCTGGCGTTGATCGGCGCATCGGGGGCCACGACCGTGGTCGCGGCCGGGGTGCTGAAGCAATACCAGATCAACCGGTTCATGGCGTTCACCGATCCGTCGCTGGACCCGAGGGGGGCCGGCTACAACGTGCAGCAGGCGCGGATCGCGATCGGGGACGGCGGCATCTTCGGGCAGGGTCTGTTCCAGGGATCGCAGGTCCGTGCGGGCTTCGTCCCCGAGCAGCAGACCGACTTCATCTTCACGGTCGTGGGGGAGGAGCTCGGGCTGGTCGGCTCGCTGCTGGTGATCGGGCTGATCGGAGTCGTGCTGTGGCGCGGGCTGCGGATCGCGGCGCGCACCGACGACCTGTTCGGACGGGTGGCCGCCGCTGGGATCGTGTGCTGGCTCGGCATCCAGAGCTTCCAGAACATCGGGATGTGCCTGGGCATCATGCCCGTCACCGGGGTGCCGCTGCCGTTCCTCTCCTACGGCGGATCCTCGATGATCGCGACCCTGCTGGCGGTGGGTCTGCTGCTCGGCATCTCGGGCCGCTCGCGGCGCACCGGTCTGGACCGGTCCGGACCACTTCAGGACCTCCGCTCGCGTGATCGCCTGCAGGTTGCTGCAGTGCGAAAAGATGCCGCGTTCCATCGAAATTAAACTCGATTACGTTCCCTCCCGGTTGCCCTACAGGGCATCCGTGTGACCCCTTGCAGCCTCAACCCGAGGCTGCTTGACGACGGGAGCAGCAAGATCATGAACCGACCCCACAGAACCCAGCGCCTCTGCGCGCTGGCTGCCGCGACGGTGACCGCCGTCGGTGCGGCTACCACCATCCTGGCCATGTCCGGCCCGGCCGCCGCCGACAGCCCGGCACCGCTGATCGGTGCCGAGAAGTCGACCGTCATCGACAACTCCTACATCGTGGTGATGAAGGGCAAGGGTGCGGACGCGAAGGCCAACGCGGCCGACGCCCGTGCGCTCGCCAAGAAGAAGGGCGGCTCGGTGAAGTACGCCTACGACAAGGCGATCACCGGCTTCTCCGCCACGCTCGACGCCGACGCGCTCGACGCGCTCCGCAACGACCCCGACGTCGACTATGTCGAGGCCAACCAGGTCGTGAAGACCAGCGGTGACCAGGCCAACCCCACCTGGGGCCTCAACCGCATCGACCAGCGCAACCTGCCGCTGAACTCGAACTACCACTACGACTACACCGGCTCTGGGGTGAAGGCGTACATCCTCGACACCGGCATCCGCTCCGGGCACGCCGACTTCGGCGGTCGGGTGACCTCGGGCTACACCGCCATCGGCTCCAGCACCGAGGACGAGAACGGCCACGGCACGCACGTGGCCGGCACCGTCGGCGGGTCGACCTACGGAGTCGCCAAGGGCGTCACGCTCGTTCCCGTCCGCGTGCTCGACGCCGCCGGATCCGGCACGACCGCCGGCGTGATCGCGGGGGTGAACTGGGTGACCTCCAACCACACCTCCGGTCCCGCCGTCGCCAACATGTCGCTCGGTGGTGGGGTCTCCACGACCCTCGACTCCGCGGTCTCGAGCTCGATCGCAGACGGCGTCACCTATGCCGTGGCAGCGGGCAACGACTCCGGGGCGAACGCCTGCAACGGGTCGCCGTCCCGGGTCGCTGCGGCGCTGACCGTCGGGTCGACGACCAACAGCGACGCCCGCTCCAGCTTCTCCAACATCGGCTCGTGCCTCGACCTGTTCGCTCCGGGCTCGTCGATCACCTCGGCCTGGCACACCTCCAACACCGCGACCAACACGATCTCCGGTACGTCGATGGCGACCCCGCACGTCGCCGGCGTGGCTGCGCTCTACCTGCAGGCGAACCCGTCGGCGTCTGCTTCGTCCGTAGCCTCGGCGATCGTCTCCAACGCCACGACCGGCGTGGTCACCTCGCCCGGCACCGGTTCGCCCAACCGCCTCCTCTACTCGCTGTGGAGCGGTGGCACCGACCCGACGGACCCGCCGCCCACCGGCAACCTGCTGGCCAACCCGGGCTTCGAGTCGGGTGCGACCGGCTGGAGCACCTCCTCGGGCGTCATCGACAACTCGACCGATGCCCCGGCGCGATCGGGCTCCTACAAGGCATGGCTGAACGGCTATGGCTCCACCCGCACCGACACGCTCTCGCAGTCGGTGACGCTGCCCGCAACGGGTAAGACGCTGTCGTTCTACCTTCGGGTGATCTCCAGCGAGACCACCACGACGACGGCGTACGACAAGCTGACCGTCAAGATCGGCTCGACGACCCTGGCGACCTACTCCAACCTGAACGAGACCTCCTCGTACACATTGAAGTCGTTCTCCCTCGGGGCCTACGCAGGTAGCACCGTCACGCTGACGTTCACCGGCACCGAGGACTCCTCGCTCGGGACCAGCTTCCTGATCGACGACACCTCGATCGCCTGATCTGAACAGTTCCGTCATCGGCTCAGCCGGGTCGCTCGCGTAACGCGGGCGGCCCGGAGTGCTGGTTTTGGGCACGCTTTTATGCCCTGTTTCCACGCTGTTTACAGGTGTTCACCTTCGCTGCCTGCACGTTGCTGCAATGCGAAGAGTTGGGTCGTTACGGGCACTACGTAACGTGGTTACGTGGTTGCCCGAACGCTTCGGGTTGCGGCCGTAGGGAGGGCGCAGGGCGTTCAGCCGGCGCGTGTGAGGGCTGCACGTGGGACCACCTACAGGGGGTTCCCAAGTCCGGTGCAATGAATGGTTGTGGCCCGATCGGGCCGCACGATGACGGGAGTCAGTTCGTGAACCGAACCATCAAGAACCGGGCCTTCAAGGCGCCGGCAGTCGTCACCGCCGTAGCTGTGGGAGCAGCAGCCTCGGCGATCGCCTTCACCGGCCCGGCCGGCGCCGCGGACGGTCCGGCACCACTGCGCGGCGCGAACGCCTCGACCGCAATCGAGGGTCAGTACATCGTCGTGATGAAGAAGCAGGGCCGCAGCGACGTGGCGAAGTCCGAGGCCAAGTCGGTCCGAGGCGACGCCCGCGAGGCCGGCGGCGACGTACGAGAGGTCTTCAACACCGCGTTCAACGGCTTCTCGGCCTCGCTCGACAAGGACGCGCTCGCCGAGGTCCGCGACAACCCGGACGTCGCCTACGTGCAGGCCAACCACCGCTACACCACCCAGGGTGACCAGGCCGACCCGACCTGGGGCCTCGACCGGATCGACCAGGCAGCGCTGCCGCTCGACAAGAACTACCACTACGAGCAGACCGGTGCGGGCGTGACCGCCTACATCATCGACACCGGTGTCGCGACCGACCACTCGGAGTTCAGCGGCCGGATCGGTGAGGGCTTCGACGCGATCGACGGGGACACCGACCCGGCCGACGGCAACGGCCACGGCACGCACGTCGCGGGCACCGTCGCCGGGACCACCTACGGCGTGGCCAAGGAGGCCACGATCGTTCCGGTCCGCGTCCTCGACGACCAGGGCTCCGGCACCACCGAGGGCGTCGTCGCGGGCATCGAGTGGGTCACCGAGAACCACACCGACGGCCCGGCCGTCGCCAACATGTCGCTCGGAGGCGGCAACGACCCCGCTCTCGACGCGGCCGTCCAGGCCTCGATCGCAGACGGCGTCACCTACGCCGTCGCTGCCGGCAACGAGAGCGCCGACGCCTGCGGTTCCTCGCCCGCAGCAGTTCCCGAGGCGATCACCGTCGGTGCCACCGATGACAGCGACGCCACCGCCGACTTCTCCAACACCGGCGAGTGCCTCGACCTCTTCGCCCCCGGCGTCGACATCACCTCGGCCTGGAACGACGGTGCGACCAACACCATCTCCGGTACGTCGATGGCGACCCCGCATGTCGCCGGAGCGGCCGCGCTCTTCCTCGAGGCGAACCCCTCGGCCACCCCGGCCGACGTCGCCACGGGCCTGACCGGCGCGGCCACCCCCGACCTGGTCACCAACCCGGGCACCGGTTCCCCGAACCTGCTGCTCACCACACTGTTCTGAACTGAGACTGGTGGGGCCGTCCGGGAGGGGACGGCCCCACACCTCATTTACATCTGCTACGACGGCTTGGTCCAGGCGATGGTGTGCCGGAAGCCGAGGCGGTGTCGGATGGCGGCGCCAGGCATGACGTCGGCGAGGATCTCCCGCAGCTCAGCGAACGACATCGTCGGATCCTTGACCGGGACGACCGGCCCCGAGGCCCCATCGACACTGGGCCAGGGATGCTTCACGTAGCCGATCGCCGGGTTCGTCACGATCGAGGCGAGATCCCACAGATGGTCGGTGACGTCCTGAGGTGGGGCGAGCCCGATCGCCAGGAACCGTCCACCGGGTTCGAGGATGCTGCGCACCCGCTCAAGGGCGTCGGCGACGTCGAGATGATGCAGGACCGCGACCATCGTGACCAGGTCGACCGGCCCGTCGATCCAGGTGCCGTCATGAATGAAGACGTTCGGCAGGCCGGCGCAACGGGTAGCGGCCCGGCCCCTCATGGCGCCGTCGCGATCGGTCCCGTGGACGGCGGTGAACCGCGACGCCAGCGCGGCCAGCAGCCCGCCCTGGCCGCAGCCCACGTCCAGCGCGGTGCGTCGCCCGGCCGGAAGGTTCGCCAGGATCCAGCTGTGGAAGTGGTCGTTGTGACTCCAGGGGTGACGCGCGTTGAGCGCTGCCATCGCCTCCGGCACGGCGCCTCCGGCGAACTGTTCTGCCCACGTTCGCAATGCCATGGCGACATTCTTACCTGCTGAGGCGGGGGAGATCACCCGACGACGCGAGGTTTGGTGGGGGAGTCAGGGGGCGGCGTACCCTTGGGGTTGATCGTTCCCGAGCTTTGAGGTGCCCATCGTGACCGTCGCCCAGAGCGACCTCGTTCCTGAATCCGTGTTCCCTCGGCTGGAGCCGCGCCTCGCGCTGGTCTCCAAGCCGATCCAGTACGTCGGCGGCGAGCTCAACTCGACCGTCAAGGAGTGGAACGACGTCGATGTCCGTTGGGCGCTGATGTACCCCGACGCCTACGAGGTCGGCCTGCCCAACCAGGGTGTCCAGATCCTCTACGAGGTGCTCAACGAGCGTGACTGGATCGCTGCGGAGCGCACCTACGCCGTGTGGCCGGACCTCGAGAAGATCATGCGCGAGGGCGACGAGCAGGGGCCGATCCCGCAGTTCACCGTCGACGCGCACCGTCCGGTGAAGGCGTTCGACCTGTTCGGGCTCTCGTTCTCGACCGAGCTCGGCTACACCAACATGCTCAACGCGCTGTCGCTGGCGCAGATCCCGCTGCACGCGGTCGACCGCGGCGACGACGACCCGATCGTTCTCGCCGGCGGCCACGCCGCGTTCAACCCGGAGCCGATCGCCGACTTCCTCGACGCCGCCGTGCTCGGTGACGGTGAGGAGGTCGTCCTCAAGATCTCCGAGGTCGTGCGCGAGTGGAAGCAGGACGGTCGCCCCGGTGGCCGCGACGAGGTGCTGCGGCGACTCGCCGTCTCGGGGGCCGTCTACGTCCCGAAGTTCTACGACGTGAACTACGCCGCCGACGGCCAGATCGAGGCCGTGGTCCCCAACCGCCCCGACATCCCGTGGCGGGTGCGCAAGCACACCCTGATGGACCTCGACGCCTGGCCCTACCCGCGCAATCCCTTGGTGCCGCTAGCAGAGACCGTCCACGAGCGGTTCTCGGTGGAGATCTTCCGAGGCTGCACCCGCGGCTGCCGCTTCTGCCAGGCCGGGATGATCACCCGACCGGTGCGCGAGCGCTCGATCACCACCATCGGTGACATGGTCGAGAACGGGATCCGGAAGTCCGGTTTCGAGGAGGTCGGGCTGCTCTCGCTGAGCTCTGCCGACCACACCGAGATCGGTGACGTCGCGACCGGCCTGGCCGACCGCTACGAGGGCACCAACGTCTCGCTCTCGCTGCCCTCGACGCGCGTCGACGCCTTCAACATCACCCTCGCCAACGAGTTCTCCCGCAACGGCCGTCGCTCCGGCCTGACCTTCGCGCCCGAGGGTGGCTCCGAGCGGATGCGCAAGGTGATCAACAAGATGGTCACCGAGGAGGACCTGATCCGCACCGTCGGTGCCGCCTACAGCCACGGCTGGCGTCAGGTGAAGCTCTACTTCATGTGCGGCCTCCCGACCGAGACCGACGAGGACGTCCTCCAGATCGCCGAGCTGGCGAAGAAGGTCATCGCGAAGGGCCGCGAGGTGTCGGGCCGCAACGACATCCGCTGCACCGTCTCGATCGGCGGCTTCGTACCCAAGCCGCACACCCCCTTCCAGTGGGCCTCCCAGCTCGACCACGAGACCACCGACTCGCGCCTGCAGAAGCTGCGCGACACGGTCCGCTCCGACAAGAAGTTCGGCCGGGCGATCGGTTTCCGCTACCACGACGGCAAGCCCGGCATCGTCGAGGGCCTGCTCTCGCGGGGCGACCGCCGAGTCGGCCGGATCATCGAGGAGGTCTGGCGCGACGGCGGCCGCTTCGACGGCTGGAGCGAGCACTTCTCCTACGACCGCTGGATGACCGCCGCCGAGAAGGGCCTGGCAGGCACCGGCGTCGACCTCGACTGGTACACCACCCGCGAGCGTGAGTACGACGAGATCCTCCCCTGGGACCACCTCGACTCCGGTCTCGACAAGGACTGGCTCTGGGCCGACTGGGAGGACGCCCTCGCTGTCGCCAACGGCGAGGACATCGAGGTCGAGGACTGCCGCTGGACGCCTTGTTACGACTGTGGCGTGTGCCCGGAGCTCAACACCGAGATCCAGATCGGCCCCACGGGTCAGAAGCTGCTCCCGCTCAGCGTGGTGTGATCGTTCGGCCCGGCCGATCGCAGATTCACCTGCGGCCAACCCGCTCAGTATGGCGGTCAGGGCTGAAGGTGTAAGGTAGTGCTGAGCCTCCCCCCGCTGGGGTGTGGGGAAGTGAACCCGGGATACCGCCGCAGTACGGGACCCGGGTTTCGCGCTTTTGGCTAGAGGTCGAGCTCGATGGCGTCGATGGCGACTGACAGCGCCTGACGGTATCCAGGTACGCCGAGTCGGTCTGCCCCGACGGCGCCAGCGACTGCATCGGGGATCCAGAGCATCGGCTCGAGATTCGGGTCTTCGAACTCGACGCGCAGCTTGCCTGTGAGCGCTCCGGCGCCACGCATGGAATCAACCATCCTGGTGTCGCGCCGATTGAGTGGCTGGGTGCGGGACTCGAACTTCGCGCGGGTCACGCCGAGGGTTTCGAGTTCGTGAAGGAGACGTTCCAGGCACTTACGCCGGGCTCGTTCCTGCTTCTTGGCATCGATCGGGCTGGCAACGACGATCGTGTGCGCCACGTCAAGATAGCTGAAAGCCTCCGCGATGCGGAGACGATCCTTGTGCTCTTCCTCGCGCCAATGAATCCGCCGGCGTACTGAGGGTGCAGCGGCTCGCACAGCATCGCGATGGGCGTCGCACTCCCGCGGATCGGCGATACTTGCGGCTAACAGATAGAAGCCGGCGTCGACATGGATCGACTCATCAACCCACGCGTGGAGAACGAAATCCGGCTGCTCGGTGTTCACGAGACGATTGTTGCCGGGGGCGCCGACATTCTTAGTAAGGTGGCTGTGCACGAGGCTGCGTGTCCGATTCAAGCACACAGCGATAACGGTTCGTCGGCCATGGAGAGTCGACGACGGTTACGGTGAATCCGACCCGGCGATAGAAGTCGACGGCGTCGTCATCCGTTTCGGCAAACAGGGGGAGCGGCGCCACCTCGGACGCGACTGATCGGATGAGTCGAGCGGCGTAGCCCTGCCGTCGTCGATCGTGCCGTGTTGCGATGTGGCCGATCTCAACGGATCTGTCGCTGACCATCAACCCGGCCGCGACCACGAGAGCCGTGCCGTCCAGCCAACCGCACATCCGGGTGTCAGCCTGCGTGACGTAGCGCGGGATGACGGTGCCGGGGCTGCAGGCTGCGGGCTGCGGGGAGGATCGACTCAAGCTCGTCGGTCCAGTCAAGGTCTGGACTGAACACCTCAGGCGGAGCGACCGAGCTCGTGCTCGGCTGCGCGTCGGATCCAGGAGGAGACCGATCGGTCATCGGCGTCGGCGCGGCGCTTGGCCTCGGCGAGGCCGTCGGTGGGGAAGCGTACGGGAATCGGGGAGGTGAGCCGCGCTTCGCGGCCGCGGGGACGACCGGCTGGCTCCTGGTTGGCCGGGTCGGCGTAGAACTCGTACTCCTCGTCAGGGGCCATCTCAGAACTCATCTCGGTCACTCCGGTAGGTCTTGGCGAGCGACGCCTGCCTCGTATCGGCCGATCGGACAACCGAACGACACGAGCCGGACTGTCACTTTTCCACATGTGCATCGAAATAGCAGCGATCGGTGTGACTTCAGCGACCATTAGCGCTCACTTGCGGGAATGTGGCGGCCGTAGCTCGGCCGACCGGCGTCCCGGGATGGATCGGCGTACCCGATCTGGGTGACCGCTCAGCTGATCGCGGCGGTCGCTTCGATCTCGATGAGCACATCGGGGCGGAAGAGGCCGGAGACCTGGACCAACGAGCTGGCGGGCGGATGCTCGACGTCGACGAACTCGTCGCGTACGCGCCGGATCATCGGCAGGTCCGTGGTGGAGACGACGAAGTAGGTCAGCTTGACCAGGGCTGCCCAGGTGGCGCCAGCCGCAGCCAGTGCGACGCCGAGGTTGGTGAAGGTCTGCCGGGTCTGGGCCTCCCAGCCGTAGGCAACGGCCCCGTCGGCGGAGACGCCCACCTGCCCGGAGATCACCACCAGTCTGGCGCCGGGATCGGTGATCACCAGGTGGCTGTAGCCGGCAGGGGCGGGAAGGTCGTCGGGGGTCACGAAATCCATTGGGCGAAGGTAGACCTGGCTGTGCAGACGCGCGAATGATTACTTCGACGGCGGCCTCAGCCGACGGGGCGGACCCAGCGGCGCCAGTCCTCCTGAGACTCGTAGCCCGAGCCCTTCCACAGCGACTGCCCCAGCTCATTGCCCTCCAGGACCATCGCGTCGACCCGGCTCGCGCCCAGGGCGACGAGCCGGTCCTCGGCGTGGGCCAGGAGCCGGCGGGCAAGCCCCTGGCGGCGTACGTCGGGGTGGACCGCCAGCCGATAGAGGTGGGCGCGCCAGCCGTCCCAGCCGGAGATCAGCGAGCCGACGACCCGGCCGTCCGGGGTCACCGCGACCGTGCAGGCGTCGGGGTCGCGTGCGATCAGCGACGCCACCTTGGTCGAGGAGTCAGCCGGACGCGAGTCGTTCTCCGCCGCCACCTCCCACAGCTCGAGGATTGCTGGGACGTCGGCAACTGTCGCCGGACGAAGCTCGATCACGGCCGGAAGTCTCTCACGCCAACACCTGGCCCGGGTCGGGCTCAGCAGTCCGCGGCGCCGCGCATGGAGAAGTCGATGGTGACGGCGTGGTGGTCGGACAGACCGGTGGGGTCGACGTCACCGTCGCCGGCGGCGAGCCAGGAGTTGGGCAGCAGGTAGTCGACGCGGCCGCCACCGTCGTGGCTGGCGCCGAGGGAGGCGCCGGCGTCGGACAACGAGGCCAGCGCAGTGCCCAGGACCCCGGAGCCGGAACCGGCGTTGAGGTCGCCGCCCAGCAGCTTGGCTCCGTCGTAGGCGTTCACCTTGGCCATCACCGCACCGATCTGCGCCTGTCGGAGCGAGTCCGAGGTGTGGTCGAGGTGGGTGTTGAAGACGACCAGCCGCTGGCCCTCGACGATGATGTTCGCCCGCAGCAGTCCGCGCTGCTCCTTGCCGCCGCTGTTGGGCAGGTGGGTGTTGTCGTAGCCGTCGATGGGGAAGCGGGACAGGATAGCGGTGCCGTAGCCGCCGCGGTCGGTGATGTAGGCGTTGGCGCCGAAGACGGACTGCATCCCCAGCTGCGAGGCGATGACCGCCGGCTGGTCGACGTTGCCCGACCGGCGGCGATTCTGGTCGACCTCCTGGAGGAGCACGATGTCGGCGCCGGCGTCGCGGATCACGCCAGCGATGCCGCCGAGCTCGCCCGGGGAGACCTTGCCGCCCTTGATGTTGAAGGTCATCACGGTCAGGTTGCGCGGGACCGCGCACGGGTCGATCTTCGGCTTCTTCGGGATCCTGTTGATCACGGGCGGCGCCTCGAGCGTCTTGAACTTCGGCAGCGGCTCCGGCTCGGACGACGGGCTGGCCTCGACCGGCTCGACGCTCGGTGAGGGGGAGGCATCGGCGGAGGCCTGCTTCGAGTCGCCCAGCCGGGGCGCGAGAACGGTCAGGGCGGCGATCGCGCCGACGGTGAGGACAACAGCGAGGATCGGCAACAGCTCTTTGAGGCGTACCGAGAACTGCCTGCTTCTGTGGTGGCTCACCGCGCGAGTCTCCCATTTTTCGCCCGCAAACCGTTACCGCCAGTTGGCCGCCCGTTCGCCGTGTGGGTCATCGCGCCCCAGGGCAGCCATAATCGACTCCGTGCGTCAACAGCCCGAACAGCAGGCCCCACCGGTCCAGCGTCTCCGCATCCGCTACGCCAAGCGCGGCCGGCTCCGGTTCACCAGCCACCGCGACTTCAGTCGCGCCTTCGAGCGCGCGGTCGCCAGGGCCCGGATCCCGGTGGCCTACTCGTCGGGGTTCAACCCGCACCCACGGATCTCCTACGCCGGCGCGGCGCCGACGGGCGCGGCGAGCGAGGCCGAGTACGTCGAGCTGGGGCTGCGCGAGGTCGTCGACCCGGCCGCGACGAAGGCTGCACTGGACGAGGTCATGCCCGACGGCCTCGACCTGATCGACGTCGTCGACACGGCCGGCTCGCCCAAGGGCGCGCTGGCCGACCTGCTCACCGGCAGCGAGTGGATCATCGACCTGCCGACGTCGCCGGAGGACGCCGCCGCTGCGGTCGAGGCGTTCGTCGGTGCCGAGGAGGTCATCGTGTCCCGGATGACCAAGAAGGGACTGCGTGAGTTCGACGCCCGGGCCGCGGTCGTACGCCTCGCCGCAGCGCCGCGAGAGGGCGGATCGCGGCTGGAGCTCCTGCTCAAGCACGGCACCCCGGCCGTACGTCCCGACGACGTGGTCACCGGCCTGGAACGCATCGGCGGGCTGAAGGTCGGCCCCGAGCACGGCGGGCTCCCGCTGCTGACCCGGCTCACCCAGGGCGTCTTCGACGAGGAATCCGGCACGATCGCCGACCCGCTCCACTAACCTGCCTTCGATGAGGCTGTGCCGACGAGAGCTGTGCCGATGAGAACGGTCACCGACCGCGAACGCCGGGCGAGGCTGGCCCGCCGGCACGGGCTCGCCCCCGCCCTCAGGTACGCCGACGTGGCCGCCGCGACGCAGGCGATGACCGCCTGGCACGCGACCGAGGCGGCCACGGTCCACCTCGCGCTGCACGCGCGGGTGCACGACCTCCGGGTCGAGGACGTCGAGCGGGCGCTCTACGAGGAGCGGTCGCTGGTCAAGCAGCTGGCGATGCGGCGTACGCTCTTCGCCTTTCCGCGTGACCTGGTCCCGGCGGCCTGGGGCAGCGCCTCGGCCCGGGTGGCGGCTCAGGAGGAGAAGAACCTCCACAAGTGGCTGACCGCGGGTGGCATCGAGGCGGACCAGGACGGCTGGATCGAGAAGGCGTACGCGGCGACCCTGGCGGCGCTCGCAGACGGAGTGCCGCGGACGACGGCGCAGCTGCGTGAGCTGGTGCCGGAGCTCGACCTCCGGTTCCGGATGGGAGCGCCGGACAAGAAGTGGGGTGGCGAGTTCGCGATCGGGCGCTGGGTGATCGGCACTCTCGCCGCGCAGGGGCGACTGATGCGGGCGAACAACATCGGCCACTGGCGGCTGAACAAGCCGACCTGGACTCTGGCGGAGACGTGGTTGGGTGAGATGCCCGCTCCGTCTCCTGCCGCGGAGGGGTACGCAACCCTCGTACGCAGCTGGCTGGGGACCTTCGGTCCGGGCACCGAGACCGACCTGGTCTGGTGGCTCGGCTCCACGAAGTCGGCGACACGCGCCGCGCTCGCCGCGGTCGGGGCCGTGCAGGTCGGGCTCGAGGGCGGAGGCACCGGATGGGTGCTCCCGGAGGATCCGATCGCCACCTCGCCCGAGCCCGAGGTCGAGCCGTGGGCCGCGCTGTTGCCCACTCTCGACCCCACCGTCATGGGCTGGAAGGAACGCGGGTTCTATCTGGACGCGGAGGATGTGGCGTACCTCTTCGACTCCAACGGCAACGCCGGCAACACCGCCTGGTGGGACGGCCGGATCGTGGGGGCGTGGGCGCAGGCCGAGGACGGCCGGGTGCAGCCGATCGTCCGCCACGACATCGGCGATGCCGGGCGGAAGGCGTTGGCGGTCGAGGCCGAGCGGCTCACCGAGTGGCTCGACGGCGTTCTGATCGTGAATGTCTACAAGTCGCGCCAGATGAAAGAAGCCGTGCTTCCCTGAGCCTTGTTGATGTCCGGATATCGGTCTGTCGACAGGGTGTATGCGATACTCCGAGACGACTGCTCATTCATTCGGGCCCGACCCGAGGAATGAAAAGTCCGACGACGCCTCGCCGGCGTGGGTCCTCCGGGGCCGCACTCCGGCACGCAGGAGGTAGGGCGTCACCAGACCGCGACGCAGGCCTAGCAGGTCAGTGAGAGCGACTCGCCCGGGAAGGTCCCGGACGGCCGAGCGACCGCGGCAGGTGACGAACCGCCGCTTGTGACGCACCGCTGCGGAGGATGCCGCCGCCCTGACAAGCTTTGCGCCGCGACGCGGCTGCTACGTGGAACAAAGATCGATACTGCGCAGCGCCCGTTTCCCGGCACCTGACTATCCGGCACCTGTGAAGGTGCTGGATGAGGAGAACGGCATGGCCGACGAGACCACTGTCGAGAACCCCGAGAACGGCGCTGAATCGGCGCAGGCTCCGGTGTCCGACACCCCCACCACCCCCACGACCGACGCGGAAGCGACCGGCGAGACTGCTCCGGCGAAGAAGACCGCGGCGAAGAAGACCACGCGCAAGCGCACCACCAAGAAGGCCGCTGCTCCGGCGGAGGCCGTCGAGGCTCCCGCCGACGAGGCCGCTGAGACCGCCGAGAACGCTGAGGCGCCGGCGAAGAAGACCGCGGCGAAGAAGACGACCCGCAAGCGTACGACCAAGAAGGTCGCCGCTCCGGCGCCGGCCGAGGTCGAGACCGCCGCCGAGGCCGCTGCCCCGGCGACCGAGACCCCCGAGACTCCCGCCGAGGCTCCGGCCAAGAAGACCGCGGCGAAGAAGACCACTGCCAAGAAGGCAGCCGCGAAGAAGTCCACCGCCAAGAAGGCCGCTCCGGTCGTCGAGCCCGTCGGGGCCCCTGTGGCCGACGAGACCGACGAGACCGACGAGGCGACCGAGGCCGAGCAGGCCGGTCCGGTGGCTCCCGCGGTGTTGTTCCAGCCGCCGACGAAGACGACCACCCGGCGCCGCACCCGTAAGACGGCCGAGCCGAAGCCCGTCGCGGAGCCTGTCCAGGCCGCCGAGACGCCCGCGGTGGACGAGCAGCAGACCGCCGAGCCGGCTGCTGAGCCCGCCGCTGAGGTCGCCGCTGAGGTCGCCGTCGAGCCCGCCACGGAGAAGGCTCCGGCCCGCTCCCGCAGGCGCAACGGCCGCAGCGCAGCGCCGGCCGAGGAGAAGTCCGCAGACGAGGAGCAGGCCGAGCCTGCCGCCGAGTCCGAGACCGCCACCGACACAGACACCGGGTCTGACACCGAGGCCGAGACCGAGTCCGACGAGAGCTCCGCCGACGATGGTGAGGGTGGCGGCAACGGCCGTCGCCGTCGTCGCCGTGGCGGCCGTCGCCGTCGCAAGGGTGCCAACGGTGACGACGGTCCCGACGCCGACTCCGACAGCAAGTCCGAGGACTCCGAGACCGACAACGAAGAGTCCGGTAAGGACTCCGACGCCGAGCAGCAGGGCGAGGGCGGCACCTCCCGTCGTCGTCGCCGTCGTCGTCGGGCCGGCGAGGCTTCCGGTGACGCCGGGGACGATCCGGAGAACACCGTCACCCGGGTCCGTCAGAGCCGCACCGGCGACGACCAGATCACCGCGCTGGCGGGCTCGACCCGTCTCGAGGCCAAGAAGCAGCGCCGCCGCGAGGGCCGCGAGGCCGGTCGTCGTCGCGCCCCGATCGTGAGCGAGGCCGAGTTCCTGGCCCGCCGTGAGTCGGTCGAGCGGGTCATGGTGATCCGTGAGCGCGAGGACCTCACCCAGATCGCGGTGCTCGAGGACAAGGTGCTCGTGGAGCACTACGTCGCCCGCGAGTCGCAGACCAGCCTGATCGGCAACGTCTACCTCGGCCGCGTCCAGAACGTGCTTCCCTCGATGGAGGCCGCCTTCATCGACATCGGCAAGGGCCGCAACGCCGTCCTCTACGCCGGTGAGGTCAACTGGGCCTCGCTCGGCTGGAAGGAGGGCCAGCCCCGCAAGATCGAGTCGGTGCTGACCTCCGGCCAGAAGGTGCTCGTCCAGGTGACGAAGGATCCGATCGGCCACAAGGGCGCCCGCCTGACCTCGCAGATCTCGCTGGCCGGCCGATTCCTGGTCTACGTGCCCGACGGCACCACCTCTGGCATCTCCCGCAAGCTGCCCGACACCGAGCGCAACCGCCTCAAGACCCTCCTGAAGGAGATCGTCCCCGACACGGCCGGCGTGATCGTACGCACCGCCGCGGAGGGCGCCGCCGAGGACGAGCTGACCCGCGACGTCGAGCGCCTCAAGGCCCGCTGGGAAGACATCGAGAAGAAGGCGGGCGGCAATGCGCCGCAGCTTCTCTACGGCGAGCCCGACTTGACCTTGAAGGTCGTCCGCGACCTCTTCACCGAGGACTTCGCCAAGCTCGTCATCGCCGGCGACTCGTCGTGGGAGACCGTCAAGGACTACGTCCAGTCGGTGGCTCCCGACCTCGAGGAGCGGGTGGAGAAGTACGACGGCGAGGTCGACGCCTTCGCCGCGTACCGGATCGACGAGCAGATCGCGAAGGGCCTGGACCGCAAGGTCTGGCTGCCATCGGGTGGCTCGCTGATCATCGACCGCACCGAGGCGATGACCGTCGTCGACGTCAACACCGGCAAGTTCACCGGCTCCGGCGGCAACCTCGAGGAGACGGTCACCAAGAACAACCTCGAGGCGGCCGAGGAGATGGTGCGCCAGCTCCGGCTGCGCGATATCGGCGGCATCATTGTCGTCGACTTCATCGACATGGTCCTCGAGTCCAACCGTGACCTGGTGCTCCGTCGCCTGGTCGAGTGCCTGGGCCGCGACCGTACCCGTCACCAGGTCGCCGAGGTCACCTCGCTGGGCCTGGTGCAGATGACTCGTAAGCGGATCGGCACCGGTCTGCTCGAGGCGTTCTCCGAGAACTGTGACGCCTGCGCCGGGCGCGGTCTCGTGATCCACGAGCACCCGGTCGAGGCCGGCAAGTCGTCCGGCGTCGCGCCCGACGAGCCGCGCTCGCGCCGTCGCGGTGGTCGTGGCGGCAAGGGCAAGGGCAAGGACGAGACCGGCAGCGAGACTGTCGAGGAGTCCGCCAAGACGCCGTCGCCTGCCGAGTTCGCCGCCATGGTCGCGCACACCGATGCCGCCCCGGTGGCCGAGCCTGCGCCCGAGGCGGAGGCCGCCGAGCCTGCCCCGGTCGTCGACCCGGAGGCGCCGAAGGTCACGACCCGTTCGCGTTCTCGCCGGTCCAAGGCCTCGAAGCCGGCCGAGCCCACGGTGGCCGAGACCGCCGAGACTGTCGAGCCCGTCGAGACCGCCGAGCCCGTCGAGGCCACGCCCGAGGAGGTCGAGGCGCCGAAGGTCACCACGCGCTCGCGTTCTCGCCGGTCCAAGGCCTCGGCTCCGGCCGAGCCCACGACCGAGACCAAGGCTGAGGCGCCGGCTGAGACCCCGGTCGAGCCCGCTGCGGACCCGGAGCCTCCCAAGGTCACCACCCGTACGCGCACCCGCCGCGCCGCCACGACCGGTCGCCCGGTCCTGGCTGCCGTCGTCGGCAGCTCGTCCGTCAAGGAGCCGAAGCCGGAGCCGGTGGCGTCGGAGCCGGCGCCCGCTGAGCCGGTCGCCGCTGAGCCGGTCTCTGAAGAGAAGCCTGCCCCCGTGGCTCCGGTCGAGCCCGAGACGACCGAGCCCGAGGCAGTCGAGGTGGAGCCGGTGAAGGCCGAGCCCATCGACTCCAAGCCGAAGGTGGTCACCCGGCAGCGCCGCGGAGCCCGCCGCGAGGTCGTGAGCACCGGCGAGGGCACGGTGATGACCGCGACCAAGTCCGAGGCGCCGGTCATCAGCAACGGCACCACCTCGGCCCCGGCGCCGAAGGTCGTGACCCGCACCCGTGGCGGCGCGAGCCGCGACACCACGCAGTCTGAGGACAGCTGACCCAACCACGATGCCCCGGTGTCCGCTCCAGCGGACGCCGGGGCATCGTGCTGTGCTTCGCCACTCGGGTTTCTCAGGCCACGGGCTCAAGACCACGACCGGTCTTGTGGCCGATGCACACAGTTCGGGTCGCAGGGCCTCTTTCTGCGGAGCGGCTCATAGAGGAGAGGCGCGCCATGTGTGCGTTGATACACACGGGTTCGCCCGATGCGCTCGGGTATCACCGCTCAACGGCGCGACGGTTGACTCCACGTGCAAGTGGAACGGGCTGATCCTGTGGGACCTCGGACCCATGGCGTACGCCGCCTCGCCGAGCTGAGCCGCGGCCTGCCCGGCGTCAGCGAGAAGATGCTGACCCAGCATCTGCGTGAGGTACCTCCCGGGAGGAGTATCGCCCGGGTGCAGAGGTTCGAAGTCGGTCGACGACTTGCTTGACGTGGTGTGATGCAGGTTTACCGCAGCCGTGCCGTCGTGCTGAGCCGGGTGACGACCCGTTCGACCTGCCTGCGTACGTACTCCGGTCTCTGCATGACGTCCTCCCAGACGAAGCGGAGGACGGTCCAGCCACGCGCGACGAGGTCGGTGTAGCGGCGGATGTCGCGCCGGAACGGTTCTTCGCCGGAGTGGTAGGCCCACGACTCGCACTCGATGAGAAGCTGTAGGCGGGCATCGACGAGGTCTCCGTATTGCTCTGCGCCGGCATCGCTGAAGCCCAGGTCGCCCTGGGGCGTGACCGAGAGCCCTGCGATCGGCAGCACGATCGCCCGCGTCACCGACTCGAATGCGTTCGCTGCCCGCTGGTCGGCGACGGCGATGACGTCCAACGCACGCTGTCGCCCGGTCCGAGGCAGGGCCTCTGCCTCGGCGATCAGGTCGCGGCGGGTCAGGCCAGTGACCAAGCCGTCCCGCAGCGCGGAGTCGGCGATGCACAGCGCCTCGTCGAACGGGAGCTGCCGGGCGCAGTCCGCGACGGTCCGGGCGCGGGAAGTGATCGCGCCTGGGCCGACGGCGTCGCTGGGCAGATCGCGGCGGCGTACGACCACACCTGGTCGCGCCTTGCGCGAGCTGTTGCGCGGCACGGTCACCTCGATCTTGGTGGGCTCGTGCTTGAGTGACCAGCCCCACACACGCGCGGCGCTGAGACCGGAGACGACACCTCCGATTGCGAGTGCCGCCGACTTGTCGTCGGGGAGCCCGGGAAGTGCCACGCGGGCACCGGTGAGCGCGACGGCTTGCCCGGCAGACAGAGCCGTGTCGAGCTCGTTGCGGAGGCCCAGGTCGAGCAGCTCCTTGCGGGTGGTGGCCCCGCCGCGTACGCGGAGGACATCTGTCAGGGCGGGCGCGGCGCACACGGTTCACCTCGAGGTTCGGCGTCTGGGCAGGTCGGTTGCCCGGGATGGGATCAACCTGGTGCATCGATGCACACGGTTCAACCCCAATTCGGCGCCGCCCTGCCCAGACCACACGAACTGTGTGTCAGGTCTCCCAGGACTCGAGGGTCTTCCGCGCCCCGACCGCGTGCAACGACGCCAGCGCCTCGGCGTACGGCTCGGTGAACTCAGGGGAGTCGACGAGGTCGCCGAAGAGGTCGGGGTCGCGGAGGAAGGCGAGGGGATCCTCGCGATGGGCCATCGCACGGCTCATCACCTCGGCCCGGCGCCGGTCGACGATGTCGATGGGGGATCCCTGCTCGTCGACCCCCTCGGCGTAGCGGGCCCAGGAAGCGACGACGAGCGCCGAACGGCGCACCGAGCCGCCGGAGGCGAGCTGAGCCGAGATGACGGGTACGAGCCATTTGGGGATCCGGTCGGAGCTCTCGGCACACAGCCGGGCCAGGGTGTCGCGGATGTGAGGGTTGGCGAAGCGGGAGACCAGCTCCTGCTGGTAGGCCGCCAGATCCACGCCAGGCACCGGAGGCAGCGTCGGGGTGCCCTCCTGTGACATGTAGCCGAGCAGGAAGTCGACGAAAAGCGGATCGGCGCAGACCTCGTGGGCGTAGCGGTAGCCGGAGAGATAGCCGAGGTAGCACAGGGCCTGGTGGCTGGCGTTGAGGAGCCGCAGCTTCATCAGCTCGTACGGCTCGACGTCCGGCACCATCTCGACGCCGGCCTGCTCGAACGGTGGTCGGCCTCGGGGGAAGTGGTCCTCGAGCACCCACTGGGTGAACGGCTCGCTGACCACCGGCCAGGCGTCCGCGATCCCGAACCGCCAGCCGACCTCCTCGATGTCGACATCGGTGGTGGCCGGGGTGATCCGGTCGACCATCGAGCTCGGGAAGGCCACCTCGGACTCGATCCAGGCTCCGAGCGCCGGGTCGCGCAACCGTGCGAACGAGGACAGCATCGCGCGGGCGACCTCGCCGTTTCCGGCGATGTTGTCGCACGACATCACCGTGAACGGTGCCACCCCGGCGGCACGACGACGCGCCAACGCCTCCACGACGTACCCGAAGGCCGTCGACGGCACCGCACCCGGCCGCAGGTCCGCCTGGATGCCGGGGTCGGAGGCGTCGAAGCGGCCGGTCGCCTGGTTGACGTGGTAGCCGCCCTCGGTGATGGTCAACGACACGATCCGGATCCGTGGGTCGGTGAGCAGGTCCAGCACGGCCGTGGGGGAGTCGGGCGCGAAGAGGTAGTCGATGATCGAGCCGATCACCCGACCCCGGACGTCCCCGTCCGGGGCACGCTCGACGAGCGTGTAGAGGTGGTCCTGGGCGGCGAGAGCATCCCGCATGCGTACGTCCTGGGGCATCAGCCCCACGCCGACGATGCCCCAGTCGCTGACGCCCGAGGCCAGCAGGTCGTCGACGTAGCGCGCCTGGTGGGCGCGGTGGAAGCCACCGACCCCGAGATGCACGATCCCCGGGGTGACGGCCGTCCGGTCGTACGTGGGGACCGCAACGGAGCCGGCGAGCTCGCCGAGCCTGTCTGTCGCCAGCCGCGGCTGGCGTACCCGCTGATGCCCGCTCACTTGACCGCCCCCAGGGAGAGGCCTTGGACGAGCTTGTCCTGGGCAGCGAAGCCGGCGATCAGCACCGGCAGCGAGATCAGCGTCGCGCCGGCGGCGAGCTCGGCCAGGTAGGCGTGCTCGGTCTGGATCAGGGTGTTCACGTAGACCGGGCCCGTCTGTGCCGCGACCGAGGTGAGCACCTTGGCGTAGAGCTGCTCGTTCCAGGCGAAGATGAAGCAGATCAGCGAGGTGGCGGCGACCCCGGGCATGGCGATCGGGGCCACGATGCGGGTCAGGATGCGGAACGTGCTGGCGCCGTCGATCGAGGCCGCCTCGATGATCGCGGGTGGCACCTCGACCAGGAACGAGCGCATCATCCAGACCGCGATCGGAAGGTTCATCGCGGTGTAGATCAGGATCAGGATGATCACGTTGTCGGGCATGTTGATCACCTTCGTCGTGAACAGGTAGAGCGGCAGGATGCCCGCGACCATCGGCAGCATCTTGGTCGAGAGGAAGAAGAACATGACGTCCGACCACTTCTTCACCGGCCTGATCGCCAGGGCGTACGCCGCGGGGATCGCCAGGGCGAGCACGAGCAGCGTCGAGAGCACGCTGGTGATCACCGAGTTGATGAGTGCCGGTGTGATCGGGCTCGCCGAGGTGAACAGGCCGGCGTAGTTCTCCAGCGTCAGCGGCGCACCCCAGCTCGGCGGATAGGTCTGGGCGTCCTGTGGGTGGTGCAGCGAGGTGAGCACCATGTAGAGGATCGGGATCACGAAGACGATGCCGATCAGCCAGGCCGCGAGCGGGATGGCGATCTTCGCCACCCGTCGCCGGTTCCATGTGCGCATCAGTTCTCCTCCTCGAGCAGGGACGACACGACGCGCAGCGCGAAGGTCGCGATGATCAGCGATCCGATGACCACGACGACGCCCAGGGCCGAAGCGACCCCGTAGTCCTTGGCCGAGTAGAACGTCTCGTAGACCGCGAACGGGACGTTGGTGGAGTTCAGCCCGCCGGTCATGCCCAGGACCGAGTCGAAGTTCTGGACGATGAAGATCGTGCCGAGCACGATCGAGAGCTCGAGATAGCGGCGTACGTGGGGGAGCGTCATGTGCACGAACGTCTGCCACCCGCTGCAGCCGTCGATGCTCGCCGCCTCCAGCACCTCAGGGTCCTGCGACTGCAGGCCGGCGAGCAGGATCAGCATCATGAACGGCGTCCACTGCCAGATCAGCTCGATCTCGATGGCGAGCTTGGGATGGTCGGTGAGGAACGCGATGTCCTGAGCACCTGGCACCCCGAGCTGACCGAGCACACCGTCGACCAGGCCGAACCCGGTCATCAGGATGCCGTTGCCCCAGAAGACCGCGGCTGCGATCGGCACGATCAGGAACGGCGCGATCATCATCGTGCGGACCAGACCGCGGCCGATGAAGGCGTGGTTGAGCAGCATCGCGATCCCGAGGGCGAGCACGGCGCTGACCCCGACGACGACCACGGTCATCTCGATCGTATTCAGGACGGCCGTACGGTAGGCCGGCGTCGTGAACACGGTCTTGAAGTTGTCGAGGCCGGCGAAGCTGCGCTCCGGGGCGTCGGGCTGGGCGCTCCAGCTCATGAACGACATCACCAGCGTCGCCACGAACGGCAGCTGTGTCACCACGATCAGGAAGATCAGCGCCGGCAGCAACGGTGCGCGCAGCTTCCAGGACTCACGACCCCACTTCTTGTACGCCTCAGGCGGCCGCCCCGCCGCCGGCTCCGTCGCGGTGGGAGGTGGTGCGGTCACAGAGGCCATCACTGCTTCTCCTTCTGGACGTCGCCGTACTCCTGGGCGAGGGACTGGCACCGGTCGAGGGCCGCGTCGGTGGTCTTCGAGCCCGAGATGGCGCTCGAGAGCTGCTTGGCGCACTCGGTGCCGAAGTCGGTGAAGCTGGGGACACCGACGAACTGGATCCCGGTGTAGGGCCGTTTCTGGACCCCGGGGTCGTCGGCCTGGGCGTTCTTGATCGCGTTCACGGTCGGGGTCGCGAAGGAGCCGGCGACCTCGAGGTACTCGGGGTTCTCATAGGTCGAGGCCCGCTTGCCCGCCGGTACGTTGGTCGGACCGCCGGTGTCGTTCTCGGTGTCGGCCATCACCAGCTGCTCGTACTCCTTGCTGGAGGCCCAGGCGACGAACTCCTTGGCGTCCTCCTGGTGGCGCGAGGCCTTCTGGATCGCCCACGCCCAGGTGTAGAGCCAGCCTGCGTTCTCTGTCTGGTCGTGCGGGGCGGCGACGTAGCCGACCTTGCCCTTGACCGGCGACTCGGGTGCTTCCAGCGACCCGGCACCCGAGGTGGCGTCGTACCACATCGCGACCTTGCCCTGCTGCATGGCGTTGAGGCACTGCGGGAAGCTGAAGGTCGCGGCGCCGGCCTCGCCGTGCTCGCGGACCAGGTCGACGTAGAAGTTGGCCGCCTTCTTGAAGCCGCCCTTGTTGACCTGGGCATTCCAGTCCTCGTCGAACCAGGTGCCGCCCATGGTGTTGACCACCGTGGTGATCGAGGCGAGGTTGTCGCCCCAGCCGGCCAGGCCACGCAGGCAGATGCCGCGCATGTCGGCCTCGGCCTCGTTGATCTTGGCGGCGAAGCCCGCGACCTGGTCCCAGGTCGGGTTGGCCGGCATCTCGAGGCCGTGCTTCTCGAAGAGATCCTTGCGGTACATCAGGAACGAGGACTCGCCGTAGAACGGCTGACCATAGACCTTGCCGTTGGCCGAGAGCGCCTCCGTCATCGGCGGGAGGATGTCGTCCTGGTCGAACTCCGGATCGTCGGCGATGCTCTCCATGTCCGAGATCCAGCCGGCCTCGGCGTAGTAGGGGATCTCGAAGTTGGACAGCGTCGCCACGTCGTAGATCCCGGACTGGTTGGCGAACTCGGTGCTCGCGGTGTCGCGCATGTCCTGCTCGACCTTGACCACGAAGTTCACCTCGATCCCGGTCTCCTTCGTGAAGTGCTCCGCGGTGAGCTCCTGGAGCTCGAGCATCTGGGGGTTGTTGACCATCAGCACCGTGATGCTGTGCTCACCCGCGCTCGTTCCGCCGGCGCCGAGCCCGCCCGTCCCACAGGCCGTCAACAACACGGTGGCCAGTGAGAGTGCCGTCAGCGCTGCGGGGGTCCGTCGCCGTGCCCGCATAGATCTGCCTCCTCGCAGTGTGACTGTCGTCACCGACCACGATGTCCCAGAATCGGCCGGAACCCCTAGCCCGGTCGATGCGCCCGGAGCGCCCGGTTGTTGCCCGTTCTCAGGCCGTCTCTCAGGCGCGGACGACGCGGGGCCCGAGGACGGCGAACCGGCGAGCCTCGGTGGCCGGCAGCTCGGTGCCGGTGATGAGCACCTCGAAGTCGCGTACGCCCGCGAACCGGCACAGGCTGGAGGCCCCGAACTTGGTGTGGGCGCCGAAGAAGATCCGGCGGCGGGAGCGTTCGATGGCGGCGCGCTTGACCGCGGCCACCGAAGGGTCCTGGGTGGTGAGCCCCTGCTCGCGGGAGATCCCGTTGGCGCCGATGTAGGCCAGGTCGATCACCAGGTCGGCCAGCATCCGGGTGGCCCACTGGTCCACGACGCCCCGGGTGATGGTGCGGACGCGGCCACCCAGGACGATCACGGTGAGCTCCGGGTCCGCAGAGAGCCGCGAGGCCACCGGGAGCGAGGGGGTGATGATCGTCGCCGGCCCCTGACCGAAGAGCTCCTCGGCCAGGAACTGCGGCATCGTGCCCTCGTCGATGTAGATCGTCTCCGCGCCGTGGCGGTGCTGGAGGGCCGCCCGGGCGATCCGGTGCTTCTCGTCGATGTCCCGGCCTGCGCGGAACTCGAGCGAGGTCTCGAAGCTGCCGCTCTCCAGAGCGACCGCGCCGCCGTAGACCCGTTCCACCACGCCGCGGTCGGCGAGCACCTTGAGATCGCGCCGGATCGTCTCGACGCTCACCCCGAGATCGGGTGCGAGATCAGTGACGGACACCCGCCCTGTCGAGCGCGCGCGGGCGAGGATCTCCTCCTGCCGCTGGCGCGAGTGCGACTCCTCGGTCGAGGTCATGGGCGCCATCATGCCCGGAATTGTGCCCGGTTCACAGCGCGCGACACCGAACCGGGCGCCCGGTTGGTCGAATCTGGGCCTTCGGGTGCACAATGTCCCCGACGTCGTCCGGGCGGACGGTGTCGCGGCGTTTTGCGGCTACCTGGCCGCGTACGTAAGATTGAATCTCGGCGTGCGCAGTGCGCCGTTCCTGCAGGCATCTGCTGGCACCTATCGCTTCGGGGTCCGGTCTGCTTTGCCGCGGGGCGACACAAGACTTTGAGTTCGGAGCAATGAAGGAGACCGCGGTGTACGCGATCGTGAAGGCTGGCAGCAAGCAGCAGAAGGTCGTTGTCGGCGACGTCATCGAGATCGACCGCCTCGACGGCGAGGCCGGTGCTGCGATCTCGCTGCCCGTGGTCATGCTCGTCGACGGTGAGAACGTCACCACGACCGGCCTCGACAAGGCTTCGGTCGCTGCTGAGATCGTCGGTGCCTCCAAGGGCCCGAAGATCATCATCCAGAAGTACAAGAACAAGACCGGCTACAAGAAGCGCCAGGGTCACCGTCAGAAGTACACCCAGGTCAAGGTCACCGCGATCAACGCCTGATTCCGGCGTTCTAGAGACACTTAAGGACTGAGAAGATGGCACACAAGAAGGGTGCGGCAAGCACCAAGAACGGTCGCGACTCCAACGCCCAGCGCCTCGGCGTGAAGCGCTTCGGCGGCCAGGTCGTCGGCGCCGGCGAGATCATCGTCCGCCAGCGTGGCACCCACTTCCACCCCGGCACCAACGTCGGTCGTGGCGGCGACGACACCCTGTTCGCCCTGCAGCCGGGTGCGGTCGAGTTCGGCAAGCGCCGCGGCCGCCGCGTGATCAACATCGTTCCGGCTGACGCCTGAGCCTGAGCCTTGGCCGGCGCTTGCGCCGGCCAAACGCGATGGGGTCGAGCGAGCGCGCGGCTGAGCTTGCGAAGCCGCGACTGCGGGTCGAGACCCACACAGTTTCCGAAAGGGCCCTCTCCTCAGGGAGAGGGCCTTTCGGCTATTTCAGGGTCACAGGTACGCCGCGCGCTGGGCGATCGCCTCGAAGACCTGCCGCGAGACCTCCCACTGGGTTCCGGCCCGGGGCCAGTGGATCGCGATGTCGGTGATCCCGATCTCGGCGTAGGAACCGGCGAGGTCCTCGAACGCGTCGGCCGACTCGGTCCACGGCTCGTCGGTGAAACCGGACATGAACAGCTTCGGCATCGCGGCATAGTCCCGACCGGCCTGCTCACAGGCCTCCCGGAGCATCTCGAGCCGTTGGGCGACGTACGCCCTCGGGTCCTCGCCACGCGGGTTGGCGATCCAGCCGTCTCCGACCTCGGCGGTGAGCCGGATGCCGCGGGGGCCGTTGCCGGCCAGCCACAGCGGCGTACGAGGCTGCTGGACCTGGCCCGGGGAGACGGTGACCTCGCGGGTCTGCCAGTGCTCGCCGTCGATCGTGACCGGTGACTCCCGCAGCAACCGGTCGACCGTGCGGGTCCACTCCGCGAACCGGTCGGCGCGCTCGCGGGGCGTGAACTCCCGCCCGAGCACGTCGCCGTCGGAGGTGTGGTCGTCACCGCCGGCACCGATGCCGATCGTGATGCGCCCACCGGAGATGCGGTCGAGGCTGCGGATCGCCGCGGCGGTCGGGATCGGCGTACGGAAGTTGGGGGTGGTCACCAGCGTCCCGAGCCGGATCGTCGAGGTGAGGGCCGCGGCCGCGGCCATCGACGTGAACGCCTCCTCCCACGGGCTGTGCCCACGCCAGGCCAGATGGTCATAGACCCACGCCGTCTCGAAGCCGAGCTGCTCGGCCTGTGCCCATCGCTCGCCCATCGCGGGCCAGTCCTCGATCGGCCACATCACTGTTCCTACTCGCATGGGACTCAACTTAGTGCCGAGGCGGCGCATCTTGACGCCTCGCTCGCTTCGCTTCGCCCCAAGGCGTCAAGATGCGCCGACTCGGCAGGCCCGCGGGTCGGCCGATCGCGGATAGCAACTCCAGAGCGTGCCGTCGGTAGGCTGGAGCCATGGCTGTACCCACCTTTGTCGACCGTGTCACCCTCCACGTCGAGGCCGGTCGCGGCGGACACGGGGTGGCGTCGGTGCACCGCGAGAAGTTCAAGCCGCTGGGCGGTCCCGACGGCGGCAACGGAGGTCCGGGCGGGTCGATCATCCTGCGCGTCGACCCCGACGTGACCACGCTGATCGACTACCACCACAGCCCCAAGCGCAAGGCCCCTAACGGCGGCCAGGGCGCCGGTGACCACAAGAACGGCGCCCACGGCGAGGACATGGTGCTCTCCGTCCCCGACGGCACCGTGGTGACCGACATGAACGGCAACGTCCTCGCCGACCTGGTCGGGGCGGGCTCCGAGCTGGTCATCGCCGAAGGCGGCCGGGGCGGACTCGGCAACGCGGCGCTGGCCTCCTCCAAGCGCAAAGCCCCCGGCTTCGCGCTCCTCGGTGAGCCGGGCGAGGCGCGTGAGATCGGCCTGGAGCTCAAGGTCGTCGCCGACATCGGGCTGGTCGGCTTCCCGAGCGCGGGCAAGTCTTCGCTGATCGCGGCCATCTCGCGGGCTCGGCCCAAGATCGCCGACTACCCGTTCACCACCCTGGTGCCGAACCTCGGCGTCGTGAAGGGTGGCGACATCACCTTCACCGTCGCGGACGTGCCGGGCCTGATCGAGGGTGCGGCCGACGGCCGCGGTCTCGGCCACGAGTTCCTGCGCCACATCGAGCGGTGTGCCGCGCTCGTCCACGTCATCGACACGGCGAGCATCGAGCCGGGACGCAACCCGATCGACGACCTCGACGTCATCGAGAACGAGCTCTCCCGCCACGGCGGCCTCGAGGACCGGCCGCGGCTGGTCGCACTGAACAAGGTCGACGTCCCGGACGGTCGCGAGATCGCCGAGATGACCATCGGCGAGTTCGAGAAGCGGGGGATGAAGGTCTTCGAGATCTCCGCCGCCTCCGGTGAGGGCACCCAGCAGCTGATCTACGCGATGGCCGAGATCGTCGCCGCCTCTCGCAAGGAAGTCCCGGTGACGCCGCCGACCCGGATCGTGCTGCGTCCGGAGGGCGTGGAAGGCAAGAACGGCTTCACGGTCAAGGTGTCGAAGAACGGCGAATACCTCGTCCGCGGCCCGCAGCCCGAGCGCTGGGTGCGGCAGACCGACTTCGAGAACGAGGAGGCCGTCGGCTATCTCGCCGACCGCCTCAACCGGCTCGGCGTCGAGACGCGCCTGGTCGAGCTCGGCGCCCAGGAGGGCGACACCGTCATCATCGGCGACCCGGCGAACGCAGTCGTCTTCGACTTCCGCCCCTCGATCGACACCGGTGCCGAGATGCTCGGCCGCCGCGGCGAGGACCAGCGCTTCTACGAGGAGCGTCCCGCTGCCTCCCGCCGTCGCGAGATCGACGCCGGGATGGAGACCAAGGAAGAGTACGAAGCCCGCGCCGACGTCGCTCGCCGGCTGCGTGACGGCGCCGGCCCGGTGTCGTACGAGATCGGTGGCGAGGACGACCCGGACAGCGACTGGGCCGAGAACGACCCGTCGGCTGACTCGGGTCAGCGCACGGGGGAGTAGCAGCTCCGCCCGACCGGCGGAAACCGGCGGGGCGATCGGCGTCGGCGCCGGTAGGATCCGGCGCAGCAGGAGCACAGGCTGACGTACGAGGGGGATCGGTGCAGCGCGAGGTCGTGACCGGGGCACGCCGGGTGGTGGTCAAGGTCGGGTCGTCCTCCCTGACCACGGCCGCGGGCGGTATCGACCCAGACCGGTTGAGTGCCTTGGTCGACGTGCTCGCCAAGACTCGGGCGACCGGCACGGAGGTCGTGCTGGTCTCCTCGGGCGCGATCGCGGCCGGACTCTCGCCACTGGGGCTGGCCAAGCGTCCGCGGGCGCTGGCCAAGCAGCAGGCAGCGGCGAGCGTGGGCCAGGGACTGCTGGTGCACCGCTACACCGACGAGCTCGCCCGCCACGGCATCATCGCCGGCCAGGTGCTGCTCACGGTCGACGACCTGAACCGGCGGGCGCACTACCGCAACGCCGACGCGACGCTGTCGAAGCTGCTCGACCTGGGTGTGCTGCCGATCGTCAACGAGAACGACACGGTGGCCACCTCCGAGATCCGATTCGGCGACAACGACCGGCTCGCGGCGCTGGTGGCCCATCTGGTCAAGGCCGACCTGCTGGTGCTGCTCAGCGACGTCGACGCGCTCTATGACGCCCCGCCGTCCCAGCCCGGCTCGAACCGGATCGATGAGGTCGCCTCGCTGGCCGACCTCGCCGGGGTGACCATCGGCAAGGCCGGTGCCGCCGGTGTCGGCACCGGTGGCATGGTGACCAAGCTGGAAGCGGCCCGGATCGCTGTGGACGACGGCGTCCCGGTCGTGCTGACCTCTGCCGCGCAGGCAGGGGACGCGCTCGCGGGAGAGGCGGTCGGCACCCTGTTCCATGCCGTCGGCAAGCGGCGCCCGGCTCGGCTGCTGTGGCTGCAGCACGCCACCGAGCCGGTCGGCTCGATCACCGTCGACGCCGGTGCGGTCGCCGCGATCAGTCGCCGCGGGGCCTCGCTGCTCGCCGCGGGGGTCACCGGTTCCTCGGGTGCGTTCCACGCCGGTGACCCGGTCGATGTCGTCGATCCCTCGGGAGCGGCCGTCGCCCGCGGTCTGGTGAACTACGACGCCGACGAGATCCCGCGGCTGGCCGGGCGCTCCTCCGGCTATCTCGAGGCCAACCTGGGGGCTGCGTACGCTCGGGAGGTCATCCACCGCGACGACCTGGTGGTTCTGTCATCGTGAACCGGGCGCGATGGGTGCCGCTCGCGTTGGCTTGGGGCGTGCTGGTCCTCTGTGGGATCCCCGCGCTGGCGATCACGCTCTCGCGGGCGCTGGCGAGCACGGATCTGCGGGCGGTCCGGCTGGCCGCGTTCGCGCCCTTCGGCCTCGTCCTGTACGCCTTGTGCCTGGTCGCGATCCTCGTCCTGGTCTGGATGGCGGCCGGGCGTGGTCGGATCAGGCTCGCCGTCGTCGCCGGGGTCGTAGCCCTGCTGCTCGCGGTGCACGTCGCCTGGCAGGCGCCGTTCCATGCCGGATCCCGGGCGACCAGCGCCGGTGAACCCTTGACCGTGATGACCACCAACCTCTTCGAGGGCCAGGGCGACATCGACGCGGTGGTGGATGCCGTGCGCGCCGACAAGGTCGACGTGCTGGCGCTTCAGGAGATCACCGGGGAGGCGTTCGGGAAGCTGTCGGTCGCGCTGGGGGATCAGCTGCCCTACCGGATGGGTGAGGCGGCGGACGGCACCACGGGCACGATGCTCTTCGCCGACCGCCCGATCACCAAGGCACGCCGGATCGAGACGTCGATGGGGTCGTGGGCGGCCGATGTGGGGGAGTGGCGGGTCATCGTCGCCCATCCCGCCCCGCCCACGCTCGCGGAGTGGCCCGCCGAGCAGGAGACGATCATCGAGGAGGCGGCTGCGGAGAAGCCGGACCTCATCCTGGGTGATCTCAACGCGTCCCTCGACCACCACACGATCCGGCGGCTGCTCGACGATGCGGACCTGCAGGACGCGGCCCGGGCGAGCAACGCCGGTTGGCAGCCCACCTGGCCGACTGAGGGCTTCGCCGGCATACCGCTCCCCCCGGCGACCGCGATCGACCATGTGCTGATCGGCGACGCCCTGGTCGCGTTGGCGACCGAGACGGTCGAGGTGCCCGGGTCGGACCACCTGGCGTTGGTCGCCTACCTCGGCTCCCCGGAGGGGTAGCCTGCGGCCGTGACGAACAACTCGGACGGTCTGATTCGCTCGGCGCTTCGCGGGAACGAGGAGACCGCTTCGCGGTTGCGCCGTACGCAGTTGCTCGGTGTGCTCGCGCTGGTGGTCGCCACCCTCGCGGCTCCCGTGGTCCGGCTGGCGGACGACGATGCGGACCTCGACCGCCAGCTCAACATCTGGGCAGCCATCCAGTGGATCGCAGACGCACAGGACGCCTCCGACGGTCTGCCCGCGTCGTACGCCTGGCTCGCGATCGCGCTCTATGTGGCGCTCCTGTTCGTGGTCTCGGCGCCGGTGCTCGCCATCGTCCTGGCCGTGCAACGGGGTGGCGCGGCCCGCGTCGCCGCCGGGATCGCGGCGGGTGTCGGGGCGGTCGTGACACTGTCGTGCTGGTTGATCGTGATCGGTGATTCGCCGGAGGGGTTCGCCGACCTACAGCCGCACTGGGGCGTACTCCTTCCGCTCGTCCTCGGGCTGTGGACGGCCAACATCCTGGAGACCGACGACTAGGGCGGAGCTTTGAGGTAGCCGAACGGCTGCTCGGCGCCGGGCTCGGATCTAGTGATCTTGGGGTTTCGGTGGTCGGGCTTGTCGCGGCCTCCTTGCCCCGCTGGTCGAGACCCCCTTTTGCCCCGCTGGTCGAGATCTCCTTGCCCGCTGGTTGAGACCCTCTTTTGCCCCGCTGGTCGAGCCGCCGGAGCCGCTAGGCGGAGGCGTGTCGAGACCAACACGGTCACTTTCGTGGTCGAGCTTGTCGACCCCTCCCTGCCGGAAGGGTTCTTCTGAGGCCGGCGGGGCCGCCGACCCGAGTTCTACGGTCTTCTCGACGGGCCCCGGAGTAAAGGACGGCCTGCGGCCGCCGGCTTCGCCGGCCGCTTTCGCGGTCCTTGACTCCGGGGTCCGTCGAGAAAATATTTGGCTGGCTATCGGGGCGGCGGCCCGGGTGTGGTGCAGCGGAATGATGCTTCGGAAGGTGCTGTCGTGGGGACGGGAGGGTGGCCCTTCGGGCCACTTAGCGTCCACAGGTCTGATGCTGGTTGAGACCCTCTTTTGCCCCGCTGGTCGAGCCGCCGGAGCCGCTAGGCGGAGGCGTGTCGAGACCAACACGGTTCTCTGCCGGATCGTCTGGCCACCGGTGGTCGAGCTTGTCGAGACCATCCCTGCCGGGAGGGTTCTTCTTCGGCCGGCAGGGCCGCCGACCCGAGTTCTACGGTCTTCTCGACGGACCCCGGAGTAAAGGACGGCCTTCGGCCGCCGGCTACGCCGGCCGCTACCGCGGTCCTTGACACCGGGGCCCGTCGAGAAAATATTTGGCTGGCTATCGGGGCGGCGGCCCGGGTGTGGCGCAGCGGAATCATGCTTCGGAAGGTGCTGTCGTGGAGGTGGGAGGGTGGCCCTTCGGGCCACTTAACGTCCACAGATCCGATGCTCGTTCGCTAACCGCGAAAAACGTGTTTGACCTGGGGAAATAGATGGATTCGCGGGTTTATGAAGGGTAGAATCAGACCCATCACGACACGCCTTCGAACAGCTCGGAAGGGAGGGCGGCGATGAGTCTGGACAGCAGCATCGATCACTGGGGCACCAACCCCGCTGATGCGATCGGAGCGGCTCTTGACGCCATCGAAACCTCCCTCGCTGGGTTGCTTGCGATGGACCCGGACTATTGGCGCACCAGGCAGAAGAAGGACTTCCTGGCCCGGGTCGAGAAACTCCAAGCCCGGCAGGCCGCGTTGAGGCTGCGGGTCCTGGCTTCCTCGGGTGACATTGCTGCTGAGACCGGTGACAAGGACGCCTCGGCCTGGATGCGGGCCGAGCTGGTTGTCGACAAAGGTGCCGCCCGCGCCCAGATCAAGCTCGCTGCTGCCGTGGCTCGGTATGAGCTGGTCGCTGCCGGCTTGGCTGAGGGTGTCGTCTCCCAGGACAAGGCCCGGGTCATCACTCGTGCGCTCGACAAGGTCGATGCTGATCCGGTCGCTACCGGCGAGGACCTGGTCCTGGCGGAGAAGCTGCTGGTCGAGTACGCCGCAGAGATGACCGCCAACGAGCTGCGGATCGTGGGCAAACGGATCCTGGTCGAGGTCGACCCTGTCCGGTTCGAAGAGGCCGAGGCCAAAGCCCTCCTGGCCGAGGAGGAACGGGCCCAGCAGAAGACCGCGCTACGGGTCTGGGACAACCACGACGGGACGATCGGGTTCGACGGTGTGCTGCCGACCGCGATCGGGATGCGGTTCAAGACCCTGGTCGAGGCGTGGGCACAACCCCGTAAGCAGCAGCTCGTCGTCAAAGGCGCCCCGTTGTCGCCGTGGGAACGGCTCATGGGGCAAGGGTTCGCCAGGTTGATCGAGACCATCGACCCCAGCACGTTGCCTCGTCATGGTGGTGACGCGACCGTCGTCAACGTGGTGATCTCGCTCGAGGAGCTCCGCAAGGACCTCGGCATCGCCACGCTGGGCTACGACGAGACCAACGGCACCACCATCACCGCCGCCGAGGCCCGGCGGATGGCGTGCAACGCCACCATCATCCCCTGGGTGCTGGGCGGGGACAGCGTGGTCCTCGACGCCGGCAGGGAGAGCAGGTTCTTCCAACCCATCCAACGCAAAGCACTCCGGCTGACGCAGAAGTGCTGCCAGGCCGAGAGCTGCGACATGCCCCCGGAATGGTGCGATGCGCACCATCTCAACCCCTGGGCCGTCGGCGGAAGAACGGACCTGAACGACGGGGTCCTGTTGTGTCCCCACCATCACCGCCTGGCCCATGCTCCCGGGTACACGCACGAGCGGCTGCCCGACGGCACCATCCGGTTCACCCGACGGCCCTGAACCCGCAGCGTGAGCTCACCCCGCACGGCCATCCCGCCTGCCGCGGGCACCTGCACGTGCCCCGAGGTCCCAGGCCTTCCGGCGATCACCAACTCGTACAGACCGCTCCTCATCCCCACGGGTCCTTCAGCATGTCCCGGAGGTGAGAGAGTCCCTGCCCTCCCAGGTGTCCGCAGCATCGGCCGACCCATGTGACCGAGTCACAAGGTGTCGTCAACCCCGCCGCAGCCGCAGACAAGCATGATCAGCATGTGACAGGCCCCGATCACCGACACCCCTGTGCTTGACTCCACGTCATGACCGACGCCCGGGACGTGGAGCTGCCGATCAGCATGCTGTGGGAGTCGGCGGATCCGGCCGCTGCGCTTGGGGAGCGGTTCGGCTTCTGGTCCGCGGCTGAAGCGGTCGACTGGGTGGCGGGCGTGCTCGCCGATCACTGGGGGCTTCGGGTGGATGCCTGCGAACGGCTGGTCCTCAGCGACGCCAACTGTCTGGCGTGGATCGTGGTCGAGGATCGTCGGATGATCGCCAAGTGGTCGATGCGTCAGCCGGTGTTCGCCCGCCTGGCGGCGATCGCGCGGCTCACGTCGTGGCTCGATGAGCGTGGGGTGCCCGTCTCGGCTCCGCGGCCGACGACGGACGGCAGGGTCCAGATCGAGGTGGATGGGTTCTCGCTCGGTCTGCAGAACGTGATCGACGGGGATCTGTTGGACATCACCGACCCCGCGCAGGTGCAGGCGGCCGGTGAGATGCTCGCGACGATGCATGCCATGATGGCTGACTACCCGGGTGCTGTCCCCACCGACGACCCGAAGACGCCTCGTACGCAGTTGGTCGGCGGCGACTTCAGGTCGGCCAACGTCCTCTGGGCAGACGGCAGGATCGCGGCGGTGCTGGACCTGGAGGAGGTCCGGTACGGTCGCCGGGTCGATGACCTCGCCCAGGCCGCGGTCCTCCTCGGGACCCGTTACCACGACTGGGCGCCGACGCCGGTCGGGGTGCGTGGGGCGTTCGTCGCGGCGTACGAGTCGGTTCTTCCGCTGGGGAAGGACGAGGCCGATGCGCTCGAGGACGCGATCGAGGACATCCTGAGGCGAATGGACTGGCCGGGCTGACCGAGAGCGCCGAGGTCAGTCGTCGACGGCGTCGATGCCCCGCTGGACGATGAGGGGATCTGGGGAGCCGACGACGTCGGGGTCCTTGTCGTCATAGTCGTGGGTGGCGAGGAAGTGGCGCATCGCGTTGAGCCGGGCGCGCTTCTTGTCGTTGGACTTGATGGTGGTCCAGGGGGCCCAGTCGGTGTCGGAGCGGCGGAACATCTCCTCCTTGGCGGCGGTGTAGGAGTCCCACTTGTCCAGCGACTGCACGTCGATCGGGGAGAGCTTCCACTGTCGCACCGGGTCGATCTGGCGGATGATGAAGCGGGTCCGCTGCTCCGAGCGGGCGACCGAGAACCAGAACTTGGTGAGTGTGATGCCGGAGTCGACGAGCATCTGCTCGAAGAGCGGCACCTGGTGCATGAACTGCTCGTACTCCTCGTCGGAGGCGAAGCCCATCACCCGCTCGACACCGGCGCGGTTGTACCAGGACCGGTCGAAGAGAACCATCTCGCCGGCGGTGGGCAGATGCTGGACGTAGCGCTGGAAGAACCACTGCTGCGACTCGCGGTCCGACGGCTTGGACAGCGCGACCGTGCGGGCGTAGCGGGGGTTGAGGTGCTCCATGAACCGTTTGATCGTGCCGCCCTTGCCGGCCGCGTCCCGGCCTTCGAAGAGCAGCACGTGCTTGCCGCCGACGCGGTCGTTCCAGCGCTGGAACTTCAGCAGCTCGACCTGGAGGAGGTACTTCTGCTCGTCGTAGACCTCGCGGGCGATCCGCTCCGAATAGGGATAGTTCTCGCGCCAGGTGTCGACCGCCCTGCCGGCCGGGTCCAGGAGGACCGGGTCGTCGTCGTGGTCCTCCCCGATCGTGTGGCCCTCGGTGATCAGGTTGTCGATGTACTCGCGGAATCCCTGGGACATGACCCGAAACCTAGGCAGCCGAGGTGAACGCGAGGTAGCGCCACGGCTCGGTCTGATGAGAACCCTCTCATCTGCTCATCATCACGATCTCACGACCGACCGACATCGTCAGCGGTGTCCTCGGGAACGCCCCGGGCGCAGACACGTCGGGGGTCGTCCGCATGAGCAGCACCGCGCAGGTCGTCGCAGGGGCGGCGGTGGTCGCGGTCGCCGGGACGTACGCCTGGCATGCGGGTCACCGCAGCGCCGATCCGCCGAGCGTGCCAGCCCTGCTGACCCTGATCGTCTTCGGCGCGGCCGTGTGGGCGTGGATGGGAAGCGGTCTCGACGACACGTACGTCTCGCTGGCAGCGGTCCTCGCCCTGATCGTCGTCGGCGTGCTGCCCGCCGAGGAACTCTTCGCCGCCCTCGGCAGCGAGCTGATCTGGCTGATGCTGGGCGCGTTCGTGATGGCGGCAGGGATCGCCCGCACCGGACTGGCGACCAGAGCAGCGGTCGCCCTGGCCGTACGCGCCAGGAGCCCTCGCCAGCTCGTCCACCTGCTGACCGTGGGGCTGGTGGTGACGGCGTACGTCGTTCCCTCCACCTCCGCGAGGGCGGTGCTGGCAGTGCCGGTCTTCGTCGCCCTCGCCGCGGTCCTGGCGGCTCGTCCGCGGCTGGTGAAGGCGCTGGCACTGCTGTTCCCGACCGTCATCCTGCTCTCGGCGGTCGGCTCGCTGCTCGGCGCCGGCGCCCACCTGCTGACCAGCCAGATCCTGGCGGCGGCGACAGGCACCGGCATCGGGTACGTCGGCTGGCTGCTGCTCGGGTTGCCGCTGGCCGTCGTCTCCTCCCATCTGGCCGCCGAGCTCCTGCTGCGGATGTTCACCACCCGCGAAGACCGCGCCACTGCGGTCCGGATCACGCCCGACGACTTCGTCTACGAACGGTGGTCGAGCCTGTCGAGACCCACCGGGCCGCTCAGCACGGTCCAGCTGCGTGCCCTGGTCGTGCTCGCCGGGACGGTCGCGCTGTGGGTCAGCGAGCCGCTGCACGGGATCTCACCGGCCGTCGTAGCCCTGCTCGGGGCCCTCGCCGTCGCGGCTCCGCGTCACGGCGTCATCGCGATCGGTCCCGCCCTGAAGGAGGTGCCCTGGAGCCTGCTGCTCTTCCTCGCTGCCACCCTCGCCCTCGGTGCCGCACTGATCGACTCCGGCGCCGCCGCCTGGCTGGCCGGCCGGGTGCTCGAGCCGTTGAGCGCAGCTCCTCCCGTCGTCTTCCTGACCGTCGTGGTGCTCCTCTCGACGGCGCTCCACCTGGTCGTGCAGTCCCGCTCGGCGCGGTCCTCGGTGCTCGTCCCCATCGTGGTGGCGCTCGCCCCGGCGGCCGGTCTCGCGCCTGCTGCCGCCGCGTTCGCCTCGACAGCTGCGGCCGGCTTCTGCCACACCCTCCCAGCGTCGGCCAAGCCGGTCTCGGTCTTTGCCCGCGTCGACGGCATCGACACCTACGACCGGTCCGACCTGCTCCGGCTCTCCCGCGTGCTGATGCCGCTGCATGCCGCGCTCGTGCTCGCCTTCGCCCTCTGGGTCTGGCCGCACCTCGGACTTCCGCTCACCTGACCCCAACCGACCGACCCGACCGACTAGAGGAGAACGACATGACCATCGCCGTCCCGCAACGCATCCTGATCGCACCGAGCGGTTTCAAGGAGAGCCTCTCGGCCGCCGAGGTGGCCGAGGCGATCGGAGCAGGCGTACGCCGTGCCCTCCCGGGTGCCCGGATCGATCTCGCCCCGCTGGTCGACGGCGGTGAAGGCTCGGCGGCGGCCCTCGCGGCAGCCACCGGTGGCCATCTCGTGCCCGTCCCTGCGACGGGGCCGATCGGCGACGTCGTGCCGAGCCACATCGGTGTCCTCGGTGGCGAGGGCCCGCGCACCGTGGTGGTCGAGATGGCCGCCGTGGCGGGGCTCGCGCTGGTCCCGCACGGTCATCGCGACCCGGCCGCGACGACGACGTACGGCGTGGGCGAGCTGATCCTGGCCGCGCTGGACCAGGGTGCCGAGCGGATCCTGGTCGGTTGCGGCGACTCCGGAACCTGCGACGGTGGCGCCGGTGCTCTGCAGGCCCTCGGCGCACGCGTCCTCGACGCCTCCGGGAAGGACATCGGGCGAGGCGGTGCCGCGCTCGCCGGCCTTGCCCGCCTCGACCTCGACGGACTCGACGACCGGTTGGCCGGGGTCGAGATCCTGGTGGCCTGCAACCCGCACAACGTGCTGACCGGCGCCGAGGGCGTGGCCAGGGTGTTCGGGCCGCAGAAGGGCGCCACCGCGGACCAGGTCGAGCAGCTCGACCGGGCGCTGAGCACCTGGGCCGGCGTGCTCGAACGCGACGGTCATCCCGGCCGCAGCCACGACCTGCGTACCGGACCTGGGACCGGTGCGTCGGGAGGGCTGGGGGCAGGGCTGTCCGGTGGCCTCGGGGCCAGGCTGCTGCCGCGGTTCGAGGTGATGTTCGACCACGTCGACCTGGACGCGCTGATCGCCGAGGCCGACCTGGTGATCACCGCCGAGGGCGCGATCGACTTCCAGACCCCACGTGGCAAGATCCCGGCCGAGGTCGCCCGTCGCGCCAAGCTGCAGGGCAAGCCGGTGCTCGCGCTGGCCGGCAGTGTGGGCGAGGGTGCCGACGGCGTGCACGAGGTCGGCATCGGCTCGTACACCTCCATCCTCAATGTGCCGATGCCGCTGTCGGCGGCGGTGGCGCAGGGCTACCAGCTGGTCGAGGACGCGACCGAGCAGCTCATCCGGACCGTGCTGATCGGCTGCGCGATCGCCGCGGCCTGAGCGCGGTCCACCCGTGGTGCCCGCGGTTCGTGGGGGAGGCCGGGTGCGCCGTACCCTTGGTAGACGATGAACCCCCGGACCGTCTATCTGGACCACGCCGCCACCACGCCCATGGCCCCGGCGGCGATCGAGGCGATGACTGCGGAGCTGGCGCTGGTCGGCAACGCGAGCTCGCTGCACGCATCGGGACGCCGAGCCCGCCGGGTGCTGGAGGAGTCCCGCGAACGGATCGCCGCGGCGCTCGGGTCCCGGCCGGGTGAGGTCGTCTTCACCTCCGGCGGCACCGAGGCCGACAACCTGGCGCTCAAGGGTGCCTTCTGGGCCCGCCGCGCGCAGGACCCCGCGCGCACCCGGATCCTGTCCACCACCGTCGAGCACCACGCCGTGCTCGACCCGCTGCACTGGCTGGCGAACACCGAGGGTGCTGACATCGAGCTCGTCGGTTGCGACGCGACCGGCCGCCTCGACCTCGCGGCGATGAAGGCGGCGATCGAGCGCGACCCGGCCTCGGTCGCGGTCATCTCGGTGATGTGGGCCAACAACGAGGTCGGCACCCTTCAGCCGGTCTCCGAGATCGCGGCGATCGCCGCCGAACACGGGATCCCCGTCCACACCGACGCCGTCCAGGCGGTAGGCGCGGTGCCGGTCGACTTCGCGACCAGCGGCGTCGACGCGCTCTCCTTGACCGGTCACAAGCTCGGTGGCCCGGTCGGCGCGGGCGCACTGGTCGTGCGCCGGGAGCTCGAGCTGACCGCGCTGGTCCACGGTGGCGGCCAGGAGCGAGACGTACGCAGCGGCACTCACGCGACCGCGGCCATCGTCGGTTTCGCGGCGGCCGTCGAGCTCGCGGTCAAGGAGCAGGAGGCGTACGCGATCCGGGTCGGTGAGCTGCGCGACCGACTGGTCGAGCAGGTGCTCGCCACGGTGCCGGACACCCACCTGAACGGTCCGCCGCTGGGTCACGACCGGCTGCCCAACAACGCCCAGATCGCGTTCCCCGGCTGCGAGGGTGACTCGCTGCTGATGCTGCTCGACGCCGCCGGGGTCGAGTGCTCCACCGGTGCGGCATGCTCGGCCGGCGTACCTCAGGCCTCTCATGTCCTCCTCGCGATGGGGCAGACCGACGAGCAGGCGCGCTCCTCGCTGCGCTTCTCGCTCGGCCACACCACCACGCCCGAGGACGTGGACCGGCTCGTCGCGGCTATCGGGCCGGCGGTCGAGCGCGGCCGGGCTGCGGGGTTGCAGCGATGAGAGTTGTTGCCGCGATGTCCGGGGGAGTGGACTCCGCCGTCGCCGCCGCGCGCGCGAAGGAAGCCGGTCACGACGTCACCGGCGTCCACCTGGCGCTCTCGCGCAACCCGGCGTCCTACCGCTCCGGCGCGCGCGGGTGCTGCACGATCGAGGACTCCAACGACGCCCGCCGTGCCGCCGACGTGATCGGGATCCCGTTCTACGTCTGGGACCTCTCCGACCGCTTCCACGAGGATGTGGTGGAGGACTTCATGTCGGAGTACGCCGAGGGTCGGACCCCTAACCCGTGCCTGCGCTGCAACGAGAAGATCAAGTTCGCCGCCGTGCTCGACCGGGCGCTCGCGCTCGGGTTCGACGCGGTCGCGACCGGTCACTACGCGACCCTGCGCGAGGACGCCGACGGGCTGGTCGAGCTGCATCGTGCCGTCGACGGCGGCAAGGACCAGTCCTACGTCCTCGGGGTGCTCGACCAGGATCAGCTGCGCCACTCGCTGTTCCCGCTCGGCGACACCCCGAAGCCGCTCGTCCGCGAGGAGGCGGCCCGCCGGGGCCTGCTCGTCGCCGACAAGCCCGATTCCCACGACATCTGCTTCGTCGCCGACGGCGACAACGCCGGCTGGCTGCGCGAGAAGCTGGGCGACCGGGCCCCCAATCAGTCCGGACCGATCGTCGACGAGTCCGGCGACGTCCTGGGCGAGCACCAGGGGACGTACGCCTACACGATCGGGCAGCGCAAGGGTCTCCGCCTCGGCAAGCCCGCGCCCGACGGGAAGCCTCGCTTCGTGCTCGACATCGAGCCCGTCTCTGCGACCGTGACCGTCGGACCGCGCGAGCATCTGGCCGTAGACGGGCTCTCCGGGATCCGGCCGCGCTGGGCCGGACGCGCGCCCGAAGGCATGTTGGAGGGCACCGTCCAGCTGCGCGCCCATGGCGACGAGCATCGTGCCCGAGTGAGCGTGGTCTCGACAGGCTCGACCACCGATGCGGAGGTCGAGATCGAGCTGCTCGACCCGGCCTACGGCATCGCGCCCGGCCAGGCCGCGGTGATCTACGACGGCACTCGCGTCGTCGGCTCGGTCACCATCTCCGCGACCCGCCGGGTGGTTCACGCGTGAGAGCGACCGGAGTCGGCTCGATGCCCGGCCACGGCAACGGGCACAGCGACTACGCCGAGGCCTGCCGCGTCGTGCTCGGCGAGCTCACCGACCTTCCTCACCTGCCCGAGCTGCCGGCCCGCGGCGCGATCGCGAACATGACCGGCCGGGCGCTGGCTGTCCTCGACGGTCTCGACGCCGACCTCCAGCCCGCCGGCTGGCGACTGACCGGCACCTCTGGCTCTGCCGGGGTCGACCATCGTCGCGCTCGGAGCCTGCTCGCCCAGGACCTCGACACCGTCGAGGAGCTCGTCCAGGACTCCCCGCTCACCTCGGGCGGCGGCGCGTTCAAGATCCAGGTCGCCGGGCCGTGGACCCTGGCCGCCACCGTCGAGCGACCGCGCGGCGACAAGATCCTGGCCGACCACGGCGCCCGGCGCGATCTGGCGCAGGCGCTGGCCGAGGGCGTACGCACCCACGTCCGTGACGTACGCCGCCGCCTCCCCGGCGCGGACACCCTGGTCGTCCAGGTCGACGAGCCCGCGCTGAGCGCCGTGCTCGCCGCCCAGGTGCCGACTGCCTCGGGCTTCGGCAAGCACCGCAGCATCGACCTCCCCGAGGCGTCCCAGGCGTTGGAGTGGGTGCTGGGTGCGATCGCCGAGGAGGGCGCGATCCCGTGGGTGCACGCGTGCGCAGCCGGGACACCGCTGGACCTACTTCGCAAGGCCGGCGCGAAGGGGCTCAGCGTCGACCTGGCCCAGCTCACCGCGGCTGACCACGATGATCTGGCCACCGCGCTGGAGGCCGGCGACACGGTCGCGCTCGGGGTGGCTCCGGCGCTCGCGCCGGTCGGCACCGAGCTGACCGACAAGACGGTCACCGAGACCGTGGAACGCTGGCTCGACATGCTCGGGCTGGACGCTGCGTACGACATCGTGCTGACGCCGTCGTGCGGCCTCGCCGGTGCCGATTGGCGATGGGCTCGAACGGTGTTGCGAATCCTCAGCGAGAGCGCGCGGCATCTAGGGTCTGATTGAGAACTCGGCGCCGAGTCAGACGTCGTCCAGCGTGCGGCCTGGCAAGGCGCCCGCTTCGAAGGCATACCGGGCGTCTGTCGAGAGGCGGCAACGCCGCCAGGGCGTGCGATGGGCGGCGTCTGGCCGGCGTTCCCGAGTTCTCAAGCAGGCCCTAGCGTAGATTTCCCTCATGCTACGACGAGGGACGGCCCTGCTGGCGGCGGCTCTACTGCTTGCAGGTTGCGGGAGCAGCGCCACCGAGGCAGACGACGGCGCCGCCGAGAAGCCCAGCCCGACGCCGTCGGTGAGCATCGACCCGGCTGACCTGAAGCCCGGAGATCTTCCCGCGACGCCCGAGGCGCTGGCGGCGATCACGCTCCAGCATGCCCCCGTGAAGCCAGAGGGCTTCGACGGCGGTGACCGCTATTTCGAGCACGACGAGGTCGGCACCGTGCTGCTGTGGGGCGATCGCTCGCTCGAGGTCAAGGCCGGCGCGGTCGACGACGACCTGCTCTCGACCTGGTGCCGTGACGGGATGTCAGGGTGCGTCGAGGTGAAGACCGAGAGCGGGACCGCCACCGTCGCCTGGGACCTCGCCACCGGCGACGGCACGCCCGGCCAGGTGATGGTCTCGCACGAAGCCGACGGCGAGGAGCGCCGGGCCGCCTACCTGGGCGAGAAGATCACCGAGGACCCGCGCAAGCTCGACCTCGAGGTGGACGTGGACGACCTCGTCGCCCTGGTCACCGACCCGCGTCTCGGCACCAAGACGACCGCGAAGATGACGAAGGCGCAGGTCAGCGGCTTCCCGTCGGCTGGTGCCAACGATGCTGACGGTGCCGGCGAGGTGGCGCTGACCGCCGGCGCGATCGCGGCAGGACTCCTCGAGATCGAGGCGTACGCCGACATCGACTCCTTCGTGAAGGCCGATGCCTCGAGCTACGGCAAGGGCGCCTTCGGTGTCGTCGGCACTGGCCCCGACGGCAGCACCGTCACCGCCGTCCACGCGCCGAACCTGCCCGCCGCGCAGCGGAAGTGCCCCAAGACGCTCACCTGCTCGAAGGGCGACACCGACGGTTACGACGGCTGGACCGAGGGATCGGCGGAGACCGTCCGCTGCCACGAGGCGGAGGGCGAGCGCGACGCGTTCTGTGCGGTCGTACGTGAGAAGGCGCCGGCGCCGTTCCCGGAGGACGATCTCGACCCGGTCCTCTCCGGGCTCGAGGCGGCGCTGGAGACGCTGTGGCCGACGGCTTCGGCCGAGAGCGTACGCCGCGGCGAGTCGCTGGTCGCCTGATCGTCCGCCTGGCTGTGCCTCAGCGTCCGGCGACCCGCCGCCCCTCGTAGGCCGGGCCTGGTCGCTGGCTCGGTGGAGCGAACGACTCCGGGGGACGGGGCTGACGACGCGGGGGCTGCTGCGCTGCGACGGGCTGCGGGTCCACGTGCTGGGGAGGCGGCTGACGGTGGCTCGGCCGACGCGGACCTGGCTGGATGGGCTCGGCCTCGGGGCGGCGTGGTCCCGCATCGCGCGGCCCTTGCCGACGCTGGACCGGCTGCTGGTCCGCGGGTAGTCGGCGGGGGAGCGGGAGCTCGTCTCCGGACCGGCGCTGGTGCTGCTGGTGCTGGGGCTGGTGCGGGTGAACCGGGTAGGGCTCCGACGCCCGGCGAGGCTCCGAGGGATATCGCGGCGGTGCCTGGGCGAAGCTCGGGTCGTCCCACTCCCGGTCGCGCTTGCGGCGGCCGGTGAGCAGAGCGACAGCACTGGCCGTCAGGGCCAGGACGATCATGGTGGCGACGATGATCCAGGTGAGCATGCCGACGCCGCCGCCGTCCTCGACAGGGGCCGCCTTGTCGACGGCCTCCGTCGCCGGGGCGCAGCCACTCTGGACGCACTCGCCATCGCTGGGGGTGCCGGTCACGACGAACCTGATGCCGCGGTCGACCGACCCCTGGAAGGTGAGGGTGTGCTCGCCCAGGCCGATGTCCTTGGGCAGCCGGCCGGACCACTTCGCGACGCCATGGCCGTTGGCCTTGACGTCGGTCGAGAGCACCAGCGGGGTCGAGTAGACGACGACCTTGATACCGGTCTCGTTGGGCTCGAACCCGGAGGCCTCGGCATGGATCACCTCGTCGGCGTCGACGGAGGCCTCGCCCAGCCCGGTGAGCTCCAGGCCCTTCGTCGTCGGCGGCTCCTCAGGTGCGGACCACGGTTTCTTGGGAGCCTTCTTCTCCGGCTTCTCTTCGGAGCCGCCGCCGTCACCTGAGTCGCCGTCGCCGGCCCGACCGGAGGACGTACCGCTGCCGGCGCTGCCGGACCCGGAGCCGGCACCAGAGCCGGCACCCGTTCCGGAGCCCGTGCCGGAACCGGCCCCGGAACCCGACCCGGAACCCGACCCGGAACCCGACCCGGAACCCGACCCGGTGCCGGTCGAGGGCTCCTCGGGGGTCGGCGAGCTCTCGGGCTCGGCCAGGGCGTCGAAGTCGAACGGGACGTTCGCATGCGCCGAACCGGAGGGGTCGTAGATGTCGCGACCTCCGCCGCGCATCGTCATGATCTGGTAGCTCGTGCCGGGGTCGAGCTGGGCGACCTGGGCGGCGTCGAGGGTGAGCTGATAGGTCCAGGCGTCGGGGTTGTCGGGGTTGTAGAGCACCGACGTGACGAACGTGTTCCGGGTGCCGGAGCCGTAGTAGCCCACCGGGTTGAGCGCGATCTCGATGCCCGGCCTCCTACCGCTGTAGTCGGTGCCACGGATGTCGAGGACCACGCCACTCTTGGACTGGGAGACGATCGAGACCTCGACCTCGGGGTCGAAGAAGAAGCCACCCAGGCCGAGCGCGGGAGCGGCGCTGACAGGCGTAAGCAGGAGGGCGAGCGCTGCCGACAGCGTCACTGCGAGCCGAGAAAACACTGCAGACCTCACAAGGCGGTCTCTTGGGGGCAAGGTGTCGGCCCGCCTCAGCCGACGCGGGAGGAAGGTAGCCCGCTTTACCGTGCATCGTGACCCGCGTCACCCAGGTGTTGACGGGTTGCGTCGATATTGAGGGGGTTGAGTGTCGTTTGGGCTGGTGAATCGCCGAAAACGCCCGGGCGGGTATGTCGTGCACATTGCGGCCCGGCAAGGTCGGAAGTTGTCGGTGGGACCAGGCAAGATGGTCCCCGTGAACGATGACGTGACCGCCGAGGCCGGGCCTGAGCAGAAGAACGAGCACCAGGAGCTCGCCGAGCAGATCGAGGACGCTCGCTACCGCTACTACGTGCTCGACGACCCGACGCTCTCCGACGCCGAGTTCGATCAGCTGTGGCGGCGGATCAACGAGCTCGAGGAGCAGTTCCCCGAGCTGCGTACGCCCGACTCGCCGACCCAGAAGGTCGGCGGCACGTTCTCGACGGAGTTCACCGCGGTCGACCACTTGCAGCGGATGGAGTCGCTGGACAATGCCTTCTCGTTCGACGAGCTCGCCGGCTGGCATGCCCGGATCGCCAAGGACGGCGCCGCGCAGGCCGAGCTGCTGTGCGAGCTCAAGGTCGACGGGCTGGCCATCAACCTGCTCTACGAGAAGGGTCGCCTGGTCCGGGCACTGACCCGCGGCGACGGTCGCACGGGTGAGGACGTCACCCCCAACGTACGCACCATCAAGTCGATCCCGCACCGGCTGACCGGCACCGACGAGTTCCCGGTGCCCGACCTGGTCGAGGTGCGCGGTGAGGTCTTTCTCTCCAACGAGGCCTTCGACAAGCTCAACGCCTCCCTGGTCGACGCGGGCAAGCCGATGTTCGCCAACCCGCGCAACTCCGCGGCCGGGTCGCTGCGGCAGAAGGACCCGCGGGTGACCGCGACCCGCGAGCTCGGCATGGTCTGCCACGGGATCGGCGCCCGGGAGGGTTTCCAGCCGGTCGCCCAGTCACATGCGTACGACGCGCTGAAGGCCTGGGGCCTGCCGACCTCCGAGCGGGTCAAGGTGCTCAAGAGCCTCGCCGAGGTCGAGGAGTTCATCAGCTACTTCGGCGAGCACCGCCACGACGTCACCGAGCACGAGATCGACGGCGTCGTGATCAAGGTCGACGACATCTCGCTGCAGCGCCGGCTGGGCTCCACCTCCCGCGCGCCGCGCTGGGCGATCGCGTTCAAGTACCCGCCCGAGGAGGTCAACGCCAAGCTGCTCGCGATCGATGTCGGCGTCGGCCGCACCGGCCGGGTCACGCCCTTCGGTGTCATGGAGCCCACCAAGGTCGCCGGGTCGACCGTCGAGCGGGCGACGCTGCACAACGCCCACGAGGTCAAGCGCAAGGACGTACGCCCCGGCGACACGATCATCCTCCGCAAGGCGGGCGACGTGATCCCGGAGATCCTCGGACCGGTGCTCCCGCTGCGCCCCGAGGGCCTGCCCGAGTGGGTGATGCCCACCGAGTGCCCCGCCTGTGGCACCACGCTCGCCGAGCAGAAGGAGGGCGACAAGGACCTGCGCTGCCCCAACCACCGCGGCTGCCCGGCCCAGGTGCGGGAGCGGGTCTTCTTCGCCTCCGGGCGGGGCGCCTTCGACATCGAGGGGATGGGCTACGAGGCGGCCGACGCGCTGCTGGCCTCTGAGGTGATCACCAACGAGGGCGACATCTTCGCTCTCGACGAGGCCAAACTGGCGACCACTTCCTTCTTCACCCGCGCGGCGAAGAAGGCCGAGAAGGAGGCCGGCGCCGGCGACCGGGTCCTCAACGCCAACGCCATGGGCCTGCTGGCCAACCTGGAGGATCGCAAGCAGGTCCTGCTGTGGCGGGTCCTGGTCGCGCTGTCGATCCGTCACGTCGGCCCGTCCGCGGCTCGGGCGCTGGCCACCGAGTTCGGCTCGCTCGACGCCATCTGGGCCGCCTCCCAGGAGGAGCTCGCCGCCACCGAGGGCGTCGGCGGGATCATCGCCGAGGCCATCGTCGAGTGGCGCCAGGTCGACTGGCACCAGGAGATCGTCGAGAAGTGGCGTACGGCCGGGGTCTCCCTCGAGGACGAGCGCGACGAGTCGGTCGCCCGCACCCTCGAGGGCCTGACCATCGTGGTCACCGGGTCGCTGGAGGACTTCTCTCGCGACGGCGCCAAGGAGGCGATCATCGCCCGCGGCGGCAAGGCTGCCGGCTCGGTCTCCAAGAAGACCGACTACGTCGTGGTAGGCGACAACGCCGGCTCCAAGGCGGCCAAGGCCGAGGAGCTAGGTCTCCCAATCCTGACAGAGGCAGCGTTCAAGGAGCTCCTGGAGAACGGCCCCGCCGAGACGTCAGTTTCTGACTCCGAGTAGTCAGTTCTCGACGCCGAGACGTCAGTTCTGGAGCTCGAGGAGTCAGGAACAGACCTCTCGCAGCGGGGGCGGTCTGGACGCGGTGAGGTGATACCCCCCATAGTGTGGCGCCGTGCTCGATGCTCTTCCCCCACTTCTCGCGGTTGCCGCGATCCTGCTGGTTCCCGCGACCGCCCTGCTGTTCACGATCCGTACGCCTCGGCTGGGGTCGCTGTCCTCTGCGACGGCGATCCTCGCGGCGGGCTCCGCCGCGGCGGTCGCGCTCGGCGTCGGCCTGCTGCTCGGCCACGGGGTGGCACAGTCCGCGGTCGGGGGCGTCGTTCTCGGTGCCTCGCTGCTGACCTGGCTTCCCGCGGCGCGGGACTGGGACGTACGCGGCCTGGTCGCCTGGGCGCTGACCATCGACGTCGGGCTGCTCTACCTCGCCTATGTCGGGTTGTGGACCGTCACCGTCCACCCCGGCGCCTGGACGACGACGCTGTCGGGGCTGCTGTGGCTGCTGGAGGTCTTCGTCTTCCTGATCGGCGTGGGTTACCTGTGGGAGATGGTCGACGTGCTTGCCCGGCGGCGCTGGCGCGGGTGGCCGACCCGCGGCGAGCACCATCCCGGCTGGGGCCGGCCGTTCGTGAGCCTGCATGTTCCGACCCACAACGAGCCGCCCGAGATGGTCATCGAGACGCTCCAACGCATGCTCGAGCTGGACTACGGCGCGTACGAGATCCTGGTCATCGACAACAACACCGATGATCCTGCGATGTGGAGCCCGGTGCAGGACTTCTGCGAGCAGTACGACGGTGTCACCTTCATCCATCTGGCCAACTGGCCGGGCTTCAAGTCCGGGGCGCTCAACCACGCGCTGACCCGGATGGACCCGCGCACCGAGGTCGTCGGGATCGTCGACGCCGACTACCACGTCGCTCCGGACTTCCTCGCCCACAACGCACCGCTGTTCACCGACGAGTCCGTGGCCTTCGTGCAGACCCCGCAGGACTATCGAGGCTGGGACGTCTCCGCGTACTTCCGCCGGCTCTATCACTCCTACGGTTACTTCTTCGACGTCAGCCAGGTGTCTCGCAACGAACGCAACGGCGCCATCTTCGGTGGCACCATGGGGCTGATCCGTGCCTCTGCCCTGGTCGAGTCCGGCGGCTGGGACGAATGGTGCATCACCGAGGACGCCGAGCTGTCATTGCGGCTGCTGAAGATGGGCTACAACGGTATGCACGTCGACCGGTCCTACGGCCACGGCGTGATGCCGCTGACCTTTGAGACGCTCAAGAAGCAGCGGTTCCGGTGGTGCTTCGGCGGCATCCAGATCCTGCGGATGCACTGGCGCTCGCTGTTGCCGGGGCGTCGGACCGAGGACAACCAGATGACTCTGGCGCAGCGCTGGGCGTATCTGGTCGGCGGGCTGCAGTGGTTCGGTGATCTCGCCGGAGCCCTGTTCACCCTCTTCCTGCTCTCCGGCGCTCTCGATCTGATGGTCGGTGACGGGTTGGTCGTTCGCCGCCTCTCGGGACTCCTCCTGTTCGCCACCGTTGCGCTGGTGTTCTTCGGGGCGGCCCGCTCGATCGCACTGGTCCGCCTGCGCAGCGGGGCCTCCTGGCGCGACGCGCTGGGCGCGTTCGGGTTGTGGCTGGCGCTCGGCGTGACCGTCGCACGAGCCTCCTGGCTCGGGCTCGTCTCGCGCGAAGGCACATTCCTGCGTACGCCGAAGATCAAGGGCAGACCGCGGCTGCGTGACGTGGTGCGCGGCAACCTGGTGGAGACGCTCGCCGCGATGGTCTGCCTGACGCTGGGGGTCCTGGTCGGCGTGAGCGGCGGAGCGACCGGCATGGCGATCGCGGCGCTGCTCGGCTTCCAGGGAGTTGGCTACGCACTGGCTCCGATCAACAGCTGGGCGGCGATTCGCAGCGATCTGCCTGCCGACCTGCGCCGACGCCGCGAGCGGATCTGGGCGTGGAGCGCGGCGGCGCCGGCTGCCCGGCGTGGTGGGCTGGTGCTCGCCTTCTCGTCTGTGATCCTCGCCGGCCTGGTCGCCATCGCGGCACCCGTCGGCAGTCCAGAGGTGCCCGAGGTCGGCGATGTCCACGGGGCGCTCGAGAAGAAGACGAAGACCGATGCGGAGGACGAACAGGAGAAGCCTTCGCCCGCGCCCACCCCGGCCCCGGACGCAGACGAGGACCTGGCCGGCGATCCGACTCCGGGGCCAGAGACGACGCCGAGCAGAGCCGTCGCGTCGACGTCGCCCCAGCCAACCCGTACGAGCGATCCGGCGCCGTCTGTGGAACCCAGTCGTGGGGCCACGCCAACCCGGGCGGCGTCCGTCCAGCCCGATTCGCCGGGCAGGCCGACCGACAAGCCGTCCAACGGTGGCCGGCCGGACAAGGTGCGGTGAGCAACATCTGTTTCGCCTCGCTGTAGCCGAGGTGAGAGTTGGGGCCGCTGACACCTAGGATGTGCGCATGCCAGAAATCACCCGCGACGAGGTCGCGCACCTGGCCGACCTCGCCCGCATCGACCTCAGCGACGCCGAGCTCGATCACCTTGCCCCGCAGCTTCAGGTGATCCTCGAGTCCGTCGCCTCGATCCAGGGGCTTGCCGGCGACGACGTGCCTGCCACCTCCCACCCGCTTCCGATGACCAACGTCTTCCGTGAGGACGTCGTGACGCCGAGCCTGACGCCGGAGCAGGCGCTCTCCGGTGCGCCTGCCGTCGAGGAGCAGCGATTCTCGGTGCCGCGGATCCTGGGGGACGAGCAGTGAGCGAGCGTCAGCGAGCGAACCATGAGGCCGTCATCGCGCTGCCTCCGTACGCTTCACCTGTTCCCACGGAGGTAGCGCGATGAGCGAGCTCATTCTGAAGACGGCCGCCGAGCTGGCCGACTCCCTCGCCGCCGGTGAGACCACCTCGGTCGAGCTGACCCAGGTCCACCTCGACCGGATCGCCGCGGTCGACGGCGACGTCCACGCCTTCCTGCACATCGACGCCGAGGGCGCGCTGTCCCAGGCCGCCGCTTCCGACGCGCGCCGGGCCAACGGGGACGCGCTGCATGCGCTCGACGGCGTGCCGATCGCGGTCAAGGACGTGCTGACCACCATCGGTCTGCCGACGACCTGCGGCTCCAAGATGCTCGAAGGCTGGGTCCCGCCCTACGACGCGACCGTGGTCAAGAAGATCAAGGACGCCGGCCTGCCGATCCTCGGCAAGACCAACATGGACGAGTTCGCGATGGGCTCCTCGACCGAGCACTCGGCGTACGGCCCGACCAAGAACCCGTGGAAGCTCGACCGGATCCCCGGCGGCTCCGGTGGTGGTTCGGCTGCGGCCGTCGCCGCCTTCGAGGCGCCGCTGGCGCTCGGCACCGACACCGGCGGCTCGATCCGCCAGCCGGGTGCGGTCACCGGCACGGTGGGGGTGAAGCCGACCTACGGCTCGGTGTCCCGCTATGGCCTGGTCGCCCTGGCCAACTCGCTGGACCAGGTCGGTCCGGTGACCCGTACGGTCCTCGACAGCGCCCTGCTGCACGAGCTGATCGGCGGCCACGACCCGCTCGACTCCACGTCCACGACCACCCCGGTGACCGGGCTCGTCGACGCAGCCCGTGCCGGTGCGACCGGTGACCTCAAGGGCGTCAAGGTCGGTGTCATCAAGGAGCTCGCGGGCGAGGGCTGGGCCCCGGACGTCATGCGCAAGTTCAACGAGTCGGTCGACATCCTCACCAAGCTGGGTGCCGACGTCGTCGAGGTCTCCACCCCGAGCTTCCAGCACGCGATGGCGGCCTACTACCTGATCCTTCCGGCGGAGTGCTCCTCCAACCTGGCCAAGTTCGACGCGATGCGTTACGGCCTCCGCGTGACTCCCGACGGCGACCCGAGCGCAGAGGACGTCATGAAGGCGTCCCGTGACGCCGGCTTCGGCGACGAGGTCAAGCGCCGCATCATCCTCGGCACCTACGCCCTGAGCAGCGGCTACTACGACGCCTACTACGGTCAGGCGCAGAAGATCCGCACGCTGATCATCGAGGACTTCAAGAAGGCCTTCGAGCAGGTCGACGTGCTGGTCTCGCCGACGTCCCCGTCGACGGCGTTCCCGCTGGGCGCGAAGCTCGACGACCCGCTGGCGATGTACATGCAGGACCTGGCCACCATCCCGGCCAACCTGGCCGGCACCCCCGGCATCTCCATCCCGGCCGGCGTCTCCGACGTGGACGGGCTGCCCGTCGGCGTACAGCTCCTGGCTCCGGTCCTGGAGGACGCCCGTCTCTACCGCGTCGGTGCCGCCCTCGAGGGCGCCATCGGTCCGGTGCTCTCGATCGACAAGCTGGAGGTGGCCCGATGACCGCTGTGCCTGATTCTTTGGGCCTGGTCGGATTCGACGAGGTGCTGGAGCGCTACGACCCGGCCTTCGGGCTCGAGGTGCACGTCGAGCTCAACACCAACACCAAGATGTTCTGCGGCTGCCCGGCGACGTTCGGCGGCGAGCCCAACTCCCAGGTCTGCCCGACCTGCCTCGGCCTGCCCGGCTCGATGCCGGTCGTGAACGCCAAGGCGGTGGAGAGCGCGATCCGGATCGGGCTCGCGCTCAACGGGTCGATCGCGGAGTGGTGCCGGTTCGCCCGGAAGAACTACTTCTACCCGGACATGCCGAAGAACTTCCAGACCTCGCAGTACGACGAGCCGATCGTCTACGACGGCTACCTCGACGTCGAGGTCGAGGGGGAGATCTTCCGGGTCGACATCGAGCGCGCCCACATGGAGGAGGACACCGGCAAGACCACCCACATCGGTGGCGCGACCGGCCGCATCCACGGCGCCGACTACTCGCTGGTCGACTACAACCGTGCGGGCATCCCGCTGATCGAGATCGTCACCCGCCCGATCCTCGGCACCGGTGCCAAGGCACCGCTGGTGGCCAAGGCCTACGTCGCCGCGCTGCGCGAGATCCTGCTGGGCCTGGGTGTCTCCGACGTACGCATGGACCAGGGCTCGATGCGCTGCGACGTCAACCTGTCGCTGTCCCCGAAGGGCTCCGGGACCTTGGGGACGCGCACCGAGACGAAGAACGTCAACTCGCTGCGCTCGGTCGAGCGGGCCGTACGTTTCGAGATGTCGCGTCACGCCGGGATCCTCGACGCGGGGGAGGCGATCTTCCAGGAGACCCGCCACTTCCACGAGGACACCGGCACCACCTCGGCGGGCCGGGCGAAGTCGGACGCCGACGACTACCGCTACTTCCCCGAGCCCGACCTCGTCCCGGTCGCGCCCTCGCGCGAGTGGGTCGAGGAGCTGCGGGCGAGCCTGCCGGAGCGCACCGCCGACAAGCGGGCCCGCCTGCAGGTCGAGTGGGGCTACTCCGAGCTGGAGATGCGCGACGTCTGGGCTGCCGGCGCTCTGTCGCTGATCGAGGCGACGGTCGCCGAAGGGACTTCGCCGCAGGCCGCCCGTAAGTGGTGGATGGCCGAGCTCTCCCGCAGCGCCAACGACCGCGGCGTCGAGCTCGCCGAGGTCGGCGTCACCCCGGCGCAGGTCGCCGAGGTGCAGAAGCTGGTCGACGGTGGGTCGCTGACCGACAAGCTCGCCCGCCAGGTCTTCGAGGGTCTTCTCGCAGGTGAGGGCACGGTTGCCGAGATCATCGACGCCCGCGGCCTCGCCGTCGTCTCCGACGACGGCGCGCTCGGCTCCGCTGTCGACGAGGCCATCGCTGCCCAGCCCGCAGTCGCCGAGAAGATCCGCGGCGGCAACCAGGCCGCGGCCGGCGCGCTCATCGGCGCGGTCATGAAGGCGACCGGTGGCAAGGCCGACGCCAAGCGCGTCCGTGAGCTGATCCTCGAGAAGCTCGCCTAGGACCGACGCCGAGTCGGCTCGTTCTGACGACAAACTCCGCCGAGTCGGCGCGTCATGACGCGCCGACTCGGCGTTGGTTTTGGTCAGGATGAGCCGACTCGGCGATGGGGTGCACTGGCAGACTGTCCGGCGTGACCGTGACCGAGCCTTTCCGCATCGCACTGCTCATCGACGCCGACAACGCGCCTGCTTCCAAGATCGATGACATCTTGAACGACCTGGCCGAGTACGGCGAGGTGACGATCCGGCGGGCCTACGGCAACTGGACCAAGTCCGAGCTCAAGGGCTGGATCGAGGAGCTGCACGACGCCGCGATCAGGCCGATGCAGCAGTTCGACCTGACCGCGCACAAGAACGCCTCCGACATGGCGCTCGCGATCGACGCCGTCGAGCTGCTGCACGCGGCGATCCCGGACGCGTTCGCACTGGTCTCCTCCGACTCCGACTTCACGCCGCTGGTGCACTACCTGCGGGAGAAGGGCCGCGCGGTCTACGGCTACGGCCGGGAGAAGACGCCGGCGCCGTTCAAGAGCGCCTGCACCCGGTTCACCGTGGTGGAGAAGCTCGGCGGCTCCGAGGAGGAGACCGAGGTCGACGCCGAGCCCGGGACCGCGCGCACCCGCAAGCAGTCATCGTCGGCGACCAACGGGCAGGCGCTGAAGCGCAACGCCAGGCTGATCCAGCTGCTGCGCAACTCCATCGCCGCGGCCGCCGACGACGACGGCTGGGCCCTGGTCGGCACCGTGGTCTCCCGCATCCGCAACCAGTCCTCCGAGGACCCGCGCAACTACGGGTACGCCACCTGGACCAAGCTGATCAAGGCGATCGACCTGTTCGAGCTCAAGGACGAGGGCACCTCGGCGATCGCGGTCAGCGACAAGCGCACCAAGAAGTGACGTACGTCCTCTAACGGGTCTCAGCGGCGGCCGGGCGGGCGCATCTGACGCCCTTGGGCACCGACCCGTGGAGGTGCTTCAGCGCGGCCTTGAAGTCGCGGCAGCGCTCGGCGTCCTCCTTCTTGTTCGGGGGATAGCCGATCGCCGCGTTGACCCTGCCCATGTCCAGGGCGTCGGCGAGCGGGTTGATGTCGCGGGCGACGGTCCAGTACCACCGCGAGATCGGCGCGCTGTAGTCGAGTGACCTGGCCAGCTCGGGGCGGCGGCGCAGGTCGACCCCGAAGTAGGCGCCGGCGTCGGTGTAGTTGGCCTCGCCGGTCAGCTGGATGTAGCCGCGGCCGGTGTACTTCCGCTTGTCGCCGCCCTTGGCGTCGTGGCGGAAGGAGCTCTCGTGGGCGAGCGTGGTCAGGTAGGCCGACTGCCGGTAGGCGGTGGTTATCTGGGCGTCGGTCATCGTGCGGTTGAGGTTCGGGAGCCCGGCCTCGACGGTGCGTCGGTCACCGACCTTCTCCCCGAACATGGCGACGAGATCGGCGTACGTGACCGATGTCCGGGCTGGTTCCGACCGGGCCGTGGTGGTCGGGGCGAGGACGAGAAGGGTGGCCGAGATCGATGCTGCGACAAGGCCGAGAATCCTGTGGCGCATGGGGACAGAGTGACTGCTCCACCGCGATCCCGCAAGCGGAGCGCCCGCGGCATAGGATGGCCCCCTCAATCAACACTCGCCGTGGTGGGGGAAGCCGGTCGAATCCCGGCGCTGACCCGCAACCGTAGGCCCAGGACACCGAGGTGGCCTGAGCGAGCCGGAGCACCTGCTGACTGGCGCGTACTGACCTGACGCTGTCGTGGAAAGCAGCGGGTCGGCCCTGGGCCTTCCCGACGACAGCGCGGAAGGAACCATGAAGAAGACCGTCCTCGGCGGGATCGCCGCCGCCCTCGCCCTCACCTCGCTCGCCGGCTGCGGCGAGGAGACCATCGAGGAGGGGGAGAAGAGCACTTACGACGCGAAGGTCTCCACCTCGGTGGCCGACTGGCTCGTCGCCCAGGCGCCGGAGGGTGTGGCCCACAACGCGCAGTACGGCACCGACGACTTCGGACTCAGCGCTGACATCGGGATCGCTCTGGCCGAGATCGGCGGCTACGACGAGGAGATCGCGACGATCACCGAGGCCGTGATGAAGAACAAGTTGGCCTACACCTCGCCCGGGTTCGGCACGGTGACTTCGGCGGGCGCGACCGCGAAGGCCCTCGTCCTCCAGCAGAACGTCGACGCCTCCGACCCCGGCCTGCTGAAGCAGCTCGAGGGCACGGTCGACGAGAACGGCCGCATCGCCGACAAGCTCAACCCCAAGAACAAGAAGGCCGCCGACTACTCCAACACCATCGGTCAGTCGTACGCGGTGTGGGCGCTGAGCAACGCCGAGAGCAAGAAGGCCGCGGCCGCGGCTGAGTTTCTGGCCGGGCAGCAGTGCGAGGAGGGCTGGTTCCGGGTCACCTTCACGCCCGACTCCAAGGCCGCCGACCAGACCTGCGACGGTGACCCGAAGGCCGTCCCGGACGCCGACGCCACCGCCTTCGCGCTGATCGCCCTCTCCACGGTGGCCACCCCGGAGGCGGAGAAGGCAGTCCAGGCCGGCGCGGAGTGGCTGAAGGAGACCCAGGCCGAGGACGGCTCGCTCAAGGCGGCCACCGGCAACATCGCGAACTCCAACACCACCGGTCTGGCCGGATGGGCGTTCGGGCGTGCCGGTGAGACCGCAGCCGCCGAGAAGGCGGCGTCCTGGGTCGCCGACCACGTCGTGACCTGCGGCGACGACGCCGGGGCGGTGGCCTACGACGACGCCGCGCTGACCGAAGGCAACACCAAGGGGCTGACGAAGGAGTCCGAGGGGATGTACCGCCTCGCGACCGCCCAGGCGCTGCCGTCGCTGGTCTTCCTGCCCAAGGACGCGACCGCGAAGAGCTCGTGCTGATCCTGCGCTCCGTCTCGGTGGCCCTGGCGATCCTCGCCGGGGCCACCGCACCCATCTCGTCCTCAGCAGCGTCCACCGCTGCACCTGCCGCCACATCTTCCGCCGCATCTTCCGCTGCAGAGACGTGTGCGGGCGTGACCGTCGTCGTCGAGCCCAACGCGCTGGGCGGCGGACCCGAGGTCTCCTGCGTCCACCCTGAGGAAGGGGACACCGGCGCCGACGCCTTCGAGAAGGCGGGGCATCCGCTCACCTTCGTGACCTCGATGCCGAGCGTCGTCTGCCGCGTCGAAGGCCGACCGGAGGAGGCGGGCTGCGCCCAGATGCCGCCTGCCGACGCCTACTGGTCGCTGTGGATCACCGACGACTCCGGAGCCTGGAGCTACGCCTCCAGAAATGTTACCGAAATCAGCGTGACTTCCGGGCAGGGTGTTGCGTTCACGTGGATAGACGACGATGTCGTTACCGCTCCGGCGACGGTGCTTGGGGATGCTGTGGGGGCGCCCTCGAGCCCGTCGCCGGAGTCATCTCGGGAAGACTCGGCAGACTCGGACGCCGACTCGACCTCCGCCCCGAAACCGCTGCCCGTCTGGGTCGCGCCGGCAGGCATCCTCGTCCTGTTCGCCGTCGCCGGCCTCGTGTGGTGGCGTCGGCGATGAGGACGCTCCGTAGGGCGGCGGTCGCGCGCCTGCCGCGTGATCTGCACCCGGTCGCCTGGTGGGTGTGGGCGATCGGCATGGCCGCGTACGCCTCCTTCACCACCAACCCGCTGCTCCTCCTGCTCCTGGTGGGAGTGGTGTCGGTCGTGGTCGCTGCGCGCCGCGGCGAGCATCCGTGGGCTAGGTCGTTCCGGCTCTACGTCGGCCTCGCGCTGTTCATCGTCGCGACCCGGGTGCTCTTCCGGGTGCTCCTCGGCGCTGTGCCGGGGCACGTGCTCATCGATCTGCCGGAGGTCCCGCTTCCGGACTGGGTGCTGGGGATCCGGCTGCTCGGTCCGATCACCCGCGAGGCGCTGCTGGCCGGCCTCTACGACGGGATGCGGCTCGGGGCGATCGTGATCTGCGTCGGTGCAGCCAACGCGCTGGCGAACCCGAAGCGTCTGCTGCGGTCGCTGCCGCCGGCGCTCTACGAGGTCGGCACCGCGGTCGTGGTCGCGGTGACCGTGCTGCCCCAGCTGGCCGAGTCGGTGCAGCGGGTGCGCGCCGCACAACGTCTGCGCGCCGGTGCCACCGGAAAGGTCAAGCGATTGCGCCGCTTCCTCGTCCCGGTGCTCGAGGACGCCCTGGAGCGGTCGATGGCGCTGGCAGCAGGGATGGACACGCGAGGCTACGGGCGTACGGCCGGGATCCCGGACGCCACCAGGCGGATCACCTCGGTGCTGATGCTGGTCTCGCTCGTCGGCCTCTGTGTCGGCGTCTACGCGATCCTGGACGGCACCACGCCCGGCTGGCTGGCCGCCACCATGCTGGTGCTCGGTGTCGGGGCCGCGGCCGGCGGGCTGAGGCTCGCGGGCCGCCGGGTGACGCGGACCGTCTACCGCCCCGACAGGTGGCGCTGGCCGGAAATCGTGGTGGCGCTGAGCGGGATCGCGGTCGGGGCGGTGGGCTGGTGGATCGCCCGCGAGCAGGTCCCGATCGCCTATCCGGGGGTGAGCACCGTCCCGGGAGTCACGCTGATCGCGCTGGCCGGTGTGCTCATCGGACTGGTCCCGGCCGTCGCCGCGCCGGTTCCGGCATCACTCGTCCAGGAGGAGGCAGCGGCATGATCGAGCTGCGAAGGATCACGTTCACCCCGCCGGACTCTTCCGAGCAGGTGCTCAAGGACGTCGACCTCACCATCGAGGAGGGCGAGCTGCTGCTCGTCTCCGGCCCGACCGGCTCCGGGAAGTCGACCCTGCTCGGCGTCCTCGCCGGTCTGGTGCCGCGCTTCTCCGGCGGTGCGCTGGAGGGTGATCTGTTGCTGGACGGCACCTCGATCATCCGTACGCCGCCGCGCGAGCGCGCCGGGATCATCGGCTATGTCGGGCAGGACCCGGTCGCCGGCTTCGTCACGGACACGGTCGAGGAGGAGCTCGCCTACGGGATGGAGCAGCTCGGGCTCGCGCCGGCGACCATGCGGCGCCGGGTCGAGGAGACCCTCGACCTGCTCGGGATCGCCGACTTGCGACAGCGGTCCCTGCGTACCCTCTCGGGTGGGCAGCAGCAGCGCGTCGCGATCGGCTCCGTGCTGACCACCCATCCGCGGGTCGTCGTGCTCGACGAGCCGACCTCCGCCCTCGACCCGACCGCAGCCGAGGACGTGCTGGCCACCGTCACCCGGCTGGTCCACGACCTCGGCACCTCCGTCGTCCTCGCCGAGCACCGCCTCGAACGGGTCGTGCCGTTCGCCGACCGGATCGCGCTGCTCGTCGGCGACGGCTCCGTCGCCGTCGGCGACCCCGCCGACATCCTGGAGACCTCACCCATCGTGCCGCCGCTCGTCGAGCTCGGTCGCGAGCTCGGCTGGTCGCCGCTGCCGCTGACCGTGCGGGATGCGAGGCGGCGGGCGCGGGGTGTGGCGCTTGCTGACCGTGTCGGTCATCTCGACATGCTCGATACATCGCTCGACACAGGCGGCTTGAGCGCCCGCTCGCTCACCGTCACCCGAGGACGTACGCCGGTCCTGCACGACGTCTCGATCGACCTGCCCGCAGGACGGGTGACGGCGCTGATGGGCCGCAACGGGTCGGGCAAGTCGACGCTGCTGTGGACGCTGCAGGGGACCCAGAAGCGGCTCACCGGATCGGTCGACGTCGACGGCCAGGACCCGGCGACCCTGGACCCCGACCGCCGCCGCGAGCTCGTCGGGCTGCTGCCCCAGACCGCGGCCGACCTGCTCTACCTGGAGACGGTGGCCGAGGAGTGCGACGCGGGCGGGCCGCGGACCCGGGAGATCCTGGACAGCCTCGTCCCGGGCATCCCCGACGACCAGCACCCACGCGACCTCTCCGAGGGACAGCGTCTCGCGCTGGCCCTCTCCCTGATCCTGAGCACCGACCCGCCGGTCGTGCTCCTCGATGAGCCCACCCGCGGCCTCGACTACGCCGCCAAGCACGCCCTCTCCGAGATCCTTCGTGACCTCACCCGGGCGGGCAAGGCCGTCCTGGTGGCGACCCACGACGTGGAGTTCGTCGCTGAGGCCGCCGACGACGTGGTCGTGCTCGCGGACGGCGAGGTGGTCTCCGCCGGGGACGTACGCAGCGTGACCGCCGAGTCGCCCGCGTTCGCGCCCCAGGTGAGCAAGGTCTTCGGCCCGGGATGGCTGCACGTGCGCGAGATCATCGAGGCGGTGGGGGAGCGATGATCCGGTTCTCACCTCGTACGGCCGCCCTGCTCGCGATCATCTCCGTGGCCGGGCTGATGATGTTCGCCTGGCCGCTGCTGCTCCACGGCTACGAGCGGGTGCAGCCGCCGTTCATCTTCCTGGCCTTGCTGCCGCTGATGCTGGTGGTGCTCCTGAGCGAGCTCTCGGCGGGTGGGATCGACACCCGGATGATCGCGGTCCTGGGTGTGCTCAGCGCGATCGAGGCCGTCCTGCGCGCCGTCTCCGCCGGGACCGGCGGCGTGGAGCTCGTCTTCTTCATGCTGATCCTCGGCGGCCGCGTCTTCGGTCCCGCCTTCGGCTTCGTCCTGGGCTGCACGAGCCTGTTCGTCGCCGCCCTGGTCACCGCCGGTGTCGGGCCGTGGCTGCCCTATCAGATGCTCGGCGCCGCCTGGGTCGCGATGGGCGCCGGCCTCCTGCCACGCGCGGGCGGTCGCCGCGAGATCGCCATGCTGGCGGCGTACGGGATCTTCGCCTCGTACGCCTATGGGCTCCTCCTCAACCTGCAGGGCTGGCCGCTGCTGACCGGGGTCACGGTGCCCGGAGGGAGCGGAAACCTCTCCTACGATCCCGGTGCCGCGGTGGGCGAGAACCTGGCGACCTTCCTGCGCTACACCCTGGTCACCTCGACGAGCAGCTGGGACACGATGCGCGCGATCACCACCGCCGTGGCCGTCGCCCTCCTCGGCCCGGCCGTCCTCGCCACCCTGCGCCGAGCCGCTCGCCGCGCCATGATCACCCCCGCCGAGACGTCACTCCCGTCGGCCGAGGCGTCACTCCGGTCGGCCGAGTAGTCACTCCCGTCGGCCGAGGCGTCACCGTATGTCGGTCGAGATCTGGCCGGTGCCGCACGTGTAACACGTCGTTCGTAGCACTATCCGGTCGTTCCGATAGGGCGAGTAGTACTACGAACGACGTGTTACAGCCCGCCGCGGCCGCACCGACTGACGCCTCGGCCGACCGGAGTGACGCCTCGGCGTTGGTCAGGCCCGCTGGTGCTCGGCGACGCGAGCGAGGAAGCCGAGCAGCAGCTGGTGGACGCGGTCGGGCTGCTCCATCTGGACGAAGTGGGTGCCGTCGAGCTCGACGAAGGTGCCGTTCTTGACGCGGGCGGCGACCTGGGAGATGTGGCGCGAGCCGGCGATGAGGTCCCGGCTGCCAGCGACGAGCACGACCGGCACCTTGACCCGGCGGGGTGAGACCGAGCGGCGCTGAGAGGTGCGCAGCGCGAGGTGGAAGTACCACTCGACCGGAGTGGTCAGGAACTCGGCCAGCGCTGCCGCGGCGAGCTCGGGATCGGGGACCTTGCCGATCAGGCCGGCTCTCGAGAACAGGTCGATCGCCCGGGGGCCGAGGTCGAGGCGGGTCGCCACGGGCGTGATGAGGGAACCGGTGCGACGAAGCACCTTCGACGCGGTGCGGGTGAGGATGGCGGCCGCCGGAGCGGGCAGGGGCAGCGGTCCCAGCATCGACTTGAAGGTGTCACCGGGCACCCCCGCGACTCCGAAGACACCGGAGACCCGTTCGGGATGGTCAGCGGCCAGCTCGAAGGCGGTGTTCACCCCGATCGACCAGCCCATCACGACCGGCCGAGAGAGGGCGAAGGCGTCCATCACCGACAGCGCGTCCTCGGCGAAGTGTCTCGAGGTGGTCTGCTCCGGGTCGGTGGGGCGTGCTGAACCGGAGGTGCCGCGGTGCTGCCAGGACACGACGCGTACGCCGCAGGAGGTGTGCAGCAGCGCTGGCCAGTTCCACGGGCTGGTGCCGAGGCCGTTGCACAGCAGCACCGTAGGCCCGTCGATGACGCCCTTGGGGTCGTTCGTCCAGGCACGGATCAGGGTGCCGTCGTCGGAGAGCACGTCACGGAAGGCGACCGTGGACTCGGCGATCGCCTTCGGCAATGTCATGCGGTCGCTCGCTGGCGCTCGCTCATACAGACATTCTCTCCGAAGCGAGCAGCTGGAGGAAGCGCTCGACCTCCTCGCGCTCCGCACGCCGCAGCAGGAGCTCCTGCTCGGCGACCTTGGCGTTGTGCCGGGCAGCGAGCTGAGAAGCCACCGGCCAGGCGATCAGCAGCTGGACGGGTCGCAGGAACGGACCGGCCATCCGGCCAGCGGCGCGGGCGGCGAAGAGAACGGCCACCTGGGCGGCGGCAGCGGTGGGTACGGGCGTGGTGATGGAGGACAACGGAGCAACTCCAGAGACAGACGAGACCGAGCGGAGGGAGGGGGAGTTGTCACCGAATTGTAGTGACATGAACATTCGGAGTCAGTGACGTTCCGATGTCGGTTGTGTGAAACGCGGCACCATCCGCGTCCAGTTCACGCCGGCGTCGACTCCGCGGGCACGTGATGCTCCGGTTTTCCGGTCCGGGTCGCCCCCGCCGAGGCGACCACGACACAGGCGATGGCCAGCCATTGCAGGGCCGAGAGCCCTTCGTGGAGGATCAGGATCGCGGCGAGCGCGCCGGCGGCCGGTTCGAGCGACATCAGGATCGCGTAGAGCCCCGACTTGATCGAACGCAACGCGACGAGGTCGAGGGAGTACGGCACCACCGAGGACATCAGGCCGACCATCAGCCCCACCAGCCACACGTGCGGAGACCCCAGCCCATCGGCGTACGCCATCGCAGCAGGGGTCAGCGCAACCGCCGCGACAGTCGAGGCCAGGGCGAGCCCGTCGAGCCCCTCCCAGCGTGCTCCGGTCGCCTTCGACAACATGATGTACGCAGCCCAGCAGACCCCCGCGAGCAGGGCGAACAGCACCCCCGGTATCGAGATCCGGCCGGGCTCGAGACCGAGCAGCACGACGCCAGCGGCCGCGAGGGCGACCCAGACCAGGTCACGGGCGCGCCGGGAGGTGACCAGGGCGATCGTGAGCGGGCCGATGAACTCGATGGTGACCGCGATCCCGATCGGGAGTCGGGCGAAGGCCTGATAGATCGCCCAGTTCATCAGCCCCAGCGACGCGCCGAAGGCGACCACGACCAGCCAGTCGCGGCGCGCGAGGCCACGGATCCGGGGCCGGGTGATCGCCAGCAGGATCAGCGCGGACAGCGACAGCCGCAGCCACACCATCGCGGTCGGGGTCACCTCGTCGAAGAGCGACTTGGCGAACGTCGCGCCGACCTGCACCGACGCGATCCCGATCAGGACCAGGACGACCGGGTGGGCCAGCCTCGTCCGGAGAGAAACGCTGCCGGTTGAGAAGCGGGTGACCACCCGGTCAGTCTAGGGCGAGGTAAAGGGCGCTACTGCGCCGAGTCCGTCTGCGAGATGTTGGAGAGGTTGACCGCCTTGTTGGCCTCCTCGGCGAGCCGCTCGGACCCGCGTGATCCGTCGCTCGGGACCACCGCGTGCTCGATCTGCTCGATGTGCTCCTGCTCGTAGACCTCCGGCGGGATCGGCGTCGGTACGGTGGCGGTGATCTTCGACCCGTCGGAGCGGACACCGCCTGGCGGCTCCTCGTCCAGGTGGGTGCCGATCCGCGGCCCTTGGTCGGCGAGCGGCACGACGACCGGGGCGCCCTTGGAGACCACGAACTCCTCGCCACGGACGCTGATCGGGATGTCGAACTCCTCGCCGGGAGTGTCCACGACCGTGAACACGATCTGATCACGAGCCAGCGCGACCTGCATCCGGGTCGAGTGCCACTGGACCCGGAAGACCAGCGAGCCCCACTCGGCCGGCAGCCGCGGGTCGAAGGAGAGCTTGCCGTCGTAGTCGCGCATCCCGCCGAAGCCGAACGCCAGCCCGCCCCACACGCCGCCGGTGGACGCGATGTGCATCCCGTCGACGGTGTTGCCGTGCATGTTGTGCAGGTCGACGTACAAGGAGTCGTAGAAGTAGCGCAGCGCGTCTTCCTGGTAGCCCACCTCGGCCGCCATGATCGACTGCACGACCGCCGACAGCGAAGAGTCACCCGTCGTGATCGGGTCGTAGTACTCGAAGTCGGCCCGCTTCTCGGCAGGCGTGAAGCGGTTGCCCTGCTGGAAGAGGGCGAGCACCACGTCGGTCTGCTTGAGCACCTGGAACCGGTAGATGACCAGCGGGTGGTAGTGCAGCAGCAGGGGGCGTACCTCGTCGGGGGTGTTGGGCAGGTCCCACACCTCACGGTCGAGGAAGTTGTCGTCCTGCGGGTGGATCCCCAGCCCCTCGTCGTAGGGGATGTGCATCGCGGCAGCGCAGCGCGCCCACTCCTCGACCTCCTCCGGGGAGACGTCGAGCCGACCCATGACCTGCGCGTGCTCGCGCGGATACTCCGTCCGGAGCATCTCGATGGTCTCGACAGCCTTCTCCAGGTTGTAGCGGGCCATCACGTTGGTGAACAGGTTGTTGTTGACCACCGTGGTGTACTCGTCCGGCCCGGTCACCCCGTGGATGTGGAAGGACGGCTCGCCGTTGTGGCGCCAGAAGCCCAGGTCGGCCCACATCCGCGAGGTCTCGACCAGGATGTCGACGCCCTCGCGGATGAGATAGCCCGTGTCGCCGGTCGCGTAGACGTACTTCATCAGCGCGAAGGCGATGTCGGCGTCGATGTGCACCTGCGCCGTGCCGGCCGCGTAGTAGGCCGAGGCCTCCTGCCCGTTGATCGTGCGCCACGCGAACAGCGCGCCCTTCGCCGCCATCTCCAGCGCCCGCTGCCGGGCCGCCGGAAGCATCACCGAGCGGGCGTGCATCACGTTGCGGGCAACTTCTGGCTGGGTGTAGCAGAGGAACGGGATGACGTAGCACTCCGTATCCCAGAAGTAGTGCCCCTCGTAGCCCGAGCCGGTGACGCCCTTCGCGGGGACGCCGAGCCCGTCGGTGCGGGCCGTCGCCTGAGCCAGCGAGAACAGGTTGAACCGGGTCGCCTGCTGAGCTGCGGCGATGTCCTCGTCGTCCTCCGCACGAGCCGCGGAGATCTCGACGTCGGCGGCCGACCAGAACTCGTCGTACCAGGTGCGCTGGTCGCGCTCGAAGTGGCTGACCCCCAGCCGGATCGCCCGGTCGAGCGTACGTTCGCAGCGTTCGGCCAACTCGCGCACCGGCACTCCACGGGAGGTGTGGTACGCCACCGTCTTCTGCAACCGCAGCGTGCTGCCCTCGGTCGCATCGACCCGGAAGACCGTCTTGGCCAGGTCGTCCTCGGCGCGAACGATGGTCTCGATCGGGTCCGGGGTGTCGATCTGGTGAGCGGCACTGACGGCGATCGTCATCCCCGAGTTGGCGCACCGGTAGCCGAGGGTCATCTGCTCCTCGTCGGCGGCCGACAGCTGTGGGATCAGGACGCGGGTGTCGAAAGAGGTCGACCGGCGTGGGTCCATGCCCTCGCCCAGTGCCGCCGACGGGACGTGGTACTCGTCCTTGCCGTCCTGGCGGTTGAGCAGCTGGGACGAGACCACGATCGGCGCCGAGCCGCTCAGCATCGTGATCTCCAGGGTCTGGATCGCGAGGTGGCGCTGTGTCATCGACACCATCCGGGTCGTCTTGATCGCGACCCGCTTGCCCGAGGGCGTACGCCACACCAGATGCCGTCGCAGCATGCCCTCGCGGAAGTCGAGCACCCGCTCGTACTCCTCCAGGTCCGAGGTGCCGAAGGTCAGCGGCTCGTCGTCGACGTAGATCTTCATGATCTTGGCGTCGGGGGCGTTGACGATGGTCTGGCCGGTCTTGGCGAAGCCGTAGGCGTTCTCGGCGTGGCGGATCGGCCAGGTCTCGTGGAAACCGTTGATGAACGTGCCGTGCGCGTAGGTCGGGCGCCCCTCCTCAGGGGTGCCGCGCATGCCTAGATAGCCGTTGGCGACGCTGAAGATCGTCTCGGTCAGGCCGAGGTCGTCGGGGGAGTAGCTGGTCTCCACCAGCCGCCACGGGTCGATGGGGTAACGGGCCCGGTCCAGGGGGTTCGGGCCGACGTTGGTCTTCACTGCTGGGCTCCTCGAGCAGGGTCTGGACTGTGCCGATCAGGTACGAGTTCAGCAAGGTCGGATACGACGAGACTGGCGCCGGCGGCCGTGAGGGTGTCGTGGCCGGCGCCACGGTCCACCCCGACGACGAGCGCAAAATCTCCTGCCTTGCCGGCGCGCACCCCGGAGACGGCGTCCTCCAGGACGACGGCCTCGCTCGGGGTGGCTCCCAAGACCTTACCGGCGTAGACGAACGTGTCCGGTGCAGGCTTGCCGGGCAGGCCCTGCTCGTCTGCGACGGCTCCCGAGACGACCGTCTCGAATCGGTCCAGCAGCCCGGCGGCCTTCAGCACGGTCGGCGCGTTGACCGACGAGGACACCACGCCGAGCCGGACGTCGAGGGTGGCGAGGTAGTCGAGGAACTCCACCGAGCCGGGGTAGGCCTCCACGCCGTCACGCTCGAGCACCAGGTTGAAGGCGTTGTTCTTCCGGTTGCCGAGGCCACAGACGGTCTCGAGCTCGGGCGCGTCGTCCGGTGTGCCCTCGGGAAGCCGGATGTCGCGGGAGGCGAGGAAGTCACGCACGCCGTCGTAGCGCGGCTTGCCGTCGACGTACGCGAAGTAGTCCTGGTCGGTGTAGGCCGGCGCTCCCGGAGTCTTCTCCTGCAGGTAGGCGTTGAACATCTCCTCCCACGCACGCATGTGCACGACCGCGGTCGGCGTGATCACGCCGTCGAGGTCGAAGAGGATCGCGGTGAACGTCTCCCAGGCAACAGGTCTGGTCATGACTTCAGGCTAGGGGCTCGGTGGTCCCAGGCCGAACAACCGGGCCCGGCCGGCGTCACCGAGGCAAGATGTTTTCCTTCGACGTTCTTTCGCTGAAATCTCCTGGCCACAGACGGCGAGCGGGTGGATGCTGGAATCATGGGTACGCAACTGCTGGTCGGGACCCGTAAGGGTCTGTGGATGGGGCGCTCCGACGACGCCCGGCAGGACTGGGAGTTCACCGGTCCGCACCATGACATGGAGGAGATCTACTCCGCCATGATCGAGCCCGGGACCGGGCGAGTCCTTGCCGGATGCTCCTCGCTGTGGCTGGGTGCGCTGGTGCGCGCCTCCGCCGACGGCGGCAAGACCTGGACCGAGACCTCGATGTCGTTCCCCGAGGACGTCGACGCGAGCCTGGCCCGGGTCTGGCAGCTCCAGCCGGGCCTGCCGGAGGGCACGATCTGGGCCGGTGTCGAGCCGGGTGCGATCTTCCGGTCTCGCGACAGCGGCGCCTCCTTCGAGCTCGTCCGCGGGCTCTGGAACCACCCGCACCGCACCGAGTGGAGCGAGGGGTTCGGCGGGCAGGCGTTCCACACGATCCTGCCGCACCCCACCGACCCTGACTCGGTGACGGCCGCGATCTCGACCGGCGGCGTCTACCAGACCCGCGACGGCGGGGAGGCCTGGGAGGCCCGCAACAACGGCATCATCGCCGTCTTCCTCCCCGAGGGGCAGCAGTACCCCGAGTTCGGCCAGTGCGTGCACAAGGTCGCTCGTCACCCGTCCCGCCCGGAGCGGCTCTATCTGCAGAACCACGGCGGTGTCTACCGTTCCGACGATGAGGGCTCGTCGTGGAAGTCGATCGCCGACGGCCTGCCCACCGACTTCGGCTTCGCGATGGTGGTCCACCCCAAGGAGCCCGACACGATCTTCACCTTCCCGATCGGCGCCGGCGAGTCGCGCTACCCGCCGGAGGCCAAGCCGATCGTATGGCGCTCACGCGACGCCGGCGACCACTGGGAAGCCCTCGACTCGGGCCTGCCCGACCACTTCTACGTGGGCGTCATGCGCGACGCGATGTGCGCCGACGACCACGAGACCGCCGGGGTCTACTTCGGCGCCCGCAACGGCTCGGTCTGGGCCTCCGCCGACGCCGGGGAGACCTGGCGCGAGATCCTCCGCGACATCCCGGATGTGATGGTGGTCAGGGCCGCGAAGGTGTGAGACTGGAGAAGTGGTCGATCTGGGCCCGGACCCAGCGACTCCGAGAGCCCAAATCGACCACTTCGTTCGGTCTCCTGCGTGAGCGTCAGTCGTCGAGTCGTCCTTCCGGCGTGATCAGGTCGACCTTGGGGAAGTAGGTTGCGTAGCGACCGTTGTCACGGGTCAGCAATCGGTGGCCTCTGATGGCGGCATGGGCGCCGATGTAGAAGTCGGCGAGCGGCGAGGTCTTCGTCCCGCCCTTGCGGCGATAGGTGAGGAACGCCTTCCCTGCCAGGAACCCCGCCGCGTACGGAAGCGCTTCACGTCTGAACCACGTCTCGGGAAGTGCGGTGTCGAGGTCCTCGATGCGATCGAAGCCCACCGAGACCTCGGCGTAGATGATTGGATTGATGACCACCTCGCCGGCATCCGCCGCTTGGGCGAGTTGTTCCTCGGACCAACTCGCCCACTTCTCGTCCTCGGTGACGATGTCGAGAATCACGTTGGTGTCCACCAACGTCACCGTGCCGCTGTTATTCCCCACGAAGAAGTTCCATCAGTTCATCCGTGCTCTTCGTGGTCGTCGCGGCCCCTCGCATCCGGCTCACCAGCCGCTGCCCTCGGGTCTGGCCTCCCGCACTACGCACGATCCGAAGCGTGTTGCCATCCTCGATGATGTCGACTTCGTCGCCTTCAGCGAATCCATGCTTCTGGCGCAGGTCGGCCGGGATGGTGACTTGTCCTTTGCTGTTCAGCCTCATGGCACCTCCTGACACGTAATACTTGTAATACATGATACGTCTTTACCTGCGGGTCGTCACGGGTCTCGATGGACAGTGATTACCAAGCACGGCCGTCGCCACCTACGGCCTTGATCACCCGCTCTGCGACGAAAGCGGCGTTCGCTCCCAGAACCTCGATCGGCACGCGCGGGAGATTTCCCCAGCCAGCAGTGGGCGCGCCGGCGCATCGCTCGGTTGAGTAGTGGCTGTCATGGAGGGGCCTAGACTGTAGGTGAAGGCGGAGGCAGGTCTCTTCGTTACAGATCGTGTTGTGGGCTCATGGTTCTCACCATGGGCCCTCAGCCATTTCAAGGGTGGACGGCGACGATCACCGTCCACCGCGTGGCGCTGCGTTCGAGGTCATACGCTGACGGGTCTAGCCTTCTGGTATGCCCACTCTTCGCTCCGCAACCTCGACCTCGGGCCGCAACATGGCGGGTGCCCGCGCGCTGTGGCGCGCGACCGGCATGACCGATGACGACTTCGGCAAGCCGATCATCGCGATCGCCAACTCGTTCACCGAGTTCGTGCCCGGCCATGTCCACCTCCGTGACCTCGGCAAGATCGTCGCCGAGAAGATCCAGGAGGCCGGCGGAGTAGCCAAGGAGTTCAACACCATCGCCGTCGACGACGGCATCGCGATGGGCCACGCCGGGATGCTCTACTCGCTGCCGAGCCGCGAGCTGATCGCGGACGCGGTCGAATACATGGTCGAGGCGCACCGCGCCGACGCGATCGTGTGCATCTCCAACTGCGACAAGATCACCCCCGGCATGCTGCTGGCCAGCCTGCGCCTCAACATCCCGGTGGTCTTCGTCTCCGGCGGCCCGATGGAGGCCGGCAAGACGGTCGCCGTCGAGGGCCTGGTCCACGACAAGCTCGACCTGGTCGACGCGATGGTGCTCTCGGTCAACGAGGCCGTCAGCGACGAGCTGCTCGACACCGTCGAGCGCTCCGCCTGTCCGACATGCGGTTCCTGTAGCGGCATGTTCACCGCCAACTCGATGAACTGCCTCACCGAGGCCATCGGCCTCAGTCTGCCCGGCAACGGGTCGACCCTGGCCACCCACGCCAAGCGCCGCGCGCTCTTCGAGGAGGCGGGACGTACGGTCGTCGAGCTGTGCCGCCGCTACTACGAGGAGGGCGACGAGTCCGTTCTGCCGCGGAACATCGCCAACCGCAGCGCCTTCGAGAACGCGGTCGCGCTCGACGTCGCCATGGGCGGCTCGACCAACACAGTGCTGCACCTGCTCGCCGCCGCGCGTGAGGCAGAGCTCGACTTCAACGTGCACGACATCGACGCGATCTCGCGCCGGGTGCCGTGCCTGAGCAAGGTCGCCCCCAACAGCCCGAAGTACCACATGGAGGACGTCCACCGCGCCGGGGGCATCCCCGCCCTGCTCGGCGAGCTGCGCCGCGGTGGAGCGCTCAACGAGGACGTCCACACCATCCACTCCGACTCCATCGACGAGTGGCTGGGCGCCTGGGACATCCGCGCCGAGAGTCCCAGCCAGGAGGCGCTCGACCTCTTCCTCGCGGCGCCCGGCGGGGTGCGTACGACCGAGGCGTTCTCCACCGAGAACCTCTGGGCGAGCCTGGACACCGACGCCGCCGAGGGCTGCATCCGCGACTTCGAGCACGCCTACTCAGAGGACGGCGGACTGGCGATCCTGTCCGGCAACATCGCCCCCGACGGCTGCGTCGTGAAGACCGCCGGCGTTCCCGAGGAGGTCTGGACGTTCACCGGCACCGCGATCGTCTTCGAGTCCCAGGACGCCGCGGTCGAGGGCATCCTCGCCAAGAAGGTCGAGGCCGGCCACGTCGTGGTGATCCGCTACGAGGGCCCGAAGGGTGGGCCGGGCATGCAGGAGATGCTCTACCCGACCTCGTTCCTCAAGGGCCGCGGTCTGGGCCAGAAGTGCGCGCTGATCACCGACGGCCGCTTCTCCGGTGGCACCAGCGGCCTCTCGATCGGCCACGTCTCGCCGGAGGCGGCAGGCGGTGGCCTGATCGCGCTCATCGAGGACGGCGACCAGATCTCCATCGACATCCCGAACCGCTCGATCTCCCTCGACGTCGACGACCTCGTCCTCGACCAGCGTCGCGCCGCTGAGGAGAAGCGGGACAAGCCCTACACCCCGGCGACCCGGGACCGGAAGGTCTCTGCGGCGCTGCGGGCGTACGCCTCGATGGCCACCTCGGCCTCCGACGGCGCCTACCGGCTCGTGCCGGAGTAGTCCGCCCGGGTTGTGAAGCTGAAAGTGGCCTATAGGTCACTCTCAGGTTCACAACTTGTGCCGATGGCGGTCCGCCCGCTGGATATTGCGGGCGGGCCTGGCAGCCTGCTGACAGCATCTGCCGCATGGGTAAAGTTCATGCGCGCGTCGAGGGTCGTCTGCGGGAGTTCGTCGATCGTCAGGTCGTTTTCTTCGTAGCCACCGCAGCGCTCTCCGACGAGGGCCACGTCAACCTGTCGCCACGGGGCATCCCGGGCACCTTCGGGATGCTCGACGAGCTCACCTTCGCGTGGGTCGACGGCACCGGGAGCGGCAGCGAGACGATCGCGCACCTGCGTGAGAACGGCCGGATCACGGTGATGTTCTGCGCCTTCGACGGGGCGCCGAACATCGTCCGCTTCCACGGGCGTGGCCGGGTCGTGACCCGCTACGACGAGGAGTACGCCGACCTGGCCGGCCGCTTCACGGACCTTCCCGGTGCCCGGGCGGTCGTCGTCGTGGACATCGAGCGGGTCTCGGACTCCTGTGGCTTCGCCGTCCCGTTGATGTCGTACGTCGGCGAGCGCGACCTGCTCCCGGCGTACTTCGAGCGCAAGGGGGTCGAGGGTTCCGCCGAGTATCGGCACCGCAAGAACCTCATCAGTCTCGACGGGCTTCCGGCGTTCGACTTCGACCCGGCACCTGAATAGCCGTCTCTGCGACTGTCGAAATCGGCGGCAACCGTTCGTGGCATGGGTGAGGGGCCGGCACGGCGGCCCACCTGATGCGGGAGTGGTTGCTATGTCGGCTCAACAGTCGGATCGATGGAAGCGGAATCTGCTGGTCTTCCTCGGCGGCCAGACGGTGTCGTCGTTGGGATCGATGATCGTCGGGTACGCGGTGATGTGGCACCTCACCGTCGAGACCGGGTCTGCCGCGGTGCTGACCCTGAGCGTCGCGGCCGGGATGCTGCCGCAGGCGGTGGTGTCGGTCTTCGGTGGCGTCTGGGCCGACCGGCACTCGCGCAAGCTGTTGATCATCGGCGCCGACTCGGCGATCGCGGTGGCGACCTTGGTGCTCGCTCTGCTGATGCTGAGCGGCGTCGGCGACCTGTGGATGATCTTCGTCGCGATGGCGGTCCGCTCGGCGCTGGCCGGGATCCAGGGACCGGCGGTCAACGCCATGCTCCCGCAGATCGTCCCGGCCGAGCACCTGATGCGGGTCAACGGGGCCCAGCAGACGATCCAGTCGGGGATGATGCTGTTCGCGCCCGCGGTGGCTGCCGCGGTCTACGCGAGCACCGGCATCGTCGCGGTCTTCTTCATCGATGTGGTGACAGCCGTGTCCGGCGTACTCCTCCTGCTGCTGGTGCCGGTGGCGAAGATGGTCCGCTCGACGGAGCCGGTGAGCTACTTCGGCGACCTCCTCGCCGGGGTGCGGTACGTCAAGGGGAACCCCTCGGTGCGCTGGGTGATGGGTCTCGTGGCCGTCGTCATGTTCATGGCCGGCGCCCCGGCGCACCTCACGCCGCTGATGATCACGCGCAGCTTCGGCGACGAGGTCTGGATGCTGAGCGTCAACGAGCTGTTCTGGAGCGTCGGGATGGTCGTCGGCGGCGCGCTGATGGCCACCTTCGGGCCCAGGGTGAAGCGTCGGGTGCGGCTGATGGTGGCCGCCTCGGTCGGTGTCGGGGTGTTGGTCATCGGGCTGGGCGTCTCGGACGACTTCTGGGTGTTCTCGGTCGCCGGCCTGGTGATCTGCATCCTCTTCCAGACGCTGCTGGTGCCCGCGGCGACGGTCCTGCAGGAGCAGGTCGAGGACTCGATGCGCGGCCGGGTGTTCGGGTTCTACGGGATCGTCATGTCGGTGTCGATGCCGGTCTCGATGATCGTCTTCGGGCCGCTCGCGGACAGGTTCGCGGTGGAGTCGGTGATGGTCCTCGCCGGGTTGCTGCTCCTGGGCTGCCTGGCCGGGATGCTCGCCCTCGGCAGCGCCCGGCGCTCGCTCGCCACGGTGGACGCGTCAGCCTCCTGAGAAGTCGGTTGCGGCGGTCCGCGAGAATGACCGCCGTGACCGAATTCTCCTATCCCGTGGGCAATGTCGTCGAAGCCTGGGAGGCGCGGCCGTGGCCCGAGCCGGTGACCCTCGAGGGCAGCTACGTCCGGGTCGCGCCGCTCTCGTCGACGCAGTACTCGGACCTCTACGCCGCGGTCTGCGGCCCCGACGACGCCGATCTGTGGACCTACCGGCCGATCGCGATGCCGACCTCGCTGCAGGACCTGTGGATGCACCTGGCAGGGCTCGTCGACGCGCCCGACGTCGTACCGTTCGCGTTCGTCCCGAAGGAGGGGGAGCGGGAAGGCAGGGCGACCGGGGTCGCGGGCTACCACGCGATCAACCCGGCGAACGGCAGCATCGAGGTCGGCGGAGTGCTCTTCGGGTCAGCGCTGGCCCGCACCAGGGCGGCGACCGAGGCGATCCATCTGCTCATGAGTCACGCCTTCGACACGTTGCGCTATCGGCGCTTCGAGTGGAAGCTCGACAGGCTCAACGAGCCGTCGCGGCGGGCGGCGGTGCGGCTCGGGTTCACCTACGAGGGCCGGTTCCGCAACCACATGGTCGTCAAGGGCCGCAACCGCGACACCGACTGGTTCTCGGTCACCGCGGAGGAGTGGCCGGCCGTGCGCGAGGCGCACGAGCGCTGGCTCGCACCGGAGAACTTCGATGCGGACGGTGGCCAGCGGGTCTCGCTCGGCTCGCTGACCGGCGGCTTGGGAGTCCGTCAGGACTGACCGGCGCGGCCGGCGACGACCAGCTCGCGGATGGCGCTGAGCCGGCTGGTCAGCTCGGCGATGCCGGCCTCGGAGGCGGCGGGGGCGACGGCGTCGCTCCAGACCGCGCGCAGCCGGCGTAGGTTCTCGGCCGCTCGAGGGGTCGGGTCGACGACCTTGCCCCGCTTGTCGCCGACTCCGGTCGAGCGGACGACGAGTCCCTTCTCCTCGAGCTTGCGCAGTGTGGCGCTGAGGTTCGGTCGCTGCATGCCCACGTCCTCGGCGATCTCGCTGGGAGTGGCGCCGGGGTGGCGGTCGACGTAGCGCATGACCGCCTGCTCGCCCATCGTGAGCTCGGTGATCTCGGGGTCGCGGGCATGGTGCCGTTCGATGTCCCGGGCGAGCGTCGTGATGATCTCCGCGAGATCGGCGAGCTCGTCGGTGGTGGCGCGGGTAAGCATGGTCACAGTCTAGTGGTTGCCCTTTCATAATTATGAAAACATAACTAATATCGATCGCATGTCCTCCTCCTCCACCACCGAGCCCGCCGGGCCCGCAGGGCCGCCCGCGTCCGCGATCGGCCCTGCGCTGCTGCTCGTCCTCGCACTCCTGTCCGCAGTCGCGCCGTTCGCGACCGACCTCTACCTGCCCGCGTTCCCGGCGATGGTCACCGACCTCGGCACCGACGCGACCAGCATCCAGCTGACCCTCACGGCCTTCCTCGTCGGCATCGCGGTGGGTCAGCTCGGGTTCGGTCCGATCTCGGACCGGATCGGGCGCCGCGTACCTCTCCTCGTCGGGGCCACGGTGTTCGTGCTCGCCAGCGTCGCCACCGTCTTCGCCCCGACCGTCGAGCTGCTCGTCGTGGCCCGGTTGCTGCAGGGCCTGTCCGGGGCTGCCGGGATGGTGCTCGGTCGCGCGATCGTCTCCGACCGAGCCGACGGGCCGGCCGCGGCGCGCGCGATGAGCCTGATGATGGTCGTCGGCGGCGTCGCCCCTGTCGTCGCGCCGCTGGCGGGCGGCTTCATCGCGGGGCCGCTCGGCTGGCGCGGCGTGCTCGCGGTCGTGCTCGGGATCGCGGTGCTGATGCTCGTCGCGGTCATCGCAGTCGTACGCGAGTCGCTCCCGCCGGCGAGGAGGGCCGAGCTCCGTGCCGCCCGGACGACGCAGGGATCCGTGGTCGCGGAGCTCGGCTCGCGCACCTACCTCGGCTACACGCTGGCCTTCGCGTTCGGGTTCGCGGTGATGATGGCCTACATCTCGTCCTCGCCGTTCCTCTACCAGGAGATGATGGGCCTCGACGAGATGGCCTACGGACTGCTCTTCGGCCTCAACGCCCTCGCCCTGATGGTCGTCAGCGGGGCCTCGGCCAACCTGGCCGGCCGTGTCGACGTACGCCGCATGGTGGGGCTCGGGCTCGCCATCTCGCTCGCCGGCACCGTGCTGTTCCTGGTCATCGCGCTCACCGGCCTCCCGGTAGGCCTGCTCGCCGTCGCGGTGTTCGTAGCGGTCGCGCCCCTCGGCCTGGTCTTCGGCAATGCCACTGCGCTCGCCCTCGAGTCCGTGCCGCGGGCCGCGGGCAGCGCCTCGGCCATCCTCGGCGCCCTCCAGTTCGGTCTCGCCGCACTGGTCTCGCCGCTGGTCAGCCTCGGAGGCGAAGGGACCGCCGTGCCTGCTGCGATCGTGATGGTCACCGCCGCGGTCGTCGCCTGCGTGGCGTACGCGGTCGCCGGGCGGGGGCCCGCGGCAACCGCCGAGCGGTTGCGAGACCGCGACGACGTGCTCGAGCCCGTCTAGCTCGGCGCGTCCAGGGCCACGACGTGGTGGCGACCGATCGGCAGCATGAGCGGCTTGTCCGAGATCGGGTCCTGGATGACCGTGCTGCGCATCCCGAAGACGTCCTGAACGAGCTCGGGGACCAGGACCTCCTGGGGTCGGCCCGCGGAATGCAGGCGGCCGTCGTGCAGGGCGATGAGGTGGTCGGCGTAGCGCGCGGCGAGGTTGAGATCGTGCAGCACCATCACGATCGTGGTGCCGGCACTGCGGTTGAGATCGGTCAGCAGGTCGAGCACCTCGACCTGGTGGCTGATGTCGAGGAAGGTGGTGGGCTCGTCGAGGAGCAGCACCTCGGTCTCCTGTGCGAGCGCCATCGCGATCCAGACCCGTTGCCGCTGACCACCGGAGAGCTCGTCGACGGTGCGACCGATCAGCTCGATGGTGTCCGTGGCGCGGAGTGCAGCCGTCACCGCGCGGTCGTCCGCCTCCGACCAGCGGGACATCACTCGCTGGTGCGGGTGGCGTCCGCGGCCCACCAGCTCACCGACGGTGATCCCCTCCGGCGCGATCGGCGACTGCGGCAGCAGGCCCATCCGGCGGGCGAGCTGCTTGGCCGGCGTCGCGTGGACCTCCTTGCCGTCCAGCAACACGCGGCCGGTCCGGGGCGGCAGCAGCCGTGTCATCGAGCGAAGCAGCGTCGACTTGCCGCACGCGTTCGGGCCGACGATGGCGGTGACCTCGCCCGGAGCGATGATGAGATCGAGATCGTGCACGACCTCCCGATCGCCGTAGCCGAGAGTCAGCTTCTCGATCTCCAGGCGTGGCCCGCCGTTGGGCTGGGCAGCGGGCTGGTTGATGGTCACAGGGTGCCTCCGACTCTGTTGACGCGGACGATGAGATAGAGGAGATAAGGAGCGCCGAGGATGCCCGTGACGACGCCGACCGGCATCCGGGTGCCGAAGGCGTACTGACCGGCGAAGTCGGCGAGCAACGTGAGCAGCGCGCCGACCAGAGCGGCCGGAACTAGAAGAGAGCCCCGGGAGCCGACCACCCGGGCCGCGATGGGCCCGGACAGGAGCGCGAGGAACGCGATCGGTCCGGACGCTGCCGTCGCGATGCACACGAGTCCGACCGCGGCGACGATCGTCAACAGCCGCGTACGCTCGATGCGTACGCCGAGCGCGGAGGCCGCGTCGTCACCGAGCTGTGCGGCAGCGAGGGCACGCGTCTGAAGAAGCACGGCGCTGCCCAGCACGACGACCGCCGTGAGGACCACGAGGACGTCGCGCCACAGCGCTCCGTTCAGGCTGCCGGTGAGCCAGCGCAGCGCCTCGGCGAGCTGGAAGTTGGTCGCGCGCTCGAGCTGCCAGGCGATGACGCTCTGCATCATCGCGGCCACGCCGATGCCGATGAGGATCAACCGCGTACCGGCCGCGGTGCCGCGCCGGTAAGCGAGCAGGTAGATGGTGAGCGCGACGCCCACCCCCGCCGCGACCGCGACCCACGAGACCAGGAGGCCGCCGAGAGAGAAGCTCACGATGGCGACGGCCGCAGCGGCGCTCGCGCCTTCGGTCACGCCGATGACGTCGGGGCTGGCGAGCGGGTTGCGCAGCAGGGTCTGGAAGGTGACGCCCGCCAGGCCGAAGGCGATCCCCACCACCAGCGCGAGGGAGGCGCGGGGCAGCCGCAGCCGTCCGACGATGAACTCGGCACCGCCGTCGCCGTCGCCGAGGACGACACCGGCCACCTCGGCGATCCCGTAGGTGGTGGACCCGAGCATCAGGCTGCCGAGGTAGGCGGACGCCACGAGCGCGGACAGGACGGCGATCAGCTGGCGGCGTCTGCGGTCGCGGTTGCGGCGGGCCGAGACGACCTTGCGCAGGTCCGCGTCGGCAGCGCCCTCGGCGTCGATGGCGTACGAAGAAGAGAGAGTCACAGCTCACGCACCTTGGCTTGGCGCACGACGGCGATGAGGACCGGTGCTCCGATCAGGGCGGTGATGATCCCGACGTCCACCTCGGTCGGTGGTGCGACGACGCGTCCGAGGACGTCCGCGACCAGCAGCAGCACCGCGCCACCCATCACGCTGAAGGGCAGCAGCCAGCGGTGGTCGGTCCCGATCAGGAGGCGACCGAGGTGTGGCACGACCAGCCCGACGAACGCGATCGGTCCGGTGATAGCGGTGGTGGCCCCGGCGAGCGTGACGGCGCCGGCGGCTGCCAGCAGCCTGGTTCGGTTCACGTGCTCGCCGAGCCCGGAGGCGAGGTCGTCACCGAGCCCCAGCATGTTGAGTCCACGGGCGCACCAGACGCACAGCAGAGCGCCGGCGAGGAGGAACGGCGCCATCAGCCACAGCTTGTCGTCGGTGGCTCCACCGACGCCACCGACCTGCCAGGACACGACGTTCTCCGAGATGTCGGGTCTGGGCAGGACGACCGCGGTGACGAAGGACGACAGCGCGGCAGCGGTCGCGGCGCCGGCGAGGGTGAGCTTGAGCGGAGTGGCACCCCCGCGGCCCAGCGACCCGACGGTCCACACGAACGCCGATGCGAGGGCCGCCCCGAGGATGGCGACCCAGATGTAGCTGGTAGGGGAGGCCAGGCCGAACCAGGCGATGCCGCTGACCACGGCCAGCGAGGCGCCCGTGTTGACCCCCAGGATGCCGGGGTCGGCCAGCGGGTTGCGGGTGATGCCCTGCAGCACCAGACCCGACACCGCCAGCGCGGCCCCCGCGACGGCAGCCAGCACCGTTCGCGGCACCCGCTTGGCGACCGCGGCCTGGGCGAATCCCTCCGCCTGGCCGGAGACGCCGGCCCAGATGTCGGTCCAGGACGCATCGCGCGAGCCCAGGACGATGGAGGTGGCCGCGGCCGCCAGAACGGCGGCCGCGAGCACGAGCAGCGCCAGGCTCCGCGTCCGCCGGGTGCCGCGCAGCTGGGCTGCGGGGTCGGCGGGCGCGGATCCTGGACGGCTGGTCAGAGACGTCGTCATCTCGTTGGGTCGATCCGTCGTCGTGCGACGGTCACTTGGTGGCGTACGCGGCTGCGTCGGCCAGCAGGCCGACATAGTTCTCCGCCAGGGCCGGCACCGACAGAGCGGTCGGGTTGGCCGCGGTGCCCATCGCCTCGGCGCCGTCGAGGGTGACGATCGCCTTGTTCTTCACGGCCGGCAGCTGGGAGAGCACGGGGTCCCCCTCGAGAGCGTCGATGAGCTCCTGGCCGCCATAGGTGATGATGACGTCGACGTCAGCGAGCTCGTCGGCCCGCTCGGTGCTGATCGAGCCGGAGTAGTCGCCGCTGTCGCCGGTGGCCTTGATGATGCTCGGCGCGACCTCCATGCCGAGGTCGGCGAGGTACTTCGACCGCGTGTCAGCGGCGCTGTAGAAGTTGATCTCGCTCAGGTCGGCCGGGTCGACATGGGTCATGAACATGCCCGTCGTGCCCTCGAGCTCGGGGCGCGTCGCCGCCGCGTCGGCGATGTTCTTCTCCAGGTCAGCGACCAGCTTCTTGCCCTCGGACTCCAGGCCGAGGCCCTTGGCGTTCTGGAGGACGGAGTCCCGCCACTCGGTCGCCCACGGGTCATCCGGGTAGGCGACCACCGGAGCGATCTCGCTGAGGGTCTTGTAGTCGTCCTTGGTCAGGCCCGAGTAGCCGGCGAGGATGACGTCGGGATCCGTGCCCGCGACGGCCTCGAAGTCGTAGCCGTCGGTCTCGTCGAACAGCACGGGCGTCTCCGCGTCGAGCTCCTTCAGCTTGTCCTCGGTCCACTGCTGGACGCCATCGCCGTCGTCGTCGCCCCAGGTCATCTTCGACATGCCTACGGGCACGATGCCGAGCGCGAGCGGGACCTCCTGGTTCGCGAAGTCGATGGTGGCCACCCGCTCGGGCTTCTTCTCGATGACCGTCTCACCGAAGGCGTGCTGCACAGTGACGGGCTTCCAGCCCTCGCCCGCGGCGCTCTTCGAGGAACCATCGGCGTCGGAGCCACATGCCGCCAAGCCTGCCGCGACTGCGATCAGTGCGACGGGCACTGCCGCCTTCCGTGCGATGAACATCTCGTCCCGCTTTCTGTAGTTAGGTTAGGCGTACCTTACTGGATGTCTTAACCTACGCGGGATTGCGTACCCCGTTCCCGCTTTTGAGCCGATGTGCCGGCTGCACGTACGCAGCAGTCTGGAGGGCATAGGAAAGCCCAACAGATTGGATGAGCGATGAGCATCAACGAGACGGTGGCGACCCTCGCCGTGGCCGGCGACAGCTGGGGGCCGTGGCGCGAGAGCGGCCCGTGGCACGACGGGGGAGGACCGCCGGCCTTCTGGCCGATCTTCCCCATCCTGTGGTTCCTGGTGATCGCGGCGATCATCACCGCGGTCGTCCTCTTCAGCCGCAAGCGGGTGGCCGAGGGACCGCGGCGCGCGGGCGAGGCGAAGCTCGCCGAGAGGTACGCCGCGGGGGAGATCGACGATGACGAGTACCGAGCCCGTCGCGACGTACTCCGTGAGAATCCGGCCAAGCCGGGCGGGACGAAGAACGCCTGAACCCGTCGCTGGTCCGTGGCAGGGTGGCTGTCATGGACCAGCGCATCAGCTTCATCACCCTGGCCGTCGCCGACGTCGCGGCGAGCCGTGTGTTCTACGTCGACGGCCTCGGCTGGACCCCCGAGCTGGAGGCCGACGGGGTGCTCATGATCCGTGTCGGCGAGCACGTGATCCTCTCGCTGTGGGACCGGGACGAGTTCGAGGAGGAGGTCGGCCGGATCGCCGTCGCCGACGGCGTCGCGCCGTTCACCCTCGCCCACAACGTCGCCACCCGCGAGGAGGTCGACGGCGTGCTGGAGCTCGCGCGGTCGCTCGGACGTGAGGCGTCGCCCGCTCAGGCCCGGGAGTGGGGCGGTTACACCGGCTACTTCGCCGACCCCGACGGCGTCCGCTGGGAGATCGCCTACAACCCCGGTCCGGTAGGGCAGACCGTGCTGCCCGACTGAGCCCTCGGCCTCGATCCGCCGATCAGCCCGCGAACCCGGGCAGGTGCTCCTCGAGGATCTCCCGGAACGGTGCCTCGGCGTTGAGCTGCGCCAGCACCCCGAGACCGCCGAGCCAGACCCGGTGGATGAGCAGGTAGGACGGCGGCAGGTTGAGCTTGAGGCCGACCGTGTAGGCGGGGTCCTTGGGGTCGTTGATCCGCTTGAACTCCTCCCGCATCCACTCCCGGGTGAATCGGAAGCGCCCCTCGAGCGCCGGGGTCACCCACGGCGCCAGGTAGTCCAGGACGTGCTGAGGCTCGACCTTGATCCCGTCGCGGATGAAACCGACGTCGCGCAGGCCGGCGACCAGCGCCTCCGCGTCGCCGGTCGAGGCGATCCGGATCAGCCGGCCCATCGGCTCGGGAAAGCCGCGCTCCGGGAGTCGGGCCGCGAGCCCGAAGTCGAGCACCGCCAGCCGGCCGTCGGGGAGGATCCGGAAGTTCCCCGGATGAGGGTCGGCGTGCAGCATGCCGGTCAGCTCGGGCGCGGAGAACCAGAACCGGGCGAGCAGCTCGCCGTAGTGGTCGCGCTCCTCGGGGGTGCCCTCGGCGATCACCTTCGCGATCGAGCCCTGCGACTCCACCCACTCGGTGACCAGCACCGACGGACCCACCTCGACGACATCGGGGACGTCGATCAGGGGATGGTCGGCGTACGCCTCGGCGAAGACGTGCTGGGCCTCGGCCTCCTTGGGGTAGTCGAGCTCCTCGATGACCCGCTCCTGCATCTCGGCGACGAGAGCCTTGACGTCCATGCCGGGCACGACCGCGTTGCCTATCGCTCCCAGCCGGCCGATCTGGCGCAGGTCGGCGCGCAGGGCCTCCTCGGAGCCGGGGTACTGCACCTTCACCGCCACCTCGCGGCCGTCGAACCATCGGCCCCGGTGGACCTGTCCGATCGAGGCCGAGGCGGCCGGCTCCTCGGAGAGCTCGACCAGGCGCTCGGACCAGTCCTTGCCGAGGTCCCGGGCCAGCAGACCGCGTACGATGCCGGTCGGCATCGGCGGAGCGGAGTCCTGGAGCCGGGTGAGCTGGTCTCGGTAGTGCGCCGCCTGCGACTCGGGCAGGGCCGCCTCCATCACCGAGAGCATCTGCCCGAACTTCATCGCGCCGCCCTTGAGCTCGCCCAAGGTGCGGAACAGCTGGTCGGCCGTACGCTGGTGCACATCGGCCAGCACCGCCTCGGCCGGCTTGCCCCCGATCCGCTTCCCGAGCCCGAGCGCCTTGCGCCCGGCGTACCCCATCGGCAGCGCGGCCAGCTTTGCCGTCCGTGTCGCCGCTCGCCGCGGCAGACCCTTCGACGACCCCTCCGCCTCATCCATGCCGCAATTGTGCCTGTCGGCCGCAACTTGCGCCCTGCGAAGTAGCCTTCCTGCATGACCTCTGAGCCGACGATCGTGACCCCGCTCGACCCCTCAGGGGAGGACCCGTTCGGTTGGTTGGAGGAGGTCGACGGGGGCGAGGCTCTGGCATGGGTCCGAGCCCGCAACGAGGAGGCTCACGCGAGCGTCGGCTCCGATCCCGTCTTCGCCAAGATCGAGGCACAGATCCTCGAGGTGCTCGACTCCGACGACCAGGTGCCCGAGGTCTCCCGGCTCGGTGAGCACCTCTACAACTTCTGGCGCGACGCCGACCACGAGCGCGGCATCTGGCGGCGCACCACCCCGGAGTCCTACCGCACCGAGGACCCCGACTGGGAGCTCCTGCTCGATCTCGACGCGCTCGCCGCCGAGGAGGACGAGAGCTGGGTCTGGCACGGCGCCTCGATGCTCCGGCCCGAGCCGGGCGAGCCGTGGCGCAAGGTGCTCATCGACCTCTCCCCGGGCGGCTCGGACGCCGACGTGACCCGGGAGTTCGACCTGGTCACCAAGGCTTTTGTGAGCCCGGCCGACGGTGGCTTCACCCGTGCCGTCGAGCAGGGCGGCGCCAAGGGGGCGCTTTCCTGGTGCGGCCCCGACGCGGTCTACGTCTTCACCGACTTCGGCCCGGGATCGCTCACGCCGAGCGGTTACCCGCGGATCGTGAAGCTGTGGCGCCGTGGCACCCCGTTCGAGGACGCGGCGGTGGTCTACGAGGGCACCGACGAGGACATGTACATCTCCGCCCGCCACATCCACACCCCCGGCTTCGAGCGCGACCTGGTCAGCCGCTCGATCGCGTTCTACAAGTCCGAGACGTACGTCGCGACCGACCCCGGCACCCCCGAGCAGACCCTCACCAAGCTGGACATCCCCGACTCGGCCGAGGCCGGCTTCCACCGCGAGTGGCTCGTCATCGAGCTCCGCGAGGAGTGGACCGTCGCCGGAACGACGTACGCCGCCGGCTCGCTGCTCGCGACCGACGCGGAGCGGTTCCTGGCCGGTGAGCGCGACCTCACCGTGCTCTTCGAGCCCACCGCGAAGACCTCGCTCGCCGGGGCGACCTGGACCCGCAACCACCTCGTCCTCAACGTGTTCGAGGACGTCAAGAACCGGCTCCATGTACTCACCCCGTCGCCCTCCGGCGAGTGGGCCCGCTCAGCGTTCCCCGCGACCGACCCGGTGGCCGCGGTCGGCACTCGTGCCGTCGACGCGGTCGAGTCCGACGAGGTCTGGGTCGTCACCAGCGGCTACCTGACCCCCGCGACGTACGGACTGACCGAGATCGGCGCGGAGACGATCGAGCCGCTCAAGTCGGCGCCCGCCTGGTTCGACACCGACGGGCTCCGCGCCGAGCAGCGCTTCGCGACCTCAGTGGACAGCACCCGGATCCCCTACTTCATCGTCGGTGCCGAGGCCGCCCTCGCCGGCAACGGTCGACCGGCACCGACCCTGCTCTACGGCTACGGCGGCTTCGAGATCCCGATGACGCCCGGCTACTCCGCCGGCGTCGGACGGTCCTGGCTCAGCGAGGGCGGCGTCTACGTCGTCGCCAACATCCGCGGGGGAGGGGAGTACGGCCCCGCCTGGCACCAGGCGGCGCTGAAGGAGAACCGGCACAAGGCGTACGAGGACTTCGCCGCGGTCGCCCGCCACCTCGCCGAGACCGGCGTGACCGACGCCCAGCACCTCGGGATCCAGGGCGGCTCCAACGGCGGGCTGCTGACCGGCAACATGCTCACCCTCTACCCCGAGCTGTTCGGCGCGGTCGTGATCCAGGTGCCGCTGCTGGACATGAAGCGCTACTCGCATCTCCTCGCCGGAGCGAGCTGGATGGCCGAGTACGGCGACCCGGACGTGCCGGAGGAGTGGGAGTTCATCAAGACCTTCTCGCCCTACCACCTGCTCGACGGCGCCAGGACCTATCCGCCCGTCCTGCTCACCACCTCCACCAAGGACGACCGCGTCCACCCTGGCCACGCCCGCAAGATGGCCGCGCTCCTGGCCGCGACCGGCAAGGACGTCACCTACTACGAGAACATCGAGGGCGGCCACGGCGGCGCGGCCAACAACGCCCAGTCGGCCCACCTCTCCGCCTTCGCCTGGACCTTCCTGCGCGAGCGCCTCGGACTGATCGACTGACAGATACTGGGACGGTGATCTCAGATCATGGGACGACCGATAGGGTGTGATGACACGGCGCGACACCTGGGGTTAACGTGTGAGCATGCTGAACAGCATTCTCGTACTTAGCAGGCGCGTCGCCTAGGAGCCACTGGCCCCAGACGACGCGTCTCCCTCCGTTGCCCGCCGGGCCGGAGGGTTTTTTGTTGCACCAGCAACGCAAGCCAATCAATCTGGCACAGCCCACGAACAGTTGAGTAGGACGGCGGACATGAGCGAGCAGATGACAGGCGCACAGAGCCTGATCAAATCGCTGGAAGCAGCGGGAGCCGAGAACATCTTCGGCATTCCGGGAGGAGCGATCCTTCCGGCGTACGACCCGCTGATGGACTCGAAGATCCGCCACATCCTCGTACGCCACGAGCAGGGCGCCGGCCACGCCGCGCAGGGTTACGCCGCCGCGACCGGCAAGGTCGGGGTCTGCATGGCCACCAGCGGCCCGGGCGCGACCAACCTGGTCACCCCGCTCGCCGACGCCAACATGGACTCCGTGCCGATGGTGGCCATCACCGGCCAGGTCGGCGCGGCGATGATCGGCACCGACGCCTTCCAGGAGGCCGACATCCGCGGCATCACGATGCCGGTCACCAAGCACAGCTTCCTCATCACCGACCCGGCGGAGATCCCGCTGCGGGTCGCTGAGGCCTTCCACCTCGCCTCCTCCGGGAGGCCGGGTCCGGTCCTCGTCGACGTCACCAAGTCGGCGTTGCAGGCCACCACCACCTACCGGTGGCCGACCGAGCTCCACCTGCCGGGCTACCGCCCGGTGACCAGGCCGCACGCCAAGCAGATCCGCGAGGCGGCGCGCCTGATGCTGGAGGCCAAGAAGCCGGTCCTGTACGTCGGTGGCGGCACGATCCGCTCCGGCGCCCACCGCGAGCTCCTGCAGCTGGCCACGCTCACCGGGATCCCGGTGGTGACCACGCTGATGGCGCGCGGAGCCTTCCCCGACTCCCACCCGCAGCACCTCGGCATGCCGGGCATGCACGGCACCGTCCCCGCGGTCGCCGGTCTGCAGAAGTCGGACCTGATCATCAGCCTCGGCGCCCGCTTCGACGACCGTGTCACCGGCAACTTGGACTCCTTCGCCCCCAACGCCAAGGTGATCCACGCCGACATCGACCCGGCCGAGATCGGCAAGAACCGCTACGCCGACGTCCCGATCGTGGGTGACGTGCGTGAGGTCCTCACCGACCTGATCGCGGTGCTCACCGCCGAGAAGGAAGCCGGCAAGGAGGGCGACTACGAGGGCTGGGTCGCGTTCATGGCCGGGATCAAGACGGCGTACCCGCTCGGTTATGACCTCCCCGCGGACGGCCTCTCGCCGCAGTACGTCATCGAGCGGCTCGGCAAGATCTCCGGTGAGGAGACGATCTTCACCGCCGGTGTCGGCCAGCACCAGATGTGGGCCGCGCAGTTCATCGGCTATGAGCACCCCAACACCTGGATCAACTCCGGCGGCCTCGGCACGATGGGTTACTCCGTCCCGGCCGCGATGGGCGCGAAGGTCGGCTGCCCGGACTCCACGGTGTGGTCGATCGACGGCGACGGCTGCTTCCAGATGACCAACCAGGAGCTCGCCACCTGCGCGATCGAGGGCATCCCGATCAAGGTCGCGATCATCAACAACGACAACCTCGGCATGGTGCGCCAGTGGCAGACGCTCTTCTACGGCGAGCGCTACTCCAACACCAACCTGCAGTCCCACGGCCAGCCCAAGCGCATCCCCGACTTCCCGAAGCTGGCCGAGTCGATGGGCTGCGTCGGGCTGGCCTGCGACTCCGCCGACGACGTCGACGCCACCATCGAGAAGGCCATGGAGATCAACGACATGCCCGTCGTCGTCGACTTCCGGGTCAACAAGGACGCCATGGTGTGGCCGATGGTCGCCGCCGGCTCCTCCAACGACGAGATCCAGTACGCGCGCGACCTCGCGCCCGAGTTCGACGAGGACGACCTGTGATGAGCATCCAGCCCGTGAAGACCGGCGGCAAGCACACGCTGAGCGTCCTGGTCGAGAACAAGCCCGGCGTCCTGGCCCGCGTGGCCGCGCTCTTCTCGCGCCGCGGCTTCAACATCGAGTCTCTCGCGGTCGGCCCGACCGAGCACGACGAGCTCTCCCGCATGACGGTCGTCGTCAATCTCGAGAACACCCCCCTCGAGCAGGTCACCAAGCAGCTCAACAAGCTGGTCGAGGTGATCAAGATCGTCGAGCTCGAGCCTGAGACGCGCGTCCAGCGCGCCCTCATGCTGGTCAAGATCACCGCCACCACGGAGACCCGCAGCCAGGTGCTCGACACCATCCAGCTCTTCCGGGCAAAGGTCGTCGACGTGTCCACCGACACCGTCGTCGTCCAGCTCGCCGGCAACACCGGAAAGCTCAACGACTTCCTCCGGGTCATCGAGCCCTTCGGTATCCGTGAGCTCTCCCAGTCCGGCATGGTCGGCATGGGCCGCGGCTCCCGGTCGATCTCCGAGCGCAGCCTGCGATCCGTGGCTGTGCCCGCTCCGCCTTCCGCGGTCTGAACCAAATCAAATCAATCACTACAGGTGGGTCTCGACAAGGTCGACCACCGACGAAAAGGAGAAGCCCTCGTGGCTGAGATTTTCTACGACGACGACGCCGACCTCTCGCTGATCCAGGCGAAGAAGGTCGCGGTCATCGGCTATGGCAGCCAGGGCCACGCCCACGCGCTCAACCTGCGTGACTCCGGTGTGGACGTGCGCATCGGCCTGCAGCCCGGCTCGAAGTCGACCGCCAAGGCCGAGGAGGAGGGCCTCAAGGTTCTGACGCCGGCCGACGCCGCCGCCGAGGCGGACGTGATCGTCATCCTCGCCCCGGACCAGCACCAGCGCGGTCTCTACAACGACGAGCTCGCCCCGCACGTGACCGCCGGCAAGACCCTCGTCTTCGGCCACGGCTTCAACGTGCGCTTCGGCTACATCAAGGCGCCCGAGGGTGTCGACGTGATCCTGGTGGCCCCGAAGGCCCCGGGCCACACGGTCCGGCGTGAGTACGTCGCCGGCCGCGGCATCCCGGACATCATCGCCGTCGAGCAGGACGCCTCCGGCTCCGCCTGGGACCTCGCCAAGGCGTACGCCAAGGGTATCGGCGGCACCCGCGCCGGAGTCATCAAGACGACCTTCACCGAGGAGACCGAGACCGACCTCTTCGGCGAGCAGGCTGTGCTCTGCGGCGGCGTGTCCCACCTGGTCCAGGCCGGGTTCGAGACGCTGACCGAGGCCGGCTACCAGCCCGAGATCGCCTACTTCGAGGTGCTCCACGAGCTCAAGCTCATCGTGGACCTGATGTGGGAGGGCGGCATCGCCAAGCAGCGCTGGTCGATCTCCGACACCGCTGAGTACGGCGACTACGTCTCCGGCCCGCGCGTCATCGGCCCGCAGGTCAAGGAGACCATGCAGCAGGTGCTCGCCGAGATCCAGGACGGCTCCTTCGCCTCCCGGTTCATCGCCGACCAGGACAACGGTGCGACCGAGTTCCAGAAGCTGCGCGAGGAGGAGGCCGGTCACCCGATCGAGGCCACCGGCAAGGCCCTGCGCGCTCACTTCTCGTGGAGCCAGGCCGACGACGACTACACCGAGGGTTCGGCCGCCCGCTGATCCCCGCATCGTGCCGAGTCGGCACGAACTGACCGAAGATCCCGCCGAGTCGGCGCGTTATAACGCGCCGACTCGGCGGGAATTGGTGTCAGCTTGCGTCGACTCGGCGGGTTACTTGACCTCGGACTTGAGTGCCAGGCGGAGGCCGATGAGGAGGGGGATGATCAGCCAGAGGGTGGTGGCGGTGCCGAGCTGCGCCCAGGCCTCGCGGGTCATGTCGTCGTCGAAGAGGCGGGTCGAGGCCCAGTTCAGGTCGACCCAGGCGCCGTTGTCGCGCCACCAGTCGTTGACCATGACGAGCGCGTTGGAGATCGTCGGCAGGACCAACGAGTAGACGAAGTAGCCGACGATGGCCGCGGGTGAACTGCGGAACAGCGTACCGAGCATGAAGCCCATCATCATGCCGAGGACCTGGGCCAGGACGGTCTGCGCCAGGATCACCGTGGTGAGGTCCCAGACCGGGTCAACCCCGGCGATGGTGGTGCCGATCAGGTTGCCCAGTGCGCCGACCCCGAGCGCGACGGCCATCGAGACGATGCCGAGGGCGACCGTCAGCACTGCCTTGGCGCCGATCACCTTGCCGCGGCTGGGGACGAGGGTGAAGGTGGTGAGCGCGGTTCGCGAGCTCCACTCGCTCGAGACCGACAGCACCGAGATCATCGGCAGGATGACGGCCATCGGGATGCCGATCCCGGTGGCGAACATGCCGTAGGTGAGCGCGTCGTCGGAGGAGAAGATGATGATCGCCGCCGTGGCGATCACGGCGAGGATGCCGATGCTCACCAGCAACCAGAACCCGGAGCGGGTGTCGAACATCTTGCGCAGCTCGACGGAGAGCACGCGGGTGAACGGGATCGGCGCGGGCGTCGCCCGTTGGCGGTGCCGGGTGGATCCGATGGTGCCTTCGAGGGGCTCGGGTGCGACGGTCGCGGTGCTCATGCTGCCTTACCTTTCGAGGAGTCCAGCCCTTCCGGGCTGTCGAGGTGGTCGCGCTGGGTCTCGGCGGTCAGCTGGAGGAACATCTCCTCCAGGCCGGAGCCGTCGGCGGCGCGGAGCTCGGTCAGCACCAGCCCTGCGTCGAAGGCGATCTGGCCGACGGTGGCGAGGTCGGCGGCGGTGCGGACGGCGCCCTCGGTGGTGAGCTCGGCGTTGTGGCCGGCCCGCTGGAGCGCCCGGCCGAGCTCGGCGGGGTCGCCGGCTCGGGCGTATGCCTCGCCGCTGGCGAGCAGCTCCTGCTTGGTGCCCTGCGCCACGATCCGGCCGTTGCCGATCACCACGATGTCGTCGGCGATGACCTCGATCTCGTGCAGCAGGTGGGACGAGAGGAGCACGGTGCCGCCGTCGTCGGCGAAGCCGCGGAGCAGGTCGCGCATCCAGCGGATGCCGGCCGGGTCTAGGCCGTTGGCCGGCTCGTCGAGGATCAGCACCTCCGGGTCCCCGATCAGGGCCGTCGCGATCCCGAGCCGCTGTCGCATCCCGAGGGAGTAGTTGCGTACGCGGCGCCCGGCCTCCTCCTCGGTCAGGCTGACCCGGTCGAGGGTCTCGGCGACGCTGGACTTCGGCAGCCCCATCGTGCGGGCGGCCAGCGTGAGGATCTCGCGGCCGGTGCGGCCGCCGTGCTGGGCGGAGGCGTCCAGCAGCACGCCGACCTCGCGGCCGGGGTTCGGCAGCTGGGAGAAGTGGCGGCCGAGGAGGTGCGCGCTACCGGTGGTCGGATCGGTGAGCCCGACCAGGATGCGCATGGTCGTGGACTTGCCGGCGCCGTTGGGGCCGAGGAAGCCGGTCACCCGGCCGGGCTCGGCGGTGAAGGTCACGTTGTCGACGGCCGTGAACCCGCCGTACCTCTTGGAGAGGGCATCGATCTGGATCATGGTTCGAGCCTGGTGCCAGACGACCCTCGGGCGCGTCGGGCAGATCCCTGGCGGGCGCCTGACCTTCCCCTGATCTCCCCTGAGACCGGCTCAGGGGGAGCGCATCGGAATCCTGTTCGGCTGCGGAATGTTTCGTACCGGACGAAACGTTCTCAGGGCATGCGTATTGATGTCTGGTCCGATGTCGTCTGTCCCTGGTGCTACATCGGCAAGCGCCACCTCGAGGAGGCCCTGGAGGGCTTCGAGCACAGCGACGACGTCGAGATCGTCTACCACTCCTTCGAGCTCGACCCGAGCGCGCCGCAGGTTCCGGTCGAGTCCACGGTCGAGGCACTGTCGAAGAAGTTCGGTGCCTCTGTCGAGCAGACCCGCGAGATGATGAAGCAGGTCAGCGTCCCCGCTGCCGCGGCCGGTCTCGAGTTCAGCTACGAGGACACCCCGCACGCGCGCACCATCGATGCCCACCGGCTGATCCACCTGGCCAAGGCCGAGGGCAAGCAGGCCGCCCTCAAGGAGGAGCTGCTCGCTGCGTACTTCACTCGGGGTCAGTCGATGGGTGACCACTCCGTCCTGCGCCAGGCCGCGGTCAACGTCGGACTCGACGCGGCCCGGGTGGACGAGGTGCTCGCGAGCGATGAGTACGCGGCCGACGTGCAGGCAGACATCGACCAGGCCCGCGCCTACGGCGCGACCGGGGTGCCGTTCTATGTCGTCGAGGAGAAGTACGGCGTCTCCGGTGCACAGCCCACCAAGGTGTTCAGCCAGCTGCTGGAGCGGGTGCACGCTGAGACCAAGCCGGCGCTGACGATCGTCGGCGACGGCGATGCCTGCGGTCCCGACGGCTGCGCGATCTGACCGTCGAGCCGGAGTCCGCTAACGCTTGGTGGCGATCAGGACGCTGGTGTCGGGGGCGACCATGACCTCGACGGTGGTGAAGCGCTCGTCGGTGAGCCAGAACTCGCGCAGGCTGTCGACCCGGCCGTAGACAATCGGCGGCCACAGGTCGGTCGGGATGAGATCGTCGATGACGACGATGCCGCCCTCCTCGACCAGATCGGCGAGCTGGTCGGGGGAGACCCCGCCGGGAGTCTCGGCGTCCAGGAAGAGCAGCGCGAACGGGCCGCGGTCGCGCAGGATGCCCCAGTCGGCGGCGATCACCTCGACCTGCTCGTCGTCGGCGAAGATCTCGGCGGCCTCCTTGGCGAGGTGCTCGTCGAGCTCGGCGGAGACGATGTGGGCCGCGTCGCCGCGTACGCCGCTTCGCAGCCAGGCGGTGCCGACACCGCATCCGGTGCCGAACTCAGCCATGGTGCCGCTGCGGGTGGCCGCCAGGGTCGCCAGGAGTCGTCCGGTCTCGTTGCGGCAGAACGACACATAGCCCGCGCGGCGAGAGACATCGAAGGCGCGGGTCACGATGTCCGGAAGCTCTGGGGGTGCACTCACAGGGCCAGTCTTGCCGATGCCTGGTGTGATCGTGCGCACGGGTGTCTCGAATGGCGGACCAATCGTCCAGATCCGTTCAATCGAGGCGTCTTCCGGGTTAACGTCAGAACACCATGCGGAGCATTTTTCTCGTACTCGAGTGCCGCGACGGGGCCCGGCGGTAACGACCGCAGGAGAAGCCACCTCGTCGCGGTGGCTTCCGTCTTCCACAAGACCCCGGCTTCTCTCCCACACCCTCTGATTCCCCGAAGTGTGAAGGAAGAAGCCATGTACGCGATGTATCCCGAGAGCCCCGCCGCTGGATCCGACTATGCTGGCGACAAGTGGAGCCGTGAGTGGGGCCCGGCGAGCCACGACCCCGACAACCCGCACAGCGTCGAGAACACCATCGCCGCGGTCCAGCAGGCGCTCGACCTGCGGGACAACGGCGGCCAGCTGCCCGACGACAACTAGTCTCGCCGTATGTCTACGACCAACCTCGCAGTGATCCCCGGCGACGGCATCGGACCGGAGGTGACCGCCGAGGCGCTGAAGGTGCTCGAGGTCGCCTCACCCGTCAAGTTCGAGCAGACCCGCTACGACCTCGGAGCCGAGCGCTACCTCGCCACTGGCGAGGTCCTTCCCGAGTCTGTTCTCGCCGAGATCAAGGAGCAGGACGCCATCCTGCTCGGCGCGGTCGGCGGCAAGCCGAACGACCCGAACCTGCCTCCGGGCATCCTGGAGCGCGGGCTGCTGCTCAAGCTCCGTTTCGAGCTCGCCCACTACGTCAACCTGCGACCGTCGCGACTCTTCCCGGGGGCGACCTCCCCGCTGTCGCCGGCAGTGCTCGACAAGGGCGAGATCGACTTCGTCGTGGTGCGCGAGGGCACCGAGGGGCTCTATGTCGGCAACGGTGGCGCGATGCGAGTCGGAACCCCGCACGAGGTCGCCACCGAGACCTCGGTCAACACCGCCTACGGCGTGGAGCGGGTCGTACGTGACGCCTTCGCCCGCGCGCAGGCGCGCCCGCGGAAGAAGCTGACCCTGGTCCACAAGACCAACGTGCTCGTCAACGCCGGCTCACTGTGGTGGCGGATCACCCAGCAGGTTGCCGAGGAGTTCCCCGACGTCGCCGTGGACTACCTCCACATCGACGCGGTGATGATCTTCCTCGCCACCGACCCGGCCCGCTTCGACGTGATCGTCACCGACAACATCTTCGGCGACATCATCACCGACCTCGCCGCTGCCATCACCGGCGGCATCGGCCTGGCCGCCTCCGGCAACATCAACTCCTCCCGCGAGTTCCCCTCGATGTTCGAGCCCGTCCACGGCTCCGCCCCCGACATCGCCGGCCAGCAGAAGGCGGACCCCACCGCGGCCATCCTGTCCGGGGCCCTGCTGCTCGAGCACCTCGGTCACCCCGAGGCTGCCGCTGCCATCGACGCCGCCGTGCTCGCCGACCTGTCCGAGCGCGGCTCGGCGCCTCGTACGACCTCCGAGGTCGGCGACGCGATCGCCAAGCGAGTAGCCGGCTAGACGCTCACCCTCGAAGGGCCGGGCGCAGATTCTCCTGCGTCCGGCCCTTTCTCTGTCCTCATCCCTTACCGCCCAATAGCACAGCCATCGCAGAACAGGACTAATCTCATGGTCATGGAGATCAGCACCACATTGTCGACCCAACCGGCCACCGACAAGCAGCGCGCGGAGGTCCTGGCGAACCCAGGCTTCGGCAACCATTTCACCGATCACATGCTCACCGTCGAGTGGACGCCCGAACAGGGCTGGCACAACGGTCGCATCGAGGCGTACGCCCCGATCAGCCTGGACCCGTCGGCAGCCGTGCTGCACTACGCCCAGGAGATCTTCGAGGGCATGAAGGCCTACCGGCACGCAGACGGCTCGATCTGGTCGTTCCGGCCCGAGGCCAACGCCGCCCGGATGGCCCGCTCGAGCGAGCGTCTGGCTCTGCCCGTTCTCGAGATCGAGGACTTCGTGCAGACCGTCTTCGACCTGGTCAAGGTCGACCACCGCTGGGTGCCCGAGGCTTCGGAGGCCGACGAGAAGAGCCTCTACCTGCGGCCGTTCATGTTCGCCTCGGAGTCGTTCCTCGGCGTGCGCCCGGCCCAGCACGTGACCTACATGGTCATCGCCTCGCCCGCCGGCTCCTACTTCAAGGGCGGCGTGAAGCCGGTCCGGATCTGGCTCAGCGAGAACTACACCCGCGCCGGCCGCGGCGGCATGGGCGCGGCCAAGACCGGTGGCAACTACGCCTCCTCCCTGGTCGCCCAGGCCGAGGCCTCGGCCAACGGCTGTGACCAGGTGGTGTTCCTGGACGCGCAGGAGGGCAAGTACGTCGAGGAGCTCGGCGGCATGAACCTCTACTTCGTCCACGCCGACGGCCGGATCGTCACCCCCGAGACCGGCACGATCCTCGAGGGCATCACCCGAGCCTCCATCATCGAGCTCGCGGGCAAGCTCGGCTACACCGTCGAGGAGCGCAAGTTCACCATCGACGAGTGGAAGTCCGGCGTCGAGTCCGGTGAGATCACCGAGGTCTTCGCCTGCGGCACCGCCGCCGTGGTCACCCCGGTCGGCGAGCTCGTCCACCAGGGCGGCTCCATCGCCTCTGCCGGTGACGGCGAGGTCTGGAAGACCATCCGCAAGCAGCTCGTCGACATCCAGTTCGGCCGCGCCGAGGACACCTTCGGCTGGATGCGCAAGATCGTCTAGCCGAGACGTCGCCCGCGTCGGCCGAGACGTCACGTACGCAGGTCGAAGCGTCACTCCCGTCGGCCGAGATGGCAGCGGTCTGCCATCTCGGCCGACGGGAGCGACGTCTCGGCCGACGTACCTGACGCTTCGACAAGGCCTCTGCTGGGGCGGATAAGGTTTGTCCTGTGACCACAGCCCCACGCCTTCCCCGGGCGACCCAACGGGAGACCGTTGGTGACTACGACCTGCTCTCCCTGCTGGGGCAGGGAGGCATGGGGCGGGTCCATCTGGCCAGCCACCGGGTGAGCGGTGAGCGGGTGGCGCTGAAGGTGCTGCGTACTCAGTTCGTCGGGGACGAGGAGGGGCGCCAGCGGCTGGCGCGCGAGGTCTCCTCGCTGCAGCGCGTTCGGAGCAGATGGGTCGCCGGCGTGGTCGCCGCCGACCCGTGGGGTGAGGTGCCGTGGCTGGCGACCCGTTACGTCCCAGGGCAGACGCTGCACGACAAGATCGTCAACGAGGGTCCGCTCTCGCGCGACGACGTCGAGCAGCTGGCCAGCGACCTGGCCGAGGGCATCGCCGACTGCCACGCGGTCGGCGTGCTCCACCGCGACATCAAGCCGGCCAACATCATCATGGAGGGGCGCACCCCGATCCTGATCGACTTCGGGCTCGCCCGGGTCTCCGACGACCCGAGGATCACCGTGACCGGGCTGCTGATCGGCACGCCCGGCTATCTGCCACCCGAGATCGCCGTCGGCGACCCGACCACTCCGGCCTCGGACGTGCACTCGTGGGCCGCCGTGGTGGCGTACGCAGCGACCGGCCGCCCGCCCTTCGGCGAAGGCAACTCGATGAAGCTGATGGACCGCGCCCGGCGCGGTGAGCACGACCTGGAGGGCGTGCCGCAGCCGCTTCGCGGGCTGCTCGGCCAGGCGCTCTCGCCCGACCCTGCCGACCGCCCGACGCTGGACGAGGTCCGCGAGTGGCTGCGTACGCCGCGCCGACCGTTCGTGCACAAGCCGGTCGAGCAGCTCTCGCTCAGCGATCGGACCGAGCGCGAGAAGGCCACCACGCCGGCCGCGCCGTTCCCTCCGGTCGGCCGCTCGGCTCGGCCCGACCACCGCCCGCCGAGTGGCCGCGACAGCAATCTGGAGAAGCTGCGCCGCGGGACCATCTGGCTCGGCCTGCTCGCCTTCGCGGTCGGCGTGATCACGGCGTTCCCGAGCGTCGGTTTCCTGACCGTGCTCGGTGCAGCCTGGCTGATCCGCTCCGGCACGCTGGCTGCCGGTGACCTGCGCAGGTGGCGTTGGTATCGCGGCCGCAAGTGGCACGACGCGCCCCGGCTCCTGATCGGTGCCCCTTGGCGGTTGATCCGCTCGCTCCCGAAGACGTTCGTGGTGGGGACGTGGGGTTTCGGGTTCGTGGTGGCCGCGGTGCTGATCGGCTTTGCGCTGCAGCTCTCTCTGACGGCGACGCTGGGCTTCGCTGGCCTGGCGTTCGTGGCGGCACTGTGGACCGGCTCCGGCCGCGACCGGCTGCGCGACCCGGTGACCACGGCGGTCCGGCGGGTCTCGGAGCGATGGGTGCCATGGATCCTCGGGTTCGCCGTGGTCATCATCCTAGCTCTCTTCCCGATCCAGACCGTGGCCGAGGACGGCCCGCAGTTCTCCGGCGGCGACGAGCCGTGGTGGGTCGAGCTCCTCGGCTGGTGAGACGCTCGTCCCACCGAAGGAGATTTCGTGGCAGGATCAGGGGCATGACGACGTACGTCATCATCATTCGCTAGCGCGCCGAGCCCTGCTCGACGCGCCACCCTCTCGTTCCCGAGAGGGTTTTTTGTTGCCCAGCCCGAGGACAGAAGAGCCATGGAATTCCACGTCTACGACACGACCCTGCGCGACGGTGCGCAGCAGGAAGGCCTCAACCTCAGCGTCGCCGACAAGCTCGCGATCGCGCGGCATCTCGACGGCTTGGGCGTCGGGTTCATCGAGGGCGGCTGGCCCGGTGCGAACCCGAAGGACACCGAGTTCTTCAAGCGGGCCGTCTCCGAGCTCGACCTCGAGCACGCCCGGCTGGCGGCCTTCGGGTCCACGCGGAGAGCAGGTGTCAGAGCGGCCGACGACCCCCAGGTGGCCGCGCTGCGCGACTCGGGTGCGAGCGTCGTCACCCTCGTCGCCAAGTCTCACGACCGCCACGTCGAGCTCGCGCTGCGCACCACGCTCGAGGAGAACCTCGCGATGATCCGCGACACCGTCTCCCACCTGCGGGAAGAGGGTCAGCAGGTCTTCCTCGACGCCGAGCACTTCTTCGACGGCTACCGGGCCAACCGCGACTACGCGGTGGAGGTCCTGCGGACGGCCTACGAGGCTGGTGCCGAGGTGGTCGCGCTGTGCGACACCAACGGCGGGATGCTCCCGGGCTGGGTCTCCGACGTCGTCCACGACGTCCGCGAGACCACCCAGGGTGCGGTCGGGATCCACTGCCACAACGACACCGGGTGCGCGGTCGCCAACTCGCTGGCCGCCGTCGAGGCGGGGGCAATGCACGTCCAGGGCTGCATCAACGGCTACGGGGAGCGTACGGGCAACGCCGACCTGGTCTCCGTGGTCGCCAACCTGCAGCTCAAGCTCGGCCGCGAGGTGCTTCCGACAGGTCTGCTGGGCGAAGCCACCCGCGTCGCCCATGCCGTCGCCGAGGTGACCAACGTGCCGCCCGCGGGGCGGCAGCCCTATGTGGGTGCGTCCGCGTTCACCCACAAGGCCGGGCTGCACGCCTCCGCGATCAAGGTCGACCCCGACCTCTACCAGCACATGGACCCCGCCGGGGTCGGCAACGACATGCGGCTGCTGGTCTCCGACATGGCCGGACGGGCCTCGATCGAGCTCAAGGGTCGCGAGCTGGGCTACGACCTCTCCGACGACCGCGACCTGGTGACCCGGGTGACCGAGCGGGTCAAGGAAGCCGAGCAGCGCGGCTACACCTTCGAGGCCGCCGACGCCTCCTTCGAGCTGCTTCTGATCGAGGAGGTCGAGGGCGCCCGACCGTCGTTCTTCGAGGTCGAGTCCTGGCGGGTCATCTCCGAGGCCCGGGGCGGTGGCCCAGAGGCGGCCTCGACCACGGAGGCGATCGTGAAGATCCACGCGGACGGCGTACGTCACGTCGAGACCGGTGAGGGCAACGGCCCGGTCAACGCGCTCGACCAGGCGCTGCGGGCCGCGATCACGCGCGCGTTCCCGGTGGTCGCCGACTTCGACCTGATCGACTTCAAGGTGCGGCTCTTTGATCAAGGGCACGGCACCGACGCTAGGACGCGGGTGCTGATCGAGACCTCCGACGGCGCGACCTCGTGGACGACGGTCGGGGTGGGATCGAATGTGATCGAGGCGTCCTGGGAGGCGCTGGTCGACGGGCTCACCTTCGGTCTGCGACGCCACGTGAGCAAGACCACACCCGCCTAGGCTCTCCTCGCGGAATGAATCTCCGGAGCGAAGGCGTTGGGCAGTTCAACATTGAACTTTCCGCGTCATTCGAGGAGAACCCGTGTCCGACACCAGCATCGCCGTACTCGTTGGCAGCCTGCGCGCCGAGTCCACCAACCGCAAGCTCGCCGAGAAGCTCGCCGCCGAGGCGCCTGAGGGCGTCAGCCTGGAGATCGTCGAGGGCCTGGGCGAGCTGCCGTTCTTCAACGAGGACCTCGAGGCCGACCCGGGCGAGGCCGTCACCCAGCTCCGCAAGACCATCACCGAGGCCGACCGCGTGCTGATCGTGACCCCGGAGTACAACGCCACCATCCCGGGCGTCCTCAAGAACGCGATCGACTGGCTGTCCCGTCCGTACGCTGCGGGTGCCATCAAGGGCAAGGTCGTCGCCGTCGTCGGCGTCACCCCGACCCCGTACGGCGGCAAGTGGGCGCACGCCGACGCCGCTCGGTCCGTCGGCATCGCCGGCGGGATCGTCGTCGAGGACGCGATCGTCTCCCAGCCGGGCCACGAGATCGACGTGTTCGCCGACGCTGAGGCCCAGGCGCGCTTCGCGGCTGCGGTCGAGAAGCTGGCGGGCTTCGAGCCTGCTGCCGTCTGATCTCATCCAGACAGTGCGTTGATGGTCAGGTCTCCGGGGGAGGCCTGACCATCGTCATTTATCGCGTGCGCGAAGGGGCCTGAGGCCGTACGTTGCCGCCATGAGTGGACTCGTGAAGCAGCTCCGTGTGGTGGTCGAGGCGAAGGACTACGAAGAAGCGGTGGCGTTCTACCGCGACACCCTCGGTCTTCCTGAAGAGGCCGCCTTCTCCGGTCCCGACGGGGCCGAGGTGACCATCCTCGACGCCGGCCGGGCCACGCTCGAGCTCGCCAACCCGGCCCAGCACGCGTACATCGACGAGGTAGAGGTCGGGCGCCCGGCCGCTGGGCACGTGCGGGTGGCGTTCGAGGTCGACGACTCCGCCGGCGTCGCCGACCAGCTCGTCGAGAGCGGCGCTGTGCTCGTGGCACCACCCACCCGCACCCCGTGGGAGTCGCTCAACGCGCGCCTCGACGGTCCCGCTGGCCTGCACCTGAGCCTCTTCCAGGAGCTCGGCGAACCCGTCCTGGCGCCGGAGTACCCGGTCAAGACCGAGCGGTTGGCGCTGCGTCCTCTCGATGTCGACCGCGACCTCGACGATCTGCACGCCTATCTCTCGCGTGAGGATGTCTGCCGCTACATCCCGGCGGTGCCACGCGACCGTGAGCAGCTGCGGAAGGCGTACATCCCGGCGAAGCGTCCTTCCGTCCTGCGTCGCGAGGGCGAGGTGCTCTGCCTCGCCGTCGAGCACGAGGGCCGGCTGATCGGCGACATCGTGCTCTTCTGGCACAGCAAGGAGCAGCGGTCGGGGGAGATCGGCTATGCCTTCAACCCGGAGTTCCACGGCCGGGGTTTCGCCACCGAGACTGCTAGGGCCCTGCTCGGGCTGGCCTTCGACGGGCTCGGTCTGCACCGGGTGACCGCCAGGGTCGACGAGCGCAACACCGCCTCGGCGCGGGTGATCGAGCGGCTCGGGATGCGCAAGGAGGCGGTCGAGCGTGAGGCCGAGTGGTTCAAGGGCGAGTGGACGACGATGGTGCACTACGCGATGCTCGAGGACGAGTGGCGTGATCGGCGTTAGCCTGCAGGGGTGGCCGAACTTCATGATCTGACCGCCCTGGAGCAGGGAGAGCTGCTGCATCGATGCGAGGTCTCCCCAGGAGAGCTCGCCGAGCACTATCTCGACAGGATCGCCAGGCTGGATGATGTCGGCGCCTTCGTCACCGTGGCCGAGGAGCGGATCTCGACCTGCGCTCGTGAGCTCGCGGTCAAGCCGGTCGGTGCCTCGCCGCTGTGGGGAGTGCCGACGGCGATCAAGGACCTCAACCTCACCCGCGGGGTGCGCACGACCTTCGGGTCGGCGGTCTACTCCGACTTCGTCCCCGAGGTATCCGACAACGTGACCCTCTCGATCGAGGCGGCCGGGATGATCTCGCTCGGGAAGACCAACACCCCCGAGTTCGGCTCGCCCTGCTACACCGAACCGGATGTGGCCCCGCCCGCCGTCACCCCCTGGGACCGTACGCGGATCGCCGGCGGCTCCTCCGGAGGTGCCGCCGCGGCGGTGGCCGCCGGGCTCGTGCCGGTCGCGCAGGGCTCCGACGGGGGCGGTTCGATCCGGATCCCGGCCTCCTGCTGCGGGCTGGTCGGCCTGAAGCCGACCCGCGGCCGGATCTCCCCCTCGCCGATGTACGGTGACGCGGCCGGGCTCGCCACCGCTGGTCCTATCGCTCGGTCCGTGCGGGACGCGGCGGCCTTTCTCGATGTGCTCGCGGGGCGGCGTACGGGGGATCCGTTCTGGGCGCCCGAGGAGCAGCTCCCCTTCCTGGATGCGTGCGAGCGACCGCCGGGACGCCTGCGCATCGCCCGGTTCATCGAGCCGCTGATCGCGGAGACCGCCGTCGACGCCGAGTGCGTCGCCGCGTGGGAGAACGCCTCGACACTGCTGGAGTCGCTGGGTCACGAGATCGTCGACATCCCTCGCCCGTTGCCCGTCGAGGCGGTCGCGGTCTTCGAGACCGTCTGGGCTGTCGGCACCGCGATGTCGGTGGTCAATCTTGCGCCGGAGCAGCGGGCGCTGATCCGACCGCTGACCCGCTGGCTCACCGAACGGGGAGAAGCGGTCAGCGGTCCGGCGTTCGGGCTGGCGATCGCCGAGCTGCGCCGCTACGCCGCCGTCGCTCTGGAGGCCCTGGCCCCCTACGACGCCGTGCTCACCCCGACCCTGGCTACGCCGCCGCCGAAGGTCGGCGCGATCCGCGACGACGCCGACCCCGCCCGCGACTTCCAGGCACAGAAGGAGTTCACCCCTTGGACCTCGGCGTGGAACGTCACCGGCATGCCCGCCATCTCCCTGCCCCTGCACTGGACCCCTGGTGGGTTGCCGGTAGGCGTCATGCTCGCCGCCCGCCCCGCCGAGGAGTCCCTGCTGCTCTCCCTCTCGGCCCAGATCGAGGCCGCCGCCCTCTGGGACCACCGCCTCCCGCCCGGCTGGTGACCCCCCTTCGCCGAGACGTCACTCGCGTCGGCCGAGGCGTCAGGTAGGTCGGCCGAGACGTCACGTACGTCGGCCGACGGGGGTGACGCTTCGGCCGACGGGGGTGACGCTTCGGCCGACCGGGGTGACGCTTCGGCCGACCGGGGTGACGCTTCGGCCGACCGGGGTGACGTCTCGGCAGGGGTCAGTCGCCGAGGCCGCGGGCCTTGAGGGCATCACCGGTCTCGTGGGCGCGGGCGACGACGCGGATGACGAAGGGGGTGAGGTACGCGCGGGGGGAGCGGCCGAGGCCGCGGGCCCGGGCGGCGTCGCGGGTCTCCTGCGCCAGCGCGAGAGTGCCGGGAAGAGCCTGGATCGCCATCGCGATCGTCAGGGCGACCCGCTCCGGGTCGAGCCCGAAGCGCTGGAGCGGGCGGATCCAGCGTACGACGGCGTCGAGGGTCTCGGTGGTCGGCGTGGTGACGGTCAGGGTGAGGGCGAGCAGTGCGAGGGAGACGAGGTCGAGCAGCGACTCCACGGCCCGGTCGAAGGTGAACAGCCACCATTGCAGGAGCGCGACGACGAACGCGATCACGAGCACCGCACGCAGCGCCCGTGCGGTGGACGGTAGGTCGAGCCGGCCGATCAGTGCGAGAGCCACGGCGAGGGCGAGGAAGCCGGCTGCGAGCAACGGGCCGCGGACCGCCACGATCGCCACGCTGAGGACGGCCAGGCCGAACAGCTTGACCCCGACCGGAAGCCGGTGGAGGACGGTGTCGCCGGCGCGGTAGAGGCCGACCGTCATGCTCACGGCTCGCTCACCGTCCGCACGTAGTGCTCGACCGCCGCGTCGGCCTCGCCGTCGTAGCAGACCTGGCCGTCCTCGACGACGAGGACGCGGTCGCAGCGGCGTACGAGATCGAGGTCGTGGGTGACCAGGACGAGCTGCTGGGGGAGCGAGAAGAGCAGCTCCCCGACCATCCGGGTGTTGCGCAGGTCGAGCAGCGTCGTCGGCTCGTCGGTGACGAGCACGTCCGGCTCGGTGGCGAGGACGCCGGCCAGCGCGAGCAGCTGGCGCTGGCCACCGGAGAGGGCGTGGACGCTGACCTCGGCCCGCTCCGCGAGCCCGAAGCGCGCCAGCGTCTCGAGAGCGACCTGCTTGCGGCGTACGCGGTCCTTCACCGTCCTGCGCAAGGACAGCTCGACGTCCTCGACACAGGTCGGCATCACCAGCTGGGCGGCTGGGTCGGTGAAGGTGAACCCGACCCGGCGACGCACCTCAGCACCACGACGAGCCACGTCGAGGCCGTCGACGTTCACCCTCCCGGATGTGGGCGTGATCAGGCCGTTGATCATCCGCGCGAGGGTCGACTTTCCCGAGCCGTTGCTGCCGATGATGCCGATCCGCTGCTCGGTCAACGTGAGCGTCGTCGCCCCGAGGATCGTGCGCTCGCCGTCGAGATCCGGGGACTCGACCCGGACCTCGGCAGCCTCGAAGCGGAGCTCAGGCACGTCGGGCGAGCAGCTTCGGGAAGGCGCGGTGGACCTGGGAGGCGACGACCGCGGCGACCGCGGCCTTGATGAAGTCGCCGATCCAGTAGGGGGCGTCGAAGGCCGCGGCCTCGAGCAGGCCGACGTGGAGCACGACGGCCATCCCGATGATGCCGCCGACGTGGTTGATGACGACGCCGACGACACAGGCAGCGAAGACGAGGACCGGGTTGGTGCGGCGGCCCCGCAGGACGTACTTCACCAGCAGGCCGACCGCGAGCACCATGAGAGGGAACGACCACAAATAACCGGCGGTGACGCCGACGAAGACGCCCGGCCCGGCTGCGTGACCGGCGAAGACAGGGAGGCCGGCGATCCCGAGGACGAAGTAGAGCGCCACCGCCGCGGTGCCACGCAGCGGCCCCAGCAGCGCGCCGGTCAGCAGGAGCGCGAACCCCTGCAGTGTCAGCGGCACTCCGGCGCCGCCCATCGGGATGGCCGCGAGGTAGGAGCAGACCGCGATCAGGGCCGCGAACGCGGCGACCAGCGCGAGGTCGGTGGCGTCGAGGCGCGGCGATCTCGTCGTAGGGGTCTCATCAGTGCTCGTCGGGGACTCGGTCATACTCGCTCCTGCGTACTCAGACCTGAACCGTGGTCAGGTGAACGGTGTTCAGGTTAAGGTCGACGTACGTCTTCGTCCACTTCGTCCCACCACCCGGCCCCTGGGAGCAACATGCGTTACCGCCGTGAGGACGTCGTCGCCCGCGCGCTTCAGGTCCTCGACGACTATGGCCTCGCCGACCTGACGATGCGTCGTCTCGGCACCGAGCTCGGCGTCCGCCCCAGCGCCCTCTACCACCACTTCGCCAACAAGCAGTCGCTGCTGGCGGCGGTGGCCGACGAGATCCTGCTCCGGGGCCGACACGAGCCGTCGGGCGCCTGGGACGTACGCGTCACCGCCATCTGCACCGACCTGCGCGACTCGCTGCTGGCCTACCGCGACGGCGCCGAGGTCGTCGCCACCGTCTGGGCCTTCGGGCTCGGCGCGACCCAGCCGTACGACGACCTGGTCGCCGCCCTGAAGGACGGCGGCCTCGGCGACCTCGCTCAGGTCGCGGCCCGCACCCTGCTCCACTTCGTCTACGGCCACGCCGTCGACGAGCAGACCCACCTCCAGGCCGCTGCCGCGGGTGCCATCGAGGACGACGTACGCGACACCGACGACTTCGTCACCGGCCTGGGCCTGATCGCCGCCGGGATCACGATGGCCAAGGCCGTCCGCGAGGCCTCAGTCGACCGCTGAGGACCGGCGTCGGCGCAGCAGCAGGACCGCCCCTGCCCCGACGACCAGCCCGAGCGTGCCACTGACCACCGCCACCCACGGTGACAGGTTCCGCTCGGCGTCGCGCGCGGACTCGGTCGCGGCCGGGGTGAAGGTCTCGCCGATCCCCGGTTCCCGCGCGAGCTCGAGGTCGCTGGTGAGCGTGGCCGGGTCGTCGATCGAGAACGTCCACCTGGTCAGCCGGTTCTGGCCCTGCTCGACGAGGTTGTCGAGCACGTCGTCGTGGACGCCGTCCTCGACGAGCTCGACCGCGGCCGCGGGCTCCGTCGCGGTCACCCACGAGGCGCGCGGCGAGCGGAACGTACGGTCAAGGGTGAAGACGGTGACCTCGCCCGGCTTCTCGGCCGCAGAGCTGAGTCGCATCGGATAGACGAGGCTGGGGGTGTCGAAGGTGAGGACGATCGGGTCGGCATAGCCGTCGAACGGCTTGTCGCCGCGCATCTTGACAGCGGTGAACCGCCAGCCGTCATCGAGGTAGTCGGCGATGACCGGCTCGAGCTCAGGTTTGGTCGCATACCCGTTCGTACGCAGCCAGCCCGCCACCCCGCTGGCGTCCCCGCCCTCGATGACGGTGGCGACGACGTCCTCCAGCACGGTTCGGGAGATGACCTCGGGCGCCTTGCCGGGCGGGGCGCCGGCGCCGTCCTCGCCGAAGAGCGACCAGTCCTCCTTCGCCGGCGGGGTGGCCAGCCGAGCCAGCTCGTCGAAGCGCTCCGGGTCTCCCTGAGTGACGGCCGGGACGGTTGGCGTCGGCACCAGGACCGCGAGGTCCGGAGTGTCCGTGGTGATCCCGAGCAGCATCTCGAGCCGCTCGCGCTCGCCCTCCTCTGCCCAGCTCAAGAAGGCGATCTCCTCGCCGGCCTCCACCGTGTGGCCCTCCGGGGCGTAGGCCGCGCCGCAGGCGCAGGCCCGTGCGGAGCCAGGCACCAGCAGCAGGCCGGCGACGACGGCGACCACCACGATGCGTACTGCTCCACGGAACATGGCGGACAACCTATCGGTCACGCGGTCTCGACCTCTGCGCCGTGCAGCTCGGCGAGCAGCACGGCACCGGCGAGGTCGAGCTTCGTGCCGCGCAGTGACGCCGTGGTGAGGTCGACGCGGTCGAGATCGGCGCCGCGGAGATCGGCGCCGTGCAGGATCGTCTCCTGGAGCGTGGCGCCACCGAGACGGGCCTCGCGCAGGACCGCGTCGCTGAGGTCGGCCAGCGACAGGTCGGCTTCGCGCAGGTCCAGCCCGGACAGGTCGAGCCGGGCGAGGTTCGCGCCGCGCAGCGAGACGCCGCGCCACACGCCGCCGCTCACCTTCAGCGGTCGCAGGGTGCAGCCGGAGAACTCGCTCCCGCTGAGCTTGCAGCCCTCGAACGTCGAGTCGAAGAAGTTGGTACGCCGGAAGTCACAGCCGACGAACGCCGAACCGACATGGGTCGAGGCGTTGAACCGGCCACCGTGGAACGTGCATCGCTCGAAGACCGCCGACGACGTGTTCGCCTCGGTCAGGTCGACGTCGGTGAAGACACAGTCGACGAACCGCGAGCCGGAGAGGTCGGCTGCGTACCAGTCCTCGTTGCGGAAGTGCTCGTCGGTCGCCTCTGCGGGTGGGTTCGACATGGCGCACACCCTGCCACCCGCCACCGACAGGAACGCCGACGACCTGGCTCAGTCGTGCTGAGCGAACCACTCGTCGAGGAGGGGCCAGGTGGTGTCGCGGGCGGCGCGGCCGGTGAGCAGGCCGAGATGACCGCCCGGCACGACCTCGAAGCGGAGCTCCTCGGCGCCGGTGAGCAGGTCGATGAGCGGCTTGACGGAAGCGACCGGACCGATGCCGTCGTTCGCTCCTGCGACCACGAGGGTGGGCTGCTTGACGTCACGGAGGTAGACGGCGTGGTCCCCGAGGTCGATCTGGCCGCTGAACAGCGCGTTGGTGCGGAAGAAGTGGTGATAGAGCTGCCCGAACGTACGCCCCGGGTAGGCGATGATGTTGTCGGTGAACCGGTCGACGGCCTCGAGCTGGGCGAGGAACTCGCGGTCGGCCAGGTTGGACAGCTTCGCGACCGGCTTCGTGAACATCTTGTCCACCGAGGAGATCTGGAAAGCCCACCTGACCAGCGGCTTCGGGGCGCCGCCGAGAGCCCGCGAGGCGGTGGTGACCAGGTTGCCCGGCGGCAGGTTGAGCAGCGGCCGCAACGGCGCGATCAATGGCACCTGACGTACGTCGCAGGGCGAGCCCAGCACCGCGAGCGAGGCGATCGGGAGGTCGGGATAGTCGGCGGCGGCGAGCATCGTGAAGATCCCGCCCAGCGACCAGCCGACCACATGCACGGGCTTCCCGCCGGCGTGCTCGGAGACCGACCGGATCGCCTCCGGTACGACGTGCTCGATCCAGTGCTCGATGCCGAGGCTGCGGTCGGCGAAGTTCACCTCGCCGTACTCGACCAGATACGTCGGCCGGTTCGTCTCCACCAGATGCTCGACCACCGAGCAGTCGCGCCGCAGGTCGTAGCAGATCGCCGGCGCCGCCAGCGGCGTCACCAGCAGGACCGGGTCGCCCTCAGGAGTCTCACCCGCGGCCGGTCGGTAGTGGTAGAGCTCGCGCCGGGTGCCGTCGTCGATCAACGTACGCGGCATCGGCCTCAGGTCCGCGAGGCCGCCGTAGAGCAGTGCGTGCGCGACGTTCCCCGCCGCGGCGCCGACCGTGGTGGCGATCGAGGCGGCAGCGTGTCGGGGGTGGGGAAGGAGGGCCATCGTGGGATCAACGTACCCCGCCGTTCGGGGTCACGTGTGTCACCCGTCACCACCGGCGAGGGCACATTGAATCCCAGAGTGGTATTATTTCGGTATGAGTGTTCAGATCACCGTCCGCCTGCCGGATGAGATGGCTGCGTACGTTGACGAGCTCGTGCGTGCTGGTGATGGTCCGCGGGCGGCGATCGTGTGCGAAGCGCTGAGCCTCTATCGACAGCATCGACGCGCCGAGGCGGATGCTCGGATCCTCGAGGAGTCAGGCGACTACGACGACTTCGACGACATGGTGAAGCACGCCGCGCTCGATGCGTGATCTTCACATCGCCCACCTGGACAAGGCTCGCCCTGTCTTGGTGCTGACGCGTGAGCCGGTACGCGCCGCGATGCGCCGGGTAACGGTCGCGCCGATCACCTCCACGATCAAGGGCCTCAGCACCGAGGTCGGGGTCGGTCCGGAGAACGGGCTGGAATGTGCCTGCGTGGTCAGCTGCGACAACATCATCACCATCGACAAGGCCGCGCTTGGCCGTCACATCGGCTTCTTCTTCGACCGTCAAGAGCCCGATCTGGCCAAGGCGATCACCAGCGCCTTCGCTCTACGGGCGGGCGGTCGCACGTAGGCCCGTCCGCATTCGTCGGCGAACTCAGCGCCGGAGGCATCGGGAAGTCCTCGGCGATCTCGGTGCCGGTGCTGCTCGCGGGTAGCGGCCATCAAGACGTCTGGATTCGGGCCGACACGCCGCGGTCTCGGCGTGTCGCGGGGAAGTTGGACGCGCCTACGGCCTCCCAGTTCGGCGAGCTGCTCATGAGAACCGTGGTGGCTGCAAGCGTCGGCCATCTCGATTACTCGAGCCGGGATCCTGAGAACCTGGCATCCTGCTCGAGTGGATCCAGAGGACGCTGTCGTGCTCGCGGTCGAGGCTGCCGGCAGAGGCCTCGCGATGGGCGAGATGCCGATCGGCGCCGTCGTGCTTCTGGGTGATGAGGTGATCGCCAGTGCTTTCACCTCGGAGAAGGCAGAGCGCCGCCGCATGGTTCATGCAGACTTGCGCGCGATGGACGCGGCAGATCGACGGATCGGCTTCGCTCGGCGCGATCTTCCGCTCACCCTGGCCGTCAACCTCGAGCCGTGCCTGATGTGCCTCGGTGCCGCTGTGACGTTGGGCATCGATCACGTCTACTTCGGCCTCTGGTCACCCGACGATGGTGGCGTCGAGGCGTTCGCACACTGGAAGCCGCGCACGGAGCTTCCGTTCTTCAAACCGCCGAGCACGATCGAAGGCGGATTCTGCGAGACCGCGATCCGCGAGCAGTTCGCTGCGTACGCCGCCGACGACTCCCACCCGACCGGGATGCGACAGTGGTGCGCCGGCCTTGCTCATGGGTAGCCACGAAAGATCGCGGACTCACCACCCGACGAGGAGCCAGTCGCACTCGGCGATCAGGCGCTCCCGGAGCGGAGCGGCACGCTCGGCGAAGGTGCGCTGGGCGGCGGCGTACTCCTGCTTGCCGGCGGCGGTCTCGATGCGGATCGGGTCTAGGCCGAGCTCGGCGAGGTCGTAGGGAGCGGCCTTCATGTCCATCGTGCGGATGTCCCAGGCGAGCTCGAAGCAGTCGGCGACCAGGTCGGAGGAGACCAGCGGCGAGAGCCGGAAGGCGTGCTTGTAGAGGTCCATGTTGCCGTGCAGGCAGCCCGGCTGCTCGAAGGCCGCGCGGTCGTCGGAGCGCGGGGAGAGGGTGTTGAGCGGTGCGGCCGGGGGAGTGAAGAAGCGGTACGCGTCGAAGTGGCTGCACGCGATCCGGTGGGACTCGACCACGCGGTCGGTCCCGGCGGCCCCCAAGCGCAAGGGCCAGTCGGCGTGGCGTACCTGCTCCGGGGTCAGCTGGTAGACCATCGCCCACTCGTGGAGGCCGAAGCAGCCGAAGTTGCCCTCGCGCCCAGCGGTCGCCCGAAGCAGCTTCAGGAGCGTCTCAACGAGCAGGCGCTTGTCGGCGAGGAAGTCTGCGGTGACGGTGCCGTCCGCATAGCCGCGGAGCGAGGCGTACTCCGGAGCGTCCGACAGCCTCACCCCGAACCCCGGGTGCCAGCGCAGCAGCTGCGCGGGACGGTAGGAGTAGTAGGTGAAGAGGAAGTCGTTGACCGGGTGCTTGACCCGGGCGCCACGGCGGGCGAGATGCGGCTCCACGTAGGGCGCCAGGCGTGCGCGGTGAGCCTCCGCGCGAGCGGTCCATTCCGAACGCGACAGCACCTCCACGAGATACAAGGGTAGGCAACGCCCAGATACGGGGTCTCGACAGGCTCGACCACCGACAACCGGTGTCCTCCGGATAGGCTCACCTCGTGCGCATCGCCAGATTCACTGCCAAGGGTGGCGAGCCCCAGTTCGGCGTCGTCGTGGGGGACCTCGACGGCTACGGCCAGCTCAGCGAGGACGCGACCGTGGTCGCTCTCCAGGGCGACCCGCTGTTCTCCGGGGTCAACCTCACCGACCAGGTCCACAAGTTCGACGACGTCAAGCTGCTCGCGCCGGTCATCCCGCGCAGCAAGGTGGTCGCGGTCGCCCGCAACTACGCCAAGCACGCCGCCGAGCTCGGCAACGAGGTCCCCGCCGAGCCGCTCTTCTTCATCAAGCCCAACACCGCCGTGTGCGGGCCGAACGACGCGATCCAGCGGCCCGCCGGCGTCGAGGACCTCCACTTCGAGGGCGAGCTCGCGATCGTGATCGGCCGGATCTGCCGCGACGTCCCGGAGGAGAAGGTGAAGGACGTCATCTACGGGATGACGGTCGCCAACGACGTGACCGCGCGGGACATCCAGCGGCGGCTGAAGCACTTCTCCCAGGCGAAGGGCTACGACACCTTCTGCCCGCTCGGTCCGTGGATCGAGACGGACGTCGAGCTCGAGCAGCTGGCCGCCGGCGTACGCATCCAGACCTTCCTCAACGGTGACGTCGTCCAGGACGGGTCCACGAAGGACCTCGTCCACGACATCCCGAAGCTGATCGCCCACATCAGCAGCGTCATGACGCTGCTCCCGGGCGATGTGATCCTCACCGGCACCCCTGAGGGTGTCGGTCCCATGGAGCCCGGTGACGAGATCGAGATCTTCGTCGAGGGGCTCGGAGCTCTGACGAACAAGGTGGCACAGCGGTGACTGACAGCAACTCACTCGACCCGAAGGACTACCGGGTCCGGATGGCTCCCTCGCCGACCGGGTCGCCCCACGTCGGCCTGGTCCGGACCGCCCTGTTCAACTGGGCGTTCGCGCGCCACCACGGCGGCACCTTCGTCTTCCGCATCGAGGACACCGACAAGGCGCGCAACACCGAGGAGTCCTACGACGGGCTCCTCGACCTGATGCGCTGGCTCAAGCTGGACTGGGACGAGGGCGTCGAGGTCGGCGGCCCCTACGGCCCCTACCGCCAGTCGGAGCGCTCGGAGATCTACGCCGACGCGCTCGCGCGGCTGCGCGCCTCCTCCCACGTCTACGAGTGCTACTGCACCGGCGAGGAGACCACCGCCCGCTACGAGGAGCGGCTGGCTGCCTACAAGGCAGCCAAGGCCGAGGGCGTCAAGGGCGAGGCGCCCGCCCAGGGCTACGACAACCACTGCCGCGACCTGAGCGAGGACCAGATCAAGGCGTACGAGGCGGAGGGTCGCACCAGCGTGCCGCGCTTCCGCATGCCCGACGGGTCGATCACCTTCAACGACCTCGTCCGCGGCGAGGTGACCTTCGAGACCAAGCATGTCCCCGACTACGCGCTCGCCCGCGCCAACGGCGACCCGCTCTACACGCTCACCGCGCCGGTCGATGACGCCACCATGCACATCACCCACGTCTTCCGCGGCGAGGACCTCCTCTCCTCGACGCCGCGCCAGATCGCGCTCTTCGACGCCTTCGTCGAGGTCGGGCTGGCCGAGCGTGCGCCGGAGTTCGGCCACCTGCCGTACGTGATGGGTCAGGGCAACAAGAAGCTCTCCAAGCGCGACCCGGAGGCGCACGCGCTGAAGTACCGCGAGGAGGGCTTCCTGCCCGAGGGGCTGCTGAACTACGTGGCGCTGCTCGGCTGGGCGATCGCCGCCGACCGCGACATCTTCACGATGGAGGAGATGGTCGAGGCCTTCGAGATCCACGACGTGGTCAAGAACCCGGCCCGCTTCGACATCAAGAAGGCGGAGGCGATCAACGCCTCCCACATGCGGCTGCTGCCGGTCGAGGAGATCACCCACCGGGTGATTCCCTACCTCAAGGCCGACGGGATCATCTCCGACCCGGTCAACGACGCCGACGCGCAGATGCTCGAGCAGGCGATGCCGCTGGTCGCCGAGCGGATCAACAAGCTCGGCGAGGCCTCCGACATGCTCCGTTTCCTCTTCGTCCCGGAGACCGACTTCACGCTCGACGAGGAGGACGCCGCCAAGCTGCTCGACGAGTCGGGCATCGAGGTCGTCCAGGCTTCGTACGACGCACTGGCCGGTCTCACCACGTGGTCGACCGCCGAGATCCAGGACGCGCTGACCGCAGCCCTGATCGACGGGCTTGAGCTCAAGCCGCGCAAGGCCTATGGCCCGGTGCGGGTCGCGGTGACCGGAAAACGGATCAGCCCGCCGCTGTTCGAATCCATGGAGCTGCTCGGCCGGGAGCGTACGCTGGGGCGCCTGAAGGCGGTTCTCGGGAGGGGCTGAACGTGGCAGGACGGGCAGGATGAGCACGGTCGTGGAGCCGCCCTCGGGACTGGCGTACTACCAGGTGCAGCGCAGTGGCCGCAGCGGCTGGGGGCGGCCGCTGGTCGGACTCATCCTGATCGGACTGTGTGTCTTCTTCGTCTCGCCGGCAGTGGTGCTGGCCGGGTTCGAGATCTTCTTCGTGCTCGCCGGCGACGACGTCACCAACGGGATGGTCCGGGTGGCCGACGTCGAGAACGTCACACCGGAGTCCCTGGCGTTCCTGCTGCTGTCGCTGGCCGGCGCCATCCCGGCAGCCATGCTGCTGTGCTGGGCGCTGCACGGTCTGAGGCCGGGGTGGCTGGCCTCGGTGGAACGGCGGATCCGCTGGCGATGGCTGTTGCAGTGTCTCGGGATCGCTGCGATCACGATGGTGGTCACCGTCATCATCGCCTCCCGGCTGCCGATCCCGGGGGAGGACCTCGGCGCCACCACCCTCAACCCGTGGACGAGCACGATGCGCGACTTCGTGCTCGTGATCGTGCTGCTCACCCCGCTGCAGGCGGCGGGGGAGGAGTATCTCTTCCGCGGCTACATCTTCCAGACCTTCGGGTCCCTCTTCGGCGGGATGCTGGGCGCGCGTACGGTCTCGGTGACGATCACCGCGCTGCTGTTCGCCTTCGCCCACGGGTCCCAGGACCTGCCGCTGTTCCTGGACCGGTTCGCCTTCGGGATCGTCGCCGGGATCTGCGTCATCGCGACCGGAGGCATCGAGGCCGGCATCGCGATGCACGTCCTCAACAACTTCGTCAGCCTCGGGATGGCTGTTGCCTTCGGTGACATCTCGACGGTGCTCAACACCTCCGAGGCGTCGTGGTGGCGGATCCCGGTCACGCTGGTCCAGTCGGGTGTCTTCCTGGCGCTGACCGTGTGGGCCGCCAGATCAGCGGGCCTCTCGACCACGACGAAGAGCGTCTAGGGGGCTTCTAGGGCGTGCCGATTTCGTAGCCTGGGGGCGTCCCCGGTAATGTTTCCTCTCGGTTCGAGGGAGAAATTCCGAGGGCCACATCACTCTTGTCGACGGCCTCGTTCGAGGCTAAGTCGACCAAGATGATGGGCTATGGTGTAATTGGCAACACGACTGGTTCTGGTCCAGTTATTCTAGGTTCGAGTCCTAGTAGCCCAGCGGATCCTCAGCTGAGGATTTGGGAGAGATCAAGGCGATTCGCTAGAGTTTCTCCCGCTGAAACGGACGAAAGTCCGCGGAAGCAGTGCAAGCCCCCGTCGTCTAGCGGCCTAGGACGTCGCCCTCTCACGGCGGTAACGCCGGTTCAAATCCGGTCGGGGGTACAACGCACGAAGAGCCCCGAGTCTTTGACTCGGGGCTCTTCGCATTTCGTCGGTAGGCAGCCGATGCGGCGGTGGCGAGGCTGCGACATGGCAACTGTCCGACATCGCCTTCACGGTCGACGGCCGGTCATTTCCGCTTAGCGTGTGCGACGGTCCTGGCCATCGCCGGGCGAACGTACGTGAACGGAGACTCCGATGCCCTCCTCCCCGTCCTGGCGAAAGTGTGTGGTCGCGATGGCCGCTCTGGGCCTCGTCGTCGTCAGCGGTTCAGGGGCGCAGGCGGCCGAGCCCGGCGCCTCCGGCGCGGACGACGAAGGGATCCGGTCCGTGACCGAGCCGTCCGGTCACCACAAGACCGTCACCCTCGTCACCGGCGACGTCGTCGACGCTCGGGTCGACGGAGCGGGCCGGGTGCTGTCGGCGGGCCTGCGCGCCGCCGAGGGTGCCGATCACGGCAGTGTCGTGTGGCAGGACGGGCAGCACACCTACGTCGTCCCGGACGGGGTGCAGTCGATGATCGACGCCGGCCGGCTCGATCTGGGGCTGTTCGACGTCACTACGCTGATCGCCAGTGGTTACGACGACGCGCACCGCGACACGCTGCCGGTGATCGTGCAGTACGCCGGGGGCCGAAGCCCGCGCGCCGCGGTCGCTGGAACTGATCCCGGCGTAGCCCTGCCTTCGGTCGGCGGAGCCGCGCTGAGCATCGACAAGGACCAGGCTGCGGAAGCCTGGGACGGTCTCCGGCCCACGTCAGGGGCTCGCGCGGCGGGATCGGTGCGCAAGATCTGGCTCGACGCGCAGGTACATGGCACCGCGGTCCCGGACCTGGGGACACCCACGGTCCCGCTCACCGGCGCACCCCAGGCCCACGCCCGCGGAGTCGACGGCACCGGGGTCACGGTCGCCGTGCTGGACACCGGGTACGACCTCGGCCACCCCGACCTCGCCGGACAGGTCACCACGTCCCGCTCCTTCATCCCCGGCGAGCAGGTCGACGACCTCAACGGCCACGGCACCCACACCGCATCGACCGTCGCCGGCACGGGCGCCGCCTCCGACGGCCGCTACGCAGGCATGGCACCGGGCGCCGACCTGATGGTCGGCAAGGTGCTCGACAATTCCGGCTCCGGCGCCACCAGCGGGATCATCGCCGGCATGCAGTGGGCGGTCGCCGAGGGCGCTGACATCGTCTCGATGTCCCTGGGCAACGACGCCTCGACCTCGTGCAACAGCGTCGACACTCTGGCTCTGGAAGCACTGAGCGACCGTGCACTCTTCGTGGTGGCGGCCGGGAACTCCTCCCGCCACGCCACGGTCTCGACCCCGGGCTGCTCCCCGGCAGCTCTGACGGTCGGCGCGCTCGACCGGAAGAACATGACGGCGCCGTTCTCCAGCCGTGGCCCGGCGGTCGGCGGCGACTGGGCGAAGCCGGACATCGCCTCGCAGGGCGTCGGCGTCGTCGCGGCCAATGCGGGCGGCCGAGAGGCTCACGCCTACGCGGCCAGCTCAGGGACCTCGATGGCGACCCCGCATGTCGCCGGTGCCGCCGCACTCGCCCTGCAAGACGACCCGAACCTGACGCCGGCGAAGCTCAAGGCCGTTCTGACCTCGGCGGCAGCCCCGACCGAGACCCCGGTCCCGGAGCAGGGCGCCGGGCCGCTCGACATCGGGCGGGCCGTCGACCAGACCGTCTTCGCGGCGCCGAACCAGACGCTCGGCGACTTCGACTACCCCCAGGCAGACCTCGCGCCCACCAAGGCGACGATCACGCTGACGAACCGGTCCGACCAGCCTGCCGAGCTCGACCTCTCCCTCTCGCCGGTGCTGGGCGATGACGGCGAGACCCCGGTCGAGGGCCTCGTCGGCCTGGCCACCGACTCCGTGGTCGTTCCCGCCGCAGGCACTGCGGCGGTGTCGCTCGACCTGGACCCGACGGTCGAGATCCCGGCCGCGGCGTACGGTGTGGTCACCGGCCGGCTCCTCGCCAGCGGGACCGACGGACAGCGGGTCGTCGCGCCGTACGCGGTCCATCTCGAGGAGCCCTCGGCGAACCTGACGGTGCGTGCGGTCGACCGGCACGGTGATCCGGCCGCGGACCCGTCCACCTTCCAGCTCTTCGATGAGCACCGCGACACCGCCCGCCGCTACACGATCGGCTACCCGCAGGCCGGCAGCACCACCATCCGGGTGCCGCACGGCGCCTACGCCCTGTCCGCGACCGTGATGACCCGGGACGAGCCGGGCAACGTGGGCAGCGTCGCCTCCCTCTCCCAGCTCTACCGGTCCGAGATCGATGTCGATGGCGACACCACGGTCACCCTGGATGCGCGGGACGCCGAAGAGATCACCTGGAAGACCAACCGACCCAGCGAGGCCGCCGGGTTCGCCATGGGGCTGAGCTACGAGATGACCGACGACGGTGCGATCAGAGCCGGCTTCCTGCAGACGATCCCGATGCTGACCAAGGCGATCTATGCCGAGCCGGCACGCGATGACCGGCTCGCCTTCGTGGCGTCGGCGCGACTCTCTGCGCCCCGCCTGGAGATGACCTCGTCCGGTGGACACACCGTGGACGACGTCCCCGTCCAGCTGGCACCCGAGTTCTCCGACGGCGGGTCGGCCGAGCTCGTGCACATCGGCAAGGGCAGCCCTGAGAACTTCGCGAAGCACGACATCGACGGCAAGGTCGTCCTGCTCGACGCCGGCACCGGTGGCGGAAACGCCAACACCTGGTCCACGGCCGCCGTCGCCGGTGGGGCGGTCGGCGTCCTCGCCGCGGTCCCGGACAGCGTCGGACGGTTCCAGGTCAGCGGCAGCGGCGCGAAGCTCCCGCAGATCACCGTCACCTGGCAGGACTCGCTCGCGCTGCAGGCCGAGCTGGCCGAGGGGCCGGTCACGATGTCGTGGAGCGGCACCCCGCTGGCCTCCAGCCCGTACCTGTACAACCTCGCGCGCTACCGCACCGACGCCATCGTTCCCGGCGTCGAGCGGGTCGGTGATCCTGAGCTGGCTCGGGTGGATGCCGATCACCACACCCAGGGCGGGCAGACCACGTACGCCTCCAACGTCCAGGTCAAGGTGCCTGGCCTGGCCGGGCAGTACGCCGGTGGGACGACGCTCCAGCTCGCGGCTCCGCTGCGGCGTACCGAGTTCTACACGGCCGACCCCGACGTGGCGTGGACGACGATCGCCTCGCGCGGGTTCGGCGGGACGACGTACGGGTCGTCCTTCGACGGGCCGAGGACGATGACTGCCGGGTCGAAGGAGCACAGCTCCTGGTTCAAGGCGCCCTACGGGGCCACCCGCAACACCTACGACCGGCCGATGATGAGCCGCACGGCCAATCGGCTGAGCTTCGCGATCGCGCCGTACGGCGACGCCGGCGGGCACGACTCCACCGCGGACTATCGCGACAACGGCACCAGGCAGCTGCTGCTCGACGGGGTGCCGCACCCGCAGACGAACGGACAGTACGTCCTGCCGCAGAAGAAGGCCGAGGTCACCTTCCGTCAGACGTGGGCCCGGCCCATCTCGCCGGCCGACCAGATGGGCCTCGCCTACCGTGCCGAGTGGCGGTTCCCGACCTCACCGGACGATCAGGGTGCTCAGCCGCTCCTGGTCCCGGTCGTCGACGTGCCCTCCGACCTGACCAACCAGGTGCCGTCCGGGACCGACGTCCGGATCCCGCTGGCCGCGGTCATGGACACGGAGGACGGTCCCCTCGACCTGGCACGCGTCTCGCTCGACTATGCCTTCGGGGACCAGTCCCGCGTCGACGAGGTCACCGGCTGGACACCCGCGCGTGTCCAGCGCACGGCCGCAGGCTGGTTCGCGATCGTGCCCGGTGACGCAGCTCCGGGGACCTTCGCCCACCTGCGGGTCAGCATGGCCGACGGGTCCGGCTCGGAGGTCGATCAGACCATGGTCCGCGCCTTCCGGACGGGCCAGCCGACTTCCTGACAGGTGGGTGTTCGTCGCTCCCGTGACGAGTTCCCGACATGGCGTCTTCCCGACCTCGTGAGCATGTTGTGCCCGTCTCGGCCCCCTGGGATGGTCGGTCCAGCTCGTCGCTCATCGGACTATCACTAGGAGTTCACATGGGTCCGCACTCCAGGTTCGGTCTCGCTGCATTCGCGGCCTTGGTGCTCGCCGGGTCAGCGACCCCGGCTGTGGCCGGCGGCGTGCCCACGGCCGTGGCCGAGGCCGGTCTGCTCACCGGCCACGTGCGCGACGGGTCCGGCCACGGTTGGCCGGTACGTGCCAAGGTGAGCATGAGCGGGAGCGTGACCTACTCGGATCCCTCGACCGGAGCGTTTCGCCTCGACGTGCCTGCAGGAACGGTCGGCGAGGTCAGCGTCGACCCGGTCTACCCCGGATACGAGACCTCGACGACCCCGGTGACCGTCGCCGCAGACGGCACCGCCGTCGACCTCGAGGTGACCGCGGAGACCGAGACCTGCCGCGCTCCGGGCTACCGCCTCGACGGGATGACCGAGGGCTTCGACACCCCCGCGACGACCGAAGGGTGGCAGGTCGTCGATCACGCCGGCACCGGCAACATCTGGAGGTTCGACGACCCCGGCGGGCGCGGCAACCTGACCGGAGGATCGGGCGGCTTCGCGATCGCGGACCACGACGCCGGGTCGGCCCAGGCCTTCGACTCCTCGCTGATCTCGCCGAAGACCGACCTCAGCGGGGTCGCCGAGCCCGAGCTGCAGTTCTCCAGCGACCTCCGCGACCTCGGCTCGGGAACCGCCTCGGCGAGCGTCTCCGTCGACGGTGGTCAGACCTGGACCGCCGTGTGGAGCAAGAGCGGTGGCGAGCGCGGGCCGATCACTCATGTCGTACCTCTCCCTGCCGCGGCCGACCAGCCTGATGTGAAGGTGCGGTTCAACTTCACCGGCGGCATCTACTGGTTCGCCGTCGACGACGTGTTCGTCGGCAAGCGCGGCTGTCTCCCCGTCGAGGGCGGTCTGGTCGCAGGCACCGCCAGCGACCAGAACACCGGCGCGGTCGTCGCCGGCGTCCGAGCTCGGGTGGACGGCGCCGTCATGGCCTCGCCGAGCAGCGACCCCGGCTTCTACTGGGGCTTCCTGCCGACCGGGGAGCACACTGTCGCTGTCGACAGCGCCGAATACGTCGCCGAGGAGATTCCCGTACGCGTCAGCCCGGACGAGGTGGCCACCGCGGACGTCAGCCTGGCCGCCGGGCGGCTCGAGGTCGCCGGCGCCGGGATCGATGCGACCGTTCCCTGGGGCGAGACCGGAACCCAGCAGATCACCGTGACCAACACCGGCACCGCGCCGGCCACCGTCGGTGTCCGCGAGCGGGACCGTGGGTTCGCCCTCCTGCAGCCGGACGGCACCACCGAGCCACCGGAGCGGCTGGACGACGACTGGGCGCCGGCGGCCCCTGCGCCGCAGAACCAAGCCTGGAGCCGCCTGCCCTCGCTGCCCATGGGCATCACCGAGAACATCGCCGGGGATCACGACGGAGACCTCTACTCCTTCGGCGGCGCGAGCGCCGACCGCAAGGCCATCACCGACGGGTGGGTGCTCCGCGACCGCGCCGGTGCATGGCAGCCGACCGCCCCGATGCCCGAGGGTCGGCTGGCCGCCGCGGGTGGCTTCGTGGACGGCACGATGGTCATGGTCGGTGGCTGGGTGGACAACCGGCAGCACCTCGCCTCGCAGGTGCTGCGCTACTCACCGAAGGCCGACAGCTGGAGCACCGGCGCTGCATCCCCGCAGGCGCTGGCCGGCTCGGGCAGCGCGATCATGGACGGCGTCGTCTACACCGTTGGCGGGTGCACCACGGTCTGCGGCAACAACAGCGTGCTGGCCTACGACGTCGCCGCTGACGAGTTCCGTCGGCTCGCCGACTACCCGGTCAAGGTCTCCTGGCCTTCGTGCGGAGCCGTCGACGGCCGGATCGTCTGCGCCGGCGGCGCCGACACCGACGACTACTACGGAGTCAACGGAGCCACCTGGATCTATGACCCGGCGACCGACACCTGGACCGAGGGTGCGCACTTCCCCGGCGAGAGCTGGGGAGCCACGACCTGGACCTCCGGCGGACGCCTGGTGGCGGCCGGCGGGATGTACGCCGGGTTCCCCACCCGCGACGCCTGGGCCTATGACCCCGGCCAGGACCGCTGGTCCCAGCTGCCCTGGCTGAACACGCTGCTCTACCGGGGTGGATCGGCCTGCGGCGTACGAGTCGGAGGCGCCTCGGCGGGCTACACCGGCAAGCAGGACGTCTTCGTCCTCAGCGGGTACGACGGCTGCGACCCGGGAACGACCGATGTCGGCTGGGTCTCGTCCGCCCCCGAAGCTGGCACCACCCTCCAGCCGGGGGAGTCGGTCACGATGACCCTGACGGCGGACCCGGCCGGTGCCGGCCAGCCCGGTGACCTGGCCGCCCAGCTCGGTCTGGTCGAGGACACGCCGTATCCGGTGTCACCACTGGCGGTGACCATGCGGGTCCCTGCACCGAAGGACTGGGGCTTCTTGCAGGGCACCGTGACCGCGAAGGCCTGCGACGGCACGCCAGCTCCGTTGGCGGGGGCGACCGTGCAGGTCGACGGGGTCAGCTCCGGCTGGACCCTGACCACGACCGCCGACGGCCGCTATCGCCGCTGGATCGACAAAGACGAGAAACAGCTCCAGCTCGTGGTCGGCCACGACGGCTACGAGATCGAGACCCGCCTCCTCAAGGCACCCAAGAGCCCCGTGGACGTGGCGACCGAGGACTTCTCCCTGACCCGGACCGGCTGCTGACCGGCATGACGACCCATCGAGGTGGATCTGTGAGTACCCGGCTGAACTCCCGGCGCTTCCGCGTGATCGCGGCATTGGCGACCACCATGGCGATGTTCGGTGGCCTTCTGCTGACCGCGCCGACCGCGGCTGCTGTGCCAGTCGCCGGGCCGGTCGGGAGCGGCGCCGCCACGGTGGTGCCTGCGGCCGAACGCCCGGCCAAGGACCCGGCGGACAAGATCGAGAAGAAGCTCGCCAAGCAGCTCGAGAAGGGCACCGACGACTTCCTGGTCCGGTTCGAGGACGCGGCCGACCTCACCGGCGCCAGCCAGAACACCGACTGGGCAGAGCGCGGGAAGGCGGTCGCGGACGCACTGCGGGCGCAGGCCGAGGAGAGCCAGGCCGAGACCCGTGCTGTGCTGCGCAAGCGCGGCGTGACGTACCGGGCGTTCTGGGCGACCAACGCCATCCTGGTCAAGAGCGGGTCGAGCCGGCTGGCCCACACCCTCGCCGCCGAACCGGACGTCGAGGGCCTCTACGTGCCTCGTGCCTATGCAGCCCCCGAACCGATCGAGACGAAGTCGGTCGTGCCGCAATCGACCGCCGCCGCGGTCGAGTGGGGGATCGCCGACATCCACGCCGACCAGGTCTGGTCGGAGTACGGCGTCAACGGCCAGGGCATGGTGGTGGCCAACATCGACTCCGGGGTGCAGTACGACCACCCGGCTCTGGTGTCGTCCTACCGCGGCAACAACGGTGACGGCACCTTCGACCACGACTACAACTGGATGGACGTCGCCGGCGCCGACTGCGCCGGACCGTGCGACTCCGACGGGCACGGCACCCACACCATGGGCACCATGGTCGGCGACGACGCCGGTGGCACCGGCATCGGTGTCGCACCCGGCGCGACGTGGATCGCGGTCAACGGCTGCTGCCCCAGCGACACCGCGCTGATCGCTGCGGGGGAGTGGATCCTCGAGCCGACCGACCGCAACGGGGAGAACCCGAACGCAGCGAAGCGGCCCAACGTGGTCAACAACTCCTGGGGCAGCCAGGCCCCGTCCAACGACCCGTTCATGGAGGACATCTCCAAGGCCTGGGAGGCCTCCGGGATCTTCAGCTCCTTCGCCAACGGCAACAACGGTCCCGGCTGCGCCACCTCCGGCGCCCCCGGCAGCAGGACCGTCAACTACTCCGTCGGCGCGTACGCGGTCAACCACACCATCGGCTCCTTCTCCAGCCGCGGCCCTGGCCAGGACGGCGAGATCAAGCCGGCGATCGCCGCCCCCGGCGTAGCCATCCGCTCCTCGGTCCCCGGCAACGGGTACGACGTTTTCAACGGCACCTCGATGGCGGCACCGCACCTGGCCGGCGCGGTGGCGCTGCTGTGGTCGGCCGCACCGGTTCTGGTCGGTGACATCCCGGCCACCCAACGGCTGCTCAACGAGACCGCCATCGACACCGAGGACCTGACCTGCGGTGGCACCCCCGCGGACAACAACGTCTGGGGCGAGGGCCGGCTCGATGTGGCGGCGCTCTTCGCACGCGCGCCCCTGGGCGAGGCCGGCTTCCTCGGCGGCACCGTGACCGATGCCGGCGGCGACCCGATCGCCGGGGCGACCGTGACTGCCGAGGGCTCGTTCACGACCTCCCGCGACACCGCCGCCGACGGCTCCTTCCGGATGGCGCTGCCGGTCGGCAGCTACACCGTGAAGGTCTCGGCGTTCGGCTACACCACCCAGGAGAAGGCCGGCGTCGAGATCGCCGTCGGAAAGTCGACCAGCCACGACGCCGAGCTGGCGAAGGCCCCGACGCAGCGGGTCGCAGGGAAGGTCGCCGACGGCTCCGGGCACGGTTGGCCCCTCTATGCGAAGGTCTCGGTTCCCGGCACCCCGGTGACCACCTTCACCGACCCGGCGACCGGTGAGTACGCCGTCGAGCTACCGACCGGCGCGGCGTACGACCTCACCGCCAGCCCGGTCGACAGCGGCTACCAGCCGGCAAGCACGACGCTGGATCCTGCTGGGACGAACGGACCTGTCGACCTGGTCGCGAAGGTGGACCCGACCGACTGCGCCGACGCGCCCGGCTACGTCAAGGCCCAGCCGCGGATCGCGGTCGTCACCGACCTCCCCGAACAGTTCCGGGCCCGGTTCGACCAGCGCCGGATCGCCGTCGACATGGTCCGGCCGGGTCAGATCGCCGGTATCACCGGGTACGACATCGTCGTCTGGGGTTACAGCTACACCGATCCTCGGCAGGCTGCCTTCACCAGCTTCCTCACCCGGATGGACGCCGAGGGCACCGGCGTGGTCTTCACCGACAGCCAGAAGGGCACCTGGGGCGGCGTCACGACGCTGGCGAAGTACGCCGGGGTCCCGACCTCGACCGGTGGAGCCGAAGCCGCGGCGGGCGAGACCGGCTACCTCGAGGCGGTCGCCGAGCACCCGGTGCTCGCCGGTGTGAAGGTCGGCGAACGCTGGGACCACGAGCCCGGGCTGCCGGCCTGGATGAAGTGGTTCAACGGGTACGACGGCGACGGCCGGCAGGTCCTGGCGACCGTCGGCTCCTCGACCGCGGGATCTCGCGGCGCCGCGATCGCGGTGCAGCAGCGGGCGACCAGCCGGTACGTGCTGCTCGCGATGCACTCGCCCTATTACACCCGGGACACCGACGACTGGTCCGAGACCAGCGAGCTGGTGTTCGAGAACGCGTTGGACTGGGCCAACGCCGAGGACGAGAACGTCGGGTGCCACCCGGCGCCCGGTGGGCTCGTGGTCGGGCAGGTCTCCGACGGGAACACCGGCGCCGGCCTGCCGGGTGCGCGGATCAGCGCGGGCTCGGTCACCTCGACGTCGGTGACAACCCCGGCCGACCCCGCTCTCGACGACGGTCTGGTGAGGTTCTTCGCGCCGGCCGGCGACCGCGAGGTCACCGCGACGCTGGCGGAGTACCAGACCGCCACCGATGCGCTGTCGGTCGTCGCCGACGAGGTCGTGGAGACCGAGCTGGAGCTGGCCGCCGGACGGCTGAAGGTCTCCACCGGCCAGATCGCCGCTACCGTGCCGATCGGCGCGAAGGCCGAGCGGACCGTGACGGTGGAGAACACCGGATCCGCCCCGGCCACCGTCCGGCTGGCGGAGCGTGACCGCGGCGGCGACCTCGCCGTCCCGGAGGGCTACCAGGCACCGCAGGCGGCGATGACCGACCTCGGCACGACCCGTACCCAGCGCGCCGAGGTGACCCCGCTGCAGGACGTCGGCCCGCTCGACGATGCTGCGCCGCGCAGCTCCCGGGCCCCAGCCGGCACCCTCGCCGAGGGCTGGCAGAGCCAGGCCGCGATGCCGCAGGGGACCGTGGACAGCGTCGCCGGAACGCTCGGAAACCGGCTCTACAACTTCGGCGGCACCCTCGGCGCCGGTCCGGTCGCGACCAGCTGGATGCTGGACCCCGACCTGGGCTGGCGGCGGATCGCGGACATGCCCCAGGCCCGGCAGAGGCCGGCCGGTGCGTTCGTGGACGGCCGGTTCGTGATGCTCGGCGGCTGGGCCGCCGGGGGCGATCCCGTCGCCCGGACGCAGCTCTACGACCCGGGCACCGACACCTGGAGCCGGGGCGCGGAGCACCCGGTCCCGCTGGCCGCGGCCGGCACGGCCGTCCTCGATGGCCGGATCCTGACCGTCGGCGGGTGCGCGAGCTCGTGCGACCACAGCGAGGTGTTCGCCTATGACGCGGGCGCCGACTCCTTCGAGCGGCTGGCCGACTACCCGGTGAAGGCCGGCTGGCTCAACTGCGGCGCGATCCGGGGCAAGGTCTACTGCGCCGGCGGGAGCAACGGCGCCTCCGCGGTCCGGGCCGCCTACGTCTACGACCCGGTGAAGAACGCCTGGTCGGCGCTCACCCCGATGCCGGTCGCTCACTGGGGCTCCGGCGTCGCCGCCCAAGGCGGACGGCTGCTGGTCTCCGGTGGTATCGCCGGGGCGAGCATCACCACCGCCGGCTGGGCCTACGACCCGCAGACCGACGCCTGGACGGCGCTTCCGAACGCGCCGACGCCGGTCTATCGCGGCGCCTCCGCCTGCGGCTTCTACACGCTCGGCGGATCGCCGAACGGCACCTCGGTGTCCACCCAGGTCTCGTTGCTGTCCGGCCAGGGAGACTGCCTCGGGGCGGCGTCGGACGTACGCTGGATGGCGCTCTCTCCGGGAGAGATAACTCTCGCGCCCGGGGAGCAGGCCGAGGTGACCCTTGCTCTGGACGGTGCCGCGATCGCCCAGCCCGGGGAGGTGCGGGCGAGCCTCCGCCTCCTCGAGGACACCCCGTACCCGACGGCCGGGGTCGAGGTCACCGTGACCTCGCCGGTCCCCAGCACCTGGGGTGCTGTGGTCGGGACCATCAAGGGCGACTCCTGCAACGGGGAGACCGGGCCGCTGACCGGTGCCACAGTCCAGGTCGATGCCGGGGTGCGCTGGACCGGTCTGACCGGGGACGACGGCGCCTACCTCCGCTGGGTCGACACCGCGCACAATCCGGTGCGAGTCTCAGCACTGCGAGACGGATGGACCGCGGCCAGCAGCGAGGTCAAGGTCAGGAACAAGGGCCGGGCGACGATCGTCGACCTCACGCTCGAACAACGCTGCTGAACAGGCGGGGCGGTCGCCCGCGAGGGTCTGCCCTGTCGACCAGCTGAAACGAACCAGGAACCAGGAGAACAACACCGTGAGTCTGTCGTGGCGCTCGGCCCGAGCAGCCCTTCCCGTCATCGCCGTCGCGGCGCTGGCCACCCCGCTGGCCGGGGTCGTACCCGCGGCCGGCGCCGCGGCGTCGCAGCAGTCGGCCGAGGAGATCATCGCCTCCCTCAGCCCCGATCAGCGGCTGGCGCTGGACCAGCTCGGAGAGGTGGAGGTCCGCGGTCTCCAGGTCGACGACCGCGCACTGTTGACCGCGGACAAGCCGGTCGACGTGATCGTCTCGCTGGCTCAGCCGCCGGCGCGTACCGAACGACTGCTCGCGGCCAGCAAGGGCCACCCCCTGACCATGGCGCAGGCGACCGAGCGCGCGTCCGAGGCGCGGGAGAGCTCCCGCGATCACCTGGGCAAGAAGTTCGGCAAGGGCTCGGGCACCACCGCCGAGGTACGCCGTACCTACGACGAGGCGTTCAACGGGTTCAGCATGCGGGTCTCGGGGACCGCGCTGGAGGACCTCGCCGAGATCGACGGTGTCGCCTCCGTCTGGCCGGACGCGGAGGTGACGACGCTCTCCGCTCCCGAGGCCGGCGCCGGAGTCGCAGGCAGGCTCGCCGCCGCGCCGGAGGGCCGCACCCAGGAGGAGATCGCCGCCGGTGTGGCGCAGCTGCACGGCGACGGCATCACCGGTGACGGCGTCAAGGTGGGCATCATCGACACCGGCATCGACTACCGCCACCCGGCGCTGCGCGATGTGTACGTCGGTGGCCGCGACTTCGTGGACGACGACACCGACCCGATGGAGACCAGCTACGCCGACTGGAAGGCGTCGAAGCGCAGCGAGTTCTCCGGCGGCAACTCCTACTACACCCAGCACGGCACGCACGTGGCCGGCATCATCGCCGGCCAGGACGAGCCAGGCTCAGAGCATGGTGCGGCCGGGATCGCCCCCGACGCCGACCTGTACGCCTACCGGGTGCTCGGTCCCTACGGCAGCGGCTACACCAGCGACATCATCGCCGCGATGGACCAGGCCCTGGCCGACGACATGGACGTGGTGAACATGTCCCTGGGCGCTGCGGTCAACGACGCGGGCAGCCCGCAGGCGATGGCCGCCAACTCGCTCGCGCTCTCCGGCGTGGTCACGGTGATCGCGGCCGGGAACAGCGGCCCCGACGCCTACACGCTCGGCACCCCGGGGGCGGCGGCGCTGCCGATCACCGTCGGCGCCAACGACGTACCGATGCAGCTGCCGGCCTACGTGGCCGACGTCGGCGGCACCCGCGTCGAGGCCAGGCTTCTCGCCCGTCCGCTGTCCACCGACCCCGCCACGATCATCGCCGGGACACACCCGGTGACCGACGTCGGCACCGGTCAGCGTCGCGACTACACCGGCAAGGAGGTCACCGGTCATGTCGTGGTGGTCACTCGCGGAGCGATCTCGCTCAACGACAAGGTGAAGTACGCCGCCGAGAGTGGCGCGCTGGCCGTGCTGCTGGTCAACGACAAGCCAGAGGAAGGCCACGTCGGTCACTATCTGGGCGAGTCCGACGACTTCGTCCCCACGTTCTCGGTCACCAGCGACGACGGCCGCGCGATCGCGGCCCTGGTCGGCTCCGGCACCGCGACGGTCGCCTTCACCGAGGACGGCAGCTTCGTCCTGGGCGAGGGAGGCCTGGCCGAGTTCAGCTCGCGGGGCCCGGTGTTCGGCACCAACAGCATCAAGCCCGAGGTCACCGCCCCCGGTGTCAGCGTGCGTTCGGCGGTGCCTGCCTACATGGTCGACCAGGACGACGAGGTCGTCGGCGACGACTACCAGCACGCGTACGGACGGCTCAGCGGCACCTCGATGGCCAGCCCCTACGTCGCGGGTGCCGCGGCCCTGCTGCTCGCGGACGACGCCGACCGGAGTCCCGAGGACATCAAGGTCGCGCTGATGAACACCGCGGCGCCGCTGGCGGGGGACCCGAGCGTCTTCGCCGCCGGTGCCGGGCAGGTCGACCCCTACCGGGCCGCCCATGCCACCAGCGCCGTCCGGGTCGCCGCGGAGCTCGCGCTCGTGGGGCCGGGCGGCGTCACCTCGACCGAGTCGTACGACACCGGGGCGCTCGACTTCGGCACCCTGCCGCACGGCGAGGATGTCGCGGAGGGCAGGTCGCTGACGCTTCGCAACCGCGGCGACAAGGTCGCCCGCTACCAGCTGGACGTCGAGTTGGGCCGCGGTGGCGACTCGTCCGAGGACACCGCGACCAACGGGATCACGCTCGAGGTTCCCGACACAGCCACTCTCGGGCCGGGCGGTCAGCGCAAGCTCGCCGCTGAGCTGAAGGTGCCGGCCGATGCCGCGGCCGGCTACTACGAGGGCCGCCTCGTCGTCACCGACACCGAGACGAACCAGCGCTTCACCGTTCCGTTCGGCTTCCGCCTTGCCAAGACCGGGCTCGCCGCGGTCGACATGATCAAGCCTGTCCTGAGCACCAACCAGGGCACCGGCGCCGGCGAGGCCGCCGGCGGTGAAGCGACGTTCTCGCTGCGGATCGACGGACAGCTGCGCTCCATCGACATCTTCGTCGCCGACGAGCACGGCGAGGAGATCGGCTACGTCGGCGCGATCAACACCATCGGACTGCGCGAAGGCGTCGACTACGGGCCGGCCGTGATCCTCGGCCGCTACTTCGACCTGACCGGCGACCCGCTGGCGCCGGTCGACCCCCGCAGCAAGTGGCTCACCGACGGTCACTACCAGCTCAAGATCGTCGGCAACGACGCCTACGGCAACACCGACACCGAGGTCCGCGACATCTACGTGGACACCAAGGCACCGACGTACGACGACGAGTTCGGGCCGCGAGACCCGGCCAAGCCGCTGGTCGTGGAGCGCCCCGCGGACGCGACCGGTCGAGAGATCACCGGCACCATCCACGATGGCGAGGTCGATGCGATCCGGAAGGCCGGGATCGACATCGACCAGTCGGACAGCCGCATCCTGTGGGCCCAGTTCAGCCCGAACGCCCCGGACGGATTCGAGAACGCCGATGCCGCGGGCCACATCCGGGAGGAGATCACCTATCCCAAGGGCCCGCCGGTCAGCCCACTGTGGATCTGGCCGCAAGACGCAGCCGGGAACCTGGGTGAGACCCGTTTCGTGAACTTCGCCGACGAGGGATACCCCTATCTGGTCGTCGACGCCGACGCCCGTGCGGCCGGCCCGGGCGACGTCGTGACGCAGACCATGCGGATCCACAACCTCGAGGACTGGACGTCGATTCGGGCGAGCTTCCGCTATGACGCGCGGACGATGCGGATCAAGTCGGTCACGCCCACCGACGAGCTCACCGCAATGGAGCCGACCTCGTTCCGGTTCACCGACAACCCGAACGGTGGCTCCTCATCGGGCAGCGTGGAGATCGCGTTGCCGAAGCCGCTGACCACGGCGGCGCTGCCGACGCTCCAGGTGACCTATGAGGTCCTCGACGGCTCCTGGGCCGGGTCCGTGGGGATCGGCAGCAACACCACCGGCGGCACGACGGCTGACGGCACGCGAGTCAACGTCAACACCCAGTACTACGGCTCGGTCCAGATGCTCAACTCCTCGGTTGCCTTCAGTGCTCGTCCCGCGGCGGAGGCGCTGCTGACACCGGGCTACGCCTTCGACCCCGACCGCGACTACAGCGCCGCCGGGCTGGAGGTGGACCTGATCGCCCCAGACGGCGGGGTGACGTCCGTGGTGGGCGACCGGACCGCCCGGTTCGCCACCGGCTTGCAGGTGACCGCGGAGCCCTACCGGCTCGTGGCCCGGGCACCGGGACACTTCACCTGGTACGAGAAGGTCGGCGGCGTGATCCACACCGACGCCGGCATCGGCGGCAGCAGCTACGCCACCGTGCCGGCGCTGGTCGCGGGCGACGTGAACGGCGACGACGTGATCGACGTCCGAGATGCGGCGGAGATCTACGCGGCCCGCGGGACCGACCGTCGTGCCGCCGACATCGACTTCGATGGCGACGTGGACCGACGCGACATGGCCTGGGTGAGCCAGAACTACCTCAAGCAGAACTCGTCGGCCCCGACCGTCACCGCGCCCCAGCTGAAGCACCAGGGGAAGTCGTTGGCCGACTACGTCGCGCTGATGCCCAGCTGACCACCGGTCGGCAGCCGGTTCAGACCCAGTTGTTGCGCATCGCGTACCAACCGAGCTGGATCCGGCTGCTGACCTCGGCCACGTCCATCATCGCTCTCAGCCGACGCTGGACGGTGCGGGAGGAGGTGCCGAGCTGCTTGGCCATCGCGTCGTCGGTCAGGCCGGACAGCATCAGCTGCAGGACGAGCCGGTCACCGCTGCTCAGATCGGTGCCCTCCCGCAGATAGGGCCGGGACCGGCGCCACGTGGCGTGGAAGAGCTCGGTCGCCAGGCGTACGAATGGCTCCTGGAACGTCACCGAGGCGTTCGCGTTGATCTGCATCATCGCGAGCGACTCGTCGGCGATGGCGAGCTTGATCAGCTGCTGATCCACCACGCGTACGTCGTGGCCCTCCGTCAGGCGCTCGTCGAGTGCTCGAACCGCGCTCGGCTCGGTGAGGAAGGCGGTGTCGACGATCACCCGATAGCTGATGTCCGAGCCGTTGGTGACCGGCTCCGAGACATCCTTCTCATCGAGGGCCGGCGGTGGCGCCGGAAGCGGGCGTGCGCGCGGTTCGGTGAAGGTCAGTGGCACCGGCGCGACGGCGTTGCCGCCGGTCTGGAACACCCAGATGGAGCGAGTGGCGCTGCGTTCGAGCTCGACGAGACGCTGCGCCTGTGCCTGCCGGCCTTCCCAGAGCTCGAAGAACTCCGGCGTGGCAGGTGTTCTCCGGTGGTAGGCCTGCACCAGCGAGCTCAGCGCAGTCTCGGCCCGCAGCAGGTCGGAACGCATCTGTCCCACCGACGGCCCGAGCGCGACATCCGGTGGAGTGGCCGACCACAACGCGTCCTCGTCGGGCCCGGTCGCGGAATCGTCGCCGACATCGGCGACGCTCGGGATCCTCGTCGCCAGATTTCGGTCTCGCAGTGCCAGCAGCGCCTCGAGGATCTCGCCCGCACCTTTGCCGATGCCTTGTGAGATGTCGTTCGCGGAGGTCGAGCTCCGGCCGAGGAGGTAGCCGTAGACCTCTTCCTCGAGGGCTGATGCCGACATGCCCAGTTCACTCAGCATGACCCGAGCCTATCCGTCGTGCCGCTGCCGGGCAGCGACGATGCCGATGCGTCGGTTCGGAGGGACATCAGGTAATATTTCGTCCTGCCTGCGGGGCCGAGAGGTCATCGCAGACGTGCAAGCCCCCGTCGTCTAGCGGCCTAGGACGTCGCCCTCTCACGGCGGTAACGCCGGTTCAAATCCGGTCGGGGGTACAACGCACAGAAGGGCCCTTCCTCGCGAGGAAGGGCCCTTCAGTATCTCCTGACCGGTCCGGGACCTGCCGGGTGACAGCGCTGTCCTCTGACAGACTCCCGGTGTGTTTGCACAGACAGCCGTCGCGCCGTCGCCGGACCTACGGCTGGCGTTGGTGCTGGTGGCGCTGGTGGCAATCGCCGTCCTGGCATCCTTCCTGGGCCGCTTGGGTGCGGGCCGCGAGCAGGTGGGTGCCGCGCTGCGCGCTGTGGTGCAGCTCGCCGTGGTGTCGCTGGTCATCGCCGCCGCGCTCAGCTCGTTGTGGTCCTCTCTCGCGTTCGCGGCGCTCATGTTCGTCGTGGCGAGCACGACGTCTGCGCGGCGTATCGGGGTTCCCTGGCGTCAGCTGCCGTGGGTCGCCACGGGGATCGCGGCAGGGGCGTTTCCGATCATCGGGCTGTGCCTGATCTCGGGGGTCGTCCCGTTCAACGGTGCCGGCATCATCCCGGTCGCGGGCATCCTGATCGGTGGCGCGATGACGGCCTCGACGCTGACCGGACGCCGAGCCTCCGACGAGATCAAGGCCAACCACGGCTCGTACGAGGCTGCGCTGGCGCTCGGCCTGCCGGCTGCCGAGGCGGCCTTCGTGGTGCTGCAGCCGACGGCCAAGGAGGCGCTCATGCCGGGACTCGACCAGACCAGGACCGTCGGGCTCGTCACCCTCCCGGGAGCCTTCATCGGGGTCCTCCTCGGTGGCGGTACGCCGCTGGACGCAGGTGCCGCCCAGGTGCTCGTCCTGCTCGGGCTCCTGGCGGTGCAGGCGATCACCTCAGCCGTGCTGCTCCGGCTGATCGCCCGAGCCAAGGTCGTGCGCCGCGACCTCGTCGCCATCTACCCGCGCTAGAGATCGAGCTGCATCCAGGTGACGTCGTGCCAGGCGTCGAACTTCCAGCCGATCCGGCGGTACGTCCCGACCTCGGTGAACCCGAAGGATCGGTGGATCCCGAGGCTGGCGTCGTTCGGTATCGCGATCCCTGCCAGCGCGCGGCGGTAGCCGCGCTCCTTCAGGAGCGGGAACAGGGCCCCATAGAGCGCCTTGCCCGCGCCGTTGCCACGGCGGTCCTGGTCGAGGTAGATCGACACGTCGCAGGCCCAGCGGTAGGCAGCTCGGGTGCGGTGCTGAGTGGCGTAGGCGTAGCCGACCACCTCCGGGCCGGCCTCGTCTTCGCTCTCCAGGACGAGCCAGGCGTGCTCGGCGAGGGACGCCTCGATCCGGCTGGCCATCTCCTCGGTGGTGGGTGGCTCGGTCTCGAAAGAGACGAGGGTGTCGGTGACGTACGGGGCGTAGATCCGCGCGCAGGCGGCAGCGTCGTCCGTGGTGGCCGGTCTGATGATCATCGCTGCTCTCCGTCCTTCCAGACCTTGTGGGTGAGGGGAGTCCCCGGCCGGTAGGCGAGGTGTCTGGCAGTGGGGGCGTCGAGGGCGTGCAGGTCGGCGCGGCCGCCGACGGCGATGCGGCCGATCGCGTCCTCGGTGCCGTCGAGGCCGAGCGCCTTCGCGCCGCCGACGGTGGCCGCCCACAGCGCCTCTTCCAGGGTGACGTGCTGCTGCAGGACCGCGGTCGCCACGCAGAAGGCCATCGAGGTGGTGAAGCTCGAACCGGGGTTGCAGTTGGACGCGATCGCGACGGCTGCACCCGCGTCGATAAGGGCCCGGGCGGGCGGAAAGGGCTGCCGGGTCGACAGGTCGCAGGCAGGCAGCAGCGTGGCGACCGTGGCGGAGCCGGTGAGCGCGTCGATGTCCTTCGGGCTCAGGTGGTTGCAGTGGTCGACGCTCGTCGCGCCCATCTCGACGGCCAGACGTACGCCGCCGGACTCGCCGAGCTGGTTGCCATGGACCTTGATGCCGAGGCCGGCGGCGCGGCCGGCCTCGAGGATCTCGCGGGACTCCTCGACGTCGAAGGCGCCCTGCTCGCAGAAGACATCGACGTAGCGGGCGTGAGGCGCGACGGCCCTCAGCATGGGGCCGGTCACGAGGTCGATGTAGTCACGGCGGTCTGCTCCCGCGGGGATCACGTGAGCGCCGAGGTAGGTGACCACGTCGGCATGCTCGGCGCTGACCCTGGCCAGGCGCTTCTCGGTCTCGACGTCGAGGCCGTAACCGGTCTTGGCCTCGATGGTCGTGGTGCCGCCCCGGTAGGCCTCGTCGCGGAGCGCCTTCGCTCGAGCTCGGAGGTCGTCGTCGGTGGCGGCCCGGGTGGCTTCGACCGTACGCATGATCCCGCCGGCCTCGTAGGGTCGGCCGGCCATCCGGTCGATGAACTCCTCGGCGCGGTCGCCCATCGAGACCAGGTGGGTGTGGGAGTCGACCCAGCCGGGGAGTACGGCGCGGCCGCCGAGTTCGTCGGCCGTGTCGGCGGCCGGGGCTCGGTCGGCGGGGCCGATCCAGGCGATCCGGCCGTCCTCGATCACGACGGCGGCGTCGTGGAGGGTGCCGTGCTCCTCGGTGTGGGTGGTCAGCTCGGCGATATTGGTCAGCAATTGGCTCATCCGAGCTCCTTCAGCGCTTGCGTGAACATGGCGGCCGGGTCGCGACCGTCGGCCAGACGACCGTCCTCGGCCACCACGCGCCCGCCGACCACGACGCGACGTACGTCGCTGGCGGTCGCCGCCAGGGCGAGCTGGTCGAGGGCGGCTCCGGCGGTGCGTACGGAACCGGGGTCGAGCTCCACCAGGTCGGCGCAGGCTCCGATCCGGAGGCCGCCCGGGAGGCCGGAGGCGGCGTAGCCGGAGCTCGTGCGGGCGGACTCGAGGTCGGCGGGGGAGAAGCGTCCGCGCTGTCGGCTTCGGAGCCGCTCGCCGGCCTCGAGGCCGCGCACCTCGAGCCACGGGTCGATGACGGCGTTCTGGTCTGAACCGAGCGCGATGCGCACCTCGGCGTCGGCCAGCTCTCGGGCGGGGCCGATGCCGTCGCCGAGGTCGGCCTCGGTGGTCGGGCACATCACCACGCCAGCGCCGCCGTCCGCGATGAGGGCGATGTCGGCGTCGGTCAGATGCGTGGCGTGGATCAGCCAGGTGCGCGGCGAGAGGGCACCGGCGTCGGCCAGGACCTGGACGGGAGTTCGTCCGTACGCCGCCAGCGACTGCTCGTTCTCCGCAGGCTGCTCGGAGACGTGGACATGGAGCGGGACCTCGGCGGGCACCCGCTCGGCGACGAGCGCGATGTCATCGGGGGAGACGGCGCGGATCGAGTGGATCGCCGCGCCGACCGCGTGCGTCTGATGAAGCCGCTGCCAACGCTCGAGCCAGGCCTCGGCGGTGCCGTCGCCGAAGCGGCTCTGCTCGGGGAGGAGCGGCTTGCCCGCGGCGCTGGACAGGTAGAGGGTGTCGAGAAGGGTCAGCCGGATGCCGACGGCGTTCGCGGCCCTGGTGAGAGCGGTGCCGAACGCGTTGGGGTCCTCGTAGGGCGTCCCGTCGGGGCGGTGGTGGATGTAGTGGAACTCCGCGACGGTGGTCCAGCCGGTCACCAGCATCTCGGCGAAGACGGCCTCGGCCAGGCGCTCGTAGGAGTCTGGGGTGAGGCGGTCGGCGACGGCGTACATCTGCTCGCGCCAGCGCCAGAAGTCACCTCCCTGGTCGTGCGTACGGCCGCGCAGCGCGCGGTGGAACGCGTGGGAGTGGGCGTTGCCGGAGCCGGCGAGCACGGTGCCGAGACGGAGGTCGGCGTTCTCCGCGCTCCCGCCGGGGGTGATCGCGGTGATCCGACCGTCGGTCACCTCGATCACGACGTCGGCGAGCTCGCGACCCTCGACCAGCGCCCGCTCGGCATGGATCCGGGTCATCCGCGGGGCTCGCTCGCCAGCAGCCGGATGACCTCGGTCAGCGCCCTGGCCCCGGCGCGGCAGTCCTCGTCGGTGGCGGTCTCGAAGGGGGAGTGGGAGACGCCGGTGGGGTTGCGGGTGAAGAGCATCGCGGTGGGGATCTCGGCAGCCAGGACGCCGGCGTCGTGGCCGGCGCCGGTGGCGAGCACCGGAACTCCGCCCAACGCGTCGGTCAGGCGTTGTTGCAGGTCAGGGTCGAAATGGACCGTGGAGACGTAGGACTCCTCGGTCACCTCCAGGGTGCAACCGTGCTCCTCGGCGGCTGCGTTCGAGGCCGCCAGGATCTCCTCGAGGAGGGCGCGGGTCTGCGGTTCGGTGTCGCCGCGTACGTCGAGCCAGGCGTCCACCCGCGAGGCGATGACGTTGGTGCCGCCGGGGATCGGGGTGAGGCGGCCGATCGTGGCCCGGGCGGACTCGGCGCCGTCGTGGGACGACGCGATCCGCTGGGCGGCCAGGACGGCGGCGGCCATCGCGGCGACCGGGTCGCGGCGGTCGCGCATCCGGGTGGCGCCGGCGTGGTTGCCCTCACCGGAGAAGACCAGCTTCCAGCGGCCGTGGGCCAGGATCGAGGAGGCCACCGCCACCGGGGCATCCAGATCGGCGAGCCCGACGCCCTGCTCCACATGAAGCTCCACGAAGGCGGCCAGGTTCGCCAGCCGCTCCTGGTCCCGGCCGAGCCCGGCGGGGTCGATCCCGTCGGCGCGGCAGGCCTCGGCGTACGTCACCCCGGTCTCGTCGACGAGGGCCGCCACCTTGTCGCCCGGGAGCGTTCCGGCCATCAGCTTGGACCCCAGGCAGGCGATGCCGAACCGGGAGCCCTCCTCCTCCCCGAACGCGGCGATCGTCACCGGCCGGGCGGGCACGAAGCCTTCGTCCATCAGCGCCGAGACCGCGGCCAGGGAGGAGGTGACGCCGAGCGGGCCGTCATAGGCGCCCCCACCCGGGACCGAGTCGAGATGGGACCCGATCGCGATCGTCCCGTGTCCCCGCGTGCCCCAGTGGGCCCAGATGTTGCCGTTGCGGTCGGTCTCGACCTCGAGCCCGAGGGCATCGGACGTACGCCGGAACCACTCCCGCAGCTCGAGCTCCGCTGGCTCGTAGACATGGCGGGAGTAGCCGCCGCGTACGGGATCTCGGCCGATCTCGGCGATCTCGTTGAGCAGCGTGACGACGTCGAGTGTCATTCAGGTCCTTGGTTCAGGTCGTTCGGAGAAGGTGATGTGTTGGTCTCGGCACGCCTCCGCCTAGCGGCTCCGGCGGCTCGACCAGCGGGGCCACCGCGTGTCGAGACCAACACAGTCGTCTGCTGGCGTCAGGCGCCGAGCATCGGGACGTTGAGGCCCCGCTCGCGAGCGACGTCGCGGGCGTGCTCGTAGCCGGCGTCGACGTGGCGCATGACGCCCGTGCCGGGGTCGTTGGTCAGGACCCGCTCGATCTTCTCCGCGGCGAGCGGGGTGCCGTCGGCGACGCAGACCTGGCCGGCGTGGATGGAGCGGCCGATGCCGACACCCCCGCCGTGGTGGATGCTGACCCAGCTCGCGCCGGAGGCGGTGTTGAGCAGCGCGTTGAGCAGCGGCCAGTCGGCGATCGCGTCGGAGCCGTCCTTCATCGCCTCGGTCTCGCGGTAGGGCGAGGCCACGGAGCCGGAGTCGAGGTGGTCGCGACCGATGACGACCGGCGCCGAGAGCTCCCCGGAGGCGACCATCTCGTTGAACTTCAGCCCGGCGAGGTGGCGCTCCTGGTAGCCCAGCCAGCAGATCCGCGCCGGCAGGCCTTCGAAGTGGACCTTCTCGCCCGCCTGGGTGATCCAGCGCTTGAGGCCCTCGTTCTCCGGGAAGAGCTCGACGATCGCCCGGTCGGTCTTGGCGATGTCCTCGGGGTCGCCCGAGAGCGCCGCCCAGCGGAACGGTCCCATGCCCTCCTCGAAGAGCGGGCGGATGTACGCGGGGACGAACCCGGGGAAGGCGAAGGCGTCCGCGAAGCCGCCCAGGCGGGCACCCTCGCGCAGCGAGTTGCCGTAGTCGAAGACCTCGGCGCCGGTCGCCATGAAGCCGACCATCGCCTCGACGTGCTTGGCCATCGAGGCCTGGGCCTTCTCGGTGAAGTCCTCGGCGTCCGCCTCGGCGCGGGAGGCCCACTCCTCGACCGTGTATTCCAGCGGGAGGTAGGAGAGCGGGTCGTGCGCCGAGGTCTGGTCGGTGACGATGTCGACCTCGACCCCGCGCGCCAGGACCTCGGGGAAGACCGCGGCACAGTTGCCGACGAGGCCGATGGAGCGCGGCGTACGAGCCTTTTTGGCCTCTTCGGCCTGCGCCAGCGCGTCGTCGAGGGAGGTCGCGACGGTGTCCATGTAGCCGTGGTCGACACGGCGCTGGAGGCGGGCCGCGTCGACGTCGACGACGATCACGACGCCCTCGTTCAACGTGACCGCGAGCGGCTGGGCGCCGCCCATGCCGCCGGCGCCACCGGTGAGCGTCAGGGTGCCGGCGAGCGATCCGCCGAACTTCTTGCGAGCGATCGCGGCGAAGCACTCGTAGGTGCCCTGGAGGATGCCCTGGGTGCCGATGTAGATCCACGAACCGGCGGTCATCTGGCCGTACATCGTCAGGCCCAGCGACTCCAGCCGCCGGAACTCCGGCCAGTTAGCCCAGTCGCCGACGAGGTTGGAGTTGGCGATCAGGACCCGCGGCGCCCACTCGTGGGTGCGGAAGACGCCGACCGGCTTGCCGGACTGCACCAGCAGCGTCTCGTCGGCCTCGAGCTCGTCGAGGGTGCGGACGATGGCGTCGTACGCCTCCCAGGACCGCGCGGCGCGGCCGGTGCCGCCGTAGACGACCAGGTCGTCGGGACGCTCGGCCACGTCCGGGTCGAGGTTGTTCATCAGCATGCGCTTGGCGGCCTCGGTCTGCCAGTTCTTGGCGGTGATCTCGGGGCCGTGCGGGGCGCGGACAGTGCGTGGTTCGCTCATGTCTCCCATCCTTCCAGTCGGGTCAGCGGACGGTGGTCAGCGAGCGGGCAGTGTCCAGGAGCTTCCCGGTGGCGACGAGGTCGACGACGGCCTTGATGTCGGGCGCGAGGAAGCGGTCGGGACCGGGGGCCGGGACCAGCTTGCGGATCTCCGCGACCAACGCGGCCCCGACGGCACCGGGACGCTCAGGGGAGCGCATGTCGATCGCGCGGGCCGCGGTGAGGATCTCGATGGCGACGACCTGCTGGGCCCCGGAGATCGCGCGACGGAGCTTGCGGGCGGCGTTCCAGCCCATCGAGACGTGGTCCTCCTGCATCGCGGAGGTCGGGATGGAATCGACCGATGCCGGGACGGCGAGGCGCTTGAGGTCGGAGACGATCCCGGCCTGCGTGTACTGCGCGATCATGTGCCCGGAGTCGACGCCGGGGTCGTGGGCGAGGAACGGCGGCAGCCCGTGGTTGCGGGACTTGTCGAGGAACCGGTCGGTACGCCGCTCCGAGATCGAGGCGAGGTCGGCGGTGGCGATGGCCAGGAAGTCCAGTACGTAGCCGATCGGGGCACCGTGGAAGTTGCCGTTGGACTCGACCCGGCCATCGAGGGTGACCACCGGATTGTCGACGGCGCTCGCGAGCTCGACCTCGGCGACCCTGGCAGCGTGGGCCATGGTGTCGCGGACCGCACCGTGGACCTGGGGCGCGCAGCGCAGCGAGTAGGCGTCCTGCACGCGGGTGAACCCGGTGCCGCGGTGGTCGGCGACGATGCCGCTGCCCGCCAGGACGGCGCGGATGTTGGCGGCCGAGGTCGCCTGTCCGGCGTGCGGTCGCAGCTCCTGCAGATCCGAGGCGAAGACGCTGTCGGTGCCCTGGAGGCCCTCGATGCTGAGCGCACCGGCGATGTCGGCGGTGGCCACGAGCTCGTCCAGGTCGGCGAGCGCCAGCACCAGCATCGCCAGCATCCCGTCGGTGCCGTTGATCAGCGCCAGCCCCTCCTTCTCGCGGAGCTGCACCGGGGTGATCCCGGCGGCCGCCAGGGCGTCGGCGGCGGGCACGAGGTCGCCGTCGGCGTTGCGTACGTCTCCTTCGCCCATCGCCGCGAGCGCGCAGTGCGCCAACGGGGCCAGGTCGCCGGAGCAGCCGAGCGAGCCGTACTCACCGATCACCGGGGTGATCTGGGCGTTCAGGAGCGCGGCGTAGGTCCGGGCGACCTCGGGGCGCACGCCGGTCCGCCCCGTGGCGAGGGTCGAGAGACGCAGCAGCATGAGGCCACGGACGACCTCCTTCTCGATCTCGGCACCCGAGGAGGCCGCGTGCGAGCGGACCAGCGAGGCCTGCAGTTGGGCGCGGTGTTCGGGCGGGATCGAGGTGTTGGCCAGGGCGCCGAAGCCGGTGGAGATGCCGTAGTGGGGCCGGGTGTCATGAGCCAGCGACTCGATGAGCTCACGGCTCGTGGCCATCGCGGTCAGCGACTCGTCGGTGAGGGTGATGGGGGCGTGGTGACGGGCGACGGCGACTACCTGATCGAAGGTGAGGGCACCGACCCCGACGGGAACCGTGGTGTAGGTCATGACCAGAGTGGATCACATCACACTCAGGCGGCGGAGCACAGGCCGTTGTCTGCCGCGTCCTTCTCCTGCTCCTCGGGGGTCACCGACTCGACCGGTGACTCGACCGGTGAGGTGTTGGATGTGGGGCTGTCGGGTGCGGCAGTGGACGACGGGGAGCCCGTCGGGGAAGGCCTGGCGGTGGCGGCCGGGTCGTGGAGCGGACGGTCCTCGAGCATCCGCTGCCACAGCTCGTCGGCCTCCGGGAGGATCCGGAGCCGGCCCCAGTTGGGATCCCCCTCGGGGAAGGCCTCGTTCGGCACGGTCTCGAACTCGATGCTGCCCGGGGCGAGGTTGCGCATCTGCCCGGCCAGGTCGGCCAGGCCGGCGACCGAGCCGACGTCGGTGGTGATCGACCGAGACAGCTCGGTGGCGAACGAGGCCAGCCGGCTCGGGCGGGTCAGGGTGCCCGCGGAGAGGACCTTGGTGGCGAGGGCGGTGAGGAAGTATTGCTGGCGGCGCATCCGGCCAAGGTCGGCGTTGGGGGTGGAGGAGCGGTTGCGTACGTAGTCGAGGGCCTGCTTCCCGCGTAGGTTGTGGGTCCCGGCGGGTAGGAAGATGTTGTGCTCCTCGTCGTCGATCGCCTCCGGGATGCAGATCCTGACGCCGCCGACGGCGTCGACCATTCCACGGAAACCGGCGAAGTCCAGGGCGAGGTAGTGGTCGATCGGGATCCCGGTGAGCAGCTCGGTCTGGCGAGCGGTGCAGGTGGGGCCGCCCAGGGCGTACGCCTCGTTCCACATCACCCCGCTGGCCTCGGGGATCGTGGTGCCGTCCGGGGCGGTGCACTCGGGCCGGTCGACGAGCGCGTCGCGAGGAATCGAGATGCCGTACGCGGACTCACGGTCGGCCGCGACGTGGAGCAGGATCGTGCTGTCGGAGCCGCCGGCGCCACCCTCGCCGTCGATCGAGCAGCCCGCGCAGTCGCGCCCGTCGGTGCCGAGGACCAAGATGTTGAGGGGTCGCTTCGGGCCGGTGTCCTCGGGCTCGTCGACGAGATGCTCGATGTCGCCGCCCGAGCCGAGGTTGCTGTTGAGTCGGTCATAGAAGGCCCAGGTGCCGATCCCGGTGGCGACCGCCAAGAACAGCATCGTGACCACGACGGTGAGCACCACCGTACGCGTTCCCGACGTCACTTCGGCCCCCATCGTCCTCCCTCGATCGCTCCGCCTGAGCAGCCCCACACGGGTAGTACGCGCCAGCGGGCCGAGAGGTTGCTGCAATCAGTTGACGGCAGAAAACTGCATTGTGAAACCATGAGGAAGGTACTGTCCGAAAACCGCGAGTAATTTCGTTCCGAACACGGCACCATTGAAGACATGGATGGGACGATGAGCCTGAACGGACTCGACTTCGAATCGTGCTATCGCGCAGTTCGATCGCGCGACCGGCGCTTCGACGGTGTCTTCTACACTGCGGTTGCCTCGACCGGCATCTACTGCCGTCCCTCGTGCCCGGCGCGGACCCCCGCGCTGGTCAACGTGTCCTTCCACCGGACCGCGGCAGCGGCCCAGGCGGCCGGCTACCGGGCCTGCAAACGTTGCCGTCCCGACGCCACCCCGGGCAGCCCGGAGTGGGACGTGGCCGCGACCCTCGCCGGTCGGGCGATGCGCCTGATCGCCGACGGCGTCGTCGACCGCGAAGGCGTCGAGGGGCTGGCCCGCCGGGTCGGCTACTCGCCCCGTCACCTGACCCGGCTGCTGACCACCGAGCTCGGGGCCGGTCCGCTGGCGCTGGCCAGAGCGCGCCGCGCGCAGACCGCCCGGACGCTGGTGGAGACCACGGAGCTCGGCTTCGCGGACATCGCCTTCGCAGCGGGCTTCTCGAGCGTACGTCAGTTCAACGACACCGTCCGCGAGGTCTATGCGGCCTCGCCGACCGAGCTCCGCGGGCGACGCGGCTCGAGGCGTCGAGCCGACGGGACGATCGCGCTGCGGCTCGCCGTCCGCACCCCGTTCGCCGGTCGTGCGCTGCACGCCTTCCTGCGCGACCACCTGGTGCCGGGGGTGGAGGTCGCAGGGGTCGAGAACGGGCGACTGTGGTTCGCCCGGACCCTCGATCTGCCCAACGGTCCGGGGACGCTGCGCCTCGAGCTCACCGACATCCCAGAGGGCGAGACCGGTTTCGTCCACGCGACCTTCAAGCTCACCGACCTGCGCGACACCACCGCGGCCGTCGAGCGTGCCCGTCGACTGCTCGACGCCGACTGCGACCCGCGCGCGGTGGCGGACGTCTTCGCCGACGACGCGGTGATGGGCCCGCTGGCCCGGGCTCTGCCGGGGCTGCGCGTGCCCGGCACCGTCGACGGCGGCGAGCTGGCGCTGCGTACGATCGTGGGGCAGCAGGTCTCGGTCGCCGGGGCACGCACCGTCTTGGCAGGGATCGTCGCCGAGCACGGCCGCCCGATCTGCACCGACATCGAGGGGCTCACGCATCTGTTCCCGGCCGCGGACGTGCTGGCCGCCGCCGACCCGGCCGGTCTGCCGATGCCGCGCGCACGCGGTCGGGCGGTCACCGGCCTGGCAGCTGCCCTCGCCTCCGGCGAGCTCCAGCTGGACCGCGGCACCGACCGCGACGTCGTGCACGACCAGCTGCTCGGCATGCCCGGCGTCGGCCCCTGGACCGCCGACTATGTCGCGCTGCGCGCGCTCGGCCACCCCGACGTCTTCCTGCCGACCGATGTCGGCATCAGACGAGCGCTGGAAGTGCTCGGTGCGCCCGCGGCGGACGTCGCCGCATGGCGGCCGTGGCGCTCGTACGCCCTGCTCTATCTATGGACTTCACTGACTCCCTTGGAGGAACTCTGATGTGGACAATCATCGACTCGCCCGTCGGCGAGCTGAGGCTGGTCGCGCAGGACGGCGCGATCACCGCGATCGACTTCATGCCGGCTCTGTACGCCGAGGGGCGGCCTCGTGGCGAACGGTCCGACTCGGACCCGTTGCTCATCGAGTGCGCCCGGCAGCTCGCGGAGTACTTCTCCGGGGATCGGACCTTCTTCGATCTTCCGCTGGCGCCGGCAGGGACCCCGTTCCAGGAGCGGGTCTGGGAGCAGCTGCAGAAGATCGAGTACGGCACCACCTGTTCCTACGGTGAGATCGCCGGCCGCATGGCCATGACCGGCCACGGCGCCCGCGCCGTCGGGCTCGCCAACGGCAGGAACCCCATCCCGATCGTCATCCCGTGCCACCGTGTGATCGGCGCGAACGGCTCCCTGACCGGCTACGCCGGTGGCCTGGAGCGCAAGACGGCCCTGTTGGGTCTGGAGAGCGGTGCCCTCTTCTGATGCCGAGCCCGCAGTCGTGGTGGTCGAGAGCTCAGTCATGGCGTACGTCGCTCTCGGCTGTCGCGCTCGCTGCCGCTCTCGCCGGGTGTGGGCAGGAGCCGGTCACGGAGCCCGTCGAGCCCGCGGTCGATGAGAGCGAGCTCCTGGTCAACGGGCGGGTGACCTGCGACCAGGACGTCTCGAGCGAGCGGGCGAAGGACACGATCGAACGTGTCGGCGGCCTCCAACAGCCGACCTGGTCGGTCCGGTTCGCCGAGAGCACCGCCGCCGGGGTCGTCGTGCTGGTCACCGGCGACCTCGAGGACGCCGAGCCCCGGCTCTTCGACGACTACGGCGTCGCCGTGATCGTCGGGTCGGCAGAGAGTCGGACGAGTGCGGATGACTTCCGGGCCGTGCGCGAGGCGGTGCGGGAGATCTGCGGCTGAATGCTCACCGAGGTACCTCGGTGAGCATCCGGCGCCGCTACTCCGCGGCAGCCCGCCGCAGCGACTCCGAGAGTCGGTCGGCGGCGGCGAGGACGGCGGGGGCGTGCATCTTGCCGGGCTGGCGGGTGAGGCGCTCGAGAGGGCCGGAGACGGAGACGGCGGCGATGACCTTGCCTCCGGGGGAGCGGACGGGAGCGGACACCGAGGCGACACCGGCCTCGCGCTCGCCGATCGACTGCGCCCAGCCGCGCCGGCGGATACCGGAGAGGGCGGCCGCGGAGAAGGCGGCGTTCTGCAGACCGCGGTGGAGGCGCTCGGGGTCCTCCCAGGCAATCAGTATCTGAGCGGCCGACCCGGCGCGCATGGTGAGCTGGGAGCCGACGGGGATGGTGTCGCGGAGACCGGAGGGACGCTCGGCGGCGGCGACGCAGACCCGGAAGTCGCCCTGGCGCCGCCACAGCTGCGCCGACTCGCCGGTGATGTCGCGCAGACGCGCCAGAACGGGCCCGGCGGTGGCGAGGAGCCGGTCCTCGCCGGCGGCGGCGGACAGCTCGGCCAGGCGCGGACCGAGAACGAAGCGGCCCTGCATGTCGCGGGCGACCAGACGGTGGTGCTCGAGCGCGACCGCGAGCCGGTGTGCGGTCGGGCGGGCGAGCCCTGTTCCTGCCACCAGACCCGCCAGGGTCGCCGGGCCGGACTCGAGCGCTGTGAGCACGAGAGCGGCCTTGTCGAGAACGCCTACACCACTGGAACTGTCCATATCGCAAGACTAACTTCTCAGAACCTGAGATGCAACGTTACGCTCGGAACAGCAGACTGGAAGTGGCGGATCTGATTTCGAGATTCAACGCTCGACCCGCCACCGGCCACTACAGACCAAAGATGCCAGATGGAGATCGAGTCATGGGCAGGACCTTGTCGGAGAAGGTGTGGGACGAGCATGTCGTCCGGTCGAGCGCGGGAGAGCCTGATCTTCTCTACATCGACCTTCACCTCATCCACGAGGTGACGAGTCCGCAGGCCTTCGAGGGTCTGCGCCTGTCCGACCGCAAGGTGCGCCGCCCCGATCTCACCATCGCCACCGAGGACCACAACGTCCCGACCGTCGACTGGGACAAGCCCATCGCCGACCCGGTCAGCCGCACGCAGGTCGAGACGCTGCGCAAGAACGCCGAGGAGTTCGGCGTACGTCTCCATCCCCTCGGCGACGCCGAGCAGGGGATCGTCCACGTGGTCGGCCCGCAACTGGGGCTCACCCAGCCGGGCATGACCATCGTGTGCGGCGACTCCCACACCTCCACGCACGGTGCCTTCGGCGCGATCGCGTTCGGTATCGGCACCTCTGAGGTCGAGCACGTCCTGGCGACCCAGACGCTGATGCAGGACAAGCCGAAGACGATGGCTGTCACGGTCGACGGCGCGCTGCCCGACGGTGTCAGCGCCAAGGACCTGATCCTCACCCTGATCGCCAAGACCGGCACCGGCGGTGGCCAGGGCTACATCGTGGAGTATCGCGGCGAGGCCATCCGCGAGCTCTCCATGGAGGCTCGGATGACGATCTGCAACATGTCGATCGAGTGGGGCGCCAAGGCCGGGATGATCGCACCGGACGAGACCACCTTCGCCTACATCAAGGACAAGCCCGAGGCCCCGAAGGGCGCCGAGTGGGACCAGGCCGTCGCGCACTGGAAGTCCCTGGTCACCGACGAGGACGCCGTCTTCGATCGCGAGATCACGATCGATGCCGCCGAGGTCACCCCGTTCGTCACCTGGGGCACCAACCCGGGCCAGGGCGTCCCGCTGGGCGCTGCCGTCCCGAGCCCCGACGACTTCGAGGACGCCGACGAGAAGATCGCGGCCGAGAAGGCGCTGACCTACATGGGTCTCGAGGCCGGCACCCCGATGCGCGAGGTGCACATCGACACCGTCTTCCTCGGCTCCTGCACCAACGGGCGAATGGAGGACCTGCGTACGGCCGCCGACATCATCCAGGGGCACAAGGTCGCCGACGGCACCCGCTTCCTGGTCGTCCCGGGCTCGGCCAAGGTGCGCCTGCAGGCCGAGGAGGAGGGTCTGCACAAGATCTTCCTCGACGCCGGTGCCGAGTGGCGTGGCGCGGGCTGCTCGATGTGCCTGGGCATGAACCCCGACACCCTCGCCCCCGGCGAGCGCTCGGCCTCCACGTCCAACCGCAACTTCGAGGGTCGCCAGGGCAAGGGCGGTCGCACCCACCTGGTCTCGCCGGAGGTGGCTGCCGCCACCGCCGTACGCGGCACCCTCTCCTCGCCCGCCGACCTGACGCTCGCCCGAGCCTGAACACGGAGCGCCCTGACATGGACAAGTTCACCACCCACACCGGCGCCGGCGTACCGCTGCGCCGCAGCAACGTCGACACCGACCAGATCATCCCAGCGGTCTACCTCAAGCGCGTGACCCGCACGGGTTTCGAGGACGGCCTCTTCGCCGCGTGGCGCAACGACCCGACCTTCGTCCTCAACAACGAGGCGTACGCCGGGGCCTCCGTCCTCGTCGCCGGCCCCGACTTCGGCACCGGCTCCTCGCGTGAGCACGCCGTCTGGGCGCTGATGGACTACGGCTTCCGCGTGGTCATCTCTTCTCGCTTCGGCGACATCTTCCGCGGCAACTCCGGCAAGGCCGGTCTGCTGGCGGCGAAGGTCGACGAGAAGGTCGTCCAGAAGCTGTGGGACCACCTCGACGACAACCCCGGTGCCCAGATCACGGTCGACCTGGAGTCGCGCACCGTCCGTGCCGGCGAGGGTCCCGACGCCATCGAGGACTCCTTCGACATCGACGACTACACCCGCTGGCGCCTCCTCGAGGGCCTCGACGACATCGGCATCACGCTCTCCCACGAGGACGACATCGCCACGTACGAGGCGACCCGGCCCTCCTTCAAGCCGGTCACGCTGCACGCCTGAGCCTCGCCGAGAAGTCGCCCCCGTCGGCCGAGACGTCACGTACGTCGGCCGAGACGTCACGTACGTCGGTCGAGTTGGCACAACGTTGCCAACTCGGCCGACCGCAGTGACGTTTCGGCCGTCCGCCGTGACGTCACTGCGGGCTAGGGGAGGTGGATCTGGCGGCCGTCGGCGCCACGCTGGGATCCGGTGATGCGGTCGCAGGAGCCGGTGTCGACCCAGCAGCGGAGATACCAGGACTCGGAGGCGGTGGCGGTGCGGAGGACGACGCTGCGGTCGGACTCGAAGCCGGCGACGTAGACCTTCTCGACGGAGTCGGGTACGCGCAGGTCGATGTGCTCGGAGGTGCTCATGTTGACGGCGATGCCGCGCTCGGCGCCGTAGCTGATCATCCCGGGGTCGCTGGGGTTGCGGGCGATGGCGACGATCGAGCCGTCGGGGGAGTCGGCGACCGAACCGGGCAACGGCGCATGGACGCCGGGCTGGGTGAGGCTGCCGTCGGCCTCGATGGCGGCGAAACGGGCCTCCCACTCGCCAGGGTTGTAGAGGAGTACGCCGCGGCTCAGCGGGATCAGCTGCTGGTAGTCGAGCGGTAGCGAGATCCGCCGGGTCCCCTTGTCGGGGTGCCAGGCCGTCACCGGCGGGCTGGAGACGGCCAGCTCGCCGTAGTTTCCGGGTGCCGCCGGCGGTGCCGGTACGAGTCCGGTGCGGAAGTAGGCGCGAGTGCGGTCGGTGCCGAGCACGGCGGTGCCGACAGGGGTCCCTTCGAGCGTCAGCCGGCCGGTCTCCTCGCCCGTCGTGGTGTCCACCGCGACCAGGGCGGAAGCGGTGTCTCCGGTCTGCTGGAGAGCGAAGAGCTGGGTGCCGTCCTTGCTCAGGACCGGCTGGGTCCACAGTCCGGGGATCTGGATGGTCTTCCCGCGTCGCGCGATCCAGACCGGGCCGGGCTCGGTGGCGCTCTCGTACATCAGCACCGTCCACCCGGCCACGCTCATCTGTGAGCCGTAGACCTTCTGCGGCTTCGCGCCCAGCTGGAGCCGGCCGGCACGGTCGACGAACGGCAGGGTCGTCGCGGGTCCGATGGGCAGGTCGGCGTACGTCGCCGGGATGGTGGGCTCGCTGTTGCGCACCGTCGGAGCAGGTGGCGCCGGGGCAGGGGTGCTGGCGCTGGTCCGGCCCTCGGCGAGCCGGGCGGTATGGACGGCCAGCCACGTCACCGAGGCGATCAGCGCGAGGGCGATGCAGGCGGAGAACGGGATCCCGGCGCGGCTTCGCCTCACCGTGGTCTGCGGCTCCTCGAGCACCACGGCCGGCTTCTCCTCGTCGATGTGCACGTCAGTGATGGTCGTACCTTCCTCGTCCTGCCCTGAGTGTTTCCACGCTAACCGGCGCGCACCGGAGGATCAGGAGAGTTCCGGTGAACAGTGCGTGTTCACATGCTGTCGGTATGTATCGAATGTGTGGGTATGGCCTATGGTCGATCGGGTGGTGAGAAAACGAGTAGCTGATGCGAGCAAGCAGGCCGGGAAGGTAGTCGGCACCGTGACGGGCACGGCGGGCAAGCTGGTTGCCGACGTCGTCTCCGGCAAGGTGAAGGTCCCTTCCGTGCCGAAGGTCAAGCTGCCGAGGCCGGGCCGCAAGGCGCCGGCCAAGGCCGTCGAGCCGGTCGAGACCGCGCCGAAGCAGGCGGCGAGCTCCGCCAAGACGCCTACGCCGGTGAAGGAGCCGGCGCCGGCGAAGAAGACTGCCGCCAAGAAGGCGTCCGCGAAGAAGACCGCTGCGACGACGAGCGCGGCCAAGAAGAGCCCGGCCAAGAAGAGCCCGGCCAAGAAGTCTACGACGGCGAAGTCCACCGCGGCGAAGAAGACGACCGCCAAGAAGGCCCCCGCCAAGAAGGCCCCCGCGAAGAAGGCTGCCGCGGTGACCCCAGTCGAGGCCTCTGAGGCCGCGGCCGAGAAGACGACGCCGGCGAAGAAGACGACGGCCAAGAAGACGACGGCCAAGAAGACGACGGCCAAGAAGACGACGGCCAAGAAGACGACGGCCAAGAAGACGACGGCCAAGAAGACGACGGCCAAGAAGACGACGGCCAAGAAGACGACGGCCAAGAAGGCTCCCGCGAAGAAGACCCCAGCAAAGAAGCCTCCCGCGAAGACGACTGCGGCGAACGAGGCGACGGCCGACAAGGCCCCTACGAAGACGACTGCGGCGGAGAAGACGACGGCCGACAAGACCCCTGCGCAGCAGATGAGTACCGCGGCGAAGACGACGCCAGCCAAGAAGGCACCCGCAAAGAAGGCGCCGGCCAAGAAGGCACCTGCGCAGCAGCCGCTCGCGCAGCAGCCGCCCGCACAGCAGCCGCCCGCACAGCAGACGGATGAGACGAAGGGTTCAACGGTTGGGGACTCGACGGGATCCGGCTCGACCGACCCGACGACCAAGCCCGAGAGCCCGTCGAGCGACGCCTAGCCGGAGCTGCCGACCCGCACCGACGCCAGCGTGGTACGCGGCCCCAGCCCCAACCTGCGTACGGCCTCGAGGTCTTCGAGAGTGTCGACGTCGTGGCGGAGCGAGCTGAGGGCGCCCTCCACCGGGCGAGCGCCGCCGGCACCGTGGGCGGCCGCGGACCCGGGGCCGAACGCGGGCCGGAACAGGTCGTGGGGCGCGGTGTAGAGGGTGGTGCCCCCGCCCGCCGCGTCCTCGACGTACGCAGCCCCGGACCCTTCCGTGGCAGCCAGGGCTGCGTCCAGGTCGGCGGCACGCAGCGCGGGCAGGTCGCCGCACAGGGCGGCCGGTCGGAGTCCCGGCCAGCGGCGCCGGGCCTCGCGTGCACCCTGCACCAGGGTCTCGTTGAGGTCGCCGCTGACCCCGTCGGGGATGACGTCGGCTCCGAGACGGACGACGTCGGCGGCGAAGTAGGAGTCGTCGGTGATCACCAGAACGGCGCCGACGCGGGTGGCGGTCAGGCATGACTCTGCGGTGTCGAGGGCGAACGAGCGGGCGAGATCGGCCCGCTCGTGCGACTCGATACCGACCAGCCGGGACTTGCCGCGCGCCGGAGGCTTGACGGGCAGCAGGACGACGTAACCGGGTGCAGGTGCGGGCATCAGGGTAGATCCTGACAGGTGTCTCACAACCTCGCGGATACGGCCCGGTAACCTGCCCTGGTGGGAAAGTACCGGAAGTTCCAGGAGGGCAAGGTCGGCTGGCCATGGGTCGTGGCCGTCGGCATCGTGAAGCCCGCCCTTCTCGCGACCACCAAGCACGAGTGGGACGGCGGCGAGAAGATCCCGGAGAGCGGGGGAGCGGTGTTCGCGCTCAACCATGTCTCTGAGATCGACCCGTTCACCGCAGCGCACATCGTCTGGGACTACGGACGTAGGCCGAGCTACCTGGCCAAGGCCGGGTTGTTCAAGGGCCCGCTGGGCAAGTTCCTGCGGGCCGCCGGACAGATCCCGGTGGACCGTAAGGCCGGCGCCTCGGCCTTCGACGCGGCCGTCAAGGCCGTCAACGACGGCAGCATCGTGGTCGTCTACGTCGAGGGCTCGATCACCAAGGACCCCACCGGCTGGCCCATGCGCGGCAAGTCCGGCGCGGCTCGGATCGCGCTCGCGACCGGTGCCCCGGTCTACCCGGTGGGACAGTGGGGAGCCCAGGAGCTCCTTCCGGCGTACTCTCTCAAGCCGCATCTGATCGGTCGCAAGATGATCCAGATGAAGATCGGTGACCCGGTGGACCTGAAGGACCTCGAGGTCCAGGATCACACCACTGGTGTCATCAACGAGGCGACCGACCGGATCATGAAGGCGATCGTCGGCCTGGTGGCCGACATCAGGGGCGAGGAGCCGCCCGGTGAGCTCTTCGACCCGAAGAAGGCCGGGGTGAATGCGACCGGCGACCCCCGCAAGACCAAGAAGAAGGACAGCAATTGAGCGAGCGTAAGCGAGCGAACAGCAAGGTAGCGGTCTTCGGAGCGGGCTCGTGGGGCACCGCGTTCTCGGTCATCCTCGCCGACGCCGGCAACGACGTCACCATGTGGGCGCGGCGTGAGGAGGTCGCGGCGGCGATCAACGACACCCATGAGAACCCCGAGTACCACCCCGGCACCGAGCTGCCGCACAACATCAGCGCCACCCATGACATCGAGAAGGCGGCGTACGGCGCTGATCTGGTCGTCCTCGCGGCGCCGTCGCAGACGCTGCGCAAGAACCTCACCGACTGGGCGCCTTTCCTGCCGAAGGACGTGCCGCTGGTCTCGCTGATGAAGGGCGTCGAGCTCGGCACCCTGGAGCGGATGAGTGAGGTCATCGCCCATGTCACCGGGGCGGGTCCGGACCGGATCGCCGTGGTCAGCGGCCCCAACCTCTCCAAGGAGATCATCCGTCGCGAGCCCGCCGCCGGTGTGGTGGCGTGCGCCGACGAGGATGTCGCCAAGACGATCCAGGCGCGGGTGCACTCGCCCGCGTTCCGCCCCTACACCTCCACCGATGTGGTCGGCTGCGAGATCGGCGGGGCCTACAAGAACGTGGTCGCGATCTCCACCGGGATGGCCGCCGGGATGGGGTTCGGAGACAACACCCAGGCGTCGCTGATCACCCGAGGTCTTGCCGAGACGGCACGGTTGGCGATGCAGTTGGGAGCCAACCCGATGACCCTGATGGGTCTCGCCGGTCTGGGTGACCTGGCCGCGACCTGCTCCTCGCCGCTCTCGCGCAACCGTACGTTCGGGGAGAAGCTCGGCAAGGGCATGACCACCGCCGACATCCTGGCCTCCAGCCACCAGGTCGCCGAGGGTGCCAAATCCTCCCACTCGCTGCGCGAGCTTGCGGCGAAGGTCGGGGTGGACGTTCCGCTGGCACAGTACGTCGACGATGTCGTGTCCGGTGCCAAGACCGTCAGCGAGATCCTGGACGAGATGCTCGAGCGGCCGACGAAGGCCGAGACCGAGTAGTACGTTGGGACGGCCCCGGAGCGAGAGCTCTGGGGCCGTCCCATATTTCGTCCCACGCATCAGCCGCAGCCGAGGCCGATGGCGTAGTAGGTTCGAGAGGCCGTCAACCACTGGGAGATCGCCATGCTCGGACGTCGTTCTGCAGTCGTAGCCACGCTGACCGGAGGCGCGCTCGCGCTGGCCACTCTGGTTCCGTACGCCGGGGCGACCGCCGCTCCGCACGACCGGCACGTGCCGCCACCCAAGGTGCCCACCGCGGTCGGATACGGGGGTGCGGTGGCGAGCGTCGACGCCGACGCCAGCCGGATCGGGTTGGAGGTGCTGCGCAAGGGCGGTAACGCGACCGACGCGGCGATCGCGACGGCTGCCGCGCTCGGCGTGACCGAGCCTTACTCGGCCGGGATCGGAGGGGGTGGCTTCTTCGTGCACTACTCCGCGCGCACCGGTGAGGTCGAGACGATCGACGGGCGTGAGAAGGCGCCTGCCGCGATCCCGCGCGACGCGTTCATCGACCCCGAGACGGGGAAGGAGTACCCGTTCTTCCCGGACATGGTCACCAGCGGCGCCTCCGTCGGCGTGCCGGGCACCCCGTTGACCTGGGACAAGGCGCTGAGGAAATGGGGGACGCGCTCTCTGCGTCAGTCGCTCGCGCCCGCCTCCCGGCTCGCGCGTCGAGGATTCGTCGTCGACGAGACCTTCCGTCAGCAGACCGTCGACAACGCGGAACGTTTCGCAGCGATCGATTCCACAGCCGAACTATTTCTTCCCGGAGGATCTGCGCCCGAGGTCGGCAGCCGGTTCCGCAACCGCGACATCGCCAAGACGTACGACCTGCTCGCCCGCAAGGGCGTGAAGGCCTTCTACCGCGGTCCGCTGGCCGAGGAGATCGCTGCGACGGTGGCTGACCCGCCGAAGACCGCCGACACCGACCTGCCGGTCCCGGTCGGCTGGGTGACCACCGAGGACCTCGCCGCCTACACCGCCCCCGACCGTGAGCCGACCCGCTCGACCTATCAGGGCCTGGACGTCTACGGGATGGCACCGCCATCGTCCGGCGGCACCTCGGTGGGGGAGGCGCTCAACATCCTGGAGCGATACGACCTCGCCGGGATGAACGACACCCAGGCCTACCACCATCTGCTCGAGGCGAGCGCGATCAGCTTCGCCGACCGCGGCGCCTACCTCGGCGACGCCGATCATGTCGACGTGCCGGTCGAGGCGCTTCTCGACGACACCTTCGCCGCCGAGCGGGCCTGCACTCTCGACCCCGCAGCGGCGCAGCCGAAGCCGGTAGCGGCCGGAGATGCGTACGACTTCGACGGCATCTGCGACGCCGCGACCGGCACCGGTGAGACGGCCAAGGACACCGAGAACCTGGAGACGACCAACCTGACCGTGGTCGACCGATGGGGCAACGTGGTCGAATACACCCTGACCATCGAGCAGACCGGCGGATCCGGGATCACCGTGCCCGGACGAGGGTTCATCCTCAACAACGAGCTGACCGACTTCTCGACGACCTACCGGTCCGACGACCCCAACCGGATCGAGCCCAACAAGCGCCCACGCAGTTCGATGGCGCCCACGATCGTCCTCTCCGAGGGCCGCCCGGTCCTGGCGGTCGGGTCGCCCGGCGGATCGACGATCATCACCACCGTGCTCCAGATCCTCGTCGAGCGTCTCGCCCGCGAGCGGACCCTGCCCGAGGCGATGGCCGCGCCGCGGGCGTCTCAGCGCAACGCCGCGAACACTGGTGCCGAGCCGGCGTTCATCGAGGCGTACGGAGGGCCGCTGACGTCCCTGGGACACAGCTTCGCCTCGACCGCCGAGCTCGGGGCAGCCACCGCGATCGAGATCGGCCCGGACGGGCTGCTGACGGCCACCGCGGAGCCGTGGCGCCGCGGCGGCGGGTCGGCGCTGGTGGTAAGTCCGGTCGACTAGTGGTCTGAGCCGATAGTTCGTCCCCGGTCCGTCGTCAGGGTGCGTGCTGGGCAAGGCGCCCCCGCGAAGGCATACCGGGGTCTTTCGAGCGGGGGCAACGCCGCCCGGTGCGTGCCATGGCGGCGGACCGGGGACGAAATTGAGGCGACGACCACTAACGCTCGATCCGGTCGAGAGCCTGGGAGAGGTCGTTCCAGAGGTCGTCGACGTCCTCGATGCCGACCGACATCCGCACCAGCCCGTCGGGAACGGTCGCGGACTCGGTCTTCCAGCGGCGTCGGCGCTCGAAGGTCGACTCGACGCCTCCCAGCGAGGTCGCATGGACCCACAGCGAGGTGGCGTGGGTGAGGAAGTCGGCCTGCTCCGCGGTCGGGAGGACGGCCGCGAGCATGCCGCCGAACCCCGGATAGCGGACCTCGGCGACGGCCGGGTGCGCGGCCAGCCGCTCGGCGAGCACCGCCGCGTTGGCGGCGGAGCGCTCCACCCGCAGGTGCATCGTACGAAGCCCGCGAAGCGCCAACCAGGCCTCGAACGGGCCGGGGATCGCTCCGATGAGGTCGCGCCGGGCCTTGAGTACGTCCCACAGCGCGTCGTCGGAGACGACGACCGCGCCCATGACGACATCGGAGTGGCCGGCGATGAACTTCGTGGCCGAGTGGATGACGATGTCCGCGCCGAGCGCGAGCGGCTGCTGGAGCAGAGGAGTGGCGAAGGTGTTGTCGACCACGACCCGCGCGCCGGCCTCGTGCGCGGCAGCGATGATCGTCGGCAGGTCGGCGAGCTGCATCCCCGGATTGGTCGGCGTCTCGATCCAGACCAGCGTGACCTCGCCATCGAGCTTCCCGAGCAGCTTCACCACGGCGTCGGTGTCGGAGAAGTCTGCGAGGCGTGCGGTCAGCCGGCCTCGCCCCTCGAGGTCGGCCAGCTGACCGATGGTCCCGAGGTAGCTCTGCTCGGTCGCCACGACGACGGAGTCGTTGACCAGGTCGAGCAGCGTCGCGATCGCCGCGAGCCCGGAGGCGAACGACAGCGCCCGTCCGCCCTCGAGCTGCCCGAGCGCCTCCTCGAAGGCCACCCACGAGTCGTTCGTGTAGCGCCCGTACTCCTTGTCGCCGCCGGCCACATAGGTCGAGGCCATCGTGATCGGTACGTTGAGCGGCTGGTCGGGCTCGTGGGCCGGCCGCCCGGCGTGGACGGCGATCGTGGCGGGCTTGTGATCCATGCCTGTGAGCGTAAACCTCGGCCGGTGGCGAGCCCGGTGGGGGTAACACGTCGTTCGTGGGTCTATCCGGTCGTTATAAAAGGCGAGTAGACCCACGAACGACGTGTTACCCGGGCTGTGGGGCGGCCCACGCGCCGCGCGGTTACGGGTCATGGCATGGTCCCGGATAAGGTTGCGGCCGTGTTGACGACCCTGCTGGATGGACGTGCCTTCGGTGAGAAGCACGGCAAGGATGCTGCCACCGTCGTGGCCCTGCACGGCTGGGCACGCAACCGCAGCGACTGGGGCTCGACGCTCGAAGGGCTGGACGCGCTCGCGCTCGACCAGCCCGGTTTCGGTGCGACCCCCGCTCCTGACGAGGGCTGGGACACGAAGCAGTACGCCGAGTGGCTCGCCGAGATCTTGCGCGATCTCGACCGCCCCGTACTCGTCGGCCACTCCTTCGGCGGCCGGGTTGCGGTCCAGCTCGCTGCCGCGCATCCCGAGCTCGTCCGTGGCCTCGTGATCACCGGCCTCCCGCTGTTCCGTCCGAAGGCCGGTGGGAAGCCCAAGCTGGCCTACCGGATCGGTCGCTGGGCGTACGCCAAGAAGCTCATCCCGGAGTCCAAGATGGAGGAGCTTCGCGAGAAGTACGGCTCCTCGGACTACCGCAACGCCAAGGGCGTGATGCGGCAGGTGCTCGTGAAGGCCGTCAACGACGACTACACCGAGCAGCTGGAGGCCATCGCCGCCACCGACCTGCCCGTCAAGCTGATCTGGGGCGAGAACGACACCGCCGCCCCGGTCTGGATGCCCGGCGAGGCCATGGAGATCCTGGGGGACAACGCGACCCTGGAGATCGTCCCCGGCTCCGCACACCTGCTCGATGCCAGGCTGGTCAAGAGCCTTCGAGGCGCCATCGACGAACTTCGTACGAACCGAATCTGAGGGGCTGAAGAAGAAGCATGTGGATCGTCCTGGTCACCTCCGCGCTGACCCTGGTCTCGTACTACCGCTGGCTGCGGGTAGCCCAGCGTGAGCACTACGAGCCGACCCGACTGTTCGCGATCGAGTGGATCTGGATCAAGGCCCGTCCGGTCGAGGCGATCCTGCTCGGCGCGGTCGTCGTAGTCTGTCTGGCCGCGTTCGTGCTGCCCTACGGTGCGCTCGTCGGGGCGCTGCTGTTCGTGGGCTGGCCGGTCGGGATGAGCTTCGTGGGCGCCAAGCGGCTGGTCTGGACGGATCGGGTCAAGCGCCTGGCCGGGGTGCTCTTCGTGCTCCACGCAGTCGTGACCGTCCTGATCGCGCTTCTCGCCCCGGCCGCCGCCGGCCTGCTCCCGATCCTCGCGGTGCCGCTGGCCGAGGCGGCGCTGGCGATCATGTGGCCGACCGAGAAGGCGATGGCGAAGAAGTGGCAGGTGCAGGCCGCCGCCACCATCAGGAAGGTCAGCCCGAAGATCGTCGCGATCACCGGTTCCTACGGCAAGACCTCGACGAAGAACTACGCCACCCACCTGATGCAGGGCCGCTGGTCGACGCTGGCCTCGCCGGCGAGCTTCAACAACGCGATGGGTCTCTCTCGCGCGGTCAACGACCGCCTCCAGCCCGGCACCGACATCTTCGTGGCCGAGATGGGCACGTACGGTCCGGGCGAGATCGCCGCGCTGACCGAGATCTTCCCGCCCGAGGTCGCTGCGATCACCACGATCGGCGAGGCCCACCTGGAGCGGATGAAGTCGCGCGAGACGATCGTGAAGGCCAAGTCGGAGATCCTGCCGAAGGCCGCCACGGTGGTGCTCAACATCGACGTACCCGAGCTCGCCCTCATCGCCGAGAACCTCCGCGCCAGCAAACGGGTCATCGCCTGCTCCGCGATCCCCGGCACCCCTGCCGAGGTCGTGGTGTCCGACGGCGCGCTGACCATCAACAACGAGACGTACGCCGTCGAGCTGCCCGACGAGGTCGGCCACCCGATCAACGTGGCGATCGCCGTCGGCCTCGCTCTCGCCGTCGAGGTGCCGATCGAGACGATCACCCAACGGCTGTCGTCGATCCCGGGTACGCCCCACCGGGCCGAGACCAACCAGACGCCTGGCGGTGTCTGGGTCGTCGACGACACCTTCAACTCCAACCCGACCGGCGCCGCCGCCGCGCTCGCGAAGGCGAAGCGGCTGGCGGGGGAGTCGGGCACGGTGTGGACCATCACTCCCGGTATGGTCGAGCTGGGCCAGGAGCAGGCCGCGCGCAACATCGAGTTCGCGCAGGCTGCCACGGCCTCTGACCGGATGCAGCTGTGCATCGTCGGTCGCACCAACCGAAAAGCGCTGCGTGCGGGGGACCCAGCGCGAACCACTGCGTTCGACAGCCGCAAGGCGGCAGCGGATCATGCACTGACCGCAGCCAAGGAGGGCGACGTGGTGCTGTACGAGAACGACCTCCCCGACCACTACGCGTAGGACCCAGGAGCTTTCACCATGAGCGTAACCAAGGCCACCATCGTCTTCGGCGGTCCGAGCGCCGAGCACGACATCAGCATCCTCACCGGCCTGCAGGCCGAGCGAGTCCTCTCCGGGGCCGGCGTCGAGGTGACGTGCCTCTACTGGGCGCGCTCGGACAAGTGGTTCCTGGTGCCCGCCAAGCAGGAGGCGCGCGACTTCCTCGGTGGTGAGCCGAAGGGGTCGAAGGCCGTCGAGTTCCGCCTCGGCACCGAGAAGGGCGACGGCTTCTACACCGTCGGCGGTTTCGGCGGTGGCAAGCGGCTGGAGACCGGCCCGATCCTCTCCGCCTTCCACGGCGGCGCGGGCGAGGCCGGCGGCATCCAGTGGCTCTTCGAGCTCGCCGGGCTCAAGGCGACCGGTGCGTCCCCGGCCTCCGCCGCGCTCGGGATGGACAAGCTCGCCTTCGGTGCGGTGATGCTCAACGCCGGGCTGCCGTCGCTGCAGCGTGAGCTGCTCTCGCGCTACGCCGCCCCGTCCTTCGCGGGCCCCTACATCGTCAAGCCGCGCTTCGGCGGCTCCTCGATCGGCATCGAGGTCGTCGACGACTACGAGACCGGCCTGGCGCTCCTCAACACCTCGCCGCACCTGCGTGCCGGCGCGGTCGTCGAGCCGTACCGCCCCGACCTCTTCGACCTCAACGCCTCCGTGCGCACCGCGCCAGAGGTCGCGGTGAGCGACGTCGAGCGCCCGCTGCGCTCCGAGGAGGCGAAGATGTACGACTACTCCGCCAAGTACGTCCACACCGACGGCCTCTCCTCCTCCCCGCGCGAGTTCCCGGCCCAGGTCGAGGAGTCGATCACCAAGCAGATCAAGGACCTGGCCGTACGCGTCGTGGAGCTCACCGGTCTGACCGGCATCCTCCGTATCGACTTCCTTTCCGACGGCAAGGGCGAGGTCTTCATCAACGAGGTCAACTCCATCCCCGGAGCCCTCTCGCTCTACCTGTGGCCCGACACCCCCGCCTCCGAGGTCCTCATCAGCGCGATCGCCGAGGCCGAGAAGCACATCCCCCAGGTCACCCGGAACTTCGAAGAGGGCGTCGCCCTCAAGGCGGCCGGCGGCATCGCCGGTAAGCTCACCGGCCTGAGCTGACGCCGAGTCGGCGCAAGCTGACCGCAAACCACGCCGAGTCGGCGCGTTAAGACGCGCCGACTCGGCGTGGTTTTGCGTCAGGATGAGCCGAATCGGCGGTCGGCCGAGACGTCACGCCAGTCGGTCGAGACGTCGCTCCGGTCGGCCGAGACGTCGCTCCGGTCGGCCGAGTTGGCAGCCAAGTGCCATCTCGACCGACCTAAGTGACGCTTCGGCCGACGGGGCTGACGCTTCGGCCGACCGGGTTGACGTCTCGGCCGGCCGGGCTGACGCTTCGATCAGCGGGAGAGGGCGCGCTTGAGCAGGGCGAGGGTGACCTCGCCCATCGAGGTGCCGTCGTGCTTGGCGGCGAAGGGGAAGACGCTGGTCTCGGTGGCGCCGGGGGTGATGGCGACCTCGAGGACGACGAAGCTGCCGTCGGGGGTGACCATGAAGTCGGTGCGGGAGATGTCGCGCATGCCGAGCAGCTCGTGGGCGCGTACGGCGGTCTCGCCGAGCTCGGTGAGCAGCGCGTCGGGGAGGTCGGGGCGGCCGAAGCCGACGAACTCGGCGGTGTAGCGAGCCGCGAAGTCGAACTCGTGGCCCTTGCTGAAGTCGATGGCGATCGGGGTCAGCGGCTGCGGGCCCTCGTCGGTCTCGTGGACGACCACGGAGACGTCGATGCCGGCATAGAAGCGCTCGATGAGCGCCTCGTCGCAGTAGGCGTAGGTCTTGACGAGGGCTGCGGGGAGGGCGGAGAGACCGTCGACGCCGGTGACGCCGAGCGCCGAGCCGCCGCGGGAGGGCTTGACCACGACTCGCTCGCCGAGCCGCGAGATGACGTGCTCCATCAGCACCGGAGCGCCGACATCGCGGAAGGTCGTCGACGACAGCGAGACCGAGTCCGGCACCGGGATACCGCCGCGGCGGAGCAGCTCGCGGGCCGCGGTCTTGTCGAACGCGACCCGGCAGGAGGTGGAGAGGGTGCCGACGTACGGGATCCCGATCAGCTCCAGGAGCGTCTGGATCTCGCCATCCTCACCGAACTGGCCGTGCAGAGCCGGCAGCGCCACGACCGCCTTGTCGCGCTCGAGGTTGTGCAGCAGCGCCCGATCGAAGTCGTACGCAGCCACCTCCACGCCCAGCGCCGACAGCTCGCGCACGAGGTTGCGGCCCGAGGCCAGCGACACGTCGCGCTCGTGGCTCAGCCCGCCGGCGATGACGGCGACGGGCCCGGAAAGAGGAGGTGTGCTCATGCCCATGGTTCTAACACAGTGTTGTCACGGACGGCTGCGCGGAGCCGTCGATCCGATCTCAGATGTGGACGACCGGGCAGGTCAGGGTGCGGGTGATGCCCTCGAGGTTCTGCACGCGGGCCACGACCAGCTTCCCGAGCTCATCGACGTTGCGGGCCTCGGCGCGGACGATCACGTCGTACGGCCCGGTGACGTCCTCGGCCAGGGTCACGCCCTGGATCTTGCCGATCTCGGTGGCGACCTCCGCGGCCTTGCCGACGTCCGTCTGGATGAGGATGTACGCCTGTACGACCATGGTGCAGCTCCTGTTCTCAGTGCCTCCCTTGGCACATTGTCCGACCAGTAACCTATCGCGTTATCTATCGCTCGACCTACACCGACCCTGGGGATAAGACGTAACGATGGCGCGATCGCGCGAAAGTGCGGAGACGGCCAGATGCGTGTCCCGGTATCTCCGAGCGCGAAGAGGAGGGTTGGATGTAGTCATGGCTTTTCCGAGGGACACGACACTCGCCGACGTCGGCGAGTTCGGGCTGATCACCGAGATGACCAAGCACTTCGCTCAGGGAGAGCAGGTGCTGGTCGGCCCCGGAGACGACGCTGCGCTGCTGAGGGTCAAGCAGGGGCACGTGGTGGTCTCGACCGATCTGCTCGTCGAGGGCCGACACTTCCGACGGGATTGGGCGGAGGCGTCCCACATCGGCCATCGGGCAGCCGGTCAGAATCTCGCCGACATCGCCGCGATGGGAGGCGTCGCGCACTGCATGACGCTCGGGCTCGCCCTTCCCTCGGATCTTCCGGCCGAGTGGGCGGTCGACTTCGCTGAGGGGTTCGCCGCGGAGTGTGCGCTGGTCGGAGCCTCGGTCGTCGGGGGCGACGTCACCGGCGCCGATCAGATCGTCATCTCCGTGACCGCCATCGGGGCGGTCGCCCAGGCGCCGGTGCTCCGTTCGGGTGCCGAGCCCGGCGACGTACTCGCGCTGTGCGGCCGTCAGGGGTGGGCCGCGGCGGGCCTGGCGATCCTCAAGCGAGGGTTCCGGTCGCCGCGGGTGCTCGTCGACGCCTACCGGCGCCCGCAGCCGCCGTACGCCGCCGGCCCCGCGGCCGCCGCGGCAGGAGCCTCGGCGCTGATCGACGTCTCCGACGGGCTCCTTGCCGAGGCCAGGCACATCGCCGAGGCCTCGGAGGTCTCCATCGACGTGCACACCGCGGCGCTCACCATCCCCGACGAGCTCAACGCGGTCGCCTCGGCGACCGGTGCCGACCCGCTCGCGTTCGTGCTGGGCGGGGGAGAGGACCACTCGCTGCTCGCCGCATTTCCCCCGGACGTCGAGTTGCCGGAGGGGTGGACGGTGATCGGGACTGTCGGCGAGCCCGGTGGCGAGGCGGTCACGGTCGACGGCGAGGTCTATGACGGGCCGGCGGGGTGGACGCACTTCTGAGAACCGCGCGACCGTTCGTCTAGGTATGCAGACGAACCGTCACTTCCCGTGCGGAACTCCGCGTGGAAAGTGACGGTTTCTCTGCATACCTAGACGAACCGACGCCACGACCCGACGACGACAAAGGCCGCCACCCCCAGGGGTAGCGGCCTTCGACGAAGAATCAGCTCAGCGAGCGACCTTGCCGGCCTTGATGCAGGTCGTGCACACATTCATACGCTTCGGAGTGCCGCCGATGACGGCGCGGACGCGCTGGATGTTGGGGTCGAAGCGGCGCTTGGTCGCCTTCTTGGACCACGGCCGGTTGTTGCCGAAGCCCGGCTTCTTGTCGCAGATGTCGCAGACGGCAGCCACCGTGAACTCCTGAGGTTGAATAGATGATCGAGGTCAGTTAGACGTTGCCGGCGAGCGCGATGAACGGCTGCCCAGCCGAGACAACCGAACAAGCGTAGCCCGTCGGGCTGTGACCGACGAAATCGTCACTCGTCCGAGCCGCGATCGCGCCACTTGTCCAGCGGCGCGGCCAGCGCGGTGGCCAGCTTCCACCGCTTCGACCCCCGAAGCGCGTCGATCTCGTCGCGCTGGGCGGCGAGCTGCTTGCGCTGCGACCCGAGGCGCCGTCGCTGGTCCGCGACGACCTCGCGGAGCCGGGCGACCTCCTCGCGCAGCTCGAGGCCGTGCTCGACCCAGTCCGGGATGGCGGGAGCCTCGGGAAGCTCGGGGGAGAGGCCGCGGCGCAGGACGACGTAGAACTCGATGTCGTCATCGGGCACGGGCAAAAGGTTCTCGACCGACCAGCCGGTCAGTCCGAGCCGGCGCAGCTCGGCGATGATCTCGGGAAAGGAGCGGTCGGTGTAGGTCCACACATGACAGTCGACGTACTCGCCTCGGCGCGCCCGCTCGAGCTGAGTCCGGGTGTAGCCGAGGTCGTGGACGCAGGTCTCGGCCTCGCTGGGACCGTGGCGGTGGAGACGCTTGGCATCGCCGTTGACCGCGCAGCGGTGGTGGTCGTAGACCGCACGGACCGACGGCGTCGTGTCGCCGGCCTCGTACGCCTGCAGGATCTGCCCGATCGTCGTGGGCGGGCGGTGCGCGTCGAAGGTGTAGCGCCGGTCGGGGACCACCAGGACGAGCGCGCCGTCGGGAGCGGTGACGGCCTCGACCTGCCCCAGCCAGCCGATCAGGTCGGGCACGTGCTCGACTACATGGCTGGCCAGCGCCCAGTCGAACGGGGCGCCTTCCTTGGCGGCCTCATCGAGCGTACGCATCCTGGTGCCGTCCCACATCGGATAGTCGATCTCGGGGATGGTGTCGTGGTTCACCTGGGAGTGCTCGGCATACGACGCGTAGAGCCGGTCGCGGTCGTAGAGGTCCAGATAGGAGACCTTCGCGGCGTCTCGGGGGACGAGCGGCTGGTGCAGCGGCCCGATCTCCAGGCCGCGCCCGGCCGAGAAGTCGAAGATTTCGTTGACGCGTCTCGCGCGCGGGGTCGGGGTCGGGATCGACATCCGGGAGTCCTTCGGCGTAGGGAGGTCTCCACAGTAGGGACGGATGGCCGCCGATGGGGGCGCAACACGGTGGATCTTGTTACTCGCTCGTGTCGTTCCTGCAGCCTCGGATTTGTTCACCCGTCGTTTACCCCATGCCCGGGCACCGCCTAACCTTGGGGCCGCGGTGCCGGGCAGTGTGTCCGGCATCACAATGTCTGATGAGTTGGGAGGGCAGTGTGGCCGAGATCAAGCTCGATCTGTTCCGCCGGTTCGGCGACCTGGCGACCGACGCGCTCGCGTCGCACCGCGAGGAGATCGACGCGCTCAACGTCTTCCCGGTGCCCGACAGCGACACCGGCACCAACCTCTACCTGACCATCGCCGCGGCCCGTGACCGGCTGCGGGAGTTCACCGGCCCCGACTGGCGAGACGGACTGCGCGCCTTCTCCCGCGGCGCTCTGCTTGGCGCCCGCGGCAACTCGGGCGTGATCCTGGCCGAGATGATCGGCGCCCTGCTGCGCCGCCTGGTGCTGGCCACCGAGGAGGAGCGCACCGCCACGGTCTTCGCCGACGCGCTGCGCAAGGCGGGCAACGCCGCGTACGCCGCGGTGGGAGAGCCCCAGGAAGGCACGATGCTCAGCGTGCTCAGCGCGGCGGCGGATGCCGCTGTGGCGTGTGTCGACAGCGATGACACCGCCCGCACTCGCGACGTGATGTCGGTCGCCGCCGGCGCGGCCCGCGAAGCCCTGGCCCGTACGCCGGACCAGCTGCCCACGCTCGCGGCTGCCGGAGTGGTCGATGCGGGTGGCCGGGGGATCTGTGTCCTCCTCGACGCTTTCGAGACCGCCCTGACCGGGCGTCGCCCCAGCCCGCAGGTGCCGATGCCGAGCACCCCGCACATCCCGATCCCGACGGTCCTGGGTGCAGCCGACGGGCATGCGTTGGAGCCGGGCGGCCCGGCGTACGAGGTGATGTACCTGCTCGACGCCGAGGACGCGGCGATCCCCGACCTCCGCAAGCGGCTCCAGCCGCTGGGCGACTCGCTGGTCGTCGTCGGTGGTGAGGGCATCTGGAACGTCCACGTCCATGTCGACGACGTCGGCGCCGCGATCGAGGCCGGGATCGACGCCGGACGACCGCATCGGATCCATGTCACCCACTTCGCCGAGCAGATCGCCGGACAGACGCATCCGCATGCCACCCGCAGCGGTCGTGCGGTGATCGCGTTCGCGGCCGGACCTGGTCTTGCCGAGCTCTTCCGCGGGGCCGGGGCGATCGTGATCGAGGGCGGCCCGCGCCGGCGCCCGACGACCTCCGAGCTCCTCGAGGCGATCACCGCCTCGGGGGCCGCCGAGGTGATCGTGCTGCCCAACGACGTGCCGACTCGACAGTCGGGGGAGGCCGCTGCCCGCACCGCCGAGGACGACCTCGACATCGACGTCGCGGTGATCCCGACCCGCAGCCAGGTGCAGGGGCTGGCGGCGATCGCGGTCCATGAGCCCGGTCGGAAGTTCGACAAGGACGTGCTGGAGATGACCGCCACCGCGCGACACGCGCGGCATGGCGCGGTCACCATCTCGAACACCCGAGCGATTACCATGGCAGGGCCGTGTATGCCGGGTGACGCGCTCGGGGTGCTCGACGGAGACTTCGTCAAGGTTGGCCAAGACCTCGAGACGTGCGCGACCTACGTTCTCGCCCGGCTCATCGGGGGCGGTGGCGAGCTGGTCACGCTGGTCTCCGGGCTGGAGGACCCCACGGGCGAGCTCGCCGAGGCCGTCGCGGCGTGGCTGGCTGCCAACCATCCGGCCGTTGATGTGATGGTGTACGACGGAGGCCAGGAGCGCTATCCCCTCCTGATGTCGGTGGAGTAGAGGAGAAGACGGTGGCGATCACCCTCGAGTCGCCGATCGAGGCGGTGCTGGGCACCAGCAAGCACGCCGCGAAGTTCACCAAGGGCCTCGGGCTGCGCACCGTGGGCGACCTGCTCCACCACTTCCCGCGCCGCTACCTGCGCACCGCCGACCTCAGCCAGACGCCACAGCTGCACGAGGGCGAGATGCTCACCGTGCTCGGCGAGGTGGTCCGCAGCGTCGTACGCCAGCACACCGACCGCCGCACCGGCCGGCCCGCCTACCGGGTCGAGACCCAGCTCAAGGCCGGGACCGCCGACCTGCAGCTCACCTTCTTCTCCAAGTCCCAGCGGATCGCCGAGTGGCGCCGCGGCGTGCTCGCACCGGGTGTCCGCGGCGTCTTCGTCGGCAAGGCGGGATCGTTCCGCGGCGAGTGGCAGCTGGCCAACCCGCAGATGGTCGTCTTCGGCGACGACGACGCCGAGAACGCCGCCGAGGCGGCCGACAACCAGATGGCGGTCGAGGAGCTGACCGAGCTCTTCCCGATCTACCCGCTCACCGCGGGGCTCCAGCACTGGGACGTGATGCGGGCGGTCCGGTTCGCCCGGCAGGTCGTCGAGGAGGTCACCGACGTGCTCCCGGAGCCGCTCCGGGAGACGTACGCCGTGCCGGGGCTGCGCGACGCCCTGGACCTGATCCATGCGCCCCACGAGTGGAAAGACGTCCAGCGCGCACAGCACCGGTTCCGGTTCGAGGAGGCGCTCGGCCTGCAGCTGGTTCTCGGCCGGAGGAGGCGAGCGCTCCAGGCGCTCGGCACCACCGCCCGCGAAGGCGGCGTCCACCAGCTGCTCGAGGCCTTCGACGAGCGGCTCCCGTTCACCCTCACCACGGGGCAGCAGGAGATCGGCGAGGAGCTCGAGCAGGCGCTGGCCCAGCCCCATCCGATGAACCGCCTCCTGCAGGGTGAGGTCGGCTCCGGCAAGACGCTGGTCGCGCTGCGGGCGATGCTCCGCGTCGTCGACTCCGGCGGCCAGGCGGCGCTGCTGGCGCCGACCGAGGTGCTCGCCCAGCAGCACTACCGCTCGATCACGACCATGCTCGGCGACCTGGCCGCCAGCGGTCTGGCCGGCGGTCTCTTCGCCGGTGACCAGGAGCAGACCCACGTCGAGCTGCTCACCGGCTCGATGACCAAGACGCAGCGCAAGGGGCCGCTGAGCCGGATCGCCACCGGCGAGGCCGGGATCGTGATCGGCACCCACGCCCTGCTGCAGGACCAGGTGATGTTCGACGATCTCGGTCTGGTCGTCGTCGATGAGCAGCACCGCTTCGGCGTCGAGCAGCGCGCCGCCCTGACCGACAAGGCCGGCACCCCGCCGCACCTGCTGGTGATGACCGCGACGCCGATCCCGCGCACGGTCGCGATGACCGTCTTCGGTGACCTGGAGGTCTCCACGCTGACCGAGCTCCCGGCAGGACGCGCCGAGATCCAGACCAACCTGGTCTCCCTCGTGGACCACCCCACGTGGATCACCCGGGTGTGGGAACGCGTCAAGGAGGAGGTCGAGAAGGGCCACCAGGTCTACGTCGTCGCGCCCCGGATCAGCGGCGACGAGTCCGAGCAGGGGGAGAGCGACCAGCGTGACTTCGACGCCGACGGCAACGAGGTCGCCGCCGTCAAGGCTCAGCTCTCCGCCGTGGACGAGATCGCCGAGGAGCTGACCAGCGGTCCGCTCAACGGTCTCCGGGTCGCCAAGCTGCACGGCAAGCTCCCCGCCGAGGAGAAGGAGCGCACCATGAGCGCCTTCGCCGCGGGCGACGTCGACGTGCTCGTCGCGACCACCGTGATCGAGGTCGGCGTCGACGTTCCCAACGCCACCACCATGGTCATCCTCGACGCCGACCGCTTCGGCGTCTCCCAGCTCCACCAGCTGCGCGGTCGCGTCGGCCGTGGTGGCCTGCACGGGCTGTGCCTGCTGGTCTCCCACGCCGAGGCAGGCACCCCGGCCAGGACCCGCCTGGACGCGGTCGCCGAGACCACCGACGGGTTCGCGCTCTCCCGGGTCGACCTCGACCAGCGCCGCGAGGGGGACGTGCTCGGCGCGTCCCAGTCGGGTCGGCGATCGAGCCTGGAGAGCCTGCGTGTGCTCCGCGACGAGGAGACGATCCTGCAGGCTCGCGAGGCGGCCGATTCCCTCCTGGAGAAGGACCCGGACCTCGCGACCGCACCGCTCCTGGCCGAGCGGGTCACCGAGATCGAGGAGTCCGCTTCCGCCGACTACTTGGAAAAGTCCTAAGGTGTCCCAATGACCCGGATCATCGGAGGCGCCGCGGGAGGGCGACGCCTGCTCGCTCCCAGAGGGGTGCGGACCCGTCCCACCACCGACCGGGTCCGCGAGGCACTCTTCTCGGCGATCGAGTCCAGCTACGGCTCCCTGGCGGGCCTGCGCTTCCTCGACCTCTACGCCGGCACCGGCGCGGTCGGGCTGGAGGCGTGGTCTCGCGGCGCCGGGGTCGTCACCTTGGTCGAGTCGGATCGGCGTACGGCCGGGGTGATCCGTTCCAACGCGAAGGAGCTCGGCTTCCCTCGGGCCGACGTGGTCGCGGCCACGGTGGCGAGCACCCTGGTGACACCGCCGACCGCTCCGTACGACATGGTTTTTCTCGATCCGCCCTACCCGCTCTCGGACGATGCGGTCGCCGAGGACATGGCGCTGCTGGTCAAGCACGGCTGGTTGGTCCCGGGGGCGCTGGTCGTCGTCGAGCGGTCCGCGCGCAGCCCCGAGCCGGTCTGGCCCGACGGATTCACCGACCAGAAGTCGAAGAAGTACGGCGAGACCTCGCTCTGGTACGGCCATGCGCCGGAATGAGTCTCGACAAGCTCGACCACCCGAGACCGATCTGAGGAGAGAAGCAGAATGACGCGTCGCGCGGTGTGCCCTGGGTCGTTCGACCCGCCCACCTTCGGCCACCTCGACATCTTCACCCGCGCCTCGGCGATGTTCGACGAGGTAGTCGTCGCCGTCGGGGTCAACCCGTCGAAGTCGAAGCGACTGTTCACGGCCGAGGAGCGGATGGAGATGATCACCGAGATCGTCGCTCCGCTGGGCAACGTGCGGGTCCAGGGATTCACCGGGCTGGTCACCGACTTCTGCGTGGAGATCGAGGCCCAGGCGATCGTGAAGGGGCTGCGTGGCGCGCCCGACCTGGAGTACGAAGCGCCGATGGCGCAGATGAACGCGCACATGACCGGGGTCGAGACCGTCTTCCTGCTCAACGACCCGCGCTGGGCGGCCGTCTCCTCCAGCCTGATCAAGGAGATGGCCCATTTCGGTGGGGATGTGTCGGCTTTCCTGCCGCCGGATGTTCTCGCACGACTCACCAAGCGTTTGGCAGAACGTTCCGAGTAACGGGCACCGTTCGCCGGTATCGTTCATAGGACAGTTCTTCCCAGGGCTGCCCGCCGTTCTTTCTCTGGAGATCAATGTCCACCTCAGGCCGTTCGCCGCTTTCCTTGGCCAAGCAGTCCTACGCCGCCTCTCTCAAGGCGGTCGGTCGCGGACTGACGAAGACCGGGCTCGCGAAGGAGACCGCCCCGCCGGTCGAGCAGCGCTGGCGTCACTGGACCCACTCGCTGACCAAGGTCTACGACTCCCTGGCGATGGCGAAGCTGGACGTCCCGTGGTGGACCTACGACGCGATCGCCGCTGTCGACGCCTGGCTGAGCGCGCGCGATCGTCCGATCCGGGTCTACGAGTACGGTTCGGGCGCCTCCACGGTCTGGCTCTCCCGCCGCGCCGACGAGATCCACTCCGTCGAGCACCACAAGGGCTTCGGCGAGATGATGCAGGCCGAGCTGGCCGGCGAGGAGAAGATCTCGCTGCGGGTCATCGAGCCGGTCGCCAATGACAACCCCGTGATCGCCTCCCAGAAGGAGGGCCATGCGGGCCTCGACTTCGCGGCGTACGTCGACTCGATCGACGACGTCGCCGGCGAGTTCGACCTCGTGGTGATCGACGGGCGCGCCCGCGAGGCGTGCTTGGAGAAGGCCAAGGACCGGCTCGCCCCCGGCGGGATCATCGTCTTCGACAACAGCCGTCGGCGCCGCTACGTCGAGGCGATCGCCGCCTCGGGGCTGAAGGAGACCATCCACGCCGGTCTCACCCCGACGCTGCCGTACCCCGAACGCACGTCGGTCCTCACCAAGGGCTGAGACCCAAGTCATCACGGGCGCGCGGCGTGGATGATCCACGCCGGGCTCCCGCTCTCATAGGGTCGCCGTCATGGCGGCACCAGTGGAGCGGAACGAACCTGTCGGGACCGTACGCTGGGCGACGTTCGCCGGGGTCTGCGTGGTCGCGCTGGTCTGGTCGGCCTACTCGGTCGGCGCTCAGAACGGCTCGTTCCTGACCCAGGACTTCGGCGCCCAGTACCATCTCGCCGAGATCACGGCTCGCGGCGCGATCCCGCTGGTCGACTTCGAGCACGGCTGGAACGCGGGCTCGTTCTGGATCAACGCGGCCCTCTACGCGATCGCCAGCGGCAGCCCCACGATCTGGTACTTCCTCTGGGGGCGACTCCTCGGCGCCGGCCTGGGCGCGGTGCTCGCCGCCGCCATCGGCCTCCGCCTGCGGCTGCACCCGGCCGTGATGATCGCAGTCGCGCTCGGAGTGCTCCTGCTGGCGACCCCGCTGCACATCAAGTACACGATCTGTCTGCTGTGGGTCTTCGTCCTGCTGCCCACCGGCCGGCTCGAGTCGCGCCCGCGTCTGGCGGCGGCCGTGCGGGTTCTCCTCCCGGCCTTCGTCTTCTGGCAGTACGTCGAGCTGGCGGTGCTCCTCACCGGCGCCTCAGGGCTCTTCGAGCTGTTCGCGCGGCGCTCGGCGCCGTGGCGCACCAGGATCCTCAACTGCGTCCAGCTGGCCGGTGGATTCGTGCTCGGGCTGGTCGTCCAGGCGGTGGCGTACAAGGTCCTGTGGGGGCTCTCCTTCGCCGACTTCAACCGCCAGGTGATCCTGGGGCAGACCGAGACGCACGAAAGTGCGCAGTACGCCGCCTGGAACTTCTTCGACCTGCCGACCGAGTCCGGACGCTTCTTCATCCTCGCGCTCTACCCGTTCGCGCTGCTGATCCCCTTCGTGCCGCTGGTGTGGCAGCGGATCTCGGACTCCACCCGGCTGGTCGGGCTGGCCGGCCTGGTCCTCGTCGTCGTCCCGATCCGCCGCGTCGACAACCCCCACACCACCACCGTCTCCGCCCTGGTCCTCGTTGCCCTCGTCCTGGCGGTCGCCGAGCTCTACGAGCGCCGTACGCCCCCGTCGGTTGAGCCGGATTCGCGAGGAACGAGCGAATCCGTGTCGAAACCAACACGGTCCGTCATCCCGCTTCCTCTCGCCGTGCTCGGCGCCGCCTGGGCAGCCGCCACCCTCTGGATCGGCTTCGGCCTGCAGAGCATGCTCGGCGCGGTCCTCCTGGTGGCGCTGGCCATCGCCGGGGCGACCCTCGGTGCCGCGTTCCTGGGCCGGGCTGTCGCGGCGGTCTCGGCCGGCGCGCTGGTCGTGCTGGGGGCCGTACCCGCTCTTGCCGCCGTCGACCACCTGGGCGACATGCGCCGCGACGCGAAGTCGTTCGTGGTGAGCGACTCGATCGCCCGCTGGGCGGGACCGGAGTACGAACGCTGCAGCGGCGGCACCCGCGAGGCGCTGGTGATGCCCAACTATCTCGAGCTCTACGACGCACTCGAGATCACCAACCCGACGCCCTACTACCTGTTCCACTACGACTTCGCCCAGTACGAGGACGTGCTGGTGCCTCAGCTCGAGGACGGCTCGATCCCGGTCATCATCGAGACGATGCCGTTGCACACCCCGCAGCCCTGGCTCACCGACGCCATCCGCGCCAACTATGTGCCGTGCTCGATCGTGCGGATCGAGAAGCAGGGCGTCGCCGTCACCGTCTGGACCCACAAGTCCCGTGGCGAGGTGGATCGGCGTGACGTGACCATCCGCGATGGCGAGAGAGTTCCTACGGTGGCACCGAGCAAATGATCGTTATCGAATCAGATAACGAATGATAAACTTGTGTCGTGCAGCCATCCATGCCCGACCGTGACACCCTGGACGTCATCGACTTCCTGGGACGTGCAGTCGCGGTCAGCGGGCTTTCGCAAGCAGCGTTCGCCCGTGCGCTCGGCACCTCCGCATCGCGAATGTCCACCTATATGACAGGGGCGACGCGGCCCTCGGCATGGTTCTGTGCTCGCGCGCACCGGTTGGCCAAGGCACTTGCAGATGCCAGCGAACGCGGGCTCATGTCTGCTCCGGAGACCGCTGCCGAGATCCGACGTGCGCTCGGGGCAGGTGAAGCAGCCTGGGCGTGGCGAATGCTGCTGCAGGGTCGTGACCACCTCCGCCTGATGCTCACCGATCCCAACTATGCTGACCTCGACCTGACGGGTTCGTGGGAAGCCCTCCCGGGAACCACTGGTGACAGCGGTTTTGATGCACTGCTCGCAGCACTTGCGTTCCATGAGTTCGAGGAGGCAGAGCACGCTGCCCCGGAGTGGACACGCATCGAGCCGTTGGAGAAGGAATGGCAACCACCTCACCCCTTCCTCAGCCCGGAGCGCGTCGTCGCCAGGACCCCCGACTGGCTCCGCCGACTGCGCATCTACGTTCCCGAGCGTGACCTGACCTCAGGCACGCTGCCCGCCCCTTAGGCAGACGTACGCCGCCCAGCAACCGCCCCAACACCTGCCAGCACCACGTCGGCGATGAGCAGGAGGACCCGCGAGGCGAGCGCGACGGTGAGTGCCTCGGGGACGCCGATGATCGGCCCCAGGGTGAGCGAGAGCACGGCCTCACGGACACCCGCGCCGGCGGGAGCGGGGATGAACGCGATCCCGGCGGCCCAGGCCAGGGCCATCCCGCCGGTCGCAGCCGCGACCTCGATCGGTCCCACCGAGGTGTAGGAATCCATCATCACGGCCAGGTGGAGACCGAAGGCGACCCAGGCGAGCACCGCCCAGCCGATGGCGGTGAAGAGGCCCCGCGCGGTGAGGCGTACGCCGAGGGGTTCTCGGCCGATCCGGGCGAACGCCCAGTCGAGCATGCCCGGGACGACGCGCGGGTGGAGACAGACCGCCAACGGCACCAGCAGGAGCAGCAGCCACCAGTAGTGGTTGAGGCCGTCGGGGGAGGACCATGGCAGCAGGAGTGCGCCGACGCCGATGCCGCTGGCGACGACGACGCCCATGAACAGGATGTTGGCACCGAGCATGGTGCGCCGGGCGACGCCCCAGCGCAGACCGAACTGCATCTGGGCGACGACCGGCCACACCGAGCCGGGCAGGTATTTGCCCAGCTGGGAGACGTAGAAGACCGAGTGGGAGTCACGCAGCGAGGGTCGGATGCCCATGCCGTGCAGGAGGGCCACCCAGATCTGGCCGATCAGCATGGTGCCGACGACGGCCAGGACGCCGGCGATCGCGACGCGGCCGAGGCTCAGCTCCTGCACCGCTGTGGCCAGGTCCTCGCGCTGGCGCCAGACCAGGTAGGCGCCGCCGAGCACGACGAGGAGGGCGAGGCCGATCTTGACCAGCCGCTTGGCATGGCTGGGCCTAGCGGGGACGGGAGTAGCCGACGACCCGGTCCCCGCAGCGGGGACCGGGTCGGAGTGGGTCGTCGTCACAGGCTGGTCGTCCACGTCTCGCCGGACTGGGCAGTGGTGCGCGTCTGGGTGTGCGGCAGGTCGAACTGAGCCACCGAGGTCTGGTCGCGGAGCATCTCGGTGCCGGACTTGCCGAAGCGGGCCTTCTTGGTGTGCTCCAGGTCGTCCTCGATGAGCACCCGGTTGGTGCGGATCAGGTCGGAGATGACGCCGAGCATCGCGGACATGAAGGCCAGGTTGATCAGCACGCCACCGAGCAGCAGCGACTGGATGTGGTTGCCGTTGTCGCCGCTCAGCCACAGCACGAGGTAGCGGAGGAACGGGATCGCCCCGAGGACGAAGAAGAAGGCGGTGAGCCAGACGAAGATGGCGTACGGCTTGTACATCATGTAGGAGCGCACGATCGCAGCGCCGGACTTCATGATGTGCTCTGGCATCGACTTGAACAGCCGCGACTCACGCGTCTTGGCGTTGGTCTCGATCGGCACCGAGGCGATCTTCATCCGCTTGTTGCCCGCCTGGATGATCGTCTCCATGCAGTAGGAGAAGCGGGTGACCGTGTTGAGCAGCATCAGCGACTCGCGCGAGTAGGCGCGGAACCCGCTGGCGGCGTCGGGCAGGTCGGTCTCGGCGGCCATGTTGACCACCTTGGAGCCGACCTTCTGCAGCTTCTTCTTCAGCCCCGAGAAGTGCTCGATCCGATCGACCTGGCGGTCACCGATGACGATGTCGGCCTGACCGTTGATGATCGGCTGGACGAGGTCGGTGATGCGTTCTTGCGGGTATTGGTTGTCGCCGTCGGTGTTGACCACGATGTCGGCGCCCAGCTCCAGCGCGCGGACCACACCGTCGTGGAAGCTCCGGCCGAGACCCTGGTTGCGGGAGTGGTGCACGAACTCGCGCACCCCGTGCTCCTTGGCGACCTCGACCGTCCGGTCGGTGCACCCGTCGTCGACGATCAAGATCACGATCTCGTCGATCCCGGGGATCTCCTTCGGGATCGTCTCCAGGACGGACGGGAGCGTCTCCTCCTCGTTGAGGCAGGGGACTTGAACGACAAGCTTCACAGGGACCTCAAGGGGCAAGTAGTGGAACCGAACGGAATCCGGGCGTACGTGAGGGGCTTCTGACCCGTCACATTACCGCGTGGATTCTGCGGCTCCACGCCCCCTCGCTGGTGTCATCCGGCGTATGTGCTAAGGCAACCTGGCGTTCAACACGGGTCTACGCCGCGTCTGCGGTCCTTCGTCAGACGCTGTAGCCGCCGTCGACGTCGAGCTTCTGGCCCGTGATGAAGCGTGCGCGGTCGGAGGAGAGGAACTCGACGGCCTCGGCGATGTCCGTGGACGTTCCGAAGGTACGCAGCGGGATGTTGGCGAGGGTGACGTCGAGCGCGCGCTGGTCGAGGTCGCCGGAGGCGATCAGGCGGGCCGCCATGCCGTCGTCGAGCATTCCGGGACCGACGCAGTTGACGCGTACGCCGTAGCGACCCTCCTCGGCGGCGAGAGCACGGGCAAGGGCTTCGACGGCGGCCTTGGGTGCGGCGGAGAGACCGTCGCGTACCGGATAGCGGCTGGTCGCCGCCGTCGTGATGGCGGTCACCGATCCGCGGGTGCGGCGCAGCGACGGGAGCACGGCGTGGGCGAGGTTGAAGAACGCAGAGACGTCCTCGCGCAGTTGACGGTCGAGCTCCTCGGGGGCGATCCGCGAGAGGTGAGTCATCGGGACGTGCGGCCCTGCCGCGTGCACGACGGTGCGGATGTCGCCCGCTTCCTGCAGCGCCGCGCGTACGAAGCGGGCGACATCCGCGGCATCGGCCAGGTCACAGCTGTCGGCGAAGACGATCCGCGAACCGAGGTCGTCCAGCAGCGTGTCCGGCTTCCGGCTGCGGTAGGCGAGCACCAGGCGACCGCCGGTCTCCGCGAGGCGCCGGCAGATCGCTTCGCCGATGCCGCCGGCCGCGCCGGTGACCAGCACGGTGCCGCGGCTGCTGGGCGGGACGCCGGGCATGAAAGTCCACCGATCTCGTTGACGCTGTGACGCGAGTCATATTAGCCTGCAGCGGCTAGCAAGCGCTTGGTTGATCGTAACCACGAGGAGAGGTCGAGGAACGACATGAGGCTTCGGATGACAGCCGCGACGGGCGTGTTCGCGCTGGCAGCGGCGATGGTGGGATGCGGAAGCGCGGACGGTGCGGGCGGTGACGACGACGCGTATCACGTCGTCGTGCTCGGTGGTCTGAGCTCTGAGGGCATCCTCGCCGACAACGCGTCCACCTCGGTGAACGCGGCTCAGGCAGGGGTCGACTTCGCCAACGACAACGGCGGTGTCGTGGGTCGTAAGGTGACGATCGACGTCATCGACGACACCGGCGACCCGACGGTCGCGGTCAGCAAGCTTCGTGAGGCGATCGCGGAGAACAAGCCCGACCTGGTCCTCAACTCAGGGCCGTCGACAGTTGCAGAGGCCACCCTCCCTATCTTGAACCAGAACCAGATCCTGTCGTTCAACATCGGCCCGACCGTCAACTCGTCGGATCCGAAGAAGTTCCCGCTGAACTTCGACATCGCTGCCGGCGCGGACCAGCAGATCGCGGCCTACCAGGACCACTTCGAGGAGAAGGGCTACGGCAAGATCGCGATCCTGCACGGCAACAGCGCCTATGGGGAGACGTTCGGGTCCACTGCCGAGGATCTCCTGACGAAGTCAGGTGTCGAGGTCACGGTGCGCGAGGAGTACGACGTCGCCGCCCTCGACATGACCTCGCAGCTGCAGAAGCTCGAGGCGAGCGAGCCCGACGCGGTGATCGTCGACGCCTACGGAGCCCCGCTCGGCTACATCCTCAAGGGTGTGGGGAAGCTGGGCTGGGACGTTCCACTGATCGGCAATACCTCGGTGTCCTCGACGAGCCTGACCGGAGCCGCCGCACCCGAGGGGATCGTGGGTACGCCAGAGGCGAAGTCGCTGGTGATGCAGGTGCCCTCCGCGGCCAAACGCGATCCGGCCGCGAAGGCGGTCAACGAGGCCGTCGAGCGGATGCTGAAGCACGGCGAGATCAAGTCGTCGATGGTGCTGGCGATGAACTACGACGCGCTCCCGTTGGTGATGGCGGCGGCCGAGTCCGCCGACTCGATCGAGGCTGCCGACCTGGCGAAGGCGCTCGAGAACCCGAAGGTCCTCGAACGCGCGAGCACGGCGCTCTACGACGACTACGGCTTCTCCAGCGACGTGCACAAGCCGCAGGACGTCTCCCGGGAGTATCAGTTCATCGCGCCGTCGGTGCTGAAGGACGGACAGTTCCAGTGACGTACGTCGGCAGTGCGGGGGTCCGGTCTTGAGGTCGAGGTCCAGGACATGACGCTGATCTGGGGAGGACTTGCGCTCGGCGCGGTGTACGCGCTGGTCGCGGTCGGCTACAACATCGTCTACATCTCCTCGAAGACCTTCAACTTCGCTCAGGCGCAGCTGATGATGGTGGGCGCGTTCCTGGCCTACACCGCTCTGGTGTCGTGGAACCTGACCACGCCGGTGGTGGTGCTGGTCGCCGCCGCTGTCGTGGCCGGAGTGGCAGCGCTCGAGCAGGTGGTCGCGGTCAACCCGGTGCGAGACCCACACAACATCCTGGTGACCACACTGGGGGCCGCGATCCTGATCGACGGGTTCGTCCAGCTGCAGTGGGGGAGCCAGCCGCTGGCGGTTCCCTTCTTCGCCGGCGACGACGCGGTCACGTTCGCGGGCGGCCGGGTCTACCCGGTCGAGCTGTTCCTCATCATCCTTGCCGTGGTCGTGGTCGTCGCGCTGACTCTGCTCAGCCGGCGCACGATGACCGGCCTGGCGCTGCTCGCGATGGCGGAGGACCGCGAGGCCGCACAGCTTCGCGGTGTGAACGTACGGCTGATGGCCTTCGGTGCCTTCGTGGTCGCCGGCGTGCTCGCCGGCACCGTTGGGGTCTTCGTCGGCCCGAAGACGTACGCCATCTCGACCTTGGGTGCCTCGTTGGCACTGAAGGGGTTCGTCGTGCTGGCGATCGGCGGCTTCGGATCGTTGCCGGGGACTCTCGTCGGGGGCCTCATCGTCGGGCTCGCCGAGGCGTGCGCGGTGCGGTATCTGGGTAGTGAGTATGCCCATCTGACGGTGTTCCTGATCCTGGTGGCGGTCCTTCTGGCACGGCCGTCCGGCCTGTTCGTCCGCGTCAGGGAGAGGGTCGTGTGATGGGCTTGCTGGGTCGGATCCCGGGCTGGGCGGTCCCGGTCGCCATCGGCGTGCTGGTCCTGTTGCTTCCGCAGGTCATCGGCGACTTCTCGCTGATCCGGCAGGTGCAGCTCGGTCTGATCCTGGCCCTGATCGTGAGCGGGCTGAACCTCAGCCTCGGGTATGCAGGCGAGCTCGCCATCGGCCAAGCGGCGATGTACGCGGCCGGCGCCTACACCGCCGGGCTGCTGTCGCTGCGTGGCCACACTGAGATCCTGCTCCACCTGCTCATCGCCGGTGCGGTGGCCCTCGTCGTAGGAACCGTGACCGGAATTCCTGGCCTGCGGCTGGGCAGCTGGTCACTGGCCATGACGTCGTTCTTCCTGGTGCTCCTGATTCCCGATGTGATCGCGGTGTTCCGCGAGCAGACCGGTGGGCGCAACGGGCTGAGCGGGATCTTGCCGCCGACGCTGTTCGGACGTCCGCTGACTCCGGACGACTACTACCTGGTGATCGTGGTCGTGACCGGCCTGTGGTTCGCGGTGATGCGCAACATCGTCGTCTCCCGTCATGGCACCGCGCTCCGGGTCCTGAAGCAGTCGCCGGTGCTCGCGGCGTCGATGGGCATCTCGGTGTTTCGGATGAAGCTGCTGGCCTACGCTCTCGGCGCCATCCCCGCAGGGTTGGCGGGTGCGCTGTTCGCCAACCTCGACCTCTATGTCTCGCCGGAGGCGTTCTCGTTCAGTCTCGCGACGACGGCCCTGGCGGCATCGATCCTGGGCGGGTCGGCGAGCGTCTACGGGGCGCTGGTCGGAGCTTTCATCATGCAGTTCGGGCTCAACCAGGCCGGTGGCTTTGAGCGTTACTCGCTGCTGGTTACGGGCGCGTTCCTGATCCTCGGCGGAGTCGCCCTGACCGGCGGACTCAGCTCGCTGGCACACACGCTGTGGCGGCGTATCGCCGCGCCGGCGACGGTCCCCGAGCGGGTGGAGAGGGTCCAGGCGCCGGACATGCCGGACCTGCGCGGGGAAAAGCTGAAGGTCGCTGGAGTCGCGAAGGCCTTCGGCGGCAACCAGGCCTTGGACACCGTCGGCCTGATCGCGGAGCCGGGCCAGGTGACTGCCCTGATCGGCCCCAACGGTTCGGGCAAGACGACGTTGCTCAACATGATCTGCGGCTTCTATCGTGCCGATGCCGGCACGATCACCTTGGGCGCGAAGAACCTGGAGGGTCGGGCTCCCCACGCGGTGGCACGTTCCGGGGTCGCCCGCACCTTCCAGACGCCCAACATCCCGCCGGGGATCACGGTGCTCGATGCGGTCATGTCGGGGCGGTTCGCCACTCACAGCGCCTCGGTGCTCGAGGCCGTCTTGCGCCTGCCGCGATATCGCCGCGTACGCCGCGACGACTTCGCCGAGGCACGGCGGATGCTGGACCTGGTCGGCCTCAGGCACCTGGAGGCGAGCGAGGCGGTGGCGCTCCCGTTGGGTCAGCGTCGCCTGCTCGAGGTCGCCCGGAGCCTGGTTGCCGGCCCCGGCCTGCTGCTCTTGGACGAGGTGGCCTCGGGGCTCGACGAGGACGAGGCGGCGGGTCTGGCCGATGTCATCAGGAAGGTACGCGACGCCGGCGGCACCGTCGTCCTGGTCGAGCACAACTTCCAGCTCGTTCTCTCGTTGGCCGACCACATCGTCGTCCTGGCACAGGGGCGGGTGATCGCAGAAGGAACCCCGGACATGATCGAGCGTGATCCCCGGGTGATGAGCGAATACCTCGGCACGGTCCCCGACGACAGCGCGTCGCCGATCGTGCTCGGCGACCTGGTCGACGACGCGGTAGGGGAGGAGTGATGGCGACCGTGACGGAGAAGACCGAGCAGCAGGACGGGACCGAGCCGTTGCTCGACGTGCGCAACCTGGCGACCGGCTATGGCGACTTGAAGGTGGTTCGCGACGTATCGGTGTCGGTTCGGCCGGGGCAGATCACGGTCCTGCTCGGGCGGAACGGCGCCGGGAAGACGACGACGCTGCGCGCAGTGGCGGGTCTCAACAGGATCGACGGAGGAGAGGTGCGCTTCGAGGGCCTGAGCCTCGCCAAGGCCCCGCCACACGATCGCGTACGCCGCGGCATTGGCTACGTCCAGGAGGGCAAGCGGGTCTTCCGCGGTCTCACGATCGAGCAGAATCTGCTGCTCGGCGGGTACACGCGGCGCCGCCGGGTCAGCCTCGAGCAGGAGGCTGAGCGGATCTACGAGCTGTTTCCCGTCCTCGGTGAGCGGCGGGACGCGGCTGCGGCCAGCATGTCCGGCGGCCAGCAGCAGATGCTCGCCATCGGCCAAGCCCTGATGGCGCACCCACGGCTGCTCCTCCTCGACGAACCCTCCGGCGGTCTCGCCCCGGTCATCGTCGCCGAGGTGATGGAACGTCTCACCGCTCTGAAGGAGACGGGCCTCGCGATCCTGCTGGTCGAGCAGGCCGTCGAGGCCTCGTACGCCATCGCCGATCACGTGGTCGTGCTCGACAGTGGCCGCACCGTGCTCTCGGCACCCGTGGCGGAGGTCGATGACGTGACGGTCCTGCAGGAGGCCTACTTCGGGCGAGCGGGCGCCTGAGGCGGTCGGATGATGGAGACGCTCGCCGAGATCCTCCGATCACGCGCTGGCGACGGACGCGTCGGGCTGCGGTTCGAGGAACGGTCGTGGACGTGGGCCGAGGTGGTGCAGGAGTCGGCGGACCGGGCTGCCCTGCTCGACCATCTCGTCGCACGGCCCGCGACTCGGCAGACCCATGTCGGCGTCCTGCTCGACAACGTGCCCGACTACGTCTTCTGGCTCGGCGCGGCAGCGCTCGGCGCAGGAGTCGTGGTCGGGCTCAACACCAGCCGGAACAGCCAGGAGATCGCCGACGACGTTCGGCACGCCGACGTCGACGTGATCATCACCGAGACACGCCACCGCGGCCTCGTCGAGGGCATCGCCCATGTCGTGCCGTCCGGCCTGATCCTGGAGGTCGACTCCGCGGCGTACGGCCGACTTCTCGGCCCGTTTCGGGGGTCTGCGATGCCCACGGCCAACCCGACGGCCGCGGAGACGGCCGTCCTGCTCTACTCCTCCGGCTCGACGAGCGCACCGAAGGCGGTGATCGTCAGCCACGGGCGTCTGGCCGGGCTCACCGCCGCGATCATCGACCGGATCGGGCTCGAGCGGAGTTCGGTCACCTACCTCGCGATGCCCCTGTTCCACGGCAACGCGGTGATGATGAACCTCGTTCCGGCAATGGCCGCCGGCGCGACGGTCGGGTTGGCGAGACGGTTCTCGGCGAGCCGGTTCAGCGCCGACATACACCGCTTCGGCGCCACCTACACGAACTACGTCGGCCGCGCGCTCGCCTACGTCCTGAACACGCCCGAGGACCCACGTGATCGGTCGAGCACGCTGCGTCTCGCGTACGGGACCGAGGCATCCGAGACCGACATCGCCCGCTTCGCCGAGCGTTTCGGCTGCGTGGTGCAGGAGGGGTACGGCATGAGCGAAGGCGTCTTCCGCCTCAACCGCGTCCCCGGCACCCCGCCCGGGTCCCTCGGAAAGGCCGTCGGGGGAGTCGACGTACGCGTGCTCGACGAGACGACGGGCGAGGAGTGTCCCAGGGCGACGATCGACAGCGACGGTCGGCTGGATGATTCGGCAGCCATCGGGCAGCTGGTCGCGGTCGGGGCCGCGCACACCTTCGAGGGCTACTACCGCAACCCCGTCGCCATGGCGGATCGGGTCAGGGGAGACGACTTCTGGTCGGGGGACCTCGCCTACCGCGATGCCGACGGGTGGTTCTACTTCGCCGGCAGGGCATCGGACTGGCTCCGCGTCGACGGTGAGAACTTCTCCGCGGCACAGGTCGAGAACGTGCTCGCCCGAGTCCCGGGTGTTGCCGCGTCGTTGGTCTACGCGGTCCCCGACCCGAGCACAGGCGACCAGGTGATGTGTGCCCTCGAGCTTGTTGCCGGGACCGAGTTCGACCCGGACGCCTTCGGCGAGTTCGTCTCGCAGCAGGCCGACATGGGAGGCAAGTGGTGGCCGACGTACGTCAGGCTCATCGGCCGGGTGCCGCTGACCGGCAGCAACAAGGTCGACAAGGCGCCCCTACGCCGGATGGGCTGGAACACGACCGATCCGGTGTTCCGGCGCGTCGGACGCACGAGCGCCTACGAACGTCTGGGCGAGTCGGCGAGGACTGCGATCGAGAAGGAGTTCCGTCTGCATGAACGCGCTCATCTGCTGCCTCGCGCCTCTGACCGGGGATGTTCACCGAGGTAGCTCGGTGAGCATCCAGCCAACCATCCACTAACGGGGTAGGTCGTCGCGGAACCGCGCCGGCCGGCCCTCCTTGCGAGCGCGCGTGGCTTCCTCGAAGTTGTCGGTGAGCAGCCGCAGGTAGAGCTGGCCGATGCCCTCGACCGGCATGTAGCTCTCCATGGAGCCGGCGGCGGTCCCGGCATGCAGGGACTTCTTGGTCAGCTCGATGCCCGGCTGGGAGAGCTCGGCGATCCGGGCCCCGATCGCGATGGCCTCCTCGAGCACCGGGTCGGCCAGGCGGGAGACGAGCCCGATGCGCGCGGCCTCCTCGGCCATCAGGTCGCGGCCGGTGAACATCAGGTCCGCCGCGTGGCTGGAGCCGACGGCGCGCGGCAGCAGATAGCTGAGCCCGAGCTCGCTCGCGGTGAGCCCGTTGTTGATCCCGGCGGCCCGGAAGTACGCCGCGGGCGAGGCGATCCGGATCTCGCAGGCGAGCGCCAGGCAGAGCCCGCCACCGATGGCCGCGCCGTTGACCGCCGCGATGACCGGCTGGTGCAGCCTGCGGATGGTTCCGATCACGTCCTCGAGAAGATCCAGCGACCGCAGCGCGTAGCCCGGCCGAGCGAGCCCCTCGGTATGCGGCGGCCGCCCAGCCGACTCCTGGTCCGCGCCGGCGCAGAAGGCCCGTCCGGCCCCGGTGATCACGATCGCCCGGACGCTGTTGTCGTGGCCGAGCGCGACCAGCTGGTCGCGAACCGGCACCATCACGTCGAACGACATCGCGTTCATCCGCTCGGGACGGTCCAGGGTGAGGACGGCGACGCCGTCGACAGGACGGTCGATCGAGACGTACGACATGGTCAGCTCGCCTTCTCGGCACGGATCGCGTCGGAGATCTCCCGTGCGCGGCGATAGTCGGCCTTGCCTGTGACGTGCCGCGGGACCGTCTCGACGACGTGCACGGTGCGCGGGACCTTGTAGCCCGAGAGCCGGGTGCGCAGGTGCGCGCGGACGTCCTCGACGTCGAGGTCGACATCCGGCCGAGGCTCGATGAGGGCTGCGACCTGTTGACCGTAGGTCGGGTCGGGAAGCGCGAAGACGAGGGTGTCGAAGACTCCGGGATGGGACTTGAGAGCGACCTCGACCTCCTCGGGGTAGACCTTCTCGCCGCCGGTGTTGATGCAGCCCGATCCACGTCCGAGCAGGGTCAGCCGATGGCCCTCCTCGATCTGGACGTAGTCGCCGGGGACGGCGTACCGGGTGCCGTCGATCTCGATGAACGTGCGCGCTGTCTTCTCGGGATCGCCCAGATAGCCGATCGGGATGGCGCCCGAGCGTGCCATCAGCCCGATCGCGCCGACCTCGCTGGGATCGATGATCCGGTGCTGCTCGTCGATCACGGCCGTCCCGGGGCCTAGGTGCACCAGGGATCCCTTGTCCGCGAGTGTCGCCTGCTCGATCCGTCCGTTGCCGGTCATCCCGGTCTCGGAGGAGCCGATGACGTCGAGCACCACGGCGTCCGGGAACGTCTTGATCCAGCGCTCCTTGACCTCGGCGGAGAAGAGCGCGGCCGCACTGGTCACGGTGGTCACCGTGCTGGTGTCGTAGGAGCCGCGCTCGAGCTCCTCGATCAGCGGCCGCGCCATCGCGTCCCCGACCAGCGATATCGTGCTGATCCCCTCGGCCTCGACGGTCCGCCAGATCGTCGGTGGGTCGAACTTGGGAAGAAGCACGCTGGTGTGGCCGGTGATGAACCGCATCAGCATCGCCCACTGCCCGCTGGAGTGCATGACCGGCCCGAGCTGGAGAGTGACCAGCGGCGACGGATCCTCGGCCGCAGCCCGGGACGGCGCGTACTCCTCGATCGGCTCCCGGGTCGCGAAGTCGATGCCGCCACCCAGCGCCCGCCAGGCATCCTCGTGCCGCCACATCACCCCCTTCGGGTAGCCCGTGGTCCCGCCGGTGTAGATGATGAAGACGTCATCGGCGCTGCGCTCGTCGAACCCCCTCGTGGGGGGCTCGCGATCGAGAGCGGTGCGCCAGTCGACGGACTCGTAGGCGGTGGTCTCGCCGCTGCCGTCGGAGATCGACACCACATGCCGGATGCGCTCGTGCTTCGGCACGACCGCGGCCAGCACCGGTGCGTACCGGGCCTCGTGGACGAGGCCGACGATCCCGGAGCTCTCGAAGAGATGGTCGAGCTCGGCCGCGAGATAGCGGTAGTTGATGTTGATCGGCACCACGCGCGCCTTGAAGCATCCCAGCATCGCGACCACGTGCTCGGCCACGTTGCGGGCCATCAGCCCGACATGCTCGCCAGGCTCGATCCCCACGCCGAGGAGATGGTGTGCGAAGCGGTTGGCCTCGGCGTCCAGCTCGGCGTAGGTGTAGCGCACCTCGCCGGCGATCAGCGCTGGACGATCCGGGACGACATCGACAACGTGCTCGACCAGGTCGGCGATCTGAACTGCCATGAGCGAAACCTTGGAACGCGAGGGCGCCTGGTGTCACGCACGCAGTGTCGCTAGATGGAACGTGTTCTAGGAACTCGTGTAGGTCGGCGTCGCGACGTCCTCCCGGCCCCGCCGCCACCTCCGGAGCACGGCCGGTACGAGGAGGAGAGCGAGAACGAGGACACCGCCTGAGGAGATCGCCGCGCCGGCCCGCAGACCGGGCGCTTCGTACCGGAGCGTGACGGTGTGGGTGCCGTCGGGAACCGGCACCGCCGCGAAGGCGTGGTTGCCGGCGACCAGGTCCACGGCGCGGCCGTCGACCGTCGCCGACCATCCCGGGCGGGCGATCGAGTCGGCGACGACCAGGTAGCCGGCTCCGTCCGCGGTGACCGACGCCCGGATCGTCTCGGGCTCGTCGCGGAGCACCTCGACCTCTGCGGTCGAGCCCGACGCCACCGGCGTCGAGTCGTCCTCGAGGAGCACCGTGCCTGCTGGAATCCCCTCGGTCAGGCGTTGCACCCGGGTCGGCCCGTCGGTGACGACCTCGCTGGTGCCGGCCCAGCGGATCCGGGGCAGCGCGCTCGCGCGCTCGTAGACGACAGCACCGGCCGAGGTGTGCACCACCCGGAGGCCGTCGTTCCTCTCCGGCCTGACCGGGGCACAGATCGCGGATCCGTCGGAGCGGCCGGCCAGGTGGACGGGCTTGCGCTTGCCCGAGAACGTGATGGTGACGGGCACCGGGCCGGAGGTGAAGCGGTGGTCGGGCACGGCGACGCGGAGCCTGGCACCGCGCTTGATCGGCTTGGTCACGGCCTGCGCGGAGGAGATCGCATCGGCGCCCGTGCCGATCTCCACCCGGACGGTCGTGGGCACCTGCTGGCGCGGCCTGAGGCCGTCCGGCACGGTGACCTCGATCCCGCGCAGCTCGCCCGGCGGGACCTGACAGGTCGCCTCCTGACCGGACATCACGGTCAGCGGCTGTCGCTGCGCCGGCGGCACCCGGACCGGCTCGGCGGCCCCGATGACCTCCCGCGGCTGGGTCGCCCAATAGCGGACGGAGAGCTGGTCGAGCACCGGCTGGCGGCCCGGGGTGGGCACGTTCGCGGGGAAGTCGCTGTAGGTCCGCGACAGCTGGGCATCCGGGCTGACCGCGGCGATCAGCGCCTTCCACTCCGGCGAGGTGAACTCGTGGCCGGTCGGCGTACGCAACCGGTAGTGGTCGGCGACGCCCGTGTGCTCCCAGCTCGAGGCGCCATAGCGTTCCTCGCCGAGGTTCTCCTTCAAGAACGCGTGGGCCGGAGTCACCGGGTAGAAGTCGTCGCGGTCGGTCAGCGGCAGCACCTCGCGGGCGAACATCGTGCTCTGCGCGAGCACGGCGATCACGAGCACCAGCGGCCCCAGCAGCCGCAGGCGACCCCGCAGCAGCAGCGTCGCCGCCACCGCGAGGACCGAGACGATCAGCAGGACCGCCGGCCCTCGCAGGTTCGCGGCCAGGTCCGGGAATGGCCGGGTGGCGCTGTCGATGTAGACGTACGCCGCGTAGAGGAAGTACGCAGCCGCTCCGACGGCCACCAGCAGCATGACCACGGCCACCACCGGGCGCGGACGCCAGGCCCGGCCCTCGCCGTGAGGCGGGCGGGACTCTTCGGCCCGCTGGAGCAGACGCTCGAGACCGATGCCGGCCAGGACCGCGCACAGGAACCCAAAGATCGAGTTCGCTCGCCCGAAGCTGTTGGAGCTGTAGCCGGGCAGCTTCTGGAGCAGCTCGAGCGGCAGCCCGCCGATCCACAGGAGCCAGACGACCGCGGCCAGGGCGACCGCGAGCAGTGCCGGCGTCGTCGGCCGGCGACCGCCCGGCAGCCTGATCACCAGGGCGCCCAGGACCAGCACCAGCGCTGCGACACCGACGAACGCGATCGACTCGATCGGGTTGTCCTCGCCGAACCAGAGCCCGTCGACACAGGTGCCGTAGACGTCGGGGGCGACGGTGGTGAGCGCGAGACTGGCGGGCTTGACCTGGTTGGGAACGCGTTCGTCGATCCCCAGAGCGCTCATGTTGAGCGCGAACGGAAGCACCTGCACCGCGGAGAGCGCTACCCCGAGCCCGACCCCGCCGGCGGCGATGCCGCCCGCGACCAGCGTCCGCCGCGCGTTTCGGAGCATGAGCGCCCGGACGACCACATAGACCCCGCCCAGGGTCAGCGCGAACATCGTCACGGCCGGGAACCCGCCGAGCAGCATCGAGGCGACGATCACGCCGACGGCCGCGAGGTCACGCGCACCCCGCTCGTGGACTGCCCTGTCGAGGGCCCAGAACAGCAGCGGGATCAGGCAGGCGACCTTGGTGTGCGGCCAGTTGGTCCACATCATCATGAAGCCCGAGGTGAAGAAGACCAGGCCGGCGACGAGCGCGATGCTGCGCCGCACGCCGAGGCGGCCGAGGAGGAGCACCATCCCGGCCAGCACCAGGACCAGCTCGGTCAGCTTCACCCACGCCGGCGCCAGCCACATCGGCATCACCCAGTAGGGCCACGAGACCGGGCTGAGGACCGCGTGGTTGGGCAGCGAGGCCAGCGGCGCGCCGCCGACCTCATAGGGCGCCCAGGTCTGCCAGTTGCCGTGGCGTGCGCCCTCGACGATGCTCTCGACACCCGGCAGGTAGTAGTCCCAGGTGTCGCCGCGGCACCACAGCGTCCCTTGCGGGATCGGCCCGTCGGCGGCGTACGGCATCATCGCGTGCAGCCAGCCGGTGTCCAGCAGCATGCCGTGCCCGACGAGCGCGGGACCGAAGGTCACCGCGACGAAGAGGACGACGAGCGCCAGCACGACGCCGGAGCGCCACCGATCGGAGATCACAACCCGGAAATCTATGAGTAGTCGGCGCCGAGCGCGGGGAGCGCACGCGGTAGGTCGGGCATGCGGGCGCTCAGTCGCGCCTGGTCGCGACGGCGACGAGACCGGTTCCGGTGTCGGGCCGTAGCCGCTGCAGGGCCATGAACGGGCTGGTCGCGAGGGCGATGGCGGCGCCCTTGAGGCGTCCGCTGGGCTGGAACGTACGCCCCGTCGCCCGGGTGAGCTCTTCGGGTGTGAGATCTCCCACCTTGGCCAGCTTCCGGGCGTCGATCCGGTTGCGGACCGCCTCCAGGGCATAGCCGAGCGGCCAGCCGTAGACGGTCACCGCGACCTCCCCGAGGCCCGCCTCCTCGAGCCGGGCGGTGAGCTCGTCGGGGCTGTAGCGGCGGAAGTGGCCGGCGTGCTGGTCCATCGGCCCGAACCGCTCCTGGAACGCCGGCACGGAGAGCACCAGGTGGCCGCCGGGGCGGATGTGGGTGACCCACTCGGCCAGCGCCCCCTTGTCGTCCTCGATGTGCTCGAGCACCTCGAAGGCACAGACGAGGTCGTACGTCGCCCCCGGCTCCAGCTCGGAGGACATCGCGTTGAGGACGGTGCCACCGAGGGCGGTGATGCGCTCGTACGCCACCGCGAACGAGTCCGCGTCGGGCTCGACCCCGAGGTAGTCGGCGCGGGTGGCCAGCCGGGCGCCGAAAGCCCCCTGGCCGCAGCCGATCTCCAGAGCGGTCCTCGGTGCGAGCCGGTCGATGATCCGGCTGACGACGTCGTAGCGCAGCCAGGCACGGGGTGCGAGCGGGGGCAGCGGGCGGTCGGTCGCGGTGAGCGTCATCTGGTTCCTGGGTCGTGGCTGAGACAGTCGATGATGGGGGAGGCGACGGCCTGGGGCGTGTAGTGCTCGCGGGCCTGGTCGTAGGCCGCCTCCCGGAGGCGCTGGGCCTCGTCGGGGTCGTCGGCGAGCTTGGTGAGAGCGGCGGCGAGGTCGTCCGGGCTGCCCGGGGAGACCAGCATGGCCGCGCTCTCCAGCATCCGCCGTTGGGGTGCGGTGTCGGAGGTGACGACGACCGCACCGGCGGCCGCGCCCTGGAACGCCTTGTTCGGCACCACCCGGCGAGCCTGCGGGACCGTGCCGAAGATGCCGAGGCTCACGTCGAACCCGGCGACGAAGTCGGGCAGCTCCTCGGCGTCGACCCAGTCGACCCAGGAGACCCGCGGATTGTCGGCCGCGAGGCGCCGGGCCTCGTCGTACTGCTGGCCCTGGCCCACCATCGTCACCTCGATCCGCTCGTCGTCGGCGAGGATGTCGAGGGCGTCGGCGATCACCGGAGCGCCGTGGGTGGGGGAGAAGAGGCCGACGAAGACCGCCTTCAGCGGCGCCTCGGTCGGCCGCTCGAGCGCCTTGGCCCCCGCGTCGAACCACTCCGTGGTGGCCCCGACCGGACAGACCACCGAGTGGAGGCGTACGTCCTCGGGCAGTGCCTGCTGCTGCTCGACCGTGTCGACGATGACCACGTCGGCCTGCGCCAGCGCCATCGCGTCGATCGCCTTCATCAGCCGCAGCTTGAGCCCGCCCGACCCGGCCAGCCGCCGGTTGGTGGCGACCCCGGCCGCGGAGACCATGTGGTCCAGCAGGATGGTCGAGCGGGGATGCAGGAGACGAGCCAGGTGCACGTCGAAGTGGCCCAGATAGCCGACCAGGACGGCGTCGGGGCGCCGGCGCCGTCGCAGCGTCTCCACGATCAGCCCGCTCCAGCAGGTCAGCAGGCGCAGCACGAGCAGCGGCAGCCGCCACGGTTGACGCAGGATCGCCACCCTCGCCGCGGTGTCCAGACCCAGCGGTCGGTTGACCTCGCTGACCTCTGCACCGCAGGCGCGTAGACCCTCGATGAGTACCGCGACCCGCGGATGGGAGGTCACGTCGTAGGTGCCGAAGGCGACGATGTGCATCACCTCAACGTTAGGCTCGACGTCAAGGAAAGATCGAGCAGCACACCCCGCATCTGAGATGTCGGCACCCGAAAGTGCTGCCGGGAAAGGACCCGTGGGCCGAGGCTGGACGCAGGTGGTGCCGCTCAAGGCGGTGGTCGTCGCGATCGTCGTCGCGGTGGCTGCGTACGCGGTCCACCGCAACTGGGATGCGCTCGTACGCGGCTTCGAGGAGCTGCCGCTGTGGGTGCTCGCGGTCGCCTTCGGCCTGACCGTGCTCGCCCAGGGTGTGGCGCTGCTGATGTGGCGGGTGGTGCTGGCCGATCTCGGCACGCCGCTGCCGCTGGTGCCCGCGGCCAGGATCTTCTACGTCAGCCAGCTGGGGAAGTACCTGCCCGGCTCGTTGTGGACGATCCTGGGCCAGATGGAGCTCGCCCGCGCGGAGCGGGTGCCGCGGCGTACGTCCCTGACCCAGGGCGTCCTCGTGCTGGCGATCGCCGTCGGGGCCGGGGTGATGGTGTCGGTGCTGCTGATGCCGTTCCTCGGGCAGGAGACCCTTGCCCGCTACTGGTGGGCGGTCCTGCTGCTGCCGCTGATCCTGGTGATGCTGCATCCGCCGGTCTTCGGCCGTGTGGTCGACACGGGGCTGGGACTGGTGGGGCGCGAGCCGCTCGAGGTGCTGCCGACCTGGCGGGGGATCGGCAAGGCGCTGGCCCTGCAGAGCCTGGTCTGGCTTCTCCTCGGCCTCCAGATCTGGGTGGTCGTGGTCGGCCTGGGCGGCGACCCGCTGCCCTCCTTGCTGGCCAGCGTCGGCGGCTACGCGCTCGGGTTCAGCCTGGGGATGGCCGCGATCGGGCTGCCGGCCGGCGCCGGGCTGCGCGAGGCCGTCCTGGTCGTCGCGCTCTCCGGCGTCCTCTCGCCAGGGCTGGCCCTCCTGGTCGCCCTGCTGGCCCGCGGCATCGCGGTCCTGGCCGATGTCGTCGTCGCCCTGGTCGCCGTCTTCCTGACCCGTCGCGCCGGCGACCTTCCAACACCAGCCAACGAACCACTCGGGAGACCTCTGTGCCCACCGCACGGCCCACCGCACCACAGCTCTGGACCGCCGGCCTGATCGCCAACCTCATCACCTGTGCCGGCGTGTGCGCCGGCTATGCGCTCTCCTCGCCGCTCTACGGCACCAAGGACGAGGTGGCTCATGTCGACCACGCCTACCAGCTCTGGCACGGCACCCTGATCAGCATCGGTGATCCGATGCGGATGCCGCAGATCTGGGGCTACACGCTGCCCTTCGACTGGACCGGCCAGCACCCGCCGCTCTTCTACCTGCTGCTGGCGCCCGTGGTCGGGCCGCTCACCGACGCCGGCCACCTGCTCACCGCCGGGATGGCCGCGCGCGGCATCAGTGCCGTGATCACCTGCCTGGTGGTGGCCGCGGTGATGTGGACGACGCGGCAGATCGTCCCGGGCCGTCCCGAGGTCTCGATCACGGCCGGACTGGTCACCGCGCTGAGCCCGGCGCTGACCAGGCTCGGCGGCGTCGTCTTCAACGACAACCTGTTCGTGCTCTGGGCCACCCTGCTGGTCGGGCAGACCGTCTGGCTGCTCCGGAACGGGCCGAGGACCCGCGGGCTGGTGCTCTTCGGTCTGTACGCCGCTGCCGCGCTCGGCACCCGGCTCCCCGGTGTCGTCTTCATCGGGTTGTGTGCGACGACCCTCGGCCTGGTCTGGCTCTTCACCGGCCCCCGCCGCGACTGGGCGGGCATCCTGCGCCTGAGCATCGCGGTGCTGTTCGCCGTCGCAGTCAACGCGTGGTTCTACATCCGTAACTTCCGGGACACCGGCAACTGGTCCGGCATGCAGACCGACCTCGTCGGGAAGCCTGGCAGCCCCCTCCAGGAACGGGAGGTACGCCCGGTGCTCGAGGTCGCCACCGACCCGGACATCTGGCGCCAGCTGCTGATCCCGCCGGCACTCCAGGAGCGCGTGGTCCTCGGGGCCGTGCTCACCCTCGTACCGCTCGTGGTCGGCCTGGTGGTCGGCCTCCGGGCGATCTCCCGTTCGCGGCGCGAGCCCGTCCGGATGGCGACGGCGCTGCTGCTGCTCGCCCTCACCGCTGTCATCGTCGCGATCCAGCTCAGGTATGCGGCCGGCGGCGGGGGAGCGTACTGGCGCTATCTCATCCCGCTCACGGTCGTGACCAGCCTGCTCAGCGCGCTCGGGCTCACCGCCGTCCCGCGCCTGGCGGGGCCGGTGGTCGCGGTCTGGGCCGCAGCGGCGTACGCGGTCTTCGCTGCCCACATCGCTCCGCCGAACCCCTCCGGTGGTGATCTCGCCACCGCACCGGTCTTCCAGTCGGTGGCGTGGGCGGCGGCGGGGGTCGCCGGGATCGGGGCGGTGGTCGCTGCGGCGACCGTCCTTTTGGTCGCCGTCGCCCGGTCCCGTTAAGATCTGATGGATCTGTCGTGCCCTCATCCGGAAGTGAAACATGACCAGTCTGGACCCGACTGGGTTGAACCCCAAGGGGCCGCTCGTGCTCGATACACGTGAGCTCAGCCGCCGCCCGGGGTCCGAACGTCATGTTGAGATGAAGGTGCCGGCACCGGCGGATCTTGGTATCGAAGTCCTCGCAGTCCCCGAGGGATCTCAGGTCGAGCTCGACCTGCGTCTCGAGGCGGTCATGGAGGGTGTTCTGGTCACGGGGACGGCTCTGGTCGACCTCGACGGCGAGTGCGTGCGGTGCCTGGAGAAGATCGAGGACGAAGCCGAGGTCGACATCCAGGAGTTGTACGTCTACAACGACTCTCGTGACGGCCAGGCGCCTGACGAGGACGACGAGACCAGCCGGACCGAGGGTGATCTGATCGACCTCGAGCCGGTGCTCAGGGATGCGGTGGTGCTCGCACTGCCGTTCCAGCCGATGTGCCAGGACGACTGTCCGGGACTGTGCCCCGACTGTGGGGCGCGGCTCGCGGACGAGCCCGGGCACAACCACGGCGAGAAGGTCGACCCGCGCTGGGCGGGGCTGGCTTCGCTCAAAGATGACCCCAGCAACTAGAGTTCGCCAGATAATTAGGCTTCAGTAGCCGGTCGAGATCCGACCGGCCGAATAAGAGGAGAAAACAGTGGCTGTCCCGAAGCGGAAGATGTCGCGCAGCAACACCCGTCACCGCCGCTCGGCCTGGAAGGCCGTTGCGCCGACCCTGGTGACGTGCGCGAACCCCGCCTGCGGCGCCAAGCACATCCCGCACCGTGCGTGCGGCGAGTGCGGCCAGTACGGCGCTCGCGCCGAGCGTCGCCAGGTCCTCTGATCTGACACGCGGTTAGTCTCCTGACCAACTACGCAGAGCTTCGCAAAGCGCTCGGGGATCCGATTCTGGACCCCGAGCTGCTTGAGCGTTCGCTCACTCACCGGTCCTACGCCTACGAGAACGGTGGCCTGCCCACCAACGAGCGCCTGGAGTTCTTGGGCGACTCGGTGCTCGGCGTCGTGGTCACCGAGACCCTCTACCGCACCCACCCCGACCTGCCCGAGGGCAAGCTGGCCAAGCTGCGGGCTGCGGTTGTGAACGCCCGCGCCTTGGCCGAGGTCGGTCAGGCCATCGGCCTCGGCCAGCACATCAAGCTGGGCCGTGGCGAGGAGGCCACCGGTGGGCGCGAGAAGGCGTCGATCGTCTCTGACACCGTCGAGGCGGTGATCGGAGCGGTCCACCTCTCCGGTGGCATCGAGGTCTCCACCGTCCTCGTCCACCGGCTCTTCGACCCCCTCATCGAGGCGGCCTCCGACCTCGGTGCCGGGCTCGACTGGAAGACCTCGCTGCAGGAGCTCGCCGCCGAGCGGGCTCTCGGTGTGCCCGAATACGTCATCACCGACGAGGGCCCCGACCACATGAAGACCTTCACCGCGAAGGTCCGGGTCGGCGAGCAGCTCTACGGCAACGGCGTCGGCCGCTCCAAGAAGGAGGCCGAGCAGGCCGCCGCGGAGACGGCCTACGGCGAGATCCAGGCCGCTTCCACCACCTCCGCCTGAAGGCTGCAGGTCACTAGTTGCCTGAGCTCCCCGAGGTCGAGGTCGTCCGCGCCGGCCTCGAGCGCCACGTCGTCGGCGCGAGGATCGTGGCCGTCGAGGTCCTGCACCCCAGGCCCGTACGCCGCCATCTCGCCGGCCCCTCGGCCTTCGCCGAGGAACTGGCCGGTCGAGCGATCACCGGCGCCCGGCGCCGGGGCAAGTATCTGTGGCTGCCGCTCGATTCCGGCGACGCCCTGATGGCACACCTGGGCATGAGCGGCCAGATGCTCGTCCAACCGCCCGCCTCGCCCGACGAGCGCCACCTGCGGGTGCGGATCCGTCTCGACGGCGCCGCGGAGGGCCGCGAGCTCCGCTTCGTCGACCAGCGCATGTTCGGCGGCCTCTCGATCAGCCCCGGGGGAGCCGAGCTCCCGTCCGAGATCGCCCACATCGCCCCCGACCCGCTCGAGGAGGCGTTCGACACCGAGGCGGTCGTGCGGCGGGTCCGGAGATCGGCCAGCGGGATCAAGCGGATCCTGCTCAACCAGACGGTGATCAGCGGGGTGGGCAACATCTACGCCGACGAGGCCTTGTGGCGCGCGAAGATCCACGGCGAACGCCCGGGGGACCGGCTGACCGGCCCGAAGGTGCGCGAGCTGCTGGGCCACGTACGCGACGTGATGACCGAGGCGCTCGCCCAGGGCGGCACCTCCTTCGACGCGCTCTATGTCAACGTGAACGGCGAGTCGGGCTACTTCGACCGGTCGCTGGCTGCGTACGGACGCGAGGGTGAGCCCTGCGACCGGTGCGGCGCCCCGATGCGCCGCGTCGCCTTCATGAACCGTTCCTCCTACTTCTGCCCCAGGTGCCAGCCCGCCCCGCGAGCGATCAAGAGCCCGAAGTCTGCCTAGCTGAAGAACCCGTAGATCTTGCTGACCTGACCTCGCTCGATCACCGCGACGTCCATACCCGTCCCTGCCGGCGGGCCATCGGCCGGGCCGAAGCGGTGCACATCGGGGAGCTCGGCCGGGCTGTCGACCGCGGACATCGCCTACCTGCTGCCATGCGCCACGGGGGAGGCTCCTGAACTGATCGGCTGCCCCGAACTGGTCGCGGCCATGCGCGCACGGATGGGGGTCCTCGAGGACCGGCTCGACAACCTGACCCGCTCCCGTGACGCGTTGGCGCGCTACATCGACCAAGCCGCACGGGTCAGCGAGGAGACCTACGGCCCCTTCGGCAGCATCAACTCCGAGCCAAGCCCGGCCTGAGCAGACACGGAAGGCGCTCAGTCCCAGGCAGCAAGGATCTCTTCCGGGCCCAGCGCTGAGTCGAGCGCTTGGCCTGTCCACTCGTCGAATCCGGAACGCGACACGGCGAGGAGACGTGCGTCGCCCGGCGTGACATGGCTCCGATGGGCCTCCAGCTCGTGAAGATCGTGGCGGTCGAACAGCTTTCCGGTGCGCCACTTGACCGATCCGACGGCATGGATACGCGTGGCCCTGGGCTCCTTGTCGGCGACGACGAGGTCTATCTGCGGGTTGTTGCTCCTGTTCCAGTAGGAGCCGACGACGGTGCCCCTCGAACCGGGCAGACCAGGAAGGTCTACTCGCCCGGCAAGGAGATTGAGCGAGTCGCGTACGACGGGCTCGATCGCGTTCCCGACCCACTGGTTCCAGCCGGCCTTGACGTAGTCGACGGCCAGGTCGCCGCGCTGGCGCTCGATATCCCCGAGGCGAGGCTCGATGAAACGCAGCCAGAAACGCAGGTATGCGTCATCGACTCGGTGGCGGGGCGACTTCGCTCCTTCGCCGGTCATCGAGATCGGATACTCGCTGGCGATGACCCGCTTGCCGTCGCGCAGCACCCCGAGCGCCCGCGCGACCCGCGGGCTGGGAAGACCGGCCGCCTGCTGGATGTTTGCGTTCGTACGCTCGCCCGAGCCGATGGCGGTGAGAACAGACCGGGCTTGTACGTCCTCCGGAAACTCTGCCGCCAGGATTCGGCGAGCCTGGGTCGTAAGGACGGAGAACGGGTCCCAGAGTGCGTCTTCGAGGTAGGTCCAGAGGTCGCGGTCCGCTCGCCATTCGGCGCACAGTGCCGGCATGCCGCCGGTGACCAGGTAGGCGTCGAGCGTGTCGGCGCCGTTCGTGCCGAGGTAGTTGCCGACAGCGGCGGGATCCAAGGGATTGACGACCATCGTCTGCGACCGCCCGTAGAAGGGGCGGTCGTAGTCATCCAGCGCCTCCATCATCGACAGATCCGAGCCGATGAGGATGAGCAGAACCGGCTTGCGCGAAAGTACTCGGTCCCAGAGCGTCTGGAGTGTGCCTTCGAACCCGTCGTCGCCGGCGATCATGTATGGCAGCTCGTCGATGACGACGACGCTCGGATGGTCAGGCAGCACGGATCCCAGCAGTCGTAGCGCGGCGTCCCAGGTGTCGAACTCGACGTCGGCGAACAGCTCGGCGCCTGGAAGCGTGGAGCGGGATGTCTGGCTGGCGAAGAGACGCAGCTCCTCCTGTCGCGACCGCCGGGACGCGGTGAAGAAGAGGGATGGCAGATCCAGGTCGTCCAACCAGTGGCTGACCAGGGTCGATTTGCCGACCTGGCGGCGCCCGCGTACGAGTAGTGCAAGGCCGTCTCCAGATCTGCTGACGCGCTGCAAGCGGCTGTCGAGATGGGCCGTTTCTCGTGAGCGCCCGACGAATAGTGCCATGATAAGATAGTATCATCAGAAGATACTATCTTGTCGGTGATCGCGAGTATTCGCGCATCAATACGCGGCACACGGCAATGGCTCCAATCCGTGTCCCGCGCTGACGCGACTACCAATGCGTGGATAGGCTCGGCCCCGTGAGAGAACGTTTCCGGTTGACCCCAGGTGGTCGTTACCCCCACGAGCCTTGGTTCCACATCGGTTCCCTGGGGGTGACCACGACGTGGCTCGTGGTCTTCGGGAGCATCGTCGGGCTGGTGCTCTTCGCGGTGCTGGGCGGCGAGGGTGTGCTCACCGGGCTCGCCCTGATCCAGCCCAACCTCGCCGACCTCAAGTTGTGGACGCTGGTCACCTGGCCGTTCGCCTACCCGCAGTTCAGCATCTTCGACGTCCTGGCGATCTTCTTCTTCTGGTACTTCGGGTCCGAGCTCGAGCGCAACGAGCTCGGCCGGGTCCGGTTCGCCTGGATGCTGGTGGCCTTCACCGCGGTGCTCTCGTTCCTGACCGTCTTCTTCGGTGCGGTGCTGGACCCCACCTACATCCTCGCCGGCCTGGGGATGCTGGAGATGATGGTGGTGCTGCTGTGGATCGCTCAGTGGCCCGACCGGATGTTCATGTTCAACATCCCGGCCTGGCTCTTCGGCGTGATCCTGGTCGGCATCCAGCTGATCCAGTATCTCGGCTACCGCAGCTGGGTGATGCTGCTCGTCTTCGTCGTCGGCCTGTTCGTCAACGCGTTCGTCGCGCGCCAGTTCGGGCTGCTGGAACGGTTCGCCTGGATCCCGCAGGTCGCCGGACCCGGCCAGCCGAAGGCGGCCAAGCCCGCCAAGGCCAAGAAGCGCAAGTCGGGCCCGACCGTGGTCACCGGCCCGTGGGAGTCCTCGACCGTCTCGAAGGACGAGCAGCGGATGGATGAGCTCCTCGACAAGATCCACGCCGAAGGAGCCGACTCGCTGACCGCCAAGGAGAAGAAGGAGCTCATGCAGCTGCGTGAGCGCCGCCGCCGAAGTTGAGCGCGACCCACTCAACTCTGGCGTGAGATCGACCCGTTCGTACGGTCGGAGGTCCCGGCTTTGGACGCGCGACGTTGACGCTTGTCGATAACGGTGTCACTCTTGTAGACGGCCCGGTATCGCGGGGACTTCTAGTGATTCCAACGAAGGAAACGTATTCATGGCGAAGGCGCTGATCGGTTACATGAGCAGCGACCTGCGGACTCCCGCCCACCTCACCGCCGAGAATGCTCGGTTGCGTGCACGTGTGCGTGAGCTCGAGGATCTCGTTCTCTCTCTGAAGACGGAGAACGATGCGTTGGTCGCGGCCCACACCGCTGACCTCGACACCTCGATGCAGGAGATGCAGCCCGCCTGACCTGCGGGCAACTCTGCAACACCACGGGCGAGAGCCCCTTGCTTCGTTCAAGGGGTGCCTCGTTCAGGGGGAACCGACTCTGTTGAACAGGGTCGGTTTCGACCTTTTTCGGAGGCGTACGAAGTTGCTGTCTGCTGTTCACCTCCGCGTCGACTCATGGAGGCCGGGCGGCACCGGACGTGGTTAGGCTCGCGCGGTCCTACTGCCTGCAGTAGTGCCCCCACTCGTGATCCCCCACAGGAGCTCAACGTTGTCCTCGTCGCGTACGCATCGGCTTCTGTACGCCCGGAAAGCTGACCGATGACCGCGCCCACGGTCTCGCCGAGTCCGGCAGCGACCACCCCGCAGCCGATATCGGCAACCGACGCGGCACCTGCGAGTCGCCAGGTTCGCGCCGACATCCAGGCGATGCGCGCGCTCGCGGTCCTGCTGGTCGTCGGCTACCACTTCTGGCCGAAGCGACTGACCGGCGGATACGTCGGTGTCGACGTGTTCTTCGTGATCTCCGGCTTCCTGATCACCACGCACCTGCTCCAGCATCAACCCCGGACCCTCCGCGACCTCGGAGTCTTCTGGGGCCGCCGGATCCGGCGGCTCCTCCCGGCCGCGCTGCTCGTGCTGGCCGCCTCCCTCCTCGCCACCTGGCTGATCGCTCCCGCGACGCTGTGGCACGACACCGCGACCCAGGCGGTGGCCTCAGCGTTCTACGTCCAGAACTGGTCGCTCGCCGCCGAGGCGGTGGACTACATGGCCGCCGACAACGTCCCGACGGCCGTCCAGCACTACTGGTCGCTGTCGGTCGAGGAGCAGTTCTACCTCGTCTGGCCCGTCATGATCCTTCTCGCCGGGGCCTTTGTCCGGCGCCGTGGCGGTCGGGTCCTGCCCGGGGTGGCGTGCGTGATCGTCGCGGTGACCGTGGCGTCCTTCGCGTGCTCGGCGCTCCTGACCTCGACCAACGACGCGGCGTACTTCCTCTCCTGGACCCGGTTCTGGGAGCTCGGCGTCGGCGGCATCGCCGCGCTGGTCGTTCTCGGGCTGCCCGGCTCCGGCTCCGGTGGAAGCGGTCGTACGCTACGCGCCCTGCTGACCTGGGTCGGACTGGCGGGGATCCTGTATGCGGCCTTCGTCTTCGACGATGCGACGGTCTTTCCCGGCACGGCCGCGCTGCTGCCGGTCACCGCGACCGCGCTGGTGATCCTGGCCGCCGCCGGACCCGGGTTCGGCTCGCCGCACCGGCTGCTGAGCCTCGGACCGGTGCAGTGGATCGGGGACATCTCCTACTCGGTCTACCTGTGGCACTGGCCGTTCGTCGTCCTCGTCCCGTACGCCCTCGGCCACCCGGCCGCCTGGCCAGTCAAGATCGCGGCGGTCGCGGTCGTCGTCGCCCTCGCCTGGGCGACGAAGGTCCTCGTCGAGGACAGGCTGCGCGGCAGCCGTCCGCTCGGGGTGCCGCTTCGTCGCAGCTTCGTCTTCGCTCTCGGTGGCGCGCTCGTGATCGCGGCCCTCGGGGGCGGTCTGGAGTGGCGTACGCAGGAAGCGTCGCGCGGGCCGTCGGCGGCCGTCGGCGACCCCTGCTTCGGCGCCCAGGTTCTCGTCGACCCGGCTTGTGGGGCGGTGCACGGCGACGAGCTCTTCACCACGCCCGCCTTCGCTGCCAAGGACGCAAGCCCGGCGGGCGAGGACGGCTGCATGGTGAGCGGCAGCTACGTCGATCGCGAGGTCTGCACCTACGGGGTGCGCAGCGGGCAGGTGCTCGACATCGCCCTGGTGGGGAACTCGCACGCCGACATGTGGCTCCCGGCGTTGGCGGACCTCGCCGAGAAGAACGGCTGGCGGATCTCCACCTACCTGATCGAGAACTGCTACACCGTCGACCGGCGGATCGACTTCGAGGACAAGCGCACCCGCAACTGCTTCGAGTGGAACCGATGGGCGATCGCAGAGGCCCGGGACGGCGACTACGACCTGATCATCACCGGGAACCGATCGTTGCAGCCGCTCCTGAACGTGCCCGAGCCGAAGATGGAGCAGGCCGTGACCGATGCCTACGAGCGGGTCCTGCGCAGCTGGAGCGAGGCCGGCAGGCCGGTGCTGGTGGTGCAGGATGCGCCGCGATCGGGCTACGAAGGCGACCCGACCGACCCCGAGTGCGCAGCGCTGCACGAGGACGACCTGGCGGCCTGCGATGCCCCGCTCGCCGAACGCGCGGTCACGGTCGAGCAGGCCGACGCGGCTCGCCGGCTGGACGATGAGCGGGTAGAGGTCTTCGACCCCACCCCCTACGTCTGCCCTCAGGACGTCTGCCGGGTCGTGGTCGGCGGCGTCATCGTCCACTACGACCTCCACCACCTGTCCGGGACCTTCGTACGCAGCCTCGCCCTGCAGCTCGAAGACGCGATCGACCGAGTGGTCGAGGGCTGATCGATGCTGTTCAAGAATCGACCTAGGAGAGCTGTGCAGTCCACGGTGACGAGCCAACCGATCAACCCCGATGCCCCCATCGCGGCACCGCCCGAGGAGACCGTGCTCGCGAGCGCTGCCGAGGTCGGCGCGTTCGTCGCCGGTCTGCCCCGGCCCGGTGGATTCGTGAAGATCGTGGTCGAGGACGTCGACCAGATCCGGGCGCTCACCATCGCGGACCCGTCGATCACGGTCTCGAGGCTGTCCCTGAAGGTGCGCCGCTGGGAGTGGCCGCACCGACGCTGGAACGGCCGGCTCGGCTGGCTGCCCGGCGTCCTGCGCCAGATGGTGCGCTATCCGGCGAGATCGGTAGGCGCCTCCTGGTGCGACATCGAGCTGAGGGACGAGACGTCGCTCGCCCTGGTCGCCCGCGCCGTCTATCCGCTGTTCGCCGTGGACCGCGGCCACCATGGCTTCGGCCACGTCCAGCTCGGCACCGACGCCGTCGATGCGGCCGCGCTGGCGCTGCTGCCGACGCGTACGGCACCGGGGATCCCCGAGCTGCCCGTCGACCAGCTCCAGGGGGTCGGACTGAGCTCGGCCGACCTGGGTCTGGTCTCCTCGCCCGAGCGGTTCGACGAGCTCGTTGAGATCGCCGAGGACGCTCGCGAGACGGTGTTCCGTACGCCGGTGCTCGTGGATGCGTACGGACATCTCTCGATCAGCGAACGCAGCCCGCGGCCCGTCGTCGACCTGCACGTGCACAACCCGATCGGGCGGCTCCAGGGGTTCGACGAGCCGGAGGGATGGCTCGCGCTGACGATCGAGGGGGACCAGCTCCGTCTGCACCCGACAGCGGGGTCGGCCGAGGAGCTCGACGAGATGGTGCACCCGCTGGCGGCGCCGTTCACCCGTCAGGAGATCGCGCGGCTTCGACACGTGGAGTCGATCGACCTGTCCGGGCTGACCGCGCTGACTGCCGTGACTGCTGTGGACGACGAGCGGACGGCTCATCGCCGCCTGGCGGAGATCGCGGCCAGCGGTGCCATCCTGCACTCGATGCCCTCCGGGCTCGAGCTCGCGGACGAGATGCTGGGCGACACCCTCGCAGACCTGATGCGGCAGCCGTACCGACCGGCACTCGGGCTGGTGCGCGAGCTGCGTTCGGTGGGTCAGCGTCGTGAGGCGATGGAGCGCTTCGGCGGGTTCTTCGAGCTCGCCGGGTACGCCGAGGATCGAGGTCGCCGGCTGCTGCCGAAGGTGAGCGCCGTGCTCTCCACGATGCGGCCGGACCGGGTCAGCGCGGTGGTCGAGGCGCTCGCGGCACAGCGGTATCCGCACCTCGAGATCATCGTGGCGGTGCACGGAGCCGAGGCACCGCTCCCGGGCGAGCTCGAGGACGCGATCAAGGCGGCCGATGCGACCGTTCTGCTCCACGACCGCGCCACCCCGTTCGGTGCGGTGCTCGCTGATGCGGCCCGGCACGCCTCGGGCGACCTGATCGTGAAGATCGACGACGACGACGTCTACGGTCCGCAGGTCATCGGCGATCTGGTCCTCGCCTATCTCTACTCCAGCGCCGACATGGTCGGGAAGACGACCGAGTATCTCTACCTGGAGGCCCTCGGCCACACGGTGCATCGGACGTTCACCACGGAGGCGTACCACTACCAGCTCGCCGGCGGCGCGATGATGCTCTCCACCGCCATGCTCAACGAGGTCGGCGGCTGGCGCCCGACGCCGAACTCGACCGACCGCTCGGTGCTCATCCGGGTCGGGAACGCCGGCGGCATCGGCTATCGCACGACCAGCCTCGGCTACGTCTACATCCGGCACGCCGACGGCCACACCTGGAAGCGGGACGAGTCGAGCCTCGTCGCCGGGGCCTTCGAGCAGTGGCCCCGGTTCATGTCGGAGATCGTCGACGGCTGAGCCCGAGCCTGCCGCCGCACCAGCGCATCACCAGAGTCTTGCCAGATCCAGAAGGAACCCCATGCCCAAGCAGTTCACGGTCAATCCCGAGCTCACCCAGGTCGTCTACAAGAACCAGTGGCGCGACGTCTTCGACGGCACCGTCCCCGAAGGCTGGGAACCGACGCTGAAGGTCTCGGTCGTGACCCCCGCCTTCAACAGCAAGACCCTCGATCTGACCCTGGCGTCGCTGGCCGCACAGGACTATCCCGAGGACCTGCTCGAGGTCATCGTGATCGACGACGGCAGCGAGCCTGCCGTGGAGATCGGGAAGTACGCCCCGAAGAACACCCGCCTGATCAGGGTCGACGAGGCGGCCGGGGAGGGGTGGGGGCGCTCCAACGGCCTGCACATCGGTATCGAGGCATCCGACGGTGACATCATCTACTGGGTCGACTCGGACATGATCCTCTTCTCCGACAACGTGCGCGAGCACGCCAAGTGGGCGCACTTCATCCCGGAGGCGGCCACCATCGGCCACAAGGGCTTCGTCGAGGAGTGGGACTTCACCCCGGAGCAGGTGTTCGAGGAGGTACGCAGCGACGAGATCCGCAAGCACCACGACCTCGCCACGTTGCACCGCCACTGGTCCCTGGACGTCTTCGCGGAGACCGACGACCTGAACTCGTCCGGCGGCCGCAACTACTCCACCCACATGGGCGCGTGCGCGACCGTGACCCGGTCGGTCTACGCCAGGACATACGGACAGCGGCCCGAGCTCAAGCTCGGAGACGACACCGAGATCGCCTACCAGATCTGGCAGCGGGGCGCCGTCTTCATCCCGGCAAGCTCGGCGCAGACCTACCATCTCGGCCGCGCGACGGTGCAGGACAAGGGGCGCGAGGTCGCGCACTTCAACGACGTCCACTTCGCCCAGAAGATGCCCATCCCGCGCTACCGGCGCTCGGCGAACAACCGGCAGTGGGAGGTGCCCTACGTCACCGCCGTGGTGAAGGTGGACGTCGGGACCGCGGAGCTCGCCCGACGCTGCGTAGACATGCTGCTCAACCAGACCGAGACCGATCTCGAGGTGGTGCTCGTCGGTCCCTGGTCCGCGCTGGAGACGGGCCGCCGTCGTGTGCTCGCCGATCCCGCCGTCGAGCTGCACCTGCTGCAGGAGTGGTATCGCTGCGAGGGGCGGGTTCGGATGGTGGAGGACGACCCCGACGACGTCTTCCCCTCGCCCTACCGGCTCGACGTCCCGGCCACCGTGGGCATCGGCTCGAGGGGCGTGGAGAAGATCATGCGCTCCGTCTACGGCGAGGACCTCGGCCGGGTCAGCTACTTCGCACCGGCCGACTCCCACACCGACGAAGCCGTCCGGGTCACGTCCTCGGCCGCGCTCGCGCGCGCCCACCGATACGTGGGCTCGACGGTGACCGAGACCGAGGCGCTGGAGGCGGCCTGGGGTGTCGAGTGGCGCTCCAACGCCGGGCTCGGGTTCGTGGATCTCCGCACGGCCGAGCCGGTCGAGAAGATCCGCCGTGAGGACGGCCCGATCACCGAGGAGCGTCTGCAGAAGGCACGCCGGCGCGCCGCCAACCAGGCCAAGCGGGCCGAGGAGGCCGAGGCGCGGGTGGCCGAGCTGGAGAACATCCGGCTGCGTACGGTCGTACGCCGTGAGCTCGGCCGGGCCGCGCGCAGGACGCGTGGGGCCTGAGATGTCCTGGTTGCGGCGCCACGCGCCCGAACCCAGCCCTGGCGAACCCAGCCCGGGGAGGGCCATGCCGGTCTCCTCGCTCACCATCGCGATCCCGACCTTCAACCGGTCAGAGCTGCTCCAGCGGTGCGTCGAGTCGGTGCTGCTCGACGTCGCCGACCGTCCCGATCTCGAGGGTCGTGTCCGGGTGGTCGTGGCCGACGACCTGTCGACCTCGCCGGCCGCCGTGGACACGCTCGACGCGCTGCGGAAGCGGTTCTCGTCGGATCGGCTCGAAGTCGTACGTCTGCCGCGGCACACCGGCGGAGCGAGCACGCCTCGCAACACCGCGCTCGACCACGTCGAGACGAGCCACGTCTTCTTCGTCGACTCCGACGACTACGTCGGTCGTGGATCGGTCGAGCGGCTGCTGGGCATCCTGGACGAACGACCCGAGCTCGACTACGTCGCCGTCAACAACGTCTCGGAGGCGGGACGGGCCAGGGAGCTCACGATCGCCACCGACTTCGAGGAGGTGGATCTCCTGAGGGCGGCGACCTCGCTGTCGTGCAAACGCATCTTCCGAACGAGCACGGTGAACGAGCTGGGGCTGCGTTTCGACGAGTCGATGACGGTCTTCGAGGACTTCCAGTTCACCTTCTCGTTCCTGGCCCACGCCAAGCAGCTGGCCTACGTCGGCGGCCACGACTACTACCACTTCAGCGGCCACGGGGACATCGACGCCGCGAAGGAGGACGGCCATCTGTCACGGCGCGACCACACGCACGGCTACTTCGCGCACCACCGGGTCGCCGACGGGATCCGCTTCCTCGAGCACAGCCTGCTCGAGCTCTCCGCGGCAGAGGTCGATGAGGACGTACGCATCCGGGTGGTCACGGAGGTGTTGCTGCACCGCTTCCTCAAGGTGATGAACATGCAGCGCACGCTCGGTTTCGTGAACAACCGGTCACGCCAGCGGGGGCTCTTCCGTGCGCTGCGGACGCTGCTGATGTCTCCGCTGTTCGGCAAGGAGTGCGCGGCGGCTGCCGAGGAGACGGCCTACGGCACGCACGTACAGACAATCTTGGACGATGATCTGGAGGGCTTCCTCGATGCCTGATTCTTCCCGCTCGACGCTGCGCCGCAACCCGGTCGTCCGGGCGGCGGCCCGTCGCCTGCCCGGCCCGCTCAAGCAGCAGGTCAAGGACGCGCTGGCCCGCCGCGTACGGCGCGGTCGCAAGCCGGTCATCGGGCTCGCCGGCTTCTTCGGCGCCGGCAACTACGGCGACGAGCTCTTCTTGTCGGTCTATGAGCAGTACTTCGGCGACGAGTTCGAGCTGCGGGTGCTCGCCGACAACATGACCAAGCCTTACTACGACCGGCCGCTGGCCGAGATCGTGGACGAGGTCGACGCCATCCTCATCGGCGGCGGCGACATCCTGCAGCCGTGGCAGGCGGACCCTCGTTACTTCAACCACAAGATGCTGGCCAAGCCTGTCTTCGTGGTCGGGATCGGTGTGCCGATCTACCGCAACACCCAGATCAAGCCCGGCATCATCGAGAAGCACAAGAGGTTCCTCGAGCACCCGAACGTGAGGTTCATCGGCGTACGCGACCAGCCGACCGCCGACTGGATCCTGGCGAACATCTCGGCCGACCTCGACATCTTGGTCGCCCCCGACATGGTCTGCTCGCTGGAGCTGCCACCCGCGGAGAAGCCGGAGGGAGCGCCGATCCTCGGCGTGGTCACCCGGTTCCGCCCCAACCTGGACGAGCCCGACGACTACTCCCGCGTCGAGGAGATGGCCGGCAAGGCGATGGCGGACGGCTGGCGCGTACGCCATCTCATCCTCGGCACCATGGACGTGGGACGCCGGGACATGGCGAACGCCGACGACCTCGACATCCCGGGCAAGGAGGTCGTCTACACGGAGTCGCTCGACGAGCTCACCCGCTCCATCGGTGAGTGCACCGCGTTCGCGAGCATGAAGTTCCACGGGTCGGTGGTGGCCACGATGTACGGGGTGCCGTCGATCGTGATGATCCCGACCAACAAGAACCGCAACTTCATGAAGCGGATCGGCCTGGGTGCCAACGTCTCCGACTTCGCCGCCGCCGACCTGGCCGAGCGGTTCGCCGACCGGGTGGTCCCGGCCACCGACGACGTCGCCGGCCTGCGTACGGCTGCGGACGCTCACCTGCGGGAGCTGCGGGCCGAGGTGAAGCAGGCGCTGGGGCTCTGACCGCCCCGCGTCTCGACCTCGAGGTCCCCAGATCGACAACCCCGGCGGGTTATCCTCGACCCGCTGGGGTTCCCCTGAGCAGCGACGATTAGATTTGCTGACTCACCTCAGCCACGCTGATGTGTTGCGAATCGTGTATGACCACGTGATCCTGAGCCGGGGGAGAAGCCGATGTACCTCAAGCGTCTGACGCTGAAGGGTTTCAAGTCGTTCGCCTCCGCGACGACTCTCGAGCTCGAACCGGGCATCACCTGCATCGTCGGGCCCAACGGCTCGGGCAAGTCCAACGTCGTCGACGCGCTCGCCTGGGTCATGGGTGAGCAGGGCGCCAAGAGCCTGCGCGGCGGCAAGATGGAGGACGTCATCTTCGCCGGCACGGCCGGCCGCGCTCCGCTGGGCCGCGCCGAGGTCTCGCTGACGATCGACAACACCGACGGCGCGCTGCCGATCGAGTATGCCGAGGTCACCATCTCCCGCACGATGTTCCGCAACGGCGGCTCGGAGTACGCGATCAACGGCAGCCCTTGCCGGCTGCTCGACGTCCAGGACCTGCTGTCGGACTCCGGCATCGGCCGCGAGATGCACGTCATCGTCGGCCAGGGCCAGCTCGACACGATCCTGCGCGCGACCCCCGAGGACCGCCGCGGCTTCATCGAGGAGGCCGCCGGCGTCCTCAAGCACCGCAAGCGCAAGGAGAAGGCGCTGCGCAAGCTCGACTCCACGCAGGTCAACCTGGACCGGCTCCAGGACCTGCTCGTCGAGATCCGCCGGCAGCTCAAGCCGCTCGGCCGCCAGGCTGAGGTCGCCCGGCAGGCGCAGACGGTGCAGATGGACGTACGCGACGCCAAAGCCCGCATCTACGCCGACGACCTGGTCACCGCGAAGACCGAGCTCGACAAGGAGCTCGCCGACGAGGGTGCGCTGCTGGCCCGTCGTGCCGAGGTCGAGGAGACCATCGCGGAGGGACGCGAGCAGGAGGCCGTTCTCGAGGCGGCGCTGCGCGAGGACCTGCCGGCGCTGGCCGCCGCGCAGGAGACCTGGTTCGCGCTGAACTCGCTGCGCGAGCGGCTGCGAGGCACCCAGTCGCTGGCTTCTGAGCGGGTCCGCAACGCGGCCGGCTCCGAGGACCTGGAAGTGCGTCAGGGGCGCGACCCCGAGGAGCTCGAGGCCCAGGCCGAGGTTGCCCGCGAGCAGGAGGAGACCGCGGACGCCGAGGTCGAGGAGCTTCGCTACTCCCTCGAGGAGGCGGTCGAGGCCCGCAAGGCCGCCGAGGATGCCGCGGCCGAGGAGGAGCGCCGGGTCAAGGGGCTCGAGCGTGCCGCGGCCGACCGTCGTGAGGGGCTTGCCCGGCTGGCCGGTCAGGTCAATGCCCTGCGATCGCGTGCGGCGGGTGCTGACGAAGAGGTCGGGCGGCTGTCCGCTGCTCGTGAGGAGGCGCTGGCGCGCGCCGAGCGGGCCCAGCGCGACTTCACCGCCCTGGAGACGAAGGTCGCCGGGCTGGACGCGGGGGAGGAGGGCCTCGACGCCGAGCACGAGGCCGCTGCTGCCGCGCTCGAGGACATCGAGGAGCGACTCAGCAAGCTGCAGGCCGAGGCCTCACAGGCCGACCGGGACCGCTCGACGCTGGCGGCCCGCAAGGAAGCTCTGGAGATGGGGCTGAACCGCAAGGACGGTGCCGGCGCGCTGCTCGGCTCCGACCTCCCCGGTGTGCTGGGTTCGGTCGCCTCGCTGCTCGCGGTGCGCTCCGGCTACGAGGCCGCCGTCGCAGCGGCGCTCGGGACCGCGTCGGACGCGGTCGTCGTCGAGTCCGGCGAGCGTGCCGTCGGGGCGATCGAGCATCTCAAGACCGAGGATCTCGGCCGGGCCGGGCTGCTCCTGGGCGGATCGCCCGAGGAGACCGGCGGCTGGCCGTCGCTTCCTGCCGGTGCCGAGTACGCGTTGGACGTGGTCGAGTGCCAGCCGGTGCTGCGGCCTGCGGTGGCGCGGCTGCTCGACAAGGTTGCGGTCGTCGAGGACCTCGCCATGGCTCAGACGCTCGTGGCCGCCGAGCCCGGGATCACCGCGGTCACCCGCGAGGGCGACCTGATCGGCGCCCACTTCGCGGCCGGTGGCTCCTCCAGCGTGCCCAGCCTGCTCGAGGTGCAGGCCGCCGTCGACGAGGCCACCGCCCAGTTGGCCGAGGCCCATGCGGTCTCCGAGCGGGCCACCTTCGAGACCTCCCGTCTGGAGTCCGAGCGGCTGGCTGCCCAGAAGCGGGTCGACGTCGCGCTGGCCAAGCTGCACGAGTCCGACGCGACCCTGGCCGCGGTGGCCGAGGAGCTCGGCCAGTTCGGTGCCCAGGCCCGCGCGGCGCGCGGCGAGGCCGAGCGGCTGCTGGCCGCCGTCGAGCAGGCGCAGGAGGCGCGCGAGAACGCCGTCGCCGGGCTCGCCGAGCTCGAGGAGCGGCTCGCGATGGCCGAGGAGGAGCCCGAGGACGAGCCCGACGTGAGCGCCCGCGACGGGCTGGCCCAGGCCGCTCGCGACGCGCGACAGCGCGAGATGGATGCGCGGTTGGCGCTGCGTACCTCCGAGGAGCGCGCCCGCGCGCTGGCCGGCCGTGCCGAGGGGCTGCTCCGTGCCGCCCGGCAGGAGCGTGAGCAGCGTGCCAAGGCGGCCGCCCGCCGTGAGCAGATGCGTCGCGAGGGCGAGGCCGCGCGAGCGGTCGGGACCGCGGTGGCGTACGCGCTGGAACGTCTGGAGGTCTCGGTGCAGCAGGCTGCCCGGGTCCGCAGCGAGATCGAGGAGTCCCGGGCCGGGCGCGAGCAGGCGCTGCGTGAGTGCCGCTCGCTGCTGCGCAACCTCGGCAAGGAGCTCGAGGAGCTGGTCAACTCCGTCCACCGCGACGAGATGGCCCGCGCCCAGCAGCGGATGCGCATCGAGCAGCTCGAGGAGCGGATCCTCGACGAGCTCGGCCTCGACCCCGAGGCGATCGTCAAGGACTACGGCCCCGACCAGTTGGTCCCGCAGCACCCCGACGAGGACGGCAACGAGGTTGCGCCGATTCCCTATGTGCGCGCCGAGCAGGCCAAGCGGCTCAAGATCGCCGAGAAGAACCTGCGCGCCCTGGGCAAGGTGAACCCGCTGGCGCTGGAGGAGTTCGCCGCGATGGAGGAGCGCCACAAGTTCCTCACCGAGCAGCTCGAGGACCTCAAGCAGACCCGCAAGGACCTCCTCGACATCGTCAAGGAGGTCGACAACCGCGTCGAGCAGGTCTTCACCGAGGCCTGGGAGGACGTACGCGTCGCCTTCGACCACGTCTTCTCGCGGCTCTTCCCCGGCGGTGAGGGCCGTCTCGTCCTCACCGACCCGGACAACATGCTCACGACCGGCATCGAGGTCGAGGCCAGGCCCCCGGGCAAGAAGGTCAAGCGGCTCTCGCTGCTCTCCGGTGGCGAGCGGTCGCTGGTCGCCGTCGCGTTCCTGGTGTCTTTGTTCAAGGCGAGGCCGTCACCGTTCTACATCCTCGACGAGGTCGAGGCCGCCCTCGACGACACCAACCTCGGCCGGCTCCTGGAGATCTACGAGGAGCTGCGCGAGTCCTCCCAGCTGCTCGTCATCACCCACCAGAAGCGCACCATGGAGGTCGGCGACGCCCTCTACGGCGTCACCATGCGCGGCGACGGTGTCACCACCGTCATCTCGCAGCGCCTCCGCGACGTCCAGCCTGCCTGATACCTCATACGGGTCATGCCAGGCTCGCTCGGCGGCGAGATGAAGCCGCGAGGCTGACTGACCACGGAGGTCTCACCGCCGCGCCTGGACGAAACTGTCGGCGCGCACGCCTACTGTTCGTCAGGTGATGACACAGTGAGCAAGGACGCAGCAATGCGCGCGATGCGGGAGGCCCGCTATCGCGAAAGGTCAGAATCGTCGACCGCCGGCTCGACACCGACCAGACCGGCGGTCCGCCCCGCGAAGGACCAGGCCGCCAAGACGGCTGTTCCGCCTTCGCCCGCCGAGGCGCTGTGCGGCCATCGTTCGATGAACGGCCGCACCTGCACCCGCGAGGAGGGCCACGAGGCGAAGAGCCACCGCTACTCCTAGGGGTCCGCCGCGTCACCTCTGCCTGGGTTTCTCCACGGTGCCGGTGTGCGGTGCATGAGCCGAGAGGTCAGGCGTCGACCTCGGTCAGGGTGGTGGAGGGAAGCCAGTCGGCGCCGAGGAGCTGGGCGAGGGCAGTGAGGCCGGTGACGTCGCCTCCCACCGTGGCAGAGGCCGCAGCGATCCGCTCGACCATCACCCTGCCGACCTGCTCCTCGACGGTTCCCTCGGCGTACGCGATGTGCCACGGCGAGAGCTGGTGGTCGCGGTGGGTGCGGCCGGTCACCTGCCGTCCTGCGATACCCGAGAAGCGGGCCTGGTGGAAGACGCCGACGCGCGGCTCGCTGCTGGCCCGGCGACCGTCGGCGAGGGTCTCGCCGGCGTGCAGGCTGATCGAGGCGACCGTGGTGAAGACGCAGACCTTCGCCTGTCCGGTCTGGAACCGGAGCCGCTCGGCCTCTGCGTCGAACCGGTCGCGGCCGTAGATCGTGGCGACCTCGAGGCCGGAGTCACGCAGCCGGTCGGCGATCGGGTCGGCGGCGGTCGCGACGAACTCGACCGAGCACGCCACCTGTCGCTCGGCCTCGACCTGCTGGGCGATCCAGGCGACCGTGGAGTCGACCCGGATCAGCCCGGCCTTCTGCCGGAAGCGCAGCAGCGCTGCCCGCCCTTTCGCGACATTGCGGCCACGCCGGGCGATGTCCATCTCGCGGCAGAACTCTCCCCATTCGGCCTCGTACGCGGTCCGTTCCGACGGCGTGAGTGCCACCGGCATGCCGGAGATCGGCACCGGCCCCCACGGTGCCGCGCGGTGCAGCATCGCGGGCGGCCGCTCGTCCTCGAGCCAGCCGCGTACGAGCTTGAGGTCCGCGGCGCGCCGCGCCGGGTCGGCGGTCCACGTTGCGCCGTAGCGTCCCCGCTCGACCCCGACGCCGTTGCGCTCGAGTGCGGTGGCGAACGTAGCGCCGGGCTGGGTCGCCGAGGTCCACTCCTGCATCGGCTCGCCGAGGACCTGCGCATAGGCCGGGGCGAGATAGGGCAGGTCGAGCGGCGTGTGTCCGGGTGTCGCGGTCGTCGCGATGACGAAGGGTGCCTTGTCGTGCGGCCACCCGTGGCCCGCGATCCGCGCCCAGAGCTTCCACCGTTTGGTCGTCGTACGTCGCAGCGCGTGGGCCTCGTCCGCGATGATCACGTCCCACGCGTGGTCCTTGACCTTTTCCAGGCGGTCCCAGGTGATCACGACCCATTCGAGACCGCCGTCGCCCAGCGCCGTGATCGTGCGGCACCAGTGGCCGATCGTGATCGCGGCGGGACGGTCAGCGACGACCAGCACCCGTCGCGCACCGCGAAGGTCGCCCACCGCTGTCGCCCCGAGGACCGCGGAGATCGTCTTGCCCACGCCGGGCTCATCGGCCAGCAGGAACTGTCGTCCGCCCGCCGCAGCGCGCGCCGCGATGGCGTCAGCAGCCTCGTACTGGATCTGCCGCGGCTCGAGTGCGTCGGTCGGCTCGGGGCTCTGCGTCGGAAGGTCGGGATTGAGGGTGTTCTCGATGAACCGACCGAGCGTGTAGGGACCCGGAGCGTAGGGCGCGAGGTGCGCCGGCAGAGCGCGGCCGACGTACAGGTGGGTCTTGACTCCCGGGTGCCACGTGGCGCCCTCGACCTGGGTGCCGTAAGGGACGTCGAGCACCCACAGCCGCTCTCCCGGGCCGACGGCCGGCAACGGCCGCTTCGGTTCTCGCGTCCCACTCCGGCGCGGACGCCCGCCGCGGCGACGAGCACTGGATCGGCGAGAACTGGCCACCCTCAGACGCTATCCTCCACGCGAGTCGAATCGTCGCTCATCTTCGGCGGCGGGGATCGTTCGTACGCGCGGTGGCTGGTGCGCTGCGGGGATCCTCCGGCCAGGCGTGCTTGGGATAGCGCCCGCGCAGGTCAGCACGAACGCCGGGGTAGCCGTTGTCCCAGAAGGACTCCAGGTCTGCGGTGACGGCTGCTGGGCGTCGCGCGGGGGAGAGCAGGTGCAGCAGGAGCGGGACCCGGCCGTCCGCGAGGACCGGCGCTGCGGTCCAGCCGAAGACCTCTTGGATTCGCACAGCGAGCACCGGTTGTTCGGCGGAGTAGTCGATCCGCACGCTCGACCCGCTGGGAACCTGCACTCGCTCGGGAGCCAGATCGTCGAGCCTGCCTGCCTGCGGCCACGGCACCATCGCCCGCAGCGCGGCAGCCACGTCGACGCGACGAAGATCCTGGGCCGAGCGAACCCGCGCCAGCTGGGGCCCGAGCCACGACTGGAGGTTCTGCGTCAGTGCCACGTCGCTCACATCGGGCCACGGGTCGCCGAGCGCACGGTGCAGGAAGTCGAGGCGGGCGCGCAGCGCCGTGGCCGCCTCCGACCAGGTGAAGAGAGCGATTCCCTCCCTCGCCACGGCCTCCCGGATGGCGTCGCTCACGGCCTGTGCCGGCGGATCATCGAGTGGGGCGGAGCTGAGTTCGATGGCGCCCAGCAACGTACGGCGGCGGGCCAGCACCCGCCCTCCGGACCAGGTGACCTCGTCCACCTCGGTCCACAGGGACCCGGCCGCCTCCAGCGCGAGGTCCTCGGTCAGTGGTGCTGCCGTTCGGATCCGGGCTTCACGTTGCCCCGCCCGCCGCTCAGCGTCGCCGACCGCGAGCCACTCCAGACCGGCCAAGGGCCCCGGGGCACGCTGATCGAGCGCCGCTCCCGTCCCGGACGCCATCAGGTAGCTCGAGGAACCGGAGCGCTTGCGGGCGATCCGGTCCGGATGTGCCAGGGCCACCACCAGGCCCACGGCGACGTCATCGGTGATTGCCCGGGCGTGGTCCGACACGCCGCTGCGGCCGTCGGCGGTGTCGTCCTTCTCCACGATCTTCGCCAGCCGGGTGACCTGGCTGCGCCACGCGCCGGCCCGCTGGTCAGCGCGCAGCGACCGGAGCGCAGCAACCAGGTCTCCGCCGGGAGCGCGGGTGTCCTCGCTCAGCATCGCGACCACCTCCGACGCCCGCCGGGTTCCGACGAGACCGGCCCCGTCGATGAGGGCACGCGCCAGCCTGGGGTCGGTCGGTACGCCGGCGATCAGCCGTCCTCGCGGGGTGGCTGTCCCGTCCTCGGTCATCGCTCCCAGGTCCACGAGCACCTCCTTCGCTGCCGACAGAGCATGCGCCGGTGGCTGGTCGAGCAGCGCCAGGTCGTCCAGGTCGTGACTGCCCCAGCACGCCACCTCCAGGGCGAAGGCCGTCAGGTCGGCGGTGGCGATCTCGGGCTCCGGGTGAGCGGCCAGGTGCGCGTGCTCCGCCTCGGACCAGCAACGCAGCACGGCGCCCGGCCCCAGCCGTCCGGCCCGTCCCGCCCGCTGCTCGGCCGCTGCCCGGCTCACCGCGACGGTGACCAGGGAAGCCAGTCCGCGACGGTGGTCGGTGCGCGGCTCACGCGAGAACCCGGCATCCACCACGACACGTACCCCAGGCACCGTCAGCGACGACTCGGCGACAGCGGTCGACACGATCACTCGTCGACGCGGGCCTTCGCTGAGCGCACGATCCTGCTCGGCGCCGGCCAGACGTCCGTGCAGGGCGTGGACGTTCGCGTCCACTCCGGCAAGGCGACGTACGGTCGCCTCGACCTCCGCGACGCCCGGCACGAAGACCAGGACGTCACCCTCGTGCTCGACGAGCGCACGACGTACGGTCGCTGCGACATGGTCGTGGAAGGCCGGGGTGATGCCCCGGTCGTCCGTGCGGCGTACCCCCGCAGGCGGCGGGCACCAGACCGCTTGGACCGGGTGCAGAGCACCCGGGACGCGGATCACCGGAACGGTGTCGACCCCACCGAGCAGGGCCGCGGTCCGTTCGGCCTCGATGGTGGCCGACATCGCCACCAGGGACAGGTCCTCACGCAGGTGGGCCCGGATGTCGATGAGCAGCGCCAGGGTCAGGTCGGCGTCGAGGTGGCGCTCGTGCACTTCGTCGAGCACGACGGCCCCGACGCCGACCAGCTCGGGATCGTGCTGGATCCGCCGGAGCAGCAGGCCGGTCGTGACGATCTCGACACGGGTACGCCGACTGGTGCGCCGGTCTCCGCGTACGGAGTATCCGACCGTCTCGCCAACCGGTTCGCCCAGCAGGTGCGCCAGCCGACGGGCAGCAGCACGGGCTGCGATGCGGCTGGGCTGCGTGACGACGACCCGTCCGGCGACAACCTCGGCGACCGCGGGCGGGACCAAGGTCGTCTTGCCGGTGCCCGGCGGTGCGTGGACCACCGCGACTCCGCGGGCACGAAGCGCCTGGTCGAGAGCGGCCAAGCCGGCGGTGACCGGGAGATCGGGCGGCGCGGCGAGCAGATTGCGCAGAGTGTCGGACACTCCTGCAGTGTGCCTGACGTCCCTCGGCCGGTGTCGCGTCGGCGCCGGGGGCTGTCACCACGACGGCAGACCTCTCTCAGACGAAGGACGGAAGTCCACGCCCTGCGGGCTACGACTGCTCGAACATCAGACCAAGCTTGTCCCATGTCTTTTCGATCCGGCCGGCGACTGCCGCCGATTCCCGGGTTGTGTACTCGGAGATGATCGCCTGCACGACCGCGACCATCGCGGTCAGGGATGGTGTTCGATCGACGTTCGTGATCGGAGCGGCGACCACGTGGTCTGCGAACGCACTCAACGGGGATGATCGTAGGTCGGTGATGACTGCCACGGTGGCCCCGTTCTCATGTCCCAGAATCGTTAGGTCGCGCAGCGACCGGGTGAGCCTCCATACGTTCAGGACGATGAGACAGTCGTCCTGCGAGAGGTGCGCGACCTGCGCGGCCTGCGCCGTCTCCGCTCCTGTCGCCAAGTGGATGTCGGCACCTTGGGCCCCAACGAGGTAGGCGAGGATCTGAGCGGGCCCCCCGCCGCTGCCGCTCGCGATCACGACGGTCCTGCGGGAATTACGAATCGCCTTCGCGATCGCGCGGATCTCTTGGGTGTTCTCGTCGGTGATCACCGCAGACACGTTGGCGGCTTGCTGTTCGAGGGTGGCGGTCGCGAGATCGGATGAACCTGATCGGTTTCGCGGTTCGCTGGCGGCGACCGATTGCAGGTACGTCGCCCTGAGCTGCTCCCGGAGATCGGGCCAGCCCTCGAAACCGAGCTGCTGCGCCGTCCGGACCACGGTCGAGACATTCACATCTGCCAGCTCGGCGATCTCTCGAGCAGATGCGTACGAGGCGAGCTCTGGCGCGCGGGCAAGGGTCTGCACGACACGTTGCGCACGGCGTGCCAGGGTGATGCCTTCACCTCGAGTGTCGAGCCACGAGTCGACCGACACAGGTTCTTCCCCCTACTTCATCTCGAACATGCGGTGCACGACGCGCAGTTCACGGTTGGTGGCGCGTACCTCTCCGTTGGTCATGGCGGCGATCCTCTCGGCGAAGGCTTCCCGTTCCGGTGCTTTCTCCCATCGTGCGTAGTCGCCCTCGTTGTGCCACCACGCGACAACGGTGACCTCGCCCGGGCGGCGGTCGTCGACCAGGAGGCAGCCGGATGCCGCGCCAGAAACCTCGAGAATTCGCTGGTCGCGATAGTAGTCCACCACTGCGTCGATGCAGCCCTCCGGGACGGTCATCGCGAGCAGGCTCATTGCGGCGTTCGTCATGCAGCAAGTATTGCACAATCCGAAGTGATGCAACTAACATCGCTGCATTGCGCCAGTCCGCGCAACATTTTGTGCAAGGAGACCCGAGCATGACTGAGCCCACGACCACCCCCGCTCGATCAGATGGCACCGAGCTGCTGACGCGGCTCGACAGACTCAAACCCGGCCGCCCCCACCGCAAGCTGATGTTCATGGGCGGACTCGGCTACACGTTCGACTCGTTCGACGGGGCCCTGATGGGATACGCCCTCGCGACCCTGATCGTCATCTGGCAGATCCCCGCAGGCACTGGCGGTTGGCTGCTGTCATGCATCTTCATCGGCTACCTGGTCGGCGCGCTGCTGTCCGGGATCCTTGCCGACCGGATCGGACGCAAGAAGCTCCTGGTCACGGCACTGCTCATCTTCTGCGCGTGCAGCGTGATGATGGGCACCGCGCAAACCGTCACCGAGCTGTTCATCTGGCGCACGCTCGCGGGCATCGGGATCGGCGCCGAGACCACGCTGATCGCCCCGTACATCTCCGAGTTCCTACCGGCTAAGTACCGCGGACGATTCGTCGCCCGCACCGTCGGCTTCCTCTCTTTCGGGTATGTGCTCGCCGGTGTCGTTGCTCCGCTGCTCATCTCGCCGAACCCCGAGGCCGGCTGGCGCATCGCCGCGTTCATCTGCGCGCTTCCCGTCTTGCTCCTGCTGTGGTGGCGGCGCAGCATGCCTGAGTCTCCTCGGTTCCTGCTCGCGAAGGGGCGCACGGCCGAGGCGGAGGCGATCGTCACTGAGATCGAGCGAGACAGCGAGATCGATCCCGACGCCTCACCGGCGACCGGCACCGAACGGGCAGCCGGCACACCGACGACGTCTGTCGGCGTGGGCGCACAGCTCGGGGCGCTGTTCGCCGGGCCGATGCTTCGTACCACCCTCATCCTCTGGACGCTGTGGTTCATCCTGACCGGCGTGAACTACGGGTTCTCCGCATGGATGCCGGCCCTGCTCGTCGCGGCGAAGGGTTTCACGATCACGAAATCGCTCTGGTTCGCCGCGGCTACCGCAATCTCCCAGGTGCCCGGCTACTACATCGCGGCCTGGCTCATCGACAAGATGGAACGCAAATGGCTCATCGCGGTGTACGCGACCGGAGCCACCTGCTCCGCGCTCACCGTGGCCCTGACTGATAGCCAGGTGGTGCTCCTCGTCGGAGTGTGCTTCCTCGCCGCATTCGTCAACGGCTCCGCAGCGGTGTATTACACCTACACTGCCGAGCTCTACCCGACAGCCATCCGCGCCACCGGCATGGGAGCCGCCTCCGCGATCGGCCGGCTCGGAGCGATCTCTGCGCCCGTCGCGATCGGCTACCTGTACGAGGGCCTGGGGTTCACGAACGTACTCCTCATCCTGGTCGCGTGTCTGGCGTGCGCGGTCTTCATCGTCGTCGTGTTCGGTGAGAAGACCGCCGGCCGCGTCCTCCAAGAGGACATCAAAGGACGCCCCCTCACGCACTGATCATCGCCCGATTCCGGCAGACCTCTGCAAGGAGAAATACGTGTCGACAATCCTCTTCGAAAACGCCACCGTCCTCGATCCGGCCACCGGTGACATGACTCCCGACAGCGCAGTCATCGTGGTGGACCGCCTCATCCGCGAGGTAGGAACCACCCGCGAGGTCACCGCGCCGAACGCGGACCGCGTGATCGACGTACGTGGCCGCACGCTCATGCCAGGGCTCATCGACGCCCACGTACACGTGTACTTCCAATCGCTGGACCTGCCGAAGTTGCAGTCCTGGCCGCCGTCCTACCTCGTACCTAAAGCCGCACGCGCACTCGAGGACATGCTGCAGCGAGGGTTCACCACCGTCCGCGACACCGCAGGCGCCGACTTCGCATTGGCGCAAGCGATCGACGACGGGCTCATCGCCGGCCCCCGACTCATCTACGGCGGCCCGGCGCTGTCGCAGACAGGTGGTCACGGGGACGGCAGAAGGCCGGGCGACGACACCGAACAGTCGTGCTGCCGATGCCCCCACATGAGCCGCATCGCCGACGGCCCCGACGAAGTCCGAAAGGTCTCCCGTGACATCCTGCGCACCGGCGCCGCTCACCTGAAGCTGATGCTGTCCGGCGGGGTCTCCACTCCCACCGACAGCATCTCCTCCATCCAGTACACCGACGAAGAGATCGCCGTGGCCGTGCGAGAAGCCTCCGTCCAGGGCAAGTACGTCACCGGACACGCATACCTGGCCGAGGCCATCGAGAACGCCCTGGCGCTCGGGCTTCGCTGCATCGAGCACGGCAATCTCCTCAAACCCAGCACCGTTGCCAGCTTCGTCGAACACGACGCCTTCCTCGTCCCGACCCTCGTCACCTACAAAGCCATGGACGAGATGGGCCCAGCCATCGGCATGTCGAAGTCCAGCCATCAGAAGAACAGCGAGGTTCTCGCCACGGGTCTCGAGGCCCTCGAGATGGCAGACCGCGGCGGGGTCAAACTCGTGTACGGATCCGACCTCATCGGAGAGCTTCAGACCAGACAGCTCGAGGAATTCACGATCAGGTCCGAGGTCCAGTCATCAATCGACGTCATCCGATCCGCGACCACGACTGCAGCTGAGCTGACGAACCTCACCGGCAAAGTCGGAGTCATCGCCCCGGACGCACACGCCGACCTCCTCGTCGTAGACGGAGACCCCATCACCGACATCTCCGTCCTCACCCGGCCAGACAAGTACCTCGACATCGTGATGAGAGCCGGGCAGATCTACCGCGACGCAGGGAAGTAGCCCCAAACGGATCCGCACTCGTACAGCGAGCAAGTTCGAGCCGATCAGGATCACCTCAGATCCTGAGCACCAGGACGTCGAGGAGCGGCCTCTGCGAGGGGTGGTCTCGACAGGCTCGACCACCGGAGGGGGTGGGTTCGATGAACCATCGATGAACCCGTGATGAAGGCATTCGGGGAAGGCGCCAGAGTGGTCAAAGTGGGGGATCTTGCCTGCCTAGAATCCTCCGGTCACCGGCCAGCCGGGGCATCCGGCGAGACATCGTCTCGGCGTTCGGGGGATCGTCACGGTGAAGAAAAATCAAGGACCCCCCACATGTCTTCGACCTTGCTGTCGTTCCCGTACTACCGGAGCAATCCCTACCTCACGATGCTCACCGTGGCGCCGCGGGCGGCGGGGTGGGATGTGGTCGAGGGGGTGCAGGGGTTGCGGCGGCTCGAGGCCCGGGCTGAGCAACTCGGGAGGGGCGACGTGCTGCATGTGCACTGGACCTCGCCGGTGACCAGCGGTTGCGCGAGCTCGGAGGAGGCCTGGGCGAACGCGGCCCGGTTCGAGGATGTGCTGACCGGCGTACGGGACCGCGGTGCTGACGTGCTGTGGACGGTGCACAACTCGATCGCCCACGAGGCCGACTACGTCGACGTCGAGCTCACGGTCGCCAAGGCGCTGGCGAGCAACGCGACCCGGATCATCCAGCTGAACCCGGCCACGGTCGAGGAGACCGCCGCCTACTACGCGCTCCCGCCAGACAAGGTCGTCGACCTGCCGCACTCGTCCTATCTCGGCGTCTACCCCGACGGTGGCGACGACGCTGCCTCGCGTGAGCGGATCGGGGTCCCGCAGGGGGTGCCGACGGTCGGGTTCATCGGCCAGATCCGGGCGTACAAGGGGCTCGACGTCCTCTGCCGGGCGGTCGAGATCGCCGCGGAGACGGTGCCCGACCTGACCTTCGTGGTAGCCGGCAAGGTGGTGCCGGCAGAGGACGCGGAGACGGTCGAGGAGATGCTCTCGGCGGCCAACATCGTCAAGCGGATCGGGTTCGTCGAGACCGCGGACTTCTCCGACTGGATGCGAGCCAGCGACGTCGTCGCACTGCCGTACCGGCGCATCCTCAACTCCGGCTCGCTGCTGGCCGCCGGCACCTTCGGGCGCACCGCCCTGATCCCCGCGGACACCCCGGTCGCGCGGCAGTTCGCCGACCAGCCGTGGGTGGTGACGTACGCCCCCGAGCCCGACGAGCCGGAGGCGCTCGCCGCCGCGATCCTGGAGGCCCTCGACGGGCAGGAGGAGCGGCACCGCGCAGCGTATGAGTTCACCCGCACGTACACGCCCTACGACATGTCGCGCGACTACCTGCGGCTGCTCGACGGACTGAGCGACCTGGAGGGCGAGACCCGATGACCACGCCTGAGCTCTCCGTCGTCGTCCCGGCCCACGACGTCGGCCTGTGGGTCGACGAGCTGCTCTCCTCGGTCCTCGAGGACCAGTCGACCGAGCAGGAGCCGATCGACCTGGAGGTGATCCTCGTCGACGACGCCTCCACCGACGACACGCTCGAGATCGCCGAGGCGTACGCCGCCCGCGACCCCCGTCTCACGGTCGTCCGCTCGCCCGGCAAGGGCGGGGGACAGGCCCGCAACCACGGCGTCTCGCTGGCACGAGGCCGCTTCCTCGCGTTCGCCGACGGCGACGACCTGGTGCCCCGCGGGGCGTACGCAGCGATGCTCCGCAAGACGCGGGAGACCGGCTCCGACATGGTGGTCGGCCGGTTCTTCAAGCTCTTCAGCGACCGGGTCTGGTGGCCGGTGCGAGCATGGCCGGCCTTCGACGAGGAACGCACCCTGGTCAGGCTCGCCGATCACCCCTCGGCGCTGCGCAACCGGGCTTGCTGGAACCGCATCTTCCGGCGCGACTTCTGGGACTCGGCCCAGATCTCCTTCCCCGATGCGAGCCGGTCCAACGACATCGAGCCGATGGTGCACGCGCTGACCACGGCCCGCTTCGACATCGTGACCGAGACGGTCTACGTCTACCGCGACCGGCCCGGCCCGGGGTCGATGACCGCGAAGTCCCACTCGCCGGCGGGGATCATCAGCTATCTTGAGCAGGAGCTGCGCTGCGCCCGCCGGATCCTGGAGCTCGGCGACCCGAAGGTGCGCGCGGAGTACGCCTCGCTGATCTTCGACGCCGATGGCTGGATGGCGATCGTCCGGGCGCTTCGGGGTATGGCCGTGGTCGACCCGCTGGTGCTCGAGCCTGCGCGGGCGCTGGTCGCCGAGCTGATCAGGCTCCTCGACGACGCCAGCACCGCCGGCGCCGGGATCGACGAGCTGATCGACAGCCTGGAGCGCGACAAGAGGTGGGGCTGGCGCCTGGTCACCTCGGGACAGTGGTCGACCGCCGCCCGGCTGATCGGCCAGGACGTCCGCTGGGGTGACCGGACGGTCGCCGACATCCTGGAGACGCTGCAGCTCGTCGCCGACAGCGGCGTGGTGCCGCTGCGTACGCTCCAGCGGCCGCTGGTCAACGCCGTCGCGACGATCTCGCTGAACGACGAGACGCTGATCGGGGATGACCTCGCCGACCTCGTGCTCAAGCATCGTGACCTCTTCACCGCGGTCGCCGAGGCGGCAGCGCCCGACGAAACACCGGACTGGCGGCTGGGCCGGATCATGGCCGCCCTCGATGACGGCCCCGAGCTGCTGCGTCGGGTCGTCTCGGGGGCGACCGACCCGGTGACCGCCACCTCGCTCACCCTCGTCGAGGGCCGGGTCCACCTGCGGCTGGCGCACACCATGGTCGACCCGGAGCAGCTCCACATCGTGTTCCTGCACGACCGTCGGCGCCGGGACCTGGACTTCACCGCCGCCGAGCTCACCTCCGGGAGCATCGAGGTGGCGCTGCCGACCTCCGCGCTCGCAGGCGGCCGCTGGCGGGTGCGGTTCGAGGGCCGCGACCGTCTCGGCGAGCTCGACGGACCGATCATCATCCGCGACGACGTCATCGGCGTGCGGTCCGGCGATCGAGCCCGGATCGTCCAGGACGAAGGCCGTCACCGGCACGGGATCGAGATCGAGCCGAGCCTCGGTGAGCGGGGCGTACGCAAGGCGCGCCGAGTGGCGGGGCGGGTCGTCCGCCGGGTCCGCCGGTGACCTCTCTCGCCGTCGCTCCGGTCACAGCCCAACCACGTGGCCAGAGCGGACCGGGGCGGGACAGGCGCTCGGAGATCCATGCGCTGCGTACGGCCGCGGTGCTCGGGGTGGTGCTCTTCCACCTCTGGCCGGGGGCGGTCCGGGGCGGCTATGCGGGGGTCGACGTCTTCTTCGTCATCTCCGGCTTCCTGATCACCTCTCACCTGGTGCGAGAGGCCGCCAAGCCCGGCGGGGTGCGGCTGGGCGCGTTCTGGGCTCGCCGGATCAGGCGTCTGCTCCCGATGGCGCTGCTGGTGCTCGTGTGCAGTGCGGCGGCGACGTACGTCCTGGTGCCGGAGGCGCTGTGGCAGCAGTTCCTGCGGGAGACGGTCGCAGCGGCGTTCTACGTCGAGAACTGGCAGCTGTCCTGGGCCGCGGTCGACTATCTCGCCGCAGACGACCCGCCCTCGCCCGTGCAGCACTACTGGTCGCTCTCCGTGGAGGAGCAGTTCTACATCCTCTGGCCGCTGCTGATCCTCGCCGCAGCGTTCCTCACCCGACGCCGGCCCGAGCTGCGGCTCCCGGCGATCCGGGCGGTCATCGTGGCCGTCCTGGTGACCAGCTTCGCAGCGTCGGTCGTCATCACGGCGAAGGACGGCGCCGCCGCCTACTTCGTGACCCACACCCGGGCGTGGGAGTTCGCCGTCGGCGGTCTCCTGGCCCTGCTGCCGGCCGCCTCGAGCCGGGCGCCTTCGCGGTGGGCGGCACCGGTCGCGGTCCTCGGCTGGGTCGCGCTGCTCGGCGCGCTGCTCCTCTTCCGGGAGTCGCTGCCGTTCCCGGGCTGGGTGGCGCTGCTGCCGGTCGTCGGGACCGCGCTGGTCATCTGGGCAGGCGCCCCCGGAGGGGTGGGCGCCCTCCTTGTCGGCAACCCGATCGTGCAATGGATCGGGACGGTCTCCTACTCGCTCTACCTGTGGCACTGGCCGCTCGTCGTCGTGGTCCCCGACACCGGGCCGGTGCTCGGCACCTGGCTGCGTGAACCGCTGATCCTGCTGACCACGGTCGGGCTCGCGGCGCTCTCCCACCGGTTCGTCGAGGCGCCGTTCCGCACCGGTCCGACGCTGAGCACGTCGGCGCGCGCCTACGTCTTCGCCGTCGTCGGGATGGCGCTGGTCGCCGTCGTCGCCGTGCCCGGCATCGTGCACGGCCGCAGCGTGGCCGAGCAGAGCCGGGAGCAGGCGAACGCGCTGGCGTCGGGAGACGTCGAGTGCTTCGGTGCTGCGGGTTTCCTGGCGTCTTGCGACAACCCGGAGCTCGACGGGGTGCTGCTGCCCGCTCCGATCGCCCGCAAGGACGACACCGGCAACGCCTACGACTGCTATCTCACCGAGCGCCGGACCTACGCCACCGACGCGCGCCCGAGGATGTGCCACCTCGGCTCGACCGAGCCGGACGCGCTCCGGGTCGCGCTGGTCGGCGACTCCCACGCGGCCTCGCTGATCCCTGGGCTGTCCCGGCTCGCGAAGGGCTCGGGCTGGTCGATCGACGTCATGGTCGCCAACGGCGGCGGCCTGGTCGCGCCCGAGGCCGGCGACGCGCGCCGCGCCTACCGGAAGGCGCTGCTCGCCCGGCTGACCGGCAACACGGCGTACGACGTCGTGCTGGTCACCCAGCGACGCAGCCCGTCCCTGGCGGCCGGCGAGCGCGACCCGGTGGTCGAGAGGCTCGTCGAGGCGTGGCGGCCGGTGATGAAGCGAGGGACGAAGGTCGTCGCGCTGGCCGACAACCCGATGCTCACCTCGGCGGCGATGACGTGTCTCGACGGCGCCGAGACGCTCGCGGAGGCGTCGGCGTGCGAGATGACTCGCGAGGACGCGTACGCCACCTCCGACCCGCTCCCCGAAGCCGTCCGTCTCGCCGGACCGAGGGCCTCCCTCGTCGACCTCTCGAGCGCCTACTGCGCCGAGGATCGGTGCCCGATGGTGGTCGGCCACGTGCTGGCCTACCGCGACCAGACCCACATCACCGCGACCTTCTCCAAGACGCTGGCGCCCTATCTGGTCCGGGCCGTGGAGAACGCCCTCGCCTGAGGCTGCCTATCATTGGGCCGCGATGAGCACTCCTGACCGCAAGGCCCCGACCCGCGCCGACTACGTGCACTGGCGCACGATCACCACCCGCTGGCGTGACGACGACGCGTACGGTCACCTCAACAACGCGACCTACTACGAGTACTTCGACACCGCCGTCAACGCCTACCTCTTCGAGACGACCGGCGTGAACGTGCGGAAGCTGCCGAAGATCGGGATCGTCGCGGAGACCTCGTGCCGCTACCTGCGCGAGATCGGGTTCCCCGAGCCGGTCGAGGCCGGGCTGGTCGTCGACAAGGTCGGGAGCTCGTCGGTCATCTACCGGATCGGGCTCTTCCAGGGGCCGGGCGAGGAGGCCGCGGCCGAGGGGCGGTTCGTCCACGTCTACGTCGACAACACCGACCCGTCGCGTCCGGTGACGCCGATGCCGGACGAGATCCGGGAAGCAGTCATGCCGCTGTGGCGGCAGAGCTGAGCGAACCTTCGGCTAAACCTTGCGTGGCACCATTCATGGTTGCCGGGCACTGTGACACGCTGATCCACCGCCGTAGCACGATCTAGAGCGTCTTGGGGGACCTCTGTGGACGAAGAGTTGAAGCGCATCGCACGTGGCGGTCTGCGCAGGGGGCGAGACCTTGCCCGCAAGGTCTACAACGACTCGCCTCTCTACAGCCGGGCCGACGACGTGCGTCTGCTCGTCGACTGCCCGATCTTCGACCACGAGTGGTACGCCGAGCAGGTCGGAGAGCGGCTCGACCGCAAACGGGCCGCCCGCCACTATCTCGAGCAGGACCGTGCCAAGCCGCTGGCGCAGCCCAGCCCGCTCTTCGACCCGGAGTTCTTCGTCGCGCGGCTGAGTCCGCGGCTGCGCAAGCAGATGGGCGACCAGGACCCGTTCCTCTACTGGCTGCGCGCCGAGCTGTGGCTGCAGCCGACCCACCCGCTCTTCGACACCGACGGCTACACCGAGCGGCGCCAGACCGAGAACTTCTACGGCGGCGCGATCGGCCACTACGTCGACCGGGGCGCCCGCAACGGACGGCGCGCCAACGACTGGCTGGAGCAGGTCGACGGCCGGTTCCCCGATCTGCGGGACTGGATCAAGGATCGTCGAGCGGAATGGCGGGCTCGGCAGGTCGGTCCGCAGACGTGGCGGCCGGCCATCGACCGCGCCGCCACCCCGGCCGACCGAGCACCGGCCGGCACAGTCAGCGTCATCGTCGACCTGGGCGCCTCCGACGAGCTCGCTCGGGGGACGCTCGAGAGCGTCGCCGCCCAGAGCGGGGTGAGCACCGAGATCATCGTCATCGACCGAGGTCTGACCCCCGCAGCCATCGGGTCGGCCGCGGACCTCGTCCCCGGCGCCCGGGTCGTGCCCGGGGACCCCGACCGTGGTGAGCCGGGCGTCGTCGCGGCGTTCTCGCAGATCAGCGGCGACTTCGTTGCGTACGTCGCTGGGGGAGAGGTCTGGAAGCCCGGTCGTCTCGCGCGGCTGGTCTCGGTGGCCGAGGCGGCGGGGAAGCCGCTGGTCGCCGACGTGCTGGAGCGGCCGTGGCAGCCGGAGCAGCGGTTCGCCGTCGACGTACCTCCGGCCTCGCCCGGCCCCGACGTCCCCGGTCCGCTGATGCGCGTCCTGATGTCGCGGCTGCTGATCTCCACGTCGCTGCTGAACGAGATCGGCGGGCCACGCGCTGGCATCGGCTTCGGCTGGGCCTACGACCTCGCGCTGCGGCTGACCACGAAGACCACGGTCGAGGTCGTCCCCGAGGTCGGCGTCGAACGGCGCCAGGGCATCAACCCGCGCCGACCGCGCCAGGACCGGCTCCCGCTGGACCCCTTCGACCTGGAGTCGTGGGAGGACGTCGTACGCAACCGGGCCTTCATCGACTGGGCTGCTCTCGCCGCGCGCACCCCTGACCCGGACGTGGTCTCGGTCGTCATCCCCACCTACGACGACTCGCTGCTGACCGTCGGTGCGGTCGAGGCCCTGATGGAGCACGGCGCGGGGGAGAAGCGGCTCGAGGTCGTGGTCTGGGACAACGGCTCCTCGGCCCGAGTCTCGGCGGTGCTCGACTCGCTGCCGCTGCGGTTCCCCGAGGTGAAGGTGGTGCACAGCACCGTCAACCACAACTTCGCGCTCGGCAACAACCTCGCCATCCCGTACGTCACCGGCGAGACCGTCGTCTTCCTCAACAACGACACCACGGCGCTGGCCGGCTGGCTCTCGCCCCTGGTCTCTGCTCTCGAGGATCCCGAGGTGCTTGCGGCGCAGCCGCTGCTGCTCTACCCGAGCGGGTCGGTGCAGTCGGCCGGCGTCGTCTTCCCGCCCTACGGCGGGTTGCCCTACAACATGCTCGCCGAGTATCCGCCCGAGGACGCCACCGGCCTCCCGGGTCACCGGTTCTCGGCGCTCACCGGCGCCGCGCTGGCGATGCGCTACCGCGACGTCGTCGCGCTCCAAGGATTCGACCCGATCTTCACCAACGGCATGGAGGACGTCGACCTGTGCCACCGGCTCGCCGCGCTGCGGTCCGGGTCGTTCCGGGTGGTGACCACCTCGGAGGTCGTCCACCACGAGTCGAAGTCGAAGGGCCGCTTCGCGCGCGCCCCGCGCAACCGGCTGATCTACCTCGACCGCTGGGCCGGCCGAGTGGAGCCACGCGACGACGCCGCCGCCTGGGCGGCCTGCGGCTACCAGGTCGTCGGCCGGGCGACGGCAGGCGAGCCGACCGGCCCCGCGAAGACGTACGCCGCCACCCGCCCGATCATCGCCCCGATGCCGCGCGCCTCGATCGTCGAGGGCGCACCGCAGCTGCGCTGGTCGATCAAGATCTCCGCGCCAGGAGCGCCGGAGGGGGAGCGGTGGGGCGACACCCATTTCGCTCGTGCGCTGGCCCGTTCGTTGCGCAAGCTCGGCCAGTCTGCGGTCGTCGACCACCACTACGAGTGGGAGCGACCGAGCGCGCTCGACGACGATGTCGTGGTCACCCTGCGCGGTCTCTCGCGCTACTTCCCGTCGCCCGACGGCCGGATCAACATCGGCTGGGTGATCTCCCACCCCGATGCTGTCACCCGCGCCGAGGCGGCCGGTTTCGACCGGCTGCTGGCGGCCGGGCCGGCGTGGGCCGAGCGGATGTCGGCACGCTGGGGGATCCGCATCGACCCGTTGCTGCAGGCCACCGACCCCGAGCTGTTCAACCCGGACCGGGCGCTGCCCGACAGCGGCCACGCGGTGCTCTTCGTCGGCACCTCGCGAGACGTCGAGCGACCGATCATCCACGACGCGGTCGCCGCGGGGCTGCCGCTGTCGGTCTACGGTCACGGCTGGGAGCCCTACATCCCGCGCCACTACGTCAAGGCTCAGCACATGCCCAACACCCGGCTCGGCGCGGAGTACCGAGCCGCCGGGGTCGTCCTCAACGACCACTGGGCCGACATGCGCGACTACGGCTTCATCTCCAACCGTCTCTTCGACGCCGTCGCCTCCGGGGCCCGGGTCATCTCCGATGACGTCGTCGGTCTTCGCGACGTCTTCGGTGACACGGTGCAGGTCTACGAGACCCCCGACGACCTGGTGAAGTGGTCCTCGATGCCCGACCCGTCGGTGGTCTTCGGCACCGACGACCACATCCGCGCCGAGGCCGCCCGCATCCACCGCGACCACGGCTTCGACGCCCGCGCCCGCTCTCTCCTCGACATCGCGCTCGAGGAGCGCGCCAAGCGCACCCGTCCCTAGCCGAGGCGTCACGTACGTCGGCCGAGAAGTCACGTACGTCGGCCGAGGCGTCACTGCTCGCGGCGTACGAAACCTGTCAGAGTGTCCGCATGACGAAGCTGTCGGTGATCCAGCTGCGCGAGCGGGACGCACTGGTCGATGACCTGAGGTCGCTCTCTCCGGAGCAGTGGCGCTCGGCAACCCTCTGCGGCGAGTGGGACGTGGAGGAGGTCGTTTCGCACCTCGGCGCCGCCTCACGACTCTCGTTCCCGGCTTGGCTGCGCAGCATGATCGGGGCGCGGTTCGATCCGGACGTACACAACCGCAGGCGGCTCGAGGAGTTCCGCGGGTCCTCTCCAGAGGAGACGCTCGAGACGTACGCCGGGATCGGGCCCATCGGGCTGCCTCGGAAGGAGAGCGTCGGCGGGCTGGGCGAGATGATCGTGCACGGCGAGGACATCCGGCGGCCCCTGGGCATCCGGCACGATCCCGACCCCGACGGGCTCTCGGCGGTCGCGACGTTCTTCGCCACGAAGGACTTCGCGGTCAACAGCAAGACGCTGGTCGAGGGCCTCCGGCTCCGAGCGTCCGACGCGGAGTTCGATGCCGGCCACGGTCCCGAGGTCAGCGGCCGCCTGCTCGATCTGGTCATGGCGATGGCCGGCCGGCGCGCGGTCCTGGAGGACCTGAAGGGAGACGGCGTGCCCGAGCTGCGCCGTCGGCTGGACTGAGCCCTCCGAACCATCTGGTTCGTACAGATGGCCGTAAGGTGTTGGATGGCGATGACGGCACAGCGGTATGGAGGAGACGGGTTGGGCAGCGACCGGAGCCGGCTCGAGCGGTTGATGCAGGAGTCGATTCGGATCTCACCGGCCCCGGGAAGCCACTCGCCCGCCTGGCGCGCGAGCGTCACGCTGCTCGTCGGGCTGGTGGCGCTGGCCGGCATCGGACACATCGAGCTGGCGGCGTACGCCTGCTTCGGCACCTTCGCCTCGATCTACGGTGGCCGCCAGCCGCTGCGAGGACGCTGGCGGACCCAGGCTGCGGCCGGGGCGCTGATGTGTGCCGCGGTCCTGTGCGGCGCCCTCGTCGCGACCTCCCCACACCGGGCCTGGCTCGTCATCCCCGTCGCCGCGGTATGGGCCGCGGCCGGGTCGATGCTCTCGGACCGGTTCGTACTGCGGCCGCCGGGCCCGATGTTCCCGGTGTTCGCGGTGGCGACATGTGCCGCGCTCCCGGTGACCCTGTCGGGGGTCGCAGTGGCCGTCGGCGTTGCCGCGGCCGCGGCCCTGATCGCGGTGCTCCTCGGGCTGCTCGAGGAGCGGCTGGCCGGCAGCGGAGCACCGGTAGAGGCCAGCCGTGGTGAGGTACGCCTCGACCACGCGACCGCGGTCGTCGTCGCGGTCGTGGTCGCCGGCACGGTCTCCACCGCGCTCGGGCTCGGCCACACCTACTGGGCGATGGTGGCCGCAGCCGTACCGTTCGGCGTCACCGGGCTGCTGGCGCAGACGACTCGCGGACTGCAGCGCGTCGTCGGCACCCTGGTCGGCCTGGTCCTGGCAGCGGTACTGCTCTCGGTCTCCCTCCCCGCCCTCCTCGTCGCGGTGGTCGTGGCCGCGCTCCAAGCGGTCACCGAGCTGCTCGTCGGGCGCCACTACGGCCTCGCCCTCATCGCCATCACCCCGCTCTCGCTGCTGATGGTCCAGCTCGGCCACCCACAGCCCGTCGACGCCCTGCTCTGGTCCCGCCTCGTCGAGACCCTCCTCGGTGTCGTCGTAGGCCTCGCCGCCGCCTTCGCCCTCCGCGAGTTCCGACGCCGCCCCTGACCCGCCGAGGCGTCACCCACGTCGGCCGAGGCGTCACGTACGTCGGCCGAGACGTCATCGCAGTGCCAAGTCGGCCGACGCGAGCGACGCTTCGGCCGTCCTACGTGACGCTTCGGGCGTACGGGGAGTTGAGGTAGAGGATTACGCGCCGACTCGGCTACATCTTCTCGAAGACCGCCTGGTCCAGAACCCGGCGCTCGTCGTCGGCGAGGACCAGGAGGTCCTCGCGGGCGAGGCCGGTGCCTTCACCGGTGGGGGAGAGGTTGATGAAGAACTCGTGCTTGACGGTGTCGTGGAAGGAGGTCTCCCGCATCGAGATGAAGCCGAGGTCGGCGAGGTCCTGGAGGAGCAGGCGGAGGTGGTTGGGGGTGCAGACCCAGTTGTGGGTGTCGATGTAACGCTCCCCGCGCCTGGCCTCCTCACCGCTGGCCTTCACGGCCTCCAGGCCGTGGGCGAAGGTGTAGTCGCCCTTGTGGCGCGGGCCCCAGGCGGTGATGCCGCCGTGCTTGGCCGCGTTGAGCCGCTCCTCGATGACCGCACCCATGGTGTGCACCGATGACGGGTAGAGGGAGGCGTCGATGACCCGCGAGAGCGAGGCCCGCTCCCGGAACCGGTCGAAGCAGTAGCGGTGGTCGGGGATGACCAGGGCGAGCACTCCGTCGGGCTCGAGGAGCTTCTCGCACTCGTTGAGGAAGTCGATCATCGAGGTGGTGTGCTCGATGACATGGGAGGCGACGACCAGGTCGAAACGCTCCGGGATCACCTCTGACCAGGGAGTGCCGGGCCGGAAGACGTAGTCGACCTCCTCGATGTCGTCGGGGTCGTACTGCGAGAAACCCGAATACCGCTGAACCAGACCCTCGCGGTCGAGATAGTCGACGATGCGTACGTCGTAGCCGTCGCGCTTGGGCAGGATCGCGTTGTGCGCAGGCCCGATCTCCAGGATCAGGGCGTCGGGCTTGACCCCGGCGAGCACCTGCTCGCGCCGCAGGCCGAGCCGGTCCTGGCCCGGGATCGCCGGCACCGCGGTGGTGCGGTTGCGGTCGCCCTGCAGCCTGTCCACCTTCGTACGCAGCTTCTGGTTGCGCTGTTTGAGCTCGTCGATCCGGTGGTGCAGGCGCGCGGCCTCGGCATCGGCGGCACGGACGGTCTGCAGACCCGCGGCAGCGAGGCCGCGGCGTACGGCGCCCCTGAAGGTGGGCAAGACAGGTCCTCCTGAAGAGTTCAGCTGTTGCGGGGTGGGATGTAGGGCTCGGCGGCGAGAGCGGCCCGGCCGCGCTCGGCGCCGCGGGCGTGCTCGTCGTCGGGCACGGCCTTGTCGTTCTCGGGGTCGAGCACGTCACGCATGAGGTCGGGTTCCAGCGCGCGGTTGAGCACGATGTGCAGGTGGTTGGTCAGCCAGTCGTCGAAGGCGTAGTCACCCGAGAAGGCGCCGGCGGCGAGCTCGGCACGGGTGGGCGTACGCGCCAGGTAGGCGTCCTGCAGGGTGCCGTTCAGGTAGCGCTGATAGTCGCGCATTCCGTGGTGACGGGGGCTCGGCTTGAGGTCCGGGTTGGCCTCGTAGCCCTTGCCGGCGTTGAGCACCTTGCGCTCGAGCTGGGACCAGGACCGCCACGGTAGATGGAGCACCTCCATGGCCACCTCGTCGGCCGGCTGGCCGTTGCTCTTCAGCGAGACGAAGTGGTTGCCCTGGACGACCTTGATGTCGGACTCGCCGCGGTGGATCGCGTTGGGTGTGGGGTGGGCATGCAGCCCGGCGGCCTCGAGCCGCTCGTCGGAGCGCCGGTCGCGCCACTGGAGCCGGTTGACGCCGCCGCCGGTCCAGGCGGGCGGGCCGACGAGGTTCTCCACCTCGACGGTGAACGCGTTCAGGGACAGGGGAGTGGCCTCGAGCGCCTGGCGTACGGTCAGGCCCTTGTCCTTCGGCACCAGGAACTCGTCGGCGTCGAGGTTGAGGACCCAGTCGGCGCGGAAGTGGGTGCGCGCACGGCGGGCCATCGCAGTGACGACCTTGCCCTGCTGCTTCTCGTGGACGGGGTCGTGGTGGAGCTCGACCCGCCCCGTCGCGGCGTAGCGCTCGAGCACCTCTGTGGTGCCGTCGACCGACGCGTTGTCTGTGACGATCAACGTGTCGACACCTTGGTCCAGGTGGTGCTCGATCATCGCGGCGACGATATCGACCTCGTCCCGGACCATCATTGTCCCGATGATCCTCATGCCGCGAAACACTACCGGCCCGGTGGACGTTGTCGAGATCCCGCGCCGTACGACGGACGCCCCGCCGGCCGCGGGCGGCAGCGTGGCGGTGTGGGCTAGCGGCGCGAGGTGTGCAAAGGTTGATGCCGTCCGTGCGTATCCAGAAGGGGGCTGGCCGAGCCAGTGCTGACCATCCTTGTCATCTTCGTGGCGATGCTTCTCATCGTCGCGCTGGCCGGACTGGTGATCGTCTACACGGTCTTCCCCCACCGCGGACAGAAGATGCCGTACGCCACCAAGCTCGGTGAGGCGATGGAGCGGGCCGTCGACACGGCCCCCACGCTCAGCCCGGCGACGCGTCTGCAGGAGCGCCGCGAGGACCATCTCACCGAGCTGCTCGGTGACGGCTCCGCGGAACCGACCCCCGAGCGCGACTAACCCCCTGCGCCGAGACGTCGGTTTCTGACGTCGAGGCGTCGGTTTCTGACGCCGAATGGTCCATTCGGCGTCAGAAACCGACCTCTCGCGGCCAGGAACTGACGTCTCGGTGCGGATTTGATTGGATGATGCCATGGACATGGTCACCCTCATCGTCATCATCGCGGTCGCCGCTGTCGCGATCATCGGCGGCGGCATCGCCGGTCTGGTCACCACCACTCGGCGCCGCAAGGGCCGTTCGCTGCCGACCGAGGCGGGGACCGATGTCATCACACGTCCAGAAGAGCCCACGGTCGAGGAGCCCTCGGTCGAGGGGGCCGAGCCGGAGACGGTGCCGGCCGAGCCGGCCGCTCCGGTCATCGAGAAGCCGGAGAGCACCGCGTCTCGCCTGGTGCGGCTGCGCCAGCGTCTGGCCGGTTCCAACGCGCTGGGCCGAGGCCTGCTCAACCTGCTCTCGACCGACAAGCTCGACGAGGACACCTGGGAGTCGATCGAGGATCTGCTGCTCACCGCCGACATCGGGGTCGCGCCGACCCAGGAGCTGGTCGACGGGCTGCGCACCCGTCTGCGCGTCGAGGGCGGCAAGGTCGACCCCAAGGCGGCGCTGCGCGAAGAGCTGATCAAGCTGGTCGACCCGGACATGGACCGTCGGCTCCAGGTCAGCGGTGCCGACGACGGCGCCCCCGGCGTGGTGCTGATGGTCGGCGTCAACGGCACCGGCAAGACCACCACCACCGGCAAGCTCGCCCGCATCCTGGTCTCCGAGGACCGCAAGGTCGTCCTCGGTGCTGCCGACACCTTCCGCGCTGCCGCCGCCGAGCAGCTCACCACCTGGGGCGAGCGCGTCGGCGTCGAGGTCATCCGCGGCCCGGAGGGAACCGACCCGGCCAGCGTCGCCTTCGACTCGGTCAAGGAGGGCCTCGACACCGGTGTCGACACGGTCATCGTCGACACCGCCGGACGCCTGCAGAACAAGGCCGGCCTGATGGACGAGCTCGGCAAGGTCAAGCGAGTCATCGAGAAGCAGACCCCGGTCACCGAGGTCCTGCTCGTCCTCGATGCGACCACCGGCCAGAACGGCCTCATCCAGGCCCGCGTCTTCAGCGAGGCCGTCGCCGTCAGCGGCATCGTCCTCACCAAGCTCGACGGCTCCGCCAAGGGCGGCATCGTCGTCGCCGTCCAGCGCGAGCTCGGCGTCCCGGTCAAGCTCGTCGGCCTCGGCGAGGGCCCCGACGACCTGGCTCCGTTCACGCCCGAGGCCTTCGTCGACGCGCTCCTGGGCTAGCCGTCGACGCACATGTCGATCCACCGGTGTCACATGGCAGGATCGCCGGTATGCGCCATTCACTCGCCGGTCGGGCCGAGACCTCCATGCAGGCCCGACTGCTCGCCCAGCTCCGCGACGAGGGTCCGCTCTCGCGGGTGCAGCTCGCCGACCGGCTGAGCGTCTCTCGCACCACGATCGCGGCCGAGGTCGGCAGGCTGACCGAGCTGGGCATGGCCCATGAGGTCGGGCCGGCGGCCTCCCGAGGTGGACGGCGCTCGACCCTGGTCGACCTCGCGCCGGACATCCGGTTCGTCGGCATCTCGATCGGTGCCACAAGCATGTCGGTCGGACTCACCGACGGCCGGCTGTCGGTGATCGAGACCCGCACCCGGGCCTGCGACATCCGCAGCGGTCCGGAGAACGTCCTGGCGACCGCGCTCGACGAGGTCCGTACGCTCCTGGACGAGCACGGCGTCTCCGAGCCGATGGGCGCGGGCGTCGGCGTACCTGGGCCGGTCGACTTCCACCGTGGCGTCTCGGTGTCACCGCCGATCATGCCGGGCTGGGACGGCTACCCGGTGCGGGACGCGGTCGCGCGTGAGCTGGGCTGCCCGGTCGTGCTCGACAACGACGTGAACGTGCTCGCGGCGGGGGAGCAGCACGCCGGAGTCGCCCGCACCGCGCGCGACTTCCTCTACGTCAAGATCGGCACCGGCATCGGCTGCGGGATCGTCGTCGACGGGGAGCTCTACCGCGGCGTCGACGGCTGCGCCGGCGACATCGGCCACATCCGGGTCGAGGACTTCGGGCCCACGTGTGCCTGCGGCAACACCGGTTGCCTGGAAGCCTTCTCCGGGGGAGCGGCCCTGGCCCGCGAGGCGCTCGCCGCGGCCCGCTCCGGACGCTCCCCGGTGCTGGCCGAGCTGCTCGCCGAGAAGGGTGAGCTGAGCGCGGAGGACATCGCCGTCGCGGTGGCCCGCGGCGATGCCCAGGCGGTCCAGCTCATCCGTGAGAGCGGTCATCGCATCGGCCAGGTGCTCGCCAGCCTGGTGTCGTTCTTCAACCCCGGGCTCATCGTCATCGGCGGACGGGTCAGCAAGCTCGGTCATGGGCTGCTCGCCGAGATCCGCAGCGTGACCTACCGTCGCTCGCTGCCCCTGGCGACCGGCAACCTCCCCATCGTGCTCAGCGAGCTGGGGGACGAGGGTGGCGTCATCGGCGCTGCTCACCTGATCAGCGCCTCGGTCTACGCCCCCAGCAGCGGCGAGGCGTAAACCCGCCCTTCTGTCGCCTCGAGGGCGTCACATCGTCTCATCTTTCGAAAACACCTTGCGAAAGTTCGCAACTTGCTTGACGTGACCCGCGTCACATCGCTACGTTCGCCAGCGATCTCGCTCCCTTCCACGACAGCGAGAGAAGGAGATGGACCGTGCGCAGATTCACCCTCTGGAGCGTCGCCACCACCGTGGTCTCCGGCCTCCTGGTTCTCCCCCTCACGACGTCCGCGGACGCGGCCCCCTCGGCTGCCCCACCGCCGGACACGGACTTCGAGAAGGTCACCCTCAACGACCGCCCCGGTGAGCCGATGGACCTCGCGGTCCTGCCCAACGGGGACGTCCTCCACACCACCCGGGCAGGAAAGGTGTGGCTCAACGACGCCGACACCGGCGTCAACAGCGTCGCAGCCCAGTTCGATGTCTACCAGCACGACGAGGAGGGTCTGCAGAGCATCGCTCTGGACCCTGGATACAACGGCCGGACCAACAAGTGGGTCTACGTCTACTACTCGCCGCCCATGAACACCCCTGTCGACGACCCGGCCACGCCGGACGTCAACGAGGGTGACGCGCCCGAGTACGGCTCGCCGGCCGACTTCGAGCCCTTCAAGGGCGCGATCCGACTCTCGCGCTACCAGTACGCCGGCGGCAAGATCGACCTCTCCACCGAGCAGCAGATCATCGACGTACCGGTGGACCGGGGGCGCTGCTGCCACGTCGGCGGCGACATCGTCTTCGACTCCGCGGGCAACCTGATCCTCGCCACCGGCGACGACACCGACCCGTTCCAGTCCGACGGGTACGCCCCGCTCGACGACCGCGAGAACCGAAGCCCCGCCTTCGATGCGCGGCGTACGGCCGCCAACACCGACGACCTGCGCGGCAAGCTCCTCCGGATCAAGCCGAAGGCAGGCGGCGGCTACACCGTCCCCGCCGGGAACCTGTTCGCGCCGGGCACCGACAAGACCCGCCCGGAGATCTACGCGATGGGCCTGCGCAACCCGTTCCGGATCGAGATCGACCCGCAGACCGACCGCGTCTACGTGGCCGACTACTCACCCGACGCCTCCGCGGCGAACCCCGAGCGCGGGCCGTCGGGTCAGGGCAAGTGGACCGTCGTCTCGGAGCCGGCCAACTACGGCTGGCCGCTGTGCGCGACCGCCGAGATGCCCTACCGCGACTACGACTTCGCGACCGGGACCTCGGGACCGGCCTTCGACTGTGACGCCCCGATCAACGACTCTCGGCACAACACCGGTCTGACCGAGCTCCCGCCGGTCACCCAGCCGACCGTCTGGTACACCTACGGCCAGTCCGAGCAGTTCCCTGAGCTCGGTACGGGCGGCATCGCCCCGATGGCCGGCCCGGCGTACGACTTCCAGAAGTCGGCGACCAAGGACCCGCGCTCCGGCGCCTGGCCTGAGTACTACGACGGTGTTCCGCTGTTCGCGGAGTGGGGCCGGGACTACATCAAGGGCATGCGGCTCGACGCCGACGGCGAGCTCACCGGCATCGAGTCCGTGCTCTCCACGTTCGCCACGGACAACGTGATGGACCTGGAGTTCGGCAAGGACGGCTCGCTCTACATGCTCGAGTACGGCGACGGGTTCTTCAGCGAGAACGAGGAGGCCCAGGTCTCCCGGATCGACTACATCGCCCGCACCGGCAACCACAGCCCGAAGCCGGTCATCAGCGCCGACAAGACCGCCGGTCAGCCGCCGCTGACCGTCGCCTTCGACAGCGCCGGGACGACCGATCCCGACGGCGACCGGCTCACCTACCAGTGGGACTTCGACGGGGACGGCACCTTCGACGCCACCGGGAAGACCGCCACTCACACCTACGAGAAGCCGGGGGCGTACCGCGCGACCCTGACCGTCACCGACAAGGGCAAGGCCGGTCGGGGCAAGCACGCCTCGGCCGACGTCGACGTGATCGTCGGCAACGACGTGCCGGTGGTCACCCTGACCACCAGCCCCGCTCCAGGGGAGGCGTTCCACTTCGGTGACACCGTCCAGTTCCAGGTCGAGGTGGCCGACGACCAGGCGGTCGACTGTGACCGGGTCTCGGTGACGTACGTCCTGGGCCACGACGAGCACGGGCACCCGCAGACCACCGCGAACGGCTGCAGCGGCTCGATCGTGACGACCGTCCCTGGCGGCCACGACCCCGGGCAGGACGACCTGAATGCCGTCTTCGTGGCGGAGTACACCGACCCGGGCGTCGGCGACATCCCGGCGCTCACCGGTAGTGACGAGGTGGTGATCGCTCCCAGCGAGTGATCCTCGCGGACGACTCGAGAGGGGCATCCGGCCGACCATGGCCGGGTGCCCCTCTCGTTACTTTGTCCAATAACTTTTCAAAGTCTGACACAAACTTTGCAGAAACCGCCATCTAGGGGTTGTAGAACGTGCCGGAGGTCACTAGTTTGTCTTCCGGGCACCGAATTCTGTGACTGTCATCACAAGTCGGTGCTCACCGACTCCAGATTCAACGACCCGACCCCCGATCGCCGGACAGGAGGCCACCATGCGCGACGCAGACATCATCGTGCGGGTCTCCGCGACCGCAGACCCGGCCGCCGTCCGGACGGCCCGCCTTGGCCTGCTGCTCCGATCGCTGCGCGACGGCGGGCCGCGGTCGCGCGGCCGCCTGGCCGAGGAGACCGGGCTGACCCGCTCGGTAGCGACCGGGCTGGTCGACGAGCTCGCCGAGCTCGGGCTGGTCTCCTGCGAGGACGCCGGGCGCCGCGGTGCCGGCCGCCCGGGAATCCAGGTCCGTCTCGTCGGCGGTGCCGTGTGCGGTGTGGGTGCCGAGATCAACGTCGACCACCTCGCCGTCGTGGCCCTCGACCTGTCCGGCACCGTGATCGCCGAGGCCCGCCGCGGCATCGACGGCCGGAGCCTTCCGCCGGACGGTGTCCTGGACGAGGTCGCCGACCTGGTCGCCGACGCGCTTGCCGAGGCACGGACCGCCGGGTCCACCGTCACCGGCATCACCGTCGGCGTTGCCGGTCTCGTCGACGCCACCACGCAGCTCGTCACGCTCGCCCCCAACCTCGGCTGGCGCGACGTCGACGTCGCCGAGGAGGTACGCCGCCGGCTGGCCACCACCGCCTCGCCGGTGCCCCCGGTGCGGGTGGCCAACGAGGCGACTCTGGCTGCCACCGCCGAGCTCGAGCCGACCGGCTCAGCCCACTCCGACCCCGCTGATCTCGCCGACCGTGCCGACATGGTCGTGCTCTACGGCGAGGTCGGCCTGGGTGGTGCCATCGTCAGCGGCGGCCGGGTGGCACCCGGCCGGCACGGCTGGGCCGGCGAGATCGGCCATCTCCCGGTCGACCCGCGCGGTCGCCTCTGCGGCTGTGGCCGCACCGGCTGCTGGGAGACCGTGGTCGGCCTGCGGGCGCTCCTCGAGGCGGCGACCGATCCCGACGACCCGGTTCGCGACCCCGCGCTGACCCTGGAGGAGCGGCTCGCCACCCTGGTCGAGCGGGCCCGGCTCGCAGACGGACGCACCTTGGCCGCGCTGGAGGAGGTCGGTTCCTGGCTCGGCACCGGCGCCGCGGTCCTGGTCAACACGCTCAACCCCGGCACTGTCGTGCTCAGCGGCTACTTCGCCGTCCTCGGCGAGTGGCTCCTTCCGGCGCTCGAGGCCCGGCTCGCCGCCGACGTGCTCGCGCCGCGTGCCGGTGGCACCCGGGTCGCGATCTCAGCCTTCGGCCCGACCGCCGCAGTCCGCGGCGGCGCGCTGGTCTCCCTCGAGCCGCTGCTCTCCGATCCCACCGCTCTCGCTGAACTGCACGGAGGAACCCGATGACCCAAACCCCAGAGCCGTCGCCGGACGGCCCCGCCGCCCGGGCAGACGGGGGTGACGCACTGCTCCAGATGACCGGGATCGTGAAGCGGTTCCCGGGCGTGCTCGCTCTCGGCGGCGTCGACCTCGACGTCCGCGCGGGCGAGGTGCACTGTCTGCTCGGGCAGAACGGTGCCGGCAAGTCGACCCTGATCAAAGTGCTCTCCGCGTCGTACCAGCCCGACGAGGGGGAGATCCGCTGGGAGGGCGAGCCGGTCCGGCTGACCACGCCGGTCGCCGCCATGAAGCGGGGCATCTCGACCATCTACCAGGAGCTCGACCTGGTTCCGGGGCTCACCGTCACCGAGAACGTCTTCCTCGGGCACGAGCTCGCGACCGCCGGGTTCAGCCGTCGTGCCGAGGCCACCCAGCGGGTGCGCGCGATCCTGGCCCGGCTCGGCCACAGCGAGGTCGACCCGAACCGCCTGGTCGGGGATCTCTCACCGGCCGGGCAGCAGATCGTCAGCATGGCGCGCGCTCTCTCCCACGACACCCGGCTGCTCATCCTCGACGAGCCGTCCGCGGTCCTCGACCAGGAGGAGGTCGACAACCTCTTCCGGGTGGTCCGCGGCCTCACCGCCGAGGGCGTCGCGATCATCTACATCTCCCACCGCCTCGAGGAGATCCGCCAGATCGGCGACCGGATCACGGTCCTCAAGGACGGCCGCACCGTGGCCACTGGGCTCTCGGTCGCGGAGACCCCGACCTCCGAGCTGATCACCCTGATGACCGGTCGCGAGATCGAGTACGTCTTCCCCGAGCGTCCCGCGACCCGCCCCAGTCAGGACGCCGCGCCGGTGCTCGAGGCCAGCGGCCTGTCCGGCGACCGCTTCCACGACGTCGACCTGCGCGTCCACGCCGGCGAGATCGTCGGTCTGGCCGGCCTGGTCGGCTCCGGTCGCTCGGAGATCCTGGAGACCATCTACGGCGCCCGCCGCTCGACCACCGGCACGGTCACCATCAACGGCCGCCGGCTGCGCGGCGGCTCGGTCCGTGCCGCGGTCGCCGCCGGGGTCGGTCTGGCTCCGGAGGAGCGCAAGAGCCAGGGGCTGCTGCTCGACCAGGCGGTCTACCGCAATGTGACGATCTCGTCCCTGGGCCGGTTCTCCAAGGCGAGCTTCCTGGACAGCGGCGCCGAGCGCCGCGCCGCCGAGGAGCTCACCCGCTCGCTCGACGTACGTCCTGCCGGGGTGGACCGGCCGGTCCGCAACCTGTCCGGCGGCAACCAGCAGAAGGTCGTGCTCGCCCGGTGGCTGCTGCGCGACTGCAAGGTGCTGCTCCTCGACGAGCCCACCCGGGGTGTCGATGTCGGGGCACGCAGCGAGATCTACAACCTCGTCCGCCGCCTGGCCGACGAAGGTGTCGCCGTGGTCGTGGTGTCCAGCGAGGTGGAGGAGGTGCTCGGTCTCTCCGACCGGGTCCTCGTCATCAGCGAGGGTGCCGTCGTCCACGAGGGACCCGCCACCGAGATCGATGAGTCGAAGGTCCTGGACCTCGTGATGGAAGGAGAGGTCGCATGAGCGACAACCCGACGAACGCTGCTGTGGCCGAGGAGGACACGGCTCGGGTCGAGAAGGAAGCGGCCCGACGGGCCGAGCCCGGTGGCCTCGGCCAGTTGCTGCGCAGCGGCGCCGGCCACAACCTTGGCCTGGTCCTGGCGCTGGCGCTGCTGGCCGTCATCGGCATCGCCACCGGGGGTGAGCGGTTCGCCTCGGTCGACAACGTGATGACGATCCTGCGACTGTCCGCGGTGATCGGCGTGGTCAGCATCGGGATGACGTTCGTGATCACCGGCGGCGGCATCGACCTGTCGGTGGGCGCCCTGGTCGCGCTCTCCTCGATCTGGTGCACGACGGTGGCGACCCAGACGATGGCCAACGACATCCACTGGATCATCATCGTCACCACCGCTCTCCTGGTCGGCGCGGGAGCAGGCCTGATCAACGGACTGCTGATCGCGTACGGCGGCGTGGTGCCGTTCATCGCCACGCTTGCGATGATGGCCAGCGCCCGCGGTCTGGCCGAGATCATCTCGGCGCGCAAGACCCAGATCGTCAGCGTGCCGGGCTTCACCGACGCGTTCTCGCGCGAGATCCTGGGGATCTCGGTGCTGATCTGGATCTTCGCCATCGTGGCCGTGATCGGCTGGGTCCTGCTCAACCGGACCACCTTCGGCCGGCGCACGCTGGCCATCGGCGGCAACCCGGAGGCCTCGCGACTGGCCGGCATCAACGTACGCCGCCACACCGTGCTCCTCTACGTGCTCGTCGGTGTCTGCTGCGGCATCGCCGCGGTGATGCTGATCAGCCGCACCACGACCGGCAGCGCCACTCACGGCCAGCTCTACGAGCTGGACGCCATCGCGGCGGTCGTCATCGGCGGCACCCTGCTCTCCGGCGGTCGCGGCAACATCATCGGCACCGTCTTCGGGGTGCTGATCTTCATGACCCTCACCAACGTGTTCGTGCTCAACAACCTCTCGATCTCCGCCCAGGCCTTCACCAAGGGCCTGATCATCATCGCCGCCGTGCTGCTGCAGAAGCGGTTCTCACGACAGCCCGGTTCGTAGCCGCCGTACCTTCTCGGATCTCTCGGACTCACCCGCCCCTCCACCTCCGCACGATCTAGGAGCAGTTCCATGAACCTGAAGTCCCCAGCAAGACGCCCCCTCGCCCGTCGCGTGGGCACCGGCCTCGTCGCCGGTCTCGCGGTGCTCGCCCTCTCGGCCTGCATCAGCAACACTCCCGAGAAGTCCGAGAACGTCGGCGGCACGTCCAACGCCAAAGCCGGCTCCAACGACGAGAAGGGCGACACGGTCGTCATCGGCTTCTCGGCCCCCGCCGCCGACCACGGCTGGATGGGCGCGATCAGCGAGCAGGCCAAGACGGCCGCCGACTCCTACGAGGACGTCGAGCTGCGCCTGGCAGAGGGCACCAACGAGGTCGGTCTGCAGATCAGCCAGGTCGAGACCTTCATCAACGACAAGGTCGACGCCATCGTGCTGCTGCCCTTCGACGGCGCCGCGCTGACGCCGGTGGCGCTCAAGGCGATGGAGGCCGGCATCCCGGTCATCAACGTCGACCGCGAGTTCAACGACCCCAACGCCGCCCGGGTCACCGTGCTCGGCGACAACTACGGCATGGGTGTCTCGGCCGGTGAGTACGTCTGCGAGCAGGCCGGTGGCAAGACGGGCGCCGTCGTCGCCGAGATCGCCGGCATCGACTCGCTGCCGCTGACCCAGGACCGCAGCAAGGGCTTCAAGGACGCGCTGTCCGAGTGCGGCCTCGACGTCGACAACCGGGTCGCGGCCGACTTCACCGTCGAGGGCGGCGAGAAGGCGGCCTCCAACCTGCTCCAGGCCGCGCCGAAGATCGACTTCCTGTGGAACCACGACGACGACCAGGGTGTCGGCGTCCTCGCCGCGATCAACAACGCCGGCCGCGACGAGTTCACCATGGTCGGCGGCGCCGGCTCGGCCAACGCGATGCGCGAGATCGAGTCGGACAAGGGCGTTCTCAAGGCCACGGTCATCTACCCGTCGACCCAGGCTGCGGACGGCATCAAGCTCGCCCGGCTCCTGGCGCAGGACAAGGCGATGTCCGACCTGGTCGAGGTGACCGTGCCGCGCACCATCCAGCTGGACGCGCCGGTCGTCACCAAGGACAACGTGGAGGAGTTCCTCCCCACGGCCTTCGAGTCCTGATCGAGCCCGACCCTGGGCAGATCACGTCAGACCGCAAGATCGCTCCGCGCTCGGGCGCGGAGCGACACCACCGAAACACAGGATCGAGTTCCGATGACCGAGCAGAAAGCCACGCTCGGTGTGGGGATGATCGGCTATGCCTTCATGGGCGCCGTACACTCCCACGCCTGGCGCAGCGCCCACCGCTTCTTCGACCTTCCCCTGACGCCGCGCATGCAGGTCGTCTGCGGCCGTGACGCGACCCGCGTCGCCGAGGCCGCGACCCGGTTCGGCTGGGAGGATAGCGCCACCGACTGGCGCGACGTGATCGCCCGCGACGACGTCGACCTGGTCGACGTGTGCACACCCGGCGACACCCACGCGGAGATCGCGATCGCCGCGCTCGAGGCCGGCAAGCACGTGCTGTGCGAGAAGCCGCTGGCCAACAGCGTGGCCGAGGCCGAGCGGATGGCCGCGGCCGCCGCGGTGGCCGCCGAGCGCGGCGTGCGCACGATGGTGGGCTTCACCTACCGCCGGGTGCCCGCCATCGCTCTGGCCCGCAAGCTGGTCGCTGACGGTCGGCTCGGGGAGCTCCACCACGTCCGCGCGCAGTATCTCCAGGACTGGCTGGCCGACCCCGAGGCCCCGCTGAGCTGGCGCCTCGACAAGTCCAAGGCCGGCTCGGGGGCCCTCGGCGACATCGGTGCCCACGTCATCGACCTGACCCAGCACATCACCGGCGACCGGATCCAGGAGGTCTCCGGGATGCTGGAGACCTTCGTCAAGGAGCGCCCGGTGGCCGAGGACTCCTCCGGACTCTCCGCCACTGCCGGAGCCGACCGTGGACCGGTCACCGTCGACGACACCGCGCTCTTCCTGGCCCGGTTCGCCGGGGGAGCGGTCGGCTCCTTCGAGGCCACCCGCTTCGCCACCGGTCGCAAGAACGCGATCCGGATCGAGATCAACGGGTCGAAGGGCAGTCTCGCTTTCGACTTCGAGGACATGAACGTCCTGCACTTCCACGACGCGACCCTGCCGGACACCGAGGGCGGCTTCCGCCGGATCGTCGTCACCGAGCCCGAGCACCCGTGGGTGGGCGGTTGGTGGCCTCCGGGCCACGGCCTCGGCTACGAGCACGGCTTCACCCACCAGGTCGTCGACCTGGTCCAGGCGCTCGGCGCCGGCACCGACCCGGCGCCGACCTTCGCCGACGGCCTCCAGGTGCAGCGCGTGCTCGCCGCGGTCGAGACCAGCTCCGACACCAGGACCTGGCAGGAGATCCCCGTCTGACCCACGCGGGGCCGCCCGGCCGATTCCAGCCTGTTCAGACCGTTGAGCACAGAAGGGATACGCATCATGAAGCACGGATCGAGAAGATTGCGGACACTGATCGCGGGAGTCGGGCTGGTGGCGGTGGCCGCCTTCGCCCCGGGCCTGTCGGCGGCACCGGCCGCGAACGCGGACGGCTCCGGCGGGAGCGCGGAGGTGGGGACGTACGACGTCCTGGTCTTCTCCAAGACCGCCGGGTTCCGGCACGGCTCCATCCCGAACGGCGTCGCGGCGATCCAGAGGCTGGGCGCGGAGAACGGCTTCACGGTGACCGCCACCGAGGACGCGGCCGTGTTCAACGACACCGACCTGGCTGCGTACGAGGCGGTGCTGTGGCTCTCCACCACCGGTGACGTGCTCGACGCGACACAGCAGGGCGCGTTCGAGCGCTACATCCAGAGCGGTGGCGGCTATGTGGGCGTCCACGCCGCCTCCGACACCGAGTACGACTGGCCCTGGTACGGCGAGCTCGTCGGTGCGTACTTCGCCGGCCACCCCGCCCAGCAGACCGCGACGGTGAAGGTGCACGCGCACAACACCGCGGCGACTGCCGAGCTGCCGAAGCGGTGGACGCGCTGGGACGAGTGGTACAGCTTCCGGGACCAGCCGGCCGACTCGATCCGCGTCCTCGCCGACCTCGACGAGCGCAGCTATGACCCGGGCCGGTTCGCCATGGGCGACCCGCACCCGATCGCCTGGTGCCACGAGTACGACGGCGGCCGGGCGTTCTACACCGGCATGGGCCACACCAACGAGTCGTTCACCGAGCCGGAGTTCCTCTCCCACGTGCTCGGCGGTATCGAGATGGTTGCCGGGGTCGCGCCGTTCCGCTGTGAGGCGGGCTGATGGGCAGGGCGGTCGGGCTCTGGCTGGTCGGTGCCTGCGGCTCGGTGGGCGTCACGACGACGGTCGGTGCGCTGGCCGTCCGGGCCGGGCTCGCCGGACGGGTCGGACTGGTGGCCGAGCATCCGGAGATCGCGGCTGCCGGGCTGTCCTCCCTCGACGACCTGGTGATCGGTGGGCACGACCTCGATGTCGAGACGCTGGTGAAGCGGGCCGAGAGGCTCGCCGCCGGCGGGGTCGTTCCCGCTGGGATCCTGCCGGCGCTCGCCGGCGAGCTGGCCGAGGTCGAGGGGCGGCTGCGTACGGGCTACGACCCGGCGGGCGAGGAGCCTCAGGGCGTCGCGGTCGATCGGCTGAGCGCCGACCTGGTCGCCTTCCGTGAGACCCACGGACTCGAGCGGGTGGTCGTGGTCGATGTGGCGAGCACCGAGCCGCCGGCCGAGGTCGTGGCCGGCGGACCGCTCACCGACCCTGAGGTCCTCGCCGCGGCGCTGGCCGCGGGAGAGTCGCCGCTGCCGGCCAGCTCGGTCTACGTCCTGGCCGCCTACCGGGCGGGGTGCCCGGTGGTCTCGTTCACGCCCAGCCCCGGGCCGCGGCTGCCGGTGCTGGTCACGCTCGCCGAGCAGGCCGGGCTGCCTTGGGCAGGCTCGGACGGGAAGACCGGGGAGACGCTGCTGAAGTCCGCGCTGGCGCCGATGTTCGCGACGCGGGCGCTGCAGGTCAACGCCTGGGCCTCGTACAACATGCTCGGTGGTGGCGACGGCGCCACGCTCGCCGACCCGGACAACGCGCGGAGCAAGCTCGTCACCAAGGCTCAGGGGCTGGAGGCGATGCTCGGCCACCCGGTGGAGGGGCCGATGCACATCGACTACGTCCCCGACCACGGTGACTGGAAGACCGCCATCGACCACGTCTCCTTCGAAGGGTTCCTCGGGGTGCGGATGTCGCTGCAGTTCACCTGGAACGGCTGCGACTCGGCGCTGGCAGCGCCGCTGGTCCTGGACCTGGCGCGGCTCACGCTGCGAGCGCATCAGGCGGACGAGAGTGGGCCGCTTCCGTTCGGGTTCTTCTTCAAGGACCCGGCCGGCTCGACCGAGCACCGGCTGGGTACGCAGTGGGAGGAACTGGTCGCGTGGTGCGGCCGGGTAGGCGCATGACGCCTCGAGCCTTCGCTGAGCTGGTCCGGCTGCCGGCGGCACTCACTGTGCCGGGGGACAGCCTGGCCGGGGCGGCCGCGGCGGGCCCGTTGCGGGGGCGATGGTTCGCGATGCCCGTCGCCTCGGTGGCGCTCTACTGGGCCGGGATGGCGCTCAACGACTGGGCCGACCGTGATCTCGACGCCGTCGAGAGACCGGAACGCCCGATCCCGTCCGGCCGGGTCACCTCCCGCCAGGCGCTCGGGGTGGCTGCCGGGCTGACCGCGGCGGGTGTCGGCCTGGCCGCGCTCGCCGGAGGACGCCCTGCCGCCGCAACGGCGGTCGCCCTCGCCGGAGCGGTGTGGGCCTACGACACCGTCCTCAAGGACACGGCTGCGGGTCCGGTCGCGATGGCGGCGGCTCGAGGTCTCGACGTCCTCCTCGGGGCGAGTGCGAGCGGACGTACGCGGGCTGGGCTGGTGCCGGCGGGTCTGCTGGCCGCACACACCGCCGGGGTCACCCTGCTCAGCCGGGGCGAGGTCCACGGCACCCGGGCCCTCACCGCAGGCATCGCCGGCGGGGTCACGGTCGCGACTGCGGCCGCGGCGGCCGGCCACGGGCGGGCGGCGCTTCCGGTCGCTCTCGCCGCGACGTACGCCGCCGGTGTCGGGTCGGCTCAGCTCGCCGCCGTCTCCTCGCCGGACGCCGGGACGGTCCGGCGGGCGACCGGCGCCGGGATCCGCGGGATGATTCCGCTCCAGGCCGCGCTGGTCGCGCGTCGCTCGCCGTTGGCCGCGCTCGGGCTGCTCGCCGCGGGGCCGATCGCGAAGGCCGCCTCGAAGGTGGTGTCGCCGACATGAGCGCGCTGAGGTTCGGCTACGGCACCAACGGCATGCACAGCCACCGGCTCGAGGACGCCCTCGCGGTCCTGGCTGACCTGGGCTACGACGGGGTCGCTCTGACTCTCGACCATCTTCATCTGGACCCGTACCGGCCGAACCTGGCGGGCCGGGTCGGGCAGGTGCGTCGTCGGCTGGACGAGCTCGGGATGTCGGTCGTCATCGAGACCGGAGCCCGCTACATCCTCGACCCGCGCCGCAAGCACTACCCGACCCTGCTCCACCCGGGGCCGGAGGCGAGCCGCCGGGTCGACTACCTCCACCGGGCGGTCGAGGTCGCGGCCGACCTCGGCGCCGAGGCGGTCTCGTTCTGGTCGGGCAGCCTTCCCGACGGTGTCGACGAGGATCGCGCCTGGGGCCGGCTGTGCGACGGGGTGTGGCGGGTCCTCGACCTGGCCGCCCGCCGCGGCGTCGTGTGCGCCGTCGAGCCCGAGCCCGGCCACTTCATCGACACCCTCGACGACGTCCTCGAGCTGCGCCGCCGTCTCGACGACCCGGCTCTTCTCCGGGTCACCCTCGACATCGGTCACGTGGTGTGCAACGAGCCGCGGGGGATGGCAGAGACCATCCGCCGCGCGGGGTCGCTGCTGGCCAACGTGCAGGTCGACGACATGGTCGAGGGGGTCCACGAGCACCTCGAGCTCGGCGCCGGCGAGGTGGACTTCGCCGCCGCGCTCGGCGCTCTCGTCGAGATCGGCTACACCGGGCTCGCGGCGCTCGAACTTCCTCGCCAGTCCCACGCCGCTCCGGCCGTCGCCGAGCGCTCTCTGGCGTTCCTGCGCGAGACCCTCGCTGCGGTTCCCGACGCCATGGAGGTGCGCGCATGAACATGTCTTCGGAAGGTGATCGTGTTGGTCTCGACACGCTCGCTGGCGCTCGCGGCTCGACCGACGGGAGATCCGCTGGTCGAGCCGCCGGAGCCGCTAGGCGGAGGCGTGTCGAGACCAACACAGTCGTCGACGAGCTGACCCTCAATGCCTGGTGCGCCGAGATCGAGACCGACCCCACCCGGATCAGGACCCGCTTCCCGGCTGCAGCCAGGGAGATCGGCCGCACGCCCGGCACCTCGCCGGAGCCGGGCGCGGAGCGGGTCGAGGACGACGTACGCGTGAGCCTGCTGCTGGCGCTCGGCCGTGGCCTGGCCGGCGACCCCGACACGTTGAGCGCCGAGGTGCACGACCTCTACCGCTTCGGCGACGCCGACGAGCGGCGGGCGGTCCTTCTCGGCCTCGGACGCCTCGCCGACGCCATCGGCGACCGTGCGGTCGACCTGCTCCACGACGCCCTGCGCACCAACGACCCGCGGCTGGTGGCTGCGGCGATGGGGACGTACGCCGCTCGTCTCGATCCCGCGGCCTGGCGCCAGGCCGTCCTCAAGTGCCTCTTCGTCGGCGTACCTCTGCGGCTGGTCGCCGGTGTCGAGGACCGTGCCGACGACGAGCTGCGCCGGATGGTCGCCGACTACGCCGCCGAACGTCGCGCGGCCGGCCGCGAGGTGCCCGCCGACGCCCTGCCCTTCCTGCCCGCCCCCACTCAGACCACTCGGGAGTCCTGATGCGCATCTTCGATCCACACATCCACATGAGCTCGCGTACGACCGACGACTACGAGGCGATGTACGCCGCCGGCGTCCGCGCCCTGGTGGAGCCGGCGTTCTGGCTCGGCCAGCCCCGGACCAGCGTCGACTCGTTCGTCGACTACTTCGACGCGCTGGTCGGCTGGGAGCGGTTCCGGGCCTCGCAGTTCGGCATCGCCCACCACTGCACGATCGCGCTCAACCCGAAGGAGGCCAACGACCCGCGCTGTACGCCGGTGCTCGACCTGCTGCCGCGCTATCTCGCCAAGGACGGGGTGGTCGCGGTCGGCGAGGTGGGCTTCGACTCGATGACGGAGGACGAGGAGAAGGCGTTCAGCCGCCAGCTGGAGCTGGCCCGTGAGTTCGCGCTGCCCGCGATGGTGCACACGCCCCACCGCGACAAGCTCGTCGGCACCCGCCGCACCCTCGACCTCGTCGAGGCGGCCGGCGTGGAGCCCGGGATGGTCGTCGTCGACCACCTCAACGAGGTGACCGTCGACGTCGTCGACGAGGCGGGCGCCTGGATGGGCTTCTCGATCTACCCCGACACCAAGATGGACCCCGACCGGATGGTGGCGATCCTCCAGCGCCGCGGTCTGGACCGGGTGCTGGTCAACTCCGCCGCCGACTGGGGCAGGAGCGACCCGCTGCGCACCAGGGCGACCGGCGAGGCCATGCTCGCGGCCGGCTTCACCGAGGACGACGTCGACCGGGTGCTGTGGCGCAACCCCGTGGAGTTCTTCGGGCAGAGCGGCCGGCTGCTCCTCGACGTGCCCGGCGCCGACCTGGGCGCCACCTACGCCGGCAACTCGCTGCTGCGAGGTGAGCGCGGATGAGGTTCCGGCACCGGGACGGCACGGTCGTCCATCTCGGCTACGGCAGCAACGTCCACCCCGCCGAGGACGTCGACGGCATCCTCGACCAGCTCCGCCGCTACGCCGGCGAGGTGCGGGCCCGGCTCGGGGTCGCGCGCCTCGGTCTCGGTCTGTGGCTGCCCGCCGCGACGGCGCACGAGCTGGCCGGTGACCCGGCCACCCTCGACCGGCTGCGCGCCGGCCTGGACCGGCACGGCCTGGAGGTCGTCACCCTCAACGCCTTCCCGTACGGCGGGTTCCACGCCCCGGTGGTGAAGCGCGACGTCTACAGCCCGGACTGGTCGACCCGGCGACGTCTCGACTACACCCTCGACTGCGCCCGGGTACTGGCCGCGCTGCTGCCCGACGACGCCGTCCGCGGGAGCGTCTCGACCCTTCCGCTGGGCTGGCGCACGCCGTGGTTCACCGACCGTGACCGGGCCGCCCGCGAGCTGATCGGCGAGCTCGCAGACGGCCTGGCCGGGATCGAGGCCGAGCAGGGCCGGCTCATCCGGGTCGGGTTCGAGCCGGAGCCCGGATGCGTCGTGGAGACGACGCGCGATGCGGTGACCCGGCTCGCCGGGCTCGCCCCGGACCACCTCGGGATCTGCGTCGACACCTGCCATCTCGCCACCCAGTTCGAGGACGCCACCGAGGCGCTCGACCGGCTCCGGGTGGCCGGACTTCCCGTCGTCAAGGTCCAGGTCTCAGCCGCGCTGCACGCCGACGCCCCGAGCGACCCGGCGACCCGCGAGGCCCTGGCCGCCTACTCCGAGGACCGGTTCCTGCACCAGACCCGCGAGCCGCGCGGCGGCCGCGTGGACAGCCGCGACGACCTGCCCGAGGCGCTCGGCGGCCATCGTCCGTTGCCGGCCGAGCATCCGTGGCGGGTGCACTTCCACGTACCTCTTCATGCCGACCCGGCGCCGCCGTTGCGCAGCACCCGTGACCATCTCGCGGGCACACTCGACGCGCTCCTGGGCGGCCCGGCGGCGCACACCGACCACCTCGAGGTCGAGACCTACACCTGGGGCGTACTGCCCGAGCAGGTCCGCCCGGACGGTGACGCCGGCCTGGTCGCGGGTATCGCGGCCGAGCTGGCCTGGACACGCGACCGGCTCCTCGAGGCCGGTCTCGAACAGCTGCAGGAGGCCTCCGCATGAGCGAGCGCAAGCGAGCGGCAACAAGCCTCAGGTCGCCGCGTCCGTATTCTCAGATTTGCCCTACGGAGGCGGCGGCATGAGCGACAACCCGAACGAGAAGCTGCTGGTCATCGACGTGGTCGGGATGACCCCCGAGCTGCTCCAGCACATGCCGCGGGTGCGGCAGGTGGGGGAGTCGGGGTTCACCGCCGAGCTCGGCACCGTGCTGCCCGCCGTGACCTGCTCGGTCCAGTCGACCTTCCTGACCGGCGCGCTGCCGCGCGACCACGGCATCGTCGGCAACGGCTGGTACTTCCGTGACCTCGGCGAGGTGCTCCTGTGGCGCCAGCACAACGCACTGGTCCAGGGCGAGAAGCTGTGGGACGTCGTACGCCGCCGGCGACCCGGCGCGAAGGTCGCCAACATCTGCTGGTGGTACGCGATGGGCGCCGATGTCGACACCACCGTCACCCCGCGACCGGCCTACCACGCCGACGGCAAGAAGTCGCCGGACTGCTGGACCTGGCCGCCCGAGCTCCACGACACCCTCACCTCGGAGCTGGGCCCCTTCCCGCTGTTCAACTACTGGGGACCGACCGCCTCCATCAAGAGCTCGGCCTGGATCGTCGGGGCCGCTCGCAAGGTGCTGCCGGACCACGACCTCACCCTCGTCTACGTCCCGCACCTCGACTACGACCTGCAGAAGTTCGGCCCCGACAGCCCCGAGGCCGTCCAGGCCGCCCGTGACGTCGACGCCACGCTCGCGCCGCTGCTCGACGACGCCGAGGCCATGGGCTGCCGCGTCGTGCTGCTGAGCGAGTACGGCATCACCGCCGCCTCCCGCCCGGTCGACGTCAACCGGCTGCTGCGGCGCGAGGGCCTACTGCACGTCCACCACAACGCCACCGGCGAGCTGCTCGACCCGTGGACCTCGCGGGCCTTCGCGGTCGCCGACCACCAGATCGCCCACGTCTACATCAAGGACCCCGACGACCTGGAACGAGTCCGGGACCTGCTGACCGGCCTCGACGGGGTGGCCGAGGTCCTCGACCGCGCGGGCCAGGCGGCGTACGGACTCGACCACGAGCGCGCCGGCGAGCTCGTCCTGGTCGCGGAGCCGGATGCCTGGTTCACCTATTACTACTGGCTCGACGACGCGAACGCGCCCGACTTCGCCCGCGGCGTCGAGATCCACAAGAAGCCCGGCTACGACCCCGCCGAGCTGTTCCTCGACCCCGAGGACCGCTGGGTCAAGCTGCGCGCCGCCACCACCCTGGCGCGCAAGAAGGCCGGGCTGCGCTACGCGATGAGCGTGGTGCCGCTCGACCCCGCCCCTGTCTCGGGCAGCCACGGCAGGCTGCCGGAAACCCCGGAGCACGGCCCCGTGCTCATCTGCTCGGACGCCTCCGCCAAGCGCGACCGGTTCGAGGCCACCGAGGTCCGCGACCTGCTCGCTTCACTGCTCATCAGAACTGCTCTCCCTGAGGAAGGACAACCATGACCCGTCCGATCACGCTCTTCACCGGCCAGTGGGCCGACCTGCCGTTCGAGGAGGTGTGCCGACTCGCCTCCGGATGGGGCTACGACGGCCTGGAGATCGCCTGCTGGGGCGACCACCTCGACCCCTGGCAGGCGGCCGAGGACGAGACGTACGTCCAGGCGAAGCTGGACCTGCTGGAGAAGCACAACCTGCAGGTCTTCGCGATCTCCAACCATCTCAAGGGCCAGGCGGTCTGCGACGACCCGATCGACCAGCGCCACCAGGACATCCTGCCCGCCAAGATCTGGGGCGACGGCGACCCCGAGGGCGTACGTCAGCGGGCAGCCGAGGAGATGAAGATGACTGCCCGGGCGGCGAAGAACCTCGGGGTCAAGACGGTCGTCGGCTTCACCGGCTCCTCCATCTGGAAGTACGTCGCGATGTTCCCGCCCGTCTCCCAGGAGGCCATCGACGCCGGCTACCAGGACTTCGCCGACCGGTGGAACCCGATCCTCGACGTCTTCGACGAGTGCGGCGTACGTTTCGCCCACGAGGTCCACCCCTCCGAGATCGCCTACGACTACTGGACCACCGTGCGGACGCTCGAGGCGATCGGCCATCGCGAGGCGTTCGGGCTCAACTGGGACCCGTCCCACTTCGTGTGGCAGGACCTGGACCCGGTCGGGTTCCTGTGGGACTTCAAGGACCGGATCTACCACGTGGACTGCAAGGACGCGAAGAAGCTCGTCGGCAACGGCCGCAACGGCCGGATGGGCTCCCACCTCGCCTGGGCCGACCCGCGCCGCGGCTGGGACTTCGTCTCCACCGGCCACGGCGACGTGCCGTGGGAGCAGTGCTTCCGGATGCTCAACTCCATCGGCTACGACGGCCCGATCTCGGTCGAGTGGGAGGACGCCGGCATGGACCGTCTCGTCGGCGCCCCCGAGGCGCTCGAGTTCGTCCGCCGGCTCGCCTTCGACGCCCCCGAGGCCGCATTCGACGCGGCGTTCAGCACCAACGACTGAACCACCCCCTGGTCCCCGGCCGCCCGGCCGGTCATTGCAACCGAGAGGAACCCCATGTGTTACGGATTCGACGGTGAGGGCGCACTGCGCCGATCACTCGCCGAGCGAGGCCTGAGCCGCCGCTCGATGCTCAAGGGCGCCCTGGGCGCCGTCGCCGGTGGAGCCGCGCTGGCCGCTGCGCCTGGCCTGCTGTCGCCGGCCGCTGCGGCCGTCTCCGGCGTACGCCGCGTCCCGCCGGGCCGGATCAGCATCCAGCTCTACACGCTGCGCAGCGTGATGAACGGCGCCGGCGTCGACCAGACCCTGGCCACCCTGGCCGACCTCGGGTATCCGCGGGTCGAGCTCGCCGGTCTCTACGGCCGCACCGCAGCCGACATGCGGAGCACGCTCGACTCCCTCGGGATCCGGTCGTCCTCGAGCCACGACGGCATCAGCGGCTCGCCTGAGGCGCTCGAGGCGAAGCTCGACAACGCCGAGACGATGGGCCAGCGATTCATCAACGTGCCCTACCTGGCGTCCAACTCGCTGTCCGACTGGCAGAAGTGGGCAGCGCAGATGAACGTCGAGGCGCAGGCAGCGAAGGCTCGTGGGTTGGCCTACGGCTACCACAACCACGCCCACGAGTTCACGACCGACCTCGGTGGCGGCGTCACCCCGTGGGACGTCTTCACCCGGGAGCTCGACCCGGCCTACGTCCACTACGAGATCGACCTCTACTGGGCGGTGACGGGTGGGGTGAACCTCGGCATGTCCAACGACGACGCCATCGACTTCGCCATCGACACCATCGCGGCCTCCCCGCAGGCGGTGCGGCAGTACCACGTCAAGGACCGCAACCCCAGCACCGGCGACCACTGCGACCTCGGCACCGGGTTCATCGACTTCTCGAAGATCTTCGCCGCCCACAGGGTGGAGGAGTACATCGTCGAGAACGACACCCCGGAGGTCACTCCGGTCCAGACCGCCGACGTCGGCTACTCCTACCTGCGTCGCCTGCGCTACTGACGTACATCGGGTAGAGGTTGTGAAGCTGAGGGCGGCCTATGGGTCACTCTCAGCTTCACAACCTGAGGCCATGCGCTCGCCAACACCGCCAGCCTTCTCCGGTGAAAGCTCCGTGAAGGCAGGGTGTCGGCAGGTCCGCAACGCCCCCACGCCCCGTGTCGGGCCTGCGAACCGCCGGCTCGGGTCATAGGCTGGAGTGCATGCCATCGCCCCGGGTATCGCTGATCACCGCCGTCTACAACCCGCCTGCCGATGCCTTCGAGGACACGATCGCGTCGGTCCTCGGCCAGACGTACGACGACTGGGAGTGGATCCTCAGCGACGACCGTTCGCCGAACTCCTGGGTGCTTCCGCGGCTGCGCCAGCTGGCCGCCACCGAGCCGCGGGTGCGCATCGTCGAGCGTCCCGAGAACGGCGGGATCGTGGCCGCGTCGAACTCGTCGCTGGCCGAGGCGACCGGTGAGCTGGTCGCCCTGCTCGACCACGACGACGTGCTCGAGCCGAACGCGCTGGAGAAGATGGCCGGCGCCTACGACCGGTTCGAGGACCTCGACTACGCCTACAGCGACCAGGACCTGATGAGCGACGCGGGCGAGCTCCGCGACGCCTACTACAAGCCCGACTGGTCCCCGGAGCGGCTGCGCCACCACAACTACTGCACCCATTTCTCGGTGTTCCGCCGCTCCCTCGTCGAGGCGGTCGGCGGGTTCCGGGAGGGGTTCGACGGCTCCCAGGACCATGACCTCGTCCTCCGGGTCAGCGAGTGCGCGCGACGCATCGTCCACGTCCCCGGCGCGCTATACCACTGGCGCCAGGTGCCGGGCTCGGCCGCCGCGGACAACCAGGCCAAGCCGTACGCCTGGGACGCCGGCGTACGCGCCGTGCAGGGTCAGCTGGACCGGCTCGGGATCCGGGCGAAAGCCTCACGCGGCGTCTCGCCCGGGCTCTACCACGTCGAGCGGGAGCCCGACCTGGACACTCCGGTCAGCGTGATCATCCCGACCATCGGCACCAGCGCGATCGTGTGGGGCGAGAAGCGTGCGATGGTCGTGGAGACCGTACGCTCCGTGGTCGCCTCCACCCAGCACCGCAACATCGAGTTCGTGATCGTCTACGACACCCCGACCCCGGCGCCCGTCCTGGACGCGCTGCGGGCGATCGAGGGTGCCGACATCAAGCTGGTCGAGTTCACCGAGAAGTTCAGCTTCAGCGCCAAGTGCAACGTCGGTGCCGCGCATGCCACCGGCGACGTGCTGATCTTCCTCAACGACGACATGGAGGCCTACTCCGAGGGCGTCATCGAGCAGCTGATCGCCCCGCTTCGCGAGCCCGACGTCGGGATGACCGGGCCGAAGCTGCTCTTCGAGGACTTCCGCATCCAGCACGCCGGCCTGGTCTACGGCAGCGGCACGATCACGCACGCCTACTACCGCACGCGGCCCGAGGAGCGGGGCAACCACGGTGAGCTGCACATCAACCGGGAGACCTCCGCGCTCACCGGAGCCTGTGTGGCGATGCGGCGCGAGGTCTTCTTCGACGCCGGCGGGTTCAGCGAGCGCCTGCCGATCAACTACAACGACGTCGACCTGTGCCTCAAGGTCCGCCGCTCACTGGGCCTGCGCCTGGTCTGGCTCCACGACGTCACTCTCTTCCACTTCGAGTCGGTCAGCCGCGACAACGCGGTCCACGACTGGGAGAAGGACTTCATCAACAACCGCTGGGGCAACTACCTGCACGTTCGCGAGGCCTACTCCAACGGGGTCCGCTGACGGCGCTCAGCCCTGGGCTGCGCGGCGGAGGCGGCGGACGACCCGGCGGAAGAAGTTCCGCACCGGGTGGCGGGTGGCGTAGGTGAGGTCGGCCTCGAGGCCGGCGACCTTGCCGCGCAGCCGCTCGATCCGCTCGCGGCGGCGCCGGTTGACCTCACGGGCCTCACGCAGCTGCTTGGACAGGGTGCCGACCCGAGCCTGGGCGGAGTTGGCCGAGGCCTGGATGCCGAGGATGTGGTCGCGGGTCGCCAGCCTGGAGCGAGTGGCCTCCTCGAACCTGGTGGTGTGGACGTCACGGATCCTGACCTCGTCGGCCGGGGCGGCCTGGACGAGCTCGGGCGGGGCCGGCGGGAGCTCGCCGTCGGCGAGCGGCCGGGCGGAGAGCTGGAATTGGTAGACCAACGCGTCGGGCTGCTGGCGCACCCACTCCACGGTCACGTCGGGCAGCAGCGCCGGGTCGACAGCGACCTCGACGTTGAGGGGGTCGGCGGTGGTGCCGCGCAGGTCCTCGATGGCGTAGCCGGCCTCCGCGAAGAGCGAGAGCAGCCCTTCGCGTGAGTAGAACTTGATGTGGGTGCGGTCCAGGAGCCCGGTGTCGGTGGTCTGCCAACGGCCCTGAAGCAGGGCGAGACGGACCGATCCGTGGGCGACGTTGGGGATCGAGATGACCACCCGGCCACCGGGGGCGAGCAGGTCACGGGCCTGCTCGAGCGCCGCCCGGGGATCGCTGAGATGCTCGAGGACGTCGGCGAAGATCACCACGTCGAACGACCCGGGCTCCACGATCTCGGTCAGCGGCGTCGCGTCCAGATCGGCGACGTACACCTTCTCCAGCACCTTCTCCGCCAGGCTCGCGGCCTCGCGGTCGAGCTCGATGCCGGTGACGGTGCAGCCGCGTTCGGTGAGGATCCGGCCGACCTCGCCCGTCCAGCAACCGACGTCGAGGACCTGCTTCCCGCTGCTCGCCGAGGCGGCCGACTCAGCCATGTCCAGGACCTGCACGTGGCTGGTGTTGCGGTGATCGAGGTCGATCTCGACGGCGTAGTGCGACATGCGACGAGGGTAGCGACCTTTGGCTCCGCCAGGCGGGTCCGGCACGGGTGATTTGCGGGCAGTTTCTATGCTTCGGCGACGTACAGGGAAACAGTCTGTTACACACTGGAGACATACTTTTCCGGGGTGTCGAAACATCTCCGGACGAGGGTGGCAGCGAAGATGACTGGATCAAGCACCTCTGGAGGCGCCCTCTCGTGAAGCTCGTGACCGCAGTGATCAAACCCCACAAGTGGGAGGACGTGCGCGAGGCGCTGGAAGCCTTCGGCGTGACCGGCATGACGGTCTCCGAGGTCTCCGGCTACGGCCGGCAGAAGGGCCACACCGAGGTCTACCGCGGCGCTGAGTACGACATCGCCCTGGTGCCGAAGATCCGCATCGAGATCGTGGTCGACGACGAGGACGCCGACGACGTCGTCGGGATCGTCGTGAAGTCCGCCCAGACCGGCCGGATCGGCGACGGGAAGGTCTGGCTCAGCCCGATCGACTCCGTCCTCCGCGTACGGACCGGTGCACGGGACGTCGAGGCGCTCTGATCGCCGGTCGGCGCCGAGCGATCGGCTCGCGACCACTAGGATTCGTCCGAGTGTCGGTCCACCGATTCCCACCGGAGGAGAGAAATGAAGCTCGTCACCGCAGTGATCAAACCCCACAAGTGGGAGGACGTCCGCGTCGCCCTCGAAGCTGTCGGTGTCACCGGCATGACTGTCTCCGAGGTCTCCGGCTACGGCCGGCAGAAGGGTCACACCGAGGTCTACCGCGGTGCTGAGTACGACGTCGCCCTGGTGCCGAAGATCCGCATCGAGATCGCGGTGCCCGACGAGGAGGTCGAGTCGGTGGTCAGCGCGATCGAGACCTCGGCGAAGACCGAGCGCATCGGTGACGGCAAGGTCTGGGTCTCCCCGCTGGAGACCATCGTGCGGGTCCGTACGGGCGACCGCGACGACGCCGCGATCTGACCTCGTGAAGGAGGCTGCGTGTGACCGCTGAGGGCCGGGCGGCGCGCACAGCCGAAGCCGACGCGCAGTGCGTCGAGGCGTACGCCGCGGCCGGCGGTCCCGAGGTCGGGGTCGCCCTGGTCGCGGTCGGGGGAAACGGGCGCGGCGAGCTCGCGCCCTTCTCCGACTGGGACGTGGTCCTGGTGCACGACGACGCCGTCTCGCCGGGGTCGGTGGCCGAGCAGGTCTGGTACCCGCTCTGGGACACCGCACCCAGGCTCGACCACTCGGTGCGGTCCTTCTCCGAGATGCTCTCCTCCTCGACCGGTGATCTCCGCGTCGCGCTGGGGCTGCTCGACATCCGGCACCTGGCCGGCGACCGCGGGCTCGTGCTGCGGCTGCGTACGACGATGCTGGCGCACTGGCGCAAGCACGCCCGTGCGCTGCTGCCCGAGCTGAGGACGATGACCCTCGAGCGTCACCGGCGCGCCGGCGAGCTCGCGCACGCCTCGGTGCCCGACCTGAAGGACATGTATGGCGGGCTGCGGGACACGGTGGTGATCAAGGCGATCGTGGCCACCTGGCTGATCGACGTGCCTGCGGTCGACCTGGAGACGTCGCGCCGCGCGATGCTCGACGTACGTGATCTCGTGCAGGAGATCGCCGGCCGGGCCACCGACCGGGTCGTCCCGGAGATGTGGGACCAGCTCGCCGAGCGGCTCGAGCTGGCCGACGGGCGCACCGCACAGGCCCACGTACGCACCATCGGCCGCCGCCTCACCCACCTGTCCCGACTGGCCTGGCGGCGGGTGGACGGAGTCCTGGAGCGTTCACGACCCGGTGCGCCGCGCCGCCCGCGGCTAGCGCCGCTCGGCCATGGCCTGGCCCTCGCCTCAGGGGAGCTGGTGCTCGCGCCAGGGGCTCGCCCGGCGCGGGATCCTCTGATGCTGCTGCGCGCCTCGGCGCTGGCCGCCGAGCACGGGGTCGCGCTGGCGCCGCCGACCGCAGCTCGACTGGCCCGGGAGACCCCGGCGCTGGCCGAACCGTGGCCGGAGGAGGCCCGTCGGCTCTTCGTACGCCTGCTGGGGGCGGGGCGTGGGCTGCTCGCGGTCTGGGAGACCCTGGAGGAGACCGGAGCCGTCTCCCGGATCCTGCCCGAGTGGGAGCGGATCCGGCTGCTCCCGCACGCCTCGATCATCCACCGCTTCACCGTCGACCGGCACACCATCGAGGCCTGCATCGAGGCGGTCGCCCTGCTTCCGCGGGTGGCCCGCCCGGACGTGCTGCTGGTCGCGGCTCTGCTCCACGACATCGGCAAGGGGTCGCTGACCGAGCACTGCGTCGCGGGCGAGCCGATCGCGCGCCGGATCGCCTCCCGGATGGGCTTTCCCGACGACGAGGTCGCCCTGATCGCGCTGCTGGTGCGCCAGCACCTGCTGCTCTCGACGACGGCGACCACGCGCGACCCCGACGACCCGGCCACCGTCGAGCTCGTGGTCGACGCGATGGGCGACGCGGAGGCGCTCGCGCTGCTCACGGCGCTCACCGAGGCCGATGCGCGCGCGACCAGCGCCCAGGCCTGGACCAGCTGGCGGGCCCGCCTGATCCTCGACCTCGCCGGTCGGGCCGCGCGCGTCCTCGACACCGGCATCGCGGCCGAGGAGAGGCCGCAGGCGGAGGTGGAGATCCCCGAGAGCGTACGTTCTTCGGGATCGACCGCCTTCCGTGCGGAGCCGCTTGCCGACGGAGCCCGGGTGTGGGCGATCGCGCCCGACCGGCTCGGTCTGCTCGCCGACCTGGCCGCCACCTTCGCGCTCGCGCGGCTTCCGGTGCGGGCGTGCCGTGTCTGGTCGCAGGGAGGTTTCGCGGTCAGCGTGTGGGACCTCGACGACTCCTATGTCGACGCCGCGGTGCTGCGGACCCGCTTCTCGGCCATCACCGAGGGTCGCCTCGACCCGGCCACCCGGCTGGCCCCGAGCGCGGCAGCACGGGGGAGCGAGCCCTCGATCGAGGTACGCCCCGAGGCATCCAGCAACGCCACCGTCCTCGAGGTGCGCACCGTCGACCGTCCCGGCGTCGTCTACACCGTCGCCGCCGCGCTGGCGCGGATGGAGATCGCCGTACGCTCCGCCCACATCTCCACCCTCGGCCCGCAGGCCGTCGACGTGTTCTATCTCCAGGAGGCCTCGGCCGGTGTCCTTGCCGAGTACCGCGCGGCAGAGGCCGCGCATGCGGTCCGCGCGGCCCTCGAATGCTGACCGAGGTAACTCGGTGAGCGCACGCTTCCTTCGTGGAGCTCCACGAAGGAAGCGAACCTCCACCGAGTCACCTCGGTCAGCATCCACCCTGCCGGATGCCGCGCGGCGTACAACTGTTCGTTAGTCTTGGCAGGACAACCACTCTGCTGAAGGACCGCTTTGTTCGCCACGCTCTCCGACCGGCTCGCCACGACGTTCAAGAACATCCGGGGCAAGGGCCGCCTCACCGATGCCGACATCGACGCCACCGCTCGCGAGATCCGGATCGCGCTGCTCGAGGCCGACGTCGCGCTGCCGGTGGTGCGCGAGTTCGTCGCCCGGGTCAAGGAGCGGGCGCGCGGCGAGGAAGTCAGCCAGGCGCTGAACCCCGCCCAGCAGATCGTCAAGATCGTCAACGACGAGCTGGTCACGATCCTGGGTGGCGAGACCCGCCGGCTCCGCTACGCCAAGACCGGCCCGACCGTCATCATGCTCGCGGGTCTGCAGGGTGCAGGTAAGACCACCCTGGCCGCGAAGCTCGCTCTGTGGCTGAAGGAGCAGGGCAAGGCGCCGCTCCTGGTGGCCGCCGACCTGCAGCGCCCCAACGCGGTCAACCAGCTCCAGGTCAACGGTGAGCGCGTCGGCGTCCCGGTCTACGCGCCCCAGCCCGGCAACGGTGTCGGAAACCCCGTCGATGTCGCTCGCGACGCCGTCGAGGAGGCCAAGCGCAAGCTCCACGACGTGGTCATCGTCGACACCGCCGGCCGCCTCGGCATCGACGAGGAGCTGATGAAGCAGGCCGCCGACATCAAGGCGGCGGTCAACCCCGACGAGGTCCTCTTCGTCGTCGACGCGATGATCGGTCAGGACGCGGTCAACACCGCGCAGGCATTCCTCGACGGCGTCGGCTACGACGGTGTGGTCCTCACCAAGCTCGATGGCGACGCCCGCGGTGGCGCGGCGCTCTCCATCGTCCAGATCACCGGCAAGCCGGTCATGTTCGCCTCCAACGGCGAGAAGATGACCGACTTCGACCTGTTCCACCCCGACCGGATGGCCGGCCGCATCCTCGACATGGGCGACATGCTCACCCTGATCGAGCAGGCCGAGAAGACCTTCGACCAGGGGCAGGCCGAGAAGGACGCGGCCAAGCTCGCGACCGGCGACTTCACGCTCGAGGACTTCCTCAAGCAGATGCAGCAGCTGCGCAAGCTCGGCTCGATGTCGAAGCTGATGGGCATGCTGCCGGGCATGGGCCAGTTCCGCGAGCAGCTCGACAACTTCGACGAGCGCGAGATCGACCGGATCCAGGCGATCATCCAGTCGATGACCCCGGCCGAGCGCGCCAACCCGAAGCTCCTCGACGGCTCCCGCCGCGCCCGCATCGCGAAGGGCTCGGGCCGCCAGGTCTCCGACGTCAACCAGCTCATCCAGCGCTTCACCGAGGCGTCGAAGATGATGAAGCAGCTCGCCTCCGGTGGCGGCATGCCCGGGATGCCCGGCGCGCCCGGTGCGAGCTTCGGCAAGCGCGCTGGCGCCAAGCAGGTCGCCCAGAAGAAGAAGGGCAAGGGCGCGCGCAAGTCCGGCAACCCGGCCAAGGCCGCTCAGCAGGCGAAGGCCGATGCCGAGAAGAAGCCGGCCGCCGCCAACCCGTTCGGGATGCCGGGCGGCGAGGAGATCGACTACGAGAAGGCCGCCGCCGACCTCAACCTGCCGACGGACTTCTCCAAGTTCTTGAAGTGACCCGCCTGGACCGCATCGTCATCCATGCGGAGACATTGGGGAGGCCCCACGGGCTTCGCCGGTGACCCGGGACCTATCCTGGCCGCATGGCAACGGTTCTCGTGGTCGACGGCGCCAACGTCGTCGGTGCCCGTCCGGACGGCTGGTGGAAGGACCGCGCGGGAGCTGCCCGCCGGCTCCACGAGGCACTGCTCGTGGCCGATCTCCCGCACGACCAGGTCGTCCTGGTCCTGGAGGGACAGGCCAAGGGCGGGGTACGTCCGGGCAAGGACGCTCATGTCCGCACCGTCCACGCGCCCAAGGACGGTGACGCCGCGATCGTCGATGTCGTCCGCGAGGCCGTCGGCAAGGGCGACCGGGTGACGCTGGTGAGCGCCGACCGGATGCTGCAGGCGCGCTGCGGCGGGGCGACGGCCCTGGGGCCCGCCTGGTTGCTCGACCAGATCTGAGCCCCGCTCCGGAAACCGACCGACTTCGGCGATACCGACCGTGAACCGCTGTTTGCTTACGGTCACGGTCCCCGGACCCGCGGCCGGAGGAAATGTCCGGGAGCGAGTTGGCCGAATCTTCGATTCGTGATGCTTGGTTCGGGGAGTTTCGGTGCATGATCTGTCCATGCAGACGCTTCGCGTAGACGTATCGGGACGTGCGCTCAGCTTCCCGCCCGACAAGATCGTCCGTATCGGGCGCTCGATCGACGCTGACGTGGTCCTCGCGTCCTCCTCGGTATCGCGTGCCCATGCCGAGCTCCGCCCCGACCCGTCCGGGTGGAAGCTGGTCGACGTGGGCTCCGCCGGCGGGACGTACGTCGCCGGAAACCGCATCACCGAGGCGCCGTTGACCGGGGCGACGCAGATCCAGCTCGGTCCTGCGGGGCCGGGGTCGACGATCACCGTCACCCTCGACGACGCGCCGGTCGCGGCCGGAGCCCCGCCCGCCCAGGCCCCGGCTCCGCCACCGCCGCCGGCGATGCCAGGAACGACGGCGGCTCCGCGTCAAGCGGCGGCGCCGGTGCCGCCGCCGGGCAACCTGCCGCCCGCGCCGGCGGGCCATCCGGCGACCCAGGACATCTCCGAGATGACGATCGCCCCGGGGATGGCTCGTCCCGTCGCCCCCGGCCAGGCCCCGACCCCGCCGAGCGGACCTGACCTGCTGCTGGTGGCCGAGGGCAAGGAGCACCGTTTCCGACACCCGGTCACGGTGACGATCGGCCGCGCGGCGGACAACTCGGTCGTGCTCGAGGACCAGGGCGTCTCCCGCCAGCACGCCCGGCTGGTCGCCAAGCCCGGCGGCTGGACGTTCGAGAACGCCTCTCAGACCGGCTCGTTCCTCAAGGGGAAGCCCCTGGTCCGGGAGGAGATCGACGAGGAGACCGAGATCCGCCTCGGCCACCCGGTCGCCGGCGAGATCCTCAGGGTCATCCCGATCTATGCGGCCGAGGTCGAGGTCGCTCGTGCGGCTGCGAAGCGCCGTAACAAGCTCCTGCTGTGGGGCGGGATCAGCGCAGCCGCCGCGGTGGTGGTCATCGGCCTGGTGGTGGCGATGTTCGTAGTCCCCGGCGGCGACCCGGCCGCCCAGGACACCGGCCTGACCAAGGACGAGCTCAACAGCGCGCAGCGCGCGGCCGTCTGGATCACCTACTTCCCGACCGAGGACACCATCGCGATGGGGTCCGGGTCGATCGTCACCGATGACGGCAAGATCCTGACCAACGCCCATGTCGCCGACCCGGCGAAGATCCCGGAGCTCGCCGCCGAGGGCGCGATCTCACCGGAGACCGTCAACATCCACATGACCAACCCCGCCGAGGGCTACAAGGTCGGCGAGCCCGACTACGTCGCCAAGGTCGTCGAGTCTGACGGCGAGGTCGACAGCGCGGTTGTGCAGATCGTCGCCGACGGCAACGGCGACCCGGTGGAACCGTCCTCGCTGGACCTGCCGACCATCACCCTCGGCGACTCCGACGCGGTCGACCGCGGCGACTTCATCGCCACGATCGGTTTCCCGACCCTGCCGAAGCAGAGCTTCGCGGACAAGAAGGGTGTTTACTTCCAGCCGCCGACGGTCGCCGAGGGCAACGTGGCGACCATCCTCTCCTTCGAGGGGGAGGAGCGGGCCGTCTTCGACGTCACCGCTCGGATCTCGAGCGGCAACTCCGGTGGCGCCGCGGTCAACGACGACGGCGAGCTCGTCGGCGTACCGACCTCCATCGGGTGGGACGAGAATAACGTCGTCACCGGCCAGGTCATCCCGCTCGCCCAGCACTACCCGATCCTCGAGGCGGCAGACGTGAAGGTGCCTGCGGGAAGCGGCTCGAAGTAGGTAGCCTGCGTCACATGCCTGCTCTGCGCTTCTCCGGCCCGGTCCTTCCCGATGGAGAGGTGCGGGACCTCTACGTCCTCGACGGCCGCATCACCTACGAGCGGCCGTCGGGGACGGAGACCGGCGCCTCGGGCTGGATCGTGCCCGGCCTCGTCGACGCCCACTGCCATGTCGGGCTGGGGCCCGACGGCGCGGTCGACCAGGAGACCGCCGAGGCCCAGGCGATCGCCGACCGCGACGCCGGCGCGCTGCTCCTGCGCGACGCCGGCTCCGCCGCCGACACCCGCTGGGTGCAGTCCCGCGACGACCTGCCCCGGCTGATCCGCGCCGGCCGCCACATCGGACGTACGAAGCGTTACATGCGCAACTACGCCGACGAGGTCGAGCCCGACGGACTGGCCGCGGCCGTCGAGCGGCAGGCCCGCTCCGGGGATGGCTGGGTCAAGCTCGTCGGCGACTGGATCGACCGTGCCGAGGGCGACCTGATGCCGTCCTTCCCGGCGGAGTCGTTCGCCGAGGCGATCAAGGTCGCCCACGACAACGACGCCCGCGTGACGGCGCACTGCTTCGGTCGCGAGGTGCTGCCCGGGTTGATCGAGGCCGGGATCGACTGCATCGAGCACGGCACGGGGCTGACCCCTGACCTCGTCGAGGCGATGGCCGAGCGAGGAACCGCGCTGGTGCCCACTGTCGCCCAGCTGGAGATCTTCCCCGACCTTGCCGCGGCCGCGGCGCCCAAGTTCCCGACGTACGCCGCCACGATGGAGGATCTCTACGCCCGCCGCCGGGAGACGATCATGTGCGCCTATGAGGCCGGCGTGGCTCTCTACGCCGGCTCCGACGGTGCGGGAGACCAGCTGCACGGCGTTCTCCCGACGGAGATCCTCGCCATGCACCGGCTCGGCCTTCCGGCCGACGTCGTCCTCGGTGCCGCCTCGTGGCGCGCCCGGGAGTGGCTCGGCCACAACCCCGGCCTCGCCGAAGGCGACCCTGCCGACTTCGTCGTCTACGACACCAACCCGCTCGAGGATCTCACCGTCCTCGCCCGGCCGGCCGCCGTCGTACTCCGGGGGAAGGTCTACGCCTGACCCGGCTGAGATTTCGTCGGTTCCGGGGACCTCTGGCAAACTGAGATGTGTGTCCTGTGCGCAGGGACCCTCTCACCCAGCGCAACAGTGCCCGCCGAAGTTGCCTGACGGGTGTCCCCACACCGACACGGGCCTCTTCACCCATATTCGATTCCAAAGGAATACCACCAACAGTGGCTGTCAAGATCCGCTTGAAGCGCCTGGGCAAGATCCGGGTTCCGCAGTACCGCATCGTCATCGTCGACTCGCGCAAGAAGCGCGACGGCGCTGTCATCGAGGAGATCGGTCTCTACCGTCCCAAGGAGGAGCCGAGCTTCATCCAGGTCGACTCCGAGCGCGCCCAGTACTGGCTCGGCGTCGGCGCCCAGCCGACCCCGGCTCTCGAGGCGATCCTCAAGGTGACCGGCGACTGGCAGAAGTTCAAGGGCCTCCCGGGCGCCGAGGGCACGCTGCGGCACGCCGCGCCGAAGCCCGACAAGCTCGAGCTCTTCAACAAGGCTCTCGCCGAGGCGCACGCGTCGGCGGGTTCCGAGGCCGTCACCAAGAAGGCCAAGAAGGACGAGAAGGCCGACAAGGTCGAGGAGCCCAAGGCCGAGGAGCCGAAGGCTGAGGAGCCGAAGGCCGAGGAGACCCCGGCCGAGGAGCCCAAGGCCGCCGCTGAGGCCGAGGCCTGAGCAGCATGCTCGCCGAAGCTCTCGAGCACCTCGTCCGAGGAGTCGTCGACAACCCGGACGAGGTGAGCGTGCGCGACAAGCAGCTTCGTCGCGGCTCCGTCCTCGAGGTCCGGGTCCACCCCGACGACCTCGGCAAGGTGATCGGCCGCGGTGGCCGCACCGCCACCGCGTTCCGCACGGTTGTCTCCGCGCTCGCCGGCAAGGGCGGCGCGCGGATCGACTTCGTCGACGTCGACGGCGGTCGCTGAGCACCGGCTGCACCAGCTCACAACGGGCGCCACTCCTTCGGGGGTGGCGCCCGTTGCTCGTTTTCGGGGTGCCGTGCCGCGTGTAACACGTCGTTCGTGGGTCTACTCGCCTGTTATAACGACCGGATAGACCCACAAACAGCGTGTTACACGGAGCCTGGCCGCCCCCACCGAGGAGTTCAGCCCGACGTACGCCACCCTCTAGGCTCACCTCGTGGAGTTGATCGAGGTGCTGGTCGGACGGATCGGCAAGCCGCATGGGATCCGAGGATTCGTGACGGTCGAGGTGCGCACCGACGAGCCTGATCGGCGGTTCGCCGAGGGGACGGTGCTGCGGGCGCAGCCGCCGAAGGGATCTGCGTACGCTGCGAAGCAGCTGACCGTGGAGGGTGCCCGTTGGCACGGGCAGGTGCTCCAGATCGCCTTCGAGGAGATCACCGACCGCAACGAGGCCGAGGCCGCTCGCGGCACGCTGCTCTTCGCCGACGTCCCGGCCGAGGAGACTCCCGAGGACCCTGACGAGTACTACGACCATCAGCTCGTCGGCCTGACCGCCTTCGACGAGGAGGGCCGTGAGCTGGGCACGGTGAAGGCGCTGGTCCACGGCGGCGCCCAGGACCTGCTGACGATCCGTACCCCTGACCGGCGCGACGCGCTGGTGCCGTTCGTGAAGGCGCTGGTCCCGGTCGTCGACCTCGACGAGAAGAAGGTCGTCATCGCCGACCGTCCAGGCCTGGTCACGCCGTTCCCCGAGAACGACGAGGACGAGGACGACACGAAGTGAGGCTCGACTACCTCACCATCTTCCCCGACTACCTCGCACCGCTCCGGCTGAGCCTGCCGGGCAAGGCGATCGAGTCGGGGCTGCTGGAGATGCACGTCCACGACGTACGCGACTGGGCCCATGACCGCCACCGCACCGTCGACGACACGCCCTATGGCGGTGGCGCCGGGATGGTGATGAAGCCGGAGCCATTCGGTGAGGCCTTCGACGAGCTGGCGATCGACGGGGCGACCGTGATCGTGACGACGCCGAGCGGTGAGCCGTTCACCCAGGCGCTGGCCCGGGAGCTGTCGACACGGAAGAGGCTGGTCTTCCTGCTCGGTCGCTACGAGGGCATCGACCAGCGCGTGCTCGACCACGCCGCCACCCGCGCCGAGGTCCGCGAGATCTCCCTGGGCGACTACGTGCTCAACGGGGGAGAGGTCGCCGCGATGGCGATCACCGAGGCCGTCGTACGCCTGCTCCCCGGGTTCATGGGCAACGCCGAGTCGCTGGTCGAGGAGTCCCACGAGGACGGTCTGCTGGAGTACCCGGTCTACACCAAGCCCGCCTCCTGGCGTGACCTCGAGGTCCCGAAGGTCCTGCTCAGCGGCGACCACAAGCGCATCGCGCAGTGGCGCCACGAGCAGGCCGTGACCCGGACCTCCGTACGCCGCCCCGACCTGCTCCACGCCTCCCAGGCAGCCGGGCTGAGCGAGGGGGAGAGGTGGGAGATCGTGCCCGCCGTACGCGCCGACGTCCCCGAGCTGCACGTCCTGCAGCTCGCCTGCTGGGTCCAGGAGATGCACGACAACCCCGGCGTCGAGATCCCGCCGCTGCACGAGTCGCTGGACGACACCGTTCGTGCGCTGGAGACCCACGACGTCTACGTGGTCCGCTCCGCCGGGCGGCTGGTCGGCTCGGTCCGTGGCCGGCTGATGGACGACGTCTGGGAGATCGGACGGCTGATGACCGCCCCGGACATACAGGGACGAGGGCTCGGTCGCCAGCTGCTCGAGCACATCCAGGCGGTCGCCCCGGCAGGCACCAGGACGCTTCGGCTCTTCACCGGCGCCAGGAGCGAGCGCAACCACCGGATCTACAAGAAGGCCGGCTTCCGACTGCGCCGCGACCTGGAGGCCCCGCCGGGCGCCGTCATCCTGACGAAGACCCACGGAGCTCGCCGGTAGCGGAACGGCAACCGCCAACACTGTTACTTTCCTGTAACACCAGACATCGGTCCCTGAAACGAAGCATCGCGACGATTCCGGGCAATGCGTACGACGAGCGACGTGGCTCGCGTGACGCCACCGCCCAGTCCCGAGACTTCTATGAGGCACTGAATGTCTGTCGAACTAGCATGGCAACTCCTGTGCGCGGCCCTGGTCATCTTCATGACCCCCGGCCTCGCGTTCTTCTATGGCGGTCTGGTGAAGGCCAAGTCCGTCGTCTCGATGATGATGCTGAGCTTCGGCTCGATGGCCGTCGTCACGATCCTGTACGTCCTCTACGGCGGCACCGGTATCGCCGGCAACGGCACCAGCGGCGGCAGCAAGCTGTTCGGCAACCCGTTCGAGGACTTCGGGATGACCGATCTGGTCGCCTCCGCGGGCAGCGGTGAGGCCGGCAACCTCTTCGGTGGACACGCCTTCCTGGTCGCCTTCTGCATCATCACCGTGGCCCTGGTCTCGGGTGCGGTCGCCGACCGTGCTCGGTTCTGGCCGTGGATGATCTTCGCGGTCTTCTTCGCCACCTTCGTGGTCTTCCCGACCTTCCGCTGGATCTGGGGCGTGGACGCCGACGGCAACTTCTACGGTTGGCTCGCCAACAACGTCTACGGCCTCGGGGGCTCCCTCGACTGGGCCGGTGGCACCGTGATCCACCAGTCCGCAGGCGCCGCGGCGATGGCGCTGGCGCTCGTGCTCGGCCGGCGCAAGGTCGGCTTCTCCAAGGAGGAGACGGTCGCTCACAACGTACCGCTCGTGCTGATCGGCACGGCGATCCTGTGGTTCGGCTGGTTCGGCTTCAACACCGGCGTCTTCGGCGCCGACGAGGGCCAGACCTCGCTGATCTTCCTCAACACCCTCATCGCCCCGGCCGCCGGTCTGATCGGCTGGATCGTCGTCGAGCAGTTCAAGGACGGCAAGCCTACCGCCGTCGGTGCCGCGTCCGGCATCGTCACCGGTCTGGTCGCGATCACCCCGGCCTGTGCGTTCGTGAGCCCGGTCTGGGCCCTCGTCCTCGGGCTCGTCGCCGGTGCCGTCTGCTCGCTGGCCGTGGAGCTCAAGTTCAAGCTCGGCTTCGACGACACCCTCGACGTGGTCGGCATCCACCTCGTCGCAGGGTTCATCGGCTGCGTGTGGGTCGGCATCTTCGGCATCGAGGCGCTCACCGGCGGCAGCCTGGTCTTCGGCGGCAGCTTCAAGCTGCTCGGCGCCCAGATCCTCTCCTCGCTCACCGTGATCGCTTTCTCGTTCGTGGTCGCCTTCGTCATCGGGATGGCGATCGAGAAGACCATCGGATTCCGGGCCAAGGAGGAGGACGAGGTCGCCGGTATCGACACCGTTCTGCACGAGCCGGGCTACTCCGAGCTCGGCTGATCGACTCCTTCACGCACGAGGCCCGCTCCGGTTCGCCGGGGCGGGCCTCGCGGCGTACGGGCGGGATGTTCGCCGAGGCGACGGCCCGAGCCTGTCGAAGGGTGCCTCGCTGAGTGCTCACTTGCTTCACCGAGTTACCTCAGTGAACAGGGCTGGCCGTTCACCGAGTTACCTCGGTGAACATCCCCCGCTCAGCGGGGCCCGTAGGGCAGCTGCCTCGCCTGGTGCTGGATGCGCGCGCTGAGGTCCTCCACCTCGGCCAGCACCGCGGGCGCGACCCATACAGGGGAGCGGCGGGTGCGCTTGATGGGGGAGAGGATCCTGGCCTGCTCCAGCCGGTCGATCGTCTCCTGGGCGTGCTCGAGCCCGAGTCGCTCCACGACGAGATCGGCGTTGAGGATCGGTTCTTCGGTGAGCAGATCGAGAAGACGGTACGCAGCAGACCCCGGCCGTGGGTCGCCGGCCGCCTCGCCCCAGCCGCGCCGGATCCGCTCCAGGGCCTCGGCGGTCTTCCACGACTCGGTCGTGGCGATGGTCGTCGAGGCGGCGAGCATGGCGATGATCGTGGACGCGGTGCCTGCCCGGTAGCCGTTGAGCGCGGCGAAGTAGCGGTCGCGATGGGCGACGAGTGCCGAGGCGATCGGCACGGCGAGGTGGCGTGAGGCACGGCGCCGGCGCAGCACCGCGTGGATGAGAGCACGGCCGATGCGGCCGTTGCCGTCGATGAAGGGATGGATCGACTCGAACTGGGCATGCACGATCGCCGCCTGCGCGATGGGAGCGAGATCGTCGCGGTTCGCGAACGCGACCAGGTCCTCGATGTAGTCGACGACCGTCTCGGGCGGGGGCGGCACGTGGAGGGTGTCCCGGGGCGCGTAGTCGGAGCCGCCGACCCAGTTCTGAACGGTGCGGAACCGGCCCGCTCCGGCCGCCTCGTCGGGGTGGCGGCCGAACAGGTCGCCGTGAGCGCGCAAGATCGCGTCGGAGGTGATCTTGCGGGTGGTGTCGGCCTCCCGGATCAGTCGCTCCATCGCCTGGGTCGCGGAGGCCATCGAGACCGCCGAGGCGTTGGCTCCGATCCCCAGCAGGGCTCGTCCGTAGTCGGCCAGACTGGCCTCGACGTGTTCGATCTTGGAGGAGTCGATCGCCTCGGTGCGCAGCTGGAGATGGTTGAGGCCGGCCATCGTCCGCCCGTGGACGAGGTCGAGGTGGCGGAGCGCGCCTGCGCTGGCCGTCGTCATCGCCGCCACCGGCCGCTCCAGCGCCAGATCGAGCTCGGCGATGTGCGGAGGCAGCGCGACCGTCACCTCGCGGAGCATCCGGTCCGCCCGCGGTCCGCGCGGGATCCTTTGCCGGTAGGGTCGCGTCACGTAGGTGTGCGGCGCCCAGTCGGTGTCGGTCACGGGGGCATCCTCGCACGGGCGCCGAGGCGCTGCGTACGTCTTCGCGCTCTGCCCGGTTACTGGCTCGCTCGGTCGTCTCCGCACTGCGCGCGGTTACTCCCTCGCCTCGATTCTCGGCGGTCCACGGCGCTGTGGCAGACTTGTGGGCCGGTCCAGTCGGCCGAAAGCACGCTCCGAAGAAGGCACCCGGAGGTGTCGCGCTGGGTTCCTGCCACAGGGGGAGCCGTGCGCCGCCGGCCAGTGCGGCTGGACCACCGCCAAAGATCGCCCTGACCAGGGCATTGATGACCGCGATCGGCCTGTGGCGAGCGTGAGGAGAAAAGATGAGCAACGTACTTGCTGAGGTCGGCAACGCCGCCAAGCGCGACGACCTGCCGGAGTTCCGCGCCGGTGACACCGTCAAGGTGCACGTCAAGGTCGTCGAGGGCAACCGGTCCCGCGTCCAGGTCTTCCAGGGCGTCGTGATCCGCGTCCACGGGTCCGGCATCGGCCGCACCTTCACCGTCCGCAAGGTCTCCTTCGGCGTGGGTGTCGAGCGCACCTTCCCGCTGCACTCGCCGATCTTCGAGCAGATCGAGGTCGTCACCCGTGGTGACGTCCGTCGCGCGAAGCTCTACTACCTGCGCAACCTGCGTGGCAAGAAGGCGAAGATCAAGGAGCGCCGCGAGGCGTGAGTCGGGATGTCTGAGGTTCCTGAGCATTGCGAGTCGATGAGGCTCGTTATGGAGGGAGTCTCTAGACTCACCGCGTGACTTCGAACGACCGCGATCCTTCCGTCGGCGTCGGGCCCCAGGCCCGCTGGGACGGGCCCGAGACAGGGGGATCGCGGTCGTTCTCGTCTTCGCCCCAGGCTCCTCGCTGGGCCTCCGAGCCGCCGGGCCCCGGTAACGGTCCGCGCCGTGAGGAGGAGTCCAAGCCGCGCCTGTCCGCCTGGCAGGAAGGCATCGTCCTGGTCGTGCTGGCCGTGCTGGTCGCGATCATCGTGAAGGCACTGTTCGTCCAGGCCTTCTACATCCCCTCCGAGTCGATGGAGCCGGGGCTGCAGGGTGGTCCGTCGGTGGCGACCGACGACCGGGTGCTTGTCGAGAAGCCGTCCTATTGGCTCTCGGGCACGCCTCAGCGCGGTGACGTCGTGGTCTTCTCCGACCCCGGCTCCTGGCTCGGCGTCGAGGAGTCGGCCGGCCCCGACAACCTGCTCGGCAAGGGTCTCGCCGTGATCGGTCTCTACCCCGAGGGCGGCCACTTGGTGAAGCGCGTGATCGGCGTTCCCGGCGACGTCATCGAGTGCTGCGACAAGCAGGGTCGGCTGATCGTCAACGGGGTTCCGATCGAGGAGCCGTACGCTCGGCCGTCCCAGACCAAGTGCGGCCGCCCCAACAAGGAGGGCGAGTGCTTCGGGCCGATGCCCGGCACCCGCCACTGGGAGGTCGGTCCGGTGCCCGAGGGGTCGCTGTTCGTGATGGGCGACAACCGGGCCAACTCCGCCGACTCGACCGTGCACATGTGCACCGCCAACGAGACCGACTGCGCGATGATCCCCTGGGTTCCGGAGGAGAACGTGGTCGGCAAGGTCGTCGCGCTGGGCTGGCCGCTGGACCGGGCGAAGTGGATCCACCGCCCCGAGAGCTTCGAGGACGTGCCGGCACAGTGAGCAGTGCGCCTACCCTGCGAGTCGAGCGGTCCATGCTGCGCGATGGCATCACCCATCTCGGTGCCGTCGACGAGGTGGGGCGTGGAGCGCTCTGCGGGCCGGTCTCGATCGGGATCGTGGTGATCTCCGCGGCGACCCGCACGGCACCCCAGGGCGTACGCGACTCCAAGCTGCTCACGCCCGAGGCCCGCGAGATGCTCGCGCCGAAGGTGCGCCGCTGGGCGGTCGACTCCGCGGTCGGGCACGCGCTGGCCTCCGAGATCGACGAGGTCGGGATCATGGCCGCGATGCGGCTGGCCGGACAGCGAGCGTTGGGTGCCCTGGACGTACGTCCCGACGCGCTGCTGCTCGACGGCAACCACAACTATCTGACCCCACCGGTGCAGGAGGGCCTCTTCGGCGAGGTCTCCGCGATGGTGGAGGAGGTCGAGGTGCCGCCGGTGACGACGATGATCAAGGCCGACATGAAGTGTGCCGCCGTCGCCGCAGCCTCGATCCTGGCGAAGACCTCGCGCGACGCGCTGATGGTGGCGCTGCACGAGGAGTATCCCGACTACGCGTGGGCCGACAACAAGGGCTATTCGGCGCCTGCTCACATCGCCGCGCTCGAGCGCCTCGGACCCTCGGCGTACCACCGGCGCTCGTGGAGTCTTCCCGGTTCTACGCGGGAACTGGCTCTAGAGTCGTGACATGAGCGAGCGCGAGCGAGCGGCGGCATGAGCGCGGAGGATCTCGAGAAGTACGAGACCGAGATGGAGCTGACCCTCTACCGCGAGTACCGCGACGTGGTCGGCATCTTCAAGTACGTCGTCGAGACCGACCGCCGCTTCTATCTGTGCAACCAGGTCGACGTGCGGGCGCGTACGGACTCGGGGGACGTCTACTTCGAGGTGTCGATGAACGACGTCTGGGTGTGGGACATGTATCGGCCGGCCCGGTTCGCGAAGGCGGTCAAGGTGCTCACCTTCAAGGACGTGAACGTGGAGACGCTCAACCCGACCGACATCGACGAGCCGCTGGACTGACCTCGGGCCAGTTGCCGTCCACAGGGCGATCTCGATCCTGGGTTATCCCCAGGCGTCCTGGAACCGGCTCGAATTGTCGGTCCTCCCGATGAGTGTGGACCTCGAAGCCGAATGGCAGGAGGTCCATGATGAGTTCAACGGCACCGGCGCGGATCGCGCTGGGAAGCTACGGCGAATCGGTCGCCGAGAGATATCTGGTCGAGGCGGGCATGATCGTGCTCGATCGCAACTGGCGGTGCGCCGAGGGAGAGATCGACCTGGTCCTCCGCGAGGAGGACACGCTCGTCGTCTGCGAGGTGAAGACCCGCAGCCATGACGGGTGCGGGACACCGCACGAGGCAGTGGACAAGACCAAGCTCGACCGCCTGAAGCGGTTGGGGATGGCCTGGCTGCAGCAGCACGATGTGCAAGCCCCCGGGATCCGGATAGATCTCGTCGCGGTCATGCACGCCCCTCGAGGCTCGGCGCTGGTCGAGCACGTCAGGGGGCTGTGATGGGATACGCACGAGCCCATGGCGTCGCGCTTCGCGGCGCGGTCGGCCATCTGGTCGATGTGCAGGCAGATGTCTCGCCCGGTCTGGTGGGGGTCACCCTGGTCGGCCGTGCCGACAGCGTGCTGGCCGAGGGTCGCGACCGGGTGCGGATGGCGATCATCAACTCCGAGCTCGAGTGGCCGGCGACGAAGCGGATCACGGTGCTGCTCTCGCCGGCCGACCTTCCCAAGGGCGGCTCGCACTACGACCTCGCGATGGCGCTGGCGATCCTCGCGGCCAGCGGTGAGATCGAGACGATCGGTCTCGAACGTACGGTCTTCATCGGCGAGCTGGCGCTCGACGGTGGGCTGCGACCGACCTCGGGGGTGCTTCCGATGGTGCTCGCCGCCTCGCACGCCGGGATCGCGCGAGTCGTCGTGCCGGAGCCACAGGTCGCCGAGGCGACGATGGTCCCCGGCATGGAGGTCCTGGGTTTCCGCTCCCTCGGTCAGGTGGTCGCAGAGCTGCGGGGAGAGCCGGTGCCCGATGCGCCACCGGTCGCGACCGGCACCGGCGGCAGCCTGCTCGGCTGGCGAGGCGACCGCAGGCTCGACGACATCGACATGTCCGACCTTCGCGGGATGCCGGAGACCCGTTATGCGGTCGAGGTCGCGGCCGCCGGTGGACATCACCTGCTGCTCAAAGGACCGAAGGGCTGCGGCAAGACCTCGATCGCCGAGCGGATCCCGACGATCCTGCCCGACCTGTCTCGGGAGGAGTCGCTCGAGGTGATGGCGGTGCAGTCGCTGGCCGGGGTGCTCGATGTGGACCGGGGGCTCCTGACGCGGCCTCCGTTCGCGGCTCCGCATCATGACGCCTCCAAACCTGGCATCGTCGGTGGCGGCAGCGGCCGGGTCCGTCCGGGGCAGGTCTCGCTCTCCCACGCTGGCGTCCTCTTCCTCGACGAGTTCCCGTTGTTCAAGAGCGACGTCATCGAATGCCTGCGCGAGCCGCTGGAGAGCGGCGACATCACCGTCTCCCGCGGTGAGGAGTCGGTGACCCTTCCCGCGCGTGCCCTGGTCGTCCTCGCCGCCAACCCGTGCCCGTGTGGCAACTACGACGCCTCGATCACCAAGGACGGCTGCATCTGCCGGTCCAACGAGCGACAGGCCTATGCGCGCAAGGTCTCCGGCCCGATCACCGACCGCATCGACATCAGCCGCACGCTGCGACCGATGTCGGAGCAGAACCATGACCCCTGGGGCTCGGAGGCCAGCGCGGACATCCGCGAACGCGTCGCGGAGGCCCGGCGTCGCCAGCGCGAGCGTTACGCCGACTTCGGGTGGCGGCTCAACGGTCAGGCCAGCGGGATCGCGCTGCGCGACAACTGGCCGTTGCCGCCGTCGGCCGAAGCGCTGATCGACTCACGCATCTTCTCGGGCGCCCTGACCCGTCGCGGCGCGGTGCGGGTGCATCGCCTCGCCTGGACGGTGGCCGACTTGGCCGGCATCGACTGGCCGGGAGTCGCCGAGACCGAGACGGCGCTCGCGCTGCGCAGCGGCGGTTCGCTCACGGTCGCGACCTACGAGGGGAGGTCGGCATGACCGCGGCGTCTGTCGCTCCGACCTTCACCGACCTCGAGCGCGAGCGCCTGTCCCGGATCGCGCTGACGCAGCTGGTCGAGCCCGGCACCCCGTTGCTCGACAGCTGCATGGTCGGAGCCACCGCGACCGAGGTGTACCGACGCTTCGCCGAGGAGGACCCCGACCTCGGCGAGGACGGACTCGAAGCGAGAGCGCGACTGGCCCAGATCCACCCTGACCGCGACCTGGAGCGGGCGACCAACGCCGGGTTCCGCTACGTCATCCCCGGCGACGAGGAGTGGCCCGCCCAGGTCGAGCGGCTCGCCGGGCAGGAGCCTCTTCAACACCGCACCGGCACCCCTCTCGGGCTGTGGGTGCGGGGCCCGCTCCTGCTCAGCGATCTCGACCGATCGGTCGCCATCGTCGGGTCCCGCGAGGCGACAGCCTATGGTGCCGACGCCGCGGCGCGGATCGCCGCAGACCTTGCGGTCAACGACTTCGTGACCGTCTCAGGGGCGGCGGTCGGCATCGATGCCGCCGCGCACCGCGGCGCCCTCACCGGCCCGCCTGGGAGCACCGTCGCGGTGCTCGCGGGCGGTGTGGACGTGCCCTATCCGTTGCGCAACCGGCGCCTCATCGACGCCATCGCCGAGAGCGGAGCGGTGATCTCGGAGATCGCGCCCGGGTTCCCGGTGACCCGTTACCGATTCCTCTCCCGCAACCGGATCATCGCCGCTCTCGCCCGGGGCACCGTGGTCGTCGAGGCGGCCGCGCGCAGCGGGTCACTCAACACCTCCCACTGGGCCTACAGCATCAACACACCTGTGATGGCGGTGCCGGGCCAGGTGGGGGCGGTGACCTCTGTCGGGACTCACGACCTCGTGCGGACTGGCAAGGGTGTCCTGGTGACCGACGGTCTCGACGTACGCGAGCTCGTCGGAGACTCCGGCGAGGCACTCACCACCGAGCCGCGAGGCCCCGTACGCCGCCGCGACTCGCTCACCTCCATCGAGAAGCAGGTGCTCGACGCGGTCCCGGTGACCAGACCCTCGTCCCAGCTCGACATCGCCAGGTCGGCGTGTCTGCATCCGAAGACCGCAGGCACCGCGTTGACCCGACTCGAGGCGCTCGGCCTCGCCGAACGCTTCCCCGAGGGCTGGCAGCTGGCGCCGGGCGCGGCTCGCACCTGAGACCCGGTGCAACATCTACTCTGGCTCGGGTGAGCGCTGATCCGGAGGTCGACCAGGAGGGTGGAGCCGCGGAAGCGGATCTTCCCGAGGTCTACGCCGCTCTGCTGGGGGACTACGAGCGACACCTCAGCGCCGAGCGCGGTCTCTCCGACCACACGGTCAGGGCATATCTGGGCGACGTGCGCAGCCTGCTCGACCATGCCGAGAGGATGGGCCGCGCCAGTCCAGAGGCGATCGACCTGCGCACGCTGCGCAGCTGGCTGGCCAAGCAGCAGACCACCGGCCGCTCACGGACGACCCTGGCGCGGCGGGCCACCGCGGCCCGGGTCTTCTGCGCCTGGCTCGTGCGCACCGGCCGGGCGCAGGTCGACGCCGGTGCCGCCCTCGGTTCGCCGAAGGCCCATCGCACGCTCCCGGCCGTACTCCGCCCCGACGAGGTCGAATCCCTCATCACTGCCGCCATCGCAGCCGCCGAGGACGGCACCGCAGTCGGGATACGCGACATCGCCGTGCTGGAGATGCTCTACGCGACCGGCGCCCGGGTAGGCGAGCTCGTCGGCCTCGACCTGGACGACGTCGACTACGAACGACGGGTCGTGCGGGTGCTCGGCAAGGGCCGCAAGGAGCGGATGGTGCCCTTCGGTGGCCCCGCGGTGCGGGCGCTCGATCGATGGGTCGTCCGCGGTCGCCCACAGCTGCTGACCGATTCTTCCGGCCCCGCGCTGTTCCTCGGTGCCCGCGGCGGCCGCCTCGACCAGCGCGCGGTACGCACCCTCGTCCACCGACGCCTTGCCGACGTCCCCGGCGCCCCCGACCTCGGTCCCCACGGACTCCGCCACAGCACGGCCACCCACCTTCTCGAGGGTGGCGCCGACCTCCGCTCGGTCCAGGAGCTCCTCGGCCACGCCAGCTTGGCCACCACCCAGATCTACACCCACGTCAGCAGCGATCGGCTCCGCAAGGCCTACCGTCAGGCCCACCCCCGCGCCTGACCCGTCGAATCGGTGGAAGCGGCGGGCCGAATGTGTCGCTGGGGCCTACGCCAGATCACGTACGCAGCCCACGCCCTCGCGCGGACGCCAGGACCCCGCGCCTCGGCGAGGGTGAGGACATGTCCAAGAGGTCGACGAACGGCAAGCCGGCGCGGCTGCGTCCTGGCGTACGCAAAGGAGTGCTCGTGCTCCACCTCCTCGGAGTGGGAGCGTGGATCGGCATCGATGTGGTGGTCGGCATCCTGGCCGCGGTCGCCACAGGATCGGGAGACGCCGCCGATCGCGGGCTGGCGCTGCAGGTGATCGGCACGTATCTCGCGGGGCCGATGCTCGCCGCTGGGGTGATCGTGCTGGTGACCGGGCTGGTGCTCGGTTGGGGTACGAAGTGGGGACTGGTGCGGTTCTGGTGGGTCGCGGTGAAGCTGGTCGCCAACGTGCTGCTGGTCGCGCTGATCGTCTTCCTGCTGATGCCAGGCATGGCAGAGGTGCGGTCCATCGGCGAAGCAATGGTCGCGACCGGTGAGCTGACCGGAGACGTGAGCACTCTGCGGTTTCCCCCGGCGGTCTCGCTGACCGTCCTGACGGTCGCGGTCGTGCTCTCGGTCTACAAACCCTGGGGACGCACGTGGTTCAGAGAACGCGCCTACCGGACCGGGTCTCCCCGCCAGAGGGGGAGGAGCCGGACCGGACGCGGTGCATCGACGAGCAGCAGCGGGTCGAGATAGACGTCGTCGGCGTTGCGGATCCAGCCCCAGTGCAGACAGGCGGCCGGGAAGCAGTGAGAACCGGCGACACCGAGCCGACCCAGCGGGGCGCCGGCCGCCACCGGATCACCGACCGCCACCGTGGCCACGACCGGCTCGTAGGTCGTCCGCGAGGAATCGTGGTCGACGCTCACCACCGGCCTGCCGGCGATGACCCCGACGAAGGCGACCTTCCCAGCCATCGCGGCGCGAACCACCCCGCCCGGCGATCCGACCAGGTCCACACCGCGGTGGCCGGCACCCCACGGAGCATCTGGAGGGTCGAAGCGCCGCACTATCTCCGGTTGTGGCGCCAACGGCCATTCGCCCCGGGGGACCTCATCAGACGGACCGACCGGGCTCGGACCCCCGCCGTGACCCTCTGCCCCACCCAACGAGGCGCCGGACGGCGCCACCTCGGCACGTGGTGAACCGAGGGCTGGGCCTGTCGGGGCGATGAGGACGACGAGGAACAGGGCCGCGACGAGGGCGCGGGCCCGGTCGGAAAGGTGAAACGAGGTCATGGCGAGCAGACAACCCCGGATCGACGACCTGCACAACGGGCTTCGCGCGCCCTGTGGATAACTCGGGCGCGAGATACCCCTGTGGACACTGACCGGCCCGGACCAGAGCCGGCCACGGCGGATTGGCCCGAGACGCCGGTCGGCGGCTAGTCTTGGACCGGCAGCCCCCTGTGGGCTGACTTCGCACGCCAGCAGACCGCGACGGTGCCTCGCTCCGAGACCCCGATCGCCCGCGGGCGCGGCCCTCAGTCCCGAGCAGCACGCTCAGGTCGGACCGCGTGCAGGCGTCAGGGCCCATCACCACCGATGGGCGCGAAACTGAAAACCGACCGGCTCGCGCCAACACCCGCCCGACCTCGAGAAACGCAAGGTCGAGCCACCAGCGGTGCACACGTGAGCCACCACCTAGGAGAAAAAACATCATGGCAGTCGTGACCATGCGCCAGCTCCTCGAGAGCGGCGTCCACTTCGGACACCAGACCCGTCGCTGGAACCCGAAGATGAAGCGGTTCATCCTCACGGACCGCAACGGCATCTACATCATCGACCTGCAGCAGTCGCTGGCCTACATCGACCGCAGCTACGCCTTCATCAAGGAGACCGTGGCCAAGGGCGGCACGATCATGTTCGTGGGCACCAAGAAGCAGGCCCAGGAGGCCATCGCCGAGCAGGCGACGCGCGTCGGGATGCCCTACGTCAACCAGCGCTGGCTGGGCGGCATGCTCACCAACTTCCAGACCGTGCACCAGCGGATCAACCGCCTCAAGGAGCTCGACGAGGTCAACTTCGACGACGTCGCCGGCTCGGGCCGCACGAAGAAGGAGCTCCTGCAGATGAAGCGGGAGCGCGACAAGCTCGAGAAGACCCTTGGCGGCATCCGCGAGATGGGTCGCACCCCGTCCGCCGTCTGGATCGTCGACACCAAGAAGGAGCACCTCGCTGTCGAGGAGGCTCGCAAGCTCAGGATCCCGATCGTCGGCATCCTGGACACGAACTGCGACCCCGACGAGGTCGACTTCCCGATCCCGGGCAACGACGACGCCATCCGCGCGGTCGGCCTGCTGACCCGCGTGGTCGCCGACGCCGTCGCCGAGGGCCTCATCGCCCGCTCCGGTGGCAAGACCGAGGGCACCGAGAGCGCCACCGCCGAGGAGCCCCTGGCCGAGTGGGAGCGCGAGCTCCTGGCGACCTCCGGCACCGAGACCGCCGAGGCCGGGGTCGAGACCCCGACCGAGGCTGCTGAGGTCGCCGAGGCCACCGCCGCGGAGACCGCCGAGACCGAGGCCGCCGAGGCGCCCGCCGAGACTGAGTCGACCGAGGCCCCCGAGGCCGAGAAGGCTGAGACCCCCGAGGCCCCGGCCGAGGCCTGAGCCTCATCGTCCACCCAAGAGCCACTTAACAAGTCAGAGGAAGACACGCATGGCTTACACCGCTGCCGACGTCAAGAAGCTCCGCGAGCTGACCCAGGCCGGCATGATGGACTGCAAGAAGGCGCTCGACGAGGCTGACGGCAACTTCGACAAGGCAGTCGAGATCCTTCGCGTCAAGGGCACGGCCAAGGCCGCCGCCCGCGCCGCGGAGCGCACCACCTCGGCCGGCCTCGTCGCCGCCTCCGGCAACGCGCTGGTCAGCCTCCTCTCGGAGACCGACTTCGTCGCCAAGAACGAGGGCTTCGTCGCTGCTGCCCAGCAGATCGCCGAGGCTGCCGACGCCAACAAGACGAACGACCTCGAGGCCCTCAAGGCCATCTCGCTCGGCGACAAGACCGTCGGTGAGACCGTCGAGGAGCTCGCCCGCACCATCGGCGAGAAGATCGAGCTCGGCCAGGTGGCCTACTTCGAGGGTGAGACCACGGTCTACCTGCACAAGAAGGCCTCCGACCTGCCGCCGAGCCTCGGCGTCATGGTCGCCTACGAGGGTGACGAGGCGGCTGCGAAGCAGGCCGCTCAGCAGGCTGCCGCTCTCAAGGCGCAGTACCTCACCTCCGACGAGGTCCCGGCCGACGTGGTCGAGGCTGAGAAGGACGTCCTCACGAAGAAGACGCTCGAGGAGGGCAAGCCCGAGGCTGCCGTCGCCAAGATCGTCGAGGGTCGGATCAAGGCCTTCTTCAAGGAGATCGTCCTCCTCGACCAGGAGTCGGTCTTCGAGTCGAAGAAGTCCGTCAAGCAGGTCCTCGACGCCGCCAACACGCAGGTGAAGCAGTTCGCCCGCTTCGACGTCGGCGCCTGACCAGAGCCTGGCCCGCGCACACAGTGCGCGATCAGTTAGGTTGAGCAGCAACGTACGACGAAAGGAGCCGGTCCGATGATCCGTCTGGTCATCATCGGACCGGCTCTTTCGTACACAGACATGGGCACGACCCCGCACGACGTCGCCCGAAGAAAGGCCACGGCATGACCCGCTACCAGCGCATCCTGATCAAGCTGTCCGGAGAGAACTTCGGCGGTGGCGAGGTCGGTGTCGACCCTGTTGTGGTCGCATCGATCGCCAAGGAGATCGGCGCTGTCGCCGCCTCCGGCGTGCAGGTCGCGATCGTGGTCGGTGGCGGCAACTTCTTCCGCGGCGCCGAGCTCCAGCAAGCCGGCATGGACCGGTCCCGCGCCGACTACATGGGCATGCTCGGCACCGTCATGAACTGCCTCGCGCTGCAGGACTTCCTCGAGAAGGAGGGCGTCGACACCCGGGTGCAGACCGCGATCACGATGGGTCAGGTCGCCGAGCCCTACATCCCGCGCAAGGCCATGCGTCACCTGGAGAAGGGCCGCGTCGTGATCTTCGGCGCCGGTTCCGGCATGCCCTTCTTCTCCACGGACACCGTCGCCGCCCAGCGTGCTCTGGAGGTCCACGCCGAGGTCGTCCTGATGGCCAAGAACGGCGTCGACGGGGTCTACACCGCCGACCCGAAGAAGGACCCGACGGCGACGAAGTACGATGAGCTCACCTTCGGCGAGGCGCTCCAGAAGCAGCTCAAGATCGCCGACGCCACCGCGTTCGCCCTCTGCATGGAGAACAAGATGCCGATCGTGGTCTACGGCGCGGAGGACGAGGGCGCGATCTTCCGGATCGTCCAGGGTGAGAAGATCGGTACGCTCGTCACCGCCGGCTGAGCGGCACGAGCCCACACGCCACCCACACCCATAACCCTTACGAGCGCACAGGAGCATCCGGTGATCAACGACATCCTCAACGAGGCCGACAGCAAGATGGTGAAGTCGGTGGACTCCACGCGTGAGGACTTCGCCACCATTCGTGCCGGCCGGGCCACCCCGCAGATGTTCAGCAAGATCCTGGTCGACTACTACGGCACCCCGACGCCGATCCAGCAGCTCGCCTCGTTCACCAGCCCCGAGCCGCGGATCATCAACATCGCTCCGTTCGACATCGGCGCGATGGCAAACGTCGAGAAGGCCATCCGCGACTCCGACCTCGGTGTCAACCCGTCCAACGACGGCAAGATCCTGCGCGCGGTCTTCCCCGAGCTCACCGAGGAGCGCCGCAAGGAATACATCAAGCTCGCCAAGGAGAAGGCTGAGCAGGGCCGCGTCTCGGTGCGCCAGGTCCGCCAGAAGGCCAAGCAGAACCTGGAGAAGCTCGAGAAGGACGGCGAGGCCAGCAAGGACGACGTCACCGGTGCCGAGAAGCGCCTCGACGGCCTCACCAAGAAGCACACCGACGCTATCGACGAGCTGCTCAAGTCCAAGGAAGCCGAGCTGCTCGAGGTTTGAGCCTGTGACCCTGCGAGCGAAGCGAGCAGGGTCACAACGCGAAAAGATCGAGCGAGCGCAGCGGCTGAGCCTGCGAAGCCGCGAAGCGGGTCGAGATCTACCCGTACGCGAACGATCACGCCGAGATCAGATGCCCAGACTGCTGGCCCACCACCACCGACTGACGAATGGCTGAGCTTCCCGTGACCCAGACGCCGCCACCTCCTCCTTCTGCAGCCCCCGAGCCGCCGAAGAAGGACTACGGCCGCGCCGGCCGCAACCTGCCCGCGGCGATCGGCTCCGCCGTCGTCCTCCTGGTTGCGATCGCGCTGAGCCTGATGTTCGTCAAGACGGTCTTCATGCTGATCGTCGTCGGCTGTGTGGTGGCCGCGGTCTGGGAGCTCCACCGCGGGTTGATGGCCAAGGACATGGACGTCCCCGAGCAGCCGTTGATGATCGGCGGCACGGTGATGGTCCTGGTCGCGTACTTCCTGGGTTCCGACGCGCTGGTGACGGCCACCGCGGTGACCGCGCTGGTGATCATGCTGTGGGTGCTGCGGCGCGGCGTCGACGGCTACGTACGCACGTCCGCTGCGGCCGTCCTCACCCTGTTCTACCTGCCGTTCCTGGGATCGTTCGTCGCGCTCATGCTCGGCGAGGGCGGCGACTGGACCTCGGGCGGTCTCTCCGACGACGGCGTACGCGGCATCATCGTCTGGGTCCTACTCACGATCATGTCCGACATCGGCGGCTACATCGCCGGCGTCCTCTTCGGCAGACACCCGATGGCCCCGGTGATCTCCCCGAAGAAGTCGTGGGAGGGCTTCGCCGGCTCGGTGGTCTTCACCGTTGCCACGGGCGTCGGCCTGGTCGTGTGGCTGCTCGACGGAGCCTGGTGGATCGGCGTCGCGCTGGGCGTGGTCGCCTGTGTGATGGCAGTCCTCGGCGACCTGGTCGAGTCGGTCATCAAGCGCGACCTCGGCGTCAAGGACATGAGCCAGATCGTCCCCGGTCACGGCGGCCTCATGGACCGCCTCGACTCGCTGCTGGCGACCGTCGCCCCGGTCTGGCTGATCCTCCACTACGCCGTCTTCTAACTCTTTCTCGTACGTCACGAGCGCGCCGACCAGGTCCGTGGTGTCGCCGCGAAGCACTGGGAGCGTCGTCGTATCACACCCGCGACCCACGTCCGCCCGCGATTCTTTACCGAGGGCGCTCGGTGTTCGGCGCTACGGTTGAATCGTGACCCAGCGGCCCACGGACCTCGACGTGGACTCAGATCCAGATGTCGAGGCAGATCACGACCCGGAGGCGAAGCCCTCGGGGTCGGGTGGCGTGTGGGCGTGGCTGCACGACTCGCATCCCACCGTGGCAGCCCTGGTCGGGTTCTACATCGGCCTCGCCTACGCGATCCTGGTGCCCGGGACCTGGGGTGCTCTGCTGGCCTGGGTGGCCGGCCCGGAGCGGGCCGAGCAGCTGTTCCCATGGGTGGCGCTGACCCTGCTGGTGCCGCTTGCCCTGCTCATCCCGCGCAAGACCCGCCGGCTGGCCCAGTTCATCTGGCTGGGGATCATCCTCACCGTGCTGGTGGTGGTCGGAGTCGGTGCGCTGGTGTTCTGGATCCTGCTGAAGACGGGCTGACCGAGCCGCCCGGATCCAGGTTTAGCCGTACGCAGCACCCCGGTGGGACAATGGAGCGGTGACCGAGCCCGACCCCGTGACCGTACCGGCCCCGCACAGCCCCGAGGCCGAGGCTGCCGCGATGGAGGGGCGCCGCCTGCCGCTGGTGATGGCGCCGCCGAAGGGACGCGGAAAGCCTCCGCGCCACCTGGCCGACCTCGACCTGGCAGGCCGCCAAGAGGCGGCGAAGGAAGCCGGGCTTCCGGGGTTCCGGGCCAAGCAGCTCTCGGTGCACTACTTCGAGCGGCTGGTCGACGACCCCGAGCAGATGACAGACCTTCCGGCAAGCCAGCGCGAAGAGCTCGTCAAGACCTTCTTGCCCGACCTGATGACGCCGATCAGTCAGCAGGAGGCCGACAAGGGCACCACCCGCAAGACACTGTGGAAGCTCTTCGACGGTGCCCTGGTCGAGTCGGTGCTGATGCGCTACACCGACCGCGCCACGGTCTGCATCTCCTCCCAGGCCGGCTGCGGCATGGCCTGCCCGTTCTGTGCCACCGGCCAGGGCGGCCTCGAGCGCAACATGTCGACCGCCGAGATCGTCCACCAGGTCGTCGTCGCTGCCCGGCAGATGGCCAGCGGCGAGATCCCCGGCGGCCCCGGCCGTCTCTCCAACGTGGTCTTCATGGGCATGGGCGAGCCGATGGCCAACTACAAGGCACTGATGGGTGCAGTCAGAAGACTCACCTCGCCGGCTCCCGAGGGCCTGGGCCTCTCCGCCCGCCATGTCACCGTCTCCACCGTCGGCCTCGTACCCCGGATCAAGCAGCTCACCGAGGAGGGCATCCCGGTCACCCTCGCCCTCTCCCTGCACGCCCCTGACGACGAGCTGCGCAACGAGCTGGTCCCGATCAACACCCGCTTCTCGGTCGCCGAGACCGTCGACGCCGCCTGGAACTACGCCCGCGTCACGAAGCGCCGGGTCAGCATCGAGTACGCGATGATGCGCGGCATCAACGACCAGGCCTGGCGCGCCGACATGCTCGCCGACGTCCTCAACTCCTACGGCGACTGGGGCTGGGTCCACGTCAACCTGATCCCGCTCAACCCGACCCCGGGATCGAAGTGGACCGCGAGCGACCCGGCCGACGAGCGCGAGTTCGTACGCCGCCTCGAGGCCAAGGGCATCTCCACCACCGTCCGCGACACCCGAGGCCGGGAGATCGACGGCGCCTGCGGCCAGCTCGCCGCTCAGTCGGTGTCGTAACCGGATCAGGCCCCTGACGCGGGCCGGCGCTCGTGGCCGTGTCGGCCTCGGGTGCGGCGGTCTTCCTTCATCTCCGACTCGTAGAGGTGTCGTTTGCCCTCGACGAGGGTGTCGCGAGCCTCCTTCTCGAGGCGCTTGAACGTGGCGTAGTAGCCGTCGTCGTACTCCTCGACGATCTGGAACGTCCATCTGCCGTAGAGCACGTTGCGTCCGACGAGCTCGCGCTCGAACCTGTCCGCCAGCTCGGCGTGGCCGGCCTCGCGCAACTGCTGGACCCCCTTGCCGAGGGTCAGGTCGGCGGTGCCGGTGATGCGATGCAGTGCGTACAGATGACCGCGGGCGATCTCGATCGCTTCGAGTGCCTCGCTGATGGAGCCGAGCGCCTCGACGGTGAGGTCGTCGACGCCTTCGGGCCGGATGTGCTCCTCATCGGTGGTCATGCCGCGATCGTGGCAAACCGAACGGGCTTGCGGCAACCCATCTGCAGCCGCTGGCTCCTATCCGTTCGGCCTACCTGTCGCCCGGCACGGAGTTCTGGCCACAGGAGGTTCACCGATCCGTCAACCAAGTCGGGGACCACGTTGCCGGAGGGCGCTCACGATCAGAAACATGAGCATCAGCCTCGATCGGGTCCCGCTGGTCGCCGCCAACTCAGAGCCGCTCCGCGTCCTCATCGTCACGGAGTCGTTCCTGCCCCAGGTCAACGGCGTGACGAACTCCGTACGCCGCGTGCTGGAGCATCTCGCACTCGACGGCCACACCGTCGAGGTGGTGGCTCCCACCGGACCGGCGGAGTATGCCGGGTTCCCGGTGACCCGGACCCGCGGCGCCACGTTCTGGGTCTACAAGGACTTCCGCGTCGGGCTCGAGACCCGACGCAAGCTGCGCGCGGTGATGCGCCGGTTCAGCCCCGACGTCATCCACGTGGCCTCACCTGCCCTGCTCGGTCGGCAGGCGGTGCTGGTCGCCAAGGAGCTAGGCATCCCGAGCGTGGCGATCTACCAGACCGACCTGGTGGGCTTCTGGGACAAGTACCGGGCGGTCGGGGGTCCGCAGGCGGCCGCCATGCTCACCCGACAGGCGCACTCGGCCGCCGACCGCACCCTGGCACCGAGCTCGTCGGCGCTCACCCAGCTCGAGGGCCTCGGCGTACAGCGCACAGGCCTGTGGCCCCGAGGCGTCGACGTCGAGCTGTTCCACCCCAGCCGCGTCGATCACGACCTGCGTGCGGAGCTCGCACCGAACGGGGAGACGATCGTCGGGTACGTCGGTCGCCTGGCTCAGGAGAAGGAGCTGCACCTGCTCGCCGCGCTCGCCCGCAACCCGGTGTACAAGGTCGTGCTCGTCGGCGGTGGCCCGCAGGAGCGCGAGCTGCGACAGCTGCTGCCCGACGCCACCTTCCTGGGGGTGCTGCAGGGGGAGGAACTCGGGGCTGCATACGCCTCCCTCGACATCTTCGTGCACACCGGCTCCCACGAGACGTTCTGCCAGGCGGTCCAGGAAGCGCTGGCCTCCGGCATCCCCGTGGTCGCGCCGCGTTCGGGTGGGCCGCTGGACCTGGTCGCCGACGGCGTCACCGGGTTCTTCTACGATCCGGGCAGCCGAGACGATCTCGGTTCGCACGTCGCGCTCCTCCACAACGACCCGCAGCTACGGCTACGGATGGGACGCGAGGCCCGCAAGAGCGTCGCGCACAAGTCCTGGGGCTCGGTGAACGCGGCCCTGGTGGACCACTACCGAGACGTCATCAGGGCGCGCTCGCTGGCCTGATCTCTGGCCTGATCTCTGGCTTGATGACGTCGAGCACCTCCTCGGCGGTGTCGACTAGGTGGACGTACGGCTCCATCGCACGCCCACGCGCGAGCGCCTGCAGCAAGGGCCAGACCGGCAGCGTCTCGGTCCAGTAGCGCCGTCCGACGAGCACCATCGGCGCGATCGCGCTCGCGTCGGCGTAGTAGTTCTCGCAGGCGTCCTGGAAGATCTCCTGCACGGTTCCGCCCGCGCCCGGGAGGAAGACGATGCCGCCGTCGCAGACCTCCAGCAGCACCGCCTCGCGGGTGGCGTTGCGGAAGTACTTCGCGATCGCGCCGGCGAACACGTTGGGCGGCTCGTGCCCGTAGTGCCAGGTCGGGATCCCCAGCGACCTCCCGGGCCTGCCCTCGACCTCGTCGCGTACGCCGAGGGCCACCTGTGCCCAGGCCCGGATCGAGGGCCGGAACGACGGCACCGCGGCCAGCTTCTCGAGCGCGTCCTCCAGCGTCGTCTTCGGTGCGCCGGCGAGGAAGGCCCCCAGGTTGGCCGCCTCCATCGCACCCGGACCCCCGCCGGTGGCGATCACATGGTGGTTCGCGAGCTGCTGGGCCAGAAGGGCAGCGGTCGCATAGTCCGCCTCGCCCCGCTGCAGCGCGTGCCCGCCCATCATCCCGACGATCCTGGTTCCCTCGTCGCGTCGGGCCCGCACCCACGCCTCGAGCGCGGCGTCGATCGCGTGGTCGTGGAGAGTGATCGCGAGCTCGTCGTCGGCGTCGAGCGGTTGCTGCAGCCAGGCGTACGCCCTGGCGTCAAGGCTCCGCGCATAGACGGGATCGTCGTAGAGCTCCTCGGCGGTGTAGAGCCTGGAGCGGTAGGTGTCCACGGGTGTCTCGGGGATCACCGGCATCACCAGTGCGCCCTCGTCCTCGGCGTAGTCCTTGTCGCCGGAGGCGAACCTGCACCCCAGGAACGTCGCCCCCGCGAGCTCGGCGTCCCGCAACGCGGTGGAGCGCGAGGTGAGGTCGACCGATCGCAATCGCCACCCGCGCAGGCTCCCCGCTCCTGCCGCCAGATGCCCGTCGAGCTCCTCGACCGACTCGATGTCGACATGCCGTCCCCGGTGATGCTTCATACCGAGAAACCTACCGACTCACAGTGGCCAGGAGACCCCGGTCATCGCCTCGGACTCCGCCCACAGCTTGCGGGCCAGGTCGGGATCGGAGGCGATCGCGGTGCGCCCGACGAGCGTCGGGCTGCCGCGGTACTCGCCGAGCCCGTCGGGTCCGACATAGCTTCCCGCCGGAAGATCCTGGCCGGCCGCGTACAGAGTCGGGAGGGCGCCTGCCTCGGCCGACTGCGCGACGACCCGGTTGCCGAGCGTCATGAGGGCGTGCTTGAGGCGGTTGCCGGTGTGGCTCTGCAGGTTCGTGGCGGCGTAGCCCGGGTGGGCGGCGTACGCCCGGATCCCAGTGCCCTCCAGACGTCGCTGCAGCTCGAGGGTGAAGAGCAGGTTGGAGATCTTCGACTGTCCGTAGGCCTTCTCCGGCTGGTAGTCGCGCCGCTCCCAGTTGAGGTCGTCGATGTCGAAGCCGCCCCAGCGGTGGGCCGAGGAGGCGACCGTGACGACGCGGTCGGTGATGTGGGGCAGGAGCAGGTTGGTGAGCGCGAAGTGCCCGAGGTGGTTGGTGGCGAGCTGGCTCTCGTAGCCGTCGGTCGTGAGACGCTTCGGCACCATCATGATCCCGGCGTTGTTGATGAGTACGTCGATCTTCCCCTCCCATGCGTCGGCGAACTGTCGCACCGAGCTGAGGTCGGCGAGGTCGAGCGACCGCACCTCCGTCTTGCCTCCGATCGCAGTGGCCACCTCCTCGCCGGCGGCCGTGTTGCGTACGGCCAGGACGACACGGGCACCCTTCGCGCTGAGCTCGGTGGCGACGATGCGGCCCAGACCGCTGGTCGCGCCGGTGACGATCACGGTGCGGCCCTCGAAGGACGGCAGCCGATCGGTTGTCCACTTCTGTTCGGTCATGGATTCAATCTAGACGCTGACAAGAATCTTGACAATGCCAATATCAGTGAAATCTCGATAGGGTGTGCCCTGATGACCGAGACGATGCCCCGCTACCACCACGGCGACCTGCGCGCCGCGGTGCTCCGCCGTGCGGAGGAGGTGCTGCGTGAGTCGGGCACCGATGCGCTCTCGCTACGCGCCATCGCCCGCGATCTGGGCGTGAGCCACGCCGCGCCGAGCGCCCACTTCCGCGACAAGAACGCGCTCTTCGACGCGCTCGCGGTCGCGGGGTTCCGGCGGCTGGGCGAGGTGATGGATGCCGCGTTGGCCACCCGCGGCTCGCTGACCGACGACCTGGTGACCTTCGCCTCGGCCTACCTCGAGTTCGCCACCGACAACCCGGCGCTGCTCTCGGTGATGTTCGCGCGCAAGCACAGCGAGACCGCCGGCGCCGAGATCGCCGAGGCCGTCGCCGCCGCCTTCGCTCACCCCACCGCGCTGCTCACCGAAGGCCAGGCCCGCGGTGAGGTCGTCGACGGTGACCCGGAAGTCATCGGGGTCACCGTCCTCGCCGCGCTCCAGGGCCTGGCCACCTTCGTCGGCTCCGGCTTCGTGACGCCCGAGCAGTCACAGCGGATGCTGCGCGACGTCGTCGCCACCCTGATGCGCGGCCTGGCGCGCTGAACCGCCGCGCTGTGCTGCCAGGAGTGCGCCATCGCGCACTCCTGGCAGCACAGCGCGGGCTCAGAAGGCGTGCGCCATCAGGTCGGCGTAGACCTCTTGCTCGTCCACCTCCAGGCCCTTGGCCTGGAACCACTTCGCCACGTTGGCGATGTCGCGGAGCAGGAAGTCGAAGCCGAGGGGGTTGCCGACCAGGTCGATGATCTGGGGCAGGTCGATGATCACCAGCCGGTCGTCCTGGGCCAGGATGTTGTAGGGGGAGAGGTCGCCGTGGACCATCCCCGCCTGCACCATCGTGGCCAGCGAGTCGACCAGCCCGTCCCACCACATCTCCAAGACGTGCCGCTCAGGTCGGGTCTGGGCGAGCCGTGGCGCCGTCTCGAGCTCGCCGTTGCCGCCGTCGACCGCGATCCACTCCATCAGGATCTCGGTCCCGTCGATCTGCACGGGATAGGGGACCGGGAGACCGAGGTTCCAGCAGCGTACGAGCGCGTTCCACTCGGCATTGGCCCATTCGGCCTTGGCGACCTCGCGGCCGAAGGTCGAGCCCTTCTTCAGAGCGCGCTCGTCACGCGAGCGCTTGACCGAGCGGCCCTCGGTGTAGGTCGCGGCCCGGTGGAAGGTGCGATGGTCGGCGTCGCGATAGCGCTTGGCCACCATCACTGCCTCGTGCTCCGGCTCCAGCGGGTCGGCGCGGACCAGCAGGAAGGCGTCGGCCTCCTTGCCGGTCTTGAGGATGCCGAGCTCGGTGTCGATGGCGCCCTGGGAGGTCACCACCCAGTCGGGGCGCGGCTCCGGTCCACGGGAGAGCGGCTCGACCGAGAGCCAGGTGGACCAGCGTTGTCCTTCGTCCAGGTCGTCGTCGTACGCCTGGAAGTCGAAGATGAAGTTCGGGTCGATCCCACCGATGGGATCAGCGGAGAGATTCTCCTGAGTCACTACGGGTGCTCCTGATGCGAGAGATGTGGTCTGTGGGCAGGCACAGGACAACGACAGTCATGGTCTGCTCCTCTCGATCAAGGGCGCCTCAAGGACGAGGTACGCCGGTCGCGGTCCATGGTGGCGGACCGCGACCGGCGTGTGCAACCGGTTTATCCGTCGGGATCAGTGGCCGCCGACCAGCGGGGCGACGGCGCGGGCGACCAGGGAGGCCTTGCCGGTCGCGGACTCCTCCGCGTCTGCTGCCGTCATCGCGCGCAGCCCGGCGTTGACGCCGAGCCAGCGCAGGGGCTCCGGTTCCCAGCGGGGTGAGACATGGCCGACCCAGGGGAGTGCGGTGAGATCGGAGGGGGTGCCGAGGATGAGGTCGCGCAGCGTACGCCCGGCCAGGTTGGTGGTCGCGACGCCGTCGCCGACGTAACCGCCGGCGTGGGCGAGCCCGCTGCTGGGGTCGTAGCCGACCGAGGCGTGCCAGTCGCGCGGGATGCCGAGCACGCCGCCCCATCGGTGGGTGACCTGGTGGCCGCGTATGGCAGGGAACATCTCGATCAAGGTTGTCAGCAGGCGACGGTGGGTGCGCAGGTCGGAGGCGTCGGCGTGGGTGATCTTCGACCCGAAGGAGTACGGAGCGCCGCGCCCGCCGAAGACCAGCCGGTCGTCCGCGGTGCGCTGACCGTAGATCAGCAGGTGCCGGCCGTCGGAGAAGGTCTCGCGCTCCTCCAGGCCGATGCTCGACCAGACCAGGTCGGAGAGCGGCTCGGTGGCGATGATGAGGGAGCGCACCGGGATGACCTCGCGCTCCATGCCGGCCAGGGTCGGGGTGTAGCCCTCGGTGGCGCGTACGACGACGTCGGCGGAGACCACGTCGCGCTTCGTCCTCACCAGGTGTGGTTCGATGGCGATGACGGGAGTCTGCTCATAGATCGTGACGCCGCGGGACTCGACGACACGGGCCAGGCCGCGGACGAGCTTGGCCGGGTGGAGCGCGGCGCAGTCGGGGGTGTAGGTCGCGCCCAGGGTGTCGGTCGCGGCGAGGCGCTGCTCGGCGCCGGTCCGGTCGAGGAGGGCGAGCTCGGCCTCGCCGAGACCCCAGGACCTGGCGTGCTCGACCTCGGCCCCCGCGCGCTCGAGCTGTGCCTGCGTACGGGCCAGGGTGATCGTGCCGCCCTTGGTGATGTCAGCCTCGATGCCCTCCTCCTCGGCGACGCGGATCACCTCGTCGACGGTGGCGCGCATGGCGCGATCCTGGGCGAGCGCTGCCTCCCGGCTCGAGCCCGCCGCGACCTTGTCGAGCGAAGCGGGAAAGAGGGCCGAGCACCAGCCACCGTTGCGGCCTGATGCCCCGAACCCGGCGACTTCGGCCTCGAGGATCGCGATCCTCAGCTCGGGCCGGGCCTCGGTCAGGTAGTAGGCGGTCCACAGTCCGGTGTAGCCGGCGCCGACGATCGCGACGTCCACCTCGAGGTCGCCCATCAGCGCCGGTCGCGGCTCCCAGGAGTCGCCCGCGGTCTCGTGCCACAGGCTGATGTCGGCGTACCCGCTCACCGGCTCGCTCACCTGACTCCCCAGGCGTAGGTTTGCTTGTGCAGGTGGAGGTACATGAAGGTCTCGGTGCTCACCACGCCGTCGATCGCGCGGATCTTGCTGGAGATGAGGTTGAGGAGGGCCTCGTCGCTCTCGGCGACGACCTCGACGAGCAGGTCGTAGGAGCCGGCGGTGATGACGATGTAGTCGACCTCGTCGAGCTTGCCGAGCTCGTCGGCGATCCCCTCGACCGGCCCGGAGGTGCGTACGCCGATCATCGCCTGCCGTGCGAAGCCGAGCTCGAGCGGATCGGTGACCGCGACGACCTGCATGACGCCGCTGTCGACGAGGCGCTGTACGCGCTGTCGGACCGCCGCCTCGCTCAGGCCGACCTCCTTGCCGATCGCGGCATAGCTGCGCCGGCCGTCCTGCTGCAGCTGCTCGATGATCAGCTTGTTGACCTCATCGAGGTGAGCGCCCCCGTTGTGCTTGCGAGTCATGGGGCCAGTCAACCTTTTGCTACTGGTCCCTTGCAACGAAATCCGTCGTGTGTGGCGAACTATTTACATGATTCCGTATCTAATGGGTGGTTTCGGGCGTGCAGACTTGCCATAGTTGGCAAGGTGAGCCATGTGTCGCTGACCGATGCCAAGCCAGCCGTCTATTGGCTGGACGACCCCGGGAAGCCTGCGCCGTCGCCGCCACTGGTCGGAATGGCCGAAGCCGACCTGGTGGTCGTCGGCGGCGGCTACTCGGGGCTGTGGACGGCGCTGCTGGCCAGGACGCGGTTTCCGTCGTGGTCGGTGATGGTCCTCGAGGCCGGGCAGTGCGGTGACCAGGCCTCGGGGCGCAACGGCGGCTTCGCCGAGGCGTCTTTGACGCACGGTTTCTGGAATGGGCTGGAGCGCTGGCCAGACGAGCTCGCGACGCTGGACCGCCTCGGTGAGGAGAACCTCGCCGAGATGGCCGCCACCATCGAGGAGCACCGCATCGACTGTGACTGGCAGATGACTGGCGCCCTCAACGTCGCCACCCGCCCGCACGAGGTCGACGACCTCGCCGAATGGTCGGCAGCGTTGTCCGAGCACGGCATCAAGCACCGGCTGCTGGACGAGACCGGTGTGCGGAAGGAGCTTCGCTCGCCGACCTATCTCGGTGGTCTGGAGGTGCTCGGCGACACGGCGACGGTCGAACCGGCGCGACTGGCGTGGGGACTGCGGCAGGCCTGTCTGGACGCGGGTGTGGTGATCCACGAGGGTTCCGCGGCGACCGGCCTCGCCCGCGACGGGGCCGGAATGAAGGTGTCGACGATCATGGGGTCGGTGCGCGCTGGTCGAGTCGCCTTGGCCACCAACGCCTTCCCGCCGCTGCTGCGGCGGCTGCGGATGATGACGGTGCCGGTATACGACTACGTACTCATGACCGAGCCGCTCACAGCCGAGCAGCTCGCCTCGATCGGCTGGACGAACCGGCAGGGCGTCAGCGACTCCGCCAACCATTTCCACTACTACCGCCTGACCAGGGACAACCGGATCCTCTGGGGCGGGTACGACGCGATCTACCACTTCGGCTCGAAGATCTCACCGGAGCTGGAGACCGGGGCGACGCACGACCGCCTCGCCGGTCACTTCTTCGAGACCTTCCCGCAGCTGGCTGGCCTGCGCTTCACGCACCGCTGGGCCGGCGTGATCGACACCTGCACCCGCTTCTCCGCCTTCTTCGGGAAGGCCTACGCCGGCCGCGTGGCCTACGCCCTCGGCTACACCGGTCTCGGCGTCGGGGCCACCCGCTTCGGCGCCCAGGTGATGCTCGACCTGCTCAGCGGTGAGGAGACGGAGCGTACGTCGCTGGAGATGGTGCGCTCCAAGCCGTTGCCGTTCCCGCCGGAGCCGGCGCGCTATGCCGGGATCCAGATGATGGTCCGGTCGCTGGGTAAGGCGGATGTCAATGGTGGTCGGCGGGATCTCTTCCTGCGGACGATGGATCGGCTGGGGCTCGGGTTCGACTCCTGAATGGGGTTGGGGCAGGCTCTTGGGGTTGGGCGTCTTTGTTGGGTTGGGGCCGCCGACCCTGTTTGGATGGTGTTCTCGCCGTGTCCCGGAGTCAAGGACGGCCTTTGGCCGCCGGCTTCGCCGGTCGCCTTCGGCGATCCTGAAGCGCCCCAGGTTCTCTGCCGCCGCTATACGGGTTGTTGCTCTCGGTTGAGAGCTTCATAG
>NZ_BMQT01000005.1:268293-456829 GCF_014648255.1 Nocardioides albus | reverse complement strand
CCCGAGGACCTGCCTCCCGGCACCAGCGTGAAGAAGTTGGCCAGCAACGGCGCCCTGAAACTGGGGCGGGTCACCTACATGGTCGGCGGACAGCACGGCTTCCAACACGTCTTGGTCATCACCGACGGCGACGCGACCGGCGACAAGATCACCGTCGCCGACCTACAAGGCGAGATCCTCATCGAGCACACCCGACCAGCCCCCGAAGTGACCTACGTCGGCAACGGCAGACCCCGCGGACCACGCCCCAACAACCCCGAACCGTCACCAAAGTCCTGACACACCAACCGTCACCGATGTCCTGATACGGAACTGTCACTGATGTCCCGAGACATCACAGGCGTTTCTTCGACGTACCATCCGACAGTGACCTATGTCCTGCGTTCCCGCGTACGCCCGCGACTGACTGACCCCGCCTTCAACGACCACGAGCCGCGCGAGCTGACCGCCACTGCCGAGACCTACGGAGTCGCCCTCGCACAACTGCGCGACCAGGTGCCCGAAGGTTGGGTGCTACTCGGCATCGAGCGCCACGACGAGCAGCCCACCAGCTAGAGGCCGAACCACGCACCATCTCGGTCAAGCACGAACCTTCGTGTCGATCATGCTGGCCACAAACTCCGGAAACACCAGCGACGTATCAACCCGGACGTCAGCAGCGTCGAGCTTCGGCGTCTCGTGCCACGCCTCCATGCGCATACGCTGGACCAGAGCGGAGTCGCCGCGCTTCTTCAACCTGCGTTCAGCATCGTCGACAGGGCACCACAGTTCAACCACTGTCCACCTGACCTCCGGGAACGCAGTCACCACCGCTTCGACAGCCTCCGGTTGCCCGAGGTGAATGACGGGTATTCCGCTGTCAAGCGCCTCAGCCAGGCCCGGGCGGTCGACAGCGTAGATCGCCCCGTAGCGCCGGTTCTCCCAGATGACATCCCGCCGCAACCGAAGCTCGTTGAGCGCACCTTTCGTGACCATCCGGTAGGCGTCCTCATTCCCCGAGCCGACCTTGATGCGCGCGAAGTGGACGTAGTCGACTGATCGCTCGCGGAGCGCGTGATCAGTCGAATCCTTTCCCGCGGCCGGCGGACCATAGAGGATCACACCGCGCGTGATCATGATTTCTCTCGCTCAGCGAGCGTTGCCAGCAGTTGCTCTGCCTGAGCCTTGAGCGGCTCAGCCGACAGCGAGTTGTCGATCACGTGGTGGTCTACGCCGGGTCGGAAGTCGAGGTCGATGCCGTTGATGTACTCATCCCAGGTGGCAAGCTTGTGCGCGTCCCGAGCGGCCCCGCGTCGGCGTACGTAGGTCAGCATCGTGTCCGCATCGCAAGCAACCCATACCAGCGTCATTGGCAGACCGTCATCGGCGAACTGCGCCTTCTCACGAGCAAGCCACGAAGCGTCAGAGAACTCCCGGATGAACGGCGCGGTGATCACAGCGCCAGCGCCGCATGACGTGTTCTCGTGTGCTGTCGACATCAACGCCTCGTACTCACGGGGACGGATCTTCGACAGGTACGTCTCCGACTCTCGATCGCTCGATTCGGATCCAAGCGCCTCTAGTGCGACCTCGACAACCGGCCGGGTCGTCGTGTCCTTGTCGATGATCATCCACCCCGTGAGGCGGGTAAGGATGCGGCCGAGCTCAGTCTTGCCACTGCCTGCGTAACCGCCAATCAGCAGCGCTCGAGGGGGCACCTTGACCACCTTGGGCGTGAGGTGCGCCGACCGCACGATTCGGCGCGACCGGGACTGGTTTTCGACAAGTCCCATCTCAGCCAGCGCCTTCATCGCTTCGTTGACCGTCCAGATGCTCGCACCCGCCTGCTCGGCAAGCGCGCGGGTCGATGGCATGACCTCGCCGTCTCGCAGAACACCCGCCTCAATCTGGTTCTGAATGTCGCGCGCGATCCGCTGTTGCAGTGCACCCGACAGGGCATCGATCGGCCCGTCTGTCATGTCTCTCCCTAGCCCGCATTGCCATTCAGTCCGCGTGTTCTCACCTAACATTTTCGCTGACAACTGTTGCACGGTCCACGCCTCGCAGTGAAATTTCTCGCGGAAACTTCGACCTAACAGTTGACATGTTCTGCCATTCAGTTGTTAGGTAGATCACGGATGGCCACCTGGCCACCAGCCACCGAAGGGCAAGAGGAATGAACGACACACGAGACGAGCCGACCGGGGATGACCTGGCCATGATCGAGGCCGAGATGCTTCTGATCGCCGCTGGCGTCGACCTGGTCGACGCGGAGTGCCGCGTACTGACCAGCCCCTCTGACGCGCTCGCCCGGCGAGCCCACCGCAGGGCCATGAGCGCACTGCTGTCCCTCCTGGTTCAGCAGGCCAACCACGACGCGGCCTTGGCGGTCGCGCCTGCCTACACGATCACCAACCCTGGCCCAGCCGCTCCGGCTGAGGCTGCCTGATTCTCGGAAGGAACCACGTCATGATCACCGCACCTCTGTTCATCATCTTCTTGCTCGTCGCGTTCTTCATGGTCCGCTGGGGAGGCACCCACCCCGGCGTCCTCGCCTTCGGCGCCGTGCTCGGCCTCTCGCTGGCCTCGACCACGATCGGCGCTCCGATCCTCGATGGGATCGAGTCCGGCATGGCGGCGGCTCTCTCTGCCGCCTCCAACATCGCTGGTGGTGCCCGATGAGTGCCGCGAAGTCGTGGGACCTGACCTGGGTCGCGACCCTGCTTGAGGGTCTCCCGAACGTCGAGCTGCACGGGTTCTCCGTCGACGCCGAGCCGCGCCTGGCCGTCGCCAAGGCGGTAGGTACGTCTGGTCGGCGGCCGGTGGTTCGGTTGTCGATCCGCCCTGCTGGTTACGAGGCGGCGCGGGTTCTGGCTGAGTCTCTGCACCTGTCCGAGCACATGACCGCTGACACCGAGGACGGTCTCGGGTTGCTGGTGCGCCACACCTGGGCGGGCTGGGAGCCGAACGCCTCGACCGAGGTCGATGTGTGGGTCGAGATCTCCACGACCCAGCGGGTCTGGTCCGAGGCGGTGGCCTGATGAGCGCGCCGATCTCCGAGGGGCGTGGCGAACTCGCCCAGAGTCTGCGTGAGTGGGCCCGTGGCCTGTACTCGCTGGAAGCGGCCGTCGAGCTGCTGATCTGGTTCAACCACGGTCGCCTCCTGGACGGCTCCTGGATCGAGCATGACTCCGAGGGCGCTCGCTACTGGTTCAGCGCCGACATGGTGCCGACCGATGGCGGTGAGCTCTCCGGAGGCGAGCGCCGTGTCCTGGAGATCGCTGCGTCCCTGGCAGAGCCGAGCCTGGCCAAGGTCGGCCTGGGCGACGGCGTCACTGGTCTGGACCGCGATGCCCTCGACCTGATCCTGGCCGCGATCGCCCACGCCGGCGGATCCCACGAGCACTCCCGCCCGGTCTTCGGACTCGACGGCACCTACGCCGGCACCCGGGAGCTCCCCACGCTCCACGACTGGCCCACCGGCCGTTTCGAGGACGTCAACCACACGAACACCACCACCGAGAACCCCACCAAGAAGGGAACGAAGTAATGAGGATCAACAAGGCTGCAGCCCGGGCGGATTTCGCGAAGTCGGCTGCCAAGGATCGTCGGGCGGCCGACGGCTGGTCGTCTGCGGCTAAGCGGTTCGCTGCGCAGGGCAAGCCCGATGCTGCCAAAGAGGCCGCGGACCTCGCAAAGGTCCACCGCGCCCGTGCCAAGCAGGCCGAGAACTACAAGTTCCCCGACGAGCGGTGAGCGAGGAGCGATGCGGGGCATGCGAGCAACTGCGTCGTGAGCTGTTCCTGATCCAGGAACGCCTCGGGCTGCTGATCCAAGGCCTGGCCGCCGTCGTGGCCCTCCTGGACGCCGAGCAGACCGAGCCGACGATGCCGAAACACCGGCTCCTCGCGATCGTCCACCACCGCCTGACCCACCTGCTGAACCAGACCAGATGACCACGGGACCTAGGAAGGAACCGAGCAGTGACTGAGTACCAGAGCAACACCATCGGCCTCGACCACGCCAACGACATTGCCGACGACACCGGCGAGTTCGGTGAGGTGATCCCGTTCGACCGGGGCACCGATGCCGAGCGTGTCGACATGGTCGATGGGACCGTCGTGGCCGTGGTCGATGACCTCGACCGCACCGTCGTTGCCACCGACGGCAACGCCGACGGCGACGAGGAAGCGTCTGGTGAGCCGGACGACCTGCCGTCCTCGATGACCTGGGCTGCGCCCGACCGTGCCAGTGGTGAGCGTGCCCCGGTGATCCCGCCGTGGCTGCGCTCCGGGCAGGCCCGTAAGGCTGCGGCACGTCAGGCTGTCTCGACCGCGCGCTACTACACCGCGTTCCATGCGGTGCGTACGCCGCTGTATGCGACCAAGACGCTGGGCTACTCGCTGGTCGGTGTTGGGCGGGTGACTGGCAAGGTCACCCGGTGGGCGCGGGCCGAGGAGGGCAACTACGAGCTGCGCCAGCAGGCCGCCGCCTCCAACGACGCCTACACCTGGCAGGCCCTGAACAAGGTCCGTGCCAGAGAGGCACGCGGCCGACTGTGGGCACTCAGCCTCGCCGTGTGCACGCTGCTGATCCTGGCCACGATCCTGCTCACCACCGGCCTGCTGGCCGGCCCGGTTCTAGGGGTGAGCCTGGTCGGTCTGATGCTGCTGTTCGCCCACCTGGGGCGTCCTGCTGACAAGCCGATCCTGGGCCGTGTGGCCACTGGTCGGAAGTTCACCAAGCTGACGGGCGACCTGGTCCGCAACGCCCTGGTCGCCCTCGCGGTCCGCGGGATCACGGCACCGGAGCAGGTCGAGTTCTGCCACCCCGGCATCCACCGCGACGGCCCCGGCTGGCTCGCCCGCGTCAACCTCCCCGAGGGCGTCACCGCTGTGAAGGTGCTGGAGAAGCGCGACGCCCTCGCGGCTGCGCTGCGGCTCCCGGTCGACCAGGTCTGGCCCGCCGCCGGCCCCGACCACCCCGGCCAGCTCGACCTGTGGGTCGGCTACCACCCCGCGTCGAAGACCGGGCAGCCGCTGTGGTCCCTAGCCGGCGACGCGGTCTCGACCTCGTTCTTCGAGTCCGCCGAGTTCGGCACCGACGAGCGCGGCCGCCCCGTGGAGACGACCATGTTCCAGCGCTCCTACCTCCTCGGCGGCCAGCCCGGTTCGGGTAAGTCCTACGCCGCGCGTGCGCTGGTCGGGATCGCGATGCTCGACCCGACGTGTGAGTTGAAGATCTGCGAGTTCAAGGGCACCGGCGACTTCCTCGACCTCGAGGACCTCTGCTCCACCTACGTGTGCGGCGTCGACGACGAGGCACTCGACCAGGGCGTTGCGCTGGGGCGTTGGCTGGTCACCGAGGCCGAGAAACGCGGCCGCCGGATCCTGGCAGCTCGTAAGCGTGGCGAGGCCCCTCAGGGCAAGGTCACCCCCGAGCTCGCCGCCAAGCCCGGCTCCGGACTCCACCCGGTCTGTGTCCTGATCGACGAGGCCCACGAGCTGTTCCTCTACTCCGCTGACGCGGCCGGGAACATCGAACGCGCCATCAAGCGGCTGCGTGCTCTGGGTGTCTCGGTGATCCTGGCGACCCAGATCCCGGACAAGTCCAGCCTGCCGCCGGGCATCACCCGCTGTGTCACCAACCGCTGGTGCCTCTCGGTCGCTGGTCAGGTCGAGAACGACATGATCCTCGGCACCGGCGCCTACAAGCGCGGCCTGACCGGCACCGTCTACCGGCCCGTCTTCGACGCCGGCTGGGGCTGCATGACCGGCGGCGCCGCACCCGTCGCGGTCCGCTCCCAGTTCCCCGACGAGGAGACCTGGGCAGGCATGGTCGCCCGATCCGCCTCCCTGCGTGGCGGGAAGGTCGTCGGTGCCCCGATCGAGACCGCACCCGCCCGCGACCTGCTCGCCGACCTGACCGAGGTCGCCGCCTCCAACGGCCAGCACTGGGACACCGCCGCCGAAGCCCTGGCCGAGACCTGGCCCGAGGCCTACCCCCACCTCACCGCCGCTGCGCTCTCGGACATGGCACGCACCGCCGGACTCGCCTCGGTCAACGTCAAGATCACCGGCGAAGTCCGCCGCGGCTACCGCCGCACCGACCTGGTCAAGCTCCGCACCACCCGCGACGAGGCCACCCCTGTCGAAACCGAGGGAGGTGAGGACTAGGCCCCGGACCGAGGTAGCGCGGGAGGTAACGCCCCCGCTACGGGTAGCGGCCCCGCTACCCACCCCGCTACCACCAAACCCGGCCCTGACCAGCACACATGTTCGAAAGTAGCGGTAGCGACCCCTGAGCCGCACCCGCCGGAAACCCTCCAGGAGACCAAACCGATGACACCGCTCACGCTCGCTACCGCGACCGTCCTGGTCGCCCTGGCCGCCGCGGGGATCTACGCCGCGATCTGCTCCACGCTCCCGTTCACCCGCTGCCGCCGCTGCGAGGGCACCGGATACCGCACCCGCACGAACGCGTTCGGCCGCACCAAGCTCCGGCCGTGCCGCCGCTGCAGTGGCGCCGGCACCCACCTGCGCGCCGGCCGCCGCCTCTACTACCTCGCCCGCGACATCCACGCCGAGGCAACCACCACCGTCCTCCCGGCCCGCGACAGCAAACCGCACAAGCCCGGCTGGTAACCCGCCTCCTCGCCCTCGCTCTGGGCCGCCAACTGGCCCAGGTCCCTACCCGACCCATGCCTAAAACACCAGATCAGAACAGGAATCCGCCCTCATGAACACCCGCACCCACTACACCGAAAACCGCCCCCACGAGCACACCTCAACCACGACCACCAGCACCACCGGCCGCCCCACTGGTCGCCCCTCTGGGCTGGCTGTCGTCGGCTACGGCATGACCGCCGTCGGGTTCGTCCAGGTCGCCGTGACCATCGCACCGCAGGTCGCCGAGATGATCCCCTCCGCCGGCGCCGCCGCACCCGCTGTCGGCGTCGCGGTCGCCCTGGCCGCCGACGTCGTGTGGGCAGCACTGGGACACACCACCATCGCCGCCTACAAGTCAGGCCAGCGGGCCGCCGCCTACGGCTTCGGAGCCGCCACCGCGGCCGCTGTCGCCGTCTCCACGGTCCTGCTCGCCGCGGTCGGACACATGGGCCCCTGGTCCGCGATCCCGGCCCTGGCCGCGCTGCTGCTGGTCGCCGACGGGATCCGCGACCAGGTCACCGTCTCCCCACAGACCGCCGCGACCATCCGGGAACGGACCGCGCAGATCCGCGACCAGCGCGCCCTGGCCGTCATCGAGGCCCGCCACGCCGCCCACATGGAGACCATCACCGGCTACGGCGAGTCCGCCCGCCTCGCCGCCCGTACTCACGCCCTGGCCGAGATCAAGGTAACCGTAGAGAAGGCCGAGAACCGCGCCGCGTTGCGGCTCTCCAAGTCGGCCGAGAAGCACGCAGCCGGAGCCGTCGCCTACCGCAAGTTCCTCGCCAGTCGCCCCGCTGACACCCCTGACACCACCCCGGACAACTGGGGTGACATCGAGGGTGACACCGACCCGGAAAACCAGCCCGACGCGATCACCGTCTCGACCGCCGCTGTCGCCCCCGCTGTCACCGCTGTCCCGAACCTGACAGTCATCGCTGACACCCCTGACACCGAGGACGACCACAACGACGACACCGGCCGGTGCGCCGTCTGCGACGAGGCACTGGGCGAGGAGGACGGCGACCAGGTCCACCCGGCCTGTGCCGCCATCGAGCTGCGCGCCGTGGGGATGCCCGTGCGCGAGGTCGCCGGACTCCTCGACGTCTCCGACCGGACCGTCCAGCGCTGGACCAATGCCCAGGCTGCCGGAGGTGCCCGATGAACACCACGACCGCTGCTGACCAGCACTGGCGTCTCTCCGCGCTGTGTGCCCAGACCGACCCGGAAGCGTTCTTCCCCGAACGCGGGTCCAGCCCCGCGGCTGCCAAGAAGGTCTGTGCCGCGTGCCCCGTCCAGGCCGCCTGCCGTGCCGAGGCAGCTCGGTTCGGTGACGTGATGGGCGTATGGAGCGGCACCACCGAGAACGAACGCAAGCGCGCCCGCCGCGCCAGTGCTCCCATCTGCCCCGGCTGTGGCCGCGAGTTCACCCGCACCAGCCCGACCGCCAAGTACTGCGGCGACCTGTGCCGCCAAGCCGCTCGCAACGCCACCAAGACCGCCTCCCAGAACCGCCGCACCGGCACGAGCCCGAGGAGGGCCGCCTGATGTACGCCGCACCCCAGACCCGCCCGATGCTCGCCGGAGCCCTGGCCGCCGCTGCCCGTGGCTGGCACGTGTTCCCTCTACTACCGAACACCAAGCGCCCCGCACGCCCCGACCACCGAGCCGCCGACTGCACCGGCACCGACCCCCGCTGCCGCGACGGGCACACCGGCTGGGACGCCCGCGCGACCACCGACGAAACCCGGATCCGACGCGCCTGGGCCGAGGACGCCCCGACCTACGGTCTCGGGATCGCATGTGGTCCCTCCGGCCTGGTCGTGGTCGACCTGGACACCGCCAAGCCCGGCACCAAGATTCCGGAGCCGTGGAAACGGTTCGGGATCACCACTGGGGTCGAGGTCCTCGACCACATCGCCGGAGCCTGCGGCGGCACGATCACGCCCACGTTCACGGTGCGTACTCCCTCAGGAGGCACCCACCTCTACTACCGAGCTCCCGAGGGCGTCCGGTTCGGGAACACCGCCGGGACGATCGGATGGCTGATCGACACCCGCGCCCAGGGTGGCTACGTCGTGGCCCCTCCGACGATCATCGCGACCAGCACCGGCACGAGTTGCTACGCCGTGGTCGAGGACAGGCCGCCGGCTCCGCTGCCGCTGTTCCTGCTCGACCTCCTGGGCCGCCAGCACCGGCCCATCCCGGCCGGGCCGACGAGGATCCCGGCCGCAACCGACCGGCTGCCCGCCTACGTCAAGAGCGCGGTCACCCAGGAGGCCGCCAACGTCGCCAGCGCCCCAGCCAAGCAGCACAACACCCGGCTGTTCGTCTCGGCGAAGTCGCTCGGACAGCTCATCGCCGGAGGCGTGCTCGCCGAACACACCGCCTACGACGCCCTCACCAGCGCCGCGCACTCGCTCATGGGCCCCGGATGCGACTGCAACCCCCGCGAGATCGACAACACGATCCGATCCGGGTTCCACGCCGGAGCCGCCAACCCCCGCACCCTCAGCTCGAGGAAGGCTGCCTGATGTCCCTGACCGCTGTGGACTACTTCTGTGGCATGGGCGGCTCCTCCTCGGGGCTGGTCGAGGCCGGATTCGAGGTCCAGGTCGCTTTGAACCACTGGTCCCGTGCAATCGAGACCCACTCCGCGAACCACCCGAACACCGAGCACCTGTGCGCCGACATCCAGCAGGTCGACGTCCGATATCTGCCCAAGGCCGACCTGCTGTGGGCCAGCCCGATCTGCACCGAGCTCTCGCAGGCCGGGGGCCGCAAGAAGCCCCGCGACCACGACCAGCCTGGCCTGTGGGAGGAGCACGGCCACGTCCCGGCCGAGGCATTCGAGCGGACCAGGGTGACGTTCTGGGAGGTGCTGCGCTACGCCGAGGTCCACAACCCCGCGGTGATCTTGGTCGAGAACGTGGTCGAGGCCGCTGACTGGCACCTGATCGGCACTTGGCTGCACGGGTGGACCAGCCTCGGCTACGACGTCCAGCTCGTCTGCGTCTCTGCTGCGCACGTCGGTGGCGAGGAGAACGATCCCGCTGCGCAGTGGCGTGACCGGATCTACTTCGGGATCACCCGCAAGGACGTGCCCCTGCTCGACCTGGAGCCCCGCCCGCTGGCGTGGTGTGAGAAGTGCGGCCGCGACGTCGAGGCCCGGCAGTGGTGGAAACCTCGCGCTAAGCGGATCAACGGGATGCCCGTCGGGAAGTACGGGCCGCAGTACCTCTACGTGTGCCCCGAAGGCGACCACGGACCCGTCGAGCCCTACGTCGCCCCGGCCGCCTCGGTGATCGATTGGACCGACCTCGGCGTGCGCATCGGCGATCGCGAGGCCCACGGGCTGCGCGACCTTGGGCCCAAGACGATGGCCCGCATCAAGCTCGGTCTCCAGACGATCGCCGACCCCGTCCTGATCGGCGCCGGCGGCAACACCTGGGACGCCGCCTCCGGCGCGAAGAACTCCTATCTGCGTGCCTGGCCGCTGCTGGAGTCCCCGACCCCGGCTCAGGTGACCGCGATCCAGAACGGCATCGCGATGAGCGAACCGTTCGTCACCATGAGCCGCAAGCACGGCCGCAACCACCCCGTCTCCGCTGGCCCCGTCCCGACGTTCAGCGCGGGCGGTTTCCACCATGGCCTGACGATCCCGCCGGGTGCGTTCGTCTCGGCCCACCACGGCGGCTACGCCACTGCCGACCCGTCGATGAATAAGCCGGTCACCGAGCCGCTGCGCACCCAGACCGCCCAGCTCAACAAGTCGCTGGTGATCCCGTACCGCAAGGGAGCCAAGCCCTACCCCGCCACCGCCGACGCGCTCTCCACGCTCGCCACCCGGGAACAGCACGCCCTGCTCCAGGCCGCGATCGAGGTCGAGGACTGCTACTTCCGGATGCTCAAGCCCCGCGAGGCCGCCAACGCCCAGCGATTCGCCCGCACCTACGTCATCACTGGCAATCAGGGCGAACAGCAGATGCAGGCCGGGAACGCGGTCGCGGTCAACGTCGCCTCCTGGCTCGGCCGCCGAGCAGGCGACGCCCTCGGCTGGGGAACCAGCCACCGCACTCACCAGACAGCCGCCTGAACACGAGATCGAGAGGTCCCCAGATGACTGAGCACACCACCGAGCCCCACGCCGACAACGCGGCCGGGCGCGGATCGCGTGGATCGCTGCACGCGGTCCCCGGCGACGGCCGACGCCCGATCAAGGTGGGCAACGACCCCGAGAGCATCCGTGCCCTGACCCAAGCCCTGGACCAACGGGCGCTGCACGACACCTACGTCTACGACGGCGACCCGATCGTTCTTCAAACGATCTCGGGTGCCGCTGAGATGGTCGCTGGCGACGAGGACGCCCCCGCACCGATGCGGCCGACCGTGCTGCGACCCGCGCTGCTCGCGCACCTGCTGGCCGACCAGGCCGAGGTGTTCCGCACCCGTCACCCCAAGGACGGACCCGCCTATGACGAGGAGATCACCCCGCCCCGCCACGTCCTCGAGTCCGTGCTCTCACGCTCGATCTGGCCCGGGCTGCCGGTCCTCTACAAGGTCATCACCACCCCCGTCCTGCGCCCGGACGGCACCCTGCTCCAAACCCCGGGCTACGACGAGGCGACCGGCTACTACCTCGCCGGACGGGTCACCACCGACCCCATCCCCGAGCACCCCACCGCCGAGCAGGTCGCCGAGGCTCGGGCGTTCCTGCTGGACACGTTCCTGCGGGACTTTCCTTGGCGTACGCCCTCGGACAAGGCCAACTACCTCGCGATGCTCGCGACGCCGATCCTGCAACCGTTCACCCGGGCGCTGTCGCCGTTCGGGGTCGTGGACGCCACCATGCCCGCCTCCGGGAAGACCATCCTCACGAGCTGCGTCGGGCTGATGGTCGGGCAGCGGGTGCTGAGCTGGACCGACTCCGAGGAGGAGCTACGTAAGTCGATCACGACCGTCATGGCCGACCAGGTCGGCGTGATCGTGTGGGACAACCTCGTCGAGGGCTGCGTCGTCGATTCTGCCGTCCTGGCCCGCCTGGTCACCGAACGGGTATGGACCGACCGACGCCTCGGAACCAACTCCGCGCCCTCGTTCCCGAACGACCGGCTGTGGCTGGCTACCGGCAACAACTTGCGCACTGGTGGCGACATGGCCTCCCGCGCCGTATGGGTACGCCTGGACCCGGACTGCCCACACCCTGAGGCGAGGACCGGGTTCTCCATCCCGAACCTCGACACCTGGATCCTCGACCCGGCCAACCAGGCCATCGTGCTGCGCCACCTCCTGATCCTCATCCTCGACTGGACCCGCGCAGGGGCACCCAAGGCCAAGAACGTGCCCGCGATGCGGCAGTTCACCCGCTGGGCCCAATACCTCGGCGGCCTCCTCGAACACCACCAGGTGCCCGGGTTCCTCTCCAACGCCGATGAGGCCCGCGACCTGGACGACGACTACGCCGAATGGCGCGCCTTCCTGCTGCGCTGGCACGACCTCTACGGCGATCAGCGCCGCAGCGCGGCCGAGCTCCGCTCCAGCGCCGAACCCGACATCGGCATGCCCGACCGCTGGGAAGGCACCTTCCCCACCACCGCCGCCGGCCGCCTCCTCACCCCCAAGAGCCTCGGTCGCATCCTCACCGGCCAGATCGGCCGCTGGCGCGGCAACGTCGTCCTCCGCTCCGAGATCGACACCCACACCCGAGCCCGGACGTACTACATCGAACACACTCCCAACCCAGAGCCGGCCGAGGCGAAACCGGCTGGACCAGAGGGGGTGAACGCTCCCGAGGAGACCGGACTCTTCCAAGAACCCCAAAACAAACCCGCAAACCCGCAAACCCGCCAAACACCACCCTGACCAGCCAAAACACTCTGCGGGTTTGAAACCGGGTTAACCAGCACTAACCCGCAAACCCAGCAGATTCGGCGGGTTTGCGGGTTTAGAACCAGCCCGAAAAGCACCAAACCCGCAACACGTTCCCCCAGATCAGAACCCGAATTGGCGGGTTTGCGGCTTTAAAACGCCGATTCCCGCCCCCAGATCGCAGAGCAAGAGGACACCCCTCTGGTCCAGCCTCCAGCAATTCGACACCAACCGACTGCGACAGCGCACCGCGCATCCCCGAAGGAGATCTCGGAATCATGTCTCGCAAGGCATCAACCAGCACGAGGACGCACCTCACGGTCCTCGACTTTTGCGCCGAGCTCGGCGTCGCCCGCTCCACCTTCTACGACTGGCGAGCTAAGGGTGCCGGTCCTCGCTGCATCAAGCTCCCCAACGGGGAGCTCCGCATCCGTCGCACCGACGCCGACGAATGGCTGATCGACCTGGAGGAGAGTGCCTGATGAACACCAGTTACGACGTCGTCTTCTACGAGACCGAAGTCCGCCCGCGCAAGAAAGGCAACTCCTACCGTGTTCGCTGGCTAGTGGCCAAGGAGAGGAACGAGAGGACATTCCACAACGTCAAGCTCGCCGAGTCGTTCCGCTCCGAGCTTGTCACCGCTGCCCGCAAGGGCGAACCGTTCATCATCGAGTCAGGGCTGCCACTGTCGATGACGCCGAAGGCGGCTGGCCCGACCTGGCTCGACTTCGCGATGGCGTTCGTGGATGTCAGGTGGTCCGAGATGTCGCCCGGGCACCGCCGCGGGACGGCCGATGGGCTGGCGACGATCTCCCTCGCGATGCTGGTCGACGATGAGACACCAGAGACGGTGGCCGAAGTCCGAAATCTCCGGAGAGCACTGATGAAGTGGGCGTTCAACGCCCCCGCCCGATCGGCGACTGGCGAGACAACGACCCCACCTGCCGAGGTCGCCCAGGAGATCGCATGGATTACCAAGCGGAGTCGTCCGCTGACCGACCTTGCCGACCCTGCCGTGACACGCGCCGTCTTGGTCGCCATCGGGCGAAAGCTTGACGGTTCGGCAGCCGCGCCCGCCACCATCAACCGGAAGCGCGCCGCTCTCTCAAGCGTCATCGTCTACGCCCAGGAGTGTGGCCACCTCGAGGCGAACCCGCTGCACCGGGTGAAGGTCAAGCGGCCAAAGGTTGCTCAGGAGCTCGACACCCGTGTGGTTGTCAACCACAAGCAGGCGAAGGCGATCCTCGCCAAGGTCCGAGCAGCCGCACCGGCAATGGAGGCATTTCTCGGATGCATCTACTACGCCGGCCTGCGACCAAGCGAGGTGCGAAACCTGCACGATACGGACCTCGAACTGCCAGAGAAGGGCTGGGGTGAAGTGATCCTCGCTGGCTCGTACATTGATTCTGGCAAGTCGTGGACCGACGACGGCGAGCTCGGCGAGCAGCGGAGCCTGAAGCATCGGGTTTCGACTGCTACCCGGCCCGTGCCGCTCCCGCCGCCTCTCGTGAAGCTTCTGCGCGACCACCTCGAAAACTTCGAGACCGGCGCGGGTGGTTGGCTGTTCGTCAGCCGAGTGGGCAAGTTCGGCAGGCCGATGCCGGCCGCACTCTCCCGCCCGGTGCCGCTAGCCGCTGTTGAGCGCGTTTTCAAGACGGCCCGGGCGGCAGCACTCACCGAGCGTGAGCGGAAGTCCCCACTCGCCCAGCGCCCGTACGACCTGCGCCACGCCGCAGTGTCGACCTGGCTCGCGGCCGGCGTTCCACCCACGATCGTTGCCCAGTGGGCTGGCCACGGCGTCGACGTACTCCTGAAGGTGTACGCCCACGCGGTCGACGGTCAAGCTGCAATCGCCATGAAGCGGATCGAGGAGGCCCTCAACGAGGACGACGGCGAGGCCGAGGCCGACTAACTGGGCCGGGTCCCGAGTTGCTGTCGCGACTCGGGACCCGGATTGCCGTAGGCCGTGTCGGTCTCGAACCGACGACCCGCTGATTAAAAGTCAGCTGCTCTACCAACTGAGCTAACGGCCCAGGGACAGTCTGCCGCATGGCGGCAGCTCAAGACCAACGGCGGGGGGATCCCCGCGCGCGCAGCGGGCACCGGAGCCGCTGCGCCCAGACTGGCGCAGTACACCCCCACCATCCGCGCGACGACGGGCACCAGGCGCACCATGTACCCCAATATCGGGCATCAAACCGGCGTGCCCACTCCACCGGACGGTCGCTGACGAGAGCCTGCAAACGTGGCAGGCAAAGAGGCGTTGACAAGGGCAAGTCGGGCCAAGAAGGACGAGTTCTACACGCAACTGAAGGACATCGAAGACGAGCTACGCCATTATCGTGGGCAGTTTCGCAACAAGGTGGTCTTCTGCAACTGCGACGACCCGTATGAGTCGAGCTTCTTTAAATACTTCGCGATGAACTTCAACCACCTAGGCTTGAAGAGGCTCATCGCCACATGCTACGCGGGGAGCCCGATCACGGGAACGCAGCTCTCGTTGTTCGGCGGAGAAAGATCGATCCCAAAATCGCCTCGACGGCCGACCTATCGATTCGACATCACCGAGGTCCCAGACGCCAACAATGACGGCTCCATAGATTTGTGCGATGTTGAGCACTTGCTAAAAAGCGAGAGCAACGTCGTAACTCTCCTCAAAGGGGATGGCGACTTTCGCTCCGATGAGTGCATCGCCATGCTCGGCGAGGCCGACATCGTCGTCACCAATCCTCCCTTCTCGTTGTTTCGCGAGTACATCTCTTTGCTAATTAGCCACGGGAAGAAGTTCCTCGTCCTCGGCAACCAGAACGCCCTCACATACAGCGAAATATTCGCTCTGTTTAAGCACAACAGAATATGGATGGGCTACAACAACGGAGGCGTGAAGTGGTTTCAGGTTCCTGACGATTACAGTCACACCTCCACGGCGTCGCGGATTAAGGTCGAGTCGGGCGCCAGGTACCTGTCCATGGGAAATATCAACTGGTTCACGAACCTCGACACGTCGAAGCGACACGACGAGATAACTCTGTTCAGGCGCTATACACCTGATGAGTACCCGCGCTACGACAACTACGACGCGATCGACGTTGGCCGCTATGCCGACATCCCGTACGACTACGACGGCGCCATGGGCGTGCCTATCACGTTCTTGGACAAGTACAACCCGGAACAGTTCGAGATTCTCGGCTGGACCCGCGGCAAGAATGAATTCGAAGCATTGCCATCCAAGCGCTATTCAAACGCGCGCCAGATCAAGCCCGACGGCACGGAGTCGAACGGCGGGAAAGTGAACACAGGACCGACACTGCTCCTGCCTCAGCGTCCAGAGAACCGCACCGTGTACGTAGCTGACGACGTCGACGGGTTCCTCGTCCAGACGTATATGCGCATAGTCGTCAGAAACCGGCGACCGGAAAAGGTCTCAGCGTGAGGATCGAACTCAAAGAAATCTCAGTGCGCGAGGTCGTCGCCGGCTACGCAGATAGGGCGGAGGAGGGAGTGGTCGGCTACGGAGGCCTTCTCGACATTCGTCCAAAGTATCAACGCGAATTCGTTTATGACGACAAGAAGCGAAATGCGGTCATCGACACAATCCGCAAAGACTATCCCCTCAACGCCATGTACTGGGTGGTTACCGAGCAAGGCACTTACGAGGTTATGGATGGCCAGCAGCGCACCATCTCATTCTGCCGCTACGCCAACAGCGACTTCTCCGTCTCGATAGACGGCCGCCCTATGGCGTTCCACAACCTACCGACGTCACTGCAGAAGCAGATCCTTGACTACAAACTGATGGTCTATCTCTGCTCGGGTACCGACCAAGAGAAGCTCGACTGGTTTCGGATCGTCAATATCGCAGGCGAACGCCTTTTAGAACAAGAGTTGCGCAATGCGGTATACACAGGACGATGGTTGACTCACGCCAAGCCGATCTTCTCTAAAACCAACTGTCCTGCCTACCTGCTGGCCAACAAGTACGTGAGCGGCCGGCCGATCCGGCAGGAGTATCTGGAGCGGGCAATATCGTGGGTGTCCGACGGCGACATCGAACATTACATGTCGACTCACCAGCACGACCCAAACGCCGATGAACTTTGGACACACTTCAAGGAGGTGGTCGAGTGGGTCAAACTGACATTCACTACCTATCGCAAGGAGATGAAAGGCGTCGACTGGGGTACGTTGTACCGCCAGTTCAAGGACGCCGCACACGACACTGAAGCTCTTGAGTCGGAAGTCAAGGCGCTGATGATGGACGACGACGTTACGAGCAGGAAGGGCATATATCAATACGTCCTCACCCGCCAGGAGAAGTACCTTTCGGTCCGTCCATTCACCGATCAGATGCGACGCGCTGCATACGAACGACAGAGCGGTGTCTGCCCAAAGTGCGGTGAGCACTTCCCGATTGACCTGATGGAGGCGGACCACATCACCCCTTGGTCAAGGGGCGGGAAGACGACCGCCGCCAACTGTCAGATGCTTTGCCTCGAAGACAACCGCCGGAAGGGTGCCGTCTAGCACGACAGCCCGCCGCGTGAGGCTCCACCCTGGTTGGTCCAGCCTGCACGCCCCCGCCCCGGGGAGAAATAGGGGACGAACGCCCGTTGCCGCCCATCGAACACCGGTTCGAGTCGGACAGAATGAAAGTGGCTCTGAGCAGCCAGAACATCACTCCGGCGGAACTTCACGCGGGAACACCGGACAAGCGTAAAAGAGATTAAAAGTCCACTGCTCTACCAACTGAGCTAACGGCCCGCCGGGAGTCTACCGGAGCAGTGGTCCTCTCCTATTCAGGGACGCCCGGTGACGGTGTCCCGCGCTCACTGACGATCCGGGCACACCGCTCGGCGGCGGCCGCACCGGTCAGCGCATGCTCGAGCAGCAGCTGCACCCAGCGCTCGTAGCGGGCGACCTCGACCGGGTCGGCGATCTCGATGTCGCCGGCGCTGGTCTCCAGGGTGATGATCCGGTCGCGCTGGTCCCAGCCGTGCTGGACCAGGACCGGGAAGCTCTCGAAGGGAACGATCCCGATGGTCGCCTGGGTTGTCGTCGCCAGCTTGGCGATGTGGTCGATCTGGGCGCGCATGATGTCGGGCGAGCCGACCAGGTGATGCAGGGCGGCCTCGCCGACCAGGATGGTGATGGATCTTCCACCCTCGTAGAGGATCGCCGAGCGACGAAGCCGAGCCGCGATCACGTTGGAGGTCTCCGCGGGGACGTCGTCCCGGTCGTGGGAACCACCCTCCAGCGCCAGCAGTGCACGCGCGTAGTCGGGGGTCTGCAGCAGTTCGGGGACGCTGTGCGGCTGATAACCTTCGCGGCCACCTCGGTCGCTGCGTACCCCTCCTGCTGCTGCTCGGCACCGCTGGTCGGTTGCGCGTCGCGGAACGCGGCGTGCTCGAGGTCGGCCCGGGCTCGCAACGCGAGCAGCATCTCCTTGTCGGCCCCCACCGCTGCCGCCCAGGCCCTGACCTCGGCCTCGGAGATCGCCTGTCGACCCGATTCGATCTTCGACACCTTCGGCTGGGACCAGCCCGAACCCAGCGCATCTGCGAGGCCGGCGCCGGTCAGCCCGGCGGCGCGACGGGCGTCACGGAGGGCCTCGGTGAGTGCTTCGCGGGCTCGACGGTTGGGGCGGGACACGGCAGCTCCTCCTTCGACGGATTGACATGATCATCGTGCCTGATGTGCATACCACGCGTCCAGATGCTCATCACGATTGGCAACTTCAAAATATTATGCTCTAATGATGACGGGGTCGACGTCTACAGGAAGGCAGGACCTCGATGAGCATCAGACGAAGCCACCCAGGACGACCGCGCCTCGTCCCCGCGAGCTCCACAGCCCCACCCCGTGAGCAGGTGCTTCATGCCGCGGCGCAGCTGTTCGTGACCAAGGGGTTCGCCGCCACCTCGACCCGCGAGATCGCCGAGAAGGTCGGGATCAGGCAGGCGTCGCTCTACTACCACTTCACCGGCAAGGACGAGATCCTGGCCGAGCTCCTCGAACGCTCCGTCCGACCCACCGTCGACAGGGTCGAGCAGATCGAGCGGCTGACCACCCCGGAGAGCCCCGAGACCGCGCTCTATGCGCTGGCACTGGTCGACGTCCGCACGCTCGCCGCGGCGCCCGACAACATCGGCATGCTGGCCACCCACCCCGATGTGACCAGCAGCGAGGCGTTCGATGCCTTCCGCAGCACGCGCGCCGAGCTCGCCGACGCCTATGGGCGGATCGCCACCCGCGCTGCCGCGCCCGCCGTCGTCCCGGCGGCCGATCCACGCCATCTCGGCGAGATGCTGATGCATCTGGTCGAGGTCACCACCACCCTGCGCAGCATCGGCGTCCTGATCGACCAGACCACCGCCCGCGTGATCGCCTCGACCTGCCTGCGCGCCTGCGGGATCCCCGACGACCGCGTCGCCTCGGCGGCGCTGTCCGCGGCCGCCATCGCCGACCAGACGTGCTCTGTGGACGCTCAGCGCGCCGACCCGAGCCCATGACAGCACAGCGGGCCCGCCCGGCTCAGTGCCGGTCGGGCCCGCTGCGTACGAACGAGTCTTCGTTCAGTGGGTTCCGGTGACGCGGTCGAGCGCGCCCGGGGTGTAGGGCGAGTTCGCCTCCAGGTAGTTGGCGAAGGCGTCGATGTCGAGACCGCCGTAGTAAGGATCGGTGCCCCTGGTGAAGGCCTCGAAGGCATCGCCGCCGCCCTGCAGGAAGTTGTTGGTCACGACCCGGTAGGACGCGGCCTTGTCGATCGGCTGACCGTTCAGCTTGACGGACCCCTCGACGGGACCCGAGGGGCTGATCTCGTAGGAGAAGCCCTTCGAGACCTGCAGGATCTTGTGGGACGCGGCGTTGGCGCCGGTGACCTGCTGGGTGAGCAGGTCGTAGATGTCCTGGCCGGTCATGGTCAGCGAGACGAGGTAGTTGTTGAACGGCTGGACCGTGAACGCCTCGTCGTAGGTGACCTCACCGACGGCCTCCCCGTAGGGCGAGTTGGTCGCGGTCAGGTCGGCACGGATGCCACCCGGGTTCATGAACGCGATCACCGGCACCTGCCCGTTGACCACCGTCGACTGGTCGGCGAGCTGGGCGTCGGCGATGAGATCACCGAGGGCGCTCTCGCCGGAGGCGTTGGTGGTGCGGGTGACGTCACCGGAGATCGAACCGAGCACTCGGGAGGCGATCGGGGTGACCAGCTCCTTGTAGGTGTTGATCAGCGTGGTCTGCTCGGGGGCCTTGGCCACGTCACGGGTGACGAGCAGGTTCGAGCCCTTGACCGACGAGCGGACGATGTCGCGCGACTTGAGGTTGTACTTCAGGTTGGTCTCGGTGTAGAGCCGACCGAAGGACGAGGCCGAGGTGACCAGACGGGACTTGCCCTCAGGGTCCGGAACGTCGCAGACGTAGGGGTTGTGCGTGTGACCGGTGACCACCATGTCGATCTCGGGGTCGAGGTTCTGCGCGATCGGCAGGATCGGCGAACCGGCGACCAGCTCGCCCCCGCCCTCGCAGGTGTAGTCGTACCTGGCGTTGACGTCGTAGACCTTGCCCGTGGCCGGGTCGGTCCACTTCTCCTTCGGCAGGTTGGCGCCCTCGTGGATCAGGGTGACGATCGCCTTGACGCCCTTCTTCTTGAGCACGGGCACCAGCGCGTTGGCAGTCTCGACCTCGTCCTTGAAGGTGAGGCCCTTGACGCCCTCGGCGGTGACGATGTCGGGGGTGGCCTCGAGGGTCATGCCGATGAAGCCGATCTTGGCGCCGTCGACCTCCTTGATCGCGTACGCCGGCAGGATCGTCTCGCCGCTCGCGTCCTCGACCACGTTGGAGGCGAGGATGTCGAAGTCGGCACCCTGATACTCGTGGGCGGCGCAGGAGTTCTGGTTGTCCTTCCCGTCGCCGTCGTCGATGCAGCCGCCGGAGTCGATGCGCTGCAGCTCCTTGTAGCCCTCGTCGAACTCGTGGTTGCCGACCGCGGTCACGTCCAGACCCAGCTTGTTGAGCGCCTCGATGGACGGCTCGTCGTGGAAGGCCGCGGAAAGCAGCGGCGAGGCGCCGATCAGGTCACCCGCCGCGACGGTCAGGGAACGGTCGTGACCCTTGCGGGCCTCGGCCAGGTGGGAGGCGAGGTATTCCACGCCACCCACGTTGACGGTGTCATCGATCGGCTTGCCGGTGGCCGGGTCGATGTGGTGTCCGGTGACCAGGCGCCCGCTCGAACCCGACGGCGCCTCGAGATTGCCGTGGAAGTCGTTGAACGAGAGCAACTGGACATCGACCAGGTGCTTCCCTGGCTTGGCGGAGGCGGAGGTCGCGAGCGGAGTGGCGACTGCGGCGGCCGCGAGGGCGACGACGGCGACGGCCACAGCGGGGCGAAGAGTTCGGGTGAAACGAGGCATTGCTGTGCTCCCCATCTGAGTGATCAACGAGGGGAACGATGCCCCTTCGGGTTCTCATTGTGAAGAGGTAACAGGATTACCGCCGCCGAATCGTCATCAACCGTTAATCACCCGAAAAATTCGGTAACGTCCACCGCCCCGCCGGCCTCCTCGAACTCGTCGCGGACGGTCTCCCGCAGCTTCGCGTCGGAGAGGTAGTCGGCCGCTACCCCGGCGAGGCCGTAGGCGGCGTCGACGAGCACCTCGTCGGCGTACGGCGTGACCGCGGCGGCCGCGAACTCGCGGCTGTGCAGGGACACGTCGGGCTCGGCGATCTTGACCATCGCATGCAGTCCGGGAACCCGGAAGGAGACGTTGCCGAAGTCGGTCGAGCCGGCGAGGAGATCAGGGACCACGCCGGGGGCGAGGACGGTGTGGTTGCGCTCCTGGTAGCGGCGGTTCCAGGCCTGCGCAAGCCCGGTGTTGTTGCGGATGGGCAGGTAGACCGGTGACTCGTCCCAGCTGAACTCGACACCACAGCCGGTCATCAACGCAGCGCCCATCGCCATCTCCTCCAGCCGCTGGGAGAGGATCTTGAGCGTCTCGGGGTAGGCGGAGCGTACGTAGAACTGGATCGAGGCGTGCTCAGGGATGACGTTGGGGCGCAGGCCACCTTCGGTGATGATCGCGTGCACGCGGTCCGTCGGCGGCATCTGCTGCCGGTTGAGCGCGACGCCCGTGTAGAGCAGGTTCGCCGCGTCCAAGGCGTTACGACCCATGAACGGCTGGATCGAGGCGTGCGCCGGCACGCCGACGTACGTCACCCGCAGCTGCCTGCGGCCCAGGAAGACCGGCTCGGAGTTGTCGTAGGTGAACGGGTGGACCATGATCGCGGCGTCGACGCCGTCGAAGGCGCCCTTCTGCGCCATCAGCTCCTTGCCGCCACCGCCCTCCTCGGCCGGGGTGCCGAGCCAGATGACGCGGCCGCCGATCCGGTCGATCACGCTCGCGATGGCCAAGAATGCGCCCACGCCGACCGTGGCGATCAGGTTGTGTCCGCAGCCGTGACCGATGCCGGGGAGCGCGTCGTACTCGGAGAGCACAGCGACCGTCGGGCCTTCCTTGGTGCCGCCCGCCGAGGCGTACAGGGCGGTCGGAAGACCGTAGGCACCACGCGCCACGTCGATGCCGTGAGCCTCCACGAACTCGGCGAGACCGGCCGAGCTCCGGTGCTCCTCGAACCCGGTCTCCGGGTGCTCCGCGAGGTCGTGGGACACCGCGACCAGCTCGGGACCCAGGTCTGCGAGCTTGTCGCGGATCGCGTCCAGGATCCCCCTCGGCGCCCCCGCCGAGCTCGACTCGGTCGCCTTGGTCACGAGCGCCTTGACATCCGCCTCGTCGCGAAGCTGGTTGACCAGGAACGGGTTCGGTTGCTGCGGCTCGGTCATGACCGCAGAGGCTATCGGTGACGTGTCACCTGTCGCTCAGAGCCCAACCGTCGGCGACGATGCGGGCGGCGTCAGCGGGACGCGTCGAGTCGAACACCGTACGCCGCCCCTGGCTCACCACGATGCCGTCGACGTAGATCCCGCGCCCCTGAGACGTCGAGTCGGCCTCGTAGGACCACCTGACCGAGGTCGTTCCCGGGGGCAGCTCCGCGTGCCCGCGCAGCCACTGGCGACCGCCATAGCCGTTGACCGCCTCACTGGTCTCCCAGCTCCAGCCGCCACCCTCGAGCCTCCAGGGCAGCGGGGTGAAGGTGGTGCCGTCGGTGGAGTACTGCAGCCGGCCGAAGTCGAAGCGCGGCTCGGTGTCGAAGTAGTAGTCGAAGTCGATCTGCGCACCGTCGGTGGCCGCGAGCGGCACGTCGAGCGTCGCCTTCTTCGCGTTGGTGCGACCCGAGAACCACGACGTACGTCCCTTCGCGGCCTTGACCGCCGAGGCCATGCCGAGCGCGTCGGAGACCGCACGACGAGAGGGGTTGTTGCTGCCCCAGTCGCGGCTGGGGTGGACGCGGTTGGTCATCAGGACGACCAGCTGGTGCCCGATCGGGTCCATCACGATGCTGGTGCCGGTGTAGCCGGTGTGGCCGAAGGAGACCGGCGACCAGATCGGTCCGTGGTACCAGGTCGTGGCGAGCTCCCAGCCGAGGCCGCGGGAGCTGGTGAACTCGGCCCCGGTGTAGTCCTGCAACGAGAGCCGGACCGTCTCCTCCGTCAGGATCCTGGTGCCGTTGTAGACGCCGCCATTGAGGAACATCTGACCGAACTTCGCCATGTCCGCGGCGGTCGAGAAGATGCCCGCATGACCGGCGACGCCGCCGAGCGCCCAGGCGTTCTCGTCGTGCACCTCGCCACGGATCATCGGCCGGCCTGCCCACGGCTGGTATTCGGTGGCGGCGACCCGGTCGAGGATGTCGGCAGGCGGGTTGTACATGGTGTCGCGCATGCCCAGCGGCGCGGTGATGTGGTCGCGTACGTAGGCGTCCAGCTTCTTGCCCGAGAGCCGCTCGATGAGCAGCCCGAGGGTGATCAGGTTGATGTCGGAGTAGCGGTAGATCTGCTCGGGCGCATGGGTCGGCTTCGTGTTCATGATCGCCGCGACCCGCTCGTCATAGGTGTCGTAGCCCGCCCACAGCGACGGCGACGGGCCGGCGAGCAGGCCGGAGACGTGGGTGAGGAGATGGCGCACGAGGATCACGCTCTTGCCCTGCGGCGCGAACTCGGGCAGATAGGTGACCACCGGGGCCTCGAGGTCGAGGCTGCCTCGCTCCACCAGCTGGAGGATCGCGGTCGCGGTGAAGAGCTTCGACATCGAGGCGACGTCCCACAGCGTGTCGAGCCCCGCGTCGATCTGCTGATCTGCCGGCAGCTCGACGACGGTCGTGCCGTCCATGCCGTATCTGAAAGCCTTGCCCACACTCTCGTGAGCCACGATGACGCCGTCCTTCACCGCGATCGCTGTGGCTCCGGCGTACAGGGGGTGGGCGGGGTTCTCCGTGGTCGGCTCGAGGAACCGGGTCAGCTCGGTGCGGATCTTCGCGATCTGCGTCGGGTCCAGGCCGACCTGGCGAGCGTGGCCGGGGCGCAGGACCGTGCGCGGGGTGAAGGTGAGGTCCTCGGGCGTGATCGTCGGCGGGCGGCCGGCCAGCGAGGCGAGCGCGTTGGCGGCCGCCTTCGTCGGTGCCTCCGGCGAGGAGGCGACCGCGGTGCCGCCGACCATCGCCATCGTGATTCCGCCGAGCGCGCCGCCGATGAGGCTGCGCCGGGAGGACATGAGCCGGGAGGACATGAGCAGGTCTGACCGTGGGGGCGTCATGTCTTGATGATGCCGCTCCGGGGCCGTCTGCGCGACGGAAAGAAAGATTTCTTTCAGCAGGACGACCTCAGAGATTCGGCCGATGCTCCGCCCACGGCGCCGCCTGCTCCAGCTGAGCAGCGACCTGCAGCAACAGGCCGTCGTCGCCCAGCTGCCCGGACAGCTGCACGCCCAGCGGCAGCCCGGACGCCGTCCGGTGGGTCGGCACCGAGATCGCCGGGCGTCCGGTGAGGTTGGCGAGCTGGGTGTAGGGGACCCAACCCAGGTTCTCGGCGACCAGCTGGTCGATCAGGCCGGTCGCCCGCATCACCCGCCCGCCGTGCACCTTGTAGAGCAGCCGCGCCGCGGTCTGGAGGGCCTTGGGCGTGGTCACCTCACCCACCTTCAGGGGCGGCTTGGCCAGCGTCGGCGTGAGCAGCAGGTCGTACGTCTCGTGGAAGTCGCTCAGTCGGCGGACATGGTTGCGGCGGTTGATGTGCGCCAGCTCGACGGCGACCACTCCCCCGGCTCGGCCGAGCTCGGCCACCGCCAAGGTGTCGGCCTCGAAGTCGGCGTCCTTGGCGCCGACCCGGAGCTTGGTCTCGGCGACCTCGGCGGCCGCCGAGGCGAACCAGATGGTGAGGAAGTCGCGACCGAGCTCGGCGGCGTCATAGGGCGCCTCGACCTCCTCGACCTGGTGCCCGAGGTCCTCGAGCCGCTTGGCCGCGTCTTCGACCGCTGCGATCGCCTCCGGGTCGGGCGCGGAGATCGAGGACACCGACGTGAACCCGATACGGAGCCTGCGCGGCGCGGTCTCGATCGCCTCCGCGAACCCTGAGCCGGCACGGGGAGCGTGGATCATCGCCATCGGCCGGTCGCCGACGAGCGCGTCGTAGAGCCCGGCCGCGTCGCGCACCGTGCGCGTCACCACGCCCTGGACGACGAAGCCGTTGGAGGCGTCCAGGCTCTGCGGTCCCAACGGGAGCAGCCCGCGGGTGGTCTTCAGCCCGACCAGGCCGTTGCAGGCGGCCGGGATCCGGATCGACCCGCCGCCGTCGTTGGCGCCGGCGGCCGGGACGATCCCGGCAGCCACCGCTGCACCCGACCCGCCCGAGGAACCACCCGGCGTGTGGTCGGTGTTCCACGGGTTGCGCGCCGCGCCGAACAGCTCCGGCTCGGTGATCCCCTTCGACCCGAACTCCGGGGTGTTGGTCTTCCCGAAGATGACCAGGCCGGCGTCGAGGGCGCTCCGGGTGAAGTAGGAGTGCTCCTCGGCGACGTCGCCGACGAGCGACCGCGAGCCGTAGGTCGTCGGGTGCCCTTGATACTCCTGGGCGAGATCCTTCACAAGGAACGGCACCCCCGCGAACGGCCCGCTGGGACCGTCACCCGCGACCTGGGCGTCGGCCTCCGGGATGTCGGCGACGATCGCGTTGATCCGCGGGTTCACCGCCTCGGCCCGCTCCCGCGCCGCGGCCAGGACCTCGGCGGCGGTCACCTCCTCGGCAGCGACCAGCTGCGCCAGCCCGGTGGCGTCGTACGTCAGATACTCATCGACCCGCATGAGCGCATGCTAGTGGCGCGCCCGGTCTCCGCACCTTCAAATGAGATGCCGGATCCGGGGTGGGTGGCTAGGTTCCGGGCATGGACATCACCGGCGGCGAAGCCGCATCGACGTCGGACCAGACCGAGATCGAGGCCCTGGTACGTGCGTTCTTCTCGGCCTTCACCACCGGACCGGACGCGGGCGCCCGCCTGGACGATCTGCGCCGGATCATGCTCCCCGGCGCCACCATCGCGCGCACGTGCGGCCTGCCGGTCGAGGTCTACGACATCGAGTCCTTCATCGCCCCACGTCGCACCCTCCTGACCAGCGGCGACATCACCGAGTTCGAGGAGTGGCCGGAGCCCGGCCGCATCGACGTCTTCGGCGACATCGCCCACTGGTGGGGCGCCTACAGCAAGCGCTGGCGCACCGGAGGCGAGGTCCACACCGGTAGAGGAATGAAGACGATGTCGTTCGTACGCACCGACGACGGCTGGCGGATCAGCTCCGCTGCCTGGGACGACGAGCGCTGATCGCGGTCAGTTGAAGATCTCCCGGTGGTCACCCTCGACCCGGGCGCGCTTCCACATGTCGATCCCGGTGGCCGTGGCGTACTCATCGATCTTCGCCAGCTCCTCGGCCGTGAGCTCCGGACCGGAGAGCGCACCGAGGCAGTCGGTGACCTGCTCGGGGCGGGAGGCGCCGATGACGACCGAGGTCATCCGCGGATCACGCAGGGCCCAGGCGAGCGCCATCTGAGCGAGGGTCTGGCCACGGTCTTCGGCGAGGGCGTTGAGCGACTCGATGCCGGTCAGCGTCTCGGGCGTGAGCGCGTCCGGGGACAAGAACCGCGCCTTGGCCGCACGGGAGTCCTCGGGGACGGTGCCGCCGAGATACTTGTTCGTCAGCAACCCCTGCGCCAGCGGCGAGAACGAGATCGCACCGGCGCCGACCTCGTCGAGCGTGTCCAGCAGCCCGTCGGTCTCGAGCCAGCGGTTGAGGATGGAGTAGGACGGCTGATGGATCAGCAGCGGGGTGCCAAGGTCGCGCAGGATCGCCGCCGCCTCCCGGGTCAGCGCCGAGGAGTACGAGCTCAGCCCGACGTACAGCGCCTTGCCGGAGCGCACGATCTGGTCGAGCGCTCCCATCGTCTCCTCGAGCGGCGTCGAGGGGTCGGGGCGGTGATGGTAGTAGATGTCGACGTAGTCGAGCCCCATCCGCTTCAGCGACTGGTCGAGGCTGGAGATCAGGTACTTCCGCGAGCCGCCGATCTTGCCGTACGGCCCCGGCCACATGTCCCAGCCGGCCTTGGTCGAGATCACCAGCTCGTCGCGCAGGTGGGCGAAGTCGCCGCGCAGGTGGCGGCCGAAGTTCTCCTCGGCCGACCCGGCGGGCGGGCCGTAGTTGTTGGCCAGGTCGAAGTGGGTGATGCCGGCATCGAAGGCCGTACGCAGGATCGCCCGCTGCCGCTCGAACGCCAGGTCGTCACCGAAGTTGTGCCACAGCCCGAGGCTGACCGCCGGCAGGTCCAGGCCGCTGTGGCCGGTCCGCCGGTACTGCATCGTGTCGTAACGAGACTCCGAAGGAACGTACGTCATGCGCCGGTCCCCTTTCCGGCGCGCAGCGCCACCTTGATCATCGGCCACTGCAGCGGCAGCCGCGCGAGCGTACCAGCGAAGAAACCGGCCGACTTCGGGGTCCGCTTCCGGTTCGCCCGCTGCCCCGCATCGACGCTCATCTGCACGTTGGCCGGGAACACAACCACCAGCAGCGCGGCACTCGCGAGCCCCGCGATCCGGCGGGTCTTCGGGTGCAGCAGCCCCAGCCCGCAGACGATCTCCGCGACACCGGAGACCTCGACCACCTTGCGCGCATCCGGCAGCGCCGACGGCACGATCGGCTCGAACACCTGCGGCCTCACCAAGTGCAGGGTGCCTGACCCGAGGAACAGCGCGGCCAGACCGACGAGCGGGAGGTCGAGAGAAGATTCAGTTCGCACAGGACGACTCTTCCACAGCCGCACAAGGCTGGCTACGCGCCGTCACTGCTCTCCGCTGGACCGGGTCAGCTCTGCCCCGACGGAACGCCACTACTACGACGTCGCAGTCATTGCCGTTGACTACTATTTCGTAGTCGCGGGCGATGACTCCTTTTCCGTAGTCACGGCGAATCACGCCGACGACGTCTCCCATAACCGTTCGCTTCGTCACCGTCGACTGCCGCACCATCACAGACATGGGTGTCCGGAACTATCTGATCGAAGGCGTCTCAGGTGCGGGGAAGACGGCGGTCTGCGACGAGCTGCTCCGCCGTGGATCCCAGGCGATCCACGGCGACCGGACGCTCGCCTATCGGGGCGATCCAGAGACTGGCGAACCGGTCGACGACAGTGCGCCCGAGCATCACATCTGGGACATCGCCCTGGTGCGCGCGCTGGTCGCTGACCGGACCGTGCCCGTGACCTTCTTCTGCGGTGGCAGTCGCAACCACGCGAAGTTCATCGACCTCTTCGACGCCGTCTTCATCCTCGACGTCGACCGCGACACGATGCTGCAGCGGATCGACGAGCGCGTACGCGTCGACCCGACCGACTGGGGCGGGCGGCCCGAGGAGCGCGAGATCTGCATCCGGATGCACGAGACCAAGGAGCAGGTGCCGCCCGGCCAACTCATCGACGCCACCCCGCCGCTCACCGAGGTCGTCGACGAGATCCTCCGCCGCGTCCGCGTTCGTCGAGGTGGGTGAGCAACAAGGTCGAAGATCGCAGCCACCAGGTGACTGCGACGTGCGGGTAAAGACTACTCAGGCGCTCCGCGAAACCCGTCGACCGGACACGGCAGGGCCCCTACTGTTTCGTCCAATGCCCGTCCACCGAAGACCGGCTACAGCTCGTCGAAGGATCCTCCCGTGCCACGCACCTCTCCCCGCGAGCTCGTCGTGCTGGGCACGGCGAGCCAGGTGCCGACCAAGCGCCGAAACCACAACGGCTACGTGCTCCACTGGGACGACGAGACGATTCTGTTCGACCCGGGCGAAGGTACTCAGCGGCAGATGACACAGGCCGGCGTCGCCGCGCCCGACCTCACCCGGATCGCCATCACACATCTCCACGGTGACCACAGCCTCGGCTTGGCCGGGGTCGTGCAACGGATCAGCCTCGACGGCTCCCCTCGTGAGGTGCCCATCTCGTTCCCGGCCTCCGGCGAGCAGTGGATACGGAACCTGTGCGACTCGACCGCTTTCCACCATCGCGAGCAAATGCTGCTCCAAGGTCTCGAAGCGGACGGGAGGGTCGAACGGCTCCCTGGTGAGTCCGGCACAACGCTCACCTTGCGACGGCTCGACCACACCATCGAGGCGTTCGGCTACCGCCTCGACGAGCCCGACGGCCGCTCCTTCGACACCACGAAGCTCGCCGAGGCGGGTCTGAGCGGGCCCGCCGTCGGTCGGCTGCAACGAGACGGCGTGATCGAGTCGGACGGCCGCCTGGTTCACCTCGCGGACGTGACGGTTCCGCGCCGAGGACAGTCGATGGCCTTTGTGATGGACACCCGGTTGTGCGACGCCGCCGGTGAGCTCGCGGACGGCGTCGACCTGTTGGTCATCGAGGCCACCTTTCTCGACTCCGATCGGCACCTGGCCACCGAATACGGCCATCTCACCGCGCGGCAGGCAGCCGAGATCGCGGCCGCTGCCGGCGTACGTCACCTCGTCCTCACCCACTTCTCGCAGCGCTACCCCGACTCGGAGAACGGCGAGTTCGAGCAGGTCTTCGAGGCGGAGGCACGCGAGGCGTACGACGGACCGCTGACGATCGCCCGAGACCTCGACCGAGTCACACTTCCCCCAAGGCGGTAGCCCGACCCGGGGAGCGCCAGGCGCACCTGGTACGCCTCACGCTCCCCGGGTCCGTCAGGCCTCCTTCATTCGGCATGCCTCGCCGCAGGCCTTCATCGTGCCGTTCCAGCCGTTGCGTCTCAGGATCCTGGCGATCCTGGTGGCGGTGTGGCAGGGAGTGTCGAAGACCTGGTGAAAGCGGAGCCGCGCGGTGAGCACCCCGGCGGAGGCGAGGTCGTCGAGGGCGCGGTCGGCGTCGCGCGCCTGGTCGCGCCAGGACTCGTGACCGACAGCGCCGTCGAGCTCGACGACGAGTCCGTACGCCGCGTACTCGACGTCCCGGAACTGGTTCCCGGCCGGGCCGGACCGCGGCGCCTGGCGCGTCCCGGCCGGCAGGCCGTGGGCACGCTCGACCTTGGTGAGGTAACCGTGCTCGAGCACGGAGTGGGTGCCTGCGCCGAGATCGTCGATCAGGCCGGCGAGGAGCGCACGGCGGCGTACCGACGGATAGCGGTCGAGCGCGGCCCGAAGGGAGTCAGCGGTGACATAGCTCTTCCCGGCCGCATCCGCGAGCCGGGCGATCGCGTCGATGTCCTTGGCTGCCTCGTGCGCCATCGCCAAGGCGTTGTCCTCGGCGGTGAGCCGGGGCGGCGTACCCCCATAGGCGCGCAGCTCCAGGCCCTTCATCCGATGGATGACGATGCCGTCCTGCGGCCGGATCCGGCGGCTGTGGTCGACGGCGACGTGGATCGGGGCACCGTCGTCGCGCCTGCGTGGTTCCTCGACGCTGGTCCAGCACAGGTAGGCGGGCTCGGCGTAGAGGACGGCGGCCCAGGCACGCTGGCGCCAGGTCATCGGGCCGGCATGGTCGACGTAGACGCGCGGGTGGACGCGGCGGAGCTCCTTGCGTCGCACGCTCCGCTCGATGTCGGTCTTCATCACCCCACCGGCGGTCAGCTGCGCGTGGCTCGCGACACCGTCCTGCATGAGCAGGTGAGCGCGCAGCAGTCGAGCAGCGTCCTCGCGCCGCTCCCGCTCCCTCTGCTCGTCCGGGGTCTCGACCACAGACCGACGGTAACCCTGGGAGCGCCAGGCGCACCATGTACGCCTGGCGCTCCCAGGGTTGGGGACAACCTCAGCTCGCGGCTTCCTCGCGCTCGGCGAGCTTGGTCAGGCAGATGTCGACGATCATGTCTTCCTGGCCGCCCACCAGGCCCCGGCGGCCGCACTCCATGAGGATGTCGCGGGTGTCGACGCCGTAGCGGGCGCTCGCGTTCTCGGCGTGGCGGAGGAAGGAGGAGTAGACGCCGGCGTAGCCCATCGTCAACGTCTCGCGGTCGACACGCACGGGGCGGTCCTGGAGGGGGCGGACGATGTCGTCGGCGGCGTCCTGGAGCTTGAACAGGTCGCAGTTGTGCTTGAAGTCGGACAGGTTGGCGACCGCGATGAACGCCTCGATCGGGCAGTTGCCGGCGCCGGCGCCGTGGCCGGCGAGGGAGGCGTCGACGCGGTAGACGCCGTTCTCGACGGCGACCACGGAGTTGGCCACCGAGAGCGAGAGGTTCTCGTGAGCGTGGATGCCGATCTCGGTCTCGTCGTTCAGTACGTCGCGGTAGGCCCGGGCGCGGTCACGGACATCGTTCATCGTCAGCCGGCCGCCGGAGTCGGTGATGTAGACGCAGTGGGCGCCGTAGGACTCCATCAGCTTCGCCTGCTGCGCGACCACCTCGACAGGCGCCATGTGGTTGAGCATCAGGAACCCGGAGACGTCCATCCCCATCTCGCGCGCGGCGGCGATGTGCTGGGCCGAGACGTCGGCCTCGGTGCAGTGGGTCGCGACGCGGACCGAGCGCACGCCGAGGTCGTAGGCCCTGCGCAGGTCCTCGATCGTGCCGACGCCGGGGAGCAGCAGCGTGGTCAGCCGGGCGTTCTTGATGACCGAGGCAGCGGCCTCGATCCACTCCCAGTCGGAGTTGGAGCCGGGACCGTAGTTGACCGAGCCGCCGGTCAGACCGTCGCCGTGGGCGACCTCGATGGCATCGACGCCGGCCTCGTCGGCGGCGATGACGATCCGCTTGACGTCCTCGGGCGTGATCCGGTGGCGTACGGCGTGCATGCCGTCGCGCAGCGAGACCTCTTGGACATAGATGGGCGTGCTCATCGCGCAGCCTCCTTGGGGGACGAAGCGATCCGATCGGCCATCTGCAGCGCGGCCGAGGTCATGATGTCGAGGTTCCCGGCGTACGCAGGGAGGTAGTGCGCGGCGCCCTCGACCTCGAGGAACACCGACACCTGATGCGTGGGCCGGGTCGTCTCACCCTCGGCCAGCAGCGTCTCCACCGGCTGGTCCGAGGGGATCTCCTGCACCTGCACCTTCTGCTTGAGCCGGTAGCCAGGAACGTACGCAGCGACGTCACCGACCATCTTCTCCACCGACTCGGTGATCTCCGCGGTCAGCTCCTCCAGGGAGCGGGACCCGCCATCGACCAGCGCATACACGGTGTCGCGCATGATCAGCGGCGGCTCGGCCGGGTTGAGGATGATGATGGCCTTGCCACGCTTGGCGCCGCCGACCTGCACGATCGCGCCCGAGGTGGTCTCGGTGAACTCGTCGATGTTGGCCCGGGTGCCGGGACCGGCGGAGCGGGACGAGATCGAGGCGACGATCTCGCCGTAGGCGACCGGCACCACCCGCGCGACCGCGGCCACGATCGGGATCGTCGCCTGCCCGCCGCAGGTCACCATGTTCACGTTGGGCGCGTCGATGTGCTCGTCGATGTTGACGGCCGGGATGACGTACGGCCCGATCGCCGCCGGGGTGAGGTCGATGAGCCTCTTCCCGTAGGGCTCCAGCGCGGCCGCGTTGACGACGTGCGCCTTGGCCGAGGTCGCGTCGAAGACGATCTCGATGTCGTCGAACTCGGGCAGCGCGATCAGGCCCTCTACCCCGTCGGACGTGGCCGCGAACCCGAACTTCCGCGCCCGCGCCAAACCGTCGGAGTCGGGGTCGATCCCGACCATCGCACCCATCTCCAGGTGTTGCGACGTACGCATCACCTTGATCATCAGGTCGGTGCCGATGTTGCCCGACCCGATGATCGCCACCTTTGCCTTGCGTGTTGGGCTCAGCGCCATCAGTCAGTCTCCTACGGTGAAGGCCACCGAGCCGAGGCCCGACACGGTGGAACGAACGGTGTTGCCGGGCGCGATCGGCCGCATCGGACCGAGCGCCCCGGAGAGGATGAGCTGGCCTGCGCGCAGCGGCTCCCCGAAGTCGCGGGCGTAGCGAGCCAGCCACTGGACCGCGTTGACCGGGTCACCGAGACAGGCTGCTCCGGTGCCGGTCGAGACCTCCTCGCCGTCGATCGACATCGACATGGTGACCTCGTGGGGCTCGAACTCGTCCAAGCGCCGGCGCTCGGCCCCGAGGACATAGGCCCCCGCGGAGGCGTTGTCCGCGACGGTGTCACCGAAGGCGATCTTCCAGTCGGCGATCCGGCTGCCACAGATCTCGATGGCCGCGACGGCGTAGTCGATGGCTTCGCGCACCTGATCGTAGGAGAGGTCGCCGTCCGCCAGGTCGGCCGCGAGGACGAAGGCGATCTCGGCCTCGGCCCGCGGCTGCAGGATCGCGTCGGCCGGGAGCACGTCCCCGTCCGCGTACGCCATGTCGTCGAAGAGCACGCCGAAGTCGGGGGTGTCGACGCCGATCTGCTCCTGGACGGCCTTGGAGGTGAGCCCGATCTTGCGGCCGACGATCTTCGCGCCACCGGCGACCCGGGCCGCGGTGAGCCGCTCCTGGATCGCGTACGCCGTCTCCAGATCGGTCGCGCCCAGCAGGTCCCGCATCGGCGGCACGGGGGCGCCGGTGCTGGCGGCGGTCAGCAGCCGGTCGGCGGCGGCCGCGACGGCGGCGCCGGCGACGTCAGGCGGGGAAGTCACTTCGCTCATGTGCCCACCGTCTCAGCAGCAGGCCCAAGCAGCAGGGCTCACGTCCCGCTGACCGGTACGGTGATCCCATGCCTCACCAAGCTGCCGATCTCGACACCGTGCTCGGCAAGGCGGTGACCATCCTGCGGGCCTTCACGGTCGACGACCAGGTGCTCCCCCTGGCCGAGCTCGTCCGCCGCACCGGCCTCCCCAAGGCGACCGTCCACCGCGTCGCCGGCGACCTGGTCGCCAACCGCCTCCTGGACCGCACGCCGCTCGGCTATCGGCTCTCGGGCGGCCTCTTCGAGCTGGGCATGCGCGCCTCGGTCGAGCGCTCCCTGCTGGAACTGGCGATGCCGTTCCTCCAGGACCTCTACGAACGCACCCACGAGACCGTCCACCTGGGTGTTCGCGAAGGGCACGACGTCGTCTACGTCGCCAAGATCGGCGGTCACCGACAGGCCAAGTCCCCCTCCCGGCCGGGCGGACGGATGCCCGTCCACTGCACCGCGATCGGCAAGGTCCTGCTCGCGTTCTCCGACCCGGAGGTGCAGCAGGAGGTCCTCAACGGCCCCCTCCAGCGGCGTACGCCGCACACGATCGTCGCTCCCGGGCTGCTCGAGCGCCAGCTCGGCGCCGCGGTCGAGCACGGCGTCGCCTTCGAGCGCGAGGAGTCGGCGCCCGGGCTCCAGTGCATCGCCGCCCCCATCCTCACCGACGGCGACAGAGCTCTGGCTGCGATCAGCATCACCGGCCCCGTCGGGCGCTTCCGCCCCGAGGCCTACGTGACGCAGGTCCGGGCGGCCGCCCAGGGTCTGTCCAGCCTGGCGAGCCGCCGCCGCTCACTCTCCAGCTGAGGAGGTCAGTCGGTGCGGGCCGGCGGCAGGTCGGCCAACCTGGCATCGGGGTGGGCCCGGACGGCGTCGAGAAGCTCCAGCCAGCTCCGCCCGACGTCGTCGAGCCTGTCCTCGGAGACGAGCCGGAAGGCGGCGGCCCGCAGCACATCGACCCCCACCTCGCGCGTACGCCCGGTCGCGCGCAGGCTCGTCAGGACCTCGTCCACCGCGTCAGCGGGGGCGGCGGAGTCCCCCGCCAGCGCCCACTGGACCTCGTCCTCCGTCGCGACGTCATCGTCGCTCACAGCTTGATCCAATAGCGCCGCTTGGGTCCGGTGCCGTATGCAGCCCCGTCGAAGACGTCCTGGAGCTGCCCGCCCTGGGACTCGATGGTGCGAGCCGAGGCCGCGTTGTCCTCGTCGCAGGTGATCAGGACACGCTCCAGGCCCAGCGCTCGGGCTTCGGCGAGCAGCATCCCGAGCGCTCGCCGGGCATGCCCTTGGCGACGGGACGAGGGCCGGACGGAGTAGCCGATGTGCCCGCCCACGTTCTCCAGGAACTCGTTGAGCTCGTGGCGCAGCTGGATGAACCCGACCACGTCCCCGTCGTCGGTGATCCAGAAGGCCGAGGCGTGCACCCGCCCTGCAGGCGGCGGGACCGAGACGTCCCGGTCCCGCGCAGTGTTCTCGATCAGCCGCTCGCACGCCTCCCGACTCGTGTCGGCGGCCTCCTCGTCCGGGATGGAGGCACCATCGACGTGCCCTCCCTCGAACTCGCCGACGGTGGCCGCCCAGGAGTCGTAGAGGTCGAGCGATGGAAGAACGAGTGCAGTCATACCGCAAGCAGACCAGCCAACCGCCCCTCGGACAAACCGTTAACGTCGGACCAGGCCGGCCATGACGGCCTCAGCCGTCGATCACCACGGTCCCCCGCGCTCGTGAGACGCACAGGATCATGTGCCCCTCGCGCTCGTACTCGGCCAGGGCGTGGTCGCGATGCTCGACCTCACCCTCCAGGACCCGCACCCGGCAGGTGCCGCAGAAGCCCTGCTGGCAGGAGTACGCCTGGGCGGGCCGAATCCGGCGGACCGCCGTCAACGCCGACTCCTCGGCGCCCACCTCGACCTCGGATCCGGAGCCCTCGAGGCGTACCCGGAACGGGCGACCGCCGAGCACCGGCGGCGGCGAGAACCGCTCATAGTGCAGCCGGTCGATCTGCGGGTCGGGGATCTGCGCCCGGATCGCGTCGATCATCGGCATCGGCCCGCAGCAGTAGAGCGCCGCCCCCTCGGGCGCCATCGAGATGATCTTGGCCGCATCCGGGGTGCCGAACTCGTCGTCGGGCCACAGCTGGACCTCGTGGTCGCCGACGATCGTCCTGATCTCCTCGAGGAACGGCATGGTGTCACGCGAGCGGCCGGTGTAGACGAACTCGTACGGCACGCCGCGGCGCACCACGTCGCGCAGCATCGGCAGGATCGGGGTGATCCCGATGCCGCCCGCGACGAAGAGGTAGCCGGCGGGCGAGTCCACGAACGGGAACGCGTTACGCGGCCCCTTGAGCACCAGCCGGTCACCGACGCCGAGATAGTGCGCCTCCACCGACCCGCCACCTCCTCCGGCGGTCGGCTCGATCAGCCGCACGCTGATCCGGTAGGCGGAGAGGTCGTCCGGGTCGGAGTTGAGCGAGTACTGCCGCAGCCTTCCGCTGGGCAGCACCACGTCGACGTGGGCACCCGGGTCCCAGACCGGCAGGTCTGCAGAGCCGCGTCGTCCTGAGCCTGTCGAAGGGTCCTCCCGCTCGAACCAGATCGCCTTGACGTCGTCGCCCTCCTGGTCGACTCGGCTGACGCGCACGTGCAGGTCCCGGTCGATCCGACCGAGCGGCTTGCGGCGGCGCCAGGACCGGTAGGCGGCCTTGGTCCAATAGCCCCCGACGATCGCCTCGAAGCCGCGGTAGAGCAGCGAGTCGGGGATCTCCGGGACGGCGTAGTGCGCCGGCTTCACCGGCTCTCCGCGATGGCGTCTGCCCGCAGCGCCGCGGGTGATTTGGCCAGGTAGCTCACTGCCTGCGCGGTCGAGCCCTCCTTGGACGGGTCGTAGCCGGGCAGGAAGAACTTCCAGGTCGCCCACCCGATGCGTACGACTCCGGGCACCAGTCCGCGGCGCTCGGCGTCGATCAGCTTGAGCAGACTGGCCTTGGACCGCTTGGCCTGACCTGGCTGCGCTGATTCGAGCGGGGTCGGGTCGTGGTCCATCAGGTACTGCGCACCTCGCCACCACAGCACGAGCAGCGCGGTGCCGCCGAGCAGATAGGAGCGGACCCGGCGTAGGTAGCGCCCGTCGACATGCTGGAAGACGTCGTACGCCACGTTGCGGTGCTCGACCTCTTCGGCGCCGTGCCAGCGCAGCAGGTCGAGCATCGTCTCGTCGGCCCCGGCCTCGTCGAGCGCGGGCGAGTTGAGCACCCAGTTGCCGAGCACGGCGGTGAGGTGCTCGAGACCGGCGATGATCGCCGCGCGCTCGATCAGCCACTCCTCCTTGGCCCGGCCGGTCAGGTCGCGCTCACCCAGGATCTTGCGGAACAGCGCCTCGATCTCCGCCGCGAACGGACGTACATCGAGGCCGTTGTCGGTGAAGTAGTCCTGCACCTCCTGATGGGCGGCGGCGTGCACGCCCTCCTGGCCGATGAAGCCGATCACGTCCTCGCGGAGCTGGTCGTCCTCGATCAGCGGCAGGATCTCGGAGAACACCTTGACGAACCACCGCTCGCCCTCGGGCAGCAGCAGGTGCAGCACGTTGATGTAGTGGGAGGCGAAGACCTCGCCCGGGATCCACACCAGCGGCAGCCGGCTCCAGTCGAACTTCACGTTCCGCGGATGCAGGGCCACCTTGGCCGGCTCGTGCCCGCGCCTGCTCTCCTTGCTCTCCTTGCCGATCTTGCTCATCGCACACCCTCCTTGTCGATGAAGGCCGTGATCGCGCCCGCGATCAGCTCCGGCTCCGCGGTCACGACCCAGTGGCCGCCGTCGATGACCTGGGTGGTCAGCCTCGTCGCGTACGCCCGGGGAGCCTCGGTCTGCAGCGGCACCGTCACGTAGTCGTCCCCGCGCGGGGCGATCACCAGCACCGGCACGTCGGTCGCCCGCGGCTCCGGACGGAGCAGCTTGCCGAGGAAGTTGGCCCGGTAGAGCTCGACCCCGTTGACCTGGTCCTTCGCCGGCCGCGGTCCGCCACCGACGAACCGGGCGAGCAGCCCTGAGCGGACCATCGCCTCAGGCAGCAGCGGCGCCTGGAAGGCGAAGACGTACCAGGAGTGGGCCAGCTGTCGCAGCGTGCTCCGCAGATGCCCCCGCTCACGCAGCCATGCGGTCGCCATCCCCAGATCGGGTCCCGAGATCGAGACGTACGTCGCGATCCGGCTGCGCAGCGCCGGGTCGGTCACCGACTCCCAGGTCTGGATCGAACCCCAGTCGTGCGCCGCGACGTGAACCGGCGCGTCCGGCGAGACGGCGTCGACAACAGTCCGGAAGTCGGCGGAGAGCTGCGCCAGGCGATAGCCGGCGGTCGAGTCGGGGACGCCCGACTCCCCCGTGCCGCGTACGTCATAGGCGACGACGTGGAAACGCTCGGCAAGCACCTCCGCAACCCCGTCCCAGACGGAGTGGTTGTCGGGGTAGCCGTGGACGAGCACCACGGTCTCGGCGTCGGCCGACCCTCGCTCGTGGACCGCGAGCCTCAACCCGTCGGTGGTCTCGACCAGCCGCGTGGTCACCTCGGTCATGCGTCCTCCTTCGCGGGCGTCCAACCCAACAGGTTAATGAGACACCTTCCCCGCAAACAATAGCAAGCACTTCTTCGTGGCAGCCTCGGCCGGGCGCGCAAAAACCACCGACCCGCCGCAGACCAGGTCTGCGGCGGGTCGGCCGGAAAGCGGAAACCGCTACGAGGCGCTGCGGGAGTCGGCCAGGCGCGACTCCTCCGCGGCGTGCTCCTCGAGCTCCTTGCGCCGGGCCTCCACCTGGGCGGCGACCTCGGCCGGGTCGTCGATGAGGGCGGCCATGCCACCCGGGACGCGTTCGAGCGCCTCGCGGGCGAAGATCTGCTGCATGGTGGTGGTGCGCTCGGAGCGGTCCTTGCCGATGAACGACATCATCCAGTGCAGCGTCGCGGTGAGCCGGTTGCGGAACCCGGTCATGTAGGCCAGGTGGACCACCAGCCAGCCGAACCAGGCGAGGACACCGGACAGCTTGAAGCTGCCCATGCTGAGGACAGCGTTGAAGCGGCTGATGGTGGCCATCGAGCCCTTGTCGAAGTATTTGAAGTTGCCGGGCTCCGGCTTGTCCTTCAGGCGGGCCTTGATGGTCTTGGCCGCGTGCTTTCCACCCTGGATCGCGACCTGGGCGACGCCCGGCAGGTGGTCGAGGCTGATCATGTCGCCGACCACGAAGATCTCCGGGTGACCCGGCAGGGTGAGGTCGGCGTTGACCGCGATCCGGCCGGCACGGTCGAGCTCAGCACCGGTCTGCTCGGAGAGCGTCTTGCCCAGCTCGGAAGCCTGCACACCCGCAGCCCAGATCTTCGCGATCGAGCCGATCCGCTGCGTCTGGCCGTCCTTGAACTTCATCTCGATGCCGAACTCGTCGACGTGGGTGACCATCGCCCCGAGGACGACCTCCACACCGGCCTGCTCCAGCGCCTTCTGCGCCTTGGCACCGAGCTTCTCACCGAACGGCGGCAGCACCTGCGGCGCGGCGTCGACCAGGACCACCCGAGCCTTCTCGGACTGGATGTGGGTGAAGTCCTTCTTCAGCACGCGGCGGGACAGCTCGGCGATCTGGCCGGCCATCTCCACGCCGGTCGGGCCGGCGCCCACCACGACGAAGGTGAGCAGATCACCGATCGGCTCGCCGCGCGAGGCGGTCAGCTCGGCGATCTCGAAGGCTCCGAAGATCCGTCCGCGCAGCTCGAGCGCGTCGTCGATCGACTTCATGCCGGGCGCGAACTCGGCGAAGTGGTCGTTGCCGAAGTAGGACTGGCCGGCACCGGCAGCCACGATCAGGGAGTCGTAGGGAACGTCGATCTGCTGGTTGAGCATGCTCGCCTTGACCGTCTTGGTCTCGGCGTCGATCTCGTTGACCTCGCCGAGCAGCACGCGGGCGTTCTTCTGCCGGTGCAGGATGTCGCGGGTCGGCGGGGCGATCTCGCCCTGCGAGAGGATGCCGGTCGCCACCTGGTAGAGCAGCGGCTGGAACAGGTGATGGGTCGTCTTCGCGATCAAGGTCACCTCGACATCGTCACGACCCTTGAACTCCTTCGCGGAGAAGAGTCCGCCGAAGCCGGAACCGATGATGACGACCCGGTGCTTTGCCTGGTCCGCTGACATTGCTAATACCCTCCGCTACCTCAACACAAGAGACCGTTTGAACGTTCCACCTCATATTCTGAACCATTCCGGCGGATCTGTTCATTCCCGGGTACGACTACTTCGTCACAGTTGCCAGACCGACGCTGAGCATGCGTTTCTGCCGCGTGTCTGTTATCGAGTCGAAACCCGCCGACTTTAATCTGTGAGGGTGACCGGGACCTTGTGCCCTAGTGGTCGATGGCCCGCATCAGACACCTTCAAGTGCGGAAAATCCTTGCCACGAACAACACACAACACGAACGTGTGGACGCCGACCACGAGATCGGAGGAGGAGACCATGCCGTTGAGCCGGCCAGCTCTCCTGCTCCGCACCGGTTCCCGCGCCGTCCAGGACGCACGCTCGTGGGTTCGCGCTGCCTGTGAGGAGATCGACCGCGCCGATCTCGCCGAGTGTGCCGAGTTCGGGGTCTCCGAGCTGGTCTCGAACGCCCTGTTCCATGGCGCCGCCCCGGTCACGATCCGGATGCGCGGCACCGTCGACCATCCCCGCGTCGAGATCCGCGATGCCTCGACCGAGCCCCCGCTGCTGCCCGTCCCGCTCGCCCTCGACGACGAGGACGAGGTCCTGCTGACCGTCGGCCGCGGCCTCTCGATCGTGGCCAGCGTCTCCGATGCCTGGGGCGCCGACATCGACGCGTCCGGCAAGACCGTCTGGTTCACGCCCGCCGCGGAGATCGATGAGGGCGACGGGGTCGAGGGCGTGATCACCGGCCCGGCCGGCGCGCCTCCGAAGCCAGAACGTCTGGGCTCCGAGACCGTCGAGGTCAGCATCCTCGGCGTACCCCTTGCCCTCTACAAGGGTTTCCAGCATCACTTCCGTGAGCTGAGGCGAGAGGTACGCCTCCTCTCCCTGGCCCACGCCAACGACTACCCGCTCGCCGCCAGCCTCTCGGCCCTCTTCGGTTCGCTGGAACGCCAGCTCCTCGACGGCCTCGGCCACGGTCAGCTCTCGGGGGTGATCGGCTCCGGACGCCATCGCGAGACGGCTGACCTGCACGTACGCATGCCGCGATCCGCCGCCGAGACGATGCGCCGCTTCCTCGACATGCTCGACCTCATCGATGAGTTCTGCCGTCAGGAACGGCTGCTCGTCCTGGCCCGCTCCCCCGAGCAGGTCGCCTTTCAGCGCTGGTTCCTCGGCGAATACCTCACCCAGGCCGCCGGCGGCCGCCCCACCCGGTGGAGCGGGACCCATATGACCGGCCGCCTGTGCTGATGACCGTACGCTGTCGGCGTGCTGCGTGAGCATCGCGACCTGATCGCCCCCATCGCCGCCGGAGGGGCGCTCGGCTCCCTGGCTCGCTGGGGGCTTGCCGTGGCGCTCCCCCACGACAGCCACACCTGGCCGTGGGCGACGTTCCTCGTCAATGCCTCTGGATGCCTGCTGCTCGGCCTGCTGATGGCGTTCATCCTGGGCCCGTGGTCGGGGATCCCGTTCTGGGGCCGCTACCTGCGCCCGTTCCTCGGGGTGGGCGTGCTCGGCGGCTACACCACCTTCTCGACCTACGCGCTGGAGACATACGCCCTCAGCGGGCACGCACCCGCGCTCGCCATGCTCTATCTGATCGTCTCGGTGCTCGCCGGGGTCGGCGCCGCCTGGCTCGGGCTGGCGACCGGTCGGGTCGTCGTGCTCCGCGGTACGGATCCATGACCGCGCTCCTGGTCCTGCTCGGCGGCGCGGTCGGCGCACCCGCGCGCTACCTGACCGATCTCTACGTCCGGGAGTGGACCGGAAGCGACTATCCCTGGGGGACCATGGTGGTCAACGCTGTCGGCTCGCTCGTGCTCGGGCTGCTGGCCGGGGCAGCCGCGGGCGGCGTACTTCCTGGGTGGGTGCTCACGTTGGCCGGCACCGGTTTCTGCGGAGCGCTGACCACGTTCTCGACCTTCTCCTACGAGACCGTCCGTCTGGCCGAGAACGGCCGGTGGCGGTCGGCCGTCCTGAACGTCGTCGGGTCGCTCGCGATCGGGACGATCGCGGTCAGTCTCGGCTGGGCGGCCGGGTCGGGGCTCTAGGCCGGCGTAGGCCCGCCTAGGCCCAGCCGAGCTCGTGAAGCTTGTCGTCGTCGATGCCGAAGTGGTGGGCGATCTCATGGATGACGGTGATGCGGATCTCGGCCGCCAGGTCGGCCTCGTCGACGCACATCTGCTGCAGGGGCTGGCGGAAGATGAAGATCCGGTCCGGGAGAGTGCCGCCGTAGAGGTCGTTGCGGTCGGTCAGCGCCACCCCGTCGTAGAGCCCGAGCGTCTGCTGGGGCTCGCCTTCGGGCGGCCACTCCTCGACGAGCACGACGAGGTTGTGCACCTGGGCGGCCAGCTCGTCCGGGATGGCGTCGAGCGCCTGGTCCACGAGTGCGTCGAAGCGCTCTGGGCTTATCTCAATCCCCACAACACCTATTCTGCCGGGTGACAGATACGTCTACGCAACCGCTTCCGGAGTATTTCTCCGCAGGTTTGCGCGAGCCTGGCGCTCCAGGTCCCGCTGGTGGAGCTCCCCGTTGCGCGGACGGCCACGGGTTCGCTTGCGGGCGACGACGATTCCCTCGTAGAAGACCTCGCCACCCCACACCCCGTGCGGCTCCTGCCGGGCGATCGCACCCTGCAGGCAGGAACGCTGCAGCGGACACGTACGACACAGCTCTTTCGCCCGGTCCGCGTCGGCGCTGGTCGCGGCGAACCACAGGTCTCCGTCCTCGATCGCGCACGGCAGCTCGCTCCAGTGCACGCCGGTGGCCTCCCCTGCCACCGCCACAGACGAACCAGTCATCTCAGTCCCATCCCCTCGCTGATCCCCGTCGTCAGGGATACCCACCAAAGAGGGTGGCCGGATGGCCTGTCAGTTTTCTGTCAATAGGCAGGTGCTTGGAGCGGTGGCGCAGAGTTGAGCTGTCATCTACATCAGGGGATTCCACAACATCGCGACCCTGCTGGTACAAACTGTCCACACTAGAGGGAGGAAGGGCTAGGGTTTGCGACCATGCGCTCAATGAGAAAGGCCTCGGCGTCCATCACCGTGGGCCACCGACCCGTGGAGGATTTCCACCGACGGATGGCGCATGATCCCCACAGCCGAGCCATCGCCTCGGAGAGCCGGGACTGGCTTCTGGTGAAGTCCCTGCTCCAGCCGGGAGAGGTCCAGTGGGCCCGGGTCGCGGTGAAGTTTCCCCACGAGGGAAATGCCTCCGGCCACGCCTTCCTGACGGACCGGCGGGTGATGTTCGAGTTCCACGAGCGCGTCTTCTCGGTCAACCTCGCCGTGGTCACCTTCATCGGTGTCCCTCCGCCGCCCAGCCTGGGTGACTTCATCATCGAGGCACTGGTGCCCGGGTCGTCCTACTCCACGACGATGAAGATCCGGGACAAGGACGCCTTCCACGACTTCTTCCCGACCCTCGACTATGCCGCCCGAGCCGCCGGCGCCCAGGTGAACGTCGACGCCAGCTGGGGTGGCGAGTACGGCTCCGGGCTCGCGCAGGGTCAGCCTGCGCCCAGCAGCTATGGCGTCGCTCCGGCTCCTGGGTCCTATCCGGCCCAGGGGTCCTACCCGAACACCGGCTCCTACTACCCCAACCAGGGTGCGTACGGAACGAACACCGGGTCCTACTACGGTCCGAGCACAGGCACCCAACGCGCCGTCGGCGGACCTTACGCCGGTCAGCCGGGAGCGCAGCAGCGCGCCCGCGAGGAGGCCGCGATGGTCGAGGCCAACCTCGCCCACGCGCTGCCGGCCTTCCTGCACGAGGGCGAGTCGATCCACGCTGGGGCCGACATGCTCCAGAACATGACCGACGTCGAGATGAAGGTGATGGCCACCGAGTCACGCCTGATCGTCGTCGAGGGCAACATCTTGTGGGCCGCCCCGCTCGAGCAGACCCACGTCATCTACGCCGGCGGCGAGCGCAGCCACCTGCGCCTGCTGGTCGAGCGGGTCACCGAGACCATGGCGCTGACCCCGGGGCCGCCGTCGGCCAGCCCGACCGACCAGCGTCGCCTCGTACTTCGGACGTTGCGGGACGCCGCTGCCGGCGAGCAGCTCCACAACCACCTGACCACCAACGGCGGCCAGGTCTTCGACGCCTGGCCTGAGCACTAGCCTGCTGCTACATACGACGAGAGCCCCAGCCGATCGGCTGGGGCTCTCGTGTGTGTGCTGTGGGTCAGTCCTGCGGGTTGAAGAACAGACCGAGGGCAAGCGCCCAGACCACGTGCCACAGGTAGACGCTCACAACGGCGCCCCATCCGAAGTTGATGGAGAAGAAGCCAGGGTCCATGTCCTGATGCAGCGCGGGAATCCACCAGCCGCAGGATGCGGTGGCGAGGAACATACCCATGCCCATCGAACGCGCCAGGTTGCTCGCAGTGGTGTGGGTCTTGCCCAGCCAGGGGAAGATGATCAGCGCATAGGCGAGCGAGAAGACCATGCCGTTCAAGTAGTGGAAGCCCATGCCGGACCACCACTGCATCGAGGCGAACCCTGCCTCGTTGGCGGTGGCGTTCGGGGTCAGGATGACGCCGTTGAAGAAGGCGAAGTCCAGCGAGCCGTCCATGAGGCCGAGGCCGAAGACCCAGTAGCCGAACATCGTGGCGAGCTGGGTCGCACCGAAACCGGCGACGAGGGCACCGATGAGGCGGTTGTTGTTGACGAACTGCGGCCACTGCGTACCGGTCGTCTGCGCCATCACCGCCGGCTGCTGGATCGCCGGCTCCTGGTACTGCGGCTGGGCCTGGGACTGCTGCGGACGCTGGTCCCAACCAAGGGCGGGGGGCTGCTGCTGCGCAGGAGCGGACGGGGTGCGGTAGGCACCGTTCGTCTGCATCCGCGACGCAAGCTCGTCCGCACTCGCCGCATGGGGCGGCCGATGCGGGTAGTACGACGACATGGTGGTGTTGCCTCCTGAATACCGAACGTCTTAGTCGTTCCCCCGTGCCCTGCCGATCTGCGACGTCGACACAAGCGGCAGAATCCTCTCATGAGAGGACAGCAGCCCGCACCTTACCGCCAAATCGGCTTATATCCCACGGGGACGAACGGCCCGAACCGGGGGGTCTGGCCCGAGACTCCTGCCGAAGCAGGACGACCACCCTCCCACGCACGGCCCTCCCCGCGCTCGCCACCGCCCCGGCGTGTCCCGCCCTCCGGGAACATCACCCGGCTCACAAGTCACACCGGCAGAAACAAGCCTCTCCAGCCACACCAACCAGGGCGCGAAAGGCGATCTCGACAAGCTCCGCCGCGACAACGCACACGACCACACCAGAGCGAACCCTCCCCTGAAGGGGCTAAGGGGGTGCGGGGGATATCCCCCGCCGCGGCCGGAGGCCGCAATGTAAATCAAGAAACGACGTGGACCGCCTTGCGGTCACACGTCGCCTTCATTTCTTGCGACCCTGACGAGACTTGAACTCGCGACCTCCGCCGTGACAGGGCGGCGCGCTAACCAACTGCGCTACAGGGCCTTGTTTGTTTCCGCTGTTTGCGGCAACGGGAAAAACATAGCCCATGGGTGCTGAGGATTCACAATCGGGGATGCGTCCTACTCCTCGAAGGGTTCGTCGCCCTTCGGCTCCTCCTCGGTGAGGCCCTCCACGAGACGGTTCTTGACCATGTACGCCATCGCCCGGTCGGCCGCCCGGGCCTTGCGTCGCAGGGCCTCGACACCGGGGGCCTTCTCGTCGCTGTAGGCCGCGAGGCGGGCGACCTCGCGCCCGGTCTGGCGCTGGATCTCGGACATCGCAAGCCATACGCCGAGGTCCTGCTCGAGACCTTCGCGGGAGCGCAGGATCGCCGCGGTGAGGAGCTGGATGACGGTGACCTCGACGTCCTCGGCGGTGGACGAGCTGGAGACGAGGGTCGCGGCGATCGTGCCGGCGCCGGTGGTGGTGATCGCGCCGGCGGTGACGAGGCCGCCGACCATCCCGCCGGGGCCGAAGGCGGAGAGCGCGCCGATGATCGCCGCTCCCCCGGCGAGCCCAGCGGGCGCGGCCAAGGCGAGCCCGATCGGCCCGGCGACGAGGACGGCGGCACCGATCCCGATGCCGACCCACAGCTTCCACTGGTCGACCGGGTAGACGGCCTTCGAGGCAGACTGCATCGCGATGTGCAGGTTCTCGCCGAGCCCGCCCCCGAGCCCCATCCAGACCGTCAGGTCGTGGAAGGCCTGGCGGCGTACGTCGTCGGGGACGTCGATCTCGTAGGGCCGCACCGGGTTGGCGGTCGCCAGCGCCACCAGGGCGAGGACGGCCTCCTCCTTGGAGAGCTGGGTCAGCGGTTTGGGTCTGGGTAGGTCCAGGTCGCCGGACGCATCAGGAGAGACGCGCAGGTCGAGGAGCTGTTGGGGGATGCGTACGCCGTCGTGCTGGTAGTTCTCGATCAGCCGCTCCAGGACCTCGTGCTGGACGACGCGCAGAGCGGCGCCGAAGCGCTCCTGGGTGGCGCCCTTGAGGTGATCGCGCAAGAACTGGGCGTAGGCGAGCCACAGCGCCAGCCGCACCTCGAGCGAGTTGAGGGCGACGTCGGGGGTGCCCTCGACGAGCGCGACCTCCTTGGTGAGGGAGCCGAACAGGCCGCGCCCGATCGCGGTGGCGACCGGCTTGGAACGGAGATAGGTCGTGGTGCGGTGGTCGAGGCCGAGCCCGACCTGGAGATCGAGCGCCCAGGGGAAATGTCGCCAGATGCCACGCAGGCCGGTCACCGCGTCGCCGTTGCTCCATACGTTGACCCACCAGCCGACGTGGTCGACCGGCGCCTTCATCTCCAGACGGTCGGAGTCCTCGTGGAGGTTCGGGTGGGCGGCCGGACTGCCGATGGTGACCAACCCGACGACGGTCAGCGTGGGCGGAAGCCGGCGGAGAAGGTCGATCGCGATGATCGAGCCGAGACTGTGTCCGACGATGACGATCTCGCCCTCCTCGGGGAGCTCATCGAGGACGGTGCGCAGCGTACGCGCGCGGATCCCGGGCTTGGTCACATAGTTGTGCGCCTGCCGGAGCACGCGCAGCACGATCGGGGCCAACGAGTCGGTCACTCCGACAGGCGAGGCCGGGACAGGCTCACCGAGGATCTTCTCGAGCTCTGCGGTCGCGCGCTCGACCCGGCGGCGTACGCCCCGCTGCTCCTCGGCGCTCAGTCTCGGCGTCGTGACCGGCGGTATCTTCAGGGCTTTGTCGCTGATGTCGGTGCGGAGCAGGTCGGGATACTTCGGCGCGATCACCTCGACCCCGTCGAGCCCTGGGTAGCCGACATCCTGAAGCGACTTGTCCAACGCACGCCGCCAGGCGTCGCGCGGGTCGCCGTTGCCGACGCCGTGAAGATAGAGGAGCGAGACCACCTCCCGATTCTCTCTTATGTCCCGAGAAACACGGGGTTACGCGGGGGCGGCGGTTTCTGGGAGCGAGGTCGTCGGGCCTCGCACCGCTGGTCGGACCTCGCACCGCTGGTCGGGCCTCGCACCGCTGGTCGGACCTCGCACCGCTGGTCGGACCTCGCACCGCTGGTCGGACCTCGCACCGCTGGTCGGACCTCGCACCGCTAGTCCGACCTCGCACCGCTAGTCCGACCTCGCACCGCTAGTCACCTCGCACCGCTAGTCCGACCTCGCACCGCTAGTCCGACCTCGCACCGCTAGTCCGACCTCGCACCGCTAGTCCGACCTCGCACCGCTAGTCCGACCTCGCACCGCTAGTCCGACCTCGCACCGCTGGTCGAGCCGCCGGAGCCGCTAGGCGGAGGCGTGTCGAGACCAACACGGCTCCCTGCCGGAACGTCCCACCCGAAGGCTGGCCTGGCCCGCCGAGAAATATTTGGCTGGCTATCGGGGCGGCGGCCCGGGTGTGGCGCAGCGGAATCTTGCTTCGAACGGGTGCTGTCGCGGGGCGGGAGGGTGACCCTTCGGGCCACTTACCATCCACAGGTTTGAGCCGTTCGCTTACCGCGAAAAAGGCATTTGACCTGGGGGAATAGGTGTTCAGAAAAGTGGATCAGGAGTAGAATCAGACCCATCACGACACGCCTCTGAACACTCGGAGAGGAGGGGCGGCGATGAGCCTGGACGGCAGCATCGACCACTGGGGTATCAACCCCGGCGATGCGATCGATGCCGAACTGGCTGCCATCGAGTCCTCCCTCGACACCCTCCTGACCCGTGACCCTGCCTACTGGCGTACCAGCCAGAAGAAGACAGCGCTGGAACGGATCGAGCGACTGCAGGCCAAACAGGCCGCGTTGAAGCTGCGGATCCTGGCCGCTGCGGGGGATATCGCCGAGGAGACCGGCGCCAAGGACGTCTCCGGGTGGATGCTGACCGAACTGCTGGTCGACAAGAAGACCGGCCGCGCCGAAGTGAAACTGGCCGCGGGGATCGCCAGGTACGAGCTCGTGGCCGCCGGCATGGCTGAAGGTGTCATCTCTCAAGAGAAGGCGAGGGTGATCTCCAAGGCGCTCGACCAGGTCGCCACCGACCCCGTGGCCACTACCGAGGACCTGGTCCTCGCGGAGAAGCTGATGGTCGAGTCCGCCACCGAGCTGACCGCGAAGAAACTAACAACCGCCGCGAAACACATCCTCACCACCATCGACCCCGAACGCTTCGAAGCCGCCGAGGCCAAAGCACTCCAACGCGAAGAAGAAGCCGCCCTCCGCCGCACCTTCTTCACCTCTCGTGCCAACGGGGACGGGACCGTGGACATCCACGCCCGCGTCTCGAACGCTGTCGCGATGAGGCTCCGCACGATGCTGGACTCGTTGGCCCAGCCCCGGAAGCTGTCTGCGGAGAACCGTGGCCGCAAGACCCCCTATGACCGGCTCCTGGGGCAGGCGTTCGCCCGAGTGATCGAGACCTACGACGTCGACCAGCTTCCCCGCCATGGTGGCCACGCCACGACCGTGTTCGTCACGCTGAGCGTGGAGGATCTCCGTAACGACCTCGGTACCGCCGCGTTGGGGTTCGACGGGGACCAGATCACCGCCGCCGAGGCCCGTCGGATGGCCTGCAACGCCGACCTCATCCCCGTCGTGCTCGGCAGCGATTCGGAGATCCTCGACTTCGGCCGCACCATCCGCCTGGCCCACCCCGTCCAGCACCGGGCACTGCGGTTGCGGGACAAGTGCTGTCAGGCCGAAGACTGCGATGCCCCAGCAGCGTGGACCGAGGCGCACCATCTGAAACCGTGGTCGGCAGGCGGCAGAACCGACATGGCGAACATGGTCTTGTTGTGTCCCAGTGATCATCGTCGGATCCACGACCCCGGCTACGCGCATGAGCGGCTACCGGATGGACGGATCCGGTTCACCCGCCGCGTCTGACCGCGCCCTGACTCTCGTGGGCCTGCCTGGCCTTCCCGACCTTGTGAAACTTTCACAAGGTCGGACCCTCTGTCATAGTCAACGACCAAGCGACCTCTCCGGCACTGGGGAAGCGCGCCTCCTTGTGAACGATTCACAAGGTGTCATCGTCTTGTGCAGTACCCCCCCGAACGCCCCCCGCCCAGCAGGACTCTCCAGCCACAGGTCCCAGGCCCGTACCCAACCCAAGGAATCCGCGCCATACCCCGCCGCCGACCCGATAACCAGCCAAATATTCTCGACGGATCACGGAGTCAAGGACCGCGAAGCGGCCGGCGAAGCCGGCGGCCGAAGGCCGTCCTTGACGCCGGGATTCGGCGTGAACACCATCCAGAAAGGGTCGGCGGCCCCAACCAAAGAAGAAGACCAGCCACGACGCCGAAACTAGTCGCCGTCCAGACCCTGCTCGATGGCATAGCGCGTGAGCTCGACACGGTTGTGCATCTGGAGCTTGCGCAGGATGTTCTGTACGTGGTTCTGGACCGTGCGGTGGGAAAGGACCAGGCGCTCGGCGATCTGGCGGTAGCTCAGGCCCTTGGCTACAAGCTTGAGGATCTCGGTCTCACGGTCGGTGAGCGTGGGCTTGTCGCCGCGAACCTCGGTGGCGGCGCTGTGCTGGAACTCGCCCAGGACCAGGCCGGCGAGGCCGGGGGTGAAGACCGGGTCGCCGGCGGCGACGCGGCGTACGGCATCCAGGAGCTCGTCGCGGGAGGCCGACTTGACCAGATAGCCGGTGGCGCCGGCTTTGACGGCTGCGAGGACGTCGTTCTGCTCGCCCGAGGCGGAGAGGATGAGGACCTTGGTCGCCGGGCGCAGGGCGATGATCTCGGTGGTGACCTGGACACCGTCGGGCTCAGGGATGTGCAGGTCGAGCACCACGACCTCCGGACGGGTCGCGGCGAACCTGGTGATCGCCTCCCGTCCGGTGCTGGCGGCGGCGACGACATCGAAGCCCGCGGCGACCAGGTCGCGCTCGACCGCGTCACGCCACATCGGGTGGTCGTCGACCACCATCACTCTGCTCATCCATTCACTCCTGTTCGGGGGACCGTGAGCTCCCACTCGGTCCCGGTTGCTCCGGTGATCAGCTCTGCCTTGCCGCCGAGGTCCTCGATCCGGCCACGGATCGACTCGCTGATGCCGAGCCTGCCCTGTGCCCCGGCCTCGATGATGCGGCCTTCCGAGATTCCGGGACCGTCGTCACGCACCGAGACCTCGACATGGTCAGGGAATGCCTGCAGGAGCACCCAGGCGCGGGCGTCCTCACCGACGTGGCGACGTACGTTGTCCAGAGCCGCGCGGGTCGCCGCGACGATCTCCTCGGCCGGGCGGGCCGGCATCTCGACGGCGGTCGCGGGTCCGGAGACGGTCACGGTGCCGGTCTCGAGCTCGGCCAGTGCCGCCGCCAGGTCGACCAACCCGGCTGCCGGACCACGGCCGGACTGCTCGCCACGGATCAACGCTCGCAGCCCCCGCTCCTGCTCCCCCGCGAGCCTGCCCAGCTCGGCCGCGTCGCCACCCAGCTCGCCGCCGCGCCGCTGGACGAGGGCAAGCACCTGGAGCACGCCGTCGTGGACTGCCCGGGCGAGCCGCGCCCGCTCCTCCGCTCTGGCAGCCGCGCGCTCGGCCTCGTCCCGCTCGAGCGCCATCCGCTGCACCGACTCGCACATGTAGCCGACCACTCCGCCGCCGATGACCAGCAGGAACGCGTTGCCGTAGATCGACTGGTCGATCTCCTGGCGAAGCCCGAGGTCGACGGCCGCCAGCGCCAGGCCGGCCAACAGACCGCCGATCCAGCGATAGTGGATCGCGCACGCGAGCAACGCGCCGCTGACCCAGAAGCCCGGGACGCTCGCCTGGAAACCCGGCCCCTTCACCAGCGGGGTCACCAGCAGGAGCCCGAGCGCGATCGCCAGGTCGGCGCCGACGAGCACCGCCGTACGGCGGCCGGGGGCTGCGTACGCCCAGACGGCGAAGGCCGTCCAGCCCACCATGACGAGGATGCAGACCAGCGCCGCCGCGGGCGAGACGAAGTTGTCGAACCGATAGACGGTCAGCCCGACGGCGTTGACCAGCACCACCACCCGCAGCACCGCGAGCGCACGGAAGAGGCGGCTCTCCACCTCGATCGCCGCCGACGACATCCACGCAGTCACAGACGGAAGTGTCGCATCCGCTCGACCTAGAGCGTCCCGGATATGAGTATCCGTGCGGATGCCGCCCGCGCTGTCGCGCAGCGAGACTCGAGACATGGAAAGACTGTGTACCCCCTACCGGATTCGAACCGGCGCTACCGCCGTGAAAGGGCGGGGTCCTGGGCCGCTAGACGAAGGGGGCCTGCCGGGACATCCTAGAGGTCTGCGTCCTGGGCAGCCAAAGCGAGGCCGCACGTTGGTGCGTCGACCCCGATTCGGAAGGCCGCGGACGTTTCCGGTAATGTTTCACCTCGCTTGGGCAGGTAGCTCAGTTGGTACGAGCGATCGCCTGAAAAGTGATAGGTCGGCGGTTCGACCCCGCCCCTGCCCACAAGCAACAACCGGCTTCGACCCGCGACTCTGGGTCGGAGCTGGTTGTCATTTCGGGACTCGGTCCGGACCCTCTGCGTTTCCCGCACACGCATCGGCGGAACTACGCAAGGATGGTGGGCTGTGAAGTACGCCGATCCTGGTCGCTGCCCCGACTGCCGGGAGGCCTTCGAGCCCGGCACGAGCCCCTGCCCGAACTGCGGGCTGCCGCTGGAGAACGCCGTGGCCCAAGAGCTCTACGGGACGCTGCTGCGAGCCGACGTACTCATGACCCGGTTGCGTTCGATCCGGGACGAGGCCAGCCGGGCCGCGCGGCCGACCCCGCCGCCGGTTGCCGCGCCGCCTGCGGCGCCCCCGCTGATCCAGCCCGAACCCGTCGTCGAGCCCCTCGCCGCACCACCCGCCGCCCCGGCCGCCACCGCCGTCGCCGGGCCGGCGCCGTTCCCCGGTGCCCCGGTGGTGGCCCGGCGCGCACCGATCACGGTGCCGCTGATCCTGGTCGGCGTCGGCGTCCTCTTCCTGCTGGTCGCGGGCGTCATCTTCCTCGCGGTCGCCTGGGCCGCGATGGGAGTCGGTGGCCGTACGACGATGCTGCTCGTCTTCACCGCGCTCTTCACGATCGGTGGCGCGGTCCTGATGCATCTCGAGCTTCGGGCCGGCACCGAAGGCGTCTGGACCCTCGCGCTGGGACTGCTCGCCCTGGACATAGCCGGGATGAAGTACGCCGGTTGGCTCGGCGGAGCCGAATGGGACCGTGGCTTCCTGGTCATCGTCGGCGTCGCCGTCTTCATAGCCGGCACCGCGATGTCCCTGGTCGGCGAGCGCAGCGAGAAGCTCACCTCGGTGATCGGACCACAGGTGGCGGCCGCCGCCGGCGTACTCACGGCCCTGATCGGTCTCGAGCTCATCTCCGACCTCATCTGGTTCCCGCTGGTCGCCGCGGTCATCGCTCTCCTCGTCGTGATCGCGGCGAGCAAGACCGACCTGCGGGCCCTGACCCTCGGCGCGATGGTCGTGATGGCGGGCTTCTGGCTGATGCTCCTCGTCCGCGGCCTGACCGATCCCGCGCTGACCGGCTCCGAGCTGCTGACCGGCGGCACCCTGCCCCTGCTGCTCGGCGCGTCCGCGGTGCTCGCGGTCGTGGCGCTGCTGTTCCCGCTGCCGAAGGACGCCAAGGTCGCGATGGTCGGCGGCTCGCTGCTGATCGCGGCCTATACCTTCACCCAGCCCGCCCTCGACGACGGCCCGGTCACCCTGACCGTCGTCGCCGTGGTCGTCACCCTGGTCGCCGCCGGCGCGCTGATGGCACTCCCCCGGCCCTGGCGCTGGGCCGCTACCGCGTTGACGCCGTACGCCGCCGCCCTGGGCGTCACCGTCCTCATCCTGACGGCCTCGGCCGCGGTCCGGCTCGCGGCCGTGCCCTGGACCGATTCCGCGTTCTCCCCGGTCACCGGCCCGGAGGCGTTGCTGCCGGGCTGGCTGACGCTGCCGGCGCTGCTCGCGATCCTCGCCCTCGGCACCGCCTGGTTCTACCAGTCCAACCCGCCCGCGTTCCGCACCTACCGAGCCACGGTCCGCTGGATCATCTTCTCCGGCGGTCTCTCCGGCTTCGCCATCACGGCCGCCTGCTACAGCGCGCCGCTGCTGGTCCCGGCGCTGTTGCTGCTCGGCGTCGCCGTCGCCCTGGCCTGGTGGGCTGAGCGACGGCCGCGGCTCGTCGCCGCCGGCATCTTCGGCCTGGTCGCTCTCGCCGCCGCGCTGCCCAGCGACCTGCTCACCGTGGTCGTCGCGCTCGCGCTGGCGGGCGTGGCTGCGTACGCGGTTCGGGGTCTGGCCGGTGCCGATCGCGAGGTCACCGCCAGCTACTCGGTCGTGACGCTCGGCCTCGGCCTGTGGTCGCTCGCGCCGCTGGTCGACGTGGAGCGGCAGTGGGCCGCGTGCGCGATCGTGACGGTCCTCGGGCTGATCACGCTCTTCCGCTTCCGGGCGTCGGGCTGGTGGGCAGCGGCCGCCTGCGCCGCGATCTCGATCGGGATCGGCTCGGTCGACGTCACCTGGGCGGCGGTCCTGCTGACCATCGCCACGATCCTCGCCGCGGCCATCGGTCTGCACCACCGTCAGCCGCCCGCGCTGGCGGTGGCGGGCATCGTCGGGATCGGCGCGGCGACGGCTGCGGTCCTCTCGAGCGACATGCTCGCCCTGGCCGTGACCATCATCCTCACCGCCCTCGCCGTCGTCGTCGACCGTGTCCAGTCCAGACCGACCAAGGAGGTCGCGACCGCCTACTGGATCCTCGCTCTGACCGCCGCGGTCTGGCAGGCGGCCCGGATGACCGACATCGATCGTCCCTACACCGCGGTGGCGATCGTCGTCGCGATGGGCGTCATCGTCCTGGTACGCCGCAGCCCCGCCACCGAGGCCGCGGCCTCCACTGGCGCCGCCGTGTCGATCGCCCTGGGTGCCTTCGACGAGTCGGGTGCGCTGGACACCGACTGGTTGGCGATCCTGCTGCTGATCGCCGGGGTCATGTGCATCGCGACGATCCTGCGTCACGAGCCGCAGCAGTCCGGGCCGCGCCTCACGATCGCGGGAGTGCTCGGCCTGGGTTCGCTCGGCGCCGCGTTCGGCAACGACCTGCTGGCACTGGTGGTGGCCGGGGTGCTCACCGCTGCCGCGATCACCGTCGACCGGCTCACCCGGGAGCAGCAGACCAAGGCCGTCACCGCTCCCTACTGGATCATCACGCTGACGGCGTTCTGCTGGATGTTCGCCAACCTCAGCGACATCGCCGCGCCCCACGCCGCGGCCGGGATCATCGTCATCCTGGCTGTCGTCAACGTCTTCCGGCTGCTCCCCTCGGCCGAGATCACCACCGCGGTCGCCGCCGCGGTCACCATCTTCTTCGGCTCGGTCAGCCTGGGGCCATCGATCGTCCTGACCCCGGACGGACCGGCCGCGGTCGGCTCGAGCGGAGTCGATCTTCCCTGGCTGAGCATCCTGCTGACCCTGGCCGGCGCGGGCGTCTCCGCCCACGCGATCGCCCACCACGAACGTCGACGCCTGGGCTGGGCCGGCGCCACGCTGATCACCATCGCCCTGTGGATCCGTCTGGGAGACACGTCGGTCGCAACCTGGGAGTACTACACCCTGCCGCCGGCGATCGCGCTGGTCGTCTACGGCGTGGTCAAGCTCCGCCTGGACCCGGAGGTCGCCTCGCTGCCGGTGCTCGGACCGGGTGTCTTCCTTGCCCTCGTACCGTCCGTCCCCGCGGCTCTCCAGGACCCGATCTCGATGCGGAGCGTCGTCCTCGGCATCGCCTGCCTGGCCTTCATCATCGGCGGCGCCTGGCTGCGCTGGGCCGCGCCACTGGTCGGTGGCGCGCTGGTCGCCTCGATCCTGGCCCTGGCGCAGATGCCATCGGCCGCGATGCTGCAGCAGTGGTGGGCGCTCGGCGCGGCCGGGCTCCTGCTGCTCTTCCTCGGCATCACCTGGGAGGCCCGCCTCCACGACCTGCGCCGGGCCACCGCGTACGTCCGGGGGCTGCGTTAGCGCCGGCGCGGAGCGCCCGGAAGACTGGAGCCGATGCTCCCGGAATTCAAGGTCGTACGTCGCCAGCGCCCCGTCACGATCGCGGTCGAGTCGACCAGCTCGTCCCGGCCCGCGGCCAATGCCGCGATCGAGGTCGGCTGCGACGGCCCGGTCTCACTGACCTTCACCTCGGGTGGGGACGTCCTCACCGGGAGGTACGACGGCCGCCGGGTGTCGCTGGCGGTGACCACCGGGTCACGGCGTACGAATCATGTGAGCCGGCGTCATGCCCGGGTCGGCCGCGGCGCCGACCGATTCGCGCTGGCGCTGACCGGGACCGTGCTGACCGCGCTGACCCGCGAGGGCGCAACCGCACGAGGCACGGAGAACGCCGCCTGGGTGGCCAGGGCGCGCGTCGATCTCGCCGAGCTCGGGATCGAGCCGCGTGCGGAGTCCTGGCTCGCCGACCTGGCTGCGAGCCACGAGGGCGCTGCCGAAGACGTGCGCACCGGCGCGTTCGGGCAGCTCGGCCTACGCGACATCCGTGTGGTGACGTACGCCGACGGCTCGCCGTTCCGTGACGACGACGGCACCGTGCTGCTCACCGCGACCAGCGCCGGACCGGGCTTCTTCCCCACCGCGCACACCTCGGTGTGGGCGCTGGACCCGACGACGTACGAGCTCGCCCATCGCGGGGCGCTCTACTTCCGCCGGGACGGGTTGGTCTACGGCGACCACGCCACCCATCTCATGCGCGACGGGGACGGCTGGGTCGTCACGACGAGCACGTGGGCCGGGTTCAAGGCCCCCGACGAAGCAGACCCCGGAAAGCCGTGGAGCCCGGTCGGTGTCACCATCGCTCGCTCTCGGGAGGATCTCACTCGAGGCGAGCACGTCCTCGACGCGACCCCTCTCGCCCTGCCGACGGACGGCCTGACGTCGGTCGGGGTCTGGGACCCGCACCTCGTGCGCCACGACGACGAATGGCTGGTCGGCTACGTCAGCGCCACGAGGTACTTCGAGTTCCATCCCGTGCTCGCCGCCGGCCCGAGGCTGGACGCACTCAGCCTGCGGGCAGCGCGAACCGACCGGACGGCCACCGAGGGCACCACGCTCGTCCCGCTGGGCGGCACGGTCGTGGTCGGCGCCAGCGACGGACGCGACAACCCACGTCGCGTCCGTGCTCGCTACCCGATCTTCGACCTGGACCTCAACGAGGTCGCAGAGCTCCGTTCGGCGTACGTCTCGAACCTTCCGTGGCCCACACTGATCCCGGTCGGGGACGAGTGGCTGCATGTCGCCTTCGACGGCACGCCTTACGGCGGCCGGCTACCCGGCTATGGCACCCACGGGGAGGTTCTCGTGAGCCGATCGGCCTGAGGGGATGTCGACCACAGCGTTGCCGCTCTGACCGACCGCCCCTTAGGACGCGTCTCTGAAAGACACGACCTAAGGGCGCGAGGGCCCCGCGTCGTAGTCCGACCAGTCGTCGTAGTCGTCCGGCATCGGATCGGACTTCTGACTGGTGTCTTCATCACCATGAAGTTCGCGCGCAAGGGCCCCGAAGTCCGTCTCATAGGTCCGGTACTTCAGGTCGCGTGCGACCTTCGTCTGCTTGGCTTTCGCTCGGCCGCGCCCCATAGGGTCCAGCCCCCTCGTCGCACTTGGCCGGGATAGTCCCGGGCTGTTCACAGGTTTCTCGTAAGGACAACGCTACCGGTTAATGCCAAGAATCCGCACGCCGGGGTGTCGAAAATGCGTTCGCTAGGAGCGAATGTTACTGAGGTCACATGATTCCCCGCCTGATGAGCGGCCCGACGACTCGTCATTCGCCGTTCACCTCGTCGACAGACTGAGGGGCCGACCGGTTGTCTCGCCGCGCATAGCCTCCCTTCCGATTCTTGGGATACCTGACAAAACGCGTCTTGAACGGAAATGCAGTGACCGAACTGAGCGACATCCAGACCGACACCGCCTGTCCCTCGTGCAGCGACCCGGGTGCCCCTGCCGCCGCCGACGGCCGACGCACCATGCTGTCCTTGCTGCCCATGGCCGGCCACACGCGCGGCAAGCGCAGCGCCGTGACCTGCGCGCTCAAGTGCGACAGCGCGTGCGCCAAGCCTGCCCCCAACACCTCCGACAACGGCTACTTCCGCGACATCGCAGGCAAGGCGCTCAGCCGCCGTCACGCCCTCGGTCTCGCCGGTGCCGGCGCCGTCGCCCTCGCTGTCGGCAGCAGCGGTCTGGCGGCCGCCGCCGGCCCCCTCGAGGCCGGTCTGGCTGCGGGCCGCGGCCACGGCGGGCGTACGAACCTGCCGTTCAAGCCGATCAGCCCGGTCGCGGCGACCGAGGACACCTTCGTGGTGCCGCAGGGCTACACCTGGGACCCGATCATCCGTTGGGGCGACCCGATCCTGCCCGGCGGCGTCCCCTTCGACGTCAACAACCAGAGTGCCGAGAAGCAGGCGCTCGCCTGGGGCTACAACAACGACTACACCGACGTCATCGTGACCAACAAGGCCGGCACCAAGGCCCTGCTGTGCTGCAACAACGAGTACGTCAACCCCGACATCATGTTCCCACCCGATCTCGACGCCACCGAGCAGCTGAAGATCGCCATGGCCGCTCACGGCTTCGGGATCGTCGAGCTCGAGCGCTCGGCGCCGGGTGAGAAGTGGAGCTACGTCCCGTCTGCTCCGAAGAACCGTCGCATCACGGCCTCGACCCCGTTCAAGATCACCGGCCCCGCGGCCGGCAGCGACCTGCTCAAGACCGCCGCCGACCCGACCGGCACCGTGGCACTCGGCACGATCGGCAACTGCGCCGGCGGCACCACCCCGTGGGGCACGATCCTGTCGGGCGAGGAGAACTTCAACGGCTACTTCCGCGCCAACGGGACCTCGGCCGAGGAGAAGCGCTACGGCCTGACCAGCGCGGCCTCGACCTACGGCTGGGAGGCCATCGAGCCGCGCTTCGACGCGCGTGCGGCCGACTACGCCAACGAGCCGAACCGGTTCGGCTACATCGTCGAGATCGACCCGACCGACCCGACGTCGACCCCGCGCAAGCACACCATGCTGGGTCGCCTCAAGCACGAGGGCGCGAACGTCGTCATCGCCGGCAGCGGCCACGTGGTCGCCTACACCGGTGACGACGAGCGGTTCGACTACCTCTACAAGTTCGTCTCCAAGAAGAAGTACAACCCGCACAACCGGGCCAAGAACCTCGAGCTGCTCACCGAGGGCAGCCTCTACGTCGCGCGCTTCCACGGCGACTCCCCGGCCACCGAGATCGACGGCACCGGCAAGCTGCCCAGCGACGGCAAGTTCGACGGTTACGGCCAGTGGGTCCCGCTCGTCGTCGACGGCCGCAGCAAGGTCGCCGGGATGAGCGTCGAGGAGGTGCTCGTCTTCACGCGTCTGGCCGCGGACAAGGCCGGCGCCACCAAGATGGACCGTTGCGAGGATGTCGAGCCTTCACCGAAGACCGGCAAGGTGTACGTCGCCTGCACCAACAACTCCCAGCGCGGCACCACGGGCAAGGCCGGCGTGGACGAGGCCAACCCGCGCAACGCCAACCGTGACGGCCACGTCATCGAGATCACCGAGGACGACGGCGATCACACCTCGCGCGTCTTCCGGTGGAACCTGATGATCGTCGCGGGCGACCCGTCGGTGAACGGGTCGACCTACTTCGCGGGCTACCCGCAGGACAAGGTCTCGCCGATCTCGTGCCCGGACAACCTGGCCTTCGACTCCGAGGGCAACCTGTGGATCTCCACCGACGGCCAGCCCAGCTCGATCCAGAAGTCCGACGGGCTGTTCAAGGTTCCGCTCGAGGGTCGCGAGCGCGGCCACGTCCAGCAGTTCCTCGCCGTCCCCCGTGATGCCGAGACCTGCGGTCCGGTCGTCCACGACCGCGACGGCTCGGTCTTCGTCGCCGTCCAGCACCCCGGCGAGGAGGGGACCTGGGAGGCGCCGAACTCCCGCTTCCCCGACTACGTCGAGGGCACCGCCGGTACGGGCGAGTTCGCCGGCCCGCGGCCGTCGGTCGTGCAGGTGCTGAAGGTCTGAGAACATCGAAAGGGCGCCGGAGCGATCGCTCCGGCGCCCTTTCGGCTGTTCGGGTAGCTCAGGCAGTCCAGCCCGCGTACGCCCCGGTGAGCTCGACCTTGCCGCCAGGCGTGGCGGTGACCTCACCGGCGGCCCAGGCGCGGATGTCGTAGCCGGCGAGGATGCGTACGGCCTCGTCGACGTCCTCGGGGTCGATCAGCGCGACCATGCCGACGCCGCAGTTGAGCGTCATCTCCAGGTCCGGCAAGGCCACGGAGCCGGTGCGGCGGACGAGGTCGAAGACAGGTGCGGGCGTCCAGGTGGTGCGGTCGATGCGCGCGGAGAGCTCCGCCGGCATGACCCGCTCCAGGTTGGCGGCGAGGCCGCCGCCGGTGACGTGGGACATCGCGTGCGTGCGGGTGCCCCGGGCCAGGTCGAGACAGGCCTTGGCGTAGACACGGGTCGGGGTCAGCAGCGCCTCGCCGAGCGTGCTGCCGAGCTCGTCGACCTGCTGGTCGAGCGTGTAGGCACCCGAGTTGAGCAGCACGTGGCGGACCAGGGAGTAGCCGTTGGAGTGCAGGCCGGAGGCCTCCATGGCGAGGACGACGTCGCCCGCCTTCACCAGGTTCGCACCGAGCAGCTTGTCGGCCTCGACGACGCCGGTGGCCGCACCGGCCACGTCGTACTCGTCGGCGGCCAGCAGCCCCGGGTGCTCGGCGGTCTCGCCGCCTACCAGCGCACAGCCGGCCTCGACACACGCCTCGGCGATGCCCTTGACGATCGCGGCGACCCGCTCCGGGACGACCTTGCCGGTGGCGATGTAGTCGGTCATGAACAGTGGCTCGGCGCCGCAGACGACCAGGTCGTCGACGACCATGCCGACCAGGTCGAACCCGATCGTGTCGTGCTTGTCCAAGGCTTGCGCGATCGCGACCTTGGTGCCGACACCGTCGGTGGAGGTGGCCAGCAGCGGGCGCTCGTACGCCTTCAGGGCGCTCGCGTCGAAGAGACCGGCGAAGCCACCGACCCCGCCGAGCACCTCGGGGCGCCGGGACTTCTCGATCCAGACCTTCATCAGATCCACGGCGCGGTCGCCGGCGTGGATGTCGACACCTGCTGCGGCGTAGGCGTTCACCGCCGAAGCGGAGCTCGAGGCATTCTGGTCAGTCTGGCTCACTGGTGGATCTCCGATCACGGGTTGTTCAGGACCGGCAGGGCCTTGCCCGCGGTCGGGGACTGCAGCGAGACCTCGAGGAGGTGCTTGCCGAGCATGCTCTCGTCGGGCAGCTCCACGGGGTATTCGCCGGTGAAGCAGGCGGTGCAGAGCGCGGTGCGCTCCTGGCGGGTCGCGGAGATCATCCCGTCGAGGGAGATGTATCCGAGCGAGTCCGCACCGACCGAGGCGGCGATCTCGTCGACGGAGAGACCGTTGGCGATCAGCTCGGCGCGGGTGGCGAAGTCGATGCCGTAGAAGCACGGCCACTTCACGGGCGGCGACGAGATCCGTACGTGGACCTCCAGGGCGCCTGCCTCGCGCAGCATCCGCACCTGGGCGCGCTGGGTGTTGCCGCGCACGATCGAGTCGTCGACGACGACGACCTTCTTGCCGCGCACCATGTGCTCGAGCACGTTCAGCTTGAGCCGGATGCCGAGCTGACGCAGAGTCTGCGACGGCTGGATGAAGGTGCGCCCGACGTAGCCGTTCTTCACGAACGCCTGGCCGAAGGGCAGGCCGCTCTCCAGCGCGTAGCCGGTGGCGGCGGGGATGCCGGACTCGGGCACCGGGATGACCAGGTCGGCGTCGACCGGGAACTCGCGAGCCAGCTCGCGACCCATCTCGACGCGGGACTCGTGGACGTTGCGGCCGGCGATGTTGGCGTCGGGGCGGGCCAGGTAGACGTATTCGAAGACGCAGCCCTTGCGGTCGGCCTCGGCGAACCGCACCGAGCGCAGTCCGGACTCGTCGATGATGATCATCTCGCCGGGCTCGACCTCGCGGACCACGCTCGCGCCGACGGTGGCCAGCGCGGCGTCCTCGGAGGCGATCACCCAGCCGCGGTCGAGGCGGCCGAGCACCAGCGGGCGGATGCCCTGCGGGTCACGCGCGGCGAACAGGGTGTCCTCGTTCATCCACACCAGCGAGAAGGCGCCGCTGATCGTCGGCAGCACCTCCAGCGCGCGCGCCTCCAGCGAGGAGTCGGGGTGGTAGGCCAGCAGCTCGGTGAGCAGCGAGGTGTCGTTGGTCGACACCGGGGCGTGGCGTCCCTCGGAGTGCTCGGGCAGCGCCTCGACGGCCGAGCGCATCTCGGCGACGTTGATCAGGTTGCCGTTGTGGCCCAGCGCGACGGAGCCGTCCGGGGTCGGCTTGAAGATCGGCTGCGCGTTCTCCCACACCGAGGCACCGGTGGTGGAGTAGCGGGCGTGGCCGATGGCGACGTGGCCCTTGAGCGACTCGAGGGTCGGCTCGTCGAAGACCTGGCTGACCAGACCCATGTCCTTGTAGACCAGGATCTGCCGACCGTTGCTGACCGCGATGCCCGCCGACTCCTGGCCACGGTGCTGCAGGGCGTACAGGCCGAAGTACGTCAGCTTCGCGACGTCCTCGCCCGGCGCCCACACGCCGAAGACACCGCAGTGGTCCTGAGGACCCTGGTCGTGGGGGTCGAGGGCGGCGGTGAGCCGGCCGTCGCCACCCTTGCGTCGGGACACGTGCCTACCTGAGCTGGTGAGGTTGACCACGGCATCGAGTGTAAGGGCGTACGCAGGCGATCAGCGAACCCTTGACAGTCCTGTAAGGGTGGTCACATGAACGTCTCGGAATCATGAATGCAAAGAACCGTCCACGTCCGCCCTACCGCCCGGGACCGACTTCCCGGATAATCGATCCGATGACTTCTTCAGCGCCCAAGCCCCCCGGCGGTCACCGTCTGACGGTCCCACCGGGATTCGCCCCACCACCGTTGGGCGGGAATCGCGCCAGAAGCGACCTCACCACGACGATGACGACGATCACCACCGATCTGGCCGAGATCGGTGGTCTGCTCACCCCGGGCGAGGATCTCTCCGACCTTCAGCTGATCGCCGACAGCCTGACCGCGCTGGCCGGTTTCGAGATGGCCACGATCAGCGTCGCGCGCTCCGACGGCCACCTCCACATGGTCGTGGTCTCGGGCCAGGAGTCCGCCCGCGCCGACCTGCTCGGCATCGTCACCCCGATCGAGCGGCTCGAGGCCGAGCTCGCCCGCGCCGACGACTGGGGCATCTTCAAGTTCGTGCCGGCGGAACGGCTCGACCCCGCCGCCGATGTGTACGGCTGGATCCCGACGATGACGACGGTCGACGCCGCCGGCGCCTGGAACCCGCTGGACCTGCTGGTCGCTCCGCTGCGCGACGACGACGGCAAGCTCCGCGGGACGCTGATCGTCGACATCCCGACCGACGGCCTCCGCCCCAGTCCGGAGAAGCGCGCCGTGCTCAACCGCCACGCGGTGCAGGCCCAGCGCGCGATCCTGCTCGCCCTGGAGCGCGAGGAGCTCTCCGAGCAGGTACGCCTCGCGGAGGCCGCCCGCGACGTGATCCGCCGCGCCGGGCGCGAGCTGGACCCCGACGAGATCCTCAACTCGCTGAGCACAGGGCTGGTCGACGTGCTCGACCTGACCGACTTCTGGTTGCACATGTCGAAGCCGGGCGGCCGCGGCATCCGCACCAAGGTCTACCGGGAGGACTTCAAGCTCCCGATCGACGACCTGACCAGCCCGTTCATGGTCGACTACGGGCAATACCTCTGGGATCAGCGCAGCATCACCGTGCAGACACCTGACGGCGCCGAGCGGCTGCCCCATCCAGACCCGGCGTTGCAGCAGCGGATCACCGAGTGGATCCGCCACTACAAGGTGGGCTCGATCGTCGGGGTCCCGATCGGCTCCGGCCAGACGTGGTACGGCGCGATGCTCCTCGGCCGCGGTCCCGACAAGCCCCACTGGAGCGAGCTCGAGCTGATCACCGCCGCCGACCTCGGCCGCGACTTCGGCCGCGTGGTCCACAACTCCAGGGCCTACCTGCGCCAGCGCGCCGCGGTCGACTCCCTGCGTGAGCTCGAGGCCCACAAGAGCCGGCTGATCGCGACGGTCGCCCACGAGCTGAAGAACCCGCTCTCCGCGTTCCGGTGGAACATCGAGTCGCTGCCCTACGCGGAGTCCGAGGAGGAGTACGCCGAGGTGCTGACCGCGCTCACGCGCAACCGTGACCGCACCGAGAAGATCGTGGCCGACCTGGCGATGCTGTCGAAGGTCTCCGACCCCGACCACCTGCCACCCACGGTGCCGATCCAGGTCGCCCGCGTGCTCGAGGAGGTCTACGACCAGCTCAGCGCCGAGATGCCCACCAGCGACCTCCACGAGCTCGTCTTCGACATACCGTCCGACGACGTCCACGTGACCCTGGCCCCGGGCGACCTGGACCGGGTCGTGATCAACCTGGTCACGAACGCGATCAAGTACAGCCCCGAGGGCGGTCAGGTCATCGTGAGCACGCGGACCAGCCCCGGCTGGTTCGAGCTCCGGGTGACCGACCACGGCCTCGGGATCTCGCCGGAGGACCAGGACCGGCTCTTCACCGAGTTCTTCCGATCGACCAACCCCACAGCCCTCAAACAGCCGGGCACCGGACTCGGCCTGACCATCGTGTCGCGGATCGTCAGCCGCCGTGGCGGACTGATATCGGTCGACTCCACCCCTGGCGCGGGAAGCACATTCCGTGTGACGCTGCCCATTGTTTAACCTTACGCATCGGTAACGGGGTGCGGATCTTCATCTCGGCGGAGAACTCATGACCAGTACGCCCTCAGCGGGCTCGGACGTGCCAGACGGCGCCTCCGAGGCGTACCCGACCCCGGATCCTGGTCTGCAGCTGATCGCCGAAGGTGTCACCGAGCTCGTCGGCTTCGGTGCTGCCGTCATCAACATCCGTCGGGGTGACGAGTTCGAGATCGTCGCGGCGTACGGGAACGAGACCGGCCACACCGTGGACGGCGAGATGACCGTGGCCGAGATGCTGGGCACCCGGTTCCCCGTCTCGGTCGTCACCGACCTGCTGGACATGTCCGTGGACTGGGGCGACATCAAGTTCGTCCCGCACGAGAAGAACACCATCGGACAGGCGGAGGGCTATTGGGTCCCCGACACCGACGAGGACATCCTGAAGGATCCGCAGGACTGGCACCGGCTCGACGAGCTCCTGGCACCTTTCTACGACGAGAACGGCGAGCTCGTCGGCGTACTCTCGATCGACCGCCCCACCAACGGTCGCCGGCCCGGTCGCCGGCAGCAGCGGATCCTCAACCGGTTCGCTCGCCAGGCGAGGCGAGCGGTGCTGCTGACCCTTCAGCGCGAATACCTCGAGGAGCGGGCCAACAACCTGATCGAGGCACAGAGCTTCCTGCGCGAGGCCAACTCACAGCTCGGTCTCACCGGGGTGCTCGAGGCCACCCAGGAGGCGATGAGCCGAGGTCTCGACGCCGACGGCCTCTACGTGCAGGCCCAGGACGGTGAGGGCGGGTCGGTGGCGTACGTCTCCCCTGGTCTCGGCTGGAAGGTCACCGAGTCCAACATCGCGATCGGGCAGGCCTACCAGAGCAGTCGACGGTGGAACGAGGGCCAGCACGCGATCGTCAACCGCGACCAGCTCCACCAGATGCTGCAGCACGGCGAGACGGGCTTGAGGAAGAAGCTCGCGAAGATCGGCATCGAGTTCCTCGACGCCGTCGACGCCGACTCCCTCCTGGTCGTGCCGATCGGTGTCGAGACGACAGCGCTGGGCCACCTCGTGCTGGTGCGTGGCGTCGGCCGCCCGCGCTGGACCGACACCGAGGGACGGCTCGCGATGGAGTTCGGCCGCGACTTCGGCCGCATCGTGCTCACCTCCAACGCCTACACCCAGGAGCGTGACCTCGCCCAGCGGCTCGCGACCGCCGACAGAGTCCACAGCCGACTCATCGAGTCCGTCGCGCAGGAGCTGCACAACCCGCTCATCGCTCTCACCACTGGCATCGATGCGCTGCGCCACGACGACCGCGGATCGTCGACGTGGTTCCAGCAGGTCGGCAACCTGATCAGCCGGTCCGACCAGCTGGTCGCCATGGTCGACGACCTGCTCCTGTTCTCGCGCTTCTCCGACCCTGCGTCCCGGCCGAACGTCGCCTACGTCGATCTGGTGCCGCTCCTGCGCGAGATCTTCGAGCAGAGGACGTACGAGTCGGAGAAGCGTGGCATCGAGGTGAGCATCGACGTCCCCGCCCACAGCATCCAGGTGCTGGGCGATCGCAGCGAGATCAAGGCGGCGGTCCTCCGGCTGGTCGACAACGCGCTCGTCTACACCCATCGCGGCGGCCATGTCCGGCTCTACATCGTGGAGAGCGCGAGCGAGGCAGCGATCTCGGTGACCGACAACGGGGTCGGCATCCCGGCCGCCGAGCAGCTCCAGGTCTTCACCGAGTTCTACCGCGGCACCAGCCAGGCGATCGGTGGCCGGAAGGGCGTCGGTCTCGGACTCAGCATCGTCGAGCGGGTCGCTCGCCGCCACGACGGCCGCGTCACGCTGCGCTCGGAGCCCGGCACCGGAACCCGCGTCTCGCTGGTCCTTCCACTGGCCAACGACGGCGCCTCGATTGATTAACCGAACGTCACAATATGGTCGAGACGGGCACCTACGCCTGCACAGGATCGGTGATTCGTGCAACACTCCGTGGTGCCAAGGTCCTCAGGACTGCCACGCAGTTGCAACACCTGCCCTGACCGACCTACCCGAGAGCAAGGATGCCCCCACCACAGTCAGCCGAAGCCCTCGACGTGCCGCAGCGTACGTCGAGCAGGCAGTCGTCGTCTGTGGCGCTCTCGGCGGTCGATCCTGCTCTGCAGATGATCGCCGAGGGCATCTGCGAGCTGCTCGGCTTCGGCATCGCGGTGGTCAACGTCGTCCGGGGCAACGAGCTCGAGGTGGTTGCCATCAACGGCGTCGTCAGCGGGTTGAACGCCCATGGCGAGCGGGAGACCGCCGAGGAGATCCTCGGGACCCTGTGGCCACTCTCCAACCTGCACGACGACCTCTCGCGCGGTGAGAACTGGGGCGCCTGGCGGTTCATCCCCCACGAGCAGGGAGTCCTTCACGAGGGCAGCTGGGTCGCCACCACCAACATGATCGACGCCCCCGACGCCTGGCACCCGCACGACATGCTGATCGCACCGATCTTCGGTGGCGACGGCTCTGTCCAGGGCTGCATCTCGGTGGACATGCCGGTCAGCGGCCGGAGGCCGGACTTCACCCAGCGCCGGGTGCTCAACCGGTTCGCCAAACGTGCCCAGCGGGTCGTCCTCGGCTACCTCGAGCGCGAGCGGCTCTACGAACGCGCCGCGAACCTCGAGACCGCCAAGGAGTTCCTGCGCGACGCCAGCTCCAAGCTGAGCCTCGCCGACGTGCTCGACGCCAGCCACGATGCGCTGATCCGCGGCCTGGGTGCCGACGGGATCTGGATGGCGACCAAGGGGCCCCACAACGAGATGGTCGTGCACGCGACCCCCGGCCTCAGCTGGGAGCCCGATCCGGGCCTGGCCTCGCTCACCTCGCGGAACACATCTCGATACTGGGCCGAGGGCACCTACTCGATCCTGTGCCGCGAGCGGGTCATCGACTCCTCGGACTGGAGTGAACAGGCCGCCGTCGCCCGCGAGTTCTTCGAGACGCTGGGGGCGGCGAGCGCTCTGGTCGTGCCGGTCGGCGCCGACCACGAGTGGCTGGGCCACATCGTCCTGCTCCGCTCGCCCGGACGGCCCACCTGGACCGACGCGGAAGGCCGGCTGGCGATGGAGCTGGGCCGCGACTTCGGACGGATCGTGCTCACCGCGAACGCCTACACACAGGAGCGCGACCTCGCCCAGCATCTGGCCGAGGCCGATCGCGAACGCAACCGGCTGATCCAGGCCGTCGCCCGCGAGCTCCGGATCCCGGTCAACGCCCTCGGCACATCGTTGAACGCGTTGTCCGGAGAGCCGGTCAACACGCTGCCGTGGATCGTCCAGGTGGAGACGCTGACCGTACGCAGCGCCCAGATCGAGGGCATCGTCAGCGACCTGCTGCTCCTCTCCCGGATCCGCGACCCAGCCAACGTGCCCGGCGAGACCACCATCGAGGTCTCCGAGATGCTCGACGACGTGCTCGACGAGCTCGATCCCGACGCCGCCCAGAAGGACATCGAGTGCGTGCTGACGACACCGACCGGGCCTGCGTACGTCGTCGGTGATCCTCGCGAGCTGCGCGCGGCCTTCCTGCATCTGGTGAAGAACGCGCTGACCTACAGCCATCGGGGATCACGGGTGCAGGTGATGCTCTACAGCGCCGGCAACGAGGTCACGATCATCATCGCCGACGCAGGCGTCGGCATCTCCGACGAGGAGCAGTCGAAGGTCTTCGAGCCGTTCTACCGAGGCACCAACTCCGCGCTGGGTGGCTCGCGCGGAGCTGGGCTCGGGCTGACGTTGGTCGAGCTGATCACCAGGCGCCATCTCGGGCTGGTCGAGCTCGACTCCCGGCCTGGTGAGGGCACCCGGGTGGCGTTGACGCTGCCTGGTGTCTAGCAGCGCGTGCGGATGTTCACCGAGTTACCTCGGTGAGCACACACCGACTTCGCGGAACTCCACGAAGGCAGTGTCACTCCACCGAGGTAACTCGGTGAACGATCAGCGGCTTCCCAGCTTCTGGAGCAGCAGCGCCTCGGCGACGACGACGCGTCGGAACTCGGCGAGGTGAAGGCCCTCGTTGGCACCGTGCGCGCGGGTGTCGGGGTCCTCGACACCCGTGACCAGCACGCTGGCCTGCGGGAACGCATCGAGGAACTCCGCGATGAACGGGATCGAGCCGCCGACGCCCATGTCGATCGGGGCGGTGCCGTCCCAGGCCTCGGTGAAGGCGGCCCGGGCCGCGTCGTAGGCCGGGCCGGTCGCGTCCAGGGCGATCGGCTCACCGGTGTCGACGACCTTGGTGGTCAGCTCGGCGCCCCACGGGACGTGCTTCTCGAGGTGCTTCTGGAGGGCGGCGACGGCGTTCTCACCGGAGTCGCCAGGGGCAATCCGGATGGTGACCTTGGCGCGCGCGCTGGGGGCCAGCGTGTTGGAGGCGCCGTCGACCTTGGGCGCGTCCAGGCCGGTGATCGTGATCGCCGGCTGCGTCCACATCCGCTCGACGGCGCTGCCCTTGCCGACCCACTCGAGGCCGGCGATCGCCCCGGACTCGGCACGGAGCCGCTCCTCGGGGTAGTCGACGTCCGCCGCCGGGCCGGAGACGAGGCCCTCGACCGCAGGAGCGCCGTTCTCGTCCCAGAGGGTGTTGAGGAGGCGTACGAGCGCCATGATCGCGTCGGGGGCCAGACCGCCCCACATGCCGGAGTGCACGGCGTGCCCGAGGGTGCGGAGCTCGACGTCGACCCGGATGAGACCGCGCAGCGACGTGGTCAGGGCCGGAACGCCGATGTCCCAGTTGCCGGAGTCGGCGATGACGATGACGTCGGCCCGCAGCTTGTCCTGGTACTTCCCGAGCAGCTCGGGCAGGGTCGCGGAGGCGACCTCCTCCTCGCCCTCGATGAAGAGGCGCACGGTGACCGGCAGATCACCGTTCTCGTCCAGGCTGGCCAGCGCCCGAACCGCCCCGATGTGGGCGGCGATGCCGGCCTTGTCGTCGGCTGCACCGCGACCGTAGAGGCGGTCACCGACCTCGGTGGGCTCGTACGGCGGGGTGTTCCAGTCGGCGTGGTCGTTCTCCGGCTGGACGTCGTGGTGGGCGTAGAGCAGCACCGTCGGGGCTCCCTCGGGGCCCTTCTTCTCGCCGACGACGGCAGGCGGGGCACCGTCGAAGGCGCGCACGATCTCCACGTCGAAGCCCTCGGCCGCGAAGAGGTCGCGGGTCTTCTCCGCGCTCTTCTCGACCTCGCTCAGGCGCTCGGGGTCCGCGCTCACGGACTCGATCCGCACCAGGTCCTCGAGGTCCTTGCGGATCCCGGGGAAAAGGTCGTCTACCCGGGCCTTGATGTCTTCGGTGGAGTGGCTCATGAGGCGAGGTTATCTGGGAGGGCGCCGGCGGGGTAGTTCGGTAGCAAACTGCCCATTACTGACGGGTATATGGGCAGTTTGCTCCCGGACTACCCCGACGCTCACCCTCCCATCGCTCGATTCCCCAGGAACCGGTTTCGTTCCACGGCGGTCAGAGCTCGCCGCTGTTCGACGGTATGGGTGGGGGTCCACCACCTGGGCGGATCGATCGTCCAGCGGCGATCGGCCACCGGGGTGCGGTGCGCCCGGGAGCGTGCTTCGAGGGTTCGGCGGAGGAAGCCGCTCGGGTCCTGGAGATCGCGGGAGACCATGGTGACGTACTCGAGGCCCGCTGCGCGGAACAGACCTTCGCGTTGGATGTCGACGGCGCGCCGCTTGCCTTCCAGATGAAGCTTGCCGTCGTACTCCCCGACGAGGCCGGCCTCGAGATCGAGTACGTCCGGAGTTCCGATATGGCGACCTTCGAGATCGAAGACCGGCCGATTGCACACCAGAGCGGTGCGCCCGAGATCGATCCGCCAGAGGAGTCGCAGGTCGACCTCGGTCGGCGACCAGACGTTCTCGTCCGCCAGTCCGATCGCCTCGCGAGCCATCCCGACACCGGTCCACCCGTTCAGGGTCGCCACGTACGCCGCCGCTTCGGCCGTGCTCACCTGATCGCTTGCCATCGCCAGGTCGAGCCACCGCACCGCCTCGCGTACGTCCGCGGCGTATCGCATCTCGAAGGCGATCGACCTGGCGGGGTTCGTGATCGGAAGCCCGTCGACCCAGCAGCGTTCTTGAGGCGGCATCCGTTCGGCCGAGATGGCCAGACCTGGTCGAGCGACAAGCTTGTGACCGTACGTCGCCAACGTCACCGGTCGCCCCTCCCCCATCCCGGCGAACCACTTCGCGCCGACCCACGCGTATGCCGCCCATCCGGTGATCGCACCGAGGTTCGGCAACAGGACGACAGCTTCCAGCACTCTCTGCTGCGCATCTCTTGGGTCAGCACTCGCCGGGACGTACAGCCCGTGCCACACCCGCCTCCAACCCCGGCCACGGCTCTGTCGAGTCGTCGGCCCTGCCCTCCCGGTGGGATCAATGGCCACCGGCATCACCGCATGCGGCCGCTCATCTGACCACCCCACGGGCTCGAAGTGCCGCGCACGCTTCACCATGCCCCCAGCATGCGCAACACAACCATTCGCAGCACCCAGTTATCCACACCCCTGTGGATAACTCCTCCTAGACGTCCGGGTAGTCCGGGAGCAAACTGCCTATTACTGACGGGTAAATGGGCAGTTTGCTCCCGGACTACCCCGCCACGAGGGGCAGGTACGCCGAGAGGTCGGTGCGTTCTCCCGAGGCCCGGACACGGGCCTGCTCGACGGCTTCGGGCCAGGTCATCGCGCCGGTCGCCAGGGCGATCCAGGTCAGCGCGTCGGTCTCGATCACCGCCGGCGGGGTGCCCCGGGTGTGCCTGACGCCTTCGATGCACTGCACCGCGGCGTACGGCGGGACGCGGACCTCGACGCTCCTGCCGGGCGCGCGCTGCTCGAGGACGGCGAGGAAGTGCTTGGCGAGGAGCCGTAGGTCGGCCTTGGCGGGCTCCCCGGCGCGTAGGCGATCCAGGGCATCGGCCACATCGGCGGCGGCCGCGGGCTTGAGTCGAGCTGGCACGTCCCTCACCTTAGAGGTTCCCGCGGAACCTCTTTCTACGGCAGTTGCCCACCACGGCAGCGCGCGACCACTACGCTCCGTTGACGTGGGCCTGGAGAGACTCGAGTCGGAGATGGTGCTGAGGACCGTCGAGACGCTGCACGGACGGATCGCGGCCCGCTTCCCCGACCGGGGCCTGGTGAAGGTCGCCGAGGAGCTGGCCGGCCTGATCAGGGAGTCCGCCGGCGTCGGGGATCTGCTCCGACGCCGGCTGCTCTGGACCCGCGCCGTCTCTCGCATGCTGATCCTGGTCGTCCTGGCGCTCGCGCTGGGCGCCATCATCTGGGGGATCACGACGGCACTCGGCGACGACACGCTCACCGGTGTCCAGTGGCTGCCGCTGGTGGAGAGCACCGTCAACGACCTCATCTTCGCCGCGGTCGCGATCTTCTTCCTCTACACGATCCCGGAGCGGCTGCTCCGGTCGCGGGCGCTGAGGCTGCTGCACCGGCTGCGTTCGCTGGCGCACATCATCGACATGCACCAGCTCACCAAGGACCCCGAGAGGTTGCGCACCGGATTCACGCCGACGCCGGCCAGCGTTCGGTTCACCCTCGATGCCGACGAGCTGGCGCACTACCTGGACTACTGCTCCGAGCTGCTCAGCCTCGTCGGCAAGACCGCGGCGCTGTGCGCCGAGGACTCCCAGGACAACGTCGTCCTCAACACGGTCAGCACGGTCGAGGGTCTCACCGTCGACCTCTCCAGCAAGATCTGGCAGAAGATCCAGGTCGTCGGCGAGCTTCGCGAGGATCAGTGAGTTCGACGGAATGGTCGATCCTCGCGGTCGACACCGGCTCCGGTGAGACCCTCGTCGAGTCCGCCCCCGAACTGCTGCTGCCGACCGCCAGCGTCGGAAAGCTCTTCCTGCTGCACCACCTCGCCGAGCTGCTCGACGGCGACCCGTCGCTGGCGCGGCAGCTGCTGCGCAAGGGCACGGTCGACCCGGTCGCCGACAGCGGACTGTGGCAACACCTCGACGTCCCCGCGCTGACCGTGGCCGACTGTGCCCGTCTGGTCGGCGCGGTCTCGGACAACCTGGCCACCAACGTGCTCCTCGACCACGTCGGTCTCGCTCCGGTCCAGGCCGTCGCAGAGCGGTTGGCCCCCGGCGGGTCGATGCTGAACGACTCGGTCCGGGACGTACGCAGGCCCGAGGATCCGCCGATGCTCTCCGTCGGCTGTGCCGCCGACTGGGTCACCTACTTCCGTACGCCGCACCCGACCGTCCTGTCCTGGCTGGCGCCGTCCACCGACCTGTCGATGGTCGCCTCCGCCTTCGGCCTGGACCCGCTGGCTCACAACGAACAGGACAGGGACCTGCAGGTGTGGAGCAAGACCGGCACCGACGAGGGCGTCCGCGCCGAGGTCGGGCTGCTGGACGTCGGCGGGCGGCGGGCGGCGTACGCGGTCATCTGCCGCTTCCAGGGTGAGGTCGTCCCGGTGCTCGCCCAGATGCGGGCGTACGGCACGCTGCTCCTCGAGACGTTGCGAGACGGCTGAGAGCGTACGATCCAGTTCCGGTCCGGCACGGTAGGAGACCAGTTGTTCAGCATCGACCTCGGGAACGGCGCGGAGATGGTCCTGCGCGACCGATCGACCGACTTCGCCGTCCACAAGCTCATCAACGCCAACCTCGACCACCTCCGCGAGTGGGAGCCCTGGGCGCACAGCTCGCAGACGATGCTCAGCGTCGCCGGGTTCGGCACCTACCTGCTCAACCAGTGGGTCCAGGGCGAGGCGATCCCGTGCGTCATCCGCCAGGACGGCCAGGTCGCGGGCGCCACGACCGCGCGGATCAACCTCTACGAGAAGTCGGCCACGATCGGCTACTGGCTGGGTGAGGCGTACGAGGGTCGTGGGCTGATCACCCGGGCCGTCTCGGCGCTGCTGGACACGCTCTTCAACGAGTACGACATCGCCCGGGCGATCATCGACACCTCGGTCATGAACAAGCGCAGCCGTGCGGTCGCCGAGCGTCTCGGGTTCACCCACGAGGGCACCATGCGTGGCGCGCAGGCCTACCCCGGCGAGCGCCGGGACCTGGTGGTCTACGGGCTCCTGCGGGAGGAGTGGCTAGGGCGCGACCGCGCCTGAGCGGACGAACCGCTCCCCGGCCCGCGCGACCATCTCGGCCAGCTCGGCGGGCTGCTCGACCGTGAAGTCGGCGTCGATGCCGGCGAGGATCATCATCGGCCAGCCCAGGTCGTCGACCTGCATCCGCATCCGGCAGCCCTCCTCGGCGGCCTCGACCTGGCCCCAGCGCCCGACGTGTCGCGCGACCGCGTCGGCCTCGGCCTGGAAGTGGATGCAGACGTCGTGCGCGGCCGGCCGGGAACGGATGCCGGCCTGTACGTAGGTCGCCGCGTCCCCGCCGGGGATCTCCCGCGGCCGGAAGATCTGGCCGGTGGTCGCTGGGTCGGTGATCCGATCGACCCGGAAGGAGCGCCAGTCCTGGCGCACCCGGTCGTAGGCGAGGAGATACCAGCGGTTGCCGAGCGCCACCAGCCGGTGCGGCTCGACCCGACGCAGGGTCGGCTCGGCCTCGGGTGCCTGGTAGGTGAAGGTCAGCGCCTCGTCGTCGCGACAGGCCTGCGCCAGGACACCCAGGACCCCGGCGTCCAGCGACACCCGGCCGCCCCACGGCAGCGAGTCTGTCTGCGAGGTGACGGCGTCCATCCGTCGCCGCAGCCGCGGCGGCATCAGCGCCACGACCTTCCCCAGCGCCTGGGCCGAGGTATCCCCCATCCCGGCCACGAGTCCGGCGGCGGCCGTGCGCAGCCCGACAGCGATCGCGACCGCCTCCTCGTCGTCGAGCAGCAGCGGCGGCAGCGCGTTGCCGGCACGGAGCTGGTAGCCGCCCGCCATGCCGCGGGTGGCATCCACGTCGTAGCCCAGATCGCGCAGCCGCTCGATGTCGCGGCGCAGCGTACGTTCGCTGACCTCGAGGCGTACGGACAGCTCCGTGCCGGGCCAGAAACGGTGGGTCTGCAACAGTGAGAGCAGCTGCAGCATCCGGGCGCTCGTACTCATGAGACAGACCCTAGGCGTCATTGCGGTCAAGTCATGACCTGATTAGCCAGGAATCCGGCAAGGAGCCCGCACGACGGCCGGCTCGCCCCCTCCTCGAGCCGCCCGCCGCCGCGCTGTCTGTCTCTTACCCACTCGTCGGCCGTCTAAACCGGATTACGAATCATTTTTCCAAAGCGGTCAGAAACTGACCGGATGCTTTCCGATGCTGGAGACATGACGAACCACACCCACCAGCCACCGGTGATCCGGGCGCAGGGGCTGACGAAGCACTTCACCAGAGGCAAGAAGACCGTCGAGGCGGTACGCGGGCTCGACCTCGAGATCCACCAAGGCGAGCTCGTCGCGTTCCTCGGTCCCAACGGAGCCGGCAAGTCGACCACCCTGCGGATGCTGACCACCCTCATCCCGCCCACCGCCGGCACCGCCGAGGTCGCCGGCCACGACGTCGTCCGCGCCCAAGGGGCCGTCCGGCGCTCGATCGGCTACGTCGGCCAGGGCAACGCTGCCGCGTACATCCAGCGCGGACGCGACGAGCTGATGTCCCAGGCTCGTGCCCACGGCATCCCGCGCCCTGCCGCGAAGGCGCGCATCGACGAGCTGCTCTCGGCCTTCGACCTGCAGGAGTACGCAGACCGCACGGTCCAGACGCTCAGCGGTGGCCAGCGCCGGCGGCTCGACATCGCCATCGGTCTGCTCAACCGCCCCGAGGTGCTGTTCCTCGACGAGCCATCGACCGGCCTCGACCCGCAGAACCGCGCCAACCTGCAGGAGCAGATCCGCCGGCTCCACGAGGACGGCACCACGATCGTGCTCACCACCCACTATCTCGAGGAGGCGGACGCACTCGCAGGGCGGGTGATCGTCATCGACCACGGTGTGATGATCGCCGACGACACCGCCCCACGACTCAAGGAGCGGCTCGGCGACCTGGTGCTCCTCGGCTTCAGCACCGAGGCGGATGCCACGGCCGCCGCGGCCCGCGCCGAGTCGGCGCTGTCCGGCCCGACGGTCATCGATCGTGCCGGGACACAGGTCTCGATCCGCACCCCGCGCGGCGCCGACAGCGCACCGGCCCTGGCCATCGACCTGGCAGCCCACGGCACGCCGGCGATCCGGATGGAGGTCCGCCCCCCGACCCTCGACGACGTCTTCCTCGACCTGACCGGACGCAGTCTGCGCGAGTCGGCCCAGTCCACCACACAGCCCACCACCCAGACCGAAGGAGCAGCAGCATGACCACCCTCACCGTCCCGACCGCCCAGGCCCGGCGCACCAGTCGCACCCTCAGCAGGCCGACCGGCTTCCTCACCGACACCTGGACCGTGCTGTCCCGCGAGCTCACCCCGAAGCTTCGCCAGCCCGCATCGATGCTCTTCGCGATGGTGCAGCCGTTGGTCTTCCTGGGCCTCTTCGCGCCGCTCCTGCCCGACGTCGAGAACGGCAGCGCGCTGCAGTGGTTCGTGCCGGGCATCGTCGTCATGACCGCGCTGATGGGTGCCTCGATGACCGGAGCGGACCTGACCGCCGAGATCCGCTCCGGCTCCCACGAGCGCCTGCTGGTCTCGCCGCTCTCCCGGCCGTCCCTGCTGGTGGGACGGGCCCTGAAGGAGGTCGTGCCGGTGCTGTTCCAGACGGCGGTCATCCTGGCAGTGGTGACCCCGTTCAGCTTCGACCTCCACCTCGGCGGGGCGCTGGTGGGATCGGTCATCGTCTCGCTCTTCGCGATCGGCCTCGGCGCGTTCAGCTTCGCCCTCGCCACCGCCGCGAAGGAGCAGGACTGGGTCTTCTGGACGGTCCAGCAGATGCTGATCTTCCCGCTGTTGCTGCTCTCCGGCGTGCTTCTCCCCCTCGATGGTGCCCCCGGCTGGCTGCGGTTCCTCAGCGACATCAACCCGATGACGTACGTCGTGGAGGCGGCCCGAGCGCTCTTCGCCGGCGAGTTCCCGGCCGATGTCGTCCTCAGCGGCTTCGTCGCGGCGACAGCCGTCGCCGCGGTCGGGGTGCTCGTCGGCGTACGAACCATGGAGAGGTCGAACTGAGCCCGTCGAGACCCTTGACCTCAAGTTCACTTTAGCTTCCAGACTGGGCGCATGACACCCAGACCCCGCACGGCTCCGAGCCCGACCACGATCGTGCTCACCGTCATCGCCGGCACGGTGATGATCCCGATCGACATCACGATCGTCGCGGTTGCGATCGCCCGTCTCTCCCAGGAGACGGGCGCTTCGCTACCGGTGATCCAATGGGTCGCCACCGGCTACACGCTCGCCCTGGCAACGGTCATCCCGGCGGCGGCCTGGGCGATCGGCAGGTTTGGCGCCCGCCAGGTGTTCATCACCGCGATCGCGGTCTTCACGATCGGCTCAGGCCTGGTCGCCGCATCCTGGAACGTGGAGTCGCTGATCGCGTTCCGGGTGCTGCAGGGACTCGGCGGCGGCTTCGTGATGCCGGCGGCGATGACCTTGACCCTACGCTCGGCGCCGCCGGCGGAGCGGGGCCGGCTGATGGCCCTGATGGGCCTGCCGGTGCTGGTCGGTCCGGTCTTCGGGCCGGTGCTGGGCGGCTGGCTGCTCGACACGATGTCGTGGCGCTGGATGTTCCTCATCAACCTGCCGCTCGGCCTGCTCGGCATCATCCTCGGGCTGCGCAACCTGCCGCGCCTGGAGAACGGTCCGAGCGCCCGCCTGGACGTACGCGGCCTGCTCCTGCTTCCGCCCGCGATGGCGCTCCTCGTGCTGGGCACCTCGTTCGCCGAAGGGACGCTCGTCTCCGCGAAGGTGCTGCTCCCGATCGCAGCCGGGATCGTCCTCGTGGCGCTCTTCGTCCGGCACGCGCTCCGTGTCGAGGCGCCGCTCCTTGACGTCCGGCTGCTCGAGCGGCGCCTGACCGGCGGCAGTGCCGCGCTGCTGGTCTGCTTCGCCGGCGGCTACTTCGGCTCGATGATCCTGGTGCCGCTCTACTGGCAGGTCGTCCGCGGCGAGTCGGCCACCACTGCCGGTCTGCTGATGGCTCCCGCCGGTATCGCGGCCGGGATCATGATCCAGATCTCCGGCCGGCTCATCGACCGCTTCCCGCCGCTGCCGGTGATCGGCTCGGGGATCGTGGTCTCCACCCTGGGCTTCGGCGCCCTGGCGCTCCAGCTGAGCGCGGACGCACCCATGCTGGCCCTGGCCACGACCCACGCCGTCGCGACCGCGGGCGCCGGGTTCGTGATGCTGCCGACCATGACCATCGCCACCCGTTACCTCGAGGACAGCGCCATCCCCGCCGGCTCGACGATGATCAACGTGTTGAACCAGGTCGCCACTGCGCTGTGCACCGCCGGCGTCTCGGTGCTCCTCGCCGCCGCGCTCTCGTCCCGCCTTCCCGGACTGGGCAGCGATGGCATCGGAGCGCTCAGCTCCCTCGCTCCCGCCGAGCGAGCAGCGGTCGCGCCACTGGCCGCCGAGGCGCTGCAGGTCGCGTTCTGGCTGCCGGTCACGATGATGGCGATCTCGGGCGTGGTCGCGTTCCTCGCCTTCCGGCGTACGCCGTCAGCTCGGAGCGTCTCCGTCGGCAGCCCGCGGCCTGTCCCCGCCGCGGTCGCCGACTAGTTCCTACCAGGGGCGGCGGTCGCCGGGATACTGCTTGGGGCCGCCCGGGTTGGGGCGACCAGGGTTCGGGTAACCCGGGTTGGGGTGACCGGGACCGGGTCCGGCGGGATGGACCTGGCCCCGATAGACCGGTCCGCCACCGGGGTACGGCCCGACGGGCCGGGCGTGCCGAGGGCCCTGCATGTCAGGCCGGGGCGGTTCGCGGCGCCGGCGCCGGGCCAGAAGCAGAGAGATGAGCAGCCCCAGCCCTGACAGCGCGAGCAGCCCGACGGCGATCTCGACAAAGCCGATCCCGAACAGCCCGCTGGAGGCGGGGGTCGGACCGTCCGAGGCGTCGGTGAACGTCACCGGGCCCGCCGTCTCCGAGTCGCCCACGGGCGGGGCCGAGGAAGACTCCGACTCGGAGGCTGACGCCGAAGGCGACGTCGACGGCGACGCGGAAACGGACGCTGAGGGCGTACGCGAGGGGCTGGGCGAAGCCGTCACCGACTTCTTGGGCTTCGCGGTCTGCCGGGGAGTCGGGGCCTTGGTCTCCGCTGGGGCGGTCGGCGCCGGCGCACCGGTGGCCTTCGGCTTCTCAGTCGGCCGCACGCCCGGCGGGTACTTGGCGAAGACCTGGACGCCCCAGGTGGTGTTGTCGACCTCCACGAAGGAGATCCCGATGTGGGTGTAGTCGCCCAGGATGTTGGCCCGGTGCCCATCGGAGTTCATCCAGCCCCGGTGCATCTCCGCGCCAGTCCGATAGCCCATGGCGACGTTCTCGCCGACTCCCTGCCACCCCTCCGGCACCTGCTCGGCGAGGTCGGGGTTGTGCGAGAGCGCCCGGTCGGCAGCGATCTTGTAGGCCCACTTCCGCGCCAGACCGTCGAGGGCGGAGTCGCGCGTCAGCGGGTCCAGGCCCGCGTCGGCACGAGCGGAGTTCGCCAGCCGCTTGATCGTTCCGCCCTCCCCCGCGGACGCCGGACCAGCGCTGACGAGCAGCGCGGCAGCAGCCAACAGCAGAGCGAGGACATAGGACACGGGGCGATGCAGGTGGGGGAACATCCCCGCCAGGGTATCTACCTTTACTTGGGAGTGCTGCGTCCGAGGTGGCGCTCGATGTGGGCCGCGATCCCGGCCATCAGCAGGCTCTGCCCAAAAGCCGACGGGTCGTCAGAGTCGGACTCCGCGCCAGGCCCAGCAGGCCGCCAGGCGGCCATCGACTCCATCAGGTTCGGGAAACGCTCCGGATCCGCGTACGTCACGAGCATCTCCTCGAACCTCGCATAGGGGTTGTCCTCGAACCGGGCAGACTCGACCTCGATCCTCGCCTCACCCAAGGCGTACTGCGAGATGATGCCGAGAATCGCCATCTTCTCCTCCGGGGGCAGCGTCACCTCTCGGAGGTAGTAGAACCCGAGATCGATCCAGGCGAGGCGGTTCGGTCCGGGAAGCGTGCCGACAAGGGGCAGATCGAGGAACCACGGCCGACTCAGAGACAGGTCGACCTGCGCGCGCATCCAGGCCGCCAGACCATCGCGCCAGCCCAGGTCACGCGCCGGCTCCACCAGCTCCGCACAGAGCCGGTCGGCGAGCAGGATGAGCAGCTCGTCCTTGTTCTTCACGTGCCGATAGAGCGCCATCGGCGAGCAGCCCAGCGCCTCGGCGACCCGAGCCATCGAGACGGCAGCAAGACCCTGCTCATCAGCGATGACGTACGCGGCCTCGACGATCTGGGCGGCGCTCAGCGCCGGCTTGGGGCCGCGCCGGCCGGGCGGGGACTTGCCCCACAGACGAGGGATCAGGTCGGAACTCATCACCTCCATCATGCCCTGCTCCCTCCAGAAACGGGTTGACCGGCACTTTCTTCTGCGTACTCTATAAACTGTTAATCACGTACGCGATTAGATCGGACGGCTCATGAGCACTTTGAAACGACCTTTGGCGCGCCAGTGGTGGGTCTTCCCGCTGGCCGCCGCGACGGTGATCTTCCTGGTGACGGCGCTGCCGCGGTACGTCGGACTGGACCCGTCACAGTCGCTCGTCGAGACCGACCGCGGGCCGGCCTTCTACCCCGCACTGGTGACGCACATCTTCTTCGGTTCGGTGATGCTCTGCTGCGGCGTACTCCAGCTGTGGCCGTGGTTGCGCGCCAACCATCCGAAGGTGCACCGCTGGACCGGTCGCACCTATGTCGTCACCGCGATCCCCACCGGCCTGGGGGCGCTGGTCACCAGCCAGTTCCCCGCCGCAGGACCGTCCCAGCAGGTCGGCAACACCTTCCTGGCCGTGCTGTTCCTGCTGTTCACCGTGCAGGGCTACCGGGCCGCGCGGCAGCGTCGCTTCAAGGACCACCGCGAATGGATGTACCGCAGCTATGCGATGGCGTTCTCGATCATCGCCAACCGCTTCTGGGGCACCGTCCTGATCATGATCTTCGTGCCGGACCTCATGAACGGCGCCGACCTCGGCACCGACGACCCCACCCTCGCCAGCGCCGCCGCGGCCTCAGCGTGGGTCAGCTGGGTCGTGAACCTGCTGATCGCCGAGTGGATCATCCACCGCAAGCCGCGCCGGCGACGCACCGATCAGGCCAGCGCGTCCCGCAGAGTCGAGCGCCAGACGCCGGTGAGCTCCTCGAGCGGGATCTCGACGGTCCCACCGTCGTAGGCGATCTGGTAGGCGGAACCGCCGGTCACGCCGAGCTTCGTCGCCGCGACCCCGTGACGCTCGGCCAGCGAGGTGAGCCGCTCGACGTCGGTGGCCTTCACGGTGACGACGGCACGGGCGACCGACTCCGAGAAGAGCGCGACGAACGGGTCGCCGGCGAGCGTGACCGAGACGCCGATCCCCGACGACATCGCCGGCTCGGCCAGCGCCTGCATCAGGCCGCCGTCGGAGAGGTCGTGGGCGGAGGTGACGAAACGCGCCTCCAGCAGCAGCTCGGCCAGCGCCTTCTCGGCCGCCAGGTCCACCTTGGGCGGCAGCCCGCCGAGGTGGCCGTGTACGACATGCGCCCACTCCGAGCCGGAGAGCTCCTCGTGGGTCTCACCGAGCAGGACGACGACCTCGTCGGCCGCCTGGAAGTCCGAAGGCGTACGCGTGGTGACGTCCTCGATCACTCCGAGCGTCGCGACCACCGGCGTGGGGTGGATCGCGGTCTCGCCGGTCTGGTTGTAGAGGGAGACGTTGCCGCCGGTGACCGGGATGCCGAGCTCGAGGCAGGCGTCCTTCAGACCACGGGTGGCCTCAGCGAACTGCCACATCACGTCGGGGTCCTCCGGGGAGCCGAAGTTGAGGCAGTCGGAGATGGCCAGCGGCTTGGCGCCGACCGAGGCCACGTTGCGGTAGGACTCGGACAGCGCCAGCTGGGCGCCCGCGTACGGGTCCAGCTTGGCGAAGCGACCGTTGGCGTCGGTGGCGAGCGCGACACCGAGGTTGGTCGACTCGTCGACGCGGATCATGCCGCCGTCGGCGGGCTGGGAGAGGACGGTGTTGCCGCGCACGTAGCGGTCGTACTGCTCGGTGATCCAGGACTTGTCGCACAGGTTCTCCGAGGCGACCAGCTTCAGGACGGTCTCGCGGAGCTCGTCGGCGGAGGTTGCCCGCGGGAGCTTCTCGGCGACGTCGGCCTGCAGCGCGTCCTGCCACGACGGGCGGGCGAAGGGGCGCTCGTAGACCGGGCCGTCGTGGGCGACGGTGGTCGGGTCGACGTCGACGATGGTCTCGCCGTGCCAGTCGACGCGCAGCCGGCCCTCGCCGGTCACGGTGCCGATCACGGCCGCCTCGACGTCCCACTTGGCGCAGATGTCCATGAAGGTCGCCTCGTCCTCGGGCGCGATGACCGCCATCATCCGCTCCTGGGACTCGCTCATCAGGATCTCCTCCGGAGCGAGCGTCGAGTCGCGCAGCGGCACCCGCTCGAGGTGTACGTGCATGCCGCCGTCACCGGCGGCGGCGAGCTCGGAGGTGGCGCACGAGATGCCGGCCGCACCGAAGTCCTGGATGCCGCGCACGATGCCGGAGGCGAAGAGCTCGAGAGTGCACTCGATCAGCAGCTTCTCCATGAACGGGTCACCGACCTGCACGCTCGGGCGCTTGGCCGGACCGTCCTCGTCGAACTCGACGCTGGCGAGGATGGAGGCGCCGCCGATGCCGTCGCCGCCGGTGCGCGCGCCGTACATGATCACCAGGTTGCCGGCACCGCTCGCCTTGGCGAGGTGGAGGTCCTCGTGCCGCAGCACGCCGACGCAGAGCGCGTTGACCAGCGGGTTGCCGAGGTAGGAGGCGTCGAAGACGGCCTCACCACCGATGTTGGGCAGGCCCAGGCAGTTGCCGTAGTGACCGATGCCGGAGACGATGCCGGGCAGCACCCGGTGGGTGTCCTCCTCGGCCAGCGGGCCGAACCGGAGCGGGTCCATGACGGCGACCGGGCGGGCACCCATCGCGAGGATGTCGCGGACGATGCCGCCGATGCCGGTCGCGGCGCCCTGGTGCGGCTCGACGTAGGACGGGTGGTTGTGCGACTCGACCTTGAAGGTCACCGCGTAGCCCTGGCCGACGTCGAGCACGCCCGCGTTCTCGCCGATGCCGGCGAGCATCTTGCCGGCCGGGGTCTCCTGCGGGATCTCGCCGAACTGCTTCAGGTGGACCTTGGAGGACTTGTAGGAGCAGTGCTCGGACCACATCACCGAGTACATCGCCAGCTCCGCGCCGGTCGGCCGGCGGCCGAGGATGCGCCTGATCTCGGCGTACTCGTCCTCCTTCAGACCGAGCTCAGCCCAGGGCTGCTCTCGGTCGGGGTCACCGGCAGCGTGGTGCACGGTGTCCAGGAGCGGAAGATCGGACGCAACGGCAGCGGACGAAGTCTCGGTCACGGGCAGAAATCTACGTCAGAAGTGCCGGATCCCCCGAGTCGTCACCCCGGGCCGATGATCTGGGTCCGATCATCGGGGCCGCCCACGCCACTCCCGCAGGTCGCGGATCTCGCCGAACTCCTCGAGGGCCGCCCGGGCGATCTCGGCATCCCCGGCGTACGCAGCGACGCTCCAGCCGTGGCCCTCGACCATCTGGGCGGTGACCCAGGTGGCTTCGCCGTGGGGGGTGGGCAGCCGGCGCGGGCGCCAGGAGAGCGACATCGCTCCGTCGGGGCGCTGCTCGATCCGCGGGGCCGAGCCGGCGGCGTCGTACTTCTTGCGGCCGGTCTGCCACTCACCCCAGTAGGCGTAGTGGAGGTAGACCTGGTGGCCTCGCCAGGACATCGAGCACTCGACGAAGAGGCGCTGTCCTGAGCTTGTCGAAGGGTCGCGCGCGCCGGTCTCGCTGCGGGAGCACCCGCCGCGTCGGGCAGCGTCGTCATGGCCGGGAAAGACCCACTGCATGCCGTCCTCGCCCCGCGGGTCGGGGCAGCGGGTCAGCGATCCAGCCCCGTTCCCGTCCCAGCAGACGTAGGGGGTGTTGGTCCGCTCGGTGGTCGAGCTGACCTGGTCGGCGACCGCGAACGGACCGATCACCTCACCACCGTGGGCGAGATGGATGATCCCGGCGACCGCCAGCGCGAGCATGACGGTGATCGCGAAGAGGACCGGCGTGATCCGGTCACGTCTTCTCTGCACAGGTCCCACCCCCTAGCAGTCCGTCCTTTACCAAGGTAACGCCAGATCGCGGCTTTGGTTAGGGCCAATAAACCAGGGACAAAAGTCCCTGCCGCGTCCGCAACCCGAGATCCCGGACCACGGACCGGGCATTCTCATACCCTTCTATTACTAGTTATTCAATAAAGAAAGGCAAGACAGTGACCTCCCCCAGCAAGCTCAGCCGACGCCGACTCCTGGCCACGGGCGCCGGTGCGGTGGCCGCGACCGGCCTCGCTGCTCCCGCCAACGCCGCCGCCGAAGAGCCGTTCAAGCCACGTAAGGTCAGCCGGCCCGGGCGCAAGCCCAACCTCCTGGTCATCCTGGGCGACGACCTCGGTTGGGCGGATCTGTCCGCCTACGGCGCGCCCGACATCAAGACGCCAAACCTGGACCGGCTCGCGGCCTCAGGGGTGCGGTTCACCGATGCGTACTCCGCCTCCTCGGTCTGCTCCCCCACCCGCTTCGGCCTCTACACCGGGCGCTACCCCGGCCGCCTCCCCGGCGGCCTTCCGGAGCCGATCAGCTCGCCCAACGAGCTGCATGGCATCCCGCTCGACCACCCGACGCTGGCCTCGCTGCTCAAGGACCAGGGCTACGCGACGGCGCTCTTCGGCAAGTGGCACTGCGGCTTCCTGCCCTGGTACAGCCCCACCCGGGTCGGCTGGGACGAGTTCTTCGGCAACTTCTCCGGCGGCCTCGACTACTTCTCGAAGATCAACCACAACGGCGACCACGACCTCTACGAGGACGAGGTGGAGGTCGAGGACCTTCGCTACTACACCGAGATCGTCACCGAGAAGGCCGTCGGCTTCATCGAGCGCGACCACGACGCTCCCTGGCTCCTGAACCTCAACTTCACCACGCCGCACTGGCCCTGGGAGGGGCCCGACGACAAGGCGGTGAGCGACGAGCTGACCGCCCGGATCGAGGGCGGGGAGAAGGGCGTGCTCTTCCACAATGACGGCGGCTCGCTGGCGACGTACAAGACCATGGTCGAGGACCTCGACCAGTCGATCGGCCAGGTCATCAAGGCCCTCGAGCGCACCGGCCAGCTCCGCGACACCGTCGTCTTCTTCGCCAGCGACAACGGCGGCGAGCGGTTCTCCAACGTATGGCCGTTCACCGGCGCCAAATCGGGCCTCAACGAGGGTGGCATCCGGGTGCCCACCATCCTGAGCTGGCCCGGCACCCTGCGCGGTCGCCAGGTCAGCGACGAGCCGGTGGTCACCACCGACTGGACCGCGACCTTCCTGGAGCTCGCCGGCGCGACGCCGTCGCCGGACTATCCGCTCGACGGCACCAGCGTGGTTCCGCTCCTCTTCGGCGGCCGACCGCGCGAGACCCAGGACCTCTTCTGGCGCATGCGCGGAGAGCGTGCGCTGCGCCGCGGTTCGCTCAAGTATCTGCAGCTCGACGGCACCGACCATCTCTACGACCTGAGCGAGGACGTACGTGAGCAGGCCGACCTGGCCCGGAGACGGCCCGAGGACCTGGCGGAGCTCCGTACGGCCTGGGAGAGGATCGATGAGACGTTGCTTGCATACTCCTGACGTAGGTCTGGTCGACCTGATGTCAGGACAACCAAACAGCGGCGACCAGGCGAGTCCTCTGGTGTTGCTGTGACTGTTGTGACTACCGTGACGAAACTATGGGGGCATTCACTAGGTTCAGGTACGTCAGACGGGCACTGGGAATCGGTTTGATCTCCGGCGTCGTCGGGGTCGCGGGGCTCGCTGCACCCAGCCCCGCGGCCGCCGCGAACCCAGTCACGCCGGGCAACTTCACCGGCTTCGGCTTCGACCAGTGCCAGGCGCCGTCGCAGACGGCGATGGACCGCTGGTGGAAGCACTCCAACTTCGGCGCGGTCGGCATCTACATCGCCGGCAACTCACGCGGCTGCCGCAACCAGACCAACCTCAGCGCGACCTGGGTGCGCAAGCAGCAGGCCCGCGGTTGGCGGCTGCTGCCGATCACGCTCGGGCCGCAGGCGTCGTGCAACCCGAGCTTCCCGCGCTACCGCGACGACCCGCGGATCAGCGCGAACCGGTCCAACCAGTACGCCGCTGCCAAGCGCCAGGGTCTCAGCCAGGCCAACGCGACCGTGGACGCCGCCAAGCGCTACGGCATCGCCGCCGGGAGCACGATGTTCTACGACCTCGAGGGCTTCGACATCGGCAACGAGAGCTGCCGCGAGTCGGCGATGTGGTTCGTCTCGGCTTGGAGCCACCGGATCAAGAAGCTCGGCTACCGCCCCGCGATGTACTCGAGCGCAGCGTCCGGGATCAAGGCGATGTACGCCGTCTGGAAGGCCCAGCCCCGCGGCTTCGTCTACCCCGCGGACCTGTGGATCGCCGACTGGGACGGTCGCGCCGGCACCTCGACCAAGTACATCCCCGACACGCCCTGGAACCCGCACCGGCGGGTCAAGCAGTACCGCGGCCCGCACAAGGAGACCCACGGCGGCACCACCATCGAGATCGACTCCAACTATGTCGACCTCGGCCGAGGCTCCTCCGCCCGTCCGGTCACCCACTGCGGCGGCGTTCCGGTCAGCTTCACCAGCTATCCCGACCTGAAGCCGCGCACCAGCTCCTACACCCCGTCGCCGATCTACACGAAGGCGCTCGAGTGCATGCTCCGCGAGCGTGGGGGCTTCGACGGCGCCATCGACGGGACGTACGACGCAGGCCTGGTCAGGTCGATCAACGCCTGGCAGCGCTCGCACGGGCTGGCGGTGCGAAAGACCTGGACCCGGGCTGCCTGGAAGACGCTGTGGGCGGCCAACAGCCGACCGCTCCTCAAGCGCGGATCCGCCGGCGAACGGGTCCGCGACCTGCAGCGTGCCCTCAACGCCACCTCCGCACCCGAGCGCGCGAAGGTCACCGGCGTCCTCGACTGGAATACCCACGTCGCCCTCGTCGCCTACCAGAAGCGCCTCGGCCGGACCCCGACCGGAATGGCCACCGAGGTCACCTGGTACGACCTGGCGCACGGCCGCTGAGCCCGGGGTTGTGAAGCTGAGAGTGGCCTATAGGTCACTCTCAGCTTCACAACCCAGCAGGTGGTCGTCAGGAGAAGGGGTTGGGGAGCGCACCCGGGAGGTCGGCGAGGAGCTCGCGGGCGCGAGCAGCGACCTTGTGCTCGACGAGAACCTCGTACTTGGTCGGCACGATGACCTTGACGCTCGAGAAGTCACGGGCGCCGCGGGTGGCGGCGTAACCGATCAGCGACCAGACGAGGCCGAAGACGACGCCGAGGAGCATCGTCGACAGCAGGATGAACAGGAAGTTGTCGTCGCCGAAGAGCGACATGATCAGGCCGACGAAGACACCGAGCCAGGCGCCGGAGAGGATGCCGGCGAGGGCGACCTTGCTCCACGTGAGTCGGCCGGTGATCCGCTCGATCTGCTTCAGCTCGGTGCCGACGATCATGCAGTTCTCGACCGGGAACTCGTGGTCGGCGAGGAAGTCGACCGTCTTCTGTGCGGCCGAGTAGTCGTCATAGGTCGCGAGCGACTGCGGAAACTCCAGCTTCAGCGGGTTCTGCGGGTTGCGGACCGGCGAGTTGAAGGACATGCCCCCAGTGTGCCCCACCGCCGGAGAGTCAGGCCTTGAGCACGCCGTTGGCGATGACGTCGAGCATGGGACGTACGTCTTCGGGGGCGAGCGAGGACTGGTCGGCCATGGTCGCGACACCGCCGAGGAGGCGGCAGACGTCGAGGTTGTCGACGCCCTCACGCAGCACGCCGTTGTCGGCCATCTCGGCCAGCACGCTCTCGTTGGCGTCGGCGTAGGTCTGGCACTTGGTGCGCAGCGGGGAGTCCTGACAGCCCAGGGAGGCCGTGATCTTGGCGGCGGCGCCCTGGTGACGGGTCAGCAGGGCGACGTACTCCTCGAACCAGGCGAGCAGCTTCTCCCGGCAGCCGCCCTCGGTCGCCATGGCCTTCTCGACCTGGCCGGCGACCTCCTCGATCCAGGTCGCCATGATCGCCTCATGGAGCGCCTCGCGGGTGGGGAAGTGACGGTAGAGGGTGCCTGGACCGACGCCGGCACGTCGGGCGACCTCGTCCAGGGGCGCGTCGAGACCGCGCTCCCTGAAGACCTCGTGGGCGACCTCGATCAGCCGGTCGCGATTGCGCTGCGCGTCGGCTCTCATCCGGACCTCCTCAGTGGCTCCCGCCTCGCTGCGGGCGCCTCAGGCTAACAGCAGGCCCCGCCACATCGGCACTGCGCGCATCCAAAAAGGCATTGCTAACCGGAGGCACCCTCCGTTAATGTCATCATCAAGCGGAGACTTACTCCGTTTCACTGTACTCCTCCTCCGTCTCCAACAGGAGCTCTCGAATGACATCCACCGTGGCACCACCCAAGCCACCCGCCGCCACTGCGGCCGGCGGCGCCGGGATCGCCCTGGTCCTGATCGCCCAGCTGATGATCGTGCTCGACTCGGCCGTCGTGAACGTCGCACTCCCCCAGATCGCCGACGACCTCGAGTTCACCCCCGCGGCACTGACCTGGGTGCTCAACGGCTACTCCCTCGCCTTCGGCGGCCTGCTGCTGCTCGGCGGTCGCCTTGGCGACGTCTTCGGCAGGCGGCGTACGTTCGTGGCCGGTCTCGCCGTGTTCACTCTCTTCTCCCTGGCCGGCGGTCTCGCGCCGACCGACGACCTGCTGGTCATCGCCCGCGCCCTGCAGGGCTTCGGGGCCGCGATCGCCGCCCCTCAGGTGCTCGCGCTGCTGACCACGTCCGCCAAGGACGAGGCCGGCCGCGCCAAGGCGATCGCGCTCTTCGCCGCCGTCTCCTCCAGCGGCGCCTCGATCGGTCTGATCCTCGGCGGCATCCTGACCGACATCGCGTCGTGGCGTTGGACCTTGTTCATCAACGTACCGATCGGGCTCGTCGTGCTCGCCCTCGTCGGCCGTCTCGTCGCCGAGACAGCTCCGCGACCGGGGCGCTTCGACATCGTGGGCGCGGTGACGGCCACCGGCGGCGCCGCCGCGATCGTCTGGTCGCTGATCGGCGCCCCGGAGCACGGCTGGACCTCGGCGCGCACGCTCGGCGGCATCGCCGTCGGCCTGCTCCTGCTGGTCGCCCTCGTGCTCACCGAGCGCCGGGTCGCCCATCCGCTGCTGCAGCTCCACCTCTTCAACAGCCACCGCCGGGTCGCCGCCTTCATCGCCGCAGTCGGATTGGTCGGAGCGCAGTTCTCGACGTTCTACCTGACCGTGATCTACCTGCAGGGCGCGCTGGGCATGGGCCCGCTCGCCTCCGGCCTGGCGTTCCTGCCGCTCACCCTGATGATCTTCGCGATGTCCCGGGTGGCGCCCCGCATCGCGGCCCGGATCGGGATGACACGGGTGCTGCTCCTCGGCGCCACCGGTCTCACGGCGTCCTTCCTGTGGCTGAGCACGCTCACCGAGACCAGCACGTATGCCGGCGCCGTACTGGCCCCGTTCCTCCTCAACGGCGCCTTCGCCTCGCTCGTCTTCACCTCCACCACGGCCCTCGGCCTGGAAGGTGTCGACGCCGCCCACGCGGGCACGGCCTCGGGTCTGGTGCAGACGATGCAGCAGCTCGGTGGCGCCATCGGCCTCGCCGTGATCGCCTCGGTCTACGTCGCCAACGGCACCCCCGGCGAAGCCGTCCCGGGGATGCGCGAAGCGTTCTACGCCGCGGCCGCTCTCGGCTCGCTCGGGATCATCGCCTCGCTCACCGTGGTGCTCCGGCGACCCTCCCGAGGCCGTTCGTACGTCACCGGGCGGGCAGCGGTCGAGGTCGACTGACCACGCAGCCGATTCTGCTCCGGCACGGCCTCACAGCGTGGCCGGGTCGGAGCAGAACAGGTGCTGGTCCGCGCTCGCGTGGGTGACCGTCGTGACCCCGTCGTCCTCCGCCTCCGCGAGCATCGCCTCGGGGAACGGCGGCGAGACCACGCCGAGACAGAACCTGATCGACTCCGGATCCTCCGGCAGCTCGATCTCGTCCTCGCCGAGATCGCCCCAGGGGTGGTTCCAGGCGATCGGCCGCGGGACGACCACGTCGGCCTCCAGGGTCTCCCCCGCGGCCAGGTCGGTGATCCCGACCCGCGGGATCGACTCGAACTCGACGTCGACATCGGGCATGCCGAACAACGCCTGCGAGAGCATCACACCGCCCTCACCGTCGCCGGTCGCGTAGGCGACGTCGTTTCGATAGCGCACCCCGGCTCCGGCGGCCACCGCGGGCTTGTCGATCACCCGCAGGGGCCTGTCGGTCCTGTTGGTCAGCGTGTAGTGCACCGTCACCTGGGACGCGGTCGGTTCGACCGAGACCTCGAACTCGGCGTCGGGGGCAGGTGCCTCACCGGTGGGCCGTTCGTCCGACGCCAGGTCGGAGCACCCCGCCAGGGCCGCTCCGGCCGCGACCAGGACCGCCGCGCCCATCACCCGCGATAGTGCTCGCGCTCGTCCCATCCCAGCTCCTCTCGCAGGCCGTTCTCGGTGTATTCGACCGGGTGGTCGGGGTCGATGATCTCGGGGGTGCTGGGATCGTCGTCGTGGTCGATCGGCAACCCGGCCGCCTGGCGCTCGGCCTCCTTGATGTCGCTGTTCGCGTCCACCGAGTCGTCGCCGGTGTATTCGTCACCCCGGTAGGTGTCGTTCATGTAGTCATACACGTGGGCCATCTCGTGGAAGAGGCCCACCACCGGCGGACGGTCGTCGGTGGAGTGGTCTCGACTCGGGTTGTACTCGATCTCGTTGCCACCGAAGGCACCGTTGCTGGCCGTGTTGTTGTCGCCGGTGTACTCCGTGATCGTCAGACCCTCCTTGCCGGCGCCGAGGAAGCCGGAGTTGTCACGGTTGTATTGGTAGTTCTCGAACATCTTCGCGCCGTTTGGCGAAGCCGCGAGCATCTCGAGATCGGCCCTGACCCGCTCGACGAACTCCGGCGAGCCCTCGATCTTGATCCAGTCGGGCACCGCCTTGATCTCAACCGTCACGCGCTGCTCGACGCCCTCGGCATCGTCACCCGACTCGCTGTGGGACTTGTCGTCGCCGGAACCCCCGTAGGTGGTGTCCGTGCCTCGCCCGGCGTACGTCACGTCGTCGCCGTCGCCGCCATGGATCTGGTCGTCGTCGTCACCACCGGAGGCGATGTCGTCGCCCTCACCACCGAGGAGTACGTCGTCACCATCCGCACCCTCGAGATAGTCACGCCCGCGACCGCCTGCGATCCGGTCGTCTCCGCCCAGGCCGTAGACGGTGTCATCACCCGCAGCGCCAGTGGCCAGGTCATCGCCGCCTTGCCCGTCGAGGTAGTCACGGCCGGTGCCGCCGGACACCTGGTCGTCGCCGTCACCCGCGAAGATCTTGTCGCTGTCCTGGCCCCCGAGGATCCGGTCCTCGCCCCCGCCGCTGCGGATCTGGTCGTTGCCCCGGCCGCCCAGCAGCGTGACATCGACCGTGGAACCGGACGGCACGTTGATCTGGTCGTTGCCCTCGCCTGCACGGATGACGATCTCGTTCCCGGGCGGCACGTCATACATCGTGCCGTTGACGATGACCACCGGTTCGCCGGTCAACGGGTTGGTCCCGACCGTGACCGTGTCGTCGCCGCTGCCGGTGTTGATGTAGGTCTTCCCGTCGACGTTGATCATGCCGACCGAGTCGACGTCGGCGGGGACGTGGAACGGGTCCTGCCCGGACTCGGCGACGGCCGCCATGCTGCGCGACAGCGCCTGCCAGGTGGCGGTGGTGTCGACCAGCACCTGCCGGTCCGCGGCGAGGTCGCGGTCGAGACCGCTCCGGACCTCGGAGGCTCTGGCGATCGCATCGGTGACGAGCTTGCTGTCGGCCTCGTCATCCGGCTGGAAGCGGATGTCGCCCGAGGGGCTGCCCTGGTGCGGGATGTGGGCCACGGTCGCCCATGACTGGTCGAGGTGGCCCTGGGCGATTCGCACCGTCCCGGCGATCTGTGCCATCGCCGAGGCCGCCTTCTCGGCAAGATCCTGGGCCTTGTCCAGATCGGTCAGCAGCCGCTTGCGATGAGCCTCGTACGACTCCGCCGACTGACCTTCCCAGTCGGCGACCACGTTCTTCGAGCCGCTGATGAACGACTCGGTGACCGACTCGATCTTCGCGCCGATCTTGGTCCACGCGGCGGACGCCGCATCGATCGAGGCTGCGTCGTCCCACAGCTTCCAGGTGCCTTCGGACATCTCGATACTCCTCAGCGCGGGGGCGGCGTCGGGGACGGGCCGGGCGACGGGCTCGGCGACGGGGACGGTTCAGGCGGCTGGGTCGGGCCGGGGGAAGGCTCCGGCGGACGCGGCGTCGGCCCCGGTTCCAGCGACGTGCTCGACTCGGCGGCCTTGGCGATCTCCTCGTCGGTCGAGGAGATGTCGAACGCACACAGCATGAGGGCATCGGCGTCGGCTTCGAAGACCGCCGCGAAGGACTCGAGCGCGCTGGAAGCGGCCTCGACCAGCGGACCGTGGGCCGCCATCGTGTCGAAGCCGCCCTGGGTGTTGCCGGCATCGCCCGTGGCGACCTCGAGAGCACCGGCGTTGTCGGCCGTCGCTCCGGTCAGGTCCATGGCCCAGTCGATGCAACGATCCGCGACCCTGACCAGCTCGTCGGGACGTACGTTGATCTGAGATGACATCCGGATCTCCTGTCTCCACAGTCGTTCTTCCCGCCCGAGGCGCTCCTACACACATACGGCGCGATCGTCTCGACCCGTGAGACAGACACGGGCGGCCCCGGCTCGCGGTCGCGAACCGGGGCCATATCGTGTGCCGGGTCAGCTGCCGTAGACCGCCAGCTCCTGCAGGTGCAGGGTGTAGACGTTGCTGGTGTTGCCCGTGCCGGCCACCCGGACGTAGCGGAAGCTGCCGCTCACCGGATACCAGTCCCCCACATCTGTCTGCGGAGAGTCGACGGTCTTGGCGGCGATCGGCGTGAAGGTGATGCCGTCGACGCTGCCTTCCACGGTGTAGCGGTAGGACCGCCGGTCCGCGTAGTAGGGCGTCACCCTGATCCCGGAGACCTCACGTTCGGCACCGAGATCGACCTGCAACCACGCCGGCTTGCCGGCGCACTGTGCCGGGTTGCACAGCCAGTTGGTGTGCAGCTTGGCGTCGACCGCCCGGGCCGGCGCCGCAGCACCTTCGCTGCTGGATGCGGTGGCCGGCTTGCCCTCGCTGAGCGGCGTCGGAATCGTGCCGGAGCAGGTCAGGGTCGGTAGCCCGAACGAGGCCGCGTCGAAGGACCGGTTGCCGTCGGCCCGATCGATCACGATCCGCAGCTGACGTACCCCGGTGATGTCGACGTCGAGGCGGATCGCCTCGGTGCTGGTGGTGGCCAGCCCGCTGCGCAGCACCGGCGTGGTGCGGATCCGGCGGCCGTCGCCCCACACCTCGACGACCACGTCGCCGTCGGCGGCATGGTTCATCGCATCGTCGATGCCGACGAGGGTGGTGAACCGCTGACACCCCTGCCCCAGCTCGAACCGAACCTCGCCTGCGGCGTTGGTGCCCAGACCCTTCGAGTAGGCGGTGCCGTCGAGCAGGATCGGCGCGCCGTTGCCGGACGGGGTCGCCGGGGTCACCGTGTCGCGGGCGACCGGTTGCTCCCCGTCGTGGTTGCGCGAGGAGGAGAACGGCACGTCGCTGAGCTGGATCCGGCCGGGTCTGTCGACCGGCAGCACCGCACGGGCCGTCTTCTGCTTCGTCCCGGCCTGCTGGTCGTACGTCACCTCGACACCGATCGCGGCCTCGGTGGCCTCCGACGGCAGGCCACTGCCCGCGGCCACGGTCCAGCTCACCGTCGCCGAGCCACCGGGCTCGATCCGGGACGGCAGCTCACCGGTCGCGGTGGTCACGATGCCGTCTGGTGCGGTGACGTGGGCGGACAGGTTCTCCAGCGCGGCGAACGGGTTGTTGTTGACCACGGTCAGGGCGACCGTGCCAGGGTCCTCGCCGATCGTCCCGGTCGGACGGAGCGATACCGCCGCGCCGAAGTCCGCGGCCGACAGCTGTTCCAGGGCCCGAGCGGCTTCGGCGTACGTGTCGCCCTCCGGCTCGGTCGGGTAGGGATCCGTCGCCCGTGACCATTCGTCGGCGACCTTCAGCCAGTCGATCGCCGCCGGCTCCTCGCCCGTGCGCAGGGAGTCGCGCAGCGAGTCGAAGTAGCGTTCCCAGCGGGGTGCGTAATAGCTGTCGAGCAGGCCGGACCAGTCGCGGTAGGCGTAGTCGGTCAGCGAGAGCGTCAGGGTCCACGAGGTGAGGACGCGGCGGGCATCGTGCTCGAGGGCGGTGGCCTCCTCAGGTGAGGAGGCGAAGGCGCGAGCCTTCGCCAGCCAGGGGCCGACCATCTGATCGGCACGGGTGGCACTGATCCGGTCGGCGGTGTCGATCGCCTCGATCCACGCGTCGGTGAGCCGGTCGAACTCGGCGATGTCACGCTCGGCGTACGCCTGTCGGATCTGGACCAGCAAGGGGTGGGTGTATTCGGTGACCACCTGCCGGGCGATCTCGGCGAGGTCGTGGCGATAGGTGTCGCTGGCGCGCAGCGACGACCTCACCTTCAGGAGCGACGGGAGCGCTGCCGCGAAGTCCGTCGGGTCGTAGCGGTTCCCGGGGGCGGTGTAATTGCTGGCCCTGGTGGCCGTCAGCGCCGGTACGGCCGCGAAGAGGCCGCTGGTGCCTGCCGAACGGTTGTTGTTCGGCGGGATCGAGTAGGCCGTGTCCTGCAGGGTCTTCCAGGCCGCGCGGGCGGCCGGGTCGGTCGCGCCGTAGCGGGCGTCGGCGTACTCGGCGAACCAGGCGTCCAGGTCGACCGGGCCGGTCTGCCAGGGCAGCTCGGCGAGGAACTCCATCGCGACGGCATTGTTGTAGCTGGCCTCGGGGAGGATGGCGATGCCGTTCAGCGCGCTGTTCGGCCGGGACCGGAAGTCCCAGAACCGTTCGTTCCAGGCCTTGATCGGTGCGCCGACGGTCGAGTTGCCACCGAAGTTCCAGATCGAGCCGAAGGCGTACGGCGTGCCCTTCCACTGGGTCTCACGCTGTGGGTCGAGGTTGCGGTCCGACAGCCCGTCCACGATGAGCATCCGGCCGCGGTCGATCGCGTCGAGGGTCTCCGGCCGCGGGTTGCTCTGCCAGCCGAGCGCGACCCAGGTCGCGCCCGGGTGCGCCGCGTCCAGGGCGTCCTGGACGGCCGCGGACGCCTTGCCGACCGGGATGGACCCGGGGGTCCCACCCTCGTGCAGCAGGTCCATCTTGTACATCGTCGACGCTCCGAGGACGTCGTCCTGGATCTCGTAGAAACGGTCGGCCACCTGGCCGAAGAGCTCGTGGGTGGGGGCCAGCCAGTCCGGCCGTCGCAGGCCGGACCAGGTGCCCTGCGAGACGGTGACGGCGTCGGGGTTGCGGACCTCGAAGTCGGTCGGGACGGTGCCGAAGTAGCCCGGGAGCACCGGCGTGATGCCCATCGAACGCATGTAGTCGGCGATACGCCGGCCGAGGTCGGCACGCTTCTCGAGGAGCTCGGGGGTGACCGGCTCGGTGAAGTTCCACATGTTCTGCATCAGCCACCACTGCTGATAGACCGGTGACGGGATCCAGGCACGCGCCTCGGCCTCGGAGTAGCCGTAGTCCTGCAGCAGCCGGTAGTAGACCATCTCGGAGCCGACCGGGAGGAACATCTCGTTGACGCCGTGCATGGCGTTGATGTCGACGAGGTCACGCCAGTCCTCGAAGGTGCGGAACGGGCCGGAGTAGCCGTCCTCGGTGTCGTTGCCGGACAACCGGTGCGCCACCAGAGAGGTGGCTTCGATCGGCTCCGAAGGCACCGGCAGGGAGCCCTTGACCTGCACCTGGGTCCCGGTCCAGGAGACGTCCGCCTTGGCGACCTTCTTCAGGTAGGCGTTGACGCCCATCAGGACTGCTGGGACGTTCGTCCCCTCCACCACGATCCGGCTCCCGCGGGCGCTGACTCGATAGCGGTCGCTGCCACCCTGGTTCACCGACAGATCGAATCGGGCCGCGTGCCGGTGGCCGAGAATTCTGACGAGAGCCTCGCGGGCCGGGCGCGTGGCAGCCGGGCCCGCGAAGGCCTCCGACGGCTCCTCGGACACAGGCTCCGTCGGGTCGGCCGACGCGGCGATGGTCGGCATGGTGGCGGCGATCAGCCCGAGCAGCATCGCCACGATCAGGTGAGCCAGTTGACTGCGTCGCTGGCGTTTCGGCATCGCGCCTCCCAAATTATGAAGAACCTTTTCGTAATGTGCCTCATAGTCCTCCCGGACGTCGCGCCGGTCAAGGGTTTTGAGAGATGCAAGCAGAGGCGGGCGAGCCGGTAACTTGGTCGTCATGGACAGAATCCGGGGCAGGCTGTGAAGGGAGAGTCGAGCGGAAACCGCGTCCTGCGGCGGCTCAACACGACCGCGGTCCTGGAAGGCGTCCGCGCCGCCGGGGCGGACGGAGCACGCATCACCGAGCTCGCGACCGACACCCGGTTGACCCGGCCGACCGTCTCCCAGGCGATCGACGAGCTGGCCTCCGCCGCCGTAGTCGAGCCGCTGGCACCCGCGGAGCCGTCCGGGGCCGGCCGTCCCGCCACCCGGTACGTTCTGCGCAAAGGCCTGCTGCCGGTGCTCGGTCTGGACATCGGACCCCACCGAGTCGCGGCATCCATCGCCAACGTCCAGGGCGAGACGCTCGCGGACGAGGCGATCGAGGTGCCATCTGGCTCCGATCCGGCCGCCGTCCGACGTCAGGTCAGCACGCTGGTCGACGGCGCCCTCCGGACCGCAGACCTGCCACCCGACCGGATCGGGGCGGTGGTCGCCGGCTCGCCCGGCGTCGTCGGGCCGGAGCTGAGCAGGGTGACGATGGCGCCGTCGGCCCCCGGAAACACCGAGGCCGGCCTGTTCACCGACCTCGCCCGTCGGTTCCCGTCACGGCTGCTGGTGGAGAACGACGCCAACCTAGCCGCCATCGCGGCAAGCGCCGCGCACCCGGGCCGTACGTTGGTCGTCATCCACTGGGGCGAGCGACTGGGGGCCGGAGTGGTGATCGATGGCTCCCTCCATCGCGGGGCGCACCGAGCCGCCGGCGAGGTCGGTCTGATCCCGGTCTCCGCCGACGGCGTTCAGTTCGACGAGCACGGCCGAGGCCCGCTGGAGCACGCCCTGGGCGGCGCCGGGATCGCCGAGCTGGCCAGGGTGGAGGCCGCCAAGCACCCTGGCGGGGCGCTGCCTGCCGACCGTTCCCTCACGGCCCAGCAGGTCTTCGCCGCAGCCGCAGAGGGTGACCCGGCGGCCCTCACAGCGGTGTCGGCGGTGGCCACGAAGATGGTGGAGCGGCTGGCCCCGGTCTTCCTGGCGATCGACCCGGACGTCGTGGTCCTCACCGGCGGCATCGCCAATGCCGGCGAGTTCCTGGTCGACCAGCTACGCCTGCACCTGCCGCGGTTCACGCTGGTCCCGCCGGAGCTCGCGCTGCTGGTCCCGGCCGACCGTGCCGTCCTGACCGGCGCGCTCACTCTCGCTGCGAGCAGAGCCTGGGACGAGCTGATCGCCTCGGTCCAGCCCGGTCACCCGTGGTCGGTCAGCGGGCCAGGACCTTCTCGGCCAGCGAGGTGAAGAAGCCGAGGCCGTCGATGCCGGACCCGGTGAGGGTCTCCACCGCGTGCTCCGGGTGCGGCATCAGGCCGACGACGTTGCCGGCCTCGTTGGTGATGCCCGCGATGTCGTTGACCGAGCCGTTGGGGTTCACGTCGAGGTAGCGCGCGACGACCCGACCCTCGCCCTCGAGCCGCTTGATGGTGTCGGCGTCGGCGACGTACTGTCCCTCGCCGTTCTTCAGCGGGACCACGATCTCCTGGTCCTTGGCGAAGGCAGAGGTCCAGGCGGTCGAGTTGTTCTCGATGCGCAGCTTCTGGTCGCGGCAGATGAACTTGAGGTGGTCGTTGCGCAGCAGGCCGCCGGGGAGCAGGTGGGACTCGACCAGCATCTGGAAGCCGTTGCAGATGCCGAGGACCGGCAGGCCCTTCTGCGCGCCCTCGATGACCTCGGTCATGATCGGGGCGAAGCGGGAGATGGCACCGCAGCGCAGGTAGTCGCCGTAGGAGAAGCCGCCCGGCAGGATCACCGCGTCGACGCCCTGCAGGTCGTGGTCGCCGTGCCACAGGGCAACGGCCTCGTTGCCGCCGACGCGGACGGCGCGCTGCGCGTCGACGTCGTCGAGCGTGCCAGGGAAAGTGATGACGCCGATCTTCACTTGGCCGGCTCTTCCACGCGGACCACGAAGTTCTCGATCACCGTGTTGGCCAAGAAGGTCTCGGCGAGCTTCTCGATCTGGGCGAGCGCGTCGTCGGTGATCTCGGGGATCTCCAGCTCGAACCGCTTGCCCTGACGGACCTCGGTGACACCGGTGAACCCGAGCCGCGGCAGGGCACCGAGAACGGCTTTCCCCTGCGGGTCGAGAATCTCGGGCTTGGGCATGACGTCAACGACAACGCGAGGCATGGCCGCAGTCTAAGCGCCGGGTCATCCGGAAGCGGATTTCCGGCGATGGGCTCGTGTGCGAGTTGGGTCGAATCTTGCCAAATGACTACGCGGCCAGGGCTGAGATGGCAGCATCCCTCACCCACCTGCGCACCCGGGAGGCTCCCCCACATGTCCGACCCGACCCCTCAGCTCGACGTTGCCAAGCACCGCTGGAGGCGAAGGCTGCTCTCGGGTGTCGCCGGAGTCACGCTCGTCGTCGTCGTGCTCGTTGGATCGCGGGACAGCGACGGAGTACTCGACGGTGGTGCCGAGGCCGCCATGACCTGGGCGATCGTCTTCGCCATCGTCATCGCGATTGTCGCCGTGATCATGCCAATACTCAACGGCGAGAGGCGGCGGCTCGCTAGGCGGGTCAGTGAGGCCAGACCAGGTTCGATGGTCATCTCCGGAAATGCGTCGGCAGACACCAAGATCGACGCCCCCATAGGCGCCAGCCGTCGGGGCATGCGCATCGGTGGCGGCCCCCTCGTGATCGCCCTGTTGCCACAGACGATCGAGGTCTGGTCGCGTGGGGACGCCGCCCCACGCTGGACGATCGATCGCACGAAGGCCGAGGTCGCGGTGGGCTATCAACGCAACGGCAAGGCCTCCGCGCTCGGCATATTCATCAGCGATGGAGCCCAGACCGTACGTTTCCTGCCCGCCGACGACTCGGTGGGCATGTTCAACGAGGTCGGCAGGGTCGAGTCGGCTCTCCGTGCGCTGGGCGAGGACCCCGAGCGACATCTCAAACGTTCCTGACCGAAAGCCATCACACGCTCGAACTTCACAGCCACCCGGTGGCTGAAAGTTTTCGACCCATGCACTTGGTCGCGTCGACGTTGACCGCGCCCACGGACGGATATCCGTTTCACACCCAGGCCCCTCGCCTCTACCGTGTCACCTCGTGCGCCACCTGCTGATCGACATCACGCCGTTGCGTACGTCTCAGGCCTACCGCCGCTTCTTCATCGGGCGGGCGGTCTCGGCGCTCGGTGGGCAGATCTCGGTCGTCGCGGTGATGTTCCAGGTCTGGGAGACGACGCACAGCCCGTTCTGGTCCGGCAGCGTGGCCTTCGCCCAGCTCGTCCCGATGCTCGTCGCCGGGCTCTGGGGCGGCGCGGTGGCCGACCGGGCGGACCGGCGCTCGATCCTGATGGCCACCAACCTGATCCAGCTCGTGCTGGCGCTGCTGCTGACAGCGCAGGCGCTCTGGCTCGGCACGTCGCCGGCCTCGCTCGGGCCTGTACTCGTGCTGGTCGCGCTCATGGCCACCGCCGGTTCGATCGCTGCCCCCGCGGGCATGGGAGTGATACCGCGCCTGCTCCCCGCCGCCCAGGTCGCCGCGGGGCTCGCGCTCAACCGGCTGAGCTTCCAGGGGTCGATGCTCCTCGGCCCCGCGCTGGGCGGGCTGATCATCGGCTATGCGGGTCTGGAGATCGCGTACGCCGTCGACGCCCTCACCTTCGTCGTCGGGTTCCTCGGCGTCGCCGGCCTGCCCCGCCTCGCGCCCGTGACCAGGACGAACGGCGGCGGCGTCCTCGAAGGGCTGCGTTTCGCGGCCACCCAACCAGTCGTACGCGGCGTGCTCCTCGTCGATCTCGCAGCCACCGTCCTGGCGATGCCGGTGAGCCTGTTCCCGCTGATCAACGAGGAGCGATTCGGCGGCGACCCGCGTACGCTCGGGCTGTTCCTGACCGCGATCGCGGTCGGCGGCGTGGCAGCCTCGCTCGTCTCGGGCTCGTTCACCAGACGCAGCCGCCCCGGGGTGATCACCATCGCCGCCGCTGCCGTGTGGGGCGCCAGCCTCGGTGCCGTCGGACTGGCCACCTCGGCCTGGCTGTGCCTCGCTCTCCTCGCGATCGCCGGCGCCGCCGACTCGGTCAGCGTGGTCACCCGCGGCACCCTGATCCAGCTCGCCGTCCCCGACGACCTGCGCGGCCGCACTGCCGCCATCGAGATGATCGTCGGCGCCGGCGGCCCGGAGGTCGGCAACCTCCGCGGCGGCGCCGTCGCCCAGCTGACCTCGGGCTCGTTCGCCCTGGTCAGCGGTGGCATCACCTGCCTCCTCGCCCTGGCCGCCGTCGGCGCCACCTCGCGCCAGATGCTCGCGTTTCGTACGGACCGCGCGGCCGCTTGACTCGAAGATCGCAGCCACCAGGTGACTGCGATCTTCGAGCTAGTCACGATCGGCCAGACAGTCGATACACGGTGTCACCTTGCCCGGCCAGCCGCCGTGACCGAGCAGCTCACCGATTCGGGTGGCTGTCCGGCACGGATCACCGAGCACCTGCCCGTAGGTGAGCCGAACGGTCCGAAGGTTGCGGGTGACGGCGGCGTCGAGGTCGCGAGCATGGTCGGCGTCCCGAGCGGCAGCGCTGCCATGGAATGCGCGGCCGTCGAGCTCCACCACCACCCCGTACGCCACATAGGTGACGTCCCGCTCGACGAATACCCCCGCGATCGAGTCGGCGACCTGCCGCTCCCCCGCCGGCAGGCCGTGGGCGCGCTCGACGCGGCGGAGGTACTCGCGCTCGAGCACGGAGCAGGCGCCGTCCTTGAGGTCCTCGAGAAGCTCTCTGAGAAGGCGACGGTCGCGCATCCTCGGGCGACGACGCAGCGCCTCCAGCAGCGCCGACGTCCGCACGACCTTGGTCTGAACGAGGTCGGCGAGCATCGAGAACGCTTCCCCAGCATCGCCCGCGTCGACAGCCGCATCGATCGCTGCCTCCGCGAGAAGCTGTCGCGGAGGGTAGGCGGCCCAGTCGACGTACCCGTCGAATCGAGCGCGACGCCGGATGACTACACCGCCGGGCGCGCGCACGGTGCGGCTCATCGGGACCATCACCTCGATCGGACCTCGCTCCGGGGGACTCGGCAGCGCCGAGCGTCCTGTGAGAGCCGCCGGCCAGCACACCAGCACCGCCGCCCAGGCTCGCTGCCCCCAGGTCGGGTTGCCGGTGTGATTGACGTAGACGCCTGGGTGGATCACCGCGACCTCACGGCTGCGTACGAGGCGACGGATGTCATGGTCGCGGGCATGCAGCTCGCGCAGCTGTCGCCGCGAGATCACGCCGCCTTGGATCTCATCGCGCAGTCGCACCATGCCGTCTTGGTCGAACGGTTGCTTCGCGTCCCCCGAGTGCTTCACGAAACCGTTCTACCCCAGATCGGACCTTCACAAACTCGAAGATCGCAGCCACCTGGTGACTGCGATCTTCGAGCTACGGCTGCCGCCGGCGTACGAAAAGAACTACTTGAGCTCGCGCTTGAGGATCTTGCCGGTGGCGGTCATCGGCAGGGCGTCGACGATCTCGACGATGCGCGGGTACTTGTAGGCCGCCATCTGCTCCTTGGCCCAGTCGACGATCTCCTCGGGGGTCGCGGAGGCGCCGGGCTTGAGCACGAGGACGGCCTTGATCTCCTCGCCGTGGGAGTCGTGCGGGACGCCGATGACGGCGGCCAGCGAGACCGCAGGGTGGGTGAGCAGGACCTCTTCGATCTCGCGCGGGTAGACGTTGAAGCCGCCGCGGATGATGAGCTCCTTGGCGCGGTCGACGATGTAGTACCAGCCGTCCTCGTCGCGCTTCGCGAGGTCGCCGGAGCGGAACCAGCCGTCCTCGGTGAGGACCTCGGCGGTCGCCTCGGGGCGGTTGTAGTAGCCCTTGAAGATGGCGTGGCCCTTGATCGCGATCTCGCCGATGGTGTCGGGAGTCCAGTCGACCTCGTCCCAGGACGCGGGGTCGATGAGCTTCATCTCGACGCCGGGGATCGGGACACCGATCGAGCCGGGACGCACCGGCTGGCCGTAGACCGAGAACGACGCCACCGGCGAGGTCTCGGAGAGGCCGTAGCCCTCGAGGATGGAGACCCCGAAGCGCTTCTCGAACTCCTTGTGGATCTCGACCGGGAGCGCGGAACCGCCGGCGACGGCGAGCCGGAGGTTCTCGGCGAGGGTGGCGACGTCGACGTCGTCGGAGAGGGCGCCGAGGAGGCCCCAGTACATCGTCGGGACGCCCGCGAAGAAGGTGACCTTCTCCTTGATCATGGTCGCCAGCGCGGCCGCGGCGTCGAAGCGCGGCAGCAGCACGACGGTGCCACCGAAGGCGAAGGCACCGTTCTGCACGACGGACTGGCCGAAGGCGTGGAACATCGGCAGCACCGCGAGGTAGGTGTCCGGCCGCTCGGCGTCGGCGGCGAAGAGGTCAGCACCCGCCATCGCGTTGTCGCGCATGTTGCGGTGGCGCAGCTCGGCGCCCTTGGGCTGCCCGGTGGTCCCGGAGGTGTAGAGGATGACAGCGGTGTCGTCCTCGTCGGTCGCCACCGTCTCGAAGGTGGGCGGCTGGGTCCCGATGCCCTGGCCGAGCGTGGTGACGCCCTCGATCGGCGACGGAGCGGCCGGGTCGGCGGTGATCAGGAAGAAGTCCTCGACACCGGCCTCCTGCGCACCGGCGTGCGCCTCGGCTCCGATGGCCAGCTCGGGCGTGCCCTGGAACGCGAAGAGGGCCTTCGCGTCGGAGTCCTTGAGATGGTAGGCCACCTCGCGGCCCTTGAGGAGCACGTTGAGAGGTACGACGGTGGCACCGGCCTTGAGGATGCCGAAGTAGATCATCGTGAAGTAGGGCAGGTTCGGGCTCATCAGGGCAACCCGGTCGCCTGCGCCGATGCCCTTGCTCGCCAGCAGGTTCGCGACCTGGTTCGCGGCGCCGTTGATCTGGGCGTAGCTCAGACGGGTGTCGCCCATGACGATCGCAGTGCGCTCGGGATAGTTCGCCGTGGAGTCTTCCAGCAGCGAAGCAAGGTTGTACGTGGACACGTGGCCTCCAGTTATGTGCGTGTTACGCGTCACAACTTACCCGCGCGTAGCCTTCTCCGTGAACCAGGTCACGATTTAGTGCGACACGTGTCATCGAACCTTTACCTGGACCGCCCAGAAACCGCTCAGAAGCGGTGGCCGGTGAGCTTCTCGTACGCCTCGACGTACTTCGCCCTCGTCCGCTCGACGATCTCCGCGGGCAGCTCCGGCGGCGGACCACCGGCGGCGCGGTCCCAGCCGGACTCGGGCGAGAGCAGCCAGCGACGGATGACGTCCTTGTCGAAGCTGGGGATCGCGCTGCCGGGGTGCCACTGGCTCGCGTCCCAGTAGCGCGACGAGTCCGGGGTGAGCACCTCGTCGGCGAGCACGATCGTGCGGATGCCCAGGTCGTCCTGACGTACGCCGAACTCGAACTTCGTGTCGGCCAGGATGAGGCCGCAGCCGCGGGCGATCTCGTCGGCGCGCTGGTAGACCGCCAGGGTCAGCCGGCGCACCGCGGCGGCGTCGTCCTCGCCGATCAGCTTCGAGACGTACTCGTAGGTGACGTTCTCGTCGTGGTCGCCGAGCTCCGCCTTGGTCGCCGGGGTGAAGATCGGCGGGGTCAGCCGGGAGCCGTCGACCAGGCCCGCCGGCAGTCGGATGCCGCAGACCTCGCCGGTGGTCTCGTACTCCCGCAGGCCCGAGCCGGTCAGGTAGCCGCGCGCGACGCACTCGACGGGCAGCATGTGGAGCTTCTGCGCGACCACCGCCCGACCGGCCACCGACTCGGGGACGTCGGTCGAGAGCACATGGGTCGGCACCAGGTCCTCGAACTGCTCGAACCACCACAGCGAGAGCTTGGTGAGGATCTCACCCTTGTCCGGGATGACCGTGTCGAAGACGTGGTCGAAGGCCGAGATGCGGTCACTGGCGACCATCAGGAGCTGGCCCGCGTACGGACCCTCCTCGAGCACGTAGAGGTCGCGCACCTTGCCGGAGTGGAGGTGCTTCGCGCCCGGGATCGCCGGCGCCGGCGGGATGTTGAGGTCAGCCACGAGGATCAGCCTAAGAGATGGCCTTCCGGATCGCGTTCTCGCTTAAGTAGACTGTTTTGATCAACTTATGCGAGGAGGGTGTCCATGGAGCGACGCCGGCCACAACCGGACTTCTTGATCATCGGGGCCCCGAAGGCTGGGACCACCGCCCTGCACTCTGCGCTGGCGCAGCATCCGCAGGTGTTCGCCACGACCCCGAAGGAGCCGAAGTACTGGCTCTGCGACGACGCTCCCCCGCCGCACTGGCGCGGGCCGGGCGACAAGCACTCCCAGAAGGAGTGGGTCTGGCGGCGTACGGACTACGACCGGCTCTTTGAAGTCGCCCCCGCGCACGCGATCAGGGGCGAGAGCACGCCTTTCTACCTCTACTCCACCAGCGCCCAGCGGCGGATCGCCCAGGAGCTTCCGGGCGTGAAGCTGATCGCGGTCGTGCGCGACCCGATCGACCGGGCGTACTCCAACTGGATGCATCTGTGGTGCGACGGCCTGGAGCCGGTCGCCGACTTCCCGACCGCGTTCCGCCTCCAGGACAAGCGCGCCCACGACGGCTGGGCGCCGTTCTGGCGCTACCGAGAGCTCGGGCTCTACGGCCGGCAGCTCGACCACCTCTACGGGCTGGTCGGCGAGGACCGCGTGCTGGTGGTGCGCTACCGGGACATCGTCGACGAGCCCGCCGCGACCGTCGACCGCGCCTGCCGTTTCCTCGGCATCGAGCAGGGCCATGTCGGCCACATCCCGAAGGACAACAGCAGGACGTACGTCGAGCCCGGCTGGCGGCCCAAGGTGCTCGGGCCTGTGGTCAGGGGCGGTGCCTGGCTCGCCCAGTTCGCGCCGCCGGAGGTCTGGCGCAAGAGCTACCCGCCGTTGCTGCGGCGGCTCTCCGGACCGGGCGACCACCATCGGCCCCGGTTGACTCCGGAGCAGCGCGAGCAGCTCCTGCCGGCGTTCGCCGAGGACATCGAGCTGCTCACCAAGGTGAGCGGGCAGGACTTCTCCGACTGGCTCTCCACCTCGAGCCGTGGTTCGTTCCAGGAGCGCGCCGAGCGCCTCAGCGAACCAGCGTGATCAGGTCGTGGGCGCCGTCCTCGCGGGCGGCCTCCACGTAGTAGCGGGTCCCCCCGTCGGGAAGGGGCACGGCGCTGGCGTAACGGAAGGCGCCGTCGGAGTGGGGACTGGTGACAGGGGCGGCCTCGGCGTCGGCGACCAGTCGGCTCCCGTCCCAGCGGGCGACGCCGGTGGTCTCGTACCAGTTGGACTCGGCGTCGGCGCGACCGTCGTAGAGGATGACGAGCGGGTCACGGGAGACGACCGTCGTGACCCGGGCCCCACGGGCGTCCCACCGGCCCGGCCGTCCGGCGAGGACCTCACCGCCGTCGTGCCACTCCAGGCCGTCGGTCGAGGTGAGGTAGCGGGTCGTCATCCGGTCCTCGTGGCCCGGCTCGGTGAGCGGGTGGCAGCACAGCCACATCTGCCAGGTCTGGGTCACCGGGTCGACCGCGATCACCGGGTCCTTCACCGCGACAGCGTCGCTGCCGGGGTGGATGACCTGGCGGTTTCCCTCGGGAAGGCCGGGCACCGTGTCGGCGGTGAGGCTGTCGACCCACCAGTGCTTGGAGTCCCAGGTGGCGCAGGAGAGGTAGAGCCGCCAGCCGCCCTCGGGCAGCGGCACCAGCACCGGCCGCTCCAGCGACTCGCAGCCGAACTGGTCGCGGTGGACCTCGGTCACCGTCTCGAACCGCACCCCGTCGGTCGACCGGGCGACGCTGACGGTCACTCCACGTCCGTCGGAGAGCGGCCGCCGGTTGCGCCAGGTCAGCCAGAAGACCCCGTCGACCAGGACCGCACTCGCTGCGCCCGCCCAGTTGCCCGGCCCCGCCCCCGGCGCCGGGATCACCAGCTCAGCACCGTCGTAGGAAGGCAGGGACGAGAGCGCGGCGATGGTCATGGAGGCCATGATAGTCGAGTCATTCACTCGACTAAGTAGGCCGCGCGGTGGCCCCACGACATGTAACACGTCGTTCGTAGTTCTTCTCGCCTGTTATAACGACCGGATAGACCCACAAACAGCGTGTTACACGCTTGCTCGCTGTGGCATCGTTCCAGCCATGGCCGAGACAGCTGATCAGATCTACGCCCGCGTCCAGGCCGCCGGCGAGCTGCCCGCACCGAGGGTGACGGAGTGGGATGTGTTCCCGTGGGTCGTACGCGACGGGGAGATCGCGCCCAAGCCGCTCGCGCCCCCGGCGCCGGAGGAGCCCCGCAGCGGCGAGGACGGGGCGGACTGCAGCCTGTGCGGCGCCGACCTGCCGGGCGTGATCTGGCGCGACGAGAGCTGGCGGGTCAAGCACCTGGCGCAGTCGGGGCTGCCGCTGGTGCTGGTCCTCGAGCCGCTCGAGCACTACGACCTACCCGACCTCGATGAGCACCAGGCGGCCGAGTTCGGGGTCCTCACCGTGCGGCTCGCCCGGATCGTGGAGAGCCTGCCCAACATCGCCCGCTGTCACGCGATGCGCATCGGCGACGGCGCCGAGCACCTGCACATGTGGTTCCTGGCCCGACCGAAGGACCTGCCCTCCGTACGCGGCAGCTTCTCGCCCGACTGGGACGACATCCTGCCGCCCGGCCCCGAGGACGTCTGGCGCGCAGATCTGGCCGAGGTCGCCCGCAAGCTCGCCACCCACGGTGGCGAGGCGCTGGCCTGACGGATCAGTCGCCGCTACGCCAGCGCAGCAACCCGGCCGCGGCGGAGAGCACCGCGACGGCGGTGCCGTAGACGTACGTCGTGGTCGTGAGGCCGATCTGCGGCGTCAGCAGCCCGGCGACGACAGCCGGGATGCCGAAGGCCAGGTAGGACACGATGAAGATCACCGCGAAGACCTCCGCCCGCTCATCCGCGGGAAGGAGCGGCATGATCGTGCGCAGGATGCCGAAGAAGGCGGTCCCGAAGCCGGAGCCGGCGACGACCACCGCAACGAGGTACGCCGGCGCCGAGCCGGTCGGGAGAGCGAGCAGGCTCAGCACCGTGCCGCCGGCCAGCGCGGCCGTGCCGTAGAGCGTCGTCGCCCGTGCCGAGCGGTTCCGGAAGACGTACGCAGCCACCGCACCGGACCCGGCGAGGGCACCGATCGCGAGCCCCTGGAGAACGTGGCTGGTGGCGCCCAGCTCGGTGCGTACGATCGCAGCGCCGAGGGAGAGGAACAGTCCACCGGTCGCCCAGCCGGCGAAGATCGCCGGGGCGCTGCGGGCGAGCAGGCCCCGGATGGCCGGCGGGACGGCGATCCGCGGACGCAGCGAGGCGAGCAGCCCCTCGTGACGGGGCGCGGTCTCCGGGACCAGCCACACGCCGGCCGCGAGGAGGAGCGAGAGCGCGACGAGGGCGTCGAAGACGATGAGCTGCGCGTCCGCCGCCACCTGCAGGACCACGCCGGCGGCGATGGCACCGATCGCCAGTCCGACCATCGGAGCGATGGCGTTGACGACCGCTGCGGAGCCCGGCCGCGAGGGCCGCTCGAAGTCGGCGATGGCGGCCGACAGGGTCGAGAGCAGCAGACCGCTCGCGATCCCCTGCAGGATCCGGGCCTCGAAGAGGATGGCGGCGGTGTCTGCACCCTGGAAGAGCGCGAAGCTGGCCGCCAGCAGCAGGAATCCGACGGTCACCACCGGGCGTCGGCCGACGTGGTCGGAGACCGAGCCGAAGACGAGCAGGGTGGCGAGCAGCGCGACGGCGTAGACGGCGAAGACGGCCGTCATCACCCAGGGATCGAGGCCGAGGCCCACCTGGAGGTCGGGATAGAAGGGCGAGGGCGCGCTGGCCCCGGCCATCATCAGCACGACCGCCACCAGGGCAACGCCCGCGCCGAGCCGCCGCCCGGCGACGGCGTCCGTCGTCGTCGTCGCGCTCACCGTTTCTACCGACATCACCACTCCATCCATCGTTCGAATTATTTCGAACCTTTTGTGGAGAGTACGTGCCTTCCGCTGACTGTGCAACTATTATCGAACCATGAGTTCTTCCCCGGACCTTCCGCATCCTGATCGGTCAGAGCTCTCACTGACGACCGTGCTCTTCGCACTCAGCGACCCCGAGCGCCTGGCGATCGCCCGTCAGCTGGTCGACGGACCTCTCGACATGGCGGAGTGCCACCTGAGCAACCCGGACGTACCGAAGTCGACGAAGTCCCACCTGATGAAGGTGCTGCGTACGGCGGGCGTGGTCCGCAACGAGGCCAACGGCCGCGCCCGGCGTCTCTCGCTGCGTCGCGAGGATCTCGACGCGCGGTTCCCCGGGCTCCTCGACGCCGTGCTCTCCGCCGAGGACGGCGCGCCGAAGTCCTAGCCTCGGCGCCAGGGCGCCGGGCGGCCGTGCAGGAACCACTCCATGTTGCGGGTGATCCACGGCAGCCCGAAGTAGGTCATGAACGGCAGCGTCACGACCATCACCCCGAGCACCTTCAGCGGCAGCACCCAGTCCACGGTGAGCGGTCCGATCAGCCAGTTGGCGAGCAGGCTGACCGGGTAGAACATCAGGAAGATCGTGATCGTCTGCTTCCACCGCGGCGGCGCCGTCGCGACCCCGGAGATCTGTTCGACGTCATAGGTGCTCGGCGGGTCGAACCAACCCTCGATGCCGGTACGCCGTTCGATCCGGGTCTCCTCGACGAACGGCTCCCCCGCGCCCAGCCACCAGCCGCGCTGGCGGCTGTTGTCCCACCTGCCCAGGGTCTCGTGGGAGTCGAAGCGGTAGAGCAGGTGCCACTGGTCGGACTCCGGCGCCGGCCGTACCCATCCCGCTCCGAGAAAGCCCGGGAACTCGCTGGCCAGCCGGATCCCCGCCTGCATCCAGGCGACCATCTCGTCGCGGCGCTCCACGGAGACTCGACGGGCGATGGTCACGGTTACCGGATCGGACATGCCGTCCATCGTCTCAGCCACGTACGCCGGCTCCCCAGCCCTCGCATAGGTTTACGGCATGTCTGTGGTGAAGATCAATGCAATCCAGGTTCCGGCCGAGGCGGGCGCCGAGCTCGAGAAGCGGTTCGCGGCGCGGGCCGGGTCGGTCGAGAAGTCGCCGGGGTTCCTCGGCTTCCAGCTGCTGCGCCCGGTTTCCGGCGACGACCGCTACTTCGTCGTGACCCACTGGGACTCCGAGGAGTCCTTCGCGGCCTGGCGTGACGGGGACGCTCGAGCCGCGCACGCGACCCCGCCGGGTGAGGCGCCGCGCAAGCCGGTCGCCACCGGCGCCGACCTGCTGGAGTTCGAGGTCGTGCTGGACGTCAAGCCCGCCTGAGAGCAGAGACGTCGGAGACGCCGGGGATGCTGACGCCTCCTCGACGCACCAACGCCTGTTCGCCCTGCTGGACGATCTTGTAGAAGTGCTCGCTCCGCCCGCGCAGCAACGGCGTGGGTCCGAGGAGCGACAGGCGGCCGTGGGCGAGACGGCTGGCGGTGCGTACGGCCCGCCACCTCCTCTCGGCGGCGGCCGACCACGGGATGCCGTAGTGCTCGCGGACGAGCGCCGGGAGGCTGCCCTGGACGACGGTCCGGAGCGTCTCGGAGGTCGGAGGCCCGCCGGGGAGGTGGTAGCCGGCGGTGCCGGCGATGTGGCGGCCGACCAGGCGCGCCTCGTCCACGAGATACGGCTCGTCCGAGGTGAGCCAGGCGTCGAAGCGGCGGCGGAAGTCGGGATAGGACGCCGGCGCGGCCGAGGCCGGCATGCCGAAGAGACCGGCCCAGGTCACGAAGTCGTCGAAGAGCTCCTCGCGCTCGTCCGGGCGGAGGGGGCGGACCAGGGCGTCGTACATGAACTCGACCGAGTCGAGCGCGAACGCCGCCGTCCACCACATCAGCCCGGGGTCGGCGGCGGAGTAGGGCGAGCCCACGGGGTGCGCGGGGCCGCCGGGGACCTCCATCGTCCCCTCGACGGGAACGTGCCGCTTCGCCGTGAAGGCGAGCGCCCGGTCGGCCTCCTCCTTGGTGCCGAGGAAGACCGTCTCCATCAGCCGAGCGGTCAGCGCGAGACGCGTGTAGGGCGTCGCCCGGTGCACCGTGTGCTGCGCGGTGCCGACGAAGAGCCGCGGGTGCAGGCCACCGATCACCAGCGCCCGCTGTCCCCAGCTCAGCCCGACGACCCGCTGACGCATGGCACGGACGACCATCGAGTCGGCGGCGAAGTACCCGGACACACCGACAGTCTGACACCGCACGGCGGCCGGCCGCGAGGGTTCAGGCGGGCTCGAGAGCCGGGACGACGTACTCCCTGGTCAACGGAGCGAACTCCGCGCCCTCGGTGATCTCGGCCAGGGTCGCCCAGCGCAGCTCCGCGATCTCGGCAGCGGCGTCCGGCGTGACCTCGCCGGCCCAGGTGAAGACCGTCGAGCGCACCAGGTGACCCGGTTCGTTGGCGGCGTCGGCCTCGAACTCACCGAGCAGCGCGAGGTCCTCGACCCCGAGCCGTACGCCGAGCTCTTCTACCACCTCGCGGACGGCCGCCTCCGCGGCCGACTCCCCCGGCTCCAGCTTCCCGCCGGGGAGCATGAACTTCGTGGTGCCGTTCTTGCGGACGGTCAGCATCCGCCCGTCACGATCTCTGAAGACCACCGCCGCGACGGTGATGACGGGGCCCGCAACCATGCTCAGAGGATCTCGCCAGGAGCGTACGCAGCGGCCTCGGGGTGGCGGGCGATGACGGCCTCCACGCGGCGTACGACCTCCTGCACCTGCGCGACGGCCGCGCCGGTGAACTCGATCGGCTCGGCGACCAGCGACTGGATCTGCTCCTCGGTCAGACCGAGGCGGGAGTCGGCGCCGAGCTTGGCGAAGACGTCGTTCTCAGCCTGGCCCTTGCGCATCGAGAGCGCGGTGCCGACGGCGGCCTCCTTGATCGCCTCGTGCGCCTCCTCGCGGCCGACACCGTTGCGGACGGCGGCCATCAGCACCTTGGTGGTCGCCAGGAACGGCAGGTAGCGGTCGAGCTCACGCTGGATCACGGCCGGGAAGGCGCCGAACTCGTCGAGCACCGTCAGGAAGGTCTGGAAGAGGCCGTCGGCGGCGAAGAACGCGTCCGGGAGCGCGACGCGGCGCACGACCGAGTCGGAGACGTCGCCCTCGTTCCACTGGTCGCCGGCGAGCTCGGAGATCATCGAGAGGTAGCCGCGCAGCACGACCGCGAGGCCGTTGACCCGCTCCGTGGAGCGCGAGTTCATCTTGTGCGGCATCGCGCTCGAGCCGACCTGGCCCTCCTTGAAACCCTCGGTGACCAGCTCGTTGCCGGCCATCAGCCGGATCGTGGTCGAGAGGTTGGAGGGGCCGGAGACGAGCTGGACCAGCGCCGAGATCGCGTCGAAGTCGAGGGAGCGCGGGTAGACCTGGCCGACCGAGGTGAAGACGTTGTCGAAGCCGAGGTGGGCGGCGACCCGCTCCTCGAGCGCGGCGAGCTTGGAGGCGTCGCCGTCGAGCAGGTCGAGCATGTCCTGGGCCGTGCCCATCGGGCCCTTGATCCCGCGCAGCGGGTAGCGGGCGATGAGCTCCTCGAGCCGTTGGATCCCGACGAGCATCTCGTCGGCGACGGTCGCGAACCGCTTGCCGAGCGTCGTAGCCTGAGCCGCGACGTTGTGGCTGCGGCCGGCCATGACCGTCGCCTCGTGCTCGGTCGCCAGCCGGGCCAGGCGCGCCAGCGTCGCGACGGCGCGGTCGCGGATCAGCTTCAGCGACGAGAGCACCTGGAGCTGCTCGACGTTCTCGGTGAGGTCGCGGCTCGTCATGCCCTTGTGGATGTGCTCGTGACCCGCCAGCGCGGCGAACTCCTCGATCCGCGCCTTCACGTCATGGCGCGTCACCCGCTCACGGGCCGCGATCGAGTCGAGGTCGACGCCGGCCTCGCCTTGGCCGACGACCTTCTCGTACGCCTCCACGACACCGTCGGGGACCTCGATGCCGAGATCCTTCTGGGCCTTGAGCACCGCGATCCAGAGCTGTCGCTCCAGCACGATCTTGTGCTCGGGGCTCCAGATCGCTGCAAGGTCGGCAGCGGCGTAGCGGTTGGCGAGGACGTTGGGCACCACAGTCACGGTCGCCATCCTCCCACGTCGGAGGCGTAGAGATCGCGCGGGTAGGGGCGGCCGTCACGAGCGACGCCCCTACCCGCGCGATCTCTCACCCCACTAACGTGGCGGTATGGCCCTGCGGATCCTCGCCAGTCGACCCGACCCGGCGATCTACACACTCCCCTGGTCCATTCCTCTCGAGGAGTGGCCGGATGACGTCGTGGTGCCGCTGACCCGTGGCCTCAGCAGGCACGTCGTCCGCATCGTGCGGGTGCGCAACAACGTCTACGCGGTCAAGGAGACCCAGGCCGACATCGCCCAGCGCGAATACGACATGCTGCGCGAGCTGCAGCGTCTCGGCCTGCCGACGGTTGTCGCCAAGAGCGTCGTCACCGGCCGCAAGGACCACGACGGCAACGACCTCAACGCCGCGCTGATGACCGACCACCTGACCTACTCGCTCCCCTATCGGGCGCTTTTCGAGCGGGGCCTGGCCGCCGACCGCCTCCCCAGCCTGATCGACGCCCTCGTCGTCCTGCTCGTCCGCCTCCACCTGGCCGGCTTCTACTGGGGCGACGTCTCGCTGTCGAACGTCCTGTTCGTGCGCGACGCGGCCGGTTTCGCCGCCTTCCTGGTCGACGCCGAGACCGGGGAGCTCAAGGCGGAGCTCTCCGACCGGCTACGCGAGTACGACATCGAGGTCGCCTGCCAGAACATCTTCGGCGAGCTGCTCGACCTCCAGGCGAGCGAGGCGCTGCCGGAGGCCTTCCCGATCGACGCGATCGTCGAGCGGCTGCAGAGCCGCTACGACGCGCTGTGGCGCGAGCTCACCGAGGAGCAGGTCTTCTCCGCCGAGGAGATGTGGCACATCGAGCAGCGCATCGAGCGTCTCCACGACCTCGGCTTCGACGTCGAGGAGCTCGACATCACCACCAGCGAGGACGGCGACACCGTCGCCCTCCGCCCGCGGGTGGTCGAGCTCGGCCACCACCGTCGCGAGCTGCGTACGCTGACCGGGTTGGACGTCCAGGACGCCCAGGCGAGGCGGATCCTGAACGACATCTCCGCCTTCCGTGCCACCCGCGAGATCGGCGACCTGCCGATCGAGGTCGCCGCGGGCCGCTGGCTGCGCGAGGTCTACGAGCCCATCGTCGCGATGCGTCCGCCCGGCGCCGCCGCCAAGCTCACCCCGGCGCAGATGTTCCACGAGATCCTCGAGCACCGCTGGGTGCTCTCCCAGTTCGCGGGCGAGTGGGTCAAGCTCATCAACGCCGCCGAGTCCTACTACGCCGACGTCCTCCAGCACCGCCCCGACGAGGCGGTCACTCCGCCGACCCCGGAGTGAGCGCCCCGGTTGTGAAGCCGAGAGTGACCTATGGACCACGCTCAGGTTCACAACCAGGTCGCGGCATAAGGTGGCTCCGTGAAGATCCTCGTCGTCGGCACCGGTGGTCGTGAGCACGCGCTCGCTCTGAAGCTCTCTCAGGAAGGGAACGAGGTGTACGCCGCACCCGGGAACCCCGGGATCGCGGAGTTCGCCACGCTCCGGGACGTGGACATCATGTCCGGCCCCGCGATCGCCTCGCTCGCGAGCGAGCTCGGCATCGACCTGGTCGTGGTCGGACCCGAGGCGCCGCTCGTGGCCGGGGTCGCCGACGCCGTCCGCGACAGCGGGATCGCTGTCTTCGGGCCGTCGCAGGCTGCCGCACAGCTCGAGGGGTCGAAGGCGTTCTCCAAGGACGTGATGGCGGTCGCCGGCGTACCGACCGCCGGCTCGAGAGTGGCGACCACTCCCGAGGAGGCGGCCGCGGCGCTGGACGAGTTCGGGGCACCGTACGTCGTCAAGGACGACGCTCTCGCCGCGGGCAAGGGCGTCGTCGTGACGCGTGACCGGGCTGAGGCCCTGGCGCACGCGGCCGCGTGCGAACGGGTCGTCATCGAGGAGTTTCTCGACGGCCCCGAGGTCTCGCTGTTCGCGATCTGCGACGGCACCCGGGCCCACGCGCTGCAGCCGGCGCAGGACTTCAAGCGGATCTTCGACGGTGGCAAGGGCGGCAACACCGGCGGGATGGGTGCCTACTCACCGCTCCCGTGGGCTCAGCCAGACCTGGCCTCGGTCGTGCTGGAGACGGTCGTCGAGCCGACCCTCGCGGAGATGGAGAAGCGTGGCGCGCCGTTCGTCGGGTGCCTCTACGTCGGGCTGTCGCTGACCGCGAAGGGTCCCAAGGTGATCGAGTTCAACTGCAGATTCGGTGATCCCGACATCCAGCCGGTTCTCGCTCTGCTGGAGTCCTCCCTCGGCGAACTGCTTCTCGCGGCGGCCACGGGCTCGCTGGACACGGTCGAGGCGCCGTCCTTCTCCGATGGTGCCTCGGTGACGGTTGTGCTGGCCTCGGCCGGTTATCCGGAGTCCTCCTCGAAGGGCGACGTCATCACCGGCGCCGGCAACGCCAACTCGATCAACGACGTGGACGTGATCCACGCCGGCACGGCGATCATCGACGCCTCCACCCCCGAGGAGCCCGCCCACCGCCACCTGGTCACCGCTGGCGGCCGCGTCCTGGCGGTGCGCGCCAAGGGTTACGACATCGACGACGCGCGCTCGCGGGCGTACGCCGCCGCCGACCTGATCAGCTTCGACGGCCTCCAGCGGCGTTCCGACATCGCGGCCGAGCCGCTGGGTGTGGTCGAGGGCGCGTCGCTGCTTTGAGCCTGGGCGTAATCTGCCGAACATGACCTGGGTCGTGTTCGGCGTCGCCGTCGTTGTCGTGCTGGGCCTGATCATCGCGGCCTGCAACAAGGCGCTGCGCTCCTCGCGACGCGGCGTCTCCTCCGGGATCGGCGACGGGCTCGGCAACTTCATCGACGTCTTCGACCCCGGGAACGCGCGCGCCGCGCGCGACCTCAAGGAGCAGGACAACGTCGGTCATGTCGTCCCATCTCCAGACGGCGACGACCCGCCCTACGGGGTGGACCTGAAGGCCGGGCGGGTCACGATCCGCCGCTCATGACCTAGCTGAGAGTGGCCCGTGGGACCACTCTCAGCTCACCCATCAGGTCAGCGAGTTGATGATGACCGTCTCGTCGCGGGCGGGGCCGACGCCGATCACGGACATCGGGGCTCCGGAGATCTCCTCGACGTACTTCACGTAGGCCTGCGCGTTGGCGGGGAGGTCGTCGAACGACCGCGCGCCCGAGATGTCTTCCTTCCAGCCCGGCAGCATCTCGTAGATGGGCTTGGCGTGGTGGAAGTCGGTCTGGTTGACGGGCATCTCGTCGTGGCGGACGCCGTCGACGTCGTAGGCCACGCAGACCGGGATCTCGTCGAGGCCGTCGAGCACGTCGAGCTTGGTGAGGACGAAGTCGGTGACGCCGTTGACACGGGCGGCGTAGCGGGCGATGACCGCGTCGTACCAGCCGCAGCGGCGCGGCCGCCCGGTGGTGGTGCCGAACTCGTGACCGTTGTCGCGCAGGTAGGCGCCCGAGGCGTCGAAGAGCTCCGTCGGGAACGGCCCCTCCCCCACGCGGGTGGTGTAGGCCTTGACGATGGCCACGACGCGATCGATCCGCGTCGGCGGGATCCCGGAACCGGTGCAGGCGCCGCCCGAGGTGGCGTTGGAGGAGGTCACGAACGGGTAGGTGCCGTGGTCGACGTCGAGCAGCGTCGCCTGGCCGCCTTCGAGCAGCACGGTCTCACCCTGGTCGAGCGCCTCGTTGAGCAGCAGGCCGGTGTCGCAGACCATCGGCGCGATCCGGTCCGCGTAGGACAGCAGGTCCTCGACGACCGCGTCGACGGTGAAGCCACGACGGTTGTAGACCTTCGAGAGCAGCTGGTTCTTCAGCTCCAGCGCGCCCTCGACCTTGCCGCGCAGGATCGACTCGTCGAAGAGGTCCTGGACGCGGATGCCGATCCGGTTGACCTTGTCGGCGTAGGTCGGCCCGATGCCGCGGCCGGTGGTGCCGATCTTGCGTGAGCCGAGGAACCGCTCGGTGACCTTGTCGAGCTGGCGGTTGTAGTCGGCGATGACGTGGGCACTGGCGGACAGCTTCAGCTTGGAGATGTCGACGCCGCGCTCCTCCAGACCGGTCAGCTCCTCGAAGAGGACGGCGAGGTCGACGACGACGCCGTTGCCGATCACCGGCGTCACACCTGCGGTCAGGATGCCGCTGGGCAGCAGGTGGAGGGCGTACTTCTCGCTCTGCCCGTCTTCCTGGCGGATGACGACGGTGTGGCCGGCGTTGTTGCCGCCGTTGAACTTCACGACGTAGTCGACGTGCTCGCCGAGAAGGTCGGTTGCCTTGCCCTTGCCTTCGTCGCCCCACTGGGCGCCGATGATCGTGATCGCGGGCATGTGTTGCTCCTTCGCTCCGGACGGAGTCCCTCCGCCCTGAGGCGGCTGCTCAACGCACCAATACCTAGTGTGTGCTCCATCTAAAAATGCAGAAAACCCTGGCAAGACCAGGGCTCTTGCGACCACACGCTAGCAAATCCGAGGCCGTACGTCACAGCCAGCCGCGCCGCGCAGCCTCGACTCCCGCCTCGAACCGAGAGGTCGCGCCGAGCTCCTCGAGCAGCTCGGCGACCCGCCGTCGGACCGTACGCAGCGAGACACCCAGCCTCCGGGCGATCTGCTCGTCCTGGGCTCCGCTGGCCAGCTCGGCGAGCAGCAGGCGGCGCTCGGCGTTCGGCAGATCCTCGAGCTCGGCCGCGGGCAGGGCGCGGCGCCACAGCTCTTCGAAGTAGCTGGTGACCACCTCGACGATGCCACGTTGACGGACGTTGATCATCGGCTGCTCGACCGGACCGAGCGGGTCCGGGAACATCGCGTGCGTGCTGCCGACGACCATCATGTGGGTGGCGACGCGCGGCAGGATGCGGATCTCCTCACCGACCTCGATCCGCATCCGGAGCACGTCGGGCGAGTGCTTCAGGGCGGCCACCGGGTAGATGCCACGGCACCGGCGCCCCGACCGGATCGCGGTCTCGATCGCCGAGATGAACCGCATCTCCGAGGGGTGGACGGTCACCACCGGCCGCAGCCACACCATCTCCCCCGAGGTGGTCGAGACGAGCCGCTCGAAGGTCTCCGGCGTGAACTCGGTCGCGATCACCTCGCCGTCGATCGGATGTTCCTCGCCGATCGTCGCGGGGAGGCGCGCGGCGGTGCCCGCGACGTACGGCACCGACTGGGAGATCTTGAGGAGGTGGTCGTGGGCGTCCTGGGCTCTGGTCGCGGCCCGCTCCAGCATGTGCGCCACCACTGCGGTCGGGCTGCGCACGGTCAAGGTCTCGTTGATGCAGATGACGCCGCTCTCGATCAGCGGCGCCGCCTCCTGCCTCAGCTCCTCCTCGGAGGTCGACAGCGTGGCCGCCACGACCACCAGCGGCCATCCGTTGAGCGGGAGGAGACGGCTGTAGAGCTGCGCCGCGCCCGGGTCGAACCCGAGCGCGGTCATCAGCGTCTGTGACCGGCCGTTCTCCATACCTGGCACCTTAGTGCCCGCCCCGTCGGTCGAGCCCCGCGAGCGCTAGCGAGCGGGTGTCGAGACCAACACGGTCCCGTCAGCGCTCGAGGGGACCGTGTTGGTCTCGACACGCCTTCGCCTAGCGGCTCCGGCGGCTCGACCAGCGGTTGGATCAGGCTTCCGGCTTGAGCAGCGGGAAGAGGATCGTCTCGCGGATTCCGGCGCCGGTGAAGAGCATGATCGCCCGGTCCAGACCGAGACCGAGGCCGCCCATCGGCGGCGCGCCGTACTCCAGCGCGCGCAGGAAGTCCTCGTCGAGCTGCATCGCCTCCGGGTCACCGCCGGCGGCCAGGAGCGACTGCTGGGTGAGCACGTCGCGCTGGACCACCGGGTCGATCAGCTCGGTGAAACCGGTGCCGCGCTCGACACCGCCGATGATCAGATCCCAGGCGAGGACCTTGCCCGGCTCCTCGTCGTTGATCCGGGCCAGCGGCTGGGCGATCGCCGGGAAGTCGCACAGGAAGGTGGGCTGGATGAGGTGGGGCTCCACCAGCTCACCGCACAGCTCCATGACGATCTTGTCGGCGCCCCAGGCCGGGTCGAGCTCGACGTCGTGCTTGTCTGCCAGCGTCTTGAGCGTCTCGACGTCGGTGTCGGGGGTGACCTCGACGCCGACGGCCTCGGAGACACCCTCGTAGACCGGCAGCCACTTCCACTCGCCGTCGAGGTCGATGACACCGGCGTCCGTCTCCACCTGACGCGAGCCGACCGCGTCGGCGGCGGCGAGATACATCTGCCGCATCTGCTCGGCGATGGTGAACTGGTCGCCGTAGGCCTGGTAGGCCTCGATCATCGTGAACTCGGGGCTGTGCGTGGAGTCGACGCCCTCGTTGCGGAAGATCCGGCCGATCTCGTAGACCTTGTCGACACCGCCGACGACCGCCTTCTTGAGGTTGAGCTCGAGCGCGATGCGCAGCGTCATCGGCTGGTCGAAGGCGTTCATGTGGGTGTTGAACGGCCGCGCGTGCGCACCACCGTGGATGAGCTGCAGGACCGGCGTCTCGACCTCGAGGTAGCCGTCGTCCTCGAGACGGCGGCGGATCGCCTGGGTGATCTTCGCGCGCGTACGCACCATGTCGCGCGCCTCCTGGCGCACGATCAGGTCGGCGTAGCGCTGCCGCACGCGGGCCTCCTCGGAGAGGTCCTTGTGGAGCACCGGCAGCGGCCGCAGCGCCTTGGACGCCATCTCCCAGCTCGAAGCCATGATGGAGAGCTCGCCGCGGCGCGAGGAGATCACCCGACCGGTGACGGCGACGTGGTCACCCAGGTCGACGAGCGCCTTCCACTCGGCCAACGCCTCCTCGCCCACCTCGGCCAGCGAGAGCATCACCTGGAGGCGGGTGCCGATGCCCTCCTGCAGCGTCGCGAAGGCCAGCTTGCCGGTGTTGCGGACGAACATGACCCGACCGGCGACGGTGACCACGTCCTGGGTCTCCTCGCCGGCCTCGAGCTTGTCCTCGTACGCCTCGCGCACCTCGGCGAGCGTGTGCGTGCGGCCGACCCCGATGGCGTACGCCTTCTTCTTCTCGGCCAGCAGTCGCTCACGCTTCTCGCGCCGGACCAACATCTGCTCGTTGAGGTCCGGCTCGGGGGCGTTGGCGGTGGTCTGCTCAGTCACAGGGCAAGGCTAGGCGAAATCGCTGGTGCGACGCGATTCGGTAATTCAGCCGAGGAGCGTGTCGTACGCCGTCGGGCTGCTGTCGCGCAGGAACTCCGAGCAGCGCTCCCACTCCTCGGTCTCACCGATCGCCTTGGCCTGCTGGGCGAGGACCGCGAGGCTGATCAGGAAGCCGCGGTTGGGCTCGTGCTCCCACGGCACCGGACCGTGGCCCTTCCAGCCGTTGCGGCGCAGCATGTCGAGCGAGCGGTGGTAGCCGACGCGGGCGTAGGCGTAGATGGTCACATCGTCCGCGCCGGTCTCCTTCGCACCGGTGGCGAGGGCGGCCCAGGCGACGGGCGATGCCGGGTGACGGCGGACGACGTCGGCGGGCTCGGCGCCGGCGGCCAGCTCGGCCCTGGCCGGGTCGACAGGAAGATGGGTGGGAGGAGGTCCGGCGAGCAGGTCCTGGTGTGTCATGTGAGCCATTGTGCCTGCCTGCACCGACAGGTGTTCACTGTGTGTCATGACCCAGCCCACGGCCACGTCCTCGGCAGTCCCGACCGAGCACCCGTGGCGCGCGCTGCTCGCGCTGTGCATCGGCTTCTTCATGCTGCTGGTCGACATGACGATCGTGACCGTCGCGACGCCGGACATCATGGCCGACCTCGACGCCAGCGCGAACGCGGTGCTGTGGGTGACCAGCGCCTACCTGCTGACGTACGCCGTGCCGGTCCTGATCATGGGTCGGCTCGGCGATCGCATCGGGCCGAAGTGGGTCTACCTCGCCGGGCTGGCCGTGTTCACGGTCTCGTCGCTGTGGTGCGGGCTCGCCGGGAGCATCGAATCGCTGATCGCCGCGCGGGCGGTGCAGGGCCTCGGCGCGGCGATGATGACGCCGCAGACGATGGCCACCATCACCCGGATTTTCCCGTCCGAGCGGCGCGGCTCGGCGATGGCGCTGTGGGGCGCGACCGCAGGCCTGGCCACGCTCGTCGGCCCGCTCGCGGGCGGCGCGCTGGTCGCGATCGGCGGCTGGGAGTGGATCTTCTTCGTCAACGTACCGATCGGTATCGTCGCGATCGCTCTCAACTGGTGGCTGGTGCCGGTCCTGGAGACCCACTCGCACTCCTTCGACTGGCTCGGCGTCGGGCTCAGCGGCGTCGGGATGTTCTGTGTGGTCTTCGGGCTGCAGAACGGTGAACAGCGGGGTTGGGACGCCGTCACCTGGGCGCTCGTGATCGGCGGCATCGCGATCATGGGGCTCTTCGTCTGGTGGCAGGCGCGCAACCGCAACGAGCCGCTGGTGCCGCTGCACATCTTCGCCGACCGCAACTTCTCCGTCTCCAGCCTGGCGATCTCGTGCATGGGCTTCGCCGCGGTCGCCATGGGCTTCCCGCTGATGCTGTACGCCCAGCTGGTCCGCGGCTACACCGCGCTCGAGGCCTCGATGCTGCTGGTGCCGATGGCCCTGGTCTCCTTCTTCGCCGCGCCGATCGTGGGCAGGATGACCGACCGGATGCACCCACGGCTGCTGACCGGGGTCGCGTTCCTGCTCTGTTCGGTCTCGCTCTTCTGGGTCTCGGTGCCGATGACCGTCGACTCCCCGCTGTGGCAGCTGCTCGTGCCGATGGCCTTCTTCGGCCTCGGCTCAACTGCCGTCTGGTCACCCCTGGCCGCCACCGCCACCCGCAACCTGCCCATGCGGCAGGCCGGGGCAGGGTCGGGCATCTACAACGCCACCCGGCTGGTCGGTTCCGTCGTCGGCTCCGCGGCGGTCGCCGTGCTCATCGACCTTCGGCTCAACGCCCACGGTCTGGGCGAGTCGCTCTCGGGCAACCACGAGACCGCCTCCGGCTCGTCGGTCCCGCCCGCCGTCGTCTCCCAGTTCGCCGAGGCGATGTCGGAGGTGATGCTGCTGCCGGCGGCCGCGCTCGCGGTCGGGTTCGTGGCGGTGCTCTTCTTCACCACGCCGCGACACATGGCGAAGCCCTCGGCTGCCTAGGCTCAGGAGAGCGCGACCGAGAGCGGCAGACCCCGGCACGGGATCATGTCGCGCGCGGTGGTCAGCGGATCTCCGGTGGCCAGCTGCGGGTCTGCCGACACGATCGACTTGCCGTGGCCGTTGACCAGCGTGGCGCCGGCCTCGCGCAACCCGGGCAGCAGCATCGTCTCGAGCGTCTCGACGAGGGTGTCCGCCCCCGCGACGCCGACCATGCGGCCCCCGGCGTAGACCGGCATCGTCGTGGTCATGACGTATTCGTCGGTGCAGACGAAGTCGACGTACGGCCCGACGAGCGTCAGCTCCCCCGTGCGTTCCGGCGTCCGATACCAGGGCTGACGGGTGTAGTCGATCGCCTCGCCGGTGGCAGGGGCGTCGGCGTCGCCGAGGAAGTCTCGGTCCTCGCCCTGCCACCAGACCAGGTAGAGCCGACGGTCGCTGAGCACGTCCGGCGCGACCACGAAGCCACCACCGATGAGGTTGGGGTTGCGCAGAAGCTCCAAGGACCCGGGCTCGAGCCGCTCCCGCAGAGACCCGGAGGTGACCGGTCCCGCCTCGAAGAGCGCGGCCACCTCGCTGCGTACGCGCTCGAGATGGGCCACGATCGGGCCGAAATGCTGCTCGACCTGGCTCACGCAGTCGATGGGGGTCACGGTCTTGGTCATCGTCGCACCGCCTCATGGATCTCGGCCAAGCGTTCAAGGGAGTGGGTGATGTGCTCGCGTACGCTCTCCCGGGCCCTGACAGCATCTCCCGACGCGAGTGCTTCGACAAGCTCCTGGTGGCGGGTCGCGGTGGCTTCTCGAAAGCCCGGCTCGTTGAGCGGGATCCGGAGCAGCGCACCGAACTCGGCCTCCTGGCGGACCACCTCGCGGGTCATCCGGGCCGACTGGGTCAGCGCCGCCACCGACAGGTAGAGCTCGCTGTCCGCGCTGCGCCAGCGGGCCACGTCGCTGACGTTGAGCGGGATCAGCAGATCGCGCAGGTCCTCGACCTCATCCGGGTCAGTACGTTCCGCAGCGATCTCCGCGCACCCGGTCAGCACCACCAGGTAGACGGTCGCCCGGTCGCGCAGCTCGATCCGCGACATCGCGGCGAGCCGGTCCTCGACGAGGTCGGCGCTCTCCGGGGCGCGTACGAACGAGCCGCCGCCACGCCCGCGCGTCGTCACCACCAGCCCCTTGGCGCGCAGCGCGACCAGTGCCTCCCGCGCCGTGACCGTCGCGACGCCGAGCATCTGGGCCAGCTCAGGCTCGCTCGGGAGCCGTTCGCCGTGCGCGAGCACGCCGGAACGGATCGCCTCGGCGAGCCGATTCTCGACGCGCGCTGCCCGGCCCTCGTCGCCGATCGGGGCGAAGATGGCCGCGCGAGCTCGGGACGTCATCACACGCACGCCGAAATCCTAATGTATGGATCTAGATGATTTGACCCTTCAGGTCTGTTCGAATCTGTTCGAATCGGCGCAGGAACTTCATGAACTTCGGCTTAACTATCTGGATCTACGGGCGTTTCTATGCCTAACCTGTGCGCACGGCTGACGCAGACTTGGTGTCGGTCACCCAAGAACGTCGGATGTCCAGGGCTTGTGGGGGGCGCTGGGCATCCGACTCCTTGTTTTGGGGTCGTTGTGGGGGCCGGGTGGTGGATGCAGACCGAGGTAACTCGGTCAGTGATCACTGACTTCGTGGAATTCCACGAAGTGGGTGCGTGCCCGCCGAGGTAACTCGGTCACCGGCCTCGGCGAGCTCGGCGAGCTCTGCGACGTGAGTGCATGCTCACCGAGGTAACTCGGTCAGCGATCACTGACTTCGTGGAGTTCCACGAAGTAGGAGTGCGCTCACCGAGGTAACTCGGTCACCGACCTCGGCGAACTCCGCGACGTGAGTGCATGCTCACCGAGGTAACTCGGCCGATCGGAACCATCACCCGCGGTCCGATCTCGCTGGGGCTCAACGGCCCGGGTTACCGGCCGCGACTCCTCCGACCAGTCGGGCATGTGCCACCACCTCAGAAGACACAGCAGGGCGGGGAGAGCCTCTCGGCTCTCCCCGCCCTGTCTCTCGGCGTGTGTCGGCTAGAACACCGCGGCTACGGCGCTGGTCAGCGCGTCACCGATGTTCTCCAGCAGACCGTCCTTCTCCTCCTCAGCCGGAGCGTCCTCGGTCGACTTCTCCGTGGGCTCCTCGGCAGGGGCCTCAGCAGGCTCCTCGGTCACCGGCCGCTCAGCCGGGGCCTCCGACTCGCTCGGCTCAGCCTCGGGCTGTGCCGGCTCCTCGGCGGCGTCCTCGCCACCCGGGAGCAGGTCGTCCAGACCCGGGAGCTCCGGCGACTTCTCGTCGCTCGGCTTGTCCGAGGGCGCCTCTACCGGCGCCTCGGGCAGGCCCGGCTTGTCGGCAGGAGCGTCGGACGTGGCCTCGCCCGGGGCGTTCGAGCGAACAGCAGGGTTGCCAGCGGGTTCCTCGGTGGTGCCCAACAGAGTGACGTCGAACTTCAGCGGCTCCGACGCTGCGGACGCCTGGTCCTCAGTGTCAAGAGTCTTGACGTAGACCGTGTGCTCACCGGTCTGGCCGATCGCCGAACTCCACTCCGTGTCGCCAGCGGCGGTTGTCGCCGTCAGCGTGTCTCCGTCGACAAACACCTGGTAGCGCAGTTCATCCGCAGAGTCTTCCCGGTCTTCACCCGCATTCCAGGAAACCGTGTACCTGCCGAGCAGTCCACCACTTACCGTCAATTCGGTCGGTGCTTGCGACGGCGCCTCGTCCTTCGTGGTGGTCCCAGACTTAGCTGCGGACTCACCGGACAGCTTCGGCGGATCCGCGATGTCCACCGCCTCCACTGTGTAGCTGTAGGGCGTCTCCGGCTCCAGGTTCTCGTCGACGAACGCGGTCTCGCTGGTGCGTTCGACCTCAACCCCATCGCGGCGGACGATGTACTCGGCGATCGCCGAGTCGTCCGTCGAGGGCTTCCAAGTAACTGTCAGGGAGTCGCCAGTGGCGTTACCAACCGAGATGATCTCCGGAACGGTGGGCTTCTCCACATCCTCGAGAGTCGAGCATTCCTCGATCTCGCTGGCCTGGGACCCGTTGTCGTTCTCGTCCCATGCCCTCACCGTGAAGGTGTAGTCGGAACCGGGAAGCAAGTTGTCGATCTTCGCCTCGGACTTCTTGAGCCCAGTTTCCGTCCTGTCGTCCTGACCCGGACCGGACACGCTCACGCTGTAGTCCGCGAAGTCGTCCTCGGTGTTATCCGCCCAATCGAGGTCGATCGAAGTGGTCGTCTCCTTACCGGTCACGCAGGTCAACTGCTGCGGCTGTGCCGGCGGCTCGTTGTCCTCGCCCGGCTTGAGGGTGAAGGTCTTGGAACCGCAGTTCTCGCTTGACACGCCGTTGTTGACCGCGCGGACGGCCACGTCATGCGTTCCACCCGCGAAGTTGAATCGAAGTCGCGTGCCGAACTGGTCGGGGCCGAAGGTCTCACGCCGCTCGAAGAGTCCAGGATCAACCACGACCACGTACGCATCGGCCTTGGCCACGCGCGACCAAGTAACGGTTGCGCCCTTGCTCCCGATCTTGTTCACATCAACGGTCGGGCAGGCAGGCGGGACCGTCTCACCATTGTCGCAATCGGGAAGTGGCCAGATGCCACAGATGGGACCGCCGTTGTCGCCATCGCCGTCTCCGTCGCCGTCGTCACCATCTCCCGGCGTGGTCGGCGTCGGGTCAGGCACCTGACACTGAGCCAGATCCGGACGGATCTCACAGATGTCGACACCGGCACCCGGCGGGCGGTTGGGCTCGCAAGCGCTCGGGTCGAGCTCACACGTCGGGGTGCTGCCCGAGGGGATGTTGCCCGCCGGGATGAAGGTCACGCCGGTGTTGGCCGCGGGGACGATGTCGTCGTCGTCGATCTCCTCCGGCTCGTCCGACTCGGACTCCGACGGGTCCTCGTCGGGCTCGATGGTGTCCGGGTCGCTGGGGAGCGAAGAAGACTCCCCTGCTGTCGGGTCTTTCTGCGGCGAGCTGTTCGGGTCGCCGCCGCTCACGGTGCAAGAGAACAAGACGAGCAGCAGGATCAGGATGATCGCGCCTATGACGATCCCGCCGATTGTGCGGTTTCGCGCAGTGGTTTCCATACCGAGGATGTCCCTCCCAAGAATCAACGCCGAAGGGACGGTTCGACCTGCCTACCCGAGGGTCGCCGTCCAGCTAGGGCATTGAATCGCTTTACCAATGACCGGCACAACGACATAAGCGCGTATTTGCTATGCCGTGTGCCACAACGTTTTCCGAATCGGGACCATTGGCCTTCCTCGGCATGTCGATCAGCCGATGGAGTTGCCCGCAGAACCGAGGTGCTGGGCACCCTCGACGACCCGAGTGGCCATTCCGGCCTCAGCGAGCTTGCCCCACGCGCGAGGATCGTACTGCTTCTTGTTTCCGACCTCGCCGTCGACCTTCAGTACACCGTCGTAGTTGGCGAGCATGTGGCCGGCGACCGCGCGGGTGTAGGCGTACTGGGTGTCGGTGTCGATGTTCATCTTCACCACGCCGTAGGAGACCGCTTCCGCGATCTCCTCGGCCGAAGAACCGGAGCCGCCGTGGAAGACGAGGTCGAACGGCTTCGATCCGGCGGGCAGGCCGAGCTTGGCGACGACCGCGTCCTGGGCGTCTCGCAGGATCGAGGGACGGAGCTTGACGTTGCCCGGCTTGTAGACGCCGTGCACGTTGCCGAAGGTGAGCGCCGTCAGATAGCCCGAGGTGCCCAGCGCGTCGGCGGTCGCGATGGCGTCCTGAGGGGTCGAGTAGAGCTTGTCGTCGATAGCACCGACGATGCCGTCCTCCTCGCCGCCGACCACTCCGACCTCGATCTCGAGCACGATGTGGGCGGCCTTGGCCAACGCCAGGAGCTCGGAGGCGATCTGCAGGTTCTCGTCCAGCGGCACTGCGGACCCGTCCCACATGTGCGACTGGAACAGCGGCGCCTCGCCACGCTGGACGCGCTCGGCGGAGAGCTCGAGCAGGGGACGTACGAAGCCGTCGAGCTTGTCCTTGGGGCAGTGGTCGGTGTGGAGCGCGATGTTGACGTCGTAGGACCGGGCGACCTCGGTCGCGTACGCCGCGAAGGCCACCGAGCCGGTCACCATGTTCTTGACCGTGGGGCCGGAGAGGTATTCCGCGCCGCCGGTGGAGATCTGGATGATGCCGTCCGAGCCGGCCTCGGCGAAGCCTGCCAGCGCCGCGTTGAGCGTCTGCGACGAGGAGACGTTGATCGCGGGGAAGGCGAACCCCTTCTCCTTCGCGGTCGCGAGCATCTCGGCGTACTTCTCGGGGGTGGCGATGGGCATCTGGGGGTCTCCTTGAAGATCCGTTGTCGACCGGTGCGCTGGTGGCCAGCGTAATGGGCCCCCGGGCCACCCCGCCCAACGCTCGGGGTTGGATCGATCAACCAGGACAACCGATCAGCCACGAGATCCGTATCCACGGGTGACACTCACCTTGGAGGCACCATGGACTGGCACGACACGCTCGAGCGGGCGATCCCGCACCCCCCACCCGGGTCCGCGGATCCGGCTGCCCTGGTGGCAGCCGGGAAGAAGGCCGTACGCCGCCGGCAGGCCCTCGCCGCAGCCGGGACAGCGCTCATCGTCGCAGGGGTGATCGGCCTGGGCTCCGGGTATGCGCCGTGGCGCGACCGGGCGGCACCCACCCCACCGATCGCGACCCAGTCGAAGGCCGACGAGGTGCCTGAGGTCTATCCGACACAGCCACCGTTGAGCGATGCTTCCCCACTCAGGTACGACTTCGAGTCGAAGGAGGTCACCTTCCACGACGGCTGGGAGGAGGCCGACCGGCTCGGGCGGAAGGAGATCAGCCAGCTCCTCGGACCCGACTATTCCCAGCTGTTCCTCGCCGCGACCGACGGGGAGAAGACGATCTACGCGAACTTCATGAACCCGACCGAGATCGCCTACGCCGACGCGGCTCGGACCAACGGGAAGAACCTCAGCGAATGGGCCCAGGACGTGGCCACGCACCACGTCGAGCCCAGATGGTCGGTCGGCGGGTCGATCCGGGTCGGCGACGGCTGGACGATCACCCGCAGGATCGACAACCCGCTCGACTATGACCTGCCCTGGGACTCGGAGGCAGCCGTGGCCGAGCGCGAGGGCATGGCGGTCTGGATCCTCTTCTCCGGGGACAAGCCGGAGAGCGGTGGCGGCGGTGAAGGCTACGGGGTGGCGTACGCCGCTCCGGGACAGAGCATCGACGAATACGTCGCTCACCGGAACGAGCAGATGGACGCGGAGATGACCGCGTCGACGGGTGGCTACAGCGCGGGCACCTCCGAGGCGGTCGAGTTCGGGGGCGGCTCGGAGCTGGTCCCGGCCGAGAAGGGGGTGAAGATCGTCGAGCAGGTCGCCGACCCCGATCTCGGCAAGGGGTTCGCCGAAGGCGCCACGCGGTCCGCAGCCGCGCGGATCACCGTCAAGGGGAAGGAACGCTTCGCCATCGCTCGCGAGAAGGACGGCCTCACGCTCGTCTACGTCATCGAGGTGGCAGCCGAACCCCGAGCCGAGGACCGCGCTGCACGTTCCCTCGAGGACGTGCTGGCCATGGTCAAGGCCACCGAGACCGACGACGAGACGGGTGGCGGAAGGTCGTTGTTCCCGTGAGCGCACGCGATGAGGAGTTCTCCGGGTTCGTCGCCGCACGACGCCCGCACCTGCTGCGTACCGCCTTCGCCCTGTGCGGCGACTGGCACCGGGCGGACGACCTGGTGCAGACGGCCCTGCTGAAGCTGTACGTCGCCTGGCGGCGCGTGGAGCCCGGGTCGGAGGAGGCGTACGTCCGGACGATCCTGGTCCGCGCCCACATCGACCAGACCCGGCGGCCGTGGTGGAAGCGGGAGCGCTCGGGTGACCTGCCGGAACGGCCTGGTCCCATGGCACAGATCGAGGAGCGGTCCGAGCTCTTCGAGGTGCTCCAGGCTCTGCCGGAGATGCAGCGCAAGGTGGTCGTCCTGCGCCACTGGCTGCAGCTCTCGGTCACCGAGACCGCACTCGAGCTGCGGATCAGCGAGGGCACCGTCAAGAGCCACTCCTCGCGCGGCCTGGACGCGCTCCGGAGACGGCTGGAGGCCTCCGAGATCGCCTGAGCCCGGTCAGCAGACGGCGTCGGGGCCGGATCAGGCTCGCGGTCGACGGGAGGCCATGAGCCCCGCTGTCGCCCGGCCCCGAGGCCGATGCACCCTGGTAGGGGTGATACATCCGGGCGACCCGAGGTCAACTCTAGCGGGCCGCTGCCGCACCCATGACACCGGTCCGTAAATGGATTACGACATCAACCGCGCCAGGCCTCGTCTGAGCCCAGATCGGCATGCTGGACGACCCAGGAGTGCATCGCGATCGCTGCGGCGGCGGAGGCGTTGATCGATCTCGTCGAGCCGAACTGCGCGATCGAGAAGGTGCCGTCGACGCTCTCGCGGGCCTGCTCCGAGAGGCCGGGACCCTCCTGCCCGAACAGGAAGCAGACCTTCTCCGGGAGCTGCATGGTCTCCAGGTGGAGCGAGCCGGGCAGGTTGTCGATGCCGAGGAGGCGTACGTCGCGGTCGTGGAGGTAGGCCGCGAGCGCGGGCACGTCGGGGTGGTGATGGACGTGCTGGTAGCGGTCGGTGACCATCGCGCCACGGCGGTTCCAGCGCCGGTTGCCGACGATGTGGACCTCGGCGGCGAGGAAGGCGTTGGCGGTGCGGACGATGGTGCCGATGTTGAAGTCGTGCTGCCAGTTCTCGATCGCGACGTGGAAGCCGTGGCGGCGCTGGTCGAGGTCGGCGACGATGGCCTCGAGGGTCCAGTAGCGGTAGCGGTCGACCACGTTGCGGCGGTCGCCGCCGGCGAGCAGCTCCGGGTCCCAGTGGTCCCCCTCGGGCCACTCGCCTGGCCACGGGCCCACGCCGACCTCCGGCTGGCCGTGGGGCATCGGGTCGTACGGTGCTCGGGGATCACCCTTGGACGGCTGTGTCTCGTTCATCGCCCGATCAGAATATTCGACAACAATAGTTGTTACCTATGGGTACCGTAGGGGCCGTGACAGGTGCGGGGACATTTGCGCCGATGATGGCCGGTTTGGAGTGGATGAGTCCGGACTTTCTGCTGGTCACTTTCGGCGAGCCGCTCTTCTGGATCAGCCTCATCATCATCTTCATCGAGTGCGGTCTCTTCTTCCCGTTCCTGCCAGGCGACAGCCTCCTGATCGCGCTCGGGATCTTCATCGCGACCGGCAAGATCGACATCTTCCCCGGCCCGCGCGGCGTCGAGATCGTGATCGCGATGCTCTTCTTCGTCGCGGCCGCCTTCGCCGGCAACGTGACCGGCTACGAGATCGGCCGGCGGATCGGTCCGCGGCTCTACGAGAGCAACAACCGCTTCATCAAGCGACGCCACATCGACCAGACCCGCGCGTTCTTCGACAAGCACGGCAACAAGGCCCTGGTGATCGGGCGTTTCATCGCGTTCGTCCGCACCTACGTCACCGTCATCGCCGGGGTCACCCACATGGACCGGCGCCGGTTCTACTTCTGGAGCCTCGTCGGCGGCGTGCTGTGGGTGCTCGCGGTGACGCTGTTCGGCTTCTTCGTCGGATCCCGGTGGCCCTGGCTGGCCGACAACATCGACTACCTGATCCTGCTGCTCTTCGCGCTCGCGCTCGCGCCGGCGGTGGTCGAGTGGTGGCGCCGGCGGCGTACGACCTCACCGTTGGCCGCGGACGTCGACCACGACGGACAGCCGGACCGCGATATCACCGGAATGTCGGTCCGCCCTCGTGAACCAGCGGATGACGCCGAGACGCCTGCCGAGCATTAGGCCCTAACGGGCCAGCTGACCCTTGCCGAGTCGTTCCAGGGCCTCTTCGATCACGTCCCGCTGCTTGGTGAACGTCCACCGGACCAGGTGCTTTCCGGCGTCGCCGTCGTAGAACCCCTGCAGCGGGATGGCCACCACCCCGGCACGCTCGGGCAGCGCCCGGCAGAACTCGAGCCCGTCGCTCCAGCCGAGATCGGCGATGTCGGAGACGGCGAAGTAGGTGCCCTCCGGGATCGTGACGTCCAGACCGATCCCCTTCAATCCGGCACAGAGGAGATCGCGCCGCTCCTGCAGGTCGAGAGCGAGCTCCTTGGGCCAGTGGTCGAGATGCTCCAGCGCGTACGCCGCGGCGGGCTGCAACGGTGCTCCCGAGGTGAAGGTCAGCCACTGCTTGGCTCCGATCAGTGCCTGGACCAGGTGCTCGGAGCCGGTCGCCCAGCCGACCTTCCAGCCGGTGAACGAGTAGGACTTGCCGATGCTCGACAGGGTCAGCGTGCGCTCACGCATCCCGGGGAGAGTGGCGATCGGGATGTGTGGGGTCCCGTCGAAGGTGAGGCGCTCGTAGACCTCGTCCGAGACGACCGTCAGGTCGTGGTCTCGCGCGAAGGCCGCGACGGTCTCCAGCTCCTCGCGGGTGAGCACGGTGCCGGTCGGGTTGTGCGGGGAGTTGAGGAGGAGCACCTTGGACCTCGAGGAGACCTGGGCCTCGAGGGCTGCGCGCGGCAGCCTGCCGCCGGGCGCGGCCGGGTCCAGACTGAGGGTCACCGGGCGGCGTACGCCTCCTGCGAACTGCACCATGGCCGGGTAGCTGTCGTAGTAGGGCTCCACGAGGATCACCTCGTCGCCGGGGTCGACGAGCGCGAGGATCGCCGCTGCGATCCCCTCGGTGGCGCCGGTGGTGACCGCGACCTCGCGCGCCGGGTCGAAGGTGAGGCCGTAGTGGCGTTCCTGGTGGGCCGCGACCGCCTCCCGCAGCGCCGGGATGCCGGGGCCCGGAGCGTACTGGTTGCGGCCGCTCCGCAGCGCTGAGACGGCTTCCTCGATGATCTTCTCGGGGCCGTCCACGTCGGGGAAACCCTGACCGAGGTTGACCGCGCCGGTGGCAGCGGCCAGCGCCGACATCTCGGCGAAGATCGTCGGCGGGATGCCATGAAGTCGTGCTGCAGTCATAAGACTTAGGCTAGGACCCGTGACCACGGACGACGCCCTCGCTGCCGACATCGACGCCACCTGCCGCCTGCACGGGGAGTTCACGCTCCGCTCGGGTCAGGTCAGCGACACCTACTTCGACAAGTATCTCTTCGAGGCGAACCCGGCGCTGCTGGAGCGGGTCGCCGCTCAGATGGTCGAGCTGCTGCCCGAGGGGACCGAGCTGCTCGGCGGCCTCGAGCTCGGTGGCATCCCGATCGCGACCATGGTGTCGGCCAAGACCGGCATCCCGGCGATCTTCATCCGGAAGAAGGCGAAGGAGTACGGCACGGCCAAGCTCGCCGAGGGGCCCTCCTTCTCCGGGAAGCGGGTGACGCTGATCGAGGACGTGATCACGTCCGGCGGCGCCGTGCGCGACGCGGTCAATGCGCTCCGTCCGCTTGGTGCGGTCGTGGACACTGTGGTGTGTGCGATCGACCGGTCGCCGACGCCCGGCGAGTCGCTGCGTGATGTCGAGCTGGAGATCCGGTCGGTGCTGACCCGGGCCGACCTGGACGCGGTCAACGCAGCCTCCTAGGCTTCGGCCGCCCGGCCCACCCACACACTTCGAAGAGAGCCTCATGATCCTGACCTCCACCCAGCCCGAGGAGCTCACCGGCGTCGCCGGCTGGGCGGTCGATCTGATGGACAAGCTCGGCCCGGTGGGGGCAGGGCTCGGCATCGCGATGGAGAACCTCTTCCCGCCGCTGCCCTCGGAGATCATCCTGCCGCTGGCCGGCTTCACCGCCGCGCAGGGCCGCTTCACGATCGCCGAGGCGCTGATCTGGACCACGCTCGGCTCGGTCGTCGGTGCGCTCGCGCTCTATCTCGTCGGTGCCCTGATCGGCCGCGAGCGGGTCTACTGGATCGGCGAGAAGCTGCCGCTCATCAAGACCACCGACCTGGAGAAGACCGAGGCGTTCTTCGAGAAGTACGGCGCCTGGACGGTCTTCTTCGGCCGCTTCATCCCGATCTTCCGGTCGCTGATCTCGGTGCCGGCCGGCGTCACCCGGATGCCGATCTGGAAGTTCCTGCTCCTCACCACCGTGGGCTCCGCGATCTGGAACACGATCTTCGTCGTCGCCGGCTACCAGCTCGGCGACAACTGGGAGAAGGTCGAGCCGATCGTCGGGCGCTTCCAGAACATCGTGATCGTGGTCGTGGCTCTCGCGGTCGTGGCCTGGATCGCGGTGCGGGTCTACAAGATGGTCCGGGGCTCCGACAACGGCGCCAAGGACGACTCGCTCGTCTCCTAGGTTCCTAGAACTGCTGGTGGGTCGGCGGTGCGCCGTTCGGGGTCGCCGCCGGCCGCTGCCAGGGGTCGCCGGGCTTGCGACGGGCGAACCAGTTGCCTGCTCTGCCGGTGTACAGCATCACGATGGCGGCGATGATCAGCGCCGGATAGAGCACCACGAAGAGCGAGAGCAGCGCGGCGACCGAACCGACGACGGTGAGCAGGATCCGGGCCAGGTTGGAGCGGAACAACAGCATGATCCCGAGCGGGATCGCGGCCAGGCTGAGCACGCTGCACGTGGCGAACCAGATCACCATCACCAGCGTGATGCCCTTGTCCGAGGATGCCGGGTCGTTGTAGTCCGCGATCCCCGCAGGCACCATGAAGACCGCGATCAGCAGCGCGATCACCGACCCGACGATCGTCATGACCGACGCCGCGACCACCGTTCCGGGCCGGCTGTCGGGGTCAGGCTGCGGGTACTGCGGCCGCAGGTATGCCGGGACCTGCTGCCCCATCGGAACCTGGCCGTACGCCGGAGGCGGCTGGCCCCACCCCTGCGGCTGCGGGGTGGCGTACGGCGTCGGGGGCGGCTGGTAGCTGGGCTGGCTACTGGGCTGGCTACTGGGCTGGACCGGCGGCTCCTGCCCCTCGAACGGCGGCTTGCCGCCGTAGGGGTTGTCGAAGGAGCCGTACTGATCAGACATGGGTGGAGCCTATCCGGCCGGCAGGGTCACCGGCTCTGCTTTATCGGCTCGGACGGAACCACGCGGCGACCTCGGGCCGCAGCAGGAACGAGAACGTCGCGACCGCGGCGCCGAAGAGGACCACGGCCGGCGGGAAGGCGAGCGCGAAGAGCAGCAGCGAGAGCCCGGAGACCGCAGCCGAGATCATCAGCGCGATCCGGGCCCAGGAGTGGCGACGGATCGCGAAGAACGCGAACACGGCCGCGGCGAGGCAGACGAGTCCCACCAGGATCGCCCCAGCCCAGGCCGATGCGACGACGATGTCGGTGGTGTAGAGACTCGCCATCTCCTGCATCGCCTCGTCCCCCTTGGCCTGCGCGCGCAGCTGCTCGAGGATCAGGTCGGGGTTGGCGGTCGCGGTCACCGCCGAGGCAAGCATCATCAGCGCGGTGAAGCCCGAGCCGATCCAGGTGAGCACTGCCGCCGCCGTCATGGCGCCCGGACGCCGCTTGGGCGCCGCGTTGGCGGGCTGGGCGATCGCGCCGGTCCACGGCGGCGGCTGGTTCTCGGAGAGCCGAACCGCACCGGTGGTCGCGTCCGACGATCCGGCCGGATCGGTTGCTGCCTCGGGACGGGGCGGCGCTACGTACGACGTCTGATCGGGGTCGCCGCTGTCGCGGGCCTCCGGCTTGGCCGGCGAGACGCCGTCGAACCAGTCACGGGTGGGCGACATCCACAGGAGTACGACGGCGACCGCCGCCAGCGTCGACCAGAACCCTCCGCCGAACATCCCCGCGAGGAAGAGCGGCGCCGCGATGACGGTGAGCGCGAGCCGAGCCTGCTTGTTGCGCTGCAGCACGTGCCACCCGAGGATCACCGCTGCCGCCGCCATGGCGCCGGTGACCAGCGCCATGATGTGCATCAGGTCGAGGATGTTGTCGAGCTCGATCCCCGAGCCGGCCAGCGGCGGCTCCGCCAGCACCTTCTCCACCCGCTCCCGGGTGTCCAGGCTGCGCAGCCCGGAGATCTGATCCCAGGCCCCCACCACCGTGAGCAGGGAGCCGAGCACGATGAGCCACCCGGCGAGGGTGGCCTGACCGGGGCGAGGAAGCTTGGTTTCAGACATGTCGGAAACCATTTTCTCATCCCCACCAACCTCTCCCTATTCCGCCCGGCCAGATTTCGCCGAGACGTCACCCGCGTCGGCCGAAACGTCACCCGCGTCGGCCGAGAAGTCTCTCCCGCTGGCCGAGTGGGCACGTGGATGACGCCTCGAGCGACGCGAGTGACGTCTCGGCTCAGACTTTCAGGGTGAGACCGTCGCCGTCACGGTCGACGGTGACCTGGCCACCATCGCTGACCTCGCCACCGATGAGCATCCGGGCCAGCGGGTCGCCGATGGCGGACTGGATGAGGCGGCGGAGGGGGCGGGCGCCGTACGCGGGGTCGTAGCCGGTCTCGGCCAGCCACTCGCGAGCCTCGGGAGTGACGGAGATCGAGATGCGGCGTACGGCCAGGCGCTTCTCCAGCTGTCCGAGCTGGATGTCGACGATCTTGGTGAGGTCGGCCAGGGAGAGGGCGTCGAACATGACGACCTCGTCGAGGCGGTTGAGGAACTCGGGCTTGAAAGCACCCCGGACCACGGCCATCACCGACTCGCGCTTCTCGTGCTCCTCCAGCACCGGGTCGACCAGGAAGTTCGAGCCGAGGTTGGAGGTGAGGATGAGGAGCGTGTTGCGGAAGTCGACGGTGCGGCCCTGACCGTCGGTCAGGCGACCGTCGTCGAGCACCTGCAGCAGGATGTCGAAGACCTCGGGGTGAGCCTTCTCGACCTCGTCGAGCAGCACCACCGAGTAGGGGCGGCGGCGCACCGCCTCGGTCAGCTGACCACCCTCGTCGTAGCCGACGTAGCCCGGAGGCGCTCCGACCAGCCGGGCGACCGAGTGCTTCTCGGAGTATTCGGACATGTCGATGCGTACGATCGCGCGCTCGTCGTCGAAGAGGAAGTCGGCCAGCGACTTGGCGAGCTCGGTCTTACCGGTGCCGGTCGGGCCGAGGAACAGGAACGAGCCGGTGGGGCGGTTGGGGTCGGCGATCCCGGCACGAGAGCGCCGCACCGCGTCGGCGACCGCGGTGACCGCGGACTTCTGCCCGATCAGCCGCTTCCCCACGACGGACTCCATCTCGAGCAGCTTGGCCTGCTCGCCCTGGAGCATCTTGCCGGTCGGGATGCCGGTCCAGGCCTCGACGACCTCGGCGATCTGCTGAGCGGCGACCTCCTCACCGACGAGCCGGTCGGTGACCTGCTCCTCCTCCGACTCCGAGGCCGCGTCGGCGATCTGCCGCTCCAGCTCCGGGATGCGACCGTAGAGGATCTCCGAGGCCTCCCCCAGCGAACCCTCGCGCTGGAGCCGTTCGGCCTCGCTGCGCAGGGCGTCGAGCTGCTTGCGCAGGGCGCCCTCACCCTCGAGGGAAGCCTTCTCCCGCTCCCAGCGAGCCTCCAGCCCGCGCAGCTGCTCCTCCTTGTCGGCGAGCTCCTTGCGCAGTGCCGCGTGACGCTCGAGCGAGGCGTCGTCGGACTCCTTGGAGAGCGCGAACTCCTCCATCTTCAGCCGGTCGACGGCGCGCCGGAGCTGGTCGATCTCCTCGGGGGACGACTCGATCTCCATCCGCAGCCGCGAGGCGGCCTCGTCGATGAGGTCGATCGCCTTGTCGGGCAGCTGACGGCCGGTGATGTAGCGGTCGGACAGCGACGCGGCGGCCACCAGCGCGGCGTCGGTGATGCGGACACCGTGATGCGCTTCGTACTTCTCCTGGATCCCGCGCAGGATCTGCACGGTGTCCTCGACCGACGGCTCGCCGACGAAGACCTGCTGGAAACGGCGCTCCAGGGCCGGGTCCTTCTCGATCCGCTCGCGGTATTCGTCGAGCGTCGTGGCGCCGATCATGTGCAGCTCACCGCGCGCGAGCATCGGCTTGAGCATGTTGCCGGCGTCCATCGCGGAGTCCCCTCCGGCGCCCGCGCCGACGACGGTGTGCAGCTCGTCGATGAAGGTGATGACCTGCCCCTCGGCGGCCTTGATCTCCTCGAGTACGGCCTTGAGCCGCTCCTCGAACTGACCGCGGAACTGTGCCCCGGCGACCATCGCCGCCAGGTCGAGGCTCAGGACGCGGCGGCCCTTCAGCGAGTCGGGTACGTCCCCGGCGATGATCCGCTGGGCGAGCCCTTCGACGACGGCCGTCTTGCCGACACCTGGCTCGCCGATGAGGACCGGGTTGTTCTTCGTACGCCGCGAAAGCACCTGGATGACACGGCGGATCTCGGAGTCACGGCCGATGACCGGGTCGAGCTTGCCCTTCTCCGCGGCCTCGGTGAGGTCCTGGGAGTACTTCTCGAGCGCCTCGTAGGAGTCCTCGGCGTCCTGGCTCGTCACGCGGCGGTTGCCGCGGACCGCCTTCAGCGTCTCGCGCAGCCCCTTCTCGGTGAGCCCGGCCTTCTTGAGCACCTTCTGCGCCGACGACTCGACCGTGGCCAGCGAGATCAACAGGTGCTCGGTGGCGGCGTAGTCGTCCTTCAGCGTCGTGGCCAGCGTGATCGCGCCGGCCAGGACGCGGGTCAACCCACCCGAGGCAGCGGGCTGCTGCACGGTGGACCCGCTGGCGCGCGGGAGCCCGGCGACGTCGGCGGCCGCCGCTCGCGACAGCTCGTCGGCGTCCACACCGGACTTGGTGACCATCGAGGTCGCGGTGCCCTCGTCCTGCTGCAGCAGCGCGACGAGCAGGTGGATCGGCTCGGTCGTGGTGTTGCCCGTCGTCGTCGCGGAAAGCTGCGCGGCCTCGATCGCCTCGCGGGCCTTGGTGGTGAACTTGTCTGCCGAAAACTGGCTCATTTGTGTCTGCTCTCCTCCTGGGGACGCACCTGAGTCTGCCGCGAGTGCCTGTCACCCGCATCTATCTCAACACAACCAAAGTTGAGTCTGTTCCACTCAACTTTGACTTTTATATATTGCGGCGGCGGTCCAAACGATCGGGCACACTGCTCCCGTGGACTCCGGAGGCGCCGTGCGCGAGCAGCTCGCCGCGCGACAGCGCGAGGTCCTCGACGACCTGCTGGCCGGACGTACGCCGCCGGGGTTCGATCCCGCCGGGACGACCGCGACGACGCGGGTCCTGCACCACAAGCGCTCCTCGGCCGCGCACAATGCCGCACCCGAGCTCGACCAGCTCCCGGACTGGCGGGCCCGCTTCCACGCCTGGGCGGCACAGCATCCGCAGCAGGGCTGCGCCCACGATGACGTACGCGCCTTCCTGGCTACCATCGGCACCGACTGGCTCCACCTGCACGACGTCTACGAGGGCCGACGACGGTTCGCACTCACCCGGATCGCCGGGCGTCGGGTGCTCACCGTCGGTCTCGGCTCGCAGATCTGGCACATCCGACGCCGCACCTCGAAACGGACCCGCACGTGAAATCCCTGATCATCATCGCGATCATCGGCCTGATCATCTACACGCTGATCAAGGCAGCCGTCGGCGTCGACCGCGGCGACCGGCGCCGAGGCCCGCAACGACGACGACACGGCGGCGGAAGCAGCTGCAGCTCGGGCTCGTCGGGCTCCTACGACTCCGGCGACAACCGCGGCCACTCCTGCAACAGCTCCTGCAGCAGCTCGTCCTCCTGCGGCTCGAGCTGCGGCGGCGGAGGCGGCGGCGACTAGCCACCCCCACGTCGAGTCGGCTCATCCTGACCAAGATCCCCGCCGAGTCGGCTCGTCATAACGAGCCGACTCGGCGGAATTTCCCGTCATAACGAGCCGACTCGGCATCGTCAGAAGAGGTCTAGGGCGGTCACCTTCCATTCGCCGTCGACCTTGGCGGCCTCGACGGCGATCTGGGCGGCGGAGATGGAGGACTCCTTGTCGGTGGAGCGTTGGGAGGCCTGGTCGAGGAAGACCAGCAGCTCGGCGGAGTCGGCGTCGAGGGACTTGACCGCGGCGACCTGGACCTCGGCGCTGAGCGTGAGCTTCTGACCGGGGGCCTTCTCCTGGAGCTGCTTGAAGAGGAGGTCGTACTCCTTGCGGGCGTCGCCGGCGAGGAACTCGTCGGCGGCAGCGGCGGTCGGGCCCGGGTCGGAGAAGTCGTAGGAGAAGACCTGGAGCAGTCCGGTGGAGACGGCCGACTGGACCTCGGTGGTCGCCTCGGCGTCGACGACGGCACGGTTGCCGACGTGGTCGGTCTTGCGTTCCCGGTCGGCCTGCCAGAACGCACCCAGGCCCAGGATCAGGGCGAACGCGGCGAGGAACGGAGCCCAGCGGCGTACGGAGGTGGTGAGAGTGGTCATGACATGTTCACCGCTACCTGCTCGAGGCTCTCCAGGTGCCAGTCGTCGCCGACCTTGACCAGGTCGGCCGCGAACCTGTTGCGCTTGACCGTCGGCTCGGCGTCCTCACCAGAGCCAGAGCCGTCGCGGACCGTGATCTCGACGGCCGCGATCACGGTCGCACTGTCCTCGTCGAGCTCGGTGACCGCGGCGTCCATCACCGAGCCGGTCGAGATCTTCTTCTGCTCGGCGAGGACCTTGCGGTCCTCCTCGGAGACACTGGTCAGCTGGTCGTGCAGGGTGCCGGTGGTGACCGCGGCCCAGCCCTTCAGGCCCTCGTCCACCTTCCGATGGTCGAGCGAGTTGAGGGTCTCGATGTGGCTGGTCGCGACGATCAGCACCCGGTCACGACGAGCCGCCTCGTCGACCATCTCCTGGTCGTGACCGCTCGCGCGCCACCAGGCGAACAGGCCGGCGGCCAGCACGCACAGGGCCACCAGCGGGAGGGCCCAGGCGAGTACCCGGTCACGGGTCGACCTAGGCTCTTCCGTGGTCTCGACAAGCTCGACCACCGGTGTCTCCGTTCGTCTCTCTACTGTGGTGCTCATCGCTCCCCCATCAGTCCGGCGAGCGTGGTGGGGACGCTAACGGTCTCCGGCTCGGCTGTCTCTGTCTTCGTGGTTTTCGGTACGGCCTCGCAGCCCGCCGCAGTGTTGAACGGCTTGCCCTTGCTCACGTCGGTGCCGGCACGCAGGTCGGTGCCCTCATAGCCGAAGACGCAGGGCGGCGGGTTGAAGAACGACGGCATCAGGCTCAGCCGTGGTCCTTGTGAGGTGTTGATCGCCCAGCCGATGCTGACCGCCTCGGGCACGGTCACGAAGGTCGACTCGAGCGCGGCGGCGTTGGTGCCGAAGAGGGTCGCGGGAGTGACCAGGTTGCTCATCAGGATCCCGAGCGGCTGCCCGACGTCCTTGACCAGCCGCGAGATCTCGGCGGCCGTTCCGGGCGCGGTCCCGACCAGGTCGCGCAGGTCCTTGTCGGAGTCGGCAAGGGTCGAGGAGAAGAGCGCGAGGTCGTTGCTCCAGGCCTTGATGCTGGTCGCCGACTCCTCCTGGGTCGCGAGCACCTGGTCGGAGTTGCGGATCAGGCTCGCCGTGACCAGGAAGTTGCGGTCGGCCTCCTTCTGGAACGCCAGCGACGTGTCGACCAGCTTCCGCAGGTCGGAGCCGGCTCCCTGGGAGAGCAGGTAGGACTCGTCGATGGTCGTGACCAGGGCCTCCTCGGGCACCGAGGCGACGAAGTCACGGCCGGTCTCGATGACCTGGGAGGCGTCGTACGGCAGCGCCTCCTTCCCTGCGGAGAGTCGGTCACCGTCGGAGAGCCGGGCAGTTCCCACGGCGCCGCCGCGAAGGTCGAGGTACTGCTCGCCGATGGCCGAGCGGTTGGCGACCTTCACGGTGACGTCCTCCGGGATGGCGGGGGCGTCGCCCTCGATCTCCAGGACGGCACGTACGCCGTCGGCCCCTGCCTCCAGGTCGGTCACCTCACCCACGGGCACCCCGCGGTAGGTCACCTCCGAGTTCACGAAGAGCCCGCCGCCCTCCGGCAGCGAGACGTCGACGCGGTAGGGCTCGTCGAAAAGATCGAAGCCGACGTAACGGGCCCCGACATAGCTCGTGCCGATGAGGGCGAGGGCGACGAAGAACCCGAGCTTGACGCGTACGCCTCGAGTGAGCCGTTGCATCATTCGCTCCCTTCCACCGAGCCGGCCTCAGGATCGGTTCCTTCCGGCGGGGCCTCGGATTCGGCCGGCGACTCGGCCGGCGACTCCGAGGGCGATCCGGACGGATCGGAGGGGGTGGACGGATCGCCCGGCGACGAGGACCCGGGATCGGACGGCGACCCGGACGGGTCCGTCGGGTCCGAGGACGACGAGCCGTCGGAGGGCAGGATCGAGTCCCCCGGGATCGACGGCGAGGACGATCCCGGCACCGGTGAGCTGGTCGACGGCAGCAGTCCCGGCGGTGCGCCCGACGACCCGGACTGGGAGGAGACCGAGCCGCCGGACCCGCCTTCGACCACCGGCTGCAACCAGTCGCAACCCTTCGACTGACAGCCGGCAGGAGTACGGAAGTTCGTGACCATGAACAGGTTCATGTAATCGCCGCGGATCGCATTGAGCACCTCGTCGGGGAACGGGTAGGTGAAGAGGATCTCGAGCGCGTAGGGCAGGTCGGAGCCGGCCTTGGCGAGCTGGTCGAGGATCGGGTCGAGCAGCTTCAGGTCGGCGACGATGTCGTCCTGGGCCTGGTCGAGAGTGCTGATGGTGACCTTGGAGAGCTTGTCGAGCGCCTTCAGCATCGTGATCAGCTGCGGACGCTGGTCGACGAGCACCTGCATCCCGGGCGAGAGTCCCTCCAACGCGCTGGAGATCTTCTCCTTGTCCTGCTCCAGGGTGACCGCGAGCTGGTTGAGCGACTCGATCGCCGACGTGATCGAGGCCGAGCGCGAGTCGAGGACGGAGACGAACCGGTTCAGCTCGGCCAGGAACGCCTTGATCTCCTCCGGCCGCCCGTCGGAGATCTTCTGCATCTCGCGGGAGATCTCCTGGAACTGCGCGATCCCGCCGCTGTTGAGGACCATCGACAGCGCCCCGAGCACCTCCTCGACCTGCGCGGCCGCATCGGTGTCGCCGCGCCCGAGGACCGCCCCGTCGCCCAGGGGCTCGCCCGCGACCGGAGCAGCGGGACGGATCAGCGCGACGTACTTCTCTCCCAGCAGCGAGGTCTGCTGCAGCCGCGCCGTGGTGCCGGCGGGGAGCGAGACGTCGTCCCTGACCACCAGCGACACCCGCGCACTGCGACCGTCCTCGGTCAGCTGGATCTTGTCGACCCGGCCCACGGCGACGTTGTCGACCTTGACGCTGGACTGAGGAACCAGATCGAGTACGTCGCCGAACTCCGCGCTCAGCATGATCGGGTCCTCCCCCACGTCGGCACCGCCGGGCAGCGGCGCCTCGTAGACGCCTCCGCTGACGGCGCCGAGGCCGCAGCCGGAGACGGTCAGGGCGGCGGCGGTGGCGAGAGCAGCCGCGGCGAGTGGTCGCGACAAGCTCGACCACCGAACGACGACGCTCGACCACCGGTTCATCGGGATCATCACTGCTCCTCTCCGACACCGGGAAGCAGGACCGGTGGCGCATCCTCGGAGGTCTGGCCGGTGAGGCCGTCACCGGACCACACGCTCAGCTCGTTCAGGTTGGTGCGACCGACCAGGGTGTTGGATCCCGGGTCGTAGGCGTTGACGAACTTCTGCAGCACCTGCGGGATCGTGGCGACCGCCTCCTGGAGCGATTCGTTCTGGTCGACGAGGACCTGGGTCGGGCCGTGCAGGTTCTCCACGCTCGTCCGCATCACGCCACGGTTGTCCTCGATGAACGACTCCAGCAGCGCGAGCGCCTCGCCCAGGTTGCCGACCGCGGAGGCGAGATCGTCGCGGTCGTCGGCGAGATACTCGGTGACCTGCGCGAACCGGCGGTTGGCATCCTCGACCCCGTCGTCGTGCTCGAGCAGGGTCTTGTTGAACGTGTCCAGGTTCGAGACCGTGGCGAAGAAGTCCTGGTCGACGTCGGCCAGCGTCGCGGAGGCGTCGGCGCCCTCCCGGATCACCTGGTTGATGTCGGCGCCCTGCCCGTCGAGGTTGGCCGCGATCACCTCCAGGAACCGCGACAGCGCGCCGTTCTGGTTGGCCCCCTCGGGACCGAGCTGCTTGCCGGTCTCGGTCAGCGAGGCGTAGAGGTCGTCGATCTCGACCGGCACGGCGGTCTCCTCGATGACGGTGCCGTCGCGGAGCTCGGGGCCGTCGACGTACGGCTCGGTGAGCTGCACGAAGCGGTCCGAGACCAGCGTCGGAGCCACGATCACGGCCTCGGTGTCGGCCGCGGCGCTCTGGCCGGGGTCGAGCATCATCGAGACCTTCACGTGCTCACCGGCCGGGGTCACCGACGTCACCTTCCCGACCGGCACGCCGAGAATCTGCACGTCGGAGCCCGGATAGAGGCCCACGGAGGCCTCGAAGAGCGCGGCGAACGTGGTGCCCTTGCGCCCCTCCCGGATCCCGTACGCAGCACCCCACCCGATCGCGCCGACGACCGCGACCACGAGCAACCCTGAGATGAACCGACGGATTCTCATCGCGTCCCTCCAGGCTGGCAGTCGCGGGTGACGTCGTTGTCGAGCACGGGCGCGTTGTCCTTGTCGAAGAGACCGCAGCCGTAGACGTCGATCCAGGGGCCGTTGCTCATCGAGGCGCCGACGACGCGGTAGTAGGCGCCGATCTGGGAGAGCGCCTTGTCGAGGTGGTCCTGGTTGCGCTGGAGGATGACGGCGACCTGGTCGAGCTTCTCGAGCGCTGGCTGAAGCCGCTTCCGGTTGTCCTCTACCAGTCCGGTGATCTGCTTGGCGAGATCGTCGGTGTAGGTGAGCATCTGGTGGATCGCCTCGCGGCGCGCGGCCAGCTCCTCGAGCAGCTTGTCACCGTCCTCGATCAGCAGCCCGATCTCCTCGTTGCGCTCGGCAAGGGTGTCGGTGACCGTGGTCGTGGTCCTCATCAGCTCGGCGAGCTCCTGATCGCGCGAGGAGATCGTGCGGGAGAGCCGGGTGAGGCCGGAGACCATGCCGCGTACGTCCTCGGGGGTGTCCTCGAAGACCTCCGACAACGCGGCCATCGACTCCTCGACCTGGGCCATGTCGATCTCCCCGACGGTCGTGGACAGGTCGGAGAAGGCGGCGTTGACGTCGTAGGGGGTGGTGGTGCGGGACACCGGGATCGGGTCCCGGAGCCGGCCCGGACCGCCCGGGTCGAGGGCGAGGAACTTGCGTCCCAGCAGCGTCTTCACCTTGATCGAGGCGGTGGTCTGGGAGCCGAGAGAGACGTCCTTGGCACGGAACCTGATCAGCACCTTGTCTCCGTCGAGCTCGAGCGAGGAGACCTCGCCGACCTTCACCCCGGCGACCCGGGCCTCGTCGCCGGGACGGATCCCGGCGGCCTCGGCGAAGTAGGCCTCGTAGGTCTCGCCGGCGCCGACGACGGGAAGGTCCTCGGCGTTGAACGTGGCGAGGAAGACGCCGGTCATGGCGACGATCCCGACCACTGCGATGACGACCTTGTTGCGTTCGGCGAACGACTTCGGATAGCGGGCCATCATTGGCACCTTCCTGCCGGCGAGTCCACACCGAGGTCGCCGTAGTAGCCCTCGGGTTTCGGGATCCGCCCGTCGATGGAACAGATGTAGAAGTTGAGCCAGCCGCCGTAGGAGGCCATCCGGCCGATCTCGTCGGTCTTCTGGGGCATCGTGGTCAGGAACTTCGTGAGCGCCTCGTCGTTCTCGGCGAGGTTCCCCGAGAGTTCGCCGAGGGAGTCGATCGAGTCGCGCAGCGGCTTACGGCCCTCCTCCAGCAGCCCGGTCACGCTCTCGGAGAGCTCGCCCATCCCCTCGATGGTCGAGCCGAGCGTCTTGCGGTCCGCGGCCAGCCCGGAGACCAGACGCTGCAGCGTCACCAGGGTGGTGTCGAGCATCCCGGTGCGCTCGCTGACCACCTCGAGGACCGAGTTGAGGTTGGTGATCAGATCGCCGATCACCTGGTCCCGGTCGGCGAGGGTCGAGGTCAGCGAGGCCGTCGAGGAGAGCAGCGACTCGACCGTCGCCCCTTCGCCCTGGAAGACCGCGATGATCTGGGCGCTGAGGTTGTTGACGTCCTCGGGGTCGAGGAACTTGAACAGCGGCTGGAAGCCGTTGAAGAGCATCGTCAGGTCCAGCGCCGGCCGGGTCTCGTCGAGCGAGAACGTGTAGCCCTTGCGCAGCGGGTCGCCGCCGGGGGCGCCAGGCTCGAGGGCGATGTACCGCTGCCCGATCAGGTTGCGGAACCGCAGCTCCGCACGGGTCCCTTCGACCATCGGCGCCGACTCGGTCGCGGTGAAGACCACCTCGGCGGTGTCGTTGTGCCGCAGCCCGATGGACTGGACGGTGCCGATCTTCACCCCCGCCATGCGCACGTCGTCACCCTTGTTGAGGCTGGTCACGTCGGTGAACAGCGCGGTGAACGTACGCCCCGACGAGCTCGACCCGTTGGAGATCGTCGTCGCCAGCGCTGTCATCGCCAGGACGGTCACCAGCGCGAAGACCACCGACTTGGTGAGCGTCACCGCAACCGAACCGCCGTTCCCGCTCCTCATCGGACGATCACCTCCGTGCCTCGCAGGGTCGGGCCGAGCAGCAGGCTCGACCAGGTCGGATACTCATCAGGTGCCATGCCTTCCGCTGGTGCCATCACCTCGGCGATCAGCTGGTTCTCGCCCTTGGAGTTCTGCTCGCCCAGTCCCGTCGTCGCGCCGAAGGTGCGTACCCGGTCCGTCGGCGGCGCCTCGATCTGCTCGGCCGTCGCCGCCGTTCCGGTGACCGCCGGCTGGCTACCGGTCCGGCCGGTGACGTACGGACAGCGCGGACCGCCGGTGCGCAGCTTCGGGACGTAGCCGGGCCGATAGGGCTGCCGGATGTCGGTCACGCTGACCAGCGCGTGGATCCCGGGTTCGTCGGTCCCCTTGCCGAGGTTCTTGGCCATCGCCGGCGCATAGTCGCGCAGGGCGCTGAACAGGCATGGGAAGGACGAGGCGTACGGGCTGACCGCACGCAGCGCGTCGCGCGAGGTGTCGGAGAGCACCACGATCGTCTCCCGGTTGCGCTCGAGCCACCGGTCACTGTCCCGTGCCGTGGTGGTCACCGACCGGAACGTCTCGGCGAGCTGCTTCTGCTGGTCCACGAGAGTCGCAGCGGTCACCGTCATGGTGTCCAGCGCGTCCAGCAGGTCGGGCGCGGCCTCCTCGAAGTGGCCCGCGACCCGTCCCAGGGAAGCCAGGTCGTCGGCCAGCTGCGGCACCAGGGGGTTGAGCTTCTTCAGATAGTCGGCCCACGCCGAGAAGACCTCGCCGATGTCGTCGCCGTTGTCGCGCAGCATCGTCGCCAGCTCGCTCAGCGTCGCGTTGAGCTTGTGCGGCTGGATCGCCTTCAGGACCGGGAGCAGCTCGTCGAGCACCTGCTCGAGCTCGACCGCCTCGTCGGAGCGGTCCTGCTCGATGACGTCGCCGGCCTCCAGGTCGGGTCCGCCCGCGGTCGGCTGCAGGGCGACGTAGCGCTCGCCGAAGAGGGTCTTCGGCAGCAGCCGCGCGGTGGTGTCCGACGAGAGATCGGAGAGGGCATCCGGCTCCAGCGCCAGCGTCAGCTCGGCGCCGCCCTCGCGGGCCGAGACGGTGCGTACGGTGCCGACCGGCACCCCGCGCAGCTTGACGTCGGAGCCCTCCTGGAGAGCGTTGCCGAGGGTGCCGGTGGTCAGCGTGACGTCGGAACGGTCCACGAACGTCTGGTCGTAGGCGAGCCAGGCGCCGAGCCCCACCGCGGCCACCACGGCCACGTAGCACAGGCCGAGGAACGCATCACGAACTCTCGAGAGGCTCATCCCGCGATCCTCACCGTCGTCGTCGCGCCCCACATCGCCATCGAGAGCGCCAGGTCGAGCAGCGCGACGACGACGATGGTCCGCCGCACCGAGCGCCCGACCGCGATCCCGACCCCGGAGGGCCCGCCGCTGGCGTAGAAGCCCAGCCGGCAGTGGATCAGGATGATCAGGATCGAGAAGATCAGCACCTTGCCGAACGAGAGCAGGATGTCGATGGGCGGCAGGAAGAGCTGGAAGTAGTGGTCGTACGTCCCGGCCGACTGCCCGTGGAAGTAGACCGTCACGATCCGCGAGCCCATATAGGACGTCAGCAGCCCGACCACGTAGAGCGGGATGATCGCGACGAAGCCGGCGACCACCCGGGTGGAGACCAGGTAGGGGATGGTCCCGAGCCCCATCACCTTGACGGCGTCGATCTCCTCGTTGATCCGCATCGCGCCGAGCTGGGCGGTGAACCCGGCCCCGACGGTCGCCGACATCGCCAGCGCCGCCACCAGCGGGGCGATCTCGCGGGTGTTGAAGTAGGCGGAGATGAACCCGTTGAGGGTCGAGGTGCCGATCTGGTCGAGCGCTGCGTACCCCTGCATGCCGACGACCGTTCCGACGAAGATGCTCATCCCCGTCATCACCCCGATCGTGCCGCCGATGACCGCGAGCGCGCCGGTGCCGAAGGAGACCTCGGAGAGGATCCGGAGGATCTCGCGCGGGTAGTTCTTGATCGCCGACGGGATGCCCACCAGCACCTTGCCGTAGAACCGGATGTCCTTCCCGGTCTGCACCAGCCCGTCGAGCGAGCGGTCGATCCGCGACCGCTTCTTCACCACGTCTACGGTCGCCATCAGGCACCCTTCCCAGGAACGAGCTCGAGATAGAGCATCGTGATCACGGTGTTGACGAAGAAGAGCAGCATGAAGGTGACGACGACCGACTGGTTGACCGCCTCGCCCACCCCCTTCGGCCCTGGTTTGGTGTTGAGCCCGCAGAACGCGGCGACGAGGCCGGCGATGAGCCCGAAGAGCACCGCCTTGATCTCGCCCACCCACAGGTCGGAGAGCTGGGCGAGGGCGGTGAAGGAGGAGAGGTACGCCCCGGGTGTCCCACCCTGGATGATGACGTTGAAGAAGTAGCCGCCCAGCACGCCTACGACGCTGACCAGGCCGTTGAGCAGCACCGCTGCGAGCACACAGGCGAGCACGCGTGGCACCACGAGCGCCTGGATCGGATCGACTGCGATCACTCGCATCGCATCGATCTCGTCTCGGATCGTCCGCGATCCCAGGTCGGCGCAGATCGCGGCCCCGCCGGCCCCGGCGATGACCAGCGACGTCACGATCGGCGCGGCCTGCTGCACGACGGCGAGGACCGAGGCGGCTCCGGTGAAGGACTGCGCGCCGATCTGCACCGTCAGGGTGCCGAGCTGAAGCGCGATCACCGCGCCGAACGGGATCGCGACCAGCATCGCCGGGATCCAGGAGACGGAGGTGACGAACCAGAACTGGTCGAGCAGCTCGCGGGCCGCGAACGGTCGCCGGAAGGCAGCCCGGAACGTGTCCAGACCCAGCGCGAAGAGCGCCCCGACCTTGTCGAGACCTCGGCTGACCGGGTCCTTCGTCCTGACCGCTGCCGGGGCTCGGTCAACGTCGTCGTCATCGGCGGTGTAGAGCGCCGCAGCACCGCTCGCGACCCGGTCCGCATGTCGCGCCGCCCCTTCCCGAGGCAAACCGCTGGCCGGGGCGAGCTGACGGGGCAGCACCTCGATGGCGCGGGCGCCGGCGCGTACGGTCGCCACTCCCCCGGTCGGGTAGTAGGCCTCGCCCTCGACGTAGTCGTCGTTGACCCCGTGGTCGGTCTCCTCGCTCATCCCGATCGGCCCGATCGGGTCGCCGCTCATGAACTGCGAGACGACCGGGTGGTCGGTGAGCAGGAACTCCTCGCGCGGGCCGTACATCACCAGTCGGCGCCGGTAGAGCATGCCGAGGTTGTCCGGGAGCGTACGGGCCAGCTCGATGTTGTGGGTGACCACCAGCATCGTGGCGTCGGTGGCGGCGTTGACGTCGACCAGGAGCTGGGCGAGGTTGGCCGTACGCACCGGGTCGAGCCCCGAGTCGGGCTCGTCGCACAGGATGATCGACGGCTCGGTGACCAGCGAGCGGGCCAGGCCGGCGCGCTTGCGCATCCCGCCGGAGATCTCGCCGGGCAGCTTGTGCTCCTGCCCCATCAGCCCGACCAGGTCGAGCTTGTCGTTGGTGATCTGCCTGATCTCCGACTCGCGCTTCTTGGTGTGGGCCCGCAGCGGGAACGCGACGTTGTCGAAGACGCTCATCGACCCGAAGAGCGCGCCGTCCTGGAAGAGCACGCCGAACCGCTTGCGCAGCTCCTGCCGCTGCGACTCCCGCGCCTTGACCATGTCGACGCCGTCGACCAGACAGACGCCGGCCTCGGGCCGCAACAGCCCCATCAACGATTTCAGGAACACCGACTTGCCCGTGCCCGAGGGCCCGAGCAGTGCGGTGATCTCGCCCTGGGGCAGCGTGAGGGTCACGTCGCTCCAGATGTTCTGGGACCCGAAGCTCTTGGTGAGTCCGGTGACCTCCACGGTGCCGCCCATCGCGGACCTCCCTGTTTCTGCCGATGTGGGGTGCGTCAACGATCGGGACAGTACGTGTGGCCCCGGTCACACGGGAGAGGTAATTCGATGAAGGGGCAAATCAGTGCCCGTATTTGTCATGCGCATGACAAATAAGCGCGGCCGAACCCCGCACTCGGGGCCCGTTCGGCCGCATGGCGGCACGGACGTACCGAATTTCGAGGGCGGCCCCGGCGAAGCCGTGCCATGGTGGTCGATACCGTCTCGGGCTGGTTTCACGAAGGAGCATGACGTGCAGCGGAGCACGAGATGACGCAGACCCAGCGATCCCCCGGTCTTCCCGGGTCCGCGGTGTGGATGCTGAAGAGCCTGGAGAGCGAGGTGCGGCCGATCGCTCGCCAGGTCACCCGGCACCTGCGCGAGAGCCTGCCCGCTGAGACCGAGGGCTTCGACGAGCTCATCTTCACCGCTGTGCACGGCGCGATGTCCCACTTCATCGACCTCGGCCTCGGGCGGGCCGCGCCCTATACCGCCATCGACGACCACTTCCGCAAGGTCGGCTTCCGCGTCGCCGCCCTGGGTGAGACCCGGGCCATCGTCGACGCCGGCATCGACATGGCCACCACCGAGCTCTGGGACGAGCTGCGCCGCCGAGCGGTCGAGAACGAGCTCTCCGCGGCTGCGCTGAATGCGCTCGACGAGATGATGAAGACGTACGTCGGCCACCTGACCTCGCAGGTCACGGCCGGGTTCGAGGCCGGCACCGAGGCACGCGACCAGGACAACGACGTCGCCCGGGCACGGCTGATCGACCGGATGCTGTCGGGCGCCTCCGCCGCCGAGATGGAGGTGCAGGCGGCGCTGGGCGAGTGGGAGCTGCCCGAGAAGGTGACCGTGATGGCGGTCGAGCTGAGAGACGGCACCCAGATCGCCTCCGGCGCCCTGTCCGCCACCGCTCTCACCCGCCGCCGCGAGCCCACGCAGGTGGTGATCTGCCCGCCTCACGACACCGCGACGATCACCAAGCAGGTGCGGGCTGCGGCAGGGCCGAAGTCCCGCGTCTCGATCTGCTGGCCGATGCCGCCCGAGGACGTCCCCGCCGCCTGGCGCTGGGCCAACCGCGCCCTGGCCCTGGTCAACGCACGAGTCATCCCGGCCAAACCGGTCATCGACTGCCTCGCCTACCGCACCGAGATCTGGCTCCACGCCGAGCCGGTGATGCGCCGCCAGCTCGCCCAGGAGCTGCTCGAGCCCTTGCTGGCGGAGTCGGAGAACTCCCGCGAGATCCTGACCGAGACGCTGCTGGTCTGGCTCGAGACCCGGGAGAGCGCTCCGGCGATCGCGGCCGTGCTCGGGGTGCATCCGCAGACCATCCGCTACCGCTGGAAGCGGATCAACGAGCTCTTCGGTGAGTCCCTGCGCGACCCCGCGTTCGTCACCCAGCTCCTCCTGCTGCTCAAGGCGAGCGTGCCGCTCTGGGTCGCCGGCGACCAGAGCGACTTCGACCGCTATCAGCAGCAGACCGGATGATCCGGGATGATCTCGATGGTGCTGGAGCTGGTCGTTCTCGGGGTCGGAGCCCTGGCTGCGTACGTCCTGGGGGCACGGTTCCCGCGCGTCGTAGCAGGCTGGGTCGGGCGTAGGTCAGGGATCGAGGCGGTGCCGGGGCCCGCGTGGACGGCGGCGGCGAAGGTCGATGCGGTGGTGCTCGATCGGTGGGGCACGGTGACGACCGGCAGGCTGAAGGTGACCACGGTCGACCCGCTGGACCCCGATCACGTCCGCAACCTGCGCTGGTTCGCGGGCGCGCTGGAGCACGAGGCCGAGGGACGGTTGGCCCGGGCGATCGCACGGCTCTCGCCCCGGGGCAAGGTGAGCGGCTTCGAGCAGGTCCCGGGCTGTGGCGTGCTGGGCTCGGTGGACCGGCACCCCGTACGCATCGGACGGCCGGCCTGGGTCGGCATGGCCGAGCGCAACGACCTCGGCGTGGTCGTCGGGGTCGAGCTGGACGGACGCCCGCTGGGCTACCTCGTCGTCGGTGACGAGCTCCGCGACGAGGCGCGGACGGCGGTCTCCCGGCTCGCCGCGCTCGGGGTGACCCCGGTGCTGGTCTCCGACGACACCGCCCGCAACACCGAGCACCTGGCCGAGGCGTGCGGGATCGAGCGCGCTCATCCCGAGATCGCGCCCGAGAAACGCGCCCGACTCGTCGCCGAGCTCCAGGAGCAGGGGCACGTGGTGGCGTTCGTGAGCTCACGCCCGGAGGACGCCGAGGCGCAGGCCGCGGCCGACCTGGCGGTGGGCGCGGACGGCAGCGTACGCCTGCAGGATCTCGATGTCGGCCGGGTCGCTGCCCTGCTCTCGACCGCTCGCGGGGTGGCTACCGGGGCTCGGCTCGCCGGGCCGCTCGGACCGGTGCCTGCCCTGGTCGGTCTGGGGCTGGCGGTGCTGGGTCTCGGGTCGGTCGTGCTCTCGGCGATCTGTGCGCTGCTGTGTCTGGTGACGGCAGCCGCGGTGGGGGCGGTCAGCGTGATGCGGACCGAAAACTTGTCACGTACGTGAGTAATTTCGGCAGAAGTCTGGCCCGAGATCACTGAAGGCGTTGTGGCGGGGCTCACATTCGTGGGTGGATCGGTGTCGTCGACCTGTGACCCACCCGAGGATGTGACCGAGGATGACCCCACGAGCCGGTCTGTTCGTCAAGGTCGCGGCAGTGCCCGTGGCCGCCGCGACCGCTGCCTGGACGATCCACGCGATCCAGGATGCCCGACGCGTCGATGCCACAGTCGACGTGAGCCGGGTGCCGATCGAGGTGCCCGAGTACGAGCTGCGCCCGCCGGTGAGCGTCTCCGCGGTCAAGCCGCTGCCGAAGTCCACCCCGACCCTCGCGGCCAAGCCGGCGGGGTTCGCCGCGAACGCGGCGGCAGGCATCATCCCCGACGTCGCGCTCGCGGCCTACCAGCGGTCGGCCTCCGTGCTCGCCGATGCCGATCCGAGCTGCCGGCTCGACTGGTCGCTCGTGGCCGCCATCGGCCGGGTCGAGTCCGACCACGGGCGCGCCGGGGGCAACACGCTCTCCGCCTCCGGCGTCGCGACACCAGGCATCTACGGTGTCCCGCTCACCGGGGCCGCCGGGACGGCCCGGATCATGGACACCGACGGTGGGGCGTACGACCGCGACCTGACGTACGACCGCGCCATCGGGCCGATGCAGTTCATCCCCTCCACGTGGTCCGAGGTCGGTGTCGATGCCGACTCCGACGGACGCCGAGACCCGCAGGACGTCGATGACGCCGCGCTCGCGGCCGCGGTCTACCTCTGCTCCGGCTCGGCCGACCTCTCCACCGAGGCCGGGCAGCGCTCTGCGGTGCTGCGCTACAACCGCAGCGGCGCGTACGCCTCGGCCGTCCTGCAGATCGCCGACGGCTACCGGCTCGGCACCTTCGAGACGCCGACCGGGGTCGTTCTGCCCGCCGCCCAGATCCCGACCACCTCCGACCTCGAGCCGCTCTCCGGTGGTTCGCCCAGCGGCCAGCCACCTCGGCGCTCCCCCGACGGCTCGCCCACCGGTGGTGCCACCGGTACGCCCGGTGGTGGCTCCACCACGCCTTCGGCCCCGTCACCATCGGCCTCACCCTCCCCCGGTGGTGGCGGGACCGTCGTCCCCTCGCCGACCTCCGACCCGGAACCGACCGGCTCCCCCTCTCCGACCGACGACCCGCCCCCGACGGAGACCCCCACCGAGACCCCCACCGTGGACCCGACGCCCACAGAGACGCCCTCCGAGTCCCCGACCGAGACGCCCACCGAGACACCGACCGCCACCGAATCAGCCACCACGGCTGCGAACGAACCGGCCGGAGCGGATGGCGCCACCGGAACCCCCTGAGCTCGGCCCCTGATCGTGTTGGCCTCGGCACGCCCGCTCGCGCTCCCGCCCTGACCATTCCTCTCCTGTGGTCGGGCCTCGGGAGCCTCCCTCACGGCGCGTGTCGAGGCCAACACTCCTAATTCGCATTACAACCCCGGGTGCGACGGGCACACTGGAGGCGCTGCCTGACCCACCACCAGGAGCCGCCTCCATGCAGACCGAAAACGACCGTCTCGTCGCTCATGTCGCGCGCCTCGGCGAGGAGCACCCGCCGATCCCGATGGACTCCGTCGACTTCACCGTGAACGACCCGGCTGGCTTCGGGGACCGCTTCGGTCACGTCCTCGACTACATGGCCCGGGTCGAGCTCGAGGTCGACCGCAACGTGCTCGAGATCTCCACGATGCTCCCCAACCCGCCCGAGGTGGACAAGCGGTTCTACGCCGAGGTGTGGCAGCCGCAGGAGATCCAGCACGGGCTGATCCTCGACCGGCTCCAGCAGCTCCTCGGTCGCCCGCCGGCGACCACCGACCTCGACCATGTCGGCCTGAAGCTGAAGGTGCTCGGCCTGCTGGCCCACCTGGAGCCGTTCCAGGACGTCTGCCGGATGCTCTACTACCTGACCGGGATGGCGACCGAGCGCTCCGCCGTGATCGCCTACAACCTGCTCCACGACGGGGTCATCGAGACCGGTGAGCACGCCGTCGCCGAGACCGTCATCGCGCCGATCAAGCGTCAGGAGCCGGGTCACTACGCCTTCTACCAGCTTTCCGCGCGGGCCCATTGGGCCACGCTCGCCGCCTGGCAGAAGTGGCTGGTCAGACGCATGCGCCGGATCTCCTTCGCGCCCGTCGGGGTCAACAACGTGACCCAGCTCGCCGACTTCGGCGAGGTCATGGAGACCCTCGGCGTCGACCACGAAGGCCGCGACCTCGCCGCGGACGTCGCCCGGGTCGAGCAGGAGCTCCTCTGGGCCCGCGACCGCGGCCTCCCGGTGCCCGACTACGTCACCCGCGCCTTCCGCGAGGCTGTCGAGGCGGCTGCGGCGCGGCGCGCGGCCGTTCGTCTAGGTATGTAGCCGAACCTGCACTCCCCACGTGGAACTCCCCCAGGGAAGTGACAGCTGACCTGCATACCTAGACGAACGGCCGCCGCACCGCCCGCCTGCTCACCGGGTCCGCTCGTCGCGCGTACGGCCCCGGCGGGCGCGGCGCGCGGGGGGTATGTTCATCTAGGTATGCAGCCGAACCCGCACTCCCCACGCGGAACTCCCCCAGGGAAGTGACAGCTGACCTGCATACCTAGACGAACGGCCACCACGCGCCTACCCGCGCCACTTCGACACGAGCATCTCGACCGACGCGCCCTTGATCGCCCGGCTTCCGGGGACGGTCCCGACGACCGTGCCCTTCTTCCAGTGCGACCGGACCCGCTTGCCGACCACCGGCTTGAACCCAGCCGCCTTGAGCCGGGCGGTGGCCTTGGCGACCGTGAGCCCCTCGACCTTCGGAATCTTGATGCCCTTGCCGTTGACGACAGCGGCACCAGGGCGTACGAAGTTGGCGGAGCCGAGCTTGTTGTCGATCGCTCGCATCGCGTCGGACCACATCGGTCCGGCGACGGTCGAGCCCGAGGCCGAGGCGACGTAGCCGCCGCGGAGGCGCTGCCCGTTGAGGGTGACCCAGTTGCCCTCGTAGTTGGCACCGGCGATCATCGAGGCGGTCGCGAGGTTCGGGGTGTAGCCGTTGAACCACACCGCGCGGTTGCTGTTGGTGGTGCCGGTCTTGCCGGCCGACGGCACGCTCAGCGCGAGCCGCTGCCCGAACCCGCCCGGCTGCAGCACACCGCGGAGGATGTCGTTCATGGCGTCGGCCGTGCTCGCCCGCATCACCTGCTCGCAGGAGGAGGCGTATTCCTTCATCGTCTTCCCGTCGGGGCCGATGATCGCGCTCACCGGGCGCGAGTCGCAGTGCTTGCCGCGGGCGCCGAACGTCGCGTACGCCTCAGCCATCTCCAACGGCGACACGTCGACCGGGCCGAGGGTGAAGGACGGCACCCGCTCGTGGGCGGGGTCGGTCAGGCTGATGCCCATCTTCTTCGCGAGCGTGTAGGGGGCGCAGACACCGGTGAACTGCTCGAGCCGGACGTAGAAGGTGTTCACCGACTCCCGGGTGCCGGTGTAGAGGTTCTTGTTGCCCGAAGTGGTCGAGTTGCCGACCGGGTAGGGGTTGGGGCTGAAGTTGCCCTCGCCGGGGCAGTTGGCGAAGGACGCCTGGTTGAACGTCTTCTTGGGCGGCGACGGGATCTCCTGCCGGAGCGGGAAGCCCTTCTCGATCGCCGCGGCACCGACGAAGACCTTGAAGGTCGAGCCGGCCTGGAAGCCGTTGGCGTCGCCGTACTCCTTCGGCACCAGGTAGTTGAGGTAGGACTCGCCCTTGCGACGGTTCTCCCCCATCGGTCGCGACTGGGCGAGCGCCTTGACGTCGCCGGTGCCGGGCTCGACCATCGCCAGGGCGCCGACCGCGTTGTCGGTGGGCGAGACGCGGCCGGTCACCGACCGCTGCGCCGCCTTCTGGAAGCTCGAGTCCAGGGTCGTCTTGATCGTCAGACCACCGGTCTGCAGCAGCCGCCAGCGCTCGGCCTCAGTCGCGCCGAGCGACTCGTCGGCGAGCAGCCACTGCAGCGCGTAGTCACAGAAGAACTCCGCCGACGACCCGAAGCAGCCGTTGCGGCTGTCCTGCACGTCGAGCCCCAGGTCGCTCTCCTTGAGCTCCTCGGCCTCGGCCCGCGGAAGGTCCCCGACCTGCACCAGCCGCTCGAGCACCAGGTTGCGGCGGGCCACCGTCGCGTCGGGGTAGTCGGTCGGGTCGTAGCCGGTCGGGTTCTTCACCATCCCGGCGAGCATCGAGGCCTGTCCCCAGGTCAGGTCGGCGGCGTCGACGCCGAAGTAGTGCTTCGCGGCCGCCTGCACCCCGTAGGCGGAGTCACCGAAGTAGGCCGCGTTGAGGTAGCGCTCGAGGATCCAGTCCTTGTCGTGGTGCTCCTCGAGCCAGATCGCGTAGCGCAGCTCGCGGATCTTGCGGGCCGTGGACTTCTCGGTCGCGGCGGCTCGCTCCTCGTCGGTGTCGGCGCCATAGACGAGGGTCGTCTTGACGAGTTGCTGCGTGATCGACGAGCCGCCCTGGACCGAGCCCGACTCCGAGGCCGAGTTGCGCAGCAGCGCGCGCAGCGTGCCCTTGAGGTCCATCGCGCCGTGCTCGTAGAAGCGGGTGTCCTCGATCGCGAGCAACGCCTTCGGCATGTTGGGCGAGATCTCGTCTAGCGACTTGTAGGACCGGTTCTGGTCATAGAGGGTGGTGATCACCTTGCCCTGGGCATCCAGGATGCGGGTCGTCTGCGACAGCTCACCCATGTCGATGTCGAGCGGCAGCTCGTCCATCGCCTCGACGCCCGACTTGGCCGCCACCCCGGTCAGGTGGACGAAGGGGATCGCCAGTCCGGAGGCGACCAGACCGGTCACCGCGGCGACGCCGATGAAGGCCGCGAACCGCATCGCGACACGGTGAAAGGGCAGGGAACGAACGGCTTTGCGCGGCAAGTTAGGGGGCTCCTACCCGGGCCTCGAGCCAGGACCGGCGAGGGTTGCGAACGATCGGAGAACAGATTTCAGACTACCGGAAAGGCCCACACGGACCACTGTCGCTGGGCGGCGGCTGCAAGGCGGCGACCGAAGCGGGCTGAGCCAGGCAGGAATTCGGCAGACGACGATCACCCTCCGGTCCACACTTGAGCCATGACGCGACAGGTTCAGGGGACTGCGGTGGCCTGGCGTCCGGCCATCGCCGACCTGCTGATCTCGTACGCCGCGTCCGGCCGGCTCGGGTTCACCGAGGTCGTCGCCGAGAATCTCTCCGTGGATCGGCTTCCGCCCGCGCTGACCTCGCTCGGAGTGCCCGTGGTCGTGCACGGGGTCGAGCTTGGACTCGGCGGGGCGGCCGAGCCGTCTGCCGAGCGCCTGGCCCATCTCGCCGGGCTCGCCGAGGCGCTGGGGAGTCCGGTCGTGTCCGAGCACATCGCGTTCGTACGCGCCGCCGAGACCCCGTCCGACCTCCACGGCGATGTCTTGGAAGCCGGCCATCTGCTGCCGCCTCCGCGCACCCGTGAGTCGCTGGACGTGCTGTGCGAGAACGTCCGCGTCGCTCAGTCCGCGCTTCCCGTTCCGCTCGCCGTCGAGAACATCGCGGCCCTCTTCACCTGGCCCGAGGACACCTACACGGAGCCGGACTTCCTGACCGAGCTCGTCGAGCGCACCGGCGTCGGGATCGTCCTCGACGTCGCCAACCTCTACGCCTCCGCGACCGCCCGCGGCACCGACCCTGCGGCCGAGCTCCGACGCTTCCCGCTCGACGCAGTGGCCTATGTGCATGTGGCCGGCGGCGTCGAACGCGAAGGCCTCTACCTCGACACCCACGCACACCCGATGCCGCCGCCGGTGCTCTCGCTCCTGGAGACCCTCGTCGACGCCTACGCCGGACGCGACCTGCCCGGCATCATGCTCGAGCGCGACAGCGACATCTCACCCGAGACGGTCGCTCCGGAGTTCGAGACGCTGGCACGAGCAGCCGGACGGGCTGCGTCGAGGAGCTGACACCCTGCGGCGGCGGAGGAGGCACCTGACGTCGGTCATCGGTCAGGCCTTGGGCAGATCGGCCCCGCCGGTCACCGGCGCCTGGTGCTCCGGGTAGACCGACTCGGCCGAGCCCTCGTCCACGAGCGTGGTGCGGCCGAAGGCCTCGCCGAACGGCGTCAGGTGCACCGAGCGGCGTACGATCTTGGCGAACTTCACCGAGTGCAGCGCCTCCAGCACGTCGGGCTGCGCCTCGAGGACCTGGTATTCCAGCGGGTCGGGCAGCGGCTCCTTGGAGAACCACACCAGCCCGAGCCGGAACAGGTTGTTCAGGTAGGCCGGCACCCGCTCCGGATACCGCACGCCGCTGCGTCCGGCGATCATGTTGAGCCCGGGGGCGATCATGGTGCTGCCGACGAGCCCGGCAGGACCGCCGGTGCGGATGTCGACCGAGGGCTGTGGTCCCGCCTTGAGCAGGTAGAGCAGCATCCGCGCCTCGTCGGGCGCGAGCTCGTCGAGGATCCGAGCGTACGCAGGGTGCCCCTGCTCGTCGGCCCAGACGTCACGAGAGCGGTCGAGCAGCTCGGCGCCGCGGCGACGCAGCACCGGCAGGGAGTCCTCGGACGCCTCGGTCTCCCGCGCACGGGCGAGCACGACATCGTGACCGGCTGCCTCGTAGTCGGGCCCGGCGAGCTCCATCACCGGCTGTGCGCCGGGCCGGATGATCCTGGCGGCGGTGCCGGCGACGATCCCCACGGCCTCGGCCGTCTCCCGCACCAACCCGTCGCGTACGTCCTGGTCGACCATCGCCCGGGCGACCCGGATACCGGCGCGGCTGGAGGTGCGCAGCCCCCATCCGGCCGTGTGCCAGGCAGCGCCTGCCGCCACCCTCGCCAGACCGGGAGCGGTGCCGGCAACGGCGGAGGCGGTCGGGACGACCTTGCCCAGGATGCTCATGTCGGAAAGATTAGAAGGTGCAGGAAGCCGCCCGCGAGCCCCATGATCGCGCCGTGGGCGTAGAGCATCCATTCGTCCTCCTTGATCGCTGACCTCATCATGTCCACGAAGTCGCCCGGCGGGAGCTCCTTGGTGCGCCGCGCGACCAGGTCGCGGATCTTGTCCGCCTGGTGACGGCTGAAGCCGGGATCACGGAACGGCACCAGCGTACGATCCGCCGCCTCGTTGGCGACCGAGGTGCTGATCCGGTCGAACCGCTCCGACCCGAGCGCGATCCGCACCGCGCCCCGGTAGGGCCCGGCCGCCCGGTCGACAGCGGGCATCAGTGCGTTGATCAGCAGCTTGCGGGTGGCGTCGCCGCGGGGGCCGTCGAGCAGGAAGTCACCGATGCGCTCGAGCGTGATCACGTCGGTGGCGATGATGTCGGCGTAGACCTCCGCGGCCTGCTCCTGGCGGCGCGGGAAGAGACCCTGCACCTTGATCCCCAGGATGCGCCGCGGTTCGGCGGGCTCGAAGATGAGCCACATGCCGAGCAGGTTCGTCACCCAGCCGACGACCACGCCGAGCACGGGAAGCAGCCACCAGACGTGGAAGGTCTGGTCGACCAGTGCCACCGGGATGCCGAGTAGGAACCCGAAGATGAACCCGAAGGCGACCATCAGGTTGAGCTCGCGCTGACCGAAGTCGCGGAAGATCCTGACCACGAGGGCGGGGTTCTTGCGGAAGTGGTCGATGACCATCAGCTTCGGGTCGAGCAGCTGGTTGATGTGCACCCCGATGTCGTCGGTGACCTTGTGCACGATGGACGGGAGCTGGGCCTGCACCCGGACGATGATCGCGTCCTTGACCGGCCGCGGCAGGTCACGCCAGAGCCGCGGATGCTCGCGCATCATGATCTGGTCGACGAGGTCGGGCACCTCCGGACGGAAGGTCTCCACGATGTGCGTGGCGATCTCCGAGGGGCCGAGCTGCTGGTAGAAGTCGCTGGGGGTGCCGAGCTTGGCGATCGCCTTGTCGACGGCGATCGAGCCCATCTTCGCGGCCCGGGCGGGGATGATCCCCTGCCAGCCGAGCCCGCCCTGGGCGAAGCCCGGGACCTCCTGCAGCTTGTGTGGCAGCACCCTGGTCAGCTCGCGCAGCCCGGGCACCTGGAAACCCTTGAAGGTGAGCGGGGAGAAGAGCATGTAGAGACCCGACCAGTTGATCAGCCAGCCGATCACTCCGGTGAAGATCGGGATGGTGATCAGCGAGAGCCAGTGGACGTGGGCAGCCCAGTCCTCGAGCCAGCTGACCAGCGAGTCCTGCCACTCCGGCGACATCCGAGCTCCTTCCGCCAGAGTTCCAGACCGTCAGTATGCGTACCCTACCCACAGGCGAACGCACACACCCCGAAGCGTCTGCTATTCGGTTGACGCTTCCGTCGCCGCGCCGGGAGGGATCTCGTGGCTCGGCAGCAGGTCGAGATCATCGACATCGGCGAAGCACGCCCGAGCGAAGTCCTGCCCGAACGGTGTCAGGTGGATCGAGCGCCGCTTGATCCGAGCGCCGCCCTTGCCATGACGAGCCTCGAGCACGTCGGGCTGCGCCTCGACCACCTGATAGCGGATCAGCTCGCTGACCGGCTCCTCGGACTGCCACACCAGCCCGAGCCGGGTCAGGTTGTTGAGGTACTGCGGGACCAGCGAGGCGTAGCGCACGCTGGCCTGCGCTCCGATCATGGTCAGGCCACGGGCGATCATCCGAGATCCGCGCAGATGGCCGAGCAGGCCGCCCTCGACCACGTCGACGGCCGGCTGCGGTCCGTCCTTGAGCATCAGCACCAGGATGCGGGCCTCGTCGGGGGCCAGCTCCTCGAGGATGCTGACGAAGGCAGGGTGGCGCTCGTTCTCGTCCCACACGTCCCGCGAGCGCCGCAGCAGCTCCTCGCCGGTCCGTCGCAGCCGGTCGGGACCGTCGCCGGGGGCGCCACCCCTGACCTGCGCAGCGTTGACCCGCGCAGCCCGGCCCTCCATCGCCGCCTTCGCGTTCTCGGCCGCCGGGAGCGCGACGCGCTCCAGCAGGCCGGTGATCGGGTTGCCGGTCGCGACCCGCTTCGCGAAGCCGGTCATCTGGCGGGCGTTGGTCGCCACGTCCTCGGTGAGTCGCACCGCCTCGTTGGGGTCGACGACCGCCTTCGCCACTCGGCCCACCCCACGGGCGTAGGTCCTCAGACCCCAGCCGGCGGTGTGGGCCACCGTCACCGCGGAGATCCTGAGCAGGCCCGGCAGAACGTCCATCGCCTCGTCGACGAGACCGCCGCTCGGCGCCGGTGTGGGCATACGGTGCATCCCCTCGCGGCCCTGCACGAGCTCCTCCTGCGGCTCGATCGAGGGCGCAGCGTACGTCTCCGGTCGGCGGGCCTCCGGCTCGGTGTTGATGTGGAGTGCGCTCACAACACGTTCCACCATTCGAAGACCGCGACGTGCAGGAACCCGCCCGCCAGACCCATGATCGCCCCGTGGGCGTAGAGCAGCCACTCGTCCTCCTTGATCGCTGCTCTCATCATGTCAACGAAGGTCTTCGGCGGCAGGGCCCGACACCGCTCCGCGATCAGTCGACGGATGTTGCACGACTGCTGCTGGCTGAAAGCAGCGTCACGCAGCGGGGTGAGTGTGTATTCGACCGCGTGCTCAGCGACCGAGGACCGGATCGCATCGAACCGCCTGGCCCCGACCGCGACCCGGACCGCGCCGTGCGCCGGCCCCACCGCTGCGTTGACCGCGGGTTCGAGGGCTGCGGCCAGCATCTGGCGAGTGCGGTCGCCGGAGGGTCCGTTGAGGAGGTGCTCGCCGATGTGCTCGAGCGTGATCACGTCCTTGGCGATGTGCTTGCCGTAGACGTCGGAGGCCTGCCACTGCCGCCGGGCGAAGAGCGCCTGGATCTTGATCGGGCCGATCCGCCTGGGCTCGGCCGGCTCGAAGATGAGCAGCATGCCGAGCAGGTTGGTCGTCCAGCCGACCAGCACCCCGAGGATCGGCAGCAGCCACCAGAGGTGGAAGGCCTGGTCGACGACGGCGACCGGGATGCCGAGGAGAAACCCGAAGACCGCACCGAAGACGACCATCATCCGCAGCTCACGTGCACCGAAGTCCTTGAAGATCCGTACGATGATCGACGGGTCCTTCTCGAAGTTCTCGATCACCATGATCTTCGGGTCGAAGAGCTGGTCGATGTGGTTGCCGATCTCGACCGTCACGTCGCCGACGACGTCGGGGAGCCGGGCCTGGACCCGCTCGATCACCGTCGCGCGCAGCGGGCGCGGCAGATCCCGCCAGAAACGCGGGTGCTCGCGCCACATGATCTCGTCGACCAGGAACGGGATCTCGGGACGGAAGACGTCGACGATGTGGGCCGCGATCTTGTCCGGCTCGAGCTGCTCGTAGAAGTCGCGGGCCGTCGCCATCTGAGACAGCGCCCGGTCGACGGCTATCGAGCCCATCTTCGCGGCCCGCGCCGGCACGATCCCCTGCCAGCCGAGCCCGCCGTGCAGGATGCCGGGGATCTCCTGGACCTTGCGCGGCAGCGAGCCGGCGATCTGCTGGAGCCCCGGGACGGTGATCCCGTGGAAGCGGATCGGGGAGAAGAGCATCCACAGCCCCGACCAGTTGATGAGCCAGCCGATCACGGCGGTGAAGACCGGTATCGACCAGAACGCGAACCAGTCGATCTCCCATGCAGAGAGCATGCTGAAGGACCCCATATTTCCGAGAGAGCGCCAACGGCGTCAGGCGCAGGTCCGATCCTGCCTGACCGGCGGGAAAACTGGAAGGACCCGGCGGGTCCGTCTCGGGTCGGCTCCACCGGGTCCGCCGCGTGTGCCCCGACCATATGGGGGTTGGTCCGACACTCGCGGCTTATTCATCAGTATGCGGGCAGTGCACCAACATCGGTTGTACCCGAAATCCACAACTCGCCAACAAATCTGTCAAGCGATCAGTTGGTGTCGAGCTAGCCGTGCTGGCGCCGCCAGACCACGATCGCCTGCCCTGGCGGCGACTGTCGAACCGCAGGAAGCCTGCTGGCCGGGCCCTTCGGCTCCGGAGCGGCCGCCCTCGCCTGGGCGAGCGCATCGCGGGTGGCGGCCAGCTCGTGCTGCAGCTCCTCGTTGCGCCGGCGCAGCGCGTCGACGTGCTGCTCGAGGGCCAGGATGCGGCGTACTCCCTCGATGCCGATGCCGGCCGAGGTCAGGTCCGCGATCGAGCGCAGCCGCTCGATGTCGTGGAAGGAGTAGCGCCGCCCGCCACCACCGGTGCGACCGGGGGTGATCAGACCCATCCGCTCATAGGTACGCAGCGTCTGCGGGTGCAGCCCGGTCAGCTCCGCGGCGACGCTGATCACATACACCGCGGCATCCGGAGACGGGCTGCCGAATCCGTCGCTCATCATGACTCCTCGAGAAGAGACGTACGCAGCGGCTTGCCGGCCATCGCGGCCCGATAGGCCTCGACGGCGGCCTTGGCATCGGCGTCGAGCACGGCCGGGATCTGCACCTCGACGGTCGCGAGCAGGTCGCCGACGGTGCCGTCAGCACGCCGGAACCCCTTGCCCCGGACCCGGAAGGTGCGGCCGTTGGGGGTGCCGGCGGGGATCCGCAGCGTCACCGGCGAACCGGAGAGCGTCGGCAGCTTCGCCTCCGCCCCGAGCGCCAGCTCGTCGAACCCGACGGGCACGTCGATGGTGAGGTTGTCGTCCTTGCGGCCGAAGACGCGGTGAGGCGTCACGTGCACTGTGACGTAGAGGTCGCCGGAGGGTCCCCCGTTCTCCCCGGCGGCGCCCTTGCCCTTGAGCCGGATCCGCTGCCGGTCCTTGACCCCGGCAGGGATGCGAGCCTGGATGGTGCGCGCCGAGGTGCCGCGGCCGGAGCCACGGCAGGTCGGGCAGGCCTCGTCGTAGATCAGCTGACGGCCGCCGCAGCGCGGGCAGGTCTCGTTCATCGAGAACGCACCGCCCACGGAGTTGACCACATAGCCGGCGCCCTCGCACTCGGGGCAGACTCGCGGCTTGGTGCCGGGCTTGCCGCCCGTGCCGTTGCAGTCGGGACAGGCGGCGTCGGAGGTCAGGCGCAGCGAGATGGTCACACCGTCGAGCGCGTCGGTGAACCCGATCGTGGCACTCGTCTCGACGTCGGCCCCCTTGATGGGCCGAGCCCGCGGAGTCGTACGCCGCCCGCTGAACCCTCCGCCGGCGCCACCGGCACCGCCGAAGAGGTCGCCGAACATGTCGCCGAGCCCGCCGCTCTGCGCACCGCCGCCACCGAAGAGGTCGTCGAAGTTGTAGCCGCGGCCGGCACCCGTTCCGCCGAAGCCGCCAGGGAAACCGCCCGAAGCACCGAGGGTGCGCACCTCGTCGTATTTCTTGCGCTTCTCGGCATCGCCGATGACGTCGTAGGCCTCGGCGACCTTCTTGAACTTCTCGTGCTTGGCGTCGTCGCCAGGGTTGGAGTCGGGGTGGTTGGCCCGCGCGAGCTTGCGATAGGCCTTCTTGATGTCGTCGCTCGAGGCGTCCTTCTTGACGCCCAGCTCGGCGTAGTAGTCCTTGTTGATCCAGTCCGGCCGGATCCCGTCGTTCTCAGCCACCTAGCCCCTCCTCCCTTCTTCTCGGTGGCCGAGGCCGTCGATCTCTCGACAGCCCCGGCCACCCATCGTTGTCACTCCGGGTCACTCCGGGTCGACGACCAGGACCTGCGCGGCCCTGACCACCCGGTCGCCGATCATGTAGCCGGCCTTGGCGACCAGCTTGACCGAGGTCTCCTCGACCTCCGGGTCGGTGCCCATGTGGCTGAGCGCCTCGTGACGGTTCGGATCGAAGACGTCGCCCGGCTCACCGAACTTCTTCAGACCCAGGTTGGTCACGATCTTCTCGAGCTGGTCGGCAACGGCCTTGAAGCCGCCCTCGACCTCGCCGTGCTCGCGGGCACGGTCGATGGTGTCGAGCACCTCCACGATCGGAGTGAGCACCTTGTAGGTCGCGTTCTGCGAGACCAGCTCGCGGTCACGGTCGACCCTCTTCTTGTAGTTGACGTACTCGGCCTGGAGACGCTGCAGGTCAGTGGTCAGCTCGGCGACCCGCTTGTCGATCTCATCGGCGGCATCGCCCATGAGGTCCACCTCGCTGTCGTCCTCGGCAACCACGTCGCCGTCCTCGGCCCCCGCCTCGTCGGCGGAGCCGGCCTCGTCGGTGTCCTCAGCGACGTCGTCCGAGTCCGAGGCGTCGCCCTCAGGGGCGTCCACCTCGGTGTCCTCGGTCGACTCCTCCACCTCGTCGGTCTCGGGCTGCGGGGACTCGGTGGTCGTCTCCTCGACGGCCTCCTCCGCCCCGCCGGGGCGGCGCTTCGTCACTTCTTGTCGCCCTCTTCGCCCTCGACAGGCTCGTCGACGATCTCGGCGTCGACGACGTCGTCGTCGGCCTCGCCGGTCGCACCGGTGGCGCCACCGGCAGCGGACTGCTCGGCCTCGGCCGCGGCGTACATGGCCGCGCCCATCTTCTGCGAGGACTCACCGAGCTTGGTGATCGCGGTCTGGATGGCGTCCTTGTCGGCCTCAGCGTTCTCGAGGACCTTCTTGAGCTCGTCCAGGTCGGCCTGTACCTCGGTCTTCACGTCGTCCGGGACCTTGTCGCCGGAGTCGGTGATGAACTTCTCGGTGGTGTAGACGAGGCTGTCACCCTGGTTGCGGATCTCGATGGACTCGCGACGCTTGGCGTCCTCCTCGGCGTACTGCTCCGCCTCCTTGACCATGCGGTCGATGTCGTCCTTCGACAGCGCGGAGCCGCCGGAGATCGTCATGGACTGCTCGCGGCCCGAGGCCTGGTCCTTGGCGGAGACGTGCACGATGCCGTTGGCGTCGATGTCGAAGGTGACCTCGATCTTCGGCACGCCACGCGGCGCCGGCGGGAGACCGGTGAGCTCGAAGTTGCCCAGCGGCTGGTTCTCCGACCACATCGGGCGCTCGCCCTGGGCGACCTTGATCTCGACGCTGGGCTGGTTGTCGTCAGCCGTGGTGAAGATCTCGGAGCGCTTGGTCGGGATGGTGGTGTTGCGCTCGATCAGGGTGGTGAAGACACCGCCCTTGGTCTCGATGCCGAGGCTCAGCGGGGTGACGTCGAGGAGCAATACGTCCTTGACCTCGCCCTTCAGCACGCCGGCCTGCAGCGCGGCACCGACGGCGACGACCTCGTCGGGGTTGACGCCCTTGTTGGGCTCCTTGCCACCGAGCAGGCTCTTGACCAGGTCGGTCACGGCCGGCATCCGGGTCGAGCCGCCGACCAGGACGACGTGGTCGATGTCCTTGAGCGCGACACCGGCGTCCTTGAGAACCGACTCGAACGGCTTCTTGGTGCGGTCGAGCAGGTCGGCGGTGATCTTCTGGAACTCCGCGCGGGTGAGGGTCTCCTCGAAGTGGAGGGGGCCGGACTCACCGTGGGTGATGTAGGGCAGGTGGATCGAGGCGTTCTGGCTGGAGGAGAGCTCGATCTTCGCCTTCTCGGCGGCCTCCTGGAGGCGCTGAGCGGCGATCTTGTCGGCGGCCAGGTCGACACCGTTGGCGGCCTTGAACTTCTCGACCATCCACTTGACGACAGCGTTGTCCCAGTCGTCACCACCGAGGTGGTTGTCACCGGAGGTCGCCTTGACCTCGACGACACCCTCGCCGATCTCGAGCAGGGAGACGTCGAACGTGCCGCCACCGAGGTCGAAGACGAGGATCGTCTGGTCGTCGCCCTTGTCGAGGCCGTAGGCCAGAGCCGCGGCGGTGGGCTCGTTGACGATGCGGGAGACGTTGAGGCCCGCGATCTCACCGGCCTCCTTGGTGGCCTGGCGCTGCGCGTCGGAGAAGTAGGCCGGGACGGTGATGACCGCGTCGGTCACCGGCTCACCGAGGTAGGCCTCGGCGTCGCGCTTGAGCTTCTGCAGGACGAACGCGCTGATCTGCTGCGGCGTGAAGTCCTTGTCGTCGATGTTCACCTTCCAGTCGGTGCCCATGTGACGCTTGACCGACCGGATGGTGCGGTCCACGTTGGTGACGGCCTGGCGCTTGGCGACCTCGCCGACCAGCACCTCACCGGACTTGCTGAACGCGACCACGGAAGGCGTCGTACGGGCGCCTTCGGCATTCGCGATGACGGTGGCCTCGCCACCCTCCAGAACCGAGACGACCGAGTTGGTGGTCCCGAGGTCGATACCGACGGCACGTGCCATCTTTGCTACCTCCGCTTGTTGAAGCTGTGTGTATGTGGGCCGCCCAGCGGCTGCCGCTGAGTCTTGCAAACAAGTTGAGCCGATTCAACTCAACTTCGCTCACTCCCCACAACGAAGACCCTACGCCCCCTATTCCAACCCCGCCCAAAATCGCGTCGAGCCGGCTCGTCATGACGAGCCGGCTCGGCGGGTTGGGGTGGATCAGAAGGACGGGATCCAGTCGAAGGTGTCGGGGTTCGGGCCGGAGCGGCCGGACTCACCCTTGTCCAGGGCTGCGAGGGCGGCGACCTGCTCGGCGCTCAGCTCGAAGTCGAAGATCGCCAGGTTCTCCTCGAGCCGCTCGCGGCGTACGGACTTGGGGAAGACGATGTCGCCGCGGTCGATCTGCCAGCGGAGCAGGACCTGGGCGGGCGACTTGCCGTGGGCGGAGGCGATCTCGGCGACCACCGCGTCGGTGAGCTCGCCGCCGCCCTGACCGAGGGGCGACCACGACTCGACCTTCGCGCCGTGGGCGAGGGTGGCGGACCGGGCGGCCTCGTTGGCGAAGTAGGGGTGGACCTCGATCTGGTTGACCGCCGGGGCCACGCCGGTCTCGGCGACGATCTTGTCGAGGTGGTCGGGCTGGAAGTTGGAGACGCCGATCGAGGTGGTCAGGCCCGCCTCACGCAGGCCGACGAGCGCCTCCCAGGTCTTCGCGTACGTCCCGTCGTACTGCGTCGGCAGCGGCCAGTGGATCAGGAACAGGTCGACGTGGTCCAGGCCGAGCAGCAGCAGAGACCTCTCGAGCGACGCCTTGGCCTTGGCCGGGTCGTGCTGCGAGTTGTTGAGCTTGGTGGTGACGTAGACGTCCTCCCGGGCGAGTCCGGCGGTCTTCAGCGCGGCGCCGACACCGGCCTCGTTCTGGTACATCTGCGCGGTGTCGATGTGGCGGTAGCCGACCTCGAGGGCCTGGCTGACAACCTGCTCGGTCTCGTCCTCGGGAACCTGCCAGACGCCGAGACCGAACTGCGGGATCGAAGTGCCGTCGTTGAGCTTGATCGTGGGAACCGTCATACCCACATACAACCAAGTACGTGGTCGCCTATTCCATCCTCGACACTCAGCCGATCGTCACGCTCACCACGTTGGAGAAGGTGCCGGTGTCGATGTCCTTCATCCGGAACCGGTGCTTTCCCACCCGGCCGGTCTGGATCGCGGTGGAGAACTGCTCGCCCGTGACCGAGACGTCAGGGATGCCGAACTCCTGCCAGCCCTCACCCTCGTCCCGCTCGAGCCGGAGGATGGCACCTTCTCCGCCCGGATAGATCCCGGTGATGTCGATCCGCTCCATCGGCTTCGCCACCACGATGCCGGTCTGGAGGGTGATCTCCTTCTTCCCCGGCTTCTCCGCGGCGGACTCGGACGGTGACGAGCTCGTGGAGGTGGACACCGAGCCCGCCTTCTTCTCGGGGGCGCTCGTGGGCGAGGCATCGAGCGTGATCGCCGGACCGGTGGCGGTCTTGGTCGGCTTCGGCGACGGAGCGTAGAGCGAGGCGCCCGCGTCCGGGTCGGTGGCCTGGTCGCTGGCGGCGCCCCCGCCGCCGAGCCCCAGGATGTTGGCGCCGACGAACATCCCGATCCCGACGATCAGCCCCACACCCACGGCGACCGCGACGAGCGCCGTGACTCCGGCCACGATCGGATGCCGCCCACCCTGCTTCACATGTGCTCCTCGGCCAGCGCGTGATGATGGTGACAATTCAGCCACACGTTCTCATCGAGCACCAGCAGTTCAGCTGATCAGCTCCTGGCGACGTGCGATGGCGGCCGCCTCCGTACGACTGCCGGCGCCCAGCTTCCCGAGGATGTTGGAGACGTGCACGGAGACCGTCTTCGTCGAGATGAACAGCTGCTTGCCGATCTCGCCGTTGCTGCGCCCCGCCGCGACCAGCGTCAGGATCTCGCTCTCCCGCGGCGTCAGGGCCGTCGGCGTGGTCTGGTGCTGCTTGACCGCGGTCGCGCCGAGCGACCTCAGCTCGTCGAGCAGCGGTTGCAACCGGAGGCGCTTCGCGGTCTCCCTGGCTTTGTCGGCGGTCGCCCGCGACCCGGCGACGTCGCCCGTGGCGCGCTGGATGACCGCGTACGTCGTCCGCACGGCGGCCAGGCCCGGGACATCGCCGTAGGCCTCGACCTGCTGCTCCGCGCGCATCCAAGCCGCCAGGAGCGACTCCTGGAGCGGGGCGTCGATGCCGGCCAGCCAGTGGACGCGGAGCACCTCGGCCTCGAGGCGCGCGGCCCAGGCCCGGCCCTCCGGTCCCCATTCGCCGGGCTGATACTGCGCGATCACCTGCTCGCCGTCGCTGTGCAGACCGTCGACGGCCTCGACCAGGGCGGGCCACTGCACGGCCGGCACCGACGGCAGCATCTGCGCGATCGCCGAGGCGGCCACGACCGCCAGGCGCACCCGGCCACCGAACCACTCGGTCCAGAACTGGGAGAGCGTCTCGACGGTGTCGGCATAGATCGAGAAGACGGCTGCGTGGTCTCCGGCCCGGCCGGCAGCGACCATCTCGACGGTGGCGCCGTAGAGGGCGATCAAGCCCTCCTGGGTCCAGAACGGACGCAGCGCCGCGGCCGCCTCACCGACCGAGGCCCCCTGTGCCTGCTCCATCATCATCCGGAGGATGTCGAGGAGCGCGACCGGGACCGGCGGCGCGTCGGGCAGGTTGCCCCCGGCCAGTGCCAGCGCCTCCTCCCACTCCCCCAGGACCATCTGGATCCGGACGATGTCGGCGCGGGCCGCGGCGACGTACAGCGACCACTGCAGCGACTCCCCGCCGGCATCGTCGATCACCGCACGGAACCAATTCAGCGCCTCCGCGTAGTCACCGGCCTCGTCATAGGAGCGGCCGAGCGCGAACAGCCCCCGGCTGACCGCGTACGTCGACCCGACCCGTCGCGCCTGGTCGATCGTCTCGCGCAGCACCTGACGGAAGCCTTCGACCTTGTCACCGCCGGCCCGGCCCGTGCGGACCTTGAGCATCGACAGGCTGGTGGCCATGTCGGAGGCGAGCTTGGAGAGGCTGTGCCGTTCGGCGATCTCGATGCCCTCCAGCCCGACCGCCTCGGCCTCCTCGCTGCGACGGTAGGCCACCAGGGTCCGAGTGCGCACGGCCAGGACGACACAGCGTGCCTTCGGCTCGGCGTCGTCGGGCAGCGCGTCGATCGCAGCACGGGAGTATGTGAGGGGGTCGCCGTTCTCCATGGCGAAGGCCGCCTCGGCCCGGGTCGCCAGCAGCAGCGCCCGACCGACGGTCCGGCCGGCCGGGATCGCGTCGAGCCGCTCGGCCAGGATCGCGTCCGCCCGCGAGGGCAGCCCGGCGAGGATGAGGGTGTCGGCGGCCCGCTCGTAGACCCGGTCCAGGTCGACCCCTGCCGCGTCGGCGACCTTCGGGTCCGCGGCGAGACCGAGCGCCTTCTCGTAGTGATGGGCCGCCTCGCCCACGCCGCTGACGTTGCGAGCCTCCTCGGCCGCGGCGATGCGCGCGCGCAGCGCGGTCGCGAGATCGCCGGCGTGCTTGGCGTGCAGGGCGAGCTCGGCTGCCGCACCGAGCCCGGGGGTCTCCTTCAGCACCTCGGCGAACCGGGCGTGCAGGCGCACCTTCTCGCCGGGGAGCAGGTCGTCGTAGACCGCCTCGGCGAGCAGCGCGTGGCGGAAGGTGTAGCGCGACCCGGTCGGCTCGAGCACCTTCTGCTCGACCGCGGTGCGGAGGGCGTCGTCGAGCTCGTCGGTCTTCATCTCGGTGACCGCGGCGAGCAGCTCGTGGGTGACCCGGCGCCCGGCGATGCTCGCGGTCCGGACGACGCTGCGGGCGGCACCGTCGAGCCGGTCCAGTCGCACCAGGAGCAGGTCGGCGAGGTCGACCGGGAGGTCCTCGTCGCAACCGGCCTGGACCAGCTCCTCGACGAAGAAGGCGTTGCCCTCGGCTCGGCGGACGACTCGTTCGGCGTCGACCTTCCCGCTGGCCAGCTCGTGGACCAGACGCCGCACGGAGTCGTCGGAGAGCGGCTCGAGCACGATCCGCTCGACGTCGGGCAGTCGGCCCCACTCGCCCACCTGACGACGCAGCGGGTGGCGGCGGTGGATGTCGTCGGCGCGGTAGGAGACGACCATCGCGACCGGACCGTCGTAGGGCCGGGTGAAGAGGTAGGTCAGCAGGTCACGGGTGGACTGGTCGGCCCAGTGGGTGTCCTCGACCACGACCAGCAGCGGCGCCTTCTCGGCGGCTGCCTCGAAGAGCGTGTGGACGGCGTCGAAGAGCTGACCCCGGTCGGTCCCCGCGGCTGCAGTGCCCTGGTTGGCGCCCATCACGCGGCGTACGGGTCTGAGCCTGGCCAACGCCGGATAGTCGGCCGCCACCCGCTCGACCACGTCGGGCAGGTCCGCGACGATCCGGTCGAGGATCTCCGAGAACGGCATGTACGCCACGGCGCTCTCGCCGAAGTCGACGCAGTGTCCCGCGTGCACCTGCCAGCCGTCGGTCAGCGCGCGGTCGCGCAGCGCGGTGAGCAGGCGGGTCTTGCCGACCCCGGCGTCGCCGGCGAGGAGGACGTGCTGGCGCCGGGCGCCGGCGCCACCGGTGGTCGAAGCCGTCGGAACCACCCCGAGCAGCCCGGTCAGGGTCTGCAACTCCGAGTCGCGACCTACGAAGGACCGAGCACTTTGCGCCATGTCCCCTATCATCGCGCCTCCGGGCCCGGGTTTCCCCTGCATTACCGTGGTCCAAGGACTCAGTTGTGTATCGAGTCCATCCGGCGCGGACGACGGCGCTTCAACTGGCGGGCGAGCCGGTCGGCCGCGGTCGCACGGGCGATGCTCTGGCGGCGGTACGCCAGCTCGGCGTCGTAGCTGATCTGGTTGCTGTAGGTCATGGATCCAGACTCGGCTCCTGAGGTAGGGCGACACATGAGGCGCCTGCCTTAGGCGTACGTCAGGGGTGCCTCATTCGGCCGTGACCCGCATCACTCCACGAGCCCACGGCGCCGTCCGATGGCCGCTGCCTCGGTGCGGCCGGAGGCGCCGAGCTTGGCCAGGATGTTGGAGACGTGGACCGAGACGGTCTTGGTCGAGATGAACAGCTGCTTGCCGATCTCGCCGTTGCTCCTCCCGGCCGCGACGAGAGCGAGGATCTCGCTCTCCCGGGCGGTGAGGTTGCCGGAGGGGCCGGTCGCCGAACGTTGCGGCGTCGTCCCGAGCGTACGCAGGTGCTCGAGCAGCGGCTCGGCACCGAGCTGCTTCGCCGACTCCCGCGCCTGGTCGACCAGCACCCGCGCGCCGGCAGCGTCACCGCCCGCACGAAGCACCTCGGCCAGCCGGGCCCGCGACCAGGCGAGCTCGTGGACGTGGGGAAAGGCCTCGAACGCGGCCACCGTCTTTCGCCAGGCATCGACGAGCTCCTCCTGCTCGGGCGGTTCGATGCCGGCAAGCCAGTGGACACGCAGGCCCTCGGCCACCAGCCGCGCCGTCCACGCCTGTCCCTCCAGCCCCCAGAGCTTCGGCGAGTCGGCAGGCCGTGTCCCTTCGGCGAGGATCCGGTCGACCTGTGCCATCACCTGTCGGCGTTCGCCGACCGGAAGGCCAGGGATCACCGTGCTGATCGCGCCCACCGCGACGGCGGAGAGCCGGGCGTTGCCACCGAACCACTGTCCCCAGGTGCGCGTGAGCACCTCGACAGCCGCGTCGTACGCCTCGATCACGCCGTCCACGTCACCGCGAGCTCCGGCGGCCTTGATCTCGACCGGCACAGACTCGCTCGCCGTCGCGACCTCCTGTTTCCACGAGGGCCGCAGCCGCCGCGCCTGCTCGCCGAGGTCGGCACCTCGATCCTGTTCGATCATCAGCCGCGTGGATTCCAGCCACGGCGACAGAGCCGCCGGGATGCCGTAGGACTCGGTCAGGGCGAGCGCCTCGTCCCATCTGCCCTTGGCGTAGAGGCGGCCGATCCAGGCGATCCGGGCGTCGAAGGCGTACGGCGCCCAGGGGACTCCTCGTTCGACGCTGAGCTCGAAGGCGCTGCGGAAGCTCTCCGCCGCCTCCTCGAGTCGGTCAACGGCGTCGAGGGCGTAGGCGAGCTGGAGCCGGGCACGCAGCTCCGGGTGCAGCGCCCCCACCTCGGCCGCTCGGGCGACGGCCGCGCGCAGGGGCTCGATCCAGGGCTCTGCCGGGCGGCCCCACGAGCCGGCGAGCGTCGTCGCCACCTCAGCGGCGAGACCGGTCCGACCGAGCTCCTCGGCCAGCGCCAGCGCCTCCTGCCCGGCCCTCTCGGCATCGTCGTGACGGCGATAGATCATCAGCACCCGGGCGTACGCGGCGAGCAGGCGCGCCCGCACCAGGGGCGGGGCGTCCTCAGGGAGCTTGGCCATCGCCGCCTCGGCCAGCTCTTCCACCTCGACGTCGTTGACGTAGGCGAAGCTGGTCTCGATCTCGACCGTCATCAGCTGCGCGCGCCACAGGCCCGGCGCGTCCGGCGGAAGCGATTCCCGCTGCTCACGAGCCAGCTTCCCGGCCCGATCGGCGTGCCCGGCGGCGACCATCGCATCGCTGGCCTTGACCACCAGGTCGACGAGCCGCTGGGTGTCATCCTCAGAGGAGGCCCGGCGGGCGAGCTGGGCGATCGCCTGCTGATAGTGCTGGGATGCCTCGTCCGGACCACCGGTCGCCGCCGCCTCGTCGCCGGCGGCGATCCCGGCCGCCAGCGCTGTCTCGTGATCCCCTGCCAGACGAGCGTGGCGGGCGAGCCCGGCAGAGCTCCCTGTGGTGAGATCACCACGCAGCGCCTCGACATAGCGCTGATGGAGCCGGACCCGCTCGCCTGGGAGCAGGTCGTCGTAGACCGCCTCCCCGAGCAGGGCGTGCCGGAAGACGTAGTAGCCGTCCTCGCGCGGCACCAGGATCGCGCGCTCGATCGCCTGCCTCAGCCCGGCGTCGAGCGTGGCCCGGTCGAGGCCGGCGACGGCGTGGAGGAGCTCGTCGCTGACGTCGCGGCCGGCGGCGCTCGCGGTGTCGACCACTTCGCGGGCGGTCGCGTCGAGCTGCTCGAGCCTGACCAGCAGCAGGTCGGCGAGGTCCCAGGGCAGCTCGTCGGTGCCGGCCGCCTGCACCAGCTCCTCGACGAAGAAGGCGTTGCCCTCGGCGCGGCGTACGACGCTCTCCACGTCGATCCCCAGATCACCGGCCAGCTCGGCGACCAGGAGGCGTACGTCATCGTCGGAGAGCCGCCCGAGGTGGAACCGCTCGACCGACGGCAGCCGGGTCCACTCGGCGAGCTGGCGGCGCAGCGGGTGGCGGCGGTGGAGATCGTCGGCTCGGTAGGAGGCGACGATCGTGACTGGGCCGACGAACGGCCTGGTGAAGAGGAAGGTCAGCAGGTCGCGGGTCGACTGGTCGGCCCAGTGGGTGTCCTCGACCACGATCAGCACCGGGGTCTTCTCGGCCGCGCGCTCCAGCAGGGCGTGGATCGCGGCGAAGAGATTGCCTCGGTCGAGCGCCTCCTGGTCGGCGGTGTCAGCCCCGCCGAACGCCCGGGCCACCGGCGCCATCCGCAGGAGCGCCGGGTGTGCGTCGGCCACCTGCGCCACCACTGCGGGCAGGGCGGAGATGATGTTGTCGATGATCTCGGTGAAGGGGAGGTAGGCTTCGGCGCTGTCGCCGAAGTCGAGACAGTGCCCGACGAAGGTCTGCCGGCCGTCCGCGACGGCTCGGCCGCGGAGCTCGCGCAGGATCCGGGTCTTCCCGACACCGGCATCGCCGGCCAGGAGCACGTGCCTGCCCGTGCCCGCCGGGGCGGTTCCGCTCAGGCCGATGAGCCCAGCCAACGTCTCCAGGTCCGCGTCACGTCCGACGAGCCTCTCGGCACTCTGCGCCATGAGGGTCATCATCGCGCCATCCGCAACCACCGGGTCGGTCCAGGGGTCGATATCGCCTGGCCCTGGACGTGAAACAACGCCGAGCCGGATCTCTCCTGCTCGGCGTTGTCGGTCCTGCGACCGCATCTCAGCGGGTGCGGTCGCGGCGTGCCTGACGGGCCTGGTTGGCCCGCTGGCGCTTGACCAGCTCCTTCTGGATCTGCTGGCGGCGGTACTTGACCTCTGCTTCGTAACCTACGGTGCTGTACATCTCGATCTCCTGCTGGCTCTGTCCTGCTGGGATGTCCTGCTGACATCGAGAACACTCCTCCGCTGAGGTAGGGGCCCGGATCGGTCGCCCGCCCTACTTTCCGACTCAGGTGCCTTGCTTCCGGGCCTAGGTCGGACGCTCGGCGCCTTAGACGAGACACTTCACCTATGGAGTTCTCCGAGGTCGTACGCCGCCGCAAGATGGTCCGCAGCTACACCAGCGATCCCGTGGATCCTGAGGTGCTCGACAGGATCCTGCACAACGCCACCCGAGCCCCCTCCGCCGGCTTCTCCCAAGGGTGGGCCTTCCTCGTCCTCGACACCCCCGAGGACGTACGCCGCTACTGGGAGGCGACCGCCGATGTGGACGATCCTGACGAGTGGCTCACCGGCATGATGCAGGCGCCCGTCATCATCGTCCCGTGCTCCTCGAAGGCCGCCTACCTGGACCGCTACGCGGAGAAGGACAAGGGCTGGACCGACCGCGACGAGGCGCACTGGCCGATGCCGTTCTGGCACATGGACACCGCGATGGCGACGATGCTGATCCTGCAGACAGTGGTCGACGAAGGCCTCGGCGCGCTCTACTTCGGGATCCCGCCGGAGGCCGACGCCGCGGTCCGGTCCTCGTTCGACATCCCCGACACCTTCGACCCCATCGGCGCCGTCACCATCGGGCACCCTGCTTCCGGCGGTGCCAAGGGGTCGCCCACCCGGCGCCGACGGACTCCGCTCGAGGACGTCGTTCACCGCGGGCGGTGGTGAGGGCGGGGGATGTTCGTCTAGGTATGCAGACGAGCATCCACTTCCCTCGCGGAGTTCCACGCGGGGAGTGACGGTTCGGCTGCGTACCTAGACCAACATCCGCCTGGCCGATCACCATCCACAGGGATGTCTCGCGCATGGGTTATCCACACGCGCCCACATCGGGTTGGAAATCGCATGTGCCAACAGGCGACGGTCGTTCCATGGACGATCTGGATCTTGCCGTCGAACGAGACGGCTTCTTCACGCGACGACACGCCAAAGCGGCGGGCTACGCCGACCGCGAGATCACCAAGATGGTTCGACGCAAGGAGTGGCATCGGGTGAGAAGGGGCGCCTACGCCCCGGCGGCCATGTGGGCGGAGCTCGACGACGTCGGCCGTCACCGGGTGCGCTCCAGCGCCGTGCTCCACGCGCTCGGCCCGAGGGTGGCATTGAGTCATGCGTCTGGAGTCGTACGCCACGACATCGACCTCTGGCGGGTCCCGCTCGACCGCGTGCACGTCACCCGGCTCGATGGAGGTCCTGGCCGGATCGAGGGTGACGTGGTGCACCATGAAGGGTTCGTCGGCCACGACGACATCGTCGAGGTGAACGGTCAGCGGGTGGTGCGCCCGGAACGCTGCGTACTCGAGACCGCATCACGCATCGACACCGAGGCGGCCTGGTGCCTGCTCGACTCAGGCCTGCGGAGCAAGAGGTTCGACCGGGAGCAGCTCGACGCGGCGTACTCGATCATGGAGCACTGGCCCTTCATGCGCCGCGTGGGGAGGGTGCTGCCCTTCGCCGATGGGCGGTCGGGGTCGATCGGCGAGTCGCGAGGCACTGCGATGTTCAAACGCTACGGCGTTCCCCGGCCCATCCTGCAGTACGAGGTACGGCGTCCCGACGGCACGCTCGCCGGGATCACCGACTGGGCGTGGCCCCAGTTCGGGCTGCTCGGCGAGTTCGACGGGAGGGTCAAGTACGGCAGGCTGCTCAAACCAGGCCAGGACCCTGGGGATGTGGTGTTCGAAGAGAAGCGCCGAGAAGACGAGCTGCGTGAGCTGACCAGGTCGATGATGATCCGATTCATCTGGTCCGACTACGACCGCCCCGCCGATTCGATCGAGCGGCTCTTTCGGGCGATGCGTCGCGCAGGGTGACCTGGGTGGATGTTCGTCCAGGTATGCAGACGAACCCTCACTCCCCTCGTGGAACTCCGCTACGGAAGCGAATGCTCCGGTGCATACCTCGATGAACATCCCTCCACGGGCCGCGCGTCTCTGCGACCTTCATCGCGATCACGGGGTGGCCATCACCAGCGTTGCCGCCCCGACACCGGCGGAGGCCGCGACCTGCACGTCGTACAACTACTCCTACGGCGGCAACGGCACGTGTGTCAGGTGCATCCGGACGCGGCAGGCCGTGGTCGCGCGTCAGACGTCGTCGCGCTATTGGGACTCCTCGGTGGCAGTGGACGGCATCGTCGGCCCCAAGACCTGGGCCTACCTGTGCTCGCCGTACTACTACGGCACCGGCCCGGCGAAGTCCTACCCCTACGCAGCCGCCCGGGCGGCCGGCTGCCGAGTCTGAACCTCGGAGCTGGAGCGTCACGGACGCTGCGGCGCGTAGCGGAGGTCGACCTCCCGGTGCGGATCGTCGCCGATCAGGTTGTGCAGCTTGATCGGCGCGCCGCCCGGATTGTCGTAGAGGCGGATGCCGTCGCCGAGGAGAACCGGTGCGATGTGCAGGTCGATCTGGTCGATCAGGCCATGTTCGAGGAGCTGCCGGCCGATATCGGCGGAGTGGACCTCGACGTCCTTACCGTCGGCGGCCTCGACCGCGATCCGCAGCGCCTCCTCGACGTCGCAGTCGAGGAAGGTGACGTGCTCCTGCGGACGGGCGTCCTCGGGATGGTGAGTGAGGATGAAGACCGGCCCCTGCCAGTCCCCGTAGGGCATCGCATCAGGGTAGGCGTCATGGCCTTTCCGGCCGCCCAGGACGGCGCCGAGCCGGGAAGAGTACGCCTCCTCGACCCCGGGAGGGCCGGTGACACCGTTCAGCCAGGCCATCCCGGGCTCGCGGCCGTCGACGAACCCGTCGAGCGACATCGAGAAGTGCCACAGCACCTTGCCGCTCATCGGGCCGCCTCCGTAGCGCGAGCGCCAGAATACGGACGCGCCCCGATGAAAGATCCGTTGATCGCTCGCTGACGCTCGCTCATCACGAGGCCCGCGTCCGGTCGAAGGTGATGTGGGTGATCCCGCTCGGGGTGGTCGCCGACTCGACGTCATAGCCGTCCTCGAGGGCCTCGAGCCCGTCCCACAGCCGTACGCCACGGCCCAGGACGATCGGGACGACGGCGACGTGCAGGTGGTCGACGAGACCGGCCGCCAGATAGTCCCGGAGCGAGGACGGGCCGCCGCCGAGGCGTACGTCCTGGCCGTCGGCGGCCTCGCGGGCCTCCGCCAGCACGTCCTCGATGGACGCGTTGCGGAAGTGGAAGGTGGTGCCGCCCTTCATCTCGATCGACTCACGGGGCTGATGGGTCAGCACGAAGGTGGGGGTGCGGAAGGGCGGCTCCTCGCCCCACCAGCCGGTCCAGTCGGCGTCTCCCTGCCATCCCGGAGGGCCGAACTTGTTGGCGCCCATGATCTCGGCACCGATGTTCTCCCACGAACGTGCGGCGAAGACATCGTCGGGCGCGGACGCCGGATCGACCTCCACGCGCTCTCGGTGGCCGCTCAATGCCTGAAAGGTCGCCGTCGGAAAGGCCCATTCCATGAGCCGCATGCCGGCGTGGCCGAACGGTGCCTCCAGGCTCTGGCCCTCGCCGGTGGCGTAGCCGTCCAGCGAGACGGCGATGGTGTGAGCACGTACGCGTGACATGTGGATCTCCCTCGGATGAAAGTGATTGCACTTTGCAATCACTGACGTCGAGAGTAGACTTCCCGATTGCAGATTGCAACCACTATTTCCGAGTACAGGAGCGGCCGAATGAGCGAGCCCAGATCGGGGTGCCCGATCAACGCAGCCGTCGAGGTCTTCGGCGACCCCTGGTCGGTGATCGTGCTGCGCGACGTGATGTTCGGGAACCGTCGCCACTTCCGCGAGCTGCTCACCAGCTCCGAGGAGGGCATCGCCTCCAACATCCTCAGCAGCCGGCTGAAGAAGCTCGTCGACGGCGGCCTGCTGACCAAGGAGGAGGCCGGCCGCGGGCAGAAGGCGGCCTACGCGCTGACCGAGGCAGGCATCCAGACGCTGCCGATCATGGTCGCGCTCGGCAACTGGGGGCTCGCCCACCGTGACGGCACCCGGCAGCTGCGGGTCCGCGCCGAGCTGTTGCGCGACGCCGGTCCCGAGATGGTCGAGTCGTTCATGGACGAGCTGCGCGAGCTCCACCTCGGCACGCCTCGGCCAGACCCGGATGCACCGCGCGCGAGCGAGCGGCTCGCCGCGGCGTACGAGGCGGCGATGGCCGTCTGAGCGGTCTCACTTCTCCCGGGCGTTGAGCCTCAGCCGCGAGATCTGGTTCTTCAGCTCGTCGAGGAAGAGCGCCCTGACGCTCTCGGTGTCCAGGGCGCCGTTGACACCGCGGAGCTTGCCCTCGCCGAGCTTGAGGCAGACCGTCGACCAGGCGGCGCCGATGGCGCCGGTGAAGCCCGCGGCGACGGTGGCGTTGATCGCCCCGCCGCCGACGGTGCCGAACCCGGGGATCATCTTGAGCAGGTTGCCGGCCACGGTGCGACCGGCCTGGGTGGCGGCCGCGGTGGCCGCAATCGAGGCCATCGCCGCCTTGTCGACCTCGATGCCGTAGATCGCCGAGATGCGCGCCATCATCCCTAGCTGGATCGGCACCAGGACGACGGCGTCCGAGAACGGGATCGGGGTGGCGCCGGCCGCCCCGGCCGCGGTCGCGGCACCCGCGATCACGGTGTTCGCCTGGTCCTGCTTGCGCTTGAGATCCACCTTCTGCGCCGCGGTGAGGGCATCCTCGACGCCTGCAGGCGCGCATCGAAAGGTGGCATCAACAAGTTCCTGCAGCCCGTGGACCTGCTGGCCCGAGAAGTCGTCGGCCTTCGCGTTGGTCAGATAGACCCGAGCCCCGTGCACCGGGAGCCCGCGCGCGTCGATCTGCTGGGCGAACTCGACCGCGTCCGGGTGGTAGGCACCGGTCGGCGAGGTCGGCACCTGAGTCATCACCAGGACCACCGGCAACCCCAGGTCGGCCAGCTTGCGGATGAACGCCGCCTCGGTCTCTTCGAAGCGGCGGTCGCCGAAGCGGATGGCGTACCAGGCCACGTGGACCTGCTCCGACTGCGGCTTGCGGCGCCGGTCCTGGATGAGCTTGGCGAGGTCCTTGATCACCCGGTCGCCCTCGACGCCGATCTCGAGGCCCTGGGTGTCGAGCAGACCGAAGAACCCGCTGGTGTGCAGGTAGAGCGTCGACTCCTTCGTCACCGGCTCCCCGATCCCGGTCTTCGCCACCTCCGCCCCGAAGACGGCGTTGACCAGCGTGGACTTCCCGACTCCGGTCTTACCGAACACCGCCAGGTTGAACCGGCCGATCTCCTTGGCAGACTCGGCATACCTCTTGTGGAACTCGTCCTTGAACCAGCCGTCGGAAGCGAAGTTGTTCACGGTGACCAAGGATGCCACCCGGCACCGACCATTCGAGGGAGCCGACCTGGTGAGCCGACTCGGTGAGCCGACCTGGTGAGCCGACTTGGCGAATTGTCATACCGGGCACCTCCGCGGAGGAATAGCCTGCCGGGCATGAGCCCACGGTCCCGCCTTGCGTACGTTGCTGCCCTCGCCGCCGCAACCGTTCTGGTAGCACCCACGACTCCGGTCCACGCGACCGAGCCTGAGACCCCCACCACCGATATCACTCTCACCCGCTGGGACAACGCCGGAGACTTCGCGAAGGGCAGCTCGAGCGGCCTGCTGCCGGGGAAGCACGGCGCCCTGCGGATCGCGGGCACCACCGGCACGACCACCTACACCGATCCCTTCGGCGACGGCACGGCGAAGACCTACGAGACCGGCACCTGGACCTCCCCTGTGGTCGAGACCGGGTACGCGATCGACGAGTCGGTCACGTCCTGGGACGTCGCCACCCCGACCGGCACCTGGGCCGAGATCCGGTTCCGCGGCCGCAAGGCGGACGGCACCTGGACGAAGTGGTTCGTGATGGGTCGCTGGACCGCCGGCGACGACTTCGCAGCCGGCGACATCCACCGCACCTCGGTCAACGGGCAGAACGACACCGACGCGGCGCTCTACACCGACACGTACGTCGCTCGGACCGGCAAGGAGCCCGAGGCGTTCCAGACCAGCGTCACCCTGCTGCGGCCCGCGGGCGCGAGCGTCTCCCCGAGCCTGCGGTCGCTGTCGACGCTGACGAACGAGTACATCCCCAGCTCGGCCTACCCCGGCACCAGCACACCGACCCTCGACCGAGAGATCGACCTCGACGTGCCGCCGTTCAGCCAGAACAAGCACCGCGGCGAATATCCGGAGTTCGGCGGCGGCGGACAGGTCTGGTGCTCGCCGACCTCGACGACGATGGTGCAGTACCACTGGGGACGCGAGGTGCCCGCGAGCGAACTCGAGGGGATCGAGGCGCCCAACGGCGACCCGCAGGTCGACTACGCCGCGATCAACACCTGGGACTACGCCTACGACGGCGCCGGCAACTGGCCGTTCAACACCGCCTACGCCACCCGCTGGGGCCTGGACGGGTACGTGACCCGGCTGCGCTCGCTCGCCGAGGCGGAGACCCTGGTGAAGGCCGGCGTCCCGCTGGTCGTCTCGGCCAACTGGGACCTCGAGGAGATGCCCGAGTCCGGCTACGGCACCGACGGCCACCTGCTGGTCATCGGCGGCTTCACCGCCGAGGGCGACCCGATCATCTACGACCCCAACTACCCCTCCAACGACCAGGTCCGCAACGTCTACACCCGCGAGAACTTCGAGCGGGTCTGGCAGACCTCGACCGACGGGATCGCCTACGTCATCCACCCACGCGGGATGAAGCTCCCCGACGCAAAGAAGGCCACAAACTGGTGACGGAGGCGCTACCACGGTGATCGACGGTGTCATGGCCGACTAGGTTGCGGCCATGACACTCGATCCCGTCGCCGCGCTCCAGGCCGCGCTCCGGGCCCCGACCGTCAACGACGGTTCGGGCGCGGAGGCCGAGGCGTTCGCGCAGCTCCACGAGACGTTGCGCGAGCACTTCCCGCTGCTCCATTCGACCCTCGCGCTCACCCGGGTAGGCGGGCACGGTCTCCTCTTTCGCTGGCCCGGCGCCTCGACCGAGAAGCCAGTCGTCCTGATGGCCCATCAGGACGTCGTCCCGATCGCCGGCGAGTGGACGCACGACCCGTTCGGTGGCGAGATCGTCGACGGCGTGATCCACGGGCGTGGCACGCTGGACGACAAGGGCCAGCTGGTCGCGATCTGCGCCGCGGTCGAGGGGCTGCTCGCGGACGGGTTCACGCCTGCGTACGACGTGTGGTTGTCGTTCGGCTCTGACGAGGAGACGACCGGCGCTGCCGCGCGGGCGGCCGTCGAAGAGCTCCGCAACCAGGGGGTCGCGCCGTGGTTCGTGCTCGACGAGGGCGGTGCGGTCGCCTTCGACGCCTTCCCGGGGATCGCGGCGCCGATCGGGGTCGTCGGCGTCGCCGAGAAGGGCACCACCGACGTACGTCTGCGGGTGACCGGCGACGGCGGCCACTCCTCCACCCCACGACGCAACGGCCCGACCGTGCGGTTGGCCCGCGCGATCACCCGTCTCGACCGGATGTCGATGCCGGTGCAGCTGCCGGCGCCGACCGTGGAGATGTTCGAGCGGATCGCCCCGTACGCAGCCAAGCCCATGCGCCCCGTGCTGGCCAACGCCGGCCGGCTGGCCCCGGCACTGGCCCGGCTGCTGACCCGGCTGGGACCCGAGCCGGCCGCACTTGTGCGCACAACCGTCGCGATCACGACGCTCGAGGGCAGCCCGGCGGCCAACGTGATCGCCTCGGCCGCGACGGCGGGGGTCAACCTGCGGATCATGGTCGGCGAGACCGTCGCCGAGGTCGTCGAGCGGCTGCGCGCCGCGATCGGCGACAAGCAGGTCCAGATAGAGGTCGTCCGGGCCGGCGAGCCGTCGCCGGTCTCGCCTCGTGACGAGGCGTTCTCGCTGGTCACCGACACCATCGCGGAGATCTTCCCGGAGGCGGTTCCGGCTCCCTACACGGTCATGGCCGCGACCGACTCACGCTTCTTCTACGAGATCAGCGACCGGGTCTACCGGTTCGCGCCGTTCCGGATGACCGCCGCCCAGCGGGCCACCATCCACGCCGCCGACGAGAACATCGGGGTCGATGACTACCTCGACGGGATCCGTTTCTACCGAAGGTTGATCGAGTCGCTGTGACCACCGAAAGTCAGCGCAGCGGCGTCGAGAGGGCTGCTCGCGGAATCTGGGTGATCGTCGGCTTCCTGGTGGCCGTCGAGTTCGCCAGCGGCATCCTGCAGGGCTACTACACGCCGATCTTCTCCGACCTCGCCGACCATCTCGGCGTCGGCGACGCCGACCTCAACTGGCTCGAGGCCGGGCAGCTGATCGTCTCCGCGCTGTGCGTGCCGCCGCTCGCCCGGCTCGGCGACCTGATCGGCCACAAGAAGGTGCTCCTGCTGGCGACGGGCGTCACCGCGGCCGCCACCTGGTGGACCGTGGTCGCTCCCGACTTCGGCTCGTTCCTGGTCGCCTGGTCGATCCAGGGCGCCTACGTCATCTGGCTGCCGCTCGAGGTCGCCATCGTCCACAAGCGCACCGGGGGTGACACCGCCCTGACCCGGCGGGCCGCCGGTGTCCTGGTCGGTGCGCTGCAGCTCTCGGTGATCATCGGCGCGGTCGCCGCCGGCGCACTCGTCGGCGTGCTCCCGATGTGGGCGATCCTGACCTTCCCGGCCGTGGCCGTGACCGCGGTCTTCGTCGTCATCGCCGTCGGCATCGAGCCAGATGCCGGCACCAGCGGCGGCGCCTTCGACTGGCTCGGGCTGGCGGTGCTCACCGTGGTGCTCGGTCTCGTCATGGCGGGCCTGGTCGGCGTACGCGTCCTCGGGGCCGGATCCTTGATCGCCTGGTCTCTCGTCGCCCTGGGCCTGCTCGCACTGGTCCCGTTCTGGCGCATCGAGACCGCGCTGGACGACGCGGGGCAGCGCGAGCCGCTCATCGACGTACGTCTGCTGGCCTCGCGTGGGCAGTGGCCGATCCAGCTGACCGCGTTCCTCTTCGGGATGTCGGTGCTCGGGGCACAGATCCCGCTGTCGACCTTCGCACGCACCGACCCCGCAGAGGCCGGCTTCGGACTGGGAGCGGGCGCGTCGTTCGTGTCACTGCTGATCGCCGAGTACGTCATCGCGATGGCCGTCTCCGCCTTCACCCTGCCGCTGTGGGCACGGTTCCTCGGACCGGTGCGGGCGCAGGCGGTCGCCTGCTTCCTGGTGGCGGCGGGCTATCTGATGTGGCTGCCGTTCCACGACACCACCGCTCAAGGACTCCTCAACATGGCCGTCGTCGGGCTCGGCTCGGGCGCACTGGTGGCCTCGCTCCCGGCGGCGGCCGCCGCAGCGGCGCCTGCTTCCCGCACCGCGTTCGCGACCGGCATGACCAATGCCACCAAGACCGTTGGCGGCGCGATCGCCTCCGCGGTCTTCGCGATCGCGCTCGCCGCGGACGGCTCGATCTCCGGCGAGGCGCACGCGCCGCTGTCGGGCTACCTGACGGTGTGGGCGGTCTGCGGCGTCACCGCGCTCGTGGCCGGGCTGCTGCTCCTGCTGCCCCGCCGCGCTACCAGCGCTGGGTAAACTTTCCGGCGCTGGAGGTGACCACATGCCCACGAGCGAAGACCGGCCGGAGGGACGCCCGGAGACGCACCCGCCCCTCGACGATGCTGCGAGCAAGACCGCTGCTGCCGCCCGGATGCAGGACCAGGCCAAGTGGGTCGATCTGCAGGTGCAGCAGTCGATCCAGCGCGGCGAGTTCGACGACCTGCCCGGCGCCGGCAAGCCGATCAAGAACCTCGACCGCGATCACGACCCCGACTGGTGGGTCAAACAGCTCATCGAGCGGGAGCGGATCGTGGTGCTCCCCCGGTCCGTCCAGCTCCGCAAGGACGACGCCGAGCTCGACGACCTCATCGATCGGGAGACCACCGAGGACGGCGCCCGCAGGATCGTCGAGGAGTTCAACGAGCGCGTCATCGCGGCCCGCTACGGGGCGCCCGAGGGCCCGCCTCTCATCACCATGCCCCGCGACGTCGAGGCCACCCTCGACGAGTGGCGCGAGCGCCGCGCCGCCCGGGTCGAGGCAGCCAAGAACGTACGCCGCCAGGAGGACGCTCGGAAGCGTCGCTGGTGGCAGCGGCGGCAGTGAATGTTCACCGAGGTAACTCGGTGGACCGCCACTGTCTTCATGGAACTCCGCGAAGCAGGCGAGACCGGACCGAGTTACCTCGGTGGGCATTCAACGCATCACCCGGACGCTACCCGACCTCACGCCGCGAGAACCGCGTCCGATAGCGGCCAGGAGTCACCCCGACCTCCGAGATGAACCCGGCCCTGAAGGTCACCGGCGAGTAGTAGCCCGCCCCGTGGCTGACCCGGTCGATCGGGAGGTCTGTGGTCTCCAGGAGGGTCTTGGCGACCGCGATCCGCTCGGCGGCGACCCAGCGCATCGGGGTGGTGGCGAGGTCACGTTCGAAGCGCCGGGCGAGGGTGCGCGGGGAGACCGCGGCGGCCGCCGCCAGGCGCTCGAGGGTGACGTCCTCGTGCAGGTGGGCGCGGAGCCAGGTGCGCAGCTCGTCGAGCCAACGGGCCTGCTCGGTGAGCGGGTCGGCCGCGACGTACTGGGCCTGGTCGCCGTCGCGATGCGAGGCGATGACCAGGTTGCGCGCGATGGTGTTGGCGGCGTGCTGGCCGTGGTCGGTGCGGATCAGGTGGAGGCACAGGTCCAGCCCCGCGGCCGAGCCGGCGCTGGTCAGCACACCGTCGTCGACGTAGATCGCCCGCGGGTCGAGCTCGACCCTCGGATACGTACGCCGGAACAGCTCCGCCCAGCGCCAGTGGGTCGTCGCGCGGCGACCGTCGAGCAGCCCGGCTTCGGCCAAGGCGAAGGCGCCGGTGCACAACGAGACCATCCGAGCACCGGCCCGGGCGGCCCGGCGAAGCTCTCGGAGCAGAGCCGGGCTGATCGGATCACCCGGGCGGATCGCCGGCACCAGCACCGTGCCCGCCTCGGCCAGCGCGGTCATCGGCCGGTGCGGGGTCAGCCGCGGCCCACCGTGGACACGTACGCCACGCAGGTCGCCGCACAGCACCACGTCGTAGAGCGGGCTGGCGTCGTGGTCCCAGTCGTAGCCGAGCGCCTCGAGCGGCATCCCGATCTCGAACAGGGTCATCCCGTCGACGATCGGGATGGCGACAGACGGCTTCACAGGCATGGCAAGAATCTATCATTCATAGTCAATTCTGCCACTCCCTGAATCGGCCCCACCGCGAGCACGATGGAGTCATGACCAGCTACCGGAAGAACCCCAGCAAGCTCCGCACCACGGTGCGCTCCGTCCTCGCCGGCCTCGACGCCGGCGCCCGGATCCGGCACGGCGCCCGCGTACCGAAGGACCACCCCGCCCGACGTCGACCGTGATCGTTACAAGCCGAGACACCTACCGACCGGTAACCCCCGGCCGTTAGGGTGACCGGCATGAGTCACAAGAGCCCCAAGGACTTCTTCGCGCCGCTGGCGGTGGGCGCCCCCGCACCGCTGCGGGAGATCCCGGCACGGCCGAGTCGCGCGATCCACTTCTTCGACCCGTCGAACCCGAAGATGGCAGCCAAGGTGCCCGCCATGGTCGGCACCGTCGACGTCCTCCTCGGCAACCTGGAGGACGCCGTCAAGGCGGACAACAAGGTCGCCGCGCGCGAGGGCCTGGTCGAGATCGCCAAGGCCACAGACTTCGGGAAGACCCAGCTCTGGACCCGGATCAACAGCCTCGACTCCCCGTGGGTGCTCGACGACCTGGTCACCCTGGTCACCGAGATCGGCGACAAGCTCGACGTCGTGATGGTGCCGAAGGTGCAGGGCCCCGAGGACATCCACTACGTGGACCGGATCCTCGCGCAGCTCGAGGCCAAGGGCGGCGTACAGAAGCCGATCCTCATCCACGCCATCCTCGAGACCGCGCGCGGCGTGGCCAACGTCGAGGAGATCGCGCTGGCCTCCCCGCGTATGCAGGGCATCAGCCTCGGCCCGGCCGACCTCGCGGCCGACCGCAAGATGAAGACCACCCGCGTCGGCGGCGGCCACCCGGGCTACCTGGTCCGCCAGGACCCGATCGACGGCAACATCCACGGCGAGCGCACCGTCTTCCAGCAGGACCTGTGGCACTACACGATCGCGAAGATGGTCGACGCGTGCGCCGCGGCGGGGATCTACCCCTACTACGGCCCGTTCGGCGACATCACCGACGTGGTCGCGGCCGAGGACCAGTTCCGCAACGCGTTCCTGCTCGGCTGCGTCGGCACCTGGAGCCTGCACCCCAAGCAGATCGAGATCGCCAACCGGGTCTTCTCCCCCAGCGTCGAGGACATCAAGCACGCCCGCCGCGTGGTCGCCGCCATGGGTGACGGCACCGGTGCGGTCATGCTCGACGGCAAGATGGAGGACGACGCCTCGCTCAAGCAGTGCCTCGTCCTCGTCGACCTCGCCGAGGAGCTGGCCGCCATCGACCCGAAGCTCAAGGAGCTCTACGACACCATCGAGATCGAGGACTGAATCATGACTCAGGCATTCCGCCCCCTGCGCTCGGTCCTCTACATGCCGAGCTCCAACACGCGTGCCCTCGAGAAGGCCAAGACGATCACCGCCGACGCGCTGATCCTCGACCTCGAGGATGCCGTCGCCCCCGACGCCAAGCCGGAGGCGCGCGAGAACGCGGCCGCGGCCGTGACGTCCGGCGAGTACGGCAACAAATACCTGACCATCCGCATCAACGGCGCCGACACCGAGTGGCACGCCGACGACCTCGCCGCCGCCGCCAAGGCAGGGCCCGACGCCATCGTGGTCCCCAAGGTCAACAGCGCCCAGCAGGTGCACGACCTCGTCGCGGCCTTCGAGAAGGCCGGCGTCCCCGAGCAGACCAAGCTGTGGGCCATGATCGAGAGCCCGTACGCCATCCTCCACGCCGAGGAGATCGCCTCCGCGTCCGAGCGGCTGACGGTGCTCGTCATGGGCACCAACGACCTGGTCAAGGAGCTGTACGTCGACCACGTCCCCGCCCGCGCCAACCTGGTCACCAGCCTCCAGCTGGCCGTGCTCGCCGCACGCGCGAGCGGCAAGGTCATCCTCGACGGCGTCTACAACAACGTGAAGGACGCCGAGGGCTACGCGGCCGAGGTCGAGCAGGGCCGAATCTTCGGGTTCGACGGCAAGACCCTGATCCATCCCAGCCAGGTCGACGGCGCCAACGCCGGCTTCGCACCCAGCGAGCAGGCCGTCGCCGACGCCAGGGGCCTCATCGAGACCTGGGAGGCCAGCGGTGGCGGCGTGGTGACCTACAACGGCAAGATGGTGGAGAACCTCCACGTCGAGTCCGCGCGGCGCACGCTGAGCATCGCCGAGGCCATCGCCGCGCTCTGAACACGTCCCGAGATATACCCCCGGTCGTATCTTTCCCGTTACCTCCGAGCTCCGTCGAGCTCGGAGGTAACTTTTTTCTGAGAAGAAGGTGACAAACAGTCGAGATTCTGGTTCCGTTACGTGCTGCGCGACACAACCGACACTCGCTAAGCGCTCAGGAGACAGCGTCAGATGACTGAAGCGAATCGTCGGCCCGCGACGGGGGACCTCTCGAACGTCCCACCCACGCCGGCTCGACACCCCGCCCCACAGATGCGCACCATGAACGACAGCACGGCAGACCCGCTCGAGATCGCGAACCGCGCGCTGGAGGGGACGTCGCCGGCGACCGAGTCGTGGTTCACCAGTCCCAAGCCGACCACCGCTCCCGGCCCGGCGCCCGCTCGCCAGGGGCCGCCCGCCCCGCCGCCGCCTCGGCCCGTCTACCGGCTGCCGATGGCCCCGCAGGCACCACCTCAGTACGCCTACCAGCCGAGCCCCTACACGGCCCAGCAGCTGCATCCGGCCGGGCCGGTGACATTCGCCAACCCCGCGATGCCGTCCTACGCCGCCGCGCAGGTGCCAACCCGAAACGGCGCGGCCACGGACCAGGTCACCACGCCGGAGCGCCGCGGCCGCAACAACAAAGCCGTCCTGCTGCCGCTCGCGGCGATGGCGATCGCCTCGGCCGGCATCGGCGCCTTCGCCCAGGCCAACGTGGGATCGGGCCTCGAGGACCAGCCGCAGCAGGTCAAGGCCCACGCTGGGCAGTACGACGCCGTCCCTGTGGTCGACACCGGCAGCCAGAAGGTCATCGATGCCCCCGGTGTGATCGCGCCGGAGAGGACGTCGCCCTTCTCCCCCGCGTCCGCACGCACCATCCCCGGCGGCAAGCACTCCAACGGCGACTACGACGCACCCTCCACCGCCGAGGCCAACGGTGGGTCTCACGCCGCCTCCAGGACGTTCTCCGCCCCCACCGGCGGGAGTGCTTCGGCAGACCCCGCTCCGGCGCCGGCGCCTGAGCCCGAGCCCGCCCCGGAGCCCGCCCCCGAGCCCGCCCCGGCCCCCGAGCCGCCA
>NZ_BMQT01000005.1:144028-268276 GCF_014648255.1 Nocardioides albus | reverse complement strand
ACCCGAGCCCGAGCCTGCCCCCGAGCCGGATCGACCGACGCTCACCAAGAACGTGGTGGCGCCGGTGCTCGACACCGTGACGGGCGTGGTCGACACACTCACCGGCATCAAGATCGATCTGACGCCGTAACCCGCCCGATCCCCGAAACGGGCCGTGACCTCAGCCGAGGTCACGGCCCGTTTACGTAGGTGTGGGTGGCGTGTTGATAGTCAGGACGGGCCATTCCGAAAAAGGACCTCTGTCCCGATAACTTCCACGGTTTTCCCTCGTTTGAGCAACGTGCCACCCCATAACTCGGGAGTGCGCCAGGTTCCCCCGGATCTGGCAGGTGGCACGGCCCCGTAGCGGGGATCTTGGGGGATCCCCACCGCAGAATCGGAGTCCAACCAACAATGCGAAGCATGCGTACGCTCGCGCTGTCCGCAGCCTCTGTCGCCGTTGTCGGCGCCATCCTGGCTGTGCCGGCGCCCTCACAGGCCGCTCTGACGAACACCGACTTCGGGATGTTCGCCAGCGGTTTCGGCACCCGTGTCACAGGTGGGAGCCTGCCTGCCAACTCGGGTGACCTCGGATACCAGACCATCGGGTGCACCCGTAAGGCTGGTCACGACGTCAGCAACAACACCGCCGGCGCGAAGGTGCCCGGCCTCGGCACGATCGGCGCCACCACGACCAAGCAGCGGACGATCAAGTCCGGCTCGACGGTCAAGTCGATCTCGGAGCACAAGATCGCCGATGTCGTGCTCGACAAGAACCCGCTGGGCAAGGTCACCGTCGAGGGTCTCAGCTCGGTCTCCCAGGCTTGGTGGGACGGCAAGGGCTACAAGGCCGACTCGAAGGCCAAGATCGCCCACATCGTCCTCGACCCGGCCGGACCCGGCCGGACGATCGACCTCCCGATCCCCGGCAGCGACCGCCCGCTCGTGATCCCGGGCATCGCCACCATCGGCCTCGGCAACACCGTCGAGCGCACCAACGCCGACGGCGCGTACTCCTACGCCAACGGCATCTGGATCAAGCTTCACGGCACCGACTCCGAGGTCATCGTCGGTCGCTCCCGCGCGGAGATCAACGGCCAGGCCTTCTCCGCGGTCTTCAACGGCTTCTCCAACTCCGTCGACGCGTCCGCTCTCGGCGGTGTCGTCAAGGTCGGCAAGAACCCGCTGACCAACGCCGGCTGCGCCGGCACCAAGGGCAAGCTGAAGACCAAGTCCATCGGCCACGTCCCGCTGGGCGAGGTCGGCAACATCCTGGACGTCAAGGGCCTCACGAGCGGCCAGCGCTCGAACCAGACCAAGACCACCGCCGAGGGCTACACCTTCGGTGAGGTCGCCAACGTCAACATCGGCAACGGCGCCATCCGCATCGAGGCCATCCGCGCCCAGGCGAACGTGAAGTACGTCAAGGGCAAGGGCTCGACTGCCTCCATCTCGGGCACGAAGTTCGGCGACATCTACATCGGCAAGCAGAAGGTCTCCCTCGCCCAGCTCGAGTCGGCGCTCTCCCGCGTCGACATCCCCGGCCTGGCCAAGATCGAGACCAAGGTCGTCGTCGAGCGCAGCAAGAACCTGGTCGAGGTCGTCGCCCTGCGGCTGACGCTCCTCGATGCGACCGAGGGCACCAAGACGGTCGTCAACATCGGCCACGCGAAGTTCAAGGTGAACTCCAGCAAGTGACGCCTTGAACCACTAAGGCTCTCCTAAGAAACGGCCCGCGACCTGACCAGGTCGTGGGCCGTTTCTTCACATGTAAGTTACCCGTGGGTAGTATCAACCTACCCTTACGCGACCGAACCGAGGACAAGCACTAGGCTCGGTTGCATTCCGGCAGTCCTGCCCGCTGATGAGGAGCGCCTAGGCATGTTGCAGATCATCGCCATCGTCGTGTGTCTTGCGGCAACGGTGGCCACCGCCTATCTGGTGATCAAGGCGGTCCGGTCGATGCTCGCGGTCATCAAGATCGGTACGCCGATCAGCCGCGTCGACCAGCCGCTGGCCCGCACCCTGACGATGCTGAAGGAGACCGTCCTCCACACGCGCATGCTGCAGTGGACCTGGGTCGGGATCCTGCACTGGTTCGCCTTCGCGGCGTTCATCGTCCTGTCCACCGCGGTCGGCGCGGCCTACTTCCAGCTCTTCGACCCGGAGTGGACGCTGCCGGTGATCGGCAAGCTCTTCGCGTACGAGTGGATCGCCGAGGTTCTCGGCCTGCTGGGCGCTCTGGGCATCATCCCGCTGATCATCTACCGGCTGACCCATCAGCCCGCGAAGATGGGGCGCGAGACCCGGTTCTACGGCTCCACCCAGTGGCAGGCGTTCTTCGTCGAGGCGATGGTGCTCGTGGAGAGCGCGGCGATCCTCTTCATCCGCGGCGCGGAGTACAACCTGGCCAAGGCCCACGGCGGCGAGGTCGCCGAGCACGCCACCGCGTTCCACTTCCCGATCTCGCAGTTCTTCGGCGCCCTCTACCCCACCGGCGCCGACGCGATCCCCACGCTCGAGAACATCATCTACGCGATCGCCGCGTTCAAGATCATCACCGCGCTGATCTGGCTCGCCGTCGTCTCCACCCACCTGACGATGGGTGTCGCCTGGCACCGCTTCACCGCCTGGTTCAACATCTGGTTCAAGCGCGAGCCGGGTTCGCGTACGTCCGACACCGAGGGAGCCCGCCCGCTCGGCACTGCGCTCGGCGCGATCAAGCCGATGCTCATCGACGGCAAGCCGGTAACCCTCGAGGACGTCGAGGAGGACCGCATCCCCGAGGACGCGATCCTCGGCGTCGGCTCGATCCAGGACTTCTCCTGGAAGGGCATCCTCGACTTCACCACCTGCACGGAGTGCGGTCGCTGCCAGTCGCAGTGCCCTGCCTGGAACACCGAGAAGCCGCTGTCGCCCAAGCTGCTGATGATGGGCCTGCGCGAGCACGCGTACGCCGCGGCCGCTGACGGCGACCTCAAGGAGAAGCCCCTCATCGGCAAGGCCGACGGCGCGCCGGAAGGCGCCGAGGGCAACGCCGAGGTGCTCGACTGGTTCTACAACCCCGAGGACGGCGGCTTCGTCATCGACGAGGACGTGCTCTGGTCGTGCACCTCCTGCGGTGCCTGCGTCCAGCAGTGCCCCGTCGACATCGAGCACGTCGACCACATCATGGACATGCGCCGCTACCAGGTGCTCGTCGAGTCCAACTTCCCCTCCGAGCTCAACGGTCTCTTCAAGGGCCTCGAGGGCAAGGGCAACCCCTGGAACATGAACGCCAACGCGCGCATGGACTGGGCCAAGGACCTGCCCTTCGACGTCAAGGAGGTCGGCAAGGACATCGAGTCGCTCGAGGAGGTCGACTGGCTGTTCTGGGTCGGCTGCGCCGGCGCCTACGAGGACCGGGCCAAGAAGACCACCCGCGCCGTGGCCGAGCTGCTCGACATGGCCGGCGTCTCCTTCGGCGTACTCGGCAACGGCGAGACCTGCACCGGTGACTCCGCCCGCCGCGCCGGCAACGAGTTCGTCTTCCAGGGCCTGGCTCAGCAGAACGTCGAGACGTTCAAGGAGTTCAAGGTCAAGAAGGCCGTCACCACCTGTGCTCACTGCTTCAACACGTTGAAGAACGAGTACAAGGAGTTCGGCATCGAGCTCGAGGTGGTCCACCACACCCAGCTGCTCAACCGTCTCGTACGCGAGGGCAAGCTGACTCCGGTCGCGGACGGCGCCGGCGCCCACAAGCGCTCGATCACCTATCACGACCCGTGCTACATCGGTCGCCACAACGGCGTCTACGAGCCGCCGCGCGAGCTGCTTCAGATCATGCCGGGCGCGGACTTCAAGGAGATGCCCCGCAACTCCGAGCGCTCCTTCTGCTGCGGTGCCGGTGGTGCCCGGATGTGGATGGAAGAGAAGATCGGGTCGCGGATCAACGAGAACCGCACCGACGAGGCCGTCGCCACCGGTGCCGACCAGATCGCCGTCGGCTGCCCGTTCTGCCGCGTCATGCTCTCCGACGGCCTGACCAAGGCTCAGGCCAACGGTGCCGCGCGCGAAGAAGTCGAGGTGCTCGACGTCGCGCAGATGCTGCTCGCGTCCGTGAAGGGCGAGCAGGCGACCAAGCTGGCCCCGGGCGAGGGCGCGAAGGTCGGTGCGACCGCGAAGGCTGCTCCGGCCGTCGAGGAGGCCGCTCCGGCTGCCGGTGCTGCGACCGCTGCCGCGGGCTCGTCGCTCTTCGACTCCCCCGCCGAGGCCGCCGAGACCCCGAAGACTCCGGCCGATGCGTCCTCGCTCTTCGACACCCCTGCCCCGGCCGAGCCGGCCTCGGGCGGTACGTCGGGTGGCGGATCGCTCTTCGACACCCCCGCTCCGGCCGCCGAGCCGGAGAAGCCCGCCTCCGGTGGCTCGCTGTTCGACGACAGCTCGTCGCTCTTCGACACTCCTGCGGAGGCACCTGCCGAGGAGAAGCCTGCTGAGGAGCCTGCTGCCGATCTCGGGACGGGTGGGTCGCTCTTCGACGTACCTGCTCAGGAGGCGGAGCCTGCAGCCGCACCCGAGGCGAAGGCCGCGCCGGCAGCGCCGGCACCGGCCGAGGAGCCTGCTGTCGACCTCGGCGGAGGCGGCTCGCTCTTCGACATCCCGGCCAGCGAGCCCGCGCCTGCGGCTCCGGTCGAGGCTTCGACTCCGGCCGAGACCCCGACGGAGACCCCTGCCGCACCCGCTGCGCCTGCTGCACCCGCCGAACCTGCGGCAGGTTCGGGAGTGACCTCGGAGCCGAAGTCCGACGTCGACTTCGACAACCTCGGTTCGCTCTTCGACATCGAGGCACCGGAGGGCACGGTCGCCGCTGCCGCCCCGGCCGCTCCTACCTCGACCGAGGCCGCTCCTGTGGCCGAGACTGCCCCGGAGACCGTTGTCGACGAGGCACCTACAGCGCCTGCCGAAGAAGCGGCGGTCGAGGTGGAGACGCCGGCCGAGCCCGAGCGCGAGCCGGAGCCCGAGAAGGCGCCGGAGCCGAAGCAGGCACCGGCCGCCAGCGGAGAGGCTCACACGCCGCGTACCGACGTCGACATCCACGAGACAGGGTCGCTCTTCGACCTCTGATCCATCACCAGCCGATGACACCTTGTGAGCGATTCACAAGGTGTCATCGTCATTTCGCCGAGGCGTCACTCGCGTCGGCCGAGATGGCACCAACGTGCCCTCTCGGCCGACGCGAGTGACGTCTCGGCCGACCGGAGTGACGCCTCGGCGAGGGCTTGACGTCACGTGATGTCAAATTGGAGTTGTGCTGACGTCATGATGATGTCATAGTGGTGCGTATGGACATCACGCCGTATATCGACAGCCTGCGACGGGACCTGCTGGCCGCGGCCGAGGCATCAGGGCCGGAGGCGCGGGAGACTGCGGAGCGGCTCACCTACGCACTCGACCCGGCCGCGCGACTGGCGGTGATGGAGGCGGTGAGCCAGGCGGCGGCGGAGATCACCGCAGAGCTGCCGGCAGGCAATGTCGACGTACGTCTGCGAGGGCGTGACCTGGAGTTCGGGGTCACGCTTCCCGAGCTCGCCGCACCGGTCGCCCCGACACCTCCGACACCACCCACTCCCCCGACCCCTCCGACTCCTCCGACCCCGCCCGAGCCGGAGGGCGACGACACCCTCTCCCGAGTGACGCTCCGCATCCCGGAGTCGCTCAAGGCGAAGGCGGAGGAGGCGGCGGCCGAGGCCGGTCAGTCGCTCAACACCTGGCTCGTCGGCGCGGTGCGCGCGGCGACCCGGGAGAACGCGGTCAACGTCGATGTCGACCTCTCCGCGATCCCCCACATCGTCAACGAGGCGATGAGCAGCCTCGATCCCTTCCGCGGCGGCAACCGCGGCAGGTCCGACCGCCGGATGACCGGCTGGCTCTGACCTAGGCGCACAGCAGAGGTACGACAACGGACGGCCACCCGGCCGGTCCGGTAGACCAGCACACCCTGAGGAGAACCATCATGAGCACGTACACCTTCATGTCCACCGCCCCGGCCAAGCTCTTCGTCGAGTTCGACAAGGGCAACCTCGAGGTCCAGACGACCGACACCGACGAGACGATCGTCGAGATCGACGGCGACGATGCCGAGAGTCTGGTCGTCGAGCAGAGCGGTGACACGATCAATGTCATCGACCCGCGCAGGGGCCCGTTCAACCGCTCGCGTCACTACGACATCACCATCACGGCTCCGTCGCACAGCCAGCTGCGAGCCCGCACCGGGACCGCCGACATCGCCACCCAAGGCGTTGTCCGGGCTGCGTGGATCCAGACCGGTTCCGGCGACGTACGCATCGACCGGGTCCTCGAGGAGCTCCAGGTCGAGACCGGCTCGGGAGACGTCGAGGCAGACGCCCTCCACGGGCGTGCCTCGATCAAGTCCGGATCCGGTGACATCCGGATCGGTACGGCCCACGACCTGCACACCAAGACCGGCTCCGGCACGGTGGAGATCGACGAGGTCGAGGGCGATGTGAGCCACTCGACCGGCGCGGGCGACTTCGCGATCCACTCGGTCAGCGCCGGGCGGATCTCGGTGAAGGGAGCCTCCTCCGACGTACGCATCGGGATCCCGAACGGCACCCCGGTGTGGACCGACATCAACACCGTGACCGGCCGGTGCAGCAGCACTGTCCAGAGCGCTGGCGCACCGGCCGCGGGTGAACCCTATGTCGAGCTCCGCACCACCACGGTGAGCGGTGACGTCACCCTCGTCGGTCTGTGATCCGACCTACTCCTTCTCACCGGGGTGAGGCGCGTCCGGCACGACCGGCCGGAGCACACCCCAGGCGATGAAGATCGCCCCGATGGCGAGCAGGACGATGCCCGCCCAGAGATTGGCGTTGGGCCCGCCGGTCTTCTCGACCTCCGGGTCGCCGAATAGGCCCATCAGCAGCAGGATGACGCCGTAGATCGAGAGCAGGGCCCCGATCACGTTGCGGATGTCGAAGAGCGACAGCAGCGTGCCGAGAAGGCCCTTGTTGACCTTGGTCTGGTCGGGTTCAGCCTGGTTGGATTCGGTGGACATCTCAGCCTCCTCAGAAGATCACGTTCAAGATGATGACCATGACCAGCGCGACACCGGCGAGCGGCACCGGCCGTGCGTACCACGGGCGGCCGGCGTTCTCGGCGTCGACCAGGTCCTCCTTCGGGGTCTCCGAGTAGACCAGACCCTTCAAGGAGCCTTCCGGCTTCGGCTTGGTCACCAGCGAGACGATCACGCTGACGACGATGTCGACGACGAAGGCCGCACCGGCAGCCACGAACGACGCCCCCTGGCCGGAGAGCGGCAGGACACCCACGGACAGCCCGCCGAGCGTGCCCTCGGAGAGAATGCCGACGAGCACCGCGGCCAAGGTGCCGGAGACCAGACCGGTCCAACCGGCGGTCGCGGTCATCCGTTTCCAGAACATACCCAGGATGAACGTCGCGAACAGCGGCGCGTTGAAGAACCCGAACAGGGTCTGCAGGTAGTCCATGATGTTGGAGAAGTTGGACGCGAGCGCAGCGGTGAAGATCGCGATGGCGGTCGCCGAGACGGTGGCCCAGCGGCCCAGCCTGACGTAGAACTCGTCCGGCCGGTCCTTGATGATGTATTCCTGGATGAGGTCGAAAGACACCACCGTGTTGAAGGCGGACACGTTGGCCGCCATCCCGGCCATGAACGCCGCCAGCAGACCGGCGAGCGCCAGGCCGAGGAGACCGTTGGGCAGCAGATCCCTCATCAGGAGGAGCAGCGAGTCGTTGTACGTCACGTTGCCGCCCGCACCTCCCGCGATCTGCGCCTCTCCTCCGGAGGCCTTGAAGTCGGCCAGCTCGGTCACCAGGACCGCCGCGATCATGCCCGGCAGGATCGTGATGAACGGGACGAACATCTTCGGGAAGGCGCCGATGATCGGTGTCTTGCGCGCGGCGCTGATCGAGTCGGCGGCCATCGCCCGCTGGACCTCGACGAAGTTGGTCGTCCAGTAGCCGAACGAGAGCACGAACCCGAGACCGAACACGATGCCGACCACCGAGAGGATGTCGGAGGAGAAGCCGGTCAGCGCGGCGCCGGGCCAGGAGTTGAGCTGGTCGGCGGCTGGCGCGACGGTGTCGGGGTTGGCAGCCGCGGCCCCCTCGATCTTCGAGGCCAGACCGTCCCAGCCCCCGACGTTGTAGAGGCCGAGGATGGTCAGCGGCAGCAGGGCGGCCACGATCACGAAGAACTGCAGCACCTCGTTGTAGATCGCCGCCTTCAGACCACCGAGGGTGATGTAGGACAGCACGATCAGCGCGGCCACGATCAGTGCGACCCACAGCGGCCAGCCCAGCAGCGCGTGCACGATGGAGCCGAGCAGGTAGAGGTTGATACCCGCGATCAGCAGCTGCGCGACCGCGAACGAGATCGCGTTGACCAGGTGGGCCCCGGTGCCGAAACGGCGCTTCATGAACTCGGGGACCGAGCGCACCTTCGAGCCGTAGTAGAAGGGCATCATCACGACGCCCAGGAAGAGCATCGCGGGAACGGCGCCGATCCAGAAATAGTGGACGGTGGGTAGTCCGAGCTGTGCGCCCGTCGCCGACATCCCCATGATCTCGACGGCGCCGAGGTTCGCCGAGATGAAGGCGAGGCCTGTGACCCATGCGGGCAACGACCGGCCGGACAGGAAGAAGTCCACCGAGCTCGACATTCCACGGCTGGCCAGGAAGCCGATTCCGAGAACGAATGCGAAGTAGATGGCGATCAGGAGATAGTCGACCGCGTTGGCCTGGATCAGGGTGTCCGCGGCCAGGATGCCTGTGTGCATTCCACGACCCTTCTAGTTTTTGGTCGCAACAAACTTAACCCCGAGTCCGGCCCAGGACCGCGCTGGGTCAGCCCTTCATCGACACGCCTTCTCGCCAGTAGCCCATGAAAGCGACCTGCTTGCGCGGCATCTCGAGCTCGTTGACCAGATGACGACGCAGCGCCGTGACCATCCGCGACTCCCCGGCGATCCAGGCGTAGCGCCCGTCCTCGCCGTTCCCGGTCGCATCGGCGGACCGGGTTTCCGTCGCGACCTCCTCGCCGGAGGACGAGTAGATCGGGGTCTCCCACAGGTCCGGATCCTCGACCTCGACCGAGGTCACGTCCTCGGGCGTCGCCTCGAAGCCCAGCAGCCCGCCGACAGCGGCGAGCACAGGTCCACCCACGGGCGCGCCATCGCGCGGCAGCCAGCTGATCTTCAGCCCGTCAGGAGCAGACACAGCCTGTACGTCCTCAGCGACCGGCACCTCGAGGAACACCGATCCGGTGGCATCCGCCGGCAAGGACTCGATGATCGAGACGATCGCCGGCACGGCAGTCTCGTCGCCGACGAGAAGCAGCCGGGTGGCGTCACCGGGAAGCCACTCGATGCCGCCGTACTCCTCGCTGAGCTTCGGGCCGATGACCATGAGCTCGTCACCCGGCTGGGCTGCACCGGCCCAGTCGGAGCCTGGACCGTGCGCCCCGGGGTGCAGCACGAAGTCGACGTACAAGCGCTTCTCGATGCCTTCCCCCGCGATCGACCGGATCGTGTAGGTGCGCATCCGCGGGCGCTCGTCGTCCGGGAGGGCGAGCCAGTCGGTGTACCAGTCGTCGGCCGAGAGCTCGGGCAGGACGCCCGGGGAGGCCGGGAAGAGCAGCTTGATGCGCTGATCGAGGCTGGGCCCGTCGTTGCCGAAGTCGGCCAGGTCGTCGCCGACCAGCTCGATCCGGGCGAACGACGGGGAGAGGCGCTCGATGGAGCGCACTGTGACGCGGGCGAGGATGGGCATGTCAGGCTCCTTGTGCGTGGGGGTGAGCGGAAGGTCGGTGGTGGCGGCCGATGGGTACGACCAGCGGTGTGCCCGAGACGGGGTCGTGGATGATCTGCGCCTCGAGGCCGAATACCTCCTCGACGCGGGCGGCGGTCACTACGTCCGCCGGGCGGCCCGTGGCGGCGATCTTGCCGCCGCTCATCGCGATCAGGTGGTCGGCGTAGCGCGCGGCCAGGTTGAGGTCGTGGAGCACCATCACGACGGTGGTCCCTCGGGTCTCGCGCAGACCGTGAAGCAGGTCGAGCAGGTCGATCTGGTGGGCGACGTCGAGGAAGGTGGTCGGCTCGTCGAGGAGCAGCAGGTCGGTCTGCTGGGCCAGTGCCATCGCGACCCAGACCCGCTGCCGCTGGCCGCCGGAGAGCTCGTCGACGACCCGGTCGGCGAGACCGAGGGTGTCGGTCAGCTCGAGCGCTTCCGCGACTGCCGCATCGTCCTCGGCAGACCAGCGCTGCAGCGCGCCGCGGTGAGGCTGGCGTCCTCGGCCGACCAGGTCGACGACGGTGATCCCCTCCGGCGCGATCGGCGACTGCGGCATCAGGCCGAGCGTCTTGGCGACCGTCTTCGTGGGCTGCTTGTGGACCGCCTTGCCGTCGAGCACGACCTGCCCGGAGATCGGCTTCAGCAGCCGTGCCATCCCGCGCAGCAGGGTCGACTTTCCGCAGCCGTTGGCGCCGACGATCACCGTGGTGAGGCCGTCGGGGATCTCCAGCGAGACCTGGTCGACGACCGGGTCCGCACCGTAACCGAGGCTCACACTCTCCGCAGCGAGTCTCATCAAGCCTTCCTTCCAGCTCGGCCGCAGGGCGCGCCGATGACTCGGGCCCGTCGCGAGCGGCGCGATGGGCGGGTGATGGCAAGGCGCCGCCGCGAAGGCGGACCGGGGTTGTCCGTCGAGCGGTGGCAACGCCGCCAGCGCCCGTCCAGCGCGTCGCGCAGCAGGGCCCGGGTCATCGGCGCGCCCTTGTGAGCAACCACAGTAGGAACGGCGCCCCGAACGCACCGGTGACGACGCCTACCGGGAAGGAGACGCCGGGGACCGCATAGTCGGCGATGTAGTCGCCCGCCACCATCACGATCGCGCCGACCAGCGCAGCGCCGACCAGGGTCGTACGCCCGCCGTTGAGCGCCCGCGAGATCGGTCCGGCCACGAACGCGACGAAGGCGACCGGCCCGGCGGCGGCGACGCCGAGAGCGGTGAGCAGGACCGCGAGCAGGAGCAGCAGGTCCGTACGCCGCCGGCTGACGCCCAGGCCGGTGGCCACGTCCGGGCCGAGCTGAAGGGCCTGAGCAGAGCGGGAGATCCAGGCCAGCGCCGGGATGAGCACGACGAGGAAGCCGAGCAGGATCCAGATGGTCGGCCAGGTGACGCCGTTGAGCGCGCCGGTGAGCCAGCGCAGCACGAGCAGCGCGTCGAACTCGTTGGCACGGGTGAAGAGATAGTGGACGACGGCGGTCATCGCGGCCGCGGCGGTGACGCCGACGAGGACGAGCCGGTAGCTGCCGTCGGAGCCGGCGACGAGCCGGACGGCCACCGCGATCGCGAGCGCGCCCAGGATCGCGGCGACGCTCAGGGCCAGGCCCTCGAGGTCGAGCACCACGATCGCGAAGACCGCCGAAGCGCTGGCGCCGAGCGAGACGCCGACGATGTCAGGGCTGGCCAGCGGGTTGCGCAGGGTGCTCTGGAAGACCGCGCCAGCGATGCCGAACGCGACGCCGACCAGCACCCCCAGGATCGCCCTCGGCAGCTTCTCGGACATCAGCAGGAAGGTGGCGCCGGGGATCTCGGCGCCGCCGAGGATCCGGAAGAAGTCGGGCACGGTGATGATGTAGTCGCCGAGCAGCACCCGAGCGACGAAGGCTCCGAACAGGAGCGCCGCCAGGACGGCGACGACGTAGGCGTGGTGCCGTCGCGGTGCACGCCGGGCCTTGCGTACGACGTCGACGGCCCGCGTCGGTTCGGTAGGCGCGGTGATGCTCACAGGCCCGCCATCCGTCCGCGCCGCAGGAACCAGATGAACGCAGGTACGCCGACGACGGCCGTCATGATGCCGACCTGCACCTCGGTGGGCGGCAGCACCACCCGGCCCAGCGCGTCGGCGATGGCGGTGAGCGCGGCGCCGGCGGCGATCGAGAGCGGCAGCACCAAGGTGTAGCTGGGGCCGACCAGGGCGCGTACGGCGTGCGGGACGACCAGACCCACGAAGGCGACCGGCCCGACGAGAGCGGTGGCGGTGCCACAGAGCAGGACCACCCCGACACCGACGACCACTCGGTCCAGACCGGTGCGGCGGCCGAGGCCCTTGGCGAGGTCGTCACCGAGCGCGAGCGCGTCCAGCACGGGGGCGCTCAACAGGGCCAGCAGGGCCCCCACGACGAGGAACGGGGCACAGACGGCGAGGTCTCCCCAGTCGCTGCCGATGGTGCCGACCTGCCACTGCCGGAAGACCTCCAGCCCCTGGTGGTCGATCAGCAGGATGCCGCTGGTCCAGCTGGTCAGCGCCGCGGTCAGCGCGGCACCGGCGAGCACCAGCTTGGCCGGGGTCGCACCGTCGCGCCCGATCGCGGCGATGCCGTGCACGAGGATCGCGGCCAGCGCCGAACCGATGAAGGCGGCCCACAGCAGCGAGTTCAGGCCGGTGGCCCCGACGTACACGAGCGCCACCACGACCGCGAACGCCGCGCCCGCGTTGAGGCCGAGCAGCCCGGGGTCGGCCAGCGGGTTGCGGGTGAGCCCCTGCAGGCAAGCACCGCCGAGCGCGAGCGCACCGCCGACAGCGAAGGCGGTCGCCGTACGGGCGATCCGGTTCTCCAGGATCGCGTGCCCGAAGCTGCCTTCGTCCAGCAGTGCGGTCGGCGGAACCCACTCGGAGCCGAGCAGGATCGAGACGACCGCAGCGAGGACGAGCATCCCCAGGATCAGCCCGATCCCGGGAAGCGTCCGACCCCGGACGACCGCGGCAGCAGGCGCTGCCGGGGCGACCGGGGCGAGGGGCGTGGGGGTGGTCAACGGAGCCGTCACTTCTCCGCGGTGACGTTCACCTTCCCGCCGTCGACCGCCTCGGCGATCGAGGGAACGAGCTCGTCGATGAAGTAAGGGATCGACAGGGTGCTCGCGGCGGAGAAGGTCAGGGACAACGGCTGGTCGGTGATGTCGAGGTAGTGGCCACTCTTGATCGCCGGGATCTGGCTGAGCAGCTTGTCCTGCTGCAGGGCCTCGAAGCTGCCCTCGGTGTAGCCGAGGTTGATCAGCACCTCCGACTCCAGCTCGGGAGCCTTCTCGGCAGAGACGTCGGTGTAGAACTGGCCGGCCGGAACGAGCTCGTCGGCGACCGGAGCGAGCTTCATCCCGAGCTGGGTCAGCATCTGCGGGCGGGCGTCGCCGGCGCCGTACAGGCCGATGGTGCCGAGCTTGGAGTTGTCCTGGACACCGGTGACCAGGTATTCGGCGTCGACGATCTGCGGGTGGTCCTTCTGGGCCTGGGCGATCGCGTCCTCGGTCTCCTTCTTGACCTCCTCGGACAGGGTGACTCGGCCCGTGGCCTTGCCGATCATCTCCAGCGAGTCCTGCCAGGAGGTCAGCCACGGGTCACCGGGGAAGGCGACGGTCGGGGCGATCTCGTTGAGCTTCTTGTAGTCCTGCTCGGAGATGCCCGAGTTGGTGGCCAGGATCAGGTCGGGGGTCGCCTTGCTGATCTCGGTGAACGGGATGCTGGTGTCGGCGTTGTAGCGCACCGGCTGCTCACCGCCGACCTCCTTCAGCTCGGCGTCGAACCAGTCGGTCGACTGCTGGTCGTTGCCGCCCCAGGTGATCGCCTGAGCAGCGACCGGGACGACACCCAGCGAGAGCGCGACATCGTGGTCGGACCAGCCGATGGTGGCGACCTTGGTCGGCTCCTTGGTGATCTCGGTGCTGCCGTAGGCGTGCTCGACGGTGACGGGGAAGGCGCCCGAGTCGGCCTTCGATGCGGAGTCCGCGGAGCTGTCCGCGGAGTCGGTCGCGCCCGTGCTGCACGCAGCCAGGCCGCTGGCAGCGAGCACGACGCTCGCTGCGATGAGTACGGATCGACGGATCACTGGGGAACCATCCTTCGACAGGCTGGGGACATCGCCCTCGGGTTAGGCAATGCTTAGTTAGGACAGCCTAATCACATTGGTCCTCCCGCGTCGAAGTCAGGGTCTGACGAATGCCGCCCGTTCGTCCTCGACCCGATCCCGGATCACACAGTCGAGCGAGTGGTCGTTGATGATCCCCATCGACTGCATGAAGGCATACATCGTCGTCGGTCCGACGAACTTCCAGCCGCGCTTCTTGAGGTCCTTGGACAGGCTGACCGAGGCAGGCGAGGTCGCCACCACCTCCGGGACCTTCAGCGGCTCCGGCTCGAAGCTCCAGACGTACGCAGCCAGCGACCCACGCTCCTCGACGAGCTCGACCGCACGCCTGGCATTGTTGATCGCCGCCTCGATCTTGCCGCGGTGGCGGATGATCCTGGCATCCAGCAGAAGCCGCTCGACGTCGCCCTCGTCGAACTCGGCCACCTTGTAGAAGTCGAACCCCTCGAAGACCTCGCGGAACGCGGGCCGCTTGTTGAGGATGGTGCGCCACGACAGGCCGCTCTGGAACCCCTCCAAACAGATCTTCTCGAAGAGCCGGACGTCACCGCCGGCCGGGAAACCCCACTCGGTGTCGTGGTAGCCCAGGAACTCCGGCGCCCCACCGGCCCACGCGCAACGCGTCTGGCCGTCGGGAGCAAGGAAGGGTGCTTCGCTCATCCACCCGACTCTAGCCGCGACCGCCGACTACGATCCGCCCCGTGGTCCCGGCGAGCCGAGGCCTTATCACCCCTACCGAACCTCTCGGTCCGCGGCGAACTCGTCGATGGTGTGCTTGGTCGGGATCGACCGGAGCGCGCCTCGTCGGGTGACGGTCAGCGCACCGGCCAGCATCGCCTCCTCGACTGCGCGCGGCAGTGGCATGCCGAGCGCGATCGACGCGGCGAGCACGCCTGCGAAGGCGTCGCCGGCCGCCGTGGAATCAACGGCCCGCACCTGATGCGGCGGGTACTCGATGGTGACACCGTCGGTCAGCAGCGTGGCTCCACCGCCGGCGCGGGTGATGATCGATGATCGGGCGCCCTTCCGGGCGAACCATTCCGCCGCGGCCTCAGATCCGGCGGCGTCGTCGACCGGCTCGCCGGTGATCGCGGCCGCCTCGGTCTCGTTCGGGGTCACGATGTCGATCGATGACCACATCTCCTCCGGGAGCGGGAAAGCCGGCGCGGGATCGAGGATGACGCAGATACCGGCGTCGTGGGCACGCCGGATGGCATGCAACGCCACGTCGACCGGGATCTCGAGCTGGACAAGGAGAACGGCCGTGTCGCCGGCCACGCGTGAGAAGACCTCGTCGACCTGCTCGCGGGTCACCAGGGCGTTCGCCAGCGGAGCGACGACGATGTCATTCTCGCCTGACGCGTCTGTCCGGATCTGCGCCAGGCCGGTCCCTCCGTTCCGCCGGAGGACCTCACTGACGTCCACCCCCGACTCCCCGAGCTCGGTCAGGGCCAGCTCGGCGAAGGCGTCGTCGCCGACGCAGCCAGCGATGCGTGTCCGGGCGCCATACCGTGCTGCGGCGACCGCCTGGTTCGCACCCTTGCCACCTGTCCCGATCTCGACACCGGCGCCGATGACGGTCTCGCCAGGCTTCGGCAGGTGCGGGGTCGAGACCGAGACGTCGACCGAGATGCTGCCGATCACCAAGACGTCGCCCCGCCTCCGAGCGCCGTCCGGGTCGCGGTCGTGGCGGGCAGACATCTCAGGCCACCTCACCGAGCAGCGCGGCCTGACGGGCCGACGCACGTGCCCTCACCTCGGCCTCGTCGATCGTGACCACCTCGCCGTCGGCGACGACCTTCTGGCCGTCGACGAACACAGTGGTCACGTCACGGCCGCTGGCCGCCTCGTAGAGGAACGCCTCGGGCGAGGCGAACCCAGCGGCCTCGGGTCCCATCGTCGAGAGAAGGACGATGTCCGCACGCTTGCCGACGACGAGCGAGCCGGTCACATCGCCCAGACCAACAGAACGCGCGCCGCCGACTACGGCCATCTCGAGCGGCTCAGCGGCCTGCACGCTGTTGCGGTTGTGGTTGGGTGTACCGTCGACGAGCTGCTGGCCGATCCGGGTCAGCATCGCGATCCGGAACAGGTCGAGCGTGCCCAGGGTCGCGACGCCATCGGTACCGGTCCCGATGTCGACGCCGCGGCGCCACATCCGCATCGCGGGAGCCGAGCCGATGGAGTAGTTGCCCTTGGCGCAGTGACACGCGGAGGCACCACGCGTCACGTACTCGCCGATCTCCTGGTCACTCACCAGGATCGAGTGGGCGCAGTGCAGCGTGCGGTCGAACACCCCGAGGTCGATGAGGTGCTCGATCGGCCGCTTCCCGAACCTTTCGAGGGCATAGTCGATCTCGTAGGTGCCCTCCACCAGATGGGTGTGCACCTTCACCCCGCGGCGGGTCGCCTCCTCGTGCACGGTGGTGATCAGCTCGGTGCTGCACGTGATGATCTGGCGGAGCGACATCGCACCCGTCACCCGCCGCGAACCGTCCGGGCTGGCCGGATAGGCGTCGGCGACGGCGATGTTCCGAGCGATCGCCTCTTCGGTGGTCATGACCATGGACTCAGGGATACGCGACCCGCCGTCCATCGTCGACTGCGACACGATCCCGCGGATCCCGGTGGCGATCGCGGCGTCGGCCATGCTCTCCGGGTGCGGGCCGCCCGCCTCGAAGAATGCGGTGGTGCCTGAGCGCAGCATCGTCGTGTAGGCGAACTCGCCGGACAGGCGTACGTCGTCGGGGGTCAGCGCGGCCTCGAAGGGCAGGTAGTACTCGCGCCAGGTCGGTACGCGCAGCCGCCGCGTCCGCTGGAGCGTCGTGAGGACGCCACGCATCAGGCTCTGGGCGGTGTGGAAGTGCGCATCCGTCAGGCCGGGGATGGCGATCTGGCCACCGCCGAACACGCGGTTGTCGGTGGTCCACCGCTGACACACCTCAGCGGTGGGGCCACGGTCGACGATCACACCGTCGGAGATCGCGACCGCCCCATCCGGGATCACGGTGGCGTCGTCGTCGAAGGTGACGAGGTGGACGTTCTGCAGGATGGTGTCGGCGTGCTCGATCATGGGACTTTCCGTGTCGTGTCGTCGGGCGGGCGCGCTCACAGCGCGATGCCGAGGCGACGAGAGATGGTCGTGTCGATCCAGTTGATGGCGGCGTACAGCAGGAGCACGAGCACCACGACGAGGACGCCGGCGCTCCACAGCGTGAGGTAGTCGGCACTGACGGCGGCGAGGGTGATCAAGCTGCCCAGACCGTCTCCGGTGGCCAGCCACTCGGCGAGCATCGCGCCGCTCACAGCCGCGGGCACCGCGATGCGCGCCGCGGCGGTGATCGCCGGCACGGCGTACATGACCTGCACGCGCGCCGCGGCGTCGAACGCGGATCCGCCTGATGCGCGCACCACGTCGATGGCATTCTCGGGAGCCGACCGCAGCCCCAGGATGACGGTCACCAAGGTCGGGAAGAACGTGACCAGCGTGACCAGCACCGTGACTCCGACCAGTCCGCGCCCGAACAGCAGCACGATGAGCGGAGTGAGCGCCACCAGCGGAACCGAGCGGAGCATGATCGCGAACGGCATCACGACACGCTCGAGGCCCGGCGTGGCCACGAGAACGACCGCACCGAGAGCGGCGACGACGGTTCCGACGACGAAGCCGACCCCGGCGTGCACCGCGGTCTGGCCGGTGGCGGTGAGGAACGCGTCCCAGAACTCTCCGGCCGGTGCACCGGTGGCCGGATTTCCCTCGACCAGGAACCCGACGACGTCCCCGGGGCTCTTCACGAAGAACGGCTGGAGACCGAAGACCGGTCGTAGCGACCACCACATGCCAAGCAGCAGTCCCGTCGACACGACCATCCCGAGCACCGCCTGCCGGCGAGACAGGTCGCCCGTCGCGCCCCCGGCGACGGAGGTGCCGGACATGGCGCCCTTCCCCGCCCACGGCACCAGGATCCTGGCCAGAAGCGCCACGGCGACGTAGCCGACCGTGGCCAGCGCACCGATCGTCACCGCGATGACCCACACCCGGTCGGTCATCAGCGAGTCCTGAGCGTTGACCAGGACTACACCCAGCCCCTCGGGCGCGCCGAAGAACTCGGCGACGAGAGCACCCAGGATGGCGGCCGGCACCGCGATCTGCAGGCCCGCGATGAGGCTCGGCAGCGCTGACGGCACCCGGACGAAGCGCAACGCTGACCGCTCCCGTCCACCCGTGACACGCACGACGTCCAGTGCCCGGTCATCGGCCGAGTGCAGACCGAGCAGCACGCCGATCAACAACGGAAAGTAGACCTGCAGGGCGGCGATGGCGATCCGCGCCGCCTCCCCCTGGAAGGTGATGACGATGATCGGCGCGATCGCGACGAACGGGATCACGTGGATCGCCACCGCCACCCGGATCACGACTGGCTCCAGCGTCGGCACGAGCACGCTCACCGCCGCCAGTGGCAGGACAGCGAGCGTACCGATCAGGAAGCCCAGCGCCGCGACCTCGAGTGTCGGTCCGGCGTTCGCGACGATGAGCGACCAGTCGTCGACGAACTGCGCCAGCAGGTCCGCCGGGTAGGGGATCAGGTGCCGCCCGCGAAGGGCGGTGGCGAGCGCGAGCCAGACCCCGAGCAGCGATACGCCGACCACACCGGCCCGTACGAGCGATTGGCGCCGTTCCCTGCTCAGGCCCCGGCGATCGGCCCGGTGCGCCACCGTTGCCGTCGTACTCACGACGTCGACCCGCCTTCGGCCTCCGCGGACGGCGCCACGGCGCCCCGGGAGCGCTTGGCGTCGAAGAGCAACCGCGACAGCTGGTCGGTGAAGCGGTGGAACCGCTCCTCCTGCTGGATGTCCGGCGTACGCGGACGTTCGAAGGGCACGTCGAGCTCGGCGACGATCCGGCCCGGCCGGGCAGCCATGACGAAGACCCGGTCGCTGAGGAAGGCTGCCTCGTCCAGGGAGTGGGTGACCAGGAGCGTGGTGGTCGGGCGCTCGGTCCAGATCCGCTGGAGCTCGATGTTCATCTGCTGACGCGTCATGTCGTCGAGCGCACCGAAGGGCTCGTCGAGCAGAAGCACGTCGGGCTCGAGCACGAGAGAGCGGGCGATGGCCACCCGCTGGCGCATGCCGCCAGACAGCTGTGCCGGCCGCGCCCGTTCGAATCCGGTCAGTCCTGTCAGCGCGATGAGGTCGGCGATGGCGCGGTGGTCGATCTTCTTGCCCGCGATCTGCAGCGGAAGGGCGATGTTCGCCTCGACAGTACGCCACGGGAGGAGCGCGGAGTCCTGGAACGCGACTCCGATCGCATGCTCGCGCTGCACCTCCGCCGGCGTCCTGCCCAGCAGCGACACCTGTCCACCTGTCGCGACATCGAGGCCCGCGAACATGCGCAGCAAGGTCGACTTGCCGCACCCGGACGGGCCGATGAGCGCGACGAAGGACCCCTTGTCCGCCCGCAACGTCACCTCGTCGAGGGCGGTAACGGTCTGCTCGGAGGTCTCGAAGACCTTGGAGACCGATTCAGTGACGAATCCGGCGCTCACTTTTCCTCCGCCTGCACGGAGAGGTCGAACAGGTCAGCAGCGTTCACCTCGAGGCCGATCGAGTCGAAGAACTTCTGCTGGCCGGAGACGCCGCCCTCGGTGAGGCGGACAACACCCTGATCCTCGGTGCCCTCCTCGGCGAGGTCGGCCCAGACCTGGGCGCTGGCACGCTGCTGGTCGAGATCGAGACCGACCTGCTCGCCGTACTCGTCGACGACGATCTGGGCCGCCGCGTCCGGATTCTCGACCGAATCCTGCACGCCGCGGGTGACCGCGGCGAGAAGCGCACGGACAGCGGCCCGTTCCTCGGGGTCCTCCAGCGAATCCTGCCGCACGACCAGCAGGTTGCTCCAACGGTTGTAGCTGTAGTCGGCCAGCCGGATCTCGTTCGTGTCGACACCCTGGTCCTGGATGGCGATAGGCTGGTTGGCCAGCGTTCCCGACATCGCGTCGACCTCTCCCGACATCAACGAAGCGGGATCAGAACCGGTGGACACCATCTCGACCTTGTCGGCGTCGACACCGGTCAGCTTGAAGAAGGGCTCGTACACACGCATGTCGGTCTGGGACACTCCGAAGCGCTTGCCCTCGAGGTCCTTGGGCTCGGTGATGCCGCTGTCGGCAAGGGTGACGATGGCCGACGAGGAGGTCTGGTAGATCGCACCGACAGCGACGAGGGGCGCACCGGCCTTCACGCTGTCCGCCAGGGCCTCGCTCGACATCGTGCCCATCAATGCGTTGCCGCTGACGATCTGGGCGTCGGCCGTGACCTCTGGCCCGCCGGGCAGCAAGGACACGTTGATGCCCTCGTCCTCGAAGTAGCCCTTGTCGTCGGCCACGATCGGACCCATCGCCTCGACGTTGGGGAACCAGCCGAGCTGGAAGTTCGCCGTGTCCACGCCGCCCCCGGAGGTGTCGCTGCCGCAGGCCGCGAGGCCGCTCAGCGCGACGACGGCCGCCGTGGCCCCGGCGATGCTGCGCCAGCGGCGCGAGCGTGAGGGTTGGAAGGTTGTGGACATGAGAGGGGCTCCTTGGCAATCAGGGGTGAGGGTGGGGCGATGTCGGCGTCGTCAGAGCGTCAAGAGGGCGCAGGCACGGTCGCGGTCGATGGCGCGAGGGATCAGGATCTTGGGGCGCTCGCCCACGGAGTCGCTCCAGTCGACGGCGGTGTAGCCGCGAGCGAGCCCGTCGGTGGTGTCGACGAGCACCGCGTGCTCGTCCTCTGCCGTCACGACGCTCGGGTCCAGCGCGACCGCCATCGCCAACGGGTCGACCCGTCCGAAGGTGCTCGCGGTGTCATACTGCGGCTCGGTGCTCTGGCGATGCGCATCGATGGCACGCAGGGTGCTCGCTGCGGCAGTGGTGCCGGCCCAGAAGCCGTCGAGCTCGGAGCGAGTGAACCTGTTGTCGAGGGAGAGATCCCAGGTGATGACGGTGTGGTTGCGCACCGTGGAGTAGACGATCTCAGCGGCAACCGGATCGGCGAACACGTTGAACTCCGCCGTGACGCTGGCATTGCCACGCCCCGAGGGTGATCCGCCCATCGAGACGACACGCCCGATCTGGTCGATGATCCCCGGCTCGAGTCGGATGGCGAGGGCCAGGTTGGTGAGCGGCCCGAGTGCGACGACGGCGAGATCCTTGCCATGCACCTGGGCCGCTTCGATGATCACCTCCGCCGCATGGCTCGGGTGCAACGGCCCCAGGTCGGTGTCGGGCCAGGCGAATCCAGCGATCCCGTCCGCTCCGTGAATATGGGGGGCTTCGACAGGCGTGCCGAGGAGTGGCGCGGCCGCTCCACGCGCTACCGGGATGCCCGGAGCGATCGCGCGCACGAGGTGTTGTGCGTTACGGGTGACAGCGTCGATACCGACGTTGCCTGCCACCGTCGTGACGATCAGCTCGTCCGCCGGCATACGGCCGAACGCCATCGCCAGGGCGTGGGCGTCGTCTAGCCCTGGATCGGTGTCGATCAGCAGCATCGTTGTTGGGACCCTTCATCGGAGAAACGTTTTCGCACGGCAGCGTATACACGCCCGTCGGTGATGTGGAAGAGTGTGGCGAAAGGTTTTCGCAAAAGTTGCTCCCCGCCCCCGGCGAGGGACAGGAACGATGTTGAAGAGGTGGCCGCGGGCATGACCGAAGGACAGGTGACGATCGTCGACGTCGCAGCGACGGCCGGGGTTTCCCTCTCCACCGCCTCCAAGGCTCTCAACGGCCGTGATCGGGTGAGTCAGTCGACCCGCGACCGAGTCGTTCGCGTCGCCCAGGAGCTCGGCTACCGACCGAACGTGCGCGCACAGCGGATGCGTACCGGCCGCTCCTCAGTGGTCGCGCTGGTCACCGCCCTGCCGGCCCAGATCGTCAGCGAGGCAGCCCATCTGGGGTTCTTGCTCGAGCTGTCGTTCCCCATCGCCGAGCAGTGTCTGCGGAACGGCTACTCCATGCTCCTCGTCCCACCGGTCTCCGACCTGGCCGCCCTCGACCAGCTCGACATCGACGGAGCGATCGTCGTGGACCCGCGCGCCGATGACCCGATCGCCGACCGCTTCCGGTCCCGCGGCGTCACGGTGGTCACGGTCGGCAAGGACGGCGCGGGCGCCGCAGACGCCTACCTCGACCGCGGAGCCGGTGGTGCCGACGTCATGCTCGACCACCTTGCAGACGCCGGAGCACGCCACGTAGCCGTCGCCCTGAGCCGCCAACCCTATTCGCTCGCAGACTCACACCTCGCCTACCTGGAGTCCCGATCCGACGAGCATCTGCGTGTCAGCGTCATCCGCGCCGACGCGAGCGCAGGCGAGGAGGGGGGATACGTCGCAGTACGGGAGGCATTGGTGTCGGACCCGTCGATCGACGCCGTCTACGCACCTCTGGATGCACTCGCCGCGGGCGGGCTCCGCGCAGCGGTCGACCTGGGCCGCACGGTGCCTGACGACCTGATGGTCGCGACCAACTACGACGGTCGACGGGCCGCGCTTGCCCAACCGGCCATCACCGCACTCGATCTCAACCTACCGGTGATCGGCACGCGCGTCGCCGACCTGCTGCTCGGCCTGCTGAACGGCCGGCAAGTCGCCGTAGCCCACAGCCCCACACCGGTCGTCATCGCGCGCGCTTCGACGAGCCGATGATCGTTCCGACCGGCCCGGGGGCTCGGTCCATGGCGACTCTCGATCAGAGCAGGTGACGGATCGAGGCGAAGTGGGTGCGGAGCTCTTCGTCGGTCCCGGAGCCGTAGATCCGGAGCACGTCGGCAAGGCCAGGGGCCACGTCGCGGAGGGCATCGGCGGCCTGCTGGAGCTCGCGACCGGAGGCGACGGCGCGCAGTACGCCGCGCACGACCGCGCCCCCTTCGGCGGCCATGACACGTGCCCCGGTTGTCAGCTCCGAGGACAGCTCACGGATCTCGTCGAGCCGCGCGTTGATCTGGGAGGTTGTGAGCTCGCCCGCGCTGGCACCGAGGTCGATCAGCGCGTGCAGGCGCCCCAGCGCGATCGGGTTGGCGATCTTGACCCGCTGCCCGGTCATCAAGTGCGACAGCATCGCCGGGCTCAGTCCCAGAACCTTGGCGGTCGTCGCCTGAGTGAGGCCCAACGGGGCGGTCGCACGTCGCACCAGCTCGCCCAGCGGCTCGCCGTACAGCTCGCGCTGCCGTCGGATGTTCTCCTCGACACTCATGACGTGAATATACACACGTAGACGACAAGTTCGCAAACGTACTTGCGTCGTATACATTAGTGAACATAAGGTGCGGGCATGCGGAACAGACTCGCGATCACCAGCGGCCTCGCCGGCGCCCTGGTCCTGGCCGTGGCCGGCGCCGGGGCAGCCCCCGCCGCCGCCGAGGAACAGCAGCAAGGGACGTACGGGCGGATGATGCTCGTGCTCGACTCCTCCGGCTCGATGAAGGAGCCGGCCGGCGGCGGCACGACCAAGATCCAGGCGGCCAAACAGGCCCTCGACACCGTGATCGACGACCTGCCCGAGAGCGCCGACGTGGGCATGCGGGTCTTCGGCGCGAAGGTCTTCGGACGCAAGCAGAAGGGCGCCTGCCAGGACACCCAGCTCGTTGTCGAGCCCGGCACCGGAAACCGCGACGACCTGAGGTCGGCGGTGAGCGGCTACAAGCCCTACGGCGAGACCCCGATCCCGATCGCGCTCGAGCGTGCCGCCGAGGACATCGGGTCCGAGGGCAAGCGATCGATCGTCCTCGTCTCCGACGGTGAGTCGACCTGCGGCGACCCCTGCCCGGCAGCGCAGGCACTCTCAGACAAGGGCATCGACCTGCAGATCGACGTCGTCGGGCTCTCGGTCTCCGGCAAGGCCCGCAAACAGCTCGAGTGCATCGCCGAGAAGGGCAACGGCACCTACTACGACGCCGACGACGCCGAGGGCATCGGTGAGTCGATCTCCGGCGCCTCGCAGCGCGCGTTGCGACCGTTCGAGTTCACCGGCACCCCGGTGAAGGGCACCCCCGACGCCGCAGACGCGCCCACCGTGAAGACGGGGCAGTATCTGGACACGATCCAGACCCGCGGCGAGCGCTACTACCGGTTCAAGCGCACCGCGCCGGGCACCACGGTGCACTTCGGGCTGATCTTCGAGGGCGAGTCCGAGGATCTGGTCAGCAACCTGAACGCGCAGATCAGCGTCGAGGACGAGAACGGCGATCTCACCCAGTGCCGGCGAGCGGTCGTGCAGAGCACGACCCACGGCGACGGCAGCCGGCTGATCTTCGGCTCCACGCACAGCGCGGACACCGACCCGGAAGCGCCCTGCAACACCGCCGACGAGCTGTTCTTCGACACCAAGTCCGGCGGCAAGGACACCGGTGCCATCGCCGGCAAGCAGGTCCAGCTGATGGTCTACGAGGAGCCTTCGCTCAGCGCGGCCGCCCTCGATGCGCTGCCCGCCCAGCCCGACCCGCCGACGTGGACCGAGCTGACGCCGGCCGAGCCGACCGCCGGCCTGATCCCGGGCAGCGCGATCGCCAACGCGCCGATCGTCGAGGACGGCACCTACTCGTTCGACATCAACCCGGGCGAGAACCAGGTCATCGGCGTCCCCGTCGGCTGGGGCCAGCACCTGCAGGCCCAGTTCGACGCCAGGCTGACCGACGCGATCCGTCGCGAGTGGGGAGTCGGAGCGGGCATCCAGCTCGATGTCATCGGACCGCTCGGCGGCCAGGCCACGATCGACCTCGGCACCGATGTGCCGGAGAGCTGGTGCCGCCCCGGCCTGCTCCAGAACTGCCCGGACGCCTGGCGGACCGGCACCCTGTCCAACGTCATCGCCTACCGCAACCGTTTCGACTTCGCCGACGCCGCGGCCTCGACCGGCCTGCCGGGCGTCCACTACGTCCGGGTGCAGTACGGCCTCGACGAGAACATCAACGTGCCGTACACCCTCATCGTCAAGACCGTCGGCGAGGACGGCGAGGGCGAACCCGACTACGAGAAGGTCTCCGGACTGACCGCGCCCACCGCCGATCTCAACCTGAACGCCGCCGACGGCGCCGAGGCACCAGAGGGACCGGGCGCCTCGGGCAGCCCCGACAGCTCCGGTCGGAACACGGTGACCACCATCTCCGGCTCCGACCAGGGCGGAAAGGGGTCTGACACGCTCGAGCTGGTCGCCGGCATCGGCGGGACCGGCCTCGGGCTCATCGCGCTCGCAGCGGGGGCTGTGCTGCTGATCCGGAGACGGCGCGCCTAGCTCAGCAGGAAGACGCCGCCCGCCAGCAGCAGGATCCCGGCGAGCATCAGCACGACGATCGGCCACACCGGCCGGTCGTCGTGCTGTTTCGTACGTCGCAGCGCGGTCTTCTCCGGAGTCTCCCGCGGGGTCAGTGGCGGAGGCGGCGGAGGCGGCGACGTTCGCCCCGCGGCGTACTGATCCAGGACCTCGGCCTCGCCCGGCTCCCAGGGCCGGGCCGGGACGGCCCGGGCGAGCAGCTCGCGGAACTCGGCGGCGGACTGCGGCCGGGCGGCACGATCCTCGCCGACCGCGCGCAGGAGCAGCTGACCCAGCTGGGTCCTCGGCACGTACGCAGCGTCGTGCGGTGGTCTGGTCCCGGTGAGCAGGTGCAGGCCGGTGACGGCGGTGGCGTAGAGGTCGTCGCGGGGATCCGGGTCGAAGCCCTGATCAGGCGCCATGTAGCCCGGCGTACCGATCATCACGTTGGCCTCGGTGAGCCGCGGCTGGTCGGACGGGACGGCCACCCCGAAGTCGGAGAGCCGCACATGCGGGACACCGGCACCGGTCACCTCCAGCAGCAGGTTGCCCGGCTTGACGTCGCGGTGCACCACCCCGGCGGCATGCACCGCCTCGAGGCCGGAGAGCGTCTGGTCGAGGATCGCGGCGACCCACTGCTCGGACAGTGCGCCGTAGTCACCCACGAGCATGGCGACCGAGCCGCCGCGCAGCAGCGGCATCGTGAACAGCACGTTGTCGTCCTCGCCGGCCCAGCCGAGCGGGGTCACGACGTGCGGGTGGTGGATCCGGGTGGCCTGCTCCCGGATGAACCGAAGCAGGGAGGAGGCATCGCGCTGGCGCAGCAGCTTGGCCGCCTTGATGTCACCCTCGCGACGGTCGTGGACCTGCCAGACCGCGCCCATCCCTCCCTCCGCGATGGGCTCCAGCAGCTCGTAGCGCCCCGCGAAGACCTCGCCCACCGGCCGCTCAGATCTTGGTGCGGTGGAAGCTCTGGAAGCTGCGCGAGGCCGTCGGCCCACGCTGGCCCTGGTAGCGACTGCCGTACTTCTCCGAGCCGTAGGGGTTCTGCGCGGGCGAGGTGAGCTTGAAGAAGCAGTACTGCCCGATCTTCATGCCCGGGTAGAGCTTGATCGGCAGCGTCGCGACGTTGGCCAGCTCGAGCGTCACATGCCCCGAGAAGCCGGGGTCGACGAAGCCGGCGGTGGCGTGGGTGAGCAGCCCGAGCCGCCCGAGCGAGCTCTTGCCCTCCACGCGCGCCGCGATGTCGTCGGGAAGACTGACGGTCTCGTAGGTCGATCCGAGCACGAACTCCCCCGGGTGCAGGATGAACGGCTCGTCGCCCTCGGTCTCGATCTGCCGGGTGAGCTCGGACTGGTCGACGGCCGGGTCGATCGTGGCGTACTTGTGGTTGTCGAAGACCCGGAAGAACCGGTCCAGACGTACGTCGATGGACGACGGCTGCAGCATCGACTCGTCCCAGGGTTCGATGACGATCCGCCCGTCTTGGATCTCGGTCAGGATGTCCTTGTCGCTCAGCAGCACGAGGCAAACCTAACGCAGCCGGGCGCCAGGGACGACGGCGCGACTTTCCGGACCGCTTTTCACACCTACCGGGGAGCGTGCGGTAGCATTCCCGTCGCACCTGCGGACGTAGCTCAGTTGGTAGAGCGCAACCTTCCCAAGGTTGATGTCGCGAGTTCGAATCTCGTCGTCCGCTCCAATGATCCGGGCCGTGCCTCTTGGTGCGGCCCGGTTCCGTTCACTTGCACGATCCAAGTGAGGCCGCACACGATCCCCGCTGTTTCGGCCCTTCGTCCATTAAGATTGGGTCTCTGTTTTCCAATCACCGTGTGAACGAGACGTAAAGGATCACCCGACATGCCCGCGGGCTCGACCAGCCGATTCACCGACGGACGAGTCCCCGACCACGGCATCGGAGACCTGTTCACCTACGAGGCGCGCCTGCAGGCACGGCTCGACGTCGAGGCAGCGCTGGCCGAGGCCGAAGCGGCCGTGAAGGTGATCCCGGCGGAGGCCGGCGAGGCGATCGCCGAGGCCGCCGACCTGGACAAGCTCGACCTGGACCGCATCGAGAAGGCCACCGCCGAGCACAGCCACCCGCTGACGCCGCTGGTCGAGGAGCTCTGCCGGGTCGTCGGCAAGAAGCACGGCGGCTGGGTCCACTGGGGCGCCACCACGCAGAACATCACCCAGACCGCCGACCTGATCCTGCTGCGCCAGGCGCACGACAAGATCCTCGACCTGCTCGGCGACCTGCTCCGCTCGCTGTCGAAGGTCGCCGAGGCCGGTGCCGAGGTGCCGATGCCGGGACGTACGCACTCCCAGCACGCGGTCCCGATCACCTTCGGCTTCAAGGTCGCCATCTGGATCGACGAGGTCGCGGCCCACGTCGACCGGCTCCGCTCGGTCGAGGACCGGGTCTTCCGTCTTCTGATGGGCGGGGCGGCGGGCACGATGGCCTCCTTCGGGTCCCATGCCCGGGCGATCGAGACGGAGACGGCGTCCCGGCTCGACATGGGCTCGATGCCGGTCCCCTCGCGGGCGATCAACGACGGCATGGTCGAGTGGGTCTCCATCCTCGGTCTGCTCGGCGGCACCGCCGGGAAGATCGGCAAGGACGTCTACTCGATGATGCAGCCCGAGTTCGGTGAGGCCTTCGAGCCGATCCCCGAAGGCACCATCGGCTCCTCGACGATGCCCCACAAGCGCAACCCGCAGCTGACGTTGGACGTCATCACCGCCGCCACCCAGCTGCGCGGGCTCGTCGCCCCGGCGATGGAGTCGATGCTCCACGACCACGAGGCCAACGGCGCGATGACCGGCATCCTGGAGGACGCGGTCGCGCAGGCGTCGCGCTTGGCCGGGGACGTGCTCGCCAGGCTCGTGGTCATCTTCACCGGGCTGACCTTCGACGAGGACCGGATGCGCGCCAACCTCCGGCTCTCCGGCGGGCTGATCGGGTCCGAGTCGCTGATGCTCGAGCTCGGTGAGCGCATCGGCCGCCAGGTCGCCCACGACGTCGTCTTCGAGCTCGCCCAGCGCTCCGCGGTCGACGACATCGACTTCGCCTCGCTCCTCGCCGACTCCCCCGAGGTCTCGACCCACTTCAGCCGCGACGAGATCGACGGACTGCTCGACCCTGCTCGCCACCTCGGCGAGTCCGCCAACATCGCCCGCGCCATGGCCGAGCACGCCCGCCGGGTCGCGGACAGCATCCAGATCCCCTCCGCGTGATCCTCTTGTTGTGCCGGCATCGTTAGGCTGCGTACGTGGTATTTGAAGGTTTCCCCGTCGCTGCGCTCGACTTCTACGACGACCTCGAGGTCGACAACACCAAGTCGTTCTGGGAAGCCCACAAGCACATCTACAAGGAGTCGGTGCACGCGCCGATGAAGGCGCTCACCGACGAGCTCGCCGAGGAGTTCGGCACGGCCAAGATCTTCCGGCCCTACCGCGACGTACGTTTCTCGAAGGACAAGCTGCCCTACAAGACCCACCAGGGCGCCTTCGTGGCGGTGGCGCCTCAGACGGGCTACTACGTCGAGGTCTCGCCGCGCGGCATCCGGACCGGCGGCGGCTGCTACTGGTTCGAGCCGCCCCGGCTGGCCGCCTTCCGCGATGCGATCGTCCACGACCACTACGGCGCAGACCTGGAGAAACGTCTCGCGGTCGCGGAGAAGAAGGGCTACGAGGTCACCGGCGACCGCCTCAAGACCGCGCCCCGTGGCTTCGACAAGGAGCACCCCAAGATCGAGCTCCTCCGCTACAAGTCGATCCACCTCGGCCGCACCATCGGCTTCGAGCCGATCATCCACACCCCCGACCTCGTCGGCGAGGTGAAGAAGGACTGGCGGGCTATACGTCCGCTGGTCGAGTGGATCGCCGAGCACGCCGTAGCCTGATACCTGATGCGCTGCCGCGGGATACCCACTACGGTGTGCGCCGTGCGTACCTCTCTTTCCCTCGCCGGGGCAGCCTCGCTCCTGATCCTCCCTGGCTTCATGCTGCTCACCAGCTCGAGCAGCGTAGCCGCGACCAGCTGCATCAGCAGGGCCGTGACCGTCGACCTGAACCATGGTGAGAAGCGGACGGATCCGGCGATCCGCGACGTCATCCTCGGTACGCCCGGCGCCGACTCGATCGTTGCCGACTCCAACGACGTCGTCTGCGGCGGCTCGGGAGACGACCGGATCCGCGGCGGAAGTCGCGTGCTCGCCGGCCCAGGGAACGACGAGATCCGGGGCAGCATCTGGGCCAACGGAGAATCAGGCAACGACAGGCTCTACGGAACCTCCGGCAACGACGAACTCACCGGCGGCACTGGTGCCGACACCATCTATGGCGGCGTCGGGAGCGACACGATCGCTGGGCACTACATCTCCGGCACATTCGACTCCACCGCGGGAACCGACAGCGGTGATGCCCTCTACGGCGGCAGCGGCCGGGACTTCCTCCACGGCCAAGGAGGCAACGACCGCCTCTACGGCGAGGACGGCTCGGACGCGCTGAGCGGTGGAGGCGGCAACGACAGGATGTGGGGCGCAGCAGGGAACGACGATCTCGCCGGCGGCATCGGGGACGACCAGATCTACGCCGGAGACGGCGCCGACGTAGTGGTCGGCGGCAGCAGCTCCGACCTCATCTACGGCAACGCCGGGCGGGACAGCCTCCACGGCATGTCCGGGAACGACCGGATCTATGGTGGTTCCGGTAGCGACTGGCTCAAGGGCTTCAGCGGCGCCGACTACTTGGCCGGCGGCACGGACGTCGACTCGCTCGTCGGCGGAGACGGCCGTGACCGACTTCTCGGTGGCGGCGGGAACGACCGGCTCAACGGCGGCCCGCTCGCCGATGTCGTGCGAGGCGAGTCCGGCGCGGATCAGTGCGCCTCCGAGCCTGGCGCCGGTGCGACGTACTCCTGCCTGGCCACACGCCACCTGCCGACCGGACCGCCCTCCGGGGGTACCTACTGGACCCCCTGACCAGGACCAGTGCGAGATAGTCCGGGACGTGTCCGCCCGTTACCAGTCGGTAGACGGACAAGAACGTCCCGGACTATCCGGCGTCAGGGCTTGGTGAAGCTCGCCATCGTGCGCTCGGGCTCCCAGAAGGCCTTCATCGAGGCGATCCGGCCCTCGTCGTTGACGGTGTAGACCATGATCAGGTCGGTGGTGGTGTAGCTGCCGTCGGGGAAGCTGGTCTTGATCTTGCCGATGTTGGCGCAGGTGTTGCCGCCGGGGTTGGCGAAGGAGTCGTTGATCTCGAACTCGAACTTGTCGACCGAGGCGATCGCCTTCTCCCAGAACGCCTTGAGGCCCTCGTGGCCGTGGTGGCCCTTGCCCTCGGGGTCGAACATCGACGGGCCGACGGGGTCCTCGAGCACGCAGTCCTCGGCGTAGATCGTGAGCCACTCGTCGAGGTCGCCCTTGGCGACCGCCGAGTAGGAGCGTTGCCCGGCCGTACGTGCGGGGTGTTCCTCGTTGGGGGCGTTCCAGGTGATGGCGTCGGAGGAGATCATGCGGCAGATCGTACGCCGAAACTGAAACGTGTTCTACCAACAGATTGCCGGCGAATGTGAGCAAGGCCCCTACTCGTGAGTAGACCTGGGCTTGCCACCCCTTGAGGGCGAGCCTATTCTTAATGTTACCCGCCAGTAGTTCGTGCCGACCGGCGCTCCCGCAACTGGTAAATCCGACAAAGGTTATGAAGGTGGATCAGTGAGCCACTACAAGAGCAATCTCCGCGACATCGAGTTCAACCTGTTCGAGGTCTTCGGCACGGACAAGGTCCTCGGCACCGGTCCGTTCGCGGACCTGGACGTCGACACCGCGAAGGAGATCCTCGCCGAGGTCGAGCGTCTCTCGCGCGAGGACCTCGCCGAGTCGTTCGTCGAGGCCGACCGCAACCCGCCTGTCTTCGACCCCACGACCAACACCGCGCCGGTCCCGGCCGCGTTCAAGAAGTCGTACGACGCGTGGATGGAGTCGGGCTTCTGGAGCCTGCAGACTCCCGAGGAGATCGGTGGCCAGAAGGCCCCGAACTCGCTGATCTGGGCGACCGCCGAGATGCTGCTGGGCGCCAACCCGGCGATCTGGATGTACGGCGCCGGCCCGTTCTTCTCGAAGGTCGTCTACGAGAACGGCAACGACCGCGACAAGCGCATCGCCGAGATCATGGTCGAGCGGCAGTGGGGTTCCACGATGGTGCTGACCGAGCCCGACGCGGGCTCGGACGTCGGCGCCGGCAAGAGCGTCGCCACCGCCAACGAGGACGGCTCCTGGGACATCACCGGCGTCAAGCGCTTCATCACCAGCGCCGAGTCGGACCTGCAGGAGAACATCATGCACCTCGTCCTCGCGCGCCCGAAGGGCGTCGAGGGCGTCGGCGGCCCGGGCACCAAGGGCCTCTCCCTCTTCCTCGTGCCGAAGTACCACTTCGACCACGAGACCGGTGAGCTCACCGGCGAGCGCAACGGCGTGTACGTCACCAACGTCGAGCACAAGATGGGCATCAAGGTGTCCAACACCTGCGAGCTCACCTTCGGCGACCCGCAGGTCGGCGGCGGCGAGGCCGCCAAGGGCTGGCTGCTCGGCGAGGTGCACGACGGCATCCGCCAGATGTTCGACGTCATCGAGAACGCTCGGATGATGGTCGGCACCAAGGCGATCGCGACCCTGTCGACCGGCTACCTGAACGCGCTGGAGTACGCCAAGACCCGCGTCCAGGGCGCCGACCTCGTCGCCGCCGCGAAGACGGACCCGCGCGTCACGATCACCCACCACCCGGACGTACGCCGCTCGCTGCTGGTGCAGAAGTCGTTCGCCGAGGGCATGCGCGCGCTGATCTACTACACGACCTCGTGGCAGGAGAAGGTCGTCCTCACCGAGGACGGCTCCGACGAGAACAAGCTGGCCGCCGCGGTCAACGACCTGCTGCTGCCGATCGTCAAGGGCTACGGCTCCGAGCGCGCCTGGGTGCTGCTCGGCACCGAGTCGCTGCAGACCTTCGGCGGGTCGGGCTTCCTGCAGGAGTACCCGATCGAGCAGTACGTCCGCGACGCCAAGATCGACTCGATCTACGAGGGCACCACCGCGATCCAGGGCCAGGACTTCTTCTTCCGCAAGATCGTGAAGAACCAGGGTGCTGCGCTCGGCCAGGTCGCGGGCGAGATCCAGGCCTTCCTCGACAACGAGGGCTCCGCCGAGCTCAAGGAGTCGCGTGCCCTGCTCGCCACCGCGCTCGAGGACGTCAACGCGATGGTCGGGCACATGTTCAACGACCTGATGGCCTCCCAGGAGGAGATCACCAACATCTACAAGGTCGCCCAGAACACCTCGCGCCTGCTGCTCGCCGTCGGCGACGTCGTGGTCGCGTGGCTGCTGCTGCGCCAGGCCGAGATCGCCCTCGCCGCCCTCGCGGGTGAGCCGGGCAAGGACAAGGACTTCTACACCGGCAAGGTGGCCGCCGCGAAGTTCTTCGCCTCCTACAACCTGCCGAAGCTGACCGCTGAGCGGGCCATCGCCGAGGCGATCGACAACTCGATCATGGACCTGCCGGAGTCGGCCTTCTGAGGCTGATCCCCGCGTACGTCACGGCCCGCCCGGTTCACCCGGGCGGGCCGTGATGCGTCTCAGACCGAGACCAGGTCGTTGATGCGGGGGACGGTATTGGCGGCTGAAGCGGCTGGGTAGCGTGGCGCGCCACCCCCAACCTCTGGAGCTCTTCATGACCATCGGCCTAGGGATCATCCTGCTGGTCCTCGGACTCATCCTGCTCACGGGCGCCGTGGACCTGCCCGACGACGTCGCCAACGCGATCGCCAGCGAGCCGCTCGGCTGGATCTTCGTGATCGCCGGCGGCCTCGCGATCGGGATCGGCGTCCTGCTGTCGGTGAACCGGTCCCAGCACACGACCGCCGTGGAACACCGTCAGTACGACCCCGGCCCCTACGGTGGCGGACCTCAGGGGTCCTACCCTCCTGGTCCTCCGGCGCCGCCCCAGGGCCACTACCCACCGGCGGGTCAGCCGTCGCAGGGGAGCCCCCACCCTGGTCAGCAGTACGGCGGGAGCTACCCCGGCGGCCGCGGCTGATCGGTTCGCTGGCCGGCTCGCTGGCCACGCGGGCGGCGTAGCTGCGCCCGGGCAGCGCGGCGTACGGCCTCGCTCAGGTCGTCCAGGGCGACCGAGTCGAGGCGCCAGCGCTGCCAGAAGAGCTCGATGTCGATCGGCTTCGCGCCGGGAAGCGGGATCGTCGTACCGCTCTCGAGGTCGGCCGCCGCCTGGGCGTCGAGGAGCATCCCCCAGCCGAGGCCGCGGCGGATGGCCTCGTGGAAGTCGTGGCTGCTCGGGACCCGGTGGACGACCGGCGGCCGGGTCGCGCCGTGTGCCGCCAGCACCTCGTCCTGGAGATGGTCCTTCTCGTTGAAGACGATCATCGGCATCGAGCCCCAATCGATGCCTCTCCCCCTGCGATGACGCTCGATCAGCGCCGGCGCGGCGCCGGGGGTGTAGCGGAGGCGCCCGAGGGGCTCGACCGTGCAGCCCTGGACCGGCTTCGGCTCACTGGTGACCGCGGCGAGCACCTCACCACGACGCAGCGCGTCGGCGGAGTAGCCCTGGTCCTCCACCGTGATCCGCAGCGCCGTACGGTCCCAGGTCGCGACCTCGTCGAGCACCGGCCGGAACCAGGTGGCGAGAGTGTCCGCGTTGACCACGACCGAGAGGTCGACGACGGCGCCGTCGCTGCTGTCGCCGCCGGCGTTCAGGCTCGCCGCCGCCTCGGCGAGCAGCAGACGGAGCTGTCGGCCCTGCCTGATCAGGGGCTCGCCTGCTTCGGTGGGCGTGCACGGTGTCGTACGCCGCACCAGCACCTGGCCGGCGGCTCGCTCGAGCGCGCGGATCCGCTGGCTGACGGCGCTCGGCGTGATGTGCAGACGTCGGGCCGCGGCGTCGAAGGTGCCTTCCTCGGCGATGACGACGAGGGTCTCGAGCTGAGTCGGGTCGAGCGAGGGCATGCCTTAAGTGTGGCTTGTCTTCGGTAAGATTCTTTCGCTGGTCTGCAGATCTGTGCGGCCTTAGCGTCACCGTCGTGATCACCGCCATCCTCGCCGGCCTTCTCACCGGACTCAGCCTGATCGTCGCCATCGGGTCACAGAACGCGTACGTCTTGCGGCAGGGCATCCTCCGCTCGCATGTGCTGGTCGTGGTGAGCGTGTGCGCGATCTCCGACCTCGTCCTGATCTGTGCGGGGGTCGGCGGGATGGGCGCGGTCGTCTCGCACGCCGGGTGGGCGCTGGAGATGCTGCGTTGGTTCGGGGTCGCGTTCCTCGGCTGGTACGGCATCAGCTCGTTCCGCCGGGCGCTGCGGCCCACCGCCCTGGATGCCGCGGACGCACCTCGCGAGACGCTCCCCCGCGTGATCGCCAAGGCCGCCGCCTTCACCTGGCTCAACCCGCATGTTTACATCGACACACTTGTGCTCCACGGGTCGATCGCGGCGACGTACGGCTCGGCCCGCTGGGGATTCGCGATCGGCGGGTGCGTTGCCAGCATCGTCTGGTTCGCCGGGCTCGGGTACGGCGCCCGGTTCCTGCGACCGCTGCTCGCCAGCCGGCGGGCGTGGCAGGTGCTGGACACACTCATCGGGTGCACGATGATCGCGATCGCCGCCGGGCTCGCACTGGGTGGGCTGGGCTGACCGGGCTGGGCTGACCGGGATGGGCTGACCGGGATGGGCTGACCGGGCGGGCCGGGATCAAATGCGTCCGTTGTGTTGACCGGCCGCCTAGTGTGGCCGCATGGCGTGGACGACCTCCGACATTCCCGACCTGACCGGCAAGAACGCCGTGGTGACCGGACCGACGCTGGGCGGGATCGGGTACTACGTCGCGCGTGGCCTCGTGGCGGCAGGAGCGCGGGTGATCCTCGCGGGACGGTCCTGGGAGAAGCTCGACGCGGCCGCGGCAGCCTTGGACGAGGAGGTCCCGGGCGCCAGGCTCGACCGGGTCGCGCTCGACCTCTCCTCTCTCCAGGCCGTGCGCGCGGGAGCCGAGGCGATCGCGGCGGCGACCTTCGAGGGCGGCGGTCCGCTCCATCTGCTGGTCAACAACGCCGGGGTGATGGCGACACCGCAGTCGCGGACCGTGGACGACCTCGACCTGCAGATGGCTACCAACCACTTCGGACCATTCCTGCTGACCGGACTGCTGCTCGAGCCGCTGGCCGAGAGCGGTGAGGGGCGGATCGTGACCATGTCGAGCGTGGCGCACAAGGTCGCCCGCAAGGCGCCGCTCGGCTTCCCGACGGCGCAGGTCGGGCGCTATTCGCCGTGGGGCGTCTACTCGCAGTCAAAGCTCGCCAACCTGCTCTTCACCTTCGAGCTCCAGCGGCGCCTGGAGAAGGCGGGGCTGCCGGTCGCGGCGTACGCCGCCCACCCGGGGCTCGCCGCGACCCACCTCATGGCGAACGGCGCCTCCCGGACCATGATCGCGCCGATCGCCAGCATCGGCGAGGCGGCCGTCCGGGCGATGGCACAGACTCCGGAGGCCGGCGCCTGGCCGGCGCTGATGGCGGCGACCTACCCGGGGCTCGAGCCCGCGACGTACATCGGACCGAGCGGCGCCTTCGAGGGTGGTGGCCCGCCGAAGCCGGTCTCCGCATCCCGTCTCGCGCGCGACCCGGAGGCTGCGCGGGCGCTGTGGGAGCTCTCCGAGCAGACCACCGGCGTCGCCTACCCCTGACCAAAGTCTGATCCCGGTCGCTACCTGTGGCCGATGCCGCCGTGGCGCCCCGGCTTCTAGATTCGAAGGGTGAGCAAGAAGGTCCAGATCTGGTCGCGGACGATCTCCGGGCAGACCCACCACCTCGAGGTGACCGGGGACATCATCCGTACGTTCGTGTGGACCGTCGACGACGAAGAGGTCCTCACCCGGAAGACCGCCGACGACCGGGCACGGCTGGAGAGCAAGGAGCACGGGAGCCTGCTCGTGATCCACTCCGGGCTCGGTACGCCGCGGCGAGCGACGTACTTCACGCCTGACGAGGGCCTGGCCGGGATGACCGGCGTCGGCGGCGTCGATCTCACTCCGGAACCGGGGTCGCGGGCCGCTGCGTACGAACGTCGGGTGATCGAGCATCCCAAGCGCTACGCGCTCATCGAGACCCTCGGCGGTGTCGGCGGCGTGATCGCGGGCATCGTCGGCGCCATGGTCGTCGCCTGGATCGTCTCCCGGATCTCGCTCCCGGACATCGACCTCCCGCTCCCGAACCTGCCGGACCTCCCCGACCTGCCCCTCCCCGACCTCCCCAGCATCCCGTGGCCGTCGATCCCGTGGCCGGACCTTCCGGACGTACAGGTCCCCGAGTGGGTCAAGTGGGTCGCCAACCACCTGAAGTACATCTGGCCCGTCGTCCTAGCCTTCGTCCTGGCCCAGGGCGAGATCAAGCGCCGCCGCAAGCACGCCGAGGCGTCACGTACGTCGGCCGAAGCGTCACGTACGTCGGCCGAGAAGGCAGCGGATGACGCCTCGACCGACGCAAGTGACGTCTCGACCGACCGGGGTGACGTCTCGACCGACCGGGGTGACGCCTCGACCGACCGGGGTGACGCCTCGACCGACGCGGGTGACGTCTCGGCTGAGGAGGGTCAGCGGCGGGGCTTGTAGGTCGGCTTCTCGCGCTTGAAGGCGGCCTCACGGGCGATCTTGGTGTTCTCGCCGAAGAGGAGGCGGACCTGCTCGATGCGCTCGCGGGAGAAGGTGCGCTTGATGGGGCCGTACCAGGTGTCGTTGAAGAGGCGCTTGGCGGCGGCGAGCTGGTCGGGGGAACGCTCGGAGAGCTTGCGGGCGAAGGCGGTCGCGGTGGCCACCGGGTCGGCGGAGAGCTCGGTGACCAGGCCCAGCTCGTAGGCGCGCTCGCCGGAGAACTGCTCGGCGGTCATGGTCAGCTTCTTGGCGGTGTCGATGCCGACGACCTCGGAGAGCGACCGGATGCCGGTCATGTCGGGGATGATGCCCCACTTGCCCTCGAGGACCGACCACTGCGAGTCGGGCTCGGCGATGCGGAAGTCCGCGCCGAGTGCGATCTGTACGCCGCCACCGAGGCAGTGGCCGTGGACCGCCGCGATCACCGGGACCGGCAGCCGGCGCCAGGCCCACACCGACTCCTGGAACAGGTTGGTGCCGCGGAAGGGCACCGGCAGGAGCGCACCGACGACCTTCTTCGGGTCGCGCAGGACCGAGGCGAAGTCGAGGCCGGCGGTGAACGCGTCCCCCTCACCGGCGATGACCACGGCGCGCAGGTCGTGGTTCTTGCCGAGCTCCTTGGCGGTGTCGACCAGCTCCCGGAGCAGCTCGAGCGTCAGCGCGTTGAGCTTGTCAGGGCGGTTGAGGCGCACCTGGGCGATGCCGTCGTTGATTTCGGTGGTGACGAGGGGCATGGGGAGAACATTACGGGGCAGTAGGCATGATGGGGCACATGGCTGACCCACGCGCTGGAACGCTCGCTACGCCCGCCGACCTGGTCGACGTACCTCACCTGGTCGCCTCCTACTACAACCTGCAGCCGGACCCGGACGATCCGGCCCAGCAGGTCGTCTTCGGCACCTCGGGGCATCGCGGGTCCTCGCTCAAGTCAGCCTTCAACGAGACGCACATCCTGGCCACGACCCAGGCGATCGTCGACTACCGCGCCTCGCAGGGGATCGACGGGCCGCTGTTCATCGGCCGCGACACCCACGGCCTCTCCGAGCCCGCATGGGCGAGCGCGCTCGAGGTGCTGGCCGCCAACGACGTACGCGTCCTGGTCGACGACCGTGACGGCTACACGCCGACGCCGGCGATCTCGCACGCCATCCTCCGCGCCAACGCCGGGCGGCTGTCCGGCGCCGGCCTCGCCGACGGGATCGTCGTGACCCCGTCCCACAACCCGCCCTCCGACGGCGGCTTCAAGTACAACCCGCCCCACGGTGGCCCCGCGGACTCCGACGCCACCAAGGTCATCGCCGCCCGCGCCAACGAGCTGATCCGCGCCGGACTCTCCGGCGTCAAGCGGGTGCCGTTCGCTGCCGCGCGACGGAAGGCCGAGACATACGACTTCCTGGGCACCTATGTCGACGACCTGCCCAACGTGGTCGATCTGGCCGCCATCCGTGAGTCTGGCGTGCGGATCGCGGCGGATCCGCTCGGGGGCGCCTCGGTCGCCTACTGGGGCGAGATCGCCGAACGGCACAAGCTCAAGCTCAACGTGGTCAACGAACTGGTCGACCCGACCTGGCGCTTCATGCCGCTGGACTGGGACGGCAAGATCCGGATGGACTGCTCCTCCCCCAGCGCGATGGCCGAGCTGGTGCGCTTCCTGGACAACAATCCGGAGTTCGACATCGCCACCGGCAACGACGCCGACTCCGACCGGCACGGGATCGTCACCCGCGACGCCGGGCTGATGAACCCGAACCACTTCCTCGCGGTCGCGATCGACCACCTCTTCGGCGGCGCGCGTCCGGACTGGCCGGCGACGGCGCGGATCGGCAAGACCCTGGTCTCGTCATCGATGATCGACCGGGTCGCCGGCGCGCTCGACAAGCCGCTGGTCGAGGTGCCGGTCGGGTTCAAGTGGTTCGTACCGGGGCTGATCGACGGCTCGTTCGGCTTCGGCGGCGAGGAGTCCGCGGGCGCCTCGTTCCTGCGCTTCGACGGCACCGTGTGGACCACCGACAAGGACGGCATCATCCTGGCCCTGCTCGCCTCCGAGATCCTGGCGCGCACCGGGAAGTCGCCGTCGGAGCGCTACGCGGAGCTGGTCGCAGCCCACGGCGAGCCGGCGTACGCCCGTATCGACGCGCCCGCGACGCGGGAGGAGAAGGCGAAGCTGGCAGCCCTCTCCCCCGACGCCGTCACTGCGACGACCCTGGCCGGCGAGGAGATCACCGCCAAGCTCACCGAGGCACCCGGCAACGGAGCGGCCATCGGTGGCCTCAAGGTGACCACCGAGTCGGCCTGGTTCGCCGCCCGGCCGTCGGGGACCGAGGACGTCTACAAGATCTACGCCGAGTCCTTCCGCGGCCCCGACCACCGGGCGAAGGTCCAGGAGGAGGCCAAGGCGGTCGTCTCCGCCGCCCTGACCTGACCATCCCGCCGAGACGTCGATTTCTGACGCCGAAGAGTCGATTTCTGACGCCGAATGGACCACTCGCCGCCAGAAATCGACCTCTCGCGATCAGAAACTGACTTCTCGGCGGTCAGCGGAGCCAGAAGGGATTCTCGGCGTCTTCTCTCACCGTCACGTTGACTCGGTTGAAGAGGTTGTGGGTGGCGATGCAGAGGACCAGGGCGGCGGTCTGCTTCTCGTCGTAGTGCTTGGTGACCTCGCGCCAGAGCTCGTCGGGCACCGCATCCTCGGAGTCGGCGAGGCGGGTGAGGGCATCGGCGAGGGCGAGTGCTGCCTTCTCGGCGTCGTCGAAGAAGGGCGACTCACGGAAGGCGGCCAGACCGACGACCTTCTCGATCGGGATGCCGACGTCGGCGAGACGTACGGCGTGGCCCTGGAGGCAGGCCGCGCAGCCGTTGAGCTGGCTCACCCGGATGGCGACGAGCTCGGTCGTGGACTCGGGGAGGCCGCCCTCGGCGACGGCGGCCAGGAGGTTGCCGATGCCCTTGAATGCCTGCGGGATGACTTCTGCGGGGTTCTTCATTCGGTTGCTCATGCCATCTCGTCCCGCGGGGCCGGACAGATGTGACAGGTCGGCGAAAGAAAAGATTCTTTCGCCGGATCGGTCACATCTGGTCTGCTTCACGTGTCGGGCCTGTGGAGACCACCGACCCAGGGACCCGGAGGACGGATGATGCAGCAGGAATGGCTGGCCGAGCGGTTCGAGGACGAGCGGCGACAGCTGTTCGGGGTGGCCTACCGGATGCTCGGGTCGACCACGGAGGCCGAGGACGCCGTCCAGGAGTCCTGGGTGCGGCTGAGCCGGAGCGACACGGACGCCATCGACAACATCGGTGCGTGGCTGACGACGGTGGTGGCTCGGGTCTCGCTCAACATGCTGCGCTCGCGCAAGACCCGCGGCGAGGTGTCCCTGGATGCCGGACCGTTCGGGGCGGCGCTGCCGGACCCTGTGGTCGTCCTCGACGACGGCGCGACCCAGGACCCGGCCGAGCGGGCGATGCTCGCCGACTCGGTCAGCATGGCGCTCCTGGTCGTGCTCGACCAGCTCTCCCCGGACGAGCGGCTGGCCTTCGTACTCCACGATCTCTTCGCCGTGCCCTTCGACGAGATCGCGACGATGCTCGACCGTTCCTCGGACTCGACCCGGCAGCTCGCGAGCAGAGCGAGACGCCGAGTCCGAGGCGGTACGCCGCAGCGCGAGGTGGCCGCACAGCGCGAGTTCGTCGACGCCTTCTTCGCCGCCGCCCAAGACGGCGACCTGGACCGGCTCATCGGTGCCCTCCACCCCGAGGTCGTCCTACGAGCCGACCTCGGTCAGGGGATCACCACCTACCGCGGCGCAGCGAAGGTCGCCGGCAACGCGGTCATGTACGCCCACGCCGACCGGGTCACCCATCCGGCCCTCGTCAACGGCGCCGCCGGCGTCGCGGTCACCTTCCACGGCAAGCTCTTCAGCGTCATGGCCTTCACCGTGGTCGACGGCCGGATCACCGAGATCGAGGCGTACGCAGCCCCGACCCAGGTCGCGAAGCTCGCCGAGACCCTGGGGCTCGAGTCGGCCCACAGTTAGTTGGACTCAAGATTTAACGTTTACGTCTTGTTACGCGCGTTTGGAACTTTTCGTGACCCATATCTCCTTACGATGCGGACGGGCCGTGACCTGACGCGGCGCAATCCCGAGAGGAGCAACCCGTGAAGCTCGGAAAGCAAGGAATCACCCTTGCGCTCATCGCGGCGGGTCTGGTGGCCACACCGGTCGCCGCGATCGCCGCAGAGCCGGATGTCAGCGACATCAACCAGCTCAAGGCCGATGCCGACAAGACGGTCGTGCTGAAGAAGGAGGGGGCGACCGGCCAGATCGGCTTCGCAGCCACCAAGGGCGACCTGATGCCCGGTGTCGCGGCCGACAGCAGGTCGGAGGCCGCCACGAAGGCACGCAAGTACCTCGACAAGTACGCCTCGGTCTTCGGCGCCGAGCCTGCCCAGCTCGACCAGTCCAAGGTCAGCACCACCCCTGCCGGTTGGACGGTCGAGTTCGAGCAGGTCTACAAGGATGTGCCGGTCTTCGGCGGTGTCCTGAAGGCCCACGTCGACAAGAAGGGCGACCTGACCTCGGTCAACGGATTCGCCGCCCCTGACCTCGACCTCAGCACCACACCCAGGTGGTCGGAGGAGAAGGCCGGCGCCAAGGCGCTCGAGCTGGTGAAGGCGAAACCCGCCGAGGGCCACCCCGATTCCAAGGTCGACACGTCGGGCGTCAAGGTGATGAAGTCCGACCTCAACGTCTACCGCATGGGCGCCGCCCAGGGCGTGAGCGGCAAGAGCCTGCTCGCCTGGGTCATCGAGGTCTCCAACAAGTCCACCGTGCGCGAGACCCTGGTGATCGACGCCAGCAGCGGCAAGCCGGTCAACCGCTACTCGATGATCCATGCGTCCCATGACCGTGAGCTGATCGAGAAGCACAACACCCCGGAGACGACCGACGACGCAACCGTCTGGACAGAGAACGACGCCTTCCCAGGCACCCTCGACCAGGACCAGGCCAACGAGGTCGCCACCACCGGCGAGTCCTACTGGCTCTTCAAGAACGCCTTCGGCCGTGACTCCTACGACGGCTCCGGCGCGAAGATGGTCACGGTCAACAACGACCCCTCGATCTCGTGCCCCAACGCGAACTGGAACGGCGAGACCACCAACTACTGCTCCGGGGTCACCTCCGACGACGTCGTGGCCCACGAGTGGGGCCACGCCTACACCGAACACACCTCCGGCCTGATCTACCAGTGGCAACCGGGCGCGCTCAACGAGGCGTACTCCGACATGTGGGGCAACACCCTCGACATCATCAACACCCGCGAGAACACCACCGACGACGTGGCTCGTACGGCGGGGACGTGCTCGACGTCCACGCGCAGCGCGATCTCGTTGACCATCAACACGCCGGCCGACGTGGCTGGCGACTGTCCGGCCGCGGCCGCCAACTTCGGGCCGGTCTACCCGCGTTCGGGTGTCACCAGCGACATCGTGGTCGGCCTCGACGCCGCCAACAGCAGCGGTCCGACGACCACCGACGGTTGCTCCCCGCTGGAGAACGCCGCCGAGGTCAACGGGAAGTTCGTGCTCGTCGACCGCGGCACCTGCGCCTTCACTCAGAAGGTCACGAACGCGAAGAACGCCGGCGCCAAGGGCGTCGTGATCGCGTTCCTGCAGGGCCAGCCGCTCGGCACCATCTCCGGCAACTCTGACATCTACGGAGCGACCACCGACTACGCCACCGGCCAGAAGATCAAGAACGCCACCGGCACGGTCAACATCACCATCAAAGACGCCTCGTCCGAGACCAAGGACGAGTCCGTACGCTGGCTGATGGGTGAGGACTCGCCCGCCTTCGGCGGCGCGATCCGCGACATGTGGAACCCGAACTGCTACGGCGACCCGGGCAAGGTTTCCGACGAGGAGTACCACTGCGACGGTGCGACCGACTCCGGTGGCGTCCACGTCAACTCCGGCGTCGTCAATCACCACTACGCCCTGCTCGTCGACGGCGGCACCTCGAACGAGGTCGACGTCGAGAGCATCGGCCTGGACAAGGCGGCCAACCTGATCTGGCACGCCCAGACCAACTACCTGACGCCGACCTCGGGCTTCCCCGAGTACGCCCAGGCGATGGTCTCCTCGTGCGCCGACCTGACCGGGGCCACCAACCTCAAGAAGCTGACCCTGGGCACCTCGACCCCGCAGACCGGCGGCGGCGAGACCCCGGGTGGCGCGGCCGAGGCTCCGGCGCTCGAGCCGATCACGGCTGCCGACTGCGCGGCGGTCGCGGCGGCCAACGCGGCCACCGAGCTCGCCGAGGAGCCGGTCCAGTGCAACTTCGGTCCGCTGCTGGACCAGGACACCCCGGCCGTCTGCGGCGAGGGCACCAACGAGGTCAGCACCTACACCGAGGACTTCGAGGACGGCCTGACCGGCTGGACCCAGGACGCCGAGGCACTCGTCCCCGGCAACGACTACCCCTGGGAGGCCGGATCGAACGTCGAGGGCAACGACAGCGGTCTTGCGTTCGCGCCTGACCCCAACGAGGGTGCCTGCGGGTCCGCGACCGGTGACATCACCAGCCGAAACGGCCTCATCAGCCCGGCGCTCACGATCCCGGAAGGCCTCTCGCCCCGGCTGACCTTCGATCACTCGGTCCTCACCGAGTGGAACTATGACGGCGGGAATCTCAAGGTCTCGGTCAACGGCGGCGAGTTCGCGCCCGTCGACCAGGCCGCGTACGCCTTCAACGCACCAGGCGGGACGATGGATCCCGAGAGCGGGTTCATGGCGAGCGAGGCGGCCTGGACCGGGTCTGACGGCAACGCCTTCACCGGCGAGTGGGGCACCAGCATCGTGAAGCTGGACTCCGTCGCCGCCGCCGGGGACTCGGTGCGGTTCCGTTTCGACTTCGGTCGTGACGGCTGCGGCGGGGCCCGGGGTTGGGCCATCGACAACGTCTCGGTGAGCTACTGCACCGAGAAGGCCGTCCCGGAGATCTCCGCCGAGTCGCCGAAGAAGGGCAAGGTCGAGATCACCGTCGACGGCGAGCGCGCCACCGGCGAGGTCGTCGTCACCGAGAACGGCATCCGGGTCGGCCGGTTCAAGCTGAAGAAGGACGAGACGGCGACCTTCCGGGCACTTCCGGGCACGCACACCTATCAGGTGGCCTACTCCGGTGACCGGAGCAACGAGGCGGTCACCGAGACGGTGACGGTCGACGTCAAGAACAAGAACAAGAACTAGAGCACCAGCCGTTTCACCCTCGGGAGCCCCGCCGGACCAAGTCCGGCGGGGCTCTTGCTTGCCTGCTAGGCCGCCTGGCGGCGGGGCCGGCCGCGGCCGCGCTTGTGGGTGACGACCTGGCCGCGCTCGACGATCTCGCCGCCCCAGACGCCCCAGGGCTCCGATCGGGCCAGTGCACCGGAGAGGCACTCGCGCATCACCGGGCAGTCGAGGCAGCGGTCTTTGGCCACCTCGAGGGCGGCGGGGGACTCTGAGAACCACAACGCAGAGTCGTCTCCGTGGCACGGCAGGCCGGCGGCGTACAGAGGCGGGATGATCTCCAAGGGCACCACTCGAGAATCTGCGCCTGAGGTAGGCCCGCGCATCGGGAAACTACCTTAGATCGCCCCTGAGGTCCTTGCTGAGCAGTGCGCCGGCCGTCCAGCTCGAATCGTTTTGGACTCGTGATATGCGTTTGCGCATCCGTGTGAGGCAAATCTCTCTACGATGCGAAAGCGCCGCGACCTGACGCGGCGTAATCCCGAGAGGAGCAACCCGTGAAGCTCGGAATGCAGGGAATCACCCTTGCACTCGTCGCGGCAGGCATGGTGGCCACACCGATCGCCGCCGTCGCCGCACAGCCGGATCCAAGTGCCATCGACCAGCTCAGGGCCGATGCCGACAAGACGGTCACACTCGAGAAGGAGGGTGCCACCGGCCAGATCGGCTTCGTGTCCACCAAGGGTGACCTGATGCCAGAGGTCGCCGCCGACAGCAAGTCGAAGGCGGCCGAGAAGGCCCGCAAGTACCTCGACAAGTACGCCCCGGTCTTCGGGGCAGAGGCCGACCAGCTCGACCAGTCGAAGGTCACCACGAACCCCGCCGGCTGGACCGTCGAGTTCAAGCAGGAGTACGAGGGTGTGCCGGTCTTCGCCGGCGTCCTGAAGGCCCACGTGGACAAGGCCGGTGACCTGACCTCGGTCAACGGCTTCGCCGCCCCCGATCTCGACCTCAGCACGACCCCGAAGTGGTCGAAGGAGAAGGCGAGCGCCAAGGCGCTCGAGCTCGTGAAGGCGAAGCCCGCCGACGCGCACGCCGACAGCCAGGTCAGCACGTTGGGCGTCGAGGTGGCCAAGGCCGATCTCAACGTCTACCGCATGGGCGCCGCCCAGGGCGTGAGCGGCAAGAGCCTGCTCGCCTGGGTCATCGAGGTCTCCAACAAGTCCACCGTGCGTGAGACGGTTGTGCTCGACGCGGCCAACGGCAAGCCGGTCAACCGCTACTCGATGATCCACTCGGCCAACGAGCGCGAGCTGATCGAGAAGCACAACACCCCCGACACCTCCGACGACGCGACCGTCTGGAACGAGAACGACGCTTTCCCCGGCACGCTCGATCAGGACCAGGCCAACGAGGTCGCCACCACCGGCGAGTCCTACTGGCTCTACAAGAACACCTTCGGCCGTGACTCGTACGACGGCTCCGGCGCGAAGATGGTCACGGTCAACAACGACCCGGCGATCTCGTGCCCGAACGCCAACTGGAACGGCGCGACCACCAACTACTGCTCCGGGGTCACCTCCGACGACGTGGTGGCGCACGAGTGGGGTCACGCCTACACCGAGCACACCTCCGGCCTGATCTACCAGTGGCAGTCGGGCGCGCTCAACGAGGCGTACTCCGACATGTGGGGCAACGCCGTCGACATCATCAACACCCGCGAGAACACCACCGACGACGTACGCCGCACCGACGACGCCTGCTCGACCTCCTCGCCCGCGCGGGTGAAGTTCGAGATCACCGCGCCGGAGGACATCGCGGGCCTCTGCCAGGTGGCGTCGGCTTCCTGGACCGCGCCCGACGCGTTCGCCTCGCCGGTGACCGCGAACATCGTGGTCGCCCGTGACGCCGCCGACACGGCGGGTCCGTCCGAGACCGACGGCTGCACCGCCTACTCCAACGCTGCCGACGTGGCCGGCAAGTGGGCCTATGTCGACCGGGGCACCTGCTCCTTCCAGATCAAGGCGGACAACGCGGTCGCGGCTGGTGCCGCCGGCCTCGTGGTCGGGACCAACACAGCTGCGGCGCCCGGCTCGATGAGCGGCACCTCGACGATCCCCGGCGTCATGATCGACAAGGCGCACGCGGACAAGGTGCGTACGGCCGGTTCGGCGACCGCGACGATCTCGCAGACCACCAACACCGCCGAGTCCGAGCGCTGGCTCGTGGGTGAGGATTCCACCGCCTTCGGCGGCGCGATCCGCGACATGTGGAACCCGACCTGCTACGGCGACCCGGGCAAGGTGTCGGACCAGGAATACCACTGCGACACCTCGGACTCGGGCGGCGTGCACTCCAACTCGGGTGTCATCAACCACCACTTCGCCCTGCTCGTGGACGGCGGCGCCTACAACGACGTCACCGTGCCCAGCATCGGCCTGGACAAGGCAGCCAACCTGATCTGGCACACCCAGACCAACTACCTGACGCCGACCTCGGGCTTCCCCGAGTACGCCCAGGCGATGGTCACCTCGTGCGCCGACCTGACCGGTGCCACCAACCTCAAGAAGCTCACCCTCGGCACCTCGACCCCGCAGACCGGCGGCGGCGAAACCCCGGGTGGCGAGGCCACGGCGCCGGCGCTCGAGCCGATCACGGCTGCTGACTGTGCTGCTGTTGCCGCGGCCAACACGGCCACCGAGCTCGCCGACGAGCCCGTCCAGTGCAACTTCGGTCCGCTGCTCGACCAGGACACCCCCGCCGTCTGCGGCGAGGGCACCAACGAGGTCTCCACCTACACCGAGACCTTCGAGGACGGCCTCACCGGCTGGACCCAGGACGCCGAGGCGTGGAACGGCACCGACGCCTTCCCGTGGGAGGCCCGTTCCGACATCGAAGGCAACGAGACCGGAGTCGCCTGGGGCCCTGACCCCGCCGACCTCGGTTCCTGTGGTGGTCCGAACGACCCCGACGACCTGACCTCGCGCAACGGCCTGGTCTCCCCGGAGATCACCGTGCCCGCAGGCCAGACTCCGCGCCTCACCTTCGACCACTCGGTACGCACCGAGGCCGGCTGGGACGGCGGCAACGTCAAGGTGTCGGTCAACGGCGGCGACTTCGCGCTCGTCGACCAGGCTGCGTACCTCTTCAACGCACCCGGCGGCACGCTCGGTGCGGGCAGCGGCTACATGGAGGGCCAGCCGGCCTGGACCGGCACCGACGGCGGCGAGTTCACCGGCGAGTGGGGCACCACCATCGTCGACCTGGACGCGATCGCCGACGCCGGCGACACCGTGAAGTTCCGCTTCGACATGGGTCGTGACGGCTGCAACGGTGTCGAGGGCTGGGCCATCGACAACGTCTCGGTGAGCTACTGCACCGAGAAGGCAGTCCCGGAGATCTCCGCCGAGTCGCCGAAGAAGGGCAAGGTCGAGATCACCGTCGACGGCGAGCGCGCCGGCGGCGAGATCGTCGTCAGCGAGAACGGCAAGCGCGTCGGTCGCTTCACCTTGAAGGACGAGGAAGCGATCTTCCGGGCGAACCGAGGCACGCACACCTACGAGGTGACCTACTCCGGTGACCGGAGGAACGAGGCGATCACCAAGACGGTGACCGTCACGGTCAAGTAGTCAGGGTCGACCGACCAACAGTCACACCCTCAGGAGCCCCGCCGGAACCAGTCCGGCGGGGCTCTCTGTGTCCCTACACTCAGCCCATGCGCGGAACGATCCTGACCCTGGGCGGTGGCGGCTTCTCGATGCCGGAGGTGCACGGGCGGGACTTCTCCCCGCTCGACTCGGAGCTGACCCGGATGAGCGGGAAGGAGCGGCCCCGGGTCTGCTTCGTCGCGACCGCGAGCGGGGACGCGGACAGCTATCACGACAAGTTCCTCGCCGCGTACGCCGACCGTGCCGAGGCGAAGGTGCTGTCCCTGTTCAACAAGGCCCCCGAGGGGTACGAGCTCCCGATCAACGGGCTCGAGCAGCTGCTCGACCAGGACATCGTCTACGTCGGCGGCGGGTCGACGGCCAACCTGCTCGCGGTGTGGCGGCTGCACGGCCTGCCCGCCCTGCTGGAGAAAGCGGCCGCAGGCGGCACGATCCTGGCGGGGATCTCGGCCGGGGCCAACTGCTGGTACGAGGCCTCCTCGACCGACTCGTTCGGCCCCACCGCCCCGCTCCCCGACGGACTGGGCTTCCTCCCCGGCTCGTTCTGCCCGCACTATCTCGGCGAGGAGGACCGGCGCGAGACGTACGTTCGGTTCGTCGGCTCCGGAGCACTGCCCGCGGGCTACGCGGCTGATGACGGCGTCGCCCTGCTGTGGCGCGACGGGGAGCTGGTCGAGGCGATCAGCGAGCGGCCCGACGGAGTCGCCTACGCCGTCGGGCAAGACGGGGAGGCCACGCTGGACGTGCGGGTGCTCGACTAAGGCAGGTAGAGAAGGGCGTACGTCGCGACGTGGCAGAAGCCGAAGAGCGCCGGCGCCCACACCTCGACGTTGCTCATCGGCAGGTAGCGCGAGCTGTCACGACCGAGGCCGACCGCCGACCACTCCGCGACACCCGGCGCCGCGGGGAGCTGCTTCTCCAGGTGGGAGATGACGGCGTACTTCCCGCTCGCCATCTGCCGGTAGGAGCGGATGATCCAGAACCAGCCGAGGCAGGTGCCGAGGGCGGCGACCAGGGCGACGGTGAAGAGCCACGGCCGCTCCGGGGCGCTGGCCAGGAGCGCCGTCCCGGCGACCAGCAGCCCGACGTTGAGGATCAGGAGGAACGCGCTGGTGAGCGTACGCCGCACGCTGAGCCGCTCCGCCTCGGCGACATAGAGCTTGTATTGCTCGAAGAGCACCGCCCGGTCGCCGCTGGAGAGCACGTCGGGAGGCAGCACCCACAGACCGTCGGCGAGCGCCGAGGCGTTCGGCTGGTTGGCGGTCACATAGCTGCGTACTGCGGTCTGCGACCCGGTGCCGGGAATCAACTCGTTCTCCATAGTGGCTAGTTGTCTACCGGTCACCGCCGACGATGTCCATACGAGATTCGTCACCGTGACTCAGTAGAGATCGCGCAGAGCGGCAGCGGCTTCGTCGACGCACTCCGGAAGTCCGAGGTCGGTGTCGCCCGATACCCACCGGGTGAAAGCCGTCTGGAACACCGCAGCCGCACTGTGGGCAGCCAGGCCGGCGGTCGGCTCACCGACACCGCGCTCGACGAGCGCGGCCTGCGCAGCGGCCGTCATCGTCGCCATCTTGAGCAGCTCGCGCTCCCGCAGCGCTGGTGTCGCCTCGACGATCCGGACACGGTCCGCAGCCTGCTCCCGGGTCCGTACCGCGACCAGCTCGACCGCCGCCTGGCGTACGCCGGCGATGACCATCTGCAACGGGGATGCATCCTCGTCGGCGGCCGCGACCCCCTTGGCGACCATCTCATCGAGCGAGCCCGGGCCGGAGAAGAGCACCTCTCGCTTGTCGGCGAAGTGTCGGAAGAAGGTGCGCTCGGTGACGCCCGCGCGGGCCGCGATGTCGCCCGCGGTCGTCTTGTCGAAGCCCTGCTCCCCGAACAGCTCGATGGCAGCGTCCAGCATCCGACCTCGCGCGTCCGGCTCCCAACGACCCATGCGCCCATCGTACGCAATGACAGTCTCTGACATCACGTGCTACCGTCGATGTCAGTCACTGACATCGGAGGATTCATCATGAAGGTTTTCGTCACCGGAGCATCCGGCTGGATCGGCTCGGCGGTCACCGACGAGCTACTCGCCCACGGCTACGCCGTCACGGGGCTGGCCCGCTCCGACGCGAGCGCTGCCGCGCTGGAGGCCAAGGGCGTGACCGCCCACCGCGGCTCGCTCGACGACCCCGCTTCGCTCGCCGCCGCTGCTGAGGCGGCAGACGCCGTCATCCACCTGGCGTTCAACCACGACTTCGACAACTACGACGCCGCCGGGCGTACCGAGCGCACCGTCGTGAGCGCCATGCTCGAGGCCCTCGAGGGCAGCGACAAGCGGTTCCTCTTCGCCAGTGGCGCCGCGGGAGCCGCCACCGGCCGACCCGCGACGGAGGACGATCCCAGCCCGTTCCACGGACCCGACTCGATGCGGGGCGGCAGCGAGAACCTCGCGCTCGGCTATGCCGACAAGGGCGTACACCCCGTGGCGCTCCGCTTCCCGATCGTGCACGGCCGCGACGGCGACCCCGGTTTCGTCGCCTACCTGGCCCAGATCGCCAGGAAGCAGGGAGTGTCTGGCTACATCGGCGACGGCAGCAGCCGCTGGGCCACCGTCGACCGCCGCGACGCCGCGCGCGCCGTGCGCCTCGCCCTGGAGAAGGCGCCGGCCGGGTTCCGTGCGCACCCGGTCGCCGAGGAGGGCATCCCGACCCGCGAGCTCGCCGAGGCCCTCGGCAAGCGCCTGGACCTGCCCGTGCGGTCGATCAGCCCGGAGGACGCGCCAGCCCACTTCGGCTGGATGGCGATGATGTTCAGCCTCGACGGCGCGACCTCCTCCGAGATCACCCGGAAGACGCTGGGTTGGGAGCCGACAGGCCCGACCCTGTTGGACGACATCGCCGCTGGTGCGTACGACGCCTGAAAAGCAGATACGACGGGACGTTCTTGTCGGTCTACCCGCAGGTAACCGACGAGAACGTCCCGTCGTATCGAGGCGTCAGACAGCCTTGCCGACGGAGGCGGCGCCGGCCGCCTCGAACTCCTTCAGGAGGCGGCGGCGGGTGCGGGTGTCGCCGCGGACCGCCTTGATCAGCTTGCCGAACTGCTTGGGCGCGTTGCGGACGTTGGTCGACTCCAGGAAGCCGTTGGGCAGCGAGAGGCGCAGGACCTTGTGCCAGGCCGAAGCGACCTGCTGCGGCATCGGCGCGGAGTGGTAGTTCAGGCCGTACTTGTCGAACAGCGCGCGGACCTTGGGAGCGATCTCGGCGTAACGGTTCGAGGGCAGGTCCGGGAAAATGTGGTGCTCGATCTGGTGGGAGAGGTTCCCCGACATCAGGTGCAGGAACTTCGAGCCGGAGATGTTGGCCGAGCCGAGCATCTGGCGGACGTACCACTCGCCACGCGTCTCGTTCTCGGGGATGTCCTTGAGCTCGAAGGTCTCCACGCCCTCGGGGAAGTGACCGCACATGATCACCGAGTGGGTCCAGACGTTGCGTACGAAGTTGGCGGTCAGGTTGGCCACCAGCGTCGTCGGGCCGGAGAGCGTCGCCATCGACAGCAGCGGGTGCGCGACGTAGTCCTTGAACGCCTGGCGACGGATCTTCTTGACCGTGTTGCGCGCCATCTCGTGCCAGCCCTCGGGCATGTCACGGCCGCTCTTCTTGAGGCGTCGCATCTTGCCGAGCTCGAGGTCGTAGGCCGCGATCCCGTACTCGAAGATGCACATGTTGAGGAAGTTCATCAGCGGCTGCGCGAGCGAAGCCGGCGTCCAGCGCTGCTCCTCGTCGACGCGCATGATGCCCCAACCGAGGTCGTTGTCCTTGCCGACGATGTTGGTGTAGGTGTGGTGCAGCTCGTTGTGGGAGTGCTTCCAGCCCTCGCTCGTCGAGGCGTTGTCCCACTCCCACACGGAGGAGTGGATCTTCGGGTCACGCATCCAGTCCCACTGGCCGTGCATGATGTTGTGGCCGATCTCCATGTTGTCCAGGATCTTGGCGATCGAGAGACCGACGGTGCCGACGACGAACGCCGGCGGGAAGATGCTGCCCAGCAGGATCGCGCGGGAGCCGAGCTCCAGGGAGCGCTGGACCTTGATGACCTTGTGGATGTACGCCGCATCGCGCTCACCACGGGTGTCGAGGACGTCTTGACGGATGGCGTCGAGCTCGCGGCCGAGCTGCTCGACGTCCTCACGGCTGAGGTGGGCGATCGGGCCGGTGTAAGCGGGGGCCTCGGGTGCGATGGTCATGTTCTGTCTCGCTCTCTCGTGGAGGTCAGTGGTCGATGACGCACTCGCCGGCGGCGGCGGAGATGCAGGTCTGGATGGGGATGCCCTCGGGCCCGGTCTCACCGGGTCGGGCGACGGTGAGCTCACCGTTGCGGAGGTCGCGGACGGCGCCCTCCTTCATCGGAAGCACACAGCCGAAGCAGATGCCCATACGGCATCCGCTCGGCATCAGGACGCCGGCCTCTTCGGCGGCGTCGAGGATCGGCTTGTCTCCGGCGGCCTCGACGGTCTTGCCCTTGAACGCGACGGTGCCGCCCTCGCTGGTGACGACGGTGGCCAGGCGGAACTGCTCCGTCTGGAGCGGGAGGCCCTCGGTGTCGTACCAGGCCTGCAGGGTCTCGAGGAGACCGGCGGGGCCGCAGGCGTACGCCCTGCGCTCCTTCAGGTCGGGGACGAGCTCGGTGAGAGCGTCGACGTCAAGGCGACCCTCGGAGCCGGTGTAGCGGGTGACGAGGCGGATCGCGCCGGCCTCGTCGAGGGACTCGAGGTTGCGGATGAAGATCGAGTCGGGGCGGCTCGGAGCGACGTGCACGACGGTGACGTCGAGACGCTGGTGCTCGACGACGCCCTCGTCGGTGACCGGGAAGAGGTTGCGCAGCATGCCGATGACCGGCGTCACGCCGGAGCCGGCGGTGACCATCAGGAACTTGTGGCCGCGCAGGTCGCTGGGCAGGACGAACTCGCCGGCCGCCTGCTCGAGGTGCACGATCTTGCCCGGGTGCAGGCGACGCACCAGGTGGCTGGAGACCTTGCCGTCGGGGACGGCCTTGACGGTGATCGAGATGAGGCCGTCCTTGCGAGGGCCGTGGGTCAGCGAGTAGGCCCGCCAGTGGCGTACGCCGTCGACCTCGACGCCCACGCGGACGTACTGGCCGGGCGTGTGACCCTCCCAGTCGGCGCCGGGCTTGATCTCGATGGTGGCCGCGTCGGCGGTCTCCGGAGTGACCTTGACGATGCGTCCGCGCAGGTCAGCACCGGGACGGAGCGGGTTGAAGAGGTCGAGGTAGTCGGCCGGGGCCAGGGGGGTGGCGATCGTCTCAGCGAGCTCCCACGCCTTGCGCGAGAACCGCTCCCGCAGCCCGGGGCGCCTGGCCTTGCTCGGCGTGAGCAAGGCGGTGGATGTGGAGATCTCAGCCATGTATCCATGGTGCTACTTAAACGAGGTAAACTCCTGTGTTAGCGACGTGAATCTGATAGGCGGATTTGTACGTGACGAACAAAAGTTCCCGAGATATCCCTTCTCTCTCCTCGTACGACGTCCAGCTGACCCCCGAGGTCATCGCCTCGATCCGCGAGGTGCTCCCCCAGGTCGGCGAAGACGTGGTCGCCGCGGTCATCGCCGAGGTTCCGCCCTACCAGGATGCGCTCTCCGGACACATGGGCGAGACCATCCGGACCGCTGTAGGAGTGGCGCTGGGCGGATTTCTGTCCCTCGCCTCCGGCGCCGGCCTCGCCGCCGACGTGTCGGCCGCGACCCCGCCCGCGCTCCAGGGTGCGTACGACCTGGGGCGCGGTGAGGCCCGGAGCGGTCGCACGATGGAGGCCCTGCTCGCGGCCTACCGCATCGGCGCCCGGGTCGCCTGGCGAGAGCTCGCCAGCAAGGCCGTCGAAGGCGGCATGGAGCCGGCGATGCTGGTGGAGTTCTCCGCGCTGGTCTTCGCCTGGATCGACGAGATCTCGGAGGCCTCGGCCGCCGGGCATGCCGACGAGCGCGCCACCACCGGACGTGTGCAGCGGCAGCTGCGCGAACGCCTGGCCCGGAGGCTGCTGGCCGAGACGACGACTCCGGAGGAGCTCGACGACGCCGCGGCCCGCGCCGAGTGGACTCCGCCCAGCACACTGACCGCCGTGCTCGTTCCGAACTCCCAGGTCGGAAGCATCCTCGCCAAGGTCAACCAATCCACGCTGGAGTTCGACGATCTGCGCGACCTGCACGATCACACCCTGCTGTTCGTCCCTGACGCCCACGGCCACCGCCGGCGGCCGTTGATGAAGGCGCTGGAGGGCCGTCGCGCAGTGGTCGGGCCGGCCAAACCGTGGCGCGAGGCCCGGGTCTCCTACGAGCGCGCCCGCCGCGTCCACTTCGCGGACCTCGGGTCCGACACCGAGCAGCATCTCGTCGAGCTGGTGTTGTCGGCAGACTCCGATGCCCGTGAGGACCTCCGCGCCCAGGTGCTCGCCCCGTTGGCCGATCTGCGCCCGGCCACCGCAGAGAAGCTCACCGAGACCCTGCGCTCGTGGCTCCTCCACCAGGGCCGGCGCGAGGAGGTCGCGGCCGAGCTCTTCATCCACCCCCAGACCGTCCGCTATCGGATGGGGCAACTGCGGGACATCTACGGCGATCGGCTCGACGACCCCGCGATGCTCCTCGCCCTCACGGTCGCCCTGGGCTGACCACCTCGAAGCCAAGCTCCTCGGCAACCCGAGCCATCGTGGCGTCGTAGGTCAGGAACTGCTCGACCGCCTCGTCCCCCTCGGCCTCATCGGCGAGGAGCAGCGCAGTGCCGAGGTGAATGGCATCGAGTGACTTGACCACCTGCTTGATCTCCTTCGCCTCCTCGATCACCTCGGGAAGAATCCCCATTCGAGGCACGCTCGCGACGATCCGGTCTGCCAGCGCCTGATCGATGCCCAGCCGGACGCAGACACGCGCAAGCTCGACGTCAAGAAGGTCCGACGAGATCAAGCGGTCACCGCGATCCTTCAACTCTCGCAGGTGGTCGCGGAGAGACGAGCGCTCCGGCTCGTCGAGCAGAAGCTTTGCCGCAGCCGACGTGTCGATATAGGCGAGCATCAGATCGTGTCCGCTTGGAGCTCGGCGAGGACGTCGTCCAGGTCCTCCGATCGAGTGACCGGCTCGACGTCCAACAGGCCCCAATCGTTGTTGCTAGGCAGCCGAATCTGCCCCAGAGCGACCATCCGATCGAATCTACTCGTCGGCGCAGGGACAAGCATCGCCACCGGCCGGCCATGATCGGTGACGATCAGGGACTCTCCACTCTGGACACGCCTCAGCACTCGGCCTGTCTGCTGGTTCAGCTCACCCACCCGCACTTCGCTCATGCATTCAGGATAACCCGATAAATAGAACTTTTCTACGTCTCCTGGTCAATCACGTGGGTCCTCCCCGACGAGGCCGTCGATGGACTCGCGGATCAGGTCGGCATGGCCGGTGTGGCGGGCGTATTCCTCGATCATGTCGGCGACGTAGCGGCGGGCGTTGGCCTCGACCTGCCATTCAGGGTTGGGTGCGACGGTGTCCCAGCCGTCGACAGCGAGGGCCTCGGTGATGGCGCGGCGGGATCTCGCCACCGCCCCTTCCCAGAGCGCCATCAGCTCGGACGCGGTGTCCTCCGCCTCGGTCCGCCGGTCCCAGCCTTCCTGGCGTGGGTCGTAGCGATCCCAGACGTCTGGGTATCCGCTGCCCGCGAGAACAGCGGTGAAGTAGTGGTCCTCACAGAAGGCGAGGTGCTTGAGGAGCCAGCCGATCGTGATCGCCGACGGCTCGAGTCGCTGCCGCAGCTGCTCGTCGGTGAGCCCGCCACACTTCCAAGCGAAGGTACGCCGGATGCGGTCGAGTGTGCTGAGCAGCGTCCCGGTCTCGTCCATGACTGGCGTCATGTCGACGGGCCGGGTGGTGTCGGTGGTGGTCATGCCCGTCAGGCTAGGCAGGGTTCCGGACGCAAGACTTCCGCATACCGCCTCATGCGGCGAGACCGTGGTCCAGGAGCACGTCTGCAGTGGTGACCATGGGTCTCAAGCAGCTCGAGAACGCTGCCAAGAAGCTCGCTGGTGATGAGCGGACCCGTGGTCAGGCCATGGCCGACACGTTGGTCGACCGCGTCACCGGACGTGGCGGTGCCGACGCCACGAGGCCTCGGGTCGAGGCCAAGGAAGCTGGCGGCCTTGGCGGGTGAGATCCGCCGCGCCAGCGCAACCTGTGAGGCGGCGCCCCCACCCAGCTGATCCAGTCGACCAGCTCACCTTCGGACGCACCCAGTGGCGGCCCAGTGAGGAGTTGGTCGACGGTCTCGTTCATGCGCCCGATTATATGCAATTCAGTGCACTGTTTCTACCTGTTTGTGCTGGTCAATACTGCATTACGCGGTCCGCGAACATGTAACGTAATCCCCTCGCCACACCCTCGCCGCCGCCCCGATACTGGCGAGATCTTTCTCGATCAGGTACGAAGAAACAGTCGCGTAGCGAGGTATCCCGAACCGACCGTGTTGGTCTCGACACGCCTCCGCCTAGCGGCTCCGGCGGCTCGACCAGCGGGGCGGTCCAGACTCGACCAGCGGGAAGAACCCTTGACCTCAACCCAGCTTGAACCCCGACGCTGGATCCATGAAGTTCACCGACACCCAGCTCCGCTACCTCCGCACCCAACACCTCGGCAGGCTAGCGACGCTAGCCCCCGACGGCGGCCTGCAGAACAACCCAGTCGGCTTCAAGATCGACGAGGAGCACCGGATCTTGATCGGCGGCTACCAGATGGGCAGGTCCAGAAAGTTCAAGAACGCCCAGCAGCACGATCAGGTCGCCTTCGTCGTCGACGACCTGAGATCCACCAACCCCTGGCAGCCGCGGATGGTCGAGATCCGCGGCACCGCCGAGGCCCTCACCGACATCGATCCGCCGATGGAGGGCATGTCACGCGAGATCCTGAGGATCACTCCGACCCGGATCATCGAGTACGGGCTCGACTCCTAGCCAGGGCGGCTCGAACCGACGGACGTACGACCGAGCCCGCCTCCGTGGGTCTTCCCAGTAGTCCGCGGGCATCCGGGAATAGTGATCCTGGCAGAAGGAGGCCAACCCAGACCTGACCTCGAAGCGCTCGATGCGGCGCCCCTCGAAATCCGAGTTCACGGCGAGAAGGTCGGGCTCGGCGTTCCACCCGGAGTGGTCGAAACTCCACGATCCCCACGTCGCGTACGCATGAAAGGCCCGCGCTTCCCCCACGAACCGCATCGCGGCGATCCCAACCGCACGCTCGGGATACGCCTCGCGGCAGGCCCACGCCAGGATGTGGCACGCGCCGGAGGCGAAGAAGGCCTGGTCGGTGCGGTTCCACGACAGCCACTGATCGTCGCGCTCCGCCTGCGTACGGCGGTAGACGCCGGCGGCCTCCGGACGCACCAACTAGCGCTTCCCCCACAGCCGAGAGGGCAGCAGCGAGAGCGGGTTGATCGCCGCTCGGATGCGCTGCCACTTGGTGCGCGAGTCGGAGACCGATGAGCGAAGCGTCCCGACCTGCTCCCAGAAGGCCTCCACCTCGGCGTCGTCGGGTCCGGCCTCGCCGAACATCGTGGTGTCGGTGAGCAGCGCCAGACCTGGCGCACCATCCATGCCCGGCGAGGCGGCCAGCACCGACGCCTGTTCGCGACGGGTGGCCCCAGCGGGTGCCCCGACGCCGAAATCACGGGCGTGGTCGAGGGTCTCGCGCCAGCCTCCCGAGAGACGGGCGACCGGTGTCCCTCGGGTGCGTCGGCGATGGCGACGCCAGATCTTGGCCCCGATGATGGCTCCGCACAGGGCGGCGATGAGCAGCAACGGCAGGCCGACGTACTTGAAGATGGCCACCACCCAGCCCGGCAGGACGAACCCGTCGGGACGGGAGTTTGCCTTCTGGTTGACCGACTCGTCCAAGGGATCCCCGGAGGTCGCGGGCGGGCGCACCGGAGCCGGCGGCGGGACGACCTTGCCGGTGACGAGCTCCTCGGGCTGGGGAGCGTTCTGCTCGGGCGGCTTCTCGGTGTTCATGAACTCGTTCCAGTCCAGCGTCGCCCAGGAACCGTCCGACATCCGCAGCTCGACCCAGGCGTGCATGTCCTTGCCCTGGACGACACCGTCGGAGCCGACGACGGCCCCCAGGACGACCCGGGCGGGGACGCCGACCTGGTTGGCCAGGACCGCCATCAGCGCGGCGTACTGCTCGTCGTTGCCGGCGAGCTGGCCGCCCTTGGCGGTGAAGTCGGCGAGGCGGCGCAGCGAGTGGCCGGCCGGGTATTGCTGGTTGGGTGGCTCGCCGTCCGTGTAGGTGCCCTCTTCCTTGAGCTTCTCCGCCACCGCCAGCGCGTTGGTGATCGGTGAGTCACCGCCGCCGGCGTACTCGGCCGCGAGCGCCTGGAACTGCGCGGCCTCGTCACCGATCGGCGACCCGCCCGACCAGGACTCGCTCCTCTCGCTCACCTTCTCGTCCGCGACGGAGGCGGTGAAGGAGTAGGAGTCGCCGGGCTTCAGAGCGGATGGCAGCACACCGGTCGAGGTGGCCAGGTTGTAGCGGAACGAGTCGGCGTCAGGACCGTCGAACGAGATGTGCGTGAGGGCGGTCGGCAGCGGCACCCAGACGCCGCCGAAGTCCTCGCCGACCGTGATCGTCCCGCGCACCTGCTTGCCGTCGGCGAGCGGGTTGCGCAGTGTCGAGCTGATCTTCTGGAAGGTGTCGTCGGGGCCTTCGGTCTCGCCGGAGTCGTTGGCCGCGCGCCAGACGGTGCCGTCGTACGAGTCCATGGCGGCGACCCGGACCCGGGTCCCCTCGGGCAGGCCCGAGACGGTGAAGAGGTCCTTCTCGTAGAGCCGGCGATCGTCCTCCGGTGTCTGGTAGCCCTTGGTGTAGATCCGGAAGCCGGCCAGCGGCGAGGGATACTTCCCGACGTCGAAAGGCGGCTCGATCTCGCCGCGCAGCACGGTGCGCTCGGGGGCGAGCCCCGGGAGCAACGGCCCGACGAGGAACGCCAGCCCGGCCGCGCCGAGACACAGTCCGGCTCCGATGACGGTCCGGGAGAGGCGACGGCCACCGGCGGCGAGGGCACGAGCCCGCAGCCCGCGGATGCAGAGCCAGGTGATCGCGACCGCCCCGAAGAGCGCGCCGAGCAGGGCGGTCTTGGACGGGTCCTGCACGCCGAGCAGGATCACGCCGGCCATCAACGCGAAGGCGACCAGCACCGGCGGCAGCGCTGCCTTCATCCGTACGGCCAGCGCGAAGCCGAGGCAGCCGGTGACCAGGCCGAGGATGTAGGGGATCGTCAGCAGCGCGCCGCCGTCGACCGGCGGCAGCGTGGTCAGCAGCCGCTTCCAGCCGTGCACGGAGTTGTCGGCGAGGGTGCCGATGGTGTCGGGGACCGGGAGGATCGAGAGGTTGCCGAGCCCGTGCAGCGCGACCGCGCCGCCGAGCACGAAGAAGGCGGCCAGCAGACCGACGGCCAGCACGACCACCGGCTGCCCGCGACCGACGAAGGCGATGAGGATCCCCAGGAGGAGCCCGGCGACGCCGGCGACCAGATAGGTCCAGCCCGCGTAGGTGTCGTCGAAGCCGAGGAACGCGATGGTGCCGAGCAGGAAGAGGAGAAGGGCGTCGACGAGATGATGCTGCTTCATCCGGACAACCCCTTCGACAGAACGATCGGCAACTGGTCCAGGTCGGGGAGGGTGAGCATCGGCAGGTCGGCGACGGCCTTGAAACCGGCCCGCTGCGAGGAGTCGACCCGTACGGCGACGGTGGTCGCGTCGACCGAGAACTGGCCGGCCGCGCGCTGCAGCGTCACGAACTCGGGATAGCGCCCGGTCACCAGCATCACCAGCGACGCGTCCGGCGCCTGCCGGGCGGCCTCGGCGGTGATCTCGATCAGGTTGGCCTGCTGCGGGGTCGCCCGGGAGCAGGTGTCCAGGGCGGAGCGCCCTCCCCCGTTCGCCGCGGTGGCCCGCACCATCAGCACGTCGCCGGTCGCGAACGAGACGTCGAACTCGTCCAGGATCCCGCGACGCAGCAGGGAGCCCGCGATCGACATGGCGGTCTCGTACTCCTCCTCGCTGTCGTAGGACGTCGGCGAGGAGTCGACGATGACGACGATGTGGGAGCGGCGGGTGTCGAGGAACTGGCGGACCAGCAGCTGCCCGTGACGGGCAGATGAGCGCCAGTGGATGTGGCGCAGGTCGTCGCCGGGGACGTACTCGCGCAGCGCATGGAAGGCGAGGTCGCTCATCGAGGTGTTCTGTGCCGTGGACCCTTCGAGGTCGCGAACCAGACCGACCCCGAAGGGCTCCAGATGAGTCGTACGCGGGTGGACGAACACCTCGGTACGGTCGGTCCACTCCTGCACCCGCCGGAAGAGCCCGAGCGGGTCGCCGCGCACCGTCCGGACGGGACCGACGTCGATCACGCCACGGCGCTGGGTCGGCACCACGAACAGCTCGGTGTGCTCGGCACTGGGGAGCAGCATCGGCAGGTCGTACGTCACTCCGCCCGCGCCGATCGGGAACTCGAGGCTCGTCGAGACGAGCGGGCCGCGCGCCTCGTTGCGGGCCCGCAGCTCGCCGGTCAGCGCCTGGCCGACGGCGACGCGCGGCGGCTCGACCACGGTCGCCACCGCGAGCCGGGTGCGCCCGATCATGAAGAACGCCGCGCCGATCACCAGGAACAGAGCCGCCATCGCCACCACGGCCGCCTCGATCCAGCCGAGCGCGGTCGCAGCGACCCAGGCGAGCGCACCGAGCAGCAGCACACCCCAGCCGATCGACGTCACCGTGCCGAACCACTTCGTCACCGCTGGTCGAGCCACTCCCACGAACGCTGATCGAGCCGCGAGCGCCAGCGAGCGTGTCGAGATCAACACAGTCCTCATCGAGCGCCGAGGGGACCGTGTTGGTTTCGACACGGATCCGCTCGTTCCTCGCGGATCCGGCTCAACCAGCGGGGATGTCACGAAACGCGCTCCTGCGGAGCCGGGACCGAGGTGAGCAGGTCGCCGATGACGTCCTCGACGGTGACGCCGTTGAACATCGCCTCCGGGTCGAGGATCAGCCGGTGGCAGAGCACCGGCTCGGCGAGCGACTTGATGTCGTCGGGCAGCACCTGGGAGCGGCCCTCGGCGAGCGCCCAGACCTTGGCGGTGCGCACCAGGGCGAGGCAGCCACGCATGGAGGCGCCGAGGCGTACGTGCTTGTGGCGACGCGACTCGTCGACCAGCGCGGAGACGTAGGCGACGATCGCCTGGTCGATGTAGACCTGATCGGCCATCTCGGCCATCTGGGTGACCGTCGGCGCGGTGATGATCGGGGTGACCAGCGTGGCCCGGTCGCGGACCGAGGAGTTCATCAGCAGCTCAACGGTGGCGTTGCGGTCCGGGTAGCCGACCGACGTCTTCATCAGGAAGCGGTCCAGCTGCGCCTCGGGCAGCCGGTAGGTCCCGGCCTGCTCGATCGGGTTCTGGGTCGCGATCACCATGAACGGGCGGCCGACCTCGCGGGTGGCGCCGTCGACGGTGACCCGGCCTTCCTCCATGACCTCCAGGAGCGCCGACTGGGTCTTCGGGGAGGCGCGGTTGATCTCGTCGGCCAGCACGATCGAGTGGAAGATCGGGCCCGGGTGGAACTCGAAGGTGCCCTTGCCCTGGTCGTAGACCGTGACGCCGGTGACGTCGGACGGCAGCAGGTCGGGGGTGAACTGGATGCGCGCGTGCGAGCCCTGGACGGTGTTGGCCAGAGCGCGGGCGAGCTGTGTCTTGCCGGTCCCGGGATAGTCCTCGAGCAGCAGGTGGCCCTCGGAGAGCAGCGCGGTCAGCACCAGGCGGATCACGTTGCGCTTGCCCAGCACCGCCTTCTCGACGTTGTCGCACAACTTCTCGAAGGTGTCGTGGAACCAGCGGGCCTGCTCAGTGGTGACGGTCATGATTTCTCTCTCATGGTTACCAAGTGAAGGTCACTTCTTGGGTCGGTCTGCCTGATGTCGTGCAGGTGATCGTGGTCTTGTTCCTGGCACCGACCCAGCCGTTGCCGGCGTTACGGCCCTCACCGTTGGACCCGATGGTCACCGTCCACGTCGAGTTGGTCTGGTCGGTCTCGCACCGCCAGTCCTTGCCCGGGAAGCCCTTGTCGGTGATCTCGGCACCGACGTACCAGCAGGTGCCGCCGCAGGCGACCTCCGGCTGCGGACAGCTCGCGCCCGAGCACTCGCCGCCCTTGTAGGCCCTGATCGAGGGCGGCGGCGGGTTGTCCGTGGTCACATCTGTCGAGTCGGACTTGCCGTTTCGTGAGGGCGAGCTGTCGCTGATCGTCACCGTGTAGGTGTAGCGCGTGCTCCAGTCCGGCGCCGTGTCCGTGCCCGAGCGGCTGCCCTTGCCGGTGCCGGTGTTGAACTGCTCGATGACGGTGCCGCCTCGCTTGACGATGACGGTGGCTGCGTTGCCGTTCGCGTCGTAGCTGATGTTCCACCGGACGTCCTTCGAGTTCGACACCGCGGACGCCGAGATGGTCGGCGTGCCGAGCGGGCCGTAGGTGGTCACGTTCTTCGACGACCACGGACCGCACGAGTCCCCGGCACCGGCGCCACCGGACGAGTCGTTGCAGGCGCGCAGCTGCACCTGGGTCGAGCTGCCGTTGGTGAATCCCGAGATCGTCTTGGTCTGCTCACCGGCGCCGTCGGGCGGGTAGGTCCACGACCCGCAGGAGGACCCGCCGCGCGTGCACTCGACCCGGTTGGTCTTACCGTGCGAGGCGCGGGGGGTGAAGACGATCTTCGCCTGGCCGTTGGCCCCGGTCGGGGTCGCGCTGGCGAAGGAGACCGCGTCCGGCGTCGCTGCCGCCTCGACCTTGCCACCGGCGGAGTAGCTGGAGATGTGCGTGTCCGGCGAGCCGCCCGATCCCGTCTCGCGCGGCGAGGTCGCCTCCGCGTTGCGTGCCCGGACGTCGTACGTGTAGATCGTGCCGTCGTTGGGGACATCGTCACGGCAGCTCGTCTCGGTCACCCAGGAGCAGACGGTCTTCTCGCCGGAGCCGCCCGTGCGGCGGACCTCGTACGTGACCGGGGCGGGACCGTTGGGCGCGACCGGGCTCCAGGAGACGTTCACCGTCTTGCCCGAGTTGTTGGCCGTGTTTGCGAACTCGAAGGTCGGCGTCGCCGGGGTGTCCGGCTTGCCGGCGCCCATCCCCTCGACGGTCGAGGACGGACCCTTGTTGGTCTTGACGCCCTTGTCGTTGAGCGGCACGACGGTGAACTGCACCGGGTCGCCGTTGGAGCTGACCGCGGCCGGATAGGTCGTCTGACCTGCGGAGATGTCCTTGATGCCGCCGCCCGGCCAGCTGATCCGGTATTTCTGCACGTCCGAGCAGTCGCACGGTGCGGGCGGAGCCCAGCTCAGCTCGACGCGGTGGTCGCGCTGGCGGGTGACCCGAAGGTTCTGCACCGGACCGGTGTAGGCGTCGGGCTCGCCCTCGGCCGAGTTGCTCCACTCGCGGCTCGGCCCGACTGAGTTCACGGCCCGGACCCGGAAGTCGTAGACGACGCCGTTCTTCAGGCCGGTGATCCGGCACGAGGTCGAGGGACAGTCCTGGACGTGGTCGCCGTTGGCCTCCACCTCGTAGCGCTGGATCGGGTCGTCACCGTTGTCCTTCGGCGCGCTCCACGACAGCGCGACGACGTTGGAGAGGAAGTCGGAGGTCGTACGCAGCCCGGTCGGCGCCCCGGGGACGTCGATGACGTCCACCTCGATGACGCCGGTGGCCTTGACCCGCTTGGAGTCCTTGCCGGAGTCGCTGACCTCGATCGGGTAGCGATAGTGGCCGTGGCCCTCCTCGGGCGTGTTGAAGGTGATCTTCGACCCGCTGACCTTGCCCATGTCGGGCGAGTCGCCGTCGATCGGGTTGAGCTTGGTGATCACGATCTCCTGCGATCCCGACGGCACCGGGGTCTGCAGGTAGTCGGCGATGTCGATCGACACCGTCTTGCCGGCCTCGGTCTGCAGCGGTTTGATCGGGGAGAGCGACGGCGGCGGCAGCGCGATCACGGTGACCAGGAGCTGACCGGTCGCGTCCGTGCCCTTGATGCCGATCTCCAGGGCACCCTGGGCGCCGGCGTCGGCGTGCTCGGCGGTGAGCCGCAGGCCGCCGTCCTCGGGCTTGACCTCGACCCCGTCGAGCCCGTCGCCGACCTCGGCGGTGAAGTCGAGGTCGTCGGCGTCGCCCGGGTCCGCGGTCCACACGTGGCAGATGGCGGCGATGTCGACCAGGGCGCCGTCGCCGCTCTCGGGGACCTCGACCGGCGTGCTCGGACAGTTGATCTCCGGCTCCTCCTTGCCGACCTGCACCGGCAGGGAGATCACCGAGAGGTGGGCGTCGGCGGAGGTGATCTTCTCGCGGTCCGCGACCTCGAAGGTCAGAGTCGCCGGGCCCTTCGTCTCACCTGCGGTGACCTGCACGGTCGTCGCCGTGGTGTCGCCGGTGTTGAGCATCCCTTCGGGGGCGGCCACGATCTTGTCGGTGGTGGTCAGCACCACCGGATCGCCCTCGGGGTCCTCGACGTAGTCGGTGATGTCGACGTTCTTCGTCTCGCCCGGGTTCAGCTGGAGCTCGGAGCCCGGCTTCAGATAGGGAGCGTCCTTGGGACGGGACGGGACGTAGATCGAGCCGACCGCCTGGGCGCCGTCGGGGTCGGTGACCCGGTAGGTCCAGACCCGGGTCGTGTCGCCGACCGGCAGGGTCACCTTGCCGTCCTCGATCTTCGGCTTGGCCTCGTCCTCGCCGACCGAGGGGCCCTTGACCGCGTCGACGGTGAGGTCCTCGAGCGAGTCGTCGATGTCGGACACCTTGGTCATCACGTCGACGGTGGTCGTCGCCGAGTCACCCTCTGGGTTGGCGACCACGATCCCGGCCATCGGCGGGTTGTCGTAGCCCTCCTGATAGCGGATCGCGAGCTCGCCGGTGTCCTCGTGGAGTCCGGTGGTGGCGCGGTAGGGGATGTTCTGGAACGGCGCCTCGGAGCCGCCGGTGACGGTGACGATGCCGTCGGAGCGCTGCTTGACGCCGGCGCCGCTGGCCGCATCGGTCGCGGCGAGATGAAGCTCCGTCCCCGGCGTACGCAGGTCGTTGGCGAGCACGTCATAGGTGAGCTTCTTGCTCGGGTCGAGCGTGACCAGGTCGTCGACGGCCACCGGGCGCTGGGGCGCTCCGGGCGAGACGACGGCGATCCGCACGGTGCCGGTCGCGACGGCACCGAACGGGTCGCTGACCTCGTAGGTGAACTCGTCGGTGCCCGCAGCGTTGGGGAAGGCCTGGTAGGTGATCGTGTTCGCCCCGTGGGCCAGGACACGGCCAAAGGACGGCGCACTGTTGATCCGGGTCACCGAGACCGAGTCGCCGTCGGGGTCGGTGCCGACGGTGGGCAGACGGAGCGTGACCTCGTCGCCCTGGACCACCCGCGACTCCAGCGCCTTCGGCGCGGGCGCGGAGTTGTCGGCCTTCTTCTTCGGCAGCGGTTTCACATGGACGCGGATGTTGCCCGAGGAGTGCTCCGCGGAGGGGTCGCCGGTGTTCTGCACGACGTAGCGGACGTCGACATCGACCGGCCCGTTCACGTCGTCGGGGGCGACGTAGCGGACCCGGTTGCCGTCGATGTAGGCCTCGCCGACGGCCGGCTGGCCGAGCACCTGCAGCTGTCCCTTGGTCTCCTGGGTCTGGTCGACCACGAGACCGACCGGGTCGCCCGAGGGCGTCGAGTCGTTGTCGAGCACCGGGATCGAGACGGAGTCGGCCGCCCTCACCGTCGCCTCGTCGTCGACCGCCTCGGGAGCGTTCGCGGCACCGCGCAGCGCCGGGCGCTGGCTCACCGTCACCGACCCCTCGGCCTCGGCCGCGCCGTTGCTGATCGTGTAGCGGATCGCCTGGGTGGACGGGGAGATGTCGGGCTTGGATGCCTGGATCCGCAGCCACCGTCCGTCGAGCACCGCGACCGTCAGGTCGCTGTCGCCGACCGGCTCGGCATGGGTCACGGCGAGGAGCCGGCCCTGGGAGTCGTAGTCGTTGGCGAGGACGTCCAAGGTGCGGGTCGAGGTGCCGAGGACGGCGGTCGTGTCCGGGGTCGCGATCGGCTCGTCCGCGGCCTGGGAGGCCGGTTTGACGTCGACCCGGATCTTCGCGGAAGCGGGCTTGGCCGCGCCGAAGCCGGCGTTGTAGCTGAGCTGATAGGTGCCTGGCGAGCTGCCTCTGGCTCGCACCACGCCGGTCTCCCGGTCGGTGCTCACCTCGAGGCCGCCCTTGGGCGGGACGTCGCCGGCGAGCGTGAGGGTCGCGTCGAGGTTGGACGGGTCGGCGCCGGGGATGTCGTTGTCGAGCGGCCGGATCGTCACCCAGGATCCCTGGGTCCCCTCGGCGACATCGTCCTTCGGCTCGGGAGAGGCGGTGGTCGCGCCGGCGACGATGTTGACGCGGACCTTGCTCTTGGCCGTCTTTCCACCGGTGCTGACCTGATAGCCGAGGTTCTCGTTCCCCGAGGCGTCCGGGGCGGCGGTGTAGCGCAGCAGCCCGTCGGGGGTCACGCTCGCCTTGCCCTTGGAGGCCTCCGGGGACTGCGCGGTGACCGGGTCGCCGTAGCGCTCGTCGCGCCAGTCGCCGATCACAGGGATCTCCACGGTGCCGCCGGCCGCGACGGTGTAGTCGGTCGGGGTGTAGTGCTCGCGCAGGGTCGGCTTGCCGGTGCCTTCGGAGCCCTGGATCTTGAGCTCGACGCTGGCGTCGTCCTGGCCGGCCTTGCCCTTGAGGCCGTCGTCGACGGTGTATTTGAAGCTGGTCTTCTTGCCCTCGGTCGCCTCGGGCGTGGTGACCAGGATCGACTGCCGGTCGGGGGCGATGGTGGCCTCGACGCCCTTGACGGAGGCCTTGCCGACCGAGACCACGCTCAGGATCGAGTCCTTCGCCGAGGAGTCGTTGTCGAGGACGTGCAGGACCGTGGTGCGTCCGGCCCGGACCCCGAGCTGGTCGTCCTTGGCCTTCGGCGCCTGAGCGGCCTTGGTCTGCTGCTGCTGCTTGTCCTTCTTCTGGTTCTGCTTCTGGGTCTGCGGCTGGAACGCCTCCCAGTTGGAGATCTTCTTGATGTCGGCGCCGTCGATCTCCCAGACGTCCCCGTTGCGCAGGTCGTTGAGCACCAGCTGGCCGCGGTTGATCCGGAACTCCAGCTCGGCGGCCGGGCCGAGCGTCGGGATCTCGCCCAGGACCGGCTCGCCTTCGCCGCACTGGGTCACCACCGAACCGGTCGAACCGTTGGCCCAGGCACCGAAGACACAGTCGCCGAGCCGGACCGGAGCCGCGGGGTCGCCGGCGGACTCCGCCACATGGCGGATCTCGCCGTTGCCCAGGTCGACGGCCTTGAGGCCCGTCGCATCTCCGACGAGCACGACCCCTGCCTTGGCGGAAGGCTGCTGGAGGACCGCGCTCTCCGCGGTGTCACCGAAGTCGACGGCGATGTCCGAGCCCTTCGCGGCACCCAGCAGCCACCCGGCCTCGTCGAGAGTGATGACGTCGTCGCCGACGACGGTCGCCGACGTCGGGGTCTCTGCGTACTCCGGAGACTTCGGGAGCTTGGTCTCGACCGGATCGGCGAACCGCTCACCCTCCGGCGCGAAGGCGGTCAGCGTCCGCTTGGCAGCAGAGACGGCGTACGCGGTCCCGTCGGTCCCGATCGTGAGCACCGCGTCCGCGCCGACCGTCTCGATGGGCTTCGTGGACCCGGACAAGTCGGAGAGGTCGCCGACACCGGTGGCCGGGTCGACGGAGGTGAGCCAGACCTTGCCGGTCTTCTGCTCGGCGACACCGATCGTGTTGCCGCCCATCACCACCCGGCTGTCCTTGACGGTCACCGCGTCGTCGTCGAGCCCCTCGGCGAGCTTGGTGTTGACCGGCGTGACCGTGCGCGCGTCGCGGTCGATGGAGGCCACGGCGATGCCGTTCTGCACCACGTCGAGCCCGTTGCGCTCGGACCTGGACCCGGTCTCGTTGCCCGCCCAGACGACACCGTCGAGCTGCGCCACGGGGCGGTTCTGCCTGCCCAAGGTGCCCCAGGACTGGTTGGTCACCCAGATGCCGCCGTCGTCGAGGTCGGCCTTGTGCACCGGGTAGCCCGTCGACTGGATGGCATAGACGGTCAGCCCGCTGGCAACGACCGCAAGCGCAGCCCAGGAGGCGATGGAGGTGCGGTGACGCCGCATCCAACCGGGCGCCATCCCGAAACGTGCCACCAAGACTCTCCCCAGGTCCTTCCATGCAAATCAGCCGGTCGACGCAAAAAGCCGGGCTTACTCTAGGCGCGCGTCGGGGTTGAAGCCACACGAATGAGCCAAACGTGGCACACGGCTCAGTGAACACGCTCACCGATACCGTACGGGATGTTCTAAAGTGTCCGCTCCCAGCACCACTATTTCGCATCCTGACCGAGATGTCCCGATCACTGGCACCACAAAGGAACAGCATGACCGCATACCCAGCCCTGCGTGCCGCGGGGGCGACTGATGTCGGCCGGGTCCGCGAGGTGAACGAGGACTCGTTCGTCATGCTGCCCGCAGTGGCCGTCGTCGCCGACGGGATGGGCGGTCATGCCAGTGGTGACGTCGCCAGCGCGCTCGCGGTCGAGACCTTCCAGAGCCGCTTCGCGTCCGTCTGCCCGGTCCCCGAGGACATCCTCGACGCCGTTCACGCCGCCAACTCCGCGATCACCGCGGAGGCGACCCGCAGCGCCGAGAAGCAGGGCATGGGCACCACCTTGACCGGGGTGGCGCTCGTGGAGTCGCAGGGCGCGCCCCACTGGCTGGTGTTCAACGTCGGCGACTCGCGCGTCTACCGGCTCTCACCGGCGGGCGTGACGCAGGTGAGCATCGACCATTCAGAGGTCGCCGCCATGGTCGAGGCGGGAATGATCACCGCCGCGGAGGCCCGCGTCCATCCGTTGCGCAACGTCATCACCCGATCGCTCGGCACCTTCCCGTCGCCGGAGGCGGACACCTGGCTGATGGCCGTGGCGCCCGACGACATCTTCCTGCTCTGCTCCGACGGCCTCACCGGCGAGCTCGAGGACCACGAGATCCACGAGATCGTTTCCAGGACGCTCGGAGTCGGCGGAAGCATCGACAACCTGGCCCAAAGACTGGTGGACGCTGCGGTTGCATCGGGTGGGCGCGACAATGTCACTGTGGTACTCGTGACACCTCCGCCATCGCTCTTCACTGCTCCTACGGACCCTGCCCGACCTTCAGGGGACATCACGTCGTCTTATGAGTGATACCGCTACCTACTGTGTCGGGCACTGGCTCGCGTTGCAGGGCGACCGGTGCTGGGCACTGGTCCAGCTGGGCCCCGGTGACCCGCGGGTCGGCGGCGTCCAGGCCGCCCTGGCCGACCCCCGACCTGTCGATGCGATCGCCGGGCTGCTCTCCGCCGACGGGCCGCGCGCTCCGGGCTTCGCGATCGTCGGCCGCGAGGGCCCGCGGGTGCGTTACGCCGTACGTTCGCCGGCCAAGGTGACCGCTGTCGTCAACGAGGTGCCGGTCTTCGTCGACGGCATCGACGTCTCCGGCAAGTGGGCCGACGGCCACTTCGCTGCCGTCCCCGAGCGCGCCGAGCTCGCCAACGGCGCCTGGGGAGGCATGGAGGAGGACCAGCCGCTGGTCGACACCGCCCATGCACGCTCGCTCGACGTCGTCTTCGACCCCGACCTCGGCGCACAGGCCCAGATGGACGCGGCGATGGCGCCGCTGGACCACACCATCCGGCGTTCGGACCTGGCTGCCTCTCCGCCGCCGGCCGCGCCTCCCGTCGCGCCGCCTGCGGCGCCGGGGCCGATGCCGAGCGCCCCCTCGTTCCCGAGCCCTCCCCCGGCCGCGGTGCCGCCGCCTCCGATGTCGCCGCAGCAGCCCGCGCCGGAGCCCAAGAAGGGCATCATCGACGGCCTTCCGTGGCGCAAGAAGGGGGCCAAGAAGTCCGACCAACCTGCGTGGGGGCCGCCCGACCGGCAGCCCGCGCCCCCGGCCATGCCTCCGCAGAGCGCACCGCCGATGCACCCGCCCGCGCCGGCCCCGGTGGCATACCCGCCCAACGACATGGCGACCCGCGTCCGCAACACCCCGACCCCGACGCCGGTCCCACCCGCGGGCGGCCCCACGGTGTGGGCGGTCTACTGCCCGCAGGGGCACGCGTCGCCGCCCTATTCCCCGACCTGTCGAATCTGCCGGCTGGCGCTGCCTCCCCATCAGCAGCCGGTCTCGGTCCCGCGCCCCGCGCTGGGCCAGCTCAAGCTGGACGACGGCCGGATCGTCGTCCTGGACCGGGGTGCGGTCTTCGGGCGGTCGCCGCGGGCGGATGCCGGCGGCAACACGGGGGCCGGCGGCGTACCTCCGCATCTGGTGAAGGTGATGCTGCCCGACATCAGCCGGCTGCACACCGAGGTGCGGCTCGAGGAGTGGCAGGTGCTCGTCCGCGACCTCGGCTCCGCCAACGGGTCCTACCTGACCCTGCCCGGTGGACGGCCGCAGCAGATGCGGCCGATGGAGGAGTACGCCATGGAGCCCGGCTCCGTGGTGAGCCTCGCCGGCTCGATCAACCTGACGTACGAGGTACTCGGGTGAACCAGCCTCCTGAGCTCGGGCCCGAGCTCCCCGGGATGACCTGCCTGGGCCGGCTCGGCTCGGGCGGCTTCGCCGACGTCTACCTCTACGAACGTCACCACCCGAAGGTCCGGGTCGCGGTCAAGCTGATGCGGTCCGCCGACCTCGCCGAGGCCCAGCGGGCGCAGTTCGCCGCGGAGGCGGCGGTGATGGCCGAGCTGGCCGAGCATCCGTTCATCGTGCCGGTGCACAGCGCCGGCGAGACGCCGGACGGCCGCCCCTACCTGGTGATGGGCTACTACCCCAACGCCGACCTCGGCGCCCGGGTACGCAACAACCCGATGAAGGTGCAGGACGCGCTGCGCTTCGGGATCCAGATGGCCTCGGCGGTCGAGACCGCCCACCGCGCCGGGATCATCCACCGCGACATCAAGCCGTCCAACATCCTGCTCTCCCGCTACGACGTGCCGGGTCTCGCCGACTTCGGCATCGCCGGCCGACCCCGCGACGACGAGGGTGACATCGGCGTCTCGCTGCCCTGGTCGCCGCCCGAGGTCCTCACCTCCGCCTCCAACGGCTCGGTCGCCTCCGACGTCTACTCGCTGGCCGCGACCGTGTGGCACCTGCTCGTCGGCCGCTCGCCGTTCGCAGAGCGCGGCAATAACTCCGACCGCGCCGTCTTCTCCCGCATCCTGCACACGGCTCCGCCCTCGACCGGGCGGCCCGACGTACCTCCGTCACTGGACCGGGTCCTGCAACAGGCGATGGCGAAGGACCCGACCTACCGCCCGCGGACGGTCCTCGACCTCGCCCGCCACTTCCAGCGGATCGAGCAGGAGCTGCGGCTGGGCCGCACCGAGGTGCAGGTTCTCGACCGCGATACCGGCGGCACCGGGTCGATCCCGGTCGTTCCCGACATCCCGGCCGCGCGAGGTGAGGGTCCGACCACGGGCTCCGGGCGCGCGCATCTCCCCGCCCCGCCCTCCGACCCGGAGATGGAGAAGGCCACCGAGCTCAAGCCGCCGTCCCAGGTGATCGCGCAGGCACCGATCTCCCAGCCGCCGGCCTCGCTCGCATCGGCGCCGGTGGCGGATGCCGGGTCGGCCTCCGGCGACCGCACCCGGTTCAGCTACCCGCGTACCGAGGAGGGCCCGTCCGTCCTCACCGGCGCGCGACCCGCCGAGACCCGCAGCAAGACGCCGGCGATCATCGGCGTCGTCATCCTCTTCCTCGTCGCCGCCACCATCGGCATCATGCTCTCTCGTGGTGGCGAGGACGAGAAGCCCGACGAGGTCCCGCCACCGCCCGTCGAGACCGACCTCCCCGGCGTCACCGGGCCCGCCGCTCCGGGCAAGGTGAAGGGCACGCTCAACGGCAACCGCGCCGTCTTCACCTGGTCCGGCGTCCCCGGAGCCACCGGCTACAAGTGGGTCGGCGACAACTCCACCAGCGGGAACGTGAACCGCCCCAAGGCGGTCGTACGCCTCGGTGATGCCAGCAAGGTCTGCATCCAGGTCCGCTCGCTGGGTGAGAACGGCAACGTCTCCCAGGGTGCCGCCCAGGCCTGCGTGTCGAAGTAGCTAGTTGGATCGGTGCGGCCCGGGATGCCCCTCGCGTCGGATGCAGGGTCGCTTCGCACGCTTGAGGATGGCACCACAGCGTGGTTCGCGGCGCCCTGACATGATTCGGGTCAGATCGAGCGGATCGACGCCTGCGCGAGCACGTCGCATCGCCGCGCCGAGGGCGGCGACCGGGTCTGGGTTGCCGGATGCGTCCCAGCCATGGGTCATCGCGGCCTCGAGCTCGTCCTTGGACAGGTTCGTCGCCGTCGCCTCGTCGAGGATCCCGGCCACGACAGCGGCCTTGATCATGCCGGGTGGCGCTGGCTCGGGACGGTAGTCCCAGCCGTCGAGCCCGACGTCCTCCGCGACCACCTCGACCAGCGCGAGCACTTCCCAGACCTCGGTCATCAGATCCGGGTCGATCCGCCCGCTGCGAACTAGGGCAGCTGCCATGTCGTACGCCGCTTCCGCTCTGCGCGGGCCCGCGACCAGGACCTCGATCATCCCGACCGGAGCCCCGTCGACCATGTCGATCCGGCTGGCGAAGACCACCCGGTACTCCTTCTGGAGTACGTCCAGCGTGTTCCATCCCGCGAGCTTCTGTCCGCCCCTGTTGCTGAGCGGGTGGGCCCCGGCCGGGTTGCGGCACAGAGCGACGACGTCGGCCAGGAGAGACTCGCGTTGCGCTACGGTCAGCGGCTCGAGAGACTCGACGAAAGCATCGTTGAACTCGACGTACGCCTGGTCGTCAGGAAACCTCTCTCCTGCGCGCACTGCGGTCAGGCCACGTCACGACGTGCGACGGCCCGCTCACGGACCCGGCCCACATCGACCCCGAGCCGAAGGCAGGTCTCCTCCAGCGACAGCATCTCACCACGCGAGGAGACGATGTCGGCCGCCGCGTCGAGGACTCGAGCCGTCGCCTCTCGCAGCGCACGGAGATCGGCGTCGAGATGCTCCGCCGAACCGATCACGGCCACTGCTCGACCATGACTGGTCAGGACGACTCGACCCTCCGCGCTCTTGGCCGCCAGCGCAGACACACCCATCCGGGAGGCAGCCGTCATCGGCACTCGCGTCTCCTTCATATCTGCAACACTACCTAGATCTATGTAGTGTTGCAACGCGGGCGCGGCTCCGCGCCTCTACCGCCAGGGACGGCATCCGGTCGTCGCGGCCGAAGTCCGGCGGGAGATAATCGACGCATGCCGAACATCCCAGCGCCGACCGACCCCGTGGCCACCTCAGCGAAGCTGGCGGACGGACGCGAGATCTGGTTCTTCGACGAGCAGCCGACGCTGCGGTCGGTGCACGACGAGCGGCCCCTGGAGCCGCGAGCCGGCGGGTCGCAGCTGCGCTGGGACCGGCTGACCGCGACCTGGACGGCGGTGGCGGGACACCGGCAGACACGTACGTTCAAGCCGCCGTCGAACGAGTGCCCGCTGTGCCCGTCGGTCGACGGGCGGCTCACCGAGATCCCGGCCGAGAGCTATGACGTGGTGGCCTTCGAGAACCGGTTCCCGGCGCTCTCGACGGTCGCGGTCGGCGAGGCGACCGGGGAGCCCTTCGTCTCCCAGCCGGGGCGTGGCCGGTGCGAGGTGGTCTGCTTCACCAGCGACCACGAGCAGAGCTTCGTCGACCTGCCTCCCGAGCGGGTGCGGACGGTGCTCGCGGCGCTCGCCCACCGCACCGAGCAGCTGACGGCGATGCCGGAGGTGGCGTACGTCTTCTGCTTCGAGAACCGCGGCGAGGAGATCGGGGTGACGCTGCAGCACCCGCACGGGCAGATCTACGCCATGCCGGTGCTGCCGCCGCGGATCGAGTCCCTGGTGAACGCCGCCGACGCCCATCGCGAGGCGACCGGCGAGTGCCTGCAGTGTGCGGTGCTCGCCGACGAGATCGCCGACGGAACGCGGGTGGTGGCCGAGAACGGGACGTTCGTGGCGTACGTCCCCTATGCCGGCCGCTGGCCCTACGAGATCCGCGTCGTGCCGCGGCGCCACGTGGGCTCGCTTCCCGGTCTGACCGCCGACGAGATGGACGACCTCGCCGCGCTCTACCAGGAGTGCCTGCGACGGATGGACGGGCTCGACGACGCCGGCCCGGTGCCCTACATCGCCGGCTGGCAGCAGGCCCCGACCGGCCGTGAGGACACCTGGCACCTGGCCGCCGAGATCTTCACCATCCGGCGGGCGCCGGGGCGGCTGAAGTATCTGGCCGGTATCGAGTCCGGCGTCGCGCTCTGGGTCAACGACATCCCGCCGGAGACCGCCGCCGAGCGACTTCGTGAGGCGCTCTGATCCAGTCTCAGAGGCCTTGCCAGTCCGGCTTTCCGGCGTAGACCTCGCGGTAATAGTCGAGGCGTACGAGGCGGGAGGCCGCGGCCTCGTCGAGCAGCACGGAGACGTGGGGGTGGAGCTGGAGGACCGAGGCCGGGCAGGTCGCCGAGACCGGCCCCTCGACCGCGGCAGCGACGGCCTCGGCCTTGCCCTCCCCTGTGGCGAGCATCAGCAGATGACCGGCCCTCGTGATGGTGCCGAGTCCCTGGGTGAGGACGTGGCGCGGCACCGCGTCCGGTGAGCCGAAGAAGCGCGCGTTGTCCTTGCGGGTCGTCGCCGTGAGCGTCTTGATCCGGGTCAGCGAGGCCAGCGACGAGCCGGGCTCGTTGAAGGCCAGGTGGCCGTCGGAGCCGATGCCGAGGATCTGCACCTCGATGCCGCCCGCGGCCACGATCGCCGCCTCGTAGCGCTCCCCCGCCGTCGGCAGGGTCTCCGCGGTCGGGTCGGGTCCGTGGACCCGCTCGGGCGGGATCCCGATCGCGTCGGTGAACTCGCGCCGGATGGTCGCCAGATAGGACTGCTCGTGCCCGTCGGGCAGGCCGACGTACTCGTCCAGGTTGAACGTCTCCACGCCGTCGTAGGACGGTCCGCGGCCGTCTCGGGCACGCCGGATGAGCTCGTCGTACGTCGCCAGCGGTGTCGAACCGGTGGCCAGGCCGAGCACCGCCGGAGTGCCGGCGGAGGCGCCGCTGCGTACGACGTCTTCGATGGTGTCGGCGGCGAGGGACGCCACCTCGGCCGGGGTGTCGAGGACAACTACTTCCATGTCAGTCCTTCGTCGGAGTGATCAGGGCGGCACCGATGGCGGCGACCGGAGCGGCGGAGACGACCCTCAGTCGCAAGGCGAGCTCGAGGGAGGAGAGGAAGGGCGAGGTCTGGGTCTGCCTGATGAGCGCGTCCGCGATCGCCTCGCGCAGCGGCTCGCCGACCGCGGCCACGCCGCCACCGATGACGACACGTTCGGGGTCGACGGCAAGGGCGAGAGCGCGTACGGCCGCGGCGACGCCGTCGGCGAAGCGGTCACGCACCGCGACGGCTGCCGGATCGCCCGCGGTCGCCGCCGCGAAGAGCGCGGCAGCGGGGTGACCGGTGGCGGTCGGCCAGGCGGCCGCGATCGCGGCTCCCGAGGCGACCAGCTCGAGACAGCCACGCTGCCCGCAGCCGCAGACCGGGCCCTCCGGGTCGACCGGGAGATGCCCGACCTCCCCGGCGGCGCCGTGGAAACCTCGGCGCAGGGCTCCACCGAGGTAGAGGCCGGCGGCCAGGCCGGTGCCGAGCGAGAGGTAGACCAGGTCGTCGACGTCCTCGACCGCGTGTGCGCCGAGCGTGGCCGCGTTGGTGTCGTTCTCGAGCGTGACGACCGCGCCCGTCCGTGCGCCGAGAAGCGCCGCGAGCGGGAAGGCGTTGCCGTCGAGGCCCACGTTGACAGCATGCTTCACGGTTCCCGCGCGGGTGTCGACGATGCCCGGGATACCGACTCCGATCGAGCTGATCTCGCTGTCGTCGAGCGCATCGCGCAGGCTCGCGACCACTGCGGCCGCGCTCTTCACGACGCCCTCGGCGCCCGGGGTGGTGGCGGCACGGTCCTCGGCCAGCACCGCACCGTCCGGTCCGATCGCGATCCCGTGGACCTTGGTCCCGCCGATGTCGAGACCGACCCGTGCGCCGTTCACCGGCGTTGTCCTGAGCCAGTCGTCGGGTCCCAGCCCGATCGTTGCAGCATCTCGGTCACGGCGGTCACGCCCGGCAGGGAGAAGCCCTGCGGGCACAGCCGCGGCAAGCCTTGTCCGTCGTACGCCCCGGGCCACCCCCACTCGACCAGCACCGCGGCGCTGCGGAGCTGTGCGACGGTCCGGCCGACGTCGGGACGCCGATGGGCGTCGCGTACCTGGACGATGAGGGGTGCGTCAGGGAGATCCGGGAGCGGCTCGCCCGGGCGCAGGACGACGTCCGGTGGAAGGCCCCAGGGGACGTCGCCGACGGCGATGTTCGCCTCGGTGTCGATGGTCACCACCCGGGCGCCGGTGAGGTCCGGGATCTCGGCGAGGTCGCTCGCCGTCGCGAGCGCACGGCGGGCACCCTCGATCGAGCGCTGCTCGAACCGGGGATCGGTCTCGGGGTGCTGCTGTGTTCCGGGGAAGTCGGCGAGCAGCCGGTCGACACGTGCGACAGCATCCTGGAGCCGCTCCAGCGGCAGCTCACCGGACTCGACCGCGGCCACGATCGCGGCGGCCGTGTCGCGGACCAGCGATGCGGGCTTGTCGGGACCGAGGACGAGCAGATCGGCTCCAGCCGCGAGCGAGAGCACCGCAGCAGCCGGGATCCCCCGCTGAGCCGAGGCTCCGGCCATGTCGAGGGCGTCGGAGACGATCGGCCCGTCGTAGCCCAGCTCGCGCAGCAGCCCCAGCACCGGCGCCGACAGCGTGCCGGGAAGCTCGGGGTCCAGGGCCGGTACGACGATGTGGGAGGTCATCACCGAGGCGACTCCGGCCTCGGCCGCCGCCAGGAACGGGACCAGCTCGCGATCTCGCAGGGTGTCGAGGGAGACGTCGAGAACGGGGAGGGCGACGTGGCTGTCCTGGCCGGTGTCACCGTGACCGGGGAAGTGCTTGACGCAGGCGGCGACGCCGGCCGTCTGCAAGCCGCGCACCCAGGCGGCGACATGCTTGGCGGCGACGCCGGCGTCGTGGGAGAACGACCGGGTCGCGATCACCGGGTTGTCGGGGTTGGAGTTCACGTCCGCGACGGGTGCCAGGTCGAGGTTGATGCCTGCCCACGCCAGCCGAGATCCGACGGCCTGGCCGGTCTCCTCGGTCAACGCCAGGTCGTCGGCAGCACCCAGGGCGGCAGCGCCGAGCACAGAGGAGCCGGTCAGCGCCTCCAACCGGGTGACATCCCCGCCCTCCTCGTCGATGGTGATCACCGGGGCCCAGCCGCCCGCGGCGGAGGCGGAGCGGATCTCGGCCGCCAGGCTGCGTACGGACTCCTCACCGGCCTCGGTGTTGGAGCCGAAGAGGCAGATCCCACCCAGGCCCTCGCGAAGGAGGTCGGCGTGGTCGGCCGGCAGCGTGGCGCCTGCGAAGGCGGACACCTGGACCCGCAACGCCAGGGTCTCGACCGCTGATGAGGGCGGCATCACGACACTCCCAGCTCGCCGGCGAGGACGAGCACCGCGGCACCGACGATGACGACGTCCTCGCCGAGCGTTGACGTACGGAACTCCAGCGGCTCGCCGCTGACCGGCATCGTCCGCTCGCGGATGATCCGGTCGGCGGTCTCCCGCAGCGGTCCGTCGAGGAGATCAGCGGGCCCGGAGAGGACCAGCTCGTGCAGGTTGAGGGTTCCCACCACGGGCGCCAATGCCTTTCCAAGATGTTCGCCGGCTTCCACGAGCGCATCGTCGTGGCCTGTCTCGAGGCGCTCCCGCAGGCGCGGCACCGCGAGGAAGGTCTCCAGACAGCCCGAGCGGCCGCACGCGCACAGCGCGCCTCCGGGGTCGACCGTCACGTGCCCGACCTCACCGGCGGCGTCGACGAACCCGTGGAGCAGCGCCCCCTCGAGCACGAGCCCCGCACCGACACCGGTGCCGACCCGGATGAGCATCAGACCGCCGTCGCCGGACTGGCCGAAGGTGTACTCCCCCAGCACCGCCGTATTGGCGTCGTTGGCGACGTACGTCGGCCGGCCGGTCTCGCGGCGCACGTGCTCCGCCAAAGCGACATCGGCCCAGCCGAGGTTGGGTGCGTCGACCACCGTGCCGTCGGCCGCGACGACACCGGGGCTGCCGATCCCGATGCCGAGGATCGGCCGGGCGGAGCTGGCGATCAGCTCGCTGACCAGGGCGGTCACGAGGCGCACTGCCTCGCTTCCGGTGCGTCCCTCCCGGCACCTGGTGGTGCGGCGGACGACGTCACCGGTCAGGTTGAGCACTGCTCCGGCGACCTGGTCGTCCCCGGAGACATCGATGGTCACGATGTGGGTCGCGTCGGCCGCCAGACCGACCAGCATCGGCGGCTTCCCGACCCGACTCTCCACCGGCGCACCGAGCTCCTCGACGAGCCCGTCCTCGAGCAGGCTGCCGACCAGGTCGGAGACCGTCGCCCGGGTCAGACCGGAGGCTCGAGCCAGATCGGCGCGGCTCGCGGGACCCACCGCGAAGAGGTGCTGGAGCACCAATGAACGGTGATGACGCCGCGCATCCTCCTGCAGCAATTTCCCGATCGGCCGCAACGTGCGCCGCCTCGCCTTCGACATGTTTGTTAGTCCATCGTACTTATTAATGGTGAGTCAAGTCGACGCGTCATTTTCTGACGCCGAAAGGTCAGTTTCTGACAGCGAGACGTCAGTTCTTGGACCGATCGGCACCAGAAAATGACGCCTCGCGGCCAGAAATCGACTCCTCGGGGGCAGAAACTGACCTTTCGGCGGGTCAGGCGATGGCGGCGAGCTGGGCACGTGTCGGGACGTACGGAGTGACACGGAGGGCCATATGGGCCTCCTCGGGGGTGCGGTTGCCCTTGCGGCCGTTGCACTTCCCGCACGCCGCCACGGTGTTCATCCACGTCCACCTGCCGCCGCGTGACTGTGGCAGCAGATGGTCGATGGTGCGGGCCTGGCCACCGCAGTACGCACAACGATGCTGGTCGCGCTTGAGCACTCCCTCGCGGGAGTAGCCGGCCGGGCGATACATCCAGTGCATGGCGATGTAGCGGACCAGCCGCACCGCCTTGGGCCACGGATGTGGCCCGATCATCTTGTCGCCCTGTTGCTCGTGAACCACCGCCACCTCGCGGAACAGCATCCGCACGGCGTGCTTGAACGAGACCCTCCCGAGCGGCTCGAAGGAGGCGTTGTACAGGGTCACGGCGCCCATGGTCGTGGTCATGCTCGGTTACCTCCCAGGAGAGTCGGATAGAGATCGGGTGGAAACACTGGACTGAAACAAAAAGGGGGCCGCCCCGGCGAGACGGACATGTCTCGCAGGAGCGGCCCGGAGTGATCCGGTGCAGCTATGCACCCAGGTCACTGTCGGCTCCCGCGAGCATGAGGGTCGCGCTCGTGCGCAGCGGTCAGCGACCAGGCCGCCGGGGCGGTGGTGGTCGTCGAGTGCTGCGTGCTCATGGTGGGTCCTTCAAAAGGTCAAGTGGTCGCACCCGGCTGCGAAACCGGGTGCTACCAGAATAGAGCGAACACCCTCCACCTACCAACGGTTTTCCCAGGTCAGCACCGCGTCTTTCCGGTTGACTACGCCCGACGTACGCCGTTTGGGCCCGTTAACGCGACCTGGCTCGACTCACGGAGCCTCGGGATCAGCGCCTCGCCGACGCGAGCGACCTCGGTCCGGTAGGGCGTGTCCGAGAGCACGAAGTGGGTCACGCCGAGCTCCTGGTAGCGGCTCAGCGCGGCGGCGACGTCGTCCGCGGAGCCGACCAGCCAGGTGGTTCCGGCGCCGCCACCGCCGTACTTCCCGGGAGCGGTGTAGAGGCACTCGTCGAGCACGTCGCCACGGTCGGCGAGGTCGAGGAGGCGGCCCTGTCCGACCGCCGCCCGCCCTGCACGCCGGAACTCGCGGTCCCCGACCGAGTCCGCCATCCGGCGAACCTTCTCCTCGGCGTCGCGCCAGGCATCCTCGCGGGTGTCGCGGATCAGCGTGGTGATCCTCAGCCCGAACTCGAGCGGCGCCAGGTCGCGGCCCAGCGACTGCTCGAGGCCTTGCAGGCGCTCGACCCGCTCCGCGATGCCGTCCAGCGGCTCGCCCCAGAAGAGCTGGACGTCGGCCTCGGTCGCGGCCACCGCCTCCGCATCCGGAGACGCGCCGCCGAAGTAGAGCCTGGGGTGGGGACGGCCGTCGGCGGCGTACGGGTGCGGGGTGATCGTGGAGCCGGTGACCTGGAAGTGGTCGCCGTCGAACGTGACGTCCTCCTCGGTCCACAGTCGCCGCACCAGCCGCATGAATTCCTTGGTCCGCGCATAGCGGGCCGCACGCGAGTCCTCGCGGTCGCCGTAGGCAGCCAGGTTGTCCTGGCCGGAGACGATGTTGACCCGCACCCGGCCGCGGCTGAGCTGGTCGAGGGTGGCGGCGGAGGTGGCGAAGTTTGCCGGGCGCCAGTAGCCCGGGCGGATCGCGATGAGCGGTTCGAAGGTCGTGGTGCGCGCGGCCAGGGCCGTCGCGACGGTGAAGGTGTCGGGCCTCCCCCAACTGGTGCCGAGCAGCGCACCGGTCCACCCGGCGTCCTCGACGGCCTCGGCGAGGCCGACCTGGTAGTCGAGGGTGCCGTAGCCGTCCTCCGGCGACGCGGTATCGCCGCGATGGCCGGTCTCGACGAAGTTGGGCAGGTACCAGAGGAGCTCGGGGCTCGTGGGGGCGCTCATTCCAGCCTCCTTGCGTTTGTGTACTTACTTAATAGACTAACGCATTTGGTGTTGCTCCCTGAGACTGGCTCAGCCACTGAGCCAATTCTTGAGTATCGTCCGATCCATGGGCCTGACCTCCGCTGAGCTGATCGACCTCGTCCTCGACCCGGACACCTGGACGTCCTGGGACACGCCGCCCGTCCACGGCGAGCTCCCCGAGGCGTACGCCGCCGACCTGGCTCGCGCTCGCGAGCGGGCCGGAACCGATGAGTCGGTGGTCACCGGAGAGGCCCGGATCGCCGGCCGGCGGGTGGCGGTGGTGCTCTCGGAGTTCCGGTTCCTCGCCGGTTCGATCGGACGCGCGTCGGCCGATCGGCTGATCGCTGCCGTGGAACGGGCGACCCAGGAAGGGCTGCCGCTGCTGGCCGGGCCGGCGTCGGGCGGGACCCGGATGCAGGAAGGCACGCCGGCATTCGTACAGATGGTGCGCATCGCCGAGGCGGTCACCCGGCACAAGGCGGCCGGCCTCCCCTACCTCGTCTACCTGCGCCATCCCACCACCGGCGGCGTGATGGCCTCCTGGGGATCCCTGGGCCACGTCACCGTCGCCGAGCCCGAGGCACTCCTGGGCTTCCTGGGACCGAAGGTCTACGAAGTGCTCAACGGACGACCCTTCCCCTCGGGGGTCCAGGTCGCCGAGAACCTGTTCGCGCACGGCCTCGTCGACGGCGTCGTACCTCCCGGCGAGCTCGCCGGGCTCGTCGACCGCGTCCTGGGGATCCTGTCACTTCGCCCAGCCGAGGCGTCAGGTACGTCGGCCGAGGCGTCACGTACGTCGGCCGAGGCGTCAGCAAGTGACGCTTCGGCCGACGGGAGTGACGCTTCGGCCGGCGCCGGTGACGCTTCGGCCGGCGCCGGTGACTTCTCGGCGATCGACACCTGGAACGCGATCACGCGGTCCCGACGGACCGACCGGCCAGGGGCGCGAGCACTGCTCCGGATCGCCGCCTCGGACGTCGTACCTCTCAACGGCACCGGGCAGGGCGAGCGCGATCCGGGCCTGATCATCGCGCTGGCCCGGTTCGGGACGGCGCCGTGCCTGGTGCTGGCCCAGGACCGCCGCGAGCAGGCACATCAGCCGCTCGGCCCGGAGGGACTGCGCGAGGCACAGCGTGGGATGAAGCTCGCCACCGGACTCGGACTCCCCGTCGTCACCGTCATCGACACCCCCGGCGCCGCCCTGTCCCCGGAGGCGGAGAACGGCGGCATCGCCGGCGAGATCGCACGTACGCTGGGAGCGCTCGTCAACGTCGAGGCCCCGACGCTCAGCCTGATGCTCGGCGAGGGCAACGGCGGTGGCGCGCTCGCCTTCCTCCCCGCCGACCGGGTGGTCGCCGCCCAGCACGCCTGGCTCTCGCCGCTCCCGCCCGAGGGCGCGAGCGCGATCGTGTACGGCGACTCTGACCATGCTGCCGAGATGGCCGAGGCGCAGCGAGTCCTGGCGGTCGACCTCCAGCAGATCGGCGTGGTCGACCGGATCGTCGCAGAGACGCCTGACGCCGCCGACGAACCGGAGACGTTCTGCCGCCGGGTCGGCACGGTCCTGGAAGACGAGCTGTTGGCGCTCCTCGCCGCCGGCCCGGGCGCCCCGGCGGCACGGGCTGCTCGTTACGCAGGCTGACTCGCGCCGATCCGAGGACACCTGCGGCGACGTCCGCCACGATGGGGTGGCTCGGCGCTGCCGGCTCCGGCAGCACCCCACACTGTCGATCGGAGTTTCTCGTGCCTCAGATCAACCGCCTCCTCGCCGTCGCGACCATGTCGCTCGCCACCGCCCTACCCGTTCTCGGCGCCGCCCCGGCGCAGGCCCAGGACGGGAGCTTCAGCGCACTGACGTACAACATCGCCGGTCTCCCCGAAGCCATCTCCAGCGCCCCGACGCCCCGCAAGAGCGCGACCAACGAGATCGGCCGGCGGATCGCCGGGTTCGACATCGTCAACGTCCAGGAGGACTTCAACTACCACGCCTATCTCTACGAGACCGACGTGCACGCCCATCGCACGCCGACCTCAGGTGGCGTGCCGTTCGGGAGCGGGCTGAACAGCCTGCACCACCAGCCGTACGACGCGCTCGACCGTGTCACGTGGAAACACTGCTGGATCGGCTCGGCCGACTGCCTGACACCCAAGGGGTTCACCTTCCACCGTGCCCAGATCGCCCCGGACGCCTGGGTCGAGGTCTACAACCTGCACGCCGACGCGGGCGACGGCCGCTTGGACGAGGCCGCTCGCCGGGGCAACCTCGAGCAGCTCACGGCGTACCTCTCCGAGCACTCCGCCGGCAGCGCCGTCCTGGTCATGGGCGACACCAACACGCGCTACACCCGCGAGGGCGACCGGATCTCCGACTTCGCCGCGGCGAACGGTCTCACCGATGCCTGGGTGGAGCTCGTACGCAACGGGGATGAGCCCGACCGCGGCAGCCCGGCCCTGGGGTGCCCAGAGGTGAACCCCGGCGTGGCGTGCGAGGTCGTCGACAAGGTGCTCTACCGCGACGGGGGCGGCGTCGATCTGAGCGCGATCTCCTACCGCAACCTGGACGCTGACTTCCGCGAGGACGGCAGCGGCCTGATGCTCTCCGACCACTTCCCCATCGCTGTCGACTTCCGCTGGACCATCAATTGATCGGGTAACCCCTTGCGTCGGGGCTGAACACGTGTTTAGCATTGAACATGCGTTCAGCCCCGGCCGACCAGAGCACCCGCGAGCGAATCCGCGACGCGGCGGTGCTGCGGTTCGCGCGTGACGGGTTCGGCGCCTCGATCCGCTCCATCGCCACCGATGCCGGGGTGAGCGCTGCCCTGGTGATCCACCACTTCGGCTCCAAGGACGAGCTCCACGCCGAGTGCGACGAGCGGGTCCTCGCCGAGATCCGGGGAGCGAAGAACGAGACGATCGACGAGCTGGCCTCGGGCCAGGGCATCCTGCACAGGTTCGCCGCCGCAGACGAGTACGCACCGATGCTCGGCTACGTCCTCCGCTCCCTGCAGGACGGCGGCCCCGTCGGCCGCACCTTCATCGAGCAGATGATCGAGGATGCGGTCGGCTACACCAAGCACGGCATCGAAGCCGGGCTGATCAAACCCAGCCTCGACGAGACGGCCAGGGCCCGCTATCTGGTCCTCTCGGCCCTCGGCTCGCTCATGCTCGAGATGACGCTCAACCCGTCAGAGGATCCCAGCGACATCAGCGGCATCGTGCGCGGCTTCCTGGCAACGAGCTATCTCCCGATGATCGAGCTCTACACCCAGGGCGTCTTCACCACCCGCCGGATGCTCGACGAATACCTGCTCTACGTCCCGGACCCGCCGCAGGACGCCGCCGCGGAGCCCCCGTCCGAGTGACGCCAGGCCCGTCGGCACACGTCCTCCAATCCTCCCAACGCGGAAGCGAGTTCCCATGTCCGACAACACCCCCGCGGTCGAGATCGCGGGCCTGCACAAGTCCTACGGTTCCTTCAAGGCCCTCGACGGCCTCGACCTGACCGTCGAGCCCGGCCAGGTGGCCGGGTTCCTCGGCCCCAACGGCGCCGGCAAGTCCACTACCATCAAGGTCCTGCTCGGCCTGCTGCGCGCCGACGCCGGCACCGCCCGCCTCTTCGGCGGTGACGTCTGGAGCGACGCCGTCGAGCTGCACAAGCGGATCTCGTACGTCCCCGGCGACGTCTCGCTGTGGCCCAACCTCACCGGCGGCGAGTGCATCGACTACCTCACCCGTCTCAAGCCGGGCGGCGACAAGGCCAAGCGCAAGGCACGCCGGGCCGAGCTGCTCGAGCGGTTCCAGCTCGACCCGACCAAGAAGGCGCGCACCTACTCCAAGGGCAACCGGCAGAAGGTCGCTCTCGTCGCGGCGTTCCTCGACGAGTCCGAGCTCTACATCTTCGACGAGCCGACCTCCGGCCTCGACCCGCTGATGGAGGCCGTCTTCACGGAGTACGCCCGGGAGGCCAAGGCCGCGGGCTCATCGGTGCTGCTCTCCAGCCACATCCTCAGCGAGGTCGAGAAGGTCTGCGACACCGTCACGATCATCCGTGCCGGGGTCGCGGTCGAGTCCGGCACGCTCGACGAGCTGCGCCACCTGACCCGCTCCTCCGTGGTCGCCACCGTCGGCGGCGACCCGTCCCCGCTGGGCAGCCTCGAGGCCGTCAACGACCTGGTGACCAGCCAGAACGGTGCCGGCACCCGGGTCGCCTTCGACGTGGACAACCACGCCGTCGGTGACGTGCTCAAGACCCTGACCGACCTCGACGTACGCGGCCTGACCATCACGCCGCCGTCGCTCGAGGAGCTCTTCATGCGGCACTACGGCGACGTCATCGAGACGGAGGACGCACGATGAGCACCCTCGCTCCGGCCCTCTCCCGGCGTACTCCTCTGACCTCCTTCGCCGGCACCTGGCACCTGACCCGGTTCATGCTGCGGCGCGACCGGGTGCGGCTGACCGTCTGGACCGTCTCGCTGCTCGCGCTGTACGCCTACTTCGTCACCGCGCTCAGCACGGTCTACCCCACGGCCGAGGACCGCGAGGGGCGCGCTGCACTGATGGAGCAGCCGGCCTCGATCTTCCTCGGCGGGCCGAACTACGGGCTGGACGACTACACGATCGGCGCCATGTTCGCCAACGAGATGACCCTGTGGATGATCGGTCTGCTCGGGGTCATGAACATGTTCGAGGTCGTCCGCAACACCCGCGCCGAGGAGGAGAGCGGGCGGGCCGAGCTGGTCCGTTCCGGCGCCGTCGGCCGGCACGCGGCGGTCGCCGCCTCGCTGCTCACGGTGGTCATCGCCAACGTCGTCTTCGCGGTGCTCGGAAGCGCGCTGCTGATCTCCGCGGGCGACCTCGCGGTCGTCGACACCTTCGCCCTGTCCACGTCGATCGCGGTCAGCGGCCTGGTCTTCGCTGCCGTCGCGCTGGTCACCTCGCAGCTGACCACCCACGGGCGCGGCGCCACCGGCCTCGCTCTCGCGGTGCTTGGCGTCTCCGTCCTGGTGCGTGGCATCGGCGACCTGCGGGCCGAGCCCGGCGAGCACGGCACCTGGCTCTCCTGGCTCTCGCCGATCGCGTGGACGCAGCAGATGAGGGCGTACGTCGACCTGCGCTGGTGGCCGCTCGCGCTGAGCGTCGTCGCGGTGCTGGTGCTGCTCGCGGTCGGGGCCTTCCTGGCCTCAAAGCGCGACTTCGACGGTGCCCTGCTCGCCGGCCGCTCCGGGCGGGCCGAGGCGACCGGGATGCTCTCGTCCCCGATCGCGATGGCGTGGCGCCAGCAGCGTACGGCCCTGTTCTGGTGGTTCCTCGGCACCTTCGTGATGTTCGGGGCGACCGGCACCTACCTCGGCGAGGGCGTCGAGGACATGGTCAGCGACATGGCCGCGGCGAACCCCGAGGCGGCCAAGATGTTCGGTGACGACCCGCTCACCGGGTTCCTGGCGATCATGATCCTGTACGCCGCGCTCGCCGCCGCCGGGTATGCGATCGCCACCACCCTGCGGGCCAAGACGGAGGAGACCGAGGGTCGACTCGAGATCACACTGGCCAAGCCGGTCTCGCGCGGTCGCTGGTTCACCTCGCACCTCGTGGTCGTGGCGGTCGGCGCCTTCGTACTGACCATGGTCTCCGGTGCGCTCGCGCTGTGGGCCGGGGCGCTGGTCAACGGTGAGGTCGAGCTCGGGACGTTCCTGAAGGGCGGCGCGGCGTTCCTGCCTGCAGTGGCCGTCTTCATGGCGCTGACCGCGGCCCTGTACGCCTGGGTCCCGAAGATCACCCCGGTCGTCTGGGCGCTCTTCGCCTTCACCTGCATCACCGGGATGTTCGGGCCCCTGTTCGACCTCCCGGACGCCGTCGCCGGCATCTCTCCGGTCTGGTGGGTCGGCCGCTACCCGCAGGAGCCCATCGAGGCATCACACATGATCGGCCTCAGCGCCGTCGCAGCCGTTCTGCTGCTGGCTGCGTTCGTCGGCTTCCGCCGCCGCGACATCACGAGCTGACCCACTGCCGAGAAGTCACGTACGCCGGTCGAGTGGGCACCTCAGTGCCCACTCGACCGGCGTTGCTGACGTCTCGGCGGGTCAGGAACCGGTGACCTTGAAGGTCGCGTTCGACAGCTCCTGCGCCGGCTGAACCGAGCTCGGATAGGTGTCGACCCACTCTTGGTACAGGTGCGGGCCGTAGTAGTCCTCAGAGACCAAGATTCGGTCGTCTGCAGTGATCTGGAGGTCATAGACGCCGGTCGGGGTTCCCTTCGGGACCGTCAGACTCACCGTCCACTCACCGGAGTAGATGGTGCCGGCCGTACGCACCGGTTCGGCTCCACAGATGAAGTCGCCGTCCATCGTGCGGCCGAAGCACACGGTCAGCGATCTCAACCCGTTCATCTTCGTCACACCGATACGATCCGTCACGGACAGCACCGCCTTGATGGTCTTCGCACCGGTACGTACGTCGACAGACGTCGCGCTCAGACTCTTGAGCTTCACCACCGGCGGCGCCGTGTCCGGGTTGGTGCTGGTCACCTGAATCGATGCGACGTCGAACTTGTCAGTCGTACGCCCAGAGGTGTCGGTCGCGATCGCCTCGAGCGAGAGCTTGCCCCCTGGAGTCCACCTGGGCACAGTGACGTATCCCTGCCACCAGCCGTCGCGCACGCCGCCAGAGACCATGGGCATGAAGTTGGTGTAGAGCTGCGCCGGGTTGTCGTCGGCGAGTCCGGAAACCCATCCCTGGACCTGGGAGACGCGAAGGTCGTCCTTCACGTGCACCCGCACCCGGACCTTCGTGTCACCGGAGTCCGAGTCGATCGCGGTCGGGGAGAGAGACGCCCCCACGACAACCGGCGCGCTCCTATCGCGGAAGCATCCGTAGAGGTAGTCGTAGATGTCGTAGTAGCAGGTGTTGGTGCCGGCGTTGCCGTGCACCTCGTCCACCCCGCTCCCACCGGAGAGCTTGTCGTTGCCGTCGCCACCGTTGAGGGTGTCGACACCGCTCTCACCCCAGAGCCGGTCCTGACCAGGTCCGCCGCTGACGGTGTCCAGGTGGTTGTTCCCGTGGAGCTGGTCGTCACCGTAGTTCCCTGACAGGCGGTCGTTTCCGTCGCCGCCATACACGACGTCGTTGCCGTCCCCTCCGCTGATCGAATCAGATCCTGTCCCTCCGGAGATGGTGTCGCCGTTCGTCCCGCCGCTGATGTTGTCGCCGGCGGCCCCGCCGTAGATGCGGTCCGCCCCTGGTCCGCCGGAGATCACGTCGAAGTGGTCGCCGCCGGAGATGACGTCAGCGCCGTCCTCGCCCCAGATGTTGTCCTGACCGGTGCCTCCGTTGAGGCTGTCCGGCCCGCCACCACCGTGGACCCAGTCCTCGCCGGCCCCAGCGATCACCCGGTCGGCGCCGTAGCTGGCGTAGACGTGGTCGCCGCCGGACCCGGCATCGATGAGATCGTTTCCGCCCTTGCCGTAGATGATGTCGCTTCCTCCGCGACCGCAGATGACGTCGCGGCGCGACGTGCCCCGCAGGACATCGCCGCCGGGCGTACCGACGATCGTGCAACGTACGCCGGTGGATGTTGTCGCCGCGCTTGCGGGAGCCGCCACGAGCACGGTCGCCGAAGCGGCCATCGCGACGATCCCGGCAAGCAGCGTGCGCCCCGTCAGGAGCACCATTCCTGCCTCCAGAAGATCCTCAGGCCCGCGTCAGCGCGGGCCTGAGGATGGTTCCAGATCCGATACCCGTCTGGGTAGCGAATCGACGTTCTGTGGAGCGATTGTCGAACTGGCCAGAACAACAGGTCAGAACAGCAGGGCCGTGCTCGGGTCTCCGACGATCCTGGCCACGTCGGCGAGGAAGCGGGAGCCGGCTTCGCCGTCGATGTGGCGGTGGTCGAAGCTGAGGGCGAGGGTGCAGACGTCGCGGGGCTCGATGCGTTCGTCGTCCCCGGCGCCGACGATCCACGGCTGACGCTTGATCGCGCCGACGGAGAGGATCGCGGACTCGCCCGGGTTGATGATCGGGGCGCCGCCGTCGATGCCGAACGGGCCGATGTTGGTGATCGTGAACGTCCCGCCGGTCTGGTCGGCCGGCGGGGTCTTGCCGGTGCGCGCCGTAGCGGTGAGCTCGTTGATCGCGGTGCCCAGCTCGACCAGAGACATCCGGTCGGCGCCCTTCACGTTCGGCACCTGCAATCCTCTGGGGGTGGCTGCGGCGATGCCGAGGTTGACGTACTCCTTGAAGACGATCTCCTGGGCGGCCTCGTCCCACCAGGAGTTGATGATCGGGGTACGTCGCATCGCCAGCAGCGTCGCCTTGGCCACGACCAGCAGGGGGCTGACCCGGACCTCGGCGAAGTCGCGGTCGGTCTTGAGGGTGGCGACGAGCTCGGACGTACGGGTCACGTCGATCGTCGTCCAGATCGTGACGTGCGGCAGCGTGAACGCCGAGTCGACCATCGCCTGGCCCATCTGCTTGCGCAGACCCTTGATCGGCTCGCGCCGCTCGCGGTCCCCGCTGGTCGAGCCGGACGTCTGAGGTACGAAGGAGCCCGTGTCGGAACCAACAGAGTCGAGGTCCGTGGTCGTGATCACGCCGTCTGCCCGAGCGGGCGTGACGCTGGATAGATCTATCCCGCGATCCCGGGCCGCCTTCCGGGCGGTCGGCTTGGCGAGCACACCGGTGCCTGCGGCGGCGGCCGGTGCGGAGACGGTGCGGTTGCGGCGTACGACTGCATCTTCCTTGGAGCCGTAACCGACCAACGTCAGCGGCTTCTCATGCTCGTCCGGATCAGAAACCGACCTCTCGGCGTCAGAAACCGACCTCTCGGCGTCAGGAACTGACTCTTCGGCGGGGGGCTCGTCCGGCTCGGCCACCGGGGAGTCGGCGAGGGCGTCGCCGATGCGGATGATCGGGGTGCCCACCTGGACCTCGGCGCCCACCTCGACCAGGAGCTCCTGGACGACCCCGGCGTAGGGGCTCGGGAGCTCGACGACGGACTTGGCGGTCTCGATGTCGCAGACGGGATCGTTGACCTTGATGACATCGCCGACCGCGACGTGCCACTCGACGATCTCGGCCTCGGTGAGACCCTCCCCCACGTCGGGCAGCTTGAACTCGTTCACCATGCCAGGCTCCTGTCCACCGCGTCGAGGACTCTGTCGAGGTCAGGGAGGAAGTGCTCTTCCGCCCGGGCCGGCGGATAGGGGGTGTCGAACCCTCCCACCCGCAGCACCGGCGCCTCCAGGGAGTGGAAGCAGGTCTCGGTGATCCGGGCGGCGAGCTCGGCGCCGAGGCCGAGGTTGACGTGGGCCTCGTGGACGACCACGGCACGGCCCGTACGCCGCACCGACTCGAGCACCGGCGCCATGTCCAGCGGCGAGAGGGTGCGCAGGTCGATCACCTCGAGCGACTTGCCCTCTCCGGCGGCCGCCTCGGCGGCGGTCAGGGCCGTCTTCACGGTGGGCCCGTAGGCGAGCACCGTCACGTCGGAACCGGACCGTACGACCCGCGACTCGAACAGCTCCCCCGGCGTCGCGTCGACGTCGACGTCTGCCTTGGTCGAGTGGTAGAGCCGCTTCGGCTCCAGGAAGATGACCGGGTCAGGGTGGGCGATCGCCTGCTGGATCATCCAGTAGGCGTCGACCGGGTTCGAGCACGCCATCACCTTGAGCCCTGGCGTGTGCGCGAACTGCGCCTCCGGCGACTCGCTGTGGTGCTCGACGGCTCCGATGCCGCCGCCGAACGGGATTCGGATGACCATCGGCATCGCAACCCGCCCACCGCTCCGATAATGGAACTTGGCCACCTGCGAGACGATCTGGTCGTAGGCCGGGTAGACGAACCCGTCGAACTGGATCTCCACCACCGGCCGGTAGCCCCGCAGCGCGAGGCCTACCGCCGTGCCGACGATCCCCGACTCCGCCAACGGCGTGTCGATCACCCGCGCCTCGCCGAAGTCCTTCTGGAGCCCGTCGGTGATCCGGAAGACACCGCCGAGGCGACCGATGTCCTCGCCCATGAGGACGACCTTCGAGTCGTCCTCCATCGCCTGCCGCAACCCCGCGTTGAGTGCCTTCGCCAGCGTCATCTTCATCGCGAAGCCCCCTCGAAGGATGCCAGGTACGCCGCGTAGCCGTCGCGCTGCTCACGCAGCTCCTCGGGCAGCTCGGTGTAGACGTTGTCGAAGAGACGTACGGGATCGGGCTCGGGCAGGGAGTGGATCCCGGCGCGCAGCCGCTCGCCGAACTCCTCGGCCTCGGCCTCCACCTTGGTGAAGAAGGACGTCGAAGCACCGCCGCCACGGCGCAGGTAGGCCTCCACCCGGGCGATCGGGTCCTTGAGCTTCCAGGCCTGGACCTCGTCGGAGAGCCGATAACGGGTCGGGTCGTCGGTGGTCGTGTGGGCACCCATCCGATAGGTGTAGGCCTCGATCATCGTCGGCCCACCACCCTCGCGGGCCCGCTTGAGCGCCGACTTCATCACCTCGTACGTCGCCAACACGTCGTTGCCGTCCACCCGGATCCCGGGGAAGCCGAAGCCCTGGGCGCGCTTGTAGAGCGGCACCTTGACCATCTGCTCGACCGGCTCGGAGATGGCCCACTGGTTGTTCTGGCAGAAGAAGACGACCGGGGCGTTGTAGGAGGCGGCGAAGACCATCGCCTCGTTGACGTCACCCTGCGAGGAGGCGCCGTCACCGAAGTGGGCGACCACCGCCGTGTCACGCAGAGGGTCGCCGGTGCCGACGAGGCCGTCCATCTGCACGCCCATCGCATAGCCGGTCGCGTGCAGCGTCTGGGCGCCGATGACGATCGTGTAGAGCCCGAAGTTGTGCTCGGCGGGGTCCCAGCCACCCTGGTCGGTGCCCCGGAAGAGCCCGAGCAGCTGCATCGGATCGACCTCACGACACCAGGCCACGCCGTGCTCACGGTAGGTCGGGAAGACGAAGTCCTGGGGCGCCAGCGCACGGGCCGCGCCGATCTGCGCCGCCTCCTGGCCCAGCAGCTGAGCCCACAGGCCCAGCTCGCCGTGGCGCTGCAGCGCGGTGGCCTCGACGTCGAGGCGGCGGGTCAGCACCATGTCGCGGTAGAAGCCGCGTACGGCCTCGTCCTCAGGTCGGTCGGGTGAGAACTCGAAGTCCGGGTGCGAGACCCGTTCTCCCTCGGGGTTCAGCAGCTGCACCATGTCGGTGTGGCTGGGACTCGGATCCAGAAACTCAGTCATCACACTTCCTTCACACGGGGTGGGGTTGCCACCGCTGGCTGCGCCGATCACGGACTTGTGATCCGTGGCACACCGGCATAGCCACACGGTACTCGCCCAGGGGGAGGAACGGGCGCCGCAAGATCGACGCATTCGGTAGACAACTAAGCAAGCGCTTAGTACGTTCCTCGGGAACCGATCGCCGAGCCCCAGGAGATGAGGAACCGATGACTCGAAGTTTCCGAGTGGAGTCGCTCAAGAGCGACCTCGGAGTGGCCGAGCTGGTGGACATCCCGACACCGCAGCTCGACGAGGGCGAGGTGTTGGCCCGGATCGAACGCTTCGCGCTGACGACGAACAACATGACGTACGCGGTCTACGGCGACGCCCTGGGCTATTGGAACCTGTTCCCGGCCACCCGGCCCGGCTACGGCTGCATGCCGGCTTGGGGGTATGCGGAGATCGTCGAGTCGATGGCCCCCGGCGTCCCGGTCGGGACGCGGGTCTTCGGCTACTTCCCCATCGCGACCCACCTGACGATGCGACCCACGAAGGTCACCTCCCGCAGCTTCGTCGACGGGGCCGAGCACCGCACCGGGACGCCGGAGGTCTACAACCTCTACGAGCTCCAGCCGCAGGACGCCGATCCACGCCTGGACAGCCTCACCGCGATCTACCGCGCCCTGTTCATCACCTCCTACACCGCCGCGGACTACCTGCGGGACCGCGACTTCTTCGGTGCCGAGCAGTTCGTGATCTCGAGCGCCTCGAGCAAGACGGCGTACGGCGCCGCGTACTGCCTCGCCGACTCACCCGCACAGAGGATCGCGCTCACCTCCGCCCGCAACGTCGACTTCGTGAACCGCCTCGGCCACTATGACGCCGCCCATGAGTACGCCGATCTGACGGCCATCGATGCCACCAAGCGGACCGTCTACGTCGACCTGTCAGGCGACGGCGACCTGCGCCGCCGGGTCCACGAGCACTTCGGCGACCAGCTCGCGTTCGACTGCCTCGTCGGTTCGACCCAGGCCGACGGCTTCCCCGAGGAGGACAGCAGCCTCGTCGGGCCGGCCCCGGTGTTCTTCTTCGCCGCCCTCCAGCTCGACGCCTACAAGGCCGAGGGCCAGTCGCGTACGTTCATGCAGCGCTATCTGCGCGACGAGCGCGAGTTCCTCGAGCGCGTGGCAGCGTCGGACCAGCCCTCGATCACACTGCGCGAGCACGCCGGCCTCGACGATGCTCTCGGCGTCATCGCCGGCTTTCACGACGGATCGACGGATCCCGCCGTCGGCCACGTGTTCGTCCCAGACGCGGGCTGATCCCCCGGACAGCAGCAGCCGGGGGATCACCTCCGTGAACCGCGTGAGGCTCAGGTGAGCGCGAAGACCCGGATCAGCACCGCGTCACGCTGGGGCCTCAGCGAGCCCAGCGTGCCGACCAGCACCCTGCGATTGAGCCAGGCGTGGGGCCCGTCCGGGGCCGCGATCGTCAGCCAGGACCGGGCATAGCGCGGGGTCTCGGCGGCGTCGATGATCACGTTGTTGACCACAGCGAGAACGGCCCCGTCGTCCGTCTGCAGCTCGTAGCGTGCCTCGAGCTGCTTGACGCCGTCGCGTCGCATCACCTGACGGTCGGCGCCGCCGGGCAGGACGGTCCCCTGGATCCGGGGCCCGGCGAAGCGGCCGCCGGTGATCGGCACCATCCAGCGCTCACCCCACGGCCCCGTCCCGAGCACCATCGACGGCTCGATGTCAACGACGGACTCGTAGGCGAGCTCGAGGCCGATCTGGTCCATCGGCACCGAGCTGACCAACCGTTCGAACTCGGCCTCGGTGAGCGGCTTGCGACCACCCTTGACGGCACCCTCGGCAGCTGTCGCGGTCGAGGCGCCGGTGGCAACGATGCCGGCGGCGAGCCCGGCAGCACCGAGAACGGTGCGACGATCGATGCCGGCCATCACTTCTCAACTCCCCAGGTGCGGTCGTTGACGAACTCGGCCAGACGGAAGCGTACGTATCTGCCCTCGCCGTGCTCCTCGGCCGCGGCGTCGAGAGACTCCGCGGTCGCGGCGGTCCCCCAGCGGCCGGTGTCGAGCCGATGCTCGACGGCGTCGATGGCGGCGAGGTTCTCCGCGACCGTGAAGGCACAGTGGCCGACGGCGTCGACGTAGGCCTGACGCAGCAGCGGCGATCGGCCGGCCTGGCGGATGGTCTCGGCGTACTCCTCCTGGTACTCCACCGGCGCCAGCACGTCGACAAGCGTGTGGGTCGCGAGGAGCGGGACCTGCAGGTCACCGGTCGGCACGGAGGTCGCACTCATCCAGCTCAAGCCGTCCTCGTCGGGCTCGACGTCGGCCGTGCCGGTGAGCCGGCGGAGGTCGGCGTTCAGGTTCAGGCCGGCCCTGCGGTAGAGCGCTTGGACCTGGCCGTGCTGGGCGGACCGGCGCAGCAACTGTCCGTAGTCGACGCCCGCGGTCCAGCCGCTGTCGCCACCGGCTGCGTTGACGATGGCGCTGCGCCGCTGGATCACCTCGGGCAGCGTGGTCCGGACCAGCTCAGCCTGAGCCGCAGCCAGCTCGACAGGATCGCTCTGGTCGACGCCCGGGAGCTCGGTCGGGGTGTTCAGCAAGGCCGCAACGAGAGCCACACGAGCCCGTCCCTGGGGACTGCGAGCCGCCTCGTCGAGCGCCTTCGTGATCGTCTCCACGGTCGCCTGGGCCTCCTCGGGCGAGGTGAACCCGACGAGCGGGACGTCGGCATCCGGCGCGAGCAGCCGCACCGCGGCGTGGGCGGCGTCGAGCTGATAGTTGTTGAGGGCGACTCCCCCACCGACGAGGCCGCAGGTGCTGACCGCCGCGTCCACGCCGGCGTCGGGACGCTCCGCGATCAGGCTGGTCACCAGGCCACCCATGGACCGGCCCATCGCGATCACCCGGTCGGAGTCTCCGGCCTGCGCTTCGAATGCCTCCAGCGCGTCGATCTGGTCCTGGGCGGCAGTGCCGAGGGCCCAGCCAGTCGTGGCGTACGACGAGGCGACCACCGCGGTACCGCGGTCGACCAGGGCCTCGGCTGTCGGCGCGAAGCCGTTGTCCCAGGCGGGGTTGTCGGCGCCCATCCGGAATCCGTGGGCGAACAGAACGGTCGTCCCGTCCCAGTCCTCGGGCACCTCGGCCTGCCAGGTCGTGCCGTTGGGCAGCGACCCAGTGAGCGTGGTGGGCGCGGGCGCGGCAGCGGCAACAGGGCCGAGCGGTGAGGCGACCACGCCGGCGCATACAGCGGCGGCGAGGGTCATCGAACGAGTGAGGCGCACGAGACATCTCCTTTGACAGAATCCCTGATTGACAGGATTCCTGTTGATCTTGGCCCTGGTCCGCCACGCTGTCAAGGGTTCAGACATTTCGGTGGTCGGGCCTCCAGAGCGCCGCTAGAGTTGCGGCCCCTCGACCCACCGGAGCCGCCCGATGTCCGACCCCTACGGCTACAGCCAGCCCTACCCCGTGCCCGCCGCTCCCCCGGCTGCTCCACTCGAGCGGCCGAAGAGCGTGACGTACGCCGTGGTCGGCATGTGGGTCGGAGGCCTGCTCTCTGTCGTCTCGTCCCTGTTCCTCTTCACCATGGACACCACCGAGCTGAAGACGCAGCTGGTGACGGAGATGGAGAAGCAGCCGACGTACGACCCGACGGTCCTTGACGCTCAGGAGATGGCGGACGTCTTCGTCCCGATCATGCAGGTCGGCGGCGCCGTCCTCGGGCTGATCGCCCTCGGGCTGTGGATCTGGATGGCGGTCACGAACGGGAAGGGCCGCAATTGGGCTCGCATCACCGCCACCGTCTTCGGTGGCCTCTCGTTGCTCGGCAGCCTGTCGACCGTCGCCAACCTCGCCGGCAGCGCCGCGCTCGGTGGCGCGGCGATGCCGATGTCGACCGCCAACATCGTGCTCGCCGTCGTGGACCCGCTGCTGGTGGTCGCCATCCTGGTGCTGCTGTGGTTGCCCTCGTCGTCGGCGTACTTCGGTGCAGTCGGCGCAGCGAGGCGGCAACAGCGCACCGGCTACGCCGGCTGAAGGAAACTCTTCTTTCAGCCGAGGGACTCGCGCCCGTGCGGCTCGTCCCAACCGGAGAGGTCCGGGCCGAGCGGGACGATCTGGGTGGGGTTCAGGTCGGTGTGGACGATGTAGTAGTGCTGCTTGATCTGCTCGAAGTCGAGGGTCTCGCCGATCCCCGGGGTCTGGTAGAGGTCGCGAGCGTAGGCCCACAGCGCCGGCAGCTCGACGAGCTTCTGCCGGTTGCACTTGAAGTGGCCGTGATAGACCGCGTCGAAACGGGCCAGTGTCGTGAACAACCGGATGTCGGACTCGGTGAGCTGATCACCGACCAGGTAGCGCTGCCGCGACAGCCGTTCCACGAGCCAGTCGAGAGCCGCGAAGAGCCGGTCGTACGCCTCGTCGTACGCCTCCTGGGAGCCGGCGAAGCCACACCGGTAGACCCCGTTGTTGACCTCGGTGAAGACCCTCTTGTTGACCTCGTCCATCTCATCACGGAGTGCGCGCGGCCACAGGTCGGGGGCATCGTCGGCGAAGAAGTCGGTCCACTCGTGGAAGAGGTCGTGGGTGATCCACGGGAAGTCGTTGGTGACGACCTTGCCAGAGACCTCCTCGACGATCGCCGGCACCGTGATGCCGCGCGGATAGTCGGGGTAGCGCTCGAGATAAGCCTGCTGCAGCCGCTCGATCCCGAGCACCGGGTCGACCCCGCCGGGGTCGAGGTCGAAGGTCCACGACCGGGCGTCGTGGGTCGGTCCAGCGAGACCGAGGGAGATGACGTCCTGGAGCCCGAGCAGGTTGCGTACGATGATCGCCCGGTTGGCCCACGGGCAGGCGGTGGCCGCGACCAACCGATAGCGGCCCGGCTCGACCGGCCACAACGGCACGTCGCCCGGCCCGAACTCCGGCTTCCGCGCGTCCCGGGTGATCCGGTCCGGGATGTAGTTCATGTCCCGGTCGAACTCGTTGCCGGGCTGGATGTAGGTCGCCTTCTCCCCCATGCGACTCACCTTAGGCGCTGAGGTCGCTCCTGATCATCCGCCGTCTCAGGCCGTGCCCCAGCTCCCGACGCGCCACTCCCCGTCCTCACGGACGAGGACGACGACCATCGACTCGTCTGGGACCGAACCGTCCTCGGCGGCGTACGAGACGGCGACCTCGACGCGGGCGGTCTCGCCTTCCACCTCGGGCTCGGCGAAGACCATGGTCCGGCTCACCGCGCGGGGGTTGGGGTCGGCGTAGGTCCGTTCGCCCTCGGCGGCGTCGATCATCGCGCGGGCGCCGCCGCCGTCGAGGAGCTCGTCACCCTCGGCGGAGGCGAGCTCGTAGAGGGTGGCGACAGAGGTCGTCTCCATGAACTCGCGGGCGACCTCCGCCGGTCCCGATCCGCGCGCCAACCACCAGAGCGAGAGCGCAGCAAGAGCCACGACCGCCACCAGCAGGCCACAGATGCGTACTCCGCGACGCCAGCGGCTGCCGCGGGTCACGATGCTCGTCCGCTGCGGGTGGCCCCCTGGATCAACTACCGGCACGAGCAACACCGTAACTTCACTCCTGCCGGTCGGGGGCCACAACGACCGAGACCGTCGAGGTCAGCTCTTCGGGAATGAGCCGGCGAGCTCGATGAGGCGGGTGTTGGCCTCGGCCTCGCCGATCGAGACGCGCACGCCCTCGGGCGGGTAGGGGCGGACCATCAGGCCGACCTCGTCGGCGGCCGCGGCGAACTCGGCGCAGCGCTCGACCGACCCGAAGGAGAACCAGACGAAGTTGCCCTGGGCGTCGGGGACGTCCCAGCCGGCGGCGCGTACGCCCTCGACGACACGGGTGCGCTCCGCGACCAGCTCGTCGACGCGGGCCAGCAGCTCGGCCTTCCGCTCGAGCGAGGCTACGCCGGCGGCCTGCGCGACGACGTTGACGCCGAAGGGCAGCGCCATCGCACGCAGAGTGGCGGCGATCGGCGCGGGCGCGAAGGCGTAGCCGACCCGGAAGCCGGCGAGCCCGTAGGCCTTGGAGAAGGTGCGCAGCACGACCACGTTGGGCCGGGCCCGGTAGGTGGCGATGCCGTCGACGGCGTCGTCCATCCGGACGAACTCGGCGTAGGCCTCGTCGACCACGACCAGCACGTGCTCGGGCACCTTCGCGAGGAAGGCATCGAGCTCGGTCTGGGTGACCGAGGTGCCGGTGGGGTTGTTGGGCGTGCAGACGAAGACGACCTTCGTACGCTCCGTGATGGCCGCTGCCATCGCGTCGAGGTCGTGGTGGCCGTCGTCAGCGACCGGCACCTTCACCGCGGTCGCCCCGGCGGCGAGCACCGCGATCGGGTAGGCCTCGAAGCTGCGCCAGGCGAAGACGACCTCGTCCTCGGGCCCGCAGTAGGCCGAGACGAGCTGGAAGATCAGCGCCACGGCGCCGGTCGAGAGCGCGAGCTCCTCGGCCGGGACCTGGTAGTTCGTCGCGAGCGCCTCGTAGAGCTCGGTGCTGCCCGCGTCGGGGTAACGGTTGACCCGACCCGCCGCCGCGGCGGCGATCTCGACGACCCCGTCGAGCGGCGGGTACGGGTTCTCGTTGGACGACAGCTTGTAGGTCACCAGCCCCGGCCGCTCCGCCGGCGGTTTGCCCGCGACATACGCAGGCATGGCGGCGACACTGGGACGGGGCTGTGGGGTGGTCATGGTCACAACTTTAGGTCGCGACGACCTCGCCACCGTAAACCACGGGGACGTCTCGGCCGACCACGATGTCGAGCGGGTTCGTGACGCAGCGGACGGACCCGCCGCCGAGGTGGAGCTCGCTCATCTCGACGATCCGGATCGTGAAGCCCCAGCCCTCGAGGACGGTGCGGATCCGGTCCGGGCAGGACGGCATCACGATGGTGCGGCCGATCACGATCGAGTTGGCGGCGAAGGTGGTCAGCGCCTCCTCCTCGGTGATGACCAGCGGCTCCGGGATCAGGTCGAGGAGCGCCTGCGCGGACTCCGGCGCGAGCGCGTCCGGGCAGATGATCGCGCGGCGCTCGTCGAGCGGACAGAAGGCGAGGTCGAGGTGGTACATCCCGGAGTGGGTCGTCCGGACGCCCAGCACCCGCACGTTCAGCTCGGCCGCCAGGGTCTTCAGCGCCAGCTCGTCGGTGCGCGGGCCGGTGCCGGCGACCAGGTGACCGGCGAACGGGAAGACGTCCCCCGCCTCGAAGCACGGCCCGATCCCGTCCTTGCCGACGTACGCCGTCCCCCAGCCGTTCGCGGCGAACCAGTCGAGCGCGGAGCGGGTCTCGTTGCGTCGCTCGGGGAAGCGCATGTGAGAGAGGATGACGTGGCGGCGGCCGTCGGCGAGCGTGGCGGCGAAGCCGAGGTTCATCGCGTAGACCATGTCGGGGCTGTCCGCGCGCGGCGCGATGACGTCGACCCGGCCGCCGAGCTCCTCGATGGTCGCCTTCAGGGTGTCCCACTGCGCGCGAGCACGGGCCGGATCGGGCTGGATCTCGGTGTCCATGAACGGGTTGATGGCGTAGTCGATGCGGTAGTGCGTCGGCTCGGTCATCAGGTAGTGACGGCCCCAGCTCAGCGATGTGCTCACTCGTACCCCTCTCAGGTCTGATTGACTTCAGATCGTCCGATTGCCTGATTGACTGATTGTCAGACAATCTTCTGTCGATAGGGTAGAGCACGAACGGTCATCACCGACAGTCCACACAGAGGGCGAGCGCAGGTAGGACAATGGGTCCCATGTTCGAGTCGCTCACCCTGGACGAACCCGCATCGACGGTCGACCGCGTCGCCGACGAGCTCCGCCGGGCGGTGTTCGAGGGTGAGCTGGAGTCCGGCACCCCGCTGCGCGAGCACGGCCTGGCCGAGTCCCTGGGCGTCGGCCGCTCGACGGTCCGCGAAGCGCTGACCATCCTCGTCGCCGAAGGCCTGGCCACCCGCGCGCCCAACAAGGGCGTCGCCGTCGCCACCCCCGAGGCCGCCTCGGTCCGCGACGTCTGCGCCGCCCGCTGGGTGCTCGAGGGGGCCGGGGTGCGCAACTGGGGCAACGCCTCGGCGGAGAACCGCACGGCGGTGCACGAGTCCCTCGATGCGTACATCTCGGCGGTCCACTCGGAGAACTCGACCTACCGCGAGCTCAACGAGCGCCACCTCGCCTTCCATCTCTCGCTCGTGGCACTCACCGGGTCTCCTCGGCTGGTCGCGATGCAGGAGCAGCTGGTCCTCGAGCTCAAGCTCGCCCTCGCCCAGGTCGACCGCATCCGCCGCAACGCCCACGACCAGGCGGAGGACCACGCCGCCCTGGTCCGCCTCCTGGACGCCGACCACATCCACGACGCCGAGCGGTTCCTCCAGAAGCACCTCTCCGACGCGGCCCACTCGATCTGCAAGGCACTACGCCTGGAGAAGTGACCCGCCACACCGGTCGCCCGACCTCCTTACGCTGAGGCGCTGAGCCTGCGACACTCATCGACATGCGCATCGTGACCTGGCTCATCACCAACGCCATCGCTCTGGCCGTGGCTACCTGGCTCGTCGACGGGATCTTCTTCGACGGCGCCACCAGCGGCATGGCCGAGATCAAGGAGAAGATCCTCCCGCTGCTGCTCGTCGCCTTCGTGCTCGGCATCGTCTCCGTCTTCGTGAAGCCGATCGTGAAGCTCTTGACGCTTCCGTTCATCCTGCTCACCCTGGGTCTGCTCCTGCTGGTGATCAACGCCGCGATGCTCGGCCTGACCGCCTGGATTCTCCCCTCCGACGTCGGATTCCACGTCGATGGCTTCTGGGCAGCTCTGCTCGGCGGCATCGTCATCTCGATCATGAACTGGTTCCTCGATCTCGCCTGGCCCGACGCCAGGGACTGAGCCGAACCGGCGGCATCTGCCCGCATTCTTGGCCGAAATGTAAAACTCGGTCCATGAAGATCGCGGTCGTCTGCCTGGGCAACATCTGCCGTTCTCCGATGGCGGAGGTGGTGCTGCGGGACCGTCTCGACGGTGCTGGGCTCGACGACGTGGAGCTCGTCTCGGCCGGCACCGGCGGCTGGCACGCCGGCGAGAAGATGGATCGCCGCGCGGCCGCAACGCTGGCTGAGGCGGGCTATGACCCCGAGCGTCACCGGGCTCAGCAATGGCCGGTCGGGGACTCAGAGACGTACGACCTCGTGCTTGCGATGGACGCGGACAACCTGGCCGACCTAGCTGCGTCGTGGCCTGACGGAGGTCTCGACAAGCTCGACCACCGAGCCGATCTGGCTGGTCAGGCGCCCGGGGGCGGGCTGCGGATGTTTCGTGATTTCGATCCCGAAGGCCCCGGAGATGTGCCCGATCCCTATTACGGTGGTGCCGAGGGATTCCGGGAGGTGCTGGCCATGGTGGAACGTACGAGTGATGCGATCGTCGCGACTCTAGCCACGTCGAGGCGCGGTTCGTGACCCGCCAGCCCGCGGTCGCCCGACGTGCCGAACAGCTGCTCGGGGCCGCGGTGGTGAGCACATCTCCCGTCGCGGGCGGCGACATCTCGACCGCCACCAAGATCCGGCTCAGCGACGGCTCGCTGGTGCTGATGAAGGCTCTCTCCCCGGTCCGTGACGACTTCGTCGCCGCCGAGGCCCGCGGGCTTCGCTGGCTGGAGGAGTCGGGGGCGGTGAGGGTTCCCGAGGTGCTCGCCGCCGAGCCCGACTGTCTGGTGCTGCGCTGGATCGATCCCGGCCGCCCCAACGCCGAGACCGCCGAGGAGCTCGGCCGCGCGCTCGCGGGCCTGCACTCCACCCCGGTCCCGAGCTTCGGCGCCGAGAAGGACGGGTTCATCGGCCGACTGCCGATGCCCAACAAGGCGGCGGACACCTGGGCCGAGTTCTATGCCGTACGCCGCCTGCTCCCCTACCTCAAGGCCGCCCGCGACCGCGGCGCCATCGATGCCACCGGTGCCGAGCGGGTCGAGCAGGTCGTCGGGAAGCTGACGTCGCTGATCCCGGAGGAGCCGCCTGCACTTCTCCACGGCGATCTCTGGAACGGCAACGTGCTCTGGGACCGCAGCGGCGAGGCCTGGCTCATCGACCCTGCCGCGTACGCCGGTCACCGCGAGGTCGACCTCGCGATGCTCGCGCTCTTCGGTCTGCCCCATCTGGAGCGGATGATGACCGCCTACGAGGACACGAAGCCCCTCGCCGAGGGCTGGGAGGACCGCCAGGGCCTCCACCAGCTCTTCCCGCTGCTCGTCCACGCGGCGATGTTCGGCGGCAGCTACGGCGCGCGCGCCGCCACCGTGGCCGCTCGCTACCTCTGAGGGCGAAAAGCAGAGAACCCCTGGTCACCCAGGGGTTCTCCGTGTGGCGGTGACGGTGGGATTTGAACCCACGGTAGGTCGCCCTACACAACATTTCGAGTGTTGCACCATCGGCCGCTCGGACACGTCACCGCCGAATAAGTTACAACCTCGGGTGGTCCTCGCCGAAATCGGGGGCGCCTCGGTGGGCCCCGAAGAAATCGGCCAGCAGCGCGCGCTGCTCCTCGGCCATCACGCCGGCGACGACCTCGGGCCGGTGATTGAGCCGGCGGTCACGTACGACATCCCACAGCGACCCCACCGCACCGGCCTTGTCGTCGAAGGCACCGAAGACGATCCGCTCCACCCTGGCCAGGACCGCGGCACCGGCGCACATCGTGCACGGCTCCAGCGTCACCACGAGCGTGCAGCCCTCCAGCCGCCACTCACCGCGTGCCTTGGCCGCCTCACGCAGCGCGACCACCTCGGCATGTCCGGTCGGGTCTGCCTCGGCCTCGCGTACGTTCCGTCCGGTGCCGATCACGGCCCCGGACGGGTCGACGACGACCGCGCCGATCGGGACGTCACCGGTCGCCAGGGCAGCGCGACCTTCGTCGAGGGCGGCCCGCATCGGGGCCTCCCACCGCTCGGTTGGGGTCACGCGGGCATGAGGCCGACGGTGTCGTCGAAGGCCTCGCCGCAGCCGATCGCGCGGGCGATCTCGGAGAGCGTCTCGTCGGGGTAGAGGTCGTCCTCGATCATGTCGTCGAGCAGCATGCCCATGTCGACCGCGCTCATCCCGAAGTCGGCGAGGATGCCGAGGTCGCCGGCCGGATCGGCCTCCTCCTCGTCCTCGACCTCCTCCGGCAGCGGCAGCCCGAGCACGTCGAGAGCCGACGCCGCCAGCTCCCACTCGTCGGCCGCGGTCACGTCGGAGAGCAGCACCCTGGTCGCGGCGCCGGTGACCCGGACGATCACGAAGAAGTCCTCGTCGATCGCTGCCATCGCGATCGCGCCGCCATCGCCTGGGAAGCGGTGGAGCGCATGCGTCAGAGTCTCGACGTCGGTCAGCAGGTCGTGAGCGAGCTCGCGCACAACCCAAGCGCCGTTCTCGCGATACATCGCGACGGCGAAGTCAACACCCTCGATCTGCTCCAGCTGATCAGACACACGACCAGAGTGACATCCAATCAGCCCAAGGTCTAGGGGGAATTGGTGACCTGAAGGGGAACCGATCGTAGGGTTCAACCCATGGAGACCCTCGTTGTGGACCACCCGCTCGTCGCCCACAAGCTCACCACACTGCGTAACAAGGAGACTGATTCGTCGACTTTCCGGCGGCTTGCGGACGAGCTCGTCACGTTGCTCGCCTATGAGGCGACCCGTGGCGTACGCGTCGCACCGGTCGACATCGTCACTCCGGTCGCCCAGACCCAAGGCGTACGCCTCACCGACCCGCAGCCGCTGATCGTCCCGATCCTCCGGGCCGGTCTTGGGATGCTCGACGGGATGATCCGGCTGCTGCCGACCGCCGAGGTCGGCTTCCTCGGCATGGTCCGCAACGAGGAGACGCTGGAGGCGACGACGTACGCCGAACGTCTCCCCGCCGATCTCTCCGGTCGGCAGTGCTACGTCGTCGACCCGATGCTGGCCACCGGCGGCACCCTGGCCGCGGCGATCGACTTCCTGGTCTCGCGCGGCGCCGACGACATCACCGCGGTCACCCTTCTGGCCGCGCCCGAGGGCATCGAGGCTCTCGAGAACGCCCTCGACGGCATCGAGGCTCCGGTCCGGCTCGTCACCGCGGCCCTGGACGAGAAGCTCAACGAGAAGGGCTACATCGTCCCCGGTCTCGGTGACGCCGGCGACCGGCTCTACGGCGTCGCAGGCTGAGCTGCCGAAACCACCGCTGGTCGAGCCGTGAGGCCGTCTGCGGCCGAGCGTGTCGACCAGCGGGTTCAGGCCTTGACGGTGACCTTCTCCTCGACGACCGGCTGAGCGGCCTCCGCCTCGGTCTCGGCAGCCTCGGCTTTCTTGGCATTGCGCTTCGCCGAGATCGCCTTGAAGGGCCAGGTCAGGAGCTGGTCGAGGGTGAACCGGCCGGGAGCGACCAGGCCGAGCACGAGGGCTGCGACGCCGAGCGCGGCGGCGAGCTCCCAGCCGCCCTGGTCGACGAAGACCTCGGTGGTGCGGTGGGCGTACCAGATCGCTCCCGCCATCTGAGCGGCGAGGAGCACCCCGACGATGGGCGCGAACAGACCGAGCATCAGCAGCGCACCCCCGACGAGCTCGACGTAGGTGGCCACCTGAGCTGCGATCGCGGGCTCGGGGACCCCCAGGCCTCCGAGGAACTGCTCGGTGCCGGCGAAGCCCTGGTCGTACTTCTGCCAGCCGTGCGCGACGAAGATCCCGCCGACGACCACACGGGCGGCGAGCAGCACGACATCGTTGAACAGTCCGGTGTAGGCGTTGCGCCCCACTCGACGACTCATGTCCGGTTCTCCTCTGGGTCAGGTCGAAACAGGCCGCACACGGTAGCGACGCCTGGTCCGGGCCGTTACCACCCGGGGCTTTCTCTCAACCGAAAGGGAACTCTGCTATGACCTCGTAGACCGGACGCTTCCTCGGCCCCCCACCGAGACGTGAGCGCACCAGGGCGAACGAGGAGACGGTCCAGGAAGGGCCGCGGTACGCATCGAGCAACCGCACCCAGTTGCTGAGCTCGACCGGAACGCCGGTCCGGGCGACCGTCAGGTGCGGCCGGAACCGTCCGCCGTCGACCTCGACCCCGGCCTTGACCAGGGCATTCCGAGCCCCGGCGGCCACCCGGTCGAGCTCCTCGGACGCGTCGGTCTCTACGCCGGCGTAGAGGACCTTGCCCTCGACCACGTTGGGGAAGGCACCGCCTCCCGTGATGGTCAGCGTGAAGGGAGTACGCCGCCCCGCGGCCGTCTCCAGTCGCTCGATCGCCTCGTCGAGGGACCTGTCGGGGACGTGCTCAGCGAAGGCGAGCGTCAGATGGAGCTGGTCGGGGGACGACCAGCGGAAGGAGGCCGCGTCGCGGCGTACGGACAGGAACTCGTCGAGATCTTCGATCACCGACTCCGGCGGGACCACCGCCACGAACATTCGATTCATCGGTCCCCATTGTGCCCGCCGGCGGCGGCCGGGTCACTCGAGTTGTGTGCCGAGGAGGTCGCCGACGACATAGGTCACCAGCATCGCCAGCAGTCCGCCGGCGACGTTGCGCAACGCCGCCCGCGCGGGCGGGGCGTAGCCGAGGCGGGCGCTGGTCCAGCCGGTGACGGCGAGCGCGGCCCCGACCGCGAGGACCGTCGCCCAGGTGCGGACGCTGTCGGGGAAGAGCGTGATCGACAGCAGCGGCAGCAGCGCTCCGAGCGTGAACGAGAGCATCGAGGCCCCGGCCGCGGCCCAGGGCGAGGTGAGGTCGTCGACGTCGATCCCGAGCTCCAGCGCAGCGTGGGCCCGCAGCGCGTCGCGCTCGGTGAGCTGCCGGGCGACGTCGGTGGCGGTCTCGTCCTCGAGCCCGCGCTCCCGCAGGAAGCCCTCCAGCTCGCGCAGCTCCTCCTCGGGCATCTCCTCCAGCTCGCGCCGCTCCTTGGCGATCAGCGACTCCTCGGTGTCGCGCTGGGTCGAGACGGAGACGTACTCTCCCGCCGCCATGCTGATCGCTCCCGCCACCAGGGCTGCGACGCCGGCGATGAGGATCGCGGTGTCGTCGGTGGTGGCGCCGGCGACACCCATCACCACACCGGCGGTCGACACGATGCCGTCGTTGGCGCCGAGGACCCCTGCGCGCAGCCAGTTGAGGCGGTTGTTCAGGCCCTCGGCCCGCTCCTCGGCGTCGCCGTGGCCCGCGTGGGCCCCTTCACCGGTCGCCGTCACTGGTCACCACCGCTGGGGAGCGTCACTGGGGAGAGTCACTGCTCCCGTTACCGGGGACCGGCTCCTGCGGGTTCTCGCAGAAACGGACCGGACCGCTCTCGCCGCCGTGATACTCGTAGGTCTCCCCCGCAGCCTCGAGCACGACGCGGACGCCGTCGACCAGCGCCATCGTGTACATCTTCCCGGGCTCGGGGCAGCCCAGACTGCCGTCACGCCAGGTCACCTTCTCGTTGGAGACGACGGTGATCTCCTCGCTCTTCAGCCCCTGACGCTCGGCCAGGTCGGCGATCGCGGCTGCGACGTTCGGGTCTTCGGCGGGCGTCGGGCTGGATGAGCTGGGCACGTCAGACACGTTAGCGCCTGGGTCGGTCGCCTCGGAGCCACATCCGGCCAACATCGGCGCCAGCGTCAGCGCCAGAACAGGCAGGACGTACGCCGCAGGCCGGATGCGCTTGCTCTTGTCAGTGCCGTGGTTGGTGGGGGTCATGACCTTGGATACGTCCGCGGTCCGGGGTTCGTTGCGTCCGAGGCTCATGCCCGGCACCTTCACACATCGCATCCTCAGGACTCGAACCGCGCGGCGCGCTCGCGCGTGCTCCCGCCGCCGCGCCCTGCGTCGGTCTCGCCGTCCCAGGTGTAGACCTCGGTCCCGGTGATGAAGACGCGTTCGGCGCGGTGGTCGGTGTCGAGCGGGTCTCCGGACCAGATGACCACATCGCCGTCGAGACCGGGCGCGATCGCGCCGACGCGGTCGTCGAGACCGAGGAAGCTCGCCGGGTTCGTGGTGATCGCGGCCAGCGCCGTGTCACGCGGGAGGCCGTCGCGTACGGCGAAGGAGGCCTGGTGGACCAGGAAGTCGATCGGGATGACCGGGTGGTCGGTGGTGATCGCGACCCGTACGCCCGCGGCTGCCATCGCGGCGATGTTGCGGTTGGCCCGGTTGCGCACCTCCACCTTCGAGCGGCTCACGAACATCGGGCCGTAGATGACCGGGATGTCCTTCTCGGCGAGCACGTCGGCGAGCAGATGGCCTTCGGTGCCGTGGTTGACCACCAGGCGGTAGCCGAACTCCTCGCTCAGCCGGATGGCGGTGGCGATGTCGTCGGCGCGGTGGGTGTGCTGGTCCCAGGCGAGCTCGCCGGCGAGGACGCGGGCCAAGGTCTCCTTGCCGAGATCGCGCTCGAAGGGTTCGCCCTTCTCCTCGGCCGCTGCCCTCTTTGCGGCGTAGTTCTGCGCCTCGACGAATGCCTTCCGGATGATGTTCGCGACGCCGAGGCGGGTCGACGGGGTCTTCTTCTGGTCGCCGTAGACGCGCTTGGGGTTCTCCCCCAGGGCGCTCTTGACCGAGACCGAGTCGGAGACGACCTGCTCGTCGATCGTCCGTCCGCCCCAAGTCTTGATCGCGACCGTCTGACCGCCGATCGGGTTGCCGGATCCGGGCTTGATCACCGCGGTGGTCACCCCGCCGGCCAGGGCGTCACGGAAGCCCTCGTCCTCGATGTTGACCGCGTCGATCGCCCGCAGGGCCGCGCCGTCGGGGTCGGTCATCTCGTTGGTGTCGTCCCCTGCCCAGCCCTCGCCCTGCTCGTGGATCCCGATGTGACCGTGCGCCTCGACGAAGCCGGGGAGCAGCCACCTGCCCTTCGCGTCGATGGTGTCGATGCCGTCGGGGACGACGACGTCAGGGCCGACCGCGGTGATCACGCCGTCCTGGATCAGCACCGTGCCGTTCTCGATCGGGTCGGCGGCTACGGGGACGACGTACGCGTTGGTGATGGCGACTGAGGAGCACTGGGTCATGGGCGCCATCATGCCGGGCTCCGCGTACCTGTCGATCGGTTTAGGCCAGTGCCGCGGGTGCGGGCGGCCCAAAAGCGCCGGCGGACGCCCACCCGATGGTGGACGCCCGCCAGGGACGAAGTCGGTCTGGAAGCTCAGAACCCCAGGTCGCGGCCGATGAGCTCCTTCATGATCTCGTTGGAACCAGCCCAGATCTTGGTGACGCGGGCGTCGCGCCAGGCGCGAGCGACGCGGTACTCGTTCATGAAGCCGTAGCCGCCGTGGATCTGGACGCAGTGGTCGAGCACCTCGGACTGCGCCTGCGAGGACCACCACTTGGCCTTGGACGCCTCGACGGGGGTGAGCTCACCGCGGGCGTGCGCGGCGACGCACTTGTCGACGTACGCCTCGGCGACCTCGATCTGGGTGACCAGCTCGGCGAGCAGGAACTTGTTGTGCTGGAAGGCACCGATGGACTGGCCGAAGGCCTTGCGGTCCTTGGCGTACTGCACCGTCTCGAGGAGGATCTGCTTGGCCTGCGCGACGTTGGCGACCGCACACGAGACGCGCTCCTGCGGGAGCTCCTCCATCATGTGGATGAAGCCGCGGTTGAGCTCGCCGATGATCTCGGCGTCGGTGACGCGTACGTTCTCGAAGAAGAGCTCGGCGGTGTCGGACTCCTCCATGCCGACCTTGTCGAGCTTGCGGCCGCGCGAGAAGCCCTCCTTGGTCGCCTCGATCGCGAAGAGGGTGATGCCCTTGGCGCCCTTCTCCGGGTCGGTGCGGACCGCGGTGATGACCAGGTCGCAGGAGTAGCCGTTGGTGATGAAGGTCTTGGAACCGTTGATGACCCACTCGTCGCCGTCGCGGACCGCGGTGGTCTTCAGCGCGGCCAGGTCGGAGCCGCCGGACGGCTCGGTCATGCCGATGGCGAGCAGGATCTCACCGGAGGCCACGCCCGGGAGCCAGCGCTGCTTCTGCTCCTCGGTGCCGAGGCGGACCAGGTAGGGGGCGGTGATGTCGGAGTGGATGCCGACGCAGGTCGGGTAGGCCGCGCCGATCTTGGCGAGCTCCTCGGCGAGGACCGCGTTGAAGCGGAAGTCGTCGGCGCCGGCGCCGCCGTACTCCTCCGGGATAGCGAGACCGAGGAAGCCGTTCTCACCGGCTTCGAGCCAGAACTCGCGGGGCAGCGCCTTGTCGGCGATGTGCTTGTCGGTGTGGGGCTTGACCGAACGCTCCAGCCACTGCTGGACGGAGGCTCGGAAGTCCTCGTGGTCTTCCTCATAGTGGTCGCGCTTCAGCATGCGTCGGAGTCTACGACGCAGTGGTTACTCAGTGGTAACCACTGTTCGAGGAGTGAGCCTGACCGGCGTACGCCACGCCACGACCAGCAGCGGGAGCGAGACGACCAGCCCGACGACGAAGACGACGTGCAGCGCCGGCGCGAGGACGTCGGCAGGCAGAGCCTCGAGCGGAGGCACCTCTCCCCCGGCGTACTCACGCCTGACCAGCCCGTTCGCGACCGCCCCGAAGAGCGCGACGCCCAGCGCCGAGCCGACCGAGCGGGCGAACATGTTGGACCCGGTCGCCACCCCGCGGACCTCCCAGTCCACCGCCGACCCGGCAGCGACGACGCCCGGGTTGACCGACCAGCCGAAGCCGAGTCCGAGCACGAAGCACGGGATCGCCAGGTGCCAGATCGACGAGCTCTCGTCGACCGTGACCAGCACCAGCCCGCCGACGATGACCAGCAGGGCGCCGAGCGCGACCGCGGTCCGGAACCCCTTCGAGAGGTAGATCCGGCCGGCGGTGGCGGCGGCGATCGGCCAGCCGATGCTCATCCCGGCGAGCGCGAACCCGGCCACCAGCGCCGAGTGGCCGAGCACGCTCTGGGCATAGAGCGGGACGTACGTCGTGAGCCCGAGCATCACCACGCCGACGATCAGGCTGGCGGCGTTGGCCGGGGCGAGGACGCGGTGGCTGAGGACCCACGGCGGCAGGACCGGGTCGGCGGCACGGCGCTCGACGAACCCGAAGGCGACCAGGGCCGCGATGCCGACCGCGAAGATCAGATAGGACGGCCAGGAGGCCCACGCCCAGGCGTGCCCGCCCTCGAGAAGACCGAGCAGCAGCGCGATCCCGCCGACGGTCAGCAGCCCGGCTCCGGACCAGTCGATCGCGGTCGTCGCGGCGGGCCGGCGCTCCTCGTGGAAGTGGCGCAGCAGCCACAGCGCGACCGCCCCGATCGGCAGGTTGATCAGGAAGATCAGCCGCCAGTCGAGGTAGTCGGCGAAGAGGCCGCCGAGCGTCGGGCCGACGATGGCGGCGGTGGCCCAGACCGAGGCGACGTACGAGGTCGCGACCGCGCGCTCCTCCAGCGTGTAGATGTCGGAGACGATCGTCATCGCCATCGGCTGGATCGCCCCGGCGCCGATGCCCTGGATCGCCCGGAAGACGATCAGCGCGGTCAGCGACCACGCGAGCCCGCACAGCAGCGACCCGACCAGGAAGGCCACGATCCCCGCGATCATGACCGGCTTGCGGCCGAGCCGGTCGGCGACCTTGGCGTACAGCGGGGTGGTCACCGCGGTGGCCAGCACGTAGATCGAGAAGAGCCACGGGAACTGCTCGAAGCCGCCCAGATCCTTCACCACGCTCGGCACCGCGGTCGCCAGGATCGTCATGTCGATCGCCACCAGGCTGAGCGACACCATCACGGCGAGCAGGATCGGTCCGCGTTCGCTACGAAGTCCTACCGAGCTGCGGGTGGGCCTGATCGAAGTGGACACATTGGTTAGCAAGCCTCACGACTGCCCATTCATTCCTGGGGAGTCATTCCACTCGCGCGCGGGCCGCGATGCGTACGTCCAGGTCGGCGAGCTCGTATTCTCACTTTTCCTGAAAAGTGAGAATAACGGTCCGCCTGTTCTCACTTCTCCAGCTCGGCGAGGTCGAAGACCTCGTCGGCCGGGGGCTCCTCGACCTGGAACTCCTCGTCGAAGTCGGAGAAGACGAGCTCGCCGGCCCCGCCCTGGGTCCACTTCACGATCCGGTGCGGCTCCGAGGCCAGGACGTCCGTCCGGCTATGGGTGTCGCCGTGGGTGACATCGAGGCGTACGGCGGGACCGTCGGCCGCCATCACGGGACCGACCGCCTCTGCCTCCGCCTCGGCCGGAACCATCTGGGCGGTGAGACTGTCGATGCTGCAGAAGGCGCGCACGCTGGCCAGCTCACCCTCGAGCTTCACCCACTTGTCGCCGACCCGCTCGGCGATGCGCTCGCCCGCGCCCTTGGCCGGCGCGATCGACTTCCAGAACTCCTCGTCGCCCTGATACCAGGCCGAGCCGGCGATGGCGCGCAGCGAGATCTCGCCGTCGCCGATGCCGACCGTGCCGACACAGGTCTCCTCGGCGGAGACATCGAGGTCGACGGTGATCTTGGTGCCCTCCGAGTCGAGCACGTCGCCCTCGACATGGACGGTGTCGAGGTCGTGCATCGCGGTCCGCGCGTGCTCGGCGATCTGGTTCCCGGGCTCCTTCGCATAGTCACGCGCCTGAGACAGGGAGCCCTCCCCCTCGCCACAGCCGGCAAGAGCGCTGGTCAGCGCGACGGTGAGGGCGGTCGTGAGCACGGCTTGGCGAAACACGCGGCCTATCGTGACAGAAATTGCGAACGGGTCAATGCGAAGACTCCTGCAGGTCGGCGACCCACTCGGGCACCAGCTTGCTCGCCGGCCCCTGGCGGGCGTCGTCGAAGAGGTGCGACGTCTCGGAGGAGTCCAGGTTGAGCTCGAGCGTCTTGGCGCCGGCGATCGCCGCCATGCGTACGAATCCGGCGGCTGGATAGACCGCGCCACTGGTGCCGATGGCCACGAAGAGGTCTGCCTCGAGGAGGGCCCGCTCGATCAGGTCGAGGTCGTAGGGCATCTCGCCGAACCACACCACGTCGGGCCGCAACGTGTCACTGCCGCACCCCGGGCAGGCGGGCCCGTCGCCGAGGTCGTCGTCCCAGGCGAACCGGCCCTGGCAGGAATCGCACAGAGCCGAGAGCAGCTCGCCGTGCATGTGGACGATCCGACGGGAGCCAGCACGCTCGTGCAGGTCATCGACGTTCTGCGTGACCACCAGCAGGTCGTCGCCGAGGACCTGCTCCAGCCTGGCCAGTGCGCGATGGGCCCGGTTGGGCTCCACCTTCCGCAGCTCCCGTCGGCGGTCGTCGTAGAACCGGTGGACCGTCGCCGGATCGCGCTGGAAGGCCTCGGGTGTGGCCACGTCGTCGACATGGTGGCCCTGCCAGAGCCCGTCGGCGTCCCGGAAGGTCGCGAGACCGCTCTCGGCAGAGATCCCGGCCCCGGTGAGCACGACAACTTTCACAAGCAACGAGGCTAGCGAGGTCGACGAACCGTCCGCCTCCCCTGGGCAGCCGTTGTGGTCACTTGATCACGATTTGTGATCGAACCGAGGCCGGCCCCGGTGTCCCCTCTATCGGGGACCTTCCGTACGCCACGCCCGGGGCGCCGCGCGGGCCCGTACGGTCGCATCATGGCGTACGTCGTCCTCGTGGCGTGGCTCGTCCAGGCCGCAGTCGGAGTCCTGTTGCTGACCGGCTGGTTCCGACATGGCCGCGCCCACTCGCGCGTGGTGGTCACCCACGTCGTCCTCTCCGTCGCCGGGGCCGGGCTGTGGGTCGCGTACGTCCTCTCCGACCAGGTCCTCTACGCCTGGGCCGCGCTCGTCATGATCACGATCGGCAACGGTTTCGGCGACAACCTGCTGCTGCGGCGTACGCGACGGATGGGCGGCGGCACCCACCTCTCGACCGTCAACACCTACAAGCTCGCCATCCGCTCGATCTTCAACAGAAGGCTGCCGCTCCGGGTCGGCTTCCACGCCCTGTTCGCCGGGGTCGTCTACTTCTCCACGCTGGCCATCTGCATCGTCGACACTGTCGCCTAACCGGGTGCCCTGACCCGCTGCGGCCGCAATACTGGGGCCATGGGTGCGGGCGGCGCGGTTCTGATTCTCGTCGTCGGGGTGATCCTGCTGGCCGTCGTCGCGGTCGGTGTGCTCCTGCTCGTCGCTGCCGGGGCCGTACGTCTGTCGGGGAACAACCCGAAGCCGCTGGCCTGGTCCGGGGTCGGCGTGCTCGCGGTGCCCGTCCTCTTCGTCGCCGGGCTGATCGTGTTCGCACAGTTCACCGGCGACCCCGACACGATCGAGCTCGACCTGCGCGAGCCGGTAGAGCTCTCGAGCCTGCCCGAGGACGGCGAGAACTTCCCCGGGATGCGCGACTACGACAGCGAGCACGTCGATCTGGTACTGCCCGACGGCAGCCGGTTCGAGGCCGAGGTCGACGGCGTCCTGGTCTGGTCCGACGACGGGTACGTCACCCGCGTCACCTTCGACCGGCGAGCCCGGAAGCAGGGCGAGACCGAGGTCATCTCGCGGGCTTGGAAGGAGCAGCTGGGCCCGTCCGGCGCCGTGGAGATCGACTCGGGCTACTCCAACCACGGGCGGGTCAGCGGCGAGGTCTTCGTCGGATGAGATGGCGGAGACGACCAGACCGGTCGCCTCCGCCCCACCGTCTATCGCAACGCGTACGCCCGCAGCACAGTCTGCTCGGTACGGGTGCCCTGCTCATCCGCCATGGTGACGCGGAGCGAGACGTGGCCGGCACCCGGCGGCACCTTCGGGTGGTCCACCCGCACCTTGGCGCGGCCGTCGACGACGCGCGATACGTGGTCCGCGGCGACCCAGGTGCTCCCGTCGTCATAGGACACCTCGACCGCGACATCGGTCACCGGGGCACCCTGGTAGCCGTCCGGACGGGTGCCTGACACCTCGAAGGTGAACCCGTGCCCGGTGGGGGCCGCGTTGTGCAGATCCAGCGGGATGTCGTACCCCGGGAAGATCATGGGCAGCACCTCGCAGCCCTCCGCGTCCGGGGTGAGGGCATCGCATCCCGGAGCGGTGGTGCCAGGTGCGGGGGCCTGCGACCGGAACAGGAACGACGTGCTGGTCCGGATCCCCAGCGCATCCTCGGCGGGCCGGGTGCGCTCGACCTGGTAGTCGACGCGATAGTCGGCCTTCTCGGCGGCGAAGAGCTCGGCGGGCGATCGCTGCACACCGTCGCGGTAATAGCGGACCGTCTGCTTGGTGCCGTCAGCGCCGAAGTGCCCGGTGTCCGAGTCGCCCAGCGGGGCCAGGACCAGGGAGACCGCCGAGCTGCTGCGGCACAGCGGGCAGGCGAGCAGCAGCGGCACCGTCGGGTGCATCGGCGCCCGACCCCAGTCCCGGTGGTAGATCCGGCCCGCCTCGTACTCCTGCGGCGTGTCTCGCAGGTAGCTGCTCGACTCCATCGACAGGTTCACGTGCTGCATGTAGCTCATGCCGTCCGCATACACCAGGTCCGTGCGGGTCGCCGGAGCCGAGTGCAGCGAGTTGGTGCGGAAGGTGGCCTCCTGCCAGGGGTAGAGCGCGAAGGTCGTGTCCGCGGCGAGCCGGTCCGTGCCGTCGGCGTAGTAGGTGTTGACCAGCCGCGCGAAGTCCTCGGTGGTCGCGGTGACGGTCGGGTCGGCAGGGATCGCGCCGGTGGCGTGGAACGGAAGACGGTAGGTGAACCGGCTGTTCGTCCGCCCCTGCAGCGTGACCGTGACCGGCCCGTCGCTCAGCGCGTCGAGCAGCGGCTGCCCGGTGTCGAACGGGGTCGCCACGACCGGAAGGGTCGAGGCCCCGTCGTCCTGGACCACGGTCACGCCGGGCGTGGTGCGTACGGCCAGCACCCCGGCGGCTCCGTGCGCGACCGCGGTCTTGGCCTCGTCGGCGAGCCAGCCGTTGGCCCGGACGACGACCAGCTTGCCGGTCACGGCGAGACCGGCGTAGTCCTCGTCGCGGCCCTCCCCGGCGTCGACCGCGTCGAGCCGGCGGGTGCCGTCGAATCGCTGCCCTAGCGCGGGCAGGTAGAGCGGGAGCGTCGCAGAGTCCTGACCGGCCTCACCGGTCGAGGGGCTGGCCCAACGGGCGCTGACGATCGGATCGTGCAGCTCCCGGTCCACGGTCAGGTCGAAGCCGTCGGCGGCTCTCGTCGTCGACGGGATCACCCCGAACTCCGTGCTCTGCTCCGACAGGTTCGCACTGGTGCCGACTGCGACCGTCACTCCGGGGGCGCGCTCGCGCACGGCCTGAACGGTGATCGGTCCGCCTTGAAGCGACCTGCCCTCGTCGGTGATCGTGGCGCGTACGGGCTTCGCATCGCGGGCGTCGAGCTCGAAGGTCGCGTCGGCGTCGAGGACCACCTCTGGCTCGGCGTAGATGTCGTCGGCGAGCACGTATCCGGCGTCGTCGTAGGTGCGCAGGACGGCCTGGATCGCATAGCGCCCCTCGGGCAGCACCATCTCGTGCGTACCGGCGGCGAAGAGGCTCTCCGAGTAGACGGTCGACTCCGTGGCCTCCAGATCGGTGACCACCAAGGTGGTCTGCCCCGCCGCACGGCCGTCGCGGCCGGTCAGGGTGAAGCGGACCGTACGCCGCGGCGGCTGCTTGACGTACCCGACCGCGGTCACCACGTCGACGCCGCTTCCGCTCGCACGCAGGTAGCCGTTGTAGCGACCGAGCCCGCCCAGCCTCGGGTCCACGTTGATCGTGGTGGCGACCGTGCTCGCTGCGGGTACGAGCAGCTCACGGTCTGCGAGGGTCACGGCGCCATCGGGCACCGTGTCGCCGCGGTCCAGGGCGAGGTCGAGCGCCAGGGTGACCGGTGACGTACCGGTGTTGGTGTACGTGACCGTTCGCGTGCGGACCGTCTGGTCCGCGAAGAGGTCGCCGAAGTCGGCGGTGGCGGTGGCGAAGAGGCTCCCGGCCGAGGCCCGGTCGACCGCGACGCGGCCGGCACCCTGCTGGTAAACGGTGTAGCCCTCGCCCGGGCGAGCGGTGGAGACCAGGGCGTCCTTGAGCATCCTGGCGCCCCAGTCCGGGTGCTGCTGGACGAGCAGAGCGGCCGCACCGGCCACGTGCGGCGTGGCCATCGAGGTGCCGTTGATCGAGACGTAGCTGGTCCCGACCGGGGTCCCGCCGCGCGTGCCCGCGGCACGGGCGGCGACGATGCCGACGCCCGGCGCGGTGATCTCCGGCTTGATCGCCCCGGACGCCGTCGGCCCACGGCTGGAGAACCCGGCCAGCTGGTCGGCGTCGTCGACAGCGCCGACGGTCAGCGCCGTCGTCGCGGTGCCCGGTGAGCTCACCGTGGACGAGCGCGGCCCGGTGTTGCCGGCGGCGACGACGAACAGCGCACCGCTGGACTCGCTGAGCTCGTCGAGCGCCCGGCTCACCGGGTCGCTGCCTTCGGTCGTCTCCGCACCGACACTCAGGTTGACGACGTCGGCGCCTTGCCCCACCGCCCACTCCATCGCCGCGATGAGACCGGACTCGTCGCCACTGCCGCGGCCGTCCAGGACCCGGCCGACGATGAGGTCGGCGCCGGGCGCGACACCCCGGTAGACGCCATCGGACGCCGCGCCGCTGCCCACGATGGTGCTCGCCACGTGGGTGCCGTGGCCGGTGCCGTCCTGGATGCCCAGACCGGGGATGAAGCTCTTCTCGGCCACCACGCGGCCGGCCAGGTCGGGATGGGTCGCGTCGATGCCCGAGTCGAGGACCGCGACGTCGACGCCGGTGCCGTCGTACCCCTTCTCCCAGACCTCGGGTGCACCGATCTGCGGGACGCTCACGTCCAGCATCCCGGTGATCTCACCGTCGAGCATGATCCGGGCGTTCGGGGTGCGGTCGGCGACGTAGCGGTAGAAGTCCCCGGCCTCGGCCTTGTCGACCTCCATCGCGGTGGCGCCGATCGAGGCCAACGGGCGCTGCTCGGTCGCTCCCGGGGCGGCGGCCCGGGCCTGCAGCGTCGACCGGTCCGGGGCACCGGGATAGTCGACGATCACCGGCAGCGTCGCCGACCCGTCGTCGCCGTGGCCCTCCTCGAGGAGACGGGTGACGTTGAACAGCTCCTTGTCGAGGCGTCCGGTCGCGATGCCACGGGCGGCACTGTCGGGATAGACGTAGGTGCCGCCGTCGGCCCCGGTCTCGGTCCGGAACACCGGTGAGGTGCCGGGCGCTGCCTCGGTGCTGACCGCATGGCGGCCGTCGGGGGTTGCGGTGACCGTGACCGTGTCACCGGTGATCAGCGTGACCGCGCCCGCCACAGTGGCGTCCTCGGGCGTCGTACGGCCGGCGTTCTCACCGGTGATCACCGACGGGTGCGAGGTCTGGTCGGGCTGGTCGGCTGGGTCGGCAGAGACCGACGTGAACGGCGTCAGCGCCATGAGCCCGACCGAACCCATCACCACCCCCACGCGGACGCGGCGGGATCTCGTTCGAACGCTCATGCGGGGTCCTGTTCTCCTCAGCGGGGTGAGACTCGGCCACCCCAGCGATGCGCCGTGTCTACCGTGGATGCGGGTACGTCGGGGAGAGCTCGGTCGCGCACAGTTCTGTGTTTGCAGACTTGTGGACGCTCGACCCGGTCACCCGGTCCTGTTGACCACGACGAACGGGCAGGCGAAGGGGTCGCGGTCGCCGAGGCCCACGCGGTTGAGGTGGCGGACGACGATGACGTACGACTCCAGGAGACCGGCCTCGGTGTAGGGGACGCCCTGCTCGGCGCAGTAGGCGCGGACCAGGGGCTGGGCCCGGCGGAGGCTGCTGCTCGGCATGCTGGGGAAGAGGTGGTGCTCGATCTGCAGGTTCAGGCCGCCCATGAGCCAGTCGACCCAGCGCCCGCCGCGGATGTTGCGGGAGGTCAGGACCTGGCGGGAGAGGAAGTCGATCCTGGTGTCCCGCGGGACCAGCGGCATGCCCTTGTGGTTGGGGGCGAAGCTGGCACCCATGTAGACACCGAAGACGGCCAGCTGCACGCCCAGGAACGCCGCGCCGAGGCCGAGGCCCAGGACCGAGCAGACCAGCACCGGCCAGCCGATCAGCCGTAGCGCCAGGAGCGCCGCCTCCGTACGCCGATGCTTGAGGTCTCGGTCGCCGATCACCGTGCGGACGGCGCCGACGTGGAGGTTGATGCCTTCGAGGGTCAGCAGCGGGAAGAAGAGCCATCCCTGGCGGGCGGTGAGCCACCGCTTGAGACCTGTACGTCGCTCGACGTCCTCGGGTGTGAACAGCAGGACCGAGGGGCGGATGTCCTCGTCCGCGTCGACCTTGTTCGGGTTGGCGTGGTGGCGGGTGTGCTTGCGCATCCACCAGCCGTAGCTCAGCCCGACGACCAGGTTGCCGAGGATGCGCGAGGCCCATTCGTTCTTCGGGCCCGAGGCGAAGATCTGGCGGTGGGCGCCGTCGTGGGAGAGAAACGCCGTCTGGGTGAACAGGACCCCGAAGGCTGCCGCGACCAGCAGCTGCCACCAGGTCTGCCCGAGGGCGAGCATGGCGATCAGCGCGAGCGCGAAGCCGGTGCCGAGGAACGCCGCACGCCGTGCGTACGTCCTCGGCTTACGCTCAAGGAGACCTTCCTGCCGGACGCGGCTCATCAGCTCGGTGTAGGCGTTGACCTGACGGTGTGCCTGGGCCGGGACCGTGGTCATCGCGGTCACCGCCCCAGGCGGCGCAGCCGCGCCATGGCCAGCGGGAGGCAGACCGCGATGATGGCGACCGGCCAGAGGACGGCCATGGTCAGCGCGTGCTCGCCGACCCAGGTGGTGGCCGGGGCGGCCGTGTTGCCGAAGAGCTCGCGGGTGGCGATGACCGTGGAGGAGAGCGGGTTCCACTCGGCGGGGAGGGCGAGCCAGCCCGGCATCAGGTCGGTCGGCACGATCGTGTCGGCGACCATGGCGAGCGGGAAGACGAGCGCGAAGTACTTCATCGCCGCCTCGGGACCGCTGACCAGCAGACCGAGCAGGATGCCGACCCAGGAGAAGGCCATCCTGAGGAGGACCAGGAGCCCGAGCGCGGCGATCACCGCGCCGATCCCGAGATGGGCCTGCCAGCCGAACAGTGTCCCCAGCGCCAGCAGGATGGTCAGCTCGACCACGGCCAGGATCATGTCGGCCAGGGCTCGCCCGGCCAGCATCGCCACCGGCGACATCGGGAGGGATCGCATCCGGTCGAGCACCCCGCCGCGTACGTCCTCGGCGATCGAGATCGTCGTGTTGCCGATGCCGAACGCCATGGTGAGCGCGAAGAGGCCGGGGAGCAGGAACTCGCGGTACTCCGCGCCCGGCACGTCCATCGCGACCCCGAATGCCTCACCGAAGACGAAGCCGAACATGGCCACCGCCATCACCGGGATCATCAAGGTGCCGAGGAGCTCGTCGGGGCGGCGTACGAGATGGAGGAGGTGGCGCTTGGCCACGACCCAGGTGTCGACCGCCGCCCACGTGATGCGTGATCCGTGGGGGGTGACGGCGTCGGTCATCGCCCCAGAAATGGACACAGTCATTTCAGGCTCCTTCGGTGATGAGCAGGAACGCCTCGTCGAGGTCACGGCCGCCGACGCTGGACTTCAGCTCGGCGGGCGACCCCTCGGCGACGACACGACCGCGGACGACCATCGTGATGCGTGAACACAGCCGGTCGGCCTCCTCCAGGTACTGGGTGGTCAGCAGCACGGTCGTGCCGGAGTCGGCCAGCTCGCGGACCGCGTCCCAGACCTCGAGCCGGCTGCGCGGGTCGAGGCCGGTGGTGGGCTCGTCGAGGAACAGCACGCGCGGGCTGCGGATGAGGCTGACCGCCAGGTCGAGCCGCCTGCGCATGCCTCCGGAGTAGCCCTTGACCGGGCGGCCGGCGGCCTCGACGAGGTCGAAGCGCTCCAGCAGCTCGTCCGCGCGGGCTCGTGCCTCCCGGGCCCGCATTCGGTGCAGACGGGCGAACATCTCCAGGTTCTGACGGCCACTCAGGATCCCATCGACCGCGGCGTACTGTCCCGCGATGCCGATGCGCGCTCGCACCCCCGCCCGGTCGCGGGCGACGTTGCGGCCGGCGACCCACGCCTGGCCCGAGTCGAAGCTCGCGAGGGTGGCCAGGATGCGTACGGTCGTGGTCTTGCCGGCGCCGTTGGGGCCGAGCAGGCCGTGGACGGTGCCGGCGGGGACGGCGAGGTCGATGCCGTCCAGGGCGGCGCCGCGGCCGGGGTAGCTCTTGCGGAGTGCCTGGGTCCAGATGGCGGGTTCGTCGGTGATCATGCTGCTGCCTCCATGGCTGCGATGGATCGTGCGGATCGGGGTGGCCGGCTCTCGGTGGTCGAGCTTGTCGAGACCAGGCCGGCCGATGTCACCTCGTCGTAGCGGCCCAGCGCGATCCGGGCGATGTTGAGCAGCGACTCGCTGCCCTCGGCGTAGTAGCCGCAGTGGCCGGGGATGTCGCCGGTGCCGAAGCTGGTCGCACCGAGCTCGGGGTGCAGCGGGTTGCGGCCCAGGCCGAGCCGGCCGAGGCGTACCTGCGGGATCAGCCGGATCCGGTCGGTCTCGCCGTAGCCGGCCCACAGCCGGGTCCCGGTGCCGAGCTCGGAGCGGTGCACCACACCCATCCCCGGGCTGCCCAGCGCGACGCAGTCCTCGGCGCGGGCACCGGCCATCGCGAGACCGGCGACCGTGGAGCCGTAGCTGTGCCCGACCAGCGTGATGTGGGCGTCGCGCGGCAGGTAGTGGGTGAGTGCGGCCAGGTCGCTCGCGCCGGCGTAGGCGGCGTCGTTGGTGATCGCGTTGTACCACTCCGGCGGGGCGTGGTAGCCCACCCAGACCACGACGGCCGACCGGCTCTCGGGGGCGAGCTGCTGCATCGTACGCAGCAGGAGCTGGCCGCGGGAGCGCGGACTGTGCGCCTCCTGGCTGGTGAAGTAGTTGCCGAGGTGGTGACCGTTGCCGGGCACGACGACCGCGATGTGGTCGGCGTTCACGACGTCTCCGAAGGCCTCCACCACACGTGCGCCACCGGGAGGGTCGCAGGCGAGCAGCCGGGGTCCGATGGTTGCGTCGGCCTCGTCGAGGCCGTATCTGAGCGGCGTCACTGTCATGGCTGTGACGTTAGGAAGCAGGTGTGCCGCTCCACGTCACTCCCGGGAGCCATTCGACCCCCTACCGGGGTAGTGCGGGATGTCCCCGAGGACGCCCTAGACGTGTGGCGCGACCAGGCCGCTCTCGTAGGCGAACACCACCGCTTGGGCGCGGTCGCGGAGCCCGAGCTTGCCGAGGATGCGGCTGACGTGGGTCTTCACGGTCTGCTCGGCCAGGAAGAGCTCGGCGGCGATCTCGCTGTTGGAGCTGCCGCGGGCGATGTTCTCGAGCACCTCGCGCTCGCGCTCGGTGAGCTGCTTGAGACGCGGGTCCTGCTTGCGCTTGCGCGGGGCGCGGGCGAACTGCGCGATCACCTGCCGGGTCACCGACGGCGAGAGCAGCGCCTCGCCGGCGTGGACCACCCGGATGGCGGACGCGAGCTCGTCGGGCGAGGCGTCCTTGAGCAGGAACCCGCTGGCGCCGAGGCGCAGCGACTCGTGGACGTACTCGTCGGCGTCGAAGGTGGTCAGCATGACCACCTTGGTCTGTGCGGTCGCCGGGTTCTCGGACAGCTGCCGGAGCGCCTCGATCCCGTCCATCACCGGCATCCGGACGTCCATCAGCACCACGTCGGGATGCGTACGCCGCACCACCTGCAACGCCTCGGAGCCGTCGGCGGCGGTGCCGACCACCTCGATGTCCGGCTGGGTGCTGAGCAGCGCCACGAAGCCGGAGCGCACCATCTCCTGGTCGTCGACGACCACGATCTTCACCGTCACGGAGTCTTCCTACCGCGTTTGGCCGGTGTGCGCACCGCGGTTTGGGCCGGGAGCACCGCTTCGACGACGAACTCGTTCCCGTCACGGGCACCGGCGGTGACGCTCCCACCGACCGCATTGGCTCGCTCCCGCATCCCGATCAGCCCATGACCCCCGCCGGCCGCCTCTTTGTCGGACGCTGCAGTGGCGCCATCGAGAGCGTTGGCGACCCGGATCTCGAGGTCCTTCTCCCCCATCGTCAGATCGACGCTGACCGGCTCGCTGGGAGCGTGGCGGCGGGCGTTGCTGAGCGCCTCCTGCACGATCCGGTAGGCCGCGGTGCCCACCTCCGGCGCGACGTCGGCGAGCTCCGGAATGTCGCCGCGCACCTGGACCCGCTGGCCGGTCCCGCGGGCCGACTCGAAGAGCTCGGCCAGCCCGTCGATGCCCGGCACCGGGACCCGGCCCGACTGACCCTCCTCCGTACGCAGCACGTCGAGCACCCCGCGCATCTGCCGCAGCGCCGAGGCCGCCAGGTCGGCGATCTCGGCGAACTCCGCCTCGGCCGCCGGGCTGACGTCGTCCACCCGGTGCGGCGCCGACCTGGCCTGCACGGTGATCAGCGACATGTTGTGGGCGATCACGTCGTGGAGCTCGCGGGCGATGCGGGCCTTCTCCTCGACCACCGAGCGGCGCTCGTGCTCCTCGCGCAAGGCGCTGCGACTCTCGGCCAGCCGTCTGGCGACGGCGGCGAGGGCGCCCAGCAGCAGCGCGAGCGAGGCGAAGTTGGCCACCGCCACGAGCGAGTCGACGACGTCGTTCCAAGCCATCCCGACCACGGCCAGAACCACCCCGACGGCGACCTGGATGCCGAGGGTGATCGCCGCCAGCCGCCACCCGGCGACCAGGGTCAGCACCACCAGCACCAGAAGCTGGGTCAGGGTCGGCGGCGGCACCATCCATGGCCATCCGCCCTCGCCCACCCTCGCGATCGCCAATGCGGCCACGGTGACCGCGACCAACGAGAGGCCGGCCGCCTCCACCGGACGCCGGAGCGCCAACGGAATCGAGGCGGCGTGCGTGACACCGAGCAGCAGAGCGACCCCGCCCGCGACCTCGTAGGGGTCGGTGGTGAGGACCGCAGCCTCCACGATCCCGAGCACGAGCGCGGCGACGTACAACGCCAGACGACCGCGGCCGGGCCAGGTCTTCAGCATGTTCAAGTAATACCAGGCACGAGAGCCCGACTGACGGCCCATCGACCGCTCGAGGAGTTACCGGCCCACCGCGGCCTTGTCCTCGTCCTGCGTCCGGATCGTGCCCTCTCCGGACTCGATCCGGCCCCTGAGGCTGACGGTGATGTAGTGGGTCCAGGCGTCGTAGCAGACGTCGAAGCACTCGTCGCCGCGCGCGAGGCCTTCGTGGGTGAAGGTCACGCGAGTCTGTCCGCCGTCGGCGACGATGTCGAAGCGTCCGGTCGTGCCGACCCACTCCTTCTTGTCCGCGATGAAGTCGAGGTAGCCGTCGGTGAACTCCCACACGACGCGCTCCCCCGGGACCAGCTCGCTCACGCGCTGCTTCGAGAAGTGGATGTCCGGCACCAGGTAGAACCACTCGGCGCCGACCTGGTCGGTGGGTCCGGCGATGTGGTGCCCCCACCAGGAACGTACGTCGTTGATGGCTTCGTACGCCTGCTGAGGTGTGGCGTCGACGGTGAAGGTTGCGGTCAGGTCGCTCACGGGTGTCTCCTTGAAGTCGGCTCACTTGCATCATGCAAGCACCACCGTAGACCTGCGAACTTTCATCATGCAAGTGGTTTGCTAGAGTCTTCACCGTGCTCGGAAAGACTTACGACGGCCAGATCTGCTCCATCGCCCGGTCGCTGGAGATCGTGGGCGAGCGCTGGACCCTGCTGATCCTGCGGGACGCGATCTTCGCCGGCGTCACGCGCTACGGCGACTTCCAGCACAACCTCGGCATCTCCACGAACATCCTGAAGACGCGCCTCGCCTCGCTCGTCGAGGCCGGCCTGATGACGCGCGACGACGCTGGCGACTACCGGCCGACCGCCATGGCTGAAGGGCTACGTCCCGCGCTGATCGCACTCACCGAGTGGGGCGACACGTGGTTCGCTCCTGACGGCCGTCCGATCGACTACCGACACGCAGACTGCGGCGGCGCTGTCCGCCTCGAGACGCGCTGCGACCACCACGGCCCCATCCCCCCGACCGAGGTGGTCGTACGCCCCGGCCCAGCCATGCCGCCGGACTACTTGGCCGCCCGCCGCCCCCGCCGAAAGGTCGATTCCTGACGCCGAGAGGTCAGTTCTCGACAGCGAGAGGTCAGTTCTCGATAGCGAGAGGTCAGTTCTCGACAGCGAGAGGTCAGTTCTCGACAGCGAGAGGTCAGTTCTCGACAGCGAGAGGTCAGTTCTCGACAGCGAGAGGTCGATTCCCGACGAGTCCCAGAAGCCGACTCCTCGGCGCCAAAAACCGACTCCTCGGCGCCAGAAACTGACTTCTCGGCGTCAGAAACTGACTTCTCGGCGGTGGGGGGGGTG
>NZ_BMQT01000005.1:0-144016 GCF_014648255.1 Nocardioides albus | reverse complement strand
GGGGGGGTGGGGCGGGCGGGAGCGGGGTGGTGCACAGTTGTGGGCATGCAGACTTGTGGGCGCTCGATCGGCTCGCAGCCATGACGGGCGAGCTCTCGGCGCAGGCGTGGATCGGGATCGACGCGGAGACCGAGCGGCTCTACCAGGTGGCGCTCACGGTGCGCGGCCCCCTCGAGGTCGCTGCCCTGGCAGCCGCCGGTGGAGTCTCCGAAGACGCGGCTCGCGCCGCCATCGAGCGGCTCAGAGAGCTGGGGTTCCTGACCTCGTACGGGGTGCTGGCCCCGTCGACCGCGCTGCGGGCACTCCACCACCGAAGGGTCTCCGAGCGCCAGACCGAGCTGGCGGAGCTCGAGACGGCCGCCGGCGTCCTCGACGAGCTCGCGTCCGGGTTCGTGACTGCCGCACCGGAGGTGCTAGCGGCCCACGGCATCGAGCTCGTCCGCGGCGTCGAGGAGGTTGGCCGGCGCGCCAGCGCGCTGATCTCCTCGGCGCGGACCGAGCTGATGGTGCTGAACGCGCCGCCGTACGCCCAGAACGTGCTGCCGCCGTACGCCGAGATGCCCAAGGGACCGCCGGCAGCCGAGTCCGAGACCGGTCTGGCCGTCCTCCGCGGAGTGCACGTGCGCAACGTGATGGCGCCCGAAGGCCTGGATCTGCCTGGCCGGATGGCGGCGGTGAGCGAGCTGGCCGATCTCGGTATGGGGGTCCGGATCCGGGCCGACCTGCCGACCAAGCTGATGATCGCCGACCGGACGACGGCCATGCTGCCCCCCTCGATGGTGGCCGACCCGCTGGAGTCGGCCCTGATCATCCACGACGGTCTGCTCGCTAACGCGCTGGTTCCGCTCTTCGAGGCGACCTGGGACACCGCGCTGCCGCTCGCAGCCGTACAGGGGGGCTCGGACGCGTCCGTCGACCCGTCCGGTCCTCCCACTGCGGAAGAGCGCGCGCTGCTGACCCTGCTCGCGAGCGGCCTCAAGGACGAGGGGATCGCGCGCCAGCTCGACGTCCACGTGCACACCGCACGCCGCCGGATCAGTGCCCTGCTGGCCAAGCTCGGAGCGTCGACCCGGTTCCAGGCCGGCGTGCAGGCCGGCCGGCGAGGTTGGCTGGAATGACGCGGCGGCCGGGCCCGCGAGGGACCCGGCCGCCGGTCGATCAGCGCAGCAGCGCTAGCTCACCAGTGGATCAGCACCGCCCAGCCGGACGGTCCCGCTTCACCAGGTTGGTGTGGCTGGTGGTGCCGTCGAACCACAGCACTCGACTTCCCTCGTCGGCTGCGGCGTAGATCTGCTCGCCGCGGCTGCAGGACATCCGCTGCGCACCCTTCTTCCCGTCGAGCGCGACCTGGTACTGACGCGGCAGCGTCTCGTTGGCCCACGACGTGGCGAACGGCAGGTTCGTGACGGTGACCGCGTCGTCGGAGGCGGTGAGGGTGTAGGCCATCAGGGCGCCGTCGCCGGCCTCAGGGGTGAGGGTGACCGGGTTGGAGCCGTCGAAGCTCGCCTTGCGTACGGCGGCCTGGCCGGCGTCGGTGATGTCGTTGTCCTCGATCCAGACGACACCGGTGTCGGTGACGGCGGTCTGGCCGATGCCCTTCACGTTGGCGTTGTCCATCGGCATCAGCGTCTTCGTGCCGGCGACGGTGTCGAAGACCTCGACGCCCAACCGGTAGCCATCGGCCTCGGACCACATCTTGGCGTAGGCGATCTTGCCGTTCTTGACCGACGGGAGCGCCGTGGTGACGTACGGGTTTCCGGGGTCGACCAGGCCGGACTCACCGGTCTTCATGTTGGCCCAGGCGACGTGCAGGGTGCCGGTGGTGTAGTCGGTCACGGTCCGGACCATCAGATCACCGTCGACGGCCACGGACGAGACCGGACCGGCGTGGCTGAAGTAGACCGACTTCGTCAGGCCACCCGCGACCGGGCGCGCCCGCATCACGATCTGGCTACCGGTGTACTCGGCCCAGGCGACGGTCTTGCCGTCGGTGTCGGCGTAGACGTTGTAGCTGCCGTTGTTGCCGCTGACCAGCTCCGGCTGGCCCTTGCCGCTGGTGTTGCCCAGCCACACCGAGTACGGCTCGGCGCCGTCCTGGTTGGTGCGGGAGACGGCGTACTTGCCGCCGCCGGCACCAACGCCGGTGTTGGCGATGTTGTTGTCGGCGATCAGGAGGTCGCTGTCGACGCCGAGCTGGTCCTCCCAGCCCGTCTCGATGCCGTGCGCATCGAAGGCAGCCTCGATGACCGCCACCTGCGCCTTGGTCGCGCCGAGCTCCTGAGCAGCGGCGACGACGGCGGCCCGGCCGGCCATGAAGTCGTCGAGCGGGGTCATGTAGGCCGACAGGGCACGGTAGACGATCTGGTCGCCGAGCTCGCTGCCGAGCTCTTCCCGGATGTCCCACAGGGCGCCGGAGAAGATGGTGGAGTTGAGGTGCACGCCGCCGTTGTCGCCACGGTAGGTGACGCCGATGAAGTCGTCGTACGTGGTGGCGCCGTCGTTGAGGTCACGCAGGGCGCAGTCACGCGGGGCCGCGGTGATGCACAGGTCCTCGCCCAGCAGCCCGGCGTCCGGGTCATCCATCGCCATGCCGTTGGTCGCGAGATCGATGGCGTTTCCGAAGTAGTCGGCGATGGCCTCGTTCATCGCGCCGGACTGGCCGACGTAGACCAGGTTGGCGGTGTGCTCGATGACACCGTGGCTCATCTCGTGACCGACGACGTCGGCGTCGGCCGAGAACGTGCGGTAGTCGCCGCCACCCTTGCCGTACACCATCTTCTGACCGTCCCAGAAGGCGTTGGGGAACGGCTGGCCGTTCGCGGTGACGCCCACGATGGAGTTGATGAACTCGTCGGTGCCGTCGAGACCCGCCCGGTTGAAGTTCGACTTGAAGTAGTCGTAGACCTCGCCGGCCGCCCAGTGCGCGTCGATCATGCCGGAGTCGGTGAACTCCTGGCCGAACGCAGCGGTCTCGGACGCGCCGATCGTCGCCTGGCTCGGCCACACGCCGGAGGCGAACCGGGCGTCGGCGCCGTTGGCGTCGTAGGTCTTGATCATCTGGCCTTGGAAGGGCGAGTCAGCAGCACGCTTGCTGTAGTCGATCATCTGGTACGGCTTGGTGCCGGTCTTGTAGAGGTTGAGCTCCACCGTCTCGCCGTTGTAGCGGACGCCGCTGCCGATGGCCGCGCCCGGGGTGGTCGTAGCCGTCGTGCCCGGCGCCTCGCCCGTCTCGGTCGCCTCGCCGGCGGTACCGGTGGCAGTACCGGAGGTGCCGACCGTCGTCTTGATCGAGCTGTACTGCAGCACCGGGAAGCCGGCGTTCGCGTCGACGTACACCTCCTGCTTGACCGGCATCCCGTCGGATCCGACGCCGGTGACCGTGACGTGCCGGGTCAGCAGGCCCTTGCCCTGCGGGAGGACGGTCAGCCCGTTCACCTTTCCGGCGAACGACTTGGCGGTCTTGATCGAGTCCTTGCGGAGCAGCCCGCCGGGCTGGCCGGCGACCGCGGCGATGGCCCGCTCGATCGCGACCTCCTCCGAGACCGTCGGGGTGACCGAGTCGAGGTCCAGCTCGGTGAAGTACTTCCCGGAGGTGCCGGTGACGACCCGCTTGCCGTCCTTCTTCTCCATCCGGACGAGGTACTCCCCGCCGAGGACCGGGACACCCTGGTACTTCTGCTGAAGGCGCACCGTCTCCTTCGCACCATCGGACTCCGTGCCGACCGGCACGAGGTTCTTGCTCGGGTTGTCGATGTGGTAGCGGCCCGGCTTCGAGGCGAGGTGTCCGCGGGCGGCCGCGGCCGCACCCGAACCCTCGGCCTGCTCGTTCAGCCCGGTGACGAGGGCGGGGGTCTCGGTCTCCGAACCGGCGACCGCCGACCCGGGAGCCTCGGCGGCGGGGAGGGGCGCCGCCTGGGCAGCCGAGACTGCCGTGCCGACGAGACCGGTGGCGACGATCAAGGCAGCTGCGCCCTGGCCGACCGCACTGCTGCGACGTTTCACGCCCTTTCGGGCGGACCTGGATGAACTCTGCATGGGGTGATCCTTCGATGGCACTGAGGTGGTGGAGATCGAGCACTCATATGCAAGGCCCTGGTGGGCCGGGTTGACCACGGTTTCCGCTGGTCACTAGTGCGCATCCACACTTGTGTGCACGGGCCGGACACCTCCCGTTCACGCGCTCGGGAACACCGCCGAGTGCGCCGCCGGCGGTCTCGGCCGGCGGCGTACGCTCAGGCGTCGACGAGCTCTCGAGTGCTCGTCTCTCCCAGCCTGACCAGCGAGAACACGCTCAGCAGGCAGAACGCAGCGATGACGGTGGAGAGCATGAGCGTGCTCGCGCCGGCCTTCTGCATCGAGGCGAACAGGAGCGGCGAGAGCCCCGCGCCCATACCGGCGAGCTGGTAGCCCAGCGAAGCGCCGGTGTAGCGCGAGGAGGTCTTGAAGACCTCGCTCATCAGTGCGGCGAGCGGGCCGTAGAAAGCGGCATGGATGACCGACTGCCCCAGGACCACCGCGAGGACCAGCAACGCCGTGCTGCCGCTGTCGAGCATCGGGAAGAGCAGGTAGGCGAAGACCGCGGTCGCGACGGCGGCGGAGAGCACCACCGGCCGGCGCCCGACCCGGTCGGAGAGTGCGGACCAGCCGAGGATGCCGACAACGGCGCCCGCCGAAGACAGGGTCAGCGCGTTGAGCACCGTCGCGCGCTCGAAGCCCGCCCCGAGGGCGTAGCTGATCAGGAAGGTGGTCAAGGTGCCCTGCACGACGAAGGCACCGAGCCCCACACCGACGGCCAGCAGGAGCGTACGCGGGTGGTTGCGGAGGACCTCCATGAGCGGCGTCTTCGCGTCGGCCTTCTTCTCCTTCATCGCCTCGAAGGCGGGCGACTCGGTGACGCTGAGCCGGATCCACAGGCCGACCGCGAGCAGCAGGATGCTCAGCAGGAACGGCACCCGCCAGCCCCACGCGGTGAACTGCTCGGGGGTGGTGACCGTGGCCATCAGCGCCATCACCGCGGTGGAGAGGACCATGCCGGCCGGCGCGCCCGCATTGGTGAACGATGCCCAGAGTCCACGCCGGGAGGTGGCGTGCTCGGCGGTGATCAGCACCGCTCCGCCCCACTCGCCGCCGACCGCGACACCCTGGATGACCCGCAGCACGATGAGGAGGACCGGCGCGGCCGCGCCGATCTGGCCGTACGTCGGCAGGCAGCCGATCAGGAAGCTGACCACACCCATGATCAGCATGGTCAGGACCAGCATCTTCTTGCGGCCGAGCCGGTCGCCGAAGTGGCCGAAGATCACGCCACCGAGCGGGCGCGCCAGGTAGCCGGCGGCGAAGGTTCCGAAGGATGCGATCGTGCCGGTCACCGGGTCGAGGTTGGAGAAGAAGACCTCGTTGAAGACCACAGCCGAGGCAGTGGAGTAGAGCAGGAAGTCGTAGTACTCGATCAGGCTGCCCGTGAAGCTGCTGGCGACGATCCGGCCCATCTGCGTACGTGGGGCGGTCGTGCTACCACCGGAGGTGAGGGTCATTGGGGGCTCCATTCAGGATTCCTGTTTATCAGGATTCCTGTCGATTGTAGTGACACACGTCACCCCGTCAAGGGGTACGCCGGTGAAAAGCGAGGCTCAGGCGAGCCCGAGCAACCGGAGGGCGTTGTCCTTGAAGACCAAGGGCTTGACCTCGTCCTTGATCTCGACCTTCTCCAGGTCGGAGAACCAGCGGTCGGGGGTGATCACCGGGAAGTCGGAGCCGAAGAGAACCTTGCGGCGCAGCGGGCCGTTGAGCTGCTTGACCAGCTGCGGCGGGAAATACTTCGGCGACCAGCCGGAGAGGTCGATGTGGACGTTGGCCTTGTGGGTGGCGATCGAGATCTGCACGTCGACCCAGGGGACGGCGGGGTGCGCCATCACGATCTGGAGGTCCGGGAAGTCGGCGGCGACGTCGTCGAGGAGCAGCGGGTCGGAGTAGCGGAGCCTGATGCCGCGTCCACCGGGCAGACCGGCGCCGATCCCCGTCTGGCCGGTGTGGAAGAGCGCGACCACGCCGAGCTCCTGCAGGGTCGCCCAGAGCGGACTGTGCTCCGGGTCGTTCGGGGAGAAAGCCTGCAGGCCGGGGTGGAACTTGAAGCCGCGCACGCCGTAGTCCTCGACCAGTTTCGTGGCCTGCTTCACCGCGGCCTCGCCCTTCCGGGGATCGACGGAGCCGAAGGGGATCAACACGTCAGCGTGCTCGGTCGCACGCTCGGCGATCTCCTCGCTCGACAGCGGCGGGTGGTCGAGGCCGGTGGAGGCGTCGACGGTGAAGATCACCGCGGCCATGTTCCGCTCGCGGTAGTAGGCGGCGAGGTCGTCGACGGTCGGGGTGCGTGGGTGGTCGCCACGGAAGTACGCCGCCGAGGCGTCCATCAGCTCTTGGTCGAGCGCGAGGTGGCCGTGGTGGTCGGCCTCGACATGGGTGTGCATGTCGAGAGCGCGGATCTCGGCAGGGTTGATGCGGGGCTCGTAGCGGGTCGGGCCGGTCATGGGGTGGTTCCTTCCGGGGCTCCGTACAGCTCGCGGACCCGGGACTTCAGCAGCTTCCCGGAGGCGTTGTGCGGGATCTCGTCGACGAAGACGACGGTTTTGGGGATCTTGTAGCGGGCGAGCCGCCCGTCGAGGTGTTTCAGCAGGTCATCCCGGGTCAGGGCGGAATCGGGGCGACGCACGACGACGGCGCGTCCGACCTCTCCCCAGCGTTCGTCGGGGACGCCGATGACGGCGGCCTCGGCGACGCCGGGATGGGTGTAGACGGCCTGCTCGACCTCGGCGGGATAGACGTTCTCGCCGCCACTGATGTACATGTCCTTCACTCGGTCGACCACATAGAGGAAGCCGTCGTCGTCGAGCATCGCGACGTCGCCCGTACGCAGCCAGGGCCCGTCGAAGGCAGCCTCCGTCGCCGCTTCGTTGTGCCAGTAGCCGGGCGTCACGTTGGGTCCACTGACGTGCACTTCACCGGCCTGTCCGGGGGCCGCCTCCTGGTTGCCGGGCGCGACGACGCGTACGTCGGTGAAGAAGCAGGGGGTGCCGGCCGAGCCGAGCTTGTCGAGGCCGTCGCCGGCGCGCAGCATGGTCGTCCCCGGAGAGGCTTCGGTCAGGCCGTAGCCCTGGATGATGTGCAGGCCGCGGCTCTGCCAGGTGTCGAGGAGCGTGCGCGGGATCGGGGCGCCGCCGCTCAGGGCCGAGCGGAGACTGTCGAGGTCGGCGGTCGCCCAGGTCGGCTCCTGGGCGAGCGCCTGGTACATCGAGGTGACGCCGAAGAGCAGGGTGACCCGCTCCCGCTCGATGGTGGCGATGGCGGCGGCCGGGTCGAAGCGGGCCGCGATGAGCGACGTACCTCCCTTGAGGAAGGTCGGGAGCAGCACCTGGTTGAGCGCGGCGGTGTGGAACAGCGGGGCGGTGACCAGGGCGATCTCGTCGGAGCGGACGTCGACGTCGACGAGCAGGTTGAAGGCGTTCCAGGCGATGTTTCCGTGCGTCAACATCACGCCCTTGGGGCGGCCGCTGGTGCCGGAGGTGTACTGGATCATGAAGACGTCGTCCAGGCCGACCTCGACGTCACCGCCCCCGGAGGTCGAGCTTGTCGAGACCAACCCGTCGAGGCCACGCCCGCCAGCGGGGGTGAACCGATGGCCCGGCAGCCCGAGAGCCGCGACCGCTTCGGAGGAGACCGCCTCGTCGAAGTCGCCGGCGTGGATCAGCAGCGCCGGCTCGGCGTCGGTGAGGATCCAGGCGAGCTCGGGCGGCGCCAGCCGGGTGTTGAGCGGCAGGAAGACCGCCCCCAGCCGGGCGGTGGCGAAGAGCGTGACCGCGAGCTCGATCGAGTTCAGGCCGAGGAAGGCGACCCGGTCGCCGGCCGCGACGCCGCGGGCGCGCAACCCGTGGGCGACGGCCTCGACGAGACGGTCGACCTCGGCGTATGTCACCACCGCGTCGTCCTGCACGAACGCCCGGGCGCCAGGGGTCATCCGGGCCCGGCGGGCGGGCCACGATCCGATGCCGCTGTCCAACATGTCGATCCTCGTTCCTCTCGTGGACTCAGCTCGTGGACTCAGCCGAGCCCGAGGTCGGTCTTGATCTCCAGCAGTCGCCGAAGCGCCTGGTCACGGCGCGCGACGAGGTCCTCGGCAGAGGTGCCGTCGAGCTCCTCGTCGACCCCGTCGACCAGCTTCTCGACCAGCCCGGCGGTGAGCTCCGGGTGACCGAGGTCGTCCCACCAATCGATCATCGGCGGGCCGAGATGCTCGAGCACGTGCCCGAGCCCGCCGGGGCCGCCGGAGAGGTGCTGGGTCGCGAAGGGACCGAGCAGGGACCAGCGCAGCCCGGGGCCGTCGGCGATCGCGGTGTCGATGTCGGCGACCGAGACGATGTCCTGGTCGACGAGGTGGTACGCCTCGCGCCACAGCGCCGCCTGGAGCCGGTTGGCCACGTGCCCGGGGACCTCGCGGCGGATGTGGATGGGGCGTTTTCCCAGGTGACGCAGGGTCTCCAGGGCTGCCTCGACGGCCTCCGTCGACGTCGCCGATCCGCCTACGACCTCGACCAGCGGCACCAGGTGCGGCGGGTTGAACGGGTGCGCCACGAGCACCCGCTCCGGGTGGTGCGTGCAGGCGTCCTGGAACGTGCTCGGCATCAGGCCGGAGGAGCTGCTGGTCAGCAGTACGTCGGGGGCAGCCGCCTCGTCGAGCGCGGCGAAGATCTCGCGCTTGACCTCGAGGCGCTCGGGGCCGCTCTCGAGCACCAGGTCGGCCTCGCGTCCGACCTCGTCGAGGTTCTCGGCGAAACGGAGCGCGCTGGCGGACTGTGTTGGTCTCGACACGCTCGGCCGCAGGCGGCCTCGCGGCTCGACCAGCGCGGGGACCTGAGCGCGCAGGCGCTCCTCGGCACCCTCGGCCGGGTCCCAGGCGACCACGTCGAGCCCGTGCTCGAGCCCGAGCAGGACCCAGCTGACGCCGATCGCGCCGGTACCGACGACCCCGAGCGTACGAACGTTCTCTCCGCTTCTCATGCGGTCCTCCTGCTCAGTGCGCCCGAGGTCGCCAGCGCAACGAACGGGTCCAGGGATGACGGGTCGGCGAGCGCGTCCCGGCTGGCGACCTCTTCCAAGCGGGCCCCCTGCAGGATGCGTTTGGCCGGCAGCTCGAGCTTCTTGCCGGTGAGGTTGCGTGGCACCGCGGGCACCTCGATCACCTGGTCGGGGATGTGTCGCGGGGAGAGCGCCGACCGCAGCGCGCGGACCAGTCGGGCCCGGAGCGGGTCGTCGAGGCGTGTGCCCTCGTCGGTGACCACGAAGAGCAGCAGCTCGCCGTTGCCTCCGTCGGGGTCCTCGAGGTGGACGACCAGCGAGTCGGCGACGCCGTCCACCTCCTCGGCGACGCGGTAGAACTCAGCAGTGCCGAGGCGTACGCCGCCCCGGTTGAGGGTCGCGTCGGAGCGGCCGGCGACGTGGCAGCTGCCGTTGTCGTGGAAGAGGATCCAGTCGCCGTGACGCCACACGCCGGGATAGTGGTCGAAGTAGGCGTCGCGGTAGCGGCTGCCGTCCTCGTCTCCCCAGAAGCCGACCGGCATCGAGGGCATCGGCGAGGTGATGACGAGCTCACCGAGCTCACCGATGACCGGGCGGCCGGACTCGTTGTAGGCGTGGGCATCGACGCCGAGGCAGCGGCCGGAGATCTCACCGGCGTAGACCGGGAGCAGCGGGTTGTTCTGCACGATGCCGGAGCAGACGTCGGTGCCGCCGCTGCCGACGTTGATCTGGGTGCCCGGGAGCTGCTCGGACAGCCATGCGTAGCCCTCGGGCGGGAGCGGCGCTCCGGCCGAGCCGAGGACGCGAACCCGCAGGTCGCCGAGGTCCTTGAGGTCGACGCCATCTTTGCGGCAGGCCATCACGAAACCCGGGCTGGCGCCCATGACCGTTGCACCCGTCGACGCCGCGAGCCGCCACTGCCAGGTCAGGTCGGGATGCATCGGGTTGCCGTCGACCATGACGATCGAGGAGCGGACCAGGAGCGAGGAGACCAGCGCGTTCCACATCATCCAGGCGGTGGTGGAGAACCAGAGCATCCGGTCCTCGGGCCCCATGTCCCAGGAGAGCGCGTGGTTCTTGAGGTGCTCGAGCAGGATGCCGCCGTGGCCGTGGACGATCGCCTTCGGCCGGCCGGTCGTGCCGGACGAGAAGAGCACCACCAGCGGGTGGTCGAAGGGCACCGGCTCGAAGGCGAGCTCAGCCGCCTCCTCCGCGGCGAGAAGAGACGGCCACGAGAGCGCGTCCTCGACGCGGTGCTGGCCGTACTCGACATCGACCACGTGGCGCACCGACGGCAGCTCGGCGAGGATCTCAGCCACCTGAGAACGCCGGTCGATGTCCTTGGCGCCGTAACGGTAGCCACCGGCGACCAGCAGCACGACCGGCTCGATCTGGGCGAACCGGTCGATCACGCTGCGCGGCCCGAACTCGCTGGCGCAGCTCGCCCAGGTCGCGCCCAGGCTGGCGGTCGCGAGATAGGCGACCAGAGCCTCGGGGATGTTGGGCAGGTAGCCGGCGACGCGGTCGCCGCGGCGTACACCCAGCCTCGCAAGCGCCGCCCGCGCCCGGGCCACCTGGTCGCGCAGGTCGCCGAAGGTCAGCTCGACGTCGTCACGGGTCTGCGAGCGGCCGAGCACAGCGACCCGGTCGAGATCCGCGTCGGTGCCGAGCGCGTGCTCGGCATAGTTGAGCAGCGCCCCCGGGAACCAGCGCGCCCCGGGCATGTCCCGAGAAGCCAGCACGGCCTCGTACGGAGCATGCGCCCGCACCCCGAAGAACTCCCACACCGCCGACCAGAAGCCGTCGAGGTCGGTCACCGACCAGGTCCAGAGCTCGTCGTGGGTGGTCATCTCCAGGTCGCGCTCGCGCGCGACCCAGGCCAGGAACTCACCGACACGGGACGCGGACAGGATGTCCGCGGGCGGAGTCCAGACGACATCGCCCTGCTCGATCTGCTGCCGGGTCGCGCTCACTGGTCCGTCACCTTCTTGGCCCTGCCGTCGAGGAAGTCCTGCATCCGGCCCTTGGCGTCGTTGGTCCCCTGCGCGATCGCGGCCATCAGCGACTCCATCAGGAAGCCGTCGCGAGGATTGGCCTCGGCGATGCGCGGCAGCGCCTGGACGACGGCGAAGTTGGTCTGCGGCGCGTTCTGCGCGATCCGGCCGGCCAGCTCGAGGGCGGTCTTGCGGCCGGTGCCGTCGGCGACGGCGTACTGACTCAGGCCCAACCCGAGCCCCTCCTGCGCGTCGTAGCGACGGCCGGTCAGCATCATGTCGGCCATCCGGGAGACCCCGATGAGCCGCGGGACGCGCACCGAGGCACCGCCACCGACGAAGAGCCCGCGCTGTCCCTCGGGCAGGGCATAGAAGGTGGACTCCTCCGCGACCCGGATGTGCGCGGCGGCGGCGAGCTCCAGCCCGCCCCCGACCACGGCCCCCTTCAGCGCCGCCACGACCGGGACCGGCCCGAACTCGATCTTCTCGAAGACCCGGTGCCACATCCGCGAGTGGGTGACCCCGGCGAGGGTGTCGCGCTCGGTCATCTCGGCGAGGTCGAGCCCGGCGCAGAAGTGGTCGCCGTCAGCGTCGATGACGACAGCGCGTACGTCCGGCTCGAGGCCATCGAAGAACCGCTCGATCCCGAGCACCGCCTCGTCGCTGAGCGCATTCCGCTTCGCGGGGCGGGCGAGGGTCAGCACCGCGATGTCGTCGACGCGCTCTGCCCGCAGGGCATCGGGCAGCTCCGACCAGGGGGAGGTTCCGGGCATGATGAACTCCTCGTGATTGACAGGAATCCTGATAATCGCAGAAGTAGGCGCCTCTCGCAAGCGCAGCGATGCTTGAATGACCGCATGACCGATGCACCCCTGCTGCTCTACGTCGTCAAGCAGCTCGAGCTCGCCACCCGAGCCCGCCTCGACGCCGTCCTGAAGGAATCAGGGGTCACCGCCCTGCAGTACACCGCCCTCTCGGTGCTCGAGCGCCGCCCCACGATGAGCGCCGCCGACCTGGCCCGCGCCTCGTTCGTACGCGCCCAGTCCGCCGCCGATCTCATCGGCGCCCTCGAGCGCCGGGGCCTCATCGAGCGCCGCACCGACCCCGACAACCGGCGCCGCATGCTGATCAGCCTCACCCCCGAGGGCCGCACATTCCTCGACACCTACGACCCTCGCGTCGAGGAGCTCGAGGAGCAGATGCTGGCCGACCTCGGTCCCGAGGACCGAGACTCGTTCCGTACGTTCCTGGACACCGCCCGCCGAGCCCTCTCCTGACCGCCGCCCGCTGGTCGAGCCGCCAGGCGGAGGCGTGTCGAGCGTCGTATCGAGCTTGTCGAGATGACCAACACAGTCCCCCGTCGCGCTCGTTGGGACCGTGTTGGTCTCGACACGCTCGGCCGCAGGCGGCCTCGCGGCTCGACCAGCGGCGGGCTGCCCCAGCCTCAGCCGATGGCGATCTCGTTCGGCTGCTCGTCGAGCTCGACCGAGGCGGTGACCTCACCGGAGGTGAGGTCGACGGCGTGGACCGTGTTGGCGGCCGGCTCGGTGACGTACGCGATGTCGCCGTTCACCTTGATCGCGGGGTGCGGGTCCTGCCACTCGGCGGGGCCCTCCCAGGGCTTCACGACCGGGAACTCGTCCGTGATCTTGCCGGTCGCGGGATCCAGGACGTGGATCGAGCCGTCGGTGGCGAGGATGTAGGCCAGGTCGTCGGGGCCGCGGGCGACGTCGCGGAAGGTGTACTCGACACCCTCGGGAAGCGCGACCGGCTTGAAGGTGCTCTTCTCGGTGTCGATGAGCGTGACGGTGTCGAGCAGGTAGCCCTCCGCGTCGGGGTCGGTGTTGTAGTCACCGACGATGATGGGGCTGGTCTCCGAGACGTACGCGTTGCCCATCCGGCCGAACTCGTCGGGCGCCTGGAGCTTCTCGAACGCACCGTCGCGGTAGAGCAGTGCGCCGTCCTCGCAGCCGAAGACCACCGCCTCGTCGGCCGCGGTGCCCTCGCCGTGGATCCCGGGGCACGTGTCGTTGGCGGCGATCTGCTCGAAATCGTCGCCCTTCGGGGCGAGCGCGATGGCGCCCGAGCGGCTCTCCTCGGTGCCCACCGTGGTCAGCAGGGTCCCGTCCTCGAGCACGATCGAGACGCCGTGGTGGGCCTCGGGAGCCGTCCAGGTCGTCGTCTCCGGAAGCTTGCCTGCGTCACCGAGCGTGTCGGTATCGAAGATGGTCGTCTCGCCGCTGCCGTCAGCGTAGAGGACCGTCTTGTCGCCGTGGTGGACGACGTGGCCGCCGGCGTCGGCCTCGAAGACGAGGTCGGTCAGCTCGGGGGTCTGGGCGTCGAGCACCTGAAAGCCCTTGCTGGTGGTGACCGCGAGGTTGCGGCCGTCGCCGACCGAGTTGAGGCGTACGAACTCCTCGGTCTCGAACTCGTCGACGACCTCGAGGGTCTCGCCGTCCAGGACGGCGATCCCGTCGGCATAGGAGACGGCGAGGCGGTTGCCGGCGTCTGCCGACTTCTGGTTCGTGGACTCGTCGCCTTCTGCGGTCGATCCGCACGCCGAGAGCGCCAGCGATACGCCGGCCACCGCCGCGACGGCCCGGAGGGCACGGTTCTGTGGGGTCTGCATGGTGCGCCTTTCAATCGGTGGGCTCGGAGAGCCCGCTGGTGATGCGCTCGGTGTTGGCGCGCATCATGGTGAGATAGGTGTCGGCGCCCTGGCCCTTCTCGGTCAGGGACTCCGTGAACAGCTCGCTGACGTCGACGTCGACGCCCGCCTCGTCGGCGAGCACCTGGATGAGCCGGTCCGGCTGCGAGGACTCGGCGAAGATCGTCGGTACGTCGGCCTGCTCGATCGCCTCGGACAGATCACGAAGGTCCGCGGCACTGGGGGCGGCCAGGGTCGTCCCGCCCGGGATGACCGCGCCGACGACGCGGAACCCGAACCGATCGGCCAAGTAGCCGAAGACGTGATGGTTGGTGACCAGGCTGCGGTGCTGCTCGGGGATGCTCGCGAAGGAGTCGGTCATCTCCTGGTCGAGGTTCTCGAGCTCGGCCTGGTACGCCGCCGCTGCTTGTTCCACCAGCTGGTCGTCGATGCCGTCGATGTCCGCCGCTGCAGCCTCGAGACCGTCGACGACGTCGCGCATCCGAGCCGGGTCGGCCCAGAAGTGCGGGTCCGGGGTGCCTTCGGCTTCGCCGTCGGAGTAGTCGAGGACGTCGATCTGCTCCCCCGCGACGTACGTCTCGACGCCGGCCTCGGCCGCCTTGTCGAGGTGGCGCTGGAGGCCCTCCTCGAGCCCGAGCCCGTTGGAGACGAGCAGGTCGGCATCGCGCATCATCGCAGCCTCCCGTGCCGAGATCTCGAAGGAGTGCGGGTCGGCGTTCGGTCGCATCAGGGTGGTGACTCGGGCGGCGTCGCCGACCGTGTTCGCGACGACGTCACCGAGGATGTTGGTGGTCACCACGATGTGCGGGCGGTCGTCGCCGTCGTCACCTCCAGCGCAGGCCGTGAGCGTCGTCGCGACCGCGATCACGGCGGCGGCCCCGAGCAGGCGCCTCATCGGCCCGACTCCGTGAAGAACACCGGAGCGGTGGGCGTCTCGAGCGTCCGCGCGATCCGCGCCTTGTCGGCGTAGTCGATCTCGTGGACGACCCCCTCGGTAGGCACGTTGAGGTAGGCACGCTCCTGGTCGACGACCAGGTCGACTCCCGCGGCGGCCTCGCTCAGGTCCACGAGGGGCTCCGTCGCGGCGAGCTGCTTGGCATCCTCGGCGGCGAAGACGCGGACCCGGCCGGTGGTGTCGAGGGCGAGGACGTGTCCCTCCTCGTCGTCGGCGGCGACCACCTGACGCAGCGGTACGCCAGCATCGAGGTGGCTCCAGGTCCGCTCACGGGTGTCGAGGAGCCAGATCCCTGTCTTCCCGGACAGCGCTGCGACGGTCGGGCGGCTCTTACGACCGTCGAACGCCGTCGCCCGCGGAGCGGTGGTGCCCTTCGGGTACGCGATCCGCTCGAAGCTCGGTCTGCCGTCCGACTCGGTGGCCAGCACCGCACCGTCTGCACAACCGATGACCACACCGACGCGGGTCGTGATGGTGCCGCTCGCCTGGGCGCAGGGGATCTGCTCCCCGACCACGCTGCCGTCGGCGTCGTGATAGCTCAGCCCGGTCACCTCGCCGTCGGCGGCGACCGTCACCAGGGCGCCGTCACCGAACGGCGCGACCAGCCCGGCATGGGGCTCGCCATCGATCCGGAACTGCTCGCGCACCTCACCGTCGGCGAGGGCTTCGTTGTCGAGGAGGACCGCCTCACCGCTGCCCTCGAAGAACACCCCGGTCGAGCCGGCGGTGGACAGCGGCCCGGTCGCGACCGTCGCCTCGCCTTCGCCCTCGACCGTGTCGAGCAGCATCGGCTCGGCCCGGTAGTAGTGGAAGTGGTCGCCGTGGTCCCACGTCCACACGCCGCTGTCGACGACCTCCACGCCGTCCGCGGTGGTCGCGAACAGGTAGCGGCCGTCGCTCTCGACCGCGCTCGGGGCGCCGATGATCCCCACCTTCGCGGTGCTCCCCTCGATCAGGTCGAGCTGGGCGACCGCGCCGTCGGCGGCGATCGTGGTCAGATGGAGCTGGGGCTCGGCGACCTCCTGGGCGCCTTCGACGGCGCCATGGTCCTTCTCCGAGCCGGCGCTTGTGTCGTCGACCCGAGGGGTCGCGGTGCTGGCGCATCCCGTGCTGACGGCCAGCGTCAGCCCTGTGACGACGCCGGCGAGTGTCCTGCGGTGCATGTGGTCCTTTCGGATGTGGGGGACAGACGTCGAAGAAGACCGAGGCCGCTGCGGAGCAGCCCGGAGGCGACCGCGGTGAGGATCGCGGCGCAGGCGATCGAGGCTCCGGCTGCGGTCTCCGCGTACCAGGACGCGGTCAGGCCGAGGAAAACCGCGACGGCGCCGATCGCGGCGGCGCAGGCCATGGTCGTGGGGATCCTCGTGGTCCATTGGCCGGCGGCCACGGCCGGCGCGAGGAGCAGCGCGATCACGAGCAGCGAGCCGACCGCCTGGTAGGACGCGACCACGGCGAGAGTCACCAGACCGACGAGCATCACCTGGGCCAGCTGCGGATGAAGGCCCAACGTACGGGCGATCCTGGGGTCGAAGGCCGAGGCGACGAACGAGTGGTGGAACCCGATGGCGATGGCGAGGGTGACGGCGAGAGCGACGGCGAGGACGGTGATGTCGTCGGTGCCGATGGCGAGCACGTCGCCGAACAGCATCGCCGTCGCGTCCGTGGCGAAGCTGCGCGAGTGGGAGACGATGATGATGCCGAGCGAGAGCATCGCCACGAACAGCAGCCCGATACTGGTGTCGTACGTCAGCCGGCCACGTCGCTGGAGCGCTCCGATCGTCGCGCTCATGACGATCGCGCTGACCGCGCCGCCGAGCATGACGGGTGCGCCGAGGACCGTCGCGAGGGCGACACCCGGGAGCATCCCGTGCCCGATCGCCTCACCGAGGAACGCCATTCCCCGGATCACGACCCAGGTGCCGACGACCCCGCAGATCGCTGCGACCAGCACGCCACCGGCCAGCGCCTGCAGCATGAAGTCGGTCCGGAAGGGTTCGATGATCGACGGCACGGAGCGGGACTCTAGCGGTTAATGAGAATGGTTACCAATTGCTATAGTGCTGCATGTGCTTCCCTCCGACCCGACCGACTCCTCCCACCTGTCCGCCCGCAGCCTGTGCTTCGGGTACGACGGCCAGGACGTTCTCCACGACGTCAGCGCTCGCTTCACGCCCGGCACGGTCACTGCCGTCGCCGGGCCGAACGGGTCCGGGAAGTCGACGTTCGTCGAGCTGCTCGCCGGGGTCCGAGGCCCGCGACGCGGCACGGTCGACCGCCGCGGGCGGCTCGCGCTGGTCGTGCAACGGCCCTCGACCCCGGACGCGCTTCCGGTGACCGTCCAGGACGTCGTCGCGATCGGGACCTGGGGGCGCCAGCACCGGCGGGACCGGCAGGCCGGCAGACAGACCGCGATCGCCGAGGCGATCGGCCGGGTCGACCTGACCGGCCTGGAGCGGCGTACGTTCGGCGAGCTCTCCGGGGGACAGCGCCAGCGGGCGCTACTGGCTCAGGGCATCGTCCAGAACGCTGAGATCCTGCTCCTGGACGAGCCCGCGGCGGGGCTCGACGCCGGCAGCCGCGGACGCACCCGCGAGATCCTCACCGAGGAGGCCGCTCGCGGGGCCACGGTCGTGTGCGTCACCCACGACGAGGAGAGCATCGCCGCCGCGGAGCATGTCATCCGGTTCGAGGACGGTCGCATCGTCGGGTGAGATCCTCGCGGCCGTCGGCATACCCGTCTCGGCTGCGCTACGACAGAGGGTCCGAGCTTGTGAATCACTTCCCAAGCTCGGACCCTCTGTCATAGCGCGCCAACCCCAGCCCTGCTCCAGCAGCCTCTGGCGGCCAGGTCAGGCCGGAAGGGCTCGCTCGATGATCGCGCCCAGGTCTCCGCGCGGCGACAGCGTCCCGAAGGCGCCACCCCAGTCCCGGCCGAGACGTGAGGCGCAGAACGCGTCGGCGACGGGGGCAGGCGCGTGCCGAACGAGCTGCGAGCCCTGGAAGACCAGCGCCATCTGCTCCACGATCCGTCGCGCCCGGAGCTCGAGGTCGTCGAAGGAGGTGAACTCCTTCTTCAACCGGTCCAGCGCGGCGTCATAGCGGGCGTCCGCACCGGCGGCGAGCTCGGCCTCCGCCATGAACGCGTCGAGGGAGTGCGGCTCCTTCGCGAGCGCTCGCAGGGCGTCGAGCGCCGCGACGTTGCCCGACCCCTCCCAGATCGAGAGGAGCGGCATCTCGCGGTAGATGCGCGCGACGTCGAAGTCCTCGATGTAGCCGTTCCCGCCGAGACACTCCAGGGCCTCGTTGACCATGAACGGCGCGCGCTTGCAGACGTAGTACTTCGTGACGGCGAGGGCGATCCGACGCAGAGCCGCTTCGCCCTCGTCGCCGCGGATCGCCCGGTCGTTGGCACCCGCCAGCCGCAGCATCGCAGTCGTCGCCGCCTCGGACTCGACCTGCAGGTCAGCCAGTACGTTGCGCATCGCCGGCTGGTCGACCAGGAGCTTGCCGAACGCCGAGCGGTGCTGGGCGTGGTGCGCCGCCATGGTCAGCGCGGTGCGCATGCCGGCCGAGGAGCCGATCACGCAGTCGAGCCGGGTCATGTTGACCATCTCGACGATCGTGCGGACCCCACGGCCCTCCTCGCCGACGAGCCAGCCGGTGGCCGCGTCGTACTCGATCTCGGAGGAGGCGTTCGACTTGTTGCCGAGCTTGTCCTTGAGCCGCATGAAGCGCATCGCATTGCGCTCACCGCCGGGCAGCACCCGCGGCACGAGGAAGCACGAGACTCCGTTGGACGTCTGGGCGAGCGTGAGGAACATGTCGCTCATCGGCGCACTGGTGAACCACTTGTGCCCGCGCAGGACGTACGTCCCATCCGTCTGCGGCGTCGCGGTCGTCGTGTTCGCGCGGACGTCGGAGCCGCCCTGCTTCTCGGTCATCGACATCCCGGCGATCAGACCGCGCTTGGTCTGGGGGTCGCGGAGGCCGAAGTCGTACTCCCGATTGGTCAGCAGCGGCTCGAACCTGGCGGCGATCTCGGGGTTGGCCCGCAGCGCGGGGACCACCGCGTAGGTCATCGAGATCGGGCAGCCGTGGCCGGCGTCGACGTTCCAGGCGAAGAACTTCGCGGCCCGGGCGACATGGGCGCCGGCGCGGTCGTCGGCCCAGGGGGCAGCGTGCAGGCCGTGCTCCACCGCGGTGGCCATCAGTTGGTGGTACGCCGGGACGTACTCGACCTCGTCGACGCGGTGACCGTAGCGGTCGTGGGTGTGCAGACGCGGCGGCACCCGCTCGGCGAGCCGGCCCCAGTCCTGCGCCTCCGCGGTGCCGGCGAGGCGACCCAGCTCGTCGATCTCCGGCAGCGCCCACGCCGCGCCCTCACGCTCGACGCCCTCCCGCAGGACCGGGTCTCCGGCCGTGTTGTGACCCACCAACGGCGGGACCTGGTTGCTGACCACATGGGTGGAATGAGCCTCGTGACTGCCAGTCGTCATGTTACAGATGTTACCACAGTCGTCTTCTATAATGTTGCAGCCTGCGCCCCGGTGGTCGAGATTGTCGAGACCCTGCTGAGAGGATGCAGAGGTGGCTACCGCGCGTGATGACCTTGCTCCGCTCTCCGCCCGCTCTGCCATCTTGAGCCTGATGCTCGGCGCCCACCCGAACCCGCTGACGCCCGCCGACCTCGCCCGCGCCGGCCAGTTCCTCGGGATCGCGCCTTCTACCGTGCGGGTCGCGGTCACCCGCGCCGTCGCCGACGGCGACCTACGCCGGACCGATGCCGGCTACCGACTCGGCGAGCGGCTCATCCAGCGCCAGGCCCATCAGGACGAGGCCGTACACACCGCCGACAAGCCCTGGGACGGCACCTGGGAGATGGCGATCGTCGTCACCACCGGCCGCCCCGGCTCGGAGCGCGCGATCCTGCGCGACGCCCTGAAGGCCCACCGCCTCGCCGAGCTCCGCGAAGGTGTCTGGACCCGCCCCGCCAACCTCCAGCGCCCGCGCTTCTCCGACCCGGTGCTCCAGACGTTCACCGCCACCCCGGAACAGGACCCCGGCGACCTCGCCTCCTCGTTGTGGGATCTCGCCGGTTGGGCCCGCGAAGGCGAGCGCCTGCTCGAGCGCCTGTCGACGACGCCCGAGCCCGCGCTCCGGCTCGCCACCGCCGCCGCGATCGTGCGCCACCTCAGCGCCGACCCGCTCCTCCCCGTCGAGCTCCGCCCTTCCGACTGGCCCGCGGCGGAGCTGCGCGAGACCTACAGCGCCTATCAGCGCGAGCTGAGCGAGCTCGCCGCGCTGCCACGGTGAGGGGGCTGGCGCGAATCACGCTCGGCCGAGATCATGCAACCCCAACGCCACAACAAGGAGCTCAGCATGGACCTGATGGAAGTCACCGAACGAGCGAGGCTACGTCGCGAGGATGCGGCGGCTCGCCTGCGCGCCCTGGCCGACGCGCTCGCCAGCAACAACGAGGTCGAGTTCGAAAGAGAAGGACTGCGTTTCAAGGTGCGCGTACCCGACGAGGTCGACTTCAAGCTCGAGATCGAGATCGGGGACGACGAGCGCGAGCTCGAGATCGAGCTGAAGTGGTGACGGGAGCTCAGTAGTACCAGGGGTAGGGCGACCAGTCGGGCTCCCGCTTCTCGAGGAACTGGTCGCGCCCCTCCTGGGCCTCGTCGGTCATGTAGGCCAGGCGGGTGGTCTCGCCGGCGAACATCTGCTGGCCGACGAGGCCGTCGTCGAGGAGGTTGAAGGCGTACTTCAGCATCCGCTGGGCCGTGGGTGACTTGCCGTTGATCTTGCGGCCCCACTCGAGCGCGACGCCCTCGAGCTCGGCGTGCGGCACGGCGCGGTTGACGGTGCCCATGCGGACACCGTCCTCGGCCGAGTACTCCTCGGCGAGGAAGAAGATCTCGCGGGCGAACTTCTGGCCGACCTGGCGAGCGAGGTAGGCGCTCCCGTAGCCGCCGTCGAACGAGCCGACGTCGGCGTCGGTCTGCTTGAAGCGCCCGTGCTCGGCGCTCGCGAGCGTCAGGTCGCACACCACGTGGAGGGAGTGGCCGCCGCCGGCGGTCCAGCCGGGGACGACGCAGATGACGACCTTGGGCATGAAGCGGATCAGTCGCTGGCACTCGAGGATGTGCAGCCGGGCGAGCTTGGCCTTGTCGATCGGGGTGGGCTCCTCCGCGCCGGTCCGGCCGGCGGCGTACGCCTCGGTCTCCTCGTACTGGTAGCCGGCCTTGCCGCGGATGCGCTGGTCGCCGCCGGTGCAGAAGGAGTGCTTGCCGTTCTTGACCGACGGGCCGTTGCCGGTGAGTAGGACGCAGCCGACGTCGGCGGAGATCCGGGCGTGCTCCAGCACGCGGAGGAGCTCGTCGACGGTGTGCGGGCGGAAGGCGTTGAGTACGTCGGGGCGGTCGAAGGCGATGCGTACGGTGCCGTGCTCCTTGGCCCGGTGGTAGGTCAGGTCGGTCAGATCCTCGAAACCCGGGACGTCGTCCCAGCGGCTCGGGTCGAACGTGTCGGAGACTCCTTCGATAGCACTCATGCGCCCGAGGCTATCCGGGGTCGGAATAGTCACGGCGATCGGCTGTTATGAAGGACATGACCGAACTGCAAGGTGAATACGTCCCGAGCACGGCCGACTGGGTGCGCGAGCAGGTTGCCGCGTTCGAGGCCTCCGACGGCGCCGAGGCCAACGTCCTCGAGCGCGACGGCAAGCCGATCATCCTGATCACCAACCGCGGCGCCAAGACCGGCGCGATCCGCAAGACCCCGCTGATGCGGGTCGAGCGCGACGGCCGCTACCTCGCGGTCGCCTCGATGGGTGGCTCCGACAAGAACCCCGCCTGGGTGGCGAACTTCCGCAAGTACCCCGACATGGTGCTCCAGGACGGCGGCACCAAGAAGGCGTACGTCGCTCGCGAGCTCGCCGGTGCGGAGCGCGAGGAGTGGTGGGCCTATGCGGTGCAGACCTGGCCGACGTATGGGGAATATCAGCCCAACACCTCCCGGATCTTCCCGCTCTTTCTGCTGGAGCCGGCCGGCGAACAACCCGCCAGTTGATCGGCGTGTAACCGCGACAGTGCCACGACTGTCGGTTCGCGACGCTAGGGTCTAGGGCCATGCCGTTCCTGCTACGCGTCGAGCTGCCCGATATCCCGGGTTCCCTCGGTCGCCTTGCCTCCGCCATCGGTGAAGCCGGTGGCGACATCGAGGCGATCGAGATCGTCGAGAAGAACACTGTCGACGGAAGAGCCGTCGACGATGTGCTCCTCGAGACCCAACCGGGAACGATGCCGGACTCCATCGTGTCGGCGTGCAACGAGCTCGAAGGCGTGCACGTCGTCTGGATCTCCCGCTACGCCGCCGGCGGAAACCTCTTCCTCGACCTCGAGGCCGTCGAGGACCTCACCGAGAACGCCCACGAGGCGCTCGACCGACTCATCGACGTGCTGCCGCTGACCTTCCGCGCCGACTGGGCCATCCGCGTCCACCGCGTCAAGGGAATCAGCCGGGCCACCGACGGCTCCCCCGAGAACGTCCCCTTCATCGAGCTCGACCGGCCCGAGCGGATCGAGGTCGAAGGCGAGGACGAGAACATGTTCGCCGGCGCCCGCATCGACGGCAACGAGATCGTCATCATCGGCCGCCGCGGTGGCCCCGACTTCCTCGACTCCGAGCTGGCCCGACTGGGCCACCTCGCCTCGCTCGCCACCTCCATCGCGCGGTCCTGACTCCCGCCGAGACGTCAGTCCCGTCGGCCGAGACGTCAGTCCCGTCGGCCGAGTTGGCACAGGTGTGCCAACTCGGCCGTCCTGAGTGACGTCTCGGCCGACCTGAGTGACGTCTCGGGCGACCTGAGTGACGTCTCGGCGTGCGGTCAGTGGTGGCCGAGGCGCTGACGGAGGCCGGAGGCGCGCTGGGCTCGGCGGGTGATCGCGGCGGTGACGGCGTCGGGGGTGCCGACGATGCGTACGCGCTCCTGCGCCCGCGTCACCGCGGTGTAGAAGAGCTCGCGGGTGAGCAGGGGCGAGTCGTCGGGCGGGAGCAGGACGGTGATGGATCTGGCCTGGCTGCCCTGGGACTTGTGGACTGTCATGGCGTGCAGGGTCTCGATGTCGCCGAGGCGGGAGGGTGCGTACGTCGCGCCGCCCGCAATCGCGACGCGGAGGTCGCCGCCGGCATCGGTGAAGGTGACGCCGGTGTCGCCGTTGAAGAGGCCCAGACCGTAGTCGTTGGCGGTGACGAGGACCGGGCGGCCCGGGTACCACTCGTGACCCCAGCCGATGCCGAGCGCCTCACCGGTGGTCTCGGCGAGGCCGCGCTCGATCACCCGGTTCCAGTGGGAGACGCCCCAGGGGCCGTCACGGTGGGCGCAGAGGAGGCGCGACTCGTCGAGCATGCGTACGCAGCGCTCCGCATCACCAGCGAGCGCGGCCTCGTGCAGGGCGACCGCGTGCGCGACCAGATCGCGCTCGACCTCGGCAACCCTGGCCTCGTCGGCCGGGTCGACGAGCTCGACCGCGGGGTCGCCGGACTTCAGGACGTCGAGCGCCGCGTCGGCGTCGCCGACCCGCAGCGCCTCGGCGAGAGCGCCGATCGCGCCCCCGAAGCGATGGGTGATGCGGAGCGCGGCCACGGCGTCGGGCGATCGCACGGCGAGCCCGGCGACGAGGTCGGAGAGCACCGCGCCGGCCTCGACGCTGGCGAGCTGGTCGGGGTCGCCGACGAGGATCAGCCGCGCCTCCGGGCGTACCGCCTCGAGCAGCCGCGCCATCATCGTCAAGGACACCATCGAGGTCTCGTCGACGACGATCACGTCGTGCGGCAACCGGTTGGTGCGGTGGTGCTTGAACCTCGTCGACGATCCGGGTCGCCAACCGAGCAGCCGATGAAGGGTCGATGCGGTCAGGCCGGAGAGGCGAGCGCGGTCGGCGGCGGTGAACTGCGGCGCCAGCTGGGCACTCTCGACCGCCTCCTGCAGCCGCGCGGCCGCCTTGCCGGTCGGTGCAGTCAGCGCGACCCGCAACGGCGTCGCGGACTGCTCGGTGAGCAGCGCCAGCAGCCCCGCAACCGTCGTCGTCTTGCCGGTGCCGGGACCGCCGGTGAGGACCGTCGTCGACTGCCGGGAGGCAGCCAGCGCGGCGGCGCGCTGCTCGGCGTACCCCTCGCCCGGGAAGAGCCGGGCCGCAGTCGCCTCCAGCAAGGCATCGTCGGCCACGGGGCGGGGCGAGGCCAGGCGGGCGAGCAGGTCGTCGCGTACCTGTCCCTCTTCGCGGTGATACCGGTCGAGATAGAGCAGGCCGTCCTCGACCTGCACCAGGGACTGAGCGGCCAGGGGGCTGTCGGCGACGGCCTCGAGCCAGCCGGCGACGGCCGGCCACGGCAGCGTCTCCTCGGTCTCCCGCGGCGCAGCCAGGTCGACGCACACCGAGCCGTGCCTGATCGCGCGGACCGCCAGCGCCACCGCCAGCCGCACCTCGTCGCGGGTCTCCCCCGCGAGCGTCGCTGCGCGGGTCGCGACGTGCACGTCCGCCGCGGTCAGCACTCCCTCGCGGTTGAACGACGCGAGCAGGCCGGTCGCGGACCGGGCCAGGCGTGCGTCGAAGGGATCCTCGGACTCCCAGCGCTCGATCATGCGCTCACCTCATCCGGGAGAGTTCCGTCCAGCAGGTCGGACAGCGCGATCGCGAGGGATGCGGGCGGCTGCCAGGTGAAGACGCCGGTCGGGATGCCGTCGACGACGGGGGTGTCCGGCCCGAGCATCCCGCGGACGTAGAGGTAGAGCACGCCGCCCAGGTGCACCTCCGGGTCGTACCCGGCCAGACGCCAGCGCAGGAAACGGTGCACCACCGCGGAGTAGAGGAGCGCCTGCAGCGGGTAGTGGGAGTGCAGCATCGCCTCGGCCAGCTTCGGCTGGGTGTAGTCCATCGCCTCGACGCCCAGGAAGTTGGTCTTGTAGTCGACCACCACGAACCGGCCGTTCGGGAGCCGGAGAACCACGTCGACCGAACCGGTGAGATAGCCCCGCAGGGACTGGTCGCCGAGCGGTGGGGTCTCGAGCCGGTCCGCGTACGTCACCATCGGGTCGTCCGCCGGCAAATGGGCGCGCAGCAGCGGGGCGAGATCGCGTAGACGTACGTCGGGAGCACCCGGACCGCGCGTGTCGCCACCGGCCAGCGGGATCTCGAAGTCGAGCTCCCGAAGTCGGTCGCGCAGCGGAATCTGGCCCAACGTCAGGCCGTCGGCCAGCGGGCCGAGCTGGGTGAGGTTGAGCGGCAGCATCGCGGTCGCGAGCTCCTCGGCCGAGGCCGGGACCGGCCACCAGCGCAGCTGCTCGCGGGTCCTCGTCAGCAGCTCTTCGGCCAGGTCGGGCGCCTCCGGATCGGTGTGCTCCAGGACCGCGTGGACCAGCGACCCGAAGCCGGCGCCCTTGGGCAGCTCGGCCATCGGCGAGAGGTGCTCCTCGGCCGCGGCGGCCTCGACGAGATCGACGTCGTCGGCGAGCGGCTCGTCGTCGGTGCCCTCCACCTCCGGCTCCGAGGTCGCGACCACGCCTTCGTCGACCCGGATGAGCCCGGAGTAGGACGTACGCCGCCACTCCGCGTCCACATCCCGGGTGAACGCCCGCGCGGCGAGCAGGCCGGGCGACTCTGCTCGCACCGGCGGCGCTGCGGCAACGGGCACCGCTTCCTCGGCCACCGGACCGCCGTGGCGCGCGACGTTGCTCAGCAGCGTCGCCGCGTCTTCGTCGCTCGGCACAGGAACGCTGTCCGGAACCACCGCTTGGCCAGGACCTCGCCCGAACAACAGCCGATGAAGGCCCCCGGTGGCGGTGTTGGCCGTCGGTGCCCACCATGCGACGACCTGCGACTGCGCTCGGGTCAGCGCGACGTACAGATCGCGCAGCTCCTCACCGATCTCCTCGCCCTGGTGCCGGGCCAGGTTCTGCGGCCACTGCGCCCCGATCCCGGTGACATCGATGGTGCGCTGACCGGATTCGTCGTGGAACCGGGCAACGTCGGGGTCGCGCACGAAGTAGTCGTAGGCGAAGGGCAGATAGACGATCGGGTACTGCAGCCCCTTGGAGCCGTGCACCGTCACGATCTGCACCGCCGCCGCATCGGAGTCCAGTCGCCGCGGTCGCTCGGTGGCAGCCGTTCGCCGCCGCTCGTCACGGAACCAGGTCAGCAACGCCGGCAGCCCGAACGAATCGCGCACCGCGATGTCGTGGAGCAGCTGCCCCAGATGACGTACGTCGGTGAGCAACCGCTCCCCGTCGGTGCGCCCCAGCACGCGCGCAGTGAGCCCGCGCTCCTCCGCCGCCTCGATCAAGGCGGCGACGCCCCGGCCGCGCAGCAGCAGCGCCCAGCCGCGCAGCGTGTCGGCGATACGGGAGGTCAGCGCCTCGCCGCCCGCGTCGAGCTGGGCAGCGGTGTAGCCGAAGAAGACGCTCAGCCCGGCCGCTCGCACCAGCGGCGTCCGATGCGGCGAGTCGAGCGCCTGCAGCAGCGCGAGCCAGTCCTCACCGGCGGGGGTCAGGAAGACGTCGCCGCCACCGGCCATCACCGCTGGGATGCCGTGCTCCTGGAGCACACGCTGCACCAGCAACCCGTGGGAGCGCACCCTGACGATGACCGCGATGTCCCCGGCCTGGACCGGAGCGTCGCACCAGGTAGCCCCGGAGCCGAGCAGCCCGGCGATGTCGCCGGCGAGATCACGGGCGATGTGGGTGCGGGCGTCGCCAGCGGTGATCATCTTGCCGCGGGTGAGCTTGAAGCCGCTGCGACCTACCCTTCTGATCCGGAACGGTGAGGGATGCGGAGCCCCAGCCAGCCGAGAGCCGTCGTGGTGGGCCTTCACGTCGTGGACGACGATCTCCGGCGAGCCCAACGCCGCGCCGCGCAGGACCACCTGGAGCCGCTCGACCAGCGGGGCGTCGCTGCGCCAGTTGGTGCCGAGCGTCGCCTGCGTCTCGGCTGCTCGGGCGGCGGTCAGATAGGTGAAGACGTCACCGCCGCGGAAGGCGTAGATCGCCTGCTTCGGGTCGCCGATGAGCACCAGGGTGGCGTGACCCTCGAAGGCCCGGGAGAGCACCTGCCACTGCACCGGATCGGTGTCCTGGAACTCGTCGACCAGCACGATCCGCCACCGCTGCCGCATCCGCGACCGGGCCGGGGCCGCCGGATCCTCCAGCGCGACCGCGAGCCGGGAGAGCAGGTCGTCGTAGGACATCACCCCGCGCATCTGCTTGCGTCGGTCGACCTCGTCGCGCACGGCTTCGGCGAACCGCACCCGCGCGCCCGCCACCGGGTCCTCGGACGGCGCCGGCGCCAGCATCGACTGCGGATCCTCGATCGCGGTGCGTGCCAGGCTCAGCGCGTCGTCGCGGTCGAACGGTGGCCGCTCCTTCGCCTCACCGAACCACTTCAGATAGAGGTCGTCGACGACCTCCACGACCAGCTCGTCGAGCGACTCGACCAGCTCGGCACCGGCGTCGGTGTCACCGGCCACGCCCAGCGAGCGCAGCACGAGCTGACAGAACTGGTGCGTCGTCGCGATCGTGGCGCCGTCGAAGGAGGCCAACGCGTCGCGTACGCGCTCGTGGCGTACCCGGATCTCGTCGTCGGGCACGTTCAGAAGCAGCTCGAGGTGGGCGTCGAGCGGGGCGGGGCGCCGCCTTCGGACCGCCTCTGCGAAAGCCCGCTCCGCCTCGACCAGGTGAGCGCGCACCCGGTCGCGCAGCTCCTGGGATGCGGCACGGCCGAAGGTGATCGCCAGGATCTCGTCGAGCTTGGCCTCTCCCTCGATCACGTAGCGGGTGACCAGGGCGCCGATGGTGAAGGTCTTTCCGGTGCCGGCCGACGCCTCGATCAGCATCGTGCCGGTGGGGAGGGGGCCAGTCAGGTCGAAGGGAGCGAACTGCATCGTCACCAGCTCCCCTGCTCTGCCGTGAGCAACGGCGACCAGACCCGCATCGCCAGCGCCCCGAAGCGGGACGTCTCTCCGTCGAACTCCTCGCCGGACCCGGGAGGATCGCCCAGTCCTGGGATCCCGGACCCGGTGCCCCAGGCTCGCACCTGCTCCACGTCGGACTCCTCACCCTCGAACCGGCCGTCGTTCCACTCCCAGCCGGCCTTGTACAGCGCGTCGTCGATCCCGGCCTGGGTGCGCCGCTGGCGCGCGTAGGCGAAGGAGGTCTTGAGCGGCAACGGCAGCGGCGCGGTGAGCCCTCGGTCGCGCAGCCGCACCAGGTCACGGAGCACGTCGATCGCGGTGTGGTCGAGCGGGCCGAGCTGGGAGAGCCCGAACGGCGTACGTGATCTCGAGTTGCCCGGACGCCCCAGGGTCCAGGCGCTCCAGGCTCGATCCTCGTCGGCGGCTGCCAACGCGACCAGCTGCACCCACGACTCGATCCGCTGCTTGGCACCCAGACGTGAGTACGTCACAGGGGCGAGCCGGTCGCCGAAGACCTGCGGGACGGTGCCGGTCAGCCGCCGCCCCCCGCCGAGGTCGACCTCGACGTCGACGGCCCGCGCCTGTCCCGTGGAGATGCCCGCGTGGCGCACCCGGAGCGCCTCGGCCGCGATCGGCTTCGCCTTGGTGATCACGTCGGTGAGGATGCGCCAGCCGAGCCACTTCGGAGGAAGTACGCCGCGGCGCCACTCCTGCTGGACCGCCTGCTCCTCCGACATCCCGGCGAGCAGGTCGTGGAGCAGCCGGTCGCCCACCGACCACTGGCCCAGCCCGTCGAGCTCGACCGGCAGCGCGTCGGAGAGCGGGTCGTCATCCCGCGGCAGCGACAGCTCCAGGCGGTCACGGAAGAAAGCGCGCACGGGCGCGCGGTAGAAGGCGAGCAGCTCCTCGAGCGTCAGGTCTCCAGCCGCGGTCGGCGCCAGCGGTGCGGGCAGGAGCTCCGGCGGCTCGACGCGGTCGGACAGCGCGGCGACGGCGCCGGCCTCGGCGGCCCTGTCGAACGAGAACGGATGGTCCGCCACCAGCGCCCCGGGCGTCAGGTTGCGCGGGTCGAACGGCTGCAGCGGATGCCTGGTCGTCACCATCTCCGAGACCGGTCTCCCGTCTTCGCAGACAGCGGTCGCGTCCAACGCGTCCAGCAGCTCCCCGAGCGGCACCGCAGGCGGCCGCGGCTGCCCCGAGTACTCGTTGGCGCCCGTGTAGGTCACCACCAGCGTCTCGGTCGCCGCCAGCAGCGCATCGAGGAACAGCTGCCGGTCCTCGCTGCGCAGGTCGCGCTCGCCGGTCTGCGGGTCACGAGCCAGCAGGTCGTCGCCGTCGGTGATCCCGACCCTCGGGAACACCCCGTCGTCGATGCCGAGCAGGCAGACCACCCGGTGGGGCACCGACCGCATCGGCACCAGCGTGGACACGGTCAACGTCCCGGTGCGGAAGTTGGCGCGCGTCGCCCGGCCTGCCAGCCGCGCGCCCAGCAGCGCTCGAACGTCGGGCAGGCGCAGCTCGTCCACCTCGTGGCCCTTGGCTGCGTCCCGAACCTGTGACAGCTCCCGGGTCACCTGGCCCGACTGCCAGTCATCGTTCACCGAGACCGACGTCAGCGCGGCGACGCCCTCCTCGATGACCTTCAGCCAGTGCTCCAGCGGGTGCACGCCGGCCAGCTCGTCGGTCACCGCCTGCAGCCGGTCGACGAGCTCGGCGAACTTCCCGGCCAGCTCGACCGACCCGCTCCCCACGTCGTCGAGCGGCAGCGTCGTGTCGAGCCAGGTCGCGGAGTCCTCGGACATCGCCACTCCGGTGAGGATCCGGTCCATCCCGAAGCGCCAGGTGTTGGCGACGTACGTCTCCAGCCCGAAGGGCTCGCGGTGCTCCGCATCGAAGCCCCATCTGATCCCGGCATCCTTGGCCCAGTCCTCGAGCTGCTCCAGCGCATCGTCGTTGAGCCCGAACCGGCGCCGCACCGGATCGAGGTGAGCAAGATCGAGTACGTCGCTCACCCCCGCCCGGCCTCCGGCCAGGTCGAGCAGCCGGGTGGCCACGTCCAGGAGCGGGTTGGTACGCGTCAACGACCGGTCCGCCAGCTTGACCCGCAGCCGGTGGCCGGGGTGCCCGGTCTCGCCGGTCATCTCCCCCAGCCCGAACCCGGCCTCGATCAGCGGCGCGAAGGTCTCGATGTCGGGACACATCACGAGCACGTCCCGCGGTTCCAGCGTCGGGTCGTCCTCGAGCAGTCCCAACAGCACTTCCCGAAGCACCTCCACCTGCCGCTCGATGCCGTGGCAAGCATGCACCTGGATCGAGCGGTCCCCGGGCACGATCACCCGTCCGCCACTCTCGCCGACCGTGTTGCCCCGGATGTCCTCCTGCAGCCACCCGAGCAACCCCCCGTCGCTGGTTGGGGCCACTTCGTTCAGACCCCGAGGGCGAGCGAGCGTGTCGAAACCAACACAGTCGCTCTGAGGAGCGATCCCCGCCAGACCTCTCTGCAGCTCCCGCGTATCCCGCCCCAACGTCGCCAGCAACGGATGCCCGACCGCATCGTGTGACCGGTCCGCCGTCCGCGCGACCGTCCCGTCCAGCCCGGCGAGTGCCTCCCAGAGAGCCTCGGAGGGATGCGGCAGCCACAGGTGCACCTCCCGGTGCTCCCCCAACGCCGCGACGAGCTCGATGTCGGTCACCGAGAGCCGGGTGTGCCCGAACAACGAGACCCGTTCCGGCAGCTCGAACTCCCGGGGCTTCTCCTTCAGCCGTGCGACCGTCGCCGCCTGCCGCTCCACCGGCGTCGGCCCGCCGACCAGCTCGGAGACGGCCCGCCACAGCGGCGGCTGCCACGCCAGATCCTCGGCGATCTCGCCCCCGAGCCCGTCGGTGTCCCGCCCCGCGCTCCAGTCGGCGACCACCGCCGGCCGCTGGTCCGCGTACGCAGCGAACAACCGCGCCAGCCGCCGGGCCAGTGACAGTCGCCGCCCCCGCCGACGTACGCCTTCCTCCGTCGCATCCCCGTGCCCCAGATGCAGCGCGAGCGACCTCGCCCACGGCTCGTCCAGGGACGCGTCGATCGCCGCCAGCACCGGCCAGGTCAGGGACTCCGGCGCCCAGGGATCCTCGTCCCCCGTGCCCACGACCTCGGCGAACAGCGACCAGGGAGACCGGAAGTCGACGGCCGCGCAGATCCCGTCCGTACGCCCCGCCGCAGCCCCCAGCCGATGCGAGAGCCGCTGCGACAACCACCGCTCCACCCCCCGCGCCGGCACCACCACGACCTCGGTCGCGAACGGATCCTCCGACGGCACCGACAACAGCTCGCCGAGCGAGTCAGCGAGCAGATCGGTCCGCGGCGCGCGGTGCAGATGTACGACCACAGACCGCAACCTATCGGGCCCCACCGACAGGAGTCGTCACGGCACAGCAGGCCGTTTGATGTGCCTTGTCGCGTCAGTCTGATGACGGACGCAGCTCCGCCTCTGGGTGCTCCAGATACCTTCGGGTGAAATCGTCCGCCGGCAGGTCCGGGTTCGTTTCCAAGAATGGACGAAGAAGTGCGAGTACATCGTTGATGTTCCGCACCCACGGCGTGTTTATCCGCATCGTCACCTCGCCTGCTCGTTGGACGACCACTGTCCACGTGGGCGAGACCGTCGATCCGAAGGCAACCGGCGTGTGCGTCAGCCGTACCGTCGTCGGGGCAGCTAGAGAAATCTTGTGCGTGACCCATCCGGCCCTCTGGTGGATCTCGTTCGCATCCCGGTCGACCCGCACCGTGTTGGTCCACGAGGCGATGACACCGAACGCCGTTCCGATACACATCACGACCAAGATCGGAACACCGATCATCGTCGTCAAGGTCCATCCCTGCTCGCCCGTGACCAGCGGCCGAACGACTCCCACGGCACCGGCCCAGACGAAGAGGGCAAGGCCCCCGAAAACGACCCGGATGGCGGGGTTAGGAGTGAGTGTCTCGCTCATGGGCGTTGAGTTTGTCACACGGCCAGGCCAGTGGTGGCGGCACGCTGGACTAGTCGAAGCCACCGGTTTGTCCTTGAACTCTCCACACGATCGTAAGAAGATCGCCGGGTCATCTCGGGCGCTGCTGACGTGCGTTCCCGAGCCTCACCACTTAGCCCGGGGGAACTCGTGTTCAACAACGCAGACGATGCGCTCGCATCCGTCGATCGGCTGGTTGCTCAGGCGCAGCAGAAGGCCGAGCAAGCCCAGCGCTACGCCGATAACGTCGCCAACCTCAAGGTAACGGGAAGGTCCCGCGCCGGCGCTGAGGTCACCCTCAGTAATACCGGGGCGCTAGTCAACATCGAGCTCCTATCGGGTCTCAACAACGCGTCGCTGGACCAGATCCGATCTGCTGTTCTGGAGGCCAACGCCAACGCGCAAGGACAACTCAGTCAACGAGTGGCTGAACTCGCAGCAGACAGCTTCGGCCAGGGGTCAGAGACCGCAGGGGAGTTCACTCGCCAATATGCCGAGATGTTTCCCCCGCCATCCGACGAGAAGTCCACTCGAGGAGGCTGGCAGTGAGCGACAACATCGACGTCGTCGTCGACGACATGCGAAAGCATGCCAGCCAACTCGACGAGATCGCTGGCGACGCTTACGCGGCTGTCCAAGCGGGAAGCACCATCACAACCTCCGGGGATGCGTACGGGATCCTCTGCTCTTTCATCGGCGCTGCCATGGTGCCCGTGCAAACCGCTGGCATAGCCGCGGCCGCGGGGGCTGTCGCAAGCATCGGCGCAACCGCAGGGCAGCTACGCGTCGCCGCAAAGGTCATCGAAGAGGCTGACGAGCTCGTTGGTTCAGCCCTCAACACGTTCGAGAAGTCCCTCCGATGAGCGGTAACGAACTTATTGTCGCCAAGCAAGACAGCGAGACCTGGGCCACCGCCCTTGGGCCCATCGAGTCGCTGGTCGGCGTGGCAGATGCCGCCGGTCGGGGTGACTGGGTCGAGGCATCGATCATGGGCGTCGCCACTGCGTTGGAGACGCTCGGGGCGATCGCTGATCCCGCGGGTGCACTCATTTCTGCCGGCATTGGCTGGGTCATTGAACACATGCGCCCATTCCCTGACTGGATGGATCAGCTCGCAGGCGATCCAGACCAGATCCGGGCCTTCGCTGACTCGTGGCGGAATGTCTCGGGCCGGATTGATGACTGCGCAGCCAACTTCTGGCGTTCTGCCGACCTTGCAGCGGCAGACTGGGATGGCATGGCAGTCTCCGCCTACCGAGCCGCCGTCCGAGCACAGATGGAGGTCATTCAGGGCTTCGCGAAGGTGACGGACGGCGTCGCGGCCATGGTCGACCTCGCGGGATCAATCGTTGCCGGCGTTCGGGAACTGGTACGAGACGCTCTCTCGCAACTCATCGGGTATGGCATCTCCAAGGCGGCTCAGATCCTGAGCGTAGCGCTCGCACCGAAGGCGATCGCCGAGATCGTCGCCAAGGTCGCAGAGTGGGCAGCGAAGATCGGCAACTTCGTGAAGGGTCTGATCAGGTCAATTCGCGCCTTGAACGGCACACTGGACGACATCATGGGCGCGATCGGAGACGCGGCATCCGCGGTCAACAAGGTGGCGAAATCTTTCGGTGACACCGGCATGATGAACAGCAAGTGGAACTTCGACGAACTGTTCGCTGGAGTCCCGATGTCGCCAGGCACGGGTATGCCTTCAATCTCAAACGCGGGTTACCAGGTGGGTTCGGGGTCGGCAAAGAGTCAGGCGCAGTCGGACAATTGAAGCGGGTGTGACGCTGAGAGGTCATCGACCTTCAGCGTCACACCCGGTTCGATGTCGACCATGCCCGCCACAACGGCGACCGTCGGGCCAGATTCTGAGCGACCTCAGTTCTGGCCTACCCGCGTTCCCCGCCGCGCTCTTCAGGCGACGCCGCCAACGACTCCGGCGCGTCCCGCTCAGCCCGTGAACACGAAGGTCGGCATCACCTAGTTGATATACCCATCGATCTGCTCACGGGTTGCGAGCCCAGCGTTGAACGCCCACGCCACCGTCACGGGTCCGCGGTCTTGGCTGGGTCATCAGAAGCGCTGCCACAGCCAGCAAGTACAGCGACAGCCAATGCTGATCCGAGGACTCCGCCGAGTCGGCCGATGTAACGCGTCCTGATCCCTCAGCCCTCGAACTTGAACGTCGGCATCACCTGGTTGATCATCTCGTCGATCTGTTCTCGGCTGGCGAAGTCGTTGAGGAACGTCCACGCCACGCTGGCCTCTGAGTCCCCGATCACCGAGCCATACTCGTCGTAGGAGTTGACGTCGTTCGTGCTGCGCAGGTGATAGAAGGTCACACCCCCGAACTCGACGTCGGGGAGGCGCTTGGCGTCTGGCCTAGAGCCTTTGAGGACTTTGAGGGCGGTTGCAGCCAACTCATCTGTGTTCGCTAGAAGCGTCATGTCTGCATCGAAAACCCCGAAGCCGGGCGAATAGCCGCCGGCGTCCTTGGGCGCCCCGATGACAGGGCTTCCATCCTCCATCACGACGGTCCACCCGTCTGGGGCCGTGAGCTGAGCCCCGTCGACTTCAGCTACGACCCCCTCGGACCCCGGCTCGGCCTGAGACTCCGTGGCTTCCGGACTTGACGGACTCGACGTCGTCTCGGGGCCGGACGGGTCGTCCGCGTCGCCACATGAGCAGAGTACGAACGCGGCCACGATCGACACGGCAGACAGAGCGAGGCGTCGGGACAAAAGCGTCCGAGATCCAGTCATGTCGGAGAGGATAGTGGCTCGTCGCCGTTGACATTGCCCGGTGACGATCCGTGGCAAGGTGTCTAGACTTTGCCCACCGCTTGTACATACTCGGGGGGGCCGACATGGCAGGACCTAGAACTACTGGTGCCGACGAGGCCGTTGTCAACCGGATCAAGGCTGTTCTAATGGAGTCGAAGGACGAGATCTATAAGGTCCACGTCGACAAGCCAGCAGCCGAGTCCCTAGGCGGCAGCGCCACTGGGAGCCGACTTGAAAAGCTCATGAACCGAGCGACGGACCGGATCAACTCGACCCTCTCAGAAACCAACGAGGCGCTTGTCAACTTCGTTGACGGTCTGGATGACGCTGTGCGCGAGGCAAAGAAGGCGGACGCCGATGCGGGGGCGGCTTTTCGCAGGTTGGACACGGCAGCCGACCTGATCAGCAAGCCGTTCTTCGAGAACTTGATGAAGGACGATCGCCTCAACTTGCCTGACATCCCTTTGCCGTTCTTCCCACTGTCCGGCGAGACACTCGAAGAGATCGCGTCTCGCTCCGAGTATGGCCAGAATCGGGAGGGCTGACCAATGTCTGCTGTCAAAGGCCCGATGATGTCTGTGCTCACGGAGTACGTCGCCAAGGCGAATCCCGACGACGTCGAAGCTCGCCTGAAAGACTGGGAGCAGGCGGCCAGAACGATGCGCCGCGTAGCCCAGGACCTCGAGGCCGCAGCCAAGAACCTGCCGAAAGCATTCGAGGAGACGTCGCTCACCACGGAGGCCGCCCAAAGGGCGTTTACGGAGTCCGCCCAAAAGTTGAGCCACAAGGTCGCCCAGTTGGAATCAGCTATCCAGGCGCTCGGTCAGGCTCAGGGAACGACCCGCACCGCCAAGGAGAAACTCGCCCAACTCGAGGTCTCCCTCCCTACCAACCACGGCCCGGCGCCTGACCCCTCGAGCCCGAAGTACGCGTTGACCGGCACAGGCATCGACTCTGCTCAGGCGGTCCAGAACCAGAAGGCGCTTCAGACGGACCGCGCGGCCCACGCCGCCCGAGAGCAGGCGATCGCGGATGCCGAGGCGGCGGCCGCCAAGCAGATCCAGGTGGTCGACGAAGACAACTACACAGCCGAGCCCCCAGTGCGTGCGATCACGGACGAGCCCAATTCCGACCCGGGAAGTTCCCCGGCGGCCCCCTCATCGCCTGGTTCGTACAGCGACATTGCCGCGGCTCGAGCCCGGATGGCGTCGTACAACTCCGGGACCCTCTACCCGGGCGGCATGGGGCACGAGCTGATCGCTCAGGAGAAGGCGAACATCGCGGCGTACGAAGCCGAGAACAAGCCGGAGTGGAACGGCAACCAGTGGGTCAACGCCGACGGGTCTCCCGCGCCCTCGACGTCGTACGCGATGGTGGAGACGGCTGACGGCCTGGCCCCGCTTGGCGGCGGAACGAGCGGCATGTCCGCGCTCGCCATCGCCGGCGGTGGGGCTCTGCTCGGTGCCGGTGCGGCCAAGGCGCTCGCGAGCAGGTTCGCCGCCGGGTCCGCCAAGGCAGCGACGGCCAGCGCGACGTCGAAGTCGGCGACGGCCAGGTCTGGGTCTGCAGCCGCCAGGGCCGGCGCCGCCGGTGCCCGCGCGGGTGCAGGAGCCGGGGCCGGTGCCCGAGGCGCCGGAGCTGGTGCGGGCGCACGTGGCGGTGCGGCTGGAGGCCGGGGTGCCGGCGCCCGAGGCGGCGCGACCGGAGCGGGCAGCCGAGGCGGTCGCGGCACGACTGGAGGAGCCGGTGGCCGCGGCGGCAAGAAGGACGACAAGCGGGGCGGCCAGGACCAGGACTGGCAGGCCGACTACACCGACGACTGGACCGAGACCGCCAGCGACGTCTTGGACCCCGACGCGTCCCGCGGCTGGACTCCGAACGCACCAGAGGGTGATGGGTCAGGCAACGACAAGAGCGGCCGCAAGCCGTAGCAGGGCGAGCATGCGCAGCTGAATCGCCGGCTTTGCCCACAGCCAGCACGACGTGGACAAAGCCGGCGTTCTGCTTTGCCACCGTCTGTGGCGAACGAATTTTCGTTCGCCACACCGCGGGCTACCGCAGGCGCCAGGTCTCGACGTTCAACTCCTTGTCGATGGTGGCATCGCCGACGCTCGGATCGAGCGTGCCCTTGATCCGAAGCTTGTGATGCGAGTTCGGCGCGGCACTGAAGACCAAGGTGTCGCCTGAGCCGTAGTCGATCGTCTTCATCGCCTTGGCGCCGTCCAGAGTGACAGCGAGGCCGGGCATTCCAGCCGCCGCATGCCTGGCTCCCGCGACGCTCAGTCCCAGGTCCAGGAGGACGTACCGGTTGGTCGTCTCTGCCCAGCCGATCCCGCGCACGTAGGGCAGCTCGAGGGCCTGGCCCGCTCCGCAAGCGAAGCCGACCTCGATCAGCTCCGGCTGGCCTTCGTTCGAGCAGGTCGTCCGCTCACTGTATCGCCACTGATCGGTTCCGGGCGGCCGATCTTGGGCCAGGGACGCCAGGGGCGCAGCTCGGCCCGCGGTGACCTGCCCCGTCGCCAGGTCCACGACCTGAGTCTCACCGTCGAAGGTGACTTCGAAGGTCGGCGTCGACCCCTCCGGTACGCCGACCACTACGTAGTCGCTCCCGTCCTCCATCTTCGTCAGAGCGGGAACGTCGATGCGGCGGTCGTCTGCATCGACGGCAAGATCGATCACAGCTGGCAGATCACCCTGCGTGACGAAATCCGACTGGTCCACCATGGACATCGCCATGAGAGCCTCGTCGACGTCAATCGGGTAGGCGGAGACGTCGTCGAGATCCCATGCGATCCCGACCAGCTCGGCGCCGTCTTCCGCCCTGACGTCGGCGAAGGTGTGCTCCGAGCCGTCATCGAGATAGTCCGTCTGCTCGTCAAGACGCAGGCGGAGGACCCCGATGGGGAGATAGACCGAGATCGGACGCCGCGCCCCGGCGTCCCACGTCATGTTCAGCGTCTCGCCTGCGGCGAGAGTTTTGCCTGCGAAGTCCTTCGCAGGTTCCTCACCACAGCCTGCGGTCGCGGTGGCCAGAAGTACAGTCAGCGCGACCGCGAACGTTGCCCGAGCGTTCATGGGTATGAGCCTAGTGTCGAACTCAGACGACCTTGTTCAACTCACAGAGAGGCGCGTCGGCAGAGCCGACGCGCCTCTCGTGCGGTTCACCTACTCACTGATCAGCGTTCCCGCCTTCTTGCGCCGACCGTAGATCACCAGGACCAGGCCGAGGATCAGCGTGGCGAGGCCACCGACCAGTCCGGCCACCAGACCCAGTGAGGCTCCGGTGTCGGGCAGCGTGCCGCCCGTCCCGTTGTCACCGTCGGGGCCGGGCTGGCTGGGCCCGGAACCACCGGGATCGCCCGGGTCAGCGGGGTTGCCCGGGTCAGCGGGGTTGCCCGGGTCACCAGGATCACCCGGGTCTCCCGGCTGGCTGGGCATTGGGCCGACCAGGCCTGCATCGACATGGGTCACATGCGGCGTCTCGGTGGTCAGTGTGTGGACCCCCGTGATGCCAGTGGCCGGGTCGGTGTCGGAGTCCTTGTCGCCCGATCCGATGCCGACGTCGGTAAAGGACATCCCCTCAGGCGGTGTGAACTTCAGCCGGTAGTCACCGAGCGGAAGGTCGCTGAACTTGTACGCGCCGTTCTCCGTCGTGGTGATCGGGTCGACGCCGGGAACCGGGTTACCGTCCTTGTCGAGCAAGGTGACCGTCACGCCCGAGATACCAGGCTCGTCAGGGTCCTGGACGCCGTCGCGGTCCTTGTCGTGCCAGACCTTGTCACCGATCGAGCCCGAGGGCAGCAGTCCGGCGTCGACGTCGGGCGTGTTCGGCATGTCCGGGGTCAGGGTGACCACGGGGCTCCGCGAGGTCTTCGGTCCGAAGTCGGAGTCGACGGTGTCATCGTCACCGGCGTCCTTCGGGGAGAGCGTCCTCCCCGGAGGCGGTGTGAGCTCCACGACGTAGTCGCCCATCGGCAGGTCGGGGAACTCGTAGTTCCCGTTCTCGTCCGTCTTCACCGGGGCGACGCCCGGCACGGGGTCACCGTTGCCGTCGAGCAGGGTCACGGTGACACCCGGGACACCCGGCTCGCCCGGGTCCTGCACGCCGTCGCCGTTCTCATCAGACCAGACCGTGTCACCGATGGAGCCCAGCGGCACCAGTCCGGCGTCGATGGTGAGGTTGTCCGGCGCGTCCGCCGTCGTGGTGAACGGCTCGGTGCGACCCGTGGTCGGGTCGGGGTTCGAGTCGCTCGGGTCGGCAGGATCGTCGCCCTGATCGGTGAAGTCACGGCCCTTGGGAAGGTCTGTGAACTCGACCGAGTAGGTGCCGATCGGGACGTCGGGGAACAGGTAGTTCCCGTTGTCATCGGTCTTCACGGGATCGACGCCCTCGACCGGGTCGCCGTTCTCGTCGAGCAGGGTGACGGTCACACCCGGGACACCGGGCTCGCCCTCGTCCTGCACGCCGTTCTCGTTGTTGTCGAGCCACACGGTGTCACCGATGTCGCCCGTCGGCACGAGGCCCGCGTCGACGTCGAGGTTGTCCGGCTTCTCCGGTGTCAGCGACACGATCCCGGTCGAGCCGTCGCGGCCCGGGTCGGAGTCGGTACCGTCGTCGTCACCGGCATCGGCCGTGGTGAAGGCCGTGCCGTCCGGCGCGGTGAACTTCACCTGGTAGTCGCCCAGCGGCAAGCCCTCGAAGAGGTACGCACCCTCGGCGTCGGTGACGACCGGGTCAACGCCCTCCACCGGCTTGCCGTCCTTGTCCAGCAGGGTGACGGTCACCCCGGGCACGCCCGGTTCGCCGTCGTCCTGGACACCGCTGCTGTTCTCGTCCATCCACACCCTGTCGCCGAGCGAGCCGAGCGGCACCAGACCCGCGTCGACCGTCAGGTCGTCGGGCTTGTCGGCGGTCAGCTCGACCGGTCCGGTCGTGCCGGTGGTCGGGTCGGCATCGGAGTCAGTGGCATCGTCGTCCCCGGCGTTCTGGGCGGTCAAGGCACGGTCGGCCGGCAGGTCGGTGAACCGCACGGAGTAGGTGCCGATCGGGATCTCCTCGAAGAGGTACGCCCCGTCGGCATCCGTCACGACCGGATCCACGCCGGCGACAGGTTCGCCGTTCTCGTCCAGCAGCGTGGCCGTCACACCGGACACGCCCGCCTCACCGTCGTCCTGGATGCCATCGGCGTCTGCGTCGAACCACACCTTGTCACCGAGCGAGCCCAAGGGGATCAGCCCGGCGTCGACGGTGTCGACGTCCGGCTGGTCACCAGTCAGGGTCACCGTCGAGGTGACTCCTGTGTTCGGGTCGGCGTCTGAGTCGATGGCGTCGTCGCCACCCGCATCTCGCGGGCTGAGGATGGTCCCGTCGAGCGGCGTGAACTGAACCTGATAGTCACCCAGGGGCAGGTTCGGGAACCGGTAGTTGCCGTTCTCGTCGGTGACCATCGGGTCGACACCGGGCACAGGGGCGCCGTTGCCGTCGAGCAGCATCACGGTGACGTTCGGAACCCCGGGTTCGCCTTCGCCCTGGACTCCGTCGCCGTCGTCGTCGCGCCACACCGTGTCGCCGATCGATCCCAGCGGGGTCAGACCAGCGTCGAGCGTACGGTTCTCGGGCTCGGTCGGGGTGAGCGTCACCGGATCGGTGGTTCCGCTCGGGCTGGCGTCGGAGTCGAGCGTGTCGTCGCCGCCGGCGTCCTGCGTGGTGAGCGTTCGGTTGTCGGGCAGGTCGGAGAACTTCACCGAGTAGGTGCCCATCGGCAGGTCGGTGAAGAGGTAGTTGCCCTCGTCGTCTGTCTTGACGGGGTCCACCCCGTCGACCGGGTCGCCATTCGCGTCGAGCAGGGTGACCGTGATGCCGGCAACGCCGGGCTCACCGTCGGTCTGCAAGCCGTCCAGGTTCCGGTCCAACCACACCCTGTCCCCGACGGTGCCGGCGGGCACCTGGACACCGGCGTCGACCGTGTCGACGTCCGGTACGTCGGAGGTCAGCGACACGACCGGAGAGCGGCCGACAAGCGGGTCGTCGCCAGGCGTGGCATCGGAGTCGGTGGTGTCGTCACCCGCATCGGCGGGGGTGAATGTCGTCCCGTCCGGAATCGTGAACTGGACCTGGTAGTCGCCCAGGGGGAGGTTCTCGAAGAGGTACGAACCGTCGGCTCCTGTCTCGATCGGGTCGACGCCCTCGACGGGGTTGCCGTCGCCGTCGAGCAACGTGACCGTCGCTCCGGGCAGACCGGGCTCGCCCTCGTCCTGGACGCCGTCGCGATCGACGTCCTGCCAGACCGTGTCGCCCAGCGATCCGACCTGCCGGAGTCCGGCGTCCACGTCGAGGTTGTCGGGTGCGAGCACGGTGAGGGTGACAGGATCGGAGATCCCGGTCGCCGGGTCGGCGTCGGAGTCGGTCGCCTCCTCGCCACCGGCGTTCTGAACCGTAGGTCCATATCCGGCCGGGTAGTCGGAGAACTGGACGCGGTACGTGCCCAGCGGGAGGTCTTCGAACAGATACTTGCCGTCGTCGTCGGTGACGACCGGGTCGACACCGACGACCGGGTCACCGTTCTCGTCGAGCAGCGTCGCCGTCACCCCCGGCACGCCAGCCTCGCCCTCGTCCTGGACACCGTCGGCATCGGCATCGCGCCACACGGTGTCACCAAGGCTGCCGGGGACGATCACCCCGGCGTCGACGGTGCGGTTGTCCGGCGCGGCCTGGGTCAGGGTCACCGGCGCGGTCATGCCGGTCGTGGCGTCCGCATCGGAGTCGGCGGCATCGTCGCTGCCGGCGTCGGTCTCGGTGAAGGACGAACCCTCTGGAAGGCCCGAGAACACGACGGCGTAGGTGCCGAGCGGAAGCTCGTCGAAGAGGTAGTTGCCGTCGGCGTCGGTGACGACCGGATCCACTCCGGGCACAGGAACGCCGTTCTCGTCGACCAGCGTCGCGGTGACGCCGGCGAAGCCGGACTCGCCTTCGTCCTGGATGCCGTTGCGGTCGGCGTCTGCCCAGACCCGGTCACCCAAGCTGCCCATCGGCAGGCGTAGAGAGAGGTGAAAACGATCATTGGTGGTGATGGGCGCCTGTGCCGGCGGGAAGTTGGGAAGCAGCCGGGTCTCGGTGATCTTGAAGTTGGCCCCGTTGGTGCCGTCGGCGAAGCCGTCGTTGAAGTTCTGCGCGTACGCAGAGCCCGCCCCCGCGATTCCGCGGAAGTGGCGCACCTCGTTCTCGAGGTTGAACGTCACGGCGGAGAAGGTGCCCTGCAACGTCACCGATCCGCAGCCGGCCGCCGCGGTGTTGGGGAACTGCACCGGGGTGCCGTTGAAGCCGCTGAAGGCGGAACGGTCGTTGTCGCAGAACGGATTGGCGTTGAACTGCGCGACGTTGAGCGTGGTCGGGGTCACGGACAGGTTCGTCGCACCGGGCGACGGGGAGCCGAAGGTGACGCCGGGGCTGGTGACAGTGAGTCGGGTCGACATGAACGACCCTCGAGCCCAGATCCGTCCGTCACTTTGCCGCTGAGCAACCCCGAAGCTGAATCCTCCGAGTCCGCTGATGTCGAGGACCGGGTTGGTCACCGGCCGCGAGAAGGTCAGCGTCAGGTCGCCGGCGTCGGGGCACACGGTGTTGTAGTTCTGGTGAGCCCGAGCCGTGCCGCCGCAGGCCGCACCCGTCACGACTTGGAAGGCCGGCAGGTTCGCCACCGTGGGCGCGCCGGCGAAGGTTCCCGCGCTCGCATGCTCCAGAGTGTGGTCGGTGTCGTGGGCAGCGACGTACTCCGTGCCAGGGCTCTGCGCGGCGCCGGGCACGATGGTCGCGGTCACCGCGATGTCGCCACCGGCTGCCGGGAGCGTGCTGTTGGCGGCGAGTGCGGCATTGCCGGTGTCGAACGAGTTGGTGTCGGGACCCGATGCGCTGCCCGGGGCAACCGGCGTCCAGGGCTCGTTGAAGAGGTAGTCGTTCTGCACCAGGGCGTTGGCGCTCATGGGCGCAACGACGATGGTGCCTATCGCGAGCAGACCAACCGTGGCCCGCGCCGCGAGGCGCCGAACGGAGTTTGTCATCTCCGGAATCCCGTTTCGAAGTAAGCAGCTGTGGTCCTGCCCGCCTCTGAAAGGTGGGCACTGTTCGGCCCCCCCCCGATGGGATAGCCGCACACGTCGGCCCGCCCCCGCACACTAAGCGTAAAATTTAGGGTTCACAAGCATCATTGAATGTCGTTTGCATCCATTTGCCGAACCCATGATGGGTTGGTCGATGTTTTCATCGGGATGCGCGCGCGATGATCCCGCTTAGGCGACCTTGTTCATCTCACCCGAGTGCTCGATGTCCTCGTCCAACTGGTGGCGGGCGGCTGGGTGGCCGTGGAAGCGCTTGTAGGAGTACGCGAGAACGCCGAGGGCGATGGCGCACGACCCGAGCAGCGTGACGCCGGTCCAGGCGCCACCGAGCAGCCAGAAGGTGGCCTCGAGCGGCCACCAGTGCGGGGCCGGCGGGCTGACCAGGAAGACGATGCCGACGGCGCCGATGGAGAGCGATCCGAGGGTGGACAGGATGATCCGCGGCCAGGTCTCGACGCCCTCGGCAGCCCCGCGCAGGGCCCGGAGACGGACCGGCTCGACATAGCGGCGAGCCCAGGCGTACTGACGGGAGAGCACTGCCAACCCACCGAACAGCATGAGCAGACCCGGACCCGGCAGCACCATCGCGGCGATCCCGGCGACCACGAGCAGCCAGCCGAGGGTCTCGAAGGCGAGCCGCTTCGCCGCGGCTCCTGCGAGGGACTTCATGCCCATAGCCTGCCATTCCGGGACAACCCCGAGAACAGTCAGGGGAATTTTACGAGCCCTCATGCGGCCAAGTCGTACTTGACACCCTCCGGGCTCGGGAAAGTCAGCCACAGCACCGCGAGGACGATGTCACCGATCACGGGGACGATCAGGACCAGCTGCCACCACCCGGATCGGTTGATGTCGTGCAGTCGGCGCGCGCCGAGCGCGATGGTCGGCACGAATGCGGCGAGCGCGTACAAACCGACCACAACGCTCACCACCTCGTTGCGCGCCAGCACCACGACGATGAGCATCAGAAGGTTCACGAGCATCGGCCAGAGCAGCTCGGTGCGGCTGGCGCGACCCGAGAATGTCGCGTACTTCTTCCAGAACCGCGTGTACGCCTCGGTGATCGAGGCAGCACGAAGCGGCTGGTCCATGGGGATCGTCACGGGCAGGAACCCTAGGTGCGCGAGATCGGCTACGTAAATGTCTGCCCGGGCATCTGTTCCAAATCCGCACAAAGTTCATGTTCCCGCAGGAAACAGAAGTATTCGGAGACGCCGAAGGCGGCGCACGGAAGAAATCCCGTACGCCGCCCCGGTCTCGTCAAACTCGACCAACGACGAGTCGTCAGGCCTGAGCAGCCTCGTCGATGGCAGCGGCCACGCGCTTGTGGGCCTCCCAGATCTCCTCGGGCAGCTTGAACTGCTGGAGGTGCTGCTCGCGGAAGCCCATCTCCTGCTTCCAGCGCTTCAGGTCGAGGTTGAGGATCCGGTCGAGGTCCCGCTGCGGCAGGTCGAGGCCGCGCAGGTCGAGCTCGTCCTCGGTCGGGATGATGCCGACGGGGCTCTGCTGGCCCTTGACCTCACCCTTCTTGAACTGCAGCAGCCACAGCAGCGCGCGCACGTTCTCGCGGTAGCCGGGCCACAGGAAGTGGCCGTCCTCGGCGTCACGCTGGAACCAGTTGACGTGGGCGAAGACGGGCTTGTCGGTGGCCTCGCCGATGATCTTGAGCCAGTGACGGGCGTAGTCGCCCTCCTCGTAGGCGAGGAACGGACGCATCGACATCGGGTCGTAGCGCAGCACGCCCTCGAGGCCGTCGGCCGCGGCGGTCGCCTCGGCACCGAGGGTGAGGCCGTCGTAGACGCCCTCGGCCACGTCGGTGATCGCACGGATCAGCGGCTCCCGGTCACGGGTGCGGCCTCCGAAGATGATCGCGTCGATCGGCACACCGGCCGCGTCGTCGAAGTCGGGCGCCGCGTTGGGGACCTGCGAGATCGGGGTGGTGAAGCGGGAGTTGGGGTGGGCCCACGGGTCGCCCAGCTCGTCGTCGATCCGGTCGGCGATGCGCTCACCCTTCCAGTCGATCCAGCCGTCGAGGTCGTCCGGGTGGTGCTTGGTGAGCCCCTCCCACCACACCTCCTGGGTCTTCTCGTTGTAGGCGACGTTGGTGAAGATCGCACCCGAGCCCGGCAGGATCGCCTTGATGGCGCCCGGGTTGGTCTTCTCGTTGGTGTCCTTCGCGACACCGAAGACGCCGTTCTCCGGGTTGAAGGCGCGCAGCTTGCCGTCCTCGCCGACCCAGATCCAGGCGATGTCATCGCCGTAGAAGGTGACCTCGTAACGCTCACCGAGGGCGTCGGGCGAGAGCGTCATCGAGAGGTTGGTCTTGCCGGAGGCGGACGGGAAGCCACCGACGACGTGGAACTCCTCGCCGGTCTCCTTGTCCTTGATGCCCAGCAGCAGGAACTGCTCGGCCAGGAACTTGCCGGAGGCGCGGCCGTCGTAGCAGGCCTGGCGCAGGCCGTGGGCGATCTTGCCCAGGAGCGCGTTGCCGCCGTAGGAAGAGCCGTAGTGAAGGATCGTACGCCGGTCGGCGACCGTCGCGAACAGACGCTGGTCGGCGTCGGTGCCCTGACCCAGGTTGGGCAGGTCGCCGGTCACGTGCACCGCACGGACGAACGAGCTCGGGTCCGCGAGGTCGTTGATGTAGTCGATGCCGACGCGGGCCATCCGGATCATCTGCTGCACGACCGGGCGGCTGTCGGTGAGCTCGACACCCGCGGCGTACGCCTCCAGGGGCGAGCCGACAGGAGCCATCAGGTAGGGGATGACGTACATCGTCTTGCCCTTGGACGCCCCCGTCATCCGCTCGGTGAGCGTTTTGACGGTCTCGTCGGCAGGCTTCCAGTTGTTGTAGACGCCCTTGTCCTCCGGGTTGGAGGTGGCGACCACGGTGCGCTCCTCGGAGCGCGCGGTGTCCTTGCTGTAGGAACGGCTGTAGTAGCGGCCGCCCGTCACCGGGAGCAGCTCACCAGCCTCCAACGACTCCTGGAGGAGCCGCTCGTCGTCGGCCGCGCTGACAACCTCGATCCGCTCGGCTCCGGTCACCCCTGCCCAGTAGGAGACATACTCCCGCACATGAGGATTCGTCAGCCCCGCCTCATCGAGGACCTTGTCCACGTCAACCATTCCGACACCCTTCAAAAGTTTCGCCGATTGCAGGCACGTTACCCCAGTTGAAGAGGCCTCCAACCGGGGTACCGTGCACCAGAGTGGGTCATCGATCATGAGCCTGGACAATTGATCGATCCAACCGCAGGGGATGTTCCGACAGCCGGTCCCAAGACCCTTGTGACCCCTATGTCTAAGTGACAAAGGACTCATTTCGGTGAGCGGTCCGTAATGTGGATGTGACCGTCGATGTCGCACGGTGACGCGGATTACATCTAAGGTTTCGCGAGTGATCCCCCAACACACAATCGTTGAATTGTTTCAATCCCTGAGCGGTCCAGAGGCCGGCTGATGGACCTCATTCTCGGGACCTTCGCCGCCTCCTTCACCGGAGGCCTCTTCCCCGTCATCAACTTCGAGACCTACCTCGCGGTGGCTGCCTCGAACCTGACCTTCTCCGCCCTGATCCTCGCCCTGGTGGCGGGAATCGGCCAGACCACCTCCAAGGTCGTCTGGTACTACGCCGGCCACGGCACCACTGCCCTCCCCTTCGTCCGCAAGAAGATGGCGTGCGAGAAGTGGCAGCAGCGGATGGAGAAGTGGGAACGGCGTACGCAGGGACGGCCTGCCTACGCCGGCGGCCTGCTCGCCGTCGCCGCCCTCAGCGGGCTGCCACCGCTGGCGATCCTCGCCGTGGTCTACGGCACGCTCAAGGCCAACCTGATGCTCTTCGTCGTGATCACGTTCGTGGGCCGCGTACTTCGGTCGTGGATGATCCTGGAGGCCGCCGCGTTCGCGTGGCTGCGGGCCTGAACCGGCGACCGTGGGATGCCTCGGCGGCACCGGCCGGCCCCGCATAGAATCCGGCTATGTCGCAGCCTGCTGGATTCGTCGGAGTCACCGCCAACCTCGGCCTCAAGGAGGGCGCTGACGACTTCGCCGTCGTCGCCGCCCCCTCGGGCGCGGTCACGAGCGCGGCGGTCTTCACCCGATCCCGCTTCGCCGGCGCCTCGGTGCTGCTCTCCCGGGCTTCCGACGTCTCCGCGTTCCGCGGGATGGTGACCATCTCCAAGAACGCGAACGTCGCGACCGGCCCGACGGGTGAGGCCGACGCCGCGGAGGTACGCCGCCTGGCGGCCGAGATCGTCGGGGTCCGTCCCGAGGAGCTGCTGGTCGCCTCGACGGGCGTTATCGGCGTGCAGTATCCGATGGACGTGCTCGTCCCGGCTCTCGAGAAACTCGTCGGGACCGCCGGCGCGGCCGACTTCGACGCCGCGGCAGCAGCGATCATGACGACCGACACGATCGCCAAGATCGAGACCCGGACCGTCGGCGCTGCGACGATCACCGGGATCGCGAAGGGCGTCGGGATGCTCGAGCCCGACATGGCCACGATGCTGACCTACTTCTTCACCGACGCCGCGGTGCCTGCCGCCGAGCTCGACGCAGCCTTCCGCCGGGTCGTCGACCGCACCTACAACGCCGTCTCGATCGACACCGACACCTCGACCTCAGACACCGCCGCGATCTTCGCCTCGGGGGCCGCGGGCGCGGTCGACCTCGGCGAGTTCGAAGCGGCGCTCTACGACGCCGCGCTCGCGCTGGTGAAGAAGATCGCCTCCGACGGCGAGGGCGCCTCCAAGCTGATCACGGTCTCGGTCAGCGGCGCCCGCGACGACGCCCAGGCCAAGCGGGTCGGCAAGGCCATCGTCAACTCTCCCCTGGTCAAGACCGCCGTCCACGGCGCCGACCCCAACTGGGGCCGGGTCGCGATGGCGATCGGCAAGCTCCACGACGAGACCGACGTCTCCCCCGAGCAGGTACGCATCGCCTTCGGTGGCACCGAGACCTACCCCGCCCAGGTCTCCGAAAATCTACTGGCCGATTTGTCGACTTATCTGTCCGGGGACGACGTCTCCATCGAGGTGGACCTCGGCATCGCCTCGGGTGAGTTCACCGTCTACGGCTGCGACCTCACCGACGGCTACATCCGCATCAACGCCGACTACACGACCTGACGGTCCTCGGCAGCCCTCGGCAGCCCTCGGCAGGCCTTGGCAGAGAGCGGGGGCGGATGCTGACCGAGGTAACTCGGTGGGCAGTCACCGGGGCTCGTGGGATGTCGGCGGTCGGGCGGATGCTCACCGAGGTAACTCGGCAGACGCTCACTCCCCTCGCGGAACTCCGCGAAAGCAGTGGGCGCTGACCGAGGTAACTCGGTGGGCAATCCCTGGGCTCGCGGGGCTGCCGGGACATTTGCGCCGACTCGGCGGGTTCGAGCGGGACAGACGCCCCGCGCCTACCCGACCTGTGCCTGCCCGCCGCCGACCTCGGCGAGGAGGGCGGAGGCGCGGCGTACGACGAGCTCGATCACGTCAGGATGCGGGCCGATGACGTCGGCGACGGTCTCCGCGCCCGCAGCCGAGGAGCGTGAGCGGACGAGGTCCGAGAAGAAGCCGGGGGCGAGCAGGTAGGGCGAGACGGCGTCGCCGGGGCGTACGACCTGGTCGAGGGGCGGAGCGCCGGAGCCGGAGACCGTGGCGACCCGGACCGGACCACCCCAGGCCTGCTCCAGCAGCAGACCGGCCGCCGCGATGTCGGCGCGAGCATCGGGATCGTTGGAGCCGGCAGCGACCAGAACCACCGGCCCGCCGGGCGCAGCACCCGCCGCGACCAGCCGGGAGACCTGCGCCGAGGCGAGCAGCGGATCCGGGCCGAGCGCGCTGCCCATCGTCACCGGCAGCCCTTCGGCGGCCTGCGGCAGGTCGACCTTGATGTGATAGCCGGTCGAGAGCAGCAGCGGGACCACTACGGAGGGATGCCCGTCAGCCAGGACGTCGGTCAGCAGCGGCTCGCAGAGCTCGACGTACGCGGCCTTCGACTCCATCCCCAGCGCGCGACCGGCCCGCTTGGCGATGATCGATGCGACGGCGTTGCCGAGCAGCTGCCGAGTCCCATGCGCAACCACGACGAGCCGCGTCATCGGCGCTCACTTGCCCGCATATGCGCGAAAGTCGCAGGCCCGGCCGCCGCATCGGCCGCCGTTTCCCGACACGTGCGCGATTCTGACCGCCGGGTCACTGGGCAACCGCCAGACGATAGCCGCGCTTCACCACGGTCTGGACGGCTTTCGTCCCGAGCGCGGACCGGAGCCGGGCGACGGCCATCTCCACCGCGTGCTCGGAGCCGGCGGTGCCGGAAGGGAGCATCGCCAGCAGAGCCGGCCGGGAGACGACGTTGCCGGGGATGGCAACGAGCGCGCTCAGGACCGCTGCGGGCGCCGGGGAGAGCTTCACCTCGGCGCCGTCCAGGATGACCGCGTCGTCGTGGAGCAGCAGCTGGTGGCCGCCGGCGAGCTCGATCATCAGCCCGGAGCGCCGCAGCGGCAGCTCGGCCTCGAGCATCTTGACCATGGCGGCGGTGCGGGATCGGTCCGGGATCATCGTGGGTACGCCCCACATCTCGAAGGCCGCTGCGGTCACCGGACCGACACAGGCCGCGACCACGTCGGCCTGGAAGGCCGCGACGATCTCGTCGCGGAGACCGACCGACCCGGCTGCCTGCATGAAGGCAGCCACCGCCGGGGCGGAGGTGAAGGTGACCGCATCCAGCTCGCCGTCGGCCAACGTCTCGACCAGCCGGAACATCGGCTCCGGGTCGGAGGCCGACTCGACCCGATAGACGACCACGTTGATGACCTCGGCACCCTGCCGGGTCAGCGCGTGCGCGACCATCGACAGCGACTGCCCGTGCTCCTGCACCACGATCCGCTTGCCGGTCAGGTCGCGTCCCCGCAGATGCTCCAGGACGTCGTCGAACTCCTCCGACTCGGGCGCCCACAGCTCGCGGAGCCCGCGCCGCCGGAGCGCACCGACCGACTTCGGGCCGCGCGCCAGGATCTCGGCTCCGCCGAGCGTCTCCAGGAGCGGGTCGATGAGTCCCCACTCCTCGGCGGCGTCGAACCACGCCCGGGTCCCGATGCCGGTCGTCGCCAGGAACATGTCGACGCGGTGGCCGATGATCTGCTCGGTCACCGCGCGCAACGACCCGGCGTCGACCCGGTTGGGGTCGACGGAGAGCGCCGGGGCCCACACCACGTGAGCCCCCCGCCTCTCGAGCAGGTTGATCTGCTCCTCGGCCTTCCGCGCGGCGGTCACCCCGACGCGGAAGCCGCTCAGCGCGCCAGTGTCCACATCCGAATCGTAGATCTCCTGCGCCTTCTCCACCGCCATGGATCCACCCTGCGTCGATCGCATTTCGCCGTACGCAGGGTGTTCGGATCGCCGGCGCTAACTTTCCCTCACGGCCTCACGGCTCCTAGAGCTCGACGATGGGACCGGTCGGGCGGGCCGAGCTCTCGGCCGGGTCGTGACTCCATCGGCCGGACAGGCCGGCGCCGATCAGGAGTGCGCCGACAGCCGGCAGCATGACCCCGTAATAGCTGAACACGCCGTACTGGAGTGCTTGGATGCCGATCAGGTTCGTCAGGTTCCACAGGATCTCCTGGGAGAAGAGCGAGATCAGCCCGAACCCGCCGTACGCCACCCCGGCGACGACCGGGCCGATGCCGGCGATCCGGCCGGCAGCCGCCACCACGAAGAGCAGCAGCACACCCAGCAGCACCAGGACGATCCCGACGCCGGAGGTGCCCAACCTGGAGGCGTCGATGGCGTGGCGATATCCGCCGGTCATCGCCAGCGCGAGACCGAGCGGGGTCAGCACCAGCGACGCGCCCACGCTGACCCAGCGACGCGTCGACCATGGCATCGCGGACAGCTTCGCCTCGAGAACAGCATCGCTCATGACGCCACCCTAGTGGCGAGCCATCAGCGGCGCGCCCCGACGCGTACCTCCCCATCGACGACGTCGACCTCGTAGGTCGCGACCGACACCGACGGATCGTCGAGACACTCCCCGGTCTCCAGCGAGAACGGCTGCTTGAGCAGCGGCGACGCCACGAACGGCACCTCGCCACGCGTCCCGACGATGCCGCGGGCGAGCACCGAGGCATGGCCGTACGGGTCGAAGTTCGACAACGCGAAGACACGGTCGTCGACGGTCCGGAAGACGGCGACTGCCTCCCCGCGCACCAGCGCGGCGATGCCCGTCTCCGGGTCGATGTCGTCGAGGCGACAGACGGCGATGTACGTCACGGGCTGGGTCTGGGTCTCGGTCATCGCGTCTCCTCCAAGGTGGGCAAACCGATCGGGATCGAGGAACCGAGCGAGACCGGGCCAGTCTGATTGTCTCGGGCTCCGCTTCGACCGACAGCGGCCGGCTCCTCGCCCACCTCCGGGACGATCTGGCCGCGGGTGGACCCGAAGGAGATGTTGGGGTCCGGGATGTCCGGGGCGTTGACGAAGGAGACGAACCGCTTCAGCTTCTCCGGGTCCTCGATCGTCGCCTTCCACTCGTCGAAGTAGCCGTCGACGTGCGCGGCCATCGCGGCCTCTAGCTCGGTGCCCAGGCCGAGGACGTCGTCGACCACGACCTCGCGCACCCGGTCCAGGCCGCCGTCGAGGGAGTCGATCCAGGTCGAGGTGCGCTGGAGGCGGTCGGCGGTGCGTACGTAGTACATGAGGAAGCGGTCGAGGTAGCTGACCAGCTCCTCGGTGCTCAGGTCACCGGCGAGCAGCTGGGCGTGGGCCGGGATGGCGCCACCGTTGCCCCCGACGTACAGGTTCCAGCCCTTCTCGGTGGCGATGACACCGAAGTCCTTGCCGCGGGCCTCCGCGCACTCGCGGGCGCACCCGGAGACGCCACCCTTGAGCTTGTGCGGCGAGCGCAGCCCGCGGTAGCGGGTCTCCAGCATGATCGCGAGGCCGACGGAGTCCTGGACGCCGTAGCGGCACCAGGTCGAGCCGACGCAGGACTTCACGGTCCGCAGCGACTTCCCGTACGCGTGGCCCGACTCGAACCCGGCGTCGACCAGGCGTTTCCAGATCGCGGGGAGGTCCTCCATCCGGGCGCCGAACATGTCGATGCGCTGGCCGCCGGTGATCTTGGTGTAGAGGCCGAACTCCTTGGCCACCTCACCGATCACGATCAGGCCCTCGGGAGTGATCTCGCCGCCGGGGATGCGCGGGACGACCGAGTAGGAGCCGTTCTTCTGGAGGTTGGCCAGGTAGGCGTCGTTGGTGTCCTGGAGCTTGCGGTTCTCCTTGGCCAGCACGTGCCCGTTGAGCTGGCTCGCCAGGATGCTCGCGACGGCGGGCTTGCACAGGTCGCAGCCGCGGCCGGTGCCGTGGGCCTCGATGATCTGGTCGAAGGTCTTGTAGCCGTGGATCAGCACCACGTCGAAGAGCTCGGCGCGGGTCATCTTGAAGTGCTCGCACAGGCTCGTGTCGACGGTCTTGCCCTGAGCGGTGAAGTAGTCCTCGACGATCTTCTTCACCTGCACCTTGCAGGAACCACAGGTGCTCCCGGCCTTGGTCGACTTGGTGACGTCCGCCGCGCTCTCGCAGCCGTTGTCGACGGCCGCCTCGATGTCACCGCGGGTGACGTTGTTGCAGGAGCAGATCTGCGCCTCCGGCGGAAGCTGGATGCCTCCCCCACCGCCCGTGGACTGGGGGAGGATCAGCTCCTCCGGGTTCTCCGGAAGCGGGATGCCGGACGCGACCATCGGCCGGAGCAGGCCGTAGGCGCTCGCGTCGCCGACCAGCACCCCGCCGAGCAGGCGAGTGCCGTCCTCGCTGATCACCAGCTTCTTGTAGACGCCGGCGACGGCGTCGGAGTAGGTCAGCTCGAGACACTCGTCGGTGGTGCCGTGCGCGTCACCGAAGCTCGCGACGTCGACACCGAGCAGCTTGAGCTTCGTCGACATGTCGGCGCCGGTGAAGGTGCCGGCCCCGCCGAGCAGGGCGTCAGCGACGACCTCGGCCATGTCGTAGCCAGGCGCCACCAGGCCGTACATCCTGCCGCCGGGCGCGGCGCACTCGCCGACCGCCCACACGTGCGGGTCAGAGGAGCGGCACTGCTCGTCGACCAGCACGCCGCCGCGCTCGGCCAGGTCCAGGCCGGCGGCGCGCGCGAGCGCGTCCCGCGGCCGGATGCCGGCCGAGAAGACGAGCATGTCGATCGGCAGCGGCTCCTCGACGTCCTTGAACTTCAGGGCGCTGACCTTGCCGTCGAGCACGCCGCTCTCGTCCTCGTCCACGACCGAGATCTCGGCGACGGAATCCGGCGCGATCGATTCGGTCATCACGCCGGTGTGCACGGTGAGGCCGAGCTTCTCGATGTGGCGCTTGAGCGTGTTGCCGCCGGCGTCGTCGACCTGCACGGCCATCAGCCGCGGCGCGAGCTCGACCACGTGGGTCTTGACGCCGAGCTGGTGCAGCGCGTTGGCCGCCTCCAGCCCGAGCAGGCCACCGCCGATCACCGCCCCAGACTTCGCGGTCTTCGCGGCCTCACGGATCGCCTCGAGGTCCTCGATCGTGCGGTAGACGAAGACGTTCCCGAGCTCGGCACCCGGCACCGGCGGCACGAACGGCGCCGCGCCGGTCGCGAGCACCAGCTCGTCGTACGCCATCTCCTCGCCGTCCGCGAGCATCACGGTCTGTGCGGCGCGATCGATCTCGATGACGCTCGTGCCGGTGCGCAGGGTGACCCGCGGGTCCTCGTAGACGCCGGAGGGCAGGAAGGAGAGTGCCTCGGCGCCGACCTCGAAGAAGCTGGTGAGGGCGACCCGGTCGTACGCCGGACGTGGCTCCTCACCGAACACCACGATGTCGTGCGTCTCGGTGAGACCGCGCTCGATCGCGGCGGTCACGAAACGGTGACCGACCATGCCGTGGCCGACGACGACGACCTTCTTGCGGAGGTGAGGGCTCATGACGGGGTTCCTTCCACTGTGCGCAAACTTTTGGGGAGCGGACTTGTCTGGCGGGTGGCGAGAAGCTGGCGGACGGACGGTGCGCAGCCACCGCAACCGGTGGTGGCACGGGTGGTGTCGCGTACGTCCTCGAGGGACTGGCATGCCCGGATCGCGCCGGCGGTGACGCCGGCGCAGGCACAGATCTCCGCATCGTCGGGGAGCTGCGGTACACCTGACGAACCCGTCGAGGACGGCTCAGGCAGCAACAGCTGCCCGGCCTCGTGCTCGCCGAGCACCGTCTGCCGGTCGAAGGCCTGGGTGATCAGGCCGACCCGGCTCAGGTCACCGACGAGGGCTCCCGCGACGATGCGGCCATCGCGTACGACCAGCTTGCGGTGCGTGCCCTTGACCGGGTTGGCGATCTCGACGACCTCGCCCGTCTCGTTCTCGGGCTCGCCGAGGACGCAGACGTCGAGGTCGGTGGCGCGCAGCCGGGCGACGACGCGGTGTCCTTCGTAGGTCGCCTGGTTGCCGGCGAGGACCTCGGCGAGAACCCCGGCCTGCTCCCACGCCGGTGAGACGAAGCCGGTCACGGTCGCGTTGTGCTCGGCGCAGTCGCCGATGGCGTAGACATCCGGGTCGTCGACGCTGCGCAGCTGGTCGTCTACGACGATGCCGCGGTTGACGGTGAGCTCGGCGCGGCGGGCGAGGTTGGCGCGCGGCCGGCCGCCGGCGGTGAGCACAACCAGGTCGGTCTCGAGGGTGTAGCCGTTGTCGAGCTTGAGTCCCTCGTCGGTCAGCCGGGTCGCGCGGGCGCCGAGGTAGACCTGGGTGCCGAGCTGGGCCATCGACCGCTTGAGCACCTTGCCCGCGGTCGTGCCGACCTGGCTGTTCAGCAGGTGATCGCGGCCCTCGACGATCTCGGTGGCGATTCCACGTACGGATAGTGCCCTGGCGACCTGCAGGCCGAGCAGCCCACCGCCGACGACGACGGCGTGCCGCACCGTGGGGTGAGGTTGTGAACCTGAGAGTGACCCAGGGTCCGCGCTCAGGTTCACAACCTCCCCTCGGATGGCATCGAGCAGACGAGCACAGTCGTCGAGACTGCGGAAAGCCTGCACCCGCGGGTCCATCGAGCCGTCCAGCCGCACGACGCCGCGGATCGGCGGCAGGCTCGGGATCGCCCCCGTGGCGAGGACGACCTGGTCGTAGGGGACGGTCGTCCGGCCGGCGAGCTCGACCGTCTTGGTGTCGCGGTGGATGTCGACGACGAGGCTGCCCAGACGGAGGTCGACTCCCCTGTCGGCGTACCACTGCTTCTCGCGCAGCGCGAGCGCCCCGGGGCGGTGGGTGCCCTCGAGCACGGCGGAGAGAAGGATCCGGTTGTACGGAGCGTGTTGCTCCTCCGCGAGCACGGTCGTCTGCGGACCGAGGCCCCGTGCGACCAGTCCCTCGACCAGCCGCGCCGCGGCCATGCCGCCACCGATGATGACGATCCGCTTCTGCTGCGGCGTGGGCTCATGTAACACGATCGGCTCCCCGCTCATGCACTCACCGCCGCGGCACAGACCTTGAACTCAGGCATCCGGCTGGAGGGGTCGAGGGCATCGTTGGTCAGCCTGTTCGCGCCGACCCAGTGGAACGGCACGAAGATCGTGTCGGGACGGATGGTGGTGACGACCCTGGCAGGCGCCTTCAGCTCACCGCGCGGCGTACGGACGACGACCGGATCGCCGTCGTGCGCGCCGACCCGGTCGGCGAGCAGCGGATGAAGCTCGACGAAGATGCCGTCGTCGGGGAGGTCCTTGATCCGCCGGGTCTGGGCGCCGGACTGGTACTGAGCGAGCACCCGGCCGGTCGTGAGATGCAAGGGGTACGCCGCAGAAGGCTCCTCCGCCGGACCGGAGTGCTCCACGTCGACGAACCGAGCCCGCCCGTCGGGGTGGGAGAAGGTGTCGGCGAACAGCCGCGGAGTCCCGCCGCTGCCCTCCGGGCACGGCCAGAAGACACCGTCCTCGTCGCGGATGCGGTCGTAGGTGATGCCGCTGTAGTCAGCCTTGCCGCCCTTGGACGCCGCCCGAAGCTCGGTGAAGATCGCCTCGGGGTCGGTCTGCCAGCGGGTTGCGCCAGATACGGCCTCGAGCCGAGTGGCCAAGCCGGCGATCACCTCGAGGTCGGAACGTACGCCGTCGGGTGGCGTGACCGCCGCCTGTCGGAGGATGACCCGGCCCTCGAGGTTGGTCATGGTGCCGGTCTCCTCGGCCCACTGGGTCACCGGCAGGACCACGTCCGCCAGCGCGGCGGTCTCGCTCATCACCATGTCGGCGACGACCAGGAGATCGAGGTCCGCCAGTCGCGACGTGATGTGGGTGGCGTTGGGGGCGGAGACGACGATGTTGGAGCCGAACACGAGCAGGCTCTTGGGGCCCTCGGGGGTGCCGAGCGCGTCGAGGAGCTCGTAGGCGGAACGGCCCTTGCCGGGGAGGGTCTCGGGGTCGACGCCCCACACCGCGGCGACGTGCGCTCGCGCGGCGGGGTCGTCGATCATCCGGTAGCCGGGAAGCTGGTCGGCCTTCTGGCCGTGCTCGCGGCCACCCTGTCCGTTGCCCTGGCCGGTCAGGCAGCCGTAGCCGGCGTACGCCTTTCCGGGCATGCCGAGCGCGAGCGTCACGTTGAGCCAGGCCAGGACGGTGTCGGTGCCCTGGGCGTGCTGCTCGGCGCCGCGGGCGGTCAGGACCATCACCTTCCCCGCGTTGGCGAGCAGGTCGGCGAGCTCACGCAACTGCGCGGCCTCGACCCCACTGACCCGCTCGACCATCTCCGGCCACCAGGCGGCCACGGAGCGGCGTACGTCCTCGAAGCCTGTGGTCCGCTCGGCGATGTAGTCCTCGTCGACAGCGCCGACCGCATCGAGCAGGTGCAGGACGCCGAGCGCGAGGGGCAGGTCGGTGCCGGGGACCGGCTGGAGGAAGAGGTCGGCACGTTCGCCGGTCGGGGTCAGCCGCGGGTCGATGACGACGACCTTGCCGCCGTTCTCCCGCAGCCGGTCGAGGTGGCGGGCCGCCGGCGGCATCGTCTCGGCGAGGTTGGAGCCGACGAGCACGCAGACGTCCGTCTTCTCGATGTCGGCCAGCGGGAACGGCAGGCCGCGGTCGACGCCGAAGGCCTGGTTACCCGCGGATGCCGCGGACGACATGCACCAACGCCCGTTGTAGTCGATCTGGGAGGTGCCGAGGGCGACCCGGGCGAACTTCCCGAGCTGGTACGCCTTCTCGTTGGTCAGCCCGCCGCCACCAAAGACGGCATTGGCGTCGGCGCCGTGGTTCTCCCGCAGGTCGGTGAGCTTCGAGGCGACCAGGTCGAGGGCCTCGTCCCAGGTCGCTGCGCTCCACTCCCCCGTCGCCCGGTCACGCACCATCGGCGTCGTCAGCCGCTCCCGGCTGCCGCGCAGCCCCGCCGCCGTCCACCCCTTGCGACACAACGCACCCTCGTCCACCGGGCTGTGCTTGTTCTTCTGGGACCGCACACCGACCTCCAGCCGGGGCCCTTTGCGTGAAAGGGTCATCCCGCACTGCAAGCTGCAGTAAGGACAGTGGGTGTCGGTCACGCGTACTCACACCGTTTCGGGTCGGGGGTGGGCAACCCCTACGCTCCGGTGTCGACGTTTCGCACCGACCGGCCCTCCGTACCCCTTCCGTCAACTTCCGCTCACCACCTCACAACCCGCCGAGACGTCACCCGCGTCGGCCGAAGCGTCAGGTACGTCGGCCGAGTTGGCACCGGGATGCCAACTCGAACAGCGGGAGCGACGTCTCGGCCGACCGGAGTGACGCCTCGGCCGACCGGAGTGACGCCTCGGCTATCAAGGGGTACGTCGCCGCAGGGTCGCCGCGCCGAGGGCGAGGCCGGCTACGACGAACCCGGCGACTACGGCCAGGTCGGCCCAGACCTCACCGGTGTCGGTGGAGGTGACCAAGTGGGTCATCGCGTCGACGGCGTAGGAGAGCGGGAGTACGTCGGAGATGGCCGCCAAGACCTCCGGCAACGAGTCGCGCGGGACCAGGAGCCCACAGAGCAGGATCTGCGGGACGACGATCGCCGGCATGAACTGCACCGCCTGGAACTCGGTCGTGGCGAAAGCCGATACGAGCAGGCCGAGCGCGGTGCCGAGGACGGCGTCGACGATCGCGACGACCACGAGCAGGGCGACCGAGCCGGAGATCTCCAGCCCGAGCAGACCCACGCTGACTCCGACCGCCACCCCGGACTGAACCGCGGCGAGGAGCCCGAACGCCAGCGCGTAGCCGAGCAGGAAGTCGCCCTTGCCCAGCGGCATCGCCAGCAGTCGCTCGAGCGTCCCCGAGGAGCGTTCGCGAAGCGTGGTGACCGAGGTGACCAGGAACATCACGATGAACGGGAAGATCGCCAGCAGGGCAGGGCCGATCCGATCGAAGACCGGCGAGTCCTCGTACATCCACCACAGCAGGGTCATCAGCAGCGTCGGCAGGATCACCAGCATCACCAGGGTGCGGTGGTCGCGCCGGATCTGGGCGAGCACCCGCCGGGCCACCGCGAGGGTCCGTCGAAGACTCATGCCGCCACCCCTCGCACCAGCGCCAGGAAGGCCTGCTCGATGTCGTCCGCATCAGCGTCGTCTTGCCGCACCCCGACGGTCCGAGCAGCCCGGTCACCTCGCCGGCACGGAGGGAGAAGTCGAGGTCATGAAGGACCTCGCGCTTCCCGCGTACGACCCTCAGATCCTTCGCCACGACCACGGTTTCCGTCATCCCACGAATCTCCCACACCATCCCCGCCGGGTCATCGGTTCGGGCACCCGGATCTACTCCAGGCGGCGCAACCAAGCCGCGGGGCGGCCCACGAGCCACTCCAGCGGCCCCGGACGGCCCCAGGCGGTGACGAGCGCGCCGATGGTCAGGACGACGAGCACATGGAAGACGTACGACCCAGGGGTCTCCGGTGGCCACACGGCATCGGTCATCATCACCACGTGCAGGCTGTAGAGCGTCAGCGTCATCGTGCCGGCACCGAACATCACCGCCATCCCGACGCGCCACCGATCCGGGAGCCGCAGCGCGATCATCTGGCACGCGCCGATGACGAACATCGAGCTGCCGATCGTCTGTGCCAGGTCGAACGGCGTGGTCGAGTGCGGCGCGACGACCAGCAGCCATTGCCAGCCGCCGTCGATCGGCGTCTGTCCGTAGAGGCCGTGGCTCATCTCGATCAGCGCGCCGTCGATGTCCATCCCGGGATAGGCGCGCAGCAGTACCTCGGCGACCGACGGCAGCCGGGTCAGCCTCCCCGACAGCCAGCTGGCCGAGACGGAGATGATGATGCCGCCGGTCCAGATCATGTCGACCACGATCCGGTTGCGCAGGTCGATGCGGCCGATGGCCATCCCGATCAGCAGGTAGGCCAGCCACGGGACGGCCGGGTAGTAGCCGGTGACGAGCAGCTCGGCCAGCAGCCGGCCCGGCTCCAGCAGCTGGGCCGGCTCCGGGCTCTCGTACTGCCGTAGCGGCAGCAGCGGGCGGATGCCCAGCGACAGCAACGGTCCCACCACGATCCAGACCACCCCGAGCAGCCACAGCCAGCGCGCCCGCAGCCCGAGGAACGGGATGCCGATCAGGAAGAGCATGCCGTAGTAGGTCAGGATGATCGCGATGTTGGTGCCGAGCGACCCGAGCAGCAGCCCGATCGCGGCGATCAGCACCGCCCGCGCGGCCAGCCCCAGCGACCGCAACCCGAGCGCTCGCCCTCGCACCGGCGATTGACGTCCGGTCATCAGCGCCAGGCTGACCCCGGCGAGCACCGCGAAGAGCGCCGCCGACCGACCGCCGGCGACGGCCTGGATCCTGGTCAGCTCCCCGGAGGCATCGACCGGATCCAGCACATGGGTCGCCATCATCCCCAGCAGCGCCAGACACCGCGCCGCGTCGACACCGACGAGGCGCGTCGAGAGGCGATCGGTCAGCGCGGACATCGACCCCAGAGTAGAGATATCTCACGCACTCGGTGGCTTCACCCACGCACAACCCCTCCTTTACCGTGGGAACGATGTCCGTAGATGCCTCCCCGACCCGTGAATGGGTAGGCCACGACGCCGGCAGCAGTGGCTACCGGCGGATCCTGGTCGGCCTCTTCGCGGCCGGGATCGCGGCCTTCGGCCAGATGTACTCCACCCAGGGCATCCTCCCCACCGTCGCGCAGGCGCTCGAGGTCAACGAGGCCTCGGCCGCGCTGACCGTCTCGACCGCCACCCTCGGGCTGGCCGCCAGCGTCCTCGGCTGGTCGTGGGTCGCCGACCGCATCGGCCGAGCGCCGGCGATGAAGATCGCCCTCTCGATCTCGATGGTCCTCGGCCTCCTCACCCCACTGGCCCCCGGCTTCACCACCCTCCTGGTGCTGCGCGGCCTCGAAGGCATCGCACTCGGCGGCGTACCCGCCCTCGCGGTCGCCTACCTCGCCGACGAGATCCACGTACGCCACGTCAGCCTCGCCGCGGCCATCTACATCTCCGGCACCACGGTCGGCGGCCTCCTGGGCCGGGTCATCACCGGGCCGTTCGCCGACCTCGGCGGCTGGCGACTGGGTGTCACCGCAGGCGGGATCCTCTCGGCGATCGCCTCGATCATCGCGATCACCCTGATCCCCCGCGACCGGGCCTGGGTCCGCCCGGTCGGCAAGCCGGCCACGTCCGTACGCCAGGGCGTGCTCGCCAACCTGCGCGACCCGGGCATGCTCGTGCTCTACGGACAGGCCGCGCTGCTGATGGGTGGGTTCGTGGCGACGTACAACTATCTGGGGTTCCGCCTCGAGCGCGAGCCGTTCGGACTGCCGGTGGCGATCTCCAGCCAGATCTTCCTCGCCTACCTCGGCGGCACGATCTCGTCATCGGTCGCGGGTCGGCTGGCCAGCACCTACGGCCGCCGAAAAGTGATGCTGACCTGCGTGAGCATCATGATCGTCGGGGTCTTGATGACGTTCCCGGACAACCTCGTCATGGTCTTGGCCGGCCTGCTCGTCATGACCACCGGCTTCTTCGCCGCCCACGGCGTCGCCTCCGGCTGGGTCGGCGCCCGCGCCCGGGTCGGGAAGGCCCAGGCGAGCGCCCTCTACAACCTCTTCTACTACGGGGGGTCGAGCCTCTTCGGCTGGCTGCTCGGCTATGCGTACGTCGTCGGCTGGTGGGGCCTGGCCACCGCCGTCATCGCCCTCGCCCTGATCTCGTTGACATGGTCCGCGATCGCGACCCGCGATCAGTCGTAGTGGTGGCTCTGCGGCAGCACGATCGGATCATGGTCGCCGTCAGCGACCCGCGACGTCACCGCCCGGCCCTGCGGAGACTCGGTGCCGGGCACCGCCACACACTCCATCTGGTCCACCCTGCAGGCCAACAACGAGATCCCTGAGCCACTCTTCAGCCGCCCGAGCCGCGTCTTGTCGTCAAACCAGAGACCGCCCCACTCGGAGTCTCCGACCATGATCACGCTGCCGCCGTCCGGCGGAACCAGATCGGCGCCGTCCGGACCGACCAGCCGCCCAGGCTCGCCCTTCTCCCCGACAGCCTCCCAGGTGTGGCTGGGGTTCCAGACGCCGTAGGCGTCACCACCGTGCGGCTGCCACGGCTTCTCCCCCTCGGGCACCTCGCTCCGCTCACCCGTGGCCAGCGAATAGGCAACATCGCCGTCCAGCGTCCGAAACCACGCCGTCTCGTCGTCGACCGCGATCAGGCCGGGCTCGATCTCCTCGTATGCATCGGCCTGATCTCCTGAGGTGGTGAATCCTTCATCGCTTCGGACGACCTCCTCGCCGGTGGTGAAGTCGACGACCACCGCTTCAATCGTGTCGGGATCCTCGGTGACATCGGCGTAGGCCAGGTAGCGGCCGTCCGGCGACGCCTCGATCAACGACACAGTCGTATGAGCCTTCACGCCGAGACCCCGGGCGCCAGAACCATCGGCCCAGTAGAGCTCATCGTCACCAGGGGTCTGGAACACCACGCCACCGCCGACGACGGCGTAGGCACTGATCGGATCCTCCGTGGCGATGTCTGACCCGTCCGGAAGATGCACGGTCGATCCTTCAGCCCAGACGAGGCCGTCAACGGGAGCCACCTCCCCCACGGCCGGCCAATTCGCCTCAACCGCAGAGCCGGAATCTCCACACCCACCCAAGCCCAGGATCAACCCCAGGACGATGATCACGCTTCGAACCACTCTGATCACAGCCGGCCCTCCAGCCGCTTCCCACGCCCGGCGGTCTCGTCATCTGTGCGCTGATAGGTCACGGCCGCCTCGTCGAGCGCATCGCCAAGCCGTTCCATCGCATCACGGCCAGCGTCAAGGCTGGAGGCTGCCCTGCTGAGCACCTTCGTGATGCTCTGAGCAAGCATCTCTGCCGCAGGCACCTCACCGAACCAAGCCGACTGCACGCCCACCGACTCGACCCCACCAGCTATCCGCCGGAGGCGACCTGCGCTCGCTGCGTAGGTCGCGGCCGCCTTCCGCAGAGTCTCCGGCTGCACCTCGATGTCACCGCCGGCTCCATCCGGTTCCAGCCCGAGCTCGGACAGCGGCGTACGCGTCATGTAAGGGCTCGACCACAGGTCCGCATCGGGGTGCTCGCCTCGGAGCCACTCCGCGAATGAACGACTGCCCGGGTCACGGTAGGCCCCAGACCCGGACTCGTACGTGGTGATGATCTCCCCGTCCACCTCGACGATGCCCTCGGCCATGTTCGGATAAGGGTAAGGGTCGCTCCGGTCAGTTTCGTCGTCTCGGTTCTGCACGATCAGGCTGCTCGGCTTGTCGCGGCCCCAGGAGGTGCTGAAGACGTACTCGCCGTCCCGCACCACCACGCCCTGGACGTCGGGAGGGGTGTTGATCGTTTCGACGGGGTTGTCGAAGTCCCACTGTCCGTCGACCTTCTGGTAGCGGTACATCTTGCTGCCATCGAAACTGCCGACGAAGAGGCTGTTGCCGTGAACCGCGGTGTAGGACGATGCCTCCACATCAGCCGGTGGGCCGCTGGGAGGAACGCTCTCACCCTGTTTCGCCTTCCTCAGATCGCTCATCGAATACTGGTGAAGCTGACCTCCGGAACTCACATATACGGTGTCTCCATCCACGGTGACACCGCCGACGTGCCCGCTTGCGCCTTCCAGCGTGACGTTGCTGATCTCGGTCCCGGATGTCTCATCGATGAGCGAGAGCTTCCCGTCACCGTTCTCGTCGTCGGAGTCGTAGTAGCTCTGGAGCAGGATGCCGTTCTCGTCGTCATAACCGAGCCCTTGCGGCACCCAACCCCGCTCATCGCCGGTAGCCATGGTGTTGGGGATCAGCGGGCCGCGATAGCTGCCCGACTCGTCGTACCAGTTCCTGCTGCGGTCCAGCCCCTTCTCCACCCACCCTCGAGCGTCCTCATCGAGCTTGTCGAGATCGACCTCGTCGCCGGTGAGGAAGGCGGTCGCGTTGGCGAGAGCCGAGTTGTAGGAGGTGCCGAGCGTCATCAGCGTCGAGTCGATGACCCGCGCCATCATCTCGTCGACCAACGGGATCGGCGCCCGCGGACGACTGCGCCAGATCCCGATGATGAGATCGGCCTTGCCGACCATGTCATCGTACGACCGCATCGCGCTGTCCAGAGCTCCGCGAGCACGCACCACCGCATCGTGGTTCAGGTCGAGGCCGGTCACCAATGCGGATGCCCTCATCCTGAACATCGCGTTCGCCATGCTCGACCAGACCGGCACGTCGATCGTCTCTGCAGCCTGGTCAGCGACATCAGCCACGTCGCGCGAAGCCATCTCGAGGTCTCCGACAATCCCGCCGATGCTCCCGGAGTCCCCGCTCACCAAGGAGCGATAGCGAACCTCTGGATCAGTCATGACTCCCCAAGTCTGTCGTCAGAGTCTGTCACGCCCGGAAGTGCTCGCGGGCGAACTCGAGCGACTCGCGCAGGTCGGCGAGCCGACCGGCCTTGCGGGTGCTGATCTCCAGGACGATGTCGCCCTCGAACCCCGAGGAGGCCAGGTAGCGCAGGAACTTGTCGGCGCCCATGTGCCCGCGCCCGGGCACGAGATGCTCGTCCTTGGCCGAGCCGGTGCCGTCGGTGAGGTGGATGTGCCGCAGGCTCGGGCCGAGACGCTTGGCCATCTCGATGACGTCGTCGCCGGCGATGGCAGCGTGCGAGAGGTCGATGGTGGTGTTGGCATAGTCCTCGGTGGAGGGGTCCCAGTGGGGCAGGTACATCTGGGTGGCGCGCTTGGCGGCCCGCCACGGATACATGTTCTCCACGGCGAACCGCAGCCCCGTCGAGCGCTCCAGCGTGGCGATCCCCTCCACGAAACCGGCGGCATACTCGCGCTGCCACCGGAACGGCGGATGTACGACGACCACGCCGGCCCCTACCTCGACGGCCATCTCCGCGGAGCGCTCGAGCTTGCCCCAGGGCTCGAACCCCCAGACCTGCTGGGTGAACAGCAACGTCGGGGCATGGATCGCGACGACCGGCAGACCGTGATGCTCGGAGAGCTGCTTGATCGCATGGGTCTGCTGCGAGAGTGCGTCGATCCCGACCATCACCTCGACGCCGTCATAGCCCACCTCGGCCGCGTAGGCGAACCCGTGGGCGGTCGATTCGGGATAGGTCGAGACGGTCGACAGCGCGATCATTGCGGGCCTCCTAGTCGGACCTTCCGAGATGAGAGCTGTCGATGAAGGACAGGTGGTCCATCCGGTCGAGGATCAGCCCCTCGCGGAGCGCCCACGGACAGATCTCGAAGGCGGGCAGGTCGAAGATGTCGAGGCACGCCTCAGCGACCAGCGCACCCGGGACGATCTGGTGAGCCCGCGACGGACTGACGCCGGGCAGCTCGGAGAGCTCCTCGAGCGACATCTCCAGCAGCTTCGGGATCCAGCGGCGCAGCTCGGCAAGCGGCAGCTCCCGACGCACGCGCAGCCCCTCGCCGCTCGGGGCGGCGCCGCAGATGCGTGCCAGCGAGCGGAACGTCTTCGAGGTCGCCACCGCCATGTCCGGGTGTCCACCGCGCAGTATCTTGCCCGCGTCCTCGGCGATCGCGGCGCGGATCATCCGGCGCATCTCCCGCAGCTCCTCGTCCGTCGGCCGGTCACCGAAGTAGCTGCGGGCGAGCCGGCCGGCTCCGAGCGGGAGCGACCACGCGACGTACGGCTGCTCGTCCAGGCCGGCCGCGATCTCCAGCGAGCCGCCGCCGATGTCGAAGACGGCGAGCCGCCCCGCGGACCAGCCGAACCAGCGACGTACGGCCAGGAAGGTCAGCCGCGCCTCGTCGTCGCCGGGAAGGACCTCGATCTCGACCCCGGTCTCAGCGTGCACGCGGTCGAGCACGGCCTGCGAGTTGCCGGCATCGCGCACCGCAGAGGTCGCGAAGGCGAGCATCTCCGAGACGCCCTTCTCCTCCGCGACCGCCACCGAGTCCCGGGTGAAAGCGGCCAGCGCCTCGATCCCGGCCTCGGTCACATCACCGGCCTCGTCGAGGTGCTCCGCCAGCCGCAACGGCTGCTTGAACGAGTACGCCGGTGACGGGGCTGCCCCGCCGTGGGCGTCGACCACGAGCAGGTGTCCCGTGTTCGATCCGATGTCGAGTACGCCCAGACGCATGGCTCTACGCTACTTCGCCGAGCACGCCCCGTGGTCCAAAGGCTGCCCAGCGAGTGATTTCAGCGGTCGGCCGAAGCCGAAGCACGCTCGAGGCCAGGGGCCGTGACCACGGCAGGTTCCCCGATCCGGGCGTTGACGGCTCCCGCGATGACGACCACGAGCGCGGCAGCCGCCGGCATGAGCAGGGCGGCGTCGGTGCCCCAGCGTTCGGCGATCTCGCCGGTGAGCGCAGAGGCGAGGGACTGTCCGAGGATCACGCCGGAGCCGAGCATGGTCATCACGGTGGCCGAGCGGCCGACGGGGCTGCGGCGGGCGCCGAGGCCGTACTGCGTGACCAGGGTCGGGCCGATCCCGATGCCGATGACGAGCAGCGCGAGCACCATCCCGGTCAGCGAGGACACACTCGGCAGGGCGAGAGCACCGACGAGCATCACCCCGCCGAAGACCAGCCAGCGCGCGGCCGAGGTGAAGCCCACAGGGAAGAGAGCGACGCCCAGCGCCAGCGCGGCGGAGCCGACACCCATCGCGGCGTAGACCAGACCGGCTTCCTCAGGCCGCCCGTGGTCGGCCATGAACGAGGTCAGCGAGGTGAGCATCGAGCCGAAGAAGAGACCGACACCAAGGATGCCGACCACGACGACGACCACACCGGGACGGGCGAGCTCGCGGGCGGAGCCCGCGGCCGGCGTACGTCCGGCAGTCGCCTGCGCGGTCGCAGCGCTCGGATGGAGAGCGAAGGCGGAGACGAAGATCAGGGTGAGCACCGCGGCGGCGACAACCGGGGCCCACGGGTCGATCGCGACGGCGAGGACACCGGCGACGACCGGGCCGACGATGAAGACGATCTCGTCGGCCGCCGACTCGTAGGCCATCGTCGAGTTGAGCACCCGCACGCGACGTCCCGGGACGATGTGGGAGGAGATGATCGCGAACAGGCGGGACCGCGACAACGGGGCGATCTGCGGGGCGGTCGCGCCGACCAGGAACGCCACCGCCAGCACCGCGGCATCCGGCAGCGGGCTGTAGACCACCCAGGCCATCGCCGCCAGCGCGGCACTGCTGAGGACGCTGATCACCAGCAGGACCGGACGCTGACCGAACTTGTCGACGGCGGCACCGAGCAGGGGGCCGCAGGTCGCGGCTCCGATCCCCACCAGGGCCGAGTTCAGGCCACCGAGCGCCAGCGAGTCGCGGCCCGCGACGACCAGCGTCAGCACACCGACGACCATCATCGCGTACGGCATCCGCGCGACGAGCGCGAGCGGGAAGTACGTCTTCCCGACGGCGCGCACCAGTCTCTGCTCGCCCTGCTCCGACATCTCTCGAACCTCCCGCTGCGAACCGCGGCTCTGTGCCGCCTTGGTCCGCCGGCGGGGCCGGCGCGAGGTGATACACACAATGAACACGGAGCGGTCGCTCCGTCCCTACAAGAATACGCCTCCCACCTCGGCCATCCGGAATCGACGCGGCGGAAGAACGCGGGTCGACCACGTAGGCTTACGGGGTGCCTGAGGTGCCCCTGGATTTCCCGCGTGCGTGGGTGGAGTTCGTGAACCCCGACGACCCGGACGAGCGGATGCGCTGCGACCTGACCTGGTTGACGTCGGCGTACTCCTGCATCTTCGGCGACGGCTGTCCGGGGATGTTCAAGAGCTCGCCGGACGTGGGGTGCTGCACGCTGGGGGCGCACTTCGCGGACGAGGAGGACGAGGCCCGGACGGCGGAGTTCGTGCGGAAGCTGACCCCGGATCTGTGGGAGCAGCACCCGGGCCGCGAGGTGAAGGGCGACGACTGGGTCGAGCTCGACGACGAGGGCGAGCGGAAGACCCGGGTAACGGATTTTCGCGGGCAGGAGTCGTGCGTCCTGGCCAACCGGCCGGACTTCGCCGGCGGTTCGGGCTGTGCGCTCCACATCCTCGCGGCGGCCGAGGGCCGCGAGCACTTCGAGACGAAGCCGGACGTGTGCTGGCAGCTGCCGATCCGGCGTACGTTCCGCGATGTCGAGCTGACCGACGGGACGACCTACACCGAGGTGACGATCACCGAGTACGACCGACGCGGTTGGGGGCCGGGCGGCCACGACCTGGACTGGTACTGCTCAGGCAACACCGAGGCGCACGTCGCGGTCGAGCCGGTCTACATCACCAACCAGGCCGAGCTCACCGAGCTGATGGGCAAGGCGGCGTACGCCGAGCTCGTCCGTCACTGCGAGGCGCATGTCCGGTCGAGGTCGGCGCTGGCCCTCCACCCGGCCAGCCCACGCTGACCTCCGTCCGACCTGCGACGACCCGTAACTCCACTCTCTCGACATCAAGAGATAGCGACCCTGGATTGGTCTCTCTCTCAGCGAGAGTTCAGAATCGTTACATGCGCCTGGACCATGTTTCGTACGCTGCAGGACCCGATGGCTTGGCTCAGACCGCCAAGCAGCTCGGCGAGCTGCTCGGCCAGGAGTTCGTCGACGGCGGCGTCCACCCTCGCTTCGGCACCCGCAACTTCATCCTCCCGATGCGCGGCGGCCTCTACCTCGAGGTGGTCGAGGCGCTGGAGCACCCGGCCAGCGACAAGGCCCCGTTCGGGCAGGCCGTCAAGGCCCGCTCCGCGCTCGGCGGCGGCTGGATCGGCTTCGTGATCGGCGTCGACGACATGACCCCGATCGAGGAGCGGCTCGGCCGCAAGGCGGTCCCCGGCAACCGCCACCTCCCCGACGGCCGCGAGCTCCACTGGCAGCAGATCGGCATCAACGGCCTGATCGCCGACCCGCAACTGCCCTACTTCATCAAGTGGGAGACCCCTGACCTCCACCCCGGCAACGCCGGCTCCGACATCACCCTCACCGACCTGGAGATCTCCGGCGACCCCGAGCGGGTCAAGGACTACCTCGGCGACGAGCTGAAGGAGCGGGTCGACCCGTGGACCGGCAAGCCCGCCGAGAACGTCCACATCGACTGGGTCGCCGAGCACGGCACCCCCGGCCTGCTGGCCGCCAAGTTCGTGACGCCCCGCGGCGAGGTCCGGATCTGACCAGGCTCGACCTCCCCGGCGCCACCGGAGCGATCCCCTCCCCCAACATCTGGCACCACACCGCGACGTACGAGATCGAGAACCGTGCCCTCGACCCGCACGGCCGGCTCTGGACCGCCATGGCCGAGACCGCGCCGTGGGCCGGGCGCGACGTGCTCGACCTGGGCTGCGGGACCGGGTTCTACCTGCCGAAGTTCGCCGAGACCGCCCGAACCGTCACCGGCATCGAGCCCCACCCGGACCTGGTGACGTTGGCCCGGCGGCGTACGAAGAAGCTCTCGAACGTCACCGTCCACAACGGCATCGCGCAGCAGCTGCCGCTGCCACCGGCATCGGTCGACGTGATGCACGCCCGCTGGGCCTACTTCTTCGGCCCCGGCTGCGAGCCTGGGCTCGGCGAGCTCGACCGGGTGATGCGACGCGGCGGCGTCGCGATGGTGATCGACAACGACGGCTCCCGGTCGAGCTTCGGCGCCTGGTTCCGCCGCGGCTACCCCAAGGTCCCGCCGCCCGATGAGCAGGAGCGGTTCTGGTCGATGCACGGCTGGACGCGCGTGCCCGTCGACATGGACTGGTCGTTCGGCTCGCGCGCGGACCTGGAGGCGGTCGTACGCATCGAGTTCGACGCCGCCACCGCGACGGCGATCCTGGCAGAGCACGACGGGACCTACGTCGACTACGCGGTGAACCTCTGGTGGAAGGGTTTCTGAATCGGTGCACGCAGCCGAGGAAAACCCGTAACCATTGAAGCTCCCCCCAAGGAAGGGAGTTTCACCATGCACCAAATCCCACGTCTCGGGCGTCGGCTCGGCACGGTCATCGGTTCTCTCCTCGTCACGTTGGCGGCCAGCCTGGTCGCCATCACCTCCACAGCCGCCCCCGCTCACGCCGATGCCTGCTACACGTGGGGTCGCACCCTGCAGCAGGGCGCGACCGGGGCCGACGTCACCCAGCTGCAGATCCGGGTCGCCGGATGGGCGACGTCAGGCACGATCTTCTCGATCGACGGGTCCTACGGCCCGGCGACCACCACCGCCGTCCGCAACTTCCAGTCCGCCTACGGTCTCGGCGCCGACGGTGTCGCCGGGCCCAACACGTTCAGCAAGCTCTACGCCCTCCAGGACGACGACTGCACCCCGATCCACTTCACGTGGGGCGAGGTCGACGACGTCTGCTTCGGAGGCTGGCCGGCGCCGGTCTCCGGTACGTCGGTCGCCCAGGTCAAGGCCAACCTGATGCAGGCGATGTGGCGCGCCGAGGCGATCCGGCACCGGCTGGGCGACGTCCCGCTGCGGGTGACGTCGGCCTACCGGTCGAAGGCCTGCAACGACCGGGTCGGCGGAGCCAGCAACAGCAACCACCTCTATGGCCGGGCGATGGATCTCGTCCCCGGCAGCAGTGCGTCGACCATGTGCGGGATCGCGCGGGCATCTCGCCAGTCGTTCGCGCAGGTGCTCGGGCCGGGCTACCCCGACCACAGCGACCACATCCACCTCGGCATCCAGTCGAGCGTCTTCCACAGCGCGTCGCAGTGCTTCTAGCGCGCTGAGCTCTCTCTCAAGACAGATCAGTGAGCTGGTCGGGATCGGCCTCGGTCCCGACCAGCTCTCGGAGCTTGTCGTTGACGTCCCAGATCCCGACGTTCATGCCTGCCGTGACGGTCCGTCCACGCTGCCAGTAGGCGATGAACTCATCACCCTCGGTGTCGCCCCGGAGCAGCACCTCGTCCTCGGGCGCCGAGCGGCCGACGTACTCCATCGAGAACTCGAACTGGTCGGTGAAGAAGTAGGGCTGCCAGTCGTAGGCGCCCTCCTTCCCCAGCATCGACCTGGCCGCCAGGCGGCCCTGCTTGATCGCGTTGTCCCAGTGCTCGACCCGCAGCGGGCCGTGCACGGTGTGCTTCGCGAGCGCGACGTCTCCGGCCGCGAAGACCCTCGGATCAGACGTACGCAGCCGCTCGTCGACCACGATGCCGTCGCCGACCTCGAGGCCGGCATCCGCGGCCAGATCCGTGGCCGGTGCCGCCCCGACGGCGACGAGCACGATGTCGGCCGGGATCTCGCCGGCGCTGGTCCGTACGACTCCGGGCTCGATCGCCTCCACGGTCGTCTCGGTGTGGATCTCGACGCCGTGGCGGGTGTGCAGGTCGGCGACGTGCTCGGCGAGCACCGGGCCGAGGACGTTGAGAAGAGGTTGCGCGGCGGCTTCCAGGACGACCGCGGTGCCGCCCAGCGCGGTCACGGAGGCGGCGACCTCGAGGCCGATCCAGCCGCCTCCGACCGTGACCACCCTCGTGCCCTCTCGGACCGCTTCCTTGAGACGGCGGGCGTCCTCGACGGTGCGGAGCGTCACCGCCGTCTCGATGCCCGGGATCGGTGGCGTCTTCGGATCGGCGCCGGTGGCCAGGAGCAGCCTGCCGAAGGCCAGCTTCTTGCCGTCGTCCAGCGTGACGCTCCCGTCCTTCAGGTCGAGCGCGGTGACGGTAGTGCCGGCCAGGACGGTGACGTCCTTCTCGGCGTACCAGGCCTCGTCGTGGACGACCTTGAACTCCTTGGCTCCGGCGAGGAAGTCCTTGGAGAGCTGTGGTCGCTCGTAGGGCAGCTCCGGCTCCTTGCCGACCAGGATCAGGGGGCCGGCGTACCCCTCCTCGCGAAGGGTCTCGATGGCGCTGACTGCCGCGAGCCCAGCACCGATGATGACGACGTCGCCCCTAGCACCAGTTCCCATGACGCCATCGTCGCTCGGAACCGGTGAACTAGGAAGACCCGCGGACGGTGAGGACCGGCTTCAGCATCACACCCGGAGCGGCGTAGGACGGGGTCGCGAGCAGCTCCTCGAGGGCCTTGACCAGCTCGCGGGCAGCCTCCTCCAGCGGAGGACGTACCGAGGTGATCCCCGGCGGCACCGTCTGCGCGACCTGGGAGTCGTCGAAGCCGACCACCGCGATGTCCTCGCCGAGGCGGAGCCTTCTCTCGAAGAGGGAGTGGAGCACGCCCATCGCGAGCGTGTCGGAGGCGCAGACCAGCGCGGTCGGCTCGGTCTCGTCCAGGATCGCGTCGGCGGCCGCCTTGCCCGAGCTGATCGAGTCCTCGGTGCGCGAGGCCAGGCCGGTGGTCGAGAGGCCATGGGTGTGCATGGCATGGGTCCAGCCGCTGCGCCGCTCCTCCCCCAGCAGCGAGTCCTTGTGCCAGCCGATCCAGGCGATCTTGGAGTGGCCGCGCTCGATCAGGTGCTCGGTGGCGATCTCGGCGCCGTAGGCGAGGTCGACGTCGACCCAGGGATGCTTGGCGTCGGGCTGGGTCCAAGGCCTCCCGAAGGAGACGAATCGTGCGCGCCGGGACTGCAGCCACGTCGTCTGCTGGCCACCGAGGTGGGTGTCGGTCACGACGAAGGCGTCGACCGCGGTCGACCTGAGCAGCTCGTCGTAGCCGTCGAGCGGGTCGGCAGGGTCACCGTAGAAGAGCAGCACGTGATAGCCGGTCTCGGCGGCGGCTTCGACGAAGGTGTGGACGAACCGGTCCATCATGGCGTTGGCGGTGCCCTCCTGGAGGGCGGGCATCCTGAGCCCGATCAGATGGCTCGCTCTGGTTCGCAGGCTGCGCGCTGCGCGGTTGGGCTGGTAGCCGAGCTTGTCGATCGCGTCCTGCACCCGGGCCAGGGTGTCGGCACGCAGCAGGTCGGGGTTGTTGACCGCGTTCGACACCGTCTGCCGGGAGACGCCGGCCAGCTCTGCGACGTCGGCCAGGGTCGGCGGAGCGGCCGAGATATGACCGCCGGAACGCGGCATCACCACGCCCTGCCTCCCTTGATACCGATGTAGAACTCTGGATCGTTCCAAGACATGGTAACGAAGGCTGACCTCTGCGGATGCTTTCGGCCCCTATATCGGTCTCGGCGCTCCGGGCGCGGCTCGATTGTCGGTGGCTTGCTCTAGGTTGCTGGGCATGGCTACCGCTCGTTCGTCCAAACGCGCCACCTACCGCTGCTCCGAGTGCGGCTGGGAGACCGGTAAGTGGGTCGGTCGTTGTGGCGAGTGCCAGGCCTGGGGGTCGGTCGCCGAAGCGGCCACCCCCGTCGGACGTACGCAGGCAGCCCCGGTCTCCACCGCGGCCGTGCCGATCGGACAGGTGTCGGTGACCGAGTCGGAGCGGCGTACGTCGGGGGTGCCCGAGCTCGATCGGGTCCTCGGCGGCGGACTGGTGCCGGGGGCTGCGATCCTGCTGGCCGGCGAGCCGGGCGTCGGGAAGTCGACGCTGCTGCTGGAGGTGGCCGCGCAGACGGCGCGCTACGGACGCCGGGCGCTGTACGTGACCGGCGAGGAGTCCGCCTCGCAGGTGCGCCTGCGGGCCGACCGCACCAACGCCATCCAGGACGAGCTCTATCTCGCCGCCGAGACCGACCTCGGCGCGATGCTGACCCATATCGAGGAGAGCCGGCCCGAGCTGATCGTGGTCGACTCGGTGCAGACCATCGGCGCCTCCGGGGTCGAGGGTGCGCCCGGCGGAGTGACCCAGGTGCGCGAGGTCGCGGCGGCGCTGATCCGGGTCGCCAAGACGCGCAACATCACGACCGTGCTCGTCGGCCATGTGACCAAGGACGGGGCGATCGCCGGGCCGCGGGTGCTGGAGCACCTGGTCGACGTGGTCCTTCACTTCGAAGGCGCCCGCGACTCACGGTTCCGGATGGTGCGGGCGATGAAGAACCGCTTCGGCCCCATCGACGAGGTGGGCTGCTTCGATCTCTCCTCGGAGGGCATCGTGGCGGTCACCGATCCCTCCGGGCTCTTCGTGGAGACCCACCACGTCGCCGTTCCCGGCACCTGCGTCACCGTGACGATGGAGGGACGCCGACCGCTGCTCGCCGAGATCCAGGCGTTGACCGTGCTGGGCGCAGAGGAGCGGGCGAAGCGTACGACCTCCGGCCTGGACGGCTCTCGGCTCGCGATGATCCTCGCCGTGCTGCAGCGGCACGCGCGGGTGGGTCTCTCGGGTCGCGACGTGTTCGCCTCGACCGTCGGCGGGGCCCGGATCAGCGACCCGGCCGCCGACCTGGCGATGGCGCTCGCGGTCGCCTCCAGCCACACCGGCACCCCCACGCCGCGCGGAGTGGTGGCGCTCGGGGAGATCGGCCTGGCCGGCGAGCTACGGCGGGTGCGTGATCTCGATCAGCGCCTCTCCGAGGCGGCGCGGCTCGGGTTCACCGTGGCGGTCGTCCCGGCCGACCCGGGAACGCCGGTGCCCAACCGCCCCAATGAGCGGGACGTCGACGGCATGCGTGTCTTTGAGGTGCACAGCATAGGTGCGGCCCTGGAATTCCTCCGCTTGGTGTAATCAACTTGGTGACTCGTGGCAGATCGTTCTCGGCATTACGGTTGGATCCACCGCTAGAATCACCTCATCCCACTCCGAAAGGATTCCCGTGCCCGCCGAACGCACCGCGGATTCCATCCGACTGCGCGAGACGCTTGCTCTCATCGCGCCCGGGACGCCGCTGCGTGACGGGCTCGAGCGGATCCTTCGCGGCCGCACCGGCGCACTCATCGTGCTCGGTTACGACAAGATGGTCGACGCGATCTCGACCGGTGGCTTCACGCTCGATGTCCCGTTCACCTCCACTGGCTTGCGCGAGCTCGCCAAGATGGACGGAGCGATCATTGTCGACGACTCGCTCAGCCGGATCGTCCAGGCCGCCGTCCACCTGATGCCCGACCACACCATCCCCTCGACCGAGACCGGCACCCGCCACCGCACCGCCGACCGGGTCGCGAAGCAGACCGGCCACCCGGTGATCTCGGTGTCCCAGTCGATGCAGATCATCGCCGCGTACGTCGGAGAGACCCGCCACGTCCTGGAGGACTCCGGCCAGATCCTCTCCCGCGCCAACCAGGCGCTGGCGACCCTCGAGCGCTACAAGCTGCGGCTCGACGAGGTGGCGTCCACCCTGTCGGCGCTGGAGATCGAGGACCTGGTGACCGTGCGCGACGTAGCCGTGGTGGCCCAGCGTCTGGAAATGGTCACTCGAATCGCCCGCGAGATCGAGGACTACGTACTCGAGCTCGGCACCGACGGCCGGCTGCTCTCCCTCCAGCTGGAGGAGCTCATCACCGGCGTCGACGCCGAGCGCGAGATGGTCATCCGCGACTACCTCCCCCGCGGCCGTCGCTCACGTTCGCCCGAGGAGCTCCTCGCCGAGCTCGAGGCGCTCAACTCCGCCGAGCTCGTCGACCCCGCCGCCACCGCCCGCGTCCTCGGCCTCACCACGTCGGATGCCTTGGATGGTGCGGTGGCCCCGCGCGGCTACCGACTCCTGGCCAAGGTCCCCCGCCTCCCACCCGCTGTCGTCGACCGCCTCGTCGACCACTTCGGCACCCTGCAGAAGCTCCTCTCCGCCAGCGTCGACGATCTGCAGGCCGTCGAGGGCGTCGGCGAGCTCCGCGCCCGCTCCGTACGCGAAGGCCTCTCCCGCCTCGCCGAGTCCACCATCCTCGAGCGCTACGTCTAACCACCCTGCCGAAGCGTCACTCCCGTCGGCCGAAGCGTCACCCGCGTTGGCCGAAGCGTCAGTTACGTCGGCCGAGTTGGCAGTCCTTGCCGTCTCGGCCGACGCCAGTGACGTCTCGGCCGACCTACCTGACGTCTCGGCCGGCGCGGGTGACGTCTCGGCGCGTCAGCCGGTCGGGGAGTCGGGTTCCGTACGCGACAGGGCGGTGCCCGGCTTGTAGAGGCCGAAGGTGGCCGATGCCGGTTCGCCACCGAGGGCGGAGGCGACGATCACGAAGAAGTTGGGCTTCACCCATGGGCCGTGGCCGGTGCACTCGCCGGCAACGACACGGCGGCCGCTCCAGGTCAGCGGGAGCGTGGTGACGACGTCGCGGCGTACGACGATCTCCCTGGTCGGCACGGCCTTGGGGCAGTCGACCGTCGACCAGACCAGGTCGCCGCCCTTCTGCGAGATCCGCACCTGCAGCGCGTCCGCGGACAGCTTCCAGGTGCACGCGGACGCCTTCACCGTGCGCAGTTGCAGCGGGATGGTGACGTTGTCTTCGGCGTAGCCGTCGGCGACGGCGGGCTCGACGACGATGTCGGAGGGCGAGCACTCGCCGGTCGGCTCGGGCGGTGCGCTGCTCTTCGGCTTCCTCGGCTTCTTCGGCTTGTCGCCGCCCGCGTTGCCCGCCTGCTTCGACGGCTCCGCGCTCGGCGTCGGCGTGACCGTCACGGTCGCCGTCGGCTGGTCGGCCACCGGCGCCGCGGTGTCGTCCGGCTTCTCCGAGCCGTCGGTGAAGAACCGCGAGATCCCGACGATGAGGAGCAGGACGATCGAGAGCACAGCCAGCCGCCGGCGCCAGTAGACCGAGGCCGGTAGCCGTCCTCCAGTCCTTCTCGCACGGGCCATAGGCGACACCGTAATGATCCCGCGCCCAGGTTTCGGGGTGCCACTCCGTGGCTATACCTGTCGCACGGCACAATCTGCGTGTGACCGAACTCCTGGACCCCGTTCTGGACTGGTACGACGCCAACGCCCGTGACCTCCCGTGGCGCTCCGCGAGCGCGACGCCGTGGTCGGTGATGGTCAGCGAGTTCATGCTCCAGCAGACCCCGGTCTCCCGCGTGCTCCCGGTTCACGAGGCCTGGCTGGAGCGCTGGCCCACCCCGGCAGATCTGGCCGCGGAGCCGACCGGCGAAGCCGTACGCGCCTGGGGCCGCCTCGGCTACCCCCGCAGAGCACTGCGGCTGCACGCCGCCGCCGCGGCCATCGTCGCCGACCACGGCGGCGAGGTCCCCGACAGCTACGACGACCTCATCGCGCTCCCGGGCGTCGGCGACTACACCGCGGCAGCGATCGCCACCTTCGCCTACGGCAAGCGACACGTCGTGCTCGACACGAACGTACGCCGCGTCTTCGCCCGGACACTCAGCGGCGTCGAGTTCCCCTCGCAGTCGGTCAACAAGGCCGAGCGCGAGCTCGCCGCCAACGTACTCCCCCACGACGAGCCGACCGCCGCCACCTGGTCGGTCGCCGTCATGGAGCTCGGCGCCCTGATCTGCACTGCCGCGAAACCGTCCTGCTCCCGCTGTCCCGTCGCAGACCTGTGCGCCTGGCGCGCGGCCGGCCACCCCGCCTACGACGGACCGCCGCGGAAGGTCCAGACCTGGGCCGGCACCGACCGCCAGTGCCGCGGCCGCCTCCTCGCCGTCCTCCGCGACGCCGACTCCCCCGTCCACCGAACCCGCCTAGATGCGGTCTGGCCCGACGAAACCCAGAGAGATCGAGCCCTGGCAAGCCTCCTGAAAGACGCCCTGGTGGTAAAAACGGGCCCAGAAACGTACGCCCTCCCCTAACCCGCCGAGAAGTCAGTTTCTGACAGCGAACGGTCACTTTCTGAAGCGCTGAAAAGAGAAACGACGCCGAGTGGCCAGAATTTCTGACCACTCGGCGTCGATAACTGACTTCTCGACGTCAGAAAGTGACGTCTCGGGTTACTCGCCTTCGGCGGGCTTCGGCTTGTCCACCGTCGTCGGCTCATCCTGGTCGGGGAGCTCGATATCGGACACCGACGCACCTTCCAGCGGGGGTACGTCCGGGACGACGGAGCGCTTCTGGCCCTTGAAGGTGAACTGCGCGGTCGGGCCCTCGCCGTCGACATCGACGAGCACGATCTCGCCTGGGCCGATGTCGCCGTAGAGCATCTTCTCGGCAAGCACGTCCTCGAGCTCGCGCTGGACCGTGCGACGCAGCGGACGGGCGCCCAGGACCGGGTCGAAGCCACGCTCGGCGAGCACCTTCTTCGCGGCCGTGGTGAGCTCGATGCCCATGTCGCGGTCCTTGAGACGGATCTCGACGGACGCGATCATGTTGTCGACCATCGCGATGATCTGCTCCTGCGACAGCGGCGGGAACACGATGACCTCGTCGACACGGTTGAGGAACTCCGGACGGAAGTGCTGCTTGAGCTCGTCGGAGACCTTGGACTTCATCCGCTCGTAGGAGCCCGCCTTGTCGCTGGCCTGGGAGAAGCCCAGGTTGACCGACTTGGCGATGTCCCTCGTGCCGAGGTTGGTGGTCATGATGATGACGGTGTTCTTGAAGTCGACCACCCGGCCCTGGGAGTCGGTCAGGCGACCTTCCTCCAGGATCTGCAGGAGCGAGTTGAAGATGTCCGGGTGAGCCTTCTCGACCTCGTCGAAGAGGACCACGGAGAACGGCTTGCGGCGCACCTTCTCGGTGAGCTGGCCACCCTCCTCGTAGCCGACGTAGCCCGGAGGCGAGCCGAAGAGCCGCGAGACGGTGTGCTTCTCGCCGAACTCCGACATGTCGAGCTGGATCAGCGCGTCCTCGTCGCCGAAGAGGAACTCGGCGAGCGTCTTGGACAGCCAGGTCTTACCGACACCGGACGGACCGGCGAAGATGAACGAACCGCCGGGGCGCTTCGGGTCCTTCAGACCCGCACGCGTGCGTCGGATGGCACGCGAGAGCGCCTTGACGGCCTGGTCCTGGCCGATGACGCGCTTGTGGAGCTCGTCCTCCATGCGCAGCAGTCGCGCGGACTCCTCCTCGTTGACCTGGACCATCGGGATGCCGGTCGCCACGGCGAGAACCTCGGCGATCAGCTCCTCGTCGACCTCGGCGACCTCGTCCATGTCGCCGGCACGCCAGGCCTTCTCGCGCTCGGCCTTCTTGGCGATGAGCTGCTTCTCCTCATCACGCAGTCGGGCAGCCGCCTCGAAGTCCTGGCCGTCGATCGCGGCCTCCTTGCGCTGGCGCACGTCGGCGATCTTGTCGTCGTACTCCCGCAGGTCGGCCGGGGCCGTCATCCGGCGGATGCGCAGGCGCGAGCCGGCCTCGTCGATCAGGTCGATCGCCTTGTCGGGCAGGAACCGGTCGGAGATGTAGCGGTCGGCCATGGTGACCGCGGCGACCAGCGCCTCGTCGGTGATGGTCACCCGGTGGTGGGCCTCGTAACGGTCACGGATGCCCTTGAGCATCTCGATCGCGACCGCGATCGACGGCTCCGGCACCTGGATCGGCTGGAAGCGGCGCTCGAGAGCGGCGTCCTTCTCCAGGTATTTCCGGTATTCGTCCAGCGTGGTCGCACCGATGGTCTGCAGCTCACCGCGAGCCAGCATCGGCTTCAGGATGCTCGCCGCGTCGATGGCACCCTCGGCCGCACCGGCGCCGACGAGGGTGTGGATCTCGTCGATGAAAAGCACGATGTCGCCGCGGGTCTTGATCTCCTTGAGCACCTTCTTCAGGCGCTCCTCGAAGTCACCGCGGTAGCGCGAGCCGGCGACGAGCGCGCCCAGGTCGAGCGTGTAGATCTGCTTGTCCTTGAGCGTCTCGGGGACGGTGCCCTTGACGATGTCCTGGGCCAGCCCCTCCACGATCGACGTCTTGCCGACGCCGGGCTCGCCGATGAGGACCGGGTTGTTCTTCGTACGCCGCGAGAGCACCTGCATCACGCGCTCGATCTGGGCCTCGCGACCGATGATCGGGTCGAGCTTGCCGTCGCGGGCGTCCTGGGTCAGGTTGCGGCCGAACTGGTCGAGCACGAGGCTGGAGGAAGGCGCCTCGGTCGAGGTCGTGCCGGTGCTCGCGGTGGCACCGGAGGTGGCCTGGCCCTCCTTGCCCTGGAAGCCCGAGAGCAGCTGGATGACCTGCTGGCGGACCCGGTTGAGGTCGGCGCCGAGCTTCTGCAGCACCTGGGCGGCGACGCCCTCGCCCTCGCGGATCAGGCCGAGCAGGATGTGCTCGGTGCCGATGTAGGAGTGGCCGAGCTGCAGCGCCTCGCGCAGGGACAGCTCGAGCACCTTCTTGGCACGCGGCGTGAACGGGATGTGGCCCGACGGCGCCTGCTGACCCTGACCGATGATCTCTTCGACCTGGTTGCGGACGGCCTCGAGCGAGATGTCGAGGGACTCCAGGGCCTTGGCCGCTACGCCCTCGCCCTCGTGGATCAGGCCGAGCAGGATGTGCTCGGTCCCGATGTAGTTGTGGGAGAGCATGCGGGCCTCTTCCTGGGCCAGCACGACCACCCGGCGGGCTCGGTCAGTGAACCGCTCGAACATGTACGCATCTCTCCTAAGAATTCTGGGGCGTCACCAAGATCCAACCCCACAGACAGCCTACGCGTTCCCGACAACACAATGTGATCCGTGCGCTGAGAGCGAACACGCCTGCAGTACGCCGGGCAGCACCGGCGCCGGGCCGACCGGCGGCCCACCTCGCACAAAGGCGGCTGCCGCGCCCGGGAAGGCGCGGCAGCCGGCCATGAGGTGCGGTGCGACCGTCGGTCAGTGAGCCGCTTCGAAAGCCGCTCGGACCTCGGCCGGAATCCGACCACGGTCAGGAACGCTGTAACCGTTGGCCTTGCCCCACTCACGCATGACCTTCGGGGTGGTCCCACCGGCTGCGGCGGCCTTCTTGGCGCTGCCACGGCGGCCGCTCACCTTCTGTGCGTGACCGATGAAGAGCGCGAGAGAATCACGAAGCTTTGCCGCATTGGCATCGCTGAGATCGATCTCGTAGGACGTGCCGTCCAGGGCAAAGGACACCGTCTCGGCTGCTTCCGAGCCGTCGATGTCATCCTCGAGGATGATCTGAACCTTCTTAGCCATGTTCCTACCTTCACTGCTCTTCACCCGGAAACGGGCCGAATATAGGCCCCGCATTAAAGCGAGATGCGCATAGCATTACATATCAACTGATGGATTCGACAGGGCGGCATACCGAAACGCGCTAACGAACGACATTCCTCTGGAATATGAGTTCCAGTCCCTGCAACGTCAGCCACGGAGAATGCGCCGAGAAACATCGGCACTCGTCCAGCACGAACTCCGCGAGATAGCCGGTCGCAATCACCGTCACGTCGTCGGCGGACACATCCAGCTCCGCGATGATCCGAGCGACCATCCCCTCGACCTGAGCCGCGACCCCGAAGACCATTCCGGACTGCAGCGCCTCGACGGTGTTCTTCGCGATCACCGACCTCGGGCGGGCGAGCTCGACCTTGCGCAACTGCGCACCACGCCGACCCAACGCCTCCAAGGACAGCTCGATCCCCGGCAGGATCGCACCCCCGACGTACTGCCCCGCCGCGTTGACCACGTCGAAGGTCGTCGCCGTCCCACGGAAGTCGACCACGATCACGGGACCGCCGTGGAGCGCCACCGCGGCGACCGCGTTGGCGATCCGGTCGGTGCCGACCTCGCGCGGGTTGTCCATGAGGATCGGGATGCCGGAGCGTACGCCGGGCTCGACCACCACGCTCCGGACCGAGCCCAGATGGCGGGCGAGCATCTCGCGCCACTCGTGCAGGACGGAGGGCACGGTCGCACAGACCACCACGCCGTCGACGCCCGCCACCGACGAGTCCCCGAGGATCCCGCGCAGCAGCGCCCACCACTCGTCAGCGGTGCGGTGCTCGAGCGTGGAGACCCGCCAGTCGGCGGAGACGACGCCGTCGGCGATCAGCCCGAGAACGGTGTGACTGTTGCCGATGTTGACCGCGAGCAGAGGCATGGGCGTGACCGTCAGCCCTCGGACAGGTCGAAGCCGATGTCGAAGACCTTCACCGAGTGGGTCAGCGCACCGACGGAGAGATAGTCGACACCCGTCTCAGCGACCTCGCGGGCACGGTCCAGGGTCAGACCGCCGGACGCCTCGAGGACGGCTCGGCCTGCGGTGATCTCGACGGCCTCCTTCATCATCGCGGTCGACATGTTGTCGAGCATGATCCGGCCACAACCGGCGTCGAGGAGCGCCGAGAGCTCTTCGAGCGTGGTCACCTCGACCTCGACGGGCACGTCCGGGTAGGCGAACCGTACGGCCTCATAGGCCTGCACCGCGCCACCCGCGGCGACGATGTGGTTGTCCTTGACCAGCGCCATGTCGGAGAGGGACATCCGGTGGTTGGCGCCGCCGCCGCAACGTACGGCGTACTTCTCCAGGGCCCGGAAGCCCGGCAGGGTCTTGCGGGTGTCGAGAACCTGCGCGCCGGTCCCTTCGAGCGCCTCGGTCCAGGCCGCGACACCGGTAGCGACACCGGAGACGTGGGAGGCGTAGTTGAGAGCCGTACGCTCCGCCGTGAGCAGGCCGCGGGTCGGCCCCGCGATCCGCATGATGACGTCGCCGGCCTTCACCTTGGAGCCGTCCTTGACGCGGTCGGTGACGGTGACGGAGTCACCCATCACGTACGCGAAGACGAGCTCGGCCACGCCGAGGCCGGCGACCACGCCGTCCTCCCGGGCGGCGAAGACACCGGTCGCGGCCGCGTCGGGAGCGATCGTGGCCACCGAGGTGACGTCCTCGCTGGGCATCTCACCAGGAGCGACCGAGGGCAGGTCCTCGTCGAGGGCGAGCTCCACGGCGTCGTAGACCTCGCCGGCGTCCAGGCCGGCCTTGGTCAGCTCGTCACGCAGCGACTGCGGGATCTCGTCGAAGGGCACGCGTCGGATGGTCATCAGGCTCCTGCCATGGTTGTGGTGGTGCGGTCGGTCGCTGGGGCCGGGGTGAAGCTGACGACAGTCTCGCCATCCCGGAGCCGAACGTCGAAGTGGCCGGCGAACCCGGTGTCGTCGCGCTCGGCGAAGTCCTCGCGCCAATGGGATCCGCGGGTCTCCTCACGCAGCAGCGCGGACGTCGCCAGTGCGAGCGAGACGGTCAGCAGGTTGGTCGCCTCCCAGGCGGCCGGGTCGATCTCGGTGGCCGGGGTGCTCCCGAGCTGCTCGAGCTCGTCGACCGCCTCGGCGAGACCGGTCGCGTTGCGGAGGACTCCGACCTTGGTCGTCATCGTCTCCTGCAGCTGCTTGAGCGCGGTGCCGGGGACGAGCGCGCGCCCGGCACCCGGAGCCGGGTCTTCGAGCTGCCGCAGCTCGCCGGGCAGGACCTCGGCGATCCGGCGCGAGAAGACCAGCCCCTCGAGCAGTGAGTTGGACCCGAGCCGGTTGGCACCATGGACACCGCTGCAGGCGACCTCGCCGGTGGCGTAGAGCCCGGGCACGTCGCTGCGGCCCCACTTGTCGGTGCGTACGCCGCCCGAGGCGTAGTGGCATGCCGGGGCGACGGGGATCAGGTCGACGGACGGGTCGACGCCGTGCTGCTCGCACGAGGCGAGGATGTTGGGGAACCGCTTCTCCCAGAACTCACGGCCCAGGTGACGGGCGTCGAGCCACATGTTGGGGTGTCCGGTCTCCAGCATCCGCTTCATGATCGCCTTGGAGACGATGTCGCGCGGAGCCAGGTCGCCGAGCTCGTGCACGCCCTCCATGAGCCGCTTGCCGTCCCAGTCCACCAGGAAGGCGCCCTCGCCGCGTACGGCCTCGGAGATCAGCGGCTGCTGGCCGCGGGAGTCCTCACCCAGATACATCACCGTGGGGTGGAACTGGACGAACTCGAGGTCCCGCAGGGTCGCCCCGGCCCGCAGCGCGATCGCCATCCCGTCGGCGGTGGCGACGGCGGGGTTGGTCGTCTGCGAGAAGACCTGGCCGAGGCCGCCGGAGGCGAGAACGACGGCACGGGTACGTACGATCCCGACGCCGTCGGCATCGCCCTCGCCCATCACGTGGATCGTCAGGCCGGCGACGCCGCCGTCGGCGGCGGTCAGCAGGTCGACGACCATCGCGTGCTCGAAGACCAGGATCTCGGGAGCGCGGCGTACGGCCTCCATCAGCGCGCGCTGGATCTCGGCACCGGTCGCGTCGCCATCGGCGTGCGCGATCCGGTCCCGGCGATGGCCGCCCTCACGGGTGAGCGAGAGGTTGCCGGCCGGGTCCTTGTCGAACTCGGCGCCCCACTCGATCAGCTCGCGGACCGCTTCGGCGCCCTCCCCGACCAGGACGCGTACGGCCTCCAGGTCGCACGCCCCGGCGCCTGCCACGAGCGTGTCGACCTCGTGCTGACTCGGGGTATCACCCTCGCCGAGAGCCGCCGCGATCCCGCCCTGGGCCCACTGCGTCGAACCGGCCTTGAGCTCGTCCTTGGTGACGACGGCGACCCGCTCCACCTGGTCCTTGAGCCGCAGCGCCGCGGTCAGCCCGGCGATCCCCGAGCCCACCACGATCACGTCCGCCCACTCGGTCCAGCCCGGATCGCGGGCGGAGAGCAGCTCGATGTTCATGCAGGCACGCTACTGCGTGAGCACCAGCGGTCCACGCATCTGGTCGGTCCCTGGAACCGGCTCGCTCCTGTCGGAGCCGAGCGCGACGATGTGGTTGGCCTCGTCGACGTGCACGACGTGCGGCTCGAAGGCCTTCGCCTCCTCGGTGGTCATCTGTGCGTACGCGATGAGGATGACCAGGTCGCCGGGGTGCACCAGGTGGGCGGCGGCGCCGTTGATACCGAGCACGCCGGAGCCCCGCTCGCCCGCGATCGTGTAGGTCTCCAGGCGGGCACCGTTGGTGATGTCGACGATGGAGACCAGCTCGCCGGGGAGGATGTCCGCGGCGTCGAGAAGGTCGGCGTCGACGGTGACCGAGCCGACGTAGTGCAGGTCTGCCTGGGTGACCGTGGCGCGGTGGATCTTGCCGGTCATCATGGTGCGCAGACGGGTCATCGGGGGGCTCCGATCGTGAGGCTCATGTTGTCGATGAGTCGGGTGGTGCCGACGCGAGCGGCGATGAGGATCCGGGCCTCGGTGCCTGGTGCCGGGTCGGTGGGCAGCGCCGCCAGCGCGGGGTCGGTGACCACGAGGTAGTCGAGGTCGACCCCCTTGGCGCGGCGGAGCTCGGCGCGCGCAGCCTGGAGCGCGGTCTCGACACCGCCCGCGGCCTCGCGCTGCGCGGCGTAGAGCGCCCGCGACAGCGTCGTCGCCTCCTCCCGCTGCTCGGGCGAGAGGTAGCGGTTGCGCGAGGAGAGGGCGAGACCGTCGGGCTCGCGCTGGGTCGGCGCACCGACGACGTCGACGCCGAGGCACAGGTCGGAGGACATCCGGCGGATCAGCGCGAGCTGCTGGTAGTCCTTCTGGCCGAAGACGGCGACATCGGGCTTGACCAGCCCGAACAGCTTCGCGACGACGGTGAGCACACCGCCGAAGTGGCCCGGCCGGGTCTTGCCCTCGAGCACGTCACCGAGCGCGCCGGGGGCCACGGTCACCTGCGGCAGTCCGCCGGGATAGACGTCGTCCACCGACGGCGCGAAGACGACGTCGACGCCCTCACGCTCGCAGACCTCCAGGTCCGCATCGAGCGTGCGCGGGTAGCGGTCGAGGTCCTCCCCCGCGCCGAACTGCAGCGGGTTGACGAAGATCGACACGACGACGGGACCGCCGCCGACCCGCTCGCGGGCGACGCGCATCAGCGACGCGTGGCCCTCGTGGAGCGCGCCCATGGTGGGCACGAACCCGACGAGGGTGCCCTCGCGGCGGGCGGGGTCGAGGAGCTTGGCGAGCTCCTCGCGGGTGGATGCGATCTCGCTCATCACTGGTTCCAGGTGTGGATCGGGCGCGGGAGCGGCTGCACGGCCGCACGATCCGCCTCGTCGAGCAGGTTCTTGATCTTGAGCGCCCGGATGGGCAGCAGACGCCCGTCGGAGACGGCCCGGTCGAGCGTGGCTCGCGCCATGGAGACGTACGACGCCAGGGTCTGCGGAGCGTTGGTGCGGATGTCGTCGAGGTGGGCTGCCACCGTGCCGGCGTCGCCACGGACGATCGGGCCGGTCAGCGCGGCGTCGCCGTGGTCCAGGGCGTTGTCGAGGGCGGCGGTCAGCAGCGGACGCAAGGTCCCTGCAGGATCGGTGGCGCCAGCGGCGGAGAGGATCTCCATCGCCTCGGTGACCAGGGTGACCAGGTGGTTCGCGCCGTGGGCGAGCCCGGCGTGGTAGAGCGTACGCATCTCCTCGGGCACCCACATCGGCTTGCCGCCGAGGTCATTCACCAGCTCTTCGGCGAAGGCCCGGTCGGCGGGCGTGGCAGCCGTCAGGCCGAAGACGCAGCCGGAGAGCCGGGCCAGGTCGACCGAGGTGCCGGAGAAGGTCATCGCCGGGTGGACGGCCATCACGTGGGCGCCGATCGCGGCGGCCGGCTCGAGGATCGCCAGGCCGTGGCGGCCAGAGGTGTGCGCGACGTACATCCCGGGGCGGATCGCGCCGGCGTCGGTCATCGTCTTGACGACGTTGCCGAGCATGTCGTCGGGGACGGTGAGAAGAAGGAGGTCGCAGGCGCGAGCGACAGCTGTGGGCTTCTCGACCGGGACCCCCGGGAGAAGAGAGGCGATCCGTGCGCGGGAGGCGTCTGACTCGCCGGCCACCGCGACGATCGAATGTCCCGCGGAGCGCAGTGCGGCTGCAAGGACGGCCCCGACGCGACCCGCGCCGACGACGCCCACCCTGAGTGGGTTCATGGTTGTAGACCTTTCGTTCCAGTCCCTCCGACCACTCCCCCTTGTGAGCGGAGCCGGGATGGGTACCAGACGTTGTGCCTGCGTGCTCAGCCACCGTGACCGAGCCGTATTGCTGGCTTCGCTTCAGCTAGGCCGAAACAAACGGTACGCCGCCGGACACACTTCCGAAACACTCGGCCGTTGTGGCACGCGTCACGCCTTCGCAGCAGGGGCGATACCGGCCTCCGCATCCGAACGGATCCGATGCGGACCAGGCGACTCGGCGACCTTCCGTACTGATTCAGATGAACGAGAGCTGAACGCCTAGACTCACCAGCCGACTTCTTTGTGCCCCTTGTGGAAGGTCCTCCCCCTTTGTCAGCCATGAGCCCGCGCCGCCGTGCGGCCCATCGCGTCGCCGACGCGATCGACCGTACGATGCACGTCGACTCCCGGCGTGTGGTCCACGCAGCTCGCCGCGAGGCGCGCCGGGCGAAGTACGCCGTCGGGCTCGGCCCGAAGCCGGTTCTCAGCGTGGTCATGCCGATCTACAACGTCGAGCAGTGGGTGGAAGCGGCGCTCGAGAGCATCCTGACCCAGTCGCTGCAGGCGCTCGAGGTCATCGTCGTGGACGATGGATCTCCCGACGGCTCCGCCGATGTCGTCCGCCGCATCGCTCGTCACGACCCGCGGGTCAAGATCGTCACCAAGGAAAACGCCGGTCTGGGCGCTGCCCGCAACACCGGCCTGGAGCACATCCGTGGTGACTACGTCGCCTTCGCCGACTCCGACGACATCATCCTGCCCGGGTCGTACGAGGCGATGGTGAACCTGCTCGAGCAGTCCGGCTCCGACTTCGTGACTGCCGCGTTCGAGCGCGGCGAGCAGGGCAGGGCCACCCGCCCCAACTGGGTGAAGAAGCTGACCCGCAAGACCCGCACCGGGCTCACCATCGAGGACGAACCGCTGGCGCTGCTCGACATCACCTCGTGGAACAAGGTCTTCCGCACCAGGTTCGTCGAGCAGCACCAGCTGCTCTTCAGCGAGGGCGTGCGCTACGAGGACCAGGTCCCGATCACCCGCGCCTACCTCGACGCCACCTTCGACATCCTCGACCGCTGCGTCTACCTGTGGCGTACGCGTGACGACGGCAGCTCGATCACGCAGCAGAAGGCGACGTTGCAGGACCTCGCCGACCGCATCCTGAGCCAGGACCGCTGCGCGGAGCTCGTGAAGGACGCCCCGACCGAGGTGCGCAACACCTGGTTCGTGAAGCTGCTCGACTACGACTTCCCCAACTATGTCGAGGCCGCGATCGGCGCCGGGAACGCCGAGTACGCCGGAGCCGTCCGCGAGCGCCTGGCGTTCCTGCGCGACGAGATCCCCAGCGAGATCTGGGCCCGCCTCCAGTTCCGCAACCGGGTCGTCTCCTGGGCGCTGAGCCACGACGACTTCGAGCTGGTCGACGAGCTCCGCGGCTGGTTCCAGCAGTTCCAGACGGGCCGTCCGATCGGGGTCGCCGACGGCGTCCCGGTCTTCGTGCTTCCCGAGGGGCTCGACAAGCGCGGCACGCTCCCGCCGGAGACGCTGCGCGTGGCCGAGGTCGACCTTCTCCCCCGTGTGCAGCTGACCTCGGTCGCCTGGGACGGCTCCGACCTGGTCCTGCGCGGATCCGCCTTCCTGCAGAACCTCACCGACGACTATGCCCCTCATGAGCTGCGGATGCACGTGCGTGGCGACGGCGTCGAGCTGGAGGTCCCGGTGACCCGGTTCACCGACCCGTGGCTCGACGAGGTCGCCAACCGTGCCTACGAGGACCGTGCGAACTCCGGTTTCGAGGCCCGTATCGACGCCCAGAAGCTCGCCGAGGTGACCCCGGCCGGCCAGCACGACCTGGTGCTGGAGCTCGAGCACACCCAGGGCGACTTCACTCGGGAGTCCGGCATCACCGGCGACGTGCCTTCGGGCCCCGCCGGCTTCCGCGAGGCGCGTGTTCTGGCCGACCGGCTGGTCCGTCTCGGCGGTAACGGCGCCAACGGTTTCCGCGTCCATGTCCATGACGACTGGGCCCGAACCGCCGGCCACCACGTCACCCCATCAGGCACCGTCGAGATCACCCTCGTCGGCCCGGCGCGCAATCCGATCCTGGCCCCCACCTTCGGCAAGGTCGTACGCCGCGCCGAGAACACCGCTGGCGACGGAGCCGTGACCGTGGCGCTCCAGCCGCGTACGTCACGCGAGCTGGAGGTCAAGCTGACCTCTGGCGCTCACGTCCCGGTCCGCTGGACCGAGGAAGCCAACGTCATCGGCGCCGAGGACGGCGACCCCGGCAGGGCCTACGTCGTGCGCAGCGGCGGCAACACCGTCCGGGTGACCAACCGGCAGCCGTCCGTGCACATCACCGCGATCGACGCCACCGAGGAGCGGCTGGTGCTGCGCGGGGTGAGTCTCGGTGCGGCCGGCCACCGTCTGCAGCTCTCCTCCGAGCGCGTCGACGCCGTCGCCAGCGCCGCCCTCCCCGCCGGCGAGTTCGAGGTCGAGGTGCCGGTCGCTCGCGACGCCTGGCAGCTCGGTCGCACCGCCCTGCCGACGGGTCGCTACGAGCTGCGGCTCATCGACGAGGCCGGCGAGGTCCGCGAGTTCGCCCACGTGAAGGTCGCGACCTCGCTGCGCGCCCACGGGCCGATCGACATCGAGATCGCCGGTGCACCCGTGCGCATCGGCACCAGCGTCTCCTGGAGCCTGATCGTCATCTCCCACGCCCTGCCCGTGGACGTACGCTCCGGCCGCAGGCAGCAGCAGCTGCGCGAGCGCTACCTGGAGCAGCGCCTCGAGGAACGTCTTCCGGTCGTCCTGCTGGAGACGTTCAAGGGCAAGATGGCCGGCGACTCCCCCGCCGCGATGGCCCGCGAGCTGTTGACCCGCCACCGCGCCGGAGAGGGTCCGGAGCCGGTCTACAGCGTCAACGACCGCTCGGTGCTGGTCCCTGACGGGATCCGTTCGGTCGTCCGCTTCTCGCCGGAGTGGTTCGAGCTGCTAGCCCGGGCGCGGTATCTGGTCACCAACGACAACTGGCCGTTCTTCTTCCAGAAGGCGGAGGGCCAGGCGTACGTCCAGACCTGGCACGGGACCCCGCTCAAGCGCATCGCCAAGGACATCACCGACCCCAAGGGCGGGCTGTCGGTCCTCTACATGAAGACGATGGACGCCGAGGCCCGCGCCTGGGACCGGCTGATCAGCCCGAGCCCTTACTGCTCCGAGATCCTGCCGCGCGCCTTCGGGTTCGAGGGCGACGTGCTGGAGTCGGGCTACCCGCGCAACGACGTGCTCGCCGCCGATGACCGCGACGAGGCCCGGGCGGCGATCCGGAAGCGCCTCGACATCCCCGACGACCAGCGGGTCCTGCTCTACACCCCGACCTGGCGCGACACCTTCGCCAAGGTGCTCTACCTGGACCCGGCGCAGGTCGTCGCGGCGCTGCCCGACGTGACCGTGCTCGTCCGCGGTCACGTCAACACCTCGGGCGGGGCCTCGGTCGCCCCGGAGCTCGCGGGCCGGATCCGCGACGTGACGCTCTACCCGGACATCAACGACCTGTTCCTGGCCGCCGACGTGCTGGTGACCGACTACTCCTCGGTGATGTTCGACTTCGCGATCCTCGACCGCCCGCAGCTCTTCCTGGTCCCCGACCTGGAGGAATATCAGGCCTCTCGCGGGTTCTACTTCGACTTCGCCGAGACCGCTCCCGGTCCCCTGTTCAGCGACAACGACGCGCTGATCGCGCACCTGGCAGGCGGACCGGCCGCCGACGCCGCCTACGCCGATGCCCGCGCAGCCTTCCGGGAGAAGTTCGCCCCCTGGGACGACGGCTCCGCCTCCTCCCGCGCCGTGGACGCACTGTTGTCCACGGCTCCCGAGGTATGCGACTGAGGCGCAGCCGGCCGATGCTGGGCGTCGTCGTCCCCGCCTACAACATCGCGCCGCTGCTCCCCGCCGCCCTCGACAGCATCCTCGGTCAGTCCTACAAGAACCTGCACGTGGTCGTCGTCGACGACGGTTCGACCGACATGACCGGCGTCATCGCCGAGGAGTACGCCGACCGCGACCCCCGGGTCGTCGTCCGCCGCACCGCCAACCACGGCCTCGGCGCGGCCCGCAACACCGGCCTGACCCACCTGGCCGGTGCCGACTACATCACCTTCGCCGACTCCGACGACGTCGTCCCGCGCACGGCGTACGCCACCATGGTCCGCACCCTGGAGAGGACCGGCTCCGACTTCGTGACCGGGTCGGTCCAGCGCTGGGAGGACGGCGACCTCGTCGAGCCCGTGTGGATGCACAGCTTCCACAACCCGGCGCGACTGGGCACCACCGCTGCCGCCGACCCGCGCATCCTGGGCGACGTCTTCGCCTGGAACAAGGTCTACCGGCGTACGTTCTGGGACTCTGCGGCGCTCTCCTGGCCCGAGGGGCTGCGCTATGAGGACCAGCCGACGCTGACCCGGGCCTACCTGGCGGCCGCCGCCTTCGACGTCATCCCCGACATCGTCTACCACTGGCGGATCCGCACCGACGGCAGCTCGATCACCCAGCAGCGCTCCACCGTGGCCGACCTCCGCGACCGTCACCTCACCAAGAGGATGTCGCTGGAGACGGTGCAGAAGTACGTCGCCGACGGCGGCGACCCCGAGGTGCTCGAGGTCTTCTTGAACAAGACCCTCCCCGGCGACCTGCGGCGCTATTTCGCCGCGATCCCCGAGGCCGACGACGAGTGGTGGTACCTACTCGTCGAGATGGTCCGCGACATCTGGTCCGAAGGCACGCTGGCCGACGCGAGCATGCCCCCGGGGCAGCGGCTCATCGGCTGGCTCGTCGAGAACGACCGCCAGGCCCAGGCCCAGCACGTCGCCTCCTGGATCGCCGAGCACGGTCGCGTCCCGCGCAACGAGGCCGGCACCGCCCTCGAGGTCCCCGGACTCGATCCGACCGGGATCGACCCGCACGCCATTCGCGTTTGACGCCCTGCTGTCGATAAACTTCGCAGGCTCGCCTCGGGAACGAGCTCGATTTCATTCGGGACTTGTTGCTGTTGACGAAAGAAGCTACGCGTGCAGAACAATCTTCGGCGAGTGGTGAGTGTCTCACCCCTCCGGTTGAGCGATTCCTGGCCCGTCCACCGCGAGCCGCCGCGGCCCGCCGAGCTGCGTCAGCCCGGCTATCTCGACAAGTTCGACCACGACACCCTGGCCTACGATGCCTTCCCCGTCGGCGACACGGTCCGTCTCAGCGGGCCGCCGCTGCTCAACCTGGCCGCTGACCTGGCGGACGCCACCTGGCGCATCGACGACACCGAGGTGGGTGCGAACCTCCGGGACCTCGACCGCACTCAGGCGTCGTGGCTCGACGCCTCCGCTACCGGCGGCCAAAAGGTCACGGTGACCCTTGCCGAGGCGACGTGCGACGCCGAGATCTCCGAGAGCGGGGTCGACTGGTTCCGCGACCGGCTCGTACTGACCACCAAGTCGAAGAACAACGACCTGCAGTGGATCTCCGACTGGGCCCTTTTCCACGCGCAGAAGCAGAACGTCGACGCCGTCCTCCTCTACGACAACGGGTCGGACCGCTACCGCCCCGAGGATGTCCTCAAAGCCCTCGACGTTCCCGGGATCGAGGTCGCCGTCGTCGTCTCATGGCCCTTCAAGTTCGGGCCACAGGGCGGGAGTTGGGAAGGACTGACCGACGCTCCGTGGGACTCCGACTTCTGCGAGTACGGCATCCTCGAGCACGCCCGGCACCGATTCCTCTCCGAAGCCGCCGGGGTGCTCAACCACGACATCGACGAGTTAGCCGTCTCCGAGGACGCCGCCGGCGTGTTCGACCTCCTCGCAGTCGCCGAGTCCGGCGCTATCCGCTATCCGGGCCGCTGGATCGACACTCCGCGGGCGACTGTCACGGAGCCGCCGCGTTTCTCGGACTTCACCGTCTACGACTCCTCCCGCTGGTCGAGCACCAGCAAGTGGGCTATCGCCCCCAGGCGTACGCGGGAGGCCCAGCAGTGGAAGACCCATAGCGTCCACGGCGTCACGATGGAGACCACCAAGCGCATCCAGCATCGCCACTTCACCGGGATCACCTCCAACTGGAAGTACGCCCGTGTCGGCGCCACACAGATCAACGCGGCGAAGCACCGATACGACATGCGTCTCTCCGACGCTCTGGCCGACGTGTTCGGTGCCGACTCGATCCACCCCGTGCCCGGCATAGTCGAGCCAGGCACCATCTCCGCGCTGCTCGGCGACGTGGAGCGCGGCCTGGACGCGCGGCGCCGCCTCGGCGAGGGCCTGCAGAAGGTCTGGCACTGGCAGGACGACACCCTCGTGCTCGACTACGAGTCGGTTCACGGCGCCAGGTACGCCTACGACGTCAGGGTCACGCCCCAGGGCGTCAGCCTCCAGATCACCGCTCGTGACGACGTCTCCTGGTACGCCGTCCGCAAGCGGTGCAGCCCGTACGGCACGGTGGTTCCGAAGTCGGCACGACGGCTTCAGTTCGGCCGGTGGAAGCCGGAGATGCCTATGGAGCAGGTCGTGAGCGACCTGGTCGCGCACATCCAGCGCGGCAACACCGACCTCAATCAGACGATCGAGCAGCCGCCTCGCGCCATCGCTTCCTATTGGTGGGATCAGCGCACCAACTTCGGTGACCAGATCGGCCCCTGGCTCCTCGAAGCGATCGTCGGTCGGCCGTCGTACAACACGATCGGGCAGCCGAACGCGGGCGATGCCCTCATGACCGTGGGCTCCTTGATCACCGAGATGCAGCGTCCGGGCATGACGATCTGGGGATCGGGCCTGATCGCGCCGCTGAGCAACGCCGCCATCAAGCGCCTCAAGGACCGGGAGCCGCGCGAGATCCTTGCCGTCCGCGGCAAGCGCACGCGCAACCAGCTGATCAAGCATCTCGGCTGGGACGTCCCCGAGGTCTACGGCGACCCCGCCCTGCTGATGCCGTACGTCCTGCAGCCGGGCGAGCGACCCAGCGGCCGGTCCGGCCTCAGCGTGATCCCGCACTACTCGCAGACGCACATCGTGGCCGACTCCCTCATCACCCGCTGCGGTGGGCACCATGTCGACGTACAGCGCTCGGCGGAGGAAGTCGTCGCCGAGATCGCCCAGTCCGAGATCGTCGTGTCGACCTCGCTGCACGGGCTGATCCTCGCCCAGGCGTACGGGATCCCGTGGGTCTGGCTGCGCATCGCAGACGAGGGCCTGGTCGGCGACCGGTTCAAGTTCTCCGACTTCTTCACGACGTTGGAGAAGGAGGAGGTCGCCTCGGTCTCGGTGACCGCCGAGGTCGCCGCCGAGCTCGACCTGGAGCGGGTCGCCTCGAAGGCCACCCTCCCTGGATCGAAGTTCGACCCCCGTGCGCTCGTCGAGGTTCTTCCCTACGACATCCGCGAGGACTTCGTCCGACAGCTCCCAGGCACTCGCCGCAGCCGGTTGCACACTGGCAAGTGGATGCGGCGTACGGTCCGCTGACTCAGGGCCGAGTCGAGCCGACCACAGCGACCTCTGCGTCGAGGAAGCCGCGATGGTTCCGGGTTGGCACCTGGGACCACGCTGGTTGGCTCAGCGGTTCTCGACCAGACCAAACGCTCGAAGCTCCCGCCAGATGTAGGGCGCGAGGGTCTCGGCGTAGGTCACCGAGATGTGGTCGCGGTCGCGGTAGACGTTGACGCCGCCGATCACGGCGGGGCAGGTGTCCTCGTCGCAGTAGAAGTCGGTGAGATCGATGAGGTGCGCGCCCTCGGACTGCTTCACGGCCGGACCGAACGGGTCGAAGATCGAGTCGTACGACTTCTTCCGGTTTAGGCTGCACTCCGCATTGGCTCGTGCGACACCGGCTTCCTCGACGCACGCCGGCTGGTCCTTGCGGGTCTCACCGGAGGTGGGGTTGTCCCGGACTGCGACGACGGGAACGCCTTGCTTCAGAACGGGCTCCCACGCCTGCTTCACCAGCTCGACGCGCTTCTTCTTCGGGCCCGCGATCAGCTTCGACCAAGCCGTGGTCATGACGAAGTCGTACGCACCGGCGTCCTGGGACAGCTTGGTGTTCAGATCACGCTTCAGGACCCGGCACCTGTCCTTGAACTCGGTGGTCGCCACGAACGGCTCCCCCGCGGTCCAGGAACAGCCGCTGGAGTGGAACAGCTCGACCGAGAGATAGCCCCGGTCGGCCAGTCGCTCCAACGACGTCGCCAGTACCCGAGCGTGAGAGTCACCAATTACGGCGACGTGTGGGCGGCCGGGCTTCCGCTCACCGATCAGACAGCCCTCCAACGGACGCTGCAGCAGCTGCTCGTCGCAGCCGGGGTAGTCGGGCCAGTCCTCGCGTACGCCGGCGGCGGTCGGGATCAGCACGTCGTCGAGCTCGGGGTTGGGGCAGTCCTTCGCACCCGGGGCCCGGGAGGCCGCACCGAAGCAGCGCGGGGCGTCCTCGGTGATCGCGGCGGCGAGCTCGGCGTCCTCGCGGTTCTGCTTCTCGACGTAGCCCCAGCCGGTGCCGCTGGCACCGACGAGGAGGACTGCGGCGACGCCGGTCGCGGCCAGGCTGCGGCCGGGGTGGTGGACGAGCTTGCGATGCGTACGGACCGGGTCCTCGACCCAGTGCTTGGTCGCCACCGCCAGCAGCACGGAGGCAGCGCCGATCAGGACCCGCTCGACGAAGCCGAGGTGGTCGACGCCGAGGGCGTACGGCGTCAGGATGATCAGCGGCCAGTGCCACAGGTAGAGGGAGTAGGAGATCTCGCCGAGCCACTGGAACGGCTTGAGGTCACCGATCCGGGTGGGCGACCAGGCGACGGTCGGGTTGCCGGCCCAGATCAGGGCGGCGGTGGCGACGCAGACGACGACCGCGGCGGTGCCCGGCATCGGCGTCTCCGGACCGAGCACGAAGCAGCTCGCGGTCAGCACGGCCAGGGAGACCCAGGAAAGGAGCGACCGGAGGCCGTCGCGGCCGGCGACCACGGGGACGAAGGCGAGCATCGCGCCCAGGCCGAACTCCCAGGCTCGCGCCGGGGTGATGAAGTAGGCGGTCTCCGGCGAGACGACGGTCCACCAGAGCGAGAAGACGAGCGAGGCGGCCGTGACGACCCCGAGGACGACGGCGGTGGTCCGGCGAGCGTTGGCCCCGCTGCGGGCGGCGATCCAGGCGGCGAGGAGCACGAGGAGCGGCCAGATCAGGTAGAACTGCTCCTCACCCGACAGGGTCCAGTAGTGCTGAACCGGGGACGCCGCATGCTGCGCAGCGAGATAGTCGACTGAGTTGCGGGCGAGCTCCCAGTTCTCGACGTAGATCGCCGCCGCGCCGATCTCCAGGAAGAACGTCTGCCACTGCACCTTCGGAACCCACAGCAGGGTCGCGATCGCGGTGACCGCGAGGACCAGGTACGCCGCCGGCAGCAGCCGGCGTGCCCGCTTGGCCCAGAAGTCGGTCAGGCTCAGCCGCCCCTTCTCCTGGCTGCGCAGCAGGTGGGAGGTGATCAGGAACCCCGAGATGACGAAGAAGACATCGACGCCGATGTAACCCCCGGGGAGTCGGTTGGGCCACAGATGGAACAGCACGACAGCGCAGACGGCGAACGCCCTCAGCGCCTGGATCTCGGTGCGAATCACCCGGAGGATTATGGCGAGTATGTGAACTGACCGGAAACTCGCGGCTTCCCGGCCTCCGTCGAGGACCAGCCGACCGACACCACGATCCCGCCCGACAGGCGTACGGTGCTCAGTCTCACTCCCGTGCCGGCATCACCAGCCGCCATCAGGTCCACCAGGTCGACCACACCTCGGCCGGTGAGCTTCGCGACGCACTCGGCGCGGGTCCATCGCTCCCAGAACCTGTCGGTTCCGAACCGCCTCGCGAGGGCAGCAGGGACCTCGCGGGGCACCTCTGCGTCGACGGCGACCGGGACGTCGTAGGAGCCGGTCCAGGCGACGACCCGACCGTCGTGGAGGTGGCTGCGGGCGCGGTGGCCCGCGAGCTCGGCATCGCTGCCGACGCTGAGCAGGCCAGAGAGCATCAGATCGAGCCGCCGCCGTCGATGACGATCGACTGGCCGTTGATGTTGGTCTGCTCGAGCAGCAGCATCCGTACGGTCGGGACGACGTCCTCGGGCGTGGTCATCGCGCCTGAGGGGGTGCGCCGCGCGATCGACTCGAGCTGGTTCGCACCGAGCACCGCGGACATCTCCGAGGCGAAGAACCCGGGAGCGACCGCGTTGACCAGCACCCGGCCGCCGAGCTCACGGGCCAGCGAGCGGGTCGCCGCGTCGAGGCCGCCCTTGGTGGCCGAGTAGGCCACCAGGCCCTGATAGCCGCGCTGACCACAGATCGAGGTCACGTTGACGACCCGACCCTTCAGACCCTTGCCGATCAGGCGCCGCAGCACGAACCGGGTCAGCACCAGGGGCGCGGTCAGGTTGGTCTCGATGATCTGCGCGATCCGGTCGGAGGACGTGTGCACGTGCAGCGAGTCCTGCCCGATCGCGGCGTTGTTGACCAGGCCGTCGATGACGCCGAGCCTCGCCTCGACCTCCTTGACGAACGCCTGGGCGGCCTTCTCGTCGGTCACGTCGACCGAGCCGAAGTGGGCCTCCTCAGGGTATTTCGACGCCAGCTTCTCGAGCTCGGGCGTCACCGTGCGCGCGAAGGCCGCGACCTTGACGCCGCGCTCGAGCAGATCGGCGACGATCGCGAGGCCGAGGCCGCGTGAGGCGCCGGAGACCAGCACGACGGAGGCGGGCGGGACGGGTTCGAAATCAGACATCGCTCTTCAGCGTCTCCTTGGCCGGGATCTCGGCAAGCATCTTGATACGCCGGGGCACGGCGTACTCGGGCAGTCGCTCGGCCGCCCAGCGGGTCAGGTCGTCGGCGCTCACGTCCGTGCCCGGTCCGGCGACCACGTCGGCGACGACCATGGTGCCGACCAGCGGCGCCTTCCGGCCGCGTACGGCCGCCCAGGCCACCTCGGGGTGGGACTGCAGCAGGTCGCGGACAGCACCAGCAGAGACCTTGGAGCCGCCGACGTTGAGCTCGTCGCGGTCCAAGCGTCCGGTGACCAGCACGCGGCCGTCCTCGATGCGGGCGGCATCGCCGGTGCGTACGGCCCCGGCCAACTCAGCGCCCGAGGCGTCGGTGCCGTGGTGCGGGGAGGTGATCACCAGCTCACCGTCGACGACCGCCAGCCGGGGACGGCCGGGGACGTCACGGTCGAGCCAGTCCACCGGGAACCCGGCGCGGCCGTCGTGGACGACGATCGAGGCACCGACCTCGGAGGAGGCATAGATCCAGGAGACGCGCGCGTCCGGGAAAGCCTCGCTGAGCTGCGAGAGCACCGCCTGGTCGACCGGTTCGCCACCGAGCGTGATCTGCTTGAGCTGCAGCTTCTGCAGGTCGGCGCCGTGACGCATCAGCGTACGTCGCCAGAACGTCGGGGTCCCGGACACCGCGGTCACGCCGTGCTCGAGCGCGGGCGACACCCAGTCGTCCAGGTCGGCCGGGTCGACGAGCACCAGGTCCTGGCCGGGCACGCCGAGCCCGAGGGTGACCACCTGCCACCACGCATAGGTGCCGGGCGAATAGGGGCAGAGCCAGGTGCGCGGGGCCAGCTCGCCGGTCACGGTCGAGAGCGTCTCCAGGGTGTGGCCGACCCGCTTCGGCCGGCCGGTCGACCCGGAGGTGAGCAGCCAGACCCGGCCGTCGTCGGCCGGACGCGGGCTGGTCGCCGCCCGCAGGTCATCGCCGACAGCGACATCGAAGCCCGCCGCACGCAGCTCCTCGGCAAGCGACTCGTCGAGCCGTCCCGATGAGATCACGAGCAGCTCGCCCCCGTCGGCCAGGCCTGCGACCGCGGGCAGCGCCTCGATGCTGCGCTCGACCGCGTACGCTGTCGGCGACTTCCGCGGCCCGGCGGATCGTTGCGCGAGCTCACGCCACGTCGCCCGAGCACCGGTCCCGGCGTCGATGACGAGGTTGTCGCCGATCACTGCCCCTGGATCTCCACGAGCAGGTCGAGCACGTCGCCGATCGTTTCGATCGAACGAAGCCCGGCCGCCTCGAAGTTGAGCTCGTCCCCGATCTCGTCCTCGACCCGGAGCGCGAGCTCGGAGAAGTCGAGGGAACGGAACCCGATGTCGGCCAGCTTGGCGGCGTCGTCGGCCGGAAGGGTCTTCCCCTGCACGGCCAGCACCTCGCCCATGAGCTTACGGATCGCCGGGCGGTCGAGAGTCTCCATGGCCTCGGACCATATCGTGACGCCCGAGAGTTGAATCCCCCACGGGTCCGGAACAGGTGAGTAACGTGAGGGCGCATTCCCACGACGTCTGAGGAGACCGATGCTACGACGGGCGACCGCCGCCGACCTGCCGAACATGCTGGCCTGGCGCAACCAGGAGGCCAACCGTTCGGTGAGCATCAACCAGCATCTGATCACCGCCGACGAGCACACCGCCTGGTGGTCCCGGGTCGTCCAGGACCCGACCCGGCGCGTGCTGATGTTCGAGTACGCCGGCCGCCCCCTCGGCGTGGTCACCTTCTTCGACCACGACCCGGGTGCCAGGTCCGCCTCGTGGGGCTTCTACCTCGACCACGACGGCACCACCGCCGACGGCACCGCGCTGATGGCGTGGACCAAGATCATGCGGGAGGCCGTGACGTACGCCTTCGCTCCCGAACCGGACGGGCTCGACGTCGACGTCTTGGAGGGCGAGGTGCTCCCCCACAACGAGTCCGTGCGCGCCATGAACCGCCGGCTCGGGTTCACCGAGGGCGAGCCCTATGAGCAGACCGTCGGCGACGACCTGGTGACCGCGATCCCGGTCAGGCTGCACCGCGACGACCGACCGACCCGACGTTCTGCCAAGGAGCAGTGATGACCCACCACGAGATCACCGTCGGGGACCGCACGATCGGTCCCGGCCACGAGCCGTTCGTGATCGCGGAGATGTCCGGCAACCACGGCGGCGACCTGGAACGCGCGCTCGACATCGTGCGGGCCGCGGGCGAGGCCGGCGCGCACGCGCTCAAGATCCAGACCTACACCGCCGACACCATCACCCTGGACGTCGACAGTCCCGCCTTCCGGCTCTCCGCGGACCACCCGCTGTGGCCCAACCGCCGCCTGCACGAGCTCTACGAGGAGGCGCACACGCCATGGGAGTGGCACGAGCCGATCTTCGCGCTGGCGAGCGAGCTCGGGATGGTGCCGTTCAGTGCCGCCTTCGACCCGACCGCGGTCGACTTCCTGGTCGGGCTCGGCGTCCCCATGCTCAAGTCGGCCTCCTCCGAGATCACCGACCTGCCGCTGGTCCGCGCGATCGCCGAGACGGGGCTGCCGACGATCATCTCCACCGGCACGGCCACGCTCGCCGAGATCGATGCGGCGGTGCGTACGGCACGGGCGACCGGCAACGACGACCTCGTCGTCCTGGCCTGCACCGCGTCCTACCCCGCTCCCCCGGAGGCCTCCAACCTCCGCGGCATCCCGGTGCTGCGCGACGGCCTCGACGTCGCCGTCGGCCTCTCCGACCACACGCTCGGCATCGGTGCCTCGGTCGCCGCCGTCGCCCTCGGCGCATGCGTGATCGAGAAGCACATCACGCTCTCGCGCCAGGACGGCGCCGTCGACTCCGACTTCTCCCTGGAGCCGCACGAGTTCGCCTCGCTGGTCAGCGAGACGAGGATCGCCTGGCAGGCGCTCGGCGAGGCCCGGATCGGCCCGAAGACTGTCGAGCGGGAGGGGCTGCGCTTCCGTCGTTCGCTCTTCGTCACCCGCGACGTGCGTGCCGGGGAGAAGGTCGGCCCGGACAACGTACGCTCCGTCCGCCCCGCCGACGGCCTCCCACCGGCCGACGTCGACATCGTCCTCGGCCGCACCTTCACCAAGGACGCCCCAGCCGGGACGCCGCTCAGCTGGGACCTCGTCTGACCATCGCGGGGAACTCGCAGCGAGTAGCAAGCGCCTTGGACCGGCTGGCTGACCTGGCCGATCAGGATGCGTAGCGTTGCCGGACAGCCTCGCCGGTGGTGCCGATGGCCTCGCCCAGCTCACGCCACGATAGGTGGGCGTCCCGGCCGGCACGGACGGCCTCGGCCAGCTCCTTCTCCGCAGCTGCGCGGCGGAAGGCGGCCAGCTTGACCGCCATCAACGGCGGCAACGGCGCCTCTAGGTCCTCCGCGGTTGGTTCGTGGTCATCGTTCTCGAACTTGTCGGCCAGCTCATCAGCATGCGCGATCAGGTCGGCCAGGGATCGTCTCGTCATCTCTGTCACCACCCTCCTGGGTCTTGGTCTCGTCGTTTCATCTCAGGTATTTACTGCGTGCGGGGCGCATCGCGTGCACGACCGCAAACTCCCCACCCCACCAGATCACCGCACCCACCTCACACAGCACACCTGCACGATCGGGGCCGATGAACATCACCATGTCGTCGTCCTGACGCACCTGCCGGATCGCGAAGCGAAGCACATGCAGCATGTCCTCTTCCGCAACCCCGTGTCGGTGAGCCGACTCCAACACGATCGGCTCGTGCAACCCCTCCTCACCGGACTCGACCTCGTCTCTCCCCGGGTCGCCGGCACCATCCACACTCACAAGATTACTTGCCGCAAGATACTTTGCCAACAGCGGTCGTGCTCGTATCGCGAACAGGCATGCGGCGATCGGATCAGCACCGATGGCGCACACAGTTGACGCAGAGACCGGCTCGGCGCAGGCGATGACTCAGAGTGGCCTTGTCCAACTGCGTGCATCGAGACACACAGTTGGGCCCCTGGCCGCGGGCCGCACGCGGCACGTCGCCTCGCCATAAACGAACTGTGTGCCAGGCCGGCGGCAGCGCGTCCCCGGAGCGTCGGGGCTGTTACCGCCACGCTGTCCGAGGGCGCGGGTCCCGTTCGCGGTCGAGGGCCATGAGCGCGCCGGCGACCCGCGTGGCGCCCCGGCCGTCGACCGTGGCCCAGCAGGCGGCGCGCAACCGTTCCCGCAGACGTACGTCGCTCAGGAGGCCGCGCAGCCGAACGACAGCGCCCTCGGGATCGCTGTCGAGCTCACCCAGGGTCGCGATCCCGACGGCCAGCGACTCCTCGTCCATCCGGACGTACGCGTCCTGTTGGTTGTCGGCGACGCAGACGAACCCGACCGCGGCCCCGAGGCAGAAGAGCTCCCAGGCCGAGGTGCCGGCGGCGCTGAGCACCACGTCGGCGTCGGCGACCAGCTCGGCCAGGGCGTCGGTCGGCCCGATCACGTGGATGAGCTGGCCCGGCGCCGGCGCGATGGCCGCGATCTCCTCGGCCAACGACGGGGTGGCGGCGATGGCGGTCAGCTCCACAGGAACGCCCGTCCGCGCGACCAGGCGCACGACTCGAGGTGAGACCCCGAAGGCGTCCGTCCCGCCGAAGAACGCCAGCACCCGCGGCGGCGAGTGCTCGGCGACGGCAGGCTTGGGCGCGGCAGGCCGTTGTCGGACGATGTCACGTCGCTGCTGGGCATAGTCGAGCCCGCCGAGATGCCTGGACCCCTCCGGGAGCACCCAGGCCGAGGTCTCCGCGCCCAGGTTCTGGTCGAGGTAGAGGTCGGCGACGCGTCCGCGCGGGTCGCCGTCGGTGAGCGCCAGCAGGGGCCAGCGGTCCCGCAGGTCGGCGTAGAACGGCACCGGGAGGAGGTAGGAGTCGACGACCACCGACGACGGCTCGAGGCGGAGGAGAGTGTCGAGGAGGTCACCCGGCTCCGCGATCTCGATCCTCCGCTGCCGCACCTGCTCCGCTGCCCAGGGCACCCGGTCCAGCTCCGCGACCATCACGACACGTACGCCTCGGGCGACGAGCTCCTCACCGAGGGCCAGGCAGCGCATGACGTGCCCGATCCCGACATCGGGACCGGCATCGCACACCAGGGCCACGCAAAGACCTTCGGCCTCGACCGATCCCACGGACATGTATGCGCAACCTCTCGGATTCGTCCGTTTCGGCGGACGGCACGGCATGTGTCACCTTTTGCGCGCCGTGTCGTTGGCGCACCAGTGAGGCCCAGAGTAGAGAGCATCCCCGTGACAGTGCCCAATTCGGACGTTCAAGAGTCCGACGCCCCGATCGACCATCCCCTCGATGGCGCAAGCATCCTGGTCACCGGCGGGACGGGTTCGTTCGGAAAGGCGTTCATCCGCCACGTCCTGGACAACCACAACCCGAAGCGCGTCGTCATCTACTCCCGTGACGAGCTCAAGCAGTACGAGTGCCGCCAGCTGTTCGGCAACGACCCGAGGCTCCGCTGGTTCATCGGCGACGTCCGCGATCGCGACCGCCTGTACCGAGCACTCCACGGCGTCGACTACGTCGTCCACGCCGCGGCGCTCAAGCAGGTCGACACCGGGGAGTACAACCCGTTCGAGTTCATCAAGACCAACGTGCTGGGCTCGCAGAACGTCGTCGAGGCCTCGATCGACTCCGGTGTCAAGAAGGTCGTCGCGCTCTCGACGGACAAGGCCTCCTCGCCGATCAACCTCTACGGCGCGACCAAGCTGACCGCCGACAAGATCTTCATCCTCGGCAACAACTACGCCGCCTCCTACGAGACCCGGTTCGCCGTGGTCCGCTACGGCAACGTGACCGGTTCGCGCGGCTCGATCATCCCGAAGTGGAAGGCGATGGCCGAGCGGGGCGAGGCGCTCGGGATCACCGACATGCGCTGCACCCGGTTCCTGATCACGCTGCCGCAGGCGGTGCAGATGGTGATCGACACCTTCGACCTGATGCAGGGCGGCGAGCTCCTCGTCCCGCACATCCCCTCCCACAAGGTCGTCGACCTGGCGAAGGCGGTTGCCCCCGACGCGAAGCTCGTCGACATCGGGCTCCGCCCCGGCGAGAAGCTCCACGAGGAGATGATCAGTCCGGAGGAGGGCCGCCGCGCGGTCAGCATCCGCGACGGGAAGTACTACGTGATCGAGCCGGAGAACCCGCAGTGGGGCTACAAGCCGATCATGGACGCCGTCCCGGTCCCCGCCGGCTTCCACTGCGCCTCGGACAAGAACGACATCTGGTACGACGCCGACGACCTCCGCAAGGTTCTGGAGTCGGGGATCTGAGCATGCTGCCGTACGGCCGCCAGTCGGTCTCCGAGGAAGACATCGAGGCCGTCACCGCGATCCTGCGCGGCGACTGGCTCACCACCGGCCCGACGGTCGCCGCGTTCGAGAACGCGCTCTCCGAGACTGTCGGCGGGCACCGAGCGGTCTCGTGCACCTCCGGCACGGCCGCCCTCCACATCGCGTACGCCGCTGCAGGCGTCCGCTCGGGCGACCAGGTGATCACCACGCCGATGACCTTCGTCGCCACCGCATCGGGGGCCTCGCTGCTCGGCGCACAGGTGCTCTTCGCGGACGTCGAGGAGGACACCGCCCTCATCGACCCGGCAGCGGCGGACGCCCTCGCGACCGACCGCACCAAGGTCATCGCCGCGGTCGACTACGCCGGCCACCCGGCCGACTACGCCGCGCTGCAGCCGATCGCCGACCGGGTCGGCGCGCTGACGCTCGACGACGCGGCCCACTCGATCGGCGGGTTCTCCGGCGGGCGTCCCGTCGGAGACCTGGCCGACCTGACCACGCTCTCGTTCTTCCCGACCAAGAACCTCACCACCGCCGAGGGTGGCGCGGTCGTCGCCAAGGACCCCGCCGTCGCCCAGCGGGCCCACGAGTTCCACTTCGTCGGCCTGATGCGTGATCCCGACCGGTTCCGGATCGAGGACGAGGGGCCGTGGCATCAGGAGGTCCACGAGTTCGGTCTCAACTACCGCCTCACCGACCTGCAGTGCGCCTTCGGCCTCTCCCAGCTCAACCGCCTGGCCGGGTTCAAGCAGCGGCGCGCCGAGATCACCGCCCGCTACAACGCCGCGCTCGCCGACGTCGACGGCCTGCGGATCCCGGTCCAGCGCGAGGGCGTCGACCCGGCGTGGCACCTCTATCCGGTGCGCATCCTCGAGGACCGTCGGCGCGAGGTGTTCGAGAAGATGCGGGCGGCCGGCATCGGCGTACAGGTCAACTACATCCCGGTCTACTGGCACCCGGTCTACGCCGACCTGGGATACCGCCGCGGGATGTGCCCGAACGCCGAGGCGTTCTACGCCGAGGAGCTCTCCCTGCCGCTTTTCCCCGACCTGACCGACGACCAGGTCGACGAGGTCGTCGAGACGCTGATCGGGATCCTGTGACCACCGCTGCGAAGACCGCTGTCATCACCCAGGCACGCATGACCAGCACCCGCCTGCCGGGCAAGGTGCTCGAGGAGGCGGCGGGGGTCACGATGCTCGAGCACCACCTCGCCCGCCTCACCGCCGCCGGGCTTCCGGTGATCGTCGCGACGACCACCAACGAGGCCGACGACCCGGTCGCCGTACTGGCCGAGAAGCTCGGCGCCGGCGTCGTGCGCGGCAGCGAGCCCGACGTGCTGTCCCGGTTCGCGCTGGCGGTGCGGGAGTTCCAGCCCGAGGTCGTCGTCCGGGTGACCAGCGACTGCCCCTTGATCGACGGCGAGGTCGTACGCCGCGGCATCGCCGCCTGGGCCGCCGCCGACGATCCCGCGCTCTATGCCAGCAACGCCCTGGAGCGCACCTACCCGCGCGGGCTCGACTTCGAGGTCTTCTCCGCGGCGGCCCTCCTGGAGGCCGACCGGCTCGCCACCGAGCCGGCCCACCGCGAGCACGTCACCCCGTGGCTCTACACCGACGACGCCCGGCCCAAGCTCAACCTGCCGTGGGAGCGGGACGCCTCGGCGTACCGGATCACCCTCGACACGCCAGAGGACCTGCGGCTGCTGCGGACCCTCATCGAGGACCACGACGCTCACCGTCTCGACACCAGTGGCCTCGTCGCCCTCCTGGAGGCCCATCCCGAGCTGGTCGAGATCAACGCTCAGATCGAGCAGAAGAAGCTCGGCCAGTAAGATCCAGGCACACAGGGGACGTCGCACCCTCCATCCTGGCAGCGGCACTTGGAGCGTTTCATGCAGAAGACTCTGATCGTCCATTCCGGCACCTTCAAGACCGGGAGCACGGCGATCCAGACCTTCCTCGCCCGCGCGAGCCGCGAGGGGAAACTCCCTCCCGAGGTGGCCTACCCCACGATCGGCCGGGGCGAGCACAGCATTCAGCACCAGAACCTCTATTCCCAGCTCCTGGGCGAGGTGCTCTTCTCGCCCGCCCTCGGCACCTGGGAGCAGCTCGTCGAGTCGATCGCCTCCGGCAGCGCGGAGACCACGGTGATCTCGTGCGAGGCGTTCTCGATGCTGAAGCCCGAGCACATCAAGACGATCGGCGAGTACGCGCGCCAGGCGGGCGCCAAGGTCCGCTGGGTCCACTACGTTCGCGACCAGGCCACGTTCTACAACGCCTTCTACGTCGAGCGGCTGATGGTGATGCGCCCTGAGCACGCCGAGCTGGTCGATCTGCCCTTCGAGGACTTCCGCGAGTGGTCGCCGCTCGACATGAGCTTCCTCCGTTACGGCGAGTTCGCGGACACCATCACCGATGCCATCCCCGGGGTCGACCTCAGGCTTCGTCCCTTCATCCGCAAGGAGCTCCGTCACGGGAACGCCGTCGCGGACTTCCTCGAAACGTGCGAGCTCCCGATCCAGGGCGAAGGCGCCGGCACGAGCAACGTCGGGTCCGGCTGGCGCACCGTCGAGACCGCGCGCCACTTCGCTCCCATCGTGGCAGCGGCACCGATGCGTGGCCGGCTCCGGGGCGCCGACTCCTGGAAGGCCACCCGGCTGAGGTGGATCCAGATCATCCGGGGCGACTACGTCACGCTGACCACCCGGCTGGGCTGGAACAACTCCAGCGCTGTCTACATGACCCCAGAGTTCCGCCGGCAGCTCCTCGACGAATACCGCGACGACAACCTCACCATCGGCAAGCTCGGTGGGTTCTCCTTCACCGACATGATCGAGCAGAGCAGCTTCCCCGACTACAACATCGGCGACTACTCGACCATCCCGGGCGACGAGGTGATGCAGGTGATGAAGCTGGTCATGCAGGGCCTGCACACCATCCCGGAGGAGATCCAGGAAGAGGTCGAGGCCGGCCGCGCTCGCCGGCGGGAAGCAGCCACCCCGCGGCGCAGGTCGCTTCGCAGCATCCTGCGCCGTTGACCGGACCGTGCCGGACCGGTCAACGGCCGCCGCTCGTGTCCAGGTCGAACACGGAGTACAGCCCGCCCTTGAAGCGCGGCTGACCGAGCTCGCGCCGCAGGCCGGGGAGGTCGGCTCGATAGCGGCGGTCGACGACGAGCCAGTCGACGCCATGGTCGTCGCGAAGCGTGGCGATCGTCGTCGGTGACGGGTGCGTGATGGCGGCGTCGTTGGCCTCGAGCAGCTCCGGGTCCCAGAAGGGCAGATACGCGGAGTTGTTGAGATCCGTGGACGGCTGCCCGACTACCAGCGGGTCGATGTAGGCCCAGCCCTCCACCAGGACCCGGCGCTCGGCGTACCCGGCGATCCAGAAGTTGCGGCGGTCGCAGTCCGGCACGGGCAGGCCGATGCAGTGGGCGTTGGTCGCGATCAGCTCGTCCGGCTGCGAGTGGTCGCGGACGAAGCGGGCGGCGGCGACGCCACCGGGGCCGATGATGTCGGTGGCGGGAGCGCGGGGAAGCGAGGGGCCGGCCACGGCGAGGGCGACGGTCTGCGGGGCCCCGGCGAGCAGGACCCCCATCATCAACGCCGCGACGACCGGGAGCGAGGCGATCGCCGCGCGCTTGGCATAGACGAGCACGAGGGCGACGGCGACCGCGAGCACCAGCAGCCCGATGACGAGCTGGGTCAGCAACGTCGAGGTGAAGACCGAGCCGTCCGCCGGCATCGCATCGCCCACCAGCAGCCTCGCGGTCACGAGGGCGAGGCCGCCGACAGCGGCGCAGCCGACGAGCCGGGCCCCGTCGCGCCACGACAGGTCCTCGGGGACGATGTCCGACAAGGAGACGGCCATGGCCACGGCGATGAACCCGCTGGCGCCCAGGAGGAAGTAGGCCTGGCTCAGCGCCGGATGGCTCAGGACCATCAGTGCCCCCGCGCCGGCAGCCCAGGGCGCCGCCAGGAACACGAACTCGGGCCGTCGCCAGCTGCCGCGCACCAAGGCGATGATCACCGGCACGGCAGCCAGGACGAACCCGACGGTGAAGCAGATCCAGATCGATACCGGCGCAGACCCGGGGAGGGTCTCGCCCTCCGGCAGCATCAAGATGCCCAGCCGTTGGACGGTGCTTCCGTTCAGGTCGATCGTCGTCGCCCGGGTGCCGCCGCCGTAGAAAACTTGCTGCGCAACCAGGAAGACGACGACGGCCGATCCGAGCAGGGCACCGAGCGTGCGGACCGGCTGCTTGCGGCGGAGGACGGCCGCGACCACGAGCGCGAGCAGCAGTCCGGCGATGATCGTCGGCAGGGCGGACGACTTCGCACCGGCCACGGCGACCATGACGACGACCGTCAGCAACCACGGCCGCCACTGCCACCGCTCCCGCCGGATCATCTCGACGATCAGCACCATCAGGACCATCTGGAGCGGCATCACGAAGGCGTGCGTCGGGCTGTAGAACGCGCGGGTGACCGAGTCGAAGGCCAGCTGCGCCGGGCTGACCAGGCTCGTCCAGCCGAAGAAGTCCGGTGTGGCTCCCATGGCGAGGACGAGGGCGGCGACGAACCCGGGCCAGGCCCGTCCGGTGAGACGTGTGGCCGCTGCGTACGCACCACCGACCGTGAGCAGGACGAGCAGCGCGATCGACAGGCTGCGCAGGAGCACGACGAGCTCGATGTGGGTGACCGTCGCCGCCGAGGCCAGGTGGACGTAGCCCAGCCAGTGGTAGAAGAGCGGCGTGCCCTCCACCCACGGCATCTGGGCGGGAAAATGGTGCAGCAGATCACCGGCGATCGCGAGGTGGAAGGGCTCGTCGACGTACGGCGCTCGCAAGGCGTCGAGCGGTCGGTAGGTCCACATCTGCTTGGTCACCAGAAGGAGCTGTACGCCCGCCACCGCCGCACCTGCCCACGACCACAGGCTCGCCCGTCCGATCACCACAGGCCCGACCCGGCGCCGGCGCCAGACGACGATCAGCGCGCCGACGAGCACGGCGACCGGATAGCCGTAGATCAGCTGGGTGAGATCGAACAGCCGCAGCAGCACATAGAGCGGAGCCTCGAGGACGAGCCCGAGGATGGTGCCGAGGATCAGGTCGTTGCCGAGACCGGGTCCGGGCTTGGCGACCGCTCGCCACACCACGGTGCCCGGGAAGGTGAGGAATGCCAGGACGTACGCGGTGAAGAGCAGCGCGTCGCCGAGGCCGACTCCGGCGACGCGCATCGCGAGGACGAGCGTCGCGACGACGACCAGCGTGCCCGGGAGAAGCCCGGACCAGGACCTCCCCGACGACCTGCGGTCCGAGGACGACATCGTCTCTGGGGCGGCGCCTACGGTTGCCGGGTCAGCAGTCACGCGGGTGATCATGCCAACAAATCGCCTACACCAAGTACACCGAACCCCCTCCGGATGCGCTATTTTCCTAGCGATGTCCCTCACCCACACCGTCTCCGTCGTCATCCCGGTCTACCGCGGTGCCGAGACACTTCCGGACGTGGTGAGCGAGATCGTCGAGCTCGCCGAACCGTTCGTCACCCCGAACGGCCACGAGGGACGCGTCACCGAGGTCCTGCTGGTCCACGACCACGGTCCGGACAGCTCGGACGTGGCCATGCGACAGCTCGCCGAGAAGTACGACATCGTTCGCCCGGTCTGGCTGAGCCGCAACTTCGGCCAGCACGCCGCCACCTTGGCCGGCCTGGCCTCCTCCGGCTCGGACTGGATCGTCACGATGGACGAGGACGGGCAGCACGACCCTGCGTACATCCTGCCGATGCTGGACACCGCGCTCGGTGAGCAGGCCGCGCTCGTCTACGCCCGCCCCACCAACCCGGCACCCCACGGGCCGGTGCGCAACCTGGCCTCGCGCGGATCGAAGGTCCTCATCGACCGCGTCATGCCTGGCGGACGCGCCCGGCAGTTCAACAGCTTCCGGCTGATCCTGGGCGAGTACGGCCGCAGCGTGTCCGCCTACGCGGCCAACGGGGTCTACCTCGACGTCGCGCTGAGCTGGGTCATCTCCGACGTGGCGACGTGCCCGGTGGAGCTGCGCGAGGAGGGCGAGAGGCCCTCCGGCTACAGCTACCGCTCGCTGATGTCCCACTTCTGGCGGATGGTGCTCACCGGCGGCACGCGTCTGCTGCGTACGGTCAGCGTCTGCGGGGCGCTGCTCGCCACCTCCGGCATCGTGCTCGCGGTCGCCCTCGTCGTCGCTCGTCTCGCCGGCGGCGTCGACGTCCAGGGCTGGACCTCCCTGATGGCGGCCATCCTGGTCTGCTCCGGCGCGATCATGCTCACCCTCGGGGTGATCGCCGAATACCTCGGCATGGCCGTCAACATGGCCATGGGCAAACCGCTGTACGTGGTCGTCAGCGACCCGGCCAACGGTCCGCTCCGCGACGGCCCCGTGCCCGGTCGCCTCGAATGACCGAAGCCGGCTCCTCGAGCAGACCGCCGACGCTCGTCGTCGGTGGTGGCGGCCTGCTCGGTCGTCACGTGCGCGCCGCCCTGGAGCGGTCGGGGGCACCGGTCAGCACGGTGAGCGTGCCGTGGCACGACCCGATCGCTGCCCGCGACGTGTTGAGGTCCGAGCTCACCGAGTTCCTCGGCTCGGCGTCCGCGGCCGGCGGCCGGGTGAACATCGCCTGGTGCGCGGGCGCCGGCATCGTGGCCACGCCGGCGGACGAGCTCGCGACCGAGGTGTCGCTCTTCCGCGAGGTGCTCGGGGACCTGCGTACGGCGCTGCGGCCCGACATCCGCCTCGGGTTCTTCTTCGCCTCCTCGGCCGGAGGCGTCTACGCTGGTTCGTCCGATCCCCCGTTCACCGAGCACTCCGAGCCTCGGCCGCTGGTGGCGTACGGCAGGGCCAAGCTGGCGATGGAGGAGGCGCTGACCGAGTTCTGCGCCGAGACCGGAGCCGTCGCGCTGCTCGGCCGGATCACCAACCTCTACGGGCCCGGCCAGGCGCTCTCCAAGCCCCAGGGTCTCGTCTCGCAGCTGTGCCTGGCTCACCTGCGGGGCACCCCGCTGCCGGTCTGGGTCTCCTTCGACACGATCCGGGACTATCTCTACGTCGGTGACTGCGCCGAGATGGTCGTCAGCGCCCTCGACGGCCTTCCCGAGCAGGCCCGGCGCTCCGGGACGAACGCGGTCGTCAAGATCCTCGCCACCGGCACCGGGGTGACCCTCGCAGCCGTCGTCGGAGAGACCAACCGAGTCTTCAGACGCCGCGCCAGGCTACGGCTCCCGGGGGCCGGCACCCCCAGCCACACCCGCGACCTGCGGGTCCGCAGCGTCGTCTGGCCGGAGCTCGGGCAGCGGTCGCAGACACCTTTCTCCGTCGGCGTGCGTCGCACCGCCGATGAGATCGCGGCGGCCTACGCTGCCGGCACCTCCGCACTCCCGACCCACGTGAGCGAGATCTCCATCCGATGATCCAGACGGACAAGCAGGCAGTCGGCGGGTCCCCTTCGATCGCCCAGAGCGACTACTGGTGGTACCGGGCGCGCACCCGGATCCTCGAGACCGTCATGAAGCCGTACGTCGGGACCCCGCGCCGCCTGCTCGACGTCGGCAGCGCCGACGGACCCAGCGTGACTTGGCTCGAAGGCACCGCCGAGCAGCACGTCTCGCTCGATGTCGACCCGCGCGGGCTGGCTGAGGGCGGCGTGTGCGGCTCCGCGACCGGGCTGCCCTTCGCCGACGGCTCCTTCGACGTGGTGGCCGCTTTCGACGTCATCGAGCACTGCGACCCCGAGGCCACCGCGCTGGCCGAGATCGAGCGCGTCCTCGCTCCCGGCGGCCGCTTCCTGATGTCCGTGCCGGCGTACGCCTGGGCCTGGACCAGCCACGACGACCACAACCACCACTACCGGCGCTACACCCGGCGGCGGGCGGTCGAAGCGGTCCGGGGCGCGGGACTCGTGCCGCTGCGCGCGACGTACGGCTTCACCGGCACGTTCCCGATGTTCGCCGCTCAGCGCCTGGTCACGCGGTTCAAGGAGCGCGACGCAGGCGCTGTCCAGCAGCTTCCCGACGGCGCTGTCGCCCCGCTCCCCGAGGTCTCCCCCGCGATCGAACGGCTCCTGCTGGGTGCCACCCGCATCGACGAGCGGCTCCTGCCCGCGCTCGATCTTCCGTTCGGTTCCTCGGTGCTGGTAACGGCACTCAAACCTCATCGTTGAACCTGCACGACGTTCGCTAGCTCTCGGAGACTGACACTTGGACACGAGCAATCACTGGTACGGACACGCCCACATCCTGTCGGAGTACTGCGGCCTCTCCTTCGAGGAGCCGCGTCCGATCTGGGGTGTGCTCCAGCACGGCTGGAACCTTCTCCATGGGTTCGGTCCGGGTCATGCTCCGCCCTACGGGTTCCCGAAGTTCGTCTGGTCGCACGCGAACCTGCGCCGAGCGCAGGCGATCGGCTGGCGTGACTACGCCGTGATCGGCGCGCCGTGGAACTACCTGCTCGAGCTCAAGAAGGACACCGAGCCAGTCCCAGAGGCCGCCGAACGTGAGGGAACGATCTTCTACCCGTTCCACACCTGGGACCACGGCCAGGTCAGCGGCGATCACGACCGGCTGATCGCTGAGATCCGGGACACCGAGGACGGTCCGGTGACCGTCTGCCTCTACTGGATCGAGTACGAGATGCCGGAGGTCCGTCGCCGTTACGAGGACGCCGGCTTCCGAGTCATCTGCCACGGCCGCCGCGGGACGCTGCGGCAGGGCACGGACACCCGCTTCCTGCACAAGCAGTACGCCGAGCAGATCCGTCACCGTCGGGTCGCCTCGAACCGGCTGACCACGGCGATCTTCTACGGCGCCTCGGTCGGCTCCGAGGTCGCGGTCTACGGCGACCCGATGACCTTCTCCGACGTCAGGGACGCCAGCGTGAGGGACGGGAACGAGCAGGCCAGACGGCTGTTTCCGGAGTTCCACGGCGTAAAGACCGACGCAGAGGAAGTACGCGCCACCACCGTGCGCGAGCTCGGGCTGGACGCGATGGCGTCTCCGGCCGAGCTGCGCGCACTCTTCGGATGGGAGATCACTGGATGAACGACATCGACACCGTCGCGAAGAGCGCCGCCTACGAGGTCGTCTCGGGAGACATGTACGACTGGTCGGACCTGACCGATGCACGAGCGCTCCCTCATGGGCCGGTCCTGACCCGATTCGCCGTCGCGACCGCGAGCGATGCCGCGCACCTCCTCGTCGTCGGTCCGCACCACCTCGACCTGCTCGATGCCGTCGTCGGCCTGGCCTCGAGGACGACCCTCGTCCTCCGGACACACACCGATGCGCAGCTCGTCTCCGAGCGGTACGCCGACAGGACGGTCGACGTCGTCTGCGGCGACCTCCGCTCCTGGACCCCCGACCAGCCGGCCGACGCCGTGCTCGCGCTGGACGGGTTGGGACGGGTCACGACGATCGACGCGGCCCCGGTGGACTGGCACACGATCTCGGTGCACCTCGCCCGTCTCACCACACGCGACGCTCGTCTGAGCGTGGTCGTCCCCAACCCCGGGTCCCCGCTGGCACAGCTCAGGGCCGTCACACCCGAAGCCTCCAACGAGGACGCCGACTGGTCGTTCCCGATCCACGATCGTGCCCACCCGCGCGGCCTCGCGGACGCGAGCGCGCGGTTCGCAGGTCGCGGCTACACCCTGTGGCCCGACGTGGACGCGCCCACCCTGGCCGCGACGCCTGACGCCTGTACGGTGGCGCTCGCCATCGCTCACGGCCGCCCCGTCGACACCCCCACGCTGCGCGAGCTCCAGCCCGTCCTGGCGCAGGCTCTGGACACCTTGGGGACCGCGGCAGCGGCCGGTGGTTGGTTGGTGACGCGAACCGCCGACGCGATCCCCGCGGTCCTGGGAGTCGATCGGAGCGGCAACGAGACGTCCTGGACCGCTCCCGACCGGTCCTGGCTGGTCGAGGCCATGCGCGACTCGGCACGACGGGACGCCGCAGGACTCCGCCGCCACGTACGCCGGCTGCGCGACGCGGTCGACGGTGACCCTGAGCGATGGCGCGGTCTCCAGGCCGACGAGATCGGCCTCGATGCCGGCCAGGTCGTCCCTCTCCACGACTCGGCGGTGAAGCTCGGTGAGACCGCCGAGGAGATCTTCCTGGGGCTGTTGGACGAGCTCGCTGCCTACCTCTGTGTCGCCGGGTGGCGTCACCCCTGGCCCGCCGGCCGCGGGCGGGACGAGCTCACCGTCCTGCTCGCCGCGACCGTCGAGACGGTGACGACCCCGGCAGACGTACGTCAGGTACGCGGCCGGCGCGAGGCCGCGCTCTCGTCGAACGGGATGACTCCGGTGTTCGCACGCCGGACGTCGCCGGCAGAGGCAGACACCAGCGAGCTGCGGAAGCTGCTGGACGAGAACGAGGCGCTTCGCGGTCAGGTGACCTGGTTCAAGCAGCAGATGCGTCAGCGCCAGACGATGACCCATGAGGTCCGCACAGCAGCCCGACGCGACGTCGCGGCCCTGAACGGCCGGATCAAGGACTTGGAGGAGCAGCTGAGCGCTCGCGAGGCCACCTCGATCAGCCGGGTCGCCCAGCGCGCCTCGACCGTCCCCGGGCGGGCCCGTGCTCGCCTCGGACGCCTCCCCGGGGCTCGACGCGCGGCTCGGCTGCTCCGACGGGCCCTCGGCCGGCTCCGGCGCGCGATCCGGCGTTAGCCGCTCGTGCCGGTCACACCTCGGCGGGCGTGGCCGGCGCAGTGGCGCGTCCTGGAAGTTCCTGGATGCTTGGCGTCGTCAGGGTGCGTGCATCGCAAGGCAGGCGTCGCGAAGTCATACCGGGCGTCTTCCGAGCGGCGCCAACGCCGCGACGTGCGTGCCATGGCGGCGCGAAGCGCCTAGGAACTTCCGGGACGCGCCACTAGCCTCAGATGGATCTCGTCCGACCAGCCGAACTCGAGCTTCGCGGGCTCGTGAGCGGCGGGCTGAGGCACCCGTTCACCGAGCTCACGGGACACCACGATCGGCTTGTGCTCGCGGGCGTCCAGCAACGACCACGACGACGTCGCGCACCCACCGTGATCGGCCGCGGCGCTGCGTACCGCCTCCACGGGCACGGTGATCAGGAAGACCCCGTCCCGATCGACCACGTCCAGCGAGACATCGAGGGGCTTCGTCGGAGTCGGCCAGGTCCGGAGCACCGCTCCGGTGGACTCCAGCCGGGGACCGTCCGGACCACGCAGGATCAGCTCATCGGCCTGCCACCACGCGTCGTGAACGACCGGACGGTCGTGGGCCGCGGTGATGACGAAGGAGCCGTTCGGGTCGCGGGTGGCGTTTACGGCGCGGCCCTTCATCAGGGATCGAGAACCGAGGAAGTCCGGATGAACGGGTAGTGGCGACGTACGCCCCTTCCGGACCAGCTTCACCCGGGTCGGCACGATCTCCTCCATGGGCATGTCCATCCCGGACTTCTCCAGGACGGCGTCGACGGGCACCGTCAACCGCCACGGGGTGATGCCTCGGTCGCCCCGGTCGCCGATCGTCAACGGATGAGTCGCCACCGAACCGCTGCGGTCGGTGAGCGTCAGCTCTGCATGCTCGGGCGCGTGTCCGCGGAACGCACCCCGGATCTCGATCTCGTCGCCGAGGTCCGTGGTGTGGTCCACCCACGCGTCCGGAAGGTCGCGAACCGTGATCCCGAAACCACCCGGGAGCCGTCCGGGGCGGCACCAGCGGTTGCCGATACGCCGCCAGCCCTGCCACCGCTCCCGCCCGTCTCCCGACGTCGCCACCTGGATCACGTCGCGAACGTCGCGGTTGCGGAGGCTGACCATGAGACGCCACTGGCGGTCGCCCGACAGGCGGGATGGGTCGATGCTCAGCTCGAGCGTGGACCTGTCCGTCTGCCCGAACGCGATCGCCCGCGGCCTCGACACGTGGTCGACCGGGACCTTGACGCCGGCAGGGCTCTGCAGCCACACCTTGAAGCGCGTTCGTGGCGCGAGCGGAAGGGTGTTGACACCGATGTTGACCCGGACAGCGACCCGGGACCCGCTCCACCATGCCTCCGTCGCCACGGCCTTGGGCTTCAGGTAGGCCGGGGCCAGGCGGAAGAGCGAGTCGGGGGCCCCGACTGCGGGGTCCTCGAAGGAAGGGAGCTTCGCGTACCAGCCGTCCCTCCGTCGGGCCAGAGGCGCCTGGGTGCCGTTCTCGGCTCGGTAGCGGGTCAGCTCCGTGAGCGCGCCACGTCGACGACGCTTCAGCAGGTCGAACACGAGTCGCTCGTACGGTCCTTGGCGGTCGAGGATCTTGTCGTCGATCCGCGCCAGGTAGCGCGCGGCGAGGTCGAAGATGCGGCCGGCCTCGTCGGCCGGATGGTCTTCGATCGACCGGGCGAGCACCTGGACGTCCGTCGCGGTGAGGTGCGACTTCACCAGGTCGGCGAGGTAGGGAGCGTGCTCCTCGACCATCTCGAACAGCATCTCGGCAGAACGTACGCGGTCCTCGAGGTTGTCGAGATGCCAGTGGCTCTGCGTGATCGACGCCTCTCCGCCGTCACGGTGCCGCCAGTAGTAGATCGGCTCGGCGAGGACATCGACCTGCCGGGCGCGGATGTGCGCGGCCAGGGCTACCGGATAGTCCTCGTAGAGCATGTCCGGGTAGCTGAGGCCGGCCGAGTCCCAGAAGTCGCGCCGATAGACCTTGTTCCAGATGTAGCGATCGATGCCCAGGACATGGGTCCGGCGGCAGTGCGTGGCCAGGCGGGTGGTGACGAACGGCCGCCGGTGAGACCACGACTGCCACACCGACACCGAGTCGAAACGGCGCGCGTTGCCCGCGACGAAGTCGGAGCCCGTCTTGGCCAACGTCTCGGTCATGAGCTCGTACGCATACTCCGGCACGTAGTCGTCGGCGTCCACGAACGCCAGGAGGTCGCCGCTACTGTTCTCGACGCCGATGTTCCGGGCGACGCCGACGCCGACCTTCGCCGAGGAGACCACCCGGAACCGGGGATCGATCGAAGCGAACCGGTCCGCGATCTCGGCGGATCCGTCAGTGGACGCGTCGTCGACCATGACCACCTCGAAGTCCGAGAAGGTCTGGGTCCGCAGCGACTCCAAGCACGTCTGGAAGTACGGCTCCACGTTGTGGAACGGAATGACGACGCTCAGTCCGGGCCGCGACCTGTCCTCAGCCAACGCGATTGCCGTCCTCGAGTCGTCGCAACCGCTCCTCGAAACGCGTGGCTGCGGTGATGCGGGCGCGCACCTGCTCCTGTTGACGCTGGATCTCGGCCCAGATCGAGGCGGTGTCGACGTTCCCGCCCGACGGTCCGGTCGTCCCGAGGTGACCGCGCTCGACGACTTCGCGCAGGCTCTCCAGACGCGCCTCGAGAGCCGCCACCTGCGGGCTGACCCGAGCGAGCTCGCGCTCCAGGTCGCCGATGCGGACCCGCTGTCGGTCCGTGATCGCCCGCAGCTCCTCGATGATGGCCCGTGATTCCTCCGCCTCAGCAGCGGATCTGACCTTCTTGATGACCTCGCCGCGCAGTCGGTTCAACGCCATAGAGATACCCGTTCCTCCTTGAGCCATTCGGTCATCACACGCGCCTCTGCCTCGATCCGGTGCTCCCGTGCCACCGGCGAGGACCCGCCGACCTGATAGGTCCACTCCGTCTGCGCGGGATCGTCGACGAACGAGAATCCGGCCAGTCGTATGTCGGCCTCCGGGAACAGATTGACCGCCAGCCATGCGGCCGTGAAGCCCGTGGTCGGCGCCAGCTTCTCGGTGCGCCAGGGGATGTCGAGCTCATCGCCGATACGGGGAAGCACCTCCGCGTTGGGGAGGGGCACGAACCCCAGATCGGGCGGCCACGACATCGGCCACACCTCGGGACGACCGTGGAAGCGCATCGGCTCGGCGAGGAGGTAGAGACGCTCGCGATAGCGATCGAAGGTGAACTGCGTCGGGCGGGTGATCCGGTTCCAGACCACCACGTCTGTCCGCGATCCCTGGACACGCGGTTGGCCGGGAGCGTCCAGCACGAAGCTGTTGACCCGGATGACCAGATCCGAGTCGTCGATCGTCTGCGCCCGGACGTCGTTGGGGGCCAGCGGAGCATTTCCGAGGACGGCGACCGAGGTGACGGGGGTGTTCCTGGCGTAGGAGGCCATCAGGTCGCGTAGGTGGACGAGGCCTTCAGTGATCGTGACTGCCCTTTCGGCGATCAACGTCACCGGTGTCCCCCTTCCAACGACTCTCGTCGCAGCGTCACCACAGTTCGCTGGGACGCGACAGATGCGTTACCCGTTCCGGAAAATCCTAACGAGCCAGTCGCCCGGCAGTTACCCACCCGAGTACCTGTTTGGGTATCGGGGCGCTATTTCACGCGCGCCGGATCGAGCTGCGGCGACGCTGTAGGGACCTCGTCACCATCTGTACATCTATGAGTCGTACGCCGGTCAGGCGGACTGGGCCCCGCTCCAACTGGTGCGCTCGGCCTCCAGCTCGGCACGGACGGCGTCCAGCTCGGACTCCAGCTCGGAGACCCGGATGGCCGCCTCCGCGGCATCCGCCTCGACCGCCTGGAGCCTCTCCTCCAGCTGCTCTCCGCGCAGCTCGGCCTGGGCTGCCCGACGAGCTTCCTCACCGCGGCGGCGGACCGCCTCCGCTGCGCGCTGGTGAGCGGCCGCCAAGGCGGCCTCGAGCTCCTCGACGGCCTGGACGCGGTCGGCGAGCTTGGCGTCCATGTGCTCGCGGAACTCGGCATTCTCCTCGGCTCGCTTCTCGGACTCGACACGGAAGGCCTGAGCCTGCTCGGCGCGGTCGCGCGCCCAGTCGCGGCGGGTCTGGAGAAGCTCGGAGTGGGTGATCTTGGTTGCGGCTGCGCCACAGGCGAGCCCGAGAACGGCAGCAAGCACGACAACCAGCCAGGACCCGGAGGCCACCGCAGCGGTGATCGTGATGGCGGCCAGCGCCAGCAGGGCTACAGCAACCGTCAGGCGTGTGCTGCGCTGACGCCTGCGTGTGACTGAAGTTGCGGATGGGGAAGGCATGCTTCCACGGTACGGCTAGTTTTCATCGGGTTTGCGGACCCGGCACGCGTGTTCGAGGAGTCGAGCGGCGATGACGATCGCGGTCCCAGCGACCGCTGCCACGGCCGAGCGCACCAGCCTGTCGCCCGCTGTCGTGCTGGCGTCATAGCCCAGCCAGCTCACCGCGTAGCCCAGATAACCGCCGGCGAGGAGCGCTCCGACCAAGGAGCAGGCGCGGGCGAGCACCAGCCGGTTGACGGCCCGATGAGCCTCGATCCGCACGCCGCGTACCTGGAGCTGGCGATGAGTGATCCACGCGGTCACGCCCAGCGCCGCTGCGATCAGCAGCAGCACCGTCGGCTGCGCCCAGGTGACGACCGGTGCGACGCCGCGCCACGATTCCAGCACCGGGTGAGCGAGCCAGCCGCCAACGATCCCGGCCACGGCCCACGCCGTGATGGCTCCGCCCGACATCGGGCGGAGCCGGCGCTCGTCGTCGGCGGGGTCCTTCTCAGGACCCTCGTCGGGGTCCTCGGGTGTTGTGCTCAGACTCGGCTCAGAGCTCGAGCACGAGGTCGTCGCGGCGAGTGATGCCGCTCTGGTCGGAACTTTCCAGCAGCTCGGCGATCGGACCCACGCCCGGCAGATCGGCGTTCGGCTCCAGGTCGAGCCAGGGCTTGAGCACGAAGGCCCGCTGGTGCGCGCGCGGGTGCGGCAGGGTCAGCGACTCCTCCTCGAGGATCTTGTCGCCGACCGAGATGAGGTCGATGTCGAGCGTGCGCGGCTCGTTGAAGATGCCGCTGCGCGAGCGACCGTAGGCGTCCTCGATGGTGAGCGCGCGGTCGAGCAGGCGCGTCGGCGTGAGGGTGGTGTCAGCGAGGATGATCGCGTTGAGGTAGAGCTCAGCGCCCTCGGGCGAGTCGACCGGCTCGGTCTCGTAGACAGGCGAGACCGTGGTCACCCAGACGTCCGGGGTCTCAGCGAGGGTGTTCAACGCGTCCTGCAGGTTTGCCAACCGGTCCCCGAGATTGGAGCCCAACGACAGCACCGCCCGTCGAATCGGCCGCATCTCCCCGGTGAGCGTGTCGGCGTCGATGATGTACGGGTTGGGTACCTCTGTCACGTGCTCTGCCTCCGGGTGATCGTCAGGGTGACGTCTTTGAACGTCGTTTCGATAGGCGCCCCCGGTTTGTGAACCGTAACACGTACCCAAAGGGCGCGGATGTCTGCAAGGCAAATGTCCGCGATCCGCTGGGCAAGCGTTTCGATGAGGTCCACCGGGTCGCGCTCAACAGTAGTTTTGACCGCCATCGCGAGACTTCCGTAATCCACGGTGTCTTGCAAGTCGTCCGTCTCCGCGGCCTTGCGGGAGTCGGTGCCGATGACCAGGTCGATGATGAACTTCTGCCCCTCTCGGCGCTCGAAGTCGAACACTCCGTGGTGGCCGAAGCACTCCAGACCGAGGATCTGAATTTCGTCTGCAGGTTCTGCGTTGTTCATCGAACCGTCTCCTCGCTCCGTTCGGTCACGCCCAGTCTCGCTGCTGCCGCCATGGCGTCCTTGGCGGCACGTACGTCATGAACACGCGTGGCCCACACACCGCGTTGCGCGAGAAAGACGGTGATCGCATCGTGGGCACTCTCCCGCTCGGTCACCGGACGCAGTGTGCCGTCGGGGGCCGCCAGCAGGTGGCCGAGGAACGCCTTGCGGCTGGCCCCGACGAGCACCGGGAAGCCGAGCTTGTGGAGCTCCTCCACCCCGGCCAGCAGCCGCCAGTTGTCGTCGGCCGTCTTGGAGAAGCCGAGCCCGGGATCGACCACGATGTTGTCGTCCTGGATCCCGGCCGCCCGCGCCGACTCGATCCGCTGCTCCAGCTCCTGCTTGACCGTGGCGACGACTCCGTCGGCGTAGAAGAGATGGTCCACGTGCTGCATCTCCGCGCCGTGCGCGCGCCAGTGCATCACGACGTACGTCGCGCCGTGGTCCGCCGCCACCTTCAAGATCTCCGGGTCGGCCAGACCGCCCGAGACGTCGTTGATGATCTTGGCGCCCGCCTTCAGCGCAGCTGCGGCGACCTCGGGTCGCATGGTGTCGACCGAGAGGGTCGCGCCCTCCTGGGCCAGCGTCTCGATGACCGGCACCACCCGAGCCAGCTCGTCGGCGGCCAGCGGCCTGGTCGCCCCCGGCCGGGTCGACTCGCCGCCGATGTCGAGCAGGTCCGCACCCTGCGCCAGCAGGGCGTGCCCGTGGGCCACCGCATCGTCGGTCGCCAAGAATCGCCCGCCGTCGCTGAACGAGTCGGGCGTGACGTTGACGATCCCCATCACCTGCATGGATCGACCCTATCCAGCAGCCTCAGCCGGACGCGACGCAGGTTTGAGCGGCCACCGCTCCACGAGCTCGGCACGCAGCTCGGAGTTCTCCCGATGCCACCTCGTCGCTCGCCTCACACCCAGAGCCACCAGGAGCAGTCCCATGAGGACGGCCACGATCCCCCACATCCGGAGACCGGCGTACGTGGCCGTGCTGCCGGCGAACGCCCCGCCGAGGTCGACGGACCCGACAACCAGTACGGCGAGCCCTGCGGCAATCAACGGAGCCGCCAGCAACGCGCAGGCGCGCGACGCGTGCGGCGTGCTCCTGCTCCGATAGAACTGGCGGGCCCGCTTCGCCGGCGGCATCGGCTCGCGGAGCTGCGCCCGTAGCCAGTCTCGCTGCGAACCCCTCACCCGGTCCTCGACCAGACACAGGATCACCAGCCCAGCCACCGCCAACGCCACAGCGATCATCGCTGCGGTCCAGATCTCGGCCGAGACCGCGTCGCCGGTCTTCGTGCCGACGGGCAGCCGGTTCGTTCGGCTCCGGGACACTTCGCCCAACATTCCCATGGCGACGCAGAGGCCGCCCGAGATCACCCAGAGCACGATCCGCGTGCTCGACAGTCGTCCCAAGAGCGCCGCTGTGGGGTCGACGGCCTCCGCAGCTTGGTCGGCAGCCGGGGTGCGCTCGCCGACACCATCTCCAGCGCTGGCGGTCGTATCCGACGCCTCAGGACTTTGCGCCGGGCGCTTCCGGGACTCGACCACCCAGCCGATGCACAGGGCGAGGGCGCCGCCGCCGATCGCCAACGCGGCGCTGAACCCGAACGTCATCCGACCGAGCTGCTCCCACGGCGCCCACACCCCGATCGCCGACGGTCCTGCGAACGCCGCTCCGATCAAGGCGCCGAGGCCGAGTCCGGGGTAGGACCAACCCAACGTGCCCCAGACACCGTCGCTCGATTCGGTTTCTGATGTTGTGCCGACCTGAGCCATACCCGAGCCTTTCGTGAGCCGTCAGACGGCACGCATCCTAGGACTCCATGGCGCTGGCGACCGAGACCGGCCAGGAGCTAGCGCGTTCCGCCCCGGATGAGGGCCATCGCCTCGGCCCGGGTGGTGGCGTTGGAGCGCATCGTGCCGCGTACGGCACTGGTGATCGTGCGCGCCCCGGCCTTCTTGACGCCGCGCATCGTCATGCACAGATGCTCGGCCTCGATGACCACGATGACGCCGCGCGCGTCGAGGAGATCCGTGAGCGCGTCGGCCACCTGGGTGGTGAGTCGTTCCTGGACCTGCGGCCGCTTGGCGTAGACGTCGACCAGCCGGGCCAGCTTGGACAGGCCGGTGATCTTGCCGGAGGTCGCCGGGATGTAGCCGACGTGGGCCACCCCTGTGAACGGGACCAGGTGGTGCTCGCACATCGACCACAGCTCGATGTCGCGGACCAGGACCATCTCGTCGTGGCCGAGATCGAAGGTCGTGGTGAGGACCTCCTCGGGCGTCTGGTGCAGCCCGCGGGTCACCTCCTGGTAGGCCCGGGCGACCCGGGCAGGGGTCTCGATCAACCCCTCGCGGTCGGGATCCTCCCCGATCGCGTAGAGCAGCTCACGCACGGCCTCCTCGGCCCGCTTCTGGTCGAAGACCGGAACGTCCGCCACGTCCCGCTCGGGGACGTGGACGGGCGCTACGTCGTCATAGCTCTCAGACATCTGATCCGTCTCAGGCGGGCGGGGTGCCCTCGGGCGAGCCGGCCTCGGTCGGCTTGCTGAGGTCGACACCGTTGGCGGGCTGCTGGTTTCCGGACTGGACACCGGACTGTCGACCGGCGGCACGGATCGCCTTGGCGAGATTCTCCTTGTCGCGCTCGACGATCCACTGCGGGATCTCGACCGCCGGGCGGTCGGAGGGACGACGGGTGTCGGATCCGGTCCAGGCAGGACGCGGGTCGCGGCGACGCAGCGGCTCGAAGATCGCGGCGACCTCGTGCTTGGAGAGCGTCTCCTTCTCGAGGAGCTCCAGGACCAGGCTGTCGAGGACGTCCCGGTTCTCCTCGAGGATGTCGAAGGCCTCCTGGTGCGCGGTCGCGAGGAGCTTCTTGGTCTCGTCATCGACGACGGCCGCGACCTCCTCGGAGTAGTTGCGCTGGTGGCCGATGTCTCGGCCCAGGAACGGCTCGCCGTTGGACTCCCCGAGCTTGATCGCACCCAGGCGCTCGGTCATGCCGAACTGGGTGACCATCGCACGGGCGAGGTTGGTCGCCTTCTCGATGTCGTTGCCGGCGCCCGTGGTCGGGTCGTGGAAGATGAGCTCCTCCGCAGCGCGACCGCCGAGCATGTAGGAGAGCTTGTTGAGCATCGACGAGCGCGTCTGGCTGTACTGGTCGTCGTCGGGCATCACCAGGTTGTAGCCCAGCGCCTTGCCGCGCGGCAGGATCGTGATCTTCTGAACCACGTCCGGGCCCGGCAGGGCCGCGGCGACCAGCGCGTGGCCACCCTCGTGGTAGGCGGTGATGAGCTTCTCGGTCTCGCTCATCAGGCGGGTGCGCTTCTGCGGACCGGCGATGACGCGGTCGATGGCCTCGTCGAGAGCCTTGTTGGTGATCAGCTTCTCGTCGCTGCGAGCGGTCAGCAGCGCGGCCTCGTTGAGCACGTTGGCCAGGTCGGCACCGGAGAACCCGGGGGTCCGTCGGGCGACGCTGTCGAGGTCGATGTCGCCGGCCAGCGGCTTGCCGCGGGCGTGGACCTGCAGGATCTTCTCGCGACCGGCGAGGTCGGGAGCATCCACCTGGATCTGGCGGTCGAAGCGGCCCGGGCGCAGCAGCGCGGGGTCGAGCACGTCGGGACGGTTGGTGGCCGCGATCAGGATGACCCCGCCGCGTACGTCGAAGCCGTCCATCTCCACGAGGAGCTGGTTGAGCGTCTGCTCGCGCTCGTCGTGGCCACCGCCCATGCCGGCACCACGGTGACGGCCGACGGCGTCGATCTCGTCGATGAAGACGATGGCGGGAGCGTTCTCCTTGGCCTGCTCGAACAGGTCGCGGACACGGCTCGCACCGACACCGACGAACATCTCGACGAAGTCCGAACCGGAGATCGAGTAGAACGGCACGCCGGCCTCGCCCGCGACGGCACGCGCGAGCAGGGTCTTACCCGTTCCGGGCTGGCCATAGAGCAGCACGCCCTTGGGGATCTTGGCGCCGACGGCCTGGAACTTGGCCGGCTCCTGCAGGAACTCCTTGATCTCCTGGAGCTCCTCGACCGCCTCGTCAGCACCGGCGACGTCGGCGAAGGTCGTCTTCGGCATGTCCTTGGTGATCAGTTTCGCCTTGGACTTGGCGAACTGCATGACCCCGCGGCCGCCACCGCCCTGCATCGAGTTCATCAGGAACAGGAACAGGATGATGATCAGCGCGAACGGCAGCACGAAGCTCAGGATCGAGCCGAGCACGGAGGGCTTGGCGACCTCGGAGTTGAACTTCTCGAGGTTCTCGCCCTCGGCCTGCGTCTTGCGCACCATCTCGATGAGCGCTTCCTGGTCGCCGTCGACCCACGAGGTCGTGACCTCGGCGCCTCCGTCGCGAGTGCCCTTGACCAGGGTCGCCTCGATCTCCTGGTCGCCGTCGACGAACGTGATCTCCTTGACCTTGTCGGCCTGGATGTACGACGTCAGCTGACTCGTGGTGATCTCGTCGCCGCCGTTGCGAGGGGCCAGGTACTGCAGCGCCAGGATCACACCGAGCACTGCCAGGATGATCCACAGCCAGGGACCTTTGAATATGCGCTTCACAGGCTTCTTTCAACCGTTACGGGGTCAGACATGCACGCAGGTCAGCGTGCCTGCCATATAGAACGACGGTACACGCCAAATGGTGCCCGCCCCATCTGTGCGGTTCCGCTGTCCGCGTAACAGCACGGCTCCGGAAGGTCAGGAGTAGACGTGCGGAGCGAGGGTCGAGATGTCACGCAGGTTGCGGTATTTCTCGTTGAAGTCGAGGCCGTAGCCGACCACGAACTCGTCGGGGATGTCCCAGCCGACGTACTTCACGTCGACCGGCATGCTGACCGCCTCGGGCTTGCGCAGCAGGGTGGCGATCTCGATGCTCGCCGGGCCGCGGCTGGTGAGGTTGGAGGTCAGCCAGGTGAGGGTCAGGCCGGAGTCGATGATCTCGTCGACGACCAGCACGTGCTTGCCGGTGACGTCGGTGTCGAGGTCCTTCAGGATCCGCACCACGCCGGACGACTTGGTGCCGGAGCCGTAGGAGGAGACCGCCATCCAGTCCATCTCGACGTGACGGTTCAACGCACGAGCGAGGTCGGCCATGATCATCACCGCGCCCCGCAGGACGCCGACGATCAACAGCTCCTCACCCTCGTAGTCCTTCTCGATCCGGCGGGCCAGCTCTTCGACCTTCGCCTGGATCTCGTCGTGGGTGAACAGGGTCTTCACGAGGTCGTCGCCGACGTACTCGGTGTCCATGTCACTCACTCTAAGCGCTCGGCGTGAACGGTCCCGATTCGAAGGCGATCAGACCGTTCGTACGCTTCGCCCGCAGGTGTCCTGGGAGGTCGATCCACCGCTGGCCGCGCCAGCCGGTGATCAGCTCGTCGACGGCCTTGACGTGCTCACGGGAGAGCTCTGCGGGCGGGCTGCCGGCTTCGAGCGCCGCGATCCGGAGGACCCTCGTTCGGACGGCGGACGGATACCCGGCGAGGGTCTCGACCGGGAGGGTCCCGTCGAGCTCTCGGTGCATCGCCTCGGCGATGTCGTCGATGAAGTCGGCGTCCTCGCGGAGCTGCTCGGCGGTGCGGGCCAGCGCGTCGGCGACCCCCGGGCCGAGGTCCTCCTCGAGCGTCGGCAGGACTCGGTGGCGGATGCGAGCGCGGGTGTAGGCGAAGTCGCGGTTGTGCGGGTCGTGCCAGACGTCGAGGCCCTCGACCTGGCAAGCCGTCTCGGTGTCGATCCTCGTTGTCGTCAGGAGCGGTCTCCGATAGCGGTCGAAGCTGGCTCGCATCCCGGAGAGGCTGCGGGCGCCCGATCCCCTGGTCAGGCCGAGCAGTACGGTCTCGGCCTGGTCGTCGCGGGTGTGGCCGAGCAGGATCACGCTCGCGCCGAGGCGCTCGGCGAGCTGGTCGAGGACCGCGTAGCGGGCCTGTCGTGCCGCTGCCTCGGGGCCGTCACCGTCGGTCTTGACCTCGACCGTCGCGGTGACCGTCTCGTCCACGCCCATCTCGGCAAGCTGAGCGATGACCTTGGCCGCCTGCACCTCGCTGCCACGCTGCATGCCGTGGTCGACCGTGGCGCCAATGACGTACAGGCCCAGCTTGTGACCTTCGAAGATCGCCGCCGAGGCAAGCGCCAGTGAGTCTGCGCCTCCGGAACAGGCCACGACGATCTTGTCCCCAGGCTGCAGCTCCGCGAGGCTCGCCCGCACCGGCCGACGTACCGCCGCGACTGATGGGTGCAGGCTCACGCTGCCAGCCTAGCCGGGTGGATGTTCGTCTAGGTATGCAGACCAACCGTCACATCCCTCGTGGAACTCCGCATGGGAAGTGACGGATCGGCTACATACCTAGATGAACGTCGCCCCCGCCGACGCCGTCACAGGACGCGGGTCACCCAGGCGTCCGGCTCGACGATCTCGGCCTTGGTCGGGAGGTTCTCGGGGCCGGCGAAGACGGCGTTGAACTCCTCCATGCCGACCCGGTCGACCACGTGGCGTACGAACTTCGCGCCGTCGCGGTACTGGGCCATCTTGGCCTCCAGGCCGAGGAGACGGCGGAGCACGCGGTCGAGCACGCCGATGCCCTGGCGGCGCTTGTTGAAGGCCTTGCGGATCGTGGTGACGCTCGGGATCACGCCGGGGCCGACATCGTCCATGACCACGTCGGCGTGGCCCTCGAGCAGCGACATCATCCCGGTGACCCGGTCGATGATCTCCTTCTGCTCGGGCTTGGCGAACGCGTCCACGATGCTGCCGTTGCCCTTGAGCGCATCGGTGACGCGCTGCAGCCCGCCGTCGAAGATCGAGGAGGGATCCATCGCGTCGGAGAGGCCCTCGATCTGGGCGAAGAGGTGGTCGCGCATCCATGGGCTCGCGGTGAACTGGACGCGGTGGGTCTCCTCGTGGAGGCAGACCCACAGCCGGAAGTCGGTCGGGTCCAGCCCGAGCTCGCGCTCGACGTGGACCGCGTTGGGCGCGACCAGCAGCAGCCGGCCCGACGGCTCGAAGAACGGGTCGAACTGACCGAGGATCTTCGAGGACATGAACCCGAGCAGACCGCCGACCTCGGCGGCACTGACCTTGGAGCCGACCGCCTGGGTGAGTGCTCCGGGCGCGCGCTTCGCCGTGATCCGATCGACGACCGGCGAGATCACCGTCGCGAAGGTGTCGGCGTTGGCCTGGATCCAGCCCCGGCGGTCGACCACCAGGACCGGCGCGGTGTCGCGGGGCGCGTCCAGACCGGTGAAGGCGCGCACGAACTCGGTCGCCTTGGCAGCGTCGGCGCGCAGCTCCTCGACGGCTTCCCTGGCCTCGTCACGCGAGACGATCGGACCGTCGCCGGCGACCTTCGCGCCGAGACGTACGGCCAGGTCCCAGTCGACCATGGTTGCTCCAGCGGGCCTGGGGTCCTCAGCACGATGGGTCATGCGTACGACCGTAGCCGACCCGACCCACGTGCGCTGTCTATGCCGAGCATCGACACGTCGCGACCGCCGTCATCGCGTCGTCGAGGGCGTCGCGTACGTCCAGGGTCTCCTCGGGTTTGAACCCGTCGGCCATGAGTACGACGACGAACGGGGTGCCGCGGGAGTCGATCGCGATGCCCGACAGCCCGGAGACCCCGCTGAGGGTGCCGGTCTTGGCCCTGACCCGGCCTCGGCCGGGTTCGGCGTCGAAGACGAACCGCCGTGAGAGCGAGCCGATCCAGCCGGCGACCGGAAGGCCGGTCGTCGTCGGTGCGAGCTCGGGACGGTCGGGGCTGGCTGCGGTCTGGAGCGTGCTCACCAGGAGCGCCGGCGGGATCCGGTTCTGCCGGGAGAGACCGGACCCGTCGAGAAGGACCAGGCCGGTGGTGTCGATGCCGAGCTCCTTCAGCGTGTCCGTGATCGCTGCGGTGGAGCCGTCGAACGTCGGGTTCCCGGCCGCGAGACCGACGTGGCGGGCGAGCACCTCGGCGAGCTGGTTGTCGCTGTACTCCAACGTGTATTCGACGATCTCGCGCAGAGTGTCGCCCCGGTGCACGGCGAGCTGGGCTCCTGCCTTCGTCCCTCTGATCGGCTTGCCGACGACCTTGACGCCGTGCTTCGCCAGGGCCTTCTTGAACTGGGTGGCGGCCTGCAAAGAGGGGTCCTGGCTGTAGCCCCTGGCCTGTGAGCCGCCGTGGTCGACCAGCAGCGCGGTGATCCCGCCGACCTCTTCACCCAGGTAGATGCGTCGCCAGGTCGGACTCACTGTCGGGCCTTCGAAGAGGCTGTCGTCGTAGGCGAGGCTGACCGTCTTCGTCGAGCCGAGCTCGCGGGCGGTCGTGGCTGCGAGGGTGTCGAGGTCGCCGCTGCTGAGAGATGCGTCACCACCCCCGACGAGGGTGACGGTCCTCCCCTGGAGCGTCGTGCTGGTCTCGAACCGGCGCTCCGGACCGTACGCCTCCAGCACCGCCACGCTGGTCAGCACCTTCGTGACGCTGGCCGGGGTCGCCGCGCCCGTGCCGTGAGTGACCAGCGGGGCGCCCTCGAGCGGTGCGATCGCGGCCTTCAGGTGCTTGCCGAGCCGCTTGTCGCGGACCATCTCCCGCATCACCTGCTCCAGCGCGGCCTGATCAGGCCTTCCCGGGGCCCTCGTCTGCTCGCCCGCCACCGCCGCGGGGCTGACGGTGGCGATGTTCAGCGGCGCCGGCGGCGGGGTCGGCGCGACGTTGCCGCCGGCGTAGCGCACCCATCCCAAGGCGTACGCCGCTGCCGCCGCTCCGACCAGGAGCGCGAGCACCAGCGGCACCACGACCACCAGCTTCCCGCGTCCCTCCGGCTCCTCGGAGGGCCACTTCGGCTCGCTCTGTGGCTCCACGGATATCCTCCTCGATGCCGGATCTGACGCTGATCGATGTCAGACTGTCCGGCATTCCGTTTTGGGTTTGTCTGGAGGCAGAGAAGTGACGCAGGAGTTCGACGTACTGATCGAGGTCCCCAAGGGATCCCGCAACAAGTACGAGGTGGACCACGAGTCGAACCGGCTTCGACTCGACCGCGTGCTGTTCACCTCCATGATGTACCCCGCAGACTACGGCTACATCGAAGACACCCTCGGTGGGGATGGCGACCCGCTCGACGCGCTGGTCCTGACCCCGTATCCCTTGTTCCCTGGGGTGCTGGTCGAGTCCCGCCCCGTCGCGATGTACGTCATGGAGGACGAGAAGGGCCAGGACGAGAAGGTCCTCTGCGTCCCCTGCGACCCCCGCTTCGACCACATCCAGGACCTCGGCGACGTCGACGAGTGGACGCTCAACGAGATCAAGCACTTCTTCGAGCACTACAAGGACCTGGAGCCCGGCAAGACCGTCAAGGGCTCCGACTGGGTCGGCCGTGCCGCCGCGGAGGCGGAGATCGCCGCTTCGATCGACCGGTTCAAGAACACCGCTCACTGAGTCCGTTGCTCGCTGACCGAGGTAACTCGGTCGGGGTGCGGATGCTGACCGAGGTAACTCGGTCAAGGCGCACTTCCTTCGCGGAGTTCCACGAAGGAAGTGTTGGTTCACCGAGATAACTCGGTCAGCATCCACCGAGCGCGGCGCGCAACGAGGCGTACGTCGCGTCGACCTCATCCGCGACGCTCGGGACAAATTTCGTCGCGGGGCGTTGCGCTACCAGTTCGGTGAGCTTGGAGGCGTAGGCGCGCAGGTGCTCGTCTCCACCGGACTCCGCCACGATCTCCCTCACGATCGGGTGCCATGGGTCGTTGCCGTCGTCGCGCCTGTGGAAGCGAACCAGAGCATCTTCCTCGACGGCCTCGAGCATGACCTCCACGAACTCCGCACCCACCTCGTGCGCCGCCCTCTCGAAGCGTTGGAGCTCGCTGACTCGGGCGAACAGCTGTGGCAGCACGACGTCGCCAGACTCCTCGAGGTAGCCGCGGATCAGCCCCAGTGCCGCAGGGCGGATCCGAGCGCCAGCATCGATGAAGTCGTCTCTCCACCCGCTGACGAACGTGCGCAGCAGGTCGACGTCGCACACCAGCATGCCGGGGTGGTCGGCCGCAAGGCGCCTGGCGAGCGTCGACTTTCCCACTCCGGGCATTCCGTTGATGAGGATCAGCCTGGCCACGTGGCCAGTCAACCACCAGACGACGTTCTGCCGGCGAGCCGCACCCTCTCCCCGGCGCCACCTGTGGAGAGTCAGCGGCCCATGTCACCCATGCTGCGCCGGCGGATGCTCACCGAGGTAACTCAGCGAGCGCACACTGCCTTCGCGGAACTCCACGAAGCAAGTGACCCCCGACCGAGTTACCTCGGTGAACATCCCACCCTGCCGCCGCACGCCTCAGCCCAGCAGATCCTTCGCCCGCAGCAGCTCATCCGGCACCCCGAACCCGTCGACGAGCAGCCGCGCGTGGGGGCGAAGCTCGCGGCAGAGGCGGTTGACCTCGGCGGTGATGGCCTTGGAGCGCTCGGAGGAGAGGCGGCCGTGCTCCATGAACCAGGCCCGGTCGGCCTCGATCACCGAGAGCGCGCTGAGGTCGCAGAGGGTGTCCATCAGGTCGCGTACGACACCCGACGGAATCCCGCGCACCTTCTCCCAGAACGCCTCGTGGATCAGCCGCTCCACGTGCGCGTGAGCGACCCCGATGACATGGTCCTGCACGGTCGAGAAGACCTCCCCGGGCTCGCGTCCGTCCTTCAACCCGGACTGCAGGCGCCGGGCGACGCCGGCGAGCATGTGCTCCTCGCGGAAGCGCAGCATGGCCAGGTGGTAGTCGGAGTCGAGGATGTCCGGCTCCCGCTCGCCCGCGATCGGCACCACGTCGCGGACGCGTTCGAGCAGCTTGTGCACGGCGGTCCGCTCCAGAACCGTCTCGACGGCGAGACCGGCGACGAAGCGGACCAGGTCCAGCTGGTCCATCTCCTCGAACTCGCTCGAGTAGCCGGTGAGCAACCCCTTGGCGACCAGCTGCAGGAGCACCGTGTTGTCACCTTCGAAGGTCGTGAAGACGTCCGTGTCGGCCTTCAGCGCAGCGAACCGGTTCACTGCCAGGTAGCCCGCCCCTCCACACGCCTCCCGGCACTCCTGGATCGTCCGGGTCGCGTGCCAGGTCGCCAGCGCCTTGGTGCCGGCGGCTCGCGACTCGAGCTCACGCCGGGCGTGCTCCGAGGTTGCGACGCCGGAGAAGACGTCGTGCAGGTCGTCGCGTACGACCTCCTGCGCGAAGCGCAGCGCGTAGGTCCGTGCGACCAGCGGCAGCAGCCGTCGCTGGTGCTGGCCATAGTCGAGGAGCAGTGACTCCTCCGCCTCCGCAGACGCCTCGAACTGTCGGCGCCGCAGCGCGTAGCGGACCGCGATCGTCAGCGCGACCTCCGAGGTCCGGATCGCGGCCCCACCGACCGAGACGCGACCCTGCACGAGCGTGCCGAGCATGGTGAAGAAGCGCCGCCCGGCCGACTCGATCTCGGAGACGTACTCGCCGGACTCGGTGACGTCCGCGAAGCGGTTCAGGAGAGACGTACGCGGCACCCGCACGCCCGAGAACCACAGCCGTCCGTTGTCGACGCCGTTGAGCCCCATCTTGGGCCCGTCGTCCTCGATCCGCACCCCAGGAGCGGCCACGCCGGCGACCCGGATCGGCACCACGAGAGCGTGCACCCCGCGCTCCTCACCCCCGACCACCAGCTGTGCGAAGACGACGGCGAGCTCGCCGTGGGCCGCGGCGTTGCCGATGTAGTCCTTGTACGCATCCTCCCGGGTCGTCTCGATGACGAACTCCTGGGTGGCCGGGTCGTAGGTGGCCACCGTCGCCACCGCGGCCACGTTGGAGCCGTGACCGTGCTCGGTCATCGCGAAGCAGCCGAGCAGCCGACCGGCGACGACGTCGGCGAGGTAGCGGTCGTGGTGACGGGCCGTCCCCAGCTGCAGGATCGCGCCGCCGAAGAGCCCGAACTGCACCCCCGACTTCACCAGCAGCGACAGGTCGCCTGCGGCCATCTCCTCGAAGGCGGCGATGGAGGCGCCGACGTCACCGTCACCGCCGTACTCCTTCGGGAACCCGAGCCCGGTCAGACCGGTCGCGGAGACGTCGAGGAGCACCTCCCGGACCCGTTCGCGATACTCCGCGCGGGGCATCTCCTCGACCTCGTCGAGGAAGTCGGCCCGCTCGGCCAGCGCTCTGCGTACGTCCTGCCGGACTTCGGCGTAGCGCCCGTCGAGAAGTGAAGTCAGTGATGCGGCATCGATGGCGTTCACGTCGCCACCCTATGCCCGACCACACCCGGATCAGGTCAGCTCGTGGGCGACCTTCGCCTCGCGGTCGGCGATCTCGTCGGACTCCGAGACGAGCCGACGTACGCCCTTGCGCTGGAACTTCTGGTTGGCCACCAGGCCGCCGAGGTAGTAGGCGACGAGCGCGATCATGCAGCCCGCGATGTCGTCGGCGAGGTAGTGCCAACCGAAGTAGATGGTCGCGACGACGGTGATCCCGAAGTTGATCCAGCCGGCCCAGCGGGCGATCTTATTGTTGATCGTGGCCTGGATCATCAGCGCCATCAGCAGCGTGATGCCACAGTGCAGCGAGGCGAAGCCACCGACCGACTGCACCACGTTGGCGTCGACGTCGAAGAGGACATGCTGCCTGGTGAAGACCAGCGATTCCATCAGTGTGCTCGCTGGTGTCTCGGGCAGGTCAGCATAGAGATACGGATATTGAAGGCCGGGGCCGACAGTCGGCAGGCAGTAGTACGAGACGGTGCCGAGGATCCAGGCGATGCACTGGGAGCACACGAACCAGTAGCCGTAGGCGAGGTTGCGCGACCACACCAGCCAGCCGGCGACCGCGAACGGCACCAGCGGCAGGAACCACATGTAGATGTAGGAGAGGAACCAGGCGACCCAGCCGGTGCCGAGAAGGTCGTGGAGCAGGATCGCCGGGTCGGCGCCGAAGAGCACCGCCTTGTCGATCAGGTGCAGCTCGTGGTCGAACTCGTAGGTCTCCGGGACCACGAACGGCAGGAACGACTTGAGGTTCCGGTAGCAGACGTAGACCAGGTAGAAGCAGACGATGCCCATCGCCACGAGCGTCAGCCGCTCACGGGTCCAGTGGGTGCGGACCCGCTCCTTGAAGATGGGGCCCATTGCCTTCCACTTGAACTTCGCCTGCCACAGCGTACGCGGCACCAGGTCGACGAGGATGGCGGCTCCGACCAGGAGGGGAAGCCGGAGCCAGGACGGTCCGAGGAAGCCCTCCGGGTCGAGCATGCGCTTGTCGACGATCTGCGCGGTCACGACTGCGATCAGACCGAAGATCAGCGCGCTGCTGACGAGGAAGATCTGAGCGCGGCGATACATAGCCGTTAATTCTAAGTGGCCGGGGGTGGCTCTGCCCATTCCTGGACATCCTGCGCCGGGGAGCTCGATCCGGGGATGGCCAGCCGGTTCGGCTCGACCCTCAGCCCGACCGCCTCCCCGGGAGCCGGTGCCGAGTCGGCGACAGCGTCCACCTCACCGACGCCCTCACCCACACCGTCGAGACGTACGACGAGCCGATGCTGCTCCGGCGTAGCCCTGGCCGAGACCACGGTGCCGGTGAGCGGACCGGCCGGGTCGACGACGAAGGCTGAGCGGCGCAACGCCACCGCTCCGGCCGGATCCATCCTGGCGGCCTTCAGGACCGTGTACGCCGCCGGCCCCTCGAGCACGCGGGCATAGCCGAGGAACAGGGCCGACCAGGTGTCGACCGGCCGCGCCCACACGTCCTGCAGGGATCCTTCCTGCACCAGACGCCCGTCACGTAGCAGCGCGATCCGGTCGGCCACCGCGAACGCCTCCTCCTGGTCGTGGGTGACCATCAGCGCAGTGGTGCCGGCCTCGTGCAGGATCCGCCGCAGGTCGCCCGCGAGCCGTTCCCGCAGCCCGGCGTCGAGGGCGGAGAGCGGCTCGTCGAGGAGCAGCAGCCGGGGTTCGACCGCGAGCGCCCGCGCGAGCGCGACCCGCTGCCGTTCGCCGCCGCTGAGCGTGCCGGGAAGACGGTCCTGATAACCGCCCAGGCCGACGAGCTCCAGCAGGTCGACGACCCGCTTCCCACGTTCGGCGCCCGGAATCCGGCGCAGCCGCATCGGGTAGGCGACGTTGTTCGCGACGGTCAGGTGCGAGAACAGCTGGCCGTCCTGGAACATCAGCGCGAACCCGCGCTTGTGCGTCGGCACCCCGCGCAGGTCCCGCCCGTCCCAGCTGATCGTCCCCGTCGCCGGCTCCAGTCCGGCCACCGCCCGCAGCAGGGTGGACTTCCCCGACCCCGACGGCCCGAGCAGCGCCAGCACCTCCCCGTCGGCCAGCTCCAGGCTGACGTCCTCGACGGCGCCCTTCCCGTCGTACGCCACCGACACCTCACGCAGCGACAGCATCGCAACCTCGATCCTGCCGAAGCGTCACTCCGGTCGGCCGAAGCGTCAGCCCCGTCGGCCGAGATGGCACCGGCGTGCCATCTCGGCCGACGCGAGTGACGTCTCGACCGACGTACGTGACGTCTCGACCGACGTACGTGACGCTTCGGCCGACGCGAGTGACTTCTCGGCGTGGGTTCACAGTGCTCCGATCGACGGGACACGGAGACGCTCGACGAGGAGCATGACCGCGGCGGTGGTGGCGGCGAGGACGCAGGCGGCGGCGAGGGCCATGCCGTAGTTGTCGGAGCCGGGGCGGGACAACAGCCGGAGGATGACGACCGGGAGGGTGGGGCGCTCCTCGCGGACGAGGAAGGACGTCGCGCCGAACTCCCCCAGCGACGCCGCGAACGCGAAGCCCGCGGAGGCGAGGAGCGGCTTCCAGACGGCAGGTACGTCGACGGTCATGACCGCGCGCAGCGGCCCCGCCCCGAGCCCGGCTGCGGCCTGGCGCAGGCGATCGTCGACCGACGCGAGGACCGGCACGAGGGTGCGTACGACCAGTGGCAGCGCGACCAGAGCCTGCGCCAGCGGGACCAGCCAGGGCTCGTCGCGGAAGTCGAGCGCGCCCGACCCGAGGGTCAGATAGAGCCCGAGGCCCAACGTGACCGCGCTGACCCCGAGCGGCACCATGAAGAGTCCGTCGAGGACGCCCCGCACCCGCCGTTCGGCCCGGGTCTGCGACCGCCGGGTCACGGCGAACGCCACCAGCAGCCCGAGCACGAGCGCGATCACTGACGCCTGCACCGCGACCGCCAGCGACGTCATCAGCGCGGTGGTGACCGGGACCGGCAACGGCGGGTCAAACCCGGGCGTCTGCAGAGCGGCGTAGTTCCCCAGGCTCCACCGGTCATCGACCCGCAGCGACCCGAGCAACAGCGCCAGCAGTGGCCCGGCGACCAGCAGGACGAGCACCGACGTCGACAGCAGGACCGGTAGGTCCCGCAGCGAGACCCGCCGGCGGCGTACGACGACCCGTGACTGCGCAGGATCCGGCACCGAACGCAGTCGGCCGGCCACAACCAGCAACCCGATGACGACCAACAGCTGCAGCACCGACAGCACCGCGGCACCGGGAAGGTCGAACAGGGTGAAGGTGAGCTTGTAGATCTCGGTCTCGATGCTGTTGTAGCGCACCCCGCCGAGGGTGAGCACGATCCCGAACGCGGTGGCACAGAACAGGAAGACCACCGACGCCGCGGAGACGATCGCCGGGCGCAGCGCAGGCAGCGTGATCGTCCAGAAGACCCGCGCGGGCCCTGCCCCCAGCGCGGCAGCGGCCTCCCCCGGCCGCGGGTCGAGCGACTCCCACGCCGCCCCGACCGCCCGGATCACGACCGAGGCGTTGAAGAAGACCAGGCCCAGGATGATCGCGGTCGGGGTGCCGTCGAGCCCCAGCCCGGCCAGCAACCCGGCCTCACCGATGAGCTCGCGGAAGGCGACCCCGACGACGACGGTGGGAAGTACGAACGGCACCAGCAGCCCTGCTCGGATGACTCGCTGCAGCGGAAAGCTCAGCCGGTGGAGAGCGAAGGCGGCCGGCAGCCCCAGCGCCACGCTCAGCACCGTCGCCAACCCCGAGGACCACAGCGTGAACCAGAGCGCCCGCTGGACCTCCGATCGCTGCAGCACCCGGATCGCGACCGCAGGGTCGAACGAACCCGAGGCGAAGAGGCCACGCTGCACCATCCCGGTGACCGGCAGGACGAAGAAGACCGCCAGCACCGCCACCGGGAGGGCGGCGAGGGCGACCAGCACGGCTGGTCGAGCCGAGCTCGCGAGGTACGAGCGAACTCGTGGCGAGACCAACACAGTCACTTCGCGATCGTGTCGCTCCAGGTCGCCAGCCAGGCCTCACGATTCTTCTCGATCTCCTCCGGCTCGACGGCGAGCGGCGAGGTCGGCTGCTGGGCGAACTTCGCCCAGTCGGCCGGCAGTTCGACGCTCGAGGAGACGGGGAAGACGTACATGCTCTCCGGCAGCGCCCCCTGCACGCTGTCGGAGAGCATGAAGTCGATCAGCGCCTGGGCGCCCTCGGGGTGGTCGGCGCCCTTGAGCACGCCGGCGTACTCGACCTGCCGGAAGCAGGTGTCCAGCAGCGCCTTGGTCGAGCTCTTGCCGTCCTTGACGGTGAAGGCCGGCGAGGAGTCGTACGACACGACGATCGGCCGCGTCCCCTTGCCGCCGCCCTGGGTGAAGTCGGAGTAGTAGGCCTGGCCCCAGCCGTCGACGACCTTGGTGCCGTTGTCCATCAGCTTGCCCCAGTAGTCCGCCCAGCCCTCCTCGCCGTACTCGGCGACGGTCGCCAGCAGGAACGCCATCCCCGGCGTCGAGGTCGCCGCGCCCGGGGTCACGAAGAGGTCCTTGTACGCAGGCTCGGCCAGGTCGTCGAGCGACTCCGGCGGCGTCAGCTTCTTCGCGGCGAACCACTCGGTGTCGATGTTGACGCACACGCTGCCGTTGTCGACCGGCGTGAGGTGGTGCTCCTCGTCGCCCGGCAGGTTGAACTCGTCGACGCCCGCGGGCACCTCCGAAGGCGTGTACGCCTCCAGCGCCCCCTGGTCGATCGCCCGGCTGGCGAATGTGTTGTCCACGCCGAAGACCGCGTCGCCGTCGGGGTTGCCGGTGTCCAAGGCGATCTTGGTGGTCAGCTCGCCACCGTCGCCCGCGTGCCGGATCTCGGCGGTGTAGCCGGTCTTCTCGGTGAACTCGGCCAGCACCTCCTTCGGCAGCGTGAAGCTGTCGTGGGTCAGCAGCACGACCGTCTTCTCGTCGGAGCCGCTCGACTTCTCGGCATCCGGCTCAGCGGGCGAACCTCCGCATGCGGACAGCAGCAGTGCCGAGATAGCAGTGGCAGCGATGGCAGGCGTACGCATGCGCATTCTCTGACTCCCTTCGCCGGTATCAACCGGAGCAGGTTCGGAGGGTCTGCGGCGCTGTTCGCCGCACTCTCAGGCCTTCCGGCCTCCCCTGTCTGTTCCCGCCAACACTACTCGCCCCAGCGCGGAGGCCTTCAGCCGACCACCCGAACCGGACAGCGCGCAACTCCCGCCTTCTCGATTCGTACGTCAGCGGTGACCAAGGTGATGTGGTGGCTCTCCGCGGTGGCGACGTAGGCAGCGTCGTAGGTCGACAGGTTGTTTCGGAGCTCCCACATCCGCGGCATCAGCGGGCCGCTGGGCGTCACCGCAACCGTCATCTGCTGGATAGCGGCGGCCGCGCGGTCTGCCTTCTCCTTGTCGATCTTGCCACCCAGCAGCAGACCGCGCACCGTCGACAGCACCTCCACATGCCAGTGCGCGGGCACCAACCAAGCGGGGTCTGCCCGCATCTCCTCGAGCGCCTGGACCGCCCTCGGTTCCGTGGCTGGGTCCAGGAATGTCAGCGCCACCACCGACGCGTCGACGACGATCATCAGCCGACGTCGCGCCGAGCGTCGTCTCGCGCCGCCAGAACGTCGTCGAGGGTCGCCTCGCCACCCGTGCGCCATTCGGCAACCTCGTCAAGGACGTCGAGGTTGTTCGCGAAGGCAGCCTCCCGAAGGACCATCTCGCGAAGGTATGCCTGCAGGCTCTGCCCCTTGGCCTGCGCTCGCCTCGCCAATGCGTCGCGGGCCGGCTCGGGCACGTCTCTGATCTGCATCGCCACCATGCATGCATAATACATGCATGGTCATCGAGATCCTCGCTTTCGATCAACTCCCCCCGAAGACCGCGTACGCCTTGTGGCGGCTGCGCCAGCAGGTGTTCGTCGTCGAGCAGGACTGCCCCTACCTAGACCTGGACGGCCGCGACCTCGAGCCCGGGACGCGTCACGTGGTACTGACCGACAGCGACGATCTCGCCGGGACCGCCCGCATCCTCGACGACGGTGACGTGTGGCGGATCGGCCGCGTCGTCCTCGCCCCCTCCCACCGTGGCCAGGGCCTGGCCGACGTGATCATGAAGGCCGCCGTCGAGGCCGTCACCGACCGCGACATCGTCCTCGACGCTCAGTCCCCCCTGGCCGGCTGGTACGCCAAGTTCGGGTTCGTGAAGGACGGCGAGGAGTTCCTCGAGGACGGCATCCCGCACACCCCGATGCGCCTCAGCCGATAGCGGCGAAGAGCACGCACGCCTCGGTCTCCTCGCGGGTCGCCTGACCGCGGGCGACCAGCAGCTCGAGGTGAGCCTTGGTCTCCATGACCGCGAGGCCGGCGTTGAAGTAGTCGAGCTCGGCGAAGGCGCGCTCGTGACGGGTCCAGCCGAGGTCGTTGGCGACCTCGAGCGCTGAGCGCCGACCGGCGCGCAAGGACGCCAGCGACTGGGCCAGGCGCGACTCGTGATGGGCCAGGAGCTCGTCGACGCGGGTGTGCGACGACGAGGCGACCGGCCCGTGAGCGGGGAGAAGCCGCAGGTCAGGCAGGGTCCGGACCTTGGTCAGGGAGGCCATGAAGTCGCCCAGCGGGTCGATGACCGGCACCGGCTCGAAGCCGATCGACGGCGTGATCGTCGGCAGCACATGGTCGCCGGCGAACAGGACCGAGCCGGCCAGATCGGCATAGACGTAGTGGCCCTGGGTGTGCCCAGGCGTGTGCACCGCGTCGAGATCGCGGCCGGCCACGTCCAGGCGTACGTCGCCCTCGAGCCAGCGGTCGGGCATCCGCCAGTGAGACAGATCGGGCGCGGGCGGCGGGTTGGCAGCCCACTTCGCCGCCAAGTCGTGGGCGCCCGCGTAGGCGAGCAGCCGGTCGGTCGAGACCCAGCCGTCGAGGTCGCCGTTGGTGAGCTCGAGGGTGGGGCGGTCGCCGGCGCCGAGCAGCACGTCCGCGCCGAACTCCTGACCGAGCACCGAGGCGAGCGTGTAGTGGTCACGATGCACGTGGGTGACCAGGAAACGCCGGATGTCGCCGAACTCGAAGCCCAGCTTCTTCAGTCCGGCCTCGAGCGCCGTACGTCCCTCGGTGATCGCCCAGCCACCGTCGACCAGCGAGAGCCCGTCGTCGCCCTCGAGGACGTAGATGTTGACCGCCTTGAGCCCGTCCATCGGCAGCGGCAGCGGGATCCGGTGCACGCCGTCGGCGACCGTCCACGCGCCCGGAGCGGACCAGTGCTCCCCCGAGTCAGGCGAGATCGCGGTGGCTGTCGACTGACTCATCCGTCTCCTTCGGGTTGACCTTCCAGAGCCAGAGCAGGCCCAGGATCGGCAACAGGGCAGGAACGAATCCGTATCCGCTCCCGAACTTCGACCATACCGAGTCATCCGGGAACCAGGACGGCACGGCCAAGGACAGGACACCGACGACGACCACGCCGGCCAGCTCGAGCCAGAGCATGATCTTCGCGAAGCCCTCCGACCCAGCAGCCGCGCGGCGGATCGCGAACCAGCCCGCCACGTACGTCGCCGCGGCGACCACCGAGAGCGAGTAGGCGATCGGGGCCTCGTTGAAACGGGTGAAGACCTGCACCAGCGATCGAGCGCCGGCGGCGAGCGCGAAGATCGCGTAGACCGTCAGCAGGACCAGATGCGGACCGGAACGAGTCTTGGCAGGTGCGGTCGCGATCACCGGACCATCATGACGCGTACGGCCACGACCCCGGTCGCCAGGGCAGCCGCCGCGACCACCCCCGAGGACCACGTCGAGCGGTCCTCGCGCATCGTCTGCAGCGCCAGCGGCATCAGGCACACCAGTGCGCCGAGGTAGCCCAGGAAAGTCGACAGCGACTCCGGCTTGCGTCCCCCCGACCAGGCCGCCAGCGCCCCGATGGCGAGCACGACCGCCAGGATCTCCAGCATCCACGCCACCTGGTCCAGCCACTTCGGCCGCGGCGCCCTGAGCGCCACACCGAGCACGGCCGCGATCGTGACGAACGCGGCATACCCGGCCACGATAAATCCGATCAGAGTCACGGCGTCCACGTGCCAATCTTCTCCAATGACCTCCACATCTCCCGATCCGGGGCTCGTCGCCCGCCTCCGCGCCGCCGGCTGTGTCTTCGCCGAGGACGAGGCCGCCCTGCTCGAGGCCGAGCCCGTCTCCGCGCAGGAGCGAGAGGAGATGGTCGTACGCCGCGAGGCCGGTGAGCCACTGGAGCTGATCCTGGGCTGGGCCGAGTTCGACGGCATGAGAATCAAGGTGGCCCCCGGCGTATTCGTCCCAAGACAACGCTCGAGGTTGTTGTTGGAACTGGCGTCGTGTGCTGCCGAGAGTGCGCTCCAGCGCACTCCTGGCAGCACACCCCGGATCGTGGATATCGGGTGTGGGACTGGGGCGCTTGCGGCCGCGCTTGCTCTACGAGTCGGGCCTGCTGAGGTTTGGGCTACTGATATCGATCCGGCTGCGGTGGAATGTGCTCAGGCCAACTTGTCTTCGAACGTTCTGCTCGGCGATCTCTTCTCGCCGCTACCGCAGGGGCTCGCGTTTGACGTCGTGGTGGCGAACGCGCCGTACGTCCCTACCGAGCGGATCGCGGACATGCCACCGGAGGCGCGCGACCACGAGCACCGGGTGGCGCTCGACGGCGGCGTGGACGGGCTCGACATCCAGCGCCGCGTCATCGAGCAGGCGCCGAAGCATCTGGCCCCCGGCGGCGTACTCGTCATCGAGGCCAGCCAGGAACAGGCGCCTGTCACGGCAGACCTGATGCGGGCGCAAGGGCTCATCGCGGAGATCCATCACGACGACGACCTCTACGCGACCGCTGTGACCGGGACCGCCCGCTGATGCGCCGAAAAGCGAGGCGTCCCCCTGCTTGCACACCACCCCCGCAGTGCGCATTCAGAGGGACATCCGCGATCCTGTGAGGTCGTCCACCCCCCACCGGTGGACGACCTTCACGCCGATGAAACGGGCCACCCCCGGATCCATGACGCGGGTTCAGAAGAATTTTTTCGAGAACCCCGTCAGACTTCCGATATGCAGGCTTACGGTCTGACCCATCTGGTGCCGTTGTCCCTGCTCACAGCGGGGATCGTGGCCATGCTCTGGCTGGGCAGGCAGCAGCGGTCCGAGGTGAAGCCGTCGAGATTCTCCCGGGGTTTCGCGCTCACGATCCCGCTCACGACGATCCCGCTGCAGGCCCACGAGTGGGTCACCGACTTCGATCTCTTCATCGATCTGCCGATCCATCTGTGCGACCTGGCTGCGATCGCCGCCGCGATCGCGCTGTGGACCCACCACCCCTACCCGACCGCGCTGACCTGCTTCTGGGGCCTGACGCTGACCACCCAGGGCGTGCTCACACCGGACGTGAAGGACATCCCGGACGTCAGCTACTTCACGTTCTGGGGGCTGCACCTGATGATCGTGCTCGCCGCGGTCTACCTGGTCTTCGGGCTCAAGCTGCTTCCGACCTGGGCCGACTACGGCCGGGTGGTCGCGACCACGGCGGGGTGGGCCGCCGCGGCGTACGTCCTCAATCTCGTCGTCGACGCCAACTACGGCTACCTGCGCTACAAGCCGGAATCGGCCTCGATGCTCGATCTCCTCGGTCCGTGGCCCGTCTACATCCTCAACGAGATCCTGCTGGTCGCAGGGATCTGGGCGTTGCTCACGCTCGGGCTACGGACCTGGGCGCGTCACGACGGGTCGACGAGGACACCGGTGCGCTCGTAGTCGGCCAGGGCCGCGGCGTACGGAGCGAGGTCGATGCCCTTCTCGGCCACCCAGGCGTCGTCGTAGTAGGAGGAGCGGTAGCGCTCCCCGGAGTCGCACAGCAGCGAGACGACGCTGCCCTCGGTGTCGGCCTCGGACATCTCGCGTACGACACCCAGCGATGCCCACACGTTGGTGCCCGTCGAGGGGCCGACGGAGCGGCCCATCCGGGCCGAGAGCCAGCGCATCGTCGCGATCGACGCCGCGTCGGGGACCTGGACCATGTCGTCGACGACCCCGCCGACGAAGGACGGCTCGACGCGCGGCCGGCCGATCCCCTCGATGCGCGACGGCATGCCGGTGGCGTAGTCGGAGGTGTCCGTCTCCCAGCCGCCGTAGAAGGCGGAGTTCTCCGGGTCGGCGACCATCAGCCTGGTGGGGTGGCGGCGGTAGTGGAGGTAGCGGCCGATCGTCGCCGAGGTGCCGCCGGTGCCTGCCGAGACGACGATCCAGGTCGGCACCGGGTGTCGCTCCTGCGACATCTGGTCGAAGATCGACTCGGCGATGTTGTTGTTGCCGCGCCAGTCGGTGGCCCGCTCGGCGTAGGTGAACTGGTCCATGTAGTGGCCTCCGCACTCGCGGGCGAGGCGCTCAGCCTCTGCGTACACGTCGGGGGCGCGGTCGACGAAGTGGCAGCGGCCGCCGTGCCACTCGATCAGGCGCACCTTCTCCGCCGAGGTCGAGCGCGGCATGACCGCGACGAACGGCAGTCCGAGAAGGCCGGCGAAGTAAGCCTCCGAGACCGCCGTGGATCCGGAGGACGCCTCGACGACCGTCGAGCCCTCGTGGAGCCAGCCGTTGCAGACCGCGTAGAGGAACAGCGACCGGGCCAGGCGGTGCTTCAGCGAGCCGGTGGGATGGACCGACTCGTCCTTCAGATAGAGATCGATCCCGCTGCTCGCACCGTCGCGGACCGGGAGCGGCACGGCATGCAGGTGGGTGTCGGCCGAGCGTTGAGCATCGGCCTCGACGCGGCGTACGGCTTCGTCGATCCAGGCGCGATGGGAGTCAGAGAGGCGGGGCACGGCCAGAGCGTAACTCCACCCTGAACTACCCCCGACATGTGCGGTGCGCCACAATGAAAGCCGGGGTCTCGACCAGCTCGACCATCGGATGCCGGTGGGTGGCGGGCAGTGAAGTTGCCCACAAGTTAGACCGATCTAAGGACCCCGATTAACCATTGCGGCCCTAAAAGCGAGACAAAAGACCTGTGGACGAACCTCTTGACGTAGTGCTGATCGGCGGCGGCATCATGAGCGCCACCCTGGGCGTGCTCCTCCAGGAGCTGGAACCCAGCTGGTCCATCAAGATGATCGAGCGGCTCGACTCGCTCGCCGTCGAGTCCTCCGGCCCGTGGAACAACGCCGGCACCGGTCACTCCGCGCTGTGCGAGCTCAACTACAGCCCGCAGAAGCCCGACGGCTCGGTCGACATCTCCAAGGCCGTCAACGTCAACGAGCAGTTCCAGCTCTCCCGGCAGCTGTGGTCCTTCCTGGTCGAGAACGGCCGCATCCCGGACCCCGACAAGTTCATCCACACCGTCCCGCACATGTCCTTCGTCTGGGGCGCGGACAACGTCGACTACCTGCGCAAGCGCTACGAGGCGCTGTCGGTCCACCCGCTCTTCGCCGGGATGGAGTTCTCCACCGACCCCGAGGTCATCCGGGGCTGGGCGCCGCTGCTGCTCGAGGGTCGTTCCGCCAAGTCGCTCGCCGAGGAGCCCGTCGCGGCGACCTGGACCAACGCCGGCACCGACGTCGACTTCGGCTCGCTGACCTCGATGCTGACCCGCACGCTCGTGGACAAGGGCGCCGACCTGGAGACCGGGTCCGAGGTCACCGACCTGCACCAGACCATGGACGGCTTCTGGCACATCTACGGCCGCAACGAAACCGGCAAATACCACCTGCGCTCACGGTTCGTCTTCGTCGGCGCCGGCGGCTACGCGCTGCCGCTGCTGCAGAAGGCCGCGATCCCGGAGATCCGCGGCTTCGGCGGCTTCCCGGTCTCCGGTGAGTTCCTGCGTACGTCCAAGCCGGAGCTCGTCGCCCAGCACCGCGCCAAGGCCTACGGCAAGGCCGCCGTCGGCGCTCCGCCGATGTCGGTGCCCCACCTCGACACCCGCTATGTCGAGGGCAAGACCCACCTGATGTTCGGTCCGTACGCAGGGTGGAGCCCGCGCTTCCTCAAGTCCGGGTCGCTCACCGACCTGTTCCTCTCGGTCCGCCCCCACAACCTGGTGCCGATGCTGCGGGCCGGGCTGACCAACATGGACCTCACCGTCTACCTGGTCAAGGAGCTGCTGCGCTCGCCGCGCAAGAAGTTCGACGACCTCTTGGACTTCTTCCCCGCCGCCGACCGCAAGGACTGGGACCGGATCATCGCTGGCCAGCGGGTGCAGGTCATCCGCCCCGACGGCGTGCTCCAGTTCGGCACCGAGGTCATCACCGCCGAGGACGGCACCATCGCGGGCCTCCTCGGCGCCTCCCCCGGCGCCTCGACCGCCCCGGGGATCATGGTCAACGTCCTGCGCCGCTGCTTCCCCGACCGCTGGGACGCCTGGCAGCCCCAGCTCAAGACGATGATCCCGGCCACCGGTCCCGAGCTCAGCGCCGACCCCGAGCTCGCTGCCGAGACCTTCGCGCGTACGGACCGCCAGCTCCACCTCGGCTGACCCCGCCCCGCCTGCCTCCGCTGGTCGAGCCGCCGGAGCCGCTAGGTGTACTCAGCCAAGAGGTTGGTGACACTCCGGGTCGGTTGTTGACCTAGCGAAGACCTCC
>NZ_BMQT01000004.1 GCF_014648255.1 Nocardioides albus | reverse complement strand
TGCCGTCTTCCGGCGGCAGGAACTGCGAGATGTCCTCGCCCTGGATCTGCTGAGCCGCCTCGACGCTCTCGTCGATCCACTCCGGGCGTGCCCCATCGGCGGTCTCGCGACCGTTCGCTCGCTGACGCTCGCTCACGCGACCACCTCCGTAGCGCAAGCGCCAGAATACGGACGCGGCCGCGTGATACATGAACGGTTCGCTCGCTGACGCTCGCTCACAGCGTGATCCCCAGCTTCTCCTCGACGAGCTCCTTGACCTGGTCCGCGCTGGTCATGCCGCCCATCTGCAGCAGCTTCACCTCACCCGAGGAGGACAGGACGTACGTCGTCGGCACCGCCCGCGCGGTGAGCGACCCGCCTTGCAGCTCGCCGCCAGGATCGGCGTACATCGGGAACGTCACGCCTCGCGAGATCGCCTCCTCGAGGGCGACCCCGGGAACGGTGTCCATGACGTCGATGCCGATCACCGGCACCTCGTCGCCGTAGGTCTCATGGAACGTCTGCAAGGCAGGCATCTCCTCCTTGCAGGGCGCGCAGAAGCCCTGGAAGAGATTGATCACCAGCGGACCCTCGAAAGAGGCGAGATCGACCGATTCGCCACCACCGAGGCACGGCAGCTCGACCGAGGGCAGCCCACCGTCGCTCGCCGATCCAGGGCGACACTCCTCCACCTCCGAGGCCTTCTTGGCGGCGACCATCTCAGGCGTGGCGACGTCCACCTCGGAGGAGGAATTCCCGTCGGCGAGCGGCGCGCCCGACTGTCCGCCGCCGTCCGGCGACTCGGTGCCGCAGCCGGCGAGCACGGCCAGCGCCGCCACGGTCAGAACAGCTACCGTCGCGACCCGGGTTCTGCTCCCAAGGGCACGAACCATCAGTTGCGGCCCTCCGTGCGGACCAGCTTGGCCGCGGCGACCGGGTCGGTCGGACCTTCCCCGTACGCCGGGCACAGCTGCGCCACCGGGCAGGCACCGCATGCCGGCTTCTGGGCGTGACAGATCCGGCGCCCGTGCCAGATCACGTGGTGGGAGAGCATCGTCCAGTCGCGCTTCTCGAACAGCGCGCCGACCTCGCGCTCGACCTTGACCGGGTCCTTCTCGGTCGTCCACCCGAAGCGGCGCGAGAGCCGTCCGAAGTGGGTGTCGACGGTGATCCCCGGCTTGCCGAAGGCATTGCCGAGCACCACGTTGGCGGTCTTGCGCCCGACACCGGGCAGCTTCACCAGCTGCTCCAGTCGCGCGGGCACGTCCCCGTCGTACTCCTCCACGAGCACGGCGCTCAGCTTCAGCAGGGCGTCGGTCTTGGCACGGAAGAAGCCGAGCGGCCCGACAAGCTGCTCCAGGTGCTCCCGCGGCGCAGCCGCCATCTCCTTCGCGGACGGGTAGGCCGCAAAGAGGGCCGGCGAGGCCAGGTTGACCCGCTTGTCCGTGGTCTGCGCGCTCAGCACGGTCACGACCAGGCACTCGAACGGGTTGGTGAAGTCGAGCTCGGCCTTCGCATCCGGATAGGTCTCACCGAGGATGCGGTCGATCCGACGGGCACGACGCACCAGGCCCAGGCGCGTCTCAGTCGCAAACTTCTGGGCAGGCACGCAGCAAGGCTACGCGGCCGCACCGACAATGCCGACCCGACCCAGGGTGACGGCTAGCACAGATACCGCCCCATACATGCACTTTCTTCCCATATCGGTGGGTGATGTGCACTTGTGAGACGTTCCACAGATAGGATTCCCGATGTAATACCCGCGGATGTGGGGAAAATCCAGGAGGAATGGCCGCAATGGACAACGACGTACTCCGTCAGGCACCGCTCTTCAGCGCACTCGACGACGAGTCGATGACGGCCCTGCACGCCTCGATGGCAGAGTCCAAGCTCCGCCGCGGAGAGGTGCTCTTTCACGAGGGCGACTCCGGCGACAAGCTGTACGTCGTGATCGACGGCAAGGTGAAGCTCGGCCGCACCTCGTCCGACGGCCGCGAGAACCTGCTCGCCATCATGGGCCCCGGCCAGATGTTCGGTGAGCTCTCGCTCTTCGACCCCGGCCCCCGCTCGGCCACCGTCACCGCGGTCACCGACTCCGCCTTCGCGAGCCTGTCCCACGAGGACCTGCTCAAGTGGCTCGAGGGCCGCCCGGTCGTCGCCCGCGGCCTGCTCGCCCAGCTGGCCGGCCGTCTCCGCAAGGCCAACGACGTCGTCGCCGACCTCGTCTTCTCCGACGTCCCCGGCCGTGTCGCGAAGGCGCTGCTCGACCTCGCCGACCGCTTCGGCCGCACCGCCGACGACGGCGTACACGTCCACCACGACCTCACCCAGGAGGAGCTCGCCCAGCTCGTCGGCGCCTCCCGCGAGACGGTCAACAAGGCCCTGGCCGACTTCGCCAGCCGCGGCTGGCTCCGCCTCGAGCCCCGCTCGGTCGTGATCATGGACATAGAGCGCATGGCCCGCCGCGCCCGCTGATCAGGACGCCCGGAGTACGCACCTGGCCGCGTTGTCGTCGGTCGCCGACCCGCTCCGCTCAAAGGTCGGCTCCCTCCTCCGCCTTGCCATGCACGCACTCCGAACGCCCTGATTCTTTACCTTCCAACAGGCACCCGGCCTCCTCTCATCCGGCGTAGTAGCCGGTGAAAGGAGGCCGTGTCTTTTGTTCTCCCCCACAGAACTCGATCCCGGGCCGTTCGAGCATTTCGTACACTCCAGAGTTCCGGCACTCTCACGCACCGCCTACCTGCTCACCGGCGACGCGCACCTCGCCGAAGACCTCGTCCAGCAGGCACTCTTCTCGGCCGCGAAGTCGTGGCACCGCATCCACGGTGACCCCGAGCCGTACGTCCGCCGCATCCTCTACACCCAGAACATCTCCTGGTGGCGTCGCCGCCGCCTGGTCGAGACCCCGACCGAGACGTACGAGGCGTCGGCCGCCGCCTCTGCTGACACCGAGCTGCGACTCAGCCTCGACGCCGCGCTCGCCCAGCTCACGGCGCGCCAGCGCACGATCCTCGTGCTCCGTTTCTTCGAAGACCTCACCGAGGTCCAGACCGCCCATGTCCTCGGGATCCATTCCGGCACGGTCAAGTCCACCACCCGCAAGGCGCTCGCCCGTCTGCGGACCCTCGCGCCTCATCTCGAGGAGCTCCTCCATGACTGACCAGCAGCTCCGCGACGAGCTCCACCGGATCGCCGAGGCAGCCCCCGAGGCGTACGTCCCTGCGGACATCTTCGTCCGCGGCCGACGCGCCCACCGCCGCTCGGTCGTCATCGCCATCGGCGCGATCTCCGCCGCCATCGCCTTCATCGCCGGCTCCGTCGCCTTGAGCCCGACCCGTGACTCGGCGGAGATCGACCCGGCCCGCGGCTACGCCGGCCTGGCCGTCGCCGACACGCTCTACGCCGCCCCGACCTGGCTGGCCGAGTCCGAGGACGGCCGCTACACCCACGCCGACGACCTGGAACAGGACCTGGCGATCGGGGTCGGCGCGATCGCGTACGTCCAGCCTGCCGAGGACTCGAACACCGCAGTCCCCGTCGTGGTCGATGCCGACGACGGCGACTATCACCCGCTCGACCTTCCCGACTTCATCGGTCTCGATCCCTACTGGGAGAACGGAATCGGCGAGGGCTTCGGGCATCGACCGCTCGCCCTCTCCACGGACGGTCGCCAGCTGGCGTGGGCGTGGGGCAGGGGACGATCTGCCCCGGAGGACGCCCCTGTGCCCGGCGGCGTACGCGTCGCCGATCTCACCACGGGCAACGTCGTCGAGTGGAACCTCGCCACGTCCTCCTGCCCCGCCACGAACTGCGACGACCGCGGCGTCTATGTCTCCGATCTGAAGTGGTCCGACGGCGGCACGAAGCTGCTGTGGGCCGGTTCTCGGATGGACCGATGGGACGATGAGTCTTACGTGCCCGGGAACGCCGTCGCCGGGGTCATCGATCCCGGAACCACGTCCGCCACTGCCCTTGCCGGCATCGTCGATCGGGTCATCTACCTGTCGACCTGGGCTGTGGCCGACGACGGCACCATCGCCTTCAGCGACGGGTTCGGCTCGGGCGCCGTCCAACTCCGATCGCCGAGTGGAGACGCCACCAAAGTGGCTCTCCCGATCAATGCCAGCGCAGGCGAACCCGTCCAGTTCCGCGGGTCCGAGCTCTACATCGTCACCGACGCAGGCATGGCTCCGCTGGACGGCAGCGGGGCGACGTACGCACGTCCGAACGGCTCACAGATCGGCCCGATCGGTTGGGCGGGCGACGCGCCCCTCATCACGGCGTTCGGAAACACCGGGGGTGTCCGCATCGTTCAGCTGGGAACGTCGGGGGATGACGCGAGAGTGCTGATCGAGTGCGACGACGCGGGCAGCGTGGTGGACACCGTGAGCGTCGCGTACGCCCTCATCGATCCTGACGCGGCCGATCCCACCGTCTCTCGTATCCCGCCCATCTTTCTGCCGCCCTGGCTGAAGACGACTGCGTTCTACCTGTTCATAGGCCTGATCGCGGTCGCACTCTGGCGTTGGCGACGCCGCACACGAGCCGTGCGACCTTCCCGTCGCACGGCGAACCCAGAGGCAGTCGTCATGTTCGTTGTTCTCTCTGGCCTGGTCGCGGCGCTGCTGTTCCAGTCCTCGGCCACGTTCACATTCGACCTCTCGCCAGACGAACCAGGCGGCGTCGTCGCTATCCCGTCGGCCACCTCGACGAGCGCACCCGGCCCGACGCGAGCGGTGATCCCGCAGGACATCCGCTGGACGGAAAGCCCGGAAAAGTACGTTCCCCTCTCCGACTCTCTGGCCGTCGGCCGGGCGACGCTCGCCTTCCCCGACCAGGCCCTTGTCGTCGACGGCGGATCCGCCGTGGTGCTCACCGTCGACGGCAAATACCATCGCCTGCGCCTGCCGGGCGTCGGCGAGGCCTGGTCCATGATGGAGGAGCAGGGCGTGCGCCTCTCCGCCGACGGCACCCGGATGGCGTACGTCACCGAGGACAAGAGCCTGAACGTCATCGATCTGGAGTCCGGCAAGGTCACCGAGCACCCGCTCGAGATAGACGGCCGGGTCACGAGCTTCTCGTGGTCACCGAACTCGAAGTGGCTGGTCTGGGACTCCGACTACGAGCATCGGGCCGCCGGTCGTATCGCTCCCGACGGCACCGCCGAGCCGCTCCCCAGAGGCAGATGGGAGCACGCAGGCATCGGTGACGACGGCACAGTCGTCGTACGCAACGAATCCGGGACCAAGATCTGGCCCGGCAGCGCCACAGACCTGCCCGGCACGGGCCAGGAGGGCCTATCCACCTGGGTGGGCGCGGACACCCCTGTCGACGGTGTCGACCATCCCGGCGTCCGATCGATCGGCTGGGACTCAGGCCGCAACATCGACCTGGCGATCGGGCGCAACCCATCGGTGCGCGGAGTCGACGTCGACGGCCGTGATCTCATCGGAGTCGCTGGCTGGCTGGCCGACGGGACGCCGCTGATCGTGACGTCGGACGGTGACGGACAAGACCTCCGTACGGCATCGCCCGATGGTGAGACGCAGGTGGTCGCTCACCTCGACCACCGTGTCACCCGGCTTACGATCGCCACGGCGCTGCCCGCCGACCTGGCGGTGACGGCTCCCGACCAGGACTGGACGTGGACGAGCCAGCTCTCGACGAACGACCTGCCCACGGTGCTTTTGGCCGCGGCAGTGATCGGGCTAGCCGTCTTCGTCGTCTGGCTCTGGGTCAGGAGCGCTCGGCGAGGTAGGCGAGGCGAGCTCTGACCGAGGGATCAGCAGCGAGATCGCGGCTACTGAGGCCGGCGCTTCTGGGGATGGATCGTCTCGTGACGGGCGAGCATGGCGACGTACTCCTCGATCCTGCGCGCCCGCGCGGCCTCGGTCTTCAGGGAGGTGATGCGGTGGTAGAGGGCGTAACGGTTCTGGGAGGTGAGCACGTCGTACATCGCCTGCGCCTCGGGCACCGCGGCGATCGCGGCGAGAAGGTCTGGCGGCGTCTGGGCGGTCGCCGGACCGGCGTACGCCGCCTCCCACCGCCCGTCCGCCTTCGCCGCCTCCACGGCTGCCTGCCCGGCGGCGGTCATCCGGCCCTCGGCCTCGAGGCGAGCGATGTGCTCGACGTTCCTCAGCGACCAGCGGCTCTTCGGCCCACGCGGGGTGAACCGCTGGAACGACGACTGCTCGTCGCGCCGCCGGGCCTGACCGTCGATCCAGCCGAAGCAGAGCGCTTCGTCCAACGCCGTCTGCCAGGTCAGCGTGGTCAGCGTGCCGCCCTTCTTGGTCAGCACCAGCCAGACCGCGGGCGTGTCGGCATGGTGCTCCTCCAGCCAGGCTCGCCAGGCGGGAGGGTCGGGAAGCAGGAGCTCGGCTCCGGACAGGATCGCCATGAGCCGAACAGTAGGCCTCAGCGCCGGGTGAGGTAAGCCAATTGCGCTCGTACGGAGAGCTCGGCGGCGCCCCAGAGGACCTGGTCGACGTCGGCGTACACGTTCTCGACGATCGCGCGCGGATCGGCCTCGGCAGGGGTGACTCCGAGCTCAGCGAGGGCGGCCTCTACCTGACCGAGACGGTCGCGACGATGGGAGATGTAGTAGTCGAGGGCACCGAGCGCGTCGCCGATGACCGGGCCGTGACCGGGCCATACGTTGCCGATGCCGTGCGCGGAGGCCAGCGCGTGCAGGCGGTCCAACGAGTCCAGGTAAGCGCCGAGCTCACCGTCGGGGTGGGCGACGACCGTGGTCCCGCGACCCAGGACGGTGTCCCCCGTCAGCACGGCCCCGTCGCCCGGCAGCCAGAACGACAACGAGTCCGAGGTGTGCCCGGGAGTGCCGACGACGCGGATCTCCAGACCGTCGACCTCGACGACGTCCCCGTCCGCGAGCCCCTCGGAGCCAAGACGATATTCCGGATCAAGAGCGCGTACGCCGCACCCCATCCGCTCAGCGAAGGCCCTGGCCGCCTCGGAGTGGTCATAGTGATGATGAGTGAGCAGCACCGTCGCCACCTCGCCGGCCGCCTCCGCGACCGCATCAAGGTGCCCCTCGTCGAGAGGTCCGGGGTCGATCACGACCGACCGGCGCGCACCTGGCTCGCGCAGCACCCAGGTGTTGGTGCCGTCGAGCGACATGATCCCGGGGTTGGGCGCGAGGATGCACTGTCCGCGTTCACCGAAGGTCCCACCGGCCCAGGAGTCGGTCATGAGCGCCCCCGTCCCGACATCAGCTTCTCGTGCATCGGCATCATCGACAGGGTGTGGCCACCGTCGATGGCCGTGACGGCCGGGGTGAACATCGTCAGCGTCCGTCCTGCAGCGTCGGCGAGCACCTCGTCCTCCGATCCGATCGAGGCGACCTCGAGGCAGTTGAGATAGGTCGGCGGCATCATCGCCAGCTCGCCGGCCTCGACCTGGGCTACCGCATCGGCGACGCCCAGCCACAGCACCGAGGACGACTCGCTCGACACGTCTCGGGTCAGCTGTCCCTCAGGCAGCCGCGCCACGAAGAACCAGGTCGCGAAGCGCTTCGGCTCGAAGACGGGCGTCGTCCAAGCGGCCCACGGCGCCAGCAGATCCGTACGCAGCACCAGCCCGCGCCGGGTCAGCAGCTCGGTGAGCGACAACGCGCGCGACTCGAGCGCGACCCGGTCCGCCTCCCACTCCGAACCCGAGACGTCGTCGACGACGGCGTCGGCCGACGTCCCTGCGAGCAGCACCCCGCACTCCTCGAACGTCTCCCGCACCGCCGCGGCGACCAACGCTCGCGCGCGGGACTCCTCGACCCCGAGCCGACGTGCCCACTCGCCCGCTGACGGGCCGGCCCAGCAGGAGTCGGGCAGCTCGGCGTCGCGTACGTCCACGCCGCCGCCCGGGAAGACCGCCATCCCGGCGGCGAACCCCATCGTCAGCTGCCGACGGAGCAGATAGACCTCTGGGCCGGACGCGGATCCGGGCCGCAGCAGCAGCACCGTCGCCGCATCACGCGGCTCGACCGGGGTGCGTACGCCCTCGGCGTACTCCCCGGCCAGAGCCACGATGTCGTCACCAAGCCGGACTGGAGGGATCGGGATGCGCACGCTCGTCACTGTAGCGATGCTCACACCCGCGCCCCACCCCCATCCGAGGCTCAGATCTCGACGATGATCTCCACCTCGACAGGTGCGTCGAGCGGCAGGACCGACACACCGACGGCGGAGCGGGTGTGGCGCCCGGCGTCACCGAAGACCTTGCCGAGCAGCTCGGAGGCACCGTTGGCGATGCTCGGCTGGGCGGTGAAGTCAGGTGTCGAGGCGACGAAGCAGGTCACCTTGACGACCCGCTTGACCAGCGACAGATCACCGATCTCGGCCTTCACCGCAGCGAGCGCGTTGAGCGCGCACTGCTGCGCGGCAGCGACACCCTCCTCGGGCGAGACCTCGCCGCCGAGCTTGCCGGTCGACAGCAGGGCGCCGTCCTTCATCGGAAGCTGGCCAGAGGTGAAGACGTGGTTGCCGGTGCGGAGAGACGGGATGTAGGCCGCCACCGGCGGCACCACCTCCGGAACGCTCAGCCCGAGCTCGGCGAGGACCTTCTCTGGCGCACTCACGCCGAGACCTCCCGCTTGAAGAAGCCGACGTAGTTGCCGGTGCCGTTGTCGATGATGGAGACGAGCTCCCACCCGTCGGCACCGAAGTTGTTGAGGATCTGCGCCGCCGCGTGGTTGAGGATCGGCGCTACCTGGTACTCCCACTTGGTCATGTCGGCACCCTACTTCCCGCGCCACGAGACGGGCCTCCCGGCGACATGGTTTGACCTTCCAACCATCGGCTTCGCGCACTATGGTCGACCCGTGACTTCGACAGAGCAGCTGAAGACGTACGTCGACACCTGGTGGTCCTCGGTCCAGGATCTCCTCGTGCTCCTGGACGAGCTCCCCGAGTCCGACTGGGACCTGGCCACCGACCTGCCGGGCTGGGACGTACGGGCCATCGCCTCTCACGTCGCGCACCTCGAGGGACTCACCGCCGGCGCGCCGCGCGAGGATGCCGAGATCCCCGAGTCCGAGCACATCAGGTCGCCGATGGGCCAGTTCACCGAGGTCGGCGTGCTCACCCGGCGGGACGCCTCGCCGAAGAGCATCATCGACGAGATCCGGCGCTACACCTCCGTACGCCACGACGAGCTGCTCGCCTCTCCGCCCGAGGACTCCGCAGCGCCGGCGCCCGGCGTCTTCGGCGCCATCGGGTGGACCACCGGCAAGCTGCTCCGCAACCGACCGCTCGACGTCTGGCTGCACGAGCAGGACATCCGTCGCGCGACCGGCCGCCCGGGCGACCTCGACACGGCCGGCGCCCTCCACACCGCCGACTACCTGCTCGAAGGTGTCGGGTTCGTGCTCGCCAAGAAGGCCGGCGGCGCCCCTGGCTCGACGGTCGTCGTCGAGGTCGAGGGCCACACTCCGTACGCCTTCACGGTCACCAAGGACGGCAAGGGCGTCCCGCTCGCCACCCCGGTCACCGACCCCACCGTCACCCTCACCACCGACCGTGAGACGTACGTCCTCCTGGCCGGCGGCCGCGACTCGGCCGATCCGTCCAGGGTGACGATCACGGGAGACAGCACCCTGGGCACGAAGATCATCGAGAACCTCAACATCACTCCCTGAGTTGTGAACCTGAGAGTGACGTATAGGTCACTCTCAGGTTCACAGCTCCCTCTGCCTGGATAAAGTCGGTCCATGACTTCCGACTGGCCCCATGTGCAGCTGCACGTGGTGACCGGCAAGGGCGGCACGGGCAAGTCCACGGTGGCTGCTGCCCTGGCGCTCGGGCTGGCCTCCCACGGGAAGAACGTCCTGCTCTGCGAGGTCGAGGGCCGCCAGGGCGTGGCACGGATGTTCGACGTCGACCCGCTGCCCTACGCCGAGACCCGGATCGCGACCGGTCTGCGGATGCGGTCGCGCTCCGGCGCTGACGCCGAGCCGGGCAACGTCTACGCGTTGCACATCGCTCCCGAGGAGGCTCTCCTCGAATACCTCAAGATGTACTACAAGCTCGGCCCCGCCGGCCGGGCACTCGACCGCTTCGGCGTGATCGAGTTCGCGACCACCATCGCCCCCGGCGTCCGCGACGTCCTGCTCACCGGCAAGCTCTTCGAGGCCGTCCAGCGCAACAGCCGCAACAAGGGCGCGCGGACCTACGACGCGATCGTGCTCGACGCTCCCCCGACCGGCCGGATCACCACCTTCCTCAACGTGTCCGAGTCGGTCGCGGGCCTGGCCAAGGTCGGCCCGATCAAGAACCAGGCCGACACGATGATGACCCTGTTCCGCTCCCGGCGCACGGCCGTCCATCTGGTCACGCTGCTCGAGGAGATGCCGGTCCAGGAGACCGCCGACGGCATCAGCGACCTCCGCGCCGCCGGGCTCCCCGTCGGCGGCGTCATCATCAACCAGGTGCGCCCCCGCGACCTCCCCGACGAGTCGCTCGCCCCCGCGCTGGCCGGCTCGCTCGACGGCGACGCCATCGCCGAAGACCTAAAGCGCGCCGGCGTCGAACCCGACCCTGCCCTGCTCTCCGCCCTCACCGACGAGGCCAAGGAGTACGCCGAGCGCCGAGCTCTCGAGGACGCCCAGCGCGACCTCGTCGCCGGTCTCGGTGTCCCCTCCTACGAGCTCAACCGGCTCGCCGGCGGGATCGACATCGGTGGGCTCTACGAGCTCGCGGCCGAGCTCAAGGAACAGGGGTTGGCATGACGTCACATCCACGCGTCGGCCCGCTGGCGGCCCACGGCGACCACACCCAGGCTCTCGAGGTCGACCGGCTGCTCGACGACCTCGACACCCACATCATCGTCTGCTGCGGCAGCGGTGGCGTGGGCAAGACGACCACCTCGGCAGCCCTCGCCCTGCGAGCGGCCGAGCGCGGACGCAAGGTCGTGGTGCTGACGATCGATCCTGCCCGGCGGCTCGCCCAGTCGATGGGCATCGCCCAGCTCGACAACACCCCTCGTCCCGTTCCCGGGATCGGCCCGGGCCGGCTCGACGCGATGATGCTCGACATGAAGCGCACCTTCGACGAGGTGGTCGAGTCCCAGGCCAGCCCGGAGAAGGCACAGCAGATCCTGAACAACCAGTTCTACATCGCGCTGAGCTCTAGCTTCGCGGGCACGCAGGAATACATGGCGATGGAGAAGCTCGGCCAGATCTACCGCGATGCCTTCGCCCACAACGGCGGCAACGGCGACTACGACCTGATCGTCGTCGACACGCCTCCGAGCCGGAGCGCCCTCGACTTCCTCGACGCTCCCGAGCGACTCTCCAGCTTCCTCGACGGCCGCTTCCTGCGCCTGATGCTGGCCCCCACGAAGGGTCCGGTCCGGCTCATGTCGGCCGGGATCAACCTCGTCACCAACGCCCTCAAGAAGGTCCTCGGCGGGCAGATGCTCACCGACCTGCAGACCTTCGTGACCGCACTCGACACCGTCTTCGGCGGCTTCCGCCAGCGCGCCCAGGAGACCTACAAGCTCCTTCAGGCCGACGAGACCGCCTTCCTCGTCATCGCTGCCCCCGAGCCGGACGCGCTCCGGGAGGCCGCCTACTTCGTCGAGCGCCTCTCCGGTGACCGAATGCCGCTCCAAGGGCTGGTCGTCAACCGAGCGACCCTGCCCGACGACGCGTCACTCACGGCCGCCGCCGCCGGGGCCGCGGCGGAGCGGCTCGCCGACGCGCCCCTCACCGCAGGCCTGCTGCGGCTCCATGCCGATCGCGCGCTCCTGGTCGAGCGCCAGGATCAGCTGCGCGAGCGCTTCGCAGTGGCCCACCCGCAGGTCCCGACCGCCGTCGTGCCGGCACTGCCCGGCGACGTACACGATCTCGACGGGCTCCGCGAGATCGGCCGGCTGCTGGCCCAGGAATGAGTCGAGCCAGGACGTACGGAACGTACGCCCTGGCTCAGACCAAGAACTTCAGCGATCCACTCGAGTAGGGGACGAGTGCTCACTCCACGGAGGCACGGGTGCGCGCGGCCTCGAGCACGGCGCGCCACGAAGCGTTCGGGCTGCGGCGGAGCAGGGCACGACGCTCACGCTCGGTCATGCCGCCCCAGACACCCCACTCGATCTGGTTGTCGAGCGCCTCGGCCAGGCACTCGGTCCGGACGACGCAGCCGGAGCAGACCATCTTGGCCTTGTTCTGCTCGGCTCCCCGTACGAAGAGCTCGTCGGGCTCGTTCTCTCGACAAGCGGCCTGCAGCGACCATTCATCAACCCACATTGTGTGCCATCCCTTCGTCGGAGCGCTTCGCCCTCCCCAATTGACGGCGTGGGCGCCCGTGCGCACTAAAGGTTAAGGACCGGGACCTGTGCAGTGACACACCCTTCTGGCCCAAAGTACGTAGCCCGAAATGACTAGTAGGGTCCCTGGGACCCCCTTTTCGCCTCCTGCGCGCCACCAACTGCGAATCATGTGCTATTAGCCGCGATCACCTACCATGACCAGCATGTCCTCGCCGTCGCTGCGCCCGCAGACCGTGCTCAAGCACCTCGCCGTCATGTGCGGTGTGGCAGCCGTCCTCGGAGTCGTCGCCGCAGGTCTGGCCATCCCGTTCGCCGGTGTGGCCGGGATCGCGGCCAAAGAGACCGCCGAGAAGATGGATTCGCTGCCGCAGGCCTTCGAGATCGACGAGATGTCCCAGACGACCAAGATCGTCGACCGCAAGGGCAAGCTGATCACGACGCTCTACGACCAGAACCGCGTCTACCGTCCTCTCGACCAGATCTCGCCCAACATGACGAAGGCGCTCCTCGCGATCGAGGACTACCGCTTCTACCAGCACGGCGCGATGGACCTCAAGGGCACGCTGCGCGCGCTGATCACCAACCAGGCCAGCGACTCGGTGCAGGGTGGTTCCTCGATCACCCAGCAGCTGGTGAAGACGACGCTGGTCTACTCCGCGAAGACCGAGGCGGAGCGCAAGGCGGCCATCGAGAAGTCGACGGCCCGCAAGATCCGCGAGCTGCGCTACGCGATCGCGCTGGAGGAGAAGCACTCCAAGGACTGGATCCTCGAGCGCTACCTCAACGCGGCCTACTTCGGCGACGGCGCCTACGGCGTCCAGGCCGCCGCCAAGCACTACTTCAACGTCAACGCCTCCGAGCTCAACTGGCAGCAGGCAGCGATGCTCGCCGGGATGGTGAAGAACCCCACCGGTTACGACCCGACCAACTACCCCGACGCCACCATCGCCCGACGCAACGTCGTGATCGACCGGATGGCCGCGCTCAAGGTCGTCTCCCGCCCCGAGGCGGAGAAGCTGAAGGACGCCGATCTCGGCCTCAACGTCCAGAAGCAGCGCAACGGCTGCCTCGGCTCCTCCGCGGAGTTCTTCTGCGACTACGTCCTTCGATACCTGGTCAAGGATCCGGCCTTCGGCGAGACCGAGGCCGACCGGCTCGCGCTGCTCAAGTCAGGCGGTCTGACCATCAAGACCACCCTCGACCAGCGTTTCCAGGACGCGGCTCAGGCGTCGGTCGAGGACCACGTGTACGCCACTGACCAGGCTATCGGCGCGCTGGCGATGGTCGAGCCCGGCACTGGCCGCGTGCGTGCGCTCGCGCAGTCGCGCCCGATGGGTGACAACAAGAAGAAGGGCCAGTCCTACCTCAACTACCTGGTCCCTCAGGAGAAGGCGGGCGACTCCAACGGATTCCAGGCAGGATCGACCTTCAAGGCGTTCACCCTTGCCGCTGCCATCGAGCAGGGATTCCCCCTCAAGCAGACGATCAGCTCGCCCGAGGAGCTCACCCTCAACGAGTCGACCTTCGCGGGATGCCCTGGCGACGGCAACCGGGTCGGCAACCACACATTCCACAATTCCACCACGTCTGGCAGCAAGGACGCCTACACCGGCACCCGGGAATCGGTGAACACCTTCTACGCTCAGCTGTTCCAGATCACCGGGATGTGCACTCCCTACAAGCTGGCGCAGAAGATGGGCGTCAAGCTCACTGCGCCGTTCGGTGTCAGCTTCGAGGACGGCCACGTCTGCAAGCCGAGCGAGACCGGCTGCGGCGGCGCCGAGCGCGTGCCGACCTTCACCCTCGGAGTCGTCGACGTCAGCCCGCTGGAGATGGCCGAGGCGTACGCAACCTTCGGCGCTCGCGGCGAGCATTGCGACTCGGTGCCGGTCAACGAGATCCTCGACGCCAACGGCAAGGTGATCAAGAAGTACGAGCCGACCTGCGAGCAGGTGATGGCCAAGGGCACCGCAGATGCAGTCAACGACATCCTGCGCGGTGTCATGGAGGGCAGCGGCTTCGCGGCCGGCCAGGCCCTGGCCGTACCGAGCGCCGGCAAGACCGGCACCACACAGAACAACAAGGCCGTGTGGCTGATGGGTTACACCCCGCAGCTCGCCACCGCGGCGATGATCGCCGGAGCCAACTACTCCGGCACGCCGCAGGGACTCCAGGGGCAGTACATCGGCGGCGACTACATCTACACCGCTTCGGGATCGGGATTCGCCGGGCCGATGTGGGGCGACGCGATGAAGTCAATCGACAAGTACCTGAAGCCCAAGGACTTCCACGAGGTCGACCCGAAGGTGGTCGCAGGCAACACCGTTGACGTCCCGTGGGTCGGCGGCATGACGGTCTCGAAGGCGACGAAGGTGCTGCGGAACGCCGGCTTCCAGGTCCAGGTCGGTCCCGAGGCGTACTCCGAGTACGACCGTGGGCTGGTCGCCTTCACCACTCCGTCGGGCGACGCCGCCGAGGGATCGCCGATCACGATCTACACCTCGCTCGGACCGGAGCCGAAGCCCGACCCGAAGCCGGAGAAGAAGCCCGACAAGAAGAAGCCCGACGACGACAAGCCCGGTAACGAGAAGCCGGCAGCCGTCGAGGAGGAACCCGACTTCGGCTGGGAGTGGCCGACAGGCTGACGGCCGCCAAGCCTCTCCAACGAACTGTGGCCCCCACCGATCCGGCGGGGGCCACAGCCGTTCTCCACAGCTGTTCAGCCGAGCTGCTTGCGCACCTCTGCGGCGACGGCACCACCGTCGGCACGACCCTTGGTCTGCGGGGTCAGGACGCCCATCACCTTGCCCATGGCGCGCATCCCCTCCTCGGCGGCACCCGTCTGGGCGATGGCCTTGCTGACCAGGTCGGAGATCTCCTCGGCGCTCAGCTGAGCGGGAAGGTACTCGGTGATCACCGCGGCCTCCGCGGTCTCCTTCTCGGCCTGCTCGGTGCGCCCACCCTCGGCGAACGCGGTCGCGGCCTCGCGTCGCTTCTTGGCCTCGCGGGTGAGGATCGTGATGATCTCGTCGTCGGTGAGCTCCTTGGCCTCCTTGCCGGCGACCTCGGCCTCGGTGATCGACGCCATCACCATCCGCAGCGTGCCGGCACGATCCTTGTCGCGGGCCTTCATCGCGGAGGTCAGGTCGGTCCTCAGCTGGTCCTTCAGAGTGCTCATGAGACCCATTGTGGCAGGGTTGAGCCATGCGGCTCGCCTCAGTAATCGGTGCAACCCTCGGCACCGGGCTCGCCACCGGAGCGGCCATGACGACGTACGCCCTGTGGGAGGCCCGGCAATACACTCTGCGTCATGTCAGGATGCCCGTGCTCCCCGAAGGCGCGGACCCGCTCCGCGTGCTGCACCTCTCCGACATGCACGTGGTCCCGTCGCAGCACAAGAAGCTCGACTGGATCGCCTCGCTGGCCGCGCTGAAGCCGGACCTGGTCGTCGACACCGGTGACAACCTCGCCGACCGACGGGCGGTGCCGGCGGTCGTCAACGCCCTCGGCACGCTGCTCGATGTGCCGGGCGTCTTCGTGCACGGCTCCAACGACTACTACGAGCCGCGGCTGCGCAACCCGATCGGCTACCTGCTGCCCGACAGCGGGAAGCGGCGTACGAACGTTCCCGAGCTTCCCTGGCGCGACCTGACCGCGTCCTTCACCAAGTCCGGCTGGCTCGACCTCACCAACACCCGCTCGTCGCTGACCGTCAAGGGCATCGAGCTCGCCTTCGCCGGCGTCGACGACCCCCACCTCCGCCTCGACGACCTGCCTGCGGTCGCCGGCTCCGCCGACCCGACCGCGGACGTACGCCTCGGGGTCGCGCACGCGCCGTACCTGAGGGTTCTGGACCAGTTCACCGCCGACGGCTACGACGCGATCCTGGCCGGGCACACCCACGGTGGTCAGGTCTGCCTGCCCGGCGGGCGGGCGCTGGCGACCAACTGCGATCTCGACCCCGCCCGGGCACGCGGGCTGCACACGCACACCCATGGTGGACGTCAGGCTTGGCTGCACGTATCGGCGGGTCTCGGCACCTCGCCGTACACGCGGATCCGGATCGCCTGCCGTCCCGAGGCCACCCTCCTGACGCTCACTCCGCGCGGCGCTTCTCGCGGATAGGGCTCGATTACGGCTCAGAGGAGTCTCTGGGCTATGCTCAACTCTCGTTGGACCGTTGATCGGTGCAGCATTCGGGTTGTAGCGCAGCTTGGTAGCGCACCTCGTTCGGGACGAGGGGGCCGCAGGTTCAAATCCTGTCAACCCGACAGCGAGTTCAGGCTCGGAGATCACAGATCTCCGAGCCTGAACCTGTTTCTGGCCGAGTAGTGTCGACCACATGAGCTTCGACACTCGCAACGGCACCCGCGGCGCCAGACAGCCCACCGCCAACCCTTTCCTGAAGCTGGGCAACAAGCTGATGATGCGTCGGGCCCGCAAGAGCAACGGGACCACAGCCGGGATGCGCCTGCTCGTGCTCACCACGATCGGCAAGAAGAGCGGCGAGCCCCGCTCCTCGCCGCTTGCCTGGTTCCCCGGCGACGACGGCACCTGGCTCGTGGTCGCCTCGGCAGGCGGCGCAGCGAAGAACCCGGCGTGGTATTACAACCTCTCCGCTCACCCCGACCGCGTCACCATCGAGCTCGGCGGTGAGACGATCCCCGTGGTCGCCGAGCAGCTCCACGGCGAGGAGCGCGCACGAGCCTGGGCGGCGATCGTCGACTCGGCCGCCAACTTCGGGAGCTATGAGGAGAAGACCGACCGCGAGATCCCGGTGATCCGTCTGACCCGCGCTTGAGCTCGATCCTGGGTTCAATTGTGGCGTACGGCGTGCGAAACTGCCCCTCATGACCAACGACCCCGCCGACAAGCTCGCCGCGCCGTCGTTCGGCTTCAAGAAGAAGCGTGGGGGTACGAAGCCGACCGACGCCAAGCCCGAGAAGTCTTCGGCCCAGCAGGGTTCCGCGGAGAAGACCCAGGTGCTGGAGAAGACGGCAGCACCGGTCGTCTCGCCCGAGCCGCCGGCCAAGAAGGCTGTCGCGAAGCCCGCGCAGAAGCAGAAGGCACCGAAGCCGGTGCGGGAGCCGAAAGCCAAGGCTCCGCGAACGCCCAAGGCACCCAAGGAGCCCAAGGCCCCGAGCCAGCGGCGGCTGAAGCTCGCCACCCCGACCGGCATGTCGGCTGCCGTCATGATCGGCGCCATCGTCGGCGCGTTCATGACGCTAGCCATCTGGTTCAGCGGCACCGTGAGCCAGTGGACGCGCGGCACCTCGTCGCTCGGCGACAAGGGCGCGATCATCCTCATCACCGTCTTCGTACTCGCGGTCGTCGTCGGCGGCTATCTCCTCCGCCTGGCCAGCGCCCGCTCCCCCTTCACGATCAGCTTCCTCGGCTCAGCGCTCGTCGCCGTGGTCTCGATGCTCTTCCTCACCGAGCTCTTCGACCACGCCTGGGGCGTGATCGTCGCCGTGATCCTCACCGCCGCCGCGTACGCCCTCTCCTACTGGGTCACCACGACCTACATCGACTGACAGACCCCACGCCGAATCCGTAGTTCTGGCGACCCGAGTCTGTAGAAAAAGCGGGCCGAGAATGTAGTTGTGGGCGACGAAACTAGAGTTTCGTCGCCCACAACTACAGATTCGGCACGCCAGAAGTGAGGACTCGGCGCAGCGGTTTTTTGGGGGGTGGAGTCAGAGACCGGCGGCTACCAGCTCGGCGATCTGGACGGTGTTGAGCGCGGCGCCCTTGCGGAGGTTGTCGTTGGAGATGAACAGGGCGAGGCCGCGGTTGTCGGGGACGCCCTCGTCCTGACGGATGCGGCCGACGTAGGAGGGGTCCTTGCCGGCGGCATGCAGAGGCGTGGGTACGTCGCGGAGCTCGACGCCCGGAGCCTTGGCGAGGATCTCGGTGGCGCGCTCAGGGGTGAGCGGCGAGGAGAACTCGGCGTTGACCGCGAGCGAGTGGCCGGTGACGACCGGGACGCGGACACAGATGCCCGAGACCCGCAGGTCGGGCAGAGCGAGGATCTTGCGGGACTCGTTGCGGAGCTTCTGCTCCTCATCAGTCTCGTTGAGACCGTCTTCGACCAGAGAGCCGGCGTAAGGAAGGACGTTGTAGGCGATCGTCTCGACGTACTTGTCCGGCTCCGGGAACGTGATCGCGGACCCGTCGTAGGCGAGCTCACGGGCCTTGTCGCCGGCGGCCGCGACACCGCTGACGAGCTCCTCGACACCGGCGACGCCGGAGCCGGAGACGGCCTGGTAGGTCGACACGATGAGGCGCTCGAGGCCGGCTTCGTCGTGGAGCGCCTTGAGGACCGGCATCGCTGCCATCGTGGTGCAGTTGGGGTTGGCGATGATGCCCTGGCGAGCCTCGATGACCCCGGCCATCGCCGACGGGTTGACCTCGGAGACGACCAGCGGGATCGACGGATCCTTGCGCCAGGCGGAGGAGTTGTCGATGACGATCACGCCGGCGTCGGCGAACTTCGGCGCCAGCGCCTTCGAGGTGGCGCCACCGGCGGAGAAGATCGCGATGTCCAGGCCTGACGGGTCGGCGGTGGCGGCATCCTCGACGACGACCGAGCGGTCGCCGAACTCGATGGTCTTGCCCGCCGAGCGGGCCGAGGCGAAGAAACGGACCTCGCCGAGCGGGAAGCCGCGCTCGAGCAGGATCTGGCGTACGGCGACGCCCACCTGCCCGGTGGCTCCCACGATTCCCAGATTGATGCTCATCGGGCCTCCTCCGTGGCGCAAGCGCCATGATACGGACGCGGCCCGATGATTGGTCCAAAGTTCGCTCGCTGACGCTCGCTCATCGGCCGGTCCCTCCGTAGACGATGGCCTCTACGTCGCTGTCGAGGCCGAATGCTCTGTGTGTGGCGCGCACTGCGCGGTCGAGGTCGTCGGCGCTGACGAGCACCGAGACGCGGATCTCCGAGGTCGACACCATCCTGATCAGGACCCCCTCGGCGGCGAGCGCCGCGAAGAACTTCGCGGTGATCCCCGGGTGCGTACGCATCCCGGCGCCGACGATGGAGAGCTTGCCGACCTGCTCATCGATGACCGGGTCGGAGAAGTCGACCTCGGCCTGGATGTCGCCGAGGGCGGCGCGGGCGTTCTTCACGTCCGCACGGGGCAGCGTGAACGAGATGTCCGTGCGCCCCGTCTCCTTCGCCGACACGTTCTGCACGATCATGTCGATGTTGATGCCGTTGTCGGCGATGGTGTCGAAGATGCGGGCGGCCTTGCCTGGCTCGTCGGTGACTCCGGCGACGGTGATCTTGGCTTCGCCACGGTCGTGGGCGACGCCGACGATCTCCGGGGTGTCCGCGCCATCCTCGGCTCCGTAGGAGACCTTCTCGGCCGCGACGTCGCTGAACCGCGCTTCCGCGGCCTCGGTCGCCCGCTTGATCTCGTCGTCGTCGACGACGACCGAGACCCGGACCTCCGAGGTGGAGATCATCTGGATGTTGACGCCGGCCTGCGCGATGGCGGAGAAGAAGTCGGCGATCTTCTTCGGCTGTGTGCGCAGCCCGGCACCGATCAGCGAGACCTTGCCGACCATCTCCTTGGCGTCGACGTCCTCGAAGCCGAGCTCGTCGCGCGCCAGCTCCAGCGCCTTCCTGGCGCGCACGACGTCGTGGCGGGGCAGGGTGAAGGTGATGTCGGTGCGCCCGGCGCGGGCCGCCGCGGAGTCCTGCACCACCATGTCGACGTTGATCCCGACGCCGGCGATGATCTCGAAGACCTTGGCGGCCGCGCCCACCTGGTCGGGTGCGTTGACGACGGTGATCTTCGCCTGGCTGCTGTCGTAGGCGATCGCCGCCACGATCGGGGCCTCCATGCCGGCGTCCGTGCCGGGCTGGATCTCGGCGTGCGGTGAGACCGCGTCGATGCTGCCCTTGACCACGGTGCCGTTGAGAGTGGAGAAGGAGGAGCGTACGTGGATCGGGAGGCTGTGACGCCGGGCGAACTCCACCGAACGCAGGTGGAGAACCTTCGCTCCGGAGGCGGCCAGCTCGAGCATCTCCTCGAAGGCGACCGAGCTCAGCTTGCGAGCGGTCGGGACGATCCGAGGGTCGGCGGTGAAGACGCCGTCGACGTCGGTGTAGATCTCGCAGACGTCGGCGTTCAGCGCCACCGCGAGCGCGACCGCGGTGGTGTCGGTGCCGCCACGGCCCAGCGTGGTGATGTCCTTGGTGTCCCGGGAGACGCCCTGGAAGCCGGCCACGATCGCGATCGCGCCGTCGCCGAGCGCTGCCTGGATCCGCTCCGGAGTGATGCTGAGGATCTTGGCGCGCCCGTGCTGAGCGTCGGTGATCAGGCCGGCCTGGGAGCCGGTGAACGACCGAGCCTCGTACACCAGCCCGCGCTCGTTCGCGACGTCGTTGATCGCCATCGCGAGCAGCGCCATCGACTGCCGCTCACCAGAGGTCAGCAGCATGTCGAACTCACGCGCGTGGACGGTCGCGTCCGGCGAGACCTTGTTGGCCAGATCGATCAGCTCATCGGTCGTGTCGCCCATGGCGGAGACGGCCACGACGACGTCGTGGCCCTGCTCTTTGGTCGCGACTACCCGCTGAGCGACGCGCTTGATGCCTGCAGCGTCCGCGACCGAGCTGCCACCGTACTTCTGAACGACGATTCCCACGGCGGGAAAGTCTACGTTGCCGATGCGGCCGTCTTCTCCAGCATCTCATCAGCGGCAGCCAGGTCCTCGTCCTCACCGGTGAACGGCTCGGTGTCGAGGCGGTCGTGAGCGACCACGGTGAGCAGTGCGTTGAGCACTGCTCCGGCCAGGTTGCCCCAGTTGTTGACGTAGCTGAACTGCCACCACCACAGCGCCTCGTCGACATCGCCGAGACGGTAGTGACGCAGGCCGTACTCCAAGTCGGTCACCAGGCTGGCGACATCGTCGGAGATCTGGCTGTCGACCACGTCGGGGCTGTAGGGGTCGAAGACGAAGCTGTAGGTGTCGATGTCCCCGAACATCTCGGCCAGCCCCATCCGGAGCTCGTCGACATCTGCCTCCATGCCCACGTCGGGCTGGAACTCCTCACGAGGTTCGAAGTCCTGCTGGGCGCCCAGCCGCGCGCCAGCCAGCAGGATCTGGCTCACCTCCAGCAGCAGCATCGGGACAGCGCTGCCACCATCGCCGTCGGCAGCGATCGCGCGCACCGAGAGCAGAAAGCTCTCCACCGAGTCGGCGATGCTGGTGGCGAAGTCCTTGCCGGTCAAGTCGTTCGTCATGACGGCCCCCTTCCCGAGGTCCCATTGAATCGTCAGGCTACCTCCGAAGTAGCGGCCTGACGAGGGTAAAGAGTCGGCTCTTATCAGGGCTTAAGGGTCACTCCGCCGCACGCCGACCGGCGAACGCGCGGCCGAGAGTGACCTCGTCGGCGTACTCCAGGTCGCCGCCGACAGGAAGGCCGCTGGCCAGACGGGTCACCTTCAGTCCGAGCGGGCTCAGCTGACGGGTCAGGTAGGTCGCCGTCGCCTCGCCCTCGAGGTTGGGGTCCGTGGCGAGGATCACCTCGGTGATCCCGGGGTCGTTCAGTCGCTGGACCAGCTCACGGATGCGTAGCTGGTCGGGGCCGATCCCGTCGATCGGGCTGATCGCACCGCCGAGCACGTGATAGCGCCCGCGGAACTCACGGGTGCGCTCGATCGCGACGACGTCCTTGTATTCCTCGACCACGCACAGCACCGACTGCTCGCGACGCGGGTCGCGGCAGATCCGGCAGGTCTCCTCCTCGGAGACGTTGAAGCAGACCGAGCAGAACTTCACCTTCGCCTTGACCTCGTTGAGGATCGAGGCCAGCCGATGTACGTCGGCGGGATCAGCCTGGAGCAGATGGAAAGCGATCCGCTGGGCGCTCTTCGGACCCACGCCCGGCAGCCTTCCCAGCTCGTCGATGAGGTCTTGGACCACACCCTCGTACAACTTGGTTATCGCCTGTCTCTAGCTGTGCTTGATCTCGACTTGTGTCTGTTTCAGAAGCCGAGCTTGAACGGCGGTTCGCCGCCGCCAGGGCCACCACCGAGGCCGCCCGCGAGCGGGCCCATCGCCTCGCCGGCGAGGTCGTCGGCCTTGCTCTTCGCATCGCGGTAGGCGGCGACGATCACGGCGCCGAGGTCCTCGAGGTCGTCGGGGCTGCTGCCGTCGAACTCGCCCTGCTTGATCTCCACGCCGACCAGCTCGCCGGTGCCGGTGAGCTTGACGGTCACCGCGCCACCGGCGACGGTGCCGTCGACGATCGTCTCGGCGAGCTTCTCCTGGGCGTCGACGATCTGGCTCTGCAGGGCCTGGGCCTGCTGCATGATCGAGTTGAGGTCGAAGCCGCCTTCGCCACCGAGGCCTTCGAGTGGGTTCGTCATCTGTGCCGTCCTAGTTGTGAGGAATCTCTTCGATCATCGTTGCACCCAGCTCCTGAGCGAGCAGCGCCTCGGCACCCATCGCGGCCGGCCCGTCGTAGGCCTGGTCGTTCGGGTTGACCGCGGCGTCGGCCTCCGCCAGACGGGCAGCAGTGTCGTCGACAGGGGGCTCGTAGTCGGCCGCACGCGTAGGCCGGATCGCCTCCCGCGCCTGCGCGATGGCCCCTGGGTCGGCCTGCCGGGTCGCAGGCGGCTCCTGGGGCTGCTCCGGTGGCGGCGGCTCAGCGGCCCAGTCGGGCGGCGGTGCCTGCTCGTTCCAGGAAGCCTCCGGGGGCTGCTTCGGCTGGACGGGCTCCTGAGGCTGGCTCGGCTGCGGCTGCGGCGGGGCCTGGCGCTGCTGAGCACCCTGGCCGCCGCCGGCGACGATCGCCTCGATCTTCGGCTGGATGCCGATCACGTTGACCAGCGCCTGCCCGAGGATCGGCTCGTGCCCGCCGGTCGCGAACCGGTCACGAAGGCCCGGCGAGGCGAACCCGAGGGTGAGCACACCGTCGCGGAAGTCGACGACCTGGGCGTTCTGACCGACCAACGACCAGGTCGCTCGGCGCAGCCCCTTGGTCTGGGCGATCACGTCGTCCCACAGACGTCTGATGTCCACGTTGCCCATGCCACCTGAGGCCGCGGGCCCGGAGGGCGAGCTCGTCGAGGCCGCCGGAGCCTGGCCCTGCGGTTGCGGTGGGGCGGGCATGTCCACGGCCGGTGCCGGAGCCGGCGCGGGAGCGGGCTCCCAGGCAGGCTCGGGGGTCGGCACGGGGGTGGGCTCGGGCGTGGGCTCGGGGACCGGTGCGTACGACTGGACCGGCTCGGGCTGCGGCGTCACAGGAGCAATCGTCTCGTGTCCCGGCGCACCCACGGACGGCTTGAGCACCGGACGGTCCTGCGCGGGGGCGGCCACCGCCGGAGGAGCGGTCACCGTCGGCGTACCGCTGATCTCGATCCGCCTCTCCAGACGGTCCAACCGGGCAGCGAGACCGTCGGCTCCGTCTGCCGCGGGGAGAAGCACCCGGGCACAGATCAGCTCGAGCAGGAGTCGGGGTGCGGTGGCGCCGCGCATCTCGGTCAGTCCGGTCGCGACCGTGTCGGCCGCCCGCGACAGATCGTGCGGCCCGAAGCGTCCGGCCTGGGCGACCAGCCGCTCACCACCATCCTCGGAGACGTCGATGAGGCCGGTCGCGGGCGCGTCCGGGACCGCCTTGACGATGACCAGGTCACGCAGTCGGCGCAGCAGGTCCTCGGTGAACCGCCGCGGGTCCTGACCGGTCTCGATGATCTTGTCGATCACCCCGAAGACCGCCGCACCGTCGTGGGCCGCGAAGGCGTCGACGACCTCGTCGAGCAACGCGTCAGGGGTGTAACCGAGCAGCCCGGCGGCCAGCTCGTACGTCACGCCCTCAGGCCCCGAACCACCGAGCAGCTGGTCCATGACCGAGAGGCTGTCACGCATCGACCCAGCGCCTGCGCGAGCGACCAGCGGCAGCGCCGCCGGCTCGACGGCGATCCCCTCCATCTCGCACAGCGTCGCGATGTAGTCGGCGACCAGCTTGGGCGGGAAGAGGCGGAACGGATAGTGGTGGGTGCGCGACCGGATCGTCGGGATGACCTTCTCCGGCTCGGTCGTCGCGAAGATGAACCGCAGATGCTCCGGCGGCTCCTCGACGAGCTTGAGCAGCGCGTTGAATCCCTGCGTCGAGACCATGTGGGCCTCGTCGATGATGTAGACCTTGTAGCGGCTCTTGACCGGCGCGAAGAACGCCTTTTCCCGCAGGTCACGGGCATCATCGACACCACCGTGGGAAGCCGCGTCGATCTCGATCACGTCGATGCTTCCGGGCCCACCGCGCGCCAGGTCCCGGCACGACTCGCACTCCCCGCACGGGTCCGCGATCGGCGCCTTCTCGCAGTTCAGCGCCCGGGCCAGGATCCGCGCCGAGGTCGTCTTGCCGCAACCACGTGGCCCGGAGAAGAGGTACGCATGGTTGACCCGGTTGCCTGCCAACGCATTGCGCAGCGGGCCGGTGACGTGATCTTGGCCGATGACCTCGGCGAACGTCTCCGGCCGGTAGCGGCGATAGAGAGCAAGGGGTGCGTCCACCCGATAGACCCTAGCCGCGACCGCCGACAGTTCGTAACCACCCGGCAGGTGCGTCCAGTAACCTCTCGCGGTCGAGGGACAGCGGGAAAAGAAAAGGCCCCCCACGTACCCGACAGAGCTCGCTTATCCTTGCTGCCTTCCGGCCCTGGGGAGGTTCGACAAGATATCGCCACATGGGGGGTTGCCGAAGAGTCTAGACGAGTCCGCTCGTCGATCCCAAAGCGGTGTACCGAGCTCTCGAGGCGGCGGCATGCGGCCCCTCCGCCGATTTCCCCCTGGCTCCCCCAGCCGCGTAGGATCCCTCACGGATCTGTCGCCTAGTGGCCTATGGCGCACGGCTGGAATCCGTGTTGGGTGCAAGCCCTCGGGGGTTCGAATCCCCCCAGATCCGCCAGCAGGAAACCTAGGTTGACATGCAAGAACGCCGATCCGAAGCGCAAGCTCCGGATCGGCGTTCTGCATTTCGCTGGGCGCCCTCGAGCTACATCGTGCCCTTGCGCCGCGAGAAGAGCGGTCGCAGGACCAGCCCGAGACCGAGCGCGCCCCCACCGACGATGCCCCACCAGATCGCGTTCTCGCGGACGGTGGCGAGCGGGTCGACCTCCTCCCGAGCCATCGGGGCCTGCTCGACCTCCGGCACCGTGGCGGCTTCCTCGACAGGCGGGCGGGTCAGCGCGGCGTAGGCGTTCACCACACCGGCGCCCCAGTAGCGGCCGCCCTGGCCCTCACGGCCCGACGTGGTGCTGTAGAGGCGGTCGACGACCTGGTCCGCGCTCCAACCCGGGTTGGTCGACCAGATCAGTGCGAGCACAGCAGAGACCTCGGCGGCTGCGAAGGACGTCGTGATCGAGTCGACCCAGCACGGATACCCGAAGAGCGTCGTCGACGCGGCACCGTACGTCGGGGCGGTGACATCCGTCTTGGAGTTCGGCAGCACCTTGAAGTCCGGGTCGGACTGCGAGGTGCCGGAGGCGCTCACCGTCACGATGGAGTCGTTGGCGTTGGGGAATGCCTTGGAGGCGACGTCCAGAGGGTCCGAGTCGGTGACGACCTCGGACCAGTCCGCGGCCATCACCACGACGGCCCCCTTCTTGATGAGCGTGTCGACGGCGGCGTCCAGGCCAGGGGCCCGCTCGGTCGCGGGCAGACCGATGTCGACGATCAGCCCTTTCGCGTTGCCCTTGGCCAGCGAGCGGAGCTCGGCCACCATCTGCTTGGCCTCGATGGTCGACTTCTCCTCGCCGACCTTGAGGACCGGGTGGTCGCTGAGCTTCGCCTTGGGCGCGATCTGTGAGATCAGGCCCGCCGCCACGGTGCCGTGGTAGTCCTGCGCCTTGGTGCTGTAGCCGGAGTCGACCACCGCCACGCGGACCCCCTGGCCCAGCTTGCTCACCTGCTGGGCCTCGTCGATCCGCATGATCGCGAACGGGGCGACCTGCTTCGGCACCGGCGCGGTCTGCGTCTCCGGTTTCTGCGGAACGCCGCCACCGGTGTTCTTCTCGTACGCCTTGCAGACGGCTCGTTCCTCCGCTGCGAAGGCAGGTCCAGGGCTACCCAGCATGGTCAGCCCGCCGACGATCGCAGCGAGCGCGATACCGCTACGTACGAGCGTCACTGCTCCACGCACTGGTCCGCCTTGACGTCAGCGCTGTTGGGCGGACACAGCGCCAGCTCGGTCGAGAGCGGAGCACCACTGGGGAGCAGCTGCAGCCATGTCCCCGGGATGATCGGTCCGGAGTCGAGGCTCAGACCAAGTCGCTCAACCGTACGCGGACCGTCCAACGTGTTCACGGTGCCGCGGGCATCGATCAGATACGGCGTGCCGCTCTTCTTGTCGAGCTCCTCACCGTTGGTGGCGTACACGAACGCACCCTTGCCGGGATCGACCCGCACCGAGGTGAGGTCGCCGGCGGCAGGGGGCTCCGAGGTCGACCAGGCGTCCTCGCCCGGTTCGATGCCGAGCCGGACCGTCGTACCGTCCGTGGTGTCCAGCATTGCGCAGGCGCTCGAGACGCCCGGCCGCAGCTTGGTGTCGGGCCAGAAAGTATTCAGACGATCGCCGTCGATGTTCGGCTGCGTGTCAAGCGACTCCAGGGTGCCCTTGCTACCGAAGGCGACGTCATAGACCTCACTGGTGAACTCGTCGATACGGATCCAGCCGGACTCCGTCATCAGGTAGTTCTTGGCCTGGTGGGTGGCCTTTGTGCCGATCGGATAGTCCTCGCCCTCGACCGTGCCACCGGCCTTCGTGAACGCGCCCCCGAATGACTCACCCGACAACGGTGCGCCGGCTGGGAAGAGGTTGACCCATGCCTGGGGCACTGTCGGCGTCGAGACGGGGTCGTCGAACGTGCTGTCCATATAGGTCTCCGCATCACCCTCGACCTTGTAGCTGTACGCCTGGGCGAAGCCTTCAGGCGTCGTGTGCTCGGCGATGAGGTAGGTGCCGTCCTCGGACTGCACCATGAAGCCGGTGTCCGCGGCTGGCGTCACGTCGGGTTTCGCGGAGATGTTCACGTGTGTACCTGCGCCGTTGGCCGTACACGCGGTCCAGCCGGTGTTGATGAAGTCGGACGTCAGCGGCAGCTCCTCGGGGACGTTGGCCCCACCGAGGCCGATCGTCCCCTTGGGGAACTCCTTGTCGATCTCCTCCTGGTCGATGACCTTGGAGCTCTTCTCCAGGTCGAGACCGAGGATGAGCTGCGCGCTCGCCAGGTTGACGACCGGGTGCAGCTCCTTGGCGTTGTCGGGTCCGGTGACGACGTAGCGGGCACCGCCCTTGGTGACGATCAGCCCGTCGGCGTCGGCCCAGCCGGTGGCGGGCCTGGGAGCGAGGAAGTGGGCGACCGCGCCACCGGCGATGAGCAGCACCGCAAGCACGACGCCGCCGAAGACCGATCGGCCCGGGCGAGCGGGCTCCACCTCACGCCCACCGGGGGCGCCGGAGAGGAACGCGGAGACCAGCCGGCGACGGCTGAAGGCATGCGCCTCTACGAGGTCCTTCTTGCTGGCCATCAGAAACCAGCCACCGCGGCACTGAAGAGGCCCGAGGCGAGCACCATCAGCGGGAGCATCGCGAGCAGGCAGGCGGTCTCGGCGACATCAGCCAGCCGGCCACGCCGGATCGAGCCGACGTCAGGGACCAGCGTCAGCACCAGGAGTACGCCACCGGCCGCTGCCAGCACGACAGCCGTCGTCGGCCGCCACGACTCGTGGAAGACCAGCAACGCCGCCCCGATCGCGAGCAGGCCGGCGATCCCCGAGGACAGGCCGACGAGCACCTCCGACCCTGTCCGATACTGGCGAGTTCGCAGCATCAGCACGATGCACGCGGCCAGTGCCACCAGCGTGCCGGCGAGCCCGAGCTGCACCACGAACGGCGTGGTCAGCACGACCAGGACGCCGACGGAGAGGGCGATCGCGACCAAGATCTCGTGGGCGACCTTCGCGTCGACCCGGACCTGATCCTTTCGGATCTCGTCGGGGTCGAGGTTGATGTCCTCGTCGGAGTAGAGCTGAGGGACGTCGGTCTTGGTCGTGCTCAGCGCGAGCCACGGGAAGAAGCTCCCGGCCAGCACCACGACGACGAGCACGATCCCGAGCACCACGCCGGCGCTCCAGCCCGTCGCGCTCAGCACCAGGCCGGCCACCAGGAAGACACCGCCGACGAGCGCACCCGGCATCGCCAGGATCCGAGCATCGCCCAGGCCCAGGAAGCCGATCGCGGAAGCGAGCATCGCGCCCGCACCGGCGATGGCGAGCGGCAGCCCGACGCCGTCGCCCGAGCCGAAGGCGGCCGAGCCGATCAGGAAGCCGGCTACCCCTCCGTAGATCTCGCCGATCCACACCGCGGCGATCGCGGCGTCGTTCTCGGCCTCGAGCCGGGAGAGCACGATCGCGCCGCCGGCGAGGACGATGCCGATGACCGCGGCAGCGACACCGGCGAGCATCGACGGCGCCTGGGTCCACAGCGCACCGGCGCCGAGGAGCAGCAGCAGCGCGGCAGCCAGCAGCGACGTACGCCGCCCGGCTTCCGGCTTCCACGGAGCCATCTCGCTCTCGACGACGTCGGTCATCGCCTCGACCACGTCGTCGTAGACGCGCGGCGGCTTGTCGTCGATCCCGGCGCTCACGGTGAGGACGCCGCCGTCCTCGACACCCTGCGGGATCAGACCGAGGTCGCCGGTGAGCTTGCGGCCGTCGGCCAGCACGACGCGGTAGCCGGCGTACGCCGTCTGCGGGTCGAGCAACCCGACGCTTCGCGCGAGCTCGGGCACCAGTTCTGCCACCGGCACCGAGCCCGGGAGCACCAGATCCATCCGGCGGGTGCCGGAGGCGACCGTGACCCGGACCAACCCCGTGGGCGCCACCTGCGCCTGCGTCATTTCACGAACTCCTCGCGTCGTGCCTGTACCCGAGACGTATCGACCGAATGTCCCGAGAGTTAGCCCTGCTTCGCCCGCTGAGTCAGACAACGAGCATCAAGCGCTGACTTTGCCATAAAACCAGCGACGAGGGGACCGGTGCCGTGCACCGGTCCCCTCGTGTTGCGTCTGTGCTGAAGAACTCAGCCGCCGAGGCCGGCCGCGCCGCGCCTGTCAGCGTCGCCCATCGCGGCATTGGCCTCGTTGACGAACTTGCTGTTCTGGTCGAGCGCCATGCCGAGGTCGCGGATGGCCTGGTTCCACTTCGCCTGGGTGCGGTTGTAGGCGCTTGCCGCCTCACCGGTGAAGTCATCCTGGAGGTTGAGGACGTACTTCTCCAGCTCGTCGAGCGCGCCGTCCATGTCCCTCACACCCTTGAGCAGGATGTCGACGATGTCGGCCATCTTGCCGTGGTTCATACGGATTTCGGTCATGTCAGTCCCTTTCAGTCCGGTGGTTCTCAGAACGAGAAGTTGGTGCCTTCGATGGTGCTCCGGACCGCACTGCTCTGGCCGGCCGTCTCGTCGTCAGCCTCGGTCCCGAGCTTGCGGGCCTTCTCCAGACCCGCGGTGAGCTCGTCGAGGGCGTTGGTGATCGTGGTGGCCTTCTGCTCGAAGGTGTCCATCACGCCACGGAACGCGTTCCCGCCCTGGCCTTCCCACCCACCCTGGCTCTGCGCACGCGCCTCGTGGACGGTGCGCTTGTTGATGCTGTCCAGCTTGCTCTTCGTCTCCTGGATGAAGGCGACTGCGGCGTTGATCGCCTGACCTTGCTTGATCTCACTGCTCATGGTGCTGTCCTTCCACCGGCGGAACCGGCTTTCCTAGGTTTGATACCTGATGGAGCCCGGCTCCCGATGGGCTCCCCCGAGGTCCGGACACTGTGTTCATACCCCGTCTCCGGAGTTCTAAACACGAAACTCTGAACTTTTTCGGCCGTGCTTCCTAGCCATTGAAACCTGATTCCCACAGGTGTCGGAAAAACCCTGAGGAAACCACGAACGAAGCGATGACGGCGGCACCGCACAGCGACTCGGACCAGTCGGCCCGAGCCGCCCACTTCGCCGAGCGCCAGCCCCGGCCGGTCGCGATCGCCGCGACGATCACAGCACAACCGATCACCACGACTCCCAGTCCGAACCAGGAGACCAGCTCCGGGTCGGCCCAGCCTACGAACGCACGGACCCCGACCGCCAGCGCAATAATCCCGGCGACCCGCAGTACGCCACGCGGCAGCCAGTAGCGATAGCTGCGCGCCGCGAGCAGGATCACGAAGGCGCCCGCCAGCAGGATCACCCAGGCGCCGATCCGGTCCACGGGGGCGGTAGCGGTGGCGACCACGCCCGGCGCGCTCACCGCCACCACGCCGAGGACCGCCCACGCGGCCGCGGCCAGCGTGCGAGCGCCACGCTCGGCGACCTGGGTGACCTCGCCGAACGGGACTGTCGACGTGCTCGAGGTCGTCTTGGCCCGCGCCGACCAGGCTGTCACCGACAGCTTGGAGACGTCGAGGAGATAGGAGTCGGGCACGTCGACGGCGTACGAGGGCACGATCCGCGCCGCCAGCGCAGCGGCGGCGAACATGATCGACCACGGCACCTGCGGGGAGGTGCCGACCAGGGCGCACAGGGCGGTCACCACGAAGACCGCGGCACCGGTCATGGTCCAGACCTTGAGAGCGGGATCGACGTCGTCGACGAGCGACCGCGAGATCGTAGCGACGACCGCAGCACTCAGCCCGGCCACGCCGACGGCGATCGGCAGAGTCTCGGGCACCGGATCGACGGTGAGGACGAAGGCGGCGCCAGCCGCGAACGCCGGGGCGACGATCGCCCGGCGCGCTGCGTACGCTCCGGCGGGGACGATGCCGATCAGCGCGCCGAGACCGAGCAGGGCCCCGACGGCGGTCTGCTGCCACCCGTCGGCCTGGGCACCGAACCCGGCGGCGGCGACAGCCAGCAGGGCGGCCAGGCCGCCCCAGAAGAAAGAGAAGCTGCCCGCGCGTGTCGGGGCGATCGTCTGCACGACCTCGCGACGCGCGTAGGCCTGCGTGGGCGGGGAGTCGGCGGCCAGCAAGGCGCCCGAGCTGACGCCGCGCGAGGCGAGCGAGACGTCCGGCACGAGCACGTCTCCACGTCGGTCGCGCAGCACCGGCGGCGCGGGAAGACCGACTGCCGTGGCGTACTCCCGGGCCAGGTCCGAGGCATGCGCGTCGGACGGGACGACGATGTCGACCACTCCGGCGGTGCCGTGGACCGTGACCGCCAGACCGCCGGCTGCGAGCGCCGGCTCAACGGCATCGGCCGTCTGAGTGGGCATGACACCTCCCGGATGCGTGAAGACCCTGTGACAGAGTTCCACATCGGAAGCTCCACCGCCCGTTTTACCCGACCGGCACGGTTAAAGGTAGTGGCCGGGGTGTGGGCACTCTAAGATCCTGACCACCTGCGGCATCCGGGCCCGCGGGGCGTTGAACCACTCCCAGGGGGACATGTGACTATCGCTGCGACAGCCGGCGGTACCCGCACCGATGAGCCAGAGGTCCCCGAGGGGGAGCTCGCACTCAACCCGCCGCCGGCTATCGAAGAGGGCGAGGGCGTCGGCGGCATCTTGATGAACGCCATCCCCATGCTCGGTGGTCTCGGGTCGATCGTGCTCATCGCGACGATGCAGTCCGGCACGGGCGGTTCCCCGCCGATCCAGCGCTACATCGCGGCCGGCATGTTCCTCTTCGCCACCCTCGGCTTCATCTTCGTGCAGATCGACCGCCAGCGGAAGCAGAAGCAGAAGCAGGTCGGCGGGCAGCGTACGGACTATCTGCGCTATCTGGCCGGCGTCCGCCAGTCGGCGCGCAAGGCCGGTGAGCAGCAGCGCAAGGCGCTGACCTGGCACTACCCCGCGCCGTCCTCGCTGCCGGCGATCGCCGAGGAGCGCAGCCGGCTGTGGGAGCGGTCGAACACCCACAAGCGCTACCTCGACGTCCGTTACGGCGTCGCGCACCAGCCTCTGGCCCTGACCCTGGTGCCGCCCCAGCAGACCCCGATCGACCAGGTCGACCCGGCCTCGGCGAGCGCGCTGCACCGGCTGCTGACCGTCCACCGGGTCCAGCCCGACCTGCCCGCGGCGACCAACCTGCGCGGGTTCGACAAGATGGAGATCTGCGGCAACGAGGACCAGGCCAGGGCGCTGGCCCGCGCCCTGATCTGCGGGATGACGGCCTTCCACTCGCCGGAGCAGCTGATCGTCGCCGTGCTCACGTCCGAGCGCAACCTGGCCGAGTGGGACTGGGTCAAGTGGCTCCCGCACGCGCAGAGCGGCCGTGAGGTCGACGCCGTCGGGCCGCGCCGCATGGTGGTGACCAGCATCAACGACCTCGGCGCCCTGCTTCCGACCGAGGTCGGCGAGCGTGCCCGCTGGGGCACTGACGACCGGATCCCGGCGCCTCAGGTCGTGGTCATCGTCGACGGCGGCTCCGTGCCGCCGGGCAACCACGTGCTCCCCGACGACGGGATCCAGGGCGTCACCGTCATCGACCTGCCGACCCACTGGGACGAGCTCTTCGACTCCAGCCGGGTGCGGTTCCTGATCGATGACGAGGAGCCCGACGAGAACAGCACCGTCCCCGGCTACCAGGTGCGCGTACGCATGGACCCGGTCCGGCTGCGCGTGGACCAGATGACGATGGCCGACGCCGAGGCCTACGCCCGTCGCCTCACCGCGCTCTACACGGTGTCTCCGGAGGGCTCCGACATCGCCGCGGAGACCCCGCAGGACACCGAGATCGCCGCACCGAAGGACTACATGGCGCTGCTCGGCCTGGGAGACGTACGCTCCTTCGACCCCGACGTCGCCTGGCGACCTCGTGCCAACCGGGACCGGCTGCGCGTGCCGGTCGGTGTCGGTGAGGCCGGTCAGCAGGTCTACATGGACATCAAGGAGTCGGCGCAGCAGGGAATGGGGCCGCACGGTCTCGTCATCGGCGCGACCGGTTCCGGTAAGTCGGAGTTCCTCCGCACCCTCGTGCTCGGTCTGGTGCTCACCCACCCGCCCGAGGTCCTCAACCTGGTGCTGGTCGACTTCAAGGGTGGTGCGACCTTCGCCGGGATGGCGGGCATGCCGCACGTCTCCGCGGTGATCACCAACCTCGAGGGCGAGCTCACCCTGGTCGACCGTATGCAGGACGCGCTCTCCGGTGAGATGACCCGCCGCCAGGAGCTCCTGCGCGAGGCCGGCAACTTCTCCTCCTTGAAGGACTACGAGAAGGCGCGTACGCAGGATCCGTCGATGGATCCGCTGCCGTCGCTGTTCATCGTGGTCGACGAGTTCTCCGAGATGCTCTCGGCCAAGCCCGAGTTCATCGACCTGTTCGTCGCGATCGGCCGTCTGGGCCGATCGCTCGGCATCCACCTGCTGCTCGCCTCGCAGCGCCTGGAGGAGGGCCGCCTGCGCGGTCTCGACTCCCACCTCTCCTACCGCGTCGGGCTGCGCACGTTCTCGGCGCAGGAGTCGCGGACCGTGCTCGGCGTGCCGGACGCCTACGAGCTCCCGGCGATCCCCGGCCTCGGTTACCTGAAGCCCGACCCGACCAACATGCAGCGGTTCCGGGCTGCGTACGTCTCCGGCCCCCCGGCCGCGGGTTCGCGGGTCCGCCGCGACGAGGGCGGCAAGCTGCAGGGCATCTACCCGTTCTCGATCGCCGAGGTGAAGCAGCTGGCATTGCCGGTCGAGGAGGAAGAGCGTCCGGCCACCCCGGTCGTGGGCGCGGACGGCGTCGAGAAATCGATGCTCGACATCGCCGTCGACCGGATGACCGGCCACGGCGTCCCGGCCCACCAGGTCTGGCTGCCGCCGCTCGACATCCCCGACACGCTCGACACGCTGATGCCCGATCTGACCACCTCGCCCGAGCTCGGCCTGCACTCGCCGGCCTGGAAGCGGCTCGGCGGGCTGGTGGTGCCGCTCGGCATCGTCGACAAGCCGCGCGAGCAGCTCCGCGACACGCTCACCCTCGACCTGCGCGGGGCCGCCGGTCACGTCGCGGTCATCGGCGCACCACGCACCGGTAAGTCGACCACGCTCCGCACCATCGTCACGTCGATGTCGTTGACCATGACGCCGCAGGAGGTGCAGTTCTTCGTCCTCGACTTCGGTGGCGGAACGTTCGCGCCGCTGGCCAAGCTCCCGCACGTCTCCGGCGTCGGAACCCGTTCCGAGCCGGACGTCGTACGCCGCGTCCTGGCCGAGATCTCCGGGATCATCGACCGCCGCGAGGCCTACTTCCGCGCGCAGGGCATCGACTCGATCGAGACCTACCGCACCCGCCGTGCTCGTGGCCAGGCCGACGACGGCTGGGGCGACGTCTTCCTCGTCATCGACGGCTGGGGCACGCTGCGCGCCGACTTCGACGACCTCGAGTACGCCATCCAGGAGATCGCTCCGCGCGGCCTGACCTTCGGTGTCCACATCGTCGCCGCGGCGGGCCGCTGGGCCGAGTTCCGCTCCTCGATGCGCGACGTCTTCGGCACCAAGCTCGAGCTGCGCCTGGGTGACCCGATGGACTCCGAGCTCGACCGCAAGCTGGCCGCGCTGGTGCCGACCGGGCGCCCGGGTCGAGGCATCGTGAAGGAGAAGCTCCACTTCCTCAGCGCCCTGCCCCGGATGGACGGAGACGGCTCCGCTACGACGCTGGGCGACGGCGTCGACGACCTGATCTCCCGCGTCTCGGCCGCGTGGCAGGGTCCCGCCGGACCGAAGCTGCGGCTGCTGCCGGAGCGGATCACGATCGAGCGGGTCCGCGAACAGGCCGGCGTCACCGAGGAGAAGCCCGGCAAGCGACTCCTCCTGGGCATCAACGAGAAGGAGTTGGCCCCAGTCGGTCTCGACCCCGAGACCCAGCCTCACCTGCTCGTCTTCGGTGACGGGCAGTCGGGCAAGTCCGCGATGCTTCGCAACATCGCCCACGAGATCATGCGGACGCATTCCCCCAAGGAAGCGCAGATCGCGGTGGTTGACTACCGGCGTTCGCTGCTCGGCGAGATTCCCCAGGACTACCTGGTCAGCTACCTGACCTCGGCGACCCAGGCCAATCCCACGCTACAGGATCTGGCCGGCTACCTCTCCAAGCGAATCCCTGGGCCCGACGTCACCGCCGAGGAACTGCGCAACCGGTCCTGGTGGGAAGGTGCCGACCTCTTCTTGCTGGTCGATGACTACGACTTGGTCTCGACCCAGCAAGGCTCGCCGCTGGCGCCGCTGCAGCCGCTGATGGCCCAGGCCGGCGACGTCGGCCTGCACGTCATCCTGGCCCGTCGCTCAGGTGGAGCGTCGCGGTCCCTCTACGAGTCGGTCATCCAGTCGATGCGCGACCTGGCCATGCCCGGCCTGCTGCTCTCGGGAAGCCCGGACGAGGGCCCGCTCATCGGCAACCTCAAGCCGGTCCCAACACGCCCAGGCCGTGGCCGTCTGGTCACCCGCGATCGCGGAGTCGAGGTCATCCAGCTGGCGTGGAGCGATTCCACGGAATAACACATCCGCCATGACCGATGCAGCGGCCCGCGACCTGAACCAGGTCGCGGGCCGTTTGATCTAGTACGTTCCGGTGCTGTTGTTGTTGGACGCGTTGCGCAACGGGGGGTGCGGCTTGAACTGATCGGCTGCTGGCATCTCCCACGTTTCGGCAGTGAACTTGTCCTGTCCCGAGATCAGGACCGACGCCTTGTTGACGTACCCGAAGTCTCCGTCGCCGGAGCTCAGCGGATTGACCAGATCATCTTTCCCGTCGCCGTTGACGTCGGATACGGCGGCGATCTGAGCCCCTCCCAGTGCGTCCTGGTTTTTCACAGGGTCATCGATGTCCCACGACGGCTCGTGGACGAACCGCTTACCATCGACGTCGTAGGAGTGGACGCGGATGACCCATTTCCCATCCACGGTCTCGTGGGTGATCAGATCGTCCTTCCCATCCCCGGTGACGTCGGCATACATCGCCGACTCTCCCGCCCGGTCCCCATCAGGTCCGGGCACCTCGAGATCTACCTTCGTGAACTTCGAGCCCTGACTCCTCAGCAGAACGGCTGCGACCGGCGAGGCCTCCCTGGCACCCATGACGATGTCGGCCCGCTTGTCGCCATCGAGGTCACCGACCTCGAAGTTCACGTCGAACGTCGTGCCCTTCCAGGTCGTGGTGAACCAATCTTCGCTCTTCGCCCAGGTGTTGTCCGCCTTGCTCTGCATGACGGTGACGTGCAACTCGAGATCCGTGAGCTTGCCGAGCTCAGCATCATCCGCGGGCAGCTTGGTTCCGTTACCGACAGAGATCATGGCAATGTCATCACGCCCGTCACCGTTGAAGTCTGCGCACAACATGGCCAGGCGCTTACCCGAGGCCGGCACCTGGATGGCGCCGTCGGGCTGATGCTTTGCGTTGGAGTCGACATTGAACGAAGATCCGATCCCTGAAACCTGCACGACGTCGACCCGCCCGTCGGCATCGAGGTCCCCGAGCAGATTGCCGAACTTGAGACCTTTGGTGGTGCCGCTCTCGAACGCCTTGCCGGTCGAGGCGAAGAGCGTCGCGGCGTTGTCCTCCCAGTTGTAGTTCACATCGCCGAACGGTGCACCAAGCACTAGATCGCCCAGCCGATCCCCGTCGACATCTCCACGTACTGCCGGTTTGGGCTTGGCGGGAGTGTTCTCCGTGGTCGCGAGGGTGATGCCCACCGCAGCACCGCCCGCCACAAGGACCGCGAGGGTCGCGACACCGGCGATCCACCACTTGGCCTTGGCGCGTTGCAGGGTGACGGTGGCGCCGGACGCGAAACCCATCTGGCGTCCGGCCATCGCCGCGAAACGGTCGCGAACCCGGACAGCGTCGTTCGTACGCTGGGCCGGATCTTTGACGAGCAGGCCGCGCTCACCGGAGAGGAGGTCATTAGCCTGCAGAGTGAAGTCATCTCGGCCCGGCAGCGTCGGGATCGGCTGCGATCCATGAGCCATCGCGGTCTCGACGTCGTTCGCCCCGGCGAAGGGAACAGTCCCGGTGACAAGCTCGTAGAACAGACAGCCCAACGAGTAGAGGTCGCTCGCCGGAGTGGCCGGCGCGCCCATCGCCCGCTCGGGGGCCAGATAGTTCCAGGCACCTGAGTGGATCCCGGGCCTGGCAGTCGCGGAGTCATCGGCTCGCGCCGCCGCGAAGTCGGACAGATAGGCGTGCGGTGGACTGTTCCCGTCGCGCAGCAGGATGTTCGACGGTTTCACGTCGCCGTGCACGACGCCGACCTCGGGTGAGTGGATCGCAGCCAGACCATCGGCGATCTGAGCGCAGATGTCGGCGGCCAGCGGGCCGGGAAGGCGTCCACGGGTCTTGAGCAGCGAGCCGAGGTCACCTCCGTCGGCGAACTGGGAGACCAGGTAGGGAGCGCCGTCGCTGGTGCGGCCATTGGTGTAGACGCCCATGATGTGGGGAGAGTCCAGCTTGGCCATCAGCGTGGCCTGCTTGTCGAACCGTGTCACGAATTCTGGATCACGGGCGCTGCGCCCGAGGAGTACCTTGAGGGCGACGGCTCGGTTGAGCCGGGTGTCGGTGGCCCGGTAGACGACAGCCATCTCGTTGGACGCCACCTGATCCTCGAGCCGGTACGGCCCGATCATCCCGGGGGTGTCCTCCGGCGCGGCCTGCGGCGGTGGAGGAGGTGGCGGAGGAGGCGAACCGGTGGGACCGCTGGGTCGGGCGACTCGCGGCCTGATCATGGTCTTGTCGGGGTCGACGGGCGGCCGCTCGAACGAAGGTTCGCGCCCGCGAGAGTTGTTGTCGGGCACACCATTGGAATCACTCATCCGAGAGTCCCTCCCATGAGGTTGTATCGATGCACGTCATCGGGCGACTTCTTCCACGTCGCCAGTTCGTGACCCTGGTACGGGCCGTCCTTCGACGCCAATGCCACATAAAATGCGTACGGGCTGTCCTTGGTGTCCTGTGTTGCCGCGACGACGTCGGTCAGCCCGTCTCCGTTCACGTCAGCAAGGGTCAGGGGATACCTGCTGAGGGTCTCCAGGACGTTTCGTGGCTTGGGCAGCTTTCCGCGCGTGGCGATGGACAACTCCCCCAAGTCATCGCTGAACGTCCCGACCGTGATCGCCTGCCCTTCGCCCCGACCGGACTCAGCGGCGACGATTTCGTCTCGGCCATCGGCATCGACGTCACCAGCTAGGAACGAACTTATTCCCTGGTGTTTGAAGGAGAACGGCTTGGCCGCGGAAACGGTGGTTCCGTCTCCCTGATAGAGGTCCAACGTCGAAGTTCCGGTCGTAAGGGTCTTGTCCTCAGGCTCACCTAGAGCCCGGTTCAGCACCACGAGGTCAGCCTTCTTGTCGCCAGTGAAGTCCCCCACCGCGACGGCCTCACGCGGCACCGCAGGAAAGGACGCGAAGAGAGTCGGCTCTTCGAACCCCGACGAAGTGCCTCGATAGACCCACACCGTGCCGTCACCGATCGTGCGGCCCTGCTTGTCGAGATCTGGGTCCAGATTCCCGTAGGTGGTGGTCATGAAGAGGTCCGCGACACCGTCTCCGTCGAAGTCGTCGGTGTCCACGTCGTAGTAGAACGTCGAACCCTTCATCTTCTTGCCTTGCTCGACGACGCCTGCGGGAGCCTTGAGGGAACCCTTCAGGTCCCCGTGGAAGGTGAAGCCCTTCTCGCTTCGCACGAGGGTGACGAACGAGTTCTTCCCGTCTCCAGTGAAGTCAGCGCAGAGCGGGAACACCTCACTACCGTCGTTGTCGGCCGGAAGCGCGGGGTCTTGGTAGGTGACCGGCTTCGACGGGGTGAGCGTGCGTCCGTCCGACTTCCAGGTGACGACGTCGACGCCCTTGCCGTCGGGGTTCTGGACGTTGGTGACGACGTCACCGAACTTGTCCCCGTTCACATCCGCGTACGCCGCACCCTTGACGGTCGGCACGATCGGCTCAGGGCCGTCCTCGACCCAGGGCTGAGTGATGGCCAAGGCCCCACCGACCCCGAGCGCGGCCACGCCGAGCATCGCGGCACCGACCCGGAACGGGGTGATCTTGGAGGGGCGTGCCTGCTCCTCGATCAGGATGGCCTCGGCCTCGGTGGGCGGCCGGATAGCGGCGACGAGGATCGGCATGGGGTTCGGGTCGGTCATCGACGGCGCCGGCTGGAGCTGAGGAGGCGAGGTGATCTCGCGGAGCTTCAGCAGGTCGTCCTTGAAGGCTGCCGCGCTCTGGTAGCGACTCTTCGGGTCCTTCGCCATCGACAGCTGCAGGATCCGGTTCGCCGTCCGAGTCCACTCGTCGGTGCCGACGAACTGCGGGATCGGCGCGCTCTGATGGGCCATCGCGACCTGCACGGCCGCCCCCGAGTAGGGAATCTTGCCGGTCAGCGTGAACCAGAGCATGCAGCCGGCGGCGTAGATGTCTCGCGACGGCGCCGGCTGGATCGGTCGGCCCTGGGCGTCGCGCTCGTCGCGGACGTACTCGGGCGCCAGGTAGTTCCAGGTGCCGGTGATCCCGCCGGCGGGCGAGTCCGAGGACGAGGTCGCGATCCCGAAGTCGCACAGGAACGCGAACGGGTCGAGCGGGCTGGCCGGGTTGCGTACGAGCACGTTCGCCGGCTTGACGTCCTGGTGGATGATCCCCGCCTGGTGGGCGTCGTGAAGCGCCCCTGCCACCTGGGCGTTCACCAGGCACGCGAGGTGGGGCGCCAGCGGTCCGTTGCTGCGTACGAGCCCGGTCACGTCGCCGCCCTTGATGAACTGGGTGACGATGAACGGGCTGCCCTGCTGCTCGCCGATGTCGTAGATCGCGATGATGTGGGGCGACCTGATCTGCGCGAGGGTCTGCCCCTCGCGGATGAACATGTCGATGAACTGCCGGTCGGCGAGGTGGGCGTGCACCATCTTCAGGGCGACCTGGCGTTCGAGCTTGGTGTCGAAGGCGTCGTAGACGACACCCATGCCACCTTCGCCGAGAATGCGATCCAGACGGTAGTGGCCGAACATCGCCCCGGGATGAAGCGTCGTCATACGTGAAACCTTTCGGTAGTCGCTACCGCATGACCTCTGGCTCATGCTTGCGGAGCGAGAGCGAGACGGCAACGAGAAGGACGATGGACATGGCCGTCATGATGGCCAGCGCGAGGAACCAGTGGCTGGGTAGGTGATACCAGATCGGGTCGACACGGTCAGGCTCATTTCGGTCCCGGGACAGCATGTTCATGGTCAGCGTCGTCCCGATCCCCCCGAGACCCCACCGCGCCGGCATGAACCAGGAGAACCAGTTGGCGGGCGAGCCGATCAGCGAGAAGAGAGTGCCCCCGAACACGATCTGGAAGATCGCGTACACGACCAGCAAGGACATCGTCTGCTCTGACGTTCTGACCACGGCGGAGATCAGCAGGCCCACGATCATCGAGGTCACTCCGAGGAAGATCACCGGGATCGCCAACTCGAGGATGGTCAGCGGGCCGAGCACGAGGCCCTTGTCGGGCAGGCCGCGGATGGAGCAGGCGATGAGGGTCATTACCAGGCACTGGACCGCGGTGATGGCACCGAGGACGAGGACCTTGGAGGCGATGTACGCCGACCGGGACAGCCCGACCGCACGTTCTCGCTCATAGATGGAACGTTCCTTGATGAGCTCGCGCATCGAGTTGGCACAGCCGGTCAGACAGGCGCCGACGGCGAGGATCATGGCGATCACGGTCGCGGTCGTGTTGGGGATGATGTTGCCGAGCTCGTCCGGTTTCAGCGGGAGCAGGTCCTCGTCCGGCTGGATGATGAGCGACACCAGTCCGAGCACGACCGGCAGGGCGGCCATCTGGAGGACCAGGCCGCGGTCGGCCGTGATCACGGCGAGGTAGCGGCGTACCAGCGTGGTGACCTGCTGCAGCCAGGACTGGCCCTTCTGACGCTTGGTCGCGGCGGCCACCGCGGCGTGGGCCGGCGGTACCGCATCGACGTCGGCGACGTACCGCTGATACTCGGTCGACCCGTGCCACTTGCCGCCCCAGTCGGCGTCACGATGGTTCTCGAAGTCGGCGAAGACGTCGGCCCACTCGTCGCGGCCGAAGAAGGGCAGCGCACCCTCCGGAGGACCGTAGTAGCCCATCGCCCCACCGGGAGCCATGACCAGCACCCGGTCGCACAGGTGCAGCTGGGCGACTGAGTGCGTGACGACCAGGACCGTACGCCCGTCGTCGGCGAGGCCACGGAGCAGCCGCATCACGTCCCGGTCCATGCCCGGGTCGAGACCGGAGGTCGGTTCGTCGAGGAGGATCAGCGACGGTTTGGTGAGGAGCTCGACCGCGACCGAGACGCGCTTGCGCTGGCCGCCCGAGAGCGAGGTGATCTTCTTGTCGGCGTGGACGTCCAGCTTGAGCTCGCGCAGGACCTCGCTGATCCGCTGCTGCTGCTCCTCGGCCGAGACCTCCGCCGGGAATCGCAGCTTGGCTGCATAGTGCAGACCCTCGTTGATGGTGAGGTCCTGGTGGAGGATGTCGTCCTGCGGCACCAGGCCGATCCGCTGGCGTAGCTCGTCGAACTCGGCGTAGAGGTTGCGGTCGTCGTACTCCACGACTCCCTCGGTCGCCGGCTGATAGCCGGTGAGGGCCTTGAGCAGGGTGGACTTCCCCGAACCCGACGGACCGATGACGCCGACCAGAGACTTCTGCGGAGCCCGGAAGGAGACGTCTCGCAGGATCTGCTTGCGCTTCTCGCCCTTGCCGACGACCACCGAGAGGTGGCGGGCGAGGAAGTCGACCTCGCCGGTGTCCTGATGGGCGACCAGCATGCCCTGGTGGAGGCGGAGGGTGGTGTGACCGACGCCGAGGATCGATCCCGGCTGCAACGGCGCGGTGTAGCCCTTCGGCATCCGGGCGCCGTTGATGAAGGTGCCGTTCCCGGCCCCGAGATCGCGCGCCATCACCGTGCTGTCGGGGTTCGTGATGATCTCGACGTGATGACGGGAGACGAGAAGATCGCCGGCGATCACCAGGTCGTTGTCGGCCGCGCGACCGACCCGGATCGTCTGCCCCGGGACCAGCGGGCGGGGTGGGATCAGGACGTTTCCCTGGTGGGCCCGACGGGCGGCCTCGGCCGCCTCGAGAACCTGGACGTCCCCGTCCCCCGCCATCATGGTGACCAGGTCGTTGCTGTCCGCTGAGGGCGGGGGTGGCGGCGGAGCTGGAGTCGGCGATGGCGTGATCGCAGGCGGCGCGGGCGGCGGCGCGGGCGCGGCGACCGGAGCCGCGAGTACGTCCAACCGAACCCCTGGTTCGGCAGCGTCCTCGGCTCCGCCGAACCAGACGACCATTCCAGGGACGAGGGCGACCCGCTCCCTGGCGGGGACCCGCTGTCCGTCGACGTAGGTGCCGTTGGTGCTTCCGATGTCGGTCAGGACCCACCCGTCAGAGGCGTACGCCACCTCGCCGTGACGCCACGACACCAGGCCGTCCTGCAGGGTCAGGCCCGCTTCCGGGTCGCGACCGACCGTATGGCTACCACTGGCGAGGCGCCGCTCCTGGCCCTGCACCTTCACCACGAGTTCCGTCGTCATCGGGCCTATTTCTCCAGCAGCTTCGCAAGGTCGACGTCGTACTCGAACTCGGGTTTCACCCCGTCGATCGAGGCGATCCGGACCGTCAGCCCGATCTCGCGGTCATCGACCACGACCAGCGTGCAGTTGGCCTCCCCGCCCACCTCGAGAGGCATCCCGCCCGGGCAGTCGACCTCCTTCGGGCGCAGGCCTATCTTGTCGGCGATGCCGTCGGAGACCGCCTCCTCGACGGTCTTCTCCGAGACGCTCGCGCCACACGCCGTCAGCGCGTACGCAGCCACCGACACGAATGCGAGCGCGAGCACGCCACGTGGTCGGATCGTTTGCGAGATGGACATGGTCATCGTGGACCCACCTTCCGAGATCGGACTCAACAGTAAAGCCCGCTCGGCTCGAGGGTGATCAGACACGAGAAGCTGGCGTAGTCGTCCTTGAACAACGGCGTGACCACCTTGCCCGGCTGCAGGCCCTTCGGGCTTCCCGCGAAGACGGCGGGATACCCGTTGAAGGAGACCGCCACGACGTCGGCGAAGTGATCGCCGTTGACATCGGAGGTGACGACCGAGGCCCAGGCGAAGGAGTTGACGGGCGACGCGTTCCGCTGCACGGCCTTCCATCTCTTGCCGGACAGGCTGTAGACGTCGAACCAGCCGTACTTGCCGAGGTGGACCCACTCGTCAATGCCGTCGCCGTTCACATCTGCGGCGATGCCGCCCAAAGCGTCGTTGTCGCCGTTCGCCGTCTGCCGGCCCTCATAGTTGATGGCCGCGTCGTCGATCCCGAGCACCGCTCCCGCCTCGAGACGTTCCCCGTCGGACAGCAGCGCCGTCCCCGAGTACATCCCGGCCTCGGAGGGCAGGTGCAGCCCGTAGAGCAGGTCGGTCTTCTCGTCACCGTTGAAGTCACCGACGTGGAACGCATACTGCGGGATCGCCTCCACGTCGGCAGGGACCTCGGTCTGATAGGCATCGACCGGAGCCGCCCACCGCCCGTCCGCCTCCTGGAAGGCGATGCTGATCTGGACGCTCGTCTCGTCCTCGGAGCGGACGGCGAAGGCGACATCGTTGCGGCCGTCACCGTCGAAGTCACCGCAGTAGGCACCGTCGATGCGCTTCGAGTCGAGCGCGATCTGCTGGGCCTTGCCCGTCTGGAGATGAAGCCCATAGGTCTGCGGGCCGTCGTACGAGTATTCGTTCGGGGCGCCGATGTCCGCCTTCTCATCACCGTCGACGTCGCACATGATGCGTCCGCTGCTCGCGAACTCGTAACCCCACGATGCCCACGCCCCGGGCCTCTGCGGCGTGAACTTCTTTCCTCCGTCCGAGAGGTAGAACCGCCGGTCCTTCTCGTTCATGGCGACGACGAGATCACCCTTCCCGTCGGCGTTCACATCGCCCACGATCGGGCCCTCGACGGGAATCTTCTTCGGCTTGGGCGGGGTCTCGGCACTCGGCGCACCGTCGTCGAATACGACCATGGTCAGCACGAGGACCACCGCGGCGACGATCGCAGCGGCCGCACCTGCGATGCCGAGGACCTGACCGCCGCGGTTCCGCTTCGTCGCCCGGATCTGCTGCCAGGACGCCACCGGCTGCGTCGCCACCTGCGGCCCCACCGGGGGCGCCTGCTGAACCGGCGGCGCCCACTCCGGTGCCGCCGCGGCCACGTCGATCCGGACGCCGTCGTCGACGCCACCGACCATCACGGACGTGCCCGGAGCAAGGGTGACCGACGGGACCCGCCTCCCCCCGACGTACGTCCCGTTCGTGCTGTTCAGGTCGGTGAGCACCCAGGCGCCGTCGACCGAGGCGATGGAGGCGTGCTTGCCGGAGACGAGGTCGCTGGCCACCACGAGGTCGGCGCCTTGAGCGCGCCCGAGCGTGTAGGTGCGCCCTGGTTCGAGGCGCCAGTCTCGTCCTTGCGCCGTCAATGTCAGATCGGTCATGGCCCCCCGACTCGAATTTTCAGTTCACTTCTTGGTCGGCGACCACTCGACGACCGTCGAGACGAGCGGCGCGACCTGCCCTGACCGGGGACGTACGCTGTCGACCTTCTTGTCGCTCACCGTCACCGTCGGGTTCATCACGATCGGCACCACGATCGAGTCCCTGACCAGCGTCTTCTCGATCTGGACTCGCACATCGCGGGCCTCGTAGGGGTCGGCGGTGCGGGCCAGCTCGCTGATGAGCCGATCGCGGTCGCGGTCCCCGCCGCCGGTCGCGTTCTGACTGCCCTTGCTCCCCCACTGAGTCGCGATGTCCTCGGGGGTCTGCGGGACCGGGATGCGGGTCAGGACCGCGTCCCACTTGTTGCCGGAGAGGAGCTTGTCGGCCGAGGACACCCCGCAGTCGGTGGTGGACCAGCCCTCGTCGTCGACGACGTTCGCGATGGTGTCGTAGGCGTCTGAGGCGAACGGGCTCGACGTGTCGTAGGCGACGCAGACCCGGGCACCACCAGGGGCCTTCGCATCTGCGGAGGCGCCGAACTTCGTGGCGAACCCGGAGTCCTCGGTGGCGATCTGATAGCTCTCGCCACCCGGCGGGAACAGCACGACATCGGTGGCTTCGTACGCCTCGGCCCACTCGCCCGCACCGCCCTCGGCGATGTCGCCGCGCGGCACAGCGCGCAGGAAGGCCGTGCGAGTGTTCTTGCGCTTGAACAGGCCCCGGTCGGTGCGGAGGATCAACGCCCACATGGTGCCGTCGTTGGCGTTCGCGACGCCGTAGTCGCGGCGCTCGAGGTCACGCACCTGCTTGCGGTTGCCCTTGGTCGGGGCGACCTGGACGACGTCGACCTCCTCACCGAGGCTGGCCAGGGCATCGGAGCCGGCTGGGGTGAGGCGTACCTGCTCGTACGTCGGGCGGGCCTCGCCCGCGTACTCGGGGTTGACCTCCAGGTCGACCTCCTGCCCGCTCTCGCCGGCAGCGATCTTCGAGACCCGGTAGGGCCCGCTGGACAGCAGCGCCTCCTCGGACGCCTTGCCGTCCTCGGCGACCGTGAACGCGCTGTTCCACGCGTCCGCGATCTTGGTCAGCTTCGCGGTGTCGGACTCTTCGATCGCGGTCTCGACGATCTCCTTGGCCTCGATCGGGTCCTCGATCTTCAGCGCCTTCTGCCCGACGACGTGCGCCGGGACTGCGACGTCGAGCGCCGTACGCCAGTCGACCACCGGAACCACCAGCGGAACCTCGATCGCGCGGGCGCCCTCGTCGACCTCGGGGATGTAGGCGCTCTTGGTCAGCCCGGTCGGCACGGCTCCGAAGTCGACGCCGCCGTCCGGGCTGTCCTCCTTCGGAGTGCGGAAGTAGCCCGAGGTCGCCGCCCAGGCGAGCATGAGGTCGGCCGTGTCGATCGGCACTCCGTCGGACCAGGTGGGTTCGGCCAGGTCGTAGCGCACCCGGGCCTGCTCGTCGCCCGTCATCGTGACCTTGCCGAAGGTCTCGTCCAGCTCGACGGTGTCGTTCACGAGGGTGCCGAAGGCTCCACGGGTCAGCGAGGCGACGTCGAGGTTCCCGTCGGTCACGCTCGCCTTGCTCGCCGGGTTGGTGCTCGTCAAGGACCCGGACCACGCGACCGCGACCTCCGTGCCCTCCTCCACCGAGGCCGGCAGGTCACCCGAGCAGGCGGTGGCGATGAGCGCCAGACTGGCAACGGAAACGACTCCCGCTCGACGACGTGCCCCAGGATGCACCTTCAAGTCCCCTCTCCGAGACAACGATCGCCCAGATCCTAACGAGCCTCGGCGGAGACCTGCTACCTAGTGGCAGGTCTCCGCCGAGGACGGTCACGTCTCAGGAGGCGGGGATCTCGATCTGCTCCTTGAATTCCTCGATCGTCTTGTCGGAGCCGATCACCTTCGCGGCGGGACGCTCGTACTCGATGAGGTAGGTGTCACCCTTCTCGTCGACCGTGTAGGCGATCCACCCGGTCTGCTCGCCGCCCTCCATCCGCCGCACGCTGTCGAGCGGCGTACGCTTCGCGGCGGTCAGCTCCTCCTCCAACTGGGAGTCGGCCGAGTCGAAGTCGCTGCCGCCGTCCGCAGAGATGTCGAAGTTCGAGTACGAGACGGCGCCTCCGAACTCCTTGCCCGGCTTGACCTTCACCTGAAGCAGCACCACCTCGCCGCCGTCGGCGATGAGGTCGGCCTCCTCCGTCGACGGGAAGTCACGGACCGCGGAGATGACCTCGACCGTGTCGCCCGTGTCGGGGTCCTTGAACGTCTTCCCGATCTTCACCTCCACCTCCTTGCCGGCCGGCGCTGCAGATGCGGAGGCTGACTCGGAGGCCGGCGCGCTGGACTCGGTCTCGACCGCCGCGTCGTCCTTGGTGTCATCGGAGCCGCACGCCGTCATCGTGAGCGCGAGACCGAGGCTGAGGCCGCCAGCGGCCAGTCGGGCGGTACGGCGGGTGGTGCGAGTGCGCATGAAGAATCCCTTCAACAAGTGGATGTTCCCGAGATCGAGAGGTATGCGTCACCTTGGCAAGACCGTCCCACGCCGGTCGATCTTTACTCCGGCGTGTCGCGGTGATCTTCGCGACATCGCCGGCCCTGTCGCTCCTAGGGTCACCGCCCGTCATACCCGGGTCACTCATTAAGGTGTAGGCCTTCGTCCTCGGGCTAGTGGAGCAACAATGGAACTCGGTGCTGTCGCTGCGCTGGTGATCGGCCTCGCGATGCTGATCCTCCCAGCATGGCTGACGATCCACCTGGTGCGCCGCCGCCGACGCCTGGCCACCTGGACCCGGACGCAGGCGACCATCCGCCACACGCGGAAGACGAAGTACGACTCCTCGGCCTCGACGGCCTCGGGCGCGTCGGAGACCGCCATCCGGGCGCGCTACGAGTACCGCGACGCTGCCGGCGTCCCGCGCGTCGGCGATGTCGAGCACCTCCACGACCCAAAGGTCGGCGACGTCGTCGAGATCATCTACGACCCCGACGACCCGAGCTCGAGCGAGACCGTCTCCGGCGGCTCCGTCGTCGGCCGCATCGTCAACTACAGCGCCGTCTTCATCCTCTTCGGTGGCATCGGGACCTTCCTGATCCTCGCCTCGCTCGGCCTGATCTCGCTCTAACCACCAGAAACGGACGGATCATAGATGCAAGATCTCCTCGGGGCGCTCGCCGTCACGCTGCTGGGCGCCCTGATCTGCGCCTCGGGCTATCTGAACTACCGAAGCGCCAAGAGACGAGCGAGAGGCAGTCGCCGCTGGGCTCGGGCCAACGCCGACGTCACCAAGGCGTGGAGTCAGGACACCAGCGGCGCAGCCGGCGACATGACGTACCACGTCAACTACACCTTCACCGCCCCTGAGACCGGCGGCAGCTACTACGGCCACAGCGAGCACGGACCCCAGGGCGTGGAGACCGGTGACGACATCGAAGTGATGTACGACCCCAAGGCTCCCTACAACAACGAGCTCCCCATGGCCCGCGTCGCCCTGTCCTTCCTCCCGATCGCCTTCGGCGGCCTCACCATCTTCGGTGCGATCCTGGCCCTCGGAAGTCTGGCCGCGGCGGTGGTGATCATCGTCGACCTGACCAGTTAGCCCACCCGCGGTCACTCGCCGTTCTCGGCCATCCACTCCGGGTTGATCGCCAGTGCGGTGATCTGGACATCCTTGGTCGGGAAGTCGACGTCCTTCAGGGCCACCTCGAGCGCCACCGACGATTTCCAGGAGGCCAGCTCCGTACGCACCAGGCTCAGTTCCGTCAGTTCGGTCCACACACGATCGTCATGCCTTGACCTGGACCTGGACCACTTGCGCTCATGGAGCTCGCTGTCTTCGGCGACCGTGAAGACCGCAGTCGACGCGTACGTCAGCGCCTCGGCGTCCAGCCCGACGTAGCCCTCCAAGTAGCCGGCCTCGCGAGCACGAATCGGTCCCGCCTCAGTGGTCGGCAACGGCGCGCTCCACATCGTGTTGTCGACGACCCAAAAGAGCCGACCATCCGAGACCGTCACCCGCATCGGTCCCCCGATGCGCGACGAGTCGTCCTCCGGATAGACGATCTCGTGGTCAACAGCAGTCTTCGCGGTGGGCGTTCCCTTCGCGGTGTTCCAGACGCGTACGAAGTGCTGGTCGTCGTCGTTCTCCCACCCCTCGTAGACCATGCCGCCGACGCAGGGCGACGTCGTGCCTGGGAAGGACGAAGGCTGCAAGGTGCTCAGAACGTCCATGCCGTCATGCGGATAGACCGACGTCAATGCGGCGAGGTCCCACTGGCTCTCCGGGATCGAATCGCTGTCGTCCTCGTAGGCCTTCGTGCTGGTGCCCCTTCCAGACGAGAACACACGCTCCCCACACACAGCGGCGGTCGATGTCTCCCCGTACAGCGACACCCGCGACGTCGCCTTGCCACTGTCGCCGTCGATGTAGGTCACGAACGGATCCTTGGACGCGTCCTCGGGGCTGAACCCGACCAACGTCCCCGCTCCTACCGGAACCCGGTACCACTCGTGTTGCGTCTCGAGCTCGTTCCCGCCGCTCGTACGCTCGTTCGCGGTCAGTCCGCTCTCATCGATTGCGTAGTCGTGGCTGCGGTCGGACGTGGTGACGCCATCTTCAGTCCATGAGATCCCAGCGCCGTCGACCCTATCGAGCTCGATCGCACGCGTTTTCCCGTTCGGGGAGACCAGTACGAGGTAGCTGGAGTCCTCCCCGCCCTCCTCCACCCGCATCGCCAGAACGGCATCCCCGGTCGCGAAGTCCTCGGGCGGCGGGCCAACGCTGCACCCCGACACCACCACCGCCGTAGCCACTGCCGTCGCTGCCATTCCCCGAGTCACCGCTCACGTCCCGTCATCAGTAGGTGCGCCAAGTCGCGATAAGGCTAGCGATGCCCGTCCTACTTCGCGTTCCCCGCCTCATCGGACTTCCGCTGCCCGACCCCAGGAGGCCGGATGGGCCACCGCTCCCGAAGGAGGTTGCGGAACTCTCGCTCGCTCACCGTCTGCCAGACCTGCAGTCCCATGCAGATGAGGACGAGGAGTAGAGCCGCGCCGATCAGCCCAAGCGCAGGCGCTACGTACGCACCGAAGATCTGGTCGCTGCCGCTGTAGATGTCAGCAAAGCCGCCCATGTCGAGGGAACCGAGAAGCACGAGCCCGGTCCCGAACACGGACACCAGCCCCGCGACGAACCCCATCCCCTTCAGTGCCGGCAGCCCTTGGCGCTCCGAGAACCCCAGAAGCACTTTGTACGGCGGGCGGCTAGCCATCGGATCAGCCGCCCGCTCGCGCAACCAACGCTCCATCGCACTCGTCCCCGCCTGCGCCAGCACAGCAGAGGCGACGATCATCAGCACGCAGACAACCACGACCGCGAGCATGATCCACCAGATTCCGCCGAGGAGGGTCTCCCCAACTGCGTCGTACTCCGCCGCGTCAGCGAGTTCATACTTGGATGAACCTGGGTGGCGGACTGCGAGCCCGATCTGCATCAAGAACACCGCAATGAGCGCCAGCGCGCCTGGCAACAACACGAGGGTCCGGGCATGTGCCCGAAGTCGCCCGCCGGGGGCTTCCTCGATGTCGCCGTCCCTCACTGATGTCGGCTTCTTCGCCGCTCGTGCCCGCACTACGTTCTCAGCGTCTTCCGGCCAGCGAGCGGCAACCTGTTCCTGCCATCGCTGCTGCCGCACAGCCAACCTGGAACGGAGCTTGTTGACCCCGACCCAGAGGCCGAGGGTGTACGCCGCGACAACGAACGCGGCGAGCCATCCCATCGCCGACTCCTCGACGACGGCAAACAGCACAAGCATTGCGAAAGCAACCCCGCCTACCCAGAGATTCGCCTTGGCGAAGATCCGCATTGCCTCCAACGGCTCGCCCTCGACCGGCCACATCTGCGACGGAGGCGGCACCAAATGCGGGTCACCATCGTCTGCGGCGGCAAACAGAGCCTTCGACACCCGCGCCTCTATGACGGTTTCCGCGAGCGCGATCGCCAAGAACCCCAGGTAGGCGAACGCAACGACGGGCAGGAACGAGATCCTCAGCAACAGATCCAGGTTGTCGCTGACCTCCTGAGCGCGATAGAGCGGGATCCAGCGCGCCAGCACATCCGTGATGACGCCTTCCTCACCCACCACCCCGATCACGATCATGCTCACGAACGAGACGACCAACGCGCCCAAGAACGGCACCATGACGAAGCGCACCGCGTACGCCCACTCGGCCCACATCCCAACCGCGTACTCGTACCAGTGTGCCTCGTCCCGAGCTGACTCCCCGGGATTGTTCACAGTTCCATTCCTTCCGAGATCCGCTGTCCGCATATATGCTGCAAAAGGTAGGCCCCCGTCAACGACACGAGCGCCACATACCCGAGGCACTCATCAGCGGACGCGCTAACGCCAGAGCCAGCCAGACCAAAACCGGTTCGCAGTACCCAACTCGGAAGCAGAATGTCGCGACAAGCCTCCCGGCGTCGGGCGACCGCGCCCCCTGGCTGCGCAACCTGACCCGCCCTGGAATATTGGGGCCGCCGAGCAAGGGCGACCCCAAACACGCGCCCCAGCCCTCATCGGTGTCATCTGCTTCTATTTTGGTTGCTCTCGCCGTCCTTCTGGGCCTCAGGACTACCCGCGTCACACCCACGAGACCAAAGGACCGGCCGTTCTCCTCCGGCGCCGTCGAACCAGCTCCGCCGCCAAGGTAGTTGGGCCAATAGCGCCCGGCGCCCGACGAGCCCCTCAACCTCAGGAGTGCCCCGCTGGCCGCTCCCACCGTAGAGTAGAGACACAGACATCCAAGGCCGTCTTCCATGCAACGAACATCTCATCCGTTGCCTTCATCTCCGGCGGACGCGCCAAGGACGCCGTCAACTGGAGACCACGACGCCTATTCGAACCTGGAATCGGCGTAATGTAACAAATCGTCGAGACATCAACCAGTTCGCCCTCCACGGTCTTAGAGGACTCACGTTCGAAGCGAATAAACCGCTTATCCTCGAACAACGGGGTCGCCCCGAGGTTGCGAATCGCGTCGGCGACGTATGCGTCCAGACTCTGCCCGGCAGGCGAACGTCTGATCGTCGCCACGATCGAGCCAGGAACATAGGCTCTGCCCTCGGTCTCTGAGGTAGCGGCGAAATATGCAATCACTCCTTGTTCCTGCATAGACCGAAACGTCTGGTCCAGGTGCACTTTAAGTGCGGCATGCAGATCGGGACGGTTGGCGGCCATCATCCGACGCTTTAGCGCCTCATCGATGGCAGTCCGGTCTGCAGAATTAGGCGTATGCCGCTCCCAACCAGGCAGGAGTTTGAGGTTGAAGTCCGGGTCTTTAGCCGCTCCAAGCATCTCGCGCAACGAACTTCCTGACTCACTAGACATCTCAAACCTCGCTGCCCGTTTGCGAACTGAGAGGACTCTTATCAAAAGTCTCGAACTCAGCATGCGTAATAATTCCGCGACCCCGAAGCCGGACCAAACCCTGCCGCCGACTCTTCAGAAGAACAGCCATCTCATCTGACGACAGTTCTCGCACATTTATGCGCGGCGGCGCCTCAACTGAGTATCGTCGATAACGAGCCACAAGTGTGCCGATCACGACAACGAAGAGAACACCAATCGGAGCCGCCAGAATGGCTGGCTGATCAGTGTCGGGAACGCCAGCAAATATCAACGCTAGCGCAACCGCACTAAAGACGCCGATCAGCACCGACAATGTGGAAGCCGTCGGATCCCACTGGCGATAATCGGACTGCGACCAAGGTAAATAGAAATACAGGATCGAAGCACAACCCAACGCGCCCCCTGCGAAAGCCCCGACGATCTCGATCATCGGATCTTCCGACCCGAGGATCGCAGCGACAGACAGAAATGGCGCCAAGACTCCAGCGATCGCAATCCAATACATGACCGGCGACAACATCCGTAGTATCGGAGGACGTCGATTGCGTCGCGCGAGTGCTTCTAACTCGATGTAACCATAGTCGAGCACGACACGATTCAACTGGTCAATCTTGAAAGTCTGCATCGCTGGAATCATGGATGCCCAGTTGACCGGCGTCGGCGCCACTGGTTTAGGCATGGTTCGCAACTTTCCACTCGTCGACAATATCGCGCGTAATGCCAGGAATAGGCTTCGCCTCGAAGACGACGCCGTTCGGCTGGGTGATACGCATGTTTCCGAGGATTGCAGGCATGAAAGCGACGGTCAACTCGAACACTTCCCTGGATCCTGACTCCACGATGACCGCGATGCCGTCGGAACCAGACGAGAATGCATACGCCGCTGTATGAAATTGCGATCTGTCGTCACCTGCACCAACCTCGCGAGAGGCAAGACAAACGGCGCCGGGCCCCAACTCGGCACCCGGGAACTCACTAACGTCGAATCCCGCACCTTCCCACGCCTTTGGGTCGAACGGTGAGCCGTCAGCAAGAAGAACACGAACTCGGCTGATGAGCGGGAGCGCCACGGGCCAATGCAGAATCGTCAGCAACGTTCCAGCCTCGTTCGCTGACTCCACGGCGTTCGCCAACAGGCGACGGAACTCGCTCTGTACATCCACGGTCCAGCCATCGCCCAACTCGGCACTGATCCGCCTGCATTCGGTGGCAATCCACTCGTCGCCCATCTGACCCGAGATTGCAGGAACCTCTGACCAGTTATCGGCTGGATAAACACCATCGGCGCGCCAAGCGCGTTCCATATTCGATCTCCAATTGAAATTGTCCGGCATGATCCCGGCACGTCTGGATTATCACGTCATCACGCCGTAACCGCTTGCACCCCACCGACCGCGGTGTTCACATGGCCGTAGAGAGCACCAACCTGTTTGATCACAGCCCCTTGCATTTCACCCGCGGCCGCCCACATATTGCCCGATGAAACTCGCTCAATATCCCGGACATCGAGACCTGTGTGCAGGCCGGTCATGATGTCGGAAAATGGCTTCCTGGCCACCGCCATGTCATCAAATCCGCCGGCGACCGAAAGCCCCTTTGTGAACTTGTTCCACTTTGATGCCTGGGTGCCAAGCTCGCCTATGCTTGAGGCCATCTTTCCAAATTTTCCGAACGGAATCACGTCAAGCGCCGCCAACGCCAACTCTTGCCACGTGCACTCTCCTGCGCAGAACTGCGCTGCCCGCGCGAGTAGAATGGCCGCCGAAATCACAAAGGCGATGGCAGCAAAAGGGCCAGCAACGAACAACGCGATTATGAAGAGACCAAGCGCTATGTACTCAAGGACCGAGATGATGTCGTCGAGAACCTCCCAGAAGCCATCCTCGATCGTGCCGGCCATCTCGTTGCCGATGCCGTTGACGGCCACGTCGTACGCATCTTCCCAGGAGTCATAGTAGCTGTCCCAGGTCTCCGCCGCGTTCTCCCAGTCTTCGCGCGCTTGCACTTTGGCTTGGGCAGCCTCCTGCTCCTGCTCGGCCTCAGGACTCCCCGCCTCGGGTTCAGTACCTGGGAGGATGTGGGTCGGCGCACCAGGCAGTCCGTCGTACTTTGCCCATAGGTCCTCACATGTGTCGACCTGCGACCTGATGAGCGGCTGCCACTGCTGGAGCTCTTCGCCGTAGGTCGCGATTACCGGACCAACGGGTTGATACAACTGTGCGGCCTCGCGGAGCGTCTCCCACGAGTCACCGATCTTGTCCTGAAGTTTCTCGACCGCTTTGCCATCCATCGCGCCGCTCGCGAGGTCATGCATGGCGATCAGCTGCAACTCCTGGGCACAGTCGTCCATCATGCCGCCCAGGGTCTCGATCCAGTTGCCGCGTGAGATGATCGCTGAGGGATCCCCCTCAACGGTTTTGATCTCCCTGCCCTTTGGGGATGAGTCCATGGCCGTTGCCCTCCTTCGTTCGAGAACTTGGTTTCAAAGTTTCGTGCGTGTTCAAACCGCGGCCGGTGAACTCGCGGGCGCGCTTCCTGGCGAACCGGGCGCCTGTACCGAAGTGTTTGATTCGAACTGGAGGGCGGTCTCGCTGTCCCAGTTCTTAAATCCGTCAACGACGCCCTTGACGTGCTTGTGCAGCTCTTCGAGACTCTCCTTGAGCTTCTCCCGCTTGCCGTCCCAGCGTTCCTCGAAGTCCTGCGCCTTCTCACGGAGTTCGCTACGATCGTAGGGGTTGGCGATAGCCGCCTCGAGCTCTTCAGAGTTGCTCGTCGCGTTCTCGAACTCCGTGACGATCGCGTCCAACTGAGACGCGATACGATCTAGCGTTCCGATGTTGATCTTGACGTCTGCCATAGCCAGGCTCCCTTCGTTCTGCCGTCAAGGCCGAGTCCAAATACCGGCATGTGGGCGGGACGGCCGCTGCGCCGTCCCGCCCTAGAGAATGCTCAGCCGCCGGCGAGCTGCGAGTCGAGGTCCTGGATGGCGCTGGCCATGTCGCGCAGCGACTGAGCCATGTCCTCGACACCAGCGATGGCGTCCTTCAGACCCGTGGTCATCTCCTGGTAGCCGTCCTGGAACTTGCCGGACGCCTTCTCCGTCTTGAACCCGTCCTGAACCAGCTCATCGACATAGCCCTGGCACTCGTCCAGAGCCGACTCAATGGTGTCCTTGCCCTGGTCGAGCTTGTCGGCGGTGCCGGTCATCTCGTCGTATGTTGCCCCGAAGTCACTCATCGATCATTGCCTTTCCCGCGATTTCCATTACACGACACCCGATGCGGCGCCGTTCATCACCGTCACTCACGCGTCACGTGGTCGTGAAGCGCGAACCCGACGAACCGACACCCTCATCTCGAGCGTGGTCCGAGATCCGGGCAATCGACGTCGTCACGGTAGTCCTACCCGCTACGTCGAGTTCTAAACATCTCCGAAAGTAAAGTTTCTGCTAGACCCGGTTAGGAGGTCGCAGCAGCGCACCGGCGGGAGTCGACACCGCAGCACCTGACCGAGATGGGTGATGGTGGGCCCATAGATGCCCGCCCACCATCTTGGCCAACGCTGCGGCTCAGCCGCCAGCGAGCTGCGAGTCCAGGTCCTGGATGGCGCTGGCCATGTCGCGCAGCGACTGAGCCATGTCCTCGACACCAGCGATGGCGTCCTTCAGACCGGTGGTCATCTCCTGGTAGCCGTCCTGGAACTTACCCGACGCCTTCTCCGTCTTGAACCCGTCCTGAACCAGCTCATCGACGTAACCCTGGCACTCGTCCAGAGCCGACTCGATCGTGTCCTTGCCCTGGTCGAGCTTGTCGGCGGTGCCGGTCATCTCGTCGTATGTTGCCCCGAAGTCACTCATCGATCATCGCCTTTCCCGCGGTTTTCATGTCAGGGCGCCCCAAGCAGCAAGCGCCGGTGGCCACCGTAGGCCACTCTCTTCTCCCCTGTGAAGGGTAAAAAGCGTGTCGTCTTCCCATTCTCATCCGGCGTTCTCGTTGTCGCTCGCCAGAGGCATCTGCATGGTCACCATGCGGCCCGCCTGGACGAAGATTCCACGGCCCGCCGGGAAGTCGGTGCGCTTGAGCTTTCCGAACGGGACCTTGAACAGCGTGTCGCCGTCGTAGGTGTCCGGCTTGAGCACGATTCCCTGACGGGCGGCCTTCCATTCACCCATGACGCCCGAGCCGCCGCCGGCTCGAGTGACGTCGGCGTCGCCGACGAAGAGGTGGTCGGAGTTGTTGATCGCCTGCAGCAGGGCGCGCATCGGGCGGTCGGCGGGACCGTCGGCCAGGTGGGTCATGTCCTCGGCGACGATCATGATGCGGCCGGGGAAGGACTCGTCGGCGACGATCTCGGCGAGCTCGGTGACGAGCGCCTTCTCGTCGTCGGGACGGGTGGCGCTGCGTACCCAGGGACGGAAGTCGCCGAGCATGGCGCGACGGCTGCCGAGGTGGAACAGCTTCACCTCGGGGTCGAAGCGTTCCATGGACTCGACGAGCGCCTTGAGGACGTTGGTCTTGCCCGACTGCGGCGGGCCGGTGACGATGAACGAGCCGATCGGGTCGAAGCCGCGCGGCGCCAGGGTGTCGTCGGCGATACCGAAGACGGGCTGACCGTTGGCCTGCGCGGGCAGCGACCGGCTGGAGATCTTCGTCGGCAGGGCACCGATCTCGCCGACCTCGGGAACACCCAGGGCACGCAGCTGCGAGACCAGCTCGTCGAGCGCCTTGGTCTGCTCGGCGACGTTGGTGGTGCCGCCCAGGACGGCGAGCTGCACCTCGGCCTTGTCGACGACGGCGCGGCCGGGCACCGACTGCTCGTTGAGTACGTCCTTGGGGGCTCCGACCAGGACGTACTGGCTCGGGTCGGAGAGCCGCATGACGACGCGGCGCGGGATGTTCGCGAAGACGGCTGTCGGGACGGACCCGGACCGGTCGGCGGTGATCACCGCGTGGATGCCGAGCGGGCGGCCCTCGCCGAGGACCCGCATGAAGGACTGGTAGAACGGCGCGCGGCCGGCGGCGATCTCCCACTCCTTCTTGAACTCGGGGTAGTTGTCGATCAGGAGCAGGATGCGCGGCATCGACTGGTCGGCGATCTCACGGTATTCGGTGAGGTTCGCGGCCGCGGCCTTGGAGAACAGCTCGGAGCGGCGGTCCATCTCCCGCTCGAGGGTGCGCATCAGCCGCTGCAGACGCTCGGCGTCGTCGCCGTCGATGATCGAGCCGACGTGCGGGAGACGCTCGATCGCGCCCAGCGCGCCGGAGGCGAAGTCGAGGCCGTAGACCTGGACCCGGCCGAGCTCCGGCCGGGCACCGGCGGCGGTGGCGATCGTCTTGAGGAGCGTCGACTTACCCGAACCGGAGGACCCGAAGATGAGCAGGGAGCCGTCGCGATCGGGAGCGAAGTAGATCGCGTTCTGCTGCTGACGCTCCGGGATGTCGGCAAGACCCAGCAGGATCTGGCCGTCACCCTCCAGCGGCAGGTCGCGCATGTCGACCACGGACGCCAGGTCATCCAGCCACGGTCGCCGCGGGGTCATCAGACCAGCGGTGGCGGAGGCCTTGATCAGGTTGGCCACGATCCGCTTCTGGTCGTTGGGACCGAGGTCCTCGTCGTGCGAGTCGCTCTCCGGCGGACGCTCCGGCTCCCACTCCGTGATCGAACCGAACTTGAGCTCGGCCACCTTCACGTCAGCGGTGACGACCTCGTCGTTGCGCGTCCAGCCACCGGCGTACGCGGACTGGAACGGGGTCAGGCGGCCGGGTCCGGTCTTCGCGATGCCGCGGCCCGGAAGGGACGGCGGGAAGGTCCCGGCGATCGGGTCGTCGACGACGTCCTTGGAGTCCGTCTCGTCGGCCATACGCAGCGCGACGCGGAGGTTGGTGTTGGCCCGCAGGTTGTCCTTGATGACACCTGCCGGGCGCTGGGTCGCCATGATCAGGTGGATGCCGAGCGAACGGCCTCGCTGGGCGATGTCGACGACGCCGTCGACGAACTCCGGCACCTCACCGGCCAGTGCGGCGAACTCGTCGATGACCAGCACCAGCGCGGGCGGGCACTCCGGGTCCTGCCGCTTCTCCAGCTCGAGGAGGTCCTTGGCCTTCTTCCGGTTGAAGAGGTGCTCGCGGTAGTGCAGCTCGGCCTTGAGGCTGGTCAGCGCGCGGCGTACGAGGTGCGGGCTCAGGTCGGTCACCAGGCCGACGCAGTGCGGCAGCTCGATGCAGTCGGCGAAGGCCGATCCGCCCTTGTAGTCGACGAAGAGGAACGTCACCCGGTCGGGCGAGTGGGCCGAGGCGATGCCGAGCACCCACGCCTGCAGGAACTCGGACTTACCGGCACCGGTGGTGCCGCCGACGAGGGCGTGCGGGCCCTGCGTACGCAGGTCCAGCGTCATCGCGTCGGAGGCGCCCTGGCCGATGATGGCGCGCAGGTTTCCGGCCTTCTTCAGCCGCGGCCGCGGCCGGTCCGAGCGGTCGATGATCGAGTTGTTCTGCCGCCAGCGCTCCACCACGGAGTGCGGGTCCTCGGCGACCTCGTTGCCCACCAGCGACAGGAAGCCGACCGAGTTGGGCAGGTCGGAGGAGTCGTGGACGACGGTGCTGGCGTCCACGACCGGCGCGAGCCGCTTGGCGAACATGTCCATGTAGGCGTTGGAGACGCCCTCGACCGTGACGCCCTCGTAGAGGTCGCCGTTGCGGACCAGGCCGACGGTGGCGCGCTCGAGACCGTCGCTGACGTCGAGATAGCTGCGGCACACCGCCGGCAGCGCCTCGACGGTCGAGGACAGGAAGACGGCGTGTACGCCGACGTCGGCCCCGCGCTCGAGGACCTGGACCAGGCGGGCACGGTCCACGGGCGCGTCGTTGGTGACGAAGACGATGATCGAGACCTGCACCCGCGCGTTGGTCTCCTCGCCGGCCCGGGCGACGTCGGTGCCGTACTGCATCGGGTTCCACTTCTCCGGGAACGGGCCGCGGTGCTCCGCGGTCCGCCCGGCGCGCATGATGTATTCCTCCAGCGCGCTGAGCAGGGCGTTCGCCGTCGGCGCGGAGTCGGCCAGCGGCATGTCCTTGAAGCGGTTGGTCTCGGAGGTGGTGTGCGGCAGCCACTTGAGCCACTCGAACTCCTCGACCCAGTCGGGGTCGGCGAAGGCGACGGTGACGACTTCGTTGGGAGCGTGCAGACCGAAGAGCTGCACCGCGATCCCGCGCATCGCGTCGGCTGCCGGACCAGCCGGGCCGGCGACGCCCACCGAGCCCACCGCAGGCAGGGACTCCAGCAGCGGCACATCGTCGACGTACCTGTAGCGCTCCTTCAGGCGCTCGATCCGCTCGATGTAGTCGGGCAGACCGTTCTGGGTGTCACGCTCCGCGATCGAGTTGCGCGACAGCGCGCGGGTGGTGCCGAGGCGTACGGCCAGGAAGTTCCAGTGCTCGGGACGCCGGGTCCACAGCCGCGGACCGAGCTGCATCGCCTGCTCGAAGACCTCGGCGACCGCCGGAACCTCCTCGTTGCGGGCCAGCTCCTCCTCGGGCTTGCTGCGGTAGAAGACCTCTTCCAGCTTCTCGAACTGCCGCTCGAAGAGCTCGATCTCGTGGTCCTGCTTCGCGCCGGCCTGCCGGTGCTGGTTGAGGTAGTTGCCGATCGCCATCATCGGCGTCATCACGACCAGCAGCAGCGCGCGGGCGCGACCGGTCATCGCATAGATCGAGAGCGCCATGATGATCGGGGCGATCAGCACGAACCACGGGAACAGCTTCTTCTGCATCTCCGTCGGCATCCACGGCGGCGGGTGCTCGGTGCCGGGGTAGCGGACGTCGACCCGCGGGCTGCGGTTGAAGAGCAGGCCACCGCCGCGCTCCAGCACCGGGTCCTCGACGGCGGAGAGGAAGTCGGCCGAGAGCTGCATGACCAGCGTGGTGCCACCGATGACGACAGGGGTGTCCGGCGCCAGACGTACGCGGGAGACCTGGGTGCCGTCGACGACGACACCGTTGGCGGAGTTGAGGTCGACCAGCTCGACCGAGCGGTCGACCTCGATGCGCGCGTGACGCTTGGAGACCATCGGGTCGGCGAGCACGATCTCGTTCTCGGGGCCGCGGCCGATGGAGGCGTGGCCCGTGGTCAGCGGGAACGCCTGCCCCCGCACCGGACCGTCGATCGCCCGGAGCACACCGACGCTCTTGCGTCGCGAACCGGTGGTCTCGTTGTCGGGACCCATGTTGACGACCGCGGCGGCGAATCCGGAGCCGATCGGGGCATCGCCGATGGGCACGTCGGGTTCGAGCGGCTCCATCCGGTCTGCGGTCGGCGGCGCGACGGCCAGAGTCAGGATGTCGTGCTCGCCCGCGATCACCGAGCGAGCCGGATCAGCGTCGGCGATGTGCCGAGCGACGTCGCGCGCGGTGGCGGTGGAGTCGGCGGTGACGATCACATCCGCGGGCGCGACGCCAGGCCGGTGCAGAGTGAGCTTGACCTTCATCCTTCGTTCCCCTTGTCAACGTGCCTAAGAACCATGCCGCGAGATCGTGCGGGCGTGGCGGTCACCCGCGACGCACCAGGGCCGACCGGTCACCGAACCGGATCATCGCGCCGACCGGGGCGAGCACCGGCTCCCAGGCGTTCAACCGCCGGGTGGCACCCTCGTGGATCACCACGGTGCCGTTGGTCGAGCCTCGGTCGGTGACCTCGACGCCATCGCCGCTGGGACGCAGGGACAGGTGGGTCTTCGAGACCGACACGTCGATGATCGAGACCGTACGCGCCCCGAGGGTGTTCTCGGTCAGGGCCGGATCACGGCCGACCAGCACCAGGCCGGCCACGGGGATCCGCTCGCCGGAGTCGACCTTGAGCATGATGCCGCGAGGGCTCGGCTGCGCCTGCTGGGCGCCGGTCGTCGGCGCCGGGGTGTGGCCCTGGGAGGGGTTCGGAACCGGGGTCGGAACCGGGGTCGGGGCCGGCGTAGGCGTCGGCGTCGGCGTGGGGGGCGGCGTCGGGTAAGGCGTGGGTGTCGGGGGCGGCGGCACCGTCTGACCCTGGTTGGGCGTCACCGCCCGCGAGGGCGGGATCGACGGGGTCACCGGCTTGGGTGCCACCGGTCCCGACGGCGGGGTCGCGAGGGCACCGCCGGGCGAGACCCCTGGCTCGTCGGGCTTCGCCTTCGGGCGGGAGACGCCGAGCACGCCGGCGCTGACCCGACCCGAGGGACGGTAGCTGCCCGCGTCCTGGGCGTGAGGAGTGCTGAGGGAGGGCAGCGACTTCCGTTCGGCGACCGGCGCCGCCGCGACCGTCTTCCGGGCGATGCGCATCCGCTTCTCGTCGTAGGGGTCGAGGCCCTCGCGGACGTCGACCATCCACATCTCAGAGACCTTGTCGTGCCAGCCGCGGCTCCGCTTCTCCTTGTCGAAGAGGGGCGAGGCCAGGAAGACGATCGGTGCGATCGGGACGATCCCGGAGCCCCACAGAACCAAGGCGCGGAGAAAGGCGCGACCGACTCCCGGTCGCTCGAGCGTCTTGACGTTGATCGAGCGGACCCCGGCGAGAGACTTGCCGATCGTCACCCCGCGGCGGCCGTGGAGGACGATCTGGACGATGACGAAGATCAGGGTCAGCAGCACGGTCGCACCGCCTGCGATCGCCGCCAGCATGAAGTCGGGGTGGCTCAGGAACCGGGCGAAGCCGAACTTGCCCTGGGCCAGCTTGAGCAGCAGCGGGAACGTGAAGACGAGGTAGGGCACCTGCAGGATCAGGTAGCAGACGATGTCGACGGCGGCCGCGAGCGCGCGGCGACCCAAGGGCGCGTCCTTCAGACCGAGCGAGGCTGCGTACGCCGGGTCCGGCTTGCCATCAGCGGTGAGACCCTCGATCCGGTCGTCATTTTCGGCGACCTCCCATATCTCCACCGCAAGAGCTCCTCACGCCCGATGTCCGAGTCCCGATATCCCGAGTAATGCCGCACTGATCAACGACGCCAGCAGGCTACCGGAATGTCCCGGCCCGGGCGCGATGGTGTCTGGCAGGATCGACACATGTCAACACCCTCCGGCCCATCCGCAAGCCAGGAGCGCATCGACTTCTCGGACGGCAGCACCGCCGACCTCATACCCAGACCGGACGGCTGGGCCATCGTGATCGACGGAGTCGCGCAGTCCCACCTCGGCGATCCCGCACAGCCGCCGAAGCTCGCCTCGATCCGATGGATGCTGGCCGCGCTCGGTGACCAGGCACCCGGTAGGGCTGCGCACCTGGGCGGCGCGCTGCTCGCTCTCCCTCGCGCAGTCGCCCACCGGTGGCCCTCGACCACCCAGACGGTCGTCGAGCTCGAGCCCGCTCTGGTCGAGCTCACCCGGACACGGTTCCCGCTTCCCGCCGGGATCACCGTGGAGACGGGTGACGCTCGCTCGTGGCTCGAGGCCCACCCGGGCTCCGAGCACGACGCCATCGTCGTCGACATCTTCGTCGGCAACCGGATCCCGCCGGCCTTCACCTCGCTGGAGTGCATGACGGCGGCACGCAGGGCGCTGCGCGAGGAGGGGCGGCTGGTGCTGAACTCCGTCGCCGGCCCTGACCTGCTCTTCACCCGTCGTGAGCTCGCCACGCTGCGTACGGTCTTCGAGCATGTCGTGATGATCGTGCAGGGATCCGCGCTCGCCGGCGCCCGGTTCGGCAACGCCACGCTGGTCGCATCGGCGCACCCGATCGACGGCGAGGCGATCCGCTCGGCGCTGGCAGGCGACCCGTCGAAGGGCGCACTGGTGACCGACCTCGACCCGATCATCGCCGGAGCCGCTCCGATCAGCGATGCCGACCAGCTCTGGTCCCCGGTGCCGAACCTGCCCGACGCGAGCGCCGCGCTTCGGCTCCTCGAACAGACCCGACAGGCGGTCGACACGCTCAGATCAGCCGCTGAATGAGCCGTTGACGACCCTCCCGTCGTCTTTGTCTAGCGAGATTCGGCCCTATCGCTCGGCAGATACCAGCACAGGCATCGACAGGCATTTCTTTTACCGAAACCGGCTTGTAACGTTCAAACAACCTGCTGGCGACTTACCGGCGGGATGATTGATGCGCATGACAAACCAGGATGACGACGATCAATCCGTTGTAGGGGGGACCTCGATGGAAACACTCACCGCGACCGAGCCTGAGGCCAACAGCGCCACGAAGCAGCTCAGTCTCAAGTTCCGGCACGCCAGCGCCCTGACCAAGCTCATGGACGAGCGACAGGACCTGCGCGGTGTCCACGTGTTCGCCGACTTCGTCGACGACTCGGTGCGCTGGTCCGCATGACCGGCGCCTGAAGATCCATTGCGTGAGGCCCGGCCGGTGACGGCCGGGCCTTCGCGCTTTCGGGGTCGCTAGATGCCGCGGTGGACGACCCGCCCACCGACGGTGGTCAGCACGACCCCACCGTGGGCGATCGCGGACAGGTCCTCGACCGAGGCCCGGAGCGGATCGATGTCGAGCACGGCCAGATCCCCGCGAGACCCAGGGCCGACCGTGGGCTGACCGTCGACCGACGCCGACAGGGCCTCCTGCACGGTCAGCGCCTGCTCCGGATGCCACGGCTGCTTGCCGTCGCGTGAGCGGCCGACGGCGGCGGCGATGGCCAGCCACGGATCGAGCGGAGCGACCGGGGCGTCCGAGCCGAGCGTCACCCGCACGCCCTCGTCGAGCATCCAGCGGGTCGCGAAGCAACGATCCTCCCGCCCCGGCCAGACGTCCTCGGTCATCTCGCGGTCATCGAGGATGTGGGCCGGCTGCACCGATGCGGTGATCCCGAGCCGAGCCATCAGGGGAAGATCCTCACGACGTACGAGCTGGGCGTGCTCGATGCTCCCGCGCGCACCCGTCGCCGCGTACGCCACCAGGGCCTCCGACACCGCCCGGTCGCCGATGGCATGCGTGGCCACCTCCAGGCCGGCCGCGTGGGCCTTCCCCAGAAGTCCCCGCAGCTCGTCCGGCGACTGGTTCGGCGCCCCGCAGCTGTCCGGGTCATCGGCGTACGGGTCGCAGCACCACGCTGTCCGAGTGCCGAGCGAGCCGTCGCTGATGATCTTCAACGGCCCCATCGTCAGTCGGTCCTCACCCGCGACCAGCGGGTCGCCCGTACGCAGGCCCTCGGCGATCGCCTCGTCGACCTGATCGGCGTACGTCGCCACCCGGATGCGGAGCAGATCGCAGCCGGACGCCCATCGCGAGCGCCAGTCGTCGAGCCGGACCCCGACCTCGAAGTCGGTCATCCCGACCACACCGAGCGCGGCGGTCCGGGTCAGCATGCGGCGGTAGGCCGCCGGGGTGCTCCCGTTGGACTCGAAGAGCTCCGCGACCCGCGGATAGGCCTGATACCACTCCGTCTCCTGCACCATGTCCTCCCGGCGGGGAAGCTCCACGGCGTCGAGGGCGGCCGTGTTCAGCCAGGCGTGATGGAAGTCGTGATTGACCAGGATCGCGGGCGTGCTGCCGGTGACCGAGTCCAGCTCGGAGACCGTGCCCCAGCGGTCCCACGTACCGGCCGAGTGGCCCATCCCGACGATCGCCTCGCCCGGCTCACTCTGCCCATCGAGGGCGCGCGCTGCCGCGGCGACCCGGGCGAGCGCCTCGGCGGGTGAGCGGGTGCCGTGAAGGTCGAGTCGGCTGGCCCGCAGCGTCCACTGGCTGAGGTGGGTGTGGGCGTCCCACAGGCCCGGCACGAGCCAGCGGCCACCGGCGTCATAGACCTCGACGCCGTCCGGCCTGGACAGGCCTTCTCCGACCGACGACACGACGCCGTCGGCAACGAGGACGTCAACCACCCCGGCAGGCACGTTCGCCATGGGTGTGAGCGGAACGATGCGTACGTTCCGGAGGAGAAGGTCGGGCATGAGCAGACGATAAGGATTCTGCCCATCCCCGAGCCAATCACTGACCGACGGTGCTCAGCGGCGCTTGAAGAATCCCCTGACGAGCTCCCTGGCGGCGGTGCGCGCGGCCTGCTTGAACGCGGTCGACTTCACCACCGTCTCGATCATCGAGTCGTCATCGTCCTGCGACCGGGATCGCGACCCGGAGGACTTCTTCGGGGCGCTCTTCTTGGCCGCCTTGTCCTCGGCCTCCGCCTTGTCCGCGGCCGCCGCGGCGGCCGTCTTCGCCTCGAGCTGATCGGCGGCGGACTCGACCTCGACGGCAGCGGTGTACTTCGCTGCCAGGGGCGAGGCGGACACCGCCGCTGTCATCGCCGCGGCCTCCGCCGGGCCCATCAGCGACTCGGGAGCGCGCAGCCGCGTCCAGGCGACCGGCGTCGGCGCCCCGCGCTCGTTCATGACCGTCACGATCGCCTCCCCGATCCCGAGCGTCTGGATGACGGCGCCGAGGTCGTCGTAGGAGGAGGTCGGATAGGTGTTGACGCTCGCCTTGAGCGCCTTGGCGTCGTTGGGCGTCGCGACCCGCAGCTGGTGCTGGATGCGGGAGCCGAGCTGGCCGAGCACGTCCTCGGGGACGTCGGTCGGCTTCTGGGTCACGAAGAAGACGCCCACACCCTTCGAGCGGATCAGGCGCACGGTGTTGGTGATCTGGTCGAGGAACGCGTCCGAGGCGTCGTTGAAGAGCAGGTGCGCCTCGTCGAAGAAGAAGACGAGCTTCGGCTTGTCGACGTCGCCGACCTCGGGCAGCGCCCGGAACAGCTCGGCGAGCAGCCACATCAGGAAGGTCGAGAAGATCGCCGGCCGGTCCTGCAGGTTGGGCAGCTCGAGCAACGAGATGATCCCGGCGTCCCCGTCGTTGCGGATGAAGTCCGTGACGGCGAAGGCCGGTTCGCCGAAGAACTCGTCCGCGCCCTGGTCGGAGAAGGCGATGAGCGTACGCAGGATCACCCCTGTCGTCGCGGACGAGAGGCCGCCCAGGCCCTTCAGATCGGCCTTGCCCTCGTCGGAGACCAGCCACTGCAGGACCGCGCGCAGGTCGTCGAGCCCGATCAGCTTCAGGCCGGCCTTCTCGGCGTAGTGGAAGACGAGCCCGAGCGAGGACTCCTGGGTCTCGTTGAGACCGAGCACCTTGGACAGGAGCGTCGCCCCGAAGGCCTCGACCGTCACCCGCACCGGGATGCCGGTGCCTTCACCACCGAGAGCGAAGTATTCGACCGGGAACCCGCGCGCCTGCCAGGACTGGCCGACCGATGCCGACCGCGCGGTCAGCTTCTCGCTCTGCTCGCCCGGGGCGGCCAGACCGGAGAGGTCGCCCTTGATGTCGGCGGCGAAGACCGGCACCCCGGCTGCAGAGAGCTGCTCGGCAAGCAGCTGAAGGGTCTTCGTCTTTCCCGTGCCGGTCGCACCGGCGACCAGCCCATGCCGGTTCAGCATCCCCAGAGGAATGCGAATCGGTGTCTCCAACAAGGTCTCAGCGTCCGCCATCAGGCCCCCGAGCTCGAGGGCGGAACCCTCGAATTGGTAGCCGGGCCCGACCGCTTCTGAGAGAGCAGCAGCATCCGTCATGGGCTGACTCTATGACTTCGTGCCCGGCAGGGCGCCGAAGCGCGCGCAGCCGGCTATCTCCTGTCGGGCACGAAGTCATGTGTTGGGATTTGGATTGAGGGCGATACAGTCACGAGGGTGATCTTCAAGCGTGTCGGCGACTCCCGCCCCTACCCTGACCATGGTCTGACGACCAAGGGGTGGGCTGCGCTGCCTCCTCGGACGGTCCGTCTCGATGAGCTGGTGACCACGAAGGACACCCTGCAGCTGGTGGCTCTGCTCAACGAGGACTCGACGTTCTTCGGCGACCTCTTCGCCCACGTCGTGGAGTGGAACGGCGAGCTCTACCTCGAGGATGGCCTCCACCGGGCCCTCCGTGCGGCGCTCCAGCAGCGCAACGTGCTGCACGCCCGCGTACACAGCCTCGGCTAGGACAACCAGCGGTTAGGCTCGGCCTCATGCTCGATTCGGCCCTCACGGGACTTCGTACGTTCATCATCCTCGCCGTCCTCGCGGTCGCGGTCGCGCTGGCCGGCGCCTGGGGATGGAAGTCGATGACCGCACCCTTCCCGCAGAAGGTCGACGTCGGGCCGTGCGTGGACGCCCCGGTGAAGAAGGGCTCCGAGGTCTACCCGTCGCAGGTGGTCGTGACCGTTCTCAACGCGAGCACCCGGGCCGGGCTCGCCACCCGGGCGATGACGGACCTCGTCGACGCGGGCTTCGTCAAGGGCAACACCGGCAACGCACCCCGCGGCACCAAGCTGAAGACCGTCGAGGTGTGGACGCCCGACAAGGACGCCCCCTCCGCGGCGCTCGTCGCGAGCTGGCTCGGTGACGCGAAGATCGTGGAGACCAAGTCCGACATCCCGGGCATCGTGGTCATCACCGGCGAGAAGTTCCCCGATGTGACCGGCGGCGTGAAGACCGTCACCGCCAAGGCTGACGCCACGATCTGCAGCCCTCCGGTCGAGTAGCGAGCGCTCAGCGCAGCCAGCCGGCCAGCCGGCCCTTCCGGCTGACCATCTCGAGGCGGCGTTCGGCCTGCTCACGCTGGTCCCGCGGCACGACGACCAGGATGACGTCGCGGGAACGGAGGACGGTGGTGCTCTCCGGGTCCATGGTCTGTCCGTCTCGGATCAGCAGCGACACCGATGACCCGGAGGGCAGCCTGAGCTCGCCGACCTCGACGCCGTGGAGGCGTGACTCGTGCGGTATCCGGAGCTGGATGAGGTCTGCCGCGATCTGTTCCAGCGGCGCGACGTCGAGATCGAGCGAGCGTGGATCGTCGGGGCGCGCGACCCCGAGCACCCGAGCGACCCAGGGCAGCGTCGGTCCGGTCAGCAGCGTGTAGACGACGACCATCACGAAGACCAGGTCGAAGAGGTCCTCGGCGCCATCGACACCCTCGGCCAGCGGGATGGTGGTCAGCACCACCGGCACCGCGCCACGCAGCCCCGCCCAGGAGACGAATACGGTCTCCCGCCACGTCATCCGGGAGACCACCGTGCTGACCAGCACGGAGGCGGGCCGGGCGAGGAAGGTGAGGATCAGCCCGGCGGCAAGCGCGAGGCCGATCGTCCCGAGGTCGATACGCGCCGGGGAGAGCAACAGTCCGAGCATCACGAAGAGGCCGATCTGGGCCAACCAGGCGACCCCCTCGGCGAAGGACCTGGTGGCGCCGCGGTGAGGCAGGTCGGTGTTGCCGAGCACCAGCGCGGCCACGTAGATCGCTGCGAACCCGGAGCCGTGCAGCCACGCCGATCCGCCGTAGGCGAGGAACGCCAACGTCATCACCGCCAGCGGATAGAGACCGGCGGAGGGCAGTGCGGCCCGACGCATCAGCCAGGCGCCGCCGAAACCGACGAGCAGACCGACCACGATGCCGAGCAACAGCTCGCCGATCACGATCCCGGCCACCACGATCGGCGGGTTCTCTGCGATCGCGCCGCTGGCGATGAGCGTCACGATCACCACGGTCGGGGCGTCGTTGAGTCCCGACTCCGCCTCGAGGACACCGGTCAGCCGCTTCGGCAGCGGCACCACCCTCAGCACCGAGAACACCGCCGCCGCGTCGGTCGGCGAGGTCACCGCGCCCAGCAGGAAGGCGAGCTGCCAGGGAAGCCCGAGGAGATAGTGCGCACCCACCGCGACGATCCCGATCGAGATCACCACCCCGACGGTGGCCAGCATCATCCCGAGGCCGAATGAGGGACGTACGTCCTTCCACGATGTCGTCAGACCGCCTTCGGCCAGGATCAGCGCCAGCGCCCCGAAGCCGAGCGCGTGCGCGAGGGCAGCGTCCTCGAACCCGATACCGAGCACGGACTCGCCGAGGAGGACGCCCATCAACAGGTAGATCAACAGCGACGGGAGCCCGGCCTTCGTCGACACCCGCACCGCGAGGATCGCCAGCAGGGTGACCAGGGAGCCGATCAGCACGAACATGTCGAGCTGATGGACGTCAAAGCTCATGAGACTGCCGCTCGCTCATGTCGTGGGTCCCCCTATGACCTCCGGAACTGCATCTTAGGGCGTGTCCGAGAACTCCCTGGCGGCCTGCGCCGCCAGGGCACGCATGCCATCCAGGCATTTCTCGGCCACGCCCTAATGTTTGCTCCCATGGACCGCCTGACTGTCGCCCGACGCGCGAACGTGCCTCCCTTTCACGTGATGGACATGCTCGAGCGAGCGGCCCAGCGCCAGCGGACGTACGGTGATCTCATCTCGCTCACCTCAGGACAGCCGTCCACGGGGGCGCCGCAGGCGGTCAGCGCCGAGGCGGTGCGGCTGCTGCAGAGCGGTGACCCGCTGGGTTACACGCCGGCGACCGGCATCCTGGAGCTGCGCCAGGCGATCGCCGGGCACCACCGGGCCTGGCACGGGATCGAGGTCTCCCCCGACGACGTGATCGTCACGACCGGGGCCAGCGGTGGGTTCCTGGCCAGCTTCTTGGCGGCCTTCGACGTCGGGGACAAGGTGGCGATGGCCCGCCCGTCCTATCCCTGCTACCGCAACGTGCTCGCCGCCCTCGGGTGCGAGGTCGTGGAGATCCCGACCGGGGCCGCCGAGCGGTTCCAGCCGACTGTGGAGCAGGTGCAGGAGCTTCACGATCGCGTCGGCCTGAAGGGTCTGGTGGTGGCCAGTCCGGCCAATCCGACCGGCACGATGCTGCGGCCGGAGGAGCTGGCGGCGCTGGCGCGCTATTGCGAAGAGGCCGGCATCCAGCTGATCTCGGACGAGATCTACCACGGGCTCACCTACGGCGGAGACGGCAGCCGCGGTCGCAGCGCCTGGGAGACCTCGCGCGATGCCGTCGTGTTCGGCTCGTTCTCCAAGTACTCCTCGATGACCGGGTGGCGCATCGGCTGGCTGCTCGCCCCTGCTCATCTGCGGCGCGCGATCGACGTCCTGGTCGGCAACTTCACGATCTGCCCGCCGGCGCTCGCTCAGCACGCCGCGATCGCGGCGTTCACCCCGGACGCGTACGCCGAGCTCGACGCTCATGTGACGCGCTACGCCGCCAACCGTGGCGTCATCCTCGACGGTCTCCGCTCGCTCGGGGTCACCGAGATGGCGCCGGCCGACGGCGCGTTCTACGTGTACGCCGACGTCAGCCGCTGGACCGACGACACCATGTCCTGGTGCCACCAGGTCCTCGACCGAACCGGCGTCGCGATGGCTCCGGGTGTCGACTTCGATCCGGTCGACGGACACCGCTTCGTACGTCTCTCCTTCGCCGGCTCCGCCACCGAGATCGAGCAGGCCCTGGACCGTCTGTCCACCGTCCTGACCTGACCTCCTCCGCCGAGACGTCAGTTCCTGACCGCGAAGGGTCGATCTTTGACGTCGAGTGGGCCATCTCGACGTCAAAGATCGGCTTCTCGGCGCCAGAAACTGACGTCTCGGCGGACAAGGTTTGAGAAAGTTTGGGAATTTGTGTTTAGAACCGTCCGCGCGGGGTAGGACCATCACAGAGACCTGTCCGAGGAGGGATATGTACGGCGAGAGCGACGTGATCCGTCGTCGGGTGAGCCGTCTGCGTGAGCAGGCGGACGACATCCGTGCGAGTGCCGACAAGCTGGTGGCGCAGTCCGAGGCCGTGCCCTGGCACGGTCGTGCTGCCGAGTCCTTCCGTGGACGGATGAAGGAACGCGCCACCGCCCTGCGGAGCGCGGCCGAGCAGCATGACCGTGCGGCCGACACCCTGGCCAAGCACCTCAAGCAGGTCGACCTGCTCAAGGAGCAGATCGCCGAGGTCGAGGCTCGCGCCGAGGTGCTCGCCACCGATGGCGGGCTGGACGGATTCGAGGCCCCTGAGCCGGGCCACAAGGACTGGCTGGAGGTCACCCTTCGATGACCACGATCGACCTGGGTCCCGCGCCGAGCGCGCCGACCGAGCCATGGGCGGGGGTGCCTCGCCGGGTCGGACTGACCCTTCCTGAGCTCACCCATGCCTGCGAGAGCATCGGTGCCCCGCTTCCGTTCGAGGTCGCGACACACCGCGATGAGGGGCTCGACGCCCGGCTGGGGCGTACGCGCTCGGCAGCCGAGGCGGAGGCCCTGGCTCGTGCCGTCGCCGGCTTCGGCGAGGGCAGCACCTCGCTGCAGCGGCGCGACCTCCTCGACGCCGACGGCGCTCTCGACGCCGGGATCGCCGGCGCCCTCGGGCTCCTGGCGACCCCGGAGGTGGTCATCGACCTCGATGTCGTCGTCGACGGCCTGCGCGGCCGTGCCTGGCATCGACAGAAGGGCGAGGCGGCCGCCTCTCTCGCCACCGTGGACGGGCTCGTCTTCGAGCTCTCCTGGTACCCCTCGGCGGCCTGGGCGACCGAGCTCGGCCGCACCGCCACGCTGCCGGGCGACACCGCCCGGCTGACCTCGGCGGTGCCCGACCAGCTAGAGGTCCCGTTCGCCACCGCTGACGCTGTCTTCGAGGCGCTGCGCACCGGTCGCGCCGACCTGGTGCCCGTGCTGACCGAGGGCGATGTCGTCGTCTCGACTGCTCTGGAGGCACTCTCCACCGAGGCCCACGGCCGGCTCCGCGCCGTCGTCGCGACGATGGCTGACCCGGAGAACCCGCTGATCGGCACCGTCTCCTGGACGCTGGTCAACGACGGTTGGCGTTCGATGCGAACGGTCTCGCTCGACGGAGAGCTGACCCTGTTGATCACCAGCGTGGAGCCGTCCGAGCTCGCCGCAGACCTTGCCCCAGTCCTAGCGGAGGTGGCCCGATGAACGACTCCGGAAACAACGCAGCGAACGATCCGGTCGATCGTCTGGGGCCGCTCCCGGGCGGCGCCCCCGCGTCGGGGCCGCCACCGGCGGGACCGGAGGACAAGTACGAGCAGATCCTTGGTCTGGCCGGCTCCATCGGCGATGCCGGGGCTCAGCTGCGCGAGTGGGCCGAGCTCGGCGCCGAGATCCTGGCCGACGACGACGTCACCGACTCCGCTCAGCTCTCCCCGAAGACCTGGGAGCCGGCCGAGGAGGAGATCCGCGCGGTGACCTCCGAGAAGGGTGGCCTGCTCGGGCTCGGGCAGGCGCTCGACGCCGACTCGGTCGCGGTGCGCGCGACCGTACAGACCTACCGCTGGATCGATGAGCTTCAAGCCGCGGCCCGCAGCACTCTGGGGGCCATCGCGGCCAACGCCCTCGACTACCTCGCGCCCGAGGTTGAGCTCGGTGGATCGCTGCTGTCCGCTGGTCTGATCGAGACCGACGCGCTCGACCGTGAGGGTGTCACCGCCTATCTCGGCGAGCTCGCCCAGGGTCACCCCGAGCTGATGGACCACATCGCCACCGGCGGCGGTCTGCTCGAGTCGCTCGAGCTCCGTTCGCTGCTCACCGCCGACTTCCCGCGCGGAGACGAGGCCGCCGCAGCCACCGCGGGCGCGCTCCGCGCTGCCGGCATCGACATGTTCGCGGCCGACGCCGGCCACGCGCTGCGCGACGTCGGTGGGGCGCTGGCCACCACCGAGGAGGACGCCGTCGCCGGTGCCTTCACCGCAGCCACGCCGGCCACCATCGAGGAGCTGATCCGCACCCTCGAGGCGACCGAGACCGGAGTCGCGGTCCAGGCGACGGCGCCCGGCCGCTACATCGCCTATCTGCCAGGTCCTTACACCGGCAGCCGGCGCCTGCGGCTCGTCTCGGGTGACCTCTCCGACTACATCGCCACCGCGTCACGGGCCATCGAAGAGACGGTCGAGGCCGGCTCGCACGTGATGCTCGTGGGTGCGGCGGCCGGAGGAACTGCGGCGGCCGCGATCGCGGCGGCAGCCGGGGCTGCGTACGTCGTGGACCAGGTGGTCACCGTGGGTGCTCCCGGCGCGGCAGCGCCGCGGGTCCCGGAGACCACCCGGGTGCTGTCGCTGGAGGATCGCTCCGACCCGGTCGCGCTCCTCGGCGGGCTCATCAACGCAGGTGTCGGACACCGGTTCACGGTCGTCTATGACGGCACCGCGGCGCCGGAGAGCCACTACATCGCCGGCGGACGGGCGGCCGACAACGCCAGCCACGACGAGCTCCGCGAGGAGATCAGCCGGATCCGCACCCTGGGATACCTTGCCTGACGGCGCCGGATCGATAGGGTGTGGAACACCGCCGCGCCATCCTGATCCGGCTTGACGGAAACGTACGCGGTGGGGCTCTGACCCCTATTCGATCGGTCCCCGTGAAGTCCATCGTCGTACACGCCGGTCTCCCCAAGACGGGCACCTCCGCTGTCCAGGTCTTCCTCAACACCAACGCCGAGAGGCTCGCGAAGGCCGGCATCCACTACCCAGCGCACACGGTCGACACGAACGGCATCAGCGCCGGGAACGCCGGCTCGCTCATGGAACGGTCGGGCCATCTCTTCGTGGCTTCGGCACGGGAGGTGGCGAGGACGCTCGAGGAGTTCGAGGCGAGCGGCTGCGACACCCTGCTGCTCTCCTCCGAGGCCTTCCTCCCCGAGCTGCGCGGGATCGCCGAGCTGCTCCCGCCGCAGGCCCGGTTCGTGCTGTACGTCCGCGACCCTCTCGCCTTCTTGGAGTCCGACTACAACCAACGGGTCAAACGGATCGGCCACCTGCAGCCGTTCGCGGCGGAGCCGGATGCCTACGGCGGGTGGCTGGGTCACGAGCACCTCTACCGTGCACTCGACTCCGAGGAGGTGCGCTCGCGGCTCGTCCTGCGGCCCTATCTGCCCGAGCTCTTCGTCGGGGACAATCTGCTCACCGACCTGCTCGACACGGCCGGGATCGACACCGTCGACCTCGGCGACCTGTCGCTGCAGCAGGTCAACCTCTCCTACTCGCTGCACGCACTCGAGATCAAGCGTGCCCTCAACGCCCTTCCGCTCGGGGCGCAGCTGCAGGCGCGCCTCGACGTCCACCTCCAGTCCTGCCCGCTCGGACCGACGACCTACACCCTGATCCCGCCGGCCGACCACGACCGGCTCCGCAAGATCGCCGACGACGAGCTGCAGGCGCTGGCGCTGCGCTACGACATCGAAGCGCTCGAGCCGATGCGTGAGCTGTTGCAGGAGAAGCCGCCGAAGCCCTTCCACCCCCAACAGCTCACCGAGGACGAGGTCGACGCCGTCGTCCGGCACCTCGCCGCCGTCGGCAAGCGGCTCACCCGGCGGATCGCCCAGACGCTCGTCGAGCACCCCGAGATCGAGCTGGCCTATCCCTCGCTGCGCGACTCGTTCGCCGACGCTTCTGCCGAGTTGGGTGAGGAGCCCACGGCTCCGGTGCGGCGCTGGTGGCAGGCCCGGCGCCGCACCGACTGAGTCAGCCTCCGCGCCGAGTCGGCTCGTCATGACGAGCCGACTCGACGGGCTCAACGGTCAGAACGAGCCGACTCGACGAGTCGGGGTCAGGTGAGGTCGGCGATGACGATGGTGTGGTTGTCCGGCTCTCCAGCGGCGGCGACGGCTGCCGCGACGGCGTCGGCGACCTCCTGCGGACCGGCCTCGGCGGTGATCAGGGCGTCCAGGTCGTCCGCGTAGGTGTGGACGCCGTCGGTGGTCAGCACCAGCCGGTCACCCGGCAGCAGGTCGAGGGTGATCTCGTCGGCGACGACTCCGGGGACGAGGGCGCGGTTGAGCACGGACCGGTGCTCGTGCGAGCGAGCCTCCTCGGCGCTGAGCTGGCCCGCCTCGACCATGGCGGCGACCACGGTGTGGTCGTGGGTGACCTGGCGTACCTCGCCGTCGCGCACCAGGTAGAGCCGCGCGTCGCCGATGTGGGTGATCCGTGCGGTCGAGCCGTGCAGGTCGACGGCGGTCAGCGTGGTGCCGGCCTTCGAGACGTCGCGGGCGACCTCGGTGATGGCGTTGGCCAGGCCCCCGGCGGCGTACGCAGTCAGGGCTGCTCCGGCCAGATCGTCGCGACCGCCGAACCCGTCGGCGACCGCGATCAGCTCGGGGGTGACCAGGACGGCGTCCTGCTGGCTGGCTCGGCCACCCTGCTCGTGGCTGACGCCGAACTCTGCGTGCAGCTTGTCGGTGGTAGTGGTCATCGGTCGTGCCTCGTTCCTCAATCGATGGACGAGGACGGAGACCATGGTGCGACGCGTCGCGGTGTCGGCCTCGACCTGGCGCCAGTAGGTCTCGACCTCAGCCGCCGCACGCGCAGCGGGCATGTCGAGGACCTCGCGGATCCGGGCCAGCGGCATCCCGACCAACCGCAGCGACGCCACCAGCCGGGCGCGTTCGACCTGGTCAGGCGCGTAGCGACGATAGCCGGACGAAGCGTCGACCTCGGCAGGCAGCAGCAGACCCAGGTCGTCGTACAACCTCAGTGCCTTCGGCGTCAGTCCGGTCGCCCGGGCGAAGTCGCCGATGTTCACCAGCCCCGCCGCCAGGCCGCTCATGATCGCTCGCTCATGGTCACCATCCTCCCCGGTGAAGGTCACCGGTGGAAGAAGATTCGTGCTTCCCCTTGGGTCAACCTCAAGCCCTGCGTGTCGAGCGGCGTACGCGACTGGGTCTCGACAAGCTCGACCACCGGAGGCCCCGGTTTGCGCTCACAGATAGGTTCACCTCCATGAAACTGCGTGCGCGTGCGCTTGAGCTTCTCGTCTTCACGGTCGGTGCGGGCACCCTGGGATCCGAGATGGCGGCGGCACGGCTCCTCGCTCCGTGGTTCGGCGACTCGACGATCGTGTGGGCCAACACGATCGCGACGGTGCTGGTCGCGCTCGCGATCGGCTACTCCGTCGGTGGCCGGCTCGCCGACCGGAACCCGAACCCTTCCAGCCTCGCCAAGATCGTGCTGTTCGCCGCTCTGCTGCTGGCTGCCGTGCCATTCGTCGCCAAGCCGTTCCTGCCGCTGGCGGTCAGGGCGGTCGAACAGCTCAGCATCGCTACCTTCGCCGGCTCGCTGGTCGGGGTGGGAGTCCTGCTCGCCTTCCCTCTGTTCCTCCTCGGCATGGTCAGCCCGTACGCCGTCCGGCTGAGCGTCGAGTCCGTCGAGGACTCCGGCCACGCAGCCGGCCGGCTCTACGCGATCTCGACGATCGGCTCGCTGGTCGGCACCTTCGCCGCCTCGCTGTTCCTCATCCCTGTGGTCGGGACGCAGCGTACGTTCTTGATCTTCGCCTTCCTGATCGCGCTCGCCACGATCCCGCACCTGGTCCGCAGGGACTCGGTCAAGTCCGCGCTGCCCGCCGTGCTCGTACCGATCGTGATCCTCGGCCTCACCGCGTTGCCGACCGGGTCGGTCAAGACCGTGACCAGCAACGGCGGCGAGGTGATCTGGGAGAAGGAGACGGAGTACCAGTACGCCCGGGTCGTCGAGTACGACGACGGCAGCCGCTTCCTCGAGCTGAACGAGGGCCACGCCGTGCACTCGGTCTACAACGAGGGTGAATGGCTCACCGGCGCCTACTGGGACGAGATGCTCTCCCTGTCCTACGCCGGCGCGGAGGCCCCGAAATCGGTGGCGATCCTGGGCTCGGCCGCCGGGACGACCGCGCGCCAGTTCGGCCACTTCGCCCCCGAGACCCGGGTGGACGCCGTCGAGATCGACGAGGACGTCACCAAGGTCGGCCAGGAGCTCTTCGACCTCGAGGACCAGCCGAACCTCCACCTCCACACCGCCGACGCCCGTCCGTGGCTGCAGAAGCAGACCCGGAAGTACGACGCGATCATGGTCGACGCCTACCACCAGCCCTACATCCCGTTCTACCTGACCACGAAGGAGTTCTTCGCGCTGGCGAAGGACCACCTCAACCCGGGCGGGGTGCTCGTCGTGAACTCAGCCCACCCGGAGGGCTCGACCGCGCTGGAGAAGGTTCTCACCGCGACCCTGCGGACCTCGTTCGGCGACGCCGTCTGGCGCTCGGACTCCGGCTCGACCAACACCCACCTGATCGCGACGGTCGATCCGGATGCCGACCCGGTCGCGAGCCTCACTGCCACCGCCGAGTCGCAGCCCGCCGAGCTGGCCGGCGCCCTCACCGACTCCGCCTCCCGGCTCGAGCCGGGGATCCGGGGCGGGACGGTCTACACCGACGACGTCGCGCCGGTCGAGTGGCTCACCGACCTCAGCCTGCTCGAAGTTGCCTGACCCGCTCGGGCGCTTCACCTCCCCGATCGGAGTCTTGCGCAGGCATCCCACGCAGACCTGGTCGGGCGCGACCCTGCTGAGCCGGCGCGGCGGCAGGACGTGCCAGGTGCCCAGACGGCGACCGCACATGGTCGACACGTACCCGTTGGTCTTCTTGCCCGAGCGAAGGTGCCAGAAGCTGCCCCGGTCGGTCCGGTAGACCAGCGGGTCCTTCGCCAGGACCGGCGGCCTCTCGCTGGATCCCATGCTGAGTCTTGCGTCTACGAACACGAATTCCCCCCAAGGAATGTCGATGGCTCTCGTCGTTGAGTGCCTCGAGACGCCGGTCTCCAGCGGGGGCCAGGTGCCCAACGCCCCGAGGCTTGTTCGACCATAAGTCCACTCATTGCAATGGGTCAAGGCTGAAAGGGTGGGGCTATGCGGCTATTCGGGATCTGTACGGCTCAGTAACGTGTTCCCCCTATGAGCAACCCCCGTCCGCGCGGCCTGCCGAAATACCTCCACGTGGCCGACTACCTGCGGGCCCAGATCGACGACGGCACCTACCTGCCGGGCGAGCGCCTACCGACCGAGCCCGAGCTGATGGACACCTTCCCCTACGACCGCGCCACGATCCGGCGCGGCCTGGCGGTGCTGCGCAACGAGGGCCTCATCACCAGCGAGCAGGGCCGAGGCGTCTTCGTCCGCGACGCCACCAAGACCCGCTACGACCTGATGAGCATGCTGATCACCGACCCGAGCCACCCGGCGAAGCCGGATGCGGCCTACCACCAGCCGCCGCGAGGCCCCGACGACGGCATCTCGGTCGAGCACTCCTACGAGGTGATCGCAGCCGGCGAGAAGCTCGGGGAGGCCTTCGACCTCGACCCGCGCAGCGAGCTGCTCAGCACCACCTTCACGTTCTTCATCAGTGGCGACACCGCCGAGTACCGGACCACGGCCTACATCCCCTATCCGCTGGTCGTCGACACCCCGCTGGCCACCCCGACCGAAGACTGGCCGCAGCCGCCGATCAAGGACCTGCTGGCCACGGTCGGCGTGAAGGTCACCACGGTCGCCATGGACATCGAGTCACGGATGCCGACGCCGCAGGAGACCTTCGACCTGCAGATCCCCGACGGCACCCCGGTCCTCTCCGACCGGCGCCGATTCCTCGCCGACGACCGCGTCGTGTGCGTCACCGACTCGGTCGGGGTCGCCGACCGGATCGTCTACGGGCTGGACCTCAAGCTGCAGTAAGCCTCGCTGATCACCCGGTGGTCGAGCCGCCGGAGCCGCTAAGCGGAGGCGTGTCGAGACCAACACAGTCCCCCTGTCGCGCTCGATGGGACCGTGTTGGTCTCGACACGCTCGGCCGCAGGCGGCCTCACGGCTCGACCAGCGGTGCGGTCAGGCCAGGTCGTGGACGAACTCGGAGAGCTGGGTGAGGTTGCGGCACTCGCGCATCTCGATGATCGAGCCGTAGCGGGTCGCCTCGGAGTCACCGGTGTCCCACTGCGTACGGACCTCGGGGTTGAGCCAGTGGGCGTGCCTGCTCGCGTCGGCCATCGCGCGCAGCGAGTCGACGGCGAGGTCGGAGTAGTTGGACCGGGCGTCGCCGAGGATCAACAGGGACGACTTGGGGCCGAGGGCGTCGGCGTGACGCTCCTGGAAGAGCGAGAAGGCCCTGCCGTAGTTGGTGCGGCCCATGCGGGCCGAGTGCTCGGTCGCCTTCGTCAGCTCGGTCATCGTGTCGACCAGGTCGGCGCCGGGCTTGAAGTACGACGTGACCTCGTGGATCTCGTCGACGAACGTGAAGGCCCGCACCTTGCCGAACTGCTCCCGCAGCGCGAAGACCAGCATCAGCGTGAACGTCGCGAAGTTGGACACCGAGCCCGATACGTCGCACAGGATCACCAGCTCGGTGCGGTGCGGCCGCTTGGGCCGGAAACGCAGGTCGACGGGGACGCCGCCGGTGGACATCGAGGACCGGAGCGTACGCCGCAGGTCCACCGCTCCGCGGCGGCGAGCGTGGTGCTCCTGGGTGAGCCGGGTCGCCAGCCGGCGCGCCAGTGGGTAGATCTCGCGCCGGAGAGCCTCCAGGTCGGAACGCCGCGCGTGCAGGAAGTCGAGCTTCTCGATGGTGGGGCGTACGGCGATCTTGGCGATCTGCTCGGGGCCCTTCTCCTCCGCGATCCGGCGGCGGGCGTCGGCCTCGACGAGGCCGGAGAAGCGGTCCACCCGACGGGCGCCGACCCGGGCGGCCTCCTCGTCGGTCCAGCCACCCTGCTGGAGCCCTTCGATGAGCCGTGCGGTGAGCTCGTCGGTCGAGAGCCGGCGCAGCGCGGTGTAGGACGACCATGAGCTCAACCCAGGACCACGGCCGGGCATCGCGCCGAAGCGCGCCACCGCCTCGGCGGCCAGCTGACGGAGCATCTCGACATCGTCGGCCTCCAGGGCCTCGCTCAGTCGCGAGGTGAACTCGGAGAGCGCCTCGGGCCCGTCCTTCGCCACTCCGGCGGCCTCGGCCGAGCCAGGCGCGAACAACTCAGTCATCCCCGAGCCGACCATCCGCGGGAAGTAGAGCTCGAAGAGCCCGTCGAACGTGGCCCGCTGGCTGGCACGCTTGACCAGGGTCGCGGCGTACGCCTCCTTGACCTGGGTGCGGTCGTTCCAGCCGATCAGGCCGAGGGCGGTGACCGCGTCGAGGCCCTCGGAGAGCGACACCGGCAGCCCGGCTCCCCGAAGCGCTTCGAGGAACTCGATGTGCCGGTCGAGAAGAGTCACCTCTTCAGCCGCAGCTCTCGGACCGCGCGGTCGACGTCGGAGGAGTGCTTGAGCACCACGCCGAGGGTGTCGGCGACGGCCTTGTCGGAGAGGTCGGTGATCTCCAGCGCGATCAGGGTGCGCGCCCAGTCGACCGACTCGGCGATGCTCGGAGACTTCTTGAGCTCGAGCTCACGCAGCCGGCCCACGACCGAGACGAGCTGGCGGGCGACCTTGTCGTCGAGCCCAGGCACCTGGGAGAGCACGATCTCGCGCTCCCGGTCGGCGTCGGGGTAGTCGAGGTGGAGGTAGAGGCAGCGTCGCTTGAGGGCCTCGGAGAGCTCGCGGGTGGCGTTGGAGGTGAGCACGACCAGCGGGCGGCGGGTCGAGGTCATCGTGCCGAGCTCGGGGATGGTCACCTGGAAGTCGGAGAGCACCTCGAGCAGCAGACCCTCGACCTCGACGTCGGTCTTGTCGACCTCGTCGATCAAGAGCACGGTTGGCTCGGAACGGCGGATCGCGGTCAGCAGCGGCCTGGTCAGCAGGAACTCTTCGGAGAAGATGTCGTCGTGGGTCTCCTCCCACGCCTGGCCGTCGTTGGCGGCCTGGATGCGGAGCAGCTGCTTCTTGTAGTTCCACTCGTACAGCGCCCGGGCCTCGTCCAGGCCCTCGTAGCACTGCAGCCGGACCAGCTCGGCCCCGGTCGCGCGGGTGATCGCCTTGGCCAGCTCGGTCTTGCCCACGCCGGCCGGTCCTTCGACGAGCACCGGCTTCTCCAGCGCCCCCGCGAGGTAGGTCGTCAGCGCGGTCGAGTCGTCAGCGAGGTAGCCGACGTCTCCCATACGGGTGACGGCCTCGGCGGGCGAGGAGAACCAGGAAGACGTACGCGAAGGCATGACGCGACACTAGCGAGTCCGGGCCTCGCCTGCTCCCGGTGTCCGGATGAGACCTTCGTCATGAAGCCGCTGATCCTGACCTGAACCGTCACCGAGCAGCCATTTCGTCGTTGAGCAGGGCGTGCACTCGGACACGCCGCGATCGCTGACGCTTGTTGTCGTCGCCATGAAGGTATGCGCGCTGACGGCGCTGGCAGCCTTCTGCCTGGTTGCTCTCGCCGAGCAGTCCGAGCCGCGGTCGCTGGCGAAGAAGGAGCAGCCCGAGCTCGCCGCGATGCTCGAGCAGCACCACTGCGTGGCTCCGCCGACGATCGCGCCCTGGCGCCGGGAGAGCGCCATCATCCGCTCACCGCTGGGCGAGCTGAAGCATGTCGCTCTCGACGTCGGGCAGCTGATCGAGGAGGGCAAGGCCCGCGGCGAGCTGATCGCCTTCTGCGCGGACCCTGCCCCCTAGGGCACGTCTGGTCAGCTGGCCTCGGCGAGCGTGTCGGCGAACAGGCCGAGCACGCGGTCCAACGCAGCCCGATCACCCTCGACCTTGAGCCCGGCCTCGGCGATCGCCGCATCCACGGGGTAACCCATGAACACCACACCGGTCCAAGCCGTCGAGTCACCCGCGATGGTGACGTCGGCGTCCTCGAGCGTGCCTTCGGCGAGGTCGAAGTGGTTGCCGTTCCAGATCAGCCGGAACTCCTGCGGGTCTGCCTCGGGACGTCGTAGGTCCGTCAGCTCCCAGGCGACGCTGATCGGCTCCGGGGTGGTCGCGCTGCCGGGCGGCACCATCGTGCGCATCGCCACCATCACGCCGCTGGGCGTCATTCCTGCGGACATGACCGGGAAGCGAGTCGAGCCGTGGGCCCAACGACCGAGCGCTCCGAGGATCGACTCGAGCTCGCGACCCCACGGCGTGAGGGCGTAGGCCGTCGTCTTGGTGATGTAGCCGAGCTCGGTCTCCACCACGACCCCGGCGTGCTCCAGGAACTGCAGCCGGTCCTTGAGCTCGGCGGTGTCGACCCCGATCACGGAGGACTCCAGGTCACGTGCGGTGCGCGGCCCGAACATCAGCTCACGCACCACGATCAGGCTCCACCGATCACCGATCAGGTCCAGTGCGTGCGCAGCCGCGCACGCGTCTCCCAGGTCCCCATAGGTCAGGTTCAGGGTCACGTCGATCCTCTCCGAGTCGTTCGAACCCATCAAGGCTAGTGAGCCTGAACTACGCGTGGTCAGTGCCAGAGGTCCCGGCGTGCCGGTGAAATGCTGTCGCTACGCGATGGTTGCGTACGCAGCGGCCACCCGCTCCACGGCCCGCCGGTCGCCCTCGATACCGATCGTGCCGACCGGCGCACCGGCGAAGACCACGCCGGCCCAGGCCGACGAGTCGGCGGCGACGGTGGTGGTCGCGGGCGCGTCGTCAGCACCCTCGGCCAGCTCGAAAAGGTCCTCGTCCCAGTGCAGCGCGTAGCGGCGTACGCCTGCGGCGGGACGCCGCTCGTCGTGCAGCTCGATCGCCATCCGGACCGGGCCGTCGCCCCACTCGGACATCGTGGCGTAGGGCGCCATGGTGCGCATCGCGACGATCACCCCGTCGGGGGTCATGCTCCCGTCCACCGGGAAGCCGGGCGAGTGCTGCGCCCAGTGGCCGAGCGACCGCATCACGTCTTCCAGCCCCTGCCCCCACTCGGTGAGCCGGTAGACGCGGGTCTGTCCGAGGTCGTCGAGCCGGGCCTGCTCGACGACACCGCTGTTCCGCAGCGCCTTCAGCCTGGAGGTGAGCACGGCAGGCGTGATCCCGACGACGGCCGACGCCAGGTCCGCGAACCGGCGCGGACCGAGCAACAGCTCGCGCGCGATCACCATGCTCCACCGATCCCCGATGACGTCCATGGCGTGCGCGGTCGCGCAGGCGTCACCTAGATCGGCGTAGGTCTGCTTCTTCGGCATCGATCCTCCAAACTCTCTTCACAAGAGTATCAACTATGTTTAACGTAGTCTGTATGACCACCATCTCACTTCCTCCGGTCGTCGACCGGACGACCTATCTGCACGAGCGCGACGCGCTCCTCGACCGCGAGAAGGAGCACACCCGCGCCGGCGACGCTCTCGCCTCGGCGCGTCGACGGCTTCCGATGACCGAGGTCGACGCGGCCGCACCCCTCGTCGGCTCCGCTGGACGGGTCAGCCTGCTGGACGCCTTCGAGGGGCGTACGCAGCTCTTCGCGAGCTACCACATGTGGCACACCGGCCATGCCGCCGCCGACCAGTGCGAGGGGTGCACGTTCTTCAGCGGCGGCGTGAGCGAGCTCGGCTACCTGCACTCGCGCGGGGTGACGTACGCCGTCTTCTGCCAGGGGCCCTATCCGGAGAGCTCGCGCTACCGAGACTTCATGGGATGGGAGATGCCGTGGTACTCCGTGCCCGAGGAGTCGTGGGACGTCCTCGACGTCCGCGGGTTCTTCGGCGGCAAGGTCTGCTACCTGCGCGACGGCGAGCGGGTCTTCGAGACCTACCGCACGACCGGTCGCGGCGTGGAGCCGATGTCGGCGTCGTACGGGATCCTGGACATGACCGTCTACGGACGGCAGGAGACCTGGGAGGACTCACCGGAGGGCTGGCCGCGGCGCACAGGCATCGACGGCAGCCAGTTCCGTAGCGAGGAAGGGGTGACGACCAACCATCGCGCCGGCGTGAGCGGCCGCCCGACAGCGCAGTGGTCGCGGCTCGCCGCCGGGCGCGACGACGATCTCGGATCGACTACCGCCCCGACCGCCGACCACTGCTGTCACTGAGGAGATCCAGATGCGTACGACGATCGCCCTGCCCACCCGGGACCGCGCCCGGTCTCGCGCCTTCCTCCGCGACGGCCTCGGCCTCGAGACTCCCGGCGACCCCGCCGAGGACGGGGTGCCCGAGCCGTTGCGGGCGACGCTGTCGGACTCCTGCGAGGTGATGATGATCCCGACCGGCGGGTTCAAGTGGGTCACCGGCCAGCTCGACGACGAGCCGATGGACGCGGCCGCGCTGCCCCCGGAGGGCCCGAAGCAGTGCCTGGTCACCATCGAGCTCGGCTCGCGCGACGATGTCGAGGCGCGCTATGCGGCCGCTGTGGCTCTCGGCCGCGGCATGATCGAGCCGGAGTCGGCGCCGTGGGGTGAATACCGCGCGGTCGTCGCCGACCCCGACGGACACCTGTGGCAGCTGACGGCGCACTGAGGGCCGGCCCGTGTCGCCCTTAGAATCTCCGTATGGCCGGAGACGACACGCGGATGCTGCTGCTGGGGGCAGTGGCGCTGTTCGAACCCGTCAACGGCTACCAGATCCGGCGTGAGCTGATGTCGTGGCAGGTCGACCAGTGGGCCAACATCAACCCGGGCTCGATCTATCACGCGCTGACGTCGCTGACCGAGAAGGGCCATCTGACCAGGCACGATCTGGTCGACAACGGACGGACGGTCGCGGTCTACGAGATCAGCGCCGGCGGCCGCGCCGAGCTGGAGCGCCTGGTCACCCGCTCGCTGGAGGCGGTCGACGTCTACAACGGGGTCTCCTTCTACGCCGCGTTCTCGCTGGTGCCGCTGCTGGAGCGGGCGGCCGTGGCCGAGCGCCTGAGCATCCGGCTGAAGGCCCTGGAGCGCACGATCAAGGAGCTCGACGCCGCGGTCCGGGTGAACGTCCGCATGGTGCCGCCCCACACCGTCGCCGCGCTGCACCTGCAGATCGACAAGCTCCGCTCGGAGCGCGCCTGGCTGGCGGAGGTCTTGGACGACGTACGCAGCGGCAAGCTGTTCTTCGCCGGCGACGCACCCGACTGGGCCCCTGCCGACGACGACCCGGGATGGCAGATGGACGCCGACCGGAAGCGCTATCGAGAGATGTTGCGCGGCTGAGCCGACCCGGATCGGGCGGTGATGGTTTGACAACTCGGGATCAAAATTGAACACTCACGATATTCAAGTTTGAATATCCAGGTAAATCGGGTGATGTTGTCGGTGGTCCGTGCTTGTCTGGGACTTGCACGCACAAGGGAGTGAAACATGATTCATGCACGCGGCCTGAGGCACACTTTCGCCTCCGGCCATGGCAAGCAGAAGAAAGAAGTCGTCGCGGTCGACGGAGTCGACCTCGACGTCGAAGAGGGCGAGGTGGTCGGCTTCCTGGGCCCGAACGGCGCAGGCAAGACAACCACGCTTCGCATCCTCACCACGCTCCTCAAACCCACAGCCGGCGCGGCCAGCGTTGCCGGCTTCGACGTGGCCACGCAGTCCGTCGAGGTCCGCAGAAGCATCGGCTACTGCTCCCAGGTCGGATCGACCTTCTCAGGGGCCTACGCCGGCGACGAGGTCGTCGACCACGGCATGCTCTACGGGATGTCCAAGAAGGACGCCGTCGCCCACGGGCAGGCGCTCTTCGAGAGGCTTCAGCTCGACGGGTTGTGGCGTCGCAAGCCGCGCAACATGTCGGGCGGGCAGAAGCGCCGCCTCGACATCGCGATGGCGCTGATCCACGCCCCCAAGCTGGTCTTCCTCGACGAGCCCACCACCGGGCTCGACCCGCAGGCACGGGCCAACCTGTGGGAGCACATCGCTTCGCTGCGTACGGACCACGGGGCGACGGTCTTCCTGACCACCCACTACCTCGACGAGGCCGACACGCTCGCCGACCGGCTCGTGGTCATCGACCAGGGCCGGATCGTCGCCAACGACACCCCAGAGAACCTCAAGGCCGCCATCTCCGGCGACCTGGTCTCCTTGGAGGTCGCGACCGACGAGCAGGTCGCGATCGCGCGCGACAAGCTCGGCTCGATCTCGGAGGGCGTCGAGGTCGACGACCGCCTGATCAGCGGCCGGGTGCCCCGGGCCGGCAAGGCCGTCCCCGGGCTGCTGCGCGACCTGGAGTCCAACGGGGTCTCGCTGGAGTCGATCGAGATCGCCCGGCCGACCCTGGACGACGTCTTCCTGACGCTGACCGGACGCAGCCTGCGTGACGCCGAGGCAGGGGCACCCGAGCCCGACGTGGCCGACGACCAGGCACAGGAGGCCACCCGATGAGCGAGCGCAAGCGAGCGACAATGGGCGTCAGGCCGCGTACGTATTCTTCGAACTGCCCTACGGAGGTGGCGGCATGACCGAGTTCCAGCAGCCCGTCCTCAAGTCCGGTTTCTTCCGGGAGTCGATGGTCGTCTTCAACCGGCAGCTGCGGATGAACCTCCGCAACCCGGCGTGGGTGCTCATCGGCGTGATGCAGCCGATCCTCTACCTGGTGCTCTTCGGCCCGCTGCTCGAGCCGCTCATCGAGGAGCTCGGCGGCAACGCCTACAACTGGTTCGTCCCCGGCATGCTCGTCCAGCTCGGCATCTTCGGTGCGATGTTCGCCGGCTTCTCGCTCATCGGCGAGTGGCGCGAGGGCGTCATCGAGGCCGAACGGGTCACCCCGGCCTCGCGCGGCGCACTGCTGTTCGGTCGCCTCTACCGCGACCTGCTGCAGATCCTTGTGCAGGCGATCATCCTGGTCGCCCTGGGCCTGCTGATGGGCATGGACTTCAAGCCCGTCGGGATCGTCGTCGGCATCGCGATCACCGTGATGATCGGTGGAGCCGGAGCCGCCGCGTCCAACGCGTTCGCGCTGCTCGTGAAGAGCGAGGACGTGATGGCGCCGGTGACCAACATGCTGCTGATGCCGATCCTGCTGCTCTCGGGCATCTTCCTGCCGATGAGCTTCGGGGCCCAGTGGCTCCAGGCGCTGGCCGATGTCATCCCGACCAAGCACATCGTCGACGCGGTGCGAGCCTCGTTCTTCGGTGACCTCGGGGTGGGCGACATCGGCTGGGGCGTCGGGTGGACCGCCGCCCTGTTCGCGCTCGCGGTCTGGTGGGGCATCTCCACGTTCCGCAAGGAGAATGCTTAGCGGTCGTGCGGGTCGTTCTCAGTAGCGACTCAGCGAGGGGTGGCAAGGTAGGAAGTGTGAACAGCCCTGCCACCCCCCGTGATGGGTCCAGCGACGGCCCGGGCGACAAGCCGCACGTGCTGGTCGTCGACGACGACAAAGCCGTGCGTGAGTCGCTGCGCCGGTCGCTGGAGTTCAACGGCTACGTGGTCGCCCTCGCCGGTGACGGCGCCGAGGCGCTCGCCGGCATCGCCAACCACGGGCCCGACGTGGTCGTGATGGACGTGATGATGCCCCGGCTCGACGGCATCGAGGCCACCAAGGCGCTGCGGGCAGCGGGCAACGACGTACCCATCCTGGTGCTGACCGCCCGCGACGCCGTCGGTGACCGCGTCGAGGGCCTGGACGCCGGGGCCGACGACTACCTCACCAAGCCGTTCGCGCTCGAGGAGCTGCTGGCTCGGCTGCGCGCGCTGCTGCGCCGTGCCGCCCCGATCGGCGAGGACGACGAGGAGACGCTGACCTTCGCCGATCTCTCCATGAACACCACCACCCGCGAGGTGACCCGGGGCGATCGGGCCATCGAGCTCACCCGCACCGAGTTCACGCTCCTGGAGATGTTCCTGCGCCGGCCCCGCCGCGTACTCGACCGGTCCTTCATCCTCGAAGAGGTCTGGGGCTACGACTTCCCGACGACCGCCAACTCGCTGGAGGTCTACGTCGGCTATCTGCGGCGCAAGACCGAGGCCGAGGGCGAGGCCCGGCTGATCCACACCGTACGCGGCATCGGCTACGTCTTGAAGGAGCCGTGAGCAGCGCCGTGACCACGACGGCCACCAGCTCGCGCTACCGCGGCTCCCTGGCGGGCCGGGTCACACTGCTGACGACCCTCGCCGTCGCCGGCTCGATCGCGCTGATCGCGATCGGGCTCTACTTCGCCGTTCGTGTCCAGCTGCAGGCCAACATGGACGAGTCGCTACTGAAGCGGGCGACGGCGGCGGCGGAGAACCCGTTGCTGATCCGCAACACCCGCACCGGGGAGACTGTCCCGACCTGGGTCCTCAACGCCAGTGACATCCAGGTCGCGGAGGTGAGCGACCACGACTCCTGGTCGCCGACGCAGAAGAGCTTTCCGCGTCCGGGCCCGCCCGAGGTGAAGGTCGCCACGAGGGAGGTGCCGATGATGGCGCGCACCATCGCGACCGGGGACGGCGACTTCCGGGTTGTGACGGTGCCGATCTCCGGCAGCGATACGGCGCTGATGCTGGCGCAGTCCCTGGAGCCGCAGAAGGCGATGTACAAACGGCTCGGCTTCGTCGTGCTCTTCTTCGGCGCGGCCGGGGTCGTCGCGGCGGCGCTCGCCGGGTGGGTCGTGGCTGCGGGCGGGCTGCGTCCGGTCCGACGGCTGACCGCCTCGGTCGACCGGATCGCAACCACCGAGGACCTCACCCCGCTCCCGGTCGAGGGCGACGACGAGATCGCCCGGCTGGCGACCTCGTTCAACCGGATGCTCTCCACCGTCGCCGCGTCCCGCGACCGCCAGCGGCAGCTGGTCGCGGACGCGTCACACGAGCTGCGTACGCCGCTGACCTCGCTGCGCACCAACGTCGAGCTCCTCACTCAGGCCGATGCCTCGATCTCGGGCGAGCAGCGAGCCGACCTGCTCGGCGACATCCGCGCCCAGATCGAGGAGCTCACCAACCTGATCGGCGACCTCGTCGAGCTCGCCCGCGACGCGCCCGCCGAGCCGACGCTCGAGACGGTCGACCTCTCCGAGGTGGTCGACCGGGCACTCTCCCGCGTACGTCTGCGGGCGCCATCGGTCACGTTCACCGAGGAGCTGACGCCGTGGTGGGTCATGGCCGACGCCGGCTCGCTGGAGCGGGCGGTCACCAACCTCCTCGACAACGCCGCCAAGTGGTCGCCCGAGTCGGGGACCGTGCACATCGGCCTGCACGAAGGCGAGCTCACCGTCGACGACGAGGGACCCGGCATCGCCGAGGACGACATCCCCTACATCTTCGACCGGTTCTACCGCTCGACCGAGGCCCGCTCGATGCCCGGGTCCGGGCTCGGGCTCGCGATCGTCCGGCAGATCGCCGAACGCACCGGCGGGTCGGTCTCCGCGGCCCGCTCCCCCCACGGCGGCGCGCGGATGACGCTGCGCCTGCCCGGCTCGGCCTCTCCCCGGCCGGTCGAACCGCACACGGAAGTTCTGAACCGATGAGATACGCCATCCTGGCGCCCGGTCTGCTGGCGCTGCTCTCTCTCACCGCCTGTGGAGCCGAGGAGCCTGCCACACCGTCAGCATCTGCCTCCGCGTCCGCCTCGGGGGATGCTGCCGAGGAGACGTTCAACCCGTGCGACGGGCTCGACATCGCCCCCGTCGAGAAGGCCCTCGGCGCCCAGCTCCGCGTCGAGAAGGGCACCTCGGCGGCACCACGCTGCGCGCTCCTCCCCGTGGATTCGGGCGGCACTGCGTACGAGCTGAACTACCTGCCCTTCAACGGCACGCTCGCGGAAGCGTGGAAGACGATGGACGTGCAGTCCGGGGACGTCAGCGGGCCGAAGGTCGAGGGCGCCGACGACGCCCGGCTGGTCAAGCAGCAGGGCGTCAACTCGTACGCCGTCACCGGATTCGTCCAGAACGGCTCCCTGATCCAGAGCTTCAACTCCGTCGATCTGGAGCCCTACGACGGCGACGCCATCGACCGCGCCGCTGTGGCCCTGCTCGAACAGCTCAGCGCCAACGCCCCGTAAGCGAAGCGTCACGCGCGTCGGCCGAAGCGTCACGCGCGTCGGCCGAGATGGCACCGTGGTGCCATCTCGGCCGACGCCAGTGACGTCTCGGCTACGACTTCTTCGTCTCGCGCCAGGATCGCTCGAAGGGGAGGCGCCAGGCGTGCGGGGCGATCAGCTGGTGGATCGAGTTGGGGCCCCAGGAGCCGGGGGCGTAGAGCCGCACCGGCGGCGGGTTGTCGAGGAGCGGCTGGGAGATCTCCCAGAGCGTCTCGATGCCCTCGGCCGTGGTGAAGAGGGTGTGGTCGCCGCGCATGGCGTCGTGGATGAGCCGCTCGTACGCCTCGAGGACGCCGGTCGAGGAGGTCGTGTCCTGCGTGGAGAATTGCATGGACAGCTTCTCCAGCTTCATCCCCGGACCGGGGCGCTTGCCGTAGAAGGACAGCGACATCTTCGACTGGTCGGCCAGGTCGAAGGTGAGGTGGTCGGGGCCCTGGGTGCCGGCGCCGGAGTTGGCCGGGAACATCGTCAGCGGCGGCTCCTTGAAGGCGATCGAGATGATCCGCGCGCCCTCGGCCAGCTTCTTTCCGGTGCGCAGGAAGAACGGCACGCCGGCCCAGCGCCAGTTGTCGATGATCACCTTCATCGCGATGAAGGTCTCGGTGTCGGAGTCGTCGGCGACCTCGTTCTTGCCGCGGTAGCCGGAGTATTGGCCGCGGACGACGTTCTTGGGCTTCAGCGGCTGGATCGAGCGGAAGACCTTGTTCTTCTCCTCACCGATCGGGTCGGGAGCCAGCGAGGTCGGCGGCTCCATCGCCATGAACGCCAGCACCTGCATCAGGTGGGTCACGACCATGTCGCGGTAGGCGCCGGTGCTCTCGTAGAACGCGGTGCGCCCCTCCAGACCCAGCGTCTCCGGGATGTCGATCTGGACGTGGTCGATGAAGTTGCGATTCCAGATCGGCTCGAAGAGTCCGTTGGCGAAGCGGAAGGCCAGGATGTTCTGCGCAGCCTCCTTGCCGAGGAAGTGGTCGATCCGGAAGATCTGCTCCTCGGAGAAGACCTCGTGGATCTTCGCGTTGAGCTCTTTGGCCGACTCGAGGTCGGTGCCGAAGGGCTTCTCCATGATGATCCGGGCGCGCTCGACGAGGTCGGCCTCCTCGAGCTGTCGGATCACGTCCTGAGCGGCCTTGGGCGGGACACTGAGGTAGTGGAGGCGGCGTACGTCGTTGCCGGCTCCCTGGAGCTTCTTCTCGGCGAGCTTGACCGCGTCGGCCAGCGCGTGCGGGCCTTCCTTGGTCGAGACGTAGGAGAGCATCCCGCCGAAGGCCTTCCAACGCTCGTCGGTGATGTCACCCTTGCCGAACTCCTCGCACGCCTCGCGCGCGAACTCCATGAACTGCTCGTCGGACATCTCCTCGAGCGAGGTGCCGACGATCTGCGCGTCCGTCATCAGCCCGGCCTCGTTGAGTCTGAGCAGGCCAGGAAGGAGCTTGCGGCGCGCCAGATCACCCGTCGCGCCGAAGAGCACGATCACATGTGGCAGGGCTTTGTCGTCGATGGTCGCCATGATGAGTCCACGGTAGTCCTGGTTTTATGAACGATCCAATAGACAACGGCCGCCAGTCCCGACGTGTCGCCGTCTTTTCACCTGTTTGGTCATCTGTCGAGTGAAGCGCGTACTCGATCGGCCTTCAACCTCGCCTCGGCCGCCTCCTCGGCGACATCGGACCTGACCGTGATCCCGCCGCCGGTGCCGATCTGCCAGGTGCGGGTGTCGGGGGTCGTCAGCGTGCGGATGATGACGCCCAGGTCGGCTGGACCGTCACCGGAGATCCAGCCGAATGCACCGGCGTACGCCGCCCTGGGCCCACCCAGCTCTCGCTCGGCGCGCTCGATGATCTCCATCGTGCGCAGCTTGGGCGCACCGGTCATCGACCCGGCGGGGAAAAGTCTCCGCAGCGCCTCGATCGTGGTGATCTCGTCCCGAAGCCGGCCGCGTACGGTGCTGACGAGCTGGTGGACGCTCGGATAGGACTCGACCCGCATCAGGGCAGGAACCTCCACCGTCCCCGGCTCGCAGACCATCGCGAGGTCGTTACGGAGCAGGTCGGTGATCATCAGGTTCTCGCTGCGGAGCTTGGGATCGGTGCGGAGGTGCTCGGCGTTGGCCGCGTCCTCCTGCTCCGTCGCTCCCCGCGGGGTGGTGCCCTTGATCGGCCGGGTCTCGATCACGCGGTCGGCGTCGATCAGGGCGTACCGCTCCGGGCTCGAGCTCAGCAGCCACGCCGCGTGGTCGGCGACGTCGTGCTGGAGGAAACCGGCGTACGGGGCCGGGTTGATGCTGCGCAGCCTCAGATAGGTCTCCATCGGGTCGGCGGAACCGTGGACGGTGGCGCGATAGGTCAGGTTCGCTTCGTACGTGTCACCCGCCCGGAGAGCTTCCTGAACCTGGTGGAAGGCCTCTGCGTAAGCGGCACCTCGGGGTAGTCCGGGAGCAAACTGCCCATTACTGGCGGGTATATGGGCAGTTCGCTCCCGGACTACCCCGAGATGGTCGAACATCCGCACGTGCGACGGCCGCATCCAGACGGCGTCCGGTACGTCCTGCGACGGTGTGGCGGGGAGATCGGGACGGCAGGCGTAGCCGAAGTAGCCGAACCACTGCTCCCCCGGGTCGACCTCGCGTTCGAGGACCTCCCAGATGTCGTCGCCGACCACCTCGGACCGGCCTCCGGCATGGCGCAGCACCTCGCGCCGCGAGGCCGAGTAGGTCAACGAGACGTCGTCGTCCTCCAGCCAGCCGATCAGGGAGCGGCGGCCTGACCACTCGCGCGCGCCGCCGCCGTCGAGCCACACGCAACGAGGATGAGCGGCGGCCACCTCGGCGAAGAGGTCCTCGACCGCGGCCTCAGGCATGTCGGCCCAAGAAGTTCGCGATCATCGCCGAGCCGTGCTGGGAGAGCACCGACTCGGGGTGGAACTGGACGCCCTCGAGCGGCAGGGCCCGGTGACGTACGCCCATCACGACCCCGTCCTCGGAGCGGGCGGTCACCTCCAGGACATCGGGGATCGAGACGGCTGCCAGGGAGTGGTAGCGGACCGCCTCGAGCGGCGAGGGGATGCCCGCGAAGACCCCACGCCCGTCATGCGTCACCCGCGCGACCTCGCCGTGCGCGGGCTCGATCCTGTCGACGACACCGCCGTAGGCGGTCACCAGCCCCTGCATCCCCAGGCAGACGCCGAGGACGGGCCGCCCCGCGTCGAGGAGTACGTCCCGCCCGACCGCGAAGTCTGCCGGCTCGGCGGGGTGGCCGGGCCCGGGCGAGAGGACCACATGGGTGTAGCCAGAGAGGTCCCCGAGCTTCACCTCGTCGTGCTCCACGACCTCCGGAAGAGCCCCGGTGACCTGCGCGATCATGTGGACGAGGCTCCACACGTAGGAGTCGTGGTGGTCGACCACGACCACGCGTGCGCTCATTGGGCCAGCAGATCGCTGACTACGTCGTGGATGAGGTCGTAGCCGCGCTCGGTGAGGACCGACTCCGCATGGAACTGGATGCCAGCGTAGTGCGGCCCGGAGATGGCGTGGATGTCACCCGACTCGGGATCAGCATCCACCGACACCCCCGCGGGCAGCTCCGCGGACCCCACCCGCCCGACGAAGGTGTTGTAGAAGCCGACGCGCTCGCGGCGCGGCCGACCGCCGAACCCGAGGCCGACCCGGGTCTGGGTGCCCTGGAAGACGATGTCCTTGTAGTGCAGCCCGATCCCGAGCTGGTGACACAGCGCCTGGTGGCCGAGGCAGACGGCCAGGAACGGCTGGCCGGTCTCGAGCAGCGAAGCCACCGCGGCCCGCAGCTTGGCCATCTTCGGATCCTCATCGTCACGCGGGTCGCCCGGCCCGGGCCCGACGATGACGAGATCGGCTCCCTCGAACGCACCCTCCGAATAGTCCTCGTGACGCACGACCGACGACGTCATACCGAGCACCCGCAGGACGTGGCGCAGCATGCGTACGAAGTCGTCCTCGCCGTCGAGGATCACCGCGTGCTTGCCGGCGAGGTGGGCCGAGGGCTCCTCGTCGCCCTGGTCGGTGAGCCAGAACGAGGACAGCCGGCGGTTGCGAGCAGCCAGGGTCAGCAGCAGGTCCTCGTCGTTGACCAGCTCGGAGACGTCCTGCGCGAGCGCGGGTGCGGCCGGCACCAGCCCGAAGGCCGACAGGATCCCGCCGGCCTTGGCGTGTGTCTCCGCCACCTCGTAGACAGGGTCGGAGTCGCGCACGAGGGTCGCACCGGCGCTCACCTTGAGCCGGCCGTCGAGAGAGACATCCGCGGTGCGGATCACGATCGGCGAGTCGACCGTCGGAGCCCCGGACTCGTCACGGCCGAGCAGCGCGAGCGCGGCGGCGTAGTAGCCACGGCCCTCCGGCTCGTACTTCTTGATCATCCGGCAGGCGTTCTCGACCGGCGAGCCGGTGACGGTGGCGGCGTACATCGTGTCGCGCAGGATCTCGCGCGGGTCGCGGGCCGAACGACCGGCCAGCAGATACTCGGTGTGGATCAGCCGCGACATCGGCTTCAGGAACGGGCCGAGGACCTGGCCGCCCTGGTCGCAGATGTCGCACATCATCTTGAGCTCCTCGTCGACCACCATGAAGAGCTCGTAGACCTCCTTCTGATCCTTCAGGAAGTCGGTCAGCTGCCCCTTGAGGTCGTGAGCGATCTTCTCGGGCGATCCCTCGAGATCCCGCGGCAGCCGGAACGTGCCGGAGATCGGGTTCATCCGGACATCGCCGCCGTGGACGCTCACGTGGCGCTCGGGCGAGGCGCCGATGAGGTAGCGGTCGCCGGTGAAGAAGCAGTAGGTCCAGTACGCCCCGCGCTCGCGCTCCAGAAGTCGGCGCAGCACGGTGAGCGCGCGCTCGTGGTTCCAGTCGGCGAGCTGTGCCCGGTAGTGGCGGCCGATCACGAAGTTGGCGCCCTCGCCCTGGCCGATCTCGTCCTCGATGACGGTCTTGACCAGGTCGGCGTAGGTGTCGTCGTCGACGTCGAACCCGCCCCGGTCCTCGAACTCCACGGGGACGTCGGGAAGCGCCTCGAGCACCTCGGCGACGGAGAACTCCCACTCGCGCTCCACGTCGACGACCACCAGCGGGGTGCCGTCGTCGTGAGCCTCGAACCCTCGCTCGCTCACCTGCCGGAACGGCACCGCGAGCAGCCGGTCGGCCACCTTCCCCGGCTCCGGGATGCCGTCCTCGAGAGGTACGTCGAGCAGCGACTCGACCACCGACCGCGTGCCCGCCAGCATGCCGACCGTGTCCCGGTCACCGGCTCGCGAGGAGCGTCGGATGATCGCCCACGCCTCGTGACCCGTGATCTCCTCGATCGCGGTTCTGGCGGGGCTGTTGGTCGTCATGGGATGAGCCTAATCCGCGCGCTCGCGCCTGAACCATTCGTTCGGCTGGTGAAATGCCGGCCCCCGTGCAACCCCGCAGTGCACTGGATCCGTTGACACTGCGTGAGACGTTCCCACGACGCCGAGTTCGAGGCCTTCGTACGCAGCCACCGAGGCCAGCTCGTCGGCACTGCCCGACTGCTGACCGCCGGTGACCCACACCTGGCCGAGGACCTGGTCCAGACGACGCTGGTCAAGGTCTATCTGGCCTGGGGACGAGCGTCCCAGCATCCTGCTGCGTACGCTCGCCGCACCCTGGTCAACTGCCTGACCGACCACCGCAGGCGCCCGTTCTTCCGGCGGGAGCACGGCGCGGTCTCGTTGCCCGAGGCGCCCGTCGAGGATCCCGCGATGGTCGATCCCGAGCTGGTCGCGGCGCTGGCCGAGCTGCCGCCCCGCCAGCGCGCGGCCGTCGTTCTCCGCCACGTCCACGACCTCTCGGTCGAGGAGGTCGCCGACGCGCTCAACTGCTCGACCGGAACCGTGAAGTCCCAGACCGCGCGCGGTCTGGACAAGCTCCGGGCGCTGCTCACCCCCACCCAACTGACAGGAGACTCCCGATGAACGACGTGATCGACCGCCTCAGCCGCCTGACCCCCGCGCCGTCCGCGTCGACGGACGATGCCGCGGCCGACCTTCGCCGTGGCCACCGGGCCCTCGCCCGACGCCGGGTCAAGCGCGCCGCCCTCGGCGGCGCGGCGTTCACCCTCGCGGTCGGCGGCGCGTTCGGCGGGATAGCGCTGACCTCCGGCAACGAGGGCGCGCCGAGTGTTCAGGCCGCTGGCAACGTACGTCTGGTCGACTATGACGGCGCCCAGATGCCCGGCTACACCGTGGCGAAGGTGCCCGAGGGGTTCGTGCTGCAGGGCTCCGACCAGTACGTCCTCGCCGTCGCCCGCCCCGACGACAAGTCCTCCATCAGCGACTTCCGGGACAAGATCGTGGTGACCCTCGAGTCGGCTTCGTCGCCTGCTGAGGGCGCCACAGACACCACCGTCAACGGCCGGCCCGCCACCCTCGTCACCACCCCCGACGGCGCGACGATGCTGAAGTACGCCTACCGCGACTTCACCGTCGTCATCCAGATGTGGCCCACCATCCACCTCGCCGACGAACAGCTCGTCGAGTTCGCCGAGGGCATCGAGGTCACCGCCGACGCCAAGCCGTCCTTCGGCTGACGCTGGCCCTCCTCCCGCCGACTCGGCCCCAATGTCCCAGACCTGACCGCCGAGTCGGCGATGGAGGCTAGGCTCCGCCGGTGGGCGTCAACGACTTGAGCAATGAGGATTTCGAGCGGCTCTACGGGCCCTGGGCCTCGCACACGCCGGCCGACGTGGCCGCTCTCTTCGAGGGCTATCCGGGCACCTGGTGGGTCGCCGGTGGATGGGCTATCGAGGCGTTCACCGGCGTACGTCGTGAACACGAGGACATCGATGTCAGCGTGCTCCGAGACGAGCTGCCGAGGCTGAGGAAACATCTAGCCGGACGCTTCGACGTATGGGCAGTCGGAACAACGGCACTTCGCCCGCTGCTGCCCGACGACGACATCGACGACGATCCTGATGCCACGCTCTGGGACACCGAGGGACAGATCTGGACGCGCGTCGACGCACAGAGCCCGTGGGAGTTCGACTTCCTGCTCTCACCGGGATCGGCACGGCTGTGGGAATACCGTCGCGATCCGTCGATCCGGATGCCGATGGGCGATGCGCTCTGGGAGCGCGACGGCGTACGTTATCTAGCCCCCGAGATCCAGTTGCTCTACAAGGCCAAGGGATTGCGTCCGAAAGATCAGGCCGACTTCGACGCCACCGCACCGCTGCTCAACGACCGCGACCGCAGCTGGCTGCGTGGTGCCCTCGAGCAGACCTTGCCCGACCATCCCTGGATCGCGGCCCTCTAGCATCGCCGGGTCGGCGCGTTCTAACGCGCCGACTCGGCGATAGGTGGTCAGGAGACGGTGGTCAGCAGCTGGGTGGCTCGGGTGAGGACGACGTAGAGGGTTGCCCGACCGGTGGCCGACTCGCGCTCGATCTCGTCGGGGCGGACCACGACGATGCCGTCGAACTCGAGGCCCTTGGTGTCCAGGCCGGTGAGGACGACGATGCGGTCCTCGCCGGAGGGCACCGAGGTCGGGTCGGCGGCAGACGCAGCAGCCGACGGAGCGTCGGCCTCGAACTCCGACCACGACGCCAGCCAGGAGTTGACCTCCGAGCGGCGCGCGACGGGGACCACGATGCCGACGGTGCCGCCGACCTGTGACGCGATCTCGCCGACCGCATCCCGGGTCGCCTTCTCCAGATCGACCGCATTCTCGATGACCTGCGGCTCGACGCCGGTGGAGCGGACCGCGGTCGGCAGGTCGGCGTCGAGGCCGACCCGCTCGGCGTACGCCGCTGCGAAGGAGTAGATCTCGGCCGAGTTGCGGTAGTTCGTCGACAGGTGGAAGGCGTGGACGGGCTTGCCCTCCAACGCCTTGGCCCGCTCCGCCTCGGACTCGGCAGGCACCGGCCACGAGGACTGGGCGGGGTCGCCGACGATGGTCCAGGAGGCAGTACGCCCCCGGCGACCGACCATCCGCCACTGCATCGGGGTGAGGTCCTGGGCCTCGTCGATGAGGATGTGGGCGAACGGGTCGTCGTCGATGCGGTAGGTCGGCGGCCGCCAGCCACGACCGGCGTCCATCCGGTCCGATGCGGTCATCAGCTCGGCGATGTCGATGCCGCTCTGGTCCTGGTCGCGCTCGTCGGCGGCCTGCTCCGGGATGTCGCCGATCGCGTAGCGGAGCTCGTCGAGCAGCGGGATGTCCTCGATGGCCAGGTCTGCGTCGGTCAGTCCTCGACCGGACCACGACTTGAGGAGCAGCTGCTGCTCGTCGTAGGTCAGGATCCCCTCCGAGACGCGGGACAGGAACTCCGGTTCGCGCAGCCAGCCGAGCACCTCACGTGCCTCCAGAGCGGGCCACCAGGCGGCGGCGAACTCGAGGAAGGCGGCGTTGTCGAGCATCTCGTCGTTGAAAGGCTCGCGGCCACGCTCGCGGCCACGGTCGCCGCGTACCTGACGCCAGAGGAGATCGAGGAGCAGCTGAGGTACGCGGCGCAGCTGCTGGTTGCGGCGGCCCTGGCTCATCAGCTGACGGCGCAGCTCACCGAGCCGCTTGCCGTCCAGACGCAGCGAGTCGTCGCGGTAGAAGACCTTGAACTCGCGAGGCGATCCCGGCGCCTGCTGGCGCGCGGCGCGCCGGAGCACCTCGGCCATCCGCGAGGACCCCTTGACGTCGGCGACCGCAGGGTCGTTGTGCCAGGTGGCGCGTACGCCGTCGACGACCTCACCCAGCGAGCGCAGCGCCACCGCGGTCTCACCGAGGCTCGGCAGGACGCGTTCGATGTAGCGCATGAACACGCCCGACGGGCCGATGATGAGCACGCCACCGGACTCGTAGCGGCGACGCTCGGTGTAGAGCAGGTAGGCGGCGCGGTGGAGAGCGACGACGGTCTTGCCGACACCCGGACCACCGGAGATCGTGGTCACGCCGCGGCCGGGCGCGCGGATCGCCTTGTCCTGCTCGGCCTGGATGGTCGCGACGATGGAGTGCATCGTGCGGTCACGGGCGCGGCTGAGCTGGGCCATGAGCGCACCCTCGCCGACGATCGGCAGGTCGGCGCCAGAGCGTTCGAGGGCGTCCGCGTCGAGCAGCTCGTCCTCCACACCGACCACGTTCTGGCCCTCGGACCGGAGCACCCGTCGCCGGATCACCGACCGCGGCTCGACCGCGGTGGCCTGGTAGAACACCGCAGCAGCCGGGGCCCGCCAGTCGATCAGCAGCGAGTCGCGATCGGCGTCACGCAGACCGATGCGGCCGACGTAACGCGGCTCCGAGTCGATCTCGGGGTCGATGTCGAGGCGGCCGAAGACCAGGCCCTCGTGGGCAGCATCGAGCTGCGCGATGCGTCGCGCCGCCTGGTAGGCGAACGCGTCGCGCTCGACCAGGCCGCCTTCATGACCCAGACGACCGCGGTCGCGGCCCTCCTTGGCAAGCTCCTGCGCAGCGCGCGCCGACTCTCCCAGCTGGAGGTAGACGCGATCTACGAAGTCCTGCTCCTGAGCGATCTCGCGCTCAGCCAGCTTGTCGTTCAACTGGATGTTCCCCCGTCAAAAGATCCACACCCGCCGTGCGCCCCCCATGGCGCACGGCAAGGAGACAACTCTACCCCCGACGAGGGAATCAGCGGCACACGCGGGTCATCAGCCGATCGGCGCCACGCTGCCTGATCATCAGGGCAAGGTCGCGCGCCGAGCATTGGAAGACGAGGCAACCCCATCGATCGGCGCTAGTCGACTGGGCGATAGACCACCAACGCTCCGTCGAAGGTCTCGTCGTCATCGCCCGCCGCGAGGTCGTCTTTGCTCGTCTCGAGAGCGACGTCGTACGTGTCGTACGCCAACAGCTCGTCACCGACCGTGTAGCCGCACCCGCCGGCGCTGTCCGTCGAGATCGAGCCGTCCGTGCGCCGGCTCGAGCCCTGGGACCTCGCGTAGGCAGTGACGGTACGGCCACACGCCTGGAAGCCGATCAGCGCAGGCCGGTCTCCGGTGGCCACCTCGGTGGAGAACGCGCGGGACTTCGAGATCGGCATGACCCGGTCCACCTGCCAACGCCGGCCGTTGTGCTCGGTGACCTCGTCGATATCCATCGCGCCCAGGTCGACCTGCTCACCCTCCTCGTAGACGGCGATCCCCATGAGAACGCCAACGTCCTCGGGCGGACGGGTCGATCCGTCGCGGCGCGTGGCGACAAGGGTCACCGCGTGACGGCCCGGCGACAGCTCACCCGGCTGCCACAGGTTGCTGATCGCCAGCTCGGGCGTCCGAAGGTCGAGTGACTCCTCGCTGCAGTCACCGCTGCCGACGTCCTCACCATCGAGCTGGTAGCGGACCTCGAAGGTCCCGGTCGGGTCCATGCAGACGGGCGCAACGGTGACCGGACGACCGGTGGCGCGGAACCAGTACCGGACCACCGTGTCGTCCGGATCGCCGAACTCGCCACCGATGAGTCTGGCGCCACCGTAGGTCGCCGGAAACAGCTTGCCCGCGTAGCTGACGGCGTCGCCCGCGACGGCCCCGGTCCTCTCGTAGATGCCCAGCGAGACCTCCCCGCCACCGGCAGCGTCGTCCACCTTCACCGTGACGTGCCCGCCCGCACGGAACGGGATCGGGTAGAGCGCCGAACGCTCATCGCCCTTGATCCGCAGCACGGGCTCGCCGTTGATGAAGACCGTGGCGGCGCCGGTCTCCAGGCCGTTTCCTCGGACGACGACGCCCCAGTTGCCGTCGCCGCCAGGAGTGGGCACCTCGATCTGCTCCTGGCCGGCACCGATCTCGAGCGCCTCGGTGTCGGCGAGCTCGTAGGTGAAGTGCAGTGCCTTCACCTCTTCTGGCAGCCCTGCCACCGGTACGCGCTCGGCGTCGGGCATCAGCACCGCCAGCCCCACAGCCGCGACCGCGACCGCGACCGCGGCAACAGCGGCAACCCGCCGCCGCATACTGACATGCCGGATCCGCACACGAACGGCCCTGGTGCGCGCCACCACCGGAGCGCCGGTCTGGTCGGCGCGAGAAGCCAGCGTCGTACGGAGGTCTTCGATGGTGTTCATCAGTTCTCCTCCTGGGCCGGAGCGAGGGCCGGGTCGATGCGGAGCTTGGCGAGGGCCTTCGAGGTCTGGGACTTGATCGTCCCGACCGCGCAGCCGAGCAGGTCGGCGGTCTGGGCCTCGGTGAGGTCCTCGAAGTAGCGGAGCACGACGACGGCACGCTGCCGCCGCGGCAGCCGGCCGAGCGCGATCCACAGGTCGTGCGCACCCTCCTCGGGATGGTCGACCGAGCTGTCGAGGAGCTCCAGGACGGGCTGCTCGCCGTTCCACTTCCGTCGCCACCACGAGGTGTAGGTGTTGACGAGGATCCTGCGGACGTACGCCTCGTGGTTCTCGATCTTCGCCCAGGCGAACCACGCCTTGGTCAGGGCTGTCTGCAGCAGGTCCTCGGCGAGCCCGTGGTCACGCGTGAGGAGGTAGGCGGTACGCAACAGCGCACCCGATCGCGCCGCCACGAAGTCGTCGAAGTCGACCGTGGCGACACTCACCTCACGCTCGCGCCTGGTCGGCGCGATGGCATCCGTCGTCATGCCCATCCTGACCATGCGAGTGGCCAGGATGGTTGCCTCACGCTGCTCCTATTTCTGCTCGGGCTACTTCTTGCGGGTCAGGAAAGCGGTCATCGCCTCGCGGGCCTCGTCGGAGCCGAAGAGGCGGGCGGAGAGGGCGGCCATCTCCTCGCCGCCGGCATCGATGTGCTCGACCAGGCCGCGGACCATGAGGCGCTTGGTCTCGCGCAGGCCCTGGGGGGAGCCCTGGAGCAGGGAGGAGGTGATGGCGGCGACCTCGTCGTCGAGAGACTCGGCGGGCACGGCGGCGGTCAGGATGCCGATACGGGCGGCCTCGGCGGCGTCGAACTTGTCGCCGGTGAGGAAGTAGCGCGAGGCGGCGCGGGAGTCGATTCGGGGCAGGATCGAGAGGGAGATCGCGGCGGGGGCCAGGCCCAGGCGGACCTCGGTGAGCGCGAAGGAGACGGTGTCGGCGGCGATCGCGATGTCGGCGGCGGCCACGAGCCCGAGACCACCCGCGCGGACCGGCCCCTGGACCTTGGCCACGACGGGCTTGGTCAGGGCGACGATGGTGCGCTGGAGACGTACGATCCCGCGAGTGCCCTCCTCCATCGGCACCGTCGCGGCCTCGGAGAGGTCGGCGCCGGAGCAGAAGACGGTGCCCGTGGCCTGAAGCACGACCGCCTTGACCGAGGAGTCCTTGTCCGCGGCGTGCAGGGCCTCGAACAGCTCGGTGACCAGCTGGCGGGAGAGTGCGTTCCGGTTGGCGGGCGAGTCGAGGGTGATGGTGGCGACTCCATCGGTGACGTCGAGGTGGACGAGCTCAGCGGTGGTTTCGGGCGACTCAGTCATGCGGCAGAGACTACGTGCTTGACTGGACGTGTGGACCCGGTCCTCGACGCGTTCGCCGCCATTCCACGGGAAGGCTTCCTCCCTCCCGTGGAGCGTGGCTACGCGGGCTTCGACGAGCCGCTCTCCATCGGCCACGGGCAGACCAACTCACAGCCGCGGACAGTGGCCGACATGCTCCATCTCCTCCAGGTCGCGCCTGGTCACAAGGTGCTCGACGTCGGCTCCGGTTCGGGCTGGACCACCGCGCTGCTCGCCCATCTGACCGGTCCCGAGGGCAGCGTGGTCGGGGTGGAGCTGGAGCCGTCCCTGGTCCGGTTCGGCCGTCGGAACCTGGCCGCGACAGATCAGCCATGGGCCCGCATCGAGAAGGCGAAGCCGGGCGTGCTCGGGTGGCCTCGGCAGGCTGCGTACGACCGGATCCTGGTCTCCGCCGAGGCCGAGGCCCTGCCGAGCGAGCTGATGGACCAGCTCGCTGCTCCCAGCCGGATGGTGATCCCGGTCGCCGGACGGATGACGCTGGCGGAGCGGTCCGCGACGGGCGAGGCGCGGCTCAGCACCCACGGCTGGTACCGCTTCGTGCCGCTGCGCTGAGACGCGAGTAGGTGGTGAACCCTGCTAGGCGCCTGAGACCCCGTGTTGATCGTCCTCGTCGGGCGGCGGCACCGCCTGCAGCTTGCCCGGCGGCACCTTGGGTGGCGTCTCGGGTGGCGGTTTGGTCGGAGGCAACGGTCGGCTGAACTCGTCACGGCGCCGGATCTGCCGAGCGCTCTTGCGGAGCCAGGACGGGTCCATGACGATCTCGTGGGAGTCGCCGTCCGGCCCGTCGAACGTCACCGCGACCGTCTCGAACCCCTTGTGGCGCTGCATGAGGGCATAGCTCGCGTAGGCGCGACGATCGGCCTCGGTCAGCTCGACGTCGTCAGTGAAGATGGTGAGCAGCGCGCGCGGCCACAGGTGTCGCGAGTACACCACGTTGACCTCGATGGAGATCACCACCATCATCGCGGCGATGTAGAGGAAGGCGACCAGCCCGAGGACCAGCGCGAAAGTCTGGTTCATGCCGCGGGTGGCGGCGATCACGTTCGTGACGAACTCGGCACCGAAGTACTGCAGCACCTGCCACAGCAACGCGAACGTGAACGCGCCCGGGAGGGCGTGAGCGAGGGAATGGTCGCGTGTGGTGGCCATCCGGAAGACGACGCACAGCAAACCGGTGACGATCAGCACGGTGCCGAGGATCACCAGCCAGTAGCCGACGTCGACGGCTTTGAACCCGAAGAAGTCGGTGTGGCTCAGCACCAGCGACAGCGTGGTGACCGAGAGGATGGCCAGCCCACCGACGGCGAGCATGAGCAGCGACCGCACGCGCAGGAAGAGCGGGTTGGGTCGGCTGTTGCGCGGCACCGACCAGGCGGTGTTGACCGCGTTCTGCATCGAGAGGCCGAGGCCCAGAGCACCGTAGAGCGCGGTGATGCCACCGATGATGATCGCGCTGGTGGACCCGGTGAGCTCCTTGCGGCCGAGCTGGTCGCCGATGATCGGGAACTGCGCCAACGCCGTGTCGAGGACCGCCTCCTGCAGGTCCGGGTTGCCCTCCAGCACGAAGCCGAGGATCGAGGAGGCGAGCAGCAGGATCGGGAAGACCGAGACGAAGGCGTAGTAGGTGATGATCGCGGCGAGGTTGTTGCCCTGGTCGTCCCAGAACTTGTAGAGGACAGCCAGCGGGAACGCGACCGGCGGGAACCGGCGCTGAGCCCGATCCATTGACCTCGCCGCTCCAGCCACGACAGCAGGCTAACCCCTGCGGGACCCGATAGATTGGACGTCGGCCAGGTCAGCAGGAGCACATACGAGGAGATGACCCACCACATGTCCAACTTCGGCCCGCCGCCCGGGCCACCCCCAGGCGCGCCGCACGACCCTGCTCGCGGGCCGAGCCCACAGCCCCAGAGCCCACCGTGGGCACAACAGACGTACGTCCCCTCGGGCCCGCCGCTGGCGTCCTGGGGTCGCCGGGTCGCCGGCGCGCTGATCGACATCGCCCTGCTGCTGCCGTTCTACCTGGTCGCCGGCGTGGGAGGCGGGCTCTCCCAGGAGTCAGGCATCTTCGTCACCGTCTTCGGCCTCCTGGTCACCGCAGTCGGCTGGCTCGGTTTCATCGGCTTCGCCGTCTGGAACCATGTGCTGAAGCAGGGCCGCACGGGCTACACCATCGGCAAGGGCGTCATCGGGATCAAGCTGGTCCGCAAGACTCCCTCGACCGCAGACGGGCAGGCCACGATCGGCGTCCCGATGGCACTGGGGCGGCAGCTGCTCCACGTCCTCGACGCATTCTGCTTCATCGGCTACCTGTGGCCGCTGTGGGACGACAAGCGCCAGACCTTCGCCGACAAGCTCGTCGGAACCCTCGTCGTCGTGGAGCCGCGCTCTCAGGCATGACGGAGTCAGGCGTGTACGCAGACATTTGCGCTGCGTTGTGGCCATACTCTGCCCATGTCTAACTACGGCCCGCCCCCTGGCGCCCCGCAGGACCCCTCCGGCCAGCCCACGCCGCCGGTACCGCCGCCCGCCCCGGCGTACGGCCAGCCCAGCGCTCCGCCTCCCCCTCCCGTGCAGGGATACGGTGCGGCTCCCGCCGGCTACGGCGCCGCCCCGGGCGGCTATGGCGCCCCGACCCCGCCGTACGCCTCGTGGGGTGCGCGAGTCGGCGCGTACATCATCGACGGGCTGATCGGGATGGTCGTCGCCATCCCCTTCTACGTCGGCTACGGCATGTTCATCGGCGGCGCAGCCGCGGGCGCCTCCGAATATGACCCGAGCACCGGTATGTACACCAGCGGCGAACCCAATGGTGCACTCATGGCCATCGGCGGGATCGTCGCGTTCCTCGGATTCATCCTCCTCATCGGTTTCGCGTTCTGGAACTACGGCCTGAAGCAGGGCAAGACCGGCTACACGATCGGCAAGGGCGTCCTCGGCATCAAGGTCATCAAGGAGGCCGACGGCCAGGTCCTCGGCACCTGGTTCTCGATCGGCCGTCAGTTCGTGCACATCCTCGACAGCATGGCCTGCTACATCGGCTACCTGTGGCCGCTGTGGGACGACAAGCGTCAGACCTTCGCCGACAAGATCCTCACCACGATCGTGATCGTCGAGCCGAAGCAGAAGTAACCCCGCCGGTCGAGCCGCCGGAGCCGCTAGGCGGAGGCGTGTCGAGACCAACACAGTCCCATCGTGCGCGAGGGCGACCGTGTTGGTCTCGACACGCTCGCTGGCGCTCGCGGCTCGACCGACGAATTTCAGTAGGACTTCGGCAGTCCCAGGGTGTGCATGGCGATGTAGTTGAGGATCATCTCCCGGCTGACCGGGGCGATCCGGCCCAGGCGGGCGGCGACGAGCTGGTTGGCCAGGCCGTACTCCACCGTGAGGCCGTTGCCGCCATGGGTGTGGACCGCGGCGTCGGTGGCGTTGCAGGCGACCTCGCCGGCGGCGTACTTGGCCATGTTGGCGTACTCCCCGGCACCGGCGTCGTCCCCGGCGTCGTAGAGCGCGGCGGCCTTCTGCCACAGCAGGCGGGCCTGCTCCAGCTCGATCTTGACCTTCGCGAGCGGGTGCGCGATGCCCTGGTGGGAGCCGATCGGGGCGTCCTTCCAGACCGACCGGGACCCGGCGTACTCGACCGCCTTTGCGAGTGCGTAGCGGGCCATCCCGCAGGAGAGCGCAGCACCCATGATGCGCTCGGGGTTGAGGCCGGCGAAGAGCTGCCAGATGCCGCCGTCCTCGTCGCCGACGAGGGCATCGGTGGGGAGACGTACGTCATCGATGAAGAGGGTGAACTGCTTCTCCGGCGCCTCCCAGGCCATCGGGATGACCTGCTTGGTGAAGCCCTCGGAGTCGGTCGGGACCACGAAGAGGGCGGGCTTGAGCTTGCCGGTCTTGGCATCTTCCGTCCGAGCCACGATGAGGACCGAATCGGCCTCGTCGACACCGGAGATGAAGGTCTTCTGGCCGCTCAGGATCCACTCGTCACCGTCACGCTTGGCCGTGGTGGTGATCTTGTGGGAGTTGGAGCCGGCGTCGGCCTCGGTGATCCCGAAGGCCATCAGGTGCGAGCCGTCGGCGATCGCCGGCAGCCAGCGCTTCTTCTGCTCGTCGGTGCCGCAGCGGCCGATGATGCTGCCGCAGATCGCCGGGCTGACGACCATCATCAGCAGCGGAGCGCCGGCGGTCGCGGCCTCCTCGAGCACGGCGGCCAGGTCGCTCATGCCACCGCCACCGCCGCCGTACTCCTCGGCGATGTTGACGCCGAGGAACCCGTTGCGGCCCATCTCCAGCCACATCTCGGTCATCTTGCCGCCCTCGCGGGCCTGCTTGGCGACGAAGTCGTGGCCGTACTTGCCGGCCAGCTTCGCCACGGCCTCCCGCAGCGCGGTCCGCTCCTCGGGCTCGCCGAATGGGTTGGTCACAGTCGCGGTCATGATGTCTCCTCCTCTACGACGGCGAGCACCTCGCCGGCGGCGACCTGGGTTCCTGGTTTGACGTTGATCTGAGCGAGTACGCCGTCGGTGGGCGCAGTCACCGTGTGCTGCATCTTCATCGCCTCCAGGACCAGCAGTGGCTGGCCCTCCGTGACGCTGCTGCCGGACTCGGCGAGCACGCTGATGACCGACCCCGGCATCGGCGCCAGCAGGCTTCCGGGCTGGGTCTGGGTCGCGGGGTCGGTGAACCTCGGACGCTTCCGCAGCGCGGTGTGGCCGAACGAGGAGTCGACGTCGATCCGGGCGCCGTCGATCGAGACCTCGTACGTCGTGCGCAGGCCGTCCTTCTCGAGTACAACCCGGTCTTGACCTGCATCGATGACCTCGAAGCCGTCGATCCGGTAGCCGTCGCGAGTTCCGTACCACTCCACGACGAGGCCGTCCTCGGAGTCATCCTCGAAGACCGTCCGCTGAGGCTGGTTGGTGACGTTGCGCCAGGCCACCGGCACCCGCGGGCGACGGGTCGCTTCGGCCAGGGCGACCGCCGCCGCGACAGCGGCACCAGGGTCGTCGACCGTTGAAAGAAGATTTTCTTTCGCGAGCAGAGCGGTGGTGACCTCGCCGCTGCGGAACGCATCGGACCCGAGGATCCCGATCAGCTGCTCCCGGTTGGTCACCAGGCCGTGGATCTTGGCCGTACGCAGCACCGAGACCAGCCGCCGGATCGCCGCGTCGCGCGTGGGCGCGTGCACGATCACCTTCGCCAGCATGGCGTCGTAAAAGGTGCTGACCTCCGAGCCTGACGTGTAGCCGCCGTCGATCCGAGCGGCGCCGGGGAACTCCAACGTCGCCAACGTCCCCGACTGCGGCTGATAGTCCGCGGAAGGATCCTCGGCATACAACCGCACCTCGATCGCCCACCCGTTGGTTGAGCCGCCGGAGCCGCTAGGCGGAGGCGTGTCGAAACCAACACCTTCCGCCACCGCGATCTGCAGCTCCACCAGATCCACCCCATGAACCAGCTCGGTCACCGGATGCTCCACCTGAAGCCGGGTGTTCATCTCCAGGAACCAGAACCGCTCCGAGGCGGCGTCGTAGAGGAACTCGACGGTGCCGGCCCCGCGGTAGTCGATCGCGGCGGCGGCATTCCGGGCCGCGTCATGGAGCGCAGACCGGACGGCGTCCGGCAGCAGGGGCGCCGGGGACTCCTCGACGACCTTCTGGTGGCGACGCTGCACAGAGCAGTCGCGCTCACCGAAGACGGCGACGTTGCCGGCACCGTCGCCGACGACCTGGACCTCGACGTGACGGCCGGCCTCGACGTACGGCTCGACGAAGACGGTGCCGTCTCCGAAGGCAGAGGCGGCCTCGGCCTCGGCCTTGGCGATCTCGGCTCCGAGAGCGTCGAGGGAGCGGACGATCCGCATCCCGCGCCCACCTCCGCCGGCGGAGGCCTTGACCAGCAGCGGCAGATCGGACTCGACCGGCGATGCCGGCGCTTCCAGGACCGGGACCCCGGCGGCGGCCATGATCTTCTTGGCCTCGATCTTGGAGCCCATCTGCTCGATCGACTCGGGCGCGGGCCCGATCCAGACCAGACCGGCCGCCTCGACGGCGCGGGCGAAGTCGGCGTTCTCCGACAGGAACCCGTAGCCCGGGTGGATCGCGTCGGCACCGGCCACCTTCGCCGCCTCGATGACGAGGTCAGCGCGAAGGTAGGTCTCGGCGGGGGCGTTGCCCGGGAGACGTACGGCATGATCCGCCTCCGCCACGAACGGCAGGGCCACGTCGGCGTCGGAGTGCACCGCGACGGTCTCGATCCCGAGCTTCCGGGCGGTGCGGAACACACGCGAGGCGATCTCGGCGCGGTTGGCGACCAGCAATCTGGAGATCATCGTGAGACCTTTCCGTTCATAGAGCCTCGGCCCCCGGTGGTCGAGCTTGTCGAGACCACCCGCGAAGCAACCTTCCGGGTACCGAACACGTCACATCCTGAAGACGCCAAAGTTCATCGCCCCCTCGATCTCCTTGGTTGCGATGGCGGAGAGACACAGACCGAGGACGGTGCGGGTGTCGCGCGGGTCGATGACCCCGTCGTCGTAGCCGAGGCCGCTCAGGAACATCGGCAGCGACTGCTCCTCGACCATCCCCTCGACCATCTCCTTGACGCCCTTGAACCCCTCGGCGTCGAAGATCTCGCCCTTCTTCTCAGCGGACTCGCGGGCGACGATCTCCATCACGCCGGCGAGCTGGGCCGGCCCCATGACTGCGGACTTGGCCGAGGGCCAGGTGAAGAGGAAGCGGGGGTCGTACGCCCGTCCGTTCATGCCGTAGTTGCCGGCGCCGTAGCTCGCGCCCATGATCACGGTCAGGTGCGGGACGGTGGAGTTGGAGACGGCGTTGATCATCAGGGCACCGTGCTTGATGATGCCGCCCTGCTCGTACTCCGTGCCGACCATGTAGCCGGTGGTGTTGTGCAGGAACAGCAGCGGGGTGTCCTTCTGGTTGGCCAGCTGGATGAACTGCGCCGCCTTCTGGGCCTCCTCGCTCATCAGGACACCGCGTGCGTTCGCCAGGATGCCGATCTCGTAGCCGTGCAGCCGCGCCCAGCCGACGCAGAGGCTCGTTCCGTAGAGGGGCTTGAACTCGTCGAAGGGCACCTCGTTGTCCGGGCCGGTCCCGTCGACGATCCGCAGGATCGCCTCGCGCGGGTCGAAGGGCTCCTTGAGATCGGTCGGGATGAGGTCGAGCAGGCCGTCGGGATCGAGGTCGGGCTCGTAGCTCGCCTTGGGGAGCGGGCCACGCTTGCGCCAGTTGAGCCGGGCGACGACCCGTCGTGCCTGCCGGATCGCGTCGTGCTCGTCGACGGCGAGGAAGTCGGAGGAGCCGGAGATGCGCGAGTGCATCTCGGCGCCGCCCAGCGACTCGTCGTCGGTGTCCTCGCCGGTGGCCATCTTCACCAGCGGCGGGCCGGCCAGGAAGACCTTCGCGCCCTCCTTGACCATGATCACGTAGTCGCTCATGCCGGGGACGTACGCACCACCGGCCGTGGAGTTGCCGAAGACCACCGAGATGGTCGGCTGCTTGCGGGCGGAGGCTCTCGTCAGGTCGCGGAACCCCTTGCCGCCGGGGATGAAGATGTCCTTCTGGGTCGGCAGGTCGGCGCCGCCGGACTCGGTCAGGTTGATCGTCGGGAGACCGTTCTTCTCCGCGATCTCGGCCGCCCGGAAGGAGCGCTTGAGGGAGTAGGGGTTGAGCGCGCCGCCCTTCACCGTGGGGTCATTGGCGACGATCATGCACTCGACACCTTCGACCACACCGATGCCGGTGATGATCGAGCCGCCGACCGGGAAGTCGCTGCCCCAGCCGATCAGCGGCTGGGTCTCCAGGAACGGGCTGCCCTCGTCGAGCAGCAGCTCGATCCGCTCGCGGGCGAGGAGCTTGCCGCGGGCCTTGTGGCGGGCGACGTACTTCTCGCCGCCTCCGGCTGCCGCCTTCGCGTGCTCGGCGTCGAGCGCCTCGATCTTCTCGAGGAGGGCCTCTCTGTTGCCGCTCATCGGTTGTATCCCAGCAACTTGGCCGCCAGATCCGTCATCACTTCGGTGGCTCCTCCTCCGATCGGCAGGATCCGAGCGTCGCGGTAGTGCCGCTCGACCTCGGTCCCGTGCATGTATCCCGTCCCGCCGTGAAGCTGGACGGCCTGGTCGACGACCCAGGTGCAAGCCTCGACCGCTGTCTGCTTGGCCAGCGCGGCCTCGGCGATGGTGGCCTGGGTCGACCCTTCGCGGTCATAGCGGGCGACCACGGCGTGGGTGTAGGCCTTGGCCACCTCGACCTGGCGGTGCATCTCGACCAGCTTGTGGCGTACGACCTGACGCTTGATCAGGGGCTCGCCGAACGTCTCGCGCTGGCGGCAGAAGTCGGCGGTGAGCGCGAGGCAGCGGGCGGCGGTGCCGTAACCCTGTACGGCCAGCGCGATCCGCTCGGTCACGAACGCCTCGGCGATGTAGATGAAGCCAGCGTTCTCGTCGCCGACGAGGTTGGCCGCGGGGACGCGTACGTCCTCGAAGGCGAGCTCCGCGGTGTCGGAGCAGTGCCAGCCCATCTTGGCGAGCTTGCGGGTGACCGTGAATCCTGGGGAGTCCTTGTCGATCACCAGCAGGCTGATGCCGCCGGCCCCCGGGCCGCCGGTGCGGACCGCGGTGGTGACGAAGTCGGCGCGGCAGCCAGAGGTGATGAACGTCTTGGCGCCGTTGACGACGAACTCGTCGCCGTCGCGGACCGCCGTGGTGCGCAGGTGGGAGACGTCCGAGCCGCCGTCGGGCTCGGTGATGGCGAGGCTGCCGATCTTCTCACCGGCTAGCGTCGGCCTCACATAGGTGTCGATGAGGTGGGGCGAGCCGTGCTTGGCGATGTGCGGCAGCGCGATCCCGTGGGTGAACAGGCCCGCCAGCAGGCCCGATGAGGCGCCCTCGGACATCATCCCCTCGGTCACCGCGACGGTGTCGGCCAGTCCGCCGCCCTCGCCGCCGACGTCCTCGGGGAACCCGATCCCCAGCAGTCCCTGCTTGGCGGCGGCCCGGTGGACCTCCCGCGGGATCTCCTGGTTGTCCTCCCAATCCTGAAGGTCCGGGAAGACCTCGCGGCGGACGAACTCAGCGCCCAACTGGAAAAGGTCGTTGCTCACTGAAGTCCTTCCGGGACGATTTCGGTCGGCATGTCGACAAATCGGCTTCGGGCCCATTCGCCCAGGCCCTTGGCTTGCGGGTCGAACCGCGTCGAGGCGGCCACGCCGTCTCCGAGCAGGTCGTGGATGACGATGTTCACGCCACGCAGGTGCGGCAGCGCCGTGATGTCGATGGCGAGATCCTCGGTCTCGGGCAGCAGCTCCCGCACCCACTCCGGGGTGACTGCCTCCAGCAGCCACTCGACGGCCGCGTCCGACTTCCCCTGCGGCACCCAGAGCCCCAGGTTGGCATCCCCACCCTTGTCCCCCGACCGCGCGTAGACCACCTCCCCCAACGCCCGCCGAGACGTCAGTTCTTGACCGCGAGACGTCAGTTTCTGAGCGCGAGAGGTCAGTTCCTGGCCGTCTCGATGACCTACCAATCCGGAAACTGACTTCTCGGCACCAGATTTCGACCTTTCGGCGCCAGAAACTGACTTCTCGGCGTAGGCCAAGGGGGGCGGGACCTTGTACGTCTCGCCGGTGGGGAGGTGGACGGTTTCCTCGGCGCGGTCGCGCCGGACGTACGCGGCCCTGTAGATGCCGAACGGAGACGGCCGTCCCGGGGGCGCGGTGACGTGGAAGCCCGGATAGGAGGCGAGCGCCAGCTCGATGGCCGGCGCCGTCAGTGCACGGCCGACGGCGTCGGCGTCCGCGGCCCGCGCGGAGAGTCGCAGGATGCAGCCGGCGCCCTCCTCGGTCGGCGAGTCGGGTGCCGGGATGCGGTAGGTCGACCAGGTGTAGTCCGGTCCGATCGGGAGCTCGGCGTCGAGCTGGTCGCGCAACCAGGTCGCCTTGGCGTCGATGTCAGGACCGGTGAGGACGAACTCGACCGAGTTGCGGTAGCCGCCGAGCGAGTTGACGGCGACCTTGAGCGTGGCCGGCGGCGGGGTGCCCGTCACGCCGGTGATCGCGACCCGGTCGATCCCGACCTCCTGGAGCCGGATCGAGGTGAGGTCGGTGGTGACGTCGGGGCCGAGGTAGAGCGGCCCCTGGATCTCGTAGAGCAGCTGCGCGGTCACCGTGTCGACCGTGACCGTGCCGCCGGTCTCGTCCTGCTTGGTGATGATCGAGGAGCCGTCGACGGCGATCTCCGCGACCGGGAAGCCCAGCGGGCGTGCCCTCGCCTGGGGCGACATGGTCAGGAACCCGGAGAAGTTGCCGCCGGTGGCCTGGGTGCCGCACTCGATCACATGCCCGGCGACCACGGCGCCCGCGAGCTCGTCGTAGGAGTCGCGCTTCCAGCCGTGGTGAGCGATCGCCGGCCCGACGACGACGCTCGCGTCGGTCACCCGACCGGTGACGACGATGTCGGCACCGGCGTCGAGTGCGTGCGCGATCCCGAAGGCACCGAGATAGGCGTTGGCGGTGAGCGCGTCGGGGTGGGAGTCGAGACGACCCCGGAGGTCGTCGCCGTCGACGTACGCCACCTTCGCAGAAGTCCCGAGCGTCTCGATGGCGGCAGCGAGCCCCGCAGGGTTGAGACCGCCGGCGTTGGCGACGACCTTGACGTCTCGCTGCAGGGCGAGGTCGAGGCTGTCGGCCACCTGGCGCAGGAAGGTCTTGGCGTAGCCGGTCGTCGGGTCCTTGAGGGCGTCCTTGCCGAGGATGAGCATGGTCAGCTCGGCGAGGTAGTCGCCGGTGAGTACGTCGAGCCGACCGCCCTCGAGCATGTCGCGCATCGCCGAGAACCGGTCGCCGTAGAACCCGGAGCAGTTGCCGATGGCGATCACTTCTTCGGCCTCCCGTCCCCGGCCGGTCCGGCGAACGCCTGGGCGATGCTCAGCCACTTCTCGGCTTCGTCCCCGGTGGCCTCCAGCGAGGTGTCGTCGCGGTGGATGCGCTGGGTGACGAGCCGAGCGAAGTCGTACGCAGGGCCGCGGACGCTCTGCGCCGCATCCTCCGGCCCCCACTCCCAGATCTCCCCGGACGGCGCCGTGAGCGAGACCCGGAACGGCTCGCTCGGCGGGTTGAGGCCGTGCACACCGTAGGAGAAGTCGCGGGTGCGGGTGCCGAGGTGGCAGACGTGCTTGATCCGGTCGCTGGGCTCGTAGGCCAGCCCGAGCGCCTCCCGCACGTCCAGGCCGTGGGCCCAGGTCTCCATGAAGCGCGCGGTCGCCATCGAGGCGGGCGACATCGGCGGGCCGAACCAGGGCAGCTTCTTCCCCTCGGGGACGTTCGCGAGCGCACCGGCGAGCTCGCCGCGTACGCCGTCCCAGTGCTCCAACAGGTCCGTCGCCGGCATCGTGGCGAGCGCCAGGGCAGCCTCGTCGACGTAGCCCTCGGGGTTCTTGAGCCCGTCGGTGACCAGCTCGTCCCAGCCGGTGGTGTCACCGGCCACCCACTCGGTCGCGGCGAGCGCAGCCTCGTCGGTCCAGGCCAGGTGGGCGATCTGGGCGGCGACGTCCCAGCCCTCGGCCGGCGTCGGCTCGCGCCAGCCGGCCTCGCTCAGGCCGGCCACGACCTGACGCAGCTCGAACCCCTCCAGGGAGAGGTCCTCGAGAAGTTGATCCAGCAAGCTCATGACAGCTCTCTTTCCAGGACTTCGGCCCATCGGTCGAGGATCCGCTCACGGCGAGCGGCATCGTCGGAGATCGTGTCTGCCAGGCCCAGGCCACGCACCATGTCGAGGGTGGCCTGGACGAGTTCGCGTACGCCCGGCTTCCTCTCGTCCACACCGAGCAGCTCGACGGTGAGACGGTGGAGCTCGCGGCCGATGTGCTGTTCGAGCGGGCCGACCGCGGCGCCGAGCTGCTCGTCGGTGCGCGCGGCGACCCACAGCTCGAGGGCGGCGGTGAAGACCGGCGAGGTGACGTGGTCGGCGAGCATGGCGAGCACCTGCCGCGTACGCCGCCCGCCGTCGGGAAGGGTGCGCGCAGCCTCCTTCAGGGCCTGGCCCCGTGCCTCGGTGATGTGCTCGACGGCGGCGACGACGAGGTCGTTCTTGGCCGGGAAGTGATGCAGCTGCGCCCCGCGCGAGACCCCGGCGCGCTGGGAGACGAGCGTGGTCGACGTGCCCGCGAAACCGCGCTCGACCAACAGCTCGACGGTGGCATCGAGGAGGCGGGCCCGCATCGCGCGGGTGCGCTGCTCCTGGGGTACGCGGGTGGCCTGGCTCACAAGCACGCACTCTGCCGCGCCAGAAACAAACAGTCAACCCTGACTGTATATTTCTGAGACGCCGGTCCGACCGGCGGAAGCCGAACGTCCGGAACCCGCCTTAACGTCGATCTCATGGCTATCGCACGCAACCCGAACCTCTGCATCGACTGTCCCGACCCGGTGGCCCTGGCCACCTTCTACGCCGACCTCCTCGGCTGGGAGGTGAAGGTCAACGACTCGGAGTGGGTGGAGGCCCAGGGGAAGGACGGCAACATCGCCTTCCAGGCCGTCGAGAACTACCGAGCCCCCGAGTGGCCCGGGCAGGACATCCCCCAGCAGACCCATCTCGACTTCGATGTCGACGACCTCGATGTCGGCGAGAAGGCGGTCCTGGAGCTGGGCGCCACCAAGGCCGACCACCAGCCCGGCACGACGTTCCGGGTCTTTCTCGACCCCGCCGGCCACCCCTTCTGCCTCTGCCAGGCCTGAGCACACTCGCCGAGACGTCACCCGCGTCGGCCGAAGCGTCACTCCCGCGAATCGAGTTGGCACCAGTGTGCCCACTCGATTCGCGGGAGTGACGTCTCGGCCGACGTACGTGACGCCTCGGCGGGCTATTCGACGCGGGCGACCATGGGCAGGCGGCTGCGGGTGGTGATCGCAACGATCGCCGCGATCAGCAGCGGAAGACCGACCACGACGACCCCGATCAGGGTCCAGGGGATCTCGAGGTAGTGCGCAGCCACGTCGTCGCGCACCGGCCACCCCTCGGCCGTGAGCGGATAGCTGACCGCGATGCCGGGTACGAACCCGATGATCGCGCCTGGGACCGCGCCGAGGAGCGCGACCACGATCGCGTACGCAGCAGCGACTCCCCGCCGCGTACGCGTCCTGGCTCCGACCGCCGACAGCGTCGCCAGGTCGGGCCGGGCGTCGTTGAGCGCCAGGTGGGTCGCAGTCAGCGCGCCACCGATCATCAGCACCCCGCCCAGCGTGACCAGGAGCAGCCACACGATCACTGTGGAGTCCTCCTCCACGAACCCGCGCTCGACCTGGATCATCGTGGAGAGCTGGCCGCTGGCGAGCGCCTCGTTCAGGTCGGTCTCGGCGGCGGCGCTGATCCGGGCGTCCTCGACGTAGAGTCCGTTGACCTGCGGGACGGCACCGATCCGTCTCACCGTCGCCGGCGTCACGATCGCGTACGCAGGCGCGGCCCGGTCGCCGACGTCGACGAAGGTTGCGGGCACGCTGATCGCGACGCGCTCCCGCTCGGTGTCGTCGACCTCGGAGTACTCCTCGACGACCAATCGGGCAGACCGCGCGGACGCCAGCGTGTCGTCGGTGGTGAACACGACGACCCCGGACGAGCGCAGCGTCTTCTCCGCGGCCGCGACGTCGAGCTCGGGAAGAGACCGGGTCGCGAGACCCGGGACAGCACCGTCGGCTTCGGCGACGATCAGCTCGCCGAACCCACCGGTGATCGTGTCGAGCGCGACCTGAGCACCCTTGTCCGTCTCGACGGAGATGTAGCCGTCGTCGCCTTCGAGCCACGCGCCCGTCATCGGGGTGACTGCCGACCCGGGGCTCGCCTTCTCGATCTGCCTGGCCACGTCCTGCCAATGCGCGGTGGTGGGCGCCTGTCCGTCCTCGGTGATGGAGAGCCGCGGCTGCACCACGGCGTCACCGATGGCCACGGTGGGCTGATAGGTCTCCCGGTTCTGCTCCTGGTCGCTGCCGAACGCGATCCCGAGCGTGACGACTCCGACCACCGTCACCGCGATGGCCCCGGCCGCCGGAACGGTCCGGGTGCGGTGCCGGTCGGCGTCTCGCGTCGCGAAGCGGATCGCCAGCGGCATCCCGGCGCTGAGCCGGGCCGCCCAGGACACCAGGACCGGGAGGATGAAGAGCAGGCCCGTGACACAGAGCAGGACACCGAGGGCGATCGGTACGCCGCTGAGCGCTTTCTGGGTCCCGAAGGCGGCCGAGGCGACACCGGCGGCGACCAGCACGATCCCGACGACCGGCGAGCGCCGGGACGGCCGGCTCTCGGAGCGACGTCCGGCAAGGACGCCGACGACGTTCTGCCGCGACGCGATCCAGGCCGGTACGACGGCCGCGCAGATCGCGGCCATGAACCCGATCGCAGCAACCCCCAGGATCTGCAGCCACGGCACCTCGAACGGCCCGAACCAGTCCGACACCTGCGCTTGGGCGAGCGGCTGGAGCAGACGACCGAGCCCGATCCCGAGGACCGCTCCGACGATGGCCGCCACCGCGCCGAGGACGATCGCCATCCCGAGCAGCACACGCCGGGACTGACGAGCCGTACCGCCGGACGCCGCGATCAGCGCGAGGTCACGGGCCTGCCGCCTGGCCGCCACCGCGAACGCCGGACCGGCCAGCAGCACGACCTCGAGCAGCACCATGACCACGATGAGGACCACGATCACGGCCTCGGCCGGATCCGGCGCCTCCATCCGCGGACGAAGGTCCCGATCGGCGGCCAGGGCGGCCTCCGACGGGTTCTCAGCGACCGAGCGCGAGAGCACGAAGGCGCCCTCGGCGTTCAGTTTCTCGACGTCGTCCCAGGTCATCGGTCCGCCGCCGACGAGCCAGGACGGGACGTCGAACGATGCCGCCATCGGCAGGTCCAGCCCGGCGACGAAGGGCTCGTTGCGTACGGCCGTCGACTCGACGATCCCCACGATCTCGCGGACCTCCTCGGAGCCCGTACCCGGCATCTGCAGCTCCTCGCCGAGCCCCGGTCCACGCTCGGCGAGAGCCTCGTTGACCACGACCTCGCCGGTGCCCTGCGGGAGACGGCCCTCGGTCAGTTCGGTCAGCCCTGCCGCGAGCGGATCGCTCAGATCGATCCGGAGACCGCTTGCCCAGGTGACACCCTTGTCGGTGCGTACGTCCAGGCCGTAGTCGTTCACCGCGAGCACCGGCCGGTCCCCGACGACCGCCCGCAGACCGGCCTCGTCCAGCGGCCCGTCCCCGGTCTCTTCGACCCACTCGGCCGCGTTGTCGGGGTCGATGCCCTGCCGGACCTGACCCGCGCTCTGCGCCTCCACCTGCGCTGCCGCCTCGGTGCCGAGCCGGCGGTCGAGACCCTCGACGGTATCGACGTCGTAGGTCTGGTACGTCACCGCGACCGCGGTCACCCCCGCGACCGGCAACGCGATCATCAGCACGACCAGCAGGCTGCGCCACTTCGCACGCCGAGCCTCTCGCTGTCCGATCCGCAGAGCGAGGCGCCAGCCGGCGAGCCGCCCGCTCATCCCTCGACCTCGACCGCGAAGACCGTGCTCGGCGTCTCGCCGGCCTCGTCGACGACGAGGCCGTCACGGACATAGATCACCCGGTCTGCCCAGCTGGCGTAGCGCGGCTCGTGGGTGACGAGCACCCCGGCCGCGCCCGCGTCGCAGCGCGCCCGGATCAGCTTGAGGATGTCCTCGCCGGTCTCGGTGTCGAGGGCGCCGGTCGGCTCGTCGGCCAGGATCAGCCGGCGCTCACCGACGATCGCACGGGCGATCGCGATTCGCTGTCGCTGACCGCCGGACATCTCGTCGGGGAACCGGTCGGCGAAGCCGTCGAGCCCGACCTCCTCGAGCGCGACCCGCGCCGCATCCCGAGCCGAGCGCCGCCCGGCGCCGTCGAGCTCCAACGGCAGCGCGACGTTCTCGGCAGCGGTCAGCGCCGGGATGAGGTTGAAGTCCTGGAAGACGTAGCCGACCGACGTACGCCGCAGCTTCGCGCGCCCGCTGATCCCGGCCTCGCCGAGATCCTGGCCGTCGACGGTCACCGACCCGGAGGTCGGCGAGTCGAGGCCACCGGCGATGGTCAGCAGCGAGGACTTCCCGGAGCCGCTTGGCCCCATGATGGCGACCAGCTCACCGGCGTACGCCTCGAGGCTGACGCCCCGCAGGGCGTGCACCTCGGCAGCGCCGGTGCCGTGAACGCGGCTCACGTCGGTGAGCCGGAGAACTGGATCACTCATCGGTGGACTCCTCGGTAGTGGGACCCGCTTTGGCGGGGGTTGCATGGACGCGGCGGCTGAGCCGCTCGCGGGCGTCGGCGAGCCAGCGATCGCTGTCGTGGCTGAGGCGGCGCAGGTCGTGGGCGAGGGCGGCGTTCATCGCGGCCCTCCTTCGGTGGGCTCGGCGGGTTCCGGCGCGGTGCTCGTCGCCGCCCGGCGAAGCCGGGATTCACAGTGGTCGAGCCAGCGGATCTCGGCCTCGGCCGCGAAGACGAGCCGGTCGAGGACGAGCCCCCCGGCGAGGTCGTCGCCGGCGCCGGAGCGCGCTTGGCGGCGATACCCCTGGAGCGCCTGCATCGTCGCGTTGCGCTGCTGCTGGACGACCTTGCCGACGTCCACGCTCGGCACGGCGACCGCGACCGCGAGCTTGATCGCGAGCTCGTCGCGCTGTGGCTGCGTACGCTCCACCGGGGTGTCGAACCAGCCCTTCACCTCGACCCGCCCGGCCTCGGTCAGCTGGTAGAGGGACCGCCCCTCCGCGTCGGTCCCTCCGGCCTCGACGAGGCCGTCCCGCTCGAGTCGCGACAGGGTCGTATAGACCTGCCCGACGTTCAGCGGCCAGCTCGCGCCGGTGCGCTGCTCGAACTCGGCGCGCAGCTCATAGCCGTAGCGCGGCTTCTCGAGCAGCGCCAGCAGTGCGTGCTTCACAGACATTCGCTCACCTCCCTAGTTACTGAGTATGTATATACCGAGTATGCAACGCGTCGCAAGCCGAGGTCGCCAGGACCAACGGCCGAGGTTCCGGATATTCCGCTGCCGACGCGCTCTGCACATGGAAGACTTCCGCCGCCGGTTCGGGTCGGCACCCACCAGCCACCTGAACAGGGGACAAGAAGTGCCACGTCATGGACGTGTCGTCGCGTTGGCCGCGGCGTCACTCGCTCTCGGCGGGATGAGCGTCATCCCGATGACCTCCTACGCCGCCGAACCCGACCCGATCGCGACCTACACGGAGCGCGCCGGTGTGCCCCTGACTGTCCACCGGACCGCCAGCGGAGAGGCCGACTTCATCGGCGCCAAGCGTGCCGCTGCCGAGCCGCTGGGCGCATCGGTCGCTCCCGCCAAGGCCGCCCAGACCCACCTCGGGCGCGCCGGCGAGGCCCTCGGCACCGATGACCTCGACCTCCGCGAGCAGGACACGACCGCGGCCGTGGGCGGCGGGTCGGTGACCAGGTTCGGCCAGTACGTCGACGGCCTCCCCGTTCTCGGCGGCGAAGTCGTCCTCGGCCTCGACGAGGAGCGTGGCCTCACCTCGGCGTCCACCAACCTCTCCGACGCCACCTCGGCCGAGGCCGCCAGCGCGGACCGTGCCGACGCAGCGGATGCGGCCCGGACCGTCGTCAGCAAGGCCCACGACGCAGCCACCGGGCTCCGGGTCGCCGCACAGGGCACCTGGCTCTACGACGACGATCTGATCCACGGCCCCCAGATCGGCGAGACGAGCGTCTATCGCTTCACGGTGACCAACGGCTCCACCATCCGCGAGACGGTCCTGGTCCACGCCGGCACCGGTCGCGTCCTCATGCACGTCAACGAGATCGCCCACGCGAATCGCCGTATCTGCGACGATGCCAACGTACGCAGCGACGCGATCGGCTGCGCGGACACCAGCTCGACGGTCAAGCGCCGCGAGGGCGACGCCGCCACCGGGCTCGCAGAGGTGGACAGGGCCTACGACCTGATCGGCGCCACCTCCGACCTCTACGCATCGCTCGGCCTGGATCTGACCGAGGAGATCGGCTGGTCCGAGGGCTCCGCGGGCAACGCGGTCACCGCGACGACCCGCTACTGCGAGCCTCTGGAGCCGGACTACACGCCGTCGTGCCCGATGAAGAACGCCTTCTGGAATGGGCAGCAGATCTACCTCGGCCAGGGCCTCGCAGTCGACGACATCGTCGCCCACGAGCTGACCCACGGCGTGATCGAGCACAGCTCGAACCTCTTCTACTGGTACGAGTCGGGCGCCATCAACGAGTCGCTGGCCGACGTGATGGGCGAGATCGTCGACCACCGCTACGCCACACCCGGCGACTCCCCGACCGACTGGCGGGTCGGCGAGGACTCCTCCCTGGGCGCAATCCGCTCGATGGCCAGCCCCACCGCCTACGGCCAGCCGGACCGGATGACCAGCTCGCTGTGGGACGCCGACGACCTCACCTACTACGCAGACGGTGGCGGCGTGCACACCAACAGCGGCGTCGGCAACAAGACGGCCCACCTCATCTCCCAGGGAGGCACCTTCAACGGCCGCACGATCACCGGGATCGACGCTGACGACGCCACCCTGCAGAAGACGGCGGCCCTCTACCTCTACACGATCCAGCACCTCGTCTCCGGGAGCCAGTACGCAGATCTCGGCCGTACGCTGGCCACCGGCTGTGACGCCCTGGCCACCGCCGGCACGGCCGGCTTCACCACCGCCGACTGCACCCAGGTCCGTCTGGCCACCGAGGCGACCGAGCTCGCGAAGTCGCCCACCAAGGCGGGCGCGACCCGTCCCGCCGAGGCGCCGAACACCTGCCCCGCCGGCAGCGTCGACAAGGTCGCGTCACCGACTCCGACCACGAGCCTCGGGGTCCTGTGGAACCGGGCGCCCGACGCAGCCGACGGCGTACCCGCCAACGACCGCGACGGCAACGGCTCCGACTTCGGCTGGAACCCCGACCCGAAGGCGTACGGCGATCCGACGGCCAGCGGCCTGACCACGTCCGGCATCAAGGTGCCGACCGGCAAGCGGACCTACCTGCGGTTCAGCCACTGGTATCTCTTCGAGTGGTACCCCGGCGGCGATCCTGCCCATCCCGCGCCGCAGTACTACGACGGCGGCGAGGCCCGCCTGCTGGTCAACGGAGTCGCGACCGCCATCCCGTCCTCGGCCTGGGTTAACGGCCCGAGACAGAAGCTGCTGCTCAACAGCCCCAGCAAGCCGATGACCGGCTTCGGTGGCGACTCCAACGGGTGGATCAGCTCCCGTGTCGACCTGTCATCGTTCGCCGGGAAGACGGTCCAGCTCCAGTGGGTCGTCCGCGGCGACAGCGAGGGCTCGCTCCTCGGTTGGTACGTCGATGGTCTGGAGCTCTACACCTGCACCCCGAAGACGATCGCGAACACTGCCGCCCCGCGGATCAGCGGCAGCCAGCGGGTCGGCTACACGCTGACGTCGTCGAAGGGTTCGTGGAGTCCGAGCGCGACCACGGTCAAGTACCAGTGGATGCGCAACGGAGCGCCCATCAGCGGGGCCACCGGGTCGACCTACAAGCTGACCGGTTCCGACCACGCCAAGACGATCCACGTCAAGGTCACGGCCTACTCCTCGACGTGGCCGGCGGCCAACCCGGGCAGCAAGTGGAGCTCGGGCACCGGCAAGATCCTGGCCGGCTACCTGACGTCGGTCACGCCGTCGATCAGCGGCACCCGCAAGGTGGGCTACCTGCTCACCGCCAACCGGGGCACATGGCAGCCGGGCACGATCTCGTACTCCTACCAGTGGTTGCGCAACGGCAAGGCCATCTCGGGAGCCACGGGGAAGACGTACCGGCTGAGGTCCATCGACCGCGGCGACCGCATCCGGGTCCGGGTGACCGGTCGCAAGACCGGCTACTACACCAAGACCGCCACCTCGGCGGCCACCAGCACCATCCGCTGATCTGACCTGGCCCGACCTGATCCGGCTCGATCCGACGACGACGGCGCGCTCAGTCGTCGTCGGGTCGACCGGGATGCAGCAGCAGGTCGACCTCGTCGATGACCACATCCGTCACCACACCACCGGCGAGACCGTCGATCCGGAGGCCGACGGTGGCGGCCCGGAGGCCGGTCTGCTCGTCGGCCAGCCACGCCGCTGGGCGGGCGCGGACCGCGTCGGCGACCCGGCGCTCGAGCGCCGTGTGCAGCACGGCGCGCGGGTCGATGTACGCCGCACCCGCCCGTGGCGGGTCGACGTCGACGGAGAAGGTGGCGAGGACGCGTACGTCTTGGCCGTCCTTGCTCCGGGATCGGACCACGATCGCGATCTCGATCTGATCGGTCGGCCACTCGAGCACCTCGTGGAAGCCCGGGATCGCCAGCGTCGTCGAGCCCGAGGCGATCCGGACGATCCGCCGGTGCCGGGTCACCACCAAGCACTCACCGCGGTGAGCCCGCCGCAGCAGCGAGGCCACGACGAGGACGACCGCGACCACCGCGATCGCCGAGACCGTCGCCATCTCCCCCATGGCCTCGAGTCTTCTCTGCCAGGACCCGATCCCGAATGGGCTCTGCCACCCATTCCTCCTGGCTCGTACGTCAGTGGGCGGTCCCCTGCGCCCAGGGGCTGATCCGCACCTCGGCCCCGTCGAGGATGTCGAGGTCGCTCGGCCCGCCGGGCACGCCGACACCGAGCGTGACCGCAGGGCCGCCGGGTATCGCCACCACCCGGAGCTCGGTGGTGACGTCGGGGTCGTTCGCGGTGGACATCGCCTGCCAGTCGAGCGCCGCCATCACCGACTCGCCTGCCGGGACGACCACGCGCGCAGGCACCATCGACGGCTCATAGGGCTCGACGCTCACACCGGCCTGTGCGGCACCGTCCGCGTTCAGGAACTCGACCGCGGGCACGCTCTCGATCGCGCACGCGCCGCCGCTGGTGTTCCGAGCCCGGAGCCATGCCTGCCGCGAACCCGCGGCGGCGTCCTGGCCGCCGAAGGTGACCTCGAGATCCTCCATCCGGCACGACGGCGCCCCCGGGTCGGCGGGCCAGGGGTCGCCGCTCCCGAACGGTGTCATCGTCGTCTGCGGCGGGGTCACGCCGCCGACCCAGCCTTCGGCCTTGCCACCGCGGGTCCCCTCGACGGAGAACGCGAGCGGCTTCCCCGAAGCACCGGGATAGGCGTCGTACGCAGCGAGCCAACGGCTGACGTCCGCGATCACCCGGTCGCCCTCGGCCGCCTCGACCAGGACGATCAGCGGGTCGAACGGTGCGGACAGCTGCGCGGAGGTCACCGACGGACGCTCGGAGGCAGCTGCCACCAGACCGACCTCGACCGGATCGGGGAGCTCGTTCGACCGATACCAGGCCTCGCCGCCCAGGAGGTCGACCGGGCGCCGAGAGGTGCGGGCGACCGTGGCGACCGCGACCAGCGCGTCCTTCGTGGCACGCACGTCGGCCTTGGCAGGGCGGTCTGACCGCTCTTCGGAGACGCTCAACGACACCGACGTGGCGCCGGCATCACGCAGCGCGACGGCATCGGCTAGCGCGTCCCCGACCGCGTCGAGCGGGACCAACCCGCCCGAGCCGACCTGGATGCCGGTGGAGCTGACAATGAACGATGCGCGGCTCCGGTCAGCAGCGGCCTCGGGTGCTTTCAGGGCGATCTCGGGTGTCAGCAACCCCAGCACCTCGGTGCCGGCTTCGGCTGCCTCGGGCCCCGTCAGATCGTCCTCCAGCGTCACCTCGATACGGACGGAGTGCTCCCAACGGTCCTGCTCACCGAAGTCCTCCCCCGGGATGCGAAGCGACTCCTCGACTGCCACCACGTCGCGTACTCCGGCGACGGACCGCCACTCGTCGGACAGCTCGAGACTCGCCGACTCCGTCTCGTCATCCCGATCCAGGACCACCGCGATCACGCACCCGATCGCGACCAGCAGGAGGATCCCGACGATCACGATCCCCACAACGAGCTCACGCCTTCGGCTGCTGCCTCGCATCGCCACGTACATCCTCCTCGACCTCTGCGGAAGGCAAAGAGTCGCACAGGCCGATCCGCATCGGCCCCGCAAATGCGGAACCGGCACGGTTCCTTCACAGGATCCGTGCCGGTTCACCACAATGCCGTGGTTGGGTTCAGGCAGAGCTGATCAGGCGGGGAAGCCTTCACCCTTCGCCGCCAGGTCGCGAAGATACTGCGTCGGACGGAACCGCTCGCCGTACGTCTCCGCCAGCTCGTCGGCACGAGCCAGGAACGCCTCGATGCCGATCGAGCCGTCAGCGGCCTCGTAGCCGGTGATGAACTGGGCCGCACCACCGGTCTGCGGCGGGAAGCCGATGCCGAAGATGGAGCCGATGTTGGCGTGGGCGGCCGAAGTGATGACCCCCTCCTCGAAGCACTTCGCCGTCTCCAGGGCCTCGATGAAGAGCATCCGCTCCTCGGCGTCCTTGATCGGGATCTGCTTCTCGGCGACCGGGAACACGCTGCCGAGGTCGGCCCAGATCGAGCCGCGCTTGCCGTCGGTGTAGTCGTAGAACCCGGCACCCTTGAGCTTGCCGGAGCGACCCGCCTCGATGAGCGGGGTGAGCACCTTCTCGGTGGTGGTCAGCTCCTCGACACCGGCAGCCTCGCGGGTCGTACGAGCGATCTTGACCATGAGCTCGTGGTTGAGCTCGTCGGCGATCTGCAGCGGCCCGACCGGGAACCCGGCCTGGGTCGCGGCACGCTCGAGCGAGTAGGGCGCGAAGCCCTCGGCGAGCAGCTCCAGACCTTCCTGGATCTGGGTGCCGATCACGCGCGAGGTGTAGAAGCCGCGGCTGTCGTTGACGACGATCGGGGTCTTCTTGATCTGCTGGACGACGTCGTACGCCTTGGCCAGCGCGACGTCGTTCGTCTCGGCGCCCTTGATGATCTCGACCAGCGGCATCTTGTCGACGGGGCTGAAGAAGTGCAGGCCGATGAAGTCGGCCGGGCGGTCGATCCCCTTGGCGAGCTCGGTGATCGGCAGGGTCGAGGTGTTGGAGCAGAGCACCGCGTCCTCGTTGACGAACGGGGCGATCTCGCTGAAGACCTTCTGCTTCAGGGCGACGTCCTCGAAGACCGCCTCGACGACGACGTCGACGCCCGCGAAGTCCTCCGGCGCGACGGTCGCGGTGATCCGGTTGAGGATCTCGTCGGCCTTCTCCTGGGTGAGCTTGCCGCGCGAGACCGCCTTCTCGTTGAGCTTGGCGGTGTAGGCCTTGCCCTTCTCGGCCGACTCGATGGCGACGTCCTTGAGGACGACCTCGGCACCAGCCCGGGCGAAGGAGTACGCGATGCCCGCACCCATCATCCCGGCACCGAGCACGCCCACCTTCTTCGCGGTGAACTTCTCGACGCCGTCAGGGCGCAGCGTGCCGGCGCCGATGGCACCGAGGTCGAAGAAGAACGCCTGGATCATGTTCTTCGACTGCTGGCCGGTGACCAGCGTGGTGAAGTAGCGCGACTCGATCCGGGTGGCAGTGTCGAAGTCGACCATCGCACCCTCGACCGCGGCCGACAGGATCGCCTTCGGCGCGCGCATGTCGGACTGCTTGAGCTGCTTGCGCAGGATCGGCGGGAACGCCGGCAGGAAGCCCGCGAGCGCCGGCGACGTCGGCTTGCCACCGGGCATCTTGTAGCCGGGCTTGTCCCACGGCTGGGCGATCTCGTCGGGGTTGGCCTTGATCCACGCCTTGGCGGCGGGGACGAGCTCGTCGGGGGAGGAGACGAGCTCGTCGACCAGTCCCTTCTCCTTCGCGGCGGCGGGCTTGAACTTGGTGCCCTGGCCGAGCACGTCCATCAGACCGGTCATGATGCCCAGGAGGCGTACGACGCGGGTGACCCCACCGCCGCCCGGGAGCAGACCGAGGGAGACCTCGGGCAGGCCGATGTCGTAGCGGGCGTCCAGCGCGATCCGGTGCTGCGCGGTCAGCGCGATCTCCAGACCGCCACCGAGGGCGGCGCCGTTGATCGCCGCGACGACCGGCTTCGGGAAGGTCTCCAGCTTGCGGAGGGTCGCCTTGATGGCCTCGACCTCCTCGAAGACCTGGGCGCCGTTCTCCGGTCGCACCTGGATCATGTTCTTGAGGTCGCCGCCGGCGAAGAAGGTCTTCTTCGCGGAGGCGATCACGACGCCGGTCACGTCGTCTGCTTCGGCGTACAGCTTCTCGACGGCCGCCGCCATCGAGGTCTTGTACAGCTCGTTCATCGTGTTGGCCGACTGGTTCGGGTCGTCCAAGGTGAGGACGACGATCCCGTCGCCGTCCTTGTCATAGCGGACTGCGGTCTCGCTCATGTGTCTTCCTTCAAGTCTGTGCCGGGGCGCGGCCCGGGATGTTCACCGAGGTACCTCGGTCAGTTGTCGCTTCCTTCGCGGAGTTCCACGAGGGAGGTGGGCGCTCACCGAGTTACCTCGGTGAACATTCGCGGTACGTCCGTGGGCGCTCACCGAGTTACCTCGGTGAACATTCGCGGTACGTCCGTGGGCGCTCACCGAGTTACCTCGGTGAGCATTCGCGGACCCGTCAGACCAGCTCGACGATCGTCGCGATACCCATGCCGCCACCGACGCACAGCGTGGCGAGGCCGCGCCGCTTGCCCTGACGCTCGAGCTCGTCGACCAGGGTGCCGAGGATGATGGCACCGGTCGCGCCCAGCGGGTGACCCATGGCGATCGCGCCGCCATTGACGTTGGTGACCGACTCGTCGATGCCCATGTCCTTCATGAACCGCATCGCGACCGCGGCGAAAGCCTCGTTGATCTCGAACAGGTCGATGTCGTCGACGGTGAGGCCGGCCTTGGCCAGCGCCTTGCGCGAGGCCGGGGCGGGGCCGGTGAGCATGATCGTCGGGTCGGCGCCGGAGACGGCAGCCGAGATGATCCGGGCCCGCGGGGTGAGCCCGTTGGCCTTGCCCGCCTCCTCGGAGCCGATCAGCATCAGCGCGGAGCCGTCGACGATGCCGGAGGAGTTTCCGGCGTGGTGGACGTGGTCGATCTTCTCGACCCAGTGGTACTTGGCCAGCGCGACGTCGTCGAAACCGGCCTCCTGACCCTGCTGGAGGAAGGACGGCTTGAGGCCGGCCAGCGTCTCGGCGGTGGTGCCGGGGCGGATCAGCTCGTCGTGGTCGAGCACGGTCAGACCGGTCTGGTCGACGACCGGGATGACGGCGTCCTTGAAGTAGCCGTTCTCCCAGGCGGCGGCCGCCCGAGCGTGCGACTGGGCGGCGTAGCGGTCGACGTCCGCGCGGCTGAAGCCCTCCAGCGTCGCGATCAGGTCGGCGCCGATGCCCTGCGGTACGAACCCGGTCTTGAGGGCGGTGTCGGGGTCCTGCGCCCAGGCGCCGCCGTCGCTGCCCATCGGGGCCTTGCTCATCGACTCGACGCCGCCGGCGAGGATGAGGTCCTCGAACCCGCCGCGTACGCGGGAGGCGGCCTGGTTCACGGCCTCGAGGCCGGAGGCGCAGAAGCGGTTGAGCTGCACCCCGGCCGTCGTCTCGGGGAGACCGGCCTTGATGGCGGCGGTCTTGGCGATGTCACCGCCCTGCTCGCCGACAGGGGTGACGACACCGAGGACGACGTCGTCGATCAGCGCCGGGTCGAGGTTGGGATTCCGCTTGCGCGCCTCGTCGATCAGGCCGACCACCAGGTCGATCGGCTTGACCTCGTGGAGCGCTCCGGTCTTCTTACCCTTCCCGCGCGGCGTGCGCAGGTGGTCATAGATGAATGCTTCAGCCATGCGCCGATTGTGACACTAAAACTGTCACAGTCAACCCCATCCGGTGGTCAAGCCTGTCGAGACCTCACGACAGATTGCGAGAAATCGTGCGGTTCACCGCGTCCTGGAAGCTCACCACGATCGCCTCGGTGGTCAGCTGACGCAGCCGCGGGAGGACCTCCTCGAGACGCGCAGCCTCCTCCGCGGTGTGGTGGGTCCTCTTGAACGGGTCGACGACCTGATCGCGCAGGATCGTGTTGAGCTCGTCGGCGAGGTCCGCCATGAGGCGGGAGGTCGCTGCGTACGCGGCGGCGAGCGCGTCCCGGGGAAGACCCAGCGCGATCAGCTCACGGCCGATGCGGGCCTGGATGTCATCGGTCGGCTCGGTGGCCCAGGACGTGATCATGGCGCGCTGCATCGCGAGATCCTCCCGGGTGGTCTCGGCGGGAAGCCGGGCGAGATAGCGCTCGATCGCCTGCAGGGTGAACCCGTGCTCCTGGAGCGCTGTGACCATGTCCAGGCGAGCGCGGTGCTCGGGCCCGTAGTAGGCGACCCGACCGCGCCTGATCGCCGGCGGGATCAGCCCGAGGCTCGCGTAGTAGCGCGTGGTGCGCACCGACACCCCGGTGACGGTCGACAGCTCGTCGATCGTCATCAGCTCATCGGTCGTCTCGGTCATATCCAGGGACCGTAGACCAAAGTGTTGCTACTTCGCCAGTGTTACTGTCACAGTTGCTCCGTCGGTGGCTTGCGTCACAGTCGCGAGCCCGATGCGATCGACCGTCGACCAAGGAGTGTCATGCCCGAGAAGCCCACCATCTACGAGGCGGAGCACGAGGACTTCCGCGCCACCGCGAAGGCGTTCTTCGAGAAGGAGGTCGCGCCGTTCCACGACCAGTGGGAGAAGGACGGCATCGTCCCGCGCGAGCTGTGGAAGAAGGCCGGCGACACCGGGCTGCTCTGCTTCGACGTCGAGGAGGAGTTCGGCGGCCCCGGCATCAAGGACTTCCGGTTCAATGCTGTCCTCCACGAGGAGATGGCGAAGATCGGCGCCAGCGGACCGGGCTTCTTCGTCCACACCGACATCATCGTCCCCTACATCTCCCACCTCGGCACCGCCGAGCAGAAGGCCCGTTGGCTGCCCGGTTGCGTGTCCGGCGACATCATCACCGCCATCGCGATGACCGAGCCGGGCGCGGGCTCGGACCTCCAGGGCGTACGCACCACCGCGGTCGACAAGGGCGACCACTACCTCCTCAACGGCTCGAAGACGTTCATCTCCAACGGCATCAACGCCGACCTCGTCATCGTCGTCGCCAAGACCAACCCCGACGCCGGCGCCCACGGCATCTCGCTGCTCGTCGTCGAGCGCGGCATGGAGGGCTTCGAGCGCGGCCGCAACCTCGACAAGGTCGGCATGAAGGCGCAGGACACCGCCGAGCTCTCCTTCACCGACGTGGTCGTACCGAAGGAGAACCTCCTCGGCGAGGAGGGCTCCGGCTTCGTCTCGCTGATGACCCTGCTGCCGCAGGAGCGGATCTCGGTCGCCTCGATCGCGGTCGCCGCGGTCGAGCAGGTCCTCGAGCTCTCCCTCGACTACGCCCGCACCCGCGAGGCCTTCGGCCGCCCGATCGGCCGCTTCCAGAACACCGCGTTCACGCTGGCCGAGATGGCCACCGAGGCCTACCTCGCCCGGCTGTTCCTCAACGACGCCATCACCCAGCTCAACGCCGGCACCGCCGACACCGTCCTGGCCAGCATGGCGAAGTGGTGGACCACCGAACTGCAGAAGAAGTTCGTCGACCAGGGCGTCCAGATCCACGGCGGCTACGGCTACATGATGGAATACCCGATCGCCAAGGCGTTCATCGACAGCCGCATCCAGACCATCTACGGCGGCACCACCGAGGTCCAGAAGCTGATCATCAGCCGCCACCTCGGCCTGTAACCCCGGCCCCGCTGGTCGAGCCCGCGAGCGCCAGCGAGCGGTGTCGAGACCAACACAATCCCCTCCGCGCTCGATGGGAACCGTGTTGGTCTCGACACGCTCGGCCGCAGGGGGCCTCGCGGCTCGACCGACGGGGCGGGGGCTAGGACAGCTCCTTGGAGCGTACGTAGGCGGCGCGGGTGGCCTCGAGGAAGGACGCGCGCAGGCCGTTCTGCTCCAGCGCACCGAGGGCGGCGGCCGTCGTGCCACCGGGGCTGGTGACCTGCTCGCGGAGGATCGCCGGGTGGGTGCCGCTCTTGAGTAGCTCGGCTGATCCGGCCAGCGTCTGGATGACGAGGGTGGTCGCATCGTCCCGAGTAAGCCCCAGGTGGACGCCGGCCTCGATCCAGGCCTCGGCGATCATGAAGACGTACGCCGGGCCGGAGCCGCTGATCGCGGTGACAGCATCGATCTGGGACTCGGGCACGGTGACGACCTTGCCGACAGCGCCCATCAGGTCGGCGGCCGCGGCGACCGCATCCGGCGTCGCCTTCGCGCCACCGGCCACCGCGGACATGCCCTCGCCGACCAGAGCAGGGGTGTTGGGCATGACCCGCACGACCGAGACACCGTCAGGGACGGCGGGCTCCATCGCCGAGGTCGGGACGCCGGCGGCCAGCGAGACCACCGTGGTCCCCTGCCGTAGCGAGGAGGCGATCGACTCCAGCACCGGCACCACGCCGTAGGGCTTCACGCCCAGCACCACGATGTCGGCCTCGGCCACGGCTTCGGGCGCGGGCAGCGTACGGACGCCGTGCTTCTCCCGCAGCGCGGCCGCCTGCTCCTCGCGAGCCTCGACGACGATCACGCTCTCCGGGGCGTGCCCCGCCTCGAGAAGTCCGGCGAGCACAGCCCCGCCCATGTTGCCTGCACCGATGATCGCGATCGTCATGGCCGCCAGTCTGTCAGAGCCGATGACCTGCGCGAATACGTCCCCAAAGGCCCCAAGCAACTGCTAGGTTGCGATTCCCACACTATGACGCCGCTGGTCACCGGGAGGCCACATGCGCATCCGTCGTACGTCTCTGCTTGCTGTGATCGCCCTCGCGGTGACCGTCGCGATGGTGGGGCCACCAGCGTCCGGCGATGATGCGGAAAGGCAGCTGCCATCGCCGGAGTCCGAGATCAACGTGACCGGCGAGCCGTTCACCGGCACCGCTCCGGACGGCACGGTGCAAGGGCTGATCGATGCCCACAGCCACATGTTCATGCAGGACGGCATCGGTGGCGCGGCGGTCTGCGGGAAGGCCTTCTCCGAGGCCGGGATCGCGGACGCGCTCAAGGACTGCCCTTCCCACGGGATCGCCGGCGAGACCGCGCTGCTGGAGAACCTGACCCGATCCGGCAGCCCGCTCGGGTTCCACGACACCGTCGGCTGGCCCTCGTTCAAGGACTGGCCGACGTACGACTCGCTGACCCACCAGCAGATGTACTACCGCTGGGTCGAGCGGGCCTGGCGCGCTGGCCAGCGGACTCTGGTGGTGCAGCTGACCAGCAACAAGGCGCTGTGCGCGATCAACCCCGGCACCCACCAGTCGTGCGACGAGATGACCGCGGTGCGGAGACAGGCCCGGGATGCGTACGACACCCAGGCGTTCATCGACGCGCAGTACGGCGGCGAGGGGCGCGGGTGGTACCGGATCGTCACCGACGCCGAGCAGGCGCGCGAGGTGATCGAGGAAGGCAAGCTGGCCGTCGTGCTCGGCGTGGAGACCTCCGAGCCGTTCGGCTGTTCCCAAAAACTGCGGTTGCCCTCGTGCACCCGCGCCAACATCGACAAGGGGCTCGACGAGCTGAAGTCGCTCGGCGTCTCCTCGATGTTCCTCTGCCACAAGTTCGACAACGCGCTCTGCGGCGTCCGCTACGACAAGGGCACCACCGGGCTGCTGATCAACGCCGGGCAGTTCCTCACGACCGGCACCTTCTGGACTCCGAAGGCCTGCGACCCCGACCAGCCGCACGACAACAACCCGCGCCTCGTCGACCGGCCCGCCGAGCTCGACTGGCTGCCGCAGCCCCCGATCTATCCATCGGGCACGGTCTGCAACCCCTACGGCCTGTCGGCGCTGGGCGAGTACGCCCTCCGCGGACTCATCAAGCGCGGCATGATGGTCGAGGTCGACCACATGAGCGCCAAGGCCGCCGATCGCGCCCTCGACATCCTCGAGGAGAGCGACTACCCCGGGGTCCTCGCCAGCCACTCCTGGATGGACGAGCGCTACCTCGACCGGCTCTACGCTCTCGGCGGGTTCTCGACGATCTACGGCCACAGCACCGACCAGTTCCTGGCCGAGTACGTCCGCACCGCACCCGTCCGGGACCGCTACGGCGCGGGCATCGGGTTCGGCTTCGACATGAACGGCTTCGGTGGCACCCCTGGCCCCGCCAAGACTCGGGTCGGCTACCCGTTCCCCGGCATCCTCGGTGACTCCGTGGTCGACCGCCAGGTCACCGGCAAGCGGATCTGGGACTACAACACCGACGGTGTCGCCCACTACGGGATGATCCCCGACTACCTCGAGGACCTCCGCCTCACCGGCGGCCAGGACGTCATCGACGACATCGTCCGCGGCTCGGAGTCCTATCTGCGTACGTGGGCGGGGGCTCAGGACGCCGCTCGAGTCGGCTCGTCCTGACACACATCAGCGCCGAGTCGGCTCGTCCTGACGAGCCGACTCGGCGCGGACTCGCAGCCAGCCGCCGCCGAACAGAGCCCAGACCACGAGCACGGGTTGGAAGAACAGCCGGATCAACCGTTTGCGGTCGGTGTCGAGGCCGAACGCGTCGATCCCTTCCACATACTGCGCGATGTTGCCCGGGAAGATCGCGACGAAGAAGGCGGCCAGCAGCGCCCCGATGAGTCGTTGCTTGCCTGGCAGCGCGATGAAGGCGAGTCCGAGCCCGATCTCGACGACGCCGGATCCGACAACGGTCAGATCCTCGTCGATGGGGAACCAGTCGGGCACCTGCGCCCGGAACTCCTGTCGCTGGGTGCTCAGATGAGCCACCCCGGCACCCACCATCACGGCACCCAGCAGGAGACGCGCGGTCGTTCGCGCGGTCGTGGTCATACCACCACTGTAGGAGTACGCCGCTCGGCCGAGTCGGCTCGCCATGACGAGCCGACTCGGCCGTGCTGTCAGAAGAGGTTCTCCACCAGCGGCGTCGGCGAGCCGAAGCGGTGCGCGGTGACGGAGACGGCCTGCTCGTGCAGGAAGGTGAGCAGCTCGACGCGGCCGGCCTCGACGACGGGCTGGGCGTAGAGGGCGATGTCGACCCTGCCCTGGCTCGCTTCGGCGAAGGCCTCACGCGACCCACCCAGGAGACGTACGCGGCTGGGCGCATACGGTCCGGAGAGGATCGACGTCCACGCGGCCATGTCCTCGACGACGTAGGTCGCACCGGTCGCCCGCACCAGCGCGGCGGTGTCCTCGTCCAGGGTGGTGGCGACGGACACGGTCACCGGCGCCTCGGCCGCAACACCGGCAGCGAGGACCCGCAGCAGGTGAGCGATCGGACCGCCCTCGTACCGGATGGTGACCGGCACCGGCGAGTAGCGCAGCACGTTGACCTCGGCGGTCAGGCGCGACACGTCCCGGGCGGCACCGAACTCACGCTCCCAGGCGACCGCGTCCGAACCGGCTCCGCGGCGGAGCATGTCGATCTCGTCCAGCTGCAGCCTTCCGGCCCAGTCGACCAGCGACCGGACGGCCGGCGCCGGCGTCGCGAGCTCGGTGGCCGGAGCCGGCACCCAGTCGCTGAGTCCGACGAGGTAGTTCGGCCCACCGGCCTTCGTACCGGCACCGACTGCCGACTTCTTCCAGCCACCGAACGGCTGGCGACGCACGATGGCGCCGGTGATGCCGCGGTTGACGTAGACGTTCCCGGCCTCGACGGCGTCGAGCCACTGCTCGATCTCGGCCCGGTCCAGGCTGTGGATGCCCGCGGTGAGGCCGTAATCGACCTCGTTCTGGATCTCGAGAGCCTCGTCCAGCGAGCCGGCCGAGATCAGCCCGAGGACAGGGCCGAAGTATTCGGTCAGGTGGAACTCGGAGCCGCGCTTGACGCCGGTCTTGACGCCAGGCGACCAGAGCCGGCCGGTGTCGTCGAGCTGGCGCGGCTTCACGAGCCATGACTCACCCGGCGCAAGCGTCGTCAGCGCCTTGAGCAGCTTGCCGGAGGCGGGCTCGATGACCGGGCCCACCTGCACCGTCGGGTCGGTCGGGTAACCCACGCGAAGCGAGGTCACCGCGTCGACCAGCTGGTCGCGGAAGCGACGCGAGGTCGCGACCGAGCCGACGAGGATGCCCAGCGACGCCGCCGAGCACTTCTGTCCGGCGTGACCGAAGGCGGAGTAGACGAGGTCCTTGACCGCCAGGTCGAGGTCGGCGTCGGGGGTGACCACGAGCGAGTTCTTGCCGGAGGTCTCGGCCAGCAGCGGCAGGTCCGAGCGGAACGAGCGGAACAGCTCGGCGGTGTCGAACGCACCGGTCAGGATCAGCCGGTCCACCAGCGGCGAGGCGATCAGCGCGCGGCCGACCTCGTTCTCCGGAACGTGAACGAGCCGGAGGATCTCCTTCGGCACCCCTGCGGCCCACAGCGTCTCCACCAGGACCGAGCCGCAACGCCGCGCCTGCGGCGCCGGCTTGATCACCACGGCCGAGCCGGCCGCGAGCGCGGCGGCGACGCCACCGGTCGGGATGGCGAGCGGGAAGTTCCACGGCGGGGTGACCAGCGTGAGCCGGACGGGCACCTGGCGCGCACCGTCGACCGTGTCGAGCTGCTCGGCCAGGCTCGCGTAGTAGTTGAGGAAGTCGATCGCCTCGGAGACCTCCGGGTCACCCTGGTCGAGCGTCTTGCCACACTCCGAGGCACCGACCTCGAGCCACTCGGCGCGACGCCGCTCGACCTCGACCGCGGCGGCCCGCAGCACGGCGGCCCGCTCGGCGCCGGTCTTCCGAGCCCAGTCGGCCTGGGCGCCGACGGCACCCTCGAGCACCGACTCGACGGCCTCGACCGAGGTCACCATGTGGTCGGCAACCAGCTGGTCACCGAGGGTCGAGGAGCCGACCCGGCCGATGATCGACTTGCCCCACTCGCGGTTGCCCGGCAGGTGCGGGTCGGTGTCGGGGACATTGTCGAACTGGGTCTGGACGTCGTCCGCGACCGGCAGACGCCGGTCCTGGGTCCGGTTGGGCGCCGGCACGGACTCGTCGACAGCCTCCAGGGAGCGTACGAACCGCTCCTTCTCACGCTTGTAGAGGGCCTCAGAGGAGTTGAGGTCGAAGACGGCCGACATGAAGTTCTCGGTGCTCGCGCCTTCCTCGAGGCGCCGGACGAGATAGGCGATCGCGACGTCGAAGTCCTTCGGGTGCACGACCGGCACGTAGAGCAGCAGGCCGCCAACGGTCTCCTGGACCGCTTCGGCCTGGCCCTCGGCCATCCCCAGCAGCATCTCGAACTCGACCGAGTCACGAACACCGCGCTGACCAGCCAGGATCCACGCGTACGCCACGTCGAACAGGTTGTGGCCGGCAACGCCGAGACGCACGTTGGCCATCCGCTCGGGGGTCAGGGACCAGGACAGCACCCGCTTGTAGTTGGTGTCGGAGTCCTGCTTGGTCGTCCAGGTCGCGACGGGCCAGCCGTGCAGCGACGCCTCGACGTGCTCCATCGGCAGGTTGGCGCCCTTGACCAGGCGCACCTTGATCGCCGCGCCCCCACGCGCACGGCGAGCAGCCGACCACTCCTGCAGCCGGATCATCGCGGCCATCGCGTCGGGCAGGTAGGCCTGAAGGACGATCCCCGCCTCCAGGTCGACCAGCTCGGGCCGGTCGAGGAGCCGCGTGAAGACATCGATGGTCATGTCGAGGTCGCGGTACTCCTCCATGTCCAGGTTGATGAACTTCTTCGTCCCGGCAGCAGAGGACTTGGCTGCGTAGGTGTAGAGCGGGAGCAGTCGCTCGACGACGTGCTCGACCGCCTCGTCGTAGGCCCAGACCGCGTGCGGCGCGACCGGCGAGGAGACCTTCACCGAGACGTAGTCGACGTCGTCGCGGGACAGCAGCTTGCGAATCCCGGCCAGACGACGGTCGGCCTCCTTCTGCCCGAGGACGGCCTCACCGAGGAGGTTGATGTTCAGCGAGACGCCGCGCTCACGGATCCGCTCGATCTGCTTGCCGAGCCGCGCGTCGGAGGCGTCGATCAGGAGGTGACCCACCATCTGCCGCAGCGCACGGCGAGCGACCGGGATGACGAACCACGGCGCGACCAGCGACATCAGCGCGCCGAGCTTCACGCCCAGCTTCAGGTGCCAGGGCAGGAACGAAGGTACGTTGCCGGCCAGCTCACGAAGGCTGGCCGCCGCCACGCGTACGTCCTCGGGCCGGATCACCCGGTCGACGAAGCCGACGGTGAAGTCGAGCCCCGCAGGGTCCTTGAGGACGTCGGCGAGGCGCTGCGCGGCAGCGGCGGTCGGCTTGGTCGAAGCCTTCGTCAGCCAGCCGCGGACGAGGTCGTCGACCTCGGCGATGAGCGCGTCATTGGTGGTCATAGTAGCGAGTATGCGACCAGATTCACGTAAGATAAAGCGATGTTTCTTGGGGATTATTCGTAAGAAAACCTGAAGGGAAGTGACATGCTCGACGTCCGCCGTCTCCGCCTCCTCGCCGAGCTCTCCGCGCGCGGGACCCTTGCGGAGGTCGCCGAGGCGCTCCACCAGAGCCCGTCCTCGGTCTCCCAGCAGCTCGGGCAGCTCGAGCGAGAGGTCGGCGTACCCCTTCTCACTAAGGCGGGAAGGCGGGTCCAGCTCACCGCCGCGGCCGAGGTGCTTGTCGAGCACACCATCGAGATCCTGGCCCGGCTGGAGGCGGCTGAGGCCGCGGTCACCGCGCTCGGCGACGAGACCGCCGGCACCGTCCGGGTCGCAGTCTTCCAGTCCGTCGCCCTCGCCTACATGCCGCAGGCCCTCGCCGACCTGACCCGGCGTCATCCCCGGCTGCGCGTCATGCTGTCCCAGCGCGCTCCCGAGCAGGCGCTCAACGACCTCGCCCTGCGCGAGCTAGACCTGGTCGTCGCCGAGCACTACCCCGACCACGGCGCACCCCACTTCGACGGCCTGGACCGGCAGCCGCTCACCACCGACCGGCTCCGCCTCGCCCTCCCGCCTCGCGGCTCTGGTGCGATCTGGGACAACATCGCCTCGCTCGCCGACGCCGGATGTGTGCCGTGGGCGATGGAGCCGCCGGGCACCGCCTCCCGGCATTGGATCGAGGAGCAGTGCCGCCGGGCCGGCTTCGAGCCCGAGGTCCGCTACGAGACCGACGACGTCGAGGCCCACGTCGCGCTGGTGGAGTCCGGCAACGCCGTCGCCCTGCTCTCCGACCTCATGCGCGTCCGCCACCGGACAGCGGTCCGGCTCATCGATCTGCCCGGGTCGCCGCGGCGTACGGTCTTCACCGCCACCCGCACCGCGATCGCCGACTCCCCGGGGATCATCGCGTGCCGTTCCGCGCTGGCTCGCGTGGTGCCGCCGGACCTGACGCTGCCCGGCTGATCTCACCGGATCAGCCGAAGAGCTCCTCGAGCGGCTGGTCGTGGTCGATCGAGAGTCCGTACGCCACGGTGCGGGTGTCGATCATGGCCAGAACGGCCTCGGTGACGACCGAGGTCAGGTGCTCGGCGTCGGGGATGCCCTCGCCGAGGTGGACCCAGCGGCGTACGGCGCCGAAGACCATCCCGATCAGGCCGTAGATCAGCGGGTCGACGGCCTTCTTGTCGACCTCGGAGACCTCGACCCCGGCCAGCTCGAACGCGGCCAGGATCAGCTCCTTGATCCGCTCCGCGATCCGGTCGAGGCCCTGCTGCAGCGGGCCGGTGCCGTTCGGCGCGGTGTCGACGTCGGCCACCTGGTGCAGGAGCGGGTGCTCGAGCGCCCAGTTGACGTAGGCCCCGACGGTGCGGGAGATGATCTGCCGGATCGATCCGGTCAGCTCCATCGCCGGGAAGAGCTTGGCCCACAGGCCATCGAGGATGTCGGCCTGGATGGCGAGGTCGAGCTCACGCCGGTCAGCGAAATGACGGTAGACCACGGACCGGGAGAGACCGGCGGCCTGGCCGATCGCCTGCAGGCTGACGTTGACGCCTTCGGTCTCGATCAGACCGATCGCGGCATCGACGATGCGCTTTCGTCGGTCATCGTTGTGACGCTTCCAGCGAACTGCCCTGCCATCCATGGTGGGGCCATCGTAGTCGTACGCACGTCACGTCGGGCCAGGAACGCCTGTCACGGCGGCCACAGGCCCGGCGCGAGCAGGCATCAGGCGAACCGGATCACCCCGTCGGCGACCGGCGAGCCGAGCGCCTTCATGTCGACGAGATAGTTCTGCTTCGCCGCCCACGGCGCCCGGTCGCCCGCCTTCGGCATGAGGTCCAGCGAGCGTTGGATGTAGCCGGAGGCGAGGTCCATGAAAGGCCGCTCCTCGACACTCGGGTCCCGGGAGACGGAGGCGACGTCGTAGCCGTTCTCCCCCATGAAGTCGAGCAACCGGATCACGTAGTCGGTGACCAGGTCGGCCTTGAGCGTCCACGAGGCGTTGGTGTAGCCGATCGTGTAGGCGAAGTTGGGCATCCCGGTGATCATCAGGCCCTTGTAGGCCATCTGGTCGGGCAGGCTGACCGGCTCGCCGTCGACGGTGTAGTCGAGCCCACCGAAGAGCCGCAGGTTGAGCCCGGTCGCGGAGATGACGATGTCGGCCTCGAGGGTCTCGCCCGACTCGAGCTCGATCCCCTTCGGCACGAACGTCTTGATCCGGTCGGTGACCACCGCGGCATACCCCTCCCGGATCGACTTCATCATGTCGCCGTCGGGGACGAAGCAGATGCGCTGGTCCCAGGGGTCGTAGGGCGGGTTGAAGTGCTTGTCGACGTACGCGATCGCCTCGGTCTTGCTCATGCCAGGACGGCCGCCGCGGGCGGTGAGGCCGTTGATCCACTGGTCGCGGATCACCTTCTTGACGACGCCAGGAGCCCGACGCGCGAGCTGATAGGTGCCGACGGTGAGGGCGATGTTCTCCCAGCGAACGGTCTCGTGGCCGATCTTCTCGCGCACGCGCTTGAAGGGGAGCCTGCCGAGCAGCTTGAACGGCGCGGTGTTCAGCAGCGAGGCGATCGCGTCCTGTCCCGGACGGGAGAGGATGTACGTCGGTGTCCGCTGCAGCATCGTCACCTTCTCGGCTCGGTCGCTGCCCTCGCCCGCCAGGTTGGGCAGCAACGTGACCGCGGTCGCGCCGGAGCCGATGATGACGACCTTCTTGCCCGCGTAGTCGAGCTCCTCGGGCCAGTGCTGCGGGTGGACGAAGGTGCCTTCGTAGTCGTCGAGGCCGGCGAACTCCGGCTGGTAGCCGTTGGCGTAGTCGTAGTAGCCGGAGCAGTTCCACAGGAAGCCGGTGGTGATCTCGGTGGGTCCGTCAGGGGTCTCGACGGAGACCGTCCACTGCTTGTCGTCGCTGCTCCAGGCGGCGCCGGTGACCTTGTGGCCGTAGCGGATCAGCTTGTCGACGCCGTAGTCCTTCGCCGTCTGGCGCAGGTAGTCACGGATCTGGTGACCGTCGGCGAGAGCCTGCGCGCTCTCCCACGGCCGCCACTTGAAGGCGAACGTGAACATGTCGGAGTCGGACCGGATGCCCGGGTAGCGGAAGAGATCCCACGTGCCGCCACTGGCATCGCGCTGCTCCAGGATGGCGAGCGTCGTGCCGGGAAGGCGCTCACGGAGCTGCGCAGCCGCTCCGATGCCGGAGACGCCGGCACCGATGATCAGTACGTCGACATGCATGTGGGCCAGGTTACCCGGGAGTACGTGTTTGCGACACCCTGTCTCGCAAACTTTTGCTAGCAGCCCGAGGGATCGTCCGAGGTGCACGTCTCGGTAACACCGACGACACCCCCCTTCCGTATGCGCGAGCGGGGTCACTACGCTGCGGTCGGCAGCCGTGGGGGCGGCACGCGTCCACGGCGACACGAGGTCTTCAACCCGTCGCCTTCGATGGCTGAGGCTGCGCACGGACCGCAGCGAGCGGTCAACGGTCTTCGAAAGGTTTACAAGTGTTGAGTTTCGTACGCACCGGCGCGATCGTCGCGGGTGTCGCCCTCGCCGGGCTCGCAGCAGCTCCGGCCTTCGCCACCGGCGACCACGGCAATTCCGGGAACCCGAAGGGCAACAACGGCACGGTCAAGATCGAGAACCTCGAGCTCGAGGACGACAACACCCCGGAGAACAACCCTCACCAGGAGTGCACGTTCAACGTCGAGTGGTTCGGCTACGACGCGGGCGACGACATCATCTCGAAGGTCACCTTCGAGCTGCACGCTCCCACCAACACGGAGAGCCACGTCCTCTCCGTGTTCGACGGGAACATGACCCCCGTGGTCGGTCACGACGAGGTCAAGCTCGAGAACGACGAGGCCTCCGGTGCCGGCAACGACAAGGACGGCAGCGAGACCTACACCCTGCGCGCGACCGGTGAGCCGAACGCGAACCAGGGTTACCACGTGAAGATCACCGTCGACACCCCGCGCAGCAAGGGCAACACCACCAAGTCCAAGGTCTTCTGGTTCGAGAACTGCGGCACCGAAGAGCCTCCGGCGTCCGAGACGCCGACCCCGTCCACGCCGCCGGTCGGCGAGGAGCCCTCCGAGGAGCCTTCCGAGACGCCGTCGGAGGAGCCGACCGACGAGCCCACCGAGGCCACCCCGGTCTCCGACGAGACCGAGCCCGCCGGCGAGGAGTCCTCCGCGGCCCCGGCCGCCGGCGACGAGGACTCCGAGGTCCCGACCAACATCGACGCCGGCCTCGCCGGTGAGAGCGACGCCGCCGTACCCGCGATGTGGCCGCTGCTGGCCATGCTCGCCGGCGCTGCCGCCGCCGGGACCGCGCTCGTCGTGGTCCTGCGTCGCCGCGCTGCCGCTCTGGTCCGCAACGACTGAGCCCCACCGCGTCACCTGGAACGGCGCGGCGTACGACCCGAAGGTCGTACGCCGCGCCGTTCCTGCGTTCTGATCAACACCCGCGGGGGCGAGGTTCCCTCGACTCAGCCTGCCAGGGTCACGACCAGGAGGAAGATGATCACGATCTCGCTGACCACCCAGGAGTTGGTGGTCATCCAGGCCCGGATGCGCGGCAGCAGCACGTCGGCACGCTTCCCCATGAGAACCAGGATCAACAGCGGAATCGCGGCGAGCAGCACCGTCACGGCGACGAACGGCGCACACTGCCACCACGGCAGGTCGTGTCTGGCCAGGTACGACCCAACCGTCATGGCCGCGAGCACGTCAGTCGGCATGAACAGGAACAGCAGAAGCCCCAGGCGGAACGCGAACCGCGGCGTGGACTCGGCCAGCGACGTCATCCATGCCGGCGGTGTGCTGGAGCCACGACGGAGGAAGACCCGGACCGCCATGGCGACCAGCAGCACCGGCAACAGGTAGTCCAGAAGACTGTTCCCGGAGTCCGGTTCCGCCGCGCGAGCCGGATCATGGACCAGCCCGGCCAGCAGGTAGAACACGCCCACGCTGAGGGCCGTGCCGAGGGCGACCCCAGCGAGGAAGGCGATCGACGCGCGGCGCGGGTCGCGGCTGGCGGCAAGGAACACCGCGCTGACGAACTGGGGCCCTGCGACCATCACGAACGCCAAGGGCAACACCGCCAACAGATTCGCCATCGACCACAGCCCCCTCGTGTGTCGCGTCAGCAGACGCGACATCACCGGCGCCTCTACCCCTCCACATCATCGTCCATCGAACGTGCCGGGGCCATCAGATCGAGGAACGGACCTCAGTCCTGGAACGCGGCACCCTTCTCGATCAGCGCGTCGACGTCGGTGACGCCCCACGCGACGAGCGCCTCCCGGGTGTGCCGGCCGGCGCTGCCGGCCGGTCCCGCCGCCAAGGTGGAGGTGGTGCGGCTGAACCGCGGAGCGGGAGCCGGCTGAGTGACACCGTGGTGGGTGACGTACGTCTGGCGGGCCTTCAGGTGGGGGTGCTCAGCAGCCTCGGAGGGGGTGAGGACGGGGGCGACGCAGGCGTCGGTGCCCTCGAAGATCTCGGCCCACTCGGCCATCGTCTTCGACGCGAAGGCCTTCTCGAAGAGCGAGCGCATCTCGTCGTAGCGCTCCATCTCGTACTGCCCCGGGCAGACCCCGTCGAGGCCGAGTCGGGTGACCATCTCGGCGAAGAACTTGCCCTCGAGCGCACCGACCGCGACCTGACGACCGTCGGAGGTGTCGTAGAGCGAGTAGAACGGCATCGCGCCGTCGAGCAGGTTGCTCATCCGCTGCTCGTGCCAACTGCCGGAGGAGAGCAACCCGGAGATCATCGTGGCGAGGTGGGCGGTGCCGTCCACGATCGCGGCGTCGACTACCTGGCCCTGGCCGGTCGTCTTGGCCTCGACGAGCGCGGCCAGGATGCCCATCACGAGATAGGTCGATCCGCCGCCGAAGTCGCCGAGCAGGTTGAGCGGGAAGTGCGGGCGGGCCCGGTCCTGACCGAGCCCGTTGAGCACACCGGTGGTGGCGATGTAGGTGAGGTCGTGGCCGGCCGACTGGGCCAGCGGCCCGTCCTGACCCCAGCCGGTCATCCGGCCGTAGACGAGGCGCGGGTTGCGCTCCAGGCACGCGTCGGGCCCGAGCCCCAGCCGGTCGGTGACCCCGGGGCGCAGTCCTTCGATGAGCACGTCCGCCGTCTCCACCAGGCGTAGGACGGTCTCGACGGCGTCCGGGTTCTTGAGGTCCAGCGCGACGCTGGGTCGGCCGCGGGTGAGCAGATCACCGGCACCGCCGCCGAGCACGTTGCCGCCCGGTCGGTCGACCCGGATCACGTCCGCGCCCATGTCCGCGAGGAGCGTGCAGGCGTGCGGGCCCGGCCCGATCCCCGCCAGCTCGACGACCTTGACCCCGCGGAGGGGACCGGTGCCCTGGCCCAACGTCACAGTGAATTTCTCCGTCGACTCAGTCATGCCGGCCATACTCGCAGGATCGAGGCTCGCAGAGTCGAGAACCCTCCGCCTGGCACCACGGATCCCGCGCCTGCGTCCGATACGCTCCGAGACACACTCGCCGGTGCACAGGAGCAGAGAAGTTGTCTCGGGAATTTCCCCCATCCCCCCAGTCCCGCCCGATCAGCTCGGTCAGCCCGTTGACCGCGAACGATCCCCGCGAGATGGGCCCGTACACGCTCACCGGCCGCCTCGGACACGGAGGCATGGGCGTCGTCTATCTGGGCGAGGACGCAGAGGGCAGGCAGGCGGCGGTGAAGGCGATCCTCCCCGAGCTCATCTCCGACCCGGGGTTCCGCGCGCGGTTCGAGCGGGAGATCGAGGCCGCGAAGAAGGTGGAGAGCCGGTTCACCGCGCGGGTTCTCGACGCCGACCCCGCCGCCGAGCAGCCCTGGATGGCGAGCGAGTACGTCGCCGACCCGCCGCTCAACAAGCTGATCAGCTCCGGCGAGCGCCTGCCCGAGATCGACGTACGCCAGCTGGTCGCCGGGGTCGCAGAGGCTCTTGCCGCGGTGCACGCAGCCGGGCTGGTCCACCGCGACATCAAGCCGGGCAACATCCTCTACGGCGCCACCGACCCGTGCGTGATCGACATGGGCATCGCCCGTTCCGTCGACGGCACCGCGCTGACCCAGACCGGCAAGGCCGTCGGCACCTACGGCTACCAGGCGCCCGAGCAGGTCCAGACCGGCACCTTCTCCAGCGCCGTCGACGTCTGGGCACTGGGCCTGGTCGCCTTCGTCGCCGCCACCGGACGCTGGCCGTTCAGCGGTGAGATCGGCTCGATGGGGCATCTCCTCACGGGCGAGTCCCCCAATCTGAGCCTCTGCCCTGACTACCTGCGCCCGCTGGTCGCCGCGTGCCTCGCCGAGACGGCGACCGCCAGGCCCTCCGCTGCTGACATCCTCGCCACCAACGGCGACTGGACCCTGCTGCCCGCCCCGATCAGCTCGACGGAGGAGACCTTCGTCGGCACCCCGTCCCCGGGGCTCGCCTCGGCCGGCGGGGCCGCTGGCGCGATCCGGTCGCCGGCCCCGACCGACACGGCCGACCTGCCCACCCAGGCGCCCACCATCGCCGAGCCTCGCCAACCGTCCGGTCGTCGCTGGAAGATCGCGGTCCTGGCCGCTGCGGCGGTGGTCCTGGTCTCAGCGGGCGTGGCCGTCGCCGCCAGCACCGACCTCCTGCCGAGCCGGGAGGACGCGCCGGAGGTCGGCGAGGTGACCCCTTCGGCCGAGCCGACCGCCGGGCAGAGCACCAACGCACCGACATCGCCGGTGGGCGGGTCCGTGGACACCGGGACGGAGCCCGAGGTCGACGAGCAGCCGGCGGAGGAGGGTGCCGAGGGCGATGGTGAGATCGTCCCCAGCGACAGCGTGCCCACCTCCGACACGACGCCTTCCGAGGCCCCGGACGAGAGTGCTCCGGCCATCGACGAGCCGACCAGCGAGCCGACCAGCCCGACGCCGACGGCCGAACCGACCGAGACGACGGCGCCTGAGCCGACCGAGACGCCTACCGCGGAGCCGACAGCGACGACGTCGCCCTGAGGAACTCTGTCGGGTCGTTCAGGGAGCGATCGTTCAGGTCGGCTGGTCATCTCGACAAGCTCGATACAACGCTCGACAAGCTCGACCACCGACTCTGGGTTGGATCGATCAAGGTGGCCCGGGCTCTGGGGATGCCGATAATCGAGCCTGGCTGAGTGTGCCGCGGGCCCGATCGGCCGAGCCTTCCCGAGCAACCGAAAGTTGAGCTGTGAGCAACACCGACGAGACCTTCAACGACTGGCAGCACCGCGAGGAGCTCGCGGAGACGATGATCCCGATCATCGGCAAGCTCTACCGCGAGAAGGATGTCACCATCCTGGTCCACAGCCGGTCGCTGGTGAGCAAGTCCGACATCTCGATCCTCAAGGCGCACCGCTTCGCGCGCCAGATCGAGGGCGAGGAGCTCTCGGTCACCGAGACCTTCCCGCTCCTCCAGGCGATCGCCAAGCTCGACCTGGGCCCGTCGAAGATCGATCTCGGTCTGCTCGCCGTCCAGTACGCCGAGGACGGCCGCGGTCTCTCCGTCGACGACTTCGTCGCCGAGAAGCTCGCAGGCGCCACGGGCGGGAACAAGCTCGAGCGCAACGGCGGCCAGGACGTCGTGCTCTACGGATTCGGCCGTATCGGTCGGCTCGTCGCCCGCCTGCTCGTCGAGAAGGCCGGCTCGCGTCACGGGCTGCGCCTGAAGGCCGTCGTCGTCCGCAAGGGCGGCGAGGACGACCTCGTCAAGCGCGCCTCGCTGCTGCGCCGCGACTCGATCCACGGCCAGTTCGCCGGCACGATCACGGTGGACGAGAAGAACGGCGTGATCATCGCCAACGGCAACCCTATCCAGTTCATCTACTCCGACGACCCGACGACGGTCGACTACACGGCGTACGGCATCAAGGACGCCATCCTCATCGACAACACCGGCAGGTGGCGTGACCAGGCCGGGCTCGAGCAGCACCTGCGCCCGGGCATCAAGAAGGTCCTGCTGACCGCACCGGGCAAGGGCGACGTCCCCAACATCGTCCACGGCGTCAACCACCAGACCCTTACCGGCGACGAGAAGGTCATCTCCTGCGCCTCGTGCACGACCAACGCGATCGTGCCGCCGCTGAAGCTGATGGAGGACCGCTTCGGCATCGTCCGCGGTCACGTCGAGACGGTGCACTCGTTCACCAACGACCAGAACCTGCTGGACAACTACCACAAGGCCGACCGTCGCGGTCGCTCCGCACCGCTCAACCTGGTGCTCACCGAGACCGGTGCGGCCTCTGCCGTCGCCAAGGCCCTTCCGGACCTGAAGGCGAAGATCACCGGCAACTCGATCCGGGTCCCCACCCCGAACGTGTCGATCGCGATCCTGTCGCTCTCGCTCAAGAGCGAGACCTCGAAGGAGGAGGTCGTCGACTATCTCCGCGAGGCGTCGCTCACCGGCGAGCTCCGTCGTCAGGTGGACTTCACCACCGCCCGCGACGCGGTGTCGTCCGACTTCATCGGCTCGCGCGCAGCCTCGATCGTCGACGGCAACGCGACCATCGTCGACGGCGACTCCGCGATCCTCTACGTCTGGTACGACAACGAGTTCGGCTACTCCTGCCAGGTCGTCCGCACCGTGCAGTCGATCTCCGGTGTCGAGTACCCGACCTTCCCTGCGCCTGCCGCCGTCTGAGCGGTCAGGAACGGAACTTCCCCTACTCTGCCCCGTCTCGTCCGGTCTCCGGATGAGACGGGGCAGCTCGGCTCCAGGCCCCGAGGACTGCGTCGACATCGGTCAAGCCCACCTGTGCCACGTCACGCAGGTGCGGAGCAGACCTGAGCCACGCGTCGTACTCGGCCTGCTTCTTCTGCTTGTCGGCATCGACCCTGAGCCAGTCGACCTCACGCAACGCACTGTTGGTCGTCGGCGCACCCCAGATCGTCACCGTCGGTCCGTGCTCGAGGGGCAGCCAGGTCTCCTTGATGGGCGCGAACCAGTCGCCCGGCGGCTCGACCTGGAACGTACGAGGCGGCGTGCTGCGGTTGGCCGCCGGCGACGCGCCTTCGTCGTAGGTGTGACCGGTGCCCTCCGCCCCGAACACCACCCAGCTGGCAATGGTCGCGACCAGGGGGAACCGGCGTCCGTCGAGGCAGCCCCATAGATCCAGCATCGTTCCGAGAAAGAACGGCACGTACCAGTTTCGTCGCGCGACCTCAGCCTGCTCGTCCCAGGTCTGCGAGAGATCGAACCTGCGGTCACGACCGAGCCGGACAATGACCGGGCGGACCGAGTCCAACGTCTGTTCGGTGCAGCGCGGCCTGGCCAGCAGCTCGGCAAGCCTGTGCTCGTCGTAGACGATCGCGCTGCCGACCTTCTGCCCGGGACCGGCGAGCCTGGCGGTCAGGACCCGGTTCGCCTCGACCTTCCCGATCATGTGGAGCTCGCAGATCCGACGTATCGCCTCGCGCGTCGTGATTCGTGAAGTGGCCCTCATACACAGGGACGTTATGGATGGACGTCACCATCGCGCGACCGTAATCAGGACCCTGTGGAAAACGCTGTGGAAATCAACTGAGTGGTCCGCCGCAGAGGCCGAGGCGCGTTCCTTTTACTAGACGATGACACCTTGTGAATCGTTCACAAGGTGTCATCGTCTAGTAAAAGGACGGACGTCGACGTAGCGCTCAGGATCGGACGCGGGCGAGAAAGGCGCGGGTGCGCTCCTCGACGGGATCCCCGAAGAGCTGCTCCGGCGGACCCTGCTCCAGGACGCGCCCACCGTCGAGGAAGCAGACCTTGGTGGCGACCTCTCGCGCGAAGGACATCTCGTGGGTAGCGAGCACCAGGGTCGTCCCAGCCTCCGCCTCGGCCCGGACGATCTCCAGCACCTCACCGACGAGCTCAGGATCCAGGGCGGCGGTGATCTCGTCGAGGAGCAACAGCCGCGGCTGCGTGCACATCGCCCGCACCAGCGCGACCCGCTGCTGCTGACCTCCGGAGAGAGCATCCGGGTGGGCGTCGGCCTTGTCGGCGAGGCCGAACCGGGCCAGCAGCTGACGGGCTCGATCTGCCGCCTCGTCCGGGCGCACACCGTGCACCCGCACCTGCGCCAGCGTGCAGTTGTCGAGCACCGACAGATGCGGGAAGAGGTTGTAGGCCTGGAAGACCATCCCGATCTCGCGACGAACCGAGCGCGGGTCCACGAGCGGGTCGGAGATCTCCCGGCCGTCGAAGGTGATGATCCCGTCGTCGATCGTCTCGAGCAGGTTCAGGCAGCGCAGCAAGGTCGACTTCCCGGACCCCGACGCACCGATCAGGCAGACGACGTCGTGCTCGGCCACGGACAGGTCCAGGTCGTCGAGCACGATCCGGTCCCGATAGGCCTTCCGCAGCCCCTTGGCCTCCAGCAGCCCCGGCCCCGTCATCGCCCCATTCATCGCCCCATTCATCGGCCCATTCATCGGCCCTGCTCCTTCTCGATCTGTCGCCGCATCAGCCAGTCGGTGAGCCGGGTGAGTGGGACCGCGACGATGAGGAAGTACGTGGCGGCGACCAGCAGCGGCGTGCCGTTGAAGTTGTAGCCCTGGTAGTCCTGGGCCGCCCGTAGCGCCTCGAAGACACCCACAGCCGAGATCAGGGCGGTGTCCTTCTGCAACGAGACGAGGTCGTTCATCAGCGGCGGCACGACGCGGCGTACGGCCTGCGGGAGCACGACGAAGCGCATCGTCTGGGTGTGGGTCAGCGCCAGCGCCTCGGCCGAGGCGACCTGGGTCGGATGGATGGACAGGATGCCGGCCCGGAACACCTCGGCGACGTAGGCCCCGTAGCAGAGCACCAACGCGAACGTGGTCAGCCAGAACAGCGAGCTGGTCACCCCGGACAGGCCCAGCGCCGGGATGCCGATGCCGCAGATGACCACGACCAGGATCGACGGCACCCCGCGGAACAGGTCGGTGTAGCCGGTCGCCAGGAGCCGCAGCGGCGCCAGCCACGGCGACGTCGTCTGCCGGGCGATGGCGACGAGGGCGCCGAGGATGAGTACGCACGGTTCGGCGATCAGGAAGATCCGGATGTTGATCCAGAACCCCTCAGCGATCGCCGCGAACGAGTCGCGTGCGTGGGACCAGCTCAGGAAGTAGTCCCGAACCCGGTCCCACCCAGGCGAGGAGACGACCAGCAGCGCCAGCCCGACCGTCACGACGACCGTCACCATCGTGGCGATGACGATCTGCCGCAGCTTCAGCCGACGGCGTACGGCCTGTCTCTCGAGCTCCCGCGCACTCGGTGGTCGAGCCTGTCGAGACCCCTCCACCGAAGGACCCGCCCCCGTCACTTCAGGCTGCGTCATTTCAGGACGGGCACGGAGACGACGTCAGAGAGCCACTCCTGCTCGAGCTCGGCAAGCGTCCCGTCCTTCTCGAGCGCGGTCAGCGCCTCGTCGAGGCACGGAGCCAGGCCGCTGTCCTTCTCGGTCAGCAGGCCGAACTCCTCCGGCATCGAACTGCTCTCGAACTGACCGGTGATCGTGCTGCCCTCGATCTCGGCCGCGGTGATGTAGAACGCGGTCGGGAGGTCGAAGACGAGCGCGTCGACCTGACCGTTGAGCAGCGCCTGCTTGGCCTGGTCGCTGGTGTCGAAGACCAGCGGATCCGTGCTCGGCTGCACGTCCTCGCGGATCGCGGTGAGCGAGGTGGTCGCCGTCTGCGCCCCGAGCTTGAGGTCCTTCAGATCCGCCAGCGAGGTCGCCTTGGCCGCGTCCTTCTCCATCGTCACGACCGCCTGCGAAGCCGTGTAGTAGCCCTGCGAGAGGTCGACGACGTTCGCGCGCTCGGGGGTGATGGAGATCTGGTTGATGTCGAAGTCGAACTTCTTCTCGCCGGGCGTGTAGGAGGTGTTGAAGGCCTGCTTGACCCAGACGACGTCGTCCTTCGCGAACCCGAGCCGGTCGGCGACGGCGTAGGCGACCGCCGACTCGAAGCCCTTGCCGTTGCTGGGATCGTTCTCGGAGAACCACGGCTCGTACGCAGGCGAGTCGGTGCCGATGGTGAGCTTGCCGTCCTGCTTCAGCGGCAGGTCCGCGGTCTCGCACGAGGCCGGCGCGCCACCGTCGGCGCCGGTGTCGCTCTCGCCTCCACATGCGGTCAACCCGGCAGCCAGGGCGAGCGGGACGACGAGGAGGGCGGATAGACGAGTGCGCATGTGCGGATAGTAATGGGACGGGCACTGGCCGGACTTATTACTGACGAGTAGCATGTCTGCCCATGGCGTACGAATCCCTGCTCTCCCCGCTCACCATCGGGTCGCTCACGCTGCGCAACCGGGTGGTGATGGGGTCGATGCACACCGGTCTCGAGGACCACGCGTGGGACATCCCCAAGCTGGCGGCCTACTTCGCCGAGCGCGCACGCGGCGGCACCGGGCTGATCATCACCGGCGGCTACGCCCCCAACAAGCGCGGCTGGCTCAAGCCCTTCGCGAGCGAGATGAGCTCCCGGCTGCACGCCGCCCAGCACCGTCGAGTCACCGCGGCGGTGCACGAGGAAGGCGGCGCGATCGCGATGCAGGTGCTGCACGCGGGCCGTTACGCCTACACCCCGTTCTCGGTCAGCGCCTCGGCCATCCAGGCGCCGATCAACCCGTTCAAGCCTGCCGCCCTCTCCGACAAGGCCGTGGACGCGACCGTGACCGACTACGCCAAGAGCGTGGCGCTGGCGAAGCGGGCCGGCTACGACGCCGTCGAGATCATGGGGTCCGAGGGATACCTGATCAACCAGTTCCTCGCGGAGCGGACCAACCAGCGCGAGGACCGCTGGGGCGGCACCACGACCAACCGGATGAGGTTCCCGGTCGAGATCGTGCGCCGGTCCCGCGAGCTGGTCGGTGACGACTTCCCGATCATCTTCCGGCTCTCGATCCTCGACCTGGTCGAGGACGGCCAGACGTGGGAGGAGACGATCGAGCTCGCCTACGCGCTCCAGGACGCCGGGGTATCGGTCCTCAACACCGGCATCGGCTGGCACGAGGCCCGCGTGCCCACCATCATCACCCAGGTCCCTCGCGGCGCGTGGCTGGACATGACCGCCCGCCTCAAGGCCGAGGTCAGCGTGCCGGTCTGCGCCTCCAACCGGATCAACACCCCCGAGCTCGCCGAGTCGGCGATCGCCGAGGGCAAGGCCGACTTGGTCTCGATGGCCCGCCCGCTGCTGGCCGACCCCGAGTTCGCCAAGAAGACCGCCGAGGGCCGCACCGACGAGATCAACACCTGCATCGCCTGCAACCAGGCCTGCTTAGACCACGCCTTCGCCAACAAGGCCGCGTCCTGCCTGGTCAACCCGCGCGCGGCGCGCGAGACGGTCCTGGTGCTCGCGCCGACCAAGCTCAAGCAGACCGTGGCCGTCGTCGGCGCCGGCCCGGCCGGCCTCGCCGCCGCCACCTCAGCCGCCGAGCGCGGCTTCTCGGTGACCCTGTTCGAGAAGTCCTCGCAGCTCGGAGGCCAGTTCCGCCTCGCCATGGCGGTGCCGGGCAAGGAAGACTTCAAGGACACCCTGCGCTACTTCACCCGCCGACTGGAGGTGCTGGGGGTCGAGGTGCGGCTCGACACCGAGGCCACCACCGCCGACCTCGAGCCCTTCGACCACGTCATCATCTCCACCGGCGTCACCCCGCGGGTCCCGCCGATCGCTGGCTCCGAGGACGACCGAGTCGTGACGTACGCGGACGTGCTCGCCGGCCGGGTCGTCCCGGGCCGTCGCGTCGCCGTCATCGGCGCCGGCGGCATCGGCGTCGACGTCTCCGCCTGGCTGACCCACCGGCCCGAGACCCTGGACGAGTGGAAGGCCCGCTGGGGCGTCGGCGACCCGGCGACCTTCCGCGGCGGGCTGACCAGGCCGGTCCTGGAGGCGCCCGCCCGCCAGGTCACCCTGCTGCAGCGCAAGGCCACGCCGATCGGGATCGGGTTGGGCAAGACGTCCGGCTGGGCCCACCGCGCCCACCTCAAGCAGGACGGCGTCACGCAGGTCCGGGGAGCGACGTACGACAAGATCGAGGCCGGCGAGGACTCCGTCACCCTCCACTACGCCGTCGACGGTGAGCCCCACATGCTCGAGGTCGACCACGTGATCCTCTGCGCGGGTCAGGAATCGGTGCGCGATCTGTGGACCGAGCGGGAGCACTGGCACCTGATCGGCGGCGCCGACGTCGCTGCCGAGCTCGACGCGAAGCGTGCCATCCTGCAGGGCACCGAGGTCGCCGCGGGGCTGTAGCCTTCCGGCATGAGTGACTGCCTGTTCTGCAACATCGTCGCGGGCAACATCCCCTCGACGAAGGTCTACGAGGACGACGAAACGTACGCCTTCATGGACATCGCCCCGGCGGCCGAGGGCCACACGGTGGTGGTGCCGAAGACGCACACCAAGGACGTCCTGGAGTCCGACCCCGCGGTCTACGTTGCGACGGCGAAGGCCGCCCAGGCGGTTGCGAAGCGGGCCGTCGACGTGCTGCAGGCGGACGGTGTCAACGTGCTCAACAACTGCGGGCCGGCCGCGTGGCAGACGGTGTTCCACCTGCACTTCCACGTGATCCCGCGCTACACCGACAAGACCAAGGACTCGCTCACGCTCCCCTGGGTGCCGCATCCGGGAGACACGGATGCGATCAAGGCGATCGGCGAGAAGCTCGCCTTCTGAGCTCCCGTCAGCCCGTCGGGGCGCCCTCGGCGTGGGCGGCGACCAGGTCGGCGTACCACGCAAAAGACCGCTTCGGCGTGCGCACCCCGGCAGCGTCGACGTGCACCAGGCCGTACTTCCCGCCCACGCCGTCCTCCCAGTCCTTGCCGGTGAACGGCGCCTCCCAGCCCTCGCGGTCGAGCAGGGTGTAGGCGTAGAAGCCGCGTACGTCGACGCCGCGCTCGATCGCGGCCGAGACGGCTTCCAGGTGTGCCTCGAGATAGTCGATCCGGGCCTGGTCGTCGACCTCGCCGTCGACCAGCGGAGCGTCGTACGCAGCACCGCACTCGGTCACCACGATCGGCGGCATCGCGGCGCGATAGCGCGAGCGGGTGATGATCAGCCACTCCCGCAGAGCGGTCGGCACCACACCCCAACCGGTGTCGGTGGCGGGGTGACCGACCAGCGGCACCATCCGGAACGGGATCTCGTCGCCCTCCGCTGAGGCGCCGATGCGCTGCGGCGCGAAGAAGTTGACCCCGTAGAAGTCCAGGGGCGAGCGGATCACCGCCATGTCACCGGGCATCACGACGTCGTCAGCGAGGTCGGCGAGGTCGCGTGGGTAGCGCCCCATCAGCATCGCCTCCAGAGGCACCGCGTTCCAGGCCAGGTCGACGAGCTTGGCCGCACCGACGTCGGCAGGATCCTCGGAGAGCGGCCAGATCGGCTCGTGGTGGTTGGCGCACCCGACAGATTCGACCCCGGCCGCGCGCAGCACCTGGACTCCGCGGCCGTGGGCGAGGAGCAGGTGGTGCATCGCCGCGACGACTCCCCAGCCCGCGCGGCGTCCCGGGGCGATCGTGCCGAGCCCGTAGCCGAGGTAGCCGGCGACGTTGGGGTCCTGGACCGGAACCCACTCCGGGACCCGGTCGCCGATCAGGTCGACGACCGTCTGGGCGTACTCACCGAACGCATCGACCGTGGCGCGGTTGAGCCAGCCACCGTCGGCGGCCAGCGCCTCGGGAAGCTCGCCGGCGTAGAGGGTGGCCGACGGGCGCAGCCCGGCCTCCAGCAGCTCGTCGACCAGGCGGTCATAACGAGCGCGGGCATCCGGATCGACGGCACCACGACCACCCGGCTGGAGCTCACGCCAGGAGACCGCAAACCTGTATCCCGGCGCACCGAGACGCGTGAGCAGCGCAACGTCCTGCTCGCCCCCCGGCCGGGTGGCGTCTGCAGTGCCGAACAGGAAGCCAGTCGGGAACTTGGGAAACGCCACGGCACAATCATGACTGTGACTGCCCAGATTCGCCGAGGAACCGCCCGATTCACAGAGCGCCCACCCGGCCTCAGACCAGGAAAAATGACCTGGCACACCTATTCTTTCGGTCCCCACTACGACCCCGAACGCATCGGCTTCGGCCCGATCGTGACGTACGACGAGCACCTGCTGCGCGACGGCGAGGGGTTCGACACCCACCACCATGCCGGCGTCACGATCGTCACCTGGCCGTTGTCCGGCGAGGTGACCCACACCGACTCGACCGGGGCCACCGGGACCGTCTCTCCCGGCCAGGTCGGCGTCTTCACCACCGGTGACGGTGTCGACCACTCCGAGTTCGCCTCGGCGGCCAGCACGCGGTTCATCCAGGCCTGGGTCGCCGGCAGCACCGGCGCACCGGCGTACGCCGTTCACGACGTCGACGTCCGCGAGGGTGAGTGGACCGAAGCCGTGACGCTGCCCGCCGGGAGGCTGTACGTCGCCCGCATCGGCACCGCCGGACCGGCCGAGATCACTCTCCCCGAGGCCCGGCTCCGCCACCTCCACATCGCCTCCGGCGCTCTGCTGCGCAGCGGTATGGCCGAGCCGCTCTCCGCCGGCGACGCGTTCGAGGTGACCGCAGGCGAGGACCTGCCTCCGGAGTTCACGGTCAGTGCGGGCGTACCGACCGAGCTTCTGCTCTGGTGCTTCGACTAGCGCGCGGCTGCGCGCGCTGACGCCCCTCATACCCAGTTTGTGGGATGAGCACGGGGTTCAGAACGCGATTCTTAACTCTGGGGACAGGTTGATCCGCAGGCCGGCTCTCGAAGTACCCGGCCCCCTCGACATTCGAACCCGGGTTCAAAGGAGAATCATGTTCAAGAAGCTCATGGGACAGGTCCCGACCATCGTCATCGCAGCGACCACCGCGGCGATCTTCGGCGGTGGCGGTGCGTACGCAGCTGCGCAGATCACCTCGGCCCAGATCGCCGACCAGACGATCCAGTCGCGCGACATCGGCGCCGCCGGGGTCGCCAGCTCCGAGATCCGCGACCAGTCCATCACCTCCGGTGACGTCGCCGAGAACGGCGTCGGCACCTCGGAGATCCGCAACGGGACGATCACCGGCGCCGACATCAACGACGCCACCGAGAAGGGCCTGCGGGGCGCCAAGGGCGACAAGGGCGACAAGGGCGACACCGGTGCGCCCGGCAAGGACGGCGTCGTCACCGCGAAGTCCGTGAACTCCACGGCGACGCCCATCGCCAACATCGGTGGGTCCTTCGCCACCAGGAAGACCGAGGTGGGCTCGACCCACCTCGAGGCGGGCAAGTACCTGGTCAACGCCTACGGCTTCTTCGACCGGGTCGACAACTCCGCTTCCTCCACCCCCGTGCTGCAGCTGGCAGTTCGCGGCCTGGACGGCACGCAGTGGGGCCTCGACTTCGGCACGGCCTTCACCGGTGAGTTCCCGGCCACCGGCAACCTCGAGCAGACGGCCTCCTCCACCCGCTACGTCACCGTCCCCGCGGGCGGCCTCGACGTCAAGGTGTACGCCTTCGGCTACAACGCCGACACGAGCGCGAACGGCTCGGGCAACTACACGGTCTCCGCGGACGTGACCTTCGTCCCTGTGGCCGGCTGATCCGACCGCTGGAACCAGCGATGCCACCTGGTGAACGTTCACCAGGTGGCATCTCTTTGGCTCTACGGAGATAAAGCGCGGACAGGTTCCCTCCCGGAGGGATAGGGTCCGCCCAAGACTGCTGCTCAGTGTGGAGGATGGCTTGACGACGTTCCTGATCATCGGAGCCGTCGGGCTGGGCCTCCTGCTGGTGTCGCTGGTGATCGGCGATCTGCTCGACGGCTTCCTCGACGGCCTGCTGGACTGGCTTTCCGGCGACTGGTACTCGACCGCGGCGCTGGCCGGGTTCGTGTCGGCCTTCGGGTTCGGCGGTGCGATCGCGTACGGCCCGCTGGGGTTGACCCTGGTGCCGTCCATCGTGACCGGTTCCGTCGTCGGAGCACTCTTCGCCTGGTTCGCGCTGTGGTTGACCCAGCTGCTGAAGGAAGACCAGACCGACACGGCACCTTCGGGAGACGCTGCTGTCGGGCTGGATGCTGCCGTGATCACCACGATCCCAGCCGGCGGGTTCGGCGTGGTGCGGGTCGCCCTCGGGGGCCACACGGTGACCTACAACGCCAAGGCACCCGACAACGACGAGGAGATCGCGCCCGGCACCGCCGTGCACGTGACCGGTGTCCTCTCACCGACGGCAGTCACCGTCGCGCCGACGTGGCGCGAGATCACCTCCTGACCTGAAGGGGTCCCCATGGAACTGCTGGTGCCGATCGCCGGCCTCGTCGTACTTCTCATCCTGATTCTCCTGCTGGTGACCAGCCGCTACAAGGTCGCGGGACCCAACCAGGCCTTCATCGTCACGGGGCGCAAGGGCAAGGCGGTCCTCAACCCCGAGACCGGCCAGCTCACCACCGACCTGTCCGGCCAGAAGGTCGTGCTCGGTGGCGGCGTCTTCGTGGTGCCGTTCGTCCAGAAGCTGGCGACGATGGACCTCTCCTCGCGCCGGATCTCGGTCCAGATCCGCGGTGCGGTCTCCGGGCAGGGCATCAAGCTCAACCTGGAAGGTGTCGCGATCGTGAAGGTGGGCGGCAACGCCGACCAGATCCGGCTCTCCGCACAGCGCTTCCTCTCCCAGCAGGAGGAGATCGAGCCGTTCACGCAGGAGGTGCTCGCCGGCGCGCTGCGGTCCATCGTGGGCGGCCTGACCGTCGAGCAGATCATCCGTGACCGGGCCGCCTTCGCCCAGCGCGTCGCCGACGAGTCGGAGTCGTCGCTCACCGGTCAGGGCCTGATCCTGGACACCTTCCAGATCCAGGACGTCACCGACGACGGCTCCTACCTGGCCAACCTCGGCCGTCCGGAGGCCGCCCGCATCACCCAGGCAGCCTCGATCGCCGAGGCGGAGGCCCGGCGTGCCGCCGAGCAGGCCCGGATCAAGGCCGAGGAGGAGATCGCGGTCGCTCAGCGCGCGCTCGCCCTCAAGCAGGCCGAGATCAAGGCCGAGACCGACGCCGCCAGTGCCACCGCCGCCGCCTCGGGGCCGCTGGCCCAGGCCGACCGCGACCAGGCCATCCTCCTCGAGCAGGAGAAGGTCGCCGTACGCCAGGCGGCGCTGACCGAGCGACAGCTCGAGACGCAGGTCCGCAAGCCCGCAGATGCCGAGCGCTATCGCGTCGAGCAGGAGGCGGAGGCTCGCCGCAGCTCCGAGATCGCCGCCGCGGAGGCCCGCAAGGCGGCCACCATCGCCGCGGCCGAGGCCGACGCCGAGCAGGCCCGGCTCAGCGGTGAGGCGGAGAAGGCCCGCCGTGCCGCTCTGGCCGAGGCCGAGGCCATCGAGGGTGCCCGGCGCGGTGACGCGCAGAAGGCGCTGCGTCTGGCCGGCGCCGAGGCCACCCGTGCCGAGGGCGAGGCGAGCGCTGCCGCCACCCTGGCCGTCGGTCACGCCGAGGCCGAGGCGATGGAGAAGCGGGCTGCGGCGTTCGAGTCCTACAACGAGGCCGCTGTGCTGCAGATGCTCATCGAGGTCCTGCCCCGGGTCGCCAAGGAGGTCGCCGCGCCGATCAGCGCGATCGACAACCTCACCGTGCTCTCCACCGAGGGCGCCGGCGCCATCCCGAAGCAGGTCAACGACAACGTCGTCCAGACCCTCAACATGCTGCAGACGACCACGGGCATCGACCTCGGGGCGATGCTTCGCAAGGCGACGTCCGCGAACGGCGAGAACGGCTCCGCGACGGTTCCCACCGCCGAGCTGCCGAGCTGACCGATCCACACGTTGCCAACGCCCCGGTCACCAATCCTGTTGAAAAGGGGCATAGACGTGACAGCCAGGAACAAGTCTGGTTATGTATCCACGTCGACGTAGGGAGGGAGCACTCCAAGCCTCGACCGGGCCTCGCGGCCGAAAGGCCGCCAGGCTCGCCTCTCTGGTCTCTCTACTGTTCCCCCCGTCGGTAGAGGGACACCGAGAGAATTGAATGTGGCCCGGCCTCACGGCCGGGCCACATCTCATTTCGGCGGTACCGTGCTCGCATGAACGACCGATCGACCACGGCGTCCCCGCACGCGCCGGTCCTGCGAGTCTTCGTCGCCGGCGCCACCGGAGTGATCGGATCACGCCTGGTGACCCTGCTCGCCGGCGCCGGCCACACCGTGGCCGGGATGACCCGCACCGCGGCGAAGATCGACCTGGTCCGAGAGCTCGGTGCCGAGCCCGTGCTGTGCGACGTCTATGACGCCGACACTCTCACCACCGCGGTGGCGGCCTTCCGGCCCGACCTGATCCTCCACCAGCTCACCGACCTGCCCGATACCGCCGAGGAGCTGCCGGAGCGGCGAGCAGACAACGCGCGCATCCGGATCGAAGGGACACGCAACCTCATCGCTGCAGCCACAGCCGCGGGCTGCACACGACTCCTCGCACAGAGCGTGGCCTGGGAACTGCCACCAGGCGAGGGTGCTGACGCGGTCCGGACTCTCGAGGACGCCGTGCTGGGCCACGGCGGCACGGTGCTGCGCTACGGCCAGTTCTACGGCCCCGGGACGTTCTACCCCGACGCCCAGCCCGCCGGCCCTCGCATCCATGTCGACGACGCCGCTGGGCGCACGATGACCGAGCTGGACCGGCCAGGCGGGATCGTCACGATAACCGACGACGCCGTCACCTCGCGGTGAGGTGACCTAGGGCGCGTCCTAACGCTCGTTGGCCATCCGCAGGAACGCCTCGACGAGCGGGCCCGAGGTGGATGCGCCGTTCTCGCCCTCGTCGACGTAGACGGCCACGGCCAGGTCACCTTGCGCTGCGATCATCCAGGTGTGGGTCAGACGCTTGCCGTTGCGGTCGAACTCGGCAGTGCCGGTCTTGGCGATCACCGGCTTGCCCGGCACATCGGCCAGGCCCCTGCCGGTGCCGTCGGTGACCACGCCCCGGAAGATCGTACGCAGTTGGTCGGCCTCTGCCGGGGCCAGCGGCTCCACTCCCGACGGCTTGGCGACCTGACCCTGGACGAGGTTCGGGACCACGGTCTGGCCGGCCTGGATGGAGCCGATGACGGCGGCCATCACCAGCGGTGAGGCGAGCACCTTACCCTGACCGATCAGGTCGGCAGCGTGCTCGGTCTCGCCTGCGGGCTCGGGGATCTGGCCGAAGTAGGAGGTGAAGCCGGCGTCGCGGTCGATCCCGAAGCCCAGCGACGCAGCGGCCGAGGCGATCTCGGCGTGGCCGACCTCGTCCGCCGCACCGACCATCGCGGTGTTGCAGGACTCGGCGACGGCGTGGGCGAGCGTGATCTCGCCCAGGCCGGACTTCGGGTACCACGAGTCGTTCTTGAACGTCTTGCCGTCGACGGTGGCCTTGGCGGGGCAGCTGACCTGGCTCTTGGCGTTGAGGCCCTTACGGAGCAGGGCCAGCGTGGTCGCCGCCTTGAAGGTCGATCCCGGAGCGGACTGGCCGTAGGTCGCCAGGTTCATCTTGTTGTCCGCGCCGTTGGCGGCGACCAGCACGGCGCCGTCGCTGGGCCGGATCGCGACCAGCGCACTCTCCGGCTCGACCCGCTTGAGGATCTTCTCGGCACTCTTCTGCAGCCGCGCATCGAGGGTGACGGTGAGTGACTTCCCGTCGATCGGGTCGGTGCTGTAGAGCTTCTTGAGCACCTCGCCCTCGTCGCCGAGGACCGCGACCTGCAGCCCGGGCTTCCCCCGAAGCTGACCGTCGTAGCGTGCCTGGAGCCCGGAGAGGCCGGCTAGATCACCCGGGAGATAGGTCCCGGGGTTCTTCTTCATCATCTCGGCAGTCACCTCACCGACGATGCCGACGACCGGTGAGGCGAACTCCTTGGTCGGACCGAGCGGAAGGGTCCGGTTGAGCATCGCGGCGCCCTTGATCTTGGCGATCTTGTCAGTCTTGGCCTTCGTCATCATCGGCTTGCGGACCGAGAGCGCCTCGACGAACGCCTTGTCCCCGGCTGCTTTGACGCGCTTCGCGTAGCGCTTCGGGTTGATGCCGACGATCGCGGCGACGTCCCGGGCGGCTGCCGGTGCGGCGATCGGGTCGATCAGGGTCTTGTCGATGCCCACCGTGACGACCGGCCGGTCGGCGACCAGGGTCGCCCCCGACGTGCTCAGGATCTCGCCACGCTGCTGCTGGACGGTCTCGACGTGCAGGCTGCGTCCCTCGGCGAGTGCCGGGGCGACGACCGTCGGCTCCCAGACGAACTGCCACTTCTCACCGGTCTTGCGCAGCTCGACCTCCGACTCGTAGGTCCACCGGCCGCCCGGCAAGCCCCACGCCCAGGTGAGCGTGGACTTCGCGCTGTCGGTGCCATGGCCGGTGAAGGTCGGCTTGGTCGCGGACACGTCTGGCGCCCCGAGCTTTCCGAACAGGTTGCCGGTCAGATCGCTGTAGTCGTCGGCGACATCGGCGGGATCGGTCTTCGCGACGAAGTCGACCTTCGTGAACGTGCCGCTCTCCAGAGCCGTGGTCAGGGTCGACATGCTGGGACCCGGCTCCTCGGCCCCGCCGCAGGCCGCAAGCAGCGGTAAGGCAACAGCAAGGGCCGCTATGCCCCGGGAAACTCGCATGGGACGGTTCTATCAGCCTCGCCCCCAAGATTGGGTTACACGCCTCCAACGCGGAGGTTGTGAAGCCGAGAGTGACCAGTGGGCCGCGCTCGGCTTCACAACCGACCGGTCAGTGCGTCGCCAGCCAGGCGTCCAGGTCCACCCCGCGCTGGTCAGCGAGCTTCTGCAGCCGCTCCCGGGTCGGCGGCTGGAACACCTTCGGCTCGATGTGGCGGTCGAGCGCGGCGTACTTCCTCTGCTTGACGGCCTGCGCGGAGCCGGTCGCCTCGGCGGCGGCCACCACGGCCGGCGTCGCGGTGACAGCGGCACCGGTGAGCGGCGAGCTCACCAGAGGCGTGTAGCCGTCGCGATGACCGGCGGCATTGGCGTGGTAGGACTCCTCGATCGGGTTGGAGAGCCCGTTGATCCACTCGACGTCGTCACAGACGGCGTGCCCGGTGAACCGGCTGATCGGGTTCGTGAAGGTGAACCCGGCAGCGCTCGCCCGCGAGGCCGTGGTGTTGTTGAGAAGAACCGCGGTGTCGTTGAGGATCGCTTCGTCCTGCGGGCTGAACCAGGTCAGGGCGTTGCAGTCCTCACCCATGAACAGCTTCGGGTAGCCCACGACCACCACCTTGGCGTTGGGCGCCGCCGATCGGATCCGGGAGTAGAGCGTCCCGAGACTGCCGGAGAGGGTGTTGCGGATGTAGTTCTGCGCCCCCGCGACCGCTGCCGCGCAGTCGCTCGCCCAGGCGGGGAGAGCACACTCGGTGACCACGTCGGCGAAGCCGGCGTCGTTGCCGCCGACCGAGATCGTCACGTAGCGGGTGGAGGCGGACAGCGCGCTGAGCTGGCTGTTGATGACGTCGGCGACGACCGCGCCCGAGCAGGCGCGGAAGTTGAGGCTGTAGCTCTTCGCCGCGGCGACCAGGCTCGGGTACGCCAGGGTCGACCGTTTGCACTGGCTGCCGTCGGCGATGTAGCTGCGGGTGCCCACCCCGGATGAGTACGAGTCGCCGAGCGCGACGTAAGGCTCCCCGGCTGCTGAAGCCGGGGAGCCTGGGGCGACGGCGAGGCCGGCGCCGAGAAGGGCGATGGAGGTGAGGGAGACCGCGAGGCGGACTTTGGACAGGCGGAAGATCGAACCGTTCATGGCAACTCCCGAAAGCCAGGGGCCACCGGTGGCGGCCCTCCTCTTCGGTTGTACGCGCCCTTACGTCCGCCCGCAGGAAATTTGTTTCACGTCCAAGTAACCGTCCGGAATCCGCTCAGAGATCGCAGCGCAGCGTTCAGTCGACGTGCTGCAGCCGCGGCAGGATCCGGTCGAGCCACCTCGGCAGCCACCAAGCACGGGTCCCGAGCAGCCGCATCACCGCGGGCACGACGAGGCATCGCACCACGACCGCATCCAAGAGCACCGCGACCGCCATCACGAAGCCCATCTCCTGCAGCATCCGGTCCGGGCTGAACCAGAAGGCACCGAAGACCACGACCATGATCGCGCCAGCCGCGGTGATGACGCCACCGGTGTGCGCCAGTCCCTCCCGCACCGCCTCTTGGGCGTCGCCGCTGCGCAGCCACTCCTCGCGCATCCGCGAGATCAGGAAGACCTCGTAGTCCATCGAGAGCCCGAAGACGATCGCGAAGGTCATCACCGGCAGGAACGCCTCGATCGGACCGGGCTCGACCCCGAGCAGCCCCTCCTGGAAGACGTACGTCATCGCGCCCATCGAGGCACCGATCGAGATGAGGTTGAGGATCGCCGCCTTGATCGCCACAGCGACGGAGCGGAAGACGCACATCAGCAGCAGCGCGGAGAGCCCGACGACCAGCCCGATGAAGAGCGGCAGCTTCTTCGCGACCGCGTCCGAGTAGTCGATCAGCGCCGCGGTCGAGCCGCCCACGAGCACGTCGCCGCCGAGATCCTTCCGGAGATCCTTCACCAGCTCGGTGGTCTCAGGGTCCTGCGGACCGGTCTCCGGGAAGGCGATCGACGTGAACACCGCACCGTCGGCAGACGGCCGCGGCGGCGTCACGGCGGCCACACCTGCGTACGTCTGGAGCTCCTCGTACGCCGCGCCCGCCTGCTCCTGCGAGCCCTCGGTCATGATGACGAGCGGGCCGTTGGCGCCGGGGCCGAACTTGTCGCTGACCAGGTCATAGGCCTTTCGGGTGGTCGAGGACGTGTCGTCGTTGCCGGCGTCGGCGAAGCCGAGCTGGAGGCTGAAGACCGGGAAGGCGAGGGCACCGAGAGCAACCAACGAGACGATCAGCGCGGCCCACGGGTGTCGCTGGACGCCGTCGGCCCAGGCACGCCAGCGGCGGCCGGGCTCGCGGCGGGAACGGGCCGCGTGGCGGCGTACGGACTTCTCCAGGCGCTTGCCGAACAGCGTCAGCAGTGACGGGAGCAAGGTGACCGCGGCGAGCATCGTCATCAGGACGGTGAGGGCGACGCCGAGCACGACGCCCTGGATCGAGGTCAGCTGCAGCACGTAGAGGCCGCACAGCGCCAGGATCACGCTGACGCCGGCGAAGAGGACCGAGCGGCCGGCCGTGTCGATCGCGGTCGAGGTGGCGTCCTCACGCGTGGCGCCGCCGAGCAGCTCGCTGCGATAGCGCGAGAAGACCAGCAGGGCGTAGTCGATGCCGACGCCGAGCCCGACGAGCATCAGCATCGGCGCGGTGTAGTCGGGGATCGTGGTCACGTGGGACAGCAGCGTGACCACGCCGAACGTCGTGCCGACCGCGAAGATCGCGGTGATCAGCGGCAGGCTCGCGGCCAGGAACGAGCCGAACATGAAGAGCATGATCACCAGCGCGGCGAGCATCCCGATGCCTTCCGAGCTGCCGCCCTCGCCCTCGTTCACCTCGCGCATCGAGTCGCCCGCCATCTCGACCTGGAGATCGTCGGTGCTCGTCTCGTTCGCGATCTCGAGGAAGGGCTCGTAGGCGCTCGTCGGGAGCTCACCGGCCTCGGCATCCATCACGATCGTGACCAGCGCCGTCGTACCGTCATCGCTCACCGACCCGCGCTGCGGATCCGCCGGCTCCACGGACTCGACGTGCGGGACCTCGGCGAGGTCGGCGAGCAGCTCGTCCACGGCCTGCTGGTCGGTGTTCCAGCCGCGCTCGTCGTGGATGACCGCGCGCACCTCGTCGCCGGTCGACTCGCCGTGCTTCGCCTGGAGATCGGCCATCTCCTGGGACTGGGTCCCCGGGATGTCGAAGGAGTTGCGGTAGTCGTCGCCGATGCCCTGGGCCGCGGCCGTCACGCCGACGAGCACGACCACCCACAGCAGCAGCGCGGTCCAGTGATGGCGTTGGGAGAAGATCGCCAGCCGCCGCAGCGGACTGGGTCTCGACATCGTCGTCTGTGTGGTCATCAAAGTCTCCTGTCGTGTCTCGTCTGGCTATAGGTAGCCAGGCAACATGTATGAAGGCAATGTACGCCGGACTGTGTAGGCTGTCTACATGAAAGCCGACGCACTCCGTGGCCACCTCGACTCGCTGATCCTGGCCGTCGTCGAGAAGCAGCCCCTCCACGGCTACGCGATCATCGAGGCCCTGAGCGCCCGCAGCGGCGGCGAGCTCGACCTCCCCACCGGCACCATCTACCCGGCCCTACGCCGTCTGGAGAAGGCGGGATACCTCGACAGCTCGTGGTCCGAGGTCGGCGGCCGCAAACGCCGCACCTACGAGCTCTCCTCCGCCGGCCGCAGCGCCCTCGCCGCCCACCGCCAGGAGTGGCGGACCTTCTCCCAGGTCGTCTCCGGCGTCCTCGGCGAGGCCTGACCCCTGCCGAGACGTCACTCGCGTCGGCCGAGACGTCACTCGCGTCGGCCGAGACGTCATCCCCGTCGGCCGAGACGGCAGTGATGGTGACCGAGATCGCACGTGCGACGAGCTCGATTCAGGGGGTTCCCTGATGTGGTGGACACCGCACCGCGGCGAAGATGGGACCATGAGCGCCGTCGACGTCTACCTTGCGGACCTGCGCGCCGCCATCCCAGGCCCGAGCTGGACCCGCCGCGACCTGCTGCGTGAGGCCGGCGACCACCTCGAGGATGCGACCGAGGCCTACACCCGGGCGGGCTACACGACCGCCGAGGCCGAAGCCCTCGCGCTCCGTGACTTCGGCGCCGTCGACGTCATCGCTCCCGGCTTCCGCGACACCGTCGCGATCGGGGCCGCCCGACGTACGGCCGCTCTGCTCGTCCTCGTCATGATCCCCCAGGCCTTCCTGTGGGACGGCGGGATCGACCTCGGCGCGACCGCGCACTCGACCGCTCCGGACACCGGCCTGTTCCATGCCCTCGACCTCGTCATCGGGTACGTCGGCACAGCAGGCGCCATCGGCGCCGTCATCGCCTTGGCTGCGACCGCGATCGGTCAGCGCTGGCTGCGGATCGGGCGACGTACGGCCCGGCTGACCGCAGCATGGTCCCTGGCCACGGCGATGGCCGTGCCGTTGATCGGCTTCACGATGCTGGTCCTGACCGGCGGCCTCACCGTGACCTTGGCGCTCAGCGCGATCGCCCTCATGGCAGCACCGTTCGCCCTGGTCGCCCTCTCGGCCCAGCGCACCCTCGCCGCCTGCTAGCCGAAGCGTCACGCCCGTCGCCCGAAGCGTCACGCCCGTCGCCCGAGACGTCACGACGTGACCGGTCGGCCGACGCGCGTGACGCTTCGGCCGACGGCGGTGACGTCTCGGGTCAGTCGAACTTGCGCTTCTGACGAGGCTTGCGCGGACGCTCACCGGAGTCGGAGCTGCTGCCCGGTCGGCCGCCCTTGTCGAAACGACCACCGGAACGACGCACAGGGCCGCCGCCGGAGTCCTCGGTGAGCTCGATGAGCTTGCCGGAGATACGGGTCGACTCGAGCGCCTTCCAGGTCTCGGGCGCCAGGTCCGCGGGGAGCTCGACGAGCGAGAAGTCGTTGCGGATGGAGATGTTGCCGAAGTCAGCACGGCGCAGGCCGCCCTCGTTGGCGATGGCGCCGACGATCTGGCGCGGCTCGACGCGGTGGCGCTTGCCCACCTGGATCTTGTACGTCGCCAGCGGCTGTCCGGTGTGACGCGACGTCCCCGTCTCGCGCCGGGGCCCACGGTCGCTGCCACGCTCGCCACCGCGGTCGTCACGGCGTCCGCGGCGGTCGTCGTAGGCAGGCTTCGCCGGCTCCGGGTCGAGCAGCAGCGGCTCCTCACCGTGGAGCACGGCAGCCAGAGCGGCGGCCACGTCGACCTCGGGGACGTCGTGCTCCTCGACGTAGTGGCGCACCACGTCGCGGAAGAACTCGATGCGCTCGGCTTCCTGGAGCGCGGCCGTGATGCCGTCATCGAAGCGCGAGAGGCGGGTCGCGTTGACCTCGTCGACCGACGGCAGCTGCATCTGCACGGGCTGAGCCTTGGTGTGCTTCTCGATGGCGCGCAGCAGCCACCGCTCACGCGGGGTGACGAACGAGATCGCGTCGCCGGTGCGGCCCGCGCGCCCGGTGCGGCCGATGCGGTGGACGTACGCCTCGACATCCGTCGGCAGGTCGTAGTTGACCACGTGCGAGATCCGCTCGACGTCCAGACCACGGGCCGCGACGTCGGTCGCGACCAGGATGTCCAGCGAGCCGTCCTTGAGCTGGTTGACGGTCTTCTCACGCTGGTTCTGAGCGATGTCACCGTTGATCGCGGTGGCCAGGAAACCTCGCGCGCGGAGCTTCTCGGCCAGCGACTCGGTCTCGGACTTGGTGCGCGTGAAGACGATCATGCCCTCGAAGTTCTCGACCTCGAGGATGCGGGTCAGCGCGTCGACCTTCTGGGGGTAGGACACCATCAGGTAGCGCTGGGTGATGTTCGTGGCGGTCTGGGTCTTCGCCTTGACCGAGATCTCCTTCGCGTCGCGAAGGTACTTCTTCGACAGCCGGCGGATCTGCGCGGGCATCGTCGCGGAGAAGAGCGCGACCTGCTTGTCCTCAGGCGTCTCGGCGAGGATCGTCTCGACGTCCTCGGCGAAGCCCATGTTGAGCATCTCGTCGGCCTCGTCGAGCACCAGGAAGCGCAGCTGGGACAGGTCCAGCGTGCCCTTCTCGAGGTGGTCCATGATCCGGCCGGGGGTGCCGACGACGACATGGACGCCGCGGCGGAGCGCGGTCAGCTGCGGGCCGTAACCCTGGCCGCCGTAGACCGGCAGGATGCGTACGCCGTCGAGGTTGGCCGCGTAGCGCTCGAACGCTTCGCACACCTGCAGGGCCAGCTCACGCGTCGGCGCGAGCACCAGCGCCTGGGGCGCGTTCTGATGGATGTCGAGATTGGAGAGCACCGGCAGCGCGAACGCGGCGGTCTTCCCGGTGCCGGTCTGCGCGAGACCGACGACGTCACGCCCCTCGAGCAGCGAGGGGATCGTCGCGGCCTGGATGGCGCTCGGCGTCTCGTAGCCGAGAGCCTTCACCGCGCCGAGGACGCTGTCGGAGAGACCGAGTGAGTCGAACGTCGGACCCTGCTCAGCCTCCGCGCTCGGCGCGCTCGCCTCTTCGGGCGCGGGAGTAGTGGATACGGCAGATTCAGGGTCGGTGCTCACCCTCCAACGGTAGGCCCATATAGCACGTTCTATGCATTTCTCGGCGCGGTGGGCCCCGTCACTTACGCTCGACAAGAAAGCGATCCGTACGCGGCGCTTCACTGCTCCAAGTCGTCGACCATCCGCGCGGACGTCAAATATCCGCAGATCTGAACCTAAGAACTCCGCAGATCTATCAATAGCATTCAGATCTGCGGATATGCTGGGTTTGTGAATGCCATCCTCCCGCGTCCCGCACTCGACCGGCTCCGAGAGCTGACCGGGACGTTTCGGATCGTTGTCGTCGGCGGACCGCGGCAAGCAGGCAAGACGACGTTGCTCCGCACTCTGCACGCCGAAGGATCCGGGTCCTACGCCACCCTGGACGACCCGACAACATTGAACACCGCCCGCCAGGATCCTGCCGGCTATGCCTCGTTCGGCGCTCGACCTCGGGTCATCGACGAGGTCCAACGAGGCGGAAATGATCTCCTTCTGGCCATCAAGGAGTGCGCCGACAATGACAACTCACCGGGCCAGTTCATCCTGTCCGGGTCGTCCAGGTTCCTGACCGTCCCGACTCTTTCGGAGTCATTGGCAGGCCGTGCTGTCTTCCTCGACCTGTGGCCGTTGAGTGCCGCCGAACGCACCGGCTCAGTCGCCGACACGCCCGCGGCCCTCTTCGACCCCGCGACGTTCGCGTCTCGCGACCTGGTCTCGACCTGGGGCCGGGACGACTACTTCGAACTGATCCGATCAGGTGGCTACCCCGAGGCGATCCGTGTCCCCGAGTCCGTCCGCGATGCCTGGTTCGACTCCTACGTCTCGACGGTGACGCTGCGCGACGTGGCGAGCTTCGCCGACATCCGCAACGCGAGCGCCGTGCCACAGTTGCTGGGCCTGGTCGCAGCACGCTCCGGTGGCCAACTGGTTCAGGGCGACCTGGCGAAGAGCCTGAATCTCGCACAGAACACCGTGCGCGACTACCTCAACTACCTCGAGATCGTGTTCCTCGCGGCCCGGCTTCCAGCATGGTCTACCAATCTCAGCTCTAGGCTGATCAAGACCCCCAAGGCTTACGTGACCGACTCGGGGTTGGCCGCGTCCCTGCTGGGGGTCGACGAGAGCGTCGCCGAGCCCGGACACCCGCAGGCCGGCCAGCTCGTCGAGACCCTCGTCTTCACCGAGCTCACCCGCCAGCTCACCACCAGCACCGCGCGAGCGAACCTCAACTACTTTCGAGATCGGGAGGGCCGCGAGGTCGACTTCGTCCTCACCAAGCGTGACGGCAGCATCGTCGCCATCGAGGTCAAGGCCAGCGCGACCGCCAAAACCGACTCGTTCAAGCATCTGGCCTGGATGCGTGACAAGTACGGCGAGAAGTTCCGCGCCGGCTACGTGCTCTACCTGGGGTCGGAGGTCCGCCCATTCGGCGACCGCCTCGCGGCGGTCCCGGTGTCAGCCCTCTGGGAAGGCCGACCGCTGCCCTGATCCGGCCCCTGCGGACTCAGGAGACGACGACCTCGTCGCCGACGGCGAGTCGACTCAGACCACCATCTCGAGCCGCCGCTCAACCCGCCGAGAGTCGATCTGCGACTTCAGATCAGCAGTCGTACGCCACCCCGACCGCTCATAGAACGCCACCGCCCGCGCGCTGGTCGTGAACCGAGCCCAGACGCGAGCTCACGTTGATGACGAGCGGATCTGTCGCGGCACGCAGGTTGGGCAGGACCGCTCGCGTCGCACGGATGACTCCACCGACGTTGACGTCGCAGACCTCCAACAACGCCTGGATGTCCACGTCGTCGAGCGGCGTACCTGGCGTCCCTGTTCCAGCGTTGTTGATCAACAGGTCCAGCGGATCATCCCGAAGCACCTCGGTCAGTGCAACAACGTCATCGTCAGTCACATCCCAGACTGCCTGCCGTCCGCGAGAGCCAACGACCCCACCTGCACGTGAGACACCGATAACATCCCAATCGGCCGCGGCAAAGACCTCCACAACGGCAGCGCCGAACCCACGATTCGCTCCGGTTACAAGAACTCACCTTGATGTCACGGTGCCGATTGTCGCGGGCCGGCGAAGAGCATCGACCGTCGCACGCCGAAACGAGTCGGCAGAGCGATCAGTAACTGGTCCGCAAATCCATCAACAGGCGGGGCAAATGCCGCCCTGGCCAGCACCAATGCACGCTGACCCAGTTCTGATTCGCACGTCGTCGCATCACGGTCATCTCACGGGAGAGTCGACCTCTCGGCGTCAGGAACTGACTACTCGGGGTGGTGGACTCAGGAGACGATGACCTCGTCACCGACCGCGATCTCGCCGGGATGAGCGACGACGAGATGCACCGCCGCCCAGACCTTGCCGTCCCACTTGCGGTGGGCTGCGAGCGTACGCAGCGGGTCCTTCCCCTTCTCCAGGGTCTCCGGATCGATCGTGGTCATGACACAGCGGGACACCGGCGTGATCATCCGGAGGCGGACCGGCCCGATGGCGACCTCGCTCCAACCATCCTCCGCGAAGGCCTTCTCCGCTCCCTCGACGACCAGGCTCGGCCGGAACCGTTCGACGGTGATCCTCTCCGGGCTCCAACCGTGGATCGCGGCGACCGAGGCATCGGTGATCAGCGAGACCGGCGAATCGTCCTGGAAGGTCGCGTGATCCGTGACGCTGAAACCGTCCTTGGCCTTGAGCACCCGCTGGAACGGGTCGTGGCACCACACCAGCGACACGTCCTCGCGGTCGAGCACGCGACGCAACCACGCGTCGGCCTCGCGCCCGGCCGGGCGGGCGCGCATCTTCACCTGCTTGAACATCGTGATGTCGCGTACGCCCTCGGTCGGGAGCGCCACCTCGATCGCCGGGTGCCCGGGCGCGCTCAGCCGCAGGTCGGCGCTGCCGCCCGTCGCCGGGGTGTCGGCGACGATGCTGAAGAGCTCGCGGATCTCCCGCGCCGAGACCAGCTCCCCGTGACCGTCGACGATCATCCACTCGCGGTCACCGACCAGCCCGGCCCTCCCGACGTACGCCTCCCTGACCGGCCGGATCGCTGTCGACTTCACCGGGTGGATGTTGATGGCACGCAGACGCATGGCCGAACCCTAGGGGGCCACGTCACTCCACCGTCACCGATTTAGCCAGGTTCCGGGGCTTGTCGACGTCGTGACCGAGGGCCTTGGCCGCATGGAAGGCGATCAGCTGGAGCGGGATCGTCATCAGGATCGGGTCGAGCTCGACCTCGTTCTTGGGTACGTCGACGCGCAGCGCGTCGAGCTCGCCGAGGTCGACGTCGGGGTGGGTGACGACGACCAGGGGCCCGCGCCGGGCGCTGATCTCGTGCAGGGCCGCGACGTTGCGGTCGGTCAGCTCGTCCTTCGGCACGATCGCCACGGTCGGCACCGACTCGGAGATCAGCGCGAGCGGACCGTGCTTGAGCTCGGAGGTCTGGTACGCCTCGGCGTGCCGATAGGAGATCTCCTTCAGCTTCTGGGCTCCTTCGCGAGCGACCGGGTAGCCGCGTACACGACCGACGAAGAACATCGACTCAGCCTCGGCCAGGCGCGCGGCGATCTCCTCCAGGTGCGACTCGCTCTTGAGGATCTCCTCGATCTGGGTCGGCAGCGCCTGCAGGCCGGCGATGAGCCGCTTCCCGTCGGCGATCGAGAGGTCGCGTACGCGGCCCAGCTGGAGCGCCAGCAGCGAGAAGGCGACGTACATGTTGGTGAGCGCCTTGGTCGAGGCGACCGCGATCTCGGGACCGGCGTGCAGGTAGATGCCGCCGTCGACCGCCCGCGCGATCGCGGAGCCGACGACGTTGACCACGCCCAGGACTCGACCGCCCTTGCGCTTGATCTCCTGGACGGCGAGCAGGGTGTCGATCGTCTCGCCGGACTGAGAGACGGCGACGTAGAGGGTGTCGGGCTCGATGATCGGGTTGCGGTAGCGGAACTCCGAGGCCGCCTCGGCATCGGCCGGGACCCGGGCCAGCTCCTCGATCAGCCCGGCGCCCATCTGGCCGACGTAGTAGGCAGACCCGCAGCCGAGGATCTTCACCCGGCGGATGGCGCGCAGCTCGCGCGGGTCGAGGTTGAGGCCGCCGAGGTGGGCGGTGCCGAACCGCTCGTCGAGCCGGCCACGCAGCGCCCGCTCGACGCTCGAGGGCTGCTCGTGGATCTCGGTGAACATCCGCGGCTCGCCGTCGAGCTCGCCGTACTCGTACGCCGACGGGTCCACGTCGACCTCGCGAGCCGTCGTGGTGGTCGTCGTCAGGTCCTGGCGGAAGGTCGTGAAACCGGTCGCGGTGACGGTCGCCAGCTCGCCGTCGTCGAGGTGAGCGACAGTGGTGGTGTGGCGTACGACTGCCGCCAGGTCGGAGGCGACGTACATCTCCCCGTCGCCGACACCGACGATCAGCGGCGAGCCGTTGCGGGCCACGACCATGCGGTCGGGGAAGTCGGCGTGCACGACGGCGAGCCCCCAGGTGCCCTCGACCTGGGAGAGAGCGTCGACGACCTTGGCCTCCAGAGTGTCCGCGGTCGACAGGCCGATGAGATGGGCGAAGACCTCGGTGTCGGTGTCGCTGGCCAGCTCGACACCCGCCTCGGTGAGCCGCTCCCGCAGGGAGGCTGCGTTGTCGACGATCCCGTTGTGGACGACGGCCACCCGCCCGTCGGCGGAGACGTGCGGATGCGCGTTGGTGTCGTTGGCCGGACCGTGGGTCGCCCACCGGGTGTGGCCGATGCCGACCTTGCCGGCGAACCGCTTCGGCAGCGCATCGACCAGATCGCGTACGCGGCCGGCCTTCTTCACCACCTGCAGCCTGCTGCCCAGCACCGCGACGCCGGCCGAGTCATAGCCGCGGTGCTCCAGCCGGGCCAGCCCCTCGGTGAGCAGGCCGGCAGCCTGCTGGGGTCCGATGTAGCCGACGATTCCGCACATGTGTCTTTGTCCGTTCTATCCGTAGATGAGCCGTCGCAGCTGCCGTTCGGTCAGCCGCGGAGCGGCGACGACCCGCGACCGAAGCTCCTCCGCGAGCAACGCGAAGATCGCGTCGTTCTTCGCCCCATAGGTCTTCAGCTGCGCATGCCGGCGGCGTACGTAGGCCTCGACCGGTTCGTCGAAGTACGCCACCACGTCCTCGATCACCCTGGCCACCTCCGTGGGTGGAAGCCCCGTCGTGGCGACCAGGTGGTCGATCAGCGCTTGCTCGGCCTTCACGCCCTCCACTGTGGGCCACCCTCGGATCGAGTTCAAATTCCTGCCCGATTTCGGGCAGAAACTGGCTCTTGAAGCTCAAGTGGGGCACTGCGAGCAGGCAGGGCCCTGTTTCGGGTAGCCCAGTGGGGCACGACACCCCTCCCGGCCGACTACTTGGACATTCGGGTGGGGGTGCGGTACCTTAGGCGAACACAAGGTGAACAGGAGGTGTCTGATGAAAGGAAATAACGTGACCGGAAAGCTCGAGCTCCGTTGGCTTCCCGTCGTCGACCGCCGCGGCCGTAAGCACATGGAGGCCCGCTGGGTCGAAGTCAGTGCGCCCGCGTCCACTCGTCACGCTGCCTGACAGCCGCTCAACGTTTACGAGGCCCGCTCCCGAGAGGGAAGCGGGCCTCGGTCGTTTAGGGATAGCGTTGTCACTGCAACCAATTTTCCGCAGTCGTCAGGAAAGCCCACGAGAGCGGGAACATTGGGCGAGATCTCTCCGTTATGATGATTGCAGTTTCAACCAATTCTTCCAGGAGCGCACCCGTCATGGGCATTTTCAGCAAGAAGGACACGGCGACCGCCGAGACCGAGTTCGACACCCCGACCGCCGCCATCGAGGACATCTCAGGTGACTACACCCTCGACGTCGCCCACACCCGTCTGGGCTTCTCGGCGCGCCACGCGATGGTGACCACCGTCCGGGGCTCGTTCAAGGACTTCGAAGGCACCGCGACGATCGACACCGCCGAGCCGGCCAAGTCCAAGGTCTCGCTCACGATCAAGGCTGCCTCCGTCGACACCGGCAACGCCGACCGCGACGGTCACCTGCTCTCGGGCGACTTCTTCGAGAACGAGGCGCACCCCAACATCACCTTCGAGTCGACCGCGGTCGAGTTCGACGGCGAGACCTGGAACGTCACCGGCGACCTGACCATCAAGGGCACCACCAAGTCGGTCACCGTCCCCTTCGAGCAGACCGGTTCCGCCAAGGACCCGTTCGGCAACACCCGCGTCGGCTTCGAGGGCGCCGTCGCGATCAACCGCACCGACTGGGGGCTCTCCTTCAACGCCGCTCTCGAGACCGGCGGCGTGCTCGTCTCCGAGAAGATCAAGCTGGAGTTCGACATCTCCGCGATCAAGAACGACGCTTCCTGACCTCGAGGTCGAGCTGACTGACCCACGTCGGGGCCACCGGGATGATTCCCGGTGGCCCCGACGCGTCTCAGGCGCGCATCGCTCAGCGCGAGCCGGGGATGTTGTAGTGCTTCTCGGCCCCGATGCGACCTGTGCCGACGACGTCCACAGACGAACCGTCGCCAGTCGCTCCCCCTGCGAAACCGACCTGGTCCGCGCCTAGATCGAGACCACGACCGCCACCCAGCGGCGCCCTGGTGTCGTCATGGTGGACGACACCGCGGCTGGCGGCTTCGCCGATCGGAGACTCGAGGTGCGCCCGACCACTGACGACCACCGTCGTCCCATCGGTCGTGACCGTCACCGCCCCGTCGTTCCGGGCGGCCGCTCCCGAGATCGTCACCGGACCCACCGGCCCGCGGTCCGGAGCCTTGATCTGCTCCGACCCGGGCAGCGACGTGACCGGACCGTCAGCATGCTGGACAGAGTGCGAGTCGGCGCAGGCGATCCCCGCACTCGCGACCATGAAGCCACCAGCCACGAGGGTCACCGCCACCGACCGTCGAAGTCCCCCGAGGACCTTCGAGCTCATTGCGTTCTCCTGAGTGAGTGCGCGGCCTGGGCCGCAGGATTCCGAGTCCTTCCGGATGAAGGGACTCGGACGGTGCAGGAAGGCGGGACCCCGTCAGCGTCCACACCCGGCGCCCGAGCGCACCGGGAATCATGGCGGACACGGACGGGGTCCCGCAGGGCGGAGCGAGCGCGTTCCTGGTCACACTCACAGCCCCACCCATCGGACCGGGCGGATCGGCGGTCTTGGACGACTCGCCGGCCTCACGCCCGGTGGTAGATCCATTCGAACGACGCCCCCCGGCGTCCTGCCGCTCGCCTGGATCCGTTGCTCGTCACCATCGCGCTCGGGCGCAGCTGTATGTCCGGCATGGCGAGCCATCACAGCCTCATTGCCCAACATGGACGCTCCCGAGTTCGGTCCGGATCAGACCCTTCAGTACTTGTTACGTACCTCGACGCCGCGACGTTGCAGTTATCTCGAAAACTTTCGAGCTATCCGCCAGAACCGCTGATTGGCACCCGTTGACGAGACTTTGCGCCGAGGCCTGACGCCGCACTCGACGTGCCCCCGTCACTCGACCCGGCGCAAATGTCCCGCCAATTCACGCCGATTCGGCGCAAATGTCCCGGGGAATCTCCAGGGCGACGCAAATGTCTGGCGCCCACGGTCTACGGGACCTGGACAAATCGCCTCCCAACCCGTGCGGCCAGGACTAGCCTGCAAGTGATCCTCACACCCGGCACAGGAGTCCCCCATGAACAGAGAAGTTCCCCGGTTCGACCGACGCCGCCTGCTCGGTGCTGCCGCGGTCGGCGCCGCCGCAGCTCCCTTCCTCACCGGCCCGGCGGGTGCCTCCGTCGAGCCTGCCTCGCCGGTCGGCCCCGGTCGAGTGGTCACCACCGGCGCCGATCGCGCGGCGGCCGATGGCTGGTCGACGCTGGCGGGCGAACGGGTGGGCATCATCACGAACCCCACCGGCGTACTTCGCAACCTGCGCAACATCGTCGACGAGATGCACGAGTCCGGCGCGGTTCAGATCGCCGGGGTCTTCGGTCCGGAGCACGGCTTCCGCGGCACCGCGCAGGCCGGGGGTTCCGAGGGCACATTCGTCGACGAGCGCACCGGGTTGACCGTCTATGACGCGTACGGCGCGAACGTCACGAAGATGAAAGAGCTGTTCACGGCAGCGGACGTGGAGACCGTCGTCTTCGACATCCAGGACGTCGGCGCCCGGTTCTACACCTACATCTGGACGATGTGGACGGCGATGCAGGCGGCCGTGGCGACCGACAAGCGCTTCGTGGTCCTCGACCGGCCCAACCCCGTCGGCGGGACGGCTCGCGGCCCGATGATGACCGCGGCGTACACCTCGGGTGTCGGTGCGCGCGAGATCGTCCAGCAGCACGGGATGTCGGTCGGCGAGCTCGCCCGGTACTTCGACGGCGAGCTCCTCGAGGAGCACGCAGGCGGGCGCCTGGCCCAGCTCGACATCGTGCAGGTCTCCGGCTGGAAGCGGAAGACGTTGTTCGCCGACACCGGGCTGGACTTCGTCCTGCCGAGCCCCAACATGCCCACCTCCGACACGGCGCTGGCCTATCCCGGGACCTGCATGTTCGAAGGCACCAACCTCTCCGAGGGGCGCGGCACCACCAAGCCGTTCGAGCTGATCGGGGCGCCGTTCGTCGACCACCGCTGGGCCGAGGCGCTGGAGGCGGCCGAGCTTCCGGGGGTCACCTTCCGGGAGGCCTACTTCAACCCGTCGGTCAACAAGCACGCCGGCAAGGTGTGCGGCGGCGTGCAGGTCACCATCCAGGACCACGACCGCTTCGACCCGGTCCGCTCCGGTGTCGAGATGCTGGTCACCGCGAAGGCGCTCTACCCCGAGTTCGCCTGGCGCCAGGACTCGTGGGACACGGTTCGCCCGTTCTGGATCGACAAGCTCACCGGATCGACCAGGATGCGTACGCAGATCGACGCCGGCGCCACCGGCGACGAGGTCGAAGCGGCCTGGCGGGAAGAGCTGGCAGCGTTCGACGCGACCCGCCGTCAGTACCTCCTCTACCGCTGACCCGGCGCGTTCTGACCGAGAACCACGCCGAGTCGGCGCGTTCGAACGCGCCGACTCGGCGTGGTTTTTCGGGACAGATGCGCCGACTCGGCGATATCAGCGGAGCGCGGCGGTGGCGGCTGCGAGCGCGGTGACGCGGTCCCAGTCGCCGGAACCGAGCGCGTCGGCGGGGGTGAGCCAGGAGCCGCCGACACAGCCGACGTTGCCGAGGCTGAGGTAGCTGGGGGCGGTGGCGAGCGAGATGCCACCGGTGGGGCAGAAACGTACGTCGGGCAGCACCGATGCCAGCGACCCCAGGAACTTCACACCGCCGGAGGCCTCGGCCGGGAAGAACTTCATCGCGGTGTGGCCGGTCTCGAGCACAGCGATGGCCTCGGAGACGGTGGCCGTGCCCGGCAGGAACGGCAGTCCGGTGTCGCGCATCGCGCCGAGCAGCGTCGGCGTGGCCCCCGGCGAGACCAGGAACTGGGCCCCGGCGGCGGCGGCTTCCTTCGCGAGCGCGGGAGTGGTCACGGTGCCGGCGCCGATCACGACCTCGGGCACCTCTGCTGCGATGGCCCGGATCGCGTCGAGAGCCGCCGGCGTACGCAGGGTCAACTCGACCAGGGGCACACCACCCTCGGCGAGGGCGCGGGCCACGGGGACCGCCTGGTCGACGGTCTCGACGACGACGACCGGGATCACCGGGGAGAGGTCGAGCAGGTCGGTGGAGGTGAGGTCAGACATGGACGGGGGTCTCCTGGGAGGACGGGCTCTGCTGAACGGGAGCGAAGGGGAAGACGGAAGCGCCGGTGTCGGCCGACCCGACGGTAGCCCGGAAGGCCGCGAAGAGCTCGCGGCCGGTGCCTCGCCACTCGGCGTCGAGCGGTGCCCGACCGGTCGTCGGGCGGTGCGCGAACTCGTCCGCGTCGACCGCGATCGTCAGCGTGCCCGCGACGGCGTCGACAGTGATCACATCACCGTCCTGGACCCGGGCGAGCGGTCCGCCGAGCGCGGCCTCGGGAGTGAGGTGGATGGCCGCGGGGACCTTCCCTGATGCCCCGGACATCCGACCGTCGGTGACGATCGCGACCTGCTGGCCGCGGTCCTGCATCACGCCGAGAGCCGGGGTGAGCTTGTGCAGCTCCGGCATCCCGTTGGCCGCTGGACCCTGGTAGCGCAGCACCGCGACGAAGTCTCGGCCGTCGAGTCGCCCCTCGGAGAAGGCGGTGAGGAAGTCGGCCTGGTCGTCGAAGACCATCGCAGGCGCGGAGACCACCCGGTGCTCCGGCGCGACCGCCGAGGTCTTGATGACGGCCGTGCCGAGCTCGCCGGTCAGCATCCGCAGGCCGCCGTCGGGCGAGAACGGGTCGTCGGCCGGGCGCAGCACGTCGAGGTCGCCGGAGACCGGGGCACCCTCGACCAGCTCCACTTCACCGTCGCGGGTGAGTCGCATCTCCTGGGTGTAGGTCGACAGCCCCAGACCGAGGATCGTGGTGACGTCCTCGTGGAGCAGGCCGGCCTCGAGCAGCGTGCGGATCAGGAAGCTGACACCGCCGGCCGCGTGGAAGTGGTTCACGTCGGCGGAGCCGTTGGGGTACATCCGGCTGAGCAGCGGGACCACCGGGGACAGGTCGGAGATGTCGGACCAGGTCAGCTGGATCCCCGCGGCGCGGGCGATGGCGACCAGGTGGAGGGTGTGGTTGGTGGAGCCACCCGAGGCGAGCAGCGCGACACAGGCGTTGATGATCGACTTCTCATCGATCATCTCGCCGATGCCGGGGCCACCGGTGAGCGCCAGCTCGGTGGCACGTGCGGCGGCGGCGCGGTTGAGCGCGGCGCGCAGCAGGGTGTCCGGCGAGGCGAACGACGAGCTCGGCAGGTGCAGGCCGAGCACCTCCATCAGCAGTTGGTTGGAGTTGGCGGTGCCGTAGAAGGTGCAGGTGCCGCGCGAGTGGTAGCTGGCGGCCTCGGCCTCGAGCAGTTCCTCACGGGTCGCCTCGCCCGCTGCGTACCGCTGTCGGACTCGGGCCTTCTCATTGTTGGGGAGGCCCGAGGACATCGGACCGGCCGGCACGAAGACGGTCGGCAGGTGGCCGAACGAGAGGGCGCCGATCAACAGGCCCGGGACGATCTTGTCGCACACGCCGAGCATCAGCGCCGCGTCGAACATGTCGTGCGAGAGGGCGATCCCGGCCGACATCGCGATCACGTCGCGCGAGAAGAGGGAGACCTGCATGCCGTCGCGGCCCTGGGTGATCCCGTCGCACATCGCGGGCACGCCGCCGGCGACCTGCGCCAGCCCGCCGGCCCGCATGACGGCGGCCTTGAGGAGCGGCGGGTAGGTCTCGTACGGCGCGTGTGCGGAGAGCATGTCGTTGTAGGAGGTCACGATCGCGACGTTGGGCTTCGCCGCGGGGCTGACCATCTTGAGCTCGGCCTTCTCCGGTGCGGTGGAGGCCGCGAACCCGTGGGCCAGGTTGCTGCAGGCGAGCCGGCCACGGGCCGGACCTGTCGCCCGGGCGGCCGCTATGCGGGCCAGGTAGTCGGCCCGGGTGGCAGCGGAACGTTCGACGAGTCGAGCGGTGACGTCGGCGACGGTCGGGGAAACGGCAGTCACGGGTCCTCCAAAGGCTGTGTGCTTCCGCACACGATGACACGATCTTTGGATCGATACAAGTAATTCTTTGGTACACAAAAGACATAAGTGGCGTACGCTTCCCCCATGCCCGACTCCACCACCACCGCCGACGTACTCGCCCTGGTGCGCTCCGGCCGCGCCCTGACTCGCAGCGATCTGCAGAAGACGACCGGGCTGTCGCGTACGGCCGTGGTCTCTCGGGTCTCCGCCCTCGTGGACGCCGGACTGATCCTCACCGGCGAGGAGCTCGCCTCGACCGGCGGCCGCCCTCCGGGCTCACTGAGCTTCAACGCCGACGCCGGGGTCGTCCTGGCGGTGGCGATCGGACGCTCCCGAAGCCAGCTCGCCGTCTTCGACCTCGACGGCCGCGAGCTCGCCGGCGACACGCGCGACCACGCGGTCGGCATCGCCGCCGACGACCTCATGCCCGATGTCGCCGACCGGCTCGAGCGGCTGCTGGAGGGCATCGAGCCGCCGGTGCTCGGCGTCGGCATGAGCCTTCCCGGCGTGGTCGATCCCGACCGGCTGGTCTCGGTCGACTCACCGGTCATGCGGGGCTGGGACGGCGTCCCGCTCGCCCCCTACTTCGACCGCCTCACCGACGGGCCGCTGGTGCTCGTCAACGACACCGACGCACTGGCCACGGCCGAGCTGTTCGGGAGCGGGCTGCACCCGCGCGATGCGCTCGTCGTGAAGGCGTCGACCGGCCTCGGCCTGGCGGTCATCGCCGACGGCAGGGTGCTGCGCGGGCACGCCGGTGCCGTCGGCGAGATCGGGCACACCCGCGTCGAGTCGGCCGGCGACCGCCCCTGCCGATGCGGGGCGACCGGCTGCTTGGAGACGGTCGCAGCAGGCTGGGCGCTGACCCAGGGCCTGGTCGACTCCGGCGTCTCGGCCGGTCACATCCGCGACCTGGTCGCCGCGGCGCTCGCCGGCGATGCCATCGCCCGGGGCCTGCTGCGCGAGGCCGGACGCCAGCTCGGCGAGGTGCTGGCGATCGCGATCAACCTGCTCAATCCCGAGGTCGTCGTCATCGGTGGCGACATGGCCGGTGCCTTCGACCTCTACACCGCAGGCGTACGCGAGACCGTCTACTCCCGCTCCACCGCGCTGGCCACCCGCGACCTGACCTTCGTCCCCTCCACCCACGCCGACTCCACGGGCATGGTCGGCTGTGCCGCCGTGGTCATCAACCATCTGCTCTCGGCCGAGAGCCTCGACGCCCACCTCGGCGCGACCACCAAGTAGCCCCATTTCCGACGGACCGCGGTGGCTGCGCGATCCGCCACGTCGGCGCGGATCGCGCTCGTGCCACGAAACGTACGCGGTGAGGATCTATCCTCACCTGGATGACTGCACCCAGCCGCCTGCGCCAGATGAACGGACGCGACCCGCACGAAGCGCATCGGAGCGCGACTCCGTTGGAGCTGCTCTTCGACCTCACCTTCGTCGTGGCCTTCGGGGTGAGCGGCAACGAGCTGGCCCATCAGCTCGCGGAGGGACACGTCGCGGCAGGGATCGCGGCGTTCTGCTTCGCCTCGTTCGCGATCTGCTGGGCGTGGATCAACTACTCCTGGATGGCCTCGGCCTACGACACCGACGACTGGGCGTTCCGCCTGCTCACGATGGTGCAGATGGTGGGCGTGATCATCATGGCGCTCGGTCTGCCGGAGATGTTCGAGAGCGTCCACGAGGGCCACCGTCTCCACAACGAGATCGTGATCGCCGGGTACGTCGTCATGCGGATCGCGCTGTGCGGCCAGTGGCTTCGCGCGTGGCGCCAAGATCCGGCGCGGCGGAGCGCACACCGGGTCTATCTCGCCACCATCCTCATCGCGCAGGTGCTCTGGTGCGTGATCGCAGTGCTGCCGCTGAGCGTGCCGGTCGCGTTCGCGGCGATGGTGGTGCCGCTGGTGATCGAGCTGACGGGGCCATTCCTGGCCGAGCGCCGCTTCGGCGGCACTCCCTGGCACGCCGACCACATCGCCGAGCGCTACGGCCTGCTGACGATCATCACCCTTGGTGAGGGCGTGATCGGCACCGTCGCGGTGATGTCGGCGATCGTCAACGAGCCGGACCTGGGCTGGAGCCTCGGCGCGGTCCTGCTGCTCGCCGCCGGCATCGGCCTGACCTTCGGCCAGTGGTGGACCTACTTCACCATCCCGTGGGCCGACATGCTCGAGCGTCGCCGCGACCGCTCGTTCCTGTGGGGCTACATGCACATCCTGGTCTTCGCCTCGATCGCGGCGACCGGCGCCGGCCTGCACGTGGCCGCCTACATGCTGGAGGGCGAATCCGGGCTGAGCGAGGTGGGCGTGGTCCTGTCCGTGGCCCTTCCCGTCGGGGCGTTCGCATTGGTCCTCTACCTCCTCTACAACCTGTTCATGCGCGTGCTCGACCCGTTCCACCTGCTCCTGCTCGGCCTCACCGCGGCCGTGCTGATCGCGAGCGTCGTGATGGCGATCGCCGGCGTGCCGGTGGCCTGGTGTCTCGTGGTCGTGGCTCTGGCTCCGGTCGTCACCATCGTGGGCTACGAGACCGTCGGCCACCGCCATGTGGTCGACCACCTCGACAGCCTCTGATCGGTCGGCTAGGAGCCGACCGCGAACGCCGCCTCGACCTCGGCGGAAACCGTGATGTCGTCGGGGTCGAAGGCCAGCTCAGGCGCGAGCTCGACCTCCGGGCCGACGGCCATCGAGGCGTACGCGACGTCCCGGTGGAAGCCGACATCGTTGATGCTGCGCACGGAGACCGGGCCCAGATCGAGCGCGTCCGCGTAGTCCTGCGCGCGCACCTTGGCCTGACGGACCGCCTCCTGGCGGACTTCGCGCTCGGCGTTCAGCTGAGTCTCTTTCGCCAGCCGCCAGGAGACGTCGCGCACCTGGACGCCCTCTTCGGTGGCGCTCCGGCCGACCCACACGCCAAGCTCCTCGAAGTCGACGAAGTCGGCCCAGAACCAGACCGTGGCGCGATGCACCACCTTCAGCCAGTCTCGGCCCTTGGGTCCATCCCGGTCGATGGACGTCCGCGCCTGCTGGATGACGACCCGATCGACGGCGCCGTCGCTCTCGAGTTGCTCCAGCCTCTCGCGCACCCTCGCCACGCCGTGCCGTAGCCGGTCCAGCACGACCTCAGGCGATGCCCCGGCGAACCGCACCTCCGCGTGCACCACCCCGACCTCCGGCGGCACCTCGACACTGTGTGATCCGCGCACGTTGATCAGGATCTCGCTCACCCCAGGCACAGTACGCTCCGTGTCCGGTGATGGTGGCCAACTTCGCGACTCCCCACTCCTCCGCACATCTCCCCACGATCGCGTAGGTTCCCCAAGGTCCGGAGCGTGGCGAACCTACTTTGGCGTGGGGAACTGCGCACAACAGTGGGCTTCAGCTCGCGGCGCGAGACATCGCTCGGATGCGCGCGATGATGCGGGCGGGGTCTGCCAGGTCCTCCCAGGTCAGGCGGAGGACGCGATAGCCGGTGAGCTCACGGATCTCGTCCTCACGCTTCTTCTCGGCGAAGAGGGCGTCGGTGCCGGTCTGACCGAACTTGCCGGAGTATTTCACCTTGCCGTCGAACTCCACGATCAGCCGCCACTCGTGCCAGACCCAGTCGACGACGCCTACGACACTGCCGTCCGCGCGCCGAACCTCCCACTGCTGTTCCGGCCGCGGAAGTCCGGCTCGGTCGAAGATCCACGAAGCGCGCGACTCGGCCACTGATCCCGACTGCGCCCCCGCCGTGGCGACCAGTGGTTGCAGTCGGCCCATCCGATGCCGAGCGTGCAATGCGGCGTACGCCGTCTCCAGATCGCTGCGATCGAACTGCTTCGAACGCAGCCCCGACTCCAAGAGGCAGAAGGCGGCCTCGGGGTCGAGGTGAACCGCCGCCTCGAGCACGCACCGCTGCGGCTCGAGCACCCGGATGCCGGCGACGTTGCGGATCTCGAGGTCACCCTTGCCGCGTTCGTGTTGCACGACGTCGCCGATGATTCTTCCCGAGCGGCCATCGAGCCGCGTCACGTGGATCCGCGTCAGGTCCAACTGCCAGTCGTCGATGGCGTGCGCGATCACCCCGCTCGCATGGCTGACGGCAACGCTGGCGCCGAGCGCACCAACCGCCGCTCGCGTACGGAGCCAGTGCCTGGAGACGTGCCCGAGGGGCGCCCATTCGTCGGCGAAGACGTATGCGCCCTTGCGCAGGCGGTGCCACTCCCCGAGGCGCACCGCAGTGCGAATGTCGTTGATGGTGCAGCCGGCGGCAAGGGCTTCGGTGCGCGTGAAGAACCCGGCCTTCTTGGTGATCTGGCGCAGTGACCTCATGGCATCAGCATCAGCGCGAGGCAGCTCCGACAGAAGCCCGAATCGGAGACCTGTGGATAACCCGATCCCGAGCACAAGGTGTGGACGGCAACTGGCCGTCAGTCTCCCCACGGATGAAGACGGTCCCCCACAAATGAGCAGGTTCCCCACGCTCCGGAGCGTGGGGAACCTGCGTCAGCGTGGGGAAGTCCCGCGCGAAGAGGCCTCGACCAGCGAAGGCATCAGGCCTTCGGGTCGGGGCCGGGACCGTCGTCCTCGGTCTCCTCGACCTCGTCGACCTGCTGGGCGGTGACGGTGCCCTCACCAGGAACGGCCTCGTCGTCGCCGGCGGCCAGGAGGCCGTAGAGCTTGCGTCGGGTGTCGGCGAGGATGTCCGCGGCGGCCTGACGCTGGGGGTCGGTGCCGGAGGTGGCGAGCTGCCACACGGCCGGGAGCACCTGGGCGAGCTCGCCGCCGAGGATGCCGAAGCCGGCCAGGTCACCCATGCCCTGCCCGCGGCCGCCGCGGCTCTGCTCGCGGGCGTTGTCGACGGCCTTGTCGAACGGCTTCCACACGGCGGCCAGCTCGTCGCTGTGCTCGACGGCGTAGGCCTTGCCGGCGGCGGTCAACCGGATCGCCCGGCGACCGTGCTCGTCGTCGGACTCGACGAGTCCCTCGTCCTCGAGCTGCTGGATGGTCGGGTAGACCGAGCCGGGGCTCGGTCGCCACTCACCCGAGCTGCGCTCGGAGATCTGCTGGATCACCTGGTAGCCGTTGATCACCTGGGCCTGCTCGGCCGCTTCGGCCATCACATAGATGATCGCGGAGCGTACGTCGCCCCGACGGACCCGGGGACCGGGCCGCTGCGGGGGCTGGTTGTCGAAACCGAGCAGCGCCGCGATCCACGGCGGCGGGCCGGCGGGTCCGCGACCGCGACCGTGCGGCCCGCCGCCCTGCCAGCCCGGGCCGCCCCAGCCGGGACCACCCTGCCAACCGTGGGAGCGGCGCGGGCCGCCCTTGCCGAACTCTCGACCCATCTGGTCGATCCACTCACCCCAAGGGTTGCTGTTGTTGTACGTCATTGGGTTCTCTCTTTCGGAAGATTAGATCGCGTTCCTTCGCGATATATCGTGATCTTACGTGGCTGATCGCCCGCTTTCAAGCAAATAGGAGGGAGCCCCCGGAAATCCGGGGGCTCCCTGAGCCAGACCCTGAGGTCGTCGCTGCGATCAGACGCCAGGCGTCTGGGGCGGCGGCGGGGTCGTCGGCGGGGTCGGGGGCGTCGTCGCGGTGGTCGCAGCACGCGCGCCACCACCCTCGGACTGCATCCGCTCGAGCTGCCGGGCAGCCGCGTCGCGACCCCCCAGGCCGAAGGCGAGCGCCGCGGCTGCGGCACCACCGACGACCACGGCACCGAAGCCGAGGTTGATGATCGAGTCGGCCAGGCCCATGAAGCTCAGCCCGATCGCGACGAACAGCACGATCGTGGCGTACTTCAGGATCTGCGAGACCGATCCCGGGACGATCTTCGCGAGCACCGTGGCGATCAGGACACCGGCGGCGATGATCGCACCACCGAAGACGACCCGGCCACCGAGCTCGAGCACCTCGGAGATGAACCTGGTGATCTGCGGGAACTCCAGCATCTGCGCCGCCATCACGGCGAAGAAGAGCACGATGCCGACCTGGATCACCTTGGTGACGATCGGGGTCGCGCTCTGGCCCTGCGGCAGCACGTCCATGGAGTGGAGCGCCCGGTCGAAGCCGAGGCCGTCGATGAGCTGACCGAGGACGTCGGCAGCGAAGCGGGCGATGACCACGCCGATGCCGAGCAGGATCGCGGCGGCGATGATCTTCGGGATCGCGGCCAGGATCATGGCGAGCATGAGCTCAGCGGGCCGCGAGATCGAGCTGATCCCGAGGATCTGCAGAGCTGCGATGGCCACCACGATCATGATGATCGCGTAGAGCACGAGACCGATGACCTTGACGATCTGTGCGGCAGTGCCCGACTGCGGGGCCGAAGCAGACTGCGGGGTGGTGGCGGCGGTCTCGCCCACTCCCACCGTCGCGTCCATGCGGTCGGAGAGCTTGCTGCCGCTGCCGATCCACTTGTCGAACGGGACCGCACCGAGCGCGGTCTCGACGAGCTGACGGACGACCTTGGCGACGAGCGCACCGATGATGAAGACGAAGATCGCACCGATCACGTTGGGCAGGAAGCCCAGCACGCCGTCGAGCAGGCTCTTGATCGGGTCCAGCACAGGGCTGAGCTCGAACAGGTCGAGCAGGGCGATCAGACCGAAGAGCCACACCAGTAGGGCGGCCACGGAACCGAGGCTCTTGCCGATGGTGTCCCCGTCGCTGCCAGCCTTCTGGAGGAACGGAATCTTCGAGGTCAGCTTCGCGAACGCCCAGGCGACGATCTTCGCGATGATCCAGGTGACGACCAGGATGACGATCGCGGCGACCACTTTGCCACCGAGATTCACCCAGTCGATGTCTTTCACGGCATCCATGTGTCTCTCCCCTCAATAGGGTTTCGGAGAAGGTGCCTGAGATCGACGAGCAGCCCGAGTGATGCACGCAACAGGCACCTCTGCTTCCTGAGACGTTCGTCCAGTTAACGCCAGTACGCAAGTTTGGCGCTCCAGCACACGAAAATAAGGAAATCTCTTATAATACCGCGCCCGGTATGCCAAACGTGTCGAAACTGCCCCTAAGAGATCAACCAGGCCGCGTACGCATCGAACGAGTAGGGCCGCCCGAGGAAGTCCGCGACGAGGTCGGCGGCGTCCTTCTCGCCACCCCGGGCGAGCACCAGGTCGCGGTAGCGACCGGCGACCTCGGGATCGAACAGGTTGTCCTGGTCGAAGGCACTGAACAGGTCCTTCGCGATCACCAGCGACCACATGTAGGTGTAGTAGGCCGAGGAGTAGCCGCCCAGGTGGCCGAAGTTGGCGAAGAAATGGGTGCCCTCGATGTAGGGGTAGGGAGAGTACGCCGCCTGGAGCTCCTCGAGGCGCCTGGTCAGGTCCTCGGGCTGCTCCTTGTGGAACCAGTAGGAGATCGCGGCATAGAACATCTGCTGCCGGGCCTGGTAGCCCTTGCCGAAGTCGTCGGCCGCTCGCATCCGCGCGACCAGGTCGGCGGGGATCGGCGTCCCCGACTCGTCGGTGGCGAAGGTCTGCAGCACGGCGGCGTCCCAGGCCCACTCCTCGAGCATCTGGCTGGGCGCCTCGACGAAGTCCCATTCCGTCGCGACCCCGGAGAACCGCGCCCATTCGCCCTGCCCACCCAGGACATGGTGGATCAGGTGGCCGAACTCGTGGAAGAGGGTCACGACGTGATCGTGCTCCATCAGACCGCGGGAGAAGTTGCAGACCAGCACGCCCTCGGGCAGCTGCCGACCCTTCACACCGGGAGCCAGGTCGAACTGCGCGGCATGCTTGTACTTCCCCTCGCGGGGATGGAGGTCGAGATAGATCCGGCCGAGGGGCGCGCTGGTCTCGGCCTCCTCCGAGGCCTGGTAGACGTCGAAGACGCTGACGTCCTCGTGCCAGGTGACGACGTCGGAGACCGGCTCGTAGCGCAGCCCGAAGAGCCGCCCGGTGACATCCAGCAGGCCCTGATGCACCTTGGCGAAGTCGAAGAAAGTACGCACCACCTGGCTGTCGACGTCGTACTTCTCCTGCCGCACCAGCTCCTCGTAGTAGAGGACATCGGCCGCGGAGACGGCGCTGGCTCCCGGGGCGTCGCGGTCGTAGCGGTCGAGGAGCACCTCGAGGTCGCGCTTCATCCGCCCCTCTGAGGCGCCGGTGATCTTGTCGATGAACTCTGGGATCGCCGGACCGTCGCCGATCATCTTCACCGCGGCGTCGAACGCCGGCCAGTCCTCGAAGCCGACCAGGTTCGCCAGCTCGTGGCGCAGCGCGAACATCTCCTTCAGGACCTTGTCGTTGTGCGGCCAACCGCGCTCGAGGCCGGCCACGGTGACGGCGTGGCGGACGGACGGATCCTTCACGAACATCCGCACCGGGAGCGCGTCCGGGTAGTCGGTGGTGATCTCGACGAGCCCCTTGTCGTCGACCGGGTGCGCCTCCAGCCAGTCGGCGGGCATCCCGTCGAGCTGTTCGGGAGTGGCCGTGGTGATGCGTACGTCGTCCCGGGTCACCCGGGAGAACTCGAGGTTGAGCTCGGTGAGCCGCTCGTTGATCTCGGTGAGCCGGGTGCGGGTGGCGTCGTCACGGTCGACGCCTGCCCGGGTGAAGTCCTGCAGGGTCTTCTCCAGGAGCCGGGCGGCGAGCGGGTCGAGCGCGGCGGTCTGCTCGGCGGACAGGCCCGCGAAGACCTGGTAGAGCGTCTTGTCCTGAGTGAGCTCGGTGCGCAGCCGATCGACCTCGACCTCGGTGTCCTCGCATGCGGTGCGGACCGCCTCCACGGGGTGCACGTTGGCGAGCAGACCGGCCAGCCCGCCGAGCGAGCCCAGCTCGAGGGACAGCTCGTCCCAAGCCTTCAGCACCTCGATCGGCCGGCTCGGGGGCGAGGTCCGCAGCTGCTCGGCCAGCTCTCGCACATGGGTCAGCGTCGTCGACGTACGCTCCCTGACCCAGGCCTCCGCGGCGTCGGTCTCGGGCAGGGCAAGCGGCTCAGGCGTACTCATGCGGGTAGCCTGCCACGCCCTGAAACGCTTTGCTCCCGAGATTCAGCGAAGCGTCGGACTCATCAGGAGCTCACTCGTCGAAGCGCCGCGGCGCCGGGAACCGGTGGACCTCTTGCGGCCAATCGAGTGCGACCGCCATCCGGCCGGCCCAGTGGCGGGCCGCGGCATCGTCGGGGACGTCGATGACACAGAAACCGCCGAGATGCTCCTTGGTCTCGACGTACGGGCCGTCGGTGAAGACCGGCTCGCCGCCGGCAGCCTCGACGCTGAAGATGGCGGTCGAGGCATCGATCCCGCCGTTGCTGTAGACGAAGACCCCAGCGGCCCTCATCTCGTCGAGCAGCGCCAGGGAGGCATCGCGCTTCGCGCGTAGCTGCTCCATCGTGTGCTCGGCCACCCACTCGTCGTTGAACGCGACGATGTATTCGGGCATTGGTCGTCTCCTGTCTCCGGACGAATCCGGCGGTCAGCTTGGTCCGAGCTGGTCCCTGCGCCGGGTCAGCAGCGCGATCTCGGCCGAGTTCTCGGCGAGCTCGATGGCCCGGTCGTACGCCGCGCGGGAGTCGTTGCTGCGGCCCAGCCGGCGCAGCAGGTCGGCCCGAGTGGCATGGAGGGCGTGGTAGTCGTCCAGGCTGGGGCCCAGGTGACGGTCGATCTCGGCGAGCGCCACCTCCGGGCCGTCCATCTCGGCGACGGCGATCGCACGATTGAGACGGACGATCGGCGAGGGGTCGACCCGGATCATCTGGTCATAGAGCGCGACGATCTGGGACCAGTCGGTGTCGCGGGCGTCCCTCACCGAGGTGTGGACGGCGTTGATGGCGGCCAGGATCTGATAGCGGCCGGGTCGCGGACCACCGTTGGCGACCACGGCGAGCCGCTCGCGCACCAGCGCGTGCCCCTCGGCGATCAGTCCGAGATCCCACGCCCCGCGGTCCTGCTCGTCGAGCCGGACCAGCTCCCCGGTGGCCGAGACCCGAGCCGTACGCCGCGCCTCGATCAGCAGCATCAGCGCCAGCAGCCCGGCGACCTCACCGTCCTCCGGGAGGAGGGCGCGGACCAGCCGGGTCAGCCGGATGGCCTCGCCGGTCAGATCACCGCGTACGGCGTTCTCGTGGTCGCCCGAGGAGAGGTAGCCCTCGTTGAAGACCAGGAAGAGGACAGCCAAGACACCGCTCACCCGCTCCGGGAGATCGGTCGCCTCCGGGACCCGGTAGGGGATGTGGGCGGCCTTGATCTTGTTCTTCGCGCGCGTGATCCGCTGGCCCATCGTGGTCTCCTGGACCAGGAACGCACTGGAGATCTCGGGCACGGTCAGACCGCCGACCATGCGCAGCGTCAGCGCGATCCGCGCCTCGGGCGCGAGCGCGGGGTGACAACAGGTGAAGAGCAGCCGGAGCCGATCGTCCTCGATGGCGCTGCACCCATCAAGCGAAGGCTCGTCGGGACCCTGGATCTCAGCCAAGGCGACCGCCTCCTTCTGCTTGTCGTCACGTTTGGACTCGCGGCGGATCCGGTCGATCGCGCGGCGGTTGGCGGTGGTGGTGAGCCACGCGCCGGGGTTGGGTGGTACGCCGTCGAGCGGCCAACGCTCGACAGCGACCATGAACGCCTCGGCCGCGGCATCCTCGGCGATGCTGAGATCGCCGAAGCGCCTGGCGAGGCTGGCGACCACCCGGGCCCACTCCTCTTGGTGGGCCCGGGTGATCGCCTCGTCGATATCCGTCAACAGAGAGTCACGCCTCAGGGCCGGTCTGCATCGGGCGTACCTCGACCTTGCCGAGGCAGGCAGCGGAGGCCTCGGTGGCGAGCTTGAGGGCGACGTCGAGATCAGGGACGTCGATGATCCAGAAGCCCGCCATGTACTCCTTCGCCTCGGCATAGGGGCCGTCGGTGATGACCGGCTTCTCGCCCTGGCCGTCGACGACGGTCGCGTTCTTCGCGGCATCGAGGCCGTCGGCGAAGACGAAGTAGCCCTCCTGCTGCAGCTTGTCGTTGAACTTCCCGGTCGCCTCGAACGAGCGCATCATCTCTTCCTCCGAGGCGTAGCCGTAGTGCTCCTTCTCGTAGTCCGAGTCGGGACCCCAGACGGACATCAGGTACTTGGCCATGGTGCTCACTCCTCTGTGTGCGGGCGGCCTCGGTGGCCGCCTCTCACCCTTGCTACGAACGTCTACACCCCGATCCGACACCCCTCACGCGAATTTCTCCAGGGAAATTCAGGTCTTTACTATTTGTTGGTCTCGACAGGCTCGACCACCGGAGCAGAATGACCATCGCCGCACGGCTCAAGGGTGCTGTCGCCGACACCCGCCCGCTCCAGGAGCCGCACTTCCGGCGCCTGTGGCTCGCCGGGATCGTCACCATGATCGGCGCGCAGCTGACCGTCGTGGCGGTGCCGGCCCAGATCTACGCCGACACCGGCTCCTCGGCGTACGTCGGTCTCACCGGTGTCTTCGGACTCGTCCCGCTGATCGTCTTCGGCCTCTACGGCGGCGCGCTGGCGGACCACTTCGACCGGCGTACGATCCTGATGGTCTCGACCACCGGGCTGATCGTCACCAGCGCGCTCTTCTGGCTCCAGTCCGCGCTCGGCAACACCAACGTCTGGCTGCTGCTGTGCCTGTTCTCGGTTCAGCAGGCGTTCTTCGCGGTGAACCAGCCGACCCGCTCGGCGCTGCTGCCCAAGATCCTGCCCGTCCACCTGCTCCCGGCCGCCAACTCCCTGCAGATGACCGTCTTCCAGGCGGGTGCCATCGCGGGCCCGCTGGTCGCCGGCGTGATGCTGCCGTTCACCGGGTTCACCTGGTTGTACGCCATCGACACCGTCACCCTCTTCGTGACCCTCTACGCGGTCGTGCTGCTGCCGAGGCTCCCCGTCGAGGGCGCCGGGGCCAAGGTCCCCGGGCTGCGTTCGGTGTGGGACGGCTTCGCCTATCTGCGTCACCAGCCGGTGCTGCTGATGAGCTTCGTGGTCGACCTGATCGCGATGGTCTTCGCGATGCCGCGGGCGCTGTTCCCACAGATCGCGCACGAGTCCTTCGGCGGCCCGTCCGAAGGCGGGATCGCCTTCGCGCTGCTCTTCGCCGCCATCCCGGCCGGCGCGGTGATCGGCGGGATCTTCTCCGGCTGGGTCTCCCGGGCCGAGGCCCAGGGGCGCGTGGTCATGTGGTGCATCGCTGTCTGGGCGCTGGGGATCACCCTGTTCGGGCTCACCGTCGCCTTGGCGAACCACGCCGTCGACGGGCGCACCACGGCACTCCTTCTCGGCCTCGGGGTGCTCTTCATGATGATCGCCGGCGCCGCCGACGTGGCCTCTGCGGCGATCCGGATGTCGATGCTCCAAGCAGCAGCCGACGACAACGTACGCGGCCGGCTGCAGGGGGTCTTCACGGTCGTCGTCGCGGGCGGCCCACGGGTGGCCGACGTCCTGCACGGCGGCGCGGCAGCCGTGGTCGGCACCGCTATCGCGACCACCGGAGGTGGTCTGCTGAACCTGATCGGGATCGCGCTGTGCGCGCTGCTGGTCCCGAGCTTCGTCGCCTACCGGGTCAACCGGAGCGACGCCCCCGCCGCTGCGTCAGCCGACGAAGGCGCGAAGTAGGCCCGCGAGCTGTTCGGGCTGGTCGATCGGCACCAGCGTCGAGGAGTCCTTGACGATCTCCAGCCGCGCGTCGGGGTAGTGCGCCGCCAACCGGGGACCGTGCTCGGCGGGCATCATCGTGTCCTGGCCGGCCCAGACGACGAGCACCGGCTTGGTGAACTTCTGCTGCCCCTCGGCCAGCTCGAGCAGCTCGTCGCGCCCAGGCGCGCCGCCGGCGAACTTCATGAAGTCGCGGCGGATCGCCTTGTCGGTCAGTGCCGGCGCGAACCAGCCGTGCACGAGGTCGTCGTAGAGGTGGTAGTCCTTGTCGACCGACATCCCGCCGTAGCCCGAGCTCGCCTGCCGGAACCCCTGCACGCGGAACAGCTGCAGCGCTGCGGTGAACAGCGGCGGCACCTTCGAGAGCACGGCCAGCGGCCTGGCCGCCTTGGGCGGGTAGTTGTCGAAGGCCTCGCACGCCACCAGCGCCAGTCGCGCGATGCGGTCGGTGCGGTCGGCGTTGATGAGGAACTGCCCGCCGCCCCAGTCGTTGAGGACCAGGGTGACGTCGTGGAGCTCGAGCTCATCGAGGAAGTCGCCGAGGATGTTCGCCACCCCTTGCTGACTGAGGTCCGCGTCCGGTCGCATCGGCTTCCGGTGGCCGCCGAGCGGCAGCGTCGGCCGGATCACCCGGAACCCGCCGAGGTGAGGCATCGCACGACGCCACAGACGGCCGTCCATCGGCACTCCGTGGAGGAGCACGAGGACAGGGCCGTCACCGCCGGTATCTTCGTAGTCGATCGGACCGGCCGACAGCTGGACGCTGGGCATTCAGGGGGCTCCTCGAAGCAATGGCGTGGGGTGCCCACACCTTGCCCCTCCGGCAACAGCCGTGCAACGGGAATCGCCCAATTCCCTACGCATCCGGGCCCATCGCAGGTCTTTGGTCCCTGAGACCCAGGACTTTCCGATACGACCAGGGGTTTCGGGTTGGTTTCGGGTTGGTTTCAGGTTGGGTATCGGTCGGTGGCGGGCGGACTGGTCCGCCCGCCACCTGGTCAGGCCGGTCCGCGCACGAGCAGTGCAGCCGAGGTCACCGACTTGGTGACGTACCCGGTCCGCGACCCGACGACCGTGACCGTCACCTTCTTGCCCTTCGCCGATGCCGGAAGCCTCAGCCTCGTGGAGGTCGTGGTCTTGTACGTCCGGCCGTTGAGCTTCCAGACGTACTTGACCGCGGCCGGGGCTGGTGTCCAGGTGCCCCGGCTGGCGGTGATCGTGCGACCGACCCGGAAGACGCCCGTCAGCTTCGGTCGCGGAGCGGCGAAGACCCCCGTGACGACGGTCCGCGTCGCCGCGCTCGTCACCGTCTTCGTGGTGTAACCGCTCCGCGATCCGGACACGCTCACGGTGATCCGCTTTCCCTTCGCGGAGGCGGGCACGGTCAACCAGTTCGCAGTGCCGGACTTCAGCACGGTGGAGCCGACCTTCCAGACGTACGTCACCGTGGACGGTGACGGCGTCCAGGTGCCTCGTGAGGCGGTGAGCTTCCGACCGACCTGGGCCGTTCCCGAGATCGTGGGCGCGGGAGCCGTGAACAGACCGACGACCTTGACCGAACGGGTCGTCGACCACCGCGGCGCCCCGGGGAATGCCTGGTAGGTGTAGGTGAGCGTGTGCGTGCCCACCGGCAGCTTCTTGGCAGGCACGGTGATCGTCTTCGTACGCACGTCGAAGGTCGCCGAGCCGAGGACGGTCGAGCCGGCCGAGACCGTCACCGTGCCGTAAGGCGTGATCGCGTCCGGGCTCACGGTGACGCTCGAGGGGTACGTGCTGCCGTAGCTGTAGGAGCTGCCCCCGCTTACCGCAATCGCCGGCGGGGTGAGGTCTCCGGAGGCGCTCGAGGCGACGTCGAACTCGTAGGTCGCCGCGCTCCGGTTGCCGGCACGGTCGTAGACGCAGGCCATCACCTGACCGCCGATCATGGAGTCGTAGCTGCCCGGCAGATATTCGAAGGTCGTGTACGGGTGCGCGGGAACCTCGGCGCCCCAGGCGCAGATCGGGTTGTTTCCGCTCGCGAAGTTGACCAGCACGGCGTCGGCGCTGCGAACCCAGAACTTTCCAGGTGTGCTCGGGCCACCGCGCGGACCGCCGCCGGCGAGGTAGACCGTGTCCGCCCCCACGACCGGGACGATCTCGGGCACCGCGGGTGCGGTGATGTCGTAACCGACCCGGCACTTCGAGGCCGTGCCCTCGAGGCCGTACCCGTCGATGCCGGAGACCCAGACGTCGTACTCGCCGCCGTCGGTCAGGACGTCGGCCGGGATGTACGTCGTCTGACGCCAGCCCGCGAGGGTGCCGCTGGTGGTCGCCTCGTAGAGCGGCGTCCCGTCCACGGTGCCCGCCGGGTAGACCCGGAAGTGCGCTCGGACGCGGTCGGTTCGCGAGTTCTCCAGCGTGTCGGGATCGGTGATGAACGCACTCATCTGGATAGCGCGGTTGAGCCAGGTCGTCTCGCCGGTGCAGGCGTCGCCGGGCAGGTCTGTGCCGGCCAGGAGGCTGGTAGGAGCATCCGGAGCGCGGTTGAAGTAGACGGAGAGACCGGCGTCCTCGACCAGGTTCCAGCCACAGGCCATGCAGGTCTCGTCGGCGGCCTTCAGCCCGACCGAGAGCGTCCCGTCGGTGACCGCCTGCTTGGCGAGCGAGGTGGCCACGAAGTCGAAGTAGCCGGTCCACATGCGGTCCTGCGGGCATGCGGCAGCGTAGTAGGTCATCGCGGACGCGGGCTGGTTGCTCCAGTCGCCACCGGCGTACAGCTCGAGCGTGCTCGGCGGGCAGGTGTCGGGATCGACCCAGGCGAGGTCGGCGCGCACGATGAACTCGGCGGCGTCGATGTCCTCGGCACGTACGCCGTCGAGCGCGCTCAGGTCGTCGAACTCCCAGGTGATGCGCTGGCTGGAGGGCGCCTCGCCGCAGGCTTCGAGGATCCGCTCGGCGTAGGGGTCGTCGCCGACCTCCGCCGGGTCGCAGTGACCCACCCATGCCGGCCCGGTCTCCGGGTCGAGGTCGGAGGTGCCGGTCACCGAGTTCTCCACGTCAGCGCTGGTCGCATCCACTCCGCGCGGTGGGTAGCTGGGCAGCGTGGTCGGCTCGTCGGCCGCGAGCCGGGGAGCAAGATCGAGTCGCATCCGACCATCGGGGAGTGCGGTGAGATCGGCGTCCTCCCCGGACACCTCGACCTCGTCACCGCAGGCGCGAGCGACCGCCTGAGCTCCGTCGATGGTCGGCGCGGTCGTGGCGCAGGTGACGTCCGGGGTCGGCGGAGCCTCGGCGGCGATCACCGGTGCCACGCTCAGCGCGAGGGCGCTGACGGTCAGTCCGGCGATCAGCGCGAGGGCGCGCTGCGGTGAATGCATGAGGGATGGCCAGCTTCTACGAGGTGCGGCGTACGGCCGCAGACGACGGTCCCGAGAGGAAGACGCCGAGGCGCTCGCGACGGATCGGATACCCAGGCGGGTAGACGCTAGTGGCCAGGGCCATCGAACGAGTGCTGCTATACCGAGTTGACGGTCAACTGACTCTCAACTGTGGGGATCCTGCCCCCTCAGAGACCGACCGGCAGGTCCTCGGCGGCGGCGAACGCCTCGATCGTCTTGGCCGGGCCGCGCTCGTCGATCATCTCGATGAGGTCGGCGAGGTCGTCGCGGCGGTCTCGCGAGACCAGCCAGGCCATCAGGCGCTGACCACGCGGGACGGTGGTCTCCTCGAAGGGGACGCCGGCGTCGTACCAGAGCTCGAGGACGGCCTCGCGAAGCAGCGACCAGTAGCGGTCGGGGTCCTCGGTGGAGGGATCGACCGCCGCGCGGAAGTGCTCCCACATGTCGATCGGGAGGATCTCGGTGCGCAGCGTCCGCATCAGCTCCTCGGAGCCCGTGGCGGCCACCATCTCGACGGTCTGGCGCTTGGTGGTGATCCGCTCGACCAGGTTGGCGATCTGAGCGCGCTTCTGGGTGGCGGAGGACAGGTCGGACCGGACCCGCCAGTCGTAGACGACGTCGGTGAGGACGTCGAAGCTCCGGGCGGCCAGGAATGCCTGGGTCAGGGCCACCTGGTCCTGGTAGCGAGTTCGCTCGGGGAAGGTGATGTCGTTGTCGGTCCAGAAGGAGCGCCGGAAGATCTTGTTCCAGACGAACACGTCCGCGAGCATCAGCGGCGCGTCCTCGATCCGGCACCTGAGGCGCGTCCGGGAGTGGTTGCGGCGCATCAGCGGGGTGACGTACCTGCGCTCCTCGCCGTTGACGACGCTCACGCGCTCGGCGGCGCCGACCGCGAAGTCGGAGCCGGTACGCCGCAGCGACCGCAGCATCGGGGTCCAGGCGTCGCGGGGCAGGATGTCATCGGGATCGACGAAGGTGAGCAGGTCACCGGTGGCGGCCGCGATCCCGGCGCGACGGGCGATGGAGACACCGGAGTTGGGCTGGGTGATCAGCGTGACCCGGGGGTCCTTCGCGGCGACGCCCTTGACGATCTCGGCAGAGCCGTCGGTGGACCCGTCGTCGACCACGACGACCTCGATGGCGCAGACCTCACGCAGGGGCTGGCGCAGGATGCTGGCGAGGCTGTCGGCGACGTAGTCGGCCACGTTGTAGACCGGCACGACGACGCTCAGCAGCCTCGGCTTGTCCCTCCTCCTGAATGCCCCCACGCATATGGAGTCTAAGGGGGTGTTCACCAGCGCACACTCGCCATCGCGAGCGTGTCGACTCTGGTCGGGCCAATGTGGGGGCTATCGGTCACGGGAGGATCAACGCACAACCAGACGAGATGTTAGGCCGACCGTGGTGTCTCCGGGGTGAACGAGCGGTGAGCGTTCGTCACCCTGCGGCTATCGCTCAGCGTGCCGCAGGGCGTGCGACGCGGCCATCTGGGCCCCGAAGGCGGCGTTGTCACGCACCAGCGCGATGTTGGTCGCCAGCGAGTCGCCGCCGGTCAGCTCGACGATCCTGGCCAGCAGGAACGGGGTGATGTCCTTGCCGCGGACCTCGCGGGCCTCGGCATCTGCGAGCGCCTGATCGATGTGATGCCCGATCACCTCGGCGGGGATCTCGTCGGCGACGGGGACCGGGTTGGCGACGACCATTCCGCTCGGGAGACCGAGGTCCCAGGCGGCCTTCATCACCGCCGCGGCCTCGTCGGGCCCGTCGACCCGAAGCGGCGCCGGAAACCCCGAGCTGCGGGAGTAGAAGGCCGGGAACTCGTCGCTGCCGTTGACCAGGACCGGCACTCCGTACGTCTCCAGCGTCTCCAGCGTGAGACCGATGTCGAGGATCGACTTCACGCCGGCGCTCACCACCGCGACCTGGGTGCGGGCGAGCTCAGTCAGGTCGGCGGAGATGTCGAAAGAAGTGGCGGCTCCCCGGTGTACGCCGCCGAGCCCACCGGTCACGAACGTCCTGATCCCGGCCATCGCTGCCAGGCGCATGGTCGCCGCGACCGTCGTCGCGCCGTGGAGACCGCGGGCGACGACGTAGGGAAGGTCGCGGACACTGACCTTGGTCACCGCGGGGTCGGACGCGAGGAGCTCCAGGTCGTCCGGAGCCAGGCCGGCTCGCGGGATGCCGTCGAGGAGCGCGATCGTCGCTGGGACGGCCCCGTTGTCACGGACGATCTGCTCGACCTCCGTGGCCATCTTGACGTTGTCTGGGTAGGGCATGCCGTGGCTGATGATCGTCGACTCCAGCGCGACGACCGGGCGCCCCTCGGCGAGCGCGGCCCGGACCTCTTCGGTGAGCCGGATCTTCACGCCATCTCCTCAGAGGTTGCGCGGACCGGGCCGCCTGCTGCGCAATCTCTGACGAGGCTCTCGCTGAGGTCCATCCGGACGGTGTCGTGAGTGCCGCAGGTCAGCGCCGCCGCGGCGTGCCCGAATCGGGCCGCCGCGACCAGATCGACGTCTCGGAGGAGCTCGTGGGCGAACGCCGCGAGCATCGCGTCGCCCGCGCCGGTGACGTCGACGACGTCGGTCGGCACGGCGGGAAGCTCTTGGTAGACGTCATTGTAGCTGATCACCGAGCCGCGGGCGCCGAGGCGCACCCAGACGACCCCGACGCCGCGGTCGTGCAGCGAGTGGACGGCCTTCTCGATCTCCGCGTCGCTGTCGGCAGGCAGGTCGGTCAGCGCGGTCAGCTCGGCCTGGTTGGGCGTCACCAGGTAGAGCTCGCGATCGGCGCGGATCAGGTCGCGCGCCCGCTTGGCCTTCGGTACCGAGACCGGGTCGAATACGACGGGCACGTCGAACTCGCGGGCGAGGTCGATCGCCACGTCGGCCGTGCGGACCGGGATGTTGCCCTCGACGAGCACACCGCGAGCGCTTTTGACCAGGTCGCGGGCCGCCTCCACGACCAGCGGGGAGAACTCGTCGGTCGCGGCCATGTCGGCCACCGCGACCACCAGCTCACCGGAGGAGTCGAGCACGGCGTTGTAGGTGCCGGTGCGTACGTCTGCTCGGCGGCGGACGTAGGTGCAGTCGACGCCGACGTCCTCGGTGTAGGCGATCACCTCGTCGCCGATCGGGTCGTCGCCGACGACCGAGACCAGCGCCACCGAGTCACCCAGCCGGGCGAGGTTCTCCGCGACGTTGCGGCCCACTCCACCGGGCGAGAGGCCGGCCGATCCGGACATGCTCGAACCCATCACCACCTGCTCGTGCGCCCGAGCGTGGAGATCCATGTTGGAGCCGCCGATCACGACGATGTCTGGCGGTAGGTGCAGGTTCATCACTTGCATCGTAAGCGGGGTGCTCGGATCGCGCCCCCTCATAAAGTATGAACTTGGTGCGCTCAGCCGAGGAGCTCGCGACCGATCTCTTCGACGGAGCGGCAGCCGACCAGCCCCAAGGAGAGGTCGAGCTCGGCGATCATGTGCTCCAGGACTGCCTGGACGCCGGCGGCACCGGCGAGGGCGAGGCCGTAGACGTACGGGCGGCCGAGGAGCACGGCGTCGGCACCCAGAGCCAGGGCCTTGAGGATGTCGGCGCCGGAGCGGATGCCGGAGTCGAAGAGCACCGGGATGCGGCCGTCGACCTCGTCGACGATGCTCGGCAGGGCGTCGATGGAGGCGATGGCGCCGTCGACCTGGCGGCCACCGTGGTTGGAGACGATGATCCCGTCGACGCCGTGCTCGAGCGCGCGCCGGGCGTCCTCGGGCGCCTGGAGGCCCTTCAGCACGATCGGCATATCGGTCATCTCCCGCAGCCGGTCGAGGTCGTCCCAGATCAGGTCGGAGCGGGAGAAGACGTCGAGGAAGGTCTCGACCGCGGCGCGGGCGTGACCGGAGCGAAGGTTGTCGACGAGCTTGCCGGGATGGTGCTGGGCCATCGAGGCGACCGCGGTGAGCGCCGAGGGGATCTCCCGAAGCCCGGGTCGCACGCTCGTACCGCTGCCGCCGGAGAGACGCTGCTCGACGAGGGCACGGAATGCGGGATCGGAGGTGTACTGCGCGATCCCCAGCCCCCGCGCGAAGGGCAGATAGCCCAGATCGAGATCACGCGTACGCCACCCGAGCATGTGCGTGTCGAGCGTGACGACCAGCGCGTCGGAGCCGATGGCCTCGGCGCGGCGTACGAAGGACTCGACGATCGTCTCGTCCTTCGACCAGTAGAGCTGGTAGAGCCGTGGGGTGTCGCCCAGGTCCTTTGCGACCTCCTCCATCGGGACGGAGGCCTGGGTGGAGATCACCATCGGGATGCCCGTCGCGCGGGCCGCCGCGGCGACCTCGTGCTCGGCGCGCGGGTGGGCGAGCTCGAGCACGCCGACCGGGCCGAGCATCAGCGGCGCCGGCATGTCCACACCGAACAGCGTCGTACGCAGGTCGCGGCTCTCGACGTTGGCGAGCATGCGCGGCACCAGCCGGAAGTGGTCGAAGGCGGCGGTGTTGGCGGCGACGGTGCGCTGCTGGCCGGCTCCGCCGTCGACGTACGCCCATGCCTCCTTGCTCATCGCCCGCTGGGCGGCCTCGGCGAGCGCCGCGGGCTCGGTCGGCACCACGGGACGGTGGCCGAACAGGCCCTTGCGGAAGATCGCCGACTGGAGGTCTCTGCCGATGCTCACGCGCGTAGGCTACTGCGTTCCGCCTGCCGCCGGACCCCACCTTCGGCAGGGAGTTCTGCGGGCAGCGCGGCGCCGGAGATCGCGATGATCAGCCGATGACACCGCTCGGTCATCTGGGTCGGCGTGACCCCGGGATGGTCGAGCCACCAGGTGATCAGCGCATCGACCGCACTCATCCAGACCGCGGTCAGTGCGGAGGCGTCGAGGGGATCGTCGTCGCCCACGAGCCTCATCAGCTCGCCGACACCCTCGACAGCGAGACGGGTGATCCGGTCGGTGTAGACGGCGCGGGCCGCGGCCACCTCGCCGTCGTCGGGCGCTGACGGGTCGAAGAGCAGCCGCCACAACCACGGCTGCGGCTCGAGCGTACGGAAGAGACCGTCGAGCGTGTGCAGGCCCCGCTCGACGCCGACCGAGTCGTCGGCGGCGACCCGCTCCATCTCGGCGGCGAGCGTCTCGGCACCGTAGTTGAAGCTGGCCAGGAAGAGGCCCTCCTTGGAGCCGAAGTACTGATAGACCAGCGGTTTCGAGATGCCGGCATCGGCGGCGATCCCGGCGACCGACGCCTTGGCGAACCCCATGGTGCCGAAGACCTCGCAGGCGGCTCGCAGGATCTGCAACTCGCGGTCGGCGCGCGGGACGCCCTTGGTTCCAGCGTTGGCCCGTGACATGTCCAGGAGTCTAGCGGCGGCATATGACCTTGAGGTAACTTACTCAAAGGTCATATCCCTGGAGGTCCCCCGTGAACGACATGCTCGACCCGCTGAAGAACCCGCTGACGTACGCGATCCCGTTCTTCGTGATCGCGATCCTCATCGAGCTGGCTGCGCTGAAGTGGCTCGATCACGACGACAACCTGGCCGGTTACGTCTTCAAGGACGCCCGCACCTCGATCCTGATGGGCTTCGGCTCGATCGTGACGATGACCGTGTTCAAGGTGCTGACCTTCGGGATCTACGCGGCGATCTTCGCCTACGCCTCGCTGTGGCAGATCCCCGGCACATGGTGGGGCCTGGCGGTCTCGGTCCTGGTGGTCGACCTCGCCTATTACTGGAACCACCGGTTCGTGCATCGCACCAGGGTCGGCTGGGCGGCCCACCAGGCGCACCACTCGAGCGAGTACATGACCTTCGCGACCGCGCTACGGCAGAAGTGGAACCCGTGGTTCGAGTTCTTCTTCTTCCTGCCGCTGCCGTTCCTCGGCATCTCCCCGGCGGCGATCTACATCGCCTTCTCGATCAACCTGATCTACCAGTTCTTCGTGCACACCGAGACCATCGGGCGGCTGTGGCGGCCGATCGAGCTCGTCTTCAACACCCCGAGCCACCACCGCGTCCACCACGGCTCCGACCCGGAATACCTCGATAAGAACTACGCCGGCATCCTGATCGTCTGGGACCGCCTCTTCGGCACCTTCCAACCGGAGCGCCAGCGCCCGACGTACGGCCTGACCTACCAGGTCGACACCTACAACCTGCTGCGCCTCGAGTACGGCGCGTTCCGCGAGCTGTGGAACGACGTACGCAGCGCCGACGGCTGGCGGCTCAAGCTGAGCTACGTCTTCCGGCCGCCGGGCTGGGCCCCGGAGCGCGACTGTTCGTCTAGGTATGCAGATCAGTCGTCACAGCCCTAGCGGAACTCCGCTAGGGCTGTGACGGTTCGACTGCATACCTAGACGAACATCCAGGCCGTCAGGCCGAGCGCCGTCGCCCCAGAATCATCACGATGATCAGGCCGAGCAGGCCGACGCCGACGAGTACGACACCCGGGGCCGCGACCTTGACGAGCTTCTGGCCCTCCGGGGATGCGGGCTCACTGAAGCTCACCTGCTGAGGCGCGGGAGCGATCGCCTCCGGGAACTCCTTGGCGATCTCGGCCTGGAGCTTGTCGGTGTATTCCTCCACGCGGGGCAGAGTGCCGGCGGCGAGGATCGTGTCGCCCTTCTTCTGCACGAAGAAGTAGTAGTCCTCGGTCGCGGACAGCGACTTCAGCTGGCACACACCGGGGTTGAGCGTGACCTGGAGCTTGCTCCCACCGGCGACACCCTTGAGCGCCTTGACGACGGTCACCGGATAGACCACCGGACCGTCCTTCTTGCTGGCTTTTCCGGGGCCCGTCACCCGGGCGAGGAAGACCATCGGTTCCTTGACCGCGTCACTGAGCACGAACGCGGGGCACTTCGCGGGGGCGGTCACGGGCTCGGCCGTCGCGGGAGCAGGGCTCATCGTGACGATCGCCAAGGCGACCATTGCGACAGCAAGAAGGAACGGGGGGACGCGGCGCATGGCGAAGATCAAACCAGTCACAGGCCGAAGACTCCAGCCAGGACTCGCGCGACACCGTCATCCTCGTGCCCGGGAGCGACGTGCGAGGCACACGCGGTGACGCTCGGGTGGGCGTCAGCCATCGCGTACGAGGTCCCGGCCCAGGTCAGCATCGGCAGGTCGTTGGGCATGTCGCCGAAGGCGATCACGTCCGCGGCGGAGATGCCGAGCTCGGTGCAGACCAGCTCCAGCGTGGAGGCCTTGGTGACCCCAGGAGCACTGATCTCGAGCAGCGGGAACGACGAGTGGGTCACGTTGACCCGATCCCCGACGACCGCGACGGCGGCAGCGAGCAGCTCGTCGGCGTCATCGTCCTCATGACGACGCCCGAGCAGCTTGATCAGGGACTCCTCGGCGAGCTCCTCGATCGGCGCGACCCGCTTTGCGGGCTCGAGCGTGCCGGACACGTGGGGCGCGAACGCGGGCTCGCCCGACCATCCCTCGAGCGTCTCCGTCGCGAAGACCAGCCCGGGCACGTTCGCCTTCAGCGCCGCCACCACCTCGGCGGTCAGGGTCGGCTCGATCAACCGGGTGAGCCGGGGCTGGTCGGTCGCGACGTCCCAGACCAGTGCTCCGTTGGACACGATCGCCAGCCCGACGCTGCCGATGTGCTCGAAGAGCACGCGGGTCCAGCGCAGCGGTCGACCGGTCACGAAGATGACCGGCACGCCCATCTCCTCGAGCTTCACGAGGACGTCACGGGTGAAGTCGGAGACCGAGCCGTCTGCTCTGACCAGGGTCCCGTCCAGGTCGGTGGCGACGAGCTTCGGCGTACTCATTCTGCCATTCTGCCACCGGGGACCGGCCTGGCCATCACCAGATGCCCGTCCTCGTCGGCGCCACGGAGATCGATGAAACCGCACTTGGCGAGCACCCGGAGGCTGGCGGCGTTGGTGGGCTCGACCGACGCCCGGACGCGTACGCCCTCCTCGTCCGCGCATGCCAGCAGACCCTTGAGCGCCTCGGTCGCGAAACCCCATCCGCGGGCCTCTTCGACCAGGCCGTAGCCGACCTCGGTCTCCGGGGTGCCGTCCGCGGCGGCGTCGGGCGGCCCGAAGAAGCCGATCGACCCGAGCACGGTGTGGTTGCGCACGATGTAGCGCGAGCTCCACAGATCGCCCTCGACCCACATCGTCGCCGCGTCGCGGTCGTCCTCGCGCGGGAACTGCGGGTGCCAGCCCTGCAGGCGGCCGAGCCCGCCGTTCGGATCACGGATGGCCTCGACGTCGGTGCTGGTCCACAGCGGCAGCGTGAGCCGCTCGGTGGTGACGGTGATGGGAAGGGTCACGAGCGCTGAGACTCTCAGAACCAGCGGGAGAGTTCCAGCGCCGCGCCGTCGTCGGCGACGTGGGCCGTCACGGCGTCGGCGATCGCCTGGACCTCGTCGGGGGCGTTGCCCATGGCGACCCCGCGGCCGGCCCACTCGAGCATCTCGATGTCGTTGCGGCCGTCACCGATGGCGAGCACGTCGGCAGGCTCGAGGTCGAGCTCGTCGCAGACGTACGCGAGGCCGGATGCCTTGGAGACGCCGACCGGAGTGAGGTCGAGCCACGCGGTGTAGCCGACGACGTAGTCGATGCCGTGCAGGCCGAGCTCGCGACCGAGCTCGAGGAAGTCTTCCGGGGTGGCATCGGGGTCGCGGATGATCACGCGGGAGACCGGCTCGGCGACCATCTCCTCGACCGTCGCGATGACGTTCTCGCCGCCGCCGAGCTCACCCGCGGGGAAAGGACGGTTCATCCGGTAGCCGATGCCGCGGTTCTCCACCGCGACCAGCACGTTCGGGCGCCGCTCCAGGATCTTTTCCACGGCCGTCCGAGCCTCGAAGGTCTCCTCGTGCACCACGTCGAGCGGTGGGTAGCGGAGCACCACCGCGCCGTTGGAGGCGACGACCCACAACCGCTCCGCGTCCTCAGCCGGAAGACCGAGCAGGTCGGCGATCCCGGTCATCGAGTGGGCAGAGCGGCCGGAGGAGAGCACCACGTGAGCGCCGGCCTCGTAGGCACGGCGGACTGCGTCGCGCACCTTGTCGGAGAGCTCCTCGCCGGGGACGCCGCTGACGCCTTCCGAGCCCGTCGCCGGACTGTCCATCCAACGCAGCAAGGTGCCGTCGATGTCGAGCGCGACGAGCTTCGGTTGCCAGGCTGCCTCGCCAGGCCTGGCGGTGGTGCTCTCCGTCGTGCTCACTTCTGGATCGGCTCCAGGACCTCGCGCCCGAGCCACTTCTGCAGCGCCTTCGGCACCCGCACCGACCCGTCGGCCTGCTGGTGGGTCTCCAGGACGGCGACGATGGCGCGGGTGATCGCGGTCAGGGTGCCGTTGAGCGTGGCGACCGGGGTGGTGCCATTCTCGGTGCGCTGCCGGATGTCGAGGCGACGTGCCTGGAAGGTGGTGCAGTTGGACGCCGAGGTGAGCTCGCGGTACTTCCCCTGGGTGGGGATCCACGCCTCGCAGTCGAACTTCCTCAACGCCGAAGGACCGAGGTCACCGGCGGCGACGTCAATGACCTGGTAGGCGAGCTCGAGCTTGTCCAGGAACGCCTTCTCCCACTCGAGGAGACGCTGGTGCTCTGCGTACGACTCCTCGACGGTGGTGTAGACGAACATCTCCACCTTCTCGAACTGGTGGACCCGGATGATGCCCTTGGTGTCCTTGCCCGCCGAGCCGGCCTCCTTGCGGAAGCACGACGAGAAGGCGGCGTAGCGCAGCGGGAGCTTCTCGGGGTCGAGGATCTCGTCGGAGTGGTAGGCCGCCATCGGCACCTCCGAGGTGCCGACGAGGTAGAGGTCGTCGTCCTCGATCTTGTAGACGCCGTCGTCGACCTGGTCGAGGAACCCGGTGCCCGCCATCGCCTCGGGGCGGACCAGCGCAGGGGCGATGACCTGGGTGAACCCGGCCTCACGGGCCTGCTCCATCGCCAGGTTGATCAGCGCGAACTCGAGCTCTGCGCCGACACCGGTGAGGAAGTAGAAGCGGCTGCCCGAGACCTTGGCGCCTCGCTCGAGGTCGATCGCGCCGAGCATCTTGCCGAGCTCGACGTGGTCGCGCGGCTCGAAGCCCTCGGCCTCGAAATCGCGGGGCTCGCCGACCTTCTCGATCAGGACGAAGTCGTCCTCACCACCGGCCGGCGCGTCGTCGGCGAGGTTGGGGATGGCCCGGAGAGCCTTCTTCCACTCCTCCTCGGCAACACCTTGCGCCGCCTCGGCCTCCTTGACGGCCGCTGCCAGCTCCTTGACCTCGGCGAGCAGCTGCTGCTTCTCCTCGCCCTTGGCCTGCGCGACCTTCTTGCCCATCTGCTTCTGCTCGGCCCGCTTGGCCTCGAAGTCCGCGATCGCCGCGCGCCGGGCGCTGTCCGCGGACAGCGCCCGGTCCACCACGTCAGAGGACGCGCCGCGGCGCTCCTGCGAGGCACGTACGCGGTCGGGGTCTTCGCGGAGGATGCGCGGGTCGATCATGCGGCAAGGCTAGTCGACCGGACCACCAGATCTCACTTCAGTAAACGGAGCTGAGTGGGCGTCGCGCAGGTCAGCCGCGGCGGATGACTCCCTCAGCGGACCCCGAACTACGGAATCCGTACGCGGCGCTCGACCGAGGAGCTGGCGTCCCGGCCAGTCCCTCCGTCGCCGTAGTCGCGGCCGTAGCCACCGATGAGTCGGTCGTTGCCGGAGTTCCCGTAGAGGTAGTCGTTGCCCGACAAACCCTCGAGGCGGTCTGATCCGCCGAGACCGATCAGCTTGTTGACTCCGCCGTTGCCGCGTAGGACGTCGGCGTAGTTCGTGCCGGTCAGCCGCTCGAAGGTCAGCAGGCGATCCGCGCCGGCGCGAGTCGACTGGACCGCGGACGTGTTGAGCGCGACCCTCACGCCGTTGCGTACGTTCGAGTACGAGACGGTGTCGGTGCCCGACCCGCCCTCCGCGCGATCGTTGCCGTGACCGGGGAAGATCGTGTCGTTGCCGCCGCCGCCCAGGAGTACGTTGTTGCCGCCGTCTCCGGCGAGTCGGTCGGAGTAGCTACTGCCGGTCAGGTTCTGCATCCCCGCGAGGGTGTCGCTGCCGCCACCCCCGGTGACCCTGGTCATGGTCGCTGAGACCGCGCCGGTCGCAGTGGCGTATGAAGCCGTGTCCGCCCCTGCGCCGCCGTTCAGGGAGTCGTTGCCGGCGTTGCCCGCCAGGAGGTCGTTGCCATCGTCACCACGCAGGGTGTCAGCGCTGTCGCCGCCCTCCAACGTGTCGTTCCCCGAGCCGCCCTCGAGGCGGTCGGTGCCGGCCTCGCCCTTGAGCCGATCGGTCCCACCGCCACCGAGCAGGCGGTCGGACCCGATGCCACCGAGCACGTAGTCGTCCCCGTCGCCGGCGCTGACGATGTCGTTGCCTGTGTCGCCGTAGACCTTGTCATTGCCGGAGCCGGCGTCGAGCGAATCGTTCTCCGACCCGCCGCGGATCTCGTCACCACCACCGTTCCCCACGATGGTGTCGGCCCCGGCGTCCCCGAAGAGCTTGTCGTAACCCACGTCGCCGATCAGCTTGTCGGCCCCGTTCCCGCCGCGCAGGGTGCCGGCCGCCTCAACGGTACGCAGCGTGTCGTCGCCGTCGCCGCCGGAGGCGATCGCGGGATGTCCCTGGACCTCGATCGTGTCATTGCCGGCACCGCCGTCGACCGGTGCGCCGGCGTACCGCCCACCCACCAGGACGTCGTGACCGTCTCCGCCGTCGGCAATCCCCTCGTCCCCGTAGTGCGAGGCGTGGATCGTGTCGTCGCCAGAGTCGCCGTACAGGCTGTTGCTCTCGATGGAGCCGCCGTGCCCGGACGCGTCGAGGTTGTCGTTGCCAGCGCCTCCGTGGACGACGTCGTAGCCGGAACCGTCGTCGATAGCGTCGTTACCGTCTCCTCCGTCGACCACATCGGCTCCGTATCCGGCGTTGATCCGGTCATCACCAGCACCGCCGACGATCCGATCGTCCCCGTCCTCGCCCCAGATGGTGTCCGCGCCGTCACCCGCGTCGACGGTGTCGTTGCCGTCACCCGCGTCGACGACGTCGGCGCCACCGCTGGCCTCGACGATGTCGTCGCCCTTGCCGACCTCGATCGTGTCAGCCCCGCTCGTGCCGGTGATCGTGTCGGCGTGGTCCGTCGCCGCCACCGACTCGAAGCCGGCAAGGGTGGCTCCCCACCCGGTGACGCCCGCGGCCATGTCGAACGTGATGCCGGCCGAACTCACGATGGAGATGTGGTCCTTCGCGAGGTCGTCCGAACCGCCGTCGACGACGTCGTGATCGGGAGCGACAGAGACCGAGATCGAGTCGCTCCCGAGCCCGGCCCGGACGACGTCGCTGCCGGGACCGGGAGAGAGCAGGTCGTCGCCGCCTTCACCGAAGAGCTGGTCGTCGCCGTCTCCCCCGAACACGTTATCGTCACCGGCGCCGCCGTGGAACGTGTCGTTTCCGGCCTCGCCACGGAAGCCGCCACCGTTGCCGTCCGCGTAGTAGACGTCGTCACCGTCGCCTCCGTAGGTGCTCTCGATCTGCTTGCCGCCGCGGATCAGGTCGTTGCCCGCTCCAGCACGGATGACCGAACTGTCGCCGTTGATGGTGTCGTTCCCGTCGCCGGCGTCTACACGGTTCCCGTACGCCGGGTAGAGGACATCGTTGCCCTGACCAGCAGCGATCGTCGCCATGCCCGGGCCTGCAACGCAGATGGTGTCGTCTCCGCCCAGCGCATCCACGGAGACGCCCGCCGGAACGAAGATCACGTCATCGCCCTCTGTTGGGACCTGACCCTCGACCGAGAGGTCGACGGTGACGGGTTTCCCGCCGCACTCGCCGTCCGCGGCGGCGGCGGAGCCGGCGAGGAGACCACCGACGCCGAGAGCGGCGGCGGGGACGGACAGGAGCCCGAGAAGGGCGTACGACGACACGCGAGCGCGCATGAGAGACCTCACAACAAACGAAGGACCGAGGGGTGCCGGCGCCGACCCGAATCATGCGCGGAGTGCGAACGATAGCGTTCCTCACCATCCGTTGCCCCGGGTTATGACCAGCCCGTTCATTCACTGTGTGGAAGACGTATCGCGCATACTGACTGATCGTGCTTGACCTATCCCGCCGTGCCCTGCTGCTCTGGGCGGCTTCGCTGTTCGCCCTGAGCGCCCTGATCGGGATCGCGGCGGTCAACGCCTGGCCGCTGGTCTCGACGATCGACGAGCTCGGCCGGGACGCGACGGAGGTGACCGCGGAGTACGCCTGGATGCTCGACTTCTGGCACATCGTCGAGGTCGGCACCGACTGGTACGTGATCGTCGGGGTCGCGCTCCTGGTCGCCGCGGGGCTGTTCCGCAAATATCCTCGCGCCGCGGTCTACGTGCTCGGCGTCGTGGTGGTCACCCTGGTCGTACGCCGCGGGGTGGTGCTCCTGGTCGACCGGGACCGGCCCTGGTGGCAGCTGACGCCCTGGTTCCACGACTCGCCGTCCTACCCCTCCGGCCATGCGACCGGGATCGCGGTCCTCGCGGGCGTGATCGCCGTGGTCGTGACGATGTTCGTACGCCGCCGCGGCATCCGCCGCCTCGCCTACGCGGGCCTCACGCTGATGGTGGTGCTCGTCGCCGCCGACCGGGTCTTCCTCGGCCGCCACTACCCCTCCGACGTGCTCGGCGGGATCGTCTTCGCCGCCGGGGCCGTTCTCCTCGGGATGGCCCTCTACACACCGCTGCCCGCCTCCCACGCGCTAGGACGACGGCCCCTGATGGACTCGGTGCGCGGCAACCGCAACATCGCGGTGGTCCTCAACCCGATCAAGGTCGAGTCGGTCGAGCAGTTCAAGACCATGGTGAACGCGATGGCCGAGGAGTCCGGCTGGAGGGCCCCGACCTGGCACCTGACCACGATCGAGGACCCCGGCACGGGGATGGCGCGCGCTGCCCAGGCAGAAGGCGCCGACCTGGTGCTCGTGTGCGGCGGGGATGGCACCGTACGCGAGGTCTGCTCCGCCCTGGCCGGCACCGGCATCGCGGTCGGGATCGTCCCCGGCGGCACCGGCAACCTGCTCGCCCGCAACCTCTCGATCCCCCTCTACATCCGTGCCGCGATCGACGTCGCGCTCACCGGGCAGGACCAGGCCATCGACCTGGTCGAGGTCTCCGGTGACAACCTCGAGGACACCAACTTCCTGGTCATGGCGGGGATGGGCTTCGACGCCGCGATCATGAGCGGCGTCAACGAGGACATCAAGAAGAGGATCGGCTGGATGGCCTACGTCCTGTCCGCGTTCAAGAGCCTGATGTTCCCGGCGATGCGGCTGGAGATCTCCGTCGACGGAGGCGAGTTCACCAGGCACCGGGCGCGCACGGTCGTCGTCGGCAACGTCGGTTACCTCCAGGCGAACATGCCGCTGCTGCCGGCCGCCGCGCTCGACGACGGGCTCGTGGACGTCGTGCTGCTCTATCCGCAGCGGTTCTGGTCCTGGGTCCCGCTCGCGGTCCGGGTGCTGAGCAAGCGGCCGCGCACCGACAACCTGATCAACCGGATGACCGGCGCCAGCGTCGTGATCCGGACCAACCACGACCAGCCGCGTCAGCTCGACGGAGACACGATCTCCGAAGGTCGAGAGCTGCGGATGCAGTGCCTCCCCGGTCGTCTGCTCGTACGCGTGCCACGCTGACCAGAGGTCCCTATTCGGTCCCGAATCTGGACGACACGCAGGGAGGACAAAGTCCCAAGAATACGGGTATAAAGTCCCGATTCAGGCGTGTTTTCAGCGCGTTTGTCGTCGATATCGATGCCTGATCGAAGCGACTCGCTGGCACAGATGCGTTGTTGAGAAGTAAATATTCATAAGGTGTCTGACACGACTCGGCGTGAGCCGAGTCGGCGTCTTCGCGCCCGGGCTCAAGCCAGACTCCGGCCGACGACGTGGCATGACCCACACACTGGTCGGACATCCCCCGCGACCAGTGGTCGACTCCCGGGCCGTCCCACCCGCAGCCCGGGTTTGAAAACCGGCACGCTCGGAACGGTTCCCCCGCCGCACCCGAGCGTGCCGGCGTCGTTTTGCTCGGTATCAGCTGGGTATCAGCTCCCGGGATCAGCTCCGGATCAGCTCCGGATCAGCTCCGGATCAGCTCCGGATCACCGCTGGGGCCTCGCCTGCTGGACGGCCTCGGCTTCTTCGGGCGACATCAGCTGGGACGACTCCCATCCGCTGATGCTCTTCGCGTACGACCTCGCCTCCGTGCGCCCGTGGATCGAGGTCAGCACCACCCCGTCGCCGTTGTCGTCGAGCAGCGCCAGGCACCAGCTCAGGTGGCCGCCGGCATCTCCGAACGCGTCGAAGCGCACCACGGCGAGGTGGCGCAGATCCATCGCCGACTCCGCGCGCAGGGCCGCGACCTCGGCGCGCAGACCGGCGACGTCGGTCGGCAGCGACTCGACGGCGGCAGGGTCGGGGCGGCGTACGTCCTTCGTCTTCTGCCAGGCCGCTCCGGCGAAGACCAGAGAGGCGATTGCTGTCAGCAGACTGAGAATTGCAAGAGCGAGCACATCGGGCGAATCTAGACTGTCGCTGTGTCCGAGCCACATCGCATCGCCTATCAGGGCGAACCAGGGTCCAACTCACACATGGTGTGCCAGCGGTACTACCCCGAGCTGGAGTCGGTGCCGTGCGCGTCGTTCGAGGACGTCTTTGCGGCCGTCGAGGCAGCCAGCGGTGAGCAGAGCGCGTCGCTGGCGATGATCCCGATCGACAACTCTCTCGCCGGGCGAGTGGCCGACATCCACCACTTCCTCCCCGAGTCCAACCTCCACATCATCGCCGAGCACTACCTGCGGATCCGGTTCCACCTGCTCGGCCTTCCCGGCGCGCCTCTCGACGGCATCCGTACGGTCCACTCCCACGTCCACGCGCTGGGCCAGTGCCGCAACATCATCCGGGAGCACGGGTTCACTCCGGTCGTCTCCGGTGACACCGCCGGCGCCGCCCGCGAGGTGGTCGAGGCCGGGGACCCGACGATGGCCGCGATCTCTCCGCCCCTGGCCGCCTCGATCTACGGGCTCGACGTGCTCGCCACCGACATCGAGGACGCCGACCACAACACCACCCGCTTCGTGGTGCTCTCGCCCGACTTCATCCAGGCTCCCGCGGACATGGGTCCGGTGGTGACCTCGTTCATCTTCAACGTACGCAACATCCCGGCAGCCCTCTACAAGGCGCTCGGCGGCTTCGCGACCAACGGCGTGAACATGACCAAGCTCGAGTCCTACATGGTGGATGGGAAGTTCACCGCCACGCAGTTCCTCGCCGAGGTCGACGGTCACCCCGACCAGCCGGGCCTGAAGCGGGCCCTGGAGGAGCTCGCCTTCTTCACCACCGACGTGAAGCTGCTCGGGGTCTACCCCGCCGACCCGGCACGGCTCTGAGCGGTGGCGGACAACGAGCAGACCGCTGATCTCGGGTTCGCTCGCGTCGATCTCGACCGGGAGCGACGCACCGGCGACCCCGAGGTCGTGTACGCCGAGGGCAAGGCGCCCGAGCAGGTCGTCGCGATCCTTCGTCGGCTGCATGAGGAACATCCGACGCGCGCGGTCCTGGCGACCCGGGTCTCCGCCGAAGCAGCAGACCTGGTCGCGACCAAGCTGCCCACGGCGGTCCACCACGCTGATGCCCGGGCGGTCACGCTCGGGCCGCTCCCGACTTCGCAGGGTCGGGTCTGCGTCGTCGCCGCCGGGACCACCGACGGTCCGGTCGCGGCCGAGGCCGCGCTGACGGCCCAGGTCCACGGCGCCGGGGTCGAGCGGATCACCGACGTCGGTGTCGCCGGGATCCACCGGCTGATGGCCGTACGCGACCGGCTCGAGGCCGCCGACTGCCTGATCGTCGTCGCCGGGATGGAGGGCGCGCTGCCCTCGGTCGTCGGCGGGCTGGTCGGGGTGCCGATGATCGGGGTGCCGACCTCGGTGGGCTACGGCGCTTCCTTCGGCGGGCTGGCGGCGCTGCTGGCGATGCTCAACTCGTGTGCTCCCGGGGTGACCGTGGTCAACATCGACAACGGCTACGGGGCCGGGGTCGCGGCGGCTCGGATCGCGCGGCGAGCCCGGGGAGGCGCGCAATGACCCAGTCTGCGAGCTGTCGATGAGGGTCTGGGTCGATGCATCCTCCGGGGCGTCCGGCGACATGCTGCTCGGCGCTCTGGTCGACGCGGGTGTCCCCCTGTCGGTGATCACCTCCGCTGTCGACGCGGTCGCCCCCGAGCCGGTACGCCTTGACGCAGAGCCGGTGACGCGTGGGGCGCTCGCCGCGACCCGGTGCCACGTCGAGATCGCCGACTCGGCCCATCACCGCACCTGGACGGACGTGCGCGCGCTGCTCACCGGGGCTCCGCTCGACTCCTCCGTCCGGGACCTCGCACGTCAGGTCTTCGAGAGGCTCGCGGTCGCCGAGGGCGCCGTCCACGGGATCTCGCCCGAGGAGGTGCACTTCCACGAGGTCGGCGCGCTGGATGCGATCGCGGACGTCGTGGGGGTCTGTGCCGGCTTCGCGCACCTCGGCGCCGACGAGATCGTGGTCTCTCCTGTCGCGGTCGGCTCCGGCTCGGTCCGGGCCGCGCACGGCACCCTGCCGGTGCCGCCGCCGGCGGTGGCGCGGCTGCTCACCGGCGTACCTTCCTTCGCGGGGCCTCCCGGGCATCCCGCGATGGAGCTGTGTACGCCGACCGGTGCCGCGCTGCTCACCGCGGTCGCCACCTCGTGGGGCGACCAGCCGCCGATGACGACCCGAGCGATCGGCGTCGGCGCCGGCAGCAGAAACCCGGAAGGCTGGTCGAACACCCTGCGCCTGCTGATCGGTGATCCTGCGGATCCCGTGGCCGGAGACGGCATCTTCCCGCCACGGCGGGAAAATTCACCGACCGAGCTCGTCATCGAGGCGAACATCGACGATCTCGAGCCGCGACTGATTCCCGGGGCTCTCGACGCACTTCTGGCGGCCGGCGCGCGGGACGCCTGGGTCACGCCGATCCTGATGAAGAAGGGCCGGCCGGCCTACACGCTCCACGCCCTCACCCCCGCCGCTGCCGTCGACGCGGTCCGGCGAGTGTTCTTCCACGAGACGTCGACGATCGGCGTACGCGAGCATGAGGTCCTCAAGCACGCTCTGCCCCGCGAGATGCTGACCGTCGCAGTCGGCGGACACCCGATCGCAGTCAAGGCCGCTCGCCTCGACGGCGAGACCGTCAACCTGCAGCCGGAGTGGGACGACGTCGCCCGCGCCGCCGCCGCGCTCGGTCGTCCGGCGATCGACGTACTGGCCGAGGCCAAGATAGCCGCACTCGCCGAGACGTCAGCCCCGTCGGCCGAGACGTCACGCCCGTCGGCCGAGTAGGCATCATCGTGACGCCTCGGCCAGCGCACGTGACGCCTCGGCCGACGGCAGTGACGCCTCGGCTGGCGGTCGGTGGGACGATAGGGGCCGGACGTAAAGAACTGGAACGGAAACACTGATGGACATCACCGTGGTCGCGCTGGCCTTCGCCGCGATCTTCGTCGTCGAGCTCCCGGACAAGACGTTCCTGGCAACGTTGGTGCTTTCGACGAAGTACCGGCCGTTCTTCGTATGGCTCGGCGTGGGCGCGGCGTTCGCTGTCCAGACGCTCATCGCGGTCGCGGTAGGCGGTGTGGCGACGCTGCTCCCGACCGACCTGATCCACATCATCGCCGCCCTGCTCTTCCTCGGTGGCTCGGTCCTGCTGTTCATCGAGGGGCGTCGCCACCACGGCACCGCGACCGAGGAGGACGGCAGCGAGTTCGCCGAGAAGGCCAAGGACGTACGCGGCTTCCGCCAGGTCCTGGCCAGTTTCATGGTCCTCTTCGCGGCTGAGTGGGGAGACCTCTCCCAGCTGTTGAGCGTCTCGCTCGCGGCCCGCTACCAGGAGCCGGTCTCGGTCTTCATCGGCTCGTGGGCCGCGCTGCTGGCGGTGTCGGGGCTTGCGGTGCTGCTGGGACGTACGCTGCTCCGGTTCATCAAGCTGCACGTCCTGCACTACATCGGCGCCGTGGTCTGCCTCGTCCTGGGCATCTTGACCCTGGTCGAGGTGCTCACCTGAGTCGGGTTCGCCTAGGCTGCCCGGCATGGTTGAACTTGGCGCCGACAGCGAGGTCGGACGACTGCGTACGGTCATGCTCCACCGACCCGGTCGGGAGCTCACCCGCCTGACGCCGCGCAACAACGACAAGCTGCTCTTCGACGGCATCCCGTGGGTGAAGCGGGCGCAGGACGAGCATGACGCCTTCGCGGCCGCGCTGCGGGATCGCGACGTCGAGGTGCTCTACCTGACCGACCTGCTCACCGAGACCCTCGAGGTCCCGGAGGCCAGGCAGCGGGCGCTCGACAACGTGCTGGGTTCCCTCACCCTCGGCGACACCCTGCGGGCGTACCTGGTCAATGCCCTCGCCGACGCCGGGCCCGCCGAGCTGACCGACCACCTGACCGCCGGCATCCGCAACGACGAGGTACGCGGCGGCCACGGCCTGGTCACCAGCCTGCTCGCCCATGACGACTTCCTGATCGACCCGCTCCCCAACCTGCTCTTCACCCGCGACTCGTCGGTGTGGATCCGCGACCGGGCCACGGTCACGTCGCTGGCGATGCCGGCACGCAAGCGCGAGACCGCGCTCACCGAGCTGATCTACCAGTTTCACCCGCGCTTCCGCTCCAGCCCCCGCCTGCACGGCGCCCACCTCGAGCACGTCGAAGGTGGTGACGTGCTCCTGCTGGCTCCCGGCGTCGTCGCGGTCGGGGTCGGGGAGCGTACGACCCCCGCCGGGGCCGAGCGGCTCGCGCGGCAGGTCTTCGCGGAGGGTCTCGCCCACACCGTGCTCGCCGTGCCGATCGCACAGGAGCGCGCGACGATGCACCTGGACACGATCGCCACTCTGGTGAACACCGACAAGATGGTGATCTACCCGAACGCCGTCGACTCGCTGGTGGCGTACGCCGTGACCGCCGCTGACGACGACGGCCGTCTGAACATCGCTTCCCCGCGCCCGTTCCTCGAGGTGGCTGCCGAGGCGATGGGCATCGACAAGCTCCACCACGTCGACACCGGACTCGACCCCGTGGCCGCCGAGCGCGAGCAGTGGGACGACGGCAACAACACCCTGGCGCTGGCGCCGGGCGTGGTCGTCGGCTATGAGCGCAACACCCAGACCAACGAAGCCCTCGAGGCCGCCGGGATCGAGGTCATCGCGATCGCCGGCTCCGAGCTGGGCTCCGGACGCGGCGGGCCGCGGTGCATGAGCTGCCCGATCGCTCGGGACCCGTTGCCTGCATAGGTGACTACACCCGCGGGTAACCCCTGTAGACGAACATCGTTGATCTCTGTAACCGCCGTCACCTAGCGGCAGCCACCCCACAGCCGACCGAAGGAAAACCTCGTGACCGAGTCGTTCTTCTCCACGTTCACGCCCAAGGAGATCGCGCACATCAGCGCCACCGGCACCCGCGTACATCTGCCGGAAGGCTGGTCGCCGATCTGGGAGGACACCCCGCCGGACAAGGCGTACATCATCCTCGACGGCACCGTCTCGGTCCGCCGAGACAAGGAGGAGATCGCCCAGTGCGGTCCCGGTGACATCATCGGCGAGGCGGCGATCCTGCGCGGCTCGCTGCGCACCGCCTCCATCGTCGCGCTCACCCCGCTCGACCTGATCCACCTCAGCGCCGACAAGCTGCAGCAGCTCTCCGTCGAGATGCCGTCGTTCGCGAAGGCGCTGGAGAAGGTCGCCAAGGACAGGTTCGGCTCCTGACCCAGGACGAGCAGGCCGACGAGGGCCGCAGCCGCGAGGCGGACATCGAGCTGACCGAGGCACTCGCCGTGGTCGAGGCGTTCGTCCTCGGCCAGACACCCACGCTGACCCGCACCGAGGTCGCGGCTGCTGCTGGCGTACCCATGGAGGTCACCGAGGACCTGTGGCACCACCTCGGCTTCCCCCATGCGGGCGAGGACGAGATCGCCTTCACCGAGTCCGACGTCGAGGCGTTGCGGATGACGCAGGAGCTCATCCGCCTCGGTGTCCTCAGCGAGGACCGGCAGGCGGCGCTCGTCCGGACCTGGGGACGCTCCTACGCGCGCCTGGCCGAGTGGCAGACCTCGCTGCTGGCCGAGGTGGCCCGCGAGCGCGGCGGCGACGAGGTCGAGGATTTGGTCGCGCTGAGCGCGCAGGTGCTGCCGATCGTCGAGTCGCTGCAGGACTACGTCTGGCGTCGACATCTGGTCAGCGCCGCGCGGCGGATGCTCACCGTCGCCGACGCGTCCGCGGTGCCGTTGGCGGTCGGGTTCCTCGACATCGTCGGCTACACCGCCCGCTCCAAACGACTCACCGACAAGGAGCTCGTCGACTGGGTCGAGGCGTTCGAGGACACCTGCTCCGACGTCGTCGTCGAGCACGGTGGGCGGGTCATCAAATACCTGGGTGACGGGGTGTTCTTCACCTTCGAGGACGTCTCGGCCGCGGCCCGGACGGCGCTGGAGCTCGCCTCGCTGGGCGACGATCGCGACAGTCCGTTTCCGCACGTCAGAGCCGGGATATCGTATGGTGACGTCGTGCTCAGGCTCGGCGACGTCTTCGGTCCGACGGTCAACATCGCCGCCCGGCTCACGACCCTTGCCCGGCCCTCGTCGGTGGTCATCGACGAGAACGCCGCGGCCGCGCTCGAGGACGTCGACGGCTTCCGGGTCGAGAAGATGCGGCGTACGAGCGTGAAGGGCTACTCGCGCCTGCAGGCGTTCCGGCTGCGCTCCCGATCCGACTGAATCGGGCCAGAGTAGTCGGGCCCGGCGAGGTGCTCCCGCGCCAGGCTTGATGGCGAAAGGAGGATCACATGATCGGCACGCTCAACACCCTGGTCGACCTGGTCGAGGCCGAGGTCGGCAACGGCCTCGCCGGCGAGGTGGACGTGGCTCGGGTCGCTCGCGACCACGGCACCACGGAATACCACCTGCGGCGGATGTTCTCGGCCCTGGCCGGGATGCCGCTGTCGGAGTACGTACGCCGCCGCCGGATGACCCTGGCCGCCGCCGACCTGATCGCCGGCGCCCCCGACCTCCTGGAGGTCGCGGTGCGCTACGGCTACGGCTCGACCGAGGCGTTCGGGCGCGCGTTCCGTGCCGTGCACGGCTCGGCTCCGGCCGACGTACGCCGATCCGGTGGTCCGCTACGTACACAACCCACGCTCAGGTTCCGCCTGAGCGTCGAAGGGAGCACCCCGATGGACGTCACCATCAACGACATGCCCGAGCTGCGACTGGTCGGCCACGCTGCCAAGGTCCCGCTGATCCATGAAGGCGTGAACCCGCACATCCAGGCGCACATCGCCTCTCTCCCGGCTGAGGAGCATGTCCGGCTCAAGTCGCTCAACGACACCGAGCCGCGCGGCATCCTTGCCGTCACCGAGTCCCCGTCGCCCGACGCGCCGGAGGGATCGATGATCACCTACCTGCACGGCGTCGCGATGACGGCGTCGGGGTCGGTGCCGGACGGGCTCGACAGCATCACCGTGCCCGCTGGCGCCTGGGCGGTCTTCGCCTCCAGCGGCCCGCACCCGGAGACGCTGCAGCGCCTCTGGGCCGCGACCGCGACCGACTGGTTCCCGTCGAACCCGTGGCGGCTCCGCCCGGGGCCTTCGGTGCTGCGCTACCTCGAGCTCACCGAGACGTACGCGTCCTGTGAGCTCTGGATGCCGGTCGAGCAGTAATCACGACGCTGGTCGAGCCGGATTCGTGAGGTACGAACGAATCCGTGTCGAGACCAACACGGCCCGCCGCGCTCGATAGGACCGTGTTGGTTTCGACACCGCTCGCTAGCGCTCGCGGGCTCAACCAGCGGGGTCAGCGGATGGTCACCTGTCGGTTGGCGAGCCCGGCGCGAGCCGAACGCACCTCGGGGGTGATCTCGGAGTCGTCGGCCAGCGTCTCGTCGAGCAGCTTCTTGAACGCCACCGCCGGCTCCTCGAGCGCCTCGGCGCCGGTGCCGACCGGGACGTCCCAGACGGGGGCGAGCAGTCCGTGGGCGCGGAACATGCCGACGAAACGGGCGTCGGGGACGATCACGTCGTCACCGGCCACGTGCAGACGGGCCAGCGCGGTCAGGAGCGCGTCCTCGGGCTCGGGCATCACCCAGCGGAGGTGCTCCTTGGCGCCGACCGAGGTCCAGTACGCAGCCTCGACCGAGGTCAGCCGCGCGGTCGGCAGCACCGACTCGTTGGCGTGCTCGAGCGCGTGCTCGAAGTCACCCTTGTCCTCGACGTCGCCGAGCCACCAGTCGAATCCCTCGTGGACGGTGACGTCCAGGGACGAGTTGGTGACCAGGTCCTGCAGCCTCGGGCCGTCTCCGGGCGCGGTGGTGAGGCCGAAGACGCCGGACTCACCAGCAGCCCGCGCCTCGAGAGCCAGGAGCAGCGCGGCAGCGATGTCGCGCGACACGTCGCCGTAGTTGTGCTGCACCTGCAGCCCGGCCCAGACCTCACCCGAGTCACGCGACATCGCCGGCGCAGCGCCGGGGAGCAGGGTGCCCAGTGTGACGGGGGTCGACTCGTAGCCCTTCACCGTCAACGACACCGTCGCCGACGGCACCAGCTCACGCAGCGCGACCAGGTCGCACTCGCCGGGCAGCCCCTCGAACGGGCGTCCCACGAAGGCACCTCCGGCCGCACCGTGGCATGCCTTGTAGCGCTTGCCGGACCCGCACGGGCACGCCGCGCGCGGATTGGGACCGTCCGTCGGGGCCGCAGCCGCCTGACGGTTCTTGACTCGGGACTTCTTGGCCACGGCCAAACCCTAACCTGCCGGGGCCGTGCTCCGTGTAACACGTCGTTCGTAGTACTACTCGCCCTATCGGATAGGGCGAGTAGTACTACGAACGACGTGTTACATGTGCGCCTCAGCCGCCGAGCAGCCCCAGCATGAACCCCGGCCGGTCGGTGATGACCGCCTTGACCCCGAGGTCGAGGCAGAGCTTGAGCTGCTCCTCGGTGTTCACGGTGTAGACGTGAAGGTTGCGGCCCTTCGAGGCCAACCGACGGGCGAGCTTGGGGTGGGCGGTGAGCATGTCGATCCCGGCGCCGAGCCACCAGTCGGGGCCGATCGTGTGCTTCAGGAGTGACCAGTTGGGCGCGCGGTCGATGAGCTGGACGACAGGTACGCCCGGCGCCAGCCGCTCGACGCGCTGCAGCGCGGTGAACGAGAAGCTCATCACCCGCGCCGGGCTGTCCGGGCCTGCCCAGCCGAAGTCGTTGAGCACGTCGACGAGCCGACCCTCGGTCAGCCCGCCGTAGCGCGTCGGGTGCTTGGTCTCGATCGCCATCTCGACGCGGCGGTCGTAGTCCCGCACGGTCCGCAGCAGCCGATGGAGCGTGAGCACCCCGCGCTTGTCCAGGTCGGGTGCCTCGTCCTGCCCGTCCCAGAACCCGTTCTTCCAGGCTGCGAAGTCGATCGCCTGCAGTTCGGCGAGCGTCATCTCCGAGACCAGCCCGCGCGCCCCGATGCGACGCAGATGCCGGTCGTGGACACAGACGAGATGTCCGTCCATCGTCAGGCGTACGTCGCACTCCAAGGCGTCCGCACCCGCATCCAGGGCTGCGACGTACGCAGCCAGGGTGTGCTCCGCGATCTCATGACTGGCGCCGCGATGCGCGACCACCTGGGGCCTCATGTGCAGATTGTGGGCCATCCGGCAAAGTCTCGTCGCGCGACACGAGCGAAGCGGCTAGAACGGAACGAGCTCGAGACGGCCGACCGTGACGAAGGCCGCCAGCGACCAGAAGACCAGGTCACCGGCGGCGGAACCCCACTCCTTGCGGATGATGCGGGTGGTGGTCGCGCCGGTCATGAGCAGGACCAGCCCGAGCGCGGCGAGCGGCACCAGCCAGGTGGCGGTGCCGGTCACCGCCGGCAGGATCAGTCCGGCGGCGGCCAGCACCTTCATCACGCCGATGACCTTGAGGAAGCCCGCCGGGAAGTCCTCGGCGTAGTGCCACCCCTCGAAGGCGTTGCGAAACCTCTCCTTCGACAGCAGCAGCATCGACAGCCCGCCGGCGAGGAAGCCGACGGCCAGAAAGATGGTCACGATCCACACGATGATGTTCATGCCATCGAAGACGATGTACGCCGCCCGGCTGTGACATCAGGAGGGCGTCACCGCCCGCCGGCCACCCGCAGCGTCGTCGCGGTGACGTATCCGGCCTTGTCGCTCATCAGCCAGGCGACCGCCTCCGCGACCTCGCCGGGCGAGGATGCCCGGCCGAGCGGGATCTGGGGTGCCATCCGCGCGACTCGGCCGGGGTCGCCGGTGTTGGCGTGCATGTCCGTCTCGGTGAGACCGGGCGCGACCGCGACCACCCGGACCCCCTGGCCCGCGACCTCCAGCCCGAGGCCCTTGGTGAGCGCGTCGATCCCGGCCTTTGCCGCGGCATAGTGGACGTACTCACCCGGGGACCCCAGCGTCGCGGCGCCGGAGGAGATGTTCACGATGACGCCACCGCTGCCGCAGTTCTCGGCGAGCGCCGACACCGCCGCCCGAGCGACCAGCGTGGGACCGACCAGGTTGACGGCGTACGTCTTCCGGATCTCGTCGGCAGGGGTCTCGACCAGGGATGCGTAGCGGTAGGTCGCACCGGCGTTGTTGACCACACCCGTGATCGGGCCGGCGGCCTCGAAGAGCTCGGCGATCCCGGCGTCGGTGGTGATGTCGGCCCGGACGACCTCACAGGAGACCCCGAGGGCCTCGACTGCGTCGCGGGTCGACGTGGCCGCTTCGGCGTCGGACAGGTATCCGAGCACGAGCGAGTGGCCGTCGGCAGCCAGCCGATGAGCGATAGCGGCACCGATTCCGCGGGTGCCTCCGGTGATGAGAGTACGTTTCACACCCGAAGGGTGCCACGCAGCCGCCACGCCACCATCGCCAGTGCCAGGACGCCGGCCAGCGCCCATCCGACGGGGTAGTGGACCGCGGGCTCGTTCCAGCGCTCGTGGAAGTAGACCAGGTGCGAGGAGAGCAGGCCGGCGTCAACCGAGCGGCCCTCCTGGACGAGTACGCCGATGGCCACCAGCACCGTCAACAGGGTCTGCATCGCCCAGCCGAGGATCCAGGCGGGCACCCATGCGACGACATCGACGGCGCGGCGTACCGAGGTCACCAGCACTGTCACCAGCACGACCGCCAGCAGCGCGTCGATGACCGACGACGGCAGCTCGCCGGGGAGCATCCCGTCGAGCCACAGTGGTACGCAGACCGCCGGTGCTGCCAGCATCGGCGCGCGCAGCACGCACGGGCCGAGGCCCGCGGCAAGACCGGCGCCGAGGCCGGCAACCGTCGTGACCGCGGCGACGATGGTCAGATGAGTCGCCATCGACGGGTCGGCCGCCGCCGGACCTGCGGCGAGGGTGAGACCGAGGAAGGCCGCACCCACGACACCTGCTCCCGCGAGCGCGGCACTGAGCAGCCGACGGTCCGGACGCAGCCCGGCCGCGAGCCCACCGAGCGCCGCGGCGAGCAGCGTGAACGAGACCAGCTCGGCGACCATCGGGGCGAGCAGGAGCGGCTGCGGCTGGACGAGCTGCGGGAGGAAACCGAGGCCCCAACCAGCGGCCGCGACCAGCGGAACCATCCACAGACGCGTCCGTTCAGTCATGCCCTCCAGCGTGACAGCCGGAGGGTGAGACCGAGTGGCGACGAGGGGAACACCAACCCAACGTCATGTTTCCCCAACGTTGGTGTCCTTTCGTCACAACGGCTGGATTTCATATTGCCGGGTGCGGGACTGCAATACCTGGGTAGGCTCGGGGTGCAGACACGTACCCCACGCGTGTAAGAAGGTGAGAGCGGCGTGACCAAACGATCCCGAAAGATCTCGGGCAGAAGCATCAGCACCGTGGCGCTGACCAGCCTCGGGCCGAGGGCCGTCGCCGCCGTCGCGCTGACCGCTGCCTTCGCGTTCCTGGCCCCGAACGAGAGCAACCTCGACACCGGTCATCAGCAGCCTGGTCTCCCCGACCCCGGAGTTCTGCAGGACCCGCTGGGCATCTCCGGCGGCCTCGGCGGGGTGAAGAACCTGACCCCGACCGACGCGGTGAAGCTGGCCGCCAACGCCGAGGAGCTGTCGATCCCGCCGGTGGCCCTGGCTGCGTACCAGCGCTCGTCGACCGTGCTCAACGCCGCCGACGGCACCTGCCGCCTCGACTGGGCGCTGGTCGCCGCGATCGGCATGGTCGAGAGCAACCACGGCCGCTTCAGCGGTAGCGCGCTCAACTCGCACGGCCTCGCCATCCCCGCGATCATCGGCCCGCAGCTCAACGGCGCGGGCAACTACGCGGCGATCCGCGACACCGACAACGGTCTCTACGACCACGACACCGTCTACGACCACGCGGTCGGCCCGATGCAGTTCATCCCGTCCACCTGGACCTTCGCGGGCGCCGACGGCGACGGCGACAACCGCCGCGACCCGCAGGACATCGACGACGCCGCCGTCGCCACGGCGGCGTTCCTGTGCGCCGGCACCGACGACGTCAGCACCAGCTCCGGTGCCAACGCCGCCGTCTACCGCTACAACCAGAGCGACACGTACGTCGAGGCCGTGCTGAAGATCGCGGCCCAGTACCGCGCCGGGGAGTTCCCCGGAGCGCCGAGCGTCGACGCCGGGTCCCCCTCTTCGATGAGGCCCAACGCGTCCGCCCTCCCGCGCACCCCGAACACCGTCGCGCCGGCGCCGAAGTCGGAGACCAAGTCCGCCCCCAAGGCCGCTCCTAAGCCTCCGGCGCCTACTCCGACCCCCGCACCTGCTCCGAGCAAGCCCGCGGACGCCGATGACACTGACTCGGACACCGGCACAGACGGGTCGGGAGACGGAACGACGAAGCCGACCCCCACGCCTACACCGACACCGACACCCACCCCGCCCCCCGATGCCGCGACTACTACGACCCTCGCGGAGCCTTGCAAGACGGCAACGATCGCCGTGTATGGAGAGGACTTCGTGACGGCAGGCTCGGCCACCTACGACGCCGTGATCGCCAACTGCATCGCCGAGTTCGAACCTGAGACGACGATGCCAACGGACTTGGCAATCAGGGAACACCTGCGCACCCTCGCCCTCTCGGAAGACCCAGCCTTCAACGACCTTCCAGAGCCGAAGGACGAGGATGCGCAGACTCCACCGGAGGACACTCCGCCGGAGGACACCGCGACCGATGGTGCCGACGAGACGGATCCTGCGACCGCCCCGCCGGCCTCATGATCAGCTGACCTCGATCACCGTCTTACCGAAGTTCTGACCCCGAAGCATCCGGTTGAACGCGGCAGGCGCGTTCTCTAGACCCTTAGTGATGTCCTCGCGGTAGCGGAGCCTGCCGTCGGCCAGCCAGCCGGCAGCTTCGGCGAGGAAGGTCTCCTCGTGGTCACGGACGAACTCGGTCTGGATGAAGCCCCTGATCAGCAGGGACTTGTTGAGCACGTGCCGCATCAGCCCGGGCGCACGGTCGGGCCCCTCGGGCGCGGCGGTGTCGTTGTAGTGGGCGACGATCCCGCAGACCGGCACCCGGGCGAACTTGTTGAGCCGCGGCAGCACCGCGTTCCACACGTGCCCGCCGACGTTCTCGAAGTAGATGTCGATCCCGTCGGGCACGGCCGCCTTCAGCTGGTCCTTGAAGTCGGGCGCGCGGTGGTCGAGCGCGGCGTCGAAGCCGAGCTCGGTCAGGTGCGCGACCTTCTCCGGTCCGCCGGCGATCCCGACAGCACGGCAGCCGAGAATCTTCGCGATCTGCCCGACCGTGGCGCCCACAGGGCCGGTCGCGGCGGCCACCACGACGGTCTCGCCGGGCTTCGGCTGCCCGATCTGCGTCAGCCCCGCGTACGCCGTGAACCCCGGCATCCCCAGGACCCCCAGCGCGGTCGAGACCGGGGCGACGGACGGGTCGAGCCGGCGGGTGTGCGCGGCCGGCGCGACGGAGAACGACTGCCAGCCTCCGTACGCCAGGACCACATCGCCCACGGCACGCGACGGGTCGCGCGACTCCACCACCTCGGCGACCGTCGCGCCGGGCAGCACGTCGCCCAGCGCCGTCGGTGCGGCGTATGACGGCGCGTCGCTCATCCGGCCGCGCATGTAGGGGTCGAGCGAGAGGAACTTCGTACGCAGCAGCACCTCGCCCTCCCCGGGCGTCGGCACCTCGGAGGAGACGATCGAGAAGTCTTCGGCCGCGGGCTCGCCGACCGGGCGGGCGCGGAGCAGGATCTGGGTGTTCGTATCGGTCATCCCGCCATGGTGCCCCATGGGCGGGCAGGCTTGCTTAATCTCAACTAATCTTATTGACTTAGCCCATGAAGCGTCCCGTCGATGTCCACCAGCACCTGTGGCCGCCGGCGCTGGTCGAGGAGCTGCGCCGCCGGAAGCAGGCTCCATGTCTCGACGGCTGGGTGCTCCATCTCGACGGAGAGCCGCCCTACTCCGTCGACCCTGCAGATCACGACCTCACCAGCCGTGCGGCGCGGGAGGACGGCCTCGTACTGCTGTCCCTCTCCAGCCCGCTGGGGATCGAGTCCCTCCCCGCGGACGAGGCACGCCCGCTGCTGGACGCCTGGCACGGCTTCGCCGACGACCTGCCCGCCGAGTACGGGCTGTGGGCAGCGCCGGCGCTCGTCGACCCGGACCTCGACGAGCTCGCGAAGACCCTGGCTCACGACCACGTCCACGGCCTCCAGGTCCCGGCGACGGCGCTGGCGACCCCGGCCGCGCTCGAAACACTCGCTCCGGTGCTCACGACGGCCCAGCAGGCCGGCCTGCCCGTCCTCGTCCACCCGGGCCCCGCGAGCACCGCGGCCAGCCACGCAGGCGCCGTTCCCGGGTGGTGGCCCGCCCTGACCTCGTACGTCGCCCAGCAGAGCGCTGCCTGGCACTCCTGGCACGTCGCCGGCCGGTCACTGCTGCCGACCCTGCGGATCGCGTTCGTAGCCCTGGCCGGTCTGGCGCCACTTCATCACGAGCGCCTCGGGCAGCGCGGCGGTGACCTCGGCGCCGTCGACCGGCATGTCTACTACGAGACCTCGTCCTACGGCACCCAGGCGATCGACGCGATGTCACGCGTCGTCGGTGTCGACCCCCTCGTGAACGGCTCGGACCGCCCGTACGCCGAGCCGACCGATCCCGGCCTCGGCGAGGCCCTGAGCCGGGCGATCTTCGTCGCCAACCCGCACCACCTGCTCACCGGAGGAGACCGATGACGATCACCGAGCCGACCGTGGACACGCTACTGAGCGACGCGGACCTGCCCGATCTACCGGGACGGCAGCTCGCTCCCGGCGAGCTGCGCGCCTGGGTCGACGAGCTCGCCGCACACCCCGAGCGGTGGGCGCACCTGGTCCGCCACGACACCGGCGGGCGCCACTACGCCTCGCTCTACCGCGACAAGGACATCGACGTCTGGCTGCTGTGCTGGAACACGGTCGACGACACCGGCTGGCACGACCACGACATCTCCTCGGGCGCGGTCGCGGTGACCCACGGAGCGGTCTACGAGCAGCAGCCGAGGTTCGGCGGCGAGCCCGTGCAACGGGAGATCGGCTCGGGTCGCAGCTTCGGGTTCGGACCCGACCACATCCACCGGATGAGCGGTGCGGTCGACGGCTCGGTCTCGATCCACGCGTACTCACCGCCGCTGTGGCGGATGGGGCAGTACGCGATCAGCGACGACGGCGTGATGCGCCGCGTCTCGGTCTCCTACGCCGACGAGCTGCGTCCGCTCGAGGACTGAGCCACGCCGCGACATCGCGCCGCCGGGGTCCTGGTTCACCGCCAGGACGGGCCGGATGTGGCAGATTCGCCAACAGAGACCGGGACAGCAGACTCCGTTCGCCTGTGCGCTTAATTCCTTCGGTTCCGTCCAGCGATCTGGCAGGCTGAAGATCTTGCGCAACGGCGTCCGCAGGTGGAGAACGACAGACAGGAGCGGTGGCTGTGATCGAGTTCGAGAGCGTGACCAAGCGCTATCCGGACGGCACCGTTGCGGTGGAAGACCTCTCCTTGAAGGTCGGGACCGGGAAAATCACCGTCTTCGTCGGGCCTTCGGGATGCGGCAAGACGACCGCGCTGCGGATGATCAACCGGATGATCGAGCCGACCTCGGGTCGGGTCCTGATCGACGGCGACGACGTCACCGGCCGCCCTGAGGCGGAGCTGCGACGCGAGATCGGCTACGTGATCCAGGGCGCCGGGCTCTTCCCGCACCGTACGGTCCTGGACAACGTCGCCACGGTCCCGATCCTGCAGGGGGTCACCCGGCGGGACGCACGCACGAGCGCCCTCGGGCTGCTCGAACGCGTCGGGCTCCCGGCCAACCTCGGCGAGCGCTACCCGTCCCAGCTCTCCGGGGGCCAGCAGCAGCGCGTCGGTGTCGCACGCGCCCTCGCGGCCGACCCTCCGGTGCTCCTCATGGACGAACCCTTCTCCGCCGTCGATCCGGTCGTGCGCGACGACCTCCAGCAGGAGCTGCTCAGGCTCCAGAGCGAGCTCGGCAAGACGATCGTCCTGGTCACCCACGACATCGACGAGGCGATCCGGCTCGGGGACGAGGTGGCGGTCTTCGCGCAGGGCGCCCGACTGGCTCAGTTCGCGCCACCGGCCGACCTCCTCGCTGCCCCGGCCGACGACTTCGTCGCCTCGCTCGTGGGTCGTGACCGCGGTTTCCGGGGCCTCGGGTTCGCCGACGGGAGCGAGATCACGCTCAGGTCCATCGACCACGGCGTCGACGGGCTCGCCCTCGAGGTCGACCCCGACGGTCGGCCGCTGGGCTGGCGAGGTGCCGACGGGCTCCTCCCGACCGAGGGAACCTTCCGTGACGGTGCCAACCTGCGTACGGTCACCGACCTGGTCATCCTCTCGCCCGCGGGTGCCGCGGTGCGGGTCGACGCAGAGGGCCGTGCCGACGGACTGGTCCTGCTCGAGGACCTGGCCGGCAGCGTACGTTCCCAGCAGCGGGAGCGGCTCGCCGCGCTGGCCATGGCCGAGGAGGCCCGGTGAGCGAGGTCTGGAGCTACCTCGTCACCAACGGTGACGACGTCCTGACCGCACTCGTCCAGCACATCTGGCTCGCCCTGCTGCCGGTGGCGATCGCGTTCGTCCTCGCGCTGCCGCTGGGTGCCCTGGTCCACCGCTACGGCCCGGTGCGCCACGTGGCGCTCACCGCCGGCAGCGTGATCTACACGGTCCCGTCGCTGGCGCTGCTCCTGCTCCTCCCGGGACTTCTCGGCACCAGCGTCCTCGACCCGATCAACGTGGTCATCGCGCTCACGCTCTACTCGCTCGCGCTACTCGTCCGCACGACCGCGGACGGGCTCGACGCCGTCGACCCGACCGTTCTGCAGGCGGCCTCCGCGATGGGCTATCGGCCCGTACGCCGCTGGTTCACCGTCCAGCTGCCGCTGGCGATGCCGGTGATCCTGACCGGTCTGCGGGTGGCGACCGTGGCCAACGTGAGCATGGTCAGCGTCGCTGCCCTGATCGGCATCGGCGGTCTCGGCCAGCTGTTCACGCGAGGATTCCAGCTCGGCTTCTACCTGCCGCCGATCGTCATCGGGCTGGTCCTCTCGGTCGCGCTCGCGGTCGTCGCCGACCTCCTCATCGTCGCGGTCCAACGCCGGCTGACCCCCTGGGCGAGAGCGGGGGCGCGATGAGTCTCGACTACCTGCTCGACGCCGCGAACTGGTCGCTGACCAACCCTGAGGGGTTTCCCCAGCGCATCCTCGAGCACCTCGGCTACACCGCACTCGCCCTGCTGATCGCTGCCGTGATCGCGTTCCCGATCGGCCTCCTGATCGGCCATACCGGGCGTGGTGCGCTGCTGGCCATCAACCTGGGCAACGCCGGGCGCGCGCTGCCGACCCTGGGCGTCCTCATGCTGGCGCTCGCAGTCGTCGGGATCGGCCTGGTCCCGGTCACGATCGCCCTGGTCGTGCTCGCGATCCCGCCCATCCTCGCCACCACGTACGCCGGGATCCGATCCGTCGCCGACGAGACCGTCGACGCGGCGCGCGGCGTCGGCATGACCGAGCCCCAGATCGCCTGGCGCGTCGAGGTCCCGATCGCGCTGCCGATCATCGTCGGCGGGCTGCGCAACGCCACCCTCCAGGTGATCTCGACCGCGACCATCGCTGCGTACGCCGGTCTCGGCGGCCTCGGCCGCTATCTCTTCGACGGGCTGGCGACGCTCGAGTACGACCAGGTGGTGGCCGGCGCGATCGTGATCGCCGCGCTCGCTGTCGTGGTCGACCTCGCGCTCGCGGGGACACAGCGTCTACTCGTCTCACCGGGCGTCGGCGCCCGCAGCGCCGGCAACCGCCCGACCACCGTCCACCCCGAGCCCAACCCCGAACCCGCAGGCTGAACAGTCCCGCAAACCGAGAGGTATCCCGATGTCCCGCCGAACCCGCACCACTGCGTACCTGTTCGCGACGATCGCCGTGGCAGGCACCCTGACCGCCTGTGGCGGCGACCCGCTCGACTCCGACTCCGGCTCCGGCTCCGAGTCGGACGGCGGCACGATCGTCGTCGGCTCTGCCAACTTCCCGGAGAGCGAGCTGTTGATGGAGATGTACGCCCAGGCTCTCGAGGCCGAGGGCGTCGAGGTCGAGACCAAGCCCAACATCGGCTCGCGCGAGGTCTACATGGAGGCCTTCAAGGGCGGTGACATCGACCTGCTGCCCGAGTACAACGGCGGTCTGCTCTCCTACCTGACCGAGGGCAACATGCCCGAGGGCGTCTCCGCGCCCGAGGACGTCTACACCGCCCTCCAGGACGTTCTCCCGGAAGGCAGCCAGACGCTTCCGCAGTCTGCCGCCGAGGACAAGGACTCGTTGACGGTCACCAAGGAGACGGCCGAGAAGTACTCCCTGACCAGCATCGAGGACCTCGCACCCGTCGCCAAGGACCTCACTCTCGGCGCCAGCCCGGAGTTCAAGAAACGTGCCCAGGGCGTGCCCGGTCTGGAGAAGTCCTACGGCGTCACCTTCAAGGAGCTCACCCCGACCGACCCCGGCGGCCCGCTGACCATCGCGGCGCTGAAGAAGGGTGACGTCGACGTCGCCAACGTCTTCACCACGGACTCGGCGATCCCGACCAACGACTGGGTGGTCCTGGAAGATCCGAAGAACCTCTTCCTCGCCCAGAACGTGGTGCCGCTGATCCGTTCCGAGGTCCTCACCGACGACGCCGAGACCGCCCTCAACTCCGTCTCCGAGGCGCTGACCACCGACAACCTCGCCGACGCGCTCGCCAAGGTGCAGGTCGACAAGGCCGACCCCGCCACAGTCGCCGAGGAGTTCCTGGCCGACAACGGCATCGGGTGAAGGCGCGCGACGGGTCAGCAGTGCGCGGTCCCGTCGCGGCCGTCGAAGTCGACTGCGATGCTGGCTGTGCTCGATCGGCCTATCTGCGTCTGGTGAAACGGATGTCGCCGTTGGGGAGGCGCTCGTGGACGTAGGCGGTGTCGTGGGCGCGGTGGTGGTGATGGGAGCAGAGCAGTGCGGCGTTGTCGATGTCGGTCGCCCCTCCTTGGGCCCAGGCGAGCCAGTGGTGGGCCTCAGCCCAGGTTCCGGGTATGTCACACCCTTCGGCCTCGCACGTCGCCGAGCGTAGGAGCAGGGCGCGGCGCTGGGCGGCGGTGAAGAAGCGTTGCATCCGGCCAAGATCGAGGACCTCGGAGGCGCCGCCGAGGACGGCGGGGATGATGTTGGCGGTGCAGGCCAGCCGTCGGGCTTCGGCTGCGGTGATCGGGCTGCCGCCCACGATCTGGCCGATCCCGGCCTCGGTGCGGAGCTGGTCGAGGTCGATGGTCACGATCATGGTGGTGGCCTCCCCGCCATGGATCGGCAACCGGGCAGGGTCCAGGGTCTCGAGCAGCTGGCAGAACGCGCGACCCAGCCGTCGGTCGTAGGGGAGGTAGTCTCCGGTCTCGGTCCGGGTCCCGTCATCGCGCCGGGGTGAGGCGAAGGCTTCCAGGTTGGTCGCGAGCCGGTCCGCGGCCGCGTCCGGGACGACCGCCGAGATCCGGGTGGTGCCGTCCCCGAGACGCCGCATGGTCAGCCGGGTCTTCTTCCGCGCGTGGGCCTCCTCGGCCGCAAGCCGTTTGGCCTCTTCGGCCTCAGCGATCTCGGGGGCGATCACGTCCAGGATCCGGCGACCGAGGCGCCGCAGCCGGGCCGGGCCGAGCTCGGTGGCATAGCCGACCAGGGCCTCTTCAGCCTTCGCGCGAACCTCGCGGTCGAGATCGGCCGGCAGTTCGTCGAGGGCAGCGACGATCACGGTGGCTTGGGCTGGGTTGCATTCACCTGCGCGCATCGCTGCCGCAACCAGGTGGTAGGTCCGATCCAACGCTGTTGCGAGCCGTAGGTCGGCGCGCAGGTCCTCGGGGCGTTGGTGGGTGTGGTGATGCAACCAGGCCGCCACGTCCCGCGCGCCATCGTCGGCGACAACGTCCTCAGCGGCAGCGATCACCCGTAGCTCGAGCTCAGCCAACTGGGCCTTCGCCCGGGCGATCTCAAGAAGAGCCGCGGCCTTCTGGTCGGTGGCCATGAACGTAGGGTTCGCGTCCGCTACCTGCCCCAGCGCGGCGGTGATCGCGACCACAGTGCCCAGCACAGGATGCTGTGGCTGCTGCAGTGTGGTCATCGATGGTCACCTCCCGACGTACGAACTCTTCACACCCGCACACGCGGATGCGTTCTGGTTCGCTGGTCCCGGAGGCCCGCCACACACGGGCTATTACTTACCCTCACAGCTCGGCGGTCACGCCCCTGGATCCCCTGGATTACTCCCCGTCCGTTGTGTCTCGGACGATAGGAGCACGCCTCAGTTCGAGGTGGTCGGCCATCACGTTTACGCCTGCGCTGAGAATATCATGCACAGCAGACTGAATCTAGCGAAATCGATCGAAAACCCGGTCAGGGACAGGTATCCCAGCGAAAACCAGATCGCTGCTGGAAGCCCGCAAGACAGCCACATGGCACCCAGCCCAGGCACCCTGTCTTTCAATCTCCCAACCCAGACAACGTATTGGCCCCACCCGTGCTGGAACCCAGACACGAGACCAACGGACACACATCCAGCCGACCCACACGGCAGGCGGCAGCGAGCGGCGCCCCCAGCCCCTCCCAGCCCCCTCACACGCACCCACAACCCCGATCCGCGCCGAGTCGGCTCGTCCTGACGGGCCACTCGACGCACATCCTCTACACACGGCCGGGTGGCCTCATCGGCCTGTGCCATGTCCTGCACGCAGGTAGGGTCGACTGACATGACGAGCACCAGCAAGAACCTCACCGTCGACGTCATCATCATCGGCGCCGGCCCGACCGGGGAGAACGTCGCCGACCGCGCGGTGCAGGGCGGTCTGACCGCAGCCATCGTCGAGAGCGAGCTGGTCGGCGGCGAGTGCTCCTACTGGGCATGCATGCCGACGAAGGCACTGCTTCGGGACGCTGCTGCGCTGCGTGCCGCCAAGGCGCTACCGGCCGCCGGCGGTGCGGTCACGGGCACGCTCGACCCTGCGGCCGTGTTCGCCCGACGCGACCAGTTCACGTCCAGCTGGAAGGATGCCGGCCAGGTCGAGTGGCTGACCGGCGCCGGGATCACACTCGTCCGCGGGCATGGGCGGATCACCGGCCCCCGCGCCGTCACGGTCACCGCCTCCGACGGCACGACCACGGACCTTCAGGCACGCCATGCCGTGGTCGTCGCCACCGGCAGCTCTGCCCTCGTCCCGCCGATCCCGGGGCTGGCAGATGCCTCGCCCTGGACGAACCGCGAGGCCGCTGCCGCCACGTCCGTCCCTGGTCGCCTGGCGATCATCGGCGGCGGTGTCGTCGGCGTCGAGATGGCGACCGCGTTCAGCGCTCTCGGGTCGCAGGTCACCCTCGTCTCGCGCACCCGGCTCCTGCCGAGCGTCGAGGAGTTCGCAGGCGAGCAGGTAGCCGATGCGCTGCGGACGTACGGAGTCACGCTTCATCTGGACCTCGACGCAGCCGAAGCCCGCCGCGACGACGCCGGCGAGGTGCACCTGACGCTCTCCAACGGCACCGAGGTGACCGCGGACGAGGTGCTCGTCGCCACCGGCCGCACCCCGAACACCAAGGATCTCGGCCTGGAGCACGTCGGTCTCGAGCCCGGCAGCTGGTTGAAGGTCGATGACGCCCTGGCCGTGGTCGACGACAGCGGTCAGCTCGAGGACGGGTGGCTCTACGCAGCCGGCGACGTCAACCACCGAGCGCTGCTGACCCATCACGGGAAATACCAGGCCCGTGCCCTTGGCGACCTGATCGCGGCACGGGCCAGCGGCCAGGAACCCGACCTGAGCGCCTGGGGGCGGCACGCCGCCACCGCCGACGAGCGCGCCGTCACCCAGGTGATCTTCACCGATCCCGAGGTCGTCGCCGTGGGCCACTCCGCCGCGTCGGCCGAGAAGGCCGGCATCGAGGTCGGTGTGGTCGACTACGACCTCGGCTCGGTCGCGGGCGCATCGCTACATGCGGACGGTTACCGCGGCCAGGCGCGGATGGTCATCGACGAGCAGCGCAAGGTCCTCGTCGGCTTCACCGCCGTCGGACCCGACATCTCCGAGCTCCTGCACGCGGCCACGATCGCGATCGTCGGCGAGGTCCCGTTGGACCGCCTCTGGCACGCCGTCCCCGCCTACCCGACCATCAGCGAGATCTGGCTCCGCCTGCTGGAGAGCGCCGGCCGGGACCGATAGAGCGGGCGATCAGTCCCCAGGAACCACGCCGAGCGGAAACGTGACGATCCCATCGTCGTCGCTCACCAGATAGGCGCCAGGGGTGAACGCGGCACCGCCGAAGGTGACGACTACATCGCGGTGCCCGACACCCTCCTTGCGGCTGCGCCGTGGGTTGCTGCCGAGGGCCTTCACTCCGATGGGCAGATCGGCGAGCGCGGCGGTGTCACGGACGGCTCCGTTGACCACGATGCCGGCCCAGCCGTTCCTCGCGGCGAGCGCAGCCATGTTGTCGCCGAGCATCGCGACACGCATCGAGCCATCGGTGTCGACCACGATCACCTGGCCCTCACCCGGCTCGGCGACGATCTTCTTGAGCTCGAGGTTGTCCTCGAACGCGCGGAAGGTGACGATCGGCCCCTCGAAGTGGCGTACGCCGCCGAGCTGGCGTAGCTGCAGGTCGCAGGATTCCAGCGATTCCTGGTGGATGTCGTAGAGGTCGGAGGTTCCGAGGCGATCGGTCATGAAGGGTTCTCCTCAGCTTGGCGAAGGGTCTCTCGAAGCACGAAGGGCAACAGACCGCCGCAGCGGTAGTAGGTCTGCTCCCGGGCTGTGTCGAGTCGGACCGTGGCGGCGAAGGTCGTGGTCCGCCCACCCACCGGGTCGACGGCGGTCACCCTCACGGTGTCGGGTGACGTCGCCCGGCCGGCGAGCCCCTCGACGGAGAAGATCTCGGTGCCGTCGAGTCCGAGCGAGTCGGCGGACTCCCCAGGCAGGAACTGGAGCGGCAGGATGCCCATGCCGACCAGGTTGGAGCGGTGGATCCGCTCGAATGACTCAGCGAGCACGAACCGCACTCCCAGCAGCGATGTCACCTTGGCGGCCCAGTCCCGCGAGGAACCGGTGCCGTATTCCTTGCCGGCCAGCACGAGAAGCGGGGTGCTGTTGCAGGCGTACCGGTCGGCGACGACATGCACCTCGTCGACGATCGGCTCGGCGTCGGTGAAGCCGAGCGTGCGGCCCCCCGGTCCGCCCGGGACGAGACGGTTGCCAAGGCGCGGGTTGGAGAAGCCGCCAAGGCGCATCACCTGCCAGTTTCCGCGTCGCGAGGCGTAGCTGTTCAGGTCTCGGGGTTCGACGCCACGCTCCTGCAGGTGGCGCCCGGCCGGGCTCTGCGCGGGGATCCGACCGGCAGGGCAGATGTGGTCGGTGGTGACCGAGTCCCCGACGTACTCGAGCACCCGCGCACCATCGATATCCACGAAAGGCGGCGGTTCGGCTCCTGTCACCTCCGCCAGGACACCGTCCAAGAACGGCGGACGGCGCAGATACGTGGACTCGTCGTCCCACGGAAAGGTCGCTTCCGTCGGCGCATCGAGTGCCTGCCAGTTCTCGTCGCCTCCGAAGATCTTCTCGTAGACATCGGAGTACAGGTCCGGCGAGTTGGCTTTGTCGACCGTCGCAGCGATCTCGACGTCGCTGGGCCAGATGTCGGCCAGATGCACCGGCTGCCCCTCACGGTCGACTCCCAGTGGCTTCCGGGTCAGATCCAGCTCGACCGTCCCGGCCAAAGCGTACGCGACCACGAGCGGCGGCGAGGCGAGGTAGTTGAGCGACACCTCGTTGTGGATGCGGCCGTCGAAGTTGCGGTTGCCGGACAGTACCGAGGCCACGACCAAGCCCTCGGTCTCCACCCGCTCGGCGAGTATCGGCAGGAGATCACCCGAGTTGCCGATGCAGGTCATGCAGCCATAGCCGACGACCGAGAATCCGAGCTTGTCCAGGTAAGGCGCCAGCCCAGCCCGTTCCAGATAGCCGGTCACCGCCTTCGAACCCGGCGCCAGGCTCGTCTTGACCCACGGCTTGGCGACCAGGCCGCGCTCGACGGCATTGCGTGCGAGGAGGCCGGCGGCCACCATCACAGCCGGGTTCGAGGTATTGGTGCACGAGGTGATCGAGGCGATCGCGACCGCGCCATCCGTCGGACCGGTGGTCGAGACCGTTCGTCTGCGACCGAGGCCCTCCAGTGCCCGCGCGAGCGACGCCGGGGCCCGGTCGAGGTCGACCCGGTCCTGGGGCCGGCGAGGCCCCGCGAGACTCGGCCGGATCTCGTCCAGATCGACCCGGATCTGCTCGTCGAAGAGCGGCACCACCGACGGGTCGTGCCAGAGACCCTGCATCTTGGCGTACGCCTCGACCACTGCCACGTGCTCGGCAGATCGCCCGGTCAGGAGCAGGTAGTCGAGCGTTAGACCGTCGATCGGGAAGACCGCAGCTGTCGAACCGAACTCCGGACTCATGTTGGCGATGGTGCACCTTGTCGCGATGCTCGTCGCGGCTGCACCCTCGCCGAAGAACTCGATGAACTTGCCCACCACGCCGTGGCGGCGCAGCCTCTCGGTCAGGGTGAGGACCAGGTCGGTCGCAGTGACCCCCGGCCGGAGCTGACCGACCAGCTCGACGCCCACGACTGGCGGGATCAGCATCGAGACCGGCTGGCCGAGCATCGCCGCCTCGGCCTCGATGCCTCCGACGCCCCAGGCGAGCACCGAGAGCCCGTTGACCATGGTGGTGTGCGAGTCGGTGCCGGCGACCGTATCGGGAAAGGCGACGCCGTCGCGGACGGTGATCACGTCCGCCAGGAACTCGACGTTGATCTGGTGCATGATCCCCGCGCCAGGCGGGACCACCTCCAGCCCGGCGAACGCGTGCTTCCCCCACTTGAGGAAGCGATAGCGCTCGGTGTTCCGCTCGTACTCGCGTCGTACGTTGAGCTGGGGCGCGTCGGGACGAGCGAAGTAGTCGGTCACCACCGAGTGATCGACGGTGAGGTGTGCGGGGACGACCGTGTCGAGCGACTCTGCCGCATGGCCCTTCGAGACGACCGCGTCCCGAAGGGCCGCCAGGTCGGTCAGGACCGGGACTCCGTTGGTGTCGTGCAGGAACACCCGGCTGGGATGGAAGGCGATGTCATGCGGACGCCGAGATCGGTCGACGACCGCGCGGATGTCGTCGCTGGTGACGGTCTCGCCATCCTCATGACGCAGCAGGTTCTCCAGCACGATCTTGTGGCAGAACGGCAGTCTTTCCGCTCCCGGGACCGCATCGAGCCTGCGCACTCCCACCCGTCCACCGGCTGTGTCGAGCCACCCGCCGCTGTCGAAGCTGTCCATCTGATCCCTTCCTGATTGAACCTATAGGCTACAGGATGTCACCTGTCCGTACAATCCAGTAACCTGACGTCGTGGAGTCATTGAGCTCGGGCCCCGCTCGGCCGTTTCAGAGCAAGAGCGAGTACGCCTACGAGGAGATCAAGCGCCGGATCCTGTCCGAAGAGCTCCGCCCCGGTGCTGTCGTCAGCCAGGAGCGCATCGCTGCCGAGATCGGTCTGAGCACGACGCCGCTGCGCGAGGCACTCAAGCGCCTGGCGACCGAGGGAATGGTCAACCTCTCCTCCCATCGGGACGCCCGGGTCGTCGAGCTGACCGCCGAAGAGGCTCGCAGCCTCTACGAGGTGCGCGCCAGCGTCGACCCGCTGGCGGCCTCCCTTGCGGCGCAACGGCGCACCGACGGCGAGGCGAGCCGGATCGAGGCCGCCCTCGCCGCCTTGGAGCCATTGTCCGGTCACGCAAGCATGGAGAGCCTGGTCGCCCATCGCGCATTCCATCGCGCCATCTATCGCGCCTCCCACAACGAGCCGCTCATCGGCGTGCTCGAGGGGCTGTGGGACAAGGCCGACCGCTATCGGCAGGTGGGTCTGCGCGCTCAGGCCGACAGCCGCTCGGACATCGAGCGGGTCCGCGCCGAGCACCAGGCGCTGGCCGCCGCCGTGCTCGACCAGGACGCCGACCGGGCCGAGCAGGTCATGCGCGATCACATCAGTGGCAGCCTGGGCCGGCGAGCCATCGAAGCGCTCGGGGAGACTTCGAAGAGCTGACGGCCCAGGCCACAAGCTGGTCACACGTCGCGCGCTGCTCGCGCTCGCAGGCCTCGGTAGGCGACGAAGACCAGCACCAGCACCAGCGCCGCATAGATCGTCACCGAGATCCCGCTGTCGACGAGGACGCCGTAGTCACCGCCCGAGGAGAGCAGGGCGTTACGCAGACTAGTCTCGGCCAGCGGGCCGAGGACGACACCGATCATGATCGGCGCAAGCGGGAAGTCGTACCGCCTGAGCAGGAACCCGAGGAACCCGATGCCGAGCACGAGGATCAAGTCTGTGACCGCTGCCGAGGTGGCGTAGACACCCAGCCCGCAGAAGACCGCGATCCCTGCGTACAGGTAGTGCCTCGGGATCTTGGTCAGCTTGGCCCAGAGCGGGGCGAAGGGCAGGTTGAGGACGAGAAGCACGACCAGGCCGATGAAGAGGCTGGCGATCAGGGTCCACACCAGGTCGGCGCTGCGGGTGAAGAGCAGCGGGCCCGGCTGGAGCCCGTACTGCCGGAACGCAGCCAGCATGATCGCCGCTGTCGCGGAGGTCGGCAGGCCCATCGCGAGGAGCGCCCCGATGGCGGTGCCCGCGGTGGCGTTGCCCGCCGCCTCAGGAGCAGCCAGACCGCGGATGGCTCCCTTGCCGAACTGAGGGTGCTTGCGTCGGCGGTCGAGGGCGCGCTCACCGCCGTACGCCAGGAACGTCGGGATCTCGGCTCCACCGACCGGGATGACGCCGAACGGCGCGCCGATGAGGGCTCCACGTCCCCAGGCCGGCGCCGCCTCACGCACCTCGGCGCGGGAAAGGTAGGGCCGTCCGGTGATCTTGTGAAGCCTTCCAGGCCGCGTTCGCCGCACTCGGGAGGCGACGTGGAAGACCTCGCCCAGCGCGAGCACACCGACCGTGATGACGATGATGCTGATGCCGTCGAAGAGCTGCGGTGCACCGAAGGTGAAGCGCTGGGCGCCTGAGATGCCGTCGATCCCGATCACAGCGAAGGTCAGACCGAAGACCAGGCTGGCGAGCCCCTTGGCGAGCGAGGTGCTGACGACCGTCGCGGTTGCGACGAAGGCGAGAACCGAGAGGGCCAGATACTCGGGCGGCCCGAAGTTGACCGCAAGATCGGCGAGCTTCGGGGCAAAGAGCACGACGATCACGGAGGCCAGCAGACCGCCGACGAAGGCACCGATGGCGGCCGTCGCGAGCGCCTGGGGACCGCGACCGGTCAGCGTCATCCGGTGACCCTCGAAGGTCGAGGCGATCGCGGTCGACCCACCTGGTGTGTTCACCAGGATCGCCATCGTGGAGTCACCGAAGAGACCACCGAAGTAGACCCCCGCAAACATGATGAACGCCGCGGTCGGGTCGAGCGTGAACGTCACCGGGAGCAGCAGTGCGACGGCCATCGAGGATCCCAGGCCAGGAAGTACACCGACCGCGGTCCCGAGGAACGCCCCGATGAACACCCAGAGCAAGTTCATCGGGGTGAGCGCGTCGGCGAGTCCACCGGCGAGCAGGTTGAGTGATTCCATCAGAGCACTCCGTCCAGGATGCCGGCGGGAAGGTGGAGTCCGAGGCCCGCAGAGAATGCGACCTGGACCGCGCAGGAGAGCACCAGCGCCACCGCCACGTCTTTGAGCGGCGATCCCGAGCCCATGGCCCACGCGATCACCCAGAACATCAGTGCAGCCGCAAGGATCCATCCGATCGGGTCGAGGAGGAGCGCGAAGGCGAGGAACCCGGCCATCGTCAGGCCCAGGGTCCGCCAGTCGGTGAACGACTTGTGGCGTACGCCCTCTGGCTCTTCGATCGTCTCGACACCATCGGTATCGGCAGGTGCCTCAGGCCGACGTACGTAGTGAACCGTGAGCATGACGGCCAGCGCATAGCAGGCGACCGCCAAGATGATCGGGAAGAACTTGGGCCCTGGCGGCTCCGCCCCGTCGGGAACGGTCATCGTGATGATGCCGACGGTGAGGTAGATCGCGAAAGCGAGGATCAGACCGGCGAGGACCAGCCCGCTTCGCCCGGTGCCCCAGTGCGAGGGCGCTGGAGCGACAGTTGCTTGGCTCATGCGTCGGCCCCCGAAGCCTTGACCGACAGCACCGGGACGTCCGCGCCCAAGATGATGCTCTGGGCCTGTGAACCCAGGATGAGCTTGCCGACAGGACTGCGTCGACGGATGCCCACGACGATCAGAGCCACGTCGATCTCGCGGGCCGTGTCGAGCAGGTCCTCGACCGGAGCCGGGGCCGTGTGGGCGGGGCCGAGCCAGCGCTCGCCTTTCTGCGCATCTTCCGGCAGGGCGATCCGACGGTCCGCCGACTTGCTCGGGCTCTCCAGGTCGAAGACGACGACGGGCGCCTGCAAGCGATCGGCTGCGTCCCGCGCCTTCTCCAGTGCGACCATGCCCTCGTCCGTGTGGCTGTACGCGACCATGACGGTCATCAGGTGTCTCCTTGCTTCGTAAGAGAATGAGGGCTCAGTAGCCCAGGTCGGTCCAGATCTGATTGACCGTCTCGGTCTGCTGCGCGAGGTTCGTCTGGAACTCCTCGCCGACCATGAAGGTGTCGGTCCACTGGTTTCGCTCGAGGGTCTCGTCCCAGGCGGGTGACTCAACGACCTCGGTGACGATCTGCTCCAGCTCGCGACGTGTGGCGTCGCTGATGCCTGGCGGCGCGACGATCCCCCGCCAGTTCGTCAGGACGACGTTGTAGCCCTCTTCCTTGAGCGTGGGGACGTCGATGAACTCGACCGGCTCCGCCGCGGACACGGCCAGGGCCTTGAGGCGCCCTGCCTCGACCTGGTCGGCGAAGTCTGCCCAGCCGCTTACCGACGCCTTGATCGTGCCCGACAGCAGCGACGTGGCGAGCTCGCCACCGCCGGAATAGGCGATGTAGTTGACGTCGAGGGGATCGATGCCGGCTGCCTGCCCGAGCTGGGCGATGATCATCTGGTCGACGCTGCCGAGCGAGCCGCCACCGAAAGCGAAGTCGTTCGGATCCGCCGCCCAGTCCTTGACCAGGTCATCGACCGAGTCGTAGGGCGAGTCAGCCGGCACCACCAGGACGTCGTAGTCGTCGGTCAGCCGGGCGATCGGGGTGACGTCGTCGAGCGTACGGGTCGAGCTGTTGACCCTGATCGCGCCGAGCATCGTGATCCCCATCATCATGAGGGTCTGGCTCTCCCCGTCCATCTGGGCAACCTCATTGAGCCCGATCACCCCGCCGGCACCGGGGATGTTGAGAACCTGGGTGTTGTTGACGATCCCTTCCGACCGCGTGACCTGCTGGATCTCGCGGGCCGCACCGTCCCATCCGCCACCCGCCGACGCGGGCGCGATCAGCGTGAGTTGAGAGCGGGCTGTGGCGCCGCTGCTTCCTGACGCGGCATCCCAGACGCCCGCAGCCACCAGCACGAGACCGACTGCTCCGGCCACGATCTTGACCACGCGCGGGGTATCCCGGACGGAACGTTCCTCTGATGGATCGGTCGCGGGATCGCTCGGATTATCGGTCGGCATGGGTACTCCTCATCGATCGCTCCACATAGCCTATAGGTTGTATAGTGATGGCGATCACGTCCCAAGGTCAAGTGCACCTCGAGCGGCCAGGATTCAACGGCCCGCCCACTGAACGACGTGGCGACAGACCGACGGAAGGTCGGCGTACGCGTCAGGTACCGGCAGTCAGCCCTGCTGGCGCAGGTAGCGCCCGAAGTGGGGGACGGTGAACGCGATCCGGCCGCGTTCACCGGAGTAGATGAGGCCCTTCTTCATCAATGCGTCCCGCGCGGGCGAGAGCGACTGCGGCTTCTTGTTGAGGAACGCGGCGACGTCGGCGGTGGCGACGGTGCCGATGTCGTCGGCGCCGAGCTCGACGGCGGCGTCGGCCATCGCGCGCAGATAGTCCCGCTCGGCGGGGGTGGCGCGCTCGTAGCGGGAGCCGAAGAAGCCGACCGCCAGCTCGCGCTCGGCCTCGGGAGCGGCGACCTTCACGTCCTCCTCGGTGATCGGGGAGCGCGGCGCCTGGTCCCACACGGTCTTGCCGTAGGCCTGGATGAAGTAGGGGTAGCCGCCGGTGGCGGCGTACATCTCGTCCAGGGCGGCGGGCTCGAACTCGGCCTCCTCCTCGCCCGCGGGAGCGGCGAGGGCGCGGTCGGCAGCCTCCCGCTCGAGACGGTCGATGCGCTGATAGGAGAAGAGCCGCTCGGAGTAGGACTTGCTCGCCGAGAGCACGGCCGGCAGATGCGGCAGGCCGGCGCCGACGACGATCACCGGGAGCCCCGACTGGCTGATCTCGTGACAGGCCGCGCACATCGCCGAGATGTCGTCGGGGCCGAGGTCCTGCATCTCGTCGATGAAGACCCCGACTCCCTTGCCGACGTCTGCAGCGAGTCCACCGACGTCGGTGAGCAGCTCGACCAGGTCGATCTCGATGTCTCCGGAGTCCGCACGTCCCCGAACCGCCGGCGCCTCGATACCCGGCGACCACTGCTCGCGCAGCTTGGCGTTGGGCCCGGCCTCCCGCTGAGCGAACGAACGGATCACACCGAGCACGTGGTCGACGTCGTCGGCGCTCGGATGCCCCAGCTCGCGTACGGCCTGGTGCAGCGCGCTCGACAACGGGCGGCGCAGCGACTGGTCGGGACGCGCCTCCATCTTCCCGGTGCCCCAGCCCTTACGGACGGCCGCGGACCGCAGGGTGTTGAGCAGCACCGTCTTGCCGACGCCACGGAGCCCGGTGAGCACCAGCGACCGCTCCGGACGACCCCGCGCCACCCGCTCCAGCACGACGTCGAACTGCCCGAGCTGCTCGTTCCGGCCAGCGAGCTCGGGGGGCCGTTGGCCCGCTCCGGGAGCGTACGGATTGCGGATGGGGTCCATGATCAGACGATATCCACATCTATAGGACACGTCTTAGATTTCGCTAGCGAGCCACATCTTTCACGAGCGTAGGTCTCTATCTGCCTTTCTAGGATTCATCCTAGAAAGGCGCAGACTCTCCGATCGATCGCTACCCTCGAACGTGTGTTCGATGATAGCGGGATTTCCATCCCCTTCGCAAGCGTGACGATCTAGACTCGCGAACATGCCGGAACTCCCCGAGGTGGAAGCGCTCGCCGAGGACCTGCGCGGGCGCCTCGACGGCCGCGCGATCACGAAGGTGCACGTCGCGCAGTTCAGCGCCCTGAAGACGTACGATCCGCCGCTGTCCGCGGTCGAGGGCACGCTGGTCGACAACGTGACCCGCCACGGCAAGTTCATCGACATCGAGGCCAGCGGGGTCCATCTCGTGCTGCATCTGGCCCGTGGCGGGTGGATCCGGTGGCGCGACGAGCTCCCGGCGACACCACCGCGCCCGGGCTCCAAGAGCGGCCTCGCGATCCGGGTCGTCCTCGACGACGACACCGGGCTGGACATCACCGAGGGCGGCACCAAGAAGCGCCTGGCGCTCTACGTCGTCCACGACCCGCAGGACGTCCCGGGGGTCGCCTCGCTGGGCCCCGACCCGCTCGCCTACGACTTCACCCTCGCCCGCTTCCGCGAGATCCTCGCCGGCCAGGGCCGCAAGCAGATCAAGGGCGTCCTGCGGATGCAGTCGATCATCGCCGGCATCGGCAACGCCTACTCCGACGAGATCCTGTGGGCGGCCAAGATGTCGCCGTTCAAGCCGGCCGAGATGACCGACGAGGAGTCGGAGAGTCTCTACACAGCCCTCCGCGCCACCCTGAAGGACGCCGTCGAGCGCGACTCCGGACTGGCGATGAGCGAGCTCAAGGGCGAGAAGAAGACCAACCTCGCCGTGCACGGCAAGGCGGGAAAGAAGTGCCCGACCTGCGGCGACACGATCCTCGAGGTCAGCTTCGCCGACTCGAGCCTCCAATACTGCCCCCGGTGTCAGACCGGCGGGAAGCCACTGGCCGATCGCCGGATGTCCAGGCTCCTCAAGTAGTCTTGACAGGTGACCATCCCCACCGTCGAGATCACCGGAGTGCCGGATCCTCTGCCCGTGGCCGTCCTCGATGTCCGCGAGGACGACGAGTGGGCCGCGGGGCACATCGAGGGTGCGACCCACATCCCGCTCCAGGAGCTCCCGGTGCGCCTCGGCGACCTCCCCGAGGGCCAGACCCTGGTGGTCTGCAAGGTCGGCGGACGCAGCGCCCAGGCGGTCAACTACCTCGCCCAGCAGGGCTTCGAGGTCGTCAACCTCGCCGGCGGCATGCTCGACTGGGCCGCCGCCGGGCGGCCGATGGTCAGCGAGACCGGCTCCGAGGCGTACGTCCTCTAGAGCAGCTGGTTCGACGGACCGCCGAACACCTCCGGGAGCGGCAGTCTGAGCGCCTTCTCCAGGCGGTCGAGATAGTCGTTGCGAGCCATCTCGACGACGCCGAGCGAGGCGAGATGGTCGGTGCGCCACTGCACGTCCAGGATCCGCTGGTCGATCGAGCCCGCCTCGCGGAGCGCGGAGACCAGACCGACCAGGGCCACCTTCGACGCGTCGCGGACGCGGTGGAACATCGACTCCCCGGCGAAGAGCCCGCCGATGGCGACTCCATAGAGCCCGCCGACCAGACGGTCGTCCTGCCAGGCCTCGACCGAGTGCGCCCAGCCCAGCCGATGCAGGTTCCCGTACGCCCGGCGGATCCGCTTGTCGATCCAGCCGTGCGGCCGGCGCGGGTCGGCACACGAGGCCACCACCTCGTCGAAGCTGGTGTCGACCCGGATCTCGAAGTCCCGCACCGACCGACGCAGGGACCGCGAGACCACGAGCCCGTCCAAGGGGAGTACGCCACGCCTCACCGGGGAGAACCACATCATCGGATCTCGGGGGGACTCCCCGGGCATGGGGAAGATCCCGTGACGGTAGGCAGCCAGCAGGGTGCCTGGCGCGACGTCCGCGCCCATCCCCACCAGATCGTCCAGGTCAGCCCCATCACCGGCGCCCTCTCCTGGGTCCCGAAGGTCCGCAAAAGCCCACGGCGACGGCTCCGGTTCGATCGGACCCCGAAGATTCGCCACGACGAAACGTTATCGCCCCGCGCCAGCCCCAACCACCACACGCTTAAGATTTGCTCATGATCGGTCCCAAGTCAGTGCTCACCAGTGCGGCTGGCCGGCTCGCACCCAAGGTCATCGACTCCGCCCCGGGCGTGACCACCACGGTGGTCCGGCAGGCGCTGCACCACGCGATCGCGGGCATCGGTCCGCTCCCGGGAGCGGCGGCGGCCGCCGAGAAGCACTTGGAGAAGCACGACAACGACATCGAGGCGGCCGTGAAGCATGCCATCGACAACCACGTACGGATGGCCGGCGTGGGTGGTTTCGCGACCAACATCGGTGGTCTGGTCACCCAGGCGGTGACCCTCCCTGCCAACATCACCGGCATCGCGATCATCCAGTGCCGCATGGTGGCCGTGATCGCTCACCTTCGCGGCTACGACCTGACCGACCCCCGCGTACGCAACGCCATCCTGCTCACCCTCCTGAGCGAGGAGAAGGTCGGCAAGCAGATCCAGGCCAAGAAGATCCCGGCGCCGCCGATGGCGATCGCGACTGCCCCGACCTATGATCGCGCGATCGACAACAAGGTCGCCAGCGAGGTGGCCCAGGAGCTGCTCAGCCGGGTGACCGGCAGGGGCATGATCTCGATGGCTGCCAAGCGGGTGCCGATCCTCGGCGGCGTCGTCGGCGGCGGCGCCGACGGATGGATGACCTACCAGATCGGCCGCTACGCCTCACGCGAGCTGCTGCCGCGGCGCGCCGAAGAAGGCTGAGGCCTCACAGGAACCACACAGGTTCCTCACACGTTCCTCCGAATACCGGACTTCACACTGATGTAGTCCGCTCAGGAGGAGCAGCAGATGACCCCCGATGCGAGCCTCACCCCCGCCACCCCCGCCTGCCCCCCAGCAGGGGTTGGGGAGAGGCCACATCTGCTCCTTCTGGGCGGCGTGCCCGGCGCCGGCAAGAGCACGCTGATCCGACAGGTCGCTGAGCGGAACCCGGCGGTACACACCCTCGATCCCGAGACCTCCGCACGCTGGCTCGCGGCACGGGCGCCGCGGATTCCCTACCGTCTCTACCGGCCGGTCGTGCACCTGTGGCATGCGCTCGCGACCTTGGTGCTCGTCCTGCTCGGCCCGACCCGCGAGCGGCGTACGATCCTCGTCCACGACCCCGCCACCCGGGCCCGCCGCCGCGCGTTGCTCGGGCGGATCGCCCGGGCCCGCGGCTGGCGTACGTCGCTGGTCATGATCGATGTGCCTCGCGCTGTGGCGATCGACGGCCAGCAGGCACGCGGGCGAATGGTGCGCTCGACGTCGTTCGACCGCCACTGGCACCGGTGGACCGACGATCAGCCGCGGCTGGTGGGCGTAGCGGCCTTCGGAGGCACCGACGGCCCCTGGGACCGGGTCCACGTGGTCGACCGCGCCCGCGCCGGCGGTCGGCTCGAGACGCTCCTGGTGGCCTAGCGGCGCACCAGGCGGTAGAGCCTCAGCACCGCCCGGCCCCACCAGCGCCGCTCGAGCCCCTCGCGAGCCCGCTGCTTCGGCACCAGTGACCGGGTGTGCTCGAGCTCGGCGCGCAGCTCGACGACCTCGTCCTCCAGCCGGGCCTCGGACTTGCGCAGCCGGATGGCCTCCTGGAGCAGGGCCTCGATGGTGGCGACCCCGGCGTCGAGCACCTCGCGTGAGGAGATCGTGTCGGGGTCGACGAACGGCTTGCCCGCGAGATCGGCAGGAACCAGCAGCTCCTCCAGCCCGCCGACCACGTCGTAGCCACGTCCGGTCAGCGCCTCGACCCAGCTCTCGGAGAGCGACTCGACCCACGGCAGGATCGAAGGCGAGAGCGCCAGGCGCGCGGAGTCACGGCGCTTGGCCAGCGTGCGGTGGGCCAGGAACTCGCGTACGAACGGCCGGTAGTCGGCCGGCTCGAGGACCGGCACGACCGCCAGGTTGATCTCGCGCAGCAGGGCGGCCTCGGGCACCCCGAGGGACGGGTTGCCGCGGTCGATCCCCTCGAAGTCGATGGTCAGGTCGTCGAGACCGAAGGCGGTCGAGAACCGCTCCCACAGCAGCGTCGACGGCGAACCCGGCGGCGGCACGGTGATCAGGTGGACGCGCTCGGGCGCGATGCCCTGGGTCCACCGGTCGAGGATGTCGGGCAGCTCCTGGACGCCCCAGAACCACGATCCGATCCGTCCCGCACGATCGAGGTCGCGGATCTCCTCGAGGAACTCCGAGTAGGTCACCACGGAGCGGTGCTTGACGTTCTCCTGCCACTCGGCCGGGATCTGCCGGGCCAGGTCGCGCGCGGAGAGCATGATGTGGATCTCGGAGTCGCCCAGCGAGTCGAGGGCGTGCTTGGCCTGCTGCCAGGAGGCGCTCGCCAGGATCTCGTGGGAGATGATCACGGTGCCGTTCTCGACGGCGCGCACCTTCTCGGCGAGTGCGTCCCAGGTGCCGGTCGCCTCTTCCTCGATGCCGCCCCAGGGCAGGTCCATCAGGTCGAGGGCCGCCAGGAAGTGGGCGTCGAAGCGGTCGGCGAAGTAGTGGACGCCCTGCTCGGCGAGGGTCTCCCGGTTGTGGAAGAGAACATCTTGAAGATAGGACGTGCCCGTCTTCGGGGTGCCGACATGAAGCAGCACGCGCCGCCCAGTCTCCAACGTTCTACTCCTCTAAGGACGCCCCGCCAGCAATGACAACGCGAGCGCCAGCGCCCGGCGCTCGTCGGGACCCTGAGTCGCCGTCCCGGAGGGGAGCAGCCGGTCAGGATCTCCGTGGAGAGCGTATCCGGCTTCCACCAGCGCATCACGTTGGGCCCGCGCCTGTGTTTCGACCCAGGCAAAACTTTCTGCCGGGACGCCGACCTCCCGAGCCCCCGGATGGAGGGGCTCGAGCTTCTCCAACCGCGGTCGCAGCTCGTCGATGAGCAGCTTCCGCTGAGCCTCGAGCTCGGTTCGTACGCAGAGAACCTGGCCGATCACCCGCGCGACCTCGTTCGCCTCGGCCGAGATCGCCCAGGGGCCCGGCAGACTGTCGACGCCGAGGAGGCCGGGCAGCAGAGCGGGGTCGGTGACGATCTCGACCCGGTCCTTCCCGACTCGATCCGCCCACCAGCGAGCGATCCGGGGCAGGTCGGCGCGGGGACCGAACCAGCCGCGCCACTGGGCGTCGCGTATCCAGATGTGCCAGGGGTTGACCCGGTTGGTGAAGGTGCGGAACTTCCATGCCCCGGCGGCGACCTCGTCCAGCGGACCACCGAGGACGTAGACGGTGTAGCCATCGCCACCGGGCAGCCTGCCCTGCCGCTCCAGCTCCTCGCGGATGGGCAGCGTGAGCCACGGCGACCCGACCAGACGATAGGGGAAGCTCTGCTGCTCCTTCGTCGACCTCGTCCGTCGGCGCGGCCACCACCGACGCCGCACCGGCACGGTCTCCGCGGTGTCGAGCAGGTCCTCGGCCAGCAGCACGCTCGCCGCCCGCAGCAGCTCCCGCGACGACAGCGTCGACGGATCGACGGGCAGCGGACCGTACGTCCTGATCTCGGTGTCCCCGACCAGCGGCAGGTCGCGGCGGCCGCGGCCAGGTGGGCTCGTGCGCAGCAGGGCTTCGACGCGGGAGGGCTCCACCGGGCCGGTCGCGTTGAGCCGCCGCAGCAGCTCGAGCACCTCGGCGCCCGGCAGGTGAGCGGTCATGAACGGCTCAGCGGGCTCGGACCAGGATGTCCACGGCGTCGTACCGCCCTCGCGCAGATGCGCTGCCCACCCCCAACCGCGGGACGCTGGCATCAGGAGCGTCGCCCCTTGACCCGCCGCATCACACCGGCAGCGCGGGATGCGACCGAACGCGGGGGCGGGGTGCTGCGGGCGGCCTCGACGACGACAGCGACCAGGGCGTCGATCGCCGCGTCGGCGACGTCCTTGGCGCGCGGCGTGTCCGGGTCGATCCATTCGACGTCGGCCTCGGGTCGCTGCGGGCGGAGGTCGTCGAGGTCACCGGAGATGTCGACCTTGGCGAGCTCGGCCCACTCGATCCACGACTCGGCGACCTGGTCGGACCAGTCGAAGGCGGACGGCGGCATGGTGACCCGCTCGCGACCGTCGCGGTGGGCGAGGGTGCGCTTGGCGATCACGTCGGTGACCAGGTGGCGGTAGTCCTCCCGAGGGAGCTCCTGCGCCTCGAGCCGCGCGTTGAGCCGGCGCAGCAGCGTCGCTTCCGCGCGACCCAGCGACTGGTTGTGCCGGTCGCTGTCGATCGGCGTCCAGGACTCCTCGATCCCGACGACCTCGCAGAACCGACGCCAGAGCACCTCGCTCGGCGCCCCGTCGGGCGGCACGGTGACCAGGTGCACGCGCTCCGGTGGCAGGTTGCGACCCCACCGGCTGAGGACGTCGGGCAGGCCGTGCGTACGCCAGAACCAGGCGGCCGAGCGCGACTGCTTCGCCATCTGCATCCGCTCGAGATAGCGCGCGAAGGTGACCTTGCGCTCGCGCTGCACCTGGTCCTGCCACTCGGCCGCCAGCACGCGCGCGATGTCACGAGCGGTGTAGACGATGTGCACCTCGGTGCGGCCGCCCTCACCGAGGTCGGTCATCGCCTTCTCGACCCGGTCGGGCCTGGCCCCGGCGAAGAGGTGGTGACTGATCAGGATGGTGTCGGCCTCGCTGCGGCGTACGCGTTTGACCAGGGTGTCCCACTCGCCGTGGACGGTCTTCCGCATCCCGCCCCATGGCCGGTCGATCAGATCGAGCGCCGGCTTGAAGAAGTCGGGCTGACCGCCGACCGGGTAGAAGACGCCGTGCTTCTCCAGGGACACCCGATTGTGGAACAACCGGTCCTGGAGGTACGTCGTGCCCGTCTTCGGAGCGCCGACGTGGAGAAAGACTTTGCGCGCCATGATCCCGCTATTCTGTACCAAGTTAGTAGAGATTGTCGCGGCGGTCCGTCGATTGTCACCCGGCCGTCACTGTTGGGTGCAGTCTAGGGCTTGTCGTCAGGTTCTACGGCAGTGCTCGCACGACGGCCGAGGGGCTCGGCCTGCCGAGGTGGTCGGCGAGCCAACGGCTCGTGTCGACGACCTTGTCGAGATCGACGCCGTGCTCGATCCCGAGGCCCTCGAGCATCCAGAGCAGGTCCTCGGTGGCGAGGTTTCCGGTGGCGCTCTTGGCGTAGGGGCAGCCACCCAGGCCGCCGGCGCTGGCGTCGTACGTGGTGACCCCACACTGGAGCCCGGCGAGGGTGTTGGCCAACGCCTGACCGTACGTGTCGTGGAAGTGCAGCGCGAGGCGGTCGGTCGTGACCCCGGCATCACCGAACGCCTGGACCAGCGCCTTCACGTGGCCGGCGGTCGCGACGCCGATCGTGTCGCCGAGGCTGAGCTCGTCAGCCCCGAGATCGAGGAGCCGCTTGCCCGCCTCGACCACCTTCGCGATCTCGACCTGGCCCTCCCAGGGATCCCCGAAGCACATCGACAGGTAACCACGGACGGTCATTCCGGCCTCTCGGGCACGGTTCATCGTCGGCTCGAACATCGCCCACTGACCGTCGAAGGTCTGGTTGAGATTCTTGTTGGCGAACGTCTCGGTCGCGCTGCCGAAGATCGCGATGTGACGCAGCTCCAGCTCGAGCGCGCGGTCGAGCCCCTTCTCGTTGGGGACGAGCACCGGGAGCTCACGCGCCCGGTCCCCCAGCCTGTCGACGAGCTCCGTCATCAGCTCCTTGGCGTCGGCCAGCTGCGGCACCCACTTCGGGTGCACGAAGCTCGTCGCCTCCACCGGGCTCAGCCCCGCATCGAGCAGCCGGGTGATCAGGTCCGCCTTGACGCCGGTGTCGATCGCCGTCTTCTCGTTCTGGAGGCCGTCACGGGCACCGACCTCGTAGATCGTCACCTTCCGCGGCAGATCGGACTGGGGCACGACAGCGGGGAGAGCACTCACCACTCAACCCTAGTCGAGCCGTGACGGGTTGGGCAGGGCTCGGGCAGCACCGACGCTGCCGAGCCCGACACGGCGCAAATGCGCTCGATCCGAGGGGTGCGGCAACAGACTGACCCGAGAGCGAGTCATAGACACCGACCGATTTCAACGGTAGAACGTCGTGACAAGCATCACAGATCGGGGGGTCGTGGTTTGAAGTACGCGAAGCGAGGGCGCGGATCTACGAACGCGCCAGGACAAAGACGTCGACCTCAGGGCCGACACATGATCGCGCAGGTCGCGGTGGCCGCGCTGGCCGCCGGCGGGCTGGCTGCCTGCGGGGGATCCAATGATGCCGTCCTCAACTGGTACGTCAATCCCGACGGGGTCGAGGTCTTCGAGAAGTACGCCGACCAGTGCAGCACCGACGACTACGACATCGAGGTCCAGCTGCTGCCGACGGGTGCCACCGATCAGCGCACCCAGCTCGCCCGACGACTGGCGGCCGAGGACTCCTCCACGGACCTGATGAACCTCGACCCGGTCTTCGTGGCCGAGTTCGCCAACGCGGGCTGGCTGAAGGAGGTCGAGGGCGACCTCGGCGACCGGATCATCACCAGCACGGAGGGCGAGGGTGACTACCTGTCCGGCGCCGCCGACACGGTGGTCTGGGAGGACAAGGCCTACGCGATCCCGTTGTGGGCCAACACGCAGATCCTCTGGTACCGCGAGTCTCTCGCCAAGGCCGCCGGTCTCGACATGACGAAACCGGTCACCTGGGAGCAGGTGATCAAGGCCGCCGCCGACCAGGGCGGGTCGGTCGGCGTCCAGGCCGACAAGTACGAGGCGTACGTCGTCTGGATCAACGCTCTCGTCCAGGGCGCCGGCGGTGCGATCGTCTCCAACACCGAGGCCGGCCGGGACGCGAAGGTCGAGATCGACTCCGAGGCTGGACGTCAGGCCGCGACCGTCATCCAGATGCTCGCCGACTCCAGCGCGGCCCAGCCCGACCTCAGCGTCTCGCGCGAAGGGACCAGCCTCGGCCAGATGTTCCCGGCGAGCGGCCCCGGTGAGTTCATGACCAACTGGACCTTCGTCTACAAGAACTACGAGGGTGCCATCGACCAGGCGGGCGGACCGACCAAGGAGCAGTTCGGCGACCTGGCCTGGGCGCGCTACCCCGCGACGGTGGAGGGCGAGGTGTCCAAGCCGCCGGTCGGCGGCATCGACATCGGCGTCGGCGCCTACTCGGAGCACCCGGAATGGGCCGCCGCGGCAGCCGAGTGCATCACCTCCGAGCAGGCGCAGGTCGACCTGGCGCTCGAGGCCGGGCTGATGCCCTCGACCAACGCGGCGTACGACGAGGTCGCCGCCAGCGGCGACTACCCGGAGGATCTGATCGAGCTCTACCGCACCAGCGTCGACGAAGGCGGCCCTCGACCCAAGAGCGCTTACTACTCGATGATCTCCGGTGCGATCCAGTCGACGTGGCACTCGCCGGAGTCGGTCGATCCTGACACCACACCCGAGGAGTCCGCGACCTACCTGGAGGACGTGCTGGAAGGGAAGTCGCTGCTATGAGCGCTGTTGCTGCCCCTGCCAAGCGTCGCTCGGGTATGAGCGAGCGGGCCCGCGCCGAGAACCGGCTCGGGCAGAAGCTGGTCGCACCGGCCATCGTGCTGATGCTGCTCGTCACTGCCTTCCCGATGCTGCGAGCCATCTACCTGTCGACCTTCGACTACGCGCTGACTGCGCCCGAGGAGCGCCAGTTCATCGGGCTGAGCAACTATCTCACCGCGCTCACCGACCCGCTGTTCTGGCAGACCACCGGCGTCACCGTGCTCTACATGGTGGTCACGGTGACGATCGAGCTGGTCATCGGGTTCATCTTCGCCATGGTGATGCACCGGGTGGTCTTCGCCCGGGGCGTGATCCGCACCTCGATCCTGGTGCCCTACGGCATCATCACCGTCGTCTCCGGCTTCGCCTGGCAGTTCGCGTTCTCGTTCCAGAACGGCTTCGTCAACGGTTGGCTGCCGTTCGTGGGCGACGACTTCAACTGGTTCGGCCAGACCGGGTCGGCGGTCGTGGCGATCATGGTCTCCGAGATCTGGAAGACCACCCCGTTCATGTCGCTGCTGCTGCTCGCCGGTCTGGCGCAGGTCAGCGACGACATGATCGAGGCGGCGAAGGTCGACGGAGCGACCTGGACCCAACGGCTGACCAAGGTGATCCTGCCGAACATGCGCGCGGCCATCATGGTCGCCGTCCTGTTCCGTGCACTCGATGCGTACCGGATCTTCGACAACATCTTCGTGATGACCTCCGGGGCGGTGCGGACCGAGTCGATCAGCTTCCTCACCTATCGCCAGACCATCGAGCAGTTCCAGCTCGGCATGGGCTCGGCGTTGTCCGTGCTCCTCTTCCTATCCGTCCTGGTGGTCGCCTTCTTGATCGTCAGACTCTTCCGCGTCGATCTGGCGCAGGCACGACAGGGGTGATCGGCATGATGAAGAACCGTGTGGGCACGATCATCGGCTGCCTCCTGATCCTCGTCTGGTGCCTCCTTCCGGTGGCCTGGATCATCTCGCTGTCCTTCAAGTCCGAGGCTGCGATCACCAACGGAAGCCCCGGCTTCTTCCCCGCCGACGGTGGCGGGGCGGGCTGGGACAACTACGTGGCCGTGTGGGACAACGAACAGTTCCGGCGCGCGATCTTCAACTCGATCGGGATCAGCCTGATCGCGACGTTGCTGTCGGTCATCGTGGCCACTCTGGCGGCGTACGCGATCGCTCGGCTGGAGTTCCGTGGCAAGAAGGCTGTGCTGACCATCGCGTTGGCGATCGCGATGTTCCCGGTGGTCTCGCTCGTCGGACCGCTCTTCGACATGTGGCGGGCCATCGGGCTCTACGACACCTGGCCAGGGCTGATCATCCCCTACATGTCCTTCACGCTTCCGCTGGCGATCTGGACGCTGTCGGCCTTCTTCCGCGAGATCCCGTGGGAGCTCGAGCAGGCCGCACAGGTCGATGGCGCCACCTCGTGGCAAGCCTTCCGCAAGGTGATCGTGCCGTTGGCCGCACCGGGCGTCTTCACGGCGGCGATCCTGACGTTCTTCTTCGCGTGGAACGACTTCGTCTTCGGCATCTCGCTCACCTCGACCGAGAACGCCCGACCGATCCCGGCATCGCTGTCCTTCTTCGTCGGCGCCGACCCGTTCAACCGGCCGGCCTCCCTGCTGGCCGCGGGAGCGGTCATCGCCACGATCCCGATCATCGTCATCGTCCTGATTTTCCAGCGCAAGATCGTCGCCGGGCTCACGTCCGGCGCAGTGAAGGGATAGGTGCTGCTGCCATGGCCGCTATCACCATGAATCACATCGTCAAGCAGTACGGCGACGGCTTCCCGGCCGTCAACGACATCTCCATCGACGTCGCCGACGGGGAGTTCATGATCCTCGTCGGACCTTCCGGCTGCGGTAAGTCCACCCTGCTGCGCATGATCGTCGGTCTCGAGGACATCACCTCAGGCGACATGATGATCGGCGACCGCCGGGTCAACGACCTCGCCCCGCGCGATCGCAACCTGGCGATGGTCTTCCAGAACTACGCGCTCTACCCGCACCTCACCGTCTACGAGAACATCGCCTTCCCGCTGCGGCTCGCCAAGACGCCCGAGGCCGAGCTCGACAAGCTGGTGCGGGACGCGTCAGCGACCCTCGAGCTCGACGAGCACCTGGATCGCAAGCCCGGCAACCTGTCCGGCGGCCAGCGACAGCGGGTCGCCATGGGGCGGGCCATCGTCCGGCAGTCCGATGCCTTCCTCTTCGACGAGCCGCTGTCGAACCTCGACGCCAAGCTCCGCGGCCAGATGCGCACCGAGATCGCCCGGCTGCAGAAGCGGCTGGGCATCACCACCGTCTACGTCACCCACGACCAGACCGAGGCCATGACGCTGGGCGACCGGGTCGCCGTGCTCAAGCGCGGCATCCTGCAGCAGCTGGCCACTCCGCGCGAGCTCTACGAGAACCCGGGCAACCTGTTCGTCGCCGGCTTCATCGGCTCCCCGCCGATGAACTTCCTGCCGGCCACGGTCAAGGGCTCCACGGTCGAGCTGCCCTTCGGCAGCGTGGAGATCCCGGCCGAGAGGGCCGAGCGTGCCGCCGGACGGGGCCTGCTCATCGCCGGTATCCGCCCTGAGCACTTCGAGGACGCATCTCTGGCCTCGGACTCCGTGCGCACCGGCTCGACCTTCTCCGCCAAGGTCGACGCCGTCGAGTGGCTGGGCAACGAGACCTACGCCTACCTCCCCTTCGAGGCACCAGCCGAGGTCAGGGCCCAGCTCGAACAGCTCGAGAAGGACCTGGACGGAGAAGGCCTGCGCACCCAGCTCGTCGTCTCGCTCGACGGCTCCAGCCGGATCGCCGAAGGCCAGGACGCCGAGATCTGGGTCGACGGCCGTCGGATCCACCTCTTCGACCCGTCGACCGGCGAGAACCTCACCGTCGACCATGAGCACGCCGGCCGAATCCTCGGTGCCGAGGTCAACTCGGGCAAGGCCTGACCCGGCACCGTACAAGATCGAGCGCCCCTGACTCGCGCAGTCAGGGGCGCTTGTCATCGCCCTCAGTCAGTCAGCAAGCCGGCAGCCACGAGGAGCACCTGGAAACTTCAAGCCGGCAATGATCCAATCCGTGTACATGTCGATCCGCAGGCGCACGCGCACATCGCCATTCGCTCTGGTGAGCGTCGTCATCACCGGCTCGGTCACACCATTCTCCGTTTCAGCGCGGACGCCAGTCTCGTCAGTCCACCCGCGGGCAACCATCGCCTTCACGATCTCTGAGTATCCAGAGCGAATCTCCGGAAGCACAGCATCGAGGCTTCTTGCTGGTCCATCCCGAACGGCCTCCGCGGTCCAGCTCTTCCAGGCATCGAGTTGAGCCAGGCTTCCGTCTGACTCATCGATCGCACACGGAGTGACTCGGGCAGGCTCGTCCGACAAGACTTTCGGTGGATCCTGTAGCGAGTTCAAGTCATCCAACGCCGGGGCCAACGTCATCTTCCAGGTGGAAAGAGCCTCTTCATCGGTGACCGTCGTCTGGGGATCGCGCGAACTGCCTGAGTAGTTGGCGAAAGCGACCAGCACCGTCGCCACGACAGTCAAGGCAACAAAGACCGAAACTACCGAAAGGACGATCATCCCAACGGCTTTCAGCAACTGCGACAACGTCCAGTCCTCCAGCGCACCCAGGCCAACTTTCAATGGACCAACAGATGTAGGTCGGCCGGGAGTCGCGAGCCGCCCAGATCGAACACCAAGAACCTAATACACACCCAGGGGTGTCGCGGGGTCTTTCTCAGGTCGGTGAACGAGCTGTGGAGGTGAGCGCATGACCGGGGCCATCAGGTCATTCGGTAGGCGCCGCGTCGACCACGAAGAGCTCGGCGCCCAGCGGGACCTGCGAGCCAGCGGAGGCTCCGACGGCGGTGACCACGCCGGCGAAGGGGGCCTTGAGAGCGACCTCCATCTTCATCGCCTCCAAGACACCGAGGACCTGGCCCTCCTCGACCTGATCGCCGACCTGGACGCGTACGTCGATGACGGTGCCGGGCATCTTGGCCTCGACGGCTCCGTCGCTGTGGTGGGCGGCGGCACCGGCGACGCGGTCGGGCGGGGAGAGGTCGAAGCGGTGTCCTTGGTGGACGATCTCGGCGAGGCCGGGCTGGACGTTGACGGCCGCCCAGTGACGTACGCCGTCGACGACCGCCACGAGGACGTGGTCGGCCGCGCTGATCTGCCGGACGAGGTGACTGACGCCATCGCTGGCGACACGGCTGGAGGGGCGGTCGACGGTGACACGGCGGTCGAGGTCGACGAGGGTCGGTGCCGGGGAGCCGGCCAGCCGCCAGCCGTCGGCGCGGAACGGCGTCGTGGTGTCCGAGATCGCCGAGAGCATCGCGCTGACCCAGGCGACGAGCGTGCGCGGCACGTCGGGGTCGGGGGCGGGCACCTCGTTACGGTCGAGCCAGGCAGTGTCGATCTCCGCGTCACGGAAGGCGTCGGAGGCCGCCAGTACGCGCAGGAAGCCGGTGTTGGTGGTCAGCCCGAGGACGGCGGTCGCGTCGAGCGCTTTGACCATCGCCGCACGGGCTTCCTCGCGGTCGGCGCCGTGGACGATGACCTTGGCGAGCATCGGGTCGTAGGCGGTGCTGACCACCTGCTCGCTCTCCAGAGCGTGCTCCACACGAGCGCTCTCGGGCCAGCGCACGATCGAGGTGCGGCCGGCCTGCGGCAGGAAGCCCTCGAAGGCGTCCTCCGCGTAGACCCGGACCTCGATGGCGTGGCCGTCGATGCGTACGCCGTCCTGAGCGATGCCCAGCGGCTCACCGGCGGCGACCCGGAGCTGGAGCGCGACGAGATCGGCGGCGGCGCCGTCGATGCGTACCGCCTCCTCGGTGACCGGGTGCTCGACCTGGAGACGGGTGTTCATCTCCAGGAAGTACGCCTCGCCGGACGCCTCGTCGAGGAGGAACTCGACCGTCCCGGCGCCGGTGTAGTCGACCTGGCGAGCGAGCGCGACGGCGCTGGTCAGGACCAGGTCCCGCTGCTCGTCGGTGAGCGTCGGGGCGGGCGCCTCCTCGATCACCTTCTGGTGGCGGCGCTGGACGGAGCAGTCGCGCTCGAAGAGGTGGATGACGTTGCCGTGGGTGTCGCCGAAGACCTGCACCTCGATGTGGCGGCCACGCTCGACGTACTTCTCGATCAGGAGGGTCTCGTCGCCGAACGCGCTCAGCGCCTCGCGGGCCGCGGCCGCGCGGGCCTCGTCGAGCTCCTCGGGCGAGCGGACGATGCGCATGCCCTTGCCGCCACCACCGGCCGCAGCCTTGACCAGCAGCGGGTAGGGGCTGTCCTCGCCCCGCGGCACCACCGGTACGCCGGCAGCGACCGCGATCTCCCGGGCCGCGTCCTTGCGACCCATCTGCTCGATGACCTCGGGCGTCGGACCGACCCAGGTCAGCCCCGCCTTCGCAACCGCACGCGCGAACTCGGCCCGCTCGGAGAGGAACCCATAGCCCGGGTGGATCGCCGCAGCGTCGGCCGAGACCGCGGCCGCTACCACCGCGTCCGCGTCGAGATAGGAGACCACTTCGACGGCCTCGTCGGCGTCACGTACGTGGGGCGCGTCCGCGTCGAGCGCGGTGTAGATCGCGATCGTGCGGATGCCGAGCTCGCGGCACGTCCGGAAGACGCGGCGCGCGATCTCGCCTCGGTTGGCGACCAGAACACTCTCGAACATTCCGGGTTCAGACATTCCAGTCACATCCTGAAGATTCCGTAGCGGGGTTCGGGGGTCGGCGCATTGGCCGCCACCGCGAGCCCCATCGCCAGCACCCGGCGGGTGTCGGCGGGGTCGATGATGCCGTCATCCCACAGGCGCGCGGTGGCGTAGTAGGGGGATCCCTGGGTCTCGTACTGGTCCCGGATCGGCGCCTTGAACTCCTCGTCGTCGGGCTTGCCGGCGACAGTCGCGAGCACCGATGCGGCCTGCTCGCCACCCATGACCGAGATCCGCGCGTTGGGCCACATCCACAGGAACCGCGGGTCGTAGGCACGGCCGCACATCCCGTAGTTGCCGGCGCCGTAGGAGCCGCCGATGACGACGGTGAACTTCGGGACCACCGAGCAGGCGACGGCGGTGACGAGCTTGGCACCGTCGCGGGCGATGCCCTTGTTCTCGTACTCGCGACCAACCATGAACCCGGTGATGTTCTGCAGGAACACCAGCGGGATGCCGCGCTGGTTGCACAGCTCCACGAAGTGAGCGCCCTTGAGCGCCGACTCGGAGAAGAGGATGCCGTTGTTGGCGACGATGCCGACCGGCTGCCCCTCGATGTGGGCGAACCCGCAGACCAGCGTCTCGCCGTAGAGCGCCTTGAACTCCTGCAGCTTGGACCCGTCGACGATGCGGCGGATCACCTCGCGTACGTCATAGGGGGTCTTCGTGTCGGCGGGCACCACGTCGGTGAGAGTCTCCGGGGACTCGACCGGCTCGTCGTACGGCACGGTCCGCGTCTCCTGCTCCGGCAGGGTCGAGACGATTCCGCGGACGATCTCGAGCGCGTGCTTGTCGTCGTCGGCCAGGTGGTCGACGACGCCCGACTTGGTCGCGTGGACGAGTCCGCCGCCGAGCTCCTCGGCGGTGACCTCCTCGCCCGTGGCCGCCTTCACCAGCGGCGGCCCGCCGAGGAAGATGGTGCCCTGGTCGCGCACGATCACGGTCTCGTCGCTCATCGCCGGGACGTAGGCGCCGCCGGCGGTGCACGACCCCATCACGGAGGCGATCTGCGGGATCCCGCGCGCGGACATGTTGGCCTGGTTGAAGAAGATCCGCCCGAAGTGCTCGCGGTCGGGGAAGACCTCGTCCTGCTTCGGCAGGAACGCGCCGCCGGAGTCGACGAGGTAGATGCACGGGAGGTTGTTCTCGGCCGCGATGGTCTGCGCCCGCAGGTGCTTCTTGACCGTCAGCGGGTAGTAGGTGCCACCCTTCACGGTCGCGTCATTGGCCACGATCATGCACTTGCGGCCGGCGACCATCCCGATCCCGGCAACCACGCCGGCCGACGGCACCGCCCACTCGTCCCCGTCGTCATACATTCCGTACGCCGCAAGCGGAGCCACCTCCAGGAACGGTGACCCGGGGTCGAGGAGCCCGTCCACCCGGTCGCGCGGGAGCAGCTTCCCGCGGTCGGTGTGCCGTTGCCGGGAGCGCTCGCTCCCGCCTTGCCGTACGCGCTCGAGCCGCTCACGCAGCTCGTCGGTGAGCTCCCGCAGGTTTGCCGCCATGGGGTCGAGGTTAACGGTTATTAACCTCTGCTGACAAGAGCTCGGCGCGCCTCGGCGGCCCGTCGGCGGGCCGCGGGGTAGGGCAGGTCGTCGGCCAGCTGTTCAGCAGCGGCCAGCAGGACCTCCGCATCAGCGCCGCGCCCGAGGCGCGAGCTCGCCAGCGCGAGCACGACCGTCGCATCGACTTCATCGAGATGCTCCCCGGCCTGACAGGCCCGCTCGACCTCGGCGGCGGCCACCCGGTGCGCTTCCTCGATGTTCTCGGCGGCGAACTGCGCCCGCGCGAGGAGAACCGGGACGTCCGTGGTTTCGGCGATGCTCGCGAGCGCCGCCTCCGGTTCCCCGGTGGCCAGGTGATGCTCGGCGAGGGCCGTCCGCACCACCTGTCGAGCCTGCAGGTCGCCGGCCGTGGTGACGGCATCCTCGGCACGGGCCAGCAGCGCTGCGGCGTCGTCGTGGCGGCCCGCCTCGGAGCGGACTGCCGCGAGCGCAGCCAACGCGTACGGCAGACACCAGGTCTCCTCCCACTCGGCGGCCGCCACCGCCTGCTCGGCGAGCTCACAGGCGGCGTCGCCCTCGCCGAGCAGCAGCCGGATCTCGGAGAGGTTGGCGCGCTCGAACGCGGCCGACGACGGGTCACCGGAGCGGAGGGCCAGCTCGAGCGCGCGGTCGCCGAGCTCGACGGCTCGGCGCAGCCGCCCGTGGCGCCGGGCGTTCTCGCGCAGCGTGGACAGCACGGCGACGAGCAGGGTCGGCTCTCCGTACGCCTCGGCCGGGGCCAGGGCTCGGTCCGCCGCCGCACGGGACTCGGCGGAGCGGCCGGCCAGACCGAGGTTGGTCGCCTGGCTCACGTACGCACGCGCGACCAAGCCGTGGCGTGCCGCTCCGGGCACTTCCTCAGCCGCGCGCAGTGCACGCAGCGCGGCGTCGTATCCGTCGTCGTAGCGCCCCTGCAACCGGCGCAGGATGGACCAGGCGAGCGCATGGTCGGCGGCGGCCTCGGCAGCGACTCCGGCACCCAGCGGGCGGTCGGCCAGCACCTCGGCGGCCCCGGCGACCTCGCCCAACCGTAGGAGTGTCTGCGCCAGGAGCGCGGTGCCGAGCACGCACTCGGACTCTTCGCCGCGCCGGCCGAGCTCGTCAATGGCGATCCGGAGCGTCTCCGCCGCGCGGACGAACTGCCCCATCCGATACAGCACGTGGCCGTGCGCGAGCCGTGCCCGAGCAGCGTCAACGTCGAGCCGGGTCACGAGGTCGCGGTAATAGCGATCGGCGGCGTCGTTGGCGTACAGCGCGGCGGCACGTTCGGCAGCGCGCCGCAGGTACTCACCCGCCCGCGGGTCGTCGGCTCGGGCGAAGTGGACCGCGAGCGTGTCGACCGCATCCGGTCGACGTCGCAGCACGGCCTCGGCGACGGCGGCATGCAGCTGCCGGCGGCGGACCCCGCTGAGCCGTTCGTAGCAGGTAAGCCGCACCACCGGGTGGCGGAACGCGAGCCCGTCCTCGCCTTGGCCCGAGACCACGACCTGCCGTTCCTCGACGAGCGATGCCGCGATCGCGCGCTCCACGGCGTCGGCGACGGAGCTGCCGGCAACCGGCGGCTCCAGCCCATGACGTGCGACGTCGAGCAGCTCGGTGAGCGCCACCTCGCCGCCGACCACGGCGATCGCCTCCACGATCCGCCGGGTGTCCAGGTCGAGCCGGTCGAGCCGCAGGCCCACCGCCTGCCCGACTCCGTCGGGCGTCTGAAGATCGCCGGTCGTACCGGTCCCCGGCCCGCGGGCCAGCTCGAGCGCGAACAGCGGGTTGCCCCTGGAGAGCCGCCACGCCCGCCGGAGCGTGTCCTCGTTCCGGTCGGCGGGCGGGACCGCGTCGCGCACCATGGCCACGCACGCCTCCTCGTCGAGCCCGTCGAGCCACTCGGTGACGCACAGACCTTGACGTATGAGGGAGGCGATGACCTTACGGCGGGGATCGCCCTCGGGGAGCTCTTCGGCGCGGTACGTGGCCAGGAAGCCCAGGTCGGTCCCGCGGTCGGCGGCGTGCCGGGCCAGGTGGCCGAGCAGCCGGAACGTACCGGCGTCGCCGGCCTGCAGGTCGTCGAGGACGACGAGGACCGGCCGCTCGGCAGCGAGCGCGCCGAGCACGAGCGCACCGGCACGGAACAGGCCGTCCCGCTCTTCCTCCGGCGTACGCTCGCCGTCCGCCGGCACCTGTCCGAGCGAGGGCAGCAGGGCGGCCAGCTCCGGGTACTCCGCTCCGACGTCGGCACGCTCGGCGGCGTCGCACCCTGCGAACCACCGGTCCAGGGCCTCCGCGAGCATCCCGTAAGGCGCTCCGCCTTCCGGCTCACGGCCCACGCCCCACAGGACCGCGGCTCCCGATGCGGCGGCGCGGGCCGCCGCCTCGGCCGCCAGCCTGGTCTTGCCCACCCCAGCCTCGCCGGTGAGCAGCACGACGGGCGGTCGCCCGGGGGCGGCGAGCCGCCCGAGCACCGTCTCCCGACCGCGCAACGGCGCGGCGGTGGCCGCCAGAACAGGCGCAGGCAGGCCAGGCGCAGCCGGGACCCGGGCCGGCGCTTCGGTGAGAGCCTCACGGTGCAGCCGCTCGATCGCCGGGCCGGGGCGTACGCCGAGCTCGGCGTCCATGGCCCTGCGGCACCGGTGGTACTGCGCCACCGCCTGCCGCCTCAGCCCCTGGCGCAGCGCCGCCTCGATGACGACCCGATGGGCAGCCTCGTCGGCCGGGCTACCGGCAAGGACCTGTTCGGCCAGGGCCACCGCGTCCCGCGGTTCGCCGGCGGCCAGCCGGACGTCCGCCAGGCGCAGCCGGAGCCGGTCGCGCAGCTCGGCGATCTGGTCCCGCCGGGCCTCCGTCCACGGCTCGTAGCGGTCCTCGGGCAGCAGATCTCCGGTGAACAGCGCCAGCGCACGGGCGAGCGCGTCGTCGCCTCCGTCTGCAGCCTCGCCGTTCGCCCTGAGCGCGGCCAGCCCCGCTTCCTCGGCCCGGTCGGCGTCGATCCGCACGGTCGCCGGGTCGAGCGCAAGCATCGGCCCGTCGGCCACCAGGTACGACGAGGCGGCCCGCGGCGCCAGCTCCGGCTCCAGCGCGTGACGGGCGGCATGCAGCGCGACGCGCAGGCTGCCGATGGCGGCCTGCGCGTCGATGCCGGGCCAGCAGGTCTCCATGACCTGCTCCCGGTGCAGCCGGTGGTCCGGCGTCACAGCGAGAAGCTTGACGAGGGCGCGCGCGCTCGGCCGCGGCCACTTCTCCGGAAGGGGAGGCCCGCCGTCACGCGTGACCCGGAACCCGTCGAGAAGGTGGAGCCGCAGCAGGGGTGCCGGGGGGTCGTGCCGCTCGTCCATCGGAGCGCCACTTTAGTCCCAGCGCGAGCAGACCGGTCGACGTCCTGCCCCGGGGGCAAGGCAGGACGCCGACCGAGACGGTCATGACAGGGAGTACGTCGCCATCCGGTGGATGGCGTTGTCCTGTCCGAAGACCCCTCCACCGATCAGCCCCGCGGTCCGGTTGACCCCGAAGTCGTCGTAGTTCAGCGAGACCATCTCATCGACTCCGTCACCGTCCAGGTCCGTGGCGAGGTAGTTCCGGCCCCCGGGCTGAGAGCCACTGCCCACCCCGTACTGGAATGACCAGCCCGTGGTCAGCACCGACGGGTCCCAGGCGCCCACGCCGCCATCGACTCCACCGAGCAACAGCGCGCGACCACCCGGGCCGGTCCCCATCGCGACGGACCGCAGCGGAGCGACCACCGAGCTGTAGGTCTCGACGCCGTCCGCGGCGAACCCGTGCAGCGTGCCGAAGCTGAGCTGGTAGAGGACACCGTCGGCGGTGAAGTAGTTGTCGTGCGACCAGGGGCTGCCACCGACGTACTGCTTCAGCAGCTCGCCGGTGCGCCCGTCGCGGATCTCGGTGACCACGTGCGGGGTGACTGCCGTGTTCGGGAATCCGGGCACATGGCTCATGATCAGCCAGGTGTGCACGACAGCATGGCCGTCGGCATAGGGGATCTCCGGCGAGGAGAAGACCGCCCGGTCGAGCAGCGCGCCGTGCATCAGCCCGCCGTCGGCGATCTCCGGGGCGTCAGGCTGAACCGTCCAGAGCGCCGTACCGGTGCCATCGAGCGCGACGGCCTGCTGGGTCGCGTCGTCGCGCTGCAGACCGTCGACGCTGCCGAACTGGGTGTGCACCCGGCCATCGGCGACGACGGTGTCGGAGAAGACGACATCGCCCTCGCTAGCGGGAGCAGCGTACGTCCACAGCGCCGTGCCGTCGCCGCGGTAGGCCCGCAGGGCGTCGGTGGGTACGAGGATCTCGGCCGCGTCGTCACCGGCGACGTCGGCGACGGTGACCGAGCGGACGTACTCGCCACCACCATCGATGGTGGCCTCGACCTTGCCGGTGGCGGCGTCGAGCACTGCGGTGGCGGTGTCGGCGGCGACCACGATCTCGGCATTGCCGTCGCCGTCGACGTCACCGGTCTCGATCCGGTGCACCTGGCCGGGAACCGTGGCCTCCCACAGCTGGCGCGGCTCGCCGCCCTTGAGCGACGTGCCGGACCAGGCCCAGACACCGCGCGAGGTCCCGCCCGCGACGACGTCCTTACGCCCATCGCCGTCGACGTCCACGTCCTGCGCGTACGCGAGGTCACCGCGCAGCGGGGTCAGGTCCGACTCCTTGCCGTTGCCCAGACCGTATGTGTGGATGTTCTGCTGCACGTCGACCGTACGCACCAGCGTGCTGCGGCCGGAGCGAACGACCTCGTGGTCCAGCGGTGATGCCGCCGTGCCGGCCCGGCGCCAGCGGACCTTGCCGTTGCCGCTGAAGGCGGTCAGGGACCCGAACTGGAAGCCGCTGAGGTTCTCCGCCCCGTTGCTGTCGGTGTCGTCCTGTGCCGAGGCGAGCAGGGTGCCGTCCACGATCGACAGCTCCCAGGTGCTGGAGCCGTTGCTGGCGTTGTCGGCAGCACGCTTGGTCGTGTGCGACCAACGGGTCACAGCCGGGTCGGTGCCGTCCAGGACACGGATCGTCGCGGCGTTGATCGCCAGGTTGGGGGCGAGCGTCGACTCACTGACCGCGTACTCGTCGCCGCTGCCGGCACCCAGGTCGCCGACCGTCATCGCGGTCGGGAACGCGTTGACCCGGGTGTCGCGGGTGGTGCGTTCGCCGCTCGCCAGAGCGTAGGACGCGACCTGATACCGGATCCCGTCGGTCGGGTCTGCCTGCTCGAGCGCGACCAGGCGGCCGCGGCCTGCGTCGAGGTGGAGCTGACGGACGTACAGATCGCTGTCCGACTGCCACCGCACGGCGCCGTCGGCAGTGTCGAGCACGAGCGTGCGGCCTCGGCCGGCGGCCTGGTCGGTCTTGTCGAGGTCCCACGCGGCGGCGATCATGCCGCCACCGAGGTCGGTGATCGCAGCCCACGCCGTAGGCCCGGCGGCCTCGGTGTCGTGGGTCCAGGTCGCCGTCGGCGTCAGCGCGCCGTCCGCGGCCTCGAACGTCATGCCGGTGAGCGTGGCGGTGCCACCGGTGCCGCGATCGTTGAGGCTGGGCGATTCCGCGACCAGGAGCGTGTCGCCCACGACCTTGAGGTGGGCCGCGTAGTTGTAGAACTTCGACCACAGGGTCTTGCCGGTGCGGCCGTCCAGCACGGTGACGTACGTGCCGACCTTGGCCGACCATCCCGGCGGGGACGACCCGACGCTGGTGGAGAAGACCACGTCTTCGACGCCGTCGCCGGACAGGTCGCCGGTGTCGTAGCCCTGGTCGGAGCTGGCGGTGAACGGACTGACCGCGTTGTAGCCGAGCACGAGGTGGGGACGGTAGAGCTCCTTCTCCCATGGCCGCCAGCTGCGTACGCCCCACTCGGTGTACAGCGAGTCGGTGGTGCGCGTCCAGGTGGTGGCGCCGTCGGCGTCGTGACGCTGCACGTTGCCGAGGCTGTGCAGCGTGAAGTAGCCGCCGCCGTCGGCAGCTGCCGTCACGCCCATCCCCTGCACGCCCTCGAGCGTGGACTCCTTGGTGAAGGTGACCGGGGTGTTCGGGTCGACGGGCTCCTCGGCGGAGTCCTCGGCCGCCGGCGGCGCATCTGCTGCGTCGTCCCGCTCGGCCGGCTCCTCCGGCGCGTCCTCGCCGTAGACGTCCACGTGGACGCTCGCGCTGAGGTCGGCGGCCTGCTCGCTGGTCAGGGTCATCGCCCCGTCGGCAGCGTCAGTGGTCTCGGCGGCGACCGCCTGAGGGGCGGCCGTCACCGCGAGGCTCGCGGCCGCGAGCGTGGTGGCGAGGCGGATGCCCCGCCTGGTGGTCCGATGGTTCATCACTGGTCTCCCTGTGCGAAGCGGATCGCCGAGCCGGCGGTGAGCACCGGCTGGTCGAAGGAGTATTGGAGGGCGTCGGAACCGAACTGGTTCTCGATGCCGACGGTGGCCTTGGAGCCCTTGGAAGGCACGGCCGCGTACTGCAGCGTGACCGAGTCGTCGGCCTCGGCGAAGACGGCCTCGAAGGTGACGCGGTTGCCGGAACCGTCAGCGACGAGCACGTTGGTCCACACCACCGCGAAGCGACGGTCGCCGGTCTTGCCGACCGTGCCCGTGGTCACCGTGGACTTCTTGTCGAGCGCGAGGTCGTCCCAATAGGCCGCGACGATCCCGTTGGGAGCGGCGTTCGACGGCAGCGCGTCGTTGTCGTAGTCGCCGACGCGCGGGGACAGGAAGTTCAGCAGGCCGTTGGTGGTGACCGCAACCTGGTTGTACGTCACACCGTAGAAGTCCACGCCGAAGGGGAGCGCGACGTTCGCCGCGTCCTCGTCGCCGCTGAGCGCGACCCGGGACTTGCCCGCGACCCAGCCGTAGGCGGTCGGGGCGCACGAGTGGCCCGAACGGTCGGTGCGAGCGGGCAGCGCGACCGTGGTGGTCTCGTCACCGTCGATGGTCAGGGTGGCGGCGTACTCGCCGTTGCAGAGCACGGGCTCGGCCGGCGTCGCCGTCAGCGTGTACTCACCCTCGGCGACCTGCGGCAGCGTGAATCGGCCGCCGGCGTCACTGGTCACTGCGTCGACGGGCGTACCCGCGACCGCGACCGTGACGCCGGCGAGCGGCTCACCCACGACGTCGAGCACCGTACCGGTCACTGCGTGGACCGGGACGGCCGTGAGGGACACGTCCTGGGTGAGATTCTGGTCGTCGGCGAGCTCGATGCCGGCGAGGGTGCGGGGCGCGTAGCCGTATCCGCTGATGGTGAAGTCGTACGTGCCGGGCAGCAGGTGGACCCGGTAGCTGCCGTCGGAGCCGGTCCTCACCGTGCGGGGGTTGGTGCCAGTGATCTCGACCTTCACGTCGGGCAGCGCAGCGCCGGTCACCTCGTCGGTGACGACGCCGGTGACGGTCGCGGCCTCCTTGCGGGCGGCGGTGACTGCGGCGAGCACGTCCAGCTTGCCCTCACCCCAGACGTTGTTGGCGTCGGCCGTGCCGCCGCAGTGCGTGTCGTCCACGTCGATCGCGGCACCGTTCAGGGCTGCCTGGGCGCCGGCGACGTCGCCGATCAAGGACGGGGCGGCCGAGAGAAGCAGCGCAGCGGCGCCGGCAACGTGCGGCGTTGCCATCGACGTACCGGAGATCGTGTTGTAGGACGAGTCCGGCCAGGTGGAGCGGACGTCGACGCCGGGCGCCGAGATGCTGGGCACCATCGACCCGTCGACCAGGGACGGCCCGAACCCGGAGAAGTTCGCGATCTTGCCGTTCACGTCGTACGCACCGACGCCGTAGGACGTCGCCTGCGCCCCGGGCGAATCGGCGGTCGAGCAGGTCACCCCGTCGCCGAAGTTCCCGGCCGCGAACGCCTGGAAGATCCCGGCGGCGTTCCACGCCTCGACCGTGTCCTGGTAGAAGGTGGTCTGGCCACCGCCCCAGGAGTTGTTGACGATGTCGGGGGCGAGCTCGGGGCGCGGGTTCGCGCCGTTCACATCCGTGGGCGCCAGGATCCACTGGCCGGCCTTGAGGAGCGACGAGTCAGAGCACGACTTGGCCTCGCAGCCCTTGGCCGCCACCCACGTGGCGCCCGGCGCGACGCCGATGCCGTCGGCGCCGACCATCGTGCCCATCGTGTGAGTTCCGTGCCCGTTGTTGTCGCACGGGGCGTCGGTGCACGTCCCGGTCGGGTCGTAGAAGTTGTAGTCGTGCGTGAACGTGCCGCTGCCGTCGTTGCCCCGGTAGGAGCCCACGAGCGCCGGGTGGTCGTACTGGACGCCCGAGTCGACGTTGGCGATGACGATGCCCTCGCCGCGGTCGCCGTACTGCGACCAGACCTGGTCGGCCTTGACCTCGGTGATCCCCCATTCAGGGGTCGCGGTCGTTTCGACCTCGCTGGTAACGGCGGCGTTCTCGCCCTCGGGGGCGTCCAGGGCGTAGTGCTGCTCCCGGACCAGCTCGGCGACGTCGCTGCGCTGCGCGAGCTCGTCGACGAGTGCCTCGCCGCCGGTGACCAGCACCGAGTTCGTGATCCAGAAGTCCTCGTGGCCGACCTTCTTGGCGTCGAGGTAGGAGGTCAGCGACTTCTGGGTACGGTTGGCCGCGGACCGGAGCGCACCGTAGGTCGCCGTCGCCTTGGCGTTCTTGCCCTTCTCGCTGCGGGCCTGCGCCAGGCTGGCCTGGTCCTTCAGGACGACGAAGAACGTGGCTTCGCCGCCGTCGGACACGGCCTTCTCCAGGGCCGGGTCGACCTCGACCGTGCTCGCTGGCTTCTCGGCCGCCGGCGCGGCCACGGCGGTGGCGGCGAGGGCCGGCCCTGCCAGCAACGCGACCGCGGCGGTGCTCGCCAGCGCTAGGGGCGCGAACCGCCGCCGGCGGGATGATGGGATCAAGCGCATCAGGGGTGCTCCTCGGGAAGATATGGGCACCCGTGACGCTACGAATCCGCCGTTACCGAGGCATTACTGCGTTGCGCGCCGAGGACGGCCGCGGGATCCCGTGATGGCGGTCGCCCCGGTCGCCGCGAACACGGTGAGCCTCATCGTGCACCGACGTACGCATCAGCAGCGAGCGGGTCCACGGCTGCGGCAGCGGTCCGTCGCCATGGGCTCGCGGAGACCGCTCGGGCTGCCGCACAGAGCGGTTTGACGAGGAGTGCGTACGCCGGCCACGGCACCCCGAGCCTGCGTACCTGGTCCGGCGTCCAGGCCGCTCGATCGATCAACCAAGCGAGGAAGCGTGCCGTTTGAGGAAGTGTGTTCCCGCGGATCCAGGCTCGCTGCTGGAAGTCGTCCCACTCCTGCTGTGTCATCAAGCGCGTCACCTCCGGCAGGAGTTGCTCCTCCTCGTGGCGAAGATGCTCGAGGAGGGGTGTCTCGAGATCGTCCAGCGCCGCGATGACGGCATCACCGTCGCCCCAGCCTGTGACGAGGCCACGAGCCGCGCTCTCGAGCGCCGCGAGGGGCCGGTCGATGGCCGCATGCTCGGACTGCATCTCGTCCAGCGACTGCTGGAGCCGCGCGTCGCGTTCGGCGAGGAACGGCCACAGCTCGATGTCCTCGCCCTCGTGGTGCCAACGAAGCTGCTCGATCAGCCAGAGAAGGTGCCGACCCAACCTTGCTTCGCGGGCACGGGATGCGCCGGTACCGAGGACCAGACGCGTACGCCGCAGGTCTCGACGGAGCGCGGAGTGGAACGCCACCATGGCGATCGGATCAGCCGGATCGGTCATCTTGGTCATGCATCCGTTGTATCGATCAATCCGCTGTATCGATAGCCAGTATCCGTAGTATCGTGATACCCGATGGATGCAGCCAAGCTCACGGCTTTCGTGGCCGTCGCCGAACGACGTTCCTTCAGCTCGGCCTCCGCGGATCTCGAGCTCTCCCAGTCGACGGTGAGCACCCGGGTGCGGGAGCTCGAGAGGGAGCTCGGTCAGGCGCTCTTCGTCCGGACCAGCCGGCGGGTGACGCTCACGGCGGCCGGCACCGCCGCCCTCCCGATGGCCCGGTCCGCGTTGGCGCACATGCGGTCACTGTCCGAGGTGGTTGACGAGGTGGCCGGCCTGCACCGCGGCACGGTGCGGCTCGGCATCATCGCGGGTGCCGCGCACGAGGATCTGCCCGAGCTCCTCGCCCGGTTCAGCACGAGCCATCCGGATATCGAGCTGACCATCACGTCGGCGCCGTCGGCCGACCTCGAGCGCGCCCTCGAGCAGGGCGAGCTCGACATCGGCTATCTCGTCACCGCCGAGCCGTCCCCGCTGTTCAGGCACTGGACACACGATCCCCTCTGCGCGGTCGCGCTGCCCCCGAACAGCCGCGGACAGGTCCCGATCAGCACGCTCCTCGGCAAGCGCCTCATCGTCCTCGACTCAGGCGCCTCCGCGCGCAGCAAGCTCGAACGTGTCGCCCGTGGCGCCGGCATCCGGCTGACGATCGGCGCACAGGTCGCAGACCCAGCGCTCGCCCTCGACCTGGGCGCGCACGATCTCGGCTACCCGATCATGCCCAGGGCCGTGTCACCGCCCGGCAGCCCGGTCCTCGTCGACCGCCAGGGGGCGCCGATCACGGTCAGCGCGGGCCTGGCCGCCCAGACCCAGCACCAGTCACCTGCCGCAGAGCTGCTGCTCGACACATTGAAGGACCTCGTGCCTGACGAACCTCGGTAGCACGATCCGTGAGCTGGTGGCGCCGGTCAGCCCAGTGCCGCGCGAGCCATCTTCACGAGTACGGCGCGAGTGGCCTCCTCGGGGAGGATCCGGTTGTGCGGGGTGGAGTTGATCAGCCCGAAGACGCCGTGGGCCATGGCGCGTGCGGTGTCGGGAGTCAGCGACGGGCTGAGGTCACGGAGCTGGTCGGCCCAGAGGTCGACGTACTTCCGCTGCAGGGTGCGCACCTGCTCACGCGCCTCGTGCGGGAGCGACTGCCAGTCGCGCTCCTGGACGACGATCAGGGCACGGTCGCGCAAGGCGAAGTCGACGTGCCAGTCGATCAGCGCCTCGATGGCCTGTGCGGTGCTCGACGCGCCCTTCACGCGGGCGCGGCCTTCGCGAAGCAGCTCCTGGGAGATCGAGACGAGCATCTCGGCGAGCATCGCGTCCTTGCTCGGGAAGTGCTTGTAGAGCGCCGGGCCGGAGATGCCGCAGGCCGCCCCGAGCTCGGAGACGGAGACTCCATGGAACCCGCGGGCGGCGAAGAGCTCGGCCGCGGTGTCGAGGATCTGCTCGCGCCTGGTCTTCGTCTGGGCCGCGGTCATTGCACGAGGTTAGCGCCGATTCACCGCCGTTTCACTCCTCGAGCATGTGACGTGCGCGAAGTACGGCGTCGAGCGCGATCTCGACATCGTCGATCTGCCCGCGGGTCGGCTCGCCGGCCACCGCCGCGTCGGGCGCGGGTGGCTGCCGCAGCCGCCGCAGCTGTCCCAGCAGGTCCTCCCGCTCCGCCCCGCGCAGATGCAGCAGCACGGACGCGTCGCGGTCGACCGTCCAGCACAGCTGGTGCAGCACCCCGAGCGAGTGGCCGCACACCGCGTGCCAGTAGCCGCAGGTGCAGGCAACAGTGAGCTCTTCGCCGTAGGGGACCAGCTCGACCCCCGCCTCCTCGGCGTGCTCGGCCACGTCCAGCGGGAGCTCGCCGACCAAGAGCGCCTCGGTCCGCTCAGCCGTCGCCACGACGACCTCCGACAGCGCCGCGACGGCATCTTCCGCCAGCACCGGCACCGAACCCGTCACGGTCCACAGCCCGCGCTCGTCCTCGACCGCCGCCGCGAACCGACCGGTCTCGACGACCAAGCCCCCGATCCGCCCCGAGCGGGCGAGCGACCGGGCGCCGGAGAGCTGGTTGTCGTCGTACGCCAACTCCTCGATCGCCCGCAGAAACGCCCGGCCCCACCACGACTCGACCCGAACGGCGCCGCGGCGGTGCGGCTCGCGGGCGAAGGTCAGCACGGCGCTCATCGGTTGCTCATCCGTTGCTCATCGGTTGCTCATGAGGCGATCCGGCGGCGCTTCTGGCGCTTCTGCGGACCGAGCTTGACCAGCTCACGCAGCTCTGCGTTCGACAGCTCGGTGAACGCGGCCTCGCCGCCGCCGAGGACCGCCTCGGCCAGGACCCGTTTGCGCTGCAGCAGCTCCGCCACCCGCTCTTCCACAGTGCCCTGGGTGATGAGCCGGTGCACCTGGACCGTACGCGTCTGGCCGATCCGGTGGGCCCGGTCGGTCGCCTGGTCCTCGACGGCCGGGTTCCACCAGCGGTCGACGTGGATCACGTGGTCGGCACGAGTCAGGTTGAGCCCGACGCCGCCGGCCTTGAGCGAGAGCAGGAAGACCGGCACCTCGCCGTCCTGGAAGCGCGTGACCATCCGTGAACGCTCTGCCACGGGGGTGCCGCCGTGCAGGAACTGGTGCCGGACGCCGGCGGCAGCCCAGTGGGTCTCGAGGAGACGGGCCATCGCGACGTACTGCGTGAAGATCAGGACCGCTCCCTCCTCGGCGAGCACCGTCGAGACCAGCTCGTCGAGGAGGTCGATCTTCTGCGATCGCCCGGCGATCCGGCCGCCCTCCTGTTTCAAGAACTGTGCGGGATGGTTGCAGATCTGCTTGAGCCCGGTCAGCAGGCTCAGCACCAGCCCGCGCCGCTGCGGGTCCTCGGCGTCGAGCCGCTCGATCCGGGCCATCGCGTCGCGTACGTAGGCCTCGTAGAGCACCGTCTGCTCCCGCGTCAGCGCCAGCAGGTGGTCGGTCTCGGTCTTGGGCGGTAGCTCGGGGGCCACCCCGGGATCCGACTTGCGGCGCCGCAGCATGAACGGGCCGACCAGCGCAGCGAACTCCTTCGCCTTCCCGACGTCCGCGCCCGCCTCGATCTGGCTCGCCCAGGCTCTCCTGAAAGCGAGCCGGCTGCCCAGCAGACCAGGCACGCACCAGTCGAGCAGCGCCCACAGCTCGGTCAGGTTGTTCTCCACCGGGGTGCCGGTCAGCGCCACCCGGGCGTGCGACGGGATCTCGCGGAGTGCCTTCGCGGTCGCCGAGGCGGCGTTCTTCACGTGCTGCGCCTCGTCGGCGACGACGAGCCCCCACGACACCGCGGAGAGGAGCTCGACGTCGCGACGCATCGTCCCGTAGGTCGTCAGCACCACGCCGGTGGCATCGTCGAGATCCCGGGCCGCGCCGTGGTGGCGGCGCACCTCCACCTCGGGCGCGAACCGGGCGATCTCGGCCTCCCAGTTGCCCAGCAGGCTCGCCGGGCAGACCACCAGGGTCGGATTCCCCCCGGGGTCTGAGCGAAGTGGCCCCGAGCCTGTCGAGACCCCCTGGCGATGGAGGTGGAGCGCGATCGTCATCAGCGTCTTCCCGAGCCCCATGTCGTCGGCCAGACAGCCACCGAGCCCGAGCGAGGTGATCCCTGCCAGCCAGGTCAGCCCCTCGACCTGATAGCCCCGCAAGGTGGCCTGGAGACCGGCGGGCACCTCGACAGCAGCCCCCGAGGTCGCCGCGATCACCTCGTCGCGGAGCCGCGCGATCGACGCTCCGATGATCACCTTCTCGCCCGGCGCAGCCTGGGTGATCTCCTCCGGAACCTGACCGGTCAGGGCGACCGCCAGCGCCTCCACACCGGTGATCCGCTTGAGCAGCCGCTTGCGCGCACGCCGCAGGACCGACGGATGGACGACCGCCCACGCGCCCCTCAGCCGCAGGACCGGACCCGCGGCAGAGGCCAGGGCGTCCATCTCGGCGGCATCGAGCGGCTCGCCACCGAGCGCCAGCTGCCACTGGAACGCGAAGAGCCCCTTCTCGCCTAGTGGCGACTCCCGCATCAGATCCTCGCGTGCGGCGGTCGACGAGGACGGCGCCCGGTCGACCGCGACCGACGTGGTCAGATCCCGCGACAGCGACCGTGGCCAGAGCACGTCGACACCGCGCTCCTTGAGCCATTCGACCCCGTCCTCCAGCAGGCCGACGACCTCGTCGGTCGACAGAGTCACCGAGGACGGCACCGGCAGATCGAGCAACCGGTCGAGGACCGGCCAGGCCTCAGCAGCGCCGCGGAGAGCGACCTGCGCATGCGTACGCGCCCGCGGGCCGAATCCGTGATCGTCCTCCTCGTCCCACAGCCGCGCGGCATCAGCCACGTGCAGCGGGTCGGCCTCGTCGTGCACCTGTGGCACCAGCGTCAGCGACCCCGCGAGCAGGTCCTCCTCCGGCGCCTCGACCCGGAACGAGAGCCGCACCAACGACGGCAGCTTGGCCGTCACCGGCCCCTCGTCGCTCCGATAGCGCGCCAACCGGGTCTGCAGCGACTCCCGGAACGCCCCCGACCCGGAAGCCTTCGGCGCCGAGGTCGGCACGGCGTCCGCCACCGCAGCCACGATCTCCCGCACCAACAGCTCGGCCGCCTCGCCGTCCACGTCGCCGTAGGCGCGCGACGCGGCCAGCAGCCGCACCCGCTCCTCGTCCTCCGGCGTGTAGCGGACCGCCCACGAACCACCATCGGGCTCGAGCTGGCCCGCGGCCACGAACCGGAGCCCGAGATGAGCTGCAGACGCGACCAGCGCGACCGAAGGATGCAGGTCGGAGGCGGCGTACGCCTTCTTCAGGACCGGCAGCGCGGCTCGCATCGGCAACGACACCGACCGTCGGGAGTCCACAAACTCCACGGCCGAGTCCCGCGGCGGCTGCGCGGGCCGGAAGACGGCGCGGCCGGTCACGGGTACGAAGGACATGGACACGACCGTAGCCGCCACCACCGACCGTTTCTCATCCTCGAGGATGAGAGGTTCGCCCCCAAAGATTGAGGCGGGCCGTCCCGGGGCACTGCGACGGTGGCTGACATGACCGAGACGACCCACCCACGCACCGGCCTCCCACCCGGCCAGCGACGCATCGACTTCTTCCCACGGTTCGGACGGCAGAACGACCAGCCGCCACCGACCGTCCCCGAGCACCCGACGGTGGTCTTCGGCGGAGCGCTCACGACTCCCATCGAGATCGCCGTGGACGAGCTCGTCGGCGCCGATCGTCGCGACCTCCATGCCGACTTCCACTGCGTCGCGGGCTGGTCGGCGACCGGCCTGCACTGGGAGGGCGCCGCCTTCGCCGAGGTCTATCAGCGGTACGTCGCACCCGCCGTCGTACCAGGCACGACCATCACCCACGTCATGGTGCGTGGTCTCGACGGTGAGCACTTCGTGGCCGAGCTGGCGGATCTGCTGGCCCACGACGTCATGCTCGCCGACCGGCTCGACGGCCGGCCGCTCGACGGCGACCACGGCGCCCCGCTACGGCTGGTCAACCCGGCGCAGTACGGGTATGCCAACATCAAGCACGTCTGCCGCATCGAGGTGCTCGCGGCCGCACCGCCGGAAGGCGCTCCGACGCTGGCCGACCGGCTGCTGCAGTCCCACCCGCGGGCGCGGGTCTGGGAGGAGGAGCGGCACGGCACGCTGCCCGGTTGGCTGATCCGCCCGATCTATCGAGTGATCAAAGCCGTCATGCTCGCCCCTATCGCTCGCCGCGAGCGTGACTCGAGTCACCGCTCAGATGCGAATAACAACTAGGTCCGTTAACAACTCACACGTAGGCTGTCAACCCGTGACAGAAACTTCTGCCAAGCCTGAGAAGGCGCCGGACGACCACCTCGACAAGAGCGTGCTCATCGTCGCGGGCGTCGTCGTGCTCGGATCGATCATGTCGATCCTCGATATCACCGTTGTCTCCGTCGCGCTGGAGACCTTCCAGCGCGAGTTCGACGCCACCTCCGCAGAGGTCGCCTGGACGATGACCGGCTACACCCTCGCCCTCGCGACGGTGATCCCGCTGACCGGTTGGGCCGCCGACCGGTTCGGCACCAAACGCCTCTACATGACCGCGATCGTGCTCTTCGTGCTCGGCTCGGTGCTGTGTGCGCTGGCTACGTCGCTGCCGATGCTGGTCGCCTTCCGAGTCATCCAGGGCCTTGGAGGCGGCATGCTGATGCCGCTCGGCATGACCATCCTGACCCGCGCCGCCGGACCCGAGCGGGTCGGTCGCGTGATGGCGATCCTGGGTGTGCCCATGCTGCTCGGCCCGATCATGGGCCCGATCATCGGCGGCGCGCTGATCGACTCCGCCTCCTGGCACTGGATCTTCCTGATCAACGTCCCGATCGGCGCCATCGCTCTGGTCTACGCCTGGCGGGCGCTGCCCAAGGACCACGTCGAGCCGTCGCAGTCCTTCGACTTCCTCGGCATGATCCTGCTGTCCCCGGGTCTGGCGTTGTTCCTCTACGGCGTCTCCTCGATCCCCGAGGCCGGCACGCTGCTCGACACCAAGGTGCTCTCGTTCATGATCGTGGGCCTCGTCCTGATCGCCGCGTTCGTCCCGTGGGCGCTCTCGCCCCGTAACGACCACCCGCTGATCGACGTACGCCTCTTTGGCAACAAGGAGCTCACCGTCGCGGTGATCACCCTGGCGATCTTCGCGATGGCGTTCTTCGGTGCCTCACTGCTCTTCCCGCTCTACTACCAGCAGGTACGCGGCGAGGACGCCCTCCACGCCGGCCTGCTGCTGGCTCCGCAGGGTCTGGGCGCGATGGTCACGATGCCGCTCGCCGGCATGCTCGCGGACCGCACCGGTCCGGGCAAGGTCGTCCTCAGCGGTCTGACCACGATCGCGGTGGGCATGTTCATGTTCTCGCGGCTCGACGAGGCCACGCCCTACTGGTACCTCCTCTTGTCGCTGTTCATCATGGGCCTCGGTATGGGCGCGACCATGATGCCGACGTTCGCCGCTGCCCAGGCGACGCTGCGTGAGCACACCATCGCCCGAGGTACGACCCTGGTGAACATCGTCCAGCAGGTCGCCGCCTCCGCCGGCACCGCGCTCTTCTCGGTGCTGCTCACCAACGCCCTCTCGGGCAAGGAGTCGATCTCCGCGGCGGACGACCTCGCCGACAAGCTCGGCGTCCCCGCGGCAGGCCTCGAGAAGTTCATGACCGACCCCGCCAACCAGCAGAAGATCGGTGAAGCGGCAGCCTCGCTGGGCCTCGACCCGGCCAAGCTGCCCGAGATCTTCAAGGCGATCCCGGTCGAGATGGCCGAGGCCTTCTCGACCACCTTCGTGATCGCCGCGGTCCTGGTGCTCGTCACGCTCATTCCCGCCTGGTTCCTCCCCAAAAGCAAGGCCGAGCACGGCGCCGCCGCCCCCACGGTCCTCCACTGATCCGCTCGCGCGCACGTACGCAGGGCCGGGCTGCCATCGGCAGCCCGGCCCTCGTTCTCTTCGTGACCGTGTTGACCCTCGCGGGCTGCCGCTCAGTTCCTGACGTTGGCCCCGCCGCAGACCCTGTTGCAGAGGTCGCGCTCCCGCCGACGGAAGGCGTCTTCGACTACCAGCTCGGCGGCACCTCCGACCGGCTCTCCGATGGCACCGCGATCGACGTCGTCGTACGTGACGCCACCGCTGCGCCGCTCGAGGGCGCCTATAACGTCTGCTACGTCAACGGCTTCCAGACGCAGCCCGACTCCGACTGGTCCGGGCACCCGAGTGCCCTGCTGCGTGACGCTTCCGGCAACCCCGTACACGACCCCGACTGGCCCGACGAGCTCGTCCTCGACCCCTCCACCGCGTCGGCGCGGAAGTCGATCCTGGAGGTCGTCGGTCCGGTCATCCAGGGCTGCGCGGACAACGGTTTCGACGCCGTGGAGATCGACAACCTCGACACCTGGACCCGCTTCGAGGCGATCTCGCACGACAGCGCCCTCGCCCTGGCCGAGGCGTACGTCTCCGCCGCCCACGACCTCGGTCTCGCGATCGCCCAGAAGAACGCCGCCGAAGCCACCCGCCCCGCACGTGACCTGGGTTTCGACTTCGCCGTCGTCGAGGAGTGCGCCGCCTACTCCGAGTGCGCCACCTACACCGACGTCTACGGCGACCACGTACTGCAGATCGAATATCCCGACACCTTGGGCGAGACAGGCATCTCCTTCGCCAACGTCTGTGACACCCCCGACCGCGCCCCGCTCACCATCCTCCGCGACCGTGACCTCGTAGCGCAGGCCCATCCTGCGTACAAGTACGACGCTTGCTGGGGCAACTATCGATAAACAATCGACGCTCGTGCATACCATGGTTATATGAGGCCATGACAGCCAAACACGTCATCTCGGGCGCATTAGCGGGCGCGGCACTCATGGCCGCCACAGCATGTTCTGCCTCCTTTCACATCGGCGGGTCCATGGACGAGGAAGACGTCGAGAGAAAGTTGTCGAAAGCGCTCGAGGACCAGACGGGAACGAAGCCCGACAAGGTCGACTGCCCCGACGATCTCGAGGGCAAGAAGGACGCCACCATGAAGTGCGTGATCGAGGACGGCAGCAACGACATCCCGGTCACGCTGACCGTCACCGAGGTCGACGGTTCCGACCTCAGATTCCGTTACGACGTCGCTGATGCCACCGAGGACGCGAGCACGTCAGGGGCGACAGTCGACGAGATCCAACTCGAAGAGCGAATCTCCACCATGCTCGAAGAAGAGGTCGGTCAGAAGCCCGACGCGATCGACTGCCCGGGCGACCTCGTGGGCGAGGTCGGTCAAACCATGAGATGCACGCTCACCGCGGGCGCCGACCAGCTGGGCGTCGCCGTCGAGGTGACCGAGATTGAAGGATCGACGGTGAACTTCCACATCGAGGTCGACGAGAGCTGAGCCGATGACACTGCCGCCATACGGCATCCCGCCCGATGCCGTACCCCTCTACGAACTTCTCTGTCGATCGACGGAAGGCTCGCCCTACATCGTGGAGCCGACCGCGAAAGGCTTCGACTTCAAGGTCGATATCGCCAACGCCCAATGGTGGGACCTCCTTGGCCGCTCGGGGCTCACCAAGTCGTACGTCCACCACATCACAGTCACCGACTCAGGCACCTATTCGATCACCGATGATCTCTGCACCATCAGCTGGAACGTCGGCGTCCCGACCGCGCATTACACCTACAAACGAACATACGGCCGGAACATATCCATCGGCTTCGGCAAGGCCTACGCGCTCGACGACGATCTGATACCCGCCGAGGTCTACAGCTACACGTACAGCACCGAGGAGAGTCGGCGGGTCATCCAGTCCGCCGCGCGATCGCTCGGCATGAAGGAAGAATGGCCCGCGGCCGCCATCGTCGGCCTTGTCTTCGCCATCATCGGCTCCCTCGGCGCCGTGGCCGCACTCATCACCGTCGGAATCCTTCGCCTAGCCAGTTAGGTGGATGACATGCCCACGCCGCTCGCGCAGATGCTGCCCGAGATCGTGACCCTGAACGTCCCGGGGCAGCCCTTCAGCTACTACGCCAAGGGCAATCAGATCATCGATTGGTGGGACATCGCCAAGGTGACCAGCCTCTACCCGACGCAGGCCACTCACGCCGACGAGTCCTACCGCCTCAACGTCACCCTCGACGAGCGCAATGGCTCGTTCGTCTACACCGAACTCCGCAAGTCGTCTGAGTGGAAGGCAGAGTTCACCGACGACTGCTTTAAGCTCGGCGGCGAGATGGGTGGCACGCCGGCAATCGCATCGCGAAGTCATGGAGCTCCCAGTTCGGCGGCCTCAATCGCTCCTCGACCGGCGGCAACGACGGCGAGACGAGACTCGATCCAGTCATATACTCCTCCGAGACCAGCCGGATCAAAGACCCTCTCTTCGGCTGGCTCCAGTCTCATGGCTGGACCCACAAGGTCTTCCTCGGCAAGCTCTTCGCACGCTGACTGGCGACACTGCGCGGACACTACATCGGCTCGCGGTCCACCTTGATACCGAAGTCGAAGGTCGTGCCGGCGTTCCCCGTCACGGTGATGACCGCCCCATAGCGCTCCCCGCCGGCCGCGGTGAGAACGCACTCGACCGTAACCCCCTCGCTGGGCTGGATGGCTCCAGGGCAGGCAACGTCTGCCGGGCGATCGCCAGTGCGCTCTTCGAGCTTGCCTGCGATGGCCGTTTCCAAGTCGTCTTGGGTGACGGTGGTGCCCTTCTCATCGACCTCCACGTCGAGATGGAAGTCAGCGCCGTCGACATCAGAGACGGTCACAGTCATACCCGTGCTGTCGTTCTCATGCGTGAGGGTGCAACGCATCTCCTCACCATCTTCGAGACGAATAGCATCGGGGCAGTCGATCCTGTCGACCTTGATTCCGATCTCCTTCTCAAGCGCTGATGATGCATACGCTTCGACATCCTTCTCTGGAAGCGTCTTGCTCGGCGCATCGGCCTCACCGCACGCAGTAAGCACCGTAAACACGCTCACTACAACGGCAGTCGACAGCTTGATCTTGGGCATCCGGCCCCCTTTGGTCCGATTGTTTGTCGCCCTGCAGCTCAGACCACCTTGCCCACGCAACACCAGGCCTGGGACTCAAGTCATACAGGGGCAGGCAGGGACGTCATTCCTTGACCAGCTTGGTGAGTTCTGGACCGAGGGTCTCGACTACTTCGGTGACGTGGTCACGGTTGGCCGGCGACACTGCCCAGACGGTCACGTCCGTCACCATTGTCGATCCGGTCTCGTGCTGGATCACCCGGACCAGCGGCCCCGGATCTGTCTCGGCAACGCGGCAGGACGATTCTCCTCCCGCATTTCCCGCTGATGCGCATCGGTCCGCACCGGCATCCTCGGCGGCATCTGAGGCACCCACGGCGTCGGCAGCACCGAATGACGACACCTCTGTCTTGATGTTAAGCAAGCCGTCTGGTGTCTCAGCGACCAGAGTGCAGCCCGTCCGCACCAGATATGGTGATTTGTTCTCCGACGGGGTGGGAGCCCGGAGAGTCCACGGACCAGGGTTCGATGACTTTGCCGCTGCTTCGGTAACGGCACACAAGTCGCCTTCAACAGCAGCGGCGGAATATCCTGCAGACGGGTTGGCGTCCGGGTCCTCACCGCAGGCCGCAAGCAACACCGCCCCAACTGCCAGGCTCCCGAGATGCATGAACGACCTGGTGGATCGGACGCCGTGCGACCTGAGTCGATGGGGGCTACCACTTCGATCCGTTCGTGAGGTCTCGACCGTCCAGCCCCGAGATCGTCGGCCAGGTACTCCTGCCGAAACGCGTCCGCGAGCGTCCCACTGGAAACCCGCATACTTACGAGTCATCGATTCGGATTCCGGTGAAACGAACTGCGGCGTCGAGAGTCACGCTGACCCTGTTCTCCGGGTGCTTCCTCTCTTGCGGCGGGACATCTTGAAAGTACGTGTCGCCTTGGCTGTCTTGCAACAACAGCAGTCGCTCTTGACCCTCCGGACCAAGCCCCATGATGCCGCCCTCCGAGTAGGCACTGAACGTCACTTGTATACCTGACAGGAAGACTTCCTGTCAGTCGACGCGTCACTTCGTACGCGTTCCGCTGGTTAAGGGAAACCGGGGCTGGCCACAGCCTCAGCGGCGCCCGCCCTCCGCCTCATTGGGAGTCCAGCCGAGGAGGCGTTGGAACCCAGGACGTCGCTAGCAGTCTCAGTCCAGTCGTCGGTGTAGTCGGCTTTCCCCCCTTGGTTCCGGCTGCCGTTCTGGTCACGCTTCTTGCCGCCGCGGCCACCGGCAGCGCCGGTTGCTCCGCGGCCAGCAGCGCCGCCCCGGGCCGCGCTGCGTCCCCAGCCCCAGCGCCTGCACCCGCACGACCGTCAGCAGTTCCTGCCCGGCGGCTATGGACTTGGCTGTGGCCGATACGAATGCGGCCACCCACCGCCGCTGACGTGATTACATGAAGGCATGGCAGCCAAACGCGCTATCTCGTGCGCTATCTCGTGCGCGGCACTGATCGCCGCCACAGCATGTTCCGCCTCGGACAACACCCGCTCTACATTGGACGATGTGGGACTCGAGCAACGACTCTCCACCTTGTGGGAGGAGCAGGGCGACCAGAAGCCCGACAAGGTCGACTGCCCGGATGACCTCAAGGCCAAAGAAGGCACGACCACGCGGTGCACCTTGACCACCGGAGGCAACCAAGTCATCGTCAAGGTCACCATCAAGGAACTCGATGGAACCACGGTGAGATTCAACGCCGAGGTTGATGAATAGGTCCTTGACGACAACCGAAGTTCTGGAAGGTCTCTAGCTTCGTTTCAACTGAGCGGAAGCGAATGGGCTCTCGGGATGAAGAAGAAGCAAAGGACTCGCGCGAACCGCGTCTTCCGATCGTCACCACCACCAGCCCTATTGCCGCACTCAACCTCGGGCGATAGCCGCGATCGTATCAAAGGCTCGGCTTCTCCTTTTGCCCCTCAAAGAGGCCGCTAGACCCTTCTGGAGGACATCCAGGATTCATCTCCGTGTGTTGAGACGGATCACTAGGATTCACGCAAATCCCGTACGAATCTCCGCGACTCATACTCGTACTGTAGATGCTCTTCTTTCCATAGAAAGTTTTCCCATCATAGTCGTATCGATAGACAACGATGTATGAACTGCCCGCATCTGTTAGTTCGAGAACCTCGGCGCTTCCTTCCTCAGTAAGAGCACTTACATCATCGCCGCCACGGACGAAGATAAACCACACAACTCCGAAAAAAATGGCAACCAGAGCGACTAGAGAGCCAACACCGATCAGAACCCACTTGAACACTCGAGTCTCCTATCCGAACAGCCGTACGCTAGACAACAGCGACGAGGCTAGCCGACGACCAGTCGCGGTGCCTGGGACCGCAGCGTGTACGAGGTACATGTCAACGCGGTCGGTTGCGATCAGCAGATCGTTATGCAACTCCAATCCCTCACGGGTCCCGCCCACAGACATGCTGAATGCTGCGAACGCCCCGCGCACGCCAACCATCTCGGGCCGAATGAGTTCCCCAGCGGCGGTAGGCCGTAACCGGGCCCTGACCCGATCTACCTCAGCGAGTAGGCGGTTGCGCAGCCCACCGACTGACTCCTGCTCTCCCGGCCGAACAGCGACGATGAGGCTTACCAGACTGTTCCCATCTCCGATCCACTGCCACATTTCGCCATGGGTTCCTACTGTATGAGTTGGCGACCAGGCAGGAGCTTCCAACGCCATCCGCCCTAGATCGACCAACCTCGTTGCCAGTGACGAAACCTCGCCTGCGGCATGCCCAGCTGTCACGTCGTCAACTCCTGCCGGCTCCGGCTGGTCGAGTTTCCGGTTCGACACCGACGAACTCCGTCATGTTTGGCGGACGAACCAGCGTGTGCTGCGTTGCCGTTTGCTTGACGCCGCCTTCGACTCGTCCGGCATCCTGGTCCGCTTCCGTGACAGTGGTCGCCCGCACAACCACCTGTCCGTGATCCATGGCGATATCCGCAGCACGGGACATGTCCCCTGATTTCAGAGCTTCCTCCATCTCGTTCCACTTGACATTGTCGCGATTCATCTTGAGTTCGACGTCCCCGCCCCCACCAGATCCTAGGCCGGGAATATCGAGGCCGAGCTTCTTGTTCGCAATCTCGCCGGTCAACGCGCCTGAGAGCGATACTTCCTGAGCCACACCGCGCGTGTTGGTCTTGACCTCGCCTGAGAAGTCGAACGCACCGCCTGCCTTCGTCCCTGCTTCCGGAATACCACCATTCACCCCCAACGACCCCTCAACCCTGATCCCGTACTCCCGCTTTTCCTCGTCATACCAGCCTTCGGCGCGGGCACCGGTATGAGTGTCAACATACGGAGTCTCGAATCCGATATCGGCTTTCACGTAAACGCCGACCCTCTTGCTAGTTACGTCCTGCTCGTTGACGTATTCTGCGAGACCGGTGGGCATCGGTCGTCCCGAGATCCAGCTCACGTCCTTCGCCGCGTCGTCGAGGCCCGCCAAGAACAGTTCGGCTTCCTCCTTGGACTTGAACGTGATCTCGAAGTCGGTGAAACCTCCAACACCGGCGCTGGCTTCGACCCCATCATCCACTCCGAGCCCGACCCCGGCTCCCATCTTGAGGGACATCTTCACCTCACCGTTCTGCATGACCCGATACTGCGCGGAACCCTCGAAATCAGCGGTGAGGAACTTGTAGACTGGGATGCTTCCTTCGAGGTAGGTCATGATCGTGTCAATGGCAATCTCGCTCCCGAACTTCTCAGCGATCTCCTCTGGACTCATCTGGTCGAGCGAAGGCGGAAGTTGGGCTGCCGCGGCCGCAGAGAGGGTCCCGTCGCCACCACCGGTCTTTCCTGAGGCAACATCCGCCATCGATCTGGCGAGGCCGACGTCGGCTGCATCAGCACGCGCGAGTGCTCTCTCGATGCGTGCGACGAACTCCTTCACCTGGGCGTCTTGGTCCTCGAGTGCGTCTTCGTAGCGGCCCTGGTCAGCCTCAAGATGATATGACGGCACGTTTGGATCTGGCTTCTTAAGTTTGGGCGGCAAGACCTCGCCGGTCTGTTGGTTCACCTGGTAGTCCCCACGGGACGCTTCGTCGAGGACCGCGTTCAAGTCGTCCTGCGCACCCTTGATCTCTTTGCCAGCCTCTTTCGTAGCGAGAGCGAGATCAGACAGTTGAGCTGCGATGTCGTTGAGTTCTAGTCGCTTCTCTTCGTACGCCTTCAAGGCCACTGCGCGCGACGGCGCGACCCAGGACTCGGGAGGCTTGGCGTCGTTGATCTCGTCCTGAAGTCTAACGACAATCGTGCGCTTGTCGTAGAAATGCTCGGCCAAACTGTCGACCACTCGCGGCTTCCACGCCAGCACTTCAGCGATGGTGACCATCAGAGATCACCACCCATCCGCTTGTCGAGATACGACATGCGGGCGCTGGGCGAATCACCCGGATCGAGGACCGCTGGTCCCCGATTTACCATGGCCCCTGAGGAGCCATCCTGCATCCCGTGGCTGATAACAGATTCTTGCCTTCTGCCCTCATCTGCAGCCAGTTGATCAGCGGACTCGTACTCTGCCGTCGCGTTCCGCAACGCGTCCGCCTGCTCAGTTGCGCCTTCGCACCAAGACTTGAACCGACGGTGAAACTCGCTTGAAAGTTTGGCCACCTGACCGGCCGCAGCACTACCAGGCATGGCCGTCGCCACCTCCGGCACTCGGTCCGTAGGATTCGCGTTTTTGACCTGATCGCTCGCCTCGTCCCACGCCTCAGCGGCACGCCTCATATCCGACGGCGTCACCTTGATCATGTCGGCGGGGTTACTGTCGATCAACACGGCGCGCCCTTGAATGGGTCGTATGAGGTCCCGGGGTCAACATCCTTCATACGGACGTCGCCCTCCGCTCGGATGGGCTCCAGGTCGCCGACGCTCACGAGCACCTGCTCGTGCCGTCGGTCGCTTCAGCTAACCCAAACTGGATCGTCGCCTTGGCCCTAGTGCACATATAACCCCCGAGATTTGCGGTCCATGACACCTACGTCTTACCCGATCCAGGGCAGTCTAAACGTAAAAATTCGACTCCGCGAGCATCGGAACGCCACCATTGAGGAAGAGTGCCCTCGAAGACTTGGACGCATTTCGGCGCCGTACGCCGCCGAGGGATGTTACCGGACTAACGACGGCTCGCGTCGTCCCCAGAATCGTCACCGTTCGACGCATTCGGGACCCAGCCTCGGGAGGCATTGGGGTCCAAGACGTCGCTGGCGGTCTCGGTCCAGTCCTCGGTGTAGTCGGCCTGCCAGTCCTGGTCCTGACCGTTCCGGGGGTCGTCCTTCTTGCCGCCGCGGCCAGCACCTGCACCGGCGCCAGCGCGGGATCCGGCGCGGCTGCCGGCACCGGCCGTGCCCCGTCCACCCGCGGCACCGGCACCGCGCGCGCCGGCTCCTCGAGCACCGGCCCCCGCCGCACGGCTTCCGGCTCCGGCCGCGCCTGTGCGGGCGCCGGCACCACCTCCGGCCCTAGCGGCTGTTGCACTCTTCGTGGCAGCCGACCTCGAGGTCGTGCCTGCGGTTGCTGCCTTCGCGGCGCCTCCGCCGAACTTGCTGGCGATCGCCTTGGCGACGCCGGCGCTCAGCAGCGCGCCACCAGCTCCGATGGCCAGTGCGGCGGCGCCGCCTGTGCCACCGCCCAGCGGGGCCAGTCCATCCGCTGTCTCGACCATTGCGTACGACGTCGCAGGGGCGGGCGAACCGTCGAAGTTGATCCACTGGCCCTTCTCGTTGTCCCACTCCGGACGGTTCTGGGCCTCGTACTCCTTGATGTTCTCCAGCTCGGCCGCCTTCAGGTCATGCCCCCAACCACCGGGGTACATGACACCGGCGTTGTAGTTCGCTGCCCGCGCACGCGCCGCCGCAATGTCGCTGTAGGAACCGGGCACCGCGGTCGGCGAACCCGACGGGCGCTCCTGACGGGTGTTGTCCGGGTCGATCAGCGCACGTACCTTCGGGTCTGCGTCGATCACTGCGGCGTCGACGGCCTGAACCTTCGCGGCTGCCTTGCGCTCGGCGTCCGCGATAGCTGCCTCACGGGCTGCGTGATCAGCTCGCGCCTGCGCCAATGCTGTGTCGTTCGCCTCGGCCTGCCGTTTCCCGACCTGCTTCGCATCCGTCGGGAAGTCAGCCGGGTTCACGCTCGGGTGCGAACCCGGAAGATCGTGGTCAATCTCCGCCTTGGCTTTCATCGCCTCGTAGACCCGCAGCCGCACCACATCGAGCGCGTCTATCGCATCCCGGACCTTGTCACGCTTCTCATGCGCGAACTTCGAGGAGTCGACCATGCTGTTCTTGATCGCTGCCCCGGACGCCGACGTCTCCGAGAATCCATCGCTCGCCTTGTTTGCGTTGTCGCTCATGGTCTTGCCGGCGTCGCTGAACGCCCGCCGCCCATCTTCCCAGCCATCAGTCATCGTGACGATCGCGTCAGGGTTGGCTCCCCGCACATAGTCATCGAGCCGAAGCGCCCAGAAACCTTTGACAGACACGAACCCTCCCGGAAGCGATAAAGGGCCCGTCCGACCCCGCCTGAGTAAAGTACACAACATCGTGCCAGGACTGGCCAGAGTCCTTCCACGGTTTTGCTCTACCCTCGACGCATGATGACCTCTCGGCCACTCTCGTTCGCCGCCCTAGCCATCGCAGCGACTCTGACCGTATCGGCCTGTTCTTCCGGCGAGAAGCCGACAGCAGACCCGACAAACCCGTCAGAAAGTCCGTCCCCGGTCGCTGAGTCTAGCGCGGCGACCGTTCCCTCGGACTGGCAGACCGTGGACCTCGACGGCGTGGCCGAGATCTCCGTTCCCCCCGACTGGACCGTCAAGTCCACCGGCGACGCCTTGGACACTCTGCAAGCCCCGAAAGACTCGGTGGGCTTCCCGCCCGGATCGGCCACGGTCGGGGTCGGAAACCTCGCGGGCGGCGATCAATCGGAGCAGTTGGAGCGGTCGGCCAATTACGAACTCAAGACCACCTACGCGGGCTACACCAACCTCAAGCGGCTTCCCAACGAGGTCATCAACGACACCACGTTCTTCAGGCTGCAGTTCGAGGGCGGGGCCGACTGGTACGACGTGTACGGCACCGTCACCCCCGACGGCGAGTACAGCATCGTGTTCCAATGGAAGTTCATGAAGACTCTTGATCGCAAGCAGGCCGAGGCGATCTGGAGTCCCGTGATGCCGACGTTCAAGATGCTCTGAGACCAGGGCCGCCAGGGTCGCTTCAGAACGGAAGGTTGCGAGCCCTCGCGAGGGTGTCCTTGTTGAAGAGCACCAGCGGGGTGCTCATGATCCTGGTGGCCTCCACGAACTTCTGAATCACCACGGCAGCGGCCTCTGCCTCCGCGTCAGCACCTTCCAGCTCCTTGATCGCGAGCCCGACGCCTTCGTCCATCCTGGTGAGGGCGGTCTCGGACTCGGTCAGCGCCTTGTCGATAGCCGTATGGCCCTCCTTGACCAGGTTGAACAGGTACATCCCATCTGCAGATCCCCCGAACATCCCGTCCGCTGGAGCAGTCATTCCGTCCCGCGCGACGACGACGTTCTTCTTCTCGTCCTCAAGGTCCTTCCGCACCTGGCCGAGCGCGAGGTAGTCGACTCCGACCTCGTGTCCGTTGTCACCCATGGTCTGCCCTCCCGAGGCTTCCGTACGCACCCCCGGCGGGTGCCTCAGTAGGAGTAGTACACCGCAGATCAAGCGGGGGCGCGACCTGGATGCTCACAGTGCGACGGGGAGCGTGGCGTAGCCGCGGAGGATGCGGGTGGGGCGGCGTACGGCTTCACCCCTGACGCGCAGATCGGGAAATCGATCGAACAGCAGGCGGAGGCCTACGCGGGCCTCGAGGCGAGCCAGGCTGGCGCCGAGGCAGAAATGGGCGCCGGCGGAGAGGGAGAGGTGCTGGTCGGCGTTGGGGCGGGTGATGTCGTACGTGTCGGGGTCCTCGAACACCAACGGGTCACGGTTGGCTCCGCCGAGGACGACGGCGACGGCGGTGCCTTGGGCAACGTCGACGCCGGCCACGCTCGTCGGAGCGTAGGCCTGACGGACCGTGGCCATCACGGGCGGGTCCCAGCGCAGAGTCTCCTCGACGACACTGTCGGCCAGCGACGGATCTTCGAGGAAGAGGGAGCGCTGGGAAGGATGCGCATCCAGCGCGGCCACCGCGTTGCCGAGGAGGTTGACGGTGGTCTCGAAGCCGGCTGCGAGCAGCAGGAGACCGAGGGCGTGGAGCTCGATGTCGTCGAGGTCGCCCGCGATCACCAAGGCGCTGAGGAGGTCGTCGCCGGGGTCGGCGCGGAGGCGGCGTACATGGTCCTCGAACCAGTGGTGCAGCGACCTCATCGCAGCCTCGACCTCGGAGTAGTCCCGCCACGACAACCCAGGGTCGAGGATGGCGGCGGCCTGGTCGCCCCAACGGAGGATGTCGGCTCGATCCGAGTCCCGCACCCCCAGCAGCTCGGCGATGACAGCGATCGGGAGCTTCGCGGCGTACTCCTCGATGATGTCGACCTGCCCCTCGCGCGGGTCGATCTGATCGAGCAGGTCTCCGGCGACAGCAGTGACCATCTCGGCCATCGAGCTGATCCGGCGGGCGGTGAACGCCTTCGAGACGTGCTTGCGGTAGCGGGTGTGCAGCGGCGGGTCGACGGCGAGCATCGACGGCGGATCGACCGGACCGAGAGCATCGCGGGCACTCACCTTGGCGAGCAGCCACCGCAGCGGCGCCGGCAGCTCGCCCTGACCGTCGCCGACGCCGAAGTCGCTGCTGCGCAGGATCTCGTTGGCCGCGGCGTACGAGACCGTGCCGGCCATGAACGGGTTCAGATGGAGCTGCCCGCGCGCTCGCAGCGGCCCGTAGTTCGGTGTCCCCCGGGACCACATCAGCTCGGCGAGCGGGTCGCCGCGTCTGGATGCGAAGCTCAGCACCGCTCGGTTGATGCCCTGGGAGAGGGCCCAGCGGGCGTACGAGCGCGGCTTCTCGAGCACCGACAGCTCAGGCCGAGGCATCGGCGAGCTCCTCCCTGAGCTCGGGGGTGCCGATGCGGTCCATCAGCGGAGCCAGGTCGGCGAAGAGATCGGCGAAGGTCGCCTCGTACTCCTCCGGCGACAGGGCCGGGTCCAGCTGGGCCTGGAAGCGGATCCGCCAGCGATGCCGAAGCGCTTGGGCCAGCCGCTCCGGGGTGCCGAACGCCTCGGCATACTCCGTCGACCAGGGCAACCGGCGCGCGAAGCCGGTACGCAGCTCCGTCTCCGCCTCGTTCAGCAACCGGAACCGCTCATGGGTCTGCGTCCACGTCATTGTGTTCACCGTCCTCTTTGCTGGGTGATCACGACGCTATTGCCCCGGCCGGCCCCGCACATCGGACGCTGGCAGGCACCTGGATTCCTACCCAGGTAGGAGACCGGCCGCCTGCCACGGTCGGATGCGACCCAGATCACGCGTTCCTAGACTGGGCGACATGAGTGTCCAGAGCCTTGCGCGCGACGTACGCGACTTCCTGGACGGACGCGTACGCAGCAAGGACCTCGACATCCCCTGGTGGGCGCCGCTGCTGTCGGCCGCCGGGCTCATCGCGATGGTCACCGTCGCGGTGCTCCAGCGCGAGATGGCCGGCGCGATGGTCCTCGCCGGACTGGTCATCACCGTCCCGTCGCTGAGCATCTTCTTCATCCCCAACACGGGCGAGTGGCTCAAGCACCACATGTGGGTCGTCGACCTGGTGCCTACGCTCGCCGGTTCGGCCTGGCTGATGTCACAGCCGCCGACGGGGTTCTGGCCGCAGCACGACTTCGCGCCGGCCGTACTGGTGCCGCTCACCCTCGAGATGGTCGTCCGTGAAGGATTCCGGACCGGCACCCTCTACGCCATCGCTTCGGCCGTGGTGATGGGGGTCTTCGCCACCGACACCCCGAGCGGGATCGGGGTCCACTTCCTGCTGCTCTTCGTCGGCTGGATCCTCGGTCTGCTGATCCTCGCGCAGATGCGCGCGCTGCGCGCCGAACGGCTCGCGCGCGAACAGGAGCACTCGCGTGCCACGGAGGCCGAACGCACCCGGATCGCCCGCGAGATCCACGACCTCGTCGGACATTCGCTGTCGATCACGCTGCTGCACCTGACCGCGGCGCGGCGCTCCGTCGCCGAGGGGGACGACCCGGACGAGGCGGTCTCCGCGCTCACCGAGGCAGAGACCGTCGGGCGCCGGGCGATGGCCGAGATCCGCCGTACCATCGGGGCACTGTCGACCTCCGGTGCGGGAACGGCGCCACTCCCCGGCGCCGCGGACGTCGTCCGGCTCGTCGAGGAGAGCCGCAGCGCCGGCCAGACGATCACGTTCTCGTCCTCCGGCGACCTCTCCCGCATCGATGCCGGCGTCGGACTGGGCATCTACCGGATCCTGCAGGAGTCGCTGGCCAACGCGATCCGGCACGCTCCGGGGGCGCCGGTCTCGGTCTCGTTGGCGGTCACCGACGGCGTACGCCTCTCCGTCCAGAACCCGCTCGTCGGCAGCCGGCGCGGAGCCGGTGCGAGTACCGGGGAAGGGTCCGGGCTGGCCGGCATGGCTGCCCGCGCCGAGCAGCTGCGCGGCCGGTTGTCGGCCGGAGCCGAGGAGTCGATATGGAAGGTTGACCTGGTGATCCCGCCGCACTGTCTCGTACGCAAGGCCCTCGCATGACCGCCGTCAACGGCTCGGCGCCGATCCGGGTGATCGTCGTCGACGACCAAGAGCTCGTACGCAGCGGCCTGCGCCGCATCCTGCGCCGCCGCGACGGCTTGGAGATCGTCGCCGAGTGCGCAGACGGCTCCGAGGTGGTCGCTGCGCTCTCGGCCCATCCCGCCGATGTCGTGGTCATGGATCTGCGGATGCGGCAGGTCGACGGGATCACCGCGACGGGTCTCGTGCGGGCGCTGCCGTCCGCGCCGCCGGTGCTGGTGCTGACCACGTTCGACGAGGACGAGCTCGTCTCCGGTGCCCTCCGCGCCGGGGCCGCCGGCTTCATCCTCAAGGACTCGCCTGCCGAGGAGCTGGTCATGGCCGTACGCTCCGTCGCCCTCGGCGACGCCTGGCTCGACCCGGCCATCACCGGCCGCGTCCTGGCCACCTACCGCTCGGCGGTCGCGCCGTCGGCGGCGGCGAGCGCGGTCGAGGTCTCCGAGCTCACCGACCGCGAGCTCGAGGTCCTCCGTGGCCTCGCCTCCGGCTGGACCAACTCCGAGATCGCCGAGCGGCTGGTCATCTCCGAACTGACCGTGAAGTCCCACATCGGCCGCATCTTCGCCAAGCTCGACCTCCGCGACCGCGCCGCCGCGATCGTCTTCGCGTACGACCACGGCATCGTCAGGCCGGCGACCTGAGCGATGCCGTGATCGTGGCTCGTCAGCGGAGCGGGTCCTCGACCAGCACCACGTAGGTGGCGGTGGTGTAGCCCGGTTTGGTGAGCGTGACCACCAGCCGCAGGGATCCGTTCTTCCACTCGCCGGCCAGCTCGAGCGACCGGTCGGTGCCGACCTCCTCGTAGACCGGCGTGCCCTTGCCGGTCTCCTTCTGGCGGACCTGCCAGGAGTACGTCACGTCCGCGCCCTCCGGCGCGGTGAAGTCGGCACGGATGGTCTCGGTGATCCACACGTTTCCGCTGATCACCGGGGCATCGACGGCCGGAAAGACCCCTTCGACGACGGCGCCTGAAGGCTCGGAGACTGCCGTGCCCGGTTTCCAGGTCTCCTTGGTCGCGAACACCTCCACGGACATCACCGCACCCAGATCATCGGCACCGAGGACGTACGCTGCCTCGGTCGCGCCGGTGATGAGGCGGCCGTTGCGCGACCACTGGTAGGCGAAGGTCGCCCCCTCGGCGCTCCACACACCCGGGTAAGCAGTGAGCGTCTCGCCGACCTGCGGGGTGCCCGTCACGATCGGCACCTGGGCGTTCACCAGCGGACCGTGGGAGACGACGTCGGTCGCCTCGGAGTCCGCGGTCGCGGAGAGATAGCCATCCTTCTCCGCGGTCACCTGGACGCTGAGCCGATGTCCGGCATCGGCCTCGGTGATGGCGTACGTCGCCTCGATCGCGCCCTCGACCGGTTCGCCGTCGCGCAGCCACTGGTAGTGCACCGATACGTCGGTGACGTCCCACTCGCCGGCGGTGGCAGTCAACTGCTTCCCGACGAGCGCGTCGCCGGAGACCACGGGAGCCGTGACCGCCGTGATCACCGGCGGCTGCTTCTTCTCGACCACGAGGTCGTGCGTCACCGCGCCGGAGTCATCCGCCCTGACGGTGAACTCCTCCGAGTACGCCGGGAGGTGCACGTCGTCCCACAGGTCGATGGCCACCCGGTAGGTCCCCGCGTCGAGGGCGCGGGTCTGATAGCGGCCGTCGTCGTCGGTGAACTCGTAGGTCACTGTCTCCCAGCTGCCACCGAAGTCGTAGTCGTAGAACTGCTGGACCTGAACCTCACCCCACGCGACCGGACTGCCGTCGGCGTACGTCACCTGACCCTCGACCCTTGCGCCGTCGCTCAGCTCGGCGTCGGCCGTGCTGGTCTCGCGGACCGCGACGGTCACTGAGTCTGCCTCCTCGAAGGAAGACTTGTCAGAGAACCACTCGCTGCGGTGGCCCTCCTGACTGGTGAACTGCAGGCGGTAGCTGCCCGCAGGGACGCCGCCGACCTGGTAGCTGCCGTCGTAGCTGATGGAGCCGCTGCGTACGAAGTCTTGGGTGCCAGCGTCGTAGACCTCGACATAGCCGTCCCCGATCGGTTCCCCATCGGCGCCAGTCACCGTGCCTGCGATCAGGCCGCCGGTGGATGCCTGGAGGTCGACGACGGTCGGTCCGTCGCTCACATCGACGAAGCGATACGTGTCCTCGGCGTAGAGGTAGTCGTCCTCAAGGTAGAAGTCGACCTCGTATCGCCCAGACGACAGATCGGGGAACGAGTAGGTGCCGTCCGCGGCGGTGTGAACCGATCCGATCCATTCCCAGGTGTCGGCGTTGTAGACCTCGACGGACACGCCGGCGACGGGCTGGCCACCGTCGTCGGTCACGGTGCCCGTGATCGATCCGGCCCCCTTGCTTGACGCCAGGACGGCGTCGACCGGGCCCGATTCACCGGCGATCACATCGGTAGCGTCCTCGATGGAGGCAGCGTCGGCGTAGAACTCCTTGGTCCAGCCAGTGCCGGAGAACGCGACTCGATAGGTGCCCCCGGCGACCAGGCCGCGGAAGGTGAATCGCCCGCTGCTGTCGGTGGAGACGTCGCTGAGAGCGCTCCAGTCGCCCGCGGGCTCATAGAGAATCACGCGGATGCCGTCGATCGGATCACCCGCCTCGTTGGTCACGGTGCCGGAGATGGTCTCGCCCATGTCCAGTGCGGCGTCGATGTCGCTCACGGTGCCGGAGCCGACCACCACGTCTGTCGCCTCGTCCCTGGTGGCCGCGTCGTCGTAGTACTCGCCGAGGAAGCCTTGCTCCTCTGCCTCGTACCCGACCTTGTAGGTGCCCTCGAGAACGTTCAGCCGGTAGGTCCCGTCGGCGCCTGTGCTGGCGCCCCGGGCACGATCCCACTCCTGGGACTCCTCGTCGAAGACCCAGGCGCTGGCGTAGGCGTTCTCGATCGGGCTGCCACCAGCGTCGGTCACCCGTCCGGTGATCTGGCCGTATGCCGACATGACCGCGTCGACGCCGGACGTCTCGCTCAACCCGACGCTGACCGTTCGGCCGGCGTCGACCGTGGCCGCCGCGTCGTAGTAGACCGGCTCGACCGTGGCAGGTTCACGGTGCTCGTAGTCGATCTCGGAGAAGCCGAAGCGGTAGTCACCAGCAGGGAGGTAGAGGGCGTAGTCGCCGTTCGCGTCGGTGAGGACCCGGTAGTCGGAGCGGTAACCCCAGTATTCGTCGTCGTGCAGGATGTAGGTGGTGACGGTGATTCCGTCCAGCGGCTCACCGGCCGTGTTCTCGACGTGACCGGTCACGGTGCCGTGCGGCACCTCAGCCAGCTCTCGGTCGACCCCGCTCAGAGTCGCACCGCGCTCGACGACCTGCTCGACGTACGTCTCGGTCTCCCAGCGCACCTCCTCGTTGCGAAGGCCGGGACTGCCCTCGCCACCGCTACGGTCCGAGGTGTTGAACACGATGCGGTAGTCGTCAGCCGGGACGCGGAGCTCGTAGGTGCCGTCGCTCTTTGTCTTGCCGACGTCGACGACGTTGTCCAACCAGCCGCCCTGCTCGGAGTAGGCCCGGGCCTCGAGCCTGATCCCGCCGAGCGGCCCCGCGCCGGCGCCGGTCACCGTACCCGTGATCACGGTGTTGGCCACGAGCGCGAAGTCCGCCGTCACAGACCCGTCGCTGACGACGACGTCGGTACCACCGTCGCTCGGCCATTGCGCGTCCGTGCCATAGACGGCTTCAGGGTAGTGGTCGTTGGCCGGCCTGACCTTGAGGCGATAGGTGCCCGCGGCCAACGGCAGGTCGTACGAACCGTCTGCTGCGGTCTCAGCGACGATGTCGTTCCACCGGTCGTCGTAGCAAGGCGCCCAGTCGCCGCCTTCAGGACAGTAGGCCGTCACTGTCGCTCCGGCGATGCCGGCGCCGGTGTCGGCATCGACGACCCGGCCGGTGATCCCTGGCCCATCGAGGGCAGCGGCCGGTGAAGCACCGCCGAGCAGGGCGAGCCCGCCGGCCGCCAGCAGCACCGCCAGCAAACCGACGAGCGCACGAAGAATGGTTCTCATCTGTGTCTTTCCATACCCACGTCGCGGCGTGGGACGGCAGCCGGCCACGACGCCGGATCACCGGTCGCCGCCGAGTGCGTCGACATCACTCCGAGACTTCTACGGACCTGCCCTCCCGCAGATGTCGGCCTCGCCGACAGGGCGGGTTCAGTCTGGAGTAGGTAAAACCACGACAACGTAACCAGATTCACTCGGATAACCAACAGTCGACCCGGCATCTGTCGAGACGTCACTCGCGTCGGTCGAGTGGGCAGTGGATTGACGTCTCGACCGACCGGACCGACGTCTCGGCCGGCGTAGGTGACGCCTCGGCGGACCGGCGTGACGTCTCGGCCGACGCCGGTGACGTCTCGGCCGACCTACCTGACGCGTCGGCGGAGGCAGGGATCAGGTGGTGGTGGCGAGGACGAGGGGGTGGACGGTGGCGGCACCGGCGTCGAGGAGAGCACGGGCGGCGAGGGTGACGGTCCAGCCGGTGGCGACGCGGTCGTCGATGAGGAGTACGTCAGCGGCGGGTGGGACGTCGGCGTGGAGGGAGAAGCGGCGTCCGATGGCGGCGACGCGCTGGGCCGAGTTGGCGGCGCCCTGACCCGGGCCGACGTCGGGGTCGACGATGGCCCACGAACCGAGGACGGGGACGCGGAGGTAGCGGGAGAGACCCTCGGCGAAGTCGTGGGTCAGGGTCGGGCGGGTCGCCGACTCGACGTAGACGATGCCGCTGACACGAGGTTGCCAGTCACCCAGGACCTCCACGACCGCCTTCACCAACGGAACCGGCACCGGACCGTCCTGGGCCGGTTCGCGGAAGAGGTCGCGCAGGGCCTGGCCGTAACCGAGGTCGGTCAGTCGCGCGACTGCGCGCCCTTCGAGCGGGCCCTGTTTGATCTTGCCCTTGAGCGCGATGCCGAGCCGGTCGAGGCCGGTGGGCCACATCTTCTTGGGCTCGACGACGACTCCGGGCCGCGCCAGCCGAGCCGAGGCCTCCTCGACCGCTCCCTCCGACACCGCCGAGGTCACCGCGAAGCCACCGCAGTTGTCGCACCGGCCGCAGTCGACGGCACCGGGGTCGTCGAGCTGTTCGCGCAGGAACCGCATCCGGCACTGGTCGGTCGAGATGTAGGCGAGCATCGCGTCCTGCTCGCGGCGCCGGGCCTCGGCCACCCGCGCATACCGCTCCGCGTCGTACTCCCACGGAACCCCGGTCGCCTCCCAGCCACCGCCGACCCGGCGCGCAGCGCCATCGACGTCGAGGACCTTGAGCATCTGCTCCAGGCGTGAGCGGGACAGATCGACGTACGTCTCCAGCGCCTGCGTCGACAAGGCGCGCCCCGCCTCGGACAAGACGCTCAAGGTCTGGCGGACCTGCTCCTCGCGCGGGAACGCCAGCGAGGCGAAGTAGGCCCAGATGTCGCGGTCCTCGACACCCGGGAGGAGCACGACGGAGGCTTCCGACGTGCCGCGACCGGCACGGCCGACCTGCTGGTAATAGGAGACCGGCGAGGACGGCGCACCCATGTTGACCACGAACCCGAGGGTCGCGTCGAAGCCCATCCCGAGCGCCGAGGTCGCCACCAGAGCCTTGACCTTCCCGGCGGCCAGCGCTTCCTCCAGGTCGGCCCGCTCGGCCGCCTCCGTGCGCCCGGAGTAGGCGGCCACGTCGTGGCCGCGCGAGCGCAGATAGTCGGCGATCTCCTCGGTCGCGGCCACGGTCAGGCAGTAGACGATGCCCGACCCCGGTTGCTCGGCGAGGTGGTCGGAGAGCCAGGCCAGCCGCTGCTCCGGGGTCTTCAACGAGACCACCCCGAGCCGCAGCGACTCCCGGTCCAACGAGCCGCGCAGGACGAGGACGCCCGAACCCATCTGCTCGGCGACGTCCGAGGTCACCCGCTCGTTGGCGGTCGCGGTCGTCGCGAGCACCGGGATGCCCTCGGGGAGATCGCCCAGCAGCGTACGGATCCGGCGGTAGTCGGGCCGGAAGTCGTGGCCCCAGTCGGAGATGCAGTGAGCCTCGTCGATCACCAGCAGGCCACATTCGGCCGCCAGCCGAGGCAGCACCGCGTCGCGGAACTTCGGGTTGTTGAGGCGCTCCGGCGAGACGAGCAGGACGTCCACCTCGCCCGCATGGATGGCCTCCTCGATCGAGACCCAGTCCTCGGGGTTGGTCGAGTTGATCGTCACCGCCCGGATCCCGGCACGCTGCGCGGCGGCGATCTGGTTGCGCATCAGCGCGAGCAGCGGCGAGACGATCACGGTCGGCCCGAGACCGGCCTCGCGGAGCAGCAACGTCGCCACGAAGTAGACCGCCGACTTCCCCCATCCGGTCTTCTGCACGACCAGCGCCCGGCGACGCTCGACGGCGAGCGCCGAGATCGCCGACCACTGGTCCTCGCGCAGTGAGGCGTCGTCGCGCCCCACCAGGGCACGCAGATGCGCCTCTGCACGGGAACGTACGTCGCCAGCCGGATCAGTCATGCTCCTAGGTCTATCAGGCACCACCCACAGACTTGTCCAACGCCAACCGAGGCCAGTCGGCGAGGTCATCCAGCATCTGCCGATCGTGCGTGGCCACCATCACCGCCGCAGGCGTCGCCCGCAGCGCGTCCGTCAGCTCGTCGACCAGACCGGCCGAGAGATGGTTGGTCGGCTCGTCCAGGATCAGCAGGTGCGGATGCGAGGCCAGCCGCAACGCCAGCTCGAGTCGGCGTTGCTGCCCTTGGGAGAGCGACGACGCAGGCGTACGCCGCGCCTCGGCGCCCACCAGTCCGGTCGACCGGAGCGACGGGATCGCCCGCTCCGGCACCACCCCGGCAGCGATCAGCTGGCCGCAGTGCCGCTCATAGACCTCTGCCGCCGTCAGACCTGGGGCCCAGACCGGCTCCTCCTGACCGACCAGCGCGATCCGCGCCCCCGACGAGGTCCGCACCGACCCCTCGGGCGGAAGAAGTACGCCGCCCAGGACCTGCAGCAACGTCGACTTACCTGCCCCGTTCGGGCCGGTGACGAGCAACCGCTCGCCACCGTCGATACCGAAGGAGACCGGCCCCGACAGCCGACCGGGCACGTGCACGCCCTCGCACCGCAGCAGCGTGCCGCCGACGTCGGAGGGCAGCGACGGGAACCGCAACGACATCGGTGGCTCCGGGACGGAGACGCGGTGGGCCTCGAGCGCAGCGAGGTCACGGTTGAAGGAGCGCACCACCCCGGGCGCCCGACTCTGTCGCTGGTGCTTCCCGGTGCCCTTCGGCGGGCTCCAACCGGTGTTCAGCCGGTCACGTGCTGCCGAGACCGAGTCCTGCAGGCGGCGATGCTCTTGCTGCTGGGCCGCGAAGTCCTGCTCCCAGCGCTCCCGGTCCCGGCGCCGGCCCTCCTGCCAGCCGTCGTACCCACCGGCGTACGTCCTGGGCCGACCGTCCTCGCTCGGGTCCAGGTCGAGGAACTCAGCAGCCACCTCGCGCAGCAGCATCCGGTCGTGCGAGACCACGACGACCCCGCCGGCATGCGCGCGGACCCGCTCGGTCAGGAACGCCAGCCCCGACGCGTCCAGGTGGTTCGTCGGCTCGTCGAGCACGAGCAGGTCGTGGTGCGCCCCGAGCAGACAGGCCAGCCGCACCCGGTAGCGCTGGCCGACCGAAAGCGTCACCAGCTCCCGGTCTTGGTCGGTGCACGCGCCGAGCGCCTCGAGGGCGATCTGCACCCGGCGCTCGGCGTCCCACGCGTCCAGCGCGGTGGCGCGCTCCAGCGCAGCGGCGTACGTCCCGGCGGAGTCCATCGGATCTTCCGACAGCGCGGCCGCGGCCTCGTCGAGAGCGCGGAGCGCGTCGTTGGACTCGGCCAGCGCAGCGGAGGTGAGCGTGCCGACGGTGTCGCCGGGGCGTACGTCCAGGGCTTGCTGCGCGATGCCGAGGCTGCCGTGTCGTTGGACACGGCCGGAGTCGGGATCGAGCAGCCCGGCGAGGACGTGGAGCAGGGTGGTCTTGCCCCGCCCGTTCTCGCCGACGATGGCCAACCGGGACCGGTTGGCGGCGGAGACGGTCACCGAGACGCCGCGGAGAACCGGGCGACCGCCGAGGGTGACCGAGATGTCCTCGGCGCGCAGGTGGGCAGAGGTGTGATGGGTCTGTACAGACACGAAGATGAACTTCCAGCTCGCATACGGGAGCCGGGGAAGCGAGAGCAGCTACCCGGCTGATGGCCGGACAGCGGCGTGAGTATGCCTCGCAGCGCCGCCGTCAGGCAGCGGAGCGCAGGCGCATGGAAGCGATGCCAAGATGCATGCCTCCAGGGTAGGCGACGCCCCCTGGTCGAGGCGAACCGATTGATGGTGGCGTCGGGGTAGTCCGGGAGCAAGCTGCCTATATACCGGCGAGTAATAGGCAGTTTGCTCCCGGACTACCCCAACGCCGACCGAAAAGAAACGCCGAGCCGGCGCTGTTGGTCCTCCCCCACGGGGACCCGCAGAACCGGCTCGGCATCTCCAGTATGCGTCCTATCGCCACACCGGCCTAACCACACGCCCGAATTCGTACTTTAGTTACCCAATGCGGTCGATCGAGTTCTCTGCGATCAGCCCACCGAGACCGCGGTCCACGCCGCCTCGACCGCGGCGACCTCGGCGCTGGAAGCCCCGTAGAGGTCCGAGGCCGCCCGGACCGTCGCAGCGCGCGCACCGGCGTAGTCGGTGGTCGAGGTGAAGTAGGTCGAGTTGGCCCGGAACCAGATCTGCTCCGCCTTGTCGCGCCCGATCCCGGCGATCGTCGAGCCGTCACAGGTGGTGCTCGAGTGGGCGACGCCACCGAACGTCTTCGAGCCCGAACCCTCGGCGAGCAGGTAGAAGAAGTGGTTGCCGACACCGCTGGAGTAGTGGACGTCGAGATCGCCGGTCGAGGACGACCAGCAGTTGACCGACTTGCCGTCGGAGGACGGGTTGTCCATCCGGCGCAGCGGGTCGCCGCCGTCGAGGATGAAGGACTCGCCGATCAGGTAGTCGCCCTGATCCTCGGCGTTGTCGGCGTAGAACTCGACCGCCGTGCCGAAGATGTCCGAGGTCGACTCGTTGAGCCCGCCGGACTCACCGGCGTATTCCAGGCCCGAGGTGTTCTCGGTGACGCCGTGCGTCATCTCGTGACCTGCGACATCGAGCGAGACCAGCGGCCCGTAGCCGACACCGTCACCGTCGCCGTACGTCATCTTCTCGCCGTCCCAGAAGGCGTTGACGTAGTTCTTGCCGTAGTGGACCCGGTTGAAGGAGCCCGACCCGTCACCGAAGATGCCGTCACGGGCGTGGACGTTCTGGAAGTAGTCCCAAGTGACGTTGGTGCCGTACTGCGCGTCGGCCGCGGCGGTCGCCCTGTCGGCGTTGGAGCCGTTGCCGAAGGTCGTGGTCGGGCTGGTGACCACGGTCCCTGCCGAGCACCCGAACCCGAGGAGCTGGCACAGCAGGCTGTCCTCGGCATTCTTCATGTCGGTCGTGTAGGTGCCGCCACGGGTCTCGTCACGGAGCTCGTACGTCGAGCCGTTCTGCTTCACCTGCAGCGGGACGGTCCCGGAGTAGAGGGTGTTGCCCTCGCCCTCGATGGTGTGGATGCCCTCGACCCGGCGCAGCACCTTGCCGGTGGCGGCGTCGACGTAGGTCGCGAGGCGAGAAGGAGTGCCATCGGCATGCTTCCCGGTGGTCGTCACCCGCCACGCCAGCGTCGGGGAGCCCTCGACCGCGTCGACGACGAGCCGCGGCGCGTGCTTCTTGTCGGTCTTGAGACCGGTGATCGTCCTGGTGACCGCGTCCAGCGTCAGGGCGGCCTTGGTCGCCGCCGCGCCGGTGACGGTCGGCTTCACCGACAGATCGAGCACCTCGGTCAGCCCCTGGGAGACGGAGGTGACCTCGCCGGACCGGCTCTGGTGGGCGACCAGGTCACCGCCGACGACATCGAGCCCCTCGTACGTCCGGTTCATCCGCACGTGCGTCGCCCCGTCGGCATCCTTCAGGGTCACCACCGGCTCCAGCTCCTGGCCGGGGCCGACCTTCCAGGTCGTCGGCTTGCTCGTCAGCGCACTGACGGCCTCATCAGCGATCGACTCGTCGTCGATCACCTTCTGAGCCGCCAGACCCGTCTGCGTGATGCTCGTCGGCGTGATGGCGGAGGCGGAACCGGCGGGGGTTGCCCCGGCCGGGCTTCCGAAGGAGGCGATGAAGGCAGTTCCTGCAACAGCGGCAGCGGTGGTCACACCCGCCGTTCGAACGAATCTACGCATGGGATTCTCCTCGAGATCAGGACCAGGATTGGACGGGATCCTTCCACCCGAATCAGGCCCATGACCGAACAAGTTCCCGCAATGCAGGTTTATGAACCGGTCTCCCCGCGTAACTCGTTTACGTTGTTATCAAGAATTAACCAACGCACCCGGGGGCATCTCACCAGATCCGCACGCGCTCCTCGGGATCGAGCCAGAGACCGTCGCCGGGAACGGTGCCGAAGACCTCGTGGAACTCGTCCAGGTTCCGCGCGATGTTGGCGCGCAGCTCCGGCGGGCTGTGCGGGTCGATCGTGAGGTACTGCCGGGCCTGCTCCTTGCGCCGCACCGTACGCCACACGTAGGCCCAGTTGAGGAAGAGTCGCTGCCGGTCACCGACCTCGGCCGAGCCGCCGGTCGCGAGCATGTAGGCGGTGTGGGCGATCGTCAGGCCGCCCAGGTCGCCGATGTTCTCGCCGACGGTCAGAGCCCCGTTGACGAACTCACCGGGCAGGTCCCGCGGCGACAGCGCCGAGTATTGCGCGATCAGCGCCTTGGTCTTCACCTCGAACGCCGCCTTGTCCGCCGGCGACCACCAGTCCTGCATGTTGCCGTCGCCGTCGAACTGCGCACCCTGGTCGTCGAACCCGTGGCCGATCTCGTGGCCGATCACGGCGCCGATGCCGCCGTAGTTCTCTGCCGGGTGAGCGTCCAGCGCGAAGAACGGACGCTGCAGGATGCCCGCCGGGAAGCAGATCTCGTTGGTGCCGGGGTTGTAGTAGGCGTTGACCGTCTGCGGGAGCATGAACCACTCGTCGCGGTCCACCGGGCTGCCGAGCTTGCCGAGCTGTCGGTCGGTCTCGAAGATGCTCGCCGCGGAGACGTTGCCGATCAGGTCGTCCTTCGCGATCGTCAGCCCCGAGTAGTCGCGCCACTTCGACGGGTAGCCGATCTTCGGCGTGAACTTGTCGAGCTTCTCGTACGCCTTCTGCTTGGTCTCCTCGCCCATCCAGTCGAGCTCGGAGATCGACTTGCGGTAGGCGGCCAGGAGGTTCGCCACCAGCTCGTCCATCTGCGCCTTCGCCTCGGGCGGGAAGTGACGCGCGGCGTACTCCTTGCCGACCGCCTCACCGATCGCACCCTCGACCAGCGCGACCCCGCGCTTCCAGCGTTCGCGCAGCTCAGGAGTGCCGTTGAGGGTGCGGCCGTAGAAGTCGAAGTTGGTCTCGACGAAGTCGTCGGTCAGGTAGGGCGCCGCCCAGCGCAGCACGTGGAAGTAGAGCCACAGCTTCCAGTCGTCGATGTCGACCTCGCCGAGCACGGTGGAGAGGTGGGAGAAGAAGGACGGCTGCCGCACGACCACCTCACCGAGCACCGCGTCGGTGGCCAGCTTCGAGCCGGAGAGGTTGCGGACGTACGCATCCCAGTTGAAGTTGGGGGCGAGCTCGCGCAGCTCGGCGAGGGTCAGCAGGTTGTAGGTCTTCTGCTTGTCGCGGGTCTCCTCGCGCGCCCAGTGGCCCTCGGCCAGACGGGTGTCGATCCGGATGATCGTCTCCGCCGCCGCACTCGGGTCGGGATGCTCGGCGAGCGCATAGAGCCGCTCGAGGTAGCCCTTGTACTTCCCGAGGACCTCGGCGAACTTCTCGTCGAAGTAATAGTCCTTGTCGGGCAGCCCGAGGCCACCCTGGAGCAGGTTGAAGATGTAACGGTCGGACTGCTTGTCGTCGTTGTCGACGTAGGACCCGAACAACCCGTGACCGCCGATCCGCTCGACCTCGCCCAGGAACGCCGCCAGGTCGTCCGCGTCGCGGAGCCCGTCCACGGCAGCCCTCAGGCCGTCAAGAGGACGTACGCCGCGCTCGGCGACCGCTGCCTCGTCCATGAAGCTCGCGAACAGGTCACCGATCTTCTGGGCGTCGCTGCCCGGCTCTCCGCCGGAGGCCGCGAGCTCCTCGATGATGGCGCGCACGTGCTTCTCCGCCTGGTCGGCGAGCATCACGAACGGCCCCCAGCTGGACCGGTCGGAAGGAATCTCGACCTCCCGGAGCCAGGTGCCGTTCACGAACCCGAACAGGTCGTCCTGGGGTCGGATGCTGTCGTCCATGCCCGGGCGGGCGTCATCGAGGATCGTCACGTGCCCAGCGTAGATGCGGGGTCCCAAGCAGGTCAGCAACAACCCCGGATCAGCCGGGTTTGACGATGCGGTTCATCTCGAAGTGCATGGGGTCGGTCCACTTCCAGTTGCCGCCCCAGGTGAAGCCCCAGCGCTCGAAGATGGCGACGACGGTGCGGTCCATCTCGCCGACGGTTCCGCGCTGGTTGCCGGCGGTGTTGAGGTCGACGGCGGTGCCGAAGGCGTGGTTGGAGAGCTGGGTGCTGTTGGCGATGAAGCGGGGGTAGTAGCAGCCGGCGTACTGCTTGGGGTCGATCGTCTTGGCCAGGCCGCGGTCGACCACCTCCTGCAGCGCCGCACGCAGCTGGGGGACCATCACCTTGTTGCAGGTCACCGAGCCGAGGATCGGGACCTGTGCGGTCACGATGTGAGAGCTCACCCAGCTCGCGGCAGGCGTGATGGTGCCGTCGCCGTTGGCGCGGTAGGTGTAGTTGCCGACCGCCTCGGCGACGGTGCCGACGACGTGGGCCTGCTGAGGTGCGTTCGGGTCCAGGCCTGCTCGCGCGACGACGTCGAGGCGCTGCACTGAGGCATCGGACCCGACGATCTTCTGGATCGGCTTGACGACCCGGTTGGGGGCGATGGCGGCGGTGGAGACGATGAGCGCGTTGCCCTTCTCCATCCCCATCTCCTCGCCCCACTTGTGGTTGACGACGGCGGCCGCGAGTCCGGGCGGCTGCGGTGCGTAGGCGCCGACGTGGACCGAGGTCGCGTCCTTGCTCGACCCCAGAGTCACGAAGCCGTCCTTGTCGGCCGGGAGCTCGTCCTGGCGCTCGGGGTCGATCGCCACCTCGCCACCGGCGATGCGCTGCCAGACCTCGTCGGAGTCGGCGCTCTGGAAGGGGGCGAAGTTGCGGTAGCTCGACGGATCGACCGCGACCACCTTCACCAGCCGTCCCTGCACGCTGACCTGGGCCATCGAGATCTGCTCGACGCCGGAGACTCCGTCGAGGCCGCGGACCTTCTTGACATCGCCGGCCGAGAGGGTCCCCTCGGAGAGGATCAGCAGGTCGGTGGAGTGGAGCGTCCCCTCCCGCTTGCCGGGCATGTCGACGGCGTGCGACGGGTCGGCGACAGCGCTCTCGCTCTCGTCGGTGGCGGGCTCACTGGTCTCCGCGCTCGGGCTGCTGCTCACGGAGCCCGGCTTCGACGGCTCGCCCGAGCAGGCGGCCAGGGTCACCACCAGGACCGCCCCGATCGCGGCGGCCGCTCTCCACGAGACCTTTCGCATCCGTCCACCTCCCCGCAGGAAGGTTAGGCGAGGGCTGGTGACTGCCCAACTCGCCGGTAGGAAGACCCGGATCACGCACGCAGCACCCGCGACATCAGCCAGGCGATGTCGTCGGCGGTCTCGCCAGGTGACTTGGTGGGCTGCATGACATGGCTGAGCACCACGCGCACGGTCATCTCGATGGCGGCGTCCGCCTGCGCATCGCTCAGCCCGTGGTCGAACTTCCTGATGTGCTCGTGGATGATCGCGGTCGCATAGCCGAGCAGTCCCTCGCTATGGCTGGTCAGGAAGGGCAGCAGCTCGGTGTCGGCGCCGTGGGTCGCCGAGACCACGGCGTGCAGCAGCTTGTTGTCCTGGGCGCGGTCGAGAACGGCGTACGTCGCCTGGCGGATCGCTCGGAGGAAGTCGTCCTCCGCGTCGAAGGCCGACCTCACGCCGGCGAGGAACTGCTCCAGCTCACGCAGGATCAACGCCTTCGCGAGCACCGGCTTCGCGCCGATGTCGTTGTAGACCGTCTGCCGGCTTACCCCGCATCGCTCGGCGATGCGCGACATCGTCACGCTCGCCCACCCTGCCTCGGTGGTCATCTCGACAGCGGCATCGAGGATCCGCTGTCGGGTGGTTTCAGGTACGCCGGCCCCCATGGGCGCAAAGTCTAGGACCTGTCGCCGGCCGGGATGACGAGACCAGGTGAACCTGGCCACATTGTTTTGCACTCAATACCCCCGGGGTGCAAAAATGCACTCTGTGAGAGAAAGTGCAACTCGATGATGCGGCAGCTCGACCGCACCGCGGCGGCGATCCACTCCGCCGCGCTCGAGATGACCGATGAGTTCGGCTTCGACGGCTGGACCATGGACCATCTCGCCGAGCGGGTCGGTGTCTCGCGGCGTACGTTGTTCAATCACGTCCCGAGCAAGATGGACGCCGTCCTCGGACCGGACCACGAGCCGGATCCGGCCCTGGTCGAGACCTTCGTGAAGGGCGGGCCGACGGGCGAGCTGTGTGCCGACCTCTGCGCCTTGATCCGTACGCAGCTCGAGGTCGATGGCATCGACAACGAGCAGCTCCGACTCATCCGGCACGTCTTCGTCAGCAATCACCAGGTGCTCCGGGCCGCGCACGGTCGCTTCGAGAAGGCGACCAACCACTTCTCCGACGTGATCTCGCAACGCGAGGGCAACCGCATGTCTCCGGAGCTCGCCGGAGTCCTCCTCAAACTCGTGATCGTCGTCTTCGACGCCGCGCTCAACCGGGCCATCGAGAGCCCATCGGACGGCACTGTCGCCGACCAGTTCACCCGGATCTTCGACGACCTCGTCGATCTGTTCTGACAACTGACCAAGGGGAACCCTGTCATGGCCAAGCTGCTCTATCGGCTCGGAAAGACCGCCTACCGGCGGTGGCCGATCTTCGTCGCCATCTGGCTGATCGTCATCATCGGCATCGGCGCGGTGGCGACCACGATGTCCAAGCCGATGTCCACGACGTTCAGCATGCCCGGCCTCGAGTCGGTCGAGGCGGCCGAGGAGCTGCCCGAGATCATGGGCACAGAAGGCGGCTCCGTGCTCGACGCCGCCTCCATCGAGGTCGTCGTCGCCGCTCCGGAGGGCGAGACCCTGACGACGCCGGAGAACCAGAAGGCCGTGGCCGACCTCGTCGCGGACCTCGCCGCACTCGACGACGTCCCCGACCAGATCTCCTACATCTGGACCCCGGAGCAGGCCAAGGCCGCCGCTCCCGCGTACGCCGAGATGATGTCGGCCGAGAGCGGTCAGCAGGTGCCGACCGAGCAGGCCGAGCAGATGCTGCTCGGTCAGCTCCAGGCGCAGCCGACCCTGTCGGAGGACGGCCGCATCGGCCTGATCTCGACCGAGTTCGAGGACGTCGAGGTCGCCGACGTGACGCCCGCGATGCAAGAGGAGGTCACCGACGTCGTCGAGCAGGCCGCCGAGGACACCGGGCTCCAGGTCGAGGTGCGCGGACAGGGCATGCAGGTGATGGAGATGGGCAGCGCCAGCGCCGAGCTGATCGGTATCGCGCTCGCTCTGCTCATCCTGCTGCTGACCTTCGGCTCCTTCGTGGCCGCCGGGCTCCCGATCCTCACCGCCGGTTTCGGCGTCGCCATCGGCACCCTCGGCATCACCGCGCTGACGGCCTTCACCGAGGTCTCCTCGACCACTCCGATGCTGGCCACGATGATCGGCCTCGCGGTCGGGATCGACTACGCGCTCTTCATCCTCGCTCGCTACCGCAGCGAGCTCGACCACACCGACGACCGTGAGGAGGCCATCGGTATCGCCGTCGGCACCGCGGGCTCGGCCGTCGTCTTCGCCGGCCTCACCGTCGTCATCGCGCTCGCCGCGCTCAGCGTGGTCGGCATCCCGTTCCTGACAGCCATGGGCATCGGCGCCGCGGTGACCGTCGTGGTCGCCGTCCTGGTGGCGCTGACCCTGCTGCCCGCGCTGCTCGGCCTGTTCAAGTCGAAGGCCTTCGGCCTGTCCGTACGCCGCTACCGGCCCAAGCGCGAGGCAAACGGCCGCGTCCTCAACAACGGTGTCCGCTGGGCGCGGTTCATCGGCAAGGCCCCCATCGCCTGGGCGCTCATCGTGATCATCGGTCTCGGCGCGCTGGCGATCCCCTTCAAGGACCTGCACCTGGGGATGCCGAGCGACAGCACCGCACCCGAGGACAGCTCGCGCCGGCAGGCGGTCGAGCTGGTCGTCGACGGCTTCGGCCCGGGCCGCCTCGACCCGATGATGCTGGTCGTCGACGCCCGCGACATGCCGGGCGACCAGGCCGAGAAGCAGGCCGCGTACGCGGAGGTCGCCGAGTGGGCCGGGTCCATGGACGGGGTCGCCAAGGTGGTGCCGCCGTCGGGCAACGAGAACGGCGCAGTGATCCTGATCGAGCCCGAGACGGCGCCGGAGGACGAGGCGACCGACGAGCTCCTCGCGGAGCTGCGTGAGGGTGAGGGTGCGCTCGAGGAGCAGACCGGCGCCGACCTGGCCGTCACCGGTACGTCGGCGATCATGTCCGACATCTCCGAGAAGCTCAACGACGCGCTGCTGCCCTACCTGGCCATCGTGATCGGGCTGGCGTTCATCCTGCTGATGCTCGTCTTCCGTTCGATCCTGGTGCCGCTGACGGCGACGCTCGGCTTCCTGCTCTCCGTCCTGGCCACCCTCGGCGTCACCGTGGCGGTGTTCCAGGAGGGTGCCTTCGGGATCTTCGACGGCCAGCCGATCGTCAGCTTCATGCCGATCTTCCTGATCGGTCTGGTCTTCGGGCTGGCGATGGACTACCAGGTCTTCCTGGTGACCAGGATCCGCGAGGCCCACGTCCACGGCGCCTCCTACAAGGAGGCCGTGGTCGACGGGTTCCGCAACTCGGCCCGGGTGGTCACCGCTGCCGCGCTGATCATGACCGCGGTCTTCGCGGGCTTCATCATGATGGACGACCCGATCATCAAGTCGATGGGCTTCGCGCTCGCCGCAGCGGTCATCTTCGATGCCTTCATCGTGCGGATGCTGCTGATCCCGACGCTGATGTACCTGATGAAGGAGAAGGCCTGGTGGCTGCCGAAGTGGCTCGACCGGATCCTCCCGAACGTCGACGTCGAGGGCGAGAGCCTGGAGCGGCACTACCTCGCCGACCACTACGCCGACGACCCGCGTGAGCCGGAGCTCGTCAAGAGCTGACCGTCCCGTCACAGCGAACAGCCCCCGACCTCGTACGAGATCGGGGGCTGTTCGCTGCCTGCGGGGGATCGGCAGGGGTAACACGTCGTTCGTGGTACTACTCGCCCGTTATAACGACCGGATAGAACTACGAACAGCGTGTTACACCAACGCGGCCGCACCAAGAGTTGCCTCGTAAATAGGATGGATCCATGACGACGAGCCTGCCCTTCGGCATCGACTTCGGCGGCACCGGCATCAAGGGTGCCCCGATCGACCTCGCGACCGGCGAGTTCGCCGCGGAACGCGTACGCATCCCGACGCCCGAACGCTCCACCCCCGAGGCCATCGCCGAGATCTTCGTGGAACTGCTCTCGCACTTCCCGGACTGCGACGGCAAGGTCGGGGTGACCGTTCCGGGCGTCGTACGCCACGGGGTGGTCCACTCCGCGGCCAACATCGACAAGTCCTGGATCGGCGCCGACGCGGACGCGATCTTCACCGCGGCCACCGGCCGCGACGTGCACGTGGTCAACGACGCCGACGCCGCCGGCCTGGCCGAGGTGCGCTACGGCGCCGCGAAGGGCCGCCGCGGACTGGTCATCATGACGACGCTCGGCACCGGCATCGGCTCGGCGCTCCTCTATGACGGCGTGCTCGTTCCCAACTCCGAGCTCGGTCACCTCGAGCTCGACGGCCACGACGCCGAGACCCGCGCCTCCAACGTCGCCCGCAAGCGCGAGGAGCTCTCCTGGAAACACTGGGCCAAGCGGCTGCGCAAGTACTACCAGCACCTGGAGATGCTCTTCTCGCCCGACCTATTCCTGGTCGGCGGAGGGGTGTCGAAGGAAGCGGCCGAATTCCTGCCGCTGCTCGACCTGGACACCGAGATCATCCCGGCGAAGCTGCTCAACACCGCGGGGGCCGTCGGGGCCGCGCTGTACGCCGAAGAGCTCGCCACCGACTGACGGCGGCGGACCGGGTGGGTGGCGCGGCGGAGCCGGGCGGTCCCACGGAGCACCTGCCTTCTTGGTCTCCTTGACCTGCGCGAGGAACGCCCTGCGTCTCGCCCGCCGCTGCCGGCGACCATCCCGTCGGCCTTGCGCCCACGGGCTGCGAAACACCCGGAACGCCGCGTACGCCGCCCCGGCGAGCACCAGCAGCGTGATCAGCCCTGCCCAGAATGCCCACGACGCCCGGGCCTCGACCCCGGCGGCCGTCGCCGAGGCGTCGTCGAGATGCCCGTCGTCCAGGTCGGCCCGCGCGCTCGCGGCACCGGCGTCCAGGAACAGCACGAGCTCGCCGAGCTCGGTGACCGGGTTCTGGGTGCCGTCGACCGCCGCGCTGGCCGCGCCGACCGTCTCGGTCGCCGCGGCCGCCTTCGGCAGCAGGGTGGCGAGCTCTTGGTATTCGCTGGTGGCGTCCGCCGTCTCGTAGGCCGTCTCGACCGACGAAGGCACGCGAATCCCGGCTGTCTCGGCCGCGTCCTGCACGGCGACGGCGTCCTTGCTCACGCCCTCGACCATCTCGATGACGGACTCCGCACCCTGGAACTGCCAGATCGACATCGGGTCACGGACCCCCGCCGGGGGCGCCCAGTCTCCGTTGGCACGGTCGAGCGCTTCGTACGTCTTGCGGGCTGCGGCATGCTTCTCGAGCAACCGCACGTCCGGTTTGCTGAGCACCCAGGTGCGCAGCGTCTTCTCGGCCTTCGTCGCGGAGGCGCCGTGCTTCAGCGCCAGGTCGAGGAATGTCGACCAGTCACCCGGACGCGGGTTGTCGCCGTCGGACGGAATCGCGTAGGCCGTGCGCCCCTGATAGACGTCACTCAGCAGCGCGGCCAGCTGCTTGTCGGAGAGACCCTCGACGAGCGCGGAGACGGCGATGACAGATGCCGGATAGCCGTAGGCATCGGAGCCCTCGACGCCCGTGCGGGCCCGCGAGTCCCAGGAGGTGAGCGGGAAGGCGTCCTTGCTGCGTCGCTTCACCTTGGGGTAGCTCTGCCCCTTCGCGCCGGTCTCCTCGGCGACCCGCTGGGCGACCATCTCGGTCAGCCCCTCGGAGAGCCACCGCCCGCTGACGGTGTCCGGGTTGATCCAGGCGTGGGTCATCTCGTGGTAGAGGACGGCGGCATCGAGATCCTCGGAGACGACGATCTCGTCGGCATCGGAGTCGAACCAGGCATAGCCGAGAGCCTCTGAGGAGACGTCTTCGCGGATCGTGTCGAGGCCACCCGGCCACTCCTGCCCGATCGTCTTCTCCAGAACGGGCAGGCCGGCGCGTACCTGCTTCTTGGCGAAGTCACGCCACTCCTTGTCACCGGGGAAGCTCTGCAGCGACACGTCGGCGTCGCCGACGGCCACCTTCTCCTCGTCGTAGGCCTTCGGATCTCGGGCGGACACGCCGCCCTCGATGAAGTCGCCGGTCGCCTTCCAGGTCGTCGTACGTCCCTTGGTCTTCTCCTCGAAGCCGGGCACGGAGCTGGAGAAGTCCATCGACTTCGGCAGCACGACCTCGACGGTCACCGAGTCGTCGTCACCGACACCGAGCACGGGAAAGACGGCATACCCGTCGCCGATCCGGATGTGACTCTTCTTGGCCCGGATCGGGGCGCCCCGCAGCTCGTAGGTCCAGGTGATGGTGCGGGACTTGCCGTAGTAGAGGTTCGGGAACGATGCCGAGGCCACCTCCAGGCCGGTGCCCTGGATCTTCTCGGTGCTCACCTTCAGCCTCGAGCCGTTGCTGGTCGCCTTGACCTTCTTCGCCCCTGCTGGGATCGGGATCGCGTGACCGGTCAGGAAGTAGTACGTCGTCGCTGTGCTCGGCTGCTGGTTGGTGACCTTGATCTTGGACTTCACCCTGACTGCGCCTTCGTCGAGCACGTAGCGGGTGCGTGACGACTCGGCGACGCCGTCGTCGGGCGCCGCGACCGCCGCGGGCGAGGTCATCACCAGCCCAGCACCCAGCACCCCCAGCGCGAGCACCACTGCTGCCGTACGCCGGAGCCGACCTGCTCGCTGACCGCTTTTCACCCGGGAACCTTAGACCCATGCCCCGTTGGGTACGAGCCCTTTTGAAAGCTGCCGCTCCCGAATCAGGCCATGATCTCGACCTCGGCCTGCTCGACGTCCTCCGCCTCGCCATCCGGATCGCGCTGTTCCCTGCGCGCCCGCCGCCTCGCCCGGACGCGGACCGCGATCCAGCGCGAGAGCCTGAACAGGCCGTACGCGGCACTGATCAGTGCCAGCCACGCCGCGATCCCCGCGATGAGCACCCACGTCGAGCGAGCGGCGATGACGTCTGCCGTCGCAGCCGCCTGTTCCACGCTTCCGGCGTCGAGATCATCCCGTGCCTCTGCGGCCGCCGAGTCGAGGCGGAGCAACAGCTCACCCACCTCCGTCACCGGACCGTCGAAACCCGCGACGGCCGCGGAGACCCCTCCGACCTCGGCGGTCACCATGCCGGCCTTCGCCAGCGCGGCGGCCACATCTCCGTACTCGCTGGCCACGTTCGCCGTCTCGTACGCTGCCTTCATCGCCGTCGACGCCGGCAGGCCGGCGTCTGCCGCGGCGATCTGGAACTCGCCGGCCTCCTCGGCCGCGTCTCCGGCGAGGTCGCGGATGGTCGCCGCGTCCTGGAACTTCCAGTACGCCATCGCTTCGCGCAGACCCTTCGGTGGCAACCACTCGCCGTCGGCCTCGTCGATGACGTCATAGGCCGCCTTGGCCTTCTTCGCCGCCGCCAACTGCTTCGCCTGGCCTCTGGTGAGCACCCAGGTCTTGAGCTCGCGGTCGATGTTCTGGTCAGCACCGTGCTTCACCGCCAGGTCGAGAAACGTTCCCCAGACGGCCCCACCGCCCTGATAACCCTCTTCCTCGGGCCCGTCATAGGCGGTGCGACCCAGGTACAGATCACGGACGAGCGCAGAGAACTGATCGTCGTCGAGATCCTCGAGCATGGCGGCGACGGCGGTGTAGGCAGCTGCGTACCCATAGAGGTCGGTGCCGCGGTTCGTCTGGCTGAACGCCCCCCATTCAGTCAGCGGGAACGCTCCTGGACCCTTCCGCCGCGGCGTCTTGCGAGGCTCCTCCTTCACGCCGGTCTCTCGTGCGACTCGCGCGGCGATGACCTCTGTCAGTCCCTCGTTGATCCAGCGCTCGTCGGTCGTGTCGTGGTTGGTCCACGCGTGGGTGAGCTCGTGGTAGAGCGTCGGGGCGTCGAGCCGCTCCGAGACGACGATCTCTCGTTCGCTCGAGTCGAACCAGGCGTACCCCGTCGCTTCGGAGCTCGTGTCCTCGCGGATCACGTCCAGCTCGCCGGGCCACTTCTCGCCGACGATTCTCTCCAGGATGGGCACGGCCTCGGCGATGTTCCGCTCGGCGAAATCCAGCCACGCCTCGTCACCGGGGAACGCCTGGACGACCACGTCGGTGCCGCCGATCGAGACGGTCCGCTCGATGTTCTTCTCACGGTCGCGGAGTGAGACACCGGCGAACTCGACGTCCGAGGCCGTCCAGGTGACCGACTTGCCGGTCTCCTTCTGGATGAACACCCCGTCACTGGCATCGAGCTCCATCGCGGGTGGCCCGACGACCTCCACCGTCGTGTCGTCACCGATGCCCACCGCCTCGAAGACGGCGTAGCCGTCGCCGACCCGGACGTTGCTCTTCTTCGACCGGATCGGTGCAGCGGGCATGGTGTAGTCCCAGCTGATGGTGCGCGTCTGGCCGTAGTACAGGCCCGAGAAGCCGACTCTCGCAAACGACCCAGGACCGTTCGGCACCGGCTCCAGGCTCACCGGCAGTGTGGCACCGTGGCTGGAGGCTCTGATCTTCGTGGCCTTCGCGGGGACGTAGATCCAGTACGAGTTGTAGTAGTAGCGGGTGTTCCCCTGGTCCGGCTGCTGGTTCGTGATCGTCAAGTCGATGGAGGCCCGCACCTCACGAGCCTTGACGTCCACGACGTAGCGAGCGTTCGATGATGCGGCGAGGCCGTCACCAGGGGCTGCGGCTACAGGGGACGCTGTCGCCAGGGCCAGCCCGGACGCCAGCACGCCGATGAAGACCGACATGGCCGCAAAGCGCCGACCGAGCCGTCGGGGCATTCCACACATTCGCACACGCGAAAACTAGACAGTGGCGGCCCAAGCGCTTCACGTTATGGATGTTCTGTACCCAAACCGTGGCGCCCGGACGACACCGGCTCGGAGAGCGTCCAGGCCGTACCCCACCTGTCGCCGAACGCGACCTCCTCGAGCGGCCGCCGGACGCGCTCGCGCGCCTCGCGCTCGGCGTCGCGCGGATCGGCCTGCGCAGGGTCACCATGGCGGCCGACCGCGATCCCGGTCATGACCTGCCACCAGTCCGGTACGGCGAAGGCCGCCGCCACAGCATCGTGATCGAACCCGGCGAACTGGTGCGAGGAGAGGCCGAGGGACGCGGCCTGGACGGTCAGGTGCGCGGTCGCCTGACCGAGGTCGTAGTGGGAGTAGTCCGACCACTTCGGGCCGTTGCCGTCCGGGCCCGCGCCGACCTGGGAGATCGCGACGAAGACGACCGCTGCTCGCGGAACCCAGCCGGAGTTGCCGCGCGAGAGGTGGCTGACGAACGTCTCGTGCCCGGCGGAGCCCCGCGGCAGGACCAGGAACGACCATGGCTGGCTGTTGCCCGCGCTCGGCGCCCACCGGGCCGCCTCGACGAGCAGCCTGATCTCGGTGTCGGCGAGCTCGTGGGTCGGATCGAAGACGCTCACCGACCAGCGGTCACGCAGGTGCTCGGTCAGATCCTCGGCGCCGGGCTGTGGCGCTCGCTTCGCGGCAGTCATGCGGCCATTCTGCAATGTCTATCGAGTTGGCAGACAAACCGTCTCAGAGCCGCTCACGCGAGGTAGCGGCCGGGGCGGTGGTTGAAGGCCAGGATGATGTTGAGGACGACCGCGCCGAGGGCCGAGAGCAGGACGGTCGCGGGCGAGACGACGAAGAGCGCGAGCAGGATGACGCTGAGGTCGAGGCCCATCTGGACGTAGCCGGCGCGCAGACCGACCCGCTCCTGCAGGACCAGGGCGAGCACGTTGAACCCGCCCAGCGAGGCGCCGTGGCGGAAGATCACCAGGAGCCCGAGGCCGACGAGCAGGTTGCCGGCCACCACGCCGTAGATCGTGTCGAGGCCCTCGAGCGGGAGCAGGTCGGCGTGGACCCGGGTCATCGCGGACACCGCGATGACGCAGCCCAGCGACCGGGCGGTGAACCCGATGCCCTTCTTGGAGAGCGCTAGCCCGAAGAAGGGCAGGTTGACCAGGACGAAGAGCACCTCGAACGGAAGCCCGGTCCAGTAGCTCACCAGCAGGCTCAGGCCTGCCGTCCCGCCGGTCACCGCGCCGACGGACTGGATGAGGTAGAGACCCATCGAGGTCACCACGATGCTGGTCACGTAGCCGAGCGCGTCCTCCACCAAGGTGTGGGGGATGCGGATCGACTCGAGGGAGTCTGCGTACGGCTCTGACACGACACTCATTGTGGGCGTCGAGGCCGAGCCGGGCAGAATTCATCAGCACGAGACGTGCGTCACGTTTCCGCTGGTCAGGGATGCGTTCCCCAGAGCATGATGTCCCCATGAACCAGTCGCCTCGGGACGACCAGCCGCCTCCACCACCGCCCCCACCGCCACCTCCGGCGTCGCCGCCACCGACGACGCCACCGACGACGCCACCGCCGGGAGCGTGGGTTCCACCGCCACCGCCGACCAGCAACGTATGGATCCCACCGCCGCCCCCAGGTGCCGCCTACGCTGCCGCTCCGCAGAAGAAGCGGTCCAGGACCGGCCGCTGGCTACTCGTCGGCGGCGGACTCACTGCGCTCGTCCTGCTCGTCACTGCCGGGGTCGGGGCCTTCCTGATCTTCGGTCCCGACGACAAGGGCGGATCCGGGGACGAGACGGCCGAGACGGTGGGGACCAACAGTGATCTCGACGCGCTGACCTCGGAACCCGAAGAGAGCTGGGCCTGGAAGACGAGGGAGACGGTCCGCTGGGCGGTGTCCGGTCCCGGCTTCACGGTCGCCCTCCTCGAGGGCAAGGCCGGCTTCGTGGTGCTCGATGATCAGGGCAAGGAGATGTGGCGCCCGGAGAAGCACGACTACAGCAGTGTCTGGGTCGACAAGGAGACCAAGACCATCGAGTCAAGCTGGTACGGCCCGATCTCGACCACTGCGAAGGGCAGCAGCAGCGACAGCGGCAGCATCGTCTGGGACTACGACGGCAACGTCCTGTGGAAGGACACCGGCGAGAACCGCTACATGTACGGCGTCGAGGGCGACGGTCGCTTCCTGCTCTGGGACGCCGCGGCCGAGACGCTCGCCAAGGTCCGCGAGCCCACCGATCCGGGTGAGTGGAAGATCCAGGGCGAGGAGTTCACCGTCGTCGACGACGCCGTCTACGCCCTCGACGGTGACACTCTCGCGCGCTACGCCCGCACGGACGGCAGCCTCGTCTGGAAGGCCGATCTCTCACCCGGCTGGAAGGGGATCAAGCAGTCGAGCGAGATTGACTATTACGCCAACGACGACCTGGTCGTCCTGTCCGCCGACCGCACCTTCGGCTACTCCGCCAAGACCGGCAAGGCGCTGTGGGATGCGTCCGGGAGCGGTGACGTCGTCGCGACCGCCGGCAACCGGCTGGCGGTAATCGAGCCCGGTACGTACGACGAGAAACAGGGCGTCACGATGCCGTCGACCGGGCCGTACCCGATCTACGACACCTCGGGCAAGGTCGGCTCGCTGCCGTTCTCCACCGGCACGCCCTATGCCGCGGTGCAGATGGTCAAGGTCGAGGGCAAGGGCGAGCAGGTCAACTTCGGGATCGACGACGGCCAGCTCTTCGACGCGGCCGGGAAGCCGATGGGCGAGGACGGCTACGAGCACGCCTTCCAGGCGCTCGACGATGGCGTCTACCTGCTCGACCGGGCCACCGTCTCGTTCCGGGAGTGGCACAGCACCGAGGACGCGTGGTCGCTGACCGTGCCCGACGTCGCCTCGGTTGGCGACAAGGAGAACAACCGCGACGTCTACATGCAGGTCGACGACGACCGGCTGATCGTCAACGACAAGCACACCGTCCGGCTCTACGAATGAGCGAAAGGGGCTGGTGACGTACAGGATCCCTGTACGTCACCAGCCCCCTCGATCAGGTCAGGCGTTGACCCTCGAGAGCGCACCGACGATCTCGTCGACCTTGGTCTTGGCGTCACCGAAGAGCATCTGCGTGTTCTCCCGGAAGAAGAGCGGGTTCTGCACCCCGGCATAGCCCGCGGCCATCGACCGCTTGAACACGACCACGTTCTTCGCCTCCCAGACCCGCAGCACCGGCATCCCGGCGATCGGGCTGGTGGGGTCCTCGGCAGCGGCCGGGTTCACGGTGTCGTTGGCACCGATGACCAGGACGACGTCGGTCTCGGCCAGGTCGTCGTTGATCTCGTCCATCTCCAGGACGATGTCGTAGGGCACCTTGGCCTCGGCCAGCAGCACGTTCATGTGGCCGGGGAGACGCCCGGCGACCGGGTGGATGCCGAAACGTACGTCCACGCCCTTGTCCCGCAGGATGCGGGTGAGCTCGGCGACCGGGTACTGCGCCTGGGCGACGGCCATGCCGTAACCCGGGGTGATCACGACGGAGGAGGCGCCCGCCAGGAGGTCGGCGGTGTCCTCGGCGTTGATCTCGCGGTGCTCGCCGTAGTCGACGTCGCTTCCCGGGCCCGCCTCGATGCCGAAGCCGCCGGCGATGACCGAGATGAACGAGCGGTTCATCGCCTTGCACATGATGTAGGAGAGGTAAGCACCGCTCGACCCGACCAGGGCACCGGTGACGATCAGCAGGTCGTTGCCCAGGAGGAACCCGGAGGCCGCGGCGGCCCAGCCGGAGTAGCTGTTGAGCATCGAGACCACGACCGGCATGTCGCCGCCGCCGATGGAGGCGACCAGGTGCCACCCGAGCGCCAGCGCGACGACGGTGACGGCGATCAGCAGCGGGAGCGTCGGGTCGATGACGTAGACGACCGTCAGGATCACGAAGACGACCAGGGCGCCGATGTTGATGGCGTTCTTGCCAGGCAGCATCAGCGGGGCCGACTTCATCCGCGCCGAGAGCTTGAGGAAGGCGACGATCGAGCCGGTGAAGGTGACCGCACCGATGAAGACGCCGATGAAGACCTCGGCAGAGTGGATGGCACCGCCGTGAACATGGCCGGCAGCGGCCTCGAGGTGGCCGTTCCAGCCGATCAGCACGGCTGCCAGACCCACGAAGGAGTGCAGCAGGGCGATCAGCTCGGGCATGCCGGTCATCTCGACCACCTTGGCGCGCCACAGGCCGATGACCGCGCCGACGGCGATCGCGGCGACCAGGACGATCACCGCAGTGGTGGTGCCGCCGTCGACGACCTGGATCACGGTCGCGACCAGCGCCAGCGTCATGCCGGCGACGCCGTAGAGCCAGCCCTGTGAGGCGGTCTCGTGCTTGGACAGCCCTGCCAGCGACAGGATGAAGAGGAGGGCGGCGACGAGGTAGGCCGCACCGGCGATCGAGAAGATATCCATGACGTGTTACCTCAGGCCTTCCGGAACATCGAGAGCATGCGACGGGTCACCGCGAAGCCGCCGAAGATGTTGATGCTCGCCAGCAGCGTGGCGATGCCCGCGAGCACGAGGACCACGTTGTCAGCGACGGTGAGCTGCAGCAGTGCACCCACGACGACGATGCCGGAGATCGCGTTGGTCACCGACATCAGCGGGGTGTGCAGCGCGTGGTGCACGTGACCGATCACGTAGAAGCCGATCACGATCGAGAGCGTCAGGACCGTGAAGTGCCGGGTGATCTCGGCCGGGGCGACCGCGTTGAGCAGGAAGAGGGCGAGCGCGCCGGTGCCGACCAGAGCGAGCTTCGCACCGGCGGAGAGCGGCTTCTTCTCCTCCTTGACCGCCGCCTCGACGGGGGCCGCAGCGGCCGGGGCCGCGGAGACCTGGACCGGCGGGGGCGGCCAGAGCACACCACCGTCGTGCACGACGGTCAGGCCGCGCTGGACCTGGTCCTCGAGATCGAGGGCGAGCTCGCCGTCCTTCTCCGGTGTCACCAGCTTCATAAGGTTCACCAGGTTGGTGCCGTAGAGCTGGCTGGACTGGGCCGGAAGACGCGCGGGCAGGTCGGTGTAGCCGATGATCGTGACGCCGTTGGGCGTGGTGACGACCTCGTCCTTCACGGTGCCCTCGACGTTGCCGCCCATCGCGGCGGCCATGTCGACGATGACCGAGCCGGGCTTCATGGACGCGACGTCGGCGGCGGTGATCAGCTTCGGCGCCGGACGGCCCGGGATCAGCGCGGTGGTCACGATGATGTCGACGTCCTCGGCCTGCTCGGAGTAGATCTCCGCGGCGCGCTGGTCGTAGGCCTCCGAGGTCGCCTTGGCGTAGCCGTCGGTCGACTTCTCGACCTCGACCTCGACCTTCAGGTATTCGCCGCCGAGCGACTTGACCTGGTCGGCGACCTCCGGACGCGGGTCGGTGGCACGCACGATCGCGCCCAGCGAGCTCGCGGCGCCGATGGCCGCCAGGCCGGCCACACCGGCGCCGGCGACGAGCACCTTGGCCGGCGGCACCTTGCCCGCTGCGGTCACCTGTCCGGTGAAGAAGCGGCCGAAGTGGTGGGCCGCCTCGACCACGGCGCGGTAGCCGGCGATGTTTGCCTGGCTGGAGAGGATGTCCATGGACTGCGCACGCGAGATGCGCGGCACCGCGTCCATCGCGAAGGCGTCGACCTTACGGGCGGCCAGGGCGGCGAGGAGCTCGCCATTCTGCGCCGGCGCCAGCGGGGCGACCAGGGTGGCGCCGCTCTTCAGCAGCTCGACCTCGCCGACCGAGGGGGCGTTGATCCGGAAGACCAGATCGGCGCCCCACGCGTCGCCGGCCGTGCCGATGCGGGCGCCGGCCTCGGCGTACGCCTCGTCCTTGAAGCTGGACGCCTCTCCGGCTCCACCCTCGATGACGACGTCATAGCCCAGACCGGTCAGCTGTTTGACGGTCGCGGGGGTGGCCGCCACGCGGGTCTCGCCAGGCTTCGTCTCTCGGGTCACTCCGATGAGCATCCTCGACTCCTTGGATCTAGCTGCGCAGTGTTGTCAGTGTCCAGCACGGTGGGATCCCGGTCAGCCGATCAGCGCGTGACCGAATCATGACCGGCACGGGTCCGGAACCCCACCGTGCTGGTTACCGGTCGGTAACGGTAGGGCAGATCAGCAGGTGGACGCCAGGGTTGTCCGGTTGTATCGGTCCAAGACCTGTGGTCTTCCTCACGGCCTCACGGCTGGCCTTTCACCAGTGCTCGAGCGGTACGCATCCATCGTCGCGGGCGGCCGGCGATTCCGGGAGTACCCACTATTTACTGGGGTACTTACCCAGCGGTGCGCACGTTCCACCGGAGTGCCGCGCCGTGGCCCTGGAACCAGCCGACCGGTCGCCCGTCGACCGCAAGACAGAAGTGGTGGGCGGCGTCGGGCACGCTCGGCGGTGAGGGTGCGAGCGAGGGCATCACTCGGGGACCTTCCAGGCTGACCCAGTGGCAGCGACCGGCTGCCACCAGCGTACGCATCCGCCTGTCCAGCTCGACCCGGTCATCCTCGTCCAGGTACGCCGCCGCCGCGCTGTGATGGACCACCGGGGTGCCACCCGAAGCAGCGGCGATCTCGAGCGCGCTGTCCAGCCGGTCGAGCATGTCGCCGGCGATGAGGCGGGGCGGCTCGGCCCTGGTGACCTCGATCGCCGCGGCCAGGCGATCGCGCCGCTCGTCGTGACCGGGCCAGATCAGGGTGAGCAGCCAGTCCATGTCCTCCTCGGCGGCGACGTCGAGCGGGTGGAGGTCGACCCCGATCCGGGCGGTGATGCGCGGGTGCACCGCCGGGACCGGCACCGGCCCGACCGCCGGGATCCGGAGCATCGGACCTCCCGATCCGCGGAGCTCGCCCGCGCCCTCCCATAGGTAGTCGTAGCGGTCCGGGTAGAGACACAGTCCGGCGCTGGCGCCGAGCTCGACCAGAGCCAGTGGCTCCGGACCGAGCATCCCGAGCGCCGGGGTCAACGCCGTCAGCCGGGCGACCTCGTTGGTCTGGGTCCGGCGGCTCAGGATGGTCTCTCGGACCGCCGGCCACTCCGGCCCGAGCAGCAGGGCCCGCAGGCTGTCGTAGGGACCGGGTTGCAGGCCGTGCCGACGGGCCGCGGCGAAGACGAGATTGGCCTGCTGCTTCAGGGTGGGCAGATCGCTCAGCAGCCGGAGCACCTCCGGGTCGCCGGCGGCCCCGCTGGCCCAGGCCTGATAGCACGGTGAGGTGGACATCTCGACGGCATAGAGCCGATAGCTCTCTCGGATGTCGGTCAGATCGCTCAGTGGCTGCATCGGTCTCCTCCTGGAACAGGTCGTGAGCCCCACCGTGCAAGAGGCGTACGACCCGGCGCGATGTCGATCGAGTCGACATGGCGCCGTGAGCGCTTCGTGAGCGAGAGTGTGGTCGTGACGGAGTGGATCTCGACCCGGGAGGCGGCCCAGCGCCTCGGGGTGAAGCGCACGACGCTCTACACCTATGTCAGCCGGCAACTGCTCACCCGGCGGCGCAGCGGCGGCGAGAGCCTGTTCGACCGGGCCGAGATCGACGCGCTGGCCAGCACCCGCCACCACCCCGGCTCTCCGCTGGGCGTGCTGCCGATGCGTTCGGTCCGTTCCAGCGTGAGCGAGGTACGTGAGGGCGAGCTGTTCCTGCGTGGCGTACCGTTGGCAGACCTGGCCGACGAACCGTTGGCGGAGGTGGTCGAACTCGTCCTCGGTACGGCTCCGGGGGTCGTCGTCTCGGTGCCGGCGCACCTGTCCGCGCTGCCGCTCCACCGCCGGCTGCCCGCCCTCGCGCAATGGGCGGGGTCGCAGGGTGAGCGGGTCGAGTCGGCCGCGGCCGCCGGCATCGCCAAGGGGCTGCTCGCCGCTGCCCCTGTCGCTCTCGGCGAGGTTGCGGACCCGGACCGACCGATCCCGGACGCGACCTTCGCCGCCGTCGCCGGGCGTCCCGGCGACCCGCACGAGGTGGCGACGCTCAACACCGCGCTGGTCGCCCTCGTGGACCACGGCCTGGCCGCCTCGGTGGTGGCGGCGCGGGTCGCCGCCTCGGCCCGAGCCTCTGCGTACGACTGTCTGGTCGCCGGGTACGCCGCTCTCTCGGGGCAGCTGCACGGTGGCATCGGGCCGTCCGCGCTGGCTGTGCTGCGGGACGGCCCGCCGGTCGATCCGAGCAGCCCGATCAGCCCGGTTCCCGGCTTCGGTCACTGGCGCCACCCCGAGGGTGACCCGCGGGCCGATGCGATCCTCGCCCGCCTCGCCCTCGTCGACGGCTCCGCGCCGGCCTTGGCCCGACTGGACGAGATCGCCGCCCGCACCGATCGCCAGCCGAACATCGACGGGGCCCTCGCGGCGCTCATCGTCACCTGCGACCTGCCCGATGCCGCCGGCGAGGTGTTCTTCCAGGTCGGACGTACGGTCGGCCTCGCCGCGCACATCGCCGAGGAGTCCACGGAGGACCCGCTGCGCTGGCGCGCCACCGACCCTGACGTCTGAGGTGCACGAACGGATGCACGTCTGTCCGGGTCAGCCGCGGTACGGCACCTGCCACAGCGCGCTGATCGGAACCGCCCGGAACTTGGGGCCGAAGGGGAGAGTGCGCGCTCCTGTGTGCAGCACAAAACCTGCGACGAGGTCGTCGCCTACTCGGTCGGCAAGGTGTTGCAAGCCACGGAAGTCCTCCGCCCTGGGCGTCGCCGACGCCTTGACCTCGATGCCGACCACCCGGCCGAGTCGATCCTCCAGCACCAGGTCGACCTCGACACCGTCCCGCGTTCGGTAGTGGAACATGTCGGCTCGAGTCTCGGACCAGGTGAGCTGACGACCGATCTCCATCGCCACAAGTCCCTCGAGCAGCTCACCGAGCGGTGCACCAGGCTTCCGGAGCCGCGCCTCGTTGAGCCCGAGCACGGCGGCCGCGACTCCGGAATCGACCATCGCCACCTTCTGCTGCGACACGGCACGAGCGCTCAGCCGCCGGGTCCAGGCCGGGATCCGTTTGATCAGGAAGACCTCCTCCAGCAGGGAGAGGTAACGGCTCACAGTCGGATGGCCCAGCCCCAAGGACGAGCCGATCGATGTCGGCGCGATGGGCTGCCCGGAGCGGCCGGCAACCGTCCGCACCAGCGCTCGCATCTGCAGGCCCCGTTCGATCTCGCTGAGCTGCACGACGTCTCGATTGATCAGGTCCGCAACGTAGCCGGTGAGGAAGTCCGCACGACGCGTCGAGGACCGACGGATGGCGTCCGGGAAGCCACCTCGGACGATCCGCTCGATGTAGTCATCCCTGCTGACCACCGATGCGTGACGCAACTCAGGACCGAGTTCAAACGCAGCGTCGACGAAGGCATCGGGTGTGCCGTCGATCTCTCCCTGCGACAGCGGCCACAGCTCGATGGTCTCCATCCGCCCCACCAGAGTGTCCGGCAGGTCCCTCAACCCGAGAACCCTTGCTGATCCGGTCAGCAGGAAGCGGCCCGGCTCCGGATCCTCGTCCACCCGCTCCTTGATCGAGAGCAACAGCTCGGGCGTTCGCTGGATCTCATCGATGATCATCCGATCCTCGAAGTGAACGAATCCGGTGGGATCGGCCTCGGCCAGGCCGCGAGTCTCCGCGTTGTCCAACGTGTACCAAGCTGCGCCGGCATCCCTCCCGACACGGCGTACGAGCGTGCTCTTCCCGCTCTGCCGCGCACCGTTCACCAGCACGACCCGCATGTCTCCCAGCGCTTCCGCAACCCGGGCGGCCGCCCGTCGAGGCACGTACGCACCGTTCGTGGGACCATTCACATCCTCGAACTCTGCCAGACCGTTGTTCGGATTGCCAGGGGCCACGCGTTCGGATTGCCAGGCCGTTGGTGTTCGGTTTGCCGGTCAGCGAGGTGTGGCCCACACTCACCGTTCGCTGTCGAGCTGGTCCATGAAACGGGTCGGGTAGCGGTCGCCACGGGCGGCGCCGACGGGCACGGCTGCATCGATGCGGGCCAGTTCGGCCTCGTCGAGGGTGACCGCGTTCGCGCCTGCCATCGACTCGACCTGACTGACCCGGCGCGATCCGATGACGGGCACGATGTGCTCGCCGCGGGCGGCGACCCAGGCGATCGCGAGCTGCGCCAGGGTGATGCCCTTGTCCGCGGCGATCTCCTCCAGGGTGGTCAGCAGCGCGCGGTTGTGGTCGAGGTTGTCGCCCTGGAAGCGCGGCATGAGGGCGAGCGAGCCGCCCAGGGCACCGCTGCCGCCGATCAGGCCGCGGCCAAGGACGCTGTACGCGGTGATGCCGATGCCCAGCTCGCGGCAGGTGTCGAGGATGCCGTTGGTCTCGATCCCCCTGCTGAGCAGGGAGTACTCGATCTGCAGATCGCTGATCGGGGCCACCGCGGCGGCGCGGCGGATCGTATCGGCGCTGACCTCGCTCAGCCCGACGTGGCGTACGTAGCCCGCCTCCACCAGCTCCTGGACGGCGCCCACGGTCTCCTCGATGGGCACCTGCGGGTCCACGCGGGCGGGGCGGTAGATGTCGATGTGATCGGTGCCGAGGCGCTGGAGGGAGTAGGTCAGGAAGGACTTGACCGCCTCGGGGCGGCCGTCGAAGCCCGCCGGCATCCCGACCGGGGTCAGCAGCGCGCCGAACTTCACCGAGAGCACCACGTCGTCGCGGTTGCGCTCGCGCAGCGCCCGGGCGATCAGCATCTCGTTGTGGCCGGCTCCGTAGAAGTCGCCGGTGTCGATCAGGGTGCCGCCGGCATCGACGTAGGCGTGGATGACGCGTACGCCCTCCTCGTCGTCGACCGCGCCGTAGACGCCGGACAGGCTCATCCCGCCAAGCGCGGGGGAGGTGACCGTGGGACCGTTCTTGCCGAGCTGTCGGTTCGTGCTGAACCTGATTTCGTGGGTCGTCATGCCTTCAGCCTGCGTCGCTCGGTGGACCCTCGGGAGGCACGGCACATCCAGGGACGGGCCGTCCCTGGATAACCAGCCACGGCAGACGGAGGATGGACGCGTGACCGACCGCAGCGAGCTCGCCGACTTCCTCCGCCGCCGCCGGGAGCTGCTCCGCCCCTCCGACGTCGGCCTTCCGGACGGTTCTCGGCGGCGTACTCCTGGGCTTCGCCGGGAGGAGGTCGCCTCGCTCGCCGGGGTCTCGACCGACCACTACACGCGGCTGGAGCAGGCGCGCGGGTCGGCGCCGTCGGAGTCGGTGCTCTCCGCGATCGCGCGGGCGCTGCAGTGCGATCTCGACGAGCGCGACCATCTCTTCTACCTCGCCGGGATGACGCCGCCCGCGCGGCGGGCCGGCCACTACGTACGCCCCGGCCTGATCGCGCTCGCCCGACGACTGACCGACATCCCCGTCGTGATCTGCACCGACACCGGCGAGCTCGCCTGGCTCAACCCGCTCGCCACCGCGCTGCTGCCCCCGATGCCCGGCGGGCCCGGCCGTGGCCGCAACCTGATGTGGCGCTGGTTCACCGAGCCCGACCACCGGCCCGCGCCGGCCGAGGACTGGGACCGGATGTCGGCGGCTCACGTGATGGATCTTCGGGCGACGTACGCCCGGCGGGCGGGTGATCCGGACATCACCTCGTTGGTGCACGACCTCCTCGACGAGAGCGAGGAGTTCCGCCGGCTGTGGGAGCGCCACGAGGTGGCCGTCCGGCGTGCCGACGTGAAGACGTTCCTCCACCCCGAGGTCGGCGCGATCGCCGTACGCTGCGAGGTCCTGATCACGGAGGAGGCCGACGTGAAGCTGCTCGCCTACTTCCCGCTCGAGGGCACCGACGCCGCGGAGAGGCTCGACCTCCTCCGCGTCATCGGCACCCAACGGCTCACGAGCGCGAACTCGCAGCGCGACGCGCCGCACGTGTCGGAGATCACGCCTCCACACCTCCGCTGAACGAGAACACATTCTAGAATTGAGCGTGAGACCCGCGTACGCCACGCAACCACCTGGTGGAACGGATTCGGAGGGTTGCACGCCCCCCTTTAGGCTTGCCTTAGTAAATCCACGGAAGGTTGAACTCCCTTATGCGTGACATCCGCGTTGCGATCGTCGGTGCTGGCCCGGCCGGCATCTACGCTGCCGACATCCTCACGAAGGAGCACCCTGGTGCGCGCGTCGACGTCATCGAGCGCCTGCCTGCTCCCTACGGCCTGGTTCGCTACGGCGTGGCTCCTGACCACCCGCGAATCAAGGAGATCATCAAGGCGCTGAAGCGCGTCCTGAACCAGGACAGCATCCGGTTCATCGGCAACGTCGACTTCGGCACCGACCTCAAGCTCGACGACCTGCGTCGGTTCTACGACGCCGTCATCTTCGCCACCGGCGCGATGGCCGACCGCGAGCTCGACATCCCGGGGATCGACCTGCCCCAGTCCTACGGTGCGGCCGACTTCGTCAGCTGGTACGCCGGCCACCCCGACGTCGCCCGCGACTGGCCGCTCGACGCCGAGGAGGTCGCCGTCCTCGGCGCCGGTAACGTCGCCCTCGACGTCGCCCGCATGCTGGCAAAGCCCGCCGACGAGCAGCTGGTCACCGAGGTCTCCGACAACGTCTACCAGGGTCTGAAGAAGAACCCTGCCAAGACGATCCACGTCTTCGCCCGCCGCGGCCCGGCACACATCAAGTTCAGCCCGATGGAGCTGCGCGAGCTCTCCCACTCTCCGTCGGTCGAGGTGGTCGTCAAGGAGGAGGGCTTCGAGATCGACGAGGCCGGCGAGAAGGCGATCCAGAGCCACAAGGCGACCAAGCTGGTGGCCGACATCCTCCTGAAGTACATGGAGGCGCCTGCCGGCGAGAAGCCCCACAAGATCGTCATCCACATGATGCAGAACCCTGTGGAGGTCGTCGGCGAGGACGGCCGAGTGGTCGCGCTGCGCAGCGAGAAGACCGAGTACAACGGCGACGGCACCGTGTCCGGCACCGGCGAGTTCACCGACACTCCGGTCCAGGCCGTCTACCGCGCCGTCGGCTACCTCTCCGAGGCGCTCCCCGACGTGCCCTTCGACAGCGAGAACGGCGTCATCCCCAACGCCGGCGGCCGGGTCCTCGACCTCAACGGCGACCACATCGACGGGACGTACGTCACCGGGTGGATCAAGCGCGGACCGGTCGGCCTCATCGGCCACACCAAGTCCGACGCCAAGGAGACCATCGACAACCTCCTCCACGATCTCGACAAGCTCAAGCCGGCCGAGATCGGCTCGACCGCGGCAGTCCTCGAGCACCTGTCCGGCAAGGGCGTCGAGTTCACCACCATCGAGGGTTGGGAGAAGCTCGACAACCACGAGCGCTCCCTCGGCGAGGCCCAGGGCCGCGAGCGGATCAAGGTCGTCCCCCGGGACGAGATGATCCAGATCTCCAACCACAACCACTGACGCACGACGTACGCCGCGGAGAAGGGGTTGTGAACCTTGACCTCGGTCGGCGCGAAGTCCTTGGTGTTCCTGGTCGCGACCGTGAGTCCGTTCTCCATGGCGGTGGCGGCGAGCAGGGAGTCGATCACCCGAAGCCGCCGGTCGGCATTCAGATCACCCCACCGCTTCGCGACGCCGAGCGTCACAGGAAGCAAGCGTTCCCGGTAGGCCTGTTCGACTCCGTCGATCCACTGCAACAGGGACTCCGACACGGCCTCGTCGCCGCGTGCCGCCAGCTTGAGCGCGCCCTTGCGCAGCTCGGCGATGGTCAACACCGAAACGTACAGATCTTCGTCCCGCTGGGCGGCTAGCCATCTGACGACCGCTTGGTCGGGGTGTCTGCGCCGCAGCTCGGACACAGACGAGACCGAATCACGACTGGAAGCCAGGCCGATCCGGCCGTCAACCGACGGTTGACGGGGACGGTATCGTCAACCTATGGTTGACGCATGGATGCTCCCACTTCCGCCCCCGCACACCGACAGCGACAGATGGCCGAGTCCTTCGGTGCTGACGCCGACCGTTACGACCGCGCACGGATGGCCTATCCCGACGAGCTGATCACCCGGATCCAGGAGCTCGCCCCAGGCCCTGAGGTGCTGGACGTCGGCTGCGGGACCGGGATCGAGGCCAGGCAGCTGCAGGCTGTCGGCGCGAGCGTGCTCGGCGTCGAGCCGGACGCGCGGATGGCGGCGTACGCCCGTTCGCACGGGCTCGTCGTGGAGGAGTCGCGGTTCGAGGAGTGGGATGCGGCGGAGCGTACGTTCGACGCCGTCGTCTCGGCGCAGGCATGGCACTGGGTCGACCCGGTTGTCGGTGCCGCGAAAGTGCGTGACGTGCTGCGGCCAGGCGGGCTGTTCGCGGCCTTCTGGAACGTCTATGCGCCGCCCGAGCCGGTCGGCGACGCCCTTCTCGACGGGCTGAGGAAGGTCATGCCCGACCTCCCTCTCGACCCCGCAGCCATGAAGCAGGCGGACAGGACGTACGAAGAGGGTGCCCGGCAGGTCGGCGAGCGCTTCGCCGAGCTGGGCGGGTTCGCCGAGCCGGAGCCGTGGCGGTTCTCCTGGTCGCGCGACGTCACGCGCGAGGAGTGGCTCGACTTCGTGCCGACGCAGGGCTTCCTCACCCGGCTCTCCCCCGAACAGCGTGCGCCGGTGCTGGAGGCGGTCGGTGCGGCCGTCGACGACCTCGGCGGCACCTTCACGCTGAACACCGTCACCGTGGGAATCGCGGTCCCGCTCCGGCGCGCGCCATGACCCGACAGTTCCGCTCACCTAGGAGAAACGCATGACCAGCACACCGGACCCTGCCCTCAAGGCCGTACGCCTCGACACCCTGATCGACTCGATCAAGAAGGCTCGTGACGAGCCGCTGGACCAGCTGGCCGACGCGATGGTGGTCGGTGAGCACCTGGGCGAGGTGGCCGACCATCTGATCGGGCACTTCGTGGACCAGGCTCGCCGCTCCGGTGCCTCCTGGACCGAGATCGGCACCCGGATGGGGGTGACGAAGCAGGCGGCCCAGAAGAAGTACGTCCCCAAGGCCGGCGAGACCGCGCTCGACCCCAACGCCGGGTTCGCCAAGTTCACCCCGCGTGCCCGCACGGTGGTCGTCGCCGCCCAGGGGGAGGCACGGAAGGCCGCGAACGCGGAGACCGGCGTACCTCACCTGGTGCTCGGGCTCCTCGCCGAGCCGGAGGGCGTCGCGGGCCACGCGATCAGGGCCCAGGACGTCACCCTCGACGCCGTGCGCGCCGCCGCGACCGCCGCGACTCCGGAGCCCTACGGCGAGGTCGGGGAGATGATCCCGTTCACCGCCGACGCCAAGAAGGTCCTCGAGCTGACCTTCCGTGAGGCCCTGCGGCTCGAGCACTCCTACGTCGGCACCGAGCACATCCTGCTGGCCCTCCTCGAGTACGAGGACGGCGCCGGGATCCTCCACGAGGCCGGGATCGAGAAGGCGCCTACCGAGCAGAGCATCACCTCGATCCTGGCCTCGCTCCAGGTCGACTTCGCGTCGGCCGAATCCGACGCCACGGAGTAGCCGGCCCGGATGGGCTACCTGATCTGAGGGACCGCCGGCACGTGCGAGCAGCACGTACCGGCGGTCCCGATACGTTCCGAAGATGTCCCGCCGTGTTGCCCGCCTCGTCCTCGGCCTCGTCCTGGCCGTCGCGGTCCTCAGCGTGCCCGCCGCGGTGACGACGCCATCAGCGGAGGCCGCCTGCCGGCCGGCACTCAAGTCGTTGACTCTCGCCAGGAGCACGGTGGCCGGAGGAACGTCGACCTCCGCCACGATCCGGCTCACTTGCCGGACTCCCAGGCGCGCCAAGGTGCAGCTCTGGGCCAGCCCAGGAATCCGAGTCCCGGCGTACGCCTATGTCGCCGGCGGCCGAAGCACGCGAGCCGTCACCGTCCGGACCTCACCGACAACCGTCCGCAGCAGCGGCAGGGTCAAGGCGGTCTACCGGCAGGTGGTACGCCGCGCGACACTCGTCCGCACGGCCACCGCCTGCTACCCGACGCCGGTGCCCACCGCGGTGACGTTGCCCGCCTACGTCCACGCCGGCCAGAGGGCCACCGGGACGGTCACGCTCGATTGCGTCGCCCGAACCTCGCTGGCCGTGAGCGTCACCTCGAGTTCGTCCTTGGTCACGGTCCCGGGCACGCTCACGATCCAGGCCGGGCGGCGTACGGCCTCGTTCACGGCGGTCACAAAGGCGCCGGTGGTCGGGACCCTGCCCGCCTTCAACGTGACGATCAGAGCCACCCGGAACGGGAAGAGCGCCGCCCGGACGATGCAGGTCCGACCGGAGATCCGGCCCTTCCGGGCCGGCGACCGCTTCACCGTCAACGAGCCGATCCTGACGCCCGAGGGGACCGACGGGTGGGTGCGGGGAACCCTCCGGATCACCTTGGACCACCCGGCGCCGCCAGGCGGACTCGACGTCAACGGCCTGACCGTTCCCGAGGGCACGACCTGGACCGAGGTGACGATCCATCACAACCCGTATCCACCGGACTCCCGCGTGACCGACCACCTCACGATCACCGACTCATCCGGAACGGTCGTGCTCCGCGAGGACTTCACCTACAGCGTGCATCCGGCACCGTGAGGGGATCCCTGGCGTGCCGGGGCAACACCCCTGTGCCGAAGCACGCCAGGGACGTATCAGGCGCCGGCAGGCGCGAGGACGATGTCGAAACGCACCGTCGACCAGGTGCCGTCGACGACCCGGCCGTCAGGGGTCGGCGTCCCGGCGGCCTGCCGCTCGAACCTCTTGATCAGCGACTCCTTGACCCCGAAGACGGTGTCCTTCCAGCCGATCGGATCGCCCTCGGGGAAGATGTGGGTGACCAGCGTGCGGCAGCCCTCGTGGGTGACCATGAAGTGCAGGTGCGAGGCGCGCAGCGGCGAGCGCCCGACCGCGGCCAGCATCTTGCCGACGGGGCCGTCGTCGGGGATCGGGTACGGCGTGGGCGTCAGCCCCCAGAACCGGTAGCCGCCCTCGGCGTCGGTGAACAGGTGCGCCCGAGCAGCCCGCGCGCCGGCATCGCGCTGGACGTCGTAGAGCCCGTCCTCGTCCGCCTCCCAGACCTCGATCTTGGCTCCGACCAGCGGTTTTCCGTCCGTGCCGGTGACCGTGCCGGTGACCCAGCACGGCTCGCCCGGGGCCCCGAAGGCCATGTCCTCGCCCTGCTCGATCGCGGGGGAATCCTCCACGAAGAACGGGCCGAAGACGGTGGCCTCGGTCGCATCGGCGTACGCCTGGTTGTTGATGTTGATCGTCTGCATCGAGGCGCCGAGGGTGTCGGAGAGGAGAATGAACTCCTGGCGTACGTCGTCGGTGATGTGGCCGGCCTTGGTCAGGAACTCGATGGCGGCTGCCCACTCGTCCTCGGTGAGGCGTACGTCGCGGATGAAGGCGTGCAGGTGACGCGTCAGCGAGACCATGACCTCCTTCAGGCGCGGGTCCTCACAGGCGTCGAAGGACGCGACGACGGTGTCGACCAGGGTCTGCTCGACCGCCTGCTGCTCCGGCGATACGCCAGCTACGTCGCTCATCAGCTCTCCTCTCCCGCCCACGCCGCGGTCAGCAGCGCGGTCAGGTTCTCCTCGGTGACCGGGGTCGGGTTGTTGTCGGGAATCGCGGCCATGATCGGCGCGACCGCCTTGGCGATGCCGTCCTCGGGCATGCCGTAGTCCTCGAGCGCCTTCGGCGCCGAGAGTGTCGTACGCAGGGCGCCGAGCCCCGCGACCGCGCTCGGCGCCCCGAAGGCCGCCGCGATCCGCGCCTCCGCCTCGGGTGCGGACGGCGCGTTGAAAGCGAGCACGTGCGGGAGCACGACCGCATGGGTCTGGGCGTGCGGCAGGTTGAACATCCCACCGAGCACGTGGCAGATCTTGTGGTGCATCCCGGATCCGGCGGACGTGAACGAGACCGCCGCCAGGTAGGCGCCGTAGAGGGTCTGCTCGATCCCCTCGATGCTCTGGGGATTCGCGGCGACCAGCGGAAGCCCGGTCGCGAGCCCGCGGATCCCCTCGGCGGCGTTGACCTGGTCGATGGGGTCCACCCGGGGGCCCCACATCGCGTCGACGCAGTGCGCGAGCGCGTTCAGGCCGCTGGCGACGGTCATCTCGCCGGGCAGCGTGGTCAGCAGCGAGGCGTCGTAGACGACCGATCGTGGCAGGACGCGGGCGTCGATGCCGGTGGTCTTGGTCTCGCCCGTGGTCAGGCCCCAGACGTTGGTCGCCTCGGACCCGGCGTACGTCGTCGGGACCGCCACGATCGGCAGGCCCGTGGTGAGCGCGACGGCCTTGGCCAGCCCGGTGGTCGAGCCACCGCCGACGCACACCAGCGCGTCGACGCCCGCCTCGGCCGCCCGCTCACGAGCCCGCTCGGCGACCTCGACCGGCACGTGCATCACGACCTCGTCATGGTGCAGCGCGACCGGTACGTCGGCCGTCACCCGGGCGGCGAGCTCGGCCTCGCGCGCGCCGGCGATGACCATCACCCGCCGCGCGCCGAACTCGTCGATCTCTGCTGCCACCGCAGCGGGCGCCTCGCCGGTGGCGAAGCGGACCCGCTGCGGCAGCGAATCGTGCGTGAACTTCATCGAATCCCCCCGTCTGTCGACCGAATCGGTCAGGCCTTGCCCAGCAGCGTCGCGACCGCCTCGCCCAGCGCGGCGCCGGGGTCGTCGGGCAGCGACATGGAACGCCAGGCGATGTGCTTGTCGGGACGGACCAGGAGGGCGCCCGACTCCTCGACCTCGCGGAGCTTCGCCCAGTCGAAGTAGAGGTCGGTGACAGCTCGGCCCGGGCCGATGACGACGGTCTGGAGCGGGATCCCGAACTTCGTCCGGGCCGCCTCCGCCGCGTCCTCCCACGCCTCACCGGCGACACCGGTGATCAGCGTCCACTTCGTGTAGGGCGCGAGGTCGAGCATCGCGTGCTTCTCGACGTTGTCACCCACCCAGGCGTGCGGCAGGTGAGCCCCCGGCGAGGTCGACATCCGGTGGTAGAGGTCCTCGTCGTCGGTCGGCGCGGGCCGGGTGCCGTCAGAGACGATCGCGTTGGACTCGTAGAACTGACCGAGCTCGACACCGTGGGCGTTGAACTCGTAGTTCTTGCGCTCCATCGCGGTGACCAGCGCGGCGCGCTTGGCGGCGCCCTCGGGGGTGTTTGCCTTGCGCTCCTCGATGGCCTTGGCCATCTCCTCGCCCTCGAGGCCGACGACGCCGAGCGCCTCGAAGAGCTCGCCGAACTCGCGCGCGGACTGGTTGGCGCGAGTGACGATCCGCTTGGCGACCGGGGCGCGCTCGGCGGAGTAGGAGTCCAGCAGCGAGGTCTCCGCATAGCCCTGGAGCACGGCGGCGAGCTTCCAGGCCAGGTTGTAGGAGTCCTGGATCGACGTGTTCGAGCCGAGACCGTTCGACGGCGGGTGCCGGTGGATGGCGTCGCCGGCGCAGAAGACGCGGCCCTTCTGGGCGTGGGTCGCGTACATCTCGTTCACGCCCCACAGCGAGTAGCCGGTCACGTCGGGCTCCAGGTCGGGCATCCCGAGCAGGTCGCGGATGACCTTGACCGCGTACTCCTCGGTCAGCTCCGGCGGCGGCTGGTTGATGTCGTAGCCCCACACGATCAGCCATTCGTCCCAGGGGCGGACCATGCGGACCAGGCCGGTGCCGATGCCGCCGACGTTCGAGCCCGGCTGGATGACCCAGTAGAGGACGGACGGGCGGTGGTCGACGAGCTCGGAGAGGTCAGCCTTGAAGGTGATGTTCATCGACCCGGCGATGTCCATCGCGCCTTCCATCGGAAGATCGATGTCCGCGCCTACCTGGGTGCGGGCGCCGTCTGCGCCGATGAGGAACTTCGAGCGGATCTTGTACTCGTGACCGGTGAGCCGGTCGCGGGCGATCGTGGTGACGCCGTCCTCGTCCTGGACGTGCGAGAGGTATTCGGTGGAGAACCGGGTCTGGGTGCCGCGCTCGGTGGCGTTGCGGACCAGGATCGGCTCGAGGTAGGTCTGCGGGATGTCGACGGTGAGACACGGGCTCGCCAGCTGATAGTCGGCCTCGCGGTCGGGGCGGGTGCCCCAGGTGCGGATGCGGCCGATCTCCTCGCCGGCGATGCTGGTGCAGAAGACGGTGTCACCGACGAGCTCGTGCGGCGTCGCGTCGGCCTGGACCTGCTCCTCGATGCCCAGGTCGCGGAAGATCTCCATCGCGCGCTGGTTGGTGATGTGCGCCCGCGGGGTGTTCGCGGTCCAGCGGTATTTCGTGATCATGATGTTGTCGACACCGAGCTCGCTCAGGAAGAGCGCGGCGGAGGCACCCGCCGGGCCGGATCCCACGACGAGGACGTCGGTGGTCACCACATCCTCGGTCTCGGGGACCTCGGTCTCTTGCTGACCGTCGTCGAAGACTGGCATTTCCTCACCTTTCCGAGACCGCGGTGGGGTGTGTGATCGCAGCCTCAAGGCGAGTCATATCGTGCCGCGCCAGCGGCATCAAAGGAGGGTGTCGACTGTTGGCGGAAATGCGTACGCGCTGTCAGCTCGACGGCACTGAGACCCGGGTCCCATCGGCCAACGACGTCTCGACGGCATCGACGAGCTCCGCGACCCGAACCGCACGCGCGACGTCGACGGTGACGGGACTGCCGTTGCGGACGGCGCCGGCGAGCTCTGCTCGTGCCGTCGTCCAACACTCGGCGTGGTCCATGCCGGCCGTGCTGTAGCGCGCGACGCCCGCCGAGGAGTAGACATCGACGTCGGTCAGGACGCCGTCAGCGGCCACAGCTCCGGACAGGGTGACCTGCGCGACGGCGCCGTCAGCGTGCCAGGTGGTGATCGCGGTGAGCTGGTCGCGCGCCTGATCGGCTCGGGCCGCCACGACGGGCCCGACAGCGAGGTCGACGAGGTCCAGCAGGTGTGGACCGAGGTCGCGCAGGGCCCCGAGCGGTCCGGCCCGCCAAGTCCCGTCGGCAGCGGCGAACGAGCCCTGCAGGAAGCCGCCGTGCAGGTAGCGCGCGGACGCCCCGAGCACCGGTCCCTCCGCGCGGAGGGCGGCGGCGTCGGCAAGGAACGCGCGGGTCTGCGTGTGGTAGCGCTTGGTCAGCACGACGAGGTGCGGCACGCCTGCCTCGCGGACCGCGTCGGCCACCTTCCGAGACTCCTCGAGGGTCACGCCGAGCGGCTTCTCCAGCATGAGGGCGCGTCCGCACGCGGCGGCGCGTACGGCCAGCTCGGCCTGCACATGCGGCGCGACCGCGAAGTCGACGGCCTCGCACTCGTCGACGAGCTCGTCGAAGCTGCCGAACGCCCGGACCCCGTGCTCGGCGGCGAGCGCAGCGGTCCGGTCTGGGTCCCGGCCCCATACGCCCACGAGCCGAGTCGGGCCGGGGCTCGCATGCAGGGGCGCGTGGGTCGTACGTGCCCAACCGCCGGTGCCGACCAAGCCCACGGAGACGGGTGCGACGTCACTGCTCATGCCAACCTCGTGTTCACTGCTTCTGCGGAGAGCTCCTGCTGCACGACCTGTCCGGCCATTCCTCGGAGGCTGGAGTCGTCGCCGAGCTCGGCGAGCCGGATCTCCAGACGTCGGGTCGCGCGCGGGAGAACGGCCGGGTAGAGGGATTCCTGGACGCCGCTGAGCAGCGATGCCGAGGCCAGGTCGCCACCGAAGACGAGGACGCTGGGATTGACGAGCGTGACCACCGTGGCGAGAACCCGGCCGATGACCCGGCCCGCCTGGCGGGTGACCTGGACCGCATCCGGGTCACCCTGGTCCAAGAGCTGCTTGACCGCCCGACCCGACGGCGCGTCCCGACCGAGCTCGCGCAGCTGGCGGGCCACCGCCCGCCCGGAGGCGATCGCGGCGAGACACCCGGTCGCACCGCACTGGCAGAGCGCGCCTTCGGCCTCGGGGACGCGGACGTGGCCGATGTCGCCGGCGGCACCGTCGTTGCCCTGGTAGATGTGGCCTTCGATGATGATGCCCGAGCCGATGCCGGTGGACGCCTTGAGCAGGAAGAGCGACCGGGGGTGGTCCGGGACCGCCAGGTATTCGCCGTATCCCATTGCGTCGGCATCGTTTCGCACGATGACCGGAGCGTCGCCCCACCGCCGTCCGGTCAGGTGCGCGCCGATGTCGAAGTCGTCCCAGCCGGGGAGGATCGGGGGCTCGCTCGGCCGGCCCGTCGCCGGGTCGATCGGGCTGGGCAGACTCAGCCCGATGCCAAGTGGCCGGCCACGGTTCTCGTCGTCGATGACATCGGCCAGCGCAGCCGCGACGCGGTCCAGGGTCGCGACCGGCCCGGCGGCGACGTCCACGTCTATCAGCGTACGACGCTGGATGACGCCCCAGAGGTCGGTGATCGCGACCTCGGCGTGGGCCGTGTCGATCGCCGCCACCGCGACCCGGCCGGCATCGGCGTTGAACGCGAGTCGCGTCGGGCGACGTCCGCCCGTCGCGCTCCCCGACCCGACGCCCTCGACCAGTCCGGCTGCGAGCAGGGCGTCCACGCGGTGCGCGACCGTGACGCGCGACAGGCCGGTCAGCTCGGCGATCTCGCCCCGCGTGGTGGCACGGTCCTCCCGCACCAGTTCGAGGATGTCCCCAGGTCCGATACCCATACTCGCTCCGCCCGCTCTCTCAGCCCTTGTCAGCACCCGCCGTGAGACCCTCCGTCAGCGCACGCTCTGCGAGACCATAGAGCAGCACCACCGGGATGGTGAGCAGCACCGACCCAGCCATGAGCACGGTCTTGGACACCTCGATGCCGTTCGAGAGCTGCGAGAGTCCGAGCGACACCGTCCACTTGTCTCGGTCGGTGACCAGGAACAGGAGCGCGAACAACAACTCGTTCCACGCGATCATGAAGATGTAGAGCGCCGTCGACATGATCGTCGGCATCGCCAGCGGAACGGTGATCGTACGCAGCGTCGTCCATCGGCTGGCGCCGTCGAGCTTCGCGGCCTCGTCGATCGACACCGGGATGGTCTCGAAGTACGACCGCAGCATGTGGATCGACGTCGGCACGGTGAGCGCGATGTAGACGAGGACCAGACCGATCAGCGAGGTGCCCAGGCCGACGCGGGAGAAGCCGACGAACAGCGGGATGGCGATGACGATCGCGGGGAAGAGGTAGACGGCCAGGAACAGCGTGCCCATGAACTGGCGGCCCTTGAACTTCAGGCGCGAGACGGCGTACGCACCGGGGATGACGGCGAGCAGAGTCAGCAGCGTGCACGCCAGCGACACGATCGCCGAGTTGCGCATGAAGAGGGCGAAGCCCTGCCCACCCTCCTCCTCGCTGCGGAGCACCTCGCGGTAGGTCTCGGTGGTGAGGTTCTCCAGCGGCACCCAGAGCCGCTCGGGGTGCTGCAGCAGCTGCTCGATCGGAACGAAGCTGAGCAGCACCATGTAGTAGAAGGGGAAGACCGTTGCGACCACGAGGGTTGCGATGAGCAACCACCGCAGCACGGGCCAGAGCTTGGTCTCGAAGGCGAGCCGGTTCATCCGTCCTGCTCCTTCCGGCCGAAGAACCGCATGTAGACGGTGAGGAAGAGGGCCAGCACGACGGCGAGGACCAAGGCGTTCGCCGCGGCGCCGCCGATGTCGAGGTTGCCGGTGAGCTGGTCGTAGACACGTACGGGAGCGATCTCGGTCCCGGCCGTCCCGCCGGTCAGCAGGTAGACGTCGTCGAACTTGTTGAAGGTCATGATCAGGCGCAGCAGACACAGCAGCGCGATCGTCGGGACCAGCTGGGGGAAGATCACGTGCCGGAACGTCTGGGACGGGGTCGCACCGTCCACGCGGGCCGCCTCCTCGAGCTCGACCGGCAGCGCGACCAGCCGGGCGGTCAGGAACATGAACGCGAACGGGAAGTAGCGCCAGATCTCGAACGCGATGACGGTGAGGAGCGCGAATGGCTCCTGCCCGAGGAAGTCGACCGGCTCGTCCCAGCCCAGCCAGGAGGTGCCCCACGTGTTGACCAGGCCGTACTGCGGGTTGAGCAGCATCTCCCACACGAACGCGACCGCGACGACAGGCGCGACGTACGGCAGCAGCATGAACGCCCGCAGCAGGCCGCGCGACCGGAACGGACGCCGGAAGGCCAGCGCCGCGGCGAGCCCGACCGCCACCGACCCGGCGGTTGCGGCCACCGAGTAGACGACCGTCGTCCACAGCGACGACCAGAAGCCGGACGCGGTGAGGACCCGGACGATGTTGTCGAACGTCGGGGAGCCGGTGATTCCCCGCTCGGCGATGGTCTCGAGGGAGGTGTCCTGGAACGCCAAGACCACGTTCCAGCCGATCGGGATCACGATCACCACCAGGATGATCAGCGCCGTGGGCGCGATCATCGTCAGACCGTCGCGATTCTCCATCCGCGCGTCGAGCGATGCCCGCCGGCGCGGCGGGGCGGCGGCCCGCGTCAGGGTCGGGGTGCTCACTCGTCGACCTCCTCGGTGATGGACTCCACGTCGCTCTGGGCCTGTGCGGCCGCCTCCTCGGGCGGCAGCCCGTTCGCGAGCTCGCTGACCGTCTTCGACAGCGGCAGCTGCGTGCTGACCGGGCCGAGCACCGCGCCCTGGCCCTGGGTGATCGCCCACCGGTCGATGTTTTCGGCGACAGACCGCAGCGCGTCCATGGTCTGTGCGTCGTACACGTCCGAGAGCGGCTTCTTGGTGTCCACGCCGGCCTCGAGGTCCTCCCAGGCGTCGGTGAACCGCGTCGGGTTCTCGGCGTCACCGGTGCGGACGGGGAACTTGCCCTCCGGCGCCATCCCGATCCAGTCCTCGTATCCCTCGGACAGCATGTATTCGACCAGGCGCGACGCCCGGTCGGTCGGGGCGCCGTCCAGCAGGGTCCACGAGGTGATCTCGCCGTACGTCGCGCCCTCCGGGTTGTCCGGGCCCGAGATCGACGTGACCACACCGCTGTTGCGGGCCAGCCACTCCGGGTCGTCCTCGCACTCGTCGCACGCGGGCATGGCATCGTTCCGCAGGCCCGCGAGCTCGTCGAGGATGAAGGTGGACCACACCGTCATGGCGGCAGTGCCATTGAAGTAGGTCGCTCGCGTCGAGTCCACGGACTGGGTGCCGCGCGGCGAGTTCTCCGTAGCCAGCTGGCCGTAGAGGTCCCAGGCCTGCTGGCAGGCGGGCGAGTCCAGGGCGGCGTCGCCGGAGGTGTCCACCAGCTGGCAGTCGTTGCTCAGCGCCAGGGACTCGAACGACTGCGTGGTGAACACGTCCGCCGGATCCGTCGCCAGCGTGATGCCGAACCGACCGTCGCCGGTCAGCTCGTCGGCGGCGGTGCGGATCGCATCGTACGTCGTCGGGGGCTGCAGGCCGGCCTTCTCGAAGAGATCCTTGCGATAGACCAGGACCTGGCTCCACGCGTCGGACGGCACCGCGAGGTGGTCCTCGTCGTCGCTGGTGAGCTCGAGGGCGGACTCCTCGAACGTCTCCGGGCCGAGGTCGGCGACGACCTGGTTCGTCGCGGCGGTGTCGACCAGGCCGAGGTCGGCGATCTGGCGCACGTACGACAGCGAAAGGGCGCCGATGACATCCGGCATCTCGTCCGAGAGGACCGCGGACTGGATGAGCTGCGGGACCTGCTGCTCGTCGACGGCGACCAGCTGGACGTCGATCCCGGTCTCCTCGCTGAAGCGGTCGACGATGGCGCGGGTCGCCGCCACCCGCTCCGGCAGGTTCTCCAGCGACCAGACCACGAGCGTGTCCTCGTCGGTGTCCTTCGCCGGCCCGCACGCCGTCGTCCCGGCGACGACGGCCGCCGCCACGGCTGCGCAGCCGACTCGTCTCCACCGCCGTGTTCGCCACGGTGCGGTCATCTGTGGCACCTCCTCGTCAGAGCTTCGTACTCATCCTCGAGCACGGGCGCTACGCTAGCACTTCTGTCAACCCTGTATGCTTAAGTAGCAAAGCAGCTTTCTAGATGTGGCCTCCGGGCCAGGAACGGGACCGATTCGTGACACAGGTCGTGCGATTCGCGGCACCTCGCCGCGTCGAGGTGATCGAGACCAGCCCGCAGCCGCTCTCCAGCGGTCAGGTGCGCGTGCGCACCATCGCCACGGGGATCTCCGCCGGCACCGAGCTGACGGCATACCGGGGTACGAACCCGTACCTCACCTCCACCTGGGACGCGGAGTCCCGGGTGTTCCGCGACGCCGACCAGGTCGCGCCGCCCGGATACCCGCTCGACGGCTGGGGCTACTCCGAGGTCGGCGAGGTCGTCGAGATCGCGCCTGACCCCGCGCGCCAGGCCAACCACGACGACGTCGCCGTCGGCGACATCGTGTGGGGCATCTGGGGCCACCGCTCCGAGGGCGTGCTGACCCAGGACGCGCTGCGCGGCCACCAGCTTCCCGAGGGCCTGGACCCGGTCGCCGGCTGCTTCGTCCGGGTCGGCGCGATCGCGCTCAACGCCGTCCTGGCCGCGGACCTCAATCCCGGCAGCACCGTCGTCGTCCTGGGCCAGGGCGTCATCGGCCTGCTCGCCACCCGGTTCGCGACGCTCGCCGGTGCCCGCGTCGTCGCCGTCGACGGCATCGAGCGCCGCCTCGACGTCGCGAAGACGTTCGGCGCGCACGACGTGCTGACGCCCGGCCCCGAGCTGCCCTACCAGGTTCGCGAGCTCGCCGGCAGCACCGGCGTCGACGTCGCGATCGAGCTGTCCGGCAGCTACCACGCGCTGCAGTCCGCGACCCGAGTCGTCGGCCCGGACGGCACCGTCGTCGCGTCCGGCTTCTACCAGGGCGAGGCGCAGCCGCTGCGGCTCGGCGACGAGTTCCACCACAACCGCGTGCAGATCGTCGCCTCCCAGATCGGCGGCGTGCCGCCGCGGCTGCAGGCCCGATGGGACGTACCGCGCCTGCAGCGGACCGTCGTCGACCTGCTCGCCCAGGGGACCCCCGACGTACGCGAACTGATCTCCCACCGGTATCCGATCGCCGACGCCGCGGCTGCGTACGAGCTGCTGGACACCGACGGTGCCGCCGCCATCCAGGTGGTGCTGGACGCATGAGCACGCTTTCCCCGAACCAGGAGCAGACAGTGACCCACCCGATCCTCGTCCAGGAGCAGCACGTCCCCGGGCGTGACGTCGAGGAGAAGTTCGAGGTCGCTCGATCCTGGGGCTTCGACGGCCTCGAGCTGCGCGGCCAGGGCGACTACGCCCTGGAGAAGCGGCTGCCCGAGCTGCGCCGAGCGCACGCCAACGGCGTGGTCATGCCGACAGTCTGCGTCGAGATGCTGCACTTCGTCGGCGCGTTCGATCCCGACCTGGCCGAGGACGCGGTGCGCCAGCTGACCTCTCAGCTCACCGTGATGGCCGAGCTCGGCGGCGTCGGCGTGATGACCCCGGCCTCGTACGGGATGTTCTCGCTCCGGCTCCCGCCGTTCACCCCGCCCCGCTCTCCTGAGGACGACCAGAAGCAGCTCGTGGACGCGTTCGGTCGCTTGGCCGAGCACGCTGCCGAAGTCGGGACGCACATCCTGCTCGAGCCGCTGAACCGGTACGAGGACCACATGATCAACTCGATCGCGCAGGGCGTCGCGCTGTGCCGCGAGGTCGACAACCCGGCGTTCCGTCTGGCGCCGGACACGTACCACATGAACATCGAGGAGGCGGACCCCGCGCGCTCGCTCGCCGACGCGATCGAGTTCATCGCACACGTCCAGGCTTCCGACTCCAACCGGCTCGAGCCGGGTGCCGGGCACGTGGACTGGGCTCTGGAGATGTCGACGCTGCGCGCCGCCGGGTACGTCGGGCCGATCGCCGTGGAGTCGCGCCTCTCCGGGCCGGCCGAGGTCGTGCTCCCCACCGTCCCGCCGTTGCTCCGCAGGCACCTGACGTGACGGCGACTCTCCCCGACCGGCCGGCAATCGTCCACGACCGGGTGGCGACGCTCGCCGCGGCGACCGCCGTCGTGCGCGGCAACTGGGGCGGCGCCTACACCGTCCCCGCCACCGGTCTGTACCCGCACCAGTGGAGCTGGGACTCGGCCTTCATCGCGATCGGCCTGCGGCACCTCTCCCCGCGCCGTGCCCAGCTGGAGCTGGACAGCCTGCTGTCCAGCCAGTGGGCCGACGGCCGACTGCCACAGATCGTCTATGACGCCCGTCGCGACGACGACTACGCGCCCAGCGCGGCTTTCTGGGGCTCCGCCGATCTGCCGGGCAGCCCGCCCGTCCCGACGACCGGCCTGATTCAGCCGCCGGTGCACGCTTGGGCCGTCTGGCTGGTGCACGCCCACGAGCCCGCCGAGTCCGCGCGACGCGGATTCCTCGAGCGCGCCTACCCGCGGCTCGTCGCCTGGCATCGATACCTGCGCGAGCGTCGGGCCGCGCAGGACGGGCTCGCTGCCGTCGTCCATCCCTGGGAGTCCGGCACCGACAACTCGCCGCTGTGGGACGACGCTCTGGCCCGTGTGCCGGGCACGCCGCGTGCCCCGATCGAGCGCCCCGACCTCCAGCACGCCGACGCGAGCGAGCGGCCGAGCAACAAGGAGTACGGCAAGTACTTCTGGCTGGCCGAGCGTTACCGCGACCACGGGTGCTCCGACGCCGACCCCGACCACCCGTTCGTCGTGAACGACCCGACGACGAACGCGCTGTGGGCGCGCGCCGAGCTGGCCCTGGCCGACATCGCCGAGGCACTCGGGCGCGACGGCGCAGCCCACCGTGCCGAGGCCGCGCGGATCGTCGCGGCCATGGAGGCGCTGTGGGACGCTGACCTCGAGGTCTATGTCGCTCTCGACCGGCGCACCGGAGAGCTGGTGCGCAAGGCGACCGTGGGCGGGCTGATGGCACTCTTGCTACCCGCCGACGTCCTGCCTCCTGGGCGCGCCGACGCCCTGCTGCGCACCGCCCAGGGTCCGCGGTTCCTCGACGTCGATGGTGCCGCGCCACAGTTCATGGCGCCGAGCTACGACGCCACCGCCCCCGACCTCGACCCCGCCCTCTACTGGCGCGGCCCCGCATGGTTCAACATGATGTGGCTGCTGCTCGAGGGCCTGCGTACCCATGGTCTGGACGCTCGGGCGGAGAAGTACGTCGATCCGATGGTGGAGGCGGCGGTGCGCGAGGGTTTCCCCGAGTACGTCAACCCGTGGACCGGCGACGGGCACGGCACCCGGAGCTTCAGCTGGACGGCTGCGCTGACCGTCGACCTGCTGTCCCGCACGGTCTTCCCCGAGGCACCGGCGGGGCCCGAGGAGAACGAGAGAGCATGACCTCCGAGATCACCCTCGTCCGCGCCGGCACGATGCTGCTTGCCGACGCCGCCGGCGACGTCCTCGCGACCGCTGGCTCCGCACAGGGCCTCTACCTCGATGACGTACGACACCTGAGCACCTGGCGTCTGGTGCTGAGCACCACCGAGGGATCCGTGCCGTTCCGAGTGGCCGGCACCATGACCGACGCCTCCCTCGCCACCACCGCGCTGGTGCCGCCCGCCGCCCGCAACGAGCCCACCGAGGTGCTTCTCGCTCGCGAACAGGAGGTGCGCCGGGACGGCCTGCACGAGCGGTGGCGGATCACCCGCACAGCCCCCGGCGGCAGCAGCGCCCTGCGGCTGCGTCTGGAGGCCGGCGCGGACTTCGCCGACCAGTTCGCCGTGCGCTCGGACGGGCGGATCTTCGCCACCACCACGTCGACCTCGACGCGTACCCGTGCCGACGGTGCCGACCTCGATGGCGCCGTGACTGCGGGCGACACGACCCTCAGGCACACCACGAGCATCACCGCGTCGCCGGTCCCCGACCGGGTGCACACCGGCGACGGCGTCACCCTCGAGTGGGACCTGCGGCTCGACGCCGGCGAATCGGTCACCGTCGAGCTCCGGGCATCGGCAACCCACCGTCGAGTCGGCGCGTCGGAACGAGCCGACTCGGCGGGACCAAGCGGACAGGGCGTGGCGGCCCGCGCCCTCGGCGATCTCGACGCCCTGGTCATGCCCTGCCCGGGCGCGGAAGACCTGTCGATCCCCGCCGCCGGGGCGCCGTGGTTCCTCACCCTGTTCGGCCGCGACTCGATCCTCGCGTCGCTGCTTGCGGGCGAGGCAAGGCCCGGCCTGCTGCCCGACGTCGTGCGCGCCCTCGCCCGCACCCAGGCCACCACCGACGAGCCCGAGCGCCTCGCTCAGACCGGCAAGATCGTGCACGAGGTGCGTGTGGGCGACCTCGCCCGGCTCGACCTGGTCCCCTACTCGCGCTACTACGGCACCGTCGACGCGACCGCGCTGTTCCTCGTCGCGCTCGGTGCCCTCGACCCCGAGGACGCCCGCGACGAGCAACTGGAGGCTGCGGCGCGTGCCGCCGTCGGCTGGCTCCGCGGGCCCGGCGGGCTCGACGCCGGTGGGTTCGTCACCTACGTACCCGACCCTGGCGGCCTCATCAACCAGGGGTGGAAGGACTCCCACGACGCCGTCGCCTTCCGCGACGGCACCCTCGCTACCGGACCGATCGCCCTCTGCGAGGTCCAGGGATACGCCTGGCGCGGCCTCGTCGACACCGCGCGTCTCGCTCGCACCGTGTGGCAAGACCCCGCCTGGGCGGACGAACTCGACGAGCTGGCCGCCGACCTGCGCGACCGTTTCATGGACCGCTTCTGGATGGACGACCTCGCGTTTCCTGCGCTCGCCCTCGACGGCGCCGGTCGGCAGGTCGACGCGCTCGCCTCGAACGCCGGCCACCTGCTGTGGTCCGGCATCCTCGATGCCGACCACGCCACCGCCGTCGCCGACCGGCTGCTGGCCCCCGAGTTCTTCACCGGGTTCGGGATCCGCACCCTGGCCGCGGGCCAGGCGCTCTATGCGCCGACGTCGTACCACAACGGGTCGGTGTGGCCCCACGACACCGTTCTCGCCGCCGTAGGCATGGAGCAGGCCGGCCTCACCGCTCAGGCACGCACGGTCGCCACCGGGATCCTCGACGCCGCCACGGAGTTCGGCGGGCGGCTTCCCGAGCTTTTCGGAGGGTTCTCGACCGACGAGTTCCCCGTCCCCGTGCGGTACGCGCACGCCGGGGTGCCTCAGGCATGGGCTGCCGCGGCGACCGTCGCAGCGGCCAGGCTGCTCGCGAGCCGAGGCTAGTGGGTCAGCGGCGGGACTCCACCTCGAAATCCACAGACTGAGCCTCTTGTGGAGAACCCTGTGGATAAACCTGGTGACCGACCGGGAAGACCTCGTAGCGACCCCGCGTCGCCAGGCCCCACAACCCGCGCGGCGCCAGCAGGACGACCGCGATCGCGACGGCACCGAGGGCGATGAGATACCAGGTGCCGTAGGAGTCGAGCACCTGTTGGAGCGCGAAGAAGATCACCGCGCCCAGGATCGGGCCCTCGATCGTCCCGAGCCCGCCGATGACCACGATGAAGATCATGAAGGCGGTGTACTGGACCGAGAACATCGAGTCCGGCGAGACCCGCAGACCGTTGACCGCGATCAGCGCGCCGGCCAGGCCGGCACCGCCGGATGCGGCGACATAGACGATCCGCCGCGAGCGCCGGACCGCGACGCCGAGGGACGCCGCCGCGGTCGGGTCGTCGCGGATCGCGGTCAGGCCGAGCCCGATGCGCGAGCGCATCAGGACGTACGTCGCGAGCACGACGAGCACGGCCAGCGCGAGCGCCAGGTAGTAGACGGTCGCGATCCGGGTCACCCGGTCGACGCCCTGGAAGGCGGTGAGCGAGAGGCCGGAGCCGCCGCCGAAGCCCGGAAGCTCCTGGGTGACCAGCTTGAAGACCTCGGCCACCACCCAGGTGCCGATCGCGAAATAGCCTCCGACCAGCCGGAACAGCAGGAACGAGGTGGGGAGGGCCAAGGCGGCGCAGACCACGCCGGCCGCCACGACGGCCACCGGGATCGGTAGCCCGGCGATGTCGGCGAGCTTGATCACGCCGTAGCCGCCCGCGCCGATGAACGCCTGCTGCCCGATCGAGACGAGCCCGCCGTAGCCGGCCATCAGGTTCCAGGTCGTGCCGAGGATGATCAGCGCGAAGAGCGTGACCAGGTTCGTCACGTCGCCCGGGCTGAACACGAACCACGGGGCCGCGGCCAGGAAGACCACGATCGCGGCGAGGACGCCTCCGCCTGCGAGTGAGGGCCAGCCGCCGCGTACGACCTTGATGGTTGGGGTCATGCGACGACCGCCTTCGAGAGCAGGCCTTGGGGCCGGAACAGGAGTACGACCAGGAAGACCAAGTGACCGGCGAGGACGCCGTAGGCCGGGTCGATCTGGGCGCCGACGGTCTGCGCGACGCCGAGCACGAGGCCGCCGAGGAGCGTGCCCCACAGCGAGCCGAGGCCGCCGATGATGACCGCCTCGAAGGCGAAGATGAGGACCAGATCCCCGTACGTCGGGCTGAACTGTGTCGACATGCCGAGGAAGACGCCGGCGAGGGCGACGGTGCCGATCGCGATCGCGGTGGCCAGGGCGTACATGTGCCTCTCGTCGATCCCCATGAGCGTGGCTGCCTCGGGATCGTCCTTGGTCGCGCGCATCGCGCGGCCGATGCGGGTGTGGGAGAGGTAGAGCTGGAGGCCGACGATGACGGCGACCGCCACCACGAGCGTGAGCAGCGAGAAGGCGCCGAGCCGCAGGCCGCCGAGCTCGACGGATGCGGTGGACAGGTCGCCGATCGAGATCTTGCGGGAGTCGGCGGTGAAGATCTCCTGGAGCAGGTTGGCGCCGATGACGGCCAGGCCGAACGAGACCAGCAGCGGCGACAGCTCGCCGTGGCGCAGCGCCGGGTTGAAGAGACCGCGCTGGATCGCGTAGCCGACCGCGGCGAGCACGGGGATCACGATGACGATGGTGAGGAACGCCGGCATCCCGGTCTGCTGGACGAGCCAGTAGGCGAGGTAGGCCGAGGCGACGGCGAGGACGCCGTGGGCGAGGTTGACGATGCGCATCACGCCGAAGATGAGGCTCAGACCGCAGGCGAGGAGTGCGTACTGCCCGCCGAGCAGGACTCCCTGGAGGACCGCGTTGATCCAGTCCATCAGCCGACCTCCTGCTCGTCGATCCCGAAGTACGCCGCCTGGACCTGCTCTCGGGTGACGTCGGCAGCCGCGCCCTCGAGGACGGTGCGGCCCTCGAGCAGGCACTGCACCCGGTCGGCGACAGTTAGTGCCTGGGTGAGGTCTTGCTCGACCACGAGCACGGTCGTCCCCTTCGCGGTGATCGTGGGGAGCGCCTTGTAGATGTCGGCGATCACGACCGGGGCGAGGCCGAGCGAGACCTCGTCGAGCAGGAGCAGCTTCGGGTTGGACATCAGCGCTCGGCCGATGGCGGTGGCCTGCTGCTCGCCACCGGACAGGTGCGCTCCGCGGCGTGTTTTCTTCTCGGCCAGCAGCGGGAACGCGTCGTAGACGGTCTGGAGGTTCCAGGGGCCGGGCCGGCGTCCGTGTGCGCCAACCTTGAGGTTCTCCTCGACGGTGAGCGAGGCGAAGATCCGGCGTCCCTCCGGCGTGAGCGCGATGCCCTCGCGAACCCGCCGGTGGGCCGGGGTGTGCGAGACGTTGTGGCCGTTGAACCGGAGCTGGCCGGCGGTCGGGCGGAGCAGACCGGCGATCGTCTTCAGCAGCGTCGACTTGCCGGCGCCGTTGGCGCCGATCACAGCCAGCGTCTCGCCCTCGGCGACCCGCAGCGTGATGCCGTGCAGGGCGCGGAAGTCGCCGTAGCTCACGTCGATCGCGTCGACCTCGAGCAGGGTGGTCATCGGCCTTCCTCGAATGCTGACCGAGGTAACTCGGTGAACGGGTGCTTATTTCGTGGAACTCCACGAGGGAAGTGGTCGCTGACCGAGGTAACTCGGTGAGCATTCGCCGGGCCGCCCCGGACCGTTGACCGAGGTAACTCGGTGAAAGGGTGCTTGCTTCGCGGAACTCCACGAGGGAAGTGCGCGTCGACCGAGGTAACTCGGTGAGCATTCGCCGGGCTCACTCGCCCTCCAGATCAGGGGAGCCGAGATAGACGGCGGCGACCGCGTCCGAGGCCATCACCTCGCGCGGGTCGCCGGTGGCGACGACGTCGCCCTGCGCCAGGCACATCAACCGGTCCACGACCTGCAACAACGCGTGCACGATGTGCTCGATCCAGACGACTCCGGTGCCGCTGTCGCGGATCGCGGAGATGGTCTCGATCAGTGCCGGCAGCTCGTGCTCGGTGAGGCCGCCGGCGATCTCGTCGAGGAGCAGCAGCCGCGGCTGGGTGGCCAGCGCGCGGGCAAGCTCGAGCCGTTTGCGGTCGAGCAACCGCAGCGAGCCGGCGCGGGTGTTGGCGAGGTGGGCGAGCGAGGCGGTCTCCAGCGCCTCCCACGCCTGCGCGGCGGCCTCCTTCCGGCGCGACCCCGCGCCGAAGGTGGACCCGACCAGCACGTTCTCGAAGACGGTGAGCCCCTCGAAGGGGCGGGGGACCTGGAACGTACGTCCGATCCCCAGGGTCGTACGCCGGGCGGCCGGCATCCGGGTGACGTCGGTGCCGTCGAAGCGGATGGTGCCCGCGTCGGCCGGGAGGGTGCCGGTCACCAGGTTGAGCAGCGTGGACTTGCCGGCGCCGTTGGGGCCGACGATGCCGAGCGCCTCGCCGGCGGCCACCTGGAAGGAGACCGAGCGGGCCGTGACGACCTGGCCAAAGGACTTGGCCAGGTCGTCAACGTGAAGCAAGGTCACTTGAGCGCCTCGGGCTCGCCCCCGAGAGGTACGTCGGGAGCCAGCGAGTTCTGCACGACGACCAGCTCGAACGGGTGCTCCCCGCCCTCGACCTGGCGCCACTGACCGCCCGCGAGGGAGGTCTTGGCGACGTACGGCGGGACGTTCGGGTCCTTGCCCCAGGCCACGTCACCGACGACCGTCGAGACCTCGAGCCCGGAGAGGGCCTTGGTGATCGCGTCGGCGTCGGTCGAGCCGGCCTCGGTCACCGCCGCGGTGGCGACCTCGAAGAGCGCGTGCGCGAAACCCAGCGGCTGGGTCCACTGCTTGCCGGTCTTCTCCTCGTACGCGTCGGCGAGCTCCTGCGCGGACTGGCCGGTCAGCGAGGACTCGTAGGGAGCGGTCGGGGTCCACCACACCTCGGTGGAGAGGTTGTGGGCGATCGGGCCCAGCGCCTCGACGCTGCTCGGGAACAGCAGCGCCTTGCCGATGGTCGCGACCTTCGGGTTGTAGCCCTGCTGCTTGGCCTGCTGCCAGAACGTGGTGAAGTCCGGCGGGATCGGGACGCCGACCAGGACGTCGTGACCCTTGTAGGCACTGATCTGGGCGGAGAAGTCCTTGGTGCCGTTGGGGTAGTTGCCCGGGTTGTCGATCGTGACGCCCGACGCCTCGGTCAGCGCCGGGAAGTTGGCACCCCAGGCCTCACCGTCCGGGTCCTTCGGGAACAGACCGCCGGCCTTCTTGTTGTTGGGGACCTTGCCCCAGATGTCGGCGTAGACCGTCGAGACGTCCTCGAGGCCCCAGAAGAAGTGGTAGCTGTACTTCAGCTCGGCCGGCTTGTCGCCGCTGCGGATCGCGAACGGCTGCCACGGGGCGACCGTGGTGATGCATGGGATCGAGTTGGCCTCGCACTGCTCCGAGACCGGGTTGACGATGTCGGGCGTCGAGGAGGCGACGATGATGTCGGCGCCGTCCTTGTTGATCAGGTCGCCGGCCACCGCCCCGGCCTTCGTCGTGTCGCTCTGCGCGTCGCGCACCACGATCTCGACGTCGAGCTCCTTGTCGCCGGCCTTGACCGGGTTCTCCTTGAAGTAGGTCTCCAGCTCGTCGACGACGAAGCTGTTCGCCTCGCCGAAAGGTGCCGAGGAGCCGGTCTCGGTCGAGACGAAACCGATGGTGAGCGTGTCCTCCCCGCCACCGCCTTCGTCGTCGATGCCGCCCGACCCGCAAGCGGTCAGGGTCAGCGCCATCGCTGCGACACCGGCGGCGGCCATGCTCAGGCCGCGTCCGGTGGTGAGTCCGTTGGGCACGTACTTCTCCTTAGAGAGTGGGGGTGGTGAGGAGTGTCGTCCGCCGCTGCCCCTGCGGGTGGGAAGCAGGGTCTGGTTGGCGGAAAATCGCATGGAAGACCTATCGGACTTTGGTGGACTTGTCACCCTTTCGCGCCGAGAAGTCACGTACGTCGGTCGAGAAGTCACGTGCGTCGGCCGACTTGGCACTCGATTGCCCTCTCGGGCGACGGGAGTGACGCCTCGGGCGACGGGGGTGACGCCTCGGGCGACGGGGGTGACGCCTCGGCTGAATGGGGTCAGGCGAGGGCGGCGCGGCGTACGTCTCCGGCGGCGATGCCGAAGCGCTTGCGGAAGGCCTGGGAGAAGTACGAGGCGGAGGTGAAGCCGCACTTCTCGGCGACGTCGACGGTGCGGATGCCGGGGTCGGAGCCGGCGGAGAGCATCGCATAGGCGAGCTCGAGGCGGCGGCCGAGGATGTGGCGGGGGACGCTGGTGCCGGTGTCGGCGAAGAGCCGGGACAGGTGGCGCTCGGAGATGCCGGCGCCTGCGGCGACGGCGGGAGCGGAGAGACCGGGGTCGGCGAGATGGTCCTCGATGAACGCCTTCGCCGCCGCCCGGTGTGCGGTGGCCAGCGACACCTTGCCGGCGGTGGCGATCACCGAGATCAGGTCGAGCACGGCACCCTCGTCAGCCGGAACCGGGTCGTTGGCCCGAAGAGCACGGCCGACCATCTGCACCAGGGCTCGCCCGTGCGGGTCCTGGTCGCGGCCGGCGTCGAGGACGAGCGGCGTAGGCATGGACGCCATGCCGGTGCGGGCCGCGAAAGCCGGCACCGGGACCTTGACCGCGAGCTCCTCGAGCCCGTGCCCGAAACCGCGCAGGAACGGCGCGTCCACGTCACAGACGATCAGCTGTCCGGGCCGGATGACCTTCCGGTGGCCGGCGTACTCGAGGATCGCCTCGCCGCGGAGGCTGGCGTAGACGGCGATCGATCGGGCGGGCATCTCCTTGACCAGGCTGGCCGGCCGCTCGACGACGTGCCGGGTGGCCCGGACCCGGGCCAGATGGATCTGGTCGAGCTGGAGATTGATCTCTTGCGCATCGAAGCCGTGGCCGTCGATGGGCCGACAGGAGAGCGCCACCAGCGCGCTCGCGTTGTGACGTTCCCACGCCTCGACCTGAGCGTCCGCGCTCAATCGGTTGGTCTCGAAGACCTCCGGGCGACGAACCGGTGCGACGAGGGGGACTGAAGCGTCTCCGGCTGACGGCACGAACCGACTCTACGGCGTCCCCACAGCCCACGACGATGACTTAGGGAAGACTTACCTTTCTGGAATCGTTCAAGAAAAGGTGGCACAGTTGCTTCCAGAAGCAGAGACCAGAACACAACCCAGGGGGATCCACCGAACATGACCACCAAGACCGACACCAGCAGCGCCACCCACACCTCGCACCCGGCGTTCGTCCCGAGCCCGGCGTTCGCGACCCAGATGCAGCGCCTGCTCGTCGATCTGACCGAGCTCAGCCTGCAGGGCAAGCAGCTGCACTGGAACGTCGTGGGCAAGAACTTCCGCGACATGCACCTCGTCCTCGACGAGGTCGTCGACGCCGCTCGTGCCTTCACCGACGAGGTCGCCGAGCGGATGCGCGCGCTCTACATCCTCCCCGACGGCCGCACCGGCACCGTCTCCGAGGACACCACCCTCGCGCCGCTCCCGGCGACCGAGGTCGACACCGCGACGGCCGCAGACCTCGCCGCCGCCGCGCTCTACGCCACCTCGAAGACGGCTCGTGAGATCCACGACGACATCGACGCCGAGGACCCGACCACCGCCGACCTCCTCCACGCGATCATCACGCGGGTGGAGCAGCTCGCCTGGTTCATCGACTCGGAGAACCGCGTCGCCAACCAGTCGAAGCCGGCTCAGCTGACCGTCTGACCCAGTCGGCGCATCTGCCCCAAAGAAACCCGTCGAGTCGGCGCATCTGTCCCGAGTTATCCACAGGCCCTGTGGAAAACCTGGGACATTTGCGCCGACTCGGCGGATTTAGAGGAGCTTGCGGAGGTTCTGGGTCACGTCTGCCAGATCAGACGCCCGTACGTCAACCTGCCGGTCGATCATCCTGCGGGCTGCGCGCACGGCGTTGGGGTCGTCGACCGCGACAGCGCCGATGACGCGCTCGCTGCGGAGAGTGAACACCGAGAAGGGTGGCTCGCCGACCACGCCACGTACGACGGTCTGATGCACGGCATCCGGAGACCGCATCTCGCCGACCCCTTCGACGTGGAGGCCGTAGCGGTCCGTCCACCACCACGGAGCGGCGGCGGGCGGGGGCGCGATCTCGAGGATCGTCGCCGCCGCGCGGGCGCCGTCGACCTGGGCGGCTTCCCAGTGCTCGGCCCGCGGATGGTCGCGGAGACGGGAACAGTCTCCGACCGCGAGCACCGACGGGTGGCTGGTCAGCTGACCGGCGTCGATGAGGACGCCGCGGTCGACCTCCAGGCCGGCCGACTCGGCCAGGACGTTCTCGGGGCTCAGGCCGACGGCCAGAAGTACGGCGTCGAACTCGCGCGAGTCACGTTCGCCCTGCAACTGGACTGCGACTCCGGTCGGGGTCTCCAGCAGCGTCTCGACCGTGGTCGCCAGCGCCTCGACACCGTGGACTGCGTGCAGACCGTGCAGCCAGGTCGCAACCTCGGACCCGACCGCGGCCGCGAGCGGCGGCACGAGGGGGTCGACCAGCACGACCTCCGCCCCGAGGCCACGCGCGGTGGAGGCGACCTCTGCCCCGATCAGCCCCGCCCCGACGATCAGCAGGCGCGCCCCGGGCACGAGCTGCGTACGAAGCCGATCAGCGTCCGCGACCTCTCGCAGCACGTGGATCGGGGCTGCCTGAGCGATCGGCGGCCGGACCGCACGACCCCCGGTTGCGAGCACGATCCGGTCGGCGGTGAGTATCTGTCCGTCGGCGAGCTCGACCTCGCCCGCGTCCGGGCGCACCGCAACGGCGGCAGCGCTGCCGATCAGCGAGATCCGCTGCTCGGCGTACCACGAAGGCGGCTGCAGCGCGATCGACTCGAGGTCGCGGCTGCCGGCGAGATACTCCTTCGACAGCGGCGGGCGGTCGTACGGGACGGCATCGGCCGAGACGAGCGTCAGCTCACCGGCGTACCCATGCTTCCGCAGCTCTGCGACGGTCGACACCCCCGCGATCCCGCCACCGACGACGACGACGGACGAGACCGTCACGGCCTCTCGCCGGGGAACAGGTAGACCTCGCCGTCGCGCACCTCGACCCGGTGCGGCACGGTGTCGCGGGTGGCCGGGAGGCCGTCGACCTTGCCGGTGCGCAGGTTGAACCGCGAGGAGTGCAGCGGGCACTCGACGTCCCCGTCCTCGACCCAACCCTCGGCCAGCGAGGCGGTCTCGTGAGTGCAGGTGTCGTTGAGGGCCCAGCAGGTGCCGTCGTCGTCCCGCAGGATGGCGATGTCGTCCTCGGTGCCGGTGATGTCGGAGGAGATGGCGATCCCCTCGCCCTCCGGGATGTCGTCGACGGACGCGACGCGGATGCCTGTGCTGCTTCCGTCGTTTCCACTGATTCCGGTCATGCCCCCATCTTCTAACGCCGGGCACAAGGAACCGGCCACCTCCCCCCGAGGTGGCCGGTTCGTTTCCTACGTCAGACCGTCAGATCAGTCCGGGCAGGTGTTGCGGTAGTCGGACAGGTTGATCGAGGACGGCGCCGGGCAGAGGAACTGCGAGTAGCGGGTGTCGTCGTCGACGTACCTCTTCATCCAGGTGACGAAGAGGCGCCCTTGCCAGTCGTCGTCGGTGTTGGCGATGAAGTGGTCGCCGTTGTTGATCTCGCCGTACGCCTTCTCCCGGGCCCCGCTGGCGGAGGTGTAGAAGGGGATCGAGTGCGACGACACCGGCGCGACGCTGTCGTTCTCCGCGCCGATGATCATGGTCGGGACCTGGATGCCGGGCCAGGTCTTGTCGGTGTGCCAGGGCTGCAGCGCGACCGCGGCCTTGATCGAGGAGTCCTGGTTGGCCGCGGCGAGCGTGCCGCCGCCGCCCATCGAGTGACCTGAGACCGCGATCCGGGTCTCGTCCAGACGCGAAGCGACCGCGGACGAGGCACTGTTCTTGAGGTACGAGACCGCGGACAGGATCTGCGACCCACGGCTGTCGGGCTGGTCGTAGCGGGAGTTCGTGTCGATCGCGAAGACCACGAACCCGTGCGAAGCCACCCGGCGCGCGACGGCGGAGTAGGACGACGAGGAGGCCGTGAAGCCGGGGGCGAGCACGACACCGCCGTACGTCCCCTCGCTGGTCGAGGTGGGGTAGTAGATCGTCCCGCCGCCGAAGCCGGTCACCAGTGAGGAGACCGAAGCCGTGGAGAGGGAGAACGTGCCGTTGTCGAGAACGCTGGCCGAGGTGGGGTTCGGTCCGCGCTCGTAGGGGCTCTCCGCTTCGGCCGGGGCGACCAGACCGAAGAGGGGGAGAGTGACGGCCGCGGCGACCGCGGCGATTCGGAGAGAGAGTGATCTGAGCACCGAGCATGCTCCTTCGTCCATCCGGCCCCGGGCTGTCCGGGGTTCCGGTTGCTACTCGACGGTAGGGGCGCGGATCGGCGTCCGGCACCGGCACGGAGGCAGAACCTCGTTGGGCGGTTGTCACAAAACAGAAACACAATGGTGCGCCCCGGGGCGATCTCAGGGGAACGCCGGATGCCATAGGTACCGCGCCTACATATTGTCGACCCGTGACCACCCAGACACCCGCGCGCCGACCACGCATCAGCCTCCTCTGCTTCCGAGCTGTCGCGGTCGCGACCGCACTCTTCGCGATCGGACAACCGATCTTCATCGGCTCCTACTTCGCCGGCACCTTCGACGCCCTGGGGCTCCACACGGCCGGCGCGGCGGCCTTGCAGGGACTGGCACTGCTGCTCCCGATCGCTGCCGGGGCAGTCGTTGCAATGGGCGGTCGCTGGTGGTTCCTGATCTGGTCGGTCGTGCTCTTCCTCCTCATCCACGTCCAGGCGGTCCTCGGCTACACCCGGGTCCTCCAGCTGCACGTGCCCATCGGCGTCCTCACCGTCGGGGTCGCCGTGGCCCTGGCGATCGCCGCCGTGCGCCGCGGCGCCGGAACGCCGCGGGAGGTCCGGGGATGAGGCTCAGGCGACGCACCCTGCTCGGCGCCGGCCTGGCCGTCCCGATCACCGGATCGCTGACCGCCTGCGGAGACACGCACGGTCAGACCGGACAGGTCCTGGCCAGCGCGGCCCGGCTGCCCGAGGCGTACGCGACACCGTTGCCGCTGCCGCCCGTCAAGCGCCCTGCGGGCGGGCTGATCGAGATCGCCCAACGGCACGCATCGGTCGAGATCCTGCCCGGGCTGAAGACCGAGATGATGACGTACGACGGGGTTTTTCCCGGACCCACGCTGGAGACCCGTCGCGGCGAGACGGTGACGGTACGCCACACCAGCTCGCTCACGCTGCCGACCGCGACCCACCTCCATGGCGGGCACACGCCGGCGGAGAGCGACGGCTGGCCGACGGACCTGCTGGTGCCTCCGAGCTTCAACACCTACCAGGTGCCCCAGACCGGTCACGACGGGCACGCGCCGATGGCGGACCCGTTGGCGCAGGTCAGCACGGGGGAACGGGACTATCGCTATCCGCTCGACCAGCCCGCGACCACGCTCTGGTACCACGACCACCGGATGGACTTCACCGCCCCGCAGGTGTGGCGTGGGCTGGCCGGATTCCACATCGTCCGCGACGCCGAGGAGGACGCGCTCTCGCTGCCGCGCGGCGAACGGGAGATCCCGTTGATGATCGCCGACCGGGCCTTCGACGAGGACGGCGCGCTGCGCTACCCCGCGCTCGACCCGGAGCTGCTCGGCCAGCCCGGGGTCGAGGACCGCTACATGGCCGGCGTGCTCGGTGACGTCATCCTGGTCAACGGCGCCCCCTGGCCGGAGGCGGAGGTCGATGCGGCGCAGTATCGGCTGCGCCTGCTCAACGGTTCCAACGCGCGCCGCTACGAGCTGAGCCTGCGGACCGCCGACGGGAAGCCGTTGGCGTTCACCCAGATCGGCTCCGACGGTGGCCTGCTGGCTCGCCCCGTCCAGCACGACGCGATCACGATGGCCTCTGGCGAACGGTTCGACGTCGTCGTCGACTTCCGTTCCCTGGCACCCGGGACGACCGTCGAGCTGCGCAACGCCCTCGGCACCGGCCGGACCGCTCAGGTGATGAGGTTCCGCATCGCCCGCCGCGCGACCGACGACGTCCGGGTCCCTGAGCGGCTCGCCGACGTACCCGAACCCGAGAAGCCCGACGGAGCGGTCGTCCGTCGGTGGCACTTCCGCCAGGCGAAGGTGCACGGCCGCAAGGGCTGGGGGATCAACGGCAAACCCTTCGACCCCGCCGTGCCGCAGGCCCAGGTGCCGCTGGGCTCCACCGAGATCTGGGAGTTCTTCACCGACGCCCACCACCCTGTCCACGTCCACCTCTCGCCCTTCCAGGTGCTCCGCCGCGGCAACCGCGGCCCCGGCCCGATGGACCACGGCTGGAAGGACACCGTCGACGTCCGTCCCTATGAGGCAGTCCGGGTCAGGGTGAGGTTCGAGAAGTACGCCGGCCGGTTCCTGATCCACTGCCACAACCTGGAGCACGAGGACATGGCGATGATGGCCGGGTTCGAGACGGTCTGAACCGGCAGCGGCCGGGGCTCAGCTCGCGTCGAGCCGCTTCTCCATGTCGTCGAGGATCGACTCGACCCTCCGGTATGTGTGGGAGCTGTAGGCGCCGATGCTGCGCTCGGCGGCGAGCGCGTCGCGCATCGCATCGAGGTAGCGCAGCTGCAGGATCATCGTCTGCTCCATCGCCGCTGGCCTGAGTCTCGGCGTCTCCCGCACACCCGCCAGCACCCGCGGGAGGATGCTGTCCTTGAGCCTCGTCACCAGCTTCGGGTCGATCGGCTCGCCGTCGATGGTCTGGGACTCCAGCGGTCCGAGGGTGTCGATCGCATCCTCGCCGACCTGGCGCAGCAGCGCCCGGAACGCGTCGTGCCGATCCTTCGAGGACTCACCGGGGAAGCGCATCCGGCGGATCAACGCCGGGAGCGTGAGCCCGAAGAGCACGAGCGTGATGAGCGCGACCAGGAAGGCGGCGAGCACCACGGTGGCCCGGTAGGAGGTGCCGACGGGGATGGTCTGGGCGGCGGCGACCGTGACGACGCCGCGCATTCCTGCCCAGCCGATCGTCAGGAAGCCACGCCTGGTGATCGGCTCGCGCTCCTCGAAGTCGATGTCCGCCCGACCCCGGGCCAGTCGCCGACGCGCCGAGGTGATCCGGGCGTCCTCGCGATCATCGGCAGGGGTCAGCGAGTCGAGCTTCTCCTCGAACTGGTCCAGGCGGGCGCGTACCTGCTCCTGATCCTCCTCCCGGTCCCGGAGCGCCGGCCCGGCGAGCCCGACGAACCGCAGCAGGACCAGCAGGCCGACGATGACCAGAACGAGCCCGGTCAGCTCCCCGGGGGTGGTCTCGCCGCGGGCGGCATCGACGAGCGACGGGAGCTCGTAGCCCATCGCGAGGAAGACGCCGCTCTCGAGGATGAAGTTGAACGTCGTCCAGGTGGTGGCCTGGGTCTGCCGGTCGCGCGCGCTGAACCGGCGGCTGCCGAGCGCGCCGGTCACCAGGCCGGCGACGACGACAGCGAGGACTCCGGAGGCGTTCAGCTCCTCGGCCGGGAAGTAGGCGATGAACGGCACCGCGAACGAGATCGTGGTGTTGAGCACCGGGTCGTCCAGGCGCTGCCGGAGCACGACGGTGACCCAGCCGACGACACCGCCGATCACGAGCGCGCCCAGCACCGCCCACCCGAACTCCAGCGCCGCGCGCCCTACCGAGAACGAACTGGCCGCGGCGATCGCCGCGACTGCCGTCCGAAGGACGACGAGCGCGGAGGCGTCGTTGACCAGGCTCTCGCCCTCCAGCACCGTCATCACCCGCGGCGGCAGCCCGACCCGGCGCCCGATCGCTGTCGCCGCCACCGCGTCGGTGGGGCTGACGACCGCGCCGAGCGCGACCGCGAGCGGGAACGAGATCGCTGGGAACAGCCAGTGGACGACGGCGCCGATCACCAGCGCCGAGACGATCACCATCACGACCGACAGCCAGCTGATCAGCCGGAGGTTCCGCCGGAAGTCGATCACCGGCAGGTTGACCGCGGAGGAGTAGAGCAGCGGCGGCAGTACGCCGGCCAGGATCAGCTCCGGCTCGATCTCGATCTCCGGAGCCCCCGGCAGATAGCTCGCCCCGATCCCGAGCCCCACGAGCAGCAGCGGCGCCGCCACCCCCGTTCGCCGCGAGAACACCGACGCCGCGATCATGATCGCCAGCGCCGCTCCGACGATCAGCATCACCTGATGGTCCACGTTGGGGATTCTAAGTGTCCCCCGCGGTCAGATCGGGGAGGAGCGGCGACCGCCAATCAGGCGTCCATGGACGTCACACGCACTTCGTCATGGCCTCGGTGAGCTTCTCGTCACCCATCATCGCGGAGACGGACGAAGGGTCGGTGATGGAGTCCAGGTCCACGTTGTCCATGAACGCTGCCGACATGCACGTCGCCTGGTCGTCGGTCATGCCCGCCTTGACGTACATCTCGGTGAGGTAGTCCTCGAAGCCATCCGGGTCGTTCGTCGGGTCGGGGATGTCCCCGACAGCCGGCACCGACGGCTCTGCCGCGGCCTCGGTCTCGGTGGCCTCGGTCTCTGCAGCCTCGGTCTCGGTCGCCTCGGCCTCCGCGGCGGGCTTCGAGTTCGGCTCCTCGCTCTCGGAGCCACCGCAGGCGGTGGCCGTGGCCAGGAGCAGCAGCGGGACGGCAACGGCAGACGCCATGCGGCGAACATTGATCTTCATGGTCGACATCCTCCTCAGGTCGCTCGCCGACTGTCCACAAAAGCGCACAGAAGTGCGGAAACGTTGGGTCGCCACACCAACGCCACGACCACGAGCACCCGGCCGTCCCGATCACTTGGTGGCGTACGCGACGATCTGCTCGCCGATCGGCGAGAGCCGGTCCGCCTCGACCACCAGGTCCCAGCCGTGGCCGCCCTCGGCGGGCACGAACTCCGAGGACGTGGCCTGCGCCAGCGCTCGAGCGGCGTCGGCCTCATCGGCCCCGTCGACGTCCTCGGCGATGACGACCAGGCCCGGCATCCTGATCGAGTCGGCGAGGGCGGCCAGGTCGACGTCGGCCCACGTCGAGGGCCCCGACAGGTCGACCCAACCGTCGACGTCCACCCCGGCGGCGACGGCCCGCACGGTCTGGCTGCCGCCCATCGAGGCACCGACGAGCACGATCGGGGTGTCCGGCCACTGCTTCTCGACCTCGCTCAACGCGGCCCGCACCTGTGGCACCGGGTCGTCGAGATCCTTGATCCGACACTCGGCCGCGCCATAACCGCATTGGTCGAAGGAGAGCCCGGCGACGTCGTGGTGACCCGCCAGGATCGCGAAGTCACCCCAGCCGCAGCGGTCCCCGTCGGTCTGATGCAGCATCACCAGGACCGCCGACGGAGCCTGGCCGTCCGGAGGCGTGAAGCGGATGGCCGGCAGCGCGAGCGCCGGCCCCGACACCTGGATCGACTCGACCTCGACACCGGTCGACGGCAGGAAGCAACCGCGGAGCTCCCCCTCGACGTACGGACCGTCCGACGGCAGCACCGGACCCGACGCCTTCGCTTCTGCTGGGTCCCCGGCGCGGCCCTCCGCACCACACCCGGCCACCAGCAGGCCGATCACCGCCGCACCGGCCGCTATGCCGCCCTTCACGCTCCGCATATGTCAATATTGACATATGCCAGACCCGGCCGCACCTGTTTCCAACCTCGGCTTCGCGATCCTCGGGCTGCTGGCGCGACGCGAGAGCACCGGCTACGAGGTCGCGCAGCGGATGCGACAGCCGATCGGCTACTTCTGGACCGCCCGCCACTCCCAGATCTATCCGGAGCTGAACCGTCTCGACGCCGCCGGACTGGTCGAGCACGAGGTCATCGAGGGCGCCGGCCCCCGGCCGACGAAGCGATACCGGATCACGGAGGCCGGCAGGACCGCCCTCGCAGCATGGGTCGTCGGCGACCTGGATCCCCAGCCGGTCCGTGACCTGGAGATCCTTCGGCTGTGGTCGATCTGGACGGTCGAGCCCGCAGCCGCCGAGGACCTGGTCAGCCGACTCGAAGCCGCCCATCGGCGCACCCTCGACCGCTATCTCGAGGAGTTGGCCGAGATCTCCGACAGCCCGGGCGTCCGCGATCCCTCGAACCCGCTGTTCGCCAGCCGGATCACGCTCGAGGGCGGCATCCGGTCGCGGCGTACGGCGCTGGAGTGGTGTGCCTGGGTGCGTGCCGAGCTCGCCGCCGCCGAGCGCTGATCAGCCCAGGTTGGAGACCTCGGCGGCGATCGTGGTGTCGTCACCGTGGCCGGTGTGGACGACCGTCTCACCAGGAAGCGCGAACAGCTTGGCCCGGATCGACGCCTCGATGGTCGGTCGGTCGCTGAACGAGCGCCCGGTGGCCCCGGGACCGCCCTGGAAGAGGGTGTCACCGGTGAAGACGCAGCCCAGCGAGGGCACCGACAGACAGACCGCTCCCGGCGCATGACCGGGCGTGTGCAGGACGGTCACGTCGGTGTCGCCGATCTGAAGGATCTGCCCGTCGGAGAGGTCGGCGTCCCACAGCTCGTCGGGATGGGTGAGCTCCCACAGCGGCCGGTCGTCGGGGTGCAGCAGGATCGGGGCCCGGACTGCCTCCCGCAACGCCGGCGCCATGCGTACGTGGTCGTCGTGGGCATGGGTGCACACGATCGCCTTCACGGTGCGGTCACCGACCACCGCCAGGATGTCCTCGACCGAGTGCGGAGCGTCGATGACCAGGCACTCCGTGTCGTCGCCGACCACCCAGAGGTTGTTGTCCACCTGGTGCGTCTCGCCGTCGAGGCTGAAGGTGCCGCTCGTGACCGCGTGGTCCACACGTACGGTCATCAGAGCACCACCACCGAGCGGAGGACCTCGCCCCGGTGCATCTTCTCGAAGGCCGCCTCGATGTCCCCGATCCCGATCTCCTCGCTCACGAACGCGTCCAGGTCGAGCCGCCCCTGGCGGTAGAGGTCGACCAGCATCGGGAAGTCGCGGCTGGGAAGGCAGTCGCCGTACCAGCTGGACTTGAGCGCGCCACCGCGGCCGAAGACGTCGATGAGCGGGATCTCCGGCACGGTCATGTCGGGCGTGGGAACACCGACGAGGACGACGGTGCCGGCCAGGTCGCGAGCGTAGAAGGCCTGCTTCCAGGTCTCCGGACGCCCGACCGCCTCGACGACGATGTCGGCGCCTTCGGCACCGTCGTACGTCTCGGCGCAGATCCGCTTGATCTCCTCGACCGGGTCGGTCTGCGAGGAGTCCACGGTGTGCGTCGCGCCCATGGCCGCGGCGCGCTCGAGCTTCTTGGGGTCGATGTCGACGGCGATGACCGGGCTCGACCCGGCCAGCGCCGCACCGGCGATCGCCGCCACCCCGACACCACCGCACCCGATGACCGCCACCGAGCGCCCGCGGGTCGCGCCGCCGGTGTTGATGGCGGCACCGATGCCGGCCATCACGCCGCAGCCGAGCAGGCCGACGGCGGCGGGCCGGGCCTCCGGGTCGACCTTCGTGCACTGACCCGCCGCGACCAGCGTCTTCTCCGCGAAGGCGCCGATGCCCAGCGCGGGCGAGAGCTCCGTGCCGTCCTCGAGCGTCATCTTCTGGGTGGCGTTGAACGTGGCGAAGCAGTACTGCGGCTCACCGCGCTTGCAGGCCCGGCAGCTGCCGCAGACCGCGCGCCAGTTGAGCACCACGAAGTCGCCCGGCGCCACGTCGGTCACGTCCGGACCGACCGCCTCGACGATCCCGGCGGCCTCATGACCCAGCAGGAACGGGAACTCGTCGTTGATCCCACCCTCGCGGTAGTGGAGATCGGTGTGGCACACCCCGCACGACTGGATCTTCACCACCGCCTCACCCGGCCCCGGTGCGGGTACGTTGATCGTGACGAGCTCGACGGGCGCGCCCTTGGCGCGGGCGATGACGGCCTTGACCTGCTGCATATCTCTCCTCTCGAGGCACCGGAGACGTCCGGTCCCTCGCGATTCATCCTCGACGGTTGCTCATCGGCACGGCAAGGGCCGCCCGACATGATCCTGTCAGTTGCCTGCGCCGACCGCGTCGGCCGGCTCGAACTTCTCCCGATGGATCAGCCGGGGTGCCATCCGCCGCCGCTTGAACGCCTTGACCCCGGCCTCGACCAGTGCCGGCGAGCCGCACAGCCAGCCGGACCAGCCTCGGGCGCTGGCGATGTCGTCGACGAAGGCATCGGGTGCGTAGCCGCTGCGGTGCCCGGGCACTGACTCCCGGGAGAGCACCGTGACGAGGTTGAAGCCGCGATACGTCGCGGCCAGCTCCGCGAGCCGATCGGTGTCGTAGAGGTCCGCGGCGGTGCGTACGCCGTGGTAGAGCACCATCGTGCGGTCCGGGTGCCGCTCCAGAGCGGTGCGAGCGATGCCGAGCAGGGGTGCCAGCCCGGTGCCGCCACCGATGAGCACCATCGGCTCGCCGTCGTCCTCGTCCGCGTCGGGGACATGGAAGTCGCCGAGCGGGCCGCGTACCTCGACCCGGTCACCGACCGCGGCCGCGCCGAAGAGCCACTCGCTGGCCACCCCGCCGGGGATGCGGCGCACGTGCAGCTCGAGGACCTTGTCCTCCTCGGCGGTGTTGGCCAGCGAGTACTGGCGTCGCTCGCCGGTGCCGGGGACCAGCAGCTCGACGTATTGCCCCGCCGAGAACGCGAGCGGCTCCTCGAGGCCGAGGAGGACCCGCCGGGTGTCCCGGGCGATCTCCTCGACCTCGACGACGGTGGCGGTGAGGTCGCGCAGCACGTGGGTCGTACGTCCCATCTCCTCGCCCCGCAGCGCGACCTCGGTCTCCGCGAGCGGCCGGGCCTGGCAGGCGAGCGCCAGACCGGCGGCGCGCTCCTCCGCGGTCAACGTGTCGAGCGGCGAGCCGCCGTGGTCCACCTCGCCGCAGACGACCTGCAGCTTGCAGGTCCCACAGGTGCCCTGGTTGCAGGAGTTCGGCATCCAGATCCCGGCCCGGAGGAAGGCCTCCAGCATCGACTGGTCATCGGTGCACTCGACCCGGCGGCCTGAGACGCTGATCGCGGTGGCCACGGCTCACACCTCCCAGGTGCTGTGCAGGCTGGTCGGGCCGCGGAATCCCCAGCCCCAGAACTCGACACCCTCGCCGGTGTCGCGCTCCAGGTTGGGGATCGCCTCGAGGAGCTCCTCGAGACCGATCCGCATCACCTGGTTGGCGTAGTAGATCCCGGCGCACGCGTGGTTGCCGGCGCCGAAGGCGAGGTGCGGCAGCGGCGGCCGGTGCAGGTCGTACGCCGTGGGTGCGTCGTATTTCCCGGTGTCGTGGTTCGCGGAACCGTAGGACAGGATCACCGGGGTGCCGGCGGGCAGGTCGACGCCGGTGATCGTGACGGGCGTGGTGCTGATCCGCGCGGTCGCCGACCAGATCGGGGAGGTCCAGCGCATGCCCTCGGAGATGGCCCGCGGCAGCAGCGACGGGTCGTCGACGACCTCCTCCATCTGCTCGGGACGGCTGAAGAGCCCGACCAGTGTCGAGGCCATGCCGTGCCCCGGCTCCTGCATCGCACCCAGCAGGTAGACATAGATCGTCGGGTAGATGTACTCGCGGTCACGGGTCTTCCCCGGCGGCATCCCGTCGTGGAGCCAGTGCGAGATCGCGGTGTTCTCGGGGTGCTCGATCCACCGGTCGATAAGCGGGTCGACGACCGCCTGGATCTCCGCGCGAGCCTCGTCACCGGGAGTGAAGCCGTCGGGGTTGGTGAACTCACCGTTCTCGTCGACCCCGGCGTTGGTGAAGGACACGCTGAGCTTGTGGAACCACTCGCGGAGCTTGTCGGAGGAGACCGACTGCAGCCCGAGCAGGTCGCCGAGAGAGCGTACGGAGACGGGCTCGCAGTACTCCGCGACCAGCTCGGCGCGGCCGCGGTCCTCGAACTGCTCGACGTAGTTCCGCGCGATCGGGCGGACCAGGTCGTCCACCCAGCTGTCGACCTCGGCCGGCTGGAGCTGGGGCTCGACCATGCCGCGCAGGTCGGCGTGGATGTCGCCGTTGACGCCGATGATCGCCGGGTGGCCGAACGTACGCCCGCCGGCCGGGGTGATCACCGCCTCGAAGTCGGGGCTGGTGGCGACCTCCCGGCAGATCTCCGCGGTGGAGGCGACATAGGAGCCGAGGACCGGGACAAAGGCGAGCGGCGCCTCGCGGCGCAGGCGCTCGTAGGTCGGGTAGGGGTTCCGCTCGAGCTCGGTCATCGTCACGTCGTCGAGCCAGGAGAGGTCCTGCTTGCCGGCTTGCTGCGTGGTCGTCATGGGTGCTCCTCGAGAGATGGGAGGGTTCCGAACAGGACTCGAAAGTAGTTCGGTCCTCGCGACCCGGCGACACGGATTGCGCGGGTTCAGCACCCCGGACGCGACCAATTTGTGACGCTCGTCTCAGGTACGCTCTGCGGCATGGCCGGTCGTATGCGAGCCGCTCCCAGGGACTGGGGGCAGGCCTCGCGCGTCGTGGCCCAGGCCTACTTCCCGCACGAGCTCCGGCCGGTCGGCGGCGCTCACGAGCCGCGGCTCACGCTGCGTACGCTGGATCTCGGGCCGGTCCTGATCGGCCACGTCGGCTGGGGCGCGGATGTCGCGATCGAGTGCGACTACCCGAGTGCGTACGAGGTGAACATGCCGATCACCGGCCACCTGGAGAGCCGCGGCCGGTTCGGGGACCTGACCTCGGTCGTCGGCCAGGGCACCGTCTTCCGGGCCGACACCCCGTCCCTGATCAGCCACTGGGACGCGACCTGCACCGTGCTCGGCGTGAAGTTCGACAGCGACTGGCTGGAGGTCGAGACCGAGCGGATCCTGGGCACCGACCGCGTCAATGCCCGCGCCCTCCTCCCGGAGCAGCTCTCGCTGGAGCACGGCCGCGGACGCGCCTGGCACCACCTGATCACCAGCCTGGCCACCAACCTGCACGACCCGGACCTCTTCGCCGACAGCGAGCTCGTACGCCGCCAGCTCGCCGGCGCGGTCGCCGCCGGCCTGCTGGAGATGTGCTCCCCCGACGGCGGCGTCACCGCGGCCGCGCAGCCGCGGACGATCCGCCGCGTGGTCGAAGCCCTCCACGACGACCCCGCCCGGGCCTGGACCGCCGCCGACATGGCTGCGCTGGCCGGCACCAGCGTCCGGCGCCTGCAGGAGGGATTTCAGCGGTGGGTGGGCAGTCCGCCCTCGCAGTACCTCCTCGACATCAGGCTCCAGCGGGCCCACGCCGACCTGCAGACCAACCCGGCCCTGAGCGTCGCCGACGTCGCGGCGGCCTGGGGATTCTCGTCCGCGAGCCGTTTCGCTGCCGCTCATCGACGGAGGTACGGAACGGCGCCATCGGCCGTCCTACGGCACGGCGGCCGCACCATCTGACAGTTCCCGGCCGGGCCGACCGCTCGAGGACGCAGGGGTCAGGACGGGATCCCGTCGCGCAGCAGCCGGCGCTGCGTACGCCGCCCCTGCGCGACCACGAGAGGTACGGCCGCGAGGCCGAGCCCGGGCAGGGCATCGCCCAACCTGGCCACCAGCCCCCGCCAACCCGGCACGGCGGTCACCGGCCGCGGCTTGTCGAGAACCTTCGCGACCGCAGCGACGACCTCGCCGGGCTGGAGCAGCTTTCCCGAGAACGACAGCGCCGAGGCAAGGTCGTCGAGCTTGTCGTGCAGCATCGGCGTCCAGATCCCGTCGGGGCAGATGCACGAGATGTCGATGTCCTCGACGCCCGCCAGCCGAAGGTCCTGCAGCGTGCTGAGGCTGAACCCGATCGCGGCATGCTTCGAGGCGGCGTACACGGCCTCGCCCGGCACCGCGGTCAGGCCCGCCAGGGACACGATGTTGACGATGTGGCCGCCGGTGGTGCGCATAGCCTCGATCGCCGCGACCGTCCCGTTGATGGTGCCGCCCGCGTTGACCTCGAGGATCAGGTTCCGCTGCTCGGGCGACTGCTCCCAGGCCGGGCCGGTGAACAGTACGCCGGCGTTGTTGACCCAGACGTCGAGCCTGCCTGCGGCCTCCACGACCGCGTCCCGAGCCGCCTCCACCTGTGTGGCGTCACGTACGTCGACGGCCATGGCGGTGGCTCCACGGCCGATCTCGTCGGCGGCCGCCTGAGCGCTCGCGGCATCGACATCGGTGACCAGCACGTGGTGACCGCGGGCTGCGAGCAGCTCGGCGATCTGCCGGCCGAGGCCGCGCCCTGCTCCGGTGACCACGGCACCGCCGCGGACCTCGCTCATCGCAGCCCTTGCCAACGTCTTCTCCTTGCCACCAGGGAGTGATCAGGTTACGACCAGGTCATGTTGATCGCTCGCTGGAAGTTGATGTAGCCGGCACGGCTGAAGGCCTGCGCCATCGGGATGTTGTCGAGGTCCGTGGACGCCCGGATCCTCGGTACGTCCTGAGCTGCGAGGATCCGCGTGCCTTCGCCCAGCAGGTCGTCGATGTAGCCGTGACCCCGATGCGCGGGCAGGACGCCGACGTAGGCGATGATCGCGTGGTAGCTGTTCCGGGCGGGAATGACGAAGCCGACTGGCTCGCCGTTCTCGAGCTCGGCCACCTGCCACCACTCCCGCGGGCTGGAGAACCCGGCGAACTCGTCGTCGAAGTGCTTGGCGGCGACGTCCGCCGGCGACATCGTCTCGAGGTCGGCCTGACTGTGAGCGTCGAGCGTCCCCTTCAGTACGGGCTCCATCAGAGCCACGAGCTCGTCACGATCGCTCACCGATCGGAATCGCAGGCGCGCGCTCGGCGCCGGAACCGAGGAACCGGCCCGCCACTCGAGGCGCAGACGCTCGACGAGCGGTTTCGCGCCGAGTCCCTCGAGGACGGACATGCGCGACTCGACGACGCGTCGAGCGGCCGGATCGTCCCGCCAGTCGGGCGGGATGTACCGCCCGTACTCCGGAGGCGTCGACCCGGCCGGTACGACGGCAGCCTGCGCGGTCCGCAGGAGCCGGGTCCCGATCGCGATGGCCGCGTCCGAGTCCAGGGTGTCGTCGAGGTCGAAGAAGTCCAGGACGTCTGGTGCCGTCGCGTCCGGTCGACCCCACCACGAGGCGCGGGCAAGCAGACGGTCGCCGCTCATGGCGACCCACATCCACTCGGGGCGACGCCGCCCCTCGGCCAGATCGTCGGCCAGCTCGTCGTCGAGCACGTAGGTGAGCCGAAGGAACAGGTCGAGCTCGTCCTGGCCGGAGAGGGGTCGGACGACGACGTCGCCGATCGAGTCAGTGATGTTGTGCTCCTCGAGAGTGGGGGGGTGGGGTGCGGGTGCCGTCGTAGGCTAGGGCACCTTGTCCGGACCCGCGGGACTGGATCTACCTGACCAGTGGCACCAGAAGGAATCGCTCCAGCAGGCGACGTTCCGACTCGTCGCCCCCGGGGTTGGTGAGGAACGACAAGATGACCCGCAGGACCCAGTCGGCGAGGTCGGGGTCCTCGGCGCCGTCGGCGAGGTACGCCTCGGCGGTCCCGCGGATCAGCGGCGAGTCTCGGAGCACCTCCCGGAGCAGCGTGCTGTCACCGGCGTACCAGGGCTGGAGATGGGGCCGCTCGCGCACGGCGGCGAGGCAGGCGAGGACGGCCTCGACGATCCGGCGGCGGGGTTCGGCGAGGTCGGCCGTGGCTCGGGCGACCTGTGCGGTGATCTGCCGCGCCTCGCGGTGGGCGAAGGCGTGGACGAGCGCGTTGCGGTTCTCGAAGTAGCGGTAGAGCGTCGCCCTGGAGCAGCCGGCCGCGCGCGCGACCTCGTCCATACCGGGACGGTCGACGCCGCGCTCCACGAAGAGCGCGCCGGCGGCGTCGAGGATCCGCTCGGCCGCGAGGTCCGACCGGGCGTCAGCCAGCCAGCTCATCGGGCCACCTCGACGCGGAGACGGACGGGCCTGCGTACGTAGCTCCCCGGCGCCCACTCCACGGAGTCGTGGTCGACGGTGAACGACGGAATCCTGGTCAAGATCTCGGTCAGGGCCACCCGGCCCATCATCCGGGCAGCGGCCGCACCCAGGCAATGGTGGGCGCCGTGGGCGAAGGTCAGGATCTGCCGCGGGTTGCGCGTGACGTCGAGCTCCTCGGCGTCGGGACCGAAGACCCGCGGATCCCGGTTGGCGGCGGCGTAGCAGAGCAGCACCTTCTTCCCGGCCGGGATGGTGACGTCGTGGATCGTCACGTCGCGGGTGGTGGTCCGAGCGAGTCCCTGCACGGGAGAGGTGAGCCGCAGCAGCTCCTCGACGGCGGCCGGGACATCCTGCAGGGCGAGCTCGCGCTGGTCGGGCCGGTCCGCCAGCAGCGGCAGGCCGCCGCCCAGCAGCCCCGTGGTCGTGTCGTTGCCGCCGGCGACCATCGTGAAGGCGAACGCGAGCACCCGCAGCAGGCCGGCGTCGTCGTCGGCCTCGCCGGCCGCGACGAGGTGGGAGACGGTGTCGTCGCCGGGCTCGCGTCGACGTCGCTCGATGAGCTCGGCGAAGTAGCCCATGAGCTCGGCAGCGGCTCCGGCTCCGGCTCCGGCTCCGATGCTCTCGTCCTGCGCCGCATTGGCGGTGACGATGGCATCGGTCCAGCCATCGAAGCGACCCCAGTCCTCCTCGGGGACGCCGAGATAGTGGGCCACCACCATGCTCGGCAGGGGCTTGAACAGGATCTGGACGATGTCGCCGCCCCCGGCCGCCCTGATCTGCTCCACCCGTTCGACGACGAACCGGGTCACCCGAGGGGTGATGTCCTCGACCTGCTTAGGCGTGAATCCGCGGTTCACCAGCTTGCGGAAAGCCGTGTGCGACGGCGGATCGGTCATCACCATCGGCGGGTTGTCGGCCAGGCCGATCCGCTCCAGCTCGTCGGAGGCCGTGGTCAGCCCGCCGGTCGAGCTGAACGTCTCGTGGTCGCGTACGGCGGTGTGGACATCGTCGTACCTGGTCAGGACCCAGTAGTCGCCCTTGGTGACGTGGTGGACCGGGTCGCGCTCGCGCAACGCGGCGTACATCGGCCACGGGTCGGCCCAGGTCGCCCCCGTCAACGGGACATAGGACACCGGGCCGTGAGACATGACGGAGATCATGTCTCATAGAGTCGACAGTCGACACCAATGTGTCAAGGGGGTGGTTGAGTTATCGTGAGATCGGCTTCCTTCCGCAACGGGACGTTCTACGTGCGGTAGCCCTCAAACCAGGAAGTCTTGGTGTGTAGCCTCTCGGGCGGCCGTCGCGAACCCCGCGTCAGCCGCCGACAGCCGAAATCACTATCGTTCGTGATCGGCGTCACAAGAAGTATCGAGCAAGGAGGCGGAAATGAGCACGACACCTGAGAGCGTGCCGGACGGAGCAGCGGCTAAACGCGGAGCATTCTCTTCGCGAGGGGTCTTCATCTTCGCGGCGATCGGGTCCGCGGTGGGCCTGGGCAACATCTGGCGTTTCCCGTACGTCGCCTACGAGAACGGCGGTGGCGCCTTCGTCATCCCCTACATCGTGGCGCTGCTGACGGCCGGTATCCCGTTCCTCTTCCTCGACTACGCGATGGGCCACCGCTTCCGCGGCTCCGCGCCCCTGTCCTTCGCCCGCCTCCGCCGTGGCACCGAGGGCCTCGGCTGGTGGCAGGTCGGCATCTGTTTCATGATCGCCATCTACTACGCCGCCGTCATGGCGTGGGCGGTGCGCTACACGATCTTCAGCGTCACCAAGGCCTGGGGCGACGACCCCGAGGGCTTCTTCTTCGGCGACTTCCTCAAGGCCGGCGACCCGGGCGTCTCCACGACCCCGGTGTGGGGCGTGCTGATCCCGCTGCTGCTGGTGTGGGTCGCGATCGTGGCGGTGCTGCTGCTCGGTGTCCAGAAGGGCGTCGGCGCGAGCTCGGCCATCTTCATCCCGATCCTCGTGGTCGCGTTCGGGATCCTGGTGGTGCGCTCGCTCTTCCTCCCGGGTGCGGCTGAGGGCCTGGACGCGCTCTTCACCCCGAACTGGGGAGCGCTGACCGATCCGACGGTGTGGGCTGCGGCGTACGGCCAGATCTTCTTCTCGCTGTCCATCGGCTTCGGCATCATGATCACCTACTCCTCCTACGTCCACAAGCACACCGACATGCCGGGGTCGGGCCTCGTGGTCGGCTTCGCCAATTCGGGCTTCGAGCTGCTCGCCGGCATCGGCGTCTTCGCAGCGCTCGGGTTCATGGCGCAGGCAAACGGGGTCGCTGTCGGCGATGTCGCCACCTCCGGCATCGGGCTGGCGTTCGTCGCCTTCCCCGCGATCATCAGCGAGGCGCCCGCTGGTGCCCTGATCGGCGTGCTCTTCTTCTTCTCGCTGGTCATCGCCGGCTTCACCTCGATGGTGTCCATCGTCGAGGTCGTGATCTCGGCGGTGCGTGACAAGTTCGAGATGACGCGCACCCGCGCCACGATCGCGGTCACCATCCCGATGGCCCTGGTCAGCCTGGTGTTCTTCTCCACCACGAGCGGGATCTACGTGCTCGACATCGTCGACCACTTCATCAACCAGTTCGGCATCCTGCTGGTCGCCGTCATCTCGATGCTGGTCCTGAGCTGGGGGCTGCGCGTGCTGCCGACCTTCAGCGACCACCTCTCCGACGGCAGCTCGATCGTCGTCGGCGCCTGGTGGCGGATCCTGGTCAGCATCGTCGCCCCGATCGGCCTCGTGCTCGTGCTCGGCCTCTCCTTCTGGGAGGACGTGAAGACGCCGTACGAGGGCTACCCGACCTGGATGCTCGCCGTCTTCGGCTGGGGCGTGGCCGGCGCCGTCATCGTCTTCGGGTTCCTGGCCGCGCAGGCCAAGTGGCGCGACCCCGAGACTCTGTCCGAGGTTCACTTCAACAAGAAGGGAGCACAGTCATGAGCGGCTCCGCCATCGTCATGATGCTCGTCGCGATGCTGATCATCTGGGGCGGTCTGGCCGTGGCCATCGTCAACCTGCGACGCAGCCCCGACCTTCCGCACGCGGACGAGATCCAGCGCGACCTCTGATGGTTCGCTGACCGGACCCAGACGTAAGGGCCTGTCTCGGAGAGTGGCGTCAAGCCACCTCCGAGACAGGCCCTTCCTACGTCTACGGGCGGGCTAGAACGGCTCCAGCCCGAAGCGACCCCAGGCGACGAAGAGCATCGCGGCCAGGAAGAGCAGGTCACCGACCAGCTCCTTGTGCTCGCCGCGCCGGAGCCGTTCGGTGATCGCTCCGGCCATGTAGAGCGCCATGCCCGAGGCTGCGATCGGCACCAGGATCGGCGCCACGTCGACCAACGCCGGGATCACCAGGCCGATGCCACCCAGGACCTCGACCAGGCCCATGAACTTCACGTTCCCCGGTGTGAAGTCCTCGGGCCAGTGCAGCTTGGCTGCGTATCTCTCGTACGGCATCGTCAGCTTGATGGTGCCGCCGATGACGTAGGCGAGGCCGAAGACGCAGGCGACGATCCACAGGGCGATGTTCATGATGTCTCCAGGTTCGTTTCAGTGCACGGACGATCCCTATGACGGGGCAGGCGGTGCATCTGTGACATCTCCTGCGACATCGGTACGCCGCTCGGACCGCTAGGGGTTCCGGGGCGACGAGACCGGGTCGATGAGCACGCCCGGGTTGAGGATGCCGGCCGAGTCCAGGGCCTGCTTGGCTGCCGCGAGGGCGCTGGCGAAGGGGTCGGGTCGCTGGCGGTCGTACCACGGACGGTGGTCTCGGCCGACCGCGTGGTGGTGGGTGATCGTGCCGCCGTTGTCGATGATCGCCTCGGACACGGCGGCCTTGATCTCGTCCCACTGGGCCAGCGTGCTTCCCCAGCGGCCCGGCGCGTAGATCCCGTAGTAGGGCGCGGGGCCGTCCGGATAGACGTGGGTGAACCGGCAGGTGATCACCCCACCTCCGCAGATGTCGTCCAGGGCGGTCTGGGCGGCGGCACGGACGGCCGCGTCGAATCCGGCGAACCGGTCCCAGGTGCACGCGGTCTCGAAGGTCTCCACGATCATGCTGCGGCGGGCGAGGGCGTCACGCTGATAGGGCATCCGCAGGAAGTTCGACTTCCAGGCGCCGGCCGAGTCGCTGCCTTCGTCTCCGCGCGCACGAGCGGCACCGATCATGCCGCCGAGGTCGGCGGCGATCTCGGTGGCGCGGGCGAGCCAGGGCTCGACCGGGTGGTCGGCGGACTCGAAGGCCAGGATCAGCATCCCTCCGGTGGTGGCGACGCCCGCGCTCAGCAGCGCCTCGCCGGCGTCCAGCAGCCGGCAGTTGGTGGGGTAGAGGCCGGCCTGGGCGATCGTCCGCACCGCGGCGACCGCCTCCTCGTAGTCGTCGAAGGTCACCGAGGTGGTGACCTGCCAGCGCGGCCGGTCCTGCAGCCGCACCCACGCCTCGGTGATGACACCGAGGGTGCCCTCCGACCCGAGGAACAGCCGGTCGGGGGACGGACCGGCGCCCGATCCCGGGAGCCGCCGCGACTCGCTGATGCCGCTCGGGGTGACGACCCGCATCGACTCGGTGAGGTCGTCGATGTGCGTGTAGAGCGTGGCGTAGTGCCCACCGGCACGGGTCGCGAGCCAGCCGCCCAGCGTCGAGAACTCGAACGACTGCGGGAAGTGGCGAAGCGTCAGGTCGTACGGTCGGAGCTGGTCCTCGAGCGACGGCCCGAGGACGCCGCCCTGGATCCGCCCGGCGCGGCTGGCCCTGTCGACCTCCAGCACGCGGTCGAGCCGCTCGAGGTCGAGGCTGATCGCCGGCCCGTCGAAACGAGGCTCGACACCCCCGACGACCGAGCTGCCGCCGCCGTACGGGACGACGGCGATGCCGGCACCGCTGCACCACTCCAGCACGTCGACGACGTCCTGCTCGGTGGCGGGTCGGACGACCAGGTCCGGAAGATGTCGGATGTCTCCGTGCAGGTTGCGCACCACATCGCGGAACGCCTTGCCACGAGCATGAGCGAGCCGGTCCACGGTATCGGCCGAGCAGAGCCCGGCGAGTGCGGACGGCGGCGAGACACGAGGGGCGGGCACCGAAAGGCTCGACGGCGCGGGCGGGGGATGGTCGGTGAAGTCGTGATCGGGCAGCATCTGGCGCACCCGGTCTAGCAGCGAGTCGAGCTCCGCGCCCACGACCTGAGCGTCCTCACGCCCCCAGCCCCACCACGAGCGCGTCATGACCGGCCCTCCGCAAACATCGTCACGAGCGACTGCACGATACGCGCCATGTGTTCCTCCGTCTTCCTCGCGGGCTCCTCCGGGGTGGTCGATCCACCAGAGGCACAATGGCAGACATGTCACGACGCCGTCCTGCCTGGATCTACGACCAAGGGGAGGAACCCGACTACCGGTTCAGCTTCGCCAACGAACGCACCTTCCTCGCCTGGATCCGAACCGCGCTCGCCCTCGTCGCGGCCGGCGTCGCGCTCGACGTCGTCGACCTCCCGGGCTCATCGCACGCCCAGGAGGTGGCCGCGATCGCGCTGATCCTCCTGGGCATGATCGGCGCAACGTTCGCCTGGGCACGCTGGGCGCTGGCCGAGCGGGCCATCCGCCGTGCAGAACCGCTGCCCTCGTTCGGGTTCGGCGCCTTCTTCGCCGTGGTCGTCGTCCTCGTCGCGCTCGTCCTGCTGCTCGCCGTGCGATGACGATCGCCCAGCGCCCCGACGAAGGCGCGTCCAACGAGCGCACCGCCCTGAGCTGGCAGCGCACTGCGCTGTCCCTGCTCGGCGGCAGCGCCATCATGGCCCGCCTGACCTGGTCGTCGCTGGGGTTCGTGGTCCTGATCCCGCTCGGCATCGCGACCTGTCTGGCCCTCTGGGTCTTCCTCGAGAGCCGTGGAAGGTACGCACACGATGCCGGCACCCGCTCGCGGGGACGATCTCGCGGCGGGACCGCGCCGGCGTCCCTCGCGGTGGCCACGACCCTGCTCGCGGCCACCGAGCTCGCAGCGCTGACGCTCGGCTGAGGCACCACGACCGGGTTCCGGCCACAAGCGGAGCCCCGGCCGAGATGCGCCGTTCCGCGAGTGCCCCTAGAGACGCAGCGCCGCAGCGATCCGCTCGGCTTCGGCACGGCCCTGTGCGCGTCCTGCCTGCGCTGCGGGGGCCCGGGTCGCCGGGTCGAGCGGGTTGGCGCCGATCGCCCGGGTCGAGGCCTCATCCGGAGCCACCAGCGCGGTGCCCACGTTCCGCAGCGCCTCGAGCTCCTCCTGGACGCTCGCGCTTCCCCAGAGCCCACCCGGGAACGGGGCGATCACCAGGCAGGCGTCGCAGCCGTCGGCGAGCGTCGCATGGGTGGTGGACTGGATACCGCCGTCCATGTAGCGCCGTCCGGCGATCGTCACGGGTGGCCAGGCGCCGGGCATGGCGCAGCTCGCCGCCACGGCATGGCTCAGCGGGATGCCGTCGCGCTGCGACCACGTCCGTAGCTGTCCGCTCTGGATGTCGACCGAGGTGAGGATGAGCTCTTGTGTCGGCCACTCCGACCTCGGAAGACGCGCCTCGATGATCGAGAGCCGCTCCTGCTCGCTCATCGTCGCACTGCTGACGGCGTAGTCCCCGATGCGGCGCATCGCCTCGTCCGGGTCGTCGGCCCCTTCGGTGATCCGCGCCCAGTGCTCCTTCTGCTCCGCCAAGGCGTACGAGACGTGCTTCTCCGGCACCGACCCCACGATCTGAGCGTCGAACAGGTCAGGCAGAGAGATACCGCTGACCAGCTGCGGCCCCACGACCGACCCTGCCGACGTACCGATGATCCGGTCAGCGGTGGTGAGGTCGACGCCGCCGTCGGCGAGCCCAGCGAGGACGCCGGTCTGCCAGGCGATCCCTGCAACGCCGCCTCCACCGAGGACAAGTGCGAGTGTCATTCTGTCTCTCATTTCATTCTGCTGATGTCTGGATGTCTCGTTGGTCGAGCCGACCGCCGCTCACGCCACGAGGTCGCGGTCCCGGGTCTCATTGGTGATCAGGATGAGCACCGCGCTGACGGCGGCGAGCGCCATCACGAACAGCGACATCGGCCAGATCCCGCCGTGCGCGCCGCCGGCGAGAGCGGCCAGGACGGTCGGGGCGAAACCACCGCCGAGCGCCGCGAGCTGAAAGCTGACCGACGCGCCCGTGTACCGGCTACGCGTCGCGAACTGCTCCGTCAGGAACCCGGCCATCGGGCCGAACATGGCGTTCTGGCACACGCTGAAGAGCAGGAACGCCAGGAAGACGCTCGTCGGGGCACCTGATCCCAGGACCGAGAACATCGGATAGGCGAGCAGGATGATCCCGAGCGCACCGCCGACCATCACGGGCCGGCGACCGATCCGATCGGAGAGGTTGGCGTAGCCGAGCACCAGGAAGACCGCCACGAACGAACCGGCGGCCACGCCCAGCAGCGCATCGGTCCTCGAGGTCCCGTGCTGCACGGCGTACCCGATCCCGAAGGTGGTGATGATCGACTGCAGCGCGAAGCTGGTGACGCAGGCACCAGCGGCGACCAGGACCGTCTTCGGAGCCTTGAGCACCTCGATGATCGGCAGGGCCTCGTCCTTCTCCCGCCGGTCCTGCTCGACCGCCGCACGGAAGATCGGGCTCTCGGTGATGCTCAGTCTGACGAACAGACCGACGGCGAGCATCACCGCCGACAGGAGGAACGGGACCCGCCATCCCCACGACAGGAACTGATCGTCGGGCAGCTGCGCCGCCACCATCATCGCCAGCGTGCCGAGAACCCCGCCCATCGGCGCACCGGCATTGGTGAAGGACGCGTAGAAGCCACGTCGCCGAGGTTCCGCGTGCTCGAGCGCCATGAGTGCCGCCCCGCCCCACTCCCCACCGATGGCGACGCCTTGGCACACACGGAGCGTGACGAGGATGATCGCCGCCCACGAACCGATCATCGACGCGGGCGGGATCAGCCCGATGAGCACCGAGCCCAGACCCATCAAGGTCATCGATACGACAAGCATCTTCTTGCGTCCCAGCCGGTCACCGAAGTGTCCGAAGACGATCCCGCCGAGCGGCCGGGCCACGTATCCGACGGCGAAGGAGGCCAGCGAGGCGATCGTCGCCGCAGCTGCCGAGAGGTCAGGGAAGAACACGGGGCCGAAGACCAACGCCGCCGCGGTCCCGTAGAGGAGATAGTCGTAGTACTCGATGGTCGTCCCGAGAAAGCTCGAGACGACCACGCGGCGTGCCTCTCGACTCCTGGTCCCCGCGGACGACGACCTGTCGGGCGTTGATTGCTGCATTTCGGCGCTTCTGGCCATGGTGTTCTCCTCGATGAGGCGCTCGGTCGAGATCTGGATCGCCTCCGCGATGCGGACACGAATGAACGGCGGACCGAGCGGGTCCGGTCCCGCCCTCTGCCGTCGTCGGGCAACCAGCTGTCGTCAGCGGCCGCGCCGGGAATGTGACGACAGTCATCTGGTCGACAACCATGCTCACCGCCCAGCACCCGTGAGCACCAATGCCTATTCGTCCCTGCGACATAGCCGTTCAGGCATCCCGGGGTCGGACGCGGTCCCAGCGCCGCGGCCCGGAGTATCCTCTGGAGCATGTCGTCCGGACGCCTGCTCGACGGCAGACTCAAGATCCGCCACCTGATCTTGACCAGGACCATCGCCGAAGCCGGCAGTGTCGTCGGAGCGGCCGAGCTGTTGCACGTGACGCAGCCGGTGGTGACCCGCGGACTGCGTGAGGTCGAGGAGATCCTGGGTGTCACGCTGTTCGAACGACTCCCTCGCGGCGTGCAACCGACGGTGTACGGCGAAGCGTTCCTCGCCCATGCCGGCGCGGTGCTGGCGCAGCTTCGGGCGGCGGAGGACCAGATCGAGCGGCTGCGAAGCGGCGATCTGGGGACCATCACCGTCGGCGCACACTTCGCCGGCTCCAAGCTTCTACCGCTTGCAATCGCGGGCCTGAAGAAGGAGCACCCCAACGTGGTGGTGACCGTCAAGGAGGCGATCCCGGAGGCCTTGGAGCGCCAGCTCCTCACCGGCGAGCTGGACGTGATCGTCGGTCGGCTGCCACGCAGGACATCGGATCGCATCCGCCGGGTCAAGCTCCACGAGGAGCCGTTTCGCATCGCAGCCCGGCTCGGGCACCCGATCCACGATCACCCCGACCCGCAGCTCGCCGACACCGCACGCTTCCCCTGGATCCTTCCTCCCGAACAGACCAGGTTGCGCACCGAGCTCGAGCGGGTTTTCGCCGAACAGCGAGTCGACCTGCCGGCCGACGTGGTGGAGTGCACCTCCATCGTCACCCTCCGCGACCTGCTGCACGCGAGCGACATGATCACGGCCGTACCGATGTTCGTGGTCGAGCAGGACCCGGACCTGCGATCGCTGGCCATCGAGCTGAGCAACATCCGCAGGTCGGTCGGGGTCATGGTCGACGCGGAGCGTCCGCTGGCTCCGGTTGCTGCCATCCTCATCCGCCACCTGTCCGATGAGGCAGCTCGGATGACAGCCGACGCAGACGCGAACCGCCCTTTCGCAGAAACCGAAGGATCGCTTCCCGCAGCGACGGCCGAGCCCGGCCAGCCGTCGACGACTGGACTCTGAGCACAATCAACCGGCTTCCAGTTGTGGCGAACGCGCAGCGAGCTCGCGGTCCCGAGCGACGACGATGAAGCCATGAACTCAGCCGCTCGCACCTCTTCGCCGCGCCGAGTCGCCGTCGTCGGCGCCGGCATGGTCGGTCTGTCCACCGCGTGGTATCTCCAGGAGGCCGGCGTCGATGTCACCGTCGTCGACCGCGACGGCGTCGCTGCCGGGTCGAGCTGGGGCAACGCCGGCTGGCTGACGCCGAGCATCGCGGTGCCGCTTCCCGAGCCGTCCGTCCTGCAGTACGGCCTCCGTGCGGTCCTCAGCCCGTCCTCGCCCGTCTACGTACCGCCCACCGCGAACCCTCGGCTTCTGCGATTCCTTGCCCAGTTCGCCCGCAACTGCACTCCCGCACGCTGGCAGCAGGCGATGCGGGCGCTGATCCCGCTCAACAACGAAGCGCTGGCAGCGTACGACGAGCTCGAGCAGGGTGGGGTCGAGGCGCGGACGAAGGCGGCGAGCCCGTTCACCGCCGCGTTCCGGAGCGTCGAGGACAGCCGCGCGCTGCTCGACGAGTTCGAGCACATCGAGGCCTGCGGTCAGCGGGTGGACTTCGAGGTGGTCGACGGCGACCGTGCCCGTGCCGAGGAGCCCGCGCTCGCCGACAGCGTCGCGACCGCCATCCGGATCCACGGCGAGCGGTTCATCGACCCTGCGGCGTACGTCCACTCGATCGCGGACTCGGTGCAGAAGCGCGGCGGTCGTCTGGTGACCGGGACCTCGGTCGAGCATATCCGGTCGACCGACCGCGAGGTCGTCATCGCCGGCGAGCCCTACGACGCCGTGGTCGTCGCGACCGGAGCCTGGATCGGCGCGCACGGCCGGCAGGTCGGCGTCCGGCGCATCGTCCAGGCCGGACGCGGCTACTCCTTCACCGTGAAGGTCGACGACGTGCCGCGAGGCCCGGTCTACTTCCCCACGCAGCGGCTCGCCTGCACTCCGGTCGGCGACCGCCTAAGGATCGCCGGGATGATGGAGTTCCGCGACGCCGACGCACCTCGGGACCCGCGGCGGATCGACGCCCTCGTGGGCGCCGCCCGAACCATGCTCGCGGGAGCGCACCTGGACCAGCGCGAGGACGAGTGGGTCGGCGCCCGGCCGTGCACCTCCGACGGTCTTCCTCTGATCGGTGCCTCGAACGACCCACGGGTCTTCATCGCCGGCGGTCACGGGATGTGGGGCGTCACCCTCGGTCCGGTGACCGGACGGCTGCTGGCCGAGCAGATCGTCACGGGCGTACGTCCCGAGCAGCTCAGGAGCGTCGACCCGCTGCGCTGAGCGCCCGGAGCCGGGCGATCTCCAGCCTCAGCGCGAGCCGCTGCTCGGGATCCTCGAGGTCGATGGGGCACAGCGTGACGATGCGGGCCGCCCGGTTCCTGACCGTGTTCGGATGCACCCCGAGCGACCGGGCGGCTCGCTTCGGCTCGCCCCAGAAGTCGATCATCGCCTCGAGCGTGTCGACCAGGAGGCCGGCACCGTCGTCGTCGAGCAGGTCCCTGAGCGGTGACACGAGCGGACGGCTCTCCTGCCCGCGCACCGCCCGTGCCAGCACGATCGCCGGCCACCCGTCTGCGACGGTGACGACGGGGCCACCCTCGTCTCCGGTCGCAGCGAGCTCCGCCGCCGTCGCCCGCGAGTCCTCGAGATCGCGTGGCGAGTCGACGGTGGCGCCGACGTACATCCGTACGGCGGCGTTGGTCCGCCCCTCGCTGCGCACCAGATCCGCGAGCCAGCCGTCGGCTCCGGGGCCGGGCGCGCCGACGCGGAGCACGGCGTACACCTGGTCGTCGAGGTCGGCGACCACGGGTCTGCGCCACCCCCGCCGACGGCAGAGCGCCTGCCACAGCTGACAGCGGGCCTCCGCGTGCAGATCTGCCGGACCGACCAGGACCGCTACCCGCCACGGACCGTCGACGAGCCATTCCGGCTGCTCGGTCGTCGACCCGCGTACGAGGGAACGGACCTGGTCGAGCTGGACCTGCTGGTGGAGCTCAGCCTGCGCGCGGAGCCGGAGCAGGGAGAGCGCGACCAGCTCGGTTGCCGCATCCAGCTCACGCTCGTGCCCAGGCGGAAGCGGGTTCGCGGCGATCGCCCAGATCGACCCCAGCCACTCGCCGCCGGCACGGACCGGGACGACGTACCGTGCCTTGACGCCGGTGCCTGCAGGTACGAAGAACGCCGCATCGGAGCGGGCCATCCGCCGGAACACGCCGAGCGAACGGAAGTGGTCGCGCATCTCGCGGGGCACCCGGCGGCCGACGATGGTCGCCGTGCGGGCGTCGTCGATGTCGGACTGGCCACGCGAGTACGCCAGGACGTGCGAGCTCGCGTCCTCGATCGTCACCGGGGCGCCGAGCAGCGAGCTGATCCGGTCGGCCACGTGGAAGAGATCGTCGTGGAGATGGTCGGCCGACGTCCGTGAGGGCGCGGCCGACGCGTCGATCGCTGATCGGACGACGGCGACCACCGAGCTCAGCGAAGCCCCCTCGACCATCCCGAGCAACGGCAGCCCCGTCTCGGCACAGCGCCGGGCGACCTCGATCTCGTCCGCCAGCGAACGGCGCAGGAGCAGGCCGGCGGCGTCAGCACAGGACGAGATGATCGCCAGCACCTGTTCGGCGCTCGTGGCACCGACCACCGTCACCAGCTCGCCCCGTCCTAGCGCAACCTGTTCCCCGGCCTCCGCGATCTCCAGACCGAAGACCTGACGCGGCTCGCCCGGCACGACGACCTCGACAAACCCCTGGGGGAGGGAGTCGGCCAAACCGGCGGCAGTGATCACGACGCCACTGTGCCACGGTACGAACCGGTCGATCTGGCCGGATCGACGTCTTCCAGACCCTGCTACTCGTGACGAGTCGCAGCGAGCACCATCGCGATGCTGGCCGTCAGTCGCTGGGTGTAGGGCAGGTGCAACGACTCGTCCGGGCCGTGCGCCCCTGCACCAGGGCCTTGTACGCCGCACGCCAGGAACTGTGCGTCGGGGAACAGACCGCTCAGCATGCCCATCAGCGGGATCGTTCCGCCCTGGCCGAGCATGGCGAGCCCGGCGCCGTCGAAGTAGCCACGACTGGCGCGATCCAGTGTCCGTTCGAGCCACGGCTCGAGCGGCGGGGCAGACCAGCCGTCGGCGACGACGGTGTCGGGGGTGAAGGTCACCCGCGCACCGTACGGCGGGTCGTTCTCGAGCAGGGCCTTCAGCGCCCTCAGCGCGGCACGGCTGTCCACCTGAGGCGGTAGCCGGAGGGACAGCTTGAGGCTAGTCGAAGGTCGGAGCACGTTGCCCGCATCCGCGATGGCCGGCAGGCCGTCGGCGCCCGTGACGGCAAGGCTCGGTCGCCATGCGCGATTGAGCAGCTGCTCCGCGCCGTCCGCCGTCGTGGGGACGGTCGATCCGGACCAGTCGAAGCGGGCGGCCACCGCCGGGCCGAGGACGCCGGCAGCCGTACGAGCCTGCCGGATGCGCTCGTCCGGGATCGGACACCAGGCTGCGCCGAGCCGGACCTCCCCGGTTGCGCTGGACTCGAGGCGATCGAGCAGGCTGCGTCCGATCCGGAAGGACGACGGCACTACTCCTCCGGCATCACCCGAGTGCGCACCGTGGTCGAGCACCTGGACGTCGAGACGGCCACCACAGTGACCACGCAGCGAGGTCACCAGCCAGAGTCGGTCGTAGTCGCCCGCGCCGGAGTCGAGGCAGACGACCAGGTCGACATCGGCGATCCGCGACTCCAGCCGGGAGAGCCAGAACGGGAGATCGGGGCTTCCGGACTCCTCGGAGGTCTCGAAGATGCCGACACAACGCGGACGTGGGGCGTGTTGTTCGTCGACGGCCTGGATCGCCGCGACGGCCGCGTACAGCGCATAGCCGTCATCGGCGCCGCCGCGACCGTAGAGCCGGGTGCCGTCGAAGTGCGGTATCCAGGGGTCCCGGCCGGCGGACCAGCCCTCGCCCGCCGGCTGCTTGTCGAGGTGGCCGTAGAACAGGACCGTGCCCGACTCCGTGTCGGGCGCCGTTCCGGGCACGTCGACCAGGACGAGCGGAGTGCGCCCGGGCTCACGGAGCACGTCGACCTCGGCGCCGGCCAGACCCTGGGCGCGAATCCACTGCGCAGCCCGGTCGGCAACCGCATCCAGCTGGCCGGTCGCCTCCCACGCCGCGTCGTACGCCGGGCTGATGGCGCGAGCCTCGATGAAGGCGCTCAGCTCCGCGAGCAGGTCGGTCTCCCACCGGTTCCGGCAGTAGTCGAGGACCCGCCCCGGGTCGAGCGCCGTCGCAGACCGGGTCTCAGGCACCGGCAAGCACCGCCGGAGCGAACCTGCGGTCGAGCGCAGCCTCGAGCGGCGCGTAGAGGTCGGGCATGAACATGGTCTCGGCGAGGATGAGCTTCTCCGCCGGGACGGTGACCACAGTCAGCTCCATGCCCTCCGCGACGACGCCGGAGGGCACCGGGCGCGGCGGTCCGGACGTCGCGCTCGCGCCGTCGGCGACGAAGGTCATGATCAGGTCCGGGAAGGCCGAGATCCGGGTGCTGCCCTGCTCGAGCACCATGTACTCGTTGACGAAGTGCAGGGCCGTCCGGTCATCGTCGTCGAGGGTGACCACACCGACGTCCAGCCCCTCCTCCTGCCGGCAGGTGAAGCCGCTCACGGTGCCGGCGGTGACGACTCGACCACCCAGGTGCTCGATGGCACCGTGAAGACCGCCCTTGAGGTACTGCTGCCCCAGCTCGATGGCGCTGGTGATCGCACCCGGGGCGCCGTGATCGCGGCTGTAGCCCACGCTCACCGGGTTGCGCGCGACGCCCACCCAGCCGCCGGCGTCCATCGAAGCCCGCCGGACGACGCCGGAGGTCGCGTCGAGGTTGCCGGTGGTGGCTCCTTCGAGGTACTGGTGGGGATGCCCGCCGGCGTACGCCTGGATGGAGGTGTAGCCCTCACGCAGGTGCAGGCCCATCGCCCCCATCACGCTCGACGGGTGGGCTCGACCGTTGCATGCCAGGTCGATGACCGGCAGTCCGGACATCGCCGACTGGAACCACCCGTTGACGGTGGTCTCCGCGCCGTTCTCGTTGGAGTTGATGGCGACGATCTCCCGGCCGGGAAGCTCACGGTTGAGGAGCTCGAGAGCACGCATCAGGTGACGGGGCGTGACGAGCGGCGAGGGTGCCGCCGGCGCGCCTACCAGCGCGACCGTTGCGACCAGGTCGTCGTCGTCGAACTCATCGAGGGTCCAGAGCTGGGGGGTGCCGGCCGTGAGGGCGAGCTCGGCCGTGCGGAGCCCCTTCTCGACGAAGCCGCCGCCGCCTCCTCCCAGGATCGCTCCGCCCAGCACGGCGGCTTCGATGTCGTCCATTGTCAGTGCACGCTTCACGGCGCGTCTCCTTCGGTGGTGCGAGTGTGGTGGTGGGAGGTCAGTTGCGGAGGGTGTTGTAGGCGCCGTTGCCGAACGAGTAGAGCGCGTCACCTGCGATGGAGCCGCCGGCGAAGACCTCCAGGTCCTCCTTGATGCCGGCACCGAAGACCCGGGTGGCCAGTACGCGGACGACGAGTCCGGCCGCGACCAGCCAGCCGGCCGCGGGGCTGAGGATGAGCAGGCCGGTGGCGAGCAGGATGCCGAGCTGCTGGCGCGGTCCGCCGATCAGCTGGAGCAGCGCGCCCGGGATCGCCCAGATGAGGAGGGCCCGGGCCGTCTCGCCGGAGACGCCGGCCTGGATCGAGGCGACGTACGCCGCATCGATCGGCGCGGTCTTCCCCGCGTCGAAGAACATCTGGTAGGACACCGCCACGACGACGATCGCGACCACGAAGCCGACCATCGCGGCGATGAACTGCTGGCGGCGCCCCTCGAGCTCGAACTCCGGGTCGGCACCGTTTCCACGGAGGACGAAGCCAGCCTTGAGGTCGTAGCCCATGTCGGCGAAGGCCGGGCCGGTGGCTGCGGTGAAGCCGGCCATCACGACCAGCGCCTCAGGCGGGAAGCCGATCAGGATACCGATCAACAGCGTGATGAGAGCGACCGCGAAGGCGGGGAACCAGCCGGAGTGCATGGCGGCGATGCCGACGATGAGCTCGTGGACGAACGCGGCAACGGTCGCGAAGGCGATGAATCCGATCAGCTCGAGCAGTCCCATGTCGGTGACGATGCCCGTGCCGAGCGAGAGCCCGATGGCGACGACGAGGTAGGCGAACCCACCGGTGGCCAGCGACGTGCCGAGACGGTGCGCTGACTGGGACTCGTCCTCAGACGCGCTGACGGTCGCCGAGCGGCGGCCGCCCTTGGAACGATAGGCGCCGACGACGGCGCGACCGACCTGGACCAGCGCCACGATCCCTGCGCCGATCATCATGCCGTGCGGAATGTAGTGGGCGTAGAGGTCGATCCCGATGAGGTCGACGGAGTAGGCACGGGAGAGCAGGCCGGCACCGAAGGCGATCATCGCGCCGAAGCTGCCGATCAGCGCGACGCCGAAGGCCGACATCGGCAGAGCGAAGATCGCTCCGACCACACCGGTCACGAAGCCGCCCGCGAGCACGACCGCACGGCGACCGCCCTCGTCACCGGCACGGATGGTCTCCGCGGCGGCGATGCCGAGGGGCCACGGGTTCTTCGCCGGGAACGCCGGGGTGTCGAACATCCGGAAGAGCAGCCAGGCGTCGAGCAGCATGGCGCAGGAGACGCCGATCAGCATCGGGACGATCATGTCCGGCAGCCCGAACAGGAACGGGATCCCGATCGGCAGGAAGAGGCTGTTGGCCGCGCCGAAGGTCGCCGAGGAGATGCTGGTCTGCGCGAGGTTCTGCGCATGGACCGAGCGGTATGCCCGGAAGGCCACCAGTGGGATCCGCGCGAGCGTCATCGCGACGATAGCGCCGAGCAGCGACGTGCTGGGCGTGATCCCGAGGCTCGCCAGGAGCTGGATGCCGACAATCGCACCGAGGACGCTCAGCAGCACCGTGAGGACGAGATTGGCAGGCGCAAGGGCCCGCGGATGGCGCGGGGTGGACGCCGGCGTCGGCAGCGTCTCGGACGAGCGTTCGGTCATGGCTTTCTCCTGCAGGAAGGGCGGTTCCATTATTTCGAACTAGGTTCTACAATATGGATTGTGAGCCTGATAACACGCCGTCGTCAAGACCTGCCCGCCAGGGGATCTCGGCGACCACCTAGGCTGAGCCGGGCGAGGGAGAGGGAATGAAGCGTTGAGCACCTTGGCCAATGCGCGCGACGTACTGCGCCTGATGACACGCCTGCGGCGCGACCTGACCGTCACCGACGTCGCCACCGAGCTGGCCGTGCCGAAGAGCTCGGCGTCCCGCACCCTGAGCATGATGGCCGACCACGGCTTCCTCGAGCGCGACGCACAATCGCTGGCCTATCGGCCGGGACCTCTGGTCATGGAAGCGTCCTTCCACTTCCGCGCATCACGCAACGCGCTCTCCTTGCTCGAGGAGGAGCTCTCCGCGATGGTCGGGGACACGGGGTACGCGGGTTACATCAACCTTCTCGACGAGGCCGAGACGGTGGTCATCTCCATGCGCACCGGCAAGGTCGGCACCCTGCAGGCCTACACCCCCGTGGGCACCCGCGGTCCCGCTCACGCGACCTCGACCGGACGCGCCCTCCTCGCGCGTCTCGACGACCAGGAGGTCACGGCCCGCATCGGCACGGATCTCGCGCACATCGGCACCGCGCCCGACTCTCCTGACGAGCTGCTGCAGGCCCTGCAGCGCGTGCGGATCGACGGCTGGTCGGTCTCCCGTGGCGAGTTCGTCACCCAGGTCGCCGGCGTCGCCGCGGCCGTACTCGACCCGACGTCGGGACAGCTCTTCGGCATCGGCCTCGCCCTGCCCAGCGACGAGCTCACCGACGAGGCCGTCCCTGCGTACGGCGAACGCATGCGCGCCTCGGCCATGCGGGTGGGCAAGAGCATCGGCGACCCCTACTGGCTCGACTTCGACCAGGCCGGCCCGGCCTGAGCCCTCAGGCCACGAACGGCGCCAGCGCGTGCGCGAACACCTGACCGGAGACCAGCACCGCGACGGTGACGCCCGCTGCACGTAGCGCGGCGTGGTGCCCCTCGCCGTACGCCATGCAGTCGAGAACCAGAGCGCGCGCACCCACCGACATCAGGCCCTCGGCTGCGGCGACCAGCTGTTCGTACCCTTCGTCGAAGGGCGAGGCGGCCGCGAAGTGCACCTCACCGTCGAGCACTGACCATTTCTCCCGAGCCTCGGGAATCTGGTCGACGAGGGGCACGAGAACGCCGACCGTCGCATCCCGCACGAGGGTCGGGATCGCCGTCGTGATCACCCGGTCCGGCTCCAACAGCCAGGCATCACCGACCCGAAGGGTCGGGAACTCCCCGGTGCACAGAACGGCGATGTTGCGGACGCCCTCACCTTCGAGCCGCTCGATGCAGCGCTGCAGACCTTCCTCGATCCGCACCGGATCCAGCGTGACCGTGCCACCGTCCTGCAGCCGGGTGACCAGCACCGGACCACCCTCGCGCGCACCGAAGCTCTTCTCGACCTCGACTCGCGAGAGACCGTCCAGCACACCGAACTCCTCGACCCGGGTCCGAGCGGGCAGCACGGCGCGGGTGCTCGCCGAGAGATCCGGACGAGGCGCCTGCCCGATCGTCAGCAGGGCGAGGTCGATGTCAGTCACCATGGTGGAACCGTTCCATTATGTGCAACCCAAGTCAATATTTTGGAACCAACCAGCCATTCGAGCAGTCCTCCTCAACCCACCGAGGAAGAACCACCCAGTCGCTGCAGCAGCAGCGCCTCGGCCAGGCAGGCGTTGCGGAAGTCGCCCAGATGCAGGCTCTCGTCGTAGCCGTGCGCCCGCGTGTCGGGATCCTCGACGCCGGTGACGAGAACCGCTGCGTGTGGAAAGACCGAGGACAGCAGGTGGACGAGCGGGATCGTGCCACCGACCCCGATGGCGACCGGCGTCGACTCCGGCCAGGCAGCCCTGAACGCCTCGAGCGCGAGCCGGTGCGCCGGGCCGGTGGGGTCGGCCTCGAACGGGTGGGCCCTGATGCCCGGCACGACACGTACGTGGGCGCCGTGGGGAGTGGTCGCACGGAGGTGCTCGGTCAGCGCATGCAGCGCTCGATCGGGGTCGTCGCCGGGGGCGAGCCGCACCGAGATCTTCGCGCGGGCGGTCGCAGCAAGTGCGTTGGGCGCCTCGGCGACGCTGGGACAGTCGATGCCGGTCACCGTCACGGAGGGCTGGTGCCACAGTCGGTCGGTGAGGCTACCGGCACCCGTCAGGCCGACGCCTGGCAGCAGCGCGGCGTCGGCACGGAGCTGCTGCTCGTCGTACTCGACCGGGCTGGACACGGACCGGGCCACCAGGCCGGGGACGGCGACGGCCCCGGTGTCATCGTGCAGGCCCGCCAGCATCCTCACCAGCACGGCCAGTGCATCCGGTACGACGCCACCGAAGGCACCGGAGTGGAGTGGATGCTCCAGGGTCGCCACCTCGACGGTCACCTCGACCAGGCCGCGCAGCGACACGGTGAGCGCCGGGGTGCCGACCTCCCAGTTGAGGGCGTCAGCGATGACGACGACGTCGGCGGCCAGCCGGTCACGGTGCTCGGCCAGCAAAGCGGGGAGCGTCGGCGAGCCGATCTCCTCCTCGCCCTCGACGAGCACGATCACCCCCACCGGAAGGTCGGGGCCGAGCGCGCGGATCGCGGCGAGGTGGACGGCGAGGCCGGCCTTGTCGTCGGCCGCCCCACGGCCGTAGAGCCGTCCGTCTCGTTCGACCGGCTCGAAGGGTGCGCCGGTCCAGCCGTCGGGATCACCGGTCGGCTGGACGTCGTGGTGGGCATAGAGGAGGACGGTCGAGGCCCCCGGCGGGGCCGGACGGTGTCCGATGACGGACGGCAGGCCACCGTCGGCACGGACCACGGCGGCGTCGAGGCCTTCGGCGGTCAGAAGTCGCGCGACCTCGGTGGCGCTGCGCTCGACGTCGTGATGATGACGAGGCAGCGAGCTCACCGATGGGATCCGCACCAAGTGCTCGAGGTCCGTCATCAGCGCAGGCGTCCCGGCGTCGATCCTGTCGGCCAACGTCTCCAGGACAGCGACGTCGCGGTCGTCGTGAGCGGTCATCGGACGGTCCTCATCCAGCCGTTGTGATCGTGCGCGGTGCCCTCCTGGATGCCGAGCAGCGCATCACGCAGACGAGTGGTCCACAGACCTGGCCGGCCGTCGCCGACCACGAAGTCGGCTGCCTGCGTACGCACCGTACCGATCGCAGTGACCACCGCTGCGGTGCCGCAGGCAAAGGCCTCCGTCACCGTGCCGTCCGCCGCCCCGGCGCGCCACTCCTCCAACGAGACCGGCCGCTCCTCGACGCGCAGGCCGAGGTCGTCGGCCAAGGTGATCAGCGAGGACCGGGTGATGCCCTCGAGAAGGGTGTCGGAGACGGGCGGGGTGACCAGGGTCGGCCGGCCGTCGACCTCGCGGACGAGGAAGAGGTTCATGCCGCCGAGCTCCTCGAGCCAACGACCCTCGCGCGCGTCCAGGAAGACGACCTGCTCCGCACCGTGCTCGGCCGCGACCTGCTGTACCAGCATGCCGGCGGCGTAGTTGCCTGCGCACTTGGCGTACCCGGTGCCGCCCGGGTGGGCACGAGGATGGTCCTCGGAGACCCAGACCGTGATCGCGTCGAAGCCGGCGGTGAAGTACGGCCCGGACGGGGAGGCGATGACCAGGAAGAGGTACTCCCGCGCCGGCCGGGTCCCCAGGGTGGCCTCCGTGGCGATCGTGAACGGCCGCAGGTAGAGGCTGTGCCCGGGCTCCGCGGGAACGTGCTCCCGGTCGGCGTCGACGAGCATCGAGACCGCCTCGACGAAGTCAGCCTCGGGGAGCTCGGGCATCGCCATCCGCCGGGCAGAGGTCGCCAGCCGCGACGCGTTGCGCTCGGGCCGGAAGAGCCGGACGGCGCCGTCCGGGTGTCGATAGGCCTTCATGCCCTCGAAGATCGCCTGGCCGTAGTGGAAGACCATCGTCGCCGGGCTCAGCGCGAGGTCCTCGAAGTCGCGCAGCGTCGGGCGCTCCCAGCCGTCCGGCGTCCAGCGCATCGCCGTCATGTGCGGGGTGAAGACCTGACCGAAGCCGAGCTCGCCGGCGGGTGCCGTGGGCACGGGGGATGGCGTGGTTGTCATGGCCGTCACGCTAGGAATCCCACCGACTCCGGTGAAGAGGCTTCCTGCACAGCCCGAGCCGTCGGGTCGTGCACGTCGCCCGGCATCAGCGCACGCACGGCGGCGAGCAAGCCGTCGACGTCCTCGGCCCGGGTGTCCCAGGCAGTCATCAACCGCACCGTTCCCGGCCCCCAGTCGCTGAACGAGTACGTCGCCCGCAGCTGCTCCGCGACGCCGGCCGGGAGGGAGGCGAAGACGGCGTTCGCCTCGACCGGATGGACGACCCGCACGCCTGGCGCCCCCCGAAGGCCGGCGGCGAGCCGGTCCGCCATCGAGTTCGCCTGGGTGGCGTTGGCTCGCCACAGGTCGCCGTCGAGCAGGGCGAGCAGCTGCGCCGAGACGTACCGCGTCTTCGACGGCAGCTGGGTGCCGGCCTTCTGCAGGAAGCCGACGCCGTCCGCGTCCGGGTCGAGCACGACCACCGCCTCGCCGATCATGCCGCCGTTCTTCGTGACGCCCAGCGAGATCACGTCCGCCCCTGCCGCGGCCTCGGCGAGGCCGACCCCCAGCCGGGCGGCCGCGTTGGCGAGCCGGGCGCCGTCGACGTGGACCTTCCACCCGTGCCGGTGTGCCTCCTCGGTGAGGACAGCCAGCTCGGCCGGGCGGTAGCAGGTGCCGAGCTCGGTGCTCTGGGTCAGCGACAGCACTCCCGGCTGGGCACGGTGCCGGTTGCGGGCGTCCCGAGCGAGGTCCGCCAGGTCGTCCGGGTCGAGCCGTCCGTCGGCGGTCGGCACGGTGAGCAGCTTGAACCCGGCGTACTCGGGGGCGCCGCACTCGTCGGTGTGCAGGTGGGCTGCGTCTGCGCACACGACGGCGGACCATCGTGGTGTCACGGCCTGCAGCCCGAGGATGTTGGCGCCGGTCCCGTTGAACACCGGGAACGTACGCGCATGCCGTCCGAAGAGCTCACGCACCCGCTCCTCGAGAAGGGAGGTATAGAGGTCGGCGCCGTAGCTGGGCAGATGGCCGCCATCCACCGCCTCGAGCGCCGCGAGGACCTTCGGGTGAGCGGCCGCGCAGTTGTCGCTCGCGAAGTCGCGTCGCGTCTCGTGTGTCCTCATCGTGCCCCCAGGAGCGCCGCCAGCCCAGTCCGCAGTGCGGCGGCATCGGTGTCGATCGCATGCAGGTCGAGCGCCACGCCGCGATCGTCCAGGTCCGCGGCCAGCCCCGGATCGCCGGTGAAGGCACCGGTGATCCGATCGTGCCGCCGGGCCGCCGCGAGCGCCTCGCGGATGGCGTCCAGCACCTTCTCCGAGCGCACCGGTTCCCCGAGCGAGAGAGCGAGGTCGTAGGGCCCGACGAAGATGCCGTCGATCCCGGGCGTCGCCGCGATCTCGTCGGCGGCCTCCAGACCCTGGCGGGTCTCGACCATCGGCAGCAGCAGGGGGCGCTCCGGCGCGCCGACCAGCCCAGCACGGGCCAGCCCGCCGCTGCGCCGTCCGCGTGGCGGCAGATGGGCCGCGGCGACGAGACGCTCGGCCTCCGCAGCCGACTCGACCGTCGGCACGATGACGCCGTCCACGCCGGCGTCGATCGCCCGAGCGAGCGCGGCCGGGTCGTGGGATCCCAGCCGGGCCAGCACCGGCACGTCGGCGACCCGCAGGAGCGGGGCGAGCTGGGCGGCGTCGAGGTCCCCGTGCTGGAGATCCACGCCGATCCAGTCCGCCCCGCTACCGGAGGCGGCCTCGAGGCCGAACGGAGTCAGGAAGGTGACCCACAGTCCGCGCAGCGTGGCCGGCACCCCGACTCTCAGTCCGTCGACGAACCCGGGCACGTCGTTCACGCCGAACGGTCCTTGGCCGGCGGCGGCAGGTACGTCGTCCGGCTGGGCGTGACGCCGAGCCGGACGCAGCTCTCGAGCCAGGTGACGGCGGCCCCGGTCGGGTCGACGACCGGCACCTTCATGCCGGCCGCTGCCAACCGCTCCTGCAGCTCGGCAGCCACGCCGAGCATGCCGGTGCAACCGAGCACGATGACGTCGGCCTCGCCGGAGGTGATCGCGTCGACGGCCTGCTCCTCCAGCCGCTGCAGCAGCAGGTCCCGATCCTCCAGGCCGAGCACAGGCATGTCGATGACGCGCATCGTGCCGATGCGGTCCTGGATGGCGTAGCGGCGTGCGAGCGACCGAAGCATCGGCAGTACGTTGGGGAGCACCGTGATGATGCCGACGTGCTCGCCGAGGCTGAGCGCGGTGAGCACGGCCGGCTCGAAGCCGCCGACCACCGGTGCGTCGATGATCTCCCGGGCGGCGTGCACACCGGGGTCACCGAAGCAGCTGATGAAGACGGCGTCGACGTCGTCCTCGGCTGCTCGGGCGATCTGGTCGAGGATGCCGGGCGCGGCCAGCGCCTCGTCGTACTCCGACTCGATGCTCGCGGTGCCGCGCTCCAGCACCACCGCATCGACCTTCGTGTCGGGGGCTGCCCATTCGGCGACCTCGGAACGGACATGATCGATCAGGCTGTCGCCGATGATCGGCAGGATGACCCGGATGTGCATCTCGTCTCCTTGGGTTGAGTTCCACCCGCTGTCGACCTGAGGTGCGGTCTCGGGTGGATGACTCGACGCTAGGGACGCAGCGGGTCCTCCGGAATGTGCGTCCTGCCCGACCGGGCACCACCAGGTGGGCGGACTGCACGGTCGCGCCGGTCAGGCTCCCGTCGACCGGCAGGCCACCTGCAGCGCGAGCCGCTGGCTCGGGTCGTCCAAGTCGACGCCGAGCCGATCCCGGATCTGCTGCAGACGTGCCGTGACGGTGTTGCGGTGGACGCCCAGCGCCTCGGCGACGAGGACGACCGAGCCACCGCTCTCGAGATAGGCGCGCAGGGTGGCCATCAGAGACTCGTTCGAGCGGAGCGGTGCCAGCGCGGTCTCGGCGAACGCGCGCGTCACCGCCGACTGCTGCCAGGTCGCGAGCAGCCGCGCGACGCCGAGCTCGTCGGAGTGCTCCACCGCCGGCCGGAAGTCGTGACTCGAGGCGAGATAGGCGGCGTCGCGCGCCTCCGCGAGTGTCTCCGCCAGTCCGCCGGGCCCGCGATGCGGGCGCCCGATGCCCACAACCATCCCCCACTCGCGCGGCAGAGCCGCCGTCGCCAGACGTACGGCCCGCAGCAGCGCCCGAGCGTCGGCGGCCCCGGGCTCGGCCTCGTCGCTGCTCCAGAGCGCCCAGCCGTCCCCGCGGTCGACCGCCTCCGTCAGGGTGATGCCGTGCTCGCCGAGCGCGGCGCGCAACCGCTCCGGCGCAGCCGCCTGCTGGTCGCTCGCCGTCGGGTCGTCGCAGGAGAGGTGGAGCCCCACATGCCACTCAGGCAGCTGCCACCCGACCGAGACCGCGCCCTCGACGACGTCTCGGCTCACCGAGTCGCGCCCGGAGAGGACCTCCGACAGCAGGCGGGCTCGGAAGAGGACATCGCGATCGGCATGCGCACGCTGGGCGGTGAGCCAGGAACGCAGGAAAGGCTCGGTGATGGCGAGCCCCGCCGCCAGCAACCCCATCCGCGACTCGGCCGCCCGCTCGACCCGGCACGCGAGCCATGCCGCAGGTCGGTTCGCGTCCGGGTCGAGAACCGGGTGCACGAGGACGGCCCGGCCACGCTGCGCCACCGGTCGGTCGAGGTGCAAGGTCTCGTCGAGCTCGATGGGTGACCCGAGCAGGTTCGTACCGTCCGAGGTCACCAGCGCGAGCGGCGCCTCGAGCACCCCCTCGGCCGCCGCCACGATGTCCTGCCCGGTGTGGCGTGGCGCCAGCTGGCGCAGCAGCCGGTCGACGGTTCGGGCGCGGACGAGCTCCGGCGCGCGTACGCGGGGAGTCAGCTCCTGGACGATGATCACCGGCTCGGCGTCATCGAGCCAGAGGACCGGGATCTGCAAGCGGTCGGCGAGCCGGAGGCTCGAGAGCAGCGGTCTCACGGACGCACCGACGACGAGGAGACCGGCGGCGCCTGCCTCCCCGGTCCTGCGCACCAGCGCATCGAGACGGTACGACGGGGTGACCGGTTCAGCCCCGCACACCACGAGCTGGTCCTGGACGGGGGTCGACTCGCCCGTCCACCACCGCACGTCGGCGACCTCACGCTCCAGTCCTTCGCTCCCCGCCACCACCAGGGCGTCGGCGAGGATGGGCTCGGCGAGCAGGTCGGCGACACTCGGCAGGCTCATCACGCCGGCTCCTCGACGCGGAGGCCGAATCCGGCCGGGCCGACGGCCGCAGCCACTTCCGACGGCCAGTCGTGCAGCGCAGGCAGGGTGGCCAGCGCGAGCGACTGCCCGAGCCGCACCTCGTCGGTCCGGATCGGGCAGCGGGCTCGATGGTCGAGCGCCACGATGACCTCGGGCGCGCTGACGACGGTCCTGCCGTCGATGGTGACCGCGAGATACTCCTCGAGGTGGTCGACCCGCACGACCCCGCCGGTGTGACGGTCGATGAGGGTGATGCTGCCCGGCACCCGGCCCTCCCGCGGCCGGACCTGGTCGACCCGCCCTTCGCAGAGCAACCTGCCGCCGATCTGTTCGGCCGCGACGGTCGCGGGTGCGTCGGCGTCGACCGCGAGGAACGCACGTCCGAGGCCCACGCAGACGCTGAGGCTGCGGCGTACGCCGTGCTCGACCAGCGTGCCCGCCGTCGTCGGGAACATCGCCAACGTCGCCGCGCCCCCGAAGGCCGCCGCCGAGGACACCATCAGTGCCTGCGCCGCAGCCGCGGACGAGCGCGTGACCAGGACCGTGTCGCCGAGGGGTCCGACAAGGGCCATCGGCGCGATCGGGTGTCCGGCGACCGTGAGGGTCGCCTGGTCGAGGCGCGGGAAGGCCCGCCCCATCAGGTCGCCGTCGATCACCGGGACGCCCAGGCGAGCGGCGGCGATCACGCCCATCAGCGCGTTGAGACCACCGATCTCGATCACCCCGACCGCCGCCAGTCGACCGCCGGTCTGAGCGACGACGGCCTCGACGGCCCGGGCGCAGTCGTCGGGATCGACCAGCCGCTCGGCCAGCACGTCCGGCGCCCCGCCGACGCCGGCGTGGACGACGAGCGCGTCGACCGGGAGCTCGTCGGAGGCGATCACCGGCACCGGCTCGGCACCCTCTCGCTCGAGCATGCGCCGAAGCAGCAGTGCACCGAGCGCGACGTCACCACCCCCGCCCGACCCGAGCAGGGTCGCGCCGGACGCGAGCGCGTCGACGTGCTCCGCGCTGATCGCGCGGAGCACGTCGTACGACATCTCGGTCATCCGCCGATGATCGCATCAAGCGCGTCAGACCGGAACGTATTCGTGGTCGTAGCCGAAGTACGCAGGTCCGGCCAGTGCGAGCCCCTCGGTGCTGCGCCAGCGCGGGTCGCAAGGGGCGGCGACCACGCTGACCCGCAGGCCGTAGCGCAGCGTCTCCGTGGTCACCGGCTCACCGGTGTCGGTGTCGAGCAGGCAGATCAGGTCCGGCACGCTCACCACGACCTCGCCGTCACGGCTCGCCACGAGGTTCTCGTTCTGGAAGGCCACCTCCATGCGCGAGCCGAGGTCGTCGGCGAGCCCGTCGAGGACCGCCTCCCCGCGGGCGAACCCGCCCTGGGTGCCGCGCTGGACATCGACGATCTTCCCGCGGAAGACCACGCGCCCGCCCATCACCTCGGTGGCGGCGGCCACCGGGTCGCGGTGTGCCTCGCCGGCCTCACGGATCGCGGCACCCAGACGCTGGCACAGCGTCATGGTGCCGTGCACCATCATGTCCTTCACCTGTCGACCGGTCAGCACGTAGAGGCTCACCGCCGCGCTGCAGCCCATCTCGATGGTCACGCCGCGAGCGAAGCGCTCGGCCCAGCCGTTGGAGACCGTCTCGAGGCTGACCGCGTTGCCGCGCTCGTCGGCGATCGCCATCGGGGTGGCGGAGACGCCGCCCAGCGTCGGCAGCAGCATCTGCAGCTCCGGGAAGGCCCGGCCCATGCCGTCGGCGTCGATGAGCGGGAGACCGAGCTCGGCCGCCGCCACGAACGGGATCAGCGAGTTGAGCCCGCCGGCCTCGATGGAGACGGTGTAGGCGGCCTTCTTGCCGATCAGCTGCTCGAGGGCCTGGAGGGCAGCGGTCAGTTCCGCCCCGGAGGGCAGCTTCTCCAGCATGACCGTCGGGGCGCCCATGAAGGCCGTCGGGATGACGACGGCATCGTCGTCGATCTCCATCGGGTCGACCAGCTGCACCGGCCCGTGGCGCAGCAGCGCCTGCTGGGCGAGGAGGCGGCCGACGTACGGGTCGCCGCCGCCGCCGGTGCCGAGGACCGCGGCGCCGCGCGCCATGTCCGGCAGATCCAGTGGGGTGATCTCACGCATCGTTGCCTCCCAGGCTCAGCTCTCCGACCGCCTTGACCCGGATCCGGGTGGCGTTTCCCGGCAGGTACGCCAGGGGTACTTCCTCGATGTCGACGACTCGCACCGATCCCGGGCGGGCGCCGGCCGCGACCGTGCGGTCGACGGCCTCCTGCCGGGCCTCGTCCAGCACGGCGTCGCGCCGGCCGGGCTCGACCGAGAAGACTCGGTCGACCTCGCCGCCGACCTCGGCGATGGCCGCGCCGATGGCGTTGGCGACCGCGTAGTGCTCGGGCCGCACGACGACCGAGGCGCCGTCGAGCTGCTCGGGCACCAAGATGCTGCCGCCGCCGACGGCGACCACGGGGATCGGCTCGGCCGAGAGCCGCATCCGGTCGACGACCTCGGCGATCCGTCCGGCGACACCGTCGAGCGCGGCCCGTACGACGGCGGGGTCCAGGTGGGCGACGCGGGCGGCGTCGCCGATGTCAGCACGCCCGGCGGCCACGGCCAGGTCGGTCGCGGTGAGCTGGTCGCCGCCGAAGACCAGGGCCTGTTGGGTGAGCCGGTAGCCGACGCTCTGCGGGCCGACCTCGGGGATCGGACCGGAGCCGACGTGGCTGCCGCCGCCGATGCCGACCGAGAGCACGTCGGGCATCCGGAAGTTGGTCTGGATGCCGGCGACCGCGACGTCGGTCGACGCCTCGCGCGGGAAGCCGTTCTGCAGGATGCCGACATCGGTCGTGGTGCCGCCGATGTCGACGACGGCGCACGAGCTCTGCTCGGAGAGGAACGCGGCGCCGCGCATCGAGTTGGTCGGCCCGGAGGCGAAGGTGGCCACCGGGTACCGACGGGCGTGGTCGACGTCCATCAGGGTGCCGTCGTTCTGGCTGAGGAAGACCGGCGCCTGGATGCCGGCGCCGAGCACCGTCTCGGTCAGGCCGGTGGTCACGTTCTCGGCCAGCTCCCGCAGAGCGGCGTTGATGATCGTCGCGTTCTCGCGGCCGAGCAGACCCATTCGCCCGATCTCGTGCGACAGGCTCACCGGGGCACCCGGCAGCTGCTCGGCGATGATCTCGGCGGCCCTCAGCTCGAACTCGGCGTTGACGGGGGAGAAGACCGAGGAGATCGCGAACGAGCGGGCGCCACCCTGGACGGCCTTGTCGAGGACGTCACGGAACTCCTGCTCATCGAGGTCGGCGATCCGCGACCCGTCGTACTCGTGACCGCCGTGGCACAGGTAGCTGTGTCCGCCGATGGTCTTCGACAGCGCCGCGGGCCAGTCGACCAGCGGCGGCAGCGCGCTGGTGGCCGGGAGCCCGAACCGGATGGCGGCCGTCGGCGCGAGCCGGGACCCTTCGACGAGGGCATTGATGAAGTGGGTGGTGCCGATCATCACCGCGGCGACGTCCGCCGGGTCGAACCCGGCTTCCTCCCGCAGCCGACCGATCGCCGTGACGATGCCGGTCGTGACGTCGGACGTGGTGGGCGCCTTGGTCGCGGCCAGCACCAGCTGCCCGTCGATCAGGACGGCGTCGGTGTTGGTGCCTCCGACGTCGATACCGAGTCTCAACATGTGTCTTTCCTTGCTCGAGGTGGGTCGCCGGCTCAGGCGCCGGCGGGAACGGAAGCGGTGGGTTCGGTCGGGTGGGTTCGCGAGACACCGTGCCCGCGGACGAGGCCGAGCTTCGCCGCGCCGACGTACAGCACGAGCGCTGCGATCACCGAGTTGATCGAGGGGATTCCCCAGGTGACGTAGTGACCGATGAGCGAGGCGGCGGCCCAGACCACCAGGCTGGCGGGCACCCACGTGGGTGCGGTGGCCGGCAGCTCGCCTACGACTCTGGAGCTGTCGAGCTCGCCGCGCCAGGTGCGGGCGATGAAGTATTCCGCGACCATGATGCCGGCGATCGGCGGGAAGATGACGCCGAGCAGGATCAGGAAGTCGGTGAAGCTGTTGAGGATGCCCGCAGCTCCTGCGATCGAGCCAGCGATGCCGACGAAGAGGGTCACCGCGCCGCGGTGCACACGCCAGCCGAAGGCCTGGTCGAGGAAGTTCACAATGCCCAACGAGGCCGCGTAGAGGTTCCAGTCGTTGATCTTCAAGGTGGCGGCGATGATCACCAGTGTCCCCAGGAAGCCCGAGGTCGAGGTGACGATCGCGATCACGTCGTTGGTACGCAGCGCGAGGGCGAGCAGCACACCGATGAGGCCGATGACGTACTCGCCGACCGAGATGCCGACGACGGTCTGCTTGACCACGTCCCCGGGCGTCCGGTTGAACCGGCTCATGTCCGGGGTGATCACGGCACCGACGATGAAGCCGCCGGCGACGATCGAGGTGCCCTGGATCAGGCTCAGCTGCGGCCCGGCAGGCGCCGCCGAGAGCAGGTCGCCGAAGTCGTGGCGCGAGAGCTCGACCACGATCGACCAGCCGGCGAGCACGAGAAAGGCAGGCACGGTGATGTACGCCGTCCAGGCCATCTTCTCGAACCCGAACACCACGATCGCGGTGACCGCCAGACCGAAGACGAGCGCCCAGCCCCACAGCGGGAGAACGCCGATGAGGTTGGTCAGGCCTTGCGCGGAGACCGCGTTCTGGATGCCGAACCAGCCGATCGCGCTGATGCTGATGGCCAGGCCGATGACCGACGAGCCGGCGCGGCCGAAGCCGGTCCAGCGGGCCAGCACCGAGGTGGAGAGGCCCTCACGCTGGCCGGCGATGCCCGTGAAGATGGTGAGGATCTCCAAGATCACCGCGCCCAGGGTGATGGCCAGGACGGCGTTCCAGAAGCTCATGCCGAACCCGAGGGTGGCACCGATGAGGAAGCTCGCGAGGGAGCTGAGCATGCCGAACCGTTGAACTGCGATCGAGAACCAGTGGTAGCGCTTGTCCTGCGGCACGCGACTGAGTGCGTAGTCGTCGTGCTCGATGGTTGATCCCATGGGAACCTCCAGAGGGAATGTCTTTCCCGTGACGCTAGAACCCGAGGTGAGGTGCGTCACCATGCAAGACGCCCCGGTAGAGGCCTGGAACAGTGCATACCGCACAAGCCTGTCTGGTCGCCTGTCGGATTGGTTCGGGCGCACGCAGAAGCCCACCGGACCCACAGGGTGACGTGGGTCCGATGGGCTGCGACGCGGAGACCTACTGACGCGCCATCGCGATCCTGAACCGCTCGTCCGGGTCGATGTAGTGGTCGTGGACGTCGTCCCCGAGGTCGATCTGGACCCAGGCGATCTTGCCGCTGAACCGGCTCGTCCGGCTCGTGTAGTCCGAGGAGACCGTCGTACCCGACTCGTAGCCGATGTCGGTGGTCTCGTCGGCCGAGAAGACCATCGGCTGGGTCATCTCCACCCGGCCCGACCCCACCGGCTTGCCGTCGTCGAAGAGCCTGACGTCGCCTCCCTTCGCGAGCCCACCGCCGTCGTACGCGAACTCGACCCGGACCTGACGGGTCCCGGCTCCGAGCAGGGAGTCGGCGACGACGGGGAACTCGTGGATGCCGAGCACGTTGTAGACGAACTTGAGCCGGCCGTCGTTCGCGAAGAACGTCCAGCCGCCGAACCGGCCGCCCTGGGCGATGATCACGCCCTCGGCGCCGGCGTCCGGGATCGTCACCTCGGCAGTGACGGAGAACGACTTGTTCTTGATGCTGACCACGCTGTTCTCCGACAGCCGGCCCATGCCGGGGAAGAAGAGCTGGGTGGTCCCTCGGACGAGCGTCGGCCTGCCGGCCATCGTGGGTTCGAGCCGCTCGCTGGTGCGGTCGTCCATCGGCAGCACGCCGTACTTCACGGCCTCGATCAGCCAGAGCCGCTGCAGCTCGGCGAGCTTCTCGGGGTGCTCCGCCGAGAGGTCCCTCGCCTGGCTGAAGTCGGTGGTGCCTTCGTACAGCTCCCACACGTCGTCGTCGAACGCCGGCAGGTCTCCGCCGACCATCACCCACGGGGTGCGGTGCTTGGTGACCGCGCTCCAGCCCTGGTGGTAGACGCCGCGGTTGGCGAACATCTCGAAGTACTGCAGGTCGTGCCGCTCCGGCTCGCTCGCACCGCGGAAGGTGTAGAGCATGCTCGTCCCCTCCATCGGCGACTGCTGGACGCCGTTGACCATGGCGGGCTCGGGCAGTCCGGCCGCTTCGAGGATGGTCGGCGCCAGATCGATGACGTGGCTGAACTGCGAACGCACCGAGCCCGGGTCGTCGATCCCGTCCGGCCAGTGCACGATGGTGCCGTTGCGGGTGCCGCCCCAGTGCGAGGCGACCTGCTTGGTCCACTGCAGCGGCGAGTTCATCGCCCACGCCCAGCCGACCGAGTAGTGGTTGTAGGAGCTCGGTGACCCGAACTCGTCCATCTTCGCCCGCATGAACTCGGGCGTCTCCAGCGCCGCCATCCCGTTGAAGTTGGCCATCTCGTTGAAGGCGCCGTTGACGGTTCCTTCGGCGGAGGCGCCGTTGTCGCCGATGATGTAATAGACGATCGTGTTGTCGAGTACGCCGAGGTCGGCGATGGTGTCGATCACGCGGCCGACGTGGTGGTCGGTGTGCTCGAGGAAGCCGGCGTACACCTCCATCTGACGGGCGAGCACGGGCTTCAGCTCGTCCGGCATGTCGTCCCATGCCGGGATCTCGTCGTGGCGGGCGGTGAGCTCGGTGTCGGCGGGGATGACGCCCAGCTCCTTCTGCCGAGCGAAGGTACGTTCCCGCTGGACGTCCCAGCCCTCGTCGAACTTCCCGGCGTACTTCTCGATCCACTCCGGCGGCACGTGGTGCGGCGCGTGGGTCGCGCCCGGCGCGAAGTACGCGAAGAAGGGCCGGTCGGGCATCAGCGCCTTCTGCTGGCGGATCCAGGCACAGGCGTGATCGGCGAGGTCCTCGGTGAGGTGGTAGCCCTCCTCGGCCGTCGCCGGCGGCTCGATCGGGGTGGTGCCTTCGTAGAGCGCGGGGTCCCACTGGTTGTTCTCGCCGCCGATGAAGCCGTAGAACTTCTCGAACCCTCCGCCGGCCGAGGGCCAGGCGTCGAACGGGCCGAGCGGCGACGACTGCCAGACCGGGACCTCGTGGCACTTCCCGAACTGCGCCGTCGAGTACCCGTTGAGCTTGAGCGTCATCGCGAGCGGCGCCTTGGCGTTGGGCCGCACCGAGCTGTTGCCGGGCGCCGAGGTGGCCGTCTCGGTGATGCTACCCATCCCGACGGAGTGGTGGTTGCGGCCCGTCAGCAGCGCCTGCCGGGTCGGCGCGCAGAGCGCGGTGGTGTGGAACCGGTTGTAGCGCAGCCCGTTGCCGGCCAGCCGCTCGGCGACCGGTGTGGCACACGGTCCGCCGAACGCACTCGAGGCTCCGAAGCCGACGTCGTCGAGAAGGACGACGAGTACGTTGGGCGCGCCGTCCGGCGGGAGCAGCGGCTCGATCGGCGGATAGACGGTGTCCGGATCTTTGGCGTCGTACGTCGTGTGCCCCGTGGCCGGTCGGTCCGGGATCGGCAACATCGTCCGAGCGTGAGCGTCAGGGCGTTTCGGCATGACAAGGGCTCCGATGGTCGAGGGCGGAGCTTCGAGCGTCACACGCCGTCGGACCCTCGTCGTCCCCCTTACCGGGTAAACCCCCGGGAGCATCCCTGTGTGACTACATGGGCGCTAGCCCGTCCGCGAAGCCCTCTCGAACCTCTCGATGACGTCGGGCCTGCTCGCCACGCGCGCGGGGTAGCCGGGGCCGGGTCGGACGCTGACAGCGTCGAGGCGGACCGGCTCGTCACAGCTGCCGCACACGACCGTGGCGTCGAGATCATGACCGCAAGACTCGTGCCGCATGACGACCGGCACACCCTCCTCGCCGCTCAGCCAGCGGTCACCCCAGGCGTTGATCGCGGCGATCACACCGAAGAAGTCGCGACCCTTGTCGGTGAGCACGTACTCGTGGCGGACCGGGTCCACCTGGTACTCGCGCTGGTCGACCAGGCCCTCGTCGACCAGCAGACCGAGCCGGTTGGTCAACGTACTGCGCGGGATGCCCAGCGCGGTCGCGAACCCGTCGAAGCGGGTCTCTCCGTAGAAGAGCTCGCGCAGCACGAGCATCGTCCACGCGTCTCCGAGCAGGTCGACTGTCCGCGCGATCGAGCACGGCCAGGTGCCGAACGACTTCCTTCTCACCTGGCCAGCCTATCAGTCTTATCACTGGACGGACTTGCCGCGACGGGCCCGCTGCCGCTAGCGTCGAGTGAGTTCAATCATGAAACTAACTTCGAGGAGAACGAGCCATGCAGGAAACTGAGCGTCCCGCCGTCACCGTGGAGCGCCGCGGACGGGTGCTGCTGATGGGGCTGAACCGTCCGGAGAAGCGCAACGCGTTCACCAAGGCGATGCTGAACGAGCTGGCCGCGGCGTACGGGCTCCTCGAGTCCGACGACGAGCTGTGGTGCGGCGTGCTGTTCGCCCACGGCGACCACTTCACCGGCGGCCTCGACCTCGTCGACGTCGGTGAGGCGCTGATGACGGGCGAGCTCGGCGTTCCGGAAGGCGGGCGGGACCCGTGGCGCCTGGACGGCCCTTGGACCAAGCCGGTCGTCGCCGCCGCGCAGGGCTGGGTGATGACCCTCGCCATCGAGCTCCTGCTCGCGGCCGACATCCGGGTCGCGGCGGCCGACGCCCGCTTCTCCCAGTTCGAGATCCGTCGCGGCATCTACCCCTTCGGCGGCGCCACGTTCCGCTTCGTGCAGCAGGCCGGCTGGGGCAACGCGATGCGCTGGATCCTCACCGGTGAGGAGTTCGGCGCGGAGGAGGCTCTGCGGATCGGGCTCGTCCAGGAGGTGCAGCCCGACGCCGGAACCGCGCTGGAGCGGGCGATCGAGATCGCCACCGCGATCGCCGAGAAATCGGCCCCTCTGGGCGTACGCACGGCCCTGGCCTCCGCCCACCTGGCCCGGGACTCCGGCGAGGCGGCCGCGATCGAGCGGCTCCGCCCGGACATCAGCAGGCTACTCTCGACCGCCGACGGCGCCGAGGGCCTGCAGTCGTTCGTCGAGCGCCGGGACGCGATCTTCACGGGTCGCTGACACCGGCCGCCGACCACCTCACGACCACACAGGAGATCCACATGCACACCGGCCACAAGCCCCTCGAGGGCAAGACCATCGTCGTCACCGGAGGCGGCCGCGGCATCGGGAAGATGCTGGCCACCGGCCTCCTCTCTGCCGGCGCCAAGGTCTACATCAGCAGCCGCAAGCAGGCAGATCTCGACGCCACCGTGAGCGAGCTGTCTCCGCTGGGGGAGATCAGCTCGTTCACCGCCGACCTGTCCACCGACGAGGGGGTCCAGGCGCTCGCCGCCCACGTCACCGAACGTGAGCTGGCGGTGCACGCGCTGTTCAACAACGCCGGCGCCAACTGGGGCGCACCTCTGGAGGAGTTCCCCGCCGCCGCCTGGGACCGGGTGATGGACGTCAACGTGAAGGGCGTCTTCGGCCTGACCCAGGCTCTGCTCCCGCTCCTCCGGGCGGCATCCATGGCGGACGACCCCGCTCGCGTGGTCAACATCGGGAGCGTGGACGGGCTCCGCGCGCCCGCCCCGGGGTTCAACAACTTCTCCTACAGCGCCAGCAAGGCGGCCGTCCACCTGCTCACCCAGCAGCTCGCCGCGACCCTCGCCCCCGACGTACTGGTCAACGCCATCGCCCCAGGCCTGTTCGAGTCGAAGATGACCGCCGGTCTGCTCGCGGTGGGCGAGGACGCGATCGCCCAGCAGATCCCGCTCCGGCGCATCGGGCGCCCTCAGGACATGGCTGGCATCGCCGTCTTCCTCGCCGGCCCCGACAGCACCTACATCACCGGAGCCGTGATTCCCGTCGACGGCGGAGTCATCGCCAGCCGCTGAGGCTGGTCCGGATCACGTCCGCCCGTCGAGGTCGAGCAGGCGCTGGGCGTTGCCGCCGAGGTAGGCCTCCTGCGTCGCGGGAGCCAGCTCGAGCTCGTCGAGGCCGTCGAGCGCCGCGGCGGGCGTGCTCGTCTTCGTGAACCTGACCAGCTCGGCCGGAAGACGCTTCGAGGTGTAGGCCGAGGTGTCGATGTAGACGTTCTCGTGCTTGCGAGCCCCCGCGACCATCTCTTCGGTCCAGGGATAACCCACATGGCCGCAGACGATGACCATCTCTGGGAAGTCGAGGGCGACCTGGTCGATGTACGGGATGGGCCGACCGGTCTCGGAGGCACGCAGCGGTCCGGTGTGGCCGACCTGAGTGAAGAACGGAACGCCGAGGTCCACGCAGGCGGCATACAGGGGGTAGTAGCGCCGGTCGGTCGGCGCGGCCTCCCACAACCACGGCACGACCCTCAGGCCCTTGAAGCCGAGATCGTCGACGCATCGGCGCAGCTCACGGACGGCTTCCATCGGCCGGTTCAGGTCGACCGCGGCCAGGGCGGCGAAGCGGTCCGGATGCTCCTGGACCCAGCCGGCGACCTCGTCGTTGCTGATGAGCGGCGGCTGGTGCGGCGCCGACCAGGCGGCGATCAGCCCGAGGTCGACGCCGGCCGCGTCCATCGCCTCGAGCGTCCGGGCGATGTTCGGCACCGGGCTCGGCCCGTCGATCTTCGTCCAGCGACGCAGCGAGGCGATCAGATGACCGGATCCCACGGCCGGCCCCGACCAGGACCTGCAGGCACGCGAGGAGTCCCAGGACCAGTAGGGACCACCACAGTCGGTCCACGGAGACGTTGTGTCCCCACAGCAGCACGACCGCGCCGAGATCGACGGGTGGGACATCATCCCTCCTTCCGACGACTCAGCGTCCGGCCCATCGAGGCCTTGGGCGTCATCCAGACGATGTGAACCGCCGATCGCCGATCGCCGATCGCCGAGCCCCGAGCCCCGAGCCCCGAGCCCCGAGCCCCGAGCCCCGAGACGATGGTTTACGTACGGGCCGCGCAACAGTGCCTCGTCATCGGCACCGGCGGCCCGTTTACCCATACGATCAGCGCGAGCGGCCACCTCGAGGCGTATCACCTTCAGCCTGCCGGGACGGCTGGTTCAGCTCGGGCGAGGCTGACCTGGGGCGTGTCACGGCGAACCGCTTCGCCAAGGGGACAGCGCTGAGACCGTGAGCCAGGACGCTGAGCAGGACAGTGAGGGAGATGACCGCGACGGCATCCGCGCCGGCTCCGTGCAGGTCTTCGAGCGCGATCAGGGCGAAGATGACGGAGGCCAGACCGCGGGGTCCGAACCAGCCGACGAACGCGACGCTGAACCGGTCGAACCCGGTTCCGAGCAGCGCGATCGCGACGGGGAGCATCCGGACGATGGTCAGGCTGAGTACGGCGTAGCCCAGCATCGTCCAGTCCCACTGGTCTTGGATGACCGGCACGGCCAGCGCGCCGAAGACGAGCCAGCTGACCATGGCGGCCATGTCCCCGGACTGGCTCACGAAGTAGACCTCCTTCTCGCCGCTGGGCCCAGCGACGTTCCCGAAGACCAGGCCCCCGACGAAGGCGGCGACAAAACCATTGCCGTCCATCGTCAGAGCCGCCGCATAGGCGAGCAGGGCGAGGGCGAGGACGGCGGGACCGGCGAGCTCTGCGGAAAGCCAGTCGCGCTCACGAGCGAGTCTGGTGATCCAGCCACCCAGGCCACCGACGACGAGGCCCACAACCAGACCGACCAGCAGGGAGAGGACGGCACCGCCGGGGCTCTCGACGCCGATGATCCCCTGATCGGCCGCGACTCCGGCGATGGCGACCAGCACGATCGGCGTCGCGATGCCGTCGTTGAGCCCGCTCTCCACGTTCAATGCTCGCCGCACCTTCTCCGGCACGTGCGGGTTGGACATGACCGGAGCCCCGAGCGCGGCGTCGGTCGGGGCCAGCGCTGCGGCGACCAGGAGCGCCGCCCACAGGTCGAAACCGAGCACGATCATCGCGGCACCCACGCCGGCGGCGATCGTCAGCGGCAGACCGATCCCCAGCAGCCGAGCGTACGTGCTCAGGTCGCGCCGGAGCTGTCCCAGCCGAACCCGCGACGCGTCCGCGAAGAGCACCCAGACCAGGGTGACTTCGGCGATGACCCTGACCAGCTCGGGCTCGACCTCGAGGTCGAGCAGGCCGAGCACATCCGCGAAGAACCACCCGGCCGCGACGAACACGATCGGAGCGGTCAGACCTCGCGCCTGCAGCCGGCCAGCGAGCACGCACCACACCACGATGGTCGCGAGGACTGCAGAGACAGCCAAGGTTCCCATGCGACGAGCCTCCGGGTGGGCGGGGTCTCGGCTAGCGTAGAGAGCACAGCGACCGGTCTCATCACTCTGTCTGGGTGAAGTGCCGGGGCCCTCCCCGGACACGACGACCGAGTCTTCCGGGAGCCGTCGCGATCACCTGACCCACGAGCGCCGTGGTCAGGAAGCCGAAGGACACGACGTACAGCCACGTCAGATAGGTGAAGGCGACGCCGATCGCCCCATACCGGTCGGCGCTGGTCTCGAGTGCTCCCGGAAGCCACGCCTGGGTTGCTGGACGAACAGCGATCATCAATGCGGCGAAGAACAACGCCCCAGGAACGAGCATCCGGGCACGGACCGCGCCGGCGAGCAGCACCCACGGGACGAACGTTGCGACCCAGATGTCCCAGGTGAGTGACATCAAGCGTGGCCACACCTCCCGAGGGGGCAAGCCTTCGAGCGGCTCGCCCGCAGCGCGCACGATGACCAACGAGAGCGCGAGCACTAGGACCACTGCCAGCCACCGCCATGCCGAGCCCAGGTTCGTCGATGGGCTCGGCAGTCCCCAGATGCTGGTGAAGGCACGAGTCAGTGCACGGGACAGGCTGGTCGCCGAGATGAGCACGAAGAGCGCGCCGACGATGCCGAAGGTCGCACCACCGGCTTCGACGGCGTTCTCGAGGACCTCCCGGGACTGCTCGGGGATGTGGATCCCGTCGGCGAACCAGTCGCTGTTCGCGCCGAGCGTGGCGATCAGGATCAGCACCGGGAGCACCGAGGTGAAGAACTGCGCGGCGATCGTCATCGCCCGGTCGAACACCTCGATCCGCCCGAGTCCCTCCACGGTCTGGAGCAGAACCCGTCCCGGCCGACGCTTCGACAATCGGGCCGCTCGCCCCCGCAGAACGGCAGGCATCCGGCCCGGCTCGTCTCTCGCGCCCGCGGCAGGGGACTTCAGGCTGTCCGAGGATGGCGCCTCGTCGTTCGGATCCATCTCGAGCTCATCTCGACGTTCCCTCGGGCTGAATCGTGGCGGGGGGCGCCTGTTCAGGCTCCGGAGGCGGCTCGGTCTCGGGCTCAGGTCTCCCCGAGATCAGGGGCAGGGCCCACGTACCACGCGGGTCGGCCTCGACCAGGAGAGATTTGGCGAGCAGGCTGAACGGGACCGCGAGCAGCGCGCCGACCGGCCCGATCACCCAGGTCCAGAACACCAGCGAGAGGAACGTCAGCGTGGGAGAGAGGCCGACGGAGTCACCGACGACGCGCGGCTGGACGACGGACTGGATCACGAAGTTGATGACGCTGTAGACGACGATCACCGTGGCCATCACACCGGGGCTGCCGTCGAGCAGGGCGATCAGAGCTGGCGGGACGACCCCGATGATGAACCCGATGTTGGGGATGAAGTTGGTGACGAACGCCAGCACCGCCCACACGAATGCACCTGGGACGTCGAGGAGGTGGAGGGCGATCCCGTCGATGATCGCGACCACCAGCCCGAAGCTCGCCGAGACCGCCATATAGCTGCGGGTGCCACGGGCGAAGTTGTCCAGCGCGGCGACCGGGTCCGGGAACCGGCCACCCAGGGTCTTCATGCTGTGGCGCGTGGAGTCCGTGTCGAACGCGATGAACAGCAGCACGGTGATCAGGAAGAACAGGTCGGTGAGCAGCCCCAAGGTTCCGGACAGGACCGACATGGCGACGTCGATGATCTGCCCGGGATCGAGCGCATCGGTCACCGCATCGATCTGCCCTTGTTTCACGCCTGCGCCTCGCAAGGTGTTCCCGACGTTCGCGACGCCCTCCCTGATCTGGTCGGCGTAGGTGGGCAGGAGAGCGGCCAACTGGGCGACCGACACGATCAGGACGACGGCGAACCCCGCCAGCAGGAGGACAGCGGCGGCCAGCATGAGAACGGAGGTGACCCATCCGGGCAGGCGTCCTTGTTCCAGCCGGAGTCGGATCGGGTGCAGCGTGATCGTGATGACCAGCGCCATGAAGACCGGTCCGATGATGTCGGCGATGGCCTTCATCCCGGCGATCGCGATGGTGAGGGTGGCGACTCCCAGGAGCAGGCTCGCTGCAAAGGACCTCGCCTGCGGCCCTCGGGAGGCAGTGTCGGCGGCGTGCTTCATGGGATCTCCTGTCCTGCATCGGCGACCCGGACGGTCATCGCAGACAGGTCAGCGGGTGATGTCGCGCCCGTGAGCCGTGAGCGCCCAAATCACGAAGACGTCGAGCGCGATGATCAGCATCGACCAGAACGGGTAGTAGGGGATGAACGCGAAGTTGGCAATGGCGCTGAGCACGGCCAGGACGACGCCGATCGTGCGACCCCAGACCTTGCCGTACAGCACGGCGAAGCCGGCGAAGAGCACGAGCAGGCCCAGCAACAGGTGGATCCATCCCCAGGTGGTCGTGTCGAGCTCGAGCAGGTAGTTGGGCGTGGCGACGTAGATGTCGTTCTTGAACAGCGCAGCCATACCGACGAAGGACTGGAATCCGCCGGACAAGATCATCATCACGGCTGCGAAGACGATGAACCCAGTCGCCCACCCGCTCGGTGGCGGGGCATCCAGCTGGACGGGGTCGCGGTAGTTCGGAGTCGTCTGCTCGGACATGCTCGTGCCTCCTGGGTCACGCTGAGCCGCACCGGCTGTGGCGGCTGTCGGGACGCTCATCCCACCCCTGCGCCAGGGATCACGCGTCACTCTCATCGTGTGAAAGCGACCTTTCGGGAAGCGGTGCTCAGCTCTCCTGCTCGTCAGGGTTCGCCTTGCCCCGCTTCACGGCGCCGACATACACCCGCAGGCCCAGACCCAGGATCACGAGGTCGAGCAACATCTGGACGGTGACGAGCAGGCGGGCGCTCTCGGCCTCGGCGGCAATGTCACCGAAACCCACCGTCGCGAAGATCGTCACGGTCAGGTAGAGCGCGTCGGAGCGGCTCAGGGTCTCGGTGAAGGTCGCCGGGTCGTCCAGGCTGAGGACGTAGTAGCTGGCCGCGAAGAGGAGCAGGAACAGCGGCGTGGCCACCGCGAGCGCCTGGATGGCCCGGATGGCAGGGTACGTTGCGCGTTCGATCGCGCTGAGCTGCCAGGTGACCACGCCGACCAGGACGATGACCCCGACCGACAGCTCGGCAGCGACCGAGATGTCCGAGATGCTTCCCAGCGGCAGCGTGTAATAGCCCACCACCATCAGCGAGGCCGAGACGAACGCGCTCAGCAGGCCGCGCACGACGAGCCATCGCCGACGGCGCGGGTGGAGGGTGTCCGCGGTGGCCATCATGGGGACCTCAACGTCGCTCGGCGAAGTCTCATCGTCGGATGAGATCGCACGACCGCCCGCGACGCCTCCCACGGAGCGGGTGAACCTACGGCAGACGGGACGGCCTACACCCCGTTTGGGTGATGCGCCACGCAGGTCGCGCCACGTACGTTTCCAGAGTGACCGAGAGTCGTCCCTCGCGGACGCGGCCGGCTGCCGGGCTCGACGAGGTGCTGTTGGACGTCAAGCTGTCGGTGCCGCGGATACGGCCCGGGATGGTCAGTCGCGCCCCGCTGATCGAGGCCGCCCGCGCCAGTCCCGCGCGCGCGGCCGGGATCACGGCGCCTGCGGGGTACGGGAAGTCCACCCTGATGTACGAGTGGGCACAGACCGAAGACCGGGTCGTCGGATGGGTCTCGCTCGACCGTCTCGACGACGATCCCGGCATCCTGCTGGCGGTCCTCGCCTCGGCGTACGTTCGGATGTTCCCGGCATGGGCCGGACTGGTCGCCGACGTCCGTGGCGTGGGCGTCTCGGCCCTGGGCCGCGCAGCACCGGTGGTCGCGTCCGCGTTCCGGAGGAGTCCCGCACCTTTCGTCCTGATGCTCGATGACCTGCACGAACTTCGGTCCCCTGAGTGTCACGACGTCCTGGGCGTGGTGATGACCGGCATCCAGCCCGGCTCACAGCTGGTCACGGCCAGCCGCTTCGAACAACCCCATCTGTCCCGCCTGCGTGCGTCCGGAGACATGCTCGAGCTACAGGCGACGGACCTTGCCCTGGGGCCGGCCGGTGCCGAGCAGATCTTCTCGATGTCCGATGTCCCGCTGACCGTGGAACACGCCTCGCTCGTCACCGAGCGTACCGAGGGATGGCCGGTCGGCCTGCAGCTCGCGGCGATGATCGCCCGGGACACGGACCAAGAGGGTTGGACCGTGTCCGGCGACGACCGCTATGTCGCCGACTACCTCTACCGCGAGTCGCTGAGTCAGCAGGAGCAGACCACCCAGCAGTTCCTGCGCCGTACCGCGGTGCTCGACCGACTGCACGCCCCCTTGTGCGACGCGCTGCTCGGAATCACCGGCAGCCAGGACCAGCTGCGGACTCTCGAGGCGGTGAACTCGTTCCTGATCCCGCTGGACCGCCAGCGGGACTGGTTTCGGTACCACCCGCTGTTCCGGGAGTTCCTGCTCAGCGAGCTGCGCCGGGTCGAGCCCGACACGGTCATGAAGCTGCACCTGTCCGCCGCTGACTGGTACGAGGCGAACGGCTCCCCGGTGATGGCGCTGGAGCACCTGCTGAACACCTCTGAGCGCAACCGCTGCGTGCAGCTCGTGACCCAGTTGACTCTCCCGACCTACAGCGTCGGCCAGCTCTCGACCGTCAAACGGTGGCTGGCCGCGCTCGGCGAAGGCACGATCTCCTCCTACCCGCCATTGATGGTGCTGGCCGGGTGGATCGCGGTTCTTGCCGGCGAGCCGTTGGAAGCCGAAAGGTGGGCGGACTTGGCCGATGATGCCGTCTACGACATGGCACTCGTCGACGGGACCGCGTCGTTCGAGTCCGCGCGATCCATGCTCCGAGCCGTGATGTGCCGTTCCGGCGTCGCTCAGCAGCGACGTGATGCCGATGCTGCAACGGCTCAGGAACCGGTGTGGAGTCCGTGGCGCGATACCGCGCTCATCCTGTCCGCGGAGGCGCACCAGGTTGCCGGAGACATCGAGCGGGCGGCGGCCCTGTTCGCCGAGAGCTCCCGGGCCGGAGCCGAGCTCGGCAACACCGACACCATCGTCTACGGCGAGGCGTCTCTTGCCCTGCTGGCGATGGATGCCGGGCGGTGGGAGGAGGCCGCAGAGGGTGTTGCGAGATCCCTCTCGCCCGTCCAGGAGTACCTGATGTACGACTATGCGCCAAGTGTGCTCGCGTTTGCCGCTGCCGCTCGGCTCGCCCTGCACAACGGTGCTGCCGCCGATCTGGAGCGGCATCTGACCCAGGCGATGAGGGCTCGTCCGTGCTGCACCTACGCCTTCCCCACCCTCGCTGTGCGCAGCCGGCTCCTGATGGCCAAGGTGTATCTGGCGCGGAGCGACCCTGCGACGGCACGCCACCTGCTCCGCGAAATCGACGACATCTTCCGCCACCGGCCCGACCTCGGCACCTTGGTCGACGAGGTCGGCGACTTCCGCGATCTTCTCGCGTCGGGGGCCGGGAGCTCAGCTGCCGGGGGACCGCCGCTCACGCCCGCCGAGCTGCGGCTGCTGCCCTACCTCCAGACTCACCTGACGATCGCCGAGATCGGGGAGCGACTGTTCGTCTCACGCAACACAGTGAGCTCGGAGGTCGCATCTATCTATCGCAAGCTCGGGGTCTCCTCGCGCAACGAGGCTGTGGAGCGGGCGACCGCGGTCGGACTCCTCGGCGGATAGCGGGGTGGTCAACTGCTCGACGCCTGGTCCAACGCGTCGGTGTCGTAGCCGAGCGCCATCGCCAAGCGGGGCGCCGCCGCGACCACGCGTGCGGCACCTATCACCGGCAGCACCGCGACCAGGACGTCGACCACCTCGGCGGCGCTGGCGCCGGCATCGACGGCCATGTCTGCCGCGGCGGCGTACGAGGGAACCTCACCACCGACCGTGATCAGCGCTGCGAGCCGGACCAGGGCCAAGGTCCGTGGGTCCAGCGTAGGTACGAGCCATTCCCCGTCGCCCGCGCCGTCGGGGTTCACGGACCAGTCCGCCTGGTTGATGGCCAGGCGGTGGAGTCGATCGACGTAGTGCACTCCGGACCGTCCTTCCGACTCGATCTGAGCCCTACCGCGCCCTTCGAGCTCGCCGTCCAGTCAGACGGTCCGTGAAGGGATCACGCATGCGGCCCATTCATCCGCGGCACGGTTCCCTCCGCATCATGCAGATCTGGTGAAACTCACCCGGCCTCGATCGACCCGCTGAAGCCGCGTCACCGCCGGAGCTCGTTCATCCACTCTGTGTGACGTCGCCGGCAGCAGAGAGCCGTAGCTTCAACCGATCTCAGTCCATCGAATCGGAACGCCAGGCGACCACGGAGGAACGACATGAACCCTGTCATCCAGCGATCCGTGCTGCCCATCCCCGATCCGCTTCATGTCGGTGTCACGACGTACGACGCAAAGGACCCGGACACGTCGTACCCGCCGATCGAGCCGCTGCGTCCTCCCACAGAGGCACCCAACGTCCTGGTCGTGCTCGTCGATGACGCGGGCTTCGGCTCCTCCTCCGCGTTCGGGGGTCCCATCAACACGCCCAGCTTCGAACGGCTGGCGGCGGACGGGTTGCGCTTCACCAGGTTCCACACCACCGCGCTCTGCTCTCCGACGCGGCAGGCTCTGCTGACCGGTCGCAATCCCCACTCGGTCGGCATGGGCGGCATCACTGAGATCGCGACCTCCGCGCCCGGGTACAGCTCGATACGACCGAAGTCGATGGCCCCGCTGGCTGAGATCCTCAAGCTCAACGGATATTCCACGGCTCAGTTCGGCAAGTGTCATGAGGTCCCCGCCTGGCAGACCAGCCCGATCGGACCCTTCGATGCGTGGCCGACCGGGGGCGGAGGCTTCGAGCACTTCTACGGTTTCATCGGCGCCGAGACCAACCAGTGGGACCCGGCGATCTACCAGGACACGGTCCCGATCGAGCCGGAGCGGACAGAGGGCAAGGAGTATCACTTCACCGAGGATCTGACCGACCGGGCGATCGCGTGGATCACCCAGCAGAAGGCCCTGGCGCCGGACAAACCGTTCTTCGCCTACTTCGCCCCCGGCGCCACCCACGCCCCGCATCACGTGCCCCAGGAGTACGCCGACCGCTACGCCGGCCGCTTCGACGCCGGATGGGACGTGCTGCGCGAGGAGAGCGTCGAGCGGCAACGGCAGGCCGGGGTGATCCCGGTCGACGCGGAGCTCACCCCGCGCCCGGAGGAGATCCCGGCATGGGAGGACATGCCTGAGGGCCTCAAGCCGGTGCTGGCCCGGCAGATGGAGGTGTACGCCGGATTCCTGGAGCACACCGACGAGCACGTCGGACGGCTGATCGATTCGCTCGGCGAGTTGGGCGTCCTGGACGACACCCTCGTCTACCTGATCATCGGCGACAACGGCGCATCGGCCGAGGGCACCCTCAACGGCACGTTCAACGAGGCGATCACCCTGAACGGCTTCAGCGCTCTCGAGACCGTCGAGTTCATGTCCAGCCGGATCGACGACTTCGGGACGCCACGCGCGAACAACCACTACGCCGTGGGCTGGGCGCACGCCATGAACGCGCCGTACCAGTGGACCAAGCAGGTCGCGTCGCACTGGGGCGGAACCCGCAACGGCGCTATCGTCCACTGGCCCAACGGGATCTCGGCCGGCGGCGGGATCCGTAGCCAGTTCGCGCACATCATCGACGTCGCGCCGACGGTCCTGGAAGCCGCGCACCTGCCGCACCCATCGTTCGTGCACGGGATCCAGCAGGCCGCTCTCGAGGGCGTCAGCATGCTGTACACCTTTGATGACGCCGGAGCGCCCGAACGTCACGAGACGCAGTACTTCGAGATGTTCGTCAACCGCGGCATCTACCACCAGGGGTGGACCGCTGTGACCAGACACTCCACCCCGTGGAAGTCCGGTGAGAAGCTGCCTCAGCTCGACGACGACATCTGGGAGCTCTATGCCCCGGACGACTGGACACAGGCCCGGAACGTAGCTCACGACCACCCCGACCGGCTGCGCCACCTGCAGCGGTTGTTCATGATCGAGGCAGGGAAGTACAACGTCTTCCCGCTGGATGACCGCAAGTTCGAGCGCTTCAACGCCGACCTCGCTGGGCGCCCCCAGCTCATCAAGGGCAACACCCAGAAGATCTCCGGCGGCATGGGGCGACTCTCCGAGAACAGCGTCATCAACCTCAAGAACAAGAGTCACTCCGTCACCGCGGAGGTCGAGGTCTCTGCCACCGGCGCGGATGGTGTCATCGTGTCGCAGGGTGGTCGGTTCGGCGGCTGGGTCCTGTACGTCCACGACGGCAGGCTTGCCTACTGCTACAACCTGCTCGGTCTGCAGCTGTTCAAGATCTACGGGGACGCCGATCTCACGCCCGGCGACCACCAGGTGCGGATGGAGTTCGCCTACGACGGCGGCGGACTGGCGAAGGGGGGCGAGGCCACCCTCTACGTCGACGGCTCTCCCGTCGGGCGCGGCCGGGTCGACGCCACCCAGCCGATGATCTTCTCAGGCGACGAGACCACTGACGTCGGCGATGACACCGCCACACCGGTCAGCGACGACTACACCTCGGCTGCGAGCAGGTTCAAGGGCCACGTTCGATGGGTCCAGATCGACGTCGACGAAGCCGCCGAAGACGCCGACCACCTGCTCACCGCCGAGGAGCAATACCGAGTCGCGGTGGCCCGCCAGTAGTGGGCTCTCGGCTGCCGGCCGCCGGCAAAGCGCTTCATTGACTCTGTGTGAAGCGGCCCGGAGCCGAGAACCGTAGCTTCAGGGATCTCGGACCACCGAAACGGAACCCCTTGGCATCCCCGGAGGAACGCCATGAGTCATGACCACCACGCTCGCACGATGCTGCCGATCCCGGACCGCCCCGTAGGAGGTCTGACGACGTACGACGCCAAGGATCCGGACACGTCCTACCCACAGATCGAGCCGCTCAGGCCGCCGGACAACGCGCCGAACGTGCTCGTCATCCTGCTCGACGACGTCGGATTCGGCGCCTCCAGCGCGTTCGGCGGCCCCTGCGCCACGCCGACCGCCGAACGGCTCGCTGCTGGCGGACTGCGCTTCAACAGATTCCATACCACGGCGCTGTGCGCGCCCACCCGGCAGGCGTTGCTGACGGGTCGCAACCACCACTCGGTCGGGATGGGCTCCATCACCGAGACCGCCACCTCGGCGCCGGGCAACAGCTCGCTGCGCCCTAACACCAAGGCACCTCTGGCGATGACCTTGAAGCTGAACGGCTACTCGACCGCCCAGGTCGGCAAGTGCCACGAAGTGCCGGTCTGGCAGTCCTCCCCGATGGGACCGTTCGACGCCTGGCCGTCCGGCGGCGGTGGATTCGAGACCTTCTACGGCTTCATCGGCGGGGAGAACAACCAGTGGGACCCCGCCCTCTACGACGGCACCACGCCCGTCGAGCCACCGGCCACCGAGGGCTACCACCTCACCGAGGACCTCACCGACCGGGCGGTGGGGTGGATGCGGCAGCAGAAGGCACTCATGCCCGACAAGCCGTTCTTCGTCTACTACGCGCCTGGCGCGACCCACGCCCCGCACCACGTACCCAAGGACTGGATCGACAAGTACGCCGGCAAGTTCGACGACGGCTGGGACGTCCAGCGCGAACGCACCTATGCCCGTCAGAAGGAGCTCGGGATCATCCCGGCGGAGGCGGAGCTGACCGCCCGTCACGCGGAGATCCCCGCTTGGGCGGACATGCCTGACGAGCTCAAGCCGGTCCTGGCCCGGCAGATGGAGGTCTACGCCGGCTTCCTCGAGCACACCGACCACCACGTCGGCCGGCTCATCGACGCGCTGGAGGATCTCGAGATCCTCGACGACACCATCATCTACTACATCATCGGCGACAACGGCGCCTCCGCCGAAGGCACGGTCAACGGCGCCTTCAACGAGATGGCCAACTTCAACGGCATGGCCGCTCTCGAGACCCCCGAATTCATGCGGGCGAAGATGGATGACTTCGGCTCACCCAGCTCCTACAACCACTACTCCGTCGGCTGGGCATGGGCGATGAACACCCCGCTGCAATGGACCAAGCAGGTCGCCTCCCACTGGGGCGGCACCCGCAACGGCACCATCGTGCACTGGCCCGGCGGGATCGCCGAGCGCGGTGGCATCCGCTCGCAGTTCACCCACGTCATCGACGTGGCCCCCACGATCCTCGAGGCGGCGGGCCTGCCGGAACCGACGATGGTCAACGGTGTCTTGCAGTCGCCGATGGAGGGCACGTCCATGATGTACGCCCTCCGCGACCCCGCAGCACCGGAGAGGCACGCCCTGCAGTACTTCGAGATGTTCGGCAACCGCGGCATCTACCACCAGGGTTGGAGCGCTGTCACCAAGCACAAGACGCCGTGGATCATGGTCGGCGGGGAGATGCCCGCGTTCGACGACGACGTCTGGGAGCTCTACGACGGGAGCGTCGACTTCAGCCAGGCCCACAACCTCGCCGCCGAGCAGCCGGACCGACTCGAGGCGCTGAAGCGGCTCTGGCTGATCGAGGCGACCAAGTTCAACGTCCTCCCGCTGGACGACCGCAGTGCCGAACGGGTGAACCCGGAGATCGCGGGACGACCGACCCTGATCCGGGGGAGCTCCCAGCTCTTCTACCCCGGGATGGGACGACTCTCGGAGAACAGCGTCGTCAGCATCAAGAACAAGTCGTTCTCCATCACCTCCGAGGTGACCATCCCGTCCGACGACGTGACCGGTGTGATCATCGCGCAGGGTGGCCGGTTCGGCGGGTGGGCCGTCTACTTCGCGAAGAGCCGAGCGGTGTTCACGTACAACGTGCTGGGCATCCACTCGTTCACCACCGAGGCCGACCGTGAGCTCACCGAGGGCACCCATCAGGTACGGCTGGAGTTCGCGTACGACGGTGGCGGGCTGGCGAAGGGCGGCGATGTCAGCCTCTACTACGACGGCGAACAGGTCGGCGCCGGGCGGGTCGAGGCGACCCAGCCGATGATCTTCTCCGCCGACGAGACCACCGACATCGGCCACGAGACCGGCACCACCGTCACGACCGACTACACCACCGCAACGAGTCGGTTCACCGGCAAGATCCACTGGGTCCAGCTCGACACCGGCGCCGACGACCACGACCACTTCATCGATCCCGAGGAGAGGCTCCGGGTCGCCATGGCCAGGCAGTAGCCGGCGGCGACGGCCGTCCGGCCCGCGGGATCGGTCCAGGCGGTTCGCTACGCCAGGAACCAGCCCTCCGGAGGCGTCCCGCCCCGTTCGGCCGCCTGCTCGGAACCGGACGGATCGTCGTCGGTGACCGTGATGGACGGGGTGGACGGGGTGGACGGGGTGGACGGGCCGGACACGGTCGGGCAGCTCTCGGCCGGCGTACCTGATCGCCGGGGATCGTCCTCGCTCTGCGGCTCAGCGGTCACTGGCCGAGCTCGCGAAGGAAGATGTCCGCGAGCCCGTTGGTGTCGCCGCGGACCAGGTTGGCCGCGTAGCTCCGGAAGGCTGCGTACCGACCATCGGCGCTGATGTCCACCGAGTCCGAGGTTGCATCGCCGTGCGTCCCGTCGCCGGAAGCCGACAGCAGCTCGGTGGTGCCACTGACCCGGTCGCGGACGAAGACGTCGCGGCGTCCGTTGGCGTCATCGGCCACCAGGGTCGTGGCCAGGCTCTCGAACACCACCCGCCGGCCGTCATCGCTGACCGATGCCTGGCTGGAGAAACCGTCCCCCTCCGTCCCGTCCCGGGAGACGGAGACACGCTCGGTCTTCCCGGACTGACGGTCGTGCAGGAACACGTCTGAGGTTCCGTTGCTGTCACCTGGGGCCAGGTTCGAGGCGACGCTGTTGAACACCACGAACCGTCCGTCCGAGCTCAGCGAGGGGAACATCGAGCCGGCGTTGGACTGGACACCGTCGGCACCCAGCGAGACCCGCTCGGTGGTCCCGGTCTGCCGGTCGCGGACGAACACATCCTGAGCACGGTTGGTGTCGTCGGCCACCAGGTTGGTCGCACTGCTGTAGTACGCGACGTACCGTCCGTCCGAGCTGATGCTCGCCGCGTACGAGAGGCCGTTGCCGCCCGCGCCGGCGGCGGTCACGGAGACCATCTCGATGGCACCGGTCACCCGGTCGCGGACGAACACGTCCGGCCGGCCGTTGGTGTCGCCAGGGACGAGGTTGGTGGCAGAGCTGTCGAACGCGACGTACCGACCGTCCCCGCTCACCGCCGGTCGGTCGGAGTGCGCGTTGGCCTCGGTGCCGTCGCTCGCGACGGAGACCCGCTCGGTGGTTCCGATCTCGCGGTCGCGCAGGAAGATGTCGCTGGTGTCGTTGCTGTCGTCGCCGACGAGGTTCGTCGACAGGCTGTCGTACGCCACGTACCGGCCATCGGCGCTCAGAGACACCAGGGTCGAGGTGTCGTTGCCCTCGGTGCCGTCGCTCGCGACCGAGGCGCGCTCGACGACCCCGGTCGTCCGGTCCGCGACGAAGACGTCCCGACGACCGTTGCCATCTCCCGGAACCAGGGTCGTGGCTGGGCTGTAGAACGCCACGTAGCGACCGTCACCACTCACCGACGGCCCGGAGGCGTCCAGGTTGCCCTCGGTGCCGTCAGCGGCCGTCGACACTCGCCGGACTTTGCACCGTGGCAGGCTGAAGTCGAGGGTCGTCGGCTCGTCCACGACCACCTGCTGGGACAGCGGGTCGCTGCACCCTCCGACGGCCACGGCGGTTGCGGTGTGCGTACCCTTCGGCACGCTGGCGAAGATGTAGGAGCCCTCGGCATCGGTGGTGACCGGTGCGACGTTCGTCGCGTCGATCCGCACCGTGGCGTTGGCGACCGCTGCGCCGTCGGCGTCACGTACGTGCCCTGACACCGGGTGTGCCGCTCCCTGCGCGGCGAACTCAAAGAAGGCCCGGTGCTGCACCCCGTCAGTGCGGGTCACGACGAGCTCGCGACACGTACGTCCCCACTCCTTCAGCGTCTTCCAGCCGTAGGTGTAGCGGCCCGTCGCCGCGTCGAAGGAGAGTCCCTTGCCAGCCGGCACCGTCTCTTCCGGCAGCGGCCGTGGAGTGATCTGCTCGGCGCGAGGATCCTCCACGGCGAGCGTGCGGCAGTTCACCTGGCGCGAGTACGGCGAGCCTGCCAGGACGTCGAGTCCCTCGTCCCCACCGATGCTGAACTCCACCGACTGCGCCGATCCGGCCGTGGCCAGGTTGAGCGCCGGCTCGGCTGCCAGGCCCTCGAAACCGGCTCGACAGTCCGGGTGCGTGTCGAAGGCCTCCTGGTTGTCGTCGCGGTCGAAGCTGCTGCCCTGGGTGGCGCTGAAGCCGAGCCCGCGACGGGCGAAGGCGCTCCAGATCGTACAGGTGTCATCGCCGTCGCTGAGCTCGTCGGCGGCCGCGATGATGCCGTCGCGCGAGTCGAGGAGTCCCGGGTAGCAACCCTGGAACTTCAGTCCCTCGATCACGTACTGGATCGCCCGGTTGTTGCCACCGGTGCTCCACTCGTCGTAGACGTCCGGGTTGAAACCGTGCTTGTCGATCAGGTCCCAGGTCATGTCCCACAGCACCGCTGCCCAGCCGTGGCCGATGCCGTGGGGCGCCTTCAGCGTCGAGCCGTCGAGCCAGCCCTTGGTCTTGATGCTGTCGTAGGTGAACGGCTGGATGGTCATGTCACGCGAGTACGGCGCGGGGCGGATCCCCGCGCTGTGCCGGTCGGTGCCATACGTCACGTAGCCGCCCACCCCGCGCGGGCCGTCGGGGTCGTCGACCGCGGGGTCGAGCAGCATCGCCAACGCCAGGAAGTCGCTCCAGCCCTCTCCTGCCTGCTCGTCGCCGCCGAGGCAGTTGACGGTGGGACCGCCGGTGAGCCGGGTGGAGATCCCGTGCGCGTACTCGTGGACGATGATGCCGGCGTCGAGGTCGCCGTCACGGATGCCCGGGTGGTCGGGGTGCTGGCGGACCGTCACGGCGACGTCTCCCGCAGAAGCCTTGATCGTGGCGCCGTCGCTCTGGGTCACGCTGACCATCGGGATCTCGACGCGCGGTCCGCTCAGCGGCCCGTCGACCACGACCAGGTCCTCGGAGGCCACTGCGACGATGACCGCAGCGGCGCCGAGCTCCTGCGCGACCTGACCACGCTGCTGGAAGGTGCACATGCTCTCGGGGTTGCTGCCGCTGTCGACCACAGCCGTCCATGGCTGGGACGGCAGCGTCTGCGGGTACTGGCCGGCGTCGCAGCCGGTGCCGCCGTGGACGAGGGTGTCGGCCGTGACCCCCTCGCTCGTCGGGGCCGGGGCGAACCGGGACCAGCTCGCGTCGAACGACCCGACGCCGTCGACCACGACCTGGTTCTGGGCCCCGAACTGGTCGCCGGGCCACAGATACATCTGCATCCGCGGCTGCTCGCTACCGTCGACCGCCGGCGAGGCGAAGTTCGCGTTGTTGACGCCAGCGCCGTCGGCGGCCTCGGCGAGGACCGCGTCTCCGCCAGCACCTCCGCGGCCGTAGTTGTTGGCCGAGAAGTTGCCGGCCGCCTCGTCGAACCCATAGCCGTAGGCGATGTCGTGGACGATGTTGTTCCAGTAGAACAGGTTGGTCACCGCGGCGTCGCGATAGTTCTGGGCGTGACCGTCGAGGTCGGCCTCGGCGTCGAAGGTCAGGTCCTCGCCGCCGTCGACGACCCACGTCTGGTCCCGGTTGTTGTCACCGTTCTCGTCGAGGTACGCGGCGACGTTGTTGCCGTCGGTGGTGGTGTGCTCGGCTCCGGGCTCGCCGTCCGTGTCGTGCCAGCCGTGCGGTGACGCGGTCGAGTCGGCCGGGTTGGACACCAGGGCCCGAGGCCCCTCGAGCGGGCTCTCGCCCGTCACCACCCGGTACGTCGCGCCGTCCTCGACCGGGTCCGGCGACCCGTCCATCGCACGACGTGCCTCGGTAGCCACTCGCGGTGACCCGGCAGGTGCCGACCGGCCCAGTCGATGGCTGAGGTCGGTGACGGTGTCGTGAGAGGTCCAGTCCTCGACCTTGAGCACGCCACCGGTCTGGGCGTCGACCGTCGTGTTCCACAGGCTGGCGTTGTCCGGGTCGTCCAGGACCAGCTGCCAGGCCATCCGTAGCCCGTCGGCGGTCGGCTGCCATCCCACCCGGGCCGGGATCGGGTCGTCGGAGACGCCACCACCGGACAGCACGGTCTTGCGGGACTGTCCCTTCGGCTGGCTGGTCACCCGTACACCGCGCGGGCGGCCGATGTCGAGACGCTCCGACGCCGAGCGCGCGGCTGCGACGGCATCGAGATCGGTGCGGCCAGAGGTGTCGGCCAGGCCACCGACGAGGCTCTCGCCGACGAACAGGACCTCGCCGTCGGCGGCGACGTTGACGGTCGCGTACGCACCGAACACCTCGAGCCCACGCTGCCGCTGGCTCAGCGTGACGTGGGTGACGCCACTGTCCTCGCTGACGTACGCGCTGGCGACGGTGAGCTCGTCCACATCCGACTTCGTGAGCCGGTAGTCGCCCGGGTGGCCCTTGATGTGGGCGGTCGCGATCTCGATCGCCTCCGCCCGGGCAACCGGGCCAGCCTTCGCCGACGCGCTGGTGGCGCTGGCGACGGTGGGGACGGGAGCCGCCTCGGCTCCGACCGCGGACATCGCGCCGGCCGCGATCAGACTCATCACGGTCGCGACCCGGACCGGCTGCCTCAGACGTACCATCAGTGCTGCTCCTGCCTCGAAAGGTGCCTGCGCGAGTATGCGACGCGCCGCGGACCGGGCACCATGGGGATAAACCCCCAAGGATCGCTCAGGCGGGCGGTTCGACCTCGGACAGCCGGACCGCCAGCGCCACCCGGGTCGGCGTCTCGAGCTTCCGCTTGGCCGCGCTGACGTGCTTCTCCACGGTCTTCACGGACAGGTGGAGCTCGCGCGCGATCTGCTGGTCGGTCAGGCCCGCCGCAGCGAGCTCGGCCACCTGCCGCTCGCGCGGGGAGAGCTGGGAACCGTAGCCGTACCGTCCGCCTCGATGGCGACCTGGGACCGGCACCCCGATCCGGCGGCCCAGCCGGCTGGCCCGAGACATGTCCCACTCCGCCCCGAGGCTCTCGTACGCAGCCAGCGCTGTGCTCATCAGGTCCTTGGCCGCGGCGTCGCCGAGCTCGTGGTGACAGCAGGCCGCCTGCTCGGCCGCCTGCGCGGCCTCGTAGGGGAAGTCGAATCGTCGATAGTGGTCAGCGGCGGCCGAGAACAACCGCGCGGCATCCGCCCAGTCGGCGGCCGCGGCCGCGAGATGCCCACCCGAATGAGCGAAGACCGCCGGCGCGAGCAGGCCCTCCAAGCCCTCCACCGCAGCAGTGACCCGAGCCATCATGGCTCGGGCCTCGTCGACCCGGCCCGCGGTACAGAGCGCCTCCACGTACGGTGGGACGGCGCGGAGGGCGGGCACCCAGATGCCCATCGACTCGGCACCCCGGAGGACGTCCTCACCGACCCCGGCGGCCTCGGTCACCTCTCCCCGGGCGACCTGCAGGCGGATGAGTGCCGCGGCCGGGACCGGCAGGACATCGAGATCGTTGAGCTCCTCGGCTCGCCGCACGACGGCGGTCAGTCCCGCCATCGCGGTGTCGAGGTCGCCGCGGGCCAGGGCAAGGGCTCCGGCGACGGCCTCGACCACCAGCCGGCCCGAGGCGTATCCATCGAGCTCGTCGACCAGGACACGGACCTGCTCGTCGAGCCCCTCCCAACGTCCGCGGCTGTAGTCCAGCAGTGCCACCGAGCGGCGGACCCGGAGCTCGAGACGATGGCTCTCGCACGCGGCGGCCCCACGCAGGCCTGCGCTCAGCAGCCGCTCGGCGACGACATGATGACCGGAGTAACAGGCCTCGAGCCCCACCGAGTCATAGGCGTTGACCTCTCCTCGGCGTTGCGGCGACCCGCCGGTCTGCTCCTCCATCCGATCGACCAGGTGGCGCCACGCCGGGTCACCCAAGGCGACGAGCACCATCGCGGCCTTGCCCCACATGAAGACGCGAGACACCGGGTCCTCGATGCGCGGCACGATCTCGAGCGAGCGGTGAAGCCAGTGCAGAAGCTCGGCCGGCTCGACACCTGGGACCGTCGGGATACCGAGGCCGACCATCGCCCACGCCTGCAGGTCCGGGCGATGGCCGAGGTCGTCGACCGCGTCGGCGTAGAGCTGCCGGCGTAGCACCGGGTCACCGCCGACCTGGGAGAGCAGCACCGAGAGCGAGAGCCGGAGCTCGCCACGGGCCGGCGCCGGCAACGGCTCCTCGAGGACGCTCGCCAGCAGGCCCGTCACGTCGGGTGCGGCATGGATGGCCTCGACCGCCGCCTGCCCGAGCTTCACGGCAAGTCTGGCGCGTATCTCGGCGTCGAGGTCCGCTTCACGCAGTACGTCGGCGAGCAACCGGACCGCCTGCCCGTCGTTGCGCAGCGTCATCGCCTGGTCAGCGGCGCGTTCTGCGGCCTCAGCCCATGCCGCCGACCGTCCGGTCTCCCGCAGGTGGTGCGCGATCTGACCGATCGCCGGGTCGCCCAGCTCCTGCAGTGCCGCTGCGGCCCGGGAGTGGATCTGCCGGCGGCGCGGCCCGGGGATCGCGTCATAGACCGCTTGGGCGGCCAACGGGTGCCGGAAGCCGAGATTCGCGCCGTCCTCGAAGAGCAGACCGGACCGCAGCGCCTCCTCCAGAGCATCGAGGAGTACGTCGCCGCCGCAGTCCGCGCTCGCCTGCAGCACGTGCGGTGGCTGCGCGGTCTGGAGCACGGCCGCGGCCTCCGCCACCGTGCGCGCCGCCGGGGACAACCTGCCGGCGCGTTCCAGGACGGTGTCGCGGATTCGGTCCGGCACGTCGAGCTCGTCGAGTGCCCGGCGTATCCATTGGCTACCGTGCTGGGCCAGCGATCCACGGGCCTGCAACAACGCGAGCAACTCCTCGATCGCGAACGGCAGCCCTGCGGTCCGTTCCCACAGATAGGTCGCGAACTCCTCCGAAAGGGTGTCCGTGTCGAGGATCGCCGAGGCGAGCAGCCGGGTCTGCGGTGGGGTCAGTGATGACAGGCCGATCTGGACCTGGCCGACCTCGGCCGGGACCCGTCCCAGAACGGTGCGGGTCGGCGGCGCCACCTCCGCACCGCGGTAGGTCAGCACCAGCCCGAGCCGGGGTGGCGGGTCGCTCACCAGATAGTCGATGAACTCCACGGTCTGCTCGTCGGCCCAGTGCAGATCCTCGAGCACCAGCACCATCTCACCCAGAGCCTCGATGACCTCGACCAACCCGCGGAACACCCTGTGCCGTTCGGCAACATGGTCGTCGAGCCCCGGGGGCAGCGGCGGAAGGACCGACGACAGCTCCGGGAGCAGTGGACGTACGGCTCCAGCGACCGGCGACAGCGCTGCGATCTGCAGCGCCTCGCCATGCCGTCGCAGGCTCTCGACGACCGGCCCGAGCGGGAACGGCTCACCGATGCTGCGGCACCGTCCGACGGCGAACCGGCGCCCTGCGTACGCCGGGTGCGTGCGGAGCTCGTCGATGAGCCGAGTCTTGCCGATCCCGGAGTCGCCCTCGATCACCGCGACTGCCGGTGTCGTGGCGAGGCCCGCCACCAGGTCGGACAGCTCGCGTTCACGCCCCACCAGGGTGGCCGAGGAAAGCCGGTTCGGCTGGCCTCGGCGCGGGTTCGCGGCGGGCGGGGAGGCACGCTCGTCGCCGCGTACTGCGCCTGTCTGCGACAGGTCGTGCTCCGGATCTCGCATCAGCTCAAACTATCGCCGAGGCGGCCGGACATGGTCCGACCGCCCCGGCAGATCGTGCTGATCTCGGCTCAGCAGCCTGCCTTGTCGAGGTCGAGTGCGGCCTCGACAGTCTTCCCTGCCTCGATCCGGACCCGCTGCGACTCGATGGAGTACCCCGGATAGGCAGCGGCAACCGTCAGCGGGTTGTGCTGCTTGTCGATCCAGCGGGCGAAGGTGCCATCCGCTCCGGTGGTGAACGTGCCGTCCATGCCTCGCGAGGTCAGCTGGACGGTCGCACCGCCGAGCGGGCGGGCCGAGCCGTCGCACGCGACGCCCTGGACGACCCCGGCGAGCTTGCCCCACGACTTCGGCGGGGTGACGACCATGTCGACCTCCACCTCCGACTGCTGGTAGGGCGTGCTCTCCAGGATCGCCAGACCGGCGCTGTACGTGCCGGGCTGGTCGACCGCGGGGTCGACGGTCACCGTGATGTCGACGCTCTCGCCCGGATCGACGGTGACCGAGCTCCGGTCCACGGAGAGCCAGCCGACGTCGGCGGTGCCGGCATCGCACTGGTCGTAGCCAGGCAGCATCTCGGCCGCCGTACCCGGGGTGTACCCCTGGGCGGACCCGCCGACCGAGTAGAACCCGCAGGCGGCACCACCGCGGTAGCGCACGTTGTTGGCACCGGGCATCCCCGACCAGGTGTTGGTCGTCGGGTCGTAGGCGAAGGCCTGGTTGGTGACCTGGCCCCGCTGGATGCCCCCGACCAGCACCAGCCGGTCGTTGGCGACGCTGTAGCCGCTGCCCCACACGTCCACCGGGACGTCGGCCTTCGGAGCCCAGGTGTCAGCACCCGGGTCGTAGGCGAACGTCTTGTTGGTCGTGCTCGACCCGATCCCGCCTGCGCAGTGAATCGTCCAGTCGATCGTGCCGCAAGCGGCGTAGGCGAGCGCCAGCGGATAGTCCGCACGCGGCTGCCACTCGTCGGCGACCGGGTCGTAGGCGACCACATCTGCCGTCATCGGGGCGCAGTCCGCCGTGGTGCAGCCGCCGATCGCGAACAGCTGGCCGTTGACCACCGCTCCCGAGGCCCCGGCCCGCGGAGCCGGGTTGAGGGCACCGGGCGACCAGGCGTCCGTGCCCGGGTCGTAGACCCAGGTGTCCCCCTGCGGCTTGTTGGCCACGTCCCAGCCGCCAGTGGCGACGATGTGGCCGTCGATGACACCCGCGGTCATGCCGCTGCGCGGCGCCGGCAGCGAAGCTGCCTCCGACCATGTCATGTCGGCCGGGTCGTAGACCCAGACCGCGGCGAGCGCCCCGGCGGAGCCGTACCCGGCGATCGAGTAGATCTTGCCGTCCAGACGAACCATCGCGTTGTCCATGACGGGCGTCGGGTAGTCGGCGATGCCGGTCCACGGCGCTGCCTGGGGCTGGGCCGTGAGCTCGACCTCAGCAGCCTTCGTCACCGCCCCGACGTGCACGGGGACGTCCAAGCGACGGACCGGAGCGCCCTCGGCAGAGCCGATCGCGTTTCGCGAGACTGTGCTGCCGTCGGCGGTCTGGAGGACGAAGCCGCGCTCACGCTCGCCGATCCGGACCTGGGCAGGCGCCGTCCCGGTGTTGGTCACGGTGATCTCTTGGGAATCGGAGGAGTCACCGAGGCCTCGGGTGATCTCGACCGAGTCGGTGCTCAGCGAGAGCCGCCCGGCCGCGAGCTCGACGTCCTTGACGGTCAGACCGTCCAGGGCCACCGTGTCGGTCCAGGTGGAGTACTTGGACGCGGCCACGGTCACGTGCTGGTCCCCGCTCCGGGGGCTGTAGAGCCAGTAAAAACCGTCCACGAGGTCGGCGTCCTCGGGGGTGGCCGCCGACTCCGTGGTGGCATCCCCGATCGATACGCGCGCTCCGACGACACCGTCACCGGTGTTCGCGTCGGTGACCGACCCGACCAGCATCGCGCCGTCCTCGTCGGGGACGCACCCGAACGACCGCTCCGAGGTGTCGGCCCAGCCCATCGCGTTCCAGAAGACCTTCTCGGACGCGTCCAGCCAGGACCCGGCTCCGCGGGCGTGCATCGAGAGCAGGACGTGCCGGTTGCCGGTCCGCTGCTGGACCGCGATGCCCGGGCCGGAGACGCCCCTGGTCTTGTCGCCGGCGCCGGCGAGCACCAGGACGCCCTCGCCGGTGTAGCCGGTGAACCAGGCCGTCTGCGCGCCGCCGAGGTGGTCGATCCTGTCGCCGACCTCGAGACCCTCGAGGATCGGGTGCTCCTGGGTCACCTCGTAGAAGGTGCCGGAGCCGCCCGTGTTGCGGCGCTGCAGCGAGACCGGGTTGCCGGTCGCCGCGGACAGCGAGGCGATCCCGTTGCCGAGCCCGAAGGCGAAGTCGGCGAAGACGATCCCGGTGCCGCTGGCGTCGGTGCGAGCCAGCAGGTCGCGGAAGGCGGCACTGTCCGGCAGGTTGTAGTTCGACATCCACACGACCAGGTCGTAGCCGTCGATCTGACCGAGCTGGGTGGTGGTGAAGGTGGTGTACTCGATTCCGTACGAGCCGAAGAAGTCCCGCACCTCGAAACCCGGGTCGTTGGTGACCACGGCGATCCGGGGCTGCTCCTGGTGATAGCCGGGAGCCACGCAGGGCCGCTGCTGGACGGGCACGGCCAGGTTCACGGTCGCGTCCTCGGACACCTCGATGCTCTTGGTGAGCTTCTCGTAGCCGGGGTAGTCCACATCGACCGAGAGGTCGTACGTCGTGCCCTCGGGCAGATCGAGGCTGAAGCTCCCGTCGCGCGGGTCGGTGTGCTGCGTCAGCTTCGGTGCACCGGCCACGCGCACCTCCGCGTAGAGAGGCCAGCCCTGGCCGGAGCCGTCCGTGACCGTGCCGGTGACGGTCGAGGTGGGCAGCGCACGCAGGGCGAAGTCCTGGGTGGTGGTCCCGCCCTCGGTCACGGTGACGGTCTCGGCCGCTTCCGCGAACCCGAAGGACGAGGCGGTCACGTCGTACTCACCGATCGGCAGGGTGGCCGCGAAGTGCCCCTGTCCGTCCACCGCGAGGTCGCGGTCGACGGCGTCGTCACCGGTGCCACCGGTCACGTGCACCGTCGCGTCGGCGAGCGGGGACCCGTCGGCGTCCTCGGTGACGTCGCCGGCCAGAGTGCCGATCGGACCACGGTCACCGGCCTCGAGCAGCGCCACCGCGTCGAGCCTGCCTTCGCCGTAGACGTTGTTGTCGTCGGCGGTGCCGCCGCACTGCAGATCCTCGGTGTCGATCGCGGTGCCGTCGAGCATCTCCTCGGTGGCGGCGAGGTCGCCGATCAGGTCGGGTTGGGCCGACCAGAGCAGGCCGAGGGCGCCAGCGACGTGCGGGGCGGCCATCGAGGTGCCGCTCTTCACACCGTAGGTCCCACCGGGGACGGCGGAGCGCACGTTGACGCCGGGCGCGGAGATGTTCGGCTTGATCCCGCCGTCCTGGCCGGAGCCACGGGAGGAGAACGAGCCGATCACGTTGTTCACGTCGTACGCGCCCACGGAGTAGTTGATCGTCCGCGAGCCGGGGGAGCCGGCAGTCTGGCACTCCGGACCGATGTTGCCGTTGGACCAGATCGCGAAGATCCCGGAGGCGGCCCACGCCGTCGAGATGTCCTCCATGAACGGGTCGTTGGAGGGCGCCTGGCTCCCCCACGAGTTGTTGATGATGTGCGGCCGCCGCGCGGGGTCCGCTCCGGTCCCGTCCGTCTTCGTCGGGGCGAGCATCCACTGCCCCGCCTCGATCAGGTCGACGTCGGAGCAGGTGGCACAGCCGTTGGCGGTGATCCAGGTCGCGCCCGGCGCGACCCCGATCTGGTTCGTACCACCGTCGGAGCCCACCATCGTGCCCATCGTGTGGGTGCCGTGGCCGTCCTTGTCGCAGGGGCCGTCGTCACAGCTGCTGTTGGTGTCCAGCCAGTTGTAGTCGTGCGTGAAGGTCCCGTCGCCGTTGTTGCCGCGGTACTGCTTCACGAGGGCCGGGTGGTCGTACTGCACGCCGCTGTCGATGTTGGCGATCACGATGCCCTTGCCGGTGTCACCGTCGGCCCAGACCTGATCGGCCCTGATGTTGGTCACGCCCCACTCGACGGCCGCGGCGGTCGTCGCCCGGTCGGCCTTGACGTCGACCGGCTCGACGGGCTTGTACGTCTGGGTCGGCCACAATCCGTCGACAGCCGGCACGGCCGCCAGCGTCGCCACGAGCTCGTCCGAGCCGTTCTCGACGTACACCGCGTCGGTCGCCCAGAAGGTCCGGTACGTCACCTTGCGCTTCTCCAGCGCGGCGACGACCTCCTTCTGGTGCTCGGCGGCGCTCTTCTTCAGCTTCTCGACCACGTCCGCGCCGCGCTCGTCCCAGTCGCGGCCGGGGCCGGCGACACCCAGGTCGACGTCCCGCTCGAAACGGACCCAGAAGTCCGCGGTGCCGGTCTTGGCGAGCCGCTTCTCCAGACCCGGCTTGATCTTCTCCGCTGCCGTCTCCGGCGCCGGGTCGGCCTTCGCGCCGAGCGCGCCGCTCGCCAGGTTGCCGGGCGCCGCCGCCTGGGCCGCCGGGCCGAACCCGGTCAGCGCCGTCGTGGCCAGGAGCGCGGCGGTCGTGAGACCGACCCCGCGCAGCACACGAACTCTGGATCTCATCGCGGATCACCTGCCCCGGTCGGGGCAGGACGCCGTCTCGCGACGGGAGGACAGGACAGGGACATGGGGGAACCTCCACCGAAGATGAGCGAGGCGGACTCCGGTGTCCGCACATGATCCTTCGGAGTCTCGACCGCGGAGGGTCCCGCCACCATGGGGAAGAACCCCCAATGATTGCCACCCGGCGACGTCCGCGCAGCAAAGAACAAGGCCCGGATCGAAGGACCCGGGCCTTGCCTGTGGTGGTGCGCGAGGGGGGAGTTGAACCCCCACGTCCTTTCGGACACACGGACCTGAACCGTGCGCGTCTGCCTATTCCGCCACTCGCGCGTGCAGCAGAGGAAACGTTAGCCCACGCACACCCACCGCCCCAAAACGACGGCACCCCGCCAGCCTTGACGCTGGTGGTCACCGGATCGTGGGAGGATCGAAACCACGCAGAATGCGGGAAGTGGCAGATCCCCTAGGGTGCACCGATACGATCGGGCCGAATCCGGGGGCACCACTATGCCCGTAACCGAATGACCACTGACCCGACCGGCCCACCCGGCACCTGAGAGGAGCGCATCAACGTGAGCGGCCTGCAGAAGTTCGAGCAGAAGCTGGAGCAGTTCATCTCAGGCGCTTTCGCCAAGGCGTTCCGGTCCGAGGTGAAGTCGGTGGAGATCGTCGCCGCGCTCCAGCGCGAGATCGACAACAACGCCCAGGTGCTCAGCCGCCAGCGACGCCTGGTGCCCAACGACTTCTTCGTGGAGCTGTCCGCCAGCGACCTCGGCAAGCTGGAGTCCTACGGACCTCACCTCAAGGAAGAGCTGAAGCGCCAGCTGATGGACCACGCCGAGGCGCAGGGGTTCGTCTTCCCGGGCCGGGTGAGCATCGAGTTCGGCGAGGCGAAGGACCTGACCATCGGCCGGTTCAGGGTGCGCAGCCGCGCCCAGGCAGCCGTCTCCGGTGCCGACATGAGCGACACCCAGGTGAGCCGTGCGCAGGCCTACCTGGAGATCAACGGCACCCGGCACCCGCTCCACGGCAACCTCGTCGTGGGCCGAGGCACCGACGCCGATCTGCGCATCAACGACCCGGGCATCAGCCGCCGCCACATCGAGTTCCGCTCGAAGCAGGCAGGCGACCGCGTGCGTGTCGAGGTCTATGACCTCGGCTCGACCAACGGCATGCTGGTCAACGGGCAGAAGATGGCGAGTGCCACCCTGGACGACGGCTCTCAGGTGCGCATCGGCACCACCGTCATCACCGCGCACATCGTTGAGGAGCGCAGCAGTTGAGCGAGTTGACCCTTTTCCTCATCCGGGTCGCCTATCTGGCGATCCTGTGGATCTTCGTGCTGGCCGCGCTGTCGGTGATCCGCTCCGACATGTTCGGCGCGCGGGTCACCAACGCCTCCGCGGGGCAGCCCGCGGCCCCGCCTGCCCGCGGCAAGGCTGCGCCGGCGCGGGCGCCGAAGCGCGGCGTACCCACGCATGTGGCTGTCACCACCGGTTCCAACGCCGGCGTCACCGTGCCGCTCTCGCAGGCGCCGATCGTCATCGGACGCGGCAGCGATGCCGCGATCATCCTGGACGACGACTACGCCTCCACCCGCCACGCCCGGATCGCCGTCTCCGGCGACCAGTGGTTCGTGGAGGATCTCGGATCGACCAACGGCACCTACATCGGGTCCGTCCGGATCAATCAGCCGACCGCCATCTCTCTCGGGACCCAGGTGCGCATCGGTAAGACCATCCTGGAGCTGCGCAAGTGACCGCTGCGACCGACCCCACCCCTGACCCCGCGCCTAGCCCAGGCTCGGTCGACGGACGACCCTTCCGCCTCGAGTTCGCGGCGGTCTCGGACGTCGGCCGGGTGCGCAAGGACAACCAGGACAGCGGGTACGCCGGGCCCTGGCTGCTGACCGTCTGCGACGGTGTCGGCGGCGCCGCCCGCGGCGACATCGCCTCCAGCACCGCCGTCCAACAGCTGCGGAAGCTCGACGAGGAGCCGGCCTTCGGGCTGGTCGACGACGACCTGATCGGCCTGGTCTCCCACGCGCTGCACATGGCCCACGACGAGATCGGCCATCTGGTCGACCACGACCCGACGCTCAACGGCACCAGCACGACCTCGACCGTCGGCCTCTTCGACGGCGCCAAGCTGACCGTCGGGCATGTGGGCGACAGCCGCGCGTACCTCCTCCGCAACGGCGCGATCCACCAGGTCACCCACGACCACACCTTCGTGCAGACGCTGCTCGACGAGGGGCGGATCACCGAGGACGAGGCCAAGACCCACCCTCACCGCAACCTGATCCTCAAGGCCCTCGACGGCACCCGAGAGCTCGAGCCCGACCTGTTCATCGTCGACCTCGCCGCCGGCGACCGGCTGATGTTCTGCAGCGACGGTGTCTGCGGCTACGTCGACGACCCGCGGATCGCCGACATCCTGGCCACCGGCACCCCCGAGTACGCAGCCGTCGAGCTGGTCCGGGTCTCCCTCGACTCCGGCAGCACCGACAACGTGACCTGCGTGGTCGCCGACGTGGTGCCCAGCGACACCATGCCCTCCGCGGGTCTCGAGGCCCAGATGGTGGGTGCGGCGGCCGAGCTCAAGCGGAGGACGACCAAGACCGGCCAGATGACCGCCCTGTTCCGCGGTCACCGGATGGGCGACACCGGCGAGCTCGACCCGATCGACGAGGAGATCCCTGACGGTGCGATCGCCGCGGACCCGGAGGAGATGCGCTATGCCCTCCAGGCCCCGAGCAAGCACCCGAAGCTGCGCTGGACGTTCGGGCTGATGACGTTCATCGGTGTCGTCTGGATCGCGGTCGCGACCGGGTTCGTCTGGTCGCAGAACCAGTGGTACATCGGCGAGCAGGACGGCAACGTCACGATCTTCCGGGGTGTCCCCACCACCATGGTCGGCTTCGATCTCTCCGAGCCCTACCAGACCTCCGACCTGAAGGTCTCCGACCTGGCCGAGACCTACCAGCACCAGCTCGAGGACGGCATCCACAGCAAGGACCTGGCCGGCGCCCAGGAGAAGGTGCAGTCGCTGGCCGACCAGAGCGCCGCTGACTCGGGCAGTGGATCATGAGTGGTTTCACTCCGGCCAGCTCGATGCCGGTTTTCGTCCACCGGTCACGCCGGGGGGCGGAGCTGGTCCTGCTGATCCTGGCCCTGGTGGTCGGGATCGGCGCGTACGTCGCGGTCGGCCTCGGAGTGCAGGAGAAGATCCCGGTCGATCTCCTCGGCTACGGCGCGTGGCTGGTCGTGCTCCTGGTGGCAGCCCACATCGGCGTACGTCTGATGGCTCCGTACGCCGATCCGGTGCTGCTTCCGCTGGTGGCGATGCTCAACGGCGTCGGTCTGGCCGTCATCCACCGGCTGGACCTGGCTCTCGCCGAGGACGCCGACAAGTTCGCCAGACAGCAGCTGATCTGGATGACGATCGGTGTCGTCCTGTTCCTGATCACGCTCTTCCTGGTCCCCGACCACCGGATGCTGCAGCGGTTCACCTACACCGCGGGTCTCGCCGCTGTCGTGATGCTGATCCTGCCGATGCTCCCGTTCATCGGGAAGACGATCAACGGCGCGCGGATCTGGATCAACCTGGGACCGGTCAGCTTCCAGCCCGGCGAGGTCGCCAAGGTGCTGCTGGTGATCTGCTTCGCCGGCTATCTGGCCGTCCACCGCGACGCGCTCGCGCTCGCAGGGCGCCGGTTCGCCGGCATCGACCTGCCCCGCGCCCGCGACCTCGGCCCGTTGCTGATGATGTGGGCGATCAGCCTCGCGATCCTGGTGCTGCAGCGCGACCTCGGCTCCAGCCTGCTCTTCTACGGCCTCTTCGTGGTGACGCTGTACGTCGCGACCGAGCGCAAGGGCTGGATCGTCGTCGGCGGCCTGCTCTTCGCAGGGGGTGTCTTCGCTGCGCTGACCCTGTTCAGCCACGTACGCGTCCGGGTGTTCACCTGGCTGGACCCGTTCAAGTACTACCCCGTGGGCGACGATGGTGTGACCTCCTCGGGGCAGCTGGTCGAAGGCATGTTCGGGATGGCCTGGGGCGGCATGATCGGCCGCGGCTTCGGCTCCGGCGAGCCCTGGCGGATCCCCTACGCCAACTCCGACTTCATCATCCCGGCGATCGGTGAGGAGCTCGGCCTGACCGCGCTCCTCGCGCTGCTGCTCTGCTACGGCCTGATCGTCGAGCGCGGTCTGCGCACCGCGATCGTGGCCCGCGACGACTTCGGCAAGCTGCTCTCCGTAGGTCTGGCCACGTCGATCGCCCTGCAGACCTTCGTGGTCGTCGGGGGCGTGACCGGGCTCATCCCGCTGACTGGTCTGACCACACCGTTCCTCTCGTATGGTGGATCTTCACTGGTCGCCAACTGGGTGATCATCGCCCTGCTGTTGCGCGTCTCGGACCAGTCCCGCCGTCCACTGCCGACGGCACCGTCCGATGAAGACCTCGCCGCTGAGGAGACCCAGATCGTCAAGCTCGACAAAGGGGCGATGAGCAAGTGAACCGCCCTATCCGCACGCTGAGCGTCGGCTGCCTGATCCTGTTCGTGGCGCTGATGCTGAACGTGACGTACGTCCAGTTCTTCAAGGCCGGCTGGTACAACGCCCGCGGTGACAACCGACGAGTCACCGAGGAGGCCTACTCGCAGCAGCGCGGTGACATCCTGGTCGGCAAGAAGGCGATCGCCACCAGCGTGCCGAGCGACGACAAGTACGAGTGGCAGCGCACCTACCCCGGCGGCAAGAAGTACGCCCCGATCACGGGTTTCATGTCTTACTCCTACGGCCAGACCGGGATCGAGCGTTCCCAGGACTCGGTGCTGTCGGGCAAGGACAACAAGCTCTTCACCAACCGCCTCGTCGACCTCGTCACCAACTCCGAGCCGGCCGGCGGCAACGTCGAGCTCACGATCAACCCGAAGGTCCAGGACGCTGCGTACGAGGGTCTGACGAACCTCGGCGACGACGTCCAGGCGGCGGTGGTGGCGATCGAGCCGAGCACCGGCGCGATCCTGGCGATGGCCTCCACTCCGACCTTCAACCCGGACCGGCTGGCGACGCACGACTTCTCCGACGCGCAGAAGTCCTACAACCAACTGCGGAAGGACGAGGACGAGCCGCTGCTCAACCGGTCCATCCAGACCGCACTCCCGCCCGGATCGACGTTCAAGCTGGTCACCGCCGCCGCGGCGATCGAGAACCTCGGCATGGACGGTGACAGCAAGGTCTACGGCGGCGCCACGCTCGACCTCCCCGGCACGGACAAGGTCCTGCCCAACCACAGCGGCACCGACTGTGGCGGCGAGCAGGTCACGCTCACCCAGGCGCTCGACGTCTCCTGCAACACCGCGTTCGGGTTCCTCGGCATGGAGCTCTCCGACGAAGAGATGCAGGATCAGGCCGAGGCGTTCGGCTTCGGTCAGGACTACCTCGACGACATCGGCCCGCTGGCCGTCAGCCAGTACCCTGACAACGGCGGCGACAAGGCGAAGCAGGCGCGTGCCGCCATCGGCCAGGAGAGCGTGATCGCGACCCCGCTGCAGATGGCGATGGTCTCGGCCGGCATCGCCAACGGTGGCGAGGTCATGAAGCCTTACCTCGTCGACCGGGTCACCTCCTCTTCGCTCGATGTCATCGACCAGGGCAAGCCGACCACGATCGACAAGCAGCCGGCCGTGTCGCAGGACACCGCCGAGACGCTGACCGACATGATGGTGAGCGTGGTCGAGAACGGCACCGGTTCTCCGGCGGCGATCGACGGCGTCAGCGTCGCCGGCAAGACCGGCACCGCTCAGACGACTCCGGAGCGTCCTCCGTACGCCTGGTTCACCTCCTTCGCCCCGGCGGAGAACCCGTCCATCGCGGTCGCCGTGATGGTCCAGAAGAGCGGCACCGAACGCAGCGACATCGCCGGCGGACTGCTGGGCGGACCAATCGCGAAGGCCATGATGGAGGCAGCGATCTCATGAGTCGTTACGTGTTCCACGAGCTCATCGGCACCGGCGGGATGGGCGAGGTGTGGCGGGCGACCGACACGACCCTCAACCGCGAGGTCGCGATCAAGCTCCTCAAGCCCGAGCACGCCGAGGACCCGATCGGCCGGTCCCGGTTCGAGTCCGAGGCGAAGCACGCCGCGGCGCTCCACCACCCCAACGTGGTGGCCGTCTACGACGTCGGCGAGATGCCGACCGCCTCCGGTCTGATGCGGCCGTTCCTGGTGATGGAGCTGGTCGACCACAAGCCGCTCTCCGAGCTGCTCCGCGACGGCCGTCCGCTGGCCCCCGAGGTCGTACGCGACCTGCTCGGTCAGGCCGGCGACGCCCTGGCCGCGGCGCACCGGGCCGGCATCGTGCACCGCGACGTGAAGCCCGCCAACCTGCTGGTCACGCCGGCACGCAAGGTGAAGGTCACCGACTTCGGCATCGCCCGCGCCCAGGCGTCGACCGGGATCACCGGCACCGGGCAGGTGATGGGCACCCCGCAATACCTGAGTCCCGAGCAGGCCCGTGGCGAGAAGGCCACCCCGGCCTCCGACGTCTACTCCCTCGGCGTGGTCGCCTTCGAGTGCCTGGCCGGCTACCGGCCGTTCCAGAAGGAGACCCCGGTCGCGACCGCGATCGCCCACCTGCACGATCCCGTCCCGCCGCTGCCCGACCATGTCCCCGCCGACTTGGCCGCGATCGTGATGCGGAGCCTGCAGAAGGACCCGGCTCTCCGCTACGCCGACGCCGCCGCGTTCACCTCCGCGATGGTCGGTCAGGGCGCCACCGCCGGCCCGGACGCCGACGCCACCACCGTCGTAGCCGCCGCGCCCGCTGACGCGACCGCGACGTCGGTCATGGACCCGGTGCCCTCGCCCACCCAGAACTACGTCGGCATGCAGGGGGCCCCGGGCGGCCCCGACGGTCCGCCGCCCCGCTACCAGGATCCCTACGATCGTTACGGCGAGGACGAGGACCAGCGGCCCTGGTACAAGAAGCCGTTCAACATCGTCGTGATCGTGATGCTCGTGGCCGTGATCATCGCGATCATCTGGATCATCTCGACCCTTGCCGCGGACCCGAAGACCACCTCGGCCGAGGACACCTCCACGACCCCGTCCGCATCTCCGACGCCCACCCCTTCGGAGGAGCCCGAGGAGGAACCGAAGCCGGTCGAGATCAACGAGGCCGACTACATCGGCCGCAACGTGGACGACGTCCGCCGTGAGCTCCAGGACATAGGGCTCGAGGTCGATGCGACCGTCCAGGACAACGACGGCAGCCACGAGCCCGACACTGTCTCCAGCCTCGACCCGACCCGCAACCTCTCCGAGGGCGATCCGATCACGATCCGCTACTACGGCGAGCGCCCGGCGGTCGAGCCCCCTCCGGCCGAGGAGGAGCCCGACGAGGAAGAGAGCGACGAGGAGGAGCCGTCCGACGGAGAGTCCTCCGACGGCTGGGGCCTCCCCGAGCTCCCCGGCGGCGAGAACGACGGCGGCGGCAACGGCAACGGCAACGGGGGCGGCAATGGCTGAGGGAGCCCTTCTCGCGGGCCGCTACGAGGTCGGCGAGCTGCTCGGCCGCGGCGGGATGGCGGAGGTCCGCAAGGGCACCGACCACCGGCTCGGTCGCATCGTCGCGATCAAGCGGCTGCGGATGGACCTCGCCAGCGACGCGACCTTCCAGGCCCGCTTTCACCGTGAGGCGCAGTCCTCCGCCAAGCTCAACCATCCCTCGATCGTGTCGGTCTACGACACCGGCGAGGAGAAGGCGGTCGACGGCGTCGCCCAGCCCTACATCGTGATGGAGTACGTCGCCGGCCGCACGCTGCGCGACGTACTCCGTGAGGGTCGCAAGATCCTGCCCGAGCGGGCGCTGGAGATCAGCTCCGACGTGCTCAATGCGCTCGACTACAGCCACCGCAACGGGATCATCCACCGCGACATCAAGCCGGGCAACGTCATGCTGACGCCCGCCGGTGACGTCAAGGTGATGGACTTCGGCATCGCCCGAGCGCTCAACGACGCCCAGTCGACGATGACCCAGACCGCGGCCGTCGTCGGCACCGCGCAGTACCTGAGCCCCGAGCAGGCCCGTGGTGAGCAGGTCGATGCCCGCTCCGACGTCTACTCGGCCGGCTGTCTCCTCTACGAGCTCCTCACCGGCCGACCGCCGTTCGTCGGCGACTCCCCGGTCTCGGTGGCCTACCAGCACGTACGCGAGCACGCGCAGCCTCCTTCAGCCCACGACCCGTCGCTGCCGCGCGAGCTCGATGCGATCGTGATGAAGTCGCTGGCCAAGCGGGTCGAGGACCGCTACCAGTCCGCGCAGGCGATGCGTACGGACATCGAGCGCTTCCTCGCCGGGCGTCCGGTCCAGGCGACCGTGCCGCCGAGCTTCGACCAGACCCAGGTCGCTCAGAACCGCGCGGTCGACCCCTATGGCGACCCGGCCAACGGTGGTTTCTACCCGCCGCAGGACGATCGGTCCGACGGTCCGCGGCCATGGGTGCTGATCCTGCTCGGGCTCCTCATCGTCGGCCTGATCGGGCTCGGCGCCTACTTCCTGCCAGCGGCGCTCGGCCCGCAGACCACGCCGGCACCCGACGTGACCGGTCTGACCGAGCAGAAGGCCAGGACCGAGCTGAGCGCGGCCAAGCTGAAGGGCGAGGTCAAGCGGGAGTCGAGCGACACCGTCGCCGTCGGCGTGGTGATCTCGCAGAGCCCACCGGCCGGCCAGGACGTCGAGGAAGGCAGCACGGTCACCCTGACGGTCTCCACCGGTCCACCGAACCGGCAGATGCCCAACGTGGTCGGATCGCCGCAGAAGACGGCCAAACAGCTGCTCGAGAACGATCCCTACAACTTCACGGTCAAGGTCGAGACAACCAAGTCCGACCAGGACAAGGGCACCGTGGTCGAGACTGACCCGGTCGACGGCGAGAGCGTCACCACCGGCCCGTCGACCGTGGTCACCCTCACCGTCTCCGAGGGACCGATCAAGGTCCCGAACGTCGTCGGCAAGACCGAGGAGGAGGCGAAGGAGATCCTCCGCAGCGCAGGCTTCACGCCTGTGGTCAAGGACGAGCCGAACACAGACAAGCCCAAGGACACCGTCGTCGAGCAGTCGCCCGGCAAGGGCACCCCTCTCGCGCAGGACGGCGACGTGATCATCTTCGTCTCGACGAAGGAAGAGGCGCTGCCGAGCTGTCAGACGCTGGTGCCCGGGACGGACCCGGCCAACCCGTCGGCCTCGGCAACCCAGACCGCCGAGCCGGGCAATCCGCCGACCTGTGACCCGGCGCTACCGCCGAGCACTCCGGCGGCGCCGTAGGCGAAAGCTCGCCGAGCCCCTGTCTCAGTTCTCCTGAGGCAGGGGTTTCGCGTACTTCACGTCGAGCAGGCCGTCGTAGGCAGGCGCGGTGAGGTAGGTCAGCGGCTTGAGGAACCAGCCGATCTGGACGCCGGGGTCGCGGGCATCGGCCCGATAGTTCTGCACGTGGTCGTCGCGGTCGATCGCGGCCTGCAGCCGGTCAGGGTCGCCGACCGCCTCGATGACGTACGGCTGGGGATAAGGAACGCCGTCGAGCTGCACCGTGCTGCCGGAGCACTTGATGCCGGTGGTCGTGATGATCCGCTTGCCGGCGATGGTGATCGCCTCGGCGCCACCTGCCCACAGCGCGTTGACGACGGCTTGGATGTCCTGCTGGTGCACGACGAGCGAGTTGGGGTCGTCGCCGGTGTAGCTCTCCTGGACCTCCGAGGGCGCGTCGCCCAGCACGATCTGCATGCCGGCACCGCTGTGGTCAGAGGTGCCGGCGGGGTCGGCGAGCTTCGCCGACTGGTTCTGGAGCTTCTTGACGTCCTTGTCGGTGACACCGCTGGTGAGCTGGTCCACGTCGCTCTGCAGGTCGGTCAGCTGCGCCTCGAGGCGGTTGTAGCGACTCCGCTCCGCATCGACGAGCGTGGCCAGGTCCTCGTAGCGGCCCGGGCGCAGATCCGTACCGTCGGCGTTCACGAAGCTCACCGCCAGCAGGCCGCCACAGAGCAGCACCACGACGGGCGTACCGACCCGCCAGGACGTCGCGCGGGACCACCGCTTTCGCTTTGTGGTGGGGTTAGCCTGGGTTCCGGAGCTCACGAGCACTAGGGTATGCGCAGCAATCACATTTTGTCTGAGGAGCATCACCCGTGGCCAAGCTCAAGCTCTCGAAGAAGAGTGATCTGGACCTGCCCAAGGATCCGATCTTCACTCCCCGCTTCGGGGTCGCCCTGTTGCTGATCGCCCTCGGCATCGGCTGGATCGCCTACTACTACCTCGGCGTGCGCCCGAACGAGGTCGGTGGCGACTTCACCGGCCCGAAGCCGCTCCAGAAGCTCGAGGGGTGGAACTACCTCATCGGCTTCCTTCTCCTCTTCGCCGGCCTGGCCGTCGCCGCCAGCCCGAAGACCCCGCTCGGCCGTGGCCGCGGCGTCGTGGTCGGCATGCTCGGCTGCTTCCTGATCGGCCTGATCTGGATCTGCGTCTTCTACGTCTTCGCCAACGACCACCTGGACAAGATCCCGGTCTTCAACGACCTGGGCCAGAAGAACCTCCTGGTCGGCATCGGCTTCATGGCGGTGGGCTTCACCTTCGCCACGAAGTGGGAGTAGCCTCCGAACACAGCGAAAGCGGCGCAACCCTTGCGGTTGCGCCGCTTTGCATTACACGGATGTAGTTCTCCACAGGCTCCTCCACACCTGTGGATTTGTCCACGCCGTGAAAACGCCCCGAAAACACCTGACGCCAAGGCGTCAGAACAAGGCCATTCGTACGCCGACCGCCGCAAGCAACACCAACGTGAAGCCGCCCAGGGCGGCCCATTGCAACGGCGCCTTCCGGTCGGCCCGGAACTGGGTGAAGATGCCCGCGACGACGAGACCGCCGACGAAGCCACCGACGTGCCCCTGCCAGGAGATGCCGTTGCCGAAGAAGGTGATGCCGGCGTTGATCAGGAGCACCGGCAGCAGTGGGGCGAGCGACTGCCCGGCCCGGACGAAGAGCACCACCAGGACGCCAAGGAGCCCGAAGATCGCGCCGGAGGCGCCGACGGTACCTACGGTCGCCGCATTCGGATCGGTCGCCCACAGCACCAGCACTGACCCGGCGAGGCCAGAGATCAGGTAGAAGACCAAGAACCGGAGCCGTCCCACGATCGGCTCGAGGAACGAGCCAAGCATGTAGAGCGAGAGCATGTTGACAGCGATGTGCAGAAGGTCGATGTGCGTGAACACCGAAGTGAGCAGTTGCCACACCGCACCGTCATCGACCCCGGGATACCAACGGGAACCGAACTCAGCCGCCTGCGCACAGGCTTCCCGCGGCACAACGACCGGTCGGTCGTCCGGCCCGAGGCAGAACTGCCTGAAGCGGATCGGGAGCACCTGCGTCAGCACGGACGAGTGCCATCCGGTGAGGATGATGCTCAGCCACACCAGGACATTGACACCGATGAGCGAGAAGGTCACCGGGAGCGCCCGGAACCCGACCCGTGCGCCGGTGAAACGCTTGGGCTGGCGCACGGACTTCTGGCCCTCGCGCATGCACTCGGGGCACTGGAAGCCCACCGAGGCGGGCGTCATGCAGTCAGGGCAGATGGAGCGGCTGCAGCGCTGACAGCGAATGTGCGTCTCACGGTCGGGGTGGCGGTAGCAGACCGGCACCCCGACCGGAGTCGGGTCCGACAACTCAGCCCTCGACGATCTCGACCGTCTCGATGACGACCGGCTCGACCGGGCGGTCCATCGCGCCGGTCTTGGTGCCGGAGATCGAGTCGACGGTCTTCTTCGACTCCTCGTCGGCGACCTCGCCGAAGATGGTGTGCTTGAAGTTCAGCCACGGCGCCTGGCCGGTCGTGATGAAGAACTGCGAGCCGTTGGTGCCGGCCCCGGCGTTGGCCATCGCGAGCAGGTAGGGCTTGTCGAAGGTGAGCTCGGGGTGAGGCTCGTCCTTGAAGGTGTAGCCCGGGCCGCCCGTACCGGTGCCCAGGGGACAACCGCCCTGGATCATGAATCCGGGGATGACCCGGTGGAAGCCGAGACCGTCGTAGTAGGGAACGCCCGAACGGCCCGCGTCGTCCGTGTAGTCCTTCGTCCCCTTCGCCAGACCGACGAAGTTGTCGACGGTCTCCGGCGCGTGGTTGGGGAACAGGGTGATCGTGATGTCACCGTGGTTGGTGTGGAGGATGGCCTTCTGGTCAGCCATGACCTGCCCTTCCGACATTGGGATTGGTACGGGATGTAACTCCCCGATCCTCCCACATGGCGGCTGGAGATCAGGCGGCTGAGGCCTCGATCGCAACCCGCGTCAGCTTGGTGGCGCGGTGCTCGGCCCAGAAGCTGAGCACCGGGACAGTGCCGCATAGCGCAGTGACGATGGTGAAGGGCATCGGCCAGGCCGCCTTGCGCGACAGCAGGAACGCCGTGAGCAGGAAGATCATGTAGAGCCAGCCGTGGGCGACGCCGAGGTACTCCGAGATGTCGGAACCCAGCTGCCAGCCGGCACCGCTGTCCTTGGCCAGCCACGCTGCGTCGCTGACCAGGTAGCCGTAGTGGAGCGGAAGGCCGATGAGGCACAGCACCACAAGCAGCACACCCACGATGGTGGCCATGATCCGATAAGCGAGCAGGTTGCCGGAAAGACTCACGCCTCGGAGGGTACGCGGCTTTCCTGAGGGGCGTTCTCAGGGGTCGGTGTCGCGTCCTCGTTCTCGTCATCGCCGTCTTCGGGTCCCCGCAAGGTGTCGCGCACGTAGCGCCACCACACGTAGATCGCGAAGACGCCGAACAGCCACCACTCGATCGCGTAGAGGAGGTTGCGGAGCCCGGTCGTGGCCTCCGGCTCGGGCAGCTGTGGAGCCGGCACGTCGGCGACGTCGGTGGCACCGTCGTTGACCGGCATCGAGCTGGCCGGCCAGTTGGCCTCGACGGGCGAGCGCACCACGTAGGCGCTGTAGAGGTCGTAGCTGGTGCGCGAGATCAGGTCGGAGACGTCGAGCTGCGGGAAGACGTTGTCGGACTTGCGGTCGTCGGCGACGTCGGTCCAGTCGCTCGGCTGCAGCCAGCCGGTGACGGTGACACGGCCACGCGGCGCGGGCGGTGCGCTGCCGACCTCGGGGGTCCAGCCACGTACGACGTAGACGGCCGACTCAGTGTCCTCGACGAGCACCGGCGTGACCGCCCAGAAGCCGACCTGGGAGCCTCGCTCCATCCCGTCGACGAAGATGGTCTCCTCGGGCATCCAGATCCCGGAGACCGTCACCGGACGGCCGATCTGTTCCCACGGAAAGGCGTCGTTGGGCCCGATCAGGTCGGTGAATGCCTTCGGCTTCGCGTGCACCAGCTCTGCGACCTGGTCCTGCTTGTCCTGCTGGCTCGACTGGTACTGCCACACCCCGAGCAGCACCGCGCCGGTCACGAAGATCACCACCAGCGCGTGCGCACCCCACAGCCTCGGGGAGAACATCCCACGTGGAACGGCACGGTGCGGGGGACTGTTCTGGGCGGCCATAGCACTCCCAGAGTACGGGGGCTCAGTCGCAGACCGCGAATGGGACGGGATCGCTGGTCACCAAGGTGGCCGCCGTCACCGGGTTCGTCACCCGGAACCCGATCCGTCCCGTGGACGGATCTGCGACACCGTTGGTGAAGACCTTCTTGTACGCAGCGGCCTGGTCCCCCAGCTTCAGTCGGACGAACAGGTCGTCGCGGTCCTCGCCGACGCGCAGGGTCGCCAGCCCGCCGCCGAACTCGACGGAGTAGGCCTCGATCGGAGCCAGCCGGGTCTTCTCCTTCGGCCCACCCTCGGCACAGCCCTTCACGACGTACGTCGAGGTGGCCGGTCCTCCGGCGACGGCCACCATCGCCTCGTCGGCTGCCCAGTTCTCGGCGTCCGGGGCCGCGGTGTTCTTGGTGATCAGGTGGGTCTTCGGGTCGAACTCGGCGCCCCTCAGCGGTCCGATGCCGGCCTTGATCGCCTGCCGGGGATCGGCGCGGTCGGCGACCTTGATGACGAACCCTTCCTTGCCGCCGCCGGCGAACTTCGCCTCCCAGGCCACATCGGCCGCGCCCCACGAGAACTTGTCCCGCAGGCGCTGGTCGACCCCGCGCAGCAGCCCGCCGCTGACCTGTGCGGCCTCCTTGTCGGCCCGGTTCCACAGGTCCTTCTGATCAGCGGGACTCGACCGGCTGGTGACCGCATCGAGCCCGAAGAGAGACTTCACTTCGTCGTAGTCGGTCACCGCCAGCGTCCGCGCGTCGGCAGGAACGAAGGACATGGCGGCCGCGGCGGGGTCCATCGTCGTGGCGTACGCGGGATGGTCGGCCTCGCTCGGGGCCGCCTCCGGCTTCTTCGGCTCGCTGTCGTCCCCACAGCCGACCATCGCAAGCGCCAGGCCGGCGGCCAGCGCGGAGATGCCCCATCGCCTCACGTTCACCCGCACGAGTATTCCCGATCCTCATCACGTACCGCGGCAGATCCGCCCGCCGGATAGGCGCCGAGACGTCACCCACGTTGACCGAGACGTCACCCACGTCGACCGAAGCGTCACGAAATAGAAGGAGGCCGCAGGCGAAACGCCTGCGGCCTCCAGTATCCCGAGCGTCAGCGACCAGCGCCTGTGAGCTCAAGGGATCCAGGGAGAGGCTCGAGCACCGGGTCGATGATGCGCGAAGAGGCCTCCGACCGAGCGACCCGGCTGCGGCGCAGGTCCTTGACGGTCGTGAGGCGGCGCAGCCAACGGTCGGTGCCGTCGTAGCGAGCCGTGAACGGTTTGCGGCCGTGCAGTGCACGGTGGTTGTCGACGATGAGGATCTCGCCGGGGGCCAGCGCGACGTCCTCGACGTTCGCGGAGAGCTCCATGATGAGGAGCTGGAGCGCACGGTCCGCCTCGACATCACCCGGCAGGGCGGACATGTAGGGCGGGTCGAGCCGAACGTCCGGGGCCTGCGGGGAGCCGGAGAGAACTGCGGTCGGCGCGGCGAGCAGCTCACCCTCGTTGACGCCGGCCTCGCGAAGGTTGCGCAGGTGCTCGTCGTCGGGGCGGATGACGTAGCGCGCCTCGAACAGCGGGGCGTACTCAGGGCCGGTCACGTCGATCGAGCTGATGCCGACCGCGGTGGTCGGGACCATGTCCTCGTTGCGCAGCGAGATCAGTCCGAGATGGTCGCACCGGAGGTTGCTGAACGCGTCCTCGATGTGGAGGTCGAGCACCACATCGCTGCTGTGTCCGGTCTGCAGGCTCTCCTGCTTCTGGATCGGCAGGATGTTGTTGACCAGCTGGCCACCCTGCAGCGAGGACCAGGAGACCGCGTCGCCGAGCTGCGCCATGATCAGCGCGAGCCAGAAGTCGGCCATGTGAGGAGCCTGGGCGTCGGGGTGGTTCCAGTGCGGCGGGGTCGGGCCAGCGGTCACCGGGAGACCACTGATCACCAGCGCGTCGGTCGCATCGCCGTAGCGGAATGCACGGAGCGCCTGGGCGACGCTGATGGGAATATCACCGCCGAGGAACGGCGCGGTCTCGAGGAACTCCGACGCGACCGGGTTCTGGAATCGGTCGAGCAAGGACTCCGACAGCTTCGCTGCGGCCTGGGACTCTGCTGGGGTCATCTCGACCCGGGTGACTACGGACTTTGCGCCCACGACATTGACCTTTCGGACTTTGCAGTGGAGGGTTTCGTCAGAGCGTTTTCTGGCGCCCGCCAAAGGATTTCGATGCTTTCAGGACCACTTTGTTCCGCCGTACGGAATTCAAACGAGTGATAGGTCCAAATATCGAGACGATAGGTATTAGGCCCCTTGCGTAAACGGCCTGAACCTGTTTAGGGAATGTATCCACATTGCCGCTCGTCAGTTACCGGAAAACTCCCCGCCGGGCGCGGCTTTTCGAGTCCGTACGCCTCCCGCTCGAGCCTCTACGCTGAGCACCATGGCAGCGACGAATCCTCCGGGAGCTCCAGCGAGATCGACGGCAGGATTCGGTGGCTCGACCGCCGACCAGGTGCTGACGATCGTCCTGATCGTGCTCGGGCTCGGCGGATGCGCCGTAGCCAGCTTCATCGGCGCGTTCTCGATCATGGCCAGCGACGGATGCTTCGAGACCTGCAACTACACGCTGATGAACATCGGCGTCGCCATCATGGTCTTCACCCCGTGGGTCTGCTGGCTCGCCTTCGGCATCTGGGGGATCGTCCGCCTGGCGCGCCGCAAGCTCGCCGTCCTCGTCGTCGCGGCCGGCGGCGTACTCGCGATTGCCCTCTACATCCTCGGGGTCTTTCTTCTGACGGTCACCATCGGCTGAGAGGCACCGGGTCTAGCAAACATGCCTTGACAGGAATATTCCAATTGAGGCATGTTTGGGTGGTGCCCACCCGTGACGTCTTCAGCGCGATCGCCGACCCGACCCGTCGGCAGATCCTCGACCTGCTCTGTCAGCGCGAGATGGCGGTGGGAGAGCTCGTCGAGAGTCTCGGGCTCGCCCAGCCGAACGTGTCCAAGCACCTGCGGACGCTGGGCGAGGCCGAGCTGGTGCAGGTACGCATCGACGGGCCGCGGCGCCACTACCGGCTGCGGGCCGATCGGCTCCGAGAGCTGGAGGAATGGCTTGCGCCGTACCGCCGGGTGTGGGCCGAACGCCTGGACGCGCTCGAGCGACACCTGGACCAGCTCGACGACCCCGACCACGAGGAGAACTGATGACCGAAACGACCACCGGCCCGCTGGGCGAAGTGCTCCACGACGGCGAGCGGACGGGCCTTCGCTACGTACGTCTGCTTCACCACTCACCGGAGAAGGTGTGGCGGGCGCTGACCGAGACGGACGGCCTGCGGCACTGGTTCCCGGCGGACATCGTCGGCGAACGCGTTGCCGGCGCGCGCCTGAGCCTCCCGTTCTGGCCCGAGGGGCTGGAGCTGGCGAGCACGGCCGAGGCGATCGAGGACATGGGCGTCGACCCGGGCGACTACGTCTCGGAAGGGGAGCTGCGGGTGTGGGACCCGCCTCGGACCTTCGAGCTCACCTGGGGGATGGACGGCCGGGAGGATCTGACCGACCTGCTCCGCTTCGAGCTCGAGCCCACCGAGGACGGCACCCGCCTCACCTTCACCACCTGGCTAGGCGGCCCCACCGGTAACACCGACACCGCCGTCGGCTGGCACGTCTGCCTGGACGAGCTCGCCGACCTCCTCGACGACGGTCCCACCACCCTGACACCGGAGACCTCAGCTCTCCTCGTCCAACGCGTCAAGGACCGGACCGACGCGCTGCGACCGAAGTACGCCGCACTGATCGCGACCTGAGCGCCCCTCACCGGCTCCTGAAGAGCCGGAACCGCCGGCGGCGCCGGCGCGGAGCGGGATCGTCCACGCGCGCGGCCTGACGCCCCCGCTCGGCTCGCGCCGCTCGACGGTCGGCCCAGGCCTGCACGGTTGCGTCGGGGTCACGCGGCATGGTGATCAACGGCGGTCCCGACGGCAGCTCGTAGCGAGCCCGGACCACACGCACGTTGAAGTCGTCGATCTCGCGTCGTACCGCCGTCTCATCGGACATCTCGTCGAGGCGTCCGTCCAGGGCGGCGTCGTCCTTGCGCAGCTGGATGGACGGTGGCAGCAACGCGATGTGCTCACGTTGGACGATGCTCCGGACCCACCACTCCGGGTCGTGCTGATCAGGTAGGTCGATCGGCTCGCCGCTCCCAGGCAGGTCGTCGAACTCGCCACGCGCGATCGCTCTCCGCACCTGGAGGTCAGCGAGCAGGGTGACCGCGACCCCTTCGTCGATCGCGACGGCATAGGGATCGTGTAAAAGTACGCCGCCCCTGGCGATCGACAGCTCCTGATCGGTCATCGTCACCCCATTCGGCTTTTTCAAGTCACCTGTATTATGTCATACGTATTGAAAAGAGAAGGGGCCGTGATGCCGAAGCAGGTCGACCACCGCGAGCGACGCGAAGCGATCGCGCATGCACTGTGGCGGGTCGTTGAGCAGCAGGGATGGGCACGAGCGACCATGCGCGAGGTCGCCCGCGAGGCGGGGGTCTCCCTCGGACAACTGCAGCACTACTTCTCCTCGCGCACAGCGATGCTCACCTTCGCGATCGACTTCGCCGCCGAACAGACATCACACCGGGTCACGCACGGCCTGGCCGCTCTCGACCAGCCTCCGCACCCTCGGGAGGTGCTGCGAGTGGTCATCACCGAGATGCTTCCGCTGCAACCCGACGCCCGTACGACCAGCCGCATGAACGCCGCCTACGTCCTCGAGGCGCTCCACAACCCGGACCTGCAGGCACAGGCGTCCCTCGGGCTGCGAGAGGGGAAGGCGATGGTCGAGCGCCTCATCCGGCAGGCGCTGGCCGACGGGCAGATCCCCTCAGACCGTGACCCGACTGTCGAGACCGACCTCATCCTCGCGCTGACCGGGTTCACCCCGCTGCTCGAGCTCGACGTGGTCACACCCCAGGCCGCACTGGCCGCGATCGATCAGCACCTGGGCAGACTCTTTCATCCGTCAGAACGGCCAGCGTTCTAGTTGTCTATCTGGATACCGGGCACAACAGCCCTGGCTGGTTCGGTCCGAATCGCACGAAGGATTTCCGCGTTCCGCACGAGGAACGTGCGTTCGTCGAGCTTCTTGCGTCGCATCCACCCCGTCACCTCGCTGTTGTGCTTGCTCGCGTTGCAGGATGCGCATGCAGGGACCACGTTCTCCAGCGTGTATCGACCGCCACGAGAGATGGGCATGACGCAGTCGCGCTGGAGGGGCACGCCGTCCGCCCGGCAGTAGGCGCACCCGCGCCACGCTTCGATCAGCGCAGCCCATTGCTCCGCCGTGAGGTCGTTGTCCACCCGAGCGAGCCTGCGTTGTCGCCTCTTGGCATAGCGCTTGCGCGTCGACGCAGTCGCCACAGGAGAGGATCTACGGTTCCGCTGCATCCCCGCTCCGCCTCCCGCACCTTCTCCGGCTCCACGGATCACTGCCAGAACCAGTATGACCCATGGCTGCTTTGCGCTCCTCGACGTCGCTTGCAGTGTCGGCCATCGTCGGGCGGCAGGATCGGGATCACATGCATCGGTCGGCGGATGGGCGGTTACCGGAGAGGTACCAACGGAGCGGTCAGGGTGACTTCTCCTATATGGCGAGTGACACCACGAACTGCGCCGTTGGTGCCGCGGCCCAGTTGGCGGACGTGAGTGTGGGTCTGCTGGCGAAGGGCCAGCAAAAGTGACGATGCGACGGTTCCCCCCGACGTCGTATCGTGACAAAGGACTGGCGTGGCTCGTGAGTGAGGATCAGCATCCTCCACGAGACGTTGCGGTTCTAGGTGCGGCCCTGGAGAGTGAGCGCTCGGTCTACGGACTGGGCGCTCTTCTTCATTTCCGCGACACGGAGCGTCGGTTCTCTCGTACACGATGGCCAGACAGGCGCTTTCGCGTTTTGCCTGGTCAGAGTGGGTGGAGCGTAGGGGACTCGAACCCCTAACCCCCTGCTTGCAAAGCAGGTGCGCTACCAATTGCGCCAACGCCCCGGACGGGTGTCCGTCGGTCAGCTCACCGTGTCGGTCGCCTCGGCCCAGTGCCCCTTCTCGGGGTTTGACTGGTCGAGCTTCTTCTTGGCGAGGATGATGCCAGCCGCGGCCAGCAGTACGAGGACGATCTTCTTCATGTCATCTCCTGCAAGTCGTGGTGAGCATCGCTGCCCGTTAGACCAGGAAAGCGTACCGGCCCGCCCTGAGGCGTACGAAATCACCCGGCACCCGGGTCCGGCGCCAGGCCGAGCGAGGCGATGGGCGTGCAGGTCATGTGGGTGCTCGCCCACATCCGACCGATCAAGATCCCGAACCCGTACGCCGCGGGCCGACTGTAGGGGGAGGCGCCAGACTCGTAGGTGGTGATGAGCTCACCGGAGACCTCGACGATCGCCTCAGCCATGTTGGGGAACTTGTACTGGCGCCGGACCGCGCCGACCCCGCCGTCCGGCTTCCGCTCGCAGATGAAGATCGTGCTCGGCCGGTGGCGACCGAACGAGGAGGAGAAGACGTACTCAGCGCCACGCACCACGACGCCTTGGACCTGCGGCGGCGTGGTGGTCGAGAGGACCGGCTCGGAGAAGTCCCACTCACCATCCTCGGCCCTGGCGTAGGCGTACAGCGTCTGCTTGGCGAAGCCTCCGACGTACAGACGGTCTCCGCGGATCCGACAGTACGAGCCGGCCGCCACCTTCGTCGGCGCCTCGACCGGCTCCACCTCGGCGCCCTTGGTCGACTCGCCGATCGCGGAGAGCGAGTAGCGGTAGAGCCGACCGGCGCCCGCAGCCCCCTTGGAGACCCACACGTCGTCGCCGTCGATCGCGACACCGCCGGCGTGCCCGGGGCCGGCCTTGCCGCGGTAGCCCACCAGCAGCACCTCGGCGGCGGACCGGCCGCTCTTCAGGTCGACCAGCACCAGCGCCGACCCGTTGTCATGGGAGTAATAGCTCTGTGCCAGCAGGTTGGTCTCGGGATCATGGCCCAGCCCCTGCGGGGTCCAGTCGCCGACGCCCCCGGTGGCCAGCGTGTTGGGGATGAGTGGGCCGACGCGTCCACCGAGCCCCTGCACCCACCGGTCGGTGCGTTTCATCCCGCCCTTGACCCACCGGCGCGTACGTCCGGGGATGGAGTCGAGGTCGAACGGAAGGTCGATCTTGGTCATGACGTTGATGTTCGCATGCCTGAAAAGCAGAAACGCCCCGAACCGGAGTTCAGGGCGATGCTGTGCGCTTAGGAGGACTTGAACCTCCGACCCCCACATTATCAGTGTGGTGCTCTAACCGTCTGAGCTATAAGCGCAGGCGCCAACTGGAGGGTGGAAGCCCCTACCAGCAGGCGAGAGGAAACATTACCCGGCGGCCACCCGAGGAACCAAAACGATGAGCCCCCGCGGACCCTGGGGAGGTCTGTCCGAGCCTGGTTCGGATAGGCCTCCCCAGGGTTAGAGTGCCAGCATGTCCGACTCGGAGGACCTCGAGGCGATCTTCGCGCGCGAAGATGCGGCACGGATGCTCGACGCTCAGCGGCGGATGCAGGACGGCGTGACCACTTACGCTCAGCTCACGGCCGGTGGCCTCAGCCGGATCGACATCGAGCGCGCCGTGCGCCGCAACGAGCTGCGGCGCGTGCACCCGCGGGTATACGTCGACCACACCGGGCCTCTCACCTGGGAGCAACGCGCCTGGGCAGCAGTGCTCTACGCTGCTCCGGCCCTGCTCTGTCGAGAGAGCCTCGAGGCCCCGCGAGGACGCGACGACGGCCGACCGATCCACGTGGCCATCGACCACTCCCGCAAGGTCATGCCCCAGCCTGGCCTCGTCATCCATCGGATGCGCGACCTCGGGCTGAAGGCGTACGGAGGCACCCCACCGCGCCTCAAGGTCGAGGACAACGCGCTGGCCATGGCCCACCTGGCCAGGTCCGAGATCGATGCGATCGCACGGGTCGCCGAGGTGGCCAGCCGGTCGTACGTCACCGCTGTCACACTTCAGGAAGCGCTGAACCGCGCCCGCTCCCTACGCCGCCGCAAGCTCATCCAAGCCTTGGTCGACGACCTCGCGACCGGCACGCACTCGGTGCTCGAGCACGGATATCTCACCAAGGTCGAGCGGGCGCACGGTCTCCCTTCGGGACGGCGCCAGTCGCCACGGACCGGTGCTTCTGGCAACCAGTACCGCGACGTCGAGTACGAGGCGTACGCATTGGTGGTCGAGCTCGATGGTGCGCTCGGCCACGAATCCTGGCGCAACCAGGCCCGCGATGCGGACCGTTCGTTGGACGACCTGGCGGAGATGGGGACGGTCACCGCACGACTGCGGTTCCACCAGGTGTTCGACACCCCGTGCCAGACAGCCGCGCGGGTAGGACGGATCCTCACGAGAAATGGCTGGAGCGGGAGAGTGCGGGCCTGCGGGCAGAACTGCCGCCTGAACGAATGAACCTGGGGAGGGCCATCCGAACGGTGTTCGGACAACCCTCCCCAGGTTGCGGGTCTCGTCGGCTCAGTTCTCGGTGAGCTCTACTTCTACGCCGCCGAGGAGTGCGGCGGCCATGTTGTAGAGGAACGCGGAGAGGGTGGCTACCGCCGTCATCAGGACGATGTTGATGACCGAGACGACCATGGTGAAGCCCATGATGCGGGAGAGGCCGAGGTAGTCCTGCACGTTCCAGCCCGCGCTGGAGTCACCGACGACGTCCTTGACCGCTTGGTTGATCGCGTCCCACACGCCGGCGGCGCCGAGCACGGACCAGATGACGAAGACAGCGACGATCACCACGACGCTGAGCGCGATCGAGAGCAGGAAGGCCATCTTCATGACCGACCATGGGTCGATCCGGCTCAGGCTCAGTCGGGCCCGGCGTGCCGACCCGCCGGCCGCGGCCCGCTCCGCACCGGCAGGACCGGAGGTGCGGGCGGTCGAGGCCACCGCGGATGCGGCTGCCGAGGTCGTACGCTTGAACTCACTGGCCGCGTTGGCGACCGTGCCCGTGAGTCGCTGGGTCACGGGCTGCGCTGCGGTCTCGTTCCGCTCGGTCATCGCGACTCCCCCGGTCGTGTTGTCGGCGGTGCGGTCCGTCATCAGGATTCATCTTCCGTGGTCGACTCGGACGACGCTCCGTGCTCGCCGTCTCCACCGATTGTTACATCATCTGCAACCTCTGTCCCGGTGACAGCTTCATCGTCGACCTCACGGGCCTCGACGGAGCGGGCCACGACAGCGACCGAGTCGCCCTTCTTGGGCGAGACGAACTTGACGCCCTGGGTGGAGCGCCCGGTGGGCCGGAAGTCGGCGTTGATCGGGCTGCGTACGACCTGTCCGGTCGCGGTGATCGAGAGGATCTCGTCGCCGTCGACCACGATGAACGCACCCACGAGACCACCGCGGTCGGCGTTGGCCAGGGCCATCGTCTTGATGCCCAGACCACCGCGGGACTGCAGCCGGTAGTCGGAGATCTTCGTACGCTTGGCGAAGCCACCGTCGGTGATGGTGAAGACGAACTGCTCCTTGACCTCGTCCGGCGACTCGGCGCCCGAGATGGGAGCGGCGACGTCAGCGGTGTCCTCGTTGGCCTCCGAGAGGCCAGCCGCGATCTCGGCGGCGACGTGCTCGGCCCGGATGACCGACATCGACAGCAGCGAGTCGCCCTCGCGGAACTTCATGCCGGTGACACCCGACGTCGCCCGGCCCATCGGCCGCAGCTGACCGTCGTCGGCACGGAACCGGATCGCCTGGCCCTTGCGGGAGACCAGCAGGATGTCGTCCTCGGAGTTGACCAGCTCGGCGCCGATCAGCTCGTCGTCGTCCTCGCGGAAGTTGATCGCGATGACGCCCGCCTGGCGAGGCGAGTTGTAGTCGGCGAGGCGGGTCTTCTTGATCAGACCGGAGCGGGTGGCCAGCACGAGGTAGGGCGCCTGCTCGTAGTCGCGGATCGCGAGCACCTGGGCGATCGACTCGTCCGGCTGGAACGAGAGCAGCCCGGCGACGTGACCACCCTTGGCGTCACGCGCCGCCTCGGGCAGGTTGTAGGCCTTGATCCGGTAGACCCGGCCGGCGGTGGTGAAGAAGAGCAGCCAGTGGTGGTTGGTGGTCGCGATGAAGTGCTCGACCACGTCGTCGCCGCGCAGGGTGGCGCCGCGTACGCCCTTCCCGCCGCGCTTCTGGGTGCGGTATTCACCCGCGAGGGTGCGCTTGGCGTAGCCACCGCGGGTGATCGAGACGACCAGCTCCTCATCGGGGATGAGGTCCTCCATGGAGAGGTCGCCGTCGGCCGCGATGATCTGCGTGCGACGGTCGTCGCCGTACTTCGCGACGATCTCGTCGAGCTCGTCACCGACGATCTGACGCTGGCGGGCGACGTTGGCGAGGATGTCCTCGAGGTCGGCGATGATGATCTCGAGCTCGGCCAGACGGTCGACGATCTTCTGCCGCTCCAGCGCCGCGAGACGGCGCAGCTGCATGTCGAGGATCGCGTTGGCCTGGACCTCGTCGATCTCGAGCAGCCGGATCAGGCCCTGGCGAGCGTCGTCGACCTCGGGGGAGGAGCGGATCAGCGCGATCACCGCGTCGAGCTGGTCGAGAGCCTTGACCAGGCCGCGCCAGATGTGGGCGTCCTCCTCGGCCTTCCGCAGCCGGAACGCCGTACGCCTCCGGATGACGTCGATCTGGTGCTCGACCCAGTGGGAGATGAACTGGTCGAGGGTCAGGGTGCGCGGCACCCCGTCGACCAGCGCCAGCATGTTGGCGGAGAAGTTGGTCTGAAGCTCGGTGTGCTTGAGCAGGTTGTTGAGTACGACGCGGGCGACCGCGTCGCGCTTGAGCACGACCACGAGCTGCTGCCCGGTGCGGGAGGAGGTGTTGTCCTTGACGTCCGCGATGCCCTGCACCTTGCCGGTGTCGGCGAGGTCGGCGATCTTCTGGGCGAGGTTGTCCGGGTTCACCATATAGGGGAGCTCGGTGATCACCAGGTTGGTGCGGCCCTTGGCGTCCTCGTCGACCTCGATCACCGCGCGCTGGGTGATCGAGCCGCGGCCGGTGCGGTAGGCCTGCTCGATGCCCTCGCGGCCGGCGATCAGGGCGCCGTTGGGGAAGTCGGGGCCCTTGATCCGCTCGAGGAGCGCGTCCTGGAGCTCCTCACGAGTGGCGTCGGGGTGCTCGAGCGACCACTTGGCGCCGGAGGCGACCTCACGCAGGTTGTGCGGCGGGATGTTGGTCGCCATCCCGACCGCGATGCCGGCCGAGCCGTTGACCAGCAGGTTGGGGAACCGCGCCGGCAGGATGGCAGGCTCCTGGGAGCGGCCGTCGTAGTTGGGGCCGAAGTCGACGGTGTCCTCGGTGATATCGCGGACCATCTCCAGCGCCAGCGGCGCCATCCGGCACTCGGTGTAACGCATGGCCGCGGCCGGGTCGTTGCCGGGCGAGCCGAAGTTGCCCTGGCCGTGGATCAGCGGGTTGCGCAGCACCCACGGCTGCGCGAGCCGGACCAGGGTGTCGTAGATCGCCGAGTCGCCGTGGGGGTGGTAGTTACCCATCACCTCACCGACGACACGGGCGCACTTGGAGAAGCCGCGGTCGGGGCGGTAGCCACCGTCGTACATCGCGTAGAGCACCCGGCGGTGGACGGGCTTCAAGCCGTCGCGTACGTCAGGCAGCGCGCGGCCGACGATGACGGCCATCGCGTAGTCGATGTAGCTGGCCTGCATCGAGGACTGCAGCTCGATGGTCTCGATCCGGCCGCCGGCAGCGGTCTGCCCTGGGCCTTCCGGAGGAGTCTCGGTCACGATTTCACTTTCTGCGTGCGTCTATCGGTATCTAGGTCGTGGGCTAGAGCCCAGGTTCTAGATGTCGAGGAATCGGACGTCCTTGGCGTTGCGCTGGATGAAGGAGCGTCGCTCGGCGACGTCCTCGCCCATGAGGATGGAGAAGATCTCGTCGGCGTGAGCGGCGTCCTCGAGGGTGACCTGGAGCAGCAGTCGCTGCGACGGGTCCATCGTGGTCTCCCACAGCTCGTCGGCGTTCATCTCGCCCAGACCCTTGTAGCGCTGGACCGCGTTCTCCTTGGGCAGCTTCTTGCCCTGCTCGAGACCGTCGCGCATGAGCGCGTCGCGCTCGGAGTCGGAGTAGACGAACTCGTGCTCGGCCGGCTTGTTCCAGCGCAGGCGGTAGAGCGGCGGCTGGGCGAGGTAGACGTAGCCCTGCTCGATCAGCGGCTTCATGAACCGGAACAGCAGCGTCAGCAGCAGGGTGTTGATGTGGTGACCGTCGACGTCGGCGTCGGCCATCATCACGATCTTGTGGTAGCGCAGCCGGTTGATGTCGAAGTCGTCGTGCACGCCGGTGCCCAGCGCGGAGATGATCGACTGGACCTCCTGGTTGGCGAGCACCTTGTCGATCCGCGCCTTCTCGACGTTGAGGATCTTGCCTCGGATCGGGAGGATCGCCTGGATGCGCGGGTCGCGACCGGACTTGGCCGAGCCGCCCGCGGAGTCACCCTCGACGACGAAGATCTCGCACTCTTCGGGGTTGGTCGACTGGCAGTCGGCGAGCTTGCCGGGCAGGCCGCCTCCGCCGCCGATGCCCTTGCGGTTGCGGGCCAGGTCGCGGGCCTTACGGGCAGCGATCCGGGCCGAGGCGGCAGCCATCGACTTGCGGATGATCTCCTTGCCCTCGGCCGGGTTCTCCTCCAGCCAGGCGCCGAGCTGGTCGTTGACCGCGCCCTGCACGAAGCCCTTGACCTCGGTGTTGCCGAGCTTGTCCTTGGTCTGGCCCTCGAACTGCGGCTCGCTGATCTTCACCGAGATGATCGCGGTGAGACCCTCGCGGATGTCGTCACCGGTGAGCCGGTCTTCCTTCTTCTTGATCTGGCCCCACTCCTCGCCCCAACGGTTGATCAGGGTGGTGAGCGCGGCGCGGAAACCCTCCTCGTGGGTGCCGCCGCCGGGGGTGTTGACCGTGTTGGCGAAGGTGTGGACCGACTCGTTGTACGACGACGCCTGCCACTGCATGGCGATCTCGACGCTCATCGGGTTCGGCGCCTTCTCGTCGGTCTCGGTCTCGAAGGCGATGATGCTCGAGACCGGTGTCTTGCGCTTGTTCAGGTGGTCGACGTAGTCGGCCAGACCGCGCTCGTAGTAGAAGGACTGCTCGAGCACCCGCTCGCCGTTGCCGGAGCTGTGCAGCTCGTCGGCTCCGTCGGTGTCCTGCTCGACGGTGCCGTCCTCGACCGCCTCGGCGATCGCGGACGCCTGCGGCCGCTCGTCGCGCAGCTCGATACGCAGACCCTTGTTCAGGAACGCGGTCTCGCGGAAGTGGCTCGAGATCGTCTCGAGGTTGTATTCGGTCGACTCGAAGATCTCGCTCGAGGCGTTCCACGAGATCGTGGTGCCGGTGCGCTCACCCTCTTCGAGCTCGCACACCTCGCGGAGGTCGTAGTCGGGTACGCCGCTGGTGAACTCCTGCTCCCACAGCCGGCCCCGGTTCTTGATCTCCATGTGGAGATTGGTCGAGAGCGCGTTCACCACGGAGGAGCCGACGCCGTGCAGGCCACCGGAGACCTTGTAGCCGCCTCCACCGAACTTCCCGCCGGCGTGCAGCACGGTCAGCGCCAAGGTCGCGGCGGGCACGTCCTGGCCGGGCGCGGTGTCGGTCGGGATGCCTCGACCGTTGTCGGAGACGCTCACCCAGCCGTCCTCGCGCAGCGTCACCTTGATGGTGTCGCAGTAGCCGGCGAGGGCCTCGTCGACCGCGTTGTCCACGATCTCCCAGATCAGGTGGTGCAGTCCGCGGGCTCCGGTCGAGCCGATGTACATACCCGGTCGTTTGCGGACCGCTTCGAGGCCTTCGAGAACCTGGATGGCAGAGGCGTCGTATTCGACTCCGCCTGCGGTCTTGTCGTCCGGCATGGGAGTCGTCTGGTCGGCAGCGGTCACCGGTGCGATCCACCTGTCATTTCGGTCCGGAATCGGACGTGGTGTCGGTCGGGCATGCAACGGGCCGACCTGCGCCGGGTAGTGGAACCTAGGACGATCGACCCAATCCCCATAATACCCCGTAGAACCCCGGATTCCACGCACGCGGCCCGCCCTGAGGGGGAACTGTGATCGAAATGAGCGTCTGTGCGTCTCTTGACGGTGTCTCTGCGCCCTCAGCAGGGGGCTCGGTGAGTCCCTATACGTTCTCGGGGCGCCCAGAGCGGCAGATCGGAGCTCGTGACCTGGTCCTCGAACACCTGTTCACGATCGCCGTCCATCCGTCTCAGCCGTAGGTGTCGCGTGGGCCACGTCCGTCGCGGAGGCCTCTGGGTCCCTTCTTCCAGGAGGGGAGGTGCGGGCCGAGGACCTCGATGACGAGAACGGTGCCGTGGCCGAGCTCCTCGTTGAGCCGCTTGACCAGGTTCGGTGCGAGCAGCTTGAGCTGGGTCGCCCAGGCGGTCGAGTCGGTACGTACGGACAGCTTGCCGTCGGCGTACGACTCGGGGGTGGTGTGATCGGCGATCTCCTCGCCGACGATGTCAGCCCAGCGGGCCATCACGCCGTGCACCCGCAGCGAGGTGTCCCAGCCGTGATCGTTGACCATCCGGCTGACCACCGAGTCGATGAGCTGCGGGTCGCGGTCGTCGGGCCGGGCGCCGGAGACCGTGCCGCGGCGGGTGGCGTTGTAGGGCGTACGCCGCTTCTTCCGCATGCCTGCCTTCGGGGCGGGCATATTGGCCGTGGCGCGGGTCAAGGAGCGGGCTAGGTCCAGGCCGTCGGGGCGCTTTTCGGGATCCTCTTCTTCCACTGGCGTGGTCATCTCGACAGGCTCGACCACCGGGTCGTCGTCACTCATCGCGGGTCACCTCGCCGGCGCTGACCTGGTAGCGCGCGCCGGCGAGGACGGCGGGTACGTCCTCGGGGACAGCGGCGGTGACGAGGACCTGCTCCGCATCGGCGACCAGCTCGGCCAGCTGTCGCCGCCGTTGGCTGTCGAGCTCGGCGAAGACGTCGTCGAGGATCAGGATCGGATCGTCGCCGTCGGCCCGCAACAGGTCGTACGCAGCGAGCCGGAGCGCCAGCGCGAAGGACCAGGACTCGCCGTGGCTGGCGTAGCCCTTGACCGGGAGGCGCTCGCTGCCGGCGCTGATGTGGAGCAACAGGTCGTCGCGGTGCGGGCCGACCAGGCTGATGCCGCGGTCGAGCTCGTCCTTCTGGCGGCGGGCCAGCTCGGCGAGGATGAGCTCACGAAGCGACTCCACGGTCGGGGTGATGGTCTCGACAGGCTCGACCACCGACGACTTGTAGGTGATCTCGGCATCGTCGCGGGTCGCGCCGCGGGCGACCGTCTCATAGGCCTTGCCGACGTACGGCTTCAGTGCCTCGACGAGGGCGAGGCGCTGGGCAAGGATCTCGGCGCCGATGGTCGCCAGGTGGTCGTCCCAGACGGACAGCGTGGCGAGCGCGCCTTCGCGAGCGGAGCCGCGGGCGAGGCCGGCGGTCTTGAGCAACGAGTTGCGTTGCTTGAGGACGCGGTCGTAGTCGCTGCGTACGCCTGCGAGACGAGGGGAGCGCAGGATCATCAGATCGTCGAGGAAACGCCGCCGGTCGGAAGGGTCGCCCTTGACGAGGGTCAGGTCCTCGGGGGAGAAGACGACGGTGCGGACCAGTCCGACGAGGTCGCGGGTGCGGGGGAGCGGGCTCCTGTTGATCCGGGCCTTGTTGGCGCGGCCCGCGTTGATCTCGACCTCGAGCGTCGCGGTGCGGCCGTCACGTACGACGGCGGCGCGGACGACGGCCTGGTCGGCGCCGGCACGGACCAGCGGGGCGTCGGTGGCGACCCGGTGTGACTGCAGCCGGGAGAGATAGTCGATCGCCTCGACCAGGTTGGTCTTGCCCTGGCCGTTGCGCCCGACGAAGGCGGTCACGCCTGCCTCGAGGGGGACGTCGACGCTCCGATAGGAACGGAAGTCGTGGAGAGAGAGGTGTGAGACGTACATCGGGTTCCTCTCTCGTTAGGGTGCCTGCATGAGCCAGTCTCCCAACCCTTACGGCCCGCCTCCAGGGCAACCCGCCTATGGCGCTCCAGCAGGGCCTTTCTATCTGTCGGTGATGGGCCAGGTCCATGGCCCCTACCCGGTCGAGCAGCTCGCCCACATGGCGGCGGCGGGCCAGATCAAGTCCGACACCCCGGCCAGCCTCGGCACCGACCAGCAGTGGTTTCCCGTGAAACAGATCCCGGGCGTCTTCTCGAGCCGCGAGTGGCTCCTCACGCTGCTGCTCTCGATCTTCCTGGGGTCACTCGGCGTCGACCGCTTCTACGTCGGGCAGATCGGCCTCGGCGTCGTGAAGCTGATCACCTGTGGCGGCTTCGGGATCTGGACGATCATCGACATCATCCTCATCATCGTGAGAAAGTTCCCGGATGTCGACGGCAAGCCCCTCGCCTGACCTGCGTCAGCGCGTCGCGGCGGTGAGCTCCACGGAGATCACCGCCGCCATCGGCGTCGGCGGGGTCGTCATCGCGGCGCTCCTGCCGGCCGGCGGCATCGAGGACGGCCCGGTGATCTGTCCGTTCCGTGCGCTCACCGGCCTGCCCTGCCCAGGCTGTGGCCTGACCCGCTCCTGGGTCTACCTGATGCACGGCGATGTCGGCTCGGCGCTGGCCAGCAACTGGTTCGGTCCGGTCCTGATTCTGGCGGTCATCGTCCTCGCCGTGGTCTCCGTGCGTGCCCGGCTCACCCGGAGCCGCCCCGCTGACCTCGACAAGCTCGTCAAGAGCCCGATCGTCCTCGGCACCTTCGCGCTCTTCCTCGCCTACGGCGCCGTCCGCCTGATCCTCACGATGACCGGAGCGATCCCCGCCATCTAGGTGGTCGAGCCGGTGGTCGAGCTTGTCGAGACCACCACCCGAGCCCGGCCTCAGCCCTCGCCGACCCGGTGGTCGAGCCTGTCGAGACCACCCCACCCAACCTGAGGCCTCAGGCCTCGGACTCCGAGATCACCGCGTGCCCACCGAACCCGTTGCGCATCGCAGCGATCGCCTTCATGGCGTGGTCGTCCTCCTGCCGCGACACGAACCGCGCGAAGAGCGAAGCCGAGATCGCCGGCATCGGGACCGCGTTCTCGATCGCAGCCTCGACGGTCCACCGACCCTCGCCCGAGTCGTCGGCGTAACCCCTGATCTTGTCGAGGTGCTCGTCGGCGCGCAGCTGGTCGACGAGAAGATCGAGAAGCCAGGAACGTACGACCGTCCCGGTCCGCCACGAGGCGAAGATCTCCGGGACGTTGTCGACGATGTCGACCTTGTCGAGGAGCTCCCAGCCCTCGGCGTAGGCCTGCATCATCGCGTACTCGATGCCGTTGTGGACCATCTTGGAGAAGTGCCCGGCGCCGGGGGTGGAGCCGCAGTGGACGAGCCCGTCCTCGGTGCCGGCCGGCTTGAGCGCCTCGAAGGCGGGCATCACCTTGGCCGCGTTCTCCGCCGAGCCGCCGTACATCAGCGCGTATCCGTTCTGGAGGCCCCAGACGCCACCGGAGACGCCGCAGTCGACGAAGCCGATGCCCCTCTCCGCGAGGCTCTCGGCGTTCTTGGCGTCGTCGGTGTATTTCGAGTTGCCGCCGTCGACGACCAGGTCGCCCTCACCGAGGAGCTCCTTGAGCTCGGCGATCGTGGAGCGAGTCGGGTCGCCCGCCGGCACCATCACCCAGACCACCTTGGGACTGGGCAGCGCCTCGACGAGCTCTGCCAGGCTCGCCACGTCAGCGAGGTCTGGGTTGCGGTCGTAGCCGACGACAGTGTGACCAGCCTCCCGCAGCCGGGTGCGCATGTTGCCACCCATCTTGCCGAGGCCGACGAGTCCGATGTGCATGGAGAATTCCTCTCAAACCGGTGGTCGAGCTTGTCGAGACCACCTGTAGTACGCGACGGGTTCAGGAGAGCAGGCGCCGCGGCATCAGCAGGTAGCGGAAGCCGGGTTCCTCGCCGCCCTCGGCCGGCTTGCCGCTGATCACCACAGGCTTCGGCGCCTGGGTGAAGGCGAGCTCGACGACCTGCTGGTCGATGGCCTGCAGCCCGTCGAGGAGGAACTGCGGGTTGAACCCGGTGGTCAGTCCCTCGCCCTCCATGGTCGCCTCGATGGACTCCGACGCCTGAGCCTCGTCACCGGAACCGGCATCGAGCGTGAGCACGCCGTCCTCGAAGACCATCTGGACCGCGGTGTTGCGCTCGGCGACCAGCGCGACGCGCTTGACCGACTCGATCAGGGAGGCCTTGTCGACCAGCGCGGTGGTGAGGTGCTCGGCGGGAAACAGGCTGCGCACCTTCGGGAACTCACCGTCGAGCAGGCGCGTCGTGGTGCGACGTACGCCGCCCGCGGCCGCGCCCTCGAAGCCGATGATGCCCTCGCCGGTGCCGGTGGTGGACAGCGCCAGAGTGACCTCGCTGCCGCTGGTCAGCGACTTGGCGGTGTCACCGAGCACCTTGGCCGGCACCAGCGCGGCCATGCTCTCGTCGGGGGTCGCCGGGTTCCACTCGAGCTCACGGTGGGAGAGCCGGAAGCGGTCGGTGGCCAGCAGCGAGATCGTGGAGCCCTCGATCTCGAGCCGCACGCCGGTCAGCACCGGAAGCATGTCGTCGCGGCCGGCGGCGGTCACCGCCTGGGCGACGGCGTGGGCGAACAGCTCCGACTTGACCGTGCCGGCCGCGGTCGGCATCTCCGGCAGCGTCGGGTAGTCCTCCACCGGCATCGTCTGCAGGCTGAACCGTGCGCTCCCGCAGGTGAGCGAGACGCGAGATCCGTCGGTGACCATCTCGACCGGCTTGGCCGGAAGGCTGCGGCAGATGTCGGCGAGCAGCTTGCCCGAGACCAGTGCCTTGCCCTCGTCGGCGACCTCGGCCGAGAGCGTCGCCCTCGCTGAGGTCTCGTAGTCGAACGTCGAGAGCATCAGGCCCTCGTGACCCGCCTCGATCAGGAGGCCGGAGAGCACCGGGGTGCTGGGGCGGACCGGAAGGCTGCGGGCAGCCCAGGCGACAGCATCCGCGAACACGTCGCGGTCGACGCGGAACTTCACGATGACCTGTCCTTCTTCTAACTCGACATCGGGGCGTTTGAGGACATGCGGTCCGGGCTGTGCTTGAACCATGGGGAAGACGACACCGGTTCCGGAACGCCCCCGCGTTGACATGACCTGGAGTACGCATCCTGCCACGGACCGCCGACAACCGGTAAGCGCTCAGCCCTCTCGGCTCTGCACAGGCCTGCCTGTGGACTCCGGATCGCTGAGCGGGTTGTCCCCAGGGAGGGGCGCTCGAGGAATTTCACCGAGGATCCGTGGATTAAATAGTTTCGTACGTCGTAAGAGCATCTGTGGGAAATGTGGATGACGCACGTCTTCCCAGGTCGTGGCCGGAAATATGATTCCACAGGGGGTGTGGACGTCCTGCTGAAATGACGCACGTCACTGTGGGCTGTGGAGAGCTGTGAGCACTCCCGAGTGTTTTGTGCACAGGCCATCCCCTTTTCCATCCCATTTGAACGGCCGGTTCTCCACAGGTTTCGCCCAGCCTGTGGGCTGTGGACAACCTTGGGAGAACCTCGGGAAATCTCGGCCTGTGGGTTTTGGAAATCCCAAAACGCGGACGGGACACCTGTGGATGAGCCTCCGGAGGCGCAGCAAGGCATCGGTGGTCGAGCCTGTCGAGAGCACGCAAAGCACCGGTGGTCGAGCCTGTCGAGACCACCCCGTGAGTCACGGTCGAGTGGTCTCGACAAGCTCGACCACCGGTGGTGATCGGCCTGCGTACGTCCGGTCTAGGCCTGGCGCGCCTGCATCTTGACGCGGTTGGTGAGCTCGGAGACCTGGTTGAAGACGGCGCGACGCTCGGCGAGGAGCTGGTTGATCTTCCGCTCGGCGTACATCACCGTGGTGTGGTCGCGGCCGCCGAAGTGCTTGCCGATCTTGGGCAGGGAGTCCTCGGTGAGCTCACGGCACAGATACATGGCGATCTGACGGGCCATGACGAGGTGACGCCCACGCGAGGGTCCGGTGAGCTCGTCGATCGACAGCCCGAAGTAGGCCGCGGTCTGGGCGATGATCAGGCCGGCCGTGATCTCCGGCTCCCCGCCGTCGGGGATGAGGTCCTTGAGCACGATCTCGGCCAGCGTCAGGTCGACGTCCTGCCGGTTGAGGTTGGCGAACGCGGTCACCCGGATCAGCGCACCCTCGAGCTCACGGATGTTGGTCTGGATCTTGCTCGCGATGAACTCGAGCACGTCGGGCGGCGCGGTGAGCCGCTCCATCGCCGCCTTTTTGCGAAGGATCGCGATCCGCGTCTCGATGTCGGGCGGCTGGACGTCGGTGATCAGACCCCACTCGAATCGGTTCCGCAGCCGGTCCTCCAACGCCTCGAGGCGCTTCGGCGGACGGTCGGAGGTCAGCACGATCTGCTTGTTGGCGTTGTGGAGCGTGTTGAAGGTGTGGAAGAACTCCTCCTGCGTCTGGGTCTTCCCCTCCAAGAACTGGATGTCGTCGATCAGCAGGACGTCGACATCGCGGTAGCGACGCTTGAACCGGTCCTGCCGGTCGTCGCGGATCGCGTTGATGAACTCGTTGGTGAACTCCTCCGAGCTCACGTAGCGCACCTTCGCGCCGGAGTAGAGGCTCCGGACGTAGTGGCCGATCGCGTGCAGCAGGTGGGTCTTGCCGAGGCCGGACTCCCCGTAGACGAGCAGCGGGTTGTAGGCCTTGCCCGGTGCTTCGCTGACCGCGACCGCTGCCGCGTGCGGGAACCGGTTGGAAGATCCGATGACGAACGTCTCGAAGGTGTACTTCGGGTTCAGACGGGTCTCGAGGACATTGTGGCTCGGCTCGCTCGCCCTGGTCGGCGGACCGGGGACGAGCGGCCGGGGCGGGATCGGCTCCTCGACGGGAGCCACTGGCGGAGCCGGGGGATTTGTCGACATGTCGCCATAGCCGGGACGTACGTCGTCGTTCCCGGGAGCCGGCTGCTGCTGGCCGGGCTGCTGCTGGCCGGGCGGCGGCGCGATGGGCGCCGGCGGAGCCGAGTACGCCGCGGGGGCCTCCGGCTCGTCGCGTGGCCCGGGCGCCGGCGGACCGGGGATGAGTCCGGGCGAGTTGGGCGGGTAGACCGACTGGTGCGGGAACGCCGACTGGCTGGGGTACGCCGACTGGCCTGGGAAGGCCGTCTGCTGCTGGAGGGCAGCGGCGGCAGCAGCGTCCGCCGCGGCGATCTCCCGCTCGGAGATCATGATCGCCTGCGTGTCCGGATCCGGGGTTACGTCGAGATCTGGGTTGACGGTGACGGCGATGCGGATCTCGCGATGGAAGATCTCGCCCAGCGACTTCTCCAGGGAGCCACGCAGGCGGCCCTCGATCTGGTTGCGGGTGAAGTCGTTGGGGACCTCGACGATCGCGGTCGACCCGTGCAGAGTGAGTGGTTCGCTGTCCCGGAGCCAGGCGCGCTGGTTGGGCGGAAGCTCGGCGACCACCCTCGTCCATGCGGACTGGAGATCTGGCTGTGGTTCTGGCGCGAGGCCGGAGTGCTCCACAGGTTCCTGCCTTCCCTGATGGCTCGGGTGGGTGGTCTTGACATTGATGCGGCCTGGATTGATGCAACGGTCTGGTCTACATCCTCCACAGACTTTTCCACAAGCTGTGGAGCATCCCCGAATGTAGGCATCGGGGACCGACCGAGACACGTTGCCGTCCTCGAGAATCCGACCGTTTCGGCAGGTCAGGTGGGAAAATAAGATCCCCGCGTGGCATCCCCCCGAATGCGGCCGAAGCTCCTGGCGATGTGCAGGGAAACCTCGGTAGAGGACGAAACTACCGGCTGACAGCGGTGACGGGCAAGCCGTCCTCCACAGGTGGAGGGTGAATCACAGCGGTGTGATAGGGCGCGGGTTTGACCGTGGTTTCGCCGTCCACGTACCGTTGCTAGGTCACCTGGTCTACAGGTGCCGCATGTCCACGCCTCGGTCGCCGGGGCGCGGACGGGCGGTGCTTGTTGAATCGGCCCGCCTGGATCCACCGAGGGCGACCCCATCGTGCCGGATAGAGCGACCGGCCACCACACCACACAACTAAGGAAGCACCCGTGAGCAAGCGTACTTACCAGCCGAACAACCGCCGCCGTCACAAGACGCACGGTTTCCGCCTGCGCATGCGCACCCGTGCCGGCCGCGCGATCCTCGCTGCGCGCCGCGGCAAGGGTCGCAAGAGCCTGACCGTCTGAGGCCCCGGCCTCAGCCACCACGCGCGTGCTGCCACGTCGCCACCGACTGGTCGATTCGTCGGGCTTCAAAGAAGCGGTAAGACGAGGCAAGCGCGCGGGCTCGAAGAGCCTGGTGGTCCATCTGCTCGTCCCCGACACCGGCAGCGATGCCGGTCGGGAGCGGGAGCCACAGGTGGGCTTCGTGGTGAGCAAGGCCGTCGGTCCGGCCGTCGTCCGGAATCGCGTGAAGCGCAGACTGCGTCATCAGGCCCGGGAGTCCCTGAGCGGACTCCCGGGCTCTGCTGTGCTTGTGGTCCGTGCGCTTCCCGCCTCGGCCGACGCTTCGTACGACGATCTCGGGAGCGACCTGACGCGTTGTCTCGCTCGGGTGCTGTCATGAACGTCCTGCGGGGTGGACTCGACAAGCTCGACCGCCTGCTCGCGCTCGTCCTGGTGGGACTGCTCCACGTGTGGCGCACTCTCATCAGTCCGCTGTACGGAGATGTGTGCCGCTACTACCCGTCGTGCTCGGCGTACGGGCTCGAGGCCGTGAAGACGCACGGCCCCTGGCGCGGGAGCTGGCTGACGGTCCGCCGGCTGTGCCGGTGCGTCCCCTGGGCCAAGACACGTGGGTTCGACCCCGTGCCGACACCCAAAGAAATGCGTAGAGACCCTGAAGACCTTGTCCGTGTAAGTGCGGACTCCCGACACCGAGGAGCCTGATCCGTGGGAGCCATAGGCGATCTGTTCGGATGGATCGCAACACCGCTGTATTACGCCATCTCGGGCATCCTGCTCGTGTGGCAGAAGGCGTTCTCGTACATCATTCCGTCTGAAGGCTGGCAGTGGGCGCTGGCCATCGTCGGTCTGACCGTGACCATCCGCGCGATGCTGATCCCGCTGTTCGTGAAGCAGATCAACTCCAGCCGGAACATGCAGCTGCTGCAGCCGAAGGTGAAGGAGCTGCAGAAGAAGTACGGTCACGACCGCGAGAAGCTCGCCAACGAGACCATGAAGCTCTACAAGGACTCGGGCACCAACCCGTTCGCGTCCTGCCTGCCGCTGCTGCTGCAGATGCCGATCTTCTTCGTGCTGTTCCGGATGCTCGAGCATGCCTCGAACGGTGACGGCAAGGGCTTCCTGAGCGACGCCGACGCCCACGAGTTCGCGAACTCGACCTGGCTCGGCTCGCTGCTCTCGGACCAGTTCACGACGGCCGACCACATCAGCACGTACTTCCTGACCGGGTTCCTGGTCATCGCGATGATCGCCACCACCTTCCTCACTCAGCGTCAGCTGATGTCGAAGAACATGCCGGCCGACGCCATGACCGGGCAGTACGCCCAGCAGCAGAAGCTCCTGCTCTACGTACTGCCCGTCGTCTTCGCGGTCGGTGGTATCGCCTTCCCGGTCGGAACGATCCTCTATTGGACCTCCTCCAACCTGTGGACGATGGGCCAGCAGTTCTACGTGATCCGCAACAACCCCGCACCGGGGACGCCGGCGTTCGACGCCAAGCAGGAGCGCGACCGGGCCAAGCGGAAGAAGAAGGGCATGACCGACGCGGAGATCGACATCGTCGAAGCCGACGAGGCCGCCGCCGAGAAGCGCCCGGTGCAGCGCAACCAGCCCAAGAACCAGACCCGGAGCCAGCGTAAGAAGGCCGGCACGACCACCGGTCGCTCCACGACCCAGAAGGACGGGGGAACCAAGTGACGACTCAGGATGTGAGCGAGACCGTGACGGAGACTGTCGACGCAGTCAGCGACGAGACGCGTCTCAAGCAGCTCGAGCAGGAAGGTGACATCGCGGCGGACTATCTCGAGGAGCTTCTCGACATCGCCGACCTCGACGGTGACCTCGACATGGACGTCGAGGGCGACCGTGCCGCTGTCTCGATCGTCGGGGGAGACCTGCAGCAGCTGGTCGGTCGTCACGGCGAGGTCCTGGACGCCCTCCAGGAGCTGACCCGGCTCGCCGTCTACCGCGAGACCGGTGAGCGGTCCCGGCTGATGCTCGACGTCGGTGGCTACCGCGCGGACCGTCGCTCGACCCTGATGGCGCTCGCCGAGGAGACGGTGGCGAAGGTCAAGGAGTCTGGAGCCCCGGTCTCGCTCAAGCCGATGTCGCCGTTCGAGCGGAAGGTCGTGCACGACGCCGTCGCTGCCGCCGGTCTCACCTCTGAGTCCTCCGGTGTCGAGCCGCGACGCTACGTGGTCGTCCTGCCTGAGTGACGCTGAGCCAAAGAGATCGCCCCTCGTGCCGTGTGGCACGAGGGGCGATCTCTTTGTGGGGGTTTCACGTGGAGCGTGGTCTCGACAAGCTCGACCACCGTGGTCGTGCCTGTCGAGACCACGACCCCGCTACAGCGAGGTGGTCTCGACAAGCTCGACCACCGGCGCGGCTACGAGCGGTAGACGACGACCCGGTCGCCGATGCGGATCTGGTCGAAGACCCACGCGATGGCGGCCTTCTTGCGGACGTTCACGCAACCGTGGGAGCAGCCGTCGTAACCGCGTGCGGCGAAGTCGGCGGAGTAGTGCACCGCCTGGCCGCCGGAGAAGAACATCGCGTACGGCATCGGCGTGTGGTAGATCGAAGAGACGTGGTTGCGGCTCTTCTTGAAGACCTTGAAGGCGCCCATCCGGCTCGGGTTCGACTTGCAGCCGAAGCGAGCATCCATCGCCTTGACGATCTTGCCGCCACGTACGTAGCGCATCCGGCGGTCGGTCTTGTCGACGCAGAGGACGCGGCCGGTGAGGCAGCGACGGTCGAGGTTGTACAGGGCCGCGTCGGTCGGCGTGCTCGTCTTTGAACGGAGGCGGTCGAGCGTGCGCTGGTTTACCTTGCCGGTGATGGCCAGACGCTGGTTGCGCTGGAACACCTTGACGGAGCCGGTGGTCTTCGAGCCGTACGTGCCGGTGACCCGGCCGGTGTAGATGCCCCTCTCCTTGAGGCGAGCCTGGATCTTGCGCACCCCGAGACCGGTCGAACCGGACTTGTAGAGGACGGTGTAGGCGGTGTGGAGCCCGAGCTGTCCGACAGATGCCGACGGCGCACTGGCCTGGGCGCTGCTCGTGGCAGCGATCGAGCCCAGGGAAAATCCCAGGGCGAGGATGGCGGTGAGGAAGATCGCCACCGGGGTTCTACGGACGTTCACATCAGCTCCGTGGGTCATGGATGGTGGCCCGGTCGCGCGGGCCGCTGGTGTCGCATCGAGTGCGACTTCTACGACTAAGACGTTCGAGCAGCGCGCGCGGTTGCATCGCTCTTCGCAAGGCTGCTCGCGGACTTTAGCGCACCCGGCGGGCCGGCGGCTCCTTTCGGTCCGCTTCTGCGGATTCGTTGGGTGGCCGCTCTTCGCGGACTCGTCGATTGCGTGCGTTTCACGTGAAACGCCGTCGGTGGTCGAGGCTGTCGAAACCACGAGCTGCAGCGACTCACGGGTGGTGGTCTCGACAAGCTCGACCACCGGGGGTCGAGTCTGTCGACATCTCGTCGTTTGTCGTTCGTGGTCTCGACAGGCTCGACCGCCGGGCTCCGCTTGTCGTGTTGCGAGCTCGACCACCGGAGGTCGAGCTTGTCGAGACCTCTCCCGACGCGAGCGCAAGGGTTCACTCTCGGTGATCGTCAATCGTGCGGGGTCTCCGACGTGTTCGCGAGCCGCGGGAGATCGCCGAGGCGACCCTGGATGAGCGCGATCCGTTTGGCGCGGCTCCAGTTCTGGATCTGTTTTCCCGCGTGAACGCATGATCGACGTTGTCGTACTGCTCGTACCAGACCAGCTCCACAGGCAGGCGATGGCGCGTGTACTCCGAACCGAGGCCGACCCGGTGTTCGCTGATGCGGCGTTCGAGATCGGTCGTGCTGCCGACGTAGAGGGTTCGGTCGGCGCAGAGAAGAATGTATGTGTAAGCCATGACCTCATCTTGAGCGCGACCACCGACAGTTTTCCGTGGGTCGAACTCGTAGAGGGTTCTGCTGCTGCGGCGGGTGGGTGTGGTCTCGACAGGCTCGACCACCGGGGATTGCGCCTGGTGGGGTCACGAGTGTCGGTCATCGAGCTTGTCGAGATGACCTGACTGTACGTGCCGGTCTCGACAGGCTCGACCACCGGGATCGGGCTTGTTCGGGTGACATGGGGGTCTGGTCTCGACGACGGCTCGAGAACCGGTCATCGAGCTTGTCGAGATGACCCGGTTGCAGGTGCGGGTCTCGACGGGATCGACCATCGGGAGTTCTTGCTTGTGCGTTTCACGTGAAACAGTTTGGGTGTGAGCGAGGAACGTGGGGACGTGGGTGGTCTGGGCGAGCTCGACCCTCGGGCGGAGAAGGTCTTTCCGGCCGATCGGCTGGAGCTCGCGGAGAGGTACGCCGCCTGGCTGGCCGATGCGGGGGTCGTACGCGGCCTGATCGGGCCTCGAGAGGTCCCGCGACTGTGGGATCGGCACATCCTGAACTGTGCTGTGCTGGGGGAGGTGATCCCCGAGGGCATCGCCCTGGCCGACATCGGCTCCGGAGCGGGGCTGCCGGGTCTGGTCCTCGCGATCGCCCGCCCGGACCTTCAGATCACGCTGATCGAGCCGCTGCTGCGGCGTACGACCTTCCTCGAAGAGGTGGCCGAAGACCTCAGGCTCGAGAACGTCACGGTGCTGCGGGGGAGAGCGGATGCTTTCCACGGCGCGCTCGGCTTCGACGTGGTGACGTCCCGAGCGGTCGCCGGCCTGGACAAGCTGCTCGACTGGTCGATGCCGCTGGTTGTTCCCACGGGGTCGCTCATCGCGATGAAGGGGTCGAGCGTCGAGGCGGAGATCGATGAAGCCGGCCCGACGCTGAAGAAGTGGGGATGTGCGCCGCCGACCGTCTCCGAGCTCGGTGTAGACGTTTTGGAGACGACAACTGTCGCGGTTCGGGTGGTTTGGTCGGATCCCGCACGGGTAGATTGGCCGCCGGTCCCGAAGGGCGGTCAGAAGAGGTCCAAGGGCGGACCCCGGAAGAAGCGCCGCCGCTAAGGGTGGTCGAGCTTGTCGAGACCACATGATTCCGTACGGGAAGCGTCATCTCGACAAGCTCGATGACCGGCGACCAGCGACGACAGAGGATGAGGAAAATGCCGTACGACGACGAGAGCTCACAGAACGCCGTTTCACGTGAAACCGACGAGCCGGTGTCGATCAGGCTCCGTACGGCCGGTGACATCGCATCTCTCGAGAACGACTTCACCACCGAAGCGACGCCGCTGGCCGCTGCCGCCGAGCACACGCTCCTGGCTCGCGGGGCGGCGAGCAACCGGCCACCGATGCCGCGCCCGGCGAGCACGCGGGTGATCGTCTCCGCCAATCAGAAGGGCGGCGTCGGCAAGACCACCTCCACGGTGAACATCGCCGCTGCTCTGGCCCAGCTCGGTCAGAAGGTTCTGGTCATCGACCTCGACCCGCAGGGCAACGCCTGCACCGCGTTCGACGTCGATCACTATCAGGGCACACCGGGGACGTACGAGGTCCTGGTCGAGGGCGCATCGCTCGACGACGTCGTCGTGCCGGTACCGAAGCTCGCCGGTCTCGACCTCGTGCCGGCGACCATCGATCTGGCCGGAGCCGAGGTCGAGCTCGTCGAGGAAGACGGTCGTGAGCAGCGACTCAAGGAGGCACTGGCCAAGTCGCCCCGTGTCGGTGACGCGGAGGACCGATGGGACTACGTCCTCATCGACTGCCCGCCCTCGCTGGGCCTCCTCACCGTCAATGCACTCGTCGCGAGCACCGAGGTGATGATCCCGATCCAGGCGGAGTACTACGCGCTGGAGGGTCTCGGGCAGCTCCTCAGGACCGTCGAGATGGTGCGTGCCGCGCTGAACCCGACGTTGCGGGTCTCCTCGATGCTGATCACGATGTACGACGCCCGCACCCGGCTCGCGTCACAGGTCGCCGAGGAGGTGCGCGAGCACTTCGGCGACACGGTCATGCGCACCTTCATCCCCCGCGCGGTGCGCGTGTCCGAGGCGCCCTCGTTCGGGCAGACGGTGATGACGTACGACCCGGGCTCGCCCGGTGCGCTGAGCTATCTCGAGGCCGCCAAGGAGCTCGCCAAACAGGGCGAGCAGAGGTGATCGAGCTCGTCGAGATCACCTACAAAGCAGCACAGAAACTGACATGAAGAATCCCGGTGGTCGAGCTTGTCGAGACCACCATCAGCAGCATGGAACTGACATGGGGGACATCCAGAGATGAGCAAACAGCCGCCGAAACGTGGTCTCGGACGAGGTCTGGGATCGCTGATTCCGACCGCTCCGGCAAGTGGCGGAAGTGAGTCGGCCGACAGTGCTCCTGTCCAGTCGGACGTCCGTCATTCGGACCTTTCCGCTGGAGCGACTTCCGGCTCATCCGTGGACCCCAGGTCCACCGACTCGGCGGAAGGCCGCCAGATCGAAAATTCGGATCTGGCGCCCGTCGACGGTGCATATTTCGCGGAACTGCCGGTCACGCAGATCCACCCCAACCATGTGCAGCCTCGTCAGGTCTTCGACGAGGATGCGATGGCCGAGCTGGTCCATTCGATCAACGAGATCGGTCTTCTGCAGCCGATCGTCGTCCGGAAAGTGGCCACCGACTCCTACGAGCTGGTCATGGGGGAGCGCCGCTGGCGCGCGACTCAGCAGGCCGGCCTCGAAGTCATCCCGGCGATCGTCCGCGAGACCGACGACACCGACATGCTCCGGGATGCGCTCCTGGAGAACCTGCACCGCTCCCAGCTCAACCCGTTGGAAGAGGCGGCCGCCTACCAGCAGCTGCTCAACGACTTCGAGTGCACCCACGATGAGCTCGCCCAGCGGATCGGCCGTTCGCGGCCGCAGATCTCCAACACGATTCGGCTGCTGAAGCTGTCGCCCTCCGTGCAGCGCCGTGTCGCCGCTGGTGTGCTCTCGGCCGGTCATGCACGTGCGCTGCTCGCAGTCGACGGCGAGGCGCAGCAGGACAAGCTCGCGCAGAAGGTGGTGGCGGAGGGCATCTCCGTACGCGGCCTCGAGGAGATCGTCGCCCTCGGCGACCCTGACGGCGACGCCTTCGCCACGCCGCGCGTGAAGCGCGCCAAGCCGAGTGCTCCTGGGCTCAAGGAGATCTCGGACCGGCTCTCCGACCGCTTCGATACCCGCGTCAAGGTCGATCTGGGGCGCTCCAAGGGAAAGATCACCGTCGAGTTCGCCACGCTCGACGACCTGCGTCGGATCGTCGAACTGATGTCGCCGGCTGCTGACGAATCAGTTTAGACATCAAGCGATAAAGCGTTTTGTCGACAAATAGATGTGAAGCGGTGATCGAGCCTGTCGAGACGAGCCTCAGCGCCAGAGCGTCTCGACAAGCTCGACACGGTTCCCTGGTCATCGAGCTTGTCGAGATGACTTCCTGACGAGGGATCGACAAGCTCGAAAGCCCGATCTCCGGGGATGTCGGCCAACAACATGGCCAAAAATCTTCTCTGAGAGCCACTGAGAGGCTCGTCAGCCGTGGCTCATGGCGACAGATGTTGTCCAGATCTTGCTCTGAGAGCCTCTGAGCAAAGCTCGATCCCCGGTTTCGCGGTGACTCTTTGGGCGAGGCCTCGACAAGCTCGACCTCCGGATGCGCTACTGCGTGTTCGTCGAGGGGTGCTCGGCGCCGCGGATGGGAAGGCCCGGGATGGGGCCGGTCGCGCCGAACGTCTCCAGCAGCTCCATCTCGGCCTCGATGACGCCCGCCAGGCGGCGTACGCCTTCCCGGATCCGCTCCGGGGTGGGGTAGCAGTAGGAGATCCGCATCGAGGAGGCGCCGAAGCCGTCGGCGAAGAAGCCGGTGCCGGGGACGAACGCGACTCGAGCGGTGACCGCGCGGGGCAGCATCGCCTTGCAGTCGATGCCGGCGGGGAGGGTCAGCCAGACGAAGAAGCCACCGTCGGGCTTGGTCCACGTGCAGGACGCGGGCATGTAGGCCTCGAGCGCGTCGAGCATGGCGTCGCGACGCTCGCGGTACATCTCCCGCATCTGCTTGATCTGGCCCTGCCAGTCGTGGTTGGAGAGATACGCGGAGACGGCCATCTGGTTGAACGGCGGCGGACAGAGCGTCGCCGACTCCTGGGCGAGGACCAGCTTCTCGCGGATCGCGGAGGGGGCCAGCGCCCAGCCGACCCGCAGGCCGGGGGAGAATGTCTTGGAGAAGGAGCCGAGGTAGATGACCCCAGGATCCTGGGCGCGCATCGCCGGACGCGGCTCGTCGTCGAAGCCCAGAAGGCCGTACGGGTTGTCCTCGAGCACCAGGATGTCGTGGCGCCGGCAGATCTCGAGGATCTCGGTGCGGCGCGCGGGCGTCATGGTGACGCCGGTCGGGTTCTGGAAGTTGGGGATCGTGTAGAGGAACTTCACCTTGTGGCCCGAGGCCTTGGTGGAGACGATTGCCTGCTCGAGCGCGCTGGGGATGAGCCCCTCGGAGTCGACCTCGGCGTGCACGATGTCGCACTGGTAGCCCTTGAAGACACCGAGCGCACCGACGTACGACGGGGCCTCGCAGATCACCACGTCGCCGGGGTCGCAGAAGACCCGGGTGACCAGATCGACGGCCTGCTGGGAACCGACGGTCACGACGACGTCGTCGGGGTGGGCCTCGATGCCCTCCAGGCGCATGACGTCGCAGATCTGCTCGCGCAGCCTGGGGTCGCCCTGGCCGCCGCCGTACTGCAGCGCGGTCGGGCCTTGGGTCATGACCAGGTCCTTGATCGAGTCGCCGACCACGTCCAGCGGAAGGCTGGAGATGTTGGGCATGCCGCCGGCGAGCGAGACCACCTCGGGTCGGGCTGCCACGGCGAAGAGGGCCCGGACCTCCGAGACCGTCATGCCTGCCGTGCGCGCCGCATAGCGGTCCGCGTACGGGTCGAGGCGGGATGATGTTGCGCGCTGGGGAAGATCAGTCATGGTGTCACCATCATGAAGGATCGCATACGCTGGTGACAGACCCTTAACCCAGGATCAAGGGTGAGACATGGCACGTCGCGTACTTCCGTTGACGCTGGATCTCTTCGCCGAGGTCCCGGCGCCGTGCCGTGCCTGCCTGTTCTGGGAGCGCGACCCGGTCGGCCATCGCCGCGTCGACTCCGCGCAGACGGTCGAAGTCAAGGAGGCCTGGATCTCCGAGGTGCTCCGCGAATGGGGATCGTGCGGGCGGGTGGCCGTGATCGACGGTACGCCGGCGGGTTTCGTGCTTTACGCGCCGCCGGTCTTCGTGCCGCGGGTGGCCTCGTTCCCCTCCGGACCGGTCTCGTCCGACGCCGTCCTGATGACCACGGTGTGGATCGATCCGCGCCGCGCCGGCGGCGGGATCGGGCGGATGCTCGTCCAGGGCATGGCCCGCGACCTGGTCCAGCGGGGCCAGTTCAAGGCGATCGAAGCCTTCGGGGACGTGGGACCGTTGAGCGGCATCCACGGCCGGCGCTGTGCCGCGCCAGCGGACTTCCTGAGCAGGGTGGGTTTCAAGACCTATCGAGAGCATCCGACCGTGCCGCGGATGCGGATGGACCTGAAACAGACCGTCACCTGGATCGACGACTTCGAGACCGCGTGGGAGCGGCTCCGAGAGGTCGTACGTCCGCGCAGCCATCCCTCCCCAGCCTCCACCGAGCTGCACCGCGACGGCGAGTGAATGTTTCATGTGAAACGGTGGTCGAGCCTGTCGAGACCACCTCCACTCCCGGTGGTCGAGCCTGTCGAGACCACCCCCACAAGTGACGTCTCGCCCGACGCAAGTGACGTCTCGCCCGACGTACCTGACGTCTCGGCGAAATGACGATGGCGCGCCACCCGACAGGTGGCGCGCCATCGCGTGACAGCTGGTGTCAGCCGATAAACTCCTGCAGCTCCTTGAGGAGCGCAGCCTTCGGCTTGGCGCCGACGATGGACTTCACGACCTCGCCGCCCTGGTAGACGTTGATGGTCGGGATGCCGGTCACGCGGTAGGTGGAGGGGGTGACCGGGTTCTCGTCGACGTTCATCTTGGTGAAGGTGACCTTGTCACCGTGCTCGCCGGCCAGCTCCTCGAGGATCGGGGAGACCTGGCGGCAGGGGCCGCACCACTCGGCCCAGAAGTCGACCAGGACCGGCTTGTCGGACTTCAGGACCGTTGCGTCGAACTCGGCGTCGGTCACGGCGGTCATGTTGTCAGCCACGATGGGATCCTTCTTGGTAGGGACGATTTGAGGAAGTCTGTGGTCAGAACGCTGGGGCTGTGTCGCACATTCCCGGCGCCCGGTCATCGAGCTTGTCGAGATGACGACCAGAGTAGCCGCGGCGTTCAGGCCGAGACGGCAGCCGCCTCGGCGTGGGCCTGGTGAGCGAGGAACTTCTCCGCGTCGAGCGCGGCCTGGCAGCCGGTGCCGGCAGCGGTGATCGCCTGACGGTAGACATGGTCGACCAGGTCGCCGGCGGCGAAGACGCCCTCGATGTTGGTGGCGGTGGTGCCGTCCTTGGTGAGGACGTAGCCGTCGTCATCGAGGTCGACCTGCCCGGTGAGCAGCTCGGACCGCGGGATGTGGCCGATGGCGATGAACAGGCCGTTGCACTCGAGGTCACGCAGCTCGCCGGTCTTGGTGTCCTTGACGGTGATGCTCTCCACGGAGAGCTCGCCGTTGATGGACTCGACCACGGAGTTCCAGGCGATCTCGAGCTTCGGGTCGGCGAAGGCGCGCTCCTGCATGATCTTGGAGGCGCGCAGCTCGTCGCGGCGTACGAGCAGGGTGACCGAGGAGCCGAAGCGGGTCAGGAAGAGCGCCTCTTCCAGGGCGGAGTCGCCGCCGCCGACCACCACGATGGGCTTCTGGCGGAAGAAGAAGCCGTCGCAGGTCGCGCACCAGGAGACGCCCTTGCCGGAGAGCTCGTCCTCGCGGGGCAGGTCGAGCTTCTTGTAGCCCGAGCCGGTCGCGAGGATGACGGACTTCGCGTAGTGGGTGTCGGTCGCGGTCTTGATGACCTTCACGGGACCCGTCAGGTCCATCTCGATGACGTCGTCGGGCTCGAGCTCGGCACCGAAGCGCTCCGCCTGGGCACGCATGTTGTCCATCAGCTCCGGGCCCATGATGCCGTCACGGAAGCCGGGGAAGTTCTCCACGTCGGTGGTGTTCATCAGGGCACCGCCGGCGGTCACCGACCCCTCGAAGACGAGCGGCTGCAGTCCGGCGCGGGCGCTGTAGACCGCTGCGGTGTAGCCCGACGGGCCGGAGCCCACGACGATCACGTTGCGGGGGTCGGTCGGGGACGACGGGGTCGGCATCTTGAAGGCTCCTCAGGTGTGGCTGGCGAACTGCACAACAGATCGTAGGCCACGTACATTCCAGGACCCTGAACGCCGAGACGTCATGCCTCAGGTAAGCGGAACGCCGAGGACCTCGATCTCCTTGACCTCGGCGCGGTAGCCGCCGTCCCCGGTCGGGAGACCGGTCAGCCAGACGAGCACGTAGCTGCCCTCGGGAGCGCCGTCGAGCTTGATCTCGCCCTCGGCGCCGACGCTGCCCTTGGCTGCGGGGGCGCCCTTGGGATCACCGGTCCACGGTGAGTCGCCGACGTAGACGCTGATGTCGGTCGGCTCGCCCACCATCCGGAACTTCAGCGAGTCGACGGCATAGTCGCCCTTGAGGTTGAGCACGACGCCGATGCCCGGCTTGAGCGAGCGCGGGCCGTCGCCGATCTGGTCGTTGTAGGTCGAGGTGCGCCAGTTGGTGGCGGGATCGTCCTTGCCGTCGACGACGCCGCCGACGAGATCGGGATACTCGATGGGCGGGTTGCCATGGGGGTCGAGGTCCTTGGCGGTGATGCCCTTGATGGGGGTCGGCTTGGCCTCAGCGGGGGTGTCGCCGCCGTTGTTGCTCGTGCCCGGGCTCTCCGCCGTCGTGTTGGGGTCGTCGTTGACGATGTTCCAGGCGATCGAGCCGGCGATGAGCACCAGGACCACCAGGCCCACGACCATCGCGACGCGAAGCCAGTTGGTGCCGGGCTTCTGGTCGTAGTCCGGCTCTTCGGCGATCGGCACGTTGGCGCCGGTCCACGGGCCCTGCCAGCCGTTGTAGGAGGCATCCGGGGCCACCGGGCGCCGGGCGGCCGGAGTGGCCTGCTGCGCGCGCTGCGGCGCCACGTAACCCGGTGTCTCGTCGGCGAAGAGCGGCTTCGACGGCGTCGGATCGTGCATCGGCGGCGGGGACGACGGCCGCTGACGCTGCGGGCGTACGGCATCGGGAGCCACGCCGATGGCGTTCGACGCCGCCTGTGCCTCGACCGGCGACGCCTGGGTCGGCGGAGCCATCGCCTGGGTCTCCTCGCTGACGGCCGAGGGCCGGTTGAGCGGCGCTGTCGGCTCACCGGAGAAGCCGGCGAGCGCGGAGTGCAGCTCGGCCGCGGTCAGCGGCGGCATGTCCGCGCCGCTGCCCAGCACGCGGTCGCACAGGTCGTCGAGGGGACGCGGCACGCCGGCGCGTACCTGTCGGGGGCGCAGCACGCGGCCGTGGTCACGCGGCGCCGGAGGCATCGAGGAGAGCGTCTCGCCGGCCCACTTGCCGGTCAGGGCGGCGTAGAGGACACCGACGGCGTCGACGCGGTCACGCCGCTGGGAGTCACGGGTGTCGGGGTCGATCCCATGCAGCGCGGCGTCGACACCGAAGCCGATGACGCGCACAGCGCCGAGATCGTCGAGCAGCACGGCCTCGGGGTTGAGCCTGCCGTGGGCGTGGCCCTGATCATGGGCCAGGACCAGCAGGTCGGCGACCTCGGCGGCGATCCAGGCGGCCTGCTGCGGCGGCAGCGGGCCACCGGCGGCCAACGCGTTCTCCAGGGACGAGCCCTCGCCCCACTCGTTGACGACGTACGCCACCTCGTCGGTCTGGGCGGCATCGAGGACCCGCAGCATCCGGGGGTCACCGACGGCGGCGGAGTTGCGGGCGGCGGCCATCAGCCGAGGCGCACGCTCGTCGCGGGCATCGAGGACATGCACCGCAACCGGGCGGCCGAGCACCGCATCCTGGGCGCGCCAGAAGCGTCCCTCACGGGACTCGCTCAGCAGATCCGTCAGCTGGTATCTACCGGCGAGGACGTCGCCTGATTGCGTGAACTCCATATCGGAACCATTCTTTCAGACCGTGCCAGACAGTGCGGCGGCTGATCCGATGGTGGTCAGCGACGCAACCGTCGGGCAACCTGTTGCACCATCGTGGTCAGCTCCTTGACCTGGGCAGCCTGCGCCCCGAGGAGCAGCATGCCGAGATGCAGCGCCCCGACGATAGCGGCCCCGATCAGCGCCAGCATCATCGTGGGCTCGTCGTTGATCCAGCCCAGACCGGTGCGCAGCAGCCAGGCGGCGCTGGCAGCGACGAGCGTCACCAGCACCAGCCGAGCGAGGAAACCGAGCAGGCCGCGACCGTCCAGGTCGCCGAGGGTGCGCTTGAGGACGACGTACGAGACGACGGAGCCCACCAGGTAGGCGATCGAGTAGGCGCCGGCCAGCGCCGGGGCGGTGTACTCCGCGGAGACGGCCCGGGTCAGCAGCAGCGCGGCGACGATGTTGGTCGTGGCGACGGCGCACTGGATGAAGAAGACGGTGCGGTTCTGCTCCAGCGAGTAGAAGCCGCGCAGCAGCAGGTAGTGGATCGTGAAGAAGACCAGTCCGACCGCGAAGACCGAGAGCGTCGGGGCGTACTCCTTGAACGCGTCGGCGCCGGCGCCGTAGCCGAACAGGATGTGCGCGATGTCCTCGGAGAGCACCGGGATCAGCGCAGCGATCGGGATCACGATGGCGAGCGCGTTGCGCAGCTGGTGCGAGAGCGTACGTCCCAGCTCGGGCAGCTCCCCGGCCGCGCCGTAGCGCGAGAGCAGCGGCAGGATCGCAGTCGCGAGGGAGACGGTGATGATCGAGTGCGGCACTTGGGTGACCAGGAAGCTGTTGGAGTAGACCGTGTAGCCGGTGCCCTCGGCTTCCGACCCGTTTCCGGCGAGCCTCACCACGATCGTGTATGCCACCTGGTTCACGATCACGAAGAGCACCGTCCACACGGCCAGTCGCCCGGTGTGGGACAGACCCGCTCCGCGGAAGTCGAAGCGCGGCCGGAAGCGTACGCCGGTCCGGTGCAGCACCGGGAGGAGCAGCAGGAACTGGAGCACGATGCCGAGGGTGGAGCCCAGGCCCAGCAGCATCTCCTCGCCGGGCGAGTAGCCGCCGGCGTTGGAGGGGCCGAAGACGACCAGGTAGAGCACCAGGGTCGAGATGGCGACGATGTTGTTCGCGATCGGCGCCCACATCATCGGTCCGAAGCTGCCGCGGGAGTTGAGCACCTGCCCGACCAGCACGAACATGCCGTAGAAGAACACCTGCGGCAGGCACCAGCGGGCGAAGTCGATGGCCGACTCGAGCTGGGCGGCGTTCTCGGGTTCGTACCAGTTGGCGCCGAGGTAGAGCCGCATCAGCCACGGAGCGCCCAGCACCAGGACGATGGTGACCACGCCGAGGAAGAGACCCGCCAGCGTGATGATCCGGTCGGTGTAGGCAGTCCCGCCGTCCGCGTCGTTCTTCTGCGCCTTCACCAGCTGCGGCACGAGCACCGCGTTGAAGACGCCGCCCGCCAGCAGGATGTAGAGCATGTTGGGGACGGTGTTGGCGATGTTGAAGACATCGGCGTGGAACCCGGAGCCCAGGGCCGCGACCAGGAGCGCTGAGCGGATGAACCCGCTGGCCCTGGAGAACACGGTGCCCGCGGCCATCACGGCGCTGTTGGCCAGGACCGAGCTTCCGCCGGACTTCTGCTCGGTGGCTGTCACAACACTCCCGTAGACGTACGTGCTTTCTTGGCTTTCATGATGCGCCGGGTGAGCCGGACCGCGATCGCCGCGAAGAGTAGCGCGCAGCCGGTGCCGACGAACCACCAGATCACACCGCTCACCTGAGAGGGGCGGATGGGTACGGAGGCGTGCCCGCCCAGCGGGTTGCCCTTGGTGTCGGTGACCACGATCAGGGCGGTGTGGGTGCCGGTGTCGCGCATGCTCGCCGCGAGGTTGAAGCTGGCCTTCGAGTTGGCGTCGAGCTGGACGGGCTCGGAGGTCGCGACCCGCAGCGACTCGTCGGTGATCGCGTCCAGGCGCACCGTGACCGGTTCGTCGAGCTCGTTGCTCAGGGTGACCTGGAACTCTCCGCCCTTCATACTGGAGAGGATCACCTTCGGAGGCACGCTGACGGTGATCGAGCTCAGCTGGGCCCCGACGTAGGTCAGTGCATCGGCGGCCGCGTCGGTGTAGCCCCGGCGGGCGGAATAGGACGTCGAGGTCAGCGCCTCGTTGAGGATGTCGGCGGCGACCTCGTCGTTGTGCGTCAGGACGCGCTGCAGCATGTCGCCCGCGCCGATGAGCTCGTTGGCGGTCCGGATCCGGTCGGCCGAGATCTCGGCCCTCATCTCGCGGCGGGGGTAGCGGAGCTTCTCGGCGGTGACCGACGTCGGCTTGTGCCCGGCGACCGCCTCGGGCAGCGTCGAGGACGAGATCCAGGCGGCCTTCGTCCAGGGGGCGACGTACGAGGCCGCGTCCTGCGGAGGCTGCCAGCCGTCGGGGAGGAGCGCCACCAGCGGTTTGCCGGAACCGCGGAGCAGAGCTGCCTCGGCGACGAGGCGCTGGCGTACCGAGATCGCATCGGTGGGGTCGTTGGGCCCGGGTCCGCCGGCGGCCGCCCCGGAGGAGGTCACGATCATCTCGTGACCGTCGAGGTCGGCGATGACCGGCGTGGCACCGCGGAACATCTTGTCGCTGACCAGGTTGACCGCACCCGGCTCGAGCAGGTTGACCGCCGCGCGGTCGAGGTAGCCGGTCGGCGGAGCGACGGCGGAAGTCGCCTTGATACCGAGCTCGGCGAGCGCCTTGGTCGTCTGCTTGCGGGCGCTGGCCAGCAGGTCGGGATCGCTGGTGGCGAGCGCGGACAGGTCGGGGTCGGCGTAGGGAAGGGCGAGCACGTTGTGGCCGGCGAGCGCCTTCTGGAGGCGGCTCAGCCAGGCCGTCGCGGCCTCCTGCGCGTCCTGGGCCTCCTCGCTGGTCGGTGCTTCGGCATCGGCGTCGGCGCTGGCCGAAGGGCTCGGCAGCAGTGCCGACGCGGAGGGCGAAGCGCTCTGGCTGCCGCTCTCCTCAGGATCCTCGACGGGCTCATCCGTCGGCGCCAGGTTGCGCGCCGGGTTGCCTTCGGCGAGGTTGCGTACGGCATCGAGCAACGCCGGGTCGACGGCCCAGGTCAGGTCGGGCATCTCCGCGCCGGTCTCAAGCATCCGGTAGAGCCGCCCGCCCACTCTGAGGTCACGAGTCCAGCCGGGGAGGTAGCTCACGCTGCCGTCGGCGTCGTAGACCACGCTGCGCCGCAGCGGCATGACCAACGAGACCTTCTCGGCCTTGGCCGGCTTGTTGGGCTCCTTGACCAGCGGAAGGAAGGTGCGCGCGCGACCGTCGGCGGTCTTCGGCGTGGTGGCGCCCAGCGCGTGGACCCCGAACCAGTAGACCCCGGCCTCGGTGACCGGCAGGAGCTTGCGCGGCACCGTGAGCGACCACGAGTAGGTCTCGCCAGGTGCGAGGTCGGGGATCTCGGCGTACGCCCCCTCGGCCACGATCCGCTCGCCGACCAGAGCGTCTGCAGGCAGCTCGGCCGCCTCGGCAAGATCCTCGGAGGTGGTGATCGGCGTGTTGCCGATGAACGGGTAGACGTTGACCCCGGCCCACTCCTCCTCGGTGGTGTTGGCGACCTTGCCGCGCACCGTGATCCTGCCCTTGGTGCGGCCGTCGAGGCTGACCGTGTCGAGCTGGTCGATGCTCACCGCCAGCGGGTCGGTCTCCTCGACCTCGTCCACAGCCTGGGCCGGAGCGGCCAGCGTGGTAGCCGACAGCGTCAGCAGAAGGGGTGCCAGCAGCGTCAGGACGAGTGCGATGACGACTCGTCCGCGCGGCCGTGGCGGCCTCGCCTGGTGCTGGCGGACTGGCATGACTTCGAGAATATCTTTCCGGGGGTACGGTCCTCGTAGACTGCGGCGTTGTGTCCGACAGCCAGCTTCCCCCGATCAGCGTCGCCGATGTTCAGCGATCGGTGACTGCTGAACTGGACCGTATCGCACCTGTCATCGACTCCCTAGGCGAGGCCTTCGCTCGCTCCGGCTTCGAGCTGGCGCTGGTCGGAGGCCCTGTCCGCGACGCGATGCTCGGGCGCCCGCACAACGATCTCGACTTCACCACCTCGGCCCGGCCCGAGGAGACCGAGAAGATCCTGCGTACGTGGGGCGAGGCGCTGTGGGACATGGGCCGTGACTTCGGCACCATCGGCACCCGCAAGGGCCCGTGGCAGGTGGAGGTCACCACCTATCGCTCCGAGGCCTACGAGGCCGACTCCCGCAAGCCTTCCGTGGCCTACGGGACGTCCCTGGCCGACGATCTCGTACGCCGCGACTTCACCGTCAACGCGATGGCCGTCAGGCTCCCCGGCCGTGAGGTCGTCGACCTCTACGGCGGGGTGGTGGACCTGGCGACCCGGGTGCTTCGCACCCCTGGCACCCCCGAAGCCTCCTTCTCCGACGACCCGCTGCGGATGATGCGGGCCGCGCGGTTCGCGGCCCAGCTGGGGTTCGAGGTCGCGCCCGAGGTCGTCGCTGCGATGAAGGACATGGCGTCGCGGATCTCGATCATCTCCGCCGAGCGGGTCCGCGACGAGCTGGTGAAGCTGATCTGCGCGCCCTTCCCTCGCCGCGGCCTCTCGCTGTTGGTCGAGACCGGGCTGGCCGAGCTGGTGCTGCCCGAGCTGACCGCGCTGAAGATGGAGCGCGACGAGCACAACCGCCACAAGGACGTCTACGAGCACACCCTCACCGTGCTCGAGCAGTCCATCGACCAGGAGAAGCGTCTCGGTGGTGGGCCTGACTTCATCTCGCGGTTCGCGGCGCTGATGCACGACGTCGGCAAGCCGCGCACCCGCAAGTTCCATGACGACGGCACCGTCTCCTTCCACCACCACGACGTCGTCGGCGCCAAGCTGACCCGCAAGCGGATGAAGGCGCTGCGCTTCTCCAATGACGAGATCGACGCGGTCTCCTCGCTCGTCGAGCTGCACCTGCGCTTCCACGGCTACGGCGACGGCGAATGGACCGACTCCGCGGTGCGGCGCTACGTCCGTGACGCCGGTGACCAGCTCGAGCGTCTCCACATCCTCACCCGAGCCGACTGCACCACCCGCAACCGTCGCAAGGCCGACCGCCTCGCCCGCACCTACGACGCCCTCGAGGCCCGCATCGAGCGGATCTCCGAGGAGGAGGAGCTCGCCGCGCTCCGGCCCGCGCTCGACGGCAACCAGATCATGTCGCTGCTGGACATCTCTCCGGGGCGCGAGGTCGGCGCGGCGTACAAGTTCTTGATGGACCTGCGTCTCGACGAGGGCGTCCTCTCCGAGGACGAGGCTGCGAAGCGGCTCCTCGCCTGGTGGGCCGAGCGGAGCTGAACCGGGGGTCAGGCGACCTGAACGAAGGTAAACAACAGGTGTCTGGGAGACTTCCGGGGTCCGTTTGCCCCCTGATCCCGGCAGGAAGCACGATGACGAATCTCCCCGATCGGCTGAAGTCTGTCGTTGCCCGTCTCCGCAGCGGCGGGCAGGTCGAGTCGCCGACCGGTGTCTACCTCCGAGAGCCCACCGGCCTGCGTCGACTCCCCGGGACGCCTGAGCTCCTGCCCTCGCTCGGCTACTTCGGTGGAATCGGAGCCAGCTATCTCTCGGTGCCGGTCAAGGGACGTGTCTCGCAGATCAACGCGCATCTGCCCGCGAAGTTCACCGGCCAGGTGGACCTGCGCGGATTCGAGCTGTACGCCGCAGGCAAGCCGGTCCGGGTCGAGCCGGCCGCCCAGTCAGTCATGCAGAGCTCGGCCGCGCCGACGCAGCCGCAGGGCGCCGACCCGTTCAACTACGGCACGCTGCGTACGCGTCGGGAGGACGGCCCGTGGTGGACGGTCTCCCTGGCGCAGCCGGTGGAGGCCGACGAGCTCCGGGTCTACAACCGCCGCGACGGCTGGGGAGTCCGTAGCCGGCGGCTGACGATCGCGATCGCCGACGCCGACGACACCTTCCACACCCTCCGTTCGGTCGACTCCGACTCCTCGGTCGAGCGCACCCTGGCGCTGGTGTCCCGGTTGACGGGCCGCGACGTGGGCCGCGAGGTGCTGGAGTCCGAGGACGCCTCGCGCCAGGCGCACGTCGAGATCGTCGCCGACCTCGCCCGACTCGCGGAGAAGGGCCTGCTCACCGACGACGCCGAGGAGCAGCGGCTCCTCACCGCGCTCGTCCCGACGCGCCTGGCGGAGGACGCCACGCTCTCCGACGACGAGTGGGCTCTGGCCGGGCACCTGCTCGCTGCGGAGAGGTTGCGGGTGCCCGCCACGGCGACGTCGATGCAGGCGTACCAGCTGGTCCTTCGCTCCACCACCGACCTGCGCCGCCTCGAGACCGCGGTCAACCGGGCGGCGGTGGCGATCGGCGGTGAGGAGGCAGTGCTGACCCGCCACGGCTTCCGCGACGTCGGGGTGCTGCGCAAGCACTCGGCCGATTACGTGACGACCATGCGGCATGCCACCGAGCTGCTCGCCGAGCAGGGGTTGCCGGCGATGATGGCGTACGGGACGCTGCTCGGGGTCGTTCGCGAGAACGACTTCCTGGCTCACGACGACGACGTGGACATGCTGATCCCGCTCGAGGCCGCGACCCGGGAGGAGGCCGAGCCCGTCCTGGCGACGTTGCGCGCGATGATCGCTGAGCGCGGCTGGAAGGTCTCCAGACCCAACAACCAGCTCAACTTCCACATCACCGACCCGGCGACGCGGTTGCACATCGATCTGTTCCCGCTCCTCGTCGGGGGCGCGGAGACGACGCTGCACATGGAGAAGATGAAGCTGCGTCCGATCGCGACCTCGCTGGTGCTGCCGCCGACCGAGCTCACGTTCAAGGGAGCGAACCTGCTGGCGCCCGCCGATCCGGAGGGCTTCCTGGCCGAGCGCTACGGCCCGACCTGGGGCACGCCCAACCCGTTCTACGACTGGCCGTGGAAGCTGTCCGACACCGAGGACTGACCCGGTCTGCCGAGGGTCCGAGCCCTGTCGGACCCTGTCGTGATGGCCATACTGACGGTATGGTTCCGCCATGACGACGATCACAGACCTCCAAGCGTCCACCACCATCAACGCCACCCCGGCGCAGGTGTGGGCAGCGATCACGGACCTGCCACGGATGGCCTCATGGAGCCCGCAGGTGGTGAAGACTGTCGTGTTCGGCCAGGTGAAGGAGGGCACCCGCTTCTTCAACATCAACCGCCAGGGCTGGAAGCACTGGCCGACCAACGCCAAGGTCGTACGCTTCACCCCGCACTCCGACTTCGCCTTCCGCATCACCGAGAACACCACCGTGTGGTCCTACCAGCTGGAGGAGACCGCGGAGGGCACCGTCGTCACACACCGTCGCGAGACCCCGACCGGCATCTCCAGCCTGTCCCGCTCGCTGACGAAGGCGGTGCTCGGCGGTCAGGAGAGCTTCACCGAGGAGCTGCGTACCGGCATGGCGACCACGCTGGCCAAGCTCAAGGCCGACCTCGAAGGCTGACGCCCGAGGTTGGCTCAGGCAGGCGTCTTGACCCAGCGGCGGATGGTGCTGGGGTGCACACCCAGCCTGTCTGCCACCTTTGACACCGGCGCACCGGCTCGTACCAGGATTCGCGCCGCCTCACGGGGTTCGGAGGGCAGGTTGCTGAGCAGGTCCTCCTCCTCGTCGGGGAAGGTGTCCGGGTAGTCCATCGCCGGCTCCGGGTCCGGGACGTTCTCCGGGTACGAGATCCGGTCGAGCAGGGTGTCGTCGGCCTCGCCAGGCGTGGCCGCGGTCCGGCCGTTGCTGAACTGCGGAGCCATCACGGAGCCAGGGGCGGCGTCGGCAGCGGTGCGTACCGCCTCGGTCACCCGGCGCGACACCCGGCGCCGGGTATCGGGGGTGGCGAGCGCTGAAGCCATCTCGCGGGTCCGGCTCTCCCGCGGCGGCAGCACCTCGCGAGGCATGTCGGCGACTTCGATCGGCACCTCCTCGATGTTCTGATCCGCAGCCGGCTCGGGAACCTGGTTGGCGGAGACCCGTTCCGGGACCGGCACGCTGAGCGCCTCGTGCGCAGAAGGCAGGGCTATCGGCAGCCGGTCGGCCTGACGAGTCCCCTCGGCGACTGCGGCGAAGGCGTCGACCCACTGGGTGATCTGGTCGCGCATCGCGCCCGGCGCGACCGACCGCAGCGCTACCGCCTCGGCGCGCCAGTAGCGCTTCTGCGCGCGCTCGAGCTTCCGGCGGGAGGAGGCCGTCCGCTTCCGCAACGCCGTGTCGCGAGCCCGTCGCCACTCGACCCGGGTCGCCAGCAGGGCGTGCATCCGGGCGCCCGTCCGCAGCTCGGACCAGGAGCGTTCCATGGCCAGGTGGCGGTCGCCGACGAGCGCCAGGTGCCACATCAGCGCGGCGAGCAGCGGCACGATGAACCGGAACGCCGCCGCGGTGGCGGCGTGGCCGAGGTGGAGCTCGTGCCAGCCGGCGAAGAACCCGGACGCCGCCGACAGCAGCCAGGTCAGAGTCAGCAGGGTCTGGGCCGGCCGGTCCTGCTGGGCGGCCTCCCGGGCCATCAAGGCGACGGTGACCAGCGAGAGCTCGAAGACGCCGGCGAACGCATAGGCGTTGATCGCGCCCATGGCGAGCACGTCTCGCCCGAAGCCGACCATGGCGACGTACGCGGCGGCCGTCGAGATCAGTGCGACCGAGACCGCGCCGAACAGGATGAGACCGCGGCCCTTGCCGGAGCCGCTGGCTCTCGGAGTCGTCCGATCGGAGGTCGAGTTGTCAGGACGCATCGTGGGGGTCTCCGTGCCTGAGCCGGTCGATCGTGCGGGCCCTGGAGTCTAGGGGATGGAACAGGTGTTCGATACGGCCGTTGCCGGAGTGTTGCCGAACCGGGGAGAAATTCGGCGGTGGCGCTCGGTGGCGTGGGACTACAGTCCGTTCATGTCGAAGACGGCGGTGCGCCGCGTACTCTCCAAGTCGTTCTGGGCCGTGATCGGGCTGGTCATCGCGGTCAGCCTCTTCAAGCTGGCCTTCACCGGGTCGACGCAGAATGCCGACGGGGCGCCGCTGACGCCGACCGGGGAGATCCCACCCGAGGAGGTCGTCGCCGAGAAGGGCACGATCACCAACTCGCTCACGATCGACGGCACCATCGTGATCGACAAGCCGGTCTCGGCCACGAGCTCGGTCACCGGAGTGCTGGCACACCGGTTCGCCGAGACCGGCGCCAAGGTGGACAAGGGCGACAAGCTCTTCCAGGTGCGCGCCGAGGAGGAGCCCGCCGAGGCGGCAGCACCCGTCGAGGAGCCAGTCGACGAGCCCGGGAGCGTCGATGACGCCCGAGGCGACGGGGATCGCGACGATGCGCCGACCGAGCCGGCGCCACCCAAGCCGGTCTACCACTGGTACACGATCGTCGCCCCCGCCACCGGCATCGTCGGCAACTACGCCGTCGACATGCTGGGCGAGGTCGCCGAGGACGGGGTCGTCGTCTCGATCCGGCCCACCACGTTCCATGCGGTCGGCGCCATCTCGCCGCTGGACCGATACCGGCTGGCCGGCAACCCGGAGCAGGCGACCGTGACCATCGAGGGCGGACCGAAGCCGTTCGCCTGCACCGATCTGAGGATCGGCGACGCGGCGACCGAGACGATCACCGGCGACGCACCCGAGGGCGAGATGATGGAGGGCGAGCCGAGCGGCGAGGGCGAGTCCGGGACCGGTGCCCGGATCAGCTGTCTGGTGCCGCCGAAGGTGACCGTCTTCGACGGCCTGACCATGTCGATGGCCATCGACGCGGGCAAGAGCGACGGGGACGTCGTCACGGTCCCGGTCACCGCGGTCACCGGCTTGGTCGGCGAGGGCAGCGTCTGGGTCGTCGGAGAGGACGGGGCCCCGACGGAGCAGCCGGTCAAGCTCGGCGTCACCGACGGCAAGCTCGTCGAGGTCACCAGCGGGTTGAAGGCCGGCGACTCCGTGCTGCGGTACGTCCCGGGCTCGAAGGACTCGTCCGGCGGGAAGGGCGACGAGACGTCCGGCGAGATGCCCGAGGGGGAGATGTGAGCTCCGAGGAGCTTCTGAGGCTCACCGGGGTCGCCCGCACGGTCGAGCTCCCCGACGGGGATGACCTGCACATCCTGACCAGCGTCGACCTGCTTGTACGCCGCGGCGACCACGTCGGCATCGTCGGCCGCTCCGGCACCGGCAAGTCCACGCTGCTGAACCTGCTCGGCCTGCTGGACCGGCCGACCGGCGGGACCCTGGAATGGGCAGGGCGCAACGTCACCGACATCAGTGGTCGACAGGCCGCCCGGATCCGCGGACGTGACGTCGGGTTCGTCTTCCAGCAGTTCAACCTGCTCCCGGGGCGTACCGCCTTGGAGAACGTGATGGCCCCTCTCCTGTACGCCTCGGGCAAGGAGTTCTGGCAGCGACGCCGGATCGCGGCGGCGATGCTCGACCAGGTCGGGCTCGGTGACCGGCTCGACGCGATGCCGCAGTTCCTCTCCGGCGGTGAGCAGCAGCGCATCGCCATCGCCCGCGCCCTCGTCCGCAGGCCGACGGTGGTGCTGGCCGACGAGCCGACCGGAGCCCTCGACGTGGAGACCGGCGCGATGGTGATGAAGCTGCTCGACCAGGCGACCTACGAGTCCGGCGCGGCGCTGATCACCATCACCCACGACCAGAACGTCGCGGCCCTGGCGCGGCGCCGGTTCCGGCTCGCCGAGGGCCGGCTGCACCCGCTGGCCGAGGAGGCGGCGGTATGAGGGCGGCCGCGGCGCGCGTCGCCACGGGTCTGGCCGCCTCGACCGTGGAGGCGTGGCAGGAGCTGCGCATCCACAAGCTCCGGGTGCTGCTGTCGCTGGTGGGGGTGGCGGTCGCGGTCGCCTCGATCACCGCGACAGTGGCGGCCGGTCAGATCGCGAAGCAGATGTTCACCGAGTCCTACGAGACCGAGGGACGGCCGGCTCACATCTCGATCTCGGCCTACGACGACCGCAACGGCATGCCGCTCTCCGTCGAGCGGGTCCGGCCCGCGTTCCAGACGGTCGCGGAGCGGTTCGGCGTCACGTACGCCTCGGCGAGGATCTCGGCCTTCGACATCAAGGCGACCACCGCCGGCAGCAGCAAGCGGGTCGAGCTGATGGGGGTCGATCCTGCGTACGCCGCCATCCACCGGGTCGTGGTCCCGCAGGGTCGCTGGCTCGAGGAGTCCGACAAGGAGAGTCTCTCGCCGGCGCTGGTGGTCGACGAGACGTTTCTGAAGAAGCTCGGCCTGCAGGGCACGCCGTTGCCGACCTCCGTCGACCTGCGGGGTCAAGGAATGTCGGTGACCGCCACGATCGTCGGCGTGACGAGCATGCGTGGGTACGGCACGCCGCGGGCGTTCATGCTCGCCGACTCGCTGGTGCACTGGCAGACCGGAGCGCCGACGGACGCCGGCTACGAGATGTGGGTGCCGGTCGAGGGTGCCGACGAGCTCGCCGGTGAGATCAACGCGGCGATGCGCGCCGAGCTGCCGGGTCTTCAGGTCGACGCCTACCGCGACGACTACATGGCGTGGGGCGGGGAGGACCCGATCGGGCCGATCAAGTGGGTGATCATCGGGATCGCCGGCATCATCCTGCTGCTCGGCGCCCTGAGCTTGCTCAACATCGCCCTGGTCACCATCCAGCAGCGGATCCGCGAGATCGGGATCCGACGGAGCTTCGGCGCGACGACCGGCCGGGTGTTCTTCTCGGTGATGATGGAGAGCGTCGTGGCCACCGTCGTGGCCGGCCTGGTCGGTGTGCTCCTGGCCGTGGCCGCCGTCAAGAACCCGCTGGTGGAGAAGTACGTCCTCCAAGGCATCGACGACGTCCCGCCCTTCCCGCTCTCGGCAGCGTTCCTCGGCCTCGCCGTCGCCCTCGCCGTCGGCGCACTCGCCGGGATCCTCCCGGCGATGATCGCGGCGCGCGTCAAGATCATCGACGCGATCCGGTTCTGAGCCCAAGAACCCGCCGAGTCGGCGCGTTAGAACGCGCCGACTCGGCGGGATTTCTTGTCAGGATGCGCCGACTCGGCGGAAGCGGCTCACTCGCCGCGGATGAACGCCTCCAGCTGAACGCGACCCTCGGTGTCCTCGATCTGAACCGGCGGGCTCTTCATGAGGTACGCCGACGCCGGGATGATCGGACCGCCGATGCCGCGGTCCTTGGCGATCTTGGCGGCACGGACGGCGTCGATGATGATGCCCGCGGAGTTGGGGGAGTCCCAGACCTCGAGCTTGTACTCCAGGTTGAGCGGGACGTCGCCGAACGCGCGGCCCTCGAGCCGGACGTACGCCCATTTGCGGTCGTCGAGCCACTGCACATAGTCGGAAGGACCGATGTGCACGTTCCTGCTGTCGATCTTGTCGGCCAGCTCGCCGGTCAGGTTCGACGTCACGGCCTGCGTCTTGGAGACCTTCTTGGACTCCAGCCGCTCGCGCTCGAGCATGTTCTTGAAGTCCATGTTGCCGCCGACGTTGAGCTGGTACGTGCGGTCCAGCGCGACACCGCGGTCCTCGAACAGCTTGGCCATGACGCGGTGGGTGATGGTGGCACCGACCTGCGACTTGATGTCGTCACCGACGATCGGGACGCCTGCGGCCTCGAACTTCGCGGCCCACTCGGGGTCGGAGGCGATGAAGACCGGCAGCGCGTTGACGAAGGCGACGCCCGCGTCGATCGCGCACTGCGCGTAGAACTTGTCCGCCTCCTCCGACCCGACCGGAAGGTAGGAGACGAGGACGTCGACCTCGTTCTCACGCAGGACCGAGACGACGTCGACGGGGTCGAGGCCGGACTCGGAGATGGTCTGGCGGTAGTACTTGCCCAGACCGTCGAGCGTGGGGCCGCGCTGGACCTCGACGCCGGTGAACGGCACATCGGCGATCTTGATGGTGTTGTTCTCGGAGGCGTTGATCGCCTCGGAGAGGTCCTTGCCGACCTTCTTGTCGTCGACGTCGAAGGCGGCGACGAACTCGACGTCAGAGACGTGGTAGTCACCGAACTTGACGTGCATGAGGCCCGGGACAGTGCCCGCCGGGTCGGCGTCCTTGTAGTACTCCACACCCTGGACCAGGGAGCTGGCGCAGTTGCCGACTCCCGCGATTGCTACACGAACCGAACCCATCGGGGCTCCTTCCAATACTCCTGACCGGCGCACCGGCACGGAGGTCATTTCTCGTTCTCTTGGCTGCTCTGCGCTGTGCGCGAGACGTCCGCTCCGTCGCGTACGCCGTCGTCATCCCCCAGCTCCCCCCGACCCGTCGCCTGCTCGTCGAGCACAGGCTTCGGATTACGCTCGGCGTCGATCAACGAGGAGAGCCATCGGACTTCCCGCTCGACCGACTCGACGCCGTGACGCTGAAGCTCGCGGGCGTAGGAGTCGACCTCTTTCTGGGTCATGGCAAGCTCGCGCTGCACCCGGTCGAGCCGCTCCTGGAGCCGGCTGCGACGTCCTTCGAGGACGCGAAGCCTGATCTCCATGTCGGTGCGACCGAAGAACGCGAACCTGATGTCGAAATTGTCGTCCTCCCAAGCCATCGGACCCACCTCAGACATGAGCTGGGTGAACTCTCGCTCGCCGGCAGGCGTCAGCTGGTAGACGATCCGCGGTCGCCGGGTCACCGGTGTGACGCTCTGCGTCTCCTCCTCGATGAGGTGCTTGCGCAGCATCTTCTTCAGGGCTGGGTAGAGCGAGCCGTACGACAGCACTCGACCCCAGCCGAGCATCAGGTTGAGCCGCTTCCGCAGCTCGTAGCCATGCATAGGCGACTCGTGCAGCAGCCCAAGGACTGCCAACTCGATCGTCTCTGCGCGACGTGCCATGCGACCTATCGTACCGATATATCTGTGCAGGCAAAACAGAGACCTAAGTCTTGTCTGATGACGCCGAAAGAGACCACTTCGATGCAACCGTCACCGAACTGTTGACGTCGGGTGACTTCAGGCGCGCTGGGCGTGGATGCGCGGGCGCTAGCGTCGATTGCGTACGCTGATGGCTGCCGTTCACCGCCCCCGCGGAACCACCCGGGGAGATGTCCGGCAAGCGTCGCGTCAAGCAGAAGGGATTCCCTCGGGGAATTCAGCGACGTCGGGGGATTGTCAGTGTCAGCCCGTCCGGTCACGTGCCGGGCAGTCACAGGAGCAGTGCAATACCCGTGAGCGACCCTTCAGGCGCCTTTCCGAACGGACCCCGTCCGCAGAGGCCAGGCCCCAGCAACGCCAGTCCCCGCAGGCCCGATCGCGGTGGGCTGCCAGGACGACCCCAGGGCGGACCGCGCCCGCCACAGGGTGCTCTGTCCGGTCGCCCGCCGGCTCCGCGCCGCCCGCAGGGCGCTCCGCAGGGTCAGCCGCCGGGCGGTCGTCCGCGGCCCCCGGGCGCCCAGCGTCCGATGCCTCCTGGAGGTCCCCGACCCGGACAGCAGCCTCCCTACCCGGGTGCTCGTCGTCCCGGTGAGCCTCCGGTCGACCGGCTCGGTCAGCGGCCTGTGCGTCCCGAGCGACACGGTCGCGGCGTCAGCGGCGGCAGCGGCGGTGGCATGGGGCGTGACCCCAAGTCTGCTTTCGGTGCGGATGACGGCGGTCCGCTGGACAAGAAGGCGCTGGCGGCGCGGATCGGCAAGATCGCGGCCATCGGCGCGCTGGTCCTGGCGCTCATCGGCAGCGCTGCGGTGATCATCTCCTACAACATGATCTCGATCCCCAGCGCCAACGCGGCGTTCGAGGCCGAGTCCAGCTTCGTCTACTACGCCGGCGGCAAGAAGGAGATCGGCCGCTTCCAGGCGGGCGACCAGAACCGTGATGCGCTGAGCCCCGAGGAGATGCCCGCGCTCGTGAAGGACGCGGCCGTGGCCGCCGAAGATCGCAGCTTCTACGAGAACAACGGCATCGACCTCAAGGGCATCGCCCGCACCCTGTTCACCAACGCCACCACCGGAAGTCAGGGCGGCGCCTCGACGATCACTCAGCAGTACGTGAAGAACCTCTACCTGAGCGCGGAACGCACCTACTCCCGCAAGGTCAAAGAGGCGGTCGTCTCGCTCAAGATCAGCCGGCAGCATTCCAAGGACGAGATCCTGACGGGCTACCTCAACACCGTCTACTTCGGGCGTGGTGCCTACGGCGTCCAGACCGCGGCGAAGACCTATTTCCGCAAGTCGGCCAAGGACCTGAACATCAAGGAGGCCGCGGCGCTGACCGCGATCCTCAACAACCCGAACGGGTTCGACCCGGAGAAGGCGGGCGAGGACGCCGGCGGCACCGAGCTGCTCGGCCGTTATCAGTACGTCCTCAAGGGCATGGCCGAGCTCAAGAGCCAGGGCAAGGCGCTCAGCGAATACGACGAGGCCACCCTCGAGAAGGCGAAGGAATCGCTGCCGAAGTTCCCCAAGCCGAAGGCCGACAGCCGCCTCGGTGGGCAGAAGGGCCACGTGCTCACGCTCGTGAAGAACGAGCTGAAGTCCCTCAAGAACGAGGATGGCGAGCCGCTCTTCACCGAGGAGGAGATCGACAGCAAGGGGCTGAAGGTCACCACCACGCTGAGCGCGAAGGCGATGAAGGCCTCCGAGGACGCCGTCAGGGACGTACGTCCGGAGGACAAGAAGGCGGTCAATCCCAAGCATCCCGAGAACGAGCTGCACGTGGGGGCTGCCACGGTCGACGTGAAGACCGGTGCGCTCAAGGGCTTCTACGGCGGTCAGGACTACCTCGAGTCCCAGATCAACTGGGCGGCCTCGGGCGGCATGGCCGGGTCGACGATGAAGCCGTTCACGCTCGCCGCGGCTCTCGAGGCGGGCTACTCGCTCAAGGACACCTGGACCGGTGAGGCCGGTCTGGAGTACGCCGGTGGCGGCGAGGTTCGGAACTCGGGCCAGAGCGACGCGGATCCCAAGGGTCACAGCTACGGCGAGCACATCACCGGGATCAAGGCGATGGAGGAGTCGGTCAACACCTCGTTCGTCCAGATGTCGGCCGCGCTGCCCAACGGCAGCGAGGACGTCTACGAGATGGCGGTCAAGGCCGGTCTGCCGCCCGACGAGCAGCACGCCGAGGACGCTCCGGCCGACTACCGCTCGATCCCGGCCTACTCGATCGACTTCGACCCGAAGAACTATCTGCTCACCCTGGGCCGTCAGGCGATCAGCCCGATCAACATGGCCAACGGCTTCGCGACGATCGCCAACGGCGGCGTACGCAACACCGTGCACGTCGTCTCGAAGGTGGTCGACGCCAAGGGCGAGGTCGTCTACGAGTGGGACCAGCGTGACGGCGAGGAGCGGGCGATGTCCGAGGACGCCGCCGACGACACCTCGTACGCCCTCCAGCAGGTCGTCGAGAACGGCACCGGCAAGACGGCCGGTGTGATCAACCAGCCGGCCGCCGGCAAGACAGGCACGGCCACCAACGCCGAGGACGACGTCTCCTCGGCGTGGTTCGCCGGCTACACGCCCCAGCTGGCGACGGCAGTGATGTACGTCCGTGGCAAGGGCTCCGGCAAGCTGGACGACTGGCTCGACTCCTACTACGGAGCCGGTTACCCGGCCGAGACGTGGGCCGCGATCATGGGCCCGCTGACCGACGACCTGGAGCTCGAGGAGTTCCCGGAGCCGGCCTGGATGGACGGGATCGCGCCCCAGGACGGTCACGAGCCGTCGCTGACCGCGACCCCGGAGCCGACCCCGACCCCGTCGGAGGACTGCTCCAAGAAGGACGAGCGCAAGAAGCTGTGCATCCCGATCGAGGAGCCCGAGGAGACGCAGAAGCCGACCGACGAGCCCACCGACGAATGGCCGGGCGAGGAGACGACTCCGGACGAGTCCGAGTCGACGGACCCGGAGGTCACCGAGACCGCCTGTGACTGGTTCGGCGACTGCGAGTCGTCCTCGCCACCGGCGGACGGCAATAATGGCGGAGGCAACAACGACACAGGCACTGCGGAGGGCGCTACTCAGTGACGGATGGTCCAGTGACCTCCCCAGCGGCGGAGGACGCGGTCGTCAGGACCGCCTCCGCCGCGGTGGGTGGTCCTCTCGGGGGACTCGCACACGGCCGACGGCGCTGGTTCAGCGCTGTCGGCCTGTTGCTGCTTCTGACCGCGCTCACGTTCGCGATCGGGATGGTCTCCAAGCAGACCTGCTACAACGCCACCTGGACCAACGGCGAGAGCAGATACACCAACTTCTGCTACTCCGACCTGCCCTATCTCTACGTCGACCGGGGTCTGGCCGAGCACGAGTGGCCGTACTCCTCGGATCCCGAGGTCCGGGCGCGCTACCAGCAGGTGATGGAGTATCCGGCCGGCATCTCCTACTACGCCTGGGCGACGGCGCACGTCACCGACTGGCTGACCGACACCCCGGACGAGGACGAGCGTCATCTCGTCGAGACCTCGAGCTTCTGGGGCCTGCCCGGCATGCTCCATGAGATCCGGGTCTTCATCATCGTCAACGTGATCGGCTTCGCGGTCGCCGCGTTGCTCTCCGTCTGGTTCCTGGCGCGTACGCATCGCCGACGGCCGTGGGATGCGGCCGCGTTCGCGCTCGCCCCGGTGCTGGCGGTGACCGGGGTCATCAACTGGGACATGCTGGCCGTGGTCTTCGTGGCCGGGGCGTTGTGGGCGTGGTCGCGGGACCGGCCGCTGCTGACCGGGATCCTGATCGGGCTGGGCTGTGCGACCAAGCTCTACCCGCTCTTCCTGCTCGGCGGGCTGGTCGTCATCTGTCTCCGGCGCCGCCGCTACTACGACCTGGCGGTCGCCGCCCTGGCGACGATCCTCGCCTGGGTGCTCGCGAACCTGCCTGCGATGGCGACCGGCCTGGAGCAGTGGAAGGTCTTCTGGAGCTTCAACTCCGAGCGCGGCCCCGACCTCGGCTCGCTGTGGCTCGTAGCCCAGCAGGCCAGTGACGCAGCGATCTCGGCGCAGACGGTCAACCTCGTCTCCTGGGCCTTCTTCATCGCCTGGTGCAGCGGCGTACTGATCATCGGTCTGACCGCCCGCGAGACCCCGCGGCTGGCGCAGCTCGGGTTCCTGATCGTCGCCGGGTTTCTCCTGGTCAACAAGGTGTATTCACCGCAGTACGTCCTGTGGCTGCTGCCGCTGGCCGTCCTCGCCGTGCCGCGCTGGCGTGACCAGCTCATCTGGCAGGCAGGTGAGCTCATCTACTTCGTCGCGGTCTGGTGGTACCTCGCGGACCTGCTCGCGGGCAGCGGCGGTGACCAGCCGGCGTACTGGTTCGCGATCCTCGCCCGCGTCGCCGCCGAGGTCTACCTGGTCGTGGTCGTCGTCCGGGAGATCTACGAGCCGTGGCGCGACCCGGTCCGGTGGACCGAGGCTCGCGAGGAGGCCGAGGACAGTCAGCCGTCGAGGACGATCTCGTCGAACGAGGTCGCGGTGTAGCGCACCCGCACCTCGAGCTCCTCGCCGACCGCCGGCACGCGCGCGCCGGAGGGAAGCATGAGCATCGACTCCTGCATGTGCGGCGGCTCGGCGAACCAGAGCGCCTTGCCGTCGAGCGTGTACGGCGAGCGCGACTGCCCCATGGCGTCGAGCCCACCGCGGGCGACCGCGAGAGCGCGGGAGCGCAGGTGGGTGTCGCCCAGCGGCGCCTCGAGCCCGATCCCGTGGGCGGTGCCACCGGAGGCGACCACCAGATGGCCGGCACGCAGCGCGCTGCGGCCGCGGTAGCCGTAGGAGTATCCGCGTTCGAGCGGGTGCACGTCCTCGACGGTCGCGGTCACGGTGAGAGCGCCGCGGTCACCGAGCCACAGGCCGGTGCCGACCCGGGGACGGAAGATGATGTCACCGTAGGAGGCGCGCAGCTGGGCGAGCTCGTTGGCGCTCAGGTGGGAGACCCACACCGTGGTCGCTTCGGCACCGACGACGGCGTCCATCTGGGCGCGCACCTCGGCCAGCGACCCGCCGTCGAGGCCGAAGTGCATCGTGACGCCCTCGAAGCGGGCCCGCTCGTGGGCGATCGCGGAGGTCGGCCACAGGTCGCTTGGCGTCATCCCGTGGCGACGCATCGAGGTGACCAGCTCGAGGATCACCCGGGCGTTGGGCTGGCGCTCGAGCAGCAGCGGCAGGTCCTCGGGGCGGCTGATCGTGTGGATCACCCGGTCGGCGATCTCCGGGTTGATCTCGGGAGAGTAGGGCCGCCACGGCGTGAGGACGTAGATCGAGCCGCTGAACCGCGTCGCGACCTCCCAGACCTCGTTGTAGGTGCCCACCGCGAGGGTGTCGACACCGGTGCCGAGCTCGTTGAGCCACTCGGTCTGGTGGGCGAGCTTGCGGAGGGTGAGGCCGTAGCCGTTGCCCTTCGCGACCGGGACCAGGCCCGGGGTCGCCTCGGCGAAGGCCTGGACGTGCTTGCGCCAGCGATCGGAGTCGACGGTCAGTTTCAGCGGCATACGGTGATCAGCGCCTCTTCATGTAGACATCGAAGGCCGTGTAGATCGGCTTGTTCAGCGGCAGGTCCCACTCCCCGGCGTACTCCACCGCCTGGCCACCGGTGCCGACCTTGAACTGGATCAGCCCCACGTGGGAGTCGTCGGTGGAGAGCGTCGGAGTGATGCCGCGCAGGTCGTAGGTGGTCGCGCCGGCGGCCATGGCGTCCTGGATCATCGCCCACTGGAGGGCGTTGGAGCCACGTACGTCTCGCTTCTCGGTCGAGGAGGCGCCGTAGGAGTACCAGGCGTGCTGGCCGACGCGGACCATGATCGTGGCCGCGACCAGGTCGCCCTCGTGCCGAGCGAGGAAGAGCTTGATCCGCTCCGGGTCCTCGTTCGACATCGCCCAGAACATGGTGCTGAAGTAGCTCCGCTGCCGGGGAGTGAAGTGGTCGCGCTGGGCTGTGTGGACGTAGAGATCGTGGAAGGCGCTCAGGTCACCCTCGAAGTCGCCGTCCGCCGGGTTGACGGGGGAGGCGACGGTCACCTCGACGCCCATCTTGGCCGATTTCTTGATGTTGCGGCGCCAGAGCTGGTTCATCCCCTTGAGGACCTCATCCTCGGTCTTCGGGGTGCCGTTCTCGTGGGCCAGCGGGATGACGAAGTTGTATTGCGGCTGCCCCGCGCCGAAGCCGTCCTCGGGGCTCTGCAGCTTCCAGCCCGCCGCCCTGAGCTGGCTGACGACGCGCGCGCCGGTGGCGTCGCGGTGGGTCGGGGTGAGCTGGCCGAGGCGCTGGACGGTGTCGTCGGCGATGCCGTCCTTGACCTGAGCCGCGCTCCAGGTGGCGGTGGTCACCGGCGGGCCGATGCGGATGCCGAAGGCACCGTTCTTCTTCAGGTAGGCGGCCAGCGGGTCCAGCCACGGAGCCAGATCGCCCGACCAGTCGATGCTCGGACCCTCGGGCAGGTAGGCGAGCGTGAACCGCTCGAGCTTCGGGACCGGCCGGTGGAGCACCAGCGCGGCGCCGACGAGGGCACCGCCATCGTCGAACCAGCCGACCGACTCCGAGCGCCACTCGGTCTTGACCCGCGCCCACGACGGGGTCTGGAGGAAGCTCACGCTGGGTTGCTTCTCGATGAAGGCGAGATGCTCCGCAGCAGTGATGGGGCGCACGGTGAGACTCACCCGCAGAAGGCTACCCGCTACCGGTGGTCGAGTTTGCTCCCGGTGGTCGAGCTTGTCGAGACCACCCGACGAGGAGACCTCCACCACCTCGTTCACGCTACCTAGTGAGTCCGGCGCGTATAGACGCTATTGTCTGCGACCAGATGTATCACGGCTTGGGGCCCGGGCCTCCTGATAGTCGTGACAGCAACTATGACCACCACGATGACGCGTCCGCGCGACATCTGGCCCCCCACCGGCTCGCCGCCGACCCGGAGGCCGCCGGTCGAGGAGGGGACTGTGACACGGGTACGACGCGAGGTGGGTCATGCCGACGCACCTGCGACCGTGTGGTCTCAGGCCAGTGCCGACTTCGACCGCTGGCTCAGTGGCGACTCCGCCGCCCTCGACGATCTGGTCGCGACGATGACGCCCGTCCTGTGGCAGATCGCCCGCTCCTACCGGCTCACCCAGGAGCAGGCCGAGGACGTCGTCCAGACGTGTTGGCTTGCTTTCGTACGCAAGAACTCCTCGATCCTCGACACCGCAGCCGTCGGCGCCTGGCTCACGCTGACCACGCGCCGTGAGGCGTGGCGGGTCGCGAAGCGGTCCGGGCGTGACGTACCCGTGGAGGACGAGGCGCTCGAGTCCCGCGTCCCGACCCAGCGCTCGGCCGAGTCGCTGGTCGTCGAGGGCGACCGCAACTCGCTCATCTGGGCGGCCGTGGAGTCGCTCCCCGAGCGGTGCCGGCGGCTGCTGCGCGTGGTCGCGTTCTCTGATCGGCCGGACTACGCCGGCCTGGCCAAAGAGCTCAACATGCCTGTCGGCAGCATCGGCCCCACCCGCGGCCGCTGTCTCGGGAAGCTGCGGGACTCGCTTCGTGACGAGGGGGTGTCGTGATGGGTCGCTCGGAGGAGCCCACTTGCGATGAGCTGTTGGGTCTGGTTCGACAGGCTTATGTTGCCGGTGATCCAGTCCCGGGGGGCCTGATCTCCCGGATGCAGGCGGCCGCCGCTGGTGCTGCATCGGAATCCGGTCTGGGTCTCGATCTGGAGCTGATGCTCCTGGTGGAGTCGTCCACGGAGGCCCTCGGGGTGCGCTCGGCCGCTCCCGCCTCAGCCCGTTCTGCTTATACGTTGCGGTTCGCCCAGTCCGGTGTCGATGTCCTGGTCCGTGTCGCGTCGGACACCGACACCACCGCCCGCCTCGACGGCTGGGTCGTCCCCGGCTCACCCATGACCGTCCGCGCCATCCGCGCCGACGACGCCCGTACGCCCATCGTCGCTGTCACGTTGGGCGCCTCTGGCCGCTTCGAGCTCACCTCGCTCCCCGCCGGCCTCATCAGGCTCCGCTTCGAGCCCGCCGACGGTTCGTCGGCCTTCCTCACCCCCACGTTCGAGATCTGATCCAGGAGTAACAGTGCACCCCAAGAGTGAGCCACGGTTTTCGGTGGCGTACGGATCCGCAGAGGCACGCGTGCTCGATCCCACCAACGCGGTCGCCGTCGACGGCGTTAATGCGCGCTCGACGATCTACTCCTCATCTGTGCTGCTCGTCTCTAAATCGGTCGACTTCGAGGACACCTTCGACCGGATCGAGAAGGCCGCCAAGGGACTTGGTTGGCGCGCGGTCGCCGAGGACGAGCCGCCGCACGCAGCCGGGCTGCGATTCGGCGTACGTCGCGTGCGGCTGGGAGTTCGGCCTGGTAAGGCAGTCCAAGCGCCTGACGCGTGGACAGTGTTGCAGTACCTGAGGGCTTCGGATCCTGAAGACGTAGGTGGAGTGAGCCTGGAGCACGTCCTCGTCCCTGACCCTGTGATCGGTGACAAGCCCCACAATCGTGGCAACCCGCACAATCGCGGGAACCCGCACAACAGGGGAAATCCGCACAATCGGGGCAATAGCGACGATGACTACGACCCGCTGGGGACTGGCGGACGAATGCCAGTCGCTTACGTGGGGCATCCGCCGAAAAGGCGCAGCGATGATGAACTGGATGGTTGTGACCGCCCGGTGGTGGCGATTCTCGATACAGGATGCGGGGATCATCCCTGGCTGGGGTTTGTCGAGCGCGATGCTCGTCTGGGGGAGCATCCGATCGGGTGGCCTGCTCATGTGGCCAACTCCGAGCTTGACGGGGACCAGGTCGGGCCACTCGATGGGGTGATCGACCCGCTCGCCGGGCATGGAACCTTCATCGCTGGCCTCGTCCACCAGTCGTGCCCAGATGCCGAGATCCTTTCATGGCGGGTCGTACCGCCCGATGGTCCGATCGCCGAGACTGACTGGATCACGGCGCTTGCGCAGATCGCCGAACTGGTTCACCTCTACCGCCTCGGTGACCCTCGTGGACGCAGAATCGACGTTCTGAACTTGTCTATGGGCTACTACCACGAGACGCCGGCAGACAAGTACTTCGATCCCACGTTGTACGAGATTCTGGCCGATCTGTCTTCCAACGGCACGGTTGTGGTGTGCTCTGCTGGCAACGAATCCACCGATCGGCCGTTCTTCCCGGCTGCGTTCGCACCTTGGACCGACGGCGGTGGGCCCGTGAAGCCTAGGCCGGGCACGCTTCCAATCGTGTCGGTTGGCGCCCTCAACCCCAACGGTAAGACCGATGCCCTGTTCAGCAATTCGGGCGCTTGGGTGCGAGCGTACGAAATCGGGGCTGGGGTTGTGAGCACGCTGCCGAGCGGTTTTGAAGGGGGTTATCAGGCTCTGATTGAGTCCGAGCATCTAGGCCGCACTCGTTCGTCGTTGGATCCGGACGACTTCACCGGGGGATTCAGCACCTGGAGCGGTACGTCCTTTGCGGCACCGCTTCTAGCCGGACGGATCGCCCAACACTTGTGCGAAAACGGTCGTCCCGGTGACACCGAGCACGACATAACGCGCGCCAGGGAGGCGCTGGCGGCGCTGACCACGCTTCAACCTGAGGTCTGACGGGATGGACCAGGACGCTGAGGAGTTACACCGGCAGGGGGTCGTGGCCATGAACCTCGGTAACCTTGTCGAGGCTCAGAGCGTCCTGTCGAGGGCTCAGCACCTTGCAAGCGGGAGTGGCGATTCGGCGCTGCTGGCTCGGATCGAATCGACACTGGCCTACATCGAAGCAGATCAATCAGACCTTGATCAGGCGATGTCGATGCTAGATCGGGCACTGCGGCCCGGGTCCCTCGCTGGAGCGACCCGGGCGGCTCTGCTCCAGCAGAGGGCAACCTTGTTGAGGCGGGCGGGGCGTCCTTCTGAAGCCTTGCTGGTCTTCGGAGAGGTCATCGAGGAACTCAAGCATTCACCCCCGGACCTGGGCGACGCGTATCTCAACCGGGGGACAGTGCATCTGGACATGCACGATGTGTTGTCCGCGATGGCTGACTTCTCGTCGGCAGCCGAGACGTACCGCGTTGCTAATGATGCCTTGGCGGCTGCTCAGGCCGACCACAACCGGGCATACGCGCTCTTTCTGTCCGGTGACCTGGTTAGCGCCCTTGCGCTGATGGAGTCGTCGTATGACCTCCAGGCAGCAGCTGGGCCGCTGGTGAAGGCAGTGTGTGACGCGGACCGGGCCGAGGTACTGATGGCGGCGGGGCTGACGCGGCAGGGTGGCGAGATGCTCCGGCGGGCGGCGGAGGCGTACGGGTCGAAGGCGCAGCGGCAGCGGCAAGGAGAGGCCGAGTTGGTGCTGGCGTCCCATCTGGTGGCGACTGATCCGACCGAGGCCGAGCGGGTGGCGCGCTCGGCGCTGGGGAGGTTCGAAGAGGCGAAGGCGCCAGGGCTGGCGTTGCGGGCGCGGGCGGTGGCGTTTGAGGCGGCCGTGACGGCGGGGCAAGATCCGAACGAGGACGGCGAGGCGCTGGCCGGTCCGCTCGAGGAACAAGGTCTGAATTGGCCGGCGCTCCGCGTGCGGTTGCAGGCCCGGCTTGCGCGCATTCGTTCGGCGGAGAACGCCGGCCTGCCGGCGAGACCAGCCAGCGGGAGGGTCATCGGCCCGGTTCCGCCCGAGGCGCCCATCGACATCCGCCTGCTGGAACGAGAACTCCGAGCCGAACTGGCGGTGGCCGCGGGACGAGCCGTTGCTGGGCTCCGCGAGCTTCGGGCAGGGCTCGACGACTTCCATCTGTGGCAGAGCTCGTTCGGCAGCCTGGACCTGCAGACCAACGTCGCCGGACACGGACGCACGTTGGCCAAGCGCGGCTTGGAACTGGCCGTCGAGTCAGGTGAGACCGACGCGCTCTTCGAGTGGTCGGAGCGCTCGCGGATGCTGGCCTCGCGGGTCCAGCCGGTACGGCCCCCCTCCGACCCGCAGCTCGCCGCCGACCTGGCCGAGCTCCGCGGTGAGGTGACGCCCGAGCGCGAGGCCGAGCTACGCGAGCAGATCCGGCAGCGGGCCTGGCGGGTCAAGGGATCGGGCCAGGTCTCTGATCCGATCTCGCTGCCTGACCTGCGCGAACGCACCGGCAGCCACGCGCTCGTCGCCTATGTCGTCGCCGCCGGCCGGATCGTCGCCATCGTTGCGACCGATGACTCCTCCACTCGAATGGACCTCGGCGAGCGGGCCGCGCTCGGGTCCCTTCTCGGCGGCCTGCTGCCCGATCTCGACGTCGCTGCGACAGACCTCCCGGGCCCGCTCGGCGCGGCCGTGCGCGGTGACCTGACCGCTCGCCTCCGGCAACTCTCTGATCTGCTCGTCGCCCCGGTCCTCGACAGGATCGGAGACCGTCCTGTCGTCCTGACTCCCTCCGCCGTTCTGGCGGCAGTCCCGTGGACGTTGCTGTCCGGCTTCACCGGACGACCGGTGACGGTCGCCCAGAGCGCCACCGCGTGGCTGGGCCGCGCCGACACCCCACTGCGCGCCAAGACGGCAGGTTTCGTCGCCGGCCCGCGGGTCATGCGCGCCGCCGACGAGGTCACCCACAGCGCCACAGCCTGGTCCGGCTCGCGCACCCTCACTGGCACCGACGCCACCGCAGCGGCCGTATCCGCGCTGGCAGCCGAGGTCGACGTACTCCACCTGGCCGCCCACGGCCACCACTCCGCCGACAACCCGCTCTTCTCCGGCCTCGAGCTCGCCGACGGGACCTGGTACGGCTACGACATCGACGGCCTCGCAGCCGTCCCGGACGTCGTGCTCCTCTCCGCCTGCGAGGTCGGACGGTCGACCATCCGCTGGGGCGAGGAGCTGATCGGGCTGGTCGGAGCCTGGTTGCACGCCGGTGCCCGAGCCGTGATCGCCTCGCCTGCCATCGTGGCCGATGAGGCTGCGTACGAGGTCTTCAGCCGTCTTCACAGCGCCCTTGCGAAGGGCCTGGCTCCCGCTGAGGCTCTCGCCGAGTCCCTCCCTGCAGCGACCACGGACGCTCCGCCGGCCCCCTTCGTCTGCTTCTCGTAGTTGCGCCGGAATCAACGTGGACGGGGTGAGGACATGAGGCGGCTAGATGCGGGCGAGCCTAGCGGCTATATGCGGGTGCGCCCTTCGGCTAGATGCGGGCGAACCCCCTGGCTAAATGCTCGCCACCGGGTCATCATGGGTGCATGTGTTCCAGGGCGAGATCGACGACGCGCCCGATGGTTTCGTCGACGCCATCCTCGACCCTGACACCGAGATCCGCCACGACTCCAACCTGGCCCGTCGCGACTATGTCGAGCGGGTCGTACGCGGTGGTTTCCCTGAGGCCGTCGCGCGGGAGGGGCGCCGCAGGCGCAGCTTCCACGATGCGTACGTCGCCGACCTGATCAACCGCGACGTGGTCCAGCTTTCGGAGATCCAGCACGGTCGGGAGATGCGTCGACTTCTCAACCTCGTCGCAGCGCGTTCTGGGCAGCTCCTCCAGCAAGCCAACCTTGCTGCTCTGCTCAAAGCCTCCTCCACGCCACGAGCCGAAGACTTTCGCGGTCTCCGACATCTCCAGGAACGCACCGGTGACGATTTCCTCGGCGGTTATCTCCTCCATACCGGGCCCCGCACGATCTCGTTCGGGCCCAAGCTTCGGGCCGTGCCTATCAGCGCGCTCTGGGAGACGGCCGCCCCGGGCGACCCCTAGGAGACTCAGTCACGTGTGGCGTGACTCAGTCTCCTAGGGGTCTGAGGCTCCTGCTCGGCGGGTCGCAAGAAAGTTTCGGCGACGGTGTATCAGCCGATCTGTCGCGTACTCCTTGGGGCTGTCCGGGCCGAGATTCGGGGGAACTCGGTTCGGGCGCTGGCGCCGCCGCCTTGGGGGAGGCAGGCGGTTTCGGGGCCGCAGCGTGGGTTGGGCACTAGGGGGATGCCCAACCCACGTGCGGGTCTCGGGATGCGCGACCACCGGGGTGCACATGGACCGGGCGGGGCGGTGAGGGGATGACTGCCCCGCCCGGCAACTTTCGATTGTCCCGCTCGGCCGCCACGACGGCAATGGTTCCGTTGCTGCAGGACTGAAATGTGTTCCAGACGGAACATTCAGCCGGAAGGTGGGGTCTCGACAGGCTCGACCACCGGGGGCCGGCTCGACCACCGGCGGCCGGTTCTAGACGGGACGGTCCAGCCGGCCGAGCCGGTGGCCGAGCGCGGGGGTGACGCGGTCGACCCAGGTCGCGGTGATGTGGGAGTCGTCGTAGTAGGTGACGACGTCGCCGACCACGAGCGGGCAGCGCTCGGAGCAGACGAGGTCGACGATGTCGACGTACGCCGCCTCGGTCCCCTCGAGCGCCTCCTGGGTCACCTCGTTGGAGTCGACCTCGGTGCCGTCGGCCTTCACGACGCAGTCCTCGAGGAGGTTGCGGGCGTCGGAGAGGCACTCGCCGGGGTCGTTGTCGACGGCGGGGACATCGGCGAAGACGCGTACGTCAGGGGTGATCTTCTCGAAGGAGCTGACCCCTTCGCGTACGCCTTCACGCCACTGCTCCTCGGTCGAGACGCCGTCGCGTTCCTCCATGTCGAGCATCCCGCGGGCGCCGACGACGATCGTGTCCGGGTCGAGCTCGGCGATCTGCTCGTTGGTCCACTTCCGGAAGTCCTCGCACTCCTCGACGGTCATCTTCGAGGATTTCTGCTTCACCCCGTACGCCGCGCACCCGAGCTTCACGAACGGGACCAGCTTCACGTTCTGGCGTTCGGCCAGGGTGTCGAGCGCCGGCAGCCACATCCCGATGTGGGAGTCGCCGACGACGGCGACGGTGCGATCGGCCTTGCCGTCGCCGTAGACGCAGTCACCGTCGAGCTTGGTCTCGCCGTGACCCGCGTAGCAGTATCCGCCGCGCTCGGCCCATGAGTCGGTGGCGTCGAACTCGACCTCCGGGGGCAGCGGCGCACCCTCCTCGGCGGCCGCGACCGTCTTCTTCAGCACGCCGGTGACCGGCTTGTCATCGGTCTCGAGGACGTCCGGGTTCTCCTTGAACCACTCTTCGGCGTTGGCCTTGGCGACGTCGACCTGATAGCCGGCGTACGCCTGGGAGCTCGTGCTCGCGACCAGGGCGAGAGCAGCGGCGGCGGGCCAGAGGGCGAGCGCGCGGCGGCCCTTGGTGAGGTGCGGGATCTTGTGATGCTGGAAGGGCATCTCGATCCAGTGGTAGCTCGCCGCGGAGGCGGCCAGGATGAGCGCCAGCATGATCAGCAGCTGGCGTACGCCGCCGCCAGGGATCGCCGCGGGAGCGAGGATCAGGATCGGCCAGTGCCACAGGTAGAGGCTGAACGAGATGTCACCCAGGTAGCGGAAGGGCTGTTTCGAGAGCAGCCAGCCGGTCGGCGTGGCGGGGCCGGCGACCAGGAGGGCGACCGTGGCGAGCACCGGGACCAGGGCGTGCCAGCCCGGGAAGTGGGTCGCCTCGCTGAAGCTGGCGGTGGCGTAGACGAGGGTGCCGACACCGGCGATGCCGAGGGCTGCCGCGGCGAGACGACCGGTCCGCGTCGCGCTGGTCACGACCTGGAGCCGCCCCGCGACGCAGGCGAGCAGGGCGCCGGCGGCGAGCTCGAACGCCCGGGCGGGAGTGGAGAAGTACGCCGTGGTCGGGTCCGCTGCCGTGACGTGCAGCGACCACGCCAGGCTGATCACCGCCACGAGCGCGGCGAGCGCGGTGATCGCGCGGCGACGGTGGTGCTTCGGGATCCAGAGCGCGACGGCGAGCACGAGCAGCGGCCAGACGACGTAGAACTGCTCCTCGACCGAGAGCGACCAGTAGTGCTGGAACGGCGAGGGCGCGGCGTTGTGGAAGTAGTCGACGGCTTCGCTGGCGAAGTGGACGTTGGCCAGGAAGATCGCCGCCCAACCCGCGTCGCCCGCGATCTGGTCGGTGCGGGTCTGGGGCAGCACGATCGCGCTGTAGGCGAGCACGACAAGCATCGTCGCCGTCGCCGCCGGCAGGATCCGGCGGGCGCGGCGGGCGTAGAACTGGCTGATGCTGACCGTGCCGCTGCGATCGGTCTCGCGCAGCAGCAGAGTGGTGATCAGGAACCCGGAGAGGACGAAGAAGACGTCCACCCCGACGAACCCGCCCTCGAACCCGGAGAGCCCCGCGTGTCCTGCGATCACCAGACCGACAGCGACGGCACGGAGACCTTGAACATCGGCGCGCCAGTTCGAACTCATTCGAAGAAGGCTATGTCAATGGCCCGGTTGGGTCATAGTCGACAGTCCCGCTGGGTGGTCCTTCTCGCCGATTCTTCAGGGATCTCTCAGTGGGGACTCATCGTCAGAGCCGTTCGCGGAGCCAGGCGAAGTCGCTCGCGTGCTCGGCGGCGCCGCCGGGGGTCTCGCAGATGACCGGGGCGGCGGCGTCGCGGACGACGTTGGCCAGCAGGTCGGGGTCGATCTTGCCGGCGCCGAAGTTGGTGTGGCGGTCGGCTCCGGAGTCGAACTCGTCGCGGGAGTCGTTGCAGTGGACCAGGTCGATCCGGCCGGTGATCTTGCGGACGTCCTCGACGACGGTCTCGAGCGGGTTGCCGCCGGCATGGGCGTGGCAGGTGTCGAGGCAGAAGCCGACGCTCTCTGCGCCTTCGGCGGTGGAGATGGCCTCCCAGACGCCGGCGATCCGGTCGAGGTAGCGGGCCATCGCGTTGTCGCCGCCGGCGGTGTTCTCGATCAGCAGCGGGACCTTGATGTCGGTCGCTTCGACCGCCTTGCGCCAGTTGTCGAAGCCCTTGGCAGGGTCGTCGTCCTTGTTGACGTGCCCGCCGTGGACGATCAGGCCCTTGGCGCCGACCTCGGCCGCGACATCCATGTGCTGCTGGAGGAGCTTGCGGCTCGGGATCCGGATCCGGTTGTTCGTCGTGGCGACGTTGATGATGTAGGGCGCGTGGACGTACAGGTCCACCCCTGCTTCCTCTGCGCGGGCCTTGAGGGCGGCGGCACCTTCGGCGTACGTCACGACCGGGCCTTTGTAGGACTGGGGGTCGCCCAGGAAGAACTGCACCAGGCTCGCGCCGCGCGCGGTCGCCTCGGCGACGGGGTCGGTCTGGTCTACGTGGGCACCGATCGCAACAGCCATGGACTCAGTCTAGGACTGGGCACCGACGATCCCCGGTCGAGATCTTGACTTCATACCTTACGGGGGTATGGTAGATCGCATGGACGAGCACACCGGGCACGAAGACCACGCGGATCACGGATACCTCCACAACAAGAACAAGGAGGCGTACCTCAAGCGCCTCAAGCGCATCGAAGGACAGGTGCGCGGGCTGCAGCGGATGGTCGAGGACGAGGCGTACTGCATCGACATCCTCACCCAGGTCTCCGCATCCACGAAGGCGCTCCAGGCGGTGGCTCTCGGGCTGCTCGACGAGCACCTCGGGCACTGCGTGGCTGGAGCGGTCCTGAACGGAGGCGCCGAGGCCGACGAGAAGCTCGCCGAGGCCTCTGCTGCGATCGCCCGCCTCGTCCGGTCCTGACTGTCGAGAATCCTACGATTCCAAGGAGAACCTCATGAGCACCCAGAACTTCACCGTCGTCGGCATGACCTGCGGCCACTGCGCCGCCTCCGTGAGCGAAGAGGTGACCGAGATCGCCGGTGTGAGCGACGTCGACGTCGACGTCGCCTCCGGCACCGTGACCGTCACCGCCTCCGAGCCGATCTCCGATGACGCCGTCCGTGCCGCCGTCGAAGAGGCCGGCTACTCCCTGGCCTGATCACGATGACCCCCACCGCCACCGCGCCCACGGAGCAGCAGCTCGAGATCGAAGGCATGACCTGTGCGAGCTGCGTACGCCGTGTCACCAAGGCCATCAGCCGTGTCGACGGTGTCGAGGACGCCAACGTCAACCTCGCCACCGAGACGGCGCTGGTGCACTTCGATCCCACTCGAACCGATCTCGCCGAGATCAGCGCCGCCATCGAGAAGGCGGGCTACCAGGCAGTTCTGAGATCGTCGACTGTCGACAATCCACAGGCACCCGCGCCGGACGAGGACGATCGGGAAGTGCGTCGCGCGGCAGAGCTCGTCCAGCTCAAGCGGCGGTGGGTCACGGCGCTGGCGGTGGGGCTCGGCCTGATGGCCTTGATGTACGTCCCGCTGCCCGTCGACGCCATGGAGCCGGTCATGTCGATCGTGCTCGTCGTCGCCGCGGTCACCCAGTGGTGGGCCGGCCGGGACATCTACGTCGCGGCGGTCCGAGGCATCCGCCACGGCTCGGTCGACATGAACACCCTGGTCACGCTCGGCACCGGCATCGCCTTCGCCTACAGCGCCTTCGTGACCTTGTGGATGGGCCAGGCCGAGGCCTGGGGCCTGCCGCTCCACCTCTATTTCGAGACCGCCCTGGTCATCGTCGCGCTCGTGCTGATGGGCCGCTGGCTGGAAGCACGGGCCAAGTCGCGTACGGCTGATGCGGTCAAGGCCCTCGTCGGCCTGATGCCGGAGACGGCCACGGTCGTCCGCAACGGTCGTGACGTCACGGTCCCGGTCGCGAACCTGCAGGTCAACGACCGGATCCGCGTACGAGCCGGGGAGAAGATCCCGGTCGACGGCCGCATCGTCGCCGGGGCGTCCTACGTCGACGAGTCCATGCTGACCGGCGAGAGCGATCCGGTGCGGAAGGCCGAGGGCGAAGTCGTCATCGGCGCGACGATCAACCAGACCGGATCGTTCGAGTTCGAGGCGACCGCGGTCGGCTCCGAGACCACGCTGGCGCAGATCATCGCGATGGTCGAGTCGGCCCAGGGTTCCGGCACCAAGCTGCAGCGCCTGGCCGACCGCGTCTCCGCGGTGTTCGTGCCGGTGGTCCTGGTCGTGGCCGCGCTGACCTTCCTCGGTTGGCTGGTCTTCGGCCCCGACGCCGAGAGCCTCACCAGCGCCGTCACTGCGGCCATCGCGGTCCTCATCATCGCCTGTCCCTGCGCCCTCGGCCTCGCCACGCCCGCCGCCGTCATGGTCGGCGCCGGCCGCGCAGCCGAGCTCGGCGTACTGGTCGGCTCGGGCGAGACCCTGGAGCGCGCCCGCTCCGTCACCGCCATCGTCTTCGACAAGACCGGCACGATCACCTACGGCAAGCCCGAGGTGTCCGAGATCGTCCCCGCCCCCGGCTGGACGCCGGACGCCCTCGTCCGGATTGCCGCCGCAGCCGAGACCGGCAGCGACCACCCCCTCGCCACCGCGCTCCGAGCCCGCGCCGAGACCCCCGCCGAGACGTCACTCGCGTCGGCCGAAGCGTCACCCCGGTCGGCCGAGACGTCATCCGGTGCCATCTCGGCCGACGTACGTGACGCCTCGGCCGACGCGCCTGACGTCTCGGCGTTCGAGGCACACCCGGGGCGCGGGATCAGCGCGGTCGTTGACGGCCGTCGGGTCGTCGTCGGAAACTCGGCGATGCTCGCCGAGGAGGGCATCGACGCCGCCGACAACGGCGCGATCCTGGTCGCGGTCGACGGCGCGTACGCCGGGTCTATCCGGGTCGCGGACCAGATCCGCGAAGAGGCCAAGGAGACCGTACGCCTGCTCGAGGAATCGGGCGTCGAGGTGCACATCCTCAGTGGTGACGCCGCCGCGACGGTCGCGAAGGTGGCCGACGAGGTCGGCGTACGTCACGCCGCCGGCGGCCTCCTGCCCGAGCAGAAGCTCGCCCGGATCCAGCAGCTCCAGGAGGACGGCAAGGTCGTCGCGATGGTCGGCGACGGGATCAACGACGCCCCGGCGCTGGCCCAGGCCGACGTCGGCATCGCGATCGGCACCGGCACGGACGTGGCCCTGGCGGCCTCCGACATCACGCTGGTCGGTGGTGACCTGCGCGGCGTGGTGACCGCGCTGGCGCTCTCCCGTCGCACCGTCGCGACGATCAAGCAGGGCCTGTTCTGGGCGTTCGCCTACAACGTTCTCCTCATCCCGGTCGCCGCGCTCGCCCTTCTCGACCCGGTCCTCGCCGGCGCCGCGATGGCGATGAGCTCGGTCAGCGTGGTCACCAACGCGCTGCGGCTGCGCGGCTTCAAGCGGCCCGAGACCGCCGAGGCGTACGCCGGCCGTGGCTTCCTCACCAAGGCCCGTGACGGTGGATATCTGCTGGTCACCGCCGTGATCGCGCTCGCGATCGGTGCCACGCTGACCTACGCGTCGCGCAGCGAGCCGGCGCAGCGTGGGATGAACGGCATCCTGGAGTGGGCGCAGGGGATGAGCCCGATGCGGCCGTCGATGACGGAGACGCACGAGGTCGACGTGGCCCCGGTCGCCTCCGACGAGTCGGGCATCGATGTCGCGATCATGCGCCGCGAGGGTGGGCTCCGGTTCCTCGTCACCGACGCCGAGACCGGAGATCCCGTGACCGACCTCGGTCGCACCCACCAGGCCTGGATGCATGTCATCGTGACCAGCCAGGATCTGTCCTGGTTCCGTCACCTGCACGCCGAGCCGACCGGCCGCCCGGGGGAGCTCGAGACCGACGTGACCTTCCCCGCCGGAGGCACCTACCGCGTCGACACAGAGTTCCGCCGGCGCGCGGACATCGCAGATGTCCTCGACCGGCAGCAGCTCACGATCGAAGGTGCGCAGCCCCCGGCCGTACCGCTCGAGGCGAGCCCGAGATCGTCGACTGTCGACAATCTCACCGTCACGCTCGAGGGCGCGGTGGTCGCCGACCAGCAGAACGACCTGCACTTCAGGTTCGAGGACAGCACCGGGAAGATTGTCGACGATCTACAACCCTATCTCGGGGCAGCCGGCCACGTGGTGGTCATGAGTGCCGACGGTGGCACCTTCGTGCACGGTCACGCAGAGGGGTCCGAGCTGGCGGTCCCCGGGACGTCGTTCGGTCCCGAGCTCGGGCTCCACCTGGACGTACCCAAGGCCGGTCTCTATCGCCTATGGGCCCAGTTCCGGCTCGCCGACGACGAGGTGATCACGGTGCCGTTCACTGTCGAGGCCGTCGATTCGGCCGGCGAAACCGCTGGTTGATACGCTGACGCGTCCCCCTCCACAGATGGAGACGGGACATCGCATCAGCCCTCCTGCCATGGAGAGACCATGGCCGCCGAGTCCGTAGGAGGTGGAGAACGCTATGCGCGCCTATGAAGTAATGGTGATCCTCGAGCCCAGCCTCGATGAGCGCACCGTCGCCCCGACCCTTGACAAGTTCCTGAAGGTCGTCACCAACGATGGTGGCACCGTCGAGAACGTTGACGTCTGGGGACGTCGTCGTCTGGCTTACGAGGTCAACAAGAACGCCGAGGGCATCTACGCCGTCGTCAACCTGACCGCCGAGCCGAAGACCGTTCTGGAGCTCGACCGCCAGTTTGGCCTCAACGAGCAGATCCTCCGCACGAAGGTCATCCGTCCGTCCAAGTGACGCGGATGTCACCGTCGGTAAATGTCGGTGCCGGGCCCTATCTTTGGGCTCTAGGTAACAACTCCTGACCGACACCGACAACCAGATCAGACTCAAGGGAGATCTCATGGCAGGCGACACCGTCATCACCGTGATCGGCAACCTCACCGACGACCCGGAGCTTCGCTTCACGCCGTCGGGTGCAGCCGTTGCCAACTTCACGATCGCTTCGACGCCCAGCAGCTTCAACCGGCAGACCAACGCGTGGGAGGACGGGGAGACCCTCTTCCTGCGCTGCTCGATCTGGCGTCAGGCTGCTGAGAACGTCGCCGAGTCCCTGCAGCGCGGCATGCGTGTCGTCGCTCAGGGCCGCCTGAAGTCGAGGTCCTACGAGACGCGTGAGGGCGAGAAGCGCACTGTCTTCGAGCTCGAGTGCGACGAGATCGGTCCGTCGCTCCGCTACGCGACCGCCAAGGTCACCAAGGCCAGCCGCCAGTCCGGCGGCCAGGGTGGTGGCCAGGGCGGTGGCGGTTACAACCAAGGCGGCGGTGGCGCTGGTGGTTACAACTCCGGCCAGGGCGGCGGCTACGGCGGCCCCCAGGGCGGTGGCCAGCAGCAGGCTCCGACCGGCGGCAACGACCCGTGGGCCTCGCCGGCTCCGCAGCAGCCCGCCAACGCGGGCGGCGGCGCGCCGGCCAACGACCCGTGGGCGACCCCGGGCGTGGGCAACGACGAGCCCCCCTTCTGATCAACAGATCCACCATCCGAATCCCTCAACCATTCCGGCGCATGCCGGGCTTCTAGAAAGGAAGCACCACAATGGCCAAGGCAGTGATTCGCAAGCCTAAGAAGAAGGTTTGCCAGTTCTGCAAGGAGAAGGCGACCGGTGTCGACTACAAGGACGCCACCCTGCTCCGTAAGTTCATCTCCGACCGCGGCAAGATCCGTGCGCGTCGCGTGACCGGCAACTGCGTCCAGCACCAGCGCGACGTGGCCATCGCCGTCAAGAACGCCCGCGAGGTTGCTCTGCTGCCCTACACCTCCACCGGTCGCTGAGGAGGATCGACATGGCTACCAAGATCATCCTTCAGCAGGAGGTCACCGGGCTCGGTTCCGCCGGTGACGTCGTCGAGGTCAAGGACGGCTACGCCCGCAACTACCTGATCCCGCGTGGCGACGCCATCCGTTGGTCCCGCGGCGCAGAGTCGCAGGCCGAGTCGATCAAGGCTGCGCGCGCGGCTCGTTCCGTGCGCGACGAGGCTCACGCCGCCGAGATCAAGACCAAGCTCGAGTCCAACACGGTCAACGTGAAGGTCCGCTCCGGCAAGGACGGCCGCCTCTACGGTGCCGTCACCGCCGCTGACATCGCCGCCGCGGTCAACGAGACCACCGGCGAGTCGATCGACAAGCGCACCATCGCGCTGGGCAACCCGATCAAGGGCCTCGGTGCTCACGAGGTCTCCGTCAAGCTCCACGACGAGGTGTCCGCCAAGGTGGCCCTCAACGTCGTTCCCGCTTGATCTAGGGATTCCACAAGGCCCGCCTCCTTCGGGAGGCGGGCCTTGTCAGTTTTCGCCGAGACGTCTCGGCCGACGCGGGTGACGCCTCGGCTCAGAACTTGTCGGCCAGCTCGGTCAGCTTGGCGACGTACGCCGGCCAGTCGTACTCCGTGGGGATGTTGTCACCGGGCTTGCGCCAGCCGACCGCGCCGTCGGCCTCCTCGCGGAGGATGTCGGCCTGGCCGCCGTGGCCGGCGAGGTCGGAGAAGAGGTGCACCAGCATCTGGTGCAGGGTGACTTCCTCGCCGTCCCAGTGCGGCACGTGGCCGATGGCGTCCAGCGGAAGCGCGTCGATCGTCTCGTTCCCATGGGCGATGACCCGACGGTAGAGCCCGATGATCCCCTCGAGCGTCTCGTCCTCGGTGGCGTACCAGTCAGCCTGCGGGTCGACCTCGAAGACCTCGTCCGGGATCAGCGCGCCGGGCTCGGGGAACGGGCGGTCGAAGGTCGATCCGAGATAGACGGCCTCGACCCCGGTGACGTGCTTGATGATGCCGAGCAGGTTGGTGCCGGTCGGCGTACGCGGCAACCGCGCCTCTCGCTCCGAGAGATCCTCGACCTTGGAGATCAGCGCCTCGCGGCGGGTATCGATGTAGGACTTCAGTGTGCTCTTGGGGTCGACGGGCATGCCCTGACCCTGATGCCAAACCGGAATCGGCGCAACTGAGTTGTGCTGGCTCGCTCAGACGCCGGTGACCAGCCAGCGGTCAGACCGCGCCCGGAGGGTCAGCACCACGAACCGGGCTCCCATGAACCCGACGGCGAAGGAGATCCACACCCACACCAGCCCCCCGCCGAGGACGACGACGAGCGCGACGAGCGGAACGTAGGCGACGAGCGTCCAGACTCCGCCCCAAGCCAGGTAGCGGCCGTCGCCGGCGCCGATGAGCACCCCGTCGAGAACGAAGACGACGCCCGCGATCGGCTGTGCGACCGCCGCCACGAGCACCACGGGCACCAGCAGCTCCTGCACCGCCGGGTCGCCGGTGAAGAGTGCGCCGAGGAACGGGGCGAGAGAAGCGAGGAGTACGCCGGCCGCGACCCCGATCACGACACCCCACCACACCATGCGGGCCGTGATGGCCCGGGTCTCGTCGGCGTCTCCAGCTCCCAGCGACCGCCCGGTCAGCGCCTGCGCGGCGATCGCGATCGCATCGAGCACGAACGCGAGGAACGTCCACAGCGTGAAGGCGATCTGGTGGGTCGCCAACCCGACGGCCTGGTCGCCGACGGCGAGATGGGTGACGGCGTAGGTCGTGGCCAGGAGCGCCAAGCGCAGCGTCAGTGTGCGCACCACGAGGGCCACGCCGGCCCGCGCGGAAGCCCGGATGCCAGGCAGGTCGGGGCGCAACGGCGCACCCTCCTTGCGGGCGGCCCGCACCACGACGTAGGTCAGCATCGCGGCGGCCAGGATCTGCGCGATCACCGACCCGATCGCCGAGCCGGCGATTCCGAGGCCCGCGCCGTAGACGAGAGCGACGTTGAGCACGATGTTGAGTACGTTGGCGACGACCGCCGCGACCAGCGGCGTGCGGGTGTCCTGCAGTCCGCGGAGCACGCCGGTGGCGGCGAGCATCATCAGCAGAGGTGTGACCCCGAGGACGGCGATCCGGAGGTACGTCGTGGCCGGACCGACCACCGCGTCGCCCGCGCCGACCGCTCGACTGAGCGGCTCGGCCAGAACCATCACCGGGACCGTGACGACGACGCCGATGATGACGGCGAGCCAGATCCCGTCGATCCCCTGCCGGAGCGCGCCGGCGGTGTCCCCGGCACCGATGCGGCGGGCGACCGATGCTGTGGTGCCGTACGCGAGGAAGACACAGAGGCCGACGATCGTCTGCAGCACCACACCTGCGACACCGAGACCGGCGAGCTCGCTGGTGCCGAGGTGACCCACGATCGCAGAGTCGGACAGCAGGAAGAGCGGTTCGGCCACGAGGGCCAGGAACGCCGGGATCGCGAGTCGCCAGATCTCCTTGTCGAGACCTCGGCGGTCGGTCTTCGAGTGGGTCTTCGCATCCGCCGGGTTCTTCACGGCGTCAAGGTTAAACACCGTCCGCTCGGAGCGCTTTCCAGGGCAGGTGGAAAACCTGTGGAAAACGTCGTTGCGGCGCTATGTCGACAAAACGCCCGTATCGGCACAACCATGTCGGTCGTCAACCCGGATGGGTGACGTACTTTCTTTCGTCCACAGCCTCGGGAGAGTGAAATCCCAGGTCAGAGGCGCTCTGGTGGTGATTTTGCACCAGTTATGCACAGGCGGTTCCCCAGGCTGTTCACAATGACCAGGGGCTCGTCCACCGCTATCCCCTAGTTATCCCCAGGGCCTGTGGATAACTAGGTGTCGCCGATGTGGTCTGCGACGTAGGGTCGCGGAGACTTGAGGGTGTCGTCGAGGGTGGGCCGAGGACTGCGCGAGCAGGACTGTCGGTGCTCGCCCGTAGCGTGGGCAGGGACTCGATCAAGACCACGTCGCGACGATCGGCAGACCAGGGAGGTTATGGGAATGAGCGTCACCGAGACCGGCTCGATGGGCGGTCCGGGCGACTTCCCGGAGCCGCCGTTCGAGGAATGGGGCGACGGCCCCGCGGCGTACGAACCAGGCAATGCCCCGCGCGCGGTCAACGACCGCACGCCGCCGCAGGACATGGCAGCCGAGCAGGCCGTTCTCGGTTCGATGCTGATCTCGAAGGACGCCATCGCCGACGTCTCCGAGACGCTGCGCGGCACCGACTTCTACCGGCCGACCCACGAGACCATCTACGACGCGATCATCGACCTCTACGGTCGCGGCGAGCCGGCTGACATGGTCACCGTCGCCGACGAGCTGCGTCGCAAGGCCGAGCTCGACCGCATCGGTGGCGCCCCCTACCTGCACACGCTCGCCTCCAACGTCCCGATCGCGGCCAACGCGGGCTACTACGGGGAGATCGTCCGCGAGAAGTCAGTCCTCCGCCGCCTGGTCGAGGCCGGCACCAAGATCGTCCAGATCGGTTACGCCGGCGAGGGCGAGGTCGACAACATCGTCGACGAGGCCCAGGCCGAGGTCTTCAAGCTCACCGACAAGCGCTCGGGCGAGGACTACTCTCCGCTCGCCGACATCATGGACGGCGTCCTCGACGAGATCGAGGCGATCTCCAACCGCGAGGCCGGCCTCTATGGGGTGCCCACCGGGTTCGCCGACTTCGACGAGCTCACCAACGGTTTCCACGGCGGTCAGATGATCATCGTCGCGGCCCGTCCGGCTATGGGGAAATCAACGCTCGCCTTGGACTTCTGCCGCGCGGCCTCGATCCACAACAACCTGACCAGCGTCTTCTTCAGCCTTGAGATGAGCCGCTCCGAGATCACCATGCGTCTGCTGAGCGCAGAGGCGAAGGTGCCGCTCAACCACATCCGCAACGGCAACATGTCCGACGACGACTGGAACAAGCTGGCCCGCAAGATGGGCGAGGTCTCCAGCGCTCCGATGTTCATCGACGACAGCCCCAACATGACGATGATGGAGATCCGGAGCAAGGCCAGAAGGCTCAAGCAGCGCCATGACCTCAAGCTGATCGTCATCGACTATCTCCAGCTGATGAGCTCCGGCAAGAAGGTCGAGTCCCGCCAGCTCGAGGTCTCCGAGTTCTCCCGCCAGATCAAGCTGCTGGCCAAGGAGCTCGAAGTCCCGATCATCGCGTTGTCCCAGCTCAACCGTGGCTCTGAGCAGCGTGCCGACAAGCGCCCGGCGGTCTCCGACCTGCGTGAGTCGGGCTCGCTGGAGCAGGACGCCGACATGGTCGTCCTCCTCCACCGCGACGACGTCTACGAGAAGGAGTCGACCCGCCCCGGCGAGGCCGACGTGATCATCGCCAAGCACCGTAACGGCCCCACCCGAGACCTCGTCGTCGCCTTCCAGGGTCACTACAGCCGTTTCGTCGACATGGCCCACTGAGCCCGGCTAGGCACAGGCGAGCGCCGAGCCGTCCCTCGAGATCGATCGCTACGGCGGAGGGCGCTGGACGAGCCAGCCCGGCAGGTCCCCGATCGGCTTGTCGTCGGCCACGATGGCGAGAGCCTCGACCATCGCGTCGAAGCGCTCGGCGCCGACCTGGCGCCGCCAACCGTCCACGACGCGTTCGAAGCCGACAGCGCTCGCCGCCAAGAGCTCCTCGGCGCGCTCCGTACGCCGGAGCAGGACCGCCCGCCGATCCGCGGGGACCGACTCACGGGCGACGTACCCGGCGTTCTCGAGTCCGGTCGCGGTCTTCGCTGCGGCCTGCTTCGAGACGCCGAGGCGCTGACCGAGCTCGTTGATGGTGCATCCGTCGGGTCCGATGGCTTGGAGCGCGAAGCCATGCACCGGCCGAGCCCCGGGATAACCCTGCTCGGCCAGCTCGCCGTTGAGCGCGTCGACACCTTGGCGGAAGGCGCCGGCCAGGAGAAGTACGACCCGCCACCCGGGCTCACTCATCAACCCACCCCCGCTACTCGACAACCTGGTTGACGATATCGCAAGGCGGCCCTACGGTTTAGACAACCACATTGTCTAATGTACGGAGCCAACATGCCCGCCGCCAAGATCGCCCATGAAGACACCCGCCACACCGAGACGCCCAACGCCTCGATGACGACCCTGGCATCGCCGACTCAGGGAGGCACCGGGTCCCTGAGTCTGTGGCGGACCTCGATGCGTCCCGGTCAGGGACCGCTGCACACCTTCGACGTCGAGCAGATCTGGCACGTGCTGGACGGGACGGCGACGATCGTGGTCGACACCGAGTCCGTCGACCTGTCGGTCGGAGACACTCTGGTCCTGCCCGCCGGCGCTCCCCGACAGGTCCGCACCGAATCCGGAGTGTCCTTCGTCGTGTGCGGGCCGGCGAGCGGCCAGGCGACCCCGGACGGAGGAGAGGCCGTGTCGCCGCCGTGGATCGTGTGATGGCGGCACGCCCGGTCGGAAAGCCCGGGCCAGACGCGCTGGCGTGAAGCCGTGCCGCGCGGCCGAGCCCGAGGGTACGCTCCAGAAGTGGCCGACCTCGATGCCGTCGAAGACCGGATCTGGGCGCTCCTTGCCCGTTACCGCGACGAGCTCGAGGACGCGACGATCTACGGGATGCCGTCGCTGCGCTGGCCGGGTTCCGGCGCTCACGACTACTTCGCCGCAGTCAAGCGGAGTGCGCACAAGGTGAGCCTCTACGCGATCGCCGTCGACACCTGGCCGGAAGCGCTCGAGGGATCGTCGGAGGCATTCCGCAAGCGGCGTACGGGCAAGGCGACCTTCTCCTTCCCGACGTTGGACGAGGAGATGGCCGCCGAGCTCGAATCGTTTCTGGAGCGGCTCTATCGGCGCTATCGCGAGCACCACGCCGGCTAGCTGACGGCCCGCTTCACCTGCTCGGTGAGCTTCTCCTCGACGGCCGGGTTCATCACCTTGACGGCGAAGACGGTCGGCCAGATGTCGCCGTCGTCGAGGTTTGCCCACTCCTGGAAGCCGACCTCGGCGTAGCGCATCTTGAACTTCCCGGCGCACTTGTAGAACGCCACGACCTTGCCGTCGGAGTTGGCGTAGGCGGGCATGCCGTACCAGGTCTTCGGGGCGAGGTCGGGTGCGTGCGTGGTCACGATCCGGTGGAGCGCCTCGCCGATCTCGCGGTCGTTGTCGTCCATGGCCGCGATCTTCTCGAGGCAGTCCGCGAGATCCGCCTGCGCCTTCTTGCTGCCGGTGCCACGCTTGGCGGCCGTCCTGCGCTCGGCGGCGGCCTCCTTCATGGCAGCCTTCTCTTCTTCGGTGAACGTGCTGCTCTTCGCCATCGCTGTGCCCTTCCTGGGTGGTCTGTTGAGAGGAGCCTAAGGAGGCAGATGCGGCGTACGCTTCTTCGTTCCTGATCGTCTTGCTCAGACGCTCGCGGTAGGTGCCCCGGTATTTCTCCGACCATTCTCCGACAAACCCTGGCGCCTTGACGGTGCCATCGCGAAGAATCGGCGTCCGGAAGGTCTGGCGGCTCGGGGTGGCCGGACGAGTTCCTGATCGGCACCCGGCGGTCTCGCCGGTCTGAGAAAGCGACGGACCCCATGGCCCATTCGATCCCCGGCACTGCCAGCTGCGGCCACCTCGGCTCCGAGGCATACGACGTCGAGGGAGCAGTGCGATGAGCGCACACGAGCTCCCGAGCCGGGCTGAGCTCCACGATCGGCCCGGGCTGCTGCGCGGCACCTCCTGGGAGCTCTTCGCCGACCCCTGGCGTGGCACGCCGTCGTTCGCGGACGAGCAGAGCGTGGTGGCCGCCGCGGGCCTCGTCCAGCTCGGCGAGGTCTTCGGGCTGGACTATCCGATAGACGCGTTCAGGCCGGGGATGTCGACGGCCACGAAGCCGGTCGAGCACATCGTCTACGGCAACCATCCGGCACACCGCGGCGACTACCTCGACGGCTACTACCTCGAGTCCTCGACCCAGATCGACGGGCTACGTCACCGGCGCGCCGACGACGCCGGGTTCTACGGTGGGACCGCCGACGAGCTGATCGCACCCGGGACGGAGGAGATCGGCATCCAGGTCTGGGCGGACCGCCCCATCGTCAGCCGCGGAGTCCTGGTGGACATCGCGGGCCTCCTCGCCCGGCGCGAGGAGACGCTCGACCACGAGGCCGGCCAGCCGATCCCGTACGACTACATCGACCAGGCCCTGACCGCTCAGGCGATCGAGCTGCGCGCCGGGGATGTGGTCATGCTCCACACCGGGTGGTGCGAGTGGTTCCTCGGGCTCACCGCCGAGCAGAAGCTGGCGCAGCAGGCGCTGGGCCGCGCCACCGGCATCGCGCAGAGCGAGGAGGTCCTCGACTGGGCTTGGGACACCGGGTTGGCGCTGCTCGCCGCGGACACCTTCGCGGTCGAGTGCCTGCCGCCCGTACCGGACTCGCCCTTCCTTCGGTCGGCGCCGAGCGACCGCGGCATGATGCATCAGGAGTTTCTGGCCAAGCTGGGCATGCCGCTCGGAGAGCTGTGGCGCCTCGGGCCGCTGGCCCGCCGCATGGATGCCCTGCAGCGGTGGGAGGCCTTCGTCAGCGTGAAGCCGCTCAACGTCATCGGTGCGACCGGCTCGCCGGCGAACGCCGTCGCGATCATCTGAGGACTCGTCGACCGCAGACGGTCGCGATGCGTCCACCCTGTCGCCTCAGCCCCGTAGGTTGGACACGAACGCAGTCGTCACCGGGGGAGGGGAGTGTCGTGCGCCGCTGGGTGCGCCGGTCGTTGTGGGACATGATCCCGCGCGACCATCGGCAGAGTGAGTCCGCTCTGCGTCGCCGTCAGCTGGTCACGGTCGGCTTCGGGCTGCTCGGCGCGGTCGTGCTCGGCGCCTCGCTGCGTATCGAACCGGGGAGCTTCTGGTTCTATCCGGCGACCCTCGCCCTGGCCGGGGTGTGGACGATCGGCGCCTTCGCCTCCGGGCCGCTGCATCTCGGACACATCCGAGTCTGGCACCGGCAGGACGGCCAGGCCGAAGGTCGGTTCGTACGTCCGGTGCTGTCGCCGATCCTGCTCGGCCTGGGCCTGGCAGGCGTCTTCGTCATCGGCGGCCTGGTCGTGCGCGAGATCGCCTGGCTGGACCGGCAGGTGCGGTCGGTGCTCGACTTCGCCGATCAGGGCTCGCTGCCGCTTCTGATCGCGGTGACGGCCATCAACGGCGTGGCGGAGGAGCTGTTCTTCCGCGGCGCCGTCTACGCCGCCCTGCCGCGCCACCCCGTCACCTGGACGTCGGTGGCCTACGTGATCGCGACGCTGGCGACCGGCAACGTGATGCTCGCCTTCGCGGCGATCCTGCTCGGGGTGGTGGTCGGCTTCGAGCGGCGCGCATCCGGCGGCGTACTCGCGCCGATCCTCACCCACTGCGCGTGGTCGCTGTCGATGCTGCTGGCGCTGCCGCTGCTCTTCGGCTGAACGAGCCGCGCGGAGAGCGCGGCCTCAGACCGCCTTGCCGTCGGCCAGTCGCTCGGCCAGCGCCCGACGCACGGCCTCGCGATACGGCAGCGGTTCGCCGGGCACGACATCGAGGATCCGCCGGTCCTGCACGACGACCTCGGTGGTCATCGAGTCGATCAGGTTGCGCCCGGTGGTCAGGTCGACGTCGGTCACCAACGCCAACCAGTACGACGACAGCCGAGGTGTCAGCACCGGCACCGGGACGACCGGGATCGATCGGCCGTTGGCCAGCTCCGAGGCGACGGTCAGCATGTCGACGTACGTCATCGCCTCGGGGCCGCCGATCTCGAAGGTCTTGCCGATCGCATCCGGGTTGTCGATGACGCCCGCGAGGTAGCGGATCACGTCGTCGACGGCGATCGGCTGCGTCCGGGTCGCGGTCCACCGCGGCACCACCATGGCCGGGAGGTTCTTGACCAGCTGCCTGGTCAGCTCCCAGGAGACCCCGCCGTGGCCGACGACGATCGCGGCGCGCAGCGTCGTGACGGGGACACCGGCCTCACCGAGCAGGGACTCGACCTCGCGGCGTGAGCGCAGGTGAGGGGAGAGGTCTCCGTCGTCGCCGAGCCCGCCGAGATAGACGATCTGGCGTGTCCCGGCACGGGCCGCAGCGGCACCGAAGGAGCGTGCCGCCCGCGCGTCGCGCTCCTCGAAGTCGTCGTGATCGAGCGAGTGCACCAGATAGACCGCGACGTCGACCCCCTCGAGGGCGGCGGTCAGCGAGTCGGGTTCGTTGACGTCGGCCTTCACCGGTTCACCCGGCCCGTCGTAGTCGTCCGGGCGCCTGGTCATCGCGCGCACCCTGGTGCCGGCTTCGGTGAGCTCCGAGACCAGTCGCCGACCGATGAACCCGGTCGCGCCGGTGACGAGCACGGTGGTCTCCATGAGTCGAGCCTACGGGCCTGCCGCGCCGTCCGGCGTCATGCCGAGCCCGACGAGTCGAGGGGCCGACAGTCCTGCCCGCAGCCCTCGTCGGAGACCGGCCCGGCCGCGTGCGACGCCGGTCGGTGAAGTACGGCTCCGGTCGGCGTCACCAGCACGTCGGAGCCTTCGACGCGACCGGTGCCGTCGATGATCAGCGCGTGGTCGCGCGGCGTCAGCGGGGCGTACGTGAGGGTGAGCACCGGGTTGGTGGCGAGGTTCGCCCTGGTGCCGCCGCCGGGGTCGGCGACCCGCAGGAACGAGCCCTCGACGACCGGGTCCACGACCACGACCTTGATCCGCTCACCAGCGGTGGTCAGCAGGAAGCCGCTGCCGAACCGTCCGAGAGTTGCAGCGAGATCAGGCAGGGCTACCGGGATGCTCATGTCCATCACCTTAGTCCGAGCGGTGGCCTTCCCCTACGTTTCAGAGCAGCGCTCTGTTATTGTCGGGGAACCCCAGACCCGAGCTCGAGAGACGGGTCTCGAACGAAGGAGCTGCAACGTGGTCACCATCTCCACCGACGGACCGCTATGGACCCTCGATCTCGGCGACGACGAGAACCGTTTCTCGCCCGAGCGCCTCGACGCCGTCGGGGAAGCCCTCGACCAGATCGAGTCCTCCACCGAGCCGGCGGTGCTGATCACGACCGGCGGCGGCAAGTTCTTCTCGAACGGGCTCGACCTGGAGTGGCTGGGGCAGAACCTCGACCAGCACGACAGCTACGTCGCGCGCGTCCAGGAGCTCCTCGCCCGGGTTCTCGTCCTGCCCGTCCCGACGGTCGCCGCGGTCAACGGGCATGCCTTCGGTGCGGGCGCGATGCTGGCGATGGCCCACGACTACCGCGTGATGCGCGAGGACCGCGGCTACTTCTGCTTTCCGGAGGTGGACATCCACATCCCCTTCACCCCGGGCATGAACGCCCTGGTCACCAGCAAGCTCACCCCGCGCACAGCGCTCGACGCGATGGCGACCGGGCGGCGCTACGGCGGGGGAGACGCGGCGGCCGTCGGCCTGGTCGACGTCGCCGTCTCCTCCGAGGAGCTCGCCGAGACGGCTGCCGGGCTCGTACGCGACCTGGCCGGCAAGGACCGCGCGACGCTCGGCACGATCAAGGCCAGGATGTTCGCCGAGGTCGTCTCGGCTCTCGGCTCCGTCAACGCCTGAACCGGCGATGGGACGTCCCCGGCACTACGACCTCGACGAGCTCCTCGGTCACGCTCGGACGATCTGGCTCGAACGAGGCGTCGACGGCCTGACGATCCGGGCGCTGAGCGCAGCGTCGGGGGCGTCCAACGGCGCGGTCTACCACGCGTTCGGTTCGCGCGCCGGTCTGCTGGCGGGAGTCTGGTCCCAGGAGGCCGGCCGCTTCCTCGCCTTCCAGCGAGACCGGGTGCGGGAGGCGAGGCTCGACGGCGACGCGACCGCTGCCCTCGTCGCGGCGGCGCTCGCCCCGGCGACGTACGCGACAGACGATGCCGATGGTGCTCGCCTCCTGCTCGCGGTCACCGCGGACGACCTGCTGGCGGCGGACCCGGGAGTGCCGGCGCGCACTCGGCTGCTCGAGCTCCAGCAGGAGCTCGGTGCGCTTCTCGCCGACCTCGCCTCCGTGCTCTGGGGTCGGCGAGACCGGACGGCGATCACGGTCGTGCGCCACTGCGTCGTCACGCTGCCCGGAGCGTTGCTGCTGAACGCCGAAGAGCACACCGACCCCCTCGCGGCGTACTCCCTCGAGCACGCTGTCCGAGGCATCGCGTCCCTGTCGCCCCCGCAACCCTCCCCGGTGTGAGCGCTGCGGGAGGATGGTGAGGTGACTCGCCCCGACTCCGCCTACCGCTCGGACTGCTCCAACTGCGCGGGCCTGTGCTGCGTCGCGCTCTCCTTCACCCGCTCGGCGGACTTCCCCGAGGACAAGGCGGCCGGTGATCCGTGTCGTCATCTCGGTCCCGACTTCGGCTGCGGGATCCACGACCGGCTGCGCGACCGCGGGTACGCCGGGTGCACGGTCTTCGAGTGCTCCGGCGCCGGGCAGCAGGTCACCCAGGTGACCTTCGGCGGCACCGACTGGCGTACGGAGCCGAAGCTGCGGCAGAGCATGTTCGACGTCTTCGGGGTGATGCGGCAGCTGCACGAGATGCTGGCCCTGCTCGAGGAGGCCGGCTGGCGCGGCACCTCGACGGAGCTCGCCGAGGTGACCGAACGGGTCGCCGCCGCGGCGGGTGGCACCGCCGACCAGGTGCTCGCCACCGACGTCCCCGCGCTCCGCTCGGTCGTCGGGAACGCGCTCCGGCAGGTGAGTGCGGAGGTACGCCGCCCCGCAGGCGCTGCGCTGAGCGGTGCCGATCTGGTCGGCCGCGATCTGCGCAAGCGGGACCTGCGTCGCGCCGATCTGCGGGGCGCCCTGCTGGTGGCCGCGGACCTGCGCGGCGTCGACCTGGCCGATGCGGACCTGCTCGGCACCGATCTCCGTGACGCCGCGGCCGCCGGTGCGGACCTCTCCCAGGCACTCTTCCTCGCCCAGTCGCAGGTCAACGCCCTGCGCGGCGACGCCGGCACTCGGCTCCCCGAAGGTCTGGCCCGGCCGAGTCACTGGAAGTAGACCGGCGCTGACCGGCCCGAAGAGTGGGCGAAAGTGGCAGTCCGGACTGGATCCGGCTGCCACTTTCGCCCACTCCGACGGATCAGGCCAGCGTGGCCGTGTCGATCACGAAGCGGTAGCGCACGTCGGAGGCCAGGACCCGGGCGTACGCCTCGTTGATCTGGTCCGCCGAGATCACCTCGACCTCGGAGCCGATGCCGTGCTCGGCGCAGAAGTCGAGCGTCTCCTGGGTCAGCTCGATGCCGCCGATCATCGAGCCGGCGAAGTTTCGCCGGTTGGTGATCAGCGAGAACACGTTGACGCTCAGCGGCTCCGCGGGGGCGCCGACGTTGACCATCGTGCCGTCGACCGCGAGCAGACCGAGGTAGGCGTCGATGTCGATCTTCGCGCTGACGGTGTTCACGATCAGGTCGAACGAGCTGGCCAGCTGCTCGAAGGTCGCCGGGTCGGAGGTGGCGTAGTAGTGGTCGGCGCCGAGCCGCAGCCCGTCCTCCTGCTTCTTCAGCGACTGCGAGAGCACCGTGACCTCGGCACCCATCGCGTGCGCGATCTTCACGCCCATGTGGCCCAGTCCGCCGAGCCCGACGATCGCGACCTTCTTGCCCGGTCCCGCGCCCCACTTCTTCAGCGGCGCGTACGTCGTGATGCCGGCGCACAGCAGCGGCGTCGCGGCTGCCGGGTCCATGCCCTCGGGCACCTTGAGCGCGAAGTGGGCGTCGACGACCACGTGGGTCGAGTAGCCGCCCTGGGTGAACGAGCCGTCACGGTCCTTCGCGGCGTACGTCCCCACGCCGCCGCCGGGGGTCGTGCAGTGCTGCTCGTCGCCGTTGCGGCAGTTGTCGCACTCGCGGCACGAGTTCACGAAGCAGCCGACGCCGACGCGGTCGCCGACCTTGTGGTTGGTCACCGACGAACCCACCTCGGTGACGCGGCCGATGATCTCGTGGCCCGGGACGACCGGGAACGGCTGCCGGCCCCAGTCGCCGTTGACGGTGTGGATGTCGGAGTGGCAGATGCCGGCGTACTCGATCGCGATGAGGACGTCGTTCTCACCGACCGCGCGGCGCTCGATGGTGGTAGGGACCAGCGGTTCGCCGGCGGAAGGGGCTGCGTACGCGTTGACGCGCATGGATGTTCTCCTGGGTCGAGATGTTTGGTGGGTCACTGGCTCTCGCGGCTGCGGATCCGGTCGGCCAGGGTGTGTGCCTGCGCGCCGATCTCCTCGGCGCGGGCCTGCTCGCCGGCGGCGACAGCGCGCCAGTAGTCGGTCTTGAGACCGACGTAGCGCCGCCGCAGCTCGAGGTTCTCGGCCTCGCGGGCGAGGTGAGCGGCGTGCTCGGTGAGCATGTCGATCTGCTCGGCGGCGCCGTCGCTGCCGAGGCGGCTGTTGGCGACGTACGCCCGCATGTCGTCGATCGACAGCCCGATCGCCGCCAGGCAGGCGACGCCGGTCAGCTGGTCCAGGTCGGTCTCGTCGTAGACCCGGTGGCCGCTGCTGGCGCCGCGACTGACCGGCGAGATCAGCCCGATCGTCTCGTAGTAGCGCAAGGTGCTGGCCGGCAGGCCGGTCAGTGTCGCCACCTCGCGGATCGAGTACGTCCGCGAGCTCGTCGTTGCAGTCACACCAATGACGCTAGGAACTTCAAGTACTTGAAGTCAAAGGGATGATTTGTCGACTTGTGCATTTGTCGGACGCGCGCCCGCGGCCCGGGCGTAGATTGCCGATCATGACCCTTCGCCCGCACCCCGGCGTCGACAGCTACCTCGACGGTCTGCCCGAGTGGCAACGCGACATCTGCCGTGAGCTGCGAGAGATCGTCCACGATGCCGACCCGGAGATCGAGGAGACGATCAAGCGGACGGTCCAGCCCTACTTCGTGCTGCAGGGCAACGTGTGCGCGCTGCTCGCGACCAAGGACCACATCAACCTGTTCCTCTACGACCCGACCGTCCCCGATCCGGCCGGGATCATCAACCAGGGGCACGGCAACGCCACCGGTCGAGCCATCCAGATCTACCGCGGCGACCCGATCGACCGCCCGGCGCTGACCGAGCTGCTGCGCGCCATCGTGGCCAACAACCGCGCCGGCGGCTGGCGTCACCTGCAGAAAGACTGATCCCGGCCGGGTTCGATCAAGGGAAAGCGGAGAGTTTCAAGATTCCGCTTGACCTTGACCCAGCGTCAACCCACGACGCTGTTCCACATGAACCCGACACCAGCAATCGAGATCGCCGGACTGACCAAGTCCTACGGCGACGTACATGTCCTCCAGGGCGTCGACCTGACCATCGAGAAGGGGAACATCTTCGCCCTCCTCGGCTCCAACGGCGCCGGCAAGACCACGACCGTGAAGATCCTGACGACGCTGCTCAAGGCGGACGGCGGCACGGCGACGGTCAACGGCTTCGACGTGGCGACTCAGGCCGACGACGTACGCGGCTCGATCAGCCTCACCGGCCAGTTCGCCGCCGTCGACGAGATCCTCACGGCCCGCGAGAACCTCATCCTGATCGCCAAGCTGCGCCGTCAGAAGAACCCGGGTGCGATCGCCGACGAGCTCCTCGCCCGGTTCTCGCTCACCGAGGCCGGCAACCGCAAGGTCGCGACGTACTCCGGTGGCATGCGCCGCAGGGTCGACATCGCGATGAGCCTCATCGGCAACCCGTCGGTGATCTTCCTCGACGAGCCGACCACCGGCCTGGACCCGGAGGCGCGGCTCGAGGTCTGGCAGACCGTCAAGGAGCTCGCTGACGGCGGCACGACGGTCCTGCTCACCACGCAGTACCTCGAAGAGGCCGAGCAGCTCGCCGACCGGATCGCGATCCTCCACGAGGGCCGCATCATCGCCAACGGAACCCTCGCCGACCTCAAGGCGATGTTCCCGCCGGCGAAGAAGGAGTACGTCGAGAAGCAGCCGTCCCTCGAGGACATCTTCCTCGCCATCACCAGCAAGTCCAACGGCAAGCCCGCCAGCACCACCACCGTGAAGGAGTCATGATGAACACTCGATTCTTCGGCGACACCGCCATCCTGACAGGCCGCTCCCTGCGACACATCGGCCGGAGCCCCGACACCATCGTCACGACCGCGATCACCCCGATCGCCATGATGCTCTTGTTCGTGTACGTCTTCGGCGGCGCGATCGACACCGGATCCACCGAGAACTATGTCAGCTATCAGCTACCCGGCATCCTGTTGATCACCATCGCCTCCGGCATCGCCTACACCGCCTACCGTCTCTTCCAGGACAAGAACGGCGGCATGTTCGACCGGTTCCAGTCGATGCCGATCGCCCGGTCCGCGGTCTTGTGGGGTCACGTGCTGACCTCGGTGGTCGCGAACATGATCTCGCTGGTCGTGGTGGTGCTCGTCGCCCTGCTGATGGGCTTCCGCACCGGCGCGAGCGTGCTCGACTGGCTGGCGGTGATCGGCATCCTGGCCCTGTTCACCCTCGCGCTGACCTGGCTCGCGGTGATCCCGGGGCTCACGGCCGGCACGGTCGAGGGAGCCAGCGCGTTCTCCTACCCGCTGATCTTCCTTCCCTTCCTCAGCTCGGCGTTCGTCCCGACCGACACCATGCCCGCCCCGGTGCAGGCCTTCGCCGAGCACCAGCCGGTCACCTCGATCGTCGACTCCATCCGGGCGATCTTCGCCGGTCAGGACCCGGGCAACGAGGTGTGGATCGCGCTGGCCTGGTGCGTCGGCCTCCTGGTCGTCGCGTACGTCCTGGCCACCGCCGCCTACCGCCGCAGGTTCGCCTGACAGGCCTGCAGCACCGAGAAAATTCAAAAGCGATGACAACAACGCGGTTCATTGCCACTATTCGGCAATGCTCACGATCAGCCAGGTGGCTGCCGCCTCCGGAGTCACCGTCCGGGCAGTACGCCACTACCACGCAAAGGGCTTGCTGCTGGAGCCTGAACGTGACCACTCCGGCTACCGGCGCTACGACGCCGCCGCCGTCGTGGACCTGATCAAGATCCGCATCCTCGCCGACGCCGGCGTCCCGCTCTCCCGTGTCAAGGAGCTGCTGGACGCCGGCGACGACGATTTCAAGAAGGCGGTCGCCGAGATCGACAAGCGCCTCCGGCTCGAGATCCGAGAGCTCCAGGGCCACCGTGACCGGATCGCTCGCCTCGTCCACGGCGACGGCCTGGCCCTCCCGCCCGAGGCGGTCGCCTACCTGGAGAGGATGCGCGAGCTCGGCATCCCGGAGCGGATCATCGAGGGCGAGCGCGATGCCTGGATCCTCGTCGCCGCCCAGCAGCCGCAGAGCATGGAGGCCTTCATCCGCACCAAGGTCGGTCAGCTCGACGACCCGAACGTCATCGACACCTACGGGGAACTGGTGGAGATGCTCGAGTGGAAGCCCGGCGACCCGCGTGTGGAGTCCATCGCCGACCAGATCGTCGCCCAGGTCGAGGCGATCTCCCCCGAGGAGTGGAAGGCGTTCGCCGAATCGGACCAGGCGATGCCGCCCGAGCTCGTCGACCTGCTCGACTCGATGTTCGTCGAGCAGGTCCCGGTCGCCCGCGACCTCATGCGTCTGATCGAGAAGCGCGGCTGGACCGGCTGGACCCAGCTCGAGCGCATCGAACCGAAGCGCTAGTGGTCTGAGCCGGGCTGTTCGCCGGCTGGCTCGCCGCCACGTACGCGACCCCCGTCGGTTCGAGACGTCTCAGATCGGCTCGCCCCAGGCGATGGCCAGCTCGACGGCCCGCCGCCAGCGAGCGAGCTCGCTGTCGCGGGCCGCGGCTGACATGGCCGGTCGCCACTCGGCCGCCCGCTTCCAATGCCGCCGGAGCACCTGCTTGTCAGGCCAGTAGCCGGCCCCGAGCCCGGCTGCGTAGGCGGCACCGCGCGAGACCGTCTCGGCCACCAACGGCCGGACGACGGGGATGTCGAGGAAGTCGGCGATGGTCTGCATGAGGAGGTTGTCGGCGGTCATCCCGCCGTCGACCGCGAGGCGCCGCAACGGCACGTCAGCATCGGCGTTCATCGCATCGACGACCTCGCGGGTCTGCCAGGCGGTCGCCTCGAGGACGGCGCGACACAGGTGTGCCTTGGTGACGTACGAGGTCAGCCCCACGATCACGCCACGGGCATCGGGCTCCCAGTGCGGTGCGTACAGACCGGTGAAGGCCGGGACGACGTAGCAGCCACCGTTGTCGGCGACGGTCAGCGCCTGGGTCTCGATCTCGGCCGCCGAGCGGATGATCCCGAGACTGTCGCGGAACCACTGCACCAGGGACCCGGCGACGGCGATCGACCCCTCCAAGGCGTACGTCGCCGGTTCGCCCTCCATCGCATGAGCGACGGTCGTGATCAGCCCATGCTGTGAGCGCACCGGTGTCGAGCCCGTGTTGAGGAGCAGGAAGCCGCCCGTGCCGAAGGTGCACTTCGCATCGCCCCGGTCGAACCCCGCCTGCCCGAACAACGATGCCTGCTGGTCGCCGATGACGGCCGTCAGCGGGATCCCGGCGATCGGCGTGACGGTGGTCCCGAAGGGAGAGCCGGAAGACGAGATCGTCGCCCTGATGTCGGGCAGCATCGCCCGCGGCACCCGCATCGCCGCCAGCAGCTCGGGATCCCAGTCGAGCGTGGAGAGGTCCATCAGCATCGTCCGGCTGGCGTTGGTCACATCGGTGAGGTGTGTCCCTCCGGATACGCCGCCGGTGAGGTTCCAGACCAACCACGAGTCCATCGTGCCGAAGAGCAGGTCGCCGCGCTCCGCCCTCTCCCGTAGCGAAGGAGACGAGTCGAGCAGCCAGCGCACCTTGGGACCGGAGAAGTACGTCACCAGCGGCAGCCCGCACCGAGCCTGGATCTCCGCCTCCGGCATCTCGGCGGCGACCGCGGCAAGCACGGACGACGACCGCGTGTCCTGCCATACGATCGCGTTGTGCACGGGCCGCCCGGTGTGCCGGTCCCACACCACGGTCGTCTCGCGCTGGTTGGTGATCCCGAGCCCGACCACCTGAGATGGAGAGGCCCCAGCGTCAGCGATCGCCTCCGGCACCACCCGGCAGACGATGTCCCAGATCTCCATGGGGTCGTGCTCGACCCAGCCCGCGCGCGGATAGTGCTGATGGTGCTCCCGCTGCGCCAACGACACCATCCGGCCCTCGCGGTCGAAGAGCATGCACCGTGTCGAGGTCGTCCCCTGATCGAGCGCGGCGACATACAGCGGAAGACTCATGCCGCCCGACCGTGACCCAGCGCCCTCGAGATCGACCGGGCGACACCGACGACCGCCTCGATGAGATCGAGACGGGGCAGCCCACGCGCGTCGCACAGCCGCGGCACCGGCCCCGCGATGCCCACCGCGGCCACCACATAGCCACCCCGGTCGCGCACGGGTGCCGCGATCCCGGCGAGCTCGGGTCGCGACTCGGCGACGGCGGCCGCCCACCCGGTGTCGCGCGCGTCCGCGAGCGCGCGCAGCAGCTGGGAACGGTCGGTGATGGTCCGGAAGGTCAGCCGTTCCAGGCGTTGCCCGACCACGCTGCGAGCGGCCCCCGGGTCAAACGCGACCAGCACCTTTCCGAGCGCCGTAGCGTGCAACGGAAGCGACCGTCCCGTATCCATCACCTGCGTCCCCGGTCCCGCCCGGAAGACATGGTGAGCCACCACCGCCGAGCCGTCGCGATAGGCCGCGATCCGAGCCTCCTCGCCCGTACGCGCCGCCAACGTGTCCACCCAGTTGAGCGTCTCCGAGCGCAGCTCGTTGAGGTCCAGGGTCACGGACCCGAGATGCAGCAGTCCGGCACCCACCAGATAGCGCCCGGTGATCGGGTCCTGGTCGACGAACCCGGCCTCCGCCAACGTACGCAGCAACCCGTGGGCCGTCGGTTTGGCCAGCCCGACGGCGAGCGCCAGCTGGCCGAGCGGCATCGGCTCACTCTCGGCGGAGAGCACACGCAGCAGCGCCGCCGCCCGCTCGACGGATTGCACGGTCCGAGACATCAGGTAAAAGCGTAGGGGCCGAGCAAACCCCGTACGTCCGGTTCGGTCATCCCGGGGCCGGCCGGTTCCGCCCCGCGAGACACCCAGCGTTCGGCGATGCTGAACGCGCCTCGTTGTGACGTGCATCACTCGTCTCTACCGTGCGTGGAGTCCTCCAGACCCCACCACGGCAGGAGCAGCGCATGAAGACAAGACGAACGCTCATCGGGGAGCTCAGCGCGGAGTTCGCCGGGACGATGATCCTGATCCTCTTCGGAGTCGGTGTGGTCGCGCAGGTCGTCACCGGCGACGGTGGCCTGGGTGACCACGACTCGATCGCCTGGGCCTGGGGGATCGGGGTGATGCTGGGCATCTACACCGCCGGAAGGATCAGCGGCGCGCACCTCAACCCGGCGGTCAGTCTCGCCATGGCCGTGTTCAGCGACTTCGAGTGGCGCAAGGTCCTTCCCTACAGCCTCGCCCAGATCCTCGGCGCCTTCGTCGCCGCCCTCATCGTGCGTGCCGCCTACGGTGACGCCATCGCCAGCGTCGACCCCGAGCACACCCACGCCACCCAGGGCATCTTCTCGACGCTCCCGGGCAACGGTGACGCCGCGCTCGGCATCAGCCTCACCACCGCTTTCGCCGACCAGGTGATCGGCACCGCGATCCTGCTGTTCCTGATCATGGCGATCACCGACGCGAAGAACTCCGCCCCGATCGCCTGGTTCGCCCCGGTCGCGATCGCGTTCGTGATCGTCGGTATCGGGATGGCCTGGGGGGCCAACGCCGGCTACGCCATCAACCCCGCCCGAGACTTCGGGCCGAGGCTGGCCTCCTTCCTCACCGGGTACGAGGGGGCGTGGAGGACTGCTGCCGGCGACCTCTACTTCTGGATCCCGATCGTCGGCCCGCTGCTCGGTGCGCTCGTCGGAGCCGGTGCCTACAAGCTGTTGATCTCGCGTTTCCTTCCCGCACAGGAGGAGGGTGAGGAGGTAGGAACGATCCCCGGGGCAGCAGACGAGGACGACCTGGAGCCTGAGCGCAAGACCGCCTGACCGAGCAGACCGAGCAGACCTACAGAAGACAGAGAGGACCGACGACATGCCCGACTACGTCGCAGCCGTCGACCAAGGCACCACCAGCACCCGCTGCATGATCTTCGACCACGGCGGCAACGAGGTGGCCCGTCACCAGCTCGAGCACGAGCAGATCATGCCGAAGGCGGGCTGGGTGGAGCACAACCCGGTGGAGATCTGGGAGCGCACCAGCTCGGTGATCCAGACCGCGCTCGGCCGCCAGGGGCTCACGGACCAGGACATCGCCGCGCTCGGCATCACCAACCAGCGCGAGACCACCGTCGTCTGGAACCGAAAGACCGGCCGCCCCTACTACAACGCCATCGTCTGGCAGGACACCCGCACCGACCGGATCGCCTCGGCGCTCGACAGGGACGAGCGCGGCGACATCATCCGTCGCAAGGCCGGGCTCCCGCCGGCGACCTACTTCGCGGGCGGCAAGATCCAGTGGATCCTGGAGAACGTCGACGGGGTCCGCGAGGCTGCGGAAGCAGGTGATGCCATCTTCGGGACCACCGACAGCTGGGTCGTCTGGAACCTGACCGGCGGCCCCAACGGGGGTGTCCACGTCACCGACGTCACCAACGCCAGCCGCACCATGCTGATGAACCTCGAGACCCTCGACTGGGACGACGAGCTGCTCGGCTTCTTCGACATCCCGCGCCAGATGCTCCCCGAGATCCGGCCCTCCTCGGAGCCCAAGTCCTACGGCACCACCCTCGCGAACGGCCCGCTCAAGGGCGAGGTCCCGATCACCGGCATCCTCGGTGACCAGCAGGCCGCCATGGTCGGCCAGGTCTGCCTGGACGCAGGCGAGGCCAAGAACACCTACGGCACCGGCAACTTCCTCCTCCTCAACACCGGCCAGGAGCTGGTCCGCTCCGAGAACGGCCTGCTCACCACGGTCTGCTACCAGTTCGGCGACGAGCCCCCGACGTACGCCCTGGAGGGCTCGATCGCCGTCACCGGCTCCGCGGTGCAGTGGCTGCGCGACCAGCTGAGGGTGATCAGCAACGCCGCCCAGTCCGAGACCCTGGCCAAGGAGGTCGAGGACAACGGCGGGGTCTACTTCGTCCCCGCTTTCTCCGGTCTCTTCGCCCCCTACTGGCGCTCGGACGCCCGTGGCGTGATCGTCGGCCTGTCCCGGTTCAACACGTCGGGCCACATCGCAAGGGCGACCCTGGAGTCGATCTGCTACCAGAGCCGCGACGTCGCCGATGCGATGGAGAAGGACTCCGGCGTACGCCTCGAGGTCCTCAAGGTCGACGGCGGCGTCACGGTCAACGAGCTGTGCATGCAGATCCAGGCCGACGTCCTCGGTGTCGAGGTCAGCCGCCCGGTCGTCGCCGAGACCACCGCGCTCGGGGCCGCCTATGCAGCCGGCCTGGCTGTGGGGTTCTGGAAGGACACCGACGAGCTCCGCAAGAACTGGAACGAGTCGAAGCGCTGGCAGCCGTCCTGGAGCGAGGAGCAGCGCGAGGCCGGGTACGCCGGCTGGCGGAAGGCCGTCGACCGCACCCTCGACTGGGTCGACGTCGACTGAGACGGAAACGCCCCGTTTGGGGTATGCGCGAGCCGACCCTGCGGACGTACGTTGCCAATGGGCCCGGCCGGGGCCCGGCAACTGCCTCGACCGGTCCGTTGGCATACCAACGACCGAGGGAGACAGCAATGTTCATCCAGATGATTCAGGGCCCGTGCACCCGGCAGGACGACGCCCACCAGCTGCTCGACGAGTGGCGTCGCGACCTGGCGCCGAGCGCGACCGGGTGGCTGGGCGGCACCTACGGATTCACCGACGACGGCCAGCTCATCGGGGTGGTCCGCTTCGAGTCCCGCGAGGCGGCGATGGCCAACTCCGACCGCCCCGAGCAGGGGGAGTGGGCAGCGAAGATGGCCGAGGTCATGGACGGGCCGATGGAGTTCCACGACTGCGACGACGTCACGATGCTGCTCGACGGCGGCTCCGACGACGCCGGGTTCGTGCAGATCATCCGAGGCAGGGTCGACGACCCGAGCCGGCTCAAGGCGATGATGGCCGACACCACTCAGATGCACGAGGCGCGCCCGGACATCCTCGGCGGCACGCTCGCGATCGAGGAGGACGGCAGCTTCGTCGAGACGATCGCGTTCACCAGCGAGGCCGACGCCCGCAAGGGCGAGCAGGTCGAGCCTCCGGCCGACGTACGCCGCGAGCTCGACTACGCGATGAAGGGAGCCACCTTCTACGACCTCCACCGCCCCTGGTTCGAGAGCGCCTGAGGGGACGAGGGGCCCGGCTCAGCCGGGCCCCTCGCCCGCGGCGACATGCTGAGCCAGGTAGGCCTGAAGGCCGACCCGTTCGATCGCGTCGAGCTGGGACTCGAACCAGTCGGCGTGCTTCTCCTCGTCGCGGACCATCTCCTCGAAGACGGCAGCGGTGCCGTGGTCTCCGAGCTGGTGGCACTCCTCGCCCCCGGCGTTGAACTGGGCGACCGCGGCACGCTCGCTCTCCAGCGCGAGCGAGAGCATCTCCTCGGCGGTCTCGCCGACCTGGATGGCGTTGAGCCGCTGCACGTTGGGGTGGCCGTCGAACATCAGGATCCGGTTGATCAGCTCGTCGGCGTCGCGCATCTCGTCGATGGAGAGGTCGTAGAAGACCTTGCCGAGCTTCGGGAAGCCCCAGTTGTCGAGCATCCGGGCATGCAGAAAATAGGTGTTGGTGACGGTGAGCTCGAACGTGAGCGCCTCGTTGAGGAGCTCGACGACGCGTGGATCGACTGGCTGCATGACGTACCTCCGGTAGCGGGATCTTTCCCGATACTGGCACGGCACCCCGGGAGTGAGGACAGACTCAGTTTGCGCCCGGTTGCCTGCGTCAGGTGCGTACGTCAGCTCGCGGCGCCGTCGGCCACCAGGTGCGAGCACTCCTGCTCGAGATGCCGGGTGACCTGCTTCTTCACCGAGAAGATGCACGAACCACAGTCCTGAGCGGCGCCGGTGGAGCGGCAGATCGCGCTCACTGTCCGCGCCCCGTCGGCCAGGGCAGCGTCGACGTCACGGTCGGTGACGACTCGGCACTGGCAGACGATCATGTACTTAGGTTAGCCGACCCTAATCAAGATGACGAGATCACGTCTCGGTTCTTACCGTTCGGTCCGGTCGGCGCGGCGACTCACATTCTCCCGGTATGGTCCAGGTCACATCGTCACACCGTCGCCCCCGGACCTCGGAGGATCCCTTGCGCATCGCAGTCATCGGCACCGGTTTCGGCGGCCTGGCCGCCACGATCGAGCTCAAGAAGCGTGGCCACGACGACATCGTCGTGTTCGAGAAGGCCGGAGACGTCGGCGGTGTCTGGCGGGAGAACACCTACCCGGGCGCCGCCTGCGACGTACCTTCCAGCCTCTACTCCTACTCCTTCGAGCCCAACCCGCACTGGCCGCACAAGTTCTCCCGCCAGCCCGCGATCCTCGACTACATCCATCGGGTCGTCGACAAGTACGACGTACGCCGCCACATCCGCTTCCACACCGAGGTGACCGCCGCCCGCTGGGACGACGAGGAGAAGACCTGGCAGCTCGACCTCAGCACGGGGGTGACGGAGACGTTCGACCTGTTCGTCCCGGCGGTCGGACAGCTCTCCCGACCCTCGATCCCGAGCATCCCCGGCATCGACACGTTCGAAGGAGAGGCCTTCCACTCCGCCGAGTGGAACCACGACCTGAGCCTCCACGGCAAGCGGGTCGCGGTGATCGGCACCGGCGCGAGCGCCATCCAGTTCGTGCCCGAGGTGCGGAAGGATGCGGCGAAAGTGCTCCTCTTCCAGCGCTCGGCGCCCTACATCGTCCCGCGCAAGGACTTCGAGCGCGCCGACCCCGACCGCCCGATCCGGCAGCTCGTCGACCGGGCGAAGATCTGGGTCCAGGCCGAATGGCTCACCACGTCCTTCCACGTCAAGCCGTTCGGTGCGGTCATGCGGGCCTGGTCCAAGCGCCACATGAAGGCGCAGACCGCGGCGAAGCCGGGGCTCTTCGAGAAGGTCTGGCCCGACTACGCGTTCGGGTGCAAGCGCATCCTCTTCGCCGACGACTACCTTCCGGCCCTCGCCCAGCCCGATGTGGATGTGATCACCGAGGACATCACCGAGATCACCTCGACCGGCGTCACGACCGGCGACGGGAGGCACCACGAGGTCGACGTGATCATCTGGGGCACCGGGTTCAAGGCCACCGACTTCCTCGCCCCGATGACGATCACCGGCACCCAGGGCCGCGACCTGCACATCCACTGGAAGGACGGCGCCCACGCCTACCACGGCATGACCGTCCCCGGCTTCCCCAACCTGCTGATCATGTACGGCCCCAACACCAACACCGGTGGCGGCTCGATCATCTACTTCCTCGAGACCCAGGCCCGTTACCTCGGCAGGTACGCCGACCACGTCGCCGAGGCCGGCCCGCTCGAGGTCCGGGCGGAGATCGAGGAGGCCTACGACGCCCGGATCCAGGAGAAGCTGGCCGACAGCGTCTGGAGCAAGTGCACCTCCTGGTACCGCGAGAAGAACGGTCGCATCACCACCAACTGGCCCAGTATCTCGGCCCACTATCGGCGCAGCGCCAGCTTCGACACGAGCGACTACACGCGGGCTTGAAACGATCTGATAGGCCATTGTGACCAACCTGTGCATTCCCTTATTCGTGTTCGAGGCCACATACTCGAAGGGATGACTACCTCAACCCCCCGGCGGCGACACTTCGCCGCGAGTCCTTTCAAGGCAGATCCCGAGCCGGTCATTGAGCAGTTCGAGTCCGGAGACCTGGTCTCCCACGACTCCTTCGGCCTGGGTCGGGTCGTCAACAAAGAAACGGCCGCAGTCACTGTCGACTTCGGTCCCCGTCTGGTGCGCATCGCCAGCCCCTTCTCGAAGCTTTCCAAGCTCTGACGACCGTCTGAGCTGACACGAGATCGCCCTCCCCGAGCACTGCTCGGAGAGGGCGATCTCGTGTCGAAGGCCTACTTCCTCTTCACCGGATAGGCCGCGTCGACCTCCACCTCGACGAGCCACCCGTCCACGGGCAGGTTCTCGATCTCGAGCGCGAACCGCGACGGACGGGCAGGATTGACGACCATCGGGGCTGCCGGCGCAGCAGTGCCGAGCGGCACCGGGACGGCCTCGCCGGTCGACACCGACGTGTTCGCGAAGAACTGCCGGTAGGCCCGGTTCCAGCCCGCGAAGTCCATCTTCGCCTCGCCCGCCGGGTTCTGCAGGAAGACGCGCATCGTGATCACGTCGTCGTAGGAGAGCCCAGCCGCCTCGAGGTTCTCCCCGATCCGGCGCAGCACGTTGATCCCCTGGGCCTCGGTGATGGTCACGCCCGGTGGCAGCTCACCACCCGGGAACACCGCGGTGTCGATGTAGCCCAGCTCGCCGCTCGCCCCGGTGTTCAGTCGCGACGGACCGAGCCCGCTGGTCTTGTAGATCGCCGCCTCCGGCCCGATCGCGACGCCGTTGGCGATCGACGGGTTGTCCTGCCCCGCGGGCAGCACCGAGATCGTCTCCCCACCGCGCGGGGGGCGGTGCCCATTAGAAGCGCCGGACCACGTGCTTCCGGCGACCGCCGCCGTTGGAGCGACGAGAGCCGCGGTCAACCCGACCACGGCCAGCACCTTCGTACGCGGCGACGTCATGCCGTCACCCGCGCGTGCAGCTTCTCGACGGCCGCCCGGGCGGCCGTGATCGCGCCGTGCTGCCAGGCTACGGAGTGACTGAGGTGGTCACCGGCGAAGTACGTGTTGCCGGTGGCGTCCAGCAGCCTCGTATAGAGCGGATCGGTGTCGGCCGTCGTCGAGTACGCCCACGCTCCCTCGGAGAACTTCTGCGTCTTCCAGTCCTGGCTGTACGAGGCGGTGATGCCCTCGCCGTAGACGTCACCGAAGATCTGCTTGCCCATGTCCACCGCCCGCGAGAGCCGCTGCGCGGGGCTGAGCACGCCGTAGGTGTCGGCCGCGCTCCCCGTGTTGTAGTAGCCGATCATCGTGCCCTTGTCCCCGTGGAACCCGTACGACGGATGCCACATGTTGCGCAGGTCGAGGCGGGTGTTGGTGATGCCGCCGTAGATCCGGAAGTCCTCCTCCCACCAGCGCCGGTCGTACTCGATCCCGATCTTGCCGGCGTTCGAGGGCCCGAAGGACTTCAGGCTCGCGGTGATGTCGGCGCCGAGGTTGTGCGGGACCTTGGCCGCGATGTTCGGCGGCATGCAGTTGATCGCGAAGTCGGCCTCGATGGTCTCGGTCCTCCCGCGGGCCTTGTAGGCCACCGAGACGCCGGTCGGGGTGTTCTTCCACTCCACCACCTCGGCCCCGTAGCGGATGTTCCGCGCCCCGACGGCCTTGGCGAAGGCGTACGGGATCGCGTCCATGCCGCCGACCGGCTGGTACATCATCATCGCCTGGTCGTAGCCGAACTCGAAGGAGAAGTACTGACCCAGCCCGGCGGCGAGGACAGCACTCATCGAGTTCGGGGCCACCGCGGTGCCGGACTCCTGCCCGGCACCCGGCTCGACCGTGTAACCGGCGCGGCTCGACCCGGTGTAGGCGTACCCCTCCGCCTTGGAGCCGAGATCGCCGAAGTTCCTCAGGAAGGCGATCAGCGCCTCCTTGTCGGCGGCGGTCAGCTCCTCGTCCAGGGCGCCCTTGTCGGTCGCCTTCGCGAGCAGCTCGGAGACATAGCCGTACGTGTCCGCCTTCGCCTGACGCATCTGCACCGCTCCGATCCCGTGGTCGCCGGGGTAGTAGAGCAGCGCGTTGGCGTTCTGGTTGGTGAACGCCTCGATCGGGACCCCCAGCTCCTTGCAGTAGTCCAGCGTGATGTGGCTCTGCGGCAACCGCCCCGGTCCCGCGTTCATGTACTCACCCTTGGAGAACCTGGCGACCTGCGTGACCCCGTTCAGGTCGGTCACCCGAGTCCCTCCACGGACGGTGAAGTTGCGACCGCCCGGCCGGTCCCGTCCCTCGAGCACGGTCACCTTGTAGCCACCCTTGAGCAGCTCGTACGCAGCGGTGAGCCCGGCGATTCCGCCGCCGAGGACGACGACCGACCTGCTGCCGGCCCGCGCGAGGTCGGAAGGCTTGGGAGGAGTGAACGCGGGGGTCTCCGCTGCGTGGGCCGAGGTGAGCCCGAGCGCGCCCATGCTGTGCAACATGACGCCCGCACCGCCGGCGACGCCGACGTTGCGCAGGAAGTTCCGACGTGACTGAGTCATGTGGGGGTCCAATCTGTTGGGGACGCCCCGAAACGTAGGAAGCCTTTGTTGCGTCGCGATTGCGTTCACGTCTCGCTAGAACGCGTGTTCCCGGACCCGTCAGTAGCCCTAGGATCGGCACCGTGACCGTCACCATCCGCGATGCAGCCCCCGCCGACGTACCCGAGATCCTCCGCCTCGTCCACGCCCTGGCCGAGTACGAGAAGGAGCCCGACGCCGTCGAGGCCACCGAGGCAGACTTCACCGCTGCGCTCTTCCCCGAGTCCGGCACCCCGACCACCCGCGGCCTGATCGCCGAGAGCGACGGCACGATCATCGGCATGGCGGTCTGGTACGTCACCTTCTCCACCTGGACCGGCCGCAACGGCATCTGGCTCGAGGACCTCTTCGTCGACCCGGCGCACCGCGGCGCCGGCGCCGGCAAAGCCCTTCTCGTACGCCTCGCCGAGATCTGCGTCGAGAACGACTGGCGTCGGCTCGAGTGGTGGGTGCTCAAGTGGAACGAACCCTCGATCGCCTTCTACCGCTCCCTCGGGTCGGTCCCCCAGGACGAGTGGGAGGTCCACCGCATCGACGGCGCCGAGCTGAAGAAGCTCGGCGCCGCCGGCGGCATCTAGTTGTACGCAGCGGCAGACCTATTCCGGCTGGCTAGCCCGCTGAGCCTCGCCGAGCACCGTCGCCACCAATCCCTCGACCTCGTCGGTACGCAGCGGCACCGGCGTCATCAACCGCCGGTAGAACACCGCGCCGGCGAGGGCCTCGGCCGCCCGCTCCGGATCTCCGACGACGTGGCCTGACTCCTGCAGCCGGGTGAGCGCCTCGACCAGACGCGTACGTCGCTGCGTGCTGTAGCGGTGATGCAGCTCTCTGAGGCCGGGATCGCGCTCGGCACCGTCGAGAACGGCAGGGAGGCAGTCGGACATCAGGGAGGACTGCATCGCCGCGGCGAGGTGAGAGACGATCGCCACCACGTCGGCCCGAGGGTCGTGGCCCCCGGGTTCGGGACGCGGCTGCACGTTGAGCGTCTCCATCGCCGCAGCGACGAGACTGAGCCGATCGTGGCCGAGCCGATAGATCGTGCTCCGCGCCACCCCTGCCCGGGTTGCCACCCCGTCGATGCTGAACCCGCCATAGCCGCGCTCGGCGAGCTCCGCGAGCGCCGCTTCGAGCACTCGTTCCCGGCTGCGTACGACTCGAGGGTCTGTGCGCTCTTGACGAGAAGCCATGCGCCGAGCCTACTATGCAACAGTAGTGTTGCAGAAAGGAGAGAACGATGAGGCCAGGATTTCGCTGCATCGTCGACGACATCCCTGCTGCCGTCGCATTCTACCGCGAGCTCGGGTTCGACGACGTCGGTCCGAGAGCCGGCGGCTTCGCCATGCTCGATGGCCACGGGCTGAGGCTGATGCTGAACACGCCGGGAGCGGGGGGAGCCGGTCAGCCGGCCGACGACGGGACGCGACCGAGCCCCGGTGGCTGGGGCCGCATCCAGCTCGAGGTGTCGGACATCGATCAGGAGCTCCGCCGCCTGGGCGGCGCCGGCGTTCGGGTACGCACCAGCCGCATCGATGGGCGGGGCGGATCCCAAGCGGTGATCGAGGACCCGGCCGGTAACCCGGTGGAGCTCTTCACGCCTGCCTGAACCGCGGCGTCAAGGGCCCTGGCACCCGGTTGTGCGAACCGGTGACGCGCCTTGCCCGGGGGTCTACAGTGGAGGCCAGAACACCGCACGAAGAAAGTTGCTCTGGTGATTTGAAACGGCGCCAGGGTGTGTGTAGTGTTCTCCGAGTCGCCAGGGTGCGGCGGGAAGCAAGCGCGAGTCTTCGGGCGGGCTTCCGGCCCCGGAACGACCGCCTCCACTCTTCGAGCATCGCTCGAGCCAGGGTGTTCTAGATGTGGATCTTCGGATCGACGACAGAGACTCGGGACTGGTTCAACCGGGCCCACAAGGTCATGGGTGGAGAAGGCAGAAGCGATAAACACCGCGGGTTTCCCGAATTGGTGATTAGAGCGAAAGCCACTAAAGTCCTCCAGGACTGAAGCGGATAAAGCTTCGAACTTAAGCAAGAAAGCGCCGAAAGCGCCGAATTGCGAAAGCGAGAAACAGTCCGCTAAGGTTCAGAAAGACAAAGTAGAAACACCGAGCTAAACACCGAGAAAGCGTGAAAGCGCCGAGTTGGTAAAGCGAAAGTGAGTCTGATAAAGTCTGCGGGGCAGGGCCGAGGAAAGCTTCTGGAGCTGGCAAGGAAAGCGCGAAAGGCGCCGAGTTGCTAAAGCGAAAGAAAGCCTGATAAGGTTCAGCACGAAGAACAAAGCGAATATAGCAGTCACCGGACTGGCTGGGACGAGAGTCTGAAATCTACCGGTGTGCGTGTGATTCTTGAGAACTCAACAGTGTGTCATAGTCGACGAATTAGTTTGTTATGCCCCGTCGACCGCATCCCAAGGGGATGATGGTTGATGGTTTCTTTGACAATTGATTCTGGCAATTATCCAGTCTTTCGGGATTGGAACATGTCAGTGTCTCCTGTCAGGGCATCTCTTTTTCCAGGTTATCGTAAGATGGTCTGGTGTTGTTT
>NZ_BMQT01000003.1 GCF_014648255.1 Nocardioides albus | reverse complement strand
CGGCCCCGCTGCCGCCGACGCCCACGCCACCCGCACCACCCACGCCCGCGGTCCCGGCCGCTGTGCAGCCCGCTCCGCCGGCCCCGCCGGCGCCCGCTCCGCAGCCCGTGGTGACGGCTCGCTGGCGGGTCACCTTCGACACCGGTCAGAGCTTCGTGGTCGAGGGCCTCGCCATCGTGGGCCGCGGCCCCGAGCCGCGACCCGGCGAGGAGGTCGCCCACCGGGTGGCCCTCTCCTCGAGCGACATGTCCTTGTCCAAGACCCACGCCCAGTTCCAGGTCGCCGCCGACGGCACCCTCGTGGTCATGGACCGCGGCTCCACCAACGGCACCACCCTGATCCGCAAGGGTGCCGCCCGAGCCCTCGGCGCCCGCCGTCCGGCAGCGCTCGTCCACGGTGACAAGGTCAAGTTCGGCGACCGCACCATGGACGTCGTCCGAGAGGCCTGACCGGCCGAGACGTCACTCCCGTCGGCCGAGACGTCACTTCCGTGACGTCTCGGCCGACGTGCGTGACGTCTCGAGCGACGTGCGTGACGTCTCGGCGAGGCTCAGTCGACGGCGTCGAAGGTCTCGGGGCGGTGCTCGAGGCCGAAGCGGTCGGTGGGCCAGAAGACGACGGCGACGCGGCCGACGACGTCGGAGACGGGTACGAAGGCGCTCGCGCAGGTCTCGTCACCCGATTTCTGGCGTTCGGGGCTGCACAGATGGAAGGACGAGTCGGCGGAGTTGGCGCGGTTGTCGCCCATCACGAAGAGCCTGCCCTCGGGGACGACGGCCTTCCAGCCGCGGCAGCCGCCCGCGACGTACGAGCCGTTGTCCTGTGGCATCGGGCCGTCACAGGAAGCGCCGGCAGCGACGAACGAGGACTCGTCCAGAGGAGTTCCGTTGACCACGATGCGACCTGAGTCGCAGCACTCCACCGTGTCGCCGCCGACCCCGATGACTCGCTTCACCAGATGGTCGCCCGTCGGGTAGAGCCCGATCGTGGCGAGCGCGGCCTTGAAGCCGGTCGGTGGCGGGGGGACCTGGTTGGACGAGAGCCAGTTGCCGGGATCGGCGAAGACCACCACGTCGCCGCGCTCAGGGGTGCCGCCCATCCAGTAGGAGGGCTTCTCGACCAGCACCCGGTCGTTGACCTCCAGGCCGGGCTCCATCGACTCCGAGGGGATGTAGAACGCCTGGGCGAGGAAGGTCTTGATGACGACCGTGAGCAGGATCGCCGTCGCCGCGATGATCAAGATCTCGACTACCGAGCCGAGCGTGCCCCTCGGTCGTCGGCGCGACGTCGCCTCCCGCTCTGCCCCCATGATCAGACCCTATCCAGACGATGCCCGTGGTGCTGCGATCCGGAAATCGTGCGTGCGCATCGTCGGTACTGCCCGGACGGGTCTGGGGCGCATGGATAGGGTCGGTGCGTGTCCGACCTCCACCAACGGCTCAACGCTCTCGAAGCGGATCTCAAGACTCGTGGGAGCGTGCTGGTCGCTTTCTCCGGCGGAGCCGACAGCGCGTTCCTCCTGGCCGCCGCGACCAGAGCGCTGACCAGCACGAACGTCGCTGCCGCGACCGGCTACTCCCACAGTCTCCCGATCGCGGAGCGCGACCCGGCCGCAGAGTTCGCGAGAAGCCTCGGCGTGCGCCTCGTCACCCCGCAGACCCACGAGATGGAGCGGCAGGGCTACCGGGCCAACGGCACCGACCGGTGCTTCTTCTGCAAGGCGGAGCTGCTCGACACCCTGCTCCCGCTGGCCCACGAGCTCGGCCTCGCCCATGTGGCCACCGGCACCAACGCCGACGACGCGGTCGAGGGGCTCAACGGTCTCCGTCCCGGCATCCGCGCGGCCGCCGAACGCGGCGCGATCACCCCGCTCAGGGACGCCGGCCTGACGAAGTCCCAGATCCGCGAGGCCTCACGTCGCTGGGGCCTGCCGACCTGGGACAAGCCCGCCGCTGCCTGCCTCTCCAGCCGGATCGCCTACGGCCTCGAGGTCACCCCGCGACGCCTCGCGCGCGTGGAGAGAGCAGAACAGGGCGTACGCAGCGTCCTGGCCGCCCGTGGTCACGATGCCGCCAGGGTGGACCTGCGCGTGCGCGACCACGGGGAGAAGGCAACGGTGGAGCTGTCGGCTACTCTCCTGCCCCTCGAACCCGACCATGCCGACGAGGTGCTCAAGACCGTGACCGACGCAGGATTCACCGCCGCGGAGATCGATCCCCGCGGTTTCCGCTCCGGGTCGATGAACCAGAACACGTCCACATGAGGGAGTTCTGGGACACGATCACCGCGACTCAGACCGTCCCCGAAGCACCGTGGCTCGTCGGCGCGGGGCTTGTCGCGCTGGCGCTGGTCGTGTGGCGTGGCAGCTGGCGCACCGTACGTCTCGGCGTCACCGTGGTCCACGAGGCCGGTCATGCGGTCGTCGCGGTCCTGGTGGGAAGGCGCCTGTCCGGGATCAAGCTCCATTCCGACACCTCCGGCGTCACCCTCTCCCGAGGCAAGCCGACCGGGCCGGGGATGGTGGCGATGCTCGCCGCCGGCTACCTCGCGCCGGCGCTCCTCGGTCTGCTGAGCGCGACCATGCTCGCCGCCGGCCACGCGCTGGGGCTGCTGTGGCTGTTGGTGGCCGCGATGCTCGTGCTCCTGCTGTGGGTACGCAACGGCTACGGCCTCCTCGTCCTGCTGGTGCTCGGCGCCGGCCTGGGCGCGATCAGCTGGTACGCCGACGGCCGCGTCCAGACCATCGTCGCCACCTTGGTGACCTGGCTGCTCCTGCTCGCCGCGCCGAGGCCGCTTCTCGAGCTCCTCGGCCGCGGCGAGCGCGGTCGCCGCGGCTCCGACCCCGACCAGCTCGCTGGTCTGACCGGCATCCCGTCGGTGCTCTGGATCCTCGTCCTGCTGGCGGTCAACCTCGCCGGCCTGGTGGTCGGGGTGCAGACCTTGATCCCCGACCTGAGCTGGATCTAGAGCTCGAACTCGTCGGCGATCTGGCGCAGCGCGGGGGAGACCTTCTTCGCCAGCTCCCGTGTGGGCGGGCGGCCCTGTGCGTAGCCGTCCCGGATGTCGTCGAGGAGCTTGATGACGTTCTCGACGATCAGCTCCATCTCCTCGGGGTTCCGGCGCTTGGCGGCGCGCTGGCGCCCGGCGACGGAGGGCGCGCGCTCGAGCACGGTCACCGAGAGTGCCTGCTCACCGCGGCGCCCCTGGGCGATGCCGAACTCGACCCGAGTGCCGGCCTTCAAGGTCTTGGCAGCGCCCTCAGGGAGCGCGTCGGCGTGGACGTACACGTCCGGACCGTCGTCCTGTGACAGAAACCCGAAGCCCTTGGTGGCGTCGAACCACTTGACCTTGCCAGTAGGCACGGCAGCTTGCCCCTTCCTCGCGCATCAGCGCTTCAAACGTACGTCGTCCGGCGACTTTGACGGCCGACGCGGAAAGCCTAGTCCTCGCCGCCCAGAGGCGCGTCAGGTATTCCCCTCTTCGGCCATCGGGAGGCGTCACCAGGCATCGGCGGGCGCCCGCGGAACGTTCGACGTATCGTCCCTCGCGGAGGTGGGGCATATACTCCGCCTGCTCCTCCATAGATTTGCAAATGATTTCGTACACCATTGGTAATCGAGACCACTTATGACGTAGGTTTACGTCGCCAAAGACTGCAGACAGGCACGCCCGGGTGCCAGCAGACTTCGCGGCGGGGGACTGGGGTGTGCGCCACAGATGGCGTACGCCTCTCGGGAATGATGTGACATGGCCACGAGAGGGAGTAATGGCCGAGCCATACGCAAGCACAGCCCACCGTCCGGAACGTAAGCCCTGGCAGGGAATTCGAGCGCGCCTCATCTTCGTGCTGCTCGTCCCGACCATCGCGGCGATGGTGTTCGGTGGGTTGAGCATTTCGAGCGCCCTCTCAGCCCAGGCAGAAGCGCGCCAGGCCGAGACCGTCGCCCAAGCACTGCCTGACACCTACAACCTCGCGATCAACGTCCTGTTCGAGCGCGACGGCGCCATCGCCGGCGTCCCCGACGTCGTGATGCGACCGCTGCAGCAGACGACCGACGAGTCGATCGAAGCCTGGAGCGCCAAGGCGAAGGAGATCGACGCCGGCGACGACAAGGACCTCGAGAACAGCATCGTCGAGATCCAGCAGGCGCTGAACGGCATCGACGACCTGCGCGCACGGATCCAGGAGAAGGACACCCAGGTCGAGGCCCAGCTGGCCTACACCAACGTCATGAACAACCTCTTCGGCATCTCGGCGCAGATGCCGACGCTCGAGGACGATGAGGTCTTCTCGAAGATCTCCGCGATCAGCAATGTGCGGCCCGCCTCTGAGGCGATGGGTGTCGAGCGCGCCATCATGATGAAGGCGCTGAGCGACAAGGCCGTAGCGGAGACGAAGGGGGAGGTCAACCCCGACGTCCTCACCGACGCGCAGTTCGCCGAGCTCGCCCGCGCCGAGGCCAAGTGGCGCCTGTCGACGGCGGACTACTACAACAAGACCTCCGACGAGATCCGCAAGGTGCTCGACGAGCTGACCGACGGGACCACCACCGACGGCTCGATCGGGGCACCTGCCCACCGGGTCGTCAACCAGGTGATCTCCAGCGGGAGCACGGACCGGGTCAAGATGACCCCGGACCAGTACACCGAGGCCAGCACCCAGTTCATCCGTGGCCTGCAGAAACTGATCGTCCAGACCGCGGAGGAGATCAGCGACGATGTCGCCCAGATCAAGTCCGACTCGACCAACAAGGCCATCGGGATCGGGTTCCTCGTCCTCCTCGTCCTCGTCTTCGCCCTCGCTGTCGGCCTGGTCGCGGCCCGCTCGATCCTGTCGCCGCTGAGCCAGCTGCGTCGTCTGGCCTACAACCTGGCCAACCACGACCTGCCTGAGCGAGTCGCCTACATGAACCAGGCCGAAGGCCCGGTGGACACCCATGTCGAGCCCCTGGACATCGCCCGCCGAGACGAGATCGGTGACGTCGCGGACGCGTTCGACGCGGTCCACGTCGAGGCGATCCGGCTGGCCGGCGAGCAAGCCGAGCTGCGTACGAACGTCGACAAGATGTTCATGAACCTCTCCCGCCGTTCGCAGAGCCTCGTCGAGCGTCAGCTCCAGCTCATCGACCAGCTCGAGGCCAACGAGCAGGACCCCGACGACCTCGCGAACCTGTTCCGCCTGGACCACCTCGCCACCCGGATGCGCCGCAACGACGAGTCCCTCCTGGTCCTCGCCGGTGGCGAGATCGGCCACGCGGCTCGTGGTCCGGTCCCGGTCCTCGACGTGCTCCGTGCCGCCGCCTCCGAGATCGAGCAGTTCGCCCGGGTCGACATCGACTCCGACGAGAACGCCGAGTTCGAGGGTGCGATCGCGGGTGACCTCGTGCACCTGCTCGCGGAGCTGATCGAGAACGCCACCAACTTCTCCCCGCCCGACACCGCGGTCACGATCCGCACCTTCCGCGCCGGCCCTGCCGCTCCGCTGCTGGTCGAGATCGAGGACCTGGGTATCGGCATGACGCCGGAGGAGCTCGACGCGGCCAACATGAAGCTGCGCCGCGCAACCGGCCTCGACGCCGACGTCGCCCGGATGATGGGTCTGGTCGTGGTCGCGCGCCTGGCGGCGCGTCACGGCCTCTACATCGAGCTCGTGCCCAACCGCCCGCGCGGTGTGGTCGCGCGAGTGGAGATGCCGATCACCACCATCGTCGGCGCCCACGTGGAGGCTCCCTCGGGCCAGCAGCAGGGCTTCGACGCCTACGCCTTCCAACAGGGTGGCTACGGGCAGCAGACCGGTGGCTACCCGGGCACCGGCGAGCTGCCCTACGAGATGCAGTACGGGATGCCGGCCTACGACGCCCAGTCGCAAGCGGGTGGCAATCCCTACGACGTGCCCGTCGGCGCTCTTCCGGCGCCCGAGGCGCCGATGGCCGCCGCCGCAGCGCCTCCGGCACTGCCGAGCCGTACGCCCGGCGCCTCCAACCACCCCAACCTCTCCGGTGGCGGTTCGGCATTCGCGAACCAGGGTGCCAACGGCCAGTCGGGCCAGCACAACGGCTTCGGCCAGACCGGAACGCACACCGGTCAGCAGCCTGCCTACGGTGGTGTCCCGCCGATGCCGGGCGACCCGGGTTTCGAGCCCCACACCGCGCGCACCGGCAGCTTCCCGGCGCAGCCTCAGCAGTTCAGCGGCAGCCAGCCGCAGTTCGGCGGTGACCCGTTCGGCTCCAACCAGCCGCCGGCCCCGCAGCAGAACCCGAGCGGCCCGCAGCAGAACTTCCTGTCGAGCATGCTCCCGGTTCGCAAGGCCGAGGACCTGGCTGCGCGCTTCCCCGACGGTCGCTTCGACCCGAGCACGGACGCCGGCGAGCTGCCGCGTCGCGACCCGGGCGGTCAGGGCGGCAGCCCGTTCGGCACCGACACCGGCTCGTTCCGCACCTTCGAGCGACCCAACGAGCGCACCACGCCACGTACGCCGCCTCCGGGCTTCGGTCCGGACGACGACCCGTTCGGTCCTGCCGGTGACGCCATCGGCACGAGCCCGATGGGCCCGATGGCGCCGGAGCCGACCAACTCGCCGAACCCGCTCGACTCGACCACCGAGGTTCCGATCCTCGACGACGAGGGAAGCTCGATCTTCGACGACCTCCAGTCCGAGTGGTTCACCCGACGTCGCCCGTTGGGCGCGCGCCGGGCGATGGAGGCCAAGGGCGATCCGCTCAGCGACCCGATCGCTGCTCCGGCCGCCAAGGCTGACCCGGGCGCCAAGGCCGGCAATGCCGCAGCAGCGCCCGCCCCGGCGGCTGAACCCGCCGAGGAGCAGTCCGCTCAGGACGACGAGCCGACCACGCCGGTGAGCTGGTCCTCGCCGGGTGACGAGGGTTGGCGCCGGGCGCAGGAGCTGGAGCAGCTCCAGGAGCAGGAGCCGGCGACGGTGACCCAAGGCGGCCTGCCGGTGCGCGTCCCGGGTCAGAACCTGATCCCAGGTGCTGCCCCAGCCGTCACCCCACCGACATCAGGTCCGCGTAATATGGACGCTCGCCGCACTCGTGGCCTGTCCAGCTTCCAGAAGGGCGTCAGCCGCGCCCGCAACAACCCCGCTGAGGCGGAAAGCAACCCCGAAGGTGAGGAGCAGCAGTGACAACGGCCCCCGCAGGACTGGACTGGCTTGTCGACAGCCTGACCCAGCGCACCCCTGACATCGCTCACGCGATCTTGGTGTCGGCTGATGGCATGCCGATGGCCAGCTCCGTCGACTTCCCCCCGGACCGGGCCGACCAGCTCTCGGCGATCGCCTCCGGTCTCACCAGTCTTACCCAGGGAGCAGCTCGGTGCTTCGCGGCGGGTAACGTCCAGCAGATGGTCATCGAGATGGACGGTGGCTATCTGGTCCTCATGGCGGTTGGTGAGGGCTCCAGCCTTGCTGCCCTCGCCGCCCCCGACTGCGATCTGGGACAGGTTGGCTACCAGATGCAGCTGTTGATCTCGCGTGTTGCCACCGCCCTCACCCCCGACACCAGAACCGGCGCCTGATCAGTGCCCCGACCCTAGGACCGAGATCGTGAGCAACCACGCATCCGAACCGCCGCCGCTGGTCAGGCCGTACGCCCTGACCCGTGGCCGCACGCAACCCAAGCGCGTCTTCCCGATGGAAGCCCTGGTGATCACGGATCGCTACGTGATCGATGGCTACGTCCGGTCGCCCGAGGAGCGGACGATCGCAGAGCTCTGCCGTGAGAGCCGTTCCGTCGCCGAGGTGGCGGCGCTCATCCGGGTGCCTCTGGGTGTCGCCCGAGTCCTGATCGGTGACCTTGCGGAGCGCGGCGTGGTGCAGGTGCACGCCAGCAAGGTCCCGGACGCCCCGGACACCGCTCTCCTCGAGCGCGTGCTGTCCGGCCTGAGGAAGCTTTGACAGGAGTAATGCAGTGACCACCGACTCCAAGCAGGCGACGATGTCTGCGAAGATCGTCATCGCCGGCGGGTTCGGCGTGGGTAAGACGACCTTCGTGGGCTCCGTCTCGGAGATCGTCCCCCTGACGACCGAGGCCGTGATGACGCAGGCGACCGCCGGCGTCGACGACCTCTCCGCCGTGCCCAACAAGAAGACGACCACGGTCGCGATGGACTTCGGCCGGGTCTCTCTCGACTCCGACCTGATCCTCTACCTGTTCGGTACGCCCGGTCAGAACCGATTCTGGTTCATGTGGGACGACCTCACCCAGGGCGCCATCGGCGCTGTGGTGCTCATCGACACCCGTCGTCTCGCCGACTCCTTCGGCGCGATCGACTACTTCGAGTCCCGCAACGTGCCGTTCGTCGTCGCCCACAACGTCTTCGGCGCCAATCAGGCCTACAAGCCGGAGCAGATCCGCGAGGCCTTGGCGCTGCGCCCCGACATCCCGATCGTCACCTGTGACGCTCGCGACCGCCAGTCGACGAAGGCGACGCTGATCTCGCTGGTCGAGTACGTCCTCTCCATGGTCTCGACCCGCGCGCTGCAGTAGTCGAGCGACAGCCAACACCCGCCGTAGCCACGCTCCGGCGGGTGTTGTCGTCTCATCGAGTGCCGTGACTGTGCAGTAGCTGCGTACGTCTGGGAGGATCACGCGTTGTGCGGAAGTTCAGGTTGTGGTGGCGCAAGGTGACCCCGAAGTGGAACCTGAGACGCCTGTGGGCGAAGATGTGGACCGTGATCACGACCCCGTACGCCGATGCGACGGCCGTCGCTGCCGTCGACGAGGCCCGCGCCGCGCTCCTGTCCGACGTGCCAGCCGGTGACGTCGGAGAACACCTCGGCCATGTGGTCGAGGAAGGCGCTGGCCCAGGCGTCGTGACCCACCTGTTCGCCTGCACCCGCAAGGGCTACGTCGGGTGGCACTGGTCGGTCACGCTCGTCACCGTGCCCTCGCTCGACGGCCCCGGATTCGGTGTCGATGCCCCGGTGACCGTCAACGAGGTCGTCCTCGTTCCCGGCGACGCTGCGATCGTCGCGCCGGCCTGGGTGCCCTACCGTGAGCGGATCAAGCCCGGCGACCTCTCGCCCGGCGATCTCCTCCCGGTCGAGGACGACGACGCGCGGCTGGTCCCGACGTACGCGTTCGGCGACGACCCGCTCGACGCCGAGGACAAGGCACAGGTGCGCGAGGTCGCCAAGGACCTCGGCCTCGGCCGGGTCCGGACTCTGTCCATCTCCGGCTTCGACGCCGCCGCAGAGCGTTGGTACTCCGGCGACGGTGGTCCCGAGGCGCCGCTCGCGCAGGCCGCGCCCGACCAGTGCCACAGCTGCGGCTTCCTGGTCCGGCTGACCGGTCACCTCGCCTCGAGCTTCGGTGTCTGTGCCAACGGCGACGCCAACGACGACGGCAAGGTGGTCAGCCTCAACCACGGGTGCGGTGCGCACTCGGAGGTGCGACTGGCGAAGAAGCACGAGCCGCAGCCGCTGCCGGACCCGGTCTTCGACACCATCAGCGGCGACGTCGAGACGTTCTGAGCGCTGCAGCCAGGCTCTGGGGTCTTCCTAGAGCTGCTGCCCCTCGGCGTGCGTACGACGCGCCTTACGGCGTCGGGTCAGCTCGATGCCGATCGCGCCGAGGCCGAAGGCGGCCAGGCAGGTCCAGATCCACCAGGTCCAGCCGCGGTCGTTGAGCAGGCCCCAGAACGGGAGCAGGGCCACGAACCCGACCAGCCAGCCGAGCGTGGCGAGCTCGAAGGCGCGGATGCCGTCCTGGTCGACCAGCTCGATCTTCGGCTCCGGGCGTACGGCGGCGGGCTCCTCGAGAGCCGGCTCCTCGTAGCCGTAGTCCTGCGGGTAGCCGCCCTCCTCGGGGTAGTAGTCGCCGTCGTACCCGTCGTACTGCTGCTCCGGGTAGCCGGAGTAGTCCTCGTCGCGGTACTGGTCGTCCATGCCTCCCAACCTTAGTGGGCCTTGGGTGGGCGATACGCTGGGGCTGCCGAGCGTTCTCGGCATGGCCCGACGATCTGGGAGGTCCCTGATGGCTTCGCTTCGCTGCCCCTGTGGCACCAACTTCCGCACGGAGACCGACGACGAGCTGGTCGAGAAGGTGCAGGAGCACCTCGCCGAGGCTCACCCCGGCCGCACCTACAGCCGCGACGACATCTTGATGCTCGCCGCGATGTCCTGACCCTGTGACGCCGCCCTCACCGGGGCGGCGTCTCTTCCTGGAATAGTTAGCGCCGGTAAGCAGTTATGCTTACCGACATGCCTACCGCACAGCCCGTTCCCGCGCCCGGCGCGTCCTCTGACATCCCCGAGGTCGCGTCGGTGCTGCGCACCTCCGTGATGCGGATGCGCCGCCGCCTGGCCAACGAGCGCCACCCCGACAACGACCTCTCCCTGGGGTCGATGGCGGTGCTCGGGGCGCTCTACGCCAACGACGAGATGACGCTCGGCGCTCTCGCCGGCCGGGAGCGGGTCCAGCCGCCGAGCATGACCAGGATGGTCAACTTCCTCGAGGAGGGCGGCTACGTCGTACGCCGTCAGGGTGAGACCGATCGCCGCCAGGTGCTGGTCTCGATCACCGACAAGGGTCGCCGGACCGTACGCAAGGACCGGCTCAGCCGGGACGCCTGGCTCGCCCAGCAGCTCGTCGACCTCGATGTCGACGAGCTCGCCGCCCTCCGCACCGCCGCTTCGATCATGGAGAGAATAGCCACCAGTTGAGCCCCACGTTCCGTTCCCTGCGCAGCCACAACTACCGCCTGTATCTAGCCGGCAGTGTCGTCTCCAACGTCGGCACCTGGATGCAACGCATCGCCCAGGACTGGTTGGTCCTGAGTCTGGGCGGCGGGGGAGCGGCACTCGGTATCACCACCGGCCTGCAGTTCCTGCCCATCCTCCTGCTCAGCCCGTACGCCGGGGTCATCGCGGACCGCTTCCCGAAGCGCCGCCTGCTGCAGGTGGCCCAGGGCTGGATGGCGCTGATGTCGCTGCTCCTCGGTGTGCTCGCGGTGAGCGGCCACGTCGAGGTGTGGATGGTCTACCTGATCGCGTTCCTCTTCGGCATCGGCGCCGCGTTCGACGGACCCGGCCGGCAGTCGTTCGTCTCGGAGATGGTCCACCCCGACGACGTCACCAACGCCGTCGGTCTCAACTCCGCATCCTTCAACCTCGCTCGCCTGGTGGGGCCGGCCCTTGCCGGTCTCCTCATCGGCTGGCTGGGGAGCGGCCCCGAGGCGACCGGTTGGGTCGTCCTCCTCAACGCGGTCTCCTACCTCGCCGTGATCGGGCAGCTGCAACGGATGAACACCACCGAGCTGCGCTCGCCCGCCCCGGTCGCCCGACGGCGCGGGATGCTGCGCGAGGGCGTCGGCTACATCCGTACGCAGCCCAAGATGCTGATGGTCCTCGTCATCGTCTTCTTCGTCGGCACGTTCGGGGCGAACTTCCCGATCACCTCGGCGCTGATGGCGACCGAGGAGTTCGGCAAGGGCGCCAGCGAGTACGGCCTCCTCGGCACGGTCCTGGCCGTCGGCTCGCTCTCCGGTGCGCTGCTCGGCGCCCGCCGCACCCGGATCCCGCTCAAGCTGATCGTGGCGGCCGCGACCGGTTTCGGGCTGTCCATCATCGTGTCCGGGTTCATGCCGACGTACGCCTTGTTCGCCCTGACCGGCCCTGTCGTCGGGTTCTGCACGATCACGGTCCTCAACGCCTGCAACGCCACGATGCAGACCGAGGCGGCGCCCGAGTTCCGCGGCCGGGTGATGGCGATCTACATGACCGTCCTGATGGGCGGCACCCCGCTCGGGGCCCCGCTCATCGGCTTCATCGGCGAGCACTTCGGCGCCCGCGCGACCTTGTACGCCAGTGGCACCATGGTCCTGATCGGTACGCTTGCGGGGGTCCTGCTCCTGGTCGCGCTCCGAGGTGGTATCCGGGCCGTTTTGACCCCCTCTCAAGCCGCCGGGTAGCCTCTGAAGCGTGTCTGGGACAACCAGGCCGTCGCGCGTGCCCGGAACAAGCTCGAGAAAAGGTCTCGGACCCGGGTTCGGCGCCCTCCAGCGGGGGTCGGTTCGAAAGATCCGCCAACGCGTGCGTTGAGGTAAGGGCGACACGCCCGACCTCGGGGGCGAGGCGGGACCAGTTGGTATCGCACCACCTGGACGCACAACATTTGATCCTTCGCGGCAGAGCGCCGCGTCGTGAGAGCAGAAAAGAAGGGGAACCACCGAGGTGCCCACAATCAACCAGCTGGTCCGCAAGGGCCGCGAGGACAAGGCGACGAAGTCGAAGACGCCTGCCCTCAAGGGATCGCCGCAGCGCCGTGGCGTCTGCACGCGCGTCTACACCACCACCCCGAAGAAGCCGAACTCCGCCCTCCGGAAGGTCGCCCGTGTGCGCCTCTCCTCCGGCGTCGAGGTCACCGCTTACATCCCGGGTGTGGGCCACAACCTTCAGGAGCACTCCATCGTGCTCGTCCGCGGCGGTCGTGTGAAGGACCTCCCCGGCGTTCGCTACAAGATCATTCGCGGCACGCTCGACACCCAGGGTGTCAAGAACCGCAAGCAGGCCCGTTCGCGCTACGGCGCGAAGAAGGAGAAGTGACATGCCTCGTAAGGGTCCCGCTCCCAAGCGTCCGCTCGTCGTCGACCCCGTCTACGGCTCGCAGCTCGTAACCCAGCTGGTCAGCAAGGTCCTGCAGGACGGCAAGAAGCAGGTTGCGCAGCGCATCGTCTACACCGCCCTCGAGGGCTGCCGCGAGAAGACCGGCACCGACCCCGTGGTGACGCTCAAGCGCGCCATGGACAACGTGAAGCCGGCCATCGAGGTCAAGTCCCGCCGCGTCGGCGGCGCGACCTACCAGGTCCCGATCGAGGTCAAGGGCACGCGTGGCACCACGCTCGCGCTGCGCTGGCTCGTCGGCTACGCCCAGGACCGTCGTGAGAAGACGATGGCCGAGCGCCTGATGAACGAGATCCTCGACGCGAGCAACGGCCTCGGTGCCGCTGTGAAGAAGCGCGAGGACACTCACAAGATGGCCGAGTCCAACAAGGCCTTCGCGCACTACCGCTGGTGACGTACGGCGGGGTTCCTGCCGCACAATGTGGGGACCCCGCCCATCCAGACCGAAGACAATCTCTTTAAGGAACGCTGAAGACAGTGGCCGTCGACATCACCACGGACCTCAATGTGGTCCGCAACATCGGCATCATGGCGCACATCGATGCCGGTAAGACCACCACCACCGAGCGCATCCTGTTCTACACCGGTATCTCGTACAAGATCGGTGAGGTCCACGAAGGCGCAGCCACGATGGACTGGATGGAGCAGGAGCAGGAGCGCGGCATCACGATCACGTCTGCCGCGACGACCTGCTGGTGGAAGGACCACCAGATCAACATCATCGACACCCCGGGACACGTCGACTTCACGGTCGAGGTGGAGCGCTCGCTGCGCGTCCTGGACGGTGCTGTCGCCGTCTTCGACGGTGTCGCCGGTGTCGAGCCGCAGTCGCAGACCGTGTGGCGTCAGGCGAACAAGTACGCCGTCCCGCGGATGTGCTTCGTCAACAAGCTCGACCGCACCGGTGCCGACTTCTACATGGTCGTCGACTCGATCGTCGACAAGCTGCACGCCACCCCGCTGGTGCTGCAGCTGCCGATCGGTGCCGAGTCCGACTTCATCGGTGTCGTCGACCTGGTCGAGATGCACGCCAAGGTCTGGCGCGGCGAGACCGAGATGGGTGAGGACTACACGGTCGAGGAGATCCCCGCCGACCTCGCCGACAAGGCTGCGGAATACCGCGAGAAGCTGGTCGAGACCCTCGCCGAGGCCGAAGACGACATCATGGAGGTCTACCTCGAGGAGGGCGACGTCTTCGACGTGCCCACCCTGAAGGCCGCCATCCGTCGCGCGACCCTGGCCGACAAGCTCAACCCGATCCTCACCGGCACCGCGTTCAAGAACAAGGGCGTCCAGCCCCTGCTCGACGCGGTCGTCGACTACCTGCCCTCGCCGCTCGATGTCGAGTCGATCATCGGCCACGACGTCAAGGACGAGGAGGTCGAGGTCACTCGCCAGCCTTCCGAGTCCGAGCCGTTCTCCGGTCTGGTCTTCAAGATCGCCTCCGACCCGCACCTGGGCAAACTGTTCTACCTGCGCGTCTACTCCGGCAAGGTCGAGGCGGGTGCGACCGTGGTCAACCCGATCAACGGCCGCAAGGAGCGCATCGGCAAGATCTACCAGATGCACGCGAACAAGCGTGAGGAGATCGCGTCGGTGGGCGCCGGCCAGATCGTGGCGGTCATGGGTCTGAAGGACACCAAGACCGGTCACACGCTGTGCGACCCGTCCAACCCGGTCGTGCTCGAGTCGATGTCCTTCCCGGCTCCGGTGATCGAGGTCGCCATCGAGCCGAAGACCAAGAGCGACCAGCAGAAGCTCGGCACGGCGATCCAGCGGCTCACCGAGGAGGACCCGACCTTCACGGTCAAGTCCGACGAGCAGACGGGCCAGACGATCATCGCCGGCATGGGCGAGCTCCACCTCGAGGTCTTCGTCGACCGGATGAAGCGCGAGTTCAAGGTCGAGGCCACCGTCGGCAAGCCGCAGGTCGCCTACCGCGAGACGCTTCGCAAGAAGGTCTCGAACCACAGCTACACCCACAAGAAGCAGACCGGTGGTTCGGGTCAGTTCGCGAAGGTCGTCATCTCCGTCGAGCCCAACATCGACGAGGAGACCGGCCAGGGCGCGGGCTACGAGTTCGCCAACAACGTCACCGGTGGTCGCGTGCCGAAGGAATACATCCCTTCGGTCGACCAGGGTGCTCAGGACGCCATGGAGTTCGGCATCCTCGCCGGCTTCCCCATGGTCGATGTGAAGGTATCGCTCGAGGACGGCGCCTACCACGACGTCGACTCCTCCGAGCTCGCCTTCAAGATCGCCGGCAACCAGGCCTTCAAGGAGGCCGCCCGCATGGCGAAGGCCGTTCTGCTGGAGCCGATGTTCGCCGTAGAGGTCACCACCCCGGACAGCTTCCTGGGCACCGTGATCGGCGACATCAACTCCCGCCGCGGCCAGGTGTCTTCGCAGGAGGAGCGTCACGGCGACATGGTCGTCAACGCGCTCGTCCCGCTTTCCGAGATGTTCGGGTACGTCGGTGACCTCCGGTCCAAGACCAGTGGTCAGGCGTCGTACTCGATGGAGTTCGACTCGTACGCCGAGGTTCCCACGAACGTCGCCGACGAGATCATCAAGAAGGCCCGTGGCGAGTGACCTTCGGGTCGCCCGTCCAGGGACTTCGGCAGCACCACCTTTCAGTACGAGTCAGTAAGAAAATCACACCAGGAGGAGCCCACAGTGGCTAAGGCGAAGTTCGAGCGGAACAAGCCGCACGTCAACATCGGCACCATCGGTCACATCGACCACGGTAAGACCACCCTTACCGCGGCGATCTCGAAGGTGCTGCACGCGAAGTACCCGGACCTGAACCCGGAGTTCGCGTTCGAGGACATCGACAAGGCCCCCGAGGAGCGCCAGCGCGGGATCACGATCTCGATCGCGCACATCGAGTACCAGACCGAGTCGCGTCACTACGCTCACGTCGACTGCCCGGGTCACGCGGACTACATCAAGAACATGATCACCGGTGCCGCGCAGATGGACGGCGCGATCCTCGTGGTCGCCGCCACCGACGGCCCGATGCCGCAGACCAAGGAGCACGTGCTCCTGGCCCGCCAGGTCGGCGTGCCGTCGATCGTCGTCGCGCTCAACAAGTGCGACATGGTCGACGACGAGGAGCTCATCGAGCTCGTCGAGATGGAGGTGCGCGAGCTCCTCAGCGAGTACGAGTTCCCGGGTGACGACCTCCCGGTCGTGCGCGTTGCCGCCTACCCCGCCCTGCAGGGCGAGGAGAAGTGGATGGACTCCGTCGCCGAGCTCATGCAGGCCGTCGACGACTACATCCCGACCCCGGCTCGTGAGACCGACAAGCCGTTCCTGATGCCCGTTGAGGACGTCTTCACGATCACCGGTCGTGGCACCGTCATCACCGGTCGTATCGAGCGCGGCATCGTCAAGGTCGGCGAAGAGGTCGAGATCGTCGGCATCCGCGAGACCTCGCAGAAGTCGACCGTCACCGGCGTCGAGATGTTCCGCAAGCTCCTCGACGAGGGCCAGGCCGGCGAGAACGTCGGGCTGCTCCTCCGCGGCACCAAGCGCGAGGACGTCGAGCGCGGCATGGTTGTCATCAAGCCGGGCACCACGACCCCCCACACCAACTTCGAGGGCTCTGTCTACATCCTCTCGAAGGAGGAGGGTGGCCGTCACACCCCGTTCTTCAACAACTACCGTCCGCAGTTCTACTTCCGGACCACGGACGTGACCGGCGTTGTGACCCTCCCCGAGGGCACCGAGATGGTCATGCCGGGTGACAACACCGAGATGTCGGTCGAGCTCATCCAGCCCATCGCGATGGACGAGGGTCTGAAGTTCGCTATCCGTGAGGGCGGTCGCACCGTCGGCGCGGGTCGGGTTACGAAGATCATCAAGTAAGTGATCTTCTGATCCAACGTGGAGGGCCCCCGGAGCCGCAAGGCGAAGGGGGTCCTTCGCGTTGGACCAGATGCTCCTTGCTGGCTTAGTAAGCGCTGACTCGGCGCAAACGGACCGGAGCGAAGCGAGGACCGGATTGCGCCGCGTCGGCGCGCCCCGAGACCAAGGCAAGAAAAGTGACAGACCCGAATAGTGACACCCGCCCAGCAAGACCCCACCAGAAGCTGCTCGATGACGGCCGCACGGTAAGAGAGGTCCTCACCTACACCCGCCGCGGCAGCCGGCTCGACGCGAAGCAGCAGCGCGCCTGGGACGCGTACGCAGCAGAGTGGGTGATCCCGGACGAGGCGGTCGACGAGCCCGGCTTCTCCCTGGAGAGCTGGTTTGGCCGCAAGGCACCCCTGATCGTCGACATCGGCGGCGGCGTGGGCGAGGCGACCGCGGTGCTCGCAGCGGCGCGACCTGCGTACGACATCCTGGCCCTGGAGGTCTGGCGGCCGGGTGTCGCGGAGAGTCTCGCCCGGGTGGGCGCGGCCGGCGCTGCCAACGTACGTTTCTGCAGCGTCGATGCGCTCTGGACGCTCGAGAATCTCGTCGAGCCGGGGTCGGTCAGCGAGGTCTGGACGTTCTTCCCCGACCCGTGGCACAAGACCCGTCACCACAAGCGACGCCTGGTCACGCCCGCCAACGCGCGGATGATCGCCGAACGGCTCCAGGCAGGTGGGACCTGGCGGCTGGCGACCGACTGGGTCGAGTACGCCGAGCAGATGATCGAGGTCCTCGACGCCGAGCCGCTGCTGAGCGGAGGCGTGGTCGACCGCTGGGACGAGCGTCCGGTGACCAAGTTCGAGCGCAAGGGACTGGCCAAGGACCGGGTCATCACCGACCTGCTCTACCGGAGGCGTTGACCCGAACTGCCCGTGTCGTGACCGATCTGTGGGTTCGGAGCCGCCAGGATCAGGGACATGAAGTGGTACGCCGACACGCCCTCGCGCCGCGTTGCCCAGCTCTTCGCTGACCTGCTGACGGTGGGGTGGATCGTCGGGTGGGTCCTCCTCGGCAGGCTCGTCCACGAGCTGGTCTCCGCGCTCGCCCTGCCCGGCGAGAAGATGGACGCCGCCGGCACCTCGCTCTCCGAGAAGATGCTCGAGGCGGCCGGGAGGGTCGACGACCTGCCCCTGGTGGAGGACGGGGTAGCGGCGCCGTTCACGGGCGCCGCGAAGGCCGCCGACCAGCTCGCCGCGGCGGGCCAGGCGCAGGTCGATGCCGTCGCCGACATCGCGATCGGGCTGGCGATCGCGGTCGCGGTCGTCCCTGTGCTGATGTGGCTGATGGTGTATGTGCCCTTGCGGTGGCGCTACATCCGCAACGCGACCTCGACGCAGCGGTTCCTGGAGGCGGGAACGGCCGCTGACCTCGTGGCGCTGCGGGCGATGTCGACCCAGCCGCTGCACAAGCTCGCGAAGATCAGCGACGACCCGGTCAGGGCCTGGCGCGAGGGAGATGTCGAGGTCGTGACGAAGCTGGCTGCGCTGGAGCTGAAGTCGGTCGGGCTGAGCGCCAAGCGCCTGGCGCGCTAGCGCGCAGTGAGTCGCTTGCGGAGCTCGTCGTCGCGGGCGAGGCGGGCGGCGTCCCGATCACGGCGGGTCGCGAGCACCGCGGCCAGGTATGCCTCGGGAGGCGTGCCCGGGGGCGGGCCAGGGGCGACGTACGTCTGCATGTGGGTCGCCAGGCGGTCTGCGAGCGCGTGGCGGCGGACCGGGTCGGTGTGGGTGCCGACCTCGCCGGAGAGGAACCGGCGCACCGCCAGGCTCAGGCCGACGGGAATGGCGGCGACGTCCGCGCGGGAGGCCCAGGCGGCCAGCTCCGGGGGCATCCGAATCGGGGCCGGAGGGCTCAGCGGGACCCGGACGCGGATGACGTACGTCCCGGCCGCGATGTCGCCGAGACGCTTGCCGCGCGGGTGGATCATCGCGCAAAGGAGGGCAGCGGCGCCGCTGGTGCCGTAGATCTCGACGACTCCGACCAGGGCGCGTACGAACGCATGATGGAAGCTGATCGCGCCGCCGTCGTCCCGCACCGTGCGCAGCCCTAGCGCCAGCTTGCCGAGCGAGCGGCCACGGGTGAGCGTCTCGATGAGCGTCGGGAAGACGACCAGGACCGAGGCCGTCGCCGCGATGTAGCCGGCCCAGGCGAGCGCCTCGTCGGTGTCGAAGGTCGCGGTCATGAAGATGATCAGAACGATCAGCAGCAGGACGCAGGTCACCAGGACGTCGATGAGGCCGGAGAGCAACCGCATCCCCAGTCCGGCCGCCGGCAGGTCGAGGGCGACCGCGTCGCCGGTGACCAGGTCGTCGTCGGTCAGGAGCTCTCGCTCCTGAGGGAGCTGCTGCTGCAGGCGCTGGTCCTGAGGGCGTCGCTCGGGCGATTGCGGCGCGAGGGTCATGGCGGTCAGCGTACGCTGCGGGCGTGGATCTCGACGCGTATCTGGCCGCGACCGCGGCCGACCGGACCGGGCTCGAGGAGCTGCTGGCCGAGCGCCGGCTGAGCGGTGCTCAGGCCGACGAGCTGGTCGAGCTCTATCAACGGGTGAGCACCCAGCTCTCGGTCGTACGCAGCAACGCCCCCGACCCGACGGTCGTCCAGCATCTCTCGGTGCTGCTGGCGGCGGCCCGCAACCGCACCACCGGCACCCGGACCAGCACCTGGTCCGGTGTTCTGCGGTTCTTCACCCATCGGTTCCCGGCCGCGCTCTACCGGCTGCGCTGGTGGTGGCTGGGGATGCTGGTCGCCAACGTGGTGGTCACCGCGGTGATGATCTGGTGGCTGCTGCGCCACCCGGAGGTCGAGCAGTCGCTGCTCGGTCCCGAGCAGGTCAGGCAGCTGGTCGAGCACGACATCGAGGGCTACTACAGCGAGCACGCGGCCTCGTCGTTCGCCACCCAGGTCTGGGTCAACAACGTCTGGGTCTCGTTCATCTGCATCGCCCTGGGCGTCCTCGGGCTGCCGGTGATCTACTCGATGTTCCAGAACGTCGCCAACCTGGCGATCCTCGGCACCCTGATGCATCGCCACGATCGAGCCGAGCTGTTCTGGGGCCTGATCCTGCCCCACGGTCTGCTGGAGCTGACCGCGGTCTTCGTCGCCGGCGCCGTCGGGCTGCGGATCTTCTGGTCCTGGATCGACCCCGGACCGCTGACCCGAGGGCAGTCGATGGCCCGTGAGGGACGCACCGCCGGCGGCATCGCCCTCGGCCTCATCGTCGTGCTGCTGATCTCCGGCATCATCGAAGCCTTCGTCACCCCCTCGCCCCTACCCACCTGGGCCCGCGTCGGCATCGGCATCCTCGCCGAGATCGCCTTCTTCGCGTACGTCTTCATCGTGGGCCGCGCCGCCGCCTCCCGCGGCGAGACCGGCGACATCGACGAGCGTCTCCTCGAGGACCGCGTCGCCACTCAGGCCTGAATGTTCCCAGTCGGGAACATTTGGGCGTACGCTGGGGGCATGGCAACCATGTCCCCGGGCGAGATCGGCGGGCTCGTGCGTAGCGTGCGAAAGACGCTTGGCCTGACTCAGGCCGAGCTCGCCGAGCTCGCGGGCGTCGGCCGCCGTTTCGTCATCGAGCTCGAGGCCGGTCATGGACGTGCGGAGCTCCGGAAGGTTGCCGACGTGATGCGAGCGGTCGGTCTGGAGGTCTCCGACGAGCCGGACCCGATCGAGATGGTGCGTACGCCGAGCGGGTTGGTCTCGTTCCGGACCATGACGAGCCGGATAGGGCGGCCGTTGTCCGTGCCGAACCGCCTGTGGCGACTCGAGCCGGAACGAGCCACTGCGACCGTCACCCTGCCGCACAGCGTCCATTGGTCGGGTGGGGGCGGAACGTTCGACCTGGCCGACTGGAACGACCGAGCTCTCGCCTATCGAATGCTCATGCTCGAGGCGGCCCCTTCGATTCTGGTCGACTATGTCGACGGCGGCCAGCTCGTCGAGATGTGGGATGACATGTTCGTGCCGCCCGAGATCCGTCAGGCCTGGCAGAGCGCCGTCTCGGACTTTCGGGAAGCTGCGTAGTCATGGGCGCGACCGGATTCATCACGGCGTTGCAGGAAGACGTCGCCCGGACCTTCTTCGATCTCCCCGAGTCGGAAGGAATTCTGCTCGCGCGTGGTGCCGCACTCATCGCCTTGGGCGCCGTTGAGCGGGTGACCGACGATCTCGACTTCTTCGCCGCTCGCGGGGAAGGAAGCGTCCCAGCGGCCAAAGCCGCCTTCGTCGCCAGATGTCGCGCCCGGGGTTGGGAGACGGTGATCATCTGGGAGAACGACGAGTTCGTGCGACTCTCGGTGATCGCCGCCGACGACAAGATCGAGGTCGATCTCGGCATCGATGCCAGCCTCCTGCTTCCGCCGACGGCGACGTTCTTGGGACCCACGATCGGCCTCGAGGAGAATGCCGGACGTAAGACGCTGGCACTTTTCGGCCGTGCGGCGCCGCGTGACTTCGTCGACGTGTTCAACCTGGCCCGACGGTTCGGGAAGCCGAAATTGCTTGAGCTGGCGGCCGAGCGGGACCTAGGGTTCGACCGCGGCGTATTCGGCCAGATGGTGCGCATGGTGAACCAGATCAATGCCCGGCAATTTCCGATCGATGAGGAATCCGTTCCCGACCTGGTGACGTTCTTCAACGAATGGTCCGAAGAGCTTCGAGGCGAGTGAGGGATCCAGTGGCGCTGTGGCGTAGATCGAGTGCGGACAGGCTCAAGGCGTACGCGGTCGAGTACCCGCCAGATGCGACTGATGACGAGCAGCGAGACCGGGTTCGCATGCTGCTAAACCTGCTTAGACCGTATGGATCTGAGTTCCAGACCGACATGTCGGCCGTCGTGGAGGTGCCGCCTGAAGTCGTCGATTCCCGAGCCTTCCTGCGATCGCTCAAGGGAACGAAAGTGGGGTCTGAGGACTATGCGACGACGAACCTTGTGGACTCGGCGGACGACCGCCTCTGGGAGAGCTTCGTCCAGGTCGCGCCGTATGCCTTTTCGGCTGAGTTCTGGCAGGGGAGTCGATATCTCGTCTCCCTCGCAGACGAATGCCAGAGCGTCGTCGTCTACCTCGTCCCTGGCTCCGACCTCCACGCAGCAGTTGCTGACCGGTTCGACATTCGTCTGCTCGACTGATCAGAGCTGACCGGTGGCTTTGAGCTGCAGGTAGTGGTCGGCGAGAGCGGGTGGGAGGGACTCGGCGTCGGCGTCGACGATGTCGACGCCGAGGGTGCGGAGCATGGCGGCGGTGTGCTCGCGGCGGCGGAGGGTCTGCTCGGCGGCGGCTGCGGCATAGACGTCTTCGAGCGTGTCCCGCGCGGCGGCGGTGGCCTCGAGCTCGGGGTCGCGGACGGAGGCGAGGACGACGCGGTGGTGCTGCGTCAGGACCGGCAGGACGGGGAGGAGAGACTCCTCGATCGCGTGCGGGTCGAGAGGCGTCAGCAGGACCACGAGAGCGCGGTGGCGACCGAGGCCGGCGACGGCGCCGGCGAGGGTGGACCAGTCGGCCTCGGCGATGACCGGCTCGAGGTCGGCCATCGCCTCCTGCAGCCGCTGGGTGACATCGCGCTGGCCGGCGAGCCGGACTCGGGAGCGTACGCGCAGGTCACCGGCGACGAAGTCGATCCGGTCGCCTGCCCGGGAGGCGATGGCGGCGAGCAGGAGGCCGGCATCCATCGCCGAGTCGAGACGCGGCACCCCGCCCCCGGCGCCCTCGACCCGGGCCGCCGAGGTGCGGGAGGTGTCGAGCACCAGCACGACGCGGCGGTCCCGCTCTGGCTGCCAGGTGCGGACCACGACGGTGCGGGAGCGGGCGGTGGTGCGCCAGTCGATGGAGCGTACGTCGTCGCCTCGGACGTACTCCCGCAGCGAGTCGAACTCCGTGCCCTGCCCGCGCACTCGGACCGCGGCTCGGCCGTCGAGCTCGCGAAGCCGCTGCAGCCGGGACGGGAGGTGCTTGCGGGACTCGAATGCCGGCAGGACTCGCACCGAGCCCTCGACCGGGATCGTGCGCTGCCGCGCACCCAGACCCAATGGTCCGTAGACCCGGACCGTCACACCCAGCGCGCGCAGGTCTCCGCGGCGGCGCGGCCGCAGCGGCGTACGCAGCCTGGTGCTGTCCCCGCGACCGAGCCGGATCCGGTGCCGGTTACCGGTTGCTCCGGCAGTCGGCTGCCAGGCGTCGCGCACCAGTGCCCTGATGCGTCGAGCGGGGGAGCGGACCACCAGCTCCGAGGTCGTCGAGTCACCCAGCCTGATCCCGCCGAGCGGCTTCCGCCCGATCTGCAGGGCTGTCGGCTTCGTAGCCAGGAACACATCGGCCAGCACCAGCAGGGTCACGAGCAGGATCCAGACCGCGGCAGTGCTCGCGGCCGGCCGCAGCACGACCGGTACGACCCCGGCCAGGGTGAGCAGCGCGACGCGCCAGGTGATCGCCATCAGCGCCGCCTCGACCCAGTGAAGCCTCGAGCCCAGAAACTGACGTCTCGAGCCCAGAAACTGACGTCTCGGCGCCTAGAACTGACTTCTCGGCGGATCATCTTGGGACCGGGACGGCGCCGATGGCCGACGCCAGGACCTGGGACACCTGGACGCCCTCCAGCTCGGCTTCGGGACGCAGGGCCAGGCGGTGGGCGAGGGTGGCGTGAGCCAGGCTCTTCACGTCGTCGGGGGTGACGAAGTCACGGCCGGCGAGCCAGGCCCAGGCGCGGGCGGCGCGGAGCAGCGCGGTGGCGCCACGCGGGGACACCCCGGCCGAGAGCGACGGAGACTCACGCGTAGCCCGGGCGATGTCGACGATGTAGCCGGTGACCTCGGGGGAGACCTGGACCGATCCGACCAGCTGGCGGGCGGCCTCGATGTCGGCCCCCGAGGCTACGGCGGTGACCCCGGCTGCGGCGACGTCACGCGGGTCGAAGCCGGAGGCGTGCCGGGTGAGGATCTGGACCTCGTCGGCACGCTCGGGCACCGGCAGGACCACCTTGAGCAGGAAGCGGTCGAGCTGTGCCTCGGGGAGGGGGTAGACGCCTTCGTACTCGATCGGGTTCTGGGTCGCGGCCACCAGGAACGGTTTCGGCAGGGGCCGGGTGACTCCGTCGACCGAGACCTGTCCCTCCTCCATCGCCTCGAGCAGCGCCGACTGCGTCTTCGGCGGGGTGCGGTTGATCTCGTCGGCGAGGAGCAGGTTGGTGAAGACCGGTCCCTCCCGGAACGTCAGCGACCCATGGGAGGACTCGACGACCATCGACCCGGTGATGTCGCCGGGCATCAGGTCGGGGGTGAACTGCACCCGGCGCGTCTCGACCGACAATGCGGCAGACAGCGACCGGACCAGCAAGGTCTTGGCAGTGCCGGGTACGCCTTCCATGAGCACGTGGCCGCCGCACACCAGCGCGACCAGCAGCCCGGAGACCGCGGCGTCCTGACCGACGACGGCCTTGGCGACCTCGGCCCGGACCGCGGTGAGGCGCTCGCGGGCGGCGTCGGGTGACACGTAGGGGATGGTCTCGGATTGGGTCATGGGTGTCGTACCTCTTCCTCAAGGTCCGCCAGCGCGTTGGCCAGCGTGATCAGGTCATGGTCGTTCTCGATCGGAGAGTCGGTGAGCAGCGCGGAGACCTCGAGATCGGGGCGTCCGGTGCGATGGGCGACAGCGCGTACGACGGCCTCCGGAGTGGCCTCCCGGCCGAGCCGCAGCCGCTGGGCGAGGCGGGTGCGAGCAGCGTGCCGCAGCGTCCTGGCCGCGTGGCGGCGGTCGCCGGAGCGGCGATAGAGCCTGCCCAGGCTGCGGGTGGTCTCCGCGGCGCGGACATGGACCGGCAACGGCTCGACCGCCAGCGGCCCCAGTCGCCGTCCGCGGGCGATCGCGAAGGCCACGACCGCGAGCAGCAGGATCCACAAGGCCGGCTTGATCCACGGCGGCAGCAGGGACCCGGCGGTGTGGGTCTCGTCGGGAGCGAGGTCGTCGAACGAGGGGATGTACCAGACCAGGCGGTCGCTGCCGCCCAGCAGGCGTAGCGCCACGGCCGCGTTGTCGGCCCGCAGGATCTGGTCGTTGGTCAGCACCTGCGGCGCACCCCACACGGTGAGCCCGTCGGCCGGCGCGAGCACCGCGCCGCCCTCGTGCGGGAAGCAGGACCCGGCGTCGTACGCAGTCATCGCATCGGCCTGGATGCTGAGCCCCTGCCAGCGCGGGTCGTCGCAGTCCGCCTCGATCGTCTCGGCCGCCTGGGAGAGCGCGTAGGGGATGTCGAGCATCGCCGAGACGTAGGGCGGCGGGTCGGCCAGGATCAGCTCGGAGCCGTCGGTGCGGTCACGCAGCCTGGAGGCGGTGTCCTCACCGAGCGCCTCGGTCCCGGTCACGAAGACCGTCGTGTCACGTCCGATCTCGGTGTCCTCCAGGCGCTTGGCGGACCGGACGATGTCGACCTCGACCCCATGGTCCTCGAGCACGTGGACCAGCGCCCGGGTGCCATCGAGATCGGGGCTCTCCGGATCGTAGGGGGCATAGGACTCCTCGCCCTCCGGGGTCGCGATGTACGCCAGGGTCACCGCGACCACGAAGGCCAGCGCGACAGCCAGCAATGGTCGGTAGCGGCGGAACCAGCCATCAGACGACCGTATCGGTGTCGACCCGCTTTCGCCCCGCGGGTCCGGCGGCGCGACCGATGTCTCCGAGCTCATCGCGCCACCGCCAGCTCCTGCTCGAGTGCCAGCACGCCCTCGGCCTGCTCCCGCGTGGCGGGGTGGTTGCCGTAGAGCACCTCGTTGAACAGCTCTGCGGCTCGGCCGGCGCGGCCCTCGATCGACATCTCCCGCTCCAGGCTCGCCGCGACCTCGGCTGCGGTCAGCCCGAGGTCCTCCGCGAGCCGACCGCGCTCGACCTGACGCCTCGCCAGGGCGCGGAACCCGTCGATCAGTGCGGCGCCATGGTCCCCCGAGGCGTACGCAGCCTCGGCCCGCTCCCGGAGGGCGGCCGCCGACAGCGACTCGTCGGTGAGCACATCTCCGTCGCGGTCCCGGGCGGCCCGGGGGCTGCGACGGGCACGAGAGACCAGCAGACCGAGCCCGACCAGGAGCGCCGCGAAGACGACCATGGCGGCGACGGTCTGAGCCCACGGCACGTCGCCCGCCGACGGGATGCCGTCGGACAGGGTGCGCTCGATCCAGCGCAGGATCCGCTCGACGAGGTCGAGCTCGTGGTATTCCGGGTCGGCCAGCTCGCGCCGGAGCCAGGAGCGACCCTCCTCGGGCGTCGGCTCCAGAGGAGGCGGCTGTAGGAGGATCATCTGCTCAGCAGCCCGGCCTGCTCCATCAGCTCGACCTCGTAGGACTCCTTGCGGATGCGCTGGTCGAGATACTGCAGGTTGGTCACCGCGCCGCTGAACGGGGCCACGATCGCGGCGGCGACGACGGTCGAGACGGCGCTGCCGGCGATGGTCGCGAAGAAGTAGAGGTCCGGCTGGACGATGCCGACGACGCTGGCGACCATGCTGATCGGGAAGGCGACGATCTGGGAGACGAAGCCGACGATGATGTTGGCCAGCAGCCAGATCCCGAAGAGCCGCCAGAACTGTCGTGCCGACAGCCGCCACGCCCGGCCGATGGCGCCGAAGACGCCGGTGTTCTCCAGCATCAGCGACGGCACCGCGAGCAGGTAGAGCCGCACCGTCAGGAAGAAGGAGGTCGCGATCAGCAGCAGGAACATCAGGATCCCGACCAGGATGGCCGGGACGGGGTTGTCGACGACGATCGCGAGCACCACCACGGGCGTCACCGCGACCGCCAGGACCAGGATGAAGATCAGGGTGGTCAGCAGCGCGAGCCCGATCAGCCGCCAGCGGTTGCCGTGGGTCGCGGCCCACGCCTGGCTGAGGGTGAGCTTGCGGCCGATCGCGGCGGCGTGGGCCACGTGGGAGATCATCCCTGCGACCAGGATCGCCCCGATGACCTGGAGGATCGTGCCGAGGAAGAAGGAGCCGACGGCCGCCAGGATGCCGATGATCTCGGAGCTGCTGGGCACGTAGTCAGGATCCTCGAGCGTGACCCCGAACCATTCCAGGCTGTTCCCGGAGAAGGTCATCGCAGCGGTCACCCCCAGCGGGATGGCCATCGCCACCGCGGCCACGAGGACCGAGGCGCCGACCGTGGCGCCGGGGTTGAAGCGTACGAGCCGGAAGGCGCCGTCGAGCATGTCGCCGAGGCCGAGCGGACGCAGCGGGATCGCGCCGGGCTTGTGCGCCGGTGGCAGCGGCTGTGTCCACGTCGGTCGGGCGGGGTGTGGATGCACCGGTCGAGGCTGCATCGGCTGGCCCGGCGGGGGAGGGGTGGACGGGTTCGCCGCCCCCTGCTGAGGTTGCTCACCCGGTGGGGGTGGCCACGCTCCTGACATCCTGATGCTCCTCGTCGCGACGACCGGCGAACTCGCTCGGTTGGGGGCATCCTCTCAGAGCGACCCAGACGACATCGTTGATTTGGAGCCACCTGCGTACGCGTGACAAGATTCTCTGGTTGCTCCAGTGAACTGTTCGCTGGGGTGCGCACACCTTGACTACTGAATCGCGTCACCTGAGCAGGCTGTCAGCCTGTCCGGATGTGGTCTGTGGTCGCCGTGTGCCCATCCCGAAGGCGTGGTTCCAGTGAAGCTGATGGTGAAAGTCGTCCGCGAAGTCGGCGTCCGCTTGTAGCTGTATTCATTTCACAGCGTAAGCGACACGCCCGACCGCGGGGGTCGGAGCCAGAGGTGAGCAACCGGGCCGACTCAGCCGGAGGAAGCCTGTAGCACGCGGCACGCTGACCAAGAAGGACGAGAGAGACAGATGGCGGGACAGAAGATCCGCATCAGGCTCAAGGCCTATGACCACGAGGTGATCGACACCTCGGCGCGAAAGATCGTGGACACGGTCACCCGTACGGGTGCCAAGGTCGCCGGCCCGGTGCCGCTGCCGACCGAGAAGAACGTGTACTGCGTCATCCGCTCGCCCCACAAGTACAAGGACTCGCGCGAGCACTTCGAGATGCGCACCCACAAGCGCCTCATCGACATCATCGACCCGACCCCGAAGACTGTTGACTCCCTCATGCGGCTCGACCTGCCTGCTGGTGTCGACATCGAGATCAAGCTCTGAGGTTGACGACATGACGATCGAACGCAACGTGAAGGGTCTCCTGGGCACCAAGCTCGGCATGACCCAGCTGTGGGACGAGAACAACGTCGTCGTCCCCGTGACCGTCATCGCGGCGAACACCAACGTCGTGACCCAGGTCCGCACCCCCGAGGTCGACGGCTACAACGCCGTGCAGATCGGCTACGGCGAGATCGACGGCCGCAAGGTGAACAAGCCGGGCGCCGGCCAGTTCGAGAAGGCCGGCACCACGCCGCGCCGCCACCTGGCTGAGATCCGCACCGCCGACGCCGCGTCCTACGCCGCCGGCCAGGAGCTCCCCGTCGACACCTTCGCCATCGGCGAGGAGATCGACGTGACGGGCACCTCGAAGGGTAAGGGTTTCGCGGGTGTCATGAAGCGCCACGGCTTTGCCGGTGTCAGCGCTTCCCACGGTGCTCACCGTAACCACCGCAAGCCGGGGTCGATCGGCGCTTGCGCCACCCCGGGTCGCGTGTTCAAGGGCGTCCGCATGGCCGGTCACATGGGTACTGACACCGTCACCACCCAGAACCTGACCGTGCACGCCGTCGACACCGAGAAGGGCCTCATCCTGGTCAAGGGTGCCATTCCTGGCCCCAAGGGTGGCCTCGTGGTCCTCCGCTCGGCTGCTAAGAAGCTGGAGGCCTGATCATGGCTATCAAGACTGTCAAGGTCGACTTCCCGGCTGAGATCTTCGATGTTGAGGTCAACATCCCGCTGATCCACCAGGTCGTCGTCGCGCAGCAGGCCGCTGCGCGCCAGGGCACGCACTCCACCAAGACCCGCGGCGAGGTCCGCGGCGGTGGACGCAAGCCCTACAAGCAGAAGGGCACCGGTCGCGCCCGTCAGGGCTCGACCCGCGCGCCGCAGTTCGCCGGTGGTGGCACCGTCCACGGCCCGCAGCCGCGTGACTACAGCCAGCGCACCCCCAAGAAGATGAAGGCCGCGGCTCTCCGCGGAGCCCTCTCCGACCGGGCCCGCGCCGGCCAGATCCACGTGGCCGAGTTCGCCCTCGAGGCGCCCTCGACCAAGACCGCGCTGACCGCCCTCAAGGCGATCTCGGACGTCAAGCGTTACCTCGTCGTCCTGGACCGCTCCGAGTCCGTCGCCGCGCTGAGCCTGCGCAACGTCCCCGAGGTCCACCTCCTCTGGGCCGACCAGCTCAACACCTACGACGTCCTCGTCTCCGACGATGTCGTCTTCTCCAAGCCGGCCTACGAGATCTTCGTCTCGGGCAAGCCGGTCGTCGCTGCCAAGGAGACCGTCACCATCGGTGACGTCGAGAAGGACGCGATCAAGGAGGCTGCCGTCGAGCCCGCCAAGGAGATCGACCTCCCCGAGGGCGCTGTCGCGCCGCTCGAGGACGGCTCGGCTCCCGAGGGCTTCGACATCAAGGGCAACGTCAAGGGCAAGGACAAGAAGTTCCACGCCCCGGGCGGCCGTTGGTACGAGTCCACCAAGGCGGAGTTCTACTTCAAGTCCGCCGAGGACGCCATCGCCGCCGGTTTCGTCGAGGCCGGCAAGAAGAAGGCTGAGGAGGCTGACAAGTGAGCACGCTCCACTACGACCCCCGCGACATCCTGATCGCGCCGGTGGTCTCCGAGAAGAGCTACGGCCTCCTCGACCAGAACAAGTACACCTTCATCGTTCGCCCTGACGCGAACAAGACCGAGATCAAGATCGCGGTCGAGAAGGTGTTCGACGTCAAGGTGACCTCGGTCAACACGATCAACCGCAAGGGCAAGGCCCGTCGTACTCGTTACGGCATGGGCAAGCGCCCCGACACCAAGCGCGCGATCGTCTCCCTGGCTGAGGGCGACCGCATCGACATCTTCGGCGCGTGAGAAGGACTGACTGAACATGGCTATTCGTAAGTACAAGCCGACCACCCCGGGCCGTCGTGGCTCGTCGGTGGCCGACTTCGCCGAGATCACTCGGACCACGCCGGAGAAGTCGCTGACGGTGCCCCTTCCCAAGAAGGGCGGCCGCAACAACCAGGGCCGTATCACCACCCGTCACAAGGGCGGTGGCCACAAGCGCGCCTACCGGATCATCGACTTCCGTCGCTACGACAAGGACGGCGTGCCGGCCAAGGTCGCTCACATCGAGTACGACCCGAACCGCACCGCCCGCATCGCCCTGCTGCACTACTTCGACGGCGAGAAGCGCTACATCCTCGCGCCCGTCGGCGTCTCGCAGGGCACTGTCGTGGAGTCCGGCCCCACCGCCGACATCAAGCCCGGCAACAACCTGCCGCTGCGCAACATCCCGGTTGGTACCACCATCCACAATGTTGAGCTGCGTCCGGGTGGAGGCGCGAAGATCGCCCGCTCCGCCGGTATGAGCGCCCAGCTGGTCGCCCGTGAGGGTTCCAAGGCCACGCTGCGTATGCCTTCGGGTGAGATGCGCTTCGTCGACGTGCGCTGCCGCGCCACCGTCGGTGAGGTCGGCAACGCCGAGCAGTCGAACATCAACTGGGGTAAGGCCGGCCGTATGCGGTGGAAGGGCGTCCGCCCGACCGTCCGTGGTGTCGTCATGAACCCGGTCGACCACCCGCACGGTGGTGGTGAGGGTAAGACCTCCGGTGGCCGTCACCCGGTCAGCCCCTGGGGTAAGCCCGAGGGCCGCACGCGCAAGCGCAAGGCCTCTGACTCGCAGATCATCCGCCGCCGTAAGAGCGGGAAGGGTAGGAAGTAAGCAATGCCTCGCAGCCTGAAGAAGGGCCCCTTCATCGACGACCACCTTCAGAAGAAGGTCGACGCCGAGAACGAGAAGGGCACCCACAACGTGATCAAGACCTGGTCGCGCCGCTCGATGATCGTGCCCGAGATGATCGGTCACACCATCGCGGTGCACGACGGTCGCAAGCACGTCCCGGTCTTCGTGTCCGACTCGATGGTCGGTCACAAGCTGGGCGAGTTCGCCCCGACCCGCACTTTCAAGGGTCACATCAAGGACGATCGGAAGGGACGGCGTCGATGAGCACCACCGAGCGTGTGCGCGTAAGCGCCCGCCGCGAATCCCTGCTCGGCGACCAGCCGGGTGCCTTCGCGAGTGCCCGCTTCGTGCGGATCACTCCGATGAAGGCACGCCGCGTCGTCGACATGGTTCGCGGCCTGCCCGTCGACGAGGCCCTGTCCCTGCTGCAGTTCGCGCCGCAGGCAGCCTCCGAGACTGTTTACAAGGTCCTCGAGAGCGCCATCGCCAACGCGGTGTCGGCTGAGGGTCTGGACCGTGACGACCTCGTCGTCTCGGTCGCCATGGTCGACGAAGGTCCGACCATGAAGCGCTGGCGTCCCCGCGCCCAGGGCCGTGCGACCCGCATCAACAAGCGGACCTCGCACATCACCCTGGTCGTGCAGCCGGCCGACGTCGTCGAGAAGGGCGGTAAGAAGTAATGGGTCAGAAGATCAACCCGAACGGCTTCCGCCTGGGCATCTCGACCGACCACAAGTCGCGTTGGTACGCCGACAAGCAGTACAAGGAGTACGTCGGCGAGGACGTCAAGATCCGCAAGCTGCTCAGCAAGGGCATGGAGCGGGCCGGCATCGCCAAGGTCGAGATCGAGCGCACCCGTGACCGCGTCCGTGTGGACATCCACACCGCGCGTCCCGGCATCGTCATCGGCCGCCGCGGCGCCGAGGCCGACCGCCTCCGCACCGAGCTGGAGAAGCTCACCGGCAAGCAGGTTCAGCTGAACATCCTCGAGGTCAAGAACCCCGAGGTCGACGCTCAGCTGGTCGCCCAGGGTGTCGCCGAGCAGCTCAGCGGTCGCGTGCAGTTCCGTCGCGCGATGCGCAAGGCCATGCAGACCACGATGCGCTCCGGTGCCAAGGGCATCCGGATCCAGTGCTCGGGTCGTCTCAACGGCGCCGAGATGTCGCGTACCGAGTTCTACCGCGAGGGCCGCGTTCCGCTGCACACGCTGCGTGCCGACATCGACTACGGCTTCTACGAGGCCCGCACGACCTTCGGCCGTATCGGCGTGAAGGTCTGGATCTACAAGGGCGAGGTCTCCGGATCGCGCGCCGAGCGTCAGGCCGCCCAGGCCGCCCGTGCGGGCGTCCCGGGTCGCGGTGGCAACGACCGTCGCGGTGGCCGCGGCGACCGTCCGTCGCGTGGCTCCCGTGGTGACCGCCCGAACCGCGCTGACCGCGCGGCGAAGACTGAGGCGCCGGCTGCCGCTGAGGCTCCCGCCGCCGAGACCACGTCCCAGGAGGGCTGACCCATGCTGATGCCCCGTCGCGTCAAGCACCGCAAGCAGCACCACCCGAAGCGCACTGGTGTGGCCAAGGGTGGCACGAAGCTGGCCTTCGGTGAATACGGCATCCAGGCGATCGAGGGTCACTACGTGACCAACCGCCAGATCGAGGCAGCGCGTATCGCGATGACTCGTCACATCAAGCGAGGCGGCAAGGTGTGGATCAACATCTACCCCGACGTCCCGCTGACCAAGAAGCCTGCCGAGACCCGCATGGGTTCCGGTAAGGGTTCCCCCGAGTGGTGGGTTGCCAACGTCAAGCCCGGCCGCGTCATGTTCGAGCTCTCCGGAGTCGACGAGAACACGGCCCGCGAGGCGATGCGCCGCGCGATCCACAAGCTGCCCATGAAGTGCCGTTTCATCACGCGAGAGGCTGGTGAGTTCTGATGGCCAACTCTCTGCAGGCGTTCGAGCTGGACGAGCTCACCGACGTCGACCTCGAGGCGAAGCTGCGCGAGGCGAAGGAGGAGCTGTTCAACCTCCGGTTCCAGGCGGCCACCGGCCAGCTGGAGAGCCACGGTCGGCTCCGCACCGTCAAGAAGGACATCGCCCGGATCTACACCGTGGTGCGTGAGCGCGAGCTCGGCATCCGCGTGGCCCCGGGCACCGAGACCACCGAGGAGGCCTGATCATGGCTGAGTCCACTACGGACACCACCGAGCGCAACACGCGCAAGGTGCGCGAGGGCCTCGTCGTCAGCGACAAGATGGACAAGACCATCGTCGTTGAGGTCGAGGACCGCGTGAAGCACCCGCTCTACGGCAAGGTCATGCGCCGTAGCAGCAAGCTCAAGGCTCACGACGAGCAGAACACCGCCGGCATCGGCGACCGCGTCCTGGTCATGGAGACCCGGCCGCTGTCCGCGACCAAGCGGTGGCGCCTCGTCGAGGTCGTCGAGCGCGCCAAGTGATCTACGCCGCGTACGCGGCGGATCCGGCTGGCGGCAACTGAACTCAACTCATTGGCGCCAAATTGACCAAAGGGTGCAGGTCCAGCGACCATTGTTCGCTGGGCCTGTGCCCATCAAATCCCATTACGTTCGGCAAGGCTCACCCGCCCTGGAGCGGGGAGAGAACCAGCTCGACAAGGAGAAGTAATGATCCAGCAGGAGTCGCGACTCAAGGTCGCCGACAACACTGGTGCGAAGGAGATCCTTTGCATTCGTGTGCTCGGTGGTTCCGGTCGTCGCTACGCCGGCATCGGCGACACCATCGTCGCCACCGTCAAGGACGCTATCCCCGGTGGCAACGTGAAGAAGGGTGACGTCGTCAAGGCCGTCATCGTGCGCACCGTCAAGGAGCGCCGCCGCGCTGACGGCTCGTACATCCGCTTCGACGAGAACGCCGCCGTCATTCTCAAGAACGACGGCGAGCCGCGAGGCACCCGCATCTTCGGCCCGGTTGGCCGTGAGCTGCGCGACAAGAAGTTCATGAAGATCATCTCGCTTGCGCCGGAGGTGCTGTGATGGGTCGCTCGCACATCAAGAAGGGCGACACCGTCAAGGTGATCGCGGGTAAGGACAAGGGCGGCTCCGGCAAGGTGATCGCAGTCCTCACCCAGGAGGACCGTGTCATCGTCGAGGGCATCAACCTCATCAAGAAGCACACCAAGGTCCAGGACCAGGGCGGTCGCGCCGGCACCACCGGCGGCATCGTGACCACCGAGGCTCCGATCCACGTTTCCAACGTCCAGCTGCTCGAGGGTGGCGAGCCGGTTCGCGTCGGCTTCCGCCGTGAGACGGTCCAGAAGCGTCGCCCCGACGGGTCGACCTACGCGGCTGAGCGCAGCGTTCGCATCTCGCGCAAGACCGGTAAGGACATCTGATCATGACCGACACCGCTGTGGCCCCGCGCCTCAAGACGAAGTACCGCGAGGAGATCGCCCCGGCCCTGCAGGCCGAGTTCGAGATCCCGAACGTCATGCAGATCCCCGGTCTGACCAAGATCGTCGTCAACATGGGTGTGGGCGAGGCTGCTCGCGACTCCAAGCTGATCGAGGGCGCTGTCAACGACCTGACCGCGATCACCGGCCAGAAGCCGCTGATCAACAAGGCGAAGAAGTCCATCGCGCAGTTCAAGCTGCGTGAGGGCATGCCGATCGGTGCGCACGTCACGCTGCGCGGCGACCGCATGTGGGAGTTCCTCGACCGCCTGCTCTCGCTCGCGCTGCCCCGCATCAGGGACTTCCGCGGTCTCAACGGCAAGCAGTTCGACGGCAACGGCAACTACACCTTCGGTCTCACCGAGCAGGTCATGTTCCACGAGATCAACCAGGACAAGATCGACCGCTCGCGGGGCATGGACATCACCCTCGTGACGACTGCCACCAATGACGACCAGGGTCGCGCGCTGCTCAAGGCGCTCGGCTTCCCGTTCAAGGAGAACAACTGAGATGGCGAAGACCGCTCTCAAGGTGAAGGCCGCTCGTAAGCCGAAGTTCGCGGTTCGCGGTTACACCCGCTGCCAGCGCTGCGGCCGCCCGAAGGCTGTGTTCCGCAAGTTCGGCCTGTGCCGTATCTGCCTGCGTGAGATGGCCCACCGCGGCGAGCTGCCCGGCGTCACCAAGTCCTCCTGGTGAGCGATCACCGTTCCAACCACTGACGTTGAAGGTCCTCGTGACTCTGTGTCGCGAGGAAACCACTACGAGAAAGGGCCGTTCGGCCAATGACGATGACTGACCCGATCGCAGACATGCTCACTCGTCTGCGCAACGCCAACCAGGCGTTCCACGATACGGTTTCGATGCCGTACAGCAAGCTGAAGCAGGGCGTCGCTGAGATCCTCCAGCAGGAGGGTTACATCACCAAGTACGAGGTGCTGGAGCCCACCGAGGGCCAGGTCGGCAAGACCCTGACCATCACCCTCAAGTACGGCCGCAACCGCGAGCGCTCGATCGCCGGCGTACGCCGCATCAGCAAGCCCGGTCTGCGTGTCTACGCGAAGCACACCGGTCTCCCCAAGGTGCTCGGCGGCCTCGGCGTCGCGATCATCTCGACGAGCCAGGGTCTGCTGACCGACCGCCAGGCGAACAAGAAGGGCGTAGGTGGGGAAGTCCTCGCCTACGTCTGGTAATCAGGGAAGGGAGAGAGAAGAACATGTCGCGTATTGGCAAGCTCCCCGTCCCGGTTCCGGCCGGCGTGGACGTCACCATCGACGGCCAGGTCGTGAGCGTCAAGGGCCCGAAGGGCTCCCTGTCGCACACCGTGGTCGACCCGATCACCGTCGAGAAGGCTCAGGATGACGAGGGCCGCAACGTCCTCGACGTCAAGCGCCCCGACGACAGCCGGGACAACAAGGCCCTTCACGGCCTGTCCCGCACGCTGGTCAACAACATGGTCCTGGGTGTCACCGAGGGCTACGAGAAGAAGCTCGAGATCGTCGGCGTGGGTTACCGCGTCCTGTCGAAGGGTCCGACCAAGCTGGAGTTCCAGCTCGGCTACTCGCACTCGATCGTCTTCGACGCCCCCGAAGGCATCACCTTCACCACCGACGGTCCGACCAAGCTCGGCGTCGTGGGCATCGACAAGCAGCTCGTCGGTGAGGTTGCGGCCAACATTCGCAAGCTGCGCAAGCCGGAGCCCTACAAGGGCAAGGGCGTTCGTTACGCCGGCGAGAACATCCGCCGCAAGGTCGGAAAGGCTGGTAAGTGATGGCCATCTCGCTGTCGAACAACAAGCACACCGCTTCCCGTGTCCGCTCGCGCCTGCGTCGTCAGGCCCGCGGTCGCAAGAAGATCGAGGGTACGCCGGAGCGTCCGCGCCTCGTCGTGACCCGGTCGGCCAAGCACATCACCGCCCAGGTCGTCGACGACCTGGCCGGCAAGACGCTTGCCTCGGCTTCGACCATCGAGGGCGACCTGCGGTCGGCCTCCGGTGACAAGACCGCCAAGGCCAAGCAGGTCGGCGAGCTGGTTGCGTCGCGTGCCAAGGCCGCTGGGGTCGAGACTGTCGTCTTCGACCGCGCCGGCAACAAGTACCACGGCCGTGTCGCCGCGCTCGCTGATGGCGCGCGCGAGGCCGGTCTGACCTTCTGATCGCAACGATCGAACGAGAGAAGAGGAAAATCTCATGAGCGGAGCCCAGCGCGGACAGCGTGGTGGCGAGCGCCGAGGTCGCGACGACCGTCGCAACCAGAGCGCCGACAAGACCGCCTACATCGAGAAGGTCGTCGCGATCAACCGAGTTGCCAAGGTCGTGAAGGGTGGTCGTCGCTTCAGCTTCACCGCCCTCGTGATCGTCGGTGACGGTGAAGGTCTGGTCGGCGTCGGCTACGGTAAGGCGAAGGAAGTTCCCGCGGCGATCGCCAAGGGTGTCGAGGAAGCGAAGAAGCACTTCTTCCGCGTTCCCCGCATCCAGGGCACGATCCCGCACCCGGTGCAGGGTGAGAAGGCCGCTGGTGTGGTCCTTCTCCGTCCGGCCGCCCCCGGTACCGGTGTCATCGCCGGTGGTCCGGTGCGCGCGGTCCTGGAGTGCGCCGGCATCCACGACGTGCTGAGCAAGTCGCTCGGCTCGTCCAACCAGATCAACATCGTCCACGCGACGGTCGAGGCGCTTCGGATGCTCGAGACGCCCGAGGCCGTTGCTGCGCGTCGCGGTCTCCCGGTCGAGGACGTTGCCCCGGAGGCGCTGCTCAAGGCGCAGGCCGAGGTTGCGGAGCCCAAGGCGGGGGTGTCGGCCTGATGGCGCAGTTGAAGGTCCAGCAGAAGAAGGGCCTCGTTGGTCTGAAGCAGAACCAGCGAGACACCCTGCGTACGCTCGGTCTCAAGCGGATCGGCGACGTGGTCGTCAAGGAGGACCGCCCGGAGATCCGCGGCATGGTCCAGACCGTCCGTCACCTGGTGACGGTCGAGGAGGTCGACTGATATGGCACTCAAGGTGCACAACCTGGCGCCGGCTCCCGGTTCCAAGAAGGCCAAGACCCGCGTGGGTCGTGGTGAGGCGTCCAAGGGTAAGACGGCCGGCCGTGGTACCAAGGGCACGAAGGCCCGTTACCAGGTCCCCGCTTACTTCGAGGGTGGCCAGACCCCGATGCACATGCGGCTCCCCAAGCTGAAGGGCTTCAAGAACCCCTTCAAGGTGGAGTTCCAGGTCGTCAACCTCGACAAGCTCAACGAGCTGTTCCCCGAGGGTGGCGTCGTCACCCCCGAGACCCTGATCGAGAAGGGTGCCGTCCGTAAGGGCCACCCGGTCAAGGTCCTGGGCCAGGGTGACCTGACCGTCAAGGTCGAGATCAGCGCCAACGCCTTCTCCGGCTCTGCCAAGGAGAAGATCGAGGCCGCTGGCGGAACTGTCACGGTTCTCTGACAGTTCTACTAACGTAGAGCCTGTTACGTGGAAGCGCGGCCGGGTCGCCCCTCCGGGGTCCCGACCGCGCTCCCGCTGTTTCAGCCCTACGTGCATGAGCTGCCGTGGAGGCTGTTAGGCTGCCACGGGTTTTCGCATCGGCGCAGGCCCTGCGACCCCTGATTGTCGAAAGAGGAACCATTCGTGCTTGGCGCGTTCGCATCAGCGTTCCGTACCCCGGACCTGCGCAAGAAGCTGCTCTTCGTACTCCTGATCGTCGTGATCTTCAGGGCCGGATCCCAGATCCCGGCCCCTGGCGTTCACGTTGCGAACGTCCAGCAGTGTCTTGACGCAGCCCAGACCGGTGACAGCGCCGGCCTCTACAACCTGGTCAATCTCTTCTCCGGCGGTGCGCTGCTGCAGCTGACGATCTTCGCGCTCGGCATCATGCCGTACATCACCGCGAGCATCATCCTGCAGCTGCTCGTCGTGGTGATCCCGCGACTGGAGCGCCTCAAGAAGGAGGGCCAGGCCGGGCAGACGAAGATCACGCAGTACACCCGTTACCTGACCCTCGGCCTCGCGGTCCTGCAGGCCACCGGCATCGTCGCGCTGGCGCGCTCCGGCGACCTCCTCCAGGGCTGCACGCAGCCTCTGCTGCACGACGACGGCACCGCCACCTTCCTGGTCATGGTCATCACCATGACCGCCGGCACCGCGGTCATCATGTGGCTCGGCGAGCTGATCACCGAGCGCGGTATCGGCAACGGTATGTCGATCCTGATCTTCACCCAGGTCGTCGCCACCTTCCCGGCCACCATGTGGGCGGTCAAGAACGACAAGGGCTGGTGGACCTTCGCGATCGTGCTCGTCATCGGTCTGGCGATCATGGCTGCGGTCATCTTCATCGAGCAGGCCCAGCGCCGGATCCCGGTCCAGTACGCCCGCCGGATGGTCGGACGCAAGATGTTCGGCGGCTCCTCGACGTACATCCCGCTCAAGGTGAACCAGGCCGGCGTCATCCCGGTCATCTTCGCCTCGTCGCTGCTCTACCTGCCGGCGATGGCGGCGCAGTTCAACCAGAACGCGCAGAACCCGCCCGTGTGGGTCGACTGGATCAACAACTACTTCGTCCAGGGCGACCACCCGATCTACATGGCGACGTACTTCGCGCTGATCATCTTCTTCACCTACTTCTACGTGTCGATCACCTTCAACCCACCGGAGGTCGCCGACAACATGAAGAAATACGGTGGCTTCATTCCAGGAATTCGGGCCGGGAAGCCGACCGAGGACTATCTGTCCTACGTTTTGTCCCGTATCACACTGCCGGGCTCGCTCTACCTCGGTCTGGTTGCGCTCATCCCGCTGATCGCGCTGGCGCTCATCAACGCGAACCAGAACTTCCCCTTCGGTGGCACCTCGATCCTGATCATGGTCGGCGTCGCCCTCGACACGGTGAAGCAGATCGAGAGCCAGCTCCAGCAGCGCAACTATGAAGGGTTCCTCCGATGAGACTGATCATCATGGGCCCGCCGGGAGCCGGCAAGGGCACCCAGGCGAAGTTCATCGCCGAGCACTTCGGGATCCCGGCGATCTCGACCGGCGACATCTTCCGCGCCAACATGAGCGAGGGCACCCCCCTCGGCATCGAGGCCAAGTCCTACGTGGACAAGGGCGAGTACGTCCCAGATTCGGTGACGAACCTGATGGTTCGCAACCGTATCGACGAGCCCGATGCTGCCAAGGGATTCCTGCTCGACGGCTACCCGCGCACGCTCGCGCAGGTCGAGGAGCTCGACGGGATGATCAAGTTCACCGGCCACGCGCTGGACGCGGTGGTCGTGCTGACCGTCGACAAGGACGAGATCGTGCAGCGGCTGCTGCAGCGTGCCGAGCTCGAGGGCCGCGCCGACGACACCGCCGACGTCATCCGGCGTCGTCAGGAGGTCTACCTCGAGGAGACCGCTCCGTTGATCGAGGTCTACAAGGGTCGCGGCCTGGTCCACGAGATCGACGGCTTGGGTGAGGTCGAGGACGTCACCAAGCGGATCTTCGACGAGCTCGACATCATCCCCGAATCCTGATCGACATCTCGCACATGGGGGAGCCATGGGCTTCATGAACAAGGTCCAGATCAAGACCCCTGAGCAGATCGAGAAGATGCGTAGGGCCGGCCTCGTGGTCGGCGAGACGCTCGAGGTGCTCCGGGCCGCCGCGCGGCCCGGAGTCACCCTTCTCGAGCTCGACGCCATCGCCGAGGACTCGATCCGGTCCCGTGGTGGCGTCCCGTCGTTCAAGGGCTACCACGGCTTTCCGGGCTCGATCTGCGCGTCGGTCGACGAGGTCGTGGTCCACGGCATCCCGGGGTCTCGGGAGCTGAAGGACGGCGACATCATGTCCATCGACTGCGGCGCCATCGTCGAGGGCTGGCACGGCGACGCCGCGATCACGGTGGCGATGGGCTCGGTGTCAGACGAGGTCGCCGAGCTGATGCGGGTCACCGAGGAGTCCATGTGGCACGGCATCGCCGCCGCCCGCCTCGGTGGACGGGTCACCGACATCTCGCACGCCATCGAGACCTATGTCGACTCCCAGGGTGACTACGGCATCCTCGAGGACTTCAGCGGTCACGGCATCGGCACCGAGATGCACATGGAGCCGTCGGTGTTCAACTACGGCAAGCCCGGCAAGGGTCCCAAGCTGCAGCGCGGCATCGCGCTGGCCATCGAGCCGATGCTCACCCTGGGCGGCCCCGAGGTCACCACCCTCGAGGACGACTGGACGGTCGTCACCGACGACGGCTCCTGGGCGGCCCACTTCGAGCACACCTTCGCGCTCACCGCCGATGGCGCGTGGGTGCTCACTGCACTCGACGGCGGCGAGGAGATGCTCGGCAAGCTCGGCGTTCCCTGGGGCGGTCACTGAGCCGCGGTATGACTGAGATCGCGCGCTTCGCGCGGGTCGACGAGGTCGCCGCCGATCTCGGCATGCTGACTGCAGCAGAGCGTGCCCGCCACCAGCGGCTGGTGGTCGAGGCCGACCGGGAGGCGTACGCGGCAGCGCACGTCCTCGTCCGCGAGTGCGCAGCGGAGCTGCTGGGCCTCGCTCGCGAGGAGATCGTGATCGAGCAACGCTGCGCTCGGTGCGGCAGCACCGAGCACGGAGTGCCGTCGGTCGCCGGTCCGACGGGGGCGGCGATCCAGGTGAGTCTCAGCCATACGCGCGGCCTGGTCGGCGCGGTCGCCTCGACCAGGCGGTGCGGCGTCGACGTGGAGAAGGTCTCGCGCGGGCCCGACCGGGCGCTCTCGAGGTGCGAGGCGGCGTGGGTGGCGGGGCAGCCGGACCCTGCGTACGCGTTCACGCGGTTGTGGGTGCGCAAGGAGGCGTTGGTGAAGGCCGGGCGCGGCAGCATGGCAGCGGCGCAGCGTCTCGATGTCCTCGCTGAGGAGGGCCCGATCGATCAGTTCGGCGATGTCCGGATAGCCCAGTGGGAAGCCCCGGGTTTCCTCGGCGCCGTGGCGATCTGTGCCGACATGCGGACCGAAAACTGATAGGAAACTGAACAAACCCCGGTTGTCCATGCCGTTGACTAGCGGATATGCGACATCACCTGTCGATTGACAGAGAAAGGGACCTCGGTACCTCGCGTGCCGGCTCCTCTGTGAGTAACTTGGTCAGCCCGCGGGGACAGGGAGAGCCCCGTACTCGGGAGGAATAACAGGATGAGCACGCAGTTGCGACGACCCACGGCGGCGCGACCCAATCCTTCAGCACGGACGCGAAGCGCGATCATCGACCGACTCAGTCCTGAGGACATCGAGATGTTCTGGGACCAGATCGCCACCTCGCTCCCGCTCGTCGAGGAGACCGGCGCCGGCGGCGCTGACGACGAGGTCGTCGTCACCTTCTGCTGGCGCGACGACGAGGCCGAGGAGGTGCTTCTCTTCGCCAATCGGCTCTCCGACGAACGCCATCTCGCCGAGACGATGCTCGAGCGCAAGGAAGGCACCGACCTGTGGCACGCCTCGTTCCTGATGAAGGCCGACTGGCGCGCCTCGTACGCCTTCCTGTGCAAGCACCCCGGTGAGCCGGCCCCGTGGGAGAGCGAGGGTCAGGTCGAGCTCCGTGCCGTCCTGCACCGCGGCTACCTCGACCCGCTCAACTCCGACTGGTGCCACAACCGGCAGGGCATCAAGCAGTCGGTCGTCTCGCTGCCCGACGCTCCGCTGCAGCCGTGGCTGTACCGTCGCGATGACGTCGTCGCCGGCACCGTCACCCTGGAGACGGGCCCGGACGGGCGCGACGTCTGGCTCTACGATCCGGCAGGCGCCGGGCTCAACGTCGACCTGCCGCTCGTGGTCGCGCTCGACGGTGAGATCTGGACCGACCACCACTCGCTGCCGACCACGCTCGACAACCTGATCGCCGACGGCCACCTCCGCCACGTACGCTGCGTCCTGCCCGCCTCCGGCGGCCGTGACAAGCGCTGGGAGGAACTCGCCGGCGGCGAGGGCGCCGACTACATCGTCAACCAGCTGCTGCCGTGGGTGCGCGAGCGTCGCGCGGTCACCGCGGAGACGTACGTCGTGGGCCAGAGCCTCGGTGGGGTGACTGCGCTGCGTGCCGGGCTGACCTACCCGGAACACATCCACGGTGTCGCCAGCCAGTCGGCCTCGCTGTGGCTCGACGACCTCGCCGACGCCGTCACGCCGGAGGCGAAGACTCGCGTGCATCTGGCGCACGGCACCCAGGAGTGGGTTCTCGACGAGCTCCACCACGACCTCGTCGACCGTCTCCGGGCGGCCGGGATCGACGTCACCTCCGCGGAGCACAACGGCGGCCACGACTACGCCTGGTGGCGCTCGGCGGTCGCGGACGGACTCCGCGCGCTGCTCCCGCCGGAATAAACGGCGCCCGGGACCGGGTTGAGCCTTCACGTGAAGCTGAGCGTTCTCGACCTCGTCCCCGTCCGTAAGGACCAGTCCTCCGCAGATGCCCTGACCGCGACGCTGTCGCTGGCCAAGGCCGCCGACGAGCTGGGATTCGAGCGCTACTGGCTCGCCGAGCACCACAACATGCCTGCGGTCGGTTCGACCAACCCGCCGGTCCTGATCTCGCTGGTGGCCGGCGCGACCGAGCGGATCCGAGTCGGCTCCGGTGGCGTGATGCTGCCCAACCACGCGCCGCTGGTCGTGGCCGAGCAGTTCGCGCTGCTCGAGGCGGCGTTCCCCGGCCGGATCGACCTCGGCATCGGCCGAGCGCCGGGGACGGACCCGGTCACCTCGTGGGCGCTGCGCCACGGCGCCGGGGGAGTGACCGACGACGCGGTCAACCGGTTCCCGGAGTACCTCGACAACATCGTCGCCATGATGGCGCCCGAGGGCGTCGGGCTGATGGCCGGCGGTCGCCAGCACGTCCTGCACGCGACCCCGTCGGCGGCGTCGGTCGCCGAGCTCTGGCTGCTCGGCTCCTCCGATTACTCCGCTCGCCTGGCCGCGGAGAAGGGGCTGCCCTACGTCTTCGCCCACCACTTCGCGGGCAACGGCACCGACACCAAGGCGATGATCGACCTCTACCGATCGACGTTCCGGCCCTCCGAGCTCGTCCGTGAGCCGAAGACGTTCCTGACAGTGAACGCGAGCGTGGCCGAGACTGCGGAGGAGGCCGACCGTCGGGCGCTGCCGCAGCTGCTGACCATGCTGAAGCTGCGCACCGGGCAGCCGCTGACCGCGCAGCCCAGCATCGACGAGGCCGAGAAGACCGAGATCCCCGACGCCCACCAGGGACTCATCGACACCATGCGCAGCCGCTGGATCATCGGCTCCGCGGCGGACGCGAAGCTGCGCCTCGCCGCCATGGCCGACGAGTACGGTGTGGACGAGGTCATGGTGAACCCCGTCGGCTCTGCGTACGAGGGAACGGACCCGCGCACGGCGCCGGCCCGTGAGGAGACCCTGCGGCTGCTGGCGAGCTGAGTCGAGGGCGGCGCAGTAGGATCTGGCTCACCTCGTCGCGAGCCGACGGCGCGCCTGAGCCACTTGGCACGAGGGACCTAGGACACTGTCTGCTTCTGAGCCCGTAACCCTGCGCTCGCGCACGGGTTGTGCCAATCTGATCACCGCTCCTTTTCCTTCTCCACATCTGAAAGTGCCGCCTCATGACACGCTGGAGCCTGCGCTTGCTGAAGCGCCGGGGGCCCCAGACTGCGACGCTCGCTGAGCAGTCAGATCCGGGTCTTGCTCGCTCATTCCCTCCGACGAACGGCCAGGCCGCGCCCTTCCCGCCGGTGTCACCGACGCCGGCCTTGCCGCCGGCACCCGTTCCCCAGCCGATCTCCTCGACACCTGCGCCGCTGCAGGAGGACGAGGACGAGGCCTGGCCCGAGATCATGGAGCAGTTCGGGCTCCACCTGATCAGCCTGGCCGAGCAGATGCGCATCTCGCTCGACGGGCTCGAGGCGGACGAGGACGATCCCGAGCGGCTGAGGAAGCTCTACGAGGTCGACCACGCGGTGACTCGCATGCGGCGGGCCAGCCGCGATCTGCGTACGCTCGCCGGTCGAGCCCAGGACGAGATGGGCGGCATCGACACCTCGCTGCTGGACATCATCCGGATGGCGCTGTCGAGCATCGAGCGCTACAACCAGGTGACGATCGGTCGGGTGAGCGAGCTCGCCGTCATCGGGTACGCAGCCGACGACGTCTCCTGCCTGATCGCCGCGCTGCTGGACAATGCGACCAAGTACTCGCCGGGCGCGGTGACGGTCAACGTCCACCTCGCCGACGCCGGAGACGTGCTCTTCCGGATCGAGGACACCGGCATCGGCATCCCGGAGCGCTCGGTGGGGCGCCTCAATGCGTTGCTGGCGGGCCCGGTCGTGGAGCTGGTCAGCAAGTCCGGGAGCCACACCGGCTTCCCGGTGGTGCACCGGATCGCCCGAAAGTACGACATCGACGTACGCCTCGCCACCCGGCCCGCGCCCGGCAACGGGATGATCGCGATGGTGACCGTGCCGGCCCAGCTCCTGTGCGAGGTGCCGGTCGCACCGGTCGAGCCGGCAGAGCTGCCCAGGGCCTCCGGTGCGAGCAGCGTCGCGGTCCTTCCGCCGGCTCCGCGGCGGCGCGGCCCCCAGGCGGTTCCGCAGGCCGTGCGGCGGCCCATGCATCGGACCGAGCTACAGACCGCGCCGCACCCGCAGCCCGACGCACACCACGAGGCGCAGACCGGGCAGCACGCTGTGCAGCAGCCCACGCGGCCGACGGCCCAGTTCGCTCCGGCGCCCAGTCAGCAGCCCTCACCGGATCTGTCCACCGACACCTTGAAGACGTCGATCCCGCTGACCGGTGAGACAGGTGGGGCGGATGAGACGAACGAGGCCTCCGCGCCCGCCGAACAGAGCGGACCAGTAGAGTCCGGTGCGCTCCCGCGCCGGGAGCCGGTCAGCCTGCGCAGCAAGCAGACTGTGCCCGAAGCAGCCGCCGGAACGCAGGCCGAGGATTCCTCACCCGAGAACCGGTCGGCAGCCCGGCACTCCTTCGCAGACGACCTCGACGCGTTCTCCCTTGGCAGCTAAGTCCCAGCAGTGAAAGGAACCCTTTCGTAATGGAAAGCCCGGTCGTCCCCCGCGACCCCAAGGAATTCAGCTGGCTGATCGACAACTTCGCCAGCTCCACCCCAGGTGTGACCCATGCGCTCATCGTCTCCTCCGACGGGCTCCCGCTGATCGGTGCCGGCGGCATGTCCGCCAACGTCGCCGACCCGCTTGCCGCGATGACCGCCGGAGTGATCAGCCTCGGCAACAACATCGCGCGGGAGGTGGGCGAGCCTGGCTGTGACCAGGTGATGCTGAAGTTCCACACCGGCCATTTCCTCTTCATGGGCATCGGCGACCTCGCCGGCTTCGCCGTCCTGGTCGGGGCCGGGGCGAACCTGGGCGTCGTCGCCCACAAGATGGCCCAGCTGGTCGACGCCGTCGGCCACGTACTCACTCCCCAGATGCGCGACGAGCTGCGCCAGATGACGGTCAGCTCGATGGCCGGGGAGCGCGCGTGACGTCCAATCCGTGGGTACGTCCCTACGTACTGACCGGCGGCCGGACCCAGACCAACCACCAGCTGTATGTGCACACGCTGGTCTCCTCATCGCACTTCGACGCGCGCGCGGCGTCCAAGCTGACCCCTGAGTCGCGCCGGCTCTATGACCGCGTACGTCTCGGGCCACAGTCGGTCGCGGAGCTGTCCGCGCACTGCGGGATCTCACTCGGGGTGACTCGCGTGCTGCTCGAGGACCTGGCCTCGACCGAGCACCTGCAGATCAATGAGGGGGCCTACGAATCCCCCTTCGACCACCGTCTGTTGAAGAGAGTTATCGATGGCCTTTCCGAGCTCGGCTGACCGCCAGGCGCTGACCGTCACCTCTGCCAAGCTCGTGATCGCAGGAGGTTTCGGCGTCGGGAAGTCGACCATGGTCGCCTCGGTCTCCGAGATCCCCCCGGTGAACACCGAGGCGTGGATGACGCAGGCCGGCGAGTCCGTGGATCCGCTCTCGGACTCGAGCGCCAAGACGACCACGACGGTCGCGATGGACTTCGGCCGGGTCACGCTCGCGCCCGATCTGCTGCTCTACCTGTTCGGCACCCCGGGGCAGCCTCGGTTCTGGCCGATGTGGGACGACCTGTGCCGCGGCGCCAGCGGCGCCGTCGTCCTGGTCGACACCCGTCAGCTCGACGCGTCGTTCCCGGCGATCAACTACTTCGAGAACGACTCCGACGTACCGTTCGTCGTGGCGGTGAACCTGTTCGACGGAAAGCTCACGCACTCCTTGGAGAAGGTGCGCGATGCGCTCTGCCTCGACGAGAGGACGCCGCTGGTGACCGTGGACGCCCGCGACCGCAGGTCGACGGCCAAGACGCTGGTCGCCTGCCTGGCGCACACGATGAAGACCACCCCCACCCGCGCCTGACCCCGGAGGCGTCCCCCACTCCAAGGAGTTTCCTTGCGCAAGATCCTGATCGTCGGCGCCGGACAGGCAGGCATGCAGCTCGCCCTCAGCCTCCAGATCGAGGGCTACGAGGTGACGGTCATGTCGGCACGTACGCCCGACGAGCTGCGCGACGGCTGGCCGATGTCGACGCAGGTCATGTTCGACCCCGCCCTGGCCTATGAGCGTGTCTACGACCTGAACCTCTGGGAGGACGAGGCGCCGCGCATCCCCGCGGTCGGGATCTCGGTCAGCCCGGAGCCCGGGGTCCGGGCGCTGAAGTTCGACGGTCCGTGGGAGCCGTACGCCATGTCCGTGGACCAGCGGCTGAAGATGTCCACCTGGCTGGAGCTGTTCGAGGACCGTGGCGGCCGGATCATCTACCACCCCGTGATGACCTCCGACCTGGCCGGCCTGGCGCCGATGTACGACCTGACCCTGATCGCCGCGGGGAAGGGTGAGATCGTCGACCTCTTCGACCGCGACCCCGTCCGCTCGAAGTACACCACCCCCGGACGTACGCTCTCGGCGATCTACCTCCAGGGCTGGATCGAGCCCGACGACTTCCCCGCCATGAGCATGCGGATCAACGTGGCGCCCGGGGTGGGAGAGCTGTTCGTGATCCCCGCCCTGACCAGCGCCGGACCGAGCCGAGTCGCGTTCGTCGAGGCGATCCCGGACGGCCCGTTCGACTGCTTCTGGGACCGCCCTCGGCCCGACGAGCACTTGCGCCGTCTCCAGCACCTGATGCTCGAGCACATGCCCTGGGAGGGCGAGCTGATGCGTGAGTGCGTGCCCACCGACGCCCGCGCCTCGCTCTCGGGCTCCTTCACCGGCACGATCCGCAAGCCGTACGCCGAGGTCTCCGACGGCACCTACGTCTTCGGCATGGGCGACGTCGTCGTCGTCAACGACCCGATCGCGGGTCAGGGGTCCAACAACGCCGCCCACTGTGCCGGGATCTACACCAAGGCGATCGTCGAGCGTGGCGAGCTGCCGTTCGACCCGGAATGGATGCAGGCGACCTTCGAGACCTTCTGGGAGACCCGTGCCCAGCATTCAACCGGCCTGACCGACGCGCTGCTCAACCCGCTGCCCGAGCACGTGCAGCAGGTGCTCGGCGCGGCCACCCAGCATCAGGGGGTGGCCGACCGGTTCACCCGGCTGTTCCCGCACCCCGAGGATCTCGGACCGTTCCTGGGCGACCCGGAGGCGGCACTGGCGTACGTCGCGGAGGTCGCGGAGGCGGACGCAGCCGCCCGGGCCTGAGCGAGCGATCACGGCGGCTTGACGATTAGGGCATTGCTGTTCTAGGGGTCTAGGGTTGGTAGTCGGTCCAACGTGGGTCTGTCCCGTCGTGCCTCGCGGCTGCCCGATCAGCGCGTTTCTGCGCGCTCGCGGGTGAGACATGCAGATGGCTTCACGAGGTCCACTCCGAGTAGTCGGAGAGGTTCCCGGACCGCCCGCGGGTCATCCGATCCGTGGTTTGAACGGTAGATGACCGACCAACAGATTGCAGAGGGCATGCCGAAGAAAGAAGGCGTGATCGAGATCGAGGGCACCGTAGTGGAGGCCCTCCCCAACGCTATGTTCCGCGTGGAGCTGAGCAACGGACACAAGGTTCTCGCCCACATCAGCGGCAAGATGCGGCAGCACTACATCCGGATCCTTCCCGAGGACCGCGTGGTGGTGGAGCTGTCCCCCTACGACCTGACGCGCGGTCGGATCGTCTACCGGTACAAGTAACCAGCCGACGATCAAGAAAGGGCTGACATGAAGGTCAACCCGAGCGTTAAGAAGATCTGTGACAAGTGCAAGGTGATCCGTCGCCACGGCCGCGTCATGGTGATCTGCGAGAACCCGCGCCACAAGCAGCGCCAGGGCTGAAGGTTCCCGCTGAGGGTGGTCTCGACCACCGATAACTGAATACTTCATCGAGTCGCTAGGACGCAGGCCAGAACTTTCTGGGTCCGAACTCACCTCCGGAGCAGAGGCCGGAGCCCGAGGGTGCCACCCCGGGACGCGACCCGACCGACACCTCTGACGCAACCAGAAGGATCACAATGGCACGCCTCCAAGGTGTTGACCTTCCGCGCGACAAGCGCGTGGAGATCGCTCTCACCTACATCTACGGCATCGGCCGTACCACCTCGCAGAAGCTCCTCGAGGCCACCGGCGTCAACCCGAACACCCGGGTGCACGCTCTGGCCGAGGACGAGCTGGTCAAGCTCCGTGACGAGATCGAAGCCCAGGGCATCCAGACCGAGGGTGACCTCCGTCGTGAGGTCCAGGCTGACATCCGTCGCAAGATCGAGATCGGCAGCTACCAGGGACGCCGCCACCGTCAGGGCCTTCCGGTCCGCGGTCAGCGCACCAAGACCAACGCGCGCACCCGCAAGGGCCCGAAGCGCACCGTCGCCGGCAAGAAGAAGGCCAAGTGATCCGACGCCTGCACCGGATTGTCCCGGGCAGCGTTGATCCGGCTTTCGCCTCGATCTCACAGACCAGCCAACACAGGAGTTAATGCATGCCTCCGAAGACCCGTCAGGGTGCGACGAAGATCCGTCGCAAGGAGAAGAAGAACGTCGCTCAGGGCGAGGCCCACATCAAGAGCACGTTCAACAACACGATCGTCACGATCACCGACCCGACCGGTGCGGTGATCTCGTGGGCCTCGGCCGGCACCGTCGGTTTCAAGGGCTCGCGTAAGTCGACCCCGTTCGCCGCTCAGATGGCCGCCGAGGCCGCTGGCCGCCGCGCGATGGACCACGGCATGAAGAAGATCGACGTCTTCGTGAAGGGCCCGGGCTCGGGCCGCGAGACCGCGATCCGCTCCCTGGGTGCGATCGGCCTCGAGGTCGGCACCATCCAGGACGTCACGCCGGCCCCGCACAACGGCTGCCGTCCGCCCAAGCGCCGTCGCGTTTGATCCCCACCGAGACATAGAAGGAGACTGAAGAGTAATGGCCCGTTACACCGGACCCATGACCCGCAAGTCGCGCCGTCTCGGTGTCGACCTTGTCGGCAACGACGCGGCGTTCGAGAAGCGCCCCTACCCTCCCGGCCAGCACGGCCGCGGCCGCATCAAGGAGAGCGAGTACCTCCTCCAGCTTCGTGAGAAGCAGAAGGCTCGTTTCACCTACGGCGTGATGGAGAAGCAGTTCGCTTCCTACTACGCCGAGGCCCACCGCCGCGGTGGCAAGACCGGCGACAACCTCCTGGTGCTCCTCGAGGGCCGCCTGGACAACGTCGTCTACCGTGCCGGTTTCGCCCGCACCCGCCGCCAGGCCCGCCAGCTGGTCGTTCACGGCCACTTCCTGGTCAACGGCAAGAAGGTCAACGTGCCTTCCTACCAGGTCTCGGCTCACGACGTCATCGACGTTCGCGAGAAGTCGCTGGAGATGACCCCGTTCATCGTGGCTCGCGAGACCCACGGCGAGCGCGTCGTCCCGGCTTGGCTCGAGGCTGTCCCGAACCGGATGCGCATCCTGGTTCACCAGCTCCCCGTCCGGGCTCAGATCGACGTCCCGGTCCAGGAGCAGCTGATCGTCGAGTACTACTCGAAGCTCTGATCGGCCCTTTGCAGTAACGATGGCGAGTCCCCGGCGTTCAAACTTCAGAGAAGTACGCCGGGGCCTTGCCGCCCCCACAGCCTTCCGTCATCACCCCTTGAAGTTCGGGTCCGTCAAATAGCGGTCGGCCCGGAAAGGACAAATCAGTGCTTATCGCACAGCGCCCCACCCTGTCGGAAGAGTCCGTCGAGGAGTTCCGCTCCCGCTTCGTGATCGAGCCCCTCGAGCCGGGCTTCGGTTACACCCTGGGCAACTCTCTTCGGCGCACCCTGCTCTCCTCGATCCCCGGTGCTTCGGTCACCTCGATCAAGATCGACGGCGTTCTCCACGAGTTCTCGACCATCGAGGGCGTCAAGGAAGATGTCACCGAGATCATCCTCAACCTCAAGGGTCTGGTCGTCTCCTCCGAGCACGACGAGCCCGTCACCATGTACCTGCGCAAGTCCGGCGCCGGTGACGTCACCGCAGCCGACATCGCGCCCCCGGCCGGTGTCGAGGTGCACAACCCCGACCTGAAGATCGCGACGCTGTCCGACAAGGGCAAGATCGAGCTCGAGCTCGTCGTCGAGCGTGGTCGCGGCTACGTCTCGGCCGTCCAGAACAAGGGCGCCGAGAACGAGATCGGCCGGATCCCGGTCGACTCGATCTACTCGCCGGTCCTCAAGGTCAGCTACAAGGTCGAGGCCACCCGCGTCGAGCAGCGTACGGACTTCGACAAGCTCGTCATCGACGTCGAGACCAAGCCGTCGATCGCTCCCCGCGACGCGATCGCCTCGGCCGGTAAGACCCTGGTCGAGCTCTTCGGTCTGGCCCGTGAGCTGAACGTCGACGCCGAGGGCATCGACATCGGCCCCTCGCCGGTCGACGAGCAGCTCGCCGCCGACCTCGCCCTCCCGGTCGAGGACCTGCAGCTGACCGTTCGCTCCTACAACTGCCTCAAGCGCGAGGGCATCCACACCGTGGGTGAGCTCATCTCGCGCTCGGAGCAGGACCTGCTCGACATCCGCAACTTCGGCGCCAAGTCGATCGACGAGGTCAAGCTGAAGCTGCACGAGATGGGCCTGTCCCTCAAGGACAGCGCTCCGGGCTTCGACCCGTCCGCCGCCCTCGCCGCCTACGGCGACGATGACGACGACGCGTTCGTCGAGGACGAGCAGTACTGAGTTTCCACCAAAACCGCCCCGTGAGGGGCGTCTACCCCGGTACCTGATACGGCCGGAGAGAAGGAGCAGGCACGATGCCTACCCCGAAGAAGGGTGCCCGTTTCGGCGGCTCGCCCGCGCACCAGAAGCTGATCCTCTCGAACCTCGCCACCGCGCTGTTCGAGAACGGCCGCATCACCACCACCGAGGCCAAGGCCCGGCACCTCCGCCCCGTCGCGGAGAAGCTGATCACCAAGGCCAAGAAGGGTGACCTGCACAACCGTCGCGAGGTCCTCAAGACCATCCGCGACAAGTCGGTCGTGCACACTCTCTTCACCGAGATCGCCGAGCAGTTCGCGGAGCGTCCGGGTGGCTACACCCGGATCACCAAGATCGGTCCCCGCAAGGGCGACAACGCTCCGATGGCTGTGATCGAGCTCGTCAACGAGGCCTACGAGCCGAAGACCAAGGCTGCTCCGGCTGCCGCGGCTCCGGTTGAGGCTCCCGTTGAGGAGGCCCCGGTCGAGGAGGCTCCGGTCGAGGAGACCGCCGCCGACGAGACCGAGGTTGCTGCCGAGGAGGCTCCCGCTGCGGAGACCACCGAGGCCAAGGCCTGATCTGTTCTGATCTGTGGCCCGTCACCCGCGAGGGTGACGGGCCACTGTCATTTCCCGGCGACCTGCTCGGATCGCGCCAGCAGCCAGCAGACGAGCCCACCGAGGGTCATGGCCACCGTCGTCACCACGGTGGAGAGCGCCGACATCAGGTACGCCGCAGCGAAGCCGTTGTCGGAAGGCATGGCCGGCGTCAGCGCCAGGGGCACCTGCAGCACGATGAGCAGGACATAGGTGACGGGGAGGCCGATCAGCCACCGGCGACCGATCCACGCGGCGCTTCCCCAACCGGCTAGGACCAGCAGCAGGATCATCGGCGAGACCAGGCCGATGACGATCGGGTCATAGAACTGGATCAGCTGGACGAGACCGTGCCAGAGCACGGTGTTCAACAGCCAGGCGAGCATCGGCAGCACGATGCCGAGGAGCCGGCCCGTCGGGGTGCGGGCGATGAGCGCAGCGCCGCCCGCCACCACGGCGTACTGCAGTGCATTGAGCACGATCGTCACGATGGTGATGACGGTCATGGTGGCCAGGCTGTCGCCGAGAAGTTTGATCAGCACGAACCCGATCACGCCGATCGCGATCTGCAGGGTCACCACCGCCGCGATGACGGCAATGGTGATGGGCCTGGTCGTTCGAAGGGTAGACCCGGTGGCGTGACTCATGGCCCGCAGCCTGCCGGACCGCCGCGTACCTGACCACCCCTTTCAGAGACGGGCTCTCAGAGGTCGGCGAGGAAGGCGGCGCCGTCGAGGCTGCCAGGCTCGGCGCCGGTGCGGGCGATGTCGTGCACCGCGCGCTGGACGGCTTCGTTGACCGGGGTCGGGACGCCGTGGAGGCGGCCGAGCAGCACGATCTCACCGGCGAGGTAGTCGATCTCGACGCCGCTTCCGCGAGCGAGGCTCTGCCAGGTCGAGCTGTTGTTGGCGCGGCCGCGTCCGGTGATGTGGCCGGCTCGCCGCGTACGGTCCTCATCGGCGGTCACGACGCTGATGCCGGCGGCAGCGAGGGCGGCGTCCGCCTCGGCCAGGCAGCGGGCGTAGATCTCCTCGTCGCTGGGGCCGGGAGCGATCGCAGCGTTGATACCGTTGCCGAGGTTGTTGAGGAGCTTGCGGTGCTTCCAGGCCATGATGTCGGCGCGCGGCTCGCTGAGGAACCCTGCCTCGACCAGGTCGTTCGCGATCGCGGTGGCGGTCTCGTCGACGCCGGCGGGATAACGGCCGATGTCGAGGATGCCGGGCTTGTTGCCAGAGTCCTGGACGACCGCGCCCGGGGTCAGGAAAGTCGCAGGGAGGATGACATGGATGGCGTACGTCCGAGCGAAGCGCCGCAGGATCCGCGGCTCGTTCGCGACGCCGTTCTGCATCGCTACGACCGGCGTGTCCGGCGGGGCGTACGCCGCCAGGGCCTCGAGCGCGGCCTCGGTCTGCTGGCCCTTGACGCTGAGGAGCACGACCGTGTCCTCGGTCCAGGCGACCTGGCTAGCGTCCTCTACGGCAGCTACGTCGAGGGTCAGCACGCCGTCGGGGGTGTCCAGGCTGAGGCCGGTGTCCTGGATCGCGCGGAGGTGCTCGCCGCGGGCCACCAGGGTGACGTCGAGCCCTGCCCTGTGCAGCAGGCCGCCCACGACGCCGCCGACCGCTCCCGCTCCGAAGATCACATAGCGCATGCGCCGAGTCTGGCAAACGACATGGTCGCTGCGAGAATGGGCCCGTGCGCATCAGGATCGACCTCGCCTACGACGGCACCATGTTCCACGGCTGGGCGACCCAGCCGGGGCTGCGTACGGTCCAGGGGGAGCTGCAGGACGCGCTGGCGACGGCGCTGCGGATGCCGGCGACGGGGGAGCGGTCCCAGGTGTGGGTGACGGTCGCCGGACGTACGGACTCGGGCGTGCACGCCCGCGGCCAGGTCGCCCACTTCGACATCGATGCCGAGGTGCTCGAGTCCTCACGGGGACGGTCGGAGCAGTCACCGATCGACTCGCTGGTCCGCCGGTTGAACGGGATCCTCCCGGCCGATCTGCGGGTCCGCCGGGCGATCGAGGCGCCGGAGGGGTTCAACGCCCGGTTCTCCGCGCTGTCGCGCCGCTACGTCTACCGGATCGTGGACGACCCGGCGTACGTCGACCCGCTGAAGCGCGGGCACGTGCTCTATCGGACGCGGCCGCTCGACCTTTCGCTGATGAACGTCGCCTCCGCGGACCTCGTCGGGCTCAACGACTTCGCCTCCTTCTGCAAGCCGCGCGAGGGCGCGACCACGATCCGCGACCTGCGCCAGCTCAGCTGGGACCGGCGCCCCGACGGGATCATCGAGGCGACCGTCCTCGCCGACGCCTTCTGCCACTCCATGGTGCGCTCGCTGGTCGGGTGCCTGATGGTGATCGGGGAGGGCCGCAAGGACGTCACCTGGGCCAAGGAGTCGCTGGCCTCGCGGTCGCGGTCCTCGTCGATCCCGATCGCGCCGGCCAACGGGCTGACCCTCGAAGAGGTCGCCTACCCGCCCGACGAGCTGCTGGCAGCCCAGCACGAACGCACCATGAATCGCAGAGAGGCGAGCGAGCTTGACCGGGACCGATGACGAGCACTACTTCTCCGCCGACCCGTCGGTGCCCTTCGAGCGGATCCCCGTCTCGACGACCGTGTGGGACCTGGATCTCTCGCTGGTCTCGGGGTCGGGGGTCTTCGCCAAGGGACGCCTCGACATCGGCACCTCGGTGCTGTTCAAGGAGACCGAGCCGCCCTCACTGAGGCCCGGCGCACGGGTCCTCGACCTCGGCTGCGGCTACGGCATGATCGGGCTCGCGCTCGGTCTGGCGGTGCCGGAGGCGTACGTCACCGGCGTCGACGTCAACGAGCGCGCGGTCCTGCTGGCCAACGAGAACGCGGCGAAGCTGGGTCTGGGGGATCGCTATCGCGCTTCCGTGCCTGCCGAGGTCGATCCGGAGATCCCGTATGACGAGATCTGGAGCAACCCGCCGATCCGGATCGGCAAGCCGGCCCTCCACGAGCTCCTGCTCACCTGGCTCCCGCGCCTCGCACCCGATGGCCGCGCCGTCATGGTCGTCGGCAAGAACCTCGGCGGCGACTCGCTGCAGCGCTGGATCACCGACCAGGGCTACCCCACCACCCGCATCGGCAGCGCCAAAGGCTTCCGGGTCCTCGAGACGGTACGCGCCTGACCGTCCGCCGAGTCGGCTCGTCCTGACACAGATTTGCGCCGAGTCGGCGCGTCATAACGCGCCGACTCGGCGAGATTCTTGGTCAGGACGCGCCGACTCGGCGAGATTCTTGGTCAGGCGGGGACGGGGTCCTTGGCCAGCTTCACCGGGAGGCGGTCGAGGCTGTAGACGACCGAGAGGTCGCGCCAGCCGAGGTCGCCGGGGTCGTCGGTGGCCATCGCCAGGTCGGGGAAACGGCGGGCGAGGCCGGTGAGGGCGGCGCGGAGCTCCATACGGGCCAGCTCGGCGCCGACACAGCGGTGCATGCCGTGGCCGAAGGCGAAGTGCATGGTGTCGGCGTTGCGGAGATCGAACTGCTCCGGCTTCGGCACCACCGCGGGGTCGCGGTTGGCGCCGGTGAGGCTGACCAGGACGACGGCGCCCTTCTTGATCGGCACGCCGAAGAGATCGTGGTCCTCGCGGGCGAACCGCGGGAAGGCGAGCTGCACCGGGCACAGGTAGCGGAGCAGCTCCTCGACGACCTTGTCGACCCCGGCTCGGTCGCCGGTGCGCAGGATCTCGTACGCCTCGGGGTTCTGCATCAGGACGTAGGCGCCCATGGAGAGCATCGAGGCGGAGGTCTCGTAGCCGCCGAGGAAGACGCCGTCGGCGAGGCCGCCGAGCTCGACGTCGTCGTACTCGGCGCCCTTGGTGCGGATGATCTCGCCGATCATGCCCTCGCCTGGGTTCGCGCGCTGCTGGCGGACCTGCTCGATGAGGAACGTCCTGGTCTCGGTGGCGGCGCCGAAGGATCCGGCGCCACCCTCCGAGAGGTCGAAGCGGGCCATGCCGAGCTTGTGGAACTCCTCGCGTACGTCCTCGGGCATGCCCAGCAGCTCGCAGATCACCCGGAACGGGATCTCGAAGCCGAAGTGCTGGACCAGGTCGACCTCGGGGCCATGGGCCTCCATGTCGTCGAGAGCGTCGGTGACGATCCGGTCGATCATCGCGGTGAGGCGACCGAGGCGTCGCATGGTGAACTCCGGCGTCAGCAGCCCGCGGAGCTTGGTGTGGTCGGGCGGGTCGGTCATGCCGAGGCCACCGATGCCCTCGGCGTCTGTGCGCTCGCGGGTGCCGAGGAGGTGGCGCATGTCGTTGGAGTAGGCGGTCCGGTCTGCCAGGACGTGCTTGGACTCGGCATGTCCGGTGACGAGGACGATGTCGAGCCCGAGCACCGAGCCGAGCTTGGTGACCGGTGCCTGCGCACGGCTCTCGGCGAGCATCGGCACGGGGTCGACGCCGTCACGGAGCAGCGGGAAGGTCAGGTGCTCGGGGATCTTGCGCAGCGTGGTGATGTCGGGGATCGGTGACGCCTTGCCCCGCAACGCGAACTGCAGGGCGAGCTTGCGGACCCGATCGGTCAGCGGTCGTGTCATCGCCCGTAGAGAGGAACGTACCTGGGCAGCAATCTGCATGCGGCCCAGTCTGGACCATCGTCAGACGACGGTCATCAGGAATACCCCTGGTTTGACGATCCTTCCCAGGTCACCCGTGGAGCACAGCCCGGAACAGCGCGCAGGTCTCCTCGATCGCGAGCTGTGCCGTCTGCGAGTGCTGGCCCATGGCGAAGAAGCCGTGGATGAGGCCGTCGCAGTGGAGGTAGGTCGTGGGAACCCCCGAGCTCTCCAACGCCTTGGCGTACGCGATGCCCTCGTCGCGCAGCGGGTCGAACTCGGCGGTCACCACGACCGCCGGTGCCAGACCCTCCAGATCGCCCTTGATCGGACTGACCCGCGGGTCGGAGCGGTCGTCGCCGCCGACATAGTTGTCGGAGAACCACTTCATCGTCGGCAGCTCGAGGAAGTAGCCGTGGCCGTTCTCCGCGTAGGAGGGGTAGCCGCTGGTCATGTCGGTCGCCGGGTAGATCAGCAGCTGGCCGGCGAGCTCGCGCCCCTCGGCCTGGAACGCCTGGGCGACCACGGTCGACAGGTTGCCGCCGGCACTGTCGCCGGCGACGGCCACCCGGTCGTCACCCCCGAGCGCCGTGGCGTTGTCGCTGGCCCAGCGCGCGGCGGCCAATGCGTCTTCGTAGGCGGCGGGGAAGGGGTTCTCGGGAGCGAGGCGGTAGTCGACGGAGACGACGACGGCGTCGCAGAGGGAGGCGAGGTTGCGGGCCTGGTCCTCGTGGGTGTCGAGGTCGCCGACCACCCAACCGCCGCCGTGGAACATCACGATCGTCGGCAGCGGCCGGTCGGTGGCGGGCCGATAGATGCGTACGTCCAGGTCGCCGGCCGGCCCTGGGATCACCGAGCTCTCGACCGAGTCGATAGGTGGGAGTGGAACGCCTTCGCTCAACGCATGGTAGAGCGCTCGCGCCGTCGGAGGGTCGTAGGACTCCAAGGGCTCGCCCTTTGCGAAGAGGGTGAGCAGGTCGGCGATCTGACTGTCGAGCGGAGGCATGGCGTAAGTCATATCGGTATTGGATGAAATGTGTCGAGCGTCACGTTCTGCTGATGGGACCGTTCTGCTGGACCGGACCGGAATAACCATTCGACACGGATGCCAGACTGGACGGCTGTGGGACATGTGGATGTTGCTGGAGTGCGCTACCAGCTGCCCGATGGGCGAGTGCTGCTCGATGACGTCTCCTTCCGGGTGGGAGAAGGCGCGAAGGTCGCGTTGGTCGGCGCCAACGGCGCCGGCAAGACCACCCTGTTGCGGATCGTCACCGGTGAGCTGACTCCGACGGCCGGAGCCGTGGTGCGCTCGGGTGGCCTCGGGGTGATGCGGCAGATGGTGGGCCGTGGTTCCTCGACGGTGGGTGAGCTGCTGCTCTCCGTCGCGCCTGCGCGCGTGCGCGAGGCTGCGACCGCCGTGGACGCGTGCGAGCTGGAGCTGATGTCGTCGGAGGACGAACGGCTGCAGATGCGGTACGCGACCGCGCTGGCCGAGTACGCCGACGCCGGCGGCTACGACCTCGAGGTCGTCTGGGACGTGTGCACGATGGCCGGGCTCGGCGTCCCCTACGATCGCGCCCGCTACCGCTCCCTGGACACCCTGTCGGGCGGAGAGCAGAAGCGGCTGGTGCTCGAGTATCTGCTGCGCGGCCCCGACGAGGTGCTGCTTCTCGACGAGCCGGACAACTTCCTCGACGTGCCCGGCAAGATCTGGCTGGAGCAGCGCATCCGGGAGTCCCCGAAGACCATCCTCTACGTCAGCCACGACCGCGAGCTGCTGGACAACACCGCGACCAGGGTGGTCACCGTCGAGCTCGGCGCCTCCGGTGCCGGCAACAGCACCTGGACGCACCCTGGTGGGTTCGCCTCCTACCACGAGGCCCGCAAGGACCGGTTCCTGCGCTTCGAGGAGCTGCGCCGTCGCTGGGACGAGGAGCACGCCAAGATCAAGGCGCTGGTCCTTCGGCTGAAGATCAAGTCGGAGTACAACGACGGGATGGCGAGCCAGTACAGGGCGGCCCAGACCCGTCTCCGGAAGTTCGAGGAGGCCGGCCCGCCCGTCGAGCAGCCACGTGAGCAGGCGGTGCAGATGCGGCTGCGCGGCGGGCGCACCGGCAAGCGGGCGGTGGTCTGCGAGTCGCTGGAGCTCACCGGGCTGATGCGCCCGTTCGACCTGGAGGTCTGGTACGGCGAGCGGGTTGCCGTGCTCGGCTCCAACGGATCGGGCAAGTCCCACTTCCTGCGACTGCTCGCCCGCGGAGGCACCGACCCGGACGTGGAGCACCGCCCGGTCGAGGACACCCCGATCGAGCCGGTACGCCACCGTGGGAAGGCCAAGCTCGGGGCCCGCGTGCGGCCGGGCTGGTTTGTGCAGACCCATGCCCATCCGGAGCTGGTGGGGCGTACGCTGCTCGACATCCTCCATCGCGGTGAGGGCTCGCCCGACGGGCGAGGGCGCGCGGGTATGGGGCGCGAGGCCGCCTCGCGGGTCCTCGACCGCTACGAGCTCGCCCACGCCTCCGAGCAGACCTTCGAATCGCTCTCGGGTGGGCAGCAGGCGCGGTTCCAGATCCTCCTGCTCGAGCTGAGCGGCGCCACCCTGCTGCTGCTCGACGAGCCGACCGACAACCTGGACGTCCAGTCCGCCGAGGCGCTCGAAGCCGGGTTGGAGGCGTTCGAGGGCACGGTCATCGCGGTCACCCACGACCGCTGGTTCGCCCGTGGCTTCGACCGCTTCCTCGTCTACGGCGCCAACGGTGAGGTCTACGAGTCGCCGGAGCCGGTCTGGGACGAGACGAGGGTGGAGAGGTCCCGATGAGCGAGCTGGTGATCGAGCGCGTCGACCCGTTCGACGACGACGCCTTCGACGCGTGGTACGACGTGATGACCGCGTCGTGGCTCGACGTGCGCGGTCCCGACGCCGACCTGTGGGCACGTGAGGAGCAGCGCGTCGAGCTGCAGCAGCAGACCGAGAAGACCGACCGGAGGGCGTACGTCGGCCGTGTCGGGGGCGAGGCTGTCGCCGCTGCCTGGATGGCCATGCCGCTGCTCGACAACCTCCACCGGGCGACCCTCGCGGCCGCCGTGCTGCCGGCCCACCGGCGGCGGGGCCATGGCACCGGTCTGCTCGACCATGTCGAGGCGGAGGCACGCACCCAGGGGCGTACGTCGTTGACGGGTGAGGTCTGGTGGCCCTGGTCGCTCGGGTCCGGGGGTGAGGGATCGCCGGGACGGGACTTCGGGATCGCGAGGGGCTATGCCCCCGCGCTGGTGGAGGTACGCCGCCTGCTGCGGCTCCCGGTCCCGGACCACATCCTCGACCGGCTGGCCGCAGAGGCCGCCGAGAAGCACGGCGACTACACGCTGCGGTCCTGGGTCGGCCGGGTGCCCGACGACATCGTCGAGAGCTGGGCGGTGCTCGACGCCAGCCTGGAGACCGAGGCGCCGACCGGCGACCTGGACATCGAGGCGCCGGAGCCCGACGTGGCGAAGGTGCGCGAGACCGAGGAGCTGGTCGCGGCCCAGAAGCGAACCCTCTACCACTCCGTGGCGCTGGACGCCGACGGCCGGGTGGTGGCCTACACGGTGATCGGCTACTCCAGCCTGGACGGCAACAGCTATCAGTGGGGAACCCTGGTCGAGGGAGCTCACCGGGGCCACCGGCTCGGCCTGGCGGTCAAGGTCGCCAACCTCAGGCTGCTCCAGTCAGAGCGCCCCGAGGTGCCGACCGTGACGACCTACAACGCCGAGGTCAACACCCACATGATCCAGATCAACGAGGCGATGCTGTTCGAGCCGATCGAGTGGCTCTGCAGCCTCCAGAAGTGACGGCGTGTGCTGCCAGGGGTGCGCCATAGCGCACCCCTGGCAGCACACCGCGGAAATGTCGGTGGGTTCTGGGAGCGTTCGTGGCATGGCTACTTCTGACGTGCGCCTCTTGGCGGGGCGGCAGCTCGGGCTGATCACGCGGGCGCAGCTGCGTGCGCTCGGGATCTCACGGTGGCGCGTGCGCAACCAGCTTGCCGCGGAGCGGTGGGTGGAGCGGTCTTCGACCGTGATCAGCACCTTCACGGGGTCGATGTCCCGCGACCAGCTCATGTGGCTGGGCGTGCTCCAGGGTGGGCCGCGGGCGTTGGTCGGTGGTCTCACCGCTGCCGAAGTGCACGGGCTGGCCAACTGGCACCGCGAGACGATCACGGTGCTCGTCCCGTACGGCGACGACATCCAGGAGCCGATCGACGGCATCGACTTCGTGCGCACCCGGAAGGCGATCGACTCGTTCAGGTCGACGTCGAGCGAGCTGCCGCTGATGAGGCTGGAACCAGCGGCCCTGATGTGGGCGGCTCAGGAACGGAGCGACCGTACGTCGCAGGGGATCCTCGCCGCGCTGGTCCAGCAGCGGTTGACGACTCCGGAGTCGCTCGCCGCCTGGCTCAGGGACCTCAAGCCGTTGCGGAAGGCTCCGCTGTTCCGAGGGGCTCTGGCTGAGATGAGCGAGGGCGCTCAGTCGCTGTCGGAGATGGAGCTCAGGAGGCTGTGCCGCCGGTTCGGGATCGCCCGACCGGCGCAGCAGACGAAACGGCGCGACAGCGACGGCAGGGTGCGCTACACCGACTGCGAGTGGCCGCTTCCCGACGGACGGTTGCTCGTGCTCGAGATAGACGGCGGCTTCCACATGGAGGTGGAGCACTGGGAGGACGATCTCGCTCGGCAGCGCGCCCTGTCCGCGCCGGATCGTGTCATCATCCGATGCACAACACGCGAGATCCGCGACGAGCCACAGCGATTGGTCCGAGACTTGCAGCGGCTAGGCGTGCCAAAGGCCGCCTGAAATGGCGGTGTGCTGCCAGGAGTGCGGCATAGCGCACCTCTGGCAGCACACTGCGGGTTATTTGGCGTCGGAGTCCAGGGTGACCTTCGCGGTCTGCTCCTCGCCGTTGCGTGACCAGGTGACCTCGACCTCGTCATCGGGACGGTAGGAGCGGACGGTCGCCACGAGCGAGTCGGAGCCGGTGATGATGTGGTCGTCGACCTTCGTGATGATGTCGCCCTTCTCGAGGCCGGCCTTCTCGGCGGTGCTGCCTGCGCCGACCTCCTGGACTTGTGCCCCGGTGACCGAGGTCTGGCCGTTCTGGGCGGCGGGGGTGTCGGAGACCGAGATGCCGAACTGTGCGTGGGTGGCCTTCTCGCCCTTCTCGAGCTGGTCGACGATCGGGCGGATCTCGTCGATCGGGATGGCGAACCCGATGCCGATCGAGCCGGCGTCCTGGCCCTCCCCGCCCGAGGTGGAGCGGATCGAGGCGTTGATGCCGACGAGGTTCCCGTTGAGGTCGACGAGTGCGCCACCCGAGTTGCCCGGGTTGATCGCCGCGTCGGTCTGCACGGCGGGGTAGACGGTCGCCGCGCCGCTCTGGTCGACACCGACGTTGACCGGACGGTCGAGCGCGCTGACGATACCGGTGGTCACCGTCTGGTCGAGCCCGAAGGGGGAGCCGATCGCCACGACGCTCTGGCCGACGGTGAGGTTGTCGGACTTGCCGATCGTGATCGGGGTCAGGTCGGAGACGCCTTTCGCCTTGATCACGGCGGTGTCGGTGAGCGGGTCGGTGCCGAGGACCTCGGCGGAGGCCGACGTACCGTCGTTGAAGTCGACTGTCACGGTGCCGCCGTTGGCGGCCAGCTCGACGACGTGGTTGTTGGTCAGGATCGTGCCGTCGGAGGAGATGACGACCCCGGAGCCGGAGCCCGAGCCCTGCTGGGAGGTGACCTCGATCTTCACCACGGAGGGGAGCACCTTGGCAGAGACCTTCTCGATGCTGCCCTCGGGGGCCTTCGCGTCGACGACCTGCGAGGTGGCCGGGGTGTTCGCCCCGCCACCGATGCCGTCACCGGCGAGGGCGTCGTAGATCGCTGCACCGCCGACGCCTGCCGTGCCACCGGCGACCAGCGCCCCGGCGAGGACGGCGGCGACGAGACCGGCTCGGCCAGCAGCGCGCTTCTTGACGGGCGCCCCGTGGGCCCAAGGCGCACCGGGCGTGGCCGGCATGACGGCGGTCTGGGCCGGCGGGGGCGTGGACGGGCCGGCGAGAGGTTGGGTGGGAGCCGGGGGAGTCCACTGAGGCGGGGTCCCACTCGGCTGCTGAGAAGGAAGTTCGGTCATGTCCTCGAGTCTGACCAGCGTCCCTGTGAGCCGGCTGAGACGGGGCTATGTGGCACCGAAGAGAAACTCGACCTCTCGGGGGCTCAGTCAGCCTCGATCCGGAGGGTCACCTGCTTGAGCAGCTCCGCCAGGTCCGTACGCCGCTCCGGGCTCAGGGTCTCCAGCAGCCTGGTCTCGGCCTCACCGCGCAAGTCCATCGCCCGCCGCCAGATCTCGATACCGGCCTTGGTCGCCTCGACGCTGATCTTGCGGCGGTCCTCGACCGATGCCGTACGCCGCAGCCACCCGGCCTTCTCCATGCTGTCGAGCCGCCCCGTCATCCCGGCGGGGCTGATCCCAAGATCCTTCGCGAGGGCCGTGGGGGAGGCGTGCCCGGGGGTGTCACGGATCATCAGGTCGTGAAGCGTCTTGTACTCGAAGTCGGCGAGGCCGACCTCCCTCGCCGCAGCGGCACGGGCGTCGTTGAAGAACTTCGAGATGGTTCCGATCCGCACGGTGATCGCCTCGATCTCGTCGTCGAAGTCGATGTCGATCCAGTGGTCGCGCCAACGAGCCACGTGACGGTCGGCCTCGTCTTCAGCAAGGTCATCGCCGGACGTCTCAGGGGGTTGCAACTCGGACATGATCCGAGCCTACCTTTCGCTCACTGATAATTCGCTGGCGAATAGTTCGCTGACGAAGTATCTTCGTTGGTATGACCGCCACGACCGAACCACCGACTACGAGTCGTTCGCCGCTGAGGCATCCCAACTTCCGCCGGCTCGTGACCGGGACGGCGTCCTCGTCGCTGGGCAACGCGATCACCCCGATCGCGCTCGCGTTCGCGGTGCTCGACCTCGGGGGCACCGTCACCCAGTTGGGCATCGTGGAGGCCATCTTCGCGACCTGCCAGGTGGTGACCACGCTGGCCGGAGGAGTGCTCGGTGACCGGGTCTCGCGCAAGCTCATGATGGAGGGCACGGCGGCGGTCAGCGCGGTCGTGATCGGATCGCTGGCGGCGACGGTGATCCTCGGCATCGCGACGATCCCGTCGATAGCGGTGATGGGGGGCCTCGCGGGCATCGTCGCGGCGCTCAACCAGCCCTCGGCGATGGCGATGACCAAGGTGGTCGTGCCCGCGGAGGATCTCGGTGCCGCCGTCTCGCTCCGGTCGCTGCTACAGACCACCGCCTCGACCGTCGGCTACGCCCTCGGCGGTGTGCTCGTCGCCGCGGTGGGATCAGGCTGGGCGATCATGGTCGACGCGCTCACCTTCGCCATCGCCGCCGTCGCCTACGCCGGGATGCGGGTTCCCCATGAGCGCCCGCCCCACAAGGCCTCGATGCTCGGCGACCTCGCCGAAGGCTTCCGCGAGGTGATGCGGCACTCGTGGCTGTGGTTCCTCATCCTGCAGGCGCTGCTCTACCACCTGTTCTGGTCGGGAGCACACAGCGTGCTCGGCCCGATCGTTGTCGGCGAGGGCATCGGCCGGGCGTCGTGGGGCTTCGCGCTCGCGGCCCTGATGGCGGGCTTCTTCGTCGGCGGCCTGTTCTGCCTGAGGTTCCGCCCGCGCCGGCTGCTCTCCGTCGGTGTGCTCTTCCTTGCGATGACCGGCCTCTTCCCGATCTCGATGGCGGTCTCCGACACGCTCTGGCCGATCCTTCTCGGCGCCTTCCTGCATGGGTTCGGTCTGCAGGTCTTCGACATCTTCTGGCAGATCGCGATCCAGCAGGAGATCCCCGAGGAGAAGCTCTCCCGGGTCTACTCCTTCGACATCGTCGGCTCGTTCGTCGCCCGTCCCCTCGGGCTCGCACTCGTCGGCCCGGTCGCCGTCGCGGTGGGCTTCGACACCTGGCTGTTCGTGGTCGCCGCGGTGATCTCCGGCGCCGCCCTGATGTCGATCTCCTTCGCGGGCGTACGTCGCCTCGAACGCGCGCCCGAGTAGGCGTCACTCTTCTGACGCCGAGGCGTCACTTTCTGACGTCGAGGCGTCAGTTTCACGCCGAGGCTCGTCGGTACGCCGGCCTAGATCGCGACCGCCTCCACGAACTGACTTCTCGGCGTCAAGAATCGACTTCTCGGCGCCAAGAACTGACTAGGTGGGCAGACCTAGGGAGCGGAGGTCGCGGCGGAGCTGCTCGGCCCCGGTGAACTGGAACGCTTGCATGCCGAGCGCCGCGGCGGCGGCCACGTTGGCGATGCTGTCGTCGATGAAGGCCAGCCGGTCCAGCGGCATCCCGGCGCGCTCGGCGGCGAGCTGGTAGATCGCCGGGTCGGGCTTGGCCAGGCTCTCCTGCCCGGAGATGACGACGTCGCGGAGCAGCCCGATCACGTCGTACGTCGCCGGAGCATGCGGATAGAGCTCGGCCGACCAGTTGGTCAGTCCGAGCTGCACGACTCCGGCGGCGTCGAGCTCGCGGACCAGCTCATGGGTGCCGGGGACCGGCCCCAACAAGGAGAGCGGGAAGTTGTCGACATACGCCGCTCCGGCCGCGAGCCACTCGGGTGCTTCCGTCTCGAGGACGGTGAGGGCCTGGGCCCAGGTGCGGCCGGCGTCCTGGACGTGGTTCCACGACCCGAAGTCGAAGGACTCCATGAACCTGCGGGCGTCGGCGTCCCCGACTCCGGCCGCGATCGCCGGGAGCGGGTCCCAGCGGATCAGAACGTTCCCGAAATCCCACACGACCCCGTCCACCGCGGGGGTGGACGGGGTCTGGGTCTCGACGGGCTCGACCACCGGGAGGTCGGTCACGCCCAGCGGACGTCGCGCGGGACGAAGGTGAGTCCGCGCTCGCCGGTGTAGATCTGCTTCGGTCGGGCGATCTTCTGCTCCTTGTCCTGGACGAGCTCCAGCCACTGGGAGAGCCAGCCCGGCGTACGCCCGATGGCGAACAGCACGGTGAACATCTCCGGCGGGAACTCCAGGGCCTCGTAGATCAGGCCGGAGTAGAAGTCGACGTTCGGGTAGAGCTTGCGCTTGACGAAGTATTCGTCCTCGAGCGCGATCTTCTCCAGCTCCATCGCGATGTTGAGCAGCGGGTTGGTGCCCGTGACCTCGAAGACGTTGAGCGCCTGCTGCTTGATGATCGTCGCGCGCGGGTCGTAGTTCTTGTAGACCCGGTGGCCGAAGCCCATCAGCCGCTCGTTGCCGGCCTTGACGCCCTCGATGAAGGCGGGGATGTTCTCCACCTTGCCGATGCGGCGCAGCATCCGGAGCACGGCCTCGTTGGCGCCGCCGTGGAGCGGGCCGAAGAGAGCGCCGACGCCGGCAGCGACCGAGGAGTAGGGGTCGACCTGCGTCGAGCCGACCGAGCGCACCGCGTTCGCGGAGGCGTTCTGCTCGTGGTCGGCGTGCAGGATGAAGAGCGTGTCGAGCGCCTTCTCGATGCGGTCGTCCGAGGCGTACTTGCTCTCGCTCATCTTGAAGAGCATCGAGAGGAAGTTGCCGGTGTAGGACAGGTCGTTGTCGGGGTAGACGTACGGCTTGCCCTGGGCGTGGCGGAACGCCCACGCGCCCAGCGTCGGCATCTTGGCGATCAACCGGATGATCTGCAGGCGACGGTTGTCGGGGTCGGAGATGTTCGCGGCGTCCGGGTAGAACGTCGACATCGCACCGACCGACGCCATGAGCATGCCCATCGGGTGGGCGTCATAGCGGAAGCCCTGCATGAACTCCTTGATGTTCTCGTGCACGAACGTGTGGAAGGTGATCTCGTGCACCCACGCGTCGTACTCCTCCTTGGTCGGCAGCGCGCCGTGGACCAGGAGGTAGGAGACCTCGAGGAAGCTGGACTTCTCCGCGAGCTGCTCGATCGGATAGCCCCGATACTCGAGCACGCCCTTGTCGCCGTCGATATAGGTGACGGAAGATCGGCACGAGGCGGTGTTGACGAAGCCCGGGTCGTAGACGGCCAGGCCAGGGTTGTCCTCAGAGGCCTTGATCTTCCCCAGGTCGGCGGCGCGGATGGTGCCGTCGGTGATCGGGATGTCGTACTCCACCCCGGTGCGGTTGTCACGCACTGTTAGAGATTCGGTCACGATCAGCAACGGTAACCCTCTTGAAATCACCTTCGTAACTCGGCGTCCCACCCATTGGCCGAATTCGGCTCAGAATCGGAGCCTGTCCCGCGCCGGTCGGGTGTCTCCGGAGGGCTCCTCGTCGCCGAAACGGGTCAGCGCATCGCGCAGCCGATGGAGGTCGAGGACGGTCTGTACCGACCGCTCGTTCAGGGTCTCGTCCTCTCCGCGGAGCGCACGCAGCGCATCCTGGACCTCGATCTCGCTCGGCTCCCCGGTCATGGGGACATAATCTAGGCGGCCGGACCAAGACTCGCCTAGCTCGGCGCCCGGCACGACCATCGGATCAGCCCTCGAGCGCTCTGCGGATGAACTCGTCACGGGTCGCCACCGAGGCGCGCGAGACCGCGGCGTGCCCGGCCATCATGTCGAACCCGTGGAACCCGCCGCCCCACATGTGGAGGTCGACGCTCACTCCGGCCTCCGAGAGCCGGCGTGCGTAGGTCAGCGTCTCGTCGCGGAACGTCTCCGCCGAGCCGGTGTCGATGTAGGTGCGGGGGAGGCCGGTGAGGTCCTCGGCGCGTGCGGGCGCGGCGTACGGGGACACGTCAGGGCCGCCGCGGCGGTCGCCGAGCAGTGCCGTCCAGCCGAACAGGTTGGCGTTGCGGTCCCAGAGCCCCTCGTCGTCGAGCATCCGGCTGCTGTGGGTCTCGAACCGGTCGTCGAGCATCGGACAGATGAGGATCTGATGGCTCAGTCTCGGGAAGGCCCGGTCGCGGGCGATCAGCGCCGTGCCGGCGGCGAGACCACCACCGGCGCTCGTCCCCGCGATCATGATGCGCTCGGGGTCGACGCCGAGATCGGCTGCGTTCTTGGCGGTCCAGACCAGGCCGGCGTAGCAATCCTCCACGGGTGCTGGGTCGGGATGCTCCGGGGCGAGGCGGTACTCCACCGACACGACGACGGCGTTGCCGTCGGCGACGTACGGGAGGAAGGTCTCCACGCCGAGCCGCCGGTCTCCGATCACCATGCCGCCGCCGTGGACGTGGTAGATCGCCGTCCGCGGCGGCCCGTCGACGGCGGGGCTCAGGATCAGCACGGTGACGTCGGGCGCACCCTCGGGGCCGGGGACCTGACGCTCCTCGACCCTGATCGCACCACCCACGGTCAGGTCCACCGGTTCCACGTCGGGCAGGCCCTCGGCGCTGAGCTGACGTATCAGCTCGAGGTTCTCGGCAGAGAAGGTCGACACGTCCTGCCGTGCCGCCTCGAGGACCGGCACGAGCTCCGGATCGAACGGTGGTCGGGCGGGGGTGTCGGGGAAGATCTGGTCGGTGGGGGTCTCGGTCATGGGGGCCAACTCCTTCGCGAACTGGAGTACCCAGCCTCCTCTGCCACCATGAGCCACGGAACCCGGCCTGCGGCACAGGAGAAACCGATGTGCAGTCGAGGGGTACGCCGGGGGAGAATGGGTGACCTCATGTCCGAGTCCGATCAGCCCGCCGCCATCTCCGTCGCGATCACCTACCCTGCCGAGCTTCCGGTCACCCAGCGCCGCGAGGACATCGCCGCGGCCATCCGTGACCACCAGGTCGTGATCGTCGCCGGCGAGACCGGGTCGGGGAAGACGACGCAGCTGCCCAAGATCTGCCTGGAGCTCGGGCGCGGGTCCGCCGGTCTGATCGGGCACACCCAGCCGCGCCGGATCGCGGCACGGTCGGTGGCCGAGCGGATCGCCTCCGAGCTCAACACCTCGCTCGGTGACCTGGTCGGCTACCAGGTGCGGTTCATGGACAAGTCCTCGGCCGCCTCCCGGATCAAGCTGATGACCGACGGCATCCTGCTCGCCGAGCTCCAGCGCGACCGCGACCTGCGCCGCTACGACACGATCATCATCGACGAGGCCCACGAGCGGTCGCTGAACATCGACTTCCTGCTCGGCTACCTGCGCCGGCTGCTGCCGCGTCGGCCGGACCTGAAGCTGATCATCACCTCCGCGACGATCGACCCGGAGCGGTTCGCGGCCCACTTCGCCGACGCCTCGGGCGAGCCCGCGCCGATCATCGAGGTCTCCGGGCGTACGTATCCGGTCGAGGTCCGCTACCGGCCGCTGATGGAGCTCTCCGAGGAGGACGAAGAGGGCGAGGTCGTCGTCCGCGACCAGACCGAGGCCATCGTCGACGCGGTCAAGGAGCTCTCGGCCGAAGGCCCGGGTGACGTTCTCGTCTTCCTGCCCGGCGAGCGCGAGATCCGGGACGCTGCCGACGCGCTGTCCGATGCGCTCGGGCTGAACAAGGGGCGCTCCGGGACGGGTCTGGTCGAGATCATCCCGCTGTTCTCGCGCCTGTCGGCCGCCGACCAGCACCGGGTCTTCTCGCCCCACACCGGCCGCCGGATCGTGCTCGCGACCAATGTCGCCGAGACCTCGCTGACGGTCCCCGGGATCAAGTACGTCGTCGACACCGGTGTCGCCCGCATCTCGCGCTACTCCGCCCGCACCAAGGTGCAGCGGCTGCCCATCGAGCCGATCTCGCAGGCCTCGGCGAACCAGCGGTCGGGGCGTACGGGGCGGGTCCAGGCGGGCATCGCGATCCGGCTCTACTCCGAGGAGGACTTCCTCGGGCGGCCGGAGTTCACCGACCCGGAGATCCTGCGGACCAACCTGGCCTCGGTCATCCTGCAGATGGCCTCGCTCGGGCTGGGGGACATCGCCCGGTTCCCGTTCGTGGAGGCGCCGGACCGGCGCAACATCACTGCCGGCGTACAGCTTCTCGAGGAGCTCGGCGCGATGCGGGGCCAGCGGCTGACGAAGCTGGGCCGTCGCCTGGCCAGGCTGCCGATCGACCCGCGGCTGGCACGGATGGTGCTCGAGGGCGAGCGGCTCGGGTGCGTGCGCGACGTCATCGTGGTCGCTTCCGCGCTATCGCTCCAGGACCCGCGCGAGCGGCCGGGGCAGGACCACCCCAAGGAGCAGGCGCAGGCCGACCAGCTGCACGCGCGGTTCAAGGACGAGACCTCCGACTTCCTCACCTGGCTCAATCTGTGGCGCTATCTGAAGCAGCAGCAGCACGAGCTCTCCTCCAGCGCGTTCCGGCGGCTGTGCAAGCGGGAGTTCCTGCACTACGTACGCGTCCGGGAGTGGCAGGACCTGGAGTCGCAGCTGCGTCAGGTGTGCCGGGAGATGAAGATCGACCTCGGCAAGGGACACCGCGACGTCATCGAAGCCGGCGAGGACGCGGGCGAGGACAAGGTGACGTACGACGCCGACGGGATCCATCAGGCGCTGCTCTCCGGGCTGCTCTCGCACATCGGCGCGCTCGAGGAACGGGACTCGAAGGCGGACGCGGCGCGAGCGCGGGAGAAGCGGCGGCCTGGCCCGCGGGAGTACGAGGGTGCCCGCGGGGCGAAGTTCGCGATCTTCCCCGGGTCGGCGCTGCACCGGAAGAACCCGCAGTTCGTGATGTCGGCGGAGCTCGTCGAGACCTCCCGGCTCTGGGCCCGGCAGAACGCCGCGATCAAGCCCGAGTGGGCCGAGCAGCTGGGCCGTGACCTGGTCAAGCGCACCTACTCCGAGCCGCACTGGTCGCAGAAGCGTGCCTCGGTGATGGCGCGGGAGAAGGTGACTCTCTACGGCGTGCCGCTGGTCGCCGACCGTCCCGTCGCCTTCGGCAAGATCGATCCCGAGCTGAGTCGGGAGCTCTTCATCCGGCATGCGTTGGTCTATGGCGAGTGGCGTACGAACCACCGCTTCCTCCGCGACAACGCGAAGCTCGTCGAGGAGGCCGAGGAGCTCGAGCACCGCGCCCGGCGCCGCGACATCGTGGTCGACGAGCACTCGCTCTTCGACTTCTACGACCGCCGGCTGCCGGCCTCGATCGTCTCCGGCGCCCACTTCGACCAGTGGTGGAAGCAGGCCCGGCGAGAGACGCCCGACCTGCTCACCTTCGAGCTGTCGATGCTCACCAACGAGGCTGCCGGTGAGGTGAGCGAGCGCGACTTCCCGGCCGAGTGGGCTCTGCAGAATCCCGGTGGAGGCCCGCTCACGTTCCCGCTGAGCTACCACTTCGAACCGGGTGCGGCCGATGACGGGCTGACGATCGACGTACCCGTGGCCACGCTCAACCGCGTCGGCGCCGACGACTTCTCCTGGCTGGTGCCGGGGCTGCGCGAGGAGCTGGTGACCGCGCTGATCCGGTCGCTTCCCAAGCCGCTGCGGGTCAGCTTCGTGCCCGCTCCCGACAAGGCGCGCGCCTTCCTGAAGGAGACGCCGCCGGGGGAGGAGCCGCTGCTGACCGCGCTGGAGCGCTGGGCGCGCTCGACCGCGGGCGTACACATTCCCCGCGAGGCCTGGGACTGGGACAAGGTGCCCGAGCACCTACGGCCGATCTATCGGGTCGTCGGTGAGGACGGTCGCGAGACGGCGAAGGGCAAGGACCTCGACGCGCTCAAGGCTCCGCTCGAGGGCGAGTTCGAGGCCGCGATCGCGGAGGTCGCGGCGTCGGCCGGTCACACCCGCACCGGCGAGACGAGCTGGGTCTTCGGCGACATCGCCGCGACGGTGACCGAGAAGCGTGCCGGGCATGAGGTCACGGTCTTCCCGTGCCTCTCCGACGAGGGCTCGACGGTCGGTCTCGTCGTCGCCGGATCCGCCGAGGAGGCTGAGGCGCGCCATCGTCTCGGCGTCGTACGCCTGCTTCTCCTCGCTCTCCCGAATGTGGGCAAGGAGGTCGTCGACGGGCTCTCCACCATGGAGAAGCTCGCGCTGGCCGGATCCCCCTATCCGAGTGCCGCCGAGCTCGTCGAGGACTGCCGCGCCGCCGTCGTCCGTCAGCTGCTGGATGCCCGTCCGCTGCCGCGGACCCAGGAGGCGTACGCCGCGGTCCTGGCCGCCGCCGGCACGCCGGCCGACCTGGTCGCGGCCGTCCGCGCGGTCCTGGCCGACGTGATGCGGGCGCTCGAGGCCTATCGCGAGACCGACAAGGCTCTCTCCGGGCGGGCCGACATGTTCCAGCTGCCCGCGCTGACCGACATGAAGGACCAGCTCGCGCGGCTGGTGCACCGCGGGTTCGTCGCGGAAGCGGGCGCGCAGCAGATCCGGCGCTATCCGACCTATCTGAAGGCCATCGTCGAACGCCGTCGCAAGCTCGACGCCGATCTGCGCGCCGACCGGGCGACCCACGACCGGATCTCCTCCCTCCAGGACGCCTACCTCCACCAGGTTGCCGCGCTGGCCGAGGGCCGGCCGCCGGGGGCGAGGTTGCGGCAGGTGCGGTGGATGCTCGAGGAGTACCGGGTCCAGCTCTGGGCCCAGCAGCTCGGCACCGCCGCGAAGGTGTCCGACGCGCGGATCCGCAAGCTGCTGGGTTAGCGCGGGGACCACCGTCGGCGTGGGTGTAACTCGGTGTGTAACACGCTGTTTGTCGTACTGTCCGGTCGTTCTGATAGGGCGAGTAGTACTACGAACGACGTGTTACACGTGGGCGGTGGCCGGTACGCTCGAGTCGATGCCCAGAGAGTTTCATTCGCCGATGCGTCCCGGGGACGGCTTCTTCGACTCCATCCTCGGGGGCGACGACCCTGCCCTGGTGCAGGAGGCGGCCGACGCGGCGGCGACCGCCCTCGTGCGCGGCGCGCGGGAGAGCGACGACCCGGCGGTCGTCGAGCGGATCCTCCACCTGGCCGAGTCCGAGGGCATCGAGACGATCGCAGAGGTGTGGTCGAGCTCGCCCGCGGAGTCGTTGGCCGGCTGCCTGTGGCGGCTCTACCTGCTCCGCAGCTGGGTCTACGCCGATCCGGTCGGCGCAGCGCGTGAGTTCGAGGCGGGGCGGACGAAGGCCCAGGTCGCGCAGGTCGTCGCCGGTGTGGCGGAGCCCCCAGGGCCGCAGGAGCTCAAGGCGATGGTCGACGAGGTCCTGCGCGGTATCGCCGGCAGCGACTTCGCGGTGGTGCTCCTCCGTGCTGCCGCGTTCTCCCGCGTCATCGCCGCCGGACGGGCGTCGCTGGACCCGGACGCAGCCGCTACGAACGTACGCAGCATGCTGCAGCTCTCCGAGCAGCTCGAGGCCGCGGGTCACGCCGAGCTCGAGCAGCGCCTTCTCTGAGAGCGGTGCGGTAGCCTCCTCTTCGCTCTGATGCGACCGAGGTTGGGGGCACCGTTACACTGGTGCTTGAACACGTCGGGCTGCGGCAGCCCCGGGTCCCAACTTCAGCCGCTTCGAGCGGCCTTGCGCCGTGAGGCGCTCCCGGTCCGGCGTGTTCATCATCTTTTCCGGTGCGCCTCGGCTGGGCGGCCATGACGCCAGCCACCTATCAAGGAGCCGAAGTGACCGACACGCAGCCCGCCTCACGCGAGGGCGCCATCTCCTACGAACCCGAGATCGGCGACGGCAACGCCGACCCGGGCGAGGTCGTCTGGGGCTGGGTGCCGTACGAGGACGACGAGACCCAGGGCAAGGACCGACCGGTCCTGGTGATCGGCCAGCGGGCCGGCGTACTCCTCTGCCTGATTTTGACCAGCAAGGACCACGACCGTGACGAGGCGCAGGAAGCCCGGCACGGTCGCCACTGGATGGATGTCGGCACCGGCGGCTGGGACCGCCAGGGCCGGCCCTCCGAGGTCCGCCTGGACCGGCTGATCCGGATGGATCCGGCCGACGTACGCCGTGAGGGTGATGTGCTGACCAAGGTGATCTTCGACGATGTGATCAAGGCCGCACGGGATCACCTCGCCTGAGGCCGTCCTGAGGCGTTCTTCTCAGGAAGTGTCCAGGTACGTATCGTAAAGTGAATCGCTGGTAAACCGGGTCTGTGGTTCCATCACAGACCCGGTCCTGGTGTTGAGATGGAGGAAATGGTGCGGCGCAAGCGGCTGGCAACGGCACTTCTGGTGACGGTTCTCTCGGCCTCCCTCGCGGCATGCGGTGGTGAGCCGGCCGCGAAGCCTTCGCCGAGCCCGACGACGACGAAGGCCCCTGCGAAGGTGAAGCTCGTCTTCGGGGTCTCCGGTCACAAGACGCTGGTCGACACCTACAAGCAGCTGGCTGCCGAATACACCCAGGACGTTCCCAACGTCACCGTCGAGGTGAAGTCCTGGCCGACCGCGGATCAGCTCACCGCGGCGATCGACAGCGGCGAGAAGGTCGATGTCGTGCTGACACCGCGCGCCGACGTCGTGAAGTTCGCCGAGGACAAGTCGATCCAGCCGGTGGACACCCTGCTCGAGGCCCGCAACGTCGACTTCGGTGACAAGTACTCCCGCGAGGCGATGGAGGACTTCTCCGTCGACCGCCGCCTCGAGTGCATGCCCTACTCCGTCTCGCCGCAGGTCGTCTACGTCAACACCGGGCTGATCGACTTCGAGGCCATGAAGAAGGAGGGTCTGCCCACGCCCAGCGTCCGGGCCGATGGCTCCCTGCGTGGCTGGACCCTCGAGCAGTTCGGTTCGGCCATGACCTACGCCGCCGAGCACAACAAGGGCGTCCGGGGCACCTACGTCGAGCAGAACCTCTCCGCGTTGATGCCCTGGCTCGCGGGCGCCGGTGCCACCCTCTTCGACGACCCGCTGGCCCCGACGACCACCGCGCTGGGGGACTCGGCCGGTGCGTACGAGGAGCTGGTCGGGGCGCTCAACCAGCCCAACGTGCTGGCCACCTCGAAGGACCTCGGCGGGCGCACCCCGTTCCAGGCCTTCAAGCAGGGCCGCCTGGTCGCGCTGGTCGGGGACCGGTCGCTGGTCTCCGACCTTCGGGCGACCGAGGGGATGGAGTGGGACGTGATGCCGATGCCTGGTGGCAACGGCACCACCGGCGACTACGCCGGGCTGTGCATGGGCGCGGAGACCGTCGACCCCGACGCCGCCGCCGACTTCCTCAGCTACCTCATCTCGACCGAGTCGGTCGTCAAGATGGTCCGCACCGGCCACTTCGTGCCGGTGAACTCCGAGGTCGGCTACGCCCCGGTCTTCACCCAGCCGGAGCGCAACCCCAAGAACGCCCGGATCTTCACCGACACCGTGCGCGACATGCAGGTCCTCCCGGAGGCCACCCAGCTCGCTCAGCTGCAGAAGGTGGCAGCCCCCGCCGTACGAGGCGCCTTGGCTGCTGCCGAGACAGACCAGATCGAGGACTTCGCGGCGCAGATCGACGAGCTCTCCAAGACCGTCTTCCCGCAGCCGACGCCCGCCGCCTCGCCCTCGCCCTCCACCTCGCCCGCGCCGAGCTCGTAACCCTCCCGCGCCGAGACGTCACTCACGTCGGCCGAGACGTCACGTAGGTCGGCCGAAACGTCACCCGGTGACGCTTCGGCCGACGCGAGTGACGCTTCGGCCGACGCGAGTGACGTCTCGGCCTCGCTCAGTTCGTCTCGGCGTGGAGCACGGCGTCGGTGAGCAGCGGGGCGGTGAGAGCGATCTGCCATCCGCGGGCGCCGAAGCCGGAGAGGATCTCGATGACGCCGTCGAGGAGGGCGCCGGGGTCGCGGGACTTCGGGGGCGCCCACATGGCGCGGCGTAGGAAGTCGGGGGTGAGCAGGTTCTCGGCCGGAAGGTTGCGGGCCTCGGCGAGGGCGTTCACGGACTCACGCGCCAACGTGAGACGGCGCGCGGCAACGGGATCCTTGTCCGCCCACGCGCGCGGCGGGGGAGGACCCTCGGAGCGCGGCGACCGCACCGGGAGCTCGTCCTCCTCCATCGTGACCGCGCGGTTGAGTGCCTTCACCCAGGAGGTCACGTAGCGCTCGGCGCCACGGCCGTGGAAGCCCTTCAGCCCGAGCAGCGCGGCCTTGTCCTGCGGGAGGTCCTGCGCGGCGGCGACGATCGCGGCGTCGGGGATGATCCGGCTCGGGGTCACGTCGCGCTGCTGAGCGATCCGGTCGCGCTCGGTCCACAGCTCGCGCACCGCGGCGAGACCGCGGCGGCCGCGGACCCGGTGCATGCCAGAGGTGCGCCGCCAGGCGTCGGTACGCACCGGCGCCTCGAAGCCGCGCAGCCAGTCGAACTCCTGGCGAGCCCAGGTGTCTTTCCCTGCGGCGACGAGCTCCGCGGCCAGCGCGTCGCGCAGCTCGACCAGCACCTCGACGTCGAGCGCGGCGTACTCCAGCCAGGCTTCCGGTAGCGGCCGGGTCGACCAGTCGGCCGCAGAGTGCTCCTTGAGCATGGTGAAGCCGAGCACCGTCTCGACCAGGGTGCCGAGCCCGACGCGCGGATAGCCCAGCAGGCGTCCGGCGAGCTCGGTGTCGAACAGGGCCGAAGGATGCAGGCCGAGGTCGCTGAGGCAGGGGAGGTCCTGGGTGGCGGCGTGCAGGATCCACTCGGTGCCCTCGAGCGCATCGATCAGCGGCTGCATCGTGGTCAGCCCGATCGGGTCGATCAACCAGATCCCGGAGCCTTCGCGGCGCAGCTGGATCAGGTAGGCGCGGTTCGAGTAGCGGTAACCGGAGGCGCGCTCGGCGTCGATCCCCACCGGACCGGTGCCCGCTGCGATGGCCGCGGCAGCCTTGGCCAGACCTTCGTCGGTGTCGGTGACCGGAGGCAGGCCGTCGCGCAGGGTCAGCAGCGGTGCCGGGGCGGATTCCTCTTGCGTCTCCGCCGCGTCTTCTTGGTCTGTCTCTGGCTCCTCGATCACGCCGCCACCTCCGTTGCGCACGCGCAAGGATACGGACGCGGCGGCGCGCTGATCCCTTGGGTCTCTCGCTGAGGCTTGATCACGCGCCTCGCTGCCCGCGTCGGCTCGGCATGACGGTGACACCCTCCGGCACCGGAGGTAGGCCCGCGGCCGTGCAGAGCAGCTCGCCCCAGGCCTCGGTGTGCGGCCGTAGGTCTAGGTCGCCCGAGGCCGGTCCTACCGGCGTCCAGGAGGCGCGGATCTCGATCTGGGCGGTGCCGTCCTCGTCGGCCATCCCGCCGTAGGACTCGGTGGCGACCCGGGTCACGGTGCCTGCGGCGGCGACGTGCTCTGCACCGTGACCGGACAGGGCGTCGAGGAGCCAGGACCAGCCGACCTCGCCCAGCAGCGGGTCGCTGATGTGCTCGACATCGATGTCAGCGCGGGCGTACGCCACCAGCCGGAACGTCCCGGGAAGGCCGCCCACCGTGCCCCAGGCATCGTTGCCGTCGGGATCGTGCAGCAGGATCAGCCGCCCGGTCGCCACGTCCACGTCGCCGACGGTCACATCGGCCGACAACGCCGCGGCGTGCGGAGCGATCCGCTGGGGCGCCGGCATCTCCTCGGCCAGCACCTCGGGCCGGAAGGTCGCGGCGCGCAGGCCTTCCGCGGCAGACCGGAACGCGGCCGGGGCGCTCTCCGGTCCCGCGGTGGGACGCGACTCTCCACGGACGACCATGTGAACAGCGTATGTCTTCTCCGCGATTCGCGATGTGCGTACACGCCGCGCCGGGTGGGACCATTGCTGTGTGGTTGAGATCAGCACCTCCGACGCGCTCGCATCCTCTCCGTTCCTGCAGGCGCTGGCAGGGCGGAAGCCGAGTCGTACGCCGGTGTGGTTCATGCGTCAGGCCGGCCGCTCGCTGCCCGAGTACCTGAAGGTCCGCGAGGGCATCGGGATGCTCGAGTCCTGCCAGAACGCGGAGCTGATCACCGAGATCACCCTCCAGCCCGTACGTCGCTACGGGGTCGACGCGGCCATCTTCTTCTCCGACATCGTGCTGCCGCTGAAGGCTGTCGGGGTCGACCTCGACATCAAGCCCGGTGTCGGCCCGGTGATCGCCAACCCGGTGCGCACGCTGGCCGACGTGGAGGCGATCCCGGATCTGACGCCGGAGCATGTCCCCTACATCGCTGAGGCCGTCCAGAACCTCACCGGTGAGCTGGCCGGCATCAACGGCGGCACCCCGCTGATCGGCTTCGCCGGCGCCCCGTTCACGGTGGCTTCCTACCTGGTCGAGGGCGGCCCCTCGAAGGAGTACGCCAAGACCAAGGCGCTCATGTTCGGTGCTCCCGACGTGTGGGACGCCCTGATGCGCAAGATCGCCGGCATCTCCGGCGCGTTCCTGGAGGTCCAGGTCCGCGCGGGTGCCTCTGCGGTGCAGCTCTTCGACTCCTGGGCCGGTGCCTGCACGCCCGCCGACTACGAGCGCCACGTGCTGCCCTACTCCGCGGAGGTGTTGACCCGGATCGGCGAGCTCGGCGTCCCGCGGATCCACTTCGGCGTCAACTCCGCCATGCTCCTTCCGCTGATGGGCAGCGCCGGTGCCGAGGTCGTCGGTGTCGACTGGCGTACGCCGCTGGACTGGGCGATCACCCAGCTCGGCGACGACTTCGGAGTCCAGGGCAACCTCGACCCCGCCCTCGTCTTCGCGCCCACCGAGGTGATGCTCGAGCAGGCCGGGAGGATCATCGAGACCGGGCGGCGCGCCAAGGGCCACATCTTCAACCTCGGCCACGGCGTCATCCCGACCACCGACCCCGACCAGCTCGCCCGGCTCACCGAGTTCGTGCAGAGCTACGAGCCGGCCGAGGGCTGAGTCCGAGAGGGCTGAGTCCGAGACGGCTGAGCGCGGGCGGCGGTCTCGGCCAGCAGGTCGAGGAGGCTGCGCGCCCCCGAGGTCGTACGTGCGTTGTGCCGTCGCACCGCGACCATCGTGACGCGCGAGCGATCTCCGGCGAGGGGACGTACGGTGATGTGCCCGCCGGTCTCACGCGGGTCGCCGACGACGCTGTAGTCGGGGAGCAGGGTGAGCCCGAGGCCCTCGCCGACCATCATCTTGCCCATCTCGGCGCCATCGGTGGCGTGCCAGTGGTGGGGGAGGTCGCGGCCGAAGACCCGGTGGGCGAAGCGATACATCAGGTAGCCCGAGCGCATGCCGACGAACGGTTCCCCGCGGAGCTCGTCGACGGTGATCTCGTCGCGGGACGCGAACGGGTGGCCAGCGGGCAGCACGACGATCGGCTGTCCATGGAGAAGCACGGTGCCCTCGACCGTCGGCGGCAGGTCGTCGCCGTCGAGCAGGTTGACCAGGCCGATGTCGATCGTGCCCTCGGCCAGGGCGAGGTAGATGTCCTCCTGCACCATCGTGCGCACCTCGACGCTCGTGCGCGGATGCTCGTCCGCGAATCTCCGCAGCGTCGGTAGCAGCACGGTCGAGGTGCCGGCGTGGACCGTGCCGACCCGTACCGAGCTGACCCCGGCGTTCTGGTCGCCGGCGGCCAGGCGGAGGCGGTCGACGGCCTCCAGTACGTCGGCCATCGAGTGCAGCAGCTCCTGCCCCTCGCGGCTGATCCGCGCCCCGGCGCGGCGCCGGTCGAGCAGGGTCACGCCGAGCTCGCGCTCGAGCTTGGTGATCGCCTCGCTCAGGGCGGGCTGGGAGATGTGGAGCTGCTCGCTGGCGCGGCGCAGCGAGCCGTACTGGGTCACGGCCGCGATGTACTCCAGCTGCTCGATCCTCACGCTGTCCTCTCGTCGGTCGGTGATCGGTCATCCCGAGCGGGTGATCGGTGATCGCTGGCGTCCAGCCCGCTTCACATCACTCATTCTCCAGTAACTTAGTCGACTAAAGACGGAAACATCCACGACGCAAGACATGAGAGGGCGCGATGACAACCGAAGCTGTACGCAACGCCGCGGAGTTCGGCGCGGCACCCACGACCCCGGAGGGCTGGGTCGACCGTGCCCGCGAGGTGGCCACCAGGCTCTCCGTGGACGCGGTCGCCCGCGACCGGGCCAACCAGGTCCCGACGTATGAGGTGAACCTGCTCAAGGAGGCCGGCCTGGTCACTCTGCTCGGCCCTGCCGAGCACGGCGGCGCCGGCCAGGACTGGACGACCGCGCTGCGTGTGATCCGGGCGGTCGCCGCGGGCGACGGCTCGATCGGGCAGCTGCTCGGCTATCACTACCTGTGGGCCTGGGCGGCGCGGTTGGTCGGCACCCCGGAGCAGATCGCCGCCGTCGAGCAGCTCTACACCGAGAACAACTTCTTCTTCGGCGGCGCGGTCAACCCGCGCGACGACGACCTGGTGATCAGGGTCGAGGGTGACGAGCTCGTCTTCACCGGCCGCAAGTCGTTCTCGACCGGCGGTCGGATCTCCGACCTGACCGTGCTCGAAGGTGTCATCGAGGGCACCGAGAAGCATGTCTTCGCGATCGTCCCGACCCAGCAGGAGGCCATCGTCTTCGCCGGCGACTGGGACAACCTCGGCCAGCGGCTCACCGAGTCCGGCGCCGTCGAGATCAACGGCGTGCGGGTCCCCTGGGAGTCCGCGGCCGGCTACGTGAAGCAGGAGGACGGGACGTACGAGTTCCTCCCGCGGGTCTACAACACCCTCAACGTGCCGATCATCCAGCTCGTCTTCACCAACTTCTACCTCGGCATCGCGGAGGGTGCGCTGACTACTGCCGCGACCTACACCCGCGACACGACCCGCGCCTGGCCCTACGCCGGAGACGTCAAGGAGACGGGGAGCGAGGAGTTCTACATCCAGGAGGCGTACGGCGACCTGACCTCGAAGCTGTGGGCGGCCCAGGCGCTGGCCGAACGGGCGGCCGGCCTGATCGAGGCCATCAACTCCCATGCTGACGAGGTCACCGAGCAGGAGCGTGGTGAGGCGGCCGTCGTGATCGCCGCGGCCAAGCAGGTCGCGATAGACGTCGGCCTCGAGATCGGCACCAAGGTCTACGACCTCACCGGCGCCCGGGCGACGTCCAACAAGGTTGGCCTGGACATCTTCTGGCGCAACATCCGCACCCACTCGCTGCACGACCCGGTGGCGCACAAGCGGGCCGAGGTGGGTCGCTACGCGCTGCTCGGGGAGATCCCCGCGCCGACTTGGTACACGTGAGCCGGCCTTCGGTGATCTGTAGGGCCTCGCGCCCCGGCGCCGCCTGATAGGCGGCGCCTATCACGGGATCTGGGCCACTGATCAGCACGGCCGGTGGTCCGCATCGGAAGACCCGGTCCCCGTCACCTGTTTAATCAGATAAGTTTAGTAGACATTAGCGACCCAAGGAGACCAGCATGACTTCACCGGCAACCGAGCCCCTGAAGTTCGCCTACTGGGTGCCCAACGTCAGCGGCGGCCTGGTGGTGAGCAAGATCGAGCAGCGCACCGACTGGAGCTACGACTACAACAAGAAGCTCGCGCAGCTGGCCGAGAACAACGGCTTCGAGTACGCCCTGTCCCAGGTGCGCTACATGGCCTCCTACGGTGCGGCCTACCAGCACGAGTCCACCTCGTTCTCCCTCGCGCTGCTGCTGGCCACCGAGCGGCTCAAGGTGATCGCCGCCGTCCACCCGGGGCTCTGGCAGCCCGGCGTACTCGCCAAGTTCTTGGCCACCGCCGACCACATCTCCGGCGGTCGTGCCGCGGTGAATGTCGTCTCCGGCTGGTTCAAGAACGAGTTCACCCAGCTCGGCGAGCCGTGGCTCGAGCACGGCGAGCGCTACCGCCGCTCGGAGGAGTTCATCCGCTACCTGCGCGAGATCTGGACGAGCGACGCCGCCGAGCTCAACGGCGACTTCTACCGGCTGCACGACTTCGACCTGAAGCCGAAGCCGCTGGCCAGCGAGGGCCGGCCGCACCCGGAGATCTTCCAGGGCGGCAACTCCTCCGACGCCAAGGCGATGGCCGGCCGCGTCTCGGACTGGTACTTCGCCAACGGCAACACCCCCGAGGGCCTGGCCGCGCAGATCAAGGACGTCAACGCGGTCGCCGGACCGCTGGGACGCCGGGTCCGGTTCGGGATCAACGGCTTCATCGTCGCCCGTGATACCGAGAAGGAGGCGAAGGACACCCTGCGCGAGATCATCGACAAGGCCGACCGGGAGGCCGTCGAGGGCTTCGGCTCCGCGGTCAAGCAGGCCGGCCAGTCGACCGGCGACAAGACCGGGATGTGGCAGGACTCCAGCTTCGAGGACCTGGTGCAGTACAACGACGGCTTCCGGACCGGACTGATCGGCACGCCTGAGCAGGTCGCCGAACGGATCGTCGAGCTCAAGAGGGCCGGCGCCGACCTGATTCTCGGCGGCTTCCTGCACTACCTCGAGGACGTGGAGTACTTCGGTCAGCGCGTCCTTCCGATCGTGCGCGAGCTCGAGGCGCAGCAGCTGGAGTCCGTGGCTTGAGCACCACCGAGATCGCCCGACTCGATGCCGAGACCGCACCGCTGGTGGCGCGGAGGCTGGCCGACGAGCTCGCCCTCGGCGACGGCGGACGCGATCGGGTCCGGGCGCTGCCCCACGACCAGATCAAGGCGTACGCCGCCGCCGGGCTCGGCGCGCTGACCGTGCCCCTCGAGTTCGGCGGTCCCGAGCTCCCGGCCACGACCGTGGCAGAGGTGTTCCGGCTGGTCTCCTGGGGCGATCCCAACGTCGGCCAGGTGCCGCACAGCCACTTCGTCTTCCTGAACCAGCTCCGGCTGAACGGCACGCGGGAACAGCAGCAGCGGATCTACAGCGAGGTCCGCGCCGGGGCGCTGGTCGCCAACGCGCAGTCGGAGTTCGGGACCAAGCACGTGCGGGACATCCGCACCACCCTCACGCCGGCTCGGGAGCCGGGGGAGTGGCGGCTGAACGGCGAGAAGTTCTACTGCACCGGCTCGCTCTTCGCCGACTACCTCGCGGTGCTGACCCATCTGGACGTCGACGGACCGCTGCACGTGGCCTGGGTCCGTGCCGGCACCGACGGGGTCGAGATCATCGACGACTGGGACGCCGTCGGGCAGCGTACGACCGGGTCCGGGACCGTGCGCCTCACCGACGTCGTCGTCCCGGAGGAGTGGGTGACGCCGTTCGCGGTCACCTTCGAGGTACCGACGACCTACGGCGCTTTCGCGCAGCTGCTGCACGCGGCCATCGACGCGGGGATCGCCCGGCGGGCGCTGGACGAGGCCGCCGAGTTCGTTCGCACGAAGTCCCGTCCACATCCCGACGCGATCACGATCGCCGGCGCCGAGACGGCGGCACGGGACCCGCTGGTCGTGCACGCCTTCGGCGAGATGGAGCTGGCCGTACGCGGCGCCGAGGCGCTCCTCGTCGAGGCCGCGCGACGCGTGGACGAGGCCGACGCGGACCTCACCGAGGAATCGGCCGCGCGGGCGAGCTTGGCCGTGGCGGCCGCACGCGCGTCGACGGCGAAGGTGTCGGTCGACGTCTCCAGCCGGCTGCTCGAGGTCTCTGGCACCCGCGCGGCGCTGACGTCGACCAACCTCGACCGCCACTGGCGCAACGCCCGCACCCACACCCTCCACGACCCGGCCGCCTGGAAGGTCCAGCACCTCGGCCGGTGGGCCGTCGACGGCACCCCGCCGCCACGGCACGGACAGATCTGACATCCCCCATCCCCACGTGAAAGGCAGCGACGAAGATGCTCAAGTTCCACTGGTTCCTCCCGACCAACGGCGGCGACGGGCGCCACGTGATCGGCGGTGGTCACGGCGTCAGCCCGCTGGCCTCGGGCCGTCCGGCGACGGTGCCGTACCTCGGCCAGATCGCTCGCAGCGCCGAGCAGCTCGGCTTCGAGGCGGCGCTGACGCCGACCGGGGCATGGTGCGAGGACGCCTGGGTGACGACCGCGATGCTCAGCTCCCTCTCGGAGCGGCTGAAGTTCCTGGTCGCCTTCCGACCCGACTCGGTCTCGCCCTACCTGGCCGCACAGATGGCGGGCACCTTCCAGAACCTGTCCGGGCAGCGGCTGCTCCTCAACGTCGTCACCGGAGGTGAGGACCACGAGCAGCGGATGTACGGCGACTTCCTGGCCAAGGACGAGCGGTACGAGCGGTGCGGGGAGTTCCTGCACATCGTCCGCCGGCTGTGGGCGGGGGAGACGGTGACCTTCTCCGGGGCGCATCTCTCGGTGGAGAACGCCCGGCTCGAGCAGCGGCCGACGCCGGTCCCGGACGTCTACTTCGGCGGCTCCTCGCCTGCCGCGCTGGAGGTCGCCGCCGACTACGCCGACGTCTACCTGACCTGGGGCGAGCCGCCGGCCGCGGTTGCGGAGAAGATCGCCAAGGTGCAGAAGCTGGCCGCTGACCGCGGCCGCGAGCTCCGCTTCGGGATCCGGCTGCACTCGATCGCCCGCGAGACCTCGTCGGACGCGTGGGCTGAGGCCGCCCGGCTGCTGGCGAACATCTCCGACGAGGACATCGAGCGGGTCCAGGCGGGCCTCTCCCGCAGCGCCTCCGAAGGTCAGCGGCGGATGCTCGAGCTCAACCAGGGCTCGCGCGACGGGCTCGAGATCCACCCCAACCTGTGGGCCGGGATCGGACTGGTCCGTGGTGGCGCCGGGACCGCGCTCGTCGGCTCCTACACCGAGATCGCCGACCTGATCGAGGCCTACCACGCCGTCGGGATCTCCGAGTTCGTGCTCTCCGGCTACCCGCACCTGGAGGAGTCCTACTGGTTCGGCGAAGGCGTCCTGCCCGAGCTCGCCCGGCGCGGCCTGTGGTCCCACCCCGCCCCGGTCGCCGGTCGAGGGGCGGCGGTGCCGTTCGGCGCCGCGGCCCAGTGAGGAGGATCCCGATGTCTGCGGCTACGGCGAACCCGAGGCGGGTCGCGCTCGCGGCCTCGGTCGGCGCGACCATCGAGTGGTACGACTTCTTCCTCTACGGCACCGCCGCCGGCCTCGTCTTCGACAAGCTCTACTTCAACGGGCTCAGCGGCACCGCCGCGACCTTCGCCTCCTTCGGCACCTTCGCTGTCGGGTTCCTGGCCCGCCCCGTCGGTGGCCTGATCTTCGGGCACTTCGGCGACCGGATCGGTCGCAAGACCATGCTGATCTGGACGCTCGTGATCATGGGCGTGGGTACGTCGCTGGTCGGGCTGCTCCCGACGTACGACTCCATCGGGGTGCTCGCCCCGATCGCGCTCGTGGTGCTGCGGATCGCGCAGGGGATCGGGGTCGGCGGTGAGTACGGCGGCGCGGTGCTGCTGGCCACTGAGTACGCCCCGGCCGGGCGTCGCGGACTCTACGGAAGCTTCGCGCACATCGGTGTCCCGGGCGGGCTGGTGCTCGCCTCCGGGGCGTTCGCGTTGGCCTCGCAGCTGCCCGACGCGGCGTTCCTCGCGTGGGGGTGGCGGGTCTGCTTCCTGATCTCGATCGTGCTGCTCGCCATCGGCGCCTGGATCCGGCTCTCGATCATGGAGACGCCGTCGTTTCAAGAGGTGCAGGCGGAGAAGAAGGTCTCCAAGCTGCCGGTCGGCGAGCTCTTCCGGCGTCAGCCGCGCACGTTGCTGCTCGGCATGGGGACCCGGTTCGTGGAGGGGTTCACCTACAACCTCTACTCGGTCTTCCTGCTCTCCTACGCGGTGGCGGACGCGGGTCTGAGCCGGTCGGTGGTGCTCAACGCGATCATGGCCGGCGCACTGCTGGGTGTGGTCATGACCGTCGTCTCCGGAGCGCTGAGCGACCGGTTCGGCCGGCGGCCGGTCTACACCGTGGGGGCCGTGCTCGGGCTGGTGATCGCCTTCCCGGTCGCGGCCGCGGTGCAGTCCGGTGCGGTGGTGCCGTCGGTGGCAGCCTTCGTCGGTGGGCTGGGCCTGGTCTACGGCACCGTCTACGGACCGCTGGCGGCGTTCTGGAGCGAGCTGTTCGACACCCGCTACCGGTTCTCCGCGCTCAACGCGCTCTACCAGATCTCCGGAGTGGTGGCGTCCGGGCTGACGCCGCTGATCGCGGCCGGCCTGGTGGCGCTCTCCGACGACCGCACACTGTGGTGGGTAGCCGGCTACAACGTCGTGGTCGCCGTGATCAGTCTGACCTGCATGTGGCTGCTGCCGGAGACCCGTGGCGAGAGGCTGCGGGACACGGCGGTGGACGAGGCGCGGGCAGTGCCCGCGAGAGAGGTGGTGGCGTGATGACCATTCCGCTGCGTACGAACCAGGATCTCGACCCGGCCGCGCTGCGGCAGGCCTTCGGGGTCTTCCCCAGCGGGGTGGTGGCGGTCGCCGCCGTCGTCGACGGGCGCCCCGTCGGTCTGGCCGCGTCCTCGTTCACCTCGGTGTCCCTGGACCCGCCCCTGGTCTCCTTCTCCGTGGCCCGGACCTCGAAGACGTGGCCCGACCTGCGGCGCTCCTCGCACCTGGGGGTCACCGTTCTCGCCGAGCACCACGGCGAGGTCTGCCGTCAGCTCGCCGGCCCCGTCGACTCCCGCTTCGACGGACTCGTCGTCAGCGCGTCCTCCGACGGGGCGCTGACGCTCGACGAGGGTCTGGCGCAGTTCGACTGCACCGTCTATCGCGAGGTCGAGGCCGGCGACCACATCGTCGTACTCCTCCGGCTCCACGCCGCCGACCACGGCGCCGGCCAGCCCCTCGTCTTCCACCGCTCCAACTTCGGCCGTCTCGCCGGCTGACCCACCCCCGCCGAGACGTCACGTAGGTCGGCCGAGACGTCACGTACGTCGGCCGAGACGTCACGTGCGTCGGCCGAGATGGCAATCCGGTGCCATCTCGGCCGACGCGAGTGACGTCTCGGCGGTGGTTAGGGTTCGGGTGTGGAAACCATCGGTGCCGTCCTCATTGCCGCCCTGCTCCTGATCTACGCGATCGATTCGTCGCAGAAGAGGACCAGGACGGAGATCGGGCGCCGGCTCGACAGACTCGAGGACAAGGTCGGTCTGCTGCTGAAGCAGGCCGGGCTGGAGGAGCCGCCGGCGCCGCGCCAGGACGAGGTCGTCGCACTGGTGCGTGCGGGCAAGAAGATCGAGGCGATCAAGCTCTACCGGGAGGCGACCGGTGCCGGGCTGCTCGAAGCCAAGGAAGCGGTCGAGCGGCTCACCTGATCCCGGCGATCAGCGGGATGCGAGAATTCTCCTGTGCGTGTCATCGTCGTCGGAGCAGGGATCGCCGGGCTGACCGCGGCCCGCGATCTGTCCCTGAAGGGCCACCGGGTCACGGTGCTGGAGGCATCCGACCGGGTCGGCGGAAAGATCCGCGGCGAGTCCGTGGCCGGGCAGGTGGTCGACGTCGGTGCCGAGGCGATGCTCAACCGCCGGCCCGAAGGGGTCTCGCTCGCGCAGGAGCTCGGGCTCGAAGTGGTGCACCCCACGGATGCGAAGTCGTCGATCTGGTCGCGCGGCGAGCTGCGGCCGATCCCGCGCTCGATCATGGGCGTGCCTCTCGACCTGGCCGCACTGGAGGCGTCCGGGGTTCTCTCCGAGGAGACCCTGGAGGTCGTACGCCGCGAACCCACGCTCCCACCCGCCAAGACCGACGAGGACATCTCGGTCGGTGACTTCATCGCCTCGCGCTTCGGGGACGAGACGGCCGATCGGCTGGCAGACCCGTTGCTGGCGGGGGTCTACGCCGGTCACGCCCGCGCGATCTCGGTGAAGGCGGCGGCCCCGCAGCTGTTCATGCTGGCCGAGAAGGGATCGTTGCTCGAGGCCGCAGCCGCGCTCCCGAGCTCGAACGTCCCGGTGTTCGCCGGGATCGACGGCGGGATGTCCGGGTTGCCCGCGACCCTCGCCGAGGGGCTGGACGTCCGGTTCAACGTGAAGGTCGACACGGTCACGCGCACGCTGCAGGGTTTTTTGATCGAGATCGGCAACGAGGTCGAAGCGGCCGACGCCGTCGTGGTTGCGACTCCCGCGCCGGTCGCTGCGAAGCTGCTCCGCTCGACCGCGCCATCGGTCGCCCGCGAGCTGTCCGGGATCGAGACCGCGAGCGTCGCCGTGGTGACCTTCGCCTTCCCCGACCTCCCCGCGGAGCTCGCCGGGAAGTCAGGTTTCCTGGTCCCGCCGGTCGAGGAGTGCGCGATCAAGGCCTCCACCTTCTCCTTCGCCAAGTGGGCGTGGGTGGGGGAGCGCGGCAACTACCTGCGTACCTCCATCGGGCGCCACGGCGAGCCGCCCTCGGACGACGACGACCGTCTTGTCGCCGACTCGCTCGGAGCCCTCGAGCAGATCGCGGGTATCACCGCGAAGCCGACGGACGTGCACATCCAGCGCTGGACCGACGCGCTGCCGCAGTATCCGGTCGGCCACCTCGACCGCGTCGCCCGCATCCGTCAAGGACTCCGCGGCGTACCCGGTCTGGCCCTCGCCGGGGCCTCCTACGACGGCGTCGGGATTCCCGCCACGATCGGCTCGGCTCATCGCGCCGCGGCCGAGCTCGCCTGACCGCTGGTCGACACCGGCTCGCTAGCGCTCGCCGGGCTCGACCAGCGTCGTGCGCAGGAACTCGATGATCCCGTCGAGTGCCTCGCGCGCCGCCGGCGCGACCCCGGGCAGCGCCATGAACCCGTGGAACGCGGTGTCGTAGTCGACGAGGGAGACCGGCGTCCCGGCAGCACGGAGGGCATCCGCATACCGGGTGCCGTGGTCGCGGATCGGGTCGTGCAGCGCCGTGAGGATGTGGGCCGGCGGCAGGTCGGCGTGCGAGGAGGCACGCAGCGGCGAGGCCTGCCACGACTCGTCCCCGTAGCGCTCGCCCATGTAGAGGTGGCCGAACGTGCTCATCTGCGTCGAGGTGAGCACCGGCCCGTTGGCGTTGGCCGCCTCGGAGGGGAACTTCTCGTACATCTCCACCGCCGGGTAGATCAGCACCTGCGCACCGATGGCGGGCCCGCCCGCGTCACGCGCCAGCAGCGAGACCACGGCCGCCAGGTTGCCGCCGGCGCTGTCGCCCATCACGGCGATGCGTGAGGGGTCTCCGCCCAGGTCAGCGGCATTCTTCGCGACCCATTCCAGAGCCGACCAGGCATCCTCGACCGCGGCCGGGAACGGATGCTCCGGCGCCAGCCGGTAGGACGGCGCGACCACGATCGCGCCCGTCTCCGCCGCCACGTTCGACGAGACCCAGGCGCTCTGCTCGGGAGTCCCGAGACACCAGCCACCGCCGTGGAAGTTGATGATGACCGGCGCACCCTCGCCGACGCCCCGGGGCGTGTAGATCGCGAAGCGGCGCCCGTCGACGTACGTCTCCTTGACCTCGACGTCCGCGGGACGACCGAAGAGGAACGCGGTGACCGGCCCGGTCCGGAACCCCTCGCGCTGGGCGCGGAGGGCGATCATCTCCTCGGCGTTCAGCGGTGCCTTGACCAAGCGCTCCTGGAGGAAGGCGAAAATTCGGGTACGCAGCGGCAGCATGCCCACACCATAGAGGCCAGCCGATAGAGCCCGGCGGGGATCGGCGACCGGGGGTAGCGCAAAATAGGGACATGACCGATCCGCAGGCCGACATCAAGTCCAACGCAGCCAAGATCAACGAGCTCAACGAGACCATCCGCTACACGATGTGGTCGGTCTTCTCCCTCGAAGAGACCCTCGGTGACGCCGACCGCAAGGCCGAGGCCGTCGAGGTCGAGGAGCTCTTCGCAGCCTTCGCCGGCGAGGACATCGTGGTGCGTGGCACCTACGACGTCGCGGGCCTGCGTGCCGACGCCGACGTGATGTTCTGGCTGCACGCTGCCTCCTCCGACAAGCTGCAGTCGGCCTACCACCGCCTGCGCCGCACCGCCTTCGGTGGCCGGCTGGTGCCGATCTGGTCGCAGATGGCGCTGCACCGCCCCGCCGAGTTCAACCGGAGCCACCTGCCGGCGTTCCTCGCCGACGAGCGCACCCACGACTACGTCGCGGTCTACCCGTTCATCCGCTCCTACGAGTGGTATCTGCTCGACGACAAGGAGCGCCGCCGCCTCCTCGCGGAGCACGGCCAGATGGCCCGCGACTACCCGGACGTGCGCGCCAACACCGTGCCGTCCTTCGCGCTCGGCGACTACGAGTGGATGCTGGCCTTCGAGGCCGACGACCTCTCCCGCATCGTCGACCTGATGCGTCACCTGCGCGGCTCCGAGACCCGCCGTCACGTACGCGAAGAGGTGCCCTTCTACACCGGCGCCCGCGTCGAGATCGGCGACCTCCTGGAGCGCCTTCCCTGACGAATGCCTGACCGGTCGGAACATCTCGGAAATTCCCTGTCCGGCCTCGTGAGTCTCCACTAACCTCATCTGTCGCGGTGGCTCCTGCTCGGGTTCGTGTGCCGATCCCGTCATGGGCTCATGACATGTCCGCATGACGACGGGGAGGGCTGAGACGTGGGGATGACCATCCCTGGGGAGTTGGATTTCGTACTCGACCTGCTCGGGTACGAGTGGCCGAACGTCAACGAGGACGCGGTCCGCGATGCCGCACAGCTGCTGCGAGGTCTGGAGTCAGACCTTCGCGGCACGCTCGACGAGCTGGAGATCCGAGTCAACGAGCTCGGCGACGGGGCCACGGCACAGTCGGTGAATGCGCTGATCAGGGCGTGGACCGATAACCGGACGGCCAACATGGACGGGTTGCTCGACGCACTGCCCGGGGTCGCAACGGGGATCGATGTCGCCGCTGATGCGATCGTTGCGCTGAAGATGAAGGTCATTGCCGAACTGACGATCACGGCGGCACAGATCGCTGCAGCCGCCGCGACCGCTGTGGTCACGGGAGGCCTCAGCGTAGTCGGCAACGCAGCGATCATCGCCGCTCGGAAGAAGGCGCTCGATATCGCCACCGACATCGCGATGGAAGGGGTGATGGGTGAGGTCGCAAGCATGGTGACCGAGCCGCTGACAGGAACGATCACCGAACTCGCCATGTCGATCGCCGAGGCTCCGATCGTGACCGACGGCGAGGCGACCGCGGCGACCAAGCTCAGCTACGACCTGATGGAGCAGATCGCCACGGCGCTCAGCGACTGTGGCGCCGACCAGTACGACCTTTGCGCCACGTTCGCAGCCGAGGTGTCCGCCCTGCCCTTCTTCGAATCCTAGGAGAACTTCGATGGCCAGAAAGATGGATGACGTCGTCGAGGAACTCCGGGAGGTGGCGACCAAGACTCTCCGCGACGTCGGACAGTCCCTGAAGAAGAACGCTGACGACGTCGCCGACGGGATTCGGAAGCACGCGGATGCTCGTCGTGACCTGGACAGCGACATGGCAAGGTCCGGGTCTGACCGGACCGGCAGTCGCACGGATGGCCTGCCCTCCAATGCGGACAGCACGGCCCGCGAGGGCGACCGGACACCGACCGGTTGTGGTGACCCGGTGGATGTCGCCACCGGCGCGGTCTTCCTGCAGGAGAACGACCTCACCCTCCCCGGTGACCTCCCGCTGGTCCTCAGCCGCAAGCACTCAAGCGACTGGACCTACGGGCACTGGTTCGGCCCGTCGTGGTCTTCGACGTTCGACGAGCGCGTCGACGTACACACCGATCTGGTCGGTCGGCGCTCGGTGGTCGTGATTGCGGCGGACACGATGGCGCATGTCTTCCGCAATCTCGAGGTCGGCAAGGAGAGCCGGCCGGTCGCGGGTGGCACCACCCGGATGCGGGTCACCGAGGACGGTGACTATCACCTGCTGGACACGGCGACCGGCGAGACCCGCCACTACGGCACGGTCATGGACGGGACGGCCTGGCTGACATCGATCACGAACGCCTCGGGCGACTCGGTCCGGTTCACCCGTGACGAGCGCGGCATCCCGTCGGAGGTCATACACAGTGCCGGATATCGCGTGGGTGTGGCCACGTCGGGCCAGCGGGTCACCGGCCTGACCGTCACCCGTGCCGACGGCAGCGACGCGGTCGACGTCATGGGCTACCGCTACGACGCCAACGGCGATCTGGTCGGCGTCGTCAACGGCTCCGGCGAGGAGTTGGAGTTCGCCTACGACCAGCACCGCCTGGCCCGCTGGATCGACCGCAACGGCACTTCCTACGACTACGTCTACGACGCGCAGGGCCGTTGTGTCAGCCAGGGCGGCTCCGACGGCGTCATGCGCAACACCTTCGAGTACGGAGAGGCCAACGCGAGCGGTCTGCGCGAGACGCGGGTCACCGACTCCCGCGAGCTCACCACGATCTTCAAGATCAACTCCCGCTTCCAGGTCGTCGCCACGATCGACCCGCTCGGAGGCGCGACCAGCTCGGAGTGGAGCGAGCAGAACCAACTACTCGCACGCACCGACCCACTCGGCCGCCGCACGACCTTCGACTACGACGAGGCCGGCAACCTCACCGAGGTCACCCGCCCGGACGGCAGCCAGACCACGATGGAGTGGGCCGATACCCCCGCCGGGCCCCGCATGGTCCGCCAGGTGCTGCCCGACGGGTCGGTGACGACATTGAGCTACGACGACGCCGGGCGCCGCACGGCGGTCACGGACGCCAGCGGTGTCACCACCGCGTTCGGCTACGGGGACGATGGCCACCTGGCCTCGGTCACCGACCCTCTTGGTCGGGTCCGCACCATCGAGACCGACACCGCCGGTCTCCCACGTCGGGTCGTCGAGCCCGACGGTCGTTCGGCAGGGTTCGAGCGTGACCACCTCGGACGGGTCGTCGCCAGCACCGATGCCCTGGGCGCGCGCACGACCTACTCCTGGACCGTCGACGGTCAGCTCGCGTCTCGGCGTCTTCCGGATGGTTCGACCGAGTCGTGGACGTACGACGGCGAGGGCAACCCGGTCTCCTACACCGACCCTGCCGGTCGCACCACCATGACGAGGTTCACCCACTTCGACATGCCCGCCGAGGTGATGGCGCCCGACGGCGCGACCACGCGCTACACCTACGACCCCGAGCTGCGTCTCACCAGCGTCACCAATCCCCAAGGTGCGACCTGGCGCTACGACTACGACGATGCCGGCCGCCTCGCGACCGAGACCGACTACAACGGCCGCACCCTGACCTACGCCTACGACATCGCCGGCCAGATGATCGAGCAGACCAACGGCGCGGGTCAGCGATTGACCTTCGGTTACGACGCTCTCGGCAATCTGGTCACGGAGCAGGCCGGCGACGAGACCACGACGATGGCGTACGACCCGGTCGGCCGCCTCCTGCGGGCGACGTCTCCCGGCGTCGACCTGGTCATCGAGCGAGGCCCGCTCGGTCGGGTGCACGCTGAGTCGGTCAACGGTCGCAGCGTGGTGAAGGAGCACGACTCGTTGGGCCGCCCGACGCGGCGTACGACACCGGAGGGTGTCGAGACGACGTGGGACTACGGCGCGGGCGTCGCGCCGGAGCGGATGACCGTCGCCGGCCAGGAGATCGCTTTCGAGCACGACCTGTCCGGCCGCGAGACCCGGCGCACCACCGGCGACCTCGTCCTGGAGCAGACCTGGGACCTCATCGGCCAGCCCCTGACTCAGCGAGTCCAGCGCCAGGCTGGTTCCGTGCCGCTGGTCGTGCTCCAGGAGCGCACCTTCGCCTACGAGTCGGCGGGTCGTCTGATCGGCGTCGAAGACCGGCTCACCGGTGCCCGAAGGTTCGAGCTCGATCTTGCAGACCAGATCACCTCGGTCGCGCTTGACGGCTCGGTGACGGAGTCCTACTCCTACGACCCGCTCGGCAACATCACTCGCGCTGCCGCCAACGGTGGCGACGCGGAACGTCGGGAGTACGACGGCAACCTCCTCGCTCGTGCCGGCCGCAGCCGCTTCGCGTACGACGCTCAGGGACGCCTCGTCCGTCACACCCGAACTCGCCTCTCCGCCAAGCCCGACACGTGGCTCTACGAGTGGGACGCCAAGGACCGACTCGCGGCCGTACGAACCCCGGACGGCACCCGTTGGACCTACGTCTACGACGCGCTCGGTCGCCGAATCGCGAAGCGACGCCACGACGGGGCCGGTGTCATCGTCGAGCAGACGGTGTTCGCCTGGGATGGGCTCACGATGGTCGAGCAGACCTCGGCTGACGGGAGCATCACTTCCTGGGCCCACGACGGGCAGCGGGCCCTTGCTCAGGTCGAGCTGACTGCGGAGCAGACAGACGCGCGGTTCTTTGCGATCGTCACCGATCTCGTGGGTGCGCCGGCGGAGATGCTGACCGCTGACGCCGAGCTCGTCTGGCATGCCCGCCGCACCATCTGGGGAGCCCCAGGCGACGACACGACGACGCCGACACCGCTGCGGTTCGCCGGCCAGTACGCCGACGCCGAGACTGGCCTGTACTACAACAACCAGCGCTACTACGACCCGGCGACGGGCCGCTACCTGAGCCAGGATCCTCTCGGTCTTCTCCCGGCCCCCAACCCGAACACCTATGTCCACAACCCGATGATGTGGGCTGACCCGCTCGGCCTGGCGCCTAGCGCCTGCAAACAGAACGCTCTGGAGTTGCGCGGCAACCTGATCGCCGATGGACGACCGCCTCAGCCCGGCGAGGCCGCTGCGCACATCGTCCCCTCCACCGCATCGAACGGCCATTGGGCGCCGGGCGCGCGGGCGCGGCAGATGCTGCACTACTACGGCGTCGACATCAATGGCGCGGCGAACGGTCTGCCCCTGGGACACCCGTCGCCGCACAACTACACGCACCGCGGCAACTTCCTCACGAGGGTCGAGCAGAGCCTTCTCCAGATCGAGTCGGCTGGTATCCGTCGAGGAGCGAGCGTGGATCAGATCGGCACCGCTATGGAGAACCAGCTGCGGGTCATCGGTCGGGCAGTGTCCACCGAGCTCGCCGGTGGCTCGCCGGCTCCCGGCTCGGTGTGGACGGGATAGGTTGGACCGGTGGTTTCTGTCTACGCGATGCTCGCCCGTGGTGATGATGCTGCGCTGCACGTGCTGGTCCAGGACCAGGCGTACGCGAACTGGTTGTTCGACGGGTTCCCGAAGGATCCGCCGCGAAGAATCGCTGCCTACTGGGAGTCCGACGAGGCGTTGCGGCGTACGGAGTTTCCGTCGTTCGCCCAGGGGTATCCCGTACTCAGCAAACGGGTCGCGGATGCCGTCCGGGACGAGTTCGGCGAGCGCGGAATCTTCATTCCGGTCGACCTGCGCAATGAGGGAACCGGGGCGTACGAGATGTACGTGCCGACAGATCTGGTGGACTGCTTGGACCTTGAGCGTTCGTCGGAACCGGAGGGCTGGCTCGAGATCATCCAGCGAGTGGTCTTTGTCGGGGAGAAGATTCCGACATCGGCGCCTGCCTTCCGCATCCCGGAGTCGCGGGAGTTCGTGTTCTGGAACGAGTGGGCGGCGAAGAAGATCGTCGAGCTGGTGGGTGATGACGACATCGAGGTTCGGTTGGTCTGGTCAGACGTTCCGGGTGCGACGCCTCATCCTGATCCGATGAACATCTGATCTGGGCGAGGCGTGAGCAGGCTCGACGAACTGATCGCACGGGGATTCTGGGGTCCTAGGCAGGAGTCGCCAGATCAGATCGCCGACAAGCTGGTGGCGTTCCTCGCGGCTCTGGACGTCGTCGCTGGGGAGACCCTTCGGTGGTCGTCGTCGCGCCTGCCGGGGAAGGTGATTGCCGAGCCGGCGATTGCGCTGAAGGTGAGATCCGATGCCTTCCAGCGCAACACCGACGCTCCGCATCTCGGGGTGACCCAGGCGTACGACGCGCGCGGGACGAGGCTCGAGGACGTCTCGATCACGATGACTGTCGGTGGATACTCCGCATGCGCGCTGTGGCCGAGGTGCAACCGGCGGGAAAGCCAGGTCCAAAGGTCGGTCACCTGACGTACCTTTCCGCGGAGAGGGCGCAGGCACTGCCGGCTGGCTTGGACGACAAACAACTGGAGACGCTCGACGACGGCGGCATCATCATCGGTTCGGGTGAGGGCGACGGCTTCCTGTCCGTGGAGGGAGCGACCAACTAGCGCCGGAGCCGGGCGAGCGCGCTCATCCCGTGGTAGATCACGACCGCGGCGATGGTGCCGAGCGCGATGCCGGTGAAGGTGAGGTCGCCGAAGGTCAGGGTCAGGTTGCCGATGCCGATGACCAGGGCGACCGCGGCGGTGAACTGGTTGACCGGATCAGCGAAGCCGACCCGGTTGTCGAGCCAGATCCGGATGCCGATCAGACCGATGAGGCCGTAGAGCGCGACCGTGATCCCGCCGAGCACGCCGGCGGGGACGGTGTTGAGCAGCGCCCCGAACTTCGGCGAGAGCGAGAGCAGGATGGCGACCACACCTGCGACCCAGTAGGCGGCGGTCGAGAAGACCCGGGTCGCGGTCATGACACCGATGTTCTCGCCGTACGTCGTCGTCGCCGAGCCGCCGAAACCACCGGCGATCGTGGTGGCGAGGCCGTCGGCGAACAGGGCACGGCCGGTCTCGCGGTTGATGGTGTCGTCGCCAGCGAGGTGGGCGACGCTGCGTACGTGGCCGACGTTCTCGGCGACGAGGACGAGCACGACCGGCAGGAACATCGGCACCACCGCCCAGTCGAGGGACGGCCCGGTGAAGTCGGGCAGCCCGAACCACGCGGCCTCCTCGAACGCGGAGGTGTCGATCTGGCCCGCGATCAACGCGGCGATGTAGCCGACGACGACGCCGACCAAGATCGAGAGCCGTGCGATCAGGCCGCGGAAGGCGACCGCGACGATCAGCACGGTGGCCAGGGTGATCGCGGCGACCAGCACCGCGCCGTTGTCGGGCTTGGCCGGGTCGCCGCCGACCACGTTGTTGGTCGCGGCCCCGGCCAGGTTGAGGCCGATGAGCGCGACGATCGCACCGGTCACCACCGGCGGCATCAGCGCCTCGATCCAGCCGGTGCCGGTGACCATCACGATCACCCCGACCAGCGCCAGCAGCGCACCGGTGACCATGATCCCGAAGAGCGCCGACCCCATCCCGCCGCTGCCCATCGCGGCACCGATCGGCGCGATGAAGGCGAACGAGGAGCCGAGGTAGCTGGGCAGCCGGTTGCGAGTGATCAGCAGGAACAGCAGCGTGCCGAGGCCGGAGAAGAACAGTGTCGTGGTCGGCGGGAAGCCGGTCAGCAGCGGCACCAGGAAGGTGGCGCCGAACATCGCGACCACGTGCTGTCCGCCGAAGCCGATCGTCCGCGGCCAGCTCAGCCGCTCGCCGGGCTTGACGATCGCTCCCTCGCGTACGTTCTTGCCGTCTTCATGCAGGTCCCAACCGAATCGCATCTCGCACCTCGTCAGCTTTCGTACGGCGCGATTCGCCGCCTGCCGAACGATAGGGCCGGTATTGCGTGGAAGGAAGCCAGGCGCTCCGTAGGGTTGATGACATGACGATCCGCATCGGAGTCCAGATCCAGCCCCAGCACGCCGACTACGACCAGATCCGCGACGCAGCCCGCCGCGCGGAGGAGATCGGTGTCGACGTGATCTTCAACTGGGACCACTTCTACCCGCTCTACGGCGAGCCCGACGGCAAGCACTTCGAGGCCTGGACCATGCTGGCGGCCTGGGCCGAGCAGACCACGCGCGCCCAGATCGGCTGCCTGGTGACCTGCAACTCCTACCGCAACCCTGAGCTGCTCGCCGACATGGCCCGCACCGTCGACCACATCTCCGGTGGCCGCTTGGTCTTCGGCATCGGCTCGGGTTGGTTCGAGCGGGACTACACCGAGTACGGCTACGAGTTCGGCACCGCCGGCGGACGCCTCGACGCTCTCGGCGAGGCCCTCCCGCGCATCGAGGCGCGCTGGGAGAAGCTCAACCCCGCGCCGGTGGGCCGATCCGGGTCGGGCAGGATCCCGGTCCTGATCGGTGGCGGCGGGGAGAAGAAGACCCTGAAGTACGTCGCCAAGCACGCCGACATCTGGCACTCCTTCTCCGACGTGGAGACCCTGGAGCGCAAGCGCGGTGTGCTCGCCGGTCACTGCGAGACGATCGGCCGCGACGTGAACGAGATCGAGATCTCGACCGCGGCCGACAGCGCGGAGGCTGCCAAGCCGCTCTACGACGCCGGCGCCCGGTTGTTCACCTACGGCGTCACCGGCCCCGACTACGACCTCAAGCCGCTCGAGGACCTGGTCGCCTGGCGTGACTCGGTCGGAGCCTGACTGCTCGCGTGTGATAACCATCTAGGTGGCTCTTGCGGTGGTTTCGCATAGTCCGTTCGGTCTATGTACGCTCGCCGTTCGCTCCACGCTCATCTGAAGGTCCCCCAACCCCAGGATCGCTGTGCCTGCTTCGAAGACCCCCACCGAGCCGTCACTCGGACGGATGGCCGTCCTTGACGCCGTCCGTCTCTTCGCCGCCCTCGCGGTGGTGCTCTATCACTTCACGGCTCGTGCCCATGACCCGTGGCAGGAAGGCACCGTCTCCTCCGACTTCTTCCCCGACCTGTCCGACTTCACGGTCTTCGGGCAGTTCGGCGTCGACCTCTTCTTCATCATCTCGGGCTTCGTGATCCTGATGTCCGCGTGGGGGCGTGACGTCACCTCGTTCACGACCTCGCGGATCTCGCGGCTCTTTCCGGGCTACTGGGCGGCGGTGCTGCTCACCGCGGGACTGCTGCTGCTCGTGTGGGCCCCCACCGGCAAGCAGGTCGAGCTGACCGACGTGGGCGTGAACCTGACGATGGTGCAGACGGCCTTCTCGGTGCCGATGGTCGACGGCGTCTACTGGACCCTCTGGTTCGAGCTGCGGTTCTACGTCCTCATCGGGATCCTGATGCTGTTCGGGCTGACGGGGACCCGCGTGCTCGCCTTCGCGGCGATCTGGCCGACCGCCGCGGTGCTGGCCGAGGCCGCCGGCGCCGGGCTGCTCAGCGACCTGCTGATCGCCGAGTACGCCCCGATGTTCGCCGGCGGGATGGCGATCTACATGGTGGCGCGGGACAAGCGAAACCTGCTGGCCTGGCTCGTGCTGCTGCAGAACGTCGCCCTCGGTGCCGGCTGGGCCTCGCTCAATACCCGTGATCGGCTGATGGAGTGGACCGCCTTCGAGCCGCCGGTTATCTGGTGCGTGCTGGCCAGTCTGGCGTGCTTCGTGCTGGTCGCCCTGGTCACCCTCACTCCGGTCTCCCGGATCACCGGCAGCTGGCTCACCACTGCTGGCCTGCTGACCTACCCGCTCTACCTCATCCACCAGTACTGGGGCTTCGCCATCATCCGGCTGCTCCAGGACGACCTGCCGCGCTACGCGGTCCTGGCGATCGCGGTCGGCGCCTCCGTCGTCCTCGCCTGGCTCATCCACCGGCTCGTCGAGCGGCCGCTCTCCCCGCTGCTCAAGCGGGGGCTCAAGCGTTCCTTCGAATCACTGGCCCACCAGGACGGACGCCCTCGGACCAGGCGCATCCCGGCCCCCGCTCCCACTCGGGTGGACTCGCCCGCGCGTGAGCGGGAACCGGTCGCCTGATCGATCGGGCCCGATCAGGCCCGATCAGGCCTCGTGCGCGCTCAGTTCGTCTCAGCCGGCTCGAGGCTGATCGAGATCGAGTTGATGCAGAACCGGTCGCCGGTCGGGGTGCCGTAGCCGTCGGGGAAGACGTGGCCGAGGTGGGAGCCGCAGTTGGCGCAGCGGACCTCCACCCGGTCCATCCCGTGCGACTTGTCCTCGATGTATTCGATCGTCTCGCTGATCGGCTGGTAGAACGACGGCCAGCCGCAGCCGGAGTGGAACTTGGTGTCGGACTCGAACAGCTTGGCCTTGCAGGCCTTGCACGAGTAGACGCCCTTGGTCTCGGTGTCGGTGTATTCACCCGTGAACGCCCGCTCGGTGCCCGCCTGGCGCAGCACCGCGTACTCCTCGGGCGACAGCTCTGCTCGCCACTCCTCGTCGGACTTCTCCACGTTGTAACCCATGGCTCAAATGGTACGTCTGGGGTGGGAGCACAACTCCATTGCCAAAGTCGAGCAATCTACTATACTTAAACCCACGATGCTTCTGGAGGAGGCCACCTTGACCGCCCTTGCCATACAGCCGCTGCTGGACGCCATCCGCACCCACGCCGAGGACGACCTGCTCGCGCGGGTGCAGGTGCCCGAGACCGGCCGCGAGTTCCACCTGCTCCACCGCGACGACGAGGTCGAGGTCTGGCTGATCGCCTGGTCGCCGGGCGCCAGCACCGGATTCCACGACCACGGCACCGCGACCACCGCCTTCACCGTGCTCACCGGCAGTCTGGTCGAGCACAACTGGCTCGGTGGTCTGCAGATCGCCGACGTCGGCCCCGGCGACGCCCGGGCGCACGAAGCCGGCCACGTCCATGACGTACGCAACGTCGGCTCGCGGCCGGCGATCAGCCTGCATGCGTACGCACCGAGGCTGGATGCCATGCACCACTACCGCTTTCTCGGCGACCGGATCAGCCTGATCGGGGCCGAGCCCGGCCGGCCCTGAGGGTCAGAAGCCGGTGATGCAGTAGGGCAGCGGGCCGCCGTCTGCCATCGCTGCCCAGGTCTCGATCGCCTCGGGGGAGCCGGTGATCCGGCCCGCGGCCGCCAGGGTTCGTACGTCGACGCCACCGAGATACAGCGCGCCGAGGGTGTCCGCGGCGAGCTCCACGGTCGGGACCGCGTCGGTCTGGGTGACCTCGGCCTTGCCGTCCATGACCGCGACTCGCCAGGCACCGGCAGCGTGTCCGAGCGGGTCGTCGACGCCGAGGACCACGTCACCGGTGGCGTACCAGGGTCGTGCCTGCAGGGCGGCCGGCACGTCGAGCACACGCACCCACAGCATGTCGTCCAGCTCGGCGCTCTTGACCGCGAACGGCTCGGCGAGGGTCCAGTAGAGCGGGTCCTGGAGCGGTGCCTTGCGCCACGCCACCCGCTCGACGAGGTCGATGTCGGCGAGGAAGCGCCACAGCCGCAGGTAGGCGGCCGGGGTCAGGGCCACCAGGTCGACGACCCGCGCCATCCGCAGCCCGGCGTCGTTGCGCTCGTCGGCGGTCTTGTAGATGACGTAGCCGTCCGGCGTCCCGGAGGCGTCCAGGTGCAGGGCGGCTCGCTGCTTGGACTCGCCCTTCGAGTCGCCCTCGAAGTCGTAGCCGCTGGAGAGCCACGGCTCGTAGAACTGGGGCCGGGTGACCGACCCGCGGGTGCGCTCCTGGAAGGTGCCGTAGATCTCGGCGACCGTCTTCCACGCCTCGCCCGGCTCGACCAGCGTCACCGACCCGTCGTCAGCGGGGACCTCCGGACGGTAGCGGAACTTCGAGGTCACATCGACCTCGATCTGGCGCAGGTGCGTGGCCGTGCCGAACCCGAAGCGGCCGTAGATCGAGCCTTCCGAGACGGTCAGCGCCGCCAGCGGCACCCCCGACGCGACTGCGTCGGCGAGCGCGACGGTCATCAGCTTGCGCAGCAGCCCCTGGCGCCGGTGGGTGGGGGAGACGGTCACGTCGCTGATCAGCAGCGTCGGAAGACTGGCGCCGCCGCCCACGTTGACCGGTGAGGTCCAGGACGAGAAGGTCGCGACCGGGATCGTGGAGGAGGAGAACTCCGAGCTCTCCGCCCACGCACCCATGAGCGTCACCGAGTCGTTGCGGATGTGGTCGCGCCAGACCTGGGTCCCGTCGTCGTTGCCTCGGGACTGGTGGAAGCCACGGCGGGTCGCTTCGTACCATCCCTTCAGCAGAGCCTCGTCCCCGTCGAAGGGGTCGAGGCTGCGAAAGACGAGACCGGGGTGCTCGAGCGCGCTCATGCTCAGAACGTACGCCGTCGAGCAACCCGATCTCGACTGGTTATTTCCTGCGTCTCATTCCTCTGCCGGGCCGGTGGCCGGCGCCGCCCCAGCCATTGGCCCAGCCGCCGGCTTCCGGCGCCGGAGCAGCCAGATCGGCGCGATCAGGAGCAGGATGACCGGTGTCCACGGAAGGATGGCGCCGACAGCGACCGCGAGCACCCGAGCCGAGTTCCCGAGCGCGTCCCAGCCGGCGCTCAGCCCGGCCAGGAAGCCGGGGTCGTCGTCGGAGGGGCCGCCGGGGCCGGCCCGGTCGATGCTCACGGTGATGGTCGACAACGAGGTCTGATCCGCGAGCGCTGCCTGCTGGGCGAGCAGCGAGTTGAGGTCGGCCTCGCGCCGGGCGAGCTCGGACTCGATCGCGATGACATCACCGATCGCCTCGGCGCGGGAGAGGAGCGTACGGATCCTCTCGATGCTCGTGCGGGCGTTCTTCACCCGCACCTCGGTGTCGACGACCTCGGTGGTGACGTCGGTGGTCGTGGTGTTGGAGTCGACCAGGGTGGCCGTCTCCTCGAGGTCGGCCATCGCGTCGTCGAACGACTTCGACGGGATCCGCAGCACCATGCGCGCATGGCTGGGTCCGTCGTCGTCGCTGTCGCTGGTCTCCTGCTCGGTGACCTGGCCGGAGTACCGGTCGGTGATGTGCTGGACCTGCGAACGGGTCTTCGCGACATCTTTCGCACGGAGCGAGACCGAGCCGGTGGAGATGATCGAGGCTTTCGCGACGGCCTGCTCCGGTGCTGCCGCGTCCCCGTCCTGCGTGGCCATCTCCGGAGCGGCCGCCTTCCCGCCCGATGAGTCGGCCAGCGACTCGACCGAGCCGGAGTCGGCGGACTCTCCCGACCCGCCGCCGCACGCACCGATGGCGAAGACACTGACGATGCTGATCACAAGGGCCGCACCCGAGATAGGCCTGACCTTTGCTGTTTTCATGCCCCTAGTACGCCGCAGCGGCCCGTTCCGGTGCACTTGGACCACTGGTCATTTCGGGCCATTTCCCACCTGGACGGGCTAGGTTGGCGCCATGGCGAAGACACCGGCGGCACACGTGCAGGCAGGCCAGCGCGAGGTGCGGATCTCCAGCCCCGACCGGGTGATCTACGAGGCGACCGACCGCACCCCGGAGGTGACCAAGCTGATGGTCGCGGAGTTCTTCGCGTCCGTCGGCGACCCGCTGATGCGGGCGCTTCGCGAGCGGCCCACCGCGCTGGAGCGCTGGCCGGACGGCTGGCGCGAGGGCATGAAGCTGGCCACGGGACCCACCGACAAAGAGGGCGACGGCTTCTACCAGAAGCGCACGCCCAAGGGGGCTCCCGACTACCTCGAGGAGGTCGAGATCACCTTCCCGAGCGGACGTAAGGCGCGCGAGGTCTGCCCCACCGAGGCCGCGGTGCCGGTGTGGTGCGCCCAGATGGGCACCCTCACCTTCCATCCCTGGCCGGTACGCCGCGACGACGTCGATCACCCCGACGAGCTGCGGATCGACCTCGACCCTCAGCCCGGCACCGACTTCGGCGACGCCAAGCGCGTCGCCGGGGTCGCCCGCGAGACGCTGGAGGAGCTCGGCCTGCGCGGCTTCCCGAAGACCAGCGGCAATCGCGGCGTACACATCTATGTCCGGATCCGGCCGGAGTGGACCTTCGAGGAGCTGCGTCATGCCGCGATCGGCTTCGGCCGCGAGCTGGAGCGTCGTGACGGGGGAGTGACCACCGCGTGGTGGAAGGAGGAGCGCGGGGAGCGCATCTTCGTCGACTTCAACCAGAACAACCGGGACCGGACGATCGCCAGCGCCTACTCGTTGCGCCCCAAGCCCGGTGCTCCGGTCTCCACCCCGCTCACCTGGGACGAGCTCGCCGACCTCGACGACCCGCGAGAGCTCAACCTCTTCACCGTCCCCGACCTCCTGACCGACGGTGACCGCTGGGCGGAGATCGACGACCAGGCGTACGACCTCGGACCCCTGCTCGAGCTCTGGGAGAACCTGCCCGGGGGCGAGCTGAACTTCCCGCCCGACTATCCGAAGATGCCCGGCGAGCCGCCGCGCGTGCAGCCGAGCAAGAAAGTCGCCTCGCACTGGGACGAGGACGGCAACCGGATCGAGGACAAATGACAGAAGTGCCTGCTCAGCGCGGATCCCCCGATCGCACGAGCAGGCACTTCCTTGCCGCTGGATCCCCCCAGAACAGCGGACCTCAAGATCCTAGGCGAACGCGGCCCACAACTGCCACGCGAAGCCGGTAACAGAGCGGTAACCTTTGATGTGTTGGCTGTCACTTCCGCGAATCAGCGGTAGGGACGAGACCGCCTCACAGTCCGGTGATCCCTTCGCCTTCGCCGGCCTGTTCGTCGAAGTTCTCGTGCTCGATCAGGTGCAGCACCGGGACGTCGAGATGGCGACGGGCCTGGTGGGTCCAGTCGACGTGGAAGAACTCGGCGACCACATGCGGTCGGGTCATGATGATCGCCTCTCGACCATCGACCGCTCCGACCTTCGCGCGCAGCGCCTTGACCGGGTCCTGGACGAGCTCTCCGTGAGCGGAGGCACCGGAGGCCTTCAGGGACTGAAGCGTCTGGGCGAGGGCCTTCTCGGCTCCCTCCCGCGCCTCCTCGCGCACCGCGTCGAGGTCGATCTCGTTCATGATCATGGCCGAGCCGAGGTATTCGGCCGCGCTGAGCGTGCCCATCGCCGACTCGATCCGAGCGGCGGCATCCTCCAAGGGCAGCAGCACGTGGTAGACCGGGTCCTCGACTCCCTCGTGGAGGGAGTGGATCCGGGTCGCGTCGTCGAGAGTGAGTGCCTGCTCGACCAGGAGTACGACGTCGTAGCTCATGTATCCGACCCTAGCGGGGTTTATCTGTGCTGTTTAGCGGGGCACTCCGAGCACTTCCGACAGCTCGTACGCCACGGGTTCCTCGAGCTGGTCGTAGCCGCACGACTCCGGGTCGCGATCGGGACGCCAGCGCTTGAACTGTGCGGTGTGCCGGAAGCGGCGCCCCTCCATGTGGTCGTAGCCGACCTCGACCACCCGCTCCGGTCGCAGCGGCGTGAAGGACAGGTCCTTCCCCTGCGACCAGCGGCTCTGGGTGCCGGGGACGCGGTCCGGGTTGGCGGTCAGCCATTCGTTCCAGCGTCCCCACGGGTGATCCTCGATCGGGACGACCAGCTCCTGCAGCTCCTGCCACAGCTCGGCGCGGCGCGCGGCGGTGAAGGAGGCCGAGACCCCGATGTGCTGCAGCTCCGGCTGACCGTCCTCGCCCGGGGCGTACAGGCCCAGCAGCAGGCTCCCCAGCAGCGGCTGCTCCGGTGTGGAGGTCTTGTGCTCGCGGTAGCCGGCCACGACCACGTCAGCCGTACGCGCGTGCTTGATCTTCAGCATGGTCCGCTTGTCCGGGGAGTAGGGGGCGTCCAACGGCTTGGCCATCACCCCGTCCAGCCCGGCTCCCTCGAACCGGGTGAACCAGTCCTGGGCGACCTCGGGATCGGTCGTCGTCGTGCACAGATGGACGTTGTCCGAGGTCACCGTCGAGAAGACCTCCTCGAGTGCCGCCCGCCGCTCGACGAGCGGCTTCTCCAGGAAGCTCTCCTCGCCGACCGCGAGCAGATCGAAGGCCGCGTACGCAGCAGGCGTCTCCTCTGCCAGCAGAGTGATCCGCGACTCGGCCGGGTGGATCCGCTGCTGCAGCACCTCGAACTCCAGCCGGTCGCCGATCGCCACGAAGATCTCTCCGTCGAGGACGATCTTCTCCGGCAGCGCCGCGCGCAGCGCCTCGACCACCTCGGGGAAGTAGCGAGTCAGAGGCTTGGTGTTGCGCGAGGCCAGCTCCACCTCGTCGCCGTCCTTGAACACGATGCACCTGAATCCGTCCCACTTGGGCTCGAACGCGTAGCCGCCGTCCGTCGGCACGCCCTTCGCGGGCTTCGCGAGCATGGGCTTGACGGGCGGCATCACAGGAAGGTCCACGTCCACACGATAGGTCAGCCGATGAGTGGTCGCTGCCTCATTCGGTGGTGGTCGCGCTGTCAGGGATCACCGTGAGATCAAGGACAGCCATGTGCCTATTGTCATGACGACGACGGCGGCCCCGGCGAGGCCGGCCAGAATCCGGTGATCGACCATCACCGCGGTGAACTCACGCAGGTAGGCGCTGGGCCAGTAGTACCGGGCCGTCGGAGCGCCGATCGCCTGGGCATCGATGCCTAGCCGGCGCGCCAACATCGCTGCTCGAGGGGCGTGGTAGTTGTTGGTCACGATGAGATACGGCTCCGGATGGCCGTGCTGTTTCAGCAGTTCGACGCTGCAGAGCAGGTTCTCCCGCGTGGTGCGCGCACGGTCTTCGACCAGGATGTCGTCGGCGGCGACTCCGTGACGGCGTAGCCAGTCGCGCATGGCTTCGCCCTCCGGACGAGGTTCGTCTCGTCCTTGGCCGCCGCTGGGCACGAGGACCGGCCAGCCGTCGGGTCCCTGGCGCTGTGCGGCGGCGTTGACGGCCTGCTCGAGGCGGGCTGCGAGCAGTGGGGAGACCTCTCCTCTCACCAACCCGCTGCCCAGCACGCTCACGGCATTGGCGCGGGCGCGTCGAGCGATCTGCGCGTAGAGGACCGTGTGGGCGGCGAAGGCCAGAAAGCAGAAGCTCGCGCAGGCCTGAGCGGCGGCCAGCGCCACGGCCAGGCTGCCGGTCACCGGATTCTCGTGACGAAGGAGGGTGACGAGAATGATGGGAAGAATCAGCATCGCCAGTCCGGCGAGCAGAGCCAACGCGTTGGCGAGCGACCTCCTCTCCCGCCGCATCATCAGAATCCCGTCGGCGATCAGCAGCAGCGGTAGTGCCAAGAGACCGAGCACGACGACCGCACCGGCCACGAGCGTCACGATGCCCGTGACGGTCTCCAAAGCCGTGGACGTGGAGGCGAGGGAGAAGACGAGGCCCAGCAGGTGGTGCACAAGAACGACGACCAAGAACCCGTTGCGCAGCGCCCGGGGGTCCCGCTTCAGCGACCACAGCAGCAGCCCTCCCAGGACGAGGACACCCGTGCACGCGGCGAGAGCGGGCGCGGAGTCCGCGGCCGTGCCGTAGAGCTCCAACAGCCCGCTCCGTCGCTGTCCTGCTCGGTGCTGCCCAGGGCTCAGGCGTCGCTGTCCTGGGCTTCCTTCGCTGCAGCCTTGATGTCGTCCGCCTCGACCTTCTCGACGGCGGACTCGACGATGTTCTCCGCGCGCTCGAGCGCCTTGCGGATCTTGATCTCGCCGGGGTCGGAGACCAGGGCGAGCAGGCCGGAGTGTCCCGGCTCGATCGCGTTCTCGAGCTGCTCCTCGAGCTCGCCGCGGTGATGACGCTGCCGCAGCTTGCCGGCGAGGGCTCCGGCGCCGCCGGCCACCGCGGCGCTGCCGAGGATCGACGGCGGGAAGATCACGCCGAGCGCGATGCCGCCGACGAGGCCCCACTTGAGGCCCGACTTCGTGCTGTGGTCGGTGGCCTTCTGGACCTCCAGCTTGCCCTCGGTCGAGCGCTTGACCACGACGACGCCCTCGATCTCGACGCTGTGACCGTCCTCGACCGACTTGAGGGCCTCGTACGCATCCCAGGCCATGCTCGTGTCGCTGAAGTCTGCGATGAGGAGCGTGTAGGCACCGTCGGACACGGTGGCCGCGTTCACCTCGAGGTCAGGGGTGTTGGTCTCGTCTGTCATGACAGGGCTCTCCTTGGTGGTTGGGATTCCACTCTCGAACAGCCACGATCTGATGGCCTCACCCGATGCGGGTGGGGTGTGCGTACGCCACCCGCATCGGGCCCGAGGCGATCACCGCCGGAGAATCAGGCGAGCGCCTTCGCCTTCAGGGTGTCGAACTCGCTCTGGTTGATCGTGCCGGCGTCGAGGAGCGCCTTGGCGTTGGCGATCTGGTCGGCCGGCGAGACCGGGGAGGCTGGCGCGCCCGCGACCTCCTTGATGTAGTCGGCCTGAGCAGCCTGCAGCTCCGCGACCTTGGCCTGTTGACGCTCGTTCATGCTGCGGCCACGGGCGATCAGGTAGATCACCGCGCCGACCCACGGCAGCAGGACGAGGAGGATGGCCCATCCAGCCTTGGCCCAGCCGCTGAGGGTGGTGTCGCCGAACAGGTCGAAGATGCAGCGGATCCAGACCATCAGTGCGGCGATCCAGATGAAGAACCAGAGCGTCCAGAGGAGCACGGTTCCGAAGTCCTTCAATATGTCCATGACAAGCCCTCTTCAGTTCAGTCCCGCAGGTGCGGGACGTTTGGTGGGGCGAGTCTGATGGCAGTCGCGGGGGTGCCGCTTCACCCGTATGGGGTGAGTCAGCCTTCGCGGGAGCGGCGCCAGAAACCCCACGCCCAGGTGAGGAGCAGGGCGCCGAGGATCGACCCGATCAGGCCGGTGGCATGGAGATCGAGGCCGTGGCCGGTGGCGAGGCTGAGCGCGAGACCGCCGACGAAGGAGCCCAGGAGACCCGTCACCACGGCGGTGGTCCAATCGATGTCCTTCATCGAACGACCGAGGATGAGTTGGGCCACGCCGCCTGCGACGATGCCGAACAGGATGAGAGCGAGGATGAGCATGGCGGCAACGTATCGCATCCAACCGCTTGGAATCGTCGATTCCGACGGCAACACGTGACGAGCGTCGGCAAACCCCGGGATCAGGCTGCGGTGGCGGACCACGACGGCCCCGAGGACGAGCGGCCGCACATCCCATCGCGGCCGCTCCATGCACGAGTCAGTGCGGTGAGCACGACGTTCGCCGTCTACAGTTGTCCCGTGCGTTTCGGCGTACGTTCCCCGGTTGGTCTGCCGGCAGGGCCCGCCTGACTTTGAATCAGGACTAGCGACGTAGGTTCGACTCCTACCCGGGGAGCAGAATTCCCGCCTCGAACTGCAGCTCGGCAGATCGCGGCGGGCTTCGTCCTTCCGGATGGCACACGAGAGGCACACGGCTGAGCTCAACCAGCGTCGCCGTCAGTCGGCGATCGTTCGGGCGAGGCGGAAGCCCAGGTCGTCGAAGGCGGCCTGAGGGTTGGTCTTGCGACGGACGCCGGCCCGGCAGCTCCAGTGCGGGTCGCTCCAACCGCCCCCGCGGATGATGCGGTACGAGCCGTAGACCTCCGCGTCGTAGAGGTCCCAGCACCATTCCCATACCCCGCCCAAGGTGTCGAACAGCCCCCAGGCGTTGGGCACCTTCTTCGCAACCGGGTGCAGGGATCCCTGGGAGTTGTCCGAATACCAGGCGATCTCGTCCAGGTTCCCGTAGCGAGGCCCGCCCGAGCCAGCCCGGCAGGCGACCTGCCATTCCGCATCCGTGGGCAGCCGATACCCGTTCGCTTCTCGGTCCCACCTCACGCACCAGTCGTCGGGAGCCGGTTCGTCGTGCGGAGTCCAGGTGTCGTTGTCCCGGGCGGGCGGATCGACCGTCGTGATGGTGTAAGGCGGGGTGAGTCCGTCTCTCAGGGACATCTCGTTGCAGAAGGTGACCGCTTGCCGCCAGCTGACATCGACCCTCGGGAAGTCCGCCTGACGCGTCGCGGTCACCTTGTCGAACACCGCGTTCCACTGTCGTTCGGTGACGACAGTGGAAGCGATCTCGAACGGATCTACGTCGACCGTCCAGGTCCGCCCGGTCCGGCGGTCCACCATGGCCTCGGCGACAGGGTCCCCCTCAGGCAGTCGAACCATGTCAATCAGCACAGGCGCATTCTCCCGCATACGGCTGGGCCGGGTGTCAACGTACCGGGCTCTCCCGGGTCACGACATCGACACCTGAAGGCCGAACGGCTATTCCACCGCGTGAAGCGCGCTCGCACATTCCACGAGCGTCCAGTTCCCGCCACTGGCGATCATCCGCCAGCTCTTTTCATCCGTAGGAGCCCAGATCTGCGTAAGTTCACGGCCAGTCCCACCTGCGGAAGGCCCCCACATGATAAAGCGTCCAGCTGTCCTCGCGGTCACCCTGTTGACCCTGTCTGGCCTGGCAATGGTGCCCGGCGCACCACCATCCGCCGCGGCGGCCGAGCCGTCGCCCGCGGTCCCGACTGCGTTTCGCGCTGCCGCGCCGGTCGAGGTCACCCTGATCACCGGCGACCGCGTGTCGGTCGGTACGGCTTCCGGCCAGCGGGTCGTCACGGTGACCGACCCGCAGGGCGCACCGACGGGCTTTCGGATGCACGAGGACGGCGGCAAGCTCTTCGTCGTGCCGGACGATGCGGCCCCGCTGATCGCCGAGGGACGTCTCGATGAGCGGCTGTTCGACGTCGCCGGGCTGATCGCCGAGGGCTACGACGACGCGCGTACGACTTCGATCCCGTTCATCGCCACCTACCCGACCCGCGCCGCGGCCTCCGGGGCTCCGGTGCCGGACGGTGCTCGGCTCAGCCAACGCCTGCCGCGTCTGAAGATGGCGGCGATGCGCACCCCCAAGTCGGCGGCGGACAGCGTCTGGCAGGAGCTGACGAGCAAGAAGGCACGCTCCGCAGCACCCAGCAAGATCTGGCTCGACGCCAAGGTGAGGGCCACCGTCACCGAGAGCGTCGAGCAGGTGCGTGCACCCGAAGCATGGGACGCCGGCTTCACCGGTGACGGCGTGAAGGTGGCGGTGCTCGACACCGGTATCGACGCCAATCACCCGGACCTGTCCCAGCGGATCGTGGCAACCAAGGACTTCACCGGCAGCAGCAGCGGCAGCGCTGACCGGCACGGGCACGGCACCCACGCGGCGTCGTCCGTCGTCGGCGACGGGAGCGCCTCGGGCGGAGTGAACCGCGCGGGCGTCGCCCCGGACGCCTCCCTGCTCATCGGAAAGGTGCTCGGCGACACCGGCGGCGGCCCGACGTCGGGCGTGCTCGCCGGTATGCAGTGGGCGGTGGACAGCGGCGCAGACATCGTCAGCATGAGCCTCGGCGCGCTCGTCCCGGTCTGCGCCGACCCGCTGGCCGACGCCGTGGACCAGCTGTCCGCTTCGTCAGACGCGCTCTTCGTCATCGCCGCCGGCAACGACGGCCCGAGCGCCGGCACGGTAGGCAGCCCCGGCTGCGCTCCGTCCGCACTGACCGTGGCTGCCGACGACAGTGCGCTGAAGATCGCACCGTTCTCCAGTCGAGGCCCGGTCGAGGGCCGCGACGGGTCCTACCTCAAGCCGGACATGGCTGCTCCTGGAGTGGGGATCATCGGGGCCCGTGCCGCGGGCACCTCGCTGGGACGGCCCATCGACGACCACTACACGAGCCTGTCGGGCACCTCGATGGCCACCCCGCACGTCGCGGGTGCCGCCGCTGTCCTCGCCGAGCGGTCGCCGGAGCTGACCGGCGAGCAGTTGAAGGCTCGCCTGATGTCGACGGTGCGCCCCGACGCGCAGAATGCCCCGCTCGCCGAGGGCACCGGCTTCCTCGACGTGCACCAGGCGGTCTCCAGCACCATCTCCGGCCCCGGCTACATCGACGGGGAGGAGCTGACCTGGCCGCACGACCCGGCGAAGGTCATCGAGCGAGAGGTCACCTGGAGCAACTCAGGCGACACCCCGGTCACCCTGAACCTGCGGACCGAGACGTACGACGCGAGCGGCGCGCCCGCGCCCGCCGCGATGGCCACCGTGACCCAGCCGACCGTCACCGTCCCGGCCCACGGCACGGCCACCGTCGGCCTGCGCCTCTCGGTGGTCGAGCCGCTCCCCTCCGGTGGGTACGGCGAGATCACCGGCCGGATCACGGCGACCTCGGCGGACGGAGCCCAGCATGCGGTCACGACCTACGGGTTCTTCGCGCAGCCGAACACGGTCACCGTCACCTTCCGCGGCACCACCCGCGGCGATGCTCCGGCAGGCAGCCTCAGCTACGTGAACCTGATCTCGACCGACCGTGGTGAGTCGACCCGGGTGTATTTCCGGGACGGGACTGCCAAGGCGACGATCCCTGCCGGGAAGTACGACCTCGACGCCGGCATCTACGGGTTCGACAAGGGCGTCACCGATCGGAGCCTCTACCGCATGGTCCGCTCGCTGGGTGTCCTCTACCGTCCGGGGCTCGCTCTCGAGGAGAACACGGTGATCGACCTGGACGCCCGTGAGGCGCACCCGGTGGAGGTCAGCGCATCCCAGCCGATCGAGAGCCACACCTCGAGCGTGCGTTACCAGCGCACAGCCCGCGGGACGATGTTCTCGTCGACAGTGGTCACGGCAGCCAACGTCGTCGACCTGGCCATCTCCGACGTGCCGTCCGGCCAGTGGCAGGACGACACCCGCGTCGACCTCGTCACCCGGGCGTACGCGCCGCTGCTGTCGGTCAGCACCTCGGCCGGTACGCGCCTGGAGCCGCTCTACGCGAAGTACAGCCCAGTCACCACGGACGGGGTCGCCTATCTCCCCGACTCGGGTGAGGCTGAGGTGGTCGACGCCGGCTCCGGAACCCCGGAGGAGCTTGCCGCCGTCGACGTCGAGGGACGGTTCGTTCTCGTGAACCTCGGCAGCGACGACTCCCAGTCGACCACCAAGCTGCAGCAGGTGACCACCGACGCCCTCGCGCGGGACGCGGTCGGTGTGGTGGTCGCGCACGAGTTCGCGGGCCGCTGGAACTCGTTCGCCAAGGACGACGTACCCGTGCTGGCGATCACCACGGACGAGTACCGCGCGCTCCGGGACGAGGTGGCCGCCGGCAGCACGCAGCTCCGGTGGAGCGGGAAGCCGGCCAGCCCGTACGTCTACAACCTGCACGTGCCGTTCACCGACGGCATCCCGGCCGACCAGCACCACGAGCTGAAGGAGGACTCGCTCGCCCAGGTCGAGGAGACCTGGTCCAGTCAGCTGCGTGATCTCCAGTACGGCGACGGTCTCGCGCTCGCCCTGGAACGTGGCAGCCAGGCCGCTGCAGCTGCGGTCGTCCAGCCGGTGCTCACCCCCACGGAGCGGACCGCCTACTACAGCACCGGTGAGGCGGGCTGGGTTCACTGGGGCACGAGCAACATGGCCGCCGGTGGGGACACGATGGCGGGTGGCGTTGCCTACTACGAGTCGGCGCGTCGCGACACGGAGCAGTGGTATCGAGGGCCGATCCGGCCGCAGGCCGCGACCAACCTCGCCACCGGTGAGCTCGCGCCGCTGGTGCAACGGAACGGGGACGTCCTGGAGACAGTCATCCCGACCACGGGTGACGACGCGGGTCACGTCGCCTTCTCCGCCATGACCGACCAGTACGCCGCCACGCTGACGCGCGACGGGGAGCCCCTGGGCCGGAGCACCAACCCGATCAGCGCCTGGTCGGTCCCGGCCGGGTCGGGGCGATACGAGCTGACCGCGGATCAGCGCAGGCGTACGGACCTGCCGATCTTCCGGACCTGGTCGCTGTCGCCTCACCTCACCACCAAGTGGTCGTTCGACTCGGCCTCGACGGCGAAGAGAACCGCACTGCCGCTGCTCGTCCCCTCGTACGACCTCACGCTCGACCCGTACAACCGGGCGCAGCCGGCCGCTTCCTACCGCGTGGAGCTCAGCGCCCCGGCACAACCGGGATACGACGGGCGCGCGACCGGTATGACCGCACAGGTCTCGTACGACGACGGCGCCACCTGGCGAGACGTCGAGACCGAGCGTGCGGGCGACTCCTGGGTCGCGAAGGTCGACAACAGGCCGGCCCGCGGCGGGTTCGTCTCCCTGCGGGTCACGGCGACCAGCTCGGACGACTCGACGGTCGAGCAGACCCTCGTGCGGGCGTACGCCGTACGGTGATCGGTCAGATCCGGCTGGCGCGCGCGAGCTGCGCGCCCAGCTGGAATCTGTTCGAGACTCCGTGGTGGGTCATCAGCTGGGCGATGCGTCGCTGGACGGTCCGCTCGGAGCAGCCGAGAACCCGGCCGATCGCCGGGTCGGTCAGGCCGCTGGCGAGAAGTCGGACCAGCTCGTCCTCCTGCTGAAGCATCTGTTGCGCGGCCTGCCTCTCTCCAGCTGTGGGGAGGGGCAGGGCGCGTTCCCAGGTCATCTCGAACAGGTCCAAGAGCCCGTCCAACAGAGCGCAGGGGCCGATCAGGACTGCCGAGCCGATCGTTCCCGCGTCGCCCTGGAGCGGGACCATCGCCAGCCGGGCGTCCACGATCACCAGCTTCATGGGGAGCCGGTCGATGATCCTCGCCCGTTCCCCTGCACTGATTGCGTCGTGAGCAAGATCCTGCCGCCGTTCGTCACTCAAGGCGTCCTGTGTATAGACGGTCCGGTAGCGCACGCCGCGTCCCATCGCGGCGATCTGGGCCGGGTTGCCTGACGGAGGGGCCACGTAGGGAGGGCGGTCGAAGATGAGCACCTCGTCCACCGCGCCGGCCTGCACCTCCTCGAACGTCGCCCATCCGGCGTCCGCCTCGCCCACGGTGTGGATGAGCTCCTCGTGCCGCCGGTCACGACGACGGTAGCGGCGAAGCAGGTCGTCCGCGCTGTGCCGGGCACGGTCCAGCTGCGCTTCCCACTGCCGCAGCGCCGGGAACAGGCCGGCGTCCGGGGCGACGGCGCGAAGGCCACTCGATCCGTCAGCTTCGACCTCGACGAGGCCGAGGGCGACGAGTCGCGCGATCGTCTCGGGGGCCATGCCGTCCGCAGCGTCCGTAGGGTCGGCAAACAGGAGTCGTTCGTAGATGGCCCAGTCCTCGTCGTCGATCAATGCCCGGTCCTCCTCGTTCCGAAACGGCCCTCGTTCTCGGTCAGCCGTCCATCGCCGTTCCTCCTGTCGCGCTGATGCTGCGCTGCGGCTCAGACCCTACGAGGTGATCGGATGGCAAGGAGGGGAAACCGGCACCGTCATCACCGTCGGACGCTCGGTCTCTCCCCTGGCCGGGCCGGAAATGGCCATGCGCTGTTCACTTTCGGGTAAGGTCACCGGGCTTCCTGTGCATGCCCGCGTGTCGCGCTGCTGATTCCGGAGATGCGCGGGGAGGCATGGATACTGGCCTGTATCTGGGCCGTGGGGGAGCAGGGTGTAAAGTCGCCCAAACTACTCGACAAACACTTGGAGGAAGCGTGGGCATGGGACCGGTCATCGGTTACGTACCTGGCGTGTTCGATCTCTTCCACATCGGTCACCTCAACATGCTTCGCCAAGCGCGCGAGCGCTGCGACACGTTGATCGCGGGTGTGGTCTCCGACGAGGTCTGCGAGACGACGAAGGGGATCATCCCGACCGTCCCGCTCGTCGAGAGGCTCGAGATCGTCGAGGCGATCGGGATCGTGGACGCGGTCTACGCCGAGCGCACCACCGACAAGGTCGACTCCTGGCGCGAGGTCGGGTTCACCCACCTCTTCAAGGGTGACGACTGGAAGGGCACCGAGAAGGGCGACAACCTCGAGAAGAAGATGGCCTCCGTCGGTGTCGAGGTCGTCTACTTCCCCTACACCCTCCAGACCAGCAGCACCGCTCTGCGGAAGGCGATCGCGCGAGAAGGTGCCCAGGTCTCGTGACCGTCTCTGCCCCCACACCTGGCGGACAGTTCGAGATCTCCGACGAGGGGGTCCTCGTCCGGGACTCCTCCACGCAGGTGCTGATCCTCTCTGTCGACGGCCAGTACGTCTGGTCCCTCACCCCCGAGCGTGACGGCCAGCCGACCGCCGACGGCATTCTGGTGCCGTGGCCGAACGTCCTCACCCGGTTCCTGAACGGCTCCGCGACGATCACCATCGCCGATTACGAGGGCGAGCTGCTCTTCGAGGAGAAGGTCTCCCTCGGCACCCGTGAGGGCTCCATCTCGATCGTCGACGGCAGCGGCAACCCGCTCAGCGTCGACAAGGTCGGCCACCTGACCCGCTCGTTCGAAGCCACCGACGAAAGCATCCGCGCGGAGATCCTCGACGGCACCCAGCGTGTGCTCGCCGACCTCCGTGACGTGGTCGGCGTCGAGGCCTACCTCAACTACGGCGCGCTCCTCGGCGCGATCCGCGAGGGCCGGATGCTCGGCCACGACTCCGACACCGACGTCTGCTACCTCTCCAGGCACACCGTCCCCGCCGAGATCATCTCCGAGTCGTACGCGATCGAGCGCACCATGCGCGAGCGGGGCTGGAGCGTCCTGCGGATGTCCGGCGGCGACATCAAGGTCCTGCACGAGGTCTCCGACGGCCGCAAGGTGCACATCGACATCTTCGTGGCGTTCTACGTGCCCGACAAGGATGGCGAGCCGGTCTTCTACCAGCTCGGCAACCGCTCCGGCCGGCTGCGCCGCGAGGCGATCGTGCCGGTCTCGACGATCAACCTGCACGGCTACGACTTCCCGGCTCCGGCCGAGCCCGAGGAGATGCTGGCTTTCATCTACGGCCCGAAGTGGCGCACCCCGGACCCCTCGTTCAAGTACGCCGACCCGCCCGCCGGCGTCCGTCGTCTGGACGGCTGGCTGCGCGGCTTCCGCACCGACATGGGGCACTGGACCGAGTTCCACAGCACGCATGGAGGTGACCTCGAGGGCAAGCAGTCGTCCTTCGGTGAGTGGGTTCTCGAGCAGCTGCCCGAGGACGCCAAGGTGGTCGACATCGGCGCTGGTGCGGTCGGGCGCGACGCGCGCTACTTCGCGCGCGAGGGACATCAGGTGCAGGCCGTGGACTTCTCCCGCGCAGCCGTCGCGGCCGTTCGTCGCCGCGCCAACCGCAACAAGCTCTCGGTGGACGCCGACCAGCTCATCCTCGGCGAGCTCCGGCAGACGCTGACGCTCGGCGCTCGGCTGGCCCGCGACCCGCACCACATCTACGCCCGCGATCTGATCGGCTGCCTCGACAAGGCCGCACGAAGCCACCTCTGGACCCTGTCGAAGATGGCGCTGCGTCCGGGGGGCGGCAAGCTCTACCTCGAGTTCGCGGTGACCGGTGAGAACCTTCCCGAGCCGAAGCCCGAAGGCCTCGTCCGCCGCGTCGACCCCGCCCTCGTCCGGGCCGAGATCGAGGCAGCCGGCGGAGTGGTCGAGCACCTCGAGATCAACGACGGCCAGGACATGCTCGGCAACCCGCTGCCGGGCGTCGCCCGGCTGCGCGCCTCGTGGCCTTCCCCCAGACACCGTGCAGAAGGAAACTGACATGTCCGACGAATCCAGCATCAAGAACATCGCGCGCGGTGCGCGCGACGTCGCCCGTACGCGTGCCTCGCTGGTCCGCCGCATCGAGGCGCTCGAGGCCGAGGTGCAGGAGCAGCGCCAGCTCAACCGGCGCGTCGCCGAGCTGACCGACGTGGTCGCCGAGCTGCTCATCCCGCTGCAGGACGCCGACAAGGAGAAGGCGGAGAAGATCCTCGCGGAGTACCGCTCGCGGATCTGAGCCTGTGACCTTGCGAGGGACGAGCAAGGTCACAACGCGAAGAGATCGAGCGAGCGTGCGGCTGAGCTTGCGAAGCCGCAACTGCGGGTCGAGATCTACAGCTCGAGCGCTCGATCACCCCAACGCTTCCAAGGCCTGCCTGAGGTCGTCGATCCGCTGTCCGAGCCGACGGCGGGCGTCGCTCCCCGGGCCCATGTCGGCGCCGCTGTCCAGCTCGGCAGCTGCCTCCTCCACCCCCGTGAGCCGGGAACGGAGATCCTCGACGACGTCGACTTCGACGCGGCCCGGGAACGAGGCGGGCCGTCCGTCCAGGGACCGGCGCAGCAGGTCTGCTTGGGCGCTGAGCTTGCGGCTCGCATGCCATAGGTCCACGAAGACCTGCACCTTCGCGCGCAGCAGCCACGGGTCGAACGGCTTGGCGAGGAAGTCGGCGGCGCCGGTCGCGTAGCCGCGATAGGCGAGATGGGTGTCGAAGTCGTTGGCGGTCAGAAAGATGATCGGGACGTCCTTGGTGCGCTCCCGGGCCTTGATCCGGGTCGCCGTCTCGAAGCCGTCCATCCCCGGCATCTGTGCGTCCAGGAGGATCAGCGCGAACTCGTCGTGGAGCAGGGCACGCAGGGCGTCCTCCCCGGAACCCGCACGGACGAGGGTCTCGTTGAGCGAGCCGAGGATGGCCTCGAGCGCGACCAGGTTGGCCGGCCGATCGTCCACCAGCAGGATCCTCGCCCTCCCCTCCCGCTCACTCATGACAACCACGACCGGAACAACGAGAGCAGGTCGGTGACATCGACCGGCTTGGTGATGTACTCCGAGGCGCCGGCGGCGATGCTGTCTTCCCTGTCGCCGGTCATCGCCTTCGCGGTCAGGGCGATCATCGGCAGGCTCTTGAACTGCGGGTTGTCGCGGATGATCCGCATCGCGCTCAGGCCGTCCATGCCCGGCATCATGATGTCCATCAGGACGAGATCGACCCCCGGCTCCCGCTGCAGCGCCTCGATCCCGGCTTCGCCTGACTCTGCGTAGAGGACGTCGATGCCGTGCTGCTCGAGCGCGCTCGTGAGCGCGAAGACGTTGCGTACGTCGTCGTCGACGATCAGGATCCGCCGTCCCACGAACTGGCCGGCTGTGTCGGCCGGCTCGGTGACGTACGTCCGCGGAAGAGGCACTCCGGTGTGGCCCAGCACGACGCTCACCTCCTCGATCATCTCCTCGGTGGTCGCCGGGGTCTTGATGGTCATCGCCCGGGCGTACCTGTCCAACCTGCTCTTCTGGGCCTTGGTCATCTCGCCGACCCGGCTCAGCACCACCGGGACGTCCTGGGTGCGCTTGTGGGTGCGGACCCAGCGAAGGACGTCGAAGCCGCCCTCGGCCGGAGGCAGGTCCAGCACCACGCAGTCGACGTCACGCTCGGCCAGGACGGCCCGAGCGTCCTCGGGAGAGATCCCGACGAGGGTCTCGACCTCGTCGACCGCCCCGAACAGGGCCTCTACGACGGCGCTGGCGCCCGACTCGTCGCTGCCGCCGCTGACCACCAGCAGCAGCTGGTCGGCGTACGGCGCGGTGGTCTGCCGCTCGTCCGCTGCGGATGTCGTGGGCTGGGCATCGTTGGTGGTCTCCGAGCTCGTCCGGGGCACATAGAGAGTGAAGGAGCTGCCGCGTCCGGGCTCGCTCTCGACCTGGATCTCGCCGCCGATGAGGTGGGCGACCTCGCGGCTGATCGACAGCCCCAGGCCGGTGCCGCCGAACTTGCGGCTGATCGTGCCGTCGGCCTGCTGGAACGCCTCGAAGATGACCCGCAGCTTCTCGGGCGGGATGCCGATACCGGTGTCGACGACCGAGAAGGCCAGGACCGCGTCGGCCTGTTGCAGGCTGGGCATCGAGAACCGCTCGCCGGAGGCGTTGCGGATCAAGAGCCGGACGTCGCCGCTGTCGGTGAACTTGACCGCGTTGGAGAGCAGGTTTCGGAGCACCTGCTGCAGGCGGTGCTGGTCTGAGCTCAGCACGCGAGGTACGTCGGGGGCGACGCTGACGATGAAGTCGAGGTCCTTCTCCGCGGTCAGCGGCCGGAAGGTCGCCTCGACGTACTCGACCACCGAGGTCACGGCCACGTCGGCGACGTGGACGTCCATCTTCCCCGCCTCGACCTTGGACAGGTCGAGGATGTCGTTGATCAGCTGGAGGAGATCGGTGCCGGCGCCGTGGATCGTGCGGGAGTACTCCACCTGGCGGGAGTTGAGGTTGCCGTCGACGTTGTCGGAGAGCAGCCGGGCCAGGATGAGCAGCGAGTTGAGCGGCGTACGCAGCTCGTGCGACATGTTGGCCAGGAACTCCGACTTGTAGCGCGAGGAGAGCGCGAGCTGCTCGGCGCGCTCCTCCAGGCCACGCCGGGCCTCCTCGATCTCGAGGTTCTTGATCTCGATCGCCTGGTTCTGGTCGGCGAGCTGGCGGGCCTTCTCCTCGAGGGCAGCGTTGGTCTCCTGCAGCTCCACCTGCTGCCGTGCGCCCTCGTCCTGTCGATCCTGGAGCTCGGCGGCGAGACGCTGCGACTCGACCAGCAGCTCCTCGGTGCGCGAGCTGGCCATGATCGCGTTCAACGAGACCCCGATCGACTCGGCGAGCTGCTCGAGGAACTGCATGTGGACGGCGCTGAACGGCCGGAAGGAGGCGAGCTCGACGACACCGATCACCTTCTCCTCGAAGACGACCGGGAGCACCACGACCGAGGTCGGCGCGGCCGAACCGTGTCCGGAGGAGATCCGCAGGAAGCCCGCCGGGACGTCGCGCACGATGATCGGCTGGCGATCGTAGGCGGCCTGTCCGACCAGGCCCTCACCGACGGCGAAGACATCGGGGACGTCGGGGCTGGGCTGGTAGCCGTAGGAGGCGATCCGGCGAAGAACCTTGGGGCCGCCGTGCTCGGCGGTCTGGTCGGTGAGGAAGATCGAGCCCTGCTGGGCGCCGACGAGCGGGGTGAGCTCGGAGACGATCAGCCGGGCGACCTCGAGCAGGTCGCGCCCACCCTGCATGTGGCCGGTGAACCGGGCCAGGTTGGTCTTGAGCCAGTCCTGGTCCTCGTTGGCCTTCGTGGTCTCCCGCAGCGAGTCGATCATCTCGTTGAGGTTGTCCTTCAGGTCGGCGACCTCGCCGGCGGCGCCGACGGTGATCTGCCGGCTCAGGTCGCCCTGGGTCACCGCAGCAGACACCTCGGCGATCGCGCGGAGCTGCGTGGTCAGCGTCGAGGCGAGCTGGTTGACGTTCTCCGTCAGTCCGCGCCAGGTGCCGGAGACATCGGCGACCTCGGCCTGGCCACCGAGCTTGCCCTCGGTGCCGACCTCGCGGGCGACGCGGGTGACCTCGTCGGCGAAGGAGGAGAGCTGGTCGACCATGGTGTTGACCGTGGACTTGAGCTCCAGGATCTCGCCGCGGGCGTCGACGGTGATCTTCTGGGTCAGGTCGCCACGGGCGACGGCCGTGGTGACCTGGGCGATGTTGCGGACCTGGGACGTCAGGTTGGAGGCCATCGAGTTCACCGAGTCGGTGAGGTCCTTCCAGGTGCCGGCCACACCACGTACGTGGGCCTGACCACCTAGTGACCCCTCGGTGCCGACCTCGCGGGCGACCCGGGTGACCTCGTCGGCGAACGTACGCAGCGTGTCGACCATCGCGTTGAGGGTGCCGGCCAGGGCGGCGACCTCACCGCGCGCCTCGATGGAGATCTTCTGTGACAGGTCACCCTGCGAGACCGCCTTGGAGACCTGGGCGATGCTGCGGACCTGGTTGGTCAGGTTGGAGGCCATCGAGTTCACCGAGACGGTCAGGTCACGCCAGGTGCCGGCGACGCCGGGCACCTGGGCCTGGCCGCCGAGCGCGCCCTCGGTGCCGACCTCGCGGGCGACGCGGGTGACCTCGTCGGCGAACGACCCGAGCTGGTCGACCATGGTGTTGATGGTCGACTTGAGCTCGAGGATCTCGCCGCGGGCGTCGACGGTGATCTTCTGGGTGAGGTCGCCGCGGGCGACGGCGGTGGTGACCTGGGCGATGTTGCGGACCTGGGAGGTCAGGTTGGAGGCCATCGAGTTGACGGAGTCGGTGAGGTCCTTCCAGGTGCCGGAGACGTCGTGGACGTCGGCCTGGCCGCCGAGGCGGCCCTCGGTGCCGACCTCGCGGGCGACGCGGGTGACCTCGTCGGCGAAGGAGGAGAGCTGGTCGACCATGGTGTTGATGGTCGACTTGAGCTCGAGGATCTCGCCGCGGGCGTCGACGGTGATCTGCCGGCTCAGGTCGCCGCGGGCCACCGCTGTCGTCACCTGGGCGATGTTTCGGACCTGGGCGGTCAGCGTGCCTGCCATGAAGTTCACCGAGTCGGTCAGGTCGCGCCAGGTCCCGGAGACGCCGGGCACCGCCGCCTGGCCGCCGAGCTGACCCTCGCCACCGACCTCGCGAGCGACACGGGTGACCTCGTCGGCGAAGGCGGAGAGCTGGTCGACCATGGTGTTGACGGTGGTCTTGAGCTCGGCGAGCTCGCCGCGTACGTCGACGGTGATCTTCTGGGAGAGGTCGCCGCCGGCCACGGCGGTGGTGACCTGGGCGATGTTGCGGACCTGGTTGGTCAGGTTGGTCGCCATCGAGTTGACCGAGTCGGTGAGGTCCTTCCACCGGCCGCCGACGCCAGGCACCTCGGCCTGGCCGCCCAGCATGCCCTCGGTGCCGACCTCGCGGGCGACGCGGGTGACCTCGTCGGCGAATGCGGAGAGCTGGTCGACCATGGTGTTGACGGTGGTCTTGAGCTCGTAGAGCTCGCCGCGTACGTCGACGGTGATCTTCTGGGACAGGTCGCCGCCGGCCACCGCGGTGGTGACCTGGGCGATGTCGCGGACCTGGTTGGTCAGGTTGGAGGCCATCGAGTTCACCGAGTCGGTGAGGTCCTTCCACCGGCCGGCGACGCCGGGGACCTCGGCCTGGCCGCCGAGGCGGCCCTCGGTGCCGACCTCGCGGGCGACGCGGGTGACCTCGTCGGCGAAGGTCTGCAAGGTGGCGGTCATCGAGTTGAGCGTCTCGGCCAGCTCTGCGACCTCACCACGCGCGGTGACCGTGATCTGCTGCGACAGGTCACCGCGGGCGACGGCCTTGGCGACCGAGGAGATCCCGCGCACCTGGGAGGTCAGGTTGGAGGCCATCGTGTTGACCGAGTCGGTCAGGTCGCGCCAGGTGCCGGAGACGCCGCGCACGTCGGCCTGGCCGCCGAGGCGGCCCTCGGTGCCGACCTCGCGGGCGACACGGGTGACCTCGGCGGCGAACGAGGACAGCTGGCCGACCATCCGGTCGACGGTGTCCTTGAGCTGCGCCATCTCGCCGGAGACCTCGATGGTGACCGTGCGGGACAGGTCGCCGTTGGCGACCGCGGTGGTGACCTCGGCGATGTCTCGGACCTGCGCGGTCAGGCGGGAGGACATGGTGTTGACCGCGTCGACGAGGTCGCGCCAGGTGCCGGAGGCGTTCCGCACCCGGGCACGGCCACCGAGCTTGCCCTCGGTGCCGACCTCGCGGGTGACCCGGGCGATCTCCTCGGTGATCGTGGCGAGCTGGGCGACCAGGCCGTTCACGCTCTTGGCGACCAGCAGCGGGTCGCCCTTGAGGGCGCGGCTGCCGTGGCGTACCGCCATCGTCTGGGTGAGGTCGCCGGCGGAGACCGCGGCGACGACCCGGGCCACCTCGGCGGTCGGGCGGACCAGGTCGTCGACGAGCCCGTTGGCGTCCTCGACGGCGCCGGCCCACGAACCGCCCCCGATGCTCGGCCGGAGCCGCTCGTCGTGGTGGCCGTCGCGACCGGCGTCGCGACGCACGCGGGTGAGCTCGCCGCTCAGATGGCTCAGTCGCTCGGCGATCTCGTTGTGGAGGGAGGCGAGGTCACCGAGCGGTCCGTCGACAGGCTCGATACGTCCGGTGAAGATGCCGTCGCGCATGGCCGCCATCGCGTCCTTGACGCGGCGCAGCGCGATCGGGTCGACGGACACCTGCTCCGGGAGCGTGGTGCTGGTCGATGCATCCGCCGACGGGCCCGGCGATGAGGGCATCTCGCCTCCTCTCGCGCTGGATCGCGCGTCCGCTGCAGTGTCGCATCCGCCGGCTCGTCGTGGCTGACGAATCATCGTTCACCACCGATTCTGATGGTACGCGCGGATACCTTCGCCGGATCAGTGCCTTTCGCCGCCGAAGGGGTGCAGAATCGTCGGTGGCCATGAGCACTGGAGTCGAGACGCTCTCGCGCACGTTCGAACCGGCACCTACGTCGGTCTCCGAAGCGCGCCGTTTCGCGCGGACGGTGCTGGCCGAATGGGGGCTCGACGATCTCCTCGAAGACGCCGTGCTGCTCACCAGCGAGCTCGTGACCAACGCGGTGACCCATGCCGGCACACCGATGACGGTCTCGGTCGTCCGTGAGCGGGACCGGCTCCGCATCGACGTGCTCGACCTGCATCCCACCCGCGTGCTCCCGGTGGGTGCGAACGCCCATCCCGGCGCAGGCGAGCACGGTCGCGGGCTCCTCATCACCTCGGCGCTGTCGACTGCCTGGGGAGTGGAGTACCGCAGGGATCACAAGCGGGTGTGGGCGGCGTTCGCGCTGGTCGAGGAGACCCTCGACGCCGAGGCACCGACGGCCGGCGGTCCGGAGACCCAAGACGTACGCCGCCGCGCGGCCGCTGCTGCGTCTGCCGCCGGCCAGGATCCGCTGGGACTGGGCGGGTTGGCGCTCAACCAGCTCCCCCTCACCGACATGCTCGAGCTGGTCGTGGAGCAGACCCGGGAGCGGTTCGGTGCCGATGCGGCGTACCTGCTGCTGGAGGACGAGACCGAGGACCGGTTCGTGGTGGCCGCCGTGAGCGGGTCTGCTGCGCCGCTCCAGGGGCGGAGCGTACGTCGTGGCGACGCCGGCGCGCCGAGTCTCCAGGCATCGTTTCGACCGTTGTCGATCGGCGACCTCCGGGCGACCCCGGTCGAGCTGCTCCTGGGTCTCGAGCTGCGCTCGCTCGTGACCGCACCGGTGGCCTTCGACGGCCGGGTGATCGGGACGCTGGCGCTCGCGCGGGCCGAGCCTGGCGGCTTCACGACCGAGGACGGCGCCCAGCTGCAGCGGGTCGCGGACTGGGCGGCCGCGAGCGTCGACCGAGCCTCCACCCGAGCGGCCGACGGCGAGCGGCGAGCCTGGCTGTCGTTCCTGGGGGAGGCCAGCGTGATGCTGGCCGGGTCCCTGGACCTGGAGACCACGACGGCGATGACCGGACAGATCGTGGTGCCTCGACTGGCCACGTGGTGCGGCATCCATCTCAACGATGCCCGCGGTCGTCCTCGGCTCCAGTTCGCCTGGCACGCCGACGAGCAACAGCTCGATGCGTTGCAGGACGCCCTCGAGGAGTCGGCCCCGACGGGTCGAGAGACCCCTACCGAGCCAGACTTTCCCGGCGAGGTCGCGATCCTCCCGTTGGAGGCCCGCAACCGGATCATCGGCTGGCTGACCCTCGGGCGTCCCGCTGGTGAGCCGCTGCGTCGCGAGCGGCTGATGGTCGCGGAGTCGATCGCCCGTCGGGCGGCGCTGGCCATCGACAACGCCCGCGCCCACACCGAGCTCCACGAGATCGGCCAGTCGCTGCAGCGCAGCCTGCTGCCGGCGGTACTGCCGGAGATCCCCGGCGTCGACATCGGCGTGGGCTATGAGCCGACGGGGGAGTTCAACGACGCCGGCGGCGACTTCTACGACATCTTCGCGCTCGGCGCCGGGCGCTGGGGCTTCATGGTGGGTGACGTGTGCGGTGTCGGGCCGGAGGCGGCCACGGTCGCCGGGATGTCGCGCCACACCGTGCGGGCGCTGATCCGGGCAGGTATCCCGATCGCGCCGACCCTGGAGCGGCTCAACGCCGCGATCTGCGACGAGGGTCAGCGAGGTCGGTTCATCACGATGGTGTGCGGGACGATCGAAGTGACCGCGGCCTCCCGGTTCCGGTTGCGGCTCGTCTGCGCCGGTCATCCGCCGCCGTTCCTGGTCACCCGGGCACGGCCAGGCGTGCCGGCCGTGCGGGTCGGTCGGCCGCAGCCGCTGCTCGGTGTGCTCGACGCGGTCGACTACATCGAGGAGGAGGTGACCGTCGCACGCGGAGACCGGTTCGTCGTCGTCACCGACGGGGTCCTGGAGCGCCGGGCCGGGCAGACGATGTTCGAGGAGGGTGGGGTCGAGGCCGTCCTCGCCGCCGGCATCGGCGTCGGCGCGCAGGCCGTCGCTGACCGGCTGCTGAGCGCGGTCGCGGACTTCTCCACCGCACCGGCCGCCGACGACATGGCCGTCCTCGTGCTCGATCTGGGCACGGGCCTGCCCGGATAGGTGTCTGCTGGAGATGGTGGTCGCGCTCGTCCACGGTCAGGCGCAGGCTCCGAGCCGCCGCCGCCAGGTGCGCGCGTCCCCAGGCCCGCGTCGAGGTGGGGGATCGGCGCCCTAGACTGACACGACATGAGCGAGCTCACCGTGATCGTGCTGGCCGCCGGTGGCGGCACCCGGATGAAGTCCAAGACTCCCAAGATGCTCCACCAGATCGCGGGGCGGAGCCTCGTGGGCCACGTCCTGGCCGCGGTCTCGGAGGCCGGGGCCTCTCGGGTCGTCGCGGTCGTGGGGCATCAGCGGGAGCTGGTCGAGCCGCACATCGCCGAGATCCTGCCCGAGGCCGTGATCGCGGTCCAGAACGAGCAGCTCGGCACGGCCCACGCGGTGCGGATGGCGGTCGAGGCGGCATCGGTCTCCGCCGGGACGGTCGTGGTGACGTACGGCGACACGCCGCTGCTGCGCGGTGAGTCGCTGCGCGCGCTGGTGGCCGACCACGAGGCCGCCGGCCGGGCCGCGACGATCCTGAGCGGGATCGTCCCGGAGCCGTTCGGCTACGGCCGGATCCTGCGCGGAGACGGCGGGGTCGCCGGGATCATCGAGGAGAAGGACGCGACCGACGAGCAGCGCGCGATCACCGAGATCAACTCGGGGATCATCGCCTTCGACGGCGCCTTCCTGGCCGGGGTGCTTCCGCGGATCGGCAACGACAACGCCAAGAAGGAGTTCTACCTCACCGACGCGATCGCGCTCGCCGTCGCCGACGGGCTGGGCGTCGATGCGTACGTCCTCGACGACGTCAGCGAGGCCGAGGGCGCCAACGACCGCGCCCAGCTCGCCGCGCTCGGGAAGATCCTCAACGATCGGATCGTGACCCGGTGGATGAAGGACGGGGTGACGGTGATGGACCCGGCCACGACCTGGATCGACGCCGACGTCGAGCTCTCGCCCGACGTCACGATCCTGCCCGGCACCCAGCTGATCGGGGCCACCCGGATCGACGAGGACGCGGTGATCGGTCCCGACTGCACGCTGAAGGACACCGAGGTCGGCCACGGCGCCCGGGTGGTGCGTACGCAGGCCGAGCTCGCCGTCGTCGGGCCCGGTGCCAACGTCGGGCCGTTCTCCTACCTGCGCCCGGGCACGGTGCTCGGTGACGAGGGCAAGATCGGCGGCTTCGTCGAGGTCAAGAACTCGACCATCGGAGCCGGTGCCAAGGTGCCGCACCTGTCCTACGTCGGCGATGCGACGATCGGCGAGGGCTCCAACATCGGGGCCGGCACGATCTTCGCGAACTACGACGGGGTCAACAAGCACAAGACCCGGATCGGACGCCACGTGAAGTCGGGGTCAGGTGTGACGTTTGTCGCCCCGGTGGTCGTCGGTGACGGCGCTGCGACCGGTGGCGAGGCCCTTATCCGCGACGACGTGCCGCCCGGTGCGCTGGCCGTCTCCGCAGGTCAGCAGCGGATCATCGAGGGGTGGGCGCTGACGAAGAGGGCAGGCACGCCACAGGCGGCCGCGGCCGAGGAAGCGCTCGAGGCGGGCGTACCCATCATCGGTGAACCCTCGGCGACAGGCGAGTGACGTCGGGGGTTGGGCCCGGCGGGGTAGTTGATGGAGAATCCAAGGGCAGTGACCCCGGGGGTAGGAGCCAGCAGATGACCAAGCGCACCACCGAGAAGCAGATGATGCTCTTCAGCGGCCGGGCTCACCCGGTCCTCGCCGAGGAGGTCGCGGACCTTCTGGGAACGAAGCTGACGCCGACCTCGGCCTACGACTTCGCCAACTCCGAGATCTACGTACGCTACGAGGAGTCGGTGCGCGGTTCGGACGCGTTCGTCATCCAGTCGCACACGGCGCCGATCAACCAGTGGCTCATGGAGCACCTGATCATGGTCGACGCGCTCAAGCGCGCCTCGGCCAAGCGGATCACCGTCGTGATGCCGTTCTGGGGCTACTCCCGCCAGGACAAGAAGCACCGCGGCCGCGAGCCGATCTCGGCCCGTCTGGTCGCCGACATGTTCAAGACCGCGGGTGCGGACCGGATCATCTCCGTCGACCTCCACGCCGACCAGCTCCAGGGCTACTTCGACGGCCCCGTCGACCACCTGATGGCGCTGCCGCTGCTGACCGACTACATCAAGGACAAGTACGGCAACCAGCCGCTCGCCGTCGTCTCTCCCGACGCCGGCCGGATCAAGGTCGCCGAGCGCTGGGCCGCGCGGCTCGGTGGGGCGCCGCTGGCGTTCATCCACAAGACCCGCGACATCAACCGGCCCAACGAGACCGTCGCCAATCGCGTCGTGGGTGAGGTCAAGGACCGCATCTGCATCCTCACCGACGACATGATCGACACCGGTGGCACGATCGTGAAGGCCGCCGACGCACTCATGGCCGACGGTGCCGCCGGCGTGATCATCTGCGCCACCCACGCGATCCTCTCCGACCCTGCCGTCGACCGGCTGAAGAACTCCACCGCCCTCGAGGTCGTCATCACCAACACCCTCCCGGTGCCGGAGGAGAAGCAGTTCGACAAGCTCACCACGCTCTCCATCGCCCCCATGCTCGCCCGCGCGATCCGTGAGGTCTTCGAGGACGGCTCGGTGACCTCGATGTTCGACGGTCACGCCTGACCCTGCTTCGTTCGTGGCGGGCGACTTCGAGCTGACGACCGACGAGCTGCGGGTCGTCGCCCGCTACGTCGCGGAGTCCGCTGCCGAGGTGCTGCCTCTGTTCGAGGCGGCCTGCCCCGACGACCCTCGACCGCGGCTGGCGCTGGATGCGGCCTGGGAGTTCGTCGGTGGTGCGAAACGTACGAAGCTGCAGCGGGTCACCTCCTTGGATGCCCATCGCGCGGCCAAGGAGGCCCCTTCCGAGGCTGCTCGGCTGGCCGCCCGAAGTGCCGGCGACGCCGCCTCGGCCGCCTACCTCCATCCGCTGGCCGATGCCGCCCAGGTCGGGCACATCCTTCGCGCCGGGGCCAGTGTCGCTCGGATCGCGGAGATCGACGCCTCTGGGGATCCTGGGGCTGCTTCGCTCTCGTTGGACCGTGCTGTTGCTCGGGCGACGCCGGGGGTTGTCGGGGTTCTCTTGCGGTATCCCGCTGTTTCTTCTGGTGGGAATCGTGTCGCTACGCTCATGTGTGAGCTGGATGGGCGGTTGAGGGCGCTTCGCTGAGGTTGACCTCCCTGCCCCGCTGGTCGAGCCGCGGCCCCGCTGGTCGAGCCGCCGGAGCCGCTAGGCGGAGGCGTGTCGAGACCAACACGGCTCCCTGCCGGAACGTCCCACCCGAAGGCTGGCCTGGGCCGCCGACCCTTCTTCGAGGGTCTTCTCGGCGGACCCCGGAGTAAAGGACGGCCTTCGGCCGCCGGCTACGCCGGCCGCTTTCGCGGTCCTTGACTCCGGTGCCCGCCGAGAAATATTTGGCTGGCTATCGGGGCGGCGGCCCGGGTGTGGCGCAGCGCAAACATGCTTCGGGCGGGTGCTGTCGCGGGTTGGGAGGGTGGCCCTTCGGGCCACTTACCATCCACAGGTTTGAGGCCGTTCGCTCACCGCGAAAAAGGCGTTTGACCTGGGAGAATAGGTTCACAGAACGGTGATTGAAGAGTAGAATCAGACCCATCACGACACGCCTCTGAACATGCTCGGAGAGGAGGGGCGACGATGAGCCTGGACGGCAGCATCGACCACTGGGGCACCAACCCCGCTGACGCGATCGATGCTGAGCTGGCGGCCATCGAGTCCTCCCTCGACACCCTCCTGACCCGTGACCCTGCCTACTGGCGTACCAGTCAGAAGAAGACAGCGCTGGAACGGATCGAGCGACTCCAGGCCAAACAAGCGGCGTTGAAGCTGCGGATCCTGGCTGCTGCTGGGGATATCGCCGAGGAGACCGGTGCCAAGGATGTCTCCGGATGGATGCTGACCGAGCTGCTGGTCGACAAGAAGACCGGCCGCGCCGAGGTAAAGCTCGCGACCGCCGTAGGCAAGTACGAACTCGTCGCCGCCGGCATGGCTGCAGGCGTCATCTCCCAGGACAAGGCCTGGGTGATCACCACAGCCCTCGACCAGGTCGCCACCGACCCCGTGGCCACTACCGAGGACCTGGTCTTGGCGGAGAAGCTGCTGGTCGAGTCCGCCACCGAGCTGACCGCGAAGAAGCTAGCGACCGCCGGGAAACACATCCTGGCCACGGTCGACCCCGAACGTTTCGAGGCCGCCGAGGCCAAAGCACTCCAGCGCGAAGAAGAAGCCGCCCAACGGCGGACCTTCTTCCAGACGCGCACCAACGGGGACGGGACAGTGGACATCCACGCCCGAGTCTCGACCGCTGTCGGGATCAGGCTCCGCACGATGCTGGACTCGTTGGCCCAGCCCCGGAAGCTGTCTGCGGAGAACCGTGGCCGCAAGACCCCCTATGACCGGCTCCTGGGGCAGGCGTTCGCCCGGATCATCGAGACCTACGACGTCGACCAGCTCCCCCGCCATGGCGGTCACGCCACCACGGTGTTCGTCACGATGAGCGTCGAGGACCTCCGCAGGGATCTCGGTACCGCGGCTCTTGGGTTCGACGGTGAGCAGATCACCGCCACGGAGGCCCGTCGGATGGCGTGCAACGCCGACCTGATCCCCGTCGTGCTCGGCAGCGATTCGGAGATCCTCGACTTCGGCCGCAGCATCCGCCTGGCCCACCCCGTCCAACACCGAGCACTACGACTACGCGACAAGTGTTGTCAGGCCGAAGACTGCGACGCCCCAGCAGCCTGGACCGAAGCACATCATCTGAAACCATGGTCTCAAGGCGGCAGAACCGACATGGCGAACATGGTCCTGTTGTGTGCCAGTGATCATCGTCGGATTCATGACCCCGACTACACCTATGAGCGGCTACCGGATGGACGGATCCGGTTCGCCCGCCGCGTCTGACCGCACGCCCGGCTTGACCTTGTGAAACTTTCACAAGGTCGGACCCTCTGTCATAGCCAACAACCAAGCGACCTCTCCTACACCCAGGGAAGCACGCCTCCTTGTGAACGCTTCACAAGATGTCATCGTCTTGTGCAGTGCCCCGGATGGACCCGCTGGGCGGGGCACATCACCCCAGCCTCACTCCCGTACCCAACCCGAATATCGCTGCGCTATACCCCGCCGCCGACCCGATAACCAGCCAAATATTCACGCCGGGAACCGGCGAGAACACCATCCACAACGGGTCGGCGGCCCCAACCAAACGAAGAGACCTCAGCTCACAGTCTGCCCGGTGACAATCCCAGGATTCTCAGCCAGCCACACATCCATCTCGTCCTCACGCATCGCCTCCCAGAGCTGCCGACCCTTACGCTTGTCGAGATGGACGACGCTCTGCGCGCCTTCCTTGCCGAGCCCCGCCACGGGGGCGGTGAAGAAGGTCAGGTCCGAAGAGGGCATCCGGGCCAGGTCGAGCGCCAAACCACGGAGATCACCGCCCGAGAAGCCGGAGTCGACGGTCAGGTGGCGGGTGATGATGTCGAGGAGGTCGTAGGCCTTCTTGGGGTTCTTCGGGTCGACGCTCTGGCGCAGGCCGCGGAGGATGGAGCGGAGGACGTACTGCTGGCGCTTGACCCGGTCCAGGTCGCCGCCGGGGAGGCCGTAGCGCTGGCGTACGTAGAGAAGGGCCTCCTCGCCGCTGAGCAGATGGCTGCCCTTGGTCCAGGTGTGGTTCCGGGCCGAGTCGTGGACGGTCTCGGGGACGTAGACCTCGACGCCGCCGAGCAGGTCGCCGATCTCCTCGAAGCCGGCCCAGTCGACCCAGGCGACATGGTCGATGCGTACGCCGGTGAGCTTCTCGACGGTCTGCACGCTGAGCCGCGGCCCACCCTGGGAGAAGGCGGCGTTGACCTTGGCCTTGCCGTGGCCGGGGATCCGTACCCAGGAGTCCCGCGGGATCGAGACGACCGAGGCCGAGCGGCGGTCCGCGCTGAGATGGAGCAGCATCATCGTGTCCGCCCGCTGCTCACCGGGCGTCCATGACGCGGTGGCCTGGCTGCCGGTGGTGGCCTTGCCGCCGGTGCGGCCGTCGGTCCCCAGCAGCAGGATGTTCATGGCACCCGCAGCAGCGGCGGTGGCCGGCTCCGGACGATCCTCGAGCCCGGAGAAGACATCGACGGTCTGGACCTGTCGGTCGAGCCGGTGAGCTAGGTACCAACCCGAACCGGCGACGGCGCCGACCAGCACGACGAATGTGATCCCGACGCCGAGCCAGATGCGCGACTTCTTCATGGCCGTCCTCAGGGGTGGGGGTCGAGGGCGACATGAGGCTAGTGGGCGCTACTCGCGGTCATCGAAGTGGTCCTCCCAGGACCTGCGCAGGATCGTCGGTACGTCGCCGGCCAGGGCCGTGCGCAGCGCATCCAGCTGACCGCCATCGAGAGCGATCCGCGGAAAGGCGCGGCCGACCTCGAGGGCGAAGGCCTGTCCGCGCCTGGCCAGTCCCGGGGCCTCGGCGAGATAGGCGGCGACATAGGGACGAAGCAGGTGGGCCTGCTCGGCGACCCACATGCCAGACGCCAGCGAACCGAAACGACGATTGTCGACGCCGGGAGCGAGCATCGCCTCCCGGGCGGCGTCCTTCGCGATCGTCGAGGGCCGGGCGGCGAGCGCGCGGAGCGCCCCGAGGTCTCCTTCGACGGTGCCGTCGCGGTCGCGCTCGGCGGAGATGAAGCGCGCATCGGCCTCACCGAGGGAGGCGAGACGCACGACCGCCTCCCAGCGTGTCGTCGGCAGCAGCGGGACGCCGACGGCGACCCGATCGTCGTCGAGCCACGTACGCAACAGCCCGGCGTCGGCGCTGGTCGCGGCCAGTGTCGCGGCCCAGGCCAGGGCGCGCTGTTCGTCGTCCGCGGCGGCCGCCAGGCCCGCGGCGGCCGCGGCGGCGACCCGCGCGACCGCGCCAGCAGCCTGCGAGGCAGGCACCCGCTGCGGGATCACCACCGTCCGTGCCTCCGAGAGCACTCCCTGGATGATGTCCGCACGAGTCTCCGTGGGCAGGTGGGCCTCGACCAGATCGAGGAAGTCGTCGGCCGAGAGGTCGCGCGAGCGCACCTGGAGGGCGGTGGAGGACCAGAGCACGGCACGTACGAGCGGGTCCTCGATCCGGGACAGTCCGGCGGAGAGCGTCTCCCATGAAGCGGGATCGAACCGGAGCGCGGCGAAGGTCTCGCCGCCGGCGTTGGGCACGATCGCAAGACCGGCGAGCTCCGGCAGCGGCAGCGGCTCGGCACCGAGCTCGACCCGCCGCCTCCCGACGATCTGCAGCGCGGAGTCGTAGGCGGCGACGGTGAACGCGTGCGGCCGGCTCCCCTCGCGTTCCAGCACCGGCACATCCCCGTCACGCCGCACCGACACCGTGTCGAAGCCCGGTTGCCGCAGCCAGGCGTCGACCCAACCGCGTACGTCCTTCGAGGAGCTCGCTGCGAGCGACTCGACGAAGTCGGCCAGGGTCGCGTTCGCGAAGCGGAAGCGGGTCAGGTGACGGTTGACCCCCGCCATGAACTCCTCGTCCCCCAGCCAGAACGCGAGCTGCACCAGGCAGGCGCCGCCCTTGGCGTAGGAGATGCCGTCGAAGATGGTGGCGGCGGTGTCCACGTCGGGTACGTCGGTGGCCAACGGGGCGACCGGGTGGGTCGAGCGGCGCGCGTCGGAGCGGTAGCCCCACGGCTTGCTCCGGATCTCCACCTCGACCAGGAGGTCCGAGAAGCCGGCTCCCGCCTCCGCGACGCGATAGCCCATGTAGTCGGCGAACGACTCCTGCAACCAGGTGTCCTCCCACCAGGTCATGGTCATCGAGTCGCCGAACCACATGTGTGACATCTCGTGGGCGATGATCACCGCGCGCATCGCCCGCTGGGTGTCGGTGATCGCTCCGCGCGGCAGCAGCTCGTCGCGGTAGGTCACGCAGCCCGGCATCTCCTGCGCGCCCCAGTTGAGCCCGGGCACGAAGACCTGGTCGTAGGAGTCGAACGGGAAGGGCTCGTCGATGAGGTCGGCGTAGTGGGCGAAGCACGCCTCGGTCGTACGCCGCAGCTCGGCCGCGTCCCGGTCCAGCTCGGCCGCCAGCGACCGCCGGGCGTGCCAGCCGAACTCCAGCCCTGCATGGGACCACCGCACCGAGTGCCACCGGCCGGCCGCCACGACGAGGAGCGCCGGCGGGATCGGGGGAGTGGTCGCGAAGACCCAGCGGCCGGCGTCGCGCGAGACGACGGCACCGTTGGCGAGGACGGTGTCGGCCGGATCGGCGGTCACCGAGACCGCGAACGAAGCCTTCAGGTCGGTCTGGTCGAAGCAGGCGACCACCTTGGCGGCGTTGTCCATGCCCAGATAGGCGGACACGTAGCGCAGTCCGTCGGCTGGGTCGGTGAAGGTGTGCATCCCGTCGCCGTCGGTCGTGTAGGGCAGCGTCGCGACCACCTCCACCTCGTTGACCGTCTCGGTCGACAACCCGATCAGGCTCAGCCGCCCACCGTCGTACGCAGCCTCGACAACCGTCCCGTTGACGAGCAGCGACGCCGTGAGCGCGCCCTTCAGCTCCAGGAACGTCTCGGCGGCGGTGGACCTGAACCGGACCCGGGTGCGGCTGTGGAAGCTCTCGAGGCCGGTGACGTCGAGATCGAGGGAGTAGGAGACGGAGCTGATCAGGCCGGCCCGCGTGCGGGCCTCGTCGAGGGTGAGGGACACGACGGCCAAGGTACGTCCTCGCAGGTCAGCACGCGCGCGCATTTCGCTGTGAGCGTGATCCGAGGATAGGCTGTGGCAGTTGCCTCGGCGAGGGAGCGCCTCGCGCTCCGTGATCGACAAGGCGGACGTCTCCTCATGAGACGCCGTGCCTTTGTCGCACGGCCTTCGTTGGACCTGCCGGGCGCCATTGACGCCAGCACCACTCATCGAGGAGTTCACCGCATGTCCAGCGAGAAGATCGTCGCCGAGAAGCGCACCGAGTTCGGCAAGGGTGCCGCTCGCCGCATCCGCCGTGAGAACAAGATCCCGGCGGTCGTCTACGGCCACGGCGCCGACCCGATCCACCTGAGCCTGCCGGGCCACGCCACCATGATGGCACTCAAGAACCACGGTGCGAACGCGCTGCTGGAGCTCGACATCGAGGGCAAGATCCAGCTCGCCATGACCAAGCAGGTCCAGGTCGACGACGTCCGCCGTGTCATCGAGCACGTCGACTTCGTCGCCGTCCGCGCCGGCGAGAAGGTCACCGTCGACATCCCCGTCCACGTCGTGGGCGACGCGATCTCCGGCACCATGGTCGTCACCGACGCCAACACCCTGACCGTCGAGACCGAGGCCACCCACGTGCCGGAGGGCATCGAGATCAGCGTCGAGGGCCTCGAGGCCGGCACCCAGATCCTCGCGGGCGCCGTCGAGCTGCCGAAGGGCACCACCCTGGTCACCGACCCGGAGGCCCTGGTCGTCAACATCACCGAAGCGCAGATCAACGAGGAGCCCGCCGACGGCGAGGCCGCTGAGGGCGAGGCCGCTGAGGCCGCTGAGGCTGAGGCCACCGACGGCGAGTGACCGCTTCGGTGACCGACGGCGTCTGGCTGGTCGTCGGCCTGGGCAACCCCGGGCCGACGTACGCCGGGCACCGTCACAACATCGGCTACCTCGTCACCGACGAGCTGGCCAACCGGCTGGACGGCAAGTGGCGCGCCCACAAGTCCGGTCGTGCTGACGTCGTGGAAGGGCGGCTCCGGGCCCCTGCAAGTATGCAGGGTACTCCGGGGCTGCCCGGCCCACGCGTCGTGCTCGCCCGTTCCCGGACCTACATGAACGAGTCCGGCGGGCCGGTCAAGGCGCTCGCGACCTTCTACAAGGTCCCGCCCGACCACGTCATCGCCATCCACGACGAGCTCGACATCGCCTTCGACACGATGCGGGTCAAGCTGGGCGGCGGCGACAACGGCCACAACGGCCTCAAGTCGATGCGCTCCTCGTTGGGCACCGGCGACTTCCACCGGCTGCGCGTCGGCATCGGCCGCCCGCCCGGCCGCCAGGAGGTGCACGACTTCGTGCTCTCCAACTTCTCCAGCGCCGAGCGCAAGGTGCTGCCCTTCGTGGTCGACACGGCCGCAGACGCCATCGAGACGCTGATCACCGAGGGTCTGGAGAAGACCCAGCAACGGTTCAACTCCTAGGGTCAGCTCCTAGGCTCTGCTCACGAGGTCGTCGGCCGCAGACAGCGGTCGTACGCAGCCACCGCGGCCAGCTGGGAGCCGACCTCGAACTTCCGCAGGATCGCCTTCACCTGGCTCCGCACCGTCGCCTGGGCCACGCCGAAGCGGGCCGCGATCTCGGCGACCGTGACTCCCTCGTAGAGCAGCTCGAGCACCTCGTGCTCGCGGCTGGTCAGGGAGCCGACGAGACGGCGCATCCGGTCCCGCTCGTCGCGCATCAGGTGCCACTGCGCCAGCAGACCCTCGGTCTCCGCCGGAGAGTGTCCCGGGCGGTTCTCAGCGGCGTCGCGAAGCGCGCCTTCGATCGTGTCGGAGTCGGCGTCGGCGGCGAGGACCGTGACCGAGCCGGCCTCGAGCAGGGCACCCCACAGCCCTCCCCTCGGCGCGGTGGTCAGCACGACCCCCGGCAGACGTACGCCGCCTACCAGCGCGCAGACCCGGTCCAGATGACTCCAGTGGTCGAGGTCGGTGACCATCAGCCAGGTGGCGGGGTCGCCGTCGAGGAGAGCGACCGGGTCGGCGTCGGTGGCAGCGGTCGCCGTCACGGTGATGCCGCGCTCGTCGAGCGCGACTCTCACCGCGTCGAGGGTCATCGTCTCGTCCGCCGATACCGCGACCCGGAGGCCTGGGGTCGAGCCTGCCATGTCTGCCGCGCCATTCGGTTGCCGTGGGCCCCGCCGGATCTCCTGGGGGGTATGGCCATTCTGATCGGCGGAGAGCCGATATCGGGAACATGTTCTACAGTGCCCCAAGTTTGGGGATGACCTGGGACGACGTGTCCCGCAACGTAGGTTGCGGACGACCTCGAATTTCTTGTCTCCTCAATTCTCGGTATTGGCCCAGAATGCGGTCGCGCGGGGATAACGTGTTGATTACGTTTCCTTCAGCGAAGGATTCGGTCACATCATTCAAATTGGGAAGGCCCGACAAGCTCGGGCTGAGGGAGCAGGGCCTGGACACGGCCCGATTCGGGACTCATACCTCACTGGCCGACCCGTCCTGGGGAGCAGTATGTCTACGTCCATTTTCAAGCGGGTCAACTCGGGTTGGTTAACCACCGCGTTCGCAACCACTACAGCTGTCTTCATCGGCGTCCAGAGTCTGCTGATCGCCGTCCTCCAAGGCCCGTGGGTCTCATTTCAAGCCCAGGGACCCCTTCTCTGGATCCTCCCGGTCATCGTCGTCGCGACGTCGCTGGTGGCGGCCGCGGGCCTCCTGCACGGCGGCGTACGCATCTACCGGCGCGTGTGCGCGGCAGAGGCGAAGGCGGCCGACGAGATCTACCACGACCTCCTCAGTGCGCGAGAGACGCAGCGTCTCCACCGGGCCCGGATGCACGAGGTGACCTCGACCCTTGCCGGTGTGCGCTCGGCCAGCGAGCTGCTGCGCAGCTCGGAGACCCTCGACCCGGAGCGTCGTGTCGCCATGCTGACCATGATGGGCAGCGAGCTCAGGCGGCTCGAGCGCCTCGTGCGCGCCCACCGTGGTGGTGCCGACACGATGCCGGTCGACGTCGGCATGATCGATGTCGACGCGGTGGTCCACAATCTCGCTCTGGCCCACGAGGCCAGCGGCACCACGGTCGCCCACAGGCCCAGCAACGCACTCGCAGCCGGAAGCTCGGACGCCGCTGCAGAGATCATCAACATCCTCCTCGACAACGCTGCCAAGCACGGCGCCGGCACTGTCGACGTCGCGGTCCGGCACGAGCCGGGCAGGATCGGCCAGATGGTCGTGATCGAGGTCTCCGACGATGGCGCCGGCGTCGCCCCCGAGGTGCGTGAGCGGATCTTCGACTGGGGAGTCCGCGGACCGGACTCGGCTGGCCAAGGGATCGGGCTCAACGAGGCCCGCACCGTCGCCGAGAGGATGGGCGGCTCGCTGCGCCTCGCCGCCGTGGAACGTACGACCTTTGTGGTCACCCTCCCCAGTGCCGTGATCGAAGAGAAGAAGGAAGGCGCGTCTGATGACGCAGTCGCCGCGTAGCCAGTACCGGGTCGTCATCGTCGAGGACCATGTCCTCTTCGCCGAGTCGCTCGAGCTCGCCGTCTCGATGGAGGGATACGACGTACGCCGCGTCCCGATGCCCAGCGAACCGGTCTCCACCGCCACGATGGTCAATGTCGTGCTCCGCAACAAGCCGAAGGTCGTGCTCCTCGACCTCGACCTGGGGCGCTATGGAGACGGCGTACGCCTGATCGAGCCGCTCGCCAAGGCCGGCGTCGACGTGGTCGTGGTGACCGGTGCGATCGAGGAGGCCCGCTGGGGCCAGGCGCTCCGCAACGGTGCTCGGACGGTGCTGTCCAAGTCCCGCCCGCTCGGCGAGATCCTGGGCACAGTCCGACGGCTCTACCAGGGAGCCTGCGTGCTCGCGGTCACCGACCGCGAACGCCTGATCCGGATCTGGTTCGAGCGTCAGCACGAGATCGCCGACCTCAGCCGCCGCATCGAGCTGCTCACCAAGCGGGAGTCACAGGTGCTCGGCCACCTGATGCTCGGTCGCACCGTCCACGAGATCGCCGTCATCGGCGTCGTGTCCGAGGCGACGGTGCGTACGCAGGTGAAGTCCATCCTCGCCAAGCTCCAGGTGACCTCCCAGATCGCTGCCGTCGGTCTCGCGCACCGGCTCGGCTGGCGATCGCCCCAGTCGTTGGCCTGACGCCTGCCACTGGTCTGCGCCGGCGACGAGTCGTTCCCTCATTTGGTCTAACCGGACCCTGTCCGGCCCCATCGGGCCGTTCCGTCCCGCATTGTTCTGTCATGAAGTAGCGTTCGGGCGCGCCGAAGCCACGGGGGAGACGAATGACGATCGAGCTGGCATCGGTGGAGGCGGCAGCCCCACTCGAGCTCAACCAGAGGAGGGTGTCCCCGAAGACACCCTCCCTTCGGTTGCAGGCCTCGATGCTGGACGGGCTCGCGGTGGTGCTGTTGGCGCCGCTGCTCTTGGGGCAGGAGATCGTCCACGCGCTGGGGTGGGGCCTGGTATGGGCACTGACCACGAGGATCACCGCCCCGAAGATCCTTCCCGGGGCCGAGCGCCTGCGGGCGACGGTCTCCGGGGTCTTCAAGGCGTTCATGGCGATGAGCATGGCGACCTGGTTGCTGGGTGCGCTGGTCACGCTTCCGCAGGCGCAGCTCGTCGCGCAGACGATCATCGGGCTGGTGACCGCGCTCGTCTTCCGGGTGGTGGGCTACATCTTCAGCTCCCGGCCGCGCAACCCGCTGCGGGTAGTCGTCGTCGAGGCCGCCCATGACACCGGCGCGATCCCGGAATGGACCCACCGGCTCAGTGGCGGCCTGATGGAGGCCGCGGCCGTCTGCCGCGCCGACGGTCTCTCCGGCGCGATCGCCTCGGTCGCGCCCGACGCGGTCCTGGTCGTCCCCGGTCCCGACCTGGCCGGGCGCGAGATCCAGCGGCTGGCCTGGACGAGCGAGTCCTTCGGTCTGCCGCTGCTGGTCAGCACCCGGATGCAGGACGTCACCCCGCAGCGTACGTCGTCGATGAGACTGGGCTCGATGACCCTTCTTTACGTCGAGGAGGCCCTCCGGGCACGGCTGACCCGGGTCGCCAAGTACGTCTGGGAGTGGCTGGCCGCGGCGGCCGCTGTCGCCGTGCTCGTCCCGGTCTTCGTGGCCGTGGCGGTCCTGATCAAGCTCGACTCCCCGGGCCCGGTGTTCTTCCGGCAGGTGCGTGTCGGGCGGGGCGGTGAGCAGTTCCGGATCTGGAAGTTCCGCACCATGGTGGTCGACGCGGAGTCGCTGCTGCGTACGCTCGAGCATCGCCCGGGACACGTCCTCTTCAAGCTCCGCGCCGACCCCCGGGTGACCCGGGTGGGACGAGTGCTGCGGAAGTACTCCCTCGACGAGCTGCCGCAGCTGTTCAACATCGTGCTGGGCCAGATGTCGCTGGTCGGTCCCCGCCCGGGACTGCCGAGCGAGGTGGCGATGTACGATCGCGACTCACATCGCCGACTCGCGGTCGCTCCCGGTCTGACCGGGTTGTGGCAGGTCTCGGGGCGTTCGGACCTCTCCTGGGAGGACACGGTCAGGCTGGACCTGGACTATGTGGACAACTGGACGCTGCTACGTGACTTCGGGATCGTCGTGCGCACAGTGAAAGCTGTAGTCCGGGGCTCTGGCGCCTACTGATCGGCGTCCCCTAGACTCCCAGGCCGTTGTGTGAGCAACCCGACATGAACGAACAACTGGATCCTTGACGGGAACGTCCCCCATGCAAACCTCCCCCCACCCCATGATCGCTGGCCGTTACGAGTTGCACCGCTTGATCGGGCGAGGCGGTATGGGCGAGGTCTGGCAAGCGATGGACCTCACCCTGCAGCGCTGGGTCGCTGTCAAGGTCGTGAGGACATCGGCCGACCCGACGATGATCGAGCGGTTCCGGCGCGAGTCGCTCTCGACCGCGGCCGCCAGCCATTCCGGCACCGTGCAGGTCCACGACGCCGGGATCGAGCAGACCAGCAGCGGGCCGACGGCCTTCCTGGTCATGGAGCTCCTCACCGGCCCCGACCTCGGCGAGCGCCTGCGCTCGCACGGCCCGCTGATCCCCCGAGAGGCCGGCGAGGTGATCGTCCAGGCCGCGCGTACGCTCGCAGCGGTCCACGGCCAGGGGATCGTCCACCGCGACATCAAGCCTTCCAACCTCGTCTACGACGGTGACCGCCGGATCCGGATCGTCGACTTCGGGATCGCCCAGCTCGCCCGGCTGGGCGACCAGCGGCTGACCTCGACCCACGATGTCGTCGGAAGCCTCGGCTATCTCTCGCCCGAGCGTGGCTCGGGTGGCGAGGTCGGTCCGCCGAGCGACATCTACTCGCTGGGCTGTGTCTTCTACGAGATGCTCACCGGCCGCACGCCGTACTCCGGCGCTGCACCGGCGGCGATGGTCTACCAGCACGCCAGCGCGCCGATCCCGCGGGTCAGCGGCACGGTCCAGGTGCCGGGGATCATCGACGACCTGGTCGCGATGATGATCGCCAAGGACCCCGAGCAGCGGCCGACCGCCCAGGACGTCGTCGCGGTGCTCACCGGGTCGGGTCCGCTGCCGGTCTTCGACGCGAAGGTTCCGAGACAGCGTACGACGCACGCGTCCAGTCCTATCCGCACCTCCGGGGCGTTCGAGAGAGTAGGCGCGCACAGTGCGCAGCCGTTCGGCGGGAGCGGCTCGTTCCCGGCCGCCGACGTCACCGGATCGACCGGAGGGTTCGCCACGACCGGCGCCAGCGGATCGTTCCCGACAGGCGGGGCGCGGGTCGCGAAGCGCTCCGGTGGTGGGCGGGCCGTGAGCATCCTGCTGGCCGTCGCGCTGTTCGCCGTCGCCGCTTGCGGCGTGGCGACGTTCGCCGCCTTCCGCAGCACCTCCGAGACAGGCCAGGCCGCAGCCATCAGCGAGGCGCTCCCGGAGACCATCGAGCTCGCCGTCGACGTGATCTTCGAGCGGGACTCGCTGCAGCCCGTCGCGCAGGCGCCGGTCAACGTACGCTCCACCTACCTGCACACCACCGACCTCGCGATCGAGGAGTGGCAGACCGCCGCGGCCGAGATCGACGTCGACAGCGACCCCGAGCTGCGCACGCTCCACCACGACATCACCGAGGTGCTCGACGACTTCGAGGACTACCGGGTCGAGATGCAGGAAGGCGACCGGGCCGACCAGGATGCGGCCCGCGAGGTCTACACCGGCCTGGCCAGCAACCTGCTGGTGCTCGCGGCGCAGGTGCCGGAGCTGGAGGACGAGACCGGCGACCAGCTCCGCAACCTCAGCAACCTGAAGGCGGCGGCGGAGGCGTTCAGCACCGAGCGGGAGCTCATGATGGTGGCGCTGTCCGGCAACGAGATCGACACGAAGTCGGTCAAGGAGCTCACCGAGGCGGAGGCCGCATGGGTGAAGGCGTCCTCGGCGTTCTACTCGGGTGCCTCGCCTGCGCTGCAGGCGGACCTCGACCGAGTCTCCGAGGGCACCTTCGACAAGGGCTCGGGCGCGATGATGGTGCAGCGTACGGTCCGCGACGTCGCTGCCAAGGGCAGCATCGAAGGCGTCGCCAAGGAGCTGCGGGCAGCGTCGAAGGGTGAGCCGCTCGTGCGCACCTGGTCCGACGGCGCCGTGGAGTACATCCAGAGTCTTCGTGAGGTGATCCTCACCTCGACCGAGAGCATGGCGAACGACGTCACCGACGAGCACGAACGTGCGAAGTCGGGTCTGGTCCTTCGCGCCGCGCTGACCGGAGTCGCGCTGGTGATCGCCCTCGGGCTCGGGCTGGGTCTGTACCGGAGCCGCCGGGCGTCTCGATAGAGTGCCGCGGGTGACCTTCGACGCAGAGCCCACGCCCGAGATCCTCGCCTCAGACCACCTGCTGGCCGCCTGGTTGGCCGAGACTGCCGGTCGTCGGCTGCTCGAGGTGCGCGCCACCTCCGGGCTCGAGGGCAAGGAGCTCAAGGACGCCGGTGACCTGGCCGCCCACGAGCTGCTGATGGAGCTCGTCGCCGAGCACCGTCCTCAGGACGGTGTCCTCTCCGAGGAGGGCAAGGACTCCAAGGAGCGGCTCGGCCAGGACCGGGTGTGGATCATCGACCCCCTCGACGGGACCCGCGAGTTCTCCGAGCCGCCGCGCGACGACTGGGCGGTGCACGTCGCGCTGTGGGCCTCGTCCAACGGCGGCGAGCTGATCGCCGGTGCGGTCGCCCAGCCGGCGCTGGCGGACGCGTCCGTGCAGAGCACGTTCCACACCGGTGCGGCCCCCGTCGTCCCGCCCTCGACCTCGCCCCGTCCCCGGATCGCGGTCTCCCGCAGCCGCCCGCCGGCGTTCGTCGAGGCGCTGGCCGAGGAGCTCGGTGCCGAGCTGGTCCCGATGGGATCGGCCGGGGTCAAGATGATGTCGGTCGTACGCGACATCTCCGATGCCTACGTCCACGCGGGTGGGCAGTACGAGTGGGACTCTGCCGCTCCTGTGGCGGTCGCCGCCGCGGCCGGGCTGTTCACCTCCCGTATCGACGGCTCGCCGTTGCGCTACAACCAGGACGACGTGTATCTGCCTGATGTCGTCGTCTGTCGTCCTGAGCTCTCCGAGCAGATCCTTTCCTTCATCAAGCGGCATGGGATCGACTGACGCGGGTTTGTCGCCTTTGGTTCGCCGCGGTTGAGCGACCGTATTTTGGGGTTGGTCTTGGGCCGCGGCACACTCACCTACGGCAGGTGACCGCCCCACGCCTTCATCGGGTGGGGAGGCCTCAGCGGTGAACGAACGTTCGTTTACCTCCACAGGGCGAACGAACGTTCATTCGCCTCCGAGCCCGTGCCCACCCCAAGCCCCGGCGGCAGAGAGTCCCCGAAGACACGTCAACCCGCCGACGCGCAAGAAGGCCGAGCTCAGCCGACCAACAGCTCCTCGAGACCCTCCAAGCTCTGCCGCGCATACCCCTTCCACATCCACCCGAAAATAGGCATCGCAAAGGTTGCCGCAGACGAGGCCGGGGTGACATCCCAGGACCAGGTGACCCGCGTGCCGGTGCCTGCCGGGGCGAAGGACCAGCGCCCGGCGACGTGTCCGACCAGGAGCTTGAGCGGCCCGGTGAGCGGCGTGATCTCGTAGGAGAACGACGAGGGGGCGTCGATCGCGGTCAGGGTCTCGCGCATGGTCGCGCCGTCAGCGAGGACGATGGTGCGGGTCTCGCCGGCGGTATCCCAGGCGCCGGCCTGGTCGCGGACCTCGGCGATGGGGCCGATCGCGGCGTACCGACGACCGAAGATCTGCGGCAGCGGAGCCGGGAGGACGCGGGCGAGGGCGGCCTCGTACGCGACCGGGATCGCTCGGGAGGATTCGAGGTGCAGTGCCTCTGGGTGCTGAGTCATGGGACGAGCATGGCACCAAGGGCCTGTCGATGGCGTGAGCGTGGTCGAGCAGCGGCACTTCGCGGAGCTCGAGGCGCTCTACGCCCGTACGATGGCCCGATGACGAAACCGGTGCTGGTCGTGATGGGTGTCTCGGGCTCGGGGAAGTCGACGATCGGGGCGGCGATCGCCGGCAGACTCCGGGTGCCCTTCGAGGACGCCGACGATCTGCATCCGCCGGCGAACATCGAGAAGATGACTGCCGGGATCGCGCTCGACGACGACGACCGCTACCCCTGGCTGGAGGCAGTCGGGGAGTGGCTCGCCAGGCATGCCGAGCGCGGCGGCGTGATGAGCTGCTCGGCGCTGAAACGGAAGTACCGGGACCAGCTTCGCCGACACCTCCCGGAGGTGACGTTCCTCCACCTGGAGGGCACCCGCGAGGTGATCGCGAGGCGCCAGGCGAGCCGGCCGGGCCACTTCATGCCCGCTGCCCTCCTGGAGAGCCAGTTCCGGACGCTGGAGCCGCTCGAGGACGACGAGGCGGGGATCGACATCGACGTCGACCAGCCGGTCGACGTCATCGTCGAGACGTACGCGGGCCACATCGACGCCTAGCCGGGCGCTGCCGCCGAGAGGCGGCCGACACGCGCCCATCTCGGGTTGGGCACTGCGTGCCGGCCGCGGCCACACCCGGGTGAGGGACCAGCGGGCGGGCCCACTTTCGACGGTAACCCAGGATCCTGCTGCAGAACAGGGGGTTCGAGAGTATCGCTGCAGGTCAGCCCGTAAAAATATGTCCGTCGAAGACCTCCGGAACCTCGGATGCCTTCGAGGTGAAGTCCGCGGTTCGCTTCTCGAGGAACGCCGCGACCCCCTCCTTGCCGTCCCCGATCGAGCAGTAGAACATCGCCAGCGAGTCGCTCAGGTGCGCTTCGAGAGGATGGCGCGCGGAGGCGTTGCGGGTGATCAGCTGCCGAACGAGCGCAGTGCCGACGGGCGAGCGGTTCTGGGTGAACCTCCGGGCCAGCTCGAACGCGGCGGGCAGCAGCTCGTCGGGCAGGTGGATGCTGCGGACCAGACCGCCGTCGAGGGCCTGGTCGGGGTCGAGGATCTCCGCGGTGTAGAGCCACTCGAGCGCGCGGGGAAGGCCCACGACGCGTGGCAGGAAGTAGGACGAGCAGGCTTCGGGGACGATGCCGAGCTTGCCGAAGACAAAGCCGATCTTCGCCTTGGACGAGGCGAGCCGGGCGTCCATCGCGCACAGCATCGTGGCGCCGATGCCGACAGCAGGACCGTTGATCGCGGCGATCACCGGCTTGGGGAGCGCGTGGATCGCGAGGGTGACCTTGCCACCCGTGTCGCGTACGCCCTCGGCGTACTCGGGGTGCTTGTCCGGGTCGGCGAGATGCTCGGCGAGCTTCTCGGGCGTCGGCTGCAGCGACTCGTCGAGGCCGAAGACGTTCCCGGACGCGGACAGGTCCATCCCCGCGCAGAAGGCCCGTCCGGCACCGGTCACGATCACCGCGCGCACCTCGTCCGCCATCGCGTCGGTGGTGAACACCTCCTCCAGCTCGCGCGCCATCGTCACGGTGAACGAGTTGAGCGCGTCGGGTCGGTTGAGGGTCAGGAGCGCGATGCCGTCGGCGTCCACGTCGAAGGTCAGGGTCTCGTAAGCCATGGGTCACAGTCTGCACCGGTGGTCCAGTTTGTCGAGACCTGAGTGTCCGGTGGTCGAGCCTGTCGAGACCCTGGTCGACATCCGGCGTCGACATACTGTCGAAAGTCGGTACGCCTGGAGCGATGCCGCAACTACCGTGGTCAGCGTGAGTCTGCTACGCCGTCCCCGCACCTGGACTCGGTCGTTTCCCGTGGCGGGAATGCTGTCCGTGCTCCTGGTCGCTGCGGTCGCGGCGGAGCACATCTACATGAGCGGCGCTCGCCATCCGCAGTGGTCCGGCTGGGCGGCGGTGGTCAGCGTGGCCGTGGTCGCGCTCGCGCTGTGGATCCGGCCGCGGCGCCCGGCGGTCGCGGTCGCGATCACGTGCGCCCTGGTGGGCGGCACCGTGGTGGTCTTCGACGGCTGGTCCCTGCTCAGCTACATCGCCTTCGCGGTCTTCGTGAGCTTCCTGGTCGGCCGGTGGGCCGAGCGGGTGCTGCCCTCGGCCGTCGTGGTGATGGTGGCCGTGGTGACGCTGACGGTGGTCGATGCCCTCGTCAACGGCGGCGGCGTGCAGGTGGCGATGGCCGGCAACATGATCATCTTCATGGCGCTGCCCTGGCTGAGCGGGCGCTACCTGCGCCAGGTCGCGAGCAGCCACTCGACCCAGATCCAGCAGGCGCAGCTGACCGAGCGCGCCCGGATCGCCCAGGAGATGCACGACTCGCTCGGCCACGAGCTCAGCCTGATCGCGCTGCGGGCCGGCGCGCTCGAGGTGTCTCCGGGGCTCGCCCAGACGCATCAGCAGGCCGCCGGAGCGATCCGCGCGGCCGCCGCCGAGGCCACCGCCCGGCTCGGTGAGATCGTCGGCGTCCTTCGCCCGGCGGCGGAGGACGCCCCGCTCGCTCCCGCCTCCGACGGGATCGAGGGTCTGGTCGAGCGTGCCTGCGCGTCCGGGATGGACGTACGTCTGGAGGGCTCGTTCCAGGCCGGTGACGGGGTGCGCGAAGCCGCCGCCCACCGCATCGTGCAGGAGGCGCTGACCAATGCTGCCCGGCACTCTCCAGGGTCGGCGGTGACGGTCTCGGTGGAGACGACCGCGGACGGCGTACGCCTCGGTGTGACCAACGGCCGCGCGACCCTTCCGCCCCGCGCCGGAGCGACGACGGGCCTCGGCCTGGCCGGGCTCGAGGAGGCGGCACGTGCCGCGGGCGGCACCCTGAGCCACGGCCCCACCACCGGTGGCGGCTTCGAGGTGGTCGCCGACCTCCCTGTCCGCGCCGACCAGCACCGTGAGGTGCGCCTGTGATCCGGGTGCTGCTGGCCGACGACGAGGCGATGGTGCGGGCCGGCGTACGCGCGATCCTGGAGACCGACGAGACGATCGAGGTCGTTGCCGAGGCCGCCGACGGCCGCGAGGCGGTCGAGGCGGTTCAGCGTCACCGGCCGGACGTCGCGCTGCTCGATGTCCGGATGCCGCGGATGGACGGCCTGGCCGCCGGGGCCGAGATCGCCCGGACCGCCCCGGAGACCGCGCGGATCATGCTGACCACCTTCTCCGAGGACGCCTACATCGCCCGCGCGCTCGGCGACGGCGCCAGCGGGTTCCTGCTGAAGTCCGGCGATCCGCGCGAGCTGCTCGCGGGCGTGCACGCGGTCGCCGACGGTGCCGCGTTCCTCTCGCCACGAGTCGCCCAGCGGGTCATCGCCGAGCTCGGCGCCGGTGCCGGCGACCGGATGTCGCGGGCCGCGGACGCGCGGGCCAAGGTCGCCCTCTTGACCGACCGGGAGCGCGACGTGATGGCGCTGGTCGGCGCGGGACACTCCAACGCCGAGATCGGCCGCCGGCTCCATCTCGTCGAGGGCACCGTGAAGGCCTATCTGAGCAGCGCTTTCGGTCGTCTCGGCGTACGTAACCGGGTGCAAGCAGCGATCCTCGCCCACGAGGCCGGGCTTACGGTGGTCGAGCCTGTCGAGACCTCCGGCCCCGAAGGCCCGACCACCGACGGGTTCAGGCGTCTCGCCGGCGGAACACCACATAGCCGGCCAGGAGCGTGACCCCGGACCAGGCCGCGAAGAGCCCGAGACCGCCTGCGGCGTCATAGGGGAGCCCGTCATCGAGCCCGAAGAGGGTCGCGATCCCGATGCCGAGGTACTCCGTGCCTGCCGTCCCCGGCAGGTAGTAGGAGACGTCGGTCATCAGGTCCATGCCGCTCATCATCAGCACCATCGGCAGCAGGAAGAGCGCCAGGAACGCCACCACCAGCGCTCCCGCGGTGCTGCGCAGCGCCACTGCCAGCCCGATGGCCAGCGCGACGACCACGCCCATGTAGACGCTGACCTTGCCGGCCACCGTGGCCACCGCGGAGACGTCGAAGACGCCGTAGTCGCCCGCCGTCAGGTAGCCGAGGCCGGCACCGAGAAGGGCCAGCAGCGCTCCGGCGACCAGGGCGACGACCTCGACCACGAGGAGCTTCGCGAGCAGCACCCGACCGCGCCGGGGCTCGCACTGGAGGGTCGTACGCATGCTGCCGGAGGCGTACTCCGCGGTCACCGTCAGCAATGCCAGCGCGATCAGCGCGAACTGGGTGAACAGCAGGCCGGCCGTGGCGACCTCCTCGACGTGGAGCAGCTGATCGGCGCGGGACATCTCCGGGTTGGGATCGGCGGCATCGAAGCCCAGCGGGACCGAGTAGAGCGCCATCAGCCCGGCCGCGCCGATGAGGCACCACCAGGTCGAGCGGACCGACCAGAGCTTGGTCCATTCCGATGCGATCGTGGCGAGCATCAGGCGACCTCGGTCCCGTTGTACTCGACGCTCCCGGCCGTCAGCCGGAAGTACGCCTCCTCTAGCGACCCGTACCCGGCGACGAACTCGCCCATCGGGGAGTCCGCGAGCAGCCGCCCGCGGCCCAGCACCACCAGATGGTCGGCCGTCTGCTGCATCTCGCTCATCAGATGGCTGGAGACCAGGACCGTACGGCCCTCGCCCGCGAGCGACCGCAGCAGCTTGCGGATCCACAGCACCCCGTCGGGGTCGAGCCCGTTGACCGGCTCGTCGAAGAGCATCACCCGCGGGTCGCCGAGCAGCACCCCCGCGATCCCGAGCCGCTGGCCCATCCCGAGCGAGAGACTCCCCGCCCGCCGCCGGGAGACCCCGGCGAGGCCGACCTGCTCGAGCACCTCGTCGACCCTGGCCACAGGGATCGAGTTGCTCCGCGCCATCGCCACCAGATGCGTACGCAGCCGGCGACCCGGGTGCACCGCCTTGGCATCCAGCAGCGCACCGACCTCGCGCAGCGGACGCTGCAACGAGGCGTACGGACGACCGTCGATCGTGGCCGTCCCGGACGTGGGCCGGTCGAGGCCGAGGATCATCCGCATCGTGGTCGACTTCCCGGCGCCGTTGGGGCCGAGGAAGCCGGTGACCCGTCCCGGTTCTATCTGCACGGTGAGGTCGTCGACCGCGGTGGTCGCGCCGTACCTCTTGGTCAGGTGGTCCAAAGTGATCATGCCTCGAACCTAGGGACGTACGCAGCCCGGCACAGTGGACGAAAAGCAGCCGTCCCTACTGACGAAGGTCAGTAGGGACGGCGTCGGTCGAACGGGCTACTCGGGCAGACCCGTCGGCGTGCAGATGTCCGCCGGGATGTCGTCGACGGTGTCCTCCTTGATGTGCCCGAACATCGTCAGCGCGTCCTCCTTGCGCCAGTTGACCACGAAGTCGCTGATCGGGACGCCGCAGGTCATCGCCGAGCCGCCGGCGAGCGCCTTGAACGCCCACAGGAACTGCGCGCCGCCGAGGACGCTCATGCCCTCGCCGACCTTGAGCCCCGCGGCGCCCTCGCCCATCTCGGCGAGCTTGAACGGGTTGAGCAGCGTGCCGGGGCTGGTGGCCTTCTTGCCGATCGCGGAGATGACCTCGGTCTGGTTGGCGCCGCGACCCAGGTCGCCGTCGTCGGCCGCGTAGCGGGAGCGGGAGTAGGCGAGGGCGGTGACGCCGTCGACCTCCTGGCAGCCCTTCTCGATGTCCAGGCCGGCCTTGGGGTCCTTCATGTTCTTCTTCGGGCAGATCTCGATGCCACCCACGCCGTCCACGAGCCGGGCCAGACCGCCCATGCCGATCTCGACATAGCCGTCGATGCGGACGCCGGTGTTCTGCTCGATCGTCTGCACCAGCAGCTCGGGTCCGCCGTAGGCGAAGGCCGCGTTGATCTTGGTCTCGCCATGACCCGGGATCGACACGACGGAGTCACGCGGGAGCGTCACCACGATCGTCTTGCCGGCACCGGTGTGCAGCAGCTTGATCGTGTCGGTGCGGCTGCCCGAGGCGTCACCGGTGGAGAGCTTCTTCTTCTCCTTCGCGGTCAGACCTTCGCGCGAGTCGCTGGCGACGATGAGGTAGGTATTGCCCGGCTGGTCCGCAGGGCGCTCGCCGGCGGTCGGCTCGTAGGGGACCTTGTCGACCTTGTTCCAGGCGCTGATGCCGATCCAGGCGACCGCGCCGACCAGGATCAGGACCGGGATCATCACGATGGCGACGAACCGGCGGAACGGGTGGCGCTTCTTCGGCTTCGGTGCGCGGCCCCCGCCGCCGCGGCCGTCGCCCGGGCCTCCGGGCCCGCCGTAGCCTCCGTTGCCGCCGCCGTACTCGCTCGGCTGGCTCCAACCGCTCTGCTGATAGCCCTGGTCATAGCCCTGCCCATAGCCCTGCCCATAGCCCTGCCCATAGCCCTGCCCATAGCCCTGCCCATAGCCCTGGTCGGGCGTCGGCGCGATCTGCCCCGGCTGGGGGAGCGGCCGGTCGTAGCCACCTCGCGGCGGCGCCGGGGGCGGAGAGCCCGCCGGGGGCCGTCGGACCGTGGGCATGACGTTGGTGGGCTCCGGCCCGGAGGACGGGGCGGGCTGGCCACCACCGTACGCCCAGCCGTACTGCTGCGACCGGGGATCGTTGGGGTTGCCAGGGTTGCGGGGGTTTGGCATGCGCTCAAAGGTACCGTGCCACGCCGCTAGAGTTAGACGGCGCGTCGCACCGCCCTGTTACCTGTGTGACTAGTGATACTGGCGGGACAACTGTCTTCCCGAGGGACCTGTGATGGCTGACCAGAACTACCGGCCCCAGCGTACGGCCGCAGAACGCGCCTCCCGCGTGCGGTTCCGCCGTGCGATGGCGCTGCTGCTGATCACGCTGCTGCTGCCCGGCTCGGCCCAGCTCGTCGCCGGCAACCGCCGCGTCGGCCGGATCGCGATCTGGACCGTCTTCGGTATCGCGGTCACCGCCGGGCTGGTCTTCTGCATCTCCCTGCTGTGGCACGGCCTGATCTTCCGGCTGGGTACGACGCCATGGCTGCTCGGCATCTTCCGCCTCGCGCTCATCGCCGGTGCCATCGCCTGGGCGGCGCTCTTCGTGGACGCCTGGCGCCTGGGGCGCCCGCTCGAGCTCGACCTCAAGCAGCGCCGCATCGTCGTTGCCATCAACGGCGCCCTGGCCTTCTCCGTGGCCGCGACCATGATCTTCGGCGCTCACCTGGTCGGCGTGCACAAGGGAATGGTCGAGACGATCTTCGCCGGCGCGACGGCCGCCGAGGCTCACAACGGCCGCTTCAACGTGCTGCTCGCCGGGGCCGACTCCGACGGCGGGAAGACCCGCTGGGGCCTGCGTCCCGACTCGCTCACGGTCGCCTCGATCGACGCCGTGACCGGACGTACGGTGCTCATCGGCCTGCCCCGCAACCTGCAGAACTTCACCTTCGACGACGGCTCGCCGATGGACAAGGAGTTCCCGCGCGGTTTCGACTGCGACGGCTGCTACCTCAACGGGGTGAGCACCTGGGCGGGTGAGCACAAGGAGCTCTACAAGGGCGAGAAGGATCCCGGCATGGCCGCCACCGTGGACGCCGTCGAGGGCATCACCGACCTGCAGATGAGCTACTACGCCATCGTCGACCTCAACGGCTTCGAGGAGATCGTGGACGCCATCGGGGGAGTGACCCTGAAGGTGCGCCAGCCGATCCCGGTCGGCATCCCGACCGACAGCTTCTACACCCATATCCAGCCCGGAACGAAGAAGCTCGACGGTTGGGAGACCCTCTGGTACGCCCGTGCCCGCCACGACTCCGACGACTACTCCCGGATGGCCCGCCAGAAGTGCGTCCTGAACGCGATCCTGCAGCAGACCAGCCCCGCGGACGTCGTACGCCACTACCAGGACGTCGCGAAGGCGACCGGCTCCACGATCACCACGAGCGTTCCCCCGAGCGAGATCGAGCGGTTCTCGATGCTGGCGCTGAAGGCGAAGTCGCAGAAGATCTCGACGCTCTCGCTGGTGCCGCCTCTGGTCAACACCTCCGACCCGGACATGTCCGAGATCCACGCCGAGGTGCGCAAGGCGGTGAAGAAGGCCACACCGAAGAAGGAGGAGGCCTTCAACCAGGAGAGCGCCTCGCCCGGCGACGGTGAGACCAAGACGCCCACGCGGAAGGCCGAGGGCAAGCCCAAGGCGGGCGACTCCGAAGCCGACGACAAGGGCGGTCCGGTCACCGGCGGCGCACTCGGCTCCCGCAACAAGGGTTACCAGGCCAACGAGACCGACGACCTCGCCTCGGCGTGTTGAACAAGGGGTTAACCACAGGCCACCGCGACTCGCTGATTCCCGGGATCCCCTGCGGTCACGGCTAGTCTGGATCTCGTGCCAGGGAGCAATCGCGTCGCCGCAGTCGTGGTGACCTTCAACCGTCTCGAGCTGCTGCAGCGACTGCTGGAGCGGCTCGACGCGGTCGACGGCCTCGACGAGGTGATCGTCATCGACAACGCTTCCACCGACGGTACGTCGCAGTGGCTCGCCGGACTGGACGGCGCCGAAGGGGTCTCGACAGGCTCGACCACCGGCGGAGCGGTGCCGGTGATCGCCCGCACCCTGCTGCGCAACAGCGGCGGCGCCGGCGGTTTCCACGACGGTCTGGAGCTGGCGATCGAGCGCGGCGCCGACCTGGTCTGGCTGATGGACGACGACGGCCTGCCCGACCCCGACTGCCTGGCCCTGCTGCTCAAGCAGACCGATCTCGACTTCTGGGGGCCGCTCGTGGTCGACGAGGGCAACCCCGGCCGCCTGGTGTTCCCGATCCGGCTTCCGGGCCGCTCCAAGGTCGTCCACCAGCTCGCCGACGTCGAGGCCGCCGCCACCGACGGCCTGATCAAGGACATCGTGATCCCCTTCAACGGCGTCCTGGTCACCCGCGACCTCGTGGAGCGGATCGGCTACCCGCGTGCGGAGTACTTCATCTGGGGCGATGACCACGAGTATCGCCTCCGCGCCGAGAAGGCCGGAGCGCGGATCGCGACCGTCGTCGGCGCTCAGGTGCGCCACCCGGCGGTGGGCGACCTCGGCACCCCGATGGCGTGGGGGAGGGCGACGTACAACCACACCCCGAGCGACCTGAAGCACTACTGCATGGCTCGCAACAACCTGCTCAACCTGCGCGACTACCGCGGGTGGCCCTTCGCTTTGGCTTTCGTGGCGAAGACTCTATGGTTCTACCTGCTCACCAAGCCGCAGCCGAGCCGGATCTGGCTGTCGATGCAGGCGTGGTGGGCGGCCGTCCGGGGGGACTTCAGTGGACACGAGAGGTTCCTTCGTTGAGCACCACCCGTGAGACGGTCGCGATCGTCGTCGTCACCTACAACCGCGCCGACATGCTGCGCGGGCTGCTGGACGGGCTCACCAAGCTCGACCAGCCCGCCGACGCGGTGATCGTGGTCAACAACGCCTCCACCGACCACACCGGCCAGGTGCTGGCCGAGGCGGTCACGCCCAACCTGCAGGTCATCGACAGCCCGGAGAACCTCGGCGGCGCGGGCGGTTTCCATCTCGGCACCAAGGCCGCGGTCGAGCAGGGCTGGGACCGCCTCTACCTGATCGACGACGACGTCGTCCCGGCCCACGACTGCCTCGAGGTGCTGCTCGCCCAGGACGAGGACTGCCTCTTCTCGGTGCGCGAGGACCGCAACGGCAAGCTGATCGAGCTGGCCGCGCTGAAGTTCGACCTGCGCAACCCGCTGGCGATCAAGCCCAAGACCGCCGCGGTCATGGACACCTACCCGACCCGCGACGCCATGCCCGAGCGGGTCCCGGTGGAGAACGTCGCCTTCGAGGGCTTCATGATCCGCCGCACCGTCCTGGAGGAGATCGGCCTTCCCGATCCGACCTACTTCATCTTCTACGACGACGTGGATCTCGCGATCCGCGCCCGTCGTGCCGGCCGCACGATCTGGGCCGTACGCGACGCGGTGCTCGTGCGACAGCTCGACTTCAGCCAGCAGCACGACCTGGCCGGCTGGAAGGGCTTCTACATGTACCGCAACCTCTTCGTCGTCCACTTCCGCTACGGCGAGAACGTCCTCGTACGTCTCAAGCCCTGGCTCATCACCGCGGCTGTGGTCCTCCTCAGCCCGCTGCGCGGCGGCAAGCACGAGGCCGTCAACGTGATCAAGGCATTGCGCGCCGCTCGGGACATGCGCACCCTGCCCAAGTCTTGACCGTCCCATCCGACTGAACGAACTCCCTGAACGAACTCCCTGACCGACTCCGTATCCACTTGAGACCTAGACTGAGCGATCGTGTCCTTCCCTGAAACCACTCCTGACCTCGTCGTCGTCGGCTCCGGCCTCTTCGGCCTGACCATCGCCGAGCGCGCCGCCTCCGAGCTGGACAAGAAGGTGCTCATCATCGAGCGCCGCCACCACATCGGTGGCAACGCCTACTCCGAGTTCGACGAGGAGACCGGCATCGAGGTGCACAAGTACGGCACCCACCTCTTCCACACCTCCAACGAGAAGGTGTGGGACTACGTGCGTAGGTTCACCGACTTCACCGACTACAAGCACAAGGTCTTCGGCAAGTACAAGGGACAGGTCTACTCCCTGCCGATGAACCTGGCGCTGATCAACCAGTTCTTCGGGAAGTCGCACACCCCCGACGAGGCGCGGGCGCTGATCGCCGAGCAGGCCAGCGAGTTCAAGACCGACGAGGCCCAGAACCTCGAGGAGAAGGCGATCTCGCTGATCGGCCGCCCGCTCTACGAGGCCTTCATCAAGGGCTACACCGCCAAGCAGTGGGAGAAGGACCCCAAGGAGCTCTCGCCTGACATCATCACGCGCCTCCCGGTCCGCTACACCTTCGACAACCGCTACTTCAACGACAAGTACGAGGGTCTGCCGGTCGACGGCTACACCGCGTGGCTGGAGCGGATGGCCGACCACCCGAACATCACGGTCATGCTCGACACCGACTTCTTCACCGTGGTCGACGACTACAAGGGCAAGGTCCCGATCGTCTACACCGGCCCGGTCGACGAGTACTTCGACTTCTCCGCCGGCAAGCTCTCCTGGCGCACCGTCGACCTCGAGTCCGAGATCCTCGACGTCGACGACTACCAGGGCACCGGCGTGGTGAACGCCAACGACCCCGAGGTCCCGTTCACCCGGGAGCTGGAGTTCAAGCATCTCCACCCCGAGCGCGCCGACCGCTACAAGCCGGGCAAGACGGTCGTGGTGAAGGAGTACAGCCGCTTCGCCCAGGAGGGCGACGAGCCGTACTACCCGATCAACACCGCCGACAACCGCGAGAAGATCCTGGTCTACCGCGACCTGGCCAAGAAGGAGCCGATGGTGCTCTTCGGTGGCCGACTCGGCACCTACAAGTACCTCGACATGCACATGGCGATCGCGTCCGCGCTCACCATGTTCGAGAACAAGCTCCGTCCCCACTTCGAGGACGGCACCCCGCTCACCTCCGGAGGCGTTGACGAATGAGCGTGACCCGACTGCTCCAGCGGCAGATCCTGCCCCTGGACCGTGACTCCGACGTGATCCCGCTCTACGTCGACAACCAGGCTGCCATCCTCGACGCCGACAAGTACGAGGTCGGCTCCGACAAGACGGCCCAGGCGCTGAACAACGCCCAGATCCGCCAGTCGATCAACGACGGCACCCAGATCCACCCCGACCAGATCGAGTCGCGTACGTCGCTGCGGATCCTGAAGAGCGAGCGGCTCTCGCTCGGGACGTACTTCAACGCGTTCCCGGCCAGCTACTGGCGTCGGCACACCGTGGTCACCGACGTGAAGCTGACCGTCGCGCTCCAGGGCCGCGGCGCGAGCGTCATCGTCTACAAGTCGATGGCCAACGGCCGCTCCCAGCGGGTCGACGCCGCGGACACCGGCACCAACCCCGAGGGCACCTTCACCTTCGACCTGCCGCTGAAGCCGTTCGTCGACGGCGGCTGGTACTGGTACGACGTCGTCGCCTCCGACGAGGACGCCGTCATCACCTCGGCCGAGTGGACCGCGGAGGTCCCCGACGACCGTGCCGAGCACGGCACCGTCGACGTCTGCGTCACCACGATGAACAAGCCCGACTTCTGCGCCAAGCTGCTCGCGCAGATGGGCGAGGACGAGGCGCTGCGCCCCTACCTCGACACCGTCTTCGTGATGGAGCAGGGCACCAAGAAGGTCGCCGACGACGTCGAGTTCCCCGCGGCCGAGAAGGCGCTTGGCCAAGAAAATGGACAGAGCCTGCTGCACATCATCGAGCAGGGCAACCTGGGTGGCTCCGGCGGCTACGCGCGTGGTCAGCTCGAGTCGCTGCGCAAGGGCACCGCGACGTACGCCCTGATGATGGACGACGACGTCGTCTGCGAGCCCGAGGGCATCATCCGCGCGATCACCTTCGGTGACCTCGCGAAGCGGCCGACCATCGTCGGCGGCCACATGTTCTCGCTCTACGCCAAGTCCCGCCTGCACTCCTACGGCGAGATCGTCCAGCCGTGGCGCTTCTGGTGGCAGTCGGCTCCCGGCGTCTACGGCGACTGGGACTTCGGTGCCCGCAACCTGCGCTCGACCCGCTGGCTGCACAAGCGCGTCGACGTGGACTTCAACGGCTGGTTCATGTGCCTGATCCCGCGCAAGGTGATCGAGGAGATCGGGCTCTCGCTGCCGGTCTTCATCAAGTGGGACGACTCCGAGTACGGCCTGCGCGCCAAGGCAGCCGGCTTCCCAACCGTGTCGTTCCCCGGTGCGGCCGTCTGGCACGTCCCGTGGACCGACAAGAACGACGCGCTCGACTGGCAGTCCTACTTCCACCAGCGCAACCGCTTCGTCGCTGCCCTGCTGCACTCGATCTACGACGACGGCGGCCGGATGGTCACCGAGTCGTTCTCCCACCAGATCAAGCACCTGGTCTCGATGCAGTACTCGACGGTCCGGCTGCGCCACCAGGCGCTGCTCGACGTGCTCGCCGGCCCCGAGAAGCTTCACGAGACCCTCGCGACCCAGCTTCCCGCCGTACGCGCGATGGTCAAGGAGTTCCCGGACGCGCAGCTCAAGGCCGACCGTGACGAGTTCCCGCCCGTGCGCCGTCACAAGCCGCCGCGCAAGGGCAAGGAGGACACCGAGGTCCCGACCAACCGCGAGGTCAAGATCGCCGCGCTCAAGGCGCCGATCCGGCAGCTCATGAAGCCGCGCAAGCTCTCCACGGAGTTCCCCGAGGCCGAGCTCGCCGCGATGGACAACCAGTGGTACCGGATCACCAAGTACGACAGCGCCATCGTGTCGATGAACGACCAGCAGGGTGCTGCCTTCTACCGCCGCGACAAGAAGCTCTTCAACCAGATGCTGCGCGACACCATCAAGATCCACCGTCAGCTCAAGCGTCGCTGGCCCCAGCTGGCCGAGGAGTACCGCTCCAAGCTCGGTGAGTTCACCTCGCCCGAGGCCTGGGAGAAGACCTTCGAGCCGTGGCAGGTCACTGAGGAGAAGGGGACCGATGGCAACCGGAGTTGATGAACGCCCCGTACGGATCGTCGACGCTCCGCTGGCACCCCCGGCGGAGAACCTCGGCCTGCTCTCGGTCTTCAAGCGCCGTTACCTCCTCAAGCTGCTCGTGCAGCGGGAGATCAGCGGTCGCTACTCCAACTCGATCCTCGGGGTCTTCTGGTCCTACATCAACCCGCTGACGCAGTTCTGTGTCTACTGGCTGTTCATGGGCAAGATCATGGGGATGTCCGACGCCAAGGGCATGGAGAACTACCCGATCCACCTCTTTGCCGGGTTGGTGATCGTCCACTTCTTCACCGAGACCTTCGGGGCGGGCACCCGGTCGCTGATGGGCAACAAGGGCCTGCTGAAGAAGATGGCGATGCCGAAGGAGATGTTCCCGGTCGCCTCGATGCTGGTCTCGCTCTACCACCTGGTGCCGGCGACGATCATCCTGTTGGTCGTGTGCCTGTTCAGCGGGTGGACGCCGTCCTGGGAGACGGTGCCCGCGTTCCTGCTGGCGCTCGGCATCGTGATGGCGCTCGGCACCGCACTGGCGCTGGTGTTCAGCCTGGCCAACGTCTTCTTCCGGGACTTCGGCAGCGCAGTCAACATCTTGACCAACTACATCCGGTTCGGCGTACCCATGATGTACCCGTTCACGTTGATCGAGGGTGCCCTCGGCGACAAGTCCTGGATCTACCTGCTCAACCCGATCGCCGATGCGGTGCTGCTTTTCCAGCAGGCCTTCTGGGTCGGCGCGACCCCTGACCCCGAGGTGTCCGCTGCCACGCTGCCCGATGACCTGTGGCTGTGGGGCCTGGGCGCGCTCGGCGTCTCGCTGGCCCTGCTGGTGATCGCCCAGCTGATCTTCAGCAAGCACGAGAACAAGATCCCGGAGCGCCTGACGTGACCCTTCGACAAGCTCAGGACACCGCCGCAGACTCGATCGTGGTGGACGGAGTCACCAAGAACTTCACGCTCCGCTACCACCGCAGCATCAAGGACATCACCGTCGCCAAGATGAAGGGGCGGGCGGTCTCCAACACGTTCAAGGCGCTCGACGACGTCACCTTCACGATCAAGCAGGGCGAGTCGGTCGGGCTCATGGGGCTCAACGGCTCCGGCAAGTCGACGCTGCTGAAGCTGATCAGCGGCGTGATGCGCCCGGACCACGGTGTGGTGAAGACGCGCGGCCAGATCGCCGGCCTGATCGCGACCGGTGCCGGGTTCCACCCGCAGCTGTCCGGCCGCGAGAACATCTTCCTCAACGCGGCGATCTATGGGCTCTCGGCCGAGGAGACCGCTGAGATCTACGACGACGTGGTGAAGTTCGCCGAGCTCGGCGACCATCTCAACTCTCCGGTCGGCAACTACTCCTCGGGGCAGTACTCGCGCCTGGGGTTCTCGGTCGCCGTCCACATCGACTCCGACATCTTCCTCGCCGACGAGGTCCTCGCCGTCGGCGACAAGCCCTTCAAGAAGAAGTGCATGGAGAAGATGGAGGAGATCCGCGACAGCGGCCGGACCGTGGTCTACGTCAGCCACGCCGCCGGCTCGGTCAAGCGGATGTGCGATCGCGTCATCTGCCTGGAGAGCGGCCGGCTCGTCTTCGACGGCGACGTCGACGAGGGCATCGAGTTCCTCCACTACGGTGAGGACGACGGCAAGGGCTCGGCGGCGCAGAAGCGGCTCGACGCCGCGGACAGTGCCCTCGGCGCGGAAGTCTGATCCGGAAGCGAAGCCCGGGAGGAATTACAAATCTGTAGTTCCTCCCGGGCTCTTCCCTTTGCCTGTGGCTGATGTGAAAGATGTTCCCTGGTGTTACGGAACCAGGGGGATCCACACATGTTTTCGCAGGACGGGCACGAGGAGCCGAGCGACGTTCAGCGCGCTCGCTCTCGCTACGTCGTCTCGACCCAGCAGCTGCTCGTGCTCGGGGTCGTCATGGCGGCGCTGGTCCCGGCGAGCACCGTTGTCGACCTGAGAGTGGTCCACCCGGGCGAGGTCCCGGTGTCGGGCGCTCCGGCGGCCATGTCAGCGGCGGCGGAGGTGCCGGCGGACACGGTCGAGGCCCACCGCGAGGAGATCTCGCTGACCGCGCCTCCGGCCAAGGGCCGCGATTCCGGGCGCGGTTCCGTCGGCCGGCTCACCGCCGAGGCGAAGAGGTCCGCGCCCCGCGACGACGAGATCACGGTGACCAGCCTGCCGCAGCCGGTGGACGGCTTCGGGACGGTCGGGCTCACCTGGTCGCCCGGTTCGGTCGTCCCGGAGGACGCCGTCGGGGCCGACGTACGAACGCTGGTGGACGGGACCTGGAGCGACTGGCAGGCGCTGGACGTCCACATCGACGACCACGCCCCCGACCCGGCCTCTGCGGAGGCCGGCGGTGCCCGGCCGGGCACCATGGAAGCGATCGTCGGCGAGGTCGACGAGGTGCAGACGAGGCTGCGTCTGACCGGTGCGCAGGTGCCCGCCGACCTCAGGCTGGCCGTGATCACGCCCGGCGAGACGGTGCCGACCCGACGCGAGTCGCCCGAGATCGACCCCGCGGAGGACGACGCCCCGGAGCCGGCCGAGAGCGCGGGGGAGGAGGGGGACGTCGAGGGCGCGCAGGAGGGTGAGGCGGCGACCCTGTCGGCAGCGGCGTACACCGCCAAGCCCAGCATCTTCAGCCGCCGCCAGTGGGGTGCCGACGAGGGCGTACGCGAAGCCGGGCCGCCCGACTACCATGAGGTCCGAGGCGGGTTCGTGCACCACACCGTGAACACGAACTCCTACACGCAGGCGCAGGTGCCGGGGATCATCCGGAGCATCTACACCTACCACGTGCGGAGCCGTGGCTGGCGCGACCTCGGCTACAACTTCCTGATCGACAAGTTCGGACGCATCTGGGAGGGCCGCTACGGCGGCGTCGACCGTCCCGTCGTGGGGGCTCACACGTCGGGCTACAACAGCTATGGCTTCGGCGCCTCCGCGATCGGCAACTTCGACAAGGTCGCGCCGCCGACGGCGCTGGTGAACGCCTTCGGCTCGCTGTTCGCATGGAAGCTGTCGCTGCACGGGGTGCGCGGCAACAAAGGCTCGACCCGGATGGGCGACGGCACCTTCTCGCACGCCATCATGGGCCACCGTGACGCCGGCTCCACCGCATGCCCGGGCCGCTACCTGTACGCCAAGCTGAGCACGATCCGCTCGCAGGCAGGTGCCAAGCAGGCGGGCTGGGCCGCGCGCGAGCTGCAGTCGCAGATCAGCGGTCAGGGCTATCCCGACCTGGTCGCTCGGCGCTCCTCCGACAAACGGATCGTCGTGCTCCGCACCGACGGCAACGCCCGCTTCGGTACGCCGCGGGCGACCAACCTGATCGCGGGCACGTCGGCGACGTTGATGAACGCCGGTGACTGGGACCGCGACGGCGACGGCGACATCCTGATCCGTCACACCGACGGCACGATCCGGCTCAACCGGGGCAACGGCACCGAGACCTTCGCGACCGGTGTCACCATCGGGCGCGGCTTCGAGTCGGTCTCGGTCCTCGACGTCGTCAGCGACATCACCGGAGACGGCTGGCCGGACCTCGTCGGCAAGCACCCCAACGGCGAGATCCGGGTGTGGCCGGGTCGAGGGACCGGCACGCTGGGCGCCTCCTACGCGATGCGCAGCGGAGTGGGCGGAGCCAGCCAGGCGATCGGCGCAGGCCGCTTCTACGCCGACGACGGCTCGCCGGAGGTGATCTTCAAGGTCTCCACCAAGCTGCTGACCTTTCGCACCAACGGACCCGGTGGCCTGACGACCTACTCCGACGCCGGCATCGACACCAGCGCCTTCGACTTCATCCTCGCGACCAAGGATCTGCGTGGCGCTGCCACCGGCGGCGACCTGCTGCTCCGTCGCAAGTCCGACGGGATGTGGTTCGCCTACGAGCACAACCAGAGCGGCGGCTGGGACCGGAAGACCCAGATGGGTGTGGTCCGGGGCTACGACCAGGTCGGTTAGCGCGTTGCGCGTTCGCTCGAGGCGATGGCAGCCAGTCGCTCCTCGGTCGCGTTGGCGACCAGCACCAGCGACCCGCCACCGACGAGCACACCGGCCAGGAGTGCCGCACCGCCGGGCGAGGCCGGTGCGACGGTGGAGAGCAGTCGAAGGTCCCTCCCGTCGCCTCCGAACAGGTTCGCGTGAGTGGTCTCGACTCCCTCCCACGACGTGGCGGCGTCGTCCGGGGCCGGCGGGTCCCAGGGGGTGAAGGCATCCGGCTGCCCCCAGACCTCGATGCCGACATCGTGGACGCCTTGGGGGAGCGGGTCGGCGAAACGTACGCCGAACGGCAGCAGGGAGCAGGCCAGCGTCGGCCGCTTGCCGGCATCGTCCGCCCAGCTCGACAGGGTCTCGGGTCCGCACACGACGGCGTCGGGGCTCCCGGCGTCGGTCACCACGAGGCCGGTGTTCCAGGCGGCGCCGAGGAAGACCGTGGCCAGCCAGTGGGCGGGCAGATCGACGCGGATGCTGTCGCCGCGCTCGAGGCCGTGCTCGTCGACGAGCAGGCCGGAGGCCTTGGCCACCCAGTTGGCGTAGGTCGTGGTCGACAGCTCCTGGCGCTCGCCGCTCGCTTCGTCGTAGAAGGTCACGAACGGACCGCCCGGGTCTGTGCGAAGGGCTTGGGCGAGGGCCTCGGGGTACGTTCGTGCGGAGCTGCTCACACTGGAACCCTAAGGTGTGCGGCATGACGTTTTGGGCAGTGGTCCCCGCTGGTGGTGCAGGCACGCGGCTGTGGCCGCTCTCGCGGTCCTCGGAGCCGAAGTTCCTGCGCGACCTGACCGGCCACGGACGTACGCTCCTGCAGGAGACCTATGACCGTCTCCAGCCCGTCTCGGACGGCATCATGGTGGTGACGGGTGCGGTTCACGAGCGTGCGGTGTGCGAGCAGCTGCCTGAGGTGCCGCACGACGCGATCCTGGCCGAGCCGAGCGGGCGCGACTCGATGGCCGCGATCGGTCTGGCCGCCGCCTTCCTCGAGCGGCGCGACCCGGGGGCGGTGATGGGCTCCTTCGCCGCGGACCACGTGATCCGCAACGTCGACAACTTCCACGACACCGTACGCAGCGCCGCGGCCGTCGCTGCCGATGGCTGGCTGGTGACGATCGGGATCTCGCCGACCTTCGCCTCGACTGCGTTCGGCTACATCGCCGAGGGCAAGCCGTTGGTCGGCCACCGGGGCGCCTACCTGGTCGACGAGTTCGTCGAGAAGCCGTCGGCAGAAGTCGCTGCGGGCTATCTCGCGACCGGCCGCTACCGCTGGAACGCCGGGATGTTCGTGGTCCGCCCGACGGTCCTCCTCGACCTGCTGGCGGAGTCGGACCCCGGCTTCGCCGACCGGTTGCGGACCATCGCCGCCGAGCCGTCGCGGCTCGAGGAGCTGTGGGAGACGCTGCCGAAGATCGCGGTCGACCACGCGGTCGCGGAGCCCGCCGCCGCTGCGGGGAAGGTCGCCACGGTGCCTGCCGACCTCGGCTGGGACGACATCGGCGACTTCGACTCGCTCGCGACGCTGCTCCAGGCCGCCGCCACCGCCTCGCCCGAGGGCCCCACGATCCTCGGTGACGCCTCGCTCGTCCACGCCCTCGACTCCACCGGCCTGGTCGTGCCCCACTCCGGCCGCACGATCGCCCTGATCGGCCTCGACGACATCGTGGTCGTCGACACCGACGATGCCGTCCTGGTCACCACCCGCGCTCACGCGCAGCAGGTCAAGAAGATCGTCGCCGCGCTCAAGGACTCCGACCGCACCGACCTCACCTGAAACGCCCGTCGGTCGAGCCGCCGGAGCCGCTAGGCGAAGGCGTGTCGAGACCAACACGATCCCATCGAGCGCGGGAGGGGACTGTGTTGGTCTCGAGCCAGCGGAACGTGAGACGGCCGCCTCCCGTTCGGGAGGCGGCCGTCCGTACGTCCGGGAGAACCAGATCACATGGCCTGGGGCTCCGGGGTGTCGGTGTAGGGGTAGGTGGTCATGAAGTCCTTGACCGCCTCGCCGGAGACGCCCTCGCAGTACTGGAAGACGCCCTTCTGGGTGGAGGCCTCGGTCGGGTTGGCCGGGTCTGCGTACCAGTGGGTCATGGCGATGTGGGTGCCATCGGGGAACTCGGTCTTCTTGTCGCCGGCGACCGCGGTCTCCTTGGCGTCGGCAGCGGTCCACGGGGCCGCGATGAACTTGTAGCGGAAGTTGGAGGTGCCGGCGAACTTGTCACCGATCACGCGCAGCAGATCCAGCTCGTCCTCGGAGACGGTCTCGTCGTACCAGACGATCGTGTAGCCGTGCTCGAGGTTGTGCACCAGCGCCTCGAGGTCGGGGCGGTCGTCAGCGGAGTAGAACTTGCGCGACATGTCCGCCGGAGCGACGTTCGCCTCGTTCCAGTGCGGACCGAAGGCCGGGGGAGCAGTGGTGTAGGTCTGCTCGGTGCCGGTGGCGATGTGATTCTGGTTGCCGTCGGCCTTGGTCTCGAAGACCTTCTGGCAGCCGGCGGCCTTCGCGCTCTTCCCGATGTCCTGGAGTGCGACGTCGTCGTACTTGCTCTCCTTGAAGAACCCGGTGATCGGTTTCCACGCGGCGGCACCCACCATCAGCACCGCGATGACGAGGCAGACACCGATGATCGCCGCACCGCGGACACGCTCGGCGCGACCCTGCTTCTTGCGGATGTCATTGATGACCGCACGGCGGTCCTTGTTGAGCGACTTGTTGGCCACTGTCGGCTTACCTCGGGTCTCTGGTCGGGACGCGCAGATTCTAGGTGGTCAGTGGTTGCAGATGGGAAGTCGCCCCGTGATTGATGTCATCGCGCTCGCATCGCCAGCCGTGCGCGAAAGCCAGCGCTGCGATCACCGCGGGGTCGACTCCCGCCACCCGAAGGCCGCCCTCGTGGGGCACGGGGGAGGTCCCGGTCACCTCGGTGACGGCCGCGGAGAGCTCCTCGACGCTCGCCGGGGCTCCGAACGGAGCCTGGTCCTCGGTGGCACCCTTGAGAGCGCGTACGACGGCCTCCCTGGCCCCGAAGCCGAAGAAGTCCGACCCCTCGGGGCGGATGAGTGCGCTCGCTCCCGGCCCGTCGTCACCGGGCTCGCGGACCAGGTCGGCCCGGCCTCGCAGGATCGCGAACGGCCGCGCGCCCAGCTTGCCCTGGGAGATCTCGGCCGCCGAGGCGATCTCGTCGACGACGGCGGGGGCGGTGACGACGAGGTCGTTGCCGTAGGCGTCGACCTGGCCGGCGAAGCTCTCCAGCACCTCGAGCCCGGCAGCGCCGATGGCGATGTCGGTCTGTCCGTCGCGCCAAGCGCGTCCGGCGGTGTCGGTGATGATCACGCCGACGTTCGCGCCGGTGCGGTCGCGGAGCGTGGCGCGCAGGGCATGCGCGGAGGCGTCGGGGTCCAGCGGAAGCAGCACGATGTGGCCGGCCTCGACGTTGGAGGCGTCGATCCCGGCAGCGGCCATCGTCAGCCCGAGCCGGCTGCGCACGATCTGGGTCGGCCCCCGTCGGGCCACCACCCGCGTCGTCTCTCCAGGGAGCGCGTCGTCCCGGTTGCCCTCCCGCACCTGGCCCTCGGCCTTGGAGACGACCTTCGAGGTGACCACGACGATGTCGCCGTCGACCAGCGGGGACTCCAGGGCGTCGAGGAGCAGGGCGGCGAGATCGTCGCCCTTACGAACCTCGGGTACGCCGTCAGGGGCGGTGACGGTGATGCCCTGCCCGTTCATGGCGCTCGTCGTGGGCCCCGTCATCGGGCGACCAGCTCTACCGCGGCGGCGGCGATGTCGGCCGTCGCGTCCTCGGAGGACATCCACAGCGGGACAGCGGCCGCCTTCAGCCCCGACTCGGTGAGCGCGGGGACCGCGGCGGCGTCAGCAGTGTCGACGAGCCAGCCGTCGAGGACCCCGCCGGAGCCTCGTTTCCCGTAGTGCAGCCCGACCCCGGCGGCGGTCGCGTCCACGCCGATCGCCGCGAGCATCTGCTCCGCCATGCCGCGTACGTGATGACCGCTGATGATCGGCGAGATCCCCACCACCGGGGCCGAGGTGGCGACCAGGCCCTCCCGGATCCCCGGCACACCGAGGATGGTCCCGATCGAGACGACCGGGTTGGACGGTGGCACGATCACCAGGTCGGACTTCAGCAGCGCGTCCATCACCCCCGGGCCCGGCTTCGACTCGTCCTGCCCCACGAAGATGAGCTTCTCGACGGGTACGCCGGCCCGCAGGCGTACCCAGTACTCCTGGAAATGGACGACGGAGAGTCCGCTGGGTGAATCTTCGTCCTTGACCGCCACATGGGTCTCGACTCGATCGTCGGTCATCGGCAGCAGTCGCACCCGCTCGCCCCATACCGGCTTCAGCCACCGCTCGCACAACGCCTCGGTGACCTGCGACAACGAGAACCCGGCCTCGAGCATCTGGGTGCGGACGAGGTGGGTGGCGATGTCGCGGTCGCCGAGCCCGAACCAGGTGCCGGGCACCCCGTAGGCCTCGAGCTCCTCCTTGATGGACCAGGTCTCGGCCTTGCGGCCCCAGCCGCGGTCGTGGTCGAATCCGTTGCCAAGGGTGTACATCACCGTGTCGAGGTCGGGGCAGACCTTGACGCCGTGCATCCACAGATCGTCGGCGGTATTGGCGATCACGGTGATCCGGGCATCGCGTTCGATGCCCGGGACGCGGCCGGTGGAGATGCCGTGGAGGAGCCCGGAGATGAACTTCGAGCCACCATGGCCGCCGGAGAGAACGGTGATGTCGCGCATGGTCCTAGCCTCTCAGACGAGGGCCAGCACCCCTGCTCCAGCCGGTACGGAAAGCCTGTGTTAATACGGCCCTAGCAGATTTGAGGGTTGACTTGTGGCACCGACAGGCATGTAATTTCATCAGTGTCATTCGAAACGGAACCGGGAAACCGAGGCGGTGGAGACAGTGCTCAGGAGTCTCGGGAAAGTTTCGGCAAGGGGACTGCATCAAAAAAGCGGCCTAGGTCGTAACTAGAGGCAGTACCCGAAAAAACGGGGGGATCGGTTACCTGCCGATGGCGTGAGGTGACTGGCCCGAGATCGGGTCACGGTCCCAAAATTAGCTGAATAGGGTCGAAAGGTCGGATAGACGATGAGAGAGCTGTTTCTCCTCGAGCCGGACACCGACGAAGGGGGCTGGCAGGAGCGCGCCCTGTGCGCGCAGACGGATCCGGAGGCGTTCTTCCCTGAAAAGGGTGGATCGACTCGGGAAGCCAAGAAGGTCTGCCAGACCTGCGAGGTGCGCCAGGATTGCCTTGAGTCTGCTCTGGGCAACGACGAGCGCTTCGGAATCTGGGGTGGACTCTCCGAACGGGAGCGCCGCAAGCTGAAGAAGCGTGCAGTTTGAGCCTGTGACCTCGCGAGGAACGAGCGAGGTCACAACGCGAAAAGATCGAGCGAGCGCAACGCCTGAGCTTGCGAAGGCGTGAAGCGGGTCGAGATCTACTTGAAGTGGCAACCAAGCACGAGCCAGCAAGGCCCGGACCGTCAAGGTCCGGGCCTGCTGTCTATTTATGCCCTCGGGGATATGGCCGATCGCTCGACAGGTCCATTCGGTCTATCACCAGATGGGCACTAGGGTTGCCGATCGTGCAAGCGTCGGTCGCCCTCGTCCTCGTCTCTCATAACGGCGCCGGCTGGCTTCCGACCGTCATCGACGGGATCCGGAACCAGCAGGCTCCGGTGAGCTTTGCCGTCACGATCGACACCGGCTCGACCGACAGGTCGGTCGAAATCCTCGAGGACACCTTCGCCCAGGTGGTCAAGATGCCGGCGTCGACCACCTTCGCCGACGCGGCGAACGAAGCGCTGGCGATCCTCCACCAGGCGGCCCAGCCGCCGGAGTGGATCTGGTTCCTCCACGACGACTCCACCCCCGATCCGCACGCGCTCGCGACCCTGCTCAACGCCGCCGAGGAATACCCGGAGGCCGACATCCTCGGCCCCAAGATCCGGGAGTGGCCCTCGCTGCGCCGGATGCTCGAGCTCGGTGTCTCGATCTCGGTCACCGGAAATCGGGAGACCGGCCTGGAGCGCGGCGAGTACGACCAGGGACAGCACGACGAGGTACGCCGCGTCCTGGCCGTCAACACCGCCGGCATGCTGATCCGCCGCGAGGTCCTCGAGTACCTGGGCGGCTTCGACAAGCACCTCCCTGTCCTCGGCACCGACATGGACCTGGGCTGGCGGGCCGCCAACGCCGGCTTCACCACCATCGCCGTCCCGGACGCGGTCGTCTTCCACGTGGAGGCGGCCCACCGCGGCGTACGCAAGACGCAGCTGACCGGTCGCCGGATCCACTATCAGGAGCGACGGGCCGCGCTCTACACCCTGCTGGTCAACAGCCGGCCGGGGACGTTGGCCCTGTGGATGGTCCGGTTCTTCTTCCAGACCCTGTGGCGGATGCTCGGCTTCATCCTCGTGCGTGACCCCGGGGCGGCGCTCGACGACCTGGGCGCGCTCGGCTGGATCTACGGTCACACCGGTCAGATCGTGCTTGCCAAACGACGGCGCCGGAAGCAGGCGCACGCCGACAAGGACGTGGTCAAGGCGCTGCTGCCTCCGCCGTGGCTGCCGTACCGGCACGGTCTCGACTTCGTCTCCGACGTCGCCAACGCGGTCACCCAGCAGGCATCCGACATCGCCGAGCGGCGCCAGATGGCGCAGGCGGAGGCCGATCCGGCCTCCTTCGCCGCCAAGCGGCAGGCCGATCGGGCCCAGCTGGAAGAGGACGAGATCCCGGCCGAGACCGGGTGGCTGGTGCGCCTGTTCACCAATCCGGTCGCGGTGCTCCTGGTCATCGTCGGCATCCTCGGTGTCGTCGGGGCCCGTGCGGCCCTGGGTGGCGTGGCAGGCGGCGGCCTCGGGCCGACACCGCAGAACGTGGGTGACTGGTGGCAGCTGCAGTTCGAGTCCTGGCACGCGATCTCCCAGGGCACCGGCGTGCCCGCGCCGCCGCACGTCTTCCCGCTGGCGGTCCTCGCGACGTTCCTCGGCGGCAACCCGAGCCTTGCGGTCACCGGCGTCATGCTGCTCAGCTTCCCGGTCGCGCTCGGTGGCGCGTGGCGGCTGCTCCGCGTCGTCGGCCGGCTGATCAGCCACCTCGGCGCGCCACGCTGGCTGCTGCTGTGGGGCGCGACTGCGTACGCCCTCGTTCCCTATGCCAGCGGTGCCTTCGGTGACGGCCGGATCGGTACGGTCGTCGTCGGCGCGCTGCTGCCCTGGCTCGCCCATGCCGCGCTCGGGTTCAGCGACCCTGTCGCCGACCGCCGCTGGCGGGCCGGATGGCGCACCGGCCTGCTGCTGACCGTCATCACCGCGTTCGCGCCGATGGCCTTCCTCGTCGCGGCCGTCTTCGCCGCGGTCATCTTCATCGTCGTACGCAAGCTGATGCCGGCGATCCTGCGCGACCGTGACCAGTGGGGTCCGCCCGCTGCGGCCATCGCGACGCCGATCGGCCTGCTGATCCCGTGGTGGCTGCCGCTGATCTTCTCCGGCGGCTGGGCCGGGCTGCTGCTCGACCCGGGCCGGCTGCCGGCCCCGGTCGCCGGTGGTTTCGACCTCCTCGTGGGCCGGTTGACCGGGCTCGACGGCGCCGCCCTCGGTGCCCCGTGGTGGCTGGGCCTGGCGCTGCCGCTGCTGGCGGTGCTCGCACTGATCCCGAGCCGCACCCGCATCCCGGTCCTGGTCTGCTGGATCGGCGCGGTCGCCACTGCTCTCGTGACGATGCTGCTGTCGTGGATCCCGATCCCGCTCGACGCCGGCATCGCCCGCGTGGGCTGGGGCTTCCCGCTGGTCGCCATCCAGGGCTTCGCGGTGGTCGCGGCGGTGCTGGGAGCCCAGGGTGCGATCCTCGACGGCCTGCGCGGCCTGCGGAAGGTCATGGTCGGCGTGGCCGCCGCGGCAGCGGCGGTCGGCGTGGTCGGCAGCCTCGGCTGGTTCGTCTACGCCGGCACCGGCGACCTGACCGACAACACCCGGGCCCTCGGTCACACCGGGGTGCCGTCCTACATGCTCGACCCGACCTCGACCACGCTCGGGCCCGAGGACGGCGTCCTCGTGCTGCGAGGCTCGGTCGACGAGGGCATCCGCTACGCCGTCCTCCGCAACGACGGGATCACCCTCGGCGAGGACGAGATCGCGCAGGTCGCCGGTGGCTCCGACGACCTCACCGGAGTCGTACGCCGCCTGGCGGCCGACCCCGACGACGCGGTGATCGGTGACCTGGCCGACCAGGGCGTGGCCTACATCGTGATGCCTGGGCCGGCCGACTCCTCGGTCGCCGAGGGCATCGATGCCTCCGGCTCGGTGACCCAGGCGAGCACCGTCGAGCGCTCGACCCGCGCCTGGCTGCTCGACTCCTCGCCGGGCGACCCGGGCGTGACCGAGTCGCAGTCCATCATCCGTACGATCCTGTTGGTCCTGGCCGGGATCGGGCTGTTCGTGGTCCTGGTCCTGTGCCTGCCGACGCTGGTCCAGAGGAGGGAATCGGCATGAGTCACTCGCGTGACCCCTACGACCGCTCGCAGGAGCCGCCGGCCGACGACGTCTACGGCCAGGAGCCGTGGATGCTGGACCCCTACTCCGACCCGTATGCCGGACAGACCCCAGGCCATCTGGCGCCGGAGTACACGCCCGAGCAGATCTACGCTCAGGAGCCCTACGTGCCGGGGCCGGAGACGGGGCAGATGCTGGCCCAGACCGGCTACTCGCCGGACTACCATACCGGCGAGTTCCAGGCTGCGAGCCAGCCGGACTACGAAGCCTGGCCGACCGCCGACGAGATGCGGGCGGACGAGCCGCAGGCCGAGCCGGATCGCGCCAAGGGTGGCCGGATGGCGGCTGCCGCGGCGGCAGCCGCCGCCGCGCGACCCCGGCTGCGCCGCGTACGCAAGCAGCGCGGACGCAGCCTCGACAACACCGCTCTGGTGGCATTGGGCCTGATCGCCGCGATGGCGGTGGCCCTGTTGCTCAACCGGCCCCATCAGTGGGAGCAGCCGACTCTCGCCGCGGACAGCAGCGCACCGAAGGCTGCCACGGTGGTGTGCCCCGGCAAGCCGAAGGCAGGTGCCGACCAGATCGCCGTCACCAACGCCGCCGACGGCTCCGGCGAGGTGACGTTGAGCGGTCCGGGGGCGGGCAAGGGCGCGAAGGCCACCGTCGGGTCCGGGAAGGTCACCGACGTGTCGGCCAAACCCGGCTCGGTCGTGGTGCGGGCCGGCAAGGAGGTCGCGCCCGGCCTGGTCGCCGGCCGCTCCACGATCAAGCCGCTCGCGGCGACCGGCTGCCTGCCACCGCAGGCGGAGGCCTGGTTCCCGGGCGTCGGCGCGGGCGCCACCCACAACTCGGTCCTCGAGCTCACCAACCCCAACAGCGGTGCGGCCACCGTCGACATCTCGCTCTACGACGAGAAGGGTGTCGTCGCCGTACCCGAGGATCTCCGCGGCGTCGCCATCCCCGGCAACACCACACGCACCTTCGACCTGCTGCACGTGATCCCGCGCAAGGGCGAGCTGTCCCTGAAGACCACGGTCGTACGCGGCCAGGCCGGGGTGATGGTCCGTGACCGCGCCGTCGCGCTCGAGACGCAGGCGTCGACCGAGGACTACTTCCCGGGCCAGTCGGCGCCGGCCGAGACCAACCTGCTGGTCGGCTACCCCAACAGCTCCGCGAGCCGTACCCTCACCGTCGTCAACCCGGGTGACGCCCAGGTGAGCGCGGAGCTTCGGCTGCTCACCCCGAAGAACGTGCTCACCCCGGAGGGCGCACCGGAGATCAGCGTGCCGCCCAACGGGCAGACGCAGGTCGACCTCACCAAGCTGCTCGGCAAGAACAGTGCCGACGACGCCTACGGTGTCGAGATCGTCGCCACCGGCCCGGTCAGCACCGCGATGCGCTCGGTCGACGGAGGTGACGTCGCGATCACCACGGCCACCGAGACGGTCTCGGAGGCGACCGCAGTGGTCGTCCCAGCCGGCCCCGACATCGGCAAGAAGCGCGTGGTGATCGCCGGCCCCGTCGCCAAGACCGGGAGCAGCGGCACCGTCCAGGTGATCCCGACGAACGCGAAGGGCAAGGTCCTCAAGGCCAAGTCCGTCGAGGTCGGTCCGGGCGTCGGCGCCGAGATCGAGGTCCCCGCGGAAGCGGCGCTGATCCAGCTCGTGCCCGAGGGCGTCTCAGTCAATGCGGCTGTGGTGATGAGCGGGGACGGGGATGCCGTGGTGCCGTTCCGGCCGTTGCGGTCGGAGGTGCGTACGGCGGGGGTTGCGCCAGGGTTGCCGTTGCCGGTGGAGCCGTGAGGCTGCGCGTCGGTTTCTGAGCTTTTTCGCCGCGCTTCGGTTGCTGTGTTTTTGTGGTTGGGGTTTGCCGCCGACCCGTTCTTGGAGGGTGTTCTCGACGGATCCCGGAGTAAAGGACGGCCTGCGGCCGCCGGCTGACGCCGGTCGCCTGCGGCGATCCTTGACACCGGGCTCCGCCGAGAATTTTTGGCTGGCTATCGGGTCGGCGGCAGGGGTTTGGCGCGGGGGCTTGGGTTGGTCGCGGCGTGGGAGGCGAATGAACGTTCGCTCGCCCGGGACCGGTCCGGCAGGTGGGCGTGTGGGGGATGAACGAACGTTCGTTCATTGTGTGGGGTCTGAATGAACGTTCGTTCACCGCTGAGGCCTCCCCATCCGATGGAGGCGTGGACCGGTCACCAGCCGTAGGTGAGTGCGCCGCGGCCCAGCCCAGCCCCCAAATCTCGGTACCAAAAGCGTGCCGGAGAAAGAAAAATGAGCCCTCACGGCTGATAGCGCGGATCAACATCCTCAGCCGCAACCCCGAGCAGATCCGCAACCTGCTCGACCACGACCATGAGCACCATCGCCTCGATCTCCGAGCGCGTACGGCAGCGGTGCTCGATCGGCCGTCGGTAGATGACCAGGCGAGCCGGGGTCGCGCCGGAGCCACGCTCGAGCGACCCGAGCGGGATGTGGTCGTCGACGGTCCATTCCTTGGGGATGTCCGGAGACTCCTCGACGGCGTACTCGATCAGGCCGAGCCGGGACTGCCAGCGGGCGTCGATCTCGGTGACGATGGCGAGCGCGATGTCGTCGAAGCGCTCGCGGCGAGTGCGCAGTACCGGCACCTTCGGGTCGGGTGGCACGGCTATCGGGCCGCGTCTGCCCCGGCCGTGCCGATCCCTGTGCCTGGTCATGTACGCGAGCCTAACTGCGCGGCTGGCCTCAGGGGAGTACGGTTCACCCGTGACTGCTCGTCGTTGTTCGCGTACCGCTTGCCAGCGCCAAGCCGTCTGCACGCTCACCTATGTGTACGCCGACCAGACGGCCGTGCTCGGCCCGCTGGCGACCTATGCCGAGCCGCATGCCTACGACCTGTGCGAGGAGCACGCCGAGCGGCTCTCCGCGCCAAGGGGCTGGGAGGTCGTCAGGCTGGCCCGTGAGCCGGTCGACCCGCAGCCCAAGGGCGATGATCTGCTCGCGTTGGCCGATGCCGTCCGTGAGGCGGCGCGGCCACCCGCTCCCGCCCCGCGAGGCCCCGCCGCCGCGCCTGGGCAGGACGCTCCGGGCGAGCCCGGCCCCAACGACGGCCAGCCCCGTCCCGGCGGCACTCGCCGCGGACACCTCCGCGTGCTGACGTCCGAGTAGGACGACTAGAGTTCCGGACATGCCGGAGAGAGTCGATCCCGACGTCGCCAACGCCGTCTTCAAGGCGTACGACGTCCGTGGCACCGTCCCTGATCAGATCGACGAGAACCTCGCCCGGCTCGCGGGACGGGCCTTCGTGCACGTCGTGGGCGCGCGCGGCGGCGAGATCGTGGTCGGCCACGACATGCGCCCGAGCTCCCCGGGGCTCTCGGGAGCCTTCGCGGAGGGCGCGACCGAGGCCGGCGCAGACGTGACGATGATCGGGCTGGCCTCGACCGACGAGCTCTACTTCGCCTCCGGTCACCTCGGCCTGCCGGGTGCGATGTTCACCGCGAGCCACAACCCGGCGCAGTACAACGGCATGAAGCTCTGCCGGGCAAACGCGGTCCCGGTCGGCGCAGAGACCGGACTCGACGAGATCCGTGACCTGGTCATCTCCGGGGCAGCCCCGACCGCCGGGGTGGCCGGCAGCATCAGCGAGACCGATGTGCTGGAGGCGTACGCGGCGCACCTGATCGGCCTGGCCCCGGTCGAGGGCCGCCGGCTCACCATCGTCGCGGACGCCGGTAACGGCATGGCTGGCCACACCGCCCCGGCTGTCTTCGGCCGCCTGGGCGAGGAGGCCGTGGAGCTGATCCCGATGTACTTCGAGCTCGACGGCACCTTCCCCAACCACGAGGCCAACCCGCTCGACTCGACGACCCTGGTCGACCTGCAGGCCAAGGTGCGCGAGACCGGTGCCGACGCCGGCCTCGCCTTCGACGGGGACGCCGACCGCTGTTTCCTGGTGGACGAGAAGGGCGCGGTGGTCAACCCGAGCGCGATCACCGCCCTGATCGCCGAGCGTGCCCTGGTCAAGGAGCCCGGCGCGACGATCATCCACAACCTGATCACCTCCCGCGCCGTCCCCGAGATCGTCACCGAGCTCGGCGGCAACCCGGTGCGCACCCGGGTCGGCCACTCCTACATCAAGGCCGTGATGGCCGAGTCCGAAGCGGTCTTCGGTGGTGAGCACAGCGGCCACTTCTACTTCCGCGACTTCTGGCGCGCCGACTCCGGCATGCTCGCCGCGCTGCATGTTCTCGGTGCCCTCGCCGAGACCGACGAGCCGCTGAGCGAGCTGCTGGCCGCGTACGCTCGTTACCCGATGAGCGGCGAGATCAACTCCACCGTCCCCGACCAGGCCGCGACCGTGGCCGAGATCGAGAAGGCGTACGCAGAGCGCGACGGGGTCACCGTCGACAAGCTCGACGGCCTGACCCTCTCCCATGCCGACTGGTCGGTCAACGTCCGTGCCTCCAACACCGAGCCGCTGCTGCGGCTCAACGCCGAGGGCAAGGACATACTCACCATGGAGCGCGTGCGCGACGAGGCGCTCGCGATCATCCGAAAGGACAATGCCCGATGAATGGCGCAACGACCCCCCTGGGTCTCAGTGAGAAGCTGCTGGAGATCATCGTCTGCCCGCAGTGTCATGGCGATCTGCTCCCGGTCGAGGCAACTGTGCCCGACCAGGATGGTGAGCTGGTCTGCCAGGGGGAGTGCGGCCTGGCCTACCCCGTGCGCGACGGCATCCCCGTCCTGCTCATCGACGAGGCCCGTCCCACCAAGGGCGAGTGAGGCCGCGATGACCTGGTTCGACGAGTCCAGGCTGGACGACGAGCGGGCGCTGGCCGGGATCGACCAGCTGCTGCGGTCGTTGGCGGAGTCCGGGGCCCGGGTCCGGCGCGAGGCCGCGGGCGCGGCTGAGCCGCTGCAGGAGGCCGTACGCCGCGCATCAGAGACCGGGCGTCCCCGGGCCGTCGTCGCGGCAGGCCCCGACTCGCGCCTGCTGCGTGCGGTCCTGGAGCCGTTCTGCCCGGTGCCGTTCGTCGCCTGGCCGGCTCCTGGCCTACCCGGCTGGGCCGGCAGCCTCGATCTCGTGGTCGTGCTGGCGCCGACCGGTTCCGACCCGGGTGAGGCCTCCGCGGCCGCCGAAGCGGTCCGTCGCGGCGCTCAGCTGGTCGTGGCGGCTCCGGAGAAGTCGCTGGTCGCCCAGCACGCCGAGGGCCGCGACAGCACCCTGCTCCCCGTCGAGGGTGGTGACACGCTCGCGATGGCGATCCTGATGCTCACCTATCTCAACTCGATCGGCCTGGGTCCCGAGGCCGATGCCGACAAGGTGGCCGACGCGCTCGACGACGTCGCGACAGCGTGCTCGCCGCACCGCGACATCTCGGTCAACCCGGGCAAGATCCTGGCGCTCTCCCTGGCTGACTCGCTCCCGGTCGTGTGGGGCGGCTCCGTCCTGGCCGCCCGCGCGGCCCGCCGGGTCGCCGAGAGTCTGCGGCGGGCCAGCGGCCGAGGCGCGATCGCCGGCGCCGCCGACGACCTGCTCCCGGTCCTCGAGGCTGCCCGGCCCCGCAACGTCTTCGATGATCCGTTCGCCGAGGAGGAGGCGACCGTCCGTCCCGTCCTGGTCGTCCTCGACGACGGCGCGACCGATCCGATCATGGTCGAGCAGCGACGCTCTCTCACCGAGGCCGCGGATGCGCGCGGCGTACGGGTGGAGGTCGTCGAGGCGAATGCGTCGACGGAGGTCGCCCGATATGCGTCGCTGCTGCTCCAAGGCACGTATGCGGCTGAATACCTGCGTTTGGGTCTGGTCGCTGGCGACTGAGTCCAAATGGTGGGAGTGTGGTGTGATCTGTGTCACGCCCCACGGTGGTGGTTCGGTTACGGAACATGCGGATGATGGTCGAAAACCTGGACGCGGGAGAGCAGACAGGTGTTTGATGCAACATCGTCCGGCCACTCCGTGGCCAGCACGTCTCGGATTCTCGGCGCCGACGTGACGGGCATGCCCCACCATCCCGAAACCACAGGACTTCCGCATGAATCACATCAAGCTCGTCGTCGCCGGCGCCCTGGCCCTCCTAGGGGTCCTGGTCATCGGCGGCTATCTCGCTGACCCTGCCCCGCAGGCGACCGACCAGGAGAGTGCCGCCGCCGGCGGCACCTTGCGGATCGGCGTCGACGGCACCAAGCCCGCCTACTACAAGGTGGACGGCGTGACCAAGGGCTTCGACTACGAGATGGCGCTCGGTGTCGCCGAAGGCATGGGTGCCACGCCAGAGTTCAAGGTCATGGACTTCAACGAGCTCTTCACCGCCCTCGAAGCAGGCGAGATCGACATGATCGGCGCCCAGGTCACCGAGACCGCCGAGCGCAAGCAGGACTTCGCCTTCACCGCGCCCTACTTCGTCACCTACCTGTCCTTCCTCACCCCCGAGGACTCGACCATCAAAGACCGCGACGACATCAACGGCAGGAACATCGCGGTCGTCGAGGGCACCATTCACGAGCGCTATCTCGCCGAGCAGTACGAGAACGTCAACGTCATCAAGGCCAAGGACGAGGACGGAGCGGTCAAGGCGATCCAGACCGGCAAGGCCGACGCGTTCTTCTACGACGCTCCCTACACCACGCCGATCATCGACCGGGCGCCCATCCCGCTGAAGTCGGCGATCGTCTACGCCGCCGACGACGCCCCGATCAGTTTTGTCATGAAGAAGGGCGACCCGCGCAAGAAGCAGATCGACGGCATCCTCGAGCAGATGATCCTCGACGGGGACTGGCTGAAGCTCAAGAAGGTGTACTTCAAGGAGTATCCGCTCTCCGAGGTCTTCAAGGACAAGGGCGCCTGATGCTGGTAGCCCCTCCTAGGGGCGCTTGAAGCCCGATAGCCTACGATGCCCGCTGGCTCGGTTCAGCCGAGGCCGCAGCGGCTCGGCGCACACCTCCCCCCAACCAGGACGTCGTATGAAATCCCTGAAGTTCATCCTTGCGGGCGCGGTCACCCTTCTGGTGATCCTGATCGTGGTCTCCAACACGGTCGAGACGACCGGGCCCTCCTCAGCCAAGCGCAGCAGCGCTGCCGACGACGGTCAGCTCAAGATCGGTGTGCTGAACAGCGCCCCGGTCTACTACACCCAAGGGTCCACGGCCAAGGGATTCGACTACGAGGTCGCCCTCGAGGTCGCCGAGTCGCTCGGCATCAAGCCGTCGATCGTGCCGATGGACTTCGCCGACCTGTTCACAGCTCTCGACGAGGGCAAGATCGACATGATCGCCTCCCAGGTGAGCGTGACTGAGGAGCGCGAGAAGGTCTACGACTTCTCGCACCCCTACTTCGTGACCTACCTGTCCTTCACGACGCCGAAGAACTCCCCGATCAAGAAGCTCAAGGACGTCAACGGCACCCGGGTCGCCATCGTGGACGGCACCGCGCAGGAGAGCGTCCTCGAGACGCGGTTCCCGAAGGCCCAGATCGTGAAGCGGAAGAACGAGGCGGCCGCTCTCGAGGCCGTCGCCGCCGGCAAGGCGGACTCGTTCTTCTACGACGCGCCGTTCGCTCCGGGTGTGATCAAGAATTCGCCGATGATGGAGGAGCGCATTCGCTTCCCCTCCGACAAGGCGCCCATCGCGTTCGTCTTCCGTAAGGGCGACGGGCTGCGGGACCAGGCCAACAAGGCGATCGACGAGATGATCGTCAACGGGACCTGGCTGCGGATCAAGACCGACTACTTCAAGGAGTATCCGCTCTCGGAGCTCTTCCGCGAGCAGGGCGTCGAGTAGCTCGACCCACCCGCTAAGGTTCCCCTCATGAGCGCCGGTCTTTTTGCACTCCTCGACGACGTAGCCGCCATCGCCAAGCTGGCGGCTGCGTCTGTCGATGACGTCGGCGCTGCCGCCGGCAAGGCCTCGGCCAAGGCGGCCGGTGTCGTCATCGACGACACCGCCGTGACGCCGCAGTACGTCCAGGGCATCGCTGCCGAGCGCGAGGTGCCGATCATCAAGAAGATCGCCCTCGGCTCGCTGCGCAACAAGCTGCTGCTCATCCTGCCGGTGGCGCTGATCTTGGCGCAGTGGGCGCCGTGGGCGATCACCCCGATCCTGATGCTCGGTGGTGCCTTCCTCGCCTACGAGGGTGTCGAGAAGGTGCTGGAGTGGGTCCGGCCGCACGAGGAGGCCCACGAGACGCCGGTCGTTCTGGAGGGTCCCGAGGCCGAGAAGAAGATGATCGCCGGTGCCGTACGCACCGACCTGATCCTCTCCACCGAGATCATGGTGATCGCGCTCAACGAGGTCATCGACCAGGGATTCTGGATGCGACTCGGCGCCCTGGTCGCCGTCGCCTTCCTGATCACGATCGTCGTCTACGGCGTGGTCGCCCTGATCGTGAAGATGGATGACGCCGGCCTCTCGCTCTCGCAGCGCTCCAGCGCGGGCGCCCAGCGACTCGGCCTGGGCATGGTCGCGGCGATGCCGAAGGTCCTCGCCGGGATCTCGATCGTCGGCACGATCGCCATGCTCTGGGTCGGTGGACACCTGCTCCTGGTCGGTGTCTACGACGTCAACGGCCTCGCTGCCGGCCATCCCGGTTGGGCCTGGCCCTACGACACCGTCCACCACCTCGAGGAGGAGGTCCACCATGCCCTCGGCGCCGTCGGTGCGGCCGCCGCCTGGCTGGTGAACACCTTCTTCTCCGCCATCGTCGGGCTCATCGTCGGGTCGATCGTGGTCGGCGTACTCCACCTGCTGCCGATCAAGAAGAAGCACTGACCTGTCCTAGGCCCCGGCCGCTCGTGCCTCCCCGGCCTCGATCTCGGCCATCAGGTCGACGACGTAGCGGGCGAAGTCGATCTGGATGGTGTGGCGTGGGGCGGCGTAGTACTGCTCCAGGTGAGCCTCCTCGTCGGCCTTCAGGATCCGCTCCTGCTCCTCGGCGGGCGGAAGCGCATAGCTCCCGGTGAGCAGGCGCGCCAGGAGCTTGGACTGCTGCTCGGCGAGGTTGACGATCGTGGGTGAGGACTGCGCCAGACCCATGAAGTAGAGGTGGTCCACGCCCGGCTTGATCATCCGCTTGAACAGGGGGTAGCGGTGGTCGGAGTCGGGGTGCAGCGAGACCTCGTCGGGGTCGAAGAACGGGAACGACATGTCGTAGCCGGTGGCCGCGATGACGACGTCCGCCTCGACCGAGGAGCCGTCGACCAGGTGCACCGTCGACCCCTCGAATCGCACGATCTCGGGAAGCATGTGGATGTCGCCGGAGCCGGCCTTCGTCAGGAAGTCGGCGCTGACCGACGGATGCGCGGACAGCGGCTCGTGGTCGGGCTCCGGCAGTCCGTACGTCGACATCGACCCGACCAGTCCGCGGATCAGCTCACGGGAGGCCGCCAGCGCCTGCTCCTTGGGGATGTCGGGCGGCGCCATCACCTTGTCGGCAGGCTGCCCGTTGCGATATTTCGGCAGCACCCAGACACCGCGCCGGGCCGAGACGTACAGCCTCGACGCCATCCACGGCGAGGACAGCTCCGAGGCGATGTCCATCGCCGAGTTGCCCATCCCGACCACGATCACCCGCTTGCCGCGGACCTCGATGGGCTCGAACGGGGAGACGTACGCATGGCTGTGGATGATCTCGCCCGCGAACTCGCCTTCCCAGGCAGGCAGCCGCGGCGACCAGTGGTGGCCGTTGGCGACCACGAGGTCGGTGTAGGTGCGGGTCTCCCCGGTCGACAGGATGACCTCCCAGGAACCGTCGTCACGCTGCGTGGCCCGCTCGACACCGGTGTTGAACGTGATCGAGTCCCGCAGACCGAAGTGGTCGGTGTAGTCGCGGAAGTACTGGTGGATCAGGGTGTGGTGCGGGAAGTGCGGGAACGATTCCGGCGCCGGGAACTCCTCGAACTCCAGCCGCGACGTCGAGGTGTCGATGTGCAGCGACTCGTAGACCGAGGAGAGCCCGTTGGGGTTGCGGAAGTACCAGTTCCCGCCGACGTCGTCGGAGAGCTCGAACTGGTCGTAGGCGACCCCGAACTCCTTGAGCCGCTTGGCCGTCGTGATCCCCGAGCAGCCCGCGCCGATGATGCAGACCTTCACCTCGCTCATCGGGCCGCCTCCACGCACTCGAAGGCGGTGCGAACGTAGGCGTCGGTGCGCTCCGATGAGGTCATGTGCTGGGTCATCCGGTTCATCGCGTACGCCACCGTGACCCGGCGCTCCAGGTCGTTGACCACGATCGCGCCGCCGTAGCCGGTCCACCAGCACACCCGTCCCTCGGGCACCGCCGGCGCCGCGACCGGCTGCGGGAGCCCGTAGCCGATGCCCCACCGCATCGGTGTCAGCAGGACCTGGTCGACGCCGTCGGCCTGCACCTCGAAGATCCGTTCGATGGTGGCCGGCGACAGCAGACGTACGCCGCCGACCTCGCCGCCGTGGGAGACGGCCGACTGGATCCGGGCGATCGATCGGGCGTTGCCGTGCCCGTTGATCCCGGCCAGGGAGACCGTACGCATCGGAGCCGTGTTGAACGCGGCCGGATCCAGCTTCGGGTTGACCAGGGTCGGGATCATCAGGTTGCCCTCGGGCAGCGCGGCGACGTCGATGCCACCGGGCGGGGGAGCCTCCAGGTCGGCGCAGCGGCCCAGCTCGGTCTCGGGGACGCCCAGGTGGAAGTCGGCTCCCAACGGCCTCGCGACGAGCTCGGCGAAGACCTCCGAGAGCGGCTTCCCGGTCACGCCACGGACCAGGCCGTCGACCAGGTGCCCGTAGGAGACCATGTGGTAGCCCGACCCCGAGCCCGGCTCGAACCAAGGTTTCTGCCGGGCGAGCATCTCGTTGGCGAGCGGCAGATCCAGGAGCGCCTCGGTGGAGAGCTGCTCGGTCCACCCGGACATCCCGGAGGTGTGGGAGAGCAGGTGGCGTACGAGGATCCGCTCGTCGGCGAACGAGGGCCAGTAGTCCGCGACCGGAGCGTCCAGGTCCAGCTGGCCACTGTCAGCGAGCACGAGCGCGGTCAGCGCGGCCATCGTCTTGGTCACCGACCAGACTCGGACGATGGTGTCCTCCTGCCATGCCTCGCCCGGCCGCGCCTCACCGCCCCACAGATCGGCCACGATCTCGCCGTCGCGGATCACCGCGACCGAAGCACCGAGGTCGGCTCCGGCGGAGAGGTTGCGTGCGAGCAGGTCACGCAGGGGCGCGTACGCAGGGATGCAGTCGCCCTGGACCGTGTGCGGGTCGGGTGTGGTTGCCGTCATGCCCGACAATAATAGGAACTTGTTCTAGTTTTCGACAGGGTTAGCCGCGAACTGTTGGTTGCGGATTACCGCCACCGTCAACCAGCGCTTGTAGTCTGGGAAGACCCTGCGTGGGAGATCCCGCTGGTGCGCAGATGCGCGACGCAGGCCCGCAACACTTCGGTAAGGAATAACCATGGACTACAAGGTTGCCGACCTGAGCCTGGCCGAATACGGCCGCAAGGAGCTCTCCCTCGCCGAGCACGAGATGCCGGGCCTGATGGCCATGCGCGAGCGCTACGGCAAGGACCAGCCGCTCAAGGGTGCTCGTATCGCCGGGTCGCTGCACATGACCATCCAGACCGGTGTGCTCATCGAGACGCTGACCGCGCTCGGTGCGGACGTACGCTGGGCCACCTGCAACATCTTCTCCACCCAGGACCACGCCGCTGCCGCGGTCGTCGTCGGTGAGGGCACCCCCGAGGACCCGAAGGGCACCCCGGTCTTCGCCTGGAAGGGCGAGACTCTGGCGGAGTACTGGGACGAGGCCGAGAAGGTCTTCCAGTTCACCGACGAGGCCGGCAACCCGGTCGGCCCGAACATGCTCCTCGACGACGGCGGCGACATCACGCTGCTCCTCCACAAGGGCGTCGAGTTCGAGAAGGCCGGGGAGGTGCCGGGCCAGGACTCCACCGACAACGAGGAGTTCAAGGAGGTCCTGCGCGTCCTCGACCGCAGCCTGAAGAACGACCCGCAGTACTGGACCAACATCGCCAACGGCATCAAGGGCGTCACCGAGGAGACCACCACCGGTGTCCTGCGCCTCTACGACCGGTTCAAGGAGGGCTCGCTCCTCTTCCCGGCGATCAACGTCAACGACTCGGTCACCAAGTCGAAGTTCGACAACAAGTACGGCTGCCGCCACTCGCTCATCGACGGCATCAACCGCGCCACCGACGTGATGATCGGCGGCAAGGTCGCGGTCGTGTGCGGCTACGGCGACGTCGGCAAGGGTTCCGCGGAGTCGCTGCGCGGCCAGGGTGCCCGCGTCATCGTCACCGAGATCGACCCGATCTGCGCGCTGCAGGCGGCGATGGACGGCTACGAGGTCCGCCGCCTGGAGTCGGTCGTCGAGACCGCCGACATCTTCATCACCACGACGGGCAACTTCGACATCATCCGGGTCGAGCACTTCGAGAAGATGAAGAACCAGGCCATCGTCGGCAACATCGGCCACTTCGACAACGAGATCGACATGGCCGGCCTCGCGAAGATCCCGGGCATCGTCAAGGACGAGATCAAGCCGCAGGTCCACCAGTGGATCTTCGAGGACGGCAAGAAGATCATCGTGCTGTCCGAGGGTCGTCTGCTCAACCTGGGCAACGCCACCGGTCACCCGAGCTTCGTGATGTCGAACTCGTTCACCAACCAGACGCTGGCCCAGATCGAGCTCTTCACCAAGACCGACGAGTACCCGATCGGCGTCTACGTGCTGCCCAAGGCGCTCGACGAGGAGGTCGCCCGCCTCCACCTCGACGCCCTCGGCGTCGAGCTCACCGAGCTCAAGCAGGAGCAGGCCGACTACCTCGGTGTCCCGATCGAGGGTCCCTACAAGTCGGACCACTACCGCTACTGAGCATCTAGCGCCGAGTCGGCGCGTTCTGACCTAGGATCTTGCCGAGTCGGCTCGTCATGACGAGCCGACTCGGCAGGGAATCGCGTCAGGACGCGCCGACTCGCGCGTTGTGGGGCGACTCGTGTGACGCGCCGCACGCATTGGGTGACAGAATCAGACACATGGCCGATCGCAGCACTTCTGACCAGCCCGCCAAGGGCAAGGTCCTCGTCGTCGATGATGATGCCTCGCTGAGCGAGATGCTTGCGATCGTGCTCAGACAAGAGGGATTCGACTCGCGGCTGGTCGCCCGCGGCGACCAGGCGCTGCCCGCGTTCCACGACTACAAGCCGGATGTCGTGCTCCTCGACCTGATGCTCCCCGGGATGGACGGCATCGAGGTGTGCAAGCAGATCCGCAACGAGTCGGGCGTGCCGATCGTCATGCTCACCGCGAAGGGCGACACGGTGGACGTCGTGGTCGGTCTCGAGTCCGGCGCCGACGACTACGTCGTCAAGCCGTTCAAGCCCAAGGAGCTGATCGCGCGGATCCGGGCCCGCGTCCGCCGGCACGGCGACGCGATGCCGGAGGTGCTGGAGATCGGCGACCTGACCATCGACGTCGCCGGCCACCAGGTGTCTCGCGGCGGCGATCGGATCCAGCTCACGCCGCTGGAGTTCGACCTGTTGGAGTGCCTGGCCCGCAAGCCTCATCAGGTCTTCTCCCGCGAGGTGCTGCTGGAGCAGGTCTGGGGCTACCGTCACGCCGCCGACACCCGGCTGGTCAACGTGCACGTCCAGCGACTGCGCTCCAAGGTCGAGCACGACCCGGAGAACCCTGAGATCGTCCTCACCGTCCGTGGCGTCGGATACAAGGCAGGGCCCGTGTGACGCTCCAGCCGGTCGTCCGGGCAGCAGCCCGGGCGCCCAAGAAGCTCCTTACCACCTGGCGCCGGTCGATCCAGACCCGCGTCGTGGTCTACACGGTGCTGCTCACCGCGGCCGCTGTCAGTTTGGTCGGGCTCATCCTGCTCGAGCAGATCAGCGACGAGCTGGTCCAGGACCGGGTCGCGGCGGCGAAGGCGGAGGCGTCCGAAGAGCTCTCCGCCGCGCGTGCGAGCATCGCGGAGACGTCGGGTGCCAACGGCGGCACCCCGTTGCAGCGCAACGACCTGGGTGACCCGATCATCCAGCGCAGTCTCTCGCGCGGCTACGGCGTCGTCATGGCCGGTCCGGTGACGTCGACCTCCGGCCGGATCAGCGACGACGGTGTCGAGTGGACACCCGGCCTGGACGTACGCAGCGTGCCGCGCACGCTCGAGGACCGCTTCCAGACGATCCGCGCCGAGCCGGCCTGGACCTACACCCGGGTCGCCTACGACGACGGGGAGCGCCCCTCCACCCCCGGCATCGTGGTCGGGTCCCAGGTGGAGCTGCACGACGACACCTACAACATCTACTTCCTCTTCCCGATGGACCAGGAGCAGGAGACGCTCGGCATCCTCACCCGCGGACTCCTGGCCGCCGGTGTGATCCTGATCCTGCTGATCGGCGTCGGCAGCTGGGTCGTGACCCGTCATGTCGTCACTCCCATCCGGATCGCCCGCCGCACCGCCGAGCGGCTCGCCGCCGGCCGCCTGGAGGAGCGGATGGTCGTGCGCGGCGAGGACGACCTCACCGGCCTGGCGCTCTCCTTCAACCAGATGGCCAGCGGCCTGCAGAACCAGATCCGGCAGCTCGAGCACCTCTCCCGCATCCAGCGACGGTTCAGCTCCGACGTCTCCCACGAGCTGCGTACGCCGTTGACCACCGTCCGCATGGCCAGCGACGTCCTCTACGAGGCCAGGGACACCTTCGACGCCCCGACAGCGCGTGCGGCCGAGCTGCTGCAGACCGAGCTGGACCGGTTCGAGACACTCCTGGGCGACCTGCTCGAGATCAGCCGTTTCGATGCCGGAGCGGCGGTGCTCGACCTCTACGACACCGACCTGACCGCACTGGCCAAGGCCGTGGTCGAGGCCTACACACCGCTCGCCGACAAGCGCGACATCGAGCTGAAGGTCGTCGCTCCGAGCCATCCGTGCACGGCCCAGGTCGACCATCGCCGGGTCGAGCGAATCGTACGCAACCTGGTGGCCAACGCCACCGACCACGCTCTGGTGGGGCAGACCGTCACCATCCGGGTCGACAGCGACGAGCATGCGGCCGCGCTGACCGTGCGCGATCACGGTGTCGGGCTGGCCCCGGGGGAGACGGCCCTGGTCTTCAACCGGTTCTGGCGCGCCGACCCGGCCCGCGACCGCTCCAGCGGCGGCACGGGCCTGGGCCTGTCGATCTCGCTCGAGGACGCTCATCTCCACGGCGGCTGGCTGCAGGCCTGGGGCCGTCCCGACCAAGGGGCACAGTTCCGGCTCACGCTTCCCCGCCATGCCGGTGCGGCGTTGCGTCACAGTCCGCTCCCGCTGGTCCCGGCCGATGCCCGTGACACCCTGGAGGCGTCGTGAGATCCGCACTGGTGATCGCCCTGACCGCGATCGCTCTCCTCGCCTCGGCGTGCTCGGGCGTCCCCGACTCCGGGCCGGTCCAGCAGGTCGACCTGGCAGCGCCGGAAGTGCAGGAGGAGGTCATCCCGTACAACCCGGGGCCTCCGCGCGCGGGGGCGTCCCCGGGCGAGATCGTCGACGGGTTCCTCGACGCCATGAAGGCCACCCCGATGAGCACGACCTATGCCCGCCGCTACCTCACGAAGGATGCGGCGATGAGCTGGGCGCCAGGCGGGCGAACGCTGGTCTACGGGGAGCGGAGCACCCACGCCGTCTCCTCGCCGCAGGTGTCGGTGGAGCTCGAGGATGCCGGTTGGCTCGATGAGCGCGGTGTGTGGCGGGGCGCGCTGGCCGCGTCGCAGGCCATTCTCGATTTCGAGCTCATTCGGATCAAGGGCGAGTGGCGGATCAGCGCGGCACCGGACGCCCTGGTGGTCGAGGAGGACTGGTTCCTGTCCCACTTCGCCCGCAGCAACCTCTACTACGTCGAACCGACCGGGCACACCTTGGTGCCGGAGCCGATCTTCGCCCCCAGAGGCGCGTCCTACGCGGCCACCCTGGTCTCCAGCCTGCTGAGCGGGCCGGGGGAGGAGACGCAGGGAGTGATCGACAGCGCGCTCCCGACCGCCGCCGGCCAGCCCCGTTCCGTCGAGATCCGCGACGGTGTGGCCGAGGTCGACCTCGCCGGTGATCTCGACGAGCACAGCTCCGCAGATCTCCAGCTCATGGGAGCCCAGCTGGCCTGGACGCTTCGACAGGACGCCAGCGTGAACCGTATCCGGCTCACGCTCGACGGCGAGCCGGTGGTCCTGCCGGGGTATGGCGAGACGTTCAGCGTCGACAGCGGCAGCGGCTACGACCCCAACGGCACGTCCGCACGGGTCGATCTCTACGCACTGCGCGGCGGTGCGCTGGTGACCAGCACCGGCGACAGCGGTGAACCGTGGGTGCCGGTGCTCGGCAGGTGGGCGAAGTCCCACGGTGTGACTGACGTCGCCGTCGACGCTGACGGTTCGACCGCCGCCGCCGTCACGACCGACCGCACCGGCGTCGTCGTCGGCGAGCTGACCAGCGACGGCGACCTGGTCGATGCGCCGGTGAACGGCACCCGGCTGTTGAGACCGTCCTGGGACCTCGCCGGCCGGCTCTGGATGGTCGACAAGGACTCGACGGGCGCCCGGGTGATGTACGTCGACGGCGAGCGCCTCGTCCGCGTCGCCGTGCCCGGGGTGACCGGGGAGAACGTGACCCGGTTCTTGGTCTCCCGTGACGGCACTCGGTTCGTGGCGGTGATCGACGGCGAGTCCTCTGACCGGATCGTGGTCAGCCGGCTGCAGGCCAGCTCGAAGGGCGTGATCACGACCGCGACGTCGGCGGTCCTGCTGCCGCACCCGGACACGGCGACCATGCAGGTCACCGACATCGCCTGGACCTCGCCGACCACGATCGTCGCGGTCCAGCAGATCAACTCGACCGCGTTGTTCCAGTCCGTCTCGCTCGACGGCGCTCCCAGCGGCGAGCGCTACACCCTCAGTGACCGGGTCACCGGCGTCGTCGGCTCGCCGATGGCTTCGGCCCGTCTCTACGCCATCTCTGGCTGGACGCTCTTGGACCCGCTCGACCGGTTCGACCTGGAGCTGCCCTCCGACCTCTCCGACGTCACCTACCAGGGCTGACTCTCCACAAGGTTATCCACAGCCGTACGGTCCGTGGTTGCCACGTTGCGCCTGCCCTGGTCGACTCGGGTCCATGGACCTCGTCGATGCCTGGCACGACCTGGTCGTCGGTGGGCGCTGCGTCGGCTGCCGACGACCGGGCAGGCTGCTGTGCCGTGACTGTCGCGCCGGCCTCCCGGACGGCGCCCGGTCGAGCCCGCCGACCCCGGCGCCGCCGGGCCTCGTGCCCGTCTTCGCGGCGGGGCCCTACGACGGCACCCTCAAGGCGCTGGTCATCGGTCTCAAGGAGCACCAGCTCCTCGGGCTCCGCGGGCACCTGGCCGGCCTGCTGGCCCTCGCCGTCCTCGAAGCCATGGCGGAGACCGGCGCCGGCCCGACGGTTCTCGTCCCGGTCCCCTCCCGGCGTTCCTCCGTACGCGAGCGCGGTCTCGACAGCACTGCGACGATCACGCGCGGAGCAGCCACCGTGCTGCGGCGGCACGGCCTCGGCGTCCGTCATCACCAGCTGCTCCGCACGAGATCCGGTGTCGTGGACCAGTCCGGTCTCGACTCCCGGCAGCGACAGGCCAACCTGGAGGGCTCGATCACCTGTCCGGCGTCCGGCATCCGGACACTTGCCGGAACGACCCCGCGGGCGTCGTTCATCGTCTGCGACGACGTGATCACCACCGGTGCGACCGCTCGGGAGGCTCAACGAGCGCTGGAATCGGTCGGACTGGACGTGAAAGCGATCGCGACCGTAGCGGCTACCCAGCGTCGGTCTCGCGTTCAAATGTAGGAAACCGTCATGTAATTCTGTTGAAGGGCTTTCGTGGGGCACATCGGCGAACTACCGTCACTACATGGAGTCCGTCTGGGTCCGTGGTTGCGTCGCAGAGAGGTCCGCATTGCGGGCATCCGAGCGGCAAGCCGATGCCAGTCGCAGGCGAAACGGTCCACGTAACCCTTCGCACCCAGATTTTGGGGCAAGGGGATCACGGTGCGGCTTAGAGATAAGTCCTGCCCGTGCCCTCCCGTCAGATACGGGAGCCAGCATGGAGAAGGTGGAGTGGCACCAAGCTGCTAAGCCTCTGCAGGCGGTTGTGGGGTCGAAGACCAGGTCGGCCAGGCGGACTCCGTACCCCGGGGGTCACATGCGCTGATCGTCCGGGAATCCGCCAACCCCGAAACACCGGGAGGTACCCATGGAAGTTGTCGTCACGGCCCGCAACGCCGAGGTCTCAGACCGCTATCGCGCTCACGTAGCCGAGAAGCTCGCGAAGCTCGAGAAGCACGACCACCGCATCATCAGGATCAACGTGGAGGTCGACAACGAGCCCAACCCGCGCCAGCACAAGGGCGCCGTACACGTCGAGCTCACCGCCTACTCGAAGGGTCCGGTCATCCGGGCCGAGGCGTGTGCCGAGGACAAGATGGGGGCGCTGGACCTGGCTGTCGACAAGATGGCATCCCAGATGCGCCGGGCAGCCGACCGCCGCAGAGTCCACCGCGGGCGCCGTACGCCGGTGTCGGTCGGGCAGGCGCTGGCGGGCATCGAGCCCGACGGCCTGGGCTCGGGAGGCGAGTCGGAGCAGCTCGATGACGACACCGTACGCGAGCACCAGGTCGGTCCGATCACGGTGACGGGGGAGGGGCCCTTGGTCGTCCGGGAGAAGACGCACACCGCGGATCCGATGACGCTCGACCAGGCCCTCTACGAGATGGAGCTGGTCGGACACGACTTCTACCTCTACACCGACAAGGACTCGATGAGGCCGTCGGTCGTCTACCGCCGGAGGGGATACGACTACGGGGTGATCGCGCTCAACCGCGCAGATCTCGTCTGAGAACCGCAAGGCGGTTCTGACAGCATGATGGCCGGGACTTTTCCATCCCTCGGATGGGTGAGTCCCGGCCATTCTCTTTGTCCTCTTCGGATACATGCCATGATGCATTCGTGTCATCTACCTCTGGTGCCGATCGTGAGCCGGTCCGCGTCCTGGTTGTCGACGACCAGGAGCTCTTCCGAAGGGGCCTGGTCGCGCTCCTGGCGAGCGAGCCCGGCATCGAGGTCATCGGTGAGGCGACCAACGGCATCGAGGGCACCGAGCGCGCCGCGGCTTCCGCTCCGGACGTCGTGCTGCTCGACGTACGCATGCCGAAGCAGACCGGCCTCGAGGCGTGCGTGGCCATCAAGGACGCTGTCCCCTCGGCCAACATCATCATGCTGACCGTCTCCGACGAGGAGGCCGATCTCTACGACGCGATCAAGGCCGGCGCGATGGGCTACCTCCTCAAGGACTCCTCGATCGACCAGGTCGCCCAGGCGATCCGGGTCGTCGCCGACGGCCAGTCGCTGATCAGCCCCTCCATGGCGGTCAAGCTGATGGAGGAGTTCAAGCAGATGTCGAAGCCGGACCGCTCCCCGGTTCCAGGCCCGAAGCTCACCGACCGCGAGCTCGAGGTCCTCGGCCTGGTCGCCAAGGGTCTCAACAACCGCGAGATCGCGAAGCGGCTCTTCATCTCCGAGAACACGGTCAAGAACCACGTACGCAACATCCTGGAGAAGCTCCAGGCCCACTCGCGCATGGAGGCGGTCATGTACGCCGTGCGTCAGAAGCTCCTCAACGTCGACTGAGTCGGGCCCGGCCGCTAGGCTGACGCCAGCGTCGCGTGCCGGTGACAGACCGTGTCAGGCATGGAGGCGCCGGACACGAAGGAGCACGACTGATGTTGTCGTCCCCTTCGCCCTCACGTGACTGAGGGCGAGAAGACCAGGCTGATCGCCTGGAGCAACGAGATGCGCGACGTGCACGAGCGTCTGCGCAAGGCCCTGCGGGTGACGCAGGAGACGATCGCCGCGGGAGACCCCGCCGAGCCTGCGGCTCGCGACCTGCTGCTGTTCTGTCATGGGTTCTGCGCGGCCCTGACCGGCCATCACGAGGGTGAGGACCGGGAGCTCTTCCCGGCGATCGCCCGGGCCCATCCCGAGCTGCGCGAGACGATCCGCTATCTCGAGCAGGACCATTCCATGATCGGGCATCTCCTCGGAGGTCTGCAGGCCGCCGTCGATCGGGCCGCAACCCCCGAAGACCTCGGCAAGCACCTCGAGGGCATCTCCGCGATCATGGAGTCTCACTTCCGCTACGAGGAGCGCAAGCTGTTGAGCGTGCTCGACTCGTTGAGGCTCGATGCGGACGTGGGTGAGGTCTTCGGCCCGCTGTGAAAGACCTCTTCTTTCACCGGCGGAGCCCCGCGACCGTCCGGCGGGCATCGGTCCAGGCGATCCACGCCGTACGCAGGCGAGGCAGCGGCGCCGGGTCGCCCCGGCGCCGCGCCCGCAGCCGGTCACGGAGCCATGCCGGCGCGTCGGCCTCCTCGATCGCCGCCGACTTGGTGAGCAGCCGGCCGTGCTCGGCCGCGTGTCGGCCTCGGGCCATCGCGGTCAGGCTCAGCTCGGCGATCTCGGGCTCGAGGATCCACCAGCCCGGGTGTCTGACCGCGTCTGCCCAGTAGCCGCAGACCTCGTCACGCGACGCCTCCCGGACATCGTCCTCCGTGACAGGCGGGAACGGCGTCCGCACGTCCTCGCCGAACACCGTCAGGCCGTGGACGGCCAGCTCGACGCGGGGGATCGTCGTCAGCGGCCGGTGCACCAGCCGCCCGTGGGTCCAGGTCGGGTGCGGCGCCGCGTGATCATCTCGTCGGTCGGCGGCGACATAGGCGCAGCCGAGATCTGCGCCCGCCGCGACGCCGACGTCGAGCTCGCTGTGGACGGACGAGATCAGGTCGGTGTCCGGCGGCCCGTCGGTGAGCGCGACCAGGTCCAGGTCGCTGACCCCGGGGACATGATCGCCGGTGGCGAGCGACCCCGCGACGTACAGGCCGGTCACCCACGGCTGCGGCGCGAGACGGTCGGCAAGAGCGGCGACGGCCGGATGGTCGACGGGTCCTGACGTGTCCGAGGAAGGTGCCACGAACTCAGGATCCCGCATGTCGACGACCGGAGACGCCGGTTCCGGACGAGACTTGTCCGGAACCGGCTCTAGAGTCGGAGTCGTGCCCAGCTCGCAGACGCTCAGCCGCTCCCAGGCCCGCCGAATCGCCCTGGCGGCGCAGGGGTTCGCCGACAAGCCCCACGCGACGCCCACGATGCGTACGTTCCAGCGCACCCTGGAGCGCACCGGAGTGCTCCAGGTCGACAGCGTCAACGTGCTGCAGCGGGCGCACTACATGCCGCTCTACAGCCGGATGGGGGCATACGACACCGGGCTCCTGCACCGCGCGAGCAGCGGTCACAGGGACCGCCGGATGGTGGAGTACTGGGCGCACGTGCAGGCGTTCATGCCGGTCGAGCTGTGGCCGCACATGCAGTGGCGGATGGACGACTACCGCGCGACCAAGGGGTCGAAGTGGTGGGGGAGCGTCCCGGACGGGATGAAGGAGAAGGTGCTCGCGCTGGTGGCCGAGCAGGGCGCGGTCACCGCGCGCGAGGCCGCCAGAGCGCTCGACGACGCCGGGCCGCAGAGCAAGGACCACTGGGGCTGGAACTGGTCCGACTCCCGCAAGACCCTCGACATCCTCTACATGTTCGGCGAGCTTGCGATCGCCGGGCGGAACGACCAGTTCGAGGTCGCCTACGACCTGCCCGAACGGGTCATCCCCAAGATCTACCTCGACATGCCGACGCCGATCCGCGAGGAGGCCCAGCTCGAGCTCGTACGCCGCGCCGCGAGGTCCCACGGGGTCGGCACCGCCAAGGACGTCGCCGACTACTTCCGGATGCGCGTGGACGACACGACCCGTGCGCTCAACCAGCTCATCGACGCCGGTGAGGTGGAGCCGGTCACGGTCGAGGGCATCCGCAAGCAGGCGTACCTCTTCACCGGGTCACGCCTCCCGCGCCGCATCGACGCCCGCGCGCTGCTGAGCCCGTTCGACCCGCTGGTCTGGGAACGGGAGCGCACCGAGGCGCTCTTCGACTTCTACTACCGGATCGAGATCTACACGCCGGCGCACAAGCGGATCCACGGCTACTACGTGCTCCCCTTCCTCCTCGGCGAGCACATCGTCGGCCGCGTCGATCTGAAGGCCGATCGCAAGAGCGGAACGCTCCAGGTCAAGGGCGCCTACACAGAGCCGAACGCCCCCGTCGAGACGGCCATCGAGCTGGCCGCCGAGCTCGAGCGACTCGCCGGCTGGCTCGGCATGGACACGATCCAGGTCGAGCCCAAGGGCGACCTCGCGCCGGCGCTGATCGCCGAGGTGGCCGTCCGCTAAATCGATATGGCAGCCCATGGGCCTGTGCTTGGATCGAGCACATGAGCGATGAGCACATCGTCACCGCCAACCGCGAGATCCGGGCGGAGGCGGCGCAGATCTTCGAGGTGATCGCCGATCCCGCACAGCAGCCGACGTGGGACGGCAACGACAACCTCTCCGAGGCACCGCAGGGGCAGCGGGTGCAGGCGGTTGGCGACCTGTTCACCATGCAGCTCACCGGCGGCCAGATCCGGGAGAACCACATCGTCGAGTTCGAGGAGGGCCGGCGCATCGCGTGGCGCCCGTCCGAGCCCGGCAAGCAGCCGCCGGGTCACCTGTGGCGCTGGGAGCTGGAGTCGGCGGGCGACGGCCTCACTCGCGTCACCCACACCTACGACTGGACCGACCTGACCGACACCAACCGTCTCAAGCGTGCCCGCGCCACCACCGCGGACATGCTCGCCGCCTCGCTCACACGTCTGGCGGCCCTGGTCGAGTCGACGGAGTGATCTGTGGAGGCCTCATGAGTCAGAGTGTCTCGATCAGGCGGGCGGTCGCGCACGCCAGGTCATCGGGACGAGAAGCGAGCAGGTCGCGACGGATCTCCAGCATGATCGCCTCGACCGCGGAGTCCCGGCGATAGCGATCGAGCGGCACGTAGCAGCCGGAGAAGGGTGAGTCGAGCGTGACATCGCCGGTCACCGCTGCCAGCGCGGACCGCGCCCGGTCGAGGAGCAGCTCTGGCGTATGGAAGTCGTCGGTACCCAGGCAGACCTCTGGCCGCGGACTGTTGCCGTGCAGCTCATAGGGGAGGGCTGAAGCAGGATAGGAGTGGACGTCGATGACGGTCACCCGGCCTGCGGACGCGAGCCGCTTGGTGACGAGCTCGGCCAAGGCGGCGGCGTACGGCTCGAAATAGGTCTGCACAAGGGTGCGGCGCTCCGCGGGCGAGGGTTGCCGGAGCACTCCGCGCTGGGTCGTCGCCTCGTAGACCACCCCCATGCCGACCGCATTCATCTCCTCGGTCTCGTCGGGAAACCGCTCCGGGTCGACGACCAGTCGCGAGAGCCGGTTGACGAACGCCCAGGGGCGTACGCCGCAGAGATCGGCCACGCGCTCGGCTAGGAGGTCGGTGTCCGCGTCCGTGATCGCGGTCAGCTCCCGGTCGAGGTCGGCGTCGGAGAGCCCGATCCCGCTGCGTACGTCTGCAGGGATCACGCGCGAGGCGTGGGGCACGTGCAGAAGCACGGTCGATCCCGGGGCGCCCGGGACGATCTCGAAGCTGCGGACGGGGCCGCTCCCACTAAGAGGTAGGACGCAGCGTACGTCGGTCTCGTGGGTGTCCTGGAAGAGGCCGATCTCCTCGAAGCCGCGGGACGCATAGAGCGCGCGGGCACTGGTCCACGTGCTGGTGGTGGAGACGCGCAGCTCGCGACAGTCGCGCCTTCGGGCCTCGTCGATGAGGTGATCGAGCACCTGCCCGGCGAGCCCGATCCGCCGGGTATGAGCCGCAGTGCTCATCCTGACGATCTCGCCGACGCCACCCGGGCGTGCGGCCAGGGTGCCTGTGGCGACCACATCGCCCCCGAGTCGGGCGACCACGGTCAGGCTGCCGGGATAGCTGTCGGGTAGGTCATACACATCCGGGTTGAGCGTCGCGTCGAACGCGACTCCGTAGCGTTCCCGAAGGCCGGCGATGATCAGATCCGCGACGTCACGCCGCTCCACGTCACGGAGCACACTCAGACTGATCTGCCGATCCGAGGCTGTCACGGCCAGGAACGTAGCAGCGACGGATCGCCCCGACCTCTCGCGCACGAACAAAGAGACCGAGTCGTTGTGCCGCCGCCGTACGGCGACGACCGGCAGGTGGGTAGAGTGAGCGTGCTATCTGTCTGCCGCTAGTAGGAGCCCGCCACCGTGGCAATTCTCGACAAGATCCTTCGCCTCGGCGAAGGTAAGATCCTTCGCGAGCTCGAGGCCATCTCGAAGGCCGTCAACGCGATCGAGGACGAGTTCGTCGCGATGAGCGATGACGAGCTGCGGGGGATGACCGACGAGTTCAAGCAACGCCTGGAGAACGGCGAAGACCTCGACGACATCATGGCCGAGGCGTTCGCCACGGTCCGTGAGGTCACTAAGCGCGTCCTGGGCCAGCGTCACTACGACGTCCAGATCCAGGGCGGCGCGGCGCTCCACCTCGGCAACATCGCCGAGATGAAGACCGGTGAGGGCAAGACCCAGACCGCCGTGCTGCCGGCCTATCTCAACGCGCTGGCCGGCAAGGGCGTCCACGTCGTCACCGTCAACGACTACCTGGCCAAGTTCCAGGCCGAGATGATGGGCCGCATCTTCGGCTTCCTCGGCCTCACCGTCGGCGTGATCCTGCCGCAGATGACCCCGGCCCAGCGCCGTGAGGCCTACAACTGCGACATCACCTACGGCACCAACAACGAGCTCGGCTTCGACTACCTGCGCGACAACATGGCTTCCTCCATGGAGGACCTGGTCCAGCGCAGCCACTTCTTCGCGATCGTCGACGAGGTCGACTCGATCCTCATCGACGAGGCCCGCACCCCGCTGATCATCTCGGGTCCGACCGAGGACGACGTGAAGTGGTACGACGAGTTCGCCACGATCGCCAAGAACCTGGTTCGCGACGTCGACTACGAGGTCGATGAGAAGAAGCGCACCATCGCGGTCCTCGAGCGCGGCATCACCCAGGTGGAGGACCACCTCGGCATCGAGAACCTCTACGAGGCGGTCAACACCCCGCTGATCTCGTTCATGAACAACTCGATCAAGGCCAAGGAGCTCTTCCGCCGCGACAAGGAGTACGTCGTCGCCAACGGCGAGGTCCTGATCGTCGACGAGCACACCGGCCGCATGCTCGCCGGCCGCCGCTACAACGACGGCCTGCACCAGGCGATCGAGGCCAAGGAGGGTGTGAAGGTCCGCGAGGAATACCAGACCCTCGCGAGCATCACCCTGCAGAACTACTTCCGGCTCTACGACAAGCTCTCCGGCATGACCGGAACGGCGATGACCGAGGAGTCGGAGTTCGACAAGATCTACAAGCTCGGCGTGGTCCCGATCCCGACGAACAAGCCGATGATCCGCAAGGACCAGCCCGACCTCGTCTACCGGACCGAGGAGGCGAAGTACGACGCCGTCGCCGACGATCTGGTCGAGCGTCACAAGAACGGCCAGCCGGTGCTGGTCGGCACCGTCTCGGTGGAGAAGTCCGAATACCTGAGCAACCTCCTCAAGAAGCGCGGCGTCCCGCACACCGTCCTCAACGCGAAATACCACGCTGACGAGGCCAAGATCGTCGCTCTGGCCGGTCACAAGGGCGCGGTCACGGTCGCCACCAACATGGCCGGCCGAGGCACCGACATCATGCTCGGTGGCTCCGTCGACTTCCTTGCTGACCAGGAGCTTCGTAAGCAGGGCCTGGAGCCGGCGGGCGAGACGGCTGAGGCGTACGAGCAGGCCTGGGCGCCGACCGTGGAGCGGATCAAGGAGCAGGTCGCCGCCGAGCACGACGAGGTCGCCAAGCTCGGTGGCCTCTACGTCCTCGGCACCGAGCGTCACGAGTCCCGCCGCATCGACAACCAGCTCCGCGGTCGTTCCGGCCGTCAGGGTGACCCGGGCGAGTCCCGCTTCTACCTGTCGCTGGAGGACGACCTGATGCGCCTGTTCAAGGGCGAGTGGGTCGACCGCATCCTGACCACGCTGAAGATCCCCGACGACGTGCCGATCGAGGCCAAGTCGGTGACCAAGTCGATCGCCAACGCGCAGACCCAGGTCGAGGGCCAGAACTTCGAGTCCCGGAAGAACGTCCTCAAGTACGACGACGTCATGGACCGTCAGCGCAAGGTGATCTACGCCGAGCGCCGTGAGGTGCTCGAGGGCGCTGACCTCGAGGAGCAGATCCGGACCTTCATCGATGACGTCGTCACCGGCGTCGTCACCGGAGCGACCCAGGACTTCGCCGAGGAGTGGGACCTCGACCAGCTGTGGACCGACCTCAAGCAGATCTGGCCGGTCTCGGTCGACCCGGAGAAGCTGATCGCGGACGCCGGGGGCAGCAAGGCCGACCTCGACCGCCACGAGCTGATCGAGCTCCTCAAGAAGGACGCCCAGGACGCCTACGACCGCCGCGAGGACGAGATCGGCGAGGAGGGCATGCGCGAGGTCGAGCGCCAGGTGGTGCTCTCGGTGCTGGACCGCAAGTGGCGTGAGCACCTCTACGAGATGGACTACCTGCGCGAGGGCATCGGGCTGCGGGCCTACTCCCAGCGCGACCCGCTGGTGGAATACCAGCGCGAGGGCTTCGACATGTTCACGGCGATGATGGACGGCATCAAGGAGGCCACGGTCGGCTACCTGTTCAACCTGGAGGTCCAGGTCGAGCAGGCAGAGGCTGAGTTCCACTACCACCCGGACGGCACGCGTCACGCCGGTCCGATGCACGAGGGCGCGCTCGCCGAGCCGCCGGTGGGCGTCGGTCAGGCAGGTGGCCTCCAGGACATCTCTGACGCGCTGAGGGCCGAGGCGGCCAAGGCATCGGCGGCCGCCCCGCAGGTCACCGCGAAGGGTCTGCAGCGGCCGGCCACCCCCAAGCACCTGGCCTTCTCCGGCCCGGACGAGCAGGGCCAGGCCGAGGCGCAGAGCAACACGGTCAGCAACGCCGACGACCCCTACGCCAAGGTCGGCCGCAACGAGCTCTGCCCCTGTGGCTCGGGCAAGAAGTTCAAGCAGTGCCACGGTCGCCCCGGCGGCCCGACCGGCCTCACCACCCGCGTCAACGGCTGAGGCCCCCAGCACAGATCCCGTGGAGCGCTGTGCGTACGTCGTACGGACAGCGCTCCACGGGCTAGTGTCGCCTTGTGGTCGACGACGAGGCTGAGTGGGCACGGCTACATGCCGCGGGTCTGCTCACTTCCCAGATGCGGATGCAGGATGGTGTAGCCAGCTATGCCCAGCTGCTCGCGGGCGGGGTCACCCGCATCGACATCGAGCGGAGGCTGCGGCGAAACGAGCTGCGCCGGGTCCATCCGCGGGTCTATGCCGACCATACCGGTCCGCTCACCTGGACCCAGCGCGCGTGGGCAGCGGTGCTCTACGCGGAGCCTGCCTTCCTGTGCGGAGTCAGCCTCGAGGAGCCGAAGGGCCGTGATACCGGCGAGCCGATCCACGTCGCGATCGACAGGTCCCGCCGAGTCAGGCCACAGGAGGGTCTGGTGATCCACCGGCTTGCTGACCTCGCACCCCGGACGTACGGCGGCACCCCGCCGCGCCTCAAGGTCGAGGACAACGCGCTGCTGATGGCCCAAGAGGCACGCAAGGAGATCGATGCGATCGCCGCGGTCGCGCAGGTTGCAAGCAAGAGGTACGTGACGGCTGCATCGCTGCGCGCCGCGCTGGGGCGATACCCATCGCTGCGCCGCCGTCCGCTCGTCGCCGGCATGATCGACGACCTGGAGGCAGGCACGCACTCCGTCCTCGAGCACGGTTACCTCACCAAGGTCGAGCGGCCGCACGGTCTCCCGGCAGGGGATCGGCAGGCTGTGCGGCCAGGACCGAGCGGAAGCCAGTTCCGTGACGTCGAGTATGCGGCGTACGGCTTGGTCGTCGAGCTCGACGGTGCCCTGGGACACGAGTCGTGGCGGGAGCAGGCACGCGACGCCGACCGCGACCTCGACGACCTCGCGCGGCTCGGCTCGGTGACAGCTCGGTTGCGCTGGCACCAGGTGTTCGACACCCCGTGCCGTACGGCGGCTCGGATCGGCAGGATCCTGACTCGAGGTGGCTGGGAGGGCAAGACTCGCACCTGTGGCGAGTCTTGCGAGGCAACGGCGAGCTGAGGTGTGGAGCGCTGTACGCATGGGGTGCGTACAGCGCTCCACAGGTCGAATGCTGCCTAGTCGTAGCTCCCGAAGTTGAGCACCGTGCAGACCCAGCTCTCGCCGTTGCGCTCGAAGCGGACGGCGAGAGCTCGCAGGCCAGCGCCGAATCGGATCGTGATGGTGGCTTCGACGATGTCGTCGGAGACCTCGTAGACGTGGCAGCGATGGACGCGAGGGCGGACCGGCTGGTTGCGGCCGGTGCCGGCCTCGTACGCCCCTGAGCGCGCCGTGAGGCTGGCGCGGTATCTCAGGTCGGCGTAGACGTCCTTGGTCGTCCAGCGGACCAGCTGGCTGGCCGGGCGGTCGCCGCCGACGACCTCGGCGGCCTTCTGGGCGAACTGTGGGATCCAGCCGCGCAGGTGGCCGTTGGCCGGGACGATCGGCACCGGTGGCGGGATGTCGCCGTCATCGGTGGTGTCCCCGGCCTCGTCGCCGGGCCCATCGCCCGAGGGGCGAGGTGGGTCCAGGCGAGGCTGGAGATCGAAGGCGAGCATGCCCTGGACATCGGCCAAGGGCACGTCGGCGAGGTGTTGCGGATTCGGCTCCGCTGGGGGATCGGGTTCCCGAGATCGTAGAGCGCTCATGGGCGCCAACTCCTTTCTACGCAGGCAACCTTCTCTTACCCGTTATGAACGGTTCTAAACCGACGAGTAAACGGAAGGGTGCTGCTGCGGAAAGGAGACTCAGAGCCTCAGGAGCCGGAGGTGACTAGGTCGCCTGATCGTCGTAGGGCGGCTTCTCGCCGGCCAGCAGGGGCTTGGGCGCCTTGGCGACGGCCTCCTCCTGCTCGATCTCGGCGAGGGCTTCCTGGATCTGCTTGCTGACGATGCGACGGGGGTCGAGGTCGCGCAGCTCGAGATCCTGGTAGGCGGGCCCGAGCTCTCCGCGCAGGTCGTCGCGCGCGTTGTTGGCCAGGTTGCGCACCTGGTGGAGGAGGCGGGCGATCTGCCGTGCCATGTCGGGGATCTTGTCCGGCCCGAAGACCAGGATGGCGATCACGACGATGACGGCAAGCTCCGCGAAGCCGATGCCGAACACGGAGGTGAACCTACAGGCTCAGAGCTTGGAGGTGGGAGTGAGGCCCAGCTGCATGCCCGCGAGCCCGCGTCCGCGGCCCGAGATCGTACGCGCCACCTCGGCCAGGACCTTGGCAGACTCCGCGGTCGGGTCGGACTCGACGATGGGCTTTCCGGCGTCGCCGGCCTCGCGCAGGGTCTGCTCCAGCGGGATCTGGGCGAGCAGCGGCACCTTCGAGCCGAAGCGCTGGGAGAGGGTGTCGGCGACCCGCTGACCACCGCCGGAGCCGAAGACCTCCATCTTGGAGCCGTCGGGCAGGACGAGCCAGGACATGTTCTCCACGACGCCGACGACGCGCTGGTGCATCATCTCGGCCATCGTGCCGGCCCGCTCGGCCACCTCGGCGGCTGCCTCCTGGGGCGTGGTGACCACGACGATCTCGGCGTTGGGCAGGTGCTGGCCCAGCGAGATCGCCACGTCGCCGGTGCCGGGAGGCAGGTCGAGGAGGAGCGCGTCGAGGTCGCCCCAGTAGACGTCGGAGAGCATCTGGACCAGGGCCCGGTCGAGCATCGGCCCGCGCCAGGCGACGACCTGGTCGCGGCGCGGCTTGAGCATCCCGATCGAGATCACGCTCACGCCGGAGGCGGTCGGGACCGGCATGATCAGGTCGTCGACCTGGGTCGGCCGGGAGTCGGCCACGCCGAGCATCGCGGGCACGGAGTGACCGTAGATGTCGGCGTCGACGATGCCGACCTTGAGGCCCTGCTGTGCCAGCGCGACGGCCAGGTTCACGGTGACCGACGACTTGCCGACACCGCCCTTGCCCGAGGCGATCGCGAAGACCTTGGTCAGCGAGCCCGGCTGGGCGAACGGGATCTCCCGCTGCGCCTGACCGCCGGTGAGACCGTTGCGCATCTCGGTGCGCTGCTCGTTGGTCATCACACCGAGCTCGAGGTCGACGCCGGTGATGCCGTCGACCTTCTCGAGCGCCGCGGTGGTGTCGCGGTTGATCGTGTCCTTGAGCGGGCAGCCGGCGACGGTCAGCAGCACCTTGACGCTGACCACACCTGCGTCGTCGATCGAGACGGAGTCGACCATCCCCAGCTCGGTGATGGGACGTTTGATCTCCGGGTCCTGCACGGTCGCCAGGGCTGCGTTGACACGGTCGAGAAGCGGGCTACTCACAAGAAAGAAGCCTACGTCGTACGCTGAAAGACCCCCGCATCGACCGATCCGTGGAACCGCGGGCCGCTCGGATCGTGGGCCATCCCTCGGGGCCCGGACGGACTATTGTCCGATACCGGTGGGGGCACTAGATTTCTCCTGTTTTGTTCTGGGCCGCGGAGGCGGCCCTCCTGTCGGGAGTCTCCGCTTGCCTCGTCTCATCGCCCCGTTCTCCCGTCCTGTCACTCGGGCCGGCTCACTGAGTCGTGGGCTGCGCCCGAGCCGGACCTCGATCGCCACGGTGGCGGTGGCGAGCGCCGTCGCCGTCCTGTGCGGGCCGACGTCGATGGCGGAGGCGGCCGCGCTCCCGGGGCGGTTGGAGTCGGGGCGGCCGAGCGTGCTGATGATCAACGTCGACGACCTGGCGGCGACGGACATCAAGCACATGCCCAACGTGCAGAGGCTGTTGGTGCGGCAGGGGACGACGTTCACCGACGCGGTGGCGCCGACGCCGTTGTGTGTGCCGGCACGGGCGAGCCTGCTGACGGGGAAGTACGCCCACAACCACCGCAACTGGTCGATCTCGGGGGCCAACGGCGGCTACAAGGGCTTCACCGGGCGGCGCAACACGCTGCCGGTGTGGCTGGACAGGGCCGGCTACCGGACGATGTTCCTCGGCAAGTACCTCAACGGCTACGGCAAGGGGCGCGAGCGCACCGCTGCCGGCGAGCCGGGGTGGGACGACTGGCAGGCGACGATCGACATGTCGACCTACAACCTGATGAGTCCGAAGTTCAACAACAACGGCACGATCCAGAGCCCCGGTCTCTACAGCTCGGTCGCGCTGCAGAACCGCTCGGTCAAGATGATCAAGAGGGCCGGGACGAACGCCGGCGGTAAGAAGCCGTGGTTCCTCTGGGTCAACTATGTGGCGCCGCACGCAGGCGGCCCGGTCGAGGCCAGCGACCCCAGGAGGCGCTACCCCCGTCAGCCCTCGCTGTGGTTGGAGAACACCAGGCCGATGCCCGCGGACAAGGGCCGCTTCCGCCACCTCGAGCTGCCCAAGACGCCGGACATGTTCTACGCCGGGCCGGGCCAGGTCACCGCCGGCAGGCCCTACACCGCGTCCCAGAAGCGGGTCATGCGCTACGTCCACCAGCAACGGATCGAGGCGGCGCAGTCGGTCGACCGGGCGGTCGCCCGAACCGTGGCGCATCTGAAGAGCAGCGGGCAGTACCGGCGTACCGTCATCATCTTCTCCGGGGACCACGGCTACACGACCGGGCAGCACAACCGCCTGGGCAAGCTGTGGGAGTCCTCGCAGGCCTCGCGGATCCCGCTGGTCATGGTGGGTCCCGGCATCCCGAGGAACGTCAAGGTCGGCTCCACGGTGGGCAACCCGGACATCGCCACCACGGTCGCCGCCCTCGGGCGGGCGAGGCCGGGGCGGGCCCAGGACGGGGTCGACATCACCCGGGTGCTGGCCTCGAGCGTGAAGGCCGGCAAGACGCTCTACCGGCCGATCCCGGTCGCCGCCTGGCCGACCGAGGGTGGCGCGACCACCAAGTACCGCGGCATCCGCTACGGCCGTTACACCTACGTCACCGTCTCCTCGACCGGAACGCCCGTCCTCTACGACCGGGCCGTCGATCCGTACGAGACGCGCAACCTCGCTCGTGACCCGCGGTATGCCAAGGTCGTCGCCCAGCTGCGGACGATCGAGGCGAAGTACCGCAGCTGCTCGGGGAGCACCTGCCCGAAGACGTACGCAGCGACTCTGGCGACACCGAGCCCGAGTCGGTCCTGATGACCCCGACGTCCGTCGACGACCGGGTCCGAGGTCAATCAGGCGCCGGGTCGTCCCGGAGCCGGTCGCGCTCTTCCAGCTCCTCCAGGAGCAGCCGGAGCTCGGAGCGGAGGTAGTCGCGGGTGGCGACCTCGCCGAGGGCCATCCGAAGCGAGGCAGTCTCGCGGGCGAGGAACTCCATGTCGGCCTTCGACTGGGTGGCGATGCGGCGGTCCTGCTCGGCGATCGCGCGGTCGCGGTCCTCCTGGCGGTTCTGCGCGAGCAGGATCAGCGGGGCGGCGTACGAGGCCTGCAGGCTCAGCGCGAGGGTCAGGAAGATGAACGGGAAGTTGTCGAAGCGCCACTCGCGGGGCGCGAGGGTGTTCCAGGCGACCCAGATCAGCACGATGATCGTCATCCAGGCGATGAACCGTGCGGTGCCCATGTAGCGGGCGAAGGCCTCGGCGAAGGAGCCGAAGGCGTCGGCGCGGAAGGTGGGCCGCTTCACCAGGGGGCGGCGCAGCTCGCGCGGGGTGTCGAGGCGACCGCGGGCGGCGCGTGCGTCAGCCACGGCGCACCATCTCGGGGGTGATCACCTTGTTCGGACGGGTGTCGGGCCTGGTGTCGGGACGAGGCTCGGTGGCCGACTCCTGGCGGGCGAGGTTCTCGCGCCAGTTCTCCGGGAGCAGATGGTCGAGCAGGTCGTCGACGGTCACCGCGCCGGCGAGGTGACCGTTCTCGTCGACCACGGGGGCGGCGACCAGGTTGTACGTCGCCAGGTGGGCCGCGACCTGCTCGGTGCTGTCCTCGGGGCGCAGCGGCTCCAGGGAGTCGTCGAGCGCGCCCGCGACCAGCGTGGACGGTGGCTCGCGCAGCAGTCGCTGGATGTGGGCGATGCCGAGGAACTTGCCGGTCGGTGTCTCCAGCGGGGGACGGCAGACGTAGACCAGGGCCGCCTGGGCGGGGGTGAGGTCGGGATTGCGCACGAGCGCGAGCGCGTCGGCGATGGTCGCGTCGGGGCCGACGATGACCGGCTCGGGCGTCATCATCGAGCCGGCGGTGTCCTCCTCGTACGACATCAGCCGGAGGACGTCCTTGGCGTCCTCGGGCCGCATCAGGTCGAGCAGCAGGGTGGCGGTCTCCTCGGGCAGCTCGGCGATGAGGTCAGCCGCGTCGTCGGGCGACATCTCCTCGAGCACGTCGGCGGCACGCTCGGAGTCCAGGGCCCGCACGATGGCGACCTGGTCGTCTTCGGGAAGCTCCTCGAGCACCTCGGCGAGGCGCTCGTCGTCCAGCGCGGCTACGACCTGGCGCTGACGCTCGGGCGGGAGCTCGTGGATCATCGTCGCGGCGTCGGCCGGACGCATCTCGTGGATCGCCTGGACCAGGTGGGTCGCGGCCTGCGTGGGGGAGCGGTGGGCCAGTCCCTCGACGTCGTCCCACTCCACCACGTGGGTCTGGCCGCGGCGGCGAAGTCCTTTGGACGGCTCCTGCACGGCGACCCGGGAGAGCAGCCAGTCGCGGTTGCGCGCCTGCTCCATGCCGACGTCGTAGACGGTCCCGGACACCCCGCTGGAGCGCACCGTGACCTGCCGGTCGAACATCTGGCCGATCACCAGAGTCTCGGTCGAACGTGGCTGGAAGCGGCGCATGTTGAGCAGGCCGGTCGTGTAGACCTGCCCGGAGTCGATGCTGGTCACCCGGGTCATCGGCACGAAGATGCGCCGGCGTCCGAAGACCTCCACGACCAGTCCCAGCACGCGTGGCTGCCGGGCATCGGTGCGGACCGTGACCACGAGATCTCGCACCTTGCCGACCTGCTCACCGAGCGGGTCGAAGATCGGAAGGCCGACCAGGCGTGCCGCGTAGACGCGGTTGGGCGAGGTGCTCACGGCCCCACGTTATGACATCGCCCCCAGTAGGTCGCTTCGACGCTCACCCGGTGGCGCGCGAGGCAGATTCGATGATCTATCCGAAGTCGCTCCGGAACGGGACCCGGGATCTCGCTGAGGCCTGTGTTACAAAAGTGTTCCAAGTGACCAGTGTTATCGGTCGCCATTGCTGGGAGAGGGGCCGGACGGATGCGTACACAACCTCGAGCCAGGTCGCGCGGGGGTCGGGCGGCCAAGGCTGTGCTCTCCGCAGGTCTGGTCATCGGTCTCTTCGGCGGGGCGCTCGTCGCCGTCCACCACTCCTCCTCTCCGGCCGAGACGGACCTGGAGAGCGTCGCCTACTCACCGCCGCGCCATCGGATGGTCCAGGCCAACCTCAGGGCGAGCATGGGCACGGCGAGGTTCAAGAAGGACGTCCGCGAGGTCCTCGGGACCGCGCCCGACTTCGTCACCTACAACGAGGTGAACGGTCGCCGTACCGCTGATCTCGAGCCAGGGCGCTACCGGGTGTGGCGCAAGGGCGGCGACCCCTACAAGTCGGCGACGGCGGTCGCCTGGGACAACGACCGGTGGGCGGCGACCTCGAAGGGCATCCACCAGATCAGCAACAAGCGGGGCAAGCCTGCCGACCAGCGGCTGCACTGGGGGATCAGGTATGCCAACTGGGTCACTCTCGAGAACCGGACGACCGGCCGGAACGTCTCGGTGGTCGCGGTGCACTTCGCGCCCAAGTCCAAGTACTACGGTGACCTGGTCCGCCCCTCCGCCCGCGCGCTCAACGTGCTCGTCAAGTCGCTGGCGGGGCGTGGGCCGGTGATGGTCGGTGGTGACCTGAACGTGCAGTACGACGGCTCGCGCTACCCCGGCGACATCTTCGCTGCCAAGCACCTGGTCCCGATCTACGACGTCACGCAGCAGGTGCCGGTCACGCACGGCCGGGCCTCGACGATCGACTACGTCCTCGCTCGCGGGATCGCGCGCTTCGCCACCGGCAACCAGCGCGCCTTCGGGCTCGAGTCGGACCACAACGCGGTCAGCGTGGACTTCTCGCCGCTGCCGGTCACCTCGACGGCCGGCTCCGCCCGGACCAGGTTCGGGCCGGGCGTCGTGGTCACCGACCCAGGGATGAGCGTCGCCGAGGAGCAGAGCGTGCTGCGTACGGTGCTGAAGGCGGTCAACAGCGCCAGGCCCGGTCACGTCGTGCACCTGGCCACCCGTGCCTTGACCAGAGCCAGGGTGGTCCGCGCGCTGAAGCGGGCGGACTCGCGGGGCGTGCAGGTCCGGGTCGTCACGGCGGAGGAGACCACGACCGCTCAGATGCGTTCGCTGCAGGCGGTCCTCGGCAAGGACGTGAACAAGGACAGCTGGGCCGTGCCGCGGCCGAGTGGTTACGACCGCGCCGGCCTGCGGGCCACCGTGCTGCTGGTCAGCCGGACCGGCGCCACCCCGACCTTCGCCTTCAGCTCCAGCACCCAGATGTCCGCCTTGGCCGGCTCCGGGAAGCGGTCGGGCTATGTGAGCGTCAGCAAGGCGTCGTACGAGAAGCTCCTCCGGCCGGTCTCCTCGGCTGTCGGACGGCGGAGCTGAGGGTCGTAGGATCGCGGTGTGGCGGTTGTCACCTGTCGCTGATGGTTACTGATTGGTAACCTGCCGCAGTGACGTCAGCGTGGTCTCGACGGGTCTGAGACGTTGTGGCCCCGACCACCGAGATTAGGAGTAGAGCATGGGTCGCCTTGCCGAGACCGAAGGTCTCACCGACATTCAGGAAGAGATCCTGAAGACCGTCCGCCAGTTCGTGGACGAGAAGGTCATCCCGGTGGCCCAGGAGCTGGAGCATGCCGATGAGTATCCGACCGAGATCGTGGAGGGTCTCAAGGAGCTGGGCATCTTCGGTCTGATGATCCCGGAGGAGTACGGCGGCCTGGGCGAGTCCCTGCTGACGTACGCGCTGTGCGTCGAGGAGATCGCGCGTGGCTGGATGTCGGTCTCCGGTGTGATCAACACCCACTTCATCGTGGCCTACATGCTGATGCAGCACGGCACCGAGGAGCAGAAGCAGAAGTACTTGCCGAAGATGGCGACCGGTGAGGTACGCGGTGCGTTCTCGATGTCCGAGCCCGGCCTGGGCTCCGACGTCTCCGCGGTCTCCACCAAGGCGACCAAGCAGGCCGATGGCTCGTATGAGATCACCGGCCAGAAGATGTGGCTGACCAACGGTGGCTCCTCGACCCTGGTCGCGGTGCTGACCAAGACCGACGAGGGCGCCGAGAGCGTCTACAAGAACATGACCACCTTCCTGGTCGAGAAGACCCCCGGCTTCGGCGAGACCGCGCAGGGCGTGACCGTGCCCGGCAAGATCGACAAGATGGGCTACAAGGGCATCGACACGACCGAGATGATCTTCGAGGGTCACAAGATCTCGGCCGACCAGATCCTCGGTGGCACCCCGGGCAAGGGCTTCTTCCAGATGATGGACGGCGTCGAGGTCGGCCGCGTCAACGTCGCCGCCCGCGCCTGCGGCCTGGCGATCCGCGGCTTCGAGCTCGGCATCGCCTACGCCCAGCAGCGCCAGACCTTCGGCAAGAAGATCGCCGAGCACCAGGCCATCCTGTTCCGTCTCGCCGAGATGGGCACCAAGGTCGAGGTATCCCACAACATGATGGTCCGCGCCGCGCGTCTGAAGGACACCGGCAAGCGGATGGACGTCGAGGCCGGGATGGCCAAGATGGTCGCCTCCGAGTACGCCAACGAGGTCGTGGAGGACTCCTTCCGGATCCACGGCGGCTACGGCTACTCCAAGGAGTACGAGATCGAGCGGATCATGCGCGAGGTCAAGTTCATGCTCATCGGTGAGGGCACCAGCGACATCCAGAAGATGATCATCGGGCGATCGCTGCTCAAGGACTACAAGAGCTGAGCTGCCGAGACCTCGACCCTGCCGAAACCGATGGTCTCGGCAGGGTCGTTGCCGTAGGTTGGTCGTGACCCGACCGATGACTCAGGAACACCCATGTAGGGGGAGCGATGGCCAACGACGATCTCAAAGCCAAGATGCGCGAAGCGCTGGAGAAGAAGAACAACCAGGACCACGCCCACGCGGAGAGCGCCGGCGCCAAGGAGAAGGCGCACGGCTCGGAGATCGTCGGAGGAGCGCCGAAGATGCACCGCCGCAAGGCCGGTGGCGGCGGCTCCTGAGATCTGGCTCTAGACTGAGCCCAATTTGCTGGGCCCGATCTGCTGGGCCCCATGGGTCAGTCTGGTCGAGAGGTTGTTGAACATTGGCGCGCCGCGTAGTGCTCCATGTCGGGGCGATGAAGTCGGGGACGACGTATCTGCAGGGTGCCCTGTACAAGAACAAGGCACTCCTCGCCGAGCGTGGGTTCCTGGTGCCCGGCACGCGCTGGCGCCACCAGATCGAGGCCGTTCTCGACGTGAAGGGTCATCAGAAGCACCCCCAGGGTGACTCCGTCACCGGTGCCTGGGACCGCCTGGTCGCCGAGGTCGACGCCTGGGACGGGACGGCGTTGGTCTCCGTCGAGCTGCTCGCGCCGGTCGGCCCGGAGACGGTCGAGCGAGTGGCGTCGAGCTTCGACGGCGTGACTCCCGAGGTCGTGCTCTCGCTGCGTGACATCAACCGACAGATCCCGTCGATGTGGCAGGAGCTCGTCCAGAACGGCATGGACTGGACCTGGGCCGAGTTCCTCACCGCGGTCAACAAGAGCCGGCCGGGCTCGCCCGAGCGTCGCCACACCAAGCCCGGCAGACGCTTCTGGTCCGAGCAGGACTCGGTCGCCATCGCCCGGCGCTGGAGCACGGCCGGGCCTCTTCACCTGGTCACGGTGCCGCCGCCGGGCAGTCCGGCGACGCTGCTGCTGGAGCGCTTCGGCGCAGCGATGGGCTTCGACCCCGAGGGGATGCAGAGCCCGCCGCCGAAGAACACCTCCCTGGGCGCCGCCACCGTCGAGGTGCTGCGGGCGCTCAACGCAGAGCTGAAGCAGCGCGACCTGGCCTATCCGGCTGCCATGGGGCTGCGCAAGCACACCCTCGGCAAGCGCCTGATGCCGGCGCTGACGGTCGACGACCCGCGCATCGGACTCCCGGCGCCACGCTGGACGCAATCGTTCACTCGCGACCAGGCGGCGGAGCTGCGCGGTCTGGGCGCGACCATCCACGGGGATCTCGACGACCTGGCCCCTGTGGACGTCGGCGGGATCGATCCGCGCAAGATCACCGACAAACAGGTCCGGGACGCCGCTGTAGAGGCTTATGCTTCGCTGCGTACGGATCTCAACAAGAAGCTCGCCGACCCGACCATCCCTGGTGAGGCCATCGACCCGGGAGAGGGCCGCAAGGCTCCGGTGCGCGCCGTCTCCGCCCTGGCCGACCTCGTGGAGTGGTCCGTGCGGCGAGAGGAGCTGGTCCGCACGTAGGGCCGCAATCACATTCGGGGGAGTTCTTTGTCAAGCAGTTGGAGCCTGCGCCGTCGGCGCAGTCTCGCCGGTGAGGCACGCGAGACCACGGCAGGTACGCCGCCGCTGGTCGCGGTGCTCACGATCGCCCGCGACGAGGGCGAGATGCTCACCCGTTGGGTCGACCACTATGGCCGAGCGGCGGGTCACGAGAACCTGATCGTCTTCGACGACGGTTCGACCGACGGTTCGACGGACGACCTGGGATGTACGGTCCAGCGCCTGCCCGGCTTCCGCAAGGGCAACTTCGAGGCCGGTCGGATGGGCCTGGCCAGCGGGGTGGCGCACGGTCTGCTGGGCGTCTACGATGTGGTCATCTTCACCGACGTCGACGAGTTTCTCGTTCCCGACCCGGCGAGGTACGCCGACCTGTCCGACTACCTGGCCAGGCGACCCGATCAGGTGATCGCTCCGCTCGCCCTCAACGTGGTCCACCACACCGCGGTCGAGGGACCGATGGTCAGCGGCAAGGCGATCGTGGGCCAGCGGGCGTTCGCCCAGTTCGCGCCGTTGATGTGCAAGCCGTCGATCAAACGTGTCCCGGCCGCCTGGACGAACGCCTCCCACGGGATCAAGGCGCCGTACGTGCCCGACACGGGGCTCTTCATGCTCCACATGAAGTTCGCCGACGTGGACCTGCTGCGACGGCAGGCCGACCGGCGCAACCAGCTCGCCAAGTCGGTCGGCCGCGGAAAGGGAAGCTCCTGGGGACGCTCCGGCGACGATCTCGCCGGTCTGCTGACCAAGGCGACGGCCTCGGTCGGCACCGATGTCGAGGAGTTCGACCCGACGTCGGTCCAGCCGGCCAGGCTGGTCCGCGAGGAGGACGGCGTGCACCGTGCGCTCGGCCCTGGCCACATCGACAACCTCCGCAACCAGCCGCTGCTACGCATCCCGGAACGCCTCCACGGGATCGTCTGAACTAGGTTACCGTCCGGTAATCCACGTACTCACCGACGAGAGGCCGCAGATGAGCAAGACGAACCCCGGCAACTTCTTCGAGGACTTCCAGGTCGGCCAGGTCATCGAGCACGCCACGCCGCGCACGGTGACCGAGGGCGACCGGGCTGCGTACGGCTCGCTCTACCCGACCCGTTTCGCGATTCCCTCGAGCGCTGCCTTCGCGGCCTCCGTCGGGCTCGAGCAGCACCCTGTCGAGGAGCTGATCGGCTTCCACATCGCCTTCGGCAAGACCGTCCCGGACGTGTCGCTGAACGCCGTCGCCAACCTCGGTTACGCCGAGTGCCGCTTCCACCAGCCGGTGGTGCCCGGCGACACGCTCGCGACGAAGTCCGAGGTCATCGGCCTCAAGCAGAACTCCAACGGCAAGTCCGGCGTCGTCTACGTACGCTCCACGGCGACCAACCAGCGCGGCGAGGTCGCCATCGACTGGGCGCGCTGGGTGATGGTCCACAAGCGAGACCAGTCCCTCGAGGCGCCGGAGACGGTGATCCCGGAGCTGGCGAAAGCGGTCGACCCGAAGAACCTGATCGTCCCGAAGGGGCTCGACTTCTCCTCCTACGACTTCACCGCCGCCGGCGAGCTGCACCGGCTCGCCGACTACGAGATCGGCGAGAAGATCGACCACGTCGACGGCGTCACCCTGACCGCCTCCGAGCACCAGCAGGCCACCCGGCTGTGGCAGAACACCGCGAAGGTGCACTTCAACGTCGAGGCCCGGCCGGACGGGCGCAACCTCGTCTACGGCGGCCACATCATCTCGCTGGCCCGGGCGCTGTCGTTCAACGGTCTCGCCAACGCCCAGCTCGTCGCCGCGATCAACGCCGGCGCTCACACCTCGCCGGCGTTCGCGGGCGACACCGTCTACGCGTGGTCCGAGGTGCTCGACCGTGTGGAGACCGACGCCCCTGGCGTCGGTGCCCTTCGCCTGCGCCTGGTCGCGACCAGCGGCCGCGACGAGTCGATGACCCTGCGTGGCGAAGACGCCAAGTACGCTCCAGGAGTGCTGCTCGACCTCGACTACTGGGCCCTCATCCCGGCGTAAGGAGCACGTCATGTCCACCAACACCGTCTCGGGCTCCGCTTCGACACGTAAGAAGGCACTCTTCGTCTCCGGCTCGGCCCAGGGGATCGGCAAGGCGATCGTCGAGAAGTTCGCGGCGCAGGGCTGGTTCGTCGGTGTCTACGACATCGACGCCGACCTGGCCCGCGACGTCGCCGCGATCATCGGCTCCGACCACGCCATCGGCGGCACGCTCGACGTCACCGACCCGGAGTCCTGGAAGGCGGCCCTCGAGGAGTTCGCCACCGCCGCCGGCGGCCGTCTCGACCTGCTCGTCAACAACGCCGGCATCCTGCGTGCCGGCCGCCTGGCCGACGTCGACCTGGCCAAGCACCATCAGACCATCGAGATCAACGTCAACGGTGTGATCAACGGCTGCCACACCGCCTACCCCTACCTCCGGGCCACACCGGGCTCGGGCGTCATCAACGTCTGCAGCGCGAGCGCGATCTACGGGCAGCCGGAGATCGCCTCCTACAGCGCGTCGAAGTACGCCGTGCGCGGGCTGACCGAGGCGCTGGAGTTGGAGTGGCGCAAGGAGGGCATCCGCGTGCAGGCGGTCTGGCCGCTGTGGGTGAAGACCGCGCTGCTCGACGGCAACGCCGCCTCGTCCCACGAGACCCTGGGTGTCCGGCTCACCGTCGAGGACGTCGCCGAGCAGGTCTGGGAGATGGCGCAGCCGCGCAAGGGGCTGTTCCGGCTGCCGAAGGTGCACACCGCGGTCGGCTTCCCGGCCAAGGCGCTCTCGACCGCCGCCGACCTGGCGCCCAACCTGCTCTCCCGAGAGGTCAACCGGTTCATCACGCGGGCCTGATCCACCGGCCCGGCCGGAGGCTGGTTGGATGGGGTCATGGCCCTCTACCTCGTCCGGCACGGCGCCACCGAGTGGTCGCTCAACGGTCGACACACCTCCCACACCGACCTCCCTCTCCTGCCCCAGGGCGAGGAGAGCGTCCTGGCGCTGGCGCCGAGGCTGAAGGAGCAGATGTACGCCGCGGTGCTGACCTCCCCACGACAGCGGGCGCGGCGTACTGCTGAGCTCGCCGGCTTCCCCGATGCCATCGTCACCGAGGATCTGGTCGAGTGGGACTACGGCGACTACGAGGGCATCACCACCCCGGAGATCCACCGGACCGATCCCGGCTGGAGCCTGTGGACCTCGGTCACACCCGGGGGCGAGCCTGCGGCCACCGTCCAGGAGCGGCTGGGCCGTGTCGCTGCTGCCGCCCGCGATCGCGACGGCGACACCCTGGTCTTCTCCCACGGACACGCGCTGTGCGCGTTGGCGGCGGTGTGGCTGGGGCTCCCGGTCAGCGAGGGGCGGCTCTTCCGGCTGGACACCGCTACCGTCTCGATGCTGGACACGCACCACGACCAACCTGTCGTAAAGCATTGGAATACATAGCTCGTCCATAGCCCAGTCGGGTGGTATTGCTCGGGCTGATGTGGTCCCCTGTTCTGGCGGCCGTACCATCCCGCGGCCGCCCGAGGAGGGCAGCTGTGGCACGTCGTGTGATCGTCCATATCGGTGCGATGAAGTCCGGCACAACGTCGTTGCAGCATGCGCTCTACGCGCATCGGGAGCACCTTGCCAGCCTGGGCATACTCGTCCCCGGCAGGACGTGGCGGGACCAGGCGGACGCGGCCTGGAACCTGCGTGGGCGGGAGAGGTCGCTGGCAGGCGACCGCTCGCTCGAAGGCTCGTGGAAACGGCTCGTCGACGAGATCGACGCCTGGCACGGCACGGCAGTCATCTCCGCGGAGCTGCTCGCGCCGGTCGGCGACGATGTCGTGGAGAAGGTCGCGGAGAGCTTGGGCTCACCCGAGATCGTCCTGTCCGTGCGCGACCTCAACCGCAACCTCCCCGCGATGTGGCAGGAGGTCGTCCAGAACGGAGAGGTCTGGTCCTGGTCCGACTTCGCCGCCGCCGCCCGAGCGAGACGACCGCGGTGGTCCTTCCCGCACGGGTTGACCGCCTCCAGCAGGTTCTGGAGCGAGCAGGACGTGGTCGGGATCGCTCGACGGTGGAGCGTTGCCGGCCCTGTGCACGTCGTGACCGTCCCCGGGCCCGAGGCGCCCCGTGGAGCGCTGCTCGAGCGGTTCGGGGAGGTGATCGGGTTCTCCTTCGAGGACGTCAGGACCCCGCGGCCCCAGAACACCTCGCTCGGAGTCGTACGCACGGACCTGCTGCGCCGCCTCAACCGGAGCTCGATGAGCGCGAGCTGAGCTTTCCGGCGGGAATCCGCCTGCGCAAGCACGTGCTCGCCAAGCGGCTGCTGCCGGCTCTCGACGCCGCCGACGAGCGGATCGGGCTGCGGACGGAGCCATGGGTCGAGAAGAGTGCGAACCTGCAGGTCAAAGGGTTGCGGAAGCTGGGCGTGAGCCTGCACGGGGACTGGTCGGACCTGACCCCGGTCGACGTCGATGGTGCCGATCCGTCGGCCGTCACCGACGACCAGACCGCGGCCGCGGGAGCGGCCACCCACGTGGCGCTGAGGGCGTGGCTGGTCCACCGCGCGGAGACCAACCCGCGCGACGACTGGGGGCCAGCGACGATCCCGAAGTGGTCACCCGACCCCGCCGCTCCGTCCGCTCGCGCGGCGGCCGAGGCGGTCGCGGCAGTCGCCGACCTGGTCGAGTGGGCGGTACGCCGCACCCGCTCGAAACGCGCGGCCCGCGCTTGACCGAACCGACCGTAGGAGTCACCGTTGTGGGGTGGCCCTAGCGGTTGGCTGTCCACGCTGCTCGACGCCGGTGGCGAGCATCGGTGCCGGCGGTGGCCGGTCGTGCCCCGAGCACGGCGTGGTGGCTCCGTTGTGGCGTACGGACAAGGCGTCCTACGAGGATCTGGTCCAGGTGCTCTCCCTGGCCGGTGACGTGCCCACCTATGTGCCCTGGCCGGTCGCCGACGGCTGGTCGATCGCTGATCTCGCGGTGGTCGGCGACGAGGGCAAGGGAGCGGCCACGCTGCTCACGTGGACCGGGGTGACCCCCGACGACGGACCGGTGGAGCTGACCGTCGTCACCGAGGAGGCCGGCGTCGGGCTGGGCGCTCGGTGCGCGCGTACGGACGGTCCCGATCCCGGCGCCGACGCCTGCGTCGGCCCGCCCACCACGAGAGTTCGCGTCGGCGGGCAGATGGTCCCGCTGTGGCCGATCACCCAGTGGACCAACGGGGCCGAGGAGTGGGAGCGATCGGTGATGGTCGGCGAGGCGGCCGGCCGCTGGCTGTGGCTCGTCTTCCGGCCTGCCACAGCGATGTTGATGCTCCAGGACGGCTGGCACCTGCGCCAGGCCGGAGATCTCGGCGTCCAGATGGTCGAGCTGCCCTTCGGCGGGACCAGCGGATCCTGGTGGGACGACTAGAATGGTCTGGTGCGCATCGACCTCCATACTCACTCGCGGGTGAGTGACGGGACCGATTCGCCCACCGAGCTGGTCCAGGCGGCCAAGGCTGCCGGGCTCGACGTCGTCGCGATCACCGACCACGACACCGCCGGCAGCTGGGACGAGGCGGCCACCGCTGCGACGGAGGTGGGGATCGAGCTGGTGCGTGGCATGGAGATCAGCACCGGCCTCGCCGGCCACGGCGTGCACCTGCTGGCCTACCTGCCCGACCGGACCTACCCGCCCCTGGTCGAGGAGCTCGCTCGCGTCCTCGTGGGCCGCGACGGACGGCTTCCGCTGATGCTGGACCGGCTGATGGGGCTCGGCATCGAGGTGTCCCTCGAGGACGTCGCCGCCGTCTCCGGTGATGCTGCGGCCTCGGGGCGTCCACACCTGGCCGACGCACTCGTCGCCAAGGGGTACGTGCGCAGTCGCGACGAGGCGTTCAACCGCTACCTGGGGGCAGGGAAGCCTGCGTACGTCAACCGTTACGCAGCCCCGCTCGAGCCGATGATCCGCACCGTCGCCGCGGCCGGCGGGGTGACCGTGATCGCCCACCCCTGGGGCCGTTCCGGACACCAGCAGCCGGACGAGGCGGCCATCTCCGCGCTGGTCGACGCGGGCCTGTCCGGGCTCGAGGTCGACCACCAGGATCACACCCCTGAAGTGCGCGAGAAGCTGCGGGTGATCGCCCGCAATCTCGACCTCGTGGTGACCGGTTCCAGCGATTACCACGGCACCGGGAAGGTGGGTCACCATCTGGGAGTGAACACCACTGCACCAGCCGAGTACGAGCGGCTCCTGGAGCGAGCCGCCGCAGCCTCGGCCGCCTCCGGACGCACCACCCCCGAGGTCGTACGGTGACCGAGATCTTCGTCTCCACGTTCGTGACGCTCTTCGTGATCATGGACCCGGTCGGCACGATCCCGATCTTCCTGTCGCTCACCGCCGGTCAGTCACCGGCCAAGCAGCGCCGCGCGGCCGTCCTCGCGGTCGCCGTCTCCTTCCTGGTGATCACGATCTTCGCGCTGTTCGGACAGGCGATCCTGCACTTCCTGCACATCTCCCTCGAGGCGCTGCAGTGCGCCGGCGGCCTGCTCCTGCTGCTGGTCGCCCTCGAGCTGCTCACCGACAACTTCGACGACCCCGTCGCCGCCGCCGGAGCCAACGTGGCCCTGGTGCCGCTCGGCACCCCGCTCCTGGCCGGCCCCGGCGCGATCGTCGCCACCATGGTCTTCACCCAGGAGGTCGACTCCGTCGGGACCGCCTTCGGGCTCGGCCTCGGACTCATCGTCGTCCACCTCGCGCTTCTGGTCGCGATGGTCTTCTCCATCCCGATCCTGAAGGTGCTCAAGGAGTCCGGAGTCCTGCTCATCACCCGGATCGCCGGTCTGCTGCTCTCGGCGATCGCCGTCCAGATGGTCGCCGACGCGGTCACGACCTTCATCGCGAACGCTTGAGCGCCGCCCGGCTACCTGCGACCCAGGGACTGAAACTTCTGGAGTACGCCGGTCGGGACCGTCCGCGCGAGAGTGGCCAGGGCCTTGTAGCGCTTGCTCGGGATCGAGAAGGTCTTGTCGCCCTCGTAGTCGTCGAGAGCCTCACGGACCAGGTCGTCGACATCGAGCCACATCCATGCCGGGGCGGAGTCGTAACCGGAGCCGAGACGCTCGTGGAACTCGGTCTTGGTGAACCCCGGCAACAGGGCCATCACCTTGATCCCCTTGCCGGCGTACTCGTTGTGGGCCCACTCGGTGAACGAGTTGATCCACGCCTTGGCGGCCGAGTAGGTGCCGCGCGGCAGGTAGGAGGCGACGGAGCCCACGTTGATGATGCCGCCGCGGCCACGGGCCACCTGGGCGCCCAGCGCGGCGTGGGAGAGGCGCAGCGGCGCGATGACGAGCACCTGCGCCATCGCGGTCTCCTCGTCGGCGGTGTTGTCGAGGAACCGGTGCTTGAGGCCGTGCCCGGCGTTGTTGACCAGCAGGTCGACGGGGTGCTCGGCGTCGGCGAGGCGTGCCTCGACGCGGGCCAGGTCGGCGCTGTCGATCAGGTCGGCGCGGAGCACCTCGACGCCGATGCCGTGAGCGTCCGCCAGGTCCTTGGCGACGGCGTCGAGCCGGGCCTCGTCGCGGGCGACGAGGACGAGATCATGGCCGCGGGCGGCGAGCTGCTGGGCGAAGGCCAGGCCGATGCCGGCGGTCGCGCCGGTGACCAGGGAGGTGGGGTTCGACATGGGGCAATCCTGCCACCACGCGGGGCGCGGCGGACTCGGGTATCAGGACGCAGGTCCACCTGCGGAACCGAGGTTTCTGCCTGTCGTGTGACAGTTGACTTGCGGTCACCGGAGTTTGGATGATGTTCGATGTGGATTTCGCATGCGGACTCGGGCGCGTGGTGGAGAAGTGAGCCGCGGCGGGCGGCACACGAGACCTCGCCCCCTCCGACGCGCCAAGATGCTCGTAGCCGCGTGCTTGCTGACGGCGACCGGTCTCTATGGCGGGTTGGAGGTCATCGCCGAACCTCCGGCCGACGGCCGACCCAGCATGGCCGACAGCAGCGGTGGCGTGAAGCTGGGCGCAGGGGATGAGGCTCGCACCCCGGTCCGGCCGGACGAGGGCCAACGAGAGCCGGTGACCAGCCGCCACGTCGACGCCTGGGTCGCCGCCGCAGAGAAGATGCTCCCCGCCGACTCCGGCAGTGGCCGCCGGGCGGTCTTCTCGATCAGTCGTCAGCGGGTCTGGATCGTGTCCGCGGCCGACCGGCCGCTGCGTACCTATCCGGTCTCGGGCAGCGTCTACGACAACCTGAAGCCCGGCACCTACCGGGTCTTCTCGCGCTCCAAGCATGCGAGAGGCATCGACGACTCGGGCACGATGAAGTGGTTCGTACGCTTCACCCGGGGACCCAACGCCGCGATCGGGTTCCACAACATCCCGGTCGACAAGGGCAAGCGCGTGCAGTCCCGGGCCCAGCTCGGCACCCCGCTGTCGCACGGGTGCATCCGCCAGGCCGAGCCAGACGCGAAGGCGATGTGGCGCTTCGCGCGGCTCGGCACCAAGGTGGTCGTCACGGACTAGTTGCCACTAGCGGGTTCCCTCGCGTTGGCGAAGGAACACGCTGGCCGGCGAGCTCAGTCCGCCTTGGGGGCCGAGCTGCTCGATGAGCGGCGGCGACGGCGGCGCCGGGGAGCGGAGCCCTCGGACTCGCCGTCGGCGGGCTTCGCGGTCTCGGCTGCTGCCGGAGCGGCGGCCTTGTCGACGACCTGGCCGCTGCGGGAACGCGTGCGCTGACGGTCGCGGTTGCGCGGGGCGCGCTCGCGCTTCTCGCCGTCCCTGTCGGAGCCCCTGTCGGAGCCCTTGTCAGAGTCCTTGTCCTTGGGCTTCGCGGGCGCCGCGGCCTTGATCCGGCCCTTGGTGCCCTTCGGGATGCCCATGTCGTGGAGGAAGTGCTCCGAGGAGGAGTAGGTCTCCTGTGGCTCGTCGAAGGGAAGGTCGAGAGCCTTGTTGATCATCTTCCACTTGTGCAGGTCGGCCCAGTCGACGAACGTGACCGCGACGCCGGAGGCGCCCGCCCGGCCGGTGCGGCCGATGCGGTGGACGTAGGTCTTCTCGTCGTCCGGGGTGGTGTAGTTGACCACGTGGGAGACGCCGGTGACGTCGATGCCGCGGGCGGCGACGTCGGTGGCCACCAGGACCTCGACCTTGCCGTCACGGAACTTCTGCATCACCCGCTCACGGGCGGCCTGCTGCATGTCGCCGTGCAGGGGAGAGGCCGGGAAGCCGCGGTCGGCGAGGTCGTCGGCGACCCGCTGAGCCTGGCGCTTGGTGCGGGCGAAGACGACGACCTTGTCGTGGTCCTCGCACTGCAGCAGGCGACCGATCATCTCGGGCTTGTCGAGGTCGTGGGCCTGGTAGACGAACTGCGCGGTCGCGGGCACGGTCTCGCGCTCGCTGGCGGACTCGGCGCGGATGTTCATCGGGTGGCGCATGTAGGAGCGGGCCAGCGCCACGATCGCACCCGGCATGGTGGCCGAGAAGAGCAGGGTCTGGCGGGTCTCCGGGGTGAGGGTGACCAGCTTCTCCACGTCGGGCAGGAACCCGAGATCGAGCATCTCGTCGGCCTCGTCGAGGACGAGGGCGTGCACGTGGGAGAGGTCGAGGACCTTCCGGTTGGCCAGGTCGATCAGCCGGCCCGGGGTGCCGACCACGAGGTCGACGCCCTTCTCGAGCGCGTCGAGCTGGGGGTCGTAGCCGGCGCCGCCGTAGACGGTCAGCACACGCAGGCCGCGGTCCTCGGAGATCATCGAGATCTCGGCGGAGACCTGCATGGCCAGCTCGCGGGTCGGTGCCACGATCAGCGCCTGCGGCTTGCCCTGGGGCAGGTCGACGTAGTCCGGGTCCTTGGGGGACACGCTGCGCTGTACGACCGGGATGCCGAACGCCAGCGTCTTGCCGGAGCCGGTGCGGGCCTGGCCGATCAGGTCGGTGCCCTGCAGAGCGACCGAGAGGGTCATCTCCTGGATGGCGAAGGGGGTGGTGATGCCTTTGCGCTCGAGCGGAGCGCAGATCTCGGGGTGAACACCGAGGTCCTTGAACGTCGTCATGATTTCGTCGCTACTCGCTTGTCTCATCGAATGCGGCGAGCGACTCACGGGTGTCTCGAGCTTGCCAAGCGAGTGCCACGCCGCGCACATACGGGGATCCAGACCACCGCGATACGGAGTTGAGTATCAGCGGTGCTGGGTCGGTCAAACGCCATTCTATCGGTAGGGTTCTCCCGTGGTTGCATCGTCAGAGTTCGCGGGTCCTCAGGATCCCTTCGGTGATCCCGTCTACAAGGCTGCTGTCATCGACCTGTTGGGAGCTGTCGCCTATGGCGAGGTCTCGGCCGTCGAGCGGTTGACCGACGACGCCAAGATGGCGCCGTCGCTGGAGGACAAGACGGCTCTGCTCGCCATGGCGGCCGCTCAGCACGCCAAGATCCAGCCGGTGCTCGACCGGCTGGAGGAGCTCGGAGCCGACTCGTACGCGGCGATGGAGTCGCTGCGCGCCGGCTTCGACGAGTTCCACATCCACACCAAGCCGGCGGACTGGTGGGAGTCGCTGGTCAAGGCGTACGTCGGTGACGGGCTCGCCAACGACTTCTACCGTGAGGTCGCCGGCTTCCTCGACGAGGAGACCCACAAGCTCGTGGTGACCACCCTCGAGGACGTCGGCCGAGCCGACTTCGTCGTGGACCGGGTCCGGGCCGGCATCGAGCGTGACCATCTCATCGGCGGCCGGCTGGCGCTGTGGGGCCGTCGTCTCATGGGCGAGGCTCTCACCCAGGCGCAGCAGGTCGCCGCCACCCGCGAGGGGCTCAGCGAGCTGATCACCGGCGACCACATCCCTGGTCTCGACCTCGGCTCGATCGGCGAGATGATCACCCGGCTCACCCAGCGTCACGTCGAGCGCATGGGCAAGCTCGGGCTTGAGCACTGAGATCCTCTGGACCGCCTGGTCGGGCGCGGAGATCGCGCCCGAGGCCGGTGTGTGGACGTCGCCCGAGGTCAGTCCCGGGTTCTCTTTCGACGAGCTGATCCCGTCCTGGAACGTGGTGACACCGCCCGGGACGTGGGTGGAGGTCGCGGCTCGAGTGGTTTCCGAGTCGGGGGAGCGGAGCGGCTGGCTGGTGCTGGCCCGCTGGTCATCGGATCCGGCATTCACCTCCACCTCGGTCGCCGGGCAGGACGACGCGGTCGCGGTCGCGGCCGACGACACCATCGTGGGGCGGGACGGGCGCAGGTTCACGACGTTCTCGCTGCGGCTGAGCCTGCACGGGTCCGCTGCGAGCCTGCCGCGGACGAGCCTGCTCGGTGCGATGGCGTCGGCGAACGCCCGGGACTCGGCGCCGGCGCCCGGTGCGGTGTCCCGTGGGACGGTCGTGGGCGGCGTACCCGCCTATTCGCAGCAGCTCCATCGAGACCGCTATCCGCACTGGGACGGCGGCGGTCAGTCCTGGTGCAGTGCCGCCTCGACGGCGATGATCACCGACTACTGGGGCGTCGGTCCGACGCTCGAAGAGACGGCCTGGGTGGACTACGACACCCCAGACCCGCAGGTGCCGTTCACCGTGCGGGAGGTCTACGACGAGTCCTTCGGCGGTGCCGGCAACTGGGCCTTCAACACCGCCTATGCGGCTGCGCGGGGGCTGGTCGCGTACGTCACCAGGCTCCGCTCCTTCACCGAGGCCGCGCGATTCGTCGAGGCCGGGATCCCGCTGGTGCTCGCCGTCTCGCACAGGGAGGGCGAGCTGACCGGCGCGGGGTATGTCACCAACGGCCATCTGCTGGTGCTGGTCGGCTTCGACGAGTCGGGCGACCCGGTCGTCCACGACCCCGCCTCCCACAAGATCGCCAGCGACGCGGAGGTGCGCACGACGTACGACCTCGGCGAGCTCGATCGCGCCTGGGCCCGTTCCGGGCGGGTCGTCTACGTGGTTCGGCCGCCGGGGGTTGCGTCGCCGCAGCCCCCGGCGCAACCGAACTGGTGACGCGCTCGCTCGCCATGTAACACGTCGTTCGTAGGTCTATCCGGTCGTTATAACAGGCGAGTAGTCCCACGAACGACGTGTTACACGAGGCGGGCCACCACGCACGCGACAAAACGGAAGCGGTCCCACCCCAGAGGGGCGGGACCGCTTCGCTGTGACCTGGGTGAGGCTCAGGCCTTGGACTTTCCGGTGACACCTGCGGCCACGACGACCGCGATGGCGGCGACGACGACCTGCCAGAGGTGACGCCACCAGTCGATGCCCTTGGACGTGTTCCACATGTCGTAGTCGGGGTTGCCCGCGACGTTGCCGGCCACGCCGAAGATGGCGTAGTAGATCCAGCCACCCACGAGCATGCCGACGATGCCGCAGACCACGACGAGCCAGAACGGAATGTTGTCCCGGCTGCCCGGGGCGAGGAACTTGCCAAGCAAACCGATGACGACGCCGCCGATGAGGGTGACGAGAATGGTCCCGATCATGCCTAATCCCTTCAGGTTGAGATGGACGCCATGAATGCGCCTATCCCTCGATAGTGCACCTGTTGGGACGTGATTGCACGGGCGACATGGCCCAATCCGAGAGTTGGCCGCCCGAAATCAGGGACATCCCCCAGTGATTCAGCCGGCGAAGCCGACCTTGCCGACCTTGGCCGGACCGATCTCGATGTAGGCGAGCTTGTCGGTCGGGACGATGACCTTGCGGCCCTTGCTGTCGGTCAATGCGAGCACAGCACCTCCGCCGAGGGCGTCGGCGATGAGCTTCTCCACCGACTCGCTGGACTCCTCGGTCTCTACGACGAGCTCACGGGCGGCCTGCTGGACGCCGATCTTGACCTCCACGGGTCCTCCTTGCGATGGGTCGATCAATGCTTCGGAATCCTCTCACACGGAAGGTGAGGAACCCCGTCGTTGCGCTACGAGCGGAAAACGTCGGATCGACGTCAGTCCGACTTGGGGTAGCCACCGATGCCGCGCCAGGAGAGCCCGGCGACCAGGCGGGCTGCGTCGGCCTGGGACAGGTTGCCGTTGTCGTGGAGCCAGTAGCGCGCGCTGACCTGGATCTGGCCGACGAGGCCGACGGCGAGCAGGTGGGAGGCGGCGGGGGCGAAACCGGTGTCCTCGGCGATGATCTCGGCGATCACCTCGGCGCACTCGTTGGTGACCCGGTCGACCTGCTCGCGCACGGCGGGGTCGTTGGTCAGGTCGGACTCGAAGACGAGCCGGAAGGCACCGGACTCGGAGGCCACGTAGTCGTAGAAGACCTCGACGGTGCGTGCCACACGCTCTTTGTTCTCGTCGGTCGACGCCAGGGCCTCGCGGGTGCGATCGATGATCTCGTTCGCGGACTTCTCCAGCAGCGCCAGATAGAGGTCCAGCTTGCCGGGGAAGTGCTGGTAGAGAACGGGCTTCGAGACTCCGGCCCTCTCGGCGATGTCATCCATCGCGGCGGCGTGGAAGCCGTAGGCGACGAAGACCTCGAGAGCGGATTCGAGAAGCTGGGCTCGTCGCTCCGTGCGGGGCAGTCGCGCCCCTCGCGGTCGAGTGGGGTCGAGCTCGGATTGGTGCGTGGTCACCCCCGCAGCCTACCCGCTGGTACTCGGATCGCGGGACGCGTCGTTGCCTCGTCCACAGATGAGGGAACATGGAGAAGTGCCTGCGGTGTTCAAGCAGGCATACGTACGTCCGAACTGAGGAGCCGTTGTGTCCCTAGCCCCGCTCGTGGAGCCCGCTGACGAGCTGACGATCGACGAGGTGCGCCGCTACAGCCGCCACCTCATCATCCCCGATGTCGGCATGGACGGGCAGAAGCGCCTGAAGAACGCCAAGGTGCTGGTCATCGGTGCCGGTGGTCTCGGCTCGCCCGCCCTGCTCTACCTGGCCGCGGCCGGTGTCGGCACCCTCGGCATCGTCGAGTTCGACGAGGTCGACGAGTCCAACCTGCAGCGCCAGATCATCCACAAGCAGTCGACGGTCGGCCAGCCGAAGGCCGACTCGGCCGCGGCGGCGATCAGGGAGGTGAACCCGTACGTCGACATCGTGCTGCACGACGTACGCCTCGACAACGACAACGTGCGCGAGATCTTCACCGGCTACGACCTGATCGTCGACGGCACCGACAACTTCGCGACCCGCTACATGGTCAACGACGCGGCCTACTTCCTGGGCATCCCGTACGTCTGGGGCTCGATCTACCGCTTCGACGGCCAGGCGTCGGTCTTCGCGCCGACGATCGGCGAGGACGCGCCCTGCTACCGCTGCCTCTACCCGGAGCCCCCGCCCCCGGGCATGGTCCCCTCGTGCGCCGAGGGCGGCGTGCTCGGCGTCCTCTGCGCGAGCATCGGGAGCATCCAGGTCAACGAGGCCATCAAGATGCTGACCGGCATCGGTGAGCCGCTCGTCGGCAAGCTGATGATCTACGACGCCCTCGAGATGGAGTACCGCAAGCTGAAGGTCCGCAAGGACCCCAACTGCGCGCTGTGCGGCGAGAACCCGACGGTCACCGACCTGATCGACTACGACGCCTTCTGCGGTGCGCTCTCCACCGAGGCGGCCGACGCCGCGGCCGGCTCCACCATCTCGGTCACCCAGCTCGCCGAGATGATCAAGGAGCGCGAGGAGAACAGCCGCGACTTCGTCCTCGTCGACGTGCGCGAGCCGAACGAGTACGAGATCAACAAGATCCCCGGCGCGGTCCTCATCCCCAAGGGCGAGTTCCTCAACGGCAACGCGATCCCGCAGGTCGCCGAGCTCACCGGTGACGGTGCCAAGCCGCTCGTGTTCCACTGCAAGAGCGGCGTACGCAGCGCCGAGGTGCTCGCGATCGCCAAGGGCGCCGGCTACGCGGACGCGGTCCACGTCGGCGGTGGCGTGGTGGCGTGGGTCAACCAGATCGACCCGAGCCAGCCGTCGTACTGATCCGGGTTACTGAACTGTTGGCCAGCGGTGGCCCCTCTGGGGCCGCCGCTGGCTTTATCTGTGCGGGGCGTACCCGATAGTTTTGCAGCGCAGCTGCGGGGGGCGGAGTTGCATCAATGCCCGAACCTCGGAGGAATCGACGTTGTTCACACGCGCTCGTCTCAGCGCGACGCTCGCCGGTGCCACTCTGGCCGGCGGACTTCTTCTCGGCGCCCCTGCCAACGCGAGCGACCAGGCCCCGGAGCCGGTCTCCGGCGCGGCGGTCGGGTCGACGATCGACCCGGATCGGCTGGAGTCGAACGTCGCGGACCCGACCCGCGGCGTACCTCCCTCGTATGTCTTCGCGGGGGTCGGTGCGCTGCTGATGGGAGCAGGCATCGGGCTGGCCGTCCGACGCCGCCGGGCTGAGGCTGTGGCACGCTCGGCCGAGTGAGCCATGGCTACCCCCACCCAGATCCTCCCCGTCCTCGCAGGCGCGCACCCAGCCTGAGGACCTTCGTCGGGGAGATCTTCGTCGTCGTCTTGGTGGTCGCGGTCGCGGTGCTCGGGTATGCCGCCTACGACTACTACATCAAGATCGACGAGGCCACGACGACCAGCTCGACCCCGCCGGCGACCACCTCCTCGATCCCGGCCGACGCCCTGGCCGAGGTGCCGAAGAAGAAGGGCAAGGTACGCGGCGTCTCCATCCCCGCGCTCAACGTCCACGCCGACGTGGTGCCGCTGGCGATGGAGGACGGCACGCTCACCCCGCCCGCAGACGCCTCGCTCATGGGCTGGTGGAAGGGCGGCGCCAAGCCTGGAGCGGACGACGGCTCGGTGCTGATCGTCGGCCACACCCTGCACAACGGTGGCGGCATCCTCGACCGGCTGGGCGAGGTCAAGGAGGGCGAGGAGATCGTCGTGCGGACCAAGAACGACGAGTTCAGCTACACGGTCCGGTCTGTTCGAGACCTCTCCAAGGAGCAGGTCGCCGAGCGGAGCACGAAGCTCTTCGACCCCGACGGGGAGCCGAGGCTGGTGGTGGTGACGTGCGACGACTGGGACGGCACCTCCTTCCAAGGCAACACCGTCGTCGTGGCGGTGCCGTAACCCCCGGCCACCGGTCGTCGTTACTTGTGAGTCACATCACCTAAGGAACGAGGCCCCCACATGCTCCGCACCCGTCGTTCGGTACGCCGCGCCGCAGCCATCGCTGCCGGCACGCTGACCGCCGCTCTCGTGCCCGCTCTGATCCCGGCTCCGGCCCACGCCTGGGCGCCGGCCGACACGGCCACCATCACCCCGGGCGTGCAGATGTACACCCAGGGCGCCCAGTGCACCGCCAACTTCGTCTTCGCCGACTCCTCCTCGAACGTCTACGTCGGCTACGCCGCCCACTGTGCAGGTCTCGGCGAGGCCACCGACACCAACGGCTGCGCGGCAGAGTCGCTCCCGCTGGGCACGCCGGTGACCTTCAACGAGGGCGGGTCGTTGCTGGGCGAGGGCACCGTCCTGGGCAAGGGGAAGCTGGCGTACTCCTCCTGGCTGACCATGAAGAAGCAGGGCACCAAGGACGCGAACACCTGCGCCTACAACGACTTCGCTCTGGTCAAGGTCGACGCCGCCGACAAGGGCAAGGTCAACCCGAGCGTCCCGATCTGGGGCGGCCCGACCGGCGTCGACACCGACGGCACCGCGGCCGGCGACAAGGTCTACTCCTACGGCAACTCCTCGGTGCGCGCCGACCTCGACCTGCTCTCGCCGAAGATCGGCCTCTCCCTCGGGGACAGCGTCAACGGCACCCGCTGGTCGCACCCGCTCTACAACCTCACCCCGGGCATCCCCGGCGACTCCGGCTCCGGCTTCCTGAACGCCGACGGCCAGGCCGTCGGCACCCTGTCGACCCTGGGCCTGCTCCCGCTGCCGGCGTCCAACAACATCGGTGACATGGATCTCGAGCTGAAGTTCGCCCAGGCGAGCTCGGGCATCTCCGGGCTGCGTCTGGTCAAGGGCACGGAGCCGTTCAGCCCCATCCTCTGAGCACGCTGCTGGTCGACACCCGCTCGCTGGCGCTCGCGGGGCTCGACCAGCGAAAGTAGTGGCATGACGGACCGGGAGGCGTACGTAGAGGCCGTGCTGCGTCTTGTCGACCAGATCCCACGCGGGCAGGTGACGACGTACGGAGCGATCGCGGACGCCCTCTTCGACGAGTTCGGGGGCGGTCCGCGACAGGTCGGCTCCGTGATGGCGCGCGAAGGTGCCGGGATGCCGTGGTGGCGGGTGGTGCGGGCCGACGGCTCGCTCCCCGCCTCCCACGGCGAGGAGGCCCGGCAGGCCTATCTCGAGGAGGGCACCCCGCGTCGCGTCTCGGGGGCGGTGGACCTGCGCGAGGCGCTGTGGCTGCCGCCTACGATGAGCACGTGATGTATCGCGTCCTCCACGCCGTCGTGCCACCCCTTCTACGGGCCGTCTGGCGCCCCACGGTGACGGGGGCGGAGAACGTCCCTCGCACCGGTGGCGTGATCCTGGCCAGCAACCACCTCAGTTTCGCCGACTCGATCGTGATCCCCTCGGTCTCGCCCCGGCCGGTGCACTTCCTGGCCAAGTCCGACTACTTCACCGGCACCGGCCTCAAGGGCGCTGCGCAGAAGGCCTGGTTCGAGGGCATGGGGATGCTGCCGGTGGACCGCGACGACCCGCAGGCCGCGCTCGGCTCCTTGGAGGTCGCTCTCGAGGTCCTCGGCAAGGGCGAGGCGTTCGGGATCTACCCGGAGGGCACCCGTTCGCGCGACGGGCGGCTCTACCGCGGACGTACGGGGGTGGCGCACCTCGCGCTGACCGCCGGCGCACCTGTCGTGCCGGTGGGCCTGCGGGGCACCGCAGAGCTCCAGCCGGTGGGGTCGAGCCTGCCGCGCCTGGCGAAGGTCACGGTCGAGTTCGGGCAGCCGATCCAGGTGGCGGGCCGCTTCGACGGCGTACCTCTCGGCAAGGCCCGCCGGGTCATCACCGACGAGGTGATGGCGGCGATCGCCGTGCTGAGTGGCCAGGAGGCGGCCGGCGTCTACAACGAGCGGCCGGCCGACGTCTGATTGCCTGTTGCGCCGCGGCGAGAAGGGGCGCATTCTGGAAGGTGGACCCCTATCAGCCGAGGTGAGGCAGATGGCCACCACGACCGTGTTGCAGGACGAGCTGCGGCGCAAGCACGACGAGCTCTCTGGGCGCCTGGCCCACGCGCGCAGCATCATCGCCAGGCCCGAGCAGACCCGACGGGGCTGCCCACCGATCGACCAGTTCAACGCCGGTACGTCTCGATACCTGCACGCGGTGGACGAGGCGCTGCTGCCCGCGGTCTCCGCCAACTGCGAGGGCGGCGACGGTCTGGTCCATGACTATCTCCCCACCGCGCGGCACCTGGAGGTGCTGGTCTTCCACGTGAAGGCGCACGAGTACGGCTCCACCTGGGAGACCACCCACTCGTGGTCGACGCTGTGGGACGAGGTCGAGAAGGCGCTCGACGCTCAGGAGGAGAAGGAGGACGAGATGGTCGTGCACCTCGAGGAGGAGGCCTCCGACGACGTCCTCCTGCTCGTCGCGGAACGGATCATGGCGGCCGAGCGCAGAGCGCCGTCGCGTCCGCACCCCCGCCTCCCCCACACGGGCCTTTCCGGCAAGGTCGTACGCCGCCTGGCCCGCCCCGTCGACGCGGTGTGCGACGCGCTCGAGAACCGCTCGGTCGGTGGCCCGAAGCCGCTGCCCCACAAGAAGCCGGGCCTGATCTGGCAGTACCTGCTCGGTGACCCGCGCTTCCCCGACGACCCTGCCAACCAGACCCGGCACAATGAGCCGGGTGACCGCTGACCCCATCACCTCTGCACTCGACCTCGCGCCGCACCCAGAGGGTGGCTCGTTCCGCCAGACCTGGGCTGCTGCCGAGAACGTCGCCCTGCCCGACGGACGGGTACGCCCGACCGCGACCCTGATCTACTTCCGGCTCCTGGCCGGAGAGTCGTCCGCGTGGCATCGTGTCACCTCGGACGAGATCTGGCTGGCGCACACCGGCGTCGTCTCCCTGCAGTACGGCGGCGCCGGTTCGGCTCCGGTCGAGGGCGAGACCGTGCTCGTCGGGGTGGATCTGGGGGCCGGGCAGGTGCCGCAGGCCGTCGTGCCGGCGGGGGTGTGGCAGCGTACGGTCCCCTCGGCCGAGGACGCGCTCGTCTCCTGCGTGGTCTCGCCCGGGTTCGACTTCGACGACTTCGAGCTGGCTGAGTAAGCAGTGGAGTACGCCTTCGAAGGAGCCGTCATCGAGTGGCGTGGGCCGGCGCCGTTCTACTACGTGCCCATGCCGGTCGAGGATGCCGAGGACCTCAAAGAGGACGCCAAGGGACTGGAGTACTGGGGCCAGGTCGCCGTCACCGCCACCATCGGTGCGACCACCTTCACCACCGCGCTGTTCCCCAAGGACGGCACCTATCTGCTGCCGTTGAAGGTGGTCGTCCGGAAGGCCGAGGGGATCGAGCTCGACGACGTCGTGGGCGTTCGGATGCGGCTGGGCCACGACGTCTGAGCGGGGCGTGTGAAGCGACCCCTGAAAACTGTCGGTGTCGTCTGATTGGGTGGGACCCGTGAGTGTCGCCTACCGCCTTGCCCCGCCGCCGAGCGCAGCCGCCGTGCCGGTGCTCGACGAGCACCAGCGGTCGGTCGTGGAGCATCCCGGCGGACCGCTGCTGGTGCTGGCCGGGCCCGGGACGGGCAAGACGACCACGCTGGTGGAAGCGGTCGTCGACCGGATCGAGAACCGCGGCGTACGACCTGACCAACTGCTCGCGCTGACCTTCTCCCGCAAGGCCGCCGAACAGCTCCGCGACCGGGTGACGGCGCGGCTGGGGCGCACCCTGTCGGGGGCGGTCTCCTCGACGTTCCACTCCTTCGCCTACGGCCTGGTGCGGCGCTATGCGCCGGCAGAGCTCTACGCCGCGCCGCTGACGCTGCTCTCCGCGCCGGAGGCCGACGTGGTGCTGCAGGAGCTGCTGGCCGACCACCCGGAGTCGGTCCGTTGGCCGGAGCGGTTCCGGATGGCGATCGGCACCCGCGGGTTCGCGCGCGAGGTGCAGACCGTGATCGCGCGGGCACGCGAGCGTGGGCTGGACCCCGACCAGCTGGTGGCGCTCGGCCGCGACGAGCGGATCGAGGAGTTCGTCGCGGCGGGCTGGTTCCTGGAGCAGTATCTCGACGTGCTCGGGGCCCAGTCGGCCATCGACTATCCCGACCTGATCATGCGCGGGGTGATCGAGGCCGAGCGGCATGCGGCCGAGCTCAGGGCCGAGTTCACCTGCGTGTTCGTGGACGAATACCAAGACACCGATCCGTCGCAGGTCGCCCTTCTGCAGGCGCTCGCGGGCGACGGGCGCGACCTGATCGTGGTCGGCGACCCGGACCAGTCGATCTACGGGTTCCGCGGCGCGGACGTCAACGGGATCCTCGACTTCCCCGCGCAGTTCCTGACCCGCGAGCGCCGCCATGCCCCGGTGGTCGCCCTGGGGACGACGCGCAGGTTCGGGTCGCGGCTGCTGCGGGCGTCGCGGTCGATCGCCGCCGGGATCTCGGTGCGCGGTTCGATCCCGGCCGCCGCCTACGACACCTTCCGCAACCCGAACCCGCTGGCGCAGGACCCGGGGCGCGCCGAGGTGCTCACCTTCGACACCGACCGCGCCGAGACCGAGCACATCGCCGACCTGCTCCGCCGGGCGCATCTCGAGGACGGCATCGACTGGTCCGACATGGCCGTCCTGGTGCGCTCGGGCCGGACCTCGATCCCACAGCTGCGCCGGTCGCTGACCGCCGCCGGTGTGCCGGTCGAGGTCGCCGCCGACGAGACCCCGCTGGTCCGCGAGCCAGCGGCCGCGGTCCTGCTCGACGCGCTCGGGGTCGTCGTCGACGCCGACGTCGAGTCGGACCTCGACGAGCGCTACGTACGTCCCGAACGCTGTGAGGAGCTGCTCACCGGTCCTCTCGGCGGGCTGGACGCCACCGACGTCCGCGCGCTCACCCGCACGCTTCGGGCGAGGTTTCCCGACGTGTCTGCGAGTGAGCTCGTACGCCGCGCCGTGCTCGATCCGTCGTCGCTGCTCGAGCCCGCCGCCTCCCCGCAGGTCGAGCCTGGCGACTCCTCGCTGGTCGAGCCCGGCGAGCGCCAGCGAGCCGGTGTCGAGACCAACACGGTCCTGTCGAGCGCCGACGAGGACCGTGTTGGTCTCGACACGCCTCCGCCTAGCGGCTCCGGCGGCTCGACCAGCGGGGGCGGCTCGACCAGCGGGGGCGAGGAGCGGGTGCTGGGGCGCGTACGCAGGCTTGCCGCTCTCCTTGCCGAGGCTCGCCGTGTGCTGGACGGCGGCGCGGGGGCCGAGCAGGTGCTGTGGACGCTGTGGGACGGCGCCGAGTGGGGGCAGCGGCTGCGGGCGCAGGTCGAGTCCGGTGGCCCGGCGGCGCGGATGGCCCACCGGGACCTGGATGCGGTCGTGGCGCTCTTCGACACCGCCGCCAAGATCGAGGGCCGGCAGGAGTTCACCTCGGTCGAGACCTTCCTGGCCACGCTCCGTGCCCAGGAGATCCCGGCGGACACGCTGGCCGACAAGGGGGTGCGCGGATCGTCCGTGCGGCTGCTCACCGCCCACCGATCCAAGGGGCTGGAGTGGGGGCTCGTGGTGGTCGCTCATGTCCAGGAGGGTGCGTGGCCCGATCTGCGGCGTCGCGACTCGCTCCTCGGGCCCGACCGGATCGCACCGGCGCTCCCGGACGGTCATCACGGCGGGCTGCTGCCGCCGCTGACCCGCTCGGCGATGCTCGCCGAGGAGCGCCGACTCTTCTACGTCGCCGCCACCCGGGCCCGGTCCCGCCTGGTCGTGACGGCGGTGAAGTCGCCCGACGACGACGGTGACCAGCCGTCGCGATTCATCCACGAGCTCGGCCTGCGCGAGGACCAGATCCGTCACCGGGTCGGCCGGCCGACCCGGCCGCTGTCGTTGGCCGGTCTGGTCGCCGAGCTGCGCCGCACCGCCGCTGATCCGGCCCAGCCCGGCGCGCTGCGGGAAGCGGCCGCGAGAAGGCTGCAGATGCTGGCTGCCACCGAGGTGCGCGGGAAGCGGATCGCGCTCGCCGCCGACCCGTCGACCTGGTGGGGGCTGCGAGCGCCGACGTACGCCTCGGCCCCGGTCCGCCCCGAGGACCGTCCGATCACGCTGAGCGCGTCGGCGCTGGAGGCCATCCTGACCTGCCCGGCGCAGTGGTTCCTGGGCCGTGAGGCGGGCGGTGCGGTCACCGACTCCTCTTCGCAGGGGTTCGGCAAGGTGGTGCACGCGATCGCCGAGCAGCTCGCCCGCGGCGTCCTGGAGGCCGCGACGGTCGAGGACCTGATGCCGTTCGTGGACGAGGTGTGGGGCCGGCTCGAGTTTCGTACGCCTTGGTCGGCTGCCCGCGAACGCGAGGCGGTCCGCGAGGTGCTGGCCCGGTTCCTGACCTGGCACCGGCGCCCCGGCGCGCGGACCGTGATCGGGTTCGAGGAGCAGCTCACCGCGAAGATCTCGCTTCCCAGCGGCGAGACCGTGCGGCTCAACGGCTATGCCGACCGTTTGGAGCTCGATGAGAGCGGCCGGATCGTCGTCGTCGACCTGAAGACGGGGAAATATCCGCCCACCGCGCAGGAGGTCAAGGAGCACGGTCAGCTCGGCCTCTACCAGCTGGCAGTCGAGCACGGCGCCGCATCCGAGCTCGCGCCCGGGGCGACGTCCGGGGGAGCGGAGCTGATCCAGCTGCGCCACCCCGCGGGTTCGGGGAGCGAGCTACCGAAGGTGCAGGTGCAGGCACCCGAGCCGCCCGAGATCATCGCTCAGCTGGAGAAGGCGGTCGCAACGGTCCGGGCCGAGGAGTTCGTGGCCAGGCCCGGCAAGCAGTGCGACCGGTGCCAGTTCGTCGCGCTCTGCCCGGCGCAGACCTCGGGGTCGGTGCTGTCGTGAACCCAGGAATGAACCCAGAGATGAACGCCGCGATGAAGGTCGAGACCCCCGAAGAGCTCGCCAAGCTGATGGGCCACGACTGGCTCTACAGCGAGGAGCAGTTCCGCGCGATCACGGCTCCGCTGGAGCCGGCCGTGGTGATCGCCGGCGCCGGGTCAGGCAAGACCGCGGTCATGGCCGCCCGAGTCGTCTGGCTGGTCGCCACCGGCCGCGTGCTCCCCGGGGAGGTGCTCGGTCTGACCTTCACGACGAAGGCGACGGCCGAGCTGGCCACCAGGATCCGGGAGTCGCTGCAGAAGGCGGGGCTGTGGCCCGAGCGCCGTGAAGGGCCGCCGAAGCCCGGTGAGGAGGACGAGGAGCCTGCCGAGCCGACGGTCTCGACCTACCACTCCTACGCCTCCGGGCTGCTCTCCGAGCACGGGTTGAGGATCGGTCACGAACCTGACACCCGGCTCATCGCCGACGCGACCCGCTACCAGCTCGCGGCCAGGGCCGTGGCGCGGCACAGCCACCCGGTGGAGAAGCTGACCGACTACCCGAAGCTGGCCGTGCAGCAGCTGCTCGCGCTCGACTCCGAGCTCTCCGAGCACCTCGTCGACCCCGCCACTCTGCGTGCCTACGACCGCAACGAGCGGTCTCTGTTCGCGCTGGAGGCGGCCGACCTCAAGGCTCAGCTGGCCGACGGGAAACGCGTCAAGACCAAGCTGACCAAGGTCGAGAAGGCGATCGACGCGATCGACAAGCGCTACGAGCTGCTCGACTTGGTCGACGGCTACCGACGGCTCAAGGACCGGCTCGGGCTGATGGACTTCTCCGACCAGATCGCGCTGGCCGCCCGGCTTGCCGTGGAGACCCCCGAGGTCGGTGAGATCGAGCGCGGGAAGTTCAAGGTCGTGCTGCTCGACGAATACCAGGACACCTCGGTCGCCCAGGCCCAGATGCTGGCCCGCCTCTTCGGCGACGGGCATCCGGTCACCGCTGTCGGCGACCCCAACCAGGCGATCTACGGCTGGCGCGGCGCCTCGGTGAGCAACATCCTCGAGTTCGGCCGCGACTTCCCGACGAAGGACGGGAGGCGCCCCGCCTACTCCCTGACCGTCAACCGCCGCTCGGACGCCCGGATCCTCGACACCGCCAACCGTCTGGCCGACCAGCTCTATGAGGGCCGCGAGAAGGAGCGCCTGGTCGCCGCCGAGGGGGCGCGCGACGGTGAGGTCCGGGTGCATGTCCACGAGACGTACGACGAAGAGCTGCTCTGGCTCGCCGACAAGGTGATCGAGGCCCATGAGGCTGTCGGGGAGTGGAAGGAGATCGGCGTCCTGACCAGGGACAACTCCCAGGCGGCGGCGGTCTTCGACGCGCTCACCGCCCGCGAGATCCCGGTCGAGATCGTCGGTCTGAAGGGGCTGCTCCGACTGCCCGAGGTGGCCGAGGTGGTGGCCACCATGGAGCTGCTCCACGACGTCACCGCCAACGCCGCGCTGCTCACCCTGCTCGCCGGCCCGCGCTGGGCGATCGGTCCTCGTGACCTGGCCATCCTCGGCCGCAGGTCACGTGACCTGGCAGGGGTCGTCGGTGGTGCGGAGGAGTTCGCCGACGTCGAGCGCCAGCTGGAGGCGGCCGTCGAGGGCACGGACCCCACCGAGATCCCCTCGCTCAACGACGCGCTGGAAGATCCCGGTGAGCCTTCTGACTACGACTACTCTCGGCAGGCCAGGGAACGCTTCAAGCTGCTCGCCGACGAGCTCCGCGGGCTACGGCGCGCGGTCAACGAGCCGCTCCTCGACCTGGTCCGGCGGATCATCGAGGTCACCGGCATCGACGTCGAGCTGGCCGCCTCGGTCTCCCCGGCAGCCTCTGCCCGGCGCGACAACCTGGACCTCTTCGTGCAGGCGGTCGCCGAGTTCGAAGGTCTCGACGGCCAGGTCACCCTGGCTGCGCTGCTGGCCTACCTGGAGGCGGAGGATGAATACGGCCAGGGTCTCGACGTCGCCACCCCGTCGGAGGCCGACTCGGTCAAGCTGCTCACCGTCCACCGCGCGAAGGGGCTGGAGTGGGACGTCGTCTTCCTGGTCGGCGTCACTCACAAGAAGTTCCCCACCGGCCAGACGCGATCCTCCTGGCTGACCGTACCCTCGGTCATGCCCGCCGCGCTCCGCGGTGACCGCGACGACCTGCCGCAGCTTCAGGGCCACGACGCCGACTCGATCGACGGCCTCCTCGCCGAGCGCAAGGAGCACGAGCGGGTCGAGGAGCTCCGGCTGGCGTACGTCGCCTGGACCCGCGCCCGCCACGTCCAGTTCGTCTCGTGCTGGCGCTGGTCGCCGTCCCTGAAGGAGGGGCGGGGGCCGTCGCTCTACGTGGAGAAGACCCGCGAGGCACTGCTCCAGTGGGGTGCCAAGCCCGACCGGTGGGCCGACGTGGTTGTGAAGGGCGAGGAGGAGAGTCCCTACGCTGCGCAGGAGGTCGACCTGCCCTGGCCGATCAACCACCACACCCCCGAGGTGGAGCGCCGCCTGGAAGCGGCCAGGCTGGTCCGCGAGGTCGGCCCGGGACCCGACGATCTCGACGACCTCACCCTGCTCGAGACGGTGAACCAGTGGGACGAGGAGATCGAGCGGCTGCTCACCGAGGCGGAGCGCGAGCGCGCCCCGGAAGTGGTCGTACCCCTGCCGTCGTCGCTGTCGGCCACCGCCATGTCGAAGCTGCGCGACGACCCGCTCGGCTTCGCCGCCGACCTGGTCCGCCCGATGCCCCGCAAACCCTCCTCCCAGGCCCGCTTCGGCACCCGGTTCCACGCCTGGGTCGAGGCCCGCTTCGGCCAGCAGGACCTCTTCGACCCCGACGACCTGCCCGGTCGTGCCGACCACGGCATCGAGGACGAGTCCGGTCTCGAAGAGGTGATCGCCGCCTTCGAGCAGGGCCCGTTCGCCGACCGCCCCCCGTTCCGGGTCGAGGCCGCCTTCGCGATCGTCCTGGCCGGTCAGGTGGTGCGCGGCCGGATCGATGCGGTCTACCAGGAGCCCGACGGTTCCTTCCTGATCATCGACTGGAAGACCAACCAGACCCAGAACGCCGATCCTCTTCAGCTGGCTCTGTATCGGCTCGGGTGGGCCGAGCTGATGGGGGTCCCGTTGTCGCGGGTCCGGGCGGCGTTCTACTACGTGCGCTCTGGGCGGCTCGTCGAGCCTCCTGCTCTTCCTGGTCGGGAGGAGTTGGAGCGGATCGTAGGCGGGGATCGGTAGCCGCTTCTTTTCGGCGCGCGTTTGGGGGTCGTTGTTTGTGGCTGGGGTTGCCGCCGACCCGTTCTTGGAGGGTGTTCTCGCCGCCGTCCGGAGTCAAGGACGGCCTGCGGCCGCCGGCTTCGCCGGTCGCCTGCGGCGATCCTTGACACCGGCCGTCGGCGAGAAATTTGGCTGGCTATCGGGTCGGCGGCAGGGGTGTGGCGCGGGGGCTTTGGTTGGTCACGGCGTGGGAGGCGAATGAACGTTCGTTCGCGCGGGACTCGTCCGGCAGGTGGGGCGTGTGGCGGGTGAATGAACGTGCGTTCGCCCTGTGGATGTGAATGAACGTTCGTTCATCGCTGAGGCCTCCCCGTCCGATGGAGGCGTGGGGCGGTCACCTGCCGTGGGTGCGTGTGGCGGCCCAGCCCAGCCCCAAAATCTCGGTACCAGAAGCGCGCCGGAACGAGCGACTCGCCCGAGCGGCTCACCCGAGACTCACCCGGCCTACTCAACCGTCCGAGCAACCTCAGGAAGCTCCCCCGACTCTCGCAACGAATCGAGCAGGTCGCCGGGAAGAATCCAGACGGTGGCCAGCGGGAACGGCCGCTCACGCAGCATCACCGCCCCGGTGACGAACGCCGGCTCGCCGTCCGGGCAGGAGAAGACGATGTCATCGCCCCACTCCCACTCGCGCTCCACGATGGTCGGGAGCATCCACCACATCAGCCAGTTGCGCTCGGAGTTCATAGACTGGCGGCGACGCGGGCAGTTGTTGTCGTAGGCGACGACCGCGTCGGGGTGCTCGGCGAGGATCGAGCGGAGGTCGTTGATGACCGGGGTGGCGTGATCGAAGCGGTCGTGGAACCGGTCGGAGCCCACGTCTGCGACGGCGGAGGCGGTGGTGCCGAGCACCAGGACGAGCGCGGTCACGACCACCGAGCGCACCCGGTCCGTCACCCGTGAGATCAGGGCGAGGAGCGTCCAGATCGCCAGTGGCACCAGGGCACACAGTGTCGCGATCAGCCAGAAGCGGTTGTCGTTGGTGAACGACGGGATCGGGCCGGGCTGGGGGAACTGGCCGTCGGGAAGCGCCCACCAGAACGGGATCGCGCCCGGGATGTGCGCCGGTGTGGTGTAGGCCCAGGTGGGTGCGTCGGGGGCGACGACGAAGATGGTCACCAACGAGATCCCAGCGGCGATCACCCAGGTCCAGAGGAGGACCGCCCGGGAGCGTACGGCCTGGATCGCCGCGCACACCCCGGCCAGCACGAGGACCGCGAAGAGCGGGTCGATGTAGCGCCCGTAGATCCAGTAGTCGAAGCGGCGCCACTCCATGGTGAACAGCGAGTACTCGTTGCCCCAGTTCAGGCAGCTGAGGACATACATCGACCCGGCGGCGATCAGCACGAACCCAGCCGGTCCGACCTGCCGTGACCGCAGCTCCTTCCAGAACATCGCGGTCACCACGACCAGGCCGACGACCACGACGCCGAGGCTGCCGACCATCTGCGTCCAGGCTTCGCCGGCGAAGGTGTTGACCCAGAACCGGGGGTTGGCCTCGAGGACCTTCTCGAAGAAGCCCTGCGCCTGGATGAACTTCCACGGCACCAGCTGCGCGTGGAACCAGAGCGCGGCCTTGTTGGCGACCACGGCGAGCAGACCGGTGGCGACGAGACCGACCAGCGTGATGAGGGCGACCCGTCGCTTGCGAGCCAGGAGGCTGTGGACGAGAAAGCACACCAGCCACAGTGCGACCGCGGCGACGAAGACCTGCATGCGGGCGTGGGAGAAGAGCGAGAGACCGGTGAGCAGGCTGAGCAGGAGTACGCCGCGGTAGGTCGGCTTGTCCCAGAGCCGGAACGCGACCAGGGTCGCCACCACGACGAGCAGCGTGATCAGCCGCTCAGAGAGGATGTAGTCGGCCTGGATCGCTCGCGGCGGCAACGCCATCACGGTGGCGCCGGCGACCACGCCCTGCGCCGGCGTGACACCGCTGAGGCGCACCGCGACCCGGGCCAGCGGCCAGATCGTGACCATGCTGATCACCAGACCGACGACGATCGCCATCTTGTAGAACGTGAACACGTTCGAGGTGATCAGCCACAGCGGGGCCAGCAGCACGCCCCATCCGGGGTAGTAGCCGGGAGTGTTCAGCTGCGGTGAGTCGAGGCCGAGCACGGTCCGCCCATGGATGACGGTGCCGATCTCGTCGTACATGAACGAGAGGCTGGAGCCCCAGGCGACGTAGACGTTGATCGCAAGAGCGACCACGACGGAGACGACAGCGGCGATGCGCCAGAACCGATCCACGCGGCGGAACATATACCCACCTCATAGGCTCTGCTGGGTGGACTCCCCGAAGCTGCCCATCCATCTGCAAATCACCCAGGACCCTCACGACCGCTCCGGCCATCTCCGCGCCGACGACGGCTGGGTCGAGAAGACCTGGGCCGACCAGTCCACGAGAGTCCTCGTGGTCGCCGGCAACAGGGTCGAGCCGGCGGCCGGGGCGCGAGTGAGGTGGCGTACGCCGGCGGATTCTCCGGACGGGATCCGGGTGCTCCTCGGCGACACCCACGAAGGTGCACGGTTCGCGGTGCTCACCGGGCGTGAGGAGGCCGGCGAGACCTGGCGCGACCTGCGCGGGCTCTTCTCGGCCATGCTCGCAGACACGACCGAGGCAAGCTTCTTGATGCATGCGATCGGCCTGGCCGAGTGGCACCGCGCGACCCGGTTCTGCTCGCGTTGCGGGGGGAGGCTCCAGCCGCGCGCGGCCGGTCACGAGCTGGCCTGCGCGGAGGGACACGTGATCTTCCCCCGCACCGATCCGGCGGTGATCATGCTGGTGACGTCGGGGGAGCCGGGGAGCGACGAGGAGCGTTGCCTGCTCGGCAACCACACCCGCTGGCCGGCGCCCAACTTCTCCACCCTCGCCGGCTTCGTGGAGCCGGGGGAGTCGCTCGAGGACGCGGTCCGTCGCGAGGTCGCCGAGGAGGTCGGCGTACGCGTCGGGCAGGTCGACTACTTCGGCAACCAGCCCTGGCCGCTGCCGGCCAGCCTGATGCTCGGCTTCTTCGCGCGGGCGGCATCGACCGAGATCATCGTCGACGAGGACGAGATCCGGGAGGCGCGCTGGTTCACCCGCGCGGAGCTCGCTGCCGTCGCCGAGAGCGGCGAGATCAAGCTGCCCAGCGGCATCTCGATCAGCCGGTCGCTGGTCGAGGAGTGGTACGGCGGAGAGCTGCCCGGATCGTGGTGATCGAGGCCTGACGAAGGGTCAGGCCAGCTCGGCGAGCTTCGTCTTCACCTGAGCGATCGACGGGTTGGTCATCGCGGTGCCGTCGGAGTAGACCAGCGTGGGGACGGTCTGGTTGCCGCCGTTGACCTTCTCGACGATCTGGGCGGCCTCGGGGACCTGCTCGATGTCGACGATGTCGTACTCGATGCCCTCACGCCCGAGCTGGCTCATCAGCCGCTTGCAGTATCCGCACCAGGGCGTGGTGTACATCGTGAAGCTCATCCGGCTCTCCTCATCAGACTGTCGGTGCGGGCCCATAGGGTTGGTCCCGAACCCCTAACGTTCCCATGCCCAGGAGCCATTCCCAATTGAACCCTGTCCGCCCGATGACCCCAGAGTCCCTTCTCGACGCCCTCGACCCCGAACAACGACGGGTCGCCGAGGCGCTGCGCGGTCCGGTCCGGGTGCTGGCGGGTGCGGGGACGGGGAAGACCCGGGCGATCACCCACCGGATCGCCTACGGCGTCGCCACCGGGCTCTACGCGCCCCAAGAGGTCCTCGCGGTCACCTTCACCACCCGGGCCGCGGGGGAGATGCGGCAGCGGCTGCGCGCGATGGGCGCCGGCGCGGTCCAGGCGCGCACCTTCCACTCCGCCGCCCTGCGCCAGCTGCGGTTCTTCTGGCCCAAGGTCTACGGCACCGAGCTGCCCAACCTGACCGAGTCGAAGATCCCGCTCATCAGAGCCGCTGCCCAGCGGCAGCGGATCAACGTCGACCAGGCCCAGGCCCGTGACCTGGCCTCGGAGATCGAGTGGTCGAAGGTGTCCAACGTGCACCCCGACGACTACCCGAAGTCGGCCGAGGCGAGGGGTCGGGAGGTCGGTGGGCTGACGCCGTCGATGGTGGGACACATCTACGCCGCGTACGAGGACGTCAAGCGCACCCAGGCACGCATGGACATGGAGGACGTGCTGCTGCTGACCGCAGGGCTCCTGGAGCACGACGAGCGGGTCGCGGCGCAGGTCCGGCGGCAATACAAGTGGTTCACGGTCGACGAGTTCCAGGACGTCTCGCCGCTGCAGTCGGCGCTGCTCGACCTCTGGCTGGGGGGACGCAGCGAGATCTGCGTCGTCGGCGACCCGGCCCAGACGATCTACACCTTCGCCGGCGCCGACGCCAGCTACCTGCGTGACTTCCCGAAGAAGCACTCCGGCACCACCTCGGTCGAGCTGGTCCGCAACTACCGCTCCACCCCGCAGGTGGTGAAGGCCGCGAACAAGATCCTGGAAGGTACGCCGAGCGCCGGTGTCCAGCTGCAGGCGCAGCGTGACGCCGGGCCTGCCGTCGAGCACGTCGAGCAGCCCGACGAGGTGGCCGAGGCCGAAGGTGTAGCCGCCGAGATCCTTCGTCTGCACCAGGCCGGCAAGGCCTACCACGAGATGGCGATCCTGTTCCGGATCAACGCCCAGTCGGAGGCCTACGAGGACGCTCTCACCGCGCGCCGGATCCCCTACGTCCTCCGTGGCGCGGCCAGGTTCTTCGACCGTCCCGAGGTCCGCGAGGCGGTGACCCGGATCCGGGGCGCGGCGCGAGGCGGCCAGGGAGCCGTCTTCGGGGACGAGCTGCTTGAGTCGGTCCACGGCATCCTGGCCGGGATGGGCTGGACCTCCGAGCCGCCCGAGGGCCGCGGACAGACCCGTGACCGATGGGAGTCCTGGCAGGCGCTGATCGATCAGGCGCGCACCTTCGCGGCGTCAGGAGGCGACCTCGCCGGTCTGGTCGCCGAGCTCGACCGCCGCGCGGCGGAGCAGCATGCGCCGGTGCCGTCGGGGGTGACCCTGGCGACCTTCCACGCCGCCAAGGGGCTCGAGTGGGACTCGGTCTTCCTGGTCGGCCTCCAGGACGGCACGATGCCGTTCATCCTCCGTGGCGAGGAGCCGACGCCGGCCGAGATCGAGGAGGAGCGCAGGCTGCTCTACGTCGGGCTCACCCGGGCGCGCGTCGACCTCACACTCTCCTGGGCGCTGGCCCGCCAGCCGGGCCAGGCCGCACGACGCAGACCGTCGCGGTTCCTCGACCCGCTGCGGCCGGCCCGAGCAGCGGCGCCGACGCGACGTCCCGGCTCCGGCAAGGCGCGGATGTGCAAGACGTGTGGCGGACCCCTCGGCTCGGCGGCCGAGAAACGGATGGGGCGTCACGAGGGCTGCGATGCGCCTTACGACGAGGAGCTCTACGGCCGGCTGAAGCAGTGGCGCAAGGAGACCGCCGAGGCAGTCCGCAAGCCGGCGTTCGTGGTCTTCACCGACGCCACCTTGGAGCAGATCGCCGAGCAGAAGCCGGACACGCTCCAGGATCTGCAGCGCATCGCCGGTATCGGCCGCAGCAAGGTGGAGACGTACGGCGCGGAAGTCCTTGAGGTCATCGCCGCGGGGCGCTGAAAACTCTCCACACAAATTCGTCGAAATCAACCGGTTTAATCGTTTGCGGCCGACCTGCCCGGCCGGTTACTGTTCCTTCATCAAGTAAAACCGCGCGCTGATGAGGCGCGCCCGACAGCCCCGAAGGAGGTGGCCCCAATGAAGATCGCAATCAACACGACTGGGATCCAGACGCCGATCAATGGCTTCGCCATGTCCGCGTGCGGCCACCCCGAGCTGTCCACCCCGGCTGCTGGTGCCTTTATGGGCGCTGGCTACGGCATTCGCGTCGAGGGACTCGTGTCCCCGCAGGCGGATGCCATCAAGGTCAAGTCCCACGGGATTCGAGCCTGGAGCTGTCCGACTACATAGAACGATGTAGTCACAGCAGCCTCCAGGCCGCGGAACCCGAAACCCGGGATCCGCGGCCTTTCTGTTTCTCACAACCCGCGATCAGTCACAAAGGAGGTGTACATATGACCAGCATTCTCGAGACCGTCGAGCCTGTCGGGACCACTCTCGGCGTTCTCCACGACCGAGCCAACCGCTACGACGAGGACCAGCTGCCCTGCCGGGTCAACAACCCCGAGCTGTGGTTCGCCGAGTCTCCTGCCGACGTCGAGTTCGCCAAGACGCTCTGCGCGACCTGCCCCGTGCAGCCGCTCTGCCTCGCCAGCGCTCTCGACCGCCGTGAGCCCTGGGGCGTCTGGGGCGGCCAGCTGCTCCTGCAGGGGAAGGTGATCCCCCGCAAGCGGCCCCGTGGCCGGCCCCGCAAGGACGCCGCCTGAACGACCGAGCACCTCAGCACCAGCAGCGTTTCAACGACGAAAGGCAAACAGCCATGAACCCGATCGTGATGACCATGGGCGCCGGAGCCCGCTGACCAGCAGGAGAATCAACAGACATGAACACCAACCGAGTACGGAGCACTCAGATGAACTTGCTTAACGAAGACCTGGCGCGCGCACAAATGTCCGCGCGCCTGGGAGAGGCGCGTGAACTGCGGCGAGGCCATGCCCTCGTCAAGGCCGCTCGCCTGGGCCGCAAGGCCGAGCGAGCCGCCGTCCAGGCGAAGCTGGCTCTAGCCCGCGCGCTCTAAGTCCCCCATGGGACCCCATGCCTCACCCCTCTGATCGCGGGTGTGGAAGATGACCGGCCAGTCCGAGAAACCCTCGGACTGGCCGGTCCTGCATATGCCCCGACATCTGTCTCCGGCAGGTCAGAGGTCGGTGGCGATGATCCTCTCGATGTTCCGCTCCGCGAGGGCGGTGATCGTGACGAACGGGTTGACGCTCGTGTTGCCCGGGACGAGCGAGCCGTCGATGACGTAGAGACCGCTGTAACCGTGCAGCCGGCCGTAGTTGTCGGTCGCCTTGTTCAGGACGGCGCCGCCCAGCGGATGGTAGGTCAGGTGGTCGCCCCAGATCTTGCTGGCGCCGAAGAGGTCGGTCCGGTAGATCGTCCCTTCCGTCCTGTTGATCTTGTCGAAGATCGTCTTCGCCATCGAGATCGAGTCCTGCTTCCACGCGGTCTGCCACGACAGGTCGACCTTGCCCGTGGTCGAGTTGTAGCTGAAGGCCGCTCGGCGCTGGGTCTTGGTGATCGCGAGATAGAAGGATGCGTACGTCTCGAGCCCGGCAGGCAGGGGAGCGACCTCGGCGAAGGCACCCCCGGCGTCCCAGTTGTCGATGCCCGAGCACGGGATCGTCGACTGTACGTCGCCGGTCGCGTCCCACATGTGGTTGGCCCGCCCGACCATCACGTTGCCGTTGTCGCCCCATCCCTGGCCGACCTCGCCGTTCAGAGCGGGCAGTGCGCCGGTCGCCTTCAGCTTCACCAGCAGCTTGCTCGTACCGACGCTTCCGGCCGCGAAGAACACCTTGCCCGCATTGACCGTCTTCGTCGCCACCACGTCGCCGGCGGTGTTGATCTGCTCCAGGACGACGTCGTATCCACCGGCTGCTGCGGGCCGGACCGACGTGGCCCGGTGCAGGGAGGAGATCGTGACCTTCCCGGTGGCGGCCGCCTGAGCGAGGTACGTCTTCGGCAGCGTCTTCTTGCCGTGGTTGTTCCCGTAGATGACCTCCTGGGCCAGTGCCGACTTCGGGACGCTGCCGTTGTCCTCGGCCATCATGTAGTTCCAGTCGTACACGTCCGGGACGAACGTCCACGCGAAGCCTGAGCGCTGAGCGTGCTTCCGGCCCACGCGTGAGTACTGGTAGTAGGAGGTCCGTTCGAACCAGTCGGGGTCGATGGATCCGACGCCGAGGGCGGCATTGGCCCGCGGGTAGTAGGTGGAATACATCTCCGCGGCATCCACCGAAGGGAGGATGGTTCCGAAGTTCTCCCGCTTCGGCGTGACGGCCATGCCTCCGTTGACGAGGGAGCCACCGCCGACACCGCGTCCCTGGTAGACGGAGATGCCGGCGAAGTCCTCGGCGTCCAGGATGCCTGCGTGCTTGGTGATGTTCTTGTCGATGGGGAACCCGAGGAAGTTGCTGAGCGGCTGCTTGGTTCGGGTGCGCATCCAGAAGGCGCGGTGATCCGGGCTGGTGATCTTCGGATGGATCTTGCCGTCGCTCCCGGGGGCGACCGTGGCCCAGTCCTGGCCCATCTCGACCATGTGGACGTTGATGCCGGCCTGGGCCAGCCTCAGGGCCGCGACCGAGCCGCCGTAGCCGGTGCCGATGACCAGCACCGGGACCTGCGCGCCGTTGCCGATCGATGACGCCGCAGCTGATGCCCATGTCGGGCCGGCTCCGAATGCTCCTCCCAGCATCCCGACACCAGCCAGTGAGCCCGCGCCGAGCACGAACCCTCGGCGTGACAGGCCTCGCGACCTGTCCTCTCGTGGTGTGTTGCTCAAGATGACCTCCCTTTTCATCACTGATTCCTAGAACATGTTCTAGTATGCCGGTGGGGGTGTCACGGGTTTCGCAACATTCACGCAAACCAGCAAGGGAGATCGCATGGTCACCGCATGCGTTTGGGGCACAGGAAATATCGGTCGACTCGCCATCCGCGCGGTCGACGCACATCCACGTCTCGAGCTGACGAGCGTGCTCGTCCACGACCCCGAGAAGGTCGGCCGAGACGCGGGCGATCTCGCGGAGCTCGGCCGTGACCTCGCCGTCGCCGCCACCGACGACATCGACTCGGTGCTCGCGTCCCGTCCGCAGGCGGTGGTGTACGCCGCATCGGGCGACATCCGCCCGGACGAGGCCCTCGCCGACATCGTGCGAGCGCTCGGGACCGGCGCGGTGGTCGTCACGCCCGCCCTCTACGCGCTCTACGACCAGCGCAACGCTCCGCCGGAGATGCGCGAGCCGGTGCTGGCCGCGATCGCCGAGGGCGGCGGGTCGCTCTTCGTCTCCGGTGTCGACCCGGGGTGGGGGAACGACGTGCTGCCGCTGCTGGTCAGCGGCCTGGGCAGCACCGTGGACGTCGTCCGCTGCCAGGAGATCTTCGACTACTCCACCTACGACCAGCCCGACTCCGTCCGCTATCTCGTCGGGATGGGGCAGCCGATGGACTACGACGCCCCGATGCTCGCGGCAACCGTGCCGACGATGGTGTGGGGCGGCCAAGTCCGGCTGATCGCTCGGGGTCTCGAGGTCGAGCTCGACGAGATCCGGGAGACCGTCGAGCGGCTCCCGTTGGACGAGACCGTGAGCACCGAGTCGATGGGTGAGTTCGAGAAGGGCACCCAAGGCGCTGTGCGCTTCGAGGTCCAGGGGATCGTCGGCGGGGAGCCGCTCATCGTCATCGAGCACGTCACCCGCATCCATCCCTCCTGCGCGCCAGACTGGCCCACGCCACCCGACGGTGACGGTGCCCACCGGGTGATCATCGAGGGCGATCCGCGGATCGAGGTGACGATCGAGGCGACCGACGAGGCCGGCAACCGGGCGGCCGGTGGCAACGCCACCGCCGTCGGCCGCCTGGTCGGCGCGATCGAATGGCTCATCGACGCAGACCCCGGCCTCTACGACGCGCTCGACGTCCCCCTGCGTCCGGCGACCGGCAGGCTCGGCGCGGCCAGGACCGCCCAGGAAGGTGTGACCGCATGATCATCGACGTCCCCGAGGACAAGGACCCGATCGCGTACGTCTGGGGTGAGATGGTCCCCGGGATCGGGCCGGCCGCCGCCGGCCTCTCGCTCGCGGTCTACGAGCACACCACGCTCGGCCTTCGCGAGTTCGAGGCCGCCCGCCTGCGGATCGCGCAGATCAACGGGTGCATCTTCTGCCTCGACTGGCGCACCGAGCGAGACGGACAGGTGGTCGAGGAGTCGTTCGCCGGGGCGGTCGAGGAGTGGCGTACGACGGACGCGTTCGACGACCGGACCCGACTCGCGGCCGAGTACGCAGAACGCTACGCGACAGACCACCATGGCATCGACCAGTCCTTCTGGGACCGGATGTCCGCCCACTACAGCGACGCCGAGATCGTCGAGCTGAGCATGTGTCTGGGGTCGTGGCTGGCCTTCGGGCGGCTCAACCACGTTCTGGGCCTCGACACGGCCTGCGTCCTGCCCTCCCACAGGTAACACGGCGCTGACCTCGAGGTGATCCAGAATTTCGGTGTTGTGCCCTCGGAACCGCAGGATCGCGACCTATCGTTGAGCCATGAAGACCTGCGATTTCTGCGGATGCTACGAGGCCGACCCCAAGCGCCTCCTGGCCTGGACCACCGCGGTTGAGCGTGGGCGTGCGAAGTCGTTCTGCGAGGCCTGCTCGCGTCGTCACGTGCGCTCCATGGAAGCCAAGCTCGACTCCGACTGGTGGTCCTGAGCCAGGAGGTCACGCGCGCGACCTCCTCACATCCTCCGAGGCGCCTCGATCCCGAGGAGCCCGAGTCCTGCTGACAGCACTCGCCGGGTCGCCTCGCACAACGCGAGCCGGGTCTGCCTGACCTCACCCTCCGCCTTGAGCACCGGACAGCTCTCGTAGAACCCCGTCAACGCGGTCGCCAGGCCATAGAGGTACGCAGTCAGGTGATGCGGCTCCAGGGTGTCGGCGACCTTGGCGACCACCGGCGCGAACCCGGTCAGCTCCAGCGCGAGCCGCTGCTCGGCCGGATGGGACGGGGTGCCGACGGCATACGCCTGCTGCGGCGCCTGCGCGAGGATGCTGCTCACCCGGGCGTGGGCGTACTGCAGATACGGTCCGGTCTCCCCGGTGGTGGCCGACATCCGGGCGAGGTCGAAGACGTAGTCGCGGGCGAGGTGGTTGGAGAGGTCGGCGTACTTCACCGCGGCGTTGGCCACGGCGCGTACGACCTCGGGGCCGGCGTAGCTGGCCGCGGCTGCCTCCTCGGCTGCGTCGAGCAGTGCGGTCAGCGTCACCGTCTCGCCCGAGCGGGTCTTGAACGGCCGGCCGTCGGGGCCGAGCACGGTGCCGAAGCCGATGTGCTGGACCTCCACCGATTCGGGCAGCCAGCCCGCGGCACGAGCGACGGCGAAGACCATGTCGAAGTGCTGGCTCTGCCGGTGGTCGACGACGTAGACGACCCGGTCGACGGCCAGGTCGTCGACGCGGTGCCGGATCGTGGCGAGGTCGGTCGCGGCGTACCCGAATCCGCCGTCGGCCTTCCGCACGATCAGCGGCAGCGCTGCGCCGTCGCGGCCGGTGAAGCCGTCGGGGTAGACGACCTGGGCGCCGGCCGACTCGGTCAGCAGGCCCGAGGTCCGGAGGTCGTCGACGATGCCCGGGAGCTGGGGGTTGTAGCGGCTCTCGCCGTCGAAGTCGTCGCCGGTCAGGAGCACGCCGAGCCGGCCGTAGACGGCGTCGAACTCTGCCATCGAGGCGTCGACCAGCGCCTGCCACAGGGCGAGCGTGGTCGGTTCGCCGGACTGGAGCGCGACCACCCGCCGCCGTGCAGAGTCGGCGAAGCCTGGGTCGTCGTCGAAGCGCGCCTTGGCCCGCTGGTAGAGCGCGAGCAATTCGGCCATGTCCAGACCCGACACCGCCGCGGGGTCGCGGAGACCCTCCCCGAGCAGCTCCTCGACGAGCATGCCGAACTGTGTCCCCCAGTCGCCGAGGTGGTTCTGCCGGACGACCTCGTGGCCGGCGTAGGTGAGCACCCGGGCCAGGGAGTCGCCGATGACCGTCGAGCGCAGATGACCGACGTGCATCTGCTTGGCGACGTTGGGGGAGGAGTAGTCCACGACGACCCGCTGCCGGGTCTCGGGCGTGCGTACGCCCAGGTGCGGGTCGGTGAACAGGTCGCCGACGGCCGCGCCGAGGACGTCGGGGGACCAGGTGATGTTGATGAAGCCGGCGCCGGCGAGCTCGAGGGTGGCCAGCCCGCCGGGATCCACGGCGTCGATCAGGCGCGCGCCGATCTCCCGCGGCGGCAGGCCGAGCGGGCCGGCCAGCCGCAGCGGGAGATTGGACTGGAGGTGCCCGAACTCGCGCCGGGTGGCCGGCCGCAGCTCGGGATCGATCCCGGCGTAGGTGTCGCCGAAGCAGGTGACGACGGCGTCCTGCAGGTGTGCGGACAGGGCGAGGGTGTGCTGGTGCACGAGCGGTCCTAGGAGGTGAAGAGGGCAGGCTGACGCGAAGGCGGGGTCAGAGACCCGAGCCTCGTCGTCGCAGCGCGCTCTTCGTGACCATGCGGCAAGGGTGCCGGAGGTCACGGAGCCTGGTCAAGCCGGGTCGCCGGTCTCGGCCCCTGCTGCTGCGATCAGGTCCCAGGCGCAGCCGCAGTAGGGGTGCCGAAGCCACGGCCGGATCGCGGGGGCGTCATCACGGGTGAGGCTCACCGACGCCGACCACGAGGCCGGAGTGCGGCCGGCGAGATAGGTGCGGGCGTCGCGTACGGCCCAGGAGAGCGCGAGCGATTGCAGCAGGGGATCGCCCGGCACCTCGATGCCGACGAGCTGGCTCACGATCACCGCACGCCGGTCGTCCTCCTCGGCGAGGGCCGCATCGACGCACCGCAGGCACGCCGTCACACCGGGTACGACCAGCGGGCCCACCGACCAGGTGTCGGGCCCGCTCTCGACGACGAGGTGAGCCCGTCCGTCGCGGACCAGCTCGTCGGCGCGCTCGCGATCCAGCGGTCCCTCGGAGAGAAGCACGACGATGCCCGGGTCGCTCGGCGCCGGTGCTGGTCCGAGCACTGCCCGAGCCGCCGAGATCATCGCCGGCGGCCCGTCGAAGCCGACCGGTGGTGCCGGCTCCTCGCCGTCCGCGTCCGTCAGCAGCCCGGCGTTGCCGAGCTGTTGCATCGCGTGTCGTCCGGGCAGGTGATCGGGCTCGACCGCCCGTCCGGCGGCGAGATCGGTCAGCAGGCGGCGTACCTCCACGCCGTCCTGCACGACCGCTCGCCGCGGTGGGTCGATGCCGATCTGGAGTCGGGTCTCATCACGTCGTACGGCCACATACCCCGGCCGAATCCGGTAGCGCGTGTTCATGCCGGGAGTCTCACACCGCGCCAGAATTCCTGCACCGACAATCCACAGACCCTGTGGATAACCTGCCGAGACGTCACCCGCGTCGGCCGAGTTGGCACTTGGGTGACGCTTCGGCCGACGGGCGTGACGCCTCGGCCGACGGGAGTGACGCTTCGGCAAAACGTGGCAGCGGCGCCGCCCGGAACTGCCGGGGGACGCCGCCGCGTGGGCTCAGGATGAACTGAGAGTGCTCAGGCCTTGCCCAGGATCCGGTTGAGGTTGGTGCTGCAGACGGGGCAGACGGCCTTGGCCATCTTGGTGCCCTTGTCGTTCACCCGAATCTCACCGGTTGCCTCGCGCTTCTCCTTGCACTTCACGCAGTAGAACTCGCCGCTCCAGGTCTCCGCCATGACGGCCTCCTTGCCTCTATGTAACTGGTCGTCGCGACGGGGTGGTCAGGGAAGCCCGTCGGAAGCTCGCCATGGCGAGCCGCCTCGACCCTACGACACGCGGCGCTCACGGCGGCAACACGGGCTACCGAGCGAGTCTCGGCGTGTTGGCGTGATACCGGGGGAATCGGGGCTTTCGATGGTGCATCGGAGACTCTCGCGACGACGACGCGGACGTCTTTCGCCGCGAGACCCGGGTCGCTCGAAAACTGGAGGGACCCCCGGTGCCTGGATCGTCCTTCGCCTTCCCCTTGCGAAGGCCGTCCGGCGGCGCCGGGGGTCCCACTGACATCGAACCTAAAGAGGATGGTGGTGCACGTCAACGTCCCACTCCGCGATCCTTGTGGACAAGATGTGGACAACCCCGCTTTGCTTGGGGACATCCGGTGGATGACATGCCCGTTCCTGTGGGTAACCATGGTCTTGGGATGCGAGTCTTCGGTTGAATCAAGACCTTGACCTGGGAAAAGCGCTCCTTACCGGCTGTGGAGGAGAAAATAGTTGGAGGAAGATTTGGTAGGCGAGGCGTTGTCCCCCGTCGCGGCCCTGCGTCGGATCGCGTTCCTGCTCGAGCGCGGCCGTGAGGACACCTACAAGGTGAAGGCGTTCCGCACCGCGGCGGCAGCGATCCTTCCCCTCTCCGACGACGACGTACGCCGCCGGGCGGACGAGGGCACCCTGACCGAGCTGAGCGGGGTCGGCGCGAGCACGGCCAAGGTCATCGCCGAGGCCGCGCGCGGCGAGGTTCCGCAGCGGCTTCTGGAGACCGAGCAGTTCCACGGCGGCGCGCTGACCGCGGCAGGGTCGGGGGAGGGGTTGCGGAGCCGGATCCGGGGCGACCTGCACAGCCACTCCGACTGGTCCGACGGCGGTTCGCCGATCGAGGAGATGGCGTTCACCGCGATCGAGCTGGGTCACGACTACCTGGTGCTCACCGACCACAGCCCACGCCTGACCATCGCCAACGGCCTCAGCGCCGCCCGCCTGGAGCGCCAGCTCGGCGTCGTCGACGCGGTCAACGACCATCTCGCCGGGCACGGGTTCACCCTGCTGAAAGGGATCGAGGTCGACATCCTCGACGACGGCAGCCTCGACCAGACCGACGAGATGCTCGAGAAGCTCGAGCTTCGGGTCGCGAGCGTCCACTCCAAGCTCAAGATGGACAAGGACCTGATGACCAAGCGGATGGTCGCGGCGGTCTCCACCACGAGGATGAACGTGCTCGGCCACTGCACCGGTCGGTTGGTCACCGGCAACCGCGGCACCCGCCCCGGCAGCCAGTTCGACGCCCGCAAGGTCTTCGAGGCGTGCGCCGAGCACCAGGTCGCCGTCGAGATCAACTCACGACCCGAGCGCAGAGACCCGCCGACCAGGCTTCTCGAGCTCGCACGTGACATCGGCTGTCTCTTCTCGATCGACTCGGACGCACATGCCCCGGGCCAGCTCGACTTCCTCGTCCTGGGGTGCGAACGAGCGGAAGCGGCGGGTATCGAAGAGGAATGGATCGTCAACACCTGGCCGCGGGACCGCCTGCTGGCCTGGGCGAACAGGTAGTTTCTGAAGACATGGACGGCCCGGAGATCGAGGTACGCCGCAGCAAACGGCGTCGGCGTACGGTCTCTGCCTACCGTGACGGCGACCGCATCATCGTGATGATCCCGGCCGCGATGTCGCAGCGCGAGGAGTCCGAGTGGGTCGAGCAGATGGTCGCCCGGCTGGAGAAGGCCGAGCGGCGCCGAAAGCCCAGCGACGACGACCTGATGCGACGCTCTGCCGCCTTGAGCGACCAGTACTTCGGCGGCCTGGCCAAGCCGGACTCGGTTCGCTGGGTCGACAACCAGAACAGCCGCTGGGGCTCTTGCACCCCGGGTGACCGCTCGATCCGCCTCAGCGACCGGCTGCGCGGCATGCCGGCCTGGGTCATCGACTACGTGCTCGTCCATGAGCTCGCCCATCTCTTCGAACCCAAGCACAACGAGGCGTTCTGGGCCTGGGTCGACCGCTACCCCCAGGCCGAACGCGCCAAGGGCTACCTCGCCGGCTGGTCCGCGGCGACCAAGCTGCCGGCCCCACCCGGCTCCGAGGACGACGACGAGATCGACTGAGAGATCGACTGAGAGATCGGCTAGTGGTGTGTCGTGTAGGTGAGCGCGACCGTACCGAGGCTCGTCGAGGCGATGTCCTCGAGCCGCAGCGAGCACGGCAGCGGTAGATCACCGAAGAGTCGCCTGCCGGTGCCGAGCAGCAACGGGTGCACGAACAGCCGCAGCTCGTCGACGAGGCCGACAGCCATCAGCTGGCGGACGAGATCGCCGCTGCCGAGCGCGACGACGGTTCCCGAGCCGTCGGTCTTCAGCCTGGCCACCGCGTCGAGGGCGTCGCCGTCGAGGATGGTCGCGCCGCTCCAGGTCAGGTCGCGGAGCGTGCGGCTCGCGACGTACTTCGGCCTGGAGTTGAGGCTCGCCGCCATCGGGTCCGTGTCGGGCTGGGTCGGCCAGAAGGCCGCCATCTTGTCGTAGGTGCGCCGTCCGAAGAGGTAGGCGGACGTCTGGGTGCCGACGTCGGGGGAGAGGATCTCCCCGAGGGCGGCGCCGAACGGTCCGCCCCAGCCGCCGTGCTCGAAGCCACCGTCCCGGTCCTCGTCAGGGGAGCCCAGCCCCTGCATCACTCCGTCGACGCTCAAGAACTCCACGATCGCAAGCTTTCTCATGCCCATATCCTGCGCCGCGGCCGAATCGGCTGGCTTGAAAGAAATCGACCGGCGATCATGGGTCCATGACGGGCGTGACCCGCGAGATCGTACGACTGCCGACCCATCCTGGTCTGCAGGGCCTGGTGGCGGGCGTCGTCGGCTTCCGCGAGCAGTCGGCTGCACCGCTCGAACGGCGCCAGCCGGCGGGGACCCTACTTCCTCTGGTCCTCTCCTTCGGAGACCCGTTCGAGATCGTCGACGTCGCCGCGGGGGAGGGCGTCGGGACGTACGGATCGTTCCTGTCCGGCTTCATGTCCGGGCCGGTCGCGACCCGGTCGGGGCGCAGCCATGCGTGCGTGCAGGTCTACCTGACGCCGCTCGGTATCTCCCGGCTGGTGGGCGTCCCGGGTCGTGCGTTCGCGGGTCGGGTGATGGCGGTCGAGGACCTGATCCCCGAGCTCGGGCGGTCCTTCTCGGAGCAGCTCGCGGAGGCCGGCTCTTGGCGAGGACGGTTCGACCTGGTGCAGGCCACCCTGCTGGCGCGCGCCGGCGACCCCGCCGACCCGTTGGTCGCCTGGCTGTGGGACCGGATCACCCGGTCCGGAGGTCAGGTGCGTATCCGGGACCTCGTCGCCGAGACCGGCTGGAGCCACCGCTACGTCACGACCGTCTTCCAGCGCACGGTCGGGCTCACCCCGAAGTCGGCCGCGGGCGTCGTACGTTTCGAGCGTGCCGCCGCTGATCTCGGCCGTCTTCCCGTGGCGGAGGTCGCGGCCCGCCACGGGTATGCCGACCAGAGCCATCTGACCCGCGACACGGTCAGGTACGCCGGTGAGCCGCCCGCCGCTCTCGCCGCCAGCCGGCGACCGACCGCCCACACCGCCCTCGGGACGAGCCCGGCGGGCTCGCGAGCTAGAGGCGTGCCTGCGCGAGCTTGATGAGCTCGATCAGGTTGTCCTCGGGTTCGGGGACGCCGTCGACCGGCCACCACCGCACGTCCAGCGACTCCTCGCTCACCTCCGGAACCGCGCCGGAGGGGGCGACGGCCATGAAGCGTACGTCGAGGTGGTGGACGTCGCCGGACGGAGCGCAGAACGGCACCGGGTGCTCGGAGAGCTGCACCAGTCCGGGCAGCGGCTCCAGGCCGGCGACACCGGACTCCTCACGCAGCTCGCGGGCCGCAGCGGCCCACAGCGTCGGGTCCCCGGACTCGAGGTGGCCGCCGAACTGGAACCAGCGCCGCGCCTTGCGGTGATGCGTCAGCAGCACCGACGAGCCGTCCTCGGAGAGGACCAGGCACGAGGCCGTCAGGTGGTCGGGCACGCACGACTTGAAGACCCCGGTCGGCTCGGCCTCGAGATGGGAGACGTAGCGCTGCCGCAGGGTCTCCTGCGGAGCCGACGGGGCATCCCACGCCCGCAGGTTCGCGAGCGCGTCAGCGTGCAGACTCACTCCTCGGAATCTCCGCCGAGCAGCTTCTTGAGCTCCTCGTCGAAGTCGATCGACTCCACGTCGGGAGCGTCGGCACCCTCGCGGAAGCCCAGCGGGTCGTCGAGATCGGCCGAGGTCGGCAGCAGCGCGGGCGACATCCACACGCCGTCGCGGGCCTCGATGCCCTGTCGGGTGCGCAGCGATCCCCACAGCGCGGCCGCGTCGCGCAGCCGGCGCGGTCGCAGCTCCAGGCCGACCAGGGTCGCGAAGGTCTGCTCGGCCGGACCGCCGGCGGCCCTGCGGCGGCGTACAGCTTCCTGCAGCTGAGCGGCAACCGGCATCTTGTCGGCGGTGGCGAGGGCGACGACCTCGTCGACCCAGCCCTCGACGAGTGCCAGCACGATCTCGAGCCGCTCCAGCGCAGCCTTCTGCACCGGCGAGTCGGGCACCTCGAACATGCCCTCTTCGAACATGTTCTGCAGCTGCGTCGGGTCCTGCATCGCAGACAGGTCGAGGCCGCGCATCTGCTCCTCGATCCGCTGCTGCATGGCCTCCATGTTGAGCTCGACGCCCTGGGCGTAGTCGGTGACCGCGGAGACGACATGGTCACGCAGCCACGGCACGCCCGCGAAGAGCCGCTGGTGGGCGGCCTCGCGCAGGGCGAGGAAGAGCAGCACGTCGTCGGTGCTGACGCCCAGGCCCTCGGCGAAGGGCTCGACGTTGACAGGGAGCAGCGCGGCCTGGCCGGTCTCGGCGAGCGGGATGCCGATGTCGGAGACCGAGATGACCTCATTGGCGAGATGGCCGAGACCGGTGCCGGCCTGGTTCGCGTACAACGCGCCCATCGCCTTGCCGACGAACCCGATCATCGGCCCCATCTGGGCCTTCATGTCCTCGGGAAGCTGCCCGCTCATCGCACTCGCCGTGGAGGCCGCGACGGGCTCGATCAGCGGCTTCCACGCGTCCAGCGTGTTGACCAGCCACTCCGCCTTCGACCACGCGGTTGCGGACTTCACGCCCGCGGAGAAGGAGGTGGTCTCCTCCAGCCAGTGGTCGGCCAGCTGGATCGCGTCGGCGACCGCGTCCTTCTGCTTCTGAGAAGGCGTCGGGTCGGGTGTGGATGCGGCGACCTTGCGGGCAAGGTCCATCGCGACGTCCCAGTTCAGCGGGCCGTCATAGGGCTGTAACAGCGACTGGATCTGACCGAAGATCTGGCTCAGGTCAGGCATGCCGCCGGGGCTGCCACCGACGCCGCCGATCGGGAAACCACCGAAAAACGCCTCAAAGGGCGTGCCCTTGAACGGGTTCTCCGGCTCCTCCGGCTCGTCGGGGCCACCTGGGGTCTGACTCATGTGTCCAGCCTACGCGGTTACGGAAGGCTGCTGTCAGCAAGCATTAGGCTGGCACCATGGCCGAACCTAAGAAGGGCGCCGTGAAGCTCCTCGACATCCGGGAGACCGCGCTCGACGTCACCGAGGTGATGGACGCTCTCGACGACGACGCATCCGGCGGGGTGACCCTCTTCGTCGGCCGCGTACGTGATCACGACGGCGGCAAGGGCGTGACCGGCCTCGACTATCAGGCCCATCCGACCGCCCTCGCGCGCTTGACGGAGGTCGCCGAGAAGGTGGCCGCCGATCACGGTGTCGCGGGCGTCGCCGCCGTCCACCGCACCGGTCACCTCGACATCGGTGACATCGCGGTCATCGTCGCCACCGCCTCCGGCCACCGCGGCGAGGCCTTCGCCGCGTCCCGTGACCTGATCGACACCCTCAAGGCCGAGGTGCCGATCTGGAAGCACCAGGTTTTCACCGACGGCACCGACGAGTGGGTCGGCGCGCCCTGATGCGCGCTGTTGGCGACACCAAATACGATTGCTGACTGTGGACATCCTGCTCTGGCTCGTACCCTCCGCGGTCATCACCGTGCTGGCGATGGCCTGGGTCGCTTTCCTGGGGCGTGAGGGGCGCGAGGAGGACCGAGAAGAGGTCGTCCGACGCCTCGGCATCGCGCTGGAGAACGCCAAGACCCGCGAGCGCTCGAAGAAGTACGCCGCACCCCAGCCGCCGCTCGACAGGTCGACCGGGCTCGCGGTCCGGGTCAACCGAGATGCCTCTTAGGGGCCCTCAGGGTGCACTTGGTCTCGAATGAGAAGGTGACGCTATGACGCAGCGCACCCTGGCGGGTCTCATCGCCCTGCCGCTCGTCGTCGCCCTGATCGTGATCGCCTGGGTGGTTCCGCTGCCTTACACGATCTACAGCCCTGGGCCGACGGTGAACGTCCTGGGCGAGTTCGACGGCAAAGACATCGTCCAGGTCGAGGGCCACAAGACCTACGACGACAAGGGACAGCTGCGGATGACCACTGTCTCCGAGACCACCCGCGAGGCCAGGCTCGGGCTGTGGACGCTGCTGGGCGCGTGGATGAGCGACACCGAGGCGGTCTACCCGCGCGAGGTCGCCTACCCGGACCAGGGCACCGTCGAGGACGACCGCGAGGCCGGGCAGGTGCAGATGGCCAGTGCCCAGGACGCGGCGATCGCGGCGGCGCTGACCAAGCTCGGTGAGGACGTCGACGAGGTCTCGGTCGCCGAGGTCGCCGAGGACGCGCCGGCCGCCGGCAAGCTGAAGGCCGACGACGTCGTCACCAAGGTCGGCGACACGGCGGTCGACACCCCTCAGGCGGTCGTCACCGAGGTGCAGAAGGTCGAGCCCGGCGACACGGTCGAGATGACCGTCGAGCGCGACGGCAAGACGCGCACCGAGACCGTCAAGACCGGGGAGAAGGACGGCAAGGCCTACATCGGCGTCTCGCTGGGAGCGACCTACGAGTTCCCCTACGACATCAAGATCACCCTCGACCCCGCCATCGGTGGACCGAGCGCCGGTCTGATGATGGCGCTCTCGGTCTACGACACCCTCACCGAGGACCCGCTGACCGACGGGAAGAAGGTCGCCGGCACCGGCACCATCGACGGTGACGGCAACGTCGGCCCGATCGGTGGGATCCAGCAGAAGATCCCGGGCGCGGCCGAGGACGGAGCCCAGCTCTTCCTGGTGCCCGCCGGCAACTGCCAAGACGTCGATGGCGCCGAGAACGGTGACATGCGCCTGACCCGTGTGGAGACTCTCGATGACGCCATCGAGGCCATCGAGACCTGGACCGAGGACCCCAATGCCAAGCTGCCGACCTGTGGGAGCACGAAGTGAACGACACCCCTGAGCCCACGCCCGAGCTCAGCCGCGGACTCGATCTGGAGACCGACCCCGCGCTGGCCACGGCCGTCCTCGAGATCGAAGCCCACGTCGCCGGCGAGGGCTGGGACGGACCGGCGAGGCTCTTCGCGCTCGTCGACACCGCCGCTCTGGTCGAGGCCGAGCCCGCGCTCGCCACGATGATGGGCCTGGACGCTCCCGACCAGGACGGCTCGCTGACCCCGATCGAGCAGGATCAGATCCCGGTGACGACCCAGCTGGAGGAGGTCCTCCAGACGACCGCCTGGCCCCGGGGCGTGACCGGCTGCGCCGCGGTCGTCGAGCGCCTGGTGCTGCCGCCCGACGCCGACGGCAAGATCCCCGAGGACGCCGAGGCGGCCGCAGAGTTCGCCAAGGCGCACCCCGACCGGCAAGAGGTACGCATCGTGGCCGGCGCGACACGTGCTGGTGCGACGTACTGTGCTCTGAGGTTGAAGGCGCACGACGATGACCAGTCGGTCATCGGCGGCGTCGACCTGGTTCCGGAGCTGCTCGAACTGCTGCGTGTCACTCTTGAGGAGACGCCGGACAATGAGGGTGACGCATGAGCTTGTTTGACGACGACGACCCGGCGCAGGCACCGGCCCGCACGCAGAGCACCGGCCGCAACCGCTGGCTGGCGATCGCGGCCGTCTCGGTCATCGTGCTCTTCTTCAGCGTCAGCGCCTTCGCGGCGATCTACACCGACGCGCTGTGGTACGACGCGATCGACTTCAGCAGCGTCTTCGGCACGGTCTTCTGGACGCGGGCAGCCCTCTTCGTCGTCTTCGGCGTGCTGATGGCGATCATGATCGGGCTGCCCGCGGCCCTCGCCTACCGCACCCGCCCGTACTTCCACCCGGCCGACGACATCGGCGGCCTGGACCGCTACCGCGACGCGATCGCCCCGATCCGTACGTGGCTGCTGATCGGCATCGCCGGCGTCTCGGGGATCTTCGCCGGCTTCTCCGGCGCGGGTCACTGGCGCACCTATCTGATGTGGCGCCATGGGCGCGACTTCGACAAGGTCGACGAGTTCTTCAAGAAGGACATCGGCTTCTACGTCTTCGACCTGCCGTGGTGGCACTACCTGGTCAACTTCGCCCTGACCGGGCTGATCCTCGGCACCATCGGCGCGATGATCGTCCACTACGTCTACGGCGGGATCCGGCTCACCGCGCAGCGCGACCGGTTCACCCGCTCGGCGCAGGTGCAGCTCAGCGCCATGCTCGGGCTGATCCTGCTGGTCAAGGGCCTCGACTACTGGGTCGACCGCTATGACCTGGTCAACGGGTCCGGGCCCCGCCTGGACGGGATGACCTACACCGACGAGCACGCGGTGCTCCCGGCCAACCAGATCCTGCTCGGGATCGCGGTGATCTGCGGGATCCTGTTCATCCTGAACATGTGGCGGCGCAGCTGGCAGCTGCCTTCGATCGCGATCTCGCTGTTCGCGATCTCGGTGCTGCTGATCGGGATGATCTGGCCTGCGGTCGTGCAGGGTTTCCAGGTCCGACCGAGCGAGCAGGACAAGGAGAAGCCCTACCTGGCGGCCAACATCAAGGCGACCCAGGACGCCTACGGGATCGCCAAGGACGACCTCGAGGTGACGGAGTACACCTCGCAGGCCGAGGCCGACGGCGCCTCGCCCGACGAGCTCGACGAGACGGCCTCCTCGCTGCCGATCGTCGACCCCACCGTCGTCCACCGCGAGTTCGAGCAGGTCCAGCAGGGCCGCTCCTACTACTCGGTGCACGAGCCGCTGGACATCTCCACCTACGAGGTCGGCGGCAAGGAGCGCGCGGTCGTTCTCGGCGTACGCGAGCTCAACCAGGCCGGCATCTCCGACTCCGACCGCACCTGGACCAACCTGCACACGGTCTACACCCACTCCAACGGGGTGATCGCCTCCTACGCCAACATGCGCGGCGCCGACGACAAGACCGAGTCGAACCAGATGCAGTGGGCGGAGGGGGACCGCACCGGCCAGCACGACCTGACCTCGGGTCAGGGCGAGTTCCAGGACAAGGTCTACTTCGGCGAGGACTCCCCGGACTACTCGATCGTCGGCAAGGCCGCCAAGAGCAAGGCGGTCGAGCTCGACTACAACTCCGAGGACGGCGAGACCCGGACGACGTACGAAGGCGCCGGTGGCGTCCCGATCGGGTCCAACTTCCGCCAGCTGATGTACGCCATCCAGTTCGGCTCCACCAACTTCCTGCTCTCCTCGCGGGTCACCGAGGACTCCCAGATCCTCTACGACCGCTCCCCGAAGGAGCGGGTCCAGAAGGTCGCGCCGTGGCTGACGCTGGACGACGACGTCTACCCGGTCGTCGTGGGCGGGCGGATCCAGTGGGTGGTCGACGGCTACACCACCACCGACCGCTACCCGCAGGCCGCGCGCGACTCGTTCGCCTCGATGACCGACGACGCCACCCAGACCTCCGCCGGGGTGCAGACGCTGCCGACCGACGAGATCAACTACATGCGCAACGCGGTGAAGGCGACCGTGGATGCCTACGACGGCACCGTCACCCTCTACGAGTGGGACGAGGCGGACCCGATCCTGCAGACGTGGGAGGCGGCCTTCCCCGGCACCGTGATGCCGAAGTCGTCGATCCCGAAGGAGCTGATGGAGCACCTTCGCTACCCCGAGGACCTCTACAAGGTGCAGCGCTACCAGCTGGCGCGCTACCACGTCTCCGACCCGGACGTCTTCTTCTCCGGCAACGAGCGCTGGGCCGTGCCCGAGGACCCCAACGACGACAACCACCAGCAGACGCCCTACCGGATGTTCCTCTCCGACAAGGAGGGCGCCGCTCGCTGGTCGCTCACCTCGACCTTCGTGCCCTACAACCGCCCCAACCTGGCGGCGATGATGTCGGTCGACTCGGACGCCACCTCGAAGAACTACGGAAAGATCCGGATCACCACCGGCTTCCCCGAGGACACCCAGGGTCCGGGCATGGTCTCCAACGAGTTCCGTACGGACAAGGCGATCGCCGACGAGGTCGCCTCGTTCAACCGCTCCGGATCGGCACCGGTCTGGGGTCAGGTGATCACCTACCCCACGGCGAAGGACGGCATCCTGTACGTCGAGCCGATCTACGCCCGCCGGGCGACCGCCTCCACCTCGGGCTATGCCCAGCTCGCCTTCGTGCTGGTCTCCTACGACGGTCGGGTCGGTTACGGCTCGACGTTGAGCGAGGCCTTGGAGGTCGCGCTCACCGGCGCCGCGCCGACGCCTCCGACGGCTTCCGATCCCGACGAGGAACCGACCGAGACCACCCCGCCTCCATCCGGTGACTCGCCGGGTGAGGTCGGCCAGCTCCTCGAGGACGCGCGCACCCTGTTCGCCCAGGCGGACCGGGCCGGCAAGTCCGGTGACTACGCCGAGCGTGAGCGGCTCATCGCCGAGGCCCAGGACAAGGTCGACCAGGCCGCCGACCTCATCTCAGGGGGCTGACGGCCACCGGTGGTCGAGCTTGTCGAGACCTCCCCGATTTGGGGTTCCCTTTCCCCGCGTGTAACGTTCTTCTTGCGACGCGGGGTGGAGCAGCTCGGTAGCTCGCTGGGCTCATAACCCAGAGGTCACAGGTTCAAATCCTGTCCCCGCTACTCCAAGACGAAGGCCCGGACCGAAAGGTCCGGGCCTTCGTGATTTCAGGGTTCGGCCCAGTTCGCGGTAGTGTTGTTCTTGCGACGCGGGGTGGAGCAGCTCGGTAGCTCGCTGGGCTCATAACCCAGAGGTCACAGGTTCAAATCCTGTCCCCGCTACTCCAAAGCGAAGGCCCGGACCGAAAGGTCCGGGCCTTCGTGATTTCAGGGCCCGAGCTGAGGGTCGCCGGTCAGCCGGAACGTCGTCCGGTACGCGGTGGGCGTGACGCTGAGCGCGCGGTGGAAGTGCCGGCGCAGGGTGGCGGCGGTGCCCATGCCGCAGCTGTTCGCGATCTGGTCGATGGAGGCATCGGTACGCTCGAGCAGCTCCTGAGCTCGGGCCAGTCGTTGCCGGTGGAGCCAGTGGAGCGGGCCGGTCTGCAGCTCCGTCTGCATCCGGCGGGCGAGCTGGCGAGGGCTGAGGTGGGCGTGCGTGGCGAGGTCGGCGACGGTGAGGGGCTGGTCGAGTCGAGCGCGGGCCCATTCCAGGGTTGGCGCGAGCCCGCCCGGGCTGCGTGGTGCCACGGGCGGGGTGATGAACTGAGCCTGTCCGCCCGTTCGGTGCGCGGGCACGACCATCCGCCTGGCCATGGCGTTCGCCACGGCAGCACCGTAGTCGCGGCGTACCAGGTGCAGGCAGAGGTCGAGCGCCGCACTCTTGCCCGCGGACGTGAGCACCTCGCCGTCCTCGACGTAGAGGATGTCGGGGCGTACGTCGATCTGGGGGTAGCGGCGGGCGAGTTCGTCGGCGTGCATCCAGTGAGTGGTGGCGACGCGGCCGTCGAGCACGCCCGCGGCCGCCAGTACGAACGCACCGGTGCACAGGGCGGCAAGCCGGGCGCCTCGGGCCTGGGCGGCGACGAGGGCGTCGACGAGCGACGGGTCGACTCCGTCGTCGAGCTCGTCGGCGGAGGGCACGAGGACGGTGTCGACGCGTGCGATCTCCGCATAACCGACGGTGCGCAGGTGGGGCAGCCAGGGGTGGGGAGCGCCGTCGGCAGTGCAGGCGACGATGTCGTACCACTCGTTTGCGGGGCCCTGGTCCGGGCGGTCGGCGCCGAAGATCTCGGAGGCGATCGCCACCTCGTAGAGCATCGCGGTGTCGTGCAGGACGAGGGCAATCCGGTGCATGTCGCAAACTGTACGGTGCATGTCGTTTCGGACACTCGTCTCGTCGCTCTGGCGGCGACAGGATCGACGGCATGAACATGAACGAGCGAGTCCTTGTCTATGGCGCCACCGGTCACACGGGGCGCTTTGTCGTCGACGAGCTGCTGCGCCGTGGGCTCGAGCCGGTTCTCGCCGGCCGTGACGCCGAGCGACTGGCCGCCGGTCCCGAGCGGTTCGCCGGCCTCGAGCGAAGGGTCGCCACGGTGGCAGACCCGGCCGACCTGCGGCGTACCCTCTTCGGGATCTCGGCGGTGGTCAACTGCGCGGGCCCGTTCCTCGACACCGCCCTCCCGCTCGCCGGGGCGGCAGTCGAGGCCGGCGCTCACTACCTCGATGTCACGGCCGAGCAGCCGGTCGTGCAGGCGCTGTACCGAGACCTCGACACGCCTGCCCGCGCCGCGAACGTGGCGGTCGTCCCGGCGATGGCCTTCTACGGCGGCCTTGCCGACCTGCTCGTCACAACCGTCCTCGAAGGGGGTTCGTACGCGGATGAGGTCGAGGTGGCGATCGGCCTGGACCGGTGGTGGCCGACTGCCGGGACGCGCGTCACCGGGGCGCGCAACACGGCGACCCGAATGGTCATCCGGGACGGCGTGCTGGCACCGCTCGAGAGTCCTGCGCCTTCCGGAGCGTGGACGTTCGACGAGCCGCTGGGGGAGCAGGCCGTCGTCCAGCTCCCGTTCTCCGAGGTGATCACGATCGACCGTCACCTGGAGGTGAAGGCGCTGCGGTCCCACCTCAACACCGGCTCGCTCGACGAGCTTCGCGACGCTGACACGCCGGCGCCGGAGGCTGTCGACCCTCAGGGCCGCTCGGCTCAGCGATTCTTCGTCGACGTGGTGGCTCGCAACGGCGACGACCTCCGTGGAGCGAGCGTGAGCGGTCGAGACATCTACGCCGTCAGTGCACCGATCGTCGTCGAGGGCGTCGCTCGTCTCCTGGACGGACGCCATCACGGGTCCGGTGCCTGTGCACCTGGTCAGGCGTTCGACGCCACCGACGTGCTGAAGGCGCTGCAGCAGGGCGGTGTGATCGAGATGCGGACGGAGGTGCGTCGCCCCGCAGCGGACTGCATACCCGGATGAGCCGCCCTAGTTGTGTTACATGTCTTGACGCGCCTGTTCTAGAAACGTAACATCACTGCGTTCGTCAACCATGAAGAAGGCTGGGCGCGTCATGAAGAGACTCCTCGTCGGAGGTGCGGTCCTCACGGCCGCACTCACCTCCGTGATCACTACGGCGTCGGCAGAGGCGCGCCCGGACCACGCGATGGCGAGTGCCCCGGTGGGTGGTGCTGCTGCAGTGGGGGAGGCCTTCTATCAGGCACCGGAGGAGCTCGTCGCTGGTCGCCACGGCAGCGTGATCCGGCATCGGCCGCTGCATGGCGACGCGGCGTACGACGGTGCCCGCAACTGGCTGGTCCTCTACCGGTCCGTCACGCCCCAGGGCGAGCCGGTCGCGGTCTCCGGCACCGTCGCCGTCCCGCGCGGCCGTGCGCCGGAGGGCGGTTGGCCGGTGATCTCCTGGCTGCACGGTACGACCGGGACCGCCGACGTCTGCGCGCCCTCTCGCGACGCCGCCGGACATCCGACCCACGACTACCTGCAGATCGTGCACGAGACGGTGCAGCGCTGGGTCGACCGTGGGTACGCCGTCGTCGCCACTGACTACCAGGGGCTGGGCACCGACGGTCCGCACAGCTACCTCGTCGGCGAGGCGGAGGGTCGCGCCGCGGCCGACATGGTGCGCGCGGCCCACCAGATGCCTGGCGCGCGCAGCAAGCTGAGCGCGGAATGGATTGCCGCAGGGCACTCCCAGGGCGGTCACGCTGCCGTGTTCGCCGCGGACGTCGCGCCGCGCTGGACGCCCGAGCTGCCCCTGACCGGCGTCATCGCGCTCGCGCCCGGCTCTCAGCTGAGCGGCTTCGTCCAGCAGATCCGCCACGTCCCGTTGCGGGGCATCACCGGGTTCCTGCCGCTCATCATCCGCGGCGTCGAGACCACCGGCGTGTCGAGCGATGGCCTGCTGACCTCCGAGGCCGCCGAGCTGATGAAGCATGCCGAGGACCGCTGTGTCGGTCAGCTCAACGCGCCCGACTCCTGGGGTGCGCTCAGCACCGACCAGGTGTTCCAGCCTGGTGCCGACTTCTCCGCCTTCGACCGGGCGATGGCCGACAATGAGCCGGGCCGGCTCGCGCCGGCGGTGCCGGTGTTCCTGGCCCAGGGCGATGGTGACACCACGGTGCTGCCGGCATGGACCCAGGCGCTGACGTCCCAGTTGAGGGCCAACGGCGTTGCGGTCACCTCCGAGACGTACGCCGGTGTCGACCACCGCGGCGTGGTCAACGCTTCGTACGACGACGCCACCGCGTGGCTCGACGGGGTCCGCGGCCAGGAGTGACCGGGCAAGGCTCGACGCGCCTCGTGCACTGACGCCGGGATGCGCCCGGATCTCCTCGAGTGCATCCAGATTGCTGTGTCTGACCGTCATCGGCGGCATTCGGTGACAGGGTTTGGCTATGAGCGAGGATGCGGTCGACGAGGAGACGACAACGCTGCGGGCCACCGGTGTGCGAGTGCGGCAAGGAGTTCGGGACCTGCTGCCGACCACGTCGGTGACACTGCGCGAGGGCGAGGTGGCAGTGGCTGTCGGCCCGCCGGGAGGAGGGCACACGTCGCTGGCGCTTGCGCTCGCCGGGCGGCTCCGGTTGGACGCGGGACGGGTGACCCTGGACGGGGACGCGACGCCCGGGGTCCTGCAGGCTGCGGTGGCGCTGGTCGACGTACCGGGGGTCTCCGAACCGGACGAGGTGGTGCCGTTCCGCACGATCCTCGGCGAGGAGCTCGCCATGGCGAGGCACAAGCCGAGTGCTGCGATCATCGACCACTGGCTGCGGAAGTACGACCTCCCCACCGACATCACCACGGAGGCGGTCCCACCAGGACCGCGCCTAGAGATCCTCGGGCGGATGGCATCGATGCGGCCCGGCACCCGCTTCCTCGTCCTCACCTATCCCGAGCGGCTCGGTCTGCCCGCCGAGGACTGGCTCGCCGTCGCGAACGACCTGGCCGGGGCCGCGCCCAAGCCCGGTGTTCTGGTCACCGCGAGCGCCGCGGTCGTCATCCCAGCCGGGGTCCGTACGTCCACCATCGGCCCGACGGAGGAAGCATGAACTCGCTGCGTATCGCTCTCACCGAGCTGCGCCGGATCACGGCCGGCCGTCTGGCCAAGCTCGTCATCGTCGCGCTCGTCCTCGTGCCCACGCTCTACGCCGGGCTCTACCTCTACGCAAACCACGATCCGTACGCTCACTTCGACGAGCTCCCGGCGGCGCTCGTCGTGGAGGACACCGGGGCCACCACGACCGAGGGCGAGGAGATCGACGCTGGGCGGGATGTCGCCGACAAGCTCTTGGACTCGGGGGACTTCGACTGGACGGAGACCTCTGCGGCCGAGGCGGAGACGGGCGTGCAGGAGGGCGACTACTACTTTGCGCTGCGGATCCCGGAGGGCTTCTCCCGGACGCTGACCGGAGCCGAGCGGCTCGACCCGAAGCAGGCGCAGATCCAGGTCATCACCAACGACGCCAACTCCTACCTCTCCACCACGATCGCGACCAACGTCACCGACAAGGTCCGCGACGCGATCGCCAGCGAGGTCTCCGAGCAGGCCGCGGCCAGCTTCCTGCTCGGCATCTCCGATCTCCGCTCGGGTCTGGTGAAGGCCGCCGACGGTGCCGCGAAGCTGGAGAAGGGCGCGGGTGCGCTCCGCGACGGGGCCGGGAAGCTGGCCACCGGGGCCGGCGACCTCGAGACAGGCCTGAACACCATCGAGGGCAAGGTCACCGACCTGCCCGCCAAGACGCGCGAGCTCGCCACCGGCGCCCGCAAGGTCGCCGACGCCAACGGCGAGATCGCCGCCACCGGGCAGCGGGCCGCGACCGCTGTCGACGATGCCGTCGCGGCGTACGAGTCGAACCGGGCAGACCTCGACGCCCGCCTGGAGGCGCAGGGACTGGACGAGCAGCAGCGCGCCGAGGTGCTCGCCATCTACGACCGCGGGTCCGCCCCGCTCGACCGTGTCGACCAGCGTGTCGGCGACGTCTCAGGCCAGCTGGACCAGCTCGCGACCGGCGCAGACCAGGTCGCCGACGGCAACGAGCAGCTCGCCGACGCGATGCCAGATCTCGTCGCGGGGATCTCCAAGGCCGCAGACGGTGCCGGCGACCTCCGCACGGGGGCGACCCAGCTGCGTGACGGCGCCGACAAGCTCACGACAGGTGCCGGCGACCTGAAGAAGGGCTTGCAGGACGGTGCCGAGCAGGCGCCTGCCACCAACGAGGAGCTGCGCGACCGGATCGCCTCGACCATCGCCGACCCGGTCGCCATCGAATCGGTCTCCGAGGCGAAGGCGTCCTCCTACGGGGCCGGTCTGGCGCCGTTCTTCCTCGCCCTGGGCGCATGGATCGGCGGATACGTCCTCTTCCTCCTCGTCCGGCCGATCTCGACCCGCGCGCTGGCCGCCAACCAGACTCCGATCCGGGTGGCGCTGGGAGGCTGGCTCACCCCGGCGCTCATCGGCGCCGCGCAGATGGTCGTCGTGCTCGTGGTCGTCGGTCTGGCCGTCGACATCACGCCGGTGAACTGGCTCGGCACGTTGGGCTTCCTGCTGCTCACCTCCGCGACCTTCATCGCGATCGTGCACATGCTCAACGCACTCCTCGGCGCGCCTGGCCAGTTCCTCGGCCTGGTCCTGATGGTGGTCCAGCTCGTCACCGCCGGCGGCACGTTCCCCTGGCAGACGATCCCCGAGCCGCTGCACGGGCTCCACCACATCCTGCCGATGAGCTATGCCGTCGACGGGCTGCGCCAGCTGATGTACGGCGGGCTCTCGGGACGGGTCGTCGCCGACGCACTGGTCCTCGCCGCGTTCCTCGTCGGTGCTCTGTTGCTGACGAGCGTCGGCGCTCGTCGACAACGGGTCTGGACGCCGAAGCGGGTGCGTCCCGAGATCGTGCTGTGAGCGCGGCCGTTCTTCGGAAAGAGGCTGCGATCACGGTATTTCTCGAGACGCTCCCCGCCGCGGCGCGGTAGAGGTGTGCCTCAGCGCAGTGCCGGCGGAAGCACCCGGTCGATCCAGCGAGCCTGTTTCTCGTACGCGTGCGCCAGCTGAAGCACGGCCCGGTCGCCGTTGTCGGGGCCGATGATCTGGACCCCCGTCGGGAGTCCACGGGAATCGAAGCCGACGGGCACGTTGGCGACGGGGTGGCCGGTCATCGTCCAGGGCGCCACGGTCTCCATCCAGCGGTGGTAGGTGTCCATCGGGCGGCCATCGATCGAGTCTGGCCAGTGCACGTTCTTGTCGAACGGGAACACCTGGGCGGTGGGGGCGAGGATGTAGTCGTACGTCTCGAACATCGCGGCCACCGCGGCGTACCAGGCGGTCCGGGCCTCGGCGGCCTGCGTGATGTCGCGGGCGGAGAGCTCCATGCCGTGCTCGATCTCCCAGATGAGCTCGGGCTTCATGAGCTCGCGCTTCTTCGGGTCGTCGTAGAGCGGCGCGTTGCCGAGCATGCTCCACCACCGCCACTTCAAGAAGAGCTGCCAGATCTTGGCTGGGTCGTAGCCGGGCAGCGTACGTTCGACGGTGCAGCCGAGCCCCTCGAAGACCTCGAAGGACGACTCCACCAGGTCGAGCACGCCGGGCTCGGTCGCCAGGTAACCGTCCCAGTCGCCGACGTAGGCGATCCGGGTGCCGCGGAAGTCGCGGTCGAGGCGTTTGGTGAACACCGCCGGGTCCTCCTCGATCGCCAGCGGCGCGCTCGGGGCAGGTCCGGCCATCGTCGAGAGCAGCATCGACACGTCGGCCGCGGTCCGGCCCATCGGACCGGTGACGGCCCCTTGGGCAACGAAGCCCGCGGCGGGAACCCGGCCCCACGAGGGGCGGAAGCCGACAACGTTGCAGAACGCCGCCGGGTTGCGCAGGGACCCCATGTAGTCGCTGCCGTCCGCGACGGGCAGCATCCGCAGGGCCAGAGCCGAGGCGGCTCCGCCACTGCTGCCGCCAGCTGTCCGCGAGGTGTCGTACGGGGTCGCCGTCGCTCCGTAGACCGGGTTGTAGGTCTGCGACCCCAGACCGAACTCGGGAGTGTTGGTCTTGCCGATCACGATTGCGCCGGCAGCCTTGACCCGCTGGACGAAAAGGTCGTCGGTCTCGGCGATCCGATCCTTGAAGATCGGGGAGCCCGAGGTGAACCGGATGCCCTTCGCCGCCGAGAGGTCCTTCACAGCATGGGGGAAACCGTGCATCCAGCCCAGGTACTCGCCGCGGCGCAGCTGGGCGTCCCGCTCCCGCGCCTCCGCCACCAGGATCGAGCGGTCGCGTAGTCCGACGATCGCATTGACGCTCGGGTTGTGCCGCTCGATGTGATCCAGGTAGGTCTCCATGACCTCGACGCAGCTGACCTTGCGTCGCTTGATCAGGGCGGAGAGCGTGAGCGCGTCGTACATCACCAGCTCGCTCAGGTCGGCCGGTCGACGGGCGTCGCCGACGGTGAGAGCGGCCTGCGGGGTTGCGGCTCCGGCTGCCGTCGCGCGTCCGAGCGTCGCCGCTCCGGTGAGGGCGGCTGCGCCGGCGACGACGCTGCGTCGGGTGAGACCGCTGTTGTGGGTCGTGGTGCTCGAGGGGTGTTCCGACGGGTAGGTCATCGTGGGTGGCCTTTCGAGAGTCGGGGGAGCCGATCGCCCGGGCGGTGGCGGCGCGATCGAGAAGGGCCCGGTACGGAGCGAGACCGGCGGGACTTTCAAGGTATTGCTGGCTCAGTGGCCTAGTCAATAGGCATATGTGCCAATCTGCACGACAACCACGGCTCGACGGGATCGCCCTCGGGTTGGCGCGGTGGTCGGCTGAACGGTTGGGGGAAGACACCGGCGCAGGGGCATCCTCTAGGTTGGTGACCGCGTCGCGAGGCGCCCTTTTCCCCGAACGGATAGGCGATTCCATGAACATGAACGAGCCAGGTGTCGCTCTGAGCATCGACGGTGTGGTGGCGACAGTGCTGCTGGACCGTCCGGACGTACGCAACGCGCAGCATCCCGCGATGTGGGCAGCGATCGCGGAGTTCCTCGAGTCGCTTCCAGCAGAGGTGAGGGTCGTGGTCGTGCGGGGGTCCGGCGGCACGTTCTCTGCCGGGCTGGACCTGTCGCTGGTCGACCCGCGCCAGACCGAGGTGGCCGGAAGCCTGGTCGAGACGCTGGCGCGGAGCGATCAGGAGGTCATCGACCTGATCGGGGAGTATCAGCGGCCGTTCGCGGCGCTGGCCGACCCGAGGTTCATCTCGATCGCCGTCGTCGAGGGGTACGCGATCGGCGCCGGTTTCCAGATGGCGCTGGCGTGCGACCTGCGGATCATGGCCGACGACGCCTGGGTCTGTATGAAGGAGCCTGCGCTGGGGCTGGTTCCCGACCTGGCCGGCACCAAGCCGCTGGTCGATGCCGTGGGTTACTCGCGGGCGCTCGAGATCTGTGCCACCGCGCGCAAGGTGGGCGCTGAGGAGGCCGGGCGGATCGGGCTCGCGCAGAGCGTCGTGCCGGCGGCCGAGCTGGACTCCACGCTCACCGGCCTGGTCGGGTCGCTCGTCGCCCACGACGCGACTGCGGTGCGGCGTACGCAGGAACTCTTGGCGGCCGCCTCGAGCCGGAGCCTCGACGAGCAGCGTCTCGCCGAGCGCACCGCCCAAGTGGGCCGGCTCCGCGCCGTGCTCGGGCGCTGAGTCAGCGCCCGAGCACCGGGGCAGGGGTCGCCTACGACACCGGTTGGCCGTTGTCCTCGAAGTCGATGCCGATGGCCAGCTGACGCAGCCGAGTGCCGAACCAAGCGGCGGCCAGGCAGATGACGAGGTACATCGAGATCGCCTGGGTCGCGTAGTTGGGGTAGTGGAGCACCCAGATCACCTGGTCCTCGGGAGAGGCCGGGTCGGCCCAGATGTAGGGCATCATCCAGGCGATGAAGCCGCCGGTCAGCTGGGACGCGACGAAGATCAGCAGAGCCTCGCCGGCGCGTCCCCACCACTGGCGAGGCAGCTCGCGACGGAGCGCGGGTCCGACCTTGCGGACGAGCGTCGGCCGCCATCCGGCGCCGGGCGCGACCCGGGCCGAGATTCGCGGCGCCACTGCGATCAGCAGGAACGACAGCACCAGGAACGCGGTGATGCCGAGTGAGGTGATTCCGGGGACCAGAGCCACCCGGCTCCGCAAGAGGCCTGGTGTCAGCAGCAGTGCAGCGAGGGGAGCTCCGACGAGCAGGACGGCGACGTAGCACCGCAGCAGGGCGCCGGCGAAGGTGAGTGCGCTGGTGGCCGTCCGGGGTGGGGATAGCTCGATTTTCATGGCCGAAGACTATCCTGTTATTTCACTAAGGTGAAACAAATTAGATGGGACGACGGGAGTCCAGATGTCCGAGGACGGCAACCGGCTCGGCGCCGAGCTGAGCCTCCGCGTGGTGATGTTCCATGAGGCCATCGCGCGCCGGCTGGGCGTCAGCAACAGCGAGCACAAGATGCTCGATCTCGTCGCCCGTCACGCCGACGGCATCACGCCTGGAGAGCTCTCCGCCGCCACCGGGCTGAGCAATGCGGCCGTCACGAAGATCATCGACAAGCTGGTCGCCGCCGACTATGTACGCCGCGAGCGCAGCTCCCGCGATCGTCGGTCGTTCCGGATCCGCACCACGCCTCACTTCCAGCAGACCTCGCGTCCGACGGCGGCCGGTCTCGCTCGGCGGATCGAGGAGATGAACCAGGGCTTCGACCAGGAGGAGCTGGCCGCCATCGGACGCTGGATCACGGGTGTGATCGAGGCGCTGAAGGTCGAGACCGAGCGATTGGAGTCCCGAGGCCGCTGAGGGTCCGGTCCGGAAGCAAGGGCCCGGACCTTCTTGGCCTCAGGGGCGGCGTCGCGTCCCGATTCCGATCGAATCTCAGCGCTGGCAGATCGTCTCGCAGCTGTTGAGGGCCAGGGGTACGAGGCGGTCCGGTTGCAGTGCTGCTGCGACCTGGTCGTTGGCGCCGCCCGACTTGGTGCCGATCGGATGGTCGGTGGTCGCTCCCGAGGTATACGTATCTCCAATTGTCTGATCAACGCAGGATCACTGTTTCAGCATGGTCTCAGATGCAAGCAGACAGAACTCTTGACGCGACTTCTACATACGTATACATTCGTGGCCACTGAACCTACGGGAGGATGTTGAGTGATCATCGAGCGATCAGAGCTTGCTCGTCGGACGATCCGGCGAGCGGACTACGTCAGCTGCAACCAGGCGTTCATCGACTGCAAGACGCCGGGCAGCGACACGAAGGAGAACTACTCGATCATCGGCCCGGGGGTGACCCAGAGCGCCGAACAGGTCGTGAACCTCAGGGAGCCGCACGGCTTCAACATCGGCGCCGCCGCGATGCCGGATGGTGTCGTCAACAACCTGCACCTTCACTTCACTGCCGAGGTGTTTCTCAACTGGCAGGGCAGTTGGCGCGTGCGATGGGGCGCGGACGGTGCAGACGGTGAGTTCCTCTGCGAAGAGGGCGACATCGTGAGCGTTCCGACGTGGATCTTCAGGGGATTCACCAACGTCGGCGGTGACTACGGTTGGTTGTTCACCATCCTCGGGTTCGACAACACAGGTGGCATCATCTGGGGCCCGTCGGTGCTGCGCGAGGCAGCGGAGCATGGTCTCTACCTGACGGTCGACAACCAGCTCGTCGACACCGATGCGGGCGACCCGCGGCCGGACGATGCGGAGCTGGTCCCACCGATGCCCCAGGGCGAGATCGACCGGTTGCGACACTGGACCGCCGAGCAGATGCAGGAACGAGTCGTCAGGCAGCGCGATCTGTCCTGGAGCCAACGACCGTTCCTGTGCAGCGACCTCCCGGGAGGTGGCGGCGAACTGGCGACGGTCATCGGATACGGCATAACCGAGGATCGTGACCAGATCCCCCCGATCCACTATCCGCACAGCTTCAACGCCGCCTGGCTCCGAGCGACGACGGGCGAGGGCATGCTGCGCCATCGTCACGAGGAGACGCAGGTCCTCATGGGATACCGCGGCCGGTGGAAGATCGTGCTCAACGAGGGTGACGATGAGATCGAGCTCGAGCTCGATCCGTACGACACGGTGTCCGTGCCGAGCGGCGCCTGGCGTCGCTTCGTAGCCATGGACGACGAGGCGCAGATGCTCGTCGTGAATAGCGGTGACGGACGGGTCCGCCTGGAGTGGCCGGCCGAGGCGGCACGGCACGCTCTGGACAAGGGATACGCGCCCGACGCCGCTGGGTACGTCGCCCCGTGGGACGTCGTTCGCTACTCCACGCTCGACGACTGAGCTGCTCATGGACGACGGCTTGGACGGCATGACCTGGCTGCGCCTGCCGGGCATGCTCTGCACCTCCGAGGTGTTCACCGCGGTGGACCCCTGGCTCGAGGTGGGGGAGTGTCGCGACCTGGACCTGTCCGGCCGCTCGTTGGCCGAAGCCGCCAGGGACCTGCTGCTGGAAGTGGAGCGGATCCCTGGGCCGGTGGGTGCGATCGGCCTCTCGCTCGGTGCCATCGTCACGATGGCCGCAGCGGCACAGGCGCCGGACGCGCTGGCAGCCATGGTGCTCGTCTCGACGAACGCCCGCTCTTCGCGGGCCGATCAGCGCGCTGCCTGGCATGCCTCCGCCCAGCGGGTGGAGGCAGGGCGCTTCGATCAGGTCGTCGAGGACCACGCCGCCACCATGTGGGCTCCCGAACGGGCCACGGCCCCACGGGTCGACCACGCGGCCGCCATGGCTGAGGCGGTCGGAGCGGACAGATATCTCGATCAGCTCGCCGTCCAGCACAGTCGAAGCGACCTTCGGGCGGCGCTCCAAGTCGTGTCGGCGCCCACCCTAGTCGTCGCGGGGGAGCAAGACCTTCTCTGCCAGGTCGAGCGGCACGAGGAGATAGCGGCGGCGTTGCCGGCGGCCACCCTCCGAGTCCTGCCCGGACTCGGTCACCTCCTCACCATCGAGGATCCGATCGGCGCGGCCACGACGATCAACGCGTGGTGGCGCGAGACCGCACACGTCGCTGCCTCACCACCACTGAAGACCCCTGCCCCAACAACACGGAGAGCCTGAAATGACTGAAGTCCTGAAGTCCGCGAACCCCACCACTCACGCGGGAACCAGCACCATCGAGGTGCGGCAAGCCGTCGAGTCGATCATCAGCGACATTCGCGAGCGCGGTGACGACGCGGTGCGCGACTACTCCGAGAAGTTCGACAGCTGGACGCCCTCGTCGTTCCGACTCACCGAGTCGCAGATCGAGGAGATCGTGGCCGGCGTACCCGATCAGGTCATCGACGACATCCGGTTCGTCCAGGACCAGGTACGCACCTTCGCCACCGCTCAGCGCGAGTCGATGCGCGATGTCGAGATCACCACGCTTCCCGGCGTGACGCTCGGTCACCATCATGTGCCCGTGGCCGCCGCCGGCGCCTACATTCCAGGCGGCCGTTATCCGCTGACCGCCTCCGCCCACATGACCATCATCACCGCGAAAGTTGCGGGCGTGGAGCGTGTGGTGGCCTGCACGCCACCGATCCGTGGCGAGATCCCGGCGGCAACTGTGGCAGCTGCCCATCTCGCGGGCGCCGATGAGATCTACCTGCTTGGCGGTGTCCAGGCTGTTACGGCGATGGCCGTCGGCACGCCGAGCATGCAGCGTGTCGACCTGATCGCAGGCCCCGGCAACGCGTATGTCGCAGAGGCCAAGCGCCAACTGTTCGGTGAGGTCGGCATCGACCTCTTCGCCGGTCCTACGGAGATCCTGGTGATCGCCGACGATCATGCAGACTCGTTCGTGGTGGCTGTCGACCTGCTCAGCCAGGCCGAGCACGGCCCCGACTCCCCGGCGGTCCTGATCACTACCAGCGAGCGCGTCGCGCGTGAGGCGATGGACCACATCGATCGGCTGCTCCCGGAGATGCCCACCCGCGACTTCGCGGAGCCCGCCTGGCGCGATCACGGTGAGGTCCACGTGGTCGGCTCGTTGGAGGAGGCGTACGCCCTCGCGGACAGCTTCGCGTCCGAGCATGTCGAGGTGCTGACCGCGGAGCCGAGGAAGGCGCTGGACCTGATGCGCGACTACGGCGCCCTGTTCCTGGGCGAAGGCACCTGTGTCTCCTACGGCGACAAGGTGATCGGCACCAACCACGTGCTCCCCACGAAGGGAGCGGCGCGCTACACCGGCGGACTGTGGGTCGGTAAGTACCTCAAGACCGTCACCTACCAGGAGATCAACGATCCCTCGTCGTCGGCGCTGCTCGGCGAGGTCTGTGGACGCGCCAGCCGCGTGGAGCTCTTCGAGGGACACGCCAGGTCCGGCGACGTCCGCGCCGCGAAGTACGGCGACCGGCCGTTGCCCTGGGCGCCGGAACGATGAGCGCGACGTTCGCAGGGCGCACCGCGCTGGTCTCCGGTGCGGGGAACGGCCTCGGTCGGGCGATGGCGCGACGCCTGTATGAGTCGGGCGCCCGGCTGATCCTGGTCGGCCGTGACCTGACAAAGCTCGAAATGACAAGGCAGGCGATCGAGGCCCCGGCGGACCGGTGCCGGATCGAGACGTGTGACGTCGCCGATCCGGGGTCCGTGGCGATGCTCGCCGAGACGCTCCACGACGAGCAGGTCAGCATCCTGGTCAACAACGCCGGTGTCCCGGGACCGGTGGCGGATCTGGTCGACATCGATCCTGACGACTGGGACGCGGTCTTCGCGACCAACGTGCGCGGGGTGTTCCTGATGTGCCAGGCGTTCCTGCCGCCGATGATCGCGGCGCGTGCCGGCGACGTCGTCAACGTGGCGTCGGTCAGTGGCAAGCGCCCGCTGGCGCGGCGTACACCGTACTGCGCCTCGAAGATGGCCGTGATCGGCCTGACCACGACCCTGGCTGCGGAGGCCGGGCCGTTCGGGGTGCGGGTGAACACGCTCTCGCCGGGACCGGTGAACGGTCCCCGCATGGAGCGCAACTTCCGTCTGGAGGCTGAGCGCACCGGCGTCAGCCGTGAAGAGGCCGAGCAGGCGTTCGTGAGCCGCTCGGCGCTCGGGCGGATGGTGGAGGAGGACGAGGTCGGCCAGGCCCTCGTCGCCATGCTGCAGATGCCGGGCCTGACGGCCGCGGACATCGACCTGTCGGCCGGAATGGTGGCGCGATGAACCGGGAGCCGATCGAACCGCTGAAGCAGCGGCTGGCACGCGGGGAGCGATTGCTCGGCATCTTGGTGCGCACACCGGCGGCGATGCTGATCGACATGGCTGGTCACAACGGCTATGACTTCGTCCTTCTGGACACCGAGCACGGTTTCGCCGACCAGCAGGCTCTGGCCGACCACATCGCTGCGGCCCGCGCGGTCGGTCTGCCGACCGTCGTCCGGATCGGCGGTGGTGAGGTTGCCCTGGCGTTGCGAGTCCTCGACGCCGGTGCTGAAGGGATCGTCGCGCCGCATGTCCAGTCGGCCGACGATGCCGCCGATGCTGTTCGCGCGGCCCATTATCCCCCGTTTGGGGATCGCGGTTTCGCGACCTACACACCGGCGGGTCGGTGGGGGAAGGCCGCAGGGTCTGAGCATGCAGCCGACGCAGCCCGACGCACGTTGGTGGTTGCGATGATCGAGGACACCCAAGGCGTCCAGAACGCTGAATCCATAGCCGGAGCCGAAGGCGTCGATGCGGTCTGGGTCGGCCTCAGCGACCTGGCAGCCACTCTTGGATACGACGCGCGTGCGGCTGACGCGGCGTGTCGTCAAGTGTGGTCCACGGCGAAGGGGGTCGGCACGCCGGTGCTCGCTCTGGCGTCGGACGCGAAGGGCGCCGTCGCCGCCTTCGACGGCGGTGCTCAGATGGTGGTGCTCAACGCCCAGGCGGCGATCGATCGTTGCCTCGGCGACTGGGTGCTGGCTGGCACCACATTCATCTCCCATCCGAACGAGAGTCAGGAATCTCAATGACTGAAACAGGCGCGACCACCTCGATGGCTGGCTACCCCTACGTCGACATCGTCGACTTCGTGGAGCGGACGACCTACCAGATCTGGAACGACAAACATCCTGAGCTGGTGCCCAACTGGTACCTGCCCGGCACGATCATCTGGACCGATGGCGGCGACATGGTCGGAGAAGCGGTCGTCACCCGAGACACGATCGACCGTCGACGTGGGTTCTCGGACTACTACGGAATCATCGACGACACGATCTGGACCGGCGACGACGAGCGCGGCTACCGCACCTCGATGCGGTGGATCGCACGTGGCACCCACGACGGCGTCAGCAGCCTGGGCGAGCCGACCGGTCGCAAGCTCGTTAACAGCTCGATCTCGAACTGCGTGGTCGTCGGGGACCAGTACGTCGAGGAGTGGGCAGCCGGCAACGGAAAGGCCTTTGTCGAGCAGCTCGGGTTCTCGCTCGAGGAGTCGGTGGCCAACAACCGCCGGTCCTCGATGCCGCTGGGCGACGCGGCCTCCGCCACGACAAAGAGCTTCGGTGCTACGGTTCCCGCGATCCCTGAGGTGATCGACGGCGCCGGCGCGGTGGTGCGCGACGTGCTCGACGGTCTCTACAACCGCCGCGACCTCACGGTCGCCGACCGGCACTACGCGCCGGGTGCGCCGTACTCCTTCGGCACGACCCGCCTCGGGTTCGGGCCGGAGGGCGCGAAGGCGGAGGTGCAGCGTTGGCTGGACCTGCTGCCTGACCTGCGTCTGGAGCTCGACGAGCTCTACTGGAACGACGACAGCCCACAGCGCTCGAGGGTCGCGGTCCGCTACCGCGTGACGGGGACCGCGACGAACGCTGCCGGAGAGGATCGTCCGGTCTCGATCATGTGCCTGCACCACATCCACGTCCGAGGCGATCTGGTCACGGCGGAGTGGGCCGAGTACAACGAGGTCGCTCTGCTCGCCCAGGTCGGTGCTCGTTGACGTCGGCCACAGCGCTCGAGGAGCGACACGGCGCCCACAACTACCATCCGCTCGACGTGGTGCTCTCCCACGGAGAAGGCGTGTGGGTCACAGACACGGACGGACGGCGCTACCTCGACTGTCTGGCTGGCTACTCATCGCTCAACTTCGGACACCGCCACCCGGCGCTCGTCGAGGCCGTCCAGACTCAGCTGGAGCGGATCACCCTGACCAGCAGGGCCTTCCATCACGACCAGCTGGGGCACTTCTGTGCAGAGCTGGCCCAGCTGGCCGGCAAGGACATGGTGCTGCCGATGAACACCGGCGCCGAGGCGGTCGAGAGCGCGATCAAGGTGGCGCGCAAGTGGGGCTACGAGGTCAAGGGCGTTCCCGCAGACCGTGCCACGATCGTCGTCGCCGACGGCAACTTCCACGGCCGCACCACCACGATCGTCGGGTTCTCCACCGACCCGCAGGCGAGGTCGGGGTTCGGCCCGTTCCCCGGCGGGTTTCGGCACGTCGCCTTCGGCGATTCGGCCGCAATGGCAGCGGCGATCGACGAGACCACCGTGGCTGTGCTGATCGAGCCGATCCAGGGTGAGGCCGGTGTGGTCGTCCCGCCGGAGGGCTACCTGGCCGACGTCCGCCGCTTCTGTGACGAGAACGGGGTCTTGTTCATCGCCGACGAGATCCAGTCGGGTCTGGGCCGCACCGGCACCACCTTCGCCTGCGACCTCTGGGATGTGTCTCCTGACGTCTACGTGCTCGGCAAGGCACTGGGCGGCGGAATCCTGCCGGTCTCGGCGGTCATCGCGGACGCGTCGGTGCTCGGGGTGTTGCGTCCCGGAGATCACGGCAGCACGTTCGGCGGCAACCCGTTGGCCTGTGCGGTCGCTCGGGCCGTCATCGAGCTGTTGGCAGACGCCACCCACCAACAAGGCGCGGCGACTAGGGGAGCCCACCTCCACCGCCGGCTGACCGACCTAGTCGGCTCGGGAGTGGTCGCGACTCGGGGCGTCGGCCTGTGGGCCGGCGTCGACATCGATCCGGCCATCGCCACCGGCCGGGAGGTCTGCGAGGACCTGGCTGCCCTCGGTGTGCTGGCGAAGGACACCCACGGCAGCACGATCCGGCTCGCGCCGCCGCTGACCATCAACGAGGTCGAGATCGACCTCGTCGTCGACAGCCTCGCAGACGTCGTGGCTCGTCGTTCATCAACCGAAGTGGAGGTGCTCGCATGAGCTCGCACGAAGAGAACAAGCAGCTGGTCATTCGTCTCCTGCACGCACTTGCGAACGCCGAATCCGGCGCGAGCCGAGGCGTGCTCGAGGAGCACTGTCACCCGGAGGCGACCTTCGAGGTCTTCCATCCGTTCAACACTCTGAACGGAGTCGACGAAGCCGCCGAAGGATTCTTCGAGCCTCTGCGTGCGTCGTTCCCCGACTACGAACAGCGGATCGGGATCGCCATCGCGGACACGTACGAGGGACGCAACGTCGTCTCAACTCTCGGCAACGTCCAGGGTACCTTGACCGCGCCATGGGTCGGGATCCCGCCGACGCACGGGCTGACGTATCTCCGGTTCGGCACGAACGCCGTTGTCGTCGACGGTCGGATCGCCAAGCTCTACATCCTCCTCGATGTCGTCGACGTGATGCGCCAGGGCGGCTTCTACCCGTTCCGCCAGATGCCCGGCAGTGCCGAACAATGGCCCCTTCCTCCGATCGACACCGGTGCGTCCGGCGCCTCCGTCGACAACGTACGTGGCGCCACGACCATGCGGATCGTGCGGGAGATGCAGGACGGCCTGGGCGATGGTGAGGACCTCGCCGACCACGTCGCTACGGCTGAGCACAGCCCGCATTGGCACGACCACATGAACTGGTACGGCCCGGCTGGCATCGGATCGACCCGGGGTCAGCGAGGGTTCGACGACTATCACGGGGCCTTGTTCATCCAGGCGTTCCCGGACCGGGGCGGGTTCGAGCGGGCCGAAGGCTGTGCCGAGGACGCTCCGGGCCACTACATCCAGGCGGGCGATGGGCTGTTCGGCGTCACCGGTGGTTGGCCCTCGCTGCACGGCCACCACACCGGTGGCCAGTGGCTCGGCCTGCCCCCCACCGGGCGGCGCATCGAGATGCGGGTCGCCGACTGGTACCGCCTCGACGACCAGAACAAGATCATCGACAACTGGGTCATGATCGACACCCTGCACATGACGCAGCAGATGGGGTACGACGTGCTCGACGACCTGACGTACATCACGGATCCGACGAAGCCTCGCTGGATCGTCTGAGGACAGCCCGACGGACGCGAACGCCGACTCGTTTGCATCCCACCGATCTCCGGCCGCTGTCGGTCACCACCCGTGACTGACAGCAGCCGGAGATCGGTGTCTCACCTCAGGAGTCGACTGCGGTCGACTGCAGACGACCCTGCTCGATCTGGATCGCCAGCGCGAGCTCGTCGTACACCCGGAACTCGCGGACGATCCTGCCGCCCTCGAGAACGAACTGAGAGGCGCCGAGCAGTTGGATCGGTAGTCCCGTCGCCGGTCCGTAGACGTCATAGCCGGAGTAGGTTCCCTCGAGCAGCCACACGACGGCAGCTCGCTGCCCCCGCCGAGGGTGCTCGTCGATGCAGACGTCGAGAATCCGTTGCCGTGCGTCCGGGAATGCGGCCAGCACGTCCAGAGTCTCGGTCGAGACCTGTCGCAAGCCCTGCAAGGTGCGACCGCGCGAGGTGTGGAGCACGACATCGCGGTCGTAGAAATCACTGATCCGATCGTGCCGTCGGTCGTTCCACAGCTGGTCGAACATCTCGAGCATGCGTTGATCCTCGCCGGCGTTGGCCCCGGGGTCTCGTTCCCCTGAGACCCCGGCACAGAGAGGATCCTCTGGGAGATGGCCGAGTTCCAGCGGCCGCCAGTCGCCACGCTCCGCGAAGCGGCGGGCGACCTGACGCGGATCATGACCGAGGTCCACCACGAGTCGATGCTCGTCGCGAACCACCCACTCCTCAATGATCTTGCCGTTCTTCACCAAGCAGTGAGCAAGAGCTCGCTTCTCAAAGTGACGTCCTGACGGGGGACCATAGCTTGTCCATCCGGTGTTCGTGCCGGTGCTGTACACGCGATGGGAGGAGATGAACGACTGCTCTCCTCGTGGCTCCCAGACGACGTCTTCACCGAATCCCACCTCGTCGGGGTAGGACGCGATGCTCTGCGTAGTCCCGGCGATCACGGACGACAGGCCCACGGATGTGCCGAAGGCACCGTGGATGCGTACGTCCGGGTCGTAGTAGGCGGCGTCGATCAAACCGACTCCGCGATCGACCCAGATCTCGTCGGTACACCGCAGGATGTACTCCTCGACGCTGGTGAACGGCTGATGAGCGGACGGGTCCAGGGTCGGCCTGGCTACCTCTAATGGTGACATGGTCGGATGATCATACGTATGCACAAGCATGTCAAGGGACCAGGCTGCAGCTCCTGATTGTCGCCTTTGTTGACGCACGTATCACGCGCATCGCCACGCCCTAGCGAGACGCCGGGTGCTCGGCACACGTATTCTCATCGCCGGGACTGCCGATCGCGACAGTCTGTCGAGGACCGATACCGGTAGGAGTGGACGATGGCCGTCACAAGTCATGACGTCGCCAAGCTCGCGGGCGTTTCCCAAGCGACCGTGTCGAGGGCGTTGCGGGATGACCACCGCGTCTCTGAGGCGACCAGGAAGAAGGTGGCCGATGCGGCGCGTGCGCTTGGCTATGTCCGCAGTGAGGTCGGGCGCAGCCTGTCGACGCGCTCAACCCATCAGGTCGCGATGGTTGCCGACCTCGACAACGCGCTGTATCCCCGGTTGGTGGCGCCCGTGCACGACGCCTTGATGGATCTGGGCTACCGAATGGTGGTGTTCGCTGAGCGGGGCGACGAGATGTCGGCGTACGAGCGACTGCTGGACGGTTCGGTCGACGGAGCGATCCTCACCACCTCCGAGCTCCATTCCTCGCTTCCTCATATGCTTCATGGGAAGGGTTTTCCGTTCGTCCAGATGAATCGTGTCAGTGCGCTCATCGACGCTGACAGCGTGACTGCTGACAACAGTGGCGGTGGAGCGGCCGTCGGACGTCTGTTGCATGAATGCGGGCACCGACGCATCGGCGCCATCCTGGGGCCTGAGCAAGCCAGTAGTTCGAGGGATCGGGAGGCGGGGTTCCGCGGTGCGCTCGATGAGGCCGGGCTCGAGCTTCCGCCCCGCCGGGTCTCGCGTGGGCGGTTTGCCTATGAGGACGGAAGTGCGGGATTCCGGCGGATCATGACGCAGGCCGACCCGCCCACGGCCGTCTTCTGTGTCACGGACATGTTGGCTGTCGGTGCGCTCAACGAGGCCCGCCAGATGGGTCTCGAAGTGCCGGGTGACGTCGACATCGTAGGGTTCGACGACCTTGATGTAGCGGGTTGGCCCTGCTTTCAGCTGACGACTGTCCGCGTCGACTTTCCGCTGATGGCGAGGTTCGCCGCTCAGCGCATCGTCGCGCGGCTTTCCGGGGATCGGTCGGCGGAGGCCGTGCACGAGACGGTGCCCACCCGGCTGGTGCTCCGAGAGACTCACGCCGTAAATAGTTGAGCGGCTCGGCACGGATCTGTGAATACGGATGCAATCTTTGCGAACTTTTCTATTGACAACTAGGTGAAGAGAGCCAAGTATACGGATGCATAACTCAGATCCTGGAGGCGAATCAGTATGCCAACCATCCGTTCGTTCAAACCCGCGGTCGTCCTGTCTGCGGTCGCCCTCGTGGCCCTGGCCACCGCGTGCAGCGCTGGATCGCAGGCGACCGGGAACACGGTCAAAGCGGTCGACTGCGACGTTTCTGGCGCCGGCCAGGTCACGGTCAATCTCCTCTCCTACAACTCCTCGGCCACCGACCCGTTCTCGAACGCGATGGTCAAGAGCTGTTCCAAGGACGGGGTCGAGGTCAAGCACGCCCCGATCGACTTCGCTGGTCAGTATCAGAAGACCTCGACCACGCTCGCCGGCGGACAGGGAACCTACGACGTCATCGGGATGTATTCGGGCGCTGTCCCGGGCTACGCCAACACCAAGAAGCTGATGCCCCTCGGTGACCTGTTCGACAAGTACGCCGACGAGTACGGGCTCGACGAGATCGACCCGGTCATGCTCGAGGGCGTGTCGTACGACGGCGAGCTCTATGCCCTGCCGACGATGTCCAACGTCATCACGATGGTCTACCGCGAGGACATCTTCGAGAAGCTCGACCTCGAACCGCCGACCACCTACGAAGAGCTGGTCACGGTGGCGGAGAAGATCCAGGACGCAGGCGAGATCAAGAGCCCGCTTGCGCTGCCGCTCGCGGACAACTCCTCCACGTTCTTCGAGCAGCTGCTGCGCGCCCAGGGTGGCGGATACCTCGATCCCGACACCAAGAAGCCGGCGCTCGACACGCCGGAGGCGAAGACCGCCTTGCAGGCCTTGGCGGATCTGCGACCGGTCATGGATCCCGAGGTCGCCGCGTTCGACCAGCCCCGAGTCCAGCAGCAGCTGATGAACGGCAAGGCCGCAATGGCGATCATGTACTCGGGACGGATGGCAGACCTGAGCAACCCCGAGCTCACGCCCTATGCGGAAAAGTTCGCTTTCGCCGCCCCGCCTGCGGCCGAGGAAGGCGGCCCCGTCGCCGCCACGGTCTCGGTCGACGGATGGTCGATCCCGGCGAACACCGACATCGACCCTGACCTGCTCTTCCGCATGATGGCGGCATCCATCAGTGCTGACGCATCGGAGCAGGCGGTGCCGGCCGCGTTCCCCGCCCGACAAGGTATCGCCACCGAGGAGAACACGCCGTACGCGGCCGCCGTCCAGGAAGCCCTTGCCAACGGCGCCGCGACGCCGCCGATGGAGACCTGGCTCGGCAACATGCAGAACGCGACCTCGCCCCTGCTGCTCCAGGCCATCATCGGCAAGACCTCGGTCGACGCCGCGCTCGCTGACAGCGGGACTGCCGCCGAGAAGGCGCTCTCCGACTGATCGTCGACGTCGACCCCGGTTCGAAGATAGGAAGCACGGATGAAACGCAGGGATTTCGTAATCGGGGTCGGCCCGAGCGTGATCATGATGGTGGCGCTGCTGGCGGTGCCGTTGGTCTACTCGATCGTCTGGAGCTTCCAGAGCGTCCAGTACGGGATGCCGGGCGAGTGGATCGGGCTCGACAACTACACCCGGGTGCTCACCGACCAGACCTTCCATACGGCGGTGATTTTCACGGTGGGCTTCGCTCTGGTGCACACCGGCGTCGTGATGGCGCTGGGATACGGTCTCGCCTTGCTCCTGCACCGCGCGCGGCGGGGGAAGTCGATGTTCTTGGGAATCCTCCTGACGCCGTACGTGATCCCGGCTGTGATCGGCGCGACCGCGTTCTCCTGGCTCTTCGACGACAGCTTCGGGGGGCTGGTCAATGTGGCGATCGACAGCGTCACCGGCCAGACCGTCCAATGGTTCACGAGCACTTGGCCGAACCGGACGCTCGTTCTGATGGCGGCGACCTGGGCCTCGCTGCCGTTCATGATGCTGGTGTTTCTTGGCGCGCTGAAGGGCATCCCAGGCGAGCAGCTCGAGGCGGCGACCATCGACGGAGCGAACTGGTGGCAGCGCCAGTGGTACGTCGTCATCCCCATGCTCGGGCCGATGTTCAGGTTCCTTGCGCTCACCTCGATCATGGGCGGTTTGGGGCTCTTCGACGCGCTCATCCCGCTCGCTCCGAACGCCCAGGCGGTCGGCACCCAGTCGGTCAACCTGTATGTGTTCCAGAACGCCTTCGCGCGTGACCAACAGAATCTCGGTCTCGGCAGCGCGGTCAACATCTTGATGTTGCTCGTCATGTTCACCCTGATCGCGCCGTTCGTGCGGCAGGTCTACCGCGAAGTCAAGGAGGGGTCATGAGCAGCCAGCTCACTGTTACGGACGACCTGATCGAATCGACGACGCCCGTGATGCAGCCGCCCCACAACCGCGCTCAGGGCCGACGTGAACGGCGAACCACCCTGCTGGTGACCGGGGGGCTGATCCTCGTCACGCTGGCGATGGTGTTCCCGTTGATCTGGACCTTCATGTCGGCAACGAAACCACTGATCGACGCGTTCGCGTCGCCGCCCAAGGTGTTCTACACCCCGACGATCGACGCGTTCCGCAGTCTGTGGCTCGAGACCGACTTCTTCAGGTTCGTCATGAACTCGGTGGTCGTCGGGGCGATCTCGGTCGTGGTCACGTTGTTGATCGGTGCGCCGGCAGCGTACGCACTGAGTCGGTTCGGTGGCGTGACCAGTGCTGTCATCCTTGCAGTCGCCCTGCTGTTTCGCGCGATCCCAGGGTTCGCCATCATGCTGCCCTTCTACGACCTGATCACGCGGTTCGGGCTCTACGACACCCGCATCGGTCTGTCGATCGCCTTCATCGCCCTCGACATGCCGTTCACGATCTGGCTGTTGCGAAACTTCTTCGCCGCGATCCCCAACGAGCTCGACGAGGCAGCGATGATCGACGGGTGCACCAGGTGGGGGGCGTTCCGCAGGATCATCATGCCCGTCATGGGTCCGGGCCTGGTGACGGCGAGCATCCTCACGTTCCTGGGGGCGTTCCAGTCCTACATGCTGCCGGCCGTGCTGACCGACGTGGACGCTCAGACCGCACCGGTCTTTCTCGCAGCGCAGGTCGGTCAGTCGCTGCCGCAGCTGCAGCAGGCTGCGGCCGGGATCGTGCTGTTGACCGTCCCGATCGTCTTCGTGGCGCTGGTCGCTCAGCGGTACCTCGTCGCTGGTCTGACCAATGGCTCGGTGAAGGGCTGACGCTCGGAGCCTCGCCGCCGGCTCATCCTGGATGAGCCGGCGGTCATCCCGCTCCGGTCGAGTTCCGGTCGGGTCGCTGACGGGACGACGTCGACGCGGCGAGGATCTTGGCGCCTGCCGTGATGTCGTGACCGAGACGGATGGCGCGTTCGGGGGCGTGATCCTGCTGGGCACCGCCGACGGCCACGACGAGGTCGGGGCGGCGGTCGCACAGAGCGGAGATCACCGCGCCGGTCGCGGTGATGTCTGCGGTGGTGGGGATCGCGAGCACGACGGCAGCGAGTTCGGGGTCGTCGACGACGCCGAGCCAGTCGTCGAGGGGAAGGTCGGCGCCCAGGTAGTCGGTGTCCATGCCGCGCCGTCGGGCGGCGACGGCGAAGGCGAGGAGCCCGATCTCGTGTCGAGTGTGGGGAGCCAGTCCGAGGGCGACACGAGGTCCGTGCCCGTGGGCGGACGCTGCCTCGTAGGCCACGGCGAGGCGTCGCATCACCGCGTTCGACGCGAGATGCTCGCCGGCGACGCTGACCTGGCCGTCCGCCCAGGCGTCGCCGAGATTCTCCAGGGCCGGAAAGACGTGGTCGGTCATCACCGTCTCGAAGCTGCCGAGGGCGAAGACCTGGTTCAGAGTGCCTGCCAGGTCCGTGGTGTCGAGGGCCGATGCGGCTGCGGTCAGTCTCCCCGCGAGGTCGGGGATCGGGTTGGTGGCGCGGCCGTCGTCCGGTGTCCCCAGGGACTTGTCCTGAACAGGGTGATCGCGGTCTAGCCGGAGCGCTTCGGCCGCCGCCAGGCCGACCGACCAGCCCTGGTCCACGAGGTGCTTCATCGAGAGCAGTACGGCGACGTCGTGATCACCGTAGAGGCGGTAACCGCTCTCGGACCGGTGCGGAGTGATGACCCCGTATCGGCGCTCCCAGGCACGAAGCGTCGCGGTGGTGATGCCGACCCGCTGCGCCGCGTGCTTGATGGTGTACATCGGGTCGGCTACCGGGCCAGCTGGTCCAGGGTTGCGCGCATCTGCTCGGCGGCGGTGTCACCCAGGCGGGTGAAGGCGGGAGCCAGCAACGGGGCCACGATCTTGGTCATGCCTTTCAGGTCGAACTCGGCCACGTAGCGCACAGATGTTCCGCCGGCGGCTGTCGGTACGAAGGTCATCGTGTCATGCGCGACGACCGTCTTGTTCTCGCCACGTAGCACGATCCTGGTGCCGGGCTCATAGGCCTTCACGACATAGGTGAGCTCGGTGGTGCGCCCGAGGAAGCGCGAGGTGTTCGCGTACGTCGTCCCGACCCCGCCGTCCCCGGCGACGCGGTCGGTGCGCACGGTCCCCGGATCCCAGTGCTCGGTGTTGGTGAAGTCGGCCAAGAAGTCGAACACCTCGGCTGCCGGTGCGGAGGTCTCCACGGTTCGGTCGATTCGCATCATCGCATCCCTTTCAAACCTTTGACATACCTTGAACAAGGATTGTACATTCGATCTCTGGAACTAGCCAGCAGCACGCCGCTGCTTGACGAGGGAGATCTCATGAGCCGAGCGGCCACCACTCCACGGCCGACGGTCGCGGTGATCGGGGGCGGGGTCTCCGGACTGACCGCCGCCCACCTTCTCGGGCGCACCCACGACGTCACGCTCTTCGAAGCCGACCAGAGGCTCGGCGGTCACGCGCACACCCACGAGGTCTCGACCGAGCCCGGGGCCGTTCTCCGCGTCGACAGCGGCTTCATCGTGATGAACGAGCGCACCTATCCGAACCTGCTCCGTCTCTTCGCTGAGCTCGGCGTCGAGACCCGGCCGACCGAGATGAGCATGAGCATCGTCTGTGACGACTGCGGTCTGGCGTACGCCGGGGGCCGGGGTCTCGGCGGCATCCTGGCCGAGCCGAAACGTCTCGGTGACCCGCGCTTCCTCCGCATGCTGGCGCAGGTGCCGCGCTTCCACCGCAAGGCTCGCCGCCTGCTCGAGACCGACAGCGACCTGACGTGGGGAGAGTTCCTGGTCGAAGGCGGCTTCAGCGACTACTTCATCCAGCACTTCGCCGTGCCGCTGGTCTCCTGCGTCTGGTCGTGCGGCGACGAGGACGCCCGCGGCTACCCCGCTCGGCACCTCTTCGCCTTCCTCGATCACCACGGGATGCTCCAGGTCACCGGGTCGCCTACGTGGCGGACGGTCGTGGGCGGCTCTCGTGCCTATGTGGACAGGCTCGCCGAGCGGCTCGACGAGGTCCGCGTCGGCGAGCCCGTGACCGCTGTGGAGCGGCACGCGGACGGCGTCGAGGTGCGCAGCGCGGCCGGGGTCAGGCGCTTCGACCGTGTGGTGGTGGCGACTCACGCCGATCAGGCCCTGCAGCTCCTGGTGGACGCGACACCTGAGGAGAAGGCGGATCTGGCCGCCATCGGATACTCGCGGAACGAGACCTGGCTGCACCGCGATGCCACCCTGCTGCCGGCCTTGCCCCGTGCCCGGGCATCGTGGAACTACCGCCTCGCCTCCTGTGGTGGCGGCGCCGACAAGGTGGTCGTCAGCTACTGGATGAACCGCCTCCAGGGCCTCGACGACCGCGACGAGCACGTGGTGACCCTCAACGCCACCGAGCACGTGGACCCGGCCACGGTCACCGCACGGATGACCTACGAGCACCCCGTCTTCACCACCGAGGCGGTCGCGGCGGCGGCGCGGCTGCGTACTGCCGGTGGTCCCAGGCTGGCCTTCGCCGGTGCCCACCTCGGCTGGGGTTTCCACGAGGACGGCTGCCGTTCCGGGGTAGAGGCGGCGGAGTCGTTCGGAGCGACCTGGTGAGCACCGGGCCGGTCTGTCCGGAGATCCCGGCACTTGTCGTCGGTCATGTCAGCCACACCCGAGAGATGCCGCTACGGCACGCGTTCCGGCACCGCAGCTACCAGTGGCTCGTGGACGTCGACGACCTGCCGCATCTCCCGCTCTGGCTGCGTCCGCTGGCGGGATTCCGTGCCGACGACCACCTCGACGCAGGCGCATCGGGGCAGGGGATCCGCGGCGATCTCGGCGTGTTCCTGGCCGCTAGGGACGTCTTTCTCTCGCCGACCGATCGAGTGCTGATGCTGGCGAACGCCCGGGTCCTGGGCCATGTCTTCGACCCGCTCACGGTCTTCTGGGTGCAGTCGTGCGACGGTGCGCTACGCGCGGTCGTCTTCGAGGTGCACAACACCTACGGTGGCCGCCACGCCTATCTGCTAGACATCGACGACCGCGGGCAGGCCCGTATCGACAAGGCCTTCTACGTCTCGCCCTTCAACGACCTGTCCGGCAGCTACGAGATCCGGCTGCGGCTCGACCCGACTGAGGTCTCGGTGACCGTCGGGCTCGACCGCGAAGGCGTTCGGGTGCTGACGGCGACCACTCGAGGCACCCCCGAGCCGGCGACGCGCCGCGCGTTGCTCCGGGTGAGTCTCACCCACCTGCTGATGCCCCATCGGGTCAGCGCGCTCATCCGGTTCCAGGGGATCCGGCTGTGGTTGCGCAGGTTGCCCGTCTTTCCCCGCCCTGCCCCACCGAAGGAGGCCACATCATGAGTGCCGAACCCACGACGCTCGACCGGCCGGTGCACCGGGCGCCGATGCCGACCAGGAGCCTGAAACCAGGCGTCGCCAAGCAGATCCTGCGCCTGGCGACCCGACGGGTCCCCGTCGACGTCGCGCTCCCGGACGGAAGTCTGCTCAACCGCCGTGGCGGATCTCCCGCCGCTGGAAGGCCGGGCATCGTGCTGCGGCGTCCGGAGTCCCTCTACAGCCGCGTCGCGGCGAACCCGAAGATCGGCATCGGCGAGGCGTACACGGCTGGAGACTGGGACGCCGCAGACGGCACCGACCTCGCGGATGCGCTCACTCCGTACGCGGAACGCCTCTCCGGTCTGCTCCCCGCCTGGATGCTGCGGCTGCGCGGCCTGGTCGACCAGCCGATCCCTGCGGACCAGCGCGGGGCGGTGGAGGACACCCAGGAGAACATCTCCGCCCACTACGACCTGGGGAACGACATGTTCGCCGCGTTCCTCGACCCCAGCCTCAGCTACAGCTCCGCGATGTTCGACCGCACACGTCCGGTTGTCGTGCAGGACCTCCAGGAGGCGCAGCTGCGCAAGGTCGACGCTGTGCTCGACCTGGCGGGCGTGGGCGTCGGTGACGACCTGCTCGAGATCGGTACGGGGTGGGGGACCCTCGCGATCGAGGCGGCGCGACGTGGCGCGCAGGTCACCACCGTGACGCTGTCGGTGGAGCAGGCGGCGATGGCCAGGAAGCGGGTGGAGGAGGCCGGGTTCACCGACAGGGTCGAGGTGCTCGTCCAGGACTACCGGCATGTGGTCGGCACCTTCGATGCCGTGGTCAGCGTCGAGATGATCGAGGCGGTCGGCGAGCGTTACTGGCCGCAATACTTCGCCACCCTGTCCCGCCTGGTCCGCCCCGGCGGGGCCATCGCCCTGCAGTCGATCCTGATGCCGCACCAGCGCTACCTGGCGACCCGTCGCTCCTATGGCTGGATCCAGAAGCACATCTTCCCGGGCGGGCTGATCCCGTCCGCCACCGCCATCTCCGAGCATGCCGGCCGGGTCGGCCTGGCGGTGACCCGCACCGACACGTTCGGTGCCGACTACGCCGAGACGCTACGTCGCTGGCGCTCGGCCTTCCTGGCTGCCTGGCCGACGATTCGATCGGACACCTTCGGCGAGGAGTTCCGCCGCACCTGGGAGTTCTACCTGGCCTACTGCGAGGCGGGGTTCCGGGCCGGGGTCCTCGACGTCGCCCAGATCCGCCTGGAAGCCGACCGACGGAACATGCCATGACGACATCACTGCTGTGGTTCCGCCGAGACCTGCGGCTGGGAGACCATCCTGCGCTCCAGGCCGCCGCCGGCGAGGGACAGGTGGTGCCGCTGTTCGTGCTCGACCCGCGCCTCGCCCGCCCCGGACCGAGATGGGAGCGCCTCCTCGCCTCGCTCGCGGCGCTGCGCGAGGAGACGGACGGGGCCCTGGTCATCCGTGAGGGCGACCCCGCGGAGGTGGTGGCCCAGGTCGCCGCCGAGGCCGGGGCTGAGCGGGTGCATGTCTCGACCGAGACCACCCCCTACGGCCGCCGCCGCGACGCAGCCGTGGAGCAGCGTCTGGCGGCGGATGACGTCGCTCTGGTCGGCACCGGCAGCCCGTACGTGGTGACCCCGGGCAGGATCCGGAACTCGGCCGGAGCCCCCTACAGCGTCTTCACCCCCTTCCTGCGGGCCTGGCGAGAGCACGGGTGGCGGGCGCCGGCCGGTGAACCTCGGGTCGAGTGGAGGAGGAAGCTCGATTCGGAGCCGCTGCCTTCCCATCCTGACCGAGAGGCCGGTGAGCGCGCGGCGCTCCACCGCTGGGAGGACTTCTGCGCCGAAGGCCTGGCCGGCTATGCCTCGGCCCGGGACCGACCCGACCTCGATCGGACCAGCCGCATCTCGACCGCGTTGAAGTATGGCGAGATCCACCCGCGTACGCTCCTGGCGGATCTGGACACGCGCAGCACCGATGCCACCGGTGCTGACGTGGAGCGCTTCGTCGCCGAGCTGGCCTGGCGCGAGTTCTACGCCGACGTGCTCTGGCACGACCCCGGGTCGGCCTGGCGTGACCTGCGCGGCGGGCTGCGAGGCCTGCAGTACGACGAGGATCCCGCGTTGCTGGCGGCCTGGAAGTCCGGCACCACGGGCTACCCGTTCGTCGACGCGGGCATGCGCCAGCTGCTCGCCGAAGGCTGGATGCACAACCGCGTACGGATGGTCGTGGCGAGCTTCCTGGTCAAGGATCTGCACATGTGGTGGCCGGTGGGAGCCCGGCACTTCCTCGATCATCTCCTCGACGGAGACATCGCCTCGAACAGTCACGGGTGGCAGTGGGTGACCGGGACCGGCACCGACGCGGCACCGTACTTCCGGGTGTTCAACCCGGTCGTCCAAGGGCTTCGGTTCGACCCGGAGGGGGACTATGTCCGCCGCTGGGTGCCCGAGCTTCGCCACCTTCCCGGCGCGGCGGCGCACGAGCCGTGGCTCCATCCCGACGGGTCGGCCAACGGCTACCCTGGTCGCATCGTCGACCATGCCGAGGAGCGTCACGAGGCGCTGGCCCGGATGACCGAGCTGAAGGATTCGACCCTATGACTCCGTCGCGCACGGCTACCGAGGACGAGGCGGACCAGGGTCTGGACCGAGTGCTCGACCGGACGGTCGTGCTCGGGTACTCCCGCCTCGGCTTTGCGATCCGTCGCCGCCGCTGGGACGCGGCCGACCCGCGACCTGGAGCCTTGGCAGGGCGGACGGCCCTGGTCACCGGTGGTGGTAGCGGCCTGGGTGAGGCCACCGTGCTCGGCCTGGCTCGGCTCGGCGCCCGCGTGCACGTCCTCGTGCGCTCACCCGAGCGCGCCGCGGCGGCGGTCGCCCGGATCGAACGGCAGCTGCGTGACGAGGGTCTGACCGCCGATCTTCGGGTCGAGCGCTGCGACGTCTCGGACCTGTCCGCGGTCGATGCGTTCGCCGACGACCTCTGCTCCCGCGACGGTGGCACCACGACTCTCGACGTGCTCGTGCACAACGCCGGGGTCATGCCCTCGGAGCGGACCGATTCGGTCGACGGTCACGAGCTGACCGTAGCCACCCACGTGCTCGGCCCGATCCGGCTGACCGAGCGCCTGCTGCCGGCGCTGCGGCGCTCGGAGCACGGCGCCCGGGTGGTCTTCGTCGCCTCGGGCGGGATGTACACCCAGCCGCTGCCGGTGGACGACCCGGAGTTCCGGCATGGCAGCTACCGGGGTGCGGTGGCATATGCCAGGTCCAAGCGGATGCAGGTGGAGCTGACCCCGGTCCTGGACAGGCGCTGGTCCTCGGACCGGCTCTCCACCTACGTCATGCACCCCGGCTGGGCGGACACACCGGGTCTGGCCCGATCGCTCCCCGGATTCCGTACGCTGAGCCGTCCGCTGCTGCGGACGGCTCAGGAAGGAGCGGACACGGCGGTGTGGCTCGCGGCCACCGACCCCGTCCCGCCGTCCGGCACCTTCTGGCACGACCGGCGGCAGCGTCCGACGAGCTACCGGTCATCGACCCGTCCCGGTCCCGGCGAGACCGACGGGCTGTGGAGATGGGTGGCGGCGGCTGCCGGCGTGGGCGGGCCGTAGGGCCGATGCTCCGACAGGCCCCGCGATCCCCTTTCGCCCGACTACACAACACGACAACTGGAAAGGCCCGAACATGCGGTCTGCGATAGAACGTCTCGCGCGAGTCACCACGAGGAAGGCCACGGCGTGGGTGGTCCTGGTGATCGCGGTGCTCCTGGCCGGCTCGGTGATGGCCGTGGGGTCGTCGTTGGGGTCCGCGAGCTCGGCCCCCGACCCGCTGCCGGCGGATGCCGAGTCCGCGCAGGTGGCAGAGCTGCAGCAGAGCTTCCCGGGTGGCGACGTGCTGCCCGCCGTCGCGGTGGTCGAGCGTACGGGTGGGCTGACCGCAGAGGACCGGGAGTGGGTCGCCGAGGTGTCGCGGCGTTGGGCCGAGATCACCGGCAACGAGGTCTCGCCACCGATCCCGGCTGCTGACGGAGAAGCGCTGATCGTCGCCATCGACGTCGATGCCGACGTGACCGGACTCGATCTCACCGAGCTCGTCGACGAGCTGCGCGAGGCGGCGGACGAGGACCGGCCCGACGGCCTCACGGTCCAGCTCACCGGTGGCGCCGCCTTCGCCGCGGACATCTCCTCGGCGTTCGAGGGTGCGGACCTGCGACTGCTCCTCGTGACAGCCGGGGTCGTCGCCCTGCTGCTGATCCTGACCTACCGCTCGCCGGTGCTGTGGCTCGTCCCGCTGACGGTGATCGCGGTGGCTGATCGCACCGCGTCGGTGGCCACCCAGATCGTCGCGGACTGGACCGGCAGCGGTCTGGACGGGTCGACGTCGGGGATCACCAGCGTGCTGGTCTTCGGCGCAGGCACGAACTACGCGCTCCTGATGGTCTCGCGCTATCGCGAGGAGCTCCGCCGGCACGCGCATCACCGCGATGCGCTCGCCGCCGCGGTGCGCGGATCCACCGAGGCGATCGTGGCCAGCAACGTCACGGTCGTGCTCGCGCTGCTGGTGCTGACGCTCAGCGTCGCCCCCAACACCCGGGCGCTAGGTGTCTCGGCTGCCATCGGCCTGCTGATCGCTCTGCTGTTCGCCCTCTTCGCGCTGCCCGCCGCCCTGTCGTTGTTCGGCCGCGGCCTCTTCTGGCCCTTCATCCCGCGCAACGGTGAGGACGAGAAGTCGCGCGACGGTGTCTGGTTCCGGATCGCTCGTGCCGTGGTGAGCCGTCCCGCAGTGGTGCTGGCTGCGGCCGCGGTGATCCTCGGCGTACTCGCTTCGGGGCTTCTGGGCGTCAAGGTGGGCCTGTCGCAGACCGATCAGTTCCGCGTCGACGCCGAGTCCGTCGACGGTCTGGAGACGCTCTCGAAGCACTTCCCGCCCGGCGCTGCCGATCCCGTGACGATCGTGGTGCCGGCCAACGAGGCCGAGGAGGTTCTCGCGACGGTGAACCAGATCGACGGGGTCGACAGTGCTCGTCCCTCCGGCGAGAGCGGCGACCTGGTGAAGATCACCGCGACGCTGGAGGACGCGCCCGCGACCGCGGAGAGCATCGAGACGATCGAGACGATGCGCAGCGAGCTGGACAGGACCGGTGCGCTGGTCGGTGGCAGCGTGGCCCAAGATCTGGACAGCCGAAACGGCGCAGTACGTGATCTCAAGGTCATCGTGCCGTTGATCCTGCTGGTCGTGCTGCTGGTGCTCTTCGTCGTGCTGCGGTCGATCGTGACCCCGCTGGTGCTCGTCACCATCAGCGTCATCGCCACCTTGTCGGCTCTCGGACTGGGCGCCTGGATGAGCACCCATGTCTTCGGGTTCCCGGCGCTCGACGTCAGCACACCGCTCTACGCCTTCTTGTTCCTGGTGGCACTCGGCATCGACTACACGGTGTTCCTCGTTCTGCGCGCCCGGGAGGAGACCGCCGAGCACAACACCGTCGATGCGATGGTCATGGCGGTCGGGCTGACCGGCGGCGTCATCACCAGCGCCGGCATCGTGCTCGCTTCGGTCTTCGCGGTGCTCGGTGTGCTGCCCCTGATCACGTTGACCCAGGTGGGCCTGATCGTGGGCTTGGGCATCCTGCTCGACACCTTCCTCGTCCGCACCGTGGTCGTGCCTGCTGTCTTCGCGTTGGTGGGCGACAGGATCTGGTGGCCCGCAGCGATCGCCCGCCGTCGTCAGGAGCCGTCAGGCGGGTGACCCGAGGTGCTCGGCGAAGAAGTCGAGGATGCGCCGCCAGGCGTCCTCCGCCTCGGGCTCCGAGTAATTGAAGCCGACCACACGTTCCAAGAGGCTCACCGGTCCGGGAAGGTCCCAGTTGTTCATGAAGCTGTGTCCGGCCTCCGGGTAGACCTTGACGTCGCGAGGCACCTCGCCCTTGGCCAGCGCCGCCTCGATCTTGTCGGCGGCGCCGGGCAAGGTGCGGTCCTTGCCGCCGTAGCTCGCCACCATCGGGCACGACGCGCTCAACGCGGACAGGTTCTTGGGCAGTTGGCCGTAGTTCGGGGCGGCAGCGTCGAAGATGCCGCGCGGGGCCAGCAGCAGGCTGAAGCCGCCACCCATGCAGAAGCCGACGACGCCGACCTTGCCGGTGCAGCGGGGGTCCGCAGCGAGGTGGTCGCGAGCCGCGATCAGGTCGTCGACGGCGGTTCCCTGACCGGTCACCAGGGACTTCATCGTGCTGACGACGCACCCGGGCTTCCGGCCCCGGTAGAGAGCCGGTGTCAGCGTCAGATACCCGTTGGCCGCGAAGCGGTCGCTGATCCGCTTGATGTCCGCGGTCATCCCGAAGACGTCCTGCACGACCACGACGCCGGGCCAGGGTCCGTCGCCTTCGGGCACCGAATGGTAGCCCGGCGCCGGCCCCGCGGGCGCCGCAAAGTCGATCATCGACATCTCATCACCTCGTACGCCCATCCTTGCAGGTCGAGCGCACGAGGTGGGCCAGTCCGGGCTCACTCTGGGCTCAGTCCACCTTGGACGGGTGCTTGGCCAGCGGGGTGACCTGCACGTCCATGTAGGGGAACAGCGGCAGGCCGGAGAGGAGCTGGTGGAGCTCGTCGTGGGACTCGACGTCGAAGACCGAGAAGTTGGCGTACTCCCCGGCGATGCGCCACAGGTGCGGCCACTTGCCGGCGCGCTGGAGCTCCTGGGCGTAGGCCTTCTCGCGGGCGATCGTGTCGTCGCGGACGTCCGGATCCAGGTCGTGCGGGATCCGGACGTCCATGCGTACGTGGTAGAGCATCAGCCGCGAGCCGGGTCGAGCACGAAGCCGTAGTCGACGCTCACCGAGCCGTCCCCGTTGGCCACGGGCGCGAGCACCAGCTCGGGCTTGACCGCCGAGGCGATGTCGTCGTCGTTGTGCTCGTCACCGGGGAAGTAGAGCTGGGCGGTGAGCAGCTCGTGGCCCGGGGCCGACACCTTGACGTGCAGGTGCGCCGGACGCCAGGCGTGCCAGCCGGCGGCGGCGATGAGCTTGCCGCAGGAGCCGTCGGTCGGGATCTGGTAGGGCGCCGGCTGGATCGTGTGGATCTCGAAGGCGCCGTCGGCCCCGACGGTGAAGCTGCCGCGCAGGTTCCACTCCGGGATGCCGGGCGCGAACTGCGAGTAGAAGCCGTCGGCGTCGGCGTGCCACAGCTCGACCTTGGCGCCGTCGAGCGGGGTGCCGTCGGTGGAGGTGATCGTGCCGGTCCAGGTCAGCGGGGTGCCGGCCTCGCCGTCGCGCATCGGGATGGTGCCGTTCGCACCCTGCTCCGGGGCGTCGGGGACGTAGTAGGGCCCTTCGATGGTGCCCTTGTTGCCCTCGCGGTGCTCGGTGGCGACCTTCTCGACCTCGTGCTCGACCCAGACGTCGAGGAAGAGCGGCCATTCGCCGTCCTGGCCGACCTGGATCAGCCATGCCTTGAGCGCGTTGTACTCGTCGTAGCTGACCTTCTCCTCGCGGATGGTGTCGTAGACGGCGTTGAGCACGCGCTTGGCCAGCGTGTCGACGCGCTCCGGCGGGGTGTCCTTGACGGCGTCGAAGGGCGACTTGTCGGCGGCGAACCGCTCGGTGGCGGAGGCGCCCGAGGCGGCCGCGGTGGCTGCCTCGGTGGCCTCGGTGGACTCGAGGGTCTGGTCGGTGGTCATGGGTGTGTCCTCTCGTGTTGCGGTGGGGTCAGGTGTTCAGTTGTCGGTGCGGTAGCGATCGAGCTTCTCCGGATCGATCTCGACCCCGAGGCCGGCACCAGGACGTACGGCGAGCTCGCCGTCGCGGATCTCGAGCGGCTCGGTGAGCAGGTCATCGGCCATGTCGAGGAAGTTGGAGAGCTCACCGGCACGGCGGGAGGTGAGTCGGTGAGCCGAGCCGAAGGCGAGGGTGCAGGCGGTGCCGAGCTGGCCGTCGATCTGGTTGCCCATCACGACCTCCAGGCCGAGGCCCTCGGCGAGATGGAGCACCTGCTGCGACCCGGTGAAGCCGGTGCGCGCGGTCTTGATGCTGATCGCGGTGGCCGAGCCACCGAGCACCTCGCGGGTCACGTCGGCCGCAGTCGGGACCGACTCGTCGGCGATGAACGGCACGTCGATCTGGCTGACCAGCCAGCGCCGCCCGAGCACGTCGTCGGCGGGGTTGAGCTCCTCGGCGAAGAGCAGGTCCAGGTCGGCCATCTGCTTCATCGCGCGGGCGGACTCGGCCGCGGTCCAGCCGCGGTTGCCGTCGACGTACAGCTCGATCTCGGTGCCGAACCGCTCGCGCAGTGCACGGACGACGGCGGTGTCGAGCTCGATGGGGGAGCGGCCGACCTTCACCTTGAACGTCGAGATCCCGTACGTCTCCCGCATCCGCTCCGCCTCGGCGACCATCGCCTCGGGCCCGTCGAAGCCGAGCATGTGGGAGACCCGCATCCGGTCGGTGAAGGCGCCGAGCAGGTCGACGACCCGCAGGTCCAGGGTCTTGCCGAGGGCATCCCACATGGCCATGTCGACGGCGGCCTTCGCGGTCGGGTTGCCGACGGTGCGCTCCATCAGGACACGGGCCGTCTCGCGCTCGAGCAGGGTGAGCCCGGCGAGCTGCGGGGCGAAGAGCTGGTCGATGACGGCGATGATCCCGGTCTGGGTCTCGCCGTAGGTGAACGGCCGCGGCGGCGCCTCGGCGACACCCACGACACCGTCGTCGGTGTGCACCCGGACGAGCACGTGCTGGGCGGTGTGGACCTCGCCGGAGGCGAAGCGCAGCGGCTTGCGGTAGGGGATGGCGAACGGAATCGCCTCGACCTTGGTGATCTTCATGACCGGGGAACTTCCAGACGGGGTGCGGTGAACAGGTCGGCGGCCTCGAGGACCTCGATGACGGCGTCGACGACGGGGTTGTCGTCGTCGGTGCGGTAGGCGAGGGAGAGCTCGACGCTGCCCGCGTCGAGCAGGTCGCGGAAGATCACGCCCTCCAGCGGAAGGGCCCGGACCGAGGCCGGGACGACCGCGACGCCGAGGCCCGCGGCGACCAGAGCCAGCAGTACCGCGGTGCTCGGCGCCTCGTGCTCGCGGCGCGGCACGAACCCGGCCTCGCGGCAGCTGCGCAGGACCGCCTCGTTGACCGCCGAGTCGCGGGCGCTGTAGGCCACGAACGGCTCGGTGCGCAGGTCGGCCAGGGCCACGACGGGCTCGACGGCCAGCCGGTGGTCGACGGGGATGGCGAGTGCGAGCGGCTCGACCTCGAGGGTGCGCAGGGTCAGCCCCTCGCCGGTGGCGGGCGGTCGCAGTACGCCGAGGTCGAGCGCCCCGCTCTGCAGCCGCTCGCACTGGGCCGGCGTGAGCAGGTCGGCATGGATCTCCAGCGCCACCTCGGGCAGCTCGCGCTTGACCACCCGGGCGATGCCCGGCAGGTGCGAGAACGAGGCGGTGCCGGTCAGGCCCAGGCGGACCAGGCCGTGGCGGCCGGCCCCGATGCGGCGTACGCCTCGGACGCTGTCGTCGACGGCGGCCAGGACCCGAGCGGCCTCGGTGCGGAGGAACTCGCCGGCCGGGGTGAGGGAGACCTGCCGGGTCGTCCGTGTGAACAGGGTGACGTCGAGCTCTGACTCGAGCTGGCGGATCGCTTGGGAGAGCGCCGGCTGGGCGATGTGCAGCTGCGCCGCGGCCTGGCCGAAGTGGCAGGTCTCGGCTACCGCGGCGAAGTACCGCAGGTGGCGTAGCTCCATGAAGCGCTCCTCACGAGGTGGTGATGACCGCCACACTAGGACCGCGATAGATAAACAACAAGGACGAAACTGACGGCTATTGATTGATTCAAATGATCAATGGATGCCTAGGTCGGGACTGGGCATTCGCCTGGTGTGACGGACGCCACTCGCTGCCAGGGTCGAATGACCGTCACCCGTTGGAGGCATCACCATGACCGCACCGCTCACCGAGAGCCTGGGCCACATCGAGAACGTCCTGTCGGACGCCGTGGTCGAGGACCGCGAGGCCGGGATCTACCGCGCCAACCGCCGGATCTTCACCGACGAGGAGGTCTTCGAGCTCGAGATGAAGCACATCTTCGAGGGCAACTGGATCTACCTCGCCCACGAGAGCCAGGTGCCCAACCCCGGCGACTACTTCACCACCTACATCGGTCGGCAGCCGGTCATGATCACCCGCGACAAGGACGGCGAGCTGCACTGCATGATCAACGCCTGCGCCCACCGCGGCGCGATGCTGTGCCGGCGCAAGACCGACAACCGGATGACCCTGACCTGCCCGTTCCACGGCTGGACGTTCCGCAACGACGGCACCCTGCTCAAGGTCAAGGACCCCGACGACGCGGGCTACCCGGAGAGCTTCAACACCGAGGGCTCGCACAACCTCACCCACGTGGCCCGCTTCGACAGCTACCGCGGCTTCCTGTTCGGTTCGCTCAACCAGGACGTACTGCCGCTGGAGGAGCACCTCGGAGACACCGTCAAGGTGATCGACATGCTGGTCGACCAGTCACCCGAGGGGCTCGAGGTGCTGCGCGGTTCCTCGACCTACACCTACGACGGCAACTGGAAGGTCCAGGCGGAGAACGGCGCCGACGGCTACCACGTCACCGCCACTCACTGGAACTACGCGGCGACCACCTCGCGCCGCAACACCGGCGAGTCGAAGAACACCACCAAGACCGTCGATGCCGGCAGCTGGGGCAAGGCGGGTGGCGGCTACTGGTCCTACCCGAACGGCCACCTGTGCCTGTGGACCTGGGCGGCCAACCCCACCGACCGGCCGCTGTGGGACCAGATGGACGTGCTCAAGGAGAAGTTCGGCGAGGCCAAGGGCGAGTTCATGGTCAAGGGATCGCGCAACCTGCTGCTCTACCCGAACGTGTATCTGATGGACCAGTTCTCGACCCAGATCCGGCACTTCCGCCCGATCTCGGTCGACAAGACCGAGGTCACCATCTACTGCATCGCCCCGAAGGGTGAGAGCCCCGAGTCGCGGGCCTGGCGCATCCGGCAGTACGAGGACTTCTTCAACGCCTCCGGCATGGCCACGCCCGACGACCTGGAGGAGTTCCGCTCCTGCTACGTGACGTACCAGGCCTCCGCCGCGCCGTGGAACGACATGAGCCGCGGGGCCGAGCACTGGCTCACCGGCCCCGACGAGGTCGCCGAGGCGCTGGAGATGCCGGGAGTCATCTCGGCAGGTGCGAAGAACGAGGACGAGGGTCTCTACCCGGTCATGCACGCGCAGTGGACCGAGCAGATGCGTACGGCCATCGCGAACGAGAAGGAGAAGTGATCATGACCATCACGCAGAGCGCTGCCGGCGCGAAGCTCATCACGCACAACATGATCGAGCAGTTCCTCTACCGCGAGGCGCGCTTCCTGGACGACCGCGAGTTCGAGAAGTGGCTCGAGTGCTACGCCGACGACGTCGTCTACTGGATGCCCTGCTGGGACGACGCGGACCTCCTGACCGAGGACCCGCAGACCGAGATGTCGCTCATCTACTACCCCAACAAGGGCGGTCTGGAGGACCGGGTCTTCCGGATCCGTACGGAGCGGTCCTCGGCCACCTCGCTGCCCGAGCCGCGCACGTCGCACAACATCAGCAACGTCGAGGTGATCGAGCGTCGCGGCGACCTGGTCGACGTGCGCTTCAACTGGCACACCATGTACTTCCGCTACAAGACCGTCGACCCCTACTACGGCACGTCGTTCTACACCATCGACTTCTCCGGCGAGCAGCCGCTGATCCGCCGCAAGAGCGTGGTGCTGAAGAACGACTACATCCACCACGTCGTCGACATCTACCACGTCTGAGGCGCCTGCGATGACTGCAATCGAGACCGAGATCGCGACCCATCAGGTCGCGTTGTCCTTCGAGGACGGGGTGACCCGGTTCATCACCGTACGTGAGGACCAGACCGTCGCCGATGCGTCCTACCGGCAGCGGATCAACATCCCGCTGGACTGCCGCGACGGCGCCTGCGGGACGTGCAAGGCGCTGTGCGAGTCGGGGGAGTACGACGGCGGCACCTACATCGAGGACGCGCTCTCCGAGGCGGAGGCCGCCGAGGGGTACGCCCTGCCGTGCTCGATGAAACCGCGCTCGGACCTCGCGCTGCAGATCGCCACCACCTCCGAGGTCGCCAAGACCGGCGCCGCGAGCTACACCGGCACCGTCGTCGGCCTGGACCGGCTGAGCCCGACCACCGTCGAGCTCGCCATCGACATCCCCAACCGCGGTGAACTGGCCTTCCTGCCGGGTCAGTACGTCAACATCGCCGTGCCCGGCACCGAGGTGACCCGGTCGTACTCCTTCGCGAACGCCCCGCACGAGGAGCGGCTCGTCTTCCTGGTCAAGCTCACCCCGGGTGGCGCGATGTCGACCTGGCTGACCGAGCGAGCCGCCGTCGGCGACGAGGTCACCTTCACCGGGCCGAACGGCTCCTTCTTCCTGCGCGAGGCCCGCCGGCCGGTGCTGATGCTGGCCGGTGGCACCGGATTGGCGCCCGTCCTCTCGATGCTGCGCCAGCTCGAGGTCGACGGCTGCGACCGCGGCGGCCGGCTGGTCTACGGCGTCAGCACCGACGACGACCTGGTCATGCTCGACGAGGTCGGTGAGCTGGTCTCGCGCCTGCCCGGGTTCACCTGGGACCACTGCGTCTCCGACCCCGCCTCGACCGCCGCCAACAAGGGCTACGTGACCAGCCTGATCGGCCAGGAAGACCTGCACGACGGCGACGTCGCGATCTACCTGTGCGGCCCTCCGCCGATGGTCGAGGCGGTGCGTACGCACGTCGCCGGTGCCGGCCTCGAGCCCACCGGGTTCTACTACGAGAAGTTCGCCCTCGCCGTGCCAGCCCCTGCCGAGACGTCACCCGCGTCGGCCGAGACGTCACTCGCGTCGGCCGAAGCGTCACTCGCGTCGGCCGAAGCGTCACCGGTACGCGTCGAGCTGGAGACCCATCCGGAGGCACGAGCCATCGCAGGGCAGGAGATGCTCTTGGCGCGCGACCTCGGCCCGATCGGATCGGCGGCCGTGGCTCGCGACGACGGCGATGTCGTACGCCGCATCGCCGGCCAGCTCGTCGCGCCGGCACCCGCTGGTCGAGCCGCGAGCGCTAGCGAGCGTGTCGAGACCAACACGGTCGAAGACCTGATCGAGTTCCCCGAGGCACGGAGCATCGGTGGGCAGGTGACGTTCGCTCGAGACGACTCTGTTGGTCTCACTGAGCCTGACCCGGCGGGGCCTCCGCCTAGCGGCTCCGGCGGCTCGACCAGCGGAAGGGTCGGCTCGACCAGCGGGGACACCACGGCGGACGGCTACACGATCGGTGAGGAGCACCCGGACATCTCCGCGTCCGACGCGATCTTCGAGGCCCGGGCGGCGCTCGAGGTGGGAGCGCTCGATCTGACCATCGGACGGCTCGACTCCCAGCAGTTGGCCGGCTACCGGCTGCTCGCCGAGTCGACCCTCCCGTACGTCGACGGCGATCGGTTCCTCGACGCCCACGGCTACACCGAGTCGAACGCGGCCTTCCACGACTATCTGTTCACCCTCACCGGCAACAGCCACCTGCTGGCCGCCTACCAGGCGCTCGGGGTCAAGGGCCGGATGGAGGACGTGCTGCGCAACGCCACCTGGTGCCACCCGCGGTGCACCCAGGACCACCTCGACATCGTCGAGGCATTCGAGCGCGGCGACCGCACGGCCGCCCGCGATCTGATCAAGGCCCACAGCGAGCGGTCCAAGGAGACGATGCGGCGCGCGATGGCCGAGTCGGTCGCCGCGACGCGACCCAGATTCGTCACGCCGGGAAGGTTCGCCGGACAGGTCGTGGTCGTCACCGGGGCCGCCCAGGGCATCGGCGCTCAGGTGGCCCGCCGCGTGGCCGCCGAGGGCGGCAAGGTCGTCCTCGCCGATCGCTCGCCGCTGGTCGCCGAGGTCACCGACGAGCTCACCGGCCAAGGCGCGACCGCCAGCGCGGTGGAGTGCGACCTCGAGCACTACGAGGGCGCGGCCGCACTGGTGGAGCGGGCGCTGGCGACGTACGGCCGGATCGACGTGCTGATCAACAACGTCGGCGGCGCGATCAACTTCAAGCCGTTCACGGAGTTCACCGCCGAACAGATCGACGCCGAGATCACCCGGTCGCTGATGACCACGCTGTACGCCTGCCGGGCCGCGCTGCCGGGCATGGTCGAGCGTGGCCGCGGCGTCATCGTCAACGTCTCCTCGGCCGCGACGCGGGGCATCCACCGGATCCCGTACTCGGCCGCGAAGGGCGGGATCAACGCGATCACCGCCTCCCTCGCGCTCGAGTATGCGGACGCCGGCATCCGCGTCACCGCAACCGCCCCGGGAGGCACGGAGGCACCGCCGCGCCGGATCTCCCGAGGTACGCCCACGCCGCAGAGCGCCACCGAGAAGGCGTGGTTCCAGGCCCACATCGACCAGACCCTCGAGACCTCACTGATGCACCGCTACGGCACGCTCGACGAGCAGGCCGCCGCGATCTGCTTCCTCGCCTCCGAGGAAGCCTCCTACATCACCGGCACGGTCCTTCCCGTCGCCGGCGGTGACCTCGGCTGAGCCACCAGGTTCCTCTCTCGGGGCCGTCCCTCCCTTCGCGAGCGCGCTCGCGTCACCCATGGAGATCACCCATGCCCGACAACACCGAAAACACCGATGAAAACACTCGGGCCAAGACCGGGCGCCAGCTCGCCTGGGTCGTCGCGCTCTCCGCGTTGGCCCTGATGTTCGACGGCTACGACCTCGTGGTCTACGGCACGGTGCTGCCGACCCTCATGGCCGATCCATCCCAGATCGGGCAGCTCTCCGCGGGCCAGGCCGGCACGCTGGGCAGCTATGCGCTGGTCGGAGTGCTCGTCGGTGCGCTGAGCGCCGGCGCGGTCAGCGACCGGATCGGCCGCCGGAAGGTGGTGCTCGCCAGCATCACCTGGTTCTCGCTCGGGATGGCTGCGACCGCGTTCGCCCAGTCGATCGCCGTCTTCGGCATCCTGCGCTTCCTCACCGGCATCGGACTGGGCGCGATCCTGGCGACCGTCGGCGCCCTGGTCGCCGAGTTCGCGCCCCCGGAGCGGAAGAACCGGCTCAACGCGATCGTCTACAGCGGGATCCCCGCCGGTGGCGTGGCCGCCTCCGTGATGGCGCTCGTCATCGACCCGAGCGGATCCAACTGGCGGATCCTGATGGCGATCGGCGCCGCCCCGCTGGTGCTCCTGCTGCCCTTCGCCATCGCCAAGCTGCCCGAGTCACAGCTGTGGCTCGACTCCCGCGGCCGGGTCGCGGCGACCAGCACGGCCGAGGAGGCCGTCGGCTTCAGCGCCTTGGCCCGCCGCCCGCTGGCGTTCCCGACCGTGGTGCTCGGGCTGATGAGCTTCTCCGGTCTGCTGCTGACCTACGGCCTGAACACCTGGCTGCCGAAGATCATGGAGGACAACGGGTACGGCAAGGCGTACGCGCTCACCTTCCTGCTCGTCCTCAACGGTGGCGCCATCGTCGGCGGGCTCCTCGCCTCGTACGTCGCGGACCGGACGGGTGCCAAGAAGGTGGTCTCGACGACCTTCGTGCTCGCCGGCCTGATGCTGTTGCTGCTCCCGCTGGGACTGCCGCTCGCCGTCCTGTTCCCGGCGGTCGCGATCGCCGGCGTCGGCACGATCGGCACCCAGGTGCTCATCTACGGTCTGGTCGCCAACTTCTACCCGACCCGGGCCCGCGGCGCGGGCGTCGCGTGGTGCGCCGGGTTCGGTCGCCTCGGCGGGATCGTCGGGCCGATCATCGGTGGGGCGCTGGTGGCCGCGGGGGTCGGCGGAACCACCGCCTTTCAGATCTTCGCGGGCGTCGCGGTGCTCGGCGCCGTGGTCACCATGGCGGTGCCGCGGTCCCCTGAGGACCCGGTCCTGGACGTCGCGCTCGACGAAGGCCTGCCCGCGTGAGAGGGCCTAGGGTGTGACCGTGCTCATCGAGAGGGCCGGCTGTGTCGGTCGCGAGGAGGAGCTCGTCGAGCTCGCCTCGCGGCTGGCCCTCACCCGCGCCTCGGGATCCGCCGCCGTCCTGGTCCTCGCCGACCCCGGGCTGGGCAAGACCGCCCTGCTGCGCGGCCTTGCCGACCGTGCGACGACCACCTCGCTGAAGGCCCGCGCCGGCGCGTGGGAGCAGGACTCGCCCGGTGCAGTGCTCCGTCAGCTGCTCGGCGAGGCCGCCCCGGCAGACCCGGTCGCCGCGTCCGACCTGCTGATCGCTAGGGCCGCTGCCGGCGCTGGGGAGGAACCCGGCCTGGTGCTGGTCGACGACGCCGATCTCGCCGACACCCGCTCGCTGCAGGCGATCGCCTCGGCACTACGGCGGCACCCGGACGCACCTGTGCTGGTGGTGCTCACCGCCACCCGGAGCACCCCGTTCCTCGGGGAGATCGCCGCCGAGACCGTACGCATCGAGGGACTGGACGCGGCGGCGGTCGGCGAGCTCGCCTCGCTGCGCGGACGGGTCCTGCACCCGGCGATGGCCGAGGTCCTCACCCGGCACACCGCCGGCAACCCACGCGACGCGGTCGCCCTGCTCGACGAGCTCCCAGCGAGCAGCTGGGCACGGCCCGATACCCAGCTGCCGGCACCAGTCCACGTACGCGAGGAGGTCGAGCTCGCTCTCGCCGGGTGCGGCGCCGACGGGTGTGCGCTCGCCGAGGCCTTCGCGATCCTGGGCGAGGACGCATCGCTGGCCCAGGCGGCGACGCTCGCCGGCCTCGAGGACCCGCTCTCGGCCGTCGACGCACTGGTCGCCGCCGGGCTCGTCCGGACCACCAGCGACCACCGCCCCCGATGGCGTACGCCGCTGGTCGGTGTCGCCGTGTTGGCGACGATGGGTGCTCGCCGGGCCGCCGACGCGCACCAGCGCGCCGCCTCGATCGTCGACGACGAGGTCCGCCGGGCGCGACACCTCGTCGCCGCGACCCCCCTGCCCGACGCCGGGCTCGCCGACGAGGTCGCCCGGCTGGCGCAACGGCGCGGCGACGAAGGCGCCTGGGCGGAGGCCGCCGCCCTCTACCGCGATTCCAGCCGGCTCACCGAGGACCCCGTGCGGCGCGACGACCGGCTGATCCGCTCCGTCGACGCGCTGGTCGCGGCGGGCGACGGCATGGGTGCCGCGGCGCTGGTCCCGATCGTCGAGAGCCTGCGCGAGACGCCGCTGCGCGACGCGGTGCTCGCCTATCTGGCGATCCTGCGGGGCCGCGCGACCGAGGCCGAGGTGCGGCTCAAGCGTGCCTGGGACATCGTCAACGCCGACCGGGAGCCGGAGACCGCCGCGCTGATCGCCACCCGGCACGTGCTGCACTCGCTGGCGCTGTGCCGCGGCGACGAGCTGGTCACCTGGGCCGACCGGGCGATCTCGCTGGCCGGCCGGGACTCGGCGGCGGGCGTCGAGGCGGCGGCGATCCGCGGGCTCGGGCTGGCGATGGCCGGCCGGTTCGAGGAGGCCCACGAGGCGTACGCCCTGGCCGCCCGCCGCGTCGGGCACAGTGCCCAGACCCAGCGGGTCACCATGGGCCGCGGCTGGCTCGACGTACTCTCCGACGAGCCCGACGAGGCCCGCAGCCGTCTGGAGGGCATCACCGACCCGAGGGTCCTCGGCGGCTCGACCCGGATCTCGATGTGGGCCTTGGCCTGGCTGGCGCGAGTGCAGTTCCTGACCGGTGAGGGCGACGCGGCCCTGCAGACGGTCGCTGCCGGACGGGCGCTGGCTGACGAGTCGGGCATCGCCCTGGTCACCCCGCTGCTGGAGTGGACCGCGACCGAGACCCACCTGCTGCGCGGCAGCTGGGAGGAGGCCGCCCGCACCGCCCGCGCCGCTGAGGTCGGGGCGCAGGGCTACGAGATCATGCGCGTCCCCGCGCTGCTCGCCCGCGCGCGCATCGCCGAGGCCCGCAGCGACTTCCGTGCCGTCCTCCGCATCCTCGAGCCGCTCGCCCAGGCCTCCGCCGGCAGCGCGCTGGCCGAGCCGGCCATCTGGCCGTGGGCCGAGACGTACGCTGCCGCGCTGATCGCCGAGAGCCGGCTCGAGGAGGCCGACGACTTCCTCCGCCCGCACGAGACTCGCGCTCGCGAGGAGGAGCATCGCTCGGCCCAGGCCAGGCTGGCCACTGCCCGTGGCCGCTGGCACGGTGCGCGCGGTGACCTCGCCGGGGTCCGGGACACGTTCGACCGCGCGCTCGGCCTGCTCGACGGGATGCCGCTGCGCTACGAGCGCGCCCGGATCACCTTCGCCTACGGGCAGGCGCTGCGCCGCGCCGGCCGCCGTCGCGACGCGGAGGCGCTGCTCTCCTCCGCCCGCGATCTGTGGGACGGGCTGGGGGCGCTGACCTACGTCGACGCCGCCCAACGTGAGCTGCGCGCCGGGGGAGTGCGGGCGCCGCGCGGCCAGCGTGGCCCGGTCGACCTGACCCCGCAGGAGGAGACCGTCGCGGAGATGGTCGCCTCGGGGCTCTCCAACCGCGAGGTGGCCGCACAGCTGTTCGTCTCGCCCAAGACCGTGCAGTACCACCTGACCCGCATCTACGCGAAGCTCGGCGTACGCAGCCGGACCGAGCTCGCCGCGATGGCGGCCGAGCCGACGGAGGAGCCATGAGCACCGACATCGACATCCGCGAGCCACGGGCCGCGCTCCGGCGCGACCTGGGCCGCCCCGAGCTGGTCAACGGCTTCATCGGGTTCCTGTTCTCGTGCACCGGACCGGTCGCGGTCATCCTCGCCGTCGGTCAGGGCGCCGGACTCTCCGCCGGCGTCGTCGCCTCCTGGGTGAGCGCCGTCTTCTGCCTCAACGGGCTTCTGACGATCATCGCCTCACGGTTGACCCGGCAGCCGCTGGTCTACTTCTGGACGATCCCCGGCACGGTCGTCGTCGGCCAGGCGATGGCCGCCGGCACCACCTGGCCGGAGGCGGTCGGTGCGTTCTGCATGGCCGCCGTGCTCCTGGTCGGGCTGGCACTGACGCGGCAGGTCGACCGGATGATGCACCTGCTCCCGATGCCGATCGTGATGGCCATGGTCGCGGGCGTCTTCCTGAGCTTCGGCACCGACCTCGTCCTCGCCGTCGACAGCGACCTGGCGATCGCCGGGCCCATGGTCGTCGCCTTCGTCGCCGTCAGCGCGGCCCCGCGGCTGGCGCGGTGGCTGCCGCCGGTGCTGGTCGCGCTCTCGGTCGGGGCGGTCGCGGTCAGCCTCGCGGACCGTCCGGCCGTCGAGTTCTCCGGCCGCTGGGTCGTCGATCCGGTCTGGACCACACCGGTCTTCACCGGCTCGGCCTTCGTCGAGCTGACCGTCCCGCTGCTGATCACCGTCCTGGTGGTCCAGAACGGCCAGGGCATGGCCGTGCTGCGGGCCGCCGGTCACGATCCACGGATGAACCAGGTCACCGGCTGGTGCGGCGTGACATCGCTGGTCGCGGCACCCTTCGGCGGCGTCTCCACCTGCCTGGCCGGGCCGACCAACGCGCTGGTCACCGCCTCGGGCGAGCGACGACGGCACTACGCCGCAGCGATCTGGTGCGGGGCGCTGGCCATCGGGTTCGGCCTGCTCGCCCCCGGCATGGTCCGGGTCATCACCACGATGCCCGAGGCGTACGTGGCAGCGCTGGGTGGCCTGGCCATGCTCAAGCCGCTCCAGGGCGCCTTCCAGACGGCCTTCAGCGGACCTCACATCACCGGCGCGTTGATCACCTTCCTGGTGACCGTCGCCGACATCACCGTCTTCAACATCGGCTCCGCCTTCTGGGGGCTGGTGGTCGGTGTCGCGGTCAGCGTGCTGCTCGACCGCGACAGCCGAAGCCGCAACAGGCCCGACAGCAGGGAGAAGTCATGACCACCACAGACACCACCTACCCCGACGCGACGATGCGCTACGGCGCCACCGCCCGCCAGGTCGCCGACGTCTTCGAGCCCGCGGAGGCGACCGACTCGCTCGTGCTGCTGCTCCACGGAGGGATGTGGCGCGACTCCGACCGGATGCGCACCTGGTCCGCCGGCCGCGCGCTGGCCGAGGCCGGTCACCTGACCGCGACGGTCGAGTACCGGCACGGACCCGGCCAGTGGCGGCAGGCCTTCGAGGACATCGAGACCGCGATCGAGTCGATCCAGCTCAGTGGCCGGGAGTGGACCATCCACAACGACGCACCCCGCCGGATCACCCTGGTCGGACACTCTTCCGGCGGCCAGCTCGCGCTCTGGGCTGCCTCGCGCCCGGACACTCTGGTCACCGGGGTCGTCGCGCTGGCGCCCGCCGCCGCGCTGGCCGCGATGAGTGAGCAGGGGCTCGGTGATGGAGCGGTCGAGGAGTTCCTCGGCGGCACGTCGACCGACACCCCCGAGGCGTACGCCGCGGCCGACCCGCTCGGTCTAGCGCCTCAGGTCCCCGTGCGGATCCTGCACGGCGCCGCCGACACCGTGATCCCGCTCGCGATCTCCGAGCGCTACGCGGCAGCACACCCCGGCGTACGCCTCGAGGTGGTCGACGGCGCCGGCCACACCGTCTGGGGCGACCCGGCCTCCTCGGCCTGGCCGCACCTGCTCACCGCGGTCGGCGAGTCAGTCAGATAACCCGCTCCGGCTGGGGTGCGACGCGCATCCGGCGCCGCAGCCAGAGCGAGACGTAGACGAGGGCCACGAGGACCGGGACCTCGATCAGCGGGCCGACCACACCGGCCAGCGCTTCACCGGAGGTGACGCCGAAGACGCCGATCGCCACCGCGATCGCCAGCTCGAAGTTGTTTCCCGCCGCGGTGAAGGCGAGGGTGGCCGTCTTCTCGTATCCCAGCCCGAGCCCGGCGCCGAGAGCGAAGCTGCCGCCGAACATGAGGAAGAAGTACGCCAGCAGCGGTAGCGCGATCCGGACGACGTCCAGCGGCTGCGAGGTGATGGTGTGTCCCTGCAGGGCGAACAGCATCACGATGGTGAACAGCAGGCCGTAGAGCGCGACCGGGCCGATCTTCGGCAGGAACTTCGACTCGTACGCCTCCTGGCCCATCTTCCGCTCACCGATCGTCCGGGTGAGGAAGCCGGCCAGCAGCGGGATCCCGAGGAAGACGAGGACCGAGACGACGATCGTCCAGAACGAGAAGTCAGCGTCGACCTGCTCAAGACCCAGCCAGCCGGGCAGCACCTGGAGGTAGAACCAGCCGAGCACTCCGAAGGCCAGGATCTGGAAGACGGAGTTGATCGCGACCAGCACGGCGCCGGCCTCGCGGTCGCCGCAGGAGAGGTCGTTCCAGATCAGCACCATGGCGATGCATCTGGCCAGGCCCACGATGATCAGACCGGTTCGGTATTCCGGGAGGTCGGGCAGCAGCAGCCAGGCCAGCGCGAACATCAACGCCGGCCCGACCAGCCAGTTGAGCACGAGCGAGGAGACCAGCAGCTTGCGGTCGCCGGTGACCCGGTCGAGCTGCCGGTAGCGCACCTTGGCCAGCACCGGATACATCATCAGCAGCAGACCGATCGCGATCGGCAGGCTGACCGACCCGACCTTGATCGCGTCGAGCGCCTGGTCCAGGCCCGGGATCGCTCGGCCCAGCCCGATCCCCAGGGCCATCGCTGCCAGGATCCAGACCGGCAGGAACCGGTCGAGGACCGACATCTGCTGGAGGACGGGCGCCTGATCCTCGTCGGGCACGGCGGCGGTGGTGTTGGACACCAGGGGCTCCTCGGTTTCGTTGACCATCTCACGCACATCTTGACTGGGGAAGATTGCTCAGTCAAGATTGAGTCAATGGAGGTTGAGAGAGGGTCGGAGCTGGAACGCCGGGCCAAAGTTCATGCGGCGCTCGGCGATCCGATGCGGCTTCGCATCGTCGACAGCCTCCAGATGAGTGATGCCTCCCCCACAGAGCTCGCTGGGATGCTGAATGTCCCGTCGAACTTGTTTGCCCACCACGTCCAGGCGCTGGTGAGCGCAGGTGTCGTGTCCCGCCATCAGTCCGAGGGCGACGGGAGACGTACGTACCTGCACCTCGAGCAGGACACGCTCGACAGCCTGGGCACCGCGTCCCCCGTGGCGGTGCCCAGGCGTGTCCTGTTCGTGTGCACGGGCAACTCGGCTCGCTCCCACCTGGCCGCGGCGCTGTGGCGCCAGGTCAGTGCCATCCCGGCCGCCTCCGCAGGCACCCATCCCGCCGAGCACATCAATCCCGGGGCGGTCGAGGTCGCCTCTCGCCGCGACCTGGATCTTCCCGTCGTCGAGCCCCGCCACGTGGATGACGTGCTCGATCAGGACGACCTGGTGGTCACGGTGTGTGACCGCGCCCGAGAGACACCGAGGGTTCGCGGCGAGCTGCACTGGTCGATCGCCGACCCCGTGGGCAACGGCCGCGAGGCCTTCGACGTCGCCTACCTCGAGCTCGAGCGTCGGGTCAGGGCGCTCGCCTCCCGTTTCGATTCCTGATCCACCACCCCACCCGAGGAGAACCATCCGATGAGCACTGACGGATCACCGACCGACGCCAAGCCGGCCGTCCTGTTCCTCTGCGTCGAGAACGCCGGCCGCTCGCAGATGGCGCTCGGCTTCTTCGCCCACTACGCCGGCGACCAGGCGATCGGCTGGTCCGGGGGCTCTGCGCCGGCCGCAGCCATCAACCCGGTCGCCGTCGAGGCCATGGCCGAGCTCGGGATCGACATCTCCGGAGAGTTCCCGAAGCCCTGGACGGACGAGATCGTCCGGAGCGCCGACGCGGTCATCACCATGGGCTGCGGCGACGCCTGCCCGTTCTACCCCGGGAAGCGCTACGAGGACTGGAAGGTCACCGATCCCAAGGGCGGGGGCATCGAGCACGTACGCGGCATCCGCGACGAGATCGAGCAGCGCGTGCTCACACTGCTCGACGAGCTCGGCGTGACCCCCGCCCGCTCGATCACGAGAGCGTGATCGGCGTCCGGCTGATCGTGAAGATCTCCTCGCTCGGTGCGGGGGTCCCGCAGCAGCCGCCGCTCGTCGTGCTCTCCGGGTCGTCGAAGACGCCGGCCCCGCCGCAGACCCCGGTGTCCGGGAGCTCCAGCTCGACCCGGGCGGCCGCGTCGTGGTCGCCGGCGAGCTCGGCCACCACGCTGCGTACCTGCTCGTAGCCGGTCATCGCCAGGAACGTCGGCGCGCGGCCGTAGGACTTCATGCCGACCAGGTAGAGGTCGGGCTCGGGCTGGGCGAGGTCCTTGGCGCCGGTCGCGCTGACCGAGCCGCAGGAGTGCAGGTTGGGGTCGATCTGGACCGCGATGTTGCGCGGCGCCTCGAGCGTCGGGTCGAGGTCGAGGCGCATCTCGCTCAGGAAGCCCAGGTCGGGACGGTAGCCGGTCAGGACCACGACCTGGTCGGCCTCGATGCTGCGGCCGTCCTCGGCAGTGACGGTCGCGCCGTCGACGCGCTCCGTGCGGAACCCGGTCACCAGCTCGACCGACCCGTCATTGACGGCCTTCCTGGCTCGTACGCCGAGGGCGCCCCGCTCCGGGAGCTCGTCGGCCTCGCCGCCACCGAAGGTGTTCGTGGAGACCGCGCGGCGGATCGCCCAGGTGATCCTGGTCCCGGGGTTGTCCTTGGCGATGGCGGTGAGCTCGTTGACGGCGTTGAACGCGGAGTCGCCGGCGCCGATCACGACCGTGTGCCGGCCTGCGTACGCCGCGGGGTTGGCGCGGTCCGGGACCGCGTAACCGAGCGCGCCCGCGGCGTGTGCCGCCCGCTCCCCAAGAGCCGGGAGCCCGTCGGCGCCGGCCGGGTTGGGCCGGCGCCAGGTGCCGGAGGCGTCGATGACGGCCCGTGCCTCGAGGCGTTCCTCGGTGCCGTCCGCGGCGGTCACATGAAGCACGAACGGCTGCTCGGCGCGGCCCGCGTCGACCAGGCGGTCACGGCCCTTGCGGGAGACGCCGGTGACCGTGGCGCTGTAGCGGATGTGGTCGCCGAGAGCGTCGGCCAGCGGGACGAGGTAGCGCTCCCGCCACTGCGCTCCGGTGGGGTAGCCCTTCGCAGGAGCCTCCCAGCCGGTCGGCTCGAGAAGCCGGGCGGCGGCCTTGTCGATGAGCTCGGGCCAGGCGGAGAAGAGGCGTACGTGGCCCCACTCGGCGACGGCTGCGGCAGGCTCGCTGCCCTGCTCGAGCACGAGCGGGGTCAAGCCGCGCTCGAGGAGATGGGCAGCGGCCGCGAGGCCCTGGGGGCCGGCGCCGATGACGGCAACGGGAAGGTCGGTCATGATGCTCCTCAGATTCAAGAACGTCGATATGACGGCGACACTAGGCGACGTATCGACGTTCGTCAATATCGTTCGCTAGACTCGTCCTCATGACCGCTCTTCCCGTGCTCCCGTCCCACGCTGTCGTGTGCTGCTCGCCGGTGACCGCGGGTGTTCTCGATGACGGCCAGGCCGAGGTGCTGGCCCGGATGTTCAAGGCGCTCGGCGACCCCAACCGGGTCAAGCTGCTCTCGATCATCGCGGCGTCCGAGGGCCGGGAGGCGTGCGTCTGCGACCTCACCGAGCCGGTCGGGCTGTCGCAGCCGACGGTCTCTCATCACATGAAGCTGCTGGTAGAGGCAGGCCTCGTCGCCCGCGAGCAGCGCGGCCGGTGGGCCTACTTCTCCATCGTCCCCGGCGTCCTCGACTCGCTCGCCGGCACGCTGGCCCCGCGTTGAGGGTGGGGCGACAGAATCAGACGGTCGTGTAGCCGCCGTCGATCAGCCAGTACGCACCGGTGACGAACGAGGCGTCCTCGGAGAGCAGGAATCGGACGACCGTGGCGATCTCCTCGGGGCGGCCGAGGCGGCCCAGCGGGTGCTTGGCGGCGAGGGCCTCGCGAGCGCTGTCGTCGGCCGTCGCCTGGACCAGCGGGGTGTCGATGTAACCGGGGCCGACGGCGTTGATCCGCAGTCCGGCCGGACCGTACTCGGCGGCGGCGTTCTTGGTGAGGCCGACGACCGCGTGCTTGGTCGCGGTGTAGGCGGCGTTGCCCAGGGCGGCCACCTCGCCGTGGATCGAGGCCATGTTCACGATGGCGGACTCGCCTGCGCCGGCCTTGATCAGCTCCGGGATCTGGTAGCGCAGGCCGTACGCGACCCCGGAGAGGTTGATGCCGACGACGCGGTCCCAGTCGCTGGTGTCCAGCTCGCCGACGGGTGCCGGTGCGCCGCCGATGCCGGCGTTGTTGACGGCGTAGTTGAGCTTTCCGTACGTCTCGACGGCGAACGCGACCGAACGCTCAGCGTCCTCGGCCTTCGAGGTGTCGGCTCGCAGCGCGCTCGCCTCGCCGCCGCCGGCCTTGATCTCCTCGGCGACCCGGGTCGCCGAGTCGAGGTTGATGTCGGTGATCACGACCTTCGCACCCAGTCCGGCGAGCTCCTTCGCGATCGCCTCCCCGAGTCCGCTGCCGCCACCGGTCACCAGGGCGACCTTGTTCTCGAACGTCATGTCTTCCTCCTCGTATCTGTCCGGGCCAGAGTCCGGGCGTTACTTGATCCAACATTCAAGTAACGCTGACGGGAGGGTGCTCTCTTCCGATTTGTATAGGTGACCTATGCCTCTTTGGCTGGTTCACGGGTCGCTGCGGCGATGACCTCCAGCAGTCGCCGGTGCAGCTCCATGAGGTCGTCGACGTTCATGTCGAGACGTTCGACGATTGCGGGCGGGATCTTCTCGGCGTCATCGCGCAGCGCGCGCCCCTGATTGGTCAGGACGACGGCGAGCGAGCGCTCGTCGGACTTGTTGCGCTCGCGGCGTACGTAGCCCTGGGCTTCGAGGCGCTTGAGCAGCGGAGAGAGAGTGCCGGGGTCGAGCTGCACCTTGCGGCCCAGCTCGGAGACGCGGAGCGGCTCCTCCTCCCAGAGGGCCAGCATGACCAGATACTGCGGATGGGTCAGGCCCAGCGGCTCGAGTAGAGGGCGGTAGAGGCCGATGACGCTGCGTGCGGCGACGGCCAGGCCGAAGCAGACCTGCTGATCGAGGGCCAGCGGGTTCTCGATCTCCGCGAGCGGATCCTTCTTCATCGACATGTTGGTTATCGTACCAACAGTTTGTGTGCAAACAATCTGTCTGCGAGGATGGGAACGTGAACGAGCAACCGCGACGACCACGCCACCTGATGGACCCGGACAACCCCATCCGGCCGGTCAACGACAAGTCGCTCACTCACGTTCAGCAGTGGGTCGCTTCCGTGCTCGTCGTGTTCACCGTCGCCCATCTGGCGGTGGGGATGGCCCTCGGCGCCGTGGCGATCGACCCGGTCTACCAGAGCTCGCGGATCGGGCTGTGCATCATCGCGGCGGCCTTCGGGGTGCTCGGCCTGGCCGGAGGCTTCCTCATCCACCGCCGCAGCCCGTTCACGCCGTGGCTGATCCTCGGGATCGTGCCCGCCGTCGTGGGCCTCTGGTTCGTGCTGCGCTGAGGACGGCGCCCGGCCGAAGGCGCCGTCCTCAGCGAGATGGAGCCGGTCAGAACAGGTCGGGCACGGTCCAGCCGTCGAGGTCGTACTCCGCCAGGAACTCATCCGCGAGGCCCCTCATGGCGTCCGCCCCGCCGCGGTTCTGGGCGGCGAAGAGGAGCTCGGCCTTCACGTTCTCGTGGTTGCCGGAGTAGTTGCGCTCGTAGAGCTCGTGACGGCCGCCGAACTCGGAGCCGATCGAGTCCCACAGGGCCTTCATGACCTTGACCCGGTCAACGGCGGTGATGCCGTTGGAGCCGCGGACGTACTTGTCCAGGTACGGCCGCACCTCGGGGCTCTTGAAGTCGGCGGCGCCGGAGGGCAGGTAGATCAGCCCGGAGGCGACGTCCTGCTCGATGATCTCCTTGACCCGCGGATAGCCGTGGATCATGAACATCCGGTACGTCAGGCCGTACTCCAGCTTCGGGATGACCGCGTCGCCGACCCACGGCTCGGGGTCGCGCGCCATCGACTCGGTGAGCGACCAGAACAGGTTGCGCCAGCCGATCACCTCACCCACCCGGGTCTGTACGCCGCGGAAGCCGCCCGAGCCGGTGGCGTCGAGCGCCTTCATCAGCAGGCCGGCGATGAAGTCGAGCTTGACGGCCAGGCGTGTGCAGCCCTGGAAGGTGAACCGCGGCAGGAACCCCGACTGCGGGAAGAACGAGTTGATCCGCTCCACGTCGCCGTACATGAAGACGTTCTCCCAGGGCACGAGCACCTTGTCGAAGATGAAGATGGTGTCGTTCTCGTCCATCCGGCTCGACAGCGGGTAGTCGAACGGCTCGCCGTTCTGCGCAGCCTGCTCGGTGTAGGAGGAGCGGCAGATCAGCTTGATGCCGGGGGAGTCCATCGGGACGGTGCAGATCAGCGCGAACTGCTTCTTGCGGATCGGCAGGCCGTAGTGGGCGATGAAGTTGTAGTTGGTGATCGCTGAGCCCGTCGCGACGACCTTGGCGCCGGAGACGATCAGGCCGGCGTCGGTCTCCTTCTCGACCTTCATGTAGACGTCGCCGACCTCGTCCGGCGGCAGCTGGCGGTCGACCGGCGGGTTGATGATCGCGTGGTTCCAGTAGAGAACCTTCTCCTGGGACTCGCGGTACCAGCGCTCGGCGTTGTCCTGGAACGGGGCGTACAGCTCCTTGTTGGCGTGCAGGGTGCCGAGGAAGCTGGCCTTGTAGTCGGGGGAGCGGCCCATCCAGCCGTACGTCATCCGGGCCCAGCGTGCGATCGCGTCGCGCTCCTTGAGCAGGTCGGCCGAGGACGTCGGCGTCTTGAAGAACGGCATCGTGATGCCGCCGTTGCCGGTGTCGGTCGGGACGGTGAGCTCGTCGACGTGCGGACCGGTGTGGAGCGCGTCGTAGAGGCGCGCGGTCATCCGCACCGGGTTGCGGAAGGCCGGGTGCGTGGTGACGTCCTCGACCCGCTCGCCGTGCAGGTAGATCTCGCGGCCATCGCGCAGGCTCTCGATGTACTCGTCGCCGGTCATCGGGCGGGAGGCGAAGTTGGTCTGCTGGTTGGCGGGCGAGCCGGCCGCCGGATTGACGGTCGGCGACCCGTTGGGCTGTGTCTCCGGGGCGAGGGTGTCGGTCATGGTCTTCTCCTTGGATCGGATCTCGGTCGGATCAGTAGTGGGTGGATCGCGGGATTGCGGGGACTTCGATGGCGGTGAACGACGTGGTCGCGTCGAACCAGCCGGTGTTCGGGTCGTCCTGGCAGCCGAGCCAGACGACCTCGGAGGACGGATTTCCGATGTGGTGGAAGGCGCTGTCGTGGAAGAGCAGTGGCTTGCGGTCGGTGGTGATCACCTCGACGACCTCCCCGAGGAACAGCAGGTGGTCCCCGCCGTCGTTGGTACGCCACGGCCGGCACACCAGCGTCGCGGCCGTCCCGCCCAGCCGCGGCGCCGTCGCGCCCTCGCGCCAGGGGAGCGGGTCGCTGCAGGGGCGGCCGGCGAAGTGCATGGCGACATCGCTCTGGTCGGCGGCGAGGACGTTGACCGCGAAGGCCTCGCCCTCGAGATAGGCGGCCGCCTTGGACGTACGCGTCAGAGCGACCTGCACCAGCGGCGGGTCGAGCGAGATCGGGGTGAAGGCCGTGACCGTGGCGCCGTGGTGGGCGCCGTCAGGGGTGCTGCAGGTGATCACGGTGACGCCGGTCGCGAAGCGGCCGAAGGTCGACCGCAGGGTGCGTGGGTCCATGGAGCTCCTCCTCCGTCGGGGCCGCGCATGTGTGGCGGCGGTCACGTTGGAGGCGACGCTAGATCCGGATCACGAGGGCGGCGATCCGCTGGGCGAACGGGCTATCCGGATTGCGCACCGGGTTTCCGGACGCCCTCGGCGAGGGGTGGATGCGCTGTTAATGTGAAGGACGTCACTAGGGGGTGACAGATGGGCGTGACCAGCACTCTCACCGCATCATCCGGCTCGTCCGGCGACATGGAGAGCTTCTCTGACGAGGTCGCCCGGGCGTACTTCCCGCATGCCCTGATCATGCGCGGCCGGCCCGCGCGGCCGGCGGAGCTGCGTGCGGTCGACCTCGGCCCCGTCCGGCTGACCCGGATCGGCTGGGGCGCGGAGGTCTCGGTGGAGTCGGAGCATCCAGGTGCCTGGGCGGTCAACGTCCCGCGCAGCGGTGTGCTCGAGGCCAACGTCGGTGGTGCCCACGTGCTCTCCCTCGACGGCCAGGCGACGGTGTGCCCTCCCGACCGGCAGACCAAGATGACCCGCTGGTCGGCCGACTGCTCCATCGTCGGGATGCGGGTCGACCGTGACTACCTGGTCGAGGAGGTGGCGGCCCTGGTCGGCCTGCACACCGACCGGCTGCCCGCCCAGCTCGACCTGCGTGCCGACGGCGCCCGGGCTTGGATCGGTCTGCTCGGCTCGCTCGGCACCGAGACGATGCGCAACCCGGCCCTGGTGGGCGACGAGCGGGTACGCCGCCGATTGGCGGGCACGCTGACCGCGGCCTTCGTCGCCGCCTGCTTCCCCGAGGAGCCGGCCGTCGGCTCCGTCCAGCCCCGGATCGTGTCCCGCGTCGTCGAGGCCATAGAGGCCGACCCGGCCAGGGAGTGGGCCGTCTCCGATCTCGCCCGCGAGGCCGACGTCGGCATCCGCCGCCTCCAGCAGGGCTTCCAGCGCTACCTCGGCCGCACCCCGACCCAGAAGCTACAGGAGATCCGCCTCGAACGGGTCCACGCCGACCTCCTCGCCAGCCGTGGCGACACCGTCGCCGAGGTCGCCTACCGCTGGGGCTTCACCCACCTCGGCCGCTTCGCCGCCGCCTACCGCCAGGCTTACGGCGTTGCCCCGTCGCAGACCCTCCGTTGCCGCTGACCCCCTCCGCGCCGAGTCGGCTCGTTCTGACCGAAATCCTTGCCGAGTCGGCTCGTCATGACGAGCCGACTCGGCGTCATTTCTCGTCAGTTCGCGCCGACTCGGCCAGGATGGCGAGCGCGCGGGTGAGGAGTGGGCTCTCGTCGCCGGCGCGGGTGGCGGCGACGAGCTCGACGCCAGGGGTGCCGGTGAGGGGGACGTAGACGACACCCGGGACGGCGAGGGCAGCGGTGGGCTCGGGGACGATGGCGACGCCGAGACCGGCGGCGACGAAGGTGACCAGAGTGGAGGTCTCGGCGACCTCGTGGGCGATGTGGGTGCGGATCCCGGCGTCGTCGAAGAGGTCCTGGATCATCGCGTTCATCGCCGAGCGGCCGCTGCCGGCGTGGATGACGAGGCCTTCGCCGTCGAGGTCGGCGATGCGTACGCGGCGACGGCCGGCGAACCGGTGCTCCTTCGGTATCGCCACCAGCAGGCTCTCCCGGCGTAGGTGGGTGATCGAGAGGCCGGGGCCGGTGGAGAGGTTCGGGGGGAGCGGTCGGAGCAAGCCGAGGTCGAGGGTGCCGTCGGTGAGTGCGGCGGCCTGGTCCGGTGAGAGCATCTCGCCCCGGAAGCCGAACTCGACCTCAGGAAGCTCGGCGCGCAAGGTGCGGGCGAGGGCCGGGAGCAGCGAGTACGTCGCCGAGCCGACGCACCCGATGAGCAGACGCCCACGCCGCCCCGAGGCGATGCTCGCGGCCTCGTGAGCCGCAGCGTCCACGGCCCCGAGGATCTCCCGCGCCCTATCCAGGTACGCCGCACCCGCAGGGGTCAGGTCGACCCGGCGCGTCGTCCGGCTCAGCAGGGTCAGCCCGAGCTCGGCCTCGAGCTGGCGGATCTGCTGCGACAGCGGCGGCTGCGCCATGTGGAGCCGCTCGGCCGCCCGGCCGAAGTGTCGCTCCTCGGCGACCGCGACGAAGTAGCGAAGATGGCGCAGCTCCATGGACTCATATTCGCAGAGTCTCAGTCGGCCGCCAATGATCACCCTGCCGAAGCGTCACCCCCGTCGGCCGAGTTGGCATCGCATTGCCAACTCGGCCGACGCAACTGACGTCTCGGCCGACGCAACTGACGTCTCGGCCGACGCAACTGACGTCTCGGCCGACGTACGTGACGTCTCGGCCGACGTACGTGACGTCTCGGCTCAGGTGGGGAGACTGTCGCCTTGGACGGCCTGGATGTCCAGCTCGACCTTGAGGGTCGTACCGATGGCCGCGATGCCGGCGGCGACGGCCTGGTTGTAGCTCATCGCGAAGTCCTCGCGGCGCAGCTGGGCGCTTGCGCGGAAGGCGGCGCGGGTGCCGCCCCAGGCGTCCGGGCCGGTGCCGAGGTAGGTGACGTCGAGGTCGACGGACCGGGTCTGCCCGTGCATCGAGAGGTCCCCGTGGACGGTCCAGCGGTCTGATCCGGCCGGGGTGAGCCCGGTCGAGCGGTAGACGATCTCGGGGAACGCCGCGACGTCGAGAAAGTCGCCGCTGCGAAGATGATCGTCGCGCATCCGGCTGCCGGTGTCGATCGAGGCTGCGCGGATGACGGCCTCGACGCGGGACTTCTCCAGGTGGTCCGGGGCGATCTCGACGACCCCGCTGAAGTCGGTGAACCGGCCGCGCACGCTGGAGATGCCCAGGTGCTGCGCGACTGCCCCGACGGTGGAGTGGTCGGGATCGATCGTCCACGGACCAGGTGCCGGGAGCGAGGTGTCTCCCTGGCGGGACAGCGTGATCGTGCCGAGCGCGGCCGTCCCCGAGGCCGTGACGATGGCCGTCGCCGCGGTGGGGGACCACCCGATCGCGGTGACGATCGCGACGTACGGCCCGGGGGCGAGGACGGTGTCGTCGGTGACGACACCGTCCTCGTCGGCCTTGGCGCGCAGCACCTGACCGCCGGCCGTGTCGGTGAGGGTGACGACCGCGTGTGCCACGGCCCAGCCGTCGCGGTTGCGGATCCGTGCGGTCAGTGCCATCGCGGATCAGTCCTCGGGGTGGGAGAGGACGATCTCGTGGCCGTCGACACCGGGACCGGTGAGGCTCACCGCGCTGGCCGCCGGCGGGTAGCTGGTCGCCAGGACCGTGTAGTCCCCGCCGTCGAGATCGGCGAACGCGTACGCCCCGTCCTCGCCCGTCGTCGCGGTCCCGACCACGTTGCCGGCCGCGTCGACCAGCGTCACCCGGGCGTCCCCGAGAGGGCCGAAGGCGGCCTTGACGACACCGGTCAGTCGGGCACCCGTCACCAGCCCCACCTCGACCCGGGTGACCCCGGTCGCGCCGATCTCGATCGGCACGGCGTGCGGCCGGTAGCCCTCGGCGTTGACCGCCACCGTGGCCGGTCCCGGAACCAGCTCGTCGACGAAGAACGTGCCGTCGGCGACGGTGGTTCCGGTGGAGAGCAGGTCCCCGCGAACGTCTGTCACGATCACCATCGCGCCCTGGATCGGCGCGCCGTCCTCGCCGCTGCGCACGATGCCCTTGAGTCCCGTGGTTCCGCTGAGCAGAAGGTCGTACGCCACCGGCTCACCGCCCACGACCACCGTCGATGCCTGCGGCTGGAAGCCGTCGGCCGAAGCGATCAGGACGTACGTCCCCGAGCTCGGTGCGTCGACCGCGTAGGAACCGTCGGCGTGGGCTACCGATCGGCCGAGCTGACGCCCGGACAGCGAGATCAGCGTGACGGCGGCGTGCGGTACCGGGACGCTGCCGGCGCCACGGACGAACCCGTGCAGCGGGATCCCGTTGGCCGTCGGGGCGGAGTCGGCAGCAGGGTGCTGCTCGGGCACCCCAGCGACGGCCTCGGCGACAGCCGCGGGCCCGTCGACGTCGGCCGCGTCCTCGGCAGCCTGGGCGATCCCGCCCTTGGTCTTCAACGGCACCTCCTTGATGAACACGACGAACACGAGCGCGACCACTGCTGCCGCCGCGGCGACCAGGAAGATGTCGGCGATGCCGTGGCCGTAGGCGCTCTCGAGCACGGTCCGCAACGGCTCCGGGACCTTGTCCATGTCGGGGATCTCGCCCGAGGTGGCCTGGGCCATCGCGGCGTACTTCGGACCGAGGTCGGCCAGACCGTCCTTGACGTAGTCGCCGACACGGTTGGCCATCAGGGCGCCGAGCGCCGAGACGCCCATCGCGCCGCCGAGGCTGCGGAAGAAGGTCACCATGGAGCTGGCGGCGCCGAGGTCGGCGGGTGCGACCTGGTTCTGTGTGGAGAGGACCAGGTTCTGCATCGTCATGCCGACACCCAGGCCGAGGACGGCCATGAAGATGGCGACGTGCCAGTACTCGGTGTCGTACCGGATCGTGCCGAGCATGCCGAGCCCGCCGACGATCAGCGTGGCGCCGACCACGAGCCAGGCCTTCCACTTCCCGGTGCGGGTGATGACCTGCCCGGAGATGGTGGAGGAGAGGAACAGTCCGGCGATCATCGGGATCGTCATCACGCCGGCCATCGTCGGCGACTTGTCGCGGGCCAGCTGGAAGTACTGGCTGAAGAAGATCGTCCCGGCGAACATCGCCACACCGACGAAGAGCGAGGCGAGCGAGGAGAGCGTGATCGTCCGGTTGCGGAACAGTCGCAACGGGACGATCGGCTCCGCGGCCCTCGACTCGACGAAGCCGAAGATCAGCAGGAGCGCCACCGAGCCGCCGACCATGGCGGCGGTCTCCCAGGAGGCCCAGTCGTACTTGTCACCGGCGAAGGTGACCCAGACGAGCAGCAGGCAGACGCCGGCCGCCATGAAGAACGCGCCGGCCCAGTCGACCTTGACGCCCTCGCGCTTGACGACGGGGAGGTGCAGGGTCTTCTGCAGCACGATGAAGGCGACGATCGCGAACGGGATGCCGACGTAGAAGCACCAGCGCCAGCCGAGCGAGTCGGCGTCGGTGATGACGCCGCCGAGCAGCGGGCCGCCGACGGTGGCGACCGCGAAGACGGCGCCGAGGTAGCCCGAGTAGCGACCGCGCTCGCGCGGGGAGATCATCGCCGCCATGATGATCTGGGCCAGAGCGGTCAGGCCGCCCATGCCGATGCCCTGGATCGCCCGGGCGGCGATCAGCTGCTCCGGGTTCTGGGCCAGGCCGGCGACGGCCGAGGCCGCCACGAAGAGGACCAGCGCGATCTGCATCAGCAGCTTCTTGCTGAACAGGTCGGCCATCTTGCCCCACAGCGGGGTCGTGGCCGTCATGGTGAGCAGGGTGGAGGTGACCACCCAGGTGTAGGCCGACTGCCCGCCGCCGATGTCGGCGATGATCTCGGGCAGAGCGTTGGAGACGATCGTGGAGGAGATCATCGCCACGAACATGCCGAGCAGCAGGCCCGAGAGCGCCTCCATGATCTCGCGGTGAGACATCTGACCGTGCAGGGTCTTGGGCGACCCGTCGGACGAGCCTCCGGGCGGACCGGCGTGAGTCCGTTCGGCTGTCGTCGTTGCCATGGACTTCCCTTCTGAGATGAGCAGAGCCTTAGCTGCGTACGTGGGTGAGCGTGTGCGCTGGGCAGACGAGGCTGTCGTGGAGCTTGGCCATGAGCCGGATCAGCTCATGCACCTCGTCGTCGCTCCAGTCGCTGAGCCGCTCGGAGAGCAGCTCGGTGATGTGGTCGGAGAACCCGGCGAGCAGGTCCCGCCCGGAGGCGGTGAGGCACAGCAGGCGCGATCGCCCGTCTGCCGGGTTGGGGGAGCGCTCGAGCCAGCCCTGGTCGGCGAGGTACGAGACGTGGCGGCTCGTCACCGAGATGTCGACGGCGAGCAGATCGGTGAGCTCGCTGATGGTCATCTCGCCGTGCTGGCTCAGGAGCCCCAGCACGCCCGCAGAGCCGGCCGGCAGCGCGGGCGGGAGGTTGCGAGCGAGGCCTTTCTTGACGGCCCCGACCTCGCTGAGTCGATGCATCAGGTCGCGGTAGGTTGCCTGCTCCATCGTCGCCCCCTCGTGATTGGTTGACTTTTACAACCATAAAGACGATAGGGGGCCGATGCAAATTGCCAGGCTGGTCGTGGCCGACGCTGGACGGCCGCTTCTACGCGACGGTGCCGCGGGCCGCCCAGGCTGTGGCGGTGACGGTGAACGGACCCTTGCCGAGCCGACGCCGGGCGACCTCCTCGAGCGCCGCCCGGCCGGAATCGTCGAGGGACTGCACGTAGTCGCCTGCCGGCCCGACGCCGAAGGTGTAGGGGTCCCACCAGTCCTCGAACGTGGGATGGGTGACCCGGACGGCGAGACCGCTGGGCTCGACCTTGCGGAGACCGGCCTTCTTGAACAGGTTCTCGAGATCACCGATGCGGGCGCCGGCGAGGAGCGCTTCGTCCTCGGCCTCCGGGTCGATCTCATGCACGCACGACCAGAACGGCGAGACGGCACCGGTGTCGGCGTCCCAGACGCACGCCGCGACGGTGCCGCCGGGCCGGGTGACCCGGATCATCTCCGCGATGCCCGCCGCCGGGTCGGACATGAAGTGCACGACCAGCTGAGCCAGGGAGACGTCGAACCAGCCGTCGTCGAATGGGAGCGCCTCGGCCACGCCGGTGTGCACATCCACCCTGGCCAGCTGTCGGGCGACCGCCTCGATGAACGGCGGTGACGGGTCGATCGCGGCCACCAGGTGCGCCTCGGTGAGGGTCACGAGGTGGCGGGTGAGGGTGCCCGGCCCGCAGCCGACGTCGAGCACGCGCTGGCCCATGCTGACCCGGGCGAAGTCGGCGAAGTGTGGGGTGAGGGGCTCGGCGTAGCGGCCCATGAACCGGGCGTACCTCTCCGCGACGACGTCGAACCCCATGCTTCAGGCTAGGACCGCCGTTCGCTGCGCCGACAGCCCCAAGTTCGGTATCTCCTGGGCTCCGGAGTCAGTGGGTCGAGGGCGTCGTCGCGATCTCGGTGCGGTCGTCGGACCACAGCGTGTGGAAGGTCCCGTCCTTGTCGATGCGCTGGTAGGTGTGGGCGCCGAAGAAGTCCCGCTGGCCCTGGATGAGCGCGGCCGGGAGCCGGTCGGCTGCGAGCGAGTCGAAGTAGGCGAGTGCCGAGGAGAACCCGGGAGCCGGTACGCCGGAGGCCGCTGCGATCCCGACGACGCGTCGCCACGCCTCCTCGCCGGACGCGACCGCGTCGGCGAAGTAGGGGTCGACCAGCAGGGTCTCCAGGTCGGGCTTGGTGGCGTACGCATCCACGATCCGGTTGAGGAAGCGGGCCCGGATGATGCAGCCGGCCCGCCAGATCTTGGCGAGCGCGCCGAGGTCGATGTCCCAGCCGTACTCCTTCGCCCCGGCCACGATCAGGTCGAACCCCTGTGCGTAGGCGACCACCTTCGAGGCGTAGAGAGCAGCGCGTACGTCATCGACGAACGTGTCGGGGACCTCCGGCGTCTTCGGACGCGAGGTGACGGAGGCCCGCATCGCGCCGCGCTGGGCCGGCTTGGAGGAGACCGCCCGGGCGAAGACGGCCTCACCGATGCCGGAGACCGGGATGCCGAGGCCGAGCGCGTTCTGCACCGTCCAGACGCCGGTGCCCTTCGAGCCGGCCTGGTCGAGGATGACGTCGACCAACGGGGCCCCGGTCTCGGCGTCCTTCTGGGCGAGCACCTCTGCGGAGATCTCGATCAGGTAGGACTCCAGGTCGCCGGTGTTCCAGTCCCTGAAGATGTCCACGAGCTGCTCCACCGAGAGCCCGCCGACCCGCCGGAGGAGGTCGTAGGCCTCCGCGATCAGCTGCATGTCGGCGTACTCGATGCCGTTGTGGACCATCTTCACGAAGTGGCCGGCGCCGTCGGTGCCGATGTGGGTCACGCACGGCTCGCCCTCGGCCACCGCGGCGATCGACTTCAGGATCGGGCCCAGCGTCTCCCAGGCCTCGGCCGAGCCGCCGGGCATGATCGAGGGGCCGTTGAGCGCACCCTCCTCTCCGCCGGAGATGCCGGTGCCAACGAAGTTCAGGTCGCGTTCCCGCAGCTCGCGCTCGCGGCGGATGGTGTCGTTGAAGTTGGCGTTGCCGCCGTCGACGATGATGTCGCCCGGCTCGAACCGCTCGGCCAGCTGCTCGATCACCGCGTCGGTGCCCTTGCCCGCCTGGACCATGATGATCGCCGTACGCGGCTTGGACAGTGTCGCGACGAAGTCGTCGATCGTCTCGGAGGCGAGGAAGCCGGCCTCCGGGTGCTCGGTGATGAGCTCCTCGGTCCGGGCGTAGGTGCGGTTGTAGACCGCCACCGTGTTGCCCTCGCGAGAGGCGAGGTTGCGGGCCAGGTTGGACCCCATCACGGCCAGGCCCACCACGCCGATGTTCGCGGACCTGTTGTCGGTGTTCGGCATCGCTGCTCCTCGTTGCTTCTTCATGTGAAGGCGGTCGCCACCATCATGCCCGCGGGGTGAACACCATGTCCTCGGGTATCTCGAGCCCGAGCTGGGCGAGCAGGTCGAAGAGGATCCCGGCGACCTGCCGGGTGAGCCGTTCGACCACCTCGTCGCGGGTCTCGTCCTCGTGGTCGAGCCACCAGATGATGCTGGCGTCGACCATCCCCATCAGCCCGGCGAGGACGCCGTCGGGCGGCTCGCCGCTGAGCTCGGACTCGCTCAGGTAGCCGCGCATCGCCTCGACGAGCTCGTTGAGGAACCGGGTGCGCCCCATCCGGGCGCGGTGCAGCGCCTTGGTCTGCTGCTGGGCCGCGACGAAGCGGTAGAGGTTGGGGTGCTCGGCCGCCCAGTCGACGCACGCCCCGATGACGCCGCCGATCACCTCGCGGGGAGTTCCGGTGCGAGCCAGGTTGGGGCGTACGCGGCGCAGCAGCTCGTTCGCGGCGAACCGGGTCACCTCGGCGTCGAGCTGATCCTTGCTGGCGAAGTGCCGGTAGACGTTGGGCCGCGGGAGACCGGCCCGTTCGGCGATCCGTGACATCCCGACGGTGGGGCCGATCGCCTCGATCGCCTCGACCGCCGCGAGCACCACTCGCGAGCGCCGTGAGTCGTCCTCGAGCGCTTCTTTCGCCGAGCGGCGCCGCACTGTCGAGTCGACCCACTTCGCAACGTCCACCACGCGTTCACCGTAGCGCTGATACACCTTGTATCCAGTTCCGGTACGGTGATACAACCTGTATCCAGTACATCGTGTCCCGCATATCGCGGGGTGCGCGACCGGAAGGAATGCCCGTGACCCGCCGCTCTCCCTGGATGGACCAGGACCTCGAGGACCTGCGCGACCTCGCCCGCACCTTCTGCGAGAAGGAGATCAAGCCCAACATCGAGTCGTTCATCGCCAACAAGCAGGTCGACCGCGACCTGTGGCGCAAGGCCGGCGAGGTCGGCCTGCTCTGCCTCTCCGTGCCCGAGGAGTACGGCGGTGGTGGCGGCACCTTCGCCCACGAGGCCGTGCTGATCGAGGAGCAGGCCCGCATCGGCGACTCCTCGTGGGGCGCCCCGCTGCACAGCGGGATCGTGGCGCACTACCTGGTGGCGTACGGCACCGAGGAGCAGAAGCAGGAGTGGCTGCCCAAGATGGCCAGCGGGGAGGTGGTCGCCGCCGTCGCGATGACCGAGCCCGGCACCGGATCGGACCTGCAGGCGATCAAGTCGAAGGCGATCCGCGACGGCGACGACTACGTGGTCAACGGCGCCAAGACGTTCATCACCAACGGCAACCAGGCCGACATGGTGCTGGTCGCGGTGAAGACCAACCCGGAGGAGAAGGGCGCCGGGATCTCCCTGGTCATCGTCCCCACCGACACCCCGGGCTTCCGGCGTGGCCGGGTGCTGAACAAGATCGGGATGAAGGGCCAGGACACCTGTGAGCTCTTCTTCGACGACGTACGCATCCCCGCGACCAACCTGCTCGGCGCTCAGGAGGGGGAGGGGTTCGTCCAGCTGATGCTGCAGCTGCCGCAGGAGCGCCTCATCGTCGCCCTTGGCTGCGTGGCGGCGATGGAGTTCGCCTACGCGGAGACGATCGCCTACGTCCACTCCCGAACGGCCTTCGGGCGCCCGGTCTTCGGCTTCCAGAACACCAAGTTCACGATGGCCGAGGTCGCCACCGAGGCCCGCGTGGCCCGTTCGTTCATCGACGAGTGCATCGAGCTGCACGTCAAGGGTGAGCTCGACATCCCGACGGTCGCGATGGCGAAGTACTGGTGCTCCGAGCGCGCCATGAAGGTCGTCGACAAGTGCGTGCAGATGCACGGCGGCTACGGCTACATGGAGGAGTACCCCATCGCCCGCGCCTTCACCGACCTGCGCGTCCAGCAGATCTACGCCGGCACGACCGAGATCATGAAGGAGATCATCAGTCGTTCCCTGCCCGTCCCGGTCTGAGGCCGGTCGGACCTACGCGGCGGCGGTGGGCGGCGCGGCGCGGAAACGCGCCGGCCGGCCATCGACGCCGAGTGCCCGCCAGGCCCAGCCGGTCAGCGGCGTACGCAGGCCGAGGTTGTCGAAGAGCATCCGCACGTCGGCGAAGAGATGACGGCGGAAGGCGGCGGCCTCGGCGCCCTCGCCCCAGACCTCGCGGACCACCGAGTCCGGCATGCCCATGAGCTCACGGTCGGCGCGCGACGGGATGATGATGGCGTCGGCGCCGAGCCGCATGGCGAGAGGCGTGAGGACCCCGAGGGCGAGGCGCGATACCCGGTTGAGGTCGGGCGCGTGCTCCTCGAGCCAGGCGTGCGCGAAGCCGATGTGACGGGCCTCCTCGGCGATGTGGATGGCCATGATCCGGTCCAGGAGCGGGTGGGTGCCGCCGGAGCGCATGACCTCTTTCTGCACGTGGTCGATCGGCTCCTCGCCGGCGAGGATGATGGCGAAGAAGAGCGCCGGGTAGAGCCCGCCGAGGTGCCCGACGAGCGGGATGGTCCGCATCAGCCACCCGGGCGCACCGGCGACGTCGGGGCACACCCGGTTGGTGAACTCCTGGAACATCTGGATGTGGTGGGTCTCTTCGGTGAGCTCGTGCATGAAGTAGCGGAACTCCGGGTCGCCGTTCTCGACGCCCATCAGGAACTGGGTGCCGCCCAGGAGCAGCAGCTGCTCGAACTGGGAGCCGGTCTTGACCATCGCGGTGAGGCGGTGTCGGCCGACCTCGATCTGTCGTGCCTTGGGCAGCGACTGGTACCAGGGGTGGGCGCCGAGCAGGTCGAGCGGCGGCAGGATCCAGCGCTCGTCGTCCTCGGCGACGGCCATCTCCGGGGCGTCCCAGTCGACGTCCTTGAATGCGTTGAAGTACTTCTCGACCGAGGCCTCCGACAACGTACGCAGCGTCTCGTCGTACTCCCGGCGCACGGGCGGTCGGGGAGCGATCACGCGGGCCGGAGTGCCGGCCACGGCACCCACGTAGCCACCGATCGAGCGAAGTGTCTGCACAACCATCCGAGCCTCCTTGCGCGATGTTGATACATCATCAAGGTACATGGGATTTGTGTCCCGGGAAATGGCTTGTGTGCGCGTGTCTTGCTCAGCAGATCTCGGCGGCCAGCGCTTTGCGCACCCCGGCGACCAGGTCCTCCGGCGTCCGGGCGGGGCGGTCGAACGTGGTGTGCGCGCTGTGTGCTCCGTGCTCGTCGACCCACTGGAACTCGAAGCCGTCGGCACTGAGGCTGGTGATCTGGGTGGCCAGGATGCTGTCGACCGGGAGGTAGGTGCGGGTCGCGACCGCGTCGCGAAGCTCGTCGGGGTGGTGGTTGTTGAGGTGGTCCTGGTTGCGGTGGAGCACGCCGTCGTTGAGGTCGAGCCCGCGGTCGGTGAAGGCGTCGAGCGGGATCGGGACCGCCTCGCCGTCGGGGCGGACCAGCATGACGTTGGCGACGTCCATGACGACCTCCTCCCACTCGGTCTCGCAGCAGGTGCAGGCATCGGTGCGCAGCCACCTGAGCGTGCCGGTGAGCCGGACCGCCTCGCTGCCGCCGAGAGCGCCCTGCATGACCAGCACGACATGACTGCCGCGGCGGCCGGCGTACGCAAGGCGCTGTTCGGGCGGGCACAGGAACGTCGGCCGACCGCCGTCGTCGGCGAAGCCCTGCATCTCGAGCTCGGCCATCGTGTAAGGGATGCCGTCGATCACCACGTTGCCCCCGCGAGGGCAGGACAGGATGCTGCGGGCAGTGCTGGCGGTCGAGTCCATGACACCTCCATGTTTAGGTAAGGCTTACCTAAACATGAGTGGGGTTGATCGAGCAAGAGACCCCGCCCACATCGGGCGGTGAGCTGTACCCAATCCCGGTGAGCAACCATCGCCGCGACCTGGCACTGCCCGGTGCGGCCATAGCGTGAGGCACACCTCTCTGAAAGCAGCTGACCATGGTCACTGAGCACACCGCCGCTCCCACGAGGATGCGGGCGGTCGTCCAGACCAGGTACGGCGACGCGGGGGACCTTCACCTCGACCATGTCGACGTCCCCGAGATCGCGGAGAACGAGGTTCTCGTACGCGTCCACGCCGCCGGGCTCGACCGCGGAACCTGGCACCTGATGACGGGCAAGCCGTACCTGATGCGGATCGCCGGGATGGGATTCAAGGGGCCCAAGGACCGGGTGCCGGGTCGCGATCTCGCCGGCACCGTCGAGGCAATCGGGTCCGAGGTCACGAAGTTCGCGATCGGCGACGAGGTCTACGGCATCGGCCGCGGCACCTTCGCCGAGCATGCGGCCGCCCTCGAGGCCAAGGTCGCCCACAAGCCCACGCGACTCAGCTTCGAGCAGGCCGCGGTGGTGCCGATCTCGGCCGGCACCGCGCTGCAGGCGCTGACCGACCAGGGCCACCTCGAAGCCGGTCAGTCGGTGCTGGTCATCGGGGCGTCCGGCGGCGTCGGCAGCTATGCCGTCCAGATCGCCAAGGCCCTCGGTGCCGAGGTCACCGGCGTCGCCAGGGCGGAGAAGCTGGATCTGGTCCGCTCGCTCGGCGCCGACCACGTCATCGACTACACCCACGCGGACTTCGCCGACGGCAACAGCCGCTACGACCTGATCCTCGACATCGCCGGCAACCCCGGCCTGTCCCGGCTGCGGCGCGCGCTGGCCCCGACCGGCACCGTGGTGCTGGTCGGTGGCGAGCACGGCGGCAACCTCACCGGCGGTATGGGCCGGTCGCTGCGGGCGCTCCTGCTCACGCCTTTCATCCGACAGAGGTTCGCCATGTACGTCGCCAAGGAGCGCGCCAGCGACCTGGAACGACTGGCCGGCTTCCTCGAGGCCGGCTCCGTCGTGCCGAGCCTCGGCCACACCTTCCCGCTCGACCGCGTCCCGGAGGCGATGAGTCTCCTCGACTCCGGTCAGGTTCGCGGCAAGGTCGCCATCACCACGATCTGAACGTCCCGTCTCGGACCCGACAATCACGGATTCGAGGCACGTCCCATGAACGCCATGGCAACCTCACCACCCGCCGGCATGCGTGCCCGGCGTCTCGACACGGGCACCCGGATGTGGGCTTCGCGCCTGATCGGGGCCCTGTTCCTGGCCGGGTTCGTCGTCTACGGAACCGGCTCGATCCTCGTCACCTCGGTCCTCGGCGGCGACGACTTCCTCGCCGGGGTCGGTGCCAAGGAGACCACCCTCGCCCTCGGCGCCTTCCTGATGATCGCGACCACAGCGATCGACATCGGCAAGGCCGTCATCTTCTTCCCCATCCTGGAACGGAACGGCAAACGTACGGCCGTGGCCTACCTGGCCACCATGGTCTTCGAGATGGCGATGATGACGGTTGGTGTGCTCGCGCTGCTCATGGTCATCCCGCTTGCCGACCGCGCAGATGAGATTGGTGCCGACACCGCCCAGGCGCTCGGCTCGCTCGCGGTCGACGCGAACGAGACGGCGTACCAGATCGGGCAGCTCTCGCTCGCGTTCGGTGCCCTGTTCCTCTGTGCGCTCCTCTTCCGCACCGGTCTGGTCCCCAGGTGGCTGGCGACGCTCGGTCTGCTCGGCTACGCACTGCACATGGTGGGCTCCGGCGCCGAGCTCTTCGGTGCCCCGATCAGCCTCGTGCTCCTCATCCCGGGGGCCATCTTCGAGATCACGCTCGCGTTCTGGCTGATCATCAAGGGATTCGACCCGGCTGCGTACGACAGGCCGGCTCGGTGAGGGGTCATGCACGGTAGGTCGGCTCTCATCACCGGTGGCACCGGTGGCATCGGGCGGGCGACCGCCATGGGACTCGGCCGGCTGGGCGCGAACGTCGCGATCACCGGCCGGGACGCGGTTCGCGCCGACGAGGCCGCGCGGGAGATCGGCGAGGCCACCGGTGCGACGGTCTTCGTGTTCTTGGCAGACCTGTCCAGCCAGGCCGAGGTACGCCGGCTCGCCACGGAGGCGCTCGACCGCCTGCCGACGATCGACGTGCTGGTCAACAACGTCGGCGGCTACTGGGACACCCGTCAGCTCACCGTCGACGGGATCGAGCGCACTCTCGCCGTCAACCATCTCGCCCCGTTCCTGCTGACGGACCTGCTGCTGGCTCGGCTGAAGCGGAGTGCGTACGCCCGGGTGGTGACCGTCGCGTCCCAGGCGCACGGACAGGGATGGATCGACTTCGACGACCTCCAGGGCGAGCGCTCCTACTCCGGGGCTCGTGCCTACAGCCAGTCCAAGCTCGCCAACATCCTGTTCACCTACGAGCTCGCGCGGCGCCAGCCGAGGGTGACCGCCAACGCCGTGCATCCCGGCGTCGTGAGCACCGCCTTCGGGGCCGAGGACCCGGGTCGTACGCAACGGCTTCTCGTTCCGTTTCTGCGGCCGTTCATGAAGCGCCCCGCCGAGGGTGCGGAGACCTCGATCTATGCGGCATCAGCCCCGGAGCTGGTGGGTGTCACGGGCGGTTACTTCGCCAACAGCAGGGTGCGGCGGTCCGCCCCGAAGAGCTATAACCAGGATCTCGCCGCGCGTCTGTGGCAGGTCAGCGAGGAGCTCGTCAGAGCGCGCTAGCGACGCTTCAGATCGTGAACTATCCCGCGGGTGGCGCCGAGGCTAGCGTCGACGGTGATCCGGCCGACCGGCTGGACCTTCTCGGGCACACGAGAGGGGGAAACCAATGACTGTCACCGACATCGACACCGACAAGCTGATGGCGTTCGTCTTCAGAGCTGTCGACGAAGTGGGTGCGACGCTCAACGCCGCTCTGGTCGTCATGGGCGACAAGCTCGGCTACTACCGCGACCTCGCGGCCAACGGGCCGTCCACGGCCGAGGAGATGGCGCGGCGTACCGGCACCGTCGAGCCCTATGCCCGGGAGTGGCTGCGGGCGCAGGCCGCCGGCGACTACCTGACCTACGACGCCGAGACCGACCGCTTCACGCTGCCCGCCGAGCAGGCCGTCGCGCTGACGGTGGAGGACAGCCCGGCGTTCCTGCCCGGCTTCTTCCAGATCGCGCTCGGGACCGTGCACGACACCACGCACATCATCGAGGCGGCCCGCATGGGCACGGGCGTCGGCTGGGGAGACCACGACTCCGACGTGCACAACGGCTGCGAGCGGTTCTTCCGCCCTGGCTACAACGCCAACCTCATCCCGGACTGGCTCCCCGCGCTGGAAGGTGTGGTGCCGAAGCTGGAGGCGGGCGCGACCGTCGCCGACGTCGGCTGCGGCCACGGGGCCTCGACGATCCTGATGGCTCAGGCCTACCCGCGCTCGACCTTCGTCGGGTACGACGCGCACGGCCCGTCCATCGAGATGGCCCGCCAGCGCGCGGCCGATGCCGGGGTCTCCGACCGCGTGCGCTTCGAGACGGCCACGGCCCAGTCGTTCGGCGGCGAGGGCTACGACCTGGTCACGATGTTCGACTGCCTGCACGACATGGGCGACCCGGTCGGCGCCGCCCGCCAGGTGCGCGCCACGCTCGCCGACGGTGGCACCTGGATGGTCGTCGAGCCGAGGGCCGGCGACCGCGTCGAGGACAACTTCAACCCGGTCGGGCGGGCCTACTACGGCTTCTCGACGCTGCTGTGCACGCCGGGATCGTTCTCCCAGGAGGGCGCCGCGGCGCTGGGCACCCAGGCGGGACCCGCGCGGATCCGACAGGTGACCACGGAGGGCGGCTTCAGCTCCTTCCGCACTGTGGCCGAGACGCCGTTCAACCTGGTCTACGAGGTGAAGGCCTGACGCGGCCGGGCGGTATCAGAACCCGATCGGCAGGCCGGCGTAGTTCTCCGCGAGCCCGGCGGCGGCGTGCTCGCTGGAGGTCACCCAGCGCAGCTGGGAGAGCTGGAGCTGGGTGTCGAACGGGTCCTCGGCGGTGTGCAGCATGGTGGTCATCCACCAGGAGAAGTGGGTGCAGCGCCAGACCCGGCGCAGCGCGGTCTCGGAGTAGCCGTCGGCCAGGCGCTGGTCACCCTTGAGCAGCGCGGTGAGCGCGGGCGCGAGCAGCGCGACGTCGGCGATCGCGAGGTTGAGGCCCTTGGCTCCGGTGGGCGGGACGATGTGGGCGGCGTCGCCGGCCAGGAAGAGCCGGCCGTGGCGCATCGGGGTGGAGACGTGGGAGCGCATGGGGAGGACGCTGCGGTCGGTGATCTGGCCCGGTTGGAGGGTCCAGCCGTTCTGTCCGTGGCCGAGCCGGGCGGCGAGCGCGTCCCAGATCTGGTCGTCGGACCAGGTCGCCGGGTCGGTGCCGTTGGGCACCTGGAGGTAGAACCGGGAGACGCTCTCCGAGCGCATCGAGTGGAGGGCGAAGCCGTCGGGGTGCCAGGCGTAGATCAGTTCGTCGGTCGAGGGCGCCACGTCCGCGAGGATGCCGAACCAGCTGTAGGGGTAGGTGCGGTCCCAGCTCTCCCTGGCCGGGATCGCGGCCCGGCTGGGGCCGAAGGAGCCGTCGCAGCCGACGATCGCGTCCGCGACGATCGTGCGGGCCCGGCCCTCGGAGTCGGTGAAGCTGACTGAGGGCCGGTCTGACTCGATGTCGTGCAGGGCGGTGTCGTTGACCTCGTAGTGGACGATCTGTCCCGCGGCGCGCCGGGCGTCGATCAGGTCCTTCTGGACCTCGGTCTGCCCGTAGACGTAGACCGCACGGCCGACCAGGTCGACGAAGTCGAGGTGATGGCGCTCCTCGGGCCACTGCAGGTAGATCCCGCGGTGCTTGTCGGCGTCGCGGTTCAGTCGATCGCCTAGGCCGACCTCGGTGAGCAGGTCGACGCTCGACTGCTCCAGGATGCCGGCTCGGATCCGTGCTGCGACGTACTCCTCGGACCGGGTCTCCACCACCACCGAGTCGACCCCGTCGGCCGCGAGGAGATGGCTCAGCAGCATCCCCGCGGGGCCGGCGCCGACGATCACAACCTGCGTACGTTCCTCTGCCATGAGGCGAGTCAACCTCCGTTCGGGTGGCCGCCGCCACAGTCTCTTTCCACTGAATGAAAATCCTGAGAGCTCGGATCTCGGCTCGAGAGCGCGCGGTCGGCCGGCCGGGCGAGCCAAATGATGCGGACGGGCTCTTGTGCCCGCACCGGCACATCCCTACGGTCGAGGCAATCATATTGTGACCCGAGTCACAAACCGAAAAGGAGCGCCTCCGATGCCCGATGTCCTCGCCGACCGCGCCGCCCTCGAGTCTCAGATCGGCGACCAGACCATGGTCGACATTCTCGCCAAGGTGGTCGCTGACCGCGGCGCCGAGCCGGCCTTCTCCGACCGGCACGCCGCCGACGGCACCGGTTGGCGCACGCTGACCTGGGCCGAGCTGCACCAGCGGGCTTGCGAGCTCGCGGCTGCGTACCTCGCGGCTGGTCTGAAGCCGGGGGAGTCGGTCGCGATCATGGCCGCCAACCGCATCGAGCACGTTCTCGCCGACATGGCCGCACTGCTGGCCGGTGGGGTCCCGATCAGCATCTACAACACCCTCGCGCCTGACCAGGTCGGCTACGTCGCCGAGCACGCGGACCCGCGGATCGTGGTGCTGGAGACCGACGACCACGTCGCCCGCTGGGCGCTCGGCCTGAAGCGTGAGGAGATCGTCCGGATCGTCACGATCGACTCGACGGTCGAGGGCGACCCGCGGGCGGTCGGGTGGGAAGACTTCGTCTCCTCGGGTGCGGCCGCGCTGGCTGAGGTCGGCGAGGAGCTCGACGCTCGCAGCGCGGCGGTGACCCTCGACGACACGATCACCATGCTCTACACCTCGGGGACGACCGGGCAGCCCAAGGGCGTGGTGCTCACCCATCGCAACATCGTCTTCGAGACGACCAGCTCGCTCTCGGTCTCCGGGGTCACGGAGCCCGGGGTCCTGGTCTCCTACCTGCCGTTCGCGCACATCGCCGAGCGGGTGCTCAGCCTCTACATCCCGCAGTTCAACGGGGGCCACGTCTATCTCGTCCAAGACCCGTCGCTGCTGCTCAGCACGCTCCAGGAGGTGCACCCGACCAGCTTCTTCGGGGTGCCGCGGGTGTGGGAGAAGATCCGCACCGGCATCACCGCACTGCTGGCTGCCGAGACCGACGAGGCCAAGAAGGCCGGCGTCGAGAAGGCGATGGCGGTCGGGTTGGCCTATGTCGAGTCGCAGCAGTTCGGGCAGACCACCTCTCCCGATCTGCAGGCGGCCTATGAGCAGGCTGATGCGGCGGTGCTCTCGACCATGCGCGCGCTGCTCGGTCTCGACAAGGTCGAGTGGGCGGCCAGCGCGGCCGCGCCGATGCCGCTCGAGGTGGCGAAGTTCTTCGCCGGGCTCGGACTGACGATCTACGACGTCTATGGCCTGACCGAGACCACCGGGGCGGCCACCGGCAACGGCCCGGAGGGCTTCCGTCTCGGCACCGTCGGGCGCGCTCAGCCCGGGATCGAGGTGCGCATCGCCGATGACGGGGAGATCCTGTTCCGTGGCCCGATCACGACCCCTGGCTACGTACGCCGACCGGAGGCGACCGCCGAGCTCATCGACGCCGAGGGCTGGCTGCACACCGGCGACATCGGCTCGCTCGACGAGGACGGGTTCCTGACCGTGATCGACCGCAAGAAGGAGATGATCATCAACTCGGCGGGCAAGAACATCGCGCCCTCCAACATCGAGAACCTCCTCAAGGAGAGCCCGCTGGTCGGGCACGCGATGGTGATCGGCGACGGCCGCTCGTACGTCGTGGCCGTGCTCACCCTCGACGGCGAGATCGCTCCGGTGGTCGCTCAGAAGCTCGGGGTCGAGGCCGGGTCGCTCGCCGAGCTCGCCCAGCACCCGGTCATCCGTGGCGCTGTCGCCCAAGCGGTCGACGCCGCCAACGCCCGCCTCTCCCGCCCCGAGCAGGTCAAGGCCTTCGAGCTGCTCAGCCAGGAGTGGACCGCCGAGTCCGAGGAGCTCACCCCGACCCTGAAGCTGAAGCGCCGGGTGGTGAGCAAGAAGTACGCCGACATCATCGACGGGCTGTATCGGGAGGACTGATCGGCTCTGCCGCGCAGACGTCGCAGGTCGAGAGAACGAGGCTCGAGATTGCCTGATAATCCGCCGACAGGCACTGTCTATGACGGATATCGTTCCGGCCATGCTTTCAGCGGTGGCGGCCGATAACTCGGTGATGGGCGGGGTTTTATCAGGCGCTCAGTTGGTGGGGGCCGTTCTCGCCCCGTTCGTTGCGTTATCACCGCTTGCCATCTGGCTCTGGTCCCGCCGACGAGTCGTTCGTGCGCGCCAGCTCAAGGTCGACTGGCAAGTAGAGCCGGAACCGGGCGTCGTGATCCTCAACGAGTCGAAGACGACCTTCGACAAGTTGGTTCTTACGGTTTCCTGCGGGACTCGGGGGCGAACCGCACGTACCGACATCACCCTGATTCAACCGAACGATCCCCATCATTGGGCGTCGAAACAACTGCATCAATTGCCTGTTTTCGCCAACCAGCGAAAGGAAACGGCACGCCACGACGCTACTCATCATGAAACGTCCCTGACATTTCGGGACGGAAAGAGATATTGGTCCCGCGAGGGTGCGATGCTAAAGCGCGTGGATGAACTGGTGATCTGGGCCGAGAAGACGCGCGCGGCGACACTGAGTCAGTATTTCGGCAGGCGGAGCCAGTTTCGGCGCGCCTATGCGGTCGGTGTGAGCGTCGAGGCATTCGACCGAACCGAATCGCTGGAGTCAGCGTTCGCACAGCTGGCGACGACCGGCCGTCCGCCGTCGGGTCGGCGGGTGCCAGACGTGATCGCCGGACCGCACGACTGGATCGGTCGGGTCGTCCGCGACGAGGCGATTCAGCTACCGCCGCTGTCGCGCGAGGGCCTGGGGCGGATGTCGCCGGCCGCGATCGACGCGCTCAGCATCGACGAGGACCTACACGCGATCCCGTACGCCTTCGACAGTGTCGCCCTGATCCGGAACGATGCTCTCGTCGGAGAGGGGCCGATGCCTGTCCGGTTCGAGGACGTGGTCCGGGTCGGGACGGACGCGCTGGCGCTAGCGAAGGTCCCCGACGGCCGGGCGGTGGCGCTGCAGGTCGGATCGCCGGACACCGACGGGAATGCTGGAGACCCCTTCCACATGTGGCCCTTGTTCACCAGCCTCGGCGGGTCGTTCTTCGGGCTCCGTCGGAAGCCGGCCGACGCCAGTCTCGACGACGAGTTCGACGACCCGAGCTTGTGGCGCGACGGGTTCGTGGAAGCGTTCGTACGGCTCGCGGATCTCGGCGGCGGACCACATGGGAGTGGTGCGCTCGAGGCGTCCCTCGGGAGGGCGGAGGCGCTGCCGATGTTTCTCGACGGCAGGGCGCCGTTCCTGGTCTGCTCCTCGCGCGCACTCGGCTCCATCACCGCCGCGGGCATGCAGATCACCGTGGGTGCCGTGCCGCCGGTCGGTGAGCTGAGGGCACAGCCGATGGTGTCGGTGTACGGGCTCTACATCTATCGCGATGCTCCCAACCTGCCGGCCGCGCGCGACCTCCTCACCACCTTTCTGAGCGAGCAGAAGGCGGGTGAGGAGCTCAACAAGATCCAGCCGCTGGTGCCTGTCCAAGAAGCGGCGATGGACTCGATCGCTCGTCGTGACACGATCCTGCGCCCTTACGTGGACGCGTGCCGCAGCGGGTTGGTCATGCCGTCGTGGGGGCAGATGCGCGAGCTGTGGCAGCTCCTCGGCAGGGCCGAGCACGACGTGCTGGCCGGCGACGGGGATGCGCGGCAGATCGCCGAGGAGACCGCAGACGCCGGGTGGGAGATCATCAGCCGGTTCTGAGGGCCGCCATCAAGTTGCCCCAGCCGCCGTCGCGCCGGATCTGCACGACCGCGATGACGACCATGACGGCGGCGGTGGCGAAGTGGATCAGCGCGTCGGTGACGTGGTCAGGCATGTGCATGACCCACATGACCTGCGGTGAGATGAGCGCCCAGATCCCGGGGGCGGTGCCGGCGACGGCCGCGGCCAGGAGGTCGAGCACCGACCAGGAGTTGCGACGGCACAGGAACAGGCCGGGCGCGAACAGCGCGATCCCGGCGACCGCGTGCCAACCGTTGTAGTCCATCCCCAGCACGCGTATACGGATCCTCGAGGCGAGCACGGAGCTCTTCCGCCGGCAGGGCATGTCCGGCACCGGCCTCAAGCAGATCGCAGAGGTGGCCAAGGCGCCGTTCGGATCGATCTACCACTTCTTCCCCGGCGGCAAGGACGACCTGGCCGGTGAGACCATCCGGCGGGCGGGCGCGGACTACCGCGACCTGGTCCTGGCCTTCTTCGACGGCCCTGACGACCTGATCACCAACGTCGAGACCGCGTTCGCGGCCGCCGCCGCGGTGCTGGTGGAGACCGACTACGCCGACGCCTGCCCGATCGCCACCGTCGCGCTCGAGGTCGCGAGCACCAACGAGACCTTGCGGCAGGCGACCGCCGAGGTGTTCACCGACTGGATCGAGGTCGGCGGGCGGCATCTCGAGCAGCGGGGAGTCCCGCCCGAGGCCGCCCGCGGCCTCATCATCGGCTTCATCACCAGCCTCGAGGGCGCCTTCGTCCTGGCTCGGTCACTGCGTTCCACCGAGCCGCTGGAGGTGGCCGGCCTGACCGTAAAGGCCGCGGTGCGGGAGGCGTTGGGCACCGCGGCCTAGAGGTCAGCGCGCCACCGGCGCGGCGACGCCGTTCAAGCGGATCACCTCCTCGTCGGTGAGCCGGAGGGCGCCGGCGGCGACGTTCTCCTCGAGGTGGGCGGGGTTGGCGGTGCCGGGGATGGCGAGCACGTGCGGGCCTTGGTGGAGCGTCCAGGCGAGGCGTACCTGGGACGGGGTCGCGGAGTGCGCCTCGGCGATCGCCTCGACCACGTCGCGACCGGTCTCGTCGGGAGTTGCCCAGGGGACCGCGCCGGCGATGGCGGCGCCGATGGAGTTGAAGGGAACGAACGCGACCCCGTGCTCGCCGCACAGCCGCAGGAGGGCGTCGTCCTCGCGGCGGGTGGTGAGTCCGTACTGGTTCTGTACGCAGACGACCGGCCCGATCGCGAGCGCCTCGGTGAGCTGCTCGGGGCCGATGTTGGAGAGACCGACGTGCTCGATCAGGCCCGCCTCGCGCAGGTCGAGCAGGGCACCGAAGTGATCGGCGATCGACCCGGTGCCGCGCTCGATCCCGACGCCCCAGCGCAGGTTGACCACGTCGAGGTGGTCGAGGCCGAGCTGGCGGATGTTCTCCTCGACCTGGTGGCGCAGCTGCTCGGGTCGGGAGTCGGACTCCCAGGCGCCGTCGCGGCTGCGCGGGGTCGGACCGACCTTGGTCGCGATCACCAGATCGTCGGCGTACGGCTGGAGGGCGGTCGCGATCAGCTCGTTGGCCGAGCGCGTCGCGGTGAAGTAGATCGCCGCGGTGTCGATGTGGTTCACGCCGAGCTCGACGGCGCGGCGGAGAACGGCGATCGCGTTCTCGCGGTCGGGGGCGATCGGGGTGGAGAGGTTGCCGATCAGGCGCATCGCGCCGAAGCCGACCCGGTTGACCCTCTTGTCTCCGAGCTGCCAGGTGCCGGCCGTGCCGGCGGTGATGTGGTTCGTGGTCATGCCCTCCAGCGTTGCGGCCGGGTGCCGCGTACTCACGGCCTTGGCAGGTTGTTGCCGATCGCGGCTCGCGCCTTGGCACGCGGGGGAGAATCGATGTCGTGACCAACACGGTGGGGACGATCCGGACGGGCGGGACCGTCGCCGTCGTACGTGGCGAGGAGGAGCTGGTGCGACGCACCTCGCACCAGTTCGCGGCCGCCACCGACATCGCCTGTGCCGCGATCGACCTGCGCACCTGGTCGGCCGCGCGGACCGAGTCCGGCATCAGGGCCGCGCTCTGCGGGCGCGACGGTGCCGAGGTGCGGCTGCGGAAGGTCTACCGGCCCAACGTGCTGCTCGACCCGGTCTCGGCTGCCCACCTGCGCGAGATCCGCGACACCCGCGGCGCCCAGATCAGGATCACTCCCGACGAGATCAACGAGACGATCCTGATCGACCGCCGGATCGCGATCCTCGCCGGTGACCCGCGCCTGGGCGAGCGCAGCTTCAGCATCGTCACCCAGCCCGAGGTGGTCCAGGGCGTCACCTCCCTCTTCGACGCGGCCTGGCGCTCGGCGACGACGGTGGACGCCTACGACGCGCGGATCGCCGAGCTGCGCGACATCGCGCCGCAGGTGCTCGACCTGCTCGGCCGGGGTGTGAAGGACGAGGCCGCGGCGCGCACGCTCGGGCTCGGCGTACGCACCTACCGGCGGCGGGTCGCCGAGCTCATGGAGGCGCTCGGAGCCTCGTCCCGGTTCCAGGCGGGCGTACGTGCCAGGGAGCTCGGGCTCGTCTGACCGCGCCGCTCGGCGGCGTCCGGATCCTGACGCCGCCGTCCCGTCCTCCCGGGCGGCCGGGTAACGTCGAGACCGACTTGTTCGGGCGGGTCAGGAGGTCTGCGGTGCGTTGCTTCATCGTCGTCAAGGTGCGCAGCGACGCCGAGAGCTGGGACTGGGTTCTGGCCGGTCCGGGGCTGCGGGCGGCGGGATCGCTGGGCGCGCGCGGGACCGAGGACGCGATCATCGCGGCGATCGGCGCTGCGTACGACTCGCTGGAGTCGTTCGCACCCGTTCAGGTCGTGGTCGCCCTCCCGTCCAACTCGCGGTTCTGGATGCTCACCGATGAGATCGCAGCTGCCTACCCAGGGGTCGCCGTGGTGCCGTTCCTCGACGAGGACGCGGGCATCCGCGCCGAGGCGGTGGAGGCGCTGGCCGTCCATCGTGCCGGCCCGTTGCGGCCGCTGGTGGTGGCGACCGACGGCTCGGCGCACCGCGGCTTCATCGGGTGGGGCTGGCTCGCCGTCGACGGACAGCACGGCTTCGGACGGCAGGTGCCCAACGCCCGGATCCGCGACCCGCAGTCGCTGGCGGTCCTGGCCGAGCTCCAGGCGATCGCCGAGGCGGTGCGCGCGCTGCCTCGGCGAACACTGACCATCCGGAGCGACTCGCGGGTCGCGCTGGCGCTGATCGAGGACTGGCTCCGGGGGGAGGTGTCCATGCCGAAGGGTTATGAGACCGCGCATCGGGCCGAGCTCGCCGGCCTGACCCGGATGCACGACGATCTGTGCCGCGAGTCCGAGCGGCTCTCGTTCGAGTGGGTGCGCGGTCATGTCGGCGAGGCGCTCAACGAAGGTGCCGACTCGCTCGCGAAGCTCGCCCGGCGCTTCGCCGAGGGCACCTGGGGACTGACCGCCGACGAGATTCCGGGCAGGGCACAGGCGATCGCGGATACGTTCGCTGTGCCTGTGGCTTCGGACTCTGCCGCTGCGGGGCACATCGCTTCGGGCTCCGCTTCAGCCATGTAGGTTCGCCTGCTGTGAATCCTCCTGCGGTCACCATCGCCCCCGACGAGCCTGCGCAGATCCGCGCGCGGCTCGATGCGCTTGGCCTGGACGGCCTCTTCGACGTACACACCCACTTCCTGCCCCAGCGGATGCTCGAGAAGGTCTGGGCCTACTTCGATGCGGTGGGCCCGATGACCGGCCGGGCATGGCCGATCGCCTACCGGCGCACCGAGGTGGAACGGCTCCGCGTGCTGCGGGACCTCGGCGTACGTCACTTCTCGGCGCTCTCCTATCCCCATAAGCCCGGGATGGCGAGATGGCTGAACGAGTGGGGTGCGGAGTTCGCGGCCGACAAGCCGGACTGTCTGCAGTCCGCGACGTTCTTTCCGGAGCCGGAGGCGGGCGAGTGCGTGCGTGAGGCGGTCGAGGCCGGGGCGCGGATCTTCAAGGCGCACGTCCAGGTCGGTGACTACGACCCGAACTCGCCGCTGCTGGACCCGGTCTGGGAAGTGCTCTCGCAGTCGCGTACGCCGCTGGTGATCCACTCCGGGCACGGGCCCGCTCCGGGCCGTTTCACCGGCCCGGCCGGCATGGAGACGCTGCTCGATCGCTATCCGGACCTGGTGCTGATCATCGCCCACATGGGGCTTCCCGACTACTCCCGATTCCTCGATCTGGCGGAGAAGTACGACGGGGTCCACCTGGACACGACGATGGCCTTCACCGCCTTCACCGAGGCGATGTCCCCGTTCCCGGCCGAGGAGCTGCCGCGCCTGAAGGCACTGGGGGAGCGGGTGCTGTTCGGGAGCGACTTCCCGAACATCCCCTATCCCTATCTGGAGGCGGTCGACGCCGTCCTGGGGCTCGGGCTCGGGGACGAGTGGGCGCGCGGGGTGCTCTACGAGAACGCTGCGCGGCTCTTCCGGGTAGGAGACACCGTCTAGCCCTGGGCTCGGTCCAGGAACGTGCGGGCCGTGTCGACGACCTGGGTGAGCGCGGCCCGCGACTCGTTCCGTCCCTGCCCGAACTCCTCTGAAGAGATCCGGGGCATCATCGCGTCGACGGCCTCGAGCGCCAGCAGACATCGCTCGCGGAGCTCTAGGTCATCGACCAGCAGCTCGACTCGCAGTCGTGCCGACACGGCTGCCGCGCGCACCTCGTAGTCGTGCCGCCGGAGGGCGTCCTGGTCATCGCGACCCTCGTCGACGGAGTGCCACCGGTCCATCTTGACGCGCCGGTAGGTGGTGAGAGCCTCGGCATAGGCCGATATCGCGTCCACCCGTTCCTGACGTCGGCGTTCTGCTCCGGCCAGTGCCTGCTGCTGACGAATGGTGCTCCGTTGGATCGCGTACGTCGCCAGAGAGCCCAGGAGGGTGCCGAGCACTGCCACCACGCTCGCGAAGATCGCTGCCACCCGCGTAGCCAACCAGGTCGGTGCGCGTCCGTGTGGGCTTTGGCGCAAAGTGTCCCGCGTGGAGGATCGATCAGGCCACGGCGGTCTCGTCGAAGCTGTCGGTGAGGAGATGGACGAGGTCGGGGTAACCGAGCGCGAGCCGGTTGAACCGCGGCGACTCCGCGGCGACGGTCAGATGCTTTGCTAGCTCCAGCTCGTCCCGGGTCTACGGGATCAGCCCGGCACGGTCCAGGTTGGCCGAATTGGCGGCGCCGTGCCCGGAGATCGAGCGGTACGTGATCACCGGGGTGCCCGAGGCGAGCGCCTCGAGCGAGGTGAAGCCGCCGGCGTTCTGGACGACGCAGGCGCTGGTCGCCATCAGCGCGCGTACGTCGGTGCGCCAGCCGAGCGCCACGACGCCGGGGATCCGCTCCAGGCGGCGCTCGAGACACGAGTCGGTCGCACAGAGGACCACCGGGGTCATGTCGCTGTGCGCGAGGATGTCGCGGGCGGTCTGCTCGAGCGCCCGAGCCGCTCCGAGTCGATGGACATGCGCCGGAATCTGTAGGCAGGCCGTGACGTCGTGGTGAACGAGACGCCCGACCGCGTCACTCTTCACCATCGGTTCGTCTCGCCGAACCTCTGAGCGTTCTATGGTTCATCCTGTGATCACGGCCCAGACGTTGCGCGATCGAGCGCGATCGGCGGTGGCCGAGCTGGGCGGCGGCCGTGTGGCGGTGGCCGTGGTGATGCGCCAGGTCGTGCGGCGGTTCGCGGTGTCGCGGGGGCTGGTGCTCTCCGATACTGCGCTCGACGCTGCGGGGCTGCTGCTCGTATCGAGCACCGCAGACCATCCCTGGTCGGATCATCTGCTCTCGGACTATCTCTTCCCAGACGGGATGTCGGCGGACGATCTCGTTCTGGAGGAGATCGGTTACGTCTACGAGGCTCTGCTCGAAGACTCCTCGCGACGTGACAACGGCGCCCACTACACCCCGCCTGAGCTCGCCGACGAGATCGTCGCGCACACCCTCGCGCCGGTCGCCTCCCCAACGGCGACCGTGGTCGACATCGCCGCCGGGAGTGGTGTCTTCCTCCTCGCCTCCGCCCGCTATCTGGCGTCCTCGTGCCAGGTGCCGGTGGCCGAGATCGTGACCGGCTGTCTCTACGGCGCCGACATCGACCCGGTCGCGGTCGACATCGCCAAGCTGTCCCTCTGGTTACTCTGCGAGGACCCCGCGCTCCCGCTGACCTTTCTCGACGACCGCATCCTGTGCGGCAACTCGCTGGTCGGGCTCCTCGACCCGGCGGAGCTGCCCGCCGGCGTACGCGACCCGAGGGCCTACGCCGACGCCATGGTCGCGGTCGCGCTGCCGCTGGGCGGCCGGCCGGGACGACGGCTCGAGGAGGCGTACGCAGCGCTGCGCAGGGGCCGCCGCCTGCCCGTTCCTGCCGTCCGACCGATCCACTGGGCGTTGGTCGCCCCCGAGGTGATGGCGCGCGGCGGCTTCGACGCGGTCGTCGGCAACCCGCCCTACCTCGGGGTGAAACGGGTGCGGGACGCGATCGGCCAGGAGCTGCGGGACTACCTCGCCCACACGCTCGCCGGGGGCACCACCAGACGGGCCGACTACGTCATTTACTTCCTGCTTCGCGCCGCTGCGCTCAGCCGCGGCGAGATCGGGCTGATCACGACCGACTCGGTCAGCGAGGGCGACACGGCGCGGTTCGGCCTCGGGGCTCTCCTGGACCGTGGCTGGCAGGTCGCCCGAGCGGAGCGTTCGGCCCCGTGGCCGACGGCGGGGGTGCGGTTCGCGAAGATCTGGCTCACCACCCGACCGCTCGACCGCGCGTGGCTCGACGGAGGTCCGGTGCCCGCGATCACCGGGACGCTCGAGGACGGTCTCTCCCTCCCGGAGCCGGCACCGCTGGATCTCGACGTCCCGTTGCCGCACGGCTATCAGGGCACGATCGTGCTCGGCCGCTCGCTGGTGCTGACGCCGTCCGAGGCGGAGGCGTTCGCCCGCGGTCCGCTCGGGCACACGGTGCGGCCCTATCTGAGCGGGGAGGACCTGGTGAGACCGTGCGGCTCGATCGCCTCCCGCTTCGTCGTGGACGTCGGCAAGCTGGGGCTCGAGGAGCTGGCCGAGGACCGCGCGCTCGCCCGCCTCGTACGGTCGAAGGTACGTGCCGAGCGCCGTCGCCAGTTCGCGAAGTATCCCCAGCTCAAGGAGCGTTGGTGGGGCTTCCTCAGCCCGGTCGACGAGCTCTACCGTGACGCCGCGGCGCTATCGCACGTCATCGCGTTCAGCAAGCACAGCAAGCACCTGTGGCCGGTGCTCGTCGGTGCCGACCATGTGTTCTCCAACGGCCTGGTCGTCTACCCGACGCAGGATCCGGCCGCGTACGCGTTCCTGGCCTCCGACCTCCATCGCGTCTGGGCGATGCGCGCCGGGGGCACGATGCTCAACACCGCCTACCGCTACAACCCCTCGCGCCTGCGCGCCACCTACCCGTTCCCCGCGGATCTCAGCCCGCTCCGGCCGGCCGGCGAAGCGCTCCTGACAGCCCTGGACCGCGTCGGCACCGAGCGCCGGGTCGGCATCACCGGCGTACTCAACCTCGTCGGCGACCCCGTCACCCACGACCCCGCGACCACCGACCTGCGCCAAGCCATCGCCGACGTCAACCGTGCCACCGCCCGCCTGCAGGGCATCGACGAGTCCCTCGCCACCCCCGACCTCACCCCCACCGGCTTCGGTCTCACCCCGATCCGCCAGCGAGCCTTGATGGCCGCCCTCGTCGACCAGAACCTCACCCTCGCCGAGACGTCAGGTACGTCGGCCGAGACGTCAGGTACGTCGGCCGAGACGTCACCACGGTGACATCTCGGCCGACGCGAGCGACGTCTCGGCCGACGGGGGTGACGTCTCGGCTAGACGGGGGTGGCGGGGCCACCCTCGACAGGAGCGGTGAAGTCGACGGTGCGCTTGGCGTTGGCCAGGGCGGTGACGGTGGCGGTGCCGATGGTGCCCTCGCGGTCGAAGACCTCGGCGGTGCCGACGGAGATGCCCTCGTGGGCGACATGGTCGATGGTGGCGAGGCCGACCTCCATCCCGGCGGGGCGGCGGGCGAGGGCGAGAGAGATGTCGGTGTTGATCCACTCGACACCGTTGCTGCCCCAGTTGGTGACCATCGAGGTGGCGTCGGCGATGGAGGCGACGGTCTGGAACGGGGTCATCGGCTCGCCGGCGACGGTGGGCACCGCGACCTGCCAGGTGACGTGGCGCCCGGCGTTCTGGTGCTTGCCGAAGTCGTCGGACCAGGGGTTCTCGGAGACGAAGAAGGGTACGTGCGGCTCGGACGTCGGCGGGGCCACCTCGAGCGGCGGGGGAGTGGCGCGCTCGGTCGCCGACCAGACCTCCCCGGCCGGGTTCTCGCCGGCGAGCAGGTAGGTGCAGGTCGCGCGCGCCACGACCCGCTCCGAGCCGTCGCCGGACGACTGAACCATTTCGGCATCGAGCAGGGCGATGCGCGGGCCGTTGCGTACGACCCGCGTGCGGATCTTCGTCGGCGCCATCCGCGGCGGTCGGAACAGGTCCACGTGGTAGCGCGAGGGCACCAGTTCCGAGGCACGTCCGAGCTCCTCGATCTGGTCCTCGAGGCCACGGGCGATCAGCCCGCTGGCGGCCACGCCGTGCATGTGGTCCTCGGCCCACATGCTGCGAGCCATCGGCGTAGGCTCGAAGGCGTTGTCGGTGCGCCGGAAGAATGCAAGATCCATGCGGACATTCTAGAACGTGTCCTAACTTCGGATTCAGTTGCGAAATCCGGTAAAGAGTGTCGGTTCCGTCATCAAAAGTGCCTGAAAACCACGTACCATCGCACCAAAGCAGCCCCGATCGAAGAGGATGACGATGAGCACCACGCCTCCCTACCAGGTGACCGACCCCGCAACCGGCGAGGTGATCGAGACGTTCCCGTTCGCCACCGATGCCGAGGTGGAGGAGGCGATGGACCGGTCCAAGAAGGCGTACGAAGCCTGGCGCTCGACCCCGATCGAGGAGCGTTCCGCGATCGTGAAGCGCGCCGCGGACCTCTTCACCGAGCGTGCCGCTGAGCTCGGGAAGATCATCCGCACCGAGATGGGCAAGAAGGCCTCCTCGGGTGCCGGCGAGGCCGAGTTCTCCGGCGAGATCACCGCCTACTACGCCGACCACGGTCCCGAGCTGCTCGCGGAGACCGACCTGCCCGGCCACGAGGGCAAGGCGGTCATTCAGCGCCTCCCGCTCGGCCCGGTGCTCGGTGTCATGCCGTGGAACTACCCCTACTACCAGGTCGCCCGCTTCGCCGCGCCCAACCTGGTCGCCGGCAACACGGTCATCCTCAAGCACGCCGAGAACTGCCCGCGTTCCTCGGCCGCGATCGCGAAGATCTTCGCCGACGCCGGCCTTCCCGAGGGCGTCTACCAGAACCTCTACGCCACCCACGAGCAGATCGCCACGATGATCGCCGACCCGCGGGTCCGTGCGGTCTCCCTGACCGGTTCCGAGCGTGCCGGCACGGCGGTCGCCGAGGCGGCCGGCCGCCACCTGAAGAAGGTCGTCCTCGAGCTCGGCGGCTCCGACCCCTACATCATCCTCGACTCCGACGACATCGACGAGGCCGCCGAGACCGCCTGGGCGACCCGGATGGAGAACGTCGGCCAGGTGTGCAACGGCAACAAGCGGATGATCGTGAACGAGGGCGTCTACGACGACTTCGTCACCGCCCTCACCAAGCGCGCGGCGGCGATGAAGCCGCTCGAGGGCGAGGACGGCGACGACACCGTCTACTCCCCGCTGGTGGCCCGCAAGGCGGCCGAGGCGCTGCGCGAGCAGATCCAGGACGCCGTCGACAAGGGTGCGACCCTCCACGCCGGCGGCGAGATCTCCGACGGCCCCGACGCCTTCTTCGCCCCCGCCGTCCTCACCGGCGTCACCCCGGAGATGCGCGCCTACACCGAGGAGCTCTTCGGCCCGGTCGCCGTCGTCTACAAGGTCAGCACCGACGAGGAGGCCGTCGAGCTGGCCAACGCGGTCGAGTACGGCCTCGGTGGCGCCGTCTTCTCGACCGACGAGGCCCGCGCGATCGCCGTCGCCCAGCAGCTCGACGTCGGCATGGCCAACGTCAACACGCCGGCCGGCGAAGGCGCCGACGTCCCCTTCGGCGGCACCAAGCGCTCCGGCTTCGGCCGCGAGCTCGGCCCGCTCGGGATCGACGAGTTCCTCAACAAGCGCCTGTTCTACGTCGAGCGCTGAGCGAGCGCTCCGGCCGGACTCTGCAAGAATCCGAAGTGTGGCTGAGAAGGTGACCTTCGCGAGCATGTCCGGGCCGATGCTGGCCGGCCTCATCGACCTGCCTGAGGGTGAGGTGCGTGGCTGGGGAGTGTTCAGTCACGGCTTCACCCTCGGCAAGGACTCGCCGGCCGCGGCGCGGATCTGCAAGCAGCTGGCTGCCGAGGGCATCGGGATGCTTCGTTTCGACAACCTCGGGCTCGGCGACTCCGAGGGCGACTGGGGTGACGGCTCCTTCACCCACAAGGTCGCCGACACCGTGGAGGCCACCCGGTTCATGGCCGAGCGCGGCACCCCGGCCGAGCTGCTCGTCGGTCACTCCTTCGGCGGTGCGGCGGTCCTGGCTGCGGCCGGTGACGGGGTCGGCGTCGACGCCGTGGTCACCGTCGGTGCCCCGTTCCAGCCGGCGCACGTCGAGCACAACTACGACGCGGTGCTCTCCAGGGTGCTCGAAGAGGGCCAGTCACCGTGGATGGCCGGCGGCAAGTCGCTGACCCTTCGGGAGCACTTCGTCCACGACGTACGCCGCGCCGACCTGCGCCACAAGATCATGCAGCTCAAGAAGCCCCTCCTGGTCATGCACAGCCCCACCGACACCACGGTGGGCATCGAGAACGCCTCCGACATCTTCAACACCGCCCGCCACCCGCGCTCCTTCGTGGCATTGGAGGGCTCCGACCACCTCCTCACCAGGAAGGGTCAGGCCCGTCGGGCCGCGCGGATCATCTCGGCTTGGGCGGACCAGTACCTGGTGGACTGAGCCCGATGTTTGATCAATTGACAGAAAACGCGGAACGAGACTTCCGCTAACAGGTGTGGGTGGGGTTACACTCGCTGCAAGCGCCCGGCTCGTGGACGTTCGTCGTGGGGACCGAACGAGTCACTGGCCCGGTCGATGAGGCGCCGATCGCGCGTACCCGCTGTTTGGATGCGGTCGTCAGTCGTCTGCCATCGATCTGCGTGAGCCCTGGGAGGGCGACCGGCCGATGAGGTCGGTATCTGGACATGCCACTCACCCGTGCGTGGCCCCAAGGAGGATTCAGTTGGCTCAGGGAGCCGCTACCCGGCGCAACAACCGGTCCGGCCGTTCGCGAAGCAACGGCAGTGCTGGCAAGTCCGGGCAGAACGGTCGCCGCAAGGGCGTCCATAAGGACAACGAGGGCATCATTCCGGTGCTCGCTCAGGTCGTCCGCGAGGTTGAGTCGGCCGTGCAGCGCCGCTCGGCCATGCCCGACGTACGCACCAAGTTCCAGGTCGTCGCGCTTCTCGCCCGAGACGAGCGCCACCGGGTGCTCGAGGACGAGACCCTCAACGAGGGCCGCCGCGCCGAGCAGCTCAAGCGTCTGGACGGGATCGCCACGATCCTCGCCAAGACCGCGACCATGGACTCGCGCCTGTTCGAGCTCCTCGCCGAGGACGCCGAGATCTCCGACGCCGCCGTCGACCTCAAGCACGAGCTGATGGCCCGTGGCGGCGTCGACGTGCCGGAGGACGAGGAGGACGACGAGGACGAGACCCCCGCTGTCGCGGTTCCCGACAAGCGCGTGGTTCCGACGAGCGTCATCCAGCGCCAGCTCTCCAACCCGTTCCTGGCGCCCGACTTCACCAACGCCCGCCCGCCGGTGCACGCCCGCCGCCTCTCCGGCTGGGAGCTCCTCGGGCCGCTGTTCCGAAGCTTCGAGTACGCCGACTCCGGGCCCTCCTGCATGCCGCTGCCCGAGCCGCCCGCCTACGGCCCCGGTCACATCGACGCGCCCGGCACCCGTGAGCTCATGCATCACCAGGCGCAGCTGGTCGCCTCGGCGGCCGAGGGACACCGCTCCTACCTGCTGGCCGACGAGCCTGGGCTCGGTAAGACCGCGCAGGCGCTGCTCGCTGCCGAGGCGGCCGACGCCTACCCGCTGCTCGTCGTCGTACCCAACGTCGTCAAGGCCAACTGGGCGCGCGAGGTCGACCTCTGGACGCCGTCCAAGAAGGCGACCGTCGTGCACGGCAACGGCGAGGACATCGACGGCTTCGCCGACATCATCGTGGTGAACTACGAGATCCTCGACCGCCACGTCGGCTGGCTCGGCGAGTTCGGCTTCAAGGGCATGGTCGTCGACGAGGCCCACTTCATCAAGAACAAGTCCTCCCAGCGCTCCCAGCACGTGCTGGCGCTCTCGGAGAAGATCCGGCAGCGTACGGCCAACCCGCTGCTGATGGCGCTGACCGGCACCCCGCTGATCAACGACATCGAGGACTTCCGGGCGATCTGGCAGTTCCTCGGCTGGATCGACGACGTCAAGCCGCTCAACGGCCTGCTCGAGGGGCTCGAGGAGACCGGGCTGACCCCGCAGGACAACAGCTTCTACGGCGCCGCCCGCCGCGTCGTCGTCAACCAGGGCATCGTGCGCCGCCGCAAGATCGACGTCGCCAGCGACATCCCCGCGCGCCGCGTGGCCGACCTGCCTGTCGAGCTCGACGACGCCGAGGGTCGCTCGATCCGGGCCGCCGAGGCCGAGCTGGCCAAGCGGATGATGCAGCGCTACGACACCGCGATCGAGACCCGGGTGACCGGTGCCAAGCCGGCCCCTGGCGAGCTCGACCTCGAGCTGATCCGCCGCGTTGCCACCTGGGAGCGCGAGGACCAGGACGCCTCCACCGGCGAGAACGTCTTCGGCATGATGCGCCGCATCGGTCGCGCGAAGGCCTCGCTGGCCGCCGACTACGCCGCCCAGCTGGCGCGCAACGTCGGCAAGGTCGTCTTCTTCGCCAAGCACATCGAGGTCATGGACACCGCGCAGAAGCTCTTCGATGAGCGCGGCATCCGTTACTCCACGATCCGCGGCGACCAGACCTCGAAGGCGCGCGAGAAGGCCATCGATGAGTTCATGAACGACCCCGAGGTCAAGGTCATCGTCTGCTCGCTCACCGCCGCCGGTGTGGGCATCAACCTGCAGGCCGCCTCCAACCTGGTCCTGGCCGAGCTCTCCTGGACCGACGCCGAGCAGACCCAGGCGATCGACCGCGTCCACCGCATCGGTCAGACCGAGCCGGTCACCGCGTGGCGCATCATCGCGAGCCAGACCATCGACACCCGGATCGCGGAGCTGATCGACTCCAAGGCAGGCCTCGCGGCTCGCGCCCTGGACGGCTCTGACGAAGAGGTCACCGACTCCGCCGACGTACAGCTCGAGGCCCTGGTCTCGCTGCTCACCGATGCCCTCCGCAAGCGGGAGTCCGGCCGCCGGAGTCGCCGGACCGCCTGATCCGTCCGACGGCTCCGATCAGGCGCCATCTCAGGGAGAATCCTGAGGTGGCGCCTGGGTGCACCGGCGTAGGCTGGATCACATGTTCTGGATCATTCTCCTCGTCATCGCGGCTGCTGTCGGCGGCTACGTCTTCCGAGTGCCGATCGTCGCCAAGCTGACCGGTCAGCCACGCAGCCGCATCGAGCGTCAGATCGGGCCGAAGAGCAAGCGCCTTCCCTGATCCCCGCGGGGAATCCTCAGCAGCACGCGTGCGTTGAGGCGTACGTGTCCGCCGATCTGGCGCGCACGTGACTCCAGACCGGAAGTGAGACTCCCATGCCCACCGTCGAGCTCGGCGCAGAGAACTTCGAGAGCACCGTCACCGACAACGAGATCGTCCTCGTCGACTTCTGGGCGTCCTGGTGCGGCCCGTGCCGCCAGTTCGGCCCGATCTACGACGCCGCCTCCGCGGAGCACCCCGAGATCGTCTTCGGCAAGGTCGACACCGAGGCCGAGCAGGCGCTCGCCGGCGCCGCCAACATCACCTCGATCCCGACGCTGATGGCCTTCAAGAAGGGCAACCTGGTCTTCTCCCAGCCCGGTGCGCTCCCCGCGCCGGCCCTGAAGCAGGTCATCGACGCGGTCGTCGAGCTCGACATCGACAAGGCGCTCGCCGAGCAGGCCCCGGAGTCCGGCGAGTAAGACCGGTCGGAGCTCCGGGACTCGCATCAGGTTTGATAGCGCTGTGACCGAAGACGCCCACGACGAGCTGCTGCGCCTGCGCGGCAGCATCGACAACCTCGACGCCGCCCTTGTCCACCTTCTCGCGGAGCGCTTCAAGTGCACCGAGCAGGTCGGACGACTGAAGGCGCGCGCGGGCTTCCCCCCGGCCGACCCGAGCCGTGAGGCGGTCCAGATCGAGCGGCTCCGCCGGCTCTCCGACGACGCCGGCCTCGACCCCGAGTTCGCCGAGAAGATCCTCAACGTGATCATCGCCGAGGTGATCCGCAACCACCGCCAGTTCGTCGAGGACTGACAAGGTCGGGGTAGTCCGGTAGCAAACTGCCCATTTACTCGTCGGTAATAGGCAGTTTGCTACCGGACTACCCCGAAATGTCAGCCGAACACCCGATCCAGCCACGCGTTCCAGAACCGGCGGTCGGGGTCGAAGCGGCGTACGAGGTCCTTGAAGTCGTCCCATCGCGGAAACTCGGCACCGGGGTCCTTGGTGGTGAACAGCTTGCCCCAGTGCGGCCGGCTGCCGGCCGGAAGCCGCTGCTCCAGATCGGGCAGCAGCTCGCGTACGCCGCCGGGGTCGGCCTTCCAGGTGAAGTGGAGCGCCAGCGCGTCGGTGCCGTAGGCGGGGGAGAGCCAGAGCTCGTCGGCGGCGACGGCGCGGATCTCGCTCACCTGCAGCAGCGGCCGCACACGGTCGGCGAGCGATCGGACGGCGTCGACCGCCTCCTGCGCGCGTTCGATCGGCACCAGGTATTCGCTCTGCAGTTCCGCCCCGACGCTCGGCTGGAAGTCGAGTCGGAAGTGGGGCAGCCGCTCGTGCCACGGCCCCGGCAGGCCGAGCTGCTCGGTGCACGGGGCGGCATCCAGCCCGGGGACGACGTGCCGCGGCTGGCTCGCGAGCACCGTTCCAGGGATCTCCGGAGCCGTCGAGCGCGACTTCGCCCAGACGCGACCGACCGACCCGTCGGGCTCGTCGGCCCACCGGGTGAAGATCGACACCGAGTAGGCCGCGCCGAGGATCTCGCTGACATGTTCTCGCAGGTCAGCGAAGGTGAGACCCTCGTGGACCGTCTGTGCGATCTGGTAGGTCGGCGAGGTTCGTAGGTCGAGATGAGTCACGATCCCCAGGGCGCCGATGCCGACCACGGCCCCCGCGAAGTCGGGTGAACCGGACTCCAGACGCACCAGGTCACCCTGGCCGTCGATGATCTCGACGGCGGTCACCGAGGTGGCCAACGAGCCGTTGCCGATCCCGGAACCGTGGGTGCCGGTGGCGACCGCGCCGGCGACCGAGATGTGGGGGAGCGAGGCGAGGTTGGGCAGCGCCCGGCCACGCTCCTGCAGCCAGGCGGCGAGCTCGCCGTAGCGCATCCCACCAGGCACCCGGACGACGTCACCGGCCATGGTCGGTGGCTCCTCGAAGCCTTCGAGAGAGACCAGCACCCCGGCGGTGTCTGCGAGGTCGGTGAAGGAATGCCGAGACCCCAGCGCGCGCAGGCCTGGCTCGCGCAGCACGAGGTCGCGTACGTCATCCACGGAACGTGGTCGCACCAGCTCGCGCGCGGTGTAGTCATAGCTGCGAGCCCACGTCGATCCGGGGGCCTCGGGGAGGGAAGGCATGCGTCGGATCGTAGCGATGACACGCGCTTGAAGTCGGTGGTCTACTGGAGTTCGAGCACGTCGATCTGAGCGAGGGGTAGATGAGCGAGTACGCAGCAGAGGCAGATCTCGAGGAGCAGGCGACCGATCTCGTGACGGAGACCGTCGACGACGAGGCGCCGCTGGACGCCGAGGAGACGATCACCTCGGCGCCCGACGATGTCAACGAGGCCGACTACGCCGAGCAGAAGCTCGACGCGGGCAGCCCCGACGATGTCGACGACTACTGGGCCTAGGGCAGCCTAGGAGTTCTGCGGGAACCCCAGGTTGATCCCGCCGTGTGACGGGTCGAGCCAGCGGGTGGTGACCGCCTTCTCCCGGGTGAAGAAGTCCAGCCCGGCGGGGCCGTACGCCTTCGCGTCCCCGAACAGCGACGACTTCCAGCCACCGAAGGAGTGGTAGGCGACGGGCACCGGGATCGGGACGTTCACGCCGACCATCCCGACCTGCACCTCCCGCTGGAACCGGCGGGCGGCGCCGCCGTCGTTGGTGAAGATCGCGGTGCCGTTGCCGAACTGACCGGAGTTGATCAGCTCCAGGCCCTCCTCGTAGCCGGAGACGCGGACGACCGAGAGCACCGGGCCGAAGATCTCCTCGGTGTAGACGGTGGACGTCGTGGGGACCCGGTCGACAAGCGTCGGCCCGACCCAGAACCCGTTGGGATCACCGTCGACCTCGATCCCTCGTCCGTCGACGACGATCTCGGCGCCGTCTGCCGCGGCCACGTCGACGTAGCTCGCCACCTTGTCCCGGTGGGTCCCGGTGATCAGCGGCCCCATGTCGGTCTCGCGGGTGCCGTCGCCGGTCTTGAGGGTGGCCATCCGGGAGGTGATCTTCGAGATCAGGCTGTCGGCGACCGAGTCGACCGCGAGCACCACCGAGATCGCCATGCAGCGCTCACCTGCTGACCCGAAACCCGCGTTGACGGCCGAGTCGGCGACCAGGTCGAGGTCGGCGTCGGGCAGCACCAGCATGTGGTTCTTGGCGCCCCCGAGCGCTTGGACCCGCTTTCCGGCGGCGGTGCCGCGCTCGTAGACATAGCGGGCGATGGGGGTGGAGCCGACGAAGGAGATCGAGGCGACGTCGGGGTTGTCGAGGAGCGCGTCGACCGCCTCCTTGTCGCCGTGGACGACGTTGTAGACGCCGTCGGGCAGCCCCGCCTCGGCCCACAGCTCCGCGATCCAGCTCGAAGCGGTCGGGTCCTTCTCCGACGGCTTGAGCACGACGGTGTTGCCGGCCGCGATGGCGATCGGGAAGAACCACATCGGCACCATGGCGGGGAAGTTGAAGGGGCTGATGATGCCGACCACGCCGAGCGGCTGCTTGAGAGTGGTCACGTCTACGCCCGAAGAGACCTGCTCGGAGACGGTGCCCTTGAGCAGGTGCGAGAGCCCACAGGCGAACTCGACGACCTCGATCCCGCGGGCGATCTCACCGGCGGCGTCGGAGAGCACCTTGCCGTGCTCGGCCGTCAGGATCTCGGCGAGCTCACCCTTGCGGGCGTTGAGCAGCTCACGGAACTTGAAGAGCACGGCCGTACGCCGGGTGAGCGAGGTCTCGCTCCACTCTTCGAATGCCTTCTTGGCCGCCGAGACGGCGGTGTCGACGTCGGCGGCCGCCGCGAAGCGTACGTGCTTCTGGACGGTGCCGAGCGCGGGGTTGTAGACGTCGCCCAGACGGGTGCCGGTGCCGGGGTTGGTGGCCCCGCCGATCCAGTGGTCGAGGATGGGGAGATCGGTCATGTGAGGAGTCCTTAGTAGAGCTGTTACAGCGAGCCGAGCACGTCGTCGTAGATCGAGATCGCCTCGGCGACCTCGTCAGGAGTGACGACACATGGGGGCACCACGTGGATGCGGTTCTCCATGGTGAACGGGATCAGGTTGCGGGCGATGAGGTCGCACTTGATCCGGCCCATCGTCGCGGCTGGGAGCGGCTCACGCGTCTCGCGGTCGGCGACCAGCTCGAGGGCCCAGAAGACCCCGGTGCCGCGAACCTCGCCGATCACGTCGTGCTTCTCGGCGAGCGAGGCGAGGCCGGGAGCGATGTGGTCGGTGCCGATGGTCGCGGCGTTGTCGACGATGCCCTCCTCGTTCATCGCCTCGATGGTCGCCACGATGGAGGCCATCGCGAGCGGGTGGCCGGAGTAGGTGAGCCCGCCGGGGAAGACCTGGTCGTCGAAGGTCGCCGCGACCGGGTCGGAGATGATCACCCCGCCGGCAGGTACGTAGCCGGAGTTGACGCCCTTGGCGAAGGTGATCAGGTCGGGAACGACGTCGTAGGCATCCAGGGCCAACCACTCCCCGGTGCGGCCGAAGCCGGCCATGACCTCGTCGAGGATGAGCATGATCCCGAACTCGTCGGCCAGGGCACGGACCCCGGGGAGGTAGCCCGGCGGCGGGATCATGATCCCGGCGGTGCCGGGGATGGTCTCGAGGAGGATCGCGGCGATCGAGGAGGGCCCCTCGGACTCGACGACCCGGCGCAGGTGCTGCAGGGCGCGCTCGGCCTCCTGCTCGGGCGTGGTCGCCCAGAACTCCGAGCGGTAGAGGTAGGGGCCGAAGAAGTGGACGTGGCCGCGGGCGTACTCGTTCGGGAGCCGTCGCCAGTCGCCCGTCGCGACGATCGCCGCACCGGTGTTGCCGTGGTAGGAGCGGTAGGTCGAGAGCACCTTGTCGCGGCCGGTGTGGATGCGGGCCATCCGGATCGCGTTCTCGACCGCGTCTGCGCCGGCGTTGGTGAAGAAGACCTTGTTGAAGCCGACCGGCGCGATGTCGGTGATCCGCTCGGCCGCTTCGCCGCGGGCCAGGTTGGCCGTCGTGGGTGCGATCGTGGTCAGCGTCTCGGCCTGCTTCTTGATCGCCTCGACCACCCGCGGGTGCTGGTGGCCGATGTTGGTGTTGACCAGCTGGGAGGAGAAGTCCAGGTAGGTGTGCCCGGAGTCGTCCCACACCCGCGAGCCCTGCCCCCCGGCGATGACGAGCGGTTTCAGCGACCCCTGGGCGGACCAGGAATGGAAGACATGGGCTCGGTCGAGGTCGTAGGCACGGGCGTCGCTGGCGCTGGTCAAGGCTGTCCCCTGGGGTGCGTGGATGGACATGGATCTGGATGATCACTCTACGCCGGAAGCAGCGGGGTCACCGCTGATCCGTGATACTGATTACGACGGTATATCAGGCATCCGCCTACGTTTTCGTTACATTCTCAGGCGCCGAGCAACGAAATCGCGCGCTCATGCCTTCGCGGTCGCCGGTAGGTTGACCCGGGGGATCACCCGATCGCCGTACGCAGCCAGGGTCTGGTCCATCGCGTCGTGCTGCAGATAGACGGCGAACTGGTCGACCCCGAGGCTCTTCAGCTGCTCGAGCTTGGCGACCTGCTCCTCGACCGAGCCGAGGATGCAGAACCGGTCGACGATCTCATCGGGCACGAAGTCCGTATGGGTGTTTCCGGACTGCCCGTGCTCGTTGTAGTCGTAGCCTTCGCGGCCCTTGATGTAGTCGGTGAGCGTCTGCGGGACCGCGCCGCTCCCGTACTTGGCGACGATGTCGGCGACGTGGTTGCCCACCATCCCGCCGAACCACCGGCACTGCTCGCGGGCATGATCCAGCGCCTCGGGCGACCCGTCGGTGACGTACGCCGGTGCGGCGACGCAGAACGTCAGCGACTCCGGGTCGCGGCCGGCGTCGGAGGCCGCCTTCCTGACCGCCCCGATCATCCACTCGGTGATGTCGGGGTCGGCCAGCTGCAGGATGAACCCGTCGCCGACCTCCCCGGCGGCCTTCAGTGCGAGCGGGCCGTAGGCCGCGATCCACACCTCCAGCTCGGAGCGCTTGGCCCACGGGAACTGCAGCGTGGTGCCGTTGATCTCGACCGGGCGCCGGTTGGCGAGCTCCCGGATGACCCGGGTCGCCTCGCGCATCTCCTTGATCGTCGACGGCTTCCCGTTGAGCACCCGCACGGCCGAGTCGCCGCGACCCATCCCACAGACGGTGCGGTTGCCGTACATCTCGTTCAGGGTCGCGAAGACCGACGCGGTCACCGTCCAGTCGCGCGTCGCCGGGTTGGTGACGAACGGGCCGACCTTGATCGTGCGGGTCTCGGCGAGGATCTGGCTGTAGATGACGTACGGCTCCATCCACAGCAGGTGGCTGTCGAACGTCCAGACGTGGTCGAAGCCGTACGCCTCGGCCCGCTTCGCCAGGTCGACGACCCGCCAGGCGGGCGGGTTGGTCTGGAGGACGACACCGAAGTCCATGACGTCACACCAGGTACTGGGAGAGGTCGCGCTTGAGGTAACTGCCGTGGCCCGTGGTGCCCTTGAACTCGCCCTCGGCGACGACCACGGAGCCACGGGAGAGCACCACATCGACATGCCCGTCGATCTCGTAGCCCTCCCAGGCGGAGTGGTCCATGTTCATGTGATGGGTCTTGCCGACTCCGATGGAGGTGTGGCCGTTCGGGTCGTAGACGACGATGTCGGCGTCCGCTCCCGGCGCGATGACGCCCTTGCGGCCGTAGAGGCCGAACATCCGTGCGGGCGTGGTCGCGATCAGCTCCACCCACCGCTCGAGGGTGATCTGCCCGGTCACCACACCCTGGTAGAGCAGGTCGACGCGGTGCTCGATCGAGCCGATCCCGTTCGGGATCGCCCGGAAGTCGTCCTTGCCGAGCTCCTTCTGCTCCTTCATGCAGAAGGGGCAGTGGTCCGTGGAGACCATCTGCAGGTCGTTGGTGCGCAGCGCCTGCCACATCGCGTCCTGGTGGCCCTCCTCGCGCGAGCGCAGCGGTGTCGAGCAGACCCACTTGGCGCCCTCGAAGTCGCCCCACTCCTCCGACCTCGCGCCGAGCTGGTCCTCGAGGGAGAGGTAGAGATACTGCGGACAGGTCTCGCCGTAGACGTTCTTGCCGCGGTCGCGGGCTGCGGCAAGCTGCTCGACCGCCTGCTTGGCGCTGACGTGCACCACGTAGAGCGGTGCCCCGGTCACGTCGGCGAGCATGATCGCCCGGTGGGTGGCCTCCTCCTCCATCTGCCAGGCCCGCGCGATGCCGTGGTAGTAGGGCGACGTCTTGCCGGACTCGGCCAGCTGCGCGGCGAGCACGTCGATCGCCGGCCCGTTTTCGGCGTGCATCATGGTCAGCAGCCCGTGGTCGGTCGCCTTCTGCATCGCCCGCAGCACCTGCGCGTCGTCGGAGTAGAAGACGCCCGGGTAGGCCATGAACAGCTTGTAGGAGGTGATCCCCTCGTCCACGAGGGTGTCCATCGCCTTGAGCGCGTCGTCGTCGACCCCGCCGATGATCTGGTGGAACGCGTAGTCGATCGCGCAGTTGCCGGCGGCCAGCTCGTGCCAGTGGGCCAACCCGTCCTGTACGCGTTCGCCGTAGCGCTGCACCGCGAAGTCGATGATCGTCGTGGTGCCGCCCCAGGCCGCGGCCCGGGTGCCGGTCTCGAAGGTGTCGCTGGCGTTGGTGCCGCCGAACGGCAGCTGCATGTGGGTGTGGGCGTCGACGCCGCCGGGAATGACGTACTTCCCGGTCGCGTCGATGGTGACGTCGGCATCGATCGAGCCGAACGGGCTGGCACCGGGGGAGATGAGCGCGACAATCTTCTCGCCGTCGACGAGCACGTCAGCAGTTGTGCGGCCGGTCGACGAAACGACCGTCCCGCCTTTGATGAGCGTGATCACGGGGTGCTCCTTCTCTCCGCTGGTCGAGCCGCCGGAGCCGCAAGGCGGAGGCGTGTCGAGACCAACACAGTCGCTTCAGGGTCGGGGGATAGCCGTGTACGAATCGGGCCGCCGGTCGCGGTAGAACTGCCAGTCGTCGCGCATCTCCTGGACCATGCTCATGTCCAGGTCGCGTACGAGCAGCTCCTCCTTCTCGCCCGAGCCGAGCTCGCCCACGTAGTTGCCGCGGGGGTCGACGATCTGCGACATCCCGTAGAAGTTGACCGCCTCTTCGCCGTACTCGTTGTCCTCCAGGCCGACCCGGTTGGGCGCGAGCACGAAGTAGCCGTTGGCGACCGCGGCAGCCGGCTGCTCGATCTCCCAGAGCCGGTTGGAGAGCCCGGGCTTGGTGGCGTTGGGGTTGAAGACCATGTGGGCCCCGTTGAGCCCGAGCTCGCGCCAGCCCTCGGGGAAGTGGCGGTCGTAGCAGATGTACATCCCGACCTTGCCGACCGCGGACTCGAAGACCGGGTAGCCCAGGTTGCCGGGGCGGAAGTAGAACTTCTCCCAGAACTTCTCCACGTGGGGCAGATGGTTCTTCCGGTACTTGCCGAGGATCGTGCCGTCGGCGTCGACGAGCACGGAGGTGTTGTAGTAGACCCCGGTGTCGGCCTCCTCGTAGATCGGCAGCACCATCACGATGCCCAGCTCCTTGGCCAGGCTCGCGAAGCGCTGCACGATCGGGCCATCGGCCGGCTCGGCGTAGCGGTAGTACTTCTTGTCCTGGCTGATCCCGAAGTAGGGCCCGTAGAAGAGCTCCTGGAAGCACATCACCTGGGCGCCCTGGGCGGCGGCGTCACGCGCGAAGCCCTCGTGCTTGTCCAGCATGGAGGCCTTGTCCCCGGTCCAGGTGGTCTGGCTGATTGCCGCTCTGACGATGCTCATGCAACTACCTCCCCCTCAATAGAAGCATGCCGCTGCGACCCGTGGGGCTACAGCGGCATTTTTCTTCGGAACGACGAGGTCGTTGAAACTCTTCTGCTCTACGGAGCCGTCGCCGGATGACGTACGACCACGTGCTCGACCGCCTTGGCGAGCTCCTCGCGGAGCTCGGGCGCGAGCTGGGGACAGTCGACGGAGAGGAACAGTTCCATCGCGGAGCGGGTCGCGCGGGCGCGCTCGCCGGGTGATCGCTCAGGAAGACTCGGCGCGATCTCGGCGAGATGGGCGCTGGTCTCGACCACGGTGTTGCAGTCGTGCGGCGTGAGTGGGGCGCGGGCCTCGCGGCCGGCGCGGACGAGGACGCTGAGAACCTCCACCTTGGCGGCGGTGGTCAACGACATAGCGCTCCTCGACGAGTCGAACAGATGCGACCCCACACCGTTCGCGTTGTGCGACGACATGTATCTCCTCGGTGGGACGTGTGCCTCCCCCGAGGCACTCTCGCCCACTCCAACGAGCGGGGGAAGAGATCGGTGACGCCCTTGGGCGCTTTGTAACCCACCTGTGGGCCAACCCGTGGGTAGCCGACAGGTATGCGGTCAGGTCGTGGAGATCTTCTCGATCAGCGCGGTGGTGGAGATCGCCGGCGTACGCGGCAGGTAGACGACCTCGCAGATGTCCTTGAACTCGTCGAAGCGCCCCGCCCAGTCGTCGCCCATGACCAGCACATCGGCCTGGTGCTTGAGCAGGTAGTCGCGCTTGAGCTCGAGGCTCTCCTCGAGGAAGACCTCGTCGACCGGCTTCAGCGCTGAGACGATCGCCAACCGCTCGTCCTCGCTGAAGACGGGGTAGCGGCTCTTCTTCTTGAAGTTGAGGGCGTCGGCCGAGACACCGACCACCAACCGGTCGCCATACTCAGCCGCGCGCTGGACGATGCGCAGGTGTCCGACGTGGAAGACGTCGAAGGTGCCGAAGGTCAAGACCGTGCGGGGGAAAGACATGCCGGCCAATGCTGCCATAGGTGGGCACCATTTGTTCAACTGGCGTTCCACAATCCACCTCCTTCCCGGTGCCCTTCCCGATGTCTCAGTGCGTCGCTGCGCGCCACCTGGTGCGACCCGGCACAATTGAGCCCATGAGTTCTCCTGGGGGCGCCGGGATCGGCGGCCTGATGGTCGAGACCGAGGCCGATGTCGTACGCCGCCAGGCACTGCGACGGATGCGGATCGTCGCCACCGGGCTGCTGGTCGTGGCGGCCATCGTCTACCTGCTGACCCTCGGACGGGACGGGTTCTGGGGGTTCGTGAACGCCGGTGCCGAGGCGTCCATGGTCGGCGCGATCGCCGACTGGTTCGCGGTCACCGCGCTGTTCCGCCACCCGTTGGGCCTGCCGGTGCCGCACACCGCCCTCATCCCGAAGCGAAAGGACGAGCTCGGCGCCAGCCTGGAGGAGTTCGTCCAGGACAACTTCTTGCAGGAGGAGACGATCCGCGAGCGCCTCGGCGTGGCGATGCCGTCGCTGCGGCTCGCGTTGTGGCTCTCCGAGGAGCCCAACGCCAAGCGGGTCGTCGACGAGGTCTCCACCGTGGTCGCCGACGGGCTGTCCCGGATCAGCAACCGGCACATCGTCGAGATCATCCAGGACGGGTTCGTACCTCGCCTGCGCGAGGAGCAGATCGCGCCGCTCCTCGGGGGCACGCTGCAGGCGGCGCTGGACGACGGCGTACATCACGGTCTCGTCGACCTGGCCCTCGTCGAGCTGCACGGCTGGCTCGAGGAGAACGAGGAGATCGTCACCGAGGTGCTCGGTGAGCGGGCGCCGTGGTGGACGCCGCAGGTGCTGCGCGAGCCGGTCACCGCCCGCATCCACGTCGAGCTGGTCCGCTGGATCGCCGACATCCGCGACGACCCCGAGCACCGAGCCCGCAAGGCGATCGATGCCATGCTCGCCGACCTCGCCGACAACCTGCAGCACGACCAGGCGACCATGGAGCGTGCCGAGCGGCTCAAGGAGCGCGTGCTCGAGCACCCGGGCGTCATCAACACCGCCATCTCCATCTGGGACGCGCTGCGCCGCGCGCTGACCTCCTCCCTGCGTGACCCCGAAGGCGTCGTCCGCCTCCGCGCCCTCGACGAGGTCATCCGCTACGCCCAGAAGGTCGTCCTCGACGAGACGCTCCAGCGTCGCTACGACGCGCTCGCCTCCGACGTCGCCGTCTACGTCGTCAAGCGCTACGGCCGCGAGGCCACCACCGTCATCACCCACACCATCCAGCGCTGGGACGGCAAGCAGGCCGCCAGCCGCATCGAGCTCTTCGTCGGCCGCGACCTGCAGTTCATCCGCATCAACGGCACCATCGTCGGTGGCCTCGTCGGCGTGATCATCCACACCGTCGCGGTCCTGATGATCTGACCCGCCGAGGCGTCACTCCCGTCGGCCGAGACGTCAACGCCGTCGCACGAGACGTCACATAGGTCGGCCGAGTGGTCAATGTGTGCCGACTCGAACGACGTGCGTGACGTGTCGACCGACGTGTGTGACGTGTCGACCGACGTGCGTGACGTGTCGACCGACCTCAGTGACGCCTCGGCCGACCTATGTGAGGTGTCGAACGACAGGGGTGACGTCTCGGCCGGTATTTGTGACGTCTCGGCGGGCGGGGGAGGATGGCATCGTGAGTGAGCCTTTCGACGTACCCATCTCCGACGAGGTCATCCGGCTCGGTCAGTTCCTGAAGCTGGCCAACCTGGTCGAGGCCGGTTCCGAGGCCCGACCGGCGATCGTTGCCGGCGAGGTGAAGGTCAACGGCGAGATCGAGCTCCGCCGCGGCCGCCAGCTTCGACTCGGTGACGTCGTCGAGTACGCCGGCCAGGCGGCCCGGGTCTCCGACGAGGCCGACTTCGACGTCCCCTGGTAGGCGGAAATGGGAGCGAGGCGGTGACCCCGAAGGGTCACCGCCTCGCTGCGTACGAACTGCTTACTTCTCGACCTTGACCAGGTCGCAGACGAAGATCAGGGTCTCGCCGGGCTTGATCGCGCCGCCGGCGCCGCGGTCGCCGTAGCCCAGGTGGGGCGGGATGACGAGCTGGCGGCGGCCGCCGACCTTCATGCCGAGGATGCCCTGGTCCCAGCCCTGGATGACCTGGCCGATGCCGACGCGGAAGTCGAGCGGCTCGCCGCGGTTGTAGGACGCGTCGAACTCCTCGCCGGTGGACAGCGCCACGCCGACGTAGTGGACCGAGACGCGGTCGCGCTCGGTGGCCTCGTCGCCGTCACCGATGGTGATGTCCTTGATGACGAGGTCGGTCGGAGGGGTCGGGTCGACGAAGTCGATCTCCGGTTTGCGTTCTAGCATCGTTGCTCCATGAAGTCTGGGGAGGGCGAATGACAGACCGAGCCTACGTGCGAATCAGTCTTGACACCGAAGCGTCGGCTTCGATCACCAAGCAGCGTGATCGGCTGACCAAGAAGGTTCTTGGGGATGACGGCGACCCCGACAAGATCGCCTGGTATGAGGACAGGTCGGTATCGGGGAGCAAGGTTGCGTTTCGAGATCGCCCCGAGGGCGGACGGCTCTTTCGCGAGCTGAAGCAAGGCGACCGCGTGCTGGTGACGAAGATCGACCGAGCCGCGCGGAACGTCGAGGATCTGCTGGGACTGGTTCGCTTCGTGGAGGAGACCGGAGCGACCATCACATTCGCCGACGACGACATCGACACCAAGAGCAACAGTGGCAAGTTGATCCTGACCGTTCTCGCTGCCATCGCAGAGTTCGAGGCACGACTGATCGGTGAGCGTCGCCGGCAGTCACTTGAGGTGATGAAGAAGGAGGGGCGTCACGCTGTCGGCTCTGCTCCGTACGGCTTCGTCGCCATCAAAAACCCCAACGGCAGGGGGCTGGTGATCCGACCAGACCACGAGGTTCGGATCCCGTTCCGTCTCTCGCCCGCTGAAGCGCTGCGCGATGCGGTGATGGCGGTCATCAACGGTAAGACGTACGAAGAGGCGAAGGCTGCCCTGCCGGTCTCGATGTCCGGCTTCAAGCACCTGCTACACAACCCACGACTGGCAGGAATGACGCCAGACCACGACTACGAGATCTACACGACCAGCACCGGGCGGGAGGCGTATCGGCTGAGTCGAGCCAGTGAGGGCGTGCTCATGGTCGACGGCACGCCACTGATCGACCCCGACATGGCTCTATTGACGATGGCCGAGTGGATGGCGCTGCGGGAGATGCTGGAGAGCCGCAAGTTGAAGGCGTGGGAGGTTGCCAAGGGCTACGGCTCCGGGATGACCTGCGGCGTCTGTGGGGAGAGGCTGTATCGCCACCACACCGACAAGCGACCGAGCAAGACTGCACTTGCTTGCATCAGGAAGAAGCACGCCAAGGGTGATCCGGGCGTCTCGATTGCGGAGCACCGAGTGAATCCGTACATCGAGGAAACGTTCCTCAGGCTGTACGGACAGCGCGAGCACGTCGAGCACCAGACCATCGAGGAGAGTGCCGTACGGCTGGAGGCGATCTCTCGCGCCAAGGTGGCCCTGATCGAGGCTCAGAAGGCGCTCACAGCGGCCGTGGACGATGCCGAGGAGGACGAGGCGTACCAGGCCGTTCGAGCCGCCAAACGAGCCGTCCGCGAGGCCGAGGCGATGCCCACCGAGCGCGTCACGAAGCTCGTACCCACTGGGGAGACTTGGGGTGACCTGTGGGAGTCGTCTGACGACCTAGAGCGTTGTGAACTGCTTCGCCTCGCCGGCACTTGGGCGGTGGTGCCTGGACGAGGGCTTGCTCTGGACAAGAAGATCGTTCACACGCAGAAGCCGTTCGGGATCGCCGTTGACGGCGAACGTGTCGTCATGCCGGCGGATCTGTTGGAGACGATCACCGCTGATCCGGAGATCCGGGAGGATCTTGCGAGCCTCTGGGAGTCGATCAAGTAGGCGAACACAACGCGCATCGCGGTACGTGCATCGAGGGTGGCATCACTCAACGCGTCAGGCTCGCCTCGGTGAATCTTTACGAGATCCTTCGACGCCTTGTCGTAGATCCTCGTATGCCATGGCCCCTACGCTCCGGAGTTCGAGCATAAGGTCGTCAGTGACGACCTTGTCTGTATCGATGCCCAAATCGACTCGCATCAGTATCAGATACACGCGCATTGCACGAAAAAAGACTTCTATCTGCTCGCGCGCCCTCTGTGGAGCTTCTGAGTGAATCATTGCGTTGACGGCGACCACGGCCTCCTTGGCGGCACGGGCACTCTCAGGCGATCCGTAGACCTGCACCTGAGACTGTAGGCGAATCAAGCCTCTGCCAGCTTCACCCCATTCCGCATCGTCACTAGACACATCGCCTCGCTGCCTACTCAATCGCATCTGATGGACTTGGTCCGCAACGATGTGGACTTCGTCCATGAACGCGGCATGGGCAGTCCGTTTCGCCTCGAAGAGCCGATCCTGCGCTTGACGTTCCCACGCACGTTCAGCCTCGGCGCGGGACGAGCGCCGCTGGAGGATGGTCTGGAGGAGGCTCATCCCGCCTGTGGCGAGTGCGCCGATAACCACGCCGATGATCGCCCAGAGTTCTGTGCTCATGTCCCAGCATGGTGTCCTACGAGCCACTGAGAGGACAGGGACCTCCGTAGTGTGGCTACCCAACGTTGGGGACGCGATCTCGCTCGGTGAGTGGCGCTCAGCGTCTCGCCGAAGGATTCGGACCGTGGACGAGACCCAAGTCGTTGTAGTCGCTGCCGTCGTCGCTGCTGTTGCTGCTGTACTCGCCTCTGCTGTCGGTGCCGGCGGCGCGATCCTGGCGCAGATGCTCACCGTTCGGGCAACCGACAAGGCGAGCGCCAAACGGTTCGAGTGGGAGCAGAAGCAGGCGATCCGACGCGAGAAGGCCGAGCGTGATGCCATCTTCGCTGAGACCACGCGTGAGCTCTTTTCCAAGTACCTTGCGGCCCACTACGAGTATCGACTCGAACTTGCGCGGTCTTGTTTTGAAGACTCTTCGACGGTTGTGGAAAAGATGGATGCCGCAGTAGAGAAGTACGCGGGCGAGATTCTTCAGATTCAATCTGAGATCGCTCTCATTGCTCCTTCGTTGGCCGATGCGACCCAGGAGTTGCTGTCAATGGGTGTCGATGCCGGCCAAGCGATGCGTAAAGCGGCGGAGAAGGACGGCGCGACTGGAGCCAAAGGTCTTCGTGGGGAGTTTGACGCCTTTCATGACTCGGTTGAAGACTGTCGAGAAGCCATGGCGGCTCACCTGCGGGGCGAGCCCATTCCCGAAGCCTGATCCTGCCGAGTTCCAGGCGACTAGGGCGCACAGCGCGTGCTGGCAGGCCGGGTTCTGTCGACTGTGAAAGATAGAGTTCATCTTGTCGGTGGGGACGCCGCCGGGCGATGTTCTATCCTGGCGTCCATTACGGCAGTCTATAAAATCTGTCGGTGGCGGATGATAGCGTTCTTCTTGTTGGCGGGAAATCCTGCCGCAGAAGAGCATCTGCACGTGTGTGATTCCGGTAGTCACGGAAACTGTCGCTAGTGCCAAGTATTGTTCTTCTTGTTGGAGCGCAAGCCCCAACATCTTCCCAGATCTTCCGCGCCGCTGGTTCTGCCTCGCCAGCGTTGAATGCGGAACAGGCTCGCACCGCGACGCGAGCCGAATGCACGGCAGGGCTATGCCCGTTCCTTACTCCTGTTCAGGGGTAGCCCTGCCGTGCCCTCATTGCCAAAGCAATCACTTGTTCGCTAACCAAGAAAGGAAGTGAGTCACCGACTGTGAGCCAAGTACAACCCGAGGGCTACGAGCCGCCCGACTGGACCAGGACCGAGTACGAGCCGCCCAAGGCCATAGAGGCCAAACGGTTGGCGAAGGACCAGCTACAGAAGAAGTGGGAGCGCCAACGACAGAAGAGGGAGGCTGCATGACGAAGTTCGACCCGTGGCAGGAAGCCAGAGACAAGCTCGTACGACGCTATGAGGACGGCGATACGACGATTGCTCCGTATCTGGTCGAGCGGATCCGCGAGTGGAAGCAGAAGCGGCTCCTGGACGCTGCTCACACGTTCGTCATGGCAGCGGACGGTGACGAGTGACCAACGGCGCGACCGACATGTGGCAGTGGCTCTACGCCACGTACGCCGCGGAGGAGGCGAACGCTCGGTTGCTGAGGCCCAGGCCGGCCGACTCGATCGACACTGGGCAGCAGGCGTTCACGGACGCGTGGCACTCGCGCCTGCACGCAATCACGGGGCTGTCGAGGCGCGAGGAGAAGGCGCGAGACTTCGTGGCGTACTACTTCCTCCAGCCCAGCCGCACGATGAAGAGCGCCACCGAGTCGTACGGCATCAAGCGCGACACCGGAGCGGGCTACATGAAGGTAGCCATGAGTAAGGGCTGGGTCGCAGCAGGAGAGACCCCGATGCAAGTGGGGGAGCGGACGCCAGGACGGATCTACCGTCGCGTGCTCTTCTGGTCAGACTCATTCTGGGAAGACGCCGCGAGCCCAGCGGCGTAAGCGTGCCCGAAAAAACGGGCACAAAAACGGGCACTTATAAAACCCGGAGCGTAGGCGAGCGTGCGAGCCGTTCCGCGACGGGTTCGGCAAGCGACTCCTAGCGCTGAGCGACCCATGAAGCGCCTTCGGCGGACTCATGCTCGCGCTCCGTTGCTCTTGCTGGCAGTGGAGGAGAAGAAGGACTAGGACCTAGATCTTCGTCTTTGTCTTCTAGTTTCCCTCCACTGATCGAACGTCACGCATTACGGATCCGCCTTTGGCGAGTCCGTGGATCCGTGCTGCCAAGACACATCACCAACTGAAAAGGAGAACAACACCAAGTGACACCAACCCAGTACAAGCAGGTCCCGCCTGAGATTCAGGCCGACCTTCGATCCAACGGCCTTCTAGCGGCTCCAGGAGAGCGCTGGGAACACCCTGCCGGCTCGTTCCATCTCCAGGCCCTTCCCAGTGCCTTCAACGCTAAACAGCGGCGTCGGGGATCACATCCCTTCACCGTCCGCACTCACCGCACCATCACCAACTGAACAGGAGAACACCAGAATGACGAAGAACACCCTCTCGCCGCGTATGGCGAAGGCAAAGGCCGACTACATCAACGGCGGCACTCTCTCGCGCAATGAGGTCATCAACATCTACTTCGAGGAGATCCTCGATGAGTGGCGAGCAGAGCGCGCCGCCAAGGAGCAGGCCGTCCTCCTCGCCGAGATGGATTCGTGGACGACGGAGATCGCTGACTTCGTTGTCGCTGTCCTTGAGGACGCCGATGGACTCGGCATCCCACGCGCGGCTGTAATCACCACCGACCCCGAGCAGATCAAGGACGGCAACCCTGCCGTTTTGGTGAAGCGGCATGGTCCTGTCGAGCACACTGGCTACGGCCACGCCAGCGGTGGCGTGTGGCTTGAGTTCTACGGTGGCGTTGAGCCAACCCGCAAGGCGCTGAAGTCGCTGTTCGAGTCGCGTACGACGCGGAAGGTCGGGCTGTTCACCGTCCCCTCGCTCAAGTATCAGGGCAAGGACTTCAAGCAGCCGGGTCTCGGGTTCTCGTCTGATGGCTGGATCCTGTCCAAGCCGTTTATCGCTCACCCCTCCGCTGCCGGCCTCGCCCGTGTGCTCGGTCAGTCCCTGGACTCGATGGGACAGTCGTATGACCCTGCAACGGGTGCCTTCGTGGAGACGCTTGGCGTCTACGTTCAGCACGAGATCGGCGTCTCGGAGGTCGCGAGCATCGACGGTGACACTGCAGTGCTGCGCGGTCGTCTGGCTGTGCATAGTCGGTCGAGTCACCCGTCGGTGGTTCCCTTCTCGATCAACGAGCTGAGCGAGAAGGCCGAGCGGGAGTGCGCTGAGATCACCAAGCGTGGTGGCTTCGTGCAAAACGTCGGCTTCGTGCAGGACGCCAAGGTGACCAAGACCGAGCCCTTCCAGATCGAAGAGGCGAACGGCAAGGCTTTCGGCGTCAGTGTCGAGTTCGAGGTCACCGCGACCGCGAGCTACGGCACCGAATGAGGGGACAGCGCCGGAGACTGCCTCCCATCCAAGTTGGCGAGCAGTACGGGGTGCTTACCGTGCTGAGTGAGGCTGAGGCTGTCAGGAACGGCAACACTCATCGGCGCAGATGGCATGTGTCGTGCTCAAACTGCGGCCAGGACAGCACTGTTCGGCAGGACGACCTGCGGCGCGAGAGTCGCAGGAACACCTGCTGCGTCAAGTGCCGCATGAGCGCAGGAACGAACCCTCGATGGACTCCTGAGCCGACCTACGCCGCTATGCACCTTCGGGTGAAGAGCGAGCGCGGAGCCGCTGGCGATCACGAGTGCATCGACTGCGGTGGACAGGCTGCTGACTGGTCCTACGTCCGCGGCTGCTCCGAGGAGCGCCTCCCGATCGACTCCTACGCGCGAGCCAAGGGCAACCGTTCCCCGTACTGTCCTCACGAGGAGCACTACGCGCCCCGTTGTCGGGGTTGTCACGCCAAGATGGATAAGGGCGAGCTGCACTCTGTTCGGCGGCTGCGAACCGTCCTTCTCGCCAACCTCGGAGATGCCGATGAGTGACGAACCGAAGGGGATCGCATGCCCCTATTGCGGCGATACCGTCGTGGTGCCGTTCCCCTGGACGCCGCGCAAGTGCGACGCCTGCGATGACGCCACCATGTCGTCCATGGGACGCCCACAGAGGCCATTCAACGGCCAGCGTGGCTCGTGGAGGCCGGCTGGAGCGGAAGCCAGAAAACAGAGATACGACCGGAAGCGAAACTGACGAAAGCGCCCCTTGGAGCCTAGAAATAGGCCCTGAGGGGCGTTTCGCGTCTTTGAGGCCCGGAAACCTGCGCAGTCTCATCGACTTCAAAACTGTGGCGGAATCTTTGACGCTATGACGGGGCGGTGGGGGCTGCTCGCGTGAAGGGGTCATACCCCTATACCCAGTCGACTTACTAGTCAATGGAGCATGCCGGCTGCGAGCTGTGCATTGTCGAGTGAACTTGTGGACTATCCAGGGCATGCACCGTGGCGTACCCCGTGAGTGCGTGCCTATGGGGCCGATGGAGGCAGGCATGAGAGCGCGTGCATGCCGTTCTGTGGGCCACACAAGGAGCGTGTGGAGGATTGCTTTGTGCATGCCCCGATGGGCCGTTAGAGGGGCATGCAAGAGCGACTCTTCCAAACTTTTTTCTGCCGTCTGATCTGCGGTTATTGCTGATCCGGAGAACTAATCCTCGCGTTCGACTTGCATGGATGTACGTACATCCTCTAGTGTTCTTTCCTGTCAGCGAGAACGGGACGGGCCGAAAGGCCGAAAGCGGCTCGCATGACAGGGCAAGACTTGAGAACTCAATAGTGGTCACGTGGTAGGCGCGGAACTCTCGCGTCGACAAAGGATTAGGTACGTAGGTACGGACTACGTTGCACGCTCGCAATCGTGAGCGATGCGCGATCGGTAGGGGTCTCCCTCTCGCGTAGCAAGCGGAAACGGAATCGCCAGAGTCGACGGCAGAAACGCCCGGTAGTGAGAGACCGGGATTATGAGCCCGTTCAGAACGTGACGAGATGAAACGGTCGAGGATCGGAGCCAGCAAGAGCGCCGATTGTGCGATGACCCGAAGAGCCTCTCTCTTTCGGCGAGCGTGACGGGCTAGGTGCAAGTCCTAGGCGATCCACTGAGCAAGTCCGACAGGGGCTTGCCTTTCCGAGAGGGATACAAGATGACCATTGCTGCCGTACGAACCGATGTCATGCCGCAGGTATGGCTCGGCTGCCTTGCCTGCTACAACGACGGCAAGTTGGTGGGCGAGTGGTATAACGCCGACATTGCGGACGGGATCACTGCAAAGCGACTCCACGCTGCATGCGGGATCACGACCGACGAGGCGGGCTACGTCTCTGGCGAGGAGATCTACGGCCCGCATGAAGAGATGTGGGTGATGGACCACGAACTCCCGATTGAGGGGGAGTGCTCGCCGTCGACCGCTGGCAAGTGGGGTGCGCTGTTCGGCGAACTGATGCCATGGGAGTACGACGCGTTCCGGGCGTATGTCCGCACGGGACTCGGGTCGGTCGATGGTGACGGACTTCCTGATCTTGCCGAGTTTCAAGAGGGGTACGCCGGGGAGTGGTCATCGTTCGATGACTACGCCGAACACCTTTGGGACGAGATGGGATACGACGACGAGATCCCCGAGCACCTTCGTCCCTACATCGACATGAGTAGGTGGAGCTCCGACCTTGAGTTCGACTACTCCGTCGAGAACGCGAGCAATGGAGCGGTGCACGTGTTCCGCTCGCTTTAGCAGGATGTACGTACATCGTAGATCTGGCGAAACAGGCACTCCGTAGGTGCCTGTCCGGTGACTTGGCATGTCGCCGCTGATGAGCCTGCCAATACCGAGAGGGACCAACCATGAGCACGACCTTTGACTTTGCGTACGCCGAGGGCGTGGTTTACGTCGACGGCAACACGACGAACGCCATCGACTTCAACATTCAGATCATCAACTTCGCCGCCACCTACTTCGGGCTTGAGGTGGAGGAAGACATGCGCAAGATGATCCGTCACACCACGAAGCAGTGGGACGACTCGGAGCACGTCGAGGCGATCCGCCTTGAGGCCGACTGGGCTGTTGACCACATGAACGACGAGTCTCCCGAGGGCTACGTCTGGAGCGTCGAGAACTCGACTCTGCGTCTCGACCTGATGGACGAGGACGACAAGCCCGAGGTTGAGCCAATCACGGTCGCACACGAGATCGAGATCTGCCACGACTGTGCCTGCGTCATCGCCAACGGCGAGTGCGTCGTGATGTCCGGCGAGTTCGGGGAGGGCTACAAGGACATCGCCGGAGACCTGATCGACCTGTGGCGTGAGCGGTGGCCCGTCGAGATGAACCGCGTCGTCCTTGCCTGTGGTGACGACTGTGACGACTGCCCGAACAACGCCTACCGCACTTGCGACCTGTGCGAGCGCTCCGACTCAACGAGCGACCACAGGGCGGCAGTGCTGAGCCGATGAGCCGAAACGGATGCTCCGTAGGCATCCGTCGTCGCGGGGTGACGGCCCACGACCTGAAGAGGCACGTCACCTTCGAGAGGAACACCATGAAGACGAGCGTGAACACCTACCGACTTGGCACGTCCAAGGAGACCTACGACGACATCGAGTACGCATGGGCGATGGGCTCGGTGGTCAGTGACCAGACGGCCCGCACGATCGCGTCGTACTGGCACTCGCCGGCCAACACGAGCCGCAACCTGACGGCGCTGTCGCACGGCAACGAGTTCGACACCGACGAGCTCCGCGAGGAGATCGAGCGCGAGGTTACGCACCCCGACGACGCCAACGCTCTGCGGGCGTGGGTCGACAACCTGGACGGCTTCCTCGCCGCGACCGCGTGAAGGGCTCGAAGATGTGGAGCAAGGTCGAGATGGACGACTCAGCACGACTGCCTGCCTACATGTCCCTGCACTACGGGTCGGTGTTGTCGATGCCAGATCTGGCCGACGAGTTGAAGGACGCCAGCGAGGCCGGAGGCGTCGTGGACATCGACGCGGCAGTCACGATCGCGGACATGCTGGCGGACGCTTCCCGCTGGCCGGACACGTGGCAGAGGCGCGTGCTTCGAAGGCTCGCCGATGGGGAGAAGTCCTACCGGCTCGACGTGCTCCAGGCGATCCACGCACGTCGCTGTGAGGCGACCCCGAAGCAGGAGATTGACCTGCGGCTACTGGCGGTGCTGGAGGGATTCGTGCTCTCGCACTGAGACGCATGGCGGGTGGGTGCTCAGGCGTAGTGAGCGCCCACCCGCCTTCAAACGTACACGACGAACCGGAGGAGGTGACATGGGAATCGAGTTGGTGACAGAGGCTGTGCGGAACTGGAGTTACCTCCCGGGAAACCCCTACAAGGTGCTGGTCTTCATGGCGGCGCACACGCTCGATGCAGGCAAGATGACCGAGCACTTCGGATGGGTTGATCGCGGCTACTACTTCCGCGGGCATGTCGCGCTTGCCGGTGCTATCGGATACGGCCCGAAGACCGCGCCGGGGAAGAAGGCTCAAGAGCAGGTACGGCTCGCCGTCAAGGTGTTGCTGACGGAAGGTGCCATCGTCCGCGAGGTCGATGGCAAGCCCGGACAACGTGCCGAGTACCGGCTGACGCTGGAGGCTCAACCTGTGGAAAACACCCTCGCGAGACACCGGACCATCCCCCTCGAAACCGGGGGGACGATCCCCCTTGATTCAGGGGGCACGGAAGCCCCCGATAACCGGGGGGACCTATACCCCCTCGAAGAGGGGGACCAAGGAGGGATCAAGGACTCAGTAGAGGAGAAACCCAAGGACCCATCTGTCGACTCCCAGACCTACGTACAGAGCGCCAGGGCGGCTGTGGACGAAGCGAAGAGACGATGGCGACTCGATGGCGAGGCTCAGGAGGTGAGTCTGGGATGATGTCGACCATGGCGAAGAGAGACGCTGGCGGGCGCAACGTTGGAGCATCGAAGGTGCGCCAGTTCCGGTGCTCTGATGAGCTCTGGGAGGCGGCGCAAGCCAAGGCGGAGACCAAGGGCGAGACGTTGAGCGACGTACTGCGGGCGCTCCTAGCCGACTACGTGGGCGACAAGAGCATCCCTGTCATGGCGGAGTCGGAGTGGGACTTCCACTCGGCAAGCGCCAGGGCGCAGCGAGAGTCGGAAGCCTGATTAGGCGGAAGGCTTGAGGCGATCAGGCAGGGTCGAGTCGAACCGTGTCGGGGTGATCCATCGCCCAAGCGAGCCTCATGCGCTGGCTTGGGTCCATGGTGACCTCAAGAACATCTGACCGGGGGATCCACTCGACGCGAGGGCTCTCTGGGCTGCGGGTTGGTTCGCCGGCCACGTACTCGGCCCGGTAGACGATGGCGAACTGCTGACGTACCTCGCCGTTGTCGTACTCGATGCGGTGCAGCGGGTCTGTGAAAACGCCGACCATGCCGGTGCACTGGATCTGAATGCCGGTCTCTTCCAGTGTTTCCCGAACCACACAGGTGGTCAGGCTCTCGCCGTACTCCATCGTGCCGCCAGGCATGGACCACTTGCCGTTGTCGCTGCGTTGGATGAGCAGGATTTTGTCGTCGTGCTCGATGAACGCCGCTGCTGCTGGCTTCAGGCTGTTCACTGGTGGGGCTGCTGGGTCGTCGTGCCAGTCCGTCCGAGGCATGTCGTCCAGCCTATTCAGGCCGTCGAGCGCTGGACCAGACGCGATCGAACGCGCCCATGTAGTAACTGTGCAGATGACCGCCAGGGACATCGGCCAGTTCGAGAACAGGGGAGTCCTTCGCCGGTAGCCCGTGGCTGTGGACGTTGACTAGGAGAGTCTGGTCGAAGCGGTACAGCGAGGCGTACAAGGCCGTGTCATGCAGGCGGATCTCGATGCCAGGCAGTGACGCCGAGGCCGCGAGGAACTCGAATGCGGACGCTGCCCTGCCAGGGACGTTCGGCATGCCTTCGTCAAGCCCACGCTGCACGAGGACATCGCTCGTTGGATCGCCCAAGAGGATGCGTGCCTTGCCGCCGGCCTTGCTCAGGCGTGCGAGTGTCTCGGGAAGGCGGTGGGTGTCCGTAAGGAACATGGCGGCGTAGACGAGCACGTCGATGTGCTCCCGCGCGTTGTCCAGGTGCCGTTGCCACACGTCCGATGGCACGGCTGAGCGAGCGGGCCAGACTCTGGTGATCTCTGAGGTAGTGGGGCTGACGGCATGGTCGGTGCCGAGAAGGACGGGCCAGAAGTAGGTCTCGTCCTTGCCCAGCTCGGCGGCGACCCGGGCTCGCGCTTTGGGTCTAGGGATCCGATCCTGAGTGATCCAGCGCTCGACGGTCTTGGCGTCCACATCGACCATTTCGCCAAGGCGTGCGGGGGAGAGTCCGAGCGCGTTCATCGCGCTGCGTAGGCGGACATTACTCATGGTCCCGAACTCTGCCACGAGTGTCCCTCAATGTCCCTCAAGCGAGGTGTTGTCGTCCCCGCGAGCCGAACGAAACTGACAGAGCCCGGGGCACCAAGGGGTTTCCACCTAACCGTGCCTCTGCATAGGGAGGCGTGTGGTGGCCCCGGGCATCCAGTCAACTCTCGCGACGGAGAACCAATGAGTTCCGCAGTCATGGACAGGCGTTCTCGCCCTGGTCGACCTCGGCACATTCAAGACCGATCTACGCTATCGCCCCGCGATCAGATCTTGGACGCGGCTGCTCGCCTGTTCGTTGACCGGAGTTTCGCTGGCACGTCGACCCGCGAGATCGCCGAAGCAGTTGGCATCCGGCAGGCGTCGCTCTACTACCACTTCGCGAACAAGGACGAGATCCTTGGCGAGCTACTGGAGATGACCATCCGTCCGGCGCTGGACAGCCTTGATGACCTCGACCCGATCGAGAGTCCCGAGTCCAGGCTCTATCGACTCGCCCTTGTCGACGCCCGCGCGCTCGCCGGCCTCATGCACAACATCGGCCTTCTTCCCAGGCTTCCAGACATCGCGCACACGCCCGAGGCCAAGGCGTACGGGGCGGCGCGGCGAGATCTGCTTCAGACATACAGCACACTCGCGATCTCTTGCGCGTCTGAGGCAGTGGTCGCCACGGTGGACAGGTCTCAGCTGGGCGGGATCGTCATGGAGCTCGTGGAGAGCGTCATTGGCACTCGCGCCGAAAGCAATGTCGTCAGCGAGCGCGAACTCCAGAACGTGGCGGCGGCGTGCCTGCGAGTTTGCGGCGTGTCGAACGAAGCGATCGAGGCGGCTCGCACAGCCGCCCGCGAACTTGCTGCCTGAGGTCGCACAAGCGGTGCGGGGACCGACTCCCCCGAAGCAGAGCCCACGAAAGGTACGCGCATGACTGCAATCCCTGAGTTCGAGTTCCGCACGTCCACCAAGTGCTCCTACGACAACAGCGACCCTCGATGTGTGGAGGTCGCGACCAACCGCCCTGGCAAGGTAGCGGTGCGTAGTTCCATAACCGGCAAGTCCGTCGAGTTCACGTCGGATGAGTGGACAGCCTTCATCGACGGTGCCAAGGTGGGGGAGTTCGACATCAAGGCGTAGGGAGTGGCCGTGGACGAGTGCCCGCAGTGCAGCGGCAGCGTCGAGGAAGACCCCGAGCAGCCTGGAGTGCTGCGCTGCATGTCCTGCTGGCGATCCTGGTTCACTCCCAAGGCGTGCTCAGGACGCCGGCCCATCCTGAACTCGGCGCTGCGCAGCCTGGCGGATGCCAGGGACCTGCGCCGCTAGGCACCCGCTCTGACTGCTCAAAGAACGGCCCCGACCGCGATCAAGACGCGCAGTTGGGGCCGTTCTCGGTAACTGGAACTAACTAGAACCACGACCTGACTTGTCGATCTCAGGCTTCTGGCTCATGGTCGATCAGTCTACGTATCGGTTCTCGCTGGGGCACACCGACGCCGTCGCGTCGCCAGTCGCGTCGCCAGTCGCATTGGCAGGTGAGGGGTAGGTCGGGGTCAGACCGTCGGCCCGCTCGCGACCGAGATTCCACTCCAGCCAGTCGCCTTCGCGATCCTCAGGCCCGAGCACACAGCTGCGCAGGTCGGCGGGGAGCTTCTCCAAGGCCGGCACCGCGTCGTCGCTGAGCCCGGAGAGGAAGTCGGTGTCGACCTTCCCGGTCTCCTCATAGCGGGAGACGTTGTGCTCGGCGATCCACGCATCCGGGTTGATCACGGCGATCCCGAGCAGCGCGACAGCACCGCTGACCAGGGCGAACCGACCGAGCCAGAGCCCGCCGCCGATCGCGGTGCCGGTCACTGCGGCGACCAGCCCGGCGATCACGAGCAGACCCAGCCAGGCCTCGAAGACATCGACGAGCAGGCGGAGCTGGGTGAAGCCGTACGCCTCCTGGTAGAGGTGCATCCGATACAGCGCCGACCCGACGACGACCAGTGCCTCGGCGGCGAGCAGCCCGAGCGCGACCCGCAGCCACAGCCGGTCGGAGACGGTCTCCACGGGCGCCTTGCGCGCCGCCGCCCAGATCACCAGCAGGGTCAGTGCGGTCGCGACGGTGAGCTGGCCGAAGCCCTGGTGGACGTATTCGGCGTACGTCAGCCCCGTCGTCTCGCGCAGATAGTCCTCGCCGCCGAAGACCGCGGCTGCCTGTGCGGCCAGGAACGCCGCGAAGACTGCGACCACGACGCCGACCGGAGCCAGCCACTCGTAGCGGTTGGCGACGGGCTGCGACGTACGCTCGTTGCGGTCGATCCGGGGCGGGTTCACCGCCAGGTACGCAGCGCCCAGCACGACCCCGAAGACGAAGACGGTCATGAAGATCCGAGCCGCGAAGGTGTCCGGCCGTACGTCCGGAACGAACTGGTCGACCCAGCTGCCCAGCACTGCGTCGGCGGTGGTGAACAGAAGCCCGAAGATCACCAGGCCGAGCAGCGAGAGCACCGTGGTGCGGGCGACCGCCGCGCCGTGACCGCGGCCAGAGACGCTGGTCAGCGTGCGGCCCAACCACGGGATCCCGCGTAGCCCGGCCAGCGGCCAGGAGATCCCGGTCAGCACGATCCCGAGCAGCGTCTTCGCCTGGGTGGAGGCACACAGGATCACCGCGATCGCCGTGAGGAGGCACAGGACGACGAGCCACTCGGCGTCTCGGAACACCGCGACCGAGGAGAGCAGCGCGAACAGTACGTAGCAGACGATCGGGAACAAGGTGCGACGCTTCTCGCTCGCCATCATCACGACCCCGCCGGCTGCCAGCAGCACGATGACCGTGCCGAGCCCGGCGTTGCGGTCGGGGATCAGCAGGCCGCCGAGTAGGCCGGCCACTGCGGCGCCGATGAAGAGCCCGAACCTGCCCGCGACACCTGAATCGGGCCAGTAGGTGCCGAAGATGTCGTCGAGGACCGACGGGGTGGCGTAGGCGGCCTTGGGGTCCGTGCTGGGGGCGTCGACCGGCCGGGCCGGTTCGGCCGGCTCGGCCGCCGGGGGAGTGGTGGGCATCTGGGTCTCCTGGTGGGTGGGGGTGAGCTGACTGGAGCTGAGCTGATGGGGAACGGCGCGTGCGGGCGGCCACAGCGGAAGGTCGACGCGTACCCGGGCGCCAGCGGTGCCGGGCAGCGGGTCGAGGAACGCGATCGAGCCACCGTGCAGGTCGGTGACCCACCGAGCGATGGCGAGCCCGAGCCCGGTCCCCCCGCCATCGGCGGAGGCGCTCAGCGTGCCGAAAGGCTCGAAGACGCGACCCCGGTCGGAAGGCGGGACACCAGGCCCGGAGTCCAGGACCTCGAGGTGGTAGCGCTCGCCGTCGCGGCCCGCGCGCACGGTGACCACGCCGTCACGGGGACTGTGCCGGGAGGCGTTGTCGAGCAGGTTGACGACGAGCTGGCTGAGCCGGTCGGGGTCGGCGTCGACGACCAGGTCGGCCGGTGCGTCGACCTCGTAGGAGACGGGGCGTCCGTTCGCCCGCGCCTCGGCGACGCATGCCTCGAGCAGCGGGCCGAGGTCGACCGAGGAGGTGCTCAGCGGCGCCTTGCCAGCGTCGACGCGCGCCAGGTCGAGCAGGTCCTCGACCAGTCGGCTCAGGCGCTCGGCCTGACCGAGTGCGGTCTGGAGGGCGGCCGGTTCCGAGCCGACGCCGTCCACGAGGTTCTCCAGCACGACGGTGAGAGCCGCCAGCGGCGTACGCAGCTCGTGAGAGACGTTGGCGACCAGATCTCGGCGCTGGCGGTCGACCGCACCGAGGTCGCTGGCCATCGTGTTGAACGCGCGGCCCAGCTGACCGACCTCGTCGGCCCCACCGGACGGCACCGAGACCGTGTAGTCGCCCCGAGCCATCCGCCGCGCCGCGAGGGTCATCTGCCGCAGCGGTGAGGTCATCCCGGCGGCCAGCAGCTGGGTGACCGCGAGCGCGATCCCGATCGTGACCGGGATCGAGACCCACGGCGAGACCCCGGCGACGCGTCCGACGGAGGCGACGACCGCCGCCACCAGGGCGCTCGCGGCGACCAGGAGTCCGAGCTTGACCTTGATCGAGGAGACCCGTTCCAGCGGAGTCATTCGCCGGCCTCCAGGGCATAGCCGACGCCGTGCACGGTGCGAACGCGGTCGGCGCCGATCTTGGCGCGCAGCCCCTTCACATGGCTGTCGACGGTGCGAGTGCCGGAGGCGTCGTTCCAGCCCCAGACCTCGGCGAGCAGCCGCTCCCGGGTGACCACGGCACCCGGGTCGGTGGCCAGACAGACCAGCAGGTCGAACTCGGTCGGGGTCAGCCTGACCTCGTCGCCGTGGACCCAGACGCGTCGCGCCGCCGGATCCAGCCGCAGCCCCCCGATCTCCGCCGTACGCCGGGGCGACGCCGCGAGCTCGGCGGCCCGCTCCACCCGCCGCAGGAGGGCGTTCACCCGGGCGACCAGCTCTCGGGCCCGGAACGGCTTGGTCAGGTAGTCGTCGGCCCCGACGCCGAGCCCGACCAGCACATCGGCCTCGTCGACGCGCGCGGTGAGCATGAGCACCGGCACCGGACGTACGGCCTGGATCCGGCGGCACACCTCCAGCCCGTCGTACCCGGGCAGCATGACGTCGAGGACGACCAGGTCGGGCGAGGTCTCCTCGAAGCAGGAGACCGCCCCGGGGCCGTCCCATGCTCGGACGACGTCGTACCCCTCCGCCTGGAGCCGGTCCGAGACGGCCTGGTTGATGATCGGCTCGTCCTCGACGACGAGGACCCGGCGGGTGGTCGTATGTTCTGGCACATGCTCAGGCTAGAAGCCCGAGCAGTCGGAAAGGCTGCAGAAGTTGTGCAGGTCCTGTGAAGGTCGGATCCGACAACGGCCTCAGGTCTGGTGAACGTACGCCTCGAGCTGGTCGCGTTCGAAGGCGAGCTGGTCGATGCGGTGCTTGACCAGGTCGCCGATGCTGACGATTCCGGCCAGGTCGCCGTCGGCGGAGACGACCGGCATGTGCCGGATCCGGCGCTTGGTCATGATGCCCAGGATCTCGTCGATGGTGGCCTCGGGGGCGCACGTCTCCACCGAGGAGGTCATGATCGAGGAGACCTCGGCGCTGAGCAGCGCGTCGTTCTCGTGGAGGCGCCGCACGACGTCGCGCTCGGAGACGATCCCGGCCACGTCGGTGCCGTCGCTGCTGACGACGCAGGCGCCGATGCCGTGCTCGGCGAGGACCCCGAGCAGGTCACGTACGGTGGCGGTTGATGCGATCGTGACGACTTCAGCGATCGCCTTGCGAGTGAGTACGTCCGCGATCTTCATGCACCAACGGTAGCGGCCGTGACGTGCGTCACGCCAGGGTCTGTCTCGGAACGCGCCTACTCGGTGCCCGGCCGGCGGAACGCAGTGACCGACCCGGGCTGCGCGGCCGGCCAGTCGGCGTCGTTGTTGCCGTCCGGCAACCCACCGAGGAAGGAGAGCACCGCGTCGTGCAGGTGGCCGTTGGTGGCCAGCGCGTTGCCACCCCACGGTCCCGGGTCGCCGGCGAGGGACGAGAAGGACCCGCCGGCCTCGCGCACGATGATGTCCAGCGCGGCCATGTCGTAGAGCTCGAGCTCCGGCTCGACGGCGATGTCGACCGCGCCCTCGGCCACGAGCATGTAGGACCAGAAGTCGGAGTAGGCGCGGGTGCGCCAGCAGCTGCGCATCAGCGCCAGGAAGTCCTCGAGCCGGTCGCGCTCCTCCCAGCCGTGCAGCGAGGAGTAGGACATCGAGGCGTCCTCCAGGCGGCGTACGTCCGAGACCTGGCAGCGGGTGGACTTCATCAGCGACTTGCCGGTGTGCGCGCCCTGGCCCTTGGCCGCCCACCAGCGCCGCCCGAGCTGTGGCGCGGAGACGACCGACATCACGACCTCGTTGTCGACGGCGAGCGCGATCAGGGTCGCCCAGACCGGCACGCCACGCACGAAGTTCTTCGTGCCGTCGATGGGGTCGACGATCCAGCGGCGGCTGGAGGAGCCGGACGAGCCCGACTCCTCTCCGGTGATCGCGTCTCGCGTACGCGCGCGGGAGAGCGTACGCCGGATCGACTCCTCCACGGCCTTGTCCGCGTCCGAGACGGGAGTGAGGTCGGGCTTGGTCATGACGTGCAGGTCGAGCGCCTTGAACCGCGACGTGGACAGCGAGTCGGCGTCGTCGGCCAGCAGGTGCGCCAGCCGCAGGTCGTCGTTGAAGTCAGGAGTGCTCGCCACGAAAGGTCACTCTAGTGGCTCAGGCCCCGGAGCGAAGCCTCCCCTGGTAATAGGTCAGAGCGCGTACGTCGGCACCGACCGCGCCTCCAGCAGGCGCCGGAACGACGTGACCCGCTCCGCGTCGAGCTGGCCGGCCTCGATCGCCAGGTCCAGCCCGCACTCCGGCGCATCGGCCGCGTGCGAGCAGCCGCGCGGGCAGGCGGTCGTCGCCTCTTCCAGGTCGGGGAAGGAGACGATGAGCTTTTCGGGCTCGACATGGGCCAGCCCGAACGTACGGATGCCCGGGGTGTCCACGATCCAGCCGGCACTGTCGGCAGAGCCCGGAAGCCGCAGCATCAGTGCCGAGGTGGACGTGTGCCGTCCCCGCCCGGTGACCGCGTTGACGTGCCCCACCTCTCGGCCGGCATCGGGGACGATGGCGTTGACCAGCGTCGACTTGCCGACGCCGCTGTGGCCGAGCAGCACCGACGTACGTCCGTCGAGCTCGTCCTGCAGAGCGCTCATGTCCCCACCCCGCTGCGTCACCACCCACGGCACCCCCAGCGACCGATAGACCGAGACGAGCGACTCGGGATCGGCCAGGTCGGCCTTGGTGATGCACAGCAGCGGGTCGATGCCGGCCTCATAGGCGGCCACCAGGGCGCGGTCGATGAACCCGGTGCGCGGCTCGGGGTCGGCGATCGCGGTGACGATCACCAGCTGGTCGGCGTTTGCGACCACGACCCGCTCGACGGGGTCGTCGTCATCGGCCGTACGCCGCAGCACGGTCTCCCGCGGTTCGACCTCGACGATCCGGGCCAGCGCGCCCTCCGCGCCTGTGGTGTCGCCGACGACCTTCACCCGGTCTCCCACGACGACGCCCTTGCGGCCGAGCGGGCGAGCCTTCACCGCCCACACCTCGACCTCCGGGGCCTCGTCCATGACCAGCGTGAACCGGCCACGGTCGACCGTGATCACCCGGCCGAGGTCGGCGTCGTCATAGCTGGGCCGGTCCTTCGTCCGCGGCCTCGTGCGGCGCCGAGGACGGTCGTAGTGCTCGACGTCTTCGGTCCCGTATCGCCGCTGTGCTTTCGCCATGTCGTCAGAAGATGCCGGCCCAGAAGGGCGCGAAGTCGGTGAAGGTCTTGGAGGTGGTGGTGATGTTCTCGACCAGGACGCCCTCGACGGCAGCCCCGATGATGACGCCGGCGTGGGCCATCCGGTGGTCGGCGTAGGTGTGGAACACCCCGCCGTGCAGCGTCGCCGGCCGGATGGTCAGCCCGTCGGGGTGCTCGGTGACGTCGGCCCCGAGCGCACCCAGCTCGCGCGCGAGCGCGGCGAGCCGGTCGGTCTCGTGGCCACGGATGTGGCCGATGCCGGTCAGGTGCGAGGGCGTGGAGGCGAGCGCGCACAGGGCCGCGACGGCCGGGGTGAGCTCGCCGATGTCGTGCATGTCCAGGTCGATCCCGGTGAGCTTTTCCGGCCCAGTCACGGTGAGCCCGTCGTCGCCGACGCGCACCTCGCAACCCATCAGCGAGAGCACCTCGCGCAGCTGGTCGCCCGGCTGGTCGGTGGCCTGCGGCCAGTCGCGGACGGTGACCGCCCCACCCGAGATCGCTGCCAGCGCAAGGAACGGAGCCGCGTTGGACAGGTCCGGCTCGATGGTGCGGTCCAGCGCCTTGATCGGCCCTGGTGCTACGGTCCATCGGTTGGCGTCCGAGTCGTCGACCGCGACGCCGTGCTCGCGCAGCATCGCGACCGTCATGTCGATGTGGGGGAGCGACGGCACCGGCTTGCCGTCGTGGCGTACGTCCACCCCCTGCTCGTATCTCGCCCCCGCCAGCAGCAGTGCGCTGATGAACTGGCTCGAGGCCGAGGCGTCGACGACCACGGTCCCGCCGGGCACGGTGCCCTGCCCCTGGATCGTGAACGGCAGCGCGTCACCCTCGATGTCCACGCCGAGATCGCGGAGCGCACGCAGCACCTCGCCGACCGGACGCTTGCGCATGTGCGGGTCGCCGTCGAAGGCGATGGTGCCGGTGGAGAGCGCGGCCATCGGAGGTACGAACCGCATCACCGTCCCGGCCAGCCCGCAGTCGACCGCGGCGTCTGCGTCGAACGCCCCGGGCGTCACGACCCAGTCGTCCTCCGAGGTGTCCACCCGTGCGCCCAACGACGTCAGCGCTGCCGCCATCAGCAGCGTGTCGCGGGACCGCAGCGCACGACGTACGACGCTGGGGCCCTCTGCGATCGCGGCCAGCACCAGCGCCCGGTTGGTGAGCGACTTGCTGCCGGGCAGTGACACCGTCGCGGTCACCGGCCCAAGGGCTCGGGGCGCCGGCCAAGGGTCCGCGATGTCAGCTGCACGATCGGTCGTGGAAGTCACGGAGCCAACCTTAGTGGTTCCGACCTGCGAAAACCGCAGTGCGTCCACCGGCCTGAGCCGACGGACGCGCGTCGAGCGGATGTGGGATCAGTCGATCCCGATCGCCTTCAGGAAGCCCTTCCAGGTCAGCCCGCCGGCGCGAGCGCCGCGCTCCTCGACAGGAGGCCCGTCATCGGGTGTCTTGGCGGGGCTGGCGCTGCTGCTGGGCTCGCCGGGGTCAGCGCTGCTGGCGGACTTGCCGGGGGCGCTGGAGCTCTTCCCGGGGTCGGGGGAGTCGCTTGGCGAGACAGGCAGCTGCGGCGGGTCGGGCGTCCCGGGTGCCGTCGGGGCCTGCGGCACGTCCGGGATCGGCGTGAGCGTCGGCAGCTGCGGCACGTCCGGGGTCGGGGTCGGCGTCGGCGTCGGCGTCGGGGTAGGTGTGGGAGTCGGCGCGGTTCCGGAGGCGCTGACACGGTCGTTCTCGCCATCGGGGTCCGTGTAGCCCACGGCGGTCAGGGTTCCCACGAACGACCAGTCACCGTCGGGGACGAAGTCGAAGTGGAGCACTTCCTGGCCGTTGTTCGTGCTCGACAGGGTGCACTCGCCCTCGACGACTCCGCCTACCGGTACGGATGGGACACCGAGCTGCGAGCAGGCCCACATCGACAGCCCCGGGTAGCGCTGGCCGACGCCGGTGAGCCGGTATCGGAAGGTCGCGGTGAAGTCGCCTTCGGGGATGCCGTCGGCCGTGACCACGATGTGCTCGTAGTCGTCGTTCGACACGTGCTCCCGGGCGATGCTGGCGTCGTGCTCCGGCGGAGCCTCCTCGAAGGTCACCTCGACGGCACCGTCGTCGTTGCCGCCGTGGCCGTCCGAGATCCGATAGCTGAACGTGTCGCTGGTCCCGGTGTCGCCCTCGTCCATCGTGTACTCGATCTTGCCGTCGACGACCGCGGCCGTGCCGTGGGCAGGATCGGTGACCGAGACGATCTCGAGCGTGTCCTGGTTGGCATCGGCGTCGTTGGCGAGCACGTCGATGGTGGTCTTGGCGGTCCTGGTCTGACCGCCCAGGCCAACGCCGTTGTTGCCGTCTCCGACGACGACCTCTGCCTCGGCGTCGTCGTCTTCGGCCTTCGGGGCAGCGTTGGGGGTGGTCACGTCGACGGTGCCGGAGACGTCGCCGCCGTTGCCGTCGGTGAGGACGTACTCGATCGTCTCGGTCCCACGCCAGCCAGCGGCGGCCTGGTAGGTCACGGTGGTGACGGGCTCGTCGGCCATCCGCAGGCCGCCGAAGACCGCGCCGCTGACGCCTCCGCCCTTGCCGCCGGAAGACGTGGCGCCGCCCTTGGTGACGGTGCCGCGGGCCGGGGAGGCGAGGGTCGCCTCCTTCACCGAGAGCGGGTCGCCATCGGCGTCACTGGCGCCCTGGGTCAGATCGATGACCGCCTTGCCGCCGGGAGGGACCTCGACCGTCGGCAGGGGCGAGGTGATCACTGGAGCCTCCTGCGGCTGTGCCGGAGGAGCGTCGGCGGGAGGTGCGGCCGGTGGCGCGGCAGGCGGGGCCGCGGGAGGGTCAGCAGGCGGGGCCGCGGGAGGAGGAGCAGCCGCCGGTGGTGCCGCGGCAGGTGGCGCGGCCGCAGGCGGTGCAGCAGGAGCCGGGTCGGCAGCAGCGGGCGCCTCCGCGGCGGGTTCGTCCGCGGCCGGCTGCTTCGGGGACGGGTCACCGCCGGTGAGCGCGAACCCGGCGACCACAGCCGCAGCGGCCGCGACACCGGTGGCCCCAGCGACCGTACGTCCCACAGGATCGCCGAGGGCCCAGTCCCTGACCCGTCCGAAGAAGAGCAGCACACCGCCCTTGGCGGCGACACCGCCGCCGACGGCGAGGTAGCCCGCGCCTGCGGCGCCGAGCAGGGCCGGTGCGAGCCAAGCGCCCATGCCGGAGTTGACCTCGGTGAGCTCGAGGTAGATCGCGGTGCAGGGGCGGCAGTCCTGGAGGTGGTCGTCGACCTTCTTCGAGTCGCGCTTGGACAGGCCGTTGCGGATGTAGGCACCCAGGTTGGCCCGCGTCGTGGCGCAGGCCTCCTCGCCGGCATCCTGCGCATGCATCGAGATGAAGGCCTGCTTGAGACCCTCGCGAGCGCGGTAGGCGAGCGCGGAGACCGAGTTGGCGGACATGCCGAGCAGGGGCGCGATCTCGGCGGGCTTCTGTCCCTCGACCTCGGTGTGCCACAGCACCTGCTGCCAGCGTTCGGGGAGCTGCTGGAACGCCTTCGCCGCCGCCTGGTTGTCGAAGCCCGACACCGCGGTGTCCTCGAAGGGGACGCCCGGGTCGAACGGCGTCAGATCGTCGGTCGTGGTGAGCTTGGAGGCGGCGCGGATCTTGTCGACGTGGAGCCGGCGCAGCGACGTCAGCAGGTACGCCCGGAACGCCAGGTCCGGGCCGCCGCCTCTCTGCAGCACGTTGAGCACCTTGGCGAACGCCTCGGAGACGAGGTCGTCGACGTCGCCCGCCGACACCAGCTGGCGGGCGAGGCGGCGAGCGGACTCGACGTGGCGCTCGAACAGCAGCCCGTACGCATCCAGGTCACCGCCGCGGACGGCGGTGATCAGCTCGGCGTCGCCGGGGGCGTCGAGGGTCGGCAGAGAGGTGGGGGTCGTTTCGCTCACAGCACCAGAGACGTTTGGGGGGCGGAGGTATGACGCGGGTTGCGCCATCGGGAGACATGCGTTGTGCTAACGACAGCGGCTGCCCGCACGTCACGCCCCCTCCCGGGATCTGACAACAAAGTTTCGAGAAACCCGAAAAGGCGGGCTTCTATCGCGTCATGCTTGCCGATTTCGTGCGTCAAGTCCATGTGAGCGCGAGGGAGACCGGCGTGCGCACCACTGTATCCATGACCCGACGACATCGGACGAGGAACGACAGCAACGTCAGGAAACACGAGAAAAGAGGTGAGCTGTGCGGCTGTTCCCCCGGGGTCGGCGTGCGCGTGCATCCACCTCGCCTGAGACCACAGAGCTCTCCGAGCAGCAGCGTGCGGTGCTCCCGCCGCGGTTCGAGGCTGTCGCAGAAGCGCTGGCCGAACGAAGCAGCTACATCGCCGAGGCCTGTTGGGTGGTAGGCCACGACCTCGCTGAGACCGGGGTGTCGCTCGGGGAGAGCCTCGAGGATCTCCGGACGACGACCCAGACCGTCGAGAGCCGCGATCCGGTCTTCGCCGAGGTGCACGCGCTCTCGGTCGCCTGGAGCGAGGCGACGCTCGGCTACCTGCACACCATCTCCTGCGCAGACCCGCTCACCGGCCTCTCCACCCTCGCGCACGTACGTGAACGGATCTCGGAGCTCTACCGCGACGCCAAGGCCTGCAGCCATGCGTTGGTCGTCACCGACGCCCACCTCCCAGGCGATCCCGGCGGGAAGGCCGACAACATCGCCACCGCGCGTCGGATGTCTCTGCTGGGCCAGACCGCCCGGACGGTCTTCGCCGGCGCGGCGGCAGTCGGACAGGTCGGTCACAGCCGGATGGTCGTGGTCGCACCGCGTGACGAGACGTTGGTCAAACGGCTCGGGCTCCTCAAGCGGATGGTCGAGCACAGCGCCGACCGGATCTGGATCGAGGGGCTTCCAGAGAACGACCGGTCGGCCGGCATCCTGCTCGACGAGCTCGCCCGCGGAGCCTAGGAATACCGCGAAACACCACGCCCGCTCGGCGCTATGGTGAACGCATGTGCGGTCGTTACGCGTCCAGCCGCCAACCCGACGAGCTGGCCGAGGAGTTCGAGATCGATGAGCTGCGCCTCCAGGAGCCGCTCACCGAGAGCTACAACGTAGCCCCGACCGACGATGTCTACGCCGTCCTCGAGCGCCCGCCGCACGAAGACAAAGCGTCCAGCGAACGCCAGCTCCGCTCCGTACGTTGGGGGCTGGTCCCGTCCTGGGCCAAGGACGTCAAGATCGGCAACCGGATGATCAACGCCCGGATGGAGACGGTCGCCGAGAAGCCCGCCTATCGCCGGGCCTTCGCCAAGCGCCGCTGCCTGCTGCCGGCCGACGGCTACTTCGAGTGGTACGCCACCGAGGCGAAGGACGCGAGGGGCAAGCCGCGCAAGCAGCCCTACTTCATCACCCCGAAGGACGGGGGAGTGCTGGCGATGGCCGGCCTCTACGAGCTGTGGCCTGACCCCGGCAAGGCCGAGGACGACCCCGGCCGGTGGCTGTGGAGCTGCACCGTGATCACCACCGAGGCGGAGGACTCCCTGGGACGGATCCACGACCGGATGCCGCTCATGGTGGAGCGTGAGCGCTGGGACGAGTGGCTCGACCCGACCCGTCCGGGCGACGTGGAGCTGCTGACTCCGGCGGCGCCCGGCCACCTGGAGGCCTTCCCGGTCTCGACACTGGTGAGCAACGTACGCAACGACGGCCGCGAGCTCATCGAGCCGCTGCCGATCGAGGAAGCCTGGGGATGACATGGGTGGAACCACGACGCAGATGATCGACACGCCATACGGACAGGGGCGGCTCTACACCCGCCGGGCGCGGCGACCACAGGCGACCCTGCTGCTCTCCCACGGCGCGGGCAACGGCATCGACACCCACGACCTGATGGCGCTCAACGACGCGCTCCCGGGGCAGGGGATCACCGTGGTCCGCTTCGAGCAGCCCTGGCGAGTCAAGGGGAAGCCGGTGGCCACGCCGCCCAAGTCCCTCGACGCTGCGCTGACCCTGGCCGCCAACTGGATGCGGGTGCGTACGCCGCTGGTGGTCGGAGGCCGCTCGGCCGGCGCTCGCTCGGCGGTCCGCACGGCCCGGGCCTTCGGGGCTGCCGGGGCGCTCTGCCTGGCCTTCCCGCTGCACCCGGTGAGCAAGCCCCAGGTCTCTCGTGCGCACGAGCTGTTGGAGGCCAAGGTGCCGACGCTGGTGCTGCAGGGCACCCGTGACCGGTTCGGCAGGCCCGAGGAGTTCCCTGAGGGAATCGAGGTCACTCCGATCCCCGGTGCCGACCACTCGCTCGTCGTCGGCAAGCGCAGCCCGGTCAGCCAGGCCGAGGCGGATGCGATCCTGATCGAGTCCACCCTGGAGTGGCTGGTCCGTGAGGTCATCACCTAGCAGGTGGACCGGTGGGAATGTTTGCCGGCGGTCGTGGCGTTCAGCAAACATGACCATCCTGCTCGAACGCCCCGCGGAGAACGTGTCGCCGTTGGGCGCCCCGATGCTCGCGCGCGTACCCTGGGACGTGATGAGCGACAACAACGATGAGGTCGACCTGGCCACCGAGACGCCCGAGGAGCGCGCGCTGCGCTTCGAGCGGGACGCGCTGCCCTTCCTCGACCAGCTCTACTCGGCGGCGATGCGGATGACCCGCAACCCGTCCGATGCGGAAGATCTGGTGCAGGAGACCTTCGCGAAGGCATACTCCTCCTTCCACCAGTTCAAGCCCGGCACCAACCTGAAGGCCTGGCTCTACCGCATCCTCACCAACACCTTCATCAACACCTACCGCAAGAAGCAGCGCCAGCCGCAGCAGTCGATGTCCGAGGACGTCGAGGACTGGCAGCTCGCTCGGGCCGAGTCACACACCTCGACCGGCTTGAAGTCCGCGGAGATGGAGGCGCTCGAGCACCTGCCCGACTCCCAGGTGAAGGACGCGCTGCAGCGTCTCCCGGAGGAGTTCCGGCTCGCTGTCTACCTCGCCGACGTCGAGGGATTCGCCTACAAGGAGATCGCCGAGATCATGGAAACCCCGATCGGCACCGTGATGTCGCGGCTGCACCGCGGCCGGCGCCAGCTGCGCGATCTGCTCTCCGACTACGTACGCACCAACGACCTCACCGGCGCTCGTGGAGGTGCGTCATGAGTGCCCACGAACACGACGCCTCACCCAGCGACTGCGCCGACTTCCTCGAGCAGATCGTCTTCCTGATCGACAACGAGCTCGCCGCGGCCGATGCCGACCAGGTCAAGATCCACCTGCAGAGCTGCAGCCCGTGCCTGGAGACCTACGATCAGCAGCGCATCGTCAAGGCGGTCGTCGCACGCTCGTGCTCCGAGGTCGCCCCGGGTGAGCTGCGATCGAAGATCATGGTCCAGATCCAGGAGCTTCGCACCAGGTCCTGACGAGGCCCGACGAGACGGCCCCAGACGCGACGAGAGCCCCAGCCGATGGCTGGGGCTCTCACGTCTTTTCAACAGTTCAGCTGTTGGGGCGCTTGCCGTGGTTCGCGCCCTTCTTGCGGCGCGCGCGGCGCTTGCGGCCAGTCTTGCCCATGATGATCTCCTCCATTGGGGTGCGTGGACCCCGAGGGGCCTCGGGACAGTCTCTCAAACCCGGTGCAGAGACGTGAAATTCGCCCCTGCTCATCAGGCCCGGGATCAGCCCAGGTAGGTGCGGTTGGACTTCTTCAGGGCCGCGACGATGACCAGCAGCAGATCACCACGGATCTGTGGCGGGTCGTTGCTGAGGGCGAGCTGGATGTAGAGGGCCCGCAGGAAGGCCTCGGCATTGCCGGTGAGCAGGAACGGGTCGCGGTCGGGGGTCTCCGGGGTGGCGGTGGCGACGGTGACGATCCGGTTGATCCACGGCTCCATGATGGCGAGCGGGACCAGGTTGCGGCGCAGCACGGCCATCGTGGCCGCCGCCAGCCGATCGGGCTCCCCGTGGGCGTAGATCGTGTCCCCGCGGGCCAGCACACGGTCGGCGACGACGTCGAGGATCACCGTGAGCTCCGGCTTGCCGAGGTGCACGGAGGCGGCCAGGATGCCGAGGGCGTCGGCGCCCCGAGCGACCGCGTGTGCCCAGCCGCGCTCGGGGACGAAGGCCCGCAGGTCGCGCTCGCGCAGCAGCCAGGTGGCGATCCGGTCGCCCCACTCCAGCACCTTCTCCGCCCGCACCAGCGAGCGGGCGTTGTCGCGGGCGATGCACTCGGCCAGGGCCTCGACGGAGGAGGCGCGGCGGAAGACACCGTTGTTGCCGGAGTCGCCGAGACCGACCACGAGACCGGCCGCCATCCCGTCGCCCAGACCCGCGAGCAGGTCGTCGTAGACGCCGCGCTGGATCCATGTCGACAGGGCCGGGACGGCCAGCCCGCTGCGTACGTCCGGGTCGGGGTCGCCGAGCATCCGGGTGAGCTCGATGGTGAGGTCACCCAGGGGCCGGTCCGTGGGTACGGCGAGACCGGTCGAGTGAACCTCTCGCCAGTACGCCTCGGACATGGGGGACATCCTGCCAAACCCGCCGGCGCGTGGACATCCGACCCGCGCAATGCACATACCTTGGTCTACATCTACGCTGTCGCCGTGCCCACCCTGAGTGAGCTTGCCCAGCATCACACCGACCTCGACGGCGACGACGTCGGGTGGCTTCAGCTGCTCATGGCGGACTGGCAGATCCTGGCCGACCTCTCCTTCGCCGACCTGGTCCTGTGGTTGCCCGACAAGTCCGGCAACGGCTTCTGGGCGGCCGGTCAGATGCGGCCCACGACCGGTCCGACAGCCTACGTCGACGACATCGTCGGCATGTTCGTGCCGAAGGGACGTCATGCCACCCTCGACGACGCCGTGGACGTCGGCCGGCTCGTACGCGAGGGTGACCCGGAGTGGCGCGACGATCTCCCGGTGCGGGTCGAGACCATCCCGGTACGCCGCTCCGGCCGGATCATCGCGGTGCTGAGCCGCAACACCAACCTGCTCGGCGTACGCACGCCGTCCAAGCTCGAGCTCTCCTACCTGCAGACCGCCAACGACCTGACCCAGATGGTCGCCAACGGCTTCTTCCCTGCGGTCGGTCAGCGCAGCGACCACACCGACACCCCTCGGGTAGGGGACGGGTTCGTCCGGGTGGACGCCGACGGCGTCGTCGACTACGCCAGCCCCAACGCGCTCTCGGTCTTCCGTCGGCTGGGCCTCTCCGGCGACCTCGCCGGCCAGTCGCTCGCCGGGATGACCCGGGCGCTGGTGCCGCCGCGCAAGCGCCCCGACGAGGAGACGCTGAGCGCAGTGCTCGGCGGACGTGCGCACCGCGACACCGAGATCGACACCGGCGGGATGGCGATCATCATGCGCTCCATCCCGTTGCGGCCGCGCGGCGAGGCGATCGGTGCGCTGGTCCTGCTGCGCGACGTCACCGACCTGCGCCGACGCGACCGTGAGCTCGTCACCAAGGACGCCACGATCCGCGAGATCCACCACCGGGTGAAGAACAACCTACAAACCGTGGCCGCGCTGCTGCGGATGCAGGCGCGCCGTGTCGACTCCGGTGTGGCGCAGGACGCACTGAACGAGGCGGTACGACGGGTCGGGTCGATCGCGCTGGTCCACGAGATCCTCTCTCAGCAGGCCGTCGAGGAGACCGTCGAGTTCGACGAGATCGCTGATCGGCTCGCCTCCATGGTCGGTGAGGTCACCTCGGTCGGGGTGGCGGTGCGGGTCCGTCGTGAGGGGTCGTTCGGGTCGCTGCCGTCGGAGGTGGCCACGCCCATGGCGATGATCGTCACCGAGCTGCTGCAGAACGCAGTCGAGCACGGCTACCGCGGCAGCGGTCCGGGCGACCCAGAGACGGGCACGATCGTGATGTCCGTACGACAACAACCCGCCGGGCATCTCCAGGTGACGATCGAAGACGATGGTCACGGACTACCCGACGGGTTCAGTCTCGACACATCGACAAACTTGGGGTTGTCGATCGTGAAGACTCTGGTCGAAGGCGAGCTCGGTGGCCGACTCTCGTTGGGGCCCCGGCCTGTTGGTCACGGGGCGAGAGCTGCGGTCGAGCTGCCGTTGGAGCTGTAGGGGGATCTCTCGGGGGTTGGTCAGACGGCGGTGCGGACACGTGAACGGGCGTTGCGGCGCTTCAGCGCACGACGCTCGTCCTCGCTCAATCCACCCCACACGCCGTGATCCTGACCGGCTTCGAGAGCCCACTGAAGACACTGCTCCCGGACGTCGCAACGCCGGCAGACCTGCTTGGCTTCCTCGATCTGCAAGATCGCCGGACCGGTGTTTCCGATGGGGAAGAACAGTTCCGGGTCTTCATCGAGACAAGCCGAACGGTGGCGCCAATCCATGGCTGGGTAGACCCTCTTTCTGACATAGGATGGGCAAGGCCTTGGTGGTTCGAGACCCTGCGAGTGGGCACGTGGCGGGGATGTGTGAATGTCTTCACGTGCGTGCTGTTCCTAGAGTTCCAAGAAATGGACGCCGAAACAACCCCTAACCAGTGTCTGCTTCGTCACCGGACCGTAACACTCAGTTGTTCTGGTGCTAGACAATTCGGTAACGCGGTGAGTTACCCAAAAGTGCCGTGGTGTATGCTTCCCCGGATTTTTCGAGTCCGGGACGGGGTCCTAGGCTGCTGAGGTGACCGCGCCGCATCGCCCCTGGACCCTTCTGCTGACCGTGTTCGCCGCCGGCTTCGAGAGTGTGGCGCTGCTGCTGTGGGGAGCGCTGGAGTTCGTACGCATCCCCGACGCCGCCTCGCTCACGACCGCGATCGCCGGCGGGCTCTTCTTCCTGCTCTGTGCGGCCGGAATCGGCTGGTGCGTGTACAAGTTCTGGCGCCTGGAGTCGTGGTCGAGGGCGCCGCTGGTGCTCGTCCAGCTGATCGTGCTCGGCCTGGCCTGGAACCTGCGCGAGGACCTCGCGATCGCAGGCGCGCTGGCCCTGGTCGCGGCGATCGCGCTCGTGGGGATCTTCGCGCCGCCGAGCATCGCCGCGCTCGAGGAACCCCAGCTGTGAACGCCTAGTCCTCTTCCAGCGCCTTCCGGAGCCGGGCGAGCGAGCGATTGAGCAGCCGTGAGACCTGCATCTGCGACACGCCGATCTCGGCCGCGATCTCGGTCTGGGTCTTGTTGCGGAAGAACTTCAGCATCAGCACCTGCTTCTCGTGTGCGGAGAGGCTGTCGAGCACGGGCTTGATCGACTCTCGTACCTCGACGTCGTCGAGACGCAGGTCGTGGGCGGTCAGCGAGTCGAGCATCGGCGCGGTCTGGTCGCTCTCGGCGTCGAGCGACAGCGCTGCGTACGCGTTGCTGGACTCCAGCCCCTCGACGACCGTCTCGAGGCTGACCCCGAGCCGGGTGGCGAGATCGCGGGCGGTGGGGGAGCGGCCGAGCTCCTGGGAGAGCTCGGCGGTGGCGTCGCGGAGGTTCTGCTGCAGGTCCCGAAGGCGGCGGGGGACGCTGACGGCCCACCGGCTGTCACGGAAGTAGCGCTTGATCTCGCCGAGGATGGTCGGCACCGCGTAGGTCGAGAACTCCACGTCACGGGTGAGGTCGTAGCGGTCCACCGCGTTGAGGAGACCGACCACGCCGACCTGGACGAGGTCCTCGTGCGGTTCGCCGCGTCCGTAGAACTGGGAGGCGCAGTACTCCACCAGCGCCATGTTGAGATGGACCAGCTCATCGCGCGCAACGGCCCGCTCCGCATCGCTCAGGTCAGGCCCGGCCAGGGCCGTGAAGAGCTCACGGGAGCGCGCGCGGGCCTCATCCACCGCGCCGGCGCTCCGGGACCTCGACGACCGGATCGTCTCCTGCGCCATGTCAGCGCGCGGCTCCAAGCGGGGTCGCGCCGGCGACCAGGGAGATCCTGAGCTGATCGCCGTAGGGAGTGGCGGTGACCTCCCTGGCCAGCGTGGTGAGCACCTGCCACGCGAAGCTCTCCTCGTCGATCACGGCCTCGGCGTCGCAGGTCGTGGTCACGCTCACCCCGATGGTGTTCTCGCCGATGTCGAAGACGATGGCCAGCTCTGCGGCCTCGGCCGCGCACTCCAGACAGATCGCCGCTGCCTCGCTGACGGCCATCCGCAGGTCCTCGATGTCCTCGAGGGTGAAGTCGAGACGCGCCGCGAGGGCAGCGGTCGTCGTACGCAGCACGGAGACGTAAGCACCTTCTGCGGGAAGGCGCAGCTCGACCTGGGGCATCTGGGTAGTCAGTCCTTCTGATGGGCGTCTCGATGATTATGCAACGAGACCGTTCCCGCAGGGCCCGAAACCCACCGCAGCCGCTCCGAGAACGGAGCGGCTGCGGCGTACGAGCGTTCTTGCGGTCGTTCGAAGGAGGCCTCAGGCCTTCTTGGTCGCCCAGAAGATCTCGGCGATCTCGTCGATCTTGGCGAGGAGCTTGTCGGCGACCTCGACGTCGAGGGTGCCCTTGGTGCCGGAGGCACCGGCGAGCTTGGTGGCCTCGTTGACGAGGGTGTGGAGCTGGGGGTACTTCTCGAAGTGCGGGGGCTTGAAGTAGTCGGTCCACAGCACCCACAGGTGGTGCTTGACCAGCTCGGAGCGCTGTTCCTTGATGATCACCGCGCGGGTGCGGAAGTCGGGGTCGTCGCTGTCGAGGGCCTTCTGGATGACGGCCTTGACGGACTCGGCCTCGATGCGTGCCTGGGCGGGGTCGTAGACGCCGCAGGGCAGGTCGCAGTGGGCGGATACCTCGATGGTGGGAGCGAAAAGTCGCGCGAACATGCGGGTCCTCTCAAAGAGTGTTCATGTGTCCTACGGATTGCGACACTACTCCGCATGGAAGACATCGCGGCCAGGGCACCCCGACACGCCTGGGGGATGGCGAAGGTCGTGGGGGACTCGATGGTGCCGACCCTGCGGGCCGGGGACCGGTTGTGGGTCTCCTACGGACGTACGCCGGAGCCCGGAAGTGTCGTCGTCGCCCGGCTCGCCGACGGGGCGGTCGTGGTGAAGCGGGCGGTGGAGCGACGTACGACCGCGTCCGGGCGTCCGGGGTGGTGGCTGCTCTCGGACAACCCGGCCGCTCCCGGGGTGATCGACTCCCGGCATCGCGGGCCCGTCGCGGACGCCGACGTGATCGGTGTCGTCGTGGGCCGGATCTGGCCGCGGCCGCGCATCCTGGGGTGAGTCTCTGGATGAGGGCTCCAGATGAGGGCTTGGTCACCTTGTAGGAAACATCAACCGCTTCCTCCGGTAGCCTGTGGGAAACTGCCATCCGGGCATCACATCCCTGTAGATGGCGCCATGCGCGGCTCCACCCCTCGGCTCGCGTTCGACCGCCCGACGTCCGAGTCCGTAGTTTTCTGGAGGCCCCCAATGACCGAGTCCACCCTGTCCGCCGAGACCACCGCCTATGACGGCGACCCGGTCTTCGAGCTCCACCGCGGCGGCAAGATGGCGATCGCGGCGACCGCATCGGTCTCCGACAGGGCATCGCTGTCGATGGCCTACACCCCCGGTGTGGCGCGCGTCTGCACCGCGATCGCCGAGCAGCCCGAGCTGGCCCGGACCTTCACCTGGGTGCCCAACACCGTCGCGGTCGTCACCGACGGCACCGCGGTGCTCGGTCTGGGTGACATCGGTCCGGCCGCCGCGATGCCGGTGATGGAGGGCAAGGCGGTGCTGTTCAAGGAGTTCGGCGGAGTCGACTCGATCCCGATCTGCCTGGACACCACCGACGTCGACGAGATCGTCGAGACCGTCATCCGGATGGCGCCCTCGTTCGGGGGGATCAACCTCGAGGACATCTCCGCGCCGCGCTGCTTCGAGATCGAGGATCGCCTCAAGGAGGCGCTCGACATCCCGGTCTTCCACGACGACCAGCACGGCACCGCCGTCGTCACCCTGGCCGCGCTGATGAACGCGCTGAAGCTGACCGGCCGCAACCCGGAGTCGACCCGGGTGGTCATCTCGGGCTCCGGCGCCGCGGGCGTCGCCGTCGCCAAGATCCTGCTCGAGTTCGGCATCAAGGACCTCGCCCTGCTCGACCGCAAGGGCGTCATCTCCTCGACGCGTTCGGACCTGACCGCGTCGAAGAAGGCGATCGCCGAGGTGACCGCAGACATCACCGGCCGCTCGGGCACGCTGGCCGAGGTGCTCGACGGTGCCGACGTCTATGTCGGCCTCTCCGGCGGCACCGTCCCCGAGGAGCTCGTCGCGACCATGGCCGACCAGGCGATCGTCTTCGCGATGGCCAACCCGAACCCGGAGATCCACCCCGACGTGGCGCACAAGTACGCCAGCATCGTCGCCACCGGTCGCTCGGACTTCCCCAACCAGATCAACAACGTCCTCGCCTTCCCCGGCATCTTCCGGGGCGCGATCGACGTCCACGCCTCCTCGATCACCGAGGGCATGAAGCTCGCCGCCGCCCAGGCCCTGGCGGCGCTGGTCGAGGACGAGCTCTCGGAGGTCAAGATCATCCCTGAGCCGTTCGACCCCCGCGTCGGCCCCGCCGTCGCCGCCGCGGTCGCCGACGCAGCTCGGGCCGACGGCGTCGCCCGCGCCTGACCACCGACTCCGGGATCGCCGAGTCGGCTCGTTCTGACGAGTTCGGTCGTCGAGTCGGCTCGTCATGACGAGCCGACTCGGCGCTCGGATCGGTCAGGATGAGCCGACTCGACGGGTTTGTCGGCGGGTTTGGATGGGGCAGATGTGCCGGGTCGCGGTTCGGTAGGGTCGGGCGCATGTTCGCTGCGTACGCCGAGAAGTTCTCATCCGACGACCCGATCTCCGGCCTCGTGCTCGGGGAGCGGCCTGACCCGGTCGCGCCGGACGGGTGGACGACGGTCACCGTCAAGGCGGCCTCGCTCAACCACCACGACCTCTGGTCGCTGCAGGGGGTCGGGCTCAAGGCCGAGGCTCTGCCGATGATCCTGGGCTGCGACGCCGCCGGGCTCGACGAGGACGGCAACGAGGTCGTGGTGCACTCGGTGATCTCCTCGCCCGACTGGACCGGCGACGAGACCCTCGACCCGAAGCGATCACTGCTCTCCGAGCGTCACCAGGGCACGTTCGCCGAGAAGGTCGTCGTGCCGCGGCGCAACGTGGTGGCGAAGCCCGCCGGGATGTCCTTCGAGGAGGCAGCATGCCTGCCGACGGCGTGGCTGACGGCCTACCGGATGCTGTTCACCCAGGGTGGGCTCAAGGCGGGCGACTCGGTGCTGGTGCAGGGCGCTGGTGGGGGAGTGGCGACCGCGGCGATCACGCTCGCGCGGGCGGCCGGCCTCAAGGTCTACGCGACCTCGCGTGACGAGGCGAAGCAGAAGCGGGCCCTCGAGCTCGGTGCCCATGAGGCCCTGCCGTCGGGGGAGAGGCTGCCGGTCAAGGTCGACGCCGTGATCGAGACGGTTGGCCGCGCGACCTGGAAGCACTCGGTGCGCTCGCTGCGTCCGGGCGGGGCGATCATCATCAGCGGCACCACGTCCGGGGCGAACCTCGACGACGCGCTGCTGACCAACATCTTCTTCCTGCAGCTGAAGGTGATCGGCTCGACGATGGGCACCCGCAACGAGCTGGCGAGCCTGGTCTCCCTTCTCGAGGCGACCGGCACCCGGCCGCTGATCGACCGCACCATGCCGCTGACCGAGGCCAAGGCCGGGTTCGAGGCGATGCACGCCGGTGAGCTCTTCGGGAAGGTCGTCTTCACTCTGTGACGCGGAGTACGTGACGTAGCGCAATGTGACGCAGCGCAATGTGACGTACGGAATATCGTTCGACTCCCGTCGGTTCTGCAAGGGACCATTGAGTATCGCCGGCGGGGGCTCGGAAAGTTTCTCGAGGCGTGATGTCGAAATCGGCCCCGCCCGTTCGATCTATGTATGAGAGCGGGCGGCAACGGGCCCCTGCGTACGACCCGAGGAACTCGCAATGACTGCTGCCGTCACAACATCGCATCGTCCCGTGGACGGTGAGAAGCGGCGTACGCCTGCCGTCATCAACCTGCTCGTGCTGGCCACCTTCGTGGTGATCCTCAACGAGACGATCATGCTCAACGCGATCCCGAACCTGATGAACAGCTTCGGGGTCACCGAGCACGCCGCCCAGTGGGTCTCGACCGCGTTCATGCTGACCATGGCGTCGGTGATCCCGGTGACCGGCTGGTTCCTGCAGCGGGTGACGACCCGGACCGCGTACGCCACGGCGATGGGCGTCTTCATCGCCGGCACCCTGATCTCGGCGATCGCGCCGGTCTTCAGCATCCTGCTCGCCGGCCGAGTCATCCAGGCGGCCGGCACCGCGGTGATGATGCCGCTGCTGATGACCACGCTGATGACGGTCGTCGACGAGAGCGACCGGGGCCGGGTGATGGGCAACGTCACCATGGCGATCTCGGTCGCGCCGGCGCTGGGGCCGACGATCTCCGGACTGATCTTGGGCTTCGGGTCGTGGCGGCTGCTCTTCTTGCTGGTCCTGCCGATCGCCATCGGCGTGGCCTGGTCCGGGCTGCGCCGGCTGGAGAACGTCGGTGAGACGTCGAAGACGAGCGTGGACTGGGCATCGGTGGTCATCGCCGCGCTCGGCTTCGGATCGCTCGTCTACGGACTGAGCCGGTTCGCCGAGGGTGAGGTCGGGCGTCCCGTGATCATCGCCGCCTTCGGTGCGGTGCTGATCCTCGCGTTCGTGCTCCGTCAGCTGCGCCTGCAGCGCATCGGTTCGCCGCTGCTGGACCTGCGCGCCTTCCTGCACCCGACTTTCACCAAGGCACTGGTCCTGATGGCGATCGCGTTCCTGGCGATGATGGGCTCGATGATCCTGCTGCCGCTCTACCTGCAGACCGTGCGCGGGCTCTCCCCGCTCTACACCGGGCTCCTGGTGATGCCGGGCGGTCTCGCGATGGGCCTCCTCGGACCGACGGTCGGGCGGATCTTCGACGCGCGCGGCGGCCGGGTGCTCGTCATCCCTGGCTCCGTCGGCATCGTCGTCGCTCTCGCCGGGTTCTCCCAGATCTCGCTCACCACGCCCTACTGGCTCATCCTGGTGCTGCACCTGGTCCTGATGGTCAGCCTGGCCGCGGCCTTCACCCCGGTCTTCACCCTCGGCCTCGGGTCGTTGCCGTCCCACCTCTACTCCCACGGCTCCTCGATCCTGGGCACGCTCCAGCAGGTCGCGGCCGCGTTCGGCACCGCCTTGGCCGTGACCGTGATGTCGGTACGCAGCGACCAGGTCATCGACGAGGTCGGTGCGATCGCGGCGCAGGTCAGCGGTCTGCAAGCCGCATTCATGGTCAGCGCAGCGCTCGCGCTGATCGTGGTCGTGATGGCCGTTCTGCTGCCGGCTCGGGCAGAGGCGCCCGAGGAGCCGGTGACGTCACCTGACGCCGATCTCGACGCCGAGCTCGCCGAGCTGTGCGAGCACGGTCGCGAGGCCACGGCCTGCGGCTGCTGAGCTCCTAGCCCTCCGAGCGCCACTGGTAGACGCCGACCAGCAGCATCCGCAGCTGGGTCCGCACGGTGGCGACGATCTGTGCCTCCTGCTCGGGGCGAGTGGTGGAGAGGATCTGCTCCGCGGTGGCGACCAGGACCGTCACGAAGAGCGACGAGAGCACATGCAGGTCCTTGGCCGTCCAGATGTCGGTGCCGGTCATCAGCGCCAGGTCGGTGGCGAGCTCGCGCTCGCAGAGCTCGATCTCGCGGTGGATGGCCTCGCGCACCGAACGCGGCCCGGCGACGCGCTCGCGGGCGATGAACCCGAAGTGGTCGCGGCGCCGGTGAACGTGGTCGACGAGGGCATCGATCGAGCCGTCGACGATATCCTGGTCGGCCCGGGCGTTGCGGCGTACGTCGCGAAACAGGTCTCGCAGCGAGTCGAAGGATTCCTCGACCAAGGCCAGGCCGAGCGACTCGATGGAGTCGAAGTGGCGGTAGAAAGCGGTCGGCACGATGCCGACCTGCTTGGCGACCTGACGTAGCGACAGCGCTGTCAGCGAGCTGTCGGCGCACAGCTCCAGCGTCGCGTCGAGGATCGCCCTCCGGGTCCGGAGCTTGCGCTCCGCACGGCTCTCCGGCTCGGTACCCGTCTCGATCACCAGACCATCCTAGGCGCAGCGAGCAGGGAGGCGTCAGGTGCACACCTGTACACCGTGATCTGAACCACGTGCGCGGTGTCTTGACGCGTGCAGTGATGACCCGCCATCGTTGTCGGTGTACAGATGTTCACTGAAAGGCGAAACACATGGCACTCGACCTCGGCGGCCGGATCCTCCGCTCCCGCACGGTTGCGGCGCTCGCCTCCCCGCATGGCATCGACCGCTACCTCACCCAGATCAACCCGATGCTGGCAGCGCACGAGGTGCGTGCTCGCATCACCGACATCCACCCGGAGGTGAGCGCGCCTGGCGCGCCCCGGGTGGCGACCGTGACTCTCCAGCCCACCTCGACCTGGCGCGGTCACCGCGCCGGCCAGCACGTCAGCGTCGGCATCGACACGGGGGAGGGGCGGCGTACCACCCGCGTCTTCACCGTCTCCAACACCGAGAGCAAGCCGGGCGAGCCGCTCACCATCACGGTGCGCGCCCATGAGGACGAGCACGCGACTCCCTACAGCATCTCCAAGTTCCTCACCGAGCGGGCCACCGTCGGCACCCTCGTCCACCTGTCCCAGGCCGAGGGCGACTTCGTCCTTCCCGACCGGGTGCCCGAGCACATCGTCCTGATCTCGGGTGGCTCCGGCATCACGCCGGTGATGTCGATGCTGCGCTCCCTGCAGCGGCGTACGCACCGGGGCAAGGTCACCTTCCTGCACTGGGCGCCCAGCGCCGACCGCCAGATCTTCGCCGACGAGCTCGACGAGATCCGTCGCCAGGGCCACGGCGTCGACCTGCACATCATGCATACCTCTGACGGTGCGCCCTACCTCTCGCCGGCGCTGCTCGAGAAGCTCGTCCCGGGATTTCGCGAGGTGCCGACGTGGGCCTGCGGGCCGGCGTCGCTCATCGAGGCGGCCCAGGCGGCGTACGCAGGCACCGAGTCGCTCCGCGTGGAGTACTTCAAGCCGCCTCGGACCGCCGGTGTCGCCGGAGGCGAGATGGAGTTCGCCCGCACCGGCAAGTCCGTCGCCAACGACGGTGCGACGATCCTCGACCAGGCCGAGGCCGCGGGGCTGACCCCGGAGTCCGGCTGCCGGATGGGGATCTGCTTCTCCTGCGTGACCAACAAGAGCTCCGGACGGGTCCGCAACGTCCTGACCGGCGAGACATCCGAGCTCCCTGACGAACAGATCCGGATCTGCGTGAGCACGCCCGAGGGCGACTGCTCCGTGGACCTCTGACGATTCCTTCGAGGAGATACCCATGACCAGTGTTGAGAAGACCGGAAACCGCCGACTGAGCCCTGAGGAGCTGGAGGCGTTCGGCGCCGAGATGGAGGCGATCCGCCAGCGGATCGTCGCCGACCTGGGCGAGGAGGACTCGGCGTACATCTACGACATCGTGAAGAAGCAGCGTGCCTTCGAGCTCGCCGGCCGCGCGCTCTTCTACCTGCCCGTGATCGGCTGGGTCCCGGCCGTCGCCTGCCTGTCGATCTCCAAGATCCTCGACAACATGGAGATCGGGCACAACGTCATGCATGGCCAGTACGACTGGATGGGCGACCCCGACCTCAACTCCCGCATGTTCGACTGGGACACGATGGCGCCGGCCGAGAACTGGAAGTACGGCCACAACTACATGCACCACACGTTCACGAACATCGTGGGCAAGGACCGCGACGTGGGCTACGGGATCCTCCGGATGGACGAGGACCAGAAGTGGCACCCCTACTACCTCGGCAACCCGCTCTACGCGTTCCTGCTGATGACGTTCTTCGAGTGGGGTGTGGCGATGCACGACCTCGAGGTCGATGAGCTCGTCGCGGGTCGCCGCACCTGGGCCGAGAACAAGGAGATCGGCGCCCGGATCTGGCGGAAGGTGAAGAAGCAGACGCTGAAGGACTACGTCCTGTTCCCGCTGCTCACCGGTCCGCTGGCGCCGCTCACCTTCGCGGGGAACTTCACCGCCAACATCATCCGCAACATCTGGACGTTCAACATCATCTTCTGCGGCCACTTCCCGGCCGGCGTCGCCTCCTTCTCGCAGGAGGAGTGCGAGGACGAGACCCAGGGTCACTGGTACTACCGCCAGCTCCTCGGATCGGCCAACATCACCGGTAGCCGCACCTTCCACATCATGTCCGGCAACCTCTCCCACCAGATCGAGCACCACCTCTTCCCCGACCTCCCGGCGCGCCGCTACCCGGAGATCGCCGAGGAGGTCCGCGAGATCTGCGAGCGCTACGGCCTGGCCTACAACACCGGCCCGCTGCGCAAGCAGCTGTTCGGTGTCTTCAAGAAGATCTGCAAGTACGCCCTCCCCGACCGCAAGTCGGAGGCCGCCGCCGCGGCGGAGCCCACCCCGGTCCTCGAGGGGGTCGCGGCATGACGCCCGACCAGCCACAATGGGTTGTCATGGAGCCTGAGCTGAGCAAGAACGAGATCCGCAAGGATGTCGCGCAGAGCGCCGTCGAGGTCACCGCGACCACGGTCGGCCAGGTCACCATGATCATCACCGGCGCCGTACGCGACGTGGCCGGTGCCATCGGCGGCCTCGCCACCGAGCTCTTCGAGCTCCGCGCCGCCGCCAAGCGAGCCGAAAAAGACCTCCCCGAATAGGCCGCGCCGCGCTGGTCGAGCCCGCGAGCGCTAGCGAGCGGTGTCGAGACCAACACAGTCACATGCCGTGTTGGTCTCGACACGCCTCCGCCTAGCGGCTCCGGCGGCTCGACCAGCGCGGCGGGTTAGTCTTCGGGGTCGTCCAGGCGGGCCAGCCAGGTGGCCAGGCGCTCGATGGGGGTCTCGTGCTCGGGGTGTACGTCGACGAAGGCCTGGAGCTGCTCGGCCAGCCAGGCGAGGGTGACCTCCTCGTCGCCCCGACGGGTGACGAGCTCCTCGATGCCGCGGTCGGTGAAATACATGCGCTCAGTCTTTCATTCTGCGTTCAGCGGTGAGTCGGAGGCCGGACCGCCGGAGAGGCCGCGTACGACCATGCCGAGGGTGGCGTTGATGAGCCCGTCGCGATCGGGCTCGGGCACGTGGCGATAGGGCCCGTCGACGAAGAGGACCGCGAGGCCGTGGACCGCGGCCCAGGCGCCCGTCTCGGCATCGGGACGGAGATCGGCCGCTAGCCAGCCGGCCTCGACCAGGTCATCGAGAGCGGTGGTGAGGAAGGCGTACGGCGGGGCCTCGGCGAGGATCGCGGAGATCTCCTCCGGCGGGTGCTCGTCGCCCAGCTGGGGCCGGCAGAAGGCGGTGCGGAACAGCCCCGGCTGGGCGAGTGCGAAGTGGACGTATCCCCGCCCCGCCGCGGCGAGCCGTTGCACTGCGGCCTCTGCCGGGTCGGGTGCGGGAGTCTCGGCGGCGAGGAGCTCGAGGATCGTCGCGGTGAGCCGTTCCATCGCCTCGTGCTTGGCCGCATGGAGCAGGTCGGACTGGTTGGCGAAGTGGCGGTAGGTGGCGGTCGGAGTCACTCCGACCGAGCGGGCAGCCGCGCGGATCGTCACCGCGTCCGGGCCGCCCTGCTCGGCGAGCGTCGCGGCCGCATCGACCAACGCGTTGCGGAGGTCGCCGTGGTGGTAGGGCCGAGCGCCCTCGTCCGAGCTCACTGAAGAATTCACGGAATTCATGTTGACACCTGCCCACATCGAAGGGAAAGTTAACACCTGCCAAGTTTACATCTGCACACATTCCGCTGGAGGACTCATGTTCCACCGACTCGGCACCCTCGTGGTGCGAAATCCACGCCGGGTCCTGGTGATCGGCCTGGTCGCTCTCCTCGGCGCGATCTATCTGGCCACCTCGGCCTTCGGCAAGCTCGACGACGCGGGCTTCGATGACCCCGCTTCGGAGACCAGCCGGGCCGCCGTCGCTCTCGAGGAGGGATTCGGCAACGACGCCGGATTCGTCCTCATCGTCAGCACCGGCGGTGGCGCCGTGACCGAAGGCGCGGCCGCGAAGGACGCCCAGGCGCTTGTCGATCGTCTTCGGACCGACGACGAGCTCACCGACGTCGTCTCGTATCTCGATGCGCCCGGTCCGGGGATGGTCTCCGAGGACGGTGCGCACGGACTGATCTCCGTCGGCGCCGAGGACCCGGACGAGACCGACGCTGCTGCGGTGATCGACCGCTACACCGATACCAGCGCCACCGACAACGCCACGACAGTCCATGTCGGTGGCCAGCTCGCCACCTTCGAGGAGATCAGCGGCCAGCTCGGCAGCGACCTCGGCCTCGCCGAGGCCATCGCGATCCCGCTGATGATCGCCTTGCTCATGCTGGCCTTCGGCAACATCGTGGCTGCCGTCATCACCCTCGCGGTCGGCGGCTTCGCCATCGCAGGAACCTTCGCAGAGCTCTCCGTGCTCGGCTCGTTCACCGACGTCTCCATCTACGCCCTCAATGTGACGACCGGCCTCGGGCTCGGTCTCGCTGTGGACTACGGCCTGCTGATGGTGGCCCGTGTGCGGGAGGAACGAGCAGCCGGATCAGCGCACGCAGATGCGGTGGTGCGGGCCGTGGAGACCGCCGGGCGGACCATCGTCTTCAGCGCGTCCACGGTCGCGATCTCGTTGGCGTCGCTGCTGATCTTTCCCCTCTACTTCCTGCGCTCCTCGGCCTACGCCGGAATCGGGGTCATGGTGATCACCGCCGTCGTCGCCGTGGTGCTGCTCCCCGCCACGATCGCGCTCCTCGGTGACCGCATCGATGCGCTCCGGATCCCCGGCGTGCGCGGACTGCGCGGTGGCGCGGCTCCGTCCTGGACCCGCCTGGCGCGATTCGTCACCAGCCGCCCCTGGGTTGCTCTTCCTGTCGTTGCCGTCCTGCTCGCGATGGCTGCACCCCTTGCGGGCATCGAGTTCGGCACCCCCGACGACCGGGTTCTTCCGACGACAGCCGGCAGTCGTCAGGCAGGGGACCTGCTCCGCGAGGAGTTCGACGGTGACGGCACCAGCCCGATCACGGTGGTGACGACCTCGGCTGTCGCGGACGACGACCTCGAGACCTACGCCGCGGAGCTCTCCCGCGTCGATGACGTCGACCGCGTCGACACCCGTCTCGGGACGTACGCCGACGGCACCCTCGTCTCGAAGACGCCGGCCGTCCCGCCGGGCGACGGCGCGGACCAGCTAGCCGTCGTCAACCAGCTCGACCGCCAGTCCGCGGAGGCCCGTGACCTGGTCCGAGACATACGCGCAGTCCCGGCGCCAGCCGACGCCGACGCCCTGGTCGGAGGCGGTGCCGCTGAGCTGCTGGACTCCCTCGACGCGATCGGCGCCAAGCTCCCGTACGCGTTCGGCGGGCTCGCCATCGCCATGGTGATCATCCTGTTCCTCTTCACCGGGAGCCTGGTCCAGCCGCTACGAGCGTTGGCGCTCAACATCATCGGCCTCGGCGCGACCCTCGGGGCAACGATCGCGATCTTCCAGGAGGGCATGGGCGCCGACCTCCTCGGCTTCACCGCCATGCCGCTCAACGTCTCGATGGTCGTGCTGCTCCTGGTCATCGCGTTCGGGCTGTCGATGGACTACGAGGTGTTCGTGCTCGGCCGGATCACCGAGATGCGGCGCCGCGGCCTGGGCAACGTCGAGGCGGTCGTCCAGGGGCTGGCCCACACCGGCCGGATCGTCACCACGGCCGCCGCGCTGATCGCGACCAGCTTCTTCGCGTTCCTGGTCAGCGACATCAGCTTCATGAAGTTCTTCGGCCTCGGGGTCGGGCTGGCGATCCTCATCGACGCGTTCCTCATCCGCGGGATCCTCCTGCCCGCGGCCATGCGCGTGCTGGGGGAGGCCGCCTGGTGGGCGCCGAAGCCGCTGCGACGCCTGCACCGCAAGATCGGTCTGAGCGAGGAACCGGTCCCGGTCCCCGTCTGAGACGAGACGTACGAAGGCCCCTCGGTGTCTCCACCGAGGGGCCTTTCGAACGTGCTGTGTGGGTTTCGACTCGCGGTCACGGCCTCGCAGGCTCGGCCGCGCGCTCGCTCAACCCGCCCGGCCGACGCGGAGCGCTCCTTCGTCGCGCTCCGCTGGCCGTGCGATCAGGCGAAGGCGCGCTCGATGAGCTCCTTCTGCTCGACCGTGTGCCGCTTGATGGTGCCGACGGCGGTGGTGGAGGAGGCCGGGCGGGTGATCGGCTCGACCTCGCGGTCCAGGTCGGGAACCACGTTGAGGTAGTAGCTCGGCCACGGGCCCTGGTTGTAGGGCTCGTCCTGAACCCACTTGACCTTGGCGTCCGGGTACTTCGCGAGCTCTGTCGCCAGCTCCTCGGTCGGCCACGGGTAGAGCTGCTCGACGCGGACGATCGCGACGTCCTCGCGCTCCCGCTTCCTACGCTCGACGACGAGGTCCCAGGTCAGCCGGCCGGAGACGACCAGCACGGTGCTGACCTTCGAGGCGTCGGCCTCGGTGTCGGCGATGACCGGCTGGAACGAACCCGAGGTGAATTCGGCCGGCTGTGACGCCGCGTCCTTGCGACGCAGCATCGACTTCGGGGTGAAGACGATCAGCGGGCGGTGCTCCTCGCCGAGGGTGTGGGTGCGCAGCAGGTGGAAGTACGACGCCGGGGAGGACGGCTGAGCCACGACCATGGCCTCGTCGGCACACAGCGTGAGGAACCGCTCGATGCGAGCCGAGGAGTGGTCGGCACCCTGTCCCTCGTAGCCGTGCGGCAGCAGCAGCACGACGCCGGAGTCCTGGCCCCACTTGGTCTTGCCCGCCGAGATGTACTCGTCGATGACCGACTGGGCGCCGTTGACGAAGTCACCGAACTGCGCCTCCCACATGGTCAGCGCATCGGGGCGAGCCACGGAGTAGCCGTACTCGAAGCCGAGGGCGGCGTACTCGGAGAGCAGCGAGTCGTAGACGTAGAACTTCGCCTGCTCCTCGCTCAGGTTGTTCAGCGGCGTCCACTCATCGGCGTTCTTGCGGTCGATCATGGTCGCGAAGCGCTGCACGAAGGTGCCGCGACGCGAGTCCTGACCGGCCAGCCGCACCGGGCGGCCGTCGAGCAGCAGCGAACCGAAGGCGAGCGTCTCGCCGGTGGCCCAGTCGATGCCACCGTCGGAGATCTGTGTCGCGCGCCGCTGCAGCTGCGGCATCACCTTCGGGTGGACCGTGAAGCCCTCCGGCGGGGTGACGTACGCATCCGCGATCCGCTTCAGCACGTCCTGCGTGATCGCGGTGACGGTCTCGCCGGCAGGCTTCTCGGGGTAGTCCGGGACGGTCTCCCAGGCCTGCGGCATCTTGTCGGCCTCGCGCACCTCGGTGAAGACCTGCTCCAGGCGAGCCTGGTAGGCGGCCAGCACCTGCTCCGCCTCCTCGATCGTGATGTCACCACGGCCGATCAGCGACTCGGTGTAGAGCTTGCGGACCGAGCGCTTCTGCTCGATCAGGTCGTACATCATCGGCTGGGTGAACGACGGGTCGTCGCCCTCGTTGTGACCGCGGCGGCGGTAGCAGATGAGGTCGATGACGACGTCCTTGTTGAACGCCTGGCGGTACTCGAAGGCGAGCCGCGCGACGCGCACGCAGGCCTCGGGGTCGTCGCCGTTGACGTGGAAGATCGGCGCCTGGACCATCCGCGCGACGTCGGTGGCGTACAGCGAGGAGCGCGACGAGCCCGGCGAGGTGGTGAACCCGACCTGGTTGTTGATGACCAGGTGCACGGTGCCACCGGTGCGGTAGCCACGCAGCTGGGACAGGTTGAGCGTCTCCGCGACCACACCCTGACCGGCGAAGGCGGCGTCACCGTGGACCAGCAGCGGCAGGACCGGGAAGACGGCGCCCTGGTCGAGCACGTCCTGCTTGGCGCGGGCGATGCCCTCCAGGACCGGGTCGACGGTCTCGAGGTGGGACGGGTTGGCGGCGACGGAGACCTTGATCTTGTCGCCCAGGTCGGAGAGGAACTCGCCCTCGGCACCGAGGTGGTACTTCACGTCGCCGGAGCCCTGGACCGTGCGCGGGTCGATGTTGCCCTCGAACTCGCGGAAGATCTGGTTGTAGGACTTGCCGACGATGTTGGCGAGCACGTTGAGGCGGCCGCGGTGGGCCATCCCGATCGTGACCTCGTCCAGACCGGCCTCGGCGGCGGCCTCGCAGACCTCGTCGATGACCGGGATCGCGGTCTCGCTGCCCTCGAGGGAGAACCGCTTCTGGCCGACGAACTTGGTCTGCAGGAAGGTCTCGAAGGCCTCGGCCTCGTTGAGCTTCGACAGGATCCGGAGCTGCTCCTGGCGCGGGGTCTTGTCGTAGGGCCGCTCCACGCGGTCCTGGATCCACCGGCGCTGCTCGGGGTCCTGGATGTGCATGTACTCGATGCCGGTGGTGCGGACGTAGGAGTCACGCAGGACACCGAGGATCTCGCGCAGCTTCATGAACGGCTTGCGGCCGCCGGCGAAGGAGCCGACCGGGAACTCGCGGTCGAGGTCCCACAGCGTCAGGCCGTGCGACTCGATCTGCAGGTCGGGGTGCGAACGCTGCTTGTATTCCAGCGGGTCGGTGTCGGCCATCATGTGACCACGCACGCGGTGGGCGTGGATGATCTCGCCGACCTTGACCTGCTTGGAGATCTGGTCGTCGTGGGTGGTGTCGATGTCTTGGTTCCAGCGGATCGGCTCGTAGGGGATCCGCAGCGACGCGAAGATCTCGTCGTAGAAGTCGTTCTCACCGAGCAGCAGCTTGTGCACGGTCGCCAGGAACTCGCCCGACTGCGCGCCCTGGATGACCCGGTGGTCGTACGTCGAGGTCATCGTCATGATCCGCGAGACCGCGTTCTGGGCGAGCTTCGAGGGGGAGGCGCCCTGGAACTCGGGCGGGTAGTCCATCGAGCCGACGCCGATGATCGCGGCCTGGCCCTGCATCAGCCGCGGCACCGAGTTGTTGGTGCCGATGCCGCCGACGTTGGTCAGGCTCACCGTGGTGCCGGAGTAGTCGGCCATGGACAGCTTGTTGTCCTTGGCCTTGCGGACGATGTCCTCGTACGCAGTCCAGAAACCGGCGAAGTCCATCAGCTCGCAGCCCTTGATGGACGGTGCGACGAGCTGCCGGGTGCCGTCCTTCTTCTGCTGGTCGATGGCCAGACCGAGGTTGATGTGCGGCGGGGTCACCTGGGTCGGCTTGCCGTCGATCTCAGCGTAGGTGTTGTTCATCGCCGGCATCGCCTTGATCGCCTTGATGATGGCGTAGCCGATGAGGTGGGTGAAGGAGACCTTGCCGCCGCGAGCGCGCTTCAGGTGGTTGTTGATGACGGTGCGGTTGTCCCACAGCAGCTTGACCGGCATGTTGCGCACGGAGGTCGCGGTCGGCACCGAGAGCGACACGTCCATGTTCTTGGCGGTGGCGGCAGGGATGCCGCGCAGGGTGGTGTAGGTCGGCTCGTCGGTGACCGCTACGGCGGTCGGCTTCGGGGCGTCCTTAGGGGTGGGCGTCGCGGTGCCCTTGGCCGGCTCGGCGGCCTGGGCGGCCGGGCGCGGCTTGGCCTTGGGGGCCGGAGCCGCCTTCGCCACCGGCGCCTCGGTCGAGGCAGGGGTGGTCGGCGCGGGCGCGTTGGCCGGAGCGTCGGCCGGAGCGGTCGGGACCGGAGACTTGGCAGCGGGCGTGGCCGGGGCCGAGGCACCGTTCGGCGACGCGCCCGGCTGTCCGTTTGTTTCGAAGAACTTCACCCACACGGGGTCAACACTGCTGGGATCCTTCGTGTACTGGTCGTACATCTCCTCGACCAGCCACTCGTTGGCGCCGAATTCCGCTGGGATGTCGGCAGTGTTGGGGGACGGGGTGCCTGAGGACACGGCTTGATTCGCCTCTTCCGAATTTTCGCACTGTAAGAAATGGGTTGCCCACGGGCAAGGCTATCCCCCCGAACACGCAAATGCCCGATGCAGGCTCCACCTGTGGACAGGATGTAATCCGTCACACATCTTGCGTTACCTGCCGGGTGAGTTGCCACCCGGGTCGTTGTGCGTACAGTGGCCCGGTCCCAGAGCAGGTCGACGAGGCGGATTCCCCACATGACGAGCAGCAGCACGAGGCCCGGTCGTTCGAGCGGCCGGCGCGTCGCAACGGCCCTCACCGCGGCGGCCCTGGCCGGCACCGTGGCACTTGCCGGATGCGGTGGCGAGCCCGACAAGCCTGCGGCCTCGCCGTCCCCGTCGGCGCCCCCGCCGGCCACGGTGAAATCGGCGGCCAAGCTCATCCACGTGCAGGGCAGGTTCCCCAAGAGCCGGCACCAGGCGGTCGCCACGAACGTCGCCGCGGTCGTCGACCGCTGGCTGCAGGCTGCGTACGTCGGGGGTGACTTTCCGCGCGCCACCGCCACCTTCACCGCGACGTCATTTCCGGGCTTCTCCAAGGGTTCGATCGCCCAGGCCGGCAAGCAGATGAGTCTGATGAGCAGCGCCACGATCGCTCCCCACATCGACGGCGTCGAGGTGGTCTCCAGCGACGTCCACGTCGATCTGCTGGCCAACAACAACTACCCGGTCGGCGCGGTCGCACGGGTGCGGCTGGTCTACGACACCACTGGTGAGCGCGAGGCCCGTCAGACCGTCCGTGGCAGCCTCGACCTGGTGCCGACCAAGAGCTCCTGGGCCGTCTTCGGCTTCAACATCACCCGCGAGGAGAAGCCGGCGCTGGACCCGTCCTCGGCGCCGTCCACCTCGCCCAGCCCGTCCTCGTCCAGCAAGTCCGGAGACAAGTCGTGAACCGCATGACGAAGTCCGTACGCCGCCGCCTCCTGACCACCCTCGCGCTCGGCCTGGTGCTCGCGACGACCGCCTTCCTGGTGCCGGACGCCCAGGTCGCCGAGCCGCGGGCCGAGCTGATCGCGACCAAGTGGGCCAAGGGTCTCGACGTCGCCCAGCACACCCGCAAGGGCGGCACCATCTGGGTCCTGGCCGTCGGCTCGGACGCCCGTCCCGGCCAGAAGGTCACCCGCACCCGTGGCGACGCGCTGCACCTGATCGGCTTCAACCCGTCCACCGGCTACGCGACGGACATCTCGATCCCGCGTGACTCCTACGTCAACATCCCCGGCCACGGCCGCTCCAAGATCAACGAGGCGCTGACCGCGGGCGGCCCGAAGCTGATGGGCCGGGCGGTCGGCAACCTGGTCGGCGTGCAGCCGCAGTACGTCTTCGTCACCTCCTTCTCCGGCATGAGCGACCTGGTGATCGGGATCGGCGGGGTCGACGTCGACAATCCACGCGCCTTCAGCGACCCCTACGTCGCGCGCTACGGCTTCAAGAAGGGCCGCATCCACATCAGCGGCCCGCACTCGGTCGACTTCGCGCGGGCCCGCAAGACGCTGCCCGGCGGCGACTTCGACCGCTCGGCCAACCAGTCTCGGGTCATCCGCGGCATCCATCGCAAGATCGTCGCCCGGCAGAACGAGACCGGCTTCATGGCCAAGGGCGTCGCACTGGTGATGAAGAAGATGCACACCACCGGCCTCTCCGGCCGCGACCTCTACCAGCTCGCTCACGCGGTCGCCGCGATCAACCCGGGCAAGGTCCGCACCTGTGTCGTTCCCGGCGGGATCGGCAACGCCGGCGCCGCCAGCGTGGTGTTTCCCAACGTCGGGGCGGCCCGCGCGATGGGCAACGACGCCCGCCACGACGGCAGGCTCAACCGCGGCTGCCGCGGTTAGCTTCTCGCCCTCACGAAGTCGCGCACCAGCGGCGCGACCCGTTCGGGGTGGTCGGCGACCACCCAGTGAGAGCCCTCGATCTCGTGGACGGTCAGGTCTGTGACGTACGGCCTGGGCGCCTCGGCCGCCAGCGCACGGCTGACGTAGGCGTCGCCGATCGGGGCGATGACCTGGACGGGGACCGTCACGGGGCGAGGCTGCGGGCGGGCCATCCGGGCGATCGCGTTGGCCCGGTAGAGCTCCAGGCCGTTGATCCGGTCGGAGCGGGTGCGGTCGTGCGCCGAGCCGCCGACGACCCGGTCGAGCACGCCCGAACGCCAGGCGAGCTCGGGAAGCAGCGGTGCCTGGAAGAACCCGATGTAGGCCGACCCGGCGCCCTGCTTCAGACGCTCGAGCACTCCGCGGGCGGTTCGGCCGGGCGTACGCAGCCAGGCACCGGTCTGATCGAGGCTCGGTCCGGAGATCGAGGTGAACGACGCGATCCGTTCGGACGGTACGTTGCCGGCGACCGCGTCCCAGGTCTGGGTCGATCCCCAGTCGTGGGCGAGCAGGTGCACCGGCGCCGCCGGGCTCACCGCGTCGATGACGGCTTGGAGGTCGGCGTTGAGCTGCTCGATCAGGTAGCCCTCGCGGGCGGCCGGCGCCTGCGAGCTGCCGTGGCCGCGTACGTCGTAGGTCACGATTCGCAGCTCGCTGCCGAGGATCCTGACCAACGGGAGCCACACGCTGGAGTTGTCGGGGTAGCCGTGGACGCAGACCACCGTCGGGCGGGTGTCGCCGCGAGACCCGAAGTCGGTGACGGCCAGCCGGAGCCCGTCGGTCGTCGTCACGTAAAGGGTGCTCACGTGGCGAGGCTAGTCGGACGGAGTTCATCGCTACGTGACACGATTCGCCCATGGACATCAGCTATCCGGTCACGATCGCCGCGGCTCGCACCTGGTTCAAGCTCGGCGACATCAAGATCAACATGACCGGCGCGGAGCACATCCCGGAGAAGGGCGGCGCCCTCCTGGCGGTCAACCACCTCTCCTTCGTCGACTACGTCATGGCCGGTTTCCCCGGGGCCGAGCGGGGCCGGCTGACCCGCTTCATCGCCAAGAAGGAGGTCTTCGACCACCCCGTCGGCGGCCCGGTGATGCGCTCGTTCCACCACATCCCGATCGACCGCAGCTACGGCGCGGCCGGGATGAAGAAGGCCGTCGACTATCTCCAGAAGGGTGAGGTCGTCGGGATCTTCCCCGAGGCCACGATCTCGCGCTCGTTCCTGATCAAGGACCTCAAGACCGGCACCGTACGCATCGCCGCCGAGGCCGGCGTCCCGCTGATCCCGGTCGTGCTGTGGGGCACCCAGCGGATCATGACCAAGGGCCAGAAGGTCGACCTGTCGCGGCACAAGACCGTCGGCATCGAGATCGGCCCGCCGCTGCCGGTGACCGGGGAGGACCCGGCCGCCGAGACGGCTGCGCTCAAGGCGCAGATGGAGGGCATGCTCGACCGGCTGATCAAGGCGCACCCGGCCGAGGAGCAGCCCCCGGGCTCGTGGTGGCTGCCGAAGGCGTACGGCGGCTCGGCTCCCACGCTGGAGGAGGCCGAGACGATGTACGCCGAGGAGCGCCGCCTCCGCGCTCAGCGGAAGGCCGCGAAGCGCAAGTCCTAGGTCGGCGCGCCGGCGCGCTCGGCGCCGGCGATCTGCTCGACCGCCGTCATCGCGGTGAGCGCAGCGTCGAAGAGCCCGTCGACGACATCGTCGTAGCTGTGGGTGATGGATCGTCGGGGGCCCTGCTCGGTGGCTCCGATGAGTGCGGCGATGGCCTCGCCGGCCTCTTCGCCCACCTTCGCGACTCTCCCCCAGAGAACGGCTTCCGCGTCGCGATCGCCCTGGGACTCATCGAGCCACCGGGACAGATACGCGAGCAGAGCCGGCGTAGCGTCGGTCATGCGGTCGGAGTCTAGGGCGCTCCCGGTAATCCGGTCGAGCCTTAGATATCGGGACTACTCAGCAGGCTGGTAGACCCCGAGCCGATTCCCGGACGGGTCGGTGAAGATGAACCGGCGCCCGCCGGGGTAGTCGTAGGGCACTTCGGTGATCGTGCCGCCGGCCTTCTCGACGGCCGAGACCGCGGCCTCGAGATCGGTCGTGCGGATCAACGGGAGCGGGGCGACCGGGGTCTCGGAGGCGTACATCCCGCCGTTCTCGTCCGTGCCGTCAGGTCCGACGATCCCGGCGTACATCCCGCCGTAGTCGTTGAAGGACCAGCCGAAGGCGGACTCGTAGAAGGCGCGCGAGCCGGGGAGGTCGGTGACCGCGAGCTCGAGGTAGTCGATGTGGAGTGCATTCATGTCCCTCGACGCTACCGGCAGCCACCGACACCCTCGCTCAGCCGAAGGCGATCTCGAAGTCCTTGCCGCGGAACGAGCCGATCTTGGTCGCGTCGCGGAGGTAGGCGAGGGGGCCGTCGGGGTCGAAGTTCCAGCTGCCGTGCGCGGGCAGGAGCCTGGCCCGGCCGTCCATGGTGAGCCAGGCGGTGTCAGGGTGCTCCTCGATCCCGGGCTGCTCGACGTTGCCCTTCATCGGGAGGCGCGGAGCCAGCTGGGTGACGTCGCTGAACCTAGCGGTGGCGATCGGGCCCTCGTCGTGGCTCGCCTCCCAGGTGTGGGTCGCCAGCGGCCCCTTCGTGGAGGCTCCTCCGCTGAACTTGGCCAGCCCCTTCGGGATCGCCCACAACGTACGGCCGCCGGCCACGGAGTCGGGGGAGTCCACCCAGATGTCGACCACGCTCACCGCCTTCTTCCCGTTGGACGCGGTGATCACCCGGGCGGAGAGGAGCTCGTGGTAGGTAAGCGGGCTGGGGTCGGTGTAGTCGACCAGGGCGACGGCGTAGATGCCCTTCGGGTGCCGCTCGTCGACATGGTGTCCGAGCCGGTAGACCGAGAGCCACATCGATCCGTGCATGTGCCAAGGGGCTGGGGGATAGCTGGTCACGTACGTCTCCCGAATTCTGTTGTCGATCCGTGTCGAGATGGCGATGCTCTGCTCGACGCGTTGGTGAGTGGCGATGGTCGCCACGCACGCACAAGGAGACCAGAGATGACCGACCAGGTGAAGGGCCCCGCCTCCTACTTCCCGTCCATCGAGAAGAAGTACGGCCGCCCGATCGCTGAGTGGAAGCAGATCATCCGCGACCACGGGAGCAGCAAGCACATGGAGCTCGTGGCCCATCTGAAGAGCGAGTACGCCCTCGGGCACGGTCACGCCAATGCCCTCGTCGCACACACGCTCGCCGAGGATGCCGCTGCGCGCTGACGCGCCGACACTGAAGGGGCGAAGCGCTTCTTCTGGCGCCTCTTCGTGTTGACTTCCGCCATGCGCGACGGACCGTTGGAGATCACCGACCTGCTCTGGTCGAGCTCGGGTACGGCGGTGGTCAGGGCCGATGCGGTCGAGCTGCTGCGATCGCGGGGTCAGGTGCGCGCGGCGCAGGTCGTCTCCATGCTGCCTGCGCGCGACGGAGTCCTCGACGCGGAGGCGATCGACGCGCTCGGGCTGCGGATCCATCGGGAGCTGCAGCGGCTGGGGGAGGAGCTGCAGCTGGGCCGGCGAGTGGCTTCCGTGGTGCGTACGTTGCTTCCGGCCGGGTCCGCGCCCGTGCGAGTCGTCGACGTGGGCTGCGGGCTCGGGCACGTGCTGCGCTCGATCGCGGCCCGGGGTGAGCTCCCCGCGCACGTCGACCTGGTCGGGGTCGACCTCAACGCCGTGCTCGTCGCCGAGGCCTCGCGACTGGCCGCGCTCGAGGGGTTGGACTGCCGGTTCGTCTCGGCTGACGCGTTCGAGCCCGGGGGCGTCATCGAAGACGGATCACGGACCGTGGTCGTGTCCAGCGGGCTCATGCACCACCTCGCTCCAGAGGACCTCGACGGGTTCTTCGCCGCGCAGGCGCGACTGGGCGTCGCGGCATTCGCGCACTGGGACATCGCGCCGTGCCTGTGGTCGACTATGGGCGCCTGGCTCTTCCATCAGGCACGGATGCGCGAGGCGGTCTCCCGCCACGACGGCGTGATGTCGGCCCGCCGGGCGCATCCGGCCGAGACGCTGCTCGCGGCCGCGAGCCGTGGTGCACCGGACCATGACGTCGAGGTGCGGGAGGGTTCGCGTTGGCATCCGCGAGCGCTCGACGTGCTGCGTCCGCTCGTGGGCGTGCGTCGATGAGTCTCGTCGTCCTCGTGCTGCTCGGCCTCCTCGACGCCGCCTTCAGCGGGTTCCGCTCCGCTCAGGGCCGCAGCGGGCTGGTCGACCACGCTCACGAGGACCACGTGGGCATGCTCCGCGGGGTTCGCCTGTTCCCGTGGCTGTCGTCGGCAGCGGTCGGCGTTCTCGCGATCGACCTGCTCCTGGGACAGGACCTCGAGGCGTACGTCTCGGCCGCCGACCTGTTCCTGCTGATCATCGCGCCGTTCGCTGCCGTCGTGCTGCTTGCGCTGGCGGCGTACGGGATCCTGCGCTGGGAGCTGAGATACCTCGCCTCCGCGATCATCCTCGGCCCGTGCACGTTCCTGCGTCCGTACGTCGTGACGGCCGCCGCGATCGTCGTGATCGTCCGGGCCGGCGAGGTGAGCGTGGCAGTCGCAGCGACCCTCGCCGTCATCGGGGTGCTCGCCGTGGAACCGGTCCTGGACCGCCGCGCGAAATGAGAGAAACCGCTGGTCACCCAGCGGTTTCATCTGTGCCCCCGGCAGGAATCGAACCTGCGGCCTACGGTACCGGAAACCGGCGCTCTATCCCCTGAGCTACGGAGGCATGCACCACCTGAGTGGTGCAGATGGAACCCTACAGGCTGGGACGGATAACGGTGAAACCGACTGGCGCTTATACGCTGGACCTCGTGACTCCTGAGCAGCTTTCCACCGCGGTCGTCGATGTCCTCACCGCGCTCGTCGATGAGGGTGCGATCACCCTTCCCGACGGCGTCCCGAGCACTGTCACGGTGGAGCGACCCCGGCAGAAGGGTCACGGCGACTACGCCACCAACGTGGCGCTGCAGCTGGCCAAGAAGGCGGGTATGAACCCCCGCGCGCTCGGGGAGCAGGTGGCTGAGAAGCTCAAGGCGACCGAGGGGATCGCGGACGTCGAGATCGCCGGGCCAGGCTTCCTGAACATCTCTGTCGAGGCCGGCGCCCAGGGCAAGCTGGCGGCCGAGATCGTCGCCGCCGGCGCCGCCTACGGCAACAACGACGCCTTCGCGGGACACAACATCAACCTGGAGTTCGTCTCCGCCAACCCAACCGGACCGCTGCACCTCGGCGGAGTTCGCTGGGCCGCGGTCGGCGACGCGCTCGGTCGTGTCCTGGAGGCGTCCGGCGCCGAGGTCACCCGGGAGTACTACTTCAACGACCACGGCGGCCAGATCGACCGCTTCGCGCGCTCGCTGCTGGCCTGGGCGCAGGGCAAGCCGGTGCCGGAGGATGGCTACGGCGGGGCGTACATCGAGGAGATCGCCAAGCAGGTCCTCGCCAAGGAGCCGAAGGCGCTCGAGAGCGACGACCCGCAGGAGGTCTTCCGCGCGATCGGCGTCGACCTGATGTTCTCCGAGATCAAGCAGAGCCTGCACGACTTCAACGTCGAGTTCGACGTCTACTTCCACGAGGACAACCTGCACAAGTCCGGCGCCGTGGACCGAGCCATCGAGAAGCTCAAGGAGCTCGGCAACGTCTACGAGAAGGACGGCGCGATCTGGCTCGCGACCGAGAAGTTCGGCGACGACAAGGACCGCGTCGTCATCAAGGCCGACGGCAACGGGGCCTACTTCTCCGGCGACCTCGCCTACTACCTCGACAAGCGTGAGCGCGGCTTCGACCGCTGCTTCATCATGCTGGGCGCCGACCACCACGGCTACGTCGGCCGGATGATGGCGATGTGCGCCGCCTTCGGCGACACCCCCCACGAGAACCTCGAGATCCTGATCGGCCAGATGGTCAACCTCCTCAAGGACGGCCAGCCGATGCGGATGTCGAAGCGTGCCGGCACCGTGGTCACCATCGACGACATCGTCGAGGCGATCGGGGTCGACGCCGCCCGCTACGCGCTGGCCCGCTACTCCAGCGACTCCAACATCGACATCGACCTGGACCTGTGGGCCAAGGCCGACAGCGCCAACCCGGTCTACTACGTGCAGTACGTCCACGCGCGCACCTGCCGGATGATGGCCAACGCCGCAGACCACGGCATGGCGATCGATCTCGACACCTTCGACCCGTCGCTGCTCACCCACGAGCGCGAGGGCGAGCTGCTGCGCGCGCTGGCCGAGCTGCCGCGCGTGGTCGCGACCGCCGCCGAGCTGCGCGAGCCGCACCGGGTCGCTCGCTATCTGGAGGACACCGCCGGCATCTTCCACCGCTGGTACGACGATGACGACTGCCGGATGCTGCCCAAGGGCGACGAGCCGGTGGCCCCCGTCAACCTGGCCCGGCTTGCGCTCGTCTCCGCCGCCCGCACCGTCTTCGCCAACGGCCTCGGGCTGCTCGGGGTCTCCGCTCCGGAGCGGATGTGAGCGCGCACGCATCGCCGGGCTCGTTCACCGGCACCTCCCCGGTGTGGCTGAAGACCCCGGACGACGTCAACGCCCTCGTTCCGGCGCTGTGGTCGGCAACGGCGTCCAAGGACGCGAGCGGTGTCCTCACGGTCGGTGGGGTCGCGGTGCCCGACCTGGTCGCGAACATCAACACCCCTGCGTACGTCTTGGACGAGGTCGACTTCCGCGAGCGCGCCCGCGCGTTCCGTGACGCCTTCACGGGCTATGACGTCTACTACGCCGGCAAGGCGTTCCTGTGCACCGAGGTCGCGCGCTGGGTGGCGCAGGAGGGGCTCTTCCTCGACGTGTGCTCCGACGGTGAGCTCTCGGTCGCGCTGCGTGCCGAGGTGGACCCGGCGAAGATCGGCTACCACGGCAACAACAAGGCGCCGATGGAGCTGCGGCGGGCGATCGTCGCCGGCGTCGGGCGGATCATCGTCGACTCCTTCGCCGAGGTCGAGCGGGTCGCCGCGATCGCTGCCGAGACCGGGGTGGTTGCCCGGGTGATGGTGCGAGTCACCGCCGGCGTCGAGGCCCACACCCACGAATACATCGCCACCGCCCACGAGGACCAGAAGTTCGGTTTCTCGATCTCCTCGGGCGACGCCTTCGAAGCCGTACACCGCCTCCTGGACGCCCCGAACGTCGAGCTGCGCGGGCTCCACTCCCACATCGGCTCCCAGATCTTCGACTCCTCCGGCTTCGAGGTGGCCGCCCGGCGGGTGCTGGCGCTGCAGGCCCGGATCCGGGACGAGCTCGGCACCGAGCTGCCCGAGATGGACCTCGGTGGTGGCTTCGGCATCGCCTACACCACCCAGGACGACCCCTCGACGCCCAAGGCGCTGGCCGAGGAGCTGACCGCGATCGTCGAGCACGAGTGCCGTGGCTTCGGCCTGGCGGTCCCGCATCTCTCGATCGAGCCGGGCCGGGCCATCGTGGGCCCCTCGATGTGCACCGTCTACACGGTCGGCACGGTCAAGGAGGTCGCCCTCGACGGCGGTATCACCCGCACCTACGTGAGCGTCGACGGCGGGATGAGCGACAACATCCGCACGGCTCTCTACGACGCCGACTACTCCGCCACCCTCGCCGGGCGAGCCTCGTCGGCCGGCCCTGTCCTGGGCCGCGTCGTCGGCAAGCACTGCGAGTCCGGCGACATCGTGGTCAAGCACGAGTTCCTGCCTGCGGACGTCGCGCCCGGCGATCTGATCGCAGTCCCGGGCACCGGCGCCTACGGGCGCTCGATGGCCTCCAACTACAACCACGCGCTGCGGCCGCCGGTCGTCGCGGTCCGCGACGGTGAGTCCCGCGTCATCGTCCGGCGCGAGACCGAGGACGACCTGTTCGCCACCGACATGGGCTAGCCCCAGCCGAAGCGTCACCCCGGTCGGCCGAGACGTCACCCCGGTCGGCCGAGACGTCACCCCGGTCGGCCGAAGCGTCACTCCGGTCGGCCGAGACGTCGCTGCGGTTGGCCGAGTTGGCACGAACTGCCCACTCGGCCGACGTACCTGACGTCTCGGTCGACGTAACTGACGCTTCGGCCGACGGGGGTGACGTCTCAGCTGGAACGAAGGGTACGGAGGACGGCGCGACCTCGGGGTGAGAGCCGGTAGCCGACGGGGAGCGACTCGGTGAGGCCGAGCTCCTTGAGGCGGCGGATGTCAGACTTGAACGGTTTCTTCTCCCGCCCGATCGAGGCTGCGATGGTCTCGGCCAGCTCGCCGGGACGTGCCTCGATGAGCTCCAGGTGCTGCCGGGTCCAGGGACCGCGGCGGCTGCGCCGGTCCATGTCCGCCAGCTTCGCGACCAGCGCAGCGGTCTCCTTCTTGCCCGGGCGCTTCGCGCGCAGGGCGATCCGCTCATCATCACCGGCGTAGCGCATCTCGATCCGGTAGACGTCCCCGTCCTTGCGGGACAGGAAAGCCAGCAGCTCCGAGAGCGTCGTACCTGCCCGGCGGGCGTCGTCCTCCGTGATCGCGTCGCAGGTCACCGGCGAGACGGCGATGAACTCGACCACGCCCAGCCGAGTGCGCTGACGACCGCCGGCGACGTGCATCGGTCGCTTCCAGCGGCGGAAGGCGAGATCGACCTCGCCGGCGCGGATGCGTTCGAGGTCGGCGTTGGGGAACAGCACCCACCTATCAAACCTTGCCGGATCGGAGATCGCGCGACCTCTGTAGGAAATTCGGTTTCGCCTTCCCGAAATCCTGGGGTCGGGGCGCTTACGATGGAGCGCATGCCGAGGGGGGTCTACTCAGATCGAGCCGCGGCGCCGTCGCAGGCGCCGCGCACCTCGGTCGCCCGGCTGACGAAGGAGCGCCGGGACAGCGTGACCCGCGCCGCGCAGACCTTCGGCTGGTCGGTGGTGACCGGCAAGGCCGCGGCGCAGCGGCCGGTGCGGTGGGAGGTGCTCGGGACCGACGTACGCGCCGAGCGCTGCGACCTCGTCATCGACGGCACCTGCGACGGGATCCTGGTCGAGTACTGGCACGGCAAGGCATCCTCGGAGAAGGGCCCTTGGCGGGCGGCGCGCTGGGTCGTGGTGCGGGTTCCCGCCCGTCTTCCCAAGACTGCCGCGATGATCGGGCTCTCGCCAGGCTCGGGCAACACCGGCACGGGCCGGGTGCCTACGCCGGTCTTCTTCCCGCCGGAGTTCCGCGCCAAGACCAACGTGACCACTCCGGACGGGGCCGTCATCGCGGCGGACGAGGAGCATGCCCGGTCGCTGTCCCGGTTCGCCAGCCATGTCGTCGACGAACGCCTGTGGGTGGTGGCCCGCAACGACGCCATCACGGTCACCACCGACGTGGAGCCGGATGCGGAAGAGCTGCTCCGCCGCGTACGCCTCGCGCGCGATGTCGCTGCGGTGCTCCGGCCGATCCCGGAGCTCGCCTGAGGTCTTGCCGAAATCCCTTGACCTCAAGTCAACTTGAGCAGGTTGACTCGCCGTATGCGAGCAATCAGACAGCACGAGTTCGGCGGCCCGGAGGTCCTACGCCTCGAGGAGGTGCCCGACCCGACCCCAGGCCTGGGCCAGGTACGCATCAGGGTGGAGGCCGCGGGCATCCACCGCCTCGACACCTCGATCAGAGCCGGCGACCTGCCGCCGACGATGCCGCGACCGGAGCTCCCGATGACACCCGGTCGTGAGGTCGCCGGCGTGGTCGACGAGCTCGGTGGCGGCGTCGACGAGGCCTGGCTGGGCGCGAAGGTGGTCGCGCATCTCGGCCCGGGAAGCAGCGGCGGCTACGCCGAGCTCGCCATCGCCGACGAGACGCAGCTCTATCTCCGCCCCGACGGGCTGGAGTCGGCCGAGGCCGTCGCCGCGATCGGCACCGGACGCACCTCGGCGGCGGTGCTCGACGACGCCCAGCTCACTCCCGACGACGTCGTCGTGGTCACCTCGGCCGCTGGTGGCATGGGCGCAATCCTGCTCCAGGGCATCCGCAACGCGGGCGCTCGCGCGGTCGGGCTCGCGGGTTCGGACGCCAAGCTCGAGGTCGCTCGCGGCTTCGGCGCGCAGACGGTCATCGACTACCGCACGGACGGTTGGCTGGAGCGGCTCCGTGCCGAGGAGCCCCGGATCACGGTCCTTCTCGACGGGCTCGGCGGCGACGTGCCCAGGCAGGTCTACGCCCACCTCGAGGACGACGGGCGGATGGTCCGGTACTCCGGCGACCAGGACGGCTACGAGGGCGGCGCCAAGATCATCGACATCCTCGGCCCCCGGGTCCTGGGCCGGATCAAGGAGTTCGAACGGGCCGCGCTCGAGGCCGCAGCAGACGGCACGCGGAGGCCATACGTCGGATCGAGGTTCCCGCTCGCCGAGGCCTCGGTGGCCCACGCCGCACTCGAGGGCCGTGAGACGACGGGGAAGGTCGTCCTGGTGACTCGGTCGAGCTAGTTGTGAAGCTGAGAGGGGCCTATAGGTCACTCTCAGCTTCACAACCTCGCCGAAATGTCCGCGCCTAGAGCGGAAGTCGGACCCCGGAGCCCGTCCCGGATACCCTTGGGCGCGTGAGCAGCAACAAGACGACCACGCACGCCGCCGAACCCTTGGGCGTAGCCGTCCTCGGCTGCGGTGTGGTGGGGTCCCAGGTGGTCCGGCTCCTGCTCGAGGGCGATGCGGATCTCGCCGCCAGAGTGGGTGCCCCGTTGGAGATCAGAGGCGTGGCCGTGCGCCGCCTCGATGCACCCCGCGACGTCGAGGTGCCCGCCGAGCTGCTCACCACCGACGCGCAGGGCCTGGTGGCCCGCGACGACGTCGACCTCGTGATCGAGGTGATCGGCGGCATCGAACCGGCCCGCGGCCTCATCCTCAAGGCACTGGAGAGCGGCGCCAGCGTCGTCACCGCCAACAAGGCGCTCCTCGCGGAAGACGGCCCGACGCTCTACGAGGCCGCCGAGAAGGCCGGCACCGACCTCTACTACGAGGCCGCGGTCGCCGGCGCGATCCCGATCCTTCGCCCGCTGCGCGACTCGCTCGTCGGTGACCACGTCACCAAGGTGATGGGCATCGTCAACGGCACCACCAACTACATCCTCGACAAGATGGACACCTACGGGGCCGGCTTCGAGGAGGCTCTCGCCGAGGCCCAGGAGCTGGGCTACGCCGAGGCCGACCCGACCGCCGACGTCGAGGGCTTCGACGCCGCCGCGAAGGCCGCGATCCTGGCGAGCCTCGCCTTCCACACCCGGGTGACCGCGAGCGACGTCTACCGCGAGGGCATCACCGAGGTGACCGCCGGTGACGTCGCCTCGGCCAAGGCCATGGGATCAGTCGTCAAGCTGCTCGCGATCGCCGAGCTCGACGACGACGATGTCTCGGTCCGGGTCCACCCCGTGATGATCCCGCGCTCCCACGCCCTCGCCACCGTGCGAGGCGCCTACAACGCCGTCTTCGTCGAGTCCGCCTCGGCCGGTGACCTGATGTTCTACGGTCAAGGTGCAGGCGGAGAGCCCACCGCGAGCGCCGTCCTGGGCGACCTGGTCACCATCGCCCGCAACAAGGTCCTCGGCACCCGCAGCTTCGGCGAGTCCTCCTACGCCGCTCGCGCGGTGCGCCCGATGGGGGAGACCGTCACCCGCTACCACGTCAGCCTCGACGTCGCCGACAAGGCCGGCGTGCTCGCCGCCGTCGCGACCGCCTTCTCCGAGCACGGCGTCTCGATCAAGGCCGTACGCCAGGAAGGACGTGGCGAGGACGCCCAGCTCGTCGTCGTCTCTCACGAAGCCCCCGATGCCGCGCTCGCGGCGACCGTGCAGCACCTGCGCGAGATGGAGTACGTCCGCGACGTCGCCTCGGTGATGCGCGTAGAAGGAGCAGTCTGATGACCAGTCAATGGCGCGGAGTGATCGAGGAGTACCGCACCCTCCTCGACATCCCCCAGGACACCCCGGCGGTCACCCTCGGCGAGGGCGGCACTCCGCTGGTCCACTCCGAGTGGCTCTCCAGCGCCACCAAAGGTGAGGTGTGGCTGAAGGTCGAGGGTCAGAACCCGACCGGCTCGTTCAAGGACCGCGGCATGACTGCGGCCATCTCCGTCGCCGTTCACGAGGGCGCGAAGGCTGTGGTCTGTGCCTCGACCGGCAACACCTCGGCGTCGATGGCCGCCTATGCCGCCAAGGCCGGGATCACCCCGGTCGTGCTCGTCCCCAACGGCAAGATCAGCGCCGCCAAGATGGCCCAGGCCCTGGTTCACGGCGCCGAGGTGGTCAAGGTACGCGGCAACTTCGACGACTGCCTCAAGCTCTCCCGTGCGCTCGCCGACAGCTACCCGGTCGCGTTGGTCAACTCGGTCAACCCGATCCGCCTCGAGGGCCAGAAGACGGCCTCCTTCGAGGTCGTGGACCGTCTGGGCGACGCGCCCGACTACCACCTGATGCCGATCGGCAACGCCGGCAACCTGTCCGCCTACTGGCTCGGCTATGAGCAGTACGCAGCGGCCGGTCACGCCACCAAGACCCCGGTCATGCGCGCCTTCCAGGCCGAGGGCGCGGCGCCGCTCGTGCTCGGCCACCCCGTCGAGCACCCGGAGACCAGGGCGACCGCGATCCGTATCGGCAACCCGGCCTCGTGGCAGCTCGCAGAGGCCGCGGCCGCGAAGTCCGGCGGCCGGTTCCGGGCGCTCTCCGATGACCAGATCCTCACCGCCCAGTCGCTGCTCGCCCGCAACGACGGCGTCTTCGTCGAGCCTGCCTCGGCGGCCGGTGTCGCCGGCCTGCTCGCCGACCTCGAGGCGGGGGAGACCTACGCCGGAGCCACCACGGTCATCACCGTCACCGGTCACGGGCTCAAGGACACCGCCACCGCGCTGGAGTTCTTCGGCGAGCTTCCCGAGATCATCATCGACGCCGATCTCGAGGCCGCCGCTGCCGCGGCCGGGCTCGCGTAGCGGCACCGATGACGTTCGTAGAAGGCCCGGTGACCGTCACCGTCCCGGCCACCTCCGCCAATCTCGGTCCCGGCTACGACTCCCTCGGGCTGGCGCTCGACCTGCGTGACGAGCTCACCGGCGAGGTGATCTCGACAAGCTCGACCACCGGAGGACGGACGCTGGAGGTCACCGTCGAGGGTGCGGGCGAGGGCACGGTCCCGCTCGACGAGTCCCACCTCGTCGTACGCTCCATGCGGGCCGCCTTCGAGATCATCGGCAAGCAGCCTGCGGGTCTGCGGCTGCACTGCCACAACCGGATCCCGCATGCGCGCGGGATGGGTTCGTCCTCGGCCGCGATCGTCGGCGGCCTGGTGCTGGCGCGGGCTCTGGTCGCCGGGGGAGAGCTGATCCTCGACGACGACACCCTCTTCCAGAAGGCCGCCGAGATCGAGGGTCATCCCGACAACGTGGCGCCCGCGTTCCACGGCGGCTTCACGATCGCGGGTGACGACGACGGCTTCTTCGCGGTACGCACCGCTGTGGACCCCCGGGTCAGCGTGGTCGTCTTCGTCCCCGCCACGGGTGTCGAGACCAAGACCGCCCGCGGCCTGCTGCCCGAGACCGTCCCGCACTCCGACGCGGCGGCCGACGCGGGGCGTACGGCCCTCCTGGTCGCCGCGTTGAGCGATGCCCCCGAGCACCTGCACCGCGCCACCCGCGACTTCCTCCACCAGGAATACCGCCGGCCCGCCATGCCGGAGTCGCTCGCCCTGGTCGACGAGCTGCGCGCCGACGGCATCGCGGCGATCGTCTCCGGCGCCGGTCCCACGGTCCTGGCTTTCAGCAGCGGCGTGGAGTCGGCAGAGACGACCAAGCTCACCGCCCGCTGCCCCGAGGGCTGGGCCTGTCATGCACTGAGCGTCGACATGGACGGCGTACGCATCCTCTGACCGCCCCAGGTCCGGGCTCGGGTCCCTGCTGAGGTGGGTGCGGTGCGTGTTAGCCTGGACATACATCCCTCGGACCGTTCAGGTCTACGGATGTGCTATCCCCCTTTCGTGCCGTGCCACTTCGTTTGGCGCGCGTCGGCCCGTCAGGGGTTCTGACAAACGAGCCGTCGGTGTCGTACGCCGATCGGCGATACGTGGGAAAGGACTCACGTGACTGAGACCATGGAATCCACCGCTCCGGAGCCGAACGCAGCCCCGAAGAAGCGTGGTGGCCTTGGCGGAATGCTCCTCGCCGACCTCAAGGCGATGGCCAACGGGATGGGCATCGCCGGGGCGAACTCGATGAAGAAGGCCCAGCTGATCGACGCGATCAAGGCTGCCCAGGGCAACCGGGCGCAGTCTGCGCCGGCGCAGAAGGCCGAGAAGCCTGCTGCCGACAAGCCTGCTGCCGACAAGCCCGCAGAGAAGCCTGCAGCTAAGAGGCCCGCGGAGAAGCCTGCCGCTGAGAAGCCGGCGGCGAAGACCGCCGACAAGCCGGCCGACAAGACCGAGAAGCCCGCCGAGAAGCCCGCCGAGGCTGCCGACGCGAGCAACGAAGGCGGCAACGAGGGCGGTCAGCGCCCGCGCCGCCAGCGCAACCAGAGCCAGAACAAGAGCGGTGGCCAAGGCGGCCAGCCCGCCGGCGGTGGCCAGAACCAGGGCCAGAACCAGAACCAGGGCAAGGGCCCGGCCAAGGCCGGCCAGCCTGCCGCCGAGAAGAAGAACGAGGACGCGCAGAAGGAGCGGCAGGCCGAGTCTGCCGACGAGGCGGGCGATGACGACGGAGAGGGCGGCAGCCGCCGCAACCGCCGCCGCCGGGGCCGTGACCGCGACCGCAACCGTCCGGGCCGCGGCGAGCCGGACACGACCGTCCTCGAGGACGACGTGCTGGTGCCTGCCGCGGGCATCCTGGACGTACTCGACAACTACGCCTTCGTCCGCACCTCCGGCTACCTGCCCGGACCGGACGACGTCTACCTCTCCCTGTCGCTGGTCAAGCGTCTCGGCCTGCGCCGTGGCGACGCGATCGTCGGCCAGGTGCGCCAGCCCCGCGAGGGCGAGCGCAAGGAGAAGTACAACCCGATGGTGCGTATCGACTCGGTCAATGGCGCCGACCCCGAGATCGCCAAGCACCGCGTCGAGTTCGACAAGCTCGCGCCGGTCCACCCGGACCAGCGGCTCCGCCTCGAGGGCGGCTCCGACCCCGTCACCGGCCGGATCATCGACCTGGTGGCGCCGATCGGCAAGGGCCAGCGCGGCCTGATCGCCTCGCCGTCCAAGGCGGGCAAGACGACCGTCCTGCAGGCGATCGCCGGAGCGATCACCGCCAACAACCCCGAGTGCCACCTGATGGTCGTGCTCGTCGACGAGCGCCCGGAGGAGGTCACCGACTTCGAGCGCAGCGTCAAGGGTGAGGTCATCGCCTCGACCTTCGACCGGCAGCCCGCCGACCACACCGTGGTCGCCGAGCTGGCCATCGAGCGGGCCAAGCGCCTGGTCGAGCTCGGCCACGACGTGGTCGTCCTGCTCGACGGGCTGACCCGCCTCGGCAAGGCGTACAACCTGTCCGTCCCGGCATCGGGTCGGATCCTCGGTGGCGGCGTCGACTCCGCGGCGCTCTACCCGACGAAGCGGTTCTTCGGCGCGGCCCGCAACGTCGAGGACGGCGGCTCGCTGACCATTCTCGCCACGGCTGCGGTCGAGACCGGTTCGAAGACCGACGAGATCATCTTCGACGCGTTCAAGGACACCGCCAACTCCGAGCTGCGTCTGAGCGAGGAGTACGCGGAGGCAGGGATCTTCCCCGCCGTCGACGTCAACGCCTCCGGCACCCGCCGCGACGACCTGCTCTTCGCCGGTGGCGAGGGCGATGCGGTGCGCAAGCTGCGTGCCTCGCTGGCCACGCTCGAGGGCGCCAAGGCCGCCTCGGTGCTGGTCGAAAAGGTGGCAGGGTCGGCCACCAACATGGTGCTGCTCAACCAGGTAGCCAAGAGCTGAGGAACAAGCTCCTGGGGCCGTCGGGAATTATTGGCGGCCCCAGGCGTTCACATACACTGAATCCTCGGTGCCGGTTCACGTCCCGCAACCTGCGGTGGCGACCCGGAGCCCCATGTCTTGAGAGGAACCTCATGAAGCCCGACATCCACCCGACTTACGTCGAGACCCAGGTCACCTGCACCTGCGGCGCCTCGTTCACCACCCGCAGCACCGTGGCCGAGGGCGCCATTCGCGCCGACGTGTGCTCCAACTGCCACCCGTTCTACACGGGTAAGCAGAAGATCCTCGACACCGGCGGTCGCGTGGCTCGCTTCGAGGCTCGCTTCGGCAAGCGCAACAAGTAGTTGCCTCCCAGCGCCGGCCCCTGCATTCGCAGGAGGCCGGCGTTGGCGTATTTCAGCGACACCCGGTTTTAGAGAGACCACCCCCGGGCGGAGATGTCCCGCCGGAGCGAAGCGGAGGCGCAAATGACGCAGTTTGAAGCGGTCGAAGGGCTGATCGAGGAGCACGAGGGCCTCGAGAAGCGGCTCGCCGAGCCCGAGACCCACGCCGATGCACGCCTGGCCAAGAAGCTCAACCAGCGGTACGCCGAGCTGAGCTCGATCATCGACGCCTACCACTCCTGGCAGCAGCTCGGCGACGACCTGGAGGCCGCCCGCGAGCTGGCGGGGGAGGACCCCTCGTTCGCCGAGGAGGCAGAGGCGCTCGTGCCGCAGCGCGAGGAGGCCGAGGAGCGCCTGCGCCGCCTGCTCGTGCCACGTGACCCGACCGACGACAAGGACGCCATCCTCGAGGTGAAGTCGGGGGAGGGCGGCGAGGAGTCGGCGCTGTTCGCCGGCGACCTGCTGCGGATGTACACCCGCTATGCCGAGCGTCAGGGCTGGAAGCTCGAGTTCCTCGACGCCAACGAGTCCGACCTCGGCGGCTACAAGTCGGTCACCGTCGCGGTGAAGGCGAAGGGGACCTCCGAGCCCGGCCGAGCTCCCTACGCGCTGCTCAAGTTCGAGGGCGGCGTACACCGCGTCCAGCGGGTGCCGGTCACCGAGTCGCAGGGTCGGGTGCACACCTCCGCCGCCGGTGTCCTGGTGGTTCCCGAGGCCGAGCCGATCGATGTCGAGATCAACGACAACGACCTCCGCATCGACGTCTACCGCTCCTCGGGCCCCGGCGGCCAGTCGGTCAACACCACCGACTCAGCGGTCCGGATCACCCACGTACCCACCGGGATCGTCGTCTCGATGCAGAACGAGAAGTCACAGCTGCAGAACAAGGAGCAGGCCATGCGCGTGCTCCGTTCGCGCCTCCTCCAGGCCGCCCAGGATGCCGCCGACGCGGAAGCCTCCGACGCCCGCCGCTCCCAGGTACGCACCGTCGACCGCTCCGAGCGCATCCGCACCTACAACTTCCCGGAGAACCGCATCTCCGACCACCGCACCGGCTACAAGTCCTACAACCTGGACCAGGTGCTCGACGGCGATCTGGAGCCCGTGATCACCAGCGCAGTAGACGCCGACCTGGCCGCCCGCCTGGCCGGCCTCGACTCCTGACCCGCCGAAGAGTCAGTTCCTGACGCCGAGAAGTCAGTTCTTGAGATCGAGAGGTCAGTTTGCGGAGCCCAAGGTCTGCTTGGCGCTCAGAAACTGACCTCTCGCTGTCAGATACTGACTCTTCGGCGTCAGATAATGACTCCCTGATCAGGCGTCGACCTTCTTCTTGAACCCGGCGATGAAGCCGGCGGCCTCTGCCGACTCCTCGGAGTCGAAGTACACGGCCGCCTTCGTACGGGTGTAGTAGGGGCTCGCGGGGGTGTGGTACTTCTTCCCGCTGCTGCCCTTGATGTCGTACGCAGCGTCCGAGCTGCTTCCGTCCGCGGCAGGCAGCACCGCGCCGGCGTAGGGAGCGCCATCGGTCGCGGCGGGCGCCTCGGCGACCGGGGCCACCTCGGGCTCGGTGTCGACGGGAGCAGCCGTCGTCTCCTCGGCCGCGGGGGCCTCGGTGTCCGCGGCGGTCGGCTCATCAGCCGTCGTCTCGGCCGCAGCGGCAGCGGTGACGCTCTCGGCCTCCGCGACGACCGCGGCGGTGTCCACGTCGGTGACGTCAGCCTCGATGGTCTCGGGCTCGTCTGTGGCCTCAGCAGCCGTCTCGGTCACCGACGCCTCTGCGGGGACGGCGACAGCGGCGACGGGAGCGCTGGTGGTCTCGGGGCTCGAGTGGTCCTTCTCGGCTCGATCCGGGGTTTTGGCGCCCTTGCGAATCGGTCGTCCGAAGAAGAACCAGATCAGAACGGCGAGGACGGCGATGAGTGCAAGCAGCAACGGCCACTTCATGGGGTGATGTTTCCTTCCAGGGGGATCTCGGGTGTGATGGTGGGGCAGCACGGTGCCCGACGAGGGTGCGGTCAATCCCGCGTCCCCCGACATGACCCGAAGAACTAGTGAAGCGGCCGAACGTTACCCTCAGCCGGGTAGAGCATGACTAACACATTTCAGGAGCAGTTGCCCATGTCCGCCCCGCGCACCCTTCTGGCAAGTGCCCGAAAGCAGCTCGAAGAGGCCGGTGTCGCCAGTCCGGACGCCGATGCGGCCATCTTGCTGGCCCATGTCCTCGATACTGATCGCAACCGCCTCTTCCTCGTCGACGACGTGGCAGAGCACCACGAGAAGGCCTATGCGCGCCTGCTCGCCCGGCGTGCGGAGCGCGAGCCGCTGCAGCACCTGACCGGGGTGGCCTACTTCCGGCACGTCGAGCTCGCCGTCGGCCCCGGCGTCTTCGTGCCCCGGCCCGAGACCGAGCTGCTCGCCGGCTGGGCGATCGACCAGGCGGCGACCACCGACCGGCCCGTCATCGTCGATCTCTGCACCGGGTCGGGCGCGATCGCGAAGAGCATCGCCGACGAGGTCCCGGGCGCCGACGTCCACGCGGTCGAGCTCTCCGACGACGCCTATGCCTGGGCCGTACGCAACCTGAGCGGCACCGGCGTGGACCTGCGCCAGGGCGACATGGCCGATGCGTTCCCAGATCTGGACGGCACCGTCGACGTGCTGGTCTGCAACCCGCCCTACATCCCGCTCGAGGCCTGGGAGTCTGTCGCCGCCGAGGCGCGCGACCACGACCCCGACCTCGCCCTCTTCTCCGGCCAGGACGGCCTGGACGCGATCCGCGTCCTCGAACGGCGGGCCGCCGAGCTGCTCAGGCCCGGGGGAGTGGTCGGCTTCGAGCACGCCGACGAGCAGGGCCCGGACGGTCAGAACGGCGGCGCCCCGGCGGTCTTCAGCGGCACCGGGAGATGGAACGACGTACGCGATCATCGAGATCTGGCAGGCCGTCCGCGCTTCACGACCGCGCAACTGGCAACATGAGCACTGTGACTGAGCGCTACCCGATCGCCACCGAGGACGAGCAGACCGAGGCGATCGATGCTGCTGTGACCGCCCTTCAGGCAGGCGAGCTCGTGATCGTGCCGACCGACACGGTCTACGGCATCGCCGCCGACGCGTTCGACAAGGGCGCCGTGGCTGGTCTGCTCGCCGCAAAGGGCCGTGGCCGCGCGATGCCGCCGCCCGTGCTGATCTCCAACGTCGCCACCCTCGACGCCCTTGCGACGAGGATCCCCGAATGGGCGCGCACCCTCGTCGAGGAGCTGTGGCCCGGTGCGCTGACGATCGTGCTCCACCAGCAGCCGTCGCTGCAGTGGGACCTCGGCGAGGCCCGCCAGACCGTGGCCGTACGCATCCCGGACTCCGACATCCTGCGCCGGATCATCGACCGGGTCGGTCCGCTGGCGACCAGCTCGGCCAACCGCACCACGAAGCCTGCCGCCACCAACGCCGACCAGGCCGAGGCGATGCTGGGCAAGATGGTCAAGGCCATCCTCGACGGCGGCGAGTCGCCGGTCGGGGAGGCGTCGACGATCGTCTCCGCCACCGGCGACGAACCGAAGATCCTCCGCGAGGGCGCGATCAACATCGACCGGATCAACGAGATCATCGCCAAGCACGACGTCGCCATCCGGAGACCGGGCGACCCCGACCCCGCCGCCGAGACCGACGTGCCCGACTCGCCCGCCACGGACGCCGACACAGAAGCCTGATGCGCGCCTACGTCCTCCTCTTCCTGGTCGCCGCCGTGGTGACCTACCTGCTCACCGTCGTCGCCCGCGAGTTCGCGATGCGCACGGGAGCCGTCGCGAAGGTCCGCGACCGTGACGTACACGCTGTGCCGATCCCCTACATGGGTGGCGTCGCGATGCTGGGCGGGCTCGTCGCGGCCTACCTGGTCGCCCGCGAGCTGCCGTTCCTCGCCGATGCGCCGGACTTCGTGCTCCAGGACACCGGTGTGGTGATCCTGGCCGGCGCCCTGATCTGCATCGTCGGCGTCGTCGACGACATCTTCGAGCTCGACGCGCTCACCAAGCTCGGCGGCCAGGTGCTGGCGACCGCGATCCTGGTCGGCTTCAACCTGCAGTACAGCCTGATCACCTTCCCCGACGGCACCCAGTTCGCCATCGACCCCGCCCAGGGAGCCTTGCTCACCGGGCTCGTCGTGATCACCGTGGTCAACGCCGTCAACTTCATCGACGGTCTCGACGGCCTGGCCGCGGGCGTGGTCGCCATCGGGGCGCTCGCCCTCTTCCTGTTCTGCTACCAGTTCACCCGGATCAACGACATCGGCCGAGCCTCGACTGCGGCGCTCCTGAGCGTGGCGCTTGCGGGAGCCTGCGTCGGCTTCCTGATCCACAACTGGCACCCCGCCCGGCTGTTCATGGGCGACAGCGGCTCGATGCTGATCGGTCTGATCCTCGCCGCCAGCGCGGTGACCCTCTCCGGCTCCTACAACGCCGGTGGCCTGAACCTGAACGCCTTCGACGCCTCCACGGCGCTCCTGGTGACCTTCCTGCCCCTGCTGCTCCCGCTGACGATCCTGGTGGTCCCGCTCGTCGACCTGGTGCTGGCCGTCGTACGCCGCACCCGCGCCGGCCGCTCGCCGTTCGCCGCCGACAAGAAGCACCTGCACCACCGCCTCCTCGAGATCGGTCACTCGCAGCGTCGTGCGGTCCTGATCATGTGGCTCTGGGCGGGCCTGATGTCCTTCGGCTCGGTCTTCGTGACTCTCTACCGCGGTCCGGTGGTCATCGCGGGCGTCGCCACCGCCACCGCCCTCATCGTGCTGCTCACCTTCGTCCTCCCCAAGATCCGCGGAGAGCGCACCGACAAGCTCCTCGAGGTCCCCGAGGACCTCACGCCGCTCGACGAGCAGCCACAGCAGCCGGTGCCTTGATCGATCAATTAGGGCACCCAAACCCGCTTGTGATAGTTTTCACGAGCGTTGAGGATACGCTCCTGACCGCGTGAAATGCCCCCAGAGAGAACGGCCGCCGACGATGACGACCGCAACCAGCAAGACGATGGTGCTGCGAGGTTCTGCCGCAGTCTCTGGTGCCGCTGCGCTCGTAGCCCTCGTGGTGGCCTTCTTCGTCGCCGGAAGCACCGGTCTGGCCGGCGCCGCGATCGGCGCGATCGCTGCCCTGGTCATCCTCGGCATCGGGACCTGGGCGATGTTCTGGATCGCCGCGAAGTCGCCGGCCCTCTCGCTCCCCGGGGCGTTCGCTGTGTTCACCTTCCAGGGGCTGTTGTTGTTCGCCATCCTGCTGGTGCTCTCCACCCAGGCCGAGGGCGTTGTCGTTCGTTCGGCGGCTCTCTTGGTCGTCGTGGTCACCATCGCGTGGACGACGTCCTTCGCCTTCCTGGTGCGACGGGAGCGGATCCCGCTCTTCGACCTGCCGGGGGCAGACGTATGACTCGCCAGTAACGCCTGATATCGTCCGGGCCGTCGGGAGGCGGCCGCCGGGATGATACCTGAGCCACAGGGCTCGCCACCCAGAATCGTAAGTTTCGAAGAAACAGGAGACAGCGTGAAGTCGCTTGCCGCCAGCGTCTTGGCGTCCGCACCGGAGCCCCACATCCCGGGGCCCGCGGACTTCAACCTGCCGCCGATCGTAGGGTCCGGTGACTGGGCTCTGACCAAGGTCTCGCTCCTGGTCATCCTCTCCGCAGTCATCGCCTTCGTGCTGTTCTATGCCATGTCGCGCAAGGCCGCCGTGGTTCCGGGCCGCCTGCAGTTCGTCGGCGAGTACGTCTACGGCTTCGTCCGTAACGGCATCGCCCGCGACACCATCGGCTCGCACGACTTCATGAAGTTCGTGCCGTTCCTGTTCACCATCTTCCTCTTCATCCTGGTGAACAACTTCTACGGGGTCATCCCGTTCATCCAGTTCCCGACGATGTCCCACATCGGCTACACCACGGCGCTCGCGCTGATCACGTGGCTGATCTACAACGCTGTCGGCATCGCCAAGCACGGCTTCTTCGGCTACCTGAAGCACCAGACGGTCCCGTCCGGCATCAGCGGCCCGATCTTGATCATGCTGGTGCCGCTGGAGTTCTTCTCCAACATCATCGTCCGGCCGTTCACGCTCGCGCTGCGTCTGTTCGCGACCATGTTCGCCGGCCACCTGCTCCTCGCGCTGTTCTCCATCGGCGGCGCCTACCTGATCCTGCACTACTCGCCGGCCGTCATCGGAGTCACCGCTGGACTGCTGTCGTTCATCATCGGCATCGCGGTGAGCTTCCTCGACATGCTGGTCATGTTCCTGCAGGCCTACGTCTTCACCCTGCTCTCGGCCATGTACATCGGCCAGGCAATCGCCGACGAGCACTGAGCCTCTCAGTCTCCGGCGACACACGTTTCAACCCAATACGACGCACAACAACTGACGCGATCCTCGCGTCAACAACCGAAAGGAACCCCCAATGGGTGGCACCCTGAACATGATCGGCCTTGGTCTCGCTGCGGTCGGTCCGGCCATCGGCGTTGGTCTGATCTTCGCTGCGTACGTTGCTGGCGTTGCCCGCCAGCCGGAGGCTCAGAGCCGCCTGCAGACGATCGCCATCTTCGGCTTCGTTCTGTGTGAGCAGTTCTTCATCATCTCCCTCGCCCTCGCCTTCGTCCTCCAGCCCTGACACCGGGGAGCTACTGAGGTTTCGACATGATCCTTACCCAGGTAATGGCCGCGGAGGATGCGCCCAACCCGCTGATCCCGCACGTTCCGGAGATCATCCTCGGCTTCATCGTCGTCGCCATCCTCTACGTGGGGATCGCGAAGTTCATCGTTCCGAACTTCGAGAAGGCGTACGCCGATCGAACCGCTGCGATCGAAGGCGGCATCGAGAACGCCGAGGCCAAGCAGGCCGAGGCCGATGCCAAGCTCGCACAGCTCGAGGAGCAGCTCTCGCAGGCCCGCCACGAGGCGGCCCGCATCCGTGAGGAGGCTCGCGAGCAGGGCGCGGCGATCGTCGCCGAGATGCGTCAGCAGGCTCAGGCCGAGTCGACTCGCATCGTCGAGCACGGCAAGGCGCAGATCGAGGCCGAGCGCCAGGCGGCGGTCACCTCGCTGCGTTCCGAGGTCGGTTCGCTGGCCACCGGTCTCGCCGGTCGCATCGTCGGAGAGTCGCTCGACGACGACGAGCGTTCCAGCCGAGTGGTCGAGCGGTTCCTCGCTGACCTCGAGGCAGGGGTTCACTGATGGACTTCCGTGGAGCGTCGGCCGACGCCGTTGCCGCCCTGACCGAGGAGCTGAAGACCGCTGTCTCCGCCTCTCCTGAGGCGGCGGCGAAGGCGGCCGACACCCTCTTCGAGGTCTCCCAGACCTTCCGCGCCGAAGCAGCTCTGCGCCGATTCGTCACCGATGCGTCGGTGCCGAAGGAGGCCAAGACCGGCCTCATCGGTGAGCTGTTCGGCGGGAAGGTCGACGCGACGGGCCTCGGCGTGGTCGAGTCGGCGGTCAAGCACCGCTGGACGCGCGCCGGCGACCTGAGCGACGCGATCGAGCGCCTGAGCGAGATCGCCGCGGTTCGCAGCGCCGGCGGCGAGGCCACCCGCCTCGCTGACGAGCTCTTCGCGGTCCAGCGGTCCGTGCAGGAGACGCCGGAGCTGCGCGACGCGCTCTCCGACCCGGCTCGTACGACCGAGGACAAGGCTGCGCTGGTCGACACGCTGCTCGAGGGCAAGGCGCTTCCGGCGACCGTGACCCTGACGAAGCAGGCGCTGGCGGGCACCTACCGCACCGCATCGGCCGCTCTCGGTGAATACCAGAAGGTCGCGGCATCCGTTGCAGACGAGGGCACCGCGGTCGTCCGCGTTGCGGCCCCGCTCTCGGAGGCCGAGACCACCCGTCTGGCGACAGCACTGGCGAGGAAGTACGGCCGTGAGGTCCACCTCAACGTGGTCGTCGACCCGGCTGTCGTCGGTGGCATCAAGGTATCGATCGGTGACGACGTCATCGACGGCACCGTCTCGAGTCGCCTCGAAGGGGCGCAGCGAGCCCTGGCCGGCTGATCCGGCACCGCGGCCGACCTCAACTGGCCGTACGACCCCTGTGTGACACAGACTGACTTGTAAGAACTGAGAGAGAAGGCACAGATGACGGAGCTCTCCATCCGTCCCGACGAGATCCGGGACGCACTGGCAAAGTACGTCGCGGACTACAAGCCGGAGGCGGCGAAGACCGAGGAGGTCGGCACCGTCGCTTCGACCGCGGACGGCATCGCCCGCGTGTCGGGTCTGCCCTCGGCCATGACCAACGAGCTCCTCGAGTTCGAGGACGGCACCCTTGGTCTTGCCCTGAACCTGGACACCCGCGAGATCGGTGTCGTCGTCCTGGGCGACTTCGACAAGATCGAAGAGGGCCAGTCGGTCCGGCGTACGGGCGAGGTCCTCTCGGTCCCCGTCGGTGACGGCTACCTCGGCCGCGTCGTGGACCCGCTCGGCAACGCGATCGACGGCCTCGGCGAGATCGAGACGGTCGGCCGACGCGCGCTGGAGCTCCAGGCTCCCGGCGTGATGGCCCGCAAGTCGGTGCACGAGCCGCTCGCCACCGGCATCAAGGCGATCGACGCGATGACCCCGATCGGCCGTGGCCAGCGTCAGCTGATCATCGGTGACCGCTCGACCGGTAAGACCACGGTTGCGATCGACACGATCATCAACCAGAAGCAGAACTGGGAGTCGGGCGACCCCGACAAGCAGGTCCGCTGCATCTACGTAGCCATCGGCCAGAAGGGCTCGACCATCGCCTCCGTGCGTGGCGCCCTCGAGGAGTCCGGCGCGCTGGAGTACACGACGATCGTCGCCGCTCCGGCCTCCGACTCCGCCGGCTTCAAGTACCTCGCCCCCTACACCGGCTCGGCCATCGGCCAGCACTGGATGTACGAGGGCAAGCACGTCCTGATCGTCTTCGACGACCTGACCAAGCAGGCCGAGGCCTACCGCGCCGTGTCGCTGCTGCTGCGCCGCCCGCCGGGCCGTGAGGCCTACCCGGGTGACGTCTTCTACCTGCACTCCCGGCTGCTGGAGCGTTGCGCGAAGCTCTCCGACGAGATGGGCAAGGGCTCGATGACCGGTCTGCCGATCATCGAGACCAAGGCCAACGACGTCTCGGCGTTCATCCCGACCAACGTCATCTCGATCACCGACGGTCAGATCTTCCTGCAGTCCGACCTGTTCGCGGCCAACCAGCGCCCGGCGATCGACGTCGGTGTCTCGGTCTCCCGCGTCGGTAGCGCCGCGATGACCAAGGCGCTCAAGGGCGTCACCGGCTCGCTCAAGGTCGAGCTCGCGCAGTACCGCGCGATGGAGGCCTTCGCGATGTTCGCCTCCGACCTGGACGCGGCCTCGAAGCAGCAGCTGGCCCGCGGTCAGCGGCTGATGGCGCTGCTCAAGCAGCCGGCCTACTCGCCCTACCCGATCGACGAGATGACCGTCTCGCTGTGGCTGGGCACCTCCGGCAGCCTGGACATCGTCCCGGTCGAGGACGTGCTCAAGTTCGAGCGGGAGTTCCTCGACTTCCTGCGTCGCTCCCACGACGGCATCCTTGCCGGCATCCGTGAGTCGCTGAAGTTCGAGGACTCCACCGAGTCCGAGCTGAAGAAGGCGTACGACTCGTTCCTCGACCAGTTCGAGACCTCGGAGGGTCACTCGGTCAAGCCGGGTTCCGCCAAGGAAGAGGCCCTGGCTGACGAGGACGTCGAGCAGGAGCAGATCGTCAAGCAGAAGCGGGGCTGACCCATGGCCGTGTCAGTGCGTGAACTCCGCGCGCGGATCAAGTCGACAGAGTCGATGAAGAAGATCACGCGTGCCATGGAGCTCATCGCTGCGTCCAGGATCATCAAGGCGCAGCAGCGGGCCAACGAGGCCGCGCCGTACGCCCGTGAGCTCACCCGCGCCGTCTCGGCGGTGGCGACCTACTCCAACGTGGACCACCCGCTGACCACCGAGCCGGAGGCGCCTACTCGCGCCGCCGTGCTGGTGGTCACCAGCGACCGTGGTCTGGCCGGCTCCTACTCCTCGAGCGTGCTCAAGGAGGCCGAGGGCCTGGTCGAGAAGCTCAAGGCCGAGGGCAAGGAGGTCGACCTCTACGTCACCGGACGCAAGGCGGAGGCTTTCTACAAGTTCCGCGGTCGTTCCGTGGCGCAGGCCTGGACCGGCTTCTCCGACCGTCCGGACTTCGATGCGGCCAAGGAGATCGGCGAGAAGCTGATCGAGGTCTTCGTCGAGGGTGCCGAGGCTGAGGCTGCGGTCGCTCCCGGCGTCGACGAGGTCCACGTGGTCTACACGCGGTTCATCACCATGATGACGCAGAAGCCCACGGCCGTACGCCTCCTGCCTCTGGAGGTCGTGGAGGGCACCGAGGCTCCTGCCGAAGGTGATGTCCTGCCGCTCTACGAGTTCGAGCCGTCGGCCGAGGCCGTGCTCGACTCGCTGCTCCCGCAGTACGTCGTGAGCCGGATCTGGTTCGCGCTGCTGCAGGCCGCTGCTTCCGAGCTGGCCCAGCGTCAGAAGGCGATGAAGTCGGCTACCGACAACGCCGACGAGCTCATCAAGAAGTTCACCCGGGTTGCCAACCAGGCTCGCCAGGCAGGCATCACCCAGGAGATCAGTGAGATCGTCGGTGGCGTGAACGCGCTCGCCGACGCCCAGGCTGCGAACGACTGAGAACCCACAGAAAGACTGACTAGAAAATGACCGCACAGGTTGACGAGAAGACCACGTCGGGCCGTATCGCCCGCGTGATCGGCCCGGTCGTCGACGTGGAGTTCCCCGTCGACGCCATGCCGGACATCTACAACAAGCTCGAGGTCGAGGTCACCATCAGTGGTGAGACGACGACCCTGCCGCTCGAGGTTGCCCAGCACATCGGTGACGGCATGGTCCGCGCGATCTCGCTGAAGCCGACCGACGGCGTCGTACGCGGCTCGTCGGTGCGTGACACCGGCGGCCCGATCACGGTCCCCGTGGGTGACGTCACCCTCGGCCACGTGTTCAACGCGACCGGTGACATCCTCGACGTCGACCCGGCCACGGTCGAGGTCAACGAGCGCTGGGGCATCCACCGCAAGGCTCCGGCCTTCGACCAGCTCGAGTCCAAGACTCAGATGTTCGAGACGGGCATCAAGGTCATCGACCTCCTCACCCCCTACGTGACCGGTGGAAAGATCGGCCTCTTCGGTGGTGCGGGCGTCGGCAAGACCGTCCTCATCCAGGAGATGATCGCCCGAGTCGCCAAGAACCACGGTGGTGTCTCCGTGTTCGCCGGTGTCGGCGAGCGCACCCGTGAGGGCAACGACCTCATCCACGAGATGCAGGAGGCGGGCGTCTACGACAAGGTCGCCCTGACCTTCGGCCAGATGGACGAGCCGCCGGGCACGCGTCTTCGCGTGGCCCTCTCGGCGCTGACGATGGCGGAGTACTTCCGCGACGTCCAGGGCCAGGACGTGCTGCTGTTCATCGACAACATCTTCCGCTTCACCCAGGCGGGCTCCGAGGTCTCCACCCTGCTGGGCCGGATGCCTTCGGCCGTGGGCTACCAGCCCAACCTCGCCGACGAGATGGGTCAGCTCCAGGAGCGGATCACCTCGACGCGTGGTCACTCGATCACCTCGATGCAGGCGATCTACGTGCCGGCCGACGACTACACCGACCCGGCTCCGGCGACCACGTTCGCGCACCTGGACGCGACCACCGAGCTCTCCCGCGAGATCGCGTCGCTGGGTATCTACCCGGCCGTGGACCCGCTGACCTCGACGTCGCGAATCCTGGACCCGCAGTACATCGGTCAGGACCACTACGACTGCGCCGTCCGCGTCAAGCAGATCCTCCAGCGCAACAAGGAGCTGCAGGACATCATCGCGATCCTGGGTGTCGACGAGCTCTCCGAGGAAGACAAGATCATCGTCTCCCGCGCTCGCCGGATCCAGCGCTTCCTCTCGCAGAACACCTACGTCGCCAAGCAGTTCACCGGCATCGAGGGCTCGACGGTTCCGGTCAAGGACACCATCGAGGCGTTCAACAAGATCGCCGAGGGTGAGTACGACCACGTCGCCGAGCAGGCGTTCTTCATGTGCGGTGGCCTCGACGACGTCGAGGCGAAGTGGGCCGAGATCCAGAAGAGCCTCTGATGACGGACGCACTTCAGGTGGAGCTCGTCGCTGCAGACCGGGTGGTCTGGAGCGGCGGGGCCACCATGGTCATCGCCCGAACGGTCGACGGTGATGTCGGCGTCCTGCGCGGTCACGCGCCGGTGCTGTCGGCGCTCACCGAGGCGGTCGTGGAGATCACTCCGGAGGAGGGCACCGAGGTCATCGCGACCGTCGACGGTGGCTTCCTCTCGGTGGCCAACGACCGCGTCTCGATCCTGTCCGAGCACGTGCTGCTGGCGCACGAGATCGATCTCAGCAAGGCTGAGGTCGAGCTCGAGGAGGCCCGTCGCCTGCTCGGCACCAACAACGACGCCGAGAAGCGCATCCGTCGTGCCGAGGCACGCATCCGCGCTGTCGAGAAGGCCTCATAGGGTAAGAGGAGGCGATACCCGGATGGCATGGTGGGAGCTGCTCTTGGCCGTTGTGGCCGCGTTGCTTCTGCTTGTCCTGGCCTATGGCATCGGGATCGCCGTACGCCGCCGTCTGCTCGAGCGCAACGGCGGCGTCTTCGAACTGAGCCACCGCGTCCGGGACACCAAGCCCGGGCGCGGTTGGATCATCGGCATCGGCCGCTACTCCGGTGATGCACAGCTTGAGTGGTTCCGCATCTTCTCGCTCTCGCCCAAGCCCAAACGGGTCTGGCGCCGGGTCGAGCTCAGCTATGTCTCCAGCCGTTCCCCTGAGGGGATCGAGGAGCTGGTTCTCTACCCTGAGAGCCTGATCGTGACCTGTGAGGTCAACGGCGAGCTGATCGACCTGGCGATGGATCAGCAGACGCTCATCGGCTTCCAGGCGTGGCTCGAGTCGCGCCCGATTCGGTCCAACTGGACCGTCTTCTGAGCCTCTCGCTCCGACCGACTCCGGCATGACGCCGGGGTCGGTCGGTTCGTTTTCGGGGGCTTCCCTGATTGTCCGGGGGCCGTCCGGGGCGGATGGTTGAGGTATGTCCTCAACCGCTCCCATTCCCACCCCGCCCGCCTCGACCACGCCGCCTGCTCAGTCCGACGAGCTCCGCTGCACCGACGCCGACCGTGACCGCGTCATCGACGTGCTGAAGTCCGCCTACGCCGACGGCCGGCTCGACCAGGCCGAGTTCGACGTCCGGTTCGACCTGACCATGAAGGCGAAGACGTACGTCGCCCTCGAGCCGATCACCCGTGACCTGGTCGCGCAGCCCGCTGCTGTGGCTCCGTCGCCGGCAAAGCCTGCCCGCGACCTGCTGCCGCCGCCGACCACCGAGGAGCGGCTGCTGGCCGCTCTGGCCCAGGCCACGACCTGGGTGCCGATCGTCGTCGGGCCGGCGATCCTCTACTACACCGTCGGCAAGCGCTCCGAGTTCGTCAAGCACCACGCCGCCGGGGCGCTCAACCTGCAGCTCACCCTGCTCGCCGTCACGATCGTGACCTTCGGGCTCGGTGGCGCGCTCTACGGGATCGCCTGGGTCCTGGCGACCGCCTTCGCCGTCGTGGCGCTCGCCGGCGCCCCGCTTCGCCAGCCGTGGGTGCTGCCGATCTTCGGTCGCGGCGGGCCGTACGAGAAGAAGCAGGACTGATCCCCGCCCCTGGGCGCGATCTGAGGGCCACTAGCCTTTGCTCGTGACGCCCCTCCGCCGTGCCCAAGCCGGATCGGTGGTGGCGTTCGCCACCAACGGCCTGCTGTCCGCGACCTTCATCTCCCGCATCCCCGCACTGCGCGAGAGCCTCGGCCTGAACAACTCGGCCGTCGGGCTGATGCTGCTGGCGATGGGCATCGGCTCGGTCGCTGCGCTACCCCTCGCCGGCGGGCTGGTGATGCGCTGGGGCGCTGCCCGGCTCGTACGCCGCTGCGCGGCCCTCTGCGCCGTCGCCCTGTGCCTGGTGGCGATCTCCGGGAGCTGGCTCGAAGAGGCTTGGCTGGTCGCGCTGTTCCTGGTGGCGTACGGCGTCGGCTACGGGGTCTGGGACGTCGCCATGAACGTCGAGGGAGCCGCGGTCGAGCGGCTCGGCGGCAAGACGTTGATGCCTCAGCTGCACGCGATGTGGAGCGTCGGCACCGTGCTCGGAGGGCTGCTGGGTATCGCCCTGGTGGGGACGTTGCCCACCGTGTGGCACATCGCCGTGGTCGCTGCCGTCGCGCTGGCGGCCTGCTGGTGGGGGACCGCGGGCTTCCTGCCTGCCGAGCCTCCTCCGGAGGGGCACTCTCCGCGACGCGAGCTGATCGCCGCCTGGCGCTCGCCCCACACGCTGCTGCTCGGCCTGATGGTGCTCGCCTTCGCCGCCGCCGAGGGGAGCGCGAACGACTGGGTCGCGCTGGCGATGATCGACGGCTACGACGTGAGCCACCGGGTCGGCGTGGCGTGCTACGCGGCGTTCGTCTTCTGCATGAGCCTCGCCCGCTTCGCGGGGGCGAAGGTGATCGACAGGGTCGGCCGGCAGCCGGTGCTGCTCGCCTCGGCTGCTCTCGCGGGTGCTGGGATCCTGCTGACGGTGTTCGCGGGCTCGTTCGGGCTCGCGCTGGTCGGCATCGTCCTGTGGGGCTTCGGGGCCGCCCTCGGCTTCCCGCTGGGGATCAGCATCGCCGCCGACGACGAGACCAGAGCAGCGGCTCGTGTCTCGGTTGTCTCCACGCTGGCCTACGGGGCGTTCCTGGGCTTCCCACCGATCCTGGGAGCGGTAGGGGACCAGATCGGCACCCTGAGGTCCCTCCTGGTCGTCGCCGTCCTCATGCTCCCCGCTGCGGCGCTGGCCGTGACGGTGGCGCGGCGGCGGTCGGTGTAACACGCTGTGTAACTCGATGTGTAACACGCTGTTCGTGAAACTATCCGGTCGTTATAACGGGCGAGTAGACCTACGAACGACGTGTTACACGGGGAGCGGGCGCCCCAGCCGGGTCAGTTGAACAGCGCGCGGATGTCGTCGGCGCCGATGGTGGAGCCCATGGCACCTTCGCCGTCGACGACCTTCGCGAAGAGCTCGGCCTTGCGCTCCTTGAGCTCCATGACCTTCTCCTCGATCGTGTCCGTCGAGACCAGCCGGTAGACCATGACGTGCTGGGTCTGGCCGATCCGGTGGGCGCGGTCGACGGCCTGGGCCTCGGCGGCGGGGTTCCACCAGGGGTCGAGCACGAAGACGTAGTCGGCCTCGGTCAGGGTCAGGCCGACGCCGCCCGCCTTGAGCGAGATCAGGAAGACCGGGGCGTCGCCGTCGCGGAAGCTCTCGATCACCGCGCCTCGGTCCCTCGTGGAGCCGTCGAGGTAAGCGGCGTCGATGCCCGCCTCCTTGAGGCGCGTGCGGGCCCGACCGAGGAACGAGGTGAACTGGCTGAAGACCAGCGCCTTGTGGCCTTCGGCGGCGAGCTCCTCGATGTGGTCGACCAGTGTCTCGAGCTTGGCGGAGCCGACATCGTCGTCCTCGGGGTCGACCAGGCCCGGGTCGAGCGAGAGCTGACGCAGCCTGGTCAGGGCGCTGAGGATCGCGACCCGGTTGTCGTTGAAGTCGTCGAGCAGGTGCAGGATCCGCTGCCGTTCCTTGGCGAGGTGGGCGTCGTAGATCTTGCGGTGGACCGGGTTGAGGTCGACGCCCAGCACCTGCTCCTGCTTGGGCGGCAGGTCGTCGGCGACGAGCTCCTTCGTACGCCGCAGCAGGAACGGGCGCAGCCGGGTCCGGAAACGGCGCAGCGCCTCGTCGTCGCCCGACTTCTCCACGGGCGAGACCACCGTGTCGCGGAACATCCGCGGGCTGGGGTAGAGCCCAGGTGCGGTGATCGAGAGCAGCGCCCACAGCTCCATCAGCCGGTTCTCGAACGGTGTGCCCGTCACCGCGAGACGCCAGCGGGCGTCGATGCGGCGCGCCGCTGCGTACGTCTTGGACTGGTGGTTCTTGACCTGCTGCGCCTCGTCGAGGACGAGGCCGGCCCAGGGACGCCCGGCGAAGGCGTCCTGCTCGAGCCGGAGGATGGCGTAGGTCGTGACCACGACGTCGGCGCCTTCGCGCGCCTCGGCGATGGAGTCGACGCGCTTGCTCACCGTGCTCACCCGGAGGCCGGGGGTGTGGCGGCGGGCCTCCTGGACCCAGGCCGGTACGACGCTGGTGGGCGCCACCACGAGGTAGGGGTCGCGCGTCCCGGGCTGCGAGTGCACGGCGTGGGAGATCGTCGCCAGCACCTGGAGCGTCTTGCCCAGGCCCATGTCGTCAGCGAGGATCCCGCCGAGACCCTGCTCGTGCAGGAAGGCCAGCCAGTGGAAGCCGTCGAGCTGGTAGTGGCGCAGCTCGGTCGCCAGCCCGATGGGCTCCGGGCGGGGGATCTCACGCAGGTCGCGTAGCGCCTGGGCACGCTGGACCCACTCGGCGGCCTGCTGGTCGACCACGCCGAGCTCGGCGAGCTCGGCCCAGACACCGAGGTCGTGCTTGCCGACCGCGATCCCGTCACCGGTGCGCTCGTGGAGCTGCCCGGCCGCCTCGACGACGTTGCGCAGCCGGTCGAGCTCGGGACGGTCGGTGGTGATGTAGGTGCCGCTGGGAAGGATGAGGTGGTCGTCGCCGCGGGTCAGCGCGCCGAGCACGTCCGGCAGGGGGACGGCCTCGGCGCCGATGCGGATGACCACCTGCAGGTCGAGCCAGTCCTGGCCGCCCACGGCGGCGCCGTCGGGAGAGGTGATCTCGAAGGAGATCTCGGGGTCCTCGTCGGTCTCGCGGAAGTCGGGCCGCTGCACCTCGGTGACCTCGACGCCGTCGATCTCACGCAGCGCCGGGAGGTCGTGGATGGCGAGCGCGAGCGCATCGCCGTCGCGCACCTCCTGCTTGCGGAGCAGCTCGGCCGAGACGCGTCCCCGGAGCGAGGCCTCCTCGGCCGGGTCACGGACCAGGCCGAGGTCCTCGCGGGAGTCCACCGGGTAGTGGCGGGAACCGTAGGCCCAGGTCCAGCCGAGCGTGGCATGGGTCGAGCTGCGCCAGGTGACCGTCAGACTCAGCCGCGGCGCCGGCGGGTCCGGGATGTCGAGGGAGTCGTCGGCGGACCGCAGCGGGACCAGCCGGGCCAGCGGGCCCAGCAGAGCGCTCAGGGTGCCGATCTCGGGTTCAGGGACGGTCAGCGGCTCCCGGGCGGTCACCAGCCGATGGGCGTGCGTCGACAGCGGCCCGGACAGCTCGCCGAGGTGGAGGACTCCGGCATCGAGCACGCCCACCGAGCGGGTCGGGCGTCCGATCGGGAGCACCGTGGGACCTGCGTAGACGCGGTCGCCGTGGGCCAGACCGAAGCGGAGGACGGCCTCGTCCTCCTCGCGATGCAGCTCGCCGGCGAGCGAGAGCGGCTCGTCGAAGACGACGACGCCGCGTACGTTCTCGCCGGGCAGCACGGTCACTCCGCCACGGATCGCGTCGCGCAGCAGGGAGATCGCGTGCTCGCCGAAGTCGGCGAGGCTGAGCGAGGAGCCGCGGGCGTAGAGCAGCCGATCCGGCCGAAGCTGACGGGCCAGCTCCTGGAGAGGAAGCAGCTGGCTGCGCGGGAAGTCCTTACCGGGCTGCGCGTTGGGGATGTTGCCCCAGTCGGCGCCGGTCTTGGCCCACCGGTCGCGGTTGCCCATACGCATCGGACGGAGCTCGACGGTGGGGGAGCCCCCCACCGCAGCCCGCGGGCTGTGCACATCGATCTCGAGCGCCAGCGCGGGCAGGTCGTCCTCGGGCTTGTTGTCCTCGGCGAGCTGGCCCAGCAGCGTACGCAGCTCCGTCTCCCACGTCGGGCCGGGCGCGGTCGCCTTCGTGGGGGAGTCGGCGAGGACCATGGCCAGGGCGGCGCCGTGCTTGCAGCTGTTGTGCACGGGGCAGCTGCACGAGGTCGTCAACCTGGTGACGCCGTTGCGGGACTCCAGGTTGAGGGTCACCCGGTAGGGGGCCGGGCTGGTGCCTCTGACCTCCGCGGCTGCTCGCAGCGCGCTGCTACCGATCTCGGTGATCCGGGGCTCACCGACCCTGCCCTCGGTCGCGTAGGCCCGGCCACGCTCGATCGTCTGTGGGTCGAAGGTCTCGCGGAGGAGGTCGTTCGTGAGAGCTTCGAGCAAGGGCACCCGATCTATTCTTCCAGCATGAGGGCGGTTCCGCGACTTCGTGGACGCTTGTGGTGAGCCGCGTCTCGATCGTTGCGGCGACACTGGTCTAGACCACTGGGGCGTCCTGTCGACGTTGCAACGCATTCACCAGCGTGCATAGCCGCGCGCGTCTCCCGGGCGCTGAGGCAACCGGATCCGTACCGATCGGGTGAACTCCGGTGCGCAAAAGTAAAGCCACCTCGATCCGAGCGGGGGGATCCGGACCGAGGTGGCGATGAATACTTTCGGCCAAGTTGGCGGCGAATGCAAGTCGAACCGCGGTGGCGGGAATATGACGTGTCGTATATCTGCCATGATGTCCGTCGTTCGTTCCTGCCATGGAAAGGCTTCCTGGATGCTCGATGCGCTCGGTCTCGACAGTCTCGAGGAGACGGTCTACCGCCAGCTGGTCGGCGCTCCGTCGGCCAATCTCGAAGAGCTGGCCGATGCCGCTGACCTGGACGCCTACGCGGTCTCCGCGGTGCTGGCGGCGCTCGAGGGGAAGGGCCTGGTCGCCCGGGCTTCGGCGGGTCAGGACCGCTTCGTCGCCTCCCCTCCGGCGGTGGCGCTCGGAGCTCTGCTCGTCCAGCGTCAGGACGAGCTACGACGCGCCCAGGTCGAGATGACCGAGCTCGCCGGTCTCTATCGCGGCTCGGTCGCACGCCGGGACGTGGCGGACGTCGTCGACGTCGTGCACGGCACCGAGGCGATCGCCCAGCGGTTCGCCCAGCTGCAGTACTCGGCGAGGAAGTGCATCCAGGCGCTGCAGAAGCCGCAGGCCGCCGTGGTCACCCGCGAGGACGCCGACGAGGCCGAGCGGGCCGCGATCGAACGCGGGGTCAGGCACGACATCGTGCTCGAGCGCTCCGTCTTCGACACCCCCGGCATCTACGAGACGATCGACTCCGGACTCGAGATCGGGATCGAGCTGCGGGTGGTGCCGACGGTGCCGCTGCGCGCCTTCATCGTCGACCGGGAGATCGCCCTGATCCCGCTGATGCAGGGTGAGTCGGCGACAGGCGGACGCAACCCGGTCCAGGACGCGCTGCTCCTTCACCCCAGCGGTCTGCTCGACGCGATCATCGCCCTCTTCGACCTGATCTGGGCCTCGGCGCCGAAGCTGGTGGCGACGCCGGAGGGCGCCGTCGAGACCGCCGCCGACCGGCTCGAGCCTCTCGACACCAAGGTCCTCTCGCTGCTGCTCGCAGGCCTGACGGATGCCTCGATCGGCGCGCAGCTCGGGCTGTCGCTGCGTACGGTCCAGCGACGGGTGCGCCAGATGATGGACCGCGCGCAGGTCGACACCCGCCTCCAGCTCGGCTACGAGGCGGGCCGCCGCGGCTGGCTGTGAGCCAGAACCTCAGCGCTCGCCGCCGGGCACCCACAAGACATCGCCCTGTTCGCGGTTCGCGTGCCGGGCGAGGATGAAGAGCAGGTCGCTGAGTCGGTTGAGGTAGGTGAGGGCGAGCTTGTTCATGGTCTCGCCATGGGCCTCGTACGCAGCCCAGGCAGCCCGTTCCGCGCGGCGCACGACCGTGCGGGCGACGTGCAGGTGGGCCGCGGCCACGGTGCCCCCGGAGAGGATGAACGAGCGGAGCTTCTCGAGCGGCTCGTTGTATTCGTCGCACCAGGCCTCGAGCCGGTCGACGTAGGCCTGCTCGACGCGGAGCGGCGGGTACTCGGGCTGTGTCATTTCTGGGCTGACCACCGGCGTCGAGAGGTCGGCCCCGACGTCGAAGAGATCGTTCTGGATGGTCGTCAGCACCTTCACGACGTCCTCGTCGATCCCGCCGTGGGCGAGGGCGACGCCGATCGCCGCCCCGGCCTCGTCGGTGGTCGCGTACGCCTCCAGTCGGAGGTCGGTCTTGGCGGTGAGGCTCATGTCGCCGAGCCGGGTCTCACCGGCATCGCCGGTGCGGGTGTAGATGCGTGTCAGGTTGACCATGCGCTGAGCCTATGCGCAGCGCCCACATCCCGGCACCCGTGGTCATTTGACAGAAAATAGTGACGAAAGTGACCAATGAGGCCTATGAGGTGCAACCAATCGGATACGCAGCGCGTCATAGTGAACGAGAGGGAGCGTCTCTTCTGTGTAGGGCAACCCCACTTCCCAGGGGATGGAGGCAGAGCATGGAGATCGTGATCGATGGGCCGACGCTGGTGCTGAGCGGAGATTTCGACGTCCGCAGCACCTGGATGGCGCGCAGCGTCATCTATGACCATCTCGACTCGGTGGAGGGCGACGTCGTGCTCGACGTCTCCGGGGTGAGCAGTGCCGACGTGACGGCACTGAAGGTGCTCGCCGTCGCGACCCGGCAGGCTCACGCGGAGGGTCGCCGTCTCATCCTTCACGGCTGCACGCCTGCGGTGCGTCGGATGCTCCACCTCTCCAGGCTCTACCGGGTGCTCGAGGTGGAGAACTCGCCGCTCATCGCGTAGCTGGCCGAGGAGCGGGCCCGGGAGCGACGAACGAGTGACATCTTCCACACCGGAGCCGGTTACTGATCGGTAACCGAGGGGCTAGCATGCCTCTTATGACGGACACCACGCCCTCCGAGCAGAGCCGCCCGGCGAAGGATCGCTCCTGGCTGATGCGCACGTACGCCGGCCACTCGACCGCCGAGGCGTCCAACCAGCTCTATCGCAACAACCTCGCCAAGGGCCAGACCGGCCTCTCGGTCGCCTTCGACCTGCCCACGCAGACCGGCTACGACCCCGACAGCGCCCTCGCCCGCGGCGAGGTCGGCAAGGTGGGTGTGCCGATCATGCACATGGGGGAGATGCGCAAGCTCTTCGACCAGATCCCCCTCACCGAGATGAACACCTCGATGACGATCAACGCGACCGCCATGTGGCTGCTTGCGATGTATCAGGTCGCCGCCGAGGAGCAGAACCCGGAGATGGATCCGGCCGAGGTCGCGGCCAAGCTGGCCGGCACCACGCAGAACGACATCATCAAGGAGTATCTCTCCCGGGGGACGTACGTCTTCCCGCCGGAGCACTCCCTGCGGCTGATCAGCGACATGATCGCCTACACGGTCCACCAGATCCCGAAGTGGAACCCGATCAACATCTGCAGCTACCACCTGCAGGAGGCCGGCGCGACACCGGTGCAGGAGATCGCCTACTCGCTGTCCACCGCCATCTCGGTGCTCGATGCCGTCAAGGCCTCCGGCCAGGTCTCCGAGGAGGACTTCGGCAAGGTCGTCGGCCGGATCTCCTTCTTCGTCAACGCGGGCGTGCGGTTCGTCGAGGAGATGTGCAAGATGCGCGCGTTCGTCGAGCTGTGGGACGAGATCACCCGTGAGCGCTACGGCGTCGAGGACCCGAAGATGCGCCGGTTCCGCTACGGCGTACAGGTCAACTCCCTCGGCCTGACCGAGGCGCAGCCGGAGAACAACGTCCAGCGCATCGTGCTGGAGATGCTCGCCGTGACGCTGTCCAAGAACGCGCGGGCGCGCGCGGTGCAGCTGCCCGCCTGGAACGAGGCGCTCGGCCTGCCGCGCCCGTGGGACCAGCAGTGGTCGCTGCGTCTGCAGCAGGTCCTCGCCTACGAGTCCGACCTGCTGGAGTACGGCGACCTCTTCGACGGCTCGCCGGTCGTCGAGGCCAAGGTGGCCGAGCTCGTCGCAGGCGCCAAGGAGGAGATCGACCGGGTCCAGGCCATGGGTGGCGCGATCGCCGCGGTCGACACCGGCTACATGAAGTCCGAGCTGGTCTCCTCGCACGCGCGCCGTCGCGCCGCGATCGAGTCCGGTGACGAGATCATCGTCGGCGTCAACAAGTTCACCACCACCGAGCCGAGCCCGCTGACCGCGGATCTGGACGCCGCGATCATGGTCGCCGATCCCCGCGCAGAGGAGGCCGCCAAGGCCTCCCTCGAGTCGTGGAAGGCCGAGCGTGACGAGAAGGCCGTCGCCGAGGCGCTGGCCGCGCTGGCCGCCGCCGCGAAGACCGACGCCAACCTGATGGAGGCCACCCTGGTCGCTGCCCGAGCGGGCGCGACCACGGGGGAGTGGGCCGGCACCCTGCGCGAGGTCTTCGGCGAGTTCCGGGCGCCCACCGGCGTCTCCGGCGCGGTCGGAGCCGCGGAGGCCGGAGCCGAGCTGTCGGCCGTACGCGACCGGGTCAAGGCCACCGGCGAGGAGCTCGGCGTCAAGCTGCGCATGCTCGTCGGCAAGCCGGGCCTGGACGGGCACTCCAACGGCGCCGAGCAGGTCGCCGTCCGGGCCCGTGACGCCGGCTTCGAGGTCATCTACCAGGGCATCCGGCTCACCCCGGAGCAGATCGTCGCCGCGGCGGTCGCCGAGGACGTACACGTCGTCGGGCTCTCCATCCTCTCCGGCTCGCACATGTCGCTGGTGCCGTCGGTGGTCGACGGGCTGCGCGAGGCGGGGCTCGGTGACGTACCGGTCATCGTCGGTGGCATCGTGCCCGAGTCCGACGCCAAGACGCTGATCGAGTCGGGCGTCGCGGCGGTCTACACGCCCAAGGACTTCAGTCTCACCGAGATCATGGCCGACATCGTCGAGGTCATCCGCAAGGCCAACGACCTCTCCTGAACCGAGGCGTTGACACGGCTCCCGAAAAACTTCGGGAGCCGTGTCGATTCCGGTGGGTGGCCATTCGTGACAGGGGCAGAGGGAGGCGCATGGCGCGATCCCGATCGCCGGCTTCGCCCAGGTGACCGCGGTCTTCTCGTTGATCGGCGTCGCGATGGCCGCGGTGATGGCCCGCGTCGCCCTCCGCCCGCGGCGTACTTTCGTCGTCACCACCGTCTTGCTGACCGTCCTCTCGCTCGTCCCCGACCTCACCTTCGGCTTCGATGCGGCCAGCGCGGTCGTGCTGATGGCTCTGCACGTCCTCGCCGCGGCCATCGTCATCCCTGTCCTGGCTCGTCGCCTGGCCGAGGAGCGGTGATCTGGGCAGCGTGGCCGCCGTGTCCCAGGAACTAAGGCTCGCCTAACCATGCTGTTAGCCTTCGGGCGTGGGCAAGAAGAGGAAGCCTCCCAAGACGGAGTGCTGCGTGTCGAAGTCGCGCTGCAAGCGGTGCCCGATCCGCATGCTCAAGGAAGGCACCTTGCCCGAGGGGATGACGGTCAAGAAGCGACGCCTGGTGACCCTCGACGGCAAGCCCGTCAAGAAGAAGCATCTGGCTGCTTGAAAAGGCACCGCCGAGCTGCGCCCGAGGTGGTAGGAATTGCCTTGCAGGTTTTTACCTACTCACGCAAGGACGTTACCGATGCCTCACGCCACCCGTCGCTCTGTCCTGTCCGGTGCCGTCACCGGCGCTGCGGCGCTGAGCGCTGCCGGGTACGCCGCCACGCCGGCTCATGCGGGCAAGCCCGACACCGTCCGGTTGACCGTGCTCGGCACGACAGACCTGCACGGCAACGTCTTCAACTGGGACTATTACAAGAATGCCGAGTTCTCGAACAGCGCCGGCAACGAGATCGGTGTCGCCAAGGTCAAGACGCTGATCGACGCGGTCCGTGAAGAGCGGCGGGGCGAGCCGATCCTGACGATCGACGCCGGAGACACCATCCAGGGCACCCCGCTGGCCTACTACTACGCCCGGATCGACCCGATCACCCAGGGTGCGGTCCACCCGATGGCCCGCGCGATGAACCTGGTCGGCTACGACGCCGCAGCGCTGGGCAACCACGAGTTCAACTACGGCATCGACACGATCCGGAAGTTCGAGGAGCAAGTGAACTTCCCGATGCTCGGCGCCAACGCGGTCGACCCGTCGACGAAGCTGCCGGTCTTCCCGCCCTACATCATCAAGGACTACGACCTCGGCCGCGGCCGGCGGCTCCGGGTCGGTGTGCTCGGCCTGACCAACCCCGGCATCGCGATCTGGGACAAGGCGATCGTGGAGGGGAAGATGGAGTTCCCCGGGCTTGTCGAGCAGGCGAAGATCTTCGTACCCGAGCTCAAGAAGGCCGGCTGCGACCTGGTCATCATCAGCGCCCACTCCGGCGCCGACACCTCCAGCTCCTACGGTGACGAGCTGCCGCCGGAGAACGCCGCCACCCTGGTGGCCGAGCAGGTGCCCGACGTTGACGCTATCCTGGTCGGCCACGCCCACCGGGAGATCACCCAGCGCTACGTCACCAACACCGGGACCGGCGCGCAGGTGCTGCTGACCGAGCCGCTCTACTGGGGCATGCGCGTCTCCGTGATGGACCTGGTCGTACGCCGCGAGAAGGGCCGCGGCCGGCCGCGCTGGGTCCTGGAGTCGGCGACCTCGCAGACGCTCAACTCCAACACCGTCGACGCTGACCCGGACGTCTCGGCCGCGGTGCAGGAGCAGCACGACATCGTGATCGACTACGTCAACTCCGTCGTCGGCACCTCGGCCGTGGAGATGCTGGCGGCGCGAGCGGTCGTCGAGGACGTACCCATCATCGACTTCGTCAACTACGTCCAGGCTGACGCGGTCAAGGCCGCGCTGACCGGCGATGACGCGGCGCTGCCGGTGATCTCGATCGCGGCTCCGTTCAGCCGTGCCGCCTCCTTCCCTGCGGGCGAGGTGACCGTACGCGACGTGGCGGGCCTCTACATCTACGACAACACGCTGATGGCTGTGCGGGTGACCGGAGCCCAGCTCAAGGACTACCTCGAGTTCAGCGCGCGCTACTTCAAGCAGGTCAGCGGTACAGGTCCGTTCCCGATCGCGGACGTGACCAACGCGCCGACCGACACCGCGCCCAACGGCACGCCCGACTACAACTTCGACACCATCGCCGGCCTCGACGCCGCGCTGACCTACGACATCGACGTCTCGGCCCCGGTCGGCTCGCGGATCACCGCCCTCGCCTACGACGGGGTCGCGGTCACCGATGCGCAGGAGTTCGTGCTCGCGGTCAACAACTACCGCCAGTCCGGCGGCGGAGGCTTCCCGCACGTCACCGACGCCGCGGTGGTCTACAACCAGCAGGTCGAGATCCGGCAGCTGCTCATCGACTGGGTCACCGCCAACCAGGTCATCGACCCCGCGGCCTTCGCCTCGGTCGACTGGCGCCTGGTCTCCGGCGGCGAGCCGATCACCGTCAGCTCCTGAGCGCCGAGTCGGCTCGTTGTGACCGAAGATCTCGCCGAGTCGGCTCGTCATGACGAGCCGACTCGGCGAGTGTTCAGGTCAGTTTGCGCCGACTCGATGAGTCGGCGGGCTTGATCCAGTTGAGCAGCTGACTCATCGAGATCAGTAGGTCGTCCAGTCTCCGCTCCACGCCGTCCAGGCGCGCGTTGACCGCCTCGATCGCAGCGTCGGTGCGCTCCATCCGGCTCTTGATCGCGTGGAACTCTGCCGTGTGCATCTGCTGCATCGTCAGGAGGTCGATCATGATCGCCTCCACGTCGCTCACGGACAGGCGGCCCCCAACGCCATGCCCCGAGTAATTGATGGACATGGTGTGAATCTTGTCACGCTATTTCATGCGAAACGTAGGGAAAGGTGTTTCGCCGAGGTGAACTTGCCTGGACGTGCACCAACTGTTGATCAGAAGAGTCTCTCGGTCGGGTCGTCGAGGCCGCGGAGCGCGTCGTAGTCGACGATCGCGCAGGTGATCCCGCGATCTTCGGCGAGCACGCGCGCCTGCGGCTTGATCGCCTGGGCGGCGAAGATGCCTCGTACCGGAGCAAGCAACGGGTCGCGGTTGAGCAGCTCGAGGTAGCGGGTCAGCTGCTCGACCCCGTCGATCTCACCGCGCCGCTTGATCTCGACCGCGACCGACTTCCCGTCGGAGTCGCGGCACATCAGGTCGACCGGGCCGATCGGGGTGGGGTACTCGCGGCGTACGAGGGTCAAGCCCTCGCCCAAGGTCGCCGGGTGGTCGGCGAGGAGCTCTTGGAGGTGCTTCTCGACGCCGTCCTTCTGCAGGCCGGGGTCGATGCCGAGCTCGTGGGAGGACTCGTGGTGGATCTCGTCGATCAGGATGCGCAGGGTGTCAGCCGTCTTGGAAGTGACCGTCCACTCGAGGCGGCCGTCGTCGGCCTTGCTCTCCGAGAGGGTGCAGGGCGGCGACATCCAGTTGAGGGGCTTGTAGGAGCCCCCGTCGGAGTGGACCAGCACCGATCCGTCGGCCTTGAGCATCAACACCCTGGTGGCCATCGGTAGGTGGGCGGTGAGCCGCCCCGCATAGTCGACCTGGCAGGTGGCAACGACGAGTCTCACCGGGAGAACGTATCGCATCGCCCCATGTGAGCAGCGTCACGCCATCGGGGGTTACTCATGGGTAATAAATTTGGCAGTCTTCCGTCGCATGACGGTTTCGACCCAGGGTTCCATCCACGACGTGCTCGTACTGCCCTACCTCAACCACGCCATCCGCATGCTCGAGTCCGGCTACGCCAGCGCCGCCGACATCGACAACGCCATGCGCTTCGGCTGCGGCTACCCCCAGGGACCGCTGGCCACGGTCGACGAGATCGGCGCGTCCGCCGTACGTGACGCACTGCTCGCCCGGTTCGAGGAGACCGGCGACAACCTCCACAAGCCGGCTGGTCTGCTCACCGAGATCGCCGACGGCGCCGGCTCCTTCACCGCAGCGGCCGGGGATGACGTACGGCCTCCGCAGCTGCGCCACACGATCGAGAAGATCGGCGTGGTCGGCACCGGCACGATGGCCTCGGGCATCGTCCAGGTCTTCGCCCAGGCCGGGTACGACGTCGTCTTCGTCGGACGCTCGCCGGAGAAGGTCGACGGGGTCGTCGCCGGGATCACCAGGTCGCTCGACAAGGCCATCGCGAAGGGCCGCTCGGACGAGGAGACCAAGGCCGCCGTCCTCGGTCGTCTGACCGGCACCACCTCGCGCGAAAATCTCGCCGACGCCGACCTGGTCGTCGAGGGCATCGCCGAGGATCTCGACATCAAGACCGAGCTCTTCAAGGACCTCGACCGGATCACCAAGGCGGGCGCCATCCTGGCCACGACCACCAGCTCGATGCCGATCACCGAGCTCGCCAAGGTCACCTCGCGTCCCGGCGACGTCATCGGGATGCACTTCTTCAACCCGGCGCCGGTCATGAAGCTCGTCGAGGTGGTCACCACCGACCTGACCTCGCCCGAGGTCGACGAGACCGTGCGCGCGCTGTCCGCGGCCGTCAAGAAGGTGCCGGTCTCCTGCGGCGACCGCTCCGGCTTCATCGTCAACGCGCTGCTGTTCCCCTACCTCAACGACGCCGTCAAGCTGCACGAGGCCGGCGTCGCGATGGACGAGATCGACGCCACGATCAAGGAGACCGCCGGGTTCCCGATGGGTCCCTTCGAGCTCCTCGACGTCGTCGGCAACGACGTCTCCCTCGCCATCCAGTCCGAGCTCCGCAACGAGTTCGGCGAGCCCGGCTTCGACCCCGCCGCACTGCTGATCCAGAAGGTCCAGGAAGGCAAGCTCGGCCGCAAGACCGGCGAGGGCTTCCACACCTACTGACCCACCCTCCCCGGGCTGTCAGGGGTGGGGGTAGCCGCGGCGTACGGCTCGGTCCAGGATTCCTAGGGTGGCCCGGATCGACTTCTGGTCGATGACCGGGAAGATCGCCTTCCACTCGGGGAGGGCGGTGGACCAGTCACAGTAGGAGGTGACGCGGGTGTCGCCGGAGTCGAGCTGCTCGAGCACGTAGCCGAAGCGGTGGCCGATCGGCGGCTTGATGGTGCCGTCGATCGTCCACTCGATGGCCCTGCCGGGCTCGAACCCGGTGATGATCACAGTGACGTCGTACCTGCCCATCGGGTAGTCGCCGAGGGCCTCGCGGTCCATGTGGACGACGAACCGGTCGCCGACCGCGGCGACCACGGGTCCCTCTGCGGACTGGAGCATGCCCGAGGAGTCGATGGCGACGTGGCCGTCGGGGTCGGTCAGGACGGCGAAGATGTCGGTGGGGGAGGCGGGGATGATCCGCTCGGCGTCGATGCGCTCGCTGGTCTGGGTCTCGTCGGTCACGGGAGCCGAATCTAGCGGCATCCCGGCGTGCCTCGATCGCGCCATGGCAGGATGCGGGACATGAGTGAGCGCACGATCGAGACAGTCGGAATCGTCGGCCTGGGCACCATGGGTGCCGGGATCGCGGAGGTGTTCGCCCGCAACGGGTTCACCGTCGTCGGGGTGGAGCGGGACGAGGAGGGCCTCGAGCGCGGCAAGGAGCACCTGGCTCACTCGACGGGGCGCGCGGTCAAGCGCGGCAAGCTGAGTCCGGAGGAGCAGGACGCCCTGCTCGGCCGGATCTCCTTCGCCACCGACGCGACGGCTCTCAAGGACGTCGACATGGTCGTCGAGGCGGTCGTGGAGTCGATCGAGCTGAAGAAGTCGATCCTCGCCACCCTCGACGAGATCGTGGCTCCCGAGACGATCCTGGCGACGAACACCTCGTCGCTGTCGGTGACCGAGATCTCGACCGCGTCCAAGCACCCCGGCCGGGTCGTCGGCGTGCACTTCTTCAACCCGGCGCCGGTGCAGAAGTTCGTCGAGATCGTACGCACCGTGGTGACCGAGCCCGACGTGCTCGAGGACGCCCGCGAGGTCGTCGGCAAGCTCGGCAAGTCGCCGGTGGTCTGCGGCGACCGGGCCGGGTTCATCGCCAACGCGCTGCTCTTCGGCTACCTGAACCACGCGGTCTCGATGTTCGAGGGCCACTACGCGACCCGCGAGGACATCGACACCGCGATGCGGCTGGGCTGCGGCTACCCGATGGGGCCGTTGGCGCTGCTGGACCTGATCGGGCTGGACACCTCCTACGAGATCCTCGACACGATGTATCGCCAGGGTCGCGACCGGCTGCACGCCCCGGCGCCGATCCTGAAGCAGATGGTCACGGCCGGGATGCTCGGGCGGAAATCGGGCCGCGGCTTCTACACCTACGAGGGCGCCGACTCGCCGATCGTGGTCCCGGACGCCCTCACCCCGAGCGCCGACGCGACCCACGAGCTGCGCCGTGAGATCACCAAGATCGGCGTCGTCGGAACCGGCACGATGGCCTCCGGGATCGTCGAGGTCTTCGCCAAGGGCGGCTACGACGTGACGTACGTCGGGCGCAGCCAGGACAAGGTCGACGGTGTCGCCGCGCGGATCACCAAGAGCCTCGACAAGGCGATCGGCCGCGGCAAACTGGAGGAGTCGGCGAAGCCGGAGATCCTCGGCCGGCTGACCGGCACGACCTCGCTGGACGACTTGGCCGACGTCGACATCGTCGTGGAGGCGATCGCCGAGGACCTGGCCATCAAGACGACGCTCTTCGAGAACCTCGACGACATCTGCAAGCCCGGTGCGATCCTGGCGACGACGACCTCGAGCCTGCCGGTGATCGAGCTGGCGAAGGTGACCAAGCGGCCCTCCGACGTCGTCGGGATGCACTTCTTCAACCCGGCGCCGGTGATGAAGCTGGTCGAGGTCGTCTCGACCGTCACCACGTCCGAGGAGGTATCCGAGACCGTCCGGGCGCTGTGTGCGAAGGTCGGCAAGTCGCCGGTCTCGTGCGGGGACCGGGCCGGTTTCATCGTCAACGCTCTGCTCTTCCCCTACCTCAACGACGCGGTCAAGATGCTCGAGGGCCACTACGCGACTGCCGATGACATCGACACCGCGATGAAGCTCGGCTGTGCGCTGCCGATGGGGCCCTTCGAGCTGCTCGACGTGGTCGGCAACGACGTCTCGCTGGCCATCGAGCGGGAGCTCTACCTGGAGTTCCGCGAGCCGGGCTTCGCGCCTGCGCCGCTGCTGGAGCACCTGGTCACCGCGGGCTACCTCGGCCGCAAGACCGGTAAGGGGTTCCGCGACTACTCGTGACGCGGTCACCGCGGGCCCGACCACCGTGGCAGTACGCTGAATGACGTGGGACTTCTGATCGCACTCCTCATCGTCGTCGCGGTGATCGGGACCGTGGTAGTGACCAACAAGCGCTCGCAGGCGCGAGCGCTGGAAAAGCAGCGCGCTGACCTCGAGCCGGTCAAGCAGCTCGCCTTCGAGGACGTGACCGCGTTCGGTGAAGAGCTGCAGAAGCTCGACCTGGACATGGCCGGCAAGGAGCTCGACGAGGGCGCCAACGCTGACTACCAGCGCGCGCTGGACGAGTACGAGACGGCGAAGCGCACGGTCGACAAGATGACCGTGCCCGACGACGTCAAGAAGATCACCACGATCGTCGAGGACGGCCGCTATGCGATCGCCTGCGTCGAGGCTCGGGTCGCCGGCGAGCCGCTGCCGAAGCGCCGCCCGCCGTGCTTCTTCGACCCGCGCCACGGCCTCTCGGTCGAGGATGTGGAGTGGGCGCCGCCGGGCGGCACTCCTCGTGACGTACCGGCCTGCGCGCTCGACGCAGAGCGGGTCAAAGCCGGTGCCGAGCCCGACACCCGGAAGGTGATGGTCGGCAACGAGCGCGTTCCCTACTGGCAGGGTGGCCCGGCCTACCGGCCCTACGCCGCCGGCTACTTCGGCGCCTTCTCGCCGATGGACTGGATGTTCGCCGGACTGATGTTCAGCGCCTTCGGCGGCTTCGACGCCTTCGGGGAGATCGGCGAGGGCATGGGCGATGCGATCGGTGGCATCGGCGAGGGCATGGGGGACATGTTCGGCGGCATCGGTGACGGCATCGGCGACATGTTCGACGGCTTCGACTTCTAGCCTCGGCCGCTCCCGTACGATCCTTCGGTGACTCTTCATACGCTCGAGCTCGGCGAGACCGGTAGTCGTGTCGTCTTCCTGCACGGACTCTTCGGCCAGGGACGCAACTGGAACACGCTCGGCAAGCAGCTGGCCGACAAGCACCGGGTCACGCTCGTGGACCTGCCTCACCATGGCCGCTCCCCGCAACCTGACACCTTCGACTACCTCGAAGTGACCGCGGCCGTCGCCGAGCTGCTCTCGGCCGAGGAGCCCGCAACCGTGGTCGGCCACTCCATGGGCGGCAAGGTGGCGATGCTGCTCGCGATCACCCGTCCCGAGCTGGTGGCGAAGCTCGTCGTGGCCGACATGTCTCCGGTCGTCTATGAACGCGTCGGCGGCTTCAAGACATACGTCGACGCCATGCAGAGCCTCGACCTGGACTCCATCACCCGCCGCGAGGAAGCTGATGCCGGGCTGCAGGAGGCGGTCCCCGACCCGACGGTCCGTGGCTTCCTGCTCCAGAATCTGCGCCGCGACGGCGACAGCTGGCGCTGGTCGATGAACCTCCGCGTCCTCGGCCGCGACCTCGACCAGATCGGCGCCTGGCCGGCCGACCAGCTGAAGGCGTACCAGCCTTACGACGGTCCGGTGCTGTGGGTGGCCGGCGAACGGTCGAACTACGTCACCGACGAGTACGCGCCTGAGATGAAGGCCTGGTTCCCGCGCTACCGCAAGGTGACGATCAAGGGCGCCGGACACTGGGTCCACTCCGAGAAGCCGGAGACCTTCCTCGCGGCTCTCCGTCAGTTCCTCGGCGACTGAGACTCTCCGCCAGCCGGGGCCGCAGTCGACTCCGGTCAGGCGGCGAGGTCGTGGTCGAGGAGTACGTCGCGCAGGGTGAACTCGGCTTTGGACAGTGGCGGTTTGTCCGGTTGCCAGGTGTCGGGTGGCGGGCTGGTGTAGGTGTGTCCGGTGGGTGTGATGGTGATGATGCTGCCGTCTGGTCCGGGTCTGGCTTGCCAGCCGAGGGCCTCCTTGGCTTGATTGCATCGCTCGCACAAGCCTTGGAGGTTCGTCGCGCTGGTCTTCCCTCCGTCCGCGTGGCGTTCGATGTGGTCGACGTTGCGGGTCGGGGCGTCGCAGCCGTTGGTGCGGCAGATCCCGCTGTCGCGGGTGGTGATGAACTCCGCGAGCCCGTCGGGGGCTTTCCTGGAGCGTGATTCCATCGCGATCAGCCGCCCTGCAGGGTCGGTGAACAGCCGCCGGACGAAGACCTCGGCATCGGCGAGCGCGTCACGGGCCCAGGTCGCGGGGACGGGCCCGTAGCCCTCGACCATCGCGGGCCGATCTGTGTCATTGGCGAGGGAGTCTGCGGTCATGACGATCTTGACCTCGATCCGAGGCTTCACACCTTCGGCGCCTGCGCGTCCGGTGACCCTGTCGACCAGCGTGTCGGCCATGACCTGGCCCCGGGTCCGCCCATCACCAGCCGCCTGGGCAGTCTTCGCGGCCTGATCCAATGCTGCGTAGACAGCGACACCGTCCTTGACCGGAAGCAGCGCTCCGAGCCAGGTCATCGTGTCCGGTGCCGGCCGGACACTGACCCGACGGTCCTTCTCCGCACTGGCAGCACGAGCCACGACGGATTCCTGGTCGAGGGTGATCGCGACCTTCTTCGCGGCGTTCTCGAGCTGCTTGAACCCCATTGACACGACCGCCGGCGGTTCGCCGCCGGGGTCGAGAGCGCAAAGCTGGTAGTCGATGACCCGCCGGTCCTCCACCGACAGGCAGGCGGTCTCGCGGGCGAGGATGCTGGCCTGCCACTGCGAAAACAACCCGGTCTTCATCAACGCATACGTGTGCGGCATCTCTGCCACCAAGACCTTCGCCAGCCCCAACGCGCTTGCACCTTTGGCGGGTGAGATCCGTCGCGCCAACGCGATCTGGGAGGCGACCCCTTCACCGAGCTTCCGGTCAGGAACCCCAGCCTCAGCCTGCCGGACGCGGACAGCGTCCTCGAGACGTACCGCCGCTTCTGCCTGCACGGCCTCCGCGACGCACTTGACCTCTTCGAGCCGAGTGATCCAGTCGACCAATTCCCCCTCGGCCGCACCCACAGGTGGCCCGGTGAGGAGCTGGTCGACGGTCTCGTTCATACCCGCAATTATATGCGAAACAGCACCCCGAATCTACCTGTTTGCGCAGGTCATCCTCGAATTACGCGGTCCGTGAACATGTAACGTGATCTCCGCGCCACACCCTCGCCGCCGCCCCGATACTGGCGAAATTCTTTCTCGATCGGGTGCCGGGTCAAGGATGGCCGTAGGCCACCGCGAAGCGGCGCCCGAAGGGCGTCCTTGAGGCGGTGGCTGATCGAGAAACACTCGAGATCGGGTCGGCGGCGAACCTTGAAACGAAGAAACAGTCGCGTAGCGAGGTGTCCCGAACCGACCGCGTTGGTCTCGACACGCCTCCGCCTAGCGGCTCCGGCGGCTCGACCAGCGGGGTGGCCCGGCGGCTCGACCAGCGGGAGCTGGGTCTCGACCAGCGGGGAGAGGCGGCTCATCCACCGGGGAAAGCGGCTCATCCAGCGGAACGAGCTCACGGCTCGATGAGCCCAGCCCGAATCGCGTACCGAGTCACCTGAGTCCGATCACGAAGCCCTAGCTTGGCGAGGATGTTCTCCCGATGCCGCTCGACGGTCTTGTAGGAGATCGTGAGCTCACGCGCGATCTCGCGAGTCGAATGCCCCTCGGCGATGAGCTTGAGGACCTCGTCCTCGCGTTCGGTCAGCACGGTCCGCGGCAGACTCTCTCCGCGCCGGAGCCGATCGAGATAGTCGCGAACCAGCGCGCTCATCGCCCCGGGATAGACGAAGGCCTGACCTCGCATGGCGGTTCGACAGGCATCGACCAGGTCCTCGTCGGCGACGGACTTGAGGACGTAGCCGCTCGCGCCGACCTTGAGCGCCTCGAAGAAGTACTGCTCGTTGTCGTGCATCGAGAGCATCAGCATCTTGGGAGGCGTACGCATCCGAGCGATGGTGCGCGCGGCCTGCAGCCCGGTCATCCGGGGCATGGCGACGTCCAGGATCACCAGGTCGACCTGGACATCGCGGAGGGCGGCGACGGCCTCGGCACCGTCGGCCGCCTCGGCGACCACCTCGAGGTCCGGCTCGGCGTCGAGGATGAGGCGGACCCCGCGGCGTACGAGGGTGTGGTCGTCGGCCAACAGGATCCGGATCTTAGGCGGCGTGGGAGTCACAACGGCACCTCCAGGCGGACGGTGGTGCCGTGGCCAGGGGTGCTGGTCACGCTCAGATCGGCGCCGACGAGCAGGGCCCGCTCCCGCATGCCGCTGATCCCGGCGCCGGCCACGAGGTCGGCGTTGCCGCGGCCGTCGTCGGAGACGGTGAGGACGACCTTGTCGCCGACCTTGCACAACGAGAGCTCGGCGGTAGCGGCGTGGGCGTGGCGGACGACGTTGGTGAGCGCCTCCTGGGCGACCCGGTAGATCACCAGCTCGCGGTCCTGCGGCAGCTCGGGAAGCCCGCGCCCGATGGTGCGGCGTACGGTCGTGCGGCCGAGGGCGCCGACGTCGGTGGCCAGCGAGGCGAGCGCGGCGTGCAGGCCGAGGTCCTCGAGGACTCCGGGCCGCAGCTGCCGGGCCACGCGGCGTACGTCGTCGATGCCGGTCCGGGCCGACTCGCGGACCGCGGCGAGCTCGGGGCGGACCGTCTCGGGCACCTGTCGCTCCAGCCTCTTGAGCCCCAGGAGTACGACGGTGAGCGACTGCCCGACCTCGTCGTGGAGCTCCTGGGCGATCCGGTGGCGCTCGGCCTCTTGAGCGGCGAGCGCCTTGGCGTTGCTGGTGCTCCGCTCGGTCTCCAGGCGCTCGAGCATGGCGTTGTAGCTGGCCACCAGGCGTGCGCCGGCGCCATTGCCGAGGGTCGGCAGACGCTGGTCGGGGGAGAGGTGGTCGACCGAGTCCATGGTGCGGATCACCCGGTCGATCGGCGCCAGACTGCGCAGCAGCAGGAGTGCGTTGAGCGTCGCCATCACGACCAGCCCGACCGCCAGCACCACCGCCTCCGAGGCCAGGACCCGCTCCGAGACCCGGGCCGGCGACAGCGCCAGGACCAGGGTGCCGACACAGAAGAGCGTGCCGTTGGTCAGGCAGACCCGCCAGTAGAGCGGTAGATGACTCATGTACCAACCCTGACATGTCCTCTGGTCAGGACTTATGGGTGGCAGCACCCATTCGGATCAGGTCTCCGGTAACGGAGGGTCGATGGCATGGAGCTCAACGCATGATCGTGTACGCAGCGGTGGCGATCTTCATCGTCACCTACGGCCTGATCGCCACCGAACGCGTCCACCGCGTCGCCGCCGCCCTGGGTGGCGTCGCCGCGATGGTCGCGCTCGGGATCATCAGTGCCGAGTCGGCCTTCTACAGCCACGAGACGGGGGTGGACTGGGACGTCATCTTCCTGCTCTTCGGGATGATGGTGATCGTCGGTGTCCTCAAGCAGACGGGCCTGTTCGAGTTCCTCGCGCTGTGGGCGGTCAAGCAGTCCGGTGGCCGCCCTGCCCGTCTCGCCACCCTGCTGATCCTGGTCACCGCGGCGCTCTCTCCGATCCTCGACAACGTGACCACGGTGCTGCTCGTCACGCCGGTCACGCTGTCGGTCTGCGAGCGCCTGGGCCTGAACCCGATGCCGTACCTGATCTCGCTCATCCTGGCCGCGAACGTCGGCGGCACCTCGACGCTGATCGCCGACCCGCCCAACATCATCGTGGCCAGCCGGGCCGACCTGACCTTCACCGACTTCCTGGTCCATTCACTGCCGCTGTGCCTGATCCTGCTGGTGGTGCTGATCGGGCTGGTCCGAGTGCTCTTCCGCACGGAGCTGCGTGGCAAGGTCGACCTGAACGGCTTCATCGAGCCACCCGCCTCGGCGATCCCGGACCGCGGGCTGCTCTACCGCTGCCTGGCCGTCCTGGCCCTGGTGATGCTCGCCTTCGGCCTGCACACCGAGCTCCATCTGGACCCGTCCCTGGTTGCGATGCTCGGGGCCGGTGCGATGGTCGTCGTCTCCCAGACCAGGACGGAGGCGTTCCTGGCGGAGGTCGAGTGGTCGACGCTGGCCTTCTTCATGGCGCTGTTCGTGCTGGTCGGCGGGCTGGTCGAGGTCGGCGTGATCGGATCCCTGGGGTCGTATGCCGCCGACCTGATGGGCGACAACGAGCTCGCCGGGGTGACCGGTCTGATGATCGGATCGGCAGTCGTCGGCGGGTTCGTCGACAACATCCCCTATACCGCGGCGATGGTGCCGATCGTGGAGGAGATGGTCGCCGCGACACCGTCCTCGGGCGCCGACAGCCCGCTGTGGTGGGCCCTCGTCTTCGGCGCAGATCTCGGCGGCAACACCACGGCCGTCGCCGCGGGCGCCAACGTGGTCGTGCTCGGTCTCGCAGCCAAAGCCGGTCATCCGATCAGCTTCTGGACGTTCACCCGGTACGGGATCGTGGTGACCGCCGTGACGCTGGCAGTCGCCTGGGTCTACGTCGCCCTCCGCTACTTCGTGCTCGCGGCCTGACGCTCCCGATAGGCGGCAACGGCGTTGCGGTTCGTGCAGGTCGGCGAGCAGTAGCGCTTCGAGCGGTTGCGGGACAGATCGACGACGACTCCCTCACAGCCTTCGTCGGCACAGATCGAGAGCCGAGACAGCTCGTCGGCGCGGATGACGTCGACCATGGCCATCGCGGTCTCGACGGCGATCCTCGTCGCCAGCGGCGCGTCGGGCTCCGTGGCATGGATGTGCCAGTCGTAGCTCGTGTGGCGTACGAGCTGAGGCGTCGCGCGGTGCTCGGCGAGCATCTCGTTTGTCAGGCGCACGGCCTCGTCGCGCTCGGCGGTGAGCAGATCGCGCAGCCGGACGCGGAGGGCGCGGACCTCGTCGAGCTCGGCTCGGTCGCGGTCGTGCCGACCCGTGTAGTCGTACGTCACGAAGAGCTCGTCGAGCGCCGCCACGGTCGCCAGCTCGTCGACCGAGCCGGGGGAGAGGGCGAGGGTGTTCGCCAGCGCCGCGGCCGCCTGGAGGCCTACCTCGGTGTCATGGGTGAAAACCATGTTGACACATTACCGTGTCGCTGGGATCGTCATGTGCCATGACGACTTTGACCAATGACGAGGCGGTGCCGCAGAGCACGCAGAAGACGCCGCTGGTGGCTGCCGGACTGTTCTTGGCGGTCGTCTCGGCGGTCACGTTCAGCCTTTCCGGACCGCTGGGACGCGGCCTCTTCGACACCGGCTGGTCGACGGGCGGCGTGCTGATCTTCCGCGTCGGCATCGGTGCCCTCGTGCTCGCGCCCTTCGCGGTGCGCGCGCTCGCTGGGCGGTGGCGCAGCGTCATCGCGAGCTGGCGGGTCGTGGTGGCGTACGCACTGCTGGCCATCGTGGTGCCGCAGTTCGCGTTCTTCTCCGCGGTGCAGTGGATGGCGGTCGGGCCGGCCCTGCTGATGGAGTACATGGGAGTGGTGCTCGTCGTCGCCTGGATGTGGCTGCGTCATGGGGAGCGGCCCTCGAGGCTGACGATGGTGGGCGCGCTGGTCGCGATCGCCGGGCTGGTGCTCGTCCTCGACCTCGTCAGCGGAGCGAACGTCCATCCGGTCGGGATCCTGTGGGCTGCCGGGGCCGCCGTCGGCCTGGCCGGCTACTTCGTCCTCAACGCCCACTCCAGCACCACGCTGCCGCCGCTGGCACTGGCCTGGCTCGGCCTGACCGGCGCAACGATCCTGCTGGCACTGCTCTGTCTGATCGGGGCCATCCCGTTCGCGATCGAGACGTCGCCGGTCGTGATGGCGGGCATGGAGGTAGCGTGGTGGGTGCCGCTGATCGGCCTCGGTGTGCTGACCTGCTCGGTCGCGTACGCCACGGGCATCGCCGCCACTCGTAACCTCGGTTCGCGGCTCTCGTCCTTCGTCGGGCTTCTCGAGGTCGTCTCGGCCGTCGTCTTCGCCTGGCTGCTCCTCGGCGAGGCGCCCGGGCTGATCCAGCTCATCGGTGGGCTGGTCGTGCTGGCCGGCATCATCGCGGTCCAGCAGGGGGAGCGCTCGACGACGGCCTCCGTGAACCAGGAAGTGCCGCCCGCGGCAGAGGCGGACGGCACTTCACAGGTCGACTGATGCGCTAACGCTCGTCCTGCGCTCTGACGAAGACCTCGCGCACCAGCATCAAGATCGCGGCCGCGGCCGGGATCGCCAGCAGAGCGCCGACGACACCGAGGAGCGAGACGCCGATGAGGGCCGCGATCACGGTGACGACCCCGGGAATGTCGACGGAGCGCGACATCACCCGTGGATACACCACGTAGTTCTCGAACTGCTGGTAGGCGATGTAGAAGATGACCGCGATGAGCCCCGTCTTCAGGTCGGTCGTCGCGAAGGTGATCGCACAGACGATGACCGCGCCGATGGTGGCACCGATCATCGGGATCACATCGGTGACCATGACGACGAAGGCGAGTGCGACGGCGTACTCGCCCATCCCGATGACGAAGAGCAGCACCAGGGTGGACAGGCCGGCGCAGAGCGCGACGATGAAGGCTCCGGATACATAGCCCCCGACACCGTCGAAGACCCGGTCGCCGAGCTTGCTGACCCGCTCGCGGCGCGAGGCCGGGGCGAGGCGGTAGATGGCGTTCTTCGTCTGGTCGTAAGCGGCGATGAAGTAGAGCGTCAAGACGATGACGATGAACCCCGTGACGAGCACATTGATCACCGCCAGGCCCACACCGAGCGCCCCGCCGAAGGCGCTGCTGGCGAAGTCACCGCTGGCGACGAAGTCCTGCACCTTGTCGAGGATCCGGTACTTGTCGTTGAGCTGCTGGATGCGCTCGTTGCGCTGGAGCTCCTCGATCCAGCCGGGGACGTTGGCCGAGATCTTGGCGATCTGGTCGCTGATCACCGGCACGAGTGCCAGGAAGAAGAGCGCGAGCATGCCCAGGAGTCCGAGGATGACGGTCACGACCGCCCACGGACGGGGGAAGCCTCGCCTCTGCAGGAAGACCACCATCGGGTTGATGCCCGCGGCGATGAAGAGCGAGACCACCACCTGGAGGATCACGCTCCCCATCGTGGCGAGGAGGTTCGACGCCGCGTAGGCGGTCAGCAGGCCGAGGCCGAGGAGCAGTCCGAACAGGTAGGGAGACTTCTTGTCGAAAGGCGGTCCGGGCTTGCCGTACCGCTCGTCGCGTTCACTCTCCGCATCCGGCTCCGGCTCCTCGACGGCGATCGTGGTCCCGCTGTCGACCATCGCGTCATCGCGGGAGCCGGTCTCGGCAGACGTCGTCTCCGGACCGTCCCCTGGACGGTCGGCAGCGGCGGCGTTCACCTCTCGGACTTAGCTGTCTCGGGCTCGCGGATCGCGGTCTTCTCCGACGGCTCGTCGTAGTCGTCGTAGTCGTCAGCGAGGTCGTCCTCGGAGTCGACCACGGTGACACCCTCGTCGACCTGGTCGACGAGCTCGCCGTCGACGATGTCCTCGTCCACGGTGATCGGCTTCGGCGCCTCGAGCTCGGCCGGGTCCTCGGTCTTGCCGAACCCGGAGACCAGGTCGGTGAGCGAGGAGAGCTGAGCGGCGATCGCATCGCGACGCTTGGTGAGGCGGTCGACCTCGGCCTTGATGATCGCGTGACCCTTCTCGGCCTCGACGGTCGCGGTGGAGGCGAGGTGGTCGGCCTCGGCGCGAGCCTTGGACAGGATCGCCTCCGCGTCGCGGCGGGCGCGGGCGATGATCCCCTCGGACTCCTTGGCCAGCTCGGCCCGCTGGTCGGCGACGTGCTGGGCCGCGATCCGGGCCCGCTCCTCGGCGTCGGCGGCGCGGGTCTCGCCCTCGGTGACGATGCGAGCGGTCTCGGCCATCGCCTGGTCGTGGTGGTCGGCCGCCTCGCGAGCCAGACGCTCGCGCTCGACGGCGAGCATCCGCCGGGCCTCCTGGACCTCACGGTCGGCGCCGGCACGAGCCTTCTCGACCTCGCGCTGGGTCGACGTACGCAGCTGGGTGACCTCCTGCTGCACGGCCAGCCGGATCTGGTCGGCCTCGCGCTTGGCGGCGGCGAGCAGCTCGTCGCTCTCGGCCTGCACCATCTTGCGGGCCTGCTGGACCTCCGACGTCACCTTCTCGCGGTGGTCGTCGATCTCCTTGTAGTGAGTCGTACGCAGCGACTCGATGTCACGCTGGGCGGACGCCTTGGTCGCGGCGGCCTCGCGCTGGGCGGCCTCACGGATGACCGCGGCCTCCTTCTCGGCGGCCTCCTTGACGGCTGCGGCCTCTTCCTCGGCCAGGCGGAGCATCGCGCTCGCACGGCCACCGAGGGACGCGTAGGACGGTGCTTCGGTGCCCTGGGCAGCGGCGGCCTTGAGGTCGGTGACCTTGCGCTCGAGCTCGGCGATGCGTCGCTGCGCGTTGCGCAGAGCCGACTGGCCCTGGCCGTTGGCCTGGAGCAGCTGCTGGACCCGCGCGTTGACCGTGCCGGGGTCGTATCCGCCACGTCGCACGACCGGGAAGGCTGGGAGTGAGCCTGGCGCAGGTGGTGGGGAGTTGTGGCCGGATGTGGGCGACCCGGAGGCGCCGGGGACCCGGGGAAGGACCTGTGTCTCGGTCGAGTCCTGCTCGGGGTTCTTCCGAGGCTCTGAAGCCTCGTTGAAGATGGACAGTCCCTCATTCGTCATTTGTGGCGGATTCCTCACACTGTAGGTCGTCTACGAGCTGCCTCTGCTCCCAAAGGGCAAGACTACGGCCGGTCGCCCCTCACGCAAGGGGGGACCGGCCGTGAATCCAGTCTCAACCGGGATCTATTTACCGAGACGAAGAGTCTCAGATTCCGCGGAAGAGGTTGATCTTGTCGATGTGGGCCGCACGCTTCTCCTCGTCGAGGACGCCGAGACCTTCCTCGGGGGCGAGGCAGAGCACGCCGACCTTGCCCTGGTGCTTGTTGTGGTGCACGTCGAGCGAGGCCTGGCCGACCTCTTCGAGGGTGTAGGTCCGCGACAGCGTCGGGTGGATCTTGCCCTGCGCGATGAGGCGGTTGGCCTCCCACGACTCGCGGTAGTTGGCGAAGTGGCTCGAGATGATGCGCTTCAGGTTCATCCACAGGTAGCGGTTGTCGTACTCGTGCATGTAGCCCGAGGTCGACGCGCAGGTGGTGATGGTGCCGCCCTTGCGGGTGACGAACACGCTCGCGCCGAAGGTCTCGCGGCCGGGGTGCTCGAAGACGATGTCGATGTCCTCGCCGCCGGTGAGGTCGCGGATGGCCTTGCCGAGACGCTTCCACTCCTTCGGGTTCTGCTGGGTGCCCTCCTCGTTCCAGAACTTGAAGTCCATCTCGGAGCGGTTGATGACCATCTCGGCGCCCATGTTGCGCACGATCTTGGCCTTCTCCTCGTTGGAGACCACGCAGACCGGGTTGGCGCCGCCGTTGAGGGCGTACTGCGTCGCGAAGCCGCCGAGGCCGCCGGAGGCGCCCCAGATCAGGACGTTGTCGCCCTGCTTCATGTTGCCGCCGTTGGCGGAGACGAGCTGGCGGTAGGCGGTGCAGTTGACCAGGCCGGGGGAGGCGGCCTCCTCCCAGGTGAGGTGCTCCGGCTTCGGCATCAGCTGGTTGGCCTTGACCATCGCGACGTCGGCGAGGCCGCCGAAGTTGGTCTCGAAGCCCCAGATGCGCTGGGAGGGGTCCATCATCGTGTCGTCGTGGCCGTCGGGGGCCTCGAGCTCGACGCTCAGGCAGTGGGCGACGACCCGGTCGCCGGGCTTCCACTTGGTCACACCGGCGCCCACGGCCAGCACGACGCCGGAGAGGTCGGAGCCGACGACGTGGTAGTCGAGGTTGTGGCGGGCGCCGAGCTCGGACTCCTTGCCGTAGCGCTCCAGGAACCCGAAGGTCGAGACCGGCTCGAAGATCGAGGTCCACACGGTGTTGTAGTTGATCGCCGAGGCCATCACCGCGACGAAGGCCTCGCCCGGGCCGAGCTCGGGCAGGGCGACGTCCTCGACGTGGAGGGACTTGCGCGGGTCCTTCTCCTTGGTCGCGACGCCCTCGAACATGTCGACCTCGTCCTTGTGGACGGTTGCGGCACGGTAGTGATCGGGGATCTCGAGGTTCGCGAACTCCTCGCCGGGCGTATCGCCGGCGAGGATCGCGTCGAGGATGTGTTGCATGTGGTCGGCTCCTGCGTCGTCGTAGGGGTCGCGGTTGACTCTATTGCGCTGGACATTACTGGTGAGTAACCGTCTTGACCAGCCTGATGTGACACATGACTCTTGGATCGTTCACGTGCCGTGGTGGACCGTCGGGATCAGTGGGCGGTGTCCGCGGCCGGCTCGACGAGCTCGACCAGGACGCCACCGGCGTCCTTGGGGTGGACGAAGTTGATCCGGGAGTCGGCGGTGCCGCGTCGCGGTGCGTCGTACAGGAGACGTACGCCGCGCTCCCTGAGGATCGTGGAGACCTGCTCGACGTCGGTGACCCGGTAGGCCAGCTGCTGCATGCCGGGGCCGTTGCGGTCGAGGAACTTGGCGATGGTGCTGTTCTCGTTGAGCGGCGCGAGCAGCTGGAGCTTGTTGTCGGAGTCGCCGATCGCGATCATCGCCTCCTCGACGCCCTGCTCCTCGTTGGTCTCGCGGTGGGCGAGCTTCATGCCGAAGGTCTTCTCGTAGAGCTCGATCGCGGCGTCGAGGTCGGCGACGGCGAGCCCGACGTGGTCGATCTGGGTGAACAGGTGCGGTGGGATCTCGACTGATGTCATGGGCCTACTCTCCTTGAGCTCGGGTCCAACGGGCACAATGTGTGATGACAGCCACACCAAGCTGCAGTCAACACTCTTCCCACGGAGGTTACTAATAAGTAACCTCATGGGCGGATCAGCACCAGCAAACTTTCTTGGAGGACCCATGTCCAACGTCATCGTCGCCGGGGCGCGTACGCCGATCGGCCGCCTCCTCGGCGGGCTCAAGAGCCTGTCCGCGGCCGATCTGGGCGGCGTCGCCATCAAGGGCGCCCTGGAGAAGGCGGGCGTCTCGCCGGAGCAGGTCGACTATCTGATCATGGGTCAGGTCATCCTGGCCGGTGCCGGCCAGAACCCGGCTCGGGCGGCCGGTATCGCCGGCGGTCTGCCGATGAACATCCCCTCGATCACCATCAACAAGGTGTGCCTCTCCGGCCTCAACACCATCGCGATGGCCGACCAGCTGATCCGCGCCGGCGAGGCGGAGATCATCGTCGCGGGCGGCATGGAGTCGATGACCAACGCGCCGCACCTGCTGCCGAAGTCGCGTGAGGGCTTCAAATACGGCGACACCGCGCTGGTGGACTCGATGGCCTATGACGCGCTCTACGACCAGGCCACCCAGCAGGCGATGGGCGGTCTCACCGAGCAGGTCAACGCCGAGGGCGTGAAGCTCACCCGCGAGGAGCAGGACGCCTTCGCCGCCACCTCGCACCAGCGCGCGGCCGCGGCTCAGAAGAACGGCGTCTTCGACGAGGAGATCGTTCCGGTGTCGATCCCGCAGCGCAAGGGCGAGCCGATCGTCGTCAGCGCCGACGAGGGCGTACGCGGCGACACCACCGTCGAGTCCCTCGGCAAGCTTCGTCCGGCCTTCTCCAAGGAGGGCACCATCACCGCCGGCTCCGCCTCGCAGATCTCCGACGGTGCTGCTGCCGTCGTGGTGATGTCGAAGGCCAAGGCCGAGGAGCTGGGTCTGGAGTGGCTCTGCGAGATCGGCGCCCACGGCATGGTCGCCGGCCCCGACTCGAGCCTGCAGCTGCAGCCGGCCAACGCCACCGCCAAGGCGCTCGAGAAGGAGGGCATCACCGCCGCCGACCTCGACCTGGTGGAGTTCAACGAGGCGTTCGCCGCGGTCGGCATCGAGTCGACCAAGAAGCTCGACCTCGACCCCGAGAAGGTCAACGTCAACGGTGGCGCCATCGCGCTCGGCCACCCGGTCGGCATGTCCGGCACCCGGGTCGTGCTGCACCTCGCCCTCGAGCTCAAGCGCCGCGGTGGCGGCACCGGTGCCGCCGCGCTGTGTGGCGGTGGCGGTCAGGGTGACGCCCTGATCGTGCGTGTGCCCAAGGCCTGAGTGATCATCGGCGACCGGACGGGGAGTGCAGCCGTGGTCCAGGTGCGTGCAGCGCAAGGCGACGCCGCGTTGGACTACCGGGCGTCTTGTGAGCGGCGTCGCCGCCGCGATGTGCGTGCCTGGGCCGCGGCTGCGCCCGCGGCCGGGTGGCGATGATCGCTTTGATCGCTGATGTGAGCGACCTGGTCGCGCGCGCCCGGGGCGGGGAGCCCCGGGCGGTCGCGCGGCTGGTGTCGTACGTCGAGAACGCCCCCGTCGGCGGGGGTGAACGGCTCCGCGAGGTGATGGCCGCGCTCGCGCCGCACGGCGGGCACGCCCACATCGTGGGGCTCACCGGCGCGCCCGGGGTGGGGAAGTCGACCACCACCTCCGCGCTGGTCCGCGAGCTGCGCGCCGCGGGGCGCACCGTGGCGGTGCTGGCCGTCGACCCGTCCTCGCCGTTCTCCGGGGGCGCGCTGCTGGGGGACCGGATCCGGATGACCGACCACGCCACCGATCCGGGTGTCTTCATCCGCTCGATGGCCTCGCGCGGCCACCTCGGCGGGCTGGCGTGGTCGGCGCCGCAGGCGCTCCGGGTGCTGGACGCCGCCGGGTTCGACGTCGTCCTGGTCGAGACTGTCGGGGTCGGACAGTCGGAGGTCGAGATCGCTGGGCTCGCCGACACCACCGTGGTGCTGCTCGCACCAGGGATGGGCGACGGGATCCAGGCCGCCAAGGCCGGAATCCTGGAGATCGGCGACCTCTACGTCGTCAACAAGGCCGACCGCGAGGGTGCGAGCAAGGTCCAGCGCGACCTGCGCGGGATGCTGCGCTTGGCCGACCGCCCTGCCGAGTCCTGGGCACCACCGGTCCTCGCCGCGGTCGCCCAGTCGGGCAAGGGCATGGCCGAGGTCGTCGCCGCGCTCGACGAGCACCGCGAGTGGCTGCGCTCCAGCGGAACCCTCGACGTACGCCGCACCCGTCGCGCCCGCGCCGAGGTCGAGGCCATCGCCGTCGAGACCCTCCGCGCCAGGTGGACGACCGTAGGCGCGGCAGACGACCTGGACGCCCTGGCCGCCGAGGTGGTCAAGGGCGTGCGCGATCCGTACGCAGCAGCCGACACCCTCCTCGCCGAGTAGTCAGTTCCTGACGCCGAGAGGTCGGTTTCTGACGTCGAAGGGTCAGTTGTCGACGCCGAGATGGCGCGGCGTACGTCGAGAATCGACCTCTCGGCGTCAAAAACTGCCGTCTCGGCGTCAAGAACTGACCTTTCGGCGTCAGAAACCGACTTCTCGGGGGAGGTTGTCCCGGCGTACGGCTTGTTTGGTCGACTCCTGCTCCCTCGGATCACTATCGTTGACTCCGTGAACCTCTTCGGTGTCGATATCTCCAAGCACCTTCTGCGTGACGAAGGTGAGGTCGTCGTCGACGAGGTGACCCATCACTGGGTCTCCTACATCCGGTCGGTGGTGGAGGTGATTCTCGGGCTGGCGCTGATGATCGTGGCTGCGACGATCGACATGAACGTCGCCTGGATCATCGTGCTGCTCGCGTTCGGGCTGGTCGGCCATGCGTTCTGGCGGGCGCTGGTGGTCAGCCGGGACCGGTTCGTGGTCACCAACATGCGCATCTTCCGCGTCCACGGGGTGCTCTCGAGCGAGCTGGCGACGATGCCGCTGGCGCGAGTCCTGGACATCACCGTGAAGCAGTCGTTCACCGGCCAGATCCTCAACTACGGCCACTTCGTCTTCGAGTCCGCTGCTCAGGAGCAGGGCCTGAACAACATCTACTTCGTCGGCCGGCCGAACGAGCGGGACCTGACCATCCAGCGCGTCGTCCAGCGTGCCGGCCTGCGCGGCAGCGTCTGATAACCAGCGTCGGTGCCACGCCGCCCATTCCGCGACCTGGACGACGTGGCCCTCGGCGCTGCATTCCGAAGCAGCCCCTAGGATTGACGACATGACGCAGCAGCCGTTCTCCCGCCCCGGAGCCGTCGACCTCTCCGGGCTCGCCAGCACCACTCCCGCACAGGACGCCTCGTTCGGCGGTCCGGCCGACGCGGCTCCCGCCCAGGGGCGGAGCGCCGGCTCCTATACCGTCGAGGTCGACGAGCAGATCTTCCAGTCGGTGCTCGAAGCGTCGATGACCGCTCCGGTCGTCCTGGTCTTCTACTCGGCCTCCCGCGCCCCCGAGAGCGTCACCTACGCGGGTGACGTCTCGACGGTCGTGGAGGAGTACGACGGCCGCTTCCTCCTCGGCCGGGTCGACATCGACAAGAACCCGCAGATCGCGCAGGCGCTGCAGGTGGCCCAGGTGCCGCTGCTCTACATCCTGCTCGACGGCCGGCCGGTCACCCAGCCGATCCCGGGTGCGCTCAGCCTCGAGGAGCTGCGTACGGTCTTCCAGCAGCTCGGCCAGCAGCTCACCACCCAGGGGATCGGTGGGCGGCACAAGCCCAACGCCCTCGGCGGTGCCGTGGCGACCGAGGACGGGGACGAGCCGGCGATGGATCCGCGCTACGCCCCGGCCCAGGACGCGCTGGAACGCGGCGACATCGACGCTGCGGTGGCCGAGTACGAGAAGCTGATCGCCTCCAACCCCGCCGACTCCGAGGCCGCAGCCGGGCTGGCGATGGCCAAGGTCCTGCAGCGTACGCAGGGCGTCGACCTCAACGCGGCCCGTGCCGCCGCCGCGGCCGCGCCCGACGATGTCGAGGCGCAGACGCTCGTCGCCGACCTGGACCTGCTCGGCGGCCACGTGGAGGACTCCTTCCTCCGGCTCGTCGAGCTGGTGCGGCGTACGTCCGGCGACGAGCGCAACAAGGCCCGCGAGCACCTGCTGGGGCTCTTCGCCGCGGTCGGCAACGACGACGAGCGCGTGCTCAAGGGCCGTCAGTCGCTGGCCTCTGCGCTGTTCTGAGCCGCGAGAGCCGTCAGCACGGCGTTGACCGCCGGCGAGGCGGCCATCGTGCGCCGGTGCAGCGCGAGGATCTCGCGCGTGGGGACCGGGTCGACGACACGTACGGCGACCAGGTCCCCACCCAATGCTGCGCGCCCCATACGCGGGATGAGCGCGATCCCGAGCCCGGCTCGGACCAGGGCCAGATGGCTGTCGAACTCCATCGAGACGTGCGCGATCCGCGGCAGCTGGCCGGTGCCGGCGTACATCCGGTTCAGCCACTGCCGGCAGATCGTCCCCTCCGGTGTCGCGATCCAGTCCTCGGCGACGAGGTCGTGCGGGGTCACCTTGGCGAGCTGGGCCAGCGGATGGTCGCGATGGGCGATCACGTCGGCGATGTCCCGGTGGAGCTCGGTGGTGACGAGATGGTCGGGGATGGAGAGCGGCACGTCGCCCCAGGAGTGCACGACGCCGATCTCGCTGTGACCGGTGGCGACCAGGTCGACGGTGTCCCACGGCTCGCGCTCGGAGAGGGTGAGAGCGAGGTCGGGATGGGCGGTGCGGAGCTCGCCCGCGACCGGCGCCACCATCCCGCGCATCGCGGTCGAGAAGGCGGTCAGCCGCAGCCGCCCGGCCACGGTGGTGGCCTGCTCGTGCAGCCTGGACTCCAGCGACTCCATGTCGGCGAGCAGCCGCGAGCCCTCGTCGACCAGGTGTCGGCCGGCGTGGGTGAGCATGACGCCGCGGCCGACCCGCTCCAGCAGAGGTACGCCGACCTGTCGTTCGAGCCGCTTCACCTGCTGTGACACGGCGCTGGGCGTGAAACCCAGGGCGTCGGCGGCCGCCACGACCGAGCCGTGGGTGTCGACGGCGCGGAGGGCGACGAGCGAGGCGAGGTCGATCATGAAGTGATGCTACGTCATTGGATGAAGAATCATTCGCTGGTGCTTCATTGTCTTTGTTGTCATCGTTGGAGGCGTGACCCGTCGTGACTCGCTGCTCGCCGTTCTCGTCGCCGTCCTGTGGGGCTTCAACTTCGTCGTCATCGACTGGGGCCTCGAGGAGCGCGCCGGGCAGTCCGTGCCGCCGCTGTTGCTGCTTGCCGCGCGCTTCGTCCTGGTCGCGTTCCCGGCCGTCTTCCTGCTCCCGCGGCCGAAGGCGTCGTGGCGGGTGATCGCTGCGGTGGGCGTCTTCATGAGCCTGGGTCAGTTCGGGCTGCTCTACACGAGCATGGCCGCCGGGATGCCGCCCGGGCTCGCCGGGCTGGTGCTCCAGGCTCAGGTCGTGCTCACCATCGTGATCGCGGCTGGTGTGCTGCGTGAACGCCCGACCCTCCTGCAGGTCGTCGGCGTCGTCGCAGGTGCCCTCGGGCTCATCGTCGTGGCGTTGGGACGAGGCGGACACGTGCCCGTCGTCGCGCTGGTGCTGTGCCTGCTCGCCGCGCTGTCGTGGGCGATCGGCAACGTGATCTCACGGGCGGCCAAGGTGCCCGGTGGGCTCTCGCTGACCGTCTGGTCCGCCCTGGTCGTGCCGGTCCCGCTGCTCGCGCTCTCGCTGGTGCTCGACGGGCCCGAGGGGATCCGCGAGGGAGTGGCCGCCTTCGGCTGGGAGGCGCTCGTCTCGACTGCCTACACGGTGGTGCTCGCCTCGTTCGTCGGCTACGGCATCTTCAACTCGCTGCTGGCGCGACACCCGGCGTCGTCGGTGGTCCCGTGGATCCTGCTGGTGCCGCCGGTCGCGATCGGCTCCGCGTGGCTGCTGCTCGGCGAGGTGCCGAGCGCCGGCGAGCTCGCCGGCGGTGCGCTCCTGGTGCTCGGTGCGCTCGTCGCGCAGGGAGTGCTACGCGTGCCCCGACTCGGTGTAGCCGCGGCCGCCGCGCAGCGCGGCGAGAGCGGCCTCGACGCGGCGGGCGGTGAAGTCGGCGGCCCGGTCGCGGACCTCGTCGAGGGTGCAGAACGCCACTGAGCGGATCTCGCGCGGCTGGAGGGTGGTCTGCTCGACGATCGAGGAGGGCCGGATGCCGCCGTCGAAGACGAGGCAGATGGCGTCATCCCAGCCGCCCCACGGTGGCAACCAGTCGGTGAGCAGCAGGTCGCCGGCGGGGATGAGGAGGGCGAGCTCCTCCTCGATCTCGCGGGTGGTCGCCAGCTTCGGCGACTCGCCGACCTCGACGATGCCGCCGGGCAGGTCCCAGTCCTTCTTGTAGGTCAGCTGGCACATCAGGACCCGGTCCTCGGGGTCCCGGACCAGCATCTGCCCGATCGCGCGCTTGCGCGGAAGGAACGAGTTGAGGAGCGCCCGGAAGCCCTCGGGCGCCTCCACCGGTGCATCGCTGGCCACCCGGGCGTAGATCATCCGGTCCTTGCCGCCCGACACGCCCCGGAGCAGGCCCTCGCGGTGGAGCCCCGACCAGGTCGCGGTGCGCTGCTCGGTCGGGTCGTCCGGGTCGACCAGCGCCTCCACCCGGTGATGGGTGAGCAGCGCGGCGGCCACCTCGCGGCGTACGACATCGACGGTCTCGCCCGCGGCCCACTCGATCCGGGCAACGCCCTCCGCCACCGTCGTCGTCTCTGGCTCGCTCACGGCGCCAACCCTAGTGTCACATCCTGATGAGTGCCGGTGTCTGGATGGTGACGAGATGCTCCGCACGACACAGGAGGGCGACGATGCCCAGCACGTTCAGGATCCCCAAGGCAGATCTGACCGGTCTCTACGGCGCGGTGGTGCGGCGGGTGAGCAGGAAGATGTACGGCGAGGTCCCCGACGTCGGCTACGTCCTGTTCCACAACAAGCCGGTGCTGCGCGCGGTGATGGGGTTCGAGACCAAGGCGGGGAAGTGGAAGGCGCTCGACCCGACGTACAGGTCGCTGGCCGAGATGGCCGCGGCGAGCACGATCGGCTGCAGCTGGTGCCTGGACTTCGGCTACTACCTCGCCCGCAACGAGAACCTCGACCTCGAGAAGATCAGCCAGGTGCAGGTGTGGCGGACCTCCGACGTCTTCGACGAGACCGAGCGGAAGGTCATCGAGTACGCCGAGGCGATGACGACCACGCCGATGACCGTCACCGACGAGATGGTCGCGGCCCTGCTGGCCGAGCTGGGCGCCGAGGCGATGGTGGAGCTGACCCAGATGATCGCGCTGGAGAACATGCGCTCGAGGTTCAACTCCGCCGCCGGGCTGCAGAGCCAGGGCTACTCCGACGTCTGTGAGATCCCGTTGGCGCCGGCGCCGGTAGGGTCCGAGGCATGACTGAGTCCCGCGGGGCCGGCGCGGATGCTGCCACTGAGGCCTTCGTCGACCACCGCAACCTGCTCTTCACGGTGGCCTACGAGATGCTCGGCTCGGCCGCCGACGCCGAGGACGTGCTCCAGGAGACCTGGCTGCGCTGGGCCGAGGTGCCGCTGGAGGAGGTGCGCGACCACCGTGCCTACCTGGTGCGGATCACGACCAGACTCGCGCTCAACCGCATCCGCACGCTGTCGCGCCGCAAGGAGACGTACGTCGGGCCGTGGCTGCCCGAGCCGCTGCTGACCGCGCCGGACGTCGCCGAGGACGCCGAGCTCGCCGACTCGCTCTCGACCGCGGTGCTCCTGGTCCTGGAGACCCTCTCGCCGACCGAGCGGGCGGTCTTCGTGCTGCGCGAGGTCTTCGCGCTGGGCTATGACGAGATCGCGGCGGCGGTCGACAAGTCACCGGCCGCGGTGCGACAGATCGCTCACCGCGCCCGCGATCACGTCGCCGAGCGGCGACCGCGCGAGACGGTCTCGGCCAGCGACGCGCGCCGAGCCCTGGAGCGGTTCCGCGACGCCGCGACCGGCGGCGACCTGCAGTCGCTCCTGGACGTCCTCGCCCCCGACGTCGTGCTCTTCTCCGACGGCGGCGGTGCGGTCCAGGCGGCCCGCAAGCCGATCCACGGCGCCGAGAAGGTGCTGCGGTTCTTCGCGGGGCTGGCGACGAAGTACGGCATCCCCAGGTTCGAGTTGACCAGTGTCAACCGCGCGCCGGGGATGCTGCTTTACTTCGGCGACGAGGTCGACGGCGTCGTCACGCTGCACGTCGAGGACGGCATGGTCACCGGCCTCTACTACGTACGCAACCCGGCCAAGCTCAGCGGCGTCCTCGAGCAGGTCCACCTGGAACGCTGAACCCGGGCCGACACGGCGCGTGCGCGGGGGTCACGAACGTACGTGCTGCTTGGAGGTCTGGGACGTGGAACGGCGGGTCGAGGGTCGGCCACTGCGAGCGGTGCTCGTCTCGCTCTGCGTGACCGTCACGGCGGCGTACGGCGTCCTCTACTACGCCTTCACCGTCCTGCAGCCGCGAATCGTGGACGCCACCGGATGGTCGGCGGCCGCGATCACCACCGCCTTCTCCGCAGGCACGCTCCTCGGGGCGGTGGCGGGCATCCCCGTCGGGCGGATCATCCAGCGCTACGGACCGCGGTGGGTGATGGCGGGGGCCAGCCTGCTGGGAACGGTGGCGCTGCTCGTGGTCGCTGCTGCGCCGTCGTACTGGATCTTCGCGCTGGGCTGGCTGCTGGTCGGGCTCTCGACCGCCGGCACCTTCTACCCGCCGGCCTTCGCGGCGCTGACGCACTGGTTCGGTACGCGGCGGGTGGATGCGATCACGACGCTCACCCTCGCCGGAGGCTTCGCCTCGACGATCTTCGCGCCGCTCACCGACGCGCTGGCGGGCTGGGTCGAGTGGCGATGGACGTACGTGATCCTGGCCGGTGCCTTCGTCGTGCTGACCTTCGTGCCGAGCGTCGTGGTGCTCGACCTCGCCTGGGCGCCGGCGGCACCGAGCCAGGACGGTCGGCCGATGCGGGACCGGGACGTGCTGCGGAGCCGTCGGTTCGTGCTGCTCACGGTCGCGGGCACGCTGGTCACGATGGTCGTGTTCGCCTCGATCGTCCACCTGGTGCCGTTCCTCGTCGGGCACGGGCTGAGCCCGACCACCGCCGCCTGGGCGCTCGGGCTCAGCGGCGCCGGCCAGGTCGCGGGGCGGGCGTTCTACCCGCTCCTGGCGCGGCGTCTCGGCGTCCGGGCTCGGATGCTCGGGGGAGTGCTGTGGTTCGCGGCCTCGGTCGCGCTGCTCCCGCTGCTGCCCGCGGTCGGCTGGGTGATGATCGTCGTCGCGGTGCTCACCGGGACCGCCCGCGGGCTCTACACGCTCATCTCCGCGACCGTCGTCAGCGACGTGTGGGGTCCGGAGAGGTACGCCGCGCTCAACGGGGTCTACTCCGCGCCCGCAGGTGTCGCAGGTGCGCTCGCTCCGGCTGTGGGGGCTGCGCTTGCTGCGGTGATGGGTGGGTATGACGCGCTCTTCTGGGTGCTGGCCGCGACCGCGCTGGTTGCTGCGGGGCTGGCTGGGGTCGGGTTGTCGTTCGATCGGCGCTGATGCCGGCTTCACCCAGCTCCGAGAACGGTTCAGGGAACGACGACGGCGCGGCCGCGAAGCGTGCCTTCATGAAGCCTCCGGTACGCCTCCGGTGCCTCGTCCAGGGAGAACCGCTCCGTCTCCACGTGCACGAGCCCGGCACGGGCGAGGTCGAAGACCTCCATCAGCTCCGAGCGCGAGCCCCAGTACGGAGCCCGGATCGCCGCGTCGTACGGCTTGGCGAGCGCGCCTACCTGGGCGTTGGCGGCGCCGATGCCGACGATGACCAGGTCGCTCTCCACGCCGATCACGGACGAGGCCAGGTCGACGGTCGGCTGGGCACCGACGAAGTCGAAGACGGCGGTGGCGCCGCGGGCGCCGACCACCTTGCGGATGTTGTCGGCGGCCGTCTTGTCGGACAGGAAGGCGTGGTGGGCGCCGACGTCGGTGGCCAGGGCGAGCTTGTCCTCGCTGAGGTCGAGCGCGATCACGGTCGCGGGGGAGAGGGCCCGCAGCAGCTGGATCGCGACGTGGCCGAGGCCGCCCGCGCCGATCACGACGGCGGTCGAGCCGGCGATCAGCTTGGGCAGCGAGCCCTTGATGGCGTGGTAGGGCGTCAGGCCGGCGTCGGTGAGCGCCACGTTGGCGACCGGGTCGAGGTCACCGAGCGGCAGCAGGTGGCGGGCGTCCGGCACGAGGACGTACTCGGCCATGGTCCCGTCGGTGCCGAGGCCTGGTGGGGTGATGTGGAGCTCGGCGGCGCGCTCGCAGTAGTTCTCCTTGCCCTGGGCGCAGGGGTAGCAGCGGCCGCAGCCCTGCGGCCCGTAGATCGCCACCGGCTCACCGGGCTCGATCCCGTGCGCCCCCTCGCCGAGGGCGTCGACGACCCCGACGCCCTCGTGGCCGAGCGTCATCGGCAGCGGGTAGCCGAACGACTGCCAGGCGTCCTCCGCCAGGCCCATCAGGAAGGAGTCGGAGTGGCAGGCGCCGGCCGCGGTGATCTTCACCCGCACCTGGCCGGGCCCCGGCTCCGGCACCGGAACCTCGCTGATCTCCGGCGCAGCGCCGATCGTGACGTACCTCAGAGCCTTCATCGTCGATCTCCAGACCGGCAGGACCCCCGCCCGCCGCTGTGTCCCGTTCTACCCTGGCGTCGGCGGAGACGCCAGGGTAGAAGCGGGTCCGGCTACTGCCCGAAGACCTGCAGCTCGGCCGCGTGGACGATCGTGCCGCGGTCGGAGCCGGTCTTGCAGTCGGTCGTGGTGAGCGGGTCAGCGTCCTGCTCACCGGCATAGCCGACATAGCCCGTGCACTGGTTCTCCAACGCCACCAGACGGACCGCCGCGGCGGACGTGTCGGGAACGTCGAAGGGGCGCAGGTTGAGGTTGGGCGCTACCGGCCTGGGGCGCTTTCCGGGGAAGGCGTCGTCGGCCGAGGTGTAGAAGCGCTTCCAGGTCGCGCCGGCCGTGTCGCAGGCGGAGACGCATGCCTCCAGTGCGAACTTCCGGAGTGCGGTGAAGCGCGATCCTGAGTCGGCGTCCGTGTCGGTGGCCGGCGACAGGTAGGCGCTGACGTTGACCGTCTTCACGGTGCGCGTCCCGCCGGCCAGGTCGACGGCGATCGAGGGCGTGATGGCGTCCACGTTGTCCGCGGTCACCCCACCCCAGTTGGTGGCCTCGGTGCCGTCGATCAGGGCTGCCGGGTTGCGGGAGCCCTCGGTCGAGGAGAGCACCTTGGCTCCGTTGGCGGCCGCGGCCAGGTTGGTCCCGGTCGCGAACGAGACGGTCTTGGTGATCTCCGCGGGGGAGACCGTGACTGTCTTGCGCTGGGCGCCCCCGGTGGCGGAGACGTAGAGGAGGTCGTACGTCCCCGGCACGAAGTGAGCCACCGACCCGAGCGCGGTGTTGGAGAGCGTGTCGGCGATCGGGGTCGCCCGCGCCTCGAAGCGGCCGACGTAGACCTTCCCAGGCGCCGGCGCGCTGAAGGTGACCTTGACGTTGCGCGAAGCCGGCGAGGCGAAGCTCGGGGTCGGCTCGTGGTCGTCGGCGGTCGTGGTGGCGTACTGGCCCATGCCGCGCCGGGCGAACGCATCGGCGATCACCTGGCGGTTGGCGCCGCCGAAGCGCATCTGGTCGGCGGCGAGGAAGGCGTCGCGGGCGTCCAGCATCGAGGTCGCACCCTGCTGGAGCAGGAACGAGTCGAAGACCAGCTGGATCCAGCGGCGGTTGCCGGGGCAGTGGTCCGGCGCCAGCGGGGAGGCGGACGCGGTGCCCACCGAGCAGCGCCGCTGCAGTGCCTTGTCGGCGTAGGGATGAGTGGCGTCGTACTTGTCGACCAGCGCCTGCCGGACCGACCACATCGTCCCATTCCAGATCTCGCCGTCGGCGTGGACCTCGGGCCCGGTGCTGTCGAAGCCGTAGTCGGAGAAGTTGAGCGGGTTCTCGTCGATGGCGAAGTCGCGGATCGCGATGTCGGTGTTGCCGGTGGCGTAGGAGCCGACGGCCCACGGGCTGCCGCCGTTGTAGAGGTCGTGGGCGAACATGTGCTCGGCCGCGGCCAGGTCGCTCCAGGACTCACCCATCGCGCCGCCCTGCTCCGAGGTCAGGCCGTCGTCGGGACCACCGACCATCCGGTTGGAGATGGCGTGGGTGTACTCGTGGCCCACGATCCCGAAGTCCAGCGACCCGTCGGTGCAGGGTGCGTAGAAGGCGCCGGCGGCGGGCTGGAAGAGGTATTGGTTGGTGACACCCGGAACGCCGTCCATCAGGGTCAGCTGGTTGGCGTTGTTGCGGCCGGTCAGCAGCCCGCTCTGCTCGATGACCTGCGAGTCGAGCGCGGCGGCCTGCGCGTTGCCGACCTCGGCGTCGAGACCGCGACCGCCACGGCCGAGGTTGTCGGTCTGCAGGTTGTAGTTCTCCTCGGTGAAGCCGAGGAAGTAGGACCAGTCATGCATCCGGTTGTGGCTGGCGAAGAGGTTCCCGACCACGTAGTTCACGTCGTTGCCGCCGGGGACCAGGGTCGTCGGCGAGCACTTCGAATTGTTCCAGGCGTCGGTGAACTTCCCGGTGTAGTCGCGCACCGGCGAGACGGGCGCCTGCTCGAGGCCACCGGCGGCCAGCGGCGAGAGCCAGCCCTCGTGGGTGTTGGCGTTGTTGCCGATCGTGGTCAGGCTCGGCACGCCGACGGTCGTGTTGAGCAGCGTGTCCCAGGGACCGGCGTTGGCCAGGCTCTTCAGCTCCGGCCCGGTGCACTCGGCGACCTTGGTCCAGCACGCGATCACGTCGTTGGCGGGAACCGCGTCACCGCCGGTCGAGGCGGCGTCCGGCGTGCCGGGGAAGTAGGACCAGCGCGGGTTGCTGCCCGGCAGGTCACCGGTCTCCGCGCCGGCATCGGAGGACGCGACGGTGACCGTGTAGCTGCCGACGAGGAGCGAGTCGTCGAAGGGACAGACCTGGACCGCGTACGTCCCGGGGTCGATCTTCTCCGCGGTGTAGGTCGCCGTCTCGGGGCTGGTGAGCAGGTCACCCTCCACCAGCAGCTTCCCGTCCGGGGCGAAGAGCTTCACGGTGAAGTCGTCGGCCGGCAGCCCGACCGCGACCGCGGCCAGCGTGCGGGTCTTGTCGTCGGCGATCTCGAAGGGGTGCTTCGGCCCGCAGGCGTTGAGCGCCGTGCCGGCGAACGGTCCCTCGATGTCGTTCTCGTGGTCGACGTTGTCGCGACGCAGGAGCACCTCGCCGGTGACCGCGTCGACCAGCACCGTCTGTCCGAGCAGGGTCGCGGCGGCGGAGTCGACGACGGTGGCCTGGAAGACGGGACGTACGCCCTCACCGGGGACCGGGAGCGCGCGCAACCGCACCAGCTGGTCGGTGGCGAGGCCGGGCACCGTCAGCTTCGTCCAGTCGGTCAGCTTCGCGGCGGCGTCGGTCACGATCTCGCCGGTCTTCGAGCCGGTGATCGGCCGCCCGGCCGCGGCCGCCGCCTTCAGCCACGCCTCGGTCGGGCTGAGCTTCGCCTCCGCGACGCTCCCGGTCACCTTCGACAGCGACGAGGAGACGTAGGCGATGTCCCCGTCAGCGACTCCGACGGTGACCAGACCCTCGGTCGCTGCCGGCAGGCCGTCGTAGGCCTGCCGGAAGAGCACCGCATGGCCGCCGCCGGCGGCCAGCTTCTGGTCGCTGACCAGCTCGAGGCCGTCCAACCGGCTCGCCGAGAGCCCGAAGACCTCCGCGTTGTCCTCGAGGAACCCGCGAGCTGCCGCGACGGGGTCGGACGATCCGGCGGGGGCCAGCACGCCGTCCGAGGTGATCAACGATGTCGGCGTGCCGTGGGCGTTCCAGCGGATGTCGACGGCGTCCAGGGCCTTGGCGGCGGACTCCTGGGCCGGGGTGGGCAGCACGCGGTCGCGTACGTCCAGGCCGGTGTCGGCCTCGTGGCCGAGCAGCCCACCGGAGCGGGCCGTCTCGGTCGTGTCGTCTGCGTTGTCGGTGTTGTCAGTGGTGGAGAGCGCGGCACCCGAGACCGGCGTCGCCAGCACGAAGGCGCCGAGGGCGAGGCTCAGCGCGGCACCGATGCCCACCCGGGCGCGGCTGGAACGTGTTGCGGTCATATGGGCCAAACGTCCCTTTACCGGCTGGGGTTACGCGATACACGCAACGCCTGTACCGCGAACCGGCACACGAGACGTCCCAGGCACCCGATAGGGTTCCGGACACATGTAACCGCCTTCACAGACAGGGAGCGCCACGATGGGTGACTTCGTCAACCTCACCGTCGAGGACGGCGTCGGCACGATCCGACTCGACCGTCCCAAGATGAACGCGATCAGCTTCCAGGTGCAGGCCGAGCTGCTCGAGGTAGCAACCGAGGCGGCAGCCGACGACGACGTACGAGCGGTGGTCGTCTACGGCGGCGAGCGGCTGTTCGCCGCCGGCAACGACGTCAAGGAGATGGCCGGCCTCTCCTACTCCGAGATGGCCAAGCGGGTCGCCGGTGTCCAAGCAGCGGTGACGGCTGTCGCGGAGATCCCCAAGCCGGTGGTGGCCGCGGTGACCGGTTACGCACTGGGCGGCGGATGCGAGCTCGCGCTCGCCGCCGACTTCCGGATCGCCGCCGACGACGCCACCTTCGGTCAGCCGGAGGTCCTGCTCGGCATCATCCCCGGTGCCGGGGGCACCCAGCGGCTGGCGCGGCTGGTCGGGCCGTCCAAGGCCAAGGATCTGATCTTCTCGGGCCGCTTCGTCAAGGCAGACGAGGCGCTTGCTATCGGCTTGGCCGACCGGCTCGTGCCGGCGGCCTCGGTCTACGAGGAGGCGCTCGCGTGGGCGAGCCAGTTCAAGAAGGCGGCCCCGTACGCCCTGGCGGCGGCGAAGACGGCGATCGACAAGGGGCTCGGGGTGGACCTCGCCACCGGGCTGGCCATCGAGCAGCAGCAGTTCGCCGGCGTGTTCGCGACGCAGGACTCCCAGATCGGGATGGGGTCGTTCCTCGAGAACGGCCCGGGCAAAGCCAACTTCGAAGGGAAGTGACTCTCGTGTCCGACACCAAGACGTCCTCCGGTCCGGGCATGGTCAAGACCGTCCGGTCCTACGCCTCCAGAGTGGTCTGGGTGATCGCGTTGATCGCCGCCCTGGCGCTGGCGATCGGCGCTCTGCTGATCGCGCTCGACGCCAATCAGAGCAACACGCTCGTCGCCTTCGTGCTCGATGCGGCCGACGTGGCCGATCTGGGCCTGTTCTCGCGCGAGAACGGCATCAAGCAGTTCGGCGGCGAGGACGCGGTCACCAAGAACGCGCTCTTCAACTGGGGTATCGGCGCTCTGGCCTGGCTGATCGTCGGCCGGATCGTGGCTGGTTTCATCCGGCCATGACCGCATGTGACATTCTCAACGCGAAGGCACCTGTCGTCCATATGTGACTGACCGGTAACATCGCTGGCGAACTACGACCATTCCAGGAGGGGCCGGCAAGGCCGCACCATCATGAACATTGTTGTGCTTGTGAAGTACGTACCGGACGCGACCGCGGACCGGCAGTTCGAGGACGACTTCACCGTCGACCGCGTGAACGTCGACGGTCTGCTCTCCGAGCTCGATGAGTACGCGGTCGAGCAGTCGTTGCAGATCAAGGAGAAGCGTGACGGCGAGGAGATCACCGTCACCGCGCTGACCGTTGGTCCCCAGGCCGCCGAGGCTGCTGTGCGCAAGGCGCTGCAGATGGGCGCCGACAAGGGCGTCCACGTCGTCGACGACGCGATCGCCGGCTCCGACTCGATCGCCACCTCGCTGGTGCTCGCGAAGGCGATCGAGAAGCTCGGCCCGGTCGACCTCGTGGTCGGCGGCCTGGCTTCGACCGATGCCGGCATGAGCGTCGTCCCGGCGATGCTCGCCGAGCGCCTCGGCCTGCCGCAGGTCACCCTGGCCTCGGTCGTCGAGACCCAGGGCGACCAGATCCGCATCAAGCGTGACGGCGACGTCGCCACCGAGGTCATCGGCGGCACGCTGCCGCTGGTCCTCTCGGTGACCGACCAGTCGGGCGAGGCCCGCTACCCGTCGTTCAAGGGCATCATGGCGGCCAAGAAGAAGCCGCTGGAGACGTGGTCGCTGGCCGACCTCGGTGTCGACGCCGGCCAGGTCGGCCTCGGTGCCGCCTACACGGCGGTCGAGGAGACGGCGGCCCGTCCGCCGCGTACCGCTGGTGAGATCGTCACCGACGAGGACGGCTCGGGCGCCAAGGCGCTGGCCGAGTTCCTCGCGTCCAAGAAGTTCATCTGAGGCCGAGAAAGGATTTTGAATCATGGCTGAAGTTCTCGTTCTCATCGACCACGTAGCTGGTCAGGTCAAGAAGCCGACCTACGAGCTGCTGACCCTGGCCGCCAAGCTCGGCGAGCCGTCCGCTGTCTACATCGGCGGTGCCGACGGCGCCGCTGGTGCCGCGGAGGCCGTCAAGGGCTACGGCGCCGAGAAGGTGTACGTCATCGACGACGCCCAGATCAAGGGCTACCTGGTCGCCCCGAAGGCCGAGGCGCTCGCGCAGCTGGCCGGCACCGCCTCCCCGGCAGCGATCCTGCTGCCTTCCTCCGCGGAGAACAAGGAGGTCGCCGCCCGGCTGGCGATCAAGCTCGACTCCGGCCTGATCACCGACGCCGTGGACCTGGATGAGTCCGGTGTGGCGACCCAGTCGGTCTTCGCCGGCAACTTCACGGTCAAGGGCAAGGTCACCAAGGGCACCCCGATCATCACGGTCAAGCCCAACTCGGCCGCTCCGGTCGAGAAGGCCGGCGCCGCCGCGGTCACCCCGTTCGAGGTGACCATCTCGGATGCCGCCAAGACCGCCCAGATCGTGGCCTCCCAGCCGCGTAAGGCCTCCGGTCGCCCCGAGCTGACCGAGGCCGCGATCGTGGTCTCCGGTGGTCGTGGCACCGGCGGCGACTTCTCTGCCGTCGAGGGTCTCGCCGACGCGCTCGGTGCCGCTGTCGGTGCCTCGCGTGCCGCCGTCGACTCGGGTTGGATGCCGCACACCTTCCAGGTCGGCCAGACCGGTAAGACCGTCTCCCCGCAGCTCTACGTGGCCAACGGGATCTCCGGTGCGATCCAGCACCGTGCCGGTATGCAGACCTCGAAGACCATCGTCGCGGTCAACAAGGACGAGGAGGCACCGATCTTCGAGCTCGTCGACTTCGGTGTGGTGGGCGACCTGCACACCGTTCTCCCGGCCGTCACCGACGCGGTGAAGGCCGCTAAGGGCTGACGAGCGAGGCCGAGTGCCGAGCTTGCTCGTGTACTCGCGCCGAGCGAGGAAGTCCCGCCGCCGAAGGCGGCCGGGCTGACAACCCGGGACGTACGTCCCGAAAACCCGTCTCCAAGCATCGGCTTGGAGACGGGTTTTTTACTGTTTGGTGTCATGTTCGGCGAATTGTCGCCTGGGAGATACATCGCTGGGTATAGTCCGGGGCCATGTGGGTCAATTTGCTGAGGTCGAAGACGACCCGGAGAATCTCGATCGCCTCGGCGGTGGCGGGTTGTGTTGCGGCGTTGGTCATGGCGACGATGTCGGTGGTCTCGACGCCGGCGACGGCGGCGCCCTGGTCGCCGCCCGCGGGCCCGTTCTTCAACAACCCGACCGGCTCGGCGGCGCAGCGCAACGCGGTCGTCAGCCGGATCAACAACAGCATCCGTTACTCGGTGCGAGGGTCGTACATCCGGTTCGTGACCTATAACCTCGACCGCGGTGACACCGTCAACCAGCTGATCGCCGCACACAAGCGCGGCGTCCACGTGCAGATCCTGGTCAACCGGAAGATGTGGAGCAGCGGCGAGCGGAAGCTGGCTGCGACCCTCGGCACCAAGCGTCACCGGCCGAGCTTCATCTACGGCTGCGCCGGCGCCTGCCGTGGATACAGCAAGGGCAACCTGCACATCAAGATCCACTCGTTCACCCAGGTCGGCTCCAAGCGCAACATCGTGATCAACAGCTCCGGCAATCTCGGTGGTGGTGCGGCCGGTTCCCAGTGGAACGACGCCCAGACGATCTACGCGAGCGCCAGCCTGTGGCGGACCTGGCTGCGGATGTTCAACGAGCTCAAGGCCGACCGGAAGGCGACGCCGCGTTACGTGTCGTGGACCGGTGGCGGGACCTCTGTCGGGTTCCAGCGCACTCGTCCCGGGGCGACCAGCGAAGAGGTCTACGCCCGCGGCTCCGGCGACCGGGTGATCGACCGTCTGCGCCGCGTGGGCTGCCGTGCGCCGAAGGGCTACGGCACCAAGGGCAAGACGATCCTGCGGATCCACATGTACGCGTGGTACAGCCGCCGTGGCGAGCGCATCGCCGACGAGGTCGTCCGGCTGAAGAAGCGCGGCTGCGTGGTCCGGGCGATCGGCTCGGTCACCAGCGACACGGTCTACCGCAAGCTCAAGCGGGTCGGCATCCCGGTGCGCGACGCCGCCTGGGACTGGGGTCAGAAGAAGTCGACGAGCGGTGACAACATCGTCTATGGCTCGCGCTGCTACTCCCACTACAAGTGGATGAGCGTCAACGGCAGCTTCGGCGGCCGGGGCACGAACAGCGTCTGGACCGGTTCGGAGAACTGGTCGCCGCCGTCGTTCAGCAACGACGAGGTCACCTTCCGCTTCACCTCGAAGACCTACTACAACGCCTACACCGATCGGTTCAACAAGATGTGGAACAGCTCGAAGGCGACCCACAAGGTCTACAGCGAGCCGAGGTACCGACCCTGCGCCTGAGGTCGGGACGCTAGCCTCGGCGAGTGAGCTTCGGTGAACTCGATGGAGGCCTGCGGCCGCTCGACGGCGGCTGGTCGGGAGAGACGTTCCTGGCAGAGGCCGGTGGGGAGAGGTCGGTCGTGCGGGTCTTCGCCGACCCGCGCCATCACCCGCAGGCCGCGGAGATCCACGAGGCCCTGCACCGTCTGGTGCGGGGCCTCGTCCCGGTCCCGGACGTCCTGGAGGTACGCCGCGCCGACCCCGCCATGGGCACGCCCGCACTGCTGGTGACCGAGTTCGTCGAAGGCGTACGCGGCGACCTGCTGCTTCCCGACCTGGACGAGGACCAGCAGGCTCGGCTCGGGCGCGGCCTCGGGGAGATCGCGGCCACCTTGGCCGGGATGCCGTTCCTGACCGCAGGGACCTTCGCCGACAAGGAGCTGCGGGTCGAGGCGTACGCGCTGGACCTGACCGACTGGGTCGAGGCGTACGCGGATCGCCTCGACTGGTCACCGACCGATCTGGAGGGTCTGCGCGACGCGGCCGCGGACGCGCAGGACCTGCTCGACACCGTCGCCAGGGTCAGCCTGGTGCACAGCGATCTCAACCCCAAGAACCTGATCCTCGACCCCGAGACGCTGGGCGTGCGTGCGGTCCTCGACTGGGAGTTCGCCCATGCCGGCTCCCCGTTCGCCGATCTCGGCAACCTGCTGCGGTTCGACCGGCGGGAGGCGTACGTCTCGGGGGTGCTGGAAGGCTACGTCTCGGTGCGCGGTGGCAGCACGGCGGAGGCACTGGATCTGGCGCGCTCCGCGGATCTGGTCGCGCTGGTGGAGCTCGGTGCGCGGCGTACCGACAATCCCGTGGCCGCCCGGGCGCACGATCTCCTGCTCGAGATCGCGCGATCCGGTGATGTCCACCGCCCCGAAGGGCTCGGTTCACCACTAGAATGCTGAGCGCGTCGGACGGTGCCGGCGCTACCTGGGGGAATGGTTGTGGGAGCGAGTGAGGTCGACGGGGCCCGGGGTCCCGCCGGACGTTGGTGGCGCGGCTGGGCGCCCTGGATCTCGGCGCTGGTGCTGTCGGCACTCTTCGCCGGCACGATGTCGGGGATCGCGTTCGTCAGGAAGTCCTACCAGCCGCCGGTGGACTACCCGGCGATGAACGAGACCGAGCCCGTGGCGACCGCATCGACCGCGGCGAGTCCGGCCGGCAAGCAGGATCGGCTCGAGACGTCACCACGAGCCCGACCTGCGGGCAAGGACAGCGAGTCGAAGCCGGCGAAGCCGCCTCGGAAGGTGCGGCCCTCGGCGTCCGCGTCGGCGAGCGATGAGCCGACGGCGACGGCAGCACCCTCCGAGCGACCTCTCGGCCCCCTCGAGGGGCTGAGCGCTCTGTTGGGGCTGGGCGGGGACTGACCCGGTCGTCCGCGTCCGCACGGCGATTAACGCGATGCCTGCCTCCGCAGGACGGCATAGGCTTCTGGCTATGAGCGCAGAGGCAGTGATCCGTGAGGTGGCGGCGAAGGCACGAGAGGCGAGCTACGAGCTCGCGGTCGCGCCGCGCAGCGTGAAGGACGCGGCGCTGCACGCGATGGCCGACGCGCTGCTCGCGCGGTCCGACGAGGTGCTGGAGGCCAACGCGAGCGACGTCGCCCGTGCCGAGGCGTCGGGCAGCCCGGCCAACATCGTCGACCGTCTCACGCTGACCCAGGAGCGCCTCGACGGGATCGCCGCCGCGCTCCGCGAGCTGGCCGCTCTGCCGGACCCGGTGGGAGATGTCGTCCGCGGCAGCACCCTCGCCAACGGTCTGGAGCTGCGCCAGGTGCGGGTCCCCTTCGGCGTGGTTGGAATGATCTACGAGGCCCGTCCCAACGTCACCGTGGACGCGGCCGGGATCTGCCTGAAGTCCGGCAACGCGGCGCTGCTCCGGGGTTCCTCCAACATCGTGGACAGCAACGTGGCGATCGCCGCCGTGCTTCGCGACGCCGTGGTCTCCGTCGGCCTCCCGGCCGACGTGATCCAGGTCGTGCCCGGTGAGGGTCACGACTCGGTCAAGGCCCTGATGCGTGCTCGCGGGCTGGTCGACGTGCTCATCCCGCGCGGTGGTGCCGGCCTGATCCGCAGCGTCGTCGAGGAGTCCACGGTGCCGGTCATCGAGACCGGGGTGGGCAACGTACACGTCTATGTCGACAAGGCCGCCGACCTCGACAAGGCGCTCGCGATCGTCATCAACTCCAAGACCCAGCGCACCAGCGTGTGCAACTCCGCCGAGTCGCTGCTCGTGCACGCCGACATCGCCCAGGAGTTCCTGCCCACGGTGATCCCCGCGCTCCAGGAGCGTGGCGTCGAGATCCACGGTGACGACGCCTTCCAGGCCTACGACATGGTCGAGCCGGTCACCGACGAGGACTACGCGGCCGAGTTCCTGGCACTGAAGATCAGTGCCGCGGTCGTCCCGTCTCTCGATGCTGCCGTCCAGCACATCCGACGATGGTCGAGCGGTCACACCGAGGCGATCGTCACCGAAGACCTGGGCGCGGCGCGGCGGTTCACGGCAGCCGTCGACTCCGCGGCGATCATGGTCAACGCCTCGACGCGGTTCACCGACGGCGGCGAGTTCGGATTCGGCGCGGAGATCGGGATCTCGACCCAGAAGCTGCACGCGCGAGGCCCGATGGGCTTGCCCGAGATGACCTCGACGAAGTACGTCGTCACCGGCGAAGGACACCTACGCTAGTCCGAAGCGGCTACCCGAGCTGTCACAAGGTAATCTGTGCGCCATGTCGAACTCCGTTCTGTCGAGCATCATCACCTCCGCTGAGCACGGGGCCGAGCACGGCACCTCTGGCATCGAGTGGGTCATCGGTGGCGGGACCCTGGCGATCCTGGTCTTCGCGCTGATGGCGCTGGTCTGGTTCGCCGGTGGCCGTGAACACTCCTGAGCGCTGATCAGATGGGCAGCGGGGGAGCGCCCGAGCCAGGCCTGGAGGGCCTGACCGGCAAGCGTCGTGTCGGGGTGATGGGCGGCACCTTCGATCCCATCCACCACGGCCACCTGGTGGCGGCCTCCGAGGTGCAGTCGTTCTTCGACCTCGACGAGGTCGTCTTCGTGCCGACCGGCGACCCGTGGCAGAAGGCCGACCGGGACGTCTCGCCGGCCGAGCACCGCTATCTGATGACGGTCATCGCGACCGCCGCCAACCCGCGCTTCACGGTGAGCCGGGTCGACATCGACCGGGCGGGCCGGACGTACACCATCGACACGCTGCGCGATCTCGCCAAGGCGCTCCCCGAGGCCGAGCTCTACTTCATCACCGGGGCCGACGCGCTCGCCGAGATCTTCACCTGGCGCGACACCGACGAGCTCTTCGAGCTAGCCCAGTTCGTGGGCTGCACGCGCCCGGGCTATGCGATGGATCCCGAGGTCATCTCGAAGATCCCCGCCGACCGCATCACCATGCTGGAGATCCCGGCTCTGGCGATCTCTTCCTCCGACTGCCGCGAACGGCGTCATCGTGGCGAGCCGGTCTGGTATCTCGTCCCCGATGGTGTTGTGCAGTACATCGGCAAACACGCTCTCTACGCTCCCAAGGACTGAAATGACTGCAACCGAGCACGCTCTCGAGCTCACCATCACGGCCGCCCGCGCGGCCTCGGACAAGAAGGCCGGTCACATCCTCGCCTTCGACGTCAGCGACCAGCTGGCGATCACTGACACCTTCGTGCTGGCCTCCGCCCCCAACGAGCGTCAGGTGCAGTCGATCGTCGACGAGGTCGAGCTCAAGCTGCGCGACCTCGGCTCCAAGCCGCTGCGGCGCGAGGGCCACAAGGAGGGGCGCTGGGTGCTGCTCGACTACGGCGAGATCGTCGTGCACGTCCAGCACGAGGAGGAGCGCCAGTTCTACGCCCTCGAGCGGCTCTGGCGCGACTGTCCCGCCATCTCGCTGCCCGCCGACATCGTCTCTGAGGGCTGAGGGCCGGTGGCCGAGCCTGCCGTCCCGGTGGAGCCCCGTCGTCTCATCCTGCTCCGCCACGGCGTCACCGGCTGGAACGCCGACGGACGCTATCAGGGCCAGACCGACATCGAGCTGGCCGAGACCGGCCACCAGCAGGCCAAGGCCGCCGCTCGTGCGCTCGCGACGACGTACGCCGTGACCCGCCTCGTCTCCTCCGACCTGATGCGGGCACGCCAGACCGCTGCGTACGTCGCCGAGGAGACCGGCCGAGAGGTTGCCCACGATCCTCGCCTGCGGGAGGTCAGCGCCGGACAGGCCGAGGGGATGAACCGCGCCCAGATCTATGAGCGCTTCGGTGAGATGCCGGCCAGCTGGGAACCTCACGGCGGCGAGTCCTGGCCGACCGTGGCGGCGCGCTTCAGTGCCGCGCTCCATGAGGTCGCCGAGACCGTCGCGCCCGGCGAGACCGTCGTGGTCGTCGCTCACGGCGGCGCCATCCGGCAGGGCCTGGCCGCCTTCCTCGGCTGGGACCCGTCCGTCGTCACCACCCTCGCCCCGCTGACGAACTGCGCCTGGATCGAGCTCGTGGCCCGAGAATCCACTCATGGACTCATCCCATCAGCGCCATGGCGACTCGCTTCGTACGGAATGGGGGCCCCGATTTCGTGATCGCGAGACGGGTCCGCTAATGTTCTTCTCGTTGCCCGGGCTGATCACCGGGACAACGCCACGGGGGTGTGGCGCAGCTGGTAGCGCATCTGCATGGCATGCAGAGGGTCAGGGGTTCGAGTCCCCTCACCTCCACCGAAGTAGCAGGTCAGGGCCGTGTTCCAAACCTTCACCGAAGGTCGAGAACACGGCCCTGATCTGATTTGTCCCCGACCCGCTTTCGGCCGCGAAAGAGCTGCTGCACGAGCCGGATCGGGGCCGTGCAGCAGCTCCGGTCGGGTCAGATGACGCCGAGGGCCAGCATCGCGTCGGCGACCTGGGTGAAGCCGGCGATGTTCGCGCCCGTGACGTAGTTGCCCGGGGCGCCGTACTCCTCGGCGGTGACCAGGCAGCGGTCGTGGATGTCGACCATGATGTTGCGCAGCCGCTCCTCGGTGTAGTCGAAGCTCCACGAGTCGCGAGAGGCGTTCTGCTGCATCTCCAGCGCGCTGGTCGCGACCCCGCCCGCGTTCGCGGCCTTGCCGGGGGCGAAGGCGACCCCGGCGTCGGTGAAGACCTTGACCGCCTCCGGGGTGCAGGGCATGTTGGCGCCCTCGGCGACGACGGTGCAGCCGTTGCGTACCAGCGTGGTGGCGTGGGTGGCGTCGAGCTCGTTCTGGGTCGCGCAGGGGAGCGCGATGTCGCACGGGACGTCCCACACCGAGCCGTCCGTGACCAGCCGTGCCGAGCCACCGCGCTCGTCGACGTAGGCGGAGATGCGGGCGCGGCGTACCTCCTTGACGTCCTTGAGCAGATCGAGGTCGATCCCCTTCTCGTCGACGAGGTAGCCGCTCGAATCGGAGCAGGCGACGACGGTCGCGCCGAGTGCCGCGGCCTTCTCGGCGGCGTAGATCGCGACGTTGCCGGAGCCGGACACCACGACCGTCTTGCCCTCGAAGGAGCCGTTGCGTGCCTTGAGCATCTCGTTGGCGAAGTAGGCGGTGCCGTAGCCGGTCGCCTCGGTGCGCGCCAGCGAGCCGCCCCAGCCGATGCCCTTGCCGGTCAGTACGCCGGACTCGTAGCGGTTGGTGATCCGCTTGTACTGCCCGAAGAGATAGCCGATCTCGCGGCCGCCCACGCCGATGTCGCCGGCAGGAACGTCTGTGTACTCACCGATGTGCCGGTAGAGCTCGGTCATGAACGACTGGCAGAAACGCATGATCTCGGCGTCGCTGCGACCCTTGGGGTCGAAGTCCGACCCGCCCTTGCCGCCGCCGATCGGCATGCCGGTCAGAGCGTTCTTGAAGATCTGCTCGAAGCCGAGGAACTTCACGATGCCGAGGTAGACCGACGGGTGGAAGCGGAGGCCGCCCTTGTAGGGGCCGAGCGCGGAGTTGAACTCGACGCGGAAGCCGCGGTTGAGGTGGACCTGACCGGCGTCGTCGACCCACGGGACCCGGAAGATGATCTGCCGCTCCGGTTCGCACACGCGGCGGATGATCGCGGCCTCGGCGTACTCCGGGTGCCGGGCAACGACCGAGTCGAGGCTGTCGAGCAGCTCCCGGGCAGCTTGATGGAACTCGGTCTCGCCGGGATTGCGGGTCAGGATCTCGTCGTAGATCGGCTGCAGGGTGCTGTTCAGGGAAGTCATGTAGCGGGCTCCTTCGTCGATTCCTGCGCACTGCCCCGACGACGTTGGCGGGCTCAGAACGCCGACGCCTACGTTCTCACGTGCGCAGGCGCCCGCCGGCCGACGGCAAAGAAATGAGAACGGCCGGAGGGGCAGACCCTTGACGACGATCTGAGAGCCGATCTACGATCGTTCTGATATATGAGTTGTGTATCTCATTGACACCAGGAGCCCAGCATGACCATCAGCCCGCCCAGCTCGACCGCTGTTGCGCCCATGGCGACCGCCTCCACCGCGACGACCAACGTGCTCACGCTCTCGTGCCAGGAGCGCCCGGGGATCATGCAGGCGGTCACCAGCTTCCTGTACGACCGCGGGTTCGACATCCTCGAGCACCAGCAGCACGACGACCGGATGGGGGAGCTCTTCTTCCTCCGGACCGAGTTCGCCGCGGCTGACGGGGCCGACGTCGACGAGCTGACTGCCGCGTTCGGGTCGATCGCTGATCGGTTCGGTATGTCGTTCACCTTCCACGACGAGCGCAAGCCGCGGCTGCTGGTGATGGTCTCCAAGTTCGGCCACTGCCTCAACGACCTCATCTTCCGGTGGCGTGGGGGGACCCTGGGCGCCGAGATCGCGGTCGTCGCGTCCAACCACGAGGATCTCCGCCCGATGGCGGAGGCGGCCGGTCTGGAGTTCATCCACATTCCGGTCACGCCGGAGACCAAGCCGCAGGCCGAGCAGCGCATGCTCGACCTGGTCGAGGCGTACGACGTCGACCTGGTGGTGCTCGCCCGCTACATGCAGATCCTCTCGGACAGCCTGTGCCGCCAGCTCGAGGGGCGGGCGATCAACATCCACCACTCGTTCCTGCCCGGTTTCAAGGGGGCCAAGCCCTACCACCAGGCGCACGCGCGCGGGGTGAAGCTCGTCGGTGCCACTGCTCACTACGTCACCGGCGACCTCGATGAGGGGCCCATCATCGAGCAGGAGGTCAATCGGGTCGACCACACCTACACGCCGCAGGCGCTGGCCAACGTCGGGCAGGACGCCGAGTGCCTCGCGCTCTCGCGTGCCGTCCGCTGGCACTGCGAGCACCGCGTTCTCATGCACGGCTCCAGCACCGTCGTGTTCCGCTGACCACCCGCCCCATACCACCCGAATTCTCACGGAGAAGCTCATGCCATCGTCCCGCAGCACCGCCTCGCCCCGCACAGTCATCATCGGCGCCGGCATCGTCGGCACGAACCTCGCGGACGAACTCGTGTCCCGCGGGTGGTCCGACATCACGGTCATCGAACAGGGTCCGCTCAGCCTGCCCGGCGGCTCGACGTCCCACGCTCCCGGTCTCGTCTTCCAGATCAACCCCTCGAAGACGATGACCCTGTTCGCCAAGTACACCGTCGAGAAGTTCCTGTCCCTGGAGAAGGACGGGGTGAGCTGCTTCAACCAGGTCGGTGGCCTCGAGGTGGCGACCACCGAGGCCCGCGTCGCGGAGCTCTACCGCAAGCTGGGCTACGCGAAGTCCTGGGGGATCGACGCCCGGGTCATCGGCCCCGCCGAGTGCAAGGACCTCTACCCGCATCTCGATGAGGCGCAGGTCCTCGCCGGTCTGCACATCCCCACCGACGGCCTCGCCCGGGCGGCCCATGCCGTCGACATCCTCATCGAGCGTACGCAGGCGGCCGGGGTCACCTACCTCGAGCACACCACGGTGACCGGAGTCCTCCAGGAGGGCGGCCGCGTCACCGGCGTCGAGACCACCAATGGCGTGGTCGAGGCAGACATCGTCGTCTCCTGCGCCGGGTTCTGGGGCGTCGAGGTGGGTGCGATGGCGGGCACCACGGTGCCGCTCCTCCCGCTCGCCCACCAGTTCGTCAAGACCACTCCGGTCCCGGCTCTGGCAGGCAAGCACAAGCAGTCCGACGGCGCGACGCTGCCGATCCTGCGCCACCAGGACCAGGACCTCTACTTCCGGGAGTGGGGCGAGGCGTACGGGATCGGCTCGTACGCCCACAAGCCGATGCCGTACGTCGCCTCCGATCTCGGCCCGACCCCAGAGCACGTCGACCACGACAACATGCCCTCGCGGCTCGACTTCACGCCCGAGGACTTCGAGGGCCCGTGGGACGAGTGCCGCAAGCTGCTTCCATGCCTGCGGGAGACGGAGATCGCGGAGTCCTCGTTCAACGGCATCTTCTCGTTCACGCCGGACGGCGGTTCCCTCGTCGGTGAGTCCCGCGAGGTCGACGGCTTCTGGGTGGCCGAGGCCGTCTGGGTCACCCACTCCGCCGGCGTCGCCCGGGCTGTGGCCGAGGTGCTGACGACCGGGCGCTCGCAGTACGACCTCGCCGACCTCGAGCTCAACCGCTTCGAGGAGACCCAGCTGGCCCCGGCGTACGTCAGCGAGACCTCGCAGCAGAACTTCGTCGAGATCTACGACATCCTTCACCCGCTGCAGCCCAAGGAGTCGCCGCGCGACATCCGGGTCAGCCCCTTCCACGCCCGTCAGGTCGAGCTCGGTGCTTTCTTCCTCGAGGCCGGCACGTGGGAGCGCCCGCACTGGTACGAGGCCAACGCGGCTCTGCTCGACGAGCTGCCGGAGGAGTGGAAGGCGCCGACGCGCGACGACTGGTCGGCCCGGTACCACTCGCCGATCGCGGCGGTCGAGGCGTGGAAGACCCGCACCGCCGTCGCCATGTACGACATGACGCCGCTGCGCCGCCTCGAGGTCTCCGGTCCTGGGGCCGAGACGCTGCTGCAGCGGCTCACCGCCGGCGACGTGAGCAAGAAGCCCGGAGCGGTGACCTACACGCTGTTCCTCGACGAGCAGGGTGGGATCAAGAGCGACATCACCGTCGCGCGCCTCGAGGACGAGCTCTACCAGGTCGGGGCCAACGGGACGGTCGACCTGGCGTACCTCCGCCGGGAGGCGCGCAAGCTGCGGGCCGAGGACGCTTCCCTCGCCACGGACATCCGTGACACGACAGGAGGCACCTGCTGCATCGGCCTGTGGGGGCCGCTGGCCAGGGACCTGATCGCGAAGGTCAGCGCCGACGACTTCACCAACGACGGTCTGAAGTACTTCCGTGGCAAGCGGGCCACCATCGGCGGGATCCCGGTCACGGCTCTGCGGCTGTCCTACGTCGGAGAGCTCGGCTGGGAGATCTACGCCTCCGCCGAGAACGGCCAGAAGCTGTGGGACGTCCTGTGGGCAGCCGGCCAGGAGCACGGCGTCATCGCCGCCGGCCGGGCCGCGTTCGGCGCGCTGCGGCTGGAGAAGGGCTACCGGTCCTGGGGTGCCGACATGACCACCGAGCACGATCCGTACGAGGCGGGCGTCGGGTTCGCGGTGAAGACCGCCAAGGAGGACTTCGTGGGCAAGGCCGCGCTCGAGGGCCGCTCGGTGGAGACCTCGGCCCGCCGGCTTCGCTGCCTCACCGTCGACGACGGCAAGTCCATGGTGCTCGGCAAGGAGCCCGTCCTGTCGGGGGAGACCGCCGTCGGGTACGTCACGAGCGCGGCGTACGGATTCACGATCGGCAAGCCGATCGCCTATGCCTACCTGCCGGCGGAGATCGGGGAGGGCGACCAGGTCGAGATCGAGTACTTCGGCCAGCGGATCCCCGCGACGGTCACGCCGGAGCCGCTCTTCGACCCGCAGATGAGCCGTCTGCGCGGCTGACCATCGGCCGTTGACAGGTCTCTCGACAACGCAGCATACTGTGATCTAGAACTGATATATCAATGGTACTTCAAGAACTTGGGAGCTCACCCGTGGTTGACGTCCTGACTGCCTCGCTCGCAGACCTCGATCCCGAGGTCAGCGAGCAGATCGACGCCGAGCTGAGCCGCCAGCAGACGACGCTGGAGATGATCGCCTCGGAGAACTTCGCCCCCGCCGCCGTCATGGAGGCGCAGGGCTCGGTCCTCACCAACAAGTACGCCGAGGGCTACCCCGGCCGTCGCTACTACGGCGGCTGCGAGCACGTCGACGTCATCGAGCAGCTCGCGATCGACCGGCTCAAGGCGCTCTTCTCCGCCGAGTACGCCAACGTGCAGCCGCACTCGGGCGCCCAGGCCAACGCCGCCGCGATGTTCGCGCTCCTCGAGCCGGGCGACACCATCCTCGGCCTCTCGCTGGCCCACGGCGGCCACCTCACCCACGGCATGAAGATCAACTTCTCCGGCCGCCTCTACCAGGTCGTTCCGTACGAGGTCAGCCGTGAGGACTTCCTGATCGACATGGCCGAGGTCGAGCGTCTCGCCCTCGAGCACCGGCCCAAGCTGATCGTCGCGGGCTGGTCCGCCTATCCCCGTCAGCTGGACTTCGCGGAGTTCCGCCGGATCGCGGACCTGGTCGGCGCTCGGCTCATGGTCGACATGGCGCACTTCGCGGGCCTGGTCGCGACCGGCCTCCACCCGAACCCGGTGCCCTTCGCCGACGTCGTCACCTCGACGACTCACAAGACCCTGGGTGGCCCGCGCGGTGGCGTCATCCTCACCAACGACCCCGCCGTCGCCAAGAAGATCAACTCCTCGGTCTTCCCCGGCCAGCAGGGTGGTCCGCTCGAGCATGTCATCGCCGGTAAGGCGGTCGCCTTCAAGGTCGCCGCGGAGCCCGAGTTCCGCGAGCGCCAGGAGCGTACGCTGCGAGGCGCCCGCATCATCGCCGAGCGGCTGCTCGCCGACGACGTCGCGGCCGCGGGCGTCTCGGTGGTCAGCGGCGGCACGGACGTACATCTCGTGCTTGTCGACCTGCGCGACTCCGAGCTCACCGGCCAGGACGGGGAGGACCGGCTCCACCGGATCGGCATCACGGTCAACCGAAACGCGGTCCCGTTCGACCCGCGTCCGCCGATGGTCTCCTCCGGTCTGCGGATCGGCACGCCGGCTCTGGCCACCCGCGGGTTCGGCGACGCCGACTTCAGCGAGGTGGCCGACATCATCGCGGCCGCGCTGAAGGACGACTTCACCGACGAGACGGCCGATGAGCTGCGCAGCCGGGTCACGGTCCTCGCGGAGAAGTACCCGCTCTACCCCCACCTGACCGAGTCGAACGGAGCCGAGTGATGGCAGATCTGCTGCCCGAGCACCCCGACTTCCTCTGGCGCAACCCGGAGCCCAAGTCGTCCTACGACGTCATCATCATCGGCGGCGGCGGGCACGGCCTGGCGACGGCCTACTACCTGGCGAAGAACCACGGCATCACCAACGTCGCCGTCCTCGAGCGTGGGTGGCTCGCGGGCGGAAACATGGCCCGGAACACGACGATCATCCGGTCGAACTACCTCTGGGACGAGTCCGCGGCGATCTACGAGCACTCCCTCAAGCAGTGGGAGGTGCTCCCCGAGGAGCTCGACTACGACTTCTTGTTCAGCCAGCGCGGCGTGCTCAACCTCGCCCACACGCTGCAGGACGTACGCGACTCGGTGCGGCGCTGCGAGGCCAACCGCCTCAACGGGGTCGACGCCGAGTGGCTCGACGCGGACCAGGTGAAGGAGGTCTGCCCGATCATCAACACCAGCGACAACATCCGCTACCCGGTCATGGGCGCGACCTACCAGCCGCGCGCGGGCATCGCCAAGCACGACCACGTCGCCTGGGCGTTCGCCCGCAAGGCCGACGAGCTCGGCGTCGACCTGATCCAGGACTGCGAGGTGACCGGCTTCGTCAAGGACGGCAACCGGGTGGTCGGCGTGCAGACCAGCCGCGGCACGATCGCGGCCGGGAAGGTCGCGCTGTGCGCGGCGGGACACTCCAGCGTCCTGGCCGAGATGGCCGGCTTCGACCTGCCGATCCAGTCGCACCCGCTGCAGGCGCTCGTCTCCGAGCTCCATCAGCCGGTCCACCCGACCGTGGTGATGTCGAACCACGTCCACGTCTACGTCTCCCAGGCCCACAAGGGCGAGCTCGTCATGGGCGCCGGCGTCGATGCGTACAACGGCTACGGGCAGCGTGGCGGGTTCCATGTGATCGAGGAGCAGATGGCAGCGGCCGTCGAGCTGTTCCCGATCTTCGCCCGCGCCCACCTGCTGCGCACCTGGGGCGGCATCGTCGATGTCACCCCGGACGCCTCTCCGGTGGTGAGCAAGACGCCGATCGACCAGCTCTACGTGAACTGCGGCTGGGGCACCGGCGGCTTCAAGGGCACTCCCGGTGCCGGTTGGACGATGGCGCACACGATCGCCCACGACGAGCCGCACGAGTACAACGCCCCGTTCGCACTGGAGCGATTCAGCACCGGTGCCCTCATCGACGAGCACGGCGCAGCCGCCGTGGCCCACTGAAAGGAGCCGACGATGATTCTCATCAGCTGCCCCGACTGCGGCTCCCGCGACGAGACCGAGTTCCACTACGGCGGCCAGGCCCACGTCCCCTACCCGGAGGACCCGAACGCCCTCACCGACGAGGAGTGGGGCCGCTATCTGTTCTACCGCGAGAACACCAAGGGCATCTTCGCCGAACGCTGGGTCCACAGCTCTGGCTGCCGCAAGTGGTTCAACGTTCTTCGCGACACCGTCACCTACCGCATCGCCGCCGTCTACCGGACCGGCGAACCGCGCCCCACCCTGGATGGAGGCTCGCAGTGAGCACGACGTCTTACCGCCTCGCGGCCGGCGGGCGGATCGACCGATCCACCCGTCTCACCTTCCATGTCGACGGGCAGGAGTACGCCGGTCACGCCGGTGACACCCTCGCGTCGGCGCTGATCGCCAACGGCGTGCTCGAGTGCGGGCCGTCGCTGTACCGGCAGCGACCGCGCGGTGTCATCGCCGCGGGGGTCGAGGAGCCCAACGCGCTGGTCAAGCTGAGGCGTCCGGGTGACTCGGTCACCGAGTCCATGCTTCCCGCCACGACCGTCGAGCTCGTCGACGGGCTCGAGGCCCACTACCTCAGCGGCCTCGGCGAGCTCGACCCCGCCGACGACACCGCGATCTACGACAAGTCGTACGTCCACACCGACGTGCTCGTCATCGGCGCCGGCCCCACCGGGCTGGCGGCGGCCCGCACCGCCGGCGCGTCCGGCGCCCGGGTGATCCTCATCGACGACCAGCCCGAGCTCGGCGGGTCCCTCCTCTCGACCCGCGGCCTAGAGATCGACGGCGTGGACAGCGACACCTGGCTGCGCGAGGTCGCCGAGGAGCTCGCGGCCTCCCCGGAGGTCACCGTCCTCACTCGGACCAACGCCTTCGGCAGCTACGACGCCAACTACGTGATCGCGCTCGAGAGTCGGCTCGACCCCCTCGACGCCTCCGCCAAGGAAGCGCTCACCGGCCTGTCGCGGCAGCGCCTGTGGCACATCCGGGCACAACAGGTCATCGTCGCGACCGGGGCTCACGAGCGCCCGCTCGTGTTCGCCGACAACGACCGCCCCGGCGTCATGCTCGCCTCTGCCGTCCGCACCTACCTGAACAGGTACGGCGTCGCGGCAGGAGCCGAGATACTGCTCGCCACCACGAACGACAGCGCCTACGAGGTCGCCGCCGACCTGACGGCCGCCGGAGTCACCGTCGCGGCCGTCGTCGACGCCCGCGCCGAGCAGTCCGAGGCCGCTCGACGGGCCGAGGAGGCCGGCATCGAGGTGCTCTTCGGCTCCGCCGTCCTCGGCACCGCCGGCGACCCGCGGGTCACCGCCGCGACCGTGTCGGCGATCGACGCCGACGGCACCGCGGTCGGCGGTCGGCGGGAGATCGCCTGTGACCTGGTCGCCGTCGCCGGCGGCTGGAGCCCGGTGGTCCACCTGCACAGCCAGCGGCAGGGCAAGGTCCGCTGGGACGAGGACCTGGCCGGCTTCGTCCCCGACGGGGAGGTCCCCGGCCAGCAGATCATCGGATCGGCCCGCGGCAGCTACAGCCTCGACGCGTGCCTCGCCGAGGGCCGGTATGCGGCCTCGACGGCTCTGCTTGCTGCCGGCTTCGTCGGTGAGCTGGAGGCGCCGATCGAGCCCTTGCCCGCAGTGACGGGCAGCGGTACGACCCGCAGCCTGTGGCTCGCGGCCGAGGACGGCGTACCGCTCGAGGACCTGGTCGACCACTTCGTCGACCTCCAGCGGGACCAGACGGTGCACGACGTACTACGCGCCACCGGCGCCGGCATGCGCAGCGTCGAGCACATCAAGCGCTACACGTCCATCAGCACCGCCAACGACCAGGGCAAGACCTCCGGCGTCAACGCCATCGGGGTCATCGCGGCCGCGCTCAACGACGGTCGCAGCCCGGGTGAGATCGGCACGACGACGTACCGTGCGCCGTACGCTCCGGTCCCGTTCGTCGCGCTCGCCGGACGCGAGCGTGGCGACCTGTTCGACCCGGCCCGGCTGACCTCGATCCACCCCTGGCACGTCGCGCACGGGGCGGAGATGGAGATCGTGGGACAGTGGCTGCGGCCGTGGTACTACCCGCAGAACGGCGAGTCGCTGGACGAGGCCGTGCTCCGCGAGTGTGCCGCGGTCCGCGAGTCGGTCGGCATGATGGACGCGACCACGCTGGGCAAGATCGAGGTGTGGGGGAGCGACGCCGGTGAGTTTCTGAACCGGATCTACACCAACGGCTTCAAGAAGCTCGCGCCCGGTTCCGCCCGCTACGGCGTCATGTGCACGCCCGACGGGATGATCTTCGACGACGGTGTCACGCTCCGCCTCGACGAGGGCCGCTACTTCATGACGACGACCACCGGCGGCGCCGCCAAGGTCCTCGACTGGCTCGAGGAGTGGCACCAGACCGAGTGGCCGGCCCTCGAGGTCAGCTTCACCTCGGTCACCGAGCAGTGGGCCACCGTCGCCGTCGTCGGGCCGAGGTCGCGCGACGTGATCGCCAAGATCGCGCCGGACCTGGACGTCAGCAACGACGCGTTCCCGTTCATGACCTTCCGCGAGACCACGCTCGCCTCGGGCATCCCGGCGCGGGTGTGCCGGATCTCCTTCTCCGGGGAGCTCGCCTTCGAGGTCAACGTCGAGGCCTGGTTCGGTCAGCGGGTGTGGGAGGAGATCCACGCCGCCGGCCAGGAATGGTCGATCACCCCGTACGGCACCGAGACCATGCACGTCCTCCGCGCGGAGAAGGGCTACCCGATCGTCGGACAGGACACCGACGGCACGGTCACCCCGCAGGACGCGGGCATGGAATGGATCGTCTCCAAGGTGAAGGACTTCGTCGGAAAGCGGTCCTACAGCCGGGCCGACACCGCCCGCACCGACCGGAAGCACCTCGTCTCGGTGCTGCCCGTCGACACGACCTTCCGGCTACCCGAGGGCACCCAGCTGGTCGAGGCCGGTACGCCGATCACCCCCGCCGACGGACCGGTGCCGATGCTCGGGCACGTGACCTCCAGCTACCACAGTGCCGCGCTCGGGCGCTCGTTCGCCCTGGCGCTCATCAAGGATGGCCGCAACCGCATCGGCCAGACCCTCGTCGCGCCCGTCGGAGACCGACTGGTCGACGTCGTCGTCGCCGAGACCGTCCTCTACGACCCGGAAGGAAGCCGCCGCGATGGTTGAGACCACGATCGAGCCGCTCGACAAGACGATCAACGAGTTGCGTGTCAGCCCGGCCCAGCATCTCCACGGTGACTTCGTCGACGCCGGCGTCTCGGGCGCGCGGGGCGTTCGGGTGCGTGAGGAGCAGTTCCTCACCATGGTGGGCCTGCGCGTGCCGATCGGCTCGCCCGACCGGGAGCGTCTGGCCAAGGTCCTCGGCACCGAGCTCCCGGCTCGTTGCGGTGAGGTCGCTGTCGGCCACGACGTCGCGGTCCTGTGGCTCTCGCCCGACGAGTTCCTCGTCATCTCCCAGAACGTGGCCGGCTCCACCCTGGTGTCCTACCTGCGCGCGGGCGCCTCGGAGGATGGTGTCGCGGTCCTCGACCTCTCGGCCAACCGCACCACGCTCCGGCTCGAAGGCGCGTCGGCGCGGGCGGTGCTCGAGAAGGGCTGCCCGCTCGACCTCCATCCCCGGGCCTTCGCGCCCGGAACCGCGGTGGCCACCAGCATCGGACGTGTCCCGGTGCTGCTCTGGAAGGTCGAGAACGACTCCTATCGAATCCTTCCGCGCGCCTCGTACGCCGACTTTCTGGGCCGCTGGCTGATCGACGCCATGGCCGAGTTCAAGGTGTCGGGATCCGGCTGATGGCACTCAGCGTGTTCGACATGTTCTCCGTCGGCATCGGGCCGTCGTCGTCCCACACGGTCGGCCCGATGCGCGCGGCGGTGCAGTTCACCGACGCCCTGAAGGAAGGCTCGCTGCTCGACGGTGTGGCCCGGGTCGAGGCGGAGCTGTTCGGGTCGCTCGGCGCCACCGGCCACGGTCACGGCTCCGACAAGGCGGTCATCCTCGGTCTCGAGGGCAACCGACCCGAGACGGTCGACACGGACAACGCCGATGCTCGCGTGGACGAGGTCCGTGCCGTCGGTCGGCTGCGGCTCTGCGGTGCACGGGACATCGAGTTCGGTGCCGACGACGTCGTCATGCATCGCACCAAGACCCTTCCCGCGCACCCGAACGGCATGATCTTCCGCGCCTTCGACGGCACCGGGGCGCGGCTCCTGGAGAGCACCTACTACTCGGTCGGTGGCGGCTTCGTCGTGGACGAGGCCGCCGCCGGTGCCGACCGGATCGTCGCGGACGCGACCCCGATCCCGTACCCCTTCACCACCGGTGCTGAGCTGCTCGCGACCTGCGCCAGGTCCGGCAAGCGGATCAGCGACGTGATGATGGCCAACGAGATGTCGTGGCGCACCGAGGACGAGGTGCGCGCCGAGCTGCTGCACATCTGGTCGGTGATGCAGGAGTGCGTGCACAACGGCTGCACCCGCACCGAGCCCACGCTGCCCGGCGGGCTGAAGGTCCCACGACGCGCCCCGGGTCTCTACACCCACCTCCACTCCGTCACCGACGACACCGACCCGCTCCGGGCGATGGACTGGGTCAACCTCTTCGCCCTCGCCGTCAACGAGGAGAACGCGTCCGGTGGACGGATCGTGACCGCGCCGACCAACGGTGCGGCCGGTATCGTCCCGGCCGTCCTCCACTACTACGAGAAGTTCGTGCCCAGCGCGGACGAGGACGGGATCGTGAGGTTCCTCCTCGCCGCCGCCGCGGTCGGGATCCTGTTCAAGATCAACGCGTCCATCTCCGGTGCCGAGGTCGGCTGTCAGGGCGAGGTCGGCTCGGCCTGCGCGATGGCGGCCGGTGCCCTCTGTGAGGTGCTGGGCGGCAGCCCGGAGCAGGTGGAGAACGCCGCCGAGATCGGGATCGAGCACAACCTCGGTCTCACCTGCGACCCGGTCGGCGGGCTGGTGCAGATCCCGTGCATCGAGCGCAACGCGATCGCCAGCAACAAGGCCATCAACGCCGCCCGCATCGCCGCCCGCGGCGACGGCAGCCACCGGGTCTCTCTCGACGCCGCGATCAAGACCATGCGCGAGACCGGGGCCGACATGAAGATCAAGTACAAGGAGACCTCTCGCGGAGGCCTCGCCGTCAACGTCATCGAGTGCTGACATCGGCGCCTCGCGACAAGGAGAAGCGCATGAGCATCGCAGCAAAGATCGACGGCAGGCGCGTCGCTGCTGACCTGAAGGCCGGCCTCGCCGAACGGGTGAAGGCACTGCACGAGGCGGGTATCGACCCCGGACTCGGCACCATCCTCGTCGGTGAGGACCCGGGTTCCCGGTCGTACGTCGCGGGCAAGCACCGCGACTGCGCCGAGGTGGGCATCGCCTCGATCCGGATCGAGCTCCCTGCCTCCGCATCGCAGCCGGAGATCGAGGCCGCGGTGGAACAGCTCAACGACGATCCGACCTGCACCGGCTTCATCGTCCAGCTGCCGCTGCCTCCGCACGTCGACACCCACCGGGTCCTGGAGCTCATCGACCCGGCCAAGGACGCCGACGGGCTCCACCCGACGAACCTCGGCAAGCTGGTGCTCGGGACCCCGGGGCCTCTGCCGTGCACGCCGCGCGGGATCATCGAGCTCCTGCGACAGCACGACGTGCCGATCACCGGACAGCGGTTCTGCATCATCGGCTGCGGCCTGACCGTCGGCAGGCCCCTGGGGCTCATGCTCACCCGCCCGACCGAGCACGCCACCGTGACCCTGTGCAACATCGAGACCCGCGACGTCGCCGCCCACGCCCGGGCCTCGGACGTCATCGTCGCCGCGGCGGGCGTCGCGCACCTGGTGAAGCCCGACTGGGTCAGCCCCGGTGCGACCGTCCTGTCGGTTGGCATCACCCGCACCATCGAGGGCATCCTGGGCGACGTCGACCCGAACGTGGACGTCGTCGCAGGGAAGATGAGCGGCGCCACCGGGGGAGTGGGACCGATGACCCGCGCCATGCTGCTGACCAACATCGTCGAGATCGCCGAACAGCAGCTGGCTGATCGGGTGACGATCGCCGGGGCGCTGGCATGAGCACCGCGGACGTCCCGACGGCCGCTCAGCGCTGTCAGGTGATGGGCATCATCAACGTCACCCCCGACTCGTTCTCCGACGGTGGACTCTTCCTCGACGTCGACGCGGCCGTACGCCGGGGGCACGAGCTCATGCAGGACGGCGCCGACCTCCTCGACGTCGGCGGCGAGTCCACCCGGCCCGGTGCGCGGCGGGTCGACGAGGCCGAGGAGCTAGCCCGGGTGATCCCGGTGGTCGAGGCGCTCGCCCGCCACGGGTTCCCGGTCTCGGTGGACACCATGCGCGCATCGGTCGCCCGGCAGGCCGTCGCGGCCGGGGCCGTCATCGTGAACGACGTCTCCGGCGGGCTCGCCGACCCGGAGATGCTGCCCTTCCTCGCCGAGGTGGACGTCACCTGCGTACTCATGCACTGGCGGGCGCACTCCACCCGGATGGACGACTTCTGCTTCTACGACTCCGTCGTCGACGACGTGTGCGCCGAGCTCCGTGGCCGGGTCGACGCCGCACTCCACACAGGAGTACGTCCCGAGCGGATCATCCTCGATCCGGGGCTGGGTTTCGCGAAGAGCTCCGCCCAGTCCTGGGAGCTGCTCGGGGCCCTGGAGACGCTGCGTGGGCTCGGCTTCCCGGTCCTCGTCGGCGCCTCCCGCAAACGATTCCTCGCCGACGCCTCCGCGTACGGCAGGCGTGCCCCGGACGTCGCCGCCGACCGCGACGAGGCGTCCGACGCCGTCGCGGCCATCGCGGCGTACGGAGGTGCCTGGGGAGTGCGCGTGCACTCGGCCTCGGGTCCGGCTGCCGCCGCCAGGGTCGCCGCCCGCCTGCACGGCCGCGCGCTCGGAGCCGAACGGGTTGCCGCCCTGGCAGGGGAGCGATGAGCCACCGGCCGGCCGTTGCGACGGCTCCGGCTGCCGAGCTCGACGCCACCGAGGTGGAACGTCAGCTCCTCGCCCGTTGGCCCGAGACCAGGATCGCCCCGTCGCTGGAGCGCATCCGGGCCGTGATGGCCGCGCTCGGCCAGCCGCAGCGGGACTATAGGTCGATCCACATCACCGGCACCAACGGCAAGACGAGCACCGCGCGGATGGTGGAAGCGATCCTGAGCGAGCTGGGCTCGTCGCTGGGCAGGTTCACCAGTCCCCACCTCACCGACATCCGGGAGCGGATCAGCATCGGTGGCCGGCCGATCTCGCGGAGCGGCTTCGTCCGTGCTTATCGCGACGTCCTGCCCGCTGCCGAGACCGTCGACGGGGGGAGCGCCACGTCGCTGTCGTTCTTCGAGATGACGGTCGCCATGGCCTACCAGGCGTTCTCGACCGCCGGCATCGACGTCGCCGCGGTCGAGGTCGGCATGGGCGGCATGTGGGACGCGACCAACGTCATCGACGCCGAGGTCGCCGCGATCCTTCCGATCGGCCTCGACCACGTCGACCACCTGGGCCCGACCAGGCTCGACATCGCGGCCGAGAAGGCCGGGATCATCAAGCCGGGTGCGCTGGCCGTGACGGCGCGGCAGGCACTCGATGTCGAGCAGCTGCTGCGATCTCACGCCGACGCGCATCTCGCGCGGCTCATGGTCGAGGGGCGTGACTTCTGCCTGAGCGGTCGCCGCGCTCTCGGCAGCGGGCAGATCATCTCGGTCGACGGGCTCGCGGGTCGCTACCAGGATGTCCCGCTGTCGCTTCATGGACGTCACCAGGCCCACAACGCCGTGCTCGCGATCGCGAGCGTCGAAGCCCTCCTGGAGGACGTGGTCCCGCCGGACGCGCTGCGACGAGCCCTGGGTTCGGTCAGGTCACCCGGCCGCCTCGAGGTGCTGCCCGGCACCCCTGCCGTGATCCTCGACGCCGCCCACAACCCCGACGGCGCCCGGGCCCTGGCGGCCGGCCTGTCCGACCTGGGCCGACGGCCGACCGTCGCCGTGGTCGCCGCGCTGGGCGACAAGGACCTCGCCGGCATGCTCGCAGAGCTCGAGCCCGTCGTGGCCACGATGGTCTGCACCCGGAACAGCAGCCCGAGATCGCTCTCCTCACAAGACGTCGCCGTCGCGGCGCGGAAGATCCTGGGCGCGGACCGGGTCATGGAGGTCGACGACCTGGCCGATGCCCTGCAGGAGGCGACCGAAGCCGCCTCCAGGCACGGCGACGGCCAGGTGCTGGTCACCGGCTCCGTCGTCACCGTCGGCGAGGCGCGTCGCCTGCTCGGTCTGTGAACCCCGCGGCCATGTGAAGCTCGGGCAGGTGAAACGGTCCTGCCCCCGGCCAATCTGGCCGGGGACAGGACCGTTGTGCTGTCCGGCCGGGTCAGCGCACCATGCCGTGCGGGTCGATCACGTACTTGGTGGCCGCGCCCTGGTCGAACGCGGCGTAGCTCTCCGGAGCCTCGTCGAGGCTGATGGCCTTCGCGTTGACGGCGTCGGCGATGTGGGCCTTGTCGGCGAGGATCAAGTTCATCAGCTGGCGGTTGTACTGCTTCACCGGGCACTGGCCGGTCACGAAGGTGTGCGACTTGGCCCAGCCCAGGCCGAGCCGGACGCCGATCTGCCCCTGCTTGGCGGCGTCGTCGACGGCGCCCGGGTCACCGGTGACGTACAGGCCGGGGATGCCGAGCGATGCGCCGGCGCGGGCCACGTCCATGATGTCGTTGAGGACGGTGGCAGGCTGCTCGGCGGCGTCGCGGCCGTGGCCGCGGGCCTCGAAGCCGACCGCGTCGACGGCTGCATCGACCACCGGCTCCCCGACGATGTCGGCGATGATGTCCGCGAGTGCGTCGCCGCCGGACAGGTCCGCCGTGGCGCAGCCGAAGCTGGCGGCCTGCTTCAGCCGGTCCGCGTTCATGTCTCCGACGATGACGGTCGCGGCGCCGAGCAGCTGTGCCGAGTACGCCGCGGCGAGCCCGACCGGGCCCGCGCCCGCCACGTACACCGTCGACCCTGTGGTGACGCCGGCGGTGTAGGCGCCGTGGTAGCCGGTCGGGAAGATGTCGGAGAGCATCGTCAGGTCGAGGATCTTCTCCAGCGCCTGGTCGCGGTCGGGGAACTTCAGCAGGTTGAAGTCGGCGAACGGGACCATGACGTACTCCGCCTGGCCGCCGATCCAGCCGCCCATGTCGACATAGCCGTACGCCGCGCCGGCCCGTGCCGGGTTCACGTTGAGGCAGATGCCGGTCTTGCCCTCGTTGCACATGCGACAGCGCCCGCAGGCGATGTTGAACGGCACCGAGCAGATGTCACCCACCTCGTGGAAGAGGACGTCGTCCCCGATCTCGACGATCTCGCCGGTGATCTCGTGGCCGAGGGTCTGGCCCACAGGCGCCGTCGTCCGGCCACGCACCATGTGCTGGTCGCTGCCGCAGATGTTGCTGGTCACGAGCTTGAGGATCACCGCGTGCGGGGCGGCGCGCTTGATGCCCAGGCCGCTGACGACGTCCTCGGGGAGCTCCAGCTTCGGGTATTCGATGGTCTCGACGGCCACCTCGCCCGGCCCCTTGTAGACGACGACTCTGTTGTCTGCCATGGCGTCTCTTCTTCCTGCCCCGGGTGGGGCGTCCGGCGTAGTTCAGATTGCAAGAGTGTTTCTCATAGCGAAACAAGAGCGCTATATGAAACAAACTAGACCGTCGGCGGCATCGCCATCAAGACCCTTTCGGGGACGAATTCAAGGCTTGCGGCGCGGTGCCCGGTGAGCCGCCACGGGCCTACTCGGCAGTAGGGGTCTCTGGGGGAGACCTGCCGAAGAGGCATACTGTTTCAGCATGAGCAACACGAGCGAAACACGGAGCACGACCGTTCACTCAGTTGACCGAGCCATCTCCATCCTCCAGGTGCTCGCCCGTCGGGGTGCTGTCGGAGTCACGCCGATCTCCGAGGAGCTGGGGGTGCACAAGTCCACGGTGTTCCGGCTGCTGGCGACGCTCGAGGCCCGCGGGCTCGTGGAGCAGAACTCGAGCCGCGGGCATTATCAGCTCGGCTATGGGGTCATCCAGCTCGCCGCGGGCGCGACTCGCAAGCACGACCTTTCGGTCACGAGTCGCCCGATCTGCATGGCGTTGGCCGACGAGGTCGGGGAGACCGTCAACATTGTCATCAACGATGGTGAGGAGGCCATCACGATCGACCAGGTGATCGGCAGCGCCGAGATCACCTCGGTGAACTGGGTCGGCCAGCGGAGCCCCCTGCACACCACTGCGTCCGGCCAGGTCTTTCTGGCGATGATGCGGCCGGAGGAACGTCAGCACATCCTGGACCGTGGGCTCGAGCGTTACACCGAGGAGACCGTGGTCGACTCGGAGCGGCTCGAGACGCAGCTCGCCGAGGTCAGGCGGCTGGGCTACGCCTACTCCGTCGACGAGCACGAGATCGGTCTGGCTGGCGTGGCCGCGCCGATCCGCTCCCTCGGTGGTGGGGTGATCGCTGCCGTCGTGGTCTCCGGCCCGTCGTTCCGCATCACATCCGAGAATGCGTCCGAGCTGGCCGAGCACGTGCTCGCGGCCGCTGCGGCGATCTCCGAGCGGAACGGCTTTCCCAAGGCCGAGTGACCTGACCTGACCTGCCCCGGCCGAGGCGAGGATCCGGCCTGATCACGTGGCCCGCATGCCTGGTGCATGCGGGCCACGTGGCGTTCCTGCGTCGTGACGCGCCTGTAAATCCTGTGAGGGAATCCACACGGAGTCGTTGACAGCGTCTCGGAACGCGCGGCAGAATCGCTGTTGCGTTCTGCGCAGCAGTTTTGCAGAGTGAAACAACCGCCATCTGGCGGTCCGCCTTTATCTGAACCCGGAATCTGCCCGGTTTGAGCGTGGGAGAGATCAACGTGACGCGAATGAGCATCGAAACGGCGCCTGCAGACCTGGCGTCCTTGGCGGACAGGCGAGCATCGGGCTACAGCCTGGAGGCGCCGTTCTACACCAGCTCGGAGATCTACGAGCAGGACCTCGACGTCGTCTTCGGGCAGCACTGGATCTTCGCCGTCGCCGAGGCCGAGATCCCGGACCCCGGTGACTACGTCACCATCGAGGTGGGCGCTCACTCCGTGATCGTCGTTCGCGACGACGACGAGAACGTGCGCGCCTTCCGGAACGTGTGCCGACACCGTGGATCACGGCTGCTCGAGTCCGCCTGCGGCTCGATCGGCAACATCGTCTGCCCCTATCACCAGTGGACCTACCGGGTCGACGGCAGCCTCATCTTCGCCGAGTCGCAGCAGGACTCGTTCGAGTACGACAAGTTCGGGCTCAAGCCGGTGAACGTCCGTGCCGTCGGCGGGCTGGTCTTCCTCTGCCTGTCCGATGAGCCGCCGGCCGACTTCGACGAGGTCAGCCAGTTCATCGAGCCCTACCTGAAGCCCTACTCGCTGGCCACGGCGAAGGTCGCCCACCAGACCGACATCGTCGAGGAGGGCAACTGGAAGCTGGTGATGGAGAACAACCGCGAGTGTCACCACTGCGATGCCTCCCACCCCGAGCTCGTGACGGCGTACTTCCCGATCAGCCGCTACGAGGCTGAGGACGTGCCGCCGCGGATGCAGTCGACCTTCGAGCGCTACCAGGAGGCGCAGGCTCAGCTGGAGAAGGCCTGCGAGGCCATCGGGTTCCCGGTCGGCGAACGCTGTGAGCTCGAGGGCCGCGCGACGGCGTTCCAGATCTCGCACCTGCCTCTCGACGGTGCCGGCGCCTCGTTCGGTCCCGACGGACAGCAGCTCTGCGCCAAGCTGATGGGGTCCATCGAGGACCCCAGGTTCGGAGACCTCTCGCTGCACATGCAGCCCAACTCGTGGTTCCACTTCCTCGGTGACCACGCTGTGGTCTTCTCGGTGATCCCGCTCGCGGTCGACCGGACGCTGGTCCGGACGACCTGGCTGGTGAACCCGGAGGCCGTCGAAGGGGTCGACTACTCGGTCGAGTCGCTCACCTCGGTGTGGCGGGCCACCAACGACCAGGACCGTGCCCTGGTCGAGAGCACGCAGCGTGGAGTCGCGGACCCGGGCTACGTGCCCGGCCCCTACTCGACGGTCGAGGGCGAGGTCGACGCCTTCGTCACCTGGTACGTCCAACGCGTCCAAGCCAACGTCTAGCAGGATCCGGGAGCAGACATGACGATCATGGAGACGGACATCCCCGAGGTGTCCGAGCCGAACTCGTTCGGCCTGCAGAACGGCCGCCCGGCGGTCGTCCGAAGCAAGCGGATGCTGGAGCCCTGCTGGGCCGAGAGCGACGTGGTGGACCTGGTGTGCAGCCAGGTCCTGGCGGTCACCCACGACGTGAAGACCTTCGTCTTCACGACCCGTGACAGGCGTCCCTTCGACTTCGAGGCGGGCCAGTTCATCACGATGCGGGTCGAGATCGACGGCCAGATGATGACCCGGTGCTACACGATCGCCTCCCCGCCGACCAGGCCCGACCGGATGGCGATCACGATCAAGCGGGTCCCCGGCGGCATCGTGTCGAACTGGCTCCACGACAACCTCGAGCCAGGGAGCTGGATCTCGATGCACGCTCCGGCGGGTGCCTTCGTGCTGCCGGAGGAGGACGTGCCGAAATACCTGTTCCTCTCGGCCGGGAGCGGCATCACCCCGGTGCTCTCGATGACCCGGACGCTGTATGACCTCGGGTCCGAGGCGGACATCCTCTTCGTGCACAGCGCGCGTACGCCGGCCGACATCATCTACCGCGGCGAGCTCGAGGCGATGGCGCGCCTGATGCCCAACCTGCGGGTGGCGGAGATCTGCGAGGGCGATGCCCCGACCGAGCGCTGGATGGGGCTGCAGGGACGCATCTCCAAGCCGGTCCTCGAGATCTTGGCGCCGGACCTCAACGAGCGGGAGACCTTCATCTGCGGCCCGGCGGGCTACATGGCGGCGGCCAGGTCTCTGCTCGAAGACCTCGGCTACGACATGGAGAAATACCACGAGGAGAGTTTCGACTTCGGCGCTCCCGAGGTGTCTGCTCCGGCGGCCGCGCCGCCGGTCGAGGAGGGCTCCGACGAGGAGGCCGCAGCCGGGTTCTCGGTCGAGTTCGCACGCAGCGGCCGGATGATCACCTGTGGCCCGGACGAGACCATCCTGGAGGCGGCGGTCGCCGCCGGCATGCGGCCCTTGGCCGCCTGCGGTCAGGGCATGTGCGGGACCTGCAAGGTGTCGATGCTCTCCGGCGAGGTCGAGATGAACCACAACGGCGGCATCCGACCGAAGGAGATCGCCAACCAGAAGGTGCTGATCTGCTGCTCCAAGCCGCTGGGAGACATCCAGCTGGACTGCTGATCAGAGGACCTGACGGATCTCGCGCTCGAAGTCACCGATGTGCTCGAGAGTGAGCTTCTCGGCGCGGTCGCCATCACCATCTGCGACCACGCCGAGAAGCTGCGCCTGCTCGATGACGTGGTGGGCCAGGTCGGGAAGACGGTCGATGACCATCCACCAGATCCGGACGGCGAGGTTGTCGTACCTGATCAGGATGTCCTCGAGGTGGGCGTTGCCGCTGGACCGGTAGATCAGGCTGTGGGCGGCCTTGTCGACCTGCATCAGGGCGGTGCGGTCGCCGTCGCCGAGCTTGCCCTTGCCGATCTGGGCCGCGAGCGCGCGCATCTGCTCGCGCTGCTGCGGTGTCGCCCGCTCCGCCGCGGCGCGGGAGGCGTAGGGGGCGAGCTGGCGCCGGATCTCGGTGATCGCGCTCAGCTCGGTCGCGTCGATGGTCGTCGCGAAGGTGCCGCGGCGTGGGAAGGAGTGGACCAGGTGGTCGGCCTCGAGGCGCTTGATCGCCTCCCGCACCGGGGTGCGGCCCATGCCGATGGCCGCCGCGATCTGGGCGTCGTTGATCGGCGCTCCCGGCCGGATGTCGAGCATCACCAGGCGGTCGCGGATGTAGAGGTAGGCCTGCTCGGCAAGGGAGGTGGCGGGTGGGTTCGCCGTCGTTGCCAGGATCTCGTCAACCGTCATGGGGCCATGCCTACTCGTCCGTTCCTGCCTGTGCACTTTTAACCATCTTAGGCTGATACATCAGTCGGCGGGCAATGACGTGCCGGACGCCGGCGACCGTTGTGGCCGTGCGGAGCCACGCTGCTCAGCGTCGCGATCTGGTCCTTGCTCGTGTGATGCATCACATATATGGTGACTAGTATATCAGCGTCTGACCGGGATAGCGCCCCACTGAAGTGCCGCGCCCGGAGCCTCGATGGCACCGACAGATGCTGCTCATTCCCAGAGCCCTCGATCGGAGCGCGTCATGAGATCAACTGCAGGCAGCGGAGACCTTTCCCCGGAGGTGTCACGCCCGGCGGTCGGCCAGAACGGGGTTCCGACCCATCCGGCCCTCGACTGTCCTCCCGAGGAGCCTGCCAAGGACACCGGCGGGCTCGACCGCGTCGTCTTCGGGGTCTCAGCGGTCATCGCGGTCGGCTTCCTGGTCTGGGGATTCGTCAGCACCGAGTCGCTGGCATCCGTCTCGGGGCGTTCGCTGTCGTGGGTGATGGCCAACCTGGGCTGGCTCTTCGTCACCGCGGCGTCGACCTTCGTCGGGTTCGTGCTGTGGCTGGCGTTCGGCAAGTTCGGGAACATCCCGCTCGGCAGGGACGGTGAGCAGCCCGAGTTCCGTACGGTCTCGTGGATCACGATGATGTTCAGCGCCGGCATGGGGATCGGCCTGATCTTCTACGGCGTCAGCGAGCCGATCAGCCACTACGTCGCGCCGCCGCCGGGCACGGCCGGTGACGGCCAGTCCGAGCAGATCCAGACGGCCATGGCCACAACCCTCTTCCACTGGGGGATCCACCCGTGGGCGATCTACGCCCTGGTCGGGCTCGCGATCGCGTACAGCGTCTTCCGTAAGGGCCGAGGTCTGCTCATCAGCTCGGTGTTCGAGCCCCTCCTCGGGCGCCACGCTCACGGTGCCGGCGGGAAGATCATCGACATGCTCGCGATCTTCGCGACGCTCTTCGGGTCGGCGGCGTCGCTGGGCCTGGGGGCGCTCCAGATCCGCAGCGGGCTCGAGATCGTCGGCGGGATCGGCTCGACCGGCAACGGCATCCTGGTCGCGATCATCGCAGTGCTCACGGTCGGGTTCGTCGTCTCGGCGGTCTCCGGCGTGGCCAAGGGGATCCAGTGGCTCTCGAACATCAACATGGTGCTCGCCGTCTCCCTTGCGCTGTTCGTCTTCCTGGCCGGGCCGACAGTCTTCATCCTCAGCCTGATCCCGACGACCGTCGGGAGCTACTTCCAGGAGGTGGCGATGATGTCGGCGCGTACGTCGGCCGAGGGCTCCGAGACCGCGGCGTGGCTGTCGAGCTGGACGGTCTTCTACTGGGCCTGGTGGCTCTCCTGGACGCCGTTCGTCGGCATGTTCATCGCGCGGATCTCCCGGGGCCGGACCATTCGCCAGTTCGTGACCGGCGTGCTGCTCGTCCCGTCGCTGGTGAGCCTGGCCTGGTTCGCGATCTTCGGTGGCGCGGCGATCGACCTGCAGCAGAACGGCGTGGACATCGCCGCCGCGGGCGGTGTGGAGACCCAGCTGTTCACCACCCTGGAGTCCTTCCCGCTCGCCACCGTGGCCAGCGTCGTCGTCATGATCCTGGTCGCGCTCTTCTTCGTCTCGGGGGCGGATGCAGCCTCGATCGTGATGGCCACTCTCTCCGAGCGCGGCTCCATCGAGCCCGGGAAGCCGACGGTGATCTTCTGGGGCGTCGCCACCGGTGCCGTCGCCGCGGTGATGCTCCTGGTCGGCGGCACCGACGCGTTGAGCGGCCTGCAGACGCTCACCATCGTCGCCGCCGTGCCGTTCGTGCTGGTCATGATCGCGTTGTGCGTGTCCCTGGTGAAGGACCTCCGGGCAGACCCGCTGGTGGTCCGCGCCGAGTACGCCTCCAGGGCCGTCGAGCAGGCAGTGGTCTACGGGGTCTCCGAGCACGGTGACGACTTCGTCATCCGGGTCTCCCGCGACCCCGACGCGCCTGCCGAGGAGCCGGTGGTCGAGCTGGCCGACGAGCTGCCCCGGTCGGCCGGCTAGCACGAGTCGCGAGAGGGAGCGGTTGTGGTGAAGCGAGACGCGGACGGTGCGTACCCGGTGGACGAACCGGTGGACGCTCCCGATGTCAGCGAGCCGAAGACGTGGGCCGCCGGTGTCCCGGCGGTGCGCAAGGCGATCGAGTACTCGTTGAAGCAGACGACGGTGCGGCGTACGGCCTTGACGTTGTTGAACCTCAATCAGGCCGGCGGGATCGACTGTCCGGGATGTGCCTGGCCCGATCCGGGACATCGGGCGAGGAACGAGTACTGCGAGAACGGCGCCAAGCACATCGCCGACGAAGCGACCTCGCGCCGGGTGACGCGGGAGCTCTTCGAGAAGCACTCGGTCGCGGAGCTCGACGAGAGGTCGGACCACTGGCTCAACCAGCAGGGTCGGCTGACGGAGCCGATGGTCAAGCGACCCGGCGCGACGCACTACGAGCCGATCACCTGGGAAGAGGCGTTCGAGACCATCGGCGCAGAGCTCAACGGCCTGGACTCTCCCGACGAGGCGCTGTTCTACGTCTCGGGCAGGCTGAGCAACGAGGCCGCGTTCCTGGTGCAGCTCTTCGCCCGGGCGTTCGGCACGAACAACCTGCCCGACTGCTCGAACATGTGCCATGAGTCCAGTGGCTCGGCGCTCAACGAGACGCTCGGAATCGGCAAGGGCAGCGTCCAGCTCGAGGACATCTACAACGCAGACCTCGTGTTCGTCGTCGGTCAGAACCCGGGGACGAACCACCCGCGGATGCTGTCCGCGCTGGAGGAGACCAAGCAGCGCGGGGGCAAGGTGATCGCGGTCAACACGCTGCCGGAGGCCGGGCTCATGCGGTTCAAGAACCCGCAGAAGGCTCGTGGCGTGGTCGGCCGCGGGACCCAGATCGCCGACCAGTTCCTGCAGATCCGCCCCGGCGGCGACCTCGCCCTGTTCCAGATGCTCAACCGCCGTCTGCTCGAGACCGACCGGCAAGCGGGCGGCGGCGTGCTGGACTGGGAGTACATCGCGGAGTACACGACCGGGTTCTACGCCTACGCCGAGCACGCCCGCACGATCACCTGGGACGAGGCGCTCGAGGCCACAGGCCTGACCCGGGAGGAGATCGAGGCGGTCCACGAGCAGGTGCTGGCGAGCCGTTCGGTCATCGTCTGCTGGGCGATGGGGCTGACCCAGCACAAGCACGGTGTGCCGACGATCCGCGAGGTGGTCAACTTCCTCATGCTGCGGGGCAACATCGGCAAGCCCGGGGCGGGAGTCTGCCCGGTCCGTGGCCACTCCAACGTGCAGGGCGACCGGACCATGGGCATCTGGGAGAAGATGCCCGACTCCTTCCTGGACGCGCTCGGTGCCGAGTTCGGGTTCGATCCACCGCGCAAGCACGGGTACGACTCGGTCGACGCGGTCCGGGCGATGCGGGACGGGAAGGCGAAGGTCTTCGTAGGCGTCGCCGGCAACTTCGTCCGGGCGATCTCGGACAGCGACGTCGCCGAGGCCGCGCTGCGGAGCTGCAGCCTGACGGTCCAGATCTCCACCAAGCTCAACCGCTCCCACACGGTGGTGGGGGAGACGGCACTGATCCTGCCCACGCTGGGTCGCAGCGACATCGACGTCCAGGCGAGCGGCGAGCAGTTCGTGACCGTCGAGGACTCGATGAGCTCGGTGCACGCGACCCGCGGCAGGCTCGAACCCGCCTCGGCGAGTCTGCTCAGCGAGGTCGCGATCGTCTCGCGGATCGCGCAGGCCACGATCGGTGGCCGCTACGGCATCCGTTGGGCGGACTTCGAGGCTGACTACGGCCGGATCCGCGATCGGATCGCCCGGGTGGTGCCGGGGTTCGAGCACTTCAACGAGCGGATAAAGGATCCTGCCGGCTTCGTCCTCCCGAACCCGGTCAACTCCGGCGTCTACCGCACCCCGAGCGGCAAGGCCGTGTTCACCTGCAACGACCTGACCTGGCTGGAGGCGCCGCCAGGTCACCTGATCCTGCAGACGCTGCGCTCCCACGACCAGTGGAACACCATCCCGTACGCGATGGACGACCGCTATCGCGGTATCCACCAGGCCCGTCGGGTGGTGATGGTCAACCCTGCCGACATCGCCGAGCTGGGGTTCGCCGACGGCGACCTCGTGGACATCGTCGGGGTCTGGGACGACGGCGTCGAGCGGCGGGCACCCGGGTTCACCCTGGTCGGCTACCCGGCGAGCCGGGGGTCGGCTGCGGCGTACTATCCGGAGACGAACGTCCTCGTTCCTCTCGACAGCGTCGCCGAGGGCAGCAACACCCCCACCTCGAAGGGGGTAGTGGTTCGCCTGGAGGATGCCGGGTCGGAATCGGGCTGACGCGCAGGGGTGGCGGTAGATTCTTCTGTGTGAAGAAGAGGCCTCGAAGTTCCTACCGCTCACCTGGGTTCGACAAGACAGGTGGGCGGGCCTGATGGACACGCAGACATTCCTCAGCCTCGGGCTGGTCCTGGTGTTCGTGCTCGTCGGCGGCGTGTTCGCGGCAACCGAGCTGGCGCTGGTGTCGTTGCGCGAGAGCCAGCTGGCCGCCATGGAACGTCAGGGGCCTCGCGGGGCCCGGGTGGCACAGGTCGCCCGCGATCCCAACCGATTCCTGGCCGCGGTGCAGATCGGTGTGACCGTCGCGGGCTTCCTCTCCGCCGCCTACGGTGGGTCGACGATCGCTCCCGACGTCGCGCCCTACCTCGAGCGCCTCGGTATGGGCGAGGCGCTCGCCGAGACCACGGCGCTGATCGTGCTGACCCTGTTCATCGCCTACCTCTCCCTGGTGCTGGGCGAGCTGGTGCCCAAACGGCTGGCGCTGCAGAAGGCCGCGGGCATCTCGCTCGCCGTGGCTCCTGTGCTGGACCGGTTCGCCAACGTGATGCGGCCGGTCATCTGGCTGCTCTCGGTCTCCACCGACGCCGTGGTGCGGCTGCTCGGCGGCGATCCGAAGGCCTCCGCCGAGCAGGTCTCGGAGGAGGAGCTGCGCGAGATGGTCTCCACCAATCAGGACCTCGAGGAGGAGGAGCGCAGGATCCTCCGTGACGTGTTCGCCACCACCGAGACGACCTTGAGAGAGGTGATGCGTCCGCGCGGCGACGTCACCTTCCTGCCCGCCTCGATGCCGCTTCCGGCGGCCGCCGACAAGGTGCGCGACCTGCCCTACTCCCGCTACCCGGTGACCGGGAAGGGCTTCGACGACATTCTCGGGTTCCTGCACGTACGCGACCTGCTCGGTGTCGTCGCGACCGACCAGCGCACGATCCAGGACGTGTGCCGACCGGTGCTCTCGTTGCCCGGAAGCAAGCGGGTGATCCCGTCGGTCGCCACGATGCGAGAGGGCGGCACCCATCTGGCGATGGTCGTCGACGAGTACGGCGGCACCGACGGCATCGTGACCCTCGAGGACCTCGTCGAGGAGATGATCGGCGACATCCGAGACGAGTACGACCACGGCGAGACCCGGGTCCGTGACCACGGTGACCTGTCCCGGTTCGACGGCGCGATGACGATCGAGGACTTCGCGGACGCCACGGGCATCGTGCTCGAGGACGGCGGCTACGAGACCATCGCGGGCTATCTCATCTCCCGGCTGGGACACATCCCGCAGGTCAGGGAGGTGCTGGCCGTGCCGGGCGGCACCTTGGAGGTGGCTGCCCGCAACGGCAACCGGATCACCGAGATCACGTTGCACCCCGAGGGGTGACCTCCGGGACAGGGGTGAGGACGGTCCCGTCGGCGAGCCAGCGGTCGAGGTTGTCGAGGGTCAGCTGCTCCATGGCGGCGCGGGTCTCGACGGTGCCGCTGGCCAGGTGGGGGAGGAGCACCACGTTGTCGAGGGCCATCAGCTCTGCGGGGACCGTGGGCTCCTCGGTATAGACATCGAGGCCGGCGCCGGCGATGCCACCCGTGATCAGCAGGTCGACCAGCGCGTCCTGGTCGACGACAGAGCCGCGCGCGATGTTGATCAGGTAGCCCTCGGGGCCGAGCGCCTCGAGCACCGTGCGGTCGACGAGGTGCTGCGTACCGCTGCCGCCGGAGGTGGCGAGGACCAGGATGTCGACGTCGGCTGCAAGGTCGGTGGGGGAGGCGGCGTAGGTGTAGGTGGATCCTTCGACCTCGCGGCGGGAGTGGTAGGAGATCGGGCAGCCGAAGGCCTCGAAGCGGGTCGCGATCGCCTGGCCGATCCGGCCCAGGCCCACGATGCCGACCCGCTTGCCCGAGACCTTGCGGGTCAGGGGGTAGGAGGCCCCGGACCAGTCGCCGCGGCGTACGAACCGGTCGGCGGCGCTGAGCCGGCGCAGGGTGTCGATGGTGAGGCCGACCGCGGTGTCGGCGACGCAGTCGGTCAGGACGTCAGGGGTGTTGGCGACCAGGACGCCACGTTCGGCGGCGGCCTCGACGTCGGTGGTGTCGTAGCCGACCCCGAAGTTGACGATGACGCCGAGCGAGGGGAGCTGCGCCATCAGATCAGCCGGTACGCCGGTGCGCCCGGTCGTCACCACGGCACCGATCGAGGGGCCGTGGTCAGCGAGGAACGCGGCTCGGTGGTCGCCGTCGGGCAGCACGAGGGCGTCGTACTCCTCGGTGAGGGTGGCGGCCAGCGACGGCTTGAGCGGTCCCACTTGAAGGATGCGGCGGCTCACGGTGCTCCTGGTGCTCCTGGTTCGATGACGTCGGAGATCCTGAGGCTAGGAGCCGAAGCGATACGCGTCCAACATCGCAACGGCATCGCACGATGCCCTAGGAGAATTGGCCAGAGAGGTTGGGGTCCAGTTGGGACAATCATCCACCTGACCGTCCCGCACGAAGGAGCAGCACCATGGAGCCCGACGAGTTCACGTCGATCCTCGACGCCGTCCGCGCGTTCGTCCGCAAGGAGGTCGTCCCGGCCGAGGACGAGATCGAGGAGACCGACCAGATCCCCGACCGGCTCCGTCAGCAGGCCGCCGCCATGGGGCTGTTCGGCTATGCCATCCCCGAGGAGTACGGGGGTCTCGGCGTCACCATGTCGGAGGAGGTCCGGCTGGCGATGGAGCTCGGCTGGACCACGCCGTCGTTCCGTTCCATGTTCGGCACCAACAACGGCATCGCCGGTCAGGTGCTGGTCAACTGTGGCACCGAGCGGCAGAAGCAGCGATACCTGCCGGGGCTGGCGAGCGGTGAGCTGGTGGCCTCGTTCGCGCTCACCGAGCCCGAGGCAGGCTCCGACCCGAGCGGCCTGCGCACCCGTGCGGTTCGCTCGGGCGACGAGTACGTCCTCGACGGACAGAAGCGCTTCATCACCAATGCAGCCTGGGCCGATCTGCTCATGGTGTTCGCCCGCACCGGCGACCTCAGCGAGGGTGCACGGAACATCTCGGTGTTCGTGGTGCCGACCGATACTCCCGGCGTCACCGTCGGTCCGCGAGACCACAAGATGGGCCAGCGCGGCACCTCGACGTCCGAGATCTTCCTCGACGGCGTCCGGGTGCCCGCCGAGAACCTCGTCGGCGAGGTCGAGGGGGAGGGCTTCTCCGCGGCGATGCGCTCGCTGGCCAAGGGCCGGCTGCACATCGCGGCGATGACCGTCGGTCTGGCCGACCGGCTGATCGAGGAGAGCCTGCGCCACGCGACGACGAACGGTCAGGGTGGCCAGAAGCTGGCAGAGTTCCAGCTGATCCAGGCGATGCTCGCCGAGAGCCGGACCGAGGCGTACGCCGGTCGCGCGATGGTCCTCGAGGCGGCCCGCAGCTGGGACGACGGCAGCGATCGCCGGATGGCGCCGTCGCTGTGCAAGCTGTTCTGCTCCGAGGCGGTCGACCGGATCGCCGACCGCGCGGTCCAGATCCACGGCGGCCTCGGCTACATGCGTGAGGTGCCGGTCGAGCGGTTCTACCGCGACGCACGGCTGTTCCGGCTCTACGAGGGCACCAGCGAGATCCAGAAGCTGATCATCGCCAAGCAGATGGTGAAGGACTTCCACGGCTGAACCGGCAAGGGAGGTTGTTCGCACGGTGGATCCGGGCGAGGCTAGCGGTATGACGTCGCCTCTGGTCCGGGTCCATTCGCTGACGACGCGCGTCGAGGCGCCGGTCGAGGAGGTCTTCGAGTGGCATCGCCGCCCCGGGGCGATCCACCGGCTGATGCCGCCGTGGATGCCGGGGGAGGCGCGGGTGGAGGCGACCGACCTGGCCGACGGCACCGCGGTGATCTCGCTCGGCCGTGGCGTGGACTGGGTGGCCCGCCACGACCCTGCCGGCTACGAGGCACCGCACCTGTTCACCGACCGGCTCGCCTCGCTGCGGCCGCTGTCGTGGACCCACCGACACGAGTTCGCGGCCGACGGTCCCGCAACCCTGATCACCGACCGGATCGAGACGAACGTGATCGGGCGGATGGTGGACCGCATGCTCGGCTACCGCCACGCCCAGCTGACCGGCGATCTCGCCGCCCACCATCGGACGTACGCAGCGGGCAAGACCCTCACCGTCGCGGTCACCGGCTCCAGCGGGACCGTCGGGCGGGCCCTGGTCCCGCTCCTCACCACCGGTGGCCATCGGGTGATCCGGCTGGTCCGGCACGCGCCGGAGGATGAGGGTGAACGCCGCTGGGATCCGTCCGCGCCGGCGCCGGATCTGCTCGACGGGGTCGACGCTGTCGTCCACCTGGCCGGGGCGTCGATCGCCGGCCGCTTCACCGCGGCGCACAAGGCGGCGATCCGCGACTCCCGGATCGAGCCGACCCGACGGCTCGCGGAGGCGGCGGCCCGCAGCGGCGTACGAGCCTTCGTCGGCGCCTCCGCGATCGGGATCTACGGCGCCGACCGGGGGGACGAGGTGCTCACCGAGTCCTCGGCGCCGGGCGCTGGGTTCCTCGCCGAGGTCGTCGCCGACTGGGAGGCGGCGAGCCGGGTCGACGGGCCACGGACCGTCGCGGTGAGGACCGGGATCGTCCAGACTCCCGCCGGAGGAGCACTGAGGCTCCAGCGACCGCTCTTCGCGGCCGGGCTGGGTGGCCGGCTCGGCAGCGGTGAGCAGTGGCTGAGCTGGATAGGCATCGACGACCTCGTCGACATCTACCACCGTGCGCTCCTCGACGAGACGCTGGCGGGTCCGGTCAACGCGGTCGCCCCCGAGCCCGTCACCGGCCGGGTCTACGCGCAGACCCTCGCGCGCGTGCTCCACCGGCCCTCGCTGTTGCCGACTCCGGCTCTCGGTCCGCGGCTCCTGCTCGGCAAGGAGGGGGCCGAGGAGATGGCGCTGGCGAGCCAGCGGGTCGAGCCGGCTGCGCTCGCGGGCCACGAGTTCCGTCATCCTTCGCTGGAGGCCGCGCTGCGCCACGTGCTCGGTCGTTGAGGCTCAGGCTCCGCCGGTGAGCAGCAGCTCGGCAGCCACGGCGGCCCCGTCGTCGCGAGCTCCGGCCTCGGCGGCCAGCGCGGTCGCGCGGGCACGGACCTCAGGCGCCAGCGCGGCGGTGAGCGACTCGACTGTCGGGGCCGCGCCGTCGTGAGCGATCCCGGCGCCGAGGTCGGCCACCCGCCCGGCCCAGTAGATCTGGTCGCCTGCCTGCGGCACGACCACCTGCGGGACGCCTGCCCGGTAGGCCGTGTTCGTGGTGCCCGCGCCACCGTGGTGGGCGACGGCAGCGACTCGGCTGAAGAGCCTCTGGTGGTTGACCTCGCCGATGACGAAGCAGTCCTCGCGGCCGTCGATCACGTCGAGCCCCGCCCATCCGCGGCCGATGACCACCCGGCGCCCGTGGGCGCGGACGGCCTCGATCGCGACCCGTACGGTCTCCTCCCCGACGGTGCGCATGCTGCCGAAGCCGACATAGACCGGCTGCTCCCCGCTGTCGAGGAACCCGAGCAGGTCGTCCGGCAGCGGTCGGTCGTCCGCCAGCATCCACGCGCCGGTCTGCACGACGTCTAGGTTGGAGCTCCTGGTCCACGGGCCGAGCGTGGGATCGGCCGCGAGGAGCGGTCGAGCGGTGAACATGAACTCGCCGACGTCATCGACGGCCGGCAGCCCGATCGAGGCTCGGTGCGCGTCGAGAGGCGCCCCGAACAGGTCGTTGAAGCCGCGCCCGTCGAGGCCGTCGACGACGTCGGGGCAGAAGAGGGCGTAGTGGTAGGGGATGCCCAGGCTCTCGGCCACCGACGGCGCGACGAACTGCGACATGGCGGTGGCGACCAGCAGGTCACATCCCGCGGCGGCGTCGGCGACGGTGTCGTGCTGCGCGGTGATGAAATCGGCCACCCGCTGGTGGCGCTCCTCGGGGGTCGGCGGGCGCTCCCAGGAACGCCACGACGTGAGGAACGGGACGTACGGCACGCCCTCCCGCTCCAGCAGGTCGACGAACTCCTGGTCCGGCGGTGCGCACATCCGCACATCCGCGCCCCGCCGCTGCAGCTGCACCGCGAGAGCGACCATCGGCTCGACGTCTCCCCGCGACCCGTACGTCGACAGCAGCACGCGCACCGATGGCTCCGTTCCGTCAGCGTCGAGCCCCGCACCCGACGGTCACGGCAGCATATGGCTCCCGTGCGCATGGCCCCGGCGCGGGTCGGGTACGTCGACGGAGTGAGCAAACGGGAGCGCGACCTGGTGCGGCGTCTGCTGGACGCCGGCGGGACGACGTACGCGTAGGAGGCCGGCATCGCGGTCGCCGCGGCGCGGGAGCTGTCGGCGGCCGGATGGCGTACGCCGCATAGGTTGCTCGACTCGACCTGGCAGCAGCGGGTGGATGCTCTCGGCCGGGCGCACTACCGTCGCTACGACGAGAGCACCGCGACCAAGCTCGAAGAGCAGGCGCAGTGGAGCTCGCGTCGCTGGTCCCCGGCGCTGCGCCCCGCTCGCCGCGGCCCTCACCCGCGCACGTCACGGGCTGCCCGAGCTCGAGGAGATCTGAGGCCCTCCCAGCCGTTCGGAGCGAGCCCGCTTAGGATCACCGCATGGTCCACGGGGAGTCGAAGAACGCGCCGAGCATGGCTGATGTGGCGGCCCGAGCAGGAGTCTCTCACCAGACCGTGTCGCGGGTGGTCAACGGCTCCGATGCCGTACGCGGCGACACCCGCGACCGGGTGCTCGCGGCGATCGAGGAGCTGGGCTACCGGCGCAACAAGTCGGCGCGGGCTCTGGTGACGCGGAAATCGGGACGGCTGGGTCTGCTCTACACCCAACCGCACCTCTACGGGCCGGGCACGCTGGCCGCCTCGGTACACCAGGCCGGACAGCGCGCCGGCTACGACATCATCCTGAGCCCGGTGCCGCACCTGGAGGCGACCTCCGCGGAGCGGGCGATCGAGGCGTTGCTCGACGACGCGGTCGAGGCCGTGCTCCTAGGCGTCTCCCACCAGTCCTTCGAGGACCTGGTCGCCCAGCTCGCCACCACGGTCGAGGTGGTGATGATCCACAGCGACCCGCCCGCCGGGGTGCGCTCGGTGGGGATCGACCAGCACGCCGGCGCCGTGCTCGCCACGCAGTACCTGCTCGACCTCGGCCACCGCACCATCGCCCATGTGGCCGGTCCAGTCGGCTGGATCGACGCCCGGCAGCGCCGGGAGGGATGGCTCGCTGCGCTCCGGGACGGCGACGCGCAACCGGGGCCCGAGATCTTCGGCGACTGGTCGAGCCGGAGCGGGTACGAGGCCGGCGCCGAGATCGCCCGGGACGCCTCGGTCACCGCGGTCTTCGCGGCCAACGACTCGATGGCGCTCGGCGTGATCCGAGCGCTGCGCGAGGCGGGCCGACGGGTCCCGCAGGACGTGAGCGTCGTCGGCTTCGACGACGTCCCTGACGCGGCCTACCTGTGGCCGCCGCTGACCACCGTCCGCCAGGACTTCGCCTCGCTGGGCGAGCTCGCGGTCGAGGTGGCCACGAAGGCCATCGCCGACGGGACCGTCGAGGCGCCGCCGCTGCTGGCCCCGGAGCTGATCGTGCGGGACTCGGCAGCCCCACTGTCGCCCAGCCGAGACGTCAGGTAGGTCGGCCGAGACGTCAGGTAGGTCGGTCGAGACGTCAAGTACGTCGGTCGAGACGTCAAGTACGTCGGCCGAGACGTCAGGTACGTCGGCCGAGTTGGCACAACGTTGCCAACTCGGCCGACCGGGGTGACGCTTCGGCCGACGGGGGTGACGCTTCGGCCGACGGGGGTGACGCTTCGGCCGACGGGGGTGACGCTTCGGCCGACGGGGGTGACGCTTCGGCCGACGGGGGTGACGCTTCGGCCGACGGGGGTGACGCTTCGGCCCGTCCATGTTAGCGTTCACATCGCCTCGAACCCCACCCCGAGCCGTCGGGCAGAAACGGAGCCGTGATGACGCAGCAACCAGGCCGGCTGCCTGACCTCGGAGAGACCTCGCTCGGTATCGAGCTGGGCTCCACCACGATCAAGGCGTGCCTGATCGGGCCCGACCACGCGTCCGTCGCGACCGGCTCCCATCTGTGGGAGAACGAGCTCGTCGACGGCCTCTGGACCTACTCGCTCGAGGCGGTCTGGGCAGGCGTACAGGGCGCTGTCACAGCCCTCGGCGACGAGGTCGAGCGCCGCTACGGCACCCGTCCGACCACGTTCGGGTCGATCGGCGTCTCGGCGATGATGCACGGCTACCTCGCCTTCGACGAGACCGGCGAGCTGCTGGTGCCGTTCCGCACCTGGCGCAATACCAACACCGCGGTCGCCGCCGCCGAGCTGTCGGAGATTCTCGGCACCAACATCCCGCTTCGTTGGTCGGTCGCCCACCTCTACCAGGCGATCCTCGACGACGAGCCCCACCTGCCCGAGATCGCCTCGCTGACCACCCTCGCGGGCTACGTCCATCGAGCGCTGACCGGCAAGCACGTGCTCGGCGTCGGCGACGCCTCCGGCGTCTTCCCCATCGACCCAGCCACCGGAACGTACGACCAGCGGATGCTCGAGCAGCTCGGCCACCTGGCCGCCGCCAAGCGTCCCGGTCTGCGGGTCGAGGGGCTGCTCCCGCAGGTTCTCCCGGCAGGCGCCGACGCCGGCCGGCTCACCCCCGACGGTGCCGCGCTGCTCGACCCGTCCGGCACGCTGCAGCCCGGTATCCCGCTGTGTCCGCCCGAGGGCGACGCCGGCACCGGCATGGTCGCGACCAACTCGGTCGCCAAGCGCACCGGCAACGTCAGCGCCGGCACCTCGATCTTCGCGATGGTCGTCCTCGAGGCGCCGCTGGCGACGGTCCACCACGCCATCGACATCGTCACCACTCCGGCCGGCGACCCGGTCGCGATGGTGCACTGCAACAACGGCGCCAGCGAGCTCAATGCCTGGGCCGGTGTCTTCGGTGAGTTCGCGGCCGCGCTCGGCCACCCCTGCGAGCCCGACGCCGTCTTCGGCGCTCTGCTCACCGCAGCCCTTAATGGCTCGTCCGACGGCGGCGGGCTGCTCGCCTACAACTACCTGGCCGGCGAGCCGATCACCGGCCTCGACGAGGGCCGTCCGCTGTTCGTACGCACCCCCGGCAGCCGCCTCGACCTCGCAGGGTTCGCCCGCGCCCAGGTCTACGGCGTCTTCGGCACCCTCGCCCTCGGCATGCGCGTCCTCGCCGACCAGGGTGTCGAGATCGATGCGATGTTCGCCCACGGCGGCCTGTTCCGCACCGCCGGCGTCGCGCAGCGGCTGCTCGCCGCGGCGATCGGCGCCCCGGTCGCCGTCGGCCGCACCGCCGGCGAAGGCGGTGCCTGGGGGATCGCGGTCCTGGCTGCGTACGCCCGGGCGGCCGAGGCCGACGGCGACCTCACCCTGAGCGCCTACCTCGCCGAGCGCGTCTTCGGCGACATCGACCTCGAGGTCGTCGAGCCGGACGCCGCCGACGTGGCCGGGTTCCGGACCTTCCTCGAGCGCTACGAGGCGGGCCTGGACATCGAGCGTGCCGCTGTGGCCTCGCTCGCCCCCGCCGCAGCCGGCGCACGAGACGTACAAGAAGGAGACCAGTGATGACGGGCGTTCCCGCCGCTCTTCGCACCGCCGTCGACGCCGCCAAGGAGCGCGTCGCCGCACTGCACGCCGAGCTGCCCCGCTGGGAGCTGGTCGTGTGGACCGCCGGAAACGTCTCCGAGCGCGTGCCCAACCCCGACGGCGAGGACCTGCTGGTCATCAAGCCGTCCGGCGTCGCCTACGAGGACATCACCGCCGAGGCGATGGTCGTGTGCGACCTGGCCGGCAACCTCGTCGAGGGCGATCGGTCGCCCTCGTCGGACACGGCCGCCCACGCGTACGTCTATGCCAACATGCCTGACGTCGGGGGAGTGGTCCACACCCACTCCACGTACGCCACCGCCTGGGCCGCCCGCGGGGAGGAGATCCCCTGCGTGCTCACGATGATGGCCGACGAGTTCGGCGGACCGGTCCCGGTCGGCCCGTTCGCGGTCATCGGCGACGACTCGATCGGGCACGGCATCGTCGAGACGCTGCGGGAGTCGCGCAGCCCGGCGGTGCTGATGCGGAACCACGGGCCGTTCACCATCGGCAAGGACGGCCGCTCCGCGGTCAAGGCCGCGGTGATGTGCGAGGAGGTCGCCCGCACCGTGCACATCGCACGCCAGCTCGGCCAGCCGCTGCCGATCGAGCAGAGCCACATCGACTCGCTCTACGACCGCTACCAGAACGTCTACGGCCAGCACTGAGCTGTGCCTCGAACAACCACGTCAGCTTTGGAAGGACCCCACATGAGCAAGCCCACCACGCCGAAACCCTATGGCGACCGCGAGGTCTGGTTCTTCACCGGAAGCCAGGACCTCTACGGCGAGGAGACCCTTCGCCAGGTGGCCGAGCAGTCCCAGGAGGTCGCCCGCGCCCTCGACGCCTCCTCGGACGTACCGGCGAAGGTCGTGTGGAAGCCCGTCCTGAAGGACTCCGCGTCGATCCGTCGCGCGATGCTCGAGGCGAGCTCCGACGACAACGTCCTCGGCGTCATCACCTGGATGCACACCTTCAGCCCGGCCAAGATGTGGATCGCCGGTCTGGACGCCCTCCAGAAGCCGCTCCTGCACCTGCACACCCAGGCCAACGTCGAGCTCCCCTGGTCGGAGATCGACATGGACTTCATGAACCTCAACCAGGCCGCCCATGGCGACCGGGAGTACGCCTACATCGCGACCCGTCTCGGTGTCGCCCGCACCACCGTCGTCGGCCACGTCTCCAACCCGGCGGTCACCCGACGTGTCGGCACCTGGATCCGCGGAGCCGCGGGCTGGGCGGCGACCCATGAGCTGAACCTGGTGCGGTTCGGCGACAACATGCGCAACGTCGCGGTCACCGAGGGCGATAAGACCGAGGCCGAGCTGCGCTTCGGAGTCTCGGTCAACACGTGGGGCGTCAACGACCTGGTCGCTGCTGTCGAGGCCGTCGACGAGGCCGCCGTGGACGCTCTCGTCGCCGAGTACGAGGACCTCTACGACGTCGTCCCCGAGCTCCGCCGTGGCGGCGAGCGCCACGAGTCGCTCCGGTACGCCGCTCGCCAGGAGATCGCCATGGAGGCGTTCCTGGTCGAGCGTGACGCGATGGCGTTCACCACCAGCTTCGAGGACCTGGGCGGTCTGCGCCAGCTCCCCGGCATCGCGGTTCAGCGGCTGATGAGCAAGGGCTACGGTTTCGGCGCCGAGGGCGACTGGAAGACCGCGGTCCTGGTGCGGGCCGCGAAGGTGATGGGGGAGGGGCTGCCCGGCGGCGCCTCCCTGATGGAGGACTACACCTACGACCTCACCCCCGGCGAGGAGGTCATCCTCGGCGCCCACATGCTCGAGATCTGCCCCTCGCTGACCACCTCTAAGCCGAAGGTCGAGATCCACCCGCTCGGGATCGGCGACCGCGAGGACCCGGTCCGGATGGTCTTCGACGCCGACCCGGTCGATGGTGCGGTGGTCGTCTCGCTCGCCGACATGCGTGACCGCTTCCGGCTGACCGCCAACGTCGTCGACGTGGTCCCGCCGACCCAGGCGCTGCCGAACCTGCCGGTCGCCCGGGCCGTGTGGTCCCCGCGCCCCGACTTCACCACCTCGGCCGAGGCCTGGCTGACCGCCGGCGGTGCCCACCACACGGTGATGTCGACCGCCGCCGGCATCGAGGCCTTCGAGGTCTTCGCCGACATCGCCCGCACCGAGCTGCTGGTCATCGACGAGTCCACCACCCGCCGCGGCTTCGCCGACCAGGTGCGCTGGAACCAGGTGTTCTACCGCGTCGCTCAGGGGCTGTGAGCTCGGCGCGTGGTGGGTGCTGGCGTCGCCCTTCTGTCCGTTGGGCTACGCTGCTCGGCCATGAACACCGGGACGGCCTTGCGCCACGCACAGATTGGTGACCCGGTGCTCTGCTGAGCGTCGTAGGGGCCGGTGCGGGCCCGCTGTTCGGTCGAGGATCTTGCGTTCCTGCGCGTGGTCCGCCTCCTCCGTCGTGTTGATCTCAAGCTCAACTCATCAACCCCGACAGGAGACTTCATGCCAACCAAGATGTTGCAGATTCCCACCGCGGACGGCCAGGCTGCCGCCTTCGCCGCGTTCCCCGACGACGGCGAGCGGCACCCAGGGGTGCTGATGTACGCGGACGCCTTCGGTATCCGGCCGGTGCTGAAGGAGATGGCCGTCGAGCTGGCTGGGCACGGGTACTACGTACTCGTGCCCAACTACTTCTACCGGCACGGCCCGGCACCGGTGATCGAGCTTCCTGAGCACATCGGAGAAGAGGTTCGGTCCGGCCTCATCGCCCAGTTGATGCCCCTGATCGAGGCGCACACCACCGAACGTGTCCTGAGCGATGCCGACGCCTACCTCAGGTTCCTCACCACCCAGCCCGAGGTCGACGCCGGACCGGTAGCAGTGACCGGCTACTGCATAGGTGGTCTTCTGGCGGTGCGCACCGCCGCGGCCCACCCCGACCAAGTGGCGGCTCTCGCCGCATTCCACGCGCCTGTTGGCGTGGTCGGGCCAGACGGCTTCGCCGAGATCACCGCCCAAGTCCACTTCGGCCACGCAGAAAGTGACCTGACGCCCGAGGCCCTCGGCGAGCTCAACCGGGTCCTCGACGCCGCGAAGGTCGACTACACCTCCGAGGTCTACCCCGGCACCGTTCACGGGTTCACCATGTCCGACACCGACGCCTTCGATCCCGCCGGACTTCAGCGCCACTGGGACCGCCTGCTCCCTCTCCTCAACCGCACCGTGGCTCACAATCGCTGACCGAGTAGGGGTCTGACCGGCGTAGAAGCCTGCTGGTCATCGACGAGTCGACCATCGCTGCGGTGCGCGGCAGGCGCTGCCTCCGCCTCTCACGCGGCGCGGCGGTGGTCGAGGAGTACGTCGCGCAGGGTGAACTCTGCTCGGGACAGCGGCGGTGGGTCCGGTCGCCAGGTCTCGGGTGGTGGACTGACGTAGGTATGACCAGTGGGCGTGATGGTGATGATGCTGCCGTCTGGTCCGGGCCTGGCTTGCCAGCCGAGGGCTTCCTTGGCTTGATTGCATCGCTCGCACAAGCCTTGGAGGTTCGTCGCGCTGGTCTTCCCGCCGTCCGCGTGGCGTTCTACGTGGTCGACGTTGCGGATCGGGGCGTCGCAGCCGACGGTGCGGCAGATCCCGCCGTCTCGGGTGGTGATGAACTCCGCGAGTCCGTCGGGCGCCTTGCGTGAGCGGGACTCCATCGCGACCAACTGGCCGGCATGGTCGGTGAACAGTCTCCGGACGAAGACCTCGGCGTCGGCGAGTGCTTCGCGGGCCCAGCCTGCGGGGACGGGGCCGTAGCCCTCGATCATGGCGGGCTGGTTGCTGTCGTTGGTGAGGGAGTCTGCGGTCATCACGATCTTGACCTCGATCCGAGGCTTCACGCCTTCGGTGCCCGCGCGTCCGGTGACTCGGTCGATGAGGGTGTCGGCCATGACCTGGCCCCGGGTCCGTTCATCACCGGCCGCCTGCGCAGCCTTCGCGGCCTGGTCGAGTGCCGCATAAACAGCGACACCGTCCTTGACGGGGAGCAGTGCGCCGAGCCAGGTCATGGTGTCCGGTGCGGGTCGGACGCTGACCCGGCGGTCTTTCTCTGCGTTTGCTGCTCGGTTGACGACGGATTCTTGGTCGAGGGTGATGGCGAGCTTCTTGGCGGCGTTCTCGAGCTGCCGTGGGCCCATGGCCACGACCTTCGGAGCCTGCCCGTCGTCACCGAGTGCGCAGAGCTGGTAGTCGATGACCCGACGGTCCTCGACCGAGAGGCAGGCGGTCTCGCGGGCGAGGATGCTGGCCTGCCACTGCGAGAACAGGCCTGCTCTCATCAACGCGTACGTGTGGGGCATCTCTGCCACCAAGACCTTCGCCAGGCCAAGGAAACTGGTGCCCTTGACGGGTGAGACCCGTCGCGCCAACGCGACCTGGGAGGCGACCCCTTCGCCGAGCTTGCGGGCAGGAACCCCAGCCTCAGCCTGCCGGGTGCGGACAGCGTCCTCGAGACGTACCGCCGCTTCTGCCTGCACCGCCTCGGCGACGCACTTGACCTCTTCGAGTCGAGAAATCCAGTCGACCAATTCACTCTCGGACGCGCCCAGGGGCGGCCCGGTGAGGAGTTGGTCGATGGTCTCGTTCATACAGCCAATTATATGCGCAACACCACCCCGAGTCTACCTGTTTGTGCTGGTCATCCCCGAATTATGCGGTCGGTGAACATGTAACGTGATCTCCGCGCCACACCCTCGCCGCCGCCCCGATACTGGCGAAATTCTTTTCTCGATCGGGTGCCGGGTCAAGGACCGCGAACGCGGCCGGCGAAGCCGGCGGGCCGAAGGCCCGTCCTTGAGGCGGCACCCGATCGAGAAACAATCAATCAAGGGTCGGCGGCGAACCTTGAAACGAAGAAACAGTCGCGTAGCGAGGTTTCCCGAACCAACCGTGTTGGTCTCGACACGCCTCCGCCTAGCGGCTCCGGCGGCTCGACCAGCGGGGTGAGGCGGCTCGGCCAGCGGGGTGAGGCGGCTCGGCCAGCGGGGTGAGGCGGCTCGGCCAGCGGGGTGAGGCGGCTCGACCAGCGGGGTAAGGCGGCTCGACCAGCGGGGTGAGGCGGCTCGACCAGCGGGGCGAGGCGGCTCGACCAGCGGCATCAAACCAGCACCTTGCGCGGGTTCATGACCCCACCAGGGTCGATCGCCTGCTTGACCGCCCGCAGCAGGTCGACCTCGACACCCGACTTGTACGCCGCCGCGGCATCCCGCTTGAGCGCACCGATCCCGTGCTCGGCAGAGATGCTGCCCCCGAGCGCGGTGACGGCGTCGTAGACGATCCGGGTCAGCGCAGGAGCGTCCCGCTTCAACGCCGCGTCGGAGCCTACGGGGGCGGAGATGTTGTAGTGCAGGTTGCCATCCCCGACGTGGCCGTACGTCACCAGCCGCAGCCCCGGGAGCGCCTCCAGCAACCGAGGGCCGACGTCGGCGACGAACCGGGACAGGGTGGTGATGGGGAGCGTGACGTCGTGCTTGAGCGTCGCGCCCTCGCTCTTCTGTGCCTCGGAGACGCCTTCCCGGAGCGCCCACAGCGAGTCCCGCTGGGCGGGGCTGCCGGCAACGACGGCGTCGACGAGCAGTCCCTGCGAGGTGGCGGCTTCGAGAGCGGACTCCAGCCGCTCGTCGACGTCGGCGGAGGTGCCGGCGAGCTCGACGAGGCCGTACCACTCGTGCCGGTCCGCGAACGGGTCGCGCACGCCCGGCAGGTGGGCGAGGACCAGGTCGACGGCCTGGCGCCCGAGCAGCTCCCAGGTGGTCAGCTGGCCGCCGCCGTGCTCGCGGATCAGGGGGAGGAGCGACGTCGCCGCCTCCACCGACTCGAGCGCCACGACCGCCGTCGCCCGGCGCGGTGTCGCGGGCAGCAGCCGCAGCACCGCTGCGGTGACGACGCCGAGGGTGCCCTCGGAGCCGATGAACAGCTGCTTGAGGTCGTAGCCGGTGTTGTCCTTGCGCAGCGGCCGCAGCCCGTCCCAGACCCGGCCGTCGGGGAGCACGACCTCCAGGCCCAGCACCAGCTCGCGCATCATCCCGTACCGCAGGACCGCGGTGCCGCCGGCGTTGGTCGCGATCGTGCCGCCGATGGTGCACGATCCCTCCGAGCCGAGCGAGAGCGGGAAGAGCCGCCCTGCGGCCGCGGCGGCATCCTGAACGGTGGCCAGGGCCGCGCCGGCCTCGGCCACCAGCGTGTCGGCGACCGGGTCGACCTCCCGGACCCGGCGCATCCGGCCGAGCGAGAGCACGATCTGGTCCCCGCCGGAATCCGGTACGCCGCCGCCGACGAGGCCGGTGTTGCCGCCCTGCGGGACGACCCCGACTCCCGCTGCCGCGCACAGCCGGACCACGGTCGCGACCTGCTCGGTCGAGGCCGGGCGCACCACCGCGAGGGCGGTGCCGGTGAAGCTGCCGGTCCAGTCGGTGACGTACGCCGCCATGTCGGCCGGATCGGTCAGCACGGCGCTCTCGCCGAGGGCGGCGCGCAGGCTGGATACGAGGCTGGTCATGCCGACCGCAGACGTACGTGCTCGGGGCCGAGAGAGGCGATGTCGGGAGCGCCGAGCAGGCACATCGCCCGCCGCAGCTCCTCGGCCAGCAGCCCCAAGGTGGCGTCGACGCCCTGTCGACCACCGACCATCAGGCCGTAGAGGTAGGGGCGCCCGATCATCACGCCTCGGGCACCGAGCCCGAGCGCCGCGGCGATGTCGCCGCCGGAGCGGACGCCGGAGTCGATGAACACCTCGGTCCGAGAGCCCACCGCGTCGACGACCGCCGGCAGCAGCTCCAGCGGCACCGGCGCGCGGTCGAGCTGGCGGCCGCCGTGGTTGGAGAGGACCAACGCGTCGGCGCCGGCATCGACACAGGCGACCGCGTCCGCGACCGAGAGCACTCCTTTGACCACCACCGGACCGTCCCAGTGCTCCTTGAGCCAGCTGATGTCAGTGGGCCGGATCGCCTGTTCGCGCAGCTCGTTGGACATGCCCCAGCGACCGTAGTGCGACCCCTCGGGGAAGGTCGCGAACCGCAGCGGCTCGGTGCTCAGGATGTTGGCGACCCAGCCCGGGTGGCGGGCCATGCCCGCGAACGTACGCAGGCTCAGCTGGGGCGGGATCGCGAACCCGTTGAGCTTGTCCTTGCGCTTCATCCCCGTCACGGTCGTGTCGATGGTCAGCATCAGCGCCTCATACCCCTGCGAGGCCGCCTCGTTGATGTGGTCCAGGGTCACCGCCCGGTCCTTCATCAGGTAGACCTGGAACCAGTTGCGTCCCTGCGGCGCCGCGTCGGCGACGTCGGTGATCGACGTCGTCGCGTACGTCGAGAGCGTGTAGGGCAGCCCGGCCGCGGCCGCCGCCGCGGCGACCGCCCGCTCGCCGGTGTGGTGGCTGAGCCGGGTGTAGCCGGTCGGTGCCAGCACGATGGGAGCCGCCGCCGGCCGCCCGAGGATCGTCGTACGCACCTCCGGCTCGGCCACCTGGCCGAAGGCCGTGGGTCGCAGCTCCACGCGGTCGAAGGTCTCCCGGTTCCGGTGCATCGCGTGCTCTCCGTCCGAGCCGCCGTAGACGTAGTCCCAGACCGCCGTCGGCACCCGCCTTCGGGCTGCACGCTCGAGGTCGTCGACGCTGAGGCAACGAGCCAGTCGACGGTCGGCGGCTCGCCAGCGGAACGGGCGCGGCTGCAGGAAGGGCGCGAGATCGCGCCATCGGGGGACTTGTCTGATGGTCGGGGAATACTGCACCCTCTGGACTCCTCGTCACTCATCGGATAAGTTCTGAACTTGTAATACAACTTAGCCCATCGAGGAGCACCCCGCCATGGCCGCCGACCGCATCACGTCACTGAACCTCTCCCACGTCGTCCTCCCTCTCGACAACCCGGTCAGTGACGCCAAGGTGCTCACCGGGCGGCAGAAGCCGCTCACCGAGACCGTGCTGCTCTTCGTCGAGGTGACCACCGAGCAGGGCTTCGAGGGCATGGGCTTCAGCTACTCCAAGCGGGCCGGTGGCCCGGCGCAGTACGCCCACCTCAAGGAGATCGCCCAGGTCGCCATCGGCCAGGACCCCTCCGACATCGCCAAGATCTACGAGTCGCTGATGTGGGCCGGGGCCTCCGTCGGTCGCAGTGGTGTCGCGACCCAGGCCGTGGCCGCCCTCGACGTGGCGCTCTACGACCTCAAGGCGCACCGTGCCGGCCTGCCGCTGGCCAAGCTGCTCGGCGCCCACCGCGACTCCTGCCGGGTCTACAACACCTCCGGCGGCTTCCTCCAGGCGAGCGTGGAGGAGATCAAGGAGAAGGCGACCGCGTCGCTCGAGGCCGGCATCGGCGGCATCAAGATCAAGGTCGGCCAGCCCGACTGGGCCGAGGACCTGCGCCGGGTCGCCGCGATCCGCGAGCACCTCGGTGACACCCCGCTCATGGTCGACGCCAACCAGCAGTGGGACCGCGCCCGCGCCCGCCTGATGTGCCGCGAGCTCGAGCAGTTCGACCTGATCTGGATCGAGGAGCCGCTCGACGCCTGGGACGCGGTCGGCCACGCCGACCTCTCGCGCGTCTTCGACACCCCGATCGCGACCGGCGAGATGCTGACCTCGGTTCCCGAGCACATGGCGCTGATCGACGCCGGCTACCGCGGCATCGTGCAGCCCGACGCGCCGCGCATCGGCGGGATCACCCCGTTCCTGAAGTTCGCCACCCTCGCCGCCCACGCCGGTCTGGCGCTCGCGCCCCACTACGCGATGGAGATCCACCTGCACCTGGCCGCGGCCTACCCGACCGAGCCGTGGGTCGAGCACTTCGAGTGGCTCAACCCGCTCTTCGAGGAGCGCATCGACATCCACGACGGCCAGATGTGGGTGCCGGACCGCCCGGGTCTCGGCTTCACGCTCAGCGACCAGATGCGCAAGCTGACCGTGGAGAGCGCTAAGTTCACCGCATGACTATGAGCGCCGGGCTCGCCGACCGCGTCGTCTCCGGGATCAAGGACCAGATCCTGGCTGGGGACCTCGCGCCGGGGGCGAAGCTGCCCTCGGAGTCCGACCTGGTCGGCACCTACGGCGTGTCGCGGACGGTGGCGCGCGAGGCGGTGACCCGACTGCGTGCAGAGGGTCTGGTCGAGACATTCCAGGGGCGCGGATCCTTCGTCCTGGCGGTGCCGGAGCCCTCGCCGTTCGCGCTGGAGTCCTCTGCGATCCGCACCCAGCACGACGTGCTCGACATGGTCGACTTCCGCCTCGGCGTGGAGTGCGAGGCGGCGGCTCTGGCCGCCGCCCACCTCGACGAGCAGAGCTCGCGCTCGATCGAGGAGGCGCTCTCCGCACTGGCGACCGCCGGTCCTGACGGCGCGGTGGAGGCCGACTTCGCCTTCCATCGGGCGGTCGCGGCCGCGACCGGCAACCGGTTCTATCTCGACCTGATGGACTCGCTGGGTCCGATGATGATCATGCTGCCGCGCACCCGCCTCGGCGACGCCTATTCGCCCAGCGACACCCTCCATGTCGAGCGGGTGCAGCGCGAGCACGAGAACGTCGCGACGGCGATCCTCTCCGGTGATGTCGACACCGCGCGGGCCGCGATGCGAGTGCATCTGGGCGGCACCCGCAGGCGTCTGCAGCACTGATCTCCCGTGCCCCCGCGGGCATCGTGCGAGTCGGAATCGGTATTGGCGGCGGGCATGTGAGCCTCGTCACGATGGAGGGATGAACTCACCTGCGAAGAAGTCCCCACCGAGCTCGGCCCTGAGCCGTCGTCGTCTCGTCCAAGCAGCCACGGCCGCCCCGCTCGTCGGTGCCGCGAGCGGCCTCACCGTCGCCGGCCTCACCTCGTCCGCCGCAGCCGCGACGGCGACCTCCGCCGAGGGTGTCCGCGACGCGATGCTCCGCGCGGCGTCGTATATGGACGAGACAGTCTCCTACGAGGGCGCCTACGTCTGGAGCTACCGCCCCGACATGTCGCTGACGTGGGGCGAGATGGAGGCCCGGCGCACCATGTGCTGGGTCCAGCCCCCAGGCACGCCGACCGTCGGTCACGCCCTGCTCGATTCGTACGTCGCGACGGGCGAGAAGCGGTTCCTGGACGCTGCTCGTCGCACCGGCCGGGCGCTCGTCCGCGCCCAGCGCCCCGAGGGCGGCTGGAACTACATCCACGACTTCGCCGGCCCGAAGTCGCTGAAGCGCTGGTACGAGTCGATCGGGATCAACGGCTGGCGCCTGGAGGAGTTCCAGCACCTCTACGACAACTCCACCTTCGACGACGCGGCCACCTCGACGGCCGCCCAGCTGATCCTGCGTCTCCACCTGCTCGACCCGCGCGACCGGGGCTTCAAGCGGTCGCTGAACAAGGTGATCGCGTTCATCACCGACGCCCAGATCAGCGGGGGAGTCGGGGACGGAGGCTGGCCGCAGCGGTGGCCGGTCGACCCGAAGGCGACGACCGAGATGCCGTGGCCGAAGAAGCGGCCGTCCTGGCTCCCTGCAGACGCCAAGCCCGGGATGGTCGACGGCGACTACACCCAGCACGTCACCTTCAACGACAACGTGCTCGGCGAGAACATCAAGCTGATGCTGATGTGCGTCGTCTCGCTCGGCCGCGACGACCTGGTCGAGCCGGTGCGCCGGGCCATGGAGTGCGTACGTCGCATGCAGCAGTCCGCACCCCAGGCCGGCTGGGGCCTCCAGCACCTCGCCGAGGACCTGGACGGACGCCCGGCGGGCGCGGTGGCCGCCGGCCGGTCCTACGAGCCGCGTGCGCTGGCCACCCACACCACGCAGACCAACGTCGAGCAGTTGTTCACCTACTTCCAGCTCACCGGCGACCGCTCATTCCTCGACGGCGTCCCGGCGGCGCTGGACTGGCTGGCGAGCTGCCGGCTGACCGATCAGCAGAAGGCGGAGAACCCGCTGATCGCGAGCCGTACGCACCCGACGTTCGTCGAGCCCGGGACCAACCGGGCGCTGTTCGTGCACCGGTTCGGCTCGAACATCGTCAACGGCGCCTACTACTACGACTACGACCACCGCGACACGCTCAGCCACTACTCCGGCGGCCGCTCGGTTCCCGAGGCGCGGCTGCGCTCCGAGTACGACCGGCTGCGGGCGCTCTCCGATGCCGAGGTCGCCGACCTGGTGGCCCGCTCACCCCTGACGCCGGGGGAGTCCTACGACCTGCCGCCGTTCTTCTCGCTGCACGACCTGGGTCTGCTCGAGCTGCTGCGTGACACCTCCCACGAGGTCGACCGGCCCGACGATGCCGAGGTCGCGGAGGTGATCACCGATCTCGGTGAGAAGGGCTACTGGCTCTCCTCGGCCGAGGCGATCACCAACCCGTTCCGCGGTCCGGGGACCAAGCACCCCTACGACGGGAAGGCGTACATGAGCAAGCACGTCGGCGACACCTTCGACACCTCGCCCTACCCGGCCAACAACCCGCCGGCGGTGCCGCCTTACCAGCCGGCCGAGCCGCCTCAGCTGATCAACACCTCGACGTTCGTCGAGAACCTCGGCACGCTGATCCGCGCGTCGGCTTCCTGACCGGCTGAGACCGGCTGAGCAAAGAGAACGGGTGGCCCGGCGATCGCCGGGCCACCCGTTCCCCATGGGGCCTGTTGTCGAGACCGGTTACTTCTCCTGGTGCTCGCCGAGCGGGGTGAAGCAGAACTTGCCGCCCGCCAGCCGCTCCTCCGGCCCCTGGGGGCCGTCGTCGACACCGTCACCGAGCAGCTCGGCTGCGAAGACCTCGGAGTCGTCCTGCGGGTGGTAGCCGATCGCCTCGCCGGCCTCCAGCGACCACCAGTTGCGGGTGTTGCGGGAGATGCCCCACACCACCCGGTAGCCGGGCTCGGGGGTCGCCAGGCACGCCTCCAAGAGGCGGGCGCCGTCGTCGGGGGACATCCAGGTCCACAACGAGCGGCGGTCCCACGGCTTCTCGAAGCACGAGCCGATCCGCAGCGCGGTGACGTCGATGCCGTAGCGGTCGTGGAAGAGGCTCCCGAGGGCCTCGATCGCGACCTTGCTGACCCCGTAGTAGGTGTCGGGCCGGGGGAAGACGTCTGCCGGGAGGCCGCCCGCCGGAGCCGAATCGAGGTCGTAGAAGCCGGTCGCGTGGTTGCTCGAGGCGAGCACGACGCGACGTACGCCGGCGTCCCGGGCGGCCTCGAGGACCACCCGGGTGCCGTCGATGTTGGCCGAGAGGATGTCGGCCCACGGGGCCTCGACGCTGATGCCACCCAGGTGGATGATCGCGTCCACGCCCTCGCAGGCGGCGCGCATCGCCGCCTCGTCGGTCACCGTTGCCTCGATGACCTCGACGGCCTCGCCCTCGGCGGCGGGCTCGGGACGTACGATGTCGAGGAGGCGAAGCACCCGGCCCTCGCGGGCGAGGCGGGGGCGCATCAGCCGCCCGACGACGCCGTTGGCGCCGGTGATGAGTACGGTCTCGGACATGGTTCCTTCCGGTTGGGTGGGATCAGGGGTGATCAGGCGGTGCGGAGCTCTTCGACGGCGTCGAGGTACTCGCCGAGCTCGGCACCGTGCTTGTCGATGACCGACTTGGTCGCCTCGCGCCAGGGGGCCAGGTCGGTGATCTCGTTGATCGTGATCCCCTCGCCGCGGAGCTTCTCGAGGTCGGAATCGACCTGGGCGTCCCACTTCTCGCGCTGGAACGGAGCGGCCTCGGTGGCGGCCTTCTGGAGGGCCTCCTGGTCCTTGGCGTCGAGCCCGTCGAAGGTGTCCTTGTTGATGAGCAGCACCTCGGCGACGCGCATGTGGCGGTCCAGGGTGTAGTTCTTCGCGACCTCGTAGTGGGAGGCGGAGAGGTAGGACGGCTCGTTGTTCTCGGCGCCGTCGAGCAGCCCGCTCTGCAGCGAGCTGTAGACCTCGCCGTAGTCCATCGGGGTGGGGGAACCGCCGAGCGCCTTGATGAAGTCGATCTGCACCTGTGACTCCTGGACCCGGATCTTGAGTCCCTTGACGTCCGCCGGCGCCTTGATCGGCTTCTTCGAGGTGTAGAAGCTGCGAGCGCCGGGGTCGAAGTAGCCCAGGCCCTTGAAGCCGGCGCTCTCGGTCTCGGCGAGCAGCTTCTTGCCGCTCTCGCTGTCGAGGAAGCGCCACAGGTGGTCGGCGTCGTCGAAGAGGTACGGCAGGCTGAACAGGCCCATCGCGGGCACGAACTCGCCCATCGGGGCCGAGCTGATCCGGGTCATCTCGATCGAGCCCATCTGCACCTGCTCGATGGCGTCGGACTCCTCGCCCAGCTGGGCGTTCGGGTAGACCTGGATCTTGATCCGGCCGTCGCTGTACTTCTCGGCCAGCTCGGCGAACTTCTGGTCACCCAGGGTGGTCGGGTAGTCGTCGGGGTGGGTCTCGGCGAGCTTGAAGGTCTTCGACCCTCCGCCGCCACCGCCGCTGCCGGCGAGAGACCCTCCGCCGCACGCGCTGAGGGCGAGGCCGCCGGCGACGGCCGCGGCGCCGAAGGCGCCGGCTTTGAACAGTGAGCGCCGGGCGACCGGTCTGGGGGATGCGGTGTTCATGGTTGGTTCCTTTCGATGGTGACTACTTGACCGAGCTGGTTGGCCCGAGCTCACTGACCCAGGACATCGGGGAGGGCGAGGGAGAAGAACGGGACGTAGGTGATCAGCATCAGGACGATGAGCATCGGGATCAGGAAGAGGCCGACCATCTTCATGACCTTCTCGATCGACGTACGTCCGATGGCGCAGCCGACGAAGAGGACGTTGCCGACCGGTGGCGTGATCAGGCCGATGGCCAGGTTGAAGACGAGCATGATCCCGAACTGGACCGGGTCCATGCCGAGCCCGGTGGCTACCGGCAGCAGGATCGGGGTCATGATCACGATCAGCGGGGCCATGTCCATGATCGCGCCGAGCACGAGCAGCAGCAGGTTGACCAGGAGCAGGACGACGACGATGTTGTCGGAGACGCCGAGCAGGGCGTCGGTGGCCAGCTTGGGCACCTGCAGGAACGCCAGGAAGTAGCCGAAGGCGCCGGCGGCGGCGATGATGAACAGCACCACGCCGAGGGTGCGCAGCGCGCTCTGCATGATCGGGACCATTGCCTTGAGCGGCAGGTCGCGGTAGACGAAGAAGGTCAGGATGAAGGCGTACAGGCAGGCGATCGCCGCCGACTCGGTCGCGGTGAAGAGCCCGCTGAGGATGCCGCCCAGGATGATCACCGGCATCAGCAGGCTGAGCAGGCCCTCGGCCACGATCTTCGGGACCTCCTTGATCGGGACGAGCTCCTCCTTCGGGTAGCCGCGCTTGACCGCCACGATGTACGCCATCACCATCAGCGAGGCGCCGAGCATGATCCCGGGCACGACACCCGCGGTGAACAGGGCGCCGATGGAGACGCCCCCGGCGGCCATCGAGTAGATGATCAGGTTGTGGCTCGGCGGGATCATGACCGCCTGGGTGGCGCCGGAGACGGTGACCGCGACGGCGTAGTCGGTGTCGTAGCCGCGCTTCTTCATCATCGGGATGGTCACCGAGCCGATCGCGGAGACATCCGCGACGGAGGAGCCCGACAGGGCACCGAAGAAGGTCGAGGCGCCGATGTTGACCATCCCGAGGCCGCCGCGGACCCAGCCGACGAGCAGGCCGGCCAGGGCGATCAGGCGCCGGGAGATGCCGCCGGCGCCCATGATCTCTCCGCCGAGGATGAAGAACGGGATCGCGAGCAGGGCGAAGGTGTCGAGTCCGGCGACCATCCGCTGGCCGACGATGGTCAGCGGAAGGCCGATGTAGAGGGCCTCGAAGATGGCGGCCAGGGCGAGGGCGAGGGCCACCGGCACACGGAGCAGGATCAGGGCGGCGAAGCTGCCGAGCAGGATGGTGATGGCAAGCGGGTCGATAGGCATGTGGGGGCTCCCGGCTCAGTCGATCTCGTCGGACTCGGCGTACCGCTGGGTGTTGATGCCGAAGGCCTGGAGGACGGTGTAGAGGATGAGCATGGCGCCGGCGACCGGCATCATGATGTAGAGAACGCTGCGCGGGAGCCCGGTGCCGGGCAGGGTCGCGGCCATGGCATCGGCGACGAACTGGCTGCCCTGGACGATCAGGAAGAGCCCGAAGAACATCAGCAGCACCTGGACGGCGCGGTCGATCACCGACTGGAGGGTCGCCGGGAACCTGTCCACCAGGAAGGTGACCGCGATGTGGGCGCCCTCGCGGAAGCCGATCGTGGCGCCGAGGAAGCCGATCCAGACCAGCAGGATCCGGGCGCTCTCCTCGCTCCAGCTGGGGGAGTTGCTCAGCAGCTCGCGGCTGAAGACCTGCCAGAGCACGATCAGCAGCGTGGCCAGCAGGCACAGGAGGCAGAAGATCTCGAAGACGAGGTCGACCGCGCGCCAGGCGCGGTGGAAGGCCCCGTTCTCGTTGCGTGTGTTCATACCGTCAGTCCGTCCTCGTCGCGGCGGTGGTGGGGGACCTCGGTCGCCGCGGCGAGCAGGTGTTGCCTGTCCGCGCCCGCCAGACCGAGGTGGTAGAGGTGGATCTGGTCGATCCCGGCATCGACCAGGGCCCGCACATGTCCACCGAAGGCGTCCTCGGTGGTGGGCGGGAGAACAGTGACGTACGCAGCGGCGACCGCCTTGCCGGCGACCGCCCCGGCCAGCCGACGCCCGGTCTCCACCGAGGCCTCGGTGGTCGGCCAGCAGGCGGCGATGACCACGTCGACGTCGTCGGCGGCGGTCGGGGTCAGACCCGGGTTGGCGCCGGTGGCCCAGGGGTCGGGCTGGGCGTGCAGGGCGATCTCGACGACAGCGGGGGCGGCCTCGCGTACGGCGGCGATCACCTGGTGGCGGAGCTCGTCGGCCGCGGCGTGGCGGGAGGCGAGGATCGTGTCCAGGGCCTCGGCGTCAACGGTGGCGTCAGCGGCGTCAGGGCCGGTCGCGGCGCGCAGGGCCGCCACGGTGGCGTCGGCGTCGAGCCCGCGGCCGGCCCAGTCCTCACGGCAGTCCGCGCAGCAGCAGATCGAGAGCAGCTGCTGGGTGGCGGCGTCGTAGGCACCGTCGGTCTTCTCATGGTGGCCCCCGTGGCCGAAGCCGAGCTGGCCGCAGGCCTCCAGGATGACCGTCGAGGTCGGGGTGTCGCGGACGGCCTCGGCGGCCAGGGTCTCCGCGTAGCGGCGGACGTCCTCGTGGCGGGCACACAGTGCGTACGCGTAGGGCTCGCCCCAGCAGTTGACGACCGCGAGGTCGGGATTGGCCTCGCCGAGGCGGCTGGAGTGGGTCAGCACGATCCAGGCGGCGACCTCGAACCCCGCGTCGGTCAGGATGGCGGTCGCCTCGCCGTAGGGATCCTCGGCGGCGACCCAGGTGGCGGGCGGCGGCACCAGCCGGGCGCCGTCCCACGCCTCGGTGCGCACCGGGCGGTAGAGCGCCGCGCTGCGGGCCTCGACGATGCGGTGCTCGGGGTGGAGCGGGGTCGCGGCGCGCGTGGTGTGGTAGGCGGCGGCGAGGGCGATCTTCGAGACGCCGAGGCTCCGGGCGCGATCTGCGAACTTGGGATCGTCGACTACGTCCCAGGGATAGGCGTAGCCGACGACCGGTACCGGCGGTATCGCCTCGGTCTCGCCTGCATCCAACTGTGTCACCGGTGTCTACTCCTGGCTCGTCGTTCTGTGACCGGGCCCACTTGTGGCCCTGGTCACAGGAGACTGTCAGGATTGGCGATTCGTGTCCAAGCCGAATATCGCATCAGTCGATACCCTCAGGGCATTGTCGACGAGGGTCACCAGCGGGAGGTGTTCGGAGTGAATCCAGGCTCGATCGAACGCATGTAGACGGTGTCCTCCCGGCGGCGTACGCCGCAGCTGAGGTACTGCTCGTGCAGCTCACCGAGCAGATCCCGGTCGAGCTCCACGCCCAGGCCAGGACCGGTCGGAACAGCGACCGAGCCGTCGTCGAAGTCGAGCACCCCGGAACGTACGACGTCCTGGGTCTTCCACGGATAGTGGGTGTCGCAGGCGTAGGTCAGGTTCGGCGTCGCGGCGGCTAGCTGGACCATCGCGGCCAGCGAGACGCCGAGGTGGGAGTTGCTGTGCATCGACAGACCCATCCCGAAGGTGTCGGTGATGCCGCCCAGCAGCGCCGAGCGGCGCAGCCCACCCCACAGATGATGGTCGGAGAGCACGATCTGGACCGCGTCGGCGGCGATCGCCGGTTTGAGGTGCTCGAAGGCGATCACGCACATGTTGGTCGCCAGAGGTACGTCGGTGCGAGCCGCGACCTGGGCCATCCCATCGATGCCCGGGGTGGGGTCCTCGAGATACTCCACGACGCCGGCCAGCCGCTCGGCGACCTTCACCGACGTCTCCGGGGTCCAGGCGCCGTTGGGGTCGAGCCGGAGCGGCAGGTCCGGGAAGGCATCGCGCAGCGCCTCGATCGCGGCACACTCCTCGTCGGGGTGGAAGACCCCGCCCTTGAGCTTGAGCGAGCCGAAGCCCCAGCCCTCGACCATGCGTTTGGCCTGGGCGACGATCTGGTCGGGGTTCAGCGCCTCGCCCCAGTCGTCGTCGGGCCCACCGTCGGCAGAGCCGGGGTGGCCCGCCCACTTGTAGAAGAGGTAGCCGCTGAACGGCACCCGGTCGCGCACCGCGCCGCCGAGCAGGTCGCTCACCGGCCGGCCGGTCTCTCGGCCGACCAGGTCGAGGCAGGCGACCTCGAAGGGGGAGTAGACGGTGTCGACTGCGGAGGAGACGTCGAGCATGCCGCCGAAGGAGGCACCGGCCCCGCCGGTCTCCTTGCCGAGCACGTCGACGACGAGCCGTCTCAGGGCGTTGGCGTCGTAGGGGTCCGAGCCGGGGAGCGCCTGGGCCACGGCGTCCAGCCGGGCGAGATGGGTCTCGTCGGCGTACGTCTCCCCGAGGCCGACCAGGCCGGTGTCGGTGTGGAGCTCGACGATCGCGCGCAGCGCCCACGGCTGGTGGACGCCGACGACGTTGAGCAGCGGTGGGTCGGCGAACGCGACCGGGGTGACGACGACCTTGGAGATCCGGCTGGAGCTCATGCGGTGGGCTTGACCGCGAGAACGGGCACGCGGGCATCGAGCAGGATGCGCTGGGCGTCGCTGCCCAACAGCGCCTTGCCGACCGGGGAGCGGCGGCGCAGGCCGATCACGATCAGCCGGGCACCGGTCGAGTCGACCAGCGCCTCGAAGGTCTCCACGATGTCGGCGCCGTGCGTGGTGTGGTCGACGCGTGCGGTCACGCCGGCCGCGGTGGCCCGGGCGACGAGCTCTGCAGCGGTGGTCTCGTCGACGAGGTCGGCATCCACGGTGGCGCCGCGGCGAGGGCTGTTGATGATGATGACGTCGTCGCCGCGAGCAGCCGCTTCGGCCAGGCCGGCCTCGAGCGCCGCCTCACCGACTGGGGTGGGTACGTAGCCGATCAGGATGGTCATGGTCTGCCTTCTCTCGACGGGGTCAGCGGGTCGGGGTGTCGACGTCGTCGCGCTCGGCCGGGGCCGGGGTGACGGTGGCGGTCTTGCGCCGGGCCAGGATCGCCTTCGCTGCCGGCCAGAGCGCCACCAGGACGAAGGCGGCCAGGATGGTGCCCGAGATCGGTCGGGTGAAGAACCCGGTCGGGTCACCGTCGAAGATCAGCATCGAGCGACGGAAGCCGTCCTCCACGATCGAGCCGAGGACGAAGGCGAGCACCATCGGCCCGGGCTCGAAGCCGACCTTCTTCATCAGGTAGCCGATCAGGCCGAAGACGATCATCACGAAGATGTCGAAGGTGGAGTTGTTGATCGTGTAGACGCCCAGGATCGTGATCAGTGCGGTGATCGGGGCCAGGATCGCCGGGCGGACCCGCAGGATGCGGACGAAGATGCCCACCAGGGGGATGCTCAGGATCAGCAGGATCAGGTTGCCGATGTACATCGAGTTGATGACGCCCCAGAACAGGTCGGGGCGCTCCTCGACCAGCTGCGGACCGGGCGAGATGCCGAGGATCAGCAGGGCGCCAAAGAGCATCGCCATCGACGCGTTGGCCGGGATGCCGAGGGTCAGCAGCGGGATGAACGAGGAGGTCGCGGCGGCGTTGTTGGCGGTCTCGGGGGCAGCGACGCCCTCGATGGCGCCACGGCCGAAGCGCTCGGGGTGCTTCGAGATCCGCTTCTCCGTGGCGTACGCGGCCAGCGAGGACATCACGGCGCCGCCACCGGGCAGCACGCCCAGGACGAAGCCGATCAGCGAGCCGCGGCCGATGGCGCCGGAAGACTGCTTGAGGTCCTTGCGGGAGGGCCAGATGTTGGCGATGGCGGCAGGGACGTGCGGCTTCCCGTGGCGTTCCTCGAGGTTGTAGAGGATCTCGCCGACGCCGAAGAGACCCATCGCGACCACCACGAAGTCGATGCCCTCGGTCAGCTGCAGGCTGCCGAACGTGAAGCGCTCGGCGCCGCTGAAGCTGTCGCGGCCGACCGTGGCCAGCAGTAGGCCGAGCGCGGCGGCGATCATGGCCTTGAGCTTGTTGCCGTTGCCGATGGTGGCGACCAGCAGGACTCCCAGCAGGGCCAGTGCGGCGTACTCCGGGTCGCCGAAGTTGAGCGCCCAGCCGGCGATCAGCGGGGCCACCAGGGTCAGGCCGAGGATCGAGACGGTCGCGCCGACGAAGGAGCCGATCGCGGCGATGCCGAGGGCCGTCCCCGCCTTGCCCTGCTTGGCGAGGGCGAAGCCGTCGAAGACGGTGACCACCGATGAGGCCTCACCCGGCAGCCGGAGGAGCACCGAGGTGATCGTGCCGCCGTACTGGGCGCCGTAGTAGATGCCGGCCAGCATGATGATGGCGGAGACCGGGTCGATGCTGTAGGTGATCGGCAGCAGGATGGCGATCGTGGCCGCCGGCCCGAGGCCGGGGAGTACGCCGATCAGCATGCCGATGAGCACGCCGATCAGGCAGTAGAGCAGGTTCTGCGGTTCGGTGACGAGCGAGAAGCCGTCGAGGAATGCGTTGACGTCCACTTGGGGGCTCCGCTCAGAACAGGTGGGGCAGCGGGATGCGCAGCCCGTAGAGGAACAGGAAGTAGAACGCGGCGACCGTGACGATCGAGGTGATGATCGTGCTGCGCCACGACTCGCCGCCGAGGAACCTCAGCCAGACGACGCACAGCAGCAGCGAGGGGATCTCGAAGCCGATCACGGGCATCAGCAGAGCCAGCACGATGAAGGTGACCAGGCCGACCGCGGGAAGCACGCTGGAGCGGGTGAACTTCTCGCTGTCGGTCAGCCCGCGGCCGACGACGAGCAGCGCCACCGCCATCAGGGCGATCGCGATGCTGACCACGAACGGCCACATGCCGGGTCCGGGCTGGCGCAGCGTACCCATGCCGTAGCCGTAGGAGAGGACCGCGCCGCCGATGCCGACGACGAGAGCGACGAGCGCACCGACCACCTGGTAGGCCGGTCCGCCGGCAGGAGGTCGCTCCTCCTCCAGGTCATGGGCCACCTCTGCCTGGATCTCGGCCAGGATGTCCTGGTCAGGAGCTGGGGTACGTTCGTCGCTCATCGTCATGCCTTCGTTGTGGGTTCCGTCGTGCCGGGTGCTGTTCAGCCCTGGCCGAGGTCCAGACCGTACTGCTCGACCAGATCGGCGAACCGCGTCTTGTCTTCCTCGAGCTGGGCCACCACCTCGTCGCCGGAGATCTCCATTGGGGTGAGGCTGTTCTGCTTGTTGAAGGCCTGGTACTCCTCGGTCTTGAACGTCGCCTGCATCGCCTCGGCGATGGTGTCCTTGACGTTGTCCGGGGTGCCCTTCGGGACGGTCATGAAGCGGTACTGTGCGACCTCGACGTCGAGACCCTGCTCCTTGGCGGTCGGGACCTCAGGAAGGTACTCCACCCGCTCCGGGCCGAAGACGCTGAGCGGGGTCAGCTTGCCGGACTCGATGTTCTCGATCGCCTCGCCGACCTGGATGCAGGCGGTGTCGACCTGGTTGCCGAGCACCGCGGTCAGGGCCGGCGCGCCGCCGTCGAACGGCACGGCCTCGGCCTCGACGTCGGCGGAGGCGTACGTCAGGCCGCAGGAGAGCTGCGCGCCGGTGCCGACACCGGTGGTGCCGTAGGTGATCTTCTTGTTCGCGGCCTTGATGTCGTCGAGCGTCTTGAAGCCGCTCTTCGGGCCGGTGACCATGACGTAGTCGTCGCGGGAGACGCCCTGGACCACGTCGAAGTCGTCGAGGTCGGTGACCTCGTCCTCGCTGACCGCCAGCGGCGTGATGGCGAACAGAGAGGCGTTCTGGATGGCGATGGTCTGACCGTCGGCCTTGGCCTTCGCCACCTTGTTGGCGGCGAGCGCACCGTTGGCGCCTTCCTGGTTGATCACCGGGAAGGAGGCGCCGAGCTCGTCGGAGAGACCCTTGGAGACGGCCCGGCTGATCAGGTCGCTGGACCCGCCGGCCGAGGCGCCGACGTACATCTCGACGTTGCCGGAGGGATACTCCTCGCCGTCACCGCTGCCCCCGGTCGTGTTCGAGACACCGCAGGCGGAGAGGGCCAGGGCCGCGACCCCGGCAGTCGCGGTGAGAAGGCGGGTGGTCGTACGCATCGTTGCTCCTAGGTCCAGGTGGTCGGGCTGGATTGTTGCAAGGGGTGGCCCGACGTCGTGTGACCACCGACACTAAGAGCCTCAGCGATACCGGTCCAAGCCCGATTCGGCATTGAGTGTTCCACCTGGTGCATCGTCGTCTACTCTGGCCAGATGATCACGCTCGACCAGGTGCGTTCGTTCGTCGCGGTCGCCGAGGAGCTCCACTTCGGCCGGGCGGCCGAGCGGCTCCGGATGACCCAACCACCGCTGTCGCGACAGATCCAGAAGCTGGAGAAGGCGGTCGGCGCGCAGCTGTTCGAGCGGGACAACCGCCGGGTCGCCCTCACCGGCGCCGGAGCCGCCTTCCTCGACGAGGCCTACCGGATGCTCAACCTGGTCGAGAGTGCTGGTGACCTGGCCCGTCGGGTCGACGCCGGTGCGGCCGGCGTGGTCCGGCTCGGCTTCACCGCGGTCTCGGCCATCTCGATCCTGGGGCCGCTGCTGCGCCGCCTCACCGTCGAGGTCCCCGACGTCGAGGTACGTCTCTCCGAGCGGGTCACGCTCGCGCAGGTCGACGGCATCCGCCACGGCGAGATCGACATCGGCCTGGCCCGCCCGCCCTTCGACACCGAGCTGCTCTCCTCACGGGTCATCTCCCGTGAGCCGCTGATGGCCGTGCTGCCGCAGGGTCACCGACTGGCCGAGCTGGATCGTCCACTGACCCCGCAGGACTTCGAGGGCGAGCCCGTCATCGGCTACCACCCCCAGCAGTCGCGCTACTTCCATGAGCTCTCCGTACGCTTCCTGGCCAACGCCCACCCCCGCATCGAGCAGCGCGTCCACCAGGTCCTCACCGCCATGCTCCTGGTCTCCGCCGACCGTGGCGTTGGCTTCGTACCGGTCTCGGCCAGCTCGCTGCACGTCGAAGGCGTCGTCTTCCGTCCGATCGAGCACGGGGGCGGCGATAACCGTCTGGACAAGGATCCGGAGCGGCCGGTGGAGCTGCACGCGATCTGGGCGCGGGGGTCTGTTAGTCCGGTTGTGCGGCGGGTTTTGGATGCGATCATCGAGATGAATCGGTAGTTCCTGAGGGTGTCGCGGGGTTGGTCTTCTTCGTTTTGTTGGGGCCGCCGACCTGTTGTGGATGGTGTTCACGACGGTTCCCGGCGTCAAGGACGGCCTTCGGCCGCCGGCTTCGCCGGTCGCCTTCGGCGATCCTTGACTCCGTGATCCGTCGAGAAATTTTGGCTGGTTATCGGGTCGGCGGCGGGGTATGGCGCAGCGATATTCGGGTTGGGTACGGGACTGAGGACCCGGGTCGATGGATCCTGTTGGGGCGAGGTCCCCGACCGGGGCCGCTGGGGGCGCTCATCTGACTCGCGCCGGGGGTCGCCTGTCGTTGGCTATGACAGAGGGTCCGACCTCGTGAACACTTTCACAAGCTCGAGTCGGACAGCCGGGCCGGCCAGGCCCGGGGCAGGCCGGACACGGTCAGATGCGGTGGGTGAACCGGATCCGTCCGTCCGGTAGCCGCTCATGGGTGTAGTCGGGGTCGTGGATCCGGCGATGGTCGCTGGGGCACAACAGCACCATGTTCGCCAGATCTGTTCTGCCGCCTGCGGACCAGGGTTTCAGGTGGTGTGCTTCGGTCCAGGCTGCTGGGGCGTCGCAGTCTTCGGCTTGGCAGCACTTGTCGCGTAGTCGTAGTGCTCGGTGTTGGACGGGGTGGGCTAGGCGGATGCTGCGGCCGAAGTCGAGGATCTCGGAGTCGGTGCCGAGGACGACGGGGATGAGGTCGGCGTTGCAGGCGATCCGGCGGGCCTCGGCGGCGGTGATCTGGTCCCCGTCGAACCCCAACGCGGCGGTACCGAGGTCGTTGCGGAGATCCTCCACGCTCATCGTGATGAACACCGTGGTGGCGTGGCCACCATGGCGGGGGAGCTGGTCGACGTCGTAGGTCTCGATGATCCGGGCGAACGCCTGCCCCAGGAGCCGGTCATAGGGTGCCTTGCGGCCCTTGTCCTCGGCCGAGAGCTTCCGGGGCTGCGCCAGGGAGTCCAGGATCGTGCGGAGCCTGATCGCGACAGCGGTCGAGACGCGGGCGTGGATGTCCACGGTCCCATCCCCATTGGCGCGGGACTGGAAGAAGGTCCGCCGTTGGGCGGCCTCTTCTTCGCGTTGGAGTGCTTTGGCCTCGGCGGTTTCGAAGCGTTCGGGGTCGACCTCGAACAGGATCCGTTTCCCGACGTTCTTGAGGTCCTCGGCGGTCATCTGGGTGGCGTAGTCGACCAACAGCTTCTCCGCGAGAAGCAGGTCTTCACGACTGGCTGCCGGGTCGGCCTCAACCGCCTCGAGCGCTTTGGTGATCACCCGGGCTTTGTCTTGGGACACGACACCCTCAGCGAGGCCGGCAGCGACCAGCTCGTATCTGCTCACCGCGGCAGCGAATTTCACTTCGGCGCGGCCGGTCTTCTTGTCGACTAGCAGTTCGGTCAGCATCCACCCGGAGACGTCTTTGGCGCCGGTCTCCTCGGCGATATCCCCCGCAGCGGCCAGGATCCGCAGCTTCAACGCGGCCTGTTTCGCTTGCAGTCGCTCGATCCGTTCCAGGGCTGTCTTCTTCTGGCTGGTGCGCCAGTAGGCAGGGTCACGGGTCAGGAGGGTGTCGAGGGAGGACTCGATGGCAGCCAGTTCGGCATCGATCGCGTCAGCGGGGTTGATGCCCCAGTGGTCGATGCTGCCGTCCAGGCTCATCGCCGCCCCTCCTCTCCGAGTGTTCAGAGGCGTGTCGTGATGGCTCTGATTCTACTCCTCGACCACCGTTCTGGGAACCTATTCTCCCTGGTCAAATGCCTTTTTCGTGGTGAGCGAACGGCCTCAAACCTGTGGGTGGTAAGTGGCCCGAAGGGCCACCCTCCCGCCCCACGGCAGCACCCGTTCGAAGCAAGATTCCGCTGCGCCACACCCGGGCCGCCGCCCCGATAGCCAGCCAAATTTTTTCTCGGCGGGCACCGGTGTCAAGGACCGCGGTAGCGGCCGGCGTAGCCGGCGGCCGAAGGCCGTCCTTTACTCCGGTGTTCGTCGAGAAGACCCTCGAAGTCGGGTCGGCGGCCCAGGCCAGCCTTCGGGTGGGACGTTCCGGCAGGGAGCCGTGTTGGTCTCGACACGCCTCCGCCTAGCGGCTCCGGCGGCTCGACCAGCGGGGATGAGGCTCGACCAGCGGAGATGAGGTCTCTACGAACTCGCATCCAACTCCCGCGATGCCCCGCACGCATCACGAGATTCAAATTCGGGCTTGGACAGGCATCGCCGACCGTCCATAACGTGATGGTCACCACTTCTGCACCACCAACCCCGAAGGACGTGACTCGTGACCGAGTACAGCCCGACCGACCTGGCCGCCCAGCTCAAGAGCGGGCTTCTCTCGTTCCCGGTCACTCACTTCACCGAGGATCTGCAGTTCGATGAAGAGGGCTACCGCAAACACTTGAGCTGGTTGGCTCAGTATCCGGTCGCAGGTCTCTTCGCGGCCGGCGGGACCGGTGAGGGCTTCTCGCTGAACCTGGAGGAGACCGACCGCGTCGTACGCGCGGCTGTTGACGAGGTCGCGGGTGCAGTCCCGGTCTTGGCGCCTGCGACGGGCAGCACCTCGAACGCGGTGGCGCAGGCGAAGGCGGCGGAGGCCGCGGGCGCCGACGGTCTGCTGCTGATGCCGCCCTACCTCACCGAGGCGGGTCAGGCTGGGCTCGTCGAGCACGCCAGCCGCGTCTGTGAGGCCACCGGTCTCGGTGTCATCGTCTACAGCCGCGCCAATGCGATCCTGCACGACGAGGCGGTCGCGCAGCTCGCGGACCGCAACCCCACGCTGATCGGCTTCAAGGACGGCGTCGGCAACATCGAGCAGATGACCCGCACCTACGCCCGGGTCGGCGACCGGCTCACCTACATCGGCGGTCTGCCGACGGCCGAGACCTTCGCGCTGCCCCTGCTCCAGCTCGGCGTGAGCACCTACTCCTCGGCGCTGTTCAACTTCGCACCGAAGTGGGCGATCGAGTTCTACGATGCCGTCCGCGCCCAGGACCGCGACGAGGTCTACCGTCGTCTCAACGAGTTCGTGATCCCCTACCTCGACATCCGCGACCGCACGGCGGGCTATGCCGTGTCGATCGTCAAGGGTGGGCTGGCCGCGGTCGGTCGCCCCGCGGGCCCGGTCCGGCCGCCGCTGACCGACCTGCGCGAGGACGAGATCGCCGAGCTGCGCGAGCTGATCGCCCGCATCTCCTGACGCCGACCTGCCCGACCTGCCCTCAGAACCCACCCGATAGGAAGGGACCATGAGTTACCGCTCGATCATCGCCGGATCCGACTCCGAGCAGCCCGACGTCACCACCGCCACCAGCGCCGCCGCGGAGGCCTTCGCCGGCTACCGCGCAACCTCCCCTGAGGCGCGGGCGGACTTCCTCGAAGCCGTCGCCGCCGAGATCGAGGCCGCCCGCGCCGAGATCGTCGAGGCCGCTGTCACCGAGTCGCACCTGCCCGAGGGCCGGATCAGCGGCGAGGTCGGCCGCACCACCGGCCAGCTGAAGATGTTCGCGGGCGTCGTGCGCCGCGGCGACCACCTCGGCGTACGCATCGACCCGGCGCTCCCCGATCGGACCCCGCTCCCGCGTGCCGACATCCGTCAGCGCCAGATCCCGCTGGGCCCGGTGGCGGTCTTCGGTGCCAGCAACTTCCCGCTTGCCTTCTCCACTGCCGGCGGCGACACCGCCTCGGCGCTCGCCGCGGGCTGCCCGGTGATCGTGAAGGGCCACCCGGCCCACCCGATCACCGGCTACCTGGTCGCCCAGGCCGTCACCCGCGCCGTCCAGAAGGCCGGACTGCCCGCCGGCACCTTCTCCTACCTCCTCTCCACCGACTTCAAGGCCGGCATCGAGCTCGGCCAGGCTCTGGTCGTCGACCCGCGGATCAAGGCCGTCGGCTTCACCGGCTCCCGTGGTGGCGGGCTGGCGATCGCCGCGGCTGCGGCCGCCCGGCCCGAGCCGATCCCGGTCTACGCAGAGATGTCCTCGATCAACCCCGTCGTCGTCCTCCCCGGCGCGCTCGAGTCCGACGTCGAGGCGCTCGCCACGGCGTACGTCGGCTCGCTGACCCTCGGCGCCGGCCAGTTCTGCACCAACCCCGGTCTGCTCTTCCTCCCGAAGAGCGAGGCCGGCGACGCCTTCCTGGCCGCAGCCGGCCGGGCCACCGCCGAGGCCGTTGGTGCGACCATGCTGACCTCGGGGATCGCGCAGGCGTACGCGAAGGGCACCGCCACGCTCCGCGCCACCGATGGCGTCACCGTCGTCGGCGAGGGCACCCCCGGTGAGACCGACGCCCCCGCGCCCCAGATCGTCGAGGCCGCCCGTCTCGACGGCGTGACCGACGAGGTCTTCGGCGCCTCCGGCGTCGTGGTCCGTTACGACACCGTCGACGAGCTGCTGCCCAGCCTGGACGCCCTCGAGGGCCAGCTCACCGCGACCGTCCACGCCACCGACGCCGACAACGCCGCGGCGGCCCAGGTCGTCGCAGCCCTCGAGCTCAAGGCCGGCCGGATCCTCTTCAACGGCTGGCCCACCGGCGTCGAGGTCGGTCACTCGATGGTCCACGGCGGCCCGTTCCCGGCCACCTCCGACTCCCGCACCACCTCGGTCGGCAGCCTCGCGATCGAGCGCTTCCAGCGCCCGGTCGCCTACCAGGACGTCCCCGCCGCGATCCTCCCGGAAGCCGTACGCGACGACAACCCGTGGCACCTCGCCCGCCGGATCGACGGCGAGCTGCAGCTGCCATGACCGACACCAGCACTGTGCCCACCGTCGCCAAGGTCGAGGTCGTCCCGGTCGCCGGACACGACTCGATGCTGCTCAACCTCAGCGGCGCGCACGCGCCGTTCTTCACCCGCAACATCGCGATCCTCACCGACTCCGAGGGCCGCGAGGGCGTCGGCGAGGTCCCCGGCGGCGAGCCGATCCGGCGCACCATCGAGGAGGCCGCCGCTCTGCTCGTCGGCCAGCCGGTCACCCGCTACCGCAGCCTCCTGCGCCAGGTCGCGAACACCTTCGCCGACCGCGACGCGGGTGGCCGCGGAGCGCAGACCTTCGACCTGCGTACGACGGTCCACGCGGTCACCGCGCTGGAGTCCGCGCTCCTCGATCTCGCAGGTCAGGCCCAGGGTGTGCCGGTCGCCGAGCTGCTCGGCGACGGCCAGCAGCGCGACAGCGTGCCGATGCTCGGCTACCTCTTCTACGTCGGTGACCCGGACAAGACCGACCTGCCCTACCTGCGAGGCGACGACGACGCCGACGACTGGGGCCGCATCAGGAGAGAGGTCGCGCTGACCCCCGAGGCGGTCGTACGTCTCGCCGAGGCTGCCCAGGCCCGCTACGGCTTCACCGACTTCAAGCTCAAGGGCGGCGTCCTCGCCGGTGAGGAGGAGGTCGCCGCGGTGACCGCCCTCCACGAGCGCTTCCCCGACGCCAGGATCACCCTCGACCCCAACGGCGGCTGGCTGCTTGCTGACGCGGTCCGGCTGCTGGGCGGCAAGGACGACGTGCTCGCGTACGCCGAGGACCCCTGCGGCGCCGAGGGCGGCTACTCGGGCCGCGAGATCATGGCCGAGTTCAAGCGCGCCACCGGGCTGCGCACCGCGACCAACATGATCGCCACCGACTGGCGCCAGATGTCCCACGCGATCCGTACGAACGCCGTCGACATCCCGCTGGCCGACCCGCACTTCTGGACCATGTCCGGCTCGGTCCGCGTCGCCCAGCTGTGCCACGACTTCGGGCTGACCTGGGGCTCCCACTCCAACAACCACTTCGACGTCTCGCTGGCGATGTTCACCCACGTCGGCGCCGCCGCACCGGGGGAGATCACCGCCCTGGACACCCACTGGATCTGGCAGGACGGCCAAGGGTTGACCGAGTCGCCGCTGGAGATCCGCGACGGTGCCATCGCGGTGCCGACCGCCCCGGGGCTCGGGATCCGGCTCGACCGCGACCGGGTCGCGGCCGCGCACGAGCTCTACCTCGAGCACGGGCTCGGCGTTCGCGACGACGGCGTCGCCATGCAGTACCTGGTGCCGGGGTGGACGTTCGACCCCAAGCGCCCGTGCCTGGTCCGTTGACCCGGACGACTGCCCGGTGAGCGCCGAGCTCGCTTGGCTCCTGCTCGCCGGCGTCGGCGCTGGACTGACCGGCTCGGTAGCCGGTCTGGCCTCGCTGGTCAGCTACCCCTCCCTGCTGGCCGCGGGCCTGCCGCCGGTCGTCGCCAACGTCACCAACACCGTGGCGATGTTCGGCGTCACCGGCGGCACCATCGCCGGGTCGCGCCGCGAGCTCCGCGGCCAGGGCAGGAGGATCGCCTGGCTGGGGCTGGCCTCGTTCCTCGGCGGCGCGGTCGGCGCGGCCCTGCTGCTCACCACGCCCGCGGAGGCGTTCGAGGCGATAGTGCCCTGGCTCGTCGGTGGCGGTGCGATCCTCCTGCTGCTCCGCGACCGGATCCGCGCCTGGGCAGCTGCCCGCGCCGCTGCGAGGCCGCCGAGGCAGGACTCTCCGGCAGACGGCGAGCAGCGACGTACGTTGGCGCGCGCCTTCGGCTGGGGCGTGATCGTCTTCGTGCTCGGCATCTACGGCGGCTACTTCGGCGCGGGCGTCGGCATCATCGCGCTGGCCGTGCTCGTGCTCGAGCGCACCGAGGCGCTCGCGGTCACCAACGCGGTCAAGAACGTCGCCACCGGCGTCGCCAACGGCACCGCCGCGATCGCGTACGTCTTCTTCGCCCCGGTCGACTGGCCTGCGGCGATCGCCCTCGGGCTGGGTGCGGTGATCGGCGGCTTCCTGGGCCCCGGGATCGTCCGGGTCGCTCCTGAGTGTCCGTTGCGCTGGCTCGTCGGTCTCGCCGGGCTCGGTCTCGCGCTGCACCTGGCGACCAGCTGACCTCAGCTGCTCGTCGAGGCGATCTCGGCCAGCACCACGTTGCGGGGTCCGTCGGGCCCGCCCTCGACCACGCGCAGGAAGTAGGGCTGGTCGGGGTTGTGGTTGGGGTCGAAGGACCAGTTCCCGCGCGGACTGGCGATGGTGCCGACCGACCCGAGGGAGTCGGCGATCTCGTTGCGATCGAGGTCGTCGGAGAGGGCGAGGGCCTTGTCGAGGGCCGCCGCGGCGTCGTAGGCCTGCACCGCGTAGACCGTCGGAGTGGCGTCGTACGCCTCGCGGTAGTCCAGCACGAAGGCGGCGTTGGCCAGCGAGTCGACCGCTGCGCTGTAGTGCAGCGCGGTCCGCACCCCGGTCGCAGCATCGGCCAACGTCGTCAGGACATCGCCCTCGGTAAGGAACCCGGGACCGTAGAGCGGGATCCTCCGAGCCGTGCGGGACTCACGGTAGGCGCGCACGAACGCCTCCGCCTGCTTCCCGGCATAGGCGGCGTAGATGGCGTCCGCCCCCGACTGCTTGGCCTTGGCGAAGATGCTCGACCACTCCCGGTCCGCAGCGCTGGACGTGTAGCCCTGGCCCGCGATGCTGCCGCCCGATGCCTCGACGGCGATCATGAAGCTGTCGGCGAGCTCGTGCCCGCTGGCGTCGTCGGAGGCGATGACGTACGCCGAGCCTCCATCGGTCTCCGTCGTGACCGCCTTCCCGAGCGCGCCGCCCAGGCCTGCGTTGGTCGAGGACGTACGCCACAGGTAGTCGGAGCCGTCGGCGAACCGGTCGGCGCCGGCGCCGGTCACGATCAGCGGCGTCTCGTTGGCGATCGCCACATCCTTGGCCGCGAGCGCCGCCTCCGAGCCGACCAGCCCGACGACCGCATGGACCTCGTCCTCCTCGATCAGCCGGGCGACCGCGGCGGCCCCGGTCTGCACGTGCTCGCCCTCGTCGGCCTCGACGACTTCGACCAGCCTGCCGCCGAGCCGCCCGTCGTGCTGGTCGAGGTAGAGGTCGAAACCCCGGCTCATATCGGTGCCGATCGACTCGTGGGCTCCGGAGGCCGGGACCACCAGGCCGATCGAGACCTTCGCCTCTGGGCTCGAGGAGCACCCGGTCAAGCCTAACGTGAGCGACGAGACGGTCACGAGGACGAACAGCTGCCGGTGGGTCGATCCGGTCACGGGAGACTCCATCTGTGGGAGGACGTGGAGCAGAATTCGAGTAGCCGAACATTGCCACAGACCGCGGCCGGACAGCGAGCAATTCGTCGCGATGTCCGCAAGTGGGTAGTCTCGCCCTGCCAGTCGTACTCCATCCTGATGGGGTCAGGGAACCCGGTGAGAGTCCGGGACTGACGCGCAGCGGTGAGGATGACGGGCGGGGCACGCTCTTCTGGTCGATGTCGGCGGAAGGCAGTCACTGGAGCCTGGCTCCGGGAAGGCGCTCCGCTCCGATCGATTCCGAGTCCGAAGACCTGCTGGCTCTGGTGGCACCCGCCGCCAGGTCACCACGTGCCCCGCGCTGCAATACCAAATCGGGCACATGACGCAGAGCAGGTGTCCCGATGACGCGAGTCCGAACCGACCGGTGCCCGGGAGTCGGCCGTCCGTGGCCGGCAGAGGACGGGCTGCTCGTGCGGCTGCGCCTGATCGGCGGGTCCGTCTCGACTGCTTCGCTGCTCTCGCTCGTCTCCGTCGCCGAGACCTACGGCGACGGCAAGATCCACCTCACCGGCCGCGCGAACCTGCAGGTCCGCGGCCTGCCGAGTGTCGACGGAGCCCTTCCCGGTGAGGTGCTCACTGCGCTGAAGGCGACCGGACTGGTGCCGGCGCAGACCCACGAGCTCGTACGCAACGTGATGGTCTCCCCGCAGACCGGGATCGCCGGGGGAGCGGCCGACCTGCGTGGCGTCGCCGCGTCGCTGGACCGGTTGCTGTGCGGCTCGCCCCGCCTGGCCGCGCTCCCGGGCCGATTCCTCTTCGTGCTCGACGACGGTCGCGGCGACCTGGTCTCGCGGGAGTGCGACCTCGGGCTGGTGGCGCTGTCCGCCACCGAGGGGCAGCTCCGGATCGGCGACACGTGGGGCGGCGTCGTACCGCTCGCCGAGGCCGCCTCCCGGCTGGTCGCGCTCGCCTCGCACTTCCTGGACGTACGCGGTGAGGGCCCCTCGGCGCCCTGGCACGTCGCCGAGCTCGACTCCCCGCTCGCCGAGCCGGTCGTGGCTGATGCTCGGGTGCCCGCCGCGGTCGAGGAGCTCGGCTTCGGGCAGGTGCCCGGTGGCGAGCACGTCCCCGCCGCCGACGGGGTTCTCGACCGGACCGCGATCGAGGCGCTCGCCGAGCGGGCGCCGGCGGTCGTGGTGACGCCGTGGCGCGGCGTGTTCGTACCCTCGCCGCAGGTGCGCCCGACCCGGCGCTACGACTACATCGACCAGGGACCGGCGATCTACGTCGACTCCTTCGCGACCATCCGGCAAGAGGCCGACCTCTCCGCGGTGCCGGCCGACGCCGAGCGGCTCGCGGTGCGGATGATCCACGGCAGCGGGCAGGTCGATCTCGCCTCCGACCTGGTCATCCACCCCGACCTGGTGAAGGCCGCGCGGGGCGCGCTGGAGGCCGGTGCCCCGATCCTGTGCGACGCGACGATGGTCGCCACCGGGGTCACCCGCAGCCGGCTGCCGCGCGACAACGAGGTGCTCTGCATGCTCGGCGACGACCGGGTTCCGGCGCTCGCCCGTGAGTGGGCGACGACCCGCACCGCCGCCGCGCTGTCGCTGTGGGAGCCCTACCTGGAGGGTGCCGTGGTCGCCATCGGCAACGCCCCGACGGCCCTCTTCCACCTGCTCGAGATGATCCTCGACGGCGGGCCGCGACCGGCCGCGATCGTCGGCTGCCCGGTCGGCTTCATCGGCGCGGCCGAGTCCAAGGAGGCGCTCGCGTCGTTCGCCGAGGAGCACGGCATCGACATCCCCTTCGTCACCGTGCGTGGTCGCCGCGGCGGCTCCGCGATGACCTCGTCCGCCCTCAACGCACTCGCCCAGGAGCAGGAATGACCGACGTACGCGGGAAGTTCGCCGTCGTCGGCATCGGCCCGGGCGACCCGGAGCTGATCACCCTCAAGGCCGCCCGCCTGATCGGCGCGGCGCCGGTGGTCGCCTACCACGCCGGTGTGCGCAAGCAGTCCCACGCCCGCCGGATCGCCTCCTCGCTGATCCCCGCCGACGCGATCGAGGAGGAGCTGCGCTACCCGGTCACCACCGGCACCACGACCCATCCCGGCGGCTACGTGGGCGCGATGGCCGAGTTCTACGAATCCTGCGCGGTCCGGCTCTCGGCTCATCTCGACGCCGGCCGCGACGTGGTGCTGCTCGCCGAGGGCGACCCGCTCTTCTACGGCTCCTCGATGTATCTCCACGACCGCTTCAAGGAGGTCTATTCGACCTCGGTGGTTCCCGGCGTGCCGGCCTTCGCGGCCGCCACCGCCGCCGTCTCGACGCCGCTGGTACGCCAGACCGACGTCCTCACCGTCCTGCCCGGCACCCTGCCCGAGCCCGAGCTCGCCCGGCGCCTCGCCGACACCGAGGCCGCCATCATCATGAAGCTCGGCCGCACCTTCCCCGCGGTGCGCTCCGCGCTCGCGGCTGCCGGGCGGCTCGAGGGTGCCTGGTACGTCGAGCGCGCCTCGCAGCCCGAGGAGCGCTGGCTCCCGGTCGCCGACGTCGACCCGTCATCGGTGCCCTACTTCTCCCTCATCGTCGTCCCCGGCGACACCGCCCCGACCGCACCCGCTGGTCGAGCCGTGAGCGCTAGCGAGCGTGTCGAGACCAACACGGTCCCCTCTGCGCTCGATTCGACCCTGTTGGTCTCGACACGCCTCCGCCTAGCGGCTCCGGCGGCTCGACCGACGGGCGCGGGGGCGGCGGCTCAACCAGCGGGACAAGAGCTCCCGGAGGTCGGGTCCGTCGAGGTGACGCGCGGGGGCGACTCGACCGGCTCGGCCTCCGGTGAGGTGCTCGTCGTCGGGCTGGGGCCGGGACCGGATGGATGGCTGACCCCCGAGGTCTCCGCCGCGCTTGCCGATGTCGGCCACGTTGTCGGCTACGCGCCCTACGTCAACCGGGTGCCCCAGCGCGAGGGCCTGCAGCGGCATGCGTCGGGCAACACGGTCGAGGTCGACCGGGCCCGGCACGCGCTGGACCTGGCGAAGGCGGGGGAGAGGGTGGCCGTCGTCTCCGGCGGTGACGCCGGGGTCTTCGGGATGGCATCGGCCGTCTTCGAGGCGGCCGAGGACGCGGACTATGCCGACGTACGCATCCGGGTGCTGCCCGGGGTCAGCGCCGTCCAGGCGGTGGCCGCACGGGCGGGCGCTCCGGTCGGGGCCGACTTCGCGGTGATGTCGCTCTCCGACCGGCTCAAGCCGTGGCCGGTCGTTGAGGAGCGGCTGCGCGCGGTGGCCGCCGCCGACCTGGTGCTGGCCATCTACAACCCGGCCTCGCGCTCGCGCACCGAGCAGATCGGCACCGCCCGCGACGTACTCCTGGAGCACCGCAAACCTGACACCGTCGTGGTCGTCGGCCGCGACGTCGGACGGGCCGAGGAGTCGCTCACCGTGACCACCCTCGGCGAGCTGGACCCGGCCTCGATCGACATGAAGTGCCTGGTCATCGTGGGCGCGAGCTCGACGCGGGCGACCGCGGCCGGGCAGGTCTGGACGCCGAGGTACGTACGGTGATGGGCCGCGCCTTCGTCAAGGTATGCAGCCGAAGGCACACATCCCGGGCGGAGCTCCGCGAGGGATGTGTGCCTTGCCCTGCATACCCTTCGACAGGCTCAGGACACCGCCTTGATGGAGGAACCGACTCATGACCGTCCACTTCGTCGGCGCCGGCCCCGGCGCGGCCGACCTGCTCACCGTCCGCGCGACGAGGATGCTCGCGGCCGCTGACGTGGTGCTCTATCCGGGCACCTACCTGGACCCCGAGGTGCTGGCGCACTGCAGCCCCGAGGCCGAGCTGGTCGACACCCAGAAGCTGGACCTGGACCAGATCGTCGCCGCGATCGTCGCCGCCCACCGCGAGGGCAAGCAGGTCGTACGCCTCGTCTCCGGGGACCCGTCGGTCTACTCGGCCGTGGCCGAGCAGACCCGGCGGCTCGATGCCGCCGAGGTGCCGTGGGACGTGACTCCCGGAGTCCCGGCCTACGCCGCGGCGGCAGCAACGGTCGGCCGGGAGCTGACCGTCCCGCTGGTGGCGCAGTCGGTGGTGCTCACCCGCACCCAGGCCCGGTCGACGGCCATGCCGGAGGGGGAGTCGCTGGCCGCGTACGCCGCGACCGGCGCCACCCTCGTGCTCCACCTCGCGATCCGGCGCACCCGCGAGCTGATGGCCGAGCTGCTGCCCTACTACGGACCGCAGTGCCCGGTCGTGGTCGTCTACCGCGCCAGCCAGCCCGACGAGCTGGTGCTGCGCGGGACGGTGGCTACGATCGCCGAGGCGGTCGAGGACGCGGGCCTGCGCCAGGCAGCCGTCATCCTCGCCGGGCCCGCGCTGGCCCGCGACGGGGGCGAGTCGTTCCTCTACGACGCGGCCCGGGTGCGTGCCTGATGGATCTCTACGACGCCATCAACCGCCGCCGCGACACCCGAGCCGAGTTCACCGGCGAGCCGGTCGACCCCGAGGTGCTCGAGCGGGTGCTGTCGGCGGCCCACGCGGCGCCCAGCGTCGGGATGACCCAGCCGTGGGACTTCGTGCTGGTGCGCTCGCCCGAGACGCTGCGTACGTTCCGCGAGCACGTCGCCACCGAACGTGAGGTCTTCGCCGACTCGCTGGCGGGGGAGCGGTCCGAGACGTTCTCGAAGATCAAGATCGAGGGGATCTGCGAGTCCGGCCTCGGCGTGGTCGTCGGCTACGACCCGACCCGCGGCGGGTCCCACGTCCTCGGCCGCCACGCGATCGCGGACGCCGGCCTCTACTCGACCGTCCTCGCCATCCAGAACCTCTGGCTCGCCGCCACCGCCGAGGGCCTCGGCGTCGGCTGGGTCAGCTTCTACCGCGAGGAGTTCCTGCGCGACCTGGTCGGCCTGCCCGACCACGTACGTCCCGTCGCCTGGCTCTGCGTCGGCCCCGTCGCCGACCTCCCCGACGTCCCCGACCTGGAGCGCTTCGGCTGGCGCCACCGCTCCGCGCTCTCGACGGTGGTGCACGAGGAGAGGTTTGGGTAGTCCGTCAGGATCAGGTCGTGAAGAAGTACGTCCTCTTCGACCATGACGGTGTCCTGGTGGACACCGAGCTCTGGTACTTCAGGGCCGGCGAACGAGCGTTGGCGGAGATCGGTGTGGCGCTGGATCAGGAGCGATACCTCCGCGACATGAGCCAGGGGCTGGGCGCCTGGGCCCAGGCTCGGGCGGCCGGTGTCGACGAGCCGGTCATCGACAGGCAGCGGGAGGCGCGGGACGCCTACTACCAGGAGTATCTGCGGACCGAGGCGATCGAGATCGACGGAGTCGTCGACGCGCTCGCCGAGCTGTCGCAGTACGTCCGGATGGCCATCGTGACCACGGCGAAGCGGGCCGACTTCGACCTCATCCACCGATCTCGGCAGATCACCGGGTTCATGGACTTCGTGCTGGTCCGTGAGGACTACGACCGCTCCAAGCCGCACCCGGAGCCGTACTTGGCCGGGCTGAAGCGGTTCGGCGCGACCCGTGACGAGACGCTCGTCGTCGAGGACTCGTCCCGAGGTCTCGCGTCGGCCGTTGCCGCGGGCATCGACTGCGCGGTCGTACGCAACAGCTTCACCGCGACCCAGGATCTCTCGCGGGCAACCCATCGGATCGACACCTTGGCCGAGCTCGCGAGCATCGTCCGCGGGGGCGGGTAGCGCTCTCGAGCCACGGTAATCGAGGACGGTTGGGACTGGGGCCGAGTAAAAACTTGTCATGCGCGTGACAAGTTTCGCTCGGCTACTGGGTGGTGATGTGACGGTCGATCACGGATTCGTGATCGTCAGACCGCTGACGGTCCAGCTGCCGCTCACGTGTAGGGCCTGTCCCTGTGTGAGCCCGACGATGGGGCACAGGAAACCTGTTGGGTCGGCAACAATCCGCTGGGTGGACCCGGTGGGGGTGAAGAGGCCGGTCGCGTCGTCGTGATTCGCCCTGGGTTTCGTTCCTATCGGTTTCCCTGTCCGGCGGTCACCGGCTGGGCTGAATC
>NZ_BMQT01000002.1 GCF_014648255.1 Nocardioides albus | reverse complement strand
TTCTTCGGCATACTGTCCATCCTTCCGGACTCAAACAGCAGCGGCATCAAACCTGGGGCGCTTCATAATCACCCAACCCAAGCACGGTATTGGCCCCACCCGTGCTGGAACCCGGACACGAGACCAAACAGACACACATCCACCCACCCCACACGGCAGGCGGCAGCGAGCCGACGGACGGACCCGCTACCCTCGAGCACCGATGCCCACGACCAAGATAGGCGCCGCCTACGACGCCCGCGCAGCCGAATACATCGACCTCTTCGGAACGACCGACAAGCTAGCCGAGCAAGACCGCAAGACGATCACCACCTGGCGAGACACCACGACCGGTCGCCTCCTGGACGCCGGCTGCGGCCCGGGCCACTGGAGCGAAGAGCTCGTCTCGAGCGGCGTACGCGACGTCGTCGGCTTGGACGCCTCGACCGAGTTCGTCACGGCAGCACGAGAGCGCTTCCCGAGCGTCGCCTTCCAGCAGGCCGACCTGGCAGCGATCCCGCTGGAGAACCGGTCCGTCGGCGGCATCCTGGCGTGGTACTCGATCATCCACACCCCGCCTGCCGATCTCCCGAAGATCCTGAGCGAGTTCTCCCGCGTCCTCGAGCCCGGCGGGTCGGCGCTGATCGGCTACTTCGACGGCGAGCCCGGGGAAGCGTTCGACCACGCCGTCCACACGGCCTACTACTGGTCCGCCGAGGCCCTCGAAGAGCTACTCGCCGAGCACGGCTTCGTCGTCGAGCAGGCGTCAGCCCGGCAGGAGCCGGATGCGCGCCGCCGTCTGGGCGATCTCGTCGCGAGGCTCATCGCCTGATCGCGGCTCCGCTTGACCCTCACGCGGCGTGAGGCTGAACGATTCCTCGCATGAGTGACTATTACGACGCCTTCGAGGTCAGCCCCGTGCCACTGCCGGGTCCTGACGCGGTGGCCCCTGAGCCGTTCCGCGGGATCTACGGGATGCCCCAGTTCCTGACCGTGCCGTGCGCCGACCTGGCCGTCTCGACGGATTTCTGGGTCCGCGGGCTCGGGTTCATCGACCTGTTCAACGTCCCGGGACAGGTGGTGCATCTACGTCGCTGGACGTTTCAGGACGTGCTTCTCGTTCCCGCTGGTCCAGACTTCACCGAGCCCACAACCCCGTCGGCCACGAGCGTCAGCTTCTCCTGCGTACTGAACCAGATCGAGCAGGTCGCAGAGAGCTGCCGGGCGATCGCCCCGGACAGCGTCGTAGGTCCCCGCGACACCTACTGGAACACCCGCGACATCGAGGTGATCACGCCCGAGCGCACCCGGGTGATCTTCACGGCCGCGAAGCAGTACGAAGCCACGAGCCAGGGAGCCCGCAACCTCGACGCGATGGGCATCCCGGCACCGAGCGAGTCCTGAGGGCACAATGTCGTATGTGGCTGAGCGACCGCACGACACCGGTCTGACCGTCGGCGACACCGCCGCCCTGCTCGGCGTGACCGTGCGGACGCTGCACCACTGGGACGAGGTCGGCCTGGCGACACCGTCGGCTCGTACGCCGGCGGGCTACCGCCTCTACACCGAGGCTGACCTGCAGCGCCTGAACCGGGTCCTCGCCTACCGCGAGACCGGCCTCGGGCTGGACGCGATCCGCGGCGTGCTCGACGACGCGGCCTCGGAGATCGGAGTCACCCTCCAGGAGCAACGTGAGCGGCTCGCTGTGCGGATCGCGGACCTGCAACGGCTCGAGGACCGGCTGTCCACGATGGCCGAGGCCCACGAGCACGGGATCCCGCTGAGCCCCGATGAGCAGGAGACCCTGTTCGGTCCCGGCTGGGACCCGCACCGCAACGTCGAGGCGCGGGCACGCTGGGGCGACTCGCCACAGTGGGCGCAGTTCGCGGAGAGGGCGGCCTTCCGCTCCAAGCAGGAGTGGCACGATCTGAGCCGGTCGATGTCGAGCTTCGAGCAGGACCTCGGTGCGGCGCTCGACAGGAACGTACGGCCCGGCAGCCCCGAGGCCAACGAGCTGGCCGAGCGCCACCGCGAGATCTTCGGCAACTTCTTCCCGATCACACGCCAGATGCAGGTCTGCCTCGGACGGATGTTCGAGGCAGACCCCGGCTTCGCGGCCCACTACGACGGCATCCGCGACGGTCTGGCGAGCTGGTTCCACCAGACCGTCGACGAAGCGGCGAGAGCTCACGGCATCGACCCCGACCTGGCCACCTGGCGGTGACGGCGTCGAGCGTCAGTAGTGACGCACGCAGTCGCGCAGGGCGAGCGCGGTCTCCATGGCTGCCGCGGCGGCCTCGTACCCCTTGTCCTCGCTCGACCCCTCGAGCCCGGCCCGATCAAGCGCCTGCTCCTCGTTGTCGCAGGTCAGCAGACCGAACCCGACGGGGATGATGTGGTCGATCGCGATCCGGTTCAGCCCGTCGGTGGCCGCCGAGCAGACGTAGTCGAAGTGCGGGGTGCCTCCGCGGATGACGACGCCGAGCGCGACGATGGCGTCGTAGCCCGACTTGGCCAGCGCGGCCGCGGCGACCGGGAGCTCGAAGGCGCCGGGCACCCGGACGATGGTCAGGCCGCCGACGGAGGCCTCCTTGAGTGCCCGCTCGGCGCCGTTCAGCAGGCCGGCCATGACCTCGTCGTGCCAGCGCGACGCCACGACCGCGACCCGCAGGTCGCTCGCGTCGACGATCTCGGGCGTAGGGGCACCTTTGCCACTCATCGGTTCTCCTCAGACAGATCAGGCAGCGCGTGGCCCATCCGGTCACGCTTGGTCAGCAGGTAGGCGAGATTGTGCTCGTTGGGTCGCGGAGTGAGCGGCACCCGCTCGGCGACCTCGACACCGTACGCCTCCAGATGACTCACTTTCTCAGGGTTGTTGGTCAACAGCTTCACCGAGTCGACCTTGAGGTCGCGCAGGATCTGCGAGGCGGCGCCATAGTGCCGCGCGTCGGCCGGCAGCCCGAGGTCGAGGTTGGCATCGACGGTGTCCCGCCCGCCGTCCTGGAGCTGGTAGGCCTGCAGCTTGGCGAGCAGCCCGATCCCGCGGCCCTCATGGCCACGCAGGTAGACGACCACGCCGCACCCGGCGTCCGCGATCCGCGCGAGCGCCTCCCGCAGCTGCGGCCCGCAGTCGCAGCGCCGCGACCCGAAGACGTCCCCGGTCAGGCACTCCGAGTGCACCCGGGCGAGCACGGGTTCGTTCCCGGCGATGTCGCCGTGGACCAGCGCGACGTGCTCGACCTCGTCATCGGTGGTGAGATAGCCGTACGCGGTGAACTCACCGAACTCGGTGGGCAGCCGAGTCACCGCCTTGCGCTCAACCAGCACCTCGGTGCGCCGCCGGTAGGTCACCAGGTCGGCGATCGAGATCATCGCGAGACCGTGCTCGTCGGCGAACTCGCGCAGCTGCGGGGCGCGCTGCATGGTGCCGTCGTCGTTGACCAGCTCGACCAGCGCACCGGCGGGCTCCAGACCGGCCAGCCGGGTCAGGTCGACCGCGGCCTCGGTGTGACCGACGCGCACCAGGACTCCCCCGTCGCGTGCCCGCAGCGGGAAGACGTGACCGGGTCGGGTCAGGTCCCCGGCTACCGACGACGGACCGGCGAGCAGCCGCGTCGTGAGGGCCCGGTCGGCGGCCGAGATGCCGGTCGAGACGCCCTCGCGAGCGTCGACCGAGACCGCGTAGGCGGTCTGCTTGCGATCCTCGTTGACACGAGTCATCGGCGGCAGGTCGAGAGCGTCGAGCCGGTCCCCTGGGAGCGCCACGCAGATCACGCCGGAGGACCAGCGGATCGCGAACGCCATCACCTCCGGGGTCGCCAGCTCGGCGGAGAAGATCAGGTCGCCCTCGTTCTCCCGGTCCTCGTCGTCGACGACCACGACCGGCTTGCCGGCCGCCAGGTCCGCGATGGCGTTCTCGACCGGATCCAGCCGGACCCCGGCGTACTGTTCCTCAAGCGTCATGACCGCACCCCTCCCAGAAGCTTCTCGACGTGCTTGGCGATGATGTCGGTCTCGAGGTTGACCTCGTCGCCGACGGCCCGGAACCCCAGCGACGTACGCGCCAGGGTCTCGGGGATCAGACTGACGGTGAAGGAGTCCTCGCTCACCGAGACCACGGTGAGGCTGATCCCGTCGACCGCGATCGAGCCCTTCTCCACGACATAGCGCGCCAGCTCCGGATCGATGGAGATCGTCACGACCTCCCAGTGCTCGCTGGGCTCTCGGGAGACGATGCGCCCGACGCCGTCGACATGGCCCTGGACGATGTGGCCGCCGAGCCGGGTGCTCGGGGTGACCGCGCGCTCCAGGTTGACCTGGTCGCCGACCTCGATCGCGTGCAGGCTCGTGCGCTTGAGCGTCTCCAGCATCACGTCGGCGGTCCACTTGTTCTCCCCGAGCGTGGCGACCGTCAGGCAGCAGCCGTTGACCGCGATGGAGGCGCCCAGCTCGGCGTCTGACAGTACGGTCGCGGCGGAGATGGTCAGGCGTACGGCGTCGCCCTGGTCCTCGATCCCGGCGACGGTGCCGAGCTCCTCAACAATCCCGGTGAACATCACTGCTCCCCTTTCTGTGGTTCCAAGATGAGTCGTACGTTCGGCTCGTCGCCCACGGCTGCGGGGGCGAGCACGTCGACAGAGCGCACCCGCGGCCGGAAGGCGTCGGAGATGGTGCTGATCCCGAGGTCGGCGACGGCCGAGCGGCCGGCGCCGAGCAGGAACGGGGCGACGTAGACGACGATCTCGTCGACGAGGCCCGCCTCCAGGAAGGCCGCGGCCAGCGTCGGCCCGCCCTCGAGAAAGACATGGCGGCGTTCGCGCTCCCACAGGGCGGCCAGGGCCTCGTGTGGGTCGCGCGTGCGGAGGTGGAGCGAGGGCGCCTGGGCGTCGAAGATCCGGCGGTCCTCGGGGAGGTCGCGCTCCCCCATGACGACCCGCAGAGGCTGTACGCCGACCGGTCGGTCCTCCGCATCGCGGACCGTCAACGCGGGGTCGTCGACAGCGACCGTGTTGGTCCCGACCAGCATCGTGTCGCTGAGCGCCCGCAGCTCGTGGGTGTCGAGCCGCGCGGCGCGCGAGGAGACCCAGCGCGAGGTGCCGTCGGCGGCGGCGCTGCGCCCGTCGAGGGTGGTGGCGAACTTCCAGGTGACGTAGGGGCGCTGTAGCTCGGCGGCCTGGGTCCAGACCCGGTTGAGGTCACGGGACTCCGCTGCGTACAGGCCCTGCTCGACCTCGATGCCCGACTGCTTCAGCGTGGCGGCGCCGCCGGCGGCGACCGGGTTGGGGTCGGACTGGGCGTAGACGACGCGGACGACACCGGCCTCGATCAGCGCCTGCGAGCACGGGCCGGTGCGGCCGGTGTGGTTGCACGGCTCGAGGGTCACGACCGCCGTTGCGCCGCGGGCCGCGTCACCAGCCTTCGCCAGGGCATCGACCTCGGCATGAGGCGTGCCTGGCCCGCGGTGGTAGCCCTCGGCGATCATCGACCCGTCAGGTCCCAGGAGTACGCAGCCCACCCGCGGGTTCGGGTAGATGGCAGGTCCCGGGGCACCGATCGCAGCGGCCAGCTCCAGGGCGCGACGCATCGCTCCTGGCTCCGGGTCACGCTGGTCCAAGCTCTTCATCTGATCCCCTCTGGTCCGTCTCACGGACTCCGGGGTCAGGCCGAAACATCGCGCCGCGCCCTGGTCTCAGGGCGGTCACGACGAATCGGGCTGCGTGCGTCTTCCCATCCGGACTTTAACCGTCGGTCCAAGATTCTCACTTGGTCAACCGATGACTGGCTGCCATCGGGTCGCGGACTTCTGAACCCCACAATTTGTAGAGGGATCCAGTCACCGCCGGCTCGGAATTTCACCGACCCCAGAGCACGCGAGCACAAGCTCGTCTTCCACCAGTGTGCCACACATGTGGCACGACACCGGATCAGGCGTCGGCCGCTGAGACGGCCTTGTCGCGCAGCGCGTTGACCATCGCATCCGGGTCGGCGGCCGAGTACACGGCAGAGCCGGCGACGAAGACGTCGGCCCCCGCCTCGGCGCAGCGCTCGATGGTCTCCAGCGAGACCCCGCCGTCGACCTGCAGCCAGGTCTCGACGCCGTGCTTGTCCATCAGCGAACGTGCCCGGCGGATCTTGGGCAGCACCAGGTCGAGGAACTTCTGCCCACCGAAGCCCGGCTCGACGGTCATCAGCAGCACCATGTCGAGCTCGGCCAGCATGTCCTCGTAGGGCTCGATCGGCGTCGCCGGCTTGAGCGCCATCGACGCCCGGGCGCCCTTGGCCCGGATCTCGCGGGCCAGTCGCACCGGGGCCCTGGTGGCTTCGACGTGGAAGGTCACCGAGGCACAGCCGGCCTCGACGTAGGCAGGCGCCTCGCGGTCAGCGTTCTCGATCATCAGATGAGCGTCCAGCGGCACCGAGGTGGTCCGTGCCAGCGCCTCGACCATCGCCGGCCCGAAGGTCAGGTTGGGCACGAAGTGGTTGTCCATGACGTCGACATGGATCCAGTCTGCGCTGGGGATCCTCGCCACCTCGGCCCCGAGGTCCGCGAAGTCGGCGTTCAGGATGGACGGGGTGATCTGCATGGCCACCCGAGCACCTTAGTTGGTCTCAGCCGGACAGGTGAACGGCGGGAGCAGCGCCTCAGTCCGGCTGGCCGACGAGCCCGACCGAAGCGATGCCGGCCAGCGCGGCGGCCTCGTCGTTGTCGGAGGTGTCACCCGAGATCCCTACGGCCCCCAGGAGGGTGCCACCGGAGTCGCGGACGAGTACGCCGCCGGGCACCGGAACCAGGCTTCCGCCGATGGCTGCGGCGGCCGCCGTGACGAAGTAGGGCTGCTGCTCGGCCCGGGCCATGAGCGCTCGCGACCCGAGTCCGAGAGCGAGCGCTCCGTGCGCCTTCCCCCGAGCGATCTCGAAACGCTTGTTCGACGAACCGTCCTCGCGCTCGGCCGCGAGCAGGTCGCCGCCTTGGTCGAGCACCACGACGGTCAGCGGCTTGAAGCCCTGCTCAGCCCCGTACGCCCTGGCCGCGGCGATGATGTCGCGAGAGGTCTCCAAGCCGAAGATCATGTCTTCTCCTTGCTCTTGTGGGCCTGGCGCCGCTGGTGGAGTATCGGCTCGGTGTATCCCGAGGGTTGCTGGGTGCCGAGCAGCACCAGGTCACGGGTGGCCAGGAAGGCATCGGTGTCGAACCCGGGCGCCATCGGCAGATAGGCCGGGTCGCCGGCGTTCTGCTCGTCGACCACGGCCGCCATGCGGCGCAGCGACTCCTCGACCTGCTCGGTGGTGACGATGCCGTGACGCACCCAGTTGGCCACGTGCTGCGAGCTGATCCGACAGGTGGCTCGGTCCTCCATCAGCGGCGTGCCGCTGAGGTCGGGAACCTTGGAGCAGCCCACCCCGGCGTCGACCCAGCGAACGACGTAGCCGAGCGCGCTCTGGATGTTGTTGTCGAGCTCGGCCTGGCGGTCCTCTGCGCTCCAGGCGCCCGGGTCGCCCAGCGGCAGGGTGAGCAGCTGGCGCAGGGTCGTACGCCGTCCGCCTGCGAGCTCACGTTGCCGCGCCGCGACGTCGACCTCGTGGTAGTGGGTGGCATGCAGCGTGGCCGCGGTCGGCGAGGGAACCCAGGCACAGCTCGCTCCCGCCTGCGGGTGGGCGACCTTCTGCGCGAGCATCTCGGCCATGTTGTCCGGGGCAGCCCACATGCCCTTGCCGACCTGCGCTCGTCCCTGGAAGCCGCACTCCAGCCCGATGTCGACGTTGGCGTCCTCGTAGGCCGCGATCCACGGCTGCGCCTTCATCTGTGCCTTGCGGACCATCGGCCCGGCTTCCATCGAGGTGTGGATCTCGTCGCCGGTGCGGTCGAGGAATCCGGTGTTGATGAAGGCGACGCGGTCGCGGGCGCGCTCGATGCACGACTTGAGGTTGGCCGAGGTGCGGCGCTCCTCGTCCATGATGCCGATCTTGATGGTCCGCCCCGGAAGTCCGAGCAGCTCCTCGACGCGCCCCAGGATCTCGCAGGCGAGCGCCACCTCGTCGGGGCCGTGCATCTTCGGCTTCACGACGTAGACCGAGCCGGTACGCGAGTTGCCGCCCGCCTGCTCGCCGCGCAGGTCGTGCAGGCTGCCGAGGCCGGTGATCAGCGCGTCGAGGATGCCCTCGGAGACCGGCTCGCCCCGGGCGTCCAGCACCGCGTCGCTGGTCATCAGGTGACCGACCTGACGGATGAGCAGCAGCGAGCGACCCGGCAGGGTGAGCGCTTCGCCGCCGGGCGTGACGTACTCCCGGTCGGGGGCCATGGTCCTGGTGAACGTCTGCCCGTCCTTGGTGACCGCCGCGTCGAGACGTCGCTGCATCAGCAGCAGCCAGTTGCGGTAGCCGTCGATCTTGTCGCTCGCGTCGACCGCGGCGACGGAGTCCTCGAGGTCCATGATCGTGGTCAGCGCCGACTCGAGGACGATGTCGCACACGCCCGCGGCGTCGCCGCGACCGATCCGGTGGGATCGGTCGATCTGGATCTCGACGTGCAGACCATGGTGGTTCAGGAGGACCGTCCGCGGCTCCCCAGGCTCTCCTTGGAAGCCGACCAGCTGCTCAGGATCCGCGAGAGGGTGCTCCCCTGTCCGAACCTCGGTGACCAGCGTCCCGTCGACGATCCGATAGGCCACTGCGTCCGCGTGCGAACCGCCCGCGAGCGGGAAGTGCTGGTCGAGGAACGCCCTCCCGCGGGCGATGACGGCAGCGCCGCGGACCGGGTTGTACCCACCTGCCCTGCCGCGGCCCTCCTCCTCGTCGATGACGTCGGTCCCGTAGAGCGCGTCGTAGAGGGAGCCCCAGCGTGCATTGGCAGCGTTGACCGCGAACCGCGCGTTCAACAGGGGCACCACGAGCTGGGGACCCGCGATCCGGGAGATCTCCGCGTCCACGCCCGAGGTGGTGATCGTGAACGGCTCCGGTTCGTCGGCGAGGTAGCCGATGGAACGGAGGAACGCCTCATACTCTTCAGGCTGTGGTGTCCCGGAGCGGCCGCGGTGGTAGGCATCGATCGACTGCTGCAGCTGGTCACGGTGGCGGACCAGGTCCTGGACCCGTGGACCCAGGTCCTCGATGATGGCTGCGGCACCTGACCAGAAGTCGGCCTCGTCGATGCCGGTGCCGGGCAACGCCTCGGCACGTACGAAGTCGACGAGCTGCTCGGCGACGCTGAGCCCGCTCACTTGCACCACTGCCATCCAGATCTGCCGTTCTATATAGTGGAATCAACCAGTCGTATACCGAAATCCTCAAGGAGGGGTGGCTCGATGTCAAGGTCCGCGGAAACAGCAGCAGGCGGAGCCCAGACGGTCCACCGTGCGCTCGACGTCATGGAGGCGGTCGCGTCCGCCGGTCGCGGCATGTCGATCGCGGAGATCGCCGCCCTCCTCCAGCTTCCCGCCCCCACCGTCCATCGTCTCTGCCGTGCTCTCGTCGAGCGTGGCTACATGCGCCAGCTCGGCGATCGGCGCTACACGCTCGGGATGCGGCTGATGCCGCTCGGCAACGCGGCCAACCAGCTCACCGGGGTCGATGCCACCGCGGTCCTTGCCGACCTGGTCGCCGAGACCGGCGAGACCGCCAACCTCGCGGTCCTGGCCGGCCACCAGGCGGAGTACGTCGCTCAGGTCCCCTCCGGCTACACCATGCGGATGTTCACCGAGGTCGGCCGCCGGGTGGACCTGCACAGCACCGGCGTCGGGAAGGTGCTCCTGTCACGGCTGCCCCGCCCTACGGTGGAGGCGATCATGCGCCGGCCGCTGGTCGCGCGCACACCCCACACGATCACGAACGCTACGGCACTGGAGGCCGAGCTGGAGCGGATCAGGGAGGCCGGCTTCGCGCTAGACGAGCAGGAGCAGGAGATCGGCGTACGCTGCGTGGCTGCACCCGTCGGAGACGAGCTGCCCTGGATGGCACTGTCGATCTCCGGACCACTCCCCCGGATGAGCGACGAGCTGGTGCAGCGGGCGATCCCGCTGCTGCACAGCGGCGCGCGACGGCTCGCGGAGAGCCTGCTCGCCAGCAAGACGGACTCTTGACAGTGGCCCGGGAGACCTCCATTGTGACGTGGAACACACGTTCCGCTAAATGAAAGATCACGATGTCTGGTCTTGTCGCTGAGCTCGAGAGCCTCGCCCCCACCATGGCCCCGGACGCGGTGCTGACCGATCCTGACCGGATGGCCGGTTATCGCTGGGACCGAGCCAACGACCCGACGGCAGGCACGCCCGTCGCGGTGGTCCGGGTCTCCTCGACCGAAGACGTCCAGGCGGTAGTGCGGCTGGCGGCCCGGCATCGGGTCCCGATCGTGACTCGAGGCGCCGGCACCAGCCTGTCGGGCGGTTCGACCGCCGCCGACGGGTGCGTGGTGATCTCGACCGAGCGGATGCGCCGCATCGAGGTCGATCCACTCACCCGTACCTGCCGCACCGAGCCCGGCCTGTTCAACGCCGAGGTGAAGGCGGCCGCTGCCGCGCACGGGCTGTGGTACCCACCCGATCCCTCCTCCTTCGAGATCTGCTCCATCGGCGGCAACATCGCCACCAACGCCGGCGGGCTGTGCTGCGTGAAGTACGGCGTTACCACCGACTACGTGCTCGGGATGACCGTCGTGCTCGCCGACGGCACGGTGGTCGAGCTGGGCGGGCCCCGCATCAAGGACGTTGCGGGGCTCTCGCTGACCAAGCTTTTCGTCGGCAGCGAGGGCACCTTGGGCATCGTGACCGAGGTCGTGCTGCGCCTGCTACCCGCCCAACGGCCGCCCTCCACGCTCGTAGCGACGTTCGGCTCGCTGACCGACGCCACCGGCGCGGTCTGCGAGATGACCCGCACGATGCGCCCCTCGATGCTGGAGTTCATGGACCAAGCCTCGATCAACGCGGTCGAGGACATGACCCGGATGGGCCTGGACCGCTCCGCGGCCGCCCTGCTGGTCATCCAGTCCGACGAGCCGGCTGAGTTCGCGCTCGCCGAGCTCGAGGCGATCAGCGAGATCTGCTCGCGTTACCGGGCCAGCGAGGTGTTCCACACCGACGACCCCCAAGAGGGGGAGGCCTTCGTCGCGGCCCGCCGTGCCGCCATCCCGGCGCTCGAGCGTCGCGGATCGCTGCTGCTGGAGGACGTGGGCGTCCCGATTCCGCAGCTCAGCGACCTGGTCGACGGCATCGCCGCCATCTCGGCGAACCGCGGGGTCGACATCGCGGTCGTCGCCCACGCCGGCGACGGCAACACCCACCCCCTCATCGTCTTCGACCCCAGCGACACCGAACAGGTGGAACGAGCCCAGGCCGCGTACGGCGAGGTCATGGAGCTGGCGATCGGCCTTGGCGGCACCATCACCGGCGAGCACGGGGTCGGACGGCTGAAGAAGGCCTGGCTGCCCGACCAGCTCGGAGAGGAGGCGATGGAGCTCAACCGGCGGATCAAACAGGCGCTGGACCCCGACGGCATCTTGAACCCCGGCGTCATCTTCTGACCGGTGCCGCGCCCAGCGAATCACGGAACACCCCCACAGCTCGTACGTGAAACGAACCGAAGCGCCACACCTCCCGGGAGAACGCATGTTCCAGACGTTCCAGCAAGACCTTGACCCAGTCGGCGGATCGCTCGCGCTGAGCGCTCTGTGCGCCGCACTCCCCCTGCTCACCCTCTTCATCCTGCTCGGCGGCCTGAAGATGAAGGCCTGGCAGGCGGGCCTCATCTCGCTCGTCGCCGCCCTGCTCGTCGCCGTCACCTTCTTCAAGATGCCGGTCGGCCAGGCGATCATGGCCGGGGCAGAAGGCGCGACCTTCGGCTTCTTCCCGATCATGTGGATCGTCGTCAACGCGATCTGGATCTACAACCTGACGGTCGCCACCGGCCACTTCGAGGTCCTGAAGCGTTCCTTCGGGTCCATCAGCGAGGACCAGCGCATCCAAGCGCTCATCATCGCGTTCTGCTTCGGCGCCCTCCTGGAGGCCCTCGCCGGCTTCGGCACCCCGGTCGCGATCACCGTGGTGATGCTGATGGCAGTCGGGTTCAAACCCATCAAGGCCGCCACGGTCGCGCTGATCGCCAACACCGCCCCGGTCGCATTCGGAGCGATGGCCTCGCCGATCGCCGGGCTGGAGAAGACCTCCGGCATCGACGCCGAGACGCTCGGGGCGATGGTCGGCCGCCAGACCCCCATCCTCGCCGTCTTCGTGCCCCTGATCCTCGTCCTCGTGGTCGACGGCCGACGAGGTCTGCGACAGACCTGGCCGGTCGCACTGGTCTGCGGCCTCGCCTTCGGCATCGCGCAGTTCGTCGCCGCCAACTACATCTCGGTCCCCCTCGCCGACATCGTCGCCTCGCTGGTGGCCACTGCCGCCATCGTCGGGCTGCTGCGGGTGTGGCAGCCGCAGGAGCAGATCACCGCGACCGCCGACGCCACCTCGACCCGTGCAGAGGGCCAGGCAGGCTCGGCCGGCACGTCCGCCGTCCTCACCGCGACCGGCAACGGGTCCCCGCAGATCCGCGACAGCAGGGCCGAGGTCGTCAAGGCGTACGCCCCGTACCTGGTCATCATCGCCATCTTCGCGTTCACCAACATCTCTGCCGTCAAGGAGGCGCTCGCGCAGCCGCCGTGGACGCTGAGCTTCCAGTGGCCCAGCCTCGACGTCGCCAACCCCGACGGCACCGCCTCCGGATTCATGACCTTCGGCTTCGGCTGGCTGCCGGCCGCAGGGACGCTCCTGGTCTTCGCCGGCGTCATCACGGCTCTCATCCTGAGAGTCTCGCCGAGCACCGCCATCAAGACGTACGTCAAGACCTATGTCGAGCTGAGATCGGCCATCATCACGGTGATGGCGGTGCTCGGCCTGGCGTACGTGATGAACCTGTCGGGTCAGACCGGGTCGCTGGGCGAGCTGCTCGCCCAGACGGGGAGCGCGTTCGCCATCATCTCCCCGATCCTGGGCTGGATCGGCGTCGCCGTGACCGGTTCGGACACCTCCGCGAACACGCTCTTCGGCGCTCTGCAGGTGAAGGCGGCCACCGCCGCCGGTCTCGACCCGACCCTGATGGCCGCCGCCAACTCGTCGGGAGGGGTGCTGGGCAAGATGGTCAGCCCGCAGAACCTCGCCATCGCTGCGGCCGCGGTCGGCATGGCAGGCAAGGAGGGCGAGATCTTCCGCAAGGTGCTCGGTTGGAGCCTGCTGATGCTCGTGTTCATGTGCGCCCTGGTCGGTCTGCAGGCGACCCCCGTCCTGAGCTGGATGGTCCCCTAGGCCGGGGCCGCAGAGCGGCCGGTCAGAGAGCAGCCAGGTCGGCGTACGTCATCCCCTCGAGCGTGTCGCGGAAGACCCGCCGCTCGCCGGGGGCCACCGGGACGTGGTTCTCGATGACCAACACGGTGCAGCCGGCTGCCTCGGCCGACCGGGCGCCGGTGTTGGAGTCCTCCACCGCGACGGTGTCCTCGGCCGCGACGCCGAGGGCCGCCGCCGCAGTGAGGTAAGGCTCAGGGTGGGGCTTGCCGTTGCGAACCATGTCGCCAGTGACGATCACCTTGAAGGTGCCCTCGGGCAGCTGCTCGAGGATCGGGCCGACGAATCGTGCGTAGGACATCGTGACCAGCGCGCAGGGCACGCCCTGCTCGACCAGGTCGAGGAGCAGCTCGCGCGCACCCGGTCGCCAGGGAACCTCGCGCTCGACCTGCTCGACCACACCGTCGAGGAGCATCTCCACGATCTCCTCCGGCTCGTGCGGGAGGCCCATCCCCACCTTGATCAACCGCGCCGACTCGATCAGCGCGTTGCCGACCAGCTCCATCGCCTGTTCCTCGGACCAGGTCGTGCCGAAGCGCTCCGCGATCGCGTGCTCCGCCGCGATCCAGTAGGGCTCGGTGTCGACGAGGGTGCCGTCCATGTCCCAGAGGACGGCCTTCAGGGCAGGCTGCTCTCCCGAAGCCGCGGTGTGCTCATCCATGGGCACACTCTCCCAAACCGCGGCGAGCAGGCTTCACGCGGCATGCCCGTCGAGGCCCGGCCAGGCTCGGCGCAGGTCCGACGAGACGAGCAACGCACCCTCCCGAATTCGTACGCTTGCGGGTGATCTCGATCTTTTTCAGACATACTCGACGTGACGCACCGTTTGCTTTTCGGGGGATGAGTAGATGCGTAACACCAAGGTCGTACGGGACGACGAACAGCGGTTGGATCCATTTTGGGCCACGGTCAGGCGACGTCATCCAGATGCCGATCTGATCGTCCTACCTCCTGAGACACCACCGGAGCGTTCGGCCGTTGCGGTCGCCACGGTCCGGCCGGACGCACTCTCCGAGCGCAGTGCCGCTCACCTTCTCGGTGAGCGAACAGCACCGCCCCCGCAAGTCAACTGGGTGACGGTCCCGGGCCAGGACCTCGCTCGACGCGAGACGCTCTGGACCCTGGACGAGATCGAAGAGGGAAACGCGCGCGGGCGACTGACAGCAGCATCGGCATGGCTCCGCGAACGGGGCTGGACCGTCGCCATGCCGCCGACAGGGATGCCCAGGGTCGCAGGCCACATCGGCCGTGGTCTCGACCGACAGGACGTTCTGTTGCTGGCGGTCCCAGCCACGCAGAGGCTCGTGCTCCGACTGCGCTCGCTCGCCTTGGAAGCTCCCTCTGCTCACGGCTCTGGTCGAGGGTGATGGGCAATGAGCGTAACCGGGATCGAATACAACCAGATGCGCTCCGCGAGCACCGGTTGGGGCGAGCAGGCCGATGAGATGGAGAAGACGTCCAAGGAGCTCGCCGGCCTCTCGGTTTCGGGGCTCGCTCCCTCGGTGCAGCACGTCGCCTCTTCGTTCATGGAAGCGTGGTCGGGCTACGCGCACGAGAGTGCCGACATCGCATCCGGCTTTGCCGACGCGATCAGCACGACCGCGGACCACATCAACGATGCTGACCAGGTTTCGAAGTCCTGGCTGGACCGCCTCGACGGGCATCTCGGGCCGACCAGATGACAACAATCGCCGTCCCAGCCTCCGAGCCGCAGATCGCCGAGCTTCTTGGCGACCCAGGGGGTGCCGAAGCCCTCGCCACCAGCCTGTACAAGGCCGCGACACCGTTCGAGACGTTCGGTGAACGGGCGAGCGACGAGCGCCTGATCTCGGGGTGGAAGGGCTACGCATACGAGGCCTACCGAGACGCAGCGGGGAGTGCCGGGCCCGAGCACGAAGCCATGCACCAGTCGGTGCGCCGGGTCGCGCGCGCAGTGACCTTCTATGCAGACACTCTTCAGACGTTGAAGCGAGACCGGGACGACCTTCGCGACCGCAAACAGCGCTTGGACGCGGACCGAACCGGTCTGCTCGCCGACATCGAGGCCGCAGATGACGCGAGCGCCTCCACGATCGCCGACCTACAGGCCCGTGCCCGGGATCTCACCTCGCGGTACCGCGACCTGATCACCGATCACGACTCATGGTGCCGCCGCGTCACCGACAACGAGGACCAGCTTCGCCAGTCCTTCGCCTCGGCGAAGGGGCTCAACGGCGCGCTCTCCGCGACCGGCGGTGCCACCCAGGACGCGACCGACGCGATGAACGAGCCCGGCGCACCTGGGGGCGGGTCGACGCCGGCAGAGGTCAAGGCATGGTGGGACGGTCTTTCCGCTGAGGAGCGCGCGGCCGTCACAGCGGCCTACCCCGAGACCATCGGATCCGCGGATGGCCTGCCTGCGAGCGCACGCGACGACGCCAACAGGATCCTGCTGGACGACGATCTGGCGACGCTGGGAGACAAGGAAGCCGACGGGACGCTGACGGCTGACGAGAAGATGCAGCTCGCCAACGCACGCGCTGCCCGCGACGGTCTCCACCGTGCGGAGAGCTACGTCGATCCCACCACCGGGGCGAAACCAGGAGGCACGCTCTGGCTCTACGACCCCACTGCCTTCGACGGTGACGGGCGCGTCGCGGTCGCCGTCGGTGACATGGACACCGCCGACGACGTCGCCGTCTTCACCCCGGGCATCAAGTCGGAGATGACCGACACCGACTTCTACACCGACAAGATGACCAACGTGTACGAATCGGCCCGCTACAACGGCGACGGCTCCAGCGTCGCCGCGATGTTCTGGCTCGGCTACGACGCACCGAGCGGGCCGACCGACCCGGCCACCCTGACGGAGGGTCGTGCCGAGGACGGTGGGCGCCGTCTCTCCGACGCCCTCGACGGCCTGAGAGCGTCGCGCCCGGACGAAGCCCACCTCACCGCCATCGGCCACAGCTATGGCTCCACCACCACCGCGTACGCCGCCTCGGAGGACGACTTCGCGGCCGATGACGTCGTCCTCATCGGTAGCCCCGGAGCCGGGCCGGCCGAGAACGCGGACGAGCTCTCCGTAGGCTCCGGACACGTCTACGTCGGACGCGACAGCCGAGACGGCGTAGCGATGCTCGGCGACGAGGGGTGGGTCGGCAAGGGCCCCATCGGCCTTGGGACCGATCCGTCTTCCGAAGACTTCGGTGCGACTCGCTTCGAGGCCGAGGACGTCGACCGAAGCAGTCTGCCGAACTTCGGCGACGCGCACGGATCCTACCTTGACGATGACACCGAATCCCTCTACAACATCGGCAAGATCGTCGACGGCCACGGTGACGACGTCGAGGAGGCTGAACAGTCGTACGACCCGTGGTACAGCGGAGCCGTCGACCCCGAATGGGACCGTGACCCCACCGCGAACGAGCCCGGACGATCCGAAACCGGCCCCGATGCCACCTGACCTTGGGAAATTGATGAAACGACTCCTCGCCTTGTCTCTCCTCGCCGTCACGCCGTTGATGCTCCTCGGTTGCTCCGGAGAATCCTCGGACCCCGACGGAGACGCAGAGGCTCAACGCGAAGCGATCCACCGCACCTTCGGCTCAGCACTCACCACGGCCGGTGAGCACGCGTCGAAGGTGGCAGGAGAAGGCCGCTGGAACCTGTGCGGCCTCGAAACCCAAGGTGTCGAGTACCTCGCCTCCGCCACGGTCACGCCCCCTGCCGGCACCACCCCTGCCGCGACAGTCACGGCCATCACCGAAGCGTTGAGCAGCGACGGCTGGACGACGAGCAAGCAGAAGTCGCAGCCCCCGTGGGCACAGCTCGAGCAGGACGACCTGCTCCTCACGGTGCAGGTCGAGAAGCTCACGCCCGAGGTCGTCACCATGAGCATCCGCGGCGAATGCATCACCGGACCTGACGGATGGGCCACGTCCATGTCCGAAGAGCCCGAGCCGATCGAACCCTCCTGACCGCCGCGGTCAGCGGACGTACTCGTCGAAGGTCCGCTGGCCGCGGAACGGAGCGACGTGCTGAGCGAGGATCCCGACCGGGACGGTCTCGCGCTTGAGGACGCCGTACTCCTCGGGCCAGCTGCCGTCGCGGGGCAGCTTGAAAGAGCCCATCAGCATGTCGATCACCGGCAGGTGGATGGCGTAGTTGCGGTCCCAGTAGTCGAGGTGCCGGGCGTGGTGCCAGTGGTGGTAGCGGGGCAGGACGATCAGGTACTCGAGCCAGCCGAACCGGATGCCGAGGTTGGCGTGGGCGACGACCGCCTGGATGCCGACCAGCACCGCGTACGCGTTGACGACCGAGGTCGAGAAGCCGAGGAACAGCAGCGGCAGCAGCACGATGCTGCGAGTCAGGACGGTCTCGACGAAGTGAACCCGGGAGCCAGCCAGCCAGTCGAGCTCGGGGCTCGAGTGGTGCACCGCGTGGAAGCGCCACAGCACCATGATCCGGTGGTAGCAGCGGTGCAGCACCGCCTGGGCGAGATCGGCGAGGAAGACGGCCAACGCGAACGCCGCCACGAACGGCAGGCCGTCGATCCGCTCCTGTACGCCTGGGACCTTCACGGTCGAGACGACCAGCGAGGTCGAGGTGGTGACCAGGATCAGGATGAACTGCACCAGGACGTGGCTCATGAAGAAGTAGCACGCGTCGGTACGCCAGCCGGGCCGGAAGACCGGCACCGGGCGGCGGGCGAGGGCATGCTCGAGCGGGATGAACACCAGCGCGGAGAAGAACAGCGCGAGCACGAACCAGTCGAGGCCGAGCGAGAACGACGTGTCGTCGACCGAACCGTCGAACGGCACCTCGGTGCCGCCGAGCAGCACCGCGGCGGTCGCCGTGCCGACACCGATGAAGGCCAGCCGCTTGTGCTGGTCGCGCAGCACCGCGATCGTGCCGGCGAAGAAGGCTGCCGCCAGACCGACCAGGAGCAGCGTACGGGCGAAGTCCTCGGTGTAGACCGCGCGGAACTCACGGGTGGTCAGCAGCTCGGGGAAGTGGAAGCAGAAGACCGTGGCCAGGCTCAGGACACCCAGGAAGCAGGAGATCGCCGGCGCGAGCAGGTGATGCCGCAGCAGGGCGACGAGCGGCTGCGGTCTGGTGACGTCGGTGTCGGGCATGGCATCAGTCTGGCCGCCCGACCACCGGCTCGGCCTGAGCTCACATACTCAGTTCCGATGAGCCGTCAGCCGACGGGGACGGCCTCGATGCGGTCGGTGCCGGAGTAGATGTTCATCGAGGAGCCGCGCAGGAAGCCGACCAGGGTCAGGCCGTTGTCGTCGGCGAGGTCGACGGCGAGCGAGGAGGGCGCCGAGACGGCCGCGAGCAGCGGGATGCCGGCCATCACCGCCTTCTGGACCAGCTCGAAGGAGGCCCGGCCGCTCACCATCAGCATGCTGTTGCGCAGCGGCACCAAGCCCTCACGCAGGGCGTGGCCGATGACCTTGTCGACGGCGTTGTGCCGGCCGACGTCCTCGCGGGCGCAGAGCAGGTTGCCCTCGGCGTCGAAGAGTCCGGCCGCGTGCAGGCCGCCGGTGCTGTCGAAGACACGCTGCGCCTCTCGCAGCCGCTCGGGTAGCGTGGCGAGCAGCTCGGGGGTGGCCCGCAGGGTGTCGGCGGCAACCGACCAGGCCGAGGACGTACGCACCGCCTCCAGGGACGCCTTGCCGCACAGGCCGCACGAGGAGGTCGTGTAGAAGCTGCGCTCCAGCGAGGCGTCCGGCGGCGGGACGTGGGCGGCCAAGCCGACGTCGACCACGTTGTAGGTGTTGCCGCCGTCGGCGGTGGCACCGGCGCAGTAGCGGACGCTTGCGACGTCGTCCGCGGAGTGGACGACGCCCTCGCTGACCAGGAAGCCGATGGCCAGGTCGAAGTCGCCACCGGGAGTGCGCATCGTGACCGTCAGCGGGCGGCCGTTGACGCGGATCTCCATCGGCTCCTCGGCGGCCAGCGTGTCCGGTCGGCGTGAGACGACGCCGTCGCGCACCCGCAGCACCGGTCGTCCAACTGTCACTCGTCCCATATCAGCTCCAGATGTGAGGGGTGGGCGTTCCTGGCCTGGATACCTGCATCGCAGCAGAATCCGCGACCGCTGCTCTTGAGACACAGGAGCCCGACACAGCGGCCCCGATCGACCACAACCAGACGGCGACGGCCGGTCTCGGTCATCCGCACCCAGGTCTCCCACAGGTCGGCGTCCGACGAGATCGTGCGGCCCTGCAGCGTGCCCAAGGTGTTCGCCGTTTCCTCCTCGCCGGCCTCGACCTCGTGCGGCTCGATGACCGTCAGCAGGCGTTCGCCGTCGACGACGAGCGCCGCGTGCACATGGTCGTCGCTGAAGAGATCGCGTACGTCGCTCCTGGTCGCCGTCGCCGAGAGCAGCTTCGGCCGGCGGACCATGGCGTCGGCCACGCTGGCCTCCCCTGGCGCGGACGCCAGCCGTCCGCCGCCGTACTCGACCCCACCCATGGGCTGGGTGGGCATCTTCCCGATCCGGGTGAGCGGCACGCTGTCCTCGGTTCTCTCTACGGGGGCTGGGATCTCCAAGTCTGCCCCGAGACCATCCTGACATCAGCAAGATGCCGCCAGTTGAACCGTCGACTCGGCACGGGATCGCGGAGCCGCGTACGATCTGCCTACCCTACGACTGGTCCCGGAGGTTCCGTGAACGAGATCCAGCTCAGCGACCTGAGTCTGGGACGCCATATCGCCCAGGGCTCACAGGGCCGCATCATCGAGCTGGCCGACCATCCCGGGACGGTGGTGAAGCTCTACCGCACCCGAGAGCTGGGCCTCGTGGACGGTCGCGCTCTGGCGGAGCTGGTGCGCATCCGCGGGCTCGTCGAGAGCGAAGGGCTCTTAGTGGACCACTTCGCCGCCTGGCCGCACACGGTGGTCCTCGACGGGCTGCGTACGGCGGGCTTCCTGATGCAACGGGTACACGAGCCGTTCCTGGCCGGTTTCGGCCCGACGACGGCGCTGGCCGAGCTCGGGTTGCTCGTGGACACGGGCGACGTCCAGCAGCCGGGAGTCTACGAGCGCGTGCTGCTGATGCGGGCGCTGGCCGCGGTGATGGACGCGCTGCACCGGCAGGGGCTCGTCCTCGGCGATCTCTCGCCGCGCAACATCGCCTGGTCGGTCTCACCGGTCCCCCGGGTGATGCTGCTCGACTGCGACGGGATCCGGCCCGCCGGAGAGGACGGTGTCCTGCCGCCCGCCGACACTCGCGGTTGGGAGGACCCCAGCAACGCCGGGCGGCCGCCGACAGCCGACAGCGACCGGTTCAAGCTGGCTCTCGCGATCGCCCGGGTGCTGACCGGCGACCGCAACGCCGCTCCCGGCCTTCGGCCGGACCTGTCCTTCGCCGGCGATGCTGGCATCCTGGTCGGTCCGCTCACCCGGCTGATGGACCAGGCCGCCGGCCCTCCCGGGCTCCGCCCGACCGCTTCACAGTGGGCGACCGTCCTGGACGTACGCAGCCCCTGGGCCGGAACCGCGGCCCCGATGCCGCCGCCGATGCGTCCACCGATGCCGCCGCCGTTGCCTCCGGCGATGCGGTCGCGCGGCTCATCGCCCAGCGGCGAGATCCTACGGCCGTTCCGGCGCCCGCGCTGATCTGAGCTCCCTCAGGTCGCGGACCATCCGGACCAGCGGGCGATCTCGATGACGATCACCGGGCCGGTCGGCGGGTGGGCCTGGTAGTCGGCGTACTTCGCGACCAGCGGGGCGAGGTCATGGGTGGCGTGCACCCGCGCGACGCCGTCGGCCCGGGCCCACCACAGCTGCGACCAGTCGTCGTCATAGGCGTCGACCAGGAGTGACACGTTCGGGTTCGCGGCGACGTCCTCCAGGCGCCGCAGCCGAGTGGTCGACTTGGGCTTGTGGTCGACCGCCGTGAGGATCACATCCCCCACCAGCGCGAACACGATCGGTACGATCCGGGGAGCTCCCTCGGTTGAGACCGTCGCCAGGCGTGCCACCCGGGCGCCGGCGAACCGTTCCCGGGCCCACTGCTCCTCGTGTCGCACCACCCGAGCCTAGGTGATCGGCGTCGGGTTACGGTGTCCCGCATGGACCTCGACCTCCTGTCCCGTGCTGCCCGCTGAGGCCGAGCGGCTGCTCACCGTCGAGCTGGTCGAGTGGCTCGCTGATCTGGTCGACCCGGCGCTGCTGCGTCGGGAGTCGACGAAGGCGCAACTGCAGGGGCTACGCAGCACCGTCGTCCACCGGATCGGCGTCAACGAGGCGTCCGCACTGCTCCACTTCAGCGACGGGCTGGAGCACAACCCGTTGCCTCTGCGCGATCCGGACGGGCTGAGGATCGTCCTGGTCACCAGCCGTGGCGAGGACCTGGCTGTCGACGACGTCGAGTTCTCCGACTGGAGCCGTGACGACGACTGCCAGCGGTGCCGGACGGCGCTGGAGAGTTGGGCGCCGCCGACATTCGACACCACATCTCGGATCACCTCGGTCGGCGCCCTCCACATCGCCTATGACAACGCCGGCCGCGTCGGCATGGAGTCCGAGGAGCTCTTGGCCCGGCTCCGCCCCGCGGTCACCCGGGCCAACGTCGCGCTCGGGTCCTGGGACGCGTCGACGGTCGGCGCCTACTGGCATCCCGGCACCGAGACCTGGGCTCACGTCATCCCGCTCACCCTCGACCCGAAGCGCGAACCTGTGGCGGGCGTGCTCGTCCGCCACCCGGACGGCTACCACCTCGTCACGATCCTCACCCGGCGTACGGCCTTCTGGAACGTCGCCAGCATCGGTCAGGTGCCGCCGGCATGGCTCGATGGCCCTGCCGACGGGCACCCTCTCGGCGATGAATGAACGTTCATCCACCCTGGCGCGCTGAACGAACGTTCATTCGCTCCAAAGCCCCGAATGAATGTTTGTTCGGGCCGTGCCCCCGAATGAATGTTCGTTCGGGCCGCGGACCCGAATGAACATTCGTTCAGCGTCGAGCGAGGCTCAGTCCTCCGGGTCGTAGCCCAGGTTCGGCGAGAGCCAGCGCTCAGCCTCGGCCATGGTCCAACCCTTGCGCTTGGCGTAGTCGGCGACCTGGTCCTGCCCGATACGCCCGACGACGAAGTACTGCGAGTCAGGGTGCGCGTAGTAGAGGCCGGAGACCGAGGCGCCGGGCCACATCGCCATCGACTCGGTGAGCTCGATGCCGGTCTTCTCCTCGACATCGAGCAGCGACCAGATGGTCTGCTTCTCGGTGTGGTCGGGGCAGGCCGGGTAGCCCGGGGCCGGGCGGATGCCGGCGTACTTCTCGGCGATCAGGTCCTCGTTGGTCAGCGTGCCGTCGGCCTCGTTGATGGCGTAGCCCCAGAACTCGGTGCGTACGCGCTGGTGGAGCCGTTCCGCGAACGCCTCCGCCAGGCGGTCGGCGAGCGCCTCGACCATGATCGCGGAGTAGTCGTCGAGGTCCTCCTTGAACGCCATGACCCGCTCGGGCAGACCGATCCCGGCGGTCACCGCGAAGGCGCCGATGTGGTCGGGGCCAGCGCCGACCGGGGCGACGAAGTCGGCCATCGACTTGTTCGAGATGCCGTCGCGGTGCTGGCCCTGCTGGCGCAGCTGGAAAAGCGTCGCCCTCTCCTCGGTTCGCGAGGAGTCGGTGTAGACGACAACGTCCTCACCGGTGGAGTTCGCAGGGAAGAGCCCGTAGACGCCGCGCGCCTCGATCCACTTCTCCTCGATGATCTTGTCGAGCATCTCCTGCGCGTCGTCGAAGAGCTTGCGTGCCGCCTCGCCGGTCGCCGGGTTGTTGAGGATGTCGGGGAAGCGTCCCTTCATCTCCCAGGAGTTGAAGAAGGGCTGCCAGTCGATGTAATCGCGCAGCTCGGCGATCGGGTAGTCCAGCAGCGTGTGCGCGCCGGGCTGCGCCGGCTCGATCGGCAGCGTGGAGAAGTCGATCTCGGGCTTGTTCGCCTTCGCCTGGACGTGCGTCAGGGAGACCCGCTCGCGCCGCTCTGCATGGCGCGCACGCAGCGAGTCGTAGTCGTCCTTGATCTCGGCCATCAGCTTCTCGCGCCTGCCGGCGTCGAGGAGGGCTGCCGCGGTGGGCACCGAACGCGAGGCGTCCTTGACCCAGACGACAGGACCGTCGTACGCCTTGTCGATCTTGACCGCGGTGTGGGCGCGGGACGTGGTCGCGCCGCCGATGAGCAGCGGCAGGTCGAGTCCGACCCGCTGCATCTCGGTTGCGAAGCCGACCATCTCGTCCAGCGACGGCGTGATCAGGCCGGAGAGGCCGATGATGTCGGCGTCGTGCTCCTTGGCGGCGTCGAGGATCTTCTGCGCAGGCACCATCACGCCGAGGTCGATCACCTCGTAGTTGTTGCACTGCAGCACCACGCCGACGATGTTCTTTCCGATGTCATGGACGTCGCCCTTGACCGTGGCCATGACGATGGTGCCGTTCTTGGTCTCGGCGTCGCCCGGCTTCTTCTCGGCCTCGATGAACGGGATCAGGTAGGCGACCGCCTTCTTCATCACCCGGGCGCTCTTGACCACCTGCGGCAGGAACATCTTGCCGGCACCGAACAGGTCGCCGACGACGTTCATGCCGTCCATCAGCGGCCCCTCGATGACCTCGATCGGACGGCCACCACGAGCCGAGATCTCGGCGCGGAGCTCCTCGGTGTCGGCCTCGACGTAGGCGTCCAGGCCTTTGACCAGGGCGTGGGTGATCCGCTCACCGACGGGCAGCTCGCGCCAGGCCTCGGCCTTGGCCTCTGCCTCGGGTGAGTCCCTGTTGTACTTCGAGGCGATCTCGAGCAGCCGCTCGGCGGCGTCGGCGCGCCGGTTGAGCACGACATCCTCGATCCGCTCCCGCAGCTCGGGGTCGACCTCGGAGTAGGGCACCAGCGCGCCGGCGTTGACGATGCCCATGTCCAGGCCCGCCTCGATCGCGTGGTAGAGGAAGACCGCGTGGATCGCCTCGCGCACCGGGTTGTTGCCGCGGAAGGAGAAGCTCACGTTCGAGATGCCGCCGGAGACCTTGGCACCCGGCAGGTTCTGCTTGATCCAGCGGACCGCCTCGATGAAGTCCACGCCGTACGTCGCGTGCTCCTCGATCCCCGTCGCGACCGCGAACACGTTGGGGTCGAAGATGATGTCCTCGGGATCGAACCCGACCTCGTCGACGAGGATCCGGTAGGCGCGCTCGCAGACCGCGATCCGGCGCTCGTAGGAGTCGGCCTGGCCGTCCTCGTCGAAGGCCATCACGACCGCGGCTGCGCCGTAGCGCTTGCACAGCTCGGCGTGCTCGACGAAGGACTCCACGCCCTCCTTGAGCGAGATCGAGTTGACGATCGGCTTGCCCTGGACGAGCTTCAGGCCGGCCTCGATGACCTCCCACTTGGAGGAGTCGATCATGATCGGGACCCGGCTGATGTCGGGCTCGGAGGCGATCAGCGTCAGGAAGCGCGTCATCGCCGCGACCCCGTCGATCATGCCCTCGTCCATGTTGACGTCGATGACCTGGGCACCGTTCTCGACCTGCTGCGCGGCCACCGAGAGGGCGGTGTCGAAGTCGCCGGCCTTGATCAGGTTGCGGAACCGCGCCGACCCAGTGATGTTGGTCCGCTCCCCCACGTTGACGAAGAGGCTCTCCTCCGTCACGTTGAACGGCTCCAGACCGGACAGGCGCAGCGCGGGCTCGACCTCGGGGATGTCGCGAGGAACGACCCCCTCGACCTGCTTGGCGATCTCAGCGATGTGGGCCGGCGTGGTGCCGCAGCAGCCGCCGACGAGGTTCACGAAGCCGGCAGTGGCGAACTCGTGGACATGGCCGGCTGTGTCGGTCGGGCCCTCGTCGTACTCGCCGAAGGCGTTCGGCAGCCCCGCGTTGGGGTAGCACGACACGAATGCGTCCGAGATCCGGGCGAGCTCGGCGATGTAGGGGCGCATCTCCTGCGCGCCGAGCGCGCAGTTGAGGCCGACCAGGAGCGGCTCGGCGTGGCGTACGGAGTCCCAGAACGCCTCGGTGACCTGCCCGGACAGCGTGCGTCCGCTGGCGTCGGTGATCGTGCCGGAGATGACGACGGGCCAGCGGCGGCCGTACTCCTCGAAGACCTGCTGGACGCCGAAGATCGCCGCCTTGGCGTTGAGGGTGTCGAAGATGGTCTCGATGAAGATCAGGTCCGAGCCGCCCTCGAGGAGCGCGCGGGTCGCCTCGGCGTAGGCGTCGCGGAGCTGCTCGTAGGTGATGTTGCGGGCGCCGGGGTCGTTCACGTCGGGGCTGATGGAGGCCGTACGCGACGTGGGGCCCAGCGCGCCGGCGACGTAACGCGGCTTCTCGGGCGTCGAGTAGATGTCCGCGGCCGCGCGAGCAAGGCGAGCCGCCTCGAAGTTCAGCTCGTAGGCGAGGTCGACCATGTCGTAGTCGATCAGCGAGACCGCGTTGGCGTTGAACGTGTTGGTCTCGATGATGTCCGCGCCGACCTCGAGGTACTCGCGGTGGATGCCCTCGATGATCTGCGGCTGGGTGAGGTTGAGGAGGTCGTTGTTGCCGATCAGGTCGACGTGCCAGTCCTTGAACCGCTCGCCGCGATAACCGGCCTCGTCGGGACGGTCACGCTGGATCGCCGTGCCCATCGCACCGTCGAGCACCATGATCCGCTCCTTGAGGGTGGCAGTCAGGGTCTCGGTGACATCAGGGCGCAGACTCACTCTTGGTTCCTCTCCCGGCGTGCATGCTGGTGTGATCGGCTTTGCCTGAAACACGCTACGGCGTAGATGTGCGGGCAACGCCATCTCATTCCGCATCCTGACACCGCTGGTCCACCAGATGGGAATTGATGAGGTGTACGCCGGATGAACGACGCCGCCCGACTGGTGCTCATGGCTAGGGTGGAGAACGTGATCGAGATCGAAGAGACCCGCGACCTGGTCGATCCTGTGGTGATCGCCGCGTTCGAGGGATGGAACGACGCGGCCGATGCCGCGTCCGGCACCGTTGACCATCTGATGGACGTCTGGCATGCGCGGGTCGTGGCCGAGATCGACCCCGAGGACTTCTACGACTACCAGGTCAACCGCCCGGTCTCCGGCACCGACGAGAACGGCTTCCGTACGATCACCTGGCCCACCACCCAGGTCGCGGTCTGCTCCCCGCCCGATCTGGACCGCGACATCATCCTCGTCCGCGGCATCGAGCCGAACATGCGCTGGAAGCAGTTCGTGAGCGAGATCCTGGAGTGCGTCGACGACCTCGGCGGCCAGCTCGTGGTGACCCTTGGTGCGCTCCTGGCCGACGCCCCGCACACCCGCCCGATCCACGTCTCCGGGACCGCCACCGAGCCCGACCTCGTCGACCGGCTCAAGCTCGACTCGCCGACCTACGAGGGACCGACCGGCATCGTCGGCGTGGTCCAGGAGGCCTGCGTCCAGTCCGACATCCCCGCGGTCTCCTACTGGGCCGCGGTCCCCCACTACGTCGCCGCCCCGCCCTGCCCCAAGGCCACCCTCGCGATCATCAACAAGCTCGAGGACCTGCTCCAGTGCTCCATCCCCCTCGGCGAGCTCCCCGAGGACTCCCGAGCCTGGGAGCGAGGTGTCAACGACCTCGCCGAGGAGGACGAGGACGTCTCCGACTACGTACGCTCCCTCGAAGAGGCCCGCGACACCGTCGACCTCCCCGAGGCGAGCGGCGACGCCATCGCCCGGGAGTTCGAGCGCTACCTCAAGCGCCGCTCCGACGACTCGTAAGCCCGTCGGTCGAGCCGCGAGGCCGCCTGCGGCCGAGCGTGTCGAGACCAACACGGTCACATCGAGCGCGACAGGTGACCGTGTTGGTCTCGACACGCCTACGCCTAGCGGCTCCGGCGGCTCGACCAGCGGGGGGCGGCTAGAGCTTGATGCCCAGGGCCGCGTCGACGAGCTTGGAGATGGTCTCGCCGGCGAGTGGGTCCGAGGTCTCGGCGAGGCCGCCCTCGCCGAGGGTGGCGGCGACCCAGGCGTCGACGGCCTTGACCGCGCGCGGAGCGTCGAGGTCGTCGGCCAGGGCCCCGAGGACCGTCTCGACGACCGGCGCCGCCGGGGCGCCGCGGCCGAGAGCGACGGCCTTGCGCCACTCGGCGACCTGGTCGACGGCGTCGAAGAGCTTGGCGTCGGTCCACTCCCAGTCGTCGCGGTAGTGGTGACCCAGGAGCACCAGCCGGATCGCCATCGGGTCGATCTCGGAGTTGCGCAGCGCGGAGACGAAGACGAGGTTGCCGCGCGACTTGGACATCTTGTGGCCGTCGTAGGCCACCATCCCGCCGTGGGTGTAGATCTCGGCGAAGTCCTTGCCGGCCGACCGTGCGTGCGAGCCGGACATCTCGTGGTGCGGGAAGACCAGGTCGGAGCCGCCGGCCTGGACGGTGAACCCGGCACCGAGGTGCTCCAGGGCGATCGCGGTGCACTCGATGTGCCAGCCGGGTCGGCCCGGGCCGTACGGCGAGGGCCAGGACGGCTCGCCCGGGCGCTCGGCGCGCCACAGCAGCGGGTCGAGCGGGTCCTTCTTGCCGGCCCGCTCGGGGTCGCCGCCGCGCTCGCCGAAGAGCTCCAGCATCTCCGAGCGCGACATCCGCGACTCGTCACCGAAGCCCTCATCGACGGCCACCGAGGCGTAGACGTCCTCGTCGACCTTGTAGATCGCGCCGGCCTCCTCGAGCTCACCGATCAGCGAGGTCACCAGCGGGATCGACTCGACGGCACCGATGTAGTGCTGCGGCGGTACGACCCGCAGCGCCTCCATGTCCTGGCGGAAGAGCTCGGTCTCGCGCTCGGCGAGCGCCTCCCACTCGATCCCGACCTTGTCCGCCCGCTCGAGCAGCGGGTCGTCGACGTCGGTGACGTTCTGGGTGTAGTCGACCTCGTAGCCGGCGTTGAGCCACGCCCTGTGGAGCAGGTCGAAGGCGACATAGGTGTTGGCGTGGCCCATGTGGGTCGCGTCGTAGGGCGTGATGCCACACACGTACAACGACCGGCGTCCCTGACCTTCCGTCGGGACGATCGCGTCCCGCTGATGGTCGTAGAGCTGCACCTCGGGCCCTCTGGCGGACAGTTCTGGGACTTCGGGGGCAGACCAAGCGCGCATGGGTGCAGCCTACTTGGCGCGCACCACGTGTCTCAGAACGGCGGCCACGGGATGACATGGCGGTCGTACTCCGGCTGTGGGAAGACCCCCTCGGCGAGCAGCGCCTCGCAGCGCAGAGCGAGCGCTTCGAGATCCCCACCCGAGAGGTACGCCGCCAGCTCCCGCCCGAGCGCGCCGGAGAGCCCGGCGTGGACCGTCCGGATCCCGGCGAGCTCCTCGTCGGAGAAGCCCAGCCCCTGCCATCCCCACAAGATGGTGCGCAGCTTCGGCTCCTCGTGGAAGGTCAGGCCGTGGTCGCATCCGAAGCGGTGCCCGTCAGCGAGCGGCAGGACGTGTCCGCCCTTGCGGTCGGCGTTGTTGGTGATCGCGTCGAAGACCGCCATCCGCCGCAGGGCGGGAGTGTCCTCGTGGGCGAGCGAGACCACCTGGTCGAGCGCGTCGTAGCCGTCGAAGACGTGCCGGAACCCGTCCGGGATCTCGCCCTCAGGGACGATCGTCACCGGCTCCACGCTCTCGTCCGCCGAGATCCAGCGCTGCACCATCCCGACCCCGTGCGGTCCTTCGCCGAGCCAGGTCTCGGGCACGACTGACCAGCCCAGTGCCTCGGAGACGAGATAGGAGGCGACCTCGCGGTGCGCCAACCGCCCGTCGGGGAAGTCCCACAGCGGCCGCTCCCCCGCGATCGGCTTGTAGACCACCTCGGCGTGCCCGATCGTGGCCAGGAACGTCGCGTTGGAGGCCGTCGTCAGCCGCCCGACGAGCTCCATGGCACCGTCGGCCGCCCCGGTGGACTCGATGACCGGCTCCACCGGCTCAGACCGGGTCGCGACGCTTGAACCCGTTCGCCCGGACGCACAGGTGGCCCTCGGGGTCGATCGGGTTGCCGCAGAACGGGCAGTTGGGGCGGCCGGCGCCCAGGACCGCCTCGGCGCGCTTGACGAACGCACGGGCGTTGCCGGGGGCGAACCGCACCAGGAACACCTCGTCGGGCTCCGACTCCTCGAGCTCGATGGCCGCAACCGCGTCCTCGTCGACCAGGTGACCGGACTCGTCGACCTCGGCGATGATCTCGGTCTCGCTGATCGGGAAGACCTCGAGGACGACCTTGTCCTCGTCCGGATCCCAGGCCAGCGTCATCGTGCCTGCCCGGAACTCCTCCTCGATCGGCTGCTCCAGCGGGCCGTTGTCGTCGAGCTCGAAGGGGGCCACTGCAGGCACCACGGCGGGCGCCGACTTCATCACCTCGTCGAGGAGCTCGTCGAGCCGCTCGGCGAGCACGATGACCTGCTGCTTCTCCAGCGCGACCGAGACGACTCGCGTCCCCTCACGAGCCTGGAGGAAGAACGTACGCGCCCCGGGCTCGCCGACGGTGCCGACGACGAATCGTTCGGGCGGGTCGAAGGCGTGCATCACAGGCATGGTCAAACCTTATCCAGACCGTCCTCGGGACCCGAGCCGCCGCCCACGACGGCGTCGTTGCGCCGGCGCGACGACTTGCGGCCCTTCTTCGCGGCCGGCTGCGGCGCCAGCCAGGAGAGATCGCCGGCGTGGGTGTTGGTCGCCAGCACGGAGGGGCGACCCTCCCCGTAGCGGACCACGGAGATGGAGGCCGGGTCGACGTGCAGCCGCTGGAACAGGTCCAGGTGCATACCGAGCGCGTCGGCCAGGATCGCCTTGATCAGATCCCCGTGGCTCACGCACAGCCAGACCGCCGAGTCCCCGTGCGCCGCCGTGACGGCGGCGTCGTGGCGGCGTACGGCCTCGACTCCTCGGGCCTGCATCGCCGGCATCGACTCGCCGCCGGGGAAGGTGACCGCGGAGGGCTGGGCCTGCACCGTCTTCCACAGCTTGCGGCGCGCCAGCGTGCTGAGCTTCTCCCCCTGCCACTCGCCGTAGTCGCACTCGGAGACACCGTCCTCGACGACGACGGCAGGCTGCTCGGCGCGGCCCTCCAGGATCACCGCGAGGGTCTGCTGGCAGCGCTCCATCGGACTGGTGACCGCCAGCGCGAGCGGGACCGGCGCGATCCGTTCGGCGGCCCTGCTCGCCTGCTCCAGCCCGCGCTCGTCCAGCTTCACCCCGAGAAGCCGGCCGGCCAGGGTGCCGGATGCGTTTGCCGTCGTACGGCCGTGTCTCACCAGGATCATCGTCGCCACGATGGGCGACCCTATCCATCAGGGGTTTGGCGTGCAGCATGCCCTAACCTGAGAACGTGATCGTCGACAGCGCTCTCTACCGCGCCGGTGCGCGCGAGCAGACCGACTGTTCGCCCCACGACTACGCGACGTTGCGCGACGGGGTGAAGGACGATGGCGACTTCGTCTGGCTCGGGCTCTACCAGCCCAGCCAGTACGAGCTCGAGGAGGTCGCCGCCGCCTTCGACCTGCATCCGCTCGCCGTCGAGGACGCGCTCACCGCCCACCAGCGCCCCAAGCTGGAACGCTACGACGACGCGATGTTCCTCGTCGTCAAGACGCTGTGGTACGTCGATGCCGAGGACGCCGTCGAGACCGGCGAGGTCGCGTTCTTCATCGGTCCCGACTACGTGATCACGGTCCGCCACGGTCGCGGCTCCCGGCTCGCGCCGGCTCGAGAGCTGCTCGAGACCAGCGACGAGCACCTGCTCACCGAAGGCTCCTACTCGGCCGTCCATGCCGTCGTCGACTACATCGTCGACGGCTACGTGGACGTGGCCAACGAGCTCACCAAGGACGTCGACGAGGTCGAGACGTCGGTCTTCTCCGACGAGCGCACCCACGACTCGGCCCGGATCTACCGGCTCCGCCGCGAGCTGGCAGAGGTACGCCGAGCGGTGATGCCGCTGCGCGAGCCGGTGCGCCGCTTCGCCAACGGGGAGGGCGGGATCGACCCCGACCTGCGCCCCTACTTCCGCGACGTCCTCGACCACCTCTCCTCCATCGTGGAGTCGATCGAGAACCTCGAGACGCTGCTGTCCTCCGCCTTCGAGGCCCACTTGGCGCAGCTCTCGCTGCAGCAGAACGACGACATGCGCAAGATCTCCGCGGGCGCCGCGATGATCGTGGTGCCGACTCTCATCGCCGGGATCTACGGGATGAACTTCGACTACATGCCCGAGCTCCACTGGAGGCTCGGCTACCCGTTCGCGCTGCTGCTGATGGCCGCCGTGATCACCGGGATGTGGGTCTTCTTCCGCAAGTCCGGCTGGTTCTAACCGGCTCGACCAGCGGAGCTCAGTGCAAGAAGGTGAACAGCGGTGAGTCCGGCTCGATCCGCTCGATGAGCAGGTCGCTGGCGCCCATCCGCTCGAGCAGGCCGCCGAGGCCGTCGGCGGAGTCGAGGTCGATCCCGATCAGCGCCGGGCCGAGCTCGCGGTTGGACTTCTTGACGTACTCGAAGACCACGATGTCCTCACCGTCTGCGAGAACGTCGTCGAGGAAGCCACGCAGCGCGCCGGGTGCCTGCGGGAACGAGACCAGGAAGTAGTGGCGCAGGCCCTGGTGGATCAGCGCCCGCTCGAGCACGTCGGCGTAGCGGGAGACGTCGTTGTTGCCGCCGGAGAGGACCGCCCCGACACGCGCGGCGCCACGCAGGTCGACCTGCCCCAGGGCCGCGACCGCGAGCGCGCCGGCGGGCTCGGCGATGATGCCCTCGGTCTGGTAGAGCTCGAGCATCTCCACGCAGACCGCGCCGACCGGCACGGAGACGAGCTCGTCGACGTACTCCTTGACGATCGGGTACGTCACCTTCCCCGCGGTCGCGACCGCGGCCCCGTCCACGAACGTGTCGAGCGTGTCCAGCCGGACCGGACCGCCGGCCTCGACCGCGGCGGCCATCGAGGCGGCACCCGCGGGCTCGACCCCGATGATCCGGGTCTGCGGCCAGACCTCGCGCACCCAGGTCGCGACGCCGGAGGCGAGCCCACCGCCACCGACCGGCAGCAGCAGCACGTCCAGCGGCTCCGTGATCTGGGAGGTCAGCTCGTAGCCGACCGTGCCCTGCCCGGCGATCGTGCGCGGGTCGTCGAAGGCCGAGACGTACGTCGCGCCGAGCCCGCGACCCAGCTCGTAGGCGTATGCGGAGGCCTCGTCGTAGGTGGAGCCGTGCAGCGTCAGGGTCACGTGCTCACCACCGAGGGCGGTGATCCGGTCGCGCTTCTGCTTGGGCGTGTTGGTCGGCACCACGATGTGGCCGGGCACACCGAGACGGGCGCACGAGATCGCGACGCCCTGGGCGTGGTTGCCGGCGCTGGCGCAGACGACGCCGCGCTCGAGCTCCTCGGGCGAGAGCGAGCTCATCAGGTTGTAGGCGCCCCGGACCTTGTAGGAGCGGCCCAGCTGCAGGTCCTCCCGCTTGAGCAAGACCTCGGCGGCGTACCGCTCCGAGAGTCTGACCGAGCGTTCGACCGCCGTGCGCGTGGCGATCGTGCGCGCGGCGGCTTCCTCGATCGCAGCGGGTGTTACAGCGGACTTCGCACCAGACTCAGACACATCCGTGAGTTTGGCACGATCACCACTCGGTGAGCACACCCACGCCGAGGAGCACCAAGACGGTGAGGCCGAGGACGACCCGGTAGATCACGAACGGCGTGTAGGTGTTGTGCGAGAGGTACTTGAGCAGCCACGCGATCACCGCATAGCCGAGCACGAACGAGACGATGGTGGCGACGATCGTCGGTCCCCAGCCGTAGAGGTTCGAGCCGTGGGCGATCTCGCCCATCTCGAACAGCCCGGCCCCGAAGACCGCGGGCAGCGCGAGCAGGAACGCGTAGCGGGTCACCGTGGCCCGCTCGTAGCCGAGCGCACGGCCCATCGAGATGGTGGCTCCCGACCGGGACACCCCGGGGATCAGTGCGCAGGCCTGGGCGCAGCCCATCAGGATCGCGTCGCGCCAGGTCAGGTCGTCGAACTGCTTGCGGTTGGCGCCGATGCGGTCGGCGACGCCGAGGACGATGCCCATGACCACCAGCATGGTGCCCACCACGTACAGACTGCGCAGGTCGTGCTCGATGATGTCCTTCATCACCACCCCGATCGCCGCGATCGGGATCGAGCCGACGATGATGAACCAGCCCATCCGAGCGTCGGTGTGGCTGCGCAGCTCGGCGTTGAAGAGGCTGCGGAACCAGGTCACGATGATGTCGCGGATGTTGCGCCACATGTAGAAGACGACGGCCAGCTCGGTGCCGATCTGGATCACCGCGGTGAACGCGGCGCCCGGGTCGCCCCAGCCCAGCAGCTCTGGAAAGATGCGCAGGTGCGCGCTGGATGAGATGGGCAGGAACTCGGTGAGTGCCTGAAGAATTCCCAGTGCGATCGCCTGCAAGTAATCCACGGGCGGAAACTCTAAGGGGCATGTACGCAGCACCCGGCCGCTGCCTCCCCATCGGTGTGTCTGCCGTCACTGCCAGCGTGTCCGGACGAGGCCTCGCGGAGGGCACGGATAGATTGTCCTCATGCAGAGCCGACTCCTCGGAGCCACTGGGCTGCGAGTCTCGTCTCTCGCCCTGGGCACCATGACCTGGGGCAGCGTGACCGATGAGCACGAGGCCCGTGAGCAGCTGGCCGGCTTCACCGAAGCCGGTGGCACGCTCCTCGACACCGCTGCCGGATACGGCGACGGGGCCTCCGAGGCGCTGCTCGGCTCGCTGCTCGGCGAAGGCGTGGTGGCCCGCGACGACGTCGTCCTGGCGACCAAGGGCGGGATCACCTGGCGCGGCGGCAATCGGGGCGTCGACACCTCCCGCGGCGGGCTGCTCACCGGCCTCGACGCCTCCCTGAAGCGGCTCGGCGTCGACCACGTCGACCTGTGGCAGGTGCACGTGTGGTCCTCCGAGGCGCCCCTCGAGGAGACGCTCTCGGCGCTCGACATGGCGTTGAGCAGCGGCCGGGCGGCGTACGTCGGGGTCTCCAACTACAGCGGATGGCAGACCGCCCAGGCTGCAACCTGGCAACGAGCGGTGCCTGGGCGGGCGATCCTGGCCTCGACGCAGGTGGAGTACTCGCTGCTGGCCCGCGACATCGAGTACGAAGTGCTGCCGGCCGCTGAGGCGATGGGCATGGGTCTGCTGGCCTGGTCCCCGCTGGCTGGTGGCGTGCTGACCGGGAAGTATCGCACCGGCATCCCCTCCCACTCTCGTGGCGCCGACCCGAACTTCTCGGCCCGGGTGGATGCCTACGACGACGAGCGCTCCCGCGGGATCGTCACCGCCGTCGCCAAGGCCGCCGAGGGCCTGGAGTGGACGCCGCTGCAGGTCTCGCTGGCCTGGGTCCGGGATCGTCCGGGTGTCACCGCACCGATCCTCGGGGCGCGTACGTCCGCCCAGCTCAAGGAAGCCCTGCAGGTCGCCGACCTCACCTTGCCGCCCGAGATCGCGCTCGCCCTCGATGACGTCTCCGCGGTCTGAAATTCCTCTACGAGGGAAGATCTGATCCGGCACACTGGTTCTCCTGAGTAGTCCATCAGAAGGAGTGCTGCCTTGGCTCGAGCCGAACGCCGTCCGCCCCGCCCGGGAGTCATGTGGGAGTACGACAAGGTGACCTTCTCGCGTGAGTTCTCCCGCAACATCGTCACCAAGCTCCTCGTCGAACGCGCCGAGCACGGCGGCTGGGAGCTCGACCGGGTGCGCATCACCGCCGACGGCACCCGCCGGGTGACGCTGCGCCGCAAGATCATCCGGCAGCGGCTGACCGTCTGACGTCACCGGGGCGTCGATCACCGGCGCCGACGGCAAAGAGAACTAGGGTCCATGGAGTGATCCATCTCGTACGCCACGGTGATGCCGCCGGCGAGGACCGCGCCGATCCCGGGCTCTCCGATCTGGGCCGCCGCCAGGTCCACGCCCTCGCCAACCGCCTGGCCTTCCGTCCGATCCGACGGGTCCTGCACGGTCCGAGCCGGCGTACGTCCGAGACCGCCTGCATCCTCACCGAGAACCTCGGTGCCGGAGCAGCGCCCTCCGATCTCCTCGCCGACCGCACCCCGGTGCCGTCACCCGAACGTCGCGGCGACTATCCGACCCACCGCTGGGAGTGGTTCGAGGACGTCCCTGCGGCCGAGCGCGACATCGACGGCACCGACCTCACCGAGGCCTGGCACACGCTCTGGTTCGCGCACCACGACGAGGAGATCGTGCTGGTCACCCACGCGTTCGTGATCGCCTGGTTCGTACGTCAGGTCCTCAACGCCCCGCCCGCGACCTGGATGCGGATCGGCCCGATCGACAACGCGACCCTGACCAGCATCGGCCCCAACATCGCCGGTGAACCGGTGGTGGAGACCTTCAACGCCGAGGTCATCCTCCCCCTCTAGCCCCGCCGAGAAGTCAGAATCTGACGCCGAAGCGTCAGTATCTGACCGCCAAGCGTCAGTATCTGATGCCGACCTGCGGGAAATCGACCTCTCGGCGTCAGGAATCGACCTCTCGGCGTCAGAAACTGACGTCTCGGCGTGAGTCAGACCTGGTCGAGGAAGCGGTCCATCACGCGAGCGCCGAACTGGAGCGCGTCGACCGGGACCCGCTCGTCGACGCCGTGGAAGAGGGCGGTGAAGTCGAGCTCCTCAGGGAGCCGCAGGGGCGCGAAGCCGTACGTCCTCATCCCGAGCCGCTTGAAGTGCTTGGCGTCCGTGCCGGCACTCATCAGATAGGGGGCGACGAGGGCGTCAGGGTCCTCGGCGACGAGCGAACGCTCCATGGCCGCGACGAGGGCGCCGTCGTAGGGCGTCTCCCAGGGCATCTGGTTCTGCTCGAACTCGATGTCGATCCCCTCACCGCACAGCTTGCGCAGGGTCTCGAAGAAGTCGTCCTCGTAGCCGGGCAGGAAGCGGCCGTCGACGTGGGCTTCTGCCGAGGTGGGGATGACGTTGACCTTGTAGCCGGCGCTGGTCATGGTCGGGTTGGTGACGTTGCGCAGCGTGGCGCCGATCATCCGTGCGGCAGGTCCGAACTCCTCGACGAGCCGCTCCGCGTTCTCCGGGGTGGGCTCCTCCCCCGCGATCTCGCCGACCGCGGCGAGCAGCGTCTGCATCGTCGGGGTCAGCTGGACCGGCCACTCGTGGGCACCGATACGGGCGATCGCGCCGGACAGCCTGGTGATCGGGTTGTCCCGGTTGATCATCGAGCCGTGCCCGGCGGTGCCGCGCGCGGTCAGCTTCATCCAGGCCATGCCCTTCTCGGCCGCTTCGATGAGATAGAGCCGACGCCCCTTCACGGTCGTCGAGAAGCCGCCGACCTCGCCGACCGCCTCGGTGCAGTGGGCGAGCAGGTCGGGGTGGTCCTCGACGAGCACGTGGGCGCCCTTCATCCCGCCGGCCTCCTCGTCGGCGGTGAAGGCGAGCGTGATCGGGCGCTCCGGGATCCGTCCCGTCCGTTGGCGGTCGCGGACGACCGCGAGCAGCATCGCGTCGAAGTCCTTCATGTCGACCGCACCCCGGCCCCAGACGTATCCACCTTCGATCTCACCGGAGAACGGGTCGACCTGCCAGTCCTCGGCGGCAGCCGGGACGACGTCGAGGTGACCGTGGAGCAGGAGCCCGTCCTGTCTACCGGCGGTCGAGCCTGTCGAGACCCCGCCCCACTGCGCGACGACCGAGGCCCGCCCGTGCTCGGACTCGTAGATCTCGGAGGAGATGCCGACCTCGTCGAGCTGGGCGGCGACATACTCGGCAGCCTTCCGCTCCCCCGGGCCCGGGTCGTTTCCGTAGTTGCTGGTGTCGATGCGGATCAGGTCACGGCAGAGGTCGACGACCTCGGTCTCGGCGCTGGTCATATGGCCACCGTATCGACCGGCCGCGACAACCCGCCCCCTGAAGTCCACCTGAGCGCAACCTGAGGATTTAGGTGCGGTCGGACGCGTGGGTTTCCATTGCCGCATGCAGACGCGTGCCCTCCTCTCCGCTCACCGCGCCGCGGCGCGTCAGTCGGGGCACCGCGACAACTCCTGGGAGTCGCTGCTGGAGGCCGTCCGGATGGAGGTCGACTATGTCGAGTTCGACGTGCACCGCACCCGCGACGGCGAGCTCGTCCTTCACCACGACAGCCATGTCCGCGACCGCATCGGCCGCAAGATCAGGATCGCGGACAGGACGTACGCAGCGCTGTCCCGGCTCGCGCCGTTCCGGCTGGTGCGCTACCGGGAGGCCCTCGACCTGCTCGCCGCCCATGGCAAGCACGCCCACATCGACCTCAAGTTCGCCTCTCCCGCCCGCCACCTCGGGCTCCCGCACGAGATCGATGCGGCCGAGATCGCACTCGAGGTGATGGACGAGAGCTTCATCGTGACCACGATGGTCGATGAGTCCGTACGCGTCCTGCGCGACTGGGCCGACCTCCGCTCCCCATCGACCCTCGTCGGACTCTCTCTGGGCGGCGTCGACTTCCGCCACCACCCGTTCAAGCTGCTCGGGCTGAAGGTCTCGGAGTTCTTCCCCGAGGGCCGGATCCGCCGCTGCCGCTCCAACCTGGTCGTCGTCGAGCAGCGCCTCGCCGACGTCTGGCTGCTGCGCTGGGCCCACCGCCGCAACATCAAGGTCCTCGTCTGGACGGTCGACGACCCCGGTCGCCTGCGCCGGTTCGTCTACGACAAGCGCGTCTGGATGGTCACCAGCAACCATCCGGCCCGGGCGCTCTCGCCGGCCTGACCTGAGCTGGTCGGACGCAGGATCATCACCGCCGGTCGTCTCGGCGCCTGCGCGTCGCCTCATCGATCCGACGAGCCGCTTCGACCTCAGCCACGTTCGGCGTCGTTCCGCCTGAATCTCCGAGCGAGTCCAGACCCCCTGCCCGGGCTCGTCTCTCCTCGGCCTCGGTCCGCCCGACCGCTTCGACGCCGTCATACGGCACGCCATCGCCGTCTCGATCCGTCGCGTGGTCACCGTGGCCCCGTCGCACCGAAACTACTGCGACCGCCCCGAGCGTCGCCACGATCGCGAAGAACGCGATCATCACCATCAGAGAGAGCATGAAACCCACCTCCACCAGTGCGAGGGCTTGGCTCCCTCGCCGCGTCCAGCGTGCCGCACGCACCCACCTGGGTCCACCTGATTCGGTCAGAGCCTGTCGATCCCGGCGGACAGCTGGTCGAACGCGGCAACAGCCAGTGCCACCGGATTCACCTCAGAGCCATCGTCTGCGGCGGCCCAGTGCTCGAAGGTCACCCGGATCGCATCGGTCGCCGCAGCCGCCAGCAGCCGGACGGCGAACGGGTCGGCGCCCGGATCGCGGGCCGCGATCAGCTCGCACAGGCGTGCCTCGGACTCCCCGTTGACGCGCCGCCACACCGCCGCGAGGCGTTGGTCCCTCATCGCTGCCCGCAACAGGCCCCGCGTACGCAGAAGTGCTTCTCGGTCCGCGTCGCTCGTCAAGGTCAGCGTGGTGGTGATCGCCTCGCCGATCGCACTGCGCAGGTCGGACGCGCTCGAGTCCGCGATCGCGGCCTGCCACCCCTGCGCGCCGATGGTCAGGAGCGGCGTCACCGCCTCTTCCTTGGTCTGGAAGTAGCGATAGAACGTACGGATCGACACCCCCGCCGCGCTCGTGATCGCCTCGACCGTCACGTCCTTGGTCTCGCGCTCGGCGAACAGCTCTGCCGCCGCCTCGGCGATCTCGAGAAGGGTCGCCTGCTTGCGTCGCTCGGTCAACGAAGGTCCGGCAGCCATTCCCGCACTGTAAAGGGAATGTCACTCTGCACGCCACTGTTGGACTAGGTGGCACGCTGTGCCACATTGTCATGTCGTGCTCACTCCATCGAGCTCCCACGAAAAGGTAGGAATCATGAATCGCTACGAAGGTCGCCGCGCACTCGTCACCGGCGGCGGATCCGGGATCGGACAGGCCACCGTGCTGCGCATGCTCGCCGAGGGCGGCCGCGTCGTCGCCGCCGACGTGTCGGAGCCGGGGCTCGCCGACACCGTCGCGAAGGCCGGCGACGACGCCGAGCGCCTGCACATCGTCGTCGTGAACATCGCCGACGAGACCTCCGTCAAGACCGCTGTCGCCGACGCCGTGGCATGGCTGGGCGGGCTCGACGCGCTCGTCAACGCGGCCGGGATCCTGCGCTCCTCCCACACCGACCAGACGACGCTCGAGGCCTTCGAGCAGGTGCTGCGTATCAACCTGGTCGGAACGTTCCTGATGATCCGCGAGGCCGTCCCGGCTCTACTGCAGGGAAACGGCGCCGCGGTCGTGAACTTCAGCTCCACCTCGGCCATGTTCGCCCACCCCTACATGGCGGCGTACGCGGCGAGCAAGGGCGGCGTACAGTCCATGACCCACGCCTTGGCAGCCGAGTACGCCAAGCAGGGCATCCGCTTCACCGCCGTACAGCCCGGCTCCATCTCCTCCGGCATGACCGACGGCTCCGGCGCCAGCGAGCAGAGCCAGGGCCCCGGCCTCCCCGAGGACGCCGACATGAGCCTGTTCATGAAGCTCGCACCGGCCCTGGGCAACGGCTTCGCCGGGCCCGAGACCGTCGCCGGCGTGGTCGCGATGCTCGCCAGCGACGACGGCAAGTTCATCACCGGCACCGAGATCCGCATCGACGGCGGCACCCACTTCTGACCGCCCTCACGGCCGCCCGCCGGCGCCGATCTGCCGCCCGACCTGCACAAGTGCATTGAAGGGCATCCCGATTCGGCGCCGGGACGGCGTCCTGATAATGTTCTTCTTGTTGCGCGCGGGTGGCGGAATAGGCAGACGCGCTAGCTTGAGGTGCTAGTCCACGTATTAGTGGGTGGGGGTTCAAGTCCCCCCTCGCGCACAGAGAGAAACCCCAGGGAGACCTGGGGTTTCTCGCATTTCACGAGAAGTCATCGAACCCTATGAGGGCACGATGGGGGCACCAGCGGCCACGACCCCTCTCAAGTTGTTGTCTTGAACAGGGTAATCGAAGCCGCGACCCGCTCAACCAGTTCAGAATCAACACACGACCACGTGCTCAACGCACTGGCTACGTTGCGGCCCAGCTCCCACGGGAAACCCGTAGGCAGGTCCACGAGAATTATTCGTGCCCACTGGCGCACTTCCTGACGTCAAGGACTCGTCCGGGGCGTCAATCACGGCCCCAATGCGCAGACGGCGGCGCGGCAGGCGCGCCAGCTACCCCGGTGTGCGATAGCGCGCCTGCGCATCGCCCGACCCCAGACCGTCCGCAGCGCCACGCTAGATCGAGAGGGAGGAACGGTCCACACCTCCCACCACTTGACCGCGTGAGTCTCTGTCACTAACTTGAACCTGAACTTGAATTCAGATTGGAGTCCTGGAGACTCGGAAGGAAGCACTGGCATCGTGAGAGAAGCAGTAGTGGTTTCGACGGCTCGTACGCCTATCGGCAAGGCCTATCGGGGTGCCTTCAACGACACCCAGGCCCAGGACCTCGCCGGGCACGCCGTGAAGCACGCCGTCGAGCGTGCCAGCCTGCAGGGTGATGAGATCGAAGACGTCGTCTTCGGCGCCGCACTCCAGCAAGGCTCCACGGGATTCAACGTCGCCCGCCAGGCCGCGCTTCGCGCCGGCTTGCCCGACACCGTCGCCGGGATGTCGGTCGACCGCCAGTGCGCGTCAGGTCTAATGGCGATCGCCACCGCAGCGAAGCAGATCATCCACGACGGCATGGACATCACCGTCGGTGGCGGCGTGGAGTCGATCTCCCTCGTCCAGAACGACAAGATGAACCAGCACCGGGCCGAGGCCCCCTGGCTCCTCGAGCACGTTCCCGATCTCTACATGCCGATGCTGCAGACCGCCGAGATCGTGGCGGAGCGCTATGGCATCTCGCGGGAGCGCCAGGACGAGTTTGCCCTGCTCTCGCAGCAGCGCACCGCCGAGGCGCAGGCAGCTGGCCGTCTCGATGACGAGATCGTCCCGCTGCCAACGACCAAGGTTGTCGTCAACAAGGAGAACGGCAAGAGCAGCAGCGAGGATGTCATCCTCGCCAAGGATGAGGGCAACCGACCCAGCACCAGCGCCGAGAGCCTTGCGGCCCTCTCGCCCGTGCTCCCCGACGGTGCCATCACTCCCCGCTCGACCATCACCGCGGGCAACGCCTCGCAGCTCTCCGACGGCGCCTCCGCCTCGGTACTGATGGAGGCTCAAGTCGCCCGTGACCGCGGCCTAACTCCGTTGGGCAGCTACCGCGGCATGGCCGTCGCTGGCTGCAAGCCGGGCGAGATGGGCATCGGCCCGATCTTCGCCGTCCCGAAGCTGCTCAAGCAGCACGACCTCAGCATCGATGACATCGGCCTGTGGGAACTCAACGAAGCCTTCGCCTCGCAGGCGATCTACTGCCGCGATGAGCTCGGCATCGATCCCGAGCGCTACAACGTCAACGGCGGTGGCATCTCCATCGGCCACCCCTACGGCATGACCGGCGCTCGACTCGTCGGCCACGCGCTCATCGAGGGCCGGCGCCGCGGCGTCCGCTACGTAGTCATCACAATGTGCGTCGGCGGCGGCATGGGCGCTGCCGGCCTTTTCGAGGTGAACCAGGGATGAGCGACGTCATCACCGACGCCAGTGAGGGCGTCGGCACGATCATGCTCAACCGGCCGGACCGTCGCAACGCTCTTTCCGACAGCATGATCCAAGGCGTCGCAGCCGCCATGAAGCAGATGGAGGCCGACCCGGCGGTTGGCGCCATCGTCCTGACCGGCGCTGGCAATGCCTTCTGCTCAGGAGGCGATGTTCAGGGCTTCCACGAGTCCGGCGGCGAGGGTGGGGGCTCCGCCGTAGTCGATGAGGCCGCAGTCGAAGCCCAGCGTCAAGCCCAAGAAGAAACCGTCGGGCGCATCTACCGCTGCGCCAAACCGGTGCTGGCCTCCATCCCCGGTGCTGTCGCCGGCGCCGGAATCGGCCTGGCGCTCGCCGCTGACCTGCGCATCGGCAGCACGCGCACCGTCTTCGCAACCGCCTTCGGTGGCGTCGGCCTCGCCGGCGACTTCGGAGTCGCGTGGCTACTCCACCAGCTAGTCGGTCCAGCCCTGGCCCGCGAGTTGCTCTTTCTCAATCCGCGCATTCGCGGCGAGCAGTGCGCGGATCTGGGCCTGGTCAACTGGATCGTCGCTGAGGACGAACTGGAGACGAAGACTCGCGAACTGGCCACCAAGCTCGCCTCCGGGTCCTCGCACGCCTTGAGCGGGATGAAGCAGAACCTGCTGCGCGCCCCGGGTGAGGATCTCACCGCCTCGATGCATGCCGAGGTGCCGCTTCACAAGGCGACCGGTCTAACCAACGACCATGTCAACGCCGTCAAGGCGTTCGTCAACAAGGAGGCATCCACCTTCCCTGTCGGGTGGCACGCCGTAGCCGAGGAGGAGACCACATGCAGGTGAAAGACAAGGTAGCCATCGTCACCGGTGCCGCCGGCGGCATCGGCGCCGCGCTCGCGACCGGGCTCGTTGAGGCTGGGGCGAAGGTCGTGCTCACCGACCGGTCCCCGGCCGTCGAGCAGACCGCCAAGGAACTCGACGCAGCTCACCCCGGCTCCGCACTCGGACTCACTGGCGACGCCGCTGACACCGATGACATCGCCGCCGCGATCGCCCTGGCCGAGAGCAAGCTCGGCCCTGTCGACCTGTACTTTGCCAACGCAGGCGTGGGTGGGGGCGGAGGCCTTGGGGCCACCCACGATGAGTGGAAAACGGCCATCGACGTCAACGTCCTGGCCCACGTACGCGCTGCCCAGCAGCTCGTGCCACGTTGGGTCGAGCGCGGCAGCGGCTACTTCGTCTCCACGGCATCGGCTGCAGGCCTACTGACTCAGATCGGCTCTGCCACGTACTCAGTGACCAAACACGGCGCGGTTGCTTTTGCCGAGTGGCTCGCGATCACCTACGGCAACAGCGGCGTCAACGTCAGCTGCCTGTGCCCGATGGGCGTCAACACCGCGATGCTTACCGGTGGCACCGACACGCCGACCGCTGCCGAGCGAAAGGCCGCCGCCGCTGTCATCAACGCGGGCGGGGTACTCGACCCAAGCGAGGTCGCCGGCCATGTGCTGGCGGCCGTGGAAGCGGAGACATTCCTCATTCTCCCGCATGCGGAGGTGCTGGAGTTCTGGCGCCGCAAGTCCAGCGACTACGACCGTTGGCTGGCCGGGATGCGCCGCTACCAAGATTCGCTTGCCTGACCAAGCGTCCAAAGACCTTCACCGATACAGATAAGGAAACAGACATGGACTTCGAGCTGTCCGACACCTGCAAGAAGTACAAAGAGAAGCTCTTGGCTTTCATGGACGAGCATGTCTACCCGGCCGAAAGCATCTACGAAGCCCAGATGACGGAGTCGGGTAACCCGAACTTCCACCCGCCGATCCTCGAGGAGCTCAAGACCGAGGCCCGCAAGCGCGGCCTGTGGAACCTCTTCCACCCCCACGCCAACGAAGAGTGGGGCTCGCCAGGGCTCAGCAACCTCGACTACGCCCCCCTCGCCGAGATCATGGGCCGGAGCCCCCACCTTGCTCCCGAGGCCACCAACTGCAACGCCCCCGACACTGGCAACATGGAAGTGCTGGAAGTCTTCGGTACCGCGGAGCACAAGGAGAAGTGGCTCAAGCCTCTGCTCGCCGGTGAGATCAACTCCGCGTTCTGCATGACCGAACCGGCCGTGGCCAGTTCGGACGCCACCAACGTCCAGCTGCGCATGGAACGCGACAACGACAGCTACGTGCTCAACGGTCGCAAGTGGTTCGCCTCCAACGCCCTGCACGCCAACTGCAAGGTGCTCATCGTGATGGGCAAGACCGACCCCGACGCCGCCCCACACCGGCAGCAGTCGATGATGGTGGTGCCGATCGACACCCCCGGCGTCACCATCGTGCGCGGCCTTCCGGTCTTCGGCTACCAGGATCGCGAGGGCCACGCCGAGATCATCTTCGACGACGTCCGCGTGCCCCACACTGCGCTGCTCGCCGGGGAGGGCGATGGCTTCATGATCAGCCAAGCCCGCCTCGGCCCCGGCCGCATCCACCACGCCATGCGCTCCATCGGCATGGCCGAGCGATCCCTCGATCTGATGATCAAGCGTGCCCAGAGCCGAACCACCTTCGGTGAGCCGGTCGCCAACCGCTCCAACATCCAGGACTGGATCGCCGAGTCGCGCATCGCCATCGAGACGACGCGTCTGCTCGTCCTCAAGACCGCCTGGCTGATGGACACGGTCGGCAACCAGAAGGCTCGCATCGAGATCGCCGCCATCAAGGTGGCTGCCCCCGAGATGGCGCTCAAGGTCATCGACCGGGCCATCCAGGTCCACGGCGGTGGCGGTGTCACCGACGACTTCCCGCTCGCCAGCTTCTGGGCCCACCAGCGCACGCTACGCCTTGCTGACGGCCCCGACGAGGTCCACAAGCGGACCATCGCCCGGGTCGAGCTCAAGCGTATGCGAAGCACAGTCGAGGCCACGGACTGACCACCACAGCGCCCGGTTCCCACGTGGGGGCCGGGCGCTGTGCTCATCCGAAGCCTTGGCGCGTCTCCCCCCGCCCGCCCTCCACGCACTCACGTGGTGGCAACGCATGTCAGAGGCACCTATCGTCGCTAGCTTCCCGCCCTCGCGAATGACGCCTCCCGGGCAATCGGCTGATCAGCTCTCTGTGATGCAACCGTCTCTTCGGGCGTGCTTCAGATCTCGACGACCTGCTGAGGCGTGAGATGCGCGTGTGGAGTCCCGGTCAGCGCGAAAGGCGTTGCCGGGCCACCTTGAAGCCTGTTGCCTCACGGTCGTAGGTGCCCTCGACGGCGCCCTCGGAGCGCAGCAGATGCTTCTGCACCTTAGCCGTGGGGGTCTTCGGGAGGTCGGGAACCACTCGAACGTACCTCGGCACCATGAAGTGCGGTAGCTGGTCGACGAGCTGACGCAGCAGGTCCTCAGGGTCGATCTCCACGCCCGGGACCGGAGCCACAACAACCATCACGTCATCCTCCCCCACCGGGCTGGGCACGGCGATCGCGGCAGCCTCGCGAACCGCGGGGTGGCGGCAGACCTCTGCCTCGAGCTCGTAGGACGAGATGTTCTCGCCACGCCGGCGGAGTGCGTCCTTGACACGGTCAACGAAGAAGTAGGCGCCAGTCTCGTCCCTGCGGAAGACATCGCCGGTGTGGAACCAACCATTGCGCCACACCTCGGCGGTGGCATCAGGCCGATTGAGGTAGCCCGACATCATCGCCCATGGCAGCTCGCTGCGCAGGATCAGTTCGCCTGTTTCACCCTCGGGTACGTCGAGATCATGCTCATCAACGATCCGCGCCTCGATCCCTGGGCGCAGGCGACCACAGCTCCCGATCGGGCTCGGTTGCGGGCCGGCAAGAAGCGGACTGGAGATTTCGGTCATGTTGAAGCAGGTGTAGACATCGACGCCGAATCGCTCGTGGAAGGCCTGCGCGTCCTCGGCAAGGGGCACCATCTGCACCAGCCGCAACGGGTGGTCGCGATCACGCGGACTGGGTGTCGCCTTCATGAGGAAGGTCGCCATCACACCCATCAAGAGCACAGCAGTGCAGTCGTAGCGCCGGACTACGTCCCAGAAGGTCGTGGTACTGAAGTCGGCCACCATCGCGAACGAAGCGCCATACTGCAGCGGCACCAGCGCTGCGCCCAATCCAGAAACGTGGAAGAGCGGGAGGTTGATCAAGAAGCGGTCGTCAGCCGAGAGCCACTGGTAGGTGAGCATCGCCTGGTGGATCTGGAAGTAGGGCATCATGACGCCCTTGGACGGTCCGGTCGTTCCTGAGGTGTAGACGATCAGCTCGAGATCCCAGGGTTTCCGATCAGCTGCCCGCGCGAGTGGGGTGGTGTCACTGGCCCAAAGTCTCTCGGCGGGCACCGTCTCCGCGCCCCGCGCCTCGGGGGTCACCCTGCCACCCAGCACGACCACCGTCCGCAGTGCTTCGTGCTCGACCGCGTCGAGGCGGGGCACCAGCTCGTGATGGGCCACCAGCAAGGATACTGCGCTATCACGGAGCACGTGCTCGATGAGCGCCCCTTTGTACGCCGTGTTGATCGGCACCGCGACGGCACCGAGGTAGTTGATCGCCCACCACACACGCAGGGCGGGTTTCCCGTTGGGCAACCAGATGCCGACGAGCTCGCCTTCGCGTACGCCGAGGTCGCGCAAGGCTCCGGCCGTGGTGCGGACCTCTTCCAGGGCCTGCGCGTAGGTCCAGGTCGCACCGTCCTCAAAGATGGCGAACACCTTGTCCGGGTTTGCCTTCGCCCGCGCCTCGAGCATCAGCCCGAGTACGCACTCCTCACCCAGCGGGAAGCCCCGTGTCTCGGGGTGCGAGGCGGCCGGAGAAGCGGACGGATGGCCATCGTGCAGGTGAGTCATACGTCACATCCGAACGGATCCGCATGGTCGGGTCAAGCATTACTGAACAGTAATTTGAATTCGCGCTCAAATTCGGATTTGAGGTTGAATTTGACGTCATATCCATTTAAGTTGTGGTGAAGATCACTCAACAAGGAGGGTTCGTCGCATGTCCGACAGCGCTGGCCATGAGGTTCTGTACGAGATCTCCGACGGGGTCGTCACACTCACCTTGAACCGGCCCGACCGATCCAACGGCTGGACCCCAGCACTTCAGACCCGGCTCTACGGCCTCCTCGATGAGATGGCCGACGACCCAGACGTCCGAGTCGTGATCATCACCGGCGCGGGCCGTGCCTTCTGTGCGGGCGCGGACATGGAGATGCTCTCGGCGGAGGACCCAGGCACCGGCGAGAGCAGCCGTCCGCTGCTGGCCCCGATGTGGTTCCCCAAGCCGATCGTCGCGGCTATCAACGGGGCCTGCGCCGGGCTCGGCCTCCAGCTTGCCTTGATGTGCGACTACCGGGTCGCCTCCTCGCAGGCGAAGTTCACCACCGCCTTCTCGCGCCGCGGGTTGATCGCCGAGCACGGTCTCACGTGGTTGTTGCCTCGGCTCACCTCCCTTGCCACCGCCAGCGAGCTCCTCATCTCCGCCCGCATCTTCCGCGGCGCCGAGGCCGAGCGCCTCGGCGTGGTCCACCGTGCGGTCGAGCCCGACCAGGTCCTCTCCGATGCGTACGCCTACGCGCGCGACCTCGCCGACAACGTCTCTCCCACCTCGATGGGCGTCATCAAGTGGCAGATGTACAACCACTACGACCGTCCGCTGCTGGAGTCGATGGACCACTCCGACCAACTGATGGCCGAGTCCGCCGAGCGCCCCGACTTCGCCGAGGGTGTCTCCAGCTTCATCGAGCGCCGGCCGCCCAAGTTCCCGCCCCTCCAGCGCAGCGCCGTCCCGCCTATGACGTTCACCTCGCCGACCTGACGTGGGGCGTTCCACGTCCGGCCGCCTCGTAGCCTTCCCCGCTGGCCTGTCTCAGCGAGCGTTCGTCATCCATCTGACGATCCCACCCTCGCGATCCGGTGTGTGAACGACCTCGACCCACACCCTGTCGTACGCGATCCCGAGGACACCCTCCCTCCGAGAGGAACCACCGTGGTCACCGAGTCATCCGTGGAAGCCCTGGCGCCTACTACCACTCCGCTGCTCACCATCGACGACCTGGTCGTCGAGTATCCTCGCCCCCGGGGCGAGCCGGTGCGCGCGGTCGCCGAGGTCAGTTTCGACATCCGGCCAGCCGAGATCCTCGGCCTCGTCGGAGAGTCCGGTAGCGGCAAGTCGACGGTCGGCATGGTTGTGGCCGGGTTCTTGCGGGCCTGCTCTGGCCGCCTCGTCATCGATGGCTCCACCACAGAGGACTGGACATCGGCCACCACCAGCGGCCGCGGAGGCGTCCAGATGATCTTCCAGGACTCCTCGACGGCTCTCGACCTGCGCTTCACGGTGGCCGCATGCGTGGGTGAAGCGCTGGCAGGCGGGGGCCGCATCCGCCGGCGCCACCTCGACGAGGCGCAAACCTATCTGGAGCGTGTCGGCCTCGATCCAGAGCTCGGCCGACGCAAACCGCGCGAGCTCTCCGGCGGCCAAAAGCAGAGGGTGGCGATCGCCCGCGCCCTCGCCGCACACCCTCGCCTGCTGGTCTGTGACGAATCGGTCTCCGCTCTCGATGTCTCGGTGCGCGCCAAGATCCTCAACCTGCTCATCAAGATCCGTCGCGAGGAGGGCATCGCGATACTCTTCATCTCTCACGACCTCGCTGTCGTCAGTCAGCTCGTCGACCGGGTCGTGGTGATGCGTCGCGGCAGGGTCGTCGAGACCGGCGACGTCGACGACGTGATCTCCTCGCCGACCCACCCTTACACCCAAGCGCTGCTGGCCGCGGTCCCCCGCCTCGAGCACGGCTTGTCCGACGCCGCCCAGCCTACGCCGCCCGCCCTGGGCCGCTCAGGCCTGCCGCCTGAGGAAGTCCTCCCGTGACCCGCCGTCACCGGCTCACCGCCGCAACGGTCGTCATCCTCCTCTGCCTGGGCCTCGCCGGCTGCGGCAACCCCGTGCTCGATGCACAGGAGGACGATCGCCTCGTTGTCGGCTCGGTGCTCGCGCCGAGCAGCCTCGACCCCGTCCACGTAACCGGCGGGCACGACCCGCTCTTCCTGCAGCTCATCTACGACCGGCTGATGGAGACCGACCCCGAGACGGGCGACGTCGTTCCGGGCCTCGCCACCGACTGGGGCTACTCCAAGGACAAGAAGAGCTTCCATCTCACCCTGCGCGAAGGTGTCGAGTTCTCGGACGGCACCCCCGTCGACGCCGAGGCGGTCAAGGCCAACCTCGACCGTGCCTTCGAGATGACCAAGCTCGGCCACGTCACCTCGGTCGAGGAGGTGCGCGTGGTCGGGCCCTACATGCTCGAGCTGACGATGGCACACGAGAGCGCATGGCTGGCGGAGCAGTTGGCCTACAACAGCGGTTACATCGTCTCGCCGAAGGCCTTCGACCACGTCGGCGACGTCTCGGTCGACCCGATCGGCTCCGGCGCCTACCGGGTCGCGGAGTACCTTCCCGGCTATCGGATCGTTTTCGAACGCAACCCCGACTACTGGAACCCCGAACGCGGCCACTACCCCATCATCGAGATGGACTTCTTCAAGAACCAGGTCACGCTCAACCAGGCACTCCAGGCAGGTCGCGTGGAGGTCGCCTCCAGGATCTTGCTGACCGATGTGGCGTCACTCAGCAAGGACGACACCCTCGCGGTGGCCGTCGAGCCGTCGCTGGCGCACTTCCACATCCAGTTCAACACCACTCGACCAGCCCTCGCAGACCCACGGGTACGACGCGCGATCAACTACGCGCTCGACCGCAAGACCCTGGCCGCGGCCGCCACCAACGGGGTCGGCGAGCCGACCGAGAGCCTCTTCCCACCGGCGTACGAGTACAGCAACGACGAACTGCAGTCGATGTACGGCTACGACCCGAGGAAAGCCCGGCAGCTTCTCGACAACGCCGGCGTCGAGGAGGTCGATCTCGAATGCGTCACTTACACCGGCTCGGGATTCGAGGCGTCATCGCCGTACATCATCGAGCAGCTCGCCAAGGTCGGGATCAATATCCACCTTGACATCATGGAGCTGTCCGAGGCGATGGCCGCCTTCTATAACGGTGACGATCTCAGCGCTGCCAAGAACGGCCCCGACTGCAACTTCACCAGCTGGCCCGGCCAGCCCACGCCGCGTGACGCCATCCAGGCGGAGTACGGCAAGTCGGTGTACAACAACGGCCATCACGAGTACGCCGACTTTGGGCTGCTCGACCGGCTCGAGCGCACATACGACCACGAGGAGCGGGTCGAACTGGTACGCCGGATCGAGCTCGAGGCTTCTCTGGACCCGATGATGGCCAACCTTTACACCAAGCCGCAGGTCTTCGCCTACCGCAAGGGGGTCGCCGGCTTTACCGATGACCTCCTCGAGTTCGACCTCGACCTGGCCGACCTCCGGCCGGCCGAGTGACGGTCAGGAGCCCACCATGTCTCGCGCTAGTTCCTCCGCCGCGCACCGTGTTCCCGACGGCCCGGTACTCTCGGTCCGCGACCTCATCGTCGACTTCGGCGCCGCCGAGCCAGCCGTCAACGGCGTCAGCCTCGACCTCTGGCAAGGTCGCATTCTCGGCGTGGCCGGCCAGTCCGGCAGCGGCAAGTCGATGACTGCTCTGACGTCACTCGGCCTTGCCCCGCCCGGAGCGCACATCACCGGCTCGATTCGCTTCCGCGACCAAGAACTAGTGGGTGTCGGGCAGCGCACTCTGTCCAGGGTGCGCGGCTCGGGGATGACGATGATCTTCCAGGAGACCAACGCCGCCCTGAATCCGGTGATCCAGGTGCGCAAGCAACTCACCCTGGCCGTGCGGGCCAACCGTGACTGCAACCAGGACGAGGCCCACGAACTCGTCGTCGACGCGCTGCGTGACGTACGCCTCGACGACACCGACCGGGTGCTGAACAGCTATCCGCACGAGCTCTCGGGGGGTATGGCCCAGCGGGTGATGATCGCGATGGCCCTGGTCTGCGGTGCCGACGTGATCTTCGCCGACGAGCCGACCACCGCCCTCGATGTGACCGTGCAGCGCGAGGTCATGGAGATCATCCGGAGGGTGGCCGACGAGCATCGGCTCGCGGTCATGCTGATCTCCCACGACATCGGTGTGCTGGAGGAGATCTCCGACGAGCTCGCTGTGATGTACCGCGGACGCGTCGTCGAGCGTGGCTCGACCGACGACGTCATACGGGCCCCCGAGCACCCGTACACCCGAGCACTCCTCGACAGTATCCCGCGTATCGGCCACGAGCTCACAGAGTTCGTCGAGATGCCGTCCTTCGACATGGACCTCACAAGTCTGCCGGCCGCCGAACGCATCGCTGAGGGGAGCCACTCGTGACGCGTGTGCTGATCGGCCGGCTTCGGGTGGTGGTTCCAACCATCCTGCTGATCACGATCCTGACCTTCGCTCTGCGCGTGATCATCCCCGGCGGACCGGCCGATGCCCTGCTGGGCGGCTCCGACAACCCCGATACGATCAAGATGATCAACGAGCGTTACGGCCTCGACCAGCCGATCTGGCAGCAATACTTCAGCTGGCTGGGAGGAATGCTCCGCGGCGATCTCGGCACGTCGTACGCCACTGGCCTCCCCGTCTCCGACGTGATCGGACCGCGGCTAGCCTCGACGGTCGAGATCGTCGGACTCGGCATGCTACTGGCGATCCTCGCAGGCGGCGCCATAGGCATGTACGCCGCGATCCATCGCAGCACGCGGCTCGGCCGCCTCGTCTTCGCCGCGACCGGCATCGGCGTCTCTCTTCCGGTCTTCTGGTTCGCCACCATCGTGGCCGGGATCCTCGGAGTCGCGCTACGGATCCTGCCGGTCAACGGATACACGCCGCTCGCCGACGGCCTGGTCCCGCATCTGTCTTCCATCGCGATGCCGGTGGTCCTCATCGCCCTACCAAGCACAGCCCTGATGACTCGTCACGTGCGCAGCACGATGGTGGCGGCGCTGGAGAGTCCATATGTACGCACAGCGTGGGCCATGGGTATCAGCTCGCGCCGGGTCTACTTCGACCTCGCGCTGAAGAACGCGATCGGGCCGGTAGTGTCTTTCATGCCCTTCCTCGCCGCGACCCTGGTCGGCGAGCTGGTGATCATCGACGTCGTCTTCGTACTGCCAGGGCTCGGGTCCGCGATCGTCGACGCCGTCCACTTCCGCGACTACCCCTCGCTGCAAGCCATCGTGCTGCTGATGTCGGTCGCCGTCGTCCTGCTCTCCCTCATCGCCGACCTCGTGCTCACGGCGCTTGATCCGCGACGCAGGAAGGAAGCCACCACATGAGCGCCATCTCACTCCCCACCAAAGCCACGACCCGTGCCCGCGTACGCCGCAAGAAGGCATGGACGCCCGGCTCGATCATCGCCGCAGCGGTCGTTGTGGCGATGGTCCTGATCGGGCTGCTCGCACCCTGGCTGGCACCCCACGACCCGCTCCAGACCAACTCGGCCAACACCCTGGCAGGCCCGTCGGCAGCGCATTGGCTTGGCACCGACCAGGTCGGCCGCGACGTCCTCAGCCGGGCTATGTTCGGCGCCACCGCGGCCTTCCGTGGCACCGCCGTCGCCGTGCTGACGATGCTTGCCATCGGTATCCCGTGGGGCTTGGCCGCCGGCTACGTCGGCGGCGTGGCCGACGAGATCAGCATGCGCGTCGCCGACGCCTTCCTCTCCATCCCCGGGCTCGTCTTGGCAGTGGCGATCACCGGCGTCGTCGGCTCGGGCCTGACGATGTCGATGATCGCTGTCGGAGTGATCTTCTCGCCCAGCATCGCGATGCTACTGCGCAGCAACATCATCCCGATCCGACGCTCGAACTACCTACGGGCCGCACGCGCTCTCGGAGTGTCCGACTTGCGTGCCGCCGTGCGACATGTGCTACCGAACGCCTTCGGGCCAGTGCTCGTCCAGGTCTGCGGCCTGGCCAGTCTCTGCCTCATCGTGCAGGCTGCCCTCGGCTTTCTCGGCCTCGGGATCACTCCGCCGAACCCGTCGTGGGGTGGCGACCTCGCCGACGTCTATCTGTTCTTCACCCAGGCGCCCTTCGCCACCGTGATCCCGGGACTGCTGATCGCGACAGCGGCGTTCTCGATCAGCCGGATCGGCGACGCAATTCGGGCCGGACTCGACGTGGGCTGAGTCCTGCGCTACGTAAGTGGGCCCGGGCGTCAGTCCCGGGCCCACTTACGTCCTCAGCTCAGCGACCGCGGAAGACGGGCTCCCGCTTGTCGAGAAACGCCTTCACACCCTCCTGGACGTCCTCGGAATCGTTGGTGATGGTAACCGCGATCTCTGCGTGATCGAGCGAGGCATCGAGCGTCTCTTCCAGGCCGCGTACCATCATTCGCTTGGCCAGGCGCACTGCGAGCGGGGCGCGCCCGGCGATCCCGCGGGCCAACGCGAGGGTGTGGTCGCTCAAGTCGTCATGCGGAACGACCTCACCGACCAGCCCGAGCCGGAGGGCCTCCTCTGCGTCGTACACCTCTCCGAGGTAGGTCATCCGAAGGGCCTTCTCCAAGCCGAGGAAGCGGGGGAAGAGCCAGGCACCGCCCTCATCAGGCAGCAGACCGGCATTACCGGAGGTGTCGCCCAGTGTGGCGCGGTCGCTGGCGATGCGCAGGTCGCACAGCAGGGCCAGGGTGAGTCCGCCCGCGACCGCGGGGCCGTTGACCATGGCGATAGTCGGTTTGGTCAACTGGCGCATAGACCGAGTGAGAGCGTGGAAGCCCTCGCGCATGACGGTGGCATGGCCGATCATCCGACCACTGGCGATCTCCTCGTCGGCGTGACTGCGCAGATCTCCTCCCGAGCAGAAGCCGCGCCCCTCCCCCGTCACGATCAACACGCGCTGCTCATCGTCGGACGCGTAGCGGGCCAGTGCGTCCACGCACTCGCGTGCTGTCACCACGTCGTAGGCGTTCATCCGCTCGGGCCGGTTGAGGGTCAGTTGGGCGATGCCGGGCTCGAGCGTCTCGTAGCGGATGTGCTGGTAGTCCATCGGTGCTCCTCGGCTATGGGGGGTGGATACGTCCGGGCGACGCCAGTTCAGCGGCCGCTGAAGACCGGCGTGCGTCGTTCAAGGAAAGCCGCAGCGGCCTCGGCCCGGTCCTCGGTGCGGTAACTGTCGATGTGACGCTGGGACTCGACGTCGCAGAAATCGGCCAGGCTGAGGTTGCTCGCGTCGGCCAGGTTGCGCTTGATGTTCGCTAGTGCGATGGGTGCTGTAGCGGCCAGTCGAGCGGCCAGAGCTTGGACCTCTGTCTCGAACCGGACCGCCGGATGCACCGCCGTGACCATTCCCAGCCGTGCGGCCTCGGCAGCGGAGATCTTGTGATCGAGTAGATAGATCTCCTTCGCTTTGGCCTCCCCCAACATCCTTGTCAGCAGCCAACTGCCGGCAAAGTCACCGGAGAGGCCGGCGGCGAGGAAGGCGCTGCGGAAAACGGCACCTTCGCGCGCGACCCGGAGGTCACAGGCGAGTGCTAGACCCAGCCCCGCGCCGGCACAGGCACCGTTGACGGCGGCGACGCTCGCGGCGGGCGAGGCTCGCAGGAGTTCGATCAGGTGGACGCGCTTCCGAAGGGCCGCGTACTGCTCCTCGGGGGTGGGGCCGGGCTTAGCGCCGTCGTCCTTGAAACCCTGGAGATCGCCGCCGACGCAGAAGCCGCGGCCGACCCCGGTCACCACGATGACACGGACCGCTGGATCGTCGACTGTCCTTTCGACGCATTCGACGAGCCGGTCAAGAAGTTCATCGTTCATTGCGTTGAGGCGTTCAGGGCGGTTGAGGCGAATCGTCGCGACGCCAGTGGCGTCCCGCTCGAGCAGCACGGTCGATGAGGAGGTCACGCGTACGACAGTAGCTCAATTTAAAGTTGACGTCACCCTCAGATTGTGGTTAGTGTCACGCCAGAGCTCATTCCACGACACCCTCTCCGAAGGCGGCACCGAATGCGGTTCTCGTTCACCCAAGAGCAGGACGACCTGCGTCATTTCGTCCGAGACTTCCTCAGCACCCACGCCGGTCAGGGACAGCGTCAGCGCATTTCGCGCGACGGCTACGTCTTCGATCCCGGCTTGTGGCGCCAACTGGCCGAACAACTCGGGCTCACCGGCCTCACGATCGACGAGGAGCACGGCGGCTCCGGCGCCGGCACCCTGGAAGCCGCCATCGTGCTCGAGGAGATGGGTCGCGAGATGTACGCCGGCCCCTACCTCTCCACCTTCCTCGGCACTCACCTTCTTGGGCTCGCGCCCAAGGAGGTGCAGGCTGAGCTCCTGCCCGACGTGTCCTCCGGCAGCCGCATTCTCACGGTCGCTCTCCGCGAAGAGCAAGGGAGCTGGGAGGCGCCGGGTACCAGCACCCGCGCCGAGGCCACCGCCAGCGGCGGCTGGGTGCTCAGCGGCGAGAAGAGGTTCGTCACCGACGTCGCGACCGCCACGACACTGCTGGTCCGGGCTCGCACCGTCGACGGTCCGGCCTGGTTCGCAGTCGACCAGGACACAGATGGAGTCGAGGCTCGCGCTGCCGAAGGTCTCGATCTAGCCCGCGAGATCGGCCACCTGTCCCTTACCCGCGCCCCGGGACGGATGGTGATCGCACCGGCAGATGCCGACGCCGCCCACCAACACCTCCTCGACTCCGCCTCGGTGGCTTTGGCGGCCGAACTGGTCGGCCTCGCCGGCGCATGCCTGGACCAGTCCGTTGCATGGAGCAAAGACCGCGACCAGTTCGGCCGTCCGATCGGCTCCTTCCAGGCCGTGAAGCACCACTGTGCCAACACGCTCGTCGAGCTCGAAACCGCTCGCATGCTCGCCCGCTACGCCGCGTTCGCCCTCGGTGCGGGTACACCCGACGCCAGCGCCGCAGCCTCCATGGCGAAGCAGGCCGCCGCCGACGCCGCCTACCAGGCATCCGGCTCCAACATCCAGATCCACGGTGGCATCGGCTTCACCTGGGAGCACCACGCGCACCTGTACCTGCGCCGTGCCAAGGCCGACGCGGCCCTTTTCGAGGATGCCGCGGCGCACCGGGCGCGCGTCGCCGACCTGCTGCATATCTGACCGCTGCCCGTCACGGACTCGACCGATCAGGAGATCATCGTGGAGCCATTCTTCAACCCCGATGTGCAGGAATACCAGCGCACCCTGGGCGACTTCCTACGCAGCATCTTGCCCGACGACTTCGCAGGCAGCGGCCAGCTCGAGCTCGCCGAGTTCGAGAAGTTCTCCGAGGACATCCGCCGCCAACTCTACGAAGCGGGCTACATCGCCGTCTCCTATCCCAAGGAGTACGGCGGCGGCGGCCTATCGCCGGAGTATCATGTCGCCGTCGCCGAGGAGCTGACCCGCGCCGGTCTCCCGCTAGGTGTCGGCAACGACGTGTTCGGCCTGCAGATGTTCGGAAACACCCTTCTCGCTTTCGGCACCGAGGAACAGAAGCAGCGCTTCCTCCCCCGCATCATCAGCGGCGTGGACAAGTGGTGCCAGGGCTACTCGGAACCGGGATCAGGATCCGACCTCGCCGGCGCTAAGACCACCGCGGTGCAGGACGGCGACGTCTGGCGGATCAACGGGCAGAAGATCTGGACCTCGCTCGCACACAAGGCTGACTGGATCTTCGTGCTCGTGCGCACAGACCCCGATGCGCCCAAGCACCGTGGTCTGACCCTGCTCGCGTGCCCCCTCGACCAGCCCGGAGTCGAGCGCCGCCCGATCAAGCAGATCTCCGGTGAGGCCGACTTCAACGAGACCTTCTTCACCGACGCCGTCACCGGAGTCGAGAACACCATCGGCAAACCCGGTGACGGCTGGAAGGTCGCCACCGCACTGCTCGAGTTTGAACGTGGCGGCGCCGCAGCGACCCTGGCGGTGCGCTTCGACGAGGAGCTGGACCGGCTCACGGACCTGGCACGTCAGCGCGGCCGCGCGGGCGACTCAGCGATCCGTGAGCGACTCGCCTGGTGTCGCGCACGCGTGCTGGCGATGCGCCTGATGGGCTACAAGGCACTCACCGACAATCTCGCTGGCCGGCCGATCGGGCCCGAGGCCGCGCTCAACAAGCTCTACTGGTCGGAGTACCACCGGGTAGTCGCGGAGCTCAGCATGGACCTCCTCGGCGAGGAGGCGCTGATCCCGACTGGCCGCCGCCCCGTGATCCCCGATGGGCCGGACGCCCCCGGTGCGCCGCAGGACTCTGCCGGCTGGGTCACCGGCTTCCTCAACGGCCGTGCCAGCACGATCTTCGCCGGCACCTCCGAGATCCAACGCAACCTTCTTGCCGAACGCGTGCTCGGGATGCCGCGCGAGCCGCGGGTCCCCGCCCAGTGAGCAAGCACCCCATGGGGGCGTATGACTGAGACGCGTGGCGGGGCGTCGGGCTGCAGGCCCGACGCCCCATTGTTGTCCGTGGCACCGGGTGTTGCCCCGGCTGGTTCAGACCGAGTCCGCCGCCTCGAGTACGCGCATGAGCAGGTCGGGCTCGAGCACCGGCTCGAGCACCTCGGCGGTGTGTTCGCCGATCGCCGGTATCCGCATGGTGAGGTGGTGGTCGACCAGGCCGGTGCGTAGCGGCGGCGCCGGGGTGGACACCCGGCGACCGGACGGCGTGGTGACCTCGCGGATCCGGTCACGGTGAGGCTGGGCCATCGCGGTGACCGCGTCGGCCGCCGTCGTCATCGGACCGTGCGGCACTCGTGCCTCGTTCATCACAGCGCAGACCTCGGCGACTGAGTGCTCAGCAACCCACGTCACGACGGTGTCGCGAAGGTCCTCATACTCCGATCCCAAGGAATCTGCGTACGCCACCTCCTCGACGACCCTGCGCTCACCGAGTGCGCTCCAGAAGCGCTCCCAGGTCGGCTGGCCGAGCGGCGAGATGAAGACCGCACCGTCGCGTGCGGGGAAGACGTCTGCGAAGGCGCCGGGCACCGTGTTGCCGACTCGCGTACTCGGAGTGCCTTCGGCCACCAGCCCGACCTCGTGTGCCATCAGCGTCTGGTAGGAGTCGAGCATGCTGACCGGCACCAGCTGGCCGGTGCCGGTGAGTGAGCGCTCGCGCAAAGCCAACATGGTGCCGAGCACGGCGTGGTAAGACGCCAGGTGATCGGCGGGGAAGACTCCGCTGAAGGTGGCCGTCGAGCCGGGGTGACCAGTGAGGTCGGCGATCCCGCTCATTGCCTGGATGACGCCATCGAAGGCGACGGGCGGTGCCCAGTCGGCGTCGGGCCCGAAGCCAGTGATGTGGGTCATCACCAGCGACGGGTTCAGTTCGGCCACGGCGGCGTACCCGAACCCGAGGCGGTCGGGCACGCCGTCGGCGTAGTTGGTCAACAGCACGTCGGCGTTCGCGATCAGGGCGCGGAGCGCGGCGAGCCCGTCGGCCGACTTCAGGTTCAGGGCGACGCTGCGCTTGCCACGGTTGTGGGTGGCGAAGTAGATGCTCTCACCCTCGACGAGCGGGTAGGCGCCACGCGCCAGCTCGCCCGTCGGAGGCTCCACCTTGATCACATCAGCGCCGTGGTCAGCCAGCATCTGTCCTGCGTGAGGGCCTGCGATGGCGTGGGTGAGCTCGAGGACGCGGATTCCTCGGAGCGCTCCCCTACCGGGGGCCGTCGGCACCATTTCAGCGCCCCTTCCGTTTGGGGTCGAGGCGACGCTGCACGTCGTCACCGATGATGTTGAGCGCAAAGACGGTCAGCGCGATGGCGATCCCCGGGATGAAGATCTGCATCGGCGTCTGGTCAAAGAACGTGTACGCGCGCGAGAGCACCGAGCCCCAGGAGGCTGTCGGTGGCTGCACGCCGAGCTGCAGGAAGCTCAGGCTCGCTTCGGCGATCAGCGCGAAGCCCATAAGGATGGCGATCTGCACCAGCACCGGCTGAATCACATTGGGCAGTATGTGGGGCAGTATCAGGCGCCGCACCCCGCGGGCCCCGAACGAGCGGGCCGCCTCCACGAAGGTCGCCCCCTTCACGCTCATCGTCTGTGCGCGCATGAGCCGGATGATCGTCGGGGCCATCACCACTCCGACCGCGGTCATCGCTGTGGTGATGTCCGGACCCAGGGTTGCCGTGATACCGATGGCCAACACGATGGCGGGAAAGGACATCACCGCGTCGACGACCCGCATGATGACCAGGTCCGCCGCCTTGCCGACGTAGCCCGCCGCCAGGCCGAGTGGGACGCCGATGAGCACCGCGATGGCAACAGCCTGGCCAGCGGCCAGGACGGACACTCGGGTTCCGTAGATCATCCGGCTGACCAGATCGCGGCCCAGGTCATCGGTCCCGAAGGGGTGCGCCGCGCTCGGGCCGAGCAGGATGGCATCGAGATCCTGCTTGTTTGGGTCGTACGGTGCGATCAGGTCGGCCGACACGACGACAGCCAGCACGATCGCGAGAATGACGTAGCTGGCCACGACCGGCGCCCTGCCGGAGGAGAAGCGTTCGCGACTAGGGCCGACGAAGGAGTCGGCCGCAACAATGATGGCGGTCATCAGGAGATCCTCGGGTCCAGAAGGCGGTACGAGATGTCGACGAGGGTGTTGGTGAACAGCACGACAACCGCCGCTACCAGCACAACACCCTGGATCACGGCATAGTCACGCTGGTTGGTCGCGTCGACGACCAGCGAGCCCAATCCTGGAAGCCCGAAGACCGCCTCGACGACGACGGCGCTGCCAATGAGCCGAGAGACCTGAAGGCCAATGATGGTGGCGAAGGGAAGACTCGAGTTCTTCAGTGCGTGCAGCCAGACGATGCGGGACTCAGGTAGAGCCTTGGCACGGTGGGTGCGCACGTAGTCAGCGCCCAGATTCTCGATCATGGCGCTGCGCACCTGCCGGCAGATCTCGGCCCCACCCACGAGGCCCAGGGCCATCGCCGGCAACACCAACCCGCGTAAGGCCTCGGCCGGGTCGTCTTGAAGGGAGGGCCCGCCCGGCCCCGGGAAGAGTCCGAGCCCCATCGAGAAAACGATGATCAGCATCATGCCGAGCCAGAAGTTCGGCATAGCTAGACCAAGCGTGGCCGAGGTCGTGAGGAACCGATCCAGCCGGCTCTCCGCGTTCTGGGCAGCCCAGACCCCAGTCGGGAGACCGATAACGACCGCAACGATCAGCGCGAAGAGAGTGAGGAGCAGGGTCAGCGGCAGCCGCGACAGGATCTGCTCCGTCACCGGCTGCCCAGACAGGAAGGACGCGCCCAGATTGCCAGTGAAGGCATTTCTGATCCAGTCCCAATACTGCACGAGCATGGGCTGGTCGAGGCCGAGGTCGGCCCGGATCTCGGCGAGCCGTTCGGGGGTGGCGTACTCGCCCGCGAGGGCTACGGCAGGATCGCCCGGAATAAGCCGTTGCATGAAGAACACGATGAAAGTGGCCAGGATCAGGGTAGGAACCGCCGTGAGCAGGCTGGTGCCCACCACCCGCAGTACTCGCATCAGATCAGCTCCTTCGCACGCCCGGTCAAGCCGTAGAGCTCCTCGGTGCGCAAACAGGCGGCCCAGTGATCGGGCAGGGCCTCAGTCAGCTCGGGGGTGGTCGTCGCACACCGGTCGATAGCGTGCTGACAACGGGTATGGAACCGGCAGCCGGGTGGCGGATCTAGCGGACTGGGGATATCGCCTGTCAGCACGATGCGATTGGTTTCCTCGTGCAGGTTGACGTGCGGTTGGGCCGACAGCAACGCCTCACTGTACGGGTGGCGCGGCTGATCGACCATCGAGGTCGTAGTCGCGTCCTCCACCACCTGACCGAGGTAGACGACGTTCATCCGGTCGGCCAGGTGCGCGACAACGCTCAGGTCGTGGCTGATGAACATGATCGTCAACTGGTAGTTGACCTTCAGATCCTGCAGCAGGTTGAGAATCTCGGCTTGCAAGGCGACGTCCAGCGCCGCCACGGACTCGTCGCAGATCAACAGACGCGGTCGGGTGACAAGCGCCCGGGCAATGTTGGCCCGCTGCTTTTGACCACCACTGAGCTGGTGAGGGTAGCGACCCGCAATCTCTGCGGTGAGGCCCACGTCCGCGAGGGCCTGCATCGCGACCTCCTGGCGGGAGCCACGGACGCCCCGGCGCATCACGTCAAGCGGCTCACGCACGCTCTGGGCGATGGTTCGCCGGGGGTCGAGGGCGCTGTGCGGGTCCTGGAAGACCATCTGCACCGCCTGGACGAACTCGCGCCGCTGAGCACGATCAAAGCCCGAGACGTCTTCGCCCTGCCACAGCAGCTTGCCTGACGACACCGGTGCCAGCCCGAGAACGGCCCGCGCGATCGTCGACTTTCCGGAGCCGCTCTCACCGATGATGCCGAGGGTCTCGCCCTCATGCACCCGGAGGTCGACAGCATCGACTGCGGTCAGCCGTCGACGGCCGCCCACCGGATACCGGACGCTGACCTGCCGCAACTCGAGCAGCGGCGCACGCCGTTCACCTCCAGCGGCCTCGTCGGGCCCCTTCTGCAACGCGCTCATCGCCCCACCTCCAGCCGCTGTGCCCCGATAAGCGTGAGTTCCGCCGAGCGCACGCACCGCACCTGGTGGGTACTGCCGGCCAGGTCCTGCGGCTCGCCGCACTCGTCGGCTCGGTGGTCACACCGCTCGGCGAAAACGCACCCCGTGACCACCTGAGTCGGCGGGGGTACCCGACCTGGGATGGCGGCAAGGGTGCGGCCGCGCGTCTCCGGAGAAGGCAGCGCGGCCAGCAAGCCCGCGGTGTACGGGTGGCGAGGCTTGGACAGCACCTGTTCGACCTCACCCTGTTCGACAATCCTGCCGGCGTACATCGTGATCATCCGATCGCAGGTCTCGGCCACGACCCCGAGATCGTGGGTGATGAAGAGGACCGACATATCCCGCTCTACCGAGAGCCGTTTGATCAGCTCCAGCAGCTGCGCCTGGATGGTCACGTCGACCGCCGTGGTCGGCTCATCGGCGATCAGCAGACGTGGGGCGCAGGCTAGGGCGATCGCGATCATGACGCGCTGGCGCATGCCGCCGGAGAGCTGATGCGGATAGGAGGCAAGGCGAGCCCTTGGGTCAGAGATTCCGACCTGCTCCAGCAGAACCAGCGCCTCCCGCTTGGCCTCCTTGCGCGACTTCCCCTGGCGGTGGGTGAGCGTCTCCATTAGCTGCGAGCCGATCGTGAAGACCGGATCGAGCGCGGTCATCGGCTCCTGAAAGATCATCGCCAACGGCAGGTCGGACCGATTCGCCGACCCACGGCCCAGCAACGGTTCGCCGTTGAGCGTCGCATTGCCGCTGGTCACCGCGGTGCGGGGGTCGAGCAGCCCGGCGAGCGCGAGCGAAGTCACGGTCTTGCCGCTACCACTCTCCCCCACGAGACCGACGATCTCGCCTGAGCCAACGGAGAACGAGACGTCGTGGAGCACCCTGGCCTCACCCGAGCCGCTTCGGAAGCTCAACGACAGATCCTCCACCTCCAGAAGGGGGGCGGCTACCTTGGGTCGGGACGAAGTCGGCGTGGCAGTCATAGGGTGCTCCTTCCATACGCCGGCGGAAGGGCTCACTGGAAGCTGATCCCTACGAACTTGGGCTTTCCGAGCAGGTTGTTCTCGAAGCCGGTGACGTCGTCGCTGAGTCCGACCATGCTGTCGGGGAAGACCAGCGGGACCACGGGGGTGTCTTCGTAGACGGCAGTCGCCGCCTCGTCGAGGCCCGGCTTCCGCTCGTCCGGGGTGGTGGCCTCGTCGACCTTCGCGAAAGCCTCAGCGAGACCAGGGCTGCCCTCGTCGGAGGTGTTGAAGTACGCCTCATCGGTGAACATGAGGCGGTAGGTCATAGCCGGGTCGGGGCGCCCAGTCCAGGCGGAGAGCAAGGCCGGTGCCTTGCGGTCGTTGAAGTAGTCGTTGGACGCCTGTACGACCTCGAGCGGACGAATGTTGACCGTCACGCCCACGGCGGCCCACTGCTCCTTGATGATCTCCCCAAGCCGCACGGTGTGGGAGTTGGCGTTGGCGATCATGTCGAAGGTGAGTCCGGTGGCACCGGCCGCGGCGAGCAGCTTCTTCGCCTCCGCGGGGTCGTAGGGATAGTCGACCTCGTCGGGCGGGCTGGCCCAATAATCGTGCGGCATAAAGGCCGACGACGCTTGGCCGCGACCGAAGTAGGCGCTCTTGAGGATCGACTCGCGGTCGATGGCGAGGCTGAGGGCGCGCCGCACCCGCGGATCCCTGAGGCCCTCGGCGCTGCGGTTGAAGTAGATCTGGTCGAGGTAGAGCTGCGGGTTCTGCTCGAGCTCGACGCCAGAGGCGTTCTCAAGGCCTTGAGCGTCCTCGGGCGAGATCATCAATGCGATGTCCTGCTGACCCGAGCGCAGAGATGTCACGCGGGTCTTGGGGTCGGGCATGATCGCGATGTCCAGGCCCTTTGCGACGGTGGCTTCCTTGTCCCAGTAATCCGCGAAGCGCTCGTAGCGGATGAGGCTCCCGCGCCTCCACTCGACAAACTTCCACGGACCGGCTCCCACCGGGTCGGCAGACATGTCGCCGCCGGCCTTCTCAGCGGCGGTTGGCGAGACCATCATCCCGGCGCGGTCGGCCAGCGCCATCACGATCGAGGAGTCGGGCTGGGAGAGCAGCAATGTCACCGTGGCCGCATCATCGACCCGGACCTGCTTGACGGCTGCAATGTCCGGGGCGATGTTCGATCCCGGGCCGAGAGCACGCTCGAGGTTGTACTTGACCGCCCCCGCGTCGAATGGCGTGTCGTCGTGGAAGGTCACGCCCTTGCGCAGGTGGAGCACCAGCTCGGTCGGCGACTTCTGCTCCCACGACTCTGCCAGCCCTGGCTGGGGTGTCAGCCCCTTGTCGAAGCTGATCAGAGTGGCATACATCGGGTAGAGCATCACGTGATCGGACCCCGAGTTGCCACGGATCGGATCGAGACTGGAGATATCGGCCGGAGAAGCGACCTGAAGCACGCGGTCGGCGCTGCTTGCATCGGATGAGCTCCCGCAGGAGGCGACTCCGAGCATGAGCGTCAACACTGCTAAGAGTGTCAAGGGGTAACGGATGATGCGTTTCACGAGTGTGGTCCTTCCAGGGCAATGACAGGGTGGCGTCGACCTCGACGCGGCACTGCCTGAGTAGTTCCGCGCAGCTGCGGCGGAGGGGCGACTAGCCCTCGCTGGGGCTGCTGGCCAGTCGTTCGAGCTCGCGCTTGAGCACCTTGCCCGTGGGAGCCAGGGGGATCTCAGGCAGCACGCGAACGAGCGGCACCTTGTACGGCGCCATGTTCTGCCTGCTCCAGTCGCGGATGTCGTCAGGGCTGAGCTCCACGCCATCTCGAAGTTCGACGAATGCGAGGGGCACCTCGCCTTTGGAGTGATCCGTCTGGCCCACCACGCCGACTGCGGTGATGTCAGGATGCTGGCTGAGCTGGAACTCCAACTCGGACGGGAAGACGCTCATCCCGTTGACTTTCAGCATCTCCTTGCGCCGGCCCAGGTAGTGCAAACAGCCACGCTCGTCAATCAGGCCGGAGTCACCGGTGAAGAGCCAGCCGTCCCGCAACGTGTCGGCAGTGGCCTCGGGCTTGCCGTAGTAGCCACGCATCAGGCTGGGCGCGCGCACAATGATCTGGCCCTCCTCTCCGATCGGCATCAGTTCCTCGGTGAGGAAGTCGACGATCGCCACATCAGTGCCTGGCATCGGGATGCCGACGAAGCCGGGTCTCCCTGCGAGGTCGATCGCCTCAAGACCACGCGTGAAGGTGTCCATGGTGTGGTCCTCAGTCATCCCGTAGGAGCTCTCGCGCAGGACCGCCGATGAGCCGCTCTCGGCTGCCCAGCGCTCACGCACCTGGGCGGAGAGCTTGGTGACGAAGGACATCGAGGTGACCTGCTCGAGGCTGGCAAGACTGGTGCCGAGCCGCTGCGCCGCTTCCATGACCTCGATCACGTTGTCGACCGTGCCAACGAAGGAGGTGGCCTGGTGGCGGTCGATTGCACGTGCCGTCTCGTCGGCGTCGTAGCGGTATTGCAGCACCAGCGTTGCGCCAGCCGTCAGTGGCACCAGGAAGCCGTCTTCGCCCGCGATCCAGAAGACCGGCAGGTAGAGCAGGAACACCGAGTCCTGGGTGATGGCGGTGCCCTGCACCCCGCCGGTGGCGGCGGTGTAGAGCATGTCGCGCTGGGTGTGTTCGCATCCCTTCGGCATGCCGGTGGTTCCGCCGGTGTAGTTGAGTGCCGCCAGCGCGTCGAGGTCGCCAGGGTCGTCCGGAACGGGGAGGTCGTCGCGGCCGATGACGTCGAGGAACCGCACGGCGCCGGGTGCCGGGGGTACGCCGTCCTGGGCCCCCGGCGGCAACGGCTCACTCTCCGGCAGGAAGTCGCGCACGGAGGTCGCGACGACTTCGGTGATGCTGGTGTCCTCTGCACCGGCGGCGAACTCCTCGATCAGGTCGTCGAGGACGAAGGCAAGCCGGGCCCCGGTGTCTTCGATCTCGTAGCGCACTTCCAGCCGACGGAACATCGGGTTGATCGGCACGTGCACGCAGCCGGCTTTGAGGATGCCGAAGAAGGTCACCAGGAACTGCGGCAGGTTGGGCATCATCACGGCCACACGGTCGCCTGGTCCCAGACCTCGGTGAGCGAGGTGGGCGGCGACTCGGTCGCTGAGCCGGTCGAGCTCTGCGTAGGTCACGGTGCGGCCGTGCCATACGACTGCCGCGTGGTCGCCGCGCACCCTCGCCCAGCGCCTGATGTGCTCAGTGATCGTGATCTGGCCGAGCGGGTAGATCACCTCGCGCGGCACCTCCAAAGGCCAGATCTCCGAGCGGAGGTCACGCAGCCGTGCTAGGTAGTCCTCGATCTTGCTCACATGCGGCGGCACGGTCGTCGTCATCCGATCCCTCGTCTTCCACTCACAGATTAATCTGAAGTCGATGTCAACGTCACTTTAGCCGACAGAGTGATCAGCGTCACTGCTTCTGAGCAAAACCTCCCGCTGGCTCGACCGAGCGGTGGTCATCCGCCTGGGCGCAGGAGGCAGGCGGAGCGGGATCACGCGTCAAGGCGACAGAGGCCCGATCTGGCGCCGCTCACGCCGTAGCCGACAGTGCGGCAACTGTTGGCCAAGGCGCTGGATACGCCGGCTTAGCCGAGCGGGTCCGATGGGAGCGGGTCCGATGGGAGCAGGTCCGATGGGAGCGGGCATGGAGATGCCATATGACAACACCGATCATGGGGCATGCCACTCGAAGATCTGGACTACCTCAGGATGTCTCCTGACATGCCGGAGCTCCTCGCTCGACTTTCTGATTCCGAAGAGCGGGTCGTGCCGGCAAGGCGACCTCAGCCACAAAGGGCTCGACCGGCAGGGCGATCAAATAGTTCGACCGGGCTCACATTGAGAGCTGCAACCCTGATCGTGAACCCGGTCGACTGGTCTTGGGCCCGCTACTTGGCTTCGGTGGAGGTGGCTGACGCCACATGGCGCTCGAGGTGGTGGTCGATGCGGAGCGTGTTGCACCATACGAGGGTGGCGGTGTAAAGCAGCTCGTCGAAGTCCTCGCCGTCGTGGAGGACGAAGGCGTTGAAAGCGAGTCGACTGATCATTCCGGAGAGGGCGCGCGACGTCATCATCGGGTCGAGGTCGGGGTCGGCGAGCCCGCGCCGCTGCAGATCCTCAATGCCCTTGGCATTGCGTTCGACGAACGTGTGACCGCGCTCGAGACGCATCTTCCGGAAGTCGGGGTCGACGTTGGCGACCTGTTCGAGCAGTTGCATCAGCTTGGCGTTGCGTTGGTAGGACTCCAGGTATGCGCGGTTGCTGGCCTCGATGATGACGGACGGCTCCTCATCCTCACTCACGTGTGGCGTGCCGGGGTGGAGCATCTCGTTCTTCGCTGCCTCCATCACGGCGGCGAAGATCTCTTCCTTGCCCGTGAAGTAGGTGTAGAGCGTGCCGGTAGAGCACCTGGCCTCGATCGTGATGTCTGTCAGTCGAGCGTTGAGGTAACCGTCACGCTCGAAGACGACCCGGGCCGCCTCGATGAGACCCTGCCGCGTACGCGCGCCCCTCCGGGTGACCGGGTGGCGCCCGACCTCCCCCTCAGCCGGGCTGACGGCTCCCTCGGTGGTCGACATTTTGGTTCCTCTGCTCCAGTCCGGCGCGGCCCGGACGGCCACACCTGAATCTATATCTCATCTTAACTGAATCCGACGTCAATATGCCTGAGCGGTAGCCACCCCGGCCAGACTGCCGGGTCACGGGCGTGTGCCGAACTGCGGACGCCCGACGAGAGAGGGCAGCAGACGGTAGGCATCGTGCACCCAATCGCAGAGCAGCTCCCGACTATCGCGCGGGTCGATGAGGTCCTGAACCCCGAATCGCTCGGCGGTCCGGAACGGCGAGGTCACCGCCGTGAGTTGGGTGGTGAGTCGATCCTTCTCGGCTTCGGGGTCGTCGGCCGCCTCGATCTGTGCCCTGAAGGCGGCCTCGATGCCGCCCTGAACAGGCAAGGAGCCCCAATCGCCCGACGGCCACGCCCAACTCCGGTTAGCCCGGTGCCTGTTGATGATGCCTGCGCCGCCGACTCCGTACACGCGCCGCATGATGATCTCGCCCTGTGGCACCCGGGTCTGGTAGACGGCACTTATCGCCCGAGCACCATGGCGGATGGTGGCGCGGCGCTCAGCAACTGACCCGATCGTCATCCCGGCCTGGTCGGTGAGGCTGACCAGGGGCAAGTGGAAGGTCTCGCACAGGTCGACCAGACGGGTCATCGCCAATGCGCCCTCGACCGACATGGTGGCGCCCTGCATCGGGTCGGCGGCGATGACGCCGACTGGGTGCCCATCGAGGCGAGCGAGCGCTGTGACGGTTCCGTCGCCGTATTCGGCATAGGTGAAGACTGATCCAGAATCGAAGACGGCCTCCATGATCGGTTCGATCTCGTAAGGCCGGCGCTTGTTGCGCGGGACCGCCGACAGCAGCAGCTCATCGCGACGCGTAGTCGGGTCGCTGCTGGGCACCACCGGCGGAAGATCATACACGCTCGAAGGCAGGTAGGACAGGAAACGGCGCACGATGTCGAAGGCCTCGGCCTCGTCCCTGGCGAAACGCTCGACGCTCCCAGTGCCTCGATGGATCTCAGCACCGCCGAGCTCCTCCTTGGTGAGGTCCTCCCCCGTGCCGCCCTTCACCACTGGCGGACCGGCGGTGAAGAGCTGCCCGACGCCCTCGACGAGCACAGCCAGGTGCGACATCACCAGGCGTGCGGCCCCCAGACCGACGGTGGGTCCCAGGCCGGCCGCCACCACGGGCACCACCGAGAGGTTGTCCACCACGGAGTCCCACGCGGGGTTGACCGGGACGTACGTGTAGCCGGACTCCTGAGCCATTTTCACGCTGCCACCGCCGCTCTGACCGTCGAGCAGACGCACCATTGGCAGCCGCATCTCCCCCGCGTACCTCTCCCAGAAGATCTGCTTCTCGTGGACGGCCATGTCTCCAGAACCGCCGCGTACCGAGAAGTCATCCGCACCGACGAGAACCTTACGTCCGTCGACTCGGACCTCCCCCGCTACGAAGTTCGCTGGCGTGACCGAGGTTGCTTCGCCCCACTCGTCCCGTGTTGCGAAGCCGGTCAGCACGCCGATCTCGCGGAAGGAGCCGGCATCGGCGAAGGCCTCGACACGGGAGCGCACATCCATCCGGCCGGCGGCATGGACCCGCGAGACCTTCTCGGGCCCACCCATCTGCTGCGCCCACTCCTTGCGGCGGGCCAGTTCGGCCACCTCGGGCGACCAATCTTCCTCGTCCACGTCTTCGACGACGTGACCGTTGGTCACGCCGGTATCGTCAGCATCGACGGCCTCACCAATCATCAGGGGCGCCGCGGCGTCGACAAGGTCACCCAGTTCGACCAGGGTCTGAGTCAGGCGGAGGTCGTGGTCAGCCCGCACCACGTGCTCCATCTTCATCGCCTCGAGCACGAGCATCGGCGCACCAGCGCGTACAACGTCACCCGGCACCGCGGTGAAGGCAACGATCACGCCCGCCATCGGTGCCCGCACGGCGGTCGCGTCGGCCGGCACCTCCACACGGCGCGAGCCGGCCGCCGCGACCGGCGCGCAGGAGCGCGGCACGAGGCGGTGATCGAGCAGGTCGTCGAGTCGGGCGGTCAGGTAGCCGGTGTCCCAGCCACCAGCGGTGAAATCGGGCTGGGTCATCAGGCCATGCAGCAGAGCGGCGTTCGTCGGGACGCCCTCGACCTCGAGCTCCGCCAGTGCAGCGGTGCTGCGCGCGACCGCGGTGGAGAGGTCGTCAGCATGGACGATCACCTTTGCGAGCAGGGAGTCATATCGCGGGCTCACGGTGTAGCCCGGATAGGCGCACGTGTCGACACGAACCCCGGGGCCGGTCGGCGGCGTGAACCCGGTGACTGTGCCGACGCCGGGGTGCGGCTCGCCCGAAACGTCGAGCGTCTCAGCGTTGACACGGGACTGAATAGCGACGCCACGCACCGCGGGCGGTTCGGTAAGGCCGAGGTCGGCGAGAGAGCGGCCCGAGTCGATGGCGACCTGGGTCTTGACCAGGTCGACGCCGGTGACCTCCTCGGTCACCGTGTGCTCCACCTGCAGACGCGGGTTGGCCTCCATGAACCAGACCTCGCTGCCGTCAGCTGGCACGAGGAACTCGAACGTGCCGATACCGCGGTAGCCGGCCGACCGGGCAAGCGTGACCGCTGCGGCCAGGATCCGCTCGCGCAGGCCGGCGGCGAGCGCCGTTGCGGGGGCGACCTCGATGAGCTTCTGGTGGCGGCGCTGGATGCTGCAGTCACGCTCCCACAGATGCTGCACGCCGCCCTGGCCATCGGCGACGATCTGGACCTCGATGTGCCGGGCATGCGGCAGCAGCCGCTCGACGTAGAGGTCGTCGTTGCCGAAGGCCGACTGAGCCTCGGAAGCGCAGCGCTCGTAGGCGTCGGCGACCAACTCGGCGGTCGGCTCCGGCACTGCGCGCATACCGCGGCCGCCGCCACCGGCGAGTGCCTTGATCATCACGCCGCCGTGCTCGACAGCGAAGGCCTGCATCTCCTCGAGCGAGGTGCCACCGCTGGTGCCGGGTGTGACGGGCACGCCGTTGGCAACGGCGAACTCGCGCGCCCGGGCCTTGTCACCGAACAGTTCAAGTACTTCAGGAGAAGGACCGATAAAGCGGATCCCCTCCTTCGCGCAGGCCCGGGCGAGCTCGGCGTTCTCGCTCAGGAAGCCGTAGCCCGGATGGAGGGCCTCGGCTCCGACTTCGCGTGCCGCAGCGACGATCGCCTCGACGTGAAGGTAGGCCGCAGCGCCGGTTCCGGGCAGTTGGACAGACTCGTCAGCCCGACGCACGTGGAGCGATCCGGCATCGTCGGCCGGATACACCGCGACAGCCTCTAGTCCCAGCTCGTGAAGAGCCCGGATGATCCGGACCGCAATCTCGCCTCGATTCGCCACCAAGATCTTACTCATCGCACCTCATCGGGTAGTTCGGTGCCTCCATCGAGGCATTTGACACTGACGTCAACATCAACACACTAGCCCGGTCAGTGTGGCGAACGCCACCCTGATCACCCTGCGGCTGCCGCGCGGTCGTGGCGTACGTCGACGAGAATCGCAAGCAGGCCGAGCGCCGGCACCAGCACCAAGCAGGCCACGGTGACTGGTACGCCGATCACGCCACCCAGCCCGCCAACCGCAGCGGAGCCGACGCTGCCACCCACCAGGAAGACCAGGGTGGCGACACCCAGAGCCACTCCCCGAACGTCGGCGTCCACCGTCTCGCCGACGGTGGTCATCAGGGCCGGCTGCCCCATCCCAAAGCTCACCGCCAAGATCACGGCCGCCAGCCCGACCAAGAGCGGATCGGACAGCGCCAAGCCAACCGAGGCGACGCCGAGCGCCACCGCGGAAAACAACGTGGAGATGGCGATCACCGTCGGGCCGCCCCAGGTCGCGAGCAGCCTGCTCACCAGGCGCGGGACCCATAGGGCCAACACAGCTCCAGGCAACAGCAGCAGGCCGACCTGCCAGGTCGCCCACCCCTCCTCGACCAGCACAGCCGGAACAGCCACGACCAAAGCGAACCAACAGGAGGGGGCGGCCGCCGCAGCGAGCGCTGGCCGGACCACGCGCCCGTTGCAGATCACTGCGTGCGGAAGAAAGCCCAGCGGATTTCGGCGTACGTGCCTGACCACCATCGTGCCACCGACCAACAGCAAGGCCGCACCCGTTCCCGCCACAGCCAGCCCCGTGGACGGCGATTGGACCAGCAAGACCAATCCGGCCGAGGTAACCGCCACGAGCACCGCGCCGAGCACGTCGAGGCGGCTGCCGGACCCACCGCCGGCGAGTATCGGCCACAACATCGGAAGAACCATGAGCCCCAGCAGGGGAAGGGCCATCACCGCACGCCACCCGAGAGTCGTCTCGGTGATCCCGCCGAGCAGCGGCCCAAGTCCGCTGACCACGGCCCCGAGGGCGGCCAACCAGCCCAAGGCTAGGCCCCGTACAGACCCGGAGTAACGCGCGGAAATCAGCGTGACGCCGAGCGTGGGCACGGCGGCCGCGCCGGCCCCCTGGAAGGCTCGGGCGAGCAGAAGTATCTCGAAAGTGGGAGCAAACGCCGCGGCCACGGCCCCGGCCGTCATCAGCGACACACCGAAGGACAGCGGCACCCGAACGCCGACGAGGTCGGCCACCCGGCCGTAGACCGCCGTCGAGACGGCAAGGAAGAGAACGTAGATGCTCACTGTCCACGCGACCACCCCGAGGCCCAGGTCGAAGTGCTCGGCAACCGCAGGCAACGCGACCGCGGCCGAGGATGAGCCCATACTGGCCAGCCCGAACATGAGGCCCAGCAGGATCGCATTCCGACGCGCTTCCCGGTGGTCCCCAACCTCATCGAGGACCACCGGGAAGGCGCGTTCACCGGGCGTGGGTCACCCCGCCATCCACCGTGATCGTCGAACCAACGACGTAGTCGCCCGCCCTCGATGCAAGGAAGATCGCGGCGCCCGCCATGTCCTCCGTGGCACCGATCCGCTTCGCAGGGATGTGACCAACGATCTTGTCGGCGTGGTCGCGGGCTTCCTTGTTCATGTTGGAGGCGAATGCGCCGGGGGCGATCGCCGAGACGGCAATGCCCTCCTCGATCAGCCGCACCCCCATGCGGCGGGTCAACTGGATCAGGCCGGCCTTCGACGCATGGTAGGAGTACGTCTCGAGCGGATTGAGCGAGATGCCGTCGATCGAGGCGATGTTGATGACCTTGGCCAGATGGGTACCCGAAGCCGCCACGAGGTCGCTCTTGAGTGCTTGAGTGAGGAAGAACGGTGTCTTCACGTTGAGGTCCATCACCTTGTCCCAGCCGGACTCGGGAAACTCGTCGAAGGGCTCCGCCCACGCAGCACCCGCGTTGTTGACCAGGATGTCGAGGCTCGACTCGTGCTCGCGGAAGGCGGCGACGAAATCGGTGATACCCGCGATCGACGAGACATCGGCCGGAATCGAGACACAGTGACCGAGCTCGGAGAGCTCCTTAGCGGTGCGGTCGCAGGCTTCGGCCTTGCGAGCGGTGATGTAGGTGCGGACGCCTGAGCGGACGAAGCCCTCGGCGATCATTCGACCGATGCCGCGCGAACCGCCAGTGACGATCGCGGAGCGACCGGCGAGGGAGAAGAGGTTGTCGAGTTCCATGGGGCTCCTTGAGAGAGATGACGTCGGTGGAAGCGGCGGCGTGATGCCGACGCACGGTCAGCCTGTGGGCGTGGTCTGGCGGCTGGTACGCGTGCCAGAGGTAAGGAGACTGTTACGGTCAATGCCACGCTTGAGAATCTTGCCCGTGGCCCCCGTGGGCAGGGCCTGGACCTCCTGGTAGAGCCGGGGGATCTTGTACGCGGCCAGCTTGTCGGCCAGCCAGGCACGGAGTTCGCCGGGCTCGAGCGAGGCGCCGTCGACGACGGCGTACACCGCAGCCACCTCCTCGCCCAGTCTTTCGTCAGGGACGCCGACCACGGCGGCCTGACGGATCGCGGGGTGCGAGTACAGAACCTCCTCGACCTCACGCGGGTAGACGTTGTAACCACCGCGGATGACGAGGTCCTTCTTGCGGTCGACGATGTACACGTGCCCGTCGTCGTCGACGCGGCCGAGATCGCCACTCAGGAACCACTCGCCCGAGCGGGCGGCCGCGGTGGCGTCAGGCCGATTCCAGTACTCGCGCATCACCATCGGGCCGGACAGCGCGACTTCGCCGACCTCGCCGACCGGCAGCTGCTTGCCCAGAGGATCGAGAATCGCGATCTTCGTTCCCGGGAGCGCTTGGCCGACGCTGCCCTCCTTGCGCAGACCTTCTGGAAGGTTGACGGTGCCGCCGCCGGTGGTCTCCGACAGGCCATAGCCGTCGAGGATGGTCGCGCCGAAGCGTGCCTTGAACGCCTTGGCGACCTCGACCGGCATGGCCGCACCTCCGGAGGACGCGACCCGCAGCTGGGCGAACTCCTCAGGACGTCGATCAGTCTCTGCGTGGAGCATCGCCATCCACATGGTCGGCACCCCAGACAGGCCGGTGAGCCGGTGTTCTGCGACCGTGTCGAGCACCTTCACTGGATCAAAGGGACGGATCACCGAGAAGCAACTGCCCGCGGTGTACACCGAGGCCATCACCGATCCCTGCCCAAAGACATGGAAGAGCGGAAGCGCTGTGCCCATGACGTCCTGCGGCCCGGTCTCGAGCACGCGCGAGATGACGTCTCCGGTAAAGATCAGGTTGCGGTGGGTCAGCACCGCACCCTTGGGTTTGCCGGTGGTGCCGGAGGTGTAGAGCAGGACGGCCGCGTGGTCGGGGTCGACGTCGACCAGATCGTCCGGGGGTACGTCGTCGGGCAGTGCGTCGAACTCGCCGGAGGAGACGACCCACAGTGGCAGGTCGCGGCCGGTGGTCGCAGTGGCGACCGCGTCGGTCGACTCGTCCCAGCTGATGGCGAGACTGCAGCCAGCGTCCTCGATGAAGTACTCGATCTCACGCGGCGCGCACAGCGGGTTCACGGTCACCGGTGTCGCACCCAGGGACAGCAGCGCGTGGTAGATGAAGACGAACTCGGCACTGGTGGGCAGGACCATGAGCACTCGGTCGTCGATGGCGACGCCCCGCTCTCGCAGGTCGGTCGCGATGGTTGTGATCCGTGATCGCATCTGGCCGAAAGTCCAAGATCGATCGCCATCACGGAGTCCGGGGCGGTCCGGGCTCTCGTCGGCATGACGCCAGATGTGCCCGACAAGGTTGGTCATGCTGCGGCCTTTCATCGATGCGTTCAAGACACTCGGGGACGTTGTGGCGACTATCCGGCGCCGACGGCAGTGTGACGCACATCGCATCCATTCGTCAAACATGACATCATGTTCAATATGCTCTAGCGTGTGTCACGTCACACACGGGCATATGCCCCTCCCGCCCACTCTCAGGAGGCCAACCCATGACCGAGTCCACGATCCTTCGACCGACAACGATCAAAGAGCTGACCGACCTGGTCGGAACCGAGCTCGGCCCGACCGAGTGGCACACCCTGACGCAGGAGGACATCAACGCCTTCGCCGGCCTCACGGGTGACCACCAGTGGATCCACGTCAACACCGAGCGCGCCGCCGCCGGCCCCTTCGGGACGACCATCGGCCACGGTCTTTTCACGCTGTCGCTCGGTCCGGCCTTCATGGAAGAACTGATGGCCTTCGACGGCTTCATGCACTCGCTCAACTACGGCTACAACAAAGTGCGTTTCCCCCACCCGCGCCCCGTCGGCAACAAGGTCCGCATGCGCGCGACCATCACTGCCGTCGACCCGACGCCCGACGGCGCTGCGGCACAGATCACCACCACCCAGTACTTCGAGGGCGAGGGCATCGACAAGCCGATCTGTGTCGCCGAGTCGATCGGTCGCTTCACCGAGCACCCGGCCGAGGCGGGCGCGTGACCACGACGACCACTCAGGTACGCCTCGCCCAGCGGCCGCAGGGCTACCCCGACGCCGCCACCTGGGAGGTGACAACCGCCGAACTGCCCGGCCCGACTACTGGCCAAGTCCTCGTCAAAGTCGATCACCTCTCCCTCGACCCGGCAATGCGCGGCTGGCTCAACGACGTCCGCTCCTACATTCCGCCCGTCGGCATTGGTGAGGTCATGCGCGCCCAGGGCACGGGTACCATCGTCGCCTCCGAGCACCCCGACTACCCGGTCGGCACGGCGGTGACGGGCATGTTCGGAGTCGTCGAACACGCATTGAGCACCCCGGCCGACGACAAGACCTTTGCGCGCATCGACACCGATCTCGCTCCGTCTCCAACCTGGCTCGGAGCACTCGGCATGCCCGGTATGACCGCGTACTTCGGCCTGCTCGACGTCGGAAAACTGGCCGAGGGCGACACCGTGCTCGTCTCAGGCGCGGCAGGCGCGGTCGGCAGCATCGTGGGCCAGGTCGCCAAGTCACGCGGCGCCCGGGTGATCGGCATCGCCGGCGGACAGGACAAGTGCGCGTGGCTGCGCGAGATCGGCTTCGACGAAGCAATCGACTACAGGGCCGAAAATCCGCTCAAGCGCCTCCGTGAGGTTGCGCCCAAGGGGGTCGATGTCTTCTTCGACAACGTCGGTGGCGAGATCCTCGACGCGGGCCTGGCCAACCTGGCTCCGCACGCACGTGTGGTGATCTGCGGCGCCGTCTCAAGCTACAACGCCGAGAAGCTGCCAGACGGCCCGCGTCGCTACATGTCACTACTGGTGTTTCGTGCCTCGATGACCGGCTTCGTCGTCTTCGACTACGAGGACCGCTACCCCGAGGCAGTCGCCACGATCGGCCAGATGATCAACGACGGCACCTTGGTGGCTCGAGAGACCGTTCTCGAAGGCGGCGTGAAGGCGTTTCCCGAGGCCCTGCTCGGGCTCTTCAAGGGTATCAACACCGGCAAGCTGGTACTCGCGGTCAGTTAGCTGACCCGACGGTGACGGGAGCCTGCGCTGCCAGCTAGCCGACATCACGAAAAGGGGGCGCATCGCCGACGGTGGTGCGCCCCCATGACCGTGGTTGGCCACGGTCAGCCGAGCGCGACCTGCTCCCCCACCGGCTCGTAGACGGTGACATCGGGAGCGCCGGCCACGATCTCAGACAGCGCCTTACCGAAGTCCGCGAAGCGCTCCGTGGAGCCGTGCTCCTTCAGTGCAGCCGGCGAGGCCCACGTCTCGAGCACGAGGTAGCGGTCGTCGCTGCGGCGAACGCGCTGCAGGTCGTAGCGCAAACAGCCCGGCTCCTGCAAGGTGTCGGGTCGGGCGGCGGCGAATGCGGCCTCGAGGGCCGGCCCCTGGCCGGGCTTGACAGTGATGGCGGCGGTGACGTTGATCAAGGTTCTCTCCTATGTGAACTCAGGCGTGGGCGCGGTCGAGCGCGCGATCGACGATGCCGTCGACCATCGAGACCGGCGGGGGGCCACCCTCGGCGGCGTTGGCGGGCTCGTCGAGCGCGCGGCGGCGCACGCCCTCGCAGATAATGGCGATCTTCCACATCCCCAGGACCTCCCAGAAAGTGAGCGCGTCGAGATCTCGACCGGAGGCAGCGGCGTACGCCGACGTGATCTCCCGCCGCGTCGCGAACCCGGGCAGTTGGGAGGCCTCGAACATCCCGATCGACGGCTCGGCCGGCTCTGGCCAGTAGGACAGCGTAGTGCCGAGGTCGGCGAGCGGGTCTCCGAGTGTGCACAGCTCCCAGTCGAGGGCCGCGCGCACTTGGGTCGTCGTCGGGTCGAGTATGACGTTGCGGATGTGCAGGTCGCCGTGGACCACGCTCAGAGAGGTCTCTGTCGGGACGTGGTCATGTAGCCAGCCGGTGAGTCGGTCGAGGGTCGGTAGCTCGCGAGTGCGGCTGGCCTCCCACTGCCGGCTCCAACGCTTCAGCTGCCGCTGGGCATACGGCTGGTGACTCGCGAGGTCCGCCAGGCCGACATCGGCCAGGTCGAGCGTGTGCAGCTTGGCGAGGACCGCGGCGAGTTCGAGCCCCGAACGGTGGCGTTGGGCGTCGTTGAGGTCTTCGGCGACCGACATCCGGTCAACCACCAACCCGTCGACAAACTCCACGACGAGCACTGGCGCGTCACAGACGGCCGGGTCTTGGACCAGTCCGATCACGCCGGGAGTGGGGACATCGGTCGGCGCAAGCGCCGAGAGGATCCGGTGCTCGCGGGCGACGTCGTGGGCGGAAGAGAGCAGCGTGCCCAGCGGGGGCCGCCGAGCCACCCACCGTCCTCCTGCTTCGTCCGTGAGCGCGTATGTGAGGTTGGACTGGCCCAGACCGATCCGGGTGGCTGTGAGCGCGCCCGTGACTTGGACACCCTTCTCACCTAGCCAGCGCCCGAGCGCCGAGACATCGAGTGCGATCTGCTCCCTGCCGCTGGTCATCGGAGAGGCGGGGGTGCTCATGCGGTCACCGCCCCGGTGAGCAGGACCGCCAGTTCGGCCCGGGTGGACGCGGCATCGCGGTGGACGACGCCGCCCATACCGATCCGGGCGGCGGCGTGGATGTTCTGCTGCAGATCATCGACCATCACGGTCTCCTCCGGCTCGACCCCGAGGTTCTCGCACGCGATCCTGTAGGCACGGCGCGACGGCTTCCGGACGCCGATCTCGCCCGAGATGGTGATCGCGTCGAACATCTCCGAGAGGTTCCAGCCGTCGTACAGGTCAGCGCCGAACGAGTTGGAGAGAAGTCCCACAGGCCGACCCTCCGCGCGCAGGTCTGCCACCAACGCGATCATGTCGGGGTCGGGATTGACCTTGGCCTGGAGGCGGGCGATCAAGCCCGCGGACTCGATCTGCACTCCACGCTCGCCGAGCAGTGCGGCGAAGCCGGTCTCGAACTCCTCCGCGCTGATCCGGCCCTCTTCATGAGCCACAATCAGGCCGCTACCGGGCTCGCCGCGACTCAGCAACCGCAGCGGCAGGTCGCGGTCTCCGATCTCGGTGCCAAAAGCACGAAACGACTCGATCACACTCGTGGTGAGCACGCCGCCGAAGTCAACCATGACGGCGCGTCTTGCTGGGGTGATTGCTGGGGTGATTGCTGGGCTCATTGCTGGGCTCATTGCTCGTCTCCTCGTCTGGCCAGGTCAGTCGCGCGGCCCGCCAGCGACATAGATGACCTGGCCGCTGACGAAGCCGGCGCCCTCGCTGACCAGGAATGACGCGGTGTGGGCGATGTCCTCGGGCTTACCGGTGCGCTGCACTGGGATCTCTGCAGCCGCCATCGCAGTGAAGTCCGAGAAGGGCACGCCGATCCGGGCCGCGGTGGCCTGTGTCATCTCGGTCTCGATGAATCCAGGACCGATGGCGTTTGCCGTGACTCCGAACTTGCCGAGCTCGATCGCCAGTGTCTTCGTGAAGCCTTGCAGTCCTGCCTTAGCCGCAGAGTAGTTCGTCTGACCCCGGTTGCCGAGTGCCGAGACGCTGGACAGGTTGACGATGCGACCGAACCCGGCCTCGGTCATGTGAGTCTGGCACGCGCGAGTCATGAGGAACGAGCCCCGCAGGTGGACGGCCATCACAGCCTCCCAATCCTCGAGGGTCATCTTGAAGATCAAGTTGTCGCGGATGATGCCGGCGTTGTTGACCAGCACGGTCGGCGCGCCGACCTCCTCCACGACGCGGGCCACGGTGGTCTTGACGGCCGCCTCATCGGAGACGTCGCAACCGGCGGCCAGAGCGGTGCCGCCCGCCTCCCGGATCTCTTTGGCGACCAGCTCGCAGGCCGCCTCGTCGAGGTCGAGGACGACGACCTTCATGCCGTCAGCCGCCAGACGCTGGGCGACTCCGGCGCCGATGCCTCGGGCTGCCCCGGTGACGATGGCGGTGCGCGGTTCGTTGCTCATGGTTCTCCTCTGGAATGCAGGTGTGTGGTGGGTCTGTAGCGCGAGAACGCCTCAGATCGGTCTAACTGGCAGAGCGCTCGCCGAGGCACGGGCCGCGAGCTCGGCGTCGATCCTGGAGGTCGCGACGCCCTGGTCCCGTGATGTCTGAGAGCACCCGCTGTGCGGTGGTGCTCCTGCCGTGCGCGCCATGGTTCGCCGCTCAGTTGCCGCGCAGGCCTACGCCAGCGCTGAGTGGTAGGGACCATTCGAGGGCCCGGTGCTCGGCGAGGCGCGTCTCAAGTGCCTTGAGCAGGTCTGCCGGCCAGGGGGTGGTACGCCGAGTCGTGAGATCGACGTGGCCCTCGACGAACTCGACCGTGTTGGCGATCCGACCGGTGGTCTCGTCGACGACGACCGAGATCGCGTGCACAAGCTTGGGGCTGACGTCGAGGATGCGGACATACCCGCTGACCTGGTGACCCACCAGCACCTCGTCGTAGTAGCGGATGTTCTGCTCGATGCTGAAAGTGCTGAGCCCACGGTCTCGGACGTAGGCCTCGTCGACGCCGAACTGCCGGAAGCAGGCAATGTTGACGTCCATGTGGAAGGCGAAGTGATGACACACGTTGACGTGACCGTTCTCGTCCTTCCACTCGGGCGGTACGAGACGGGAGAAGGGGCGACCCAGGGTCTCGACGGCGGCGACGCTCGGAAGCCCCTGGCGCGTCGGGGTCGTCAGGCTCATACGGTGAGTACCACCTTCCCAGTCGCGGACCGTTGCTCGAGTGAGATCAGGGACTCGCTCGCCTTCTCGAGCGGAAATGTCGGGCCGAGAACGGGCTTGAGCGCGCCGCTGGCGAGATGGGGCCGCATGGCCTCCCACTGGGTGGCGACGTGGCCTGGCCTGCCCAGGGAGTACGCGCCCCAGCCAACACCGACCACGGAGATGTTGTTGAGCAGAAGTCGATTGACCTTCACCTCTGGGATCGAACCGCCGGTGAAGCCGATGACCAGCAGTCGGCCGTGCTCTCGCAGCGCGCGTAGTGAGTCGGTGAAGCGGTCGCCGCCAACCGGGTCGACCACGAGATCAACGCTGGCGCGGCCGACGCTTTCGAGGAAGCCGTCGGCCAGGACATACTCGTCGGCTCCGGCATCGGTGGCGATCTGACCCTTCTCGTCGGTCGAGACCACCGCAGTCACGGTGCCCGCACCGAATGCCTTGGCCACCTGGATGGCCGCAGTCCCGATACCGCCGGCGGCGCCATGGATGAGGACCCGATCGCCCTCCCTCATCTCACCGCGCTCGATGAGCGCGAAATAGACGGTCGCGTAGTTGAACAGGAACGCCGCTCCTTCCTCGAAGGTGACCTCGTCGGGCAACTTGAAGGTGAGATCGGCGCGGGCCGCGACCTTCGCAGCGAAGCCACCGAGAAGACACAGGGACGCCACGCGGTCACCGGTAGCGAGCCCAGCGCCCTCCGGCGCGGAAACCACCACTCCCGCGACTTCGGCGCCGGGTACGAAGGGAAGCTCGGGCTTGACCTGGTAGAGCCCACGGGTCTGTAGCAGCTCAGGGAAGGCCACGCCGGCCGCCTTGACCTCGATGATCACCGAGGTGTCATCGACGGGGTCAGGGATGTCGGAAAGCTCCACGGACTCAGGGCCATCAAGCCGTGTGATCTGGATCGCTCGCATGCCCCCGACCTTATTATGAATATGAATCCATGTTCAAGAGAGATTCGCCGCGCACTCCCTTCCGGTTGATTGCGGCATGCTCGACACCATCCAGGGACCACAACCCTGACCAGCGCCAGCCACCAAGGCCTCGGCTGGACTCAACAGCGAGACCGGTATGACCAGCGTGTTCTCGACTGCGCGCCAGTTGCCCTCCAGCAGTCCGCGGAGGGCCGAAATCAGAGGTGGCCTCGACGATGCAGGTGATCGTCTCCAGCTTGATCCGACCCGCCGGCCCAAGCGACGGCGAAGACTGACGCCGTCGAAGGGTCACCCTCGGACGGTGCTGTCGGATCTCAGGTGGAATCAGAGATCCGACAGCACCGCCGATGTTGATCGAAAGCGTCGTTGCGTGTCGTCAGGCGCTGGGCTCGGGCTCCGGCTCGGTGGCGTACTCGGTGCGGCCGCGGCGTACCGACCAGATCAGGAGGGGGGTGAGCAGCAGGCTGATCACACTGGAGAGCAGGACCACGACCAAGCCGGCAGCCGGGTCGCCGGTGAGGTCCTCGGCGATGCCGAACAGGTAGGGACCGACGAAGCCGCCGGTGAGGCCGATGGTGTTGATGAAGGCGAGGACGGCGGCCGCCATCTTGCCCGACACCCGGGCCATCGCGACCGACCAGAACATCGGCAGCACACCAGTGAACATGAAGGCCGAGCACATCAGCATGAAGTACTGCACCGCGGAGACCTGGACGAGCAGGAACACCGCCGAAAAGACCACTGTGCCGGCCGAGGCGAGCGCGATGAAAGGCAACTCGTTGCCGGCCCGGCGCAGCCAGCGCGGGAAGACGAGCACGCCGAGGATCGAGCCGAGCCCGATGGCACCAGCCAGCAGGCCGATCGTGAAGGAGCCGTCGACGCCCATCGCCTCCACCACGGAGGGCACGAAGAAGATCGTCCCGTAGGTGATCACCTGGTTGAGGAAGTAGATCGCCGCAACCAGCAGGATCACAGGATTCTTGAAGCCGGCGGAGAGGTTGCCGCGGATCTGCTCCTTAGCGGGTACGGCCGCCTCCCGGACCAGTGCGTCGGCCTCCTCGGTGGTGAGGAAGGTGGCGTCGTGCGGGCGGTCGGGCAGTTTGAACCAGATCGCGATGCCGATGAGGACGGCCGGGATGCCCTCGATGAAGAAGAGCCACTGCCAGCCGTGCAGACCGAGGGTGCCCTCCAGCGTCATCAGGGCCCCGCCGATGGGGTTACCGAGTGCGTACGCGAGCGAGGAGGCGATCAGGATGTATCCGACCACCCGGGCGCGGTCCTCCTGGGCGAACCAGAGTGTGACGACGTACATCAGCGCCGGGTAGAGGCCGGCCTCGGCGGCGCCGAGCAGGAACCGCAGGATATAGAAGGTCAGCTCGGAGTTGATGAACATCATCGCCGAGGAGAGCAGACCCCAGGTGACCGCGATGCGGGCGATCCAGATCCGCGGGCCGATCCGGTGGAGGATCAGGTTGCTGGGGATCTCGAGCAGCGCGTAACTGAGGAAGAAGATCCCCGCGCCGAGCCCGTACGCCGTGGCACTGATCCCAACGTCGACCTCGAGGTCGTTCTTGGCTAGACCGACGTTCGAGCGGTCAACGAAGGCCATGAAGTAGGCCATCAGCAGTAGCGGCACGAAACTGCGGATCGCCTTGCTGGTTGCGATGCGGTGGGTTTCAGTTGACACGGGACACCTCCGAATATGAAGTCGGGCTCAACTTCAAGGCGAACGCTGTCACACCTCTCGTCGGACGTCAACGGGTTCCTGTGGCATAGGCCACATGAAGGACACCACCGGTCACACGTCCAGCACCAGGCGCCCAGTAGACCCGCGGCTGACACAAATCATCAGCCTTTTGCTTGCCTCCACTCGTCCTGGGTCAACACCGACTGGGCGTACCTCCGAGGACTCGCACATCGGCTGGCGCCGCATACCGCTTCTTTGGCAGAGCCGGAGGCCATCTGGGGTCGTAGTCCGACACCGCGAGCAGAGCCGACCGGCGTTCCTCGTCCTCGCCGATGGGCCCCGACCCGTGGGCAACTTCTCGGCGATGCGGCCCCACAGGCAATCAGCCCCCACCGGCTCGGGGAGCGGGCGGTGCGCCGCGATTGGCCGCGTGCTACTAGATCGCGCGCAGCACCATGTAGTAACCACACAGCCCAGGCACGGGGCATCTCCAACGCGCTCCAGCTCGACGACACCGAACGCGCCCACTGCTCGACCTCGCCCGCACCGCCGACGGCATCCCGACCTCAGCCCGGGCCCGGCGACGCCCGTCGAAGCCCGCTCCCCCACGACCGTCGTTGCAGTGGGCACTCGACTCGATCACCGAGGGCATCGCGTTCGTACGCGACAGCCACCAGAACCTGCTCGCCACCAACCCGCTGGGACGAGCGTTCTACACCCCGCTCATCGGCGACGGCGGCCGCATCCCCAACCTGGCCAGGTTCCAGTTTCTCGACCCCGCATCGCGCGACTTCTACCCGGACTGGGACCTCTTCGCCCAGATGTGCGTCGCCATCATGCGCGCCGAGGCCGCCCGCGACCCCCACGACCGGGTCTTCCAAGACCTCGTCGGCGAGCTCTCCACCCGAAGCGACACCTTCCGCCGCCTCTGGGGCGCCCACGACGTACGCACCCACGGAGCCGGCACCAAACGGTTCCACCATCCCGAGGTCGGCGAGGTCACCCTGGCCTACGAGGAGCTCGCCGTCACCGCCGAGCCCGGACAGGTCCTGATGGTCTACACCGCCGAGCCCGGCACCCCCTCAGCCGACCGGCTCAAGCTGCTCGCATCGCTGGCGGCTGAGCTTCCGGCGTACGCCGTGGGGACCAGCACAGGCCGATAGGACTGACCCCGCGGGAGCCGGTCTCTCGACCGATCAGCACGGCATTCGGCCCGCTCAGCGCCTCAGCTCACGCTTGAGGATCTTGCCTGTCGCACCCTTCGGGAGCGCCTCGAGCACCTGCAGGTCGCGAGGGTACTTGTACGCCGCCAGCCGCTCCTTGCAGTGTGCAGTGAGCTCCGCCGGGCCGACGCCGGCTCCTGGCTTGAGCGCGACGAAGGCGACGACCTCCTCCCCCAGCCGTTCGTCGGGGCGGCCGATGACGGCGGCCTCGACGACGTCGGGGTGCTCGTAGAGAACCTCTTCCACCTCGCGCGGATAGACGTTGTAGCCGCCGCGGATGACGAGGTCCTTGAGCCGGTCGACGACGAAGAAGTAGCCCTCGTCGTCCTGGTAGCCGAGGTCGCCGGTGTGGAACCAGCCGTTCTTGATCGCCGACGCGGTGGCATCCGGGCGGTTGTAGTAGCCCTTCATCACGTTGTGGCCCCGCACGACGATCTCGCCGACGTTGTCCTCGCCCGGCGGCAGCGGGTTGCCCTCGGGGTCGACGACGCGCACCTCGACGCCCCAGATCTGCTTGCCGACCGAGAGCACCTTGCGCTGCTCGGCGCTGACGTTGAAGGTCGTCGTGCTCGCCGTCTCCGACAGCCCGTAGCCCTCGAGGATCACGACGCCGGGAACCTGCTCCTCGAACTCGCGGATCACCTCGCCGGGGATCGAGGCGCCACCCGAGATGCACGCCCGGAGCGCGGAGAGGTCACGGGCGACGAGGTCCTCCTGAAGCAGCGCGACGTACATCGTCGGCACGCCGGCGAAGATCGTGCACCGGTGCTTCTCCAGAGCGTCGAGCGCGACCTTCGCCTCGAAGCGCGGTTGGAGAACTAGGCCGGCACCGAACCGGACGACGTTGTTGAGGACGCTGGAGAGCCCGAACACGTGGAAGAACGGCAGCACCGCCAAGGTGACGTCCTCGGCGCTGACCTCGAAGAGCTCGCCCGCCACCGTGCAGTTCATGTAGAGCTGGAAGTGGGTGAGCTCGGCTCCCTTCGGCTTGCCCGTGGTGCCACTGGTGTAGAGCAGCACCGCGGTGTCGTCGGAGGAGGTCGCGTAGATGTCGCCGCCGTCCTCGGCGGCCAGCAGCTCGTCGAACGAGCGCGCACCCTCCGGCACCGAGCCGCCGAGGGTGGCGACGTACGTCGGTACGTCCCCGGCCGATCGTGCTCCGGCCATGCCCGCCGCTGCCAGCGACTCGAAGGTGACCAGCAGCCGGGCGTCGCTGTCACCCAAGTGGTAGGCCACCTCGGGACCGGTGAGCAGCGGGTTGAGCGGCACCATCGTCAGGCCCGCCTTGAGGATGCCGAAGTAGCAGAAGACGAACTGCGGCAGGTTCGGCAGCTGCACGGCGACCTTGTCACCCGGCTCGAGCCCGAGGGCGCGCAGCGATGCCGCGACCCTTCCCGAGAGCGCGTCGACCTCGGCATAGGTGAACGCCGCGTCGCCGGCGTACATCAGTGGCTTGTCGGGCCGCGCGGTCGCGGACTCCCGCAGCATGGTGGCGAGGTTGAACGACATCGGTTCTGTTTGCTCCTTCGTGGCTGGGACGGGCTCAGGGGACGACGACAGCGAGCGACTCGACCACGCAGGCCGGCTTGTCGCCGCCGTCGCGCTCGATGGTCACCCGGGTGGCGATCTGGTAGCCGAGCGAGCTCGGCGTGACGGCGAGCAGCTCGACACCGGCACGTACGCGGGAGTCGACCGGCACCGGGGACGGGAAGCGCAGCTTGTTGGCGCCGTAGTTGACACCCATCTTCACGCCCTCGAGCCGGTAGACCTGGGAGGCGAGCATCGGCACCAGCGAGAGGGTCAGGAAGCCGTGCGCGACGGTCGTCCCGAACGGGCCCGCCTGCGCCTTCTCGGTGTCGATGTGGATCCACTGGTGGTCACCGGTCGCATCGGCGAACAGGTCGATCTGCTTCTGGTCGACGGAGTGCCACTCGGAGTGACCCAGGTGCGTGCCGACAGCCGCCGCGAGCTCCTCGATGCCGTTGAAGGTCCTCATGCCTTCGGCCCTCCCGCGACGTAGAGCACCTGGCCCGAGACGAACCCTGCACCCTCGCTGGCGAAGAACGAGACCGCGTGGGCGATGTCCTCCGGCTTGCCGGTGCGCGCCACCGGGATCTGGGCGGCCGCACCCTTCTTGAAGTCCTCGAACGGTACGCCGATCCGCTCGGCCGTGGCCGCGGTCATCTCCGTCTCGATGAACCCGGGGGCGATGGCGTTGGCGGTCACGCCGTAGCGGCCGAGCTCGAGGGCGAGCGTCTTGGTGAAACCCTGCACGCCGGCCTTCGCGGCGGCGTAGTTGGCCTGGCCACGGTTGCCGAGCGCCGAGGTGCTCGACAGATTGACGATCCGGCCCCAGCCGGCTTCACGCATGTGGCTCTCGACCGCGCGGGTCAGCAGGAACGAGCCGCGCAGGTGCACGCTCATCACCGAGTCCCAGTCGTCGAGGCTCATCTTGAAGAGCAGGTTGTCGCGGATGATCCCGGCGTTGTTGACCAGGACGGTCGGAGCGCCGAGCTCGCGTACGACGCGGTCGACCGCTCCGGTGACCTGCTCCTCGTCGGCGACGTCGGCGCCGACGGCGATGGCTCGGCCCCCGGCGGCCTCGATCTCGTCGACCACACGCTTGCAGGCGGTCTCGTCGAGGTCGAGCACGGCGACGGACATCCCGTCGGCGGCGAGGCGTTTGGCGACGCCGGCTCCAATGCCGCGAGCGGCTCCGGTGACGATGGCGGTTCGGGTCATGTGTTCACTCCTGAGGTTGTCGGGCTGAGGAAAGGACGGCTCAAGAGAGCCGCTCCAACACCATCGCCATGCCCTGGCCGCCACCGACGCACATGGTCTCGAGGCCGAACTGCTTGTCGTGGTGCTGCAGGGAGTTGATCAGCGTGCTGGTGATGCGCGCACCGGTCATGCCGAAGGGGTGGCCGATCGCGATCGCGCCGCCGTTGACGTTGAGGCGGTCCTCGGCGATGCCCAGCTCTCGTGCCGAGGCGAGCACCTGGGCGGCGAAGGCCTCGTTGATCTCCACCAGGTCGATGTCGTCGATCGAGAGACCGGCCCGCGCCAGCGCCTGCCGGGACGCGTCGACCGGGCCGAGACCCATGATCTCGGGCGAGAGGCCGCTGACGCCGGTGCTCACGATCCGGGCGAGCGGGGTCAGGCCGAGCTGCTTCGCCTTGGTGTCGGACATGATCATGACCGCGGCAGCGCCGTCGTTGAGCGGGCAGCAGTTGCCGGCGGTGACGGTGCCGTCGGGGCGGAAGACCGGCTTGAGCGCTGAGACGGCCTCCAGGGTGACGCCGGCGCGGGGGCCGTCGTCGGCGCTGACCACGGTGCCGTCCGGCAGCGTGACCGGGGTGATGTCCTTGGCCCAGAAGCCGTCGGCGATGGCCTGCTCGGCGCGGTTCTGGCTGCGTACGCCGAACGCGTCCTGGTCCGCTCGGGTGACCCCGTTGACCTGGGCGACGTTCTCGGCGGTCTGGCCCATCGCGATGTAGAGGTCGGGAAGCGCTCCCCCGTCTCGCGGGTCCTGCCAGGCCTCGCCGCCGGCGGCGAGCTTCTCCGTACGCGCCTGGGCGTCGTCGAACAGCGGGTTCTGGGTGTCGGGCAGACCGTCGGCATTGCCCTTGAAGTAGCGGCTGACCGTCTCCACCCCGACGGAGAGGAAGGCGTCGCCCTCCCCCGCCCTGATCGCGTGCAGCGCCATCCGGGTGGTCTGCAGGCTCGAGGAGCAGTAGCGGTTCACGGTGGTGCCGGGCAGGTGGTCCATCCCCGCCAGCACGGAGACCGCGCGGCCGAGGTTGTTGCCGGCCTCACCGGCGGGTTGCCCGACGCCCAGCATCAGGTCGTCGATCTCGCGCGGGTCGAGCTCGGGCACCTTGGCCAGCACGGCCTGCACCATCTGGACGGCGAGGTCGTCGGGGCGCATGTCCTTGAGCGACCCCTTCACCGCCCTACCGATCGGCGAGCGAGCTGTGGCGACGATGACGGCTTCAGGCATGTGGCCTCCTCTTACAAACTAAGCAGTTGCTTAGTGCGGCGTCGCATAGCCTGCCTCAGTGATCCCGATCACGTCAACCATCTCGCCGGATCGCGGGCTTTCCGCGATCCGGCGATCAGAGCGTGCTCGTGGCGGCGCTCAGCGAGTGACCAGGCCGGCGATGAACAGCTCCGCGAACGACCTGCCCACCTCCTCGGCCGTGAGGCGACCGGTCGGCTTCAGCCACATCGGGAGGTGGTGCACGGATCCGAAGAAGTAGTCGACGCACAGGTCCGCGCTCACGTCGTCACGGAAGGCGCCGCTCTCCTGGCCCTCGACGATCAGGCCACGGAAGGTCTCGTGGTAGCGGCGGCGCTCGCGGCGTACCTCCTGCTGCTTCTCCGCGCTCATCTGATGCAGCGAGCGGAAGAAGATCGTGGTGCCCTCGAGGTTGTTCGCCGTGGTCACGACCACGTCCGCGCAGGCTGCTCGCAGCCGATCCTCGACCGGCCCCTCCTGCGCGACAGCCTCGTCCAGCCGCTCCATCTGCATCCGGAGCACCCGGCCGTAGATCTCGTAGAGCAGGTCTTCCTTGGAGCTGAAGTAGTGGTACATCGCGCCCTTGGTGACACCGGCCGCCGCCACCACGTCCTGGACCGACGTGCTCTCGAAGCCCTTCTCCGCGAACAGCTCCAGGGCGGCGGCCAGGATCCGCTGCGGCACGGTCTTGCCGTCCACCATCGACGGCGGCCGACCGGTTCTTCGCTGCTCCTGCACTGCCAACGGACCCACTCCCTCGAGGCGATGTTCCACAGAGTAACCACCGCGGCGGCGGGCAAGTCGTCGGTACGAAGCTCGTGGCAGTTATTGTCGGATCTGCGTCCGGCACGGCCGGGCCTGGGCGATCTCGGGGAGTGAAATGCGTAAGAGCACGATCAAGGCTGCTTCCGCGTGCGGCGTACTGCTTCTGCTGGGAAGCGGCTGCGGGGTGAACCTCTCGCGCTCCGAGGGCGAGGAGAGCGCGAGTGCTTCGCCCACGGAGTCGGCGGAGCCGCGCACGTGGCCTGAGTACGAGCCGGTCATCGACCTGGTGAAGTCGAAGCTGGTGAGGAAGAACGGCAGCGCCGAACAGGTCTACCTGGACGACTCGCTGCTCCTGGTGCAGGGCGTACCGGACCGCAAGGTCACCTACCTGAACAACGTGGTCGGCATCGACCCCGCGACCGGCAAGGAGCAGTGGCGGTCGAGTGATCTCGACCTTCGCAAGGCAGCGGGCCTCACCGACTGTCTCTACTACGGACAGAATCGGACGTACGTCGGCAGCGGGGCGGCCTTCGTTCCGATCATGTGCAGCGACGACCGCGGCCGCACGCCGCAGGGCGTCGTCGCTCTCGATTCGAGCTCCGGCGCCCCGAAGTGGTCGGCGTCGGTCCTCCACTGGACACCGAAGGGCACCGGGCCCGGCGGCCGCACGGCGTCGAACAGGTTCGACATCGTCGGCACCGTCGGCGACACGATGGTCTACTCCGTGCATCAAGCCTGGTCAGACTCCGACCTCTCCACCTTGAACGAGCCCGGTTCGTACAAAGCACCGATCCTCCACCACGCAGAAACCGTCGGGGTCGACACAGCAACCGGGAAGGTTCGCTGGCGGAAGGACGGTTTCATCGGGACGCACGTCTCCAGGGACCACGTCATCGGCACCCGTCCGACCAAGAACGAGACCCGCGCGGGAACGATCGACGTCATCGACGGCGCAACCGGCGAGGACACCTGGAAGACGTCGTGGAAGTCGAACGTGGGAACGATCTCGAAGGACTGGATGATCGTCGAGTTGGGTCAGGGTGGCGATCTCGGTCCTCATGACGGGGTCTACGAGATCGCGACCGGCAAGCGCGTCTCCGAGCTCGAAGACCCAGGCATCTCCGGCACCCACGACAGCTGGGAGCAGGAGTACTCGGTGGCCAAGAGTGCCGGTGTGACCTGGCTGCTGGCCGAGAAGGGCAAGTTCGAGCCGTGGACCTTGTTCGTCGCCAAGGACGGCGTCCGCGAGCCGATCCGCTACGACATGGCGACGAGCACCATGCTCAGCATCGACTACCCGCTCGTCCTCGAGGATGACTACAGCCTCGTGGAGCCACTGATGGGCGAGAACGACGACCAGAACTTCGTCGACTACCTCGAAGGTCCTATGGACAGCCCGATCACACCAGCCGTCGGGGAGAGCGACCTGCTCACCTTCTCCCAGAAATACATCATCTCGGGACAACCTGGCTCGATGGTGCTCCACAAACGGCGTTGACCCTCTGCGGCCGGTACGGTCGCTCCGCCGGGTGACCTGGGGTTTCTCGCATTTCAAGATGGTCCTTCGAAACCTGCGAGGGCAGGATCCAGAGCGCCGCAAGAACTTGGCGGCGGTGGTCCCGCGGAACCGCCGCAAGGAGCGGCGGTTCCGCCGAACTGCTCAGGACGAGCGTCGTGCCCGCATCACGGCGAGCACGATCCCCGCAACAATGAGGACGGCTACACCGCCGCCGATGGGGAGCCAGATCGGAATGCCCTGGCCATCGGTACCGTCGGTCTCGTCGGCCGAGTCTCCGGACGTCGCGCCGACCTGGTTCGCCGTCTCCGGCGTGGACTCGCTCGGGGGTGCGCCGACCTGCTCGGCGGAGGTGACGAGACCGTCGATCTCGTTGTACTCCGGAGCTCCCCCACCGGCTTCACCGTAGGTCTGCAGCGTCAGAGTGTAGGGAACCGCCACCCCGTCCTTGACGTTCTTCGACATGTTGATCTCGATGAAGCGAACTCCGGCGCGCGAGCCGTTGAGGGTGGTGTCCTCCTCGCGGTTTCGATACCGGATCTCTGGTGTCGTCGCGCCGGTGCGGAATCTTTTCACGTCGTCGCCCATCAGGTTGATGAAGCTGTCGCGCCACCACTCCGGCTCGTTCTCGATCGTGAGCGACGGGCTGGTCTTGGTGCGATCCGGCCCCAGGATGTCGAGGTTGAGGTTCGAGGAGGTCCCGGTGGCCTTCCACAGACGATCGGTGAGGTTGACATCGACCTGGGCTTGTAGCTGCTGCCCCCAGTCGACCGGGACCGCAACCACCTGGGTCTCGCCGCCGAGGAGCTCGCCGGAGTACGTGCCGTCCTTCACGACCGGTGCATTCGACAGCGTGTCTCCCGGCACGACCTCCTCGGGTGAGGCAGCGGGCTTCATCTGGTTCCACCGGACCGAGTCCTGCGCCGGGGGCAGGTCGGCGTAGGTGTCCTGGACCAGCGGTGGTTCCTCGGAGACCAACAGCTCGACCGGCTTGCCCACGAGCGCGTCCCCGCCTGCCGGCAGCTTGAGCGCGGCGTACACGAAAGGCCCGTCAGCGCACGAGTCCGGCTCGGGCGACTCGCTGGTATCGCGTTCCGGCTGTTCGCTCGGCGCCTCCCAGCTGGTCGCCGAGGAGGCGACCAGCGCTCGAGCACCGAACATGTTGACATCTACGTTCTGACTCGATGATCCACAAAGGCCGCGGCCGGGTGTTTCGAGGTCGAGATTCAGGCCCGAGACCGTGGCAGCGTCGGGCGACCGGGTGAGTGCGGAGACGTGCAGCGTCGTGCCCGGCTCGGTCCGCTCGACGCGGTAGTGCAGGTCCTCGCCCCTGTAGGTGTCGACATACTGCCCGTTGGTCACCGTGGGCGCCGTGCTGGTCTCGTTGGTGCCCTCGACCGGGGTGCCGGTGAACCGGAAAGGACGGAACGCGCGCGTCGAGGTGACCTCGAGGCTGTCGGTCATGTCCTCGGCGGAGTCGGCGTCGTAGTACGACCCGTTGCCCGCCTCGGCGATGCAGCGCAGCTGCTTGCGGGCCTTGGCGTCGACCGACAGACCGACCACGTCGACGCGAAGGTCCAGGCCGTCCTTCGACAGCGCCTTGGCGACCTTGCACGGGTCGGGTCGGCAGGTGGCCTCGCCATCGGAGACGAGCGCGATCGTGCGCTTGCCGTCGGAGCCCAAGTCCTTCGCCGCCTGCTGGAGGGCATAGCCGATCGGCGTCTCGCCGAGGGGCTTGTAGTCGTCGATCGCGGCGCGCAGCTCGTCACGGTTGTCGGTGGCAGTGGGGACCACCTCTTGGGAGTCGGTGCAGGCCCCCGCCCCCGAGTCGACGGTGGCGCCGTAGACGCGCATCCCGACCTCGGCTTCATCGGGAAGGGTGTCGACGACGTTGTCGAGAGCGGTACGGGCGGCGTCGATCTTGGTGCCCCCACCGCCCGCGGGTTCCGCCATCGAGCCCGACGAGTCCAGCACGAGCTGCATGCGCTGGATGGCGTCCGGCGCGGGATCGGTCTCGTCGGCGGCTGAGGCCGGCGGGGTGAGGGTCCACGGGACGGTGGCCACGAGCACGGCCGAGGCGGCAACGCTGGCGAGCGCGCGATAGATGACGGTCCGGTGATGAGGGGACGGCACGGGGCGGGGGCTCCTAGACGGTCAGGGGTCGCGAGCTGTGGGTGGCGACCCTCGGCCGCGTCATTGTGCCGATCCACGGGAGGAGCGGATCCCCGCCCCGGTGTCAGCGACGTTTCTGTTGTGATGCCCGTCACGCGTTCTGCCTTGCCACCTCAGACGACCGAGTTCACCAGCACCACAGCGGCCGAGACGACGAGTGTTCCGATGACGAGCGGGCGCAGCCGTTCCCGCGGCACGCGGTGGAAGAGCGCGTCACCCAACCGCCAGCCGACGGGCAGCCCGGCCACCCCACCGACAACGAGCAGCAGCACCTCGACGTCGACGTGGCCGAGGACGAGGAAGGCAGCGACCGCGACCAGGTCCTGACCAGCGAACACCGCCTGCAGGGTCGCGCGATAGCGCCTCGGTTCGCGGTCGATGAGCACCATCACCAGAGGAGGGCCGTTCATCCCGGTCGACGTCAGCAGCCCCCCGCTCACGATGCCTGCCACCGGCAGACCGCGGCGGCCGACCTTCGGCATGAGCGCCATCAGCAGCACCAGGACCAGCATCACCACGGCTATCCCCGCCGTGAGGAGACGCTCGTCGGCCACGGTCAGCAGCACCAGCCCGACGGGCATCCCGATGATCCCCGTCAGAGTCAGCAGGAGGCTGTCCCGCCGGTCGACGTACGCACGCTCACGCAGCGCGATGCCCGCCGTGAGGACGAGACTCACCGCCGTCGCGGCGACCACGGCGCGGGCGGGGTCGGTCACCAGGAGCAGGCCCGGCACTGCAGCGAGGACGGACCCGAAACCGGTCACCGCCTGGACGAGCGCGGCGACGACGAACACCAGCAGAGCGACCCCGGTGAGGGTGAGGAACTCGATCAAGCGGGCTGACTCAGACTGCGTGGCGCGCGAGACGCTGGCAAGCGATGGTGGGGACGCGCAGACCGGCGGTCGACATGTTCAACCGGGCCAAACCTCACCTCGACGATAGACATCGGGAGCCAATATAACGGCCCGTCCAGGAGCTGCAGACAACACCCCGACGAGAGTCAGGGAGCCAGGCGACGAACTCGGCGAGGACGACGCCACGGGTCTGAATCACACCGCCGACCGAGGTCATGAACACGTACCGTCCGGGGTACCAGTCAGATCATGTCTCGTCCGCTACTCGCATGCGTCCGCTGACACAGATGGCAACTCCCCTCATCCGACCTCCGACCGACATCCAGGCGCGCGTACGCAGCCTGCCGTGGGGTCTCGCCCTGAGAGCGGCAGGCGCGGGGGCGATCGCCTTCTGGGTCGGTGCGGTCTTCCCGGGCCCGGCCGGCGAGTTCCCCTATTACGCGCCGCTGGGGGCCGTGGTGGCGATGTCGTCGACCGTGATGGGTTCGGTCCGTAACGCGGTCCAGAGCGTCCTCAGCATCTGGCTGGGCTCGGCGATCGCGCTGGTCACCGCGGCGATCCTGGAGCCCAGCGCGTGGACGGCGGCGCTGGTGATCGGCCTGGGCACGATGGCGGTGAACTGGCGTCTGCTCGGTGGCATGGGGCAATGGGTCCCGACGGCAGCCCTGTTCGTACTGATCATCGGAGGCGAGGATCCGGTCGCGTTCGTGAGTGCCTACGGCGGGCTCACCCTGATCGGCGCCATGATCGGCGTCGTGGCGATCGTGCTCTTCCCACAGCTGCCTCTCGGGCCTGCAGACGAGGCGATGCGCGACGTCCCGCGCAGAGGTGATCGTCCAGCTCCGGCAGCTGGCACATGCTCTCCAAGGAGACGGCCCACCGACCGAGACCGAGTGGGGTGAACGTCGGGCACAGCTCGAGCCTGCCCTGCAGCGTATGCGCGACGCGAGACATCTCGTCCTCGAAGCGTCGCGTGCCAACCGGCGGCTGGCACGCCATCGAAGCCTTCTGGACCGACAGTTCGAGCAGGCCGCGAACCTCGAGCGGGTGTGCATCCTCGTCGAGGGTCTGACCCAGCTCCTGGAAGAGGAGGAGCGCGCGGAGAACGAGCGCGTGGGGCTCGGCCCGCAGCTGCGCCCCGCGACCGCCCGAGCACTGCTCGCGCTCGCGGACCTGGTCGAGTCCGGAGACGGGCGGACCGTCGACCTCGGCGCCAGGGCGGCGGCGGGCGAGACCCTGGCCGGCCTCGTCGACCAGATCCATGCCGTACGTGTGCGCGAGTCCTCCGACGACGAGCTCTTCACGGCCGGAAGCATCGTCACCGACATCCGGCGCTGCCTGGAGACTCCGCGACCGGTCGGTGACGGCGAGGCGGTTCGGTGAGTCCTCCCGATCACGCCTCGCGCGACGCGTCACGTCGAGCGAGCGCCTTGGTGGCCGGCCCCTCCAGGACCTCACCGCTCGCCGAGAAGCGGGACCCGTGCAACGGGCAGTCCCAGCTCTTCTCCGCGTCGTTCCAGCGCAGCGTGCCGCCCAGGTGGGTGCAGAGCGCGACCACGCGACACGTACGTCCCTCCACCCTGGAGGCGCCGACCGGCAGGAGGCCGTCGCGGCCCACGGTCCCGGCGCCCTCCGCGGCGGGGACGCGCGCTGTCGAGGACTCGGCCCGCGCCAGCGACCGGGCCGCGGCCAGACCGACGCCGCCGTTGAGCCCGGCGATCCGGGCCGCGCCGCTGGGGCGCGTGATCCGTCGCCCCAGCACCTTCGCCCAGCTGGGCGTCGACCCCAGGATCTGGCCGGCGATGCTTCGCGCCGCGGCTACGCCGTTGGTGAGTCCCCACTTGTCGTAACCGGTAGCGAGGTGGATGCGGCCGCCACCGCGGGGCAGCTTGCCCACGAAGGGGATCCCGTCGTGCGACGCGTAGTCCTGCGCGGACCAGGTGTGTGTCTCCACCGCGCCGTCGAAGTAGCGCGCGGTCCACTCCCGCAGCTCGTGGACTCGGCTCAGCTCGGACTCGGTGCGGCCGACGACGTGCCCGGCGCCACCGACGAGGAGTCGGGGCGCGGAGGTGGCGTCTCCGGGTACGCCGCGGATCGATCTGCTCGACGAGGCCGCCGAGAGATACATCCCCGGCGGGATCTCGACGCCTTCGAAGGCGAGGAGATAGGAGCGCTTCGGCTCGACCTTGGCGAAGTAGAGGCCCCGATCCAGGGTCGGCACCCCGGTCGCGAGCACGACGTTCTCGGCGCCAAGCACGCGCCCGTCGTCGAGCGTGATCTCCGGCGTCCCCCGCACCGACACCCCCATCACCCGCCGGCCCTCGTGCACCGTCCCGCCGTGGCTGCGCAGCTGCGCGGCGAGGGCACCGAGGACATCCATCGGGTCGAACTGCACCTGATCCGCCAGCACCGTCGCCCCCGCGAGCGGAAACGGGACGTCGAGACGGTCGGCCCAGCGTACGTCCAGGCCGAGCGAGCGGGCGGCCTCATGCTCTTCTCGGACCTTCGCCAGCTCACTGTCAGCGCTCGCATAGGTCACCGCGTCACGGGTCTGGACGGGGACGTCGTGCTCCGTGCAGAAGCCCAGCAGCCACTGCTGGCCCTCGCGGTTCGCATCGACGTACGCCTGGGCGACATGGTGCGACTGGGCGCCCAGGATCTGGGAGAGCCTGATCCCTTGGAGCAGCGAGAGCTTCCCCGTCGTACGTCCTGTGGTTCCCGAACCCATCCGGCGGGCCTCGACGACGCCCACCCGGCGTCCGGCTCGCGCCAGCAGCAGGCCGACGGTCAGCCCGGTGATTCCCGCGCCGACCACGACGTCGTCGAAGCGGTCGTCCTCGGGAAACAGGTCGGGGTTCGGGGTCTGGTCCGGGGAGTCGGGGCGGTCCGTCCACATCGCTCGCATGCGCTTCAGGTACCCGCTCGGCGCGTCGGGCAGGCTCGAGCCGACTGAAACGTACGTAACCTGGTGGGCAACGAGACCGTCCGAGCGCACCTCCAACGCGACGAAACGGGGCGAGTGATCATGACTGCGGACCTTGCCTACGTGGTGGCCGGCGCCAGCCTCCTGCTGGCGATCGTGCTCCCCGATCTGCTCAGCCGATGGGCCATCTCGGCACCGATGGTGCTGGTCGGGGTCGGGATGCTGATCGGGCTCACCCCGCTGCCCGACGGCCTGCCGCTGGACCCGCAGGACAACCGGGTCGCGATCGAGCACACCACCGAGCTGGTCGTCATCGTGGCGCTGATGGGTGTCGGGCTGGCGATCGACCGTCCGCTCGAGGTCCGCAGCTGGCGGAGCTGGAGGCAGTGGTCTCCGACATGGCGGCTGCTTGCGATCGGGATGCCGCTCAGCATCGCCGCGATCGCCGTTCTCGGCTGGGCAGCCGGACTCGCCCCGGCGGTTGCGCTGCTGCTGGGCGCGGCGCTGGCACCCACCGACCCGGTGCTCGCCTCCGACGTACAGGTGGCCGGCCCGCAGACCGGTGACCACGAGGTCGACGAGAGCGACGAGCTCCGGTTCACGCTCACCTCGGAGGCGGGTCTCAACGATGGTCTCGCCTTCCCGTTCGTCTACGCGGCGATCCTGCTCGCCACCCAAGGAGCGGTGTCGAGCTGGGCGCTGGAGTGGGTGGGCTTCTACCTGGTCGCCAAGGTCGTGATCGGCGTCCTGGCCGGGGTCGTGGTCGGGAAGCTGCTCGCCTACGTCGCGTTCCGGTCCAGCAACCGAGCCCTGCGGGTGGCGGAGCGGGGCGAGTCGCTGCTCGCGCTCGCGGCGCTGATCGCGTCGTACGGCGTCGGCGAGGTTCTCGGCGGCTACGGCTTCCTCTCCGTCTTCGACTGCGCCATCTCGTTCCGCTCTGCCGAGCGGTCACACGACTACCACGCCGCCATGCACGAGGTGGCCGAGCGGCTCGAGCGGCTGCTGACGCTCTTCGTCCTGCTCATGCTCGGCATCGCGCTCACCCGCGGCCTGCTCGAGGCCCTCGACTGGCGGGGCGTCGCGATCGGGCTGGCGCTGATCCTGGTGGTGCGTCCGGCGGCGGGGATCCTGGCCCTGGCCCCGTGGCCGGGTCGAGGCGGGGGTGCGGTCGAGCTCACCCGGCGCGAACGGTTGGCCACGGCGTTCTTCGGAGTTCGCGGCATCGGGTCGATCTACTACCTCGCGTACGCCGCGGGCGAGGACCCGACGCTGGCCCAAGACTGGCTGTGGTCGACGGTCGCCTTCACCGTCGTCGCCTCGGTGTTCATCCACGGCATCCTCGCGACTCCGGTGATGACCCGCATCGATTCCGCCCGTTGACACCACCCGCGCCTACGATGAGCACGATGTCGATGAACAGCGCGCCGCGCCGCCTCCTGCTGGTCGTCGACGCACCCTCCCTGCTGCACCGCAACCATCACGCCCGCGCACACACCCGGATGATCGACCGCGCCGGCCGGCCCGCCTGGGCGCTGCACGGGATGCTGCGGCAGATCCTCGACTCGATCGACGCGTTCGCCCCTGATGCGGTGCTCTTCGGCCTCGACGACCGCACCGCGTCCGTACGTCGGGACGCCTATCCCGACTACAAGGCTGGACGCGCCGAGAAGGACCCGATGCTGGTCGAGCAGCTCGGCCGGGCCGGCGCGATGCTCGACGCCCTCGGGCTCGCGACCCTCACTCCCCCCGGCCTCGAGGCCGACGACGTCAACGCCTCCGCCGCGGCCTGGGCGGTTCGCAACGACTGGAACTGCGTCGTGATCACCTCCGACCGCGACGCGTTCGCGCTGATCAGCGACCACACCCAGGTCCTGCGGCTGATCAACGGCGGCATCAACGGCTCACCGCTGCTCAACCCTGCTCGGCTGTATGCGATGTACGGCGTACCGGCCACTCGCTATCTGGAGTACGCCGCGCTGCGAGGCGATGCCAGCGACAACCTCCCCGGCGTGAGCGGCATCGGCGAGAAGACCGCCGCCGCCCTCCTCGACCAGGTCGGCCCGATGGGGCGGGTCTGGTCCGACATCGACGACAACTCTGGTCGTCTGGTGACGACGGTGCTCGACCGGTGGGCCGCCGACACCGGCTCCCGTCGCATCTCCGCACGCGTGGTCCGCGCGCTGTCCGCCCCCGGCGCGCGGGAGCGCTACGACTTCAACCTCCGCATGATGACCTGCCACGAGGACCTCAACCTCCGGCTCACCCCGGACATCCCCGGCACCCCCGGCCTCCTCCCCCTCGACCTGGACCGCGTCGCCCGGGTCGTCGGCTTCCTCGGCGTCGAGGCGACCACCTCGCTGGCGCAACGAGTCCTGAGCACCAACCCCGCCTCGGCGGCCTCCTAGGCCGGGCAGGCCCGCCTCGATTACGCTCGCTGCATGGTCAAGCGCTGGCGAGTGATCGCCGTTCTCGGGGTGCTCGCCGTCGGAACGATCGGTTCCGTCGCCGTCGTGAAAGGTAAACCCGCCTGGGAGCGTCATCAGGTCATCTCGGCCCTGGAGAAGGTCCCCGGCGTACGCTCCGCGGACCTCTCGAGTCTGAGCGCCTCGCCCGCAGTCGTCCTCGACGGCGACATCGAGGAGGCGAAGGTCGAGGACACGGTCAAGTCCGTGTACGAGGCGGCGGAGGCGCAGGGTCTCGACTCAGACTGGGTCTACACGACCTACCGAGGTGTCGAGATCGCGCTCGACAGCATCGTTGACACCAGGTGGATCGAAGCCGGCGCTGTGCTCGCTCACCAGCCGGGGGTCTCCAGCGGCAAGGCATCCCCATACGAAGTCGACGCGAAGATCGATGGATCCGTCATCCCTGCTCTCGAGGGCCTCTCAGCCTGGGCGAAGCAGAACGAAGACGTCGATCCGAAGATGCTCGTCGAACTGCATTCGCAGACTGCCTTCGACTTGGCGACCACCCTGGGCAATGCATCATCCGACCTCCCTGCTCTGGCCAGGATCCCAGGACAGGACGCGCCGTTTCCGCCGACGAAGGTCAGTATCTGGGGAGAGGACCCACCCTCCGTCGACGTCTACGCTCAAGACCTGCCGGAGGCGTACGCGGCCATGACGACCTACGCCGCGCTCGCGCCCGAGATCGCCACCACGATCGAGGTGGGCGGCGAGAGAAGACTGAGCGTCCGCCACCAGGACACCTCCCGTATGCGCGCCTTCATAGACGACATGACTCGGATCGATGCCACCGTGGTCGACGCGGACACCTCTATGGACGCGGCTACTGTTGGCCTACCGGTTCCGGAGCTGGGATCCGATGCCTCCGAGGACGAGAGATCCGCTGCCGACCGCGCGATCCTTGACGGTCTCACGACCGTCGCTGACCGGATCAGCAGGAAGTGGCCGGACATCGCCCGGGTCACCATCGCCATGGGCGAATACGAGCTGATCAAGGCGCTACGTGGAGCAGTCGTCACCGACTTCGTCCCCGTCTTGGACGACCTCTGGACGACGAGTGGCGGCAGAGCCCGCGTCGATGGGCATTGGGGCAAGAAGGAGCCCTACGAGCTGTTGATCACCATCGGCCCGTCCTCGAGCGTCGACTCGATCGCCACGACGATCCGGGAAGCCGGTTTCCCCGGACGGATCAAGATCAGCTTCTGGGACAGCCGAGACGGAGGCTATGGGACGTACTTCGGGTCGTTCGAGACGACCGCGACCTCCCGGGCCTCGAAGTTCGACCCCGGCCTCGCCGACGACACCCGCGAACTGCTCAACGCCTGGAACGCGACTGCGCCCTGACGCAGAGCTGTCAGCAGAGGGCGAGACAACACATGCCCACTGCAGCGTCCCGTCGAGAAGCTCGACCGCTCCAGACCCTCGACGCCGGGGACACGCTTGCTACCTCTCAGGCAAGCCGGAGAGTGCTCTGTCGAGATCGGTCATCAGATCCTCCGGGCTCTCGAGGCCGATCGAGAGACGTACGAGGTTCGCCGACGGTCTGGCGTGGGCGGGGACCGGGCGGTGGGTGAGGCCGGCGGGGTGCTGGATGAGCGAGTCGACGCCACCGAGGGAGACGGCGTGGGTGAAGAGCTGGACCGAGGAGGTCAGGCGGGCGGCTGCGTCGTACCCGCCGCGCAGCGCGATCGTGACCATCGCGCCGGGGCCGTGCATCTGCTTGCCGACCAGGCCGCGGTCATCGTCCTCGCCCGGGAAGTAGACGTGCTCGACCTCCCGGTGCGACTGGAGCCAGGCGGCGATCTCGCCCGCGCCGGCCTGCTGGGTGCGGACACGGGTCGGCAGGGTGGCGAGGCCGCGGTGCAGGAGGTAGGCGCCCAACGGGTGCAGGAGGCCACCGGTGACTGCCCGCACCTGGCGCAGCCGCGAGGCGGTTTCCTCGTCACAGGCGATCACGCCACCGACCACGTCGCCGTGGCCGCCGATGTACTTGGTGGCGCTGTGCAGCGACATCGTCGCCCCCAGCGTGAGCGGGTTCTGCAGCACCGGGGTGGCGAAGGTGTTGTCGACGAGCACCGGCACGTCGCCGGCGGCCGTGACCACGGTGGCGATGTCGACGAGATCGAGAGTGGGGTTGGCCGGGGTCTCCAGGACGACCAGCGCAGTGTCGGGCCGGACCGAGACGGCGACCTCGTCCTCGGCACAGAAGGTCACCTCGACGCCGAGCAGGCCGGAGGCGAGCAGGTGGTCGGTGCCGCCGTACAACGGGCGAACCGCGACGATGTGCCGTTTGCCGCTGAAGGAGGTGCTCGCGATGATCGCCGCGGTCATCGCGGCCATGCCCGAGGCGTACGCGACCGACGCCTCGGCCTGCTCGAGCCGCGCCAGCGCCGACTCGAAGCGCGCGACGGTGGGGTTCCACAGGCGCTGGTAGACGAACCCGCCGTCGGCGAGCGGCTCGCCGCCGGTCGCCATCGCCTCGTACGACGCGCCACCCCGCTCGATGTCGGGGAGCGGATTCGTCGAGGAGAGGTCGAGCGGGAGGGCGTGGACGCCGAGCATCGCCAGGTCCTCCCGTCCGGCGTGGACGGCGAGTGAGTCGAGGTGGTGGTTCGCGAGCGACATGCGACGATGGTGGCGGGAATCACAAGATCAGGCCACATTGATTGCCGAACAACCCGACAGACGCAGGATCTTGCCCCTTCCGAGCAACACAACCGACGAACCAAGGTGCCTGAGTTGGCGAAAACGCAACCACCCGCAGCCGCCCTCGACACCGTCGACCGCGGAATCCTGCGTGAGCTCGGCGACAACCCCGAGCTCACGAACAAGGCCCTCGCAACCCGGCTCGGGATCGCCGAGTCGACCTGCGCCTACCGGGTGCGGGCGCTGCGCGACAACGGCGTCATCACCGGCCGCCGCCTGGATGTCGACACCCGTGCTCTCGGCTACCCGCTGCAGGCCGTGATCAAGGTCCGGCTCGGCAGCCACAGCCAGGAGCACGTCGAGAAGCTGTACGACGACCTGGTCCGCACACCCGGCGTCATCCAGGCCTTCCACGTGGCCGGCGCCGACGACTTCCACCTCTACGTCGCCGTCGAGGACGCCGAGGCCCTGCGCGACTTCGTGCTCCAGCACGTGACGGTCCACCGCGTCGTACGTCAGACCGAGACGCTGCTGGTCTTCGAGCTCCGCGAGGGGCCGGGCGTGCTGCCGCGCGACACCGCGTAGATCTTGGAAGTACGCCGTCCCGTCAGTCGTCCTCCATCCGGAAGCCGACCTTGAGCCCGACCTGGAAGTGCTGGATGTCGCCCTCGTCGACATGACCGCGGATCTGGGTGACCTCGAACCAGTCCAGGTTACGCAGCGTCTTGGAGGCGCGGCCGAGACCGTTGCGGATCGCGTCGTCGAGCCCGACCTCGGAGGTTCCGACGATCTCGGTGACGCGGTAGGTGTGTGAAGACATGATGCTGCCTCTTCTCGTGGTGGTTGTCGTACAGGCCGAGGTTGACCCACCTCTGTACCCACCATGGATCCCGTATCGAGACGGTGCAAGGACCTGAGCGACAGGATCGCCGTCACGCCCTACCGGTCGCTGTGTCCTTCGCGGTGCCGATCGAGCTCGTACGCAGTGAACGCACCGATCATCGCCCGCCAGATCTCCTCGGCGACCTGCGGCGCGAGACCCGCGGCGACCGCGCGCTCGCGAGCAGCGGCGATCACTGCGTTGGCCCGGTCGGGGGCGCGTACGGCCAGTTCGTCTTTCTTGAACACCGCCGCAGCTCGGACCAGCTCTTGGCGGCGAGCCAGCAGCTCGGTCAGCTGCTCGTCCAGCGCGTCGATCCGGCCACGTACGTCGGCAAGTGAGGTCGGCTCAGTCATGACAACCTCTCGTCTGGTGGTCTCAGCCCCGCGACTCGGCCGCGACTCGTCGCTCATGCAGGCGCTGCTGGGCGGCAGACAGGTAGACGAGGCACGGTGCGTCGGCGTCCGGGTGCTTCTCCTTGAGGTGGAAGATCCAGCGGTCCATCGCGGCCATGTAGCCGTTGTCCTCGCCGGCACGATAGGTGGACCACGGCCGGTCGCCCTTCACCGTGCAGACCGTGCAGGTCACCTTGTAGACGAACTGGTCGTCATCGCCGACGTCGATCTTCACCTTCGCCAGCGGACCGGCCTCGACAGCGGCCTTCCGCTCCCGCGCCGAACGACTCGCCACCATGTCCACCACTCCCCTGACCGATCCTCGCCATGCCCGGACCGTCGGTCTCGAACCTCGTCCCCAGCCTATCGCCCAGGAACCGTGCGGCTCGCCGGCCCTGCCCTCATCACGACCGGACCAGGGAGTCGAGCATCCGGCCGAGCGCCTCAGGTGCGTCGACGTGGGCGAGGTGTCCCTGTCCGGGCAGACGATGGACGTCGGCCTGCGACAACCGATCCCTGACCTGCTCGAACGAGGTGCCGTACGGCGCCATGCCGATGTTGTCCTCGCCGATGATCAGGTCGATCAGGCCCGCTCGTGATGCCAACGATCCCGGGATCTCGGCCAGCGAGAGCGCGACGAGCTCGGCGTAGAGCGGTTCGCTGAGCTGACGCAGCGTCGCCCACCCGTCGCTGTTGGACCGGAGGACCTCGACATGCTCCGTCGAGAATCCCGAGATCTGCCGGTTCACGATCTCGACGCTGTGATCCCAGTCGCCGAGCTCATGGGCCTCCTGCAGGGACAGCAGCGCATGGCCGCCGAAACCGGGCGCAACCGGTTCGTACGCGATCACGTGCTCGACCGGGCGCTCGGAAGCGAGCAGGAGAGCGATGAGACCCCCGTAGCTCCAGCCGAAGAGAGCCCTGGGTTCGCCGATCTGCTCGAGCACGTAGGTCAGGTCGTCGATCTCGGTCCGAATCGAGTATTCGTCGCCGAGAGGGCCCGACGGAGTTCGTCCGCGTCGGTTGACGACCACGACCGAAGGCCACGCGGTCATGGCTCGAGCCACGTGTCGCCATCCTTTGGCATCGCTCATGACACCCGGTACGACGAGCAGGCCGGGCTGAGCCCCGTTCCCGTAGATGTCAACAGTGACCCAGCTGTCGGCACCGGTCGGCACCACCTTCTGAAACGTACGCTCCATAATTCCAATTATGCAGCGGTCGCTCTATAATTCAAGACATGAGTCCCCGACCAGTCGGACGTCCCCGGATGTTCGATCGAGACGATGCGGTGCTGGCGGCCGCCCGCCTCTTCTGGAGCCGCGGCTATTCGGGCACAACCACGCGCGCGCTCAGCTCCGCCCTCGACATGTCCACATCGAGCATCTATGCCGCGTTCGACAGCAAGGCGGGCCTCTTCGAGGAAGCCGTCCGGACGTACGCCGAGCGATACCGGACCATCTATGCCGAGGCATGCGCTGAGCCCGATCTCGACGACGTCCTCGGTCTGCTTCTTCGTCGTTCGGTGGAGGAGTTCACCCAACCCAGCGCACGGCATCCTGGGTGCCTGATCAGCAGTGCGGCGATGACGGATACACCCGACACGATCGACACTCGGACCTATGTCGCCGATCTGCACGCCTCCAACGAGCGGCTGCTCCGAGAGCGCATCGAACGAGCGCGCGACGAGGGTCAGGTGCAGCCCGACGTCGTGCCATCGACGCTCGCCGCGCTCGTGCAGACGCTCTGGCACGGGCTCTCGACGCAGTCCAACCAGGGAGTGGGCCGCGGCAGGCTCTTCGAGATCGTGGACGCCGCGCTCGAGACGCTGCTCGCCACGGCCGCTCAGGACCGCGGCCGCGATAGCCGCCCCGCGCACGCACGGGGATAGAATGACGGCGTGGGACTGATCGAGGTGGACAAGTTCTAGCCGCCGCACTGCCGGTGGCTATCGCCTGACGTACGCGCGTGAGCCCGCCCTTCTTGGGCGTCGACATCTCCGCGTGACTCTCATCGGCACGTTCGCAGCTGCGAACGCGTGACCACGACCCCTCGGTCGGCGTCGCGGTGCACTTCGCCCTTTCGTCGATTTCCCGTCGCGCCCTTTCGGCGACCGACGGACGAGAAGAGAGAACATCGCGATGTCCACCACATCTGCCATCACCCTGCGCAACCTGACCTTCGAGTGGCCCGACGGCACCGTCGCGCTCGACGGCGTCTCCGGCACCTTCGGCGCCGACCGGACCGGCCTGATCGGTCGCAACGGCGCCGGCAAGTCCACCCTGCTCCGCCTCATCGCCGGCGAGCTGTCACCGACCTCCGGTCACATCGAGGTCGGCGGTGAGGTCGGCTACCTGCCCCAGATGCTCACCCTGCGGCAGGACACGACGATCGCCGACCTGCTCGGCATCGACGGCATCCTCACCGCGATCCGGGCGATCGAGAACGGGTCGGTAGATCAACGCCACTTCGATGCGATCGGCGACGACTGGGACATCGAGTCCCGCGCCGACGAGGCCCTGGACCAGATCGGCTTCTCCGCCGCCGACCTCAACCGTCGCGTCGCCGAGATCTCCGGCGGGGAAGGCATGCTGATCGCCATCACCGGCCTACGCATCCGCCGCACCCCGATCACGCTGCTCGACGAGCCCACGAACAACCTCGACCGAGCCACCCGCGCCAAGCTCGCCGACTTCGTCGACCAGTGGCCAGGGACGCTCGTGGTCGTCAGCCACGACCTCGAGCTGCTCGAGCACATGGACAGCACCACCGAGCTGTACGCCGGGACGCTGACCACCTTCGGCGGCCCCTACAGTGCTTGGAAGGAGCACCGCGAGCAGGAGGCGGCGGCCGCCGAGCAGGCCGCCCGCTCGGCTCAGCAGGCGCTCAAGGTCGAGAAGCGGCAGCGCATAGAGGCGGAGACGAAGCTCGCCCGCCGCGAGCGTACGGCAAAGAGGACCCAGAAGGACGGTGGGATCCCGAAGATCCTGGCCGGCAACCGGGCCAGCAAGGCCCAGGCGTCGGCCGGATCGCTCCGCTCCACGCTCGATGACAAGGTGAAGGCCGCCAAGGCCGCCGTCGACGCAGCCGGTGCCCGCGTACGCAACGAGGAGCACATCCACCTCACCCTCCCCGACCCCGGCGTACCGCGCAGCCGGCGGATCGCGGAGCTGGAGGACGAGGGCCGGACAGTCGTGATCCAGGGGCCGGAACGGGTGGCGCTGATCGGCGCGAACGGCACCGGGAAGTCGACGCTTCTCGACCAGCTCGTGCGAGGCTCCGACCCGGTGCCTGGACGACCGCACGGCCGTCTTCTCACCAACCTGGTCGGCCTGCTCCCCCAGCGGCTGGACGGCCTCGACGACGAGGCCAGCGCGATGGAGAACGTACGCAGCGTGGCACCCGAGCTGCCGCCCGCCACGATCCGCAACCAGCTCGCCCGCCTCCTCCTGCGAGGCGACAGCGTCGACCGCCCGGTACGCACGCTGTCGGGCGGCGAACGCTTCCGCGTCTCCCTCGCCCGCCTCCTCCTCGCCGACCCGCCGTCGCAGCTGCTGATCGTCGACGAGCCGACCAACAACCTCGACATCACCAGCGTCGAGCAGCTCGCCGAGGCCCTCGACGCTTACCGCGGCGCCCTGCTCGTGGTCAGCCACGACCACGGTTTCCTGGAGCGGATCGGCATCGACACCGTCATCGAGCTCGATGGGGACGGGCGGATGCATCAGCGCCGCGACCTGGACGGTCACTGACGGCGGCCCTCACCGCACGGCCACGAGGACGCCGATCTTGTCGATGCGATGCTCGGGGTTGTCGAACTCGTCGGACCAGTAGTTGCCTTCGGCGTGGTCCTCAGGAGTGGCGCAGGTCGACAGCGTGATCATCGCTCGGGTGGGCTCCTGGCCAGGTTTGCCGGGGACCGCCGCACGCTGGGCGCGCAGCGACGCTGCCGACCGGAACGATGTCTCCCGCGTACCGGTGATGCGATACACGTACGTCGCCTCCTCGGTGCGCACGGAGACCCGGTCACCCCGCCGCAGCTCGGGCAGCCGGAGGAATGCCCGCGTGGATGAGAGCCGGTGCGCGGTCACCTGATAGTTGCCGATCCCACCCGGTCCGGTGCCGCCGCGAGGACCGTACGGGCTGGCCGCGACGCCGTTGTTCTGGATCTCAGTCCCGGGAGCGTCGTCGGTCCATCCTCGATAGGGCACGACCTCGAGAGCGGTGACGCCGATGCGCGGGATGGACAGCTCCCCGCGCATCGGCCGACCGTCGGAGGACAGCAACGGTGTTTCAACGACCGACTGCGACGGCGGCGCCGTCGAAGACGTGGAAGGTGGCAGCGCCGGAGCGGCCGACGAGGTGGTGACCGTGGCAGGCTCATCGACGCTGCCCTCCGGAGTCGCGCACCCAGCGAGCACGAGCGCACCGAGAGCGATCAGTGCCCCGGCAACGCTCCAGGGTGATGTCGTGTTCATGGGTCCGCCTCAAGCGGGTCCGGTTCAGGAAACCCACGGTACGCCGCGCCGAAAGCAGTCTCGCCGCGAGACGAGATCATGGACCACGCAGCACCGGTGGGAGCCCCACGCCCATCGACAACTTTCATGACCACGAGAAACGGGACATCTTGAGCACCTTGATCCTCAGCGACCTCGACGGCACTCTCCTCGGCCCCGGCGCCTCGCTCTCGACATCAACCCGTGACGGCATCAACGACCTCGTCGCCAACGGTCTGCAGTTCACCTACGCAACCGCCCGCTCGTACGTCTCCGCGGCTCGAGTCACAGATGGGCTCGACCTGCGGATCCCGGTCACGGTCTCCGGTGGCGCGTTCCAGCTCGACCCGCACACCGGCGCGATCCTCAACGAGGAACGCATCCCGGACGACGACCTGGACACGGTGCTCCGGATCTGCCGCGAACACCGAGTTCCGCCGATCGTCTACAACGGGACCCCGACCGCCGAAAGAGCCGCCTGGGTGGAAGACGAGGAGTCCGACGGCATGCGCCGCTTCCTCGCCGACAGGGTCGGTGACTCACGCTTCCGCCCGGCCCCCGGCTGGGCGCAGCTCCCCCGCTCTGGCGTTTTCTACTCCACGATCATCGGTGAGGCAGCCGCCATCGCCGCACTGACCATCGACATCGCGGCGGCCACCGATGGCAGGCTCTCCCTCATCGCCCAGATCGACACACACCACCCGCAGGACACCTACCTCGAGCTCAGCGCCGCGCGCGCCACCAAGGCCCATGCCGTCGCCTGGCTCCGTGACCACCTGAGCGTCGACCAGGTCGTCGTCTACGGCGACAACCTCAACGACCTGCCCATGTTCGGGGCTGCAGATCAGGCGTACGCCGTCGCCAACGCGGCCTGGGACGTCCTCGCGGCCGCCACCGGCGTCATAGGTGCGAACACCGATGACGGCGTCCTTGATCACCTCGTGTCAGCCTGGTCGCGCGATGAGCCGACGATGCGTACTACCGAGTTGCTGAACGGACCGCAGAGCGGGCCAATCGCCACCTGACCTATGTCGCGGTGCGTACATAGCTGTGCAGATGATCCACGAACCTCACTGCGGACGAACCCTCTTCTCCCAATCTGCCTCGGCCCTCTTGCCAGCGACGTCGTTGTGGTCCCAGGGGATGCTCAAGATCAACGTGAGCTTCGATGCGCCGACAGGTCCGTTCGCCCGATCGAGGTCCTTGACGCCACGTTTGGCGGCGCAGTCGGCCGCGAAGGTCCAGAGCGCGTCGAGCTCGCTGAGATCAGCCCGTACGCTTTCCAGGGTTCGGTCGAGCCTCGGCAGGAACTTCGCTCGTTCCTCTTCGAGGAGAGCCCGTGCCTCACGGCGCGCACGGAGAAGCGCAAGCTCGAGGTCGCGGGACGCATCGGTGTTGCGGATCCGAGTGATGCGGAGCCAAACGACTGCTGCGCCACCGACAGCGATGGAGGCCAGGATCGACCTCTGCTCCCATGGCTCGAGGTCGGAGGCGAACAACGTGATGCCGCCGGCCACGCTGATGAGGGCGAAGCCGATAGTGACCGATCCGGACGCCATCCGCGTGGCCGGGCGCCCGAACGAGAACACCGCGACGATCAACGCTGCGGCAGCAACCACCGGCGCGAGCGCCGGAAGCATCCACGTCCACCCTGGTGACTCATACCGACCGAAGACACCGCCCCAAGCACCTGCGGCGGCGACTACGGCCAGAAGCCCGAAGCAGTTGAGCGATGTGCCCGCGTTCAGCGCCGCTCGGGTCCCACCCTCGATCGCGAAGCGCGTCTCCTCTGCGTCACGGAAGAGTGCTTTGAGGCTCTCGCCGGTGGCGGTCTCCTCGAGAACGATCTCGTCCAGCTTCGCTGCCGTGAGATCGCTCGTGGGAGTGTCCGCGACTCGTCGCTCTACTCGGCTCCGCGCGGTGTCACCGGTGGTGTCGTTCATGCTGTCAGCTCTTCAGTCGTACGCATGGCCTAACGGCCACGGATTCGGCTCCACATCGGGTCCGCATCGCCGAGCCCGGCGACCAGCTTCATGACGCCACCGAGCTGGCCGAACAAGCACGCCGTGCCGAGCACGCCCCACAGTGCGGCCGAGATCAGCAGCACCGCATTCTCGGTGAGGGCGTACCCGATCATGCTGAACCCGAAGATCCCGACGAGCCCGGCGAGCGTCGCGGTCAGCACACGTACGAACACCGAAGGGTTGAACAGGGCTGCTCGTGGCCCGACCCATCCGGCGAAGCCTTGGTTGGGCACGGCATCAGCGCGGAGCGCGAGCCACCAGCGGAGCGAGTGGGCCAACCGGCGCCCGGACCGGTGCAGCTGCCACAGCATCCCGACGGCGGCCACGAGCACCACGATCGCCAGCAGCATGACGAGGACCGCCGCGATCACGTCGCCGCCGATGGGCGGCTCGATGAGCAGCATCATCCCGACTGATCCGGCGGCCCCGGCCGCCACGAAGGCGAGCACGAAGGCGGCGAGCCCGAGCCACCAGCGCGACCCGCGCATCAGGTCGTCACTCAAGAGCTTCGATGCCCAGACCGCATCCGTGGAGTGTCCGCTCTCCGTCTCCGCGGCCTCGACCCACTCCTGCGCCTTATCCGTGATCCAGAACGCCACGTAACTCCGATCCAACGGTCTGTGCAGCCTGCCCGGGCTGATCAGCGGGCGGCTCTTGCCCCTCAGGGAGGAGTTGCAGCGTATCGAGCGTGAACGCGATCCGGATCAGGAGGTCGTGGAACTGGTCGAGGTCGCTGCAGAACCCGGTGATGAAGGCACTCCCGCGACGATCCGGCAGCGGAAGCTCGCCAACCGCCAGCAGGACGCCGCCGGACTTCAACGCGGGGTTGTCGCTCGGGACTGCCGTGTAAGTGATCGTGCCGACGCGGCCGTCACCCGAGCGGAATGTGGTCGCTGATCCGTTCGCTCCGAGCTTGGCCAGGGCAAGCGTCCGGTGGGTGTCTACGGCTGACTTCGCCGCAGCGCTGTCCTTTACCGTCTGGATGACCTGGGTGCACATCATCCAGACCGCTGGCGTCGGCTCGAAAGTGAGGTGCACCCCGGCGAAGTCGAACGAGGTCCCGGCGAACGCGGAGACTCCTTCACGAAACGCCGTGGTCAGAACCCTGGTGGCTTCCTCGCTCAACCACCCCTCGCCGGAGGCGAGATAGCTCTCCCACCAGACGTCCGGGTCGTCGATGGCACGGAACTCGATCCACCCCGGCGGCATCCGCTGCCAGATCTTCAGCGGCGTCGACGTCTCCGTCATGAACCCAGCTCCTCGTTCGTACGCGGCCCGTCCCCTGAGGTCAGGTTGTGCATGCGCTCCGAGAGATTCGTCCACGGACCCGACAGCGAGTCGGCGAAGCCCTGGCTGTCGTCCACCGCGCCTTTGGCGGTGGTGAAGGCCCAGTAGGTGTTCGCTGCGATGTTTGCCGAGTTGAAGCTCAGCGTCGCGACCGTCACGACACTTCCAGCCGCGGCTCCGCCGCCGGCAAGGGCTGGGCCCATGGACGGGAGGTTCAACTGAACGATGGATCCGCCGGATCCGAAGGCCGAGCGAGCAAGGGCGCCCGCCCCGAAGCCGATGGCAAGGCCAGCTGCGCCGGTGATGAAGTCGCTCCACGATCCTCGACCGGTCAGTGCCTGGAGTCCGTCGATCGCGACCAGGGCGATGCTGATTCCCAGTGCGATCGGCCCCAGGACCGGGATGAAGATGGCGAGAATCGCGATGATCGGCGCCACGGCACGGAGGATGTCCTCGAGAACCGGGACGACGTACTCCATGAACCAGTCGAAGCCGTCGGCAATGGCGTTGCCGACATCGTTGACGAGGTCGCCGAACCAGTTCCCGTGATGCTTGTCGAGAACCTCTGCGGCCGACTCCAGATCTCCGGCGGTGGCGATGGACTCGTCGTCGACCTCCGACTTCAGGCTACGTGCCTGGGCACGGATGCCCTCCAGCTCCTGGTGTGCTGCATCGGCACGGTCGGCAGCGTCCTGGGTCGCCTGGTCGTCACCATCGGGTGCCGACTGCGCCTCGTCGTGCTCCTGGTCAGCGGCGTTGGCGCTGGCCAGGGCCTCGGCTGCACGCGACTCCAGGTCACGGGCACGTTGCTGAAAGGACGCCAGCGAGGATGCCCAACGGCTCAGCGCCTCGTACGAGCCCTGGAGGGCGTCGCCTGTGTCGACGAGCCGGGGACGGAAGTCGTCGTCCATCGAGGCACGGAACGCGGTCGCGGCTTCGCCGGACCAGTCGTCCTCGTTCGTGCCGTCGAGCATGGTCCGAGCATCGCTGAGCCCGGTCGCCGCGGCCCCGAGCGTCTCGACGAACGCTTCGACGCTCCCTACGTCACCGGGAGCAGGATCGAACCCGAGCGCGGGGAACTCGCCGCTCATGCGGATCCTCCGTCACCCTCGAACGCGGCCGCGGTATCCGTGTCGAACGAGCGAAATGCTTCGAGCGCAGTGTCGACCGCCTTGCCGGCGCCCTCTGAGAACTCGGCCAGCTTGTCGATGCCGCTGCCCCACGAGTCATGCAGGTCCGACAGACGGTCGCGGAGTACGTCCTGAGGGACTGCGGACGAATCGATGTCGTCCATCCCTGCTGTCGACGCTTCGAGCAGATCACGCATGTTCCGATACGCGCGCGAGCTGCTCTCCATCGCGGCGTAATTCATCGACACGTCCACGTGTCACCTCCGGTCTTGATCGCTGACAACCCAGTCGAACGAGTTGAGACGCGGGGCGGGCCAAGTCGATGGCCCACCCCGCACTCGTACGGCGATCAGCCGCCGGCGAGCTGCGAGTCGAGGTCCTGGATCGCAGAGGCCATGTCGCGCAGCGACTGCGCCATGTCCTCGACACCAGCGATGGCGTCCTTCAGACCCTGGGTCATCTCCTGGTAGCCGTCCTGGAACTTGCCCGACGCCTTCTCCGTCTTGAACCCGTCCTGAACGAGCTCGTCGACGTAACCCTGGCACTCGTCCAGAGCGGACTCGATCGTGTCCTTGCCCTGGTCGAGCTTGTCGGCGGTGCCGGTCATCTCGTCGTATGTTGCCCCGAAGTCACTCATCGGTCATTGCCTTCCCGCGATTTCATTGCCGACACCCGTCGAGGCGCCGTTCGTCAGAGTGACTTCTACCCAATGCGGCGAGTTCTAAACAGCCCAGAAAGTAAAACGTCGCCGAACTTTCTGACATCCCTCCACGAGCCTGCGGGATCGAGCTTCCCTAAGGAGTCGGCCGCATCCCGAACAGGAACCGTGTGACCTCGGTACGGCGTACGAGCAAGTCGTAGATCGCGATGGTCAGCGTGAGCGAGACAGCCACGATCATCACGAACTTGGCCACGGCCGGAAGCTCCCTGGCCACGACGACGTACGCGACGGCGACCACGATCGGCTGGTGGAGCACGTAGAGCGGGAGGACGGCGTCGCCGAGGTACGCCGTCAGACGGGATCGACGCGAGGAGACCGCCGACCGGGCAGCGGGTCGGGGGCGGTCGAGGAGGCCGAGGATCGCGACGACCGCGCACCATCCGGTCACGCCGTAACAGACGCGGGCCCAGATGGCGAGCGGCTCCATCGCCGTGAACGGTTCGTCGGTCCCGAAGAATCCCGGCGTGCTGGCCAGGAACAACGGCAGGCAGAGCCATGCGGCCGGGGCGGCGATCCGTCGCATCGCGGTGCGGAACCGCGGATCGGTGGCGATCACAACGCCTCCGGCGAAGAAGATGAGGTACGCGAGCCGGTGCCAGCCGCCGTACTCCACCTCGAGTCCCCACACCGCGCAGACGGCGGCGAGCGGAAATGCGGGGACCAGCAGCAGTACGGGGCGGGCCTCGACCACGGCAGCGGTCGACTCCGACCAGGCCGAGCTGCGGCCCAAGGCGCGCCACGTGACGAGTGCGACCAGGAGCGCGACCACGAGGGAGAACGCGAGGAGGAGTACGACGAACCACAGGTGGCCGGACTCGAACTCGTCGCCGCGCACGAGGAAGGGCAGGTTCGACACGCTCAGATGTACGTCGAGGAACCGCCGGCAGTAGGCGAGGTAGGACTCCGTCGAGCCGTCCTGCCGGTGGCGGAGCCACTGCGGCAGGGGCAGGAGCGCGAAGGCCGAGAACACGAGCGGGACCCCGAGGCGACGTACGCGCTCGACGGCGAAGCCGCCCGCACCACGACGCCGCAGCGACGTCGCCGCGCCGACCCCGGCGATCACGAACATCAGCGGCATCGCCCAGACCACCACCGGTCCGGCGGCCGCGGTCACGTTGGTCGTGGCGCCGTTCTTGACGTAGAAGTCGCCCTCGGTGTCGAAGACCATCGCCGAGTGGAAGAAGATCAGGCCGACGACGATCAGCGCGCGAAGTGCATCCAGCTCGGGGCGCCGCTCGGTCACGGGCTGGTCTGGAGCGTGCACCGGTGGCCTCCGTCACGGCGTGGTGCGACTCAGCGTAGGGCGGGGCGAGGTCATCCGCGTCCGTTTTCAGGCAGACCCAGAAGGCGGACACCGGGTCACCGCTTCGTCGAGGCGCAATCGGCGGCGGACCAGCCCTACGCTCGACCCATGCTCGGCGAGGACGATCCACGACCCTGGTGGCAACGCACGGTGGGACGCCTCGGCTGGTCGGTCTTGGCGCTCCTCTGCGCCGGGCTCGGGCTCTCGTTCATCCTCGGCGTCCTCGTCACGGAAGAAGATGTGTTCATCTCCCCCGCCTTCTTCACCACCTTCGCCATACTCCTCATCGTCGGCGGAGCAGGCCTGCTTCTGATCAAGAGCATCGGTCCGACGAAGTCGGCCGCTGCCCGCCGGATTCGTCACACGGTCGGCCCTAGCGGCGTACCCGGTCTCGAAGTACGTCTCAGACGTGTCACGGAGGTCTTCGGCGCGCTCGTCCTCGTCTGCCTCTTCGCCCTCCTCGTCGAGGCCGCGGCTGCCGCGATCGATGCCGGCAACCCTCTGCTCGGCATACTGGTCGGCGTCCTCGCCGTTCCCATCGTCCCGGTCATCATCGACACGGTCACCACGTGGCCCTGCCGTCGCGCTCTCGTACTCACCCCCGAGACCCTGGCCATCGAGCTCGGCAGCGACAGCATCACGCTGGGCTGGGACGACGTGGACAGCGTCGACATGGACGTACGCACCGTGCGTATCAAGGGCATCATCCCGTTCCGCTACGCCTATGTTGTGGTCCGGCCCAAGGCCGGCGCAACCTCACTCGCTGTGGCCCCGCGTCGTCGTTTCCGGATCGGATCCCGGCGCTTCCACCGCGACGGGATCCTGATCAGCACCCTGCTGCTGGACCGACCCGAACGGGTACGCGATCTCCTCGACACGATGAGCCGCCAACCCTGTCGCGGCAAGCCCGAGCAGCAGCGCCAAGACATCCTGTCCTCCGCGGTCGGCTACCTGACGACCGAAGCGCGTCTCTCCGCGCGTTCGACCGCGGGTGATTGACTGTGCCTGTGTCCTCGAAGCCCGCACCGCACGTACTCGTCCTCTTCGGCGCGACCGGTGACCTCGCCGCGCGCAAGCTGTTCCCCGGGCTGTACCGGCTCGCCCTCGCGAAGCGGCTCCCCGACCAGCTCGCGATCATCGGCAGCGGGCGGCGCTCGCCCGGCACCGACGACGAGTTTCGCGACCAGGTTCGCCAGGCGCTGAAGGAGTTCGTCAAGGAGGTCGACGAGGGCGTGGCCGGGCCGCTGCTGGAGCGGATCCGGTTCGTCGCCTCCTCCGCCGAGGACGGCACCGCGCTCGCGACGGCCGTGCACGAGGCCGAGGACCGGCTGGCGCTGGACAGCGGGCAGACCGTGGGTGACGTACAGAGGCTTCTCTATCTGTCCGTGCCGCCGCAGGCGGTGGAGCCGATGGTTGGGATGCTCGCCCGCGAGGGGCTGAACGCGCGCAGCCGGCTGGTCGCGGAGAAGCCGTTCGGCACTGATCTCGCGTCGGCGCGCGAGCTCGATGCCGTGCTCAGCGAGGCGTTCGAGGAGAAGCAGATCTTCCGGATCGACCATTTCATCGGGAAGGAGGCCGTGCAGAACCTGCTGGCGCTGCGCTTCGCCAACGGTCTCTTCGAGCCCGCCTGGAACCGGCACAGCATCGAGTCCGTGCAGATCGACGTCCCGGAGACGCTCACCGTCAAGGGGCGCGGCAGCTTCTACGAGGGCACCGGCTGCCTGCGCGACATGGTCACCACCCACCTGTGCCAGCTGCTCGGCTTCGTGGCGATGGAGGATCCTCACGCCTTCCGCGAAGGCGCGATCCGCGCGGCGAAGGCCGCCGCCTTCGCGTCCGTCCGGCCGCTGGACCCCGAGCGCGTGGTCTTCGGGCAGTACGACGGCTATCGCGAGGAGCCCGATGTCGCCGAAGACTCCGACGTGGAGACGTACGTCGCGATCGAGGCGTGGATCGACAACGACCGTTGGCGCGGCGTGCCGTTCTACCTTCGCACCGGCAAGGCGCTCGCCGCCGGGCGGCGGACGATCACGATCCGCTTCATCGACCCACGCCACCAGTGGCTGCAGCCCGCGGACCCCGGGCGCGCCGAGCCCAACGAACTGGTGATCGAGCTCAGCGACGACGCCCGGATCGAGATCGACGTCCGCGCCAAGCGCCCCGGCCCCGGCATGGCACTGGTCGAGGGCGTCTTCCGCCTCGATCTTGCCGAAGACACGCCGGATGCCGGGCCGCTGGAGGCGTACGAGCGGCTGCTCCTCGATGTCATGAACGGCGACCGGACCCTGTTCACCAGTGCGCGCGAGGTCGAGCGGCTGTGGGAGATCTGCCAGCCTGTCCTCGAGCATCGGCCCACCGCGGAGCCTTACCCGCAGGGATCGTGGGGGCCGGAGTCCGCGCTCGAGCTGCCGCTCGGCGGCTGGCGGCTGGGAAGGAACCACTCGGCCTAGGCCGCGTACGGCGCTCGGGCTCGGGCTCGGACTCGGAATCGACTCCGCTCGTCTCGACGCGCCTCCACCTGGCTGCTTCGGAGACCCCGCAGGCGGGCGCTACCTCTAGGCGAGGGCGCGGATGTTCACCGAGGTAACTCAGTGGGCGCTAACCTCCTTCGTGGAACTCCGCGAGGGAGGTTAGCGCTGACCGAGCTACCTCGGTGAACATTCACTAGCGACCCGCCAGCCGCGGCGACGGCCACCTGCGCGGCCGATCTTGCGGCTGCTCGCGCGCGCTCCCCCTGAGCAGTCGCAAGCACACCGCCAAGGGCGACCTCGAAAACTCTCTTGTCGAACACTACTGTTCAAGTTAATCTCGAACAGTAGTGTACATGTTAAGCGAGCCGAGGAGCCGTCCCATGACAGACAGGACAGCCGAGACCGGGACCGCGAAGCAGGCCGCGGATCCGCGCCGATGGCGGCTGCTCGGCCTGCTGGGGCTGGCGCAGTTCATGCTGATCCTCGACGTCACGGTGGTGGCGATCGCGCTGCCGTACATGGGTGCCGACCTCGGGCTGGGGCGGGATGCGCTGACCTGGGTGGTGAGCGCGTACACGCTCGCGTTCGGTGGGTTGATGCTGCTCGGGGGTCGGGCGGCTGACCTGTTCGGGCCGAAGCCGGTCGTGCTCGCGGGGCTCGCGACGTTCACCGTGGCTTCGCTGGCCACCGGTCTCGCCACGAGCGCGGAGCTGGCGGTCGGTGGGCGGGTGGCGCAGGGGGTCGGGGCGGCGATGCTCTCCCCCGCTGCTCTCTCGATCGTGGTGCGGCTCTTCGACGGCGAGGAGCGCAACCGGGCGCTCGGGATCTGGTCGGCGCTGGGCGCAGGCGGAGCAGCCATCGGCGTACTTCTCGGCGGGGCGCTGACTGCAGGGCCAGGCTGGGAGTGGGTGTTCCTGATCAACGTGCCTGTCGGCATCGTCGTGGCGCTCGTGCTGGCCCGACAGCTTCCGGCACTGCCGGCTTGGGGAGGCAACGTACGTCTCGACCTCATCGGCGCGCTCGTCGTCACCGCCGCCACCGGGCTGTTGATCCTGGGCTTCATCGAGGCTGGCGACGAGGGCTGGACCTCGAGCCGCACCATCGCCCTCCTCGTCGGCGGAGTCGTCGGGTACGCCCTCCTGGTCGGCTGGCTCCGGCGTACGCGGCACCCGCTCATCGACCCGGCGCTGCTCTACCGGCGACCGGTCCTGTCGGGCACCTTCGTGCTGTTCGTCGCGACCGGGCTGATGGTGGCGGTGTTCTTCCTCGGGACCTTCTATCTGCAGAGCGCCGCCGGGCACGGGCCGCTCACGACCGGGCTGCTGTTCCTGCCGGTCGCCGCCGCGACCATGATCGGCGCGCAGCTGGGCGGCAGGCTCATCGGGCGCCTCGGCGCACGCACCCTCGGAATGACCGGACTGCTGATCGCCGCCGCCGGGCTGGCTGTGCCCGCGTTCGGCATGAGCACGCAGACGACGGTCGTCGCGGTCAGTGTCGGCTCGGCCGGGCTCGGTGTCCTCTTCGTCGTCGCAGCCGCGACCGCGCTCAGCCAGGTCGAGCCGCATCTCGCGGGTGTCGCCTCCGGCATCCTCAGCACCTTCCACGAGCTCGGCGCCTCACTCGGCGCCGCCGTGATGTCCGGCGTCGCCGCGGCCAGCCTCGTCGACGGCACCACCGCCGGCTTCGAGCGGGCCTACCTGGTCGCCACCGTGATCGCCGCGCTCGCCGCCGTAGTCGCGGGCGTGCTGATCCCCGGACGACCCGCATCCGCCGACACCCACTGAAACCACGAGGAGACCGAGTCATGACCACGACACGAACCCCGAGATCCCGCGCCCGATCGTTCGCGCTCCACTACCTCCAGATGGTCATCGCGATGGTCGTCGGGATGATGGTCCTCTACCCGCTCTGGGAGCTCGCCACCGGCGACCAGCCGCCGAGCGCGTGGGTGCATCGTGCCGACGTCGACTCGCTGGCCATGGCGACCACGATGGTGATCCCGATGGCCGCGTGGATGCGCTTCCGGGGTCACGGAACGAAACCGATCGTCGAGATGTCGGCCGCGATGTACGCAGGCTTCGCGGTCCTCTTCCCGCTCCTCTGGCTCGGGGTCATCGACGCCGCCGGCCTGATGCTGCTCGGCCACGTACTCATGCTGCTGTTCATGCTCGTCGCCATGCTCGCCCGCCCCGGCGAGTACACCGTCAGCCATACACACCACGCCCACACCGACGCCAACACCGCCGCCGACCAGGAGCTGACATGACCGAGCATTCACAACCAGAGATCGTCATACGAGCCGCCATCCCTGACGACGCCGAGACGGTCCACACGCTCGTCGGCGAGATCGCGGCCCACCAGGCACAGTCCGCCTCGGTGACCGTGACCGCCGAGCAGTGGGCCGGCTATCTCGAGCGCCCGGAGATCACCGTCCTGCTCGCCGAGGGCGACGGCGACCCGGTCGGCTACGTCTCCGCCGTACGCCGCCTGCACCTGTGGTCGGGCAGCGACATCATCGCCCTCGACGACCTCTACGTCCGCCCCGGGCATCGTGACGCCGGCGTCGGCAAGCTGCTGATGACCGAGCTGGCGAACCGCTCCGGCGACCTCACGATCACCTGGGGCGTACAGCCCGACAACGACGCCGCCATCCGGTTCTATCGACGCCTGGGCGCCACGGTCCGCGCGAAGGTGATGTGCGCCTGGCCGGCCCAACGACGGTGACCAGATCCAGAAACCCTTAACCTGTACATTGACGTTCACTATCTCCGGGGAGGATTCGTCGATGACGGCCGTCAAACGTGCCGACGCGCGCAAGAACATCGAGTCGATCATGGATGCGGCGACCGCCTGCCTCGCCCGCGACCCCGACGTCAGCGTCGCTGAGATCGCCAAGGCCGCGGGCGTCGGTCGGGTCACCCTCTACGGCCACTTCGAGTCCCGCGCGACGCTGGTCACCCAGGTCGTCGCGCGCGCGATCCAGCAGTCGGACGAGGCGCTCGGCGCCGTCGACCTCGACGGCGATCCCCGCGCTGCCCTGCGCCGACTGCTCGAGGCGTCGTGGAAGCTGACACAGCAGTACGGCGCGCTGATCGTCGCCGCCGAGCAGAGCATGCCCCACGAGCAGTTCCAGGCGATCCACGTCGGGCTGATCGACCGCTGGAAGCCGCTGATGGAGCGCGGCCGCAGCGAGGGCAGCTTCCGCGACGACCAGCCGCTCCAGTGGCAGCTGACCCTGCTCCAGAGCGTCCTGCACGCCGCCTCCGGCGCCGTCTACCGCGGCGAGATCGACGCCGCCGAAGCCGCCGGGCTGATCGACGGCACCATCCAGGCCGCCCTCACGGCCCCGGAGTGAGGGCGGCCCGCGGCGTCGCTCACATCCGCTGCTCCCCCTCCCGGATCGCCTCACGGATCCGGGTGTAGGTGCCGCAGCGGCAGATGTTGCGGATGCCGTCGAGGTCGGCGTCAGTGATGGTGCGGCCCTCGGCGCGCACCTTCTTCACCAGCGCGACAGCAGCCATGATCTGGCCGGGCTGGCAGTAGCCGCACTGGGCGACGTCCTTGTCGAGCCAGGACTCCTGCATCGGGTGCAGTCCGTGCTCGCCGCGCTTCGACTCGGGCACCTCGCCGGGAAGTCCCTCGATGGTGGTGATCTCGTCCTTGGCGTCGAGCTTGCCGACGGGCACCGCGCACGGGTTGAAGGCCTTGCCGTTGATGTGCGACGTACAGGCCTTGCACACGTTGATCCCGCAACCGTACTTCGGGCCCTTGACGCCGAGGATGTCGCGGAGCACCCACAGGAGGCGGACGTCGTCTTCGACGTCGACGGTGACCGGCTCGCCGTTCAGGATGAAGGTCTGTTCAGGCATCTCGGTCTCCTCAGTAGGTCCAGCGCAGGCCGTCGGTCGGGGACGGCGGGATCGGTGGCGTCCGCGGCTTCGGCTCGAACGCGAGCGGGTCACGGTGGTTGATCGGGAACTCGGTCGGCACCTTGCCCGTCGCCCGGGCATAGGCGCAGGCCACCGCTGCCGCGGTCGGCGCGACGCCGGCCTCGCCGACGCCGCCCGGGGGCTCGGCGGAGTCCATGATGACGACCTCGATCTCGGGCGGCGTGTTCCACTGCCGGGTGTAGAAGTAGTTGTCCCAGCTGGCCTCCTCGAAGTGCCCGTCGACCAGGTGCAGGCTGCTGGTCAGCGTCATCGCGATGCCGTCGTTGATGGCCCCCTGCATCTGCGCCTCGACGCCGCGCGGGTTGATCACCTGGCCGACGTCGGTGACCATCGTCGCCTTCATGACCCGCGGACCGGTGACCGCGTCCCGCACCCGCCGTCCGACGGTCTCGGGCCGGCAGTCGATCTCGACCACGCAGGCCGAGGCGCCCTTGTACTCGGTGTGCACGGCGATGCCCTGCGCGGTCCCAGCCGGCATCGGCTTGCCCCACTGGGCCACCTCGCGGGCCTTCTTCAAAACGCCGCGGACGCGCTCGTTGCGGCAGAACTCGAGCCGGAACGCGAGCGGGTCCTTCCGCATCGCCTTGGCGAGCTGGTCGACGACGAGCTCGTTGGCCGTGCGTACGTCCGGGGAGTACACGTTGCGCATCGCGCCGGTGTTGAACCGGGTGTCGGTCTCGTTCAGCGTCTGGAGGAGAACCCCGAAGTCGTAAGGGATACCCGTGGTGAGCGCGAAGATCGTCTGGGCGTAGCCCAGGTTGCCCAGCCCGGCGGGCAGATCGGCGGCGAGCGCGGTGACGATCTCACCGAAACCGTGACGCAGGTCCATCTCGACGGCGGTGTGGCTCTGCTGGAAGGCGAGCACTTCGCCGGCGGCGTGCATGGCACGCACACGTGAGGTGGCCAGCGGGTGGGCCCGGCCGACCCGGGCGTCGTCGGAGCGGTGCCACATCAGCTTGACCGGGACGCCCATCGCCTTCGAGACCTGAGCCGCCTCCATCGCTCCGTCGAAGAAGAGCCGGCGACCGAAGGAGCCTCCCGCCTGCATCACGTTGACCTTCACCTTGTCCGGCGTCAGGCCCAGCTCGAGCGCGATCTGCTGCTGGGTGACGATCGGGTTCTTGAGCCCGGACCAGATCTCAGCTCGGTCGCTGCGTACGTCGGCGATGGCGCTGTTGGTGTCCATCGGCGAGTTGCTGCGGAACCAGAACGTGAAGTCGTACGCGATCGTCTTGGCGAGCGGCGTGTTGGGCAGCGCGGGCATCGGCAGCTCGGCCGCCTTCACCCCGGAGAGGATGTCCTGGTCCGACTCCCCCACGACCGGGCCGTCCTCCCAGTCGACCCGCAGGGCGCGTACGCCGTCGATGCACTGTCCGAAGGTCCGCGCCCGCACCGCGACCCCGGTCGGGACCATCGCCACATGCGTGACGCCGGGCATCGCCTTCACCTCAGCGGCGTTGAGCACCTTCGTCGGCTTGCCGTTGAGCGTGGGCGCCCGGCAGACCATCGTCGGCAGTGCGCCCTTCACGTCCAGGTCGGTGGTGTAGACCTTCTTGCCGGTGACCGCATCCAGCGCATCGATCCGGTTGGTCGGCTTGCCGAGGAGGGTGAACGTCGCCTCGTCCTTGAGGCCGACCTCGACCGCCTTGGTGTCGGGGCTGGCCGCCTGCGCGGTGAGCTCGCCGTAGGTGAGGCTGTTGCCGAGCGCGTCGGTGATCACGCCGTCGCGGGTCTCGAGCTCGTCGACGACGCCGCCGAGCTGGGCCGCGGCGGCCTCCAGCAGCGTCTTCTTCGCCACCGCTGCGGCGACCCTGATCGGGGTGTACATCGCGTGGATCGTGTTGGACCCGCCGGTGATCTGGTTCCAGATCAGCTCCGGCCGGGCCGGCGCGAGGGTGACGTCGATCTTCTTCAGCGGAAGATCGAGCTCCTCGGCGATGATCATCGCCGCCGCCGTGGTGATGCCCTGTCCCACCTCGGCGCGCGGGAGCGCGAAGCTCGCCGTGCCGTCCTCGTTGATCGTCACGGTGATCAGGCTCGAGGTCGGTTGGGCGGCGTGGGTGAGCAGGTCGCTGAGATCGTAGGCATCGAAGACCTGTGGCGCGCTCGGTATCTTGGCCGCGGCCTGCCCGCTCAGCAGCCCGAGCTCCGCGGCCGCGACGACGGTGGTGCCGCCGATCAGGTAGCCGAGAAACCGTCGCCTGCCCACGGAGTGCCGTCCGATGGACGGTTCCGTGCCGATGTCTTCCTGAATTTCTGTCATGCGGAGCACCTCCGAGATCGAGGCTCCGGACGCCTGCGTCCGGAGGTTCTGCTCCCTCCCCGATGCGTCATCGTGGCACCCGTCACACCCACCCACCACCCACGAAGGAGGGTGGTTCAGCTGACGACCTCCGCCTCCCCGTCCCGCACGCTCACCCGCTGTGCCCCGCCGGCGCGCCGGATCCAGTGGCGGTCGTGCGTCACCGTGACGACGGCGCCAGGGTGTTCGTCGAGGGCGTCCTCGAGCTGGTCGACGAGCTCGGGGTCGAGGTGGTTGGTCGGCTCGTCGAGCAGCAGTACGTCACCAGGGTCCGCCAGCGCGATCGCCAGGTCTAGACGGCGACGCTGACCGACCGAGAGCGCCCGCACCTGACGCCTCAGGTCGTCCTCGCGCAGCAACCCGAAGCGGCGCAGCCGCTCGACGGCGTCGTCGCTGTGGATCCCGAGGGCGCGGGCGAACACGGCGACGACCGTGCCCGAGGGCGGGGTCGTCACCTCCTGTCTCAGCCAGGAGACCCGCACTCCCGGGGAGCGCTCGACGACGCCCGTATCAGGAGCGATCTCGCCGGCCAGCAGCCGCAGGAGCGTGGTCTTGCCGGCCCCGTTCGGGCCGGTCACCAGCCAGCGGTCCCCCGGCTTCATCGTCCATTCGGCCATCCGCAGCCGGGCACCGTCCTCCCGACGTACGTCGTGAAGGGCGAGGTAGCGCCCCTCCGCAGGCGGCGCCTCGGACCGAAGCCCGGCGGAGAACCGGAGCGGCTCGGGCGGCGGGGCCACGGGCTCCGCCCGGAGCCGAGCGACTCGCTCCTTCGCCATCCGGATCCGGCCCATCGCCCCGTGGTCGCGGCTGCGCGCGCGGAAGGCGCCGTGCCCGAAGCCATCGAGCTCGAGCTTGCGCGGGATCACCTCGAGGCGGAAGGCGTTCGCCTCGACGAGAGCCTCGTTGCGGGCCAGCTCGGCCTTCCACTGCTCGTGCCGCTCGGCCTGGCGGCGGCGCTCGGTCGCGCGGGCCACCAGGAATCCGGCGTAGCCGTTGCCGTAGCGACGCAGCCCACCGTCGCGTACCTGCACGATGTCGTCCGCGAACCGCTCGAGGAACGCACGGTCGTGGGTGACGACGACCAGCGCTCCGCGGTGCGCGGCCAGGCGCTCCTCGACCCAGGCCAGCGCGGAGTCGTCCAGGTCGTTGGTCGGTTCGTCGAGCAGCAGCAGCTCGGCGTTGGCCGAGAGCGCGACCGCGAGAGCGAGCCGCGCGCGCTCGCCTCCGGACAGACCCGCGACGAGACGACGCCGGTCGAGGCCACCCAGGCCGAGCTGATCCAGCGCGGCGTCGACGCGCCGGTCCACGCCATAGCCGTCGCGAGCCTCGAACCTGTCGATCAGGTCGCCGAGCTCCGCGAGCAGCACCGGGTGGTCCGGTTCGCCGGCGACGGCCAGGCGCTCCGAGCAACACTGGATGCGCGACTCGAGCGCCCGCAGGTCCGCGAGCAGGAGGTCGACGGCATCGTGCACCGTCGCCCCGGACGGGAACCGGGGCGCCTGCGAGGCGTGTGCGATACCGCCAGGAAGTACGACACGAGTCTCCCCCGCGACCGGCGCGCCAACGCCCGCGAGAAGGTCGAGCAGGGTGGACTTGCCGGCGCCGTTGTCGCCGATGACGGCGAGCCGGTCGGTCGCGCCGACCACGAGGTCGACACGGTCGAGCACGACCCGCTCGGCGAAGCGGACCGTGGCCGACCGCAGCTCGCAGACGCGGTGGCTGCGGACGATGGAGGTGATGGGGGCAGACGGGAACAAGAGGACTCCTCTGCGCGACGATCGAGCGTCGCAGCGAAACGCATCAGCAGATGCAGGATCAGAAACAGACCTCGAACGCGCCGATCAGACGACGCGGTCGCTCAGGACCCGCTGCGGAGAAACCTCGACGCAGCGTCCCGATCGATTACTTCAGAGTTCCCATCGAGATCAACGATAGCGGACGGAGCACCCGCCCGCGACGTGATTGATCTTCACAAGCTGATGGAGATCTCGAACGGCTGGACAGCGCGCAGGCTGCCCCGGTGGATGCCGGTGGCCACGTACGCGCCGGTGGTCTCGTCGCGCTCGAAGGTGTGCACGACGGGCTTGCCGTGCTCGTCCTCCACGCGCCAGAAGTTGGCGATCCCGGACTCTGCGTAGCGGGGCGGCTTCGCCTTGCGGTCTCGCTGGGAGGACTCGGGTGAGACCACCTCGACGGCGAGCAGGACGTCGGTGGCCTCCACCATGGTGGCGTCCTCGGGGACCTCGGCACTGGTGATGATGAGGTCCGGCTCCGGGCGGGTGCGGTTGTCCAGGCGGACGGTGAACTGGGTCAGCACGGTGAGCCCGTCGGGAGCCTGCTCGACCAGCGCGTGGTCGAGGAGCCGGATGACGTCGTGATGCCAGCGACGCTGCGGCGACATGTTGAGGATCAGTGCTCCGTCCCAGAGTTCGACGTGCTTGGGCGCGTCGGGAAGGTGGTCCAGGTCCTCGGCGAACCAGCCCTCGGGACGCGGGGGCGTCAACCAGTCAGGGAGTGCGGAGGTGGTCATGGTCCAAGGGTAACAACTGGCGGCGTCCTCGGACGGCGACTCACGAGCCACCCACTCTCGTGACTGGCTCCGGACGAGCGCGACCGTGCCTCGACATGGCGACCGCCCCGAGCACAGGACCAGGCACCAGGAGCAAGAAGGCGTACTGCCAGCTCGCGAGGGCAGCCACGAGCGGGGTCAGCTGGATGCTCACGACGGTGAGGGCAAAGCCGATGGCGGTCTGGGCACTGAGCGCGGTGCCGACGAAGCGGCTGTCGGCGACCTCGGACAGCGCGGTCGAGAAGACGCCGGAGTCGGCGATGACCGATGCACCCCAGACGGCGCAGAAGATCGCGACCACGGACGCCGGCGCAAGGAACGCCAACGGCGACAGTACGCAACAGGCGCCGCTGACCGACAGCGCGGCGACAGCTGCGGCGCGCCGGCCGAAGCGGTCCGCGGCCCATCCGCCCACGAGGCAACCGGCGAGACCGAAGAGCCCCATGCTGACGAACACGAGCAGCGAGCGGGCATCGCCCAGCTGACCGGCGGCACGGGAGTGCAGAAGGTACGCCGGGATCCAGGTCCACAGCGCATACAGCTCCCACATGTGGCCGAAGTAGCCGAGGTTGACCATTCGGGGACCGCGCTCGGCGAACATCGTGAGCACATACCGCGGATACAACGTGACCGGCCCACGAGCCAGGTGCGGACCAGGTGGACGACGCCGACGGCGAGCACGGCACCCAGCACCCCGACGACCGACGTCACCAGCAGCACGTCCCGCCAGGGAAGGGGCACCAGACCGCCGATCAGGTGCGGCAGGGTCGAGCCGATCGTGAGCGCACCGATGAGCAGCCCCATCGCCAGGCCGCGGTTGGTGCGAGGCGCCCACGAGGCCATCAGCTTGATGCCGACCGGATAGACGCCGGCGAGGAAGAAGCCGGTGGCGAACCGCAGGGCCAGCGCGCCGGCCAGGCCGTCGGCGAACCACGCGACCAGCGACGTACAGACCACCGCGAGCAACGCGCTTGCGCCCATCAGGACCTGCGCGGGCCACCGATCGGCAAGGTTCAGGACGGTCGAGGTCAGCGCGCCCGTGACGAAGCCGAGCTGCACTGTGCCGGTGAGCCACACCGCCTGGCCGGCGCTGACCTCCCACTCCCCCTGGATGCTCGGGACCACGGCCGAGACCGAGAACCACACCGCGAGCCCGAGGACCTGGACGGCGGCGATCGTTGCCCTCTGTGCGGTGGGAGTCATCGATAGGAGCCTCTCGCATGCCGTAGGTCTCGGTGTCGCCGGATCGAAGGTTTATACACTGCCGGGACGCACCGCCCGTCCATGGAGAGGTGAGCGTGATGACAGACCTCGCTGCCTGGTTGGCGGCTTTCGCCGACGAGCAGCGCCGGCCCGACGAGGTGGCCCGGTGGGCCGCGTCGACCGCCGACGCGATCCTGGTCGACGGCGAGGTCGATCTCGCCGATCTCAGACCACTCCTCCTGAAGGCCGTCGAAGAGCACTGGTACGCCTTCCTCGACCGGATCACGGTGCCGGACGCAGAGTTCGAGCTGGTCCCCTCCGCACGCACCATCGCCCTCGAGGCAGCGCGCCGCCATCTCGGTCTGCCGCTGCTGCTCAAGGTCTACCAGCGGGCCCAGGAGGAGAGCTGGGACTTCGCCGTGCAGGTCGTCCGGCAGGCACCCAGAGATCTCGACCACGAGGCCCTGCTGGTCTGGTTCTGGACGAAGGCCACCACCTGGTTCGGCTCCTCGGTGGAGCAATCGGTGCTGATCCATCAGACCGAGACCAACCGGATCCGGCAGCGCGGGGACGCCCGCCGTTTCGAGGTGGTCTCCCAGGCACTGGGGACCCGCAGCGTCTCCTCTGCCGAGCTGTCCGCCGCGCTGGCCGGCCACCCGATCAACATCCCGGGCCACCTCGCCCTGGTCGCGCACGCGCTCACCGCCGATTCCATCGAACAGCTGGAGGCCTCGCTCACGGCGGTCACCCGCCACGCGGGCCACGCCCGGTCGGTGCTGGTGCGGCCCGGTGGCCGAGAGATGTGGGCCTGGGTCGCGCTGGGCGATCGACCAGAATCCCTGACCGGCTCCATGACCGAGACCGGGATCGATCCCACCACCGTCCGGGTGACCCTGGGCGTCGGCGGAAGCGGTCTCGACGGCTTCGTCGCCGCCCACCTGGACGCGCAGGCCGCCCAACGGGTGGCCCTGGCTCCCGGACGCCACGAACCCGTGACGGCCTATGACGACGTGGCCGCGCTGGTCCTCATCGCTCACGACCCGGCCGCCGCCGAGCGGTTCGCCCGGACCACGCTGCGGGGACTGGCAGACCCGCCCCACGGCCGGCTGCGTGAGACCGTGCGGGAGGTGCTCACCTCGGCCGAGACGGCCGACAAGATCGCCGAGCGGCTGGCCATCCACAAGAACACCATCCGCTATCGGATCACCCAGGCCGAGGGTCTCCTGGGCCACCCGCTGCGCGAGCGCGCCGGCGACCTGCTTCTCGCGCTCGACTACCACGACGCCTTTCTCGCGACACCGACTGTGAAAACTCACAGTTTCCGATGACCGATTCGGCGTGATCGGCCAGAGACTTCGCTGCTTCGTACGTCCATTCTGACAGGAGACGTAACCGACCTCACAGGAGGCAGCAGATGACACTCGACGCCAGCGGCACCGTCGACCAGAGCTCCACCGCGAGGTGGCGGGACCGGAAGCGCTACCTCTGGCTCCTCGGCCTCGTGGTGCCTTCCTTCGCCTTCATCGCGGTCGGCGGCTACGCCCTGACCGGATGGGGCGTGTTCCTGTGGACCGGACCGATCGTCGTCCTCGGCCTCGTCCCGGCCATCGACTTCATGGCAGGTCTGGACCGCTCCAACCCGCCCGACGACGTCATCGAGGAGCTCGAGGAGGACCGGTACTACCGCTACATCACCTTCGCGTTCCTCCCGATCCAGTACGCCGGATTCGCCTTCGCGATGTACCTGATCGCGACCCAGGACTGGCCATTGGCGCACAAGATCGGCCTCGCCCTCACCATCGGGTTCATCGGCGGCATCGGCATCAACACCGCCCACGAGCTCGGCCACAAGAAGGAGAGCAACGAGCGCTGGCTGTCCAAGATCGCGCTCGCCCAGAGCTTCTACGGCCACTTCTACATCGAGCACAACCGCGGCCACCACGTCCGCGTCGCGACCCCCGAGGACCCGGCCTCCTCCCGGCTGGGCGAGAACCTCTACACGTTCTGGTTCCGCACCGTGTCCGGTTCCCTGAAGAGCGCCTGGGGCCTGGAGGCGAAGCGCTACCGGCGCAAGGGCACCCACCCGTTCCACCTCGGCAACGACGTCCTCAACGCCTGGCTGATGAGCGCGGTCCTGTGGACCGGCATGACGCTGTGGCTGGGCGTCGGGATCCTGCCCTACCTCGTCCTCCAGGCGGTCATCGGCTTCTCCCTGCTGGAGGTCGTCAACTACCTGGAGCACTACGGGATGCTGCGCCAGAAGACCACGTCCGGGCGCTACGAGCGCGTGCTGCCGATGCACTCGTGGAACTCCAACAACATCGCCACCAACGTGCTCCTCTACCACCTGCAGCGCCACAGCGACCACCACGCCAACCCGACGAGGCGCTACCAGACCCTGCGTGACTACCGGGAGTCCCCGGCCCTGCCGACCGGCTACGCCGGGATGATCGTGCTGGCTCTGGTCCCGCCGCTGTGGCGCCGGGTGATGGACAAGCGGGTCGTCGCGCACTTCGACGGTGACGTCCGGCTGGCCAACGTACGTCCGGGACGGCTCGACAAGCTGCTGGGCGCGTTCCCGCCGCCTGCTGCCGAGCCGACTCTCGATGAGGTCGAGGACGTGACCCGGCAGAGCTTCGACGACGAGGTCGCCGCGGGTCGGTGCCCCGGCTGCGGCTACGTGTACGAGGTCGCGGCCGGCAACGAGCTCGAGGGCTTCGCCGCGGGCACGGCCTGGCGCGACATCCCCGACGACTGGTGCTGCCCCGACTGCGGCGTGCGCGAGAAGGTCGACTTCATTCCGCTGAAGGAGTCAATGCTGTGAGTGCGATCGAAGCTGACAAGACCGTGTGCGAGGGCATCGGCATGTGCGAGGCGCAGGCCGACGACTACTTCCAGGTCGGCGACGACGGCCTCGTCGAGGTCCTCGCCGACGAGGTGCCCGACCCGGACCGCGGCTACGTCAAAGCCGCGATCGACTCCTGCCCGGTCTCCGCGCTCCGCCTCCTCGGCTGAGCGCGCCCATCGAGACGGAACCGAACCCATGTCAACTCCCCACGACCGCCACCTCCTCGTCGTCGGCGCCGGCCTGGCCGGGCTTCGCGCCGTCGAGGGAGCTCGCGCCGCCGGCTGGGCCGGGCGGATCACGATCGTCGGCGACGAGCCGCACGCTCCCTACGACCGGCCGCCGCTGTCGAAGGCGGTGCTGGCCGCCGACGAGCCCCCGCCCGTACCTGCACTCCGGTCCGAAGAGGTGCTCGAGACGCTGCAGGTACGCCACCTGCCAGGCGTGCGGGCCGAGGCCCTCGACACCGAGCGCCGGATGGTGACCACCACCTCCGGAGAGCTCGGCTACGACGCGCTGATCATCGCCACCGGCAGCGCCGCCACGACCGTGCCGGAGCTGTCCGGCGTCCGCGGGGTGCATGTGCTCCGGCGCTACGACGACGCGCTCGCAGTACGTGAAGCCATGGCCCGCTCGCGAGAGGTCGTGATCGTCGGCGCCGGGTTCATCGGCTCCGAGATCGCCTCGGCCGCACGGGCCCGCGGCATCGGCGTCACCATCGTCGAGGCGAGCGAGCGACCCCTCGAGCGTGCGGTCGGGCCGGCCGCCGCCGTACGACTGATGCAGCTCCACGCCGACGCGGGGGTCAGGCTGCTCACCGCGACGACCGTGTCCGGCGTCCGCTCGACCGACGTCGGCGTCGACAAGGTCGAGCTGAGCACCGGCGAGACCCTGGCCGCCGATGCGGTGGTCCTGGGCATCGGCGCACGCCCGGCCACCGCGTGGCTCCGCGACAGCGGCGTCGAGCTGGACGCTCGCTCCGGCGGCGTCCTCTGCGACAGTCGCCTCGCCACGAGCGCTCCCGGCGTCTGGGCCGCGGGCGACATCGCCTGTGTCGACGGCGTACGCAGTGAGCACTGGACCGCCGCCGGCGAGCAGGGCCGGGTCGCCGGCGCCAACGCCGCCGGAGCCGACGCCGGTGGCGCAACCGAGGTCTTCGCCGCCGTCCCGTTCGCCTGGTCCAGCTGGCACGGTCACCGGATCCAGGTCGTCGGGGAGACCACCGCTGCCGGTGAAGAGGACCACGGCGACGGCTTCGTCCTCTACCGGCGCCGCGGCGCCGCAGTGGGCGCGGTCGGCATCAACAGCCCCGGCCCGATGGCCCGACTGCGTCGCGCCCTGACTGCGCAGACCAACCCTTGACGACTAGGTCAATAAGTGATTTAGTCACTTATTGTGACCAGCAACACATCATCGCTCTCTGAACGCATCGCCGACGGGATCGTCGCCATGATCGAGGCCGCAGGCCTGGAGCCGGGCGACGCCCTGGCCTCCTCGCGCGAGCTGGCCAAACGATTCGAGGTGACCACCCCGACGATCCGGGAAGCGCTGCGCCGCCTGGAGGCGACCGACGTGATCCGCTTCCGCCACGGGTCAGGGACCTACGTGAGCGGCGGGGTGAACCGGCGCCTGCTCGTCAACCCGCACGTCTCGGAATCCCGGAGCGAGTCCGTCCTCGAGCTCCTCGATGCCCGGATCGTGCTCGAGCCACCGGTCGCCGCAGCCGCGGCCGCGCAGCGCACCGACGACGACCTCGCCGCACTGACGATGTCGGCGGACAACGCGCTCAAGCCGCAGTACGCCGACGAGCGGCCCGAACTGCACTTCCACGTCGCCCTCGCCGGCGCCTCCGGCAACCTGCTGCTGCGCGAGACCGTCGAGGCGCTGCTGCAGGTGAGGGCGCGTGACCAGATCGAGATCCGGCACCGCTACACCGATCGCGACCGCGACCATGCCGACCACCTCCGGATCGTCGAGGCCGTACGCGACGGGGACCCCGACGCCGCGGCCGCACTGACCCGCGAGCACCTGCTTGCGATCCGCGAGGCCCTCGCCGCCACCCTCGGCACGGAGCAGCCCCGATGACCGCGAAGCTCGCCGAGATGACCACCCTCGAGGCCGCACGGGCGGTCGAGGCCGGGACGGTCGCGGTGATCCCCGTTGGCGCGTTCGAGCAGCACGGCGCCGGCCTCCCCCTCGCCACCGACCAGATCCGCGCCGAGGCGCTCGCCGACGCCGTCGCCGCGGCGCTGCCCGGGAAGGTGGTCATCGGCCCCGGCGTACCGGTCGGGGTCTCGCCGCACCATCAGGCCTTCGCCGGCACCGTGAGCCTGCGCCCCGCGCTGTTCGCCGCCGTCGTCCGTGAGTACGTGGAGTCGCTGGCCGCCCACGGCTGGCACCGGTTCCTGGTCATCACCGGCCACGGCGGCAACAACGCCACCCTCGGCACCTTGGCCCAGGACCTGCTGCGCGACCGGCCGGACCTGGAGCTCGCCTGGGCACCGGTGACCGTGCTGGCCAAGGACAGCGTGGCCGCCATGGAGCTGAGCCCGATCAGCGGCCACAGCGGCGAGGCCGAGACCGCCCAGATGCTGCACATCGCCCCTCACCTCGTACGCCACGATCTGCTCGCCCCGGGCACCACCACGCCCGACGAGCTCGATCCGCTCGCCCGGCTGGCCCGCTCGGTGAGCCATCCCGCAATGGCCCTCCCCTACGACCGACTCTCCCCCAGCGGCGTGCTCGGCGATCCCCGCCGTGCCACCGCCGAGGACGGCCGGGCGATCTTCGCCGAGGCCACCGACCGACTCGTCGCCTTCATCAAGGAGTGGCTCGACACCTAGGCCACCGGCCTCACCCACACGCTCGGGACCCGACCGGGACGCACACCGCGTCGCCGGGCGATCCAGCACACCCGAAACCGCACCAAACTGCCCCGAAAGGAGCACGACATGTCCCCACGACACCTCCGCTTCCTGGCGCCGGCCATCGCCGTCACAGCCGTGGCCGCAGCGTCCTTGGCCCCCAGTGCCGTCACCGCCCTGGCTCCCGCCTCCGCCAAGGCCGGAGCCGAGACCACCGCGAGCAGGACGCCGTGTGCCACACCCACTGACCAGGAGCCCGACAGCAGCCAGAAGCACGACCTGACCAGCGGCGACCTCGAGCGCAGCTACGTGCTCCGCCTGCCCGAGGGGTACGACCGCCGCGACGACTGGCCGCTGATCGTCGCCTTCCACGGCCGTGGCAGCACCGGCGTGGAGGTCGAGGGCTACTCCGAGCTCTCCGACCTGCCGGCCGTGGTCGCCTACCCCGACGGCGCGATCGGCACCGGGTCGGGTCACCGCAAGGCCTGGCAGGGCGCGCCGTACGAGGCTCCCGGTGTCGACGACGTCGCCTTCACCCGCGACCTGCTCGCCGCCATCGATGCCGACCACTGCATCGACACCAACCGCGTCTATGCCACCGGGAAGTCCAACGGGGGCGGCCTCGCTGCCCTCCTCGCCTGCCGGATGCCCGGCACCTTCGCCGCCGTCGCCCCGGTTGCGCCCGCGCTCTACCCGGGCACCCGCACCGGGTGCTCGGAAGCACCGCCGACACCGATCCTGCAGATCCACGGGGTCGCCGATGCCACCATCCCCTACGCGGGCGATGCCGATCGCGACCTGCCCGCGATCCCCGAGTGGGTCCGGGGCTGGGCGGAGCACAACGGCTGCACCACCTCCACCACGCGCACCAAGCGCGACATCGAGACCACCCGCTGGGCCGGGTGCGACCAGGGCGCCGAGGTCCAGCACGTCGCCGTCGAGGGCGGCGGCCACGTCTGGCCGGGCGCCGACATCTACTCCGGTGGCGGTCACGTCACCCACACCATCGAGTCCGCGTCGGTGATCTGGGACTTCTTCTCCCGTCACCGCCTCACCAGCGAAGGGTGACCTGCGATGACGAGCACCGCAACCCCGACCAGCAGCGAGAGACTGCCGTGGATCATCCGCGCCATGGGCGTGATCGAGCGCGTCGGCAACGCCTTGCCGCACCCGTTCTGGCTCTTCTGGATCCTCGCCGCCATCCTGGCCGTGATCAGCGCGATCTGCGCCGCCGCCGGCGTCTCGGTCATCTCCCCCGGTGACGGCGAGGAGGTCGTCGTACAGAACCTGCTCAGCGGCGAGGGCCTGGCGATGGCCGTCTCCACGATGGTCTCCAACTTCGCCGAGTTCCCGCCGATGGCGACGATCGTCGTGGTCATCATGGGTGTCGCCGTCGCCGAGCGCACCGGCTTCCTCACGTCCACGATGAAGGTCGGGATCTCCCGGGTGCCGGCGGGCTGGGTGGTCTTCGCTGTCGCGTTCACCGGCACCGTCGCCCACGTGGCCTCGGCGGCTGCGTACATCATCCTGGTCCCGCTGGCCGGCCTCGCCTTCCGCGCCGTCGGCCGCTCCCCCATCCTCGGCATCGTGGTCGCCTACACCGCGATCGCCAGCGGGTACGACGCCAGCCCGATCCCGACGCCCAACGACGCGATCTTCGCCGGCATCACCACCGCCGCGGCACAGATCATCGACGAGAACGCGTACGTCTCCCCGGTGAGCAACTGGTTCTTCAACATCGCCTCCTCGGTGCTGCTGGCCGCGGTGATCACGCTGATGACCAAGCTCGTCCTCTCCAAGCGGCCGGACCTCGATGCCGACGAGGACGCCGACGACGGCGACTTCGGGACCCTGGAGCTCGACGGGCGCGAGCGCCGGGCGCTGCGCTGGGCAGTGGTCACCCTGCTCGCCTCGATCGTGGTCGTCGCGGCCATCGTGATCCCGCCGTCCTCGCCGCTGCGAGGCGAGGACGGGTCGCTGACCGAGTCTCCGTTCCTCACCGGCATCGCTGCGATCGTCGCGATCCTCTTCGGGCTCGCCGGCATCGTCTACGGCACCCTGTCGGGGTCGATCACCAAGGCCGGGGACGTGCCGGCCCTGATGGCCCAAGGCATCAAGCAGATGGCGCCGGTGCTGGTGCTGTTCTTCGCGATCGCGCAGTTCCTGGCGTACTTCGAGTGGTCCAACCTCGGTGACGTCATCGCGGTCAACTCCGCCGAGGCGCTGCAGACCAGCAACATCCCGGTCTGGGTGGTCTTCCTGCTGGTCCTGGGCCTTCTCAGCGTCGTCAACGTGATGGTGACCAGCGGCTCGGCGATGTGGTCGATCGCCGCACCGGTCCTGGTGCCCATGCTGATGCTGCTCTCGGTGCCGCCCGAGACCACCCAGGCGCTCTTCCGGATCGCCGACTCCGGCTCCACCGCGATCACCCCGATGAGCCCCTACTTCGTGATGGCCCTCGGCTTCCTGCAGCGCTACCGCAAGGACGCCGGCATCGGCACCCTCGCCTCCTACACGCTGCCACTGGCGATCGCGATGAGCCTGGCCTGGACCGCACTGTTCTTCCTCTGGTGGGGCCTCGGCATCCCGTTGGGCCCGGGGGCACCGGTCCGCTGAGCGAGACGGGGCGCGCAACGTCACCTCGTGTAACACGTTGTTCGTAGTACTACTCGCCCGTTATAACGACCGGATAGACCTACGAACGACGTGTTACACGTGCCGGCGCCGCCCGACTGAAAGACTTCGACCCGTGAACGTACTCATCAGCGCCGACGAGCTGGCTACCGCGCTCGACTCCGGCCAGCCCCCGGTTCTCCTCGACGTACGCTGGCAGCTCGGCGGCCCGCCGGGGCACGAGTCCTATCTCGAGGGCCACCTTCCCGGCGCCGTCTACGTCGATCTCGACACCGAGCTGGCCCGTCACGGCGAGCCCACCGACGGGCGTCACCCGCTTCCCGAGCTCGCCGACCTGCAGGCCGCGGCCCGCCGCTGGGGCATCGACGACGGCGACGCGGTCGTCGTCTACGACGCCGTCGGGAACACCTCCGCGGCCCGCGCGTGGTGGCTGCTGCGCTGGGCGGGTGTTGCCGACGTACGACTCCTCGACGGCGCCCTCGGCGCGTGGACCGCCGCCGGCCACCCGCTGGTCACGGACGAGGTCGTGCCCACGCCCGGCACGGTGACGCTCACCCCTGGTCATCTGCCGGTGCTGCCGTTCGAGCAGGTCGGGGCCTTCGAGGGTCTTCTTCTCGACGCCCGCGCGGCCGAGCGCTACCGCGGCGAGGTCGAGCCCGTCGACCCGAAGGCCGGGCACATCCCGGGCGCGGTCTCCGCACCGACCGTCGACAACCTCGGCCCCGACGGCCGCTTCCTCGCCGCGAAGGAGCTTCGGGACCGCTTCGCCGAGCTCGGCGTCGAGGCCGACTCCCCCACCGCCACCTACTGCGGCTCCGGCGTCACCGCTGCCCACCAGATCGCCGCGCTGGCCATCGCCGGCTACGACGCCGCGCTGTATCCGGGCTCTTGGAGCCAGTGGAGCAACCACGACCTTCCGGTCGCGACCGACTAGATCGGGAACAACAGCCTTGACCTCAAGTCAACTTCATCTTTCACGATGGTGGCACACCACGACAGATGGAGTTGAACCATGACGGAGAGCAACGACCGACCGGCCATCACCGTGATCGGGATGGGCAACATGGGATCGGCGGTCGCCCGGGCCTACCTCGAGCGCGGCTATCGGACCACGGTCTGGAACCGGACGGCCGACAAGGCCGAGGCGCTGGCTGACGCAGGAGCCGAAGTCGCGTCCACCGCGGCGAAGGCGGTGGCCGCCAGCCCCGTCACGATCCTCAGTCTGCTGGACAACACCGCGGTCGAGGACGTGCTCGAGTCCATCGGCGACGCGGCCACCGGCCGGACCCTCGTCAGCCTGACCAGCGGCTCCCCTGCCCAGGCCCGGGCGAACGCGTCCTGGGCGGCCGAGCACCAGGCGGCGTACGTCGACGGGAAGATCATGGGAGACCCGCCCGACGTCGGCACACCCAGGGTCTCACTGGCCTTCAGCGGCGATCGCGACGTGTTCGAGACCGTCCGGCCGGCTCTCGACCAGCTCGGCACCGTCGCCTACCACGGGCCCGACGCCGGGCACGCGGCCGTGGAGTTCAACGCCCAGGTCGCGATGGGCTACGAGTTCCTGATCGGCTTCCTGCACACCCTCGACCTCGTCGAGCGCGAGGGCATGGACACCGAGGCGTTCACCGAACGGCTCGCCGGATCGCTCGCCGGCTACGCCGGGCTGTTGCGGATGATGACCGGCGCGATCAAGAGCGGAACGTACGGCCCCGACCTCGGCTCGCTCGACGTGCAGGCCGCGCTGATGGACGACCTGATCGGGCACCGAGAGTCGGCCGGTGTCGAGTCCGTGCGGATGCGGGAGGTGAAGTCGCTGATGGACCGCCGGATCGCCCAGGGTCACGGCGATCAGGGCTTCTCCAGCATGTACGAGCTGCTACGACCCTGACTTCTGCGCCTCCCAGGCGGCGACCTCCGCCTCCGAGCGGAGCACGCAGAGCTGGTTGCCCTCGGGATCGGCGAAGATCACCCAGCCGGTCCCGGGGCCGTACTTCCCACGGTGGTCGGCGAGCTGCGTGGCGCCGAGCTCGAGGAGCCGCTCGACCTCCTCGTCGCGGGTGCCGGTGCGCGGGCGGAGATCGAGGTGGATCCGCTTTGCGGGCAGCTCCTCGTCCGGCACCTCGATGAACAGCAGGCGGTGGCCGGTCTCGGGGTCGAGGATCATGCACTCCTCGTGGCCCGGCAGGTTCGGATCGCCTTCCACGTCGACGTAGCCGAGCAGGGCCTTCCACCACTCGGAGAGCGCGTACGCGTCGTGGCAGTCGATGGTGGTGTGCGACACGAAGAGAGTCATGCCGACATCGAAGCCTACGAGCGCACCCTAGTCCACCGGGTATCACAGACCTCAGGCGGACTCGGCGACCTGCTCCTCCATGAACTGCGGGAGCAACTCGATCGCGATCGGAGAGGCGGCGTCGATCTTCTCCTGCGTGACCCCGCAGATCCGGAGGCAGGTGGCGGCGATCGCCCAAGCCTCGCGGCACGGAATCCGCCGCCCCGGCTCCTCGGTGCGCATGTTGATCACACCTTCGACCTGCTGGATGAGCAGGTCGCCGAGCTGCTTGCGGCTGACCGTCGAGCGCACCGTCTTCGAGGCGACCTCGCTGGCCAAGTCCGCGTAGTGGGCAGCCAGCTCGGCGTGCTCGTTGCGGAACTCGTCGTAGACCTCGCACTTGGCCACGTCGGGGAGCTGGTAGAGCATGCCGACGTTGTGCGGCACGTCGGCCAAGGTGCGTACGTCGACGAGGACCAGCAGGTAGAGCGCGGTCTCGAAGTCGAGCGGTGGCACGCGGTTCAGGATCTTCTCGACCTTCTCCGTGGTCGGTCGGACCGACCGGCGAAGCAGCTCGCCGAGGATCTCGTCCTTCCCCGCGAAGTGGTAGTAGAGCGAAGCTTGGCGGATGCCGACCACGTCGGCGATCTCGCGAGTAGACGTCGCCGCGAAACCCTGGGAGACGAACAGCCGCGAGGCTGCGTCCAGGATCTGGTCACGCGGTGAGGTCGTACCTGAGTCGGGAACATGCCTAGGGCGGCCGGGCCGAGAGCGCCTAGTTGTCATGTTGCCCATCTAACTCCCCTCCGGACTTTCAAGGAAGACTTGAAAGGACTTTATCCTCTACGAAAAATGAGTCATAGGACCTATTGGACATAGTTAGGTTGGGCTATGTCCAGGATGTGCTTGTTTGCGTCGGGCAGTACCCGTTCACATGCACCTGAAGCCCCCATGAACGGCGTGGTGGCCGGGTCTCGCCATGTGCTTCGGCGCTGTCATCCGGTTTCCACCTGCCGTCGAAAGGGCTAACGACGTTGTGGATGACAGGTCACGCACCTGTTGGAAACTCGTGTAACGCCTGTGGTGACGGCCACCTGATGATTCGTACGCGCGCTCGATCCGCCCGTGCTTAGATCCTCCCCATGGTTCGCCGGAGTGCAGTCGCCATCGCCCTGCTGGCCCTCGTGGCCGGCGTCTCTCCTTTCGCAGCGGCCGGCTCGGCAGCCGGAACGGCCATGCCACCGAATCCGTACGCCGGTCCCGACGGCACCTGGAACATGCACGGTGACGCCGGCGCCTCCGACACGACGCCGTTCGCAGGGCCGGGTGCTCGCCCCTCCCCCGCACAGCCGGTGACCCTGCCGGCGGTGTGCCCGACGATCCTCAGCGGCGCCGACGGGATGGTCCAGGCGCTCTGCACCGAGTACGTCGACCGGGCCCCCAGCCTCTACCTCCTCGACCCCACCACGCTCCTGCCCGTCGCCCGCCGCCACCTCTCTGCCGGATCCCTGCTCGGTGGCGTGTACGCCTACATCGACGACGAGTCGCGGCTCGTCACCGTCGACGGATCCGGCTCGCTGCTCTGGCTGGCGCACTCCAGGTCGTTGCTCGGCTGGTCGATCGACGTGGAGCGCGAGGTGCCGATCCCGTTGCCTGACGGCGATGCGGTCACCACCGTCGGCCCCGGCTACGACGCCAACGTCTGGTTCGCCACCGCCCAGGGCCGAGCCGGGTACGCCACGCCCGAGGGTGACGTGGTCACCACGAGCCTCGGTGCCGGTGAGGAGAAGGTCGCCAACTCCATCTCCAGCGCCCCGAGCGGGGTCGCGGTGACGACGGACCACGCGACGTACCTTCTTCGTGCCGACGGCGACGCCGACGAGGTGGAGACGGTCTGGCGCCAGGCGTACGACCGCGGTGTGGCCCGCAAGCCGGGACAGCTCAGTCACGGCAGCGGCTCGACGCCGACGTTCTTCGGAGAGCGCACCGGCGCCGATCTCGTGGTGATCACCGACAACGCCTCCCCGCGCGAGAACCTCCTCGTCTACCGGGCCCGCGACGGGCGGGAGGTCTGCCGGCTCCCGATCCTCACCGACGACAGCAGCGGCACGGAGAACTCCCCCGTGGCCTGGGGAGACTCCGTCTACATCGCCAGCACGTACGGCTACCCCTACCCTGCGCAAGCGACCGAGGACGCGGGCGTGTCCGTCCCGGCCGAGGCCGACTTCGTCGGAGGCATGGAGCGCATCGACGTCGATGAGCAGAACGGCACCTGCGAGTCGGTGTGGCGCAACGAGGTCCCCTCGGCCGCAGTCCCCCGGCTCTCCCGCGGCGAGAACGTCCTCTACACCGTCACCCGGCGCGGCATCGCGCCGACCTGGCGCGTGGCCCGGATCGACCCTGCGGACGGCGAGCTCCTCTCCGAGACCTTCCTCGGCCTCGGACCGTTGGCCAACACCCTGCAGATGGTCGGCACGATCCTCCCTGACGGCACTCTCCTCCAAGGAACACTCAGCGGGCTGGTCGCCGTGCGGCGCTGAGCCTCTCACGGACAGTCGCGGCCGGGGACGCGCGCGCGGCCTAGGCTTGTCCTGTGGGGAATGAGCAGACGCGCGGTCGTCGCGACGCAGACCTGACCGGGCAGCTCGGCACCACGCTGAGGCACTTCATGCACCTGGAGTCGACGAGCGCCGGGCTGCTGGTGATCGCCTCGCTGCTGGCGCTGGCCTGGGCCAACTCGCCGTGGTCGCACGGCTACGAGCACCTGTGGGAGACGGTGCTGTCGATCCGGCTCGGCGACATCGGCCTCTCGATGAGCTTGCATCACTGGGTCAACGACGGCCTGATGGTGATCTTCTTCTTCGTCGTCGGCCTGGAGGTACGCCGCGAGCTCGCCGTCGGCGAGCTCACCGACCGCAGCCGCATGGTGGTGCCGCTGATCGCCGGTGCGGGCGGCCTGATCCTGCCCGCGCTGATCTACCTGCTGCTCAATCCGTCCGGCGAGGCAGCCCGCGGGTGGGGCATCGTGATCGGCACCGACACTGCCTTCCTGCTCGGCATGCTCGCGCTGGTCGGACCTGCCGTCTCGACCCAGCTGCGGATCTTCCTGCTCACGCTCACCGTCATCGACGACATCGTCGCGGTGAGCGTCATCGGGGTGGCCTACACCGACCACCTCTCGATCGGGCCGTTGGTCGTTGCCGCGCTGGCGCTGGCCGGGATCTTCGCGCTCGACAAGGCGAAGGTGTGGCGGGCCTGGCCCTACGTGCTGCTCGTCCTGGTCGCCTGGGTGGCGACCCTCGGCGCCGGTCTGCACGCCTCGATCGCGGGGATGCTGGCCGGGCTGCTCGTGCCGGCCGCGGAGCCGACCCGGGCCCAGATGGAGGTCGCGACCTCGCGGTTCCGGGCGTTCCGGCAGTCGCCGCTGCCCACGCTGCAGCGGGAGACGCGTGACGAGCTGACCCGCACGATCTCGGTCAACGAGCGGCTCCAGGAGACGCTGCACGTGCCGACGAGCTACCTCATCGTGCCGGTCTTCGCACTCGCCAACGCCGGTGTCGACCTGCGCGACGGTGTGCTCGGCGAGGCGCTGCGTTCGCCGGTCACCTGGGGGGTCATCGCCGGCCTGGTGCTGGGCAAGACGCTCGGGATCGGCTTCGGCGCGCTCGCTGCGACGCGGCTCGGGCTCGGTCGGTTGCCCCAGGGGGTGGGCGGCGGCCACGTCCTCGGCGGCGCGGCGCTGTCGGGGATCGGCTTCACCGTCGCGCTGCTGATCATCACGCTCGCCTTCGACTCGGAGACTCTGCAGCGTGACGCGATCGTCGGCGTGCTTCTCGCCGTCGTGATCGCCTCCGCGCTCGGCTGGCTGATCTTCCAGCTCTCCGCGCGTTTCCTCGGCCAGCGCGACGCGGCCCTGCCGAAGCTGCTCTCGCCGCCCGTGGACCCCTCGCGCGACCACATCTACGGCGACGCGTCCGCCGAGGTGACGCTCGTCGAGTACCTCGACTACGAGTGCCCCTTCTGCGCCCGAGCCACCGGCACCGCCAACGAGGTCCGCGACTACTTCGGCCCTCGGATCCGCTACGTCGTACGCCACCTCCCGCTCCCCCAGCACCCGCACGCCGAGCTCGCCGCGGTCGCTGCCGAGGCTGCCGGGCGGCAGGGACGGTTCTGGGAGATGCACAAGCACCTCTTCGCGCATCAGAACGAGCTCGAGCACCAGGATCTCGCCGGCTATGCCGCTGTTCTCGGGCTCGATGTCGAGCAGTTCCTCCGCGACCTGGAGGATCCTGTCCTCGCCGAGCACGTTCGCGAGGACATGGCCTCCGCTGACGCCAGCGGGGCGCGGGGTACGCCGACGTTCTTCGTCGGGGCTCATCGTCATGAGGGTCGCTACGACGCTCGCACCCTCATTGCTGCGCTCGAGCGGTCGGCTACTGGGGAGACTGCGAGGCTTGGGGTGCGGTCTCGGCGTTGAGGGGGCGGTGTCGGCTTGTTTCGCTGGTCGAGCTTGTTCCGTCCCCCGTTGGTCGAGCCTGTTCCGTCCCCCGTTGGTCGAGCCTGTTCCGTCCCCCGTTGGTCGAGCCTGTTCCGTCCCCCGCTGGTCGAGACCCTTTGCCCCGCTGGTCGAGCCGCCGGAGCCGCTAGGCGGAGGCGTGTCGAGACCAACACGGTTCCCTGCCGGATCGTCTGGCCACCGGTGGTCGAGCTTGTCGACCCCTCCCTGCCGGAAGGGTTTCTTCTTCGGCCAGCGGGGCCGCCGACCCGAGTTCTACGGTCTTCTCGACGAACCCCGGAGTCAAGGACGGCCTTCGGCCGCCGGCTTCGCCGGCCGCTACCGCGGTCCTTGACACCGGGGCCCGTCGAGAAAATATTTGGCTGGCTATCGGGGCGGCGGCCCGGGTGTGGCGCAGCGGAATCATGCTTCGGAAGGTGCTGTCGTGGGGGTGGAGGGTGGCCCTTCGGGCCACTTAGCGTCCACAGGTCTGATGCTCGTTCGCTAACCACGAGAAACGTGTTTGACCTGGGGAAATAGATGGATTCGCGGGTTTATGAAGGGTAGAATCAGACCCATCACGACACGCCTTCGAACACTCGGAAGGGAGGGTGGCGATGAGTCTGGACGGCAGCATCGACCACTGGGGCACCAACCCCGCTGATGCGATCGGAGCGGCTCTTGACGCCATCGAGACCTCTCTTGCTGGGTTGCTTGCGATGGACCCGGACTATTGGCGCACCAGCCAGAAGAAGGACTTCCTGGCCCGGGTCGAGAAACTCCAAGCCCAGCAGGCCGCGTTGAGGCTGCGGGTCCTGGCTTCCTCGGGTGACATTGCTGCTGAGACCGGTGACAAGGACGCCTCGGCCTGGATGCGGGCCGAGCTGGTTGTCGACAAAGGTGCCGCCCGCGCCCAGATCAAGCTCGCTACCACCGTGGCTCGGTATGAGCTGGTCGCTGCCGGCTTGGCTGAGGGTGTCGTCTCCCAGGACAAGGCCCGGGTCATCACTCGTGCGCTCGACAAGATCAAGACCGATCCCATCGCCACCGGCGAGGACCTGGTCCTGGCGGAGAAGCTGCTGGTCGAGTACGCCACCCAGATGACCGCCAACGAGCTGCGGATCGTGGGCAAACGGATCCTGGTCGAGGTCGACCCTGTCCGGTTCGAAGAGGCCGAGGCCAAAGCCCTCCTGGCCGAGGAAGAACGTGCCCGGCAGAAGACCGCGCTACGGGTCTGGGACAACGGTAACGGGACGATCGGGTTCGACGGTGTGCTGCCGACCGCGATCGGGATGCGGTTCAAGACCCTGGTCGAGGCGTGGGCCCAGCCCCGCAAGCAGCGGCTGGTGGAGAAGGGTGTTCCGCTGCCTCCGTGGGAACGGCTCACGGGGCAAGGGTTCGCCCGGCTGATCGAGACCATCGACCCCACCACACTGCCCCGTCACGGCGGCGACGCGACCGTGGTCAACGTCGTGATCTCCCTCGCTGACCTCCGCAACGAGCTCGGCACCGCGACACTCGGGTTCGACGAGACCAACGGCACCACCATCACTGCAGCCGAGGCCCGTCGGATGGCGTGCAACGCCACCATCATCCCCTGGGTCCTCGGCGGTGACAGCGTGGTCCTCGACGCCGGCCGGGAAAGCAGGTTCTTCCAACCCATCCAACGCAAAGCACTCCGACTACAGCAGAAGTGCTGCCAAGCCGAAGGCTGCGACATGCCACCAGAGTGGTGCGATGCGCACCACCTCAAACCCTGGGCCGCCGGCGGAAGAACAGACCTGAACGACGGGGTCCTGCTGTGCCCTCATCATCACCGGCTCGCGCATGCCCCCGGATACACGCATGAGCGGTTGCCCGACGGCACCATCCGGTTCACCCGCCGCCCCTGAGCCCGGCGGGCAAGCCGCTCCGCGCAGCTAGCTCCCAGCAGAGCTGGGCGTCTTGACCGCGCCTTCGGCCCGTTCGCCGCTGCGCTTGCGCAGTGCGACCCAGGTGGCGAGCACGACGATCAGGAGCATGATCACGTTGTGGGCGTACTTCGGTCCTGGCGCGACGTCGCCGATGAGGGGGAAGTAGGTGAAGGCCAGCAGACCCCGCTCGAGGAGGTACGCGGCGCCGACTGCTGCGGTGTGCCGGATCGTCCATGCACTCCTCCGCGAGGCCAGGGCGATGAGGATCCCGAGCGTGGCTGTGGTCGTCGCTGCCAGCACGACGCCCAGCCAGGTCGGGGGCAGCAGATCGGGAACCGTCGCGAAGATCAGGGAGACACCGAGGACCTGCCAGATCGCGAGGTCTCGCGCGCCGGCCGGAGCGTGGCCCGGTCGTCGCCGACTGCCGATCAGCGCGGCACCGAGCAGCATCGCGCCGATCACGCCGACGGTGACGATGAGCTGAGCCGGGGTTCCTGAGCGTGACTCGGGGTCGGTCACGATCAGGGTTGCGGCGACCGCGTAGGCGACCACGGCCAGGACCGTGCCGATCGGGCCGAGCCAGGGCTTCCTGGCCCGGGCGGGCGACCACGCCTCGGCCAGCGCCACCGGCGCGGCGAAGCTGTAGATCACGTGGCCGATGATGAAGGAGTAGGCGTTGTAGCCGCTGAGTCCCAGAGACGGGACCAGGGTCGGCTCCCGGTTCTCCTCCCACCCGTCGTACCCGCCGTAGTCGGTGCTGAACAGAGATTGGTCGATGAGACCCGCCTGGGCCGTACCCAGAGCCGCGAAGATCAGCAGCAGGCTCGGCCAGCCCCAGCCCAGACGGCGGACCAGCTCCCGGGCGAGCAACGCCGGCGCTCCGTAGAGGGCGCCGAAGAAGACCAGGGCGAACGTGATGCCACCGGGGTCGCCCGTGCTGTCCCCGTACGCTGCCAGCAGCTCGGCCCCGACCCCGCACAGCACCAGCAGGCCTGCGATCTGGAGCACGCGACCCCGACCCCGACGGCGTCCACCTGGCGTCCCCGCGGGAGAGGGACGCGCCGCGACCCGTCGACCCAAGGCGTACGCCGCAACCACCAGCCCGGCCACCTGGACCCAACGCGCGGCGGTGACCGGCAGTCCGCGGTCACCGATCAGATCCGGCCCGATGCCGGCGCCGACGGAGGCGACCGTCACCACGGCCACCGCGGCCAGCCCGAGGATGGCACCGGCAGTGCCGCGCAACCACGAGGCGGCCGCCGCGCCGACCAGCAGAATCGGCACGCCGGGCGGGATCCGGAGCCCGCCGTCGGATGCCGGCGGGCCGACGACGCCCAGTCCGATCAGGGCGAGCCCCGCGACCAGCAGTCCGGCCGGGCCCAGCCGTCGATAGCTCATGGGTCCAGGCTATGAACCCAGGAGCTCGGCCACATCGACCTTCGGTCGCTGCGGTCTCGACTTTGGTCGCCGCAGGCTCAGGCTTCCGGCGACGACTCCGCTGACGACTCCTCCGCGGTCGGCTCCTCCGCCGACGAGGCCTCCGCGGCAGCACCCTGGCGCTGCGGGCGCCAGAACGCGGCGAGCAGGAGGGCCGTGCCGAGAACACCGGCGCCGAGCGCCACCGCTCCACCGATCCAGCCGTCGTAGACGGTGTCGAGGGCCGAGTCGAGCGAGATCGTCCCGGGGCCGGTGACGCCGAGGACGACCGCGACGACGGCCAGGATCATCACGTACTCCCAGCCCTCCTTGAAGATGAAGAACCCGTTCGGTCGGTGCGCCAGCAGCGCGGCGACGAGCATCACCCCGACGACACCGGCGGCGGCCAGCGGCGTGATGAGGCCCAGGATCAGCAGCACGCCGGCTCCGATCTCGGTCACCACGCTCGCCCATGCCTGCAGGGTGCCGTGACGCAGGCCGAGGCTCTCGAACCAGCCCGCCGTACCGGCGATCTTTCCGCCCCCGCGCCAGTGGTTGACGCCGTGAGCGATCATCGTGCCGCCCACGGCAAGACGGAGCAGCATCAGGGCAAGGTCGACGGGGTCCATCACAGAATTCCTCGGGGGTCGGGGTACGGAGGGCCCACCCTAGTGGTCCGGTAAAGGTGCGCGGAGGGACGCCGTAGGCTCACCCGGGTGCTGCTGCTCGGAGTCATGCTCGCCCTGGGCTCCGCGATCGCCCACGCCGCCTGGAACACGGCGTCGAAGACCATCGCACCTGCGGGGAGACCCGCGCTCTGGGCGGTCGCGATCGTGGAGTGCTGCCTGGTCGTCACGGTCACCACGATCGTGATGATCGTGCGTGGGCACGGCATCACGCTGTCGTGGGAGCTCCTCCTGCTCTCCCTGGGCAGCACCGCGATGCACGCGCTGAGCATGGGACTGGTCCAGGTGGCCTACCAGGACTTCGACGTCAGCCAGATCTACCCGCTCTCCCGCGGCCTCGCGCCGGTGGTGGTGGCGCTCACCGGCATGGTGGCGCTCGGGCAGTGGCTGAGCTGGACACAGTGGGGCGGCGTACTCCTGATGGCGGCGGCGGTCGGGGCGCTGCTGTTCGAGACCGTCCGAACCCGAGGCTCGCTGCAGGCGAAGCCGCTGTTGTGGTCGGCCGGCATCGCCGTCTCCATCGCGGCGTACACGACCTATGACGGTTGGGTGGTCGTGGAGCGCGGCCTGGATCCGATCGCCTACTACGCCGTCGGCACAGTGATCCAGGTGGCGCTGTGGAGCGTGGTCGTGCGCGGGAAGCACGCCGAGGGGCTGCGCCAGCTCCGGATCCACGCGCGGACCGTGGCCGCCCTCGCAGTGCTCATCCCCACCTCGTACGTCCTCGCCCTCTACGCCACCCTGCACGCGCCGGTGTCGTTGGTCGCGGCAGTGCGCAGCTCGAGCCTGATCTGGGTCGCGCTCTCAGCTGCGCTGGTGCTGCACGAACCGATCGGGAGGGTACGCGTCGCAGCGACGGTCCTCGCAGCGGCGGCTGTGGTCGCGATGGTGGTGTGAGGTTCAGGCACGGAGCCCGGGACGGAGCCCGGGCCGGGCGATGAAGACGTAGAGGAGCGCCCCGAGCCAGCCCAGGAAGATCATCAGCAGGACATAGAGGATCTTGCTCTGACCGGCCGCGGTCCACACGCTGTCCGGTGTTCGGAGCGCCTGCACCAGCATCATCAACCACCACACGGTGATTGCGCACCAGACCAGCAGCAGCATGATGCCACCGATCAGGTACGCCCATTCGGCTCCGGTGGGCAGGCCGATCATCGGCGTCATGGCATCTCTCCCGGCTCGTGGTGATCGCGGTTCTCTCGACGGAGGACGGCATCCTGCACATCGTCGACCACGCCAGGGACATTGTGATCACCGGTGGTGTCACCGTCCACCCCAATCGGCGCTGACGGCATCGGCGCTGACGGCTCAGCGCGGGGCCAGGATCCGCAGCTGGAGCATCGCGGCGAAGCGCTGCTCGGGGTCGGAGAGCTCCAGTCCGCTGACCTGCTCGAGTCGGCGCAGCCGGTAGCGCAGCGTGTTCGGGTGGATGAAGAGGGCCGCGGCTGCGGTGCGCACATCGCCGTTGGCGTCCAGCCATGCGTCCAGGGTCTCGGCGAGGCCGGAGTCGTTGCGCTCGTCGTAGTCGAGGAGCCGCGCGATCGGGCCGACCGGGCGCTCGCCGCGCGCGGCCGCGAGGTCGCGGAGCTCGAGGAGCAGCGACTGGGTGTAGACGTCGGCGAGCCGGGCCACCGACCGGGACGCGGTCCCGGGGGCGACGCCGTCGCGGAGCACCCGCAGCGCCCGGTTGGCGGCCTCGCGCGAGGCGACGATCGCGCTGACGTCCGGGGCGACGCCGCCGACACCGACGACGACCGGCAGCCGGGCGCCCAGGCGTTCACAGAACTCCCGGGCCAGCCGAGCCGCCCGCTCCTCGGGCTCGGCGCCATCGCCCGGCAGCGGGACCAAGGCGTACGCCACGCCGCCGACGACCGCCACGGCCGAGGCCGGAACGGCAGCCGAGAGATGCACGGCCAGCGCGTCGGCAGCGCGCTCGAGGCTGCTGGCGCCGCCCGGGTCGGGCTCGTGGTCGACCGACTCGTGTCGTAGCGCCAGGGCGAGCACCACCACCGGACGTCCGGCGAGGCCCAGCCGGCCCAGCGCATCCCGAGCGCCGGCACCGCCCTCGAGCACCGAGCTGACCAGGTCCGTACGCAGCCGCCGCTGCACATCGGCGCCGGCCCGCACGCGCAGCATGTGGAGGGCGACCAGGCTGGCCGCGTCACGCATCGCGGCGCTCCGCTCGGGCGTGACCTCCCCGTCCATCGCGGCCCAGATCGAGCCGAGGACCTCGTCGCCGGCGCGCACGGCGATCGCGACCCGCTGCTTGCTGATCCTGTCCTCGTCGAGCCGGGCCGGGTCGACGACGACGGGCCGGTGCTCACGGTAGAGCTCGCGGAAGACGCCGAGCTCGGTGAGCAACCGGGCGTAGCGTTCGGGCACCTGGCGACCGATCACCGTCTCGACCCGGGAGGCGTCGGCCTCGTCCTGGCGGCCGGAGAAGGCGAGCACCCGCGAGCTGCGGTCCTCGATCGTCACCGGTGCGTCCAGCAGGGCACCGATCGCGTTGGCGACCGCGAAGAGGTCTCCAGAGGGCAGCCCGCCCAGCGTCTCGGCCTCGGCCGGGCCGATGTCGCCCTCGGCCAGCAGCGAGCGCAGCAGGGCGGTCAGCTGCGCCCAGGTCGCCCCGCGACGCAGCCCGAGCAGGGCGATCCGGGCGTCTTCGACCGCGGCCGACAGGTCCGCGGTCAGCACGACGGGCGCGCGTACGACCAGTCCGACCGCCCCGCGCCGCCCGACCTCCCGGACGAGGCCGGGCAGCTCGCCCGCCGGCACCCCGACGGCCAGGACGAGCGCTCCGGCAGGATGGACCGGCTCGTCGTCGGGGTCGTGGATGACCACTCCCCCGATCTCGCCCTCGTGTGCCGGGTCGCCGGCCAACAGCTCCAGGAGCGAGTCGCCCAGATCGTCGAGGACTCGCCCCAGACTCGCGCGCGGACGCTGGCTCACGCCCGGCATCCTAGGTGGTCGCCGAGTCGAGCGGGATCCATTCGGTCGAGGTGGTGAACGCCGCCAGCGCCTCGGGCACCGGGGTGACCCCCAGGCCCGGTCCCGTCGGGACGGTCATGTGGCCGTCCTCGATCGTGAGCGGCTCGGTGATGTCGGTGCGGTAGAACCGGTCGGAGGCGGAGATGTCGCCGGGCAGCGTGAACCCCGGCAGCGCCCCCAGCGCCGCGTTGGCGGCGCGGCCCAGGCCGGTCTCGACCATGCCACCGCACCAGACCGCGAGCCCGTGCGCAGCGGCGAGGTCGTGGATGCGTACGGCCTCCAGGTAGCCGCCCACCCGACCGGGCTTGATGTTGATGATCGAGCAGGCGCCCAGGCTGATCGCGGCGGCGGCGGTCTGCGCCGAGACGATCGACTCGTCGAGGCAGACGGGGGTGCGGATCTGCCGGGCGAGCGTCGCGTGGCCGAGCACGTCCTCCTCCTCCAGCGGCTGCTCGATGAGCAGCAGGTCGAAGGGATCCAGCTTGGCCAGGTGGCGGGCGTCGCGCAGCGTGTAGGCGGTGTTGGCATCGACCTGCAGCGGGATGTCGCCGAACCGCTCCCGGACCGCGGCCACCGGCTCGATGTCCCAGCCCGGCTCGATCTTGAGCTTGATCCGCACGTAGCCGGCATCCAGGTAGCCGCCGACCACCTCCAGCAGCTGCGGGATCGAGTCGAAGATGCCGACCGAGACGCCGCTCGGCACCCGGTCGTGCACGGCGCCCAGCTCCCGGGCCCAGGAGCGCCCGGCCGCACGCAGCTCGGCGTCGAGCACCGCCATCTCCAGCGCGGCCTTCGCCATCCGGTGTCCCTTGAACGGATGCAGGACCTTCCCGATCGCGTACGCCCCGTGCTGCTCGAGCTCCCCGGGTGCTGCGGCCAGGGCCGGGAGCAGGAAGCGGCGGAGCACATCGGCGGTCGCCTCGACGTATTCCGAGGAGTAGAGCGGGTCAGCCATCGCGACGCACTCGCCCCAGCCCTCGCTCTGCGAGGTCACCGCCCGCAGCAGCAGGATGTCGCGCTCTGTCTGGGTGCCGAAGGAGGTCCGGAACGGCGACACCAGCGGCATCGACACCCGGCGCAGCTCCACGCCTTCCAGCTTCATTCGGTTCCTTCCGTCGGGCTGGTGTCGACCAGCAGATAGCCCTTGTCGCGGTGGAAGCCGGCGAGCCGGCCCGTCTCCAAGCCACTCAGCAGCTGCTCACGGACCTTCGTACGCCACTCCCGGGCCTGGGCGGGGTCGGTGATCCGCAGCGCCTCGATGTCGCGAGGAATCTCGACCCAGGATCCACCGGCCACGTCAGTGACCTCGGCGGGACGGCCGTCGCAGGCTGCCGCCACCTCAGGTGAGTCCAGGCGCCAGTGCACCAGGATGCGGTCGCTGGCGTCCTCGGCGTCGTTGATGCCGTCGGCCATGGAGCCGTAGAAGTCTGGGAGGTACTCCGCACTGTGCGCCCCCAGCTTGGCGAGGTTGAAGTGGGCGTTGCGCGCCACCAGCGGGTCGTAGGTCCACTCCATCAGCGTGATCCCGCGCTCCAGACACCACGCCCGCTGGTGCAGCTTGAGTGCGATACCCGCGTGCCGGCCTGCCATCGCCGGGACCACGCCGGCGATGTGGCTGTGCATCGTCCGGGCTGCCGGCACCGAGTGGAACCCGACGCAGACGCCGACCATCTCATCGCCTTCGAACGCCCCGGCGACGTAGCCCTCGGCCTTGCGCATCGCACGCATCAGCTCGGACCCGAGCGGCGGGTTCTCGGGCACTCCCCAGATGCCGGCGAGCACCTGCTCGGCCCGTTGCAGCTCGCGGATGTCGTCGAGCTCACGGACGGTGATCCGGGCGGCCGCGGCGGCCCGCTCGTATGCCCCCCACGCCTCGGTCACGGCCTGTCTCCCACGGGGACAGCCAGCAGCTCGGCCAGCAGCCCGTGCAGCAGCACCGTACGATCGACCAGCCGCTCGACCAGGACGTGCTCGTCCTCCGCGTGCGCCCCGCCGCCGACCGCGCCGAGACCGTCGAGGGTCGGCGTGCCCACCCCGGCGGCGAAGTTGCCGTCGGAGGCTCCGCCGACCGCTGCCTGTCCCGGCACCGGCAGCCCGAGCCGGGAGGCGACCGAGACCGCACGCTCGAACAGCGCCGTCGAGAGCGCCTCCTCGAGCGGTGGCCGGTTGATCCCACCGTGCACGACCAGCTTCGCATCCTCGAGCACCGGCTCCAGGGCACGGATCGCAGTGTCGACCCGCTCCTGCTCGGCCCCGCTCCAGGCGCGCACGTCGACCGTGAACCGCGCCGAGCCCGGGACGGTGTTGAGCGTCGTGCCCGCGGTCGCGGAGGTCGGGGTCACCGTCGTCCCGGCGACCGGGTCGCAGAGCGCGGCCACGGCCGGCACCTGGTGGGCCAGCTCGAGGGTCGCGTTGACACCCTTCTCCGGCTCCAGGCCGGCGTGCGCGGCGCGACCTACGACCTCGACCTCGTACATCGAGGTGCCCTTGCGCGCCGTCTTGAGCGCGCCCCCGTCCGCAGAGGCCTCGAGCACGAGCACGGCCGACGCCTCTCGTGCGGAGGCCTCGATCAGCGCACGCGACGACGGCGAGCCGAGCTCCTCGTCGCCCGTGACCAGGAGGCAGACACCTTCGGCAGAGGGCAGCGCGGCGACCGCATGGAAGGCCATGACCAGCCCGGCGAGCATGTCGAAGCAGCCCGGGCCGCGCAGGACACCGTCGGTGACGGCGTACGGGATCCGCGCCAGGGTGCCGTGCGCCCAGACCGTGTCGTGGTGACCGAGCACGAGGACGTGCGGCCCGGACCCGAATCGCCAGCGCAGATGGGTGACCCCGTCGACGACCACACGCTCCGGTGCCACGCCGAGGTGGGCGGTGCCGACGCGCGCCACGACCTCGGCCGAGCGCGCGACGGCGTCCAGGTCGGAGGATGGTGACTCGATCTCGACCAGCTCCCGGAGGTCGTCCAGAAGCCGGTCCAGATCGATCTGAGGTTGACGCATTCAGGCCTTCTTCGGGGTCGCGCGGGCGCCGAAGTGGAGGTACTCCTCGCCGGTCGGCAACGTATAGAAGCGTACGGGGAAGTAGGCCGAGGACTTGTCGGGCTTGACGGCGAAGAGCGCCTCGGCGACCGGCACCAGCTCGTGGACCTCCGGCTCGGAGGCCCCCTCGAGCTCGGCGACAGGACCGGAGACGGTCGTACGCATCACCGGCTTGCCGTCGAGGACGAGGACCTCCATCAGCACCGACTCGCGGGAGTACTCGCCGAGGAACGGAGTGATGTCGACCTCGGGCGCGTCGGCCGGGATCTCGAAGCGGTCCGGGAGGCGTACGTCGACGAGCTCGGCGAAGATCTCCTCGAAGAGGTCCTGGTAGAGCGCGATCGCGCTGGCGACGTTGGTGTTGAGCGAGACCGCGATGCCGGCCTCCGGGAGCAACCGCAGGAACGCGGCCTGGCCGATGGTGTTGCCGTCGTGGCCGATCGCGCGGGCGCCGTGCCAGTCGCAGCGGAACCAGCCCAGACCCCAGGAGTCCCCGAGGAGGTCCTTCTCCGGGCAGTCGACCTGGAAGTCGGCCATCGCCGCCACCGACTCGGCAGAGAGCACCCTGGTCCCGTCCTTCGCGACCCCACCGGTCAGGTGCATCCGGGCGAAGGCGAGCACGTCGGTGGCGGTCGCGGTGATCAGGCCCGCCGGCCCGCACGAGCGCGGCAGGCCCCAGACCGGTGCGGGAGCGGTGTCGTCGCCGGTGCCGAGGTGGCCCATGGCGAACGCGTGGACCATCGCCTCCTCCGGCAGGGTGCCGGTGCGGGTGAGGCCGAGCGGGTCGAAGAGCCGTGCCTTCATCGCCTGGTCCCAGGTCAGCCCGGTGACCACCTCGATGACCCGACCGAGCAGCACGTAGCCGGAGTTGCAGTAGGACCAGGTGGCGCCCAGCGGGTGGTTCTGGGCAGCCTCGTCCAGGCGGGCGACGTACTTCTCCAGGACGTCGTCGCCACGTCCGGTGTCGGTGAAGACGTCCCCGTCGATGCCGCTGGTGTGGGTGAGCAGGTGATGGATCGTGACCTTCTCGGTGACCTCGGGGTCGCGCAGGTCGAGGTCCTCGATGATCTCCTTGACCGGGGTGTCGAGGGCGATCTTGCCCTCGTCGACCAGCTGCATCACCACGGTCGCGGTCCAGACCTTGGAGATCGAGCCGATCTGCCAGACCGAGTCGGTCGTGGCGGGCTGGCCGGTGCCGAGGTGGAGCACTCCGGTGGCGGTGGTGAACAGCTCGTCCTCGGCGCCGTCACGGCCGAGGCGGAGGATGCCGAGCTGGGCTCCGGGGACGCCGTGCTTCTTCGTCAGCTCGGTGAGCCGGGTCAGCCAGTGAGCGGAATCGATGGTCATCAGGTCTCCTTCTTGGGGGTGTGCGAAGTCCCGCCCGGTACGGCGGCGAGAAGCTCTCGGGTGTAGTCGTGGGTCGGGTGCTCCAGCACGTCGACGGTCGGCCCGTGCTCGACGATGCGCCCCTGGCTCATCACCGCGACCGTGTCGGCCACGTAGCGCACGACTGCCAGGTTGTGGGAGATGAACAGCATCGAGAGGCCGAGCTCGCGCTGCATCTCGCGGACGAGGTTGAGTACGGCGCCCTGGACCGAGACGTCGAGGGCGGAGGTGATCTCGTCGGCGATGAGCACCTTCGGCTTCCCGGCGAGCGCCCTGGCCAGGGCGACCCGCTGCCGCTGGCCGCCGGAGAGGCTGGCGGGGCGTTGGCCGGCGCGGCCGGGGTCGAGGTGGACCAGGTCCAGGAGCCTGGCGACCTCGTTCGTCCTCTCGGCGCGCGAGGGCCGTCCGGGCATCGCCTCGGCGATGCTCTCGCCGACGCTCATCCGGGGGTCGAGGGAGGAGTACGGGTCCTGGAAGACCATCTGGACCCCGGGGTTGGTGCGCCGACCGGCCGGAACGCCGTCGACCTGGCTGTTCTCGATCACGATGTGCCCACCGCTGACCGGCACCAGCCCGACGGCCGCCTTGGCGAGCGTCGACTTTCCCGATCCCGACTCCCCCACCAGCCCGACGATCGTGCCCGCCGGCACGTCGAGGCTGACGTCGTGGAGCACCTGGGTCCGCCCGAACCGCACGCTGACCTGCTCGAACCTCAAGCTCATACCCTCACCTGCTTTTCCAGCTCGGCCGGGAGCGGCTCGCCTGCGCGCCAGCACGCGACTCCGTCGACGAGCGCCGGGTCCTCGCTCCGACACTGGTCGGTGGCGAGCGGGCACCGGGCGGCGTACGCACATCCGGGCGGGAGCGCGGCAGGATCGACCGGCTGGCCGGGGATGGTTGTCAGCGGCTCGTCCAGGGCCGTGGTCATCGACGGGACCGCCGCGACCAGCGCCCGGGTGTAGGGATGCCGGGCACCGTCACGGAGGTCGGCCGCAGCGATCTCCTCGACGATCCGGCCGGCGTACATCACCAGCACCCGGCCGCAGACCTCGCCGATGACGGAGACGTCGTGGGAGATCAGCAGCAGCGCCGTGCCGTGCTCGCGACGCACGTCCTCCAGAAGGGTCAGCACCTGCTTCTGGACGGTGACGTCGAGAGCGGTCGTCGGCTCGTCGGCGATGATCAGCCGCGGGGTGCCCATCAGGCCCATCGCGATCATGGCGCGCTGGCGCATGCCGCCGGAGAGCTCGAACGGGTAGGCGTGGGCAGCTCGTTCCGGGTCCCGCAGGTGCACCGCGCGGAGCCGGTCGACGGCCCGGGCGAGCGCGTCGCGCCACCCCAGACCCTGGTGGAAACGGCTCACCTCGGCGAGCTGTCTGCCGACCCGCATGGTCGGATTGAGCGAGGTCATCGGGTCCTGGAACACCACCGCGAGCGAGGTGCCGAGCAGATCGTCGTGGCGGTTGCCGTCGTTGAGGTCGGTGCCGCAGAAGGTGATCTCCCCGGTGACCCGGCCCGGCTCCTCCACGAGCTGGGCGACCGCCAGCGCGGTCAGCGACTTGCCCGAACCCGACTCCCCCACGATCCCGACCGCCTCGCCGGCCCGCAGCGAGAGGGAGACGCCGCGGACCGGGGTCACCGGAGCCGACGGACCGGGGAAGGCGACAGCGAGATCGCGTACGTCGAGCACGGTGTCCGCGGCAGGCGCGGATGCCGTCGAGCGGGCCGAGCGGCCCGGCACAGACCAGGCCCGAGGCCCGACGACCGGCGTGACCCCGAGTGCCCCGGCGATCGCCTCCCCGGTGAGGTTGAAGGCCAGACCGGCGACGACGACCGCGATCCCCGGCGCCAGCGCGGCGAGCGGGTGGACGTAGATCCCGGCCAGGCCGTCCTGCATCAAGCGTCCCCAGTCGTAGGCAGGCGCCTGCACACCGAGACCGAGGAACGAGAGCCCGGCGAAGGCGAGCAGCGCGCCCCCGGCGCCGATGGTCGCGTTGACCACGAGCGGCTCGGCGACGTTGGGCAGCACGTGGCGCAGCAGGATCCGCAGTCGGCTCAGGCCCGCGATCTGCGCCGCCGCGACGTAGTCGCGGGAGGCGACGCCGGCTATCAGCGTCTGGCAGAGCCGAGCGAACGTGGGGGCACCGGCGAACCCGATCGCCAGCACCGCACCACGTGCCCCGACCCCGAAGACGGTGGCCAGACACAGGACCAGGAGCAGTCCTGGGAAAGCGACCAGGATGTTGACCAGCGCCGTCACCGGTCGCCCGAGCCGCGGTCCGAGCAGCCACGGCAGCGAGCCGAGCACCAGCCCGACGCTCACCGCGATCGCCGTCGCCAGCAGGGCCAGGACGATCGAGAGCCTGGTCGCGACCAGCACCCGCATGAACAGGTCGCGGCCGAGGTTGTCGGTGCCGACCCAGTGCTCCGCCGACGGTCCGGCGAGCAGCTGATCGGTGTCGACGGCGGCCGCCCGGTCGCCGAACAGCACCGGCGCCAGGACGGCGAGCAGCAGCACCACCGCGAGCAGCGTCGCGCCGACGGCGCCGACCGGCGTACGCAGCGCCCTCATCACGCCTCCCCGATCGTCGAACGGGGATCGAGGAGCGTCAGGGCGACGTCGACGAGCGTGTTGACCACCAGCACGATGACGCCGTAGACGAGCACCGTGCCCTGCACGACCGGATAGTCCTTGGTGACGATCGACTCGACGATCTTGCTGCCCAGACCCGGCCAGGCGAAGACGTTCTCGACCAGCACCGTGCCGGCGACCATCGAGGCCAGCAGCATCCCACCGAGGGTCAGGGTCGCGGTGACCGCGTTCGGGAGCGCGTGCACCAGGTGGATCCGGCGGGCCGGGAGCCGTTTGGCCCGTGCGGTGCGGACATGGTCCGACTCCAGCACCGAGGTCATCTCGACGCGCACGATCCGGGCGAGCACCGCCGCTGGGCCGATCGCAAGGGCGAGGACGGGCAGGACGTACGAGGCGGCCCCGTCCTCCCGGCCCGCGACCGGGAGCCAACCGAGGCCGACCGCGAAGACCGCGACCAGGACCACGCCGATCAGGAAGTCGGGGATGGAGCCGATCACGACGCTGCCGGAGGCGAACCCCAGCGACGTACGCTGCCGGCGTCCGCGACGGGTCGCGACCGCCACGGCGACACCGAGCGGGACGGCGATCAGGAGGGCGAGGGCGAAGGCGAGCAGCCCGAGCGAGACGGTGGCGCCGAGCCGCCGGCCGATGGTCTCGCCGACCGGCAGCTGGGTCTGGATCGACTCCCCGAGGTCCCCGCGGAACAGGCCCCCGAGGTAGTTCAGATACTGCGTCAGCAGGGGGTCGTCGAGGCCGAGCTCGTGCCGGCGTGCCTCGACCAGGTCGGCCGGCGCCGTAGTCCCGAGCGCGGCGCGCACCGGGTCGCCCGGCACCAGATGGATCATCAGGAACGCCGCGGTCACCAGCACGAACAGCGACACCAGCAGCCGACCGCCGCGGCGGACGGTGAACCGGGTCCACCGTCCGCCGAGCCCGAGCCCGAGCCTCGGGCGGGAGGCCGTCGGTGCTTCAGCCGCCATCAGTCCCTCCCTCAACCCAGCATCCGGATGCTGGTCGGGACCACGCTGCCGACGACCTCGAGCTCGGCGCCCTGGGAGAAGAAGGGCAGCAGGTTGTTGGCGAACGGCACCACGTCGTATGCCTCGAACAGGCTCGCCTCCGCGGCCAGCCAGTCGGAGCAGCCCTCGGCGCCGTTCTTGCCCATCGCCGTCTTGACCGCGGCGTCGTAGTCGGGGTTGGCGATGCCGGCGAAGTTGTTCCCGCCCTCGGCAGGGCCCGGTCCGGAGAGGAACGGAACGATCTGGTCGGGGGTGTTGACGTTGATCGGCACCCAGGCGACGTCCCAGTCGCCGGTTCCGAAGATCGCGGTCTGGATCGCGGTCTGGTCCAGCGACTTCGCGGTCGCCTCGACGCCCACCTTCTTCCAGGCGGCCACGGCCAGCTCGGCCGCGGCGGTCCCGGCCGCGCCGACCGAGGAGTCGTGGAGGACGGTGATCGCGAGCGGCTTCCCGTCCTTGGCCCGGACCCCGTCCGCACCCGCTGCCCAGCCGGCCTCGTCGAGCGCCTTCTCGGCGGCCGCGACGTCGTCGTCGGCCAGGTTGCTCTCGACCGAGGAGCCGGTGCAGCCGGCCGGCGCGACGACGGCGAGCTGGGTGGCCGGGCCGCCCTGGCCGGCGGTGATCACCTTCTGCAGCTCGGCGAGGTCGAGCGCCTGGGTCAGCGCCGCGCGCACCGCGGGATCGGCGGTCGGGTGGCCCTCGGCGTGGTTGTACCACTGCTCCCCGACCACAGCCTGGGCGTCGACCCGGCTGACCTTCGCGGCCTCCAGCCGGGCTGCCTCCTGGCCGGTGATCGAGGCGGCGTTCAGGTCTCCGGAGAGCAGCTGGTTGGCAGCGGTGGTGTTGTTGCCGACGACCTTGGCCTCGATGGTGGCCGGGGTGCCCTTGGCCGACGCCTTGGCGCCGCCGGGTCCCCACGCGTAGTCCTCGCGGACCTCGTAGGTGTAGTGGTCACCGGGAACCGCCTCGGTCAGCGTGTAGGGGCCGGTGCCCGCGGTCCCGGCCTTCAGGCTCGCCCGGTCCGTCAGGCCGCTGTCGCACACCATCGGCAGGTGGGCGAAGGAGGCGAGCACGAACGGGGCGGGGGCGGCGAGGGTGACCGTGACCGTCTGCCCGGACGCCTTCGCGGTGGCGCCTGCCGGGATGAACACGCCCAGGAACGGGCTCTGGTTCTTCGGGTCCTCGACGTAGCTGATGTTGTCGACGACGGTCTGAGCCGTGAACTCGGCCCCGTCGGCGCAGGTCACGCCGTCCTTGATGTCGAAGGTGACGGTCGTGCCGTCCACGCTCCACTTCTCGGCGAGCTGTGCGCTCACCTCGCCCTTGGCGTCGACGCTGACCAGGGGGTCGTAGGCGAACCGGTTCAGCTGCAGCAGCGTGCTGCTCACCCCGCCCTGCGGGTCGAGGGCGCCGGGGTCCGCGGCGAGGGCCATCGTGAAGGCCTGGCCATCGACGTACGCCTTGGCTTCGGTGCCGCCCGAGCCGGAGCCGCATGCGGCCAGGCCGGCGGTGGCCAGGGACAGGGTCATGGCCAGGAGGACTGGTCTCTGAAGGGCCGGTCGAGAGCGGTGCGGCTTCATGGGGCGTACCTCTTCTTGTGCAGCTGCTCGGGTAGGGGGATCGTCAGTCGGCACGTGCGACCACGCGGCCGTAGTGGACGTACTTCGCCTTGCCGTCCGCCTCGCCGATGAAGGTGAAGACGACATGGATGCCGCGGACTGGCTCGGCGGAGATGAACGAGTCACCGTCGAGATGGACGAGGGAGAACCGCATCGGCTGCTCACCGATCTCGGCGATGATGTCCTTGGGGGTGCGCTGGAGGACGAGACCACTGGCGCCGTCCTCGGTGACCTCGATGTCGTAGATCGTGTCCGCGTAACGCCCCAGGAACCGGGCGACGTCGACCTCGGCAGGGGCGGCCGGTGGTGTGGGACGGTCGGGAAGGCGTACGCCGCCGAGCTCCTCGAGCAGGTGCGCGACGGTCGCGTTGAAGAGCCCGAAGACCTCGCCTCCGTTGGTGAGCAGGGCGATGGCCAGCCCCTGCTCCGGCACGACCCGGAGGAACGCGGCCTGGCCGATGGTGCCGCCGTCGTGGGCGACGACGGTGCCCTGAGGGGTGTCGAAGAGCTCCCAGCCGAGGCCCCAGGCGCTGCCCATCCCGGAGAGCAGCGGCAGCTCGACCTGACGCTCGCGCATCGCCTCGACGCCGGTGGCGGAGAGCACCTGGGTCCCGTCCGGCGCGGTGCCCTGGTCGAGGTGCATCCGGACGAACCCGAGCAGGTCGCTCGCGGTCATCGCGAGCATCGAGCCGGCCGGCGCGTTGGAGCGGGCCAGTGCCCAGGTCGGCGCCGCCTGCGGGGTGCCGTCCTCGTCGGCATGTGACCGGTGGCGGCACGATGCAGGATCGCTTCGTACGGGCTCGGAGAGACGCTCGTGAGGCCGAGCGGGCGCGCGATCCGATCGAGGAGCACCTGGTCGTAGGGCTGATCGCGCAGCACCTCGACCAGCCGGCCGAGCACGACGAACCCGGTGTTGTTGTAGGAGAACGTCTCCCCGGGTGCGAACAGCTGCGGAAGATCGGTCAAGGAGGCGACATAGCGCTCCACGGCGTCCTCGCCGCGCCCGGTGTCGGTGAAGATGTCGCCCTCGAAGCCGGCGGTGTGGCTGAGCAGCTGCCGGGTCGTGATCGCCTCGCCTGCCGCACGGTCGCCGATGACGAGCTCGGGCAGGTAGTCGCGCACCGGGCGGTCCAGGTCGAGGAGACCCTCGTCGACCAGCTGCATCACCAGCGTCGTGGTCCAGATCTTGGTGACCGAGCCGATCTGGAAGACGGTCTCGGTGTCGACCTCGACGCCGGTGGCCAGGCTGGTCACGCCGGCGGCCGCGGTGATCACCTGTTCCCCGGCCAGCACGGCGATCGAGGCGCCCGGCACACCGTGCTCGGCGACGAGCTCGGCAAAGCTCTCCTGCAGGAACCGGGCGCCCTCCGAATGGGGCCGCGGGCGGGTCTGGTCGTGGGGCATGCCGAAACCGTAGGGAGTCCCGGGGGTGTGCGTGTTCGTCCCATCGGACAGTCGAGCGGCCAGGCTGTTGTCCGATCGCACAATGGCCCACGGTGGCGGTCGACGGTTGGATGGCCGTGTGCTGATTCTCCGCGGAGGCCTGGTGGCCGACCCCCGAACAGGGACAGAGCAGGTGGCCGACGTGGCCGTCTCCGACGGGTCCGTGGTGGCCGTCGGGAGCGTGCCCGATGACCCGAGCGCCGAGGTGATCGACGTGACCGGGCTGGTCGTCGGACCTGGGTTCATCGACCTGCACAGTCACGTCCACTCGATCGCCGGGCAGCGGCTCCAGGCGATGGACGGGGTCACCACCACCCTCGACCTGGAGGCCGGGCTGCTCCCCATCGAGCTCGCCTACGCGCGCGCCGCGGCCGACGGCCGGGTGCTCCACTACGGCTTCTCCGCCTCCTGGGGTGACGCGCGTGCCGTCGCTCACCTGGGGATGGCGCCGGAGGCCGATCTGGAAGCCTCGTTGTCCATGCTCGGCGACCCGGCGTGGCAGCGTACGTCCTCGGCCGCGGAGCGGCACGCGTGGCTCGAGCTGCTCGAGTCGGAGCTGGCCGCAGGAGCACTCGGGATCGGGGTGCTGATGGGCTATGCGCCGCGCTCGGACCCTGCCGAGTTCCTCGACGTCGCCCGGCTCGCCGCGAGCACCGGGACGGCGACCTTCACCCACGTCCGCGAGATCGTCGAGGCCGACCCCACCACCCCGGTCGACGGTGCCGAGGAGATCACCCGGGCCGCCGCCGAGACCGGCGCCCGGATGCACCACTGCCACGTCAACAGCACCTCCCGCCGACACGTCGACCGTGTCCTCGGCCTGCTGGACGGCTCGCGCTCGGCCGGCTCGGACGTGACCGTCGAGGCCTACCCGTACGGCGCCGGCTCCACCGCGATCGGCGCGTTCTTCCTGGCCCCCGAACGCCTCGGCGCCTGGGGACTGGTGCCGTCCTCGATCACGATGGTGAGCACCGGCGAGCGGATCGCCTCGCTGGCGCGCCTGACCGAGCTGCGCGCCACCGACCCGGGGGCTGTCTGCGTGGTCCTCTTCCTCGACGAGGACTCCCCTGCCGACAACGCCATGCTCCAGCGCGCCCTCGCCTTCCCGGACGCGATCGTCGCCAGCGACGCCATGCGGGTCGAGTGGCCCGGCGGCGTCGTCGACACCCGCGAGTGGCCGCTGCCTCCGGGAGGCCAGACCCATCCTCGCACCGCGGGCACCTATGCCCGCTCGCTGCGCCGTATGGTGCGCGAGACCGGTGCTTGGACCTGGTCGGAGGCCTTTCGCCGCTGCGCCTATCTACCGGCCCAGGTGCTCGCCCCGTTCACCCCCGCGATGCGCACCAAGGGGTATCTGGCGCCGGGCGCCGACGCCGACCTCGTCGTCCTCTCCCCTGACCAGATCACCGACCGGGCCACCTACCTGGACCCGACCCGGCCCTCGACCGGTGTCGTCCATCTCCTGGTCGACGGCACCTTCGTCGTCCGCGACGGCGCCCTGGACACCACCGCCTATCCCGGCCGGCCCGTACGCCGCTGACCGGCCGACCGACGGGCTACGCCTTCGGCGCCAGCAGCATCGGCATCAGCTCGACCACCCGGGTCCTCAGTTCCTCGAGGGCACCGTCACGTCCGTTGAGGTGGCCCAGCAGAGCCTGCTGGAAGATGCCGTCGAACATCCCGTACGCCACCGGCGAGGCGAGCGCAGGCTGGGTCTCGGCGAGCTCGGCATAGCGGGCCAGGACCCGGGCGATCATGTCCTCGAGACTCTGGTCGATCTGGGTGACGGCCTCGCGCAGGCTCTCCTCGAACATCGACTGCGAGCGCAGGTCGTACCAGAGCCGGTGCATCGGGGCTTCCTCGACGATGGTCTCGACGAGCTTGTCAGCGAACCGCTCGACCAGGTCGCCGGGTGAGGTCGCCTCGGCCACGACGCCGTCGTAGCGGTGGACGCAGGTCTGCTTGTAGTAGCGCACGCAGTAGACGATGAGCTCGAGCTTGTCGTGGAAGTAGTAGTGCACGACGCCGTGGCTGAACTCGGAGTTGTTGGCGATCTCGCGCAGGCTGGCCCGGGCATAGCCCAGGTCCCCCAACGTACGCAGCGCCGACTCGGCGAGCGCCTTGCGGCGTTCGTCGTGCTTGTCGGCGGGCGTGCGGCGAGACGCCTTGGGAGCGGCGACCTGGGTCATGGGCCGCACGATACTCCTCCGGCACCCCTCGCGGACCCGGCCGTTCCATTTTCTGGTCAACTGTCAAAAGAAATCTTGACACTTGTCAAGATCCGCGATTGTCTGTGAGTCACATCACAGCGATGAAGGAGTCACAGATGACCGATCTGAGCGGACGGACAGCGCTCGTCACCGGCGGGGCCCAGGGCCTCGGCGAAGGGATGGCCCGCGCCCTCGCCGCGGCCGGCGCGAAGGTCGCCGTCGCTGACGTGCAGGACGACCTCGGCGCCAAGGTGGCCGAGTCGATCGGAGGGGTCTTCGTGCACCTCGACGTCACCGACGACGCCTCCTGGGAAGCGGGCGCGGCCGCCGCGGTCGCCGGCCTGGGCGGTCTCGACATCCTGGTCAACAACGCCGGCGTGGAGGTCACCAGCCTGGTGACCGAGCTCGACCCCGCCGATGTGAAGAAGATGCTCGAGGTCAACGTGCTCGGCACGGCCCTCGGCCTCAAGCACGGCCTGCGTACGATGCGGCCCGACGGCGCTGCCGGCAAGGGCGGCGTGATCGTCAACATCGCCTCCGTCGCGGCGACCATCGCCTTCCCCGGCATCTCGGTCTACTCGGCCACCAAGAGCGCCGTCGACCGGCTGACCCGGGTGGCGGCGATGGAGAGCGGCAAGCTCGGGTATGGCGTACGCGTCAACTGCCTCTACCCCGGGCTGGTCCCGACCGAGATGGGCGCCGGGCTGGCCAACGACGTTGCCCAGCTCGGTCTCTTCGAGTCTCCGGAGGCGGCTGTCGGCGGGGTCATCGAGCTGACCCCCTCGGGACGTCTCGGCACGGTCGAGGACATGGCCAACGCGGTCGTCTTCCTGGCCTCCGACCAGGCGGCCTTCGTCAACGGCGTCGGCCTCGCGGTCGACGGCGGAATGGGGATGTGACATGAGCGAGCAGAAGAAGCCCGTCGTCGTCTACGGCGCCTCCGGCTACACCGGCCGGCTGGTGTGCGAATACCTGCGCGAGCTCGGAGTGCCGTTCGTGGCCGCCGGCCGCTCCAAGGACAAGCTGGTCGCCTCGATGGCCGCCAACGTGCCCGGCATCGAGACCGCCGACTACGAGATCGCCGAGGTCGAGCACTCTGTCGAAGCGCTCACCGAGCTGTTCACCGGCGCGAAGGTGGTCCTCAACACCGTCGGGCCGTTCTCCCAGTACGGTCCCGATGTCGTGGAGGCGGCCCTGGCGGCGGGAGTCCACTACACCGACACCACCGGCGAGCAGGACTGGCTGATCACCTGCGACGAGACGTACGGCGCCGACTTCGCGGACGAGGGCCTGCTGCTCGCGCCCGGGATCGCGCAGATGTACACCACCGGCGAGATCGCCGCCGAGATCTGCCTCGAGCAGCCCGGCCTCGACACCCTCGACATCGCGGTCTTCTGGGGTGGCTCCCCCACGATCGCCTCGACCCGCACGATCCTGGTCAACGCGGCGACCTCGAAGGCGCACTACCTCGAGCAGAACGCGTACGTCGAGTTCGACCCCACCGCCGGGCTGGTCCCGCTGGTGGTGCCGGGCCAGCACGAGCTGGCGCTCTCGCTGCCGTGGGGCGGCACCTCGCACCCGGTCTGGTACCGACGCGACCCGAAGGTGGCCAGCTGCAAGGCCCAGGGCGGCGTCTTCAACGCCGCGCTGATGAACGGGGTTCCGCAGATCGTCGCGGGTGCCCTGGAGGCGACCAAGGACATGGACGCCGAGCAGCGCGACGAGGCGCTGACCGCCACCGCGGCCCAGGTGATGAACCAGATGCCGCCGCGGGAGAACCCGCGCCTGAACAAGTCGCTCGACTCGGTGCACGCCTCCGGCCCGCTCGGACGCGCGCACTGCGTCATCCACGGCAACCAGAACTACAAGCAGACCGGGCTGCTGCAGGCGTACGTCGCCTACTCGCTGCTGCAGCAGCCGCCGCGCCGGGTCGGTTTCGCCTCCGGCTGCCAGGCGTTCGGCCACCGTGAGCTTCTCGGCCAGCTGCAGGCGTTCGGCCTGGTCGCGGAGCCGGTCGTCACCCGGCAGCGGAACTGAGGAGGCGCCCGGATGCGGCTCGTCGACTACCTCGACAAGGGCGCCTCCCTCGGCGGGGACGCTCCCTGTCTCGTCTGCGGCGAGGACACCTGGACGTACGCCGAGGTCGTCGACCTCTCGAACCGCGTCGCCGCGGGCCTTCGGGACCGCGGCGTCGCACCGGGCGCGAAGGTGGCCATCTTGTCGGCCAACGACCCGGTCGCCTTCGCCTCGGTCTTCGGCATCAGTCGCGCAGGGGGCGTCTGGTGTCCGATCAACCCACGCAGCGAGGCCGCGGAGAACCGGGAGCTCCTCGAGCTCTTCGGCTGCTCGGCGCTGATCTTCCAGTCGGCCTTCGCCGCGCTGGTCGACCAGATCCGCTCGGACCTGCCGGAGCTGACCACACTGGTCTGCCTCGACGGGTCCTACGACTGGGCGCTGACGTGGGACGAGTTCGCCCCGCCGGCGACTGAGCCGGTCGAGGCGCACGAGCCCCCCGGTGCCGACGACCTCGCGATGGTCGTCGGCACCGGGGGCACCACCGGGCGCCCCAAGGGCGTCATGCTCACCGGCACCAACCTGGAGTCGATGTCGGCGATCACCCTGATGGCCTACCCGTGGCCCGCCGCCCCGGAACGGCCGACCTACCTCGCCCTCGCACCGCTCACCCACGCCGCCGGAGTGCTCTGCTTCCCGGTGCTGTGCTTGGGCGGCAAGATCGTCGTGATGCGTACTCCCGATGTGGGGGCCTTCCTCGAGCACATCGAGCGGGAGCGGGTCACCCACACGTTCCTGCCACCGACGTTGATCTACCTGGTGCTGGACCATCCGGCGCTGCCCTCTTCAGACCTGAGGTCGCTGCGCTGCTTCTGGTACGGCGCGGCGCCGATGTCGGCGACGCGACTCGAGGAGGCGCTCACCCGGATCGGGCCGGTGATGGCGCAGCTGTTCGGGCAGACCGAGGCGCCGATGATGATCGCGACCATGTCGCCCGCCGACCACTTCCACGGCGACGGGACCGTCGCCACCGAACGGCTCTCCTCGGCCGGTCGGCCCGCGCCCCTGGTGACCGTGTCGATCATGGGCGAGCGCGGTGCGCTGCTCGGATCCGGGGAGCGTGGCGAGATCGTCGTACGCAGCTCCCTGGTCATGCGCGGCTACCTCGACAACCCCGAGGCCACCGCCGAGGCGAGCGCACACGGCTGGCACCACACCGGCGACATCGGCTTCCTCGACGAAGACGGCTTCCTGCACATCGTCGACCGCGCCAAGGACATGGTCATCACAGGTGGCTTCAACGTCTACTCGACCGAGGTCGAGCAGGCGCTGATGACCCACCCCGCCGTCGCCGACTGCGCCGTGGTCGGCTTGCCTGACGAGAAGTGGGGCGAGCGCGTCACCGCCGTCATCCTCCCCCGGCCCGGCGCCGCGGTCGACGTCGCCGAGCTCAAGGCGTACGTCAAGGAGCGGATCGGCGCGGTCAAGACCCCCAAGCAGATCGAGGTGTGGCCGGATCTGCCGCGCTCGAAGGTCGGCAAGGTGCTCAAGACCGAGATCAAGAAGGAGCTGATCGGGCCGTAGCCGCTGAGTCCCTCGGGAACGTGGAGGCTTCGGCTGCGTATGCCACCATCCAGCTCGGCTCGATGGTGGCGTAGACGACGCCCGGCCCGTCCCAGGTCTGCGGGTCCGAGCCGTAGTACTCGGTGAAGAAGGCGTTGTAGTCCTCGAACTCCGGCCCCTCGGAGACCACGTGCGCCTTGCCGTGGGTGAAGACGCCGATGCGCTCGCCGTCGACGTAGGTGGCGCTCACCGCCGGTCGGGCGAGCATGTGCTTGGCCTTGGCGGCGGTGGGAGCGGTCCCGAACAGCCAGCGACCGTTGCGGAAGTGGCCGTCGACGCAGCTGGTCCGCGGTTCGCCTGCTGCGGTCACGGTGGCCAGCACCAAGACCTTCATGCCCGTCAGCTCGGTCACGAGCTGACGGGCATCGAGGCGGCTCTCGTCGTTGACGATTCCGGTCAGATGGCCGTTCGCGCGGCCGATCGAGGCGTCCAGGAGGCGTTGCAGGTCGGTGATCTCTTCGTCTGTCTCGTGCACACGAGAAGTCTCACACCGCCCGCCTCCTGGACGCTTGACCGTTCTTGCGCAGATCAGCCGATCGCGGCGGCGATCTCCGGCGGGATGGCGGTCGACCCCGACCCGTCGGCGGAGACGACCACGTAGACGACCGACACCGCGCACGCGACGTCCTCGCCCCGGCGGAACTCGAACTCGAGCGTGAAGCTCTTGGTGCCGATGCGGGTGGTGCGCACCGGCACCTGGACCCGGTCGCCGAAACCGATGCCGGCCTTCCAGTCCAGGTCGGCGTGGGCGAGCTGGACGTCGACGCCCAGCTCTTGCCAGCGGCTGTACGGCACCCCGCGGGTGTCGATGAAGTGGGTCATCGCCTCGTCGACGTAGGTGAGGTACCAGCCGTTGAACATCACCCCCTGCATGTCGACCTCGAGGTAGCGGGGCGTGAATTCGTAGACCGTCGTCACGGACGCTCCTTCGCGGGCAGGATCCGCCCGCTGACCTCGCCGATAGCGATTCGGCCGCCGCTCGGCGCCGGCGCGGTCGCCGTGATGGTGACCTCGTCGCCGTCCTCCAGGAAGGTACGCACCGAACCGTCCTCCAGCTTGAACGGCTCCGCCCCCGACCAGCTGAGCTCGAGGAACGAGCCGCGTTGGCCCGGATCGGGGCCGCTGATCGTGCCGCTGGCGAACAGGTCGCCGACGCGCAGCGAGGCGCCGTTGGCGGTCATGTGCGCGAGCATCTGCGGCGCGGTCCAGTACATGGTGGCGTACGGCGGCTCGGAGACCACCGACCCGTTGAGCCGGACCTCGAGGGCGAGGTCGAGAGCCCACGGCTCCAGCCTGGAGTCGTCCAGGTAGCCGGTCAGCGGGACGTCTCGTTTCGGCGGGCTCACCCGTGCCGCCGCGAGCGCCGAGAGCGGGAGCACCCAGGGCGAGATCGAGGTGGCGAACGACTTGCCGAGGAACGGGCCCAGCGGGACGTACTCCCAGGCCTGGATGTCACGGGCTGACCAGTCGTTGAGGAGCGTGATCCCGAAGATGTGGTCGGCCGCCTCGGCGAGCGGGACGGGGTGGGACATCTCGGAGCCGACGCCGACCACGAAGCCCAGCTCGGCCTCGATGTCGAGCCGGATCGAGGGGCCGTCGACGATCCCGTCGGGGGTCTTCCGCAGCCCGGTCGGCCGGACGACGTCCGTGCCGGAGACGACCACGGTGCCGGAGCGGCCGTGGTAGCCGATCGGCAGGTGCTTCCAGTTGGGCGTCAGCGGCTCGGAGTCGGGGCGGAACATCTTCCCGACGTTGGAGGCGTGATGCTCGGAGGCGTAGAAGTCGACGTAGTCGGCCACCGTGAACGGCAGCAGCAGCTCTGCGTCCGCCAGAGTCACCAGGTGCGGCCTGACCTCGGCCTCGCAGGCAGGATCGCTGAGCAGCCGGGTCACCTCCGCCCGTACGTCCGCCCACACCTCGGGCCCCGCGGCGAGCAGCCCGTCGAGCCCGCCTTCGCAGTGCTCGGCCAGATCCTCGGCCGCCGCGGCGACGTCGAGCACCAGGTCACCGATCCGCACCCCGAGCCGCGGGGTCGCGTCGGCGGTGGTGCGGAAGGTGGCGTACGGAAGCGCCTCGAGGCCGAACTGACTGTCCTCGATGTCCAGCCACGAACTCACTTGCGGCCCCCTGCCCAGGTCCAGGCGTACTTGCCGTCGTCGACAGCGGCTCCGGCCTCGCCGATCTCGAGCGGCCGGAAGGTGTCGACCATGACCGCGAGCTCGTCGAAGAACTCCGCGCCCAGGCTGCGCTCCATCGCGCCCGGCTGCGGGCCGTGGGCGTGGCCGCCGGGGTGGAGGGTGATCGAGCCGATGCCGATCCCGGAGCCCTTGCGGGCCTCGTAGTCGCCGCCGACGTAGAACATGACCTCGTCGGAGTCGACGTTTGAGTGGTAATAGGGCACCGGCACCGCGAGCTCGTGGTAGTCCACCTTGCGTGGCACGAAGTTGCAGATCACGAAGTTGTTGCCCTCGAAGACCTGGTGGGCCGGCGGCGGCTGGTGGACCTTGCCGGTGATCGGCATGTAGTCGGCGATGTTGAAGACGTACGGATAGAGGCAGCCGTCCCAGCCGACGACGTCGAACGGGTGGTGCGGGAGGACGTGGACCGAGCCGGCGATACCGCCGGCACCGGGGCCGCGGTGCTTGATGTAGACCTCGACTCCCTGGGCCTCGGCCTCGGACGCGTCCACCGCCTGCGGGTCGGTCGGGAGCCGGAGGTCGCGCTCGCAGAAGGGCGCGTGCTCGAGGAACTGGCCGTACCGGGACAGGTAGCGCTTCGGCGGGGCGATGTGGGAGTTCGCCTCGATCGCGTAGACCCGCAGCGGAGCATCGCCGACCGGCACCCAGCGGTGGGTGGTGGCGCGTGGGATCACCACGTAGTCACCCTGCCCCACCATCAGGTCGCCGAAGACCGTCTCGACGACACCGGTCCCGGACTCGACGTAGACGCACTCGTCGCCGATCGCGTTGCGGTAGAGCGGCGAGGTCTCCCCCGCCACCGCGTAGTGGATGCGTACGTCGCCGTTGCCGAGCACCAGTCGGCGCCCGGTGACCGCGTCGTGGCCCTTCCAGTCCTCGCCGGGGACGAGGTCGTGAAGCCCGAGGTGCATCGGGCGCAGGGGATGGTTGGGGGTGGTGCCGTGGTCGGGCAGCTCCCAGATGCGTACGTCCTTCACCGCCGAGGGGATGTGGCGGTGGTAGAGCAGGGAGGAGTCCGAGGAGAACCCTTCCTCGCCCATGAGTTCTTCGTAGTAGAGGTTCCCTTCTCCGTCGCGGTGTTGGGTGTGCCGCTTGGGCGGGATGTGCCCGCGCTGTTGGTAATGCGCCATACCCCGGATCGTACGTGACCTCGACCACACCGATTACGGGGGCCGAACGTCCCGAATTCGTCTCAGATACCTCCAGGGGCATGACTCGCTCCCCTAGGCTCCGAAGATGCCCTCCGAGACTCCCGAGACCCTCTTCGTGGCGCATGCGCGCGGCCGTCTCCTGCACGTCCGGGCCTGCCCCCAGCTTCTCGGTCTGGACGCCCCGGTCCCCGCCACCTCCGCACAGATCGAGGCGCTCGGCACGTGTGCCTGGTGCGCGAAGGAGCTCTCCGAGAACGGTCGAAGGTACTTCGACTCCGTCGAGCAGGCGGTACGCACCCTCGACCCCTCCGGCGACGCGGTTCGCCCTACCGAGCGGGCGCTGGGCGGCGTCGACTACGACCTCGTCTGGGTTCCGCCCAGCTACTCCTACATCGCGGTCGGGGACAAGGAGCATGCGGTTGCCTGGATCGGGCGAGGGTGTGTCATGCACGAGGATGGGCGGCTCATCGACTTCGGGTGAATCTGGAGATCCGGTGGTCGAGCTTGTCGAGACCTCCCTGCCTGGACGACCAGCCCCCGGTGGTCGAGCTTGTCGAGACCTCCCTACCGGAACCTCCCACCCGAACGCCGGCCGGGGCCGCCGACCCTCCTTCGAGGGTCTTCTCGACCTGCCCCGGAGTCAAGGACGCCCTCCGGGCGCCGGCTACGCCGGTCGCCTTCGGCGATCCTTGACACCGGACCATGTCGAGAAAAGATTTGGCTGGCTATCGGGGCGGCGGCCCGGGTGTGGCGCAGCGAAATCATGCTTCGAAACGGTGGGGCGCGTGGGGTGCGAGGGTGGCCCTTCGGGCCACTTACCATCCACAGGTTTGAGGCCGTTCACTCACCGCGAACAGTCGGTTTGACCTGCACAAATAGGTTTTCGAGAAGGCTCGGTTGGCATAGAATCGGAGGCACTACGACACGCCTTTGAAGGGAGGAGACAGCAATGAGCATCGACCACTGGGGCACCAGTCCTGGAGACGTTCTTGAGGTGGCTCTTGCTGCCATCGAAACCTCCCTCGAGCAGCTGCTCGCGATGGACCCGACCTATTGGCGCACCAGTCAGAAGAAGGACTACCTGGCCCGGGTGGAGAAGCTCCAAGCCCAACAGACGGCGTTGACGCTGCGGGTGCTGGCCGTTTCGGGTGACATCGCCGCAGAGACCGGCGACAAAGACGCCTCGGCGTGGATGCGGGCCGAGCTGCTCGTCGACAAAGGTGCGGCTCGTTCGCAGATCAAGCTCGCCCGTGCGGTGGCGAAGTACGAGTTGGTCGCCGCCGGCCTCACTGCCGGTGTCGTCTCTGAGGCGAAGGCTCGGGTGATCACCGAGACACTCGACAAGATCGAGGCCGACCCGGTCACCACCGGTGAGGACCTGGTCCTCGCTGGGAAGCTGCTGGTCGACTACGCCACCCAGGCCACCGCCAAAGAACTCCACAACGCCGGTAAACGGGTCCTGACTGCGATCGACCCCGATCGGTTCGACGAAGCCGAAGCCAAAGCCCTCCTCGCTGAAGAAGAACGGGCCCAGCAGAAGACCGCGCTGCGGGTGTGGGACAACCACGACGGCACCATCGGCTTCGACGGTGTTCTCCCGACATCGATCGGAATGCGGTTCAAGAAGCAGGTCGAAGCCTGGGCCCAGCCGCGTAAGCAGCGACTGGTGGACAAGGGTGCGCCGTTGCCGCCGTGGGAGCGGATGATGGGTCAGGGCTTCGCCCGGCTGATCGAGACCATCGACCCGACTGCGCTGCCCCGTCACGGTGGCGACGCCACGGTCGTGAATGTCGTGATCTCGCTTGAGGAGCTCCGCAAAGATCTCGGCACCGCGACCCTCGGTTACGACGAGACCAACGGCACCACCATCACCGCCGCCGAAGCCCGCAGAATGGCGTGCAACGCCACCATCATCCCGTGGGTGTTGGGTGGTGACAGTGAGGTCCTCGATGTCGGTCGAGGCAGCAGGTTCTTCGTGCCTATCCAGCGCAAAGCACTCCGACTCCAGCAGAAGTGCTGCCAAGCCGAAGGGTGTGACATGCCACCGGAATGGTGCGACGCCCACCATCTAGAACCATGGGCAGCCGGCGGAAGAACGGACCTGAAGGACGGGGTCCTGTTGTGTCCGCATCATCACCGTCTGGCGCACAACCCTGCCTATGTCCATGAGCGGTTGCCCGACGGCACCGTCCGGTTCACCCGCCGGCCCTAAACCGGCAAGCCGAGACCACCCCGCCACGGCATCGCGCCAAGACCCCGCCTATGCGCGGGCACTTACGCCTGCCCCGGGCCAGGACGGCTCACTTGGGCTCTCGAGGTGGCCTCGGTGGCATCGCGTCAATGGTTCAGACCCTCGCCGATGCCGCTCGCAGAGCAGGGGCGGACTCGCGCCGCCCGCACAGCCTGATGTCCCCACCTGGCGGACTTTCCCACGCGTGCAGATCTTTCCCCACGCTCACGGAGCTTCCCCACGCTCCGGAGGGTGGGAAAACTCCGTGGGGGTGGGCGTCAGTGTGGAGGAGTGGAGAACCGCCGCCCTGCGGCTCGTCGCCGGTTCAGGCAGCCTTGTGAGCGATTCACAAGGTCTCGCCCACTGGCGTAGGCACCAGCGACCCGGCCCCTCGCCCAGCAGCAACACGCCGGCCACGGCTCTCAAGCCCGTGCCGAACTGAGTCCGCTGCGCCAAACCCCGCCGCCGACCCGATACAGGCGAAATCTTTCTCGATCGGGTGCCGGGTCAAGGATGGCCGCAGGCCACCGCGAAGCGGCGGGCGAAGCCCGTCCTTGACGCGGTGCGCGATCGAGAAACAATTGAACGAGGGTCGGCGGCGAACACCGAGTCCAGCAACAGTCACTTCCGCGAGGCTTCCCGAGACCAAACCGGGACGGAAAAGCTCGACCACCGACACCAGCAAGGGACGGTATCCTCGAACTATGACCGCGTTGCCCGAGTGGATGCACCCTCCTCGTGAGGAGGGTTGGTACTCCGAAGACCTTGACATGCTCGTCGAGGCGCCGCGTCATACCGAACTCATCGACGGAGCCCTGGTCTTCAACATGTCACCGCAGCGCCGCTGGCACAGTCGGCTCGTCACGGCCCTGACCAACGCGCTGACGGCGCAGGCGCCTGACGGGTTCGAGGTGGATCGGGAGCTGACGGTGGTGCTCGACAGGCGCAACCGGCCGGAGCCGGACGTGCTGGTGAGCACGGCGCGGATCTCGGACCAGGCCTCGTTCTATGAGGCCGACACGGTGGTTCTGGTGGTCGAGGTGGTCTCGCCGGAGTCCGAGCACCGCGACCGGGCCGTCAAGCCGCAGAAGTACGCCGAGGCGGGCATCTCCCATTATTGGCGCATCGAGAACGAGGACGGGGCGCCGGCGGTCCACGTCTATGAGCGTGACGAGCTGACCAACGCCTACGTCCCGACCGGGATCTTCCGCGACCGGCTCGACGTGCCGCAGCCGTTCCAGCTCAAGATCGACCTGAACGACCTGGTCCGCTGAGGGCGTGCGGCTGGGGGCGGCCGATTGGCCGCTCCCAGCCGCACGACCATCAGGGCTTGGTCGCCTCCTCCGGCGCCTCGGGCACCTCTGCCGGCAGGTTCTCCTGCTGGACCAGGTGGAGGTAGGAGAGGTGCCGCTCGTACTGGTCGAGCACGTCGCCCATGAGCTGCTCACGCGAGTAGTCGTTGACGTCGTAGCCCTGGGTGCCCTCGGCGAGGTGGACCTCCGTGCGGAAGTAGACCTCGCCGCTGACCCGGCCGACCGCGAACGTCGGGGCAGGGCACGGCAGCGGGGTGAGCTTGTAGACGAACGCGGGGGCGTCCTCGAGATCGGTGTGGAGCTGGACCCCGTGGACGCCGCGCACGGCCTTGGTCTCGGTCACGACCGAGGTGAGCCCGTGCGTGCAGAGCTCGGCGGCGACCTCTTCCAGCACAGGTGTCGCGACCGTCTGGATGAAGCGCTCGGTGTCTCGCGCGGTGGGATAGTTGACCGAGCGGCGCAGCCGCTGCGACAACGAGGGACGTACGCCACCATCGGCCGCTCCCACCAGGCGCGCCGAGGAGATGGCGGCCGGCAGGGCGTACCTCGCGCTGGTGGACTTGAGCGACTCCAGCCGTAGCGAGCGGTGGAGCCCGACGGCGACCAGGGCGAGGACGATCGAGAACGGCAGCCCCATGATGATCGTGGCGTTCGTCAGCGTCGTCAGCCACGCATCGCCACCCGCGAACATCAGCGCGAGGGTCAGCGCACCGATCGCGACCGACCAGAAGATGCGTACCGGGATCGAGCAGTCGGCCATCGGGTGCGGCAGACGGGAGGTGAAGTTGCCCATCACCAGCGCACCGGAGTCGGCGGACGTCACGTAGTAGAGGAACCCGGTCAGGGTCGCGAGCGCGACCAGCGCGATCGCACCGGGATAGTTGTCGAGGAAGGCGTAGAAGCCCTGCGCGTAGTTGGCGTTGGTCAGCTCGCCGAACTCGGCGTCGCCGCCGCGGATCCGGCCCAGGGCGCTGTTGCCGAAGATCGAGACCCACAGCAGGATGAAGCCGAACGGGATCATCATCACGCCGACCAGGAACTGCCGGATCGTCCGGCCCCGCGAGATCCGCGCCAGGAACAGCCCGACGAACGGCGACCAGGCCACCCACCAGGCCCAGAAGAAGAGGGTCCACAGGTTCTTCCAGACGCCGACGTCAGGGTTCTCGACGGTGTCGTAGGGCATCGTGTCGAAGCTCATCCCGGGCAGGTTCACCAGGTAGTCACCCAGGTTCATCACCAGCGAGTTGAGCAGGAACGCGGTGTTGTCGGAGAAGAGCACGTAGAGCATCAGTGTGAGCGAGAGCAGCACGTTGAGCTCGGAGAGTCGGCGGATGCCCTTGTCGACCCCCGAGACCGCCGAGATGGTGCCGAGCAGCACCGCGACCACGACCAGCCCGACCTGGGCGGCGCGGCCCTCGGGGATGCCGAAGAGAACGTTCAGACCGGCGTTGAGCAGGGCGATCGAGATACCGAGCGAGGTCGCGATGCCGAAGATCGTGCCGAGCACGGCGGCCAGGTCGATGCCGTCACCGAGCCGGCCGCGGACCCGCTTGCCGAAGATCGGATAGAGCGCCGACCGGATCGAGAGCGGCATCCCGTGGCGGAAGGAGAAGTAGCCCAGTGCCATGCCCATGACGGCGTACATCGCCCAGCCGGACAGCCCGTAGTGGAACAGCGTCCAGCTGACCGCCTGCTCGGCGGCGTCGACGGTGCCGCCCTCGCCGGTGGGCGGGGTGAGGTACTGCGCGACCGGCTCGGCGACGGAGTAGAACATCAGGTCGGCGCCGATCCCGGCGGCGAAGAGCATCGCGGTCCAGGTGAACAGCGAGTACTCCGGCCGGGACTCCTCCGGCCCGAGCCGGATCCGCCCGTAGCGAGACAGACAGATGAACAGGACGAATGCGATCAACGCCGCGGCGAGCGCGAAATACCACCAGCCGAAGTACGTCGAGATCCACCCGACGACATGCCCGATCGCGGTGCCCGCGGTGTCGGGCGCGAGCAGGGTGAAGAGCGTGAACGCGACCACCACCCCAGCAGAGCCGAAGAAGACCGTCTTGTTCAGCTCCGCCTTGGTCGTGGGGATCTCGTCTGGGTCCGCGGCGGGTTCACCCAAGGGCATACGCGACGGGTCGATCGTGTCCGGCATGAGCTGTCTCCTCCGGTTGGGGTGCCCGGCAGGCTAGTCCACCCGGCGCCGGTTCGGGTCACGGTTGGGTCTCAAGACTGGTTGCGCGGGTCCCCTGCCGGCCACAGCGGCGAGTCGTCACGGTGGCGGTAGTAGGGGACGTCGGAGGGTGCCAGCGGAGTGTTGCCCGCGATCAGGTCGGCGGCCTTCTCCGCGACCATCATCACCGGTGCGTAGATGTTGCCGTTGGTGACATAGGGGAAGACGCTCGCGTCCACGACCCGCAGCCCCTCGGTGCCGTGCACCTTCATCGTGGTCGGGTCTGTCACCGCCAGCTCGCCGGTGCCCATCGCCGCGGTGCACGAGGGGTGCAGCGCGGTCTCGGCGTCCTTGCGGACCCACTCGAGGATCTCCTCGTCGGTCTCCACCGACGGGCCCGGCGACATCTCTCCTGCGTTGAAGGAGGCGAAGGCGGGCTGGTTGAGGATGTTGCGGGCCACCCGCACCGCCTCGACCCACTCGCGGCGGTCGTTGGGCGTGGAGAGGTAGTTGAACAGCATCGAGGGGTGCTCGAAGGGGTCGTCGGACTTGATCCGGACGTGGCCGCGGGTGTCGGCGTACATCGGGCCGATGTGGACCTGGTAGCCGTGCTGGCCCTTCTCTTGACCAGGAGCCATCGAGCCGTCGTAGCGGATCGCGATCGGCAGGAAGTGGAACATCAGGTTGGGCCAGTCCACGTCCTCGTTGGACCGCGCGAAGCCGCCACCCTCGAAGTGGTTGGTCGCCCCCAGGCCCTTCTTCTGGAAGAGCCACTGCCAGGCGATCTTGGGCCGCTGGTGCCACACCAGGCCGGGGGCGATCGAGACGGGCTGCTTGGAGGCGTACTGGATGTAGACCTCGAGATGGTCCTGGAGGTTCTCGCCCACACCGGGGAGGTTCGTGACGACATCGATCCCGTGCTCGCGAAGCAGCGACTCCTCTCCCACGCCGGAGAGCTGGAGCAGCTGCGGGGTGTTGATCGCGCCGCCGCAGCAGATGATCTCCTTGGCGCGGACGAAGTGGTCCTTGCGCGCCCGGCCGACGCCCCGGACGTAGTCCACGCCGGTCACCCGCGGGACGTCGCCGGAGGTGTCGAAGCGGATCTTGGTCGCGTGCGCGAACGTCTCGACGGTGAGGTTGGGACGGTTCATCACCGGGTGCAGATAGGCCCTGGCGGCCGACCAGCGGCGGCCGTCCTTCACGTTGCGGTCGAAGGGGGCGAAGCCCTCCTGACGGTAGCCGTTGACGTCGTCGGTGAGCGGGTAGCCGGCCTCTTGGGCGGCCTCGAAGAACGCCGAGAACAGCGGGTTGGTCGCGGGACCGCGCTCCAGGTGGAGCGGCCCGGAGCCTCCGCGCCACTGGTCGGCACCGGAGGTGCCGTCCTCGAGGAAGCGGCTCTCCATGCGCTTGAAGTAGGGCAAGCAGTGGCGGTAGTCCCAGGTCTCCATGCCCGGGTCGGCCGCCCAACGCTCGAAGTCCATCGGGTTGCCGCGCTGGAAGATCATCCCGTTGATCGAGCTCGATCCGCCCAGCACCTTGCCGCGGGCGTGGTAGACCTTGCGGCCACCCAGGTGGGGCTCGGGGTCGGTCTCGTAGCCCCAGTCGTAGAGCTTCGAGCCGATCGGGAACGGCAGCGCCGCGGGCATGTGGATGAAGGGGTCGATCTTGAAGTCGCTGTGACCGGCCTCCAGCACCAGCACCTGCGTCCCGGGGTCTGCGCTGAGCCGGTTGGCGAGGGCCGAGCCGGCCGAGCCGCCGCCGACGATCACGTAGTCGTACGTCGCGGTCATCTCAGTTCTCCTTCGCTGTGCCGGTCTCCTGGGCGCGGGGCGCGAACCAGTGCTGCGGGCTCGGGTCGATGTTGTGCCAGATGTGCTTGGTCTCGCGGTATTCCTCCAGCCCGGCCTGGCCGAGCTCGCGGCCGATCCCGGACTGCTTGTAGCCGCCCCACTCGGCCTGGGCGACGTACGGGTGGTAGTCGTTGATCCACACCGTGCCCATCCGGAGCCTGGCGGCGACCCGCTCGGCGCGGCCGGCGTCGGAGGTCCAGACCGCTCCGGCGAGACCGTAGATGGAGTCGTTGGCGATCCGGACGGCGTCGTCCTCATCGGTGAAGGTCTCCACGGTGAGGACCGGTCCGAAGGACTCGTCCTGGGTCACGCTCATCTCGGTGGTGCAGTCATCGAGGATGGTCGGCAGGTAGTAGAAGCCGTCGGCCAGCGCAGGGTCGTCGGGGCGCTTGCCACCGGTGCGGAGGGTCGCGCCCTCGGCCAGACCCTTGGCGACGTAGGCCTCGACCTTGTCGCGGTGGGCGCTGCTGGTCAGCGGGCCGGTCTCGGCGTTCTCGTCGAACGGTCCGCCGAGGCGGATCTGCTCGGCGCGGGCGACGAGCTCGTCGACGAACTTCTCCTTGATGGAGTCCTGGATGATCAGGCGGGCACCGGCGGAGCAGACCTGACCGGAGTGCAGGAACACCGCGGTGAGCGCGAAGTCGAGCGCGGTCTCGAGGTCGGCGTCGGCGAAGACGATGTTCGGGTTCTTGCCGCCGAGCTCGAGCGCGATCCGCTTCACCGTGTCCGCAGCGTTCACCATGAGGCGCTTCCCGGTGGCCAGGCCGCCCGTGAAGGAGACCAGGTCGATGCGCGGGTCCTCGGACAACGGGGCGCCCGCGGTCGGGCCCTCGCCGAGGACCAGGTTGGCGACGCCCGCCGGGAGCCCGGCCTCGTCGAGCACCTTCATCAGATGGATCGCCGAGTGCGGGGTCAGCTCGCTGGGCTTGAGCACGAACGTGTTGCCCGCGGCCAGGCACGGCGCGACCTTCCAGGCCACCTGGAGCAGCGGGTAGTTCCACGGGGTGATCAGGCCACAGACGCCGACCGGCTCGTGCACGATCCGGCTCTTCACGCTCGGGTCGCCGGTGTCGATCACGCGGCCGGCTTCCTCGGTGGCGACGTGTCCGAAGTGACGGAAGACCGAGACCACGTCGGCCACGTCGTACTCGCTCTCGACCAGCCGCTTCCCGGTGTCGAGCGACTCGGCACGGGCGATGATCGCGGTGTCCCGCTCGAGCAGGTCGGCGACCCTCAGCAGCAGGTCGCCCCGCTCCCGCGCCGGCGTCGCCGGCCACCCGCCGCTGTCGAAGGCGTTCCGCGCCGCGGCGATCGCGGCGCGGGTGTCCGCTGCTCCAGCCTCCGCAACGGTTCCGACGACCGTGCCGTCGGCGGGGCAGCGGATCTCCCGCTGGTCGCCCGACTGCGCGGGCAACCAGCGCCCGTCGATGTAGATCTGGCTCATGCAACCTCCGAGGTCGGGTTGCTCAACAGGCAACCGCGGGTGAACTGCAGTTGATCCTGCGCGGACATGGAGGGCGAGGTCAAGGGCTTGGGGAACAAAATTGTTGCAAGTGGTACAAAATTGTTGCAGCTGATACAAATGGCTGTGGCCAGTTGTTACAGTCACCGCATGACGACCGCGCGTACCGCGCCCGCCAAGGATCCGCAGCGCCGTGCTGCCTGGGCAGAGCTGGCGACCGACTACGTCCACGAGCACGGACTGATCGGCCTGAGCCTGCGCCCGCTCGCCGCCGAGCTGAGCACCAGCAACCGGGTCCTGCTCTACCACTTCGGCACCAAGGACCAGCTGGTCGCCGACGTGCTCCGCACGTCCAACGAGCGGTCGGTCGCCGAAGTCGCCGCGCTCGAACCCTCCACGGACCTGCGTTCCGCTGTCTACGACCTCTGGGCGGTGATGGAGGGTGACCGGTGCAGCAGGATCTATGTGGAGGCGGCCGCGCTCGGTCTCTTCGGGAGGGAGCCGTACGTCTCGGCGGTCCGCGAGGCCAACACACTGTGGATGGACGGTCTCATCGCCCACCTGGGCAAGTCCGGAGTGGATCCCGCCGTCGCCGAACGGGCAGCCCACGTCATCGACGCCGCCTTCATGGGCTTCCAGCTCAGCCTGAACCCCGACGGCAGCCTTCCGGAGCGCGCCCGGTCAGTCGACGCTCTGGCCGACGCCGTCGCCGCTCTGGCCTGATCCACCGCCAGGCTCGTTTCGCTTCGACCTGTCACGGATCGGCGATCGCCGGTGTCCTAGCGGTATGAACCTCGACAAGCAGGAAAACCGGACGAGCAAGCCGCAGGTGGTGGTCGTCGGCGGTGGATATGCCGGCGTGATGGCCGCCAACCGACTCACCAAGCGCGAGGACATCGCGATCACCCTGGTCAATCCGCGCGAGCACTTCGTCGAGCGGATCCGGCTGCACGAGCTGCTCGTCGGCTCCTCGGAGGCCGTCGTGGCCTACGCCGACGTGCTCAGCCCGCGCGTGCGGCTGGTGGTCGACACGGTGACCACCATCGATGCGGCCGGGCGGACCGTCGCGCTCGGGAGTGGGCAGGAGGTGGCGTACGACTACCTCGTCTACGCCATCGGCAGTGCAGGCACCACCCGGGTGACCGGCGCCGCGGAGCACGCCTTCGGGGTCTCGACCTACGAGGAGGCGACTCGGCTGAAGGCCGCGCTGGAGACGACGGCGTCCGACGCCCCGGTGGTCGTCGTCGGCGGCGGCCCGACCGGCATCGAGGTCTCCTCCGAGCTCGCCGAGGCGGGCCGAAACGTCGCTCTGATCTGCGGAGAAAGACTCGGGCCGTGGCTGCACGAGAAGGGTCGTGCGGTGGCCGAGCGCGACCTGCGACGGCTCGGAGTCGGCATCGTCGAGGGCGCCCGGGTGGCGGAGGTCATCGACGGCGGCGTACGCCTCGACGACGGCCGGGAGCTGCCCAGCTCGGTCACGATCTGGACCGCCGGGTTCACTGCGCCGAACCTGGCGCGCGCGAGCGGGCTGTCCACCGACGAGCTCGGCCGACTGGTCACCGACGAGACCCTCACCAGCGTCGACGACGACCGGATCATCGCGACCGGGGATGCCGCGGCACCGTCGGGAGTGGCGTACCGGATGAGTTGCCAGGCCGCCAACCAGCTCGGGCCGCTGGCCGGGGAGACGGTGCTCGCTCGGCTCGCCGGTGCGACCCCGAAGCCGGTCGGCATCGGCTTCGTCGGCCAGTGCATCAGTATCGGCCGGGGTCTGGGCCTGGTGAACCTCTCCCGTCGCGACGACACTGCGGTCGCGGGCCGTGTCCGTGGCGTGCCGGCAGCGAAGATCAAGGAGCTGGTCTGCCGCAGCACGGTCTGGGCACTGTCGATGGAGGCTCGTCGCCCGGGATCCGCGTTCGGCTTCAATGATCGTTCCCGCAGCGCACGGGTTCAGGCGGCAGCGCGCACGGCGTTGGAGGAGCCGAGTCTGTGAGTACGGTCGTTGCCTGGCTGCTGGCCGCGCTGCTGGTCGTCGTCGGGGTGGCTCACCTGGTCACCCCGGCCAAGGTCGAACCGCTGGTCCCCGAGTGGTGGCCGGCCAAGCGCGCGACGGTTTACGCCTCCGGGGTGGCCGAGGTCGCGATCGCGATCGGTCTGCTGGTGCCGGCCACCCGCGCGTGGGCCGCCGGGGTCGCTGTGCTGATGTTTCTCGCCTACACCGTCGTCCACCTCGACGACCTCCGCCACACCTCCGGTGCGACGCGGGCGAGCGCCACCACCGGCGGCGTCATCACCCGGGGCGTCGTGAACCTCGCGTACGCCGGTCTGGCGGCCTTCGTCTGGGTCGGCTGATCCTCAAGCCCGGCATCCGGATCGGCGGCCATCCGGCCACGTCGCACTGACCGTGCTCGGTGCTCCCGGCCGCGACGACGGTCCCGTCTGCCCGCAGTCCGAGCGTGTGCCGAGATCCCGCGGCCACCGCGACGATCTCGCGCCAGTCGGCGACATCGCACTGCCCGGCGTCGTTGCCACCGACGGCCGAAGCTCGGCCGTCCGCGGTGACGGCGACGGTGTGGTAGCTCCCGGCGGCCACCGCTACGACATCGCGCCAGCTCTCGACGCCGCACGCCCCGGCGCTGCGATCGCCGACCGCGAGCACGCGCCCGGCGCTGGTCATGCCGACCGTGTGAAGGTAGCCGGCCGCCACGGCGACCAGGTCACCCCATCCACCGACAGCGCACTGCCCCCGGCGATCGTTACCCACCGCAGTCGCGATTCCGTCAGCCCTGAGGCCGACCGAGTGCCAGTCGCCGCAGGCCAGCGCGACGATCTCGCGCCACGAGCTCACCTCGCAGGCACCCTCGGCTCGCCTCCCCACGGCGACCACCGTTCCGTCGGCTCGCAGCCCCAGGGTGCGCCGCCAGCCTGCGGCCACAGCGGTCACCTCGCGCCAGCCGCCCACATCGCACTGGCCGTCGTTGTTCCAGCCCGCCGCCACCACGGTGCCGTCGGATCGGAGCCCGACGCTGTGGGACCGTCCGGTGTTCGAAGCGGTGTGCACGTTGCCGGCCGCCACCTCGACGACATCAGTCCAGCCATCGACGCGCCCCTCCCCCGTCGCGCCGGTGCCCGTGGCGAGGACCGTGCCGTCCTCGCGCAAGCCGAGCGAATGGCGCGGACCGGCCGCGATGAGGTGTCCCACGGCAGCAGCCTAGTGAGACAGCCTGGCGAGGCCTCGATGTCACGGTCCCGCGCGCTGTCTCGTCCTAGAGGGCAAGATGGATCGAGGAGGATCATTCATGACACCTGAAGCCGAGTTCGAGGAGCTGCGACCGCTGCTGTTCTCGATCGCCTACCGGATCCTGGGCAGCGTGAGCGAGGCCGAGGACGCGGTGCAGGAGACCTGGCTGCGGATGGCGGGGACCTCGACCGAGCCCGACTCGCTCAAGGCGTACCTGTCCACGGTGGTCACTCGGATATCCCTGGACGTGCTGCGCTCGGCACGGGTCCGACGAGAGGCGTACGTCGGGCCGTGGTTCCCCGAGCCTCTGCCGACCGACACCCGGGTCGACGAGCACGCGGATCTCTACGCCAGCCCGGAGCGCGCGACCGAGCTGGCCGACTCCGTGTCGATGGCCGCGCTGCTGCTCCTCGAGCGGCTCAGCCCGCTGGAGCGGGCAGTCTTCGTACTGCGCGAGGTCTTTCACTTCGGTTTCGCCGACATCGCCGCCGCGGTCGACCGCTCCGAGGCTGCCTGCCGCCAGCTCGCCTCGCGCGCCCGCCGCCACATGGACGAGGGCAAGCCGCGGTTCGAGGCCGATCGACGTAAACGGGTCGAGCTCTCCAGCCGGTTCTTCGAGGCGCTTCGCGACGGCGACATCGACCGGCTCCGGGAGCTGTTGGCAGCTGACGTGGAGACCGTCAACGACGGTGGTGGCGTGGCCGGCGGCTCCGGTGGCCGGTTCGGCGCGGAGAAGGCGGCACGCATCCTGGTGGCCGCGGTGCCGCCGCTGCTCGCCATCGGTGCCCGCCTGGAGGAACGCGAGCTCAACGGCGAGCCCGGCGCCATCCTGCGCGACGCCGACGGCGCCATCCTCGGCACCTGGACCCTCGACGTGCTCGACGGACAGGTCCAGCGGATCCGCTCGGTCACCAACCCCGAGAAGCTCGGCCACCTCGGCCCGGTGGCGGACCTGAAGGATGTCGTACGCCGCCGCAACCGCCACCGCCGCGGGCTCTGACACCGCTGGTCGAGCCGCGAGGCCGCCTGCGGCCGAGCGTGTCGACCAACACAGCCCCATCGAGCGCCGATGGGACCGTGTTGGTCTCGACACGCCTCCGCCTAGCGGCTCCGGCGGCTCGACCGGCGGGGCCGCCAGGCGTCAGACCGTCGCGCCCTGCGGTGTCGCAGCCGGCCGCATCCCGAGGTCGGCGGTGCGTACGTCCTTGGTCTCGCGTGCGGTCAGCGCAGCGACCGTCGCGACGAGGCAGACCACTGCGGTGTAGCCCGCGGTGACGACCCAGCCGCCCTCCTTCACGCCGCCCAGAGCGGTAACGATCGACGGTGTGAACCCGGCCAGCAGGAAGCCGATCTGGGTGCCGATCGCGACGCCGGAGAAGCGCACCGGGGTCGAGAACATCTCGCCATAGAACGAGGGCCAGACCGCGTTGGCAGCCGCGTATCCGAAGGAGAAGGTGAGGATCGCGAGCGCGAAGACGAGCAGCTCGTTGCTCTGGCTCATCGAGAGCAGGTAGAAGGGCATCATCACCGCGCTGGACACGGCCCCGTAGATGAAGACGGGCTTGCGCCCGATCCGGTCGGCGAGCCGGCCGAACAGCGGCTGGGTGAACAGCGCGACGACGTTGGCGGCCACCACCAGCCACAGCGTGATCGACTCGACCATGCCGATCTCGACTCCATAGGCGATGGCGAGGTTGCCGAACACCGTGGAGACGGCCGCGATGAAGGCGCAGCAGACGACCCGCAGCACGTCGACCCAGTGGTCGCGCAGCAGCACTGCGAGGGGCAGCTTGGCAACCTCGTTGTTGGCCTTGGCCTCCTCGAACTCGGGCGTCTCGTTGAGGCGGGCGCGGATGAAGAAGGCCACTAGCACCACGATCGCGGAGAGCCAGAACGGGATCCGCCAGCCGATGCTGTACTTGATGTCGTCGGGCAGCGCGACCACCGGGATGAAGATGAGCGCGGCCAGGATCTGGCCGCCCTGGGTGCCGGTCAGGGTCCAGGAGGTGTAGAAGGAGCGCTTGTCGTCCGGCGCGTGCTCGAGCGTGAGCGAGCTGGCACCTGCCTGCTCGCCGGCGGCAGAGAGGCCCTGCAGCAGCCGGCAGAACACCAGCAGCCCAGGTGCGATCCAGCCGACCTGGTCGAAGGTCGGCAGACAGCCGATCAGGAACGTGCCGCCACCCATCAGCAGGAGGGTGAACATCAGCACCTTGCGGCGGCCGATCCGGTCGCCGAAGTGACCGACGAAGACCGCACCGACCGGCCGGGCGACGTAGGCGAACGCGAAGGTCGCGAACGACATCACCAGCGCGGCATCACCGGCGCTCGGGAAGAAGACGTGCGGAAAGATCAGGGCGGCGGCGGAGCCGAAGATGAAGAAGTCATAGTACTCCACGGCGCTGCCCATGAAGCTGGCCAGCGCGGCTCTGATCGGGGTCTTGCCTTCGCTGTTCTCGATGTCAGGTCCCGCCATCGGGTCCTCCTCGGGTAGGTCCGCGGTCCCTGACCGCGGGCGGGGTGGGGGATGTTCAGTTCAGGTTCACGGTCAGCCGGCCGTGGCGAGCTCGCGCAGGTGGGCGAGCATCCGCTCGGCATCGGGATCGATGCCGGTGATCAGTCGGAAGGCGTCGACGGCCTGGTAGACCGCCATGTGGCCTCCGTGCAGCGTCCGGCAGCCGACTTCGCGCGCAGCCTGGAGCAGCGCGGTGTCCAGCGGCCGGTAGACGATGTCCGCCACCCACAGATCGGGGCGGAGGAGACTCGTCTCCAGGGGCGTACCAGGGTGGTCGGCCATGCCCACCGGGGTGCAGTTGACCAGTCCGTCGGCCTCGGGGAGGAGGGCGACCAGCTTGTCGACATGGCTCGCCTCGACTGCGCTGTCGGGGTGGTGGCGGCGGATCTCCTCGGCGCGCGCCTGGGCACGGTCGAGGTCGGTGTCGGCGATCACCAGCCTGTCCACGCCCTGGGTCACAAGCGCGTGAGCGACGGCCGAGCCCGCTCCTCCGGCGCCGAGCTGCACGACGGTGCCGAGCGGCGCCCCCGGCATTCCGGTACGCAGCGCATGGCCGAACCCGGTCGTGTCGGTGTTGTAGCCGACGGCTCCCTCGTCGGTGAAGACCACGGTGTTGACCGCGCCCAGGCGAGCCGCCGTCTCGTCCAGCCGGTCGAGGTGCTCGATCACGAGCTCCTTGCACGGATGGGTGATGTTGAGCGCGTCGAACCCGAGTCGTCGCGCATCGTTCATCAGCTCACCCACACCCTCGGCAGGGACACCCAGCTCGGTGATGTCGAGCGTCTTGTACACGTAGGACAACCCGTGCTCCTTCGCCTCGCGCATGTGCAGCGCCGGGCTCAGCGAGGGGCCGACACCCGCGCCGATCAGACCGACGAGAAACGAAGACTTCATCCGGATGATCCTTAATGTACGAACTAGTACGTTACGACAGTGAAGGGGATCACACCTCGCGCCGACTCGTCAACCCCCACGCCGAAACGTCGCTCGCGTCGGCCGAGGCGTCACTCGCGTCGGCCGAGTTGGCAGCACGTTGCCAACTCGGCCGACGTACGTGACGTCTCGGCCGACGTACGTGACGGCTCGGCCGACGTACGTGACGTCTCGGCCGAGCGGGGACGGCTGCTAGGCGGAGAGCCAGCCGACGACGATGTCGCCGAGGATGCGGCGATGGCGGTCGCGGACGTCGGGGGCGAGCATGTCGCGGCCGAAGAGGAAGCCGAAGGTGGCGGCGTTGGCGACCTGGAAGACGCAGTAGGAGCTGATCAGCATGTGCACGTCGATCGCGTCGACGTCGCCGCGGAGCTCTCCCGAGGCCCGGCCGCGGGCGAGGACGTCGTCGAGGAGGGAGGCGGCCGGGGTGCCGAGGTCGCGCAGCGACTCGACCTTGCCCAGGTGCTGTCCGTGGTGGATGTTCTCGACCGAGACGAGACGGATGAAGGCCGGATGGTCGTGATGGTGGTCGAAGGTCAGCTCGGCGATCCTGCGCACCGCATCCACCGGAGCCAGATGGTCGGCATGCAAGCTCTGCTCGGCCTCACGGATGCGACGATAGGCGGCCTCGAGGACGGCCAGGTAGAGCCCCTCCTTGCCACCGAAGTAGTAGTAGATCATCCGCTTGGTCGTGCGGGTGCGCTCCGCGATCTCGTCGACCCGCGCACCCGAGTAGCCCTGCTCGGAGAACACCTCGGTCGCGACCTCGAGCAGCTCGGCTCGGGTGCGTTCGGCATCTCGCATCCGCTCTTCCGACTTCTCGACGGACTGTTGGGTGTCGACCATGCCCCGAGCCTAGAGCACGGCCCACTTCCCAACGCGGATCAATGTATGTACCGTTTCGTACATTAATCACGAACGGAGAACCATGCGCACCTCGATCGCTACCGTCTGTCTCAGCGGCGGCCTGGCCCAGAAGATGTACGCCGCGGCCGAAGCAGGCTTCGACGCGATCGAGATCTTCGAGCCCGACCTCATCGCCGCACCTCAGTCCCCCGAAGAGATCCGGGCGCTCGCCGACCGGTTGGGGCTCACCCTCGACCTCTATCAGCCGTTCCGTGACGCCGAAGGCGTCGACGAGTCGGTCTTCGCGGACGTCCTCCGCCGCGCCGAGGCGAAGTTCCAGCTCATGCAGCGGCTCGGGATCGACCTGATGCTGGTGTGCAGCAACGTCGGCACCGCGACCGTCGACGACGACGAGGTCTCCGCCGGACAGCTGCGCCGACTGGGCGATCTGGCGGCGACGTACGACATCCGGCTCGCCTACGAGGCATTGGCCTGGGGACGGTTCGTCGACGACTACCGACGCTCGTGGCGCATCGTCGAGCTCGCCGACCACCCCAACGTCGGGATCTGCCTGGACAGCTTCCACATCCTCTCGCGCGGCCACGACCCCAAGCAGATCGAGGAGATCCCGGCGGAGAAGATCTTCTTCCTGCAGCTCGCCGACGCTCCCGCACTCAGCATGGACGTGCTCTCCTGGAGCCGCCACCACCGGCTCTTCCCCGGCGAGGGCAGCTTCGCCCTGCCCACCTTCCTCGCTCACGTCTTCCGCGCCGGCTACGAGGGGCCGCTGTCGCTGGAGGTCTTCAACGACACCTTCCGCCAGACCGACCCGACCCGCACCGCCCGCCAGGCCCAGCGTTCCCTGCGCTGGCTCGCCGACCGCACCGCCGAACTACTCGGCGAGGAGGCAAGCCGAACCGGAGGCCCGCTCCCCCGGCTGCCCGAGGTCGCCGCACCGGAGGCCTTCGACTTCGTCGAGATCAAGGCGTCCGACACCTCCGGCGTCGAGGTGCTGCTCGAGCAGCTCGGCTTCGACTTCGGCGGCCGTCACCGCAGCAAGCAGGTGCGGCTGTGGACCTGGGGTGCGGCTCGTGTGGTGTGCAACGACGTGCCGAGCGCCTCCCCCGCGCCGCACATCGCCGCGGTCGGCTTCGACGTCGCCGACTCCGACCCGGCCGCCGAGCGCGCCGCCCGACTGATGGCGCCACCGGTCCACCGCCGGACGTACGCCGGCGAGCAGGCCCTGCGCGCCTTCACCTCCCCCGACGGCACCGAGGTCTTCCTCTCGCACGCGGAGGACTGGGCCGGCGAGTTCGACGGCGGGGTCTCGAGCACCGACGGACACGCCGTGCGGATCGACCACGTCAACCTGGTCCAGCCCTGGCACAGCTTCGACGAGGCGGTCCTCTTCTACACCAGCGTGCTGTCGCTGACCCCGCAGCCGAGCCAGGAGGTCGCCGGCCCGGCCGGCCTCGTCCGGAGCCAGGTGATGAGCTCGCCCGCCGGCGGCGTACGCCTTCCGCTCAACCTGCTCCCGAGCGGACAGCTCCCGACCGATCAGCAGGGCCACGCCCAGCACATCGCGCTCGCCTGCCACGACATCATCGGCGTCGTCACGGCCGCCCGCGAGCGCGGACTGAGGCCGCTCGAGGTGCCGGGCAACTACTACGACGACCTGGTCGCCCGCTTCGGTCTGGCCGAGGACCTCGTCGACACCCTCCGCGATCTCGACCTCCTCTACGACCGCGACGCCGACGGGGAGTACCTGCACTGCTACACCGAGACCGTCGGTGAGGTCTTCTTCGAGCTCGTCGAGCGCCGCGACCGCTACGACGGCTACGGCGCCGGCAACGCCCCCGTCCGCCTCGCCAGCCAGGCCACCTGACCCCCACCGCCGAGTTCGCACAAATGGCGAGCCGAGACTGCAGAAGTGGGCGACGAAACTAGAGTTTCGTCGCCCACAACTACAGACTCGGCTCGCCAAAGGTGAAGACTCGGCGAGGGGTCAGAAGTTGCCGCGGACCTCCTGCTCGCGCTCGATCGCCTCGAAGAGGGCCTTGAAGTTGCCCTTGCCGAAGCCGAGCGAGCCGTGTCGCTCGATCAGCTCGAAGAAGACCGTGGGGCGGTCGCCGATCGGCTTGGTGAAGATCTGCAGCAGGTAGCCGTCCTCGTCGCGGTCGACCAGGATGCCGCGCTTCTGCAGCTCCTCGATCGGCACCCGCACCTCACCGATCCGGGCGCGCAGCTCGGGGTCCTCGTAGTAGGAGTCGGGGGTGTTGAGGAACTCGATCCCGGCGTCGCGCAGCGCGTCGACGGTGGCCAGGATGTCGCCGGTGGCGAGCGCGAGGTGCTGGGCGCCGGGGCCCTGGTAGAACTCCAGGTATTCGTCGATCTGCGACTTCTTCTTGGCGATCGCCGGCTCATTGAGCGGGAACTTCACCCGGTGGTTGCCGTTGGCCACGACCTTCGACATCAGCGCGGAGTAGTCGGTGGCGATGTCGTCGCCGATGAACTCAGCCATGTTGGTGAACCCCATGACTCGACCGTAGAAGTCGACCCACTGATCCATCTTGCCGAGCTCGACGTTGCCGACGACGTGGTCGAGCGCCTGGAAGAGGCGTTTGGGGGCGCCCTCAGGCTTCTTCAGCGTCGAGGTGCGGGCGATGTAGCCGGGCAGGTAGGGACCCTGGTAGCCGGACCGGTCGATCAGCGTATGGCGGGTCTCGCCGTAGGTGGCGATGGCGGCGATGCGTACGGTGCCGTGCTCGTCGCTCACGTCGTGGGGCTCTTCCAGGACGCGGGCGCCCTGCTTGCGGGCGTGCTCGATGCAGCGGTCGACGTCGGGCACCTCGAGGGCGATGTCGACGACGCCGTCACCGTGGCGGGCGTGGTGGGCGATGATCTCGCTGTCCGGCGCGACGCCGCCCTTGATCACGAACCGCACTCCCCCGCTGCGCAGCACGTAGGAGTGGTGGTCGCGGTTGCCGGTCTCGGGACCGGAGTAGGCGACCAGCTCCATCCCGAAAGCGCTCTGGAAGAAGTGGGCGGTCTGGGTGGCGTTGCCGACCGCCCAAACGACCGCGTCCCAGCCGGTGACCGGGAACGGGTCAGAGGTGTCGTCGTAGGCCACCAGGCCGACGAGCTGCTCCAGCTCGGCCAGCCCGAGTCCGGCGAGCTTCTCTTGGTTGGTCAGGGTGTCTGCAAGCGTCATGCGGGCAAGTCAAGTGGGCCGAGTCACACCAAACAAGTTGACCACTGGACACTGGTCAATATGTCAGATCCGGCCAGCAATACCCGCATCCCACTAGACACTTTGACTATGATCGCGCCATGAAACTCGATGGCCTCGATCTGATCCTCCTGGAGACGCTGCACGCCCACCCGCGCGTCGGCGACCTCGAGCTCTCCAGAGTCGCCGGCGTCGCCCGCGCCACCGTGCAGAGCCGGCTGCGCAAGCTGGCCGAGGCCGGCGTGATCCGCGACTGGGCGCCTACGATCGACCCGGCCGCCGCCGGCCACACCGTGCAGGCGTTCGTGACCCTGGAGATCTCCCAGGGTGCCCTCGAGGACGTACGCCGCGACCTCGCCGAGATCCCCGAGGTGCTCGAGGCCTACGTCACCACCGGCTCGTTCGACGTCTTCTGCAAGGTCGCGACCGGATCGCACGCGAAGCTGCAGGAGGTGCTCGTCCGCATCGACCAGTCCCACGCCGTCGTCCGCTCGACCAGCGTGGTCACCCTCTCGACCCTCATCGAGCCGCGCACCCTGGACCTGCTGCGCACGGGCGCGACACCACGTTGACGAGGTTGTGAAGCTGAGAGTGACCTATAGACCACTCTCAGCTTCACAACCTCGTTGCTAGCGCGTCCGAGGCAGCTCGACCGAGACCCGTAGCCCACCGCCGGGACGGGCGAGTACCGCGAGATTGCCGTCGTGGGCGCGGGTGATGCTCTTGACGATCGCCAGGCCGAGACCGACGCCGGCCTGGTCTCCGTGGATGCGCTGCGTGCCTCGCTGGAACGGCTCGGTGAGCGTGGCGACGAGCTCACGAGGGAGCTCCTCACCGGTGTTCGCGACGGCGAGAACCACGCTCTTCTCCGTCGCGACGACGGTGACCGACACCGACCCGGCCTCGGGCAGGTTGTGGACGATCGCGTTGTGGATCAGGTTGGTCGCGACCTGCAGCAGCAGGGCGGGCGAGCCGGTGACCGACGCCTGGTCACCGGAGGTCTCGATCCGGACTCCGCGCTGCTCGGCGAGCGGCAGCAGCGTCTCGACCGCCTCCTCGGCGACCAGCGACAGGTCGACCGGCTCGCGGACGAAGGAGCGCTGGTCGGCGCGACTGAGCACGAGAAGAGCCTCGGTGAGGTCGATCGCGCGCGCGTTGATCAGGCGCAGCCGGTCGACGAGCTCCTCGACGTCGCGGTTCGGATCCTTGCCGGCGACATCGAGCAACGTCTGGGTGATCGCCAGCGGCGTACGCAGCTCGTGGGAGGCGTTGGCCGCGAACCGCTGCTGCTCGGCCACCTGCGCCTCCAGCTTCGCCAGCATGTCGTCGAACCCGTCGGCGAGCTCACGGAACTCGTCACCGGGGCCCTCGAGCTCGATCCGGTGCGAGAGCGAGCCGTCCGCTGCCGTACGCGTGGCCTCGGTGATCCTGGTCAGCGGCGCCAACATCCGGCCGGCGAGGATCCACCCTCCCACCAGGCCGAACACGACGAGGAACCCCATCATCGCCGCCGCCCGCGGCACGAAGGCACGCTCCAGGTCAGAGCGATTCGGGACGAAGGGAGCACTCGGGCTCCCCGGCCGCTGCGGCCACTCCATCCACACCCCGTCGGGGACGTAGCGCAGCAGGAAGACCCACACCACGGCGAGGAGCAGGACACCGGTGACCACGATGACCCCGGCATAGCTCAACGTCAGCTTGAGCCTGACGCTCAGCCCGGGGCGTCTGGAGCCCGTGTCGCTAGGCGTCGACATCGATGCGGTATCCCACGCCCGGCACGGTCGCGATGATCGCCGGCTCGCCGAGCCGCTTGCGCAGGGCGGAGACGGTGATGCGTACGGCGTTCGTGAACGGGTCGGCGTTCTCGTCCCACGCCCGCTCCAGCAGCTCCTCAGCGCTGACCACGCCGCCCTCGGCAGCGGCGAGCACCTCGAGGACCGCGAACTGCTTGCGGGTCAGGGCGACGTAACGGCCCTCGCGGTAGACCTCGCGCCGGAACGGGTCGATCCGCAGCCCGGCGATCTCCCGCACCGGTGGCCGGTTGTGGGCGCGCCGCCGGTCGAGGGCCCGCAGCCGCAGCACAAGCTCGCGCAGCTCGAACGGCTTGGTCAGGTAGTCGTCGGCGCCCAGCTCGAAGCCCGAGGCCTTGTCATCGAGCCGGTCGGCGGCGGTGAGCATCAGGATGGGCATCCCGGTCCCGGAGGCGACGATGCGCTTCGCGATCTCGTCGCCCGAGGGTCCGGGGATGTCGCGGTCGAGCACGGCGATGTCGTAGGCGTTGACGCTCAGCATCTCCAGCGCCGTCTCGCCGTCGCCGGCGATGTCAGCGGCGATCGCCTCCAGCCGCAACCCGTCCCGGATCGCCCCAGCCATCAACGGCTCGTCCTCGACCACCAGCACCCGCATGCCAATGATCCTAAGTCGATGACATATCGCCGACGTATCCGAAACGGCATACGTCCTGACGACACCGAGACCGGTTGACTGGCAGGGTGCCCTTCACCGTCAGACCGATCAGTTCCGCCGAGCACCTCGACCACATCAGGTCACGGAGCTCGGTCAGCTTCCAGCAGACCCCGGCCTGGGCCGCGGTGAAGACCGAGTGGCGCGGCGAGTCGCTGGGTTGGTTCGCCGGTGATCGGCTCGCCGGGACCGGGCTGGTGCTGCACCGGCCGGTGCCGCGGCTGGGCTACACGCTGGCGTACCTTCCGTGGGGGCCGGACATCGACTGGGCCGGCGGGCTCACCGACTGGCTCTCGCCGCTGGTCTCCTACCTACGCTCGCAGGGCGCCTTCGCGATCCGCGTCGCTCCCCCGGTGCGCACCCGCACCTGGAGCGCCGTTCAGGTCAAGGAGGGCATCGCCGACCCGCAAGTCACCCGCCTGACCGACCTCCCCGGGCACACCGATCCTGTCGGCGCCGACGTGACGCGATACCTGCGCGACTCCGGCTGGATCCAGCAGAACCCCGAGAGCGGGTTCGGAGCAGGGCAGCCGCAGTTCACGTACGAGGTCCCCCTACGCCATCCGGACGGGACCGCGCGCGCCGAGGACGACGTGCTCGCCGGGATGAACCAGCTCTGGCGGCGCAACATCAAGAAGGCAGCCAAGGCCGGCGTCGAGGTCACCACCTCGACCGGCGGCGAGGACCTGAAGGCGTTCCACGACCTCTACGTCCACACCGCCGAGCGCGACCGGTTCACCCCGCGGCCGCTGGCCTATTTCGAGAAGATGTTCGCCGCTCTCTCCACCGAGGACGACGGGCGCATCACGCTCTACCTCGCCCATCACGAAGGCGATCTGGTGGCCGCGATGGTCTACGTCCGCGTCGGCGGCCACGCCTGGTACGTCTACGGCGCCTCGTCGGGCACGAAACGGGACGTACGCGGCTCCAACGCCTGCCAGTGGGCGATGATCCGCGACTCGCTGGCCGCCGGCTGCGACGTGTACGACCTGCGCGGCATCACCCCGACGCTGTCGGCCGACGATCCGCACGTCGGGCTGGTCCAGTTCAAGGTCGGCACCGGCGGACGGGCGGTCAGGTACGTCGGCGAGTGGGACCTGCCGCTGCGGCCTATCGTCTATCGGGCCTTCGACCTGTACATGAGAAGACGCAACCAGAGGGAAGGAGCACACCGATGATCGTGAACGGATCAGGTTCGCTCACCGAGACCGGCATCGTCATCCTCACGGTGCTCGCGCTCCCGGTGGCAGCGCTGGCGGTGCCGATCCTGGCCCTGCTGCGCCGGGGCCTCGGCGTCCCGTGGCCGCGGGCGTGGCGTACGTCGCTGGCCGAGGTCGCCATCGTCTACGGCACCGTGCCCGGGGTGATGATGACGATGGTGCCGGGCAGCATGGCCGGCCTCGTCACCGGCTCCGTCAGCCTCGAGCCGTTCGCGGACCTCCCGACCATGGGCCGGTTCGGCATCGTCGGCAACCTGTTGCTCTTCGCACCGCTGGGCTTCTTCGGACCCATCCGCTTCCGCGCGCTGCGCTCGGTGTGGCGGGTCCTCGCGTTGGCCGTCGCCGGCTCGGTGACGATCGAGGTGCTCCAGTACGCCCTGCTGCTGGACCGGGTCTCGTCGGTCGATGACGTGCTCCTCAACGCGGCCGGCGCCACCGTCGCCGCGATCCTGTCGTGGCCGTGGTGGCGGCCAGGCGCAAGGCGTCGTCGATCGGCTCGCCACGACCTACCGGCTCGACCATCGGTGGCCGAGCCGGTCGAGACCGGCTGAGAGACCCTCAGGGCGTGACGATGGCGAAGTCGGGATCGCCCGGGTCGAGCACGGCGGTGAGCCGTTCCAGCACGGAGCCGTCGCCGGCGATCTCGATCCCCGCCTGGGCAAGCCGGTCGGGAGTGGGTGTGCCGACCGCGAGGGCGGGCAGGCTGCGTCGCTTCGTCGTCAGCGTGGCATCGGCATCGCCGGTCTGCGGGGCGGAGCTGTAGGTCAGCACGCCGTTGGCGAGGCGGAGACGGTAGCGCTCGTCGGTGTCGGTGATCACCACGTCGATGCTGAGCTTCTCGTCCCATGCCTCCGGGCCGTTGACCTGGACGGCCATCGCGTCGAAGAGCATGTCGGGGCTGAGCTGGGCGACCATGTCGGGGGACGCGGTGACCGTCGGCGTGCCGAACTGGCCGTTGCGGAGCTCGTAGGCGCCGGAGAGGTAGAAGTTGCGCCAGGTGCCGTTCTCCGAGCCGTAGCCGAGCTGCTCGAGGGTGTCGGCCAGCAGTTCGCGGGCCGCTGCGTGGTCCGGTTCGGCGAAGACCACGTGGCTGAGCACCTCGGCCGCCCAGCGGTAGTCACCCTCGTCGTACGCCGCCTGTCCGTGCGTGACGACGGCGTCCGCGCCACCGCCGAGGGCGACGTAGCGCTTGGCCTTCTCGACCGGGGTGTGCTCCCACAGGTGGGCCGGGTTGCCGTCGAACCAGCCGAGGTAGCGCTGGTAGATCGCCTTCACGTTGTGGCTCACCGAGCCGTAGTAGCCGCGGGTGGACCACGCGTTCTCCAGGGCCGGCGGCAAGGTGATCTGCTCGGCGATCTCCGAACCGACCAGTCCCTTGTTGAGCATCCGCAAGGTCTGATCGTGCAGGTAGGCGTAGAGGTCACGCTGCAGCGAGAGGAAGTCGACCACGCGCTCCTTGCCCCAGGTCGGCCAGTGGTGGGAGGCGAAGACGACCTCGACCTCGCCACCGAACAGGTCGATGGTCTCCGTCAGGTACTTCGACCACACGTGCGGGTCGCGGACCAGCGCACCTCGCAGGGTGAGGAGGTTGTGCAGGTTGTGAGTCGCGTCCTCAGCCGCGCACAGGGCCTTGAGGTCGGGGAAGTAGAACAGCATCTCCGCCGGGGCCTCGGTGCCCGGCGCCATCTGGAAGACGATCCGTACGCCGTCGATGACCTCTTCCTGACCGGTGGTCGTGATCTCGAGAGTCGGCGGGATCAGCGTGACTGTGCCGGTCGACGTGGTCTGCCCGAGCCCCGCTCCGAGCGCGCCCTGGGCGCTACGCGGCAGCGCGGCGCCGTACATGTAGCCGGCACGTCGCCCCATCGCCGTGCCGGCGTAGACGTTCTCCGAGACGGCGTGCTCGACGAACCCCTCGGGCGCGAGCACGGGGACCCGTCCGGCATCGACGTCCTCCTGAGTGGTGACGCCTTTGACGCCGCCGAAGTGGTCGACGTGACAGTGGGTGTAGATGACCCCGGTCACCGGCCGATCGCCACGGTGCTCCCGGTAGAGCGCGAGCGCAGCCGCTGCGGTCTCGGTCGAGATCAGCGGGTCGATCACGATCACCCCGGTCTCGCCCTCGACGAAGCTGATGTTCGACAGGTCCAGACCGCGCACCTGGTAGAGACCCGGGACGACCTCGTAGAGCCCGTCCGTCGCGACCAGCGTCGACTGCCGCCACAGGCTCGGGTTGACCGTGTCGGGGGCATCACCCTCGATGAAGTCGTAGGTGTCATTGTCCCACACCACCCTGCCGTCCTCGGCAGTGACGGCGTTGGGTTCGCGACGTCCGACGAGGCCGCGGCCGGCATCGTCGAAGTCCTCGGTGTCGGCGAACGGCAGACGCTCGAGGAGCGCACGCTGCTGCTCGGCGATAGCGGTGGTGGCATCACGAGGTGTTGTGGTCATGCCTCGACGCTGCGTCAGGAGCAACCGCCACGCCTCACCCGAAACCGGTGGGTCGGTGGCATGGCTTGGCGCAGACGCGACTGCGTCAAGCCATGTCACCGTCTCGGGCTAACCGTCTGCGGGAGTACCTAGCTGCCGCTTCTGCTCGTCGTCGAACCGCTTCTGGGCGAGAAGACGTTCATACTCTTCGTCGCTGTAGTCCGATGAGTAGTCGGCCATGAAGTCGACATCCGGATCGCCGCTCTGCTTGTCCTTCCCTCGGCCGCCACGGCCGCCCGCACCTGCGCCTGCGCCTCGCATCTGGCTTCGGCTGCCGGCACCAGTTGCGGATCGGCCGCCCGCACCTCCTGCACCACGCGCGCCAGCGCCAGCGCCACCCGATCGTGCCGCCTGCCCCGGGGCTCCGGCCCTCGCTGCCGTCCCGGCCGTCCGCCCCGCAGTGGCGGCCTTCGCCGGGCTGCTGGCAGCGCTGACCTTGCCTGCTGCAGCGGCCGCTCCGGCGCCGAACCTGGCCTTCAACGCAGCTGCAGCGCCGACCGCGAGCCCGGCACCGCCGAGTCCGATCCCAAGCGCTGCGGCTCCGCCGGCGCCACCACCGAGGGGCGCCAGACCTTCGGCCGTCTCGACGCTGGCGTAGCTCGTCGCCGGTGCCTGGGAGCCGTCCGAGTTGACCCACATTCCGGCAGAGTTGTCCCACTCCGGGATGTTCTCGGCATGGGCCTGCTTGATGATCTCCATCTGCTCGGCCCGGATCTGGTGTCCCTCGCCCTCCGCGTACAGCGTCCCAGGGTTCACCGAGTCGTACTTGGCCTGAGCCGCGGCCACCGCGCTGCGCGACCCCGGGCTCGCGTAACCGCCCGACGAAGAGCCCGAGCTGCCGCTGCCGTTCGTCCCGGACGACGCCGACGGCGGCTCCGTGATCGCCCGCACCTTCGGCTCGGCCTCCTGGTTGCCGTCATCGATCTGCTGGCACTGGAAGGCCGCATCCCGCTCAGCATCAGCGATCGCCTGAGCGTCCTTCGCGTGGTTCGCCTTCGCGTCACCCAACGCAGTCTCCCGACGCGCCTTCTCGGCACCGGTGTAACCCTCGGTCGTGTACGCAGGGTCGGATGCGCTCGGTGCGGGGCCGTGAGACGTCGGCAGCCTGCCCTCGTGGAAGTCGTACTTCTGCTTGGCCTGGTCGTAGCGCTCGGAGACCACGTTCATGGCTCTGCATGCCTGACCGATGACGGCGGCCTTCTCCGTCATCTGTGCGGCAGCTGCATTGTAGGACGACGCGGCTGCCTGCGCGGTGTACGAGGACTCGGCGAAGGCATCACTGCATGCCTTCGCCAGCATGGTGAACTGCTGCGCAGCAAGCTGGAAAGTTCGTTCAGACCGACGCCAGCTGGTGATGTAAGCGTCGATGTCCGCCGCATCGGCCGCGAGCAAGTATTGCTGCAGCCGAATCATGTGCGGCCCTTTGACCCGGCCGACACCGCCACCATCTAGGGTCGCCATCACGCACCGTCCTCTCCGGACGAGGTGCCCACGATCTCGGCGCGCGACTGCATCTCTTGGAGCAGCTCAGGGGGGATCGGCAGGAACGGGATCGGGATGGGTAGCGCGTCGGGACGATCGTCCTTGCCCAAGCCCATATGGAGTGGTTGACTCACCATCGCCACACCGGCGTCCAGGACTCGGCCCCAGTCGCCGGCGTCCTCATCCGCGCTGGTCATCTCCTTGGCAGCGCGGTCCGTGCCGTCGTAGAACTTGATCACCGCATCGGAGAGCTGCGACAGCGAGCTGCTGATCCGCTCGCTCGCCAGGTCTAACTGCTTCTTAAGTGACTCGCCGCTCGCGCCCTGCCCGAGAAGGCCCGCACGAGGCGTATCCACCCGCGGCTTGTCGACCTCGACCTTCATCTCGATCAACACATTCTTCATGCGGTCGACGACCTCATGGTCGACCTTGGTCTCTTTTCCGCTCCCCACGGAGTCCCCCTCGATTGACGCATGGCGTTGAAACGTCGACCAAGCACTGCCAACAGAGGCACTGGCCCGGGACCCATCAACCCTCTCGCGCACATTTTGCAATAATCGCCACCGCCTGTCCACGGCAAGGCCGCCCGGTTCCAGCGTTGCATCTCGCGGCGTTGACCTCGGGTCGCTACGCTCACCCCATGCCGACGACTCGGGCACGGACCCGCCACCTAGTTTCGACCTCCGCCGTTGCTGTCGTCGCCATTCTCGGCGTGACGCTGAGCGCATGCGGCTCGGCTGACAATCCACACGAAGGCACTACCACGCCGTCCAACAGCCCGTCCAGTGGGCAGTCGGCGAGTTCAGCTGATCCGAAAGCTGGCTGGCACGCGGCCGAGGTAGAAGGCGGCCAGTTCCTCGTGCCGCCAGACTGGGACGTCGAACATGGCGCCGGCGGGCCCGAACTGCAGGCCCCGCCCCTACGCGAAGGCGGCGTCCGTGTGGGTGGCGGTAGCTTCGGCTCAAGCCTAACCATGGAGTCTTCCACTGCCATCGACGACGCCGCGGAGACTGCACTCGCGTTTCACAAGGGCGAAAACATGGATAAGGTCGAGCGGCTCCCCGACATTACACTCGGTGGCGTCAGGTTTTATCACGTCCGTGGCGAGGATTCAGCGCGGTGGCTCGACACATACGGGACCGTCAGAGACGGCAGGCTGATCAGTATCTTGTGGACGTTCAACCGCGGGCTGGTCGACCGCAAGGAAACCGACGAGATGCTCAATCAGGTAATGCCAACCTTCGAACCGTCATCCTGACGGAGACGGACTCACCGTCCCCGCCGAGACGTGGACCGATCGGGCCGGCTTCGACATCAGTCCATCGCCTTAGCGGGCAGACCGGCGCACGCTCAAGCCCTCCACCAGTATCTCGGTGACATCAACTGGCGGCTCGTCTTTTCCTCGATAGCCGGCGCCGACTGCAGCGAGTCTGCCGTCCGACGTTGGCCCGAAAGTTCCTGATCAGCGCATCGGAGAGATGCGACAACGTGCTGCTGAATCGGTCGCTCGCCAGGTCCAGTCGAGTCTTGAGCGACTCGCCGCTTGCACCCTGCCCGAGAAGCCCCGCCCGAGGCGATTCCACCCGCAGCTTGTCGACGTCAACCTTGAGGTCGACAAGCATGTTCTTCATGCTGTCGACGGCAAAGCGAAGCCTGATTCAGCATTGCGTTACATTGCATCGACCTCGAATCGCTACGCTCGCCTCCATGCCGACGACTCGGGCGCGGACCCGCCACATAGTTTCGACCTCCGTCATTGCCGCCGTCGGCCTTCTTGGTGTATCCCTGAGCGCTTGTGGTTCAGCTGACGATCCGGACGAGGGCGCAACTACCTCGAACAGCAGTCCGTCCAGTGAGCAGTCGGCGAGTTCGGCCGATCCGAACGCTGGCTGGCACACGGCTGCAGACGACGGTGGCCAGTTCCTTGTCCCGCCAGACTGGGAGGTCGAGAAGGTGGCCACAGGGTCCGCTTTGCAGGCTCCCCCTCAACGCGAAGGGGGCGTCAGGGTTGGCCGAGGGATCTTCGCTTCGAGGGTCGCTATCGACACCCCCGACGCCATCGACAATGCCGCTGAGACGGCGGTGAAGTTCCACAAGAGCGGTGGCATGGACGACGTCAAGCGCCTCCCCGACGTGACCCTCGGCGGCGTCAGGTTCTACCACGTTCGTGGCGAGAACTCGGCCGAGTGGCTGGACGACTACGGGACTGTGAATGACAGCAACTTGATCACCGTCTTGTGGTCGTTCAACCGCGGACTGGTGGATCGAGATCAAACCGATGAGCTGATCAATCAGGTGATGCCGACGTTCGAGCCGACCCCCTGACGTCCCACTCAGCGGCCGCTCAACTCACTCAGATGAGCCCGCCATATCCACGAGGCGCGCAGGTAGCGAAGAGACTTCGGCATTCGGATGGCGAGTTTCACCTTTCGGTGTCGAGGGCGGCGGCGACCTGGTCGAGGCGGGCTCCGCGGGAGGCCTTGACGAGCACGACGTCACCAGTGCGCAGGTGGGTCCGCAGCCAGTCGATGGCGGCGGCGTTGTCGGGCAGTGCGAGGGCCTTCTCCCCCGCGCCCTCGGCGATGACGGCGGCGGCCTCGCCGATGGCGAGGACGAGGTCGGCCCGGGTGGCTGCGTACGTCCCGATCTCGTGGTGTGCAGCGAGGCTGGCTTCGCCCAGCTCGAGCATCTCGCCTAGCACAGCGATGCGGCGCTTGGCGTCGATCGAGGCCAGGGCGTCGAGGGCGGCGCGGGTGGAATCCGGGTTGGCGTTGTAGGAGTCGTTGAGGAGCGTCGCGCCGTTGGAAAGGGCGCGACGCTCCATGCGCCACTTCGAGATGGAGGCGGTGTCGAGCGCGGCCGCGGCCTGCTCGAGGGGTACGCCGGCGGCCAGTCCCACGGCCACGGCTGCCGCCGCGTTGGGCGTCCAGTGCGCACCGACCAGGGGAAGGGTCACCGATGCGCTGTCACCCTCGTGCCACAGGGTGAACGACGGCCGGCCGACACGGTCCAGGGACAGGTCGCAGACGCGTACGCTCGCTCGACCGCCGGCGCCGAAGGTCAGGACCGGGCCGTCGGTGAGCTCGGCCATCGCGAGCACCCTCGGGTCGTCTGCATTGAGCACGGCCGTGCCGTCGGCGGCCAGTCCGCGCACCAGCTCGCTCTTGGCCACAGCGATCGCCTCGCGTGACCCGAACTCACCCAGGTGGGCGCAACCGACGTTGGTGACGACGGCGACGTCCGGCGCGACCAGGCTGGTCAGCGCGGCGATGTCCCCGATGTGTCGGGCACCCATCTCGAGCACCAGGAACCTCGTGGTCGCATCGGCGCGCAGCATGGTGAGAGGTACGCCGAGCTCGTTGTTGAACGAACCGGAGGTCGCCACGGTCGGTGCTTCGCTCGACAGCACCGCCTCGATCATGTCCTTGGTGCTGGTCTTGCCTTGGGAGCCGGTGACCGCGACCACGGTCAGCTCCTCTCGCAGCAGTGCGACGACGTGAGCAGCCAGGTGTTGGAGTGCGGCCTGTGCGTCATCGACGACGATGGTCGGGAGAGCCGTCGGGCGCGTGCCGAGGGCGGCGACGGCGCCGGTCGCGGCCGCCTGGGATGCGTACTCGTGACCGTCCGTGTGCTCACCGGCGAACGCGACGAAGAGACCACCCGGCTCTGCCGCCCGGCCGTCGATGACAGCCGGGGCGCTCACCGTCACCGAACCGTCGCCGACGACCTTCCCGCCGACCAGCGATGCTATTTCGTCCAAGCTGAGGGGAATCATCCCATCAGTCTTCGAGATCACGTGTTGTCGGCGCGTATGCGCTAATCGATATGCGGACGATAGCCGCGCCGACATCGGCGGGCTACCTATCGTCGACATATCGGAAATCCCATACGAGCCCGCAACCGAACCTGATGTTTGCTGGCCGGGATGACCTACCACCAACCAATACAGACGACCACGATCTCACCGACCTTCAGGATCGTGGTCTACGGCTGCGCGCCCGACGAGGAAGCCCTCTTCGGGTCGCTGGCACCGACGCACAGCGTCTCCCTGACCATCACACCCGAGGCGGTGACGGCTGACAACGCCGACCTCGCCCGCGGAATCCGCTGCGTGAGCGTAAGCCATAAGACACCGATATCGAACGACACGCTCTTGGCCCTGAAAAGGGCCGGCGTCCAATATGTCTCGACACGGAGCGTCGGAGTCAACCATATCGACGTCGAATTCGCCACGAGCATCGGGATAACGGTCGGAAACGTCGCCTATTCACCCGACTCGGTAGCCGACTACACGTTGATGCTGATGCTGATGTCGGTGCGCGCAGCGAAAGCCACGATCCGGCGCACCGACGCCCACGACTACCGCCCAGGAGCGGTGCGCGGCCGCGAGCTGCGCGACCTGACCGTCGGTGTGGTCGGGACCGGCCGGATCGGGGCGGCCGTCATCGACCGGTTGCAGGGCTTCGGGTGCGAGGTGCTCGCCCATGACACCCGGGCACGCCCCGCAGCCGTGGGTATCGAGCACGTCGACCTCGACACCCTCGTCGAGCGCAGCGACATCGTCACGCTCCATGCGCGGCTCAGCGAGGAGTCGCACCACCTTCTCGACCGGCGGCGCATCGCCCGCATGCGGCCCGGTGCGTACGTCATCAACACCGGCCGCGGCGCGCTCATCGAGACGCCGGCGCTCATCGCAGCCCTCGAGGAGGGCCGGCTGGGCGGGGCGGCCCTGGACGTCGTCGAGGGCGAGGAAGGCATCTTCTATGCCGACCTGAGGGGGCGAGAGCTCCCCAACGCCTGGCTGGCGCGACTCCAAGAGATGCCGAACGTGCTGGTCAGCCCACACATCGCCTATCTCACCGACCACGCCCTCGCGGACACGGTCGAGAACTCCATCATCAACTGTCGTGAATTCGGAAGCAGGTTTCAACATGTCTGAGCCCAAGATGTCCAAGGTCAAGGTCGGCGTCCTCTTCGGTGGCGTCTTCGAGGAGCACCCCGTCTCGGTGAAGTCTGCCCACGAGGTCGCGAAGCACCTCGACACCGACACGTACGAGGCTTACTGGATCGGCATCACCAAGAGCGGCGACTGGCGCCTGTGCGACGGGCCCGAGGCGAGCTGGGAGGACGGCGCGCACCGCCCGGTCGTGCTCTCCCCCGATCGCAGCGTCCACGGGTTGCTCGTCCTCGACCAGAGCAGCCACGGCGGCAGCTACGAGACGATCCGGCTCGACGTCGTGATCCCGATCCTGCACGGCAAGCTCGGGGAGGACGGCGCGATCCAGGGCCTCCTCGAGCTCTCCGGGATCCCGTACGTCGGTTGCGACGTCCAGAGCTCGGCGCTGTGCATGGACAAGTCGCTGACCTACACGGTCGTCGGCGAGGCCGGGATCCGGACACCGAACTTCTGGATCCTCGACGCCGGTGACACGGTGCTGCCCCTGGGCGATCCCGGCGTACTCCCCTACCCGGTCTTCGTGAAGCCGGCCCGCTCCGGATCGTCCTTCGGCGTCAGCAAGGTGACCTCGGCCGAGGAGCTGGCTGACGCGGTGGCGACCGCACGGCAGTACGACGAGAAGGTGCTCATCGAGGAAGGGGTCGTCGCCGAGGAGATCGGCTGCGCGATCCTCGGGAACGGGTCCGAGCTGGTCACCGGAGAGGTCGACCACGTCGCGCTCTCGCACGGCTTCTTCAAGATCCACCAGGAGGACGCCCCCGAGGCCGGCTCGGAGAACGCGACCTTCATCGTCCCGGCCGACATCCCCGAAGAGGCGCAGGAGCTGGTCAAGACCGAAGCGCAGCGGGTCTATCGCGCGCTGGGCTGCCGCGGTCTGGCGCGGGTCGACATGTTCCTCGAGCCGGACGGCACCGTGGTGCTCAACGAGGTCAACACCCTGCCCGGACTCACCTCCTACAGCCGCTATCCGCGGATGATGGCCGCGGCCGGAATCTCGATGACCCAGCTTCTCGACCGCGCGATCGCACTGGCCCTGGACGAGGTGGCTCGATGAGGGACGGATTCGCCTTCGTCGACGACCTGGTGCCTGGCATCCGCTGGGACAGCAAGTACGCCACCTGGGACAACTTCACCGGCAAGCCTGTCGACGGCTACCTGGTGAACCGAATCGTCGGCACCCGCGAGCTGGGCGCAGCACTCGCCCAGGCGCAGGACAAGGCCGCTGCCCTCGGCTTCGGGATCCTGCTGTGGGACGGGTACCGCCCCCAGCGCGCCGTCGACGCCTTCCTGCGCTGGGCCGACGAGCCCTCCCCTGATACCGACGAGCGCAAGCGAATCCACTATCCGAGGATCACCCGCCCGGAGATGTTCGAGAAGGGGTACGTCGCCACGAGGTCCGGCCACAGCCGCGGCAGCACCGTCGACCTGACCCTCTTCTCCCTGGCCACGGGAGCACAGCTGGACATGGGTGGTGACCACGACCTGATGGACGAGATCTCCCACCACGGCGCGGCCGGGGTCTCCGAGGTCGCGGCGCGCAATCGGGCGTACCTGTGCTCGGTGATGGAGTCATGCGGGTTCAGCCGCTACGAGCACGAGTGGTGGCACTACTCGCTGATCGAGGAGCCCTACCCGGACACCTACTTCGACTTCCCGGTCGGCTGATCCACGGACTCAGGGAATCAGCCAACCGTGGACCTTCGAGCGGTTCGCCTTCTTCCAGACGGAGGCGAACTTCTTCTCGGCGGCTTCGGCGGCGGCCTCCTCGGCCTCGAGGAACTCGCGGAGTGCGTCGTCGCGCCCGGGGATGTCCTCGATCGCCCAGATCATGACCGCGGAGTCGTTGAGGTCTCCGAGGGCCGACTGGATCGACCTGGCGGCATCGCTGAGACGCTCGGCGTCCTTGTCGAAGACCTCGCGCAGCGACTCGGCCGCGTAGCGGGTGCGCTTGGCCTTCTTGCGCACCTCGTGGAGCTGCTCGCGCCGGCGACCGGCGCCGGCGGCGCGGTCGGCCCTGTCGACAGCGGCTTCCAGCCGCCTCCAGCCGCGGCGAAGGCGCTTGCGGAGCGCCTTCTTGCCCGGAGGACTCCCTGACCAGGGCAGGCCAGCCGGTGCGGCGAGGCGGGCGATCAGCGCACGGTAGCGCTCCCCGTCGAGCTCGGGCAGCAACCGAGCGCGCCCCACGGTCTGCTGCTCGGCGAGCACGGCCCGGAGCGCGTCGATACCGGACGGACCCGGACCGTGCTCGGCCGCCCACCGGCGGAGCCGCTTACGGAGCACCTCTGCGTCGCGTACGTCTCCGAGGAGGTCGGCGAGCCACTTCAGCTCCGCCCGGAGCGACTCCGTCCAGTCCGCGTCGAGGTAGGGGCGGTAGGTCGCCAGGACGCTGCGCAGCCTGCGTACGGTCACACGCATCTGGTGGACCGAGTCATCCTCGTCGCGCAGCACGAGCCGGCCCCAGCGGTGGAGCGCGGCAACCTGGTCGCGCCACCACTCGCCGACCGGCTCGTGTGGATGACTCATCCCTACGAATTTACCGTGCCGCGGCTTCCGCGTCACGCGTGGTCCGTGCGGCTCCCTCCGGCTCGACCTCGCCCTTCTCGCGGTGCGGGATCACGGTCAGGAGGAGCCCCACGCCGGCCCAGCAGGCCAGGACGAGCAGCGGCGTAGCGGTTCCGGCGCCGTCGAAGAAGGAGAAGCCGCGCAGCGCCGATCCGGCTGCGCCGGGAGGCATCAGCTGGCCGAGCCATCCGAACGGAACCATCTCCGGCGCGGAGGTGATCCCAGAGATCGGGTTTCCGACCAGCAGGATGAGCAGCGCTACGATGCCGACTCCGGCCGGGCCGATGAGGTGGCGCAGGCCGATGATCGGGAGCGCGACGGCCAGGATGCCCAGCGCGACGACCCCGGCGTTGGCGAGGTAGCTGCCTTCCAGAGCGCCGAGCCAGCCCTGGACGACGCCGGTCATCACCAGCCCGCCACCGATGGCGATCAGGAAGGCGGCCGCGACCCGGTCTCGGGTGCGGCTCAGGACCAGCGAGGTGATGGCACCGGCCATGATGCCGCCGATCACCAACGGCAGTGCGGACGCGCCGAAGACGATGCCGCGTGGGTCGTCCTTCGCGCTCGGTACGACGTCGGTGACCGTGGGCTGGACACCGGTCTCGGCTCCCAAGGCGGTCGCCATCTGGGTGAGCTGCTGGGCGACGTTGGCGCTGGCAGCAGAGGCGACCAGGACCTCTTGACCTTCAGGACCGGCGAGGATCGCACCGTACGCCTCCCGGTTCTCGATCGACTCGACCGCGGCTTCGCGGTCCGCGACCGCAGTGACCTCGAAGGCGTCCTCCCCCGCGGTGGTGGCGAGCTGGGTCTCGATCTGGGTGACGACGGCTTCGGGGCCGGCGACGACCAGCGGTAGCGATCTGGGCTCCATCTCGCTGGCGGGCCAGGCGAACGCGGAGATGAGCAAGGTGAGCAGGGTGACCAGACCGAGGCTGATCCCGATCACGGCTTTCACTGACGTGGACATGGCGGGTTCCTTACAAAACGAATGTTCATTCTCTTTGGACAGAACTGTCCTCCTCCTGCGCCGATTTATCAAGAACGAGCATTCGTTTTCTTTTCGGGTACGCTTCGTCCCATGCCCAAGGTCAGTGACGAGCACCGCACCGAGAAGCGCCAGCAGATCATCGCGGCGACGCTGCGCTGCGTGGAGCGCGACGGCTTCCACAAGACGACGATGGCCGCCGTGGTCGAAGAGTCCGGTCTCTCCGCCGGCTCGGTCTACACCTACTTCCGCGGGAAGCACGAGATCATTCACGCGATCGCCTCGTCGGGGGTGACCGGCATCAGGGACGCGATCAACAGGCTCGTCCCCGAGGCCGGATCGGGCCAGACCCTCCCCCCGCCCGAACGGGCGCTCGAAGCAGCCACCCAGCATCTCTTGGACCTCTCCGAGCAGCTCGGGATCAACCTGCCTCGCATCGCCCTGCAGACCTGGGCCGAAGCCGCCCGCGACCCCGAGTTCCTCGCGCTGATGGCCCCCGAGGCGCGCGGCATCCGTGCTGCGTGGCGCAGCTATGCCGAGGCCGCCATCGACGCGGGGCAGTTCCGCGAGGGCGCCGATCCCGAGAAGATCGCGATGGTGCTCACCGGCCTGCTTCCCGGCTTCATCCTGCAGTCGGTCGTGATCGGCGACGTGACCCCGCAGGCGTATGCGGCAGGGCTTACCGACCTGATCAACTAGAGGGTCGCCGGAGTTCATCCGGCGCTCATGTGGCCTCGCTTCCCTGGATGGACCAGCCATTCTCCGGGAGGGTCCATGCGCCTGCCAGTCCCCCATCTGACCGCCGCCGCCATCATCTCCACAGCCTTCGCCCTGGTCACCTCGATCACGCCAGTCGCCGCTGCTCCGGCCGCCGCGCAGCCGGCGAGCGCCACCGGCGGCGCCAACGCCAGCCCGTACGACATAGTCGTCACCGACCAGGCGAGCGACCGGATCATCGTCCTGGACGCCAACGACGTCGACTGGACCAGCGGCGCCGAGAGGTGGGCCTGGAAGCCCACCGCCGCCGAGGGCTTCGGCGACCTCACCGACAACTGGGGTCTGCCCGACGAGGCCAAGCTGCGCCACCGTGACGGGCGCCGCTACCTGCTGACCACCGACTCCTACGGCCTCGCCGCCGTGGTCCCCTACCCGACCGGCCGCGGATCTTACTGGGCCGCCGACGTCGGTCGGGCCGACAACGCCCACAGCATCGAGCTGCTGCCGAGCGGCAACGTCGCGGTCACGGCGAGCACGGGCGGCTGGGTACGGATCTACACCGCCTCACAGGGACGGCGCTCCGCCGCGTACACCCAGCTTCCGCTGGCTGGAGCCCACGGCGCCGTCTGGGATCCGACCACCCGGTTGCTGTGGACACTCGGCGACCACGAGCTGGTGGGGTTGAGCATCGGCGGCACCCGGGCCGAGCCGACCATCACCCGCGCGGTGACTCATCCGTTGCCGACGGCTTGGGGCCACGATCTCCAGCTGGTCCCTCACCGTCCCGACCGGCTCTGGGTCACCACCGGATCCCGCGTCTACCAGGTCGACAAGGCCACCGGGACCTTCCACGACGACTATCCCGGCGCGGAGACGATCGACGTCGCGGGGGTCAAGTCGGTCACCACCAACCCGGCCACCGGGCAGGTCATCACGACCAAGACCGAGCCCGGCAACCCCTGCACCTGGTGCACCTCGACGGTGCGGATGCATCGTCCGACCGACTCGCGCACGCTTCCGGGCGGGCAGATCTACAAGGCCCGCTGGTGGGTGGACTACGCCCGCGGGGCCCAGCGGGCGACCCAGTAACGCACCCCGTACGGGTCGGCGTCGTAGTCGATCGCCACCGTGTCGACCCCGCGCAGCAGGTCGGCCGACACCGCGATCGGGTCGACGTCGGCCCACAGTTCGGCGGCCAGCGCGCGGTCCAGCCCGCCGAGCGCGTCGGCGTCGGGCGTCGCCAGCGACCTGCCGAGCATCTCGTCGAACTCGGCGGCCCGCGGGTCCAGGTGGCCAGGCGCCTTCTCGCTGCGACGAGCAGAGCCGTTGCCGACGATGAGGTACGCCGCCTCTGCCCCGCTCACCGGAGCCGAACCCACCGCGGCCAGCAGCGCGGAGGCCACCCGGGTGCCCTGCGCGCCGGCGACCACGCGCACCTCCTCGCCCAGCCACGCCACCGCGGCCAGGCAGGCGGCGCGAAGCTCCTCGACGGGGTCGTCCAGCGAGGCGTACTCCGGCAGCAGCGCCAGACATCCCGGAACCAGCGCCACCCGTGTCACTGCAACCCCCTGATCGCTCGCTTCGGGCGTCGCCGGCCGGCGATCGTCCAGACCATGTCGACGGTCTGCCGGGTCTCCGGCACCTGATGAACCCGGTAGATGCGGGCACCGGCCAGCGCGCAGACCGAGGTCGCGGCCAGGGTGCCGAGGAGGCGCTCTCCGACCGGCTGGTCGAGGGTCTCCCCGACGAAGTCCTTGTTGGACAGGGAAACCAGCACCGGCCACCCGGTCTCGACCATCTCCCCGAGCCGGCGGGTGATCTCGAGAGAGTGGAAGGTGTTCTTGCCGAAGTCGTGGGCCGGGTCGATCACGATCGAGTCCTTCGCGACGCCGGCGTCCAGCGCACGCTGGGCGTAGCCGAGGGTCGAGTCGATCGCGTCGCGGACCACGTCGTCGTACTCGATCCGGTAGGGCCGGGTCCGCGGCGTCACGCCGCCGGTGTGGGTGCAGACGATGGCAGCGCCGTGGGCCGCGGCGACGTCGACGAGCTCCGGGTCGGCGCCGCCCCAGGCATCGTTGATCAGGTCAGCGCCCGCCGCGCACACCGCGTCGCCGACCTCGGCACGCCAGGTGTCCACCGAGATGACCAACTCCGGAAACTCCTCGCGCACCCGGGCGACGAAGTCGACCACCCGGGCCTTCTCCTCCGCGGCGTCGATCTCGGCCCCCGGCGCCGCCTTGATGCCGCCGATGTCGACGATCTCCGCGCCCTGGGAGGCGACCAGGCGTACGCGTTCGAAGGCCGCGTCCTCGGCCCAGGTCGCTCCCTTGTCGAAGAACGAGTCCGGGGTGCGGTTGACGATCGCCATCATCAGCGCTTCGTCATCACCGAATTCGTGTCGTCCGAGGCGCAGCATCAGGCGACCATACCGCCTGAACCATCGCGCAGCGGCGGCCGCTCCAGCAGGCTCACGGACCGGTCCAGCACCTTGGTCGAGCCGTCGTTCGGGATGTACTGCCGCATCTCGACGTCATCACCCGCCGGACCGGTGCCGAGCCGACGCGACATCATGCCCAGGATCTGCGTCGCCATCAGGCCGAGGTCGAAGAGATCCTGGTGACTGTGGTCGCGCCGACCGAGGTCGACCTGGGCGATCGCGTCCATCCCGCGGGTGTCCAGGGTGTCGATGAGGGCCGCGAGCTCGACCCCGTAGCCGACGGGGACCCGCAGCTTCTCGAACAGCGAGCGCCGGATCGACCACTCCCCCGCCAGCGGCTGGATCAGGTCGCGCAGCGGCCGGCGATGCAGGGCCAGCAGCGGGCGGGCGACGAGCTCGGTGACCCGGCCGCCGTCGAGGCCGTGCTCGCCGGGGCGCCGGTAGAACCCCTTGACCAGCTCGATCGTCGGATTGTTGACAAGCGGGCCGACCAGGCCGCGTACGAAGTGGGTGTCCCAGTCGGTCAGGTCGGCGTCCATGAAGACGATGAGCTCACCGGTGGTCACGAACTGCGACTTCCACATCGCCTCGCCCTTGCCGGGGTAGGAGCCGAGGTCCGGCCGGATCGAGGCCGAGGCGTAGACCTCCGCGCCCGCGTCGGAGGCGATCCGTGCGGTGTCGTCGGAGGAGTCGGAGTCGATGACCACCAGCTCGTCGACCAGGTCGGCGGTCTCCATCAGACTGGTCCGCAGCGTGCTGACCAGGTCACCCACGGTTGCGGCCTCGTTGCGCGCCGGGACCACGAGGCTCACCCGCTGCCCCTGCTTGGCCTCGACGAGCTCCTCCAGCGACCAGTCGTCCCAGTGATGGGTGTTGCACTCCAACCAAGACATGACCAAACCCTATCGACGGAAATCCGGACATCCGACCGATACCCGGTCCATACGGCTCCCAGTCGTCTATCAGCCCGCCGTCCGGTCGCGGCCGGGATGTGCCTCCGCCCTCTACCCGACGACGAAACCGCGCCGCTTGTCGACGACGTTCAGCAGCGGTCGACCGCTCAGCCAGCGCTGGGCGTTGTCGATGAACTGGTCCGCCAGCCCCTCTCGCCAGCCCGTGTAGTCACCGGACATGTGCGCCGAGACCGCGACCCCCGGCATCGTCCACAGCGGACTCTCGGCGGGGAGCGGCTCGACCTCGAAGACGTCGAGCGAGGCGGCCGCGAGCGGGCCGTCGCCGAGCGCGGCGACGAGCGCCCCCTCGTCGATGATCGCCCCGCGCCCGACGTTGACCAGGTGACTCCCCGGCTTCATCGCCGCGAGGACCTCCTTGCTGATCAGACCCTGGGTCTCAGCTGTCAACGGGGCGGCGACGACCACATGGTCGGCCCAGCCCACGTGTGAGACCAGGTCGGCGCTCGCGACGATCTCGCCGAAGTCGGGGTCGCCGCCGCGGGCGGTGCGGCCGGCACCGCGTACGTCCATCCCGACCGCACGCAGCAACCGAGCCGTCTCGCGGCCGATCGAGCCGACGCCGACCACCAGCGTGGTCTGGGCGCTGATCAGCCGGGTCTCGCGGCGATGCCACCGGCGGGCCGCCTGGAGGTCGTGGCTGACGTGGATGCCCTTGGCCACGGCCAGGATCGAGCCGAGCACGAACTCTGCCATCGCCCGGTCGAAGATCCCGCGAGCGTTGGTGACGACCACCTCGGAGTCGACCAGCTCCGGGAAGAGCAGCTTGTCGACCCCGGCCGCGGCGACGTGGACCCACCGCAGCGAGCCGCCGCTTGGCCAGGCATCGCGGACGGCATCGGAGAAGTAGTCCCACAGCAGCAGCGCGTCGGCCCCGTCGAGCGCGTCGGCGAGACCGGCGGCATCGGTGTAGGTGAGCTCGGCGTCGGTCTCGAGCAGCTCCATCCCGCGGGGTCTGTCACCGTCGGGCGGGCAGAGAATCGTGATCACAGGGCGCCGGGACGTCTCCAAGAAATCCTCCGTCGCGCTGGGTACCTCGGCAATGGTTCGGGGCCACGGTAGGAGGCTGGTTGCGGATCGTCAACAATCCTGATGAGCCGTGCGACTCGCCGGGGTGCCCCTCCCCCTATGCCTCTCCAGAGCTCTCTTCGGGTAGCGTGCTGGCTTTACATAAATCATCCGTCACACCCTGTGCCACCTTCAGCGCTCTCTCGCCAGAGCGCAAAGACAGCGCTGACGTGGCGCAAATTGTTGACAACCCTACAGTCGACACAGTGGGTCAAACGCGGTCCCCAGCCATCAATCACACCGAATAGGTGAGAAGAAATGTCAGGAACCCCAACCATCCCCTCCAACGAGGCACAACCGGATAAGTCGAAGCTCCGAAGAGCCATCACCGGCTCAGCGGTCGGCAATGCGACAGAGTGGTTCGACTACGGCGCCTTCGCCTACGTCGCCACCGAGATCACCGCCAACTTCTTCCCCGAGCGGGGCTTCACGGGAACGGCGCTTACCTTCGCGATCTCGTTCATCCTGCGCCCGCTCGGCGGCATCTTCTGGGGCCCGCTCGGCGACCGCATCGGGCGCCAGCGCGTCCTGGCGATGACGATCATCCTGATGGCGGCCGCCACGTTCTGTGTCGGCCTGCTCCCGACGTACGACTCGATCGGCGTCTGGGCCGTGGTCCTGCTCGTGGTGCTCCGAGTGATCCAGGGCTTCTCGACCGGCGGCGAGTACGGCGGCGCAGCGACCTACATGGCCGAGTGCGCTCCCGACAAGAAGCGCGGTTTCTACGGCAGCTTCCTGGAGTTCGGCACCATCGTCGGCTTCACCGCCGCCATCGCCGTCGTGTTCACCACCGAGTCGATCATCGGCCAGGACGCCATGACAGAGTGGGGCTGGCGCATCCCGTTCCTGATCGGTGGACCGATCGGTCTCATCGGCCTCTACATCCGGACCAAGCTCGAGGAGACGCCGGTCTTCCAGGAGCTCGAGACGCACGACGCCGTCGAGAGTGGCGCCGGAGCCGCACTGAAAGAGCTCTTCGCGCTGTTCTGGAAGCCGATCCTCACGCTGATCGGCCTGGTCGCAGCGCTCAACATCGCCAACTACACCCTCCTCGCCTACATGGCGACCTACCTGCAGGAAGAAGCCGGCTTCAGCAGCACCGACGCCGACCTCCTGGTCATCTTCGGACAGGTCGCGATGCTGATCTTCCTGCCGATCGCCGGAGCGCTCTCGGACAAGGTCGGCCGCAAACCGTTGTGGGGCGGCTCCTTCATCGGTCTGATCGTGCTCTCGGTCCCGATGTTCCTGCTGATCGGTCAGGGCTTCTGGCCGGCGGTCCTCGGGTTCACGGTCCTGGGGATCGTCTACGTCGCCCAGCTGGCGACGATCTCGGCGACCTTCCCGGCGATGTTCCCCTCGCAGGTGCGCTACGGCGGGATGGCGATCGGCTACAACATCTCCACCGCCGCCTTCGGCGGCACGGCGCTGTACGTCAACAACTCCCTGATCGAAGCCACCGGTGATGTGCTGATGCCGGCCTACTACATGATCGCCGGGTCGGTGGTCGGTCTGATCGCGCTGTTCTTCGTCGTCGAGACGGCGGGCAAGTCGATCCGGGGCACCGAGATCCCGGGTACGCCGGAGTCCGAGGCGGAGCTCGCCGAGCTGGACAAGACCGTCTGACCGGCGGACACGGACAGGCGGGCCGGGCGCGTCACACGTGCCCGGCCCGCCCGAAGTCCGTCCGCTCGACCCCGACTGACACATACAATGATTGTCAACAATCGAGCTCTTTCTCGGCCGCCCATCGGAGACCACGTTGACAGTGACATCGAGCTTCGAACCCGTGCACCGGGAGTCGACGGCCTCGCTCATCGCTCGCCAGCTCCGCACGGCGATCATGAAGCGCAGCCTGCAGCCGGGGGCACAGCTGAGCGAGGCCACGCTGTCGGCTCAGTTCGGGGTCAGCCGCGGCCCCTTGCGCGAGGCGATGCAGCGGCTGGTCCAGGAGGGCCTGCTCCGCAGCGAGCCCAACCGGGGTCTCTTCGTGATCGAGCTCGACGAGGCCGACATCCGCGACGTCTATCTCGCCCGGGCAGCCGTCGAGGGGGCCGCCGCCTCGATGATCGCTCGCGCGCAGGTCCCGGCTGCGCTGCGCGAGCTCCGCGCAGCGTGCGACGCGGTGGCTGACTCCCTCGAGCTGGGTGACCCGACTGCGCTGAGCGACGCCGACCTCCACTTCCACGACGTGCTGGTGCAGTGCTCCGGCAGCCGACGCCTGGCCCGGATGCAGCAGACCCTGATCGTCGAGACGAGGATGTGCCTGACCGCCTTGGCGAACGCCTACCAGCAGCCGCTTGAGCTGGTCGAGGAGCACCGCCAGATCGTCGACGCCATCGAGGCCGGCGATGTGAAGCTGACCCGCAGACGCGTCGAGCAGCACCTGGAGGAGGCGCTACGGCGCCTCGTCCATGCCGATGACGACGACGAGGGCTACGTCTAGTTCACGCCTCGCGTCACATCGCGATCCCGACGTACTTGGTCTCGAGGTACTCCTCGATCCCAGCACGCCCGCCCTCCCGCCCCAGCCCCGAGGCCTTCACGCCGCCGAAGGGCGCGGCGGGGTTGGAGACGACGCCCTGGTTGAGCCCGACCATCCCGGACTCGAGCGCCTCGGCGACCCGGAGGCCGCGACGCAGGTCGTTGGTGAAGACGTAGTTGACCAGGCCGTACTCGGTGTCGTTGACGGCCGCGACCACCTCGTCCTCGGTGTCGAACGGCGTGAGCGGTGCGACCGGGCCGAAGATCTCCTCGCTGGCCATCTTCGCGGACGCAGGGACGCCGGTGAGCACGGTCGGCGGGTAGAAGTAACCCGGCCCGTCGGGAGCCGCGCCACCCGTCAGCACCCGTGCACCGCCGGCCACCGCGTCGTCGACGAGGGTCTGCACCTTCTCTCTGGCCTTCTCGTCGATGAGGGGCCCGACGCGTACGCCCTCCTCCACCCCGCGACCGACGGGCAGCTCGGACATCGCCTTGGCGAGCCGGTCGCCGAACTCGTCGATGACCGAGCGCTGCACGAAGATCCGGTTGGCGGCCGTGCACGCCTCCCCCGTGTTGCGCATCTTCGCCGCCATCGCGCCCGCGACCGCCTCGTCGATGTCGGCGTCCTCGAGGACGACGAAGCCGGCGTTGCCGCCGAGCTCCATGGACGTACGCAGCACCTGCTCCGCACTCTGGGCGAGCAGCTGTCGCCCGACCCCGGTGGAACCGGTGAACGAGAGCTTGCGGATGACGCCGGAACGCAGCAACGGCTCGGTGATCTCCCCCGGCCGCGTGGTCGGCAGAATGTTGACGACCCCCTCAGGCACACCGGCCTCGCGCAGGACCTCCCCCAGCGCGAGCATCGACAGCGGCGTCTGCTGCGCCGGCTTGATGATGCTCGTGCAGCCGGCCGCGATCGCCGGCCCGATCTTGCGGGTCCCCATCGCCATCGGGAAGTTCCACGGCGTGATCAGCAGCGCAGGGCCGACCGGCTGCTTCGTGATGAGGAACCGCGAGCCGCCGGCGGGCGCGGTCTGGTAGCCGCCCTCGATCCGCACCGCCTCCTCGGCGAAGTGACGGAAGAACTCAGCGGCGTACGCGATCTCGCCTCGCGCTTCGGCCAGCGGCTTGCCCATCTCGAGCGTCATCAGCAGCGCGAGGTCCTCGATCCGCTCGTGCAGGAGGTCGAAGGCGGCCACGAGCATGTCCGCCCGGGCCCGCGGCGCGGTGGCGGCGAACTCTTTCTGCGCGCCGGCCGCGGCGTCGAGCGCACGGCGGCCGTCCTCGGGGGTCGCGTCGGCAACCGCGCACAGCACCTCCCCGGTCGAGGGGTCGAAGACGTCGAAGGTCGCACCGTTGCCGGCCTCGACCCACTGACCGGCGACGAGGAGCCCCTTCGGCACGTCCGCGACGACTCGTGCCTCGTTCGGTTCTGAATCCATGCCGCATCAGCCTCCCGGTCAGCGCCCGGCCGTCGGCTGACAGCCGGCCAACGCTGGCCTACAGTAGTAGCCGGTCGGATTGTCGACAATCAACCAGGAGCCTCCCCGATGACCCACGACCTCGAGCGGCTGCTCCGTTGGGAGCATGCGGGTGCCACCTGGGAGGCGATCTGGCCACGCGCCGACGAGGTGACCATCGTGCTGTGCACCTGCGACAGCGGCGAGGAGGTCGACCGCTACACCTCGGCAGCCGCCGACCTCCTCGAACACGTGCGAGGCCAGAGCGGCGCCGAGCCGCGATAACCGGTTGCCGCGGGCGTACGCGCTCTCGAATGATGGGCGGATGACCCCGACTGAGGTGTGGCCGTTCTTCGGCCTGGTGATCCGGACCCCGCGCCTGGAGCTGCGGCTCCCCTCCGACGACGAGCTCGTACGTCTGGCCCACGTCGCTGCGGACGGCGTGCACGATCCGGGAGACCGTCCCTTTCTGACTCCGTGGGCCGAGCGGCCGCCTCTGGAGCGGGCCCGCCACGTGCTACGTAGCGCCTGGGCGAGCCGGGGCGGGTGGAAGCCGGGCGACTGGAGCCTCGGCCTGACCATCTTCCTCGACACCGAGCCCATCGGGATCGTGTGGGTCTCGGCGACCGAGTTCGCCGAACGCCGCGAGGTGAGCACCGCCTCCTGGCTCGGACTACCCCACCACCGCCGTGGCTACGGCACCGAGGCCCGCCTCGGCGCTCTGACCCTCGCCTTCGACCACCTCGGCGCCGCCTACGCCACCTCCGAGGCATTCCCCGACAACGCCGCCTCCGTCGGGGTCTCCACCAAGCTCGGCTACGAGCCGGACGGCATCTCCCGTGACGTACGCGACGGTGAGGTGGTCGTCTCCCACCGCCTCCGGCTCGGCCGGGAACGGTGGGAGCTCAACGACCGCAGCGAGATCGAGGTCAGCGGTCTGGAGCCGTGCCTGCCCCTGTTCGGCGCCGCGTAGGAGCACGAGGCCGGCCACGCACAGGACGAGGAACAACGTGGCGTTGAGAAACAGATTGCGGCCGAAATCGCGGGCCCGGATGTGAGCCGAGACGGCGCTGTGACGACTACCTGCTCAGCAGTCCCGCGATCGCGCCGAGCCCTGCGTCACGGACCGCCACCGCCGGGCCGTTGTCGATCTGACCGAGCGCCCCGACCAGCCGGGACGCCCGCACCAGCCGAGAGGTCGCCGGCCGCCGAGTCCGGTCGTACGCCACCAGCGCACTCTCGACACGAGCATGCCCGGCGAGCTGCGCGGCCAGGACGGCAGCGTCCTCGATCGCGGCACACGCACCCTGGCCGAGGTTGGGGGTCGTCGCATGCGCGGCATCGCCGAGGAGCACGACCCGCCCGTGGTCGAACCGCTTCAACGGCAGCCGCAGGTCACAGATGTCACCGCGGAGGACGGCGCTCGGCGGCGTCGCCGCCAACAGCTGCGGGATCGGGTCGTGCCAGTCGCCGACGAGCGCGATGACGTCGGCGTGATGGTCCCCGCCGGTCTCCCCCTCCGGTCGGTTGGCGGTGACGAACCAATAGGTCCGGCCATCCACCAGCGGGACATAGCCGACCCGCACCCCGGTCCCCCAGGTCTCCCCGCCCGTGGTCGAGGCCTCACCCGGCACCGGCTCCGCGGTGACGCCGCGGTAGGCGGTGTAGCCGGCATAACGTACGTCCTCGCGCTGGTGCAGCTCGTTCCTGATCGTGCTGCGGATCCCGTCGGCGGCGACCACCACATCGGCCGGGCCGCGGGGATCGACGCGGTCGAGATCGTCGAGATCGCTCAGACCGGTGACGGTCACCCCGGTGCGTACCTCCACCCCATCGCGCGTCTCCAGCTCGGCCACCAGCGCCTCGTGCAGCCGGGCCCGATGCACCATCACCGGGGTCCGCTCGGCGGCGTCGGCACCCACCTTCGCCAGCCAGCGTCCGTCGGGCCGCCGCAGCCCCGCCTGGATCGCCGGCCGGGTCCCGTCCACGAGGCGATCCGCGACCCCGAGGTCGGCCAGGATCTTCCAGGCCTGTGGCCAGATCGAGAGACCGGCCCCCACCTCGCCCAGCTCCGGCGTACGCTCCAGCACGGTCACCTGCCACCCCACCCGGGACAGCGCGAGCGCCGCGGTGAGTCCTCCGATCCCCGCACCGACCACCAGAGCACGACGACCCGCTGAGCTGTTCACGCCCTTGAACCTAGCGAACCCGACCTCTGAGTACTCGCACTCATGCATCCGCGCCCGCGATCGGGGAGTCTGGAGACATGAAGCTCTTCGTACGCCTCGCCGCGCTCCTCGGCGGCAGCCTCCTGTTCTCGATCGTGGTGACCAGGCTCTTCCCGACCGAGGACGCAGACATCGGCGCAGGCCTGATCTTCTTCGCCCTGCTGCTCACCGTCTCGGGGCTCTGGGGCCTGTGGGACGGCTACCACGCGAGTCGCCTGCCCGTCGTCTTCGTGCGCTGGGCGGTGATCGCCGTCGTGGTCGGACTCAGCGGCCCGGTTCGGATCTGGGTCGAGGAAGGTCGCGACCTCGACGTGCTGTGGAGCGATCTGGTGAACCTGACACCGTTGATCGCCGGCCTCGTCCTCGTCCCGGCGGCAGTGGGGATCGGCATCGGCCACTCCCTCAACAGCGGCCGGAGGATTGAGCGGACGCCGCACCACACGTCCCTCTAGGCTCTCTCCCAGCAGTCGACCCAGAGGAGCCCAGATGACCACCTTCCGTGAGGCGATCGAGGCCAAGGACATGGACGCCGTGGAGGCGATGCTCGCCGACGACGTCGTGTTCACCAGCCCGGTCGCGTTCAAGCCGTACCCCGGCCGGGCGATCACCGCCGCGATCCTGCGCGCCGTGGTGAAGGTGTTCGAGGACTTCACCTACGTCCGCGAGATCCACGACGACGCCCACCACGCCTACGAGTTCACCGCCACGGTCGACGGCCTCGAGCTCAACGGCTGCGACTTCGTCACCTACGACGAGGACGGCCGGATCGTCGACTTCAAGGTGATGGTCCGCCCGCTGCGTGCCGCCGAGGCCCTCGCCGCCCGGATGGGCGCGCAGTTCGAGGAGATCAAGGCGGCCGCCGCAGCGGGCTGAGCCGTCAGCTGACGAAACCCTCCTGGCGCAGCCAGTCCCAGGCGACCTCGGCGGGGTCACGTCCCTCGACGTCGACCTCCGCGTTGAGCCCGGCGATCACCTCGTTGGTCAGCATCGCCGACACCGGCTCGAACAGCTTCTCGAGCTCGGGGTGCTTCTCGAGCAGCTGCTCGGGTAGGACCACGGCCGCGTTGTACTTCGGGAAGAAGCTGCGGTCGTCCTCGAGCGCCGTCAGGTCGAGCGCCTCGATCCGGCCGTCGGTGGTGAACACTTCGCCGAAGGTGCACTGTCCCTTGGCGGTCGCGTCGTAGATCGCGCCGGTCTGCAGCGTACGCAGGTTCTTCCTCGGGATCCCCTGGGGGCTGCCCAGCGGCAGGCCGTAGGTCTCGAGCATCCCCTCCAACCCGTCGGGCCGGTTGGTGAACTCCGACTCGACGCAGAACGTACGCTCCGCCGGCGGCACCTTGCTCATCTCCGAGAGCTTCGTGATGCCGTACTTCTTCGCGCTCTCCGCGCTGATCGCCATCGTGTAGGTGTTGTTCAACGGCGCGGGCGGAAGCCAGACCAGGTCGTTCTCACGCAGGTCGGCGTCACGGGTGGCGACATACTGCTTGCGCTCGTCCGGGATCGGCTTCGCGTTGTTGAGATAGGTCAGCCAGGCGGTGCCGGTGTATTCCCAGGTGATCTCCACCTGTCCGGCCAGCTGGGCCTCGCGGGCGGCCGCGCTGCCCGGGATGTTGGTGAGGTCCTGGACCTCGGCGCCGGCAGACTTGAGCAGGATCACCGTCATCTTGCCGAGCAGGATCTGCTCGGTGAAGTTCTTCGAGCCGACCGAGAAGCTGGCTCCTTCGAGGTCGATCCCTTCGACGGGACCCACCAGCGCACCGGACTTGGTGAGACCGCCTGCGGTGCCCAGGCCGATGCTGCACCCGGACAGGGCGACGGCGACGACCGCGGTGGTGATCGCCAGGGTGATTCGCTTGAGCCTCATCAGATCCCCTTCGGTCGCAGGACGGTCTCGAGCACTCGGCCCACCCACTCGATGAGGAGCGCCAGCAGTGCGATCAGCAGAGCCGCGGAGACCATGACCGGGAACCGGAAGAGGTTGATCCCCGAGGTCAGCGCGTCGCCGAGGCCGCCGGCGCCGATGAAGGTCACCAGCGCCGCGGTGCCGACGACGAGCACCAGCGCGGTGCGGATGCCGGCCATGATCACCGGCAGCGCGAGCGGGAGCTCGACGCGTAGTAGGACCTGCGGTGCCGACATCCCGATGCCCCGGCCCGCCTCCACCAAGGTCGGATCCACGCCCTGCAGCCCGGTGATGGTGTTGCGCAGCACCGGCAGCAGCCCGTAGATCACCAGCCCGAGCACGGCGGTCCAGAAGCCGAAGCCCAGCCAGATCGCGAGCAGCACGATCAGCCCGATCGAGGGCGCCGCCTGGCCGGCGTTGGCGACGGCGACGACAGCCGGGGCGATCGCCCTGGCCCGGCCACGGGTCAGCAGGATGCCCAGCGGCACCGCGATGAGGACCACGATCGCCGAGGAGACCAGGGTGATCACGATGTGTTCGCCAAGCTGCGACCAGATCGCCGGCCAGGCCAGCGCGGACTCCTCGATCGAGTCCAGCTCCGCCGTCTGGCGCCAGATCACGTAGCCGATGAACAGGGCGGCGACCATGATCGGCAGCACCATCAGCATGGCCGCGCTCTCGCCACCGGCAGGCCGGAGCCGGGAGCGGCGTACGGTCTTCTCTGGGGCGACGACGGTCGGGTCCAGGGTGGTGGTCATGCCTCGACCTGCCCGCGATCGGCTGCCGCTTCCTCGGCGGCCACCTCGCGGGCGACCGTCCGCTCCACCGTACGCATGTGGTCGGTGACGCTGTCGAAGAAGACCACCCCGAGATACTGGTCGCGGGCGTCGCAGACGATCCCGCCGCCGAAGCTCGAGGCGAGCATGACATCGAGGGCGTCGTTGAGGGTCGAGCGCTCGTCGAGGGTCACCAGCTTCTCGCGGTCCCCGTCCTGGATCGTCTCGTGGCGGGCGAGCTCCCGCAGGAACCGCCAGGCGACCGGTCGCCGCCGGGAGTCGAGGATCACGACGCTGCCGTCGCCGGCGGCCTTGGCCCGGGCGATCGCCTCCGCACCGGATCCGCCGACCGTGGCGGTGGTCGTCTCCTGGAGGTCGATGTCGCTGACCCGGGACAGGGTGAGCTGCTTGAGCGCCGCACCGGAGCCGACGAAGTCGTCGACGAAGTCGTTGGCGGGCGCGGCGAGGATCCGCTCGGGGGTGTCGTACTGCGCGATGTGCCCACCCTCCTGGAGGATCAGCACCCGGTCGCCGAGCTTGATCGCCTCGTCGATGTCGTGGGTGACCATGACGATCGTCTTGTGCAGCTCGCGCTGGATGCCGAGCAGCTCGTCCTGGAGCCGTTGCCGGGTGATCGGGTCGACCGCACCGAAGGGCTCGTCCATGAGGATCACGGGCGGATCGGCGGCGAGCCCGCGCGCCACGCCGACCCGCTGCTGCTGGCCGCCGGAGAGCTCACGTGGATAGCGGTCGCGGTAACGGCCGGGCTCGAGGCCGACCAGATCGAGCAGCTCGTCGACGCGCTCGGCGATCCGCGACTTGCTCCAGCCCAACAGCCTCGGCACGATCGCGATGTTGGTCGCGACCGTCATGTGCGGGAAGAGCGAGCCACCCTGGATGACGTAGCCGATGTGGCGGCGCAGCTCGTCGGAGCTGCGGCCCGAGATGTCCTCGCCACCGAGCCGGATCGTGCCGGAGGTGGGCTTGATCAGCCGGTTGATCATCTTCAGCGAGGTGGTCTTGCCGCATCCCGACGGCCCGACGAACATGACCATCTCGCCGGCCGGCACGGTCAGGCTCAGCGAGTCGACGGCGGCCGCCTTCTGTCCGGGATACCGCTTCGTCACCCCGTCGAGCTCGATCTCGATGCCGCTGACGTCGCTGAGGTCGCTGACCTCGTTGGGGGTGGGTGCAGGTGTGGTGGTCATCAGACTCGGATTCCCTTCGGAATGGTCACGCGCCCGACGAGCACGAGCAACAGGTCGAGGATCAACGCCAGCACGACGACGCCGAGCGTCCCGACCAGCGCGTAGTTGAGGGCGTTCTTGCCGCCGATCTGGGCAAGGCCGCTGAAGATGTAGCTCCCCAGCCCGGGCCCGAGGACGTACGCCGCGATCGCCGCGACGCCCATCGACATCTGCAGCGAGACCCGGATGCCGGCGAGGATCACGGGCCAGGCCAGCGGGAGGCGTACGCGGGCCATGACCGCGGCCTCCCCCATGCCCATGCCGCGAGCCGACTCGAGCAGCACCGGCTCGACCCCCTGGAGGCCGACGACCGCGTTGCGCAGGATCGGCAGCACAGCGTAGAAGCAGACACAGATGAAGGCGGTGGTGTTGCCGATGCCGGTGGCCGGCATCAGCAGCCCGACCAAGGCGAAGCCGGGGATGGTCAGACCGATCGCGCTGAGCATGTTGGTGACGCCGCTCAAGCGCGGGATCTTGGTGACTAACATCGCGATGAGAACGGCGATAAACGTGGCCGCGACGACCGCCAGCACCACGAGATAGACGTGTTGAAAACCGTCGTAAAGGATCTGTCTATGTCGTTCCTCGATGAAGTCCCACACGCCCTCAGAACACCTCCACGACCATTCGTCTTACGTTCGAAAATCCGGAACTACCCAACCACATCTTTACCCTCGCACTACGGGCGGGTCACCGGGACGCGGACATAACCGCAGGTCAGACGGCATAAATCGGATGACCTCGAGCGTGGGTTCATGACGAAAACTGTGCCCCAGCACACAATCCGCGGGAGAAAGTTCGTGCAGCCGACCGAAGCGGAAATGGGGCCGCGACGACATGCTGGACAGACCCGATCGTCCGTTAGCCCGAGGACCGCAATGAACATCGCACAGCTCTTCACCGACAAAGCCCAGGAGCAGCCGGAACGCACGGCGTTGAAGCTCGACGACCTCACGGTCAGCTATCAAGAGCTGGCGGATGCGAGCGCTCGGGTGGCCGGTCTGCTGGTGGCGCGCGGCCTCACTCCCGGCGACCGAGTCGGGGTCATGCTGCCCAACGTCCCCCAGTTCGCCGCGATCTATTACGGCATCCTCCGTGCCGGCGGTGTCGTCGTGCCGATGAACCCGCTGTTCAAGGCCCGCGAGGTGGCCTACTACCTCTCCGACTCCGGCGCCGAGCTGAACTTTGCCTGGCACGGCATGATCGCCGAGGCACAGGCCGGGGCCGAGCAGACCGGCACGGAGGTCATCGAGGTCGACCCGACGGGGTTCGCAGAGCTGCTCGCGAGCCACGAACCCAGCGACGCCGTGATCGACCGAGCGGCCGGCGACACCGCGGTGATCCTCTACACCTCGGGCACCACCGGAAGCCCCAAGGGGGCCGAGCTCACCCACGACAACCTGATCAGCAACATCGCGGTGACCCAGTCCGATCTGCTGCGGCTCACCAGCGACGACGTGGTCTTCGGCGGCCTCCCGCTCTTCCACGCGTTCGGACAGACGGTCACGCTGAACACCGCCATGTCCACCGGTGCCACCCTGTTGCTGCTCCCCCGTTTCGACCCCGCGACCGCGCTCGCGATGCTGGAGCGGGACCACGCCACCATGTTCGCCGGGGTCCCGACCATGTACGCCGCCCTCCTCGGCGTCCCGGACGCCCCCGAGCTTCCCGACCTCCGCATCTGCGTCTCCGGCGGAGCCGCCCTTCCGGTCGAGGTCCTGCATCGCTTCGAGAAGCAGTTCGGCTGTGAGGTGCTCGAGGGTTACGGACTCTCCGAGACCTCACCGGTCGCCTCGTTCAACCGCCCCGGAGGTGACCGGAAGGCCGGCTCGATCGGTCGGCCGGTGTCCGGGGTCGAGATGCGCGCGGTCGGCAACGATGGGCAGGAGGTCGCGACGGGCGAGGTCGGGGAGCTGGCGATCCGTGGTCACAACGTGATGAAGGGCTACTGGAACAAGCCCGATGCCACCCGAGCGGTGCTGGCCGAGGACGGCTGGTTCCGGACCGGGGACCTGGGACGCGTCAACGAGGACGGGTTCTTCTTCGTGGTCGACCGGTTGAAGGACCTGGTGATCCGCGGTGGTTTCAACATCTACCCGCGCGAGATCGAGGAGGTGTTCTACGAGCACCCCGAGGTCGCCGAGGCCGCCGTGATCGGCATCCCGCACCCGGACCTCGGCGAAGAGGTCGGCGCCGCGGTCTCCCTGCGTGCGGGGGCGACCGTCACCGGCCCCGAGCTCCAGGACTTCGTGAAGCAGCAGGTCGCTGCGTACAAGTACCCGCGTCAGGTCTGGATCCTCGACGCGCTGCCAAAGGGACCGACCGGGAAGATCCTGAAGCGCGAGATCATCGCGCCGGCGAGCGCAGACACGGCAGCGGGATGAGCACGACCGAGAACACCCGGCTCGCCGACACCTCGGCGCCGCTCGACGTGCTGCTGGTCGACGCCGCCCTCGGCCCGATACGCCGTCTCGTACCTGACCGCTCGACAGCCAAGTGGGCCGCCTCGCTGGTCCGCAAGCCGCGCACCACCGTACGCAGGTTGGGAGGTCTCGGCGCCGAGACCCTCCGGATAGTGACCGGCGGATCCGACGTCGCCCCGCGGCGCGGAGACCGGCGGTTCGCGGACACCGGCTGGACCGAGAACCCGCTGCTCAGGCGGCTCATGCAGCTCTATCTCGCCGGGGGCGACACGCTCGAGAAGCTGGTCGCCGACGCCGACCTAGACAGCCGTGACCGGGAGCGGGTGCGGTTCCTCGTCGAGAACCTGGTCGAGGCCGGCTCGCCGAGCAACGTACCTCTGGTGAACCCGGCATCTGCCAAGGCCGTCATCGACACCGCTGGCCTCAGCCTGGCGCGCGGCGCGCGGCAGCTGGTCAAGGATCTCGCCAGCGCACCGCGGATCCCCGAGATGGTGGAGACCTCCGGGTTCACCCTCGGCGAGAACATCGCAGGCACCCCTGGGGCGGTGGTGTTCCGCAACGACGTCCTGGAGCTGATCCAGTACGAGCCGCAGTGCGACGAGGTCTATGACGTACCCGTCTTGATCGTCCCGCCGACGATCAACAAGTTCTACGCCATCGATCTCGCTCCCGGGCGCAGCCTGGTGGAGTACAGCGTCCAGCAGCACCGGCAGATGTTCGTCATCTCCTGGCGAAACCCGGACCTCCGTCACGCCGACTGGGGCTTCGACACCTATGTGGCGTCCATCCTGGAGGCGCTCGATGCGGTCGAGGAGATCACCGGCAGCGCTCGAACGGCGCTCGCAGGCATCTGCTCCGGGGGGATCCTGGCGAGCATCGTGGCGGCCTACCTGGCCGGCATCGGCCGGCAGGACCGGCTGGCCGGCGTCCTGCTGGCGGTGACCGTGATCGACAACCGAGGCGCCGGCACCATCTCCGCGCTGGCCGACCCGCGGATCGCCGAGCAGGCGAAGGCCCGCTCCGCTCGCAAGGGCTACCTCGACGGCCGATCCCTGGCCGAGGTCTTCGCGTGGCTACGGCCCAACGACCTGATCTGGAGCTATTGGGTCAACAACTACCTGCTCGGGAAGCGTCCGCCGGCCTTCGACATCCTGTTCTGGAACGCCGACACCACCCGGATGACGGCAGCGTTGCACCACGACTTCGTCGACCTGGCCATGGAGAACCAGCTCACCGAGCCCGGCGGCCTGTCGGTGCTCGGGGTGCCGATCGACCTCGGCCAGGTGAGCGTCGACTCCTACATCGTGGCCGGCGTCGCCGACCACATCACCCCATGGGAGAACTGCTATCGGACGACGCAGCTGTTCGGCGGCGAGACCCGGTTCGTGCTCTCGACCAGCGGCCACATCGCGGCCCTGGTGAACCCACCGGGCAACCCCAAGGCCAGCTTCCACACCAACGACGAGCACGGCCCTGACTCTCGGACCTGGCTCAAGGGTGCCGAGACCCACGAAGGCAGCTGGTGGCCCGACGTCTCCCGCTGGCTCGACGAGCGGAGCGGGGAGCTGAAGCCGGCCCCGAAGGAGCTCGGTTCGATCCGCCTGCAGCCGCTGGCCGAGGCCCCCGGCACCTACGTCTTCGACAAATGAGTGCCGTGGCGTCGACGAGGCTGCGCCACGTCAGCATGCTCGGTCAGCGGATCCGCGTCGGGGTGCGACCGGGGACCGGCTCCGGTCCCCCGCTGGTCCTGTGCAACGGGATCGGTGCCAGTCTCGACCTCCTGCAACCCTTCGTCGATCGCGTGGACCCGCGCATCGAGGTCGTCTCCTTCGACGTGCCCGGCGTGGGAGGATCGCCGACACCTCGGATCCCGTACAGCTTCGCGTCCCTCGCCTGGTTCCTCACCAGGTTGCTGGACCGCCTGGGCTACGAGCGGTTCGATGTCCTCGGCATCTCCTGGGGCGGCGGCCTGGCTCAGCAGGTGGCGTTCCAGAACCCGCGCCGGTGTCGTCGGCTCGTCCTGGCCGCCACGGCGACGGGTGCGTTGATGGTGCCTGCGCACCCGCGGGTCCTCGCCAAGATGCTCACCCCGCAGCGCTACCTGGACCCTGACTACGCCCGGTCGATCGCCGCCGAGCTGTACGGCGGCAGGATGCGCGAGGAACCGGACCTTGCCGCCAGACTGCTGCACGACCAGTCCCGGATCGGCTCACGCCGCGGGTATCTGCTGCAGCTCCTTGCCGGTGCGGGGTGGTCGAGCCTCCCCGGGCTGCCTCTCGTGCGCCAGCCGACGCTGATCCTCGCCGGCCGCGACGACCCGATCATCCCGCTGGTCAACGCCCGGATCCTGCGTCTCCTTCTCCCCGACGCGACGCTGCACGTCTACGACGACGGCCACCTGGGCCTGGTGACCGCCGCCGACGAGCTCGGCCCGCTGGTCTCCGGCTTCCTTCTGACCGATCGACCCGGTCAGCGGTAGAGCTCCTCGTCGATGCTCGCCAACCGGGACGGGTGGACACGATCACCGAGGCCGTAGAAGTGCTGAAAGCTCATCACCAAGGGTCTCCAGCGGTCCGGGTCGATCCGGTTGGGGTGGCCCTCGAGGCGTAGCTCGGGCATGACTCGGACCGCACTCACCGCGACCTCCACAGCGACGAGCTTCGGTTCCCGCAGCTCGTGGAGCGCCGCAACCGTTCCCTCGATGTGCACCGGGCACTCCGCGACCGACGTAGGCAGGACCGTGTCGGACCCGTACGCGGTGAGCCCGGCATGCCCATACTTGTCGGCCACGTGCACATATCCGCGTGCGGCCTTGCCCGCCGACATCGCCGCGTTGCCCGTCGTCAGCGCGAGCCGGTCGACCTCGGTCACCAGGTCGACGCTGGGCAGGTTGATGACGATCTCAGGCCGATCCGTCAGGTTGAGCGCCGTCTGCGACGAAGCACCGATCCCGAGAACCGCCGTACGCCCCAGCCAGAAGACCGACGACATCGGCATCAAGTTGGTCGTGCCGTCCTGGTTCAGCGTCGAAAGCACCGCCACGGGCGTGCCGAAGTAGAGGATGGCCGGATCGATGTCGACATGCGTGTCCATGACTCGAAACTAGGGCGCTCCTCCAGCGACGTCCGGCGGGAATCCGACGCAGCGTTCACGGCCAGCGGGCAGGGTCTACGCTGTGACCGGCCTGCCGTCCTAGGTCAGGAGGACCTGTGCAACGTGGCGAAGTCTGGTGGGTGGAGCTCGACGAGCGGCGGCTGTTCGTCCTGCTGTCGGGAGACAACGCGTCCGGGATCCAGGTGATGCAGGTCGTCGCCCCTGCGGGTGTCGACATGGCCGGCCTGGGCATCGAGGTGGCGATAGGCGCCGATGAAGGGCTGCCCTTCGAAGGCGTGCTTCGGTTCGCTTTCCCGCGCTCGGGATCCACCCCTTGTACGTGGCTGACCACCCTGTCCCGCGACGACCTGATCGAGCGAGCCGCCACCGTGTCCTCCGCGAAACTCAGCGAGATCGACAAAGCCCTCCGACTTGCTGCACAGGCGACGGAGCCCACCGCGGCGACGAGCGCGAAGCTCAGCGAGATAAGGGACAACCTCCGTCTCCGCGGGTTCGGATCGGTCGAGAACTAGCAGACGCAGACTTTCGCTCAGCGCCGTCGGGTGAACCGGATGGTGCCGTCGGGCAGGCGCTCATGTGTGAATCCCGGGGCGTGCGCCAGCCGGTGATGATGCGGGCACAACAGGACCCCGTCGTTCAGGTCCGTTCTTCCGCCGGCGGCCCAGGGGTTGAGGTGGTGGGCTCGCACCATTCCGGGGGCATGTCGCAGCCCTCGGCTTGGCAGCACTTCTGCTGTAACCGCATGGCTTTGCGTTGGATGGGTTGGAAGAACCTGCTCTCCCTGCCGGCGTCGAGGACCACGCTGTCACCGCCCAGGACCCAGGGGATGATGGTGGCGTCGCACGCCATCCGACGCGCTTCGGCGGCGGTGATGGTGGTGCCGTTGGTCTCGTCGAACCCTAGGGTCGCGGTCCCGAGCTCTTTGCGGAGGTTCTCGAGGGAGATCACCACGTTGACCACGGTCGCGTCGCCGCCATGGAGGGGCAGCGCAGACGGGTCGATGGTCTCCAACAGCCGAGCGAAGCCCTGGCCCATCAACCGTTCCCACGGAGGCAGCGGAGCACCCTTCTCCACCAGTTGTTGTTTGCGGGGCTGTGCCCAGGCCTCGACCTGCCGTTTGAACCGCATCCCGATCGCGGTCGGCAGCACACCGTCGAACCCGATGGTGCCGTCGTGGTTGTCCCAGACCCGTAGCGCGGTCTTCTGCTGGGCACGTTCTTCCTCGGCCAGGAGTGCTTTGGCCTCGGCATCCTCGAACCGGACAGGGTCGACCTCGACCAGGATCCGTTTGCCCACGATCCGCAGCTCGTTGGCGGTCATCTGGGTGGCGTACTCGACCAGCAGCTTCTCCGCCAGGACCAGGTCCTCGCCGGTGGCGATGGGATCGGTCTTGATCTTGTCGAGTGCCTTGGTGATCACCTTGGCCTTGGCCTGGGAGACGACACCCTCAGCCAAGCCGGCAGCGACCAGCTCATACCGAGCCACGGCAACAGCGAGCTTGATCTGCGACCGAGCCGCGCCCTTGTCGACCAACAGCTCGGCCCGCATCCAGGCCGAGGCGTCCTTGTCACCGGTCTCAGCAGCAATGTCACCAGAGGAAGCCAGGACCCGCAGCCTCAACGCGGCCTGCTGGGCTTGGAGTTTCTCGACCCGGGCCAGGAAGTCCTTCTTCTGGCTGGTGCGCCAATAGTCCGGGTCCATCGCAAGCAACCCAGCAAGGGAGGTTTCGATGGCGTCAAGAGCCGCTCCGATCGCATCAGCGGGGTTGGTGCCCCAGTGATCGATGCTGCCGTCCAGCCTCATCGCCACCCCCTCCCTTCCGAGTGTTCGAAGGCGTGTCGTGATGGGTCTGATTCTACCCTTCGCAAACCCAGGAATCCATCTATTTTCCCAGGTCAACCACCTTTTCGCGGTCAGCGAACGAGCATCAGACCTGTGGACGTTAAGTGGCCCGAAGGGCCACCCTTCCGCCCCGAAAACAGCACCGCTCCGAAGCATGATTCCGCTGCGCCACACCCGGGCCGCCGCCCCGATAGCCAGCCAAATATTTTCTCGACGGGCCCCGGTGTCAAGGACCGCGGTAGCGGCCGGCGAAGCCGGCGGCCGAAGGCCGTCCTTTACTCCGGGGTTCGTCGAGAAGACCGTAGAACTCGGGTCGGCGGCCCACACCAGCCAAGAAGAAACCCTGCCGGCAGGGAGGGGTCGACAAGCTCGACCACCGGTGGCCAGACGATCCGGCAGGGAACCGTGTTGGTCTCGACACGCCTCCGCCTAGCGGCTCCGGCGGCTCGACCAGCGGGGCAAAAAGGGGGTCACGACAAGCTCGACCACCGACATCAGGAGACCCCACAACCAACATCGCCAGCAACCTCCGCAACCATTGCCCGAAGATCACCCCCAGAGACCGGCCGATCCGAAACCCCGGCGGCACCGATGCTCACGACCACGCCACCGCCCGCGACCTCCGGCCCCAGATCACATGCCCAGAACGCCCTCCCGGCGGGGCCACCAGCATCGACGTACGCCTGCCCACCGGCGAGCGCGAAGGAGTCCTCGGCCGCCCTGATCCGCCGGTGCTCGTCCTCCCAGTCGTTCTGCTCGACCGATACCGCGGCGACGATGCTTCCGACGTCCCCGTCGACGCTGTCGGTGACCAAGGAACAGACCCAGCTCATCTGATCACCGAGCGGCAGGGGATCGGGGTCTGCCCCGCGGAGGAGCTTCGTCCCGAGCACCGACACGACCCTCGTGGTGCTCATGCCGCATGCGGTCGGATCTGCCCACGCCTCGAACGGCCCGTCCAGCGGGTCGGCGTCACAGCCGGCGGCGTACTCGACTGCCGCTCTGAGCACCTTCCCGAAAGCCTGCTCTGACCCATCGACCTCGGAGGACGCCCACACCGAGATGGCTGACAGGCCCGGCCAGTAGCGCGAGCACATCCAGGTGCCCTCGAGGCTGTCATCGACGCGCCCGTATCCGCCACGGCCGCCGTTGAAGCTGATCCGGTGAGGGCTCGACTCGACCGTTCGGAGTCGCCTCGGCCAGCTCGACTCGTCGTCCGTGTGCAGCATGAACTCGACTTCGCCGTTCTCCGACCCGGGCCCACCGATGACTGCTGAGCAGCGTCGCCCGAACCCGTAGCTCTCCACGAACCGGTCCGTACCGAACAGGTCCTCGACGAGCGCCGACCGGATGCCGCACACGGTGGCCTTCTCATAGTGCGGCGTCAAGCCGCTCTGCCACTTCCAGACACCAGCAGCCGCCATCGCCAGCAGCACGATCACAACACCGGCGACGACACGAGTGCGCATGAGTTCACTTCCGATCCCGAGACAAAGGCCGTGGCCCGTCAGCGTTCAGTCTCGCACCAGGTACGCAGCCGCGCGATGATCGCATCCACCGTGCCGTCCTGGACGGCACGACCGAAGACGCCGTCGTTGAACCGCTCGCCGCGAACACAGACGGTCGCGAGGCGAGCGGCATCGGCGACCGGCGCGCCGGCCAGGCGGCTGGGGTCGCGGACGAGCGGGTTGCCTCGCATCCATTTCATCCAGTCGATGCCGGCGCCGGGAAGCGAACGGTAGAGCTGACGGACCCGGTCGCTGTAGACCGGATACGGCATCTGGATCGCACCGCTCTCCGTCTTCTGGCCGCCGCCCCAGGCGAAGTCGCGGTCGTCGGCGGTGAGCCCGTCGGCGGCCTCGAAGACGTCTCGCCACCTCTCCTCCGGCACCTTCCGCAGCTCGGCCTCGACCTCCTCGTCGGACGGATCGAGGGCTTCGCGGGCACGGTCGAAGGCGGCGTACGCCTCCTGGTCGAAGAGCACCAGCCGCACCTCCTCGGCGTCCGTCGGTGTGCGGGCGAGCGTCCACAGCGAGATGTACGCAGCCTCGTCGAGCGGGTAGCGGTAAACGCCGGTCGAGATCGCCGGGAACGCCACCGTCCGAGCCCCCAGCTCGTCGGCGACTCGAAGCGACTCCCGAAAGCACGACGCCAGCAGGGCGGCATTGTCCTGGCCGTCTGTGTAGACCGGGCCGACCGTGTGGATCACCCACCGCGCCGGAAGCTTGCCGGCGGTCGTCGCCACCGCCTGACCGACCGGCAGACCGCCGCCGAGATGCCCGGCGCGCACGCGCCGGCACTCTTCGAGGATCGCCGGACCACCCCGCCGATGGATCGCCCCGTCCACCCCTCCCCCGCCCAGGAGCGAGGAGTTGGCGGCGTTCACGACGGCGTCGACCTGCTGCTCGGTGATGTCCCCGCGTACGACCGTGATCCTCACCCCGACAATCTATCCGGGCCACCTGACCCGAGGGAGTCATCGGTATTGCCGATGCTCTAGCCCAAAAGGATTCGTTTGCCAGAGGAACATTCCGGTCACGACCATGGTGGGGCGCCTCACACCTTTGGAGAAACGAAACATGCCAGACCAGCCAGTCGTCGAGAAGCACACCATCGGCTACGTCCCACCCGAGGACCGCCATGGCAAGGTGCGCGACCTGTTCACCCTGTGGTTCGGGACGAACATCGCTCCCCTGCCCGTCGTCACGGGTGCCGCCGGCGTCACCGTCTTCGGCCTCGACCTTTTCTGGTGCGTCGTCGCGATCGTGGTCGGCCACCTCGTGGGCGGCGTGTTCATGGCGCTGCACTCGGCACAGGGCCCGCAGATGGGCATCCCGCAGATGATCCAGAGCCGCGGCCAGTTCGGCTCCTACGGGGCGCTGATCGTCGTCGTGATCGCGGCCGTGATGTACCTGGCGTTCTTCGCCTCCAACATCGTCCTCGCCGGCCAGTCCCTGCACGGGATCGCCGAGCCGATCCCGGTCGGGGCGGGCATCGTCATCGGTGCGCTCGGCTCCGGCCTGATCGCGGTGATCGGCTACAAGGTGATCCACTCGCTCAACAAGGTCGCCACCTGGGTGCTCGGCATCGCCATCGTGCTCGGCACGGTCGCGATCTTCGTCGCCGGTGTGCCCGCGGGCTTCTGGACGCAGGGTGAGTACACCACCGCCGGCTTCCTCGCGACCGTGTCGCTCGGCGCGCTGTGGCAGATCGCCTTCGCTCCGTACGTCTCGGACTACTCCCGCTACCTGCCGGCGAGCGTCGGGGTGAAGGCGACCTTCACCGCCACCTACCTCGGCTGCACCCTCGGCTCGATCCTGCCGTTCACCTTCGGTGCCATCGTCGCGCTGGCGATGACACCCGGCGTCGAGGTCATGACCGGGGTCCGCGACACCACCGGGGCGTTCGGCACCCCGCTGCTCGTGCTCTTCCTGCTCTCGGTGATCAGCCACAACGCGCTCAACCTCTACGGCACGGTGCTCTCGATCATCACCTGCGTGCAGACGTTCGTCGCCAGCTGGATCCCGACCGCTCGCAGCCGCGTGGTGCTCTCGCTGGTCGTCATGGCCGCCTCGACGTACTTCGCCATCGGTGTCTCGAGCAACTTCATCTCGTACTTCGTCGACATCGTGCTCGCGCTGCTCGTCGTGCTGGTCCCGTGGACCGCGATCAACCTGATCGACTTCTACCTGATCCACCGCGGCAACTACGACCTCGACTCGATCTTCGCGGCCGACGGCGGTATCTACGGCCGCTTCAACGGCCAGGCGATCCTCGCCTACGTGATCGGCATCCTCGTCCAGATCCCGTTCATGGCGACGCCGCTCTACACCGGGCCGGTCGCGGACAAGCTCAACGGCGCCGACCTGAGCTGGATCCTGGGCCTGGTCGTCACGGCGCCCGTCTACTACCTGCTCACGCGCGGTCGCACGCTCGCACCGAGCGAGATGGCGCTCGCCTCGCACGCCTGAACCACCGCCGAGTCGGCTCATCCTGACGGCATTCCGGCTCTTCACAATCGAGGGTGTAGTTGGGATCGGAAGCCGCCAGCCGGGTTCGGTCGGGCTCACTGTAGGCGGCGATCATCCGCTGGTAGATGCCCCAGGTGGCTTCGACCTCGACGTGGGCGTCGGCCGCGAACAGCTCCGTCAGCCGGTGCTGCCGACCGGACTACACCCTCAACTGCGACTGCGAAGAGCCCAAAATAGCCCCGGTGCGAGGGGCGGCCCGCGTGCTACGTTCGGGCCATGCCTAGACCCGGTGAGATCCTCGGCAGCGTGGTCGCCGCCAGCGAGCGCGAGCAGCTGGAGACGTTCCTGGATTACCTGCGCGACGCCGTCGTGCGCAAGGCCCGTGGGGTGTCGGAGGAGGACGCCCGGCGCAGCCCGGTGCCGACCGGCACCAACCTCGGCGGCCTGATCAAACACCTGCGATGGGTGGAACTGGGTGGGTTCGCCGAGCAGATCGGGCAGCTCCCCGCCGCGGAGCTGCCCACGCCGCCGTGGACCGACGCAGACCCGGAGGCCGACTTGCGGCTGGAGCCGGACGAGAAGCTCGACGACGTCATCGCCGCCTACCAGGCGGAGTGCGACCGCTCCCGCGAGATCGCCGCCCAGCACAGCCTCGACTACGCGGTCACCACACCGCGGGGCAGGGAGCTGACGTGGATGTACCTGCACGTGATCGTGGAGACCGCCCGGCACGCCGGCCACGCGGACATCCTGCGCGAGATGATCGACGGCAGCGTCGGCGACTGACTGACGGCTCGCGGCGCGTCGTCGGTCCGTGTTCCCGGGTCGTCGGAGGCGGCGTTACAACGGTATCGGCGGAGGCTGACCTCCAACACCGTGGGCAGCCACCCGAACGGCTCGTGCGCCAACCACCGGACCACCGTGTCCCTGGCCGCGCCCTGGCATCCGCAGCGGCGACACCATCTGTCGGGCTCGACAACCCGGCCCCCGGAGAATCGCCCGATCGGGCTCCAACCGCTGCCCGAGCACTTCGAGCTCGAGATCATAGTCACCCCCATCCTCGGGAGACCTCGACCCCTACTCGGCCACCGAAGCGCCGCCGCGCGCTACACCCTCAACTGCGAAGAGCTGGCAATCCCTGCCGAGTCGGCGGGTCATGACGCGCCGACTCGGCGGGGTTCGCTGTCAGTTCAGGCCGACTCGACGGGGGATGCTCAGCGGCCTTCCCGCCGTCGTGCTGCGCGGCCCGAGGAGCGGACGAACGCCTGCGCGCGGGCGGTGAGGCGTACGCCCTTCATCGAGGCCAGCACGACCTCGAGCGGCTCGATCGGATCGCTGATCTCGAGGGTCACGACCTGAGCACCGTCGTACGTCGTGTCGCTGGCCGGGCGCTGGTTGAGGACCGACCACCCCTGACCGTTCGCGACCATCGCCCGGACCGTCTCGAAGCCGGCGCTGCGGTGGCGGATCTCGGGGCGGAAGCCAGCCGACTCGATGAGGCTCTCGAAGTAATGGCCGCTGTGCGGCAGGTCCAGCAGCACCATCGGCTCCTCCTCGAGCTCGGCGAGCGCGACCTTCTTGCGGCGGGCCAGCCGGTGGCCCTTGCCGACGAGGACGTACGGAGCGGCGAGTCCGACCCGGACGTGGTCGATGTCGTCGTCGAGGTCGTAGCCGTACAGGAGCGCCAGCTCGCAGCGGCCCGAGCGCAGCGCCTGCTTGAGCGCCGCGTGCTCGTCCTCGACGACGGAGACGTGGATGCCGGGATGATCCTGCTCGCAGGCGGCCAGGAGTCGCGGCAGCTCGAAGGGGCCAAGCGTGGCGAAGCAGCCGATGGCGAGGTCGCCGACGAGCGCCTGCCCGGCGGAACGCGCGACCTCGACCAGCTCGTTGGTGTGCACCAGATAGCTGCGCAGCTCGCGGTAGAACTCCTCGCCTGCCGAGGTGAGCGTCAGGCCGCGGGCGTGGTGGCGCAGCAGCAGCTGGACGCCCAGCTCCTTCTCCAGCTGCGCCACCGCCGTGGAGACGGCCGACTGCGAGACCACGAGCTGCCGCGACGCGGCGGTCATGCTGCCCAGCTCCGCGGCCGCGGCGAAGTAGCGCAGCTGGGTCAGGGTGAAGGACGGCTCGGCCATGCGAGTCATCTTGCCCGAACCACGAGGCTGCGCGATCTCTTACTCCCGTGTCGCGACGTTGGGGCCGGGCACGTCGAGGTTCGCGAGCGTCTCGGGCCGCAGCAGGGCGTCGAGCACAACCGGGTCGATGACGCCGGTGGCCAGGGCCAGATCCCGAACCGCGCCCTCGCCGCTGAGCGCGGCCTTGGCGATCTCCGCGGACCTCGCGTAGCCGAGCAGCGGGGTCAGTGCGGTCGCGAGGCCGGCGTTGGTGGCGGCCGCGGCCGCGAGCGCGGCTGCGTCGACGGTGATCCCGTCCACGCACATCTCACGCAGCGAGTCGAAGGCCGCCGCGGTCCAGCCGAACCCCTGGAGCAGGCCGTGGCCCATGACCGGCTCGAACGCGTTGAGCTGGAGCTGGCCGCCCTCGGCCGCCATGGTGACGGTGAGGTCGTTGCCGATCACCCAGAAGGCGACCTGGTTGACCATCTCCGGGATGACCGGGTTGACCTTGCCGGGCATGATGCTCGACCCGGCCTGGCGGGCTGGGAGCCGGAGCTCGCCGAGGCCGGCCTGAGGACCGGAGCTGAGCAGCCGCAGGTCGTTGCAGATCTTGGAGGCCTTGACGACGATCCGCTTCAGCACGCTGGAGACCTGCACGAAGGCGCCGGTGTCGCTGGTCGCCTCCACGAGGTCACCGGCGCCGATGACCGGCAGGCCAGTGATCTCGGCGAGGTGCTGGACGGCGAGCCGTCGGTAGTCGGGGTGGGCGGTGATCCCGGTGCCGATCGCGGTGGCCCCGAGGTTGATCTCGCACAGCAGCATGCGTGAGTCGGCCAGCCGAGCCAGCTCCTCGCGCAGCGTGGTGGCGAAGGCGCCGAGCTCCTGGCCGACCGTCATCGGGACGGCGTCCTGGAGCTGCGTACGGCCGATCTTGGGGACGGCGCGGAACTCGGCCGCCTTGCGGGCGAACGAGTCGGCGAGGGCCGCGGTCGCCTCGGCCAGGCGGTCGATCGCGCCGACCAGGGCGAGGCGCACTGCGGTCGGGTAGACGTCGTTGGTCGACTGGCAGCGGTTCACGTGGTCCAGGGGATGGATCTCGTCGTAGCTGCCGAACGGCAGACCGAGGATCTCCAGGGCACGGTTGGCGACGACCTCGTTGGCGTTCATGTTGGTCGAGGTCCCGGCGCCACCCTGGATCACGTCGACGACGAACTGGTCGTCGAGGGCGCCGTCGCGGACCTCCTGCGCGGCGGCGGCGATCGCGTCGTACCTGCGGTCGTCGAGCAGACCGAGATCGTGGTTTGCGCGGGCGGCCGCGAGCTTGACCGCGCCGAGTGCCGCGACGAGCGAGCGGTGGGTCCCGACCGTGGTGCCGCTGATGGGGAAATTCCGCAGCGCGCGGGCGGTGTGCACGCCCCAGTACGCCGTCGCGGGGACCTCGAACGCGCCGAGCGAATCGTGTTCCGTGCGGGTGGGCGGGGCGTCGAGGGTGGTCATCGTGCCGTCGCCTCCTCGGCCACGTCGAGCGCGGTCCATGCCAGCGCGGTCGCGGCGTCGAGGATCGCCTTCTCGGCGTCCCCGCCGACGCAGTGCGCGGCGAACTCGGGCTGGTGGTTGAGGGCGGTCCCGGAGTTGATGCCGACGTAGGGGTGGATCGCGTTCACGACCTGGGAGACGTTGCCCATGTCGGTGGAGGCGCGGTTCATCCGGCGGGCAGGCGTGCCCGGGTCGAAGACCCGACCGATCTCCTCGGCATTGCGCCGGTACGCCGCCAGCGCGGGCGCGAAGGTGCGGAACTCGGCGTACGGCTTGCTCTCCGGTTCGACGGTGAGCTTCGCGCCGGTGGCGAGCGCGCCGGCCTCGAAGCAGCGCCAGACCTTCTCCTCGGTCTCGGCGAGCTGGGCGAGGCTCTCGGCGCGGACGTACCAGCGGCCCTCGGTCCGCGCGGGGATGGCGTTGGGCGCCTCTCCCCCGTTGGTCATCACGCCGTGCACGCGCACTGTCGGCGGCAGCTGCTGGCGGAGCAGGCCGATCGCGACCTGGGCGATGGTGAAGGCGTCGGCGGCGTTGACGCCTTGCTCGGGATAGGCCGCCGCGTGGGCCGCCTTGCCGCGGTACTCGACGTGCGAGTGGGAGACCGCGAACGGCTCGGCCTCGGCGACGTCGACGGGAGCGGGGTGGGCCATCATGGCCAGGTCCAGGCCGGCGAAGGCGCCGCGCTCGAGCAGCTCGATCTTGCCGCCACCGCCCTCCTCGGCGGGGGTGCCGTAGACCTCGATGGTGAGCCCCGCGGCGTCGGCCAGCGGGGCGAGCGCGCGGGCGGCGCCGACGGTGATCGCGGAGATCAGGTTGTGGCCGCAGGCATGACCGAGGCCGGGGAGCGCGTCGTACTCCGCGCAGAGGCCGAGGCGGAACGGGCCGTTGCCGAAGGTCGCCAGGAACGCGGTCTCCAGGCCGAGGTAGGCCGGGGTGACGGTGAACCCTGCCTCCTCGAGCGACTCCGCGACCCAGCGCGAGGAGCTGTGCTCCTCCCAGGCGGTCTCGGGGTTGGCGTGCAGTTGCTCGGAGAGCCGGACGAGGCGCTCGGCGTCGCTGCCGACGGTGGTCGCGGCGTACTGCTTCGAGGTGGTCATCGACTCACTCGTCCCCGGGCACGCCGTAGGACGGTGCCGTGGTGGGGTCGAGGCCGCGGGTGACGTAGTCGTCGCGCTGCGGCATCCAGACCTTCAGCAGGTCGCGGAGGTCCTCGACCGGGTGGTCGCTCCAGTCGACCCGCAGGTCGGTGACCCGCCAGGCGACGTCGCTTACGACCGAGAGGCCGGCCGAGTGCAGTGGTCCGGCCTCGCCGCCGGCTGCCAGTCCGGCCTCGAGGGCGGCCAGCAGCCGCTCCTCCAGATCCCCGGTCGCGGACTCGAAGCCGGCGACGACGGCGTCGACGACCTCGGTGCCGGCCAGCAGGTTGCCGGCGGCGACGACCTGGGGCGCGACGGCGTGGTGGTGGACGCCGAGCGACCCCGATCCGCTGTACGCCGCGCCGGCGCCGTCGAGGCCGAGCACGGTCAGCTGGCGGTGGTCGATGTGCTCGCGACCCTGGGTGACCGAGGCGAGCGCCGCCCGGGCATCGAGGCCCGAAGCGAGCGCTTCGAGCAGCTCGGTGCCCAGCCGCGGGTCGGTGATGTTCTGCGACGAGGCGCCGCCGACTCCGGGACGCAGGTGGATGCAGCGCGCGGCGACGGCCGGGCTGGAGGAGGTGACGGCGATGCCGACGGCGCCGTTGCCGTCGGTGGCGAGGACGGAGAAGGTCACTTGGCCACCTCGGGGATGACCGCGATCGCGTCGACCTCGACCAGCCACTCCGGGCGGGCCAGGGCCGAGATCACGATGCCGGTGGAGATCGGGTGCACGCCCTTCGTCCAGCGGCCGATCGTCCGGTAGACCGTCTCGCGGTAGCGCGGGTCGACGATGTAGATGGTGAGCTTGACCAAGTGCTCCATCTCGGCACCGGACTCCTCGAGCAGCATCTTGATGTTGGCCATCGCCTGCTCGGTCTGCGCCTCGACGTCGCCGATGCCGACCGACTCGCTGGTGTCCAGGTCCTGCCCGATCTGGCCGCGTACGTAGACGGTGTTGCCCGCGACGACGGCCTGGCACAGGTCGTTGTCGAGGTTCTGCTCGGGATAGGTGACGCTGGTGTTGAACGGGCGGATCCGGGTGTGTCCGCCGACGACGATGCTCTTGTTGGTCTCCACGAAGACCAGTCCACCTCGTCGCAGAGCATGTGTCCAACAGATGTTTCCAAGGACTATCGTCAATGAATCAGATGCAATGGCCGTCGGCGAGCTCTGCATCGATCGATCCGATGGATAAGGCCAACAACATCTGTTGGACACGAGCAACGAGGCGGCTCAGGATTTCGGGTATGTCCAACGAACAGATCGAGGTCCTCGTCGTCGGCGCCGGCCAGGCCGGCGTGGCGATGAGCGAGCACCTGAGCGACAACGGCGTACCCCACCTCGTGCTGGAGCGTGACCGGATCGCCGAGCGCTGGCGCACGATGCGCTGGGACTCGCTCGTCGCGAACGGCCCGGCCTGGCACGACCGATTCCCGGGCCTGGAGTTCCAGGACGTCGACGCGGACGCGTTCGCGACCAAGGACCAGGTCGCGGCCTATTTCGAGGCGTACGCCGAGAAGATCGCCGCTCCGGTCAGGACCGGCGTCGAGGTCACCTCGGTGACCCGCAACGAGGGCCGGCCGGGCTTCCGGGTCGAGACCTCCGAGGGCGTGATCGACGCGCGGTTCGTCGTGGCCGCGACCGGCCCGTTCCAGCGGCCGGTCTACCCGCCGATCGTCCCCGACGGCGCGGTCACCCTGCAGATGCACTCGAGCGACTACCGCAACCCCGACCAGCTTCCCGAGGGCAACGTCCTCGTCGTCGGCGCCGGCTCCTCCGGTGTCCAGATCGCCGACGAGCTGCAGCGCTCCGGCCGCCAGGTCCACCTCTCGGTCGGCCCGCACGACCGTCCCCCGCGCAGCTACCGCGGCCGCGACTTCTGCTGGTGGCTCGGCGTCCTCGGCCTGTGGGACCTGGAGACCCCGGCCGCCGGCGCGGAGCACGTCACGATCGCCGTCAGCGGCGCACGCGGCGGCCACACCATCGACTTCCGCGCCCTCGAGGCGAGCGGGATCCAGCTCGTCGGCATGACGGACACCTACGACGGCGGCACGCTCAGCTTCCGCGAGGACCTGGCCGAGAACATCGCCCAGGGCGACGCCAACTACCTCGCCCTCCTCGACGCCGCCGACGAGTACGTCACCCGCAACGGCATCGACCTGCCCGAGGAGCCCTCGGCCCGTGAGCTCGGCCCCGCCCCTTCAGCTGCGACCACACCCCTGCGGTCCGTCGACATGGCCGAGGCAGGCATCACCACGGTGATCTGGGCGACCGGCTTCGCGACCGACTACGGCTGGCTCCAGGTCGACGCGCTCGACGAGAACGGCCGCCCGGCCCACCGCCGCGGCGTCTCCACCGAGCCCGGCGTCTACTTCGTCGGTCTCCCCTGGCTATCCCGCCGCGGCTCGAGCTTCATCTGGGGCGTGTGGCACGACGCCAAGCACGTCGCCGGCCACATCGCGACCCAGCGCAGCTATGCGGCGTACGACCGACAGGCGCGTGCGTGATGACAGCCGCGGGGACGGCTTTCTACCACGACGAACGCTGCCTGTGGCACAGCACCGGTGAGGCCGTTCTGTTCCTGCCGGTCGGTGGGTGGCTCCAGCCGCTCGCGACCGGCGGCCACCCCGAGTCACCGGAGTCGAAGCGCCGGTTCAAGTCGTTGCTCGACGTCTCCGGTCTGACCGAGCGGCTCGATGTGTTCAGCGCGGAGCCGGCGACGCGCGAGGACCTGTTGCGCGTGCACCCGGCGGCGTACCTGGACCGGTTCGAGGAGCTCAGCGCGGGCCGGGGTGGCGAGATCGGCGCCGAGGCCCTGTTCTCGCACGGCGGCTTCGAGATCGCCTCCCTCTCCGCCGGCCTCGCCAAGCGCGCGGTCTCCGACGTGGTGACCGGCCGCTACCGCAACGCCTACGCGCTCTCCCGCCCGCCGGGCCATCACGCCCTGCCCGAGGAGGGCCTGGGGTTCTGCCTGCTGGCCAACATCGCGATCGCCGTCGAGGCGGCCAAGGCCACGCACGGTCTCGGCCGCGTCGCGATCATCGACTGGGACGTGCACCACGGCAACGGCACGGAGGCGGTCTACTACGAGCGCGACGACGTCCTGACCGTCTCGATCCACCAGGAGAACTGCTTCCCTGTCGACACCGGCGCGACCACCGACCGCGGCCGCGGCGCCGGGCTCGGCTTCAACCTCAACGTGCCGCTGCCCCCGGGCTCGGGCCACGAGACCTACCTGGCCGCGATGCGCGACATCGTCCTGCCCGCGGTCCGCGACTTCGCGCCCGAGCTGATCGTCATCGCCAGCGGCCTCGACGCCAACATGGTCGATCCGCTGGCCCGCCAGCTGCTCTACGCCGACAGCTTCCGCCAGATGACCGCGCTGGTCATGGAGCTCGCCGACGAGGTCTGCGGCGGCCGCGTGGTCGCCGTCCACGAGGGCGGGTACGCCGAGTCCGAGGTGCCCTTCTGCGGCCTCGCGATCGTCGAGACGCTGTCCGGGATCCGCACCGAGGTCGTCGATCCGTTCGAGGAGACCTTCATCGCCCAGCAGCCGTCCGCGAGGACGCTCTCGCACCAGCTCGCCATCGTCGCCGAGCTGGCCGAGGAACTGCGCGGAGCCTGAGCGGTCAGCGCGCGCCGCGGATCAGGTCCGCGGCGCGCTCGGCCACCATCATGACCGTGACGACCGGGTTGGTGGCGACCAACTGCGGGAACACCGAGGCGTCCACGACGCGCAGGCCCTCCACGCCGCGCACCCGCAGCGACGGGTCGAGCACTGCCAGCGGGTCCTCGTCCGCGCCGATCGCGCAGGTCCCGCTGACGTGGTAGACGGTCTGGTGCGTGGCCCGGGCGACCTCGCTGATCTGCTCGTCGGTCTGCACGTCCGGGCCCGGGAAGACCTCGCGTACGAGCCGTGATGCGAAGGGCTCGGCCTCGGCGATCCGCCGGGCCAGACGTACGCCCGCCACGAGAACGGCCTCGTCCCGGCCCTCGGGATCGGTGAAGTAGCGGTAGTCGATCGACGGCGCCGCGTCCGGGTCGGCCGAGGTGATCCAGACGCGGCCGCGTGAGGCGGGCCGTGCCACGTTCGGCGCGATCGAGACGATGCGCTCGGGCAGCCGGGCGCCGTACGCCTCGGCGTGGACGGCCCACGGCTCGACCGGGAAGTGCATGAGGACGTCGGGGCGGTTGTCGGGCTCCATGACGCTGACCAGCGCACCGGCGTCCCAGCCGCTCGCGCAGGTCGCCGGCGGCGACTCCTTCAGCTCCCAGACGACCAGGCCCTCGGCGTGGTCCATGAGGTTCTCCCCCACGCCGGGCAGGTCGAGGACCACCGGCACGCCGGCCTCCTCGAGGGCCGCGCGGGGACCGATGCCGGAGAGCTGCAGCAGCCGGGGCGTGTCGATCGCCCCGCAGCACAGGATCACCTCGCGCCGCGCGGTGAAGTCGATCAGCTCGCCGTCGACCCGAGCCCGTACGCCGGTGGCCACCCCGTCGACGACGTCGACGCGCTCCACCCGGGTCCCGAGGACGACCCGCAGGTTCGCGCGCGCCGCGCGGGCGGGGTGCAGGTAGTGGATGGACGTCGAGGAGCGGACGTTCCCCTCGGGCGTGTAGCCGACCTCGAAGAAGCCGGCACCCTCGGCGCGCTTATCGAGGCGGCCGTCGTTCCAGGCGTCCTGGAGCGGGATGTCCAGCGCCGTCGCCGCGGCGGCGACCATGTCGGCCACCATCGGGTTGCGGTCCTGCTCGGCCACCGGCTGGATCGGGGTCTGCAACCGGTCGTAGTAGGGCTGGACGGCCTCCGGGGACCACCCGGCGGCTCCACGCTCGACCCACTCGTCGAGGTCGGCGGCGAGCGTACGCCACGAGATCATCGTGTTGCCGTCGGAGCAGCCGCCGAGGATCCGCAGGCGGGCCTGGCGGATCGCCGAGTTGCCTCGCTCCTGCTCGACGCTGCGGTAGTCGAGGTCGTACTCGCCCTCGAGCATCTCCGCCCAGCGCCGCAGCTCGCGGGCGCGGGGCTCGTGCTCGTCGTCCGGGCCCCACTCGAGGAGCCCGACGGTGACGTCGGGGTCCTCGCTCAGGCGGGCGGCGAGCAGGCTGCCGGAGGTGCCTCCGCCGACGATCAGGTAGTCATAGGTCGTGCTCTCGGCGCTCATGCGACGCCGCCCGCCTCGACCACCTGACGGTGGCCGGTGAAGCGAGTGAAGCGCTTCATCAGGAACAGGTAGAGCGGGCTGATCACGGCCAGGCCGACGATCCAGGAGATGTCGACGCCGCCGAGCTTCTCGGCGAACGGCCCGACGTACATCGCGGTGCTCAGGAACGGGATCTGGACCAGGATGCCGAGGAAGTAGCAGGCGACCGCGATCAGGTTGAACCGGCCGTAGCGGCCGCCGTCGCGCTCGAAGAGCGAGTCGATGTCGTACTCGCCGTGCTTGAGCACGTAGTAGTCGACCAGGTTGACCGCGGTCCACGGCACCAGCACGCAGAGCAGCAGGAGCATGAAGTTGGTGAAGTTGACCAGGAAGTTGTCCTTGCCGACGAGGGCCATCACCACCGCACCGGCGAACAGGACCGCGGAGACGACCGCCCGCGCCGAGGCACCGGGGACCCACCTCGGGAAGATCGTCTGGCCGACGGTGATCGTGGACAGCGCGCCGCAGTAGAGGTTCATCGCGTTGGTGCAGGCGATGCCGATGCCGAAGACGGCGATGATCGGGCCACCGACGCCGGTGGTCAGGTCCTGCAGCCCGGTGACCGTGTCGGCCTCGGGCAGCGCGGCACCGACGATGGCGCCGAGGAGCATCGGGAACAGCGAGCCGAGGACGGCACCTGCGTACGTCGCCCAGAAGGCCGGGCGCACGCCCGTGTCACGCGGCATGTAGCGGGTGTAGTCGGAGACGTACGGCGCGTAGGCGATCTGCCACAGCGCAGCAAGAGAGATCGTGCCCATGAAGCCGACCATGGTGGCGCCGTCGGTGTGGAACGTGCCGGCGGGCAGCTCGTGGATGCCGATCATCCAGACGAACGCGAGGATCAGGACGAGGCCCGAGACCAGGCTCATCAAGCCGGTCAGCGCGTGGATCATCCGGTATCCGACCACCGCGCCGACCACGCTGACCAGGCCGATCACGATGATCGAGACGGTCTCGTCGAGCCCGAACAGGCTGGAGACCGCCTGGCCGCCGAGGACCATGTTGGAGGCGAAGAAGCCGACGTACATGAAGATCACCAGGACGACGACCAGCAGGCTTCCGTACGAGCCGAACTGCGCCCGGGTCTGTAGCATCTGCGGGACGCCCATCTGCGGGCCCTGCGCGGCGTGCAGCGCCATCACCACGCCGCCGATCGCGTGGCCGATGACGAGCGCGACGGCCGCGGCCCAGACCGGCAGGCCGTAGACGGCGGTCGCGACCACACCGGTGGCCACCGTCAGCAGCATGATGTTGGAGCCGAACCAGATCGTGAACAGGTCTCGAGCACGCCCGTGCCGTTCGGTCACGGGGATGTGGTCGATCGTGCGCTTCTCGACCGTCATGGTGGCCTCGACCGCGTCTTGCTGCATCGAAATGTCCTTCCTGGGACGCCGGCTCCGGGGTGGGGCCCGAGACCCGTGATCCAGATCACGGTAGGCCCACACCGCCGTCGCCGACCAACACCGGTTTTCGTTGCTCTGCATCGGCAAATCAGATCCCGAGGCTCGTTGACATCGCCTCGGCCGCGGCCTGTGATGAGGGGTTCACCCACTTCTTCAGGAGGCACCCCTCATGCAGGACCGCGTCACGATCGGGTTGGTCCAGTGGCACGCCGCGCCCGGCGCTTCGGCCACCAACCTCGACAGAGCGATGGAGCTGATCGCCGAGGCCGCCGACCTGGGCGCTGACCTGGTCGTCCTCCCGGAGCTGTGGGCCAGCGGCTACGACGCCTCGCGGCTGGGCGAGATCGTCACAGAGGCGGCCGAGCCGGTGCCCGGCCCGCGCAGCGAACGGCTCGCGGAGGCCGCGCGCACGCAGGGCATCTGGCTGTTCGCCGGGTCGGTTCCCGAGCTGGCCGACGGGGCTACGTACAACACGACGGTGGTGTACGACCCAGCCGGGGAGATCGTTGCTCGGCACCACAAGGCACACCTTTACCGCGCCACCGCCGAGGACGCCGTCTTCACCCCAGGCTCCGAGGCGACGGTCCTCGACACCGAGCCGTTCGGCAACGTCGGGATGGCGATCTGTTTCGACGGCGACCACCCGGGCTACGCCCGCGCGCTGCGCGACCGCGGCGCCCGACTGGTGGTGATGCCCGCCGCCTATGAAACCGGCGCCGAGAGCTGGTGGGATCTGCTGCACCCGGCCAACGCCCTCGCCAACGGCCAGTGGTGGATCACCGTCAACCAGGCCGGCGGTGACGGCGAGGCGGCCATGTTCGGCCGCAGCCGGGTGATCGCACCCGACGGCACCGTCGTCTGCGAGGCGCCCCGCCACGACTCCGGCGGCCCGGCCGTCGTCACCTGCACCATCGATCTCGCCGCTGGGATCGCCGACGCGGACCTTCACGGCGGTGTCATCTGGACCGACGCTCGCCCCGAGATCTACTGACCCTGACATACGACGGGGAGCTCGGCATGGGTTACCAGCGCGTAGCTGGTGCAGAACTCCCCGCCGTACCTGACGGTCGCGAGGACCCGGAAGGTGTTCAGGCCAGCTGGGTCACCTCGCGCCGGAACGGCACCTCGTCGTTGGAGGGCAGGACGGCGTCGAACTCCTCGGCGGCACGGCGGCCGGACCAGACGGCGGCCGCGATGGTGCCGGGGCCCCAGGAGTCGCCGATGCCGCGTACGGAGGCGAGCTCGCCGGCGTCGCGACGGGCGACGAGGTCGTGGTAGAGCTCCTCGCGGGGCAGGCGGGCGGTCACCATGACGACGGCGTCGCAGTCGAGGTCACGCTCGAGACCGGCGTAGACGTCCTTGACCCGGACGCCGCCGACCCCGACCGCCGTGACGGCGTGGTCGGTCACCCGGGTGATGCCGTTCTCGATCAGGCGTCGCTGGATCCGGTTGATCTCGAAGGTGTTGTTGGTCCACGACGACACCTGCGAACCGGTGGTGACGATCGAGACGTCGTAGCCCTTCTGGACGAGCAGCTCGGCGACGACTCCACCAAGGTAGTAGTGGTCGTCGTCGTAGACGACGACCTTCTTGCCGTCGGGCAGACGTCCGACGAAGAGGTCGTCGGGCCCGAGCACCTGCGCACCCTCGGCGATCGGCATCGCGGCGGTGTGGAAGCGGGCGACCCCGTCCGTACGCCAGGTGGCACCGGTCGCGGTGATGACGTGCTCGAAGCCGAACTCGACGATGTCCTCGGCGGTCATCGGGCTCTCGCGGTAGATCTCGACGTTGGGGAGCTCGGCGAGGACGGCCTCGCGGTACTCCTTGACCCGGCCCCAGGCCGAGAGCCCGGGCAGCTTGGACTCGGCCGTCACCCGGCCGCCGAGGTCGCGGCCGGCCTCGGCCAGCACGACGTCGTAGCCGCGTACGCCGAGCGCCCGGGCCGCCTCCAGGCCGGACGGACCGGCGCCGACGACGAGGATGCGGGAGTCGCTCTCCTTGGCCCGGATCCGCTCCGGGTGCCAGCCGCGGCGCCACTCCTCCCCCATGCTCGGGTTCTGGGTGCAGCGGATCGGCGACATGGTGAGGTCGCCGGAGACGCAGATGTTGCAGCCGATGCACTCCCGGATCAGGTTGAGTCGGCCGTCGCGGATCTTGTTCGGCAAGAACGGGTCCGCGATCGACGGGCGCGCGGCGCCGATCAGGTCGAGGATGCCGGCCTTGACCTGGCGCACCATCGCGTCCGGCGAGGTGAACCGGCCGACGCCGACGACGGGCTTGGAGGTGAGCTTCTTCAGCCCGGCGACGAACTCCTCCTGGCGGCCCTCGGGCGCGAACCGCGAGGTGACCGAGTCACCCTCCCAGCTGCCCATCGCGAAGTCCCACAGGTCGGGCAGCTCACCGAGCTCGCGCAGCACGCCCTCGATGTCCTCGCGGGTGATGCCCCCGTCGATCTCCTCCTCGACCGTGATCCGGCAGGCCACTGCGGCCCGGCCGGCGACCTCGTCGATGGTGTCCTCGAGCAGCTCGCGCAGCAGCCGCATCCGGTTCTCGAGCGAACCGCCGTACGCGTCGGTGCGGTCGTTGTAGCGCCGCGAGAGGAAGTGGTGCGGGGTGCCGTAGCCGTGGGCGCCGTAGACGTAGACGACGTCGTAGCCGGCCTCGAGGGAGCGGCGTACGGCATTGCGGTGCCAGCGCCGCAGATCCTCGATGTCCTGCAGCGACATGGCGCGGGCCTGGACCGGCGCGATGGTGTCGGGGGCGACCGGGAGGTTCGCGGGGCCGAGCGGGGTCTCGCGGCTGAGCTGGTTCGGCGCGTTCATGCCGTTGTGGGCGAGCTCGATGCCGGCCAGGCCGCCGCCCTCGTGGATCGCGTCGGCGATCCGCGTGAGCGCGGGCAGGTCCTGGTCGTCCCAGATCCGCAGCTCGATGAAGGGCGCGATGTCGGAGGTCGCGTGGATCTCCACCTGCTCGGTGCACACCACCGACCAGCCGCCCTCGGCCTTGATCTTGCGCATCGCCGCCTGGGCGCTGGGGTCCCGATAGCCCATGCCGTTGCAGTGGGGCACCTGGTAGAAGCGGTTCTTCGTGGTGAACGGCCCGATCTGCACGGGCTCGAACAGGATGTCGTACGCGGTCATCGGGTGGGCTCCTCGGTGGGAACGGACGGGACAGGGGCGCCGACCTCGGCGCGGACGCGGGCACCTCGGACGTACCCGATGCCGCACAGCAGCAGCAGGCAGCCGAGGGTGCCGAGCGTGAAGACCTCGAAGGTCACTTGGCTGACACCCCAGATCTCCTTGAACGGGTACGCCTCGCCGAACAGCCGCTCGAGGGTGCCGGGGAACACCGCGACCCAGGAGCCGAGCAGGACCCAGGCGAAGGCGAGCCAGCCGAGCAGCGCGAAGCCGCGGTCGGATACCGGCACGCGGAAGGGGCGCGGGCGGTCGGGGTAGCGGGTGCGCAGCCGGATCGCCGCCGGGATGACCAGCAGGTAGCTGAGCAGGAAGGTCGAGATCGAGATGGTGAGCACGACCCCGAAGATCGAGGCGCCGGAACCGGTCACCTGCATCGCGACGAGCAGGAACACCGTGGCGACGACGCCGGAGAGCATGTTGACCCGCACCGGCGTACCGAGGCCCTCGTGGAAGCGGCCGAAGAAGCCGCCGAAGAAGGAGCCGTCGGCCGCTGTCATCGCCTGCATCCGGTCGGAGATGATCATCCACGCCGCGCCCTGGCTCATCAGGATGTAGACGAAGACGACCGCGGTGAGCGTGAGCAGCGGCTCGGCGGCGGCCCCGTAGACCGAGTAGACGGTGCCGACGGCGTCGAGGAGGCCGCCGATGCCGGTGATGTCCTCGCTGGGGACGACGAGCAGGATCGCGAAGATCGGCACCAGGTAGCAGATCGCAGCAGTCAGGCAGGAGCGGAAGATCGAGACCGGTACGTCGCGGGCGGGGTTCTCCATCTCGCCGGCCGCGCTGTTGGAGGACTCGAAGCCGAGGTAGGCGAAGAGCAGGATCGGCACCGATCCGAACAGGCCGAGCAGGGTCGGGCTGAAGTCGCTGCCGCTCAGGTCGACCACGCCGTTCTGCGCGGCGTAGATGATCGTGGTCAGCACGAAGAAGGCGAGCAGGCTGACCTTGAGGATCGCGCCGCTGGTCGGCAGCCACTTGCCCTTGCTGAGGCTGGCGATCGCCGCGACGACGGTGATCCAGATGAACACGATCTTGAAGACGTAGTCGCCGACCGACCCGTGCTCGAGCGGCGTGATGTAGACGCTCACGGTCTCGGCGGCGAGGAAGGCCATCGAGCCGCCGACCCACACCGGCTGCGTGATCCAGGTGAGGATCGCCGCCACCGCAGCGGCCGGGCGACCGAAGGCGTCCCGGACCCAGGTGTAGGCCCCGCCCTCCTCGCTGAACGCGGCGCCGGTCTCGGCGAAGATCAGGCCGTACGGCACGAGGAAGAAGACCGCGAGCACGAGCGCCCAGGTGAACGCCTCGGCGCCGTAGACCGAGACCTGGCCAAGGGTCTCGAGGCCGACGACGGCGGCGATGAGCAGGAAGATGATGTCGAAGCGTCGCAGCGTCTTGCGTAGATGTGACTGTTGCTCGGCCGCGAGCGCGGTCGGCTGGTTGATCTGCGTCATGGTGTGTCCCTGGCTGGTGGGCGGGAGGTCAGTGGTTGATCCAGACGGTCTTGAGACCGACGTACTTGTCGAGAGCGTGAAGCGAGAGGTCCCGTCCGAACCCGGATCCCTTGAACCCACCGAACGGGGTCCAGGCGCTGAAGGCGTCGACGCCGTTCACGGTCACCGTGCCGGCATGGATCCGCTCGGCGAGCCGGTGGGCACGACTCAGGCTGCCGGTCGCGACCGAGGCGGCCAGCCCGAACGGGGTGTCGTTGGCGAGCGCGACCGCCTCGTCCTCGGTGTCGAAGGCGGAGATCGCCAGGACCGGCCCGAAGACCTCCTCGCGGGCGAGGGCGGAGCCCGGGTCGACATCGTCGAAGACGGTGGGCTGGACGTAGCAGTCGCTGCCGTCGCGAGTGATCCGCTCCCCGCCGGTGACCAGACGGGCTCCTGAGGCCGGGGCACCGTCGACGAACTCCATGATCCGGTCGGTCTGCTCGGGCGAGACGATCGCGCCCATCCCGGCGGCCGGGTCGAGCGGGTCGCCGGGGGCGTACGCGGCTGCCTCCTTGGCGACGAGGTCGACGAACTCCTCATGGACCTCGCGCTGGACAAGGACCCTGGAGTGGGCGGAGCAGACCGCACCCTGGTTGAACCAGATGCCGAGCGCGGTCTGCTTGGCGGTGGTGGCGAGGTCCTCGGCGTCCGCGAAGACGACGTGCGGGCTCTTGCCGCCGCACTCGAGCCAGATCTGCTTGAGGTTCGACTGGCTGGCGTACTGCAGGAAGTACGCTCCCACCTCGGTCGAGCCGGTGAAGGCGAGCACGTCCACGTCGGGGTGGAGCCCAAGGGCCCGTCCGGTGGTCTCCCCCAGGCCGGGGACGACGTTGAGGACGCCATCGGGGATCCCGGCCTCGGCGGCGAGCTCGGCGATCCGCAGCGCGGAGGAGGGCGACTGTTCGGCTGGCTTGAGGACGACACTGTTTCCCGCCGCCATTGCGGGCGCGACCTTCCAGGCGAGCATGTCGACCGGGTAGTTCCACGGCACGACCGCACCGACGACACCGAGCGGCACCCGACGGATCAGCGCCGTGGTGCCCGGCGGGGTCGGGGCGACCTCGTCGTTGATCTTGTCGATCGCCTCGGCGTAGTAGCGGAAGAGGTTGACCGAGAACGGCAGGTCGAGGTCGTAGGCATCCACCACCCGCTTGCCCATGTCGAGCGAGTCCAGCACCGCCAGCTCGGCGGCGTGCTCGGCGAGGAGGTCGGCGAAACGCAGCATCCGCTCCCGGCGGAAGGCGACGCCCGCCCGCGACCAGCCGCCGCCGTCGTACGCAGCCCGCGCCGCCCGCACGGCGGCGTCGACACCTGCTTCGCCCGCGTCGGCGACCTCGGTGATCAGGGCGCCGGACGCGGGGTTTCGGTTCTCGAAGGAGCCCTCCGCGGTGTCGATGGAACGGCCTCCGACGAACGGACGCGTCCGGGGGCTGACCTCGGCGGCGATCTCTCGCCAATCCTGGTGGGTACGCACAAGCAAGTCCTTTCTTTGCGCTTCACCGCAAATATGAGCCCCGCCACACCAGGTGTCAATCATTCGCCCGCAGATTTCACATACGCGTTACGGTTGAGCATGGCTCGACGCAAGGACCAGGCCGCTCGGCGCGAACATCTGACCGCGGCAACACTGACCGTGATCGCCACCCACGGCTTGGCCGGCGCCACGATGAAGAACATCGCCGCCGAGGCCGGCATCTCACCGCGCCTGATCGCCTACTACTACCCCGAGCTCGACGGCCTCATCGAGGCCGCCCACCAGGCCGCGACCGACCGCTACTACTGGTCCCGGCAGCGGGCGATCGAGGGCGACCTGTCCCCCGCCGAGAAGCTCGGACGCCTGATGTACTCGGGTCTTCCCCGAGGTGAGGACCTTCTGCTGAGCCAGGTCCTCGACGAGATCTCGGTCAACGCGAGCCGCAGCCCGATGCACGCCACCCTGATGACGCTGCTCTTCGACCGCGAGGTCTCGCTCTACACCGCAGTGCTCGAGGTCGGCCGCGCGACCGACGTCTTCACGTTGACCGACTCGGCCGAGGCGATCGCCCGGAACTTCGTCGCACTCGAGGACGCCTTCGGCCTCCATCTGCTCGCCCACAACTCGTCACTGACCCTGGAGCGCGCAGAGCAGCAGCTGGCCAGCTACGCCCACGCCGCGCTCGGCGTCCGGGTCACCCCGATCGACCCTGAATTGCCGAAGAACGCAAAGAACTCAGGCGCACGCCCCTGACCTCAGGCCCGCCGATGCGTCAATGCCTCGACGCCCCAGCAGGCGAGGCAGCCGAGCAGCGTGATGACAACGGTCGGGACGACCGCTATCAGGTCGTAAACGAAGATCTCACCAGCGAGCGCCTCGTAGAGTCGCCACGACCACTTCAGCCAGGCGATCGTCAGCAGCACCGGCACGACGAGACCGAGCAGCCACAGGACACCGCGGCGTCGAGCAACGCCCCACGCAGCCACCAGGCACACCGTGATGAACACGACGAGGAAACGGACCACCCACAGCCACCACTCCCCCAGCGGCAGATCGAACGAGCCTCGCGCCTGGAGGAAGTCGGCGACGAGCCAGTAACAGTCGAAGAGCCAGGACGGGACCAGCAGGAGCGGTGCGAGGAGCTTGCGTACGATGCTCCGTCCGCGCCAGATCAGCATCGCCGCGTACGTCAGGTAGACGAACGTGAACAGCACGCCCTCGACCGCGTACTCCTCCGGGTAGCCGAGCTCCCAGCGGATCTGGCTCAGGATCACCAGCCGCACGATCTCGGCCGCGATGACGACGACCGCCGCCACGACGGAGAGTCCGACCCGATCCGGCTTTTCGGCGGTTGCGGTCATGTCCTGCAGTATCGCCGATCGTCGCGGTGTGCGCCTGAGGAACAACCGTGTCGGCCACCTCGAGGCCGACGACTCAGTCCTCGCTCCGGGCTCCGATGACGACCGGACGGCCCGCGACATACCCCGCGCAGACCTGGACGACCGCGAGGCCCAGCAGGAGCATGATCGGCACCGACCACGAGCCAGTGGACTCGCGCAGCAGGCCGACGACGAACGGGCCACCGGCGGCGAGCAGGTAGCCGATGCTCTGCGACATCGAGGAGAGCGCGGTGGTGCCGGCGGTGGTCGCGGTGCGGATGCTGAACAGGGTCAGGACGACGGGGAAGACCGCGCCGCCCACGCCGAGCAGCACTGCCCAGAGCCAGGCGCCCGCGACGGGAGCGAGCAGCAGGCCCGCGAACCCGACCGCCAGCAGCGCGGTCAGAAAGGCGATCAGGTGTCCCTGCGAGGACGCCCGGATCGCGAGCGTCGGGGCGAGGAAGTAGACAGGTACGCCGACGAGGATGCTGACCGCGAGCAGCAGTCCGGCTGTGGCGTGGTCGAAGCCGGCGTCGGCATAGATGCTCGGCAGCCAGCTCATCACGACGTACGCGAAGAGCGACTGGGTGCCGAAGAGGAGCGTCACGGCCCATGCCACCGGCTCCCGCCACAACGAGACCCGGGCCCGGCCGCCGCTGCGCACCTCGCGTTCGCGCAGGTAGGGCAGCCACGCGACCAGGGCCACGACGGCGAGCAGCGCCCAGACGCCGAGGCCGACCCGCCAGCTTCCGGCCGCGTCCGCGATCGGCACGGTGACGCCGGCGGCGGTCGCCGCCCCCAGCGACATCACCGCACTGTAGGCACCGGTGACCGTTCCGACCCGGTGAGGAAACCCGTCCTTGACCACGGCGGGAAGCAGCACGTTGGCGAGGGCGATCCCGGCGCACGCGATGAACGTGCCGACGAGCAGGAGCCAGGGGTCGCCGATCACCCGGACCAGCAGCCCGGCCACCAGCAGACCGAGCGCGACACCGATGCCGCGATGTACGCCGAGCCGGCGCGCCAGCGTCATCCCGGTCGCACCGACGAGCGCGAAGCAGAGCACCGGCAGCGAGGTCAGAAAGGACCTGGTGCCGGCCGAGAGCCCGTCGAGGCTGTCGAGCAGGGCACCGAGGGACGTGATGCCGCCGCGCAGGTTCGCCGCCACCAGCAGCACCGCGACCAACAGCCACAGCGTCGACCGTGCGGCTGTGTTCGATGTCGGTGAGTCGGGGCGGGACTGGAGTCGGGAGGTCACACCCCCTAGGATGCCAGACATCGGATGATTGGATGAAAGGACGGCACCGTGCCGCTCTCCACCACCACTCCTCGCTCCCTGGTCGACCAGGCGATCGACGGCATGGGAGATCTCCTCGCCACCGGCGAGTGGGCCGTCGGCACCCGAATCCCGCCGGAGCCCGAGCTGGCCGCCGCACTGGGCGTCAGCCGCAACACGGTGCGCGAGGCCGTACGAGCGCTGGCCCACACCGGCGTGCTCGAGGTGCGACGCGGGGACGGGACCTATGTCGCCGCCGCCAACGAGGTGGCAGCGATGATGCGACGTCAGGTCAGCCGGGTCGACCTGCAGCATGTCCTCGAGGTCCGCCAGGCGATCGAGACCCAGGCCGCGGCCCTGGCTGCCGAGCGGCGCTCTGAGGACGACGTACGGGCGCTGACCGCCCTCATGGAGCGGCGCGCCGCGGCGGCCGCGGCCGGGGATGCCGAGGCCTTCGCCGACGCCGACGCGGAGTTCCACCTCGGCGTGGTCACCGCGACCCACAACCCGCTGCTCATCGAGCTCTACGCGGGCTTCGAGGGCACCTTGCGCACGATGATCCACCTCGACGACGAGACCGACGAGCTCGCCGACGAGCACGCCGCCGTCTTCGACGCCATCCGCGCCCAGGACCCCCGCGCCGCTGCGGCCGCCGTCACCGGCCTGCTCCACACGCTCGGGGCTGACGCCTGACCATCGACGCCAGTTAGAACATGTTCCAATTCTTCGGAAGGTCCACTACGTTCGACCGGTGAGCAAGCGGGTCATCATCGCGGGGCTCGGCGACACGGGTGTCCTGACAGCGGTACGCCTCTCGAAGCACGCCGACGTCGTCGGGATCTCCACCAAACCAGGGCTGATCAGCGGCCAAGAGCTCGGCGCTCGAGTCAGCAGACCGGCCGAGTGGGAGCGCGACTACCGGGTCTCGTTCGACCGGTTCCGCGGACTTGATCGGGCCGACGTCATTCACGGCACTCTCGTCGGTCTCGACCTCACCCACAGGGTCGTCCATGTCGAGCGGCCGGACGGCACGACCCGCCCTGAGCCGTACGACCTGCTGGTGATCTCGACGGGGGTCACCAACGGATTCTGGAGAAAACCGGGCTTCCAGACGGACGACCAGATCGATGCCGACCTGCAGCATGTCCACCAACAGCTGCGGAGAGCGGCCTCGGTGATCGTCATCGGCGGTGGCGCAGCGGCTGTCAGCAGTGCGGCCAACATCAGCGGCCGGTGGCCGGACAAGCGGGTCGACCTCTACTACTCGGGTGAGCGCGCCCTCCCCCAGCACCATCGAAAGACGTGGCAGAGCCTGGAGAGGCGTCTTGTCGAGAGGGGCGTCGGGCTGCACCCGGGCCATCGTGCCGAGCTTCCGCGTGGCTTCGTCGGGGACGAGATCACCAGCGACGCGGTCACGTGGAGCACCGGCCAACCACCGGCGAAGGCCGACGCGGTCCTCTGGGCCATCGGCCGCGTGCACCCCAACACCGGCTGGCTTCCCGCGGAGATCCTCGACGACCGCGGGTTCGTCGTGGTGGATCCGAATCTCCAGGTCAAGGGGCAGAGCGGCGTCTTCGCGGTGGGCGATGTCGCGGCCACCGACGAGCTGAGATCCTCCGCGAGGAACCGCGCCGACCGACTCCTCGCTCGCAACATCAAGGCAGTTCTCGAGGGGAGGCCGCTCGACAGCTACCAGCCACCCCGGCGCCGCTGGGGCTCGGTGATCGGCGTTCAGCGAGACGGGCTCCAAGTCTTCGCGCCCAACGGACGCCCGTTCCGCTTCCCCGCGTGGACGATCAACACCGTCCTGCAGCCTTGGATCGTGCGTCGGTGCATCTACCAGGGAGTACGCCGCGACCGCGGCTGAGTCAGACTGCCCTGTCCACCCTCGGTCCGCCGATCAACGCGAGCAGACGCGCGGCCTCGCCGGCCACCGCGTCGCGGCCGACGCCGAGGTACTTGCGCGGGTCGATCTTCTGCTCGTCGGTCAGTGCCGCGCGAACAGCACGGGTGAAGGTGGCGTTGAGGTGGGTCGCGATGTTGACCTTGGTCATCCCGGCACGGATGGCTGCGACGATTCCCTCGTCAGGCACCCCGGAGGAGCCGTGCAGCACGAGCGGCACGTCGACGGCGTCGGCGAGCCGAGCGATGAGCTCGTTGTCGAGGCTGGCGGTCCGCGTCGTCATCGCATGGGAGGAGCCGACGGCGACTGCGAGCGCGTCGACACCGGTGGCCTCGACGTACGCCCTGGCCTCCTCCGGCTGGGTGCGGACCCCTGGTGCGTGCACGCCGTCCTTGCCACCCACCTCGCCGAGCTCGGACTCGATGGAGGCGCCGCGCTCATGACACCAGGCCGCGACCTTGGCCGTGGCCGCCACGTTCGAGTCGTAGTCGAGCTTCGAGGCGTCGAACATCACCGAGGGACAGCCCAGCTCGACGGCCTCCTCGACGAGCTCGACCCTGGTCGCATGATCGAGATGTACGCAGACCGGCACCGTGGCGCGCTCCGCGATCGCGATGCTCGCCCGCAGCAGCGGTGCCAGGGCGCCTCGGTAGTCGGCGGTGTTCTCGGAGATCTGGAGCACCACCGGGCGGCCGGCCTGCTCCGCGCCGGCGACGATCGCCTCGGCCAGCTCGAGCTGGATGACGTTCATCGCGCCCAGCCCGCCCCCGGTTCCACGGGCGTTGTCGAGCAGCAGCGACATCGGGACCAGAGGCATCTCAGACGCCCCTCAGGTCGATGCGTTCGACGGAGACCTCGGTCCGGAACGAGCTGTACGCGTCGGGGTCGATCTCGCCGGCCATCGGCACGACCACCGCGGCAGCGCCCAGTGCCGCTGCGTCGCGCAGGATCTCCGGCCAGGCGCTGCCGGCGGCGAGGCCGCGGGCGAGCCCGGCGGCAGCCGCGTCACCGGCGCCGGTCGGGTTCCCGCTGACCCCGGCGGGAGGACGCACCTCCCACACGGCGCCGTCGGCGTACGCCAGCAGACCATCACGGCCGCGGGTCAGCACGACCGGGCCACCGTGGCGTTCGGCGAGCTCGACGACGGCCGCGACCGGGTCCTCCGGATGATGCCCGAGCAGACGCGCTGCCTCGTCCTCGTTGGGCGTCAGGACGGCGCCGGTTCCGACCGCCGCCGCCAGGGCGGCGTCGTCGAGGTCGAGGATCGCCGGAACGCCGGCGGCTGCCGCGAGGCGGGCGATCCGCGCCGGCAGGTCGGTCGGCACCCCGGGCGCCAGGCTGCCCGAGACGGTGAGCGCCGTGGCCTCGCCGATCCGGTCGGCGAGGAGGTCGAGCAGCCGTCGGTCAGCCCCGGGCGCTGTCTGATGCCCGGGCTCCCACAGCGAGGTCGTCGACTCGGCGACGACGACCAGGGTGCGGCGTACGTCGTCCAGCTCGGGCAGGAAGGTCGCCGGCAGCTCGCGCGCGAGCGCTCTCCCGAAGTCGTTGTCGGCGAGCCCGACGGCGTGGGTCGGCTCCCCCAGCTGGTGCAGCACCCGGGCGACGTTCACACCCTTTCCGCCGAGCCTGGTGGACACCTCGGCGACCCGATGGACCTCACCGACGGTCAGCCGAGGCAGCCGGTAGGTCACGTCGATCGCCGGGTTCAGCGTGACGGTGAGGATCATCCGCTTCCCTCCTCCGAACGTGGCCCGATCGAGGCCAGTGCCAGTCGGGCCGCGCCGACCAGGCCGGCTCGACCGCCGAGGGCGGAGAGGCGTACGGGCGGGACTGCGGTGACGCCGGCGCGCTCGCGCATCCGGGCCTGCAGCGGGTCGAGCAGGTCCGAGCCGGCGTCCGCGACGCCGCCGCCCAGAAGGATCTCGCCAGGCGCGAGCAACGCTCCTACCGCCAGGAAGCCGTCGGCGAGGGCGGTGATCGCCTCGGACCAGACCTGGGCGGCGAGCCGATCCTGACCGGCCCGCGCAACCAGCTGGGCGACACCGGTGACAGCGGTGTCGCCGCCCAGGGCCGCGTACGTCTCCAGCATGCCGCGAGCGCCCGCGCGCGCCTCCACGCAGCCACGCAGCCCGCAGCTGCACAGCGGGCCGGTCGGGTCGACCACCAGGTGGCCGAGCTCTCCGGCCTGCCCGGACGAGCCGACGATCGGCCTGCCCTCGACGTACGTCACGGCGGCGACGCCCGTCCCGAGCACGGCGACCAGCGCGGACGCCGGGGATCCGGCATCCGCCCAGATCGCACCAGCGGCAGCGGCTGTGTCGTGCGACACCGCGACCGGAAGGCCCAGACGCTCTGCCAGCGGGGCTGCGACCGGGGTGTCGACGAGACCGAGGTTGACCGCTTTGAGGGAGGTCCCGGACTCCGTGTCGACGAGGCCGGGGAAGGCGACCCCGACCCCGGCGACCTCGACCCGGTCCGCCGGGCCCAGCCCGGCGAGCAGCCGCTCGGCCAGCTGTGCGATGTCGTCGAGCACTGCCGGACCCGTCCGGGTGGCCACCCGCGACTCGGCCATCACCACATCGTCGACACCGACGACCGCGCCCCGCACCGAGGTGCCGCCGACGTCGAACGCGAGGGCGAGAGTCCGATCGGTGGCACGCCTTCGCGATTGAGGTGCCTGGCTCATCGACGTCACGCCGACTGTGCGGCAGGCGGGCTCAGGATGATCGAGCGCGTGAGGTTGCGCGGGGCGTCGGGGTCGAGCCCGGCGCCGCGGGCGCGCGCCACGCAGAGCAGATGCACGCGCACCAGCTCGGCCAGCGGGTCGATCTCCTCGTGCAGGAGGTCTGCGCCGGTGGTCGCGACGTCCTCGGCGAAGCCCGGCACCAGGTCGCCCAAGGCCCACACGACCCGGCCGGGGGCGCTGATGGAGAGCGGGCCGTGCCGGTACTCCATCATCGGGTACGACTCGGTCCACAGCTGCGCGGACTCCCGCAGCTTGAGCGCCGCCTCCTGCGCCACCCCGTTGGTCCAGCCTCGACCGACGAAGGTGATCTGCTCGGCGGTCAGCTCCGGGCCGAACCCGCTCTCGCCGGCGTCGATGATCTGCTGGGCCTGCTCGGCGGCACGGCTCAGGTCCTGGCCGAGATGCCAGCGCAGCATGGCCAGTGTGGTGGTGGCGAAGCGGGTCTGGACCACCGACCGCTCGTCGACCTCGGGCGTGAGGATCGGCTCGGCCAGCTCGAGGGCCGGGGTGCCGGGCGAGGACGAGATAACCGTCGCCGGGATCTTGCCCTGGACGTCGGCGAGCAGGTCGACGACCTCGGTCGTGGTCCCGGAGCGGGTGATCGCCAGCAACCGGTCATAGCCCCGGTCGATCCGAGCCTCGGTCGGCGTCCAGGCGTCGGTGACGCCGAGACCATGACCCTCACGGAGCGCGGCGTAGGCCTGTGCCATGTAGAGCGAGGTCCCGCATCCGATGACCGCGACCTTCTCCCCTGCCTTCGGCAACGCCTGGGCGTAGCGCTCGGCGGTGCCCCGGGCGGCCATCCAGTTGGCAGGCTGGGTCGCTATCTCGGCGGCGAGATGCGTCGTCGGTGCGGATGCGGTCATGGTGTCGGTTCACCCTCCGATGTATTGCCGGCTGAACCCGAATCATCCAACTTTTTGAGCGTTTATGTCAACAAACGGTCTCAAGTGCTCATTTTTGATCACTCGTGACCACGATCTCCGCTCCGACCTCAGCCAGTGCCTTGGTGAGCGGCTCGGGAACAGGACGGTCGGTGACGAGCATGGAGACGCTCGAGAGGTCGCGGATGCGCGCAAACGTCGGATGTTCGAGCTTCGTACTGTCGGCCACGACGATGGTGCGCTGCGCCGCCGCGATGAAGTCCGCGCTGATCTTGGCCTCGGCAGGGTGGATCGTGGTGAGTCCGGCGCGAGTGCTGATGCCGTCGACACCGAGGATCGCGGTGTCGATGTTGATCTTCGACAGCACCCCCTCGCTCAGCGGGCCGACCAGCTCGTACGACTGGGTCCGGGCGGCTCCGCCGGTGACCACGATGTTCACGTTGGGCCGGATCGAGAGCTCGTAGGCGATGTTGAGCGCGTTGGTGACCACGGTGATGCTGCCGTCCTCGGCGAGGTCCGGGCGGCGCCCGATCGCGCGCGCCACCTCGCTGGTGGTCGTCCCGCCGTTGAGCGCCACCGTCTCCCCCGGCACGAGCAGGTCGGCGACCACCGTCGCGATCGCGAGCTTGGCGTCCGCCTGCCGGCTGATCTTGTACTGCAGCGGGAGCTCGTACGCCGAGCCGAGCGCCGTCGCGCCACCGTGCGTCCGGGTGACCAGCCGCTGCTCGGCGAGGTGGCCGATGTCGCGGCGCGCGGTCGCAGCCGAGATGCCGAGCGCGGTCTCCACCTCCGCGATCGAGACGTGCCCGCGCTCGCTGATCAGCTCGAGCAGTTGGTTGAGTCGCTGTTGTCTCATGGGCCTCTTTCTGGGTCCCGGACAGCCTAAGGGCCTGGCCAGGAATTAGTCGGCGCAGTGGAAGGTCGCGTCGGCCCAGTCGGCGTGGTCGTTGCCGTTCCCGTCACCGGCATCTCCGACGACCAGGTCGACGTAGTCGGCGCCGGTGATGTCGGCGGTGATCGGAACGGTGGCACTGGCCGGCCCCAGGGTGCCGGTCTCGGCGACCGTCGTCCCGTCCGCGACCACGGAGAACCTCACCGAGCCCCGCGAAGTCTGGGCATCGTCCACCCCGACGTCTGCGGTGAAGCTGTTGCAGTTGCCGGCGAGGTAGTAGCGAACCTTGGAGACCGCATGCGTACCCAGCCCCTTGGCGTAGACCTTGCCGGCGAGCGTGATCGGCCGGCCGTCGCCGGCGCCGTTCTCCCCCACGCTGGTGTCGCGCTCGACCGGCCCCCAGCCGTTGGTGGCTGAGATCCAGCCGAGATCGCTGGCGTAGGTGTCCGCGGCCGGCGGGGGCGGCGCGGTCTGCACCGTCGCCGAGCGGGTCACCGTGCGCGTCTCGCCACCGAAGTCGTACGTCGCAGAGGCGGTGAGCTGATGGCTCGACTCGGCCGCGTCGGCCGGCGGCGTGACCTTCCAGGTTACCGAGTGGCTCTTCCCGGGAGCGAGCGAGTCGAAGGCCGCGGGCGTGGTGGCGTCCGCCGTCCAGCCCTCCGGCACCTCGAGACCGACCGTCCCGGCGCCGGTCTCCGAGGCCTCGTCGCTGGTCAGCGTGGTGGTGACCTCGGCCGCCGCACCCGGCAGCAGCTTCTCGTCGCCGGCGTCGACGGCGAGGGTCGCGCAGGCAGGCGGGTCGGCGGCCGCACCGAGGTCCTCGACGGTGAAGTCGTCGATGCTGATGTCGCCGTTCGCGCCGTTGTCGTCGGCGGTCCGCAGACCGACCCAGTAGTCGCCGCAGCCGCCGGCCACGAACTCCTCGCTGAACCGGGCCGTCTCGACCTGCTTGCCGATCGGGCGAGCACCGACCTCGACCGTGCGCGGGTCGCCGCTCGCGACGGAGTCGTAGCCGGTGACCCACTCGTAGTCGTCGGCCCGCTCGGTCTGGTGGTCGAAGGAGACCCGGTAACGGTGCCCGGGCTCGAAGCGTGCGGTCTGTGGGACCGTTCGGTAGACGAGGCCGCCGTTCTCGGCATGGGACTTGAGCGACCAGTCGCCCCTGATCACGTCATCGGTGACCTTGCCGTTCCAGCCGCTCTGCGTGAACGGCTCGTGCCGCTCGGCGAGGTGGGTACGCGGGTCGGTGACGCCTCCGGAGGTGCCTTTGACGAACGGCGACCAGCCCTGGACGACCTCTTCGAAGTCCTCCTCGACGATGATCTTCGCCTCGGGGGCGGCCCGCAGGCCACGGCCGCGCGCGACGACACGTACGTCATCGATGCGCACCGCGCCAGAGCCTGCCTCCGCAGAGATCTCGACGGTCGCCGTACCGTCCCGGCCGACGTCGAAGGGGACCTCCACACGCTGGAAGTAGGTGCTGTGCAGCTCGTCGGCAGCGACCAGGTTCTTCGCGGTCGATCGTTCGACATGGTTGGTGTAGGTCTTCTTGCCGGAGGTGACCGTGACCGTGGCGGCGCGGCTGTGGCCGGGCTCGACCTCCACCCAGACGCCCAGAGCGTTGCGTCCGCCCTTCAGGCCGTGGAGCCGCTGGCTGATCGAAGCCTGCTCCCCTGCACCCAGCACGGCGACCTGCTGACCGGTCGAGGTCCGTCCGGTCGTGGCCGGTCCGCTCGGGCGCCAGGCGTCGAGGTCGCCGGCGTTGAAGCCGGGATCGACAACGTGGCTGCCCTGACCCCACCGTGCGTCGGGCGAGGTGTCGGAGGACTCGGTCAGGACGTACGCCGTCCCCGCCTTCGCGTCGAGCGTGACCTTGCCACCACGCACCGGCACGCTGCCCGCCTCGACCCGGCCCTGCTCGGTGAGCTCGTAGACACGGAGCCGCTCGCTCCGGCTCCAGGCGCGGGCCAGGTTCCAGGTGGTCGACCCGCCGTCGGCGTTGTAGTGGTAGAGCTTCGCCCCGCCGGGGCGTGCCCCGGCCTTGGCCTCCCACGGGAGGAGGTAGGCATCGCCGTCGAGCACCAGATCGCCGTCCTGATAGATCTTCCGGGTCGCCTCGGTCTTGCCCGAGTTGACCACGCGTACGCCGCCGTCCTGGACGATCTCGTCCGGGCTCCAGCGCAGGATCGGGTTCTTCTGGAGATACTTGGTCGGCAGGTTCCGCCGCCAGATGTTGTCGTAGAAGGCGTCGATGTCGTTCTCGCCGGTCCAGCCCTCGAACTCGACGATCTCGGTGTGCCCGAGCAGCTTGTCCGGGTTCCAGGTGTCCTTCTGCCCGTTGCGTACGAACCGGATCATCTGGCTGTTCAGGCCCTTGTTGGTCGCCCCACCATAGGACTCGTCGTTGGCCCAGTGGGACCAGAGCGCGTCCTCCTCGAAGTGATAGGACCACTCGGTGCCGATGTTCCAGCCCTGCCCGCGCAGCTCGCGGGCGAGTCGCTCCTGGAGCCAGCCGAAGGAGTAGTAGACGTCGATGTAGAGGAAGTCGAGGTTCGGGTGCGTCTCGCGGCGCAGCCGAGCGAAGCGGTCGACGATGTTCCTGGTCGCCAGGTCGGTGCGCTGGTCGATGTAGTAGGACTGGTCGATCCAGTCCCAGCCGGGGCTGCCCTCGTTCACCACGGTCTCGTTGAAGGTCTTGGCCTCGGGATAGGCCTCGGTCGCGTTGACGTGGACGCCGAAGTCGGCGCCCCACTTCTCGCCCTCACGGGCCAGGGTGTTGAGGTCGTCGAGCCCGCCGGCGCGGGTGTTGTAGTTGCCGCCGTAGTCGGGGTGCGCGGAGTCGTGGCCCTCGGAGCCGTAGCCCTTCAGCACGGCCAGCTGCCCGAGCCCGTCGGTGGCCAGCGAGACCCGCTTGACGTCATCGAGCGTACGCAGGAACGGATGCGTCGCCTGGCTGGCGAAGTTGAACGGGATGTGGGTGACCACCCGCTCGGGCGTCTCCTCCGCGCCGTTCATCGGCCGCTGGATGTCGCGCAGCGCGATCGCGCCGTCCTGCCAGTCGACGGCCTGGTCACCGTTGGCGTCGTGGGCGATGGTCACCTTCGCCCACGGGAGCTCCTCGGCGTAGGGCGACCCGGTCGCCCGGTAGGTCCACTGGCCGCTCCACAGCCCGACCCGGCGGCCGTTGTCGGTGGCGCTCACGCTGCGCCAGATCCGGCCGCGCTCGTTGGTCGAGTCGCCGCCGCTCTGGTCGTAGACCGAGTTGGTCTCGATCGCGGCGGCCAGCCGATCGGTGTCGACGATGGCGTACGCCGATCCGACCGGCTTCTCGGTCGTGGCCAGGTCCGTGGTGACCTCGGTGTGGGTGTCGCCGTTCTTGGTGCGGTCCGCGCTCACGACGGCGGTGCTCACCGTCGCACCGGCCTGGTCCGAGCTGACCGAGAGGAGGTCGTGCCCGGGGATGTCGAGGGTGCCGACGCGGTGCTCGACGGTGTCTTTCACGTCGGTGATCGCGAAGGTGACGACGTCGCCGGCCACCTCGAGCTTCGCGTCGAGCTCGACGCCGGGCAGGTCGGCGAAGGTCAGGTGGTAGGTCGCCGTGTCGGCGTCGACCTGCTCGCCGGTCACGGTCGCTGTGTGTGCGGTGCCGTTGATGCGTACGGAGGTCGGCGGGATGGTTGCGCCGCCGATCTCCCCACCGGCCGTATGCCGGTAGCCGAGCACAGCCGGGAAGTCCTCGGCCACCTGCACGCTCAGCATCGGCGAGGTCAACGTGAACGCGCCCGTGGGAGCCGCGTGGCTCTCGGGCGCGATGGCGACCACGCCGGCGAATGCCGTCACGGACGCGAGGAGGGCTGTGGGGAAACGCTTCGGCATCGTGACTCCCGATGGTGGGGTGGGCCTGACGAGGTCTGTCCATCATGCAGAGTTTTGCGCGGATTGAACACGTTTTGCGCAAAAGTTGTCATACCCTCGGGTGGGTGAGCCCCACGATGACCTGGCATGACGGCGAGTTCCTGAAGCGCGGCGTCCCCCACCGGATCCTGTCCGGATCCATCCACTACTTCCGCATCCACCCCGACCAGTGGGAGGACCGGCTGCGCCGGGTCGCCGCGACCGGGTTCAACACCGTCGACACCTACGTCGCCTGGAACTTTCACGAGCAGGACGAGGGCTCCCCGGACTTCACCGGGCCCCGCGACCTGGCCCGCTTCATCACCCTCGCCGGCGACCTCGGGCTCGACGTGATCGTGCGCCCCGGGCCGTACATCTGCGCCGAGTGGACCAACGGCGGACTGCCGTCCTGGTTGACCGCCCGCACCCGGGCGCCACGCAGCAGCGATCCGGTCTACCAGGACGCGGTCTCACGCTGGTTCGACGTCCTGCTCCCCCACCTCGTCCCGCTGCAGGCTGCTCACGGCGGGCCGGTCGTGGCGGTGCAGGTGGAGAACGAGTACGGCTCCTACGGCGACGACGCCGCCCATCTCCGTTGGCTCCGCCAGGGACTCCTCGATCGTGGCATCACCGAGCTGCTCTACACCGCCGACGGCCCGACCGAGGTCATGCTCGACGCCGGCATGGTCGACGGCACCCTCGCCTCGGCGACCTTCGGAAGTCGCGCCGACGAGGCCCGCTCGATGCTGGCTTCGCGGCGGCCGGGCGAGCCGTTCCTGTGCGCCGAGTTCTGGAACGGCTGGTTCGACCACTGGGGCGAGAACCACCACGTACGCTCCCCCGAGAGCGCCGCCGCGACGCTGCGCGAGATCGTCGACCTCGGCGGCTCGGTCAGCGTCTACATGGCTCACGGCGGCACCAACTTCGGCCTCTGGGCGGGCGCCAACCACGACGGCCGCCGGATCCAGCCCACGGTCACCAGCTACGACTCCGACGCCCCGATCGGCGAGGACGGGCGAGTCACGGAGAAGTTCCGGGTCTACCGGGACATCCTGGCGCCCGCCACCGGGCGCACGGTCGACGCGCTGCCCACGCTGCCGCCGACTGGTCCCCGTCACGCGTTCACCTCGGCGCCGCTGTCAGGTGGCAGCGACCTGTTGTCCCTGGTGACCCGCGGGCCGGCGACGCGCACTGCGGCTCCGCTGAGCTTCGAGGAGCACGGCATCGACACCGGCCTGGTGACGTACCGCTCCTCGGTCACGCTCCCGAGCCACGACGTCCATCTCACCGTGCGCGGACTGCACGACCGGGCGTACGCCTTCCTCGACGGTCGCACGCTCGGCCTCCTCGAGCGTGACGACGCCGAGCCTGCGGTGCTGACGCTCCCCGGCCTCGGCCGGGTCGCCGACCTGACCCTGGTCGTCGAGGCGCTCGGCCGCGTCAACTACGGCCCGCTGCTCGGTGAGCACAAGGGGATCCTCGGCGGTGTCCAGGTCGACCGGCGCCTCGTCCACGGCTGGGACCACCACCCCGCAGCCCTCGACCGCTGGGACTCCCCCGATCTCAACGGCATCCCCCATGCCGACATCGACGTCGAAGCACCCGCCGACGGATGGCTCGCCGTCCCCGGCGACGGCGACCGGTTCGTCTGGCTCAACGGCACCCTGCTCGGCCGCCTGTGGAGCCGCGGCCCCCAGCGCCGCCTGTACGCCCCCGCGCCCTTGTGGCGTCCCGGGACGAACCAGGTGTCCGTTCTCGACCTCACCCACCCGGCGACGCACGTCGAGCTACACCCCGACCCGGACTTCGGACCGTCGGAGGAGTACATCGAGACCCTGCCGACCGGCGTCGACGACGCGGGCGAAGGCACAGCACTCGACTGACGCACTCCGCTACCTGGGGAGGGTTGTCCGAGCCAGGTTCGGACAACCCTCCCCAGGCTCATTCGCCGCGTATGTTCGCAGCAAGCTCCTCAGCGATCGCGAGGATTTCCGAGCGCTCCTCTTTCGGAAACGCGTGCAACGTCGTCGTCGGCATCCATTCATCGCCCACCGGAAGCAGCCGCGCCGCGACGTAGTCACCGCGACGAAGCCCGCTCTCGTCCCATCGCCCGTAGCGCGGGAAGACCGATGCGTACGCCTTCCCAGTGCCGAGCTCGACGAGTGATCCCGAGGGTCCGTCGGAGTGCGTGACCTCGAAGAACCGCATCCCCGTCTGGCTCTCGACCCATCTGTCAAGCAGGTCGCGGGCCTGGTCCGGAAGGTTTCGCTGGAACTTCAGATACCGCTGAGCCAGGGACATCTTCGGCTTCTCCGCCTGAAACAGCATAGAGTCCACCGCCAGCCAGAAGGCGTCCTCCTCCAAGTCGCCAGAGAGACCGGCTCCAAACACCTCCCCAACGGGTCCCATACACGCCTCGATCTCTTCCTCGAGTCGGCTGGCGAACCCTGGCGTCTCCGCGTACGAGGTCAGATGCTCGCCGTACAAGGTGCGGGCGTGGTCACGCTGCGTCTCCCGCAGACGCGCTCGGGCTTGCACCAACTCGTCGGAAGTCGGCGTCTCGCTCTCGCTCACTGAGCTCATCCTCTCCACGGACCCTGTGGGTCCAGATCTCCGACTCCAAACCTCGCGCGGTTGCGCTCATGCCCAAGGGCATCACACCCGGTTAGCCTCGTACCTGTGAACCCTCTCAGCCCCGACACCCCTGACATCAAACCCAGGTCGCGCGCAGTCACCGATGGCCTGGAGGCCACCGCTGCCCGAGGCATGTTGCGGGCCGTCGGCCTCGGCGACGACGACTTCGCGAAACCGCAGATCGGCGTCGCGTCGTCGTGGAACGAGATCACCCCGTGCAACCTGTCCCTCGACCGGCTCGCGAAGGCGGTGAAGAACGGCGTGCACGCGGCCGGCGGTTATCCGCTGGAGTTCGGCACCATCTCGGTCTCCGACGGGATCTCGATGGGCCACGAGGGCATGCACTTCTCGCTGGTCTCCCGCGAGATCATCGCCGACTCGGTCGAGACCGTGATGAGCGCCGAGCGGCTCGACGGCTCCGTGCTGCTCGCCGGCTGTGACAAGTCGCTGCCCGGCATGTTGATGGCCGCTGCCCGGCTCGATCTCGCCTCGGTCTTCCTCTACGCCGGCTCGACCATGCCCGGGCAGGTCGACGGCCGCGACGTCACGATCATCGACGCCTTCGAAGCGGTCGGGGCCTGTATCGCCGGGAAGATGAGTCGCGATGAGGTCACCCGCATCGAGAAGGCGATCTGTCCTGGCGAGGGCGCCTGCGGGGGTATGTACACCGCCAACACGATGGCTGCTGTCGCCGAGGCGCTCGGCATGTCATTGCCCGGCTCGGCCGCGCCTCCCGCAGTCGACCGACGCCGCGACGGCTTCGCCCACCGCTCGGGCGAAGCGGTGGTCGGGCTGCTGCGGAAGGGCATCACCGCGCGCCAGATCATGACCAAGGAGGCCTTCGAGAACGCCATCGCCGTCGTGATGGCGCTCGGTGGTTCCACCAACGCCGTGCTGCACCTGTTGGCCATCGCCAACGAGGCTGAGGTCGACCTGACCCTTGACGACTTCACCCGGATCGGAGAGAAGGTCCCGCACCTCGCCGACCTCAAGCCCTACGGCAAGTACGTCATGAACGACGTCGACAAGATCGGCGGGATCCCGGTCGTGATGAAGGCGCTCCTGGACGCGGGACTGCTCCACGGCGACTGCCTCACGGTGACCGGGAAGACCATGGCGGAGAACCTCGCGGAGCTGAGCCCGCCCGCGCTCGACGACGACGTGATCCATTCCTTCGAGCGGCCGATCCACCGCACCGGTGGTCTCACCATCCTGAAGGGCTCGCTCGCCCCTGAGGGTGCAGTCGTCAAGACAGCTGGCTTCGACGACACCGTCTTCCGCGGCACTGCCCGTGTCTTCGACGGGGAGCGGGCCGCGATGGACGCCCTCGAAGCGGGGCTCATCGTCGCGGGCGACGTCGTGGTCATTCGGAACGAGGGCCCGAAGGGCGGCCCGGGCATGCGGGAGATGCTTGCCATCACCGGAGCCATCAAGGGCGCTGGTCTCGGGAAGGATGTCCTGTTGATCACCGACGGCCGGTTCTCAGGAGGAACCACGGGTCTCTGCGTCGGCCACATCGCCCCAGAAGCCGTCGACGCCGGCCCGATCGCCTTCGTCCGCGACGGCGACCCCATCGTCCTCGACGTCGTCAACCGCACCCTCGAGGTCGGGGTGGACGCCGAGGAGCTGGAGCGGAGGAAGGTCGGCTGGGAGCCGCTCCCCCCGAGGTACGCGCGCGGCGTGCTCGGCAAGTATCGGCGTACGGTCCAGTCGGCCGCGGTCGGCGCCGTCACGAGCTAGGTGGCTGCCCGACCGGCGTGGCGTTGCTTCTCTGCACTTGACCCCGGCAAATTCGGCTACTCTCGTCGCCGTGGGATCTCGGCCGACATTCGATGCTTCTGTACGTCCGCCACGCCCTCGCTCCCCTGAGGTGAGCAGCACGGGCCGACGAGTCGACTGGCACAACGATCCCTCGGCTCCCGCGGTGAACAGCATCCGGCCCAGCGCCGCCGCATTCGTCCTCGACGACCCTGGCAGGATCCTGCTGATCCGCCGCACCGACACCGGCAACTGGACGATGCCGGGCGGCGCGATGGAGCCCGGTGAGTCGCTGACGGCCTGCGCAGTCCGCGAGACGTACGAGGAGACCGGCATCACCATCGAGGTGACCGGCCTGGTCGGCATCTGGACCGACCCGCGCCACCGCATCGAGAACACCACCAACGGCGAGGTACGTCAGGAGTGCTCCATCATCTACGCCGCCCGCTATCTCGCCGGCGAGCCCGCTCCGTCGGCCGAGAACACCCACGCCGAATGGCTGTATCCCGAGGTCGTCCCCAGCCTCCAGATGGACCGCAGCCAGCGCGTACGGATCGACTGGGCGCTCAACCGCAGCTTCCCCCACCTCGACCCCAACCCCTGACCGCCGCGACTTTCCACCGGGTGGTGAGGAACCTGACGGTCGTCAGTCGGAAACCGCAGCAATGGCCTCGATCTCGACCAGTTGATCCTCATAGCCCAGCACTGTCACACCCATCAGCGTGCTGGGCACGTCATGATCCCCGAACGCGTCCTTCACGATCTCCCACACCGCGACGAGATCCGACCGCTGCGAAGACGCCACCAGGACCCGGGTGTTCACCACGTCCTCCAGCGTTGCGCCCACTTCCCTGAGAGCCTCGCGCAGAGTCTCGATGCACTTCGCAGCCTGGCCCGCGTAGTCACCCACGGCCGCGGTCGTCCCGTCCTTCTCGAGAGGGCACGCTCCCGCCAGGAAGACCAGGCGCACGCCACTATCCACGACCGACGCGTACGCATAGGGTGCGGCACTGAGCTCGGCGGATCGAACGAGACAGATTGCAGGAATCACCTGGCGATCCTCTCACCTGCGCTTCAGCAACGTGACCTGGTTTGCTACAGGATCAGGACGTACGCAACAGCCTGAACTCGTGCCGCTGCAGAACCTGCAACACCAGCTTGGCCGGATACCCGAAAGCGTCCCGACCGGCCTCGGACGGATAGGGCTCGATCGCGGAGACCTGGTGCCACTGCCCGTCGACCAGCACCTCACACCCTCCGGCCGCGACGATGTTGCGATACCAGTTGACGTCCTCGCCGTACGTCAGCTCCGCGATGAACCCCTCCGGAATCCGCGCGACGATGATCGGCGTCTCGTACGTCTTCCCCGACTTCCGGCCCACGTGACGAACGAGCGAGAACGGCCCGTGGCCTGAGCGAGCCGCCCGGGTCGTGACCCGGTTGAGCGTGTTCTTCAGCAACCACAGCCACTTGCGACGCATGTCAGTCTCCTAGGAGCTTCAGGTTCACCATCGGCAGTCCATCGACCTCGTGACCGACCGCCGCCTCGATCGCACCGCGCAGCCGCTGCCAAGCCTTCGGGTGCGCCTGCTGATAGCGACCCAGCGCGGCGGCGGACTCCTCCTCGGAGAGGAATCGTGCCCGGGCTGCGACGTTGGTGCGCGTCCCGATGCTGACGCGACACGACGGCTCGGCCCGGAGGTTCTGATACCACTGCGCCCCGGTGCCGAACCCGCTCACCACCACGATATCGTCCGCGCTCGGCCGCTCGACGACCTCGAGGCAGACATACCGCGGAACTCCTGACCGTCGACCGGTGTGCTCGAGCATCAACACCCGGGATCCGAGGAGCCACCCGACCCGGTGCCGATAGAGCCAGATCGGCGCGCGGACCACCGCCCGGGTCCGGAGCAGCCTAGATGCGACGGAATCGATCGTGGACGTCATCGCACCGACCTTACCTGCGTACGCGTGGCGCATCCCCGCCAAACCAACCTCAAAAATGGCGTCTATATGCCATTTGACCAGGGTCAATACAGGTCATTCTTGTCGGTGCCGACTGGTAAAATGTCGGCTATGGAAGCGCTCCTCGACCCGGACGACACCACCAGCGATCTGCTGGCTGCGGTGCGTACGTCGCGGGCGGTCGCGGAGCAGGCTGAACGGGATGTGTTGATCGCCGCCGCACGGTTCGCAGCGCTGCATTCTGTCGACTCTCCCCAAGAAGTAGCAGGACTGGACGGAGACGTGTTCGGCGACCGAATGCTGCCCCTGGCGGGCCCCGGAGCCCCCTTGATCTCCGAGGCGGCAGCGGTCGAGTTCTCCGCGGTCCTGGGTCGCTCGACGCATGCAGGGAAGAAGTTCCTGGGCGATGCGGTCGAGCTGCGCTACCGGCTCAAGCACGTCTGGGCCCGGATCCTCGACGGGTCACTCCTGGCCTGGCGGGCCCGTCGGATCGCCGACCTCACCCGACGCCTCGATCGTGAGGTCGTGACCTGGGTGGACAAGCAGATCGGGCCGTACGCCCACACGATGGGGCCGGTCCAGCTGGAGCGCGCCATCACCCAGGCCGCTGCGCTGTTCGAACCCGATGTCGCTGCTGCCGTCGCCGAGTCCGAAGGCGTCGAGCACCGCTCCGTCACGATCACCACCCACGAGGCCACCCCGTTCGTCGGCACCGGTGCCGAGCAAGGCCAAGCCGTGCTGGCGCTGGGCTATCTGGACGGCGTTCTCGACGCGGCCGACGCCCTGGACCTGGAGCAGGCGGTTGCCTCGATCGCGCACGGCCTCCTCGACGAGGATGACTACGCCCACGCCAGCCTGGACGTGCGGCGAGCCGCCGCGCTCGGGGTGCTGGGACGGGCGTACAACTCCGGTTCCTTCGACGGTGTCCCCGGCGTCACCCGAGTGGTCGAGCTCGTCATCCACACCGACACCCGCGACCTGGCCGGCACTGGCCTGGTCCGCCTCGCCAACACCCGCGGCCTGGTCACCATCGAACGCCTCGAGCAGTGGGCCACCACTCCTGGCACCATCGTGAAGCCGGTCATCGTGGTCGACCTGGCCGACAACGTCGAAGCAGCCGGGTACGTCCCGACCGCCCGGCAGCGGCGTCAAGCCGAACTGATCCATGAGAAGTGCTCCTTCCCCTACTGCCAAGCCCGCGCCGAACATTGCGACCTCGACCACCGAGCCCCCTACGCCGCCGGCGGCAAGACCAGCAGCCACAACCTGACTCCCCTCTGCCGACAGCACCACCGGATGAAGACGCATCACGGGTGGCGCTACCACCGGATCCGTGCAGGCACCTACAGGTGGTGCAGCCCCCACGGCTACGAGTACGTCGTCACCCCGACCGGCACAATCGACATCAGCGAAGACCTCGGCCCACCGCTCACACTTGCCGCCTGACGGAGACTAGCCTCCAAGAATGGCAACGCTCCAAGACGTCGCTCGGGTCATCGATGAGCTCCCCGAGGTCACCGAGGGCGAGCGCTACGGGAACCCGACCTGGTCGGTACGCGGCAAGAGCATCGCCTGGCTGCGCCCGTTCAGCAAAGCCGACCTAAAACGCTTCGACGACCAGACCCCGCCCGCGCCGCCGATCCTCGCGGTCAACACCGCTGACCTGCACGAGAAGGAAGGCGTCCTCGCCGCCGGCATCGACGGCGTCTTCTCCATCGAGCACTTCAACAACTACCCCGCCGTGCTCATCGAGCTCAGCGTCATCGCCCCGGGCGACCTCCGCGACCTACTGGTCGACGCCTGGCTTGCCGCCGCCCCAGCTGAGCTGGTCGAGGCGTTCGACGGCTGAGGCGCTGCGTCGAACAACGACCGACTGTTCTCAGCCTCTGTTTAGTCCGGTAGGTATTCCCTGAGCCAGGCCGCTCTTCGGCGAGCTGACGCGCGCGAGAGCCAAGCCTCCTGCACGACCTCGGCGAGCTCGTCATAGCTGATCTCCCCGAGCCGGCTCGCTCGGACCAGAACCGACAGGTGACCGTCGAAATGCGGAGTGGTGAAGAACGGCGAGGACTCGTCCTGCACCATCGCCAGCTTGTCACCCTCGCCAGGCACCCAGAAGACGATGACGTCGTCGTAACGCTGCCCGGTGTCCGGGTCGAACGCGTCAGGACGCGGGTTCCGGAAGAAGACGAACGACTTTCCACCCACCTGATAGATGGGCCTGCTCTGGGTCCCCGCGTTGACGCGGACGTGAGGCATGCCAAGGGCAAGCTCGTGCACGTCCTCGACCCGCGCCGGCCGGCCGCCTGTTCTCCCCACACAGTCAGATTAGGTGTCACAGTCTTACGCCGGTAGGCGCGTCCTTCGGTGTCGAGACGGTCTCGAAAACTGGTGGCAATACCGACGGGGTTGCTGTCCACTCGGTGTCATGAACGTCGAGGTATGCACCATCACCGCTGATGACTGGTCGCTCTTACGCAACGTCAGCCTGCGGGCGCTGGCCGACTCACCCGACGCCTTCAGAAGAACACTCGCCGAGACCCAGGGACTCACGGAGGACTTCTGGCGGCAGCGGGCCGAGGGGCCAGGACTGATCCTGCTGGTGCTGGAAGACGGCCGAGGAGTGGCGATGGGTGGCATCTTCACTCCCCCGGACAGCGCCGTCACCGATGTCTGGGGCATGTGGACGGCGCCCGAGGCACGCGGCCGTGGGTACGCCGCCGGGCTCCTCACCGATCTGGTGAGCTGGTGCCGCGACCGCGACCTCGACGTACGTCTGCACGTGACCGAGGGCAACCACGTCGCGCGCCGGCTCTATGTCGTCCACGGCTTCGAGCCGACCGGCGTGTGGGAGCCGCTACGGGAGGGATCAGAGCTGCGGGTCGAGGAGCTACAGCTGGTGAAGTGACTACGGTGACGCGCAGGACGAGGCGTCTCCGAGCGTGCCTGCACCCCGAACGCCGGATCGGCTCGCCGCCACCGGTCCGATCGGGAGCTACCGATGTGGGCGAAGTGAGGCCACCAACCTCGTCGCTGCGGCATGATGGCAGGCATCACCTCGCGAGGTGGCCATGGAAGGGGAACCATGAACCAGGCAGTGCTCAATTCGATGAGCGAGGCAGAGCAGCAGCTCCTCGCCGAGACCTCGAAGCAGGCGTTGGTCGATCTCGACGAGGAAGAGCTGCTCGCCCTGCACGCCAGGATCCGTGAGACGCGGGCGAAGTACGTGACGATCTATCGACGCAACGCGCGAGGCCATGTGGTCAAGCGTGGTGGACGCGGGTTCAGCTATCCCAAGAACCAGCGCGACCGCGCCAAGGCCGAGGTCTTCGAAACAGCCCTCGCGTCAGTGAGCAAGGCGGTCGCGAAGCAGGCGTCTGAGGCCGCGGCGGAGCTGAAGGCATCACGCCTCGAGGCCGCCAAGCCGAAGGGTTCAGGTCCGGCCATGACGACCGCGGCAGCTGAGGTGCCGGAGCCGACCAAGGCACGGCGGGCCACGGCAAAGAAGACGACCGGCGGGGTCAAGAAGGATGCGGCCAGCAGCGCGGCGGGACGCAAGCGACAGGCGAAGCGCGACGCTCGCTGAGCTCGCAGCACCCGCCCGAGGAGAGCCTCCTCCTCGTCGGCCGGGATCCTCCGAGAGCCGATCCGCGCCTCGGGCCGGCTATGCAGATGAATCCATGTCAGCGTGACTCGCGCCGAGAGCGATCAGTCACGCCTGGCGGCCGCAGCCGTGAGACCGATCCTCGCCACCTCTTCGATCTCGACCGGCTGGTCGCCACGGACGCGGTGGATCTTCACCACGACCTCGGTCGGTGAGGTCTCGAACTCGAGGAAGTGCTTGAAGAACGGCGGCTCGTCGAGGGAGTAGATCTCGGAGACGAACTTCTGGATGGGCCCGAAGGGCGGGTTCAGGCCGGGGAAGGCGATCTGTGCGCGACGTCTGGTTCGCCGGCCGACGACGTCGACCACGGCGGGTTGGGCACCCATCCGATCGTGCTCGGCGTCGATGATGGCCGTCGCGGCTGCCTGGCTGATGAAGTCGTAGGGCGTCGGGCCGCCCGGGCGGTAGCGGGGACTCACCCACGCCTTGGGGTCGGCGATCAGCGAGTAGGCGCCGAGGAACACCAGGTGGGCGAGGAGGACGGCAGCGGCGATCGCGACTGCGGTGAAGAGGGCCGCGGCGACCGCCATGGCCGGCCACCACGTGCTGAGCTCGTTCGCGAGTTGGGCGGGCCCCGAGAAGCCCGGTACGTCGTGCAGGCCCGGGACCGCCGCCCCCAGCAGGAGCACCCCGACGGCGAGGATGGCGACGATCAGCAGCGGCATGTAGAGGCGCTGGTGCTCCCGTCGGAGCCAGTCGACGACCAGCATGGCGACTGCGGTCACCACGATGAGCGCCGGCAGAGCGAAGGCTGCCCGCATCCACGCTGAGTCGACAGCGTCGGCGATCCGCCACCAGAGCGTCAGCGTCACCGGCGGTGCGAGGAACACGAGGGGCTGAGCCAGCCAGCGCCGCCAGCGGAGCCACGCCTGCGCCCTGCGTACGGGGTCGTGGCGCAGGTGGCGGGTGAGGAGGTCCGGGGCCAGCAGCGCCGCGAGCACCACCAGCGCGATCGCCGCCCACGGCAGCAGTCCGAGCAGGCCGCTGGCGAAGAGCAAGGTCAACCCTTCGCCGCTCAGCACCCGCAGCATCTCGCCCGACACGACGGCCGCTTGAGCGAGCAGGGCCCACACGACCGAGCGTTTGAGCCAGCGTTCGGCGCTGTCGCCGTGGACGTCGTCGACGATCCGTCTCCGCCACCCGGCGATCGCTACGACGACGTAGATACCGACCGCGACGACCAGCCACCAGGACACCGTACGTGCGTCTTGGCCGACGTCGGACAAGCCCCAGGGCACCAGTGCCAGGGCCGCGAGCGCGGCCAGTACGCACGCAAACGCGACGTGATACCACCCGGGCACCCGTTCGACAGGGCTCCACCATCTCGACCAGCGCATGCACCAGGCGTTGAGGCAGATCCACAGGGTGCTCGACCCGAACAGCACGAGCAGCTCCCCTGCCGCGTCAGGCAGGTAATCGTGCAGAAACAGCGTCGCCAGCACCCCCGCGACCAGCGCTTCGAGGCGCAGGAGCAGGTGGCGTACGAAATGACTGCGACCGGGACGCTGCGGCACCTGGTGCAGCAGCATCAGCACGATCATCGCGGCGATGGCCGCGCCGCCGGCACCGCTCCACCCCGTCTCGGCGAGCCACCGGCCCAGGACCACTCCCCCGCCGAACAGCACGACGGTCAGCAACAGCCGCCAGACGCTGGGAACCAGCTGCTGGGCGAAGTACGCCAGGGACTCGGCCGATCGCGGGAAGAGCCGGGTCGGTCGAAAGCGCGCATCGGTCCGCGCGTCCGAGGTGGCCGCCCGGATGGGATGGGTGGCGTGCGTGTACGCGCCGCCACCGCCGCTGACGATGTGCCACAGGCCGTCGCGGGAGCTGTCCGGGCTGCTCGGGTCGTACAGCTGGAAGTTGTGGGTGTCACCGCCCACCGTCGCGACATAGCGGCGCCGTCTGTGGGCCACGACGTCGTAGACGGTCTCGCCGGGTCGTCCGGACACCTCACCCTTCCGGCGCTCACCGTTGACGAGCAGCGGCTTGCCGGTCATCAGGATCTTCGGCTTCTCGCCGCCGAGCGAGCTCAACCAGTCGTACTGCGGGCCGTCGATGGCCCCGTCGATGCCGGTGTCGATGCACACCAGGTCCACGTGCTCGGTCTCGATCACGAAGTACGGCGCCTGCTGCAGCGGGGCTTCTGGTGCCGGCTCGCCGTCCGGGGCTGGTTCGCCCCACCGCGCCGGCGCTGCTCTGCCGGCGGGTTCGCTGGGCGTGCGCCACATGATGCGGCCGAAACGATCCCGGATCCAGCACCATCGCCCCAACGTGTCGTCGAACGACGGTGCCAGGAGATGGCTGGGCCAGGTCGGCGGTGCGTCCGCCGCGTACAGGAACTGGTGGGCGAAGCCGTAGAGGCCGTCGTACCAGTCGTGGTTGCCTGGCATCGCGTAGACCGGGACGTTCTCGGGAAGCGAGAACTTGTCGCGCACGTCGAGAGGCGCCTCGAGGTCCGGCACCCGGTTCGAGCGGTATGGCTTGTAGAACCCGTCCACGTAGTCGTTGACGTTGCCGGAGGGGTAGATCACGTCGCTCAGGACGAGTACGAACCCGGCACGCTCCCGCTCCGAGCTCTCGCGCGCGGCTCGCGCCAGGGCGGGCGCGACGACGTACTGGGAGGGGTCCTGCTCACCGGTGTCGCCGATGACGAGGAATCTCGAGACCCCGAAGGCAGGGATCGTCAGGGGCGCGTCCTTCTTCGTCCAGTGCGCACGCAGGTTCTCCACGAGCCCCTGCGCACCGCGTCCCAGGACGTCGTTGACCGACTCGATGAGGGTGCGGGCGGCGACCCAGGAGAGGCTGTTCCACTTGGTCGGGTCGCTCTGCAGGTAGGCCCGCGTGTGACTCCAGTCCGCGCTCCCGGTCTCGGAGTCATCGCCCTGAGCCATCGCCATCCCCCTTCACGCGCTTGGTCTCGTAGGCCCACATCGCGACCTCGACGCGGTTGCGGGCGCCGAGCTTGTTCATCAGCGCGGCGACATGGCTCTTCACCGTGCTCAGGGTGATGTTCAGCTCCTCGGCGATCTCTGCATTGGTACGTCCGCGCGCGACCGTGAGCAGGACCTCCTCCTCGCGCTCGGTGAGCGGCTCGATCGGCTGGGCCGGCGGGGTGGCTCGCTCCAGGCCGGCCAGCGTGGCGAGCAGGCGGCGGGTGATGTTGGGCGAGATGAGCGCGTCGCCGTTCGCGGCTGCATGGATCGCCTGGACCAGCAGCTCGGTCCCGGCATCCTTGAGCAGGAAGCCTCGCGCGCCGGCCTTGAGGGCCCCGTGGACGTACTCGTCGAGATCGAAGGTGGTGATGACCACGATGGCGAGGGGGTCCTCGACGCCGGGGCCGGCGAGCCGGCGGGTGGCCTCGACGCCGTCGATCCCGGGCATCCGGATGTCGAAGAGGCAGACGTCGGGACGCAGCTCACGCGCCATCGCCACCGCCTGATGACCATCGATCGCCTCGCCGACGACCTCGATCCCGGGCTGCGCGTTGAGGATCATCGTCAGGCCGGTTCGCACCAGGAGCTGGTCGTCGGCGACGACCACCCGGATGGTCCCCTGGCTGGTCACCACGACACCTCGCGCGGCAGGGTCGCCTCGACGGTCCAGCCACCGGCCGGGTCCGGCCCGGCCTGGCACACGCCGCCGAGGAGCTTGGCCCGCTCAGCCATCCCGAGCAGGCCGTAGCCCACGTTGGTCGAGAGGCGGGCGGCTTCTCCATCGTCGTGCACACGCAGCTCTACGACGTCCGCCTCGCCCCGGACCTCCACGGTGACCCTCGTGGGGTAGAGGGCGTGCCGGATCGCGTTGGTGACCGACTCCTGACAGATTCGGTACACCGATACCTCGACCGGCTGCGGCAGGTCGGCGAGATCGCCCACGCACTGCACCTGCACCAGGGGGCTCATCCGGGCCAGCTCGTCCAGGTCGCCGATGCCCCGCTGCGGTCCGTATTCAGCTGGCACAGCGTCGGCCGCGTCGTCGCCGTCGCGGAGCACACGGACCATCGTGCGCATCTCGGACAACGTACGCGACGCCTCGGCCTCGATCACGGCCAGCGCCTCGACCGCCAGAGCCGGGTCGGTGGCCGCCACCGCCCGCCCCGCCTGGGCCTGGATCGCGATGGCGGAGACGTGGTGGGCGACGGTGTCGTGCAGCTCGCGGGCGAGCTCACCGCGCTCGAGCGTACGAACCTGCTGGACCTCGCGCTGGCGCGCAACCGCGCGGTAGCGCATCGCCGCCCCGAGGGCGAACGACGCGATCACCACGGTGGCGCCGCCGATCAGGTCCCCGACGTTCTCGGTCGCGGCGAGTCCCAGAGTCACCGGGACCGCGACGATCGCCGTACCGATCAGAGCCTCGCGTCCTGATGCCCAGCGATACAAGGAGTAAGGCAACAGCAGGACGCACGCCATGGTGTTGAGCCCCACCTCGTCGACGCCGTCGAGGATCGTCGGGATCTGCAGCACCATCGCGCCGCCGCCGAAGCCGACCGCTGTCGCCAGGAGTGGATGAGTACGCCGAAAGAGCAGGACCGGGATCACCAGGAACGCGACCACGGTGGCCAAGGGGCGCCACGGTACGTCGGACCGGAAGATCGCCTCGCCCGCGGCCGTGACCAGCAGGGCGCCGACCAGGGCCCAGTCCCACCACATCCGCGCCGGCGGGTCCGGAGCACGGGGCTCGGCGAGAACTGAGCGGACGAAGGCGGTCACCACCTCTCGACCCTAGCGAGCCGACGGCCTCCTCGTACGGGGCACAAGCACGATGCTCACCTCGTACTTTCGGCCAAGGAGCTCCCCACTCCTTGGCCCGATGTGGATCGTTCGTCGCCGGGCCACGGTGGAGTCATGTCCAACTTCCTCTACCGGCTCGGCCGGTCAGCCGCGTCCCGTCCCTGGACCGCCATCGGTGCCTGGGTCGTTCTCGCGCTCGTCGTCATCGCCTCCTCCGCCGCGTTCGGGCGCGAGCTCGAGGAGAGCTTCGAGGCCCCCGGCCTCGACTCCTACCAAGCCGCGGAGCTGCTCTCCGAGGCCCAAGCCGACGAGGGCGGGGTCAGCGCCCACGTCGTGCTCGAAGCGCCCGACGCCACGACACAGGTGGCACCCATCGAGGCGGCCCTCGCGGAGCTCCCGCACGTGCTGGGTACGACGAGCAGCGTCTCGCCGGACGGTGACATCGCGCTCGTACGGGTGCAGTACCCGGCGGTCGAGGAGCTCGAGGCCTCCGACCTGGACAACCTCAAGGACGCCGTCGCCGACCTGCGTGAGGAGTCGTCGCTGACGCTGGAGACCGGCGGCGACCTGTTCTTCGCGTTCGAGGAGGCCCCCACCGGGCTCGGCGAGGTGGCGGGGATCCTCGTCGCGATGATCGTCCTGCTGATCGCCTTCGGCTCCTTCGTCGCGATGGGGCTGCCGATCGGGATGGCGCTGTTCGGCCTGGTCATCGGGATCACCTCGATGAAGCTGGTGACGTACCTGATCGACATCCCGGCGTGGGCTCCTGAGCTCGCGGCCATGGTCGGGCTCGGCGTCGGCATCGACTATGCGCTCTTCCTGGTCACCCGGCACCGCGAGAACCTGGCTGCGGGGATGCCCGTCCCCGAAGCGGTCGGCCGAGCCCTGGCAACCGCAGGACAGGCCGTGATCTTCGCCGGCGGCACGGTCGTGGTGGCGATCCTCGGGTTGCTCGTCGCGGGGATCCCGTTCGTGACCGGTGGTGGGGTCGCCATCTCCGCGATGGTGCTCGTGATGGTGCTCGCCTCGGTCACCTTGCTGCCGGCACTGCTCGGGCTGGCGGGCCAGCGACTCAAAGGCCAGTGGATCAACGGACGCCGGCGACGGGATGGGGCTCACCGACCCAGCACCGGCTGGTACCGGTGGGGTGCTCACGTGACCCGCAACGCGACGGCGTACCTTGTCGGCGGAGCGGTCTTCATGATCGCCCTGGCCGCACCTGTTCTCGCGCTCAATCTGGGCTTCCCGGACGACGGGACCAAGCCCGAGTCGAGGACCGAACGCCGTGCGTACGACCTGATCGCCGAGGGTTTCGGGCCCGGGGCCAACGGGCCGCTGGTGATCGCGGTCGACATCTCGCAGGACAAGTCCGTCGTGGCGCCGCTGGCCGAGGCGGTGGCCGCCGACCCGGGCATCACCGCGGTCGGCGAACCGATCATCGATCTTTCCGCAGGAGTGGCCACGCTGGTGGCGCAGCCGACCACGTCGCCCCAGGACGTCGCCACCCAGGAGACCGTCACGAGGCTGCGCAGCGAGGTCTTCCCGACGGTCCTCGACGGCAGCTCGGCGACCGCCCATGTCGGCGGTCAGACAGCGACCTTCGCCGACCTCGGTGACCGGGTGCAGGAGCGGATGCCGCGCTTCGTGGCGGCCGTACTGCTGCTGTCGTTCCTCCTGCTCGCCGTGCTGTTCCGGTCGGTGCTGGTGCCGCTGAAGGCAGTCGTGCTGAACCTGCTGAGCGTCGGTGCGGCGTACGGCGTGCTCGTCATGGTCTTCCAGTGGGGCTGGGCGGCCGGCCTGATCGGCGTGGAGTCGACGGTGCCGATCGTGTCGTTCATCCCGCTGTTCATGTTCGCGATCCTGTTCGGGCTCTCCATGGACTACGAGGTGTTCCTGCTGTCGCGCGTGCGCGAGCAGTACCGCCGCCACGGCGACAACACCCGCGCCGTCATCGAAGGGATCGCCGGCACCGGCCGCACCATCACCGCAGCCGCACTGATCATGGTCGCGGTCTTCTCCGGCTTCGTCCTCGGCAGCGACCCGGTGGTGAAGATGATGGGCGTCGGCCTGGCCACCGCCATCTTCCTCGACGCCACCGTCGTACGGCTGATCCTGGTCCCCGCCACCATGAAGCTCCTGGGCGACGCGAACTGGTGGCTGCCGAGGTGGCTGGACCGGTTGCTTCCGGAGCTGGACTCGGCGTCGGTGGAGAAGCCGGCTGAGATGGAGCTCCCCCAGATCGGCGTATAGCGACACGCCAAGTCCGGCCGCCGCCCGATGGTCGCGGGCTCAGATCGTTGCGGCCAGCTGGGCCAGCTGGGTGAGAGCGGGTATGGTGTGCCGCGCCAGGCGTTCGCGCGCGTCGTCGAGGGCTGCGGATCCGGGATAACCGGGCGGCACCCGAGCCGGGTTGAGGGCTACCCCTTCCGACCACGCCTTGATGTCCGGCTCGGACGAGAAGGACATGGCTGCCTGGGTGCCCAGGACGTTCATCATCGCCCAGGTCGCCATCGTGTCGGGGAACGGGCTCGGCGGGCAGAGCCTGTTCTTCTCGGCGTCTACGTCGCGGGTGGCCTCGACATAGCCGGTGACCGCGGCGCCGAAGCAGGGGAAGCCGGCCCGGATCGGCTGCAGCGTGATCGCCTCGGGGCGCCAGACCGGGAGCAGAGGCGGATACTTCAGGCCGTCGGCCGCGCAGTGCACGACCAGAGCGTCGGCGGCGACCGCGAGCGATCCGTCGGCGAAGATGAGGCTGCCGCGGTCGACGTGTCGGAGGTGGCCGCGGCGTACCACGTTCTCGAGAGTACGCAGCTGCTCGAGCTCCCACGTCGCCAGCGTCGGCGCCTTGGCCATCGTCGGCATGACAGCGCGGTCGATGCGGAGCATGATGCCCGCGTCCTCGAGCCGGAGGAACAGGTCCTCGAGCGACGTCGACCTCTCGGCGAGCTGCATCGTGTCGGCGGCCATGCCGAGGAAGATCGCGGGATCCGGCTGGACGAGGGCCCGGTTGATCATCCACGGGTCCCGGGGCCGCACCCAGCAGATCGCGTCAGGGTCGACGCCACGCGAGAGCAGCCAGATGCACGCGTCGGTCGCGGTCTTGCCGGATCCGACGACGACGTACTGGCTCGGCGTCGCCTCGAGCCGTGCGAGATCGTTGACCGTCAGCACCCGGGCACCCTCGCCGACGCCGAACGGCGGCGGCTTCTCGGCGGGAATGCTGGGGGCCAGGTAGCGGGCGTCGACGATCCGAGCCCCGGGCATCTCGAGACGCTCCCCCGAGATGTGCGAGACCACGGCGCTGTCGCCGACGTACTCGCAGTTCGGGAAGAACTGGACCTTGCCCGACTCCACCATCCCGTCGAGGACCCGGGCGTAGTAGGCGCAGATCTCAGCCTGGTTCGCCCGCTCCTGAAGACCTTCCTCGGGTCCGCGCTGCTGCAGGTGCCCGCCGCCGAGCAGGGTCGAGGCTACGCCGTAGAAGGCGGAGGCCTGATGCAGCCGGACGAAGGGATACGCCTCGAGCCAGTGTCCGCTGCCACCGTGGCGCCGATCGACCATCGCCACCCGCACGTCGGCATGCTCGATCAGAGCGTCTGTGAACGCCATCCCCATGGCGCCGGCACCCACCACCAGATAGTCGACATCGACCGTGCGGCTCATGGATCCACCAAAGCACGGCGAGGACCTCCGCGGTCAACAGCCCGTGGGGTCTATGCCGCAGAAGGGGTAGTGCTCAGGCGCCGAGCAGCCGATCCCGGCAGCACGCGATGAGCGCACCGAGGTCGAGACCGTACGTCGGGCCAGCACCCCGCTCGTACCTCTCGAGCCGACCCGCCGCGCGCTCGATGAGCCGGGACGCGCCGACCGTGTTGCCGCGCTCGTGGTGGGTCAGGCCGACACACAGCTGAGCGAGGCCCTGCCACAGCTCGCGCTCCTCCTCCGGGCACGACTTCCACCGGACCTCGAGAGCCTCGTGGGCCGCGAAGGGGCGCCCGTCGTCCAGCAGCCGGCGGGCGTAGGCCAGGGTCTCGTCGGGAGGGAGCGGCTCCTCGGAGATGGGCTCGACGCCGGCCGCGCCGTACGGCAGAGGACGGCCGAGCGCGTCACGCGGCCGAGCCTGTTGCGCCCGTCCTTGTTCGTTTCGATCGCGATCGGTCACCATGTCAGCCCTCCTGGCCGCCCAGCCTACGGACCCGTTGAGATAACCGATTGCGCGGGACGGCGGGGCGGGTGAGTCTCAGCCCATGGAGTTCTTCTGCTACCACCGCGACCGCCCAGGTTCGACGCCGCTGCGCACAGAGATGGTCGAGGAGCATTGGACCTACATGGACCGGTTCGCGGCGACGATGATCGCCCGCGGACCGACGTTCACCAGCGACGAGACGCTGACCGGGAGCGTGCACATCCTCGACCTTCCGGACGCGGCTGCGGCTCGTGCCTTCGCCTTCGAGGAGCCCGGCTACCAGGCAGGGGCCTATCGGGATGTGCTGCTGCGCCGCTGGCAGAACACGCTCGGCCGCACCATGTGGGAGTTCGGCGAGGGCCGGCCCGACGCCGATCGCTACCTCGTCCTCGGGTTTGCGGAACCGGCGACCGACCCGGTCGACCTGCCGCACGGCGACGAGCTGATCGCCTGCGGACCGCTCCTGTCCGACGACGGCGCCGTGGTCGTCGGGGCGGCCGTGCTGCTCGAGGCGGCCTCTGCAGACGCCGCGCTGCAGGTCCTCTCCCCCGGTCGGTTCAGCGCGATCGAGGTCCATCAGTGGGAGCCCGGCGGGCGGCGTACGTGATCATGCCCCACAAATGCACGAAGGCCCCGACTGCCGAAGCAGTCGGGGCCTTCGCGTTAAATCAGGAAACGCGGACGTTCTCGGCCTGCGGGCCCTTGGGGCCGGCGGTGACGTCGAACTCGACCTTCTGGTTCTCGTCGAGCGACTTGTAACCGTTGGTCTGGATAGCGGAGAAGTGAACGAACACGTCCTCGCCGCCACCGTCCTGCGCGATGAAGCCGAAGCCCTTGTCAGCGTTGAACCACTTGACGGTGCCCTGAGCCATGATCTTTTCCTTTGTTCGGTGCAAGAGGCACTGTGCCCCGAGCCGCTGAAGACATCCATCTGTGCTGATTGTCCAGCGAACCGAAAACCAGATAAAAGATACAAGCCGCGACGTGGTGTGCGGCAAGGACGGCTTACAGAGCCGTCCCTTCAACAAGATCAACAGTACGCCATCGGGCCCGGGATCGTGGTTTCTACGAGATCCCGGGCCTGTCGGATCAGACCTGCGCCGGCTTTTCGCGCGGTCCGTCGGCGTCGAGCAGCCGGATCGCCTCGTCGAACTCGGCCTCGATCGCCGGGTTCTCCCGGTACGTCAGCAAGCTGACACCCACTGCGACGATCATGTTGAGGACGAAGCCCGGCACGATCTCGTACATCTGCGAGCTGAGCGCGTCGATGTTTCCCCACACGACGACCGTCACCGCGCCGACGACCAGACCGGCCAGCGCGCCGGCCGCGGTGAGCTTCCGCCACCACAGCGCCAGCAGGATGATCGGGCCGAAGGAGCCACCGAAGCCCGCCCACGCGTAACCGACCAGGTCGAGGACGGTGCCCCTCTGCGGCCAGGCGAGGACCGCGGCCACGACGGCGATCCCGAGCACGGCAAGCCGGCCGAACATGACCAGCTGACGGTCGGAGGCGTCGTTCTTGAAGACGGCCTTGTAGAGGTCCTCGACCAGAGCCGAGGAGGTCACCAGGAGCTGGGAGGAGATCGTGCTCATGATCGCCGCGAGCACGGCGGCCAGCATGATGCCCGCGATGAGCGGGTGGAAGAGGATCTGACCCAGGGCGATGAAGACCGCCTCCGGGTCCGTGAGCGTCGCGTCGGGGTTCTGCTGGTAGTAGGCGATGCCCACCAAGGCGGTGCCGACCGCACCGAAGAGGCTCAGCAGCATCCAACCGATGCCGATACGTCGCGCGGAGGCGGCCTCACCTGCCGAACGCAGGGCCATGAACCGGACGATGATGTGCGGTTGACCGAAGTAGCCCAGCCCCCACGCCAGCGCCGAGACGACACCGAGGAACGTCGCCCCCTCGACCATGCTCAGCCGCGACGGGTCGACGGCACGGATGCTGTCCAGAGTCTCGGCGGGTCCGCCGGTCGCGAAGACACCGACGACCGGCACCAGGATCAGGGCGAGCAGCATGATCGTGCCTTGCACGAAGTCGGTGTAGGAGACCGCGAGGAAGCCACCGAAGAGCGTGTACGCCACGACGACAGCGGTCACCACGAGCATGCCGGTGTGGAAGTCGGTGTTGAACGAGCTCTCGAAGAAGACGCCGCCGGCGACGATGCCCGAGGACACGTAGAAGGTGAAGAACACCAGGATGACTGCCCCGGAGGCCATCCGCAGCAGACGCGAGGAGTCCTTGAGCCGGTTCTCCAGGAAGCTGGGCACGGTGATCGAGTCACCCGAGACCTCGGTGTACGTCCGCAGCCGCGGCGCCACGATCTTCCAGTTGAGCCAGGCACCGACGGTCAGACCGACAGCGATCCAGCCCTCCATCAGCCCGGTCGCATAGATCGCGCCGGGAAGGCCCATGAGCAACCACCCGGACATGTCCGAGGCACCCGCGCTCAACGCGCTCACCATCGGGCCGAGATCACGGCCGCCCAGCATGTAGTCGTCGAGATTCGAGGTGCGCCGGTATGCCCAGGCGCCGATGCCCAGCATGGCGACCATGTAGGCCACCAGCGTGAGCATTTGGTACGACAGGTCTGACATCAAAACTCCAAGATCTGGGGGATTTCCGCCGCAGAACCTAACCCGTAGACCGCGTTTGACTGTGATCGGCGCCGCATGACCGCGCTATGTCGCGCGTGGGGCCGCTTGACACCGGCGCGGTCGGGGTCAGGACCCTTCGGGTCGCGCCCAGCGGCCGCGGGTCTGACTGATGTGTGCCCGCATCAGCCGTTCGACCGCGTCTGGGTCGTTCGCCTCGATCGCGTCCAGGATGAGGTCGTGCTCCCTGGCTGACTCCTCGAGCTCGCCACCATCCAGGGAGGACAGGCCGTAGAGGCGGGTGTGCGCCCGAAGGTCGGCGATCAGGGCACTGACGCGTGCGTTCCCCACGTAGTCCAGGAGCTGGAGATGGAAGGCATGGTCGGCATCGGTGTAGGCCACCAGATCGCCGGCGAGCGCACCGTCCACGATCGCGCGCGCCAGGTCCCGCAGCTTCGGCATGTCCTCGGCCGGGATCTCCGCGGTGACCTTGGCAGCCAGCGGAGGTTCGATCAGCATCCGCAGCTCGGTGATGTCGTCCAGGTCCGCTTCGTCCATCGTGGTGATGCGGTAACCCTTGTTGGGCACCGTCGTCACCAGGTTCTCCCGCACCAGATCGAGCATCGCTTCACGCACCGGAGTCGCCGAGACACCGAACTTTGCCCCGAGCGCCGGAGCGGAGTAGACCTCCCCGGGTTCGAGCTCGCCGGACACGATCGCCGCGCGGAGCGCCCGCGAGACGCGTTCGCGCAGGCTGACCTTCTCGAGCTGCTGCAGATTCTTGATGTGCACCGACACTGTCATCTCCTGGTTCCGGACAGGGAGATCCTATGCGTCATTGTCATGTGACGTGGCACTGTCGCTCTCGGTCGGCGTGGTTGCGAGCGTCTCCAGGGACACGGGCGCTGCGAACGTACGCTTGGCGAGCGGAGCGAGGTCCGATGCGGTCAGCGCTTCGCCGACCGGTATGGCCAGCTTCGCCGCAGCGAAACCGCAGACCCGGCCCTGGCACCAGCCCATCCCCGGGCGGGCCAGCAGCTTGACCGTGCGGGCGTCGGTGGCGCCGAGCTCCTTCGTGGCGGCGCAGATCTCGCCGAGCGTCGTCTCCTCGCATCGGCAGACGGTGGTGTCCGGCTCGAGCCAGTCCTGCCAGCCGGCGGGCACCGGGTGGGCGCGATGCATCGTCGCCGCGAACCGACGGCCGCGGGCGATCTGCCGTTGCAGGCTTCGCGCCCGTGCTTCCGAGACCGGACGGCCGGCGTCGCGGCTCGCCGCCAGGGCGGCGAGCTCCCCTTCGGCGACCGCGAGGAGCGCGCCGCCGACCCCGGTCGCCTCGCCCGCGACGTACGCGCCGGGAACATCGGTCCGCTGCCAGTCGTCGACGTCGGCGATCAGCGACTCGTCCACGTCCACCCGGGTCGATGCGCCGACGGCCGTGACCAGCTCCAGGGACGGGGTGAAGCCCCAGCCGAAGGCGACCAGGTCGACGTCGAGGTCCGGGAGGCTGACATCGGTGCGCAGCCGACCGTTGCGATCCAGCCGACCGAGGCCGACCGAACCGACCTCGCTCTCTCCTCGGATCGCGGTGATCACCGTACGCATCCGGTAAGGGATCCGGTGGCGCGCGAGCAGCGCGGCGTACTCGACCGCCTCGAGCGCCTTCGACGGGACCCCTGCGGCACCGAGCGGGCTTCGTGCCCACCCGGAGAGCGAGCCGGCTTCGCAGATCGCGACGACATCGGCGCCCGCCTGGGCCAGACCGGCGGCGACCGGAAGCAGGAACGGCCCGGTCCCGGCGACGACCGCACGCCGCCCGGCGACGCTCCGGTGTGCCTTCAACAGCGCTTGCACACCGCCGGCGGCCATCACCCCGGGCAGCTCCCAGCCGGGGACCGGCAGCTGCCGGTCGTAGCCGCCCGGGCACAGCACCAACGAGGCCGCGCGGACCTGCGGGAGCCGGGTCTCGCCATGGGTCGCGGACAGGTGGAGCATGAAACCCTCGGCGAGGGTCTCGACGAACCACACCTGATGCCCGACGACGAGCTCGACCCGGCCGGCTGTCGCCGCACCGGACTCCAGTGCGCGCAGCCGGGTGCGCAGGTCGGTGAAGCGGGACCACAGATGCTGGCCTCGGCCCTCGTCCGGACGCGGGTGGTGCTCGTCGGGGTGGCGCCAGAACTGGCCACCGGGCTGCGTACCGGCGTCGACCAGCGCAACCGTCAGGCCGTTCTCCGCGGCGGTGACCGCGGCGCTGAGCCCGGCAGGACCCGCCCCGACGACCGCGAGATCGAACCTAGCCACGCGCGCTCACCTCCCGCAGTCCGCCGCTCTCGAGGCGCATCCCGTCGCGGACCGGCACCAGGCAGGCGCGCTGGTTGGGGCGCCCGTCGACGGTCACCAGACAGTCGAAGCAGACACCGATGCCGCAGAACAGGCCGCGCGGGCGGTCACCGCGCCGGGTGCTGCGCCAGGATCGGATCCCGGCGTCGGTGAGCGCGGCGCCGACGCTCTGGCCGGCAGCTGCGGTGATGGTGACACCGTCGAAGGTGAGGTTCACCTGGTCGGTCATGACACCTCCTGGAGGCTGAACCGCTCCGGGCGGAACGGGGTGATGTCGATCGTCGGGGTCGCCCCGGTCATCGCCTCGACCAGGAGCTTGGCGCTTCCCACCGAGAGCCCGATGCCCGCTCCCTCGTGGCCCGCGACGTGGGCCAGGCCCGGCGCGCGCGGGTCGGTGCCGATCACCGGGAGATGGTCCGGGCAGTAGGGCCGGAAGCCGAGATAGGTACGCATCAAGGAGACGGGTGCCAGGCTCGGGTAGAGCGCCAGCGCCTTGCTCGCGATCTCACGCAGCGCCGACAGCGAGACGGTCCGATCGAAGCCGACCCGCTCACGTGAGGACCCGATCAGCACGGTGCCTGACCGCGTGCCCTCGATGACGGTCGACGTCTGCAGCCCTTCGTCCGAGCTCTGGGTGCTGGCGACGTACTCACCGGCGTAGACCTTGTGGAACACGGTCGGCGGCAGCGGTTCGGTCACCAGGATGAAGCCACGTCGGGGCAGGACGGGTACGTCGACGCCGGCCAAGGCGGCCATCTCTCCCGCCCAGGTCCCGGCGGCGTTGACGACATGTCCTGCGGAGATGTCGCCGCAGTCGGTGCGAACCCCGGTGACTCGATCACCGTCGCGGAGGAACCCGGTGACCGTGGTGCCGGTGCGTACGCGCGCGCCCTGCTGGCGGGCCAGCCGGAGCAGGTGGGCGGCCATCAGCATCGGCTGGACCTGGCAGTCCTGGGGGTAGAACGCGGCGCCGGCCAGCTCCGGGGTCAGATGGGGCTCGTAGTGGTGGATCTCGTCGGCCGCGACCTCGCGCACCTCGATCCCTGCCGCACGCTGCCGCTCGGTCAGCTCCGTGAGCCCGGCCATGCCGCCGGACGTGGCGGCGACCACGAGCCCGCCCTTCTCCTCGAACTCCCACAGCCCGCCGAGCTCACCGAGCTCGCCACGCCACAGGTCATGCGAGAGCAGGGCCAGATCGAGCTCGGGGCCGGCCTCCTTGTCGGAGACCAGCAGGTTGCCCTCGCAGGCGCTGGTGGTGCCGCTGACGATCGACCCGCGCTCGACGACCTCGACCGTGAGGCCGGCACGCGTCGCGAACCAGGCGGTCGCGGCTCCGAGGGCGCCGGCGCCGATGACGACGACGTCTGGATGCGTACCGGAGATCGTCACAGCTCGAACCCGGCCGGGAACGGGTCGTCGGGGTCGAGCATGTACTGGGCCGTGCCGGTGATCCAGGCCCTGCCGGTGATCGTCGGGACGACGGCCTCGATGCCGCCCACCTCGGTCTTCTCGACCAAGCGTCCGGTGAAGGTGGTGCCGATGAACGACTCGTTGACGAAGTCGGTCTCGAGGGCGAGCTCACCGCGGGCGTGCAGCTGCGCCATCCGGGCGCTGGTGCCGGTCCCGCAGGGCGAGCGGTCGAACCATCCGGGGTGGATCGCCATCGCGTGACGCGAGTGCTGCGCCGTCGAGCCCGGTGCCTTGAGATAGACGTGGTGACAGCCCGAGATGTCGGGCCGCTCCGGATGCTGCGGTCGGTTCTGCTCGTTGATCGCGTCCATGATCGCCAGCCCGGCGTCGAGCAGCTGCCCCTTGGCCGCGCGGTCGAAGGGAAGTCCGAGCTTCTCCAGGTCGACGACGGCGTAGAAGTTGCCGCCGAACGCCATGTCGTAGCCGACGCTTCCGTACGCCGGGACCTCGACGCTCTGGTCCAGACCGAGCACGAACGACGGGACGTTCCTGATCGTCACCGACCGGGCATGCCCGTCCTCCACCGCGACGTCGGCCACCACCAGGCCCGCCGGGGTGTCGAGCCGGATCGTCGTGACCGGTTCCACCACCGGCACCATCCCGGTCTCCACCAGGACCGTCGCCGTCCCGATGGTGCCGTGGCCGCACATCGGGAGCAGTCCGCTCACCTCGATGAAGAGCACCCCGAAGTCGGCGTCGGGCCGGGTCGGTGGCTGCAGGATGCTGCCGCTCATCGATGCGTGACCGCGGGGCTCGCACATCAAGAACGTACGCAGCTCGTCGTTGTTCTCGATGAACCACTCCCGTCGCTCCGCCATCGTGGCCCCGGGGAAGACCCCGACACCGCCGGTGACGACGCGGGTCGGCATCCCCTCGGTGTGGGAGTCGACGGCGTGGATGACGCGGGTGGTTCTCATGCGGTCCCTCCTGGAATGAGCCGGCCGTCGATGCGCCGGTCGATCGGGTGGTGCGGGGTATCACGGAGCTCGTCGGGCAGCAGCGTGTCAGGGAAACCCTGCCAGGCGACCGGGCGTACGAAGCGGCCCAGTGCCGCGGTTCCCACCGAGGTGGTCCCCGGGGCGGTGGTCGCCGGGTAGGGACCTCCGTGCTGCTGGGCATGGGTCACCGAGACGCCTGTCGGCCACTGGTTCCACAGCACTCGGCCCGCCTTTCGGGCGAGCGTCGCGACCAGCTCGGGGACGATCTCGTCATCCGTCTCCCCCGCGACCGTCGCGGTGAGCTGGCCGTCGAGGGCACGGGCGACCTCGACCAGCTGCTTCTCGTCGCGGTAGGTCACCACGACCGCCGTCGGCCCGAAGCACTCGGTCAGGATGCCGTCGACGTCCTCGAGGAGGGCGTCGGCCGTGGTCGCCAGCAGGCTCGGTGACGGTGGATCGGTCGGCTCCTGGCCGCCGCCCGCGAGCGCGGTCACCCCCGGGTGCTCGAGGAGCTGGTCGAGAACCTGGCGATGACCGGCCACGATGCGGTCGTTGAGAAGCGGCGCCGCCGCCGGGAGGGCCGCAGCGCTCAGCCGCTCGACCACGGCGGAGCCGACCGGCGCCAGGAGCACACCGGGCTTGGTGCAGAACTGTCCGGCACCGAGCGTGAACGATGTCAGGAACCCGTCGGCGATCTCCTGGGGTCGCAGCGTCGCCGCTCGCTCGGTGACGAAGACCGGGTTCACGCTGCCGAGCTCGCCGTAGAACGGGATCGGCTCGGGTCGCGCCTGAGCGAGGTCGAACAGCGTACGTCCAGCGGGGATCGAGCCGGTGAAGGCGCCGGCCTTGATCTCCGGATGGGTCAGGATCGCCCGCGCGTCCGGCGCCTCCTCGACGAGGGCGAACAGTCCCTCCGGAGCACCGGCCGCCCCCAGCGCGTCAGTGACGACCTCGGCGGTCGCGATCGAGAGCTCCGGGTGCCCTCCGTGGGCCTTGACGATGACCGGACATCCGGCCGCAAGGGCAGAGGCGGTGTCGCCGCCGGCGACGCTGAACGCGAACGGGAAGTTCGAGGCGGCGAACACGATGACCGGCCCCAACGGCACCGCCGTACGCCGCAGGTCCGGGCGGGGCGCACCCATCGGCCAGTCGTCGTCGGCGTGGTCGATCCGGACGTCGAGGTGCTCCCCCGCGGCTGCGGACTCGGCGAGCAGCCGGAGCTGGAACGTGGTCCGCTTCAGCTCCCCGCGCAGCCGCGGCTCGGGTAGGTGCGTCTCGGCGATCGCGATCGGGACCAGGGTGTCGGCGGCCGCGTCGAGCGCGTCGGCGACCGCGTCCAGCACGGTGGCACGCTCCGCCGGTGCGGTCTGCGCCCAGATCTCGCCGGCGCGGACGGCATCCGCGACAAGCCGTTCACGGGCGACGTCGGTCAGTTCCATGGCTCTCGGTTCTCCTCTGCGGTCGGTGTGGTGGGTCTGCCGTCCTGACCGAGGTCGGTCAGGACGGCACACCCGCGGAGATCAGTTGAAGCCCTTGCTGATCGCGGCCTTGGTGTCCGCGGTGACGCGCTCGACGGTCTCCGGGGCGAGCGGGAGCCGCGGCGGGCGGCACGGGCCGCCACGACGGCCGGCGAGGTCCATCGACAGCTTGATCGCCTGCACGAACTCCGTCTTGGAGTCCCAGCGCAGCAGCGAGTGCAGGTCGCGGTAGATCGGCAGGGCCTTCTCGATGTCCTCGGCGCGCCCGGAGGTCGCCAGGTCGTAGAGCTCCTTGCAGGCACGCGGGAAGGCGTTCGTGTAGCCGGCGATCCATCCGACCGCGCCGGCTAGGCCGAGCTCGAGGAGGACGTCGTCGGACCCGATCAACAGGTCCAGCTCAGGTGCCAGCTCGCGGATCTCGTAGGCGCGGCGTACGTCTCCGGTGAACTCCTTGATCGCCACGATCAGGCCCTCGCCGTGGAGCTCGGCCAGCAGGTCGGGGGTGAGATCGACCTTGGTGTCGTAGGGGTTGTTGTAGGCCACGACGGGCAGGCCGACGGAGGCGGCAGCCCTGTAGTGCGCGATCACCGTCTCGCGGTCCGCGCGGTAGGCGTTCGGCGGGAGCAGCAGCACCGACTGCGCACCGGCCGAGGCGGCCTGCTCGATCCAGCGACACGTCTCCTGCGAGCCGTACGCCGCCACGCCGGGCATCACGCCGAACCCGTCCGGCGAGGCCTCGACCGCGATCTCGACGACTCGAGCACGCTCCTCGTCGGTGAGGTTGTGGTATTCACCGAGCGACCCGTTCGGGGCGACCCCGTCCATTCCGTTCTCGGCGAGCCAGCGAACGTGGTCCGCGAATCCGTCGAAGTCGACGGCCAGGTCGTCGGTCAGGGGCAGTGCGGTCGCGACGGTGATGCCGCGCCAGGGCTTGTGGGTCATGAGTTCTCCTCGTTCCGATGTCTCGCAAATGCTATGTGACATTGCACTGTCACACAAGGGTGAATTCTCTGCTCAGTGTCGCCTGACCCCGCCAGCAGCATCCGTTTCCGCAGCCTCGGCCTGGCGAGCGACCCAGTAGTCGGCGTGAGGGATGCCCAGCCGGACCGGGTCGAAGGTCGGGTCGACACCTGCGCGCCGCTGCTCGTCGTAGTCACGCAGCGCCGCGAGCGCAGGCTTGAGCAGGAACAGCAGGCAGACCAGGTTGACCCAGGCGAGGCTCGCGTAGCCGACGTCACCGATCGCCCAGATCAGGTCGGCCGCCTGGACCGCGCCGAAGAACGTCATCCCGAGCAGCACGAGCTTGAGCACCATGCTGGCCGCACGGTTGGTGCCACGCAGCAGGTAGGTCAGGCTGGTGTCGCAGATGTAGTAGAAGGCGACCAGCGTCGTGAACGCGAACAGCGCGAGCGCGATCGCCACGACCGGACCTCCAGCGCCGGCGCCGACCGTGTCGAGGGCGGTCTGCGTGTAGGCCGGACCGGCCTCGACGCCGTCGAGATGGTTCACCACCATCTCGCCGCCCGCGGTGGCGACGTTGTAGCTGCCGGTCACGATGATCATGAACCCGGTCGCCATGCACACCATCAGGGTGTCGACGTAGATCGAGAAGCACTGCACGAGCCCCTGCTTGGCAGGGTGGGAGACCTCGGCGGCCGCCGATCCGTAGGTCCCCTCCCCCACGCCGGCGACGTTCGAGAACATCGCGCGCCGAACGCCCCAGGCGATGGCCGCACCGACCATGCCGCCGAACACCGAGTCGAGCCCGAGCGCGCTGGACACCACGAGGGTCACCGCCTCCGGCAGCTCGGTGATGTTCACGGCGAGCACCACGACAGCGGCGACGATGTAGGCGGCCGCCATGAACGGCACTACCTTGTCGGCGAACCCGACGATGCGCTTGCGCTCGCCGAGGACGATGAAGCCCAACGCGGCCACGATGACGAGGCCGGTGATCCAGGTCGGCACACCGAACGCACCTTCGAAGCTCGCCGCGATGTTGTTGGACTGGATGCCAGGGGCGAGCACGGCGTACAGGCTCACCGCTGTCACCGCCGCGACCACGCCCAGCCAACGCAGACCGAGTCCTTTCTCGAGGTAGTACGGGATCCCGCCGCGGAACTGGCCCCCGACGCGCTCCTTGTAGATCTGGGCGAGCGTGGACTCCACGAAGGCCGTCGCGCCGCCGAGAAAGGCCATCACCCCCATCCAGAACAGCGCTCCCGGCCCGCCTGCGTAGATCGCGGTCGCGACGCCCGCGATGTTGCCGACGCCGATGCGGCTCGACAACGTCAACGCGAGCGCCTGGAACGAGGTGATCCCCTCGGCGGACGAGCTACCCCCACGGAGCTGCCGCAGCATGTCCGGCAGTCGTCGCACCTGCAGGACGCGGGTGCGGATGGTCAGGAAGAGCCCCAACCCCAGGGACAGCACGATCAAGGGGTTCCACAACCACTCATTGATCTTGACCAGTAGATCCACGACAACCTCATTCAGTCTCGGCATCAAGTGACTGGAGTCACACAGCGGTCGGTAACACTACGGTGTGACATTGCACTAGCACAAGGGGTTGAGTGGGCGGGTCAGCTAACCTCGTGGCACGAGTCAGGAGCACCCGGACATCCGGCACTTCTCCGCGGACAGGAGCTGCATGATCAGGACCTACACGCCTGCTGACCACGGCGCACTCATCGATCTGTTTGCGCGAGCGGGCGCCGACTCCCCCACCGGTGAACTGTGGAGACACCTGCCCTCAGAGCAGATGGTCTATCTCGATCCCTACATCGACCACTGCCCCGACACCCTCTTCCTCGCCGAGGTCGATGACGAGCTCGTCGGCTACCTCACCGGCTGTCCCGACAGCGCGCCACTCCCTGGCGAGGACGAGCTGTTGACGCAGGCGATCATCCGCCACAAGGTGATGCTCAGGCCGCGGTCGATGCCGTTCTTCGTACGTAGCCTCATCGATGTCGCCACCGGAAAGCTACGAGGCGGCGAGCTCGCCTCCGGCGAAGCCGCGGATCCGCGATGGCCAGCCCACCTGCACATCAACCTCGCTCCGCAGGCGCGTGGGACCGGCGTCGCCTTGGAACTCATGCGCGCCTGGCAGGACTGGCTCACGGAGGCGCAGGTTCCTGGCTGTTATCTGCAGACACTGGTCGAGAACACCCGGGCGACGCGATTCTTCGAGAAGTGCGGTTTTCGCGCTCACGGGTCGACACCGCTGGTTCCAGGGGTCAGGTATCAGGGGAAGCCGGTTCATCAGCAGACGATGGTCTGGTGTCCCCCACCGTCAGCTGGATGACCACCGCCGCCATGGGCATCAACTGTCTCAAGCGCTGAGGACTGCACGGGCACGGGCCACGAGGAACGCCGACCGGAGCACCGCTTCAGGTGAGATCCGCTCCCCTTCGGGCTCTGTCAGGCCGGCGAGGACGTGCTCGAGCGTACGCATACCCAGATCGCGGGCCAGCGCGCTGGCCGCGATCAGGTCGGTGCGCTGGGACGGCGTCAGTCGGAGCCGACCGGTCGTGGCCACCGACACGAGCACGTCGGAGACGATCGTGCAGGCACGCTCGGCCGGGGGGAGAGACGTCCGCACAGGTGCCACTCTGTCGGCCCGTCGGCGGAGCGTCTCGATCCGTCGGGTGAGCTGGCGCCAGGCGGTCCATCGGCTGCCCGACCCGAGTTCCCAGTGGGGCGTGATCGTCGGGCAGACCAGGTGGAGGGAGCCACCCTCACGCTCGACGAAGAGGCCGACCGGCTCGTCGCGGTCCTGATGTCGATCGACAGCGACAGCCACGACTCTCTTCGACACGGCGACCGCACTCAGCAGCGTGCTGGTGCCATGCGCGTCGGCAACCGGGAGGCGCAGCTGAAGACGGTGGCCGTCGGCGGTCGCGACGGTCCAGGTCATCTCCTGCCGCACTTCATCGACGCCGACGTCCCCCGAGTCTCGAACCATCACCAGGCGCACCTGCGTTGCCCGCCTGCCGAACCCGACGACGTCGGCCGGGGCAGGGTCGGCCTCGGTCGCCGCGGCGATCGGAAGCAGCGCGTCGGTGCTCAACGCGGCGCCGGTAGAGACCCGCGGACGGCCGGAGGCAGCGAGCGTGCCGTCCGGGTTGAGGCGTACGTTGCCGAGCGCGACCTCACCACCGCACAGCCGCGAGAAGGAGCAGCCCCACAGGACCGGGGTGTCCCAGCTGCGCTGGAAGGCCGGGTCGGCACCGGCGCTGCGGCCGGTCGTCACCGTGCGCACACGTGCCGCCGCGGCATCCCAGCCCATGAACGTGACGCCGCGGCCGCCGCCGGGCGAGGTCCACCACCGCGCGCCGAGCGGCACCAGACGCGGCAGATCGAGCTCCTCGGTCGCGGGCTTGGCGGCACCTTCGGGACGTCGCGACGGCAACGCCTCGGTCAGCGCCCAGATCTCGGCCAGCGCTTCGAGCACCTGTGCCTCGTCGACCGTGTCGTCGCGGTCTGCGAGGTCTCCGACGAGACCCGCCGCGGCGCGCACCGCCGCAGACAGCTGAACCCCGTTGACCGCCTCGATGCCGGCGGCTCGCGCACGGCCGGCGACGGCGAGCAGCTGCGCGGCGTCATCTGCGCCGAGGTGGGCCAGCCCGGTCGCGACCAACGGCTCGATGCTCGCACGGGTCTCCGCGATCGCCTCGCTACGACGCCGGGCTTCCGCGGAGAGCTTCCGGCTGGTGGCGCTCGAGGTCCTGGCCTTCGGTGCCTCCACCGCCGGCTGCGCCTGCGGTTCCGCTGTGGGGGCCGGGGCGTCGCCGGCTTGGTCGCCCGCCCACAGCAGCGCGGACACGATGTGCTGGCAGATGCCAGCCGTGGGACAGCTGCACACGGCGGCGGCAGGCCCCTTCGCCCCGAGCCGGACCTGTGCGCCGCCGGTGCCGACGCTCACCACGACCCCGTCGCCGGTCTCCTCGACCACGGCGACCAGTCCCGCTGCTGCGTCCTTCCGTCCACGGCGCAGCAGCCCGGCGTTCGCCATCTCGACGATGGCCGCGTCGTCGCATCCTGCATACGCGGTCGCCCACCCGGTCATGACAGCACCTCCCCCAGCCACTCGGCGAAACGCTCCGGGGTGAGCGCCGCGATCTCCATCCCGGCCTCGGCCAGCCGGCGGGCGGTGCCACGGTCATAGGCCGGCTCAGCGGCCTCGTCGAGCGCGGCCAGCCCGAGCAGGCGTACGCCGCTGCTCTTCAGCCTTCTCACCGTGGCCAGCAGCTCGGAGACGGAGCCGCCCTCCTCGAAGTCGCTGACCAGCGCGACGACGGTGCGGGACGGGTTGCGGATCTCCTGCTCGGCATAGCGCACAGCCTTGGCGATGTTGGTGCCGCCGCCGAGCTGGGCGGTCAGCAGCACCTCGACCGGATCGTGGGCCAGGTGGGACATGTCGACGATGCTGGTGTCGAAGAGGACCAGGCGGACGTTGATCCCGGGCAGCCCGGTCAGGATCCCGGCACAGACCGCGGAGTAGAGGAGCGAGGCAGCCATCGAGCCCGACTGGTCGACGAGCACGACGACGTCCCAGGTCAACGACCGTTTCGCGCGCGCGGAGAAACGGACGTCGTGGATCAGCAGCCGCTGGTGTTCGGGACTGTAGTGGGAGAGGTTGGCCCGCAGCGTACGTTTCCAGTCGAAGTTGCGGGCCACTCGGTGCATCGAGCGGCGGGAGCGGTCGATGCGGCCGCCGACCGCCGTGACGAACCGGGGCCGAAGCCGGCGGACCACGTCCTCGACGACCTTCGCGATCACTCGGCGCATCCCCGCTGCGGACCGCTCGTCGAGCTTGCCGCGGACCTGGAGCAGCGCAGTGGCGAGCTCGCGACTCGGCTCGAGCGCCTCGACGGCGCCGGGGTCGCCGAGAACCTCGGTCAGGCCGTAGCGGCCGATAGCGTCGACCTGCATCCGTTCGAAGGTCGCCTTCGGGAAGAGCTCCCCCGCGGTGCCCAGCCAGTCCAGGGCCCGTAGCGCGCTCGGGTCCAGCGACCCGCCGCGTCCGCGGCCGCCACCGAGCTGATGGCCGCGTCCGGTGTATTCACGGTCGTAGAGGTAGCTCAGCGCCCGCTCCAGCCCGCCGTCGTCGGCCTGGACGGGCAGTGCGTCCTGGCTGTAGCGACCGAGCACGAGGCGCCAGCGCCTCGCGGCCTCCTGGTCGATGGCTCGCTTCTTCGTGGCGACCGGCTCCGCCGCGACGTTCTCCGCGGTGACGTTCTCCGCCGGTCGCCGGCTTGCCGCCTCGTCAGGTGCGAGCCAGTGGGACAGGCCGTCGCGCGCCAGCACGGCGACCAACGCCTGTTCCGCGGCGAGACCTCGAGCCAGGTCAGCCTCGGTCAGCGAGACGTGTACGTCGAGCTGTTCGGCTCGGGCACCGGTCCGTGCAGCGACCCGCTCCGCGAGGCGGCCGGTCTCGCTCGGCTTCAGCCATGTGAACATGCGCCTCAGATCGGGCAGCACTGCCACGAAGCCCTCGGAGTCCATCGCCCTCAAGCCGTCGTCGACCGCGTCGAACAGCTCAGGGGTGTGCAGCAGCAGATCGGGGGCGGCGCGCATCATCCCGCCCAGATAGCGGGTCGACTGCTCGGGATCCGCGCCGGTGGCGAGTCGTGCGCGGGCAGCAGTGACGAACTCGGCCTCCGACAGCACGCCGTCGACGAAGGCGAGCGCCTGGAGCGCCCCGCGTACGCCTGGGGCGGCGTCCTCGTCGATCCGTAGCCGAGTCAGCGCTCGGCCGGCGGCATCGGTCCGTTCAGTGTCGCGGAGCAGCGTACGCAGGGAGACGATCGTCGCCACGGCTGCGTCCTCGTCCGCAGCCGTCACCGCGCCGAGGTCGGGCACCAGGTAGGCGGCGGCGGCCAGACCGTGGTCGAGGAGCGAGAGGATCTCGTCCGCATCGTTCCCGATGTCGAGCTCGCCGCGGGCCCGCCAGAGGTGGTGCAGACGATGGAGCCCGGCGACGACCGAGGCCAGCGCCGGGTCGACGTCGAGCGTGCTGCGCAGCAGTGCCGACAGCCGAGGAAGATGGTCGGTCAGCCCGATCACCACGGCCTGCGCGATCAACGCCGCGACGGCGTCGGCCGAACGTGATTCGGCGGACAGCTCGGACTCGGCGGCCCGCAGACGCGCAAGGGCAGCAGCGTCCAGCGTCGCACCCAGGTGACCGGACTCCACGAGGGCCGCCTCCACGAGCGGGGTCCAGGCGTACTCCCACTCCTCCAGCAGCGTGCCGAGACCGCGGCCGGCGATGTAGTCGGGGCCGGTCAGCTGCTTGGCGAAGCCGCTGCCGACGTATGCCATCAGGGCCAGCACCTGGCGGCGCTCACGATGAGCAGGGTTGCGGCGGGCGTCGAGACGGGCCACGCGCGGCACCGAGTCGGTGACATCGAGGCGGGCACGCTCGACGCGGGCGCGCGCGTCGCGGACCAGTGGCGGCGAGACGCTGCCGGGTGGCAGCTGGCCCAGCGCGCGACCGCCGAAGATCTCCGCCACGGCAAGGCCCAGCGGACGCTCCGCCGGGCCGACGGCAACGGAGTCGTCCTTGACCAGGCAGGAGGTGATGGCGTCGAGCACGTCCGTACGGCTCGGCCGGGGGCGCTCTCGCAGTGCCGCGAGCCGCACGGCGTGCTCGGCCGCGGCCATCGTCTCGGCCACGCTGACGGTGTGGTCGCGGGAAGCCGCGGCCGCGGCGACGTCGATGAGGACCTCGGTGGACAACGTCCCGATGGAGTGGCCCGCCAGACTCTGCTCGTGACTGGCGAACAGCCGCTCGTAGAACCCCGGCGAAGGCATCCCGGCCCCGTAGCCGCGCAGCCCGTCGAGGCGTTCGTGGTCGTAGCGCACCAGCCACGCCTCGGCCGTCGCCAGCTCGCCGTAGCCGGCTGCCGGCTGCCGTTCGCGCACCATCTCGCCTTCAGGAGCACCTACCAACGCCTCGATGATCGCGAGCGTGTGGAACGCGCCGGTGACCACGACGACCGGACCATCGCCATGCGCCGCGTGTTCAGCCGCGCGCGCCGCCATCCGAGCCTCTCGATCGAGGGAGCCCTCCGCAGCGAGAACCTGGTCCTCGTAGTCGAGACGAGACAGCGCTGCCCAGGCGAAGACGTCCTCGAACAGGTTCCGCCAGTGGAGCAGCTCGCCGCTCGGGCGGGTCTCGAAGAGGTGGTCCCAGAGCTCGTCGTGGTCGCGGCAGCCGAGCCTGGCCGCCATCGCGGCCACGGTCTGTGAGTGGGCCAGGTAGCGCTCGCCCATCAACGTATGCGCGAACGGGTCCTCGCCATCGTCGGACGGAGCCGGTTCGGCACGCTCCCGCTCACCCCAGGGTCGGTCGATGAAGGCAAGATCTGCGCCGACCTCGTTTCCGGCGCGCAGCGCCACCCACTCCGGCGAGAACCGGGCCAGCGGGTAGAAGCCGGAAGGTCCGCTCCCGGACCCCTCCAGGCTGAGCACGGCCACCGGCGGCACGGTGCGCTCATCGAGCAGGGCCGGCAGCAGCGCCGTGTATTCCTCGGGCCCCTCGACCAGCACGGCCGCCGGGCGGACCTCCTCGATCGCGGCACGCACGGCCACCGCGCAGGCGGGGCTGTGGTGGCGTACGGGGATCAGGATGATCCCGCGCTCCTCGCGCAGCCGGGCCAGATCTGCGGCCGCCCGGGCCAGGCGCTCTGGTGCCGGTGTCGCCAGCCGGTCCCACCGCTCCACGGTCAACGCCACAGCGGGTCCGCCGCGTCGAAGAAGTCCTTCCAGCGACGGTCGCGACGAGCGCGCTCACGGACGACGTTGTCCACGTAATGACGCATCCTGCGGGCGTCCTCCTCCTCACCCTTGCTGGCCACACCCGCGACCTGCCGCGCGACCTGGGCGGCGGTGACGGTGCCGTCGCCGAGGTAGCGGGCCTCCAGCGACGCCGCGATGGCGACGTTGACCGCCTCGGCGGTCGACATCACCGTCTCGGGGCGTTTGACCGGGGTGCCGTCCTTGGTCGCACCGACCCGCAGATCGGCGAAGACCGTGACCAGCACCTCGAGTACGTCGCGGGAGAAGTCCGGTCGGACGCCGGCTGGTCCCAGCTCGGCGGTGAGTCGCCGCTCGACCAGCTCGATCTCGAAGTCACGGTCACGCACCGGCGCAACGGTCTCGAAGTTGAACCGCCGCTTCAGCGCGGCGGACATCTCGTGGACACCGCGGTCCTTGAGGTTGGCGGTGGCGATGATGTTGAACCCCGGCCGCGCCGCGACCCGGACCTCGCTGCCGAGCTCGGGCACCATCAGCTGCTTCTCCGACAGGATCGAGACCAGGGTGTCCTGGATCTCTGGTGCGCACCGGGTGATCTCCTCGAACCGGACCACCTTGCCCTCGCTCATCCCGGTGTGGATGGCAGAGGGCACCAGAGAGCGCTCGCTCGGCCCTTCGGCGATCAGCAGCGCGTAGTTCCACGAATAGCGGACGTGGTCCTCCGTGGTGCCCGCGGTGCCCTGGATCGTCAGGTTCGAGGTGCCCGACACCGCGGCCGCCAGCAGCTCGGAGAGCATCGACTTCGCGGTGCCGGGCTCCCCCACGAGCATCAGGCCCTGACGGCCCAGGAGCGAGACGACTGCCCGGTCCACGAGCGGGTCGTCACCGTAGAACTTGCGGGTCACGCCGAGCGCGGAGTCCCCCACGATGAAGGCGCGCACGGCGCGCGGGCTCAACCGCCAGCCCGGCGGCAGCTCAGCACCGTTGTCGGCGTCGGCCTTCGCCAGTCTCGCCAGCTCGTCGGCGTAGCGCACCTCAGCGGGGAGTCGCTGTTCCTGGCTCTGCTGCGTCATCTGCTGTGTCTCTCTGTCCGTGCTCATGATCAGTAGGAGCTCTTCTTCGCCCAGTCGGCGTCGAAGGAACCGGCCTCCGCCACGTGCACGTAGTCGCGGTAGGCCTCCGCGAGCAGCACGGTGGGCACCTCGGACAGCGGCACCTTCCCCAGCTTGCCGAGCTTGCGGTCGGTGCGCACGACGACGAGTTCGGTCATCGCAGCGGCGATGTTCTCCTCCGGCAGGTACGCACCGGTGAACTCGAGGTCGACCCGGAGACCCACGCTCGGGTAGGGCTTGCAGTAGGCGGTGAACCAGCCCGCATCCTCGGCCGCCGAGCGTACATAGCCGAGCTTCGTGGCCCGTCCGCGGATCGAGAAGCTGTCGGTCAACCAGCCCTTGTGGTCATCGATCGAGGTCGCACCCGCTGCGATCGTGGGCAGGACGCCGTCGAGCTGGTCGAACAGCGGTGCGACCTGATAGTCAGCCAGGTGCTCGCGCCACGTCGCCGACGCCTCGGCACCGAGCGTCACCGCGTGCGCCAGCCCGACCTGCCCACCTGCCGAGAGCTCGACGTCCTCGTCGTCGGCATCGATGAGCGCACCGTCGCCGGGGCGGAAGGCGCGCTGCGTCGGAGTGCCGGGGTCGGAGACCCACAGCAGACGAGCGGCGAGCCGGGACATCACCGGGTGGCCGGCGACGTACTCGGTGAACTCCTCGGAGGTCCACGTGCGGCCGGTGCACATCGCCTCGTAGAGGCGTGCGGTCTGCAGCGCGACGACCGCCTTCAGCTCCTTCCGGCTGGCGCTCAGCTGTGCTTTCGCGGCCTTGTAGAGCTCCGGGTCGTCATCGGCGCGGGTCGCCGGCAGCGCCTTGATCACCTTGCCCTCGGCGTTGCTCAGCTCGAGGGTGAACTTCTCGGTGATCCGGCCGGTGATCACCCGGTTGCCCAGGTCGAGGCGGAGCACGCCGTCATCGTCGAAGCCGGCGGTCTGGATCGTACGGTCGGCCAGCTGGTCGGCGGTCCAGCCTCTGTCTTCGGCGAGCTGCTCCGCCAGGTCCCGGGCGACCTCCTGCACCGAGGCCTGCTTGAACCGTCTCGAGATCGCGAGCAGCAGCTGGACCGCTGCCTGCTCGCCGTTCGCGGCGAGCGCACGCACCAGCGACTCGGCCTGCGAGCGGCGGCCGATGTGGGTCTTGAGATACCGCTGAACCGCCGTGGCCAGCTCCCCGCCGGGCATTCCGACAGTGAGCGCGAGCAAGCCCTTGTCCGCCGTTGCCGAACCCAGATAGGTCGCCTGGTGGCGGCGGTAGTAGGCGCGGTAGTGGTCCTCGACCGACATCGCGGCCTGCTCCTGGGCCCACTGGTTCGTCGGGTGCTGCTTGATCCCCTTCTGCGCCGAGTCGTAGGAGCGCTGGGCACGCTCCTCGGCGTAGACCCGCGACTCCTCCTGGGTCGGGTTCAGGGTGTCCTGCGCGATCCACGCGCTCAGCGCGAAGCTGCCGAGACTCGCCCTGCTCGGCTCGTCGAGAAGCGAGACGTAGCGCTCGATCAGCCCGGCACCGCTCGGCGCCTTGAGCTTGACCGCAAGGACCGCCCACCAACGTACGACCTCGGGTGGCACCGGCGTGCCGTCGGCCCAGCTGACCTGTGGCAGTCCTGAGTAGGGGAACCAGGACATGCTCGCAGGAGGCTTCGCCTTGAGGCCTCTGGCCGACTCGGCGAGAAGGCGCTCCGGGGAGAGGTGCTCGGAGATGTCCTCGCCGAGGGCCTCCAGGGCGGAGAGCAGAGCGGCCCGGGCGACCTCCCGTTTCTCCTTGGCGAGGGCGGTCCGCAGCGCTGGGAGGGAGTCGGGGTCGCCGAGCCGCCGCACCCAGACCGCCGCCGTCGTACGGACCTCGGTCTTGCTGTCGGTCAGGCCCTGCTCGGCGAGGAGGCGTACGCCTGGATGGGCCTCGAGGGTCACCTGTGCAGCGTGGCGGAAGGTCTTCCCCTCCCCCAGCGCGAGACTGGTGACCCGTGGCAACAGCTCGACCGGCACCGTCGGAAAGGCCGCGAGGATCTCGAGGGCGCGTGCGGGTGCGGGCGAGCCGGTGTCGACACCTGCCAGGTGCCGGTCGAGCACCTCCAGGCGCTCCGCGTAATAGGGCCACACCGCCGCCGGCTCGAGCGGCTCGCCGATCCAGTGCCACCTCGAGAAGACGAAGGCGTCGACCGCCTCGTCGACCTCGGTCGGCGACAGACCTGCGCCGTGCAGGGCCGCGGCGATCGCGCGTACGTCGACCTCCGGGGTCAGATGCGGCACGACGTGATACCAGGAGAAGCTCCGGCCCTTGTGCATGAGCGCGGCCAGACGGAGCCAGTGGAAAAGCGTCGCGCCGGGCACGTTGCTCAGCAGGTGGTTGCCCGTCACGAACATCGCGGCCCGCCGTACACCGGGGTCACCAGCGTCCTCGGTGCCGCCGAGAACCTCGCCCAGTCGACGGAAGTCTCTCGGGGTCAGACCCGCCGCCTCCTTGCGTTGCCGCTTGGCCGCCTCCCGTCGCCAGCCGTGGGGGTCGTACTGGTCGTTCTGCGCGAGGACCTTCTCGGTTCGTGCGATGGTCTCGGTCACTGCTGCCTCAGCAAGCCGCACGAGGTCATCGGTGAGGTCGGTCCCGGCGAGCTCCTCGAACGGCGGCACCTCGATCGCGGCCACCGGAGCCTCTAGGACCTTCGCGCGATCCAGCGCCTTGGTCAGAGCCGCCGCTCGTGCGCCCTTGACCTGGGCCAGTCGTTCCTCGATCGCCGGCGCACCGCCGGGGAGGGCGGCGACCCGGTCGGCCAGATCACCCAGGACGGCGCTCGGGGCCGTGATTAGCAGCGGTGCCAACAGCTCGACCTGCTGCTTCTCATCAGCCTTGGCGATGAGAAGCCCGGCCTCCTTGCGCACGCCCTTGGCCGGGTCTGCCACCAGGCTCGCGACGACGTCGACGAACGTCGGCACATGCCGCTCGGAGACGATCGTCAAGAAGACCGTACGGCCGGAAGCGCTCAGCTTCGGGACGGCAGCCGCCACCTCTGCAGGGTGGTCGACCAGGTAGGTCTCGAGACCGTGTCCCTGGTGGAAGAGCGCCAGCGGGTTGTCTCGCCACGTGCTGGGGGCCGGGTCCTCGAGCAGCACTCGAAGGGTCATCGTCACCGGGTCGGCCAGACCACCTTCGCGGGCGACTCGCTCCACATGCTCCGCAGTCCACCGCTCCCGCCTGCCGGCCGAGGGGTGCTTGCATCGCTGATGGGCAGCAGCCGAGGTCGCAACGTCGTTCACCAGCACGGTCAGCCAGGCTGGGACACCCTCCCTGGCGCCCTCGACATCGGTGGCGATCGCGGTCAGCAGCCGGGCGAGGCGTACTTCCTGCTCGATCGTGAGGCTCCCGTCCACCTCATAGAGGTTGGAACGGGCCGCGCTGATGCGGTCCGGGGTGCACTCGGTGACCTCTCGCGTCCGGCCGGCCAGCGCCTGGTCGACCCAGCGGTAGGAAGTCGCGCTTCCCGGGGCACCCATGACCGTGTTCACCGCACTCGTATCCCGACCATCGAGAGCCATCAGCACCTCAGGCGTCGACCCGTCGTGCACATAGCCGACCGCCTGGTCGAACAGCTCCTGGGACTCGAGCAGCAGCGCCTTCAGCGCGTCCCGCAGCTCTCGCGACGGCCCCTTGCCGCCCACCAGTCTGCCCAGGATGTTCGCCATCGCCCGTACTCCTCAGAGGTCTTCGACCCCTGCAGGGAGCCGACCGCGATCTGCGGTACGCCAGAAGGTAGCGGTAGGCGCCGACAGTTTGCTGGCCACTACGGTCGTGAGCTCGATTCAGGCGGGCGACACAGCGACTTGCCTTGCTACCGTCCGAGCGCGCGGAGCGCTTCGATCACCGACGTGATGTGTGCCTGCATCGCCGTTTCTGCCGCTGCCGGGTCACGGGCGACGACGGCATCGATCACTGCTTCGTGCTGGGCGAGCGAGGCGACAGAGCGCCCCGGCACGCGAGAGAGCGCAAACTGGTGGCGAACCATCTGTCCACGCAACTGCGCGATGATCCGGTTGGCCATCTCGTGCCGAGCGATCTCACGCAGCGTCGCGTGCAGCTCGGCATTGAGATCGCTGTACGTCCCGGCCTCACCTGTCTCGACGGCCGTCCGCATCTGCTGGCCGATCGACTTCAATCGACTCGCGTCGGCATCAGTCAGCCGCTCGGCCGCTCGCGCGGCCACGAGGCCTTCGACGACACGGCGGATCTCGCTGATCTCGATGGCCTCGTCCAGGCTGACCTCACGGACCCGCGCCCCGCGATTCGGCTGACGCTCGACCAGGCCTTCGGCAGTCAGATCCTGGAGCGCCGCACGCACTGCGAACCGCCTAGCCCCGAATCGCTCGCACAGGTCGACCTCGACCAGACGCTGCCGGGGCACGAACTCTCCCCTCAGAATCGCCTCCCGCAGCGCCTCGCGCACCTGGGCGTCGTCCATCGCGTCCTCTCTGTCATCACGCTCAACGTCGATTCGAACATTGTTGACAATACCGCGCGCTGGGCCCGAGGCCGCGATCACCTGCTCGTTCATGATTTGGTCAACGAGATTGCTAACAATCTTGTAGATGATCTATGGTCCGTGACGAGCGTCACGAGACACACCCCACGAAAGGGGCAGCAACCATGGACCAGAGAGACCGGGCGCCTGTGCGGTGTCTCCTCATGCGCGGTGGGACCTCCCGCGGACCGTTCTTCGACGCCCGCGACCTGCCCGCCGACACCGCGAGCCGCGACGCGGTGCTGCTGGCAGTGATGGGCTCCCCCGACCCGCTCCAGGTCGACGGCCTTGGCGGCGGACACCCTCTGACAAGCAAGGTCGGCATCGTCGCCCCGGGGACCGCATCAGGCGTCCACGTCGAGTGGACCTTCGCCCAGCTCCAGCCCGACTCGGACCGGGTCGACACGACCTCCAACTGCGGGAACATGCTGGCTGCGGTGCTCCCGTTCGCGATCGAGACCGGGATGGTCGCCCCCACCGGTGACACCACCACCGCTCGCGTTCTGACCCGCAACACCGGCGCGGTCGCCGAAATCACCGTTGAGACTCCAGCCGGGCCGGACGGCCAGCGCTTCGTACGATACGACGGCGACACCCGCATCGATGGCGTCCCGGGCACGGCGGCGCCGGTGCGGATCGGGTTCCTCGACACCGCCGGATCGGTGGCCGGGAGCCTGCTGCCGACCGGCAACGTACGCGACACCGTGGACGTCGCCGGCGTCGGTCAGATCGACGTCACCATGATCGACAACGGCCAGCCGCTGGTGATCGTCGACGCCCGCGACTTGGGCGCGACCGGCGCCGAGAGCCTCGAGGAGATCGACACCGACGACGCGCTCAAGGCCCGGGTCGAGGCGCTTCGGATCGTCACCGGTCATGCGATGGGCCTGGGCGACGTGACAGCGAAGAGCTATCCGAAGATGACGCTCGTCTCCGCCCCGAGGAACGGCGGCGCGATCTGCACCCGCAGCCTGATCCCGCACCGCACCCACCGCTCGATCGGCGTTCTGGCGGCCGTCACCGCGGCGACCGCGGCCGTGCTGCCCGGCTCCGTCGCCTACGACCTCGCCATCGCTCCCCCCGTCACCGCGACCGCGGACGGCCCCGAGACCACGCTCAGCGTCGAGCACCCCAGCGGTGAGTTCAGCGTGACCCTCGGGCTGGACCCCGACGACCCCACGACCGTTATCCGATCCGCCCTGCTGCGTACGGCTCGCCTGATCATGGCCGGGCAGGCCATGGTCCCGGGTGCCGCCGATGCCCCGACCGAGAAAGCCTCCGCATGATCATCGACATCCACGGCCACTACACGACGGCCCCGGCGCCGCTGGGTGAGTGGCGCGACGCCCAGGTCGCCGCACTCACCGACCCGAGCAAGGCCCCGGACCCCGCCGGGCCACGGATCTCCGACGACCAGATCCGAGAGACCATCGAGGCCAACCAGCTGCGGCAGATGGACGAGCGCGGCATCGATATGACCGTCTTCTCCCCGCGGGCATCGTTCATGGCCCACCACATCGGCGACCTCGAGACCTCCACAGCGTGGGCTCGGATCTGCAACGACCTGTGCACCCGGGTGGCAGACCTCTACCCGACCCGGTTCGCCGCCGGCGCGATGCTCCCGCAGTCGCCCGGCGTCTCCCCCGCGACCACCGTCGCGGAGCTCGAGCGGGCGGTCACCGAGCTCGGCGCGGTCGCGGTCAACGTCAACCCCGACCCCTCCGGCGGCCGCTGGGACTCCCCTCCGCTGACCGACAGGTCCTGGTACCCGGTCTGGGAGAAGCTCTCCGAGCTCGACGTACCGGCCATGATCCACGTCTCCACCAGCTGCAATCCGGCCTTCCACACCACCGGGGCGCACTACCTCAACGCCGACACGACCGCGTTCATGCAGCTGCTGACCGGAGACCTCTTCGCCGACTTCCCCGATCTGCGTCTGGTGATCCCCCACGGCGGCGGCGCGGTGCCGTACCACTGGGGTCGCTTTCGCGGGCTCGCCCAGGCACTCGACAAGCCGGATCGCACAGAGACGCTGCTGAGGAACGTCTTCTTCGACACCTGCGTCTACCACCAGCCCGGGATCGACCTCCTCCTCGACGTCGTTCCGCACAGCAGCGTGCTGTTCGCCTCGGAGATGATCGGCGCCGTACGAGGCATCGACCCGGACACCGGTCACCACTTCGACGACACCCGCCGCTACGTCGAGACGTACGCCGCCCGCAACGCCCTCACCGAGGCCGAGCTCGCCGCCCTGACCGAGACCAACGCCCGGCGCGTCTACCCCCGCCTCGACCAGCGGCTCACCGCCCAGGGCCGCTGAGCGCGCCCCCGATCAAGGAGACCACCACGTGCACGAGCTCGGAGTAGTTCACACCAACATCACGCGCGCCGACCGTGAGGCCGTCGACGCCCTGGCGCAGTTCGGCGTCGCCACGATCCATGAGGCGATGGGGCAGCTCGGACTGATGCGGCCCTACATCCGCCCGATCTACGAGGGTGCGAGGCTTTGCGGCACGGCCGTCACCGTGCTGCTCCAGCCCGGCGACAACTGGATGCTGCACGTCGCCGCCGAGCAGGTCCAGGACGGCGATGTCGTCGTGGCCGGCTGCGTGACCGAGTCCGAGGACGGATTCTTCGGCGAGCTGCTGGCCACCTCGCTGCGTAGCCGCGGCGCCCGCGGGCTGATCATCGACGGCGGCTGCCGTGACCTCGACGAGCTGCGCGAGATGGACTTCCCGGTCTTCTCCCGCGCGATCAACGCCAAGGGCACCGTCAAGGCGACCCTCGGCTCGGTCAACGTCCCGGTCACCGTCGCGAACGCGCTGGTCAACCCCGGCGACGTCGTCGTCGCCGACGCCGACGGCGTAGTCGTCGTCCCGGCCGCACGCGCGGCCGAGGTCGCCGAGGCGTCGCGCAGGCGCGAAGACGCCGAGGCCGACAAGCGGACACGCTTCGAAGCCGGCGAGCTCGGCCTCGACATCTACGACATGCGCCGGAAGCTCGCCGAGCTCGGCCTCACCTACAAGGACTGATCCGATGGTCACGGTCACCCCCGGCTGGCTGCACTGGTTCGAAGGACCAACCAAGCCCGCCTTCAAACTCCCCGAAGGCGCGGTCGACGCGCACTGTCACGTGTTCGGTCCCGCCGCAGAGTTCCCGTTCGCGCCCGAGCGGAAGTACACCCCGGTCGACGCTTCCAAGGACCAGCTCTTCGCTCTCCGCGACCGTCTCGGGCTGGCCCGCAACGTCCTCGTCCAGGCGACCTGTCATGGTGCCGACAACAGCGCCCTGGTCGACGCGCTCCAGCACTCCGGGGGCCGCGCCCGCGGCGTCGCGACGGTGGGGGCCGACGTCACCGACGATGAGCTCGTCCGGCTCCACAAGGCCGGCGTGCGCGGCGTACGTTTCAACTTCGTCAAGCGCCTCGTCGACGTCACCCCGACCGAGGTGCTAGAGACGATCGCGGCGAGGATCGCACCGCTCGGTTGGCACGTGGTGATCTACTTCGAGGCCGCCGACCTACCCGGCCTGAAGGACTTCTTCGCGAGTCTGCCGGTCCCGCTGGTCGTCGACCACATGGGCCGTCCCGACGTGACCCGGGACCCGGACGGCCCCGAGTTCGCCGAGTTCCTCGCGTTCGTCGCGGCGAACGACGTCTGGGTGAAGGTCTCGTGCCCCGAGCGTCTCACGGTGACCGGCCCGCCGGCGCTCGACGGTCAGCGGCAGGCCTATCGGGACGTCGTCCCGTTCGCCCGAACGGTCGTCGAACGTTTCCCCGACCGCGTTCTTTGGGGCACCGACTGGCCCCACCCCAACCTCAAGGATCACATGCCCGACGACGGCCTGCTGGTCGACCACATCCCTCACATCGCCCCTACCCCCGAGCTGCAGCAGGCGCTGCTCGTGGACAACCCCATGCACTTGTACTGGCCCGAAGGAGAGCACAGTGCCTGACCTCACCCCCACCAACGCCGCCAACCGGCTCGACCGGTTGCCGATCTCCAGGTTCCACAAGGCCGCCACCGTGGCTCTGGCGTTCGCCTACTTCTTCGAGTTCGCCGACATCAACACCTTCGCCACGACAGCACCGGTGATGCGCGAGCAGTGGGGCGTGACGATCAACCACATCGCCTACGTCACCTCGCTCTCGTTCGTCGGCATGTTCATCGGCTCCGTGGTCGCCGGCGGCCTGGCAGACCGGCTCGGCCGGAAACGTACGCTCGTGGCGACCACCATCTGGTTCTCCATCTGGTCCTTCGCCAGCGTCTTCGCCTGGGACATCGTCTCGATGGGCTTCTTCCGGGTGATGACCAGCGCCGGACTCTCCGCGATGACCGTGGTCGCCGTGGTCTACATGAATGAGCTCTTCCCGCGCGCCAAGCGCGGCAAGTTCCAGGCGTACGTCATCATGATTGGCATCTGCGGCACCCCCGCAACCAACCTGATCGCCTCCGCGGTGGTCCCGATCGCGGACTGGACCTGGCGCCTGGTATTCCTGTGGGGCGCTCTCGGTGTCCTCTTCCTCTTCTTCGTACGCCGCCTGGTGGAGTCGCCGCAATGGCTAGAGTCGCGGGGGCGCCATGCGGAGGCAGAGGAGATTCTGACCGGCCTGGAGCGCGACGCGACCGTCGAGCACGGCACCCTCCCCGAACCGCTGCCGCCATTCGACGCCGGCCCTGCCACCCGAGCCGGACTGGCGATGCTGAAGGACAAGCGATTCCTCTACCCGACGATCCTGCTCTCGGTGCTGTGGATCTCCCAGACGATCGGCTTCTTCGGCTTCTCCTCCTGGGCACCCACCCTGCTCGCGGCCGAGGGCGTCAGCGTCGAGGACTCGATCTTCTACGTCGCGCTGACCACCATCGGCGCCCCGCTCGGCTCCTTCCTAGCCTCGCTGGTCACCGACCGCTACGAGCGCAAGTGGTGCCTGGTCGTCTTCGGCCTGATCATCGCCGGCTCCGGTCTGCTCTACGGGCTCACCTTCACCCCGCTGCTGATCGTCGCCTTCGGGTTCCTGGTGAACCTGTTCGAGCGCGGCTATACGGCCCTTGCCTACGCCTACTCCCCCGAGCTCTACGACACCAGGGGCCGCTCACTCGGCACGTCGCTCTCATACGGTCTCGGCCGGCTCTCCAACGCCGCAGGCCCGTTGATCATCGCCGGTCTCTACAGCGGGCTGGGCTACCAGGCCGTCTTCTACTTCATCGCCGGCACTTGGGTGGTCGGGGCGCTCGCGCTTGCGATCTTCGGCCCCGCGACCGGCAAAGCCCGCCTTGCCGTCGAAGCCGGCGCCGCTCCCGCGGCGTCTCTGAACGACTGATCGCGCAGTCTGATCGGGCAGCCCAAGCAGCCGCACGCCCATGAACCAAAACGAACCGGGCCTTGACTAGCAGAACTCCTAGTCAAGGCCCGGTTTCGCTTGTGCGTGATACTGGGTTCGAACCAGTGACCCCCTCGGTGTGAACGAGGTGCGCTACCACTGCGCCAATCACGCGTTGCGGGTGAAACATTAGCGCATCGGTCCGCCGGACCCACATTCGGGCCCTGCCGAGACGTAGGCTCCCGGCCATCGGCAGGACACCCAGAGGCAACCGAAGGAGCGAGGATGCTCGCGTACGAACGGACCGGCAGCGGGGAGCCGCTGCTTCTGATCCACGGCATCGCGCACCGTCGGCAGGCGTGGGGCGGGGTGGTGGAGCGGCTGGCCGGGGAGTTCGACGTGATCACGGTCGACCTGCCGGGGCACGGTGAGTCACCGGCGTTCGACCTGGCGGGGCGTACGGTGCGGGCGGCCGTGACGGACGAGCTCAACGCACTCCGGGTCGCGCTCGAGATCGAGCGGCCGCACGTGGCCGGCAACAGCCTCGGCGGGCTGCTCGCCCTGGAGATGGGCGACTCCGGGCACGCCCGGTCGGTGACGGCGCTCTCCCCTGCCGGGTTCTGGGTCAACGGCGTCGACTACCTCTATGTGAGGGGCCTCTTCGCCGGCATCCAGGCGGTCGCGCGGCCGCTGGCGCCGGTGGCGGGGACGGTGCTGCAGTCGCGGGTGGTGCGTACGGCCACGATGGGCTGCTTCTTCGCCCACCCGGAGCGGATCGACCCCGCGGTCGCGGCGGGCGACACAGCCAACATGGTCGCCTCGCGCGAGGGGATCAAGACCTTCTTCAGCAGCGCCTACCGCTATCCCGGGACGGTGCAGACCGACGTACCGACCACCATCGCCTGGGCGACGCGCGACCTCACCCTTCTCCCCTATCAGGCGAAGGTGGCCGCGCGGCGCCTCCCGCACGCGACCCACCGATGGCTGGCGGGCTGCGGGCACGTACCGATGAACGATGATCCCGACCTGGTGGCCGAGGTCATCCGCGAGACCGCCCGGACGCAGTCACGCGGCCAGTAGGTCGCCTAACCGCGAGCGGCGAGGATCCCGCGGGGGTCGAAGGCGACCCGGATCTCGGCGATCAATCCGTCCTCGACGCGCATCCAGTTGGCGGTGGGGGCGGGTTCGGCGACGGTGGTGTGCAGATCGAACCAGGTGATCACGCTCGGCCCGTCGGCGAGCCGCTCCTTCACCTCGATCTTGTCGAGCACCTGGGCCATGCCCTCGAGTCCGGCGACGCATTCGTCGGCGCCCTCGATCGTGGCGAGCGGGCCGGCGAAGCTCACGTCGTCGGCCAGCAGCGTGTGGAGGCGGGTGAAGTCGCGCTCCTGCCAGGCGGTGAAGTACGCCTCGGCGAGCTCGGCAGCGGATGCGGTCATCGGATCTCCTCAGGTCGGTTCGGCTTTCATCTCCCAGCCTGTCCCGAGCCGAGCGAACACTCAAACAGATAGTTCTGCTACTTGCTAGCATCAATGGTGATGGAAATAGGCCAGCTCCGCTACTTCGTCGCCGTCGTCGACCACGGCTCGTTCACGGCCGCGGCGCAACGGCTCCACGTCAGCCAGTCGGGCATCAGCGCCCAGCTGGCCAAGCTCGAGCGCGAGCTCGGGCACGACCTGCTCGTCCGGGGACCGCGCACCATACGACTCACCCACGCCGGCGAGACGCTTCTCCCCCGCGCCCGCGAGGCGATCCGCGCGGTCGAGGGGGTGCGGCAGAGCGCCGACGAGCTACGCGACCTGATCCGCGGCCGCGTCCGCCTCGGGATGATCGCCGGCTGCACGATCCCCGGATTCCTCGACGCCGTCGCGGCCTTCCACCAAGAGCATCCCGGTGTCACCGTCGAGCTCGTGGAGGACACCTCGGACCGCCTCCAGCGGCGTACGTTGGCCGGGGAGCTCGATCTTGGCCTGATCTCTCACGCAGGTCCCGTCATCGACGGCCTGGCCACGGAGTCCGTCAGCAACGAGCAGCTCGCCGTGATCACCCCTCCCGGCCACCGCCTGGCCGGCGGCCAGCCGCGGCTCGCCGATCTCCACGAGGAGACCGTGCTGTGCATCCCACCGGGCACCGGCATCCGTACGGCTTTCGAACAGTCGTGCGCGCGGGCAGACGTGGAGCCGAAGGTCGACCTGTCCGGGTCCAACCCCGAGACCTTGCTCGGGCTCACCGCCCGCGGCCTGGGCGTCTGCGTCCTTGCCGGGTCCATGGCAGGCGGCACCGACCTGGTCGCCACCCCTATCGTCGACGCCGAGGTGCGGGCCGGGCTCGCGCTGGTGATCCGCGACGGCGACCAGCAGCGCGCCACCAGGCGTCTCTACGACCTGCTCCGGGCCGCCCTCACCTGAGGACGCCTTCGGGCACCTGAGGGTGCCGCAGCCCGGGATGCTCGGGCGGGAGCGAGCGCTGCAGGACGATCCAGCTCACCAGCAGGCACAGCGCGACCAACGGCCAGCTGAGTGCGACCCTCGCCACGGCCAGGGCGAACACGTCGCCGGACCACCACAGCGGTGCGAAGACCGCGACCCGGACGACGTACTGGCCGACCCAGACCCAGCTCGCGCGGGAGTATCCGCGCAGCAGCGCCGGGTCGCGCCGCCAGGCTCCGCGCTGCCGCAGGATGAGGCCGACGACCACACCCAGCAGCGGCCAGCGGAACACGATACTGACCAACCACACCAGGGCGCTCGCCGCGTTGGCGGCGAGCTGGACCACGAAGAAGTCCTCCGCCCGTCCTGTACGCAGCGCGATCATCGCGGCGACCGCTACCCCGGCCACGCCCAGCAGCACGGCGCGCGGCTTGCGGCCCTTGCGCCACTGCCAGACCGCGACGATCGCAGCGACCACCAGGGAGACCACGGTCGCCACCCACAGCTCTCTGCTGACCAGCCAGCCGACCGCGAACGCGACCGGCGGGATGGTGGCGTCGATCGCTCCGCGAGCGCCTCCCAGGAGGTCTGCGAGGGTCTCGGCGTCATCGTCTCGGCGGCCGGCTGTCTTCACGCGAGTAAGGGTAGCCTTACTCGCAAGTGGGTGACGTCTCGGTCTGCGTATGTGACGTCTCGAACGACGGGGGCGACGCCTCGACCGACGGGAGTGACGTCTCGGCCGACGTGGGTGACGCCTCGGCAATGTTCATCGGGCGGGCAACCCGCGGACGCACCCCGGCCATCCGGTGGCGCTTGGCTCGACGGGCGCCGCTGCTCGGGCACGCGGAGACGCCACATCTCACGCGGAGGAATCAACGTGTCGAACGAGCACCGCCCCCACTCCCACGATCACAGCCACCTTCACGGCCACGAGCACGGCCATGAGCACGGCCCTGAGCACGGCCACACGCACTCCCACGAGGTCGACGAGATCACCCTCGCCGCCTCGTCGGACGCGTCCGACGGCGACCTGCGGCCCGCCGAGGTCACCCGACGCAACCTGCTTCGCGCGGCCGGGATCGCCGGCGCAGTGACCGCCGGGATGGCCGGCATGACCGGCGTGACCCCGGCGATGGCCGAGGCCGCCACCGTCGCCACCACGAGGGGCGGCGACCGGGCGAAGATCCGATATTGGCTGGCCGGCGACCACCACATCCACACCCAGCACAGCTCCGACGCGATGTACCGGGTCATCGACCAGGCCCAGCACGGCGCGGCGTACGGCCTGGACTGGCTGGTCATCACCGACCATGGCGGGGCGACCCACGCCCGGATCGGGGTCGACCTGGTCAACCCCGACATCGTGGCTGCGCGCAAGGTGCTCAAGGACACCCTGATCTTCCAAGGGCTGGAGTGGAACATCCCGGCCGCCGAGCACGGCACCGTCTTCGTCGCGCCCGGCGCCAACGAGGTCGCGGTGCTCAAGCAGTTCGAGAACGACTACGACGGCTCCGTCAAGGGCGCCAGCGGCAACACCCCGCAGAACGAGGCGCTCGCCGTCGCCGGCATCCAGTGGCTCGGCAAGCAGGTCGACAAGCGCCGCGTCCCGGACGCGCTCTTCCTGGCCAACCACCCTGCCCGCAACGGCATCGACAGCCCCCACGAGGTCCGCGCCTGGCGCGACGCCGACCCGCGGGTCGCGATCGGCTGGGAGGGCGCCCCCGGTCACCAGGCTGCAGGCCTGCCCGCCGGCTACGGCCCGGGCAGCGCCCGTGGCTACTACGGCAACAGCCCGGGCCCGAACTCCTTCCCCGGCTACCCGGCCGAGTCCTACCGCTCCTGGGGCGGCTTCGACTGGTTCACCTCGACCGTCGGCGGCCTGTGGGACTCGCTGCTCGCCGAGGGCAAGCCGTGGTCGATCAGCGCCAACTCCGACTCCCACGTCAACTGGGGCACCACCTCGCGCCGCCCCGACGGGTCCGACTCGGCCTCGTTCAACGCCAACGGCCGCTACGGCGACCCGGTCTACGCCGGCTCCCTCAACACCACCGCCGGCGACTACTGGCCGGGCTACTACAGCCGCACCCACGTCGGCGCCTCCGAACGCAGCTACGGCGCGGTCATGAAGGGCCTGCGCAACGGCCGCGTCTGGGTCGACCACGGTGCGCTGGTGAAGTCGGTCGACGTCCGCGTCGTCTCCTCCGACGGTGGCTCGGAGAGCCTCGGCGGCACCCTGAAGGCGAAGAAGGGCAGCCGGATCTCGCTGGTCGTCACCATCGCCGCCCAGGACGTCCCGAACTGGTCGCAGTTCCTCCCCAGCCTCAACCGGGTCGACGTGATCCGGGGAGCGGTCGACCCGACGTACGTCTCCGACCGCGACACCTGGAAGGCGCCCGACACGAAGGTCATCGAGCAGACCGACACCTCGGGCCGCAGCGGCACCTTCCAGCTGCGCTACGACCTCGGTCGGGTCGAGGAGGCGTTCTATGTACGTGTCCGCGGCACCGACGCCAACCGGTCCCAGCCCGGCTACCTCGGCGCGAGCGTCGACCCGGCCGGCCCCGCGATCGACGTCGTCGGCGACGCCGACCCGTGGGTCGACCTGTGGTTCTACACCAACCCGGTCTGGGTCGTCCCGACTCGATGACCACCCGACCCTTGGCCGTCGACGCCGACGCCCGGGACCTCGCCGCCGCCGAGCATCTCGTCCACCGCCTGGACGAGGTGCTCGGCGCGGGGCAGCCCGAGGATGCGTACGTCATCAGCACCCATGTCGTGCGCGAGCCGACCGCCCGCCTCGTCGCCGTCCTGGACTGGCCCGACGGCCCGGCGGTCGAGGAGCTGACCGCTCTGCTCGCCGACGGGCTCCCCCAGGCGTACGTCACCACCGACTCCCCCGCGATCAACGAGGCCGCCGCGCGCAGCGCCGGGCGCCTGGCCCGCTACCCCGGCCGCACCAGGATCGAGACCGTGACCACGGTGGCGACGGTGGAGTCGGACAGCGTCGTCGACATCGTCGAGGGGCTGGCCGGGACCGCCTTGGACCCGGACGACACTCTCGATCTCACCGGGTTCGCGCGACCGGTGTGGCGTGAGGGGCGCTGCGTACTGCTGGTCCAGCGCTCGGCAGACGGCCTGGTGCCGTTCGAGGTGCGCCACCAGATCCCCTGCTGTTCCGACCACTGAGCACGGCGAGGCGCCTCAGACCGAGGCGGACCCCCGCGGCAGCGGCGCCTCCCAGTGGCGCCACATCGCCAGCAGCCGCCAGCCGACGCACACGACGAAGGCAGTGGCCATCACCAGCGACTGGGGCATCGCGAGGAACAGACCGAAGGCCACGATCGCCGCACCGGCGAAGGCCGGGATCGCGTAGAAGACGCTGCGGCGCAGGATGACCGGCACCTGGCCGGCGAGCACGTCGCGGATCGCACCGCCGCCGACGCCGGTGGCCAGGCCCATGACCGCGGCGGCGAGCGGAGAGAGCCCGAAGTCGAGCGCCTTGACCGCCCCGGCGATGACGAAGAGACCCAGACCCAGGGCGTCGAAGACGTTGATCAGCGTCCCGAGCCGGCCCAGCGCCGGGTGGAAGTAGAAGGTCAGCAGACCGGCCGTCATCGGCACCACGAGGTAGCGCCAGTCGGAGAGCGCAGCGACCGGTGTCGCGCCGATGGCCATGTCGCGGAGGAAGCCGCCGCCGAGGCCGGTGACGCAGGCGAGGACGATCACCCCGAAGATGTCGAGCTCCTTGCGGACCGCCATCAGGCCGCCCGAGAGCGCGAAGACGAAGCACCCGACCAGGTCGAGCACGAGAAGGGTCAGCGTCTGTTCCACTGCCAAATGGTCGCCTCGCAGGTCCCAAAAACCCCAAATGCCACGACCACGCCGCATGGGCACCCCATACGATGCAGGTCAGTGGCGTAGGGTCGTCACAACCGTATCTAGAATTGAGAAGAGGATGTCAGCCGAAGGATTGCCCCTGACTCCGGGCCAGCTCGAAGAGCAGGCTCCGGATGAGGCTGGACCCGTCCTTCTGCGGCTCATCTCGGTCAGTGACGATGGTCTACGCATGCTTCTCGTCGATGACGAGGACCGTGAATACACCGCCGACATCGACGACCGTCTCCGTGCAGCACTCGAGGCTGTGTCGACCCGCCGATCGGAGCAAACCGTGAACAAGACCCCGAGCAGCAGCCTGCGGCCCCGTGACATCCAGACCCGCATCCGTGCGGGCGAGAGTGCCGAGGAGGTCGCCGCTGTCGCCGGCACCACGGTCGAGAAGATCTTGGCCTTCGCCGGCCCCGTTCTCGCCGAGCGCGAGCACATGGCGCAGCGTGCCCAGCAGGCTTCCGTACGACGTCGGCCCGGTGAGGCTTCCAGCACCGCCCGCACCCTGGGCGAGGCGGTCGGCGCTCACTTCCAGACGATGTACACCGACCCCGACTCGGTCAACTGGGACTCCTACCGGCGTCCCGACGGCCGCTGGAAGCTCACCGGTGAGTACGAGACGCCCGAACGCTCCGGCATCGCCGAGCTGACCTACGACATCCCCGGAAACTTCGTCGAGCTCGAGAACGACGACGCCCGCTGGCTGACCGGCGAGAAGCTCGAGGCCCCGGCTCCGGCGCCGGAGCCGGCCGTCACCGACGACATGCTCGCCGCCCGGCGGCGCCGTGCTCAGAGCTCGACGCCGGCGGCTCCTGCCGCACCGGCCACTCCTCCCCCGGCGCCGACGCCTGCTCCGGCGGCCAAGTCGGCTCCGGTCGACGTGGACACTCCGCTCGAGGCCTTTCTCGAAGACGAGGACGTGACCGCGCGCAGCGCGGAGACGCCGACGGAGAAGCAGCCCCCGGTCCCGGCCGAGCCCGAGCCGGTCGCGGAGTCGGCATCCGCCGAGCCCGCGACCGCTGAGGCTAAGACCGAGCCCGAGGCCGCCGAAGAGACGACCCAGAAGCCCGCCAAGAAGGCGTCCTCACGACGTAAGCGCGCCTCGGTGCCCAGCTGGGACGAGATCATGTTCGGCGGCGGCAAGCCGGAGTGAGCTGACCGCCAACGCTGGTCGAGCCGCCGGAGCCGCTAGGCGAAGGCGTGTCGAGACCAACACGGTCCCGTCGGCGCTCGATGGGCTGTGTTGGTCTCGACACGCTCGGCCGCAGGCGGCCTCGCGGCTCGACCAGCGGGGTCAGCCGAACGGCAGCGGCTCGGGCACCAAGGAGACCGACTGGGCCCGCGCCGCGGTCAGGCGCCGGCGATGGTGCTGGCGGCAGAGCACCTCGTACGAGACCGCACTAGGGGCCTCGTCGGTGTCGCCGACGACGACCTGGTCGCCCTCGGTCACCATGACGCCGTCCTCGACCCGGGCGTTGTGGGTGGCCCGCTTGCCGCACCAGCACAGCGCCTCGACCTGCAGCACCTCCGTACGGTCGGCGAGCTCGACCAGCCGAGCAGCACCCGGGAAGAGCCGGGTGCGGAAGTCGGTGAGGATCCCGAAGCAGAACACGTCGATCTGCAGCTCGTCGGTGATCTTCGCGAGCGCCTCGATCTGCTCGGGCGTGTAGAACTGGGCCTCGTCGCAGATGAAGTAGTCGACCCGGGCACCATGAGTGAGCGCATCGACGGTGTGACGCCAGAAGTCGAAGTCTTCGGTGACCTCGATCGCGTCATGGGTCAGGCCGAGCCGCGAGGTGACCACGGCCTCCCCGGAGCGGTCGTGGACGGTGAAGATGAGGCCCACCCTGCCACGCGCCGCGTGATTGTGGTTGGTCTGCAGTGCGAGGGTCGACTTCCCCGCGTCCATCGTCCCGGTCCAGAAAGTCAGCTCAGCCACTTGGAGAACACTAGTGCGTCAGGAGACGAGGAGCGGGATCAGCATCTCGTCCGGGGTGAGTGATCCGTGCAACCCCACCAGCGTCGTCTCGTACTGGAACAGGCTCGTCGACACCACCGCGTGCTTCCCGTGGGAGGCGACGATGACGTCGCCGAGCCGTGGCAGCACAGACGGCGTGACCGGTCCGAACCAGCCGCGCCGGATCGCCGTCTCCCGGGTCATCACGTCGGCCTTGTCGCCCAGCCTCTCCGACCAGGTCGCGACCACGTCGTCGACCGCGCCCCGCGAGCAGTAGAGGTGTCGGAAGCGAGCCTCGCCGCCGACCAGGGCGACTCCGTCGCGGAGCTCGGGAAAGTCGTCGATGTCGGTGCGGGACGTCGAAGGCGAGTCGACCATGCCGTGGTCGGCGAGCACCAGCAGCCGTACGGACGGGTCCAGGGCGTCACGCAGCTGCTCGGCCTCGGCGTCGATCATCGAGAGCTGCTGGAGCCACGGCGAGGAGGCGACACCGTACTTGTGGCCGGTCCAGTCGAGGTCGCCGTCGTAGAGGTAGGTCAGCGAGCCGGGCACCTTCGAGAGGGCGACGGCGGACGCGATCCGCTCGCCGACCCGGTCGGCGCCGACGAACTCCGCGCCGCGGTGGGCGGCGATGGTCAGACCCGAGCCACCGAAGACCCGCTTGTTGATCACGGTGACCGGAACTCCGGCCTCCCCCAACCGCTGGAAGACGGTCTGGTTGGGCTGCCACTCGACCGGGTCGACGTCCTTGGGCCACTGCAGCGCATTGAGCAGATGCTCGGTGCCGGGGATCCGGGAGGTGTAGCCGACCAGCCCGTGACCGCCGGGGGTCAGCCCAGTCCCGAACGAGGTGAGGCTGGTCGCCGTCGTCGACGGCACCCCGGCCGTGCCGGGCTGCTGGTCCTCGCTCAGCGACGCCAGGAACGGCGCCGCGTGCGCATAGCGCCGCAGCAGGTTCGTCCCCATCCCGTCGACCAGGAAGACGACGTACGCAGCAGCCGAGGGCAGCTCGAGACCGGGTCGCGCCTCCGCGGTGCCGAGCGGGACGTCCATGGCGGCCGCCACCGCCGGCAGGACGTCACCCAGTGAACGCTCCCCGTACGCAGGAGCGAGAAACCCGGTCATCAGCTCACCGGCTGTGGGTGCGAGCCGAGAGCGATTCCGCGAAGGAGAGCAGGCGGTCGACCGAGTCGTGACCGTCGGCGGCAGCCGAGACGCGCAGCGAGAAGTCGTCGGGGGTGAGCACGCCGGTGTAGCCGTGGTCGGCGTCGCAGTTGGGATCGGAGCAGCCCGCGGGCTCCAGGTCGACGCGGTTGACGCCGCCCCAGCCGATGGTCATGACGACCTCGGCAGGCTTGCTCGAGCCCTTCGTCGGGTTGGCGATCATCCGGGTGACGACCACGGAGTTGACCGAGTCGATGCGGACGGCCTCGGTCGAGGTCGAGGTGTAGGGCTCGGGCAGCAGGTCGTCGCCGGCGTGCTCGTCGGTGTGGGCCAGGATCAGCCGGCTCGGGGTCAGCACCAGGACCGAGAGGTGACGGCGCACCTCGTCACGGTCGAAGGTCGGCTCGTGGTGCAGGAAGAAGGAGGACACCTTCTCCCCCGCCACGGCGGAGGCGACGCAGTCTGCCACCACCTCGGGGTAGTAGCCGGTGCGGTCGATCTCGGCGCGCAGGTCGTCGGCGCGGTCGGCCGAGTCCGAAAGTGACGGATCGGTGCGGGTGCTCATGACACCCATCCTTCCACGCGGCGCCACGGCGACCTAGCCGGGCAGTGTGTCTCCCACCGCCGGGTTGAGGCGGCGTACGAACCAGTCGGAGCGGGGATCGGCAACCAGGTCGACCCTGGCGGTGGCCGTCAGGACCGCCGAGTATTCGAGGCCGACGAGCACCAGGGACAGGTCGAGCGAGGAGATCTGGGGTAGGTCGTTCTGCAGCTGGGCGACCTTGAGGACGAGCCGCTCGATCTCGTCGACGTCGACCATGTCGCCGCCGCGGTAACCGAAGAGCATCGGCGCTGCCTTGATCTCGCGCACCATCGAGGCCGCGTCCCGCTTGGACAGGGGCGGGATCCGGTAGGCGCGGTCGGCCAGCAGCTCGGTGATCGGTCCGGCGATGCCGAAGGAGACCACCGGCCCGAACAGCGGGTCCTCCATGGACCGGATCGCGACCGGGACGCCGGGCGGCGCGGTGCGCTGCACGGTCAGCCCGCCGGTCTCGGGCGGGATCCGGCTGGTGATCAGCTCCCAGGCCTCGGTCATCTCGTCGACGTCGTCGATGTTGCGTACGACGTGGGCCTGGTCGGGGCGCTCCCGGACGCTCTCGATGGTCGCCTTGAGCACGACGTCCCAACCGAGGTCCTCGGCGGCGGAGATCGCCTCCTCGAGCGTGGTCACCCGGTGGGTGTTCCAGAGCTTGATCCCGTAGGCGGCCAGCACCATCGTGAGGTCCTCGCGGCTCAGGTCCCCGCCCGAGGGGCGCGCGGCGAGCACGTCGGTGACGATCTTGCGCGCCGTGCGCGGGTCGCACTCGTCAGCGCTGAGCCACGGCGTCTCGCCGTCGGCGGAGCGCAGCCACACGGCGTACTCGACGACCTTGGCCAGGGCGCGTACGGCCGACTCGACCGAGGAGTAGGACGGCACCGAGCCGCGGCCCGCGGTCGATCCGGCGACGTCGGGCACACGGAGCAGCTCGGGGACACCCTCGGCACCGAGGAAGCTGGTGACCAGGGGCTTGTCGGACTGCTCACCGACCGCGGCGAGCACGTTGGCGATCTCCTCGCCGGAGACGTTGAGCGGCGGGATGTAGACCGAGATCACCGCGTCGACCTCGGGATCGTCGATGGCTGCGTCGAGCGCGTCCTCGAAGTCCTCGGCGCTCGGCTCGGTCGGCAGCGGGACCTGCTTGTTGACCTGCAGCCCGACCGAGACGGCGGCGTCGGCGGCGAGCAGGCCGAGCGCGTCGGAGTTGCCGACGATGGCCACCCGGCGCCCGCGCGGGAGCGGCTGGTGGGCGAGGAGTTGGGCGACGTCGAACATCTCGTCGAGGGTGTCGACCTGGATGATCCCGGCCTGACGGAACATCGCGTCGACCGCTGCCGGCGGGGCGCTGATCTTGCGGACCGCGTGCCCCATCGGCACACCCTGCGTCGTACGTCCCGAGCGGACCGCGACGATCGGCTTGCGCAGCGAGACACGGCGAGCGATGCGGGAGAACTTGCGCGGGTTACCGATCGACTCGAGGTACATCATCACGACCTCGGTCGAGGCGTCCTCCTCCCAGTACTGGAGGAGGTCGTTTCCGGAGACGTCGGCGCGGTTACCGGCGCTGACGAAGGTCGACAGACCCAGGCCCCGGTTGTTGACCTTCTCCAGGATCGCCGAGCCGAGCGCACCCGACTGGCAGAAGAAGCCCGCGCGCCCGCGCGGCGGCATCGTCGGCGCGAGGCTGGCGTTGATCCTGACCTGCGGGTCGGTGTTGATCACGCCGAGCGCGTTCGGCCCGATCAGCCGCAGCCCGTAGGAGCGGGACAGGTTCACCAGCCTGCGCTGCCGCTGGCGGCCCTCCTCGCCGGTCTCGGCGAAGCCGCTGGAGATGACCACGAGCCCGTGCACGCCCTTGGCCGCGCAGTCGAGCACGACGTCCTGCACCGCGTCGGCCGGGACCGCGACGATCGCCACGTCGACGTCGTCGGGGATGTCCTGGACGCTCTTGTAGGCCGGCATGCCGCTGACCGCGGTGGAGCTGGGGTTGACCATGTAGACCCGGCCGGTGAAGTCGCCGATCACCAGGTTGCGCACCAGCGCCTGGCCGACGGTCTCCTGCCGTCGGCTGGCGCCGATCACGGCCACCGAGCGCGGGTTGAAGAAGCGATGGATCGAGGCGGACTCGGCCTCGTGCTCCCGCAGGGCGAGGCGGCCCACCGCGGTGTCGGTGACGTCGATCGAGAACTGCAGCGAGATGACGCCGTCCTCGTAGACCGAGGCCACCTTGTAGCCGGCGTCGCGGAAGGTCTGGATCATCCGGCCGTTGTCGGGGAGCACGTCGGCGGTGAACTTGGTGACCCCACGCTCTCGTCCGGCCTGGGCGAGGTGCTCGAGGAGGATCTGCGCGATCCCGCGGCCCTGGTAGTCGTCCTCGACGAGGAAGGCGACCTCGGCCTCCCCCGGCTTGACCACGTCGTAGCGCCCGACCGCGATCATCCTGCCTCGGAGCGTGAGGATGAAGGCGACCCGGTCCTTGTGGTCGACCTCGGTGAAGCGCGCGACATCACGCGCGGACAGGTGCGGCATCGGCGAGAAGAAGCGGTAGTACTTCGACTCGTCGCTGACCCGGTGGTCGTAGAAGTCGACCAGCAGGTCCTTGTCCGCCGACCGGATCGGCCGGATGTGCGCCGTCCGCCCGTCGCGCAGCAGAACGTCCGCCTCCCAGTGGGAGGGGTACGGCGGAGTCTGCTGCGCGGTCACGAGAGAAATCTAGCGGTACGCACCAGTTGCCGACTGCGACACAGTCGTAGCAGAACTTGCTACACTGTCGGTATGAGCACGACGATTCCGCAACGCGATCTTCGCAACCACAACGCTCAGATCATCGACCGCGTCCGCGCCGGAGAAGCGTTCACCGTGACCCGCGACGGCGTCCCGGTTGCAGATCTCGTGCCTCACGTCCCGAACACGAAGCCCCCGGTCTGGCGCAGTTCCGACAACATCCCTCGCTGGGACGAGCCCGGAGCGAACGACGATGTCGCCCTCGATTGGCTCGCCGACATTCGCAGCCTCGACGAATTCATCGACGACACCATTCGTGATCCGTGGGAAGAAGAGCAGCAGGGATGAGCATCCACGATCTCGGCCTCCTTGACACCTCGGTCGTCATCGCGCCGCCACCCGACCTCGCCGACCTCGCGGCCCACGTAGCTATCTCGGCCGTCACGGTCGGCGAGCTTTCATTCGGGCTGCACACATCGGACCCGATCAAGTCCGCGGAACGCGAGCATCGCTATAGGACCGTCCTCGCCGCGTACGACCCGATCCCTTACAGCGTCGAGGTCGCACACTGGTATGGCGCGATAGCCGCTGCCGTGAAGACAGGCGGCCGAAATCCACGGAGCAGAACAGCCGACCTCATGATCGCGGCTACCGCCCGTCACGCCCGGGCTGCGCTCCTCACCCGTAATCCCGGGGACTTCAAGGGCCTTGAGCACATCCTCACGGTGGTCCCTGTCTAGGACAGGCCCCCGCCGTCAGTGGCGTACGGCGTTGGCGCGGTCGCGCTCGTTGAGCACCCGCCAACCGTCGTAGTCCCAGTTCCGCGCCAGCTTCTGGGCGTGCTTGGGGGCGTCGCCCTCATGGTTGCGGAGGACGAGCTCGCGCACGGCGAACTCCACCGCCTCCTGGGGCGTGGTCGCGCCGGAGATCCGCTGGACCTCCGCGAGCAGCTCGTTGTCGAGCTCGATCTGGGTGACAGCCATCTTCAAGCACCTCCATGTGCGTTGAACCGGTGACTCCTGGACGGTTTGGTCTCTACAGCCAATGTACGCGGATGTGCGGCGTACGGAAGGGGCCGGCGGACTGATTGGGCTCAATCGGCGAGCCCGGTGTGGCGTTCGCACAGGGATTCGAGACAATGCCCCTTATGGCACGCGGCAAGACCAAGCAGGACGTCCCCGACGACTTCGAGGAGCACATCCTCGACACCGACATCGGGGACGAGATGCGGTCCTCATTCCTGGAGTACTCCTACTCCGTCATCTACTCGCGGGCGCTGCCCGACGCCCGTGACGGTCTCAAGCCGGTGCAGCGCCGGATCCTCTACACGATGAACGACATGGGCGTCCGCCCTGACCGGGGCCACGTGAAGTGTGCCCGCATCGTCGGTGAGGTGATGGGCAAGCTGCACCCGCACGGTGACGGCGCGATCTACGACGCCCTCGTCCGGATGGCGCAGCCGTGGGCGATGCGGCTGCCGATGATCGACGGTCACGGCAACTTCGGCTCCCCCGGCGGCGACGACCCGGCTGCCGCGATGCGTTACACCGAGGCCCGGATGGGTCCGGCCGCGCAGGCGATGACCGATGACATCAAGGAAGACACGGTCGACTTCCGGCCCAACTACGACTCGCGGGAGATGGAGCCGAGCGTGCTCCCCGCCGCGATCCCCAACCTGCTGGTCAACGGCGCCACCGGGATCGCGGTCGGGATGGCCACCAACATGGCCCCGCACAACCTGATCGAGGTCATCGCCGCCGCGCGCCACCTGATCAAGCACCCGGGCGCCGAGCTCGACACGCTGATGAAGTTCATCCCCGGCCCCGACCTCCCCACCGGCGGCACCATCGTCGGCCTGGACGGGATCCGGGATGCGTACGAGACCGGCCGTGGCTCCTTCAAGATCCGCGCCACCACGCGGATCGAGCCGTTCGGGCGCCGCAAGGGCATCGTGATCACCGAGCTGCCGTTCAACATCGGCACCGAGAAGATCATCGAGCGGGTCAAGACGCTGGTGCAGTCGAAGAAGATCCAGGGCATCGCCGACCTCAAGGACCTCACCGACCGCGAGCACGGCACCCGGCTCGTCATCGAGGTCAAGAACGGGTTCGTGCCCGAGGCCGTCCTCGAGCAGCTCTACAAGATGACGCCGCTGGAGGACTCCTTCGGCATCAACAACGTCGCGCTCGTCGACGGCCAGCCGCGCACCCTCGGCCTCAAGGAGCTCCTCGAGGTCTTCCTGGGACACCGCTACGAGGTCGTCCGCCGCCGTTCGCAGTTCCGCCGCGACCGGGCCGCCGACCGGCTCCACCTCGTCGACGGCCTGCTGATCGCGATCCTCGACATCGACGAGGTCATCCAGCTGATCCGCTCCTCCGACAACGCCGGCGAGGCCAAGGAGCGGCTGATGTCGGTCTTCGACCTGAGCCAGCCGCAGGCGGAGTACATCCTCGACATGGCGCTGCGCCGGTTGACGAAGTTCTCCAAGATCGAGCTGGAGAAGGAGCGCGACGACCTGCGCTCGACGATCGAATACCTCGACTCGATCCTCGGCGACGACGAGATGCTGCGCAAGGTCGTCTCCGACGAGCTGGCCGAGGTGGCCAAGACGTTCGGCACCCCGCGGCGCACCGTGCTGCTCGCCTCCGCCGGCACCCCGGCGCTCGAGGCGATGAGCCTGGAGGTCGCCGACGACCCGTGCTTTGCGCTGCTCTCCTCGACCGGTCTCCTGGCCCGCTCCTCGGATGCCGAGCCGTTCTCCACTGGCTCTGCTGGATCTGGGGGGAGCCGCGCCAACCACGACGTGATCGTCTCGGTGGTCCCGGCGACCGCGCGCGGCCAGATCGGCGTGCTCACCTCCCGCGGGCGCCTCGTACGTCTCGGTGTGCTCGACCTGCCGGCGATGCCGCCGACCCACGGCGACCCGAACCTCTCCGGCGGTCTGCCTCTGTCCGCGCTGCTCTCGCTGGAGTCCGACGAGCGTGCGCTGGCGCTCACGACGCTGGCCACCGACGGTCCCGGCATTGCGCTCGGCACCCGCCTGGGCGTGGTGAAGCGGGTCAACCCGGAGGTGCTGCTCAACAAGGACGAGTGGGAGGTCATCAAGCTCGCCGACGGCGACGAGGTGGTCGGCGCGGCCGAGCTGCGCACCGGCACCGAGTCGCTCGTCTTCGTCACCTCCGACGCCCAGCTCCTCCACTTCCCCGCCGATGTCGTACGCCCCCAGGGCCGCAGCGCGGGCGGGATGGCCGGCGTCCGGATGGCCCACGGGTCCAAGGTCGTCTTCTTCGGCGTCGTCTCCCCCGACGCCCCCGAGGGTGCCGCGGTCGTGACCGTCGCCGGCTCCTCGAGCGCTCTGCCCGGCACCGAGACCGGCTCGGTGAAGACCACGCCGTTCAGCGAGTACCCCGCCAAGGGCCGTGCCACCGGCGGCGTACGCGCACACCGCTACCTCAAGGGCGAGGACTCGATCGTCTTCGCCTGGGTCGGCGCCGCTCCTGCCATGGCGGCAGCAGCCTCCGGGGCGCCCATCGAGCTGCCCGAGATCGACCCGCGCCGCGACGGCTCCGGCATCCCGCTGGAACAGCCCATCGACGCCGTCGCCGGGCCGGTCGCCAACAGGTAGCCCGCGCCAGCCTTTGCCCGTCGGTCGAGCCGGAATCGTGAGGAACGAACGAATCCGTTGACGTGCCTGGCGACCAGCGTCGAGGTCGCGGCCTCGGTCAGCCTCGGACGAGGTTGGCCGAGGCCTCGGCCATGTGGTCGAGGACGACAGCTCGGGCCGTCTCCCCGTCGCCGGCCTCGATGGCGTCGACGATGGCCGCGTGACGGTCGACCCGCATGTTGCCGACTGCCTTGGCCTCGCCCGCCCACATGAAGGACATCCGGATCGCGCCCTCGAGGTTGCGCCAGGAGTGAAGCAGGGTGGCGTTGCCGGTGAGCCGGCACAGCGTCAGATGGAAGTTGAGGTCGGTCTCGATGCGCTCCTCCAGCGACGATTCGACGGCCTCATCCATCATGCGCAGGGTCTCGCGCAGGACACTGACGATCTCGTCGCGGTCCTCCCGCTCACACAGTGTCTGAGCTGCGGCCGACTCCAGTGCCGCCCGCACGATGAAGAGGTCGGCGACCTCCTTGGCGTCCAATGTACGCACGGCCAGGCGCCCGCGGGCGTTCGTCGACACGATGCCTTCTTGCTGCAGCTGTCGCATGGCCTCCCTCAGCGTTCCGCGGCTGATGCCGAGACGCTCGGAGAGGTCGACCTCCACCAGGTGAGTGCCCGGTGGTAGCTCGCCCGTGCTGATGGCCTGCCGCAATGCCGAGAGCGCCTGTTCACGGAGGTTGGTCCGTGCCAGGCCGGACAGGGCGGCTGACTGGGTGCTCACGGGATACGGATCCTCCGGGACTGAGGTAGTCGGTGGCTGGTCTTCCCCATGATAGTGAGCGGACCCGGCAGCCGCGGTCACGGCTCGTCCTCAGGCGTCCTGACTGCGACGCAGGCCCAGGACCCGCTCCACCAGCTTGTCCGTGCTGACGCCGTACCTGTCCGCCAGCGTCGGCAGGGCGCCGGCGTCGAGGAACTCGTCGGGCAGGCCGACCGGAGTGATCCGTCGGACGGTCCCGTCACGCACCAGCATGTGGGCGATCGCGTCGAAAAGACCTCCGATGATCGTGTGGTTCTCACAGGTGAGCACCAACCGGTCGCGGCCGAGCTCGCGTCGGATCGTCTCCTCGTCCAACGGCTTGAGGGTGGGCACGTGCAGCACGGCGGTGTCGACGCCTGCCTCCTCGAGCGCGGCGGCGGCCTCCAGGGCGCGTTCGGTCATCAGCCCGGTAGAGATGAGCAGCACCTCACCGCCGCCGCGGATGAGCTTCGCCTTGCCGAGCTCGAAGGTGTAGTCGTACTCGTCGAGCACCCGCGGCACCTTGCCGCGCAGGACCCGCATGTAGGTCGGTCCGTCGTGGGCGGCCAGTTGGGGAACCGCCTGCTCGATGTCCACCGCGTCGGCGGGGTCGACGATCGTCAGGTTGGGCATGCCGCGCAGGATGGCGATGTCCTCGGTGGCCTGGTGCGAGGGGCCGTAGCCGGTCGTCAGTCCGGGCAGGGCACACACCATGTTGACGTTCAGGTTGGCTTCGGCGATGTCCAAGCACAGGAAGTCGTAGGCGCGCCGGGTCGCGAAGACGGAGTAGGTCGACGCGAACGGAATGAAACCCTCCATGGCCAGGCCCGCGGCGGCACCCAGCAGCGCCTGCTCGGCCATGCCGATCTGGTAGAAGCGCTCCGGCAAAGCGTCACGCAGGATGTGCAGGTCGGTGTACTTCGCGAGGTCGGCCGAGAGTCCGAGGACCCGCTCGTCCTGTTCGGCCAGGGCGACGAGCGCATGCCCGAGCGGAGCTGCGGTGACGCGCTGGTCCGCGCGGGCGAGCGAGGCGCTCATCGCGTCGGAGGTGAGCCGCTTCGGGCTCTGGTTGACGGTGCTCATGCCTGCTCCTTCAGTTGGTCGTGGGCGAGCTTCCATTCCTCCGGCGCCACTTGCATGAAGTGGAGCTTCTCGCGCTGCTCGAGGAAGTCGACCCCCTTGCCGAGCTTGGTGTTCACGACGAGGCAGCGTGGCGCCGGGTCTTCGACGGAGCGGAGCTCCTCGAGCGCCGGGAGGACCTCGGCGACGTTGTTTCCGTCGACTCGTCGGGTGACCCAGCCAAAGGCCTCGAACTTGGCCCCGATGGGCTCCATACCGAGCATCTCGCTGCTCTTGCCGTCGGCCTGCTGGTTGTTGAAGTCGACGATGGCGATCAGATTGTCGAGCCCGTGGTGGGCGGCGACCGCGGCCGCCTCCCACGTGGAACCTTCGTTGAGTTCGCCGTCGGAGAGGATGTTGTAGACGAAGGCGTCGTTGCTCTTGCGCTTGAGGCCGAGCGCGACGCCGTTGGCGATGGTGAGGCCGTGGCCCAAGGAGCCACCGGAGATCTCCACGCCGGGGGTGTAGGACGCCATCGCCGACATCGGCAGTCGCGAGCCGTCGGTGGCGTAGGTGGTCAGCTCCTCACGCGGGATCACGCCGGCCTCGGCCAAGGCCGCGTACAGGGCCAGGGCGTAGTGGCCGATGGAGAGCAGGCACCGGTCGCGCCCCTCCCACGTCGGGTCGTCGGGACGCAGACGGAGCTGGTCGGCGTACAGGACGGCGAGCACATCGGCGATGTCGAGGGCCTGGCCGATGTAGCCCTGTCCCTGCACTTCTGCCTGCACCAGCGCGTTCGCCCGGATCCGTTGGGCCGCCTCACGGATGCGCTGGAGCCGATGCTCGTCAGCGCTGTCGGCGACCCGAGCTGGTGCGGCGGCGGGTTGATGGGTGGACATGTCACTCACTTCCTTCGTGCGGGAGTCTGTACGGGTCTCGGTGCTGCTGGCGGTAGGTCGCGATCACTTGGGAGTCGTCGTGCTTGCCGAGCCCGGCGTCACGGGCATCGAGGTACTTCGCCCGGGCGGCCGCGATCAGAGGAGCCTCGAAGCCGATGTCATCGGCGATCTGTGTGACCAGCGAGGCGTCCTTGACGAAGATCTCGATGGCACTGGTGACCTCGGCGTCGAGGCCCTGCAGCATCCGCGGTCCCCGGTCCGAGAGCATCCAGGAGCCACCGGCACCGCCGGCGACGGCTGGCAACACTCGTTCGGGGTCCAGTCCGAGCCGCTCGGCCAGCGCCAGAGCCTCGGCCGCGGCGACGATGTGCACCGAGCAGAGCAGCTGGTTGACCGCCTTGTACGCCTGCCCCTGGCCGGCGTCCGGGCCACATTCGACGATGCTGCCCAACGCCTCGAGCACCGGTCGTGCGGTCTCGATGGTCGCGTCGGGGCCGGCAGCGAAGACGAGCAGATCTCCGGTGCGAGCACGGGCGACGCCTCCGGTCACCGGTGCATCCAGGATGCGTACGCCCTCGGGCGCTACGTTCACCAGATCGGTGACCGCCTGCGGGCCGACTGTGCTCATGACGACGAAGATGCTGCCGGCGCGCATGCGGCTCAGGACGCCATCGCTGCCGATAGCAACGGTGCGCAGCTGATCGGGGGTCGCCACCATGCAGATCACCACATCGGCCTCGGCGGCAGACTCGGGGGTGGCGCCGGCGCGGAGGCCGACGGCCTCGGCGCGCTCTCTCTGGGCGGCACCGGGGTCGACGGCGACGACCTCATGGCCGTGCCGCAGGATCTGCTTCGCCATCGGGAGGCCGATCGCGCCGACGCCGACGAAGGTGACGCGCTGCTTGGGGGTTCGCGAGGTAGCGGACATCGTCATACCACCAGGTCCAGTGCCAGGCAGGTGACCAGGCCGACGACGGCGAAGGTCGACTGCGCGAGGGTATAGATCTTGAAGGTGCCCTTGGTGGTGAAGCCGAGCATCTGTTTGAAGATCCAGAAGGTGTTGTCAGTGACGTGGCCACCGAATGCCGCGCCGCAGCCCGAGGCCAGCAGGATGAGGATCGCCGCGGTATCGATCGAGCCGAGCACCGGTGCGAGCAGGCTGGCCGCGGTGATCGCTGCCACCGACGCAGAGCCCTGCGCCAGGCGCAGAACGGCGGCGACCGCCCAGGCCAGAAGCACCGGAATCGAGGCATTGGCTTGGAAGACAGAACTGAGCATGTCTGCGACGCCCACCTCGGTGATCACCTGGCCGAGGGAGCCCGCGACCCCGGTGAACAGGAGGATCGACCCCGAGGTCTGGGCTCCCCTGGTGATGAGCTCGTCGACGCCGTCTCGAGTGACCGCAGGGACGGCGAGCAGGATGCCGATGAACAGACCGATCAGCAGGGCCACCACCGGGCTGCCGAGGAAGGACAGCAGCGGCACCTCCTGCCCCGCGACTCGGGCGATGGTGTCGACGACTATCAGTAACACCGGAACGATCACCGGAAGGAGTGCGACCACCAGCGGCATGCGGTACTTCGTCGCGGTGGGCGCAGGCGCCGTCGCCACGCTCACACGGCCATCGCCATCGCCATCGCCATCGCCATCGCCATCGCCATCGCCATCGCCATCGCCATCAGTGTCGTCGCCGCCGGTGGACGGTTTCTCGGTGCCCTCGACACCGAAGATGGAGTCGTCGAAGGCGTCGTCACGGTCCTTCACCGGGTCGAAGATGAGCCGCATCAGTCGGTCGTGGAGATAGATGCTGGAGATGATGAAGAACACGGCCAGCGGGATGCCCCACAGCAACAGGGTGCCGAGGTCGACGCCGAGGGGTCCGGCGACCGCGACCGCCGCCACACCCGGGACCACGATCAACAGTGCGACCTCGAGCCCGATCGCCAAGGAACCGGCCATCGTCGCGATGCTTCGACCGGTGCGCTTGGCGAGTGCTCCTGCGATCGGCGCGAGGATGACCAGGGCGACGTCGAAGTAGATGGAGGGGAAGATGATGCCGGCGCTCAACCCCAGCACGTACGGCGACTTCTGCGGTCCGACCAGCCGCAGCAACCCGTCGACGACCCGCTGGATGGTCCCGGTGGCGGTGAGGGTGGTGCCGATCATCACGCCGAAGCCGATGATCAGGCCCACCTCGGCCATCAGGTTGCCGAAGCCCTCGTTGACTGCGGCGACCGTGTCGGCGAATCCCAGTCCTCCGGCCACGCCGAGATAGAGCGCACCCACGACCAGCGAGATGACCGGGTTGATCTTGGCCCAGGCGATCAGGACCACGATGCCGACGACGGCGATGATCAGATGGACGAGTACGGCGGTATCCATGCTCAACTCCTAGATGGGTCGCTACGGGTCAGTGAAGGTGGCTTCCGCCGTTGATGTCGAGCGTGACGCCGGTGAGGTAGCCGGCGTCCTCGGACGCCAGGAACACGATCGACGCCGCGACCTCGTCGGTGGTGGCGGTCCGCCCTACCGGGATCGCACGCGCGATCTCGGCCTCCTGCTCGTCCGTGCTGCCGACCCGGATGTCGGTGTCTACCGCCCCTGGGGTCACGGCATTGACGGTGATGCCGGTGGGACCGAGCTCGCGAGCCAACGCCTTGGTGAAACCGAGGACGGCGGCCTTGGCCGAGGAGTAGGGAACCTTGCCGAACACTCCGCCGCCTCGCTGCGCGGAGACCGACGACATGTTGACGACCCGACCCCAGCCCTGCTCGATCATCGCCGGCAGGAACGCCTTGGTGACCAGATACGTCCCGGTGGCGTTCACAGCCATCACCCGGTTCCACAACTCGAGCGTGGTGTCGAGGAAGTCCACCGGCGAGGTGATGCCTGCGACATTGACCACCGCGCCGACCGGAGCGAGCCGCTCCGCGGCCACCTCCGCCGCAACCGCGTCACGAGCGGCGAGGACCGAGACCTCGTCGGCTACGTCCACCACGTGGCCGAAGGACCGTGCCATGCCGTGGTCGGCGAGTTCCTTGGCCACTCCGGCTACACCGTCGGCGTCGAGGTCGAGGACCACGACGTCCCAACCCTCGTTCACGAAGCGATGGGCCGTGGCGAGGCCGATCCCCTTCGGCGAGGCGGCTCCGGTGATGACGGCGGTACGACGAGTGCTCACGATGGTCTCCTGACGCTGACTGTGACGGTGGTCGCATGTGGCGAACGTCACCAGAGTGGCACAGTTGACTGTTAACAGTCAACGGCCCACCTTCGCGACGAAGCCGTCGACAGACAGATCTCGACGGCGGTCGCGACCGCCGCGCACCGGCGATGTCGCACAGACCGAACGCGAGACTCGGGCGAGCGAGCGGACGGTCAGGGGGTCGGCACCGGATGCCCCGTGCCTACTGCTGACGAGATCGCATCGTTGACGACCCCTCGGGCATCGGTCGGCAAGATGAAGCCATCCCGCACGTTCTCGTTCGTGCCGGTTCGGGCGGACGTTAGAGCGCACACGGAACGTTGGATTCTCATTGGCCCTGGTGTCGGTGGCGGTCGGAACCTCGATCGCTCTGCCGGCGCGGGGCCGGGCTCGGTCAAGACCACCCCGTTCAGCGAGTACCCCGCCAAGGGCCGTGCCACCGGCGGCGTACGCACGCACCGCTATCTCAAGGGTGAGGAGGACTCGATCGTCTTCGCCTGGGTCGGCGCTGCTCCGGGATCCCTCTCGAGCAGCCCATCGACGCCGTCTCCGGCCCGGTCGCCAGCAGATTGCCCCGCCAACCGCCCCGCTGGTCGAGCCGGATTCGTGAGGAACGAACGAATCCGTGTCGAGACCAACACGGTCGCCTTCGCGCTCGATGGGACTGTGTTGGTCTCGACACGCTCGGCCGCAGGCGGCCTCGCGGCTCGACCAGCGTGGTCAGCGCAGGGCGATGGGGTTGACCGGGGCGCCGACGGCGCCGGTGACCCGCAGGGGCGCCGCGGTGAGCAGGAAGTCGAACCGACCGTCCTCAGCGCACGCGGCGGCGAGGCCGTCGAGGTCCCACATCTCGCCCAGAAAGAGGCCGAGGTGCGGGATGGCGACCTGGTGGAGGGGCTGGAAGGCCTCGTCGAACTCGTTGGGCCGGACCTCGAAACCCCAGGTGTCGGTGGCGATCGCGGCGATCTCGGTGCGATGCAGCCAGTCGGCAGTGGTGAAGGAGAGACCGGGGGCCGCTCCCCCGGCATAGCCGCCCCAGCCCTCACCCGCGGCGACGCCCCGGCGGGCGCGGGAGAGCTGCCCGGTGCGTACGACGACGATGTCGCCGCGGCCCACGGCCGCGCTGGCCCCCTGGGCGGCGATCGTGTGCTCCAGGTGCTCCTCGGTGATCGCGAAGCCGTCGGGGAGCTCACCGTCGGTGCCGACTGCGCGGCCGACGTCGAGCAGCACCCCGCGACCGCAGACCACGTCCGCGACCGTCTCGATCCCGGTGACGCCATCGCCCAGCGAGGTGACCACGGACTCCGCCGGGCGGCCGTTCCAGGCCTGCCCGTGGTCGAAGATGTGGCCGAGCCCGTCCCACTGGGTCGAGCACTGCAGCGGCATCGCGATGACGTCGTCCGCGCCGCCGATCCCGTGCGGGAACCCCTGGATACCGGCGACCGCGTCGGTGCCGGTGTCGAGCATGGTGTGCACCGGGTTCGTACGCCGCCGCCAGCCGTTCTGCGGCCCGTCCATGTCGAAGGGCAGCGAGAGCGAGTAGGACCGGCCGGTCCGCACCAGCCCCGCCGCCTCGATCCTCATCTGATCGGTGAGGAAGTTCATCGTGCCGTGGACGTCGTCCTCGCCCCAGCGACCCCAGTTCGAGACGCGGGCGACCGTCTTCGCGATCTCGCCTTCGGGATCGCTCCGATCAAGGGAGGTCACGACGCGTCCAGCTCGGTGAAGGTGTCGGCCACCCAGTCGGCGATGAAGCCGACGACGTGCGGGAAGTGGTCCAAGCCGATGTGCTCGGTCGCGCCCTCCTCCGGCGTGAAGATCCGCAGCTCGCGCTTCGGACTGTTGACCGCCTGATCGTAAGAGCGATGCGCGTAGGAGAGCGGGATCTGGCGGTCGTTCTCGCCGTGGGCGATCAGGAACGGCACGGTGATCTCCTCGACCACGCCGTCGAGGTTGACGTCCTCGGCGAAGTCGATGAACGTGTCGATGTCGGGCTGTCCCCACACCCACAGCACGTGGTCCCAGTAGTGCGGCACCGGGTTCTCGCCCTCACGGTCGAGCCGGCGCTTCTGCACCGCGCCCCAGTCGTGGTTGGCACCCCAGGCCACGCACAGCGCCAGCCGCTTCTCGTACGCCGCGGCGCGAGGCGCGTAGTAGCCACCCAGCGACCAGCCCACGAGCCCGATCCGGTCGGCACGTACGTCCGAGCGGGTCTCGAGCCAGTCGACGCAGGCTGCGGCCCAGGCCTCGGTGTCGACCCGCGCGGTGAGCCCGTCCAGACGCAGCGCCTCACCGGCGCCGCCGCAGTCGACCATCAGCGTCGAGATCCCGCGGGCGGCCATCTCGGTGTGGACCCCGGCGCCGACCATCATCTCCTTGGTCGAGTCGAGCCCGTTCCACACGATCATGACCGGCGCACTCTCGCCGTCACCGACCGCCGGGTGGAAGTAGGCCGGCAGGGTGGTCTCGCGGCCGTTCTCGACGTACGGGATGGCGACCTTGACCGTCGGCTGGTCGAGCAGCTCGAAGGAGCGGACCAGCAGGTCGACGCTGCGCTGGTACTCGGCGTTGCGGCCGGGGTCCTTCGCGCGCTGCATCCGCTCGGCCTGGGAGACGTAGACGGACGCACGGAAGAGCTTCTGCCCGGCCGTACGCCGGTGGCCGGCCTTCTCGGCCTCGGCCGACTGCTCCTCGAGCTGGTCGGCGACGCCGCGCCAGGCGGCCATGAACTCGGCGGTGCCCACGTCGGAGCCCTGCGCGGCCAGCTCCTTCAACGGCCGGCAGGCGCGGTCGACCTCGTCGATCAGGCCACCGGAGTTGAGCGTGGCGACCACACCCAGGTTCCAGACGTAGTTGCCGGGAAAGTACTCGAACATCTGTTAGTCCTCTTCTTGGTGGATATCAGCGCAGCCGGGCGGCGGGAGCGCGGCGCCGCACCGGCGGCAGGTCGGGTGCGGGCGGCGCGACCCCGACGGTGTTGGTGAGGGTGCCGATCCCCTCGACCTCGAGGGTGACCACGTCACCGGGTTGCAGCGGCGGCGGATCCTGCGCGTCACGCCGGCCCCACAGCTCGGCCAGGCAGCCGCCGTTGCCGACGGTGCCCGAGCCGAGGACGTCGCCGGCGACCACGCGGGAGTCGCGGGAGGCGTACGCGATCATCGTCTCGAAGGTCCAGCCGACGTTCGAGAGGCGGTCGCGGCCGACCTCGACGCCGTTGACCGACACCGTGCACAGCAGGTCGAGGAAGCCGTCCTCGTCGCGGTAGGGGTCCAGCTCGTCGGCGGTCACGATCCACGGGCCGAGCGTGGTCGCGAAGTCCTTGCCCTTGGCCGGCCCGAGACCGACCTGCATCTCGCGACCCTGCAGGTCGCGGGCGGACCAGTCGTTCATGATCGTGTAGCCGAAGACATACGTCTCGGCCTCCTGCGCCGAGACGGAGCGCGCCTCGGCGCCGACGACGACGGCGACCTCCAGCTCGAAGTCGCGGGCCTCGCAGGCGGCGGGGAACGGGACCTCCGCACCCGGGCCCAGGATGGCGTGCGGGTTGGTGAAGTAGAAGGCCGGGGCCTCGTACCAGGCGTCCGGGACGCCGCTGACGCCGTCGACCGAGCGGCGTACGCCCTCGACGTGCTCCTCGAACGCGACGAAGTCGCGGACCGAGGCGGGTTCGATCGGTGCCATCAGCTCGACCTCGGCGAGATCGAGGGGCTCCGCCGCCCGGGCATGGTCGGCAGCCCGGTCGAGCACGTCACGCCCGGCCTCGATCAGCGAGCGCATGGAGTGCCGGACGGCGAACGGGTACAGGCCGTCGTCGGTGACCAGGCCGACGCGCGGGACTCCGAGATCGGTGTCGAGATAGGTGGCGAGCTTCATCGTCCCTCCTCAGACCGGCGGGGCGACGAAGACGCCCTTGTCCGGGTCGTTGAAGGACTTGCCGGCGACGAGCTCGTCCATCGGGTTGGCGGTGCCCCACTGGTCGGAGACCTCCGGGTCGCTGAAGTCGTACAGATGCGGGTGCCAGCTGTCCTCGACGAGCTCCTCGAGCTCGGTGGTGTACTCGACGGTGTTGCCGTGCGGGTCCAGGAAGTAGCTGAAGGTGTTGTTGCCGGCCAGGTGCCGGCCCGGCCCCCAGATCTTCTCGACGCCGGCCCGCAGCAGCCGCCCGGTGCCGCGCATGTACTCGTCCAGCCCGCGCATCTCGAAGGAGGCGTGGTGCAGCGCGACGTGGGGCCCGCGGGCGATCGCGAGGCTGTGGTGGAACCGGTTCGTACGCAGGAACCACATCATCGAGCCCAGCCGCGGGTGCATCAGGGTGTCGGAGAGCGCGAAGCCGAGGTGGCGCTGGTAGAACGCCACGGTCTGCTCGGGGTTGGGCGAGTTGATGACGACGTGGGAGAGCTTGACCGGGACCGCCTCGCCCTCCTCGATCTTGCGGTGCTGCCGCACGGCGACGTCGCAGGAGACCTCGACCGTACGTCCGTCGTTGTCGAAGAAGCGGAAGCCGTAGCCGCCGCCGGGTGTCAGGACCGGGCCCGGCTCGCTGACTAGCTTCACCCCGGCGCGGCCGAGCCGCTCGGCCATCGCGTCCACGTCGGCCGGGCTGGCCGCGCCGAACGCGATCAGGTCCAGGCGCTTGTCGTCAGCACGGCGCAGGCGGACGGAGTAGTGCTCCGGGGAGCCCTCCGCGGCCAGGAACGCCAGCCCGCTGTCGGTCGTCTCGGCCTTGAGCTTCCAGGTGTTCGTGTAGAACTCCAGCTGCCGCTCGTAGTCGGGTACGGCCAGGTCGACGTGGCGCAGGTGGGTGATCAGCCGCTCGGCGCGCGGGGTCTCGATGATGGTCTCGGTCACTGGGTCGGTCACGGTTTTCTCCTCGTGAGATCGGGGTGGTCAGGCGGGCTGGGTGACGAGCGCGGCGACTCGGGCCATCAGTCCGGGCACGTCACCGCGCTCGCGCGCTTTCAGCCAGGTGCAGAGCTGGAGCGAGGCCTCGACGACGGCCTTCGCGCGGGGCAGCCGGCGCTCGGTGAACGCGGGCCAGACGGAGGCAAGATCGTCGGCAGCGGTGAGCAGCTCGGCGAGCACGGCAGCGTCCTCGAGCGCTTGGGCGGCGCCCTGGGCGAGGGTCGGCGGGCAGCTGTGGGCGGCGTCGCCGATGATCACGACCCGGCCGCGGTTCCAGGGGCCGTCGACGACGTGGCTCTCGAAGTGGGTGTGGTTGACCCGGGACGGGTCGGTCAGCGATCCGCGGATCTCGTCCCAGGGGCCGTGGTAGGCCTCGGCGAGCTCGCGCATCACCGCGAGCCCGTCCTCGGCCGAGAGACCGCTGCGGTCCTGGGCCGCCTCGACGATGTAGGCGTAGAGACTGTCGTCCGAGGTCGGGCAGTAGCCGGCGATGTAGGACGGTCCGCCGTAGACGAGGTCGGTGCGGGTGACCGAGTCGGGCCGGTCGGTGAAGGCCCGCCAGATGCCCATCCCGACCGGTTCCGGCTCGACGTCGATGCCGATCGCGCGCCGGGTCCACGACCGGACACCGTCGGCGCCGACGACGAGGTCGTAACGGCCCTGGGAGCCATCAGCGAAGGTGACATCGACGCCGGCGTCATCCTGGGCGAGCTCGGTCGCCGACATCCCGAAGCGCACCTTGGCGCCGACCGCCACCGCCCGCTCGAGGAGGATCCGGGCCAGGACGGGCCGGTACATCCCCATCGTGGCGGGCAGGTCCGGTCCGCCGGTGCGGTGGTCCTCCATCTCGACCAGCAGGGTGCCGGCCGGGTCGGGAGCCCGCAGCCCGAGAGTGTCGTAGCCGTATCCCTCCGCGCGCACCTGCTCCCACACCCCCAGGTCGCGCAGCACCCGCAGCGCGTTGCCCTGGAGCGTGATCCCGGAGCCGAGGGCGGAGACGTCCGGCTTGGCCTCGACGAGGTCGACCGAGACGCCGCGCTCGGCGAGCAGGATCGCGGTCGCCGTCCCGGCGGTTCCGGCGCCGATGACGAGAGCCGAGGTGATGGCGGGCATGAGGTCTCCCTGGATATGCGAGGTGGTGAAGTGACGAGCACCACTCTGAACCGCACGCAACTATTCGGGAAGAGCAGATTTCCTATCCCGCCTATACACCACGTTTATAGTCAGACCATGGCGACCGATCCACTCCGCAACCTCGATCTCAACCTTCTGCTCTCTTTGGACGCGCTACTCGAAGAGCGCAACGTGACCCGCGCGGCGGCGCGGCTCGGGTTGAGCCAGCCGGCGGTCTCGGCCGCGCTGCGGCGTCTTCGGCGCCACTTCGGCGACGAGCTCCTCGTCCGCACCGGCAATCGCTACGACCTCACTCCCCTGGCCACCCAGCTGCGTCCGAACACGACGACAGCACTCGTCGGCGTACGCCGGGTCTTCGAGGCCGAGCCGGGCTTCGACCCGGCGACCTCGACCCGCGAGTTCACGGTCGTCGCCTCCGACTACTCCACGACCGTCCTCGGCGACCACCTCGCCACCGAGCTGGCTCGCGAGGCCCCCGGCGTACGCCTCCGGTTCCAGCTGCAGACCCACGGGGACGTCGATCAGGCGCCGGAGTCGCTGCGGCACGTGGACGGGATGGTCCTCCCCCACGGTTTCCTCCAGGACCTGCCCGCGGTCGAGCTGCACACCGACGGCTGGGTGCTGGTCGTGTCCGCCGACAACGAGGCCGTCGGCGACGCGATCACCATGGACCAGCTCGCCGAGATGCCCTGGGTCGTCACCCATCACGCCCCGACCGCCTTCACCCCCGCCATCCGCCAGCTCAGCATGATCGGGGTCGAGCCCGACGTCCACGTGGTCACCGAGAGCTTCCTCCCGGTCCCCTTCCTGGTTGCCGGGACTCCCCGCGTCGCCCTGCTGCAGCGACAGCTCGCGAACCGGCTGGCCGAGCCCGCCGGCGTACGCATCCTCGACTGCCCCTGGGACGTGGTCCCGCTCAAGGAGGCGTTCTGGTGGCACCCCGCCCATCGCGCCGACCCCGCCCACGGATGGCTGCGCCGGATGATCAAGCACGCCGCCGTGCGTCTGGATCAGGCGGACTGACCTCGGTCTATCGACGCGCCTGATACCCAACAGAAGCAGGTTTGGCTTCCGCAATACCTCCTGGATCTCCCACGCTTCTGTGACTGCTGTCACATCGTCTCGGCCCGATCCATGGAGACCCCATGCCCGACACCACCACGCCTGCCCGGCGCGCCGGACGCCCCCAGGGCTTCCTGCTGATGTTCATGAGCTGCTTGCCGATCCTCGGCGCCGTGCTGCTCGCCCCCGTCCTGCCCAGGATGCAGGACCACTTCGGTCACAGCGGCGCGGCGACCGCGCTGGTGCCGCTCTCGCTCACCGTCCCGGCGCTGATGATCGCGCTGCTGGCGCCGTTCGCGGGTCGTATCGTCGACCGGTTCGGCCGCAAGCGGCTCCTGCTCATCGGCCTGGCCGTCTACGCCGTCTTCGGCACCGCGCCGCTGTGGCTCGACGGCCTCGGCGCGATCGTGCTCAGCCGTGCCGGGGTCGGCGTCGCCGAGGCGGCGATCATGACCTGCTGCACGACGCTGATCTCGGACTACTTCTCCGGCACCGAGCGCGACCGCTGGCTCGGCATGCAGACCGTGTTCGCATCGCTGTCGGCCACCTTGTTCTTCGCGCTAGGCGGGGCGCTGGGTGCCCAGGACTGGCGCAACCCGTTCTGGCTCTACGCCTCCAGCCTGGTTTTCCTCGTCCTCGCCGCGGCGCTCATCTGGCCGCCCGCCGGCGAGTCCGCTTCCGCCGAGGAGCACGCCCCGCTCCCGCCGTTGCCCACCCGCGCCCTCGCGCTGCCGTGCGCCGTCACGGTCGTCGGTGGCATCGTCTTCTACACCCCGATCGTGGAGCTCCCCTACGTGCTCGACGCGGCCGGGATCACTGCCGTCCCCGCCATCGGCGCGTTCGCGGCGCTCGCCTCCCTCGCCACAGCCAGCGGTGCGTACGCCTTCGGCCGAGTCTCCGGCCGCGGCACCGCCACGCTGCTTCCGATCGCCTTCGGCTTGGCCGGGATCGGCCTGGTCGTGCTCGGTGCCACCTCGGTGGTGCCGGTCATCGTGCTCGGCGCGGTCATCGCCTCTGCAGGCACCGGCCTGATGCTGCCCACCCTGCTCGTCTGGGCCCTGTCCGGCCTCACCTTCGAGCAGCGCGGCCGCGGCACGGGACTGTGGACCGCCGCGCTGTTCCTCGGCGAGTTCGTCTGCCCCCTTCTCGTCGTCGCCTTCACCGGTGCCCTCGGCGGTCTCGGCGCCGCCGTCGGACTCGTCGGTGCTGTCGCCCTCGTCCTCGCCATCGTCACCCGCCGGGTGCTCACCCGCGCCCTTCCCGTCCCCGCCTGAGCCAAGGAGACCGATCCAGATGTGTCATGTCATCAACAAGGCCGTCGCCGCAGTCCCCGCGACCGACCGGCGTCGACTGCTGTCGATGGTCGGCCTAGGGGCGGTCGGGGCGGTCACCGCCTCCACGATGCGTACGCCGGCGGCGGCCGCCGCCTCGCAGGCACGGTCAGCGGGCCGCCCGGATGCCCGGACGCGGGTCGTCCTGCTCGGTACGGCCGGGGGGCCGGCGTGCTCGACGGCGGCCGGCACGGTTCCTCGACCGCGATCGCGTTCGAGGACAAGGTCTACGTCGTCGACCTCGGGGTGGGCGCCTTCGGCCGTCTGCAGCAGAGCGGCCTCGGCCCGGAGACCGGCCTGGGATCGGCCCTCTCCTCGGTGCGCGGCATCTTCTTCACCCACCTGCACAGCGACCACACGGTCGACTGGCCCACGACGTACGCGATCGGGTCGATGAACATCGTCGGACGCTCCGACGGACCGATCCAGGTCTTCGGTCCGGCGGCCCGCGACACGCTCACCCGCGTCTTCCCGCCCACACGTCCGGCTCCGGCCGTCGTCAACCCGGCCGATCCGATGCCCGGCATCTCCTCGATGACCGACCATCTGCGCAACGCCTTCGCGCAGGACTTCAACGACCGACTGCGCGACAGCAACTTCCCCGACCCGGACACCCTCTTCGAGATCCACGACATCGACCACTCGGCGGTGTGGACGATCGACCCCGAAGGCGTGCCGCCAAGGCTCGAGGCCCCGATCCAGGTCTGGCAGGACGGCGAGGTCACCGTGACGGCGACGCTGGTCGACCATCACCCCACCGCTCCTGCGTACGGCTATCGCTTCGACACCCCCGACGGGTCTGTCGTGGTCTCCGGGGACACCTGTGTGAGCCAGAACCTCATCGATCTCGCGCGCGGTGCGGATGTCCTGGTCCATGAGGTGATCGACCCGGCGTTCATCGAGCGCCTCACCGCGTCCCTGCCGCCCGAGACCGCCGACCCGGTCCGCAAGCACCTGCTCGAGTCGCACACCACCATCGAGCAGATCGGCCGCGACGTCGCCGAGCCCGCCGGCGTCCGCACTCTCGCCCTCTCTCACCTCGTCCCCGGCGACAATCCGCCCTCCCGCTGGCGCAGGGCCCAGCAGGGCTTCTCCGGAAGTCTCGTCATCGGCGAGGACCTGAAGGTCATCCCCGTCGGTCGCGCCCGCCGGACCAGCTGAACGGCGGCTCCCGACACGACCGATCGGGCCTGAACACCCCACGGGGTTGCGAGGCGTGGCATCCTGACCCGCATGCTCAGCACGCTTCTGGGGCGGAACCTGCCGCGCCTCGCCTTCACCCTCGTCGCCCTCCTGGCCGCGCTCCTCGTGATGACCTCCTGCGGGGACGAGGACCCCGCCAAGGGACGTACGCCGCTGCAGGTCCTCGCCGCGGCACAGAAGCATCTCGACGAGACCAGCGGGATCAACTTCTCGATCGCCTCCGACGACCTGCCCGAGGGCATCACGACGCTGAAGGCGGCGACCGGGACGCTGACCCGGCAGCCCGCCTTCGAAGGCACCCTCACGGTGCCCGTGATGGGCACGGAAGCGCAGGTCGAGGTGGTCTCGGTCGACGGTGTCGTCTACGCGAAGCTGCCGTTCACGACCTCGTTCCAGGAGCTCGACCCGGCCGAGTACGGCGTGCCCGACCCGGCCGCGCTGATCGCTCCGGAGACCGGCATCTCCTCGCTGCTCTCGGCGACCCAGGACGTGAAGGTCGGCAAGTCGGTGCGTGGTGGCGCCGACAACGACGAGATCCTCTCGACCTACACCGGCACGCTCCCGGACACCGCGGTCAAGAAGATCCTCGCCGGCGCGTCCGGAGACTTCGACGTCACCTACATCATCAACGACGCCGACGAGCTCACCGAGGCCACCATCAAGGGCCACTTCAGCGGTGAGGACGAGGCGGTGTACTCCTACACGATCGACGTGACCGAGTACGGCGTGGACAAGGAGATCGCCAAGCCGTGAGGGCAGTAAGAGGTCGCATGGTCAGGGGCGCCGTCGCGAGCGTCGCGAGACGCGTGGCCTGGCAAGGCGCGGGCTCGACGGCGGTGTGGTGTACCGGCGAGAGACCGCAACGCCGCCAGGTCGCGGGTCTCGCGGCGCGCAGCAGGCGGCCCTGACCATGCGACCTCTTGTATGGCTGGCGGCCGTCGCGGTGGCGTTCGCCGCCGCTGACACCTACGTCGTCGTCCTGGCGCTGCCGGACATGATGGCGGGCGTCGGGCTCTCGATCGAAGAGCTGCAGCGGGCCGCGCCCCTCATCTCGGGTTTCCTGCTCGGCTACGTCGCGGTGCTGCCGCTGATCGGGCGGCTCGCCGACCTCCTCGGTCACCTGCCGGTGCTCGTCGGCGGACTCGTCGTCTTCGCGTTCGGCTCCTTCCTGACCGCGCTCTCGTGGGACCTGACCGCGATGGTGGTCGGCCGGTTCTTCCAGGGGCTGGGCGGTGGCGCTCTGGTGCCGGCGACCCTCGCTCTGGTGGCGGCGCTCTACCCGGTCGAGCGCCGTGGGGTGCCGCTCGGGCTGGTCTCCGCTGTCCAGGAGCTCGGCTCGGTGCTCGGTCCGCTGATCGGGGCCGCGGTGCTCGCGGTCGCGGACTGGCGGGCGATCTTCCTCCTCAACCTCGTCGTCGGCGTCGTGCTGGCGATCGCCATCAGCAGACTGGGCCGAAGCGCCGACCCGCGAGCCTCGCTGGTTGAGCCCGGCGAGCGCAGCGAGCCGGTGTCGAGACCAACACAGTCGGCTCCGAGCCCTGGTGGTCATCTCGACAATCTCGATACACCGCTCGACACGCCTCCGCCTGGCGGCTCCAGCGGCTCGACCGACGTAGCGGCGCTGCTGATGTTGCTGGTCGCCGCCGCCGCGTTCGTACTGCTGGCGATCGAACCCGCCGCTCTCGTCCAGGACCTGACCTGGGGCGCGCTCTACGTGCCGGCCGCAGGGTCGTCACGCTGGCTGACGCCGCTCGGCCTCGTCACGATCGTCGCCACCGTCGGGTTCCTGGCGAAGTGGGGCATGAGACCGGGCGTACGCGGCGTGCTCCGTCGGATCTCGGCCGAGGTCGATCTCCTCGGGGCGCTGCTGCTATCGATCGCTCTAGCCGGGGTGATCCTGGCCTTCGCGACCGCCGATCCCGAGGTGGCGGTCTTCTCCGAGCAGGGCACCTGGTATCTCCTCGCCGCTGCTCTGGCCGCGCTCGGCTTCGTCTTCCACCTGCGCCGCGCGCAGGACCCGATCGTGCCGCGCGGTGCGTTCGCCCGGATGCCTGCGTGGGGCTCGGTGCTCGTCTCGTTCTTCGTCGGCGCCGCGCTGGTGGCCGCGCTGATCGACGTACCCCTCTTCGCCCGCACCACCGTCTACGGCGAGAGCCAACTGAAGGCGGCCCTGGTGCTGCTGGAGTTCCTGGTCGCGCTGCCGGTGGGTGCCGTCCTGGGTGGTTTCCTCACCCGGCGGCTGCCCGCGGGCGTGATCGCGGGTGGTGGGATGCTGCTCGCGGCGGTGGCTTTCGTCTTCATGGCCCGCTGGGACGCCGAGGCGCTCCGTTCGCTCTCGTCGACCGTCGTGCTCGTGACCGGCGGCCTCGGCTTCGGTCTCGCGCTGGCGCCGGTCAACGCCGCGGTCCTGGCCACGACCGAGCAGTCGATGCACGGACTGACCACGTCCTTCACGGTCGTCGCGCGCATGGTCGGCATGCTCGTGGGCATCTCCGCGCTGACCACGATCGGCTTACGCAGCTACTACGCCGCCCAGGCCGACCTGCCGTCGCTGTCCTCGGTGTGCACCGGCGGTGGCATGTGCGAGGAGTACCAGGACCTGCTGATCGGCGCCGCCATCGCCCAGGAGCACACCGTCTTCGCCGGCGCTGCCGTCTGCGCCGCGATCGCCGCGCTGCTGTCGGTCGTGCTGCTCCGGGGAGCGCCGACCCGAGCTCTCTCCCCCACCGAGACCGTCACCGCTCTGTAGGTTCAGGAACCGCTGGTGACGCGGTCGCTCACGCCGGTCACGCCCACCGCGGTGGCGCAGTGAGCGCAGCAGAAGATGTGCTCCTCGTTCTGCACCCCGTGCCCGAGGATGCGGGTGCCGCAGTTGACGCACACCGGAGCGACCACCGCGACCGCACACTCGATCGAGTCGAAGACGTGATGCTCGCCCGACGCCGTGGTCACCTCGAAGCTCTCGTCATAGTCGTTGCCACACGTCACGCACTTACCCATGTCGGTCCTTTCGTCACACTGGACATCTCACCTGGACACCGCGCGGCCCGGGACCCTCGAGAGGGCACCGGGCCGCACGGTTTCTAGGTGAAGATGCTCACCCCACCGGGGCCGACCAGGAGGCCGACCACGATGAGGACTGCTCCCCACAGGATTTGGCCACGGATCAGCGACACGATGCCGCCGATCACCAAGACTGCCGCGATCAGCCAGAGAATTGTTGCCATTCGGATCTCACCTCGGTGTGTAGTTGTTGCGGGGGATGCTCGGACCTTGTCGTCCGAGCGGCTACGGCCCACCGGTACCCACCCCGGCGTCCGGATACTCCCCCTGACGGCAAACCTCTCAGGAGAGTGCGAATCGCTCCCACGAGCGGTGCGCGGCCAGCAGATCGGGAAGCTCGGCGGCGACCTCGGCTCCGGATCCCACCGCCTTGACCCCCGGTGCCGGCACCGCGATCCCGGCCGACGCGATCGCCTCGGCACCGTCGCCCCAGGCGAGCAGCGCCTTGCCGTGCCGGAAGATCTCTTCGACCAGGAGAAGCAGCTGCGGGTCTGCGGCGACGGCGCTGGCACCGTCGGCGAGCACCAGCGCGTCGTACTCCACCGATCGAGCGGTTGCGAACGTACGCTGCACGGCCAGCTCTCCGCCTACGGGCGCGCCCGTGGGGGCGATGAGCAGCGGAGTCATCCCCGCGCCGGACAGCGCCGTGCGCACCCCGTCGATCTGGTCGGCTCCACTGTCCGGGCCCGCGACGATGCCGACGACCCGTCCGTCCGGCGGGTAGGAGCCGCCGAGCATCGACAGGGCCGGGCTGGGCTCGGGGTCGGCGAGCTCCACGGTCGGGGACGGCGCCGGCAGGCCGAGTGCGGCCGCGACCCCACCGCACAGCTCTGCGGCGATGTTGGCCAGGCACTGCAGCTGCCGCTCGCGGATCGCCGGCTCGTAGACCTTGCCCAGCTCGAAGGAGTACGCCGCGATGATGTGCTGCTTCTCGACCGGCGTCATCGAGAGCCAGAAGAGGCGCGCCTGGCTGAAGTGGTCGTCGAAGGAGGCCGACTGGGCGCGCTGCTTGACCGTCTCGGGCACCGTCACCGGGTTGTCACGGAAGGCTCCCTGCGGGTCACCGGCCAGGAACGGGCAGCCGGCGTCGAGCGAGTTGGGGTGGTAGGGCGCCACGCCACGGTGCACCGCGTCCTGGTGGAACCCGTCACGCAGCATGTCGTTGACCGGGGCGTGCGGACGGTTGACCGGGATCTGGTTGAAGTTCGGCCCGCCGAGCCGGGTCAGCTGGGTGTCGACGTACGAGAACAGCCGAGCCTGCAGCAGCGCGTCGTCGGTGACGTCGATGCCGGGCACGAGGTTGCCGACGTGGAACGCGATCTGCTCGGTCTCGGCGAAGAAGTTGGACGGGTTGCGGTCCAGGACCATCCGGCCGATCTTCTGGACCGGCGCAACCTCCTCCGGGACCAGCTTGGTCGGGTCCAGCAGGTCGATACCGGCGTACGTCTGCTCGGGGGTGTCGGGGAAGACCTGGATGCCCAGCTCCCACTCGGGGTGGGCGCCGGCCTCGATCGCGTCCGCGAGGTCACGGCGGTGGAAGTCGGGGTCGAAGCCGCCGAGCATCTGAGCCTCCTCCCAGAGGAGGCCGTGCACGCCGAGCTTCGGCTTCCAGTGGAACTTGGCGAGGCTCGTCTCGCCGGCGGCGTTGACCAGCCGGAAGGTGTGGACGCCGAAGCCCTCCATCATCCGGTAGGAGCGGGACAGGCCGCGGTCGGACATGTTCCAGATCGTGTGGTGCTGCGCCTCGGTGTGCAGGGAGACGAAGTCCCAGAAGGTGTCGTGCGCGGACTGGGCCTGTGGGATCTCGCGGTCCGGGTGCGGCTTGCCGGCATGGATGATGTCGGGGAACTTGATGCCGTCCTGGATGAAGAAGACCGGCATGTTGTTGCCCACGAGGTCGAAGTTGCCCTCGTCGGTGTAGAACTTGGTCGCGAACCCGCGGGTGTCGCGCACGGTGTCGGCGCTTCCGCGCGAGCCGAGGACCGTCGAGAACCGCACGAAGACCGGCGTCTCCCGGCCTTCTGCGAGGAAACCCGCGCTGGTGACCGACTCGGCACCGCCGTACGCCACGAAGGTGCCGTGCGCGCCGGCGCCACGGGCGTGGACCACGCGCTCGGGGATCCGCTCGTGGTCGAAGTGGGTGATCTTCTCGCGCAGGTGGTGGTCCTGAAGGAGGGTAGGGCCGCGCTCCCCCGCCTTGAGCGACTTGTCGGTCTCGCGCAGACGCACCCCGCCGGAGGTGGTCAGCCACTCACCCTGCTGGGCGTTGACGCCCTGGTCGTCGTGGGCTCGCACGCCCGTCGGGGTCCGCACCTGGGGCGCACTCTGGTCGGGCTTGGGGCCTGGCGGCGGCACCGGCTCTGTGGGCTCCTCCACCGGCGGCGGCTCCGGAGCGGGGGCACCGGGGATCGGGATGTCGGACATGACGCTCCTTCGGTCGGGGACGGACTCGTGGGTCCCGTACCCCTGGCCGGCGCCGGCCATGCCCGGCGAGCATTTGTCACCCGAAGGGGTGGTTGCGGCCGCGAACAGGCACACCCGGGCGGGTGAACTTCTCGTCGAAGCCGTTGGAGAGCGGTCGAGCGCGGCACTACCTACACATGACGACGACAACTTTCGAGACAGACCTTCCCAGGGCCGAGCGACAGCGTCTGACCTCAGAGCTGTTGGCGCAGGCGCACGACGCCGAAGGAGAGGAGAAGGATCGGCTCCTCGAGGAGGTGATCCTCCTCAACGCCGCGGTCGCCCGCTCGATCGCTCACCGCTACACCGGCCGTGGGATCCCCCGCGCCGATCTGGAGCAGGTGGCGTACATCGCGTTGGTCCGGGCTGCGAAGAGCTTCCACCCCGACCGTGCCGACGACTTCCTCACCTACGCCGTGCCCACCATCCGAGGTGAGGTGAAGCGCTGGTTCCGTGACCACGGCTGGACGGTACGCCCCCCGCGGCCGATCCAGGAGCTGCAGAGCACCTTGCTGCGGATCGGCTCCGAGCGCGGAAACCTGCCCACCTCCGAGCTGGCCGAGATCGCCGACGTCCCGGAGCAGAAGGTGCGCGAGGCGCTCGACGCGCGAGGTTGCTTCACCCCCACCTCGCTGGACGCGCCGCTGCGTACCAGCGAGGCCCAGTCCTCGGGCGAGGCGACCATCGGCGACATGCTGCCCGGTATCGACGGCGGCCTCTCCGACTGCGAGACCCGGCTGACGCTGGAGCAGGCGATCAAGACGCTGTGTCCGCGTGACCAGCTCGTGGTCCGGCTCCGCTACCTCGAGGACCACAGCCAGGCCGAGATCGGCGAGGCCATCGGCGTCACCCAGACGCAGGTCTCCCGGATCCTGACCCGGATCATCGACGAGCTGCGAGGACAGCTCGAAGGCGTCGGCATCGCCGCATGACTCACAACCACGACGGGTACGGGACCGAACCGGCCGACCCGACAACCAAGGAGACTGGCATGACGTACTCAACGATCACCGGCGAGCGCGACGACACCGCCCAGCGCTCGCTGTGGAACGGCACACCCAAGACCAAGTGGCAGGAGTCCTCCTGGGGCAAGCGGATCCTCGCTGTGGCCGCATTCGTGGTGCCCGTGGCGATGACGGTCATCGCCACCATGGTGCGCAAGAAGGGGACCGACGCGGTGATGCGCAAGCTCACGGGCGGCGCGAAGAAGTGAGGGCCAGTACCTGACCGTGGACGCAAGCGAACCGGCCTATATGCGATACGCATATAGGCCGGTTCACTCAGTTGCCTCGGCTAACGCCCGACAGCCTTCTCGAGCTCGGCCTTGCTCATCTTCGAGCGCCCCTCGATGTTCTTCTTCTTGGCCTCTTCGTACAGCTGAGCCTTGGTCCGCCCTCCCGAGCCGCGGTGGCTGCGCAAGCCACCGCGGCGGCCTGAGGAGATGTCCTTGGTGGAGGTGCGGCTGCGCTCGCGGGACTCACCCTTGCGAGCACGCTCCTTGTTCACCGTACGAGCCGCGATCTCTTCAGCGGTGTCCTCGCTCTCGCCACGGTCGAGGGCACCTTCCTTGATGTGCTCGTACTGACGCTCTCGCTTCTTGCTCCAAGCACGTTGCGGCATCTCAGTTCCTCCTTCTCGGCTGTTCCACGCGCTCGTCGTCCTCGGCGACATCCTTGTTCCGCCTGGCGTCGTAGAGCCAGGCGGCGACGGCGACGAGGACGACCATCACACCTATCAGGGCGAAGATGATTACAGGGGTGCTCATAGCGGTTCGGTACCCACGATCGCTGCCGACTACGCGGCGAGCCCGATGCGCATCTGGCGGACGATCCGCGCCAGAGCCCGCGAGATCTGAGCCTGGGTGGCACCGATCCGTTCGCCGATCTCGGCCTGGCTCAGGCCGGCCACGTAGCGCAGCTGCACGATCGTCCGGTCGGTCTCGTCGAGACCTTCCATCGCCTGCTCGACGATGACGCGTGCCTCCGCACGCTCGAAGCCGGGATCGGGCTCCCCCATCTGGTCGAACAGCTCGTCTTCCCCCTCAGGACGTACGCAGCGGGCCAGGTCACGGAAGCAGTGGCGGATCTCGCCGGTGGCCATCGGCACGGCATAGCTCAGAAAAGCACCCTGCGAGGGGTCATAGCGGCGGGCGGCCTTCACCAGCCCGACCCTCGCGGCCTGACGGAGGTCGTCGACCTCGACACCGCGGCCCGCGTAGCGCGCGGCCAGGGAACGGGCCACCGGGAGGTGGCGTACGACCAGGTCCTCCGGCTGCACGGAGTCCTGCTGAAACTGAGTCGGAAGCGATGAGTCCTGCGTCGTGTCCATGGACCGAGTCTGCTTCCAATACCCCCGGGGATACCCGGATCCGTGCGGGATTTGGTCCTCAGGGGTGGGGTTGCCCCCACGGCCGCCCACCCCTGAGGGTTAGGCCGCGACCCCGAGTCCGTGCCGAGGCCGCGGCATCAGCGGCGCACCCGTGGTGTCAGCCGTGCCGCGGCACGGAAGGAGTCACCCCGACTGCTCCACCGACAGGTCTCCGGTAACCATCCGCGCCCCGACGGATGCACCCGACTCCAAGGAACTCGCATCGGGCGGCGCGAACCCGTGGGTGATCGCCCAGCTGACCGCCTGGCTGCGGGTCGTCACCTCGATCTTGCGGTAGGCCTGTCGGATGTGGCTCTTGAGGGTGTTCACGCTCACGACGAGCTTCTCGGCGATGTCCTTGTTGGACAGCCCTTGGGTGATCAGGGCGAGCACCTCTACCTCTCGGGTGGTGAGGCCGGCGACCGTTGCCAACCGATCCTCGGACTCGTCGATCGGCTCGCCGGAAGCGGCGAGCTCGATGCTGCGTACGAGCTCACCGGCGTGCACGCTCATCGACACCCATGCCTGCGCGCCCAGCGAGTAGGCCTTGGCACGTAGGTCGGGGCGCATGTCGCGGCTGAAGATCAGCACCTTCGCATCGGTCTCGGACAGCAGATACCTGAGGTCGGAGCCATCGGTCAGGTGCAGGCCGAGGGTGTCGTAGAGGATCACATCAACCCCCGGCGCCCGGCTGCGTACGGCCGGAAGCGCCGTCACGACCAGCCGGTCTGGATAGTCCGCGAGCATGGTGGTGAGCCCGCGCATGACAACCTCCTGCGGGCTGACCACCGCTACCCGCACAACCCCCGACCTCATCACACCTGAACCTTCTCAGATCGGCGGTCGCTTGGACAGATGTATAGCCGCAACACGCCGGGGGGTACTGGGCTTACGCCCACACGGAACCGGAGACAGGAGCGAAAACATGTCCCACGTGACCGAAGCCCTCAAGAAGGCCTCGGAGCTGCCCGAGGGCGACGTGGTCAGGATCCTGCTGCAGCAGCACGCCGGCATCCGGCAGCTCTGCGCCACCGTGGGGAGCTCAACAGGCCCGGCCAGACGTCAGGCGTTCGACGACCTGCGCGTGCTGCTCGCGGTGCACGAGACCGCCGAGGAGCTTGTCGTCCATCCGGTCGCCGCGGTCCATGGTGGCGAGACGCTCACCAAGGCGCTCACCGCTGATGAGAAGGAGGTCACCGAGATGCTGGCCCAGCTCGAGGAGGTCGGCGTCGACAGCCCCGAGTTCGACGCGACCTTCCCGATCTTTCAGATCGCGGTCGAGCAGCACGCCGAGGAAGAGGAGCGGGTCGAGCTCCCGTTGCTCCTCGCCGAGCTCGACGAGGCCGCTCGCCACACGATGGGCACACGTCTGTCCGCGGCCGAGCGGGTCGCACCGACTCGCCCGCACCCCGGCGCCACCGGGTCGATGCCCAGACAGCTCGCCACGATGCCGTTCCACTCCGTCGTGGACCGCGTCAGGGACGCACTGAGCCGATCGTGAGATGGCACAGTGGGTACCGGAACAGCATCGATGACATCACCACGTCTCAGATGGGAGCAGAACCATGGTCGAGAAGGAAACCAAGGACCCCGTGACCGGCGCTGACGAGAGCACCGAGTCCCCGATCCCCTTCCCAACGCCGGACCGGGTTGAAGAGGAGGGCGAGGAGCGCGATCCCCAGGACGAGACCGAGGAAGAGACGTTCCCCGCCAGCGACCCGCAGTCCAGCTGGGCAGGCCCCGAGGACCCGCGCGACCGCTGACCCTCAGGCCAGGCCCCGGCGCTCCAGCAACGGCGCGATCGGGGCCGGCCGCCCGCGCCACTCCGCATAGGACTCCAGCGGGTCGCGGGTGCCGCCGATGCCGATCACATAGCGGACGTACGCCTCGCCGTTCTCCCTGGTCAGGCCGCCGTTCTCCTTGAACCACGCCACCGTGTCGGCGTCGAGGACCTCGGACCAGATGTAGGAGTAGTACGCCGAGGCGTAGCCGCCGAAGATGTGCTTGAAGTACGCCGTGTGGTACCGCGACCGCACCGCCGGATTGTCCAGGCCGACGGCCGCGAGTGCGGCTGCCTCGAACTCTCCCACCGCCTCCGGTGAGGTCGGCACGTCGGCCGGACCGAGCTCGTGCCAGGCCAGGTCGATGAGCGCAGCAGCGAGGTATTCGGAGGTCGCGAACCCCTCGTTGAACGTGGCGGACGCCTCGAGCTTGCCGAGCACGTCGGCCGGGATCGGCTCGCCGGTCTCGTGGTGCACGGCGTAGTTGGCCAGCACCTCCGGCCAGAGCATCCACATCTCGTTGACCTGAGAGGGGTATTCGACGAAGTCGCGGTAGACCGAGGTCGCCGCGAACCGCGGGTACGTCGCCCGCGCCAGCAGCCCGTGGAGCGCATGCCCGAACTCGTGGAAGAGCGTGTTGACCTGGTCGAAGGTGAGCAGCGTCGGCTCCCCCGGCGCCGGCTTGGGCACGTTGAGGTTGTTGGTCACGATCGCCGACGGCTCACCCAGCAGCGTGTTGGCGGTGACGTAGGAGTTCATCCAGGCACCGCCCTTCTTCGAGTCGCGGGTGTAGAGGTCGAGCAGGAAGAGCCCGATCGGCTCGCCGTCGCGGGAGACCTCGAAGACGCGTACCTCGGGGTGGTAGCCCTGCAGGTCGGGGCGCTCCTCGAAGGTCAGCCCGTAGAGCCGGCCGGCGGCGAAGAAGACGCCGTCGTGCAGCACCCGGTCGGCCTCGAACCACGGCCGCAGGACGGCCAGGTCGACGTCGTATTCCGAGACCCGGACCTTCTCCGCGTAGTAGGGCCAGTCCCAGGCCTCGATCGGTCCGCCGGCCGATGCTTCGAGGGCTGCTTGCTCGGCGCGGGCATTGCGCGCCGCGGGGGCGGCGAGCCGCTCCAGCATGTCGCGGACGGCCTTCGGTGTGCCGGCCGTGTTGTCGGCGGTCACCAGGCCCGCGTAGCTGTCGAACCCGAGCAGCTGCGCCTTCTCAGCCCTCAGCCGCAGCGCATCGAGCGCGATCGCACGAGTGTCGTTGGCGTTGCCGCGCGAGCCGCGGGCGAGCTGGGCCTCGAACAGCCGCTGCCGGAGCTCGCGGTTCTCCAGGACTGACAGGTAGGGGTGGGCGGTGAACAGGGTCAACGTGATCAGGAACTTGCCCGCCAGCCCTCGGTTTTCGGCGGCCGCCGCAGCCGCCGAGATCTCCCCCGGGGTCAGCCCGGCGAGCTCCTCGACCGTGTCGACGACGACAGCGAGGTCGTTGGAGTCGGCCTGCGCCGCCTGCCCGAAGGCCGCCTCGAGCCCCGAGATCTCCTGGTTGAGCTCTCGCAACCGCGCCTTCTCCGCGGGACCCAACGCCGCCCCCGCGAGCACGAAGTCGCGGTGGTAGCGCTCGACCAGGTAGCGGTCCTCGCCCTCCAGCTCGGCCCGGTTCTCGTAGACCGCGTTCACCCGGGCGAAGAGCGCGTCGTCGAGGAGCAGGGCGTCGTGGTGGGCGGCCAGCCGAGGAGCGTACGCAGCGTTGAGCTCGTCCAGGTCGTCGTCGGAGTCCGCGGAGAGCAGCGAGAAGAAGACCCGCAGGACCCGGTCCAGCCGCTCGCCGGACCGCTCCAGGGCGACGAGGGTGTTCTCGAAGGTCGGCTCGTCGGTGGACGAGGTGATCGCGGCCAGCGCCGCCAGCTGCTCGGCCATCCCCTGCTCGATCGCCGGGCCGTAGTCCTCGATCGAGATGTCCGCGAAGCGGGGCAGTCGGTGGGGCAGGTCGCTGGGCTCGAGTAGGGCGTCGATCACATCGCGCACGCTATCTGACACACGTCGAGGTCGTCGCCGCGATATCGGCTACTTTTGGCCCTATGGCCGACTTCGATGACCTGCTTGCTGCGAACCGCGACTATGCCGAGAAGTTCGATGACGGAGGCTTCGACGGCGTCGCTCACGCCGGCGTCGCCATCGTGACCTGCATGGATTCCCGGATCGAGCCGCTCGCCATGCTCGGCCTGGGTCTGGGTGACGCCAAGATCTTCCGCAACCCCGGCGGCCGGGTCACCCCGCAGGCGATGGAGGCACTGGTGCTCGGCGTCCACCTCCTCAACGTCAAGCGCATCCTGATCGTGCCCCACACCCGCTGTGCGGTCGCCTCCAACACCGAGGTCGAGCTGCGCGCCAAGCTCGCCGAGTCGGCGGACCAGGACGCCTCCTGGCTCGACCTGACCGTCGTCGTCGACGACCAGACCCGCGCGCTCGCCGAGGACGTCGCCAAGGTTCGCTCCCACCCCTTCGTCCCCGAGGACGTCAAGGTCGGCGGGTTCATCTACGACGTCGACACGGGTCTACTCAGCCAGAAGATCTGAGTCCGAGCCTACGCCCCTGCGAGCGAAGCGAGCAGGGGCGTAACGCGAGGAGATCGAGCGAGCGCAGCGGGTGAGCTTGCGAACCCGCGAAGCGGGTCGAGATCCACACCTAGAAGCAACGTGCCGCGCTCTACGCCCCGAATTGGCATGCACCCCAACCACCTGTAGGCAAGAGTTGAGGCGTGAGCCTCACAGACCCGGCACCGCGTGAGATCGCCGCCCAGGCGATCGACCTGCACAAGACGTACGGCAAGGGCGCCGCGGAGGTCCGCGCGCTCGACGGCGTGAGCCTGGACCTCTACGCCGGGCAGTTCACCGCGATCATGGGCCCGAGCGGCTCGGGCAAGTCGACGCTGATGCATTGCCTGGCGGCACTCGACAAGCCCACGTCCGGCGAGGTGGTCGTCGGCGGTCGCAAGCTCGGCCGGCTTCGCGACCGTCGTCTCACGGCGCTGCGCCGTGACAAGATCGGGTTCGTCTTCCAGGCGTTCAACCTGGTTCCGACGCTGACCGCGCAGGAGAACATCCTGCTGCCCCTCTCGCTCGCGCGGAGGAAGCCGGAGAAGGGCTGGTTCGACCAGGTCATCGACACGGTGGGGCTGCGGCCGCGGCTCGACCACAAGCCGAGCGAGCTCTCCGGCGGGCAGCAGCAGCGGGTCGCCTGCGCCCGGGCGCTGGTCTCCAGGCCCGACATCGTCTTCGCCGACGAGCCCACCGGCAACCTCGACTCCACCTCGGCGGCCCAGGTGCTCGACTTCCTGCGCCACAGCGTCGACGATCTGGGGCAGACCATCGTCATGGTCTCCCACGACCCGGTGGCGGCCTCCTACTGCGACCGGGTGATCTTCCTGGCCGACGGCCGCATCGTCGACGAGCTGGCCAAGCCGAGCCGCGAGCAGATCCTGGCCCACATGGCCGACCTGCAGTCGCGGGCGATGGGGCTGGCCCCGATCGGCGAGGACGCCTGAGGGTGAACGAGCGTCAGCGAGTGAACCAGACAATCGGCACGCCGCCACCTCCGTACCCTGGCGCTTGCGCGACCGAGGTGGCGGCGTGCTCCGGCTGACGCTGCGCAACCTCGCCGCGCACAAGGTGCGCCTGCTCATGTCGACCCTCGCGATCGTGCTGGGCGTGGCGTTCCTGGCCGGCGTACTCACCTTCTCCCACGGCCTCGACCGCACCTTCTCCGGGATCATCAACGGCTCCACCCCCGATGCCCAGGTGCGGCCGGCCAACAGCACCACCGCGACCGAGGACGCCGCTCGTCCCGGCGGCGGCAGCGAGGCGATGCTGCGACCGGAGGCCATCGAGAGGCTGCGTACGCTGCCGGAGGTCGCCCGCGCCGACGGCGTCGTCCAGGGTGCCGGACTCTACGTGCTCGACACCGAGGACAAGCTGGTCAGCAGCTCCGGCGCACCCACGCTGGCGTTCAACCACACCGGCTCGCCCAACCTCCTCGGCGAGCCGATGCTCGAGCTCGACCTGGGAAGCTGGCCGAAGACCGAGAAGGAGCTCGTCCTCGACGGGGCGACCGCGGAGAAGGCCGGCTACGAGGTGGGCGACGCGGTCACGCTGATCGCGCCTCAGGGCGAGACCCGGCGCAAGGCCACCCTCACGGGCATCGCCGCCTTCAACGGCGGCGGCACCGCCGGCGCGCAGCTGCTCGTCTTCAGCACCGCCGGTGCGCAGGAGCTGTTCACCGAGGGGAAGGACGTCTACGCCGCCGTCTCCCTGACCGCTGCCCCCGGTGTCAGCCAGAAGGAGCTGGTCGAGGCTGCGAACACGGTCGTCCCGGACGGCTTCGAGGCCGTCACCGGCGACAAGGTGGTCGCGGAGTCCGAGGATGCCATCGGCGACTTCCTCGATGTGATCTCGGTCTTCCTGATCGTCTTCGCCGTGATCGCAGTGATCGTCGGTGCCTTCATCATCGTCAACACGTTCTCGATCCTGATCGCGCAGCGTTCGCGTCAGCTGGCTCTGCTGCGCGCCCTGGGCGCCTCGCGCCGCCAGGTCACCGTCTCGGTGCTCTTCGAAGCGCTGGTGATGGCGCTGATCGCGGCCACCATCGGGGTCCTCGCCGGTTGGGGACTGGCTCACGGCCTGGCCGCCGTCTTCCGTCAGGCCGGGCTGGAGATCGCCTCCGACGTACTCGACCTCACCCCACGCACCATCGGGATCTCCTACGCCGTAGGCGTCTTCGTCACGCTCGCCGCCGCACTGCTTCCCTCGCGCCGGGCCGCGAAGGTCCCGCCGGTGGCGGCCATGCGCGAGGACACCCAGCCGCCCGCCAGATCCACCGTCCTGCGTACGTCGGTGGGGCTCGTCCTGCTGGCGGTCGGCCTCGTGCTCGCGGCGATGCCACGGATCGGGATCCCCGAGATCAGCCTGCCCGGTGGGTTCGAGGTGCCGACGAGCCCGGCACTGTGGGTGGGCGTCGGAGCTGGTGTCTCGATCCTCTCGGTCGCCTGGATCAGCGCCTTCCTGGGCCGGCCGGTGCTGGCGGCACTGCGTACCGTCTCAGGGTTGGTCTTCGGGATGACCGGCAAGCTCGCCGGGCAGAACGCGATGCGCGACCCGCGGCGCACCGGCGCCACCGCGTCGGCGTTGATGATCGGGCTGGCGCTGGTCTCGTTGATCGGGGTGCTCGCCGCCTCGATGAACGCCTCGATCAGCGATGTGGTCGAGGAGGAGTTCAAGCCCGACCTGATCGTGCAGAGTCCGACCTTCACCCCGTTCCCGACCTCGATCGGCGACGAGATGGAGAAGGTCGAGGGCGTCGCGACCGTCTCCCGTTCCCAGGTGGCCCAGGCCGTCATCGGCAAGGTGGACCTGCAGAACCCGAAGAAGAACGAGCCCGCGTTCCTCTTCGGCGTCGACGAGGACATGCCGCGGATCTACGACCTGGACGTGCTCGAGGGCAGCGATGACGTCAAGCCCGGCCAGGTGCTGATCACCGAGGAGGCCGCGAAGGAGCACAAGTGGCAGCTCGGGGAACGCATCGACCTCACCTTTCGCAGCGGCCGCCAGCTGCATCCGCAGATCAGCGGGATCATCGCGAAGACCCAGGTCACCGGGGACATCACCGTACGCATCGAGGACCTCGTCGAGGCGAAGGTGCCGCGGGAGGACGCCTCGCTCAGCATTCTTCTCACGCCGGGCGCCGACCCGGCCGTGGTCCACGAGCGTCTCGACAAGCTCGTCGCGGACCGTCCGGTGGTCGCGGTGCAGGACAAGGACGAGTTCGCCGAGTCGATCAAGGGTCAGGTCAACCAGCTGCTCTACATGATCTACGGCCTGCTCGCGCTGGCGATCGTGATCGCCGTGATCGGCATCGTCAACACCCTGGGTCTCAGCGTCATCGAGCGCACCCGCGAGATCGGTCTGCTGCGCGCCATCGGCCTCTCCCGCGGCCAGCTGCGCCGGATGATCACCCTCGAGTCGGTGACGATCGCGGTCCTCGGCGCGGTCCTCGGGCTAGCCCTCGGGGTGCTCTTCGGGGTGCTGCTGCGCGACGCGCTGCGCGAAGACCTCACCAGCCTGCGGGTGCCGCTCGATCAGCTGGCCGTCTTCATGGCGATCGCGGTGGTCGTCGGCGTCCTGGCCGCGCTCCTCCCGGCCATCCGCGCAGGGAGGGAAGACGTCCTCAAGGCCATCGCCTCGGAGTAGTGTGCTTCGGGTGAGCACCGAGCACTCCGTCGACCTGCCCGAACCCACCCTCCGCGTCACCGAGCCGGAGACGGCCGCGGTCGGACTCCCCGGTGTGGCCCACTCCGTGGAGTACGCGCTGCGCGAGATGGGCCCCAAGCGCAGTCTGCAGACGCTGCTCAAGGTCAACCAGGTCGGCGGCTTCGACTGTCCATCGTGCGCCTGGCCGGATCCCGACCACCGCAAGGCGGCCGAGTTCTGCGAGAACGGCGCCAAGGCCGTGGCGTGGGAGGCCACCCGCAAGCGGGTCGACCGCGACTTCTTCGCGGCCAACTCGGTCGCCTCGCTCGACGAGCGCGACGACCACTGGCTGGAGGCGCAGGGCCGCCTGACCGAGCCCATGCACCTCGCTCCCGGCGCGACCCACTACTCCCCCATCACCTGGTCGGACGCGATCTCGCTGATCGCCGACCGGATGCGTGCGACCGATCCGGACCGTTCGGTCTTCTACACCTCCGGGAGGGCGTCCAACGAGGCCGCCTTCGCCTATCAGGTGCTCGCCCGCCAGCTCGGCACCAACAACCTGCCCGACTGCTCCAACATGTGCCACGAGTCCAGCGGCACCGCGCTCGGCGAGGTCATCGGCATCGGCAAGGGCACGGTGACCTACGACGACCTCGCCGAACACTCCGACCTGATCTTCGTGGTCGGCCAGAACCCCGGCACCAACCACCCACGGATGCTGACCGCGCTCGAGTCCGCCAAGGAGAACGGCGCCAAGGTCGTCTCGATCAACCCGCTGCGCGAGGCTGGGATGGGGCGGTTCCGCAACCCGCAGACCGTACGCGGCGTCACCGGCGTCGGCACCCAGCTCGCCGACGTCCACGTGCCCGTGCAGGTCAACGGCGACCTGGCGCTGTTCGCCGGGATCAACAAGCTGCTCGTCGAGCGCGACGCCATCGCGCACCCCTTCATCGAGGAGCACACCGACGGTTTCGAGGTCGCGGCACAGGCTTGGGCAGCGATGGGGTGGGACGAGATCACCCGGCTCAGCGGCATCTCCCGTGAGGAGATCGAGTCGCTGACCGACCTGGTCGAGTCCCGCGAGCGCATCATCGTGTGCTGGGCGATGGGTCTGACCCAGCACAAGAACTCGGTCGCCACGATCCGTGAGATCGCCTCGTTCCTGCTGCTGCGCGGCAACATCGGCAAGCCCGGTGCGGGCGCCTGCCCGGTCCGTGGCCACTCCAACGTGCAGGGCGACCGCACGATGGGCATCTGGGAGAAGCCTCCGGCGTGGTTCCTGGACGCGGTCGGTGACGAGTTCGGCATCACGCCACCGCGTGAGGAGGGCTTCGACGTGGTCGCCGCGATCGAGGCGATGCGCGACGGCGCGGTCGACGTCTTCATCGCTCTGGGCGGCAACTTCGCCGCGGCGACGCCCGACACCGCCGTCACCACCGCGGCGCTGGCCAACGTCGGCCTCACCGTCCAGATCTCGACCAAGCTCAACCGCAGCCACCTCCACCACGGCCGCGAGGCCCTGATCCTGCCCTGCCTGGGTCGCACCGAGCGCGACGAGACCGGCGGCCGCGAGCAGTACGTCACCGTCGAGGACTCGATGGGAATGGTCCACGCCTCCTACGGTCGGCTCCTGCCCGGCTCGAAGGAGCTGCGCAGCGAGGTAGGCATCATCTGCGCTATCGGCGACGCCCTGTTCGGCTCCTCCGACAAGGTCGACTGGGCCGGGATGGGCACCGACTACTCCCGGATCCGTCAGCACATCTCCGCGGTGGTCCCGGGCTTCGAGGACTTCGAGACCCGGCTGAAGGCGCCCGGCGGCTTCGCCCTGCCCAACGGCCCCCGCGACACCCGCACCTTCCACACCGCCACCGGGCGGGCCGGCATCACCGCCAACCCGCTGACCGCGATCTCGGCTCCCCCAGGACACCTGCTGCTGCAGACGCTGCGCTCCCACGACCAGTTCAACACCACCGTCTACGGCTACGACGACCGCTACCGCGGCATCAAGGGCGGGCGCCACGTCGTGTTCGTCAACGCCGAAGACCTCCTCGAGCTCGGTATCGCCGACGGCGACACCGTCGACATCGTCTCGGTCTGGACCGACGGGGAGCGCCGCGCCGAGGGGTTCCGCGTCGTCGCTTATGCCACCCCTCGAGGTTCCGCCGCGGCGTACTTCCCGGAGACGAACGTCCTCATCCCCCTGGACTCCTACGCCGACGGCAGCCGCACGCCGACCTCGAAGTCCGTCGTGGTTCGCCTCGAACCTCGCCGCTGAGAGGCTTCGCGCGGAGGGGCGGAACGTCTGCATGCGCACCTTCTTTGGGGTGGCGGCTCGCTGCCGCCTGCCGTGTGGGTCGGCTGGATGTGTGTCCGTTGGTCTCGTGACAGAGTTCCAGCACGGGTGGGGCCAATACGTTGTCTGGGTTGGGAGATCTAGAACCAGGATGTTCGGGCTGGGTGCCATTCGACTGTCTTGCGGGCTTCCAGCAGCGGTCTTGGTTCTCGCTGGGATATCTGTCCCTGACCGGGTTTTGCATCGTTTTCGCTGGATTCAGTTTGCTGGGCGTGATAGGCTCGGCGCAGGCGCGAGCGTGATGGCCGACCACCTCAGACTGAGGCGTGCCACTCACCCGGGACACAACGGGTGCGGGGTAATCCAGGGGATCCAGGGGCGTGAGCGCCGAGCTGCGAGGGTAAGTAATAGCCCGTACTGCCGGGCCTCCGGGACCAGCGAACCAGAACACATCCGCATCTGCGGGTGTGAAGAGTTCGTACGTCCGGAGGTGAACGTGATGACCGCGCTGCAGCAGCCACAGCACCCCGTGCTTGAGGCCGTGGCCGCGATCACTACCTGCTTGGACGGGGTCGCCGGGGCGAACCCGACGTTCATGACCACCTCGGAGAAGGCTGCGACGCTGGTCGAGATCGCCCGGGCCAAGGCCCAGCTGGCCGAGCTCGAGCTACGAGTCCTCGCGGCTGCTGATGACGTGGCCGCCGAGAGCGCGGCTCGTGATGTCGCGGCCTGGTTGCATCACCACACCCACCAGCGACCCGAGGACCTGCGCGCCGACCTACGCCTCGCGCAGGCGTTGGATCGGACCTACCACCAAGTCGCGGCAGCGATGCGCGCCGGTGAATGCAACCCAGCCCAAGCCACCGTGATCACCGCAGCCCTCGACGACCTTCCCGCCGACCTCGACCCTGAGATCAAGACCAGGGCCGAGGAAGCCCTGGTCGGCTACGCCACCGAGCTCGACCCCACCCAGCTGCGGCGCCTGGGACGCCGGATCCTGGACGTCATCGCCCCCGAGATCGCTGAGGCCGAAGAGGCCAAACGGCTCGCGGCCGAGGAGGCCCACGCCCGGAAGAAGACCCGGCTCACCATGCGCCGTCTCGGAGACGGCACCACCCGGATCACTACGGTGGTCCCGGACGCGACCGCGGACCGGCTCGCGACCAACCTGGAGGCGTTCGCCTCTCCCCGGCGTGATGACGGGACCCGGACCGAGACCGGCGACTACCTGCCCTACGCCCGACGGCTCGGGCGGGCGTTCTGCCAGCTATTGGAGACCCTGGATCCGGCCCGGTTGCCGGTCCATGGCGGGGACGCCACCACCGTGATCGTGACCATCGGCCTCGACCAGCTCCGCACCGAGGCCGGGATCGGCCAGATCGTGGGCGGCAGCCCGATCACCGCAGCCGAAGCCCGACGCCTGGCGTGCACCGCGAACATCATCCCCGCCGTCCTCGGCGGTCCCTCTGAGGTCTTGGACTTCGGACGCAAAGAACGCTTCTTCCAAGCCGCCCAGCGCCGCGCCCTCCTGCTGCGGTCAGCAACGTGTGAGGCCGAGGGGTGTGACATCCCCGGGACTTGGGCCGAGGCCCACCACTGGCTCGCCTGGGCCCTCGGCGGTCCGACTGATCTCGACAACGCTGCCCTGCTCTGCAGTCATCACCACCACCGCGCCCACGACACCGCATACCTGCATGAACGCCTCCCCAACGGCGACATCCGCTTCACCCGACGCAGATAGGCCGCGGGCACGAGTCCGCGAGGAATTCATTTGCCGGGTCCGATGTTTGGACCTAACGTGATCAGCATGTTCCGCGTGGTTTCCGAGCACCACCTGTCAGGCACCCGCCTGACGGGCGCTCCCACGTGGGCTCCGTCAGTCGATTGCACCGGCGCCGAAAGCTGACCCTCCTCCTGCCTCGCAGGACCCGCGGAGGAGGGTGGCCCGCACCGGCCCCCTCACGCGGTGACAGCGCGTCGAGGGCTTGCCGGAGGGTCCTGGCTCATCCCGGAAATCTTCTGACACACAAAGGAACTCTCATGGCCAAGGGCCAGTTCGTGCGGACCAAGCCGCACCTCAACATCGGGACCATGGGTCACGTCGACCACGGCAAGACGACGCTGACCGCCGCGATCACCAAGGTGCTCGCGGAGCGGGACCCGAGCGTGAACCGCTTCATCGCCTTCGACGGCATCGACCGTGCGCCGGAGGAGCTGCAGCGCGGGATCACGATCAACATCTCGCACGTCGAGTACGAGACCGCCACCAGGCACTACGCGCACGTCGACATGCCCGGGCACGCCGACTACGTGAAGAACATGATCACCGGCGCCGCCCAGGTGGACGCCGCGATCCTGGTCGTCTCCGCGCAGGACGGCGCCATGCCGCAGACGCGCGAGCACGTGCTGCTCGCGCGCCGGGTAGGCGTGCCGTACCTGGTGGTCGCGCTCAACAAGGCCGACGCCGTCGACGACCCCGAGCTGCTCGACCTGGTCGAGCTGGAGGTCCGTGACCTCCTCTCCGAGTACGGGTTCCCCGGCGACGACCTGCCGGTCGTCCGGGTCTCCGGGCTGAAGGCCCTGGAGGGCGACCCGGAGTGGGCCGCGGCGATCGGCGACCTGCTGGACGCGATCGACGGCTACGTACCGGTTCCCGAGCGAGAGCTCGGTGAGCCGTTCCTGATGCCGATCGAGAACGTCATCACCATCAACGGCCGCGGCACGGTGGTCACCGGTGCCGTCGAGCGCGGTTCGCTGAAGGTCGGCGACGCGGTCGAGGTCGTGGGCCTCGGCGAGACGGTCACCAGCACGGCGATCGGTATGGAGACGTTCGGCAAGTCGCTGGAGTCCGCTGAGGCGGGCGACAACGCCGCGGTACTGCTGCGCGGCGTCAAGCGCGACCAGGTCCGTCGAGGCCAGGTCGTGGCGCTGCCCGGCAGCGTGCAGCCGCACCGGAAGTTCCGGGCGAACCTGCACGCGCTGTCGACCGCCGAGGGTGGCCGACACACGCCGTTCGCGGCGGACTACCGGCCGCAGTTCTACTTCCGGACCACGGACGTGCCCGGCGGGATCGACCTGGGTGAGATCGCCCTGGTCATGCCCGGCGACACGGTCGAGCTCGGGGTGGAGCTGGAGAAGGCGATCGCGATGGACGTCGGTCTCGGCTTCGCGGTCCGCGAAGGCGGTCACACCGTCGCCGCGGGCACCGTGACGGAGCTGCTCGACTAGAAAACAGGAACGGCCCTCACCTTGGTGGGGGTCGTTCCGCATTTCTCATGTCCGGGGGCGCCACCGCTTCCACAGCGCCTCGCCCTCGGCCCGGACCTTTCCGTCCCACTCCAGCCGCACCAGCGCAGTGATCTGGTCCTCGCTGACGTTCTTGGTGGAGGCGACCAGCGTGACCGGCTCCTTGAGCGGAGCCGGCCGCCGGTAGCGTACGTCGATCCCTGCCGTCACATAGGCCAGCGACTCCCCCTCGGCGGGCATCCAGCCGTTGAGGAAGGCCTCCTGGTGCACCGCAGCGGCACTGTGGCAGTCGAGCAGGGTCGCGATGACCCCTCCGTTGAGGAACCCACCGCCGTTGTCGTGCTGCGGCCACGGCTGGAAGGTCGCGGTCACACTCCCGTCCAGCTGCGGATAGCTCTTCAGCCGGAGCCCCTCGGCGTTGGCCGGCCCGCACCCGAAGCAGGTCATCGTCGGCCACCACTCGTCCTGCAACGCCATCATCTTCACTGCGCCACCATAACCACCCGTGCGCGTCCTCAGCCGATCCCGGTTCGGAAGCCCTCACGCCAGCTGGCGTAGGACGGCGTCCAGCCGAGCTCGCGCTTGGCCTTGGCGTTCGAGGAGCCGCGCACCGAGGTCATCAGCGCGACCCCGAACTCGCCGATCAGCGGCCGGGCGAGCCAGGCCGGGAGACTCATCGGGTTCCGGCCGCCGACCTGCTCGGCCAGCAACGGCATCCACTGGTTCACCGGCGCCGGCTCGTCGTCGACGATGTTGTAGATGCCGGGTGCGCCTCGTTCGACCGCCGCGACGGTCGCGGCACCGACGTCGTCGATGTGGACGAACGACCACACGCCGGTGCCACCGCCGACCACGGGCATCTTGCCCTTGCGCAACAGCTCCCCGATGGCACCGTCGCGCGACGCCGCGTTGCCGGGGCCATAGAAGTTGCCGTAGCGCAGCACCAGGCCCTCGAGGCCGGCTCCATCGGAGGTCGAGCTTGTCGAGCGGTGTATCGAGCTTGTCGAGATGGCCACGGCGTCCTCGAGGTGCCGGATCGCCGCCAGCGCGCCCCGCGCCTCCTTGCCCGGGTCGGCGATCAGCCGGGTGCTCTCGTCCTTGACCCAGCCGCCGGTGCGCTCATAGGTCCAGCCGCCGCCGAAGCTCTGTGCGACGAACCGCCGCACCCCGGTCGCCCGAGCGGCAGCCAGCAGGTGGTCGGTGGCCTCGGTGCGCAGCCGGTTGGTCATCGCGAAATCCTGGTCCCACCTCTTCAGGTTCCCGCTGATACCGCTCAGGGCGGTGAGCTGGTGCACGACGACCTCGGGCTCGGCCTCGGCCACCGCGTCCTGGACGCTCCGAGCGTCGAGCGGGTCCATCACGATCCCGGTAGCGCCCATGCCGGCCAGCGTGTTGCGACCGGCGTCGTGGCGGGTCGAGCCGTAGACCTCGTGCCCGCCTGCCACCAGCAGCGGCACCATCCGGAGGCCGACCGCGCCGGTTCCGCCTGCGATGAAGATACGCATCGTGCTTCCTCTCGTCGTTGTTGATCCCACCGACGAAACGACCTGCGCTCCTGTGACAGCTGGCGTAAGGTCCTGCACTCGTGGACCTCGCAAGCGCTCATGACGGGCTCCGCCCGCTGATGTTCTCGATCGCCTACCGGATGCTCGGCAGCGTCGCCGAGGCGGAGGACGTCGTGCAGGAGGCGTTCCTGCGGATGCACCGCAGCGCTCAGTCCACGGAGACCGTCGACAACCTCGATGCGTACGCCACCACTGTCACCACCCGGATCGCCATCGACACCCTCCGCTCGGCCCGCCACCGCCGCGAGCAGTACGTCGGCCCGTGGCTGCCCGAGCCGATCCTGGTCTCCGACGAGGACCCGAGCCACCGCATCGAGCTCGACGAGACCGTCAGCACCGCGTTCCTGGTCCTGCTGGAGTCGCTCACGCCGGTCGAGCGTGCGGTCTTCGTGCTGCGCGAGGTGCTGGGCTACGACTACGACGACATCGCCCCCGTCGTCGACAAGAGCGCGACCAACTGCCGCCAGATCTTCACCCGCGCCCGCAAGCGGATCGCCGACGGCACGCCGCGGTTCGACCCGTCCCGCGAGCGCCGCGACCAGCTCGCCTCACAGTTCGTCGCCGCGCTGTCCGCGAGTGACATCGCCGGCCTGGAGCGGCTGCTCGCCGACGACGTCGTGTTCGTCGCCGACGGCGGCGGCCGGGCGCCCGCGATCCAGAGGTCGATGCTCGGTGCCGTCGCCGTCGCCCGCTTCCTGCTCGGGCTGATGCGTCAGGGCGAACGCTTCGGCGTACGTCTGGAGCTCTCGCACGCCAACGGCCAGCCGGCGATGCTCACCCGCGGCGCGGACGGCGCCCTGCTCGGCGTCATCGCCCTCGACGTCGACGGCGGCCGGATCGTACGCATGCACAACGTCCTCAACCCCGACAAGCTCGGCCACCTGGGTGAGGTCGGCGACCTGTTCGCGCTGCTCGCCGAGCGCTGAGCGTCCCGGCTACCCGTCCAGCAACGTACGCAGCGACTGGTCGACCAACGGTCGCCCCAGCCTCCCCTCGGCCAACGCATCGCGCAGCGCGGCGACCGAGTCCAGGTCGCCGACGAGACCGACCAGATCGCCGACCTCCTCGCCCATCTCGGCAGGGGTGGTCGAGGCGACCGGACGGTCCAGCAGCAGCGGGCAGTCGACCGGACCGCCCTCTGGTTCCGGGTGGGCGAGGGCGGCGACCCAGCAGCCGATCTCGAAGCGCAGCGGCGCGCTCGGCCCGGCTCCTTGGGCGCGCAGGTCGACGTACCAGACGATGTCGTCGCTCTTGGGGTCACCGAGCCGGTGATGGCCCTTGCGCAGCGGCATGCCGCCGGCCTTGAACGCCTTCGTCGCCGCTGTCCGGGCTGCCTTCTGGTCCATCGGTGATGCTCCGGTCCTAGAAGTCGAGGTCGGTCTCGGAGAGCTGACCGCCCCCGGCGACGATGAACTCCTTGCGCGGAGCCACCTCGGAGCCCATCAGCAGGTCGAAGACCGCCGCAGCCTCGTCGGCGTCGTCCAGGGTCAGCCGGCGAAGCGTACGGTGGCGCGGGTCCATCGTGGTCTCGGCCAGCTGGTCGGCGTCCATCTCGCCCAGACCCTTGTAGCGCTGCACCGGGTCCTTCCAAGAGACGTTCTTCTTCTTCAGCTCGGCGAGCTTCCGCTGCAGCTCCTGGTCGGAGTAGGTGTAGACGTACTTCTCCATCCCCTTCTTGGGGTTGGAGATCTCGATCCGGTGCAGCGGCGGGACCGCCGTGTAGACCTTGCCGGCGGCGATCAGCTCGGGCATGTACTTGAAGAACAGCGTCGCCAGCAGCGTCCGGATGTGGGCGCCGTCGGAGTCGGCGTCGGCCATGAAGATGATCTTGCCGTAGCGCGCCGCGTCCAGGTCGAAGCCGCGACCGGTGCCGGTCCCGACGACCTGGATGATCGAGGAGCACTCGGTGTTCTTCAGCATGTCGCCGACCGAGGCCTTCTGGACGTTGAGGATCTTGCCGCGGATCGGCAGCAGCGCCTGGAACTCCGAGTTGCGGGCCACCTTGGCGGTGCCGAGCGCGGAGTCACCCTCGACGATGAACAGCTCGGCCCGGTCGTCGGTGGTGCGGCAGTCGGCGAGCTTGGAGGGCAGCGCGGAGGACTCCAGCGCGTTCTTGCGCCGCTGGTTCTCCTTCTGCTGACGCAGCGAGAGCCGGGTCTTGGAGGCGGAGTAGACCTTCTCCATCACCAGCTTGGCCTGCTGCTTGGCCGCGCCACGCGACTCGGTGAGGAACTTCTTCATCTCGGCCGAGACGACCTTGCGGACCACCGCGCGAGCGGCCGGCGTACCAAGGATCTCCTTGGTCTGCCCCTCGAACTGCGGCTCGGCCAGACGCACCGTCACCACCGAGGTCAGGCCCTCGAGGACGTCCTCCTTGACGATGTCCTTGTCGTTGACCTTCAGCACCTTGGCGGCACGCATGGCATCGTTGAACGTCTTGGTCAGTGCGTTCTCGAAGCCGCTGACGTGGGTGCCGCCCTTCGGGGTGGCGATCACGTTGACGAACGAGCGGATCTCGGTGTCGTAGCCGCTGCCCCACCGCACCGCGATGTCGACCCCGAGCTCACGCTCGACGTCCTGCGGGGTCATGTGGCCGGCGTCGTCGAGCATCGGCACGGTCTCGGTGAAGGTGTCAGAACCCTGCAGGCGGAGTACGCCGCTGACCGGCTCGTCCTTGGCCAGGAAGTCGACGAACTCGGCGATGCCGCCGTCGTGACGGAACTTCTCCTCGACCGGGCCCTCGGTGCCGGTGCCGGACAGGTCGCGGATGACCAGCTCCAGCCCGGGAACGATGAAGCTCGTCTGCCGGGCGCGGCCGAGCAGCCCCTCGAGCTCGAAGCGGGCGTCCTTCGTGAAGATCTGCCGGTCGGGCCAGAACCTGACCCGGGTGCCGTTCTTGCCCTTGGCGACGCGCTTTCCCTTACGGGTCAGGCCGTTCTGCGGCGTGAAACCGGCCGTCGGACCGTCGCCGTCGAACACCCCGGGCACGCCACGGCGGAACGACATCCCCTGCTGGGCCGGCGAGCGGTCCACGTCGATGTCCATCCGGCTGGAGAGCGCGTTGACGACCGAGAGCCCGACGCCGTGCAGACCGCCCGTGGCGTTGTAGGAGCCGCCACCGAACTTCCCGCCTGCGTGCAGCTTGGTCGCGACCACCTCGACGCCGGGCAGCCCGGTGCGGGGCTCCTTGTCGGTGGGGATGCCGCGGCCGTCGTCGTAGACCTCGACGGAGCCGTCGGGATGCATCGTGACCTCGACGTGGCTGGCGAACCCGGCCAGCGCTTCGTCGACGCCGTTGTCGATGATCTCCCACAGGCAGTGCATGAGGCCGCGGGTATCCGTCGAGCCGATGTACATACCGGGACGCTTGCGTACCGCCTCCAGGCCCTCGAGGACGAGGAGGTGCGCGGCGTTGTAGGTGTTGTCAGAGATGATCGGCTCCTGGCTGTACTGCAATACTGCGCTGTTTCTCGGTGCAGCTGCGTGGGGGGCGTTGCTCAGATGAAATCTACCGTGCGACACGCCCGGCTCTCACGCAGGCACGCGGCAACGACCGGTGCGCCGTCGAGCGGCACGCGTACGTCGTGATCGGTCCGTTACGCGGAACTTGCGGGTTTCGATGCACGAAATGGTCGGTTGACAGGTAAGAATGTCTCTCACGGACAGCGATGTCCCGCGGGGTAGGTTCCGACCCGGATCCCCGACTTGGAGCGACAACTGCAAGGATTAGAGGTGCGACGGCGGTAAGAGTCCGCGAAGAGACGCTAGCGACCTAGGGAATCTTCCAAGGCTCACGTACGTTATCCCGGCGCAACCATGATTCAGAAATGAGGCCGATGTGACCACTGCCGTTGCCACCAGCTCGCCGCTCACGTCCGAGGACCGTTGCGACCGGTGCGGAGCGCAGGCCTACGTACGCGCGGAGCTCAGCTCCGGCGGCGAACTCCTGTTCTGCGCTCACCACGCCCGCGAGCACGGTGAGAAGCTCAAGGAGATCGCGAGCTCGATCGTCGACGAGACCCACAAGCTCACCGACAAGAGCTGACCCGCCCACCAACTCCTGAGAAGGCCCGGACCACCATGGTCCGGGCCTTCGGCGTACCCGGCCGGGTCACGGGGCTAGGGTTCGCTCCGTGAGTCTCGTCCCTGAATCTCTCGTCGTTGGCCTCGTCGCGCTGGTCATCGCCTTCGGCATCGCCGGCATCATCGTCCCGATCCTTCCCGGCGGTGCGCTGCTCGTCGCGGCCGCCATCCTCGGCTGGGCCATCTGGCTGGGAGAGCCCACCGGGTGGGTGGTCTTCGGCATCTCCGCCGCGTTCATCGCCGTCGGGTTGATCACCAAGTACGCCGTCCCCGGCAAGCGTCTCAAGGACTCCGGGATGCCGCTGTCCACCCAGATCGTCGGCGCGATCCTCGCCATCGTCGGCTTCTTCGTGATCCCGGTGGTCGGGCTCTTCATCGGCTTCCCGCTCGGCGTCTTCCTCGCCGAGCTGCGCCGTCACCACGGCGACGCGGGCGACGCCTGGGCGTCGACCTGGACGGCCCTCAAGGCGATGGGCCTGTTCATCCTGATCGACGCCGCCGCCGCGACGCTCGCCACGATCACCTGGGTCGTGGGGCTGTTCCTCACCTGATCCCACGACCCGTCTGCGTCAGCCGTCGGTGACCGTCACGTCCTCGGCCATGACGTACGCGATCCGGTGGTTGAACCAGATCTGGTAGTAGGTCGTGTCGCCGCTGATCACGATGCAGTCCGGGACGCCGTTGACAGCGGCGCAGTTGAAGTTGTTCGCCTTGTAATAGTCGGTCGGGACCTCGGCATCGGCCACGACGTACTCCTGGCCTGTGGGGATGGTGTACTGCAGCGGCGCGATCGTCCGCGGCGTGACCCCGGCGGGGTAGTCGCTGGCCTTCGTCGGGTAGGCGGTGCCGTAGATCTTGGCGGTGGTGCCGGGCTTCGGGGTGATCACCTTGCCGTCCGAGGGCAGGAGGGCCTCGTCGGGGTTCTGGATCCAGCCCTGCTTGCCGCCGAACCAGACGCCCCACCAGTCCGGTCGGGTCCGGTCGTTGACGACGACCTTCTGCCCGGCCGCGAGGCGTGGGCCCCAGTTGGAGACGCGCGCCGAGCCGCCGACGACGGTGTCCGGGAGCAACGGTGCGTCGGTGGACGGTGCGGAATAGACGTTGACGAAGTTGGTGCCCCGGTCGTTCGGGCACGCGACGCCCGCAGTGGTGCAGCCGGTCATCACATTGCCGGTGTTGGTCTGGAAGTCAGGCTTGACCGTCCAGATGTCGCTGCGCGAGCGGCGGTCGGGCATGATCGGCGACCCCAGCAGGTCGAAGTAGTGGTTCCAGTCCCAGTAGGGGCCCGGGTCCCAGTGCATGCCCGCGACATTGGCTGGAGCGACACCCTGGACCTGGTCGTGGCCGATGATGTGGGCCCGGTCCAGCGGGACGTCGTACTTCTCGGCCAGGAAGCCGACGAGGGTGGCCGAGGTCTGGTACATCGCTTCGGTGTACCACGCGCCGTTCGCGGCGTAGCCCTCGTGCTCCAGCCCGATCGAGTGGCTGTTGACGTACCAGTTGCCGGCGTGCCAGCCGATGTTCTTCCCCGGGATGTGGTGGGCGACGTGCCCGTCGACCGACCGCAGCGTGTAGTGCCAGCCGAGGTAGGTCGGGTTCTGGACCAGCCTCACCGTGCCGTTGTAGGAGGTCTCGGTGTCGTGGATGACGATGTAGTCGACCGACCCCTTCTCCGGCCGGTCGGCCAGGTCGTGGTTGCCGTAGTCGCCGATCGAGTCGCCGGTCTGCTCGTACGGCGCGGGCAGCGACTCGCAGCCCAGCGCCACCGGGCACTCGACAGCCGCCGCGGCCTCGGAGTCAGCGAGGTCGAGCCGTCCGACGGCCTCCTCGCTGACGGTGACCGGCTTCGCGGCCAGGGTGACCTCGTGTCCGTCGTTGGTCGTACGCGACTCCCCCTCGCTCAGGGTCGAGAACACCTGGCGGGCGAACTTGAGCGCGGTCGCCTCGTCTGCGGCGCCGCTGTAGCGGCCGACCGCAGCGCTCCAGTCGGCGAGCTCGTCGGCTCCACCCGCAGCCTTCTGGTAGTCGGCCAGGACCGCGGCGCCACCGCAGATGTTGGCGACCGCATCCGCTCGCAGGTCGGCGACCGGGATCCCGGTGAGGTCGTTGGCCGTACGCAACGTCTCGACCTCCCCCAGCCGGACCGCCTCCTCGCGCTGCTGCGGGGTGCGCTCCTGGTCGGAGCCGTCGCCCTTGCCGAGCGGGTCGGGGTGGGCCTCGGTGTCCTGCGCCAAGGCCGGCAGGTCGGTCAGATGCATCGGACCGTAGCCGCCCGAGGTGCTGGGCGACTCGCCGTGGGCGTCCCAGCGCGACTCCATGTAGGAGACCGCCAGCAGCACCTCCTTCGGCACCCCGCTGGTCTCGGCTGCTCGATCGAAGACGGCCTGTCGATCGCGGGAGCCCTCCAGACAGACGCCCCAGTCGGTCCCGGAGCCCGAGGCCGCCGCAGTGAGCGGCACCGCGACCACCAGGCCCGAGAGAAGTGTTCCGGCCGCGACCAGCGCGGATCGGTGTGAACGTAAGAGACGTACAGGCACGAGAAACCTCCCAGGAAGGGGCATCCGACCCGTGAAACCTAGCGGAACCCGCACCTGCGGCGGGCGAATCTTCAGAAATGGCGAACGCCCTCCCAGAAATCCGGGAAGGCGTTCGGTGTGATTAACGTGGTTCAGTCGAGATAGTCACGCAACACTTGCGAGCGCGACGGGTGTCGCAGCTTCGACATCGTCTTGGACTCGATCTGTCGGATGCGCTCGCGGGTGACCCCGTAGACCTTGCCGATCTCGTCTAAAGTCTTCGGCTGACCGTCGGTCAGACCGAAGCGCATGCTCACCACGCCGGCCTCACGCTCGGAGAGCGTGTCGAGCACGGCGTGCAGCTGCTCCTGGAGCAGGGTGAAGGAGACCGCGTCGGCCGGGACGATCGCCTCGGAGTCCTCGATCAGGTCACCGAACTCGGAGTCGCCGTCCTCACCCAGGGGGGGGTGCAGTGAGATGGGCTCGCGGCCGTACTTCTGGACCTCGATGACCTTCTCCGGGGTCATGTCGAGCTCCTTGGCCAGCTCCTCCGGGGTGGGCTCGCGGCCCAGGTCCTGGAGCATCTGACGCTGCACGCGGGCCAGCTTGTTGATGACCTCGACCATGTGCACCGGGATACGGATGGTGCGGGCCTGGTCGGCCATCGCGCGGGTGATCGCCTGACGGATCCACCAGGTGGCGTACGTGGAGAACTTGTAGCCCTTGGTGTAGTCGAACTTCTCGACCGCGCGGATCAGACCGAGGTTGCCCTCCTGGATCAGGTCGAGGAAGAGCATGCCGCGACCGGTGTAGCGCTTGGCCAGCGAGACGACCAGACGGAGGTTGGCCTCGAGCAGGTGGTTCTTCGCGCGCTTGCCGTCCTCGGCGATCCACTCGAGCTCGTCGAGGATCTTCGGGGTGATCTTGCCGCCCTTGCCGAGCTTCTCCTCCGCGAAGAGGCCAGCCTCGATCCGCTTGGCGAGCTCGACCTCCATCTCGGCGTTGAGCAGCGGGACCTTGCCGATCTGCTTGAGGTAGTCCTTGACCGGGTCGGCGGTCGCACCGGCGACCATGACGGTCTGCTCGGGCTCGTCGGTGTCGTCGGAGGTCGAGACGACGAAGCTCTGCTTCGAGGCCTCCTTCTCGTCCTCCTTGATCGTCGGGTCGGCGGCGACGTCCTTCTCGAACTGCTCGTCGGGGATGTCGGGCAGGACCTTCTTGCCATCGGGGCCGATCGGGACGACCGGGGTCTCCGCCTCGGTGTCCGAGTCCTCGACCACGATGTCGTCGACATCGACCTCGACGTCCTCGAGGATGATCTCCTCGCCGTCCTCGTCGATCTCGGTGGTCTTCTTGGGCTCCGGCGCGTCGGCCTTCTTCGCCGCGGCCTTCTTGGCCGGCTTCTCGGCCTCGGCCTTCTTGGCAGCGGCCTTCTTCGCTGGCGCCTTGGCCGTGGTCGTCTTGCGGGTCGAGGTCGTCGCCGCCGCGGCACGGCCGGTCACGGCGGTGCCGAGGTCTACCGAGATGCCGAGCGTGCTCAGGTGGCCGAGCAGTGCCTTGAGATGCCTGGGCTCGACCGCGGCATCCTCGCTGGCCTGGCGGACCTGGTCTGGGCTCACCCGTCCGGTCGGCTTGGCCTGGTCGATCAGTGCCTTCACGGCAGGGTGGGCGAGTACCTCAGCGGGTATCTTGCGCGCGTTCGAGGACACGAACACCTCTCCGTCGAACTTGGTCGAGACTTATCAAAAACTGAGTTTGGGCGCGGCAGGGCCCGGGGTCGTCAAGAGCCGCAGATTCATTCTGCCACGGTGATGGTGAACAGTCCCCATCCGGGGCGTGGTTTCAGCCAGAGACTCATCCGGCTGCTTTGGCTGCGGCCTTCTTCTGCTGTTTATAGTCACGCACCTTCTGCAACGACTCGACGTCGATGACGTCAGCCACAGAACGGTAACCATCCATCGAATAGTCCCCGACCGCCTCTTCCCAGCCCTCGGGCCGCACTCCCAGCTGCTTGGCCAGCAGCGAGACGAAGATCTGGGCCTTCTGCTTCCCGAAACCCGGGAGCGCCTGGACCCGCTTGAGCAGATCCTTGCCGCTGGTGGCCTCGGTCCACAGCCGGGTGACGTCGCCGCCGTACTCGTTGGTGACGATGGTCGCGATCCCCTGGACCTTGGCAGACATCGAACCCGGGAATCTGTGGATCGCCGGCGGGGTCGAGGCGACCGTCTTGAACTCCTCGGGATCCATCTCGGCGATCTTGGCGGGATCCAGATGGCCGAGGCGGGTCGCCAGCTTGTGACCTCCCTTGAACGCATCCTCCATCCGATACTGCTGGTCCAGGGCCATACCCAGGAGCAGTGCGAAAGGATCCTCGGAGAGCAACTTGTCAGCGGCCTCGTCGCCGGTGATGTGGAGCGAAGGCATAAGAGCCATCTTGCCTCATCCGACGAAACGACACGCGGTCGAAGCAGAAAGGGAGCCCGCGGCGATACGTTCGATGCAGCAGGCACAGCGGGCGCGGACCGACCGAGTCCAGGAGGGACGTTTTCGATGGCGACCGTGCTGTTCTGTCCGGTGACCTTCAACCTCGCCGAGACCACTCGAATGATCCAGGTCGCTCGTGCGTTGAGTCCGGAGCATCGCGCCGTGTTCATGGGCTACGAGGACGACTATGTCGACCTCATTCGCGATTCAGGGTTCGAGTACGTCTCGCGAGCTCCGGTGTTCACGCGCCAGGACCGCGAGCAGCTGATCGCCTTCGATCAGGGCAAGACGCTGAAGAACCCCTACACGGAGAAGGTGGTCACCGACCGCGTCTCCATCGAGCGGGAGGTGATCCGCGAGCAGGGTGCTTCAGCCGTGGCGACCGGGTCCAACCTGACGTCCTACATCTCCGCCCGTGCCGAGGGGGTGCCGCTCTACTACCCGGTCCCGTTTGCGCTGACCGAGCCGCAGGTGCGTCAGGCACGTCACCTGTTCCTCGTCGATGGGCGGGGTCGTGCGGCACGATTCGCGGATCGGCTGGCAACAGCCGCGTTTCGCGCGGTCTACACCCGGGCCCCGCTCGCCCCGCGCTCGTTCGCGGCCGTAGCGGTCGCGAACGGCGTGCCTCCGATGCGAACCATCTCGTCGCTCATCACCGCTGATCGCAACCTGATCACCGAGATGCCCTGGGAGCTCGACGGCTTCACGCTGCCAGAAGGATTCGAGCGGGTCGGGCCGATCTTCGCCCACATCGAGGCGCCGATGCCCCCGATAGTCGAGGAGCTGGCAGCCGAGTCGCGGCCGTTGGTCTATCTCGGCCTGGGATCCTCGGCGAACCGCCGGCTCGCGGTCGCCGCTGCCCACGCCCTCGGTGCGCTTCCGGTGAACGTGATCGCTCCCATCTCCCACTACCTGGACAGCGGCGAAAGCCTTCCCTCGAACGTTCACGTCACCGGGCTTCTGCCCGCGCACCAACTCGGCGGCCTGGTCGATGCGGCTGTCCTGCACGGCGGACAGGGCACGATCCAGACGGCCTGCGCCACCGGTATCCCCTTCGTCGGAATGGGACTGCAGCCGGAACAGACCTGGCACGTGCGCTTGTGCGAGCGGCGCGGGAACGCCATCGCGGTATCGCCTAAACGCGTCGGGTCCCCTGAGTTCGTCGCAGCTGTGCGTCGCGTTCTTGCCGATCGGGGCATCCACGCCGCAGCCTCGGAGGTGCAGCAGGCGTACGTCGGAGCCGACGGCGCCGCCGCATCTGCCCGGATCATCGAAGCGGGCATATAGGCGGTCGGTGCCCTGTGGATAGCGGGTCGCGCGAATCCGGCATCCGTTGCACGCTAGGTCGATGGCCACCATGTCCACCCTGCCCGCCCTGTCCGAGGCATCTGTCGAAGGTCTTCACGAGCCGCTGTCGCCGGTGCTGGAGAAGCGACTGAGACGGGCGGTGCTCGACCACACCGCCAGCGAGCACCGGCGCTCGTTCCTGGCGCTCGTCCACCTCGGCGTCCCGGGCGGCAAGGAAGTCGTCCACGCCCATCGCGAGGACGAACCCACGGACCAGTGGCTGCGCGCCGACATCATCCACAGCATGCGGCGCAGGGTCGGCGCGCCCGACCCGATCGTGTGGCTGACGCGCGCCGGTGACCTGGAGGTCGAGGATGTCGACCTCCGCTGGCTCGCTGCGGCCCGGCAGGCGTTCCGCGAGATCCAGGCGCCCCTGACGTACGTCGTCGTGACCCGCAACGCGTGGGTCGACCCCCGCTCCGGGCTGACCCGTCGGTGGAAGCGGCTGCGCTACCGCACCAGCTAGGCCGGGTGGTCGGACCGACCGAGCGCCTCCTCCCAGGTGGCCGGCGGGACGGCACCGTCGAGCATCTGCGCGACCAGCACCCCGAGACCGTGGTGGGGTTCGCTCGCGAAGCAACGGTCGAGGGCACACCAGGCGAGCGCCCCGTCGCCACCCAGCCAAGCTGCGAAGGCCAGCACCGCGGCAGGGTGGGCGACGTGGTCGTCGGGGCTGCGGCGTACGACATCGGTCCACAGGCGCACGTGAGCCGTGGCCTCCTCACGGGACATCCCACCCCAGGCCGCATCGCGACCCTGCGGATCACGAAGGGCAAGCAGCAGGGAGGCGACCTGACCGGCAGACAGCACCGTCCCGGCGACGGCGTCGTCGACCAGGCGACCGACCTCGTAGGGCTTCATCGCCGAGGCCTCCCCCAGCGCGGCTTCTGTCTCGGCGACGGCCGCGGGGACCGCGGCGATCGAGGCGGCGAGCTCGGTGCGAGAGCGGCGCACGGGGTGCCCGTCATAGACCGCCTGGGCGAGGATCGGATGCGCGTCGACATCGAAGGGCACGCCATCGTCGGGGACGTCATGGAACCCGAGCGGGTCGAACCACCGTCCGGCCTGGACCCGCAGGCAGCCGATCAGATCGATGTCGCTCTCGGCGAGCCGCTCGGCGAGACGGCGGGCGAGCTTCGCCCCGAAGCGCGGGCCGCTGTCGTAGAGGACGAGCAGGACGCCGCGCACCTGGTGGCGGATCGCGGGCAGGAGCAGGCTGTCGAGACAGCTCTCGACCTCGCTCGGAGGCGGTAGGTCGATCCTGCCGTGGACCTGGTGAGCACCGCCGAAGGTCAGCATGACGATCGACTTCTCGGGCTGGAAGCCGAGCAGGACAGGCACTGCCGCCAAGACGTCCTCGGGGTGGGTGATGGAGAGTTTTGTGGTCATAGCGACCACCCTCCCCGCGACCCACCGACAGTTTCTCGGCCAATAGGCGGGCCTGTGGACAACCCCGTCCTCAATCGCTCCTGTGGACGGTAACTGGCATGCGATGGATTGTCCCCGCTGCCAGATAGGTTGCCACCATGAGACCGCACGCGTCGGTGATGCACCTCGACCTCGACGCGTTCTTCGCCTCCGTCGAGCAGCGCGACAAGCCGTCCCTGCGCGGCAAGCCGGTGGTCGTGGGCGGCATCAGCGGACGCGGCGTGGTCAGCACGGCCTCCTACGAGGCCAGGACCTTCGGTGTCCGCTCGGCGATGTCGACGCGCGAGGCCCGCGCACTGTGCGGGCACGCCGCCTTCCTCTACCCACGCTTCCATGCCTATAAGAAGGTGAGCGAGCAGGTCTTCGGGATCCTGCGCGAGCTGTCGCCGCTGGTCGAGCCGCTCTCCCTCGACGAGGCCTTCGTCGATCTCGCCGCCGCAGACCTTCCCGACCTCGAGATCGACACTGTGGCCGAGACCGCCGCCCGGATCCGTGCCGAGGTCGCCGAGGTCACCGGCGGCCTGAGCGCAAGCGTCGGCCTGGCCAGCTCGAAGTTCATCGCGAAGATCGCCAGCGACCTCGACAAGCCCGACGGGCTGGTCGTGGTCGCGCCCGGGACCGAGCTCGACCTGCTCCGCCCGATGAACGTGAAGGTGATCCCCGGCGTCGGTCCGGCCACCGCCGAGCGCCTACGCCGCGCGGGCATCCACAAGGTGGCCGATCTGGAGCAGGTCAGCGTCGAGGAGCTCGTGCGCCTCGTGGGCAAGTCCCACGGGACCAACCTCTACCAGCTGGCCAGGGCCCAGGACGACCGTCGCGTCGAGCCCGAGCGCGAGACCAAGTCGGTCAGCGTGGAAGGCACCTACGACACCGACCTGACCGACCGGCCGCTCATGGAGCAGATCCTCACCCGACAGGCCACCGAGGTGGCCGCGCGGTTGAAGAAGAACGGGCTCTCGGGCCGCACGATCACGATCAAGGTCAGGCTCTACGACTTCACCACGATCAACCGGTCCACGACCCTGCCGGCCCCGACCGACCAAGCCGGTGCCATCGCCCGTCTGGCCAGGGCCCTGCTCGGTGAGCTGTTCACCGCAGGCGAGACGGCCGGCGGCGTACGCCTTCTCGGGGTCGGCGTCTCCGGACTCGCCGACTGGATCCAGGAAGACCTCTTCGGGGACGACACCGACGAGGACGCCGAGCCCGACCTCCCCTTGCCCGAGCCGGTGCGGCGACCGACCTGGGCGGCCGGGATGGACGTCGTCCACGCCGAGATGGGCCGCGGCTGGGTCTGGGGCTCGGGGCGCGGCGTCGTGACCGTGCGCTTCGAGACCGCCGAGACTCCCGCCGGCCCCGTGCGGTCGTACGCCGTCGATGACCCCGACCTGCAGCCGTTCATCGAGTCCTGACGCCCGCTCCCCCGGCTCGATCTGGCCGTCACGGCGAGCGGGTGCAGTATTGCGCGAGACGACTTGGGTGTGCGATAGCGCGTTGCAATGCGTCCGGGACACTGATCCCGTGGTCGAGGCAGCGAGGGTGGCGGGGATAGGGTCTCGTTCATGTCTGCCGACCTCTCCTCGACGCCCTGGCCGATCGCCCCGAAGAAGCCCTCGTCCAAGCAGTTCCACGGCCTGACCCGGACTGATGACTACGAGTGGCTTCGGGAGAAGGAGAACCCCGAGGTCATCGCCTACATCGAGGCCGAGAACGCCTACACCAAGGACCAGACCGACCATCTCGCCGACCTGCGTACGCAGATCTTCGAGGAGATCAAGGCGCGCACTCTCGAGACCGACCTCAGCGTCCCGACGCGATCGCGCGGCTACTGGTACTACGGCCGCAGCTTCGAGGGGAAGCAGTACGGCGCGAGCTGCCGGGTGAAGGCCACCGACCCTGACGACTGGGCCCCGCCGACCCCCGCCGACGTCACCCCCGACCAGCCAGCGCTCCCCGGCGAGGAGGTGCTGCTCGACCTCGACGCGCTCGCCGAGGGCCACGACTTCTTCAGCCTCGGCGGCTCCTCCGTCAGCCCGTCGACCACCCTGCTCGCCTACGCGACCGACGTCGCCGGCGACGAGCGCTACACCGTACGCGTCAAGGACCTCACCACCGGCGAGCCGCTCGACGACGAGCTCACCAACGTCCACGGCGGCGCCACCTGGGACCGCGACTCCGCGGCGCTCTACTACACGACCGCCGACGAGTCCTGGCGTGCCGACAAGATCTGGTGCCACCGCCTCGGCACGAGCCAGGACCAGGACGAGCTCGTCTTCCACGAGACCGACGACCGGTTCTGGGTGGGCGTGGGACGGACCAAATCCGACCGGTTCATGTTCATCGGCACCGCCGCGAAGGTCACCGCCGAATACCGCTTCCTCGATCTCGACGACCCCGACGCCGGCTGGCAGGTCTTCGCCGCCCGCGAGGAGGGCGTCGAATACTCCCTCGAGCACGCCACCATCGCCGGCGAGGACGTCTTTCTGGTCACCCACAACGCCTCCGGCCCGGACTTCGAGATCGCGACCGCCCCGATCGCCCCGACCCCGCGAAGCGAGTGGCAGCCGCTCGTCCCTCACACCCAGGGCGTACGTCTGGAGGACGTCGACGCCTTCGCCGGCCACCTGGTCGTGCACCAGCGCAGCGAGGGCCTGACCCAGCTCCGCATCCTCGAGCTCGGCCCCGAAGGAGGCACAGGTGGGGTCTCCGACGACTACCTGGTGAAGTTCGACGACGAGCTCTACACCATCGGTTCGGGCTCCAACCCCACCTTCGACTCCCCCGTCGTTCGCCTCGGCTACACCACGATGCGCACCCCTGCCTCCGTCTACGACTACGACGTACGCAGCCGCGAGCTGACCCTGCTCAAGCAGGCCCCGGTGCTCGGTGGCTATGACCGTGACGACTACGAGGAGCACCGGCTCTGGGCGACGGCCGAGGACGGCGTACGTGTTCCGATCTCGATCGTGGCGAAGAAGGGTCTCCACGAGCAGGGGCCGATCCCGGTGCTGCTCTACGCCTACGGGTCCTACGAGGCCAGCATGGACCCCTACTTCTCCATCGCCCGGCTGAGCCTGCTGGACCGTGGGATCGGGTTCGCCATCGCCCACATCCGCGGCGGTGGTGAGATGGGCAGGGCCTGGTACGACGACGGGAAGATGCTCAAGAAGCAGAACACCTTCTCCGACTACATCGCCTGCGCCCGCCACCTGACCGAGTCGGGCTGGTCGACGCCCAGCCAGATCATCGCCGAGGGCGGCAGCGCCGGCGGCCTGCTGATGGGCGCGGTCGCCAACCAGGCGCCCGACGCCGTGGGCGCGATCGTGGCCGCGGTGCCGTTCGTGGACGCGCTGACCACGATGCTCGACGCGACGCTGCCGCTGACCGTCACCGAGTACGACGAGTGGGGCAACCCGGAGGCCGACAAGGAGACGTACGACTACATGTCCTCCTACGACCCCTACACGAACGTCACCCGGCAGCACTACCCGCCGATCCTGGCCGAGACCAGCATCAACGACACCCGGGTGCTCTACGTCGAGCCCGCGAAATGGGTCGCCAAGCTGCGCGCGACGGCAGAGAATCCTGGTGACGTACTCCTGAAGACGGAGATGGCGGCCGGACACGGAGGAGTCTCGGGGCGCTACAAGGCGTGGGAGGACCGGGCGTTCAGTCTCGCCTGGATGATCGACCAGGTGACCTCTTCGTAGGGCATATCTGCGGGGATCTCGGGGTACTCCATGAGAAACCCCTGAGATTCACCTCGCGATGCAACTTATCGCCCGCGGCGTACGTCGAACCGGACAAGAGATCGAAGACGGATTCGATGACAAGGCGCTCTACCAGGGAACACCTGGGAGGGGCGAAGCGTTGAAACCACCGTGAGGCCACAAACCTCACCGTGAGGAGGTTCCCATGGCGACACGCACCGCCACTGCCACCCGAGAGATCGAGGGCCGTGACAGCGTCGGGCTGTATCTCGACGAGATCGCCCGCAACGAGCTCTTGGATGCTGCCAAAGAGGTTGAGCTGTCCAAGGCGATCGAGGCCGGCCTGATGGCCGAGCATCTGCTGGCCGAGGGCCGCGTCGGCCGCAAGAAGGCACCCGGTGGAGCCACCCGAGCCGAGCTGGAGTGGCTGGCCGAGGAAGGCCACCGCGCCACCCGTCAGTTCATCAACGCCAACCTGCGACTGGTGGTGTCCATCGCGCGCAAGTACGGCCGTGCGCAGATGCCGATGCTCGACCTGATCCAGGAAGGCAATACCGGCCTGATCCGGGCCGTTGAGAAGTTCGACTACACCAAGGGCTACAAGTTCTCGACGTACGCGACGTGGTGGGTGCGCCAGGCGATCACCCGTGGCATCGCCCAGCAGGCGCGTGTGGTCCGGCTCCCGGTCCACGTCGTCGAGGAGCTCAACCAGGTCGGCGGCGCCCGCCGCACCCTGGAACGTCAGCTCGGCCGCGACCCGGAGCCGGAGGAGATCGCCGGCGAGCTCGGAATGGACATCGACCGTGTCCTCGACCTGCTCTCCTGGGGTCGGGACCACGTCTCGCTCGACACGCCGATCGATGAGGACGGCGACACCTCGCTGGGTGACCTGATGGCTCAGGAGTCCTCACCCTCGCCCGACATGGACGTCATCGACGTCGAGTCGCGCGAGCGGCTCAACTCGCTGGTCGGCCAGCTCGACGAGCGTTCCGCCGACATCGTCCGCTCCCGCTACGGACTCACGGACGGCCGTCAGCACAAGCTCGCCGACATCGGTGTCAAGCACGGCATCTCCGCCGAGCGCGTACGCCAGCTCGAGCGCGAGGCCCTGCAGAAGCTGCGCCGCTTCGCAGACCCCGACCTCGCGGCCTGATCCCAACCCAAGATTCGGCGCTCCTCCTGGAGGGGCGCCGAATCTGTAGTTTTGGCGTGCCGAGAATGTAGTTCTGGGCGACGAAAGTAGAGTTTCGCCGCCCAAAGGTGCCGATTCGGTCTCCATGTCTGCGGTTTCGACCGCCACAACTGGAGTGCCGGGCGGTCAGTAGCCGCCAGGCGGCGGAGCCATCTCCAGGCGTACGCCGATGAGGCGGACCGGGCGGTCCTTCTCGACCCGCTCCAGGAGCGCCTCTGCCTCGTCGGCGAGACGGTCGGGGTCGAGGGTGGGCTCGGGGAGCTTGTGGCCGCGGGTGACGGTGAAGAACGGCTTGAGCCGCACCTTGATCTCGACCCTGGTCACCGGGCGACCCTCCTTCACCACATCCACGAGGCACTCGCCGCACAGGCGGCGGGTCGCGGCGACGATGTCGGGCCACTCGACGAGGTCCTGCTGGAAGGTCTCCTCGTGGCCGTGGCCGCGCGCGACCCACGGCGACGGGTCCACGGGGCTGGTGTCGGCGCCACGGCCCAGACGGCGCAGCCAGGGGCCGGTCGTGGGGCCGATCTCGGCGGCCAGACGCTCCGCCGAGGCCGCTCCCAGGTCGGCGACCGTCTCGATCCCGAGCCCGGCGAGCCGCTTCGCGGTCTTCGCCCCGATCCCCCACAGCGCGTCGGTCGGACGGTGACCCATCTCGGCGTCCCAGGTCTCATGGGTGATCCGGTAGACGCCGGTCCCCCGCAGCTGCCCGCCCGGACCGGGCTCGTGGCCGCCCGCGCCGGCCTCACGCGCGAGGGCACCGTCGACCCGCTGCTTGGCGAACCCCGTGGCGAGCTTCGCCTGCAGCTTGTTGTCGCCGACACCGACGCCGCTGCGCAGCCGGGTGCGTTCGAGCACGAGATCGCGTACGTCCTGGGCGAAGGCCGCCGGATCGCCGAGGTCGCCGTGACCGGGGCCGGGCCCGAGGAACGCCTCGTCCCAGCCGAGGACCTCGACCAGGACAGGTACGCCGCCCCACTCCAGCGATCTCAGCGTGTCCATGACGCCGGCGGAGGCAACGTCGTAGGCGGCGTGGTCGACCGGCAGCAGCACCGCCTCGGGACACTTCCGCACGGCTAGTCGCAGCGGCATCCCGGAGCCGACCCCGTGGGCCCGCGCTTCGTAGGACGCTGTCGAGACCACCGCCCGCTCGGTCGGGTCACCGCGCCCACCGACGATCACCGGCTTCCCGGCCAGCTCCGGACGCCGCAGCACCTCGACCGCAGCGATGAACTGGTCGAGGTCGACGTGCAGCACCAGGCTCATGTTCGCTCGCTGGCGCTCGCTCATGCGTCGATGGTGCCACGAACGCGCTCAGTGACGTCTCGACATCAGAAACCGACTTCTCGGCGCCAGGAACTGACGTCTCGGCGTATCAGCCTTGGGAGCCGGCTTCGGAGAGGGCCGCGGAGGCCTGCTCCGCCTGCTCGCGTACGTCACCGGGGACCGGGACCGCGTCGGCGGTGCGCTGCTGCCACATCTGCATGGCGACGACCTTCGCCGCCGCTTCCTCGACACGCTCGCGGTCGAGGCGGCCGGACTGGAGCGCCTTGACGACGCTGCGGTGGGCGGCTCGGGAGTTGGCCGGCATCAACAGGAGGTCGGCACCGGCCTCGAGGGCGACCACGGAGGGCTTCTTGGTGGTGGTCGTGACCGCACCCATCCCCAACGAGTCGGTGATCGCGATGCCGGTGAAGCCGAGATCGTCGCGGAGCAGATCGTAGATCGGGGGCGCCATGCTGGCCGGCTCCCCGGGAGCGACCGCCTTCACGTCGACGTGGCTGATCATGACGGCCGGCGCCCCGGCGTCCACTGCTGCGTCGAAGGGCACCAGGTCACGACGCTTCAGCTTCTTCACCCCGAAGTCGAGCTCCTGGAGCCCGAGATGGGTGTCACCGGTGACCGCGCCATGGCCCGGGAAGTGCTTGGTGGTGGAGACCAGACCGGCGGTGTTGTAGCCCTGCACGGCCGCGGAGACCGCCGTCGCGGCGATCGCCGGATCCTCGCTCGGCGAGCGCGACCCGATCGTCGGGTCGGTCGCGCCGACGGTCACGTCGGCGACCGGCGCGAACGCCCAGGTGAAGCCCAGGTCCCGCAGTTCGAGGGCGGTCGTCCGCGCTGCGTCGGTCGTCACCCTGACGCCCTTGCGCGGCTTCGTCTCGATGGCGTCCCCGGCGCGCGCGAACTCCGGGAACTCGGTGGCCACGCCGCGCAGGTGGGAGACGACGCCACCCTCCTGGTCGACGCCGATCACCGCGGGGAACGTGCGGCCATCGGCTGCTACCGCACGGGAGACCGCGGCGGTCGTCTCGCGCACCTGCGCCTCGTCGACGACGTTCTCGCCGGTCACGCTGACCCCGGCGAGGTGGAGCTTGCGCACCATCTTCGCTGCCTTGGCCGGATCCGTGCCGTGGTAGCGGCCGACGATCACCTGGCCGGCCAGCCGCTCCTCGTCCCAACCGGCCACCAGCTCGCGAGCGGTAGCCAGCTCTCCGCGCGTCGGGCCCCAGGCCAACGGCGTGGTGTCCTTTGTCGGGTCGGTCTTCGTGGTGGCGTTGGCCGGCCTGTTCGGCTCGTCATCGACCCGTGTCGGCATGCCGACGGTCACCGCGGCCGCGCCCGCCCCTGCCGCAAGAGCCAGCACGGCGCCCGCGATCACCGGCCGCATCCAACGCCGCGGACGGCGTCGCTGATCCTCTGAATCGGTGTGCTTGCCCCCAGTCACCCGGCCGAGTATGGCAGCAACCCCCACCTACCGACACGTTCAGGCGAGTGAGTCGTAGATCTCCCGCACCCGCTTGTGCAGGTCCTCGAGGGTGCCGGTGTTGTCGATGACGTACGTCGCCACGGCGAGCCGCTCCTCGCGGCTGGCCTGCGCGGCGATGCGCGCGCGGGCGTCGATCTCGGTCATCCCGCGGGCGATCGCCCGCTCGATCTGGGTCTCGACCGGCACGTCGACGACGATCACCTCGTCGAAGAAGGGCGCATAGCCGACCTCGACCAGCAGGGGGATGTCGTTGACGACGAGCTTCCCCGCGACCCGTCCGGCTTCCTCGAGCTCCGCGGAGCGCGCGCCGACCAACGGGTGCACGATCGCGTTGAGCCGCGCCCGGGCGGACTCGTCGGCGAAGACGATCTCCCCCACCTTGGCCCGGTCGAGCGAACCGGCCTCGGTCAGCACCGACGGCCCGAACTCCTCCACGACGGCGGCGAGCCCCGGCGTACCCGGCTCGACGACCTCCCGGGCGATCTTGTCCGAGTCGACGATCACTGCCCCGAGCTCGGCCAGCAGCTCCGACACCGTGCTCTTCCCCGAGGCGATCCCGCCGGTCAGTCCTACGCGCATGGGCGTCAACCTACTAGGGCATCTCCTAGGCGCTCTCGGCGTCCCCGCAGGCGAACCGGCGCCGATAGGCCTGCGGTGACAGGCCGCGTACGCGGGTGAAGTGATGGCGCAGGGCGGCGGCGTTGCCGAACCCGACCTCGCTCGCGATCCACTCGACCGGCCGCTCGGTGCGCTCGAGCAGCTCCTCGGCACGGTGGACCCGCCGGGCGGTGATCCAGGCATAGGGCGTCGCGCCGGTCTCGGCACGGAACCTGCGGGCGAACGTACGCGGCGACATCAGCACCCGGCGGGCAAGGGAGTCCACGTCGAGCTCCTCGTGGAGGTTCTCCAGGATCCAGGCCAGCAGCGGTCCGAGCGTCTCGGCGTCGACCTCGGGCACGGGGCGGGAGATGAACTGGGCCTGGCCACCGTCACGCTGTGGCGGCACGACCATCCGGCGGGCCACCGCGGAGGCGACCGCGGCGCCGTACTCCTGCCGCCAGATGTGCAGGCACGCGTCCAGCCCGGCCGCGGTGCCGGCGCTGGTGATGATCTGCCCGGTGTCGACGTAGAGCACCTCGGGGACCACCTTCGCCTCGGGAAACCTGGCCGCGAGCTCGTCGGTGTACTTCCAGTGGGTGGTGCACTCGCGTCCGTCGAGGAGACCGGCCTCCCCCAGGGCGAACGCTCCCCCGCAGACCGTCAGGATCCGGGCACCACGGCGGTAGGCACGCAGCAGCATCTCGGCCACCCGCGGCGGCACCGGGTCGCCCCTGCGCATGGCCGGGACGCACACCAGATCGGCCTCGTCGGCGCGCTCCAGACCGCACAGAGCCTCGATCCCGAAGCCCAGGCTGGAGCGGACCAGGCCGGGCTCGAGCGAGCAGACGCCGAACTCCAGCAGCGGCACCCCGTCTTCGCGCCGGTCGAGCCCGAACGCCTCGCACACGACCCCGAACTCGAAGGGAGCGACACCGTCCCAGATCACGGCCGCCACATTCGTAAGCACCTCAGAAGGGTGCCACCTGGCAGGAAATCGCGCAATTAGGTATTTCTGCCAATGTGGCAGGATCTCCTAGAGAGAAGAATTGCTGCCATGAATACAGCACTCCTCGTCCTCATCGTCCTGCTCGTCGCCGCCGCCTACGCCACGTTCGCCACCATCCACGCCGATCGACCCAGGACCACCCCTCGGTCCCACGCCACCGACCCGGCCTTCGAGCCCGTGGTCAGGTGGCCGTGACCGGAGAGCGCCCCTCCGAACCGCTGCCCGTAGCAGCCCCCGCCCCAGAGCGGAACCCGACCGCCATTCGAGATCACGATGTCAGGATCCGGATTCCGCCGCATGTGAGAGCGGAATAGGACGATCACGAAAGCGCGATTGTCCTCCAGGCTCGGATCCACTTGTCTGCATCTATGAGCCTGTTCACAAACCCCACCGCCACCGCCCTCAACCGGCGATCACTCCTCAGCGCAGCCGGGATCGCGACCGCGGGCGTATCCGTCGCCCAGATCCTCGACCGGCCGATCGAAGACCAGCTCTCCCATCTGACCCAGAACGTACGCCGCGCCTCCTCGCCCAGCGAGCTGAAGATCACCGACATGCGGATCGCGGTGGTGGCGGGCGTGCCGTTCACCTCCCCCATCGTGCGCATCGACACCAACCAGGGCATCAGCGGCTACGGAGAGGTACGCGACGACGCCGACAAGCGCTATGCGCTCATGCTGAAGAGCCGCATCCTCGGCGAGAACCCCTGCAACGTCGAGAAGATCTTCAAGATCATCAAGCAGTTCGGCGGCCACGGCCGCCAAGGCGGCGGCGTGTCCGGGGTCGAGATGGCACTGTGGGACCTCACCGGAAAGGCGTTCGAGGTCCCGGTCTACCAGCTGCTCGGCGGCAAGTATCGCGACAAGATCCGGCTCTACACCGACACCGCCGGAGCGGAGACTCCCGAGGCGTACGCCGAGCAGATGAAGAAGAAGATCGACGAGTTCGGCTACACCTTCGTCAAGATGGACGTCGGGATCGAGCTGATCCGCAAGATCCCGGGCACCCTGACCGGCGCCAAGCCGTGGGGTGACCTGGGACAGTACGACCTGGACCCGCCCAGCGACTCCTACGGCTCCACCGAGCACCCCTACACCGGCATCGAGATCACGGACAAGGGCATGGACGAGATCGCCAAGTTCCCCGCAGCGATGCGGGAGGCGATCGGCTGGGACATCCCGCTGGGCATCGACCACATCGGCCACTTCGGCGTCAACAGCGCCATCCGGCTCGCCCGCCGTCTCGAGGAGTACTCGCTGGCCTACCTCGAGGACATCCAGCCGTGGTTCCACCACAAGGAGTTCAAGCAGATCACCGACTCCTCCTCGACCCCGATCATGACCGGCGAGGACGTCTACGGGCTCGACGGCTTCCGACCCCTCCTCGAGGGCCGTACGTGCGACTACGTCCACCCCGACATCGCGACCGCGGGCGGCATCCTGGAGACCAAGCGCATCGGCGATCTCGCCCAGGAGCACAACATCCCGATGTTCATCCACTACGCCGGCTCACCGATCGGCGCGATGGCGGCCGCCCACGTCGCCGCGGCGACGGAGAACTTCATGGCGCTCGAGCAGCACTCCTCCGAGGTGGACTTCTGGGAGGACCTGGTCACCGGCCTGCCCAAGCCGCTCGTCGACAAGGGCTACTACCACGTCTCGGACGCTCCCGGACTAGGTCTCGAGCTGGTCGAGGACGTCGTCCGGGAGCACCTGGCCGAGGGCGAGAAGTACTTCGCCGCGACCAAGGAGTGGGACGACTGGCAGATCACCCACGACCGCCAGTGGAGCTGACCGCCACGGCCACGCGACCCGGTCAGTGCCCGTGACCGTGCCCGTGACCGTGCCCGTGACCGTGCCCATGACCGTTGCCGCCCTGGTGAGCCCGGCGCTCCTCCTGCCGGGCCACCTCGGTGGCGTGCCGGTCTGAGGCGGTGTCCAGGACTATGCCGCCGCTGCTGACCATCAGGCCCGTCACCGAGCACGCAGCCCGCAGGCTCGCCCGGAACAGCGCGAGCGGGAGCACCGCCTCCGACGTGGTGCGACTGGCCATCGCCCCGAGCGCGCTCCGGAGGGCGTGCGCAGCGCCGTCGCGGCTCCCTGTCCGGTCGACGTCCGGCAGCGAGCTCGCCGCGACCTCCCAAGCAGTGGCGGGAAGCACGCCGTCGGCGACCGCCGCACCGGCGGCGGCGACAGCGCCTCGTACGGCAGGGAGCATCGCCCGCCCGACGAGGCCGTCGGCCGGAACCCGAAGCCGTGCCCACCGATCACGGGAGCCGGAGCCGTCCTGCGCCCCCTGTCCCTCGATCAGACACCGGCTCCCGTCGATCTCCACCCGATGTGCGGTCCCGAGCAGGTCCGGCGTGACGGTCTGCAGCGGGACGCCACGCTCGAGGCCGAGGACGCTCGCACCCGTCAGCGCAGCCACCTCCGCCAACCGCGTACGCCGGTGAGCCCCCAGGTGCGGAGCAGCCACGGCGACCACCTGGAAGGGGCCCTGCAGGTGGTTCACGACCAGCACCGCCAGCGCGTCCGAGGCGATCCGATCAGCCACCAGGAGCAGTGGTCGATGTCCGTCCGAGCCCTCGGCGAGCCGGCCGAGGAGCGGGAGGAGCTCGTCGGCCGAGCGCACCGGCCCGTCGTAGAGCAGCACCCGGGCGCCGTACATCTCGGCGAGGTCCGCTCCTCGGTCGGTGATCATCGACGGGCTGAGCCGGCCGGCGTCCAGGACCACGCCGGTCCCGACCTCGAGGGTCACCTTCTCCACATGGCTCAGCTCAACATGGCTCAGCGCCGGTACGACGCTGGGCGAGCGGCCCGGGCCGCAGTGGGCCACCGCCTCGAGCACGAGCGACCCGATCGAACCGTTCGATCCGGCCGCACCGCCGCTCGCCGAGGTGGCGGCCCGCGACCACGGCCCGAGCGCCGTGTCCACGACTCGCCGCAGCTCGGCGGACGAGGCCGGACGGGCCATGTCGGCCATGGCCGCGAGCACCGCCTCGCTCGCACTCGTGAGCCCGGTCCGTAGCAGCACGGGGTCCATCCCGGCCGCCACCTGCCGCGCCGCCGACTGCAGGAGGGCATCGGCGAGCACCACGGTGTGGGCCGCGCCGCCACCGGCGTCTCGGACCACCTCGGCAGCGGCCTGCCTCAGCACCTGCAGCGCGAGCCGGGATCCACCCGCGTCCGGACGGAGCGAGGCCAGCACCCGGTCTGCATCCGCGGTCACCTCCGGTGGCCCGCTCGAAGCACCGAGCACGACCGTCCGTCCGGACCCGTCGATCAGCGGCGCCACCGCTCGGGCCGCGGCGCGGAACCCGGCCCGAGCGCAGCCGACCGTGCTCTCAGACGAGAGGACGACCACAGCCGCTCCGATCGGGGCTCAACGGTGCTTCTCCGTGATCATCGCGGCCTGGAGCATCGCGCGGGCGTAGCCGGTGTCGTAGAGCTCGCCACCGTGACCGCCACCGCCCACGTCGGCGTACTGGCCGCCGATCGAGCCGTTCTCCCGGTCGAAGTCGAGGGCCCGCGGGTGCTCGGCGAGCACCCCGAGGTGGTAGCCCGAGCGCACCAGCTCGCGCATGAACGCGAACATGTCGGTCTCGCCGTTGTCGGGGAAGACCTCGGCGTAGCGCACGTGCGGCTCCTCCACCACGACGTTGCGGTAGTGAATGTGGTTGACCCGGTCCTTCCTCGCCATCCAGCGCAGGAAGGAGACCGAGTCGAAGCCCACCTCGGCGGTGACCCCGGAGTGGACGGTCATCCCGTTGGACGGGCTGTCGACCGTCTCCACCATCCGCTGCCAGTCCGGGACGCTGCCCATGATCTGCGGGTTGCCCCGGCTGACCTGGTAGGGCGGGTCGTTCGGATGGACCGCGAGCCGGACACCGGCCTCCTCCGCGACGGGCACCACACGCTCGAGGAAGTAGGCGTAGTTCTCCCAGAGCTGCTCGCGGGTGTAGACGGGCGTCCCGTCCCGCGGCGGCAGGTCCTTGACCTTGACGCCGTCCACCTCGCGGTCGGCGTCGAAGGCCGTGTAGCCGGCGCCAATCCGGTCGGTCTGATCGACCTGCTCGTAGTAGCCCTCGGTCAGCCGGTGGATGTACCAGTTGTACTCGACGACCGGGATCCCGGCCTCACCCGCTGCCCGCACCGAGGCGATGACCTTCTCCAGGTCCGCATCGCGGGCCGCGGTGCCCTGGACGATCGACTGCGAGACCGCGATGAGGTACGCCGTGATGTGCAGGCCCTGGGACTCCAGCCGGTCCCGGTCTGCCCGCAGGGCCGCGGCACTCCACGGCAGCGGCGGCGGATCCGTGACGAGCGCTCCGGTGACCCCGGCCTGTCGCCAGCGTCGTACGGTCGCCTCGTCGGGGTTGCGGGAGAACCACTGGCACAGCTTCGGAGTGTCCGGGCCTTCGGCCACGTCCCCCGGCCAGGAAACGTCGGGGTACGGCCCGGGCCGACCCTCGGCAGCCGCACTGCCCGGGAGGTGGACAGCGGCTGCGGACGCAGCCGCAGCGGCCGCACTGAGCTTGAGGACGCCGCGGCGGGAGTGATCTGTCATGAAACTGTCCCTTCGGTTCGGAACACGTCGTAGGTCGTGATCAGTGAAGGGCGGGCCACCCGCCCCTGACAACGGCGACTTCCGGATGCCTCGATCAGGAAAACTGATGGGCTCGGCCGAACTGGGCCGATCGCCATCCCGCTCGGCGGCACGAAGTCCACGACGGGCCACAACCGGTTGCGTGATGCCGCGAATGTCGTACTCTTTACCTTCGGTATGACGCACGTCACAGCCGCTCGGAGTCGTCGGCGGGCAGGATCCGGCTTCGTCACCGACCACGGCTTCGCGTGCACCCCCACCTGCCGACGGAGGAACGCGATGCTGAACACCGACGTACGACTCGAGTGGCTGGTCTCGTTCCTGGCGGTGGTGGAGACCGGTGGATTCAGCTCGGCCGCGGAGGCCACCCACCGCTCCCAGCCGCGGGTCAGCATGCATGTCGCCTCGCTCGAGCGGGCGGTCGGGGTGCCGGTCCTCGACCGACGCAAGCGACCCTCGGAGGTCACCCCGGCAGGCGCCGCCCTCCTTCGGCACGCCCGGTCGATCCTGCGGGAGGTCGAGCTGGCCGAGGCGGAGATGTCGAGCTTCCGCGGTGGTGCCCGCGGCGTCGTGAACTTCGGTGCCTACCCCAGCGCGAGCGCCGCCTTCATGCCCCAGGTCCTCCGCGACCTCGCCGAGTCGGAGCCCGACATCACCGTCTCGTTGGTGGAGACCGACACCCTCGAGCTCGACAGCGCGCTGCTGCGCGGTGAGATCGACCTGTGCCTGCGACCGGTCACGCCGCGGCCCACCCAAGGGGCGATCCGCACCCGTCCGCTGTGGCGGGAGCGGCTCGTCGCGGTCATCCCGGAGGGCGACCTGCTCGCTGCGGAGGACAAGCCTCTCGACGTCGCCGACATCGCCCATCGCGACCTCATCTCCATCGGCCGTCTGGAGTCCGACGTGCCACCCTCGTTCGAGGCCTATCAGCTCTTCCGCGACGAGGGCTACGAGCTGAACCCCGTACAGGCCACCAACCAGCCCCAGTCTCTGGTCTCGATGGTCCGTGCCGGCCTGGGCATCGGTCTCACCAACGCGCTGGCCGCCCAGATCTCCGACCTCTCCGGGGTGAAGGTCCGCGAGCTGAACGGACCGCACGAGCGAGTGGTGGCGGTGTGCTGGAACGCCGATGCCGTGCTCTCCCCCGCCGCACGGACGGTGCTCACCGCGCTGGCACAGGCACCGGCGCCCGTGGGGACCCGGCCCGTCGACCGATCGCGGCCCGGCGTACGTCAGGTGATCGCACCTCCTCGACGGATCCATCCGGCATCCGAATAGGGGCATACGAGAGACGTCGTTCTCACCGGTGACGCGGCTCACTAGCGTCGATCGAGCACGACGCCCCGCCATACCCCCTAGGAGTCCGCGTGACCGCCTCTTCCGACCCCCAGATCATCGACCGCTTCCGAAAGATCGCCTCGGCCTCGGTCGCCGACGCCGTGGAGCAGCACGGACACCGCGGCTACCTCGCGGGCAGAGTCGGCCAGATACGGCCGGGAAAGATCGTCGGGCCGGCGGTCACCGTGCTGGAGGAGCCCAGCGACACGGTCGAGCCACCGACCCACGCTCTGGACGCGATCGACGCATCTCCGGCCGGAAGCGTGCTCTGCATCGCCGCCGGCGGCGCCGACGTCGCCGTCTTCGGGGGTCTGATGGCCGCCGGAGCCGTGGTCAACGAGCTGGCCGGCGTCGTCCTCGACGCTGCCGTCCGTGACGTCGAGGAGATCACCCGCGACTATCCGGACTTCCCCGTCTACGCCGCCGGGAAGGTCTCGGCGACCACCGTGGGCCGCTACCGCTCCGTCTCGAGCAACCAGCCGGTCCTCCTCGGTGACGTCGAGGTCCACCCGGGCGACCTGATCGTCGCCGACACCGACGGCGTCGTACGTGTCCCCGCGGCTCTCGTCGAGCAGGTCCTGGTGACCGCCGAGGAGATCGAGCGGCGCGAGTCGGAGCAGACCAGGCTGATCCTGGAGGCACGGTCCCTCAAGACCGGGCTCGAGCTCTACAACCGGGTCTGACGTGGCTATGGACCTCATCTGCCTCGGCGAGCCGCTGGTCGAGTTCAACCCGGTCAACGGCGATCCGCTCGACTCCGCCCGCACCTTCAGCGTCGGCTACGGAGGGGACACCTCCAACGTCGCCGTCGCCGCCCGACGTTCGGGGGCCGACGTGGCCTATGCGACCCGCATCGGCGACGACGCCTTCGGGGACTCCCTGTTCCGGCTCTGGACCGACGAAGGCATCGACACCACGCTCGTCGAACGCGAGCAGCACGGGACCACCGGCATCTACTTCATCTCCCGCGACCCTGAGCACAGCGCGTTCACCTACTACCGCTCGAACTCACCGGCCACCCGGATGTCGCCCGCCTGGGTGCCGGAGGCGGCGATCCGTACGACCCGGGCGCTGCACATCTCCGGGATCAGCCAGGCGATCAGCACCTCGGCGTGCGACGCCGTGTTCCGCGCGATCGAGGTGGCCAGGGACGCCGGGACGCTCGTCTCCTATGACCCCAACCACCGCCCTGCGCTGTGGGAGACCGGGCGCGCCCGTGCCGTCATCCGGCAGACCGTCACCGAGGCCGACCTGGTGATGCCCAACCTGTCCGAGGGGCGTCTGCTCACCGGCTTCCTCGCTCCCGAGGACGTCCTGGCCAAGCTCGTCGACCTGGGCCCGCGGATCATCGTGCTCAAGCTCGGCAGCGCCGGTGCCCTGCTGGCCCATGGCGGAGAGATCACCCGCCTCGCCGCACCACGTGTCGACGCCATCGACAGCACCGGTGCGGGTGACGCCTTCGACGGCGCATTCCTCGCTCAGCTCCTCGCCGGCGCCACTCCCCGTGACGCCGCCGCGTACGCCGTCCACGCAGCCGCCCTGACCACCCTCGGCGCGGGGGCGGTCGATCCCATCCCCGCTCGCAGTGCCGTGCTCGAGACGCGCGGCCTGCGGTGACTCCTCGGATCACCCCTCTCTCCCACGAAGGAAGACACATGCTCACCACGACAAGGAAGCGCCTCTCCGCCGCCGTCTCTGTCCTCGCACTCGGTGCCTTCACCGGGTGCGGTGGCGGCGCGACCGTCGAAGACCCCGGAGCGGAGGGTTCGGCCGCCTCGCTGCGGGCCGGCTACCTCTCCGCGATCGACCAGGTCGGGCTGCCGCTCGCCCTGGAGAACGGCTACTTCGAGGACCGCGGGCTCAACGTCGACATCGCCGATCCGTTCCCGACCGGCGTCGACGCGCTCAACGCCCTCCAGGCCGGCGAGGTCGACCTGGTCCAGGTCGGAACCCCGCTGGTGCCGGCCGCGCAGAAGGGCGACGAGCTGGTGCTCGTCGGCAACTACACCGGCTCGGCCAGCCAGGCCAGCATCGACGACACGATGGCCGTCGTCGCCACCCCCGACGCCGGCATCACCGCCGACGACCTCAACAGCCTGCGCGGGAAGCGGGTCGGGGTCTCGGTCGGCTCGATCAACCATCTCTACCTGCTGGGCCTGTTGGAGAAGGCGGGCCTGAAGACCTCGGACGTCACGATCGTCAACACCGCACCGCCCGACCTCGGCGTCGCGCTCGAGACCGACGGCATCGACGCCGCGATCGTCTGGGACCCGTGGCCGATCACCATCACCGACCAGGTGGACGGCGCCGAGGAGGTCATGCGCGGCGGCGGCCACATCCCGTTCGTGGGCTATCAGGTGACCACGCGGGAGTTCCTCGACGAGCACCCCGACGAGGTCGCCGCCTACCTCGCCGCCCGCGCGGAGGTGGACAAGTGGATCCGCGAGAACCCCGACGAGGCCGGGGAGGCCGCGACTCGCTGGCTGCCCGGCACAGAGAGCGCTGTGGCGCAGGAGGCGATGCAGCACAACGTCAAGCAGCTGGATCCCCGCTTCAGCGCGTGCAACTACCTCGCCCTGGACACCGTGGCCGACCTGATGGCCCAAGGTGATGCGGCCGAGCCGGACTTCGACCCCGCTCCGTACTTCGACCCGGCACCGATCCTGAAGGTGATGGAGGAGAACCCGGACCTCTTCGAGGGTCTTCCCGAGGTCCCGGCGCCTGCCCAGGTCGAGGAGGGCTACACCTACGACCAGGCTGCCGCTGACAAGGCCTGCCCGTGACCACGATCGACTCGCCCGCCCGCACCGTGGGGCGCGTACGTCGACCCGGGCCTCGCCGCGGCTCGGAGGCAGTCTGGTTCGTCGTCCCGTTCGTCCTGCTCGTCGCGATCTGGTGGCTCGTCGTCGAGGTCACGGGGACCACGGCGCGTACGTTCCCGCAGGTCACCGACGTGATCGCGGCACTTGCGGAGATGGCCGCCAGCGGCGACCTGGCCCGTCACCTCGGCGCCAGCCTGCAACGCATGCTGATCGGCGCGGTGCTGGCCGTCGTCACCGCGATCCCGTTCGGCATCGCCCTGGGGTCCAGCCCCCGCCTGTCCGCCTTCTTCTCCCCGCTGCTGCGGTTCTCCGTCGCCCTCGCCGGGATCGCGTGGATCCCGATCGCCACGCTCTGGCTGGGCTACGGGGACCGCGCGGTCATCTTCATCGTCTGGAACGCCATGTTCTTCGCGCTCACCTACAACACGGTCCTCGGAGTCCAGCAGATCCCGGTGCAGACCGTGCGTGCCGCCCGTTCGATGGGCACCCGCGGTCCGCGGATCGTCTGGGAGGTGCTGCTCCCCGGCGCTCTGCCCAGCATCGTCACCGGCCTGCGGATCGGGTTGGGCTACGGCTGGCGTGGTCTGGTCGCGGCCGAGATCATCGCCACCAACGCCGGCCTGGGATATGCCCTGTTCCTCGCCCAGAGCCAGTTCGACACCGGCGTGATCATCGCGTCGATGGTCATCATCGGCGTCCTGTGGCTGCTGATGGACCGGCTCCTGCTGGCGCCGCTCGAGCGGCGTACGGTCGAACGCTGGGGCATGAAGGCGGTGTCCTGATGACGACGATGACTCCCCCGGCGCCGACCCGTGCCCCCGCGCGCGTGCCGCTGCTGCGTCGCCTCGGGACGGTGCTTCTCGCCCACCCCATCGTCCGTACGCTCGGGCCGTTCGTCCCGTTCCTGCTGATCTGGTGGGCGGTCGCCGCGACCGGATCGGTCAACGCGGCCTTCTTCGCCGGCCCCGGCGAGGTATGGCAGTCGTTCACCGAGCTGGTTCGCAAGGGGATGATGCCGAGCTACCTCGGCGACTCGCTGGAGCGACTGGCGTACGGGGTCGGCTTCGGCCTCCTGATCGGCCTGCCCCTCGGCTTCGTCGTGGCGCTCTCCTCGTGGGCGCGCCGCCTCACCTGGCCGCTGCTGCTCTTCTTCCAGGCGATCGCCGACATCGCCTGGCTGCCGATCCTGATCGTGTGGTTCGGTTTCAGCCTGACCTCGGTGACCTTCGTGATCGTCTACACCGTGGTCTTCCCGCTGATGCTCGGCATCGTCGCCGGAGTCGACCAGGTGCCGCGCGAGCTCGTCAACGCGGCCCGCAGCCTCGGTGCCGGCCGACTCCGGGTCTTCTTCGAGGTGATCGTCCCCGGCTCGCTGCCCGCCGTCGCAAGCGGCGTCCGCACCGGCCTCGGCTACGGCTGGCGGGCGCTGATCGCCGCCGAGATCATCGTCGGCACCAGCGGTATCGGCTTCATGATGTTCGACGCCCGCCGAGCGGGTGAAGTCAGTCAGGTCTTCCTCGGGATGATCGTGCTCGGCGTGCTCTGGTACGCCCTGGACGCACTCATCCTCGCCCCGTTCGAACGGGCGACCGTGGAGCGATGGGGACTCGTACGCCAGATGGAGGCAGCCAGATGAACACCCTCGAGATCAACAACCTCCGCAAGGAGTACGTCGACCACTACACCGGAGAGACGATCCCGGCCATCGGCGAGGTGACCTTCTCCATCGGCGAGGGTGAGTTCGTCTCGGTGCTCGGACCGAGCGGATGCGGGAAGACCACCGTGCTCAACATCGTCGCCGGCTTCATCGACCACACCGCCGGGGACGTGCTCGTCCACGGCAAGTCCGTGCACGGCCCCGGTCCCGACCGCGGTGTGGTCTTCCAGAGCCACGCGCTCTTCCCGTGGAAGACCGTGCTGGGCAACGTCACCTTCGGGCTCCGGATGAAGGGCGTCCCCCGCGTCGAGCGGGAACGAGCAGCGGCCGACATCCTCGAGCTCGTCGGCCTCAGCGGCTTCGAGCGGAAGTATCCGCACGAGCTCTCCGGCGGCATGCAGCAACGTCTCGGCCTCGCCCGCGTCCTCGTCAACGAGCCCGAGGTGATGCTGATGGACGAGCCGTTCGCGAGCATCGACGCCCAGACCCGCCGCAAGCTCCAGCAGGACCTGACCGAGATCTTCGAGAAGCGCCGGCCGACGGTCTTCTTCGTCACCCACGACATCGACGAGGCGGTCTTCCTCTCCGATCGGGTCGTGGTCCTCTCGGCCCGGCCCAGCACGGTCGCCGAGATCATCGACGTCGACCTGCCGAGGCCACGGACCTGGCGGGAGACCGTCGAGGACCCTCGCTTCCGCGAGTACACCCACCACATCGAGGAACGGCTGGGCGGAGGTGAGCCGGATGCACAGGCTGGTTGAGCAAGCCGGCAGCCTGTGGCGCAACAAGGTCGTACGCCGCGTCCTGATCCTGGTCGCCCTCGTGCTCGCCTACCAGCTGTGGCTCTCGATCCAGACCATCGGCAAGGTGGATGAGGAGGTCGGTCTCGACCCCGAGCCGAACGGCCGCTTCGCCGTCGACGTACGGCTCGACTTCGCCCCGGAGCGCTTCCACATCCTCGAGCTGCAGCAGCACGGCAGGGTCTCCGGCTCCGACGGCGAGACGGTCCACCTGCGCGGGGTCTCCGACGCCGGGGTCGACGCACTGGCCCACTTCTACTGGATCGAGGAGATCTCTCCGGGCGAGGGCAGAACCTCCTGACCACCCTGCTCCCCGAGATGCACGAAGGCCCGACCACCAGCTGGTGGTCGGGCCTTCGCGTTATTGCGTCAGAGCCTCAGCTCAAGCGATTCACTGACCGCCGGTCAGCTTCTCGCGAAGCGCCTGCAGCGCCTCGTCGGAGGCGAGCGAGCCGCCCTCGTCCTCGGAGACGGTCTCGTCGACCGAGCCACCCGAGGAGTACGAGGTGGCCTCGCCGGCCTCCGCGGCCTTCTCGATGGCCTCCTGCTGCTGCTTGATGTGGGCCTCCCAGCGAGCGTGGGCCTGAGCGTACTGCTCCTCCCACTTCGCGCGCTGCTCGTCGTAGCCCTCGAGCCACTCGCCCGTCTCCGGGTCGAAGCCCTCGGGGTAGATGTAGTTGCCCTGGTCGTCGTAGGTCGCCGGCATGCCGTAGAGCGTCGGGTCGAACTCCTCGACGTCGGTCGAGGTGACCGTCTCGTTGGCCTGCTTGAGCGAGAGCGAGATGCGGCGACGCTCGAGGTCGATGTCGATGATCTTGACCATGACGTCGTCGTTGACCTGGACGACCTGCTCGGGGATCTCCACGTGGCGCTCGGCCAGCTCGGAGATGTGCACCAGGCCCTCGATGCCCTCCTCGACACGGACGAACGAACCGAACGGGACCAGCTTGGTGACCTTACCCGGGACGATCTGGCCGATCTGGTGGGTGCGGGCGAAGTGCTGCCACGGGTCCTCCTGGGTCGCCTTCAGCGACAGGGAGACACGCTCGCGGTCCATGTCCACGTCGAGAACCTCGACGGTGACCTCGTCACCGACGGTGACGACCTCGGACGGGTGGTCGATGTGCTTCCAGGAGAGCTCCGAGACGTGGACGAGACCGTCGACGCCGCCGAGGTCCACGAACGCACCGAAGTTGACGATCGAGGAGACGACACCCTTGCGGATCTGACCCTTCTGGAGCTGGGTCAGGAAGCCGTGGCGAACCTCGGACTGGGTCTGCTCGAGCCAGGCACGGCGCGACAGGACCACGTTGTTGCGGTTCTTGTCGAGCTCGATGATCTTGGCCTCGAGGGTCTGGCCGACGTACGGCTGCAGGTCGCGGACGCGACGCATCTCGACGAGGGAGGCGGGGAGGAAGCCACGCAGGCCGATGTCCAGGATGAGACCACCCTTGACGACCTCGATGACCGCGCCCTCGACGACGCCGTCCTCCTCCTTGACCTGCTCGATCGTGCCCCAGGCGCGCTCGTACTGCGCGCGCTTCTTGGACAGGATCAGGCGGCCTTCCTTGTCCTCCTTCTGGAGCACCAGGGCCTCGACCTTGTCGCCGACCTCGACAACCTCGGACGGGTCGACGTCGTGCTTGATCGAGAGCTCGCGCGACGGGATGACACCTTCGGTCTTGTAACCGATGTCGAGCAGGACCTCGTCCCGGTCGACCTTGACGATGACACCGTCCACGATGTCGCCGTCGTTGAAGTACTTGATGGTCTCGTCGATCGCGGCGAGGAAGTCCTCTTCCGACCCGATGTCGTTGATCGCGACCTGAGGCGCGTCGTAGTCGGGGAGAGGAATGTTGAGCGTGCTCGTCATAAGGGAGGTGGTTTCCTTGGGTGGACAGATATCGTCGGGTCACACACGGCTGAAGTCTCTGGTCGGCAACCCCTCGCCGGCACCAGCCCAACAGGCTTCGTCGCCCGGTGGTTGCCGGCGGCCGAGGTAGCAAGCCAAGGTCCACTAGGTCCGGGACCCGAGCAGACTTCAGACGCAGTTTCTTAGCCTACGCTCCGCGTACGGGCCCCGTCCAACTGCCGAGGCCTGGTTGCCGCATTCCCGCGTTCAGGCCGGGAGGCATACGCTGTAGAGGTGGACCAAGCCATCAGCCCGGTCGTTCGACCGGAGGCCCCCATCGATCCCTTCGGCGCGATCGAGACCATCGACACCACCGGCCCCGTCGTCAGAGCGGAGCGGCGATCGGTCAGCGAGGCCGACTCCCGCCGCGCCAACGGCCCAGACTGGGACAGGTACGCCGACGAGTACCAGGCCACGCACGGACCGTTCCTCGGCGAGGCCGGGTTCGTCTGGGGCCCCGAGGGGCTGACCGAGGCCGACCTCGGCATCCTCGGCGACGTCGACGGCTTGGACGTCCTCGAGCTCGGCTCCGGCGCCTGCCAGTGCTCCCGGTGGGTCAACACCCGAGGTGGGCGCGCGATCGGCCTGGACCTCTCGGGCCGCCAGCTCCAGCACTCCCGGCGCCTCGACGAGCAGACCGGGGTCGTCGTTCCCGCGGTGCAGGCGACCGCGACCGACCTGCCCTTCGCGGCCGGCTCCTTCGACGTGGTCTTCTGCTCCTTCGGAGCGCTGCAGTTCGTCAGCGACATCACCCATGCCGTCGCCGAGGCCGCCCGCGTGCTCCGCCCCGGCGGCCGCTTCGCGTTCTCGATCACCCACCCGACGCGGTGGATGTTCCCCGACGACCCCGGCCCGGAGGGTCTGATCGCCGCCCAGTCCTACTGGGACCGCACCCCCTACGTCGAAGTAGACGACGAGACCGGAGAGGTGTCGTACGTCGAGCACCACCGCACCCTCGGCGACTGGGTCTCGATCCTGGCCGGCGCCGGGTTCCGGATCACCGACCTCGTCGAGCCCGAGTGGCCCGAGGACCACGAGCGGATCTGGGGCGGCTGGTCGCGCACCCGAGGGCTGTTGACCCCAGGGACCGCGATCTTCGGCGCGGACCTGGCGAGCAGCTAGAACCGCAGGACACCGAAACGCGGGCCCGGGAGCTGTTCAGCTCCCGGGCCCGCGTTCGTACGACAGCGGTGTGTGCCTGAGCCTCAGGCGTCAACCAGGGTGCGGTCGTCCGAGGAGGCGTGGGCACCACCGTTGGGCTTGCGACCGCGCAGGACCAGCCACAGGCCGATCAGCAGGAGGAGCAGGCCGGCGACGACGCCGCCGACGGGGATCCAGGTGCCGATCAGGTCGAGCTTGGAGATGTTGGCCTTGGCGTCCTCGGCGTTGTTGGCGACGGTCTCGTCGGTGTAGCTCATCTCGGCGTCGATCAGCTCCAGGCCGGTGCTGGTGACCATCTTCTGGGTCGCGCTCTGGTCGATGTAGGAGCCGGTCGTCGGCTCGACGTAGATCGTCTGGGTGGCCTCGTAGGAGCCACGGACGTCGTCCTCGGTGTCCTTGACCCCGTCGTCTCCCGGCGAGAGCGACTCGTCCTCGGCGGAGGCGGAGACCTCGAACTGGTAAGTCTTCACACCCTCGACGTCGACGTCGTCGACATAGGTGGCGATGACGGTCTTGCCGAGCGTGTCGTCCCAGTACTCGTAGTCGTGGCGCTCGGTGTTGAACGGGAACTTTCCGGCCAGGCCGGTCATGTTCGGGACGGCCTTGTCCTCACCGACGTACTTGGCCTGGTCCTCGACGACCTCGGAGGTCTTGCGGTCCATGGCGTAGGCGCGCTCGGTCGTGGTCACCACGCGGGGGTCCACCTCAGCACGGGCACAGTCGGGCGTGTCGCCCTCCTGGATCATGATGCAGCCGGCCTCGACGAAGACGACGACGTCGTCGGTGGAGTCCTTCGGGGCGGCCTCGGTCGTCCGGGTGTACTTCACCTTCACCGGGTCGTCCGACTTGGCCAGCGCACCGCTCGCGGTGCCCTCCAGGACGGTCGTGGTGTTGACGTTGAGCGGCACGGTCGCCGCGGCGTCCCTGCCCCAGAAGCCGGCTACTCCGGCCGCGACCAGCGCGAACGCGCCGACCAGCACAAAGACGCAACCAATCACTCTTCGCATGTTCTTGCCCCTCCCAAGGCCTCAGGTCCCCCCTCGATCCGCGAACCGTAGCAGCAATACCTCCCGGTGTGTGCAACGAGTCACATCATGCTGTGAGACACTCCGTCCTCGTGGAGATCCCCCAACCCGTATCCGAGCGTCGCCCGCGGCTGGTTCTGATCACCGCGCTCGCGATGATCGCGGCCCAGCTCGGCTTCCGCGCCTGGGCCGTGTTCGGCTCTTGGTTCAGCTTCGACGACTTCGTCTTCATGTCGCAGGTGCAGACCGACGGGATCGGCGCCGACTCACTGCTGAACAGCTACGGCGGCCACCTGATGCCGGCCGGACTGTTCCTCACCTGGCTCAACCACGAGGTCGCCGGGCTCGACTTCGACCTCACCGCGGTCGAGCTGGTCTCAGGGATCGCACTGGCCGACCTCGGTGCGCTGGCCTTCCTCGTCTCCGCGTTCGGACGCCGGGCCGGCATCCTGCCACCGCTGGCGATCTACCTGTTCACCGTGCTGACCCTGCCGGCCTCGATCTGGTGGGCGGTCGGGGTGAACCAGACGCCGCTGTTGGTCGCGATCTTCTGGGGTGGCTGGACCCATCTGCGCTATCTCCGCACCCGACGGCTCCGGTGGGCGGTGGCGACCATGGTGATCACCGTGGTCGCACTCGCGTTCCAGGAGAAGTCGCTGTTCGTCTTCTGGCTCTATGCCTTCCTCCCGGTCGCCTACTTCGCGAGCGGAGACGTGATCAACCGAGTCAAGCAGGTCATCAGGCGCTATCCGACCGGGGTCGTGCTCTACGGCCTGGTCGCGACCGGCTACCTGGCGCTCTATCTGTCGAAAGGCATGACGTTCAGCCCCACACCGACCGACGACCAGCCACTCTACGAGGTCGCCAAGGGGATGGCCGGAGTCTCGTTCACCTCGGGGATCCTGGGTGGTCCCTTCACCTGGGACTCCGAAGCCGAGTTCTGGCTGGCCGCGCCGGGGCCGGTGCCCGCGCTCGCTGCCGGGATCGTGTTGGTCACCACCCTGTGGCACATCTGCCAGGTGCGTACCGGCTCTGCCCGGGCGCTGCTCCTGGTCGCGGTCCCGCTCGCCGCCGACATCGCGCTGGTGACCACCGGACGAGCCGTGCTCGGCCCCTACCTGGCCCTGGAATACCGCTACATCACCGAGCTGTCCGCGTTCGCGGCGATCGCGCTGGCTCTGGCCGTGCTGCCGCTGCGCGGCGCGGACCAGGTCGTCTCGCCGGCCCGGCCCAGCGCCTTCCTCGACCAGCCCCAGAGAGTGCTGGCCGCCACCCTTGCGGTGGTCGTGCTCGGGACGTACTCCTCCTACGGCTACGTCCGCCACTGGCAGGAGGCCACGAACGACGAGCCGAGGACGTACATCGAAGGCGTGGCAGCCACGCTGGAGGAGGCCAACCGCTCCGGGGAGCACCTCTACGTGGTCGACTCACAGGTGCCGATGTTCGTGATGTGGGCCTACAACTACCCCACCAACACCGTCTCGCACGTGTTCCGTGATCTCGTCGGAGAGACCACGTTCCCCTCGATCCGCACCGACAGCATCGAGACGTTCTCGGAGAAGGGCGAGCTCGGTCCGCTCGTCATCGACGCCGTACGCCGCCAGGCGCCGAGCACGTCGACGACCTGCCCCTACCCCGCCGAGGACGGGTCGATCACCGTTCCGCTGGACGGCCCGGTGCTGGGAACGGGATGGTGGACACGGGTCAGCTATCGGGCCTCGGCGGACGGCCCGGTCACCGTCACCGCCGGCGACGAGGTCTACACCTGGAAGGTCGAGGAAGGCCTCCACAGCCTGTTCTTCGTGGCCGGGGCCGAACGCTTCGACTCCATCGTCCTCAGCGGTCTCAGCGACGACTCCGCCGTGTGCGTCATCGAGGCCGAACTCGGCTCCCCGACGGTCGTGGAGCCACCGTCGTGACCCGCTTCCCCACCCTTGATGCCGTACGCGGCGCCGGGGCGCTCATGGTCGTGCTGACGCACTGTGCGTTCAACACCGGCCGGATCAACGACGGCTGGACCGGGGCGGTGCTCTCCCGCCTCGACTTCGGCGTGGCCCTGTTCTTCGTGGTCTCGGGGTTCCTGCTGGCCCGCCCGCGGCTCGAGGCCGGGCGAACCGGTGCGCCGCAGCCCGGACTGCTCGGCTATCTGCGGAAGCGGGCGCTGAGGATCCTGCCGCTGTACTGGGTCGTCGTGGTGGCCGCACTGCTGATCGACCCAGCCAACCGGCGGGCATCCCTCGCCGACTGGATCTCGACGCTCACGCTCACCCAGATCTACCGGCCGGCGCCGTTGGCGAGCAGTCTGACCCAGATGTGGAGCCTGTGCACCGAGGTCGCCTTCTACCTGATGCTGCCCGTCCTGGTCCGTGTGCTGCTGATCGGTGGGTTCGGCGTACGCCGGGTGGCCGTCCGCTGTGCGGCCCTCTCCATCCTCGGCCTAGGCTTCGGCGCGGCCGCGCCGCTGCTGTTCGAACCGGGCACGCACGTGGGACAGTGGCTGCCGGTCTACCTTCCGTGGTTCCTGGGCGGGGTGGTCCTGGCCGCGCTGAGCGCCGATCCGCACGCCTCAAAGCGGCTGGCGGCCACGTCTCGCGATCTCACCGGCTGGTGGACGCTCGCGCTCGGGTTGTTCGCACTCGCCTGCAGCGACCTGGCAGGGCCGCGACTGCTGGTCCCGCCCACAGCGTGGGAGGCGCTGGCCAAGTCGCTCCTCTACGGTGGCGCTGCGCTGTGTCTGGTCGTGCCGCTGGTCTTCGGCGACCAGCTAGCCGGCCCGGTGCGGCGCTGGATGGCCGGACCGATCCCGACCTGGCTGGGTGACATCTCCTACGGCGTCTTCTGCATCCACATGCTGGTGTTGGTCATGGCGATGCGGCTGCTGAACGTCGAGGTGTTCACCGGTCACTTCACGCTCGTGCTGGCCGTGACCCTGTCGGTTTCGCTGGTCGCGGCCACCCTCTCGCGCCGGTTCGTGGAGGGTCCGTTCCTTCGTCTGAAGCCGAAGCCCTCTACGAGGCTGAGCATCGATCCGGCCACGACCGCGACGGCGAGCAACGCCGACCACTGACCGGTCGCCCCCCAATCGGTCAAGTTGGGCACGATCTTCGGGAGTGCGCTGAGCATCAGCGCGGCGCCGACGAGAAGACCCCAGGGCGTACGTCCCGAGACTAGTCTCACGAGCGCGAAGCCGACACAGGCGACGACACCCGGCCAGCCGGCCAGGAGCCCGAGCGCGAGCACCACGGCAGCGGCATCCGCCAGCCCGACCCGCCCTTCAGGCTGCGGTTCGAGGCTCGGTGTCCCCACCTTCGACGAACCGCTGCGACGCGCCTGGACGTGCCGGAGCTGAAGGGCTGCGGCGAGTGCCACCACCGACAGCAGGGCGAGCCCACCCAGGACCAGACCCCAGCGGTAGCCCGCCCCCGGCTGATAGCTGAACCGCACCTGTCCGCCGACACCTGCGGGGACCCGCCATCCCTGTTGCCACCCATCGACCCGCTGCGGTGTCAGGAGGTTCCCGTTGGCCGTCGCCGCCCACCCTTCATTGAAGTTCTGCGGAACGGCGAGGACGGTGTCCTGGGGGCGTACGCCGATCTGCGCCGTCATGGGCGCTCCGTGGGAATCGCGCTCCAGCACCAGCGGCTCCGGTACCTGGTCGTCGGTCTGCGTCAAGCTGGTCCGAGTCGGATCGACCGCGGTCAGGGTCATGGTGTCGCCACGCAGCATGGCGCTGGGGATGACCCCGAGCGTGGATGGAGCGGTCCCGAGACTCACGCGGCCGGCAGCGTCGGCGGCCTCCTTCGCAACTTCCGCCGCGGCCGCCTCAGCCTTCGCCTTCGCCTTCGCCTTCTCTCCCCTGCCTGGCTTCCCCGTCTTCGCGGGCGGCTCGGCACACGGCTCGAGCCTCACCGAACCACCACGAAGGAGCTCGCCGAGGTCGCCGGAAGCGCGCGACCGCACCGACCGGCCAGCGAGGTCCATCGCCGGTCCCTTGGCACAGCCGAAGTACACCTCGTCCTCGCTGAGGCGCTTCGCGTTGACCCGCAGCTCGGTGACGCCGGGATCGAGCACATCCTCCTGGGTACCCGAGGTGGTAAACGCAGCCGAGGCTGCCAGGATCGTGATCTCGAGCTGCTTGGTTCTCACCACCTGCGGCAGCTTCAGCCGACCGTCGACCAGAGTGCCGGTCATCGAGCGCTGTCCGGCGCCCACCTTGACCTTGGTCGGAGCGCTGAACGGGGCGTCGTCCTCGAGCTTCAGCGCAACGGCGTGCACTGCGACCCTCGTCTCGAACTCGACCTTGATCTTGGCGCCGAGCGACGCGTGCCAGGTGGTGCCTGGATCTTCGTCGACCATCGCGGCCGACGACTCGGCCACGTCGCGCGCGAACGACCCGGTCGTGGTCAGCTGCGCGCCGGCGGCCTGCGCCAGCTGATCACCCAGTGCCGGGCTGCGCCGGAGCGACCCGGTCGCTGCCACCTCGTAGTCCGCTGTGCCCGGCAGGTCGACGACCCGGGCGATGCGGTCGCCGTCCTCCCCGGTGCTGCCCTCGAACCCCAGGCAGGTGATGATCCCGGCGACGCTCGGGCACCTCTCCCGGCCACGGTCGCGAGACATCCGGATCTCGGTGACCTCCGACCCGGCCGGAGGCGTGGGCAGGAGCAGCCTTCGGGTCACCGAGACCCCGGGCACGGTCAGCTCGCTGATCCCCCAGGTCCCTGTCTTGGCGCTCGGGCCCAGAGCGGCGACTCGGACGCGGCGTACGTCATCGGCGTCGAGCCGCACAGTGACGCTCTTCCCGGGCGCTGGTGCCGCCACCGTGCGCGTCACCGCTCCCGCGGAGACGCGCAACCTGTTCACGAGTGCCGCTCCCGCAGGGATCGCGACGGTCACTTCCTCGACATCGGCCGGCTCGGTCAGACCCAGCTCCAACCAGGAGCCGGCCGGCCGCGAGGAGGCTGGTGTCCACCAGGCGGTCTCCGGGTCGCCGTCGACCGCTGAGGCCGCCTGGTCGCCGGGAACCAGCGGCGTGCTGGCTCCCTTCTCCGCTCGCGACGCGGAGGCCGAGACATAGTCCGCGCCCTCCCAGTCCAGCGTGGTCTGCCATCGCTCCTGGTCGGGGAAGAGCCGGTGGAACTGTTCCTTGCCGTAGCCGGCGGTGACCGAATCGGCCGCGGAGGTTGCCGCGAGGTTGCCGCGTACGGCCTGGAAGGCGGTCTCTTGTCGGCGCAGACCGTCGGTGAGGATCACCCGCTCGGCCTCGGCGGCGTCGGGGGTGAGGACGGTGCCGGAGCCGGGGTCGCCCATCACGGTCACCTCTGCCGGCAGCCGGACCGCACCCGAACCCTCGTTCGCGACCTGATAGACCTCGACGGCGCGATAGCGCCCGGCAAGGCCTCGGTCACGGAAGACCCGGGTGCCGTCCTTGGCGAGGAACGACCGTCTCTCACCGAGGACTGGGCCGAAGCCCTTAGTCCTCCTCAGCCCGGGGCTCGAGTCGAGCGCGGCGTGGAGATAGGCCGGGTCCGGGGTGCCGGTGGTGAACCGAGACAGATCGTTGCGGACGACCAGGGTGCCGACGCCCGCGCTCGCAAGCAGACCTGCCAGACGAGCACTCCCCCGGCCGGACTCGAGCTCCTCGGTGATCCGGTCCAAGAGACGTACGTTGCCGGGCTGCGCCAGGGGGACGACGTTGCGCACCGCCCACGGACCCTTGGCATACGGCTGCAAGACGTCGTCGTGGGTGCTGCCCCAGGTGTAGTCGCCGAAGGAAGCAGCCGGTACAACCAGGGCAGTGCCGCGCTGGTCGCCGACATGATCGGCGACCGCCGACCAGTAGTCAGGCACCTTCTCGAACGCTCCAGGAGCGGGCACCTGGCCGCGGATCCACGGGAAGGCGAGGCCGACCAGCGCGGCGACGACGACGGCCGTGGTGACCCGGCGGGCCAGGACCGGCAGGTCAAGCCCGCCGAGCCGCAACGAGCCGCGCGACCAGGCTTCGGGGATCGGCCGGGAGACGGCGTGGGCGAAGCCGATCGCGAGCGCCATCCGGATCAGCACGTCGTACTTGTGGGTGTTGCGCAGGGCTGCGAGCACGCCGTCGAGCGAGGCCTGCCGGCTCAACGCCCACCAGCCGTGGACCTCTCCCGCCCAGCCCAGGCCGACCAGCACGAGACCGGTCAGCAGGGTGAGGACGGCGAACCGCCGGTGGGCCAGGCCACGGCTGGTCAGCCCGATTACCCCGATCGCCGCGAACGCAGCGGCGTCGAGCAGGATGAAGGGCGTGGACACGATCGTGCTGCCGGCGGGATAGCCGGCGCCGGCGTAGACCGTCCAGTTCGACACGCCCAGCAAGGAACTGCCCAGGTCGGTGACCGCCGAGGTCAGCGCCGCGTTCTCGATGTAGTCCAGGAACGGGGCCGAGTAGGTGCCCTGGTAGAGCAACGGCACCAGCCACCACGACGTCGCCAGCACGGTCAGCCCTCCCCAGGCCGCCAGCAGACGCCACTTGTGCCAGCCGCGCTCGCGGGTGAGCAGCCAGATGACCCCGGCCGGGATGACCGCCGAGACCGCGGTCGCGTTCACACCGCCGCAACAGGCCACCAGGAGGGCGGCCAGAGCGGCCGACCGCAGCACCGGCCTGTCCCCGCCGCAGCGTACGAGCGTGATCAGGATCCACGGTGCCAGCGCGGTCGGCCACAGCTCCACCGAGGTCTCCCCCAGGATCGAGGTGACCCGTGGGGCGAGCACGAAGGCGGCCGCGGCGGCGACCTGGGAGCGGGGCCCACCGATGCGGATGTCGCGCAGCAGTCTCAGCATCCCGAAGAACGCCAGGTTCAGCAGCAGCGCCCACCACAGCCGCTGGATGATCCACTCCGGGACGGCCACGAGGTCGCCGACCCAGAAGAACGGCCCCATCGGCCACAGATAGCCGTACGCCTGGTTCTGGACCTGCCCGAAGGCAGCACCCGCGTCCCACAACCGGGTGGAGCCGGCCAGGAACCGCGCCGGGTCGGCGACGAGGTCGAACTTGGTGTCGGCGACGATCCTCCCGGTGGCCTGGGCGAACGCCAGGGCGGTCCAGACCATGGCATAGCCGGCCATCCGGAGCCGGGACAGTGGGCCGGCCGACCCTCCCGTCTCCGCCCGCTCGTCCGTGCGCTCCGGCTCCGGCCGGGTCTCGGTGCTGCTCACAGCCTCGAACGCTCGAAGATGGGGCGCGGCAGCAGACGGATCACCGTTATGATCAGGCGCCACTTCGAGGGGGTGTAGACGACCTGACGGCCCGCCTCGACGGCGCCGACGATGTCGGCGGCGACGGCGTCGGGGCTGGCCAGCTTCAACTTCCCGCCACGGAGGTGGTCGGTCATCGGGGTGGAGGTCGGTCCGGGCTTGACCAGGGTGATGCGTACGTCGGTGCCGGCGGCACGATGCTGGAGACCGCCGACGGCGGTGGCGACCATCGCCTTGGCCGACCCGTACAGATAGTTGGAGGCACGGCCCCGGTCACCGGCCACCGAGCCGATCACGGCCAGCCGCCCGGTGCCCCGCTCAAGCAGACGCAGGGCAACCAGGTGAGCGGCGAGCACGGTGGCCGAACCGTTGACGGTGAGCAGCCCGGCCGCGACCTGCGGGTCGGCGTCGGCGTCCTCCTGGGAGGGCATGGTGCCGAAGGCGACGAGCACGATGTCGACCTCGCCCCGGCCGAAGATCCAGTCCACGGCCTCCACGACGCTCGCGGTGTCGGTGAGGTCGTGGACGGCGGTCTCGACGTGCACTGTGTCGCCCCCGCGGGTGCGCAGATCGGCAGCGACCCGGTCCAGCGCCTGCGGCGATCGTCCGGAGAGGCGGAAGCTCACCTCCGGGCCGAGCCAGGCGCGCAGGCACGCCTGCGCGATACCGCTGGTGGCACCGAGTACGGCGATGGTGGTCATGTCACTCCCAGACGTCGAGACTGCGCGGAGGCGAAGACGCCCACGGCGCCGTAGCGGCGGCGTACGTCCTCGAACTCGGCCAGCCGGGGGTAGGACTGTGCGAACGTCTCGGGCGACATCCGTGCGTCCTTGGTCAGGTAGAGCCGGCCGCCCGCAGCGATGACCAGCTGATCGAGCTCGTCGCACAGCGCGTACGCGCGCTGGTCGGCCTTGAAGTCGAGGGCGAGGGTGTAGCCCGCCGTCGGGAAGGAGAGGTGGTTGTCGTTACCGGGCCCGAAGACCTTCAGCACCGCCAGCGGGGACGCCAGACCGGCGTCGGCCACCCTCCTGATCGCCTCGCGGACCACGTCGCTACCGGCTTCGAGCGGGGTCACGAACTGATACTGCACGAACCCCCGGCGACCGTAGAGCCTGTTCCAGTCGGCGATGGCGTCGAGCGGGTGGAAGAACGGCTCGTAGCCCACGGTGTGATGCGTCAGCGGCTTGCGGACACGCGCGTAGTAGAGCCGGTTGAAGGCACTCACGGTCACCTTGTTGAGCAGGGGCGAGGGCGTGTCGAAAGGCACCCTGGCGCTAGCGGCGGAGCGGTCGGCGGCGAGGTCGCCGTCCTCGGCGTGCTCACCCGCCATCACCAGCGAGCGGCCGAGCCGGGAACCCCGGGCGAGCAGGTCGATCCAGGCGACGGTGTAGGTCGCCTTGTCGTGCTCCTCGAGCGCATCGAGCGCGGCGGTGAGGTCGGGCGCCTTGACGACCGTCTCGTCGACGTTCTTCGAGCGCACCGGGATCAGCCGGAAGGTCACCTCGAGCACGACGCCGGTCAGCCCCATCCCGCCACAGGTGGCACGGAACAGGTCGGGGTGTGCCGTGTGGGAGGTCTCGACGATCTCGCCGGTGCCGAGGAGCACCTTCATCGAGGTGACGTGGTCGGTGAACGAGCCGTGCTTGTGGTGGTTCTTGCCGTGTACGTCGGAGGCGACCGCACCACCCACCGTGACGTAGCGGGTGCCGGGAGTGACCGGCGGGAACCAGCCACGTGGAAGCATCGTGTCCATCACCGTCGCCAGCGAGACACCCGCCTCACACGTCAGCAGACCGGTGGCCGGATCGAAGGCGAGCAGGTGGTCCAGACCGGTCAGGTCGAGCTGTCGCGGCGCCAGTGAGCTGTCGCCATAGCTGCGACCGAGGCCGCGGGCGATGAGCGGCCCGGCGTCGAGCGCCGCCGCTGCTGCGGCGTACGTCCGGGGGCGGTGGACCTCGGTCTCGACCACGGGATAGCGGCCCCAGCCGTGAGTGGTCGTCCTCACCAGACCACCACCTTCGCCAGCACGAAGCAGGCCGCGACGGCAGCGAAACAGAGCAGACTGAACCGGTCCCGGGCTGCGAACAGGACCGGGTCCTCGTTCATCTGCCCGCGGTGGGCGAGCATCCAGACCCGCAGCAGCCAGGTGAGCATGACCGGGACCGAGGCCCACAGGATCACCGGGGTGCGGTAGAGAACCGATGTCAACGGGTCATCGACGTAGAGGGAGAAGATCACGATCGAGGCCACGCCGGTGACCACACCGAAGGAGGAGAGCAGCTCCAGATCGGACTCCACATAGCCACGTCCGTTGATCTCGCCCGCAGTACGCCGCACCCGGCTCAGCTCGCTGACCCGCTTGATCAGCGCCAGGCTCAAGAAGAAAAACATCGAGAAGGTCAGCAGCCACATCGACAGCTCGACGTTCAACGCTGCCGCACCGGCGACGATCCTGAGCGTGTAAAGGCCGCCGAGCGTGACCACATCGAGGACCGGGCGCGACTTGAGGACGAAGGTGTAGGCCGAGGTGGCGACCAGGTAGCCGAGCAGCACCCCCGTGAACACCAGTGGTAGAAAGCTGAGGCTCAGCGCGAATCCCGCGGCCGCGAACACCGGCCACACGACCCACCCGGTCAGGAGGCTCACCCTCCCCGCGGCGAACGGCCGGTTCTTCTTGGTCGGGTGGCGGCGGTCGTTGGCAAGGTCGGCGAGGTCGTTGAGGAGGTAGATCGAAGAGGCGACCAGGCAGAACGCCACGAAGGCGAGTGCCGTGCTCACGACGTCCTCGACGACGCCGATTCGCTGCGCGGTGAACAGCGGCACCACGACCAGCAGGTTCTTCAGCCACTGCATCGGCCGGGCCGCACCGAGCAAGTCCCGAGGCCGTGTCCTGCGGCCGGTCCAGACGTTGCCGGGCTCGGCCACGGCGTGGGCGCGACGGCGAAGCCGTTCGGAGCCGACCACATGAGCGGTGTGCGCCCGCCGCCACACGGCGAGGTCTACCGAATGGTCGCCGACGTAGTCGAACCCGTCCTCGCCGTAGCGTGCCACCAGGGCGGCGGCCTTCTCCTCGCCCTTGAGGTTGACGCCGTCGGCGGAGGCGATCACCTCGTCGAAGATGCCCAGGTCCTCAGCCACCTGGCGGGCGATGGCGGCGTCGCTGGCCGTGGCGAGCACGAGGCTGCGACCGGCCATACGCTCGGCCCGAAGCCACGCGACGAACTCATCGTGGTAGGGCAGCCCGGAGGCGTCCAGGCCGGCTCGCCGTGCCAACTCGTGCTTGAGCGCCGCTCGGCCGCGTCGCAGCGAGACTGCGGCGGACAGCGCGGAGCGGGGGCTGCCGACGAGCAGGGCGTTGGCCTGTTCGTGGAGCAGGTCGGTTCGGAGCAGAGTGCCGTCGAGGTCGACGACAAGCGGGCGGTCAGCCCCCGTGCGCCGTTCCACCACGGCGTCGGCGACCGCGGTCACATCTTGCGCAGCACCAGCAACAGATTCCACGTCAACACCTCCCTCACCACCGGGACCCGCATCAGCCACGCCGCCCACCACGGGTGGTAGCGCGGGACCGCAGCCAGGATCTCGGCGTTCCCCGCCTTGCGCTGGGCGCACGCCCAGCGCAAGGCGGCGGAGGCGGTCGCGGCGTACATCGACTCGCCGTACCTGTTCTTGGGCTCGTGACCATGCTTGCGCTGGTAGCGGCGGCGGGCGAACCGGCCACCGAGCAGGTGCCACGGGCTGGTCTCGTGACCGCCCCAGGGACCCCACCACAACGTGTAGGAGCAGAAGACGACACCGCCGGGCTTGGTGATGCGGAGCATCTCGTCGAGCATGGCGGTCGGGGTCGGGACGTGCTCGAGCACGTTGGAGGAGTAGCAGGCATCGACCGAGCCGGTGCGGACAGGGAGCCGCATCCCGTCGCCGAGCATGCTGCCTTCGGCGACGATCCCGGCGCCCTGCATCTCCCCGGCGTCGGCGTCGAGCGCGAGATAGGTCGCGCCCGCATCCATGAAGGCGTCGCGGAAGTAGCCCGGGCCGCCGCCGACGTCGAGCAGGACGGTGCCCTCGAGAGTCTCGCCAGCCGTGTAATGGGCCAGCTGGCCGACGGAGTCCGCGGCGAGCGCGGTGTAGAACCGCGCGGGATCGGTCTGCTCGACACGGAAGTCGTTGAAGAGACCTACGGAGCGTCGAAGCGTCGCCTTCCAGCCGTTGCCCGCCGGGGCATCGGTCTGGGCCCCGCTCCGGGGTTCGAGGAGGTTCGACACGGCGGGAACCCTAACCGATTACCCCACAGGGTGTGCATTCGGTCACGATCTGTCCTACTCTCCAGTAACGGTGTTGAGGGACACCGGTCGCGCAACCCCTGGGGAGGGAGCGCTCGGCAGCGGGGCAACTGCGAGACCAGGGGAGCACGGATTTGCGCGCCAACAAGGGAGCGCGGCTGGACGCATGCCATGTGGCGGTCTTCAGCTGGCGCGACACAGACAATCCTGAAGCCGGTGGGGCCGAGCACTATCTCCACCAGATCACCGCCGGCCTGGTGGGCGCCGGAGCGCGGGTGACCGTCTTCACCGCGGCCTACCCGGGCGCGCGTGCCCGGGAGGAGCGCGACGGTATCCGCTACGTACGCCGCGGCGGCAAGCTCAGCATCTACCTGTGGGGCGTGCTCCTGCTGGCCCTGGGCCGGCTGGGCCCGATCGGTCGGGTCGACGCGGTCATCGACGTGCAGAACGGGCTCCCCTTCTTCACACCGCTCGGCACCCGAGCGCCGGTCACGGTGCTCGTCCACCACGTCCACCGCGAGCAGTGGCCGGTGGTCTACCCGGGGCTGTCAGGAAGGATCGGCTGGTGGGTCGAGTCCCGGCTGGCACCGCGGCTCTACCGTCGCAAGCAGTACGTCGCGGTCTCCCGCGCCACCCGCGCCGAGCTGGCGACGCTCGGGGTCGACCCCGCCCACGTCGCGGTCGTGCACAACGGTGCCGCGGCCCCGCTGAGCGACCGGCCGGCGAAGACCGAGCACCCCACCGTCTGCGTCGTCGGACGGCTCGTGCCGCACAAACGGGTCGAGCTCGCGATCGATGCGGCGATGGCCCTGCGGGCGACCTACCCGGACCTTCGGCTCACCGTCGTCGGGGACGGCTGGTGGGCCGACGAACTGGCGGCGTACGTCTCCCGGGTGGGGGCCGGCGACGTCGTCGAGATGCTGGGACACGTCGACGAGGAGACCAAGGAGACCGTCTACGAGCGGTCCTGGCTGATGGCGCTGCCGTCGCTGAAGGAGGGCTGGGGCCTGGTGGTCACCGAGGCCGCGCAGCACGGCACGCCGACGGTCGCCTTCCGCCATGCGGGCGGCACGACGGAGTCGATCGACGACGGCCAGTCCGGGATCCTGGTCGACGACCAGGCCGGGTTCGTGGCTGCGCTCGGCGACCTCCTCGGTGACGAGATCCGGCGCAAGGAGCTGGCCGAAGGGGCTCGCTGGCACGCCCGCAAGCACACCTGGGAGCAGAGCCAGCTCAACTTCAACGCCGTGCTCGCCTCGACGCTGCAGGGGCACGTCGTCGGCGCGGACTGATCCCACCCTGGACGGAGAAGGGGCCCGGCGGATCACCGCCGGGCCCCTGTCAGCTTCGTACGCTCAGTCGCTGGTGCCGTACTGAATCGTCGACTCAGAGACGGTCGGAGGATTCTTGACGGTGTTGTCCGTGCTGCTGGTGACGACTCCGACGACAGTCGCTGCGGCGACGCCGCCGCCCACAAGAATGCTGGCGACGATGGCGATGATGTTGCCCATGGATATGTGACCTCCCTCTCCTAGCCGCGAACCCTAGCAGTCCGGCGGCGAGCCATACTGATCAGTAGCAGAACTGTTGACGTTGTGGCGACGAGCCATACCAGGACGTACGCCGCCCACGCCCCGATCGTTGCCACGAGCGTCGCGGGGTGGGTCGCGTGCCCTGTCACTGCGTCCCTCTCCTCGGGCAGTCGCTGCAGGAGCAGCCCGCCGTCGTCGAAGACCGCCTTGCCGGCCACGCGCGGCGCCTCGCCCGCGGTGCGGTCGGTGATGACGTAGCCGATCCCGAGGCGTCTCAGCGCGCTCGCCCGCGCCTGAGGGTCCGGGACGGCGAGGGCCTCGGCGGCCGAGGTCGCCCGCCGGTCCTCGCCAGGGATCGTGGTTCCACCGACGACGAGATCGCCGTCGGTCACGCTCGGCCTGGTGAGCATTCTCGGCAGCGGGTCGAGGACAGGCCGGCGCGCGTTCCACTCCGGAGCGCGGTAGGCGGACCAGGGCAGGACCAAGACGTCGCCGGGCGCCCTCTCCTCCGCCAGCGTCATCCGGGCCTGCTGCCACGAGGCCGGATAGTCGGCGGTGCCGATCCCGCCGGCCAGGCCCCAGGCGGCGTCCGGCAGCAGCGCAACCGGGGCGAGCGCGACCACGATCGCGGCCGCCCATCGCGGCGCGGAGCCGCGCAGCCTCTCCCCCACGACGTCGACACCGGCTGCAACGGTCAGGATCAGCAGCGGCAGGCAGAGCGGGAGCAGGCGGCTGCTGTCCCGGAGCAGGGCGAGCCCAGGGACATCCTGGGCGAGGGCGTCGAGCGCCTCCGGCGCCGCCCAGCCGGCGACCGCGACGGTGAGACCGGCGGCCCACAGCGTGAGGATCGAGACCCGCTGCTCGTCGCTCCGCCACCATCTGCGGAACCCCGCGACGACCAGCACCACCAGGAACGCCAAGGCGGCCCAGGCCAGCCAGCCGTCGCGGCTGGCGGGGACGACCGAGGTGTTCCAGATCCCGGCGAGCGACAACGCGGCCAGCGGGGCGGGCAGAGCATCGCCACGGAGCGCGAACACCTCGAACCCGCTCGCTGCTGCCGCCTGGCCGCTGTGGGTCAGACCGGTGACGAGCCACGGCGCATTGACGGCCACCACCGCGACCACCAGCAGGATCGGTCGCCTCCCGCGCCGCAACCCCGTGGCGAGCAGCACGGCACCCGCGACCAGGCCCGCGCTCGCGCTCAGGCTCCCGGCGATGAGAACGGGCAGCAGCCACACCGGGCTCCGCTCCCCCGCTGCTCGACGGCGGCCCGCGATCACGAGCCAGGGCACGGCGGCATAGGCCAGCAGCATCGGCCAGTGACCCATCCACAGGCGCTCTGCGGCGTACGGGCTCCAGACCGCCAGGCTCACCACCGCCAGCCGCGCGGCGAGCGAGCGGTCACGCACCAGCTCCGCCGCCCCGGCCCCGGCGCCCACCAGCGCACCGACCAGGACGAGCTTCTGCAGCAGGAAACCCGGCACGATCTCGTCCAGCACCGCGACGACCGCATCCGAGGGCACCGCCCGCGGCAGACCCGACCCGAGCCCGAGTACGTCGCGCGTCAAGGTGAGGTCAGGAACCCACACCATGTCGTAGCTGAGCACGAACCCCGGCCCCAGCGCCGGCCCCAGCAACAGCACCGCGAGCACGCCCGCCCACACCGTAGGCACCACCCGCTCGATCACTCGGCAACTCTAGACCCCAACGCCGAGACGTCAGTTACGTCGGCCGAGACGTCAGTTACGTCGGCCGAGACGTCAGTTACGTCGGGCGAGACGTCAGTTGTGGCGATCGAGTTCCAGTGCTGGGCGGATGCCGGTGCCGGCATGTGGCCGCGCGCGCCCTAGGCTTTCCAAGTGCCCACGATGACCGCCAGCCCGATCAGCGCCCGCCGGCGCAGGCTGTCTGCGCTCGTCCGCAGCAGCGGATTCCTCGCGGTCTGCATCATGGTCACCAACATCGCGACCTACGGGTTCCAGATCATCGCCGCCCGTATCCTCGGCCCCAGCCAGTACGGTGGCGTGGCGTCGATGATGTCGCTGCTCCTCGTGGTCGGCGTGGTCCAGCTCGGGATGCAGGCGACAGCATCTCGCCGGGTGACCGAGACGCCCGGCCAGGAGCGCGCCATCGAGCAGACGGTGCTGCGGGCGACCTACCGGGCGGCCATCGTCCTCGGGGTGGTCATGCTCGCCGCCTCCCCGCTGGTCTGGCGGGTGTTGCGGCTGGACTCGATCTATCCGGCTCTGCTGGTCGCCGTCTGCGCCGTGCCGCTGACGATCATGGGTGGTCAGGCCGGCGTGCTGCAGGGCGAGCGCCGATGGCTCGGACTGGCGATGGTCTACCTCGCCCTCGGCATCCCCCGGGTCGTGGTCACCACCGCGGCGATGTGGATCCGTCCCACCGAGGGTGCCGCCATGGCTGGGGTGGCGCTGGCACAGTTCGCACCGGCGGTCGTCGGGTGGTGGGTGCTGCGGCGACGTACGCCTCCCACCGGGCCGGTCGGCCCGGTGAAGCCCGTCGTCATCGAGATGCTGCACGGCTCGTTCGCGCTGCTGGGCTTCTTCGCCCTCTCCAACGTCGACATCCTGATCGCCCGCAACGTGCTCTCCGATCACGTCTCCGGCCTGTACGCAGGTGGCCTCATCCTCACCAAGGCGGTGCTGTTCCTCCCACAGTTCGTGGTGATCATCGCCTTCCCGTCGATGTCGGCCGAGTCCAGCCGCCGCTCCGCACTGACCAAGTCGCTGGCGCTGGTCGGCGGGCTCGGCCTGTGCGCGATCGCCGGCTCATGGCTGCTGTCCGGGCTGGCGATGTACTTCATCGGCGGCGACAAGTACGCCCAGGTCGAAGATCAGCTCTGGGTCTTCGCGACCCTCGGCATGGTGCTGTCCGTGCTCCAGCTGCTCGTCTATTCGGTTCTGGCCCGGCGCAGCCGGCTCTCGGCGTACCTCCTCTGGATCGCCGTCACCGCCGTCCTCGTCCTCGGCTCGGCGCAGACGACCATCGAGGGCCTGGTCTGGACAGTCCTCGTCATCGACGCCGCCCTGGCCGCCGTCCTGCTGACGGTCACCTTCTGGCGCCTCAGCCAGAGCCCCCAACGCTCCTGACCACCCAGGGGTCAGTGGGCGGCTTCGTGCCAGGAGAGGCCGGTGCCGACGGAGACGTCGAGGGGGACGTTGAGGTCGGCTGCGGAGCCCATCTGCTCACGGACCAGGGCCTCCAGCGCCTCCCGCTCCCCCGCGGCGACCTCGAAGACGAGCTCGTCGTGGACCTGGAGCAGCATCCTCGAGGTCAGACCAGCCTCGTCGAGCGCGGCCTGAACCCGCAGCATGGCGACCTTGATCAGGTCGGCTGCGGAGCCCTGGATGGGAGCGTTGAGCGCCATCCGCTCGGCGGTCTCGCGACGTTGACGGTTGTCGGAGAGCAGGTCGGGCAGGTAGCGGCGGCGGCCCATGATGGTCTCGGTGTAGCCGGTGCGCCGGGCCTCCTCGACCAGGCTGCGCAGGTAGTCGCGGATGCCGCCGAAGGTCTCGAAGTATTCCTCCATCAGGCCACGCGCCTCGCTCGGCTCGATCCCGAGCTGCTGCGAGAGGCCGAAGGCGGACAGACCGTAGGCCAGGCCGTAGTTCATCGCCTTGATCTTGGCCCGCTGCTCGACCGAGACCGCGTCGGGGTCGACGCCGAAGACCCGCGCTGCGGTGATCGAGTGGAAGTCACGCCCGGATCGGAACGCCTCGATGAGCAGCTCGTCCTCGGACAGATGCGCCATGATCCGCATCTCGATCTGCGAATAGTCGGCGGTCATCAGCGACTCGAACCCTGAGCCGACCACGAATCCCTTGCGGATCCCGCGACCCTCCTCGGTGCGTACCGGGATGTTCTGCAGGTTGGGTTCGGTCGAGGAGAGCCGCCCGGTGGCCGCGATGGTCTGGTTGAAGGTGGTGTGGATCCGGCCGTCGTCCTGCACGGTCTTCAGCAGGCCCTCGATGGTGACCCGCAACCGGGTGACGTCGCGGTGACGCAGCAGGGCGATCAGGAACGGGTGCTCGGTCTTCACGTAGAGCTGCTGGAGCGCATCGGCATCGGTGGTCCAGCCGGTCTTCGTACGCTTCGTCTTCGGCATGTCGAGCTCGTCGAAGAGCACCACCTGCAGCTGCTTGGGCGAGCCGAGGTTGATCTCCTTGCCGATCACGCCATACGCCTCGTCGGCGGCCTGCTTCATCTGGCCGGCGAAGTGGCGCTCCAGGGCGTCGAGATGCTCGGTGTCGACGGCGATGCCGGTCTTCTCCATCCGCGCCAGCAGGTGCAGCAGCGGAAGCTCCACCTCCGAGAGCAGCCGGTGTCCGCCGGCGGCCTCGACCGCCGAGTCGAGCTCGGCGGCGAGGTCGAGCACCGCTCGGGCGTAGAGCATCGAGGTCTTCGAGACGCCGTCGCCGCCGACCTCGTCGTCGCCGAAGAGCGACTCCTGGCCGCCGTCGTCCTCCTGCTTGAGCTCCCGCTTGAGATAGCGCAGCGTCAGGTCGGCGAGGTCGTAGGAGCGCTGGTCGGGAGCCACGATGTAGGCCGACAGCGCGGTGTCGGTGGTCAGCCCGCGCAACGACCAGCCATGGGCGTCGATCGCCAGCTCGGCGCCCTTGGCGTCGTGCATGATCTTCGGCCTCGAGGCGTCCGCGAGCCAGCCGGCCAGTGCCGCCTCGTCTTCGGGCGTGAGCCCGTCCACCCCGAGGTACGCAGCCCGCTCCGGCGTCGCGAAGCCGAACCCGTCCACGCGACCGGTGCCAGAGCCCCAGGACCCGCGCACGTGCACGCCCACGGGCGTGGTCCCGAGCCCCTCCAGGTAGGCCGTGACGGCGCCGGGAGCCAGGGTCTCGCCCTCCAGCGCGAACCCGCTCTCGTCGACGGGTACGTCGTCCTCCGGCGCGAGCACGTCGGTGATCCGGGTGCGGATCTCTCCGCGGAACTCGAGCTCGTCGAGGAGCTCGAGCGCGGCGGCACGGTCCCACTCGACCCGCCCGAGATCGTCCGGACCGATCTCCAGGGACAGGTCTCGCACCAGGGCGTTGAGCCGCCGGTTGCGCATCACGTCACCGAGGTGGGCACGCAGGTTGTCGCCTGCCTTGCCCTTGATCTGGTCTGCGTGGGTGATCACGTTGTCGAGGCCGTCGTAGGTGTTGATCCACTTCGCGGCGGTCTTCGGCCCGACGCCCGGGATGCCGGGCAGGTTGTCGGAGTCCTCCCCCACCAGCGCGGCGATCTCGGGATAGCGGTGCGGGGGCACACCGTATTTCGCCTCCACGGCCTCCGGCGTCATCCGGGCCAGGTCGGAGACGCCCCGCATCGGGTAGAGGACCGTCGAGGACTCGGTGACCAGCTGCAGCGAGTCGCGGTCACCGGTCAGGATCAGCACCTCCATCCCGGCCTCCAGCCCCTGGGTGACCAGGGTCGCGATGATGTCGTCGGCCTCGTAGCCGGCCAGCGACAGGTGGCGGATGTGCAACGCATCGAGCAGTCGCTGGATCAGCGGCAGCTGGGACTTGAACTCGTCGGGCGTCTTGTTGCGCTTGGCCTTGTATTCGGAGTATTCCTCCAGCCGGAACGTCTGCCGGGACAGGTCGAAGGCGACCGCGACATGGGTCGGCGTCTCGTCACGCAGCACGTTGACCAGCATCGAGGTGAAGCCGTAGACGGCATTGGTGTGCTGCCCCGTGACGGTCGAGAAGTTCTCCACCGGCAGGGCGAAGAAGGCCCGGTAGGCCAGCGAGTGCCCATCGAGAAGGAGCAGTCGGTCGCGCGTCACGTCAGCCACGGTCCGACTCTATCCACGACCACCGACAACAGCGCGACCGCGTACGTGCGAACATGCAGATATGACCGATGCATCGACCGCAGACCAGACCGCAGGCGAGACGTTCTTCGCCTCGCTCCCCCACGGCATGGGCGGGCTCAACGACAAGATGGGCGTCAAGATCCTGGAGATCTCGGCCGACAAGGTCGTCGGGACCATGCCGGTCGAGGGCAACACCCAACCGTACGGCCTGCTGCACGGCGGTGCCTCGGTCGCTCTCGCCGAGACCCTCGGCTCCACGGGGTCCGGCGTGCACGCCGCGTCCTTGGGCAAGATCGCGGTCGGCGTCGACATCAACGCCACCCACCACCGCTCGGCGACCTCCGGCATCGTCACCGGCACCGCGACGGCCATCCACCTCGGCCGCAGCTCGGCGGCCTACGAGGTCGTGATCACCGACGAGCGCGGCAAGCGGGTCTGCACCTCGCGGATCACCTGCTCGCTCATCGACGCCGACCGCATCTCGATGTAGCTGACCACGCAGAAGGGCCCCGAAGCGGAACGCTTCGGGGCCCTTCCATGGGTAGATCAGACTTCACCAGCGATGTACTTGACCGGGGCGTAGGTGCCCTTGTCGTTGTACTGGTAGATGCCGATGGACGCCGCGGTCGGGCTACCGGTCTCGCCGAGCTCGATCGGGCCGGACTTGCCGTCGTAGTCGATGTCCTTGCCGTCCTCGAGGAGCTTGGAGCAGTCGGTGTACGTCTCGCACTTCTCACCACCGGTGGTGATGTCGACGATCTCCTTGGCGATGGCCTCACCGGCGTCGCTGTCAGCCTTGATCGCCGCCAGCGCGGAGACGATCGTGGCGTCGTAGGACTCGGCCGAGTAGGAGTAGTCCTTCAGCTTCGGGTCGACCTTCAGCAGCTGGTCCTTGAAGTCGCCGGCGGTCTCGGCGCCCGGGAGGGTGCCCTTGACGCCCGTGAGCTCGCCCTTGCCGAAGTCGGCGGAGTAGTCCGACAGGTTGCCGTCGACGAAGTAGGTCGGCAGCTTGGCCGGGCCCACGCCCGCGGAGATCAGCTGAGGGATCAGCTTCTTGGTCTCCTCGAACGCGATCACCACGACCGCGTCCGCGCCCGAGCCCGCGATCTCGTTGATCTGGGCGCTGTAGGACGAGGCGTCCTCGGAGTAGTACGCCGTGGTCGCGACCTTGGAACCGGCGCCCTCGAGGTTGGCCTTGACCTCCTCGGCCAGCGTCTCACCGTACGCGTCCTGGCGAGCCAGGATCGCAACGTTGGTGCGCTTGTCCTCGAGCAGCAGGTTGGCCATGACGGCACCCTGCAGGATGTCGGACGGAGCCGTGCGGAAGTAGAGGTCGGGCTTGGCGTAGTCGCCCTCGTCGAACTCGGTCGAGGTGTTGGCCGGGGAGAACATCACCGTGTTGGCCGACATGATCTTGTCGATCACGGTCATCGACACGCCCGAGGAGGCCGTGCCGATGATGACGTCGGACTTGGCGGAGAGGAGCTTGTCGGCCTCGGTCGGCGCGATCGCGGAGGTCGTGTCACCGGAGTCGGCGAGGACCGGAACGACGTCCTTGCCGAGCACACCACCGGCGGCATTGATGTCCTGGATCGCCAGCTTGACGCCGGCGAACTCGGGCGGGCCGAGGAACGCGAGGCTTCCGGTCTGCGGGAGGAGCTGCCCGATGGTGAGAGTGCCGTCGCCCTTGGCGGCAGCCTTCTTCTCCGGCTCCTCGGATGCGGTCTCGCCGCCGCAGGCGGCGAGGGTGAAGCTGAGCGCCAAGGCGCCAGCGCCTGCGGTCAGCTTCACCCAGGTAGAGGATGATGAGTTCACTGCTTGGTCCCTCTTTCGTATGGGCTGGCCCGGCTCACGTCGGACCTTGCGGAGAAACATTAGAGACGCACGGGGGGTGAAGCACCCGAGGGACGTGTCTTTTCACCAATCCGTTACATCTCCCCCATGGCATCATTGCCTGGGTTGCCGCCATGATCGGCTCCGTATCATCGGAGCCGTGGTGACCCATGATCACTCGGGAAACCCGATTCCCGCCAGGAACAGGCTCGATCGTGGAGGAATTGTGATGATCTGTACGCACCGCACCTGTGAAGGACGGACTCGATGAGCAGGGTGCCGGTGACGATGCGAGAGGCACGAGCCGACGATGCGCTCTTCCTTCTCGGCATCTGGCAGGACTCGCTACGGATGGCCGACGCCCAGGAGCAGCTGAGCGACTTGGAGACGGTCATCGCCGAGGCCGAGGCCTCCTCCGACCAGCGCCTCCTGGTCGCCGAGTGCGGCAGCGAGCCCGTCGGGGCGGTCTACGTGCGGGCGACCACGCTCGGTCCGCTCAACCTGGAGCCGACGGTGCAGGTCTTCGCTCCCCACGTCGTCCCCAGCTTTCGCCGCCGTGGCGTCGGCCGGATGCTGATGGATTCGGCCGTCGTCTTCGCCGAGGACCGCGGGATCAGGACGATCGTGGCCACGGGCTCCGCCGCCGGCCGGGACGGAAACCGGTTCCTCGCTCGCCTCGGCCTCGGCGCCCAGGCGATCATGCGCGCGGCACCGACCGCGGTCGTACGCTCTCGGCTCAACGTCCTCGGCAGAGCCCTGCCTCACCATGCCGGGCTCTCGCGCAGCCCGAAGCACTCCACCGCGGTCGGCGAGCTGCTCGCCGCCCGGCGCTCCCAGCGACGTTCGCACACCGTCGCCTGAACAGCGGCAAGGGCCCCGGAGCGTGCTGCTCCGGGGCCCTTGCCGTCGAGACGTACCGTCAGTCCTTGGCACCCAAGGTGCCGAGATAGAGCTCGACCACCTTCGGGTCGTCGGCGAGCTCGCGCCCCGGACCCGTGTAGGCGTTGCGACCCTGGTCGAGCACGTAGCCGCGGTCGCAGATCTGCAGGCAGCGGCGGGCGTTCTGCTCGACCATCACGACCGAGACGCCGGCCTTGTTGATCTTGCGGGTCTGGACGAAGACCTCGTCCTGCATGACCGGGGAGAGACCCGCGGAGGGCTCGTCGAGCAGCAGCACGGACGGCTCCATCATCAGCGCCCGACCCATCGCGACCATCTGGCGCTCACCGCCGGAGAGTCCCCCGGCGCGCTGCTTTCGCCGCTCGCCCAGCGCCGGGAAGATCGCGGTCACGAAGTCGAACCGCTCGGTGAACTTCTTCGGGGCCTGGTAGCAGCCCATCTGGAGGTTCTCCTCGATGGTCAGGCTCGGGAAGACGTTGTTGGTCTGCGGGACGAAGCCGATCCCGCGGCTGACCAGCTCGTCGGCCCGCTTGCCGGTGATGTCCTCACCCTCGAGGCGTACGGAGCCCTCGTGGATCTTCACCAGCCCGAACAGCGCCTTGAGCAGCGTCGACTTGCCGGCGCCGTTGGGGCCGATGATGCCGACCAGCTCGCCGGGCTGGCAGTAGAGGTCGGTGTCGTTGAGGATGTTGACGCCCGGGAGGTAGCCGGCGATCAGGCCGTCGGCACGCAACACCGCACCCTCGGCCTCACGCTGGTGCGTCTCGCGGAACTTGTCCGCATCGGTGGATGTCACTTCGAGTCCTCCTCTTGGGCGATCTCGGCCTCGACCTCGGCCTCGAGGCGAGCCTCGTCGAGCTCGCTCAGGTCGGTGTCGTGGTGAGCCCCGAGATAGGCGTCGATGACACGTTGGTCGGCCATGACCGACTCCGGAGTGCCTTCGGCGACGATCTTCCCCTGAGCCATCACGATGACCCAGTCGGAGATGTCGCGGACCATGTCCATGTCGTGCTCGACGAAGAGGACCGTACGGCCCTCGTCGCGCAGCGACTTCACGTGGCCGAGCAGCGACTGCTTCAGGGCCGGATTCACCCCCGCCATCGGCTCGTCGAGCATCACCACCTCAGGGTCGACCATGAGCGCACGAGCCATCTCCAGCAGCTTGCGCTGACCACCCGAGAGGGATCCCGCGAAGTCCTCGCGCTTCTTGTCGAGCATGAACCGGGCCAGCAGCTCGTCGGCCTTGTTGGTGACCTCGTCCTCCTGCTTGCCCCACAGGAACTTGAACGGCGCGGCCCAGATCCGCTCGCCCTTCTGGCCGGTGGCGCCCAGGCGCATGTTCTCGATGACGGTGAGCTTGGCCAGCACCTTGGTGAGCTGGAAGGTGCGCACCATCCCGAGGCGGGCGACCTTGTAGGGAGCGACGCCCTTGAGCGACTTGCCCTCCAGGCTCCACGAGCCGGTGTTCGGCTGGTCGAAGCCGGTCAGCAGGTTGAAGAACGTCGTCTTGCCGGCACCGTTGGGACCGATCAGGGCGGTGATCGCGCCCCGCTGGATCTCGACGTGCTCGACGTCGACGGCGGTGAGTCCGCCGAACGTACGCGTGATGCTGTCGGCGACCAGGATCGGGTCGGGCTTCTTGGCACCCGGCTCCGTGCTCACGCCGACGAGTCCCGCCGGCCCGGTCTGGGCCGTGTCTGTCTTCGTCTGGTCAGTCATGTCAGCGTCCATCGATCGCGATCTCCCTACGGTCGCCGATGATGCCCTGTGGGCGGAAGATCATCAGCAGCATGATGGCCAGGCCGAGCATGATGTATCGGATCAGGCTGGCCTGGGTGTCGGTCATGATGACCTCCGGGATCCAGCCACCGTCACCGGCCGACTGGCTGAAGAACGAGCCCAGACCGGCGATGAGGAACCAGAACACGAACGCACCGATGACCGGACCCATCACCCTGCCCGCGCCACCGAGGAGCAGCGCCGCGAAGGCGTAGAAGGTCATCAGGGTCGAGTAGTCGCTCGGTACGACGGAAGCCTGCTTGAGCGCCAGGAACAGACCGCCCAGACCACCGATGACGCCACCGAGCGCGAGCGCCTGCATCTTGTAGGCGAAGACGTTCTTGCCCAGCGAGCGGACGGCGTCCTCGTCCTCACGGATGGAGCGGAGCACGCGGCCCCACGGGCTGCGCATGAGAGCCCACACCAGCAGGCAGCACAGCGCGACCAGGGCCCAGCCAACCGTCAACGACCACAGGTCGTTGCGTCCGAACGAGACGATGCCCAGGTCGAGGCCGCTGCTGAAGGGGTTGGCCTCCTGGAACGGCTTGGCGTAGCCGTTGAGACCGTTGGAGCCACCGAAGGTGTCCTTGGTCTCCACCGCACCGAAGACGAACCGCAGCACCTCGGCCGCGGCGATCGTGACGATGGCCAGATAGTCGGCGCGCAGACGCAGCGTCGGAACACCGAGGATCACCGCCAGCACGAGCGGGGCGACGATCGCCATCAGCACGCCGATCCAGAACGGGGCGTCGAAGGTGACCACGGTGACGGCCATGCCGTACGCACCCGCCGCGACGAACCCGGCCTGACCGAAGTTGAGCAGCCCGGTGTAGCCGAAGTGGATGTTGAGGCCGATGGCGGCCAGGACGAAGACGATCGCCTGTGGGCCCAGCGCCTGCTGCAGCGCTGCCCGGAGAATGTCGAGAATATCCATTGTCTCTCCTACCCGAGCCGCTCTTTACGGCCCAGGATGCCCTGGGGCCGGACCAGCAAGATCACGATCATGATCAGCAGCGGGCCGACCTCCTTGATCGACGTGGGTACGCCGAACAGCGGCCCGAGCTCGTAGACGAGCCCGATCACCAAGGAGCCGACCAGGGAGCCCCAGATCGTGCCGAGGCCACCGAGCGTGACCGCGGCGAAGATGACCAGGAGGATCCGCATCCCCATGAAGACGTTGACCTGCAGAGTGAGCGCGTAGAGAACACCGGACAGCGCGGTCAGAGCCGCGCCGATCACCCAGGCGTTCGTGATGACACCGTCGACCCGCAGACCGGAGGACGCCGCCAGCGCCGGGTTGTCGGAGACCGCCCGCATCGCCTTGCCCATCCGGCTCTTGGCCAGCCACAGGCAGACCACCGTGATGGTGACGATGGAGATCAGCACGGTGATCGCCTCACGGTCGGCGAAGGCGAGACCGAGGTAGTACCAGTGCTCCTCACGCTGCTGACCGGAGTACTGGGACACCGACCTGGTCGAGGAGCTGTAGAAGTACTGGTAGAGGTAGCGCAGGAAGATCGAGAGGCCGATCGAGACGATCATCATCGCGATCAGTCCGGTGCCACGTCGCCGCAACGGCCCCCACAGCACCTTGTCCTGGACGTAGCCGCCGACCCCACCGAGCACGACCGCGATGATGCCCGCGAGGATCACCGAGACCGTGGCCAGACCGCCGGTCTTGAAGAGCTGATCGAAGGTCCAGGCCATCAGCGCGCCGAAGGTGAGCAGCTCACCGTGGGCGAAGTTCGACAGGCCGGTCGTGCCGAAGATCAGCGAGAAACCGAGAGCGGCCAGGCACAGGACCAGGGCGAACACGATGCCCGCGCGCAGGTTCTGAGCCAGGTCCTTGCCGAAGCTCGACTGCTCGCCGGCGGTGACCCCGATCGGGAAGATGGCCCGGTTGTTGGGGCCCTGGAAGCGCACCTGGACGGTGGCCTCGTTCTTGGTGTTCTCGTCGAGGACCGTCCCCGAAGGGAGCGACTTCTCGTCGAGGCTCACGACGTGCTTGCCGAGCTCCTCGACCTCGATGATCGCCACACCCTTGGCGTCCGTGACGCCTTCGCCGACCTTGTCGCCGTCCTTGGTGACCACGAGGGTCACGCCCTCGATCGGCTTCGGATTGCCTTGGGCATCCTTGTTGGCCTCGTCCTGCAGCGTCACCTGGATCGCGGTGGCGTCTGGCGGTGGGGTCTCGGTCGCCTGTGCGGCTACCGTGCTTCCTACCATCAGCACCATCAGCGCACCGATGAGCGCGACCAGGACTCTGTAGAGCCGCTTGCGCACGTGGGTACTCCTACCTGTGTGTCCTAGGGACGGACCCTGACACCAGCTGTGGGGTCGCTGGTCAGCCGGATCCGCCGGGGCAGTCTAGGCAGACTTTGTTCAGGAAGGACACGGGTCTGACGACTGGGTGAATACCGCAACCGATCTGTGACGTTGCGTTTACACGAAGCCGCGGAGTCGCGGCCTGAGGAGTCAGGCCTGAGGGCCGCTGACCCCGTGCTCGATGACGCCCTCGGCGACCTGACGCATCGAGAGCCGCAGATCCATCGCGGTCTTCTGGATCCACCGGAACGCCTCCGGCTCGCTGAGCGTGAGACCCTCCTGCAGAATCCCCTTGGCCCGGTCCACAGCCTTGCGGGTCTCCAGCCGGTCGGTCAGGCCGGCGACCTCCTTCTCGAGCTGAGCGAGCTCTTGGAAGCGGCTCACGGCCAGCTCGATCGCAGGCACCAGGTCGGTGATGTTGAACGGCTTGACGAGGTAGGCCATCGCGCCGGCGTCGCGTGCCCGCTCCACCAGCTCACGCTGGGAGAACGCAGTCAGCATGACGACCGGGGCGATCCGGTCCCGCGCGATCGCCTCCGCTGCGGCGATCCCGTCGAGCACCGGCATCTTCACATCGAGGATGACCAGGTCGGGTCGGTGCTCGGTGGCGAGCTCGATCGCGGCCTTGCCGTCCCCGGCCTCGCCGACGACGTGGTAACCCTCCTCGGTGAGCATCTCCTTGAGGTCCATCCGGATCAGGACCTCATCCTCCGCGATGACGACCGTGCGCCGCGTGTGGGTCTCCGGGGTGCTGCTGGGGTTGCTCTCCGTCACGAGCACAGACTAGGGCATCGCAGGCAGGTCCCGGTTCAGTGATCCCGCCCACGGTCCGGTAAGTTTGACCATTGCCGGGCCCGTACGCGGGCCGAGGAGCCCCGGTACTCCAACGGCAGAGAGGGCGGTCTCAAACACCGTATAGTGTCGGTTCGAATCCGACTCGGGGCACCAGATCGTTCGTGCATTCCACCGAAGTGTCGGTGCTCGAGCGCAGACTACGGGGATGTACGCCGCCCCTGTCCGCGCTGAGGCCCTCGCGCTCCTCGCACAAGGCAAGTCGCTGTCGGCGGTCGCCAGGGCGACGGGCGTCGCGCGATCGACGATTCGAGAGTGGCGGGACCGCGAACCCAGCAGCAGACCCGGCGCCTGCCCGCGGTGCGATGACCTGCAGATCGACGAGGAGGCGTACGCCGCGCTTCTCGGTTTCTATCTCGGAGACGGCTACATCGCGAGAGCTGCCCGCTACTACTCCCTCCGCATCTCCTGCGACCTCGTCTATCCGCGGATCATCGAGGACGTGGTGGATCTGCTCGATCGGATCAGGCCGGGTGGCCGGGTCTTTCGCGTGCCACGGACCGGATGCCTGGATGTCCATTCGAACTGGATGCACTGGCCCTGCCTGTTCCCCCAGCACGGAACGGGCCGCAAGCACACCCGGTCGATCGTCCTCGAACCGTGGCAGCGCAAGATCGTCGAGAGCTGCCCGGCCGACTTCCTCCGGGGCCTCTTCCACAGCGACGGCTCCCGCAGCGTCAACACCGTCACCCGTCGTTTCCCGAGCGGTCGTCGGACCTACGTCTATCCTCGCTGGCAGTTCGTCAACGTCTCCGACGACATCCGCGGTCTGTGCGCATGGGCCCTCGACCTCGTCGAGATCCCATGGCGTCAGTCCAACTGGAAGACGATCAGCGTCTCGCGCCGCGAAGCTGTCGCGGCGCTCGACGCCTTGATCGGCCCGAAGAGCTAGCTCTTGCGCTCGTAAGCAGGCGCGACCGCGTTGATCGCGTCGCCGATGCGGTGGATGCGCAGGGCGTTGGTGGAGCCGGGGATGCCGGGAGGCGAGCCGGCGATGATGACGACGAACTCACCTTCCTCGACACGGCCGAGCTTGAGCAGGTTCTCGTCGACCTGGCGGACCATCTCGTCGGTGTGCTCGACCTCGTCGGTGCGGAAGGTCTCGGTGCCCCAGCTGAGCGCGAGCTGGCTGCGTACGGCGTCGGAGGGGGTGAAGGCGAGCAACGGGATCACACCGCGCAGCCGAGAGAGTCGGCGGGCGGAGTCACCGGAGGTGGTGAAGGCGACCAGGTATTTCGCGCCGACCCGGTCGGCGACCTCGGCGGCGGCCTTGGCGATGACCCCGGAGCGGGTGTGCGGGTCCCAGTCGATGGGACTCAGCTCGGCGGCGCGGCTGCCTTCGGAGGAGAACGCGTGGCGCTCGGTGGCGGCGATGATCCGCGCCATCGTCTCGACGGTGTGGATCGGATAGTCGCCCACGCTCGTCTCGGCGGAGAGCATCACCGCGTCGGCACCGTCGAGGACCGCGTTGGCGACGTCGTTGGCCTCGGCGCGGGTGGGCGCGGGGTTGGAGATCATCGAGTCGAGCATCTGGGTGGCGACGATGACCGGCTTGGCGTTGAGGCGGGCGAGCTCGATGATCCGCTTCTGCAAGAAGGGGACCTCCTCGAGCGGGCACTCCACACCGAGGTCTCCGCGGGCGACCATGAACATGTCGAAGGCGGCGATGACCTCGTCGAGGTTGTCGATCGCCTGCGGCTTCTCGATCTTGGCGATGACGGGGACGACACGCCCCTCCTCGTCCATGATCTTGCGGACGTCCTCGTAGTCCCTCGCGTTGCGTACGAAGCTGAGCGCGACCATGTCGACGCCGAGCTTGAGCGCGAACCGCAGGTCCTCCTCGTCCTTCTCGGACAGCGCCGGCACGGAGACGGCGACGCCGGGAAGGTTGATGCCCTTGTTGTTGGACACGGGCCCACCGACCAGCACCTCGGTGTGGACCTCGGTGTCCTCGACCGCAGTCACGCGCAGCCGCAGCTTGCCGTCGTCGATCAGGATCGGGTCTCCGACCTTCACGTCACCCGGGAGGCCCTTGTAGGTCGTCCCGCAGATCTTGTCGGTGCCGGGCACATCCCGGGTGGTGATCGTCCACGCCTGACCGCGGTGGAGGGTGGTCGACCCTTCCTCGAAGCGCTCGAGGCGGATCTTGGGGCCCTGCAGGTCGGCGAAGATGCCGACGCTGTGACCGCTCGCCGCAGCGGCGTCCCGCACCAGCGCGTAGTTGCTGGAGTGGTCGTCGTGGGACCCGTGGCTCATGTTCATCCGGGCGACGTCCATGCCTGCGTAGACGAGCTCGCGGATGCGACGCTCCGTCCCGACGGCGGGTCCCAGGGTGCAGACGATCTTGGCTCTTCTCACGGGAGCCCAGACTACCCCTCTGGAACGTTCAAACCAGCACCCGCGGGGTGCCCCGAGATGGCCATTCATCGAGCATTCACCCAGGTCCCGGCCTCAGATGTCGCCTGCCCGCGGCACGTCGAGCGTGAGGGCGCCGGCGGCTAGCCTCTGCCCACAGGCGCGACAATGCACGTGAGCGACAAACTCCTCGCCACAAGTGTGTAGGAGCGGCGCCGGATCGGGTCCGGTGCGGGCATGGTCGCTCCCCCATTTCTTGAGCGTGAGCAGCACCGGCGACAGGGCTCGACCGGCGGCGGTCAGCCGATACTCGTAGCGCACCGGTCGCGCGCTGTACTGCTCCCGCGCGATCACGCCGTGCTCGACCAGCTTGCGCAGCCGCACGGTGAGCACGTCGCGCGGCGCCCCGGTGTTGCGGGCGATCTGGGAGAACCGGAGCTGGTCATAGAAGAGCTCTCGTACGACGAGCAGGCTCCAGCGGTCGCCGACGATCTCGAGCGCGTCGGCGATGGTGCACTCCCGGGGAGTCGCGACGGCAGGTACGTCCGGCATGGGCCCAGTCTCGCGCCACCGGTACGTCCTCCCAAACCCGACTGGCCCGGCACCTCCGCTGTGGAGGTGCCGGGCCAGTGGTCGGCACGCCGTTGTGCCTGGTGTTCTCAGACCTGCGGGTCTCAGACCATCAGCTGCCGGTCCGTCGGACGGATCGGCGCCGGCAGGTTGGTCGAGCCGGTGAGGAAGGTGTCGACCGCGGCAGCTGCCGCCCGCCCCTCGGCGATCGCCCACACGATCAGCGACTGTCCGCGACCCGCGTCGCCGGCGACGTACACGCCGGGGACGGAGGTGGCGAAGGAGTCGTCGCGAGCGACGTTGCCGCGAGCGTCGTACTCGACACCGAGCTGGGTGAGGAGGCCGTCCTTCTCGGGGCCGGTGAAGCCCATCGCCAGCAGGACGAGGTCGGCGGGGATCTCCTTCTCCGTCCCCTCCTTCTCGGTCAGCTTGCCGTCGATGAACTCGACCTCGACGAGCTTCAACGCGCGTACGCGGCCGTCCTCGGTGCCGAGGAACTCCTTGGTGGAGACCGCGTAGACGCGCTCGCCACCCTCCTCGTGCGCGGAGGCGACCCGGTAGGTCATCGGGTAGGTCGGCCACGGCTGAGCGTCGGGACGCTCCTCCGGCGGGCGCGGCATGATCTCCAGCTGGGTGATCGACTCCGCGCCCTGGCGGATCGCGGTCCCGAGGCAGTCGGCGCCGGTGTCACCGCCACCGATGATGACCACGTGCTTGCCCTCGGCCAGGATCTGGTCCTCGACCGCCTCACCGAGCGAGGCGCGGTTGGACTGCGGCAGGTATTCCATCGCCTGGTGGATCCCGTCGAGCTCGCGCCCGGGGACCGGCAGGTCGCGACCGACGGTCGAGCCGTTGGCCAGCACGATCGCGTCGTAGCGGTCCTGGAGCTGTGCACCGGTGATGTCGGTGCCGACGTCGACGCCCGGGCGGAAGACCGTGCCCTCCCGGCGCATCTGCGCCAGACGCTGGTCGACCTGCGACTTCTCCATCTTGAACTCAGGGATGCCGTAGCGCAGCAGCCCGCCGATCTTGTCGGCCCGCTCGTAGACGGCCACGGTGTGACCCGACCGGGTGAGCTGCTGGGCGGCGGCGAGGCCCGCGGGGCCGGAGCCGATGACGGCGACCGCCTTGCCGGAGAGCCACTCGGGTGGCTGCGGCTTGACGTGGCCCGAGTCCCAGGCCTTGTCGATGATCGCGACCTCGATGTTCTTGATGGTCACCGCCGGCTGGTTGATGCCCAGCACGCAGGCCGACTCGCACGGAGCCGGGCAGAGGCGACCGGTGAACTCGGGGAAGTTGTTGGTCGCGTGCAGACGCTCGGAGGCGCCTTCCCAGTCGTTGCGCCAGACCAGGTCGTTCCACTCGGGGATGATGTTGCCGAGCGGGCAGCCCTGGTGGCAGAACGGGATGCCGCAGTCCATGCAGCGCGAGGCCTGGGTGTTGATGATCGGGAGCAGGGTCTTGCCGACCTTGCCCGGGTAGACCTCGTGCCAGTCCTTGACCCGCTCGTCCACGGGACGACGGGTCGCTACCTCGCGACCGTTCTTCAAAAAGCCCTTGGGGTCAGCCACAGAAGGCCTCCTTCTTCGACTCAGCAAGGTCAGCCATGCTGTGTTGGATGTTCATGGACTTCGCAAGCTCATCCATGAAGTACCTCCATAATCCGCTGCGCTGCCTCGTCCTCGTCGAGGCCCTCCTCGAGGGCCTCCTCCTGGGCTTCGAGCACGCGCTTGTAGTCACTGGGCATGACCTGCGTGAAGCGGGTCAGGGAGTTCGGCCAGTCGGCCAGGAGCGCCTCGGCGACGGCCGAGCCGGTCTCCTCGAGGTGGTCGCGGACGAGCTGCTCGAGCTCGGCGGCGTACTTCTCCTCTACGGGGGTGGCGTCGTCGAGCTCGCTGTTGAGGCGCTGCTCGGCGAAGTCGAGGACCCAGGCGATACCGCCGGACATGCCTGCGGCGAAGTTGCGCCCGGTCGGGCCGAGCACGACGACACGACCACCGGTCATGTATTCGCAGCCGTGGTCGCCGACGCCTTCGGTGACGATGGTCGCCCCGGAGTTGCGGACCGCGGCCCGCTCCCCCACGCCGCCGCGGATGTGGATCCGTCCGCTGGTGGCGCCGTAGGCCAGCGTGTTGCCGGCGATGATGTGGTCCTCGGCCCTGAACCCGGCCGTACGCTCCGGCCGGATGACCACCCGGCCACCGGAGAGACCCTTGCCGACGTAGTCGTTGGCGTCCCCTTCCAGCCGCAGCGTCAGTCCCTTGGGGATGAACGCGCCGAACGACTGGCCGGCAGAGCCGGTGAAGGTGATGTCGATCGTCCCCTCGGGGAGACCCTCACCGCGGTAGCGCTTGGTGATCTCGTGACCGAGGAGCGTGCCGACGGTGCGGTTGACGTTGCGGATCGGCAGCTGGGCCCGCACCGGCTCGCCGTTCTCGAGCGCTGGCTGAGCCAGCGGTACGAGCTGGGTGAGGTCGAGGGACTTCTCCAGCCCGTGGTCCTGGCCCTTGGTGTTGTAGAGGGTCTGGTCGACGAACTGCTCCGGCGACTCCACGCGGGTGAAGATCGGCGCGAGGTCGAGCCCGGAGGCCTTCCAGTGGTCGATCGCGTCGCGGGCGTCGAGCGCCTCGGCGTGGCCGACGGCCTCGTCGATGCTCCGGAAGCCGAGCTCGGCGAGGAGCTCGCGGACCTCCTCGGCGATGTAGCGCATGAAGTTGACGACGTACTCCGCCTTGCCGGTGAACCGCTCGCGCAGGACCGGGTTCTGGGTGGCGACGCCGACGGGGCAGGTGTCGAGGTGGCAGACCCGCATCATCACGCAACCGGAGACGACCAGCGGCGCGGTGGCGAAGCCGAACTCCTCAGCACCGAGCAGCGCGGCGATGACCACGTCGCGACCGGTCTTGAGCTGACCGTCGGTCTGCACCACGATCCGGTCGCGCAGCCCGTTGAGGAGCAGCGTCTGCTGCGCCTCGGCGAGGCCGAGCTCCCAGGGACCGCCGGCGTGCTTGAGCGACGTCAGCGGGGAGGCCCCGGTGCCGCCGTCGTGACCGGAGATCAGGACCACGTCGGCGTGGGCCTTGGAGACACCCGCGGCGACGGTGCCGACGCCGACCTCGGCCACGAGCTTCACGTGGACGCGAGCGCTCGGGTTGGCGTTCTTGAGGTCGTGGATCAGCTGAGCCAGGTCTTCGATGGAGTAGATGTCGTGGTGCGGCGGCGGGGAGATGAGGCCCACGCCCGGCGTCGAGTGACGCGTCTTGGCCACCCACGGGTAGACCTTGTGGCCGGGCAGCTGGCCGCCCTCACCGGGCTTGGCGCCCTGGGCCATCTTGATCTGGATGTCGTCGGCGTTGGTCAGGTATTCGCTGGTGACGCCGAAGCGCCCCGAGGCGACCTGCTTGATCGACGAGCGACGCTTCGGGTCGTAGAGACGATCCGGGTCCTCGCCGCCCTCACCGGTGTTGGACTTGCCGCCGAGGATGTTCATCGCGACGGCGAGCGTCTCGTGAGCCTCCTGGGAGATCGAGCCGTAGGACATCGCGCCGGTCGAGAAGCGCTTGACGATCGCCTCGACGGGCTCGACCTCGTCGATCGAGATCTTCGCCCGGCCCAGCTCCTCGGCGCCCTTGAGCTTGAAGAGCCCGCGCAGCGTCATCAGTCGCTCGGACTGCTCGTTGACGCGGTCGGTGTACTGCTTGAAGACGTCGTAGCGGCCGCTGCGGGTGGCGTGCTGGAGCCGGAAGACGGTCTCCGGGTCGAACAGGTGCGGCTCACCCTCGCGGCGCCACTGGTACTCGCCGCCGATGGGCAGCGCGCGGTGGGCGTTGGCGACTCCGTCGCGGGGGTACGCAGTGGCGTGCCGCTTCGCGACCTCCTCGGCGATCACGTCGAGGCCGATGCCGCCCAGCTTGGAGGTGGTGCCGGTGAAGTAGCGGTCCACGACCTCCTTCGAGAGGCCGACGGCCTCGAAGATCTGGGCGCCGGTGTAGGAGGCGACCGTGGAGACGCCGATCTTCGACATCACCTTGAGGACACCCTTGCCGAGCGCCTTGATCGTGTTGGCCATCGCCGCCTCGGCGTCGGCCTTCACGAAGTAGCCCTCGTAGGCGAGGTCCTCGACGGACTCGATCGCCAGGTAGGGGTTGACCGCGGCGGCGCCGTAGCCGATCAGCAGCGCGACATGGTGGACCTCGCGTACGTCCCCGGCCTCGATCAGGAGGCCGACCTGCGAACGGGTGCGCTCGCGGACCAGGTGGTGGTGGACGGCGCCGGTGAGCAGCAGCGACGGGATCGGCGCCATCTCCTGGGTGGAGTGACGGTCGGAGAGGACGATGATGCGGGCACCGTCCTCGATCGCCTGGGAGACCTCGGCGGCGATCTCGTCCAGCCGGGCGCGAAGCGCCTCCGCGCCGCCGTCGACCTCGTAGAGGCCGCGGACGACGTGGACCGCGAAGCCCGGCATGTCACCGTCACGGTTGATGTGGCGGATCTTGGCGAGGTCGTCGTTGGAGATGACCGGGAACGGCAGCACGATCTGACGGCACGAGGCCGGTCCGGGGCTGAGCAGGTTGGACTCGGCGCCGATGGTGCCGGCCAGGCTGGTGACCAGCTCCTCGCGGATCGCGTCCAGCGGCGGGTTGGTGACCTGCGCGAAGAGCTGGGCGAAGTAGTCGAACAGCATCCGCGGCTTGTCGCTCAGCGCAGCGATCGGGCTGTCGGTGCCCATCGAGCCGATCGGCTCGGCCGCGGTGTTGGCCATCGGCGCGAGCAGGACGCGGAGCTCTTCCTCGGTGTAGCCGAAGACCTGCTGCCGCCGTGTCACCGAGGCGTGGGTGTGGATGATGTGCTCGCGCTCGGGGATGTCCTCGAGGCGTACGAGACCGGCGTGGAGCCACTCGTCGTAGGGGTGTTCGGAGGCGAGCTCGGACTTGATCTCGTCGTCCTCGATGATCCGGTGCTCCGCGGTGTCGACCAAGAACATCTTGCCCGGCTGGACCCGACCCTTGCGGACCACGGTGGCGGGGTCGATGTCGTCGAGCACGCCGGCCTCGGAGCCGAGCACGACCAGGCCGTCCTCGGTGACCCAGTAGCGAGAGGGGCGCAGGCCGTTGCGGTCGAGGACCGCGCCGATCTGGGTGCCGTCGGTGAACACGACCGATGCGGGACCGTCCCAGGGCTCCATCAGCGAGGAGTGGAACTCGTAGAACGCCTTGCGGGCGGGGTCCATCTCCTCGTGCTTCTCCCACGCCTCCGGGATCATCATCAGCATGGCGTGGGGCAGGCTGCGTCCCGAGAGGTGGAGCAGCTCGAGCACCTCGTCGAAGGAGGCCGAGTCGGAGACGCCCTCGGTGCAGATCGGGAAGAGCCGCTCCAGGTCGCCGGGGATCAGGTCGGACTCGAGCAGCGACTCGCGTGCCTTCATCCAGTTGCGGTTGCCCATCACGGTGTTGATCTCGCCGTTGTGGGCGATGAACCGGAACGGGTGGCTCAGGGGCCAGCTCGGGAAGGTGTTGGTCGAGAACCGGCTGTGGACGACGGCGATCGCGGAGGCCATCCGCTCGTCGACCAGGTCGGGGAACACCTGGGCCAGCTGGGGCGTGGTGAGCATGCCCTTGTAGACGATGGTGCGACTCGAGAGCGAGGGGAAGTAGACGTCGGTCTCCTTCTCCGCGCGCTTGCGCAGGCAGAAGGCGAGCCGCTCCAGGGCCAGCCCGGTCACGCGCTGCTTGGCACCGGCGACGAAGAGCTGCCGGAAGGTCGGCATGACCGCCTTGGCGGTGGCACCGAGGGAGTCCGGGTTCACCGGCACGTCACGCCAGCCGAGAACCTCCAGGCCCTCCTCGGTCGCGATTTCCTCGACCATCTTGGCGGTGCGCTCGACCTGGTCGGCGTCGCCGGGGATGAAGGCTGTGCCGACGGCATAGGCGCGCTCGGCCGGAAGGTCGAAGTCGACGACCTCACGCAGGAAGGCGTCGGGGACCTGCAGCAGGATCCCGGCGCCGTCGCCAGAGTTGGTCTCGGCGCCGGCGGCGCCGCGGTGGTCGAGATTCACCAGGGCACGGATGCCCTGCTTCACGATGTCGTGGCTGGCCTCACCGGTCAGCGTCGCAACCATGGCGACGCCGCAGGCGTCCTTCTCGAACCGAGGGTCATAGAGGCCCTGGGGGGATGGATACGAGTGCTCGTACGGCACCGGGATCTCCCGTCTGTCCGGGCTCGGGTACGCACGGCCCGACGCAGCCCGATAGCCCCGGATTTCCGGCTCTGCTTCGAGTCGGGTCCGGAGCGGGGGATGTCTGCGACAGGTGCGCGCGCCCTTGCGGGGATGAAACTGGCAATCTGCAGGGGACAGCGTTGGCCCGCGCGAGTGCGGCTAGGTTACCACTGTGTCACGCGTAGGTTGCGCACGAGGGTCGAACGGTGGACACCCTCCGGCAGGGCGCTCCATTGCGCCCGATATCTATGCCTGATCAGGCCTTTGTCGAGGATTCCTCGTCGTCGGTCCCGTTGTCGCTCACGTCGCTGGCGTTGTCTTTGTCGGCGTCATTCTCGGTGTCGTCCGCAGGGTCGTTCGTGGTGTCGTTCGCCGGGGCCTTGGCAGGATCGCTGTAGACCTCCTCCTCGACCATACCCCGGCCGCTGAGCGTGGCATATGTCCACCACGCGGCCGCGAGGACGAACAGGATGATCGACATCCACTCGCTCCAGCGCAGGCCGAGCACGTCGACCAGCTGCACGTTGTCGATGCGCAGGGTCTCGATCATGCCGCGGCCCAGGCAGTAGGCCATCACGTAGAGAGCGACCACGCGACCGCCGCCCAGGCGCAGCTTCTTCTGCAGGTAGACGATGACGAAGAAGGCGAGGATGTCCCAGCAGAACTCGTAGAGGAACGTCGGGTGGAAGGTGGTGCCGGCCGGGAACTGGCCGGGGCCCTCGGGGTAGAACGACGGGTCGATCTCCAGGCCCCAGGGCAGGTCGGTGGGCCTGCCGAAGAGCTCCTGGTTGAACCAGTTGCCCCAGCGGCCGATGCCCATCGCGAGCAGACAGGTCGGGGCGATGGTGTCGAGCAGCGGGATGATCTTGATGCCCTTGGTCTTGGCACCGATGATCGCGCCGACCGCGCCGAACGCGATCGCACCCCACACGCCGAGCCCACCGCGCCAGATGTAGAGCGCCTCGATCGGGTTGGCGCCGTCGCCGAAGTAGAGCTGCCAGTCGGTCATGACGTGGTAGAGCCGGCCACCGATCAGCCCGAACGGAACCGCCCACAGCGCGATGTCCTGGATGTCGCCGGCTCGGCCGCCGCGAGCCTGCCAGCGCCGCTCGGAGACCCAGACCGCGACGATGATGCCGAGGATGATCGCGAAGGCGTAGCCGCGCAACGGGACCGGCCCGAGCCAGAGCACGCCTTCGGCCGGGCTGGGGATGGACATCGGGAGCATCATGCGGCGTTTACTTCCTCAAGGAGGTGGTGGATGTCGTCGGCGAACTGCTTGGGCGAGGTGTTCATCGACCACACCACGCTGGCCTGCCCCTGAGAGACGGCGGAGACGTGGGTGTCGTGGACCCCGAGATCGTAGCCCCCGCTCGGTAGCCGGTCCGCCTCCCCCACGTAGAGCCGCATCGACTCGGCCAGGGTGACGATGTCCTTCAGCTCGCCGGTGAGGCCGATGAAGTCCTCGTCGTAGCGGTCGAGGTACTTCTCGAGCACCTTCGTCGTGTCGCGTGCCGGATCGGTGGTCACGAAGACGACGTCGACCTGCTTGCGCTCAGCGGGGTCGAGACGGGTCAGCGCCGAAGTCAGGCTCGACATCACCAGCGGGCACTCGTCGGGACACTGGGTGTAGCCGTAGAACACCAGCGTCAGCGGCCGCTCCGCGTCGGTGGCGATCGAGTACGGCTCGCCGGCGGTGTCGGTCAGCGCGGTGTCGGAGAGCTGGTAGGGCGTGTGCTCCTGCCCGGTCATCGCCGAGGCAGGCTTCTGGCTGGTGCCGGGCGCCCCGCAGCCGGCAAGGAGTCCGACCAGAGTCAGCAGAACAGGTAGTACGAGGAGTCTCAACGCGCGCGGACTCCCGCAGCCAGGTCCTCGGTCAGGCTCGCCAGCGCCTTGAGCGCCGCCTGCTCGTCGGCACGGTTGTCCAGCAGCGTACGCACGAAGGCGGAGCCGACGATGACCCCGTCGGCGTAGGCAGCCATCTCGGCCGCCTGGGCGCCGTTGCTCACTCCGAGGCCGACACCGACTGGCAGGTCGGTCCCGGACGGGCTGAGCTGCTTGGTGCGGGCTACGAGCGGGGCGGCCAGGTCGGAGGTCTTGGCACGCGCGCCGGTGACGCCCATGACCGCGGTGGCGTAGACGAAGCCGCGGCACTCGGCCGTGGTCATCGCGATTCGCTCGTCGGTGCTGCTCGGCGCCACCAGGAAGACCTTGTCGAGGTCGCGGGCGTCGGCGGCCTCGATCCACTCCGGTGCGAAGTCGGGGGTGATGTCGGGCGTGATCAGACCCGCGCCACCCGCGTCCAGCAGCTGCTGGGCGAAGCGGTCCACGCCACGGCGCTCGATCGGGTTCCAGCTGGTCATCACCAGGGTCGGCACGCCGGTCGCGGCAACGGCCTCGACGACGCGGAACACGTCGTCGACACGTACGCCGCCGTCGAGCGCCTGCTGCACCGCATCCTGGATCGTGGGGCCGTCCATGACCGGGTCGGAGTAGGGCAGGCCGATCTCGATGATGTCGCAGCCGGCCTCGACCATCGTCGTCAGCGCCTCGATCGAGCCGTCGACCGTGGGGAAGCCCGCCGGGAGGTAGCCGACCAGGGCGGCGCGGTTCTCGGCCTTCGCCTTCTCGAACGCTACCGACGTGCTCACTTTGCGTCTCCCAGTCCGAAGTAATCGATGGCGGTGCCCATGTCCTTGTCGCCGCGACCGGACAGGTTGATCAGGATCGTGGCGCCTTCGCCGTGGCGCTCCTTGATCTGCGGCGCGATCTTGATGGCGCCGGCGATCGCGTGGGCGGACTCGATCGCCGGGATGATGCCCTCCGAGCGCGACAGCAGCGCGAAGGCGTCCATCGCCTCCTTGTCGGTGATCGAGGTGTAGGAGGCGCGGCCGGACTTGGCCAGCCAGGCGTGCTGTGGGCCGACCCCGGGGTAGTCGAGGCCGGCGGAGATCGAGTGGGACTCGATGGTCTGGCCGTCCTCGTCCTGGAGCACGTAGGTGCGGGCCCCGTGGAGCACGCCCGGGTCGTTGGCCTGGATGGTCGCGGCGTGGCGACCGGTCTCGAAGCCGTCTCCCCCGGCCTCGAAGCCGTGGATCTCGACGTCCTCGTCATCCAGGAACGCGGTGAAGAGCCCGATCGCGTTGGAGCCGCCACCGACCGCGGCGACGACGGCGTTCGGGAGCCCACCGAACTGCTCGATGGACTGCGCCCGGGCCTCGTCGCCGATGCCGCGCACGATGTCCCGGACCAGCGTCGGGAACGGGTGCGGTCCGGCGGCGGTGCCGAACAGGTAGGCGGTGTGGTCGACGGTCGCTACCCAGTCGCGCAGCGCCTCGTTGATCGCGTCCTTGAGGGTGCCGCTGCCGGAGGGCACCGGGACGACCTCGGCGCCGAGCAGCCGCATCCGGGCCACGTTGAGCGCCTGGCGGTCGGTGTCGACCTTACCCATGTAGACGGTGCAGTCGAGACCGAAGTAGGCGGCCGCCGTCGCCGAGGCCACGCCGTGCTGGCCGGCGCCGGTCTCGGCGATCACCCGGGTCTTGCCCATCCGCTTGGTGAGCAGGGCCTGGCCGAGCACGTTGCGGATCTTGTGGGCGCCGGTGTGGTTGAGGTCCTCCCGCTTGAGGAGGACCCGTAGGCCGAGCTGCTCGGAGAGCCGGGTCGCGTGGTAGAGCGGGCTGGGCAGGTTGGCGTAGTCACGCAGGATCGCATCGAACTCGGCCACGAATGCGGGGTCGGCCTTGGCCTTCTGCCAGGCGTCGTCGAGCTCGATGAGCGCCTTCATCAGCGCCTCGGGCATGAAGCGGCCGCCGAAGCCCTCGGCCTCGCCACCGAACCAGCCGAACTCGTCGGCGTCGTAGCTCGTCGTTTCGTGGATGTGAGTTGTCATGGCTGTATCTGCTCTCGGCCTAGCCTTGGATTCCGGTGAACTCGGCGACCGTGCCTTGCGGGTCGCCATGCTTGACCAGCGCCTCGCCGACCAGGACCGCGCGGGCCCCTTCGGAGACGTGACGCTTGACGTCGGTGGCGGTGAAGATGCCCGACTCGGCGACCTTCACCCGGTCCTCGGGGATGAGCGGCGCGAGCCGTCCGAAGACGTCCTGGTCGATCTCCAATGTCTTCAGGTTGCGGGCGTTGACACCGATCAGATCGGCGCCGAGATCGACCGCCCGGGCGACCTCGGCCTCGTCGTGGGTCTCGACCAGCACGGTCAGCCCGAGCTCGCGCGCGTATTCATAGAGACTGCGCAGCGTGTCGTCGTCCAGCGCGGCGACGATCAGCAGCGCCAGGTCCGCGCCCGCGGCCCGGGCCTCGAGCAGCTGGTAGGGCTCGACGATGAAGTCCTTGCGCAGGATCGGCGTCTCGACGGCGGCCCGGACCGCGCGCAGATCGGCGAGAGACCCGCCGAAACGGCGCTCCTCGGTGAGCACCGAGATCGCGGCGGCACCACCTGCGGCGTACTTGGCGGCCAGCTCGGCCGGGTCAGGGATCTCGGCGAGAGCACCCTTGGAGGGGCTCTTCCGCTTCACCTCGGCGATCACGCTGCTGCCCGCCGCACGCAGGTGCGGCATCGGGTCGCGGGGCGCGTCGACGTCGGTCAGCCGGGCCCGCAGGTCCGCCTCCGACACCGTCGCCTGCCGCTGCGCCAGGTCCAGGCGTACGCCGTCGATGATCTTTTCGAGCACCGACATGTTTAAACCTCTCGTTTCCGGGTATGACCCACGTGCAAAGCCTCTCACCCGAGACGTGACACGCCCGATTTGGCGCCACAGTGCGGGCGGGAAACGTTAAGTTTCTCCCATCTCTACCCAACTCGCCTGACTTTGGAGGTCAGACACATGAGCTACGGAACACCGCCGCCGCCCCCGCAGTACGGGTCGCCGGCACCCGGGCAGCCCGGCCAGCCTGCGGGCAACAGCAAGAAGGCGATCTGGGCGCTCGTCCTCGGCATTCTCGGCCTCGTCTGCTGCGGCATCTTCACCGGAATCCCCGCTCTGATCCTCGGCAAGCAGGCGCAGGGCGAGATCGACGCCTCCGGCGGAGCGATCAGCGGGCGCGGGATGGCGACCGCTGGTTTCATCCTCGGGATCATCTCGATCGTCTGGACCGTCCTGGCGATCATCCTGTACGCCACCGGCGCGCTGAGCGTCAACGCCAACACCTACTGAGCACAGCTGCACATCAGCGAGGCCCCCGGCGGATCCGCCGGGGGCCTCGCTGTCTCACGGACTCAGTTCACAGGCTCAGTGTGACTCGGTGTTGAAGCCGAGCTTGGCGAGCACGATGAAGAGCAGGCCGCCGACGACGGTGACAGCCACACCGACCCAGAAGATGAACCAGCTGATCGGGTCGAGCATCATGGCGACGCTGCCGATCAGGAAGCCGAGGAGGCCGACCGCGACTGCGATCCAGGCTGCCGGGGTGTTGCCGTGGCTGGCGGACATGCGATGACTCCTCTACGAGTTCTTTTGCTTGGGTGCAGTGTATTCATTGATCCCCCGTCGTCGGGTCCCGACCCTCGTCCAACGACTTCCAGACGTCGATCGTGGACTGCTCCGCCAGCATGACACGCCCGAATCGCGGTCGCTCGCTCTCCCGAACCGTTAGGTTTCTCGCATCCGCTCACGCCCGCCTGACTTTGGAGACCAGACATGAGCTACGGAACACCGCCACCCCCGCCGCAATACGGTGCAGCACCCGGCTACGCGCAGGCTGGCGGCACGTCGGGGATGGCTATCGCATCACTGATCCTCGGCATCTTCGGGTTCATCTGTTGCACCGGGTTCGTCTTCAGCATCCTTGCCATCGTCTTCGCGATCATCGCCCGTAAGGACATTGCCGCTTCAGGCGGGGCCAAGGGCGGCGCCGGGATGGCGACCGCCGGTCTCGTCCTCGGCATTGTCGCGATGGTGATCGGCATCATCTACTGGCTGCTGGTCGTCGTCGGAGTGATTCCGATGACCTTCAACGGAGAGCGGATCAACTGAGCCCGCGAAACGGCGCGGTGTCGCCGTGTCTTCAGTCTTCGTCCGATGTCGGGTCCCGACCCTCGTCCAGGGTCTTCCAGACATCGATCGTGGACTGTTCCTCCAGCGGCTTCTGCTCGGGCTCAGCAGCGGCTGGGGCGTCGTACTTCCGTCCCATCTCGGGCCACGACGGCGCCAGGCGTAGAGCCGCGACGGCCGCGGCTACGGTCAAGAGCGCGCCGAGGAGTGCCAGATAGGGCCACAGAGTGGTCGCGTGCTCGGTCTCGCCCCACACGACCTCGGAGTCGATCGCCCGGCCGAGCGCGTCGATGCCGGGATGGCCGAAGAACGTGACTATCACACCGACGCCGGCTAGACCCGCGAGGCCGGCCACCAGGCGGCGTACGAGACCTCGGGTGACCAGAACCACACCCCAGGCAGCGAGCGCGACCAGGGCCAAGCCGGTGGTGGCCGGGGAGTCGTTGAGGTCGGCCGGCATCTGGGCCGGCGCGGTCACCTTGACCCACTCGTTGGAGCCGGCCCAGGCGGCCAGCGCCGCACCCGCGAGTCCGGCAGTGAGGGTCGGCCCGAAAGACCTCACGAAGCCGCACCCTGCGAGAGCAGCCCGGCGTCGAAACAGGTGTGGTCGCCGGTGTGGCAGGCAGGGCCGACCTGGTCGACCTTGAGCAGGATCGTGTCGCCGTCGCAGTCCAGGCGCACCTCCTTGACGTACTGGTGGTGACCGGAGGTCTCCCCCTTGACCCAGTACTCCTGCCGGCTGCGGGACCAGTACGTCGCCCGGCCGGTCGCGAGCGTGCGCGCCAGCGCCTCGTCGTCCATGTAGCCGAGCATCAGCACCTCGCCCGTGTCATGCTGCTGCACCACCGCGGGCACCAGCCCGTCGGGGTCGCGCTTGAGGCGGTCGGCGATGGCGGGGTCCAGCCCCTCGCTCGTGGATCTAGTCACGGCTCCAGTATCCCGCCGGGCAACAGCGCTGACACATCCGACCCCGAAGCGTCAGTTTCTGACGTCGAAGGGTCGATTTCTGAGCATGGCGCGAGTCTCGATGCCAGAAACTGACCTCTCGCGCTCAGAAACTGACCTCTCGGCGTCAGGAACTGACGGCTCGGCGCCCGGGCGGGCGGGGGTCAGGCGCCTTGCTGGGCGATCCAGGAGGCGTGCAGGCGTGCGTACGTCGAGCCTGGCTGCGCCACCAGGTCGGCGTGCGGGCCACGCTGGACGAGCTGGCCGGCGTCGATGACGAGCACCTCGTCGGCAGCCTCGGCGGTGGAGAGACGGTGGGCGATCGTCACCGATGTGCGACCGCTCATCAGCCGTTCCAGGGCGCGGTTGATCCGCATCTCCAGGCGCGGATCGACGGCCGAGGTGGCCTCGTCGAGGACGAGCAGATCGGGATCGGCGAGCTGGGCGCGCAGGAGTGCCACGAGCTGCCGCTCGCCGGCCGAGAGCGACTCGCCGCGCTGACCGACGTTGGTGCGGACGCCGGCCGGGAGGCCGGCCAGCCAGTCGCCCAGGCCGAGCACCCGGGCCGCCTCCACGATCTCGTCATCGGTGGCGTCCAGCCGCCCATAACGGACGTTGTCGGCGAGCGTGGAGTCGAAGAGGAAGCCCTCCTGCGGGACGAGCACGACGCTGGTGCGCAGCGAGGCGTTGCCGATCTCGCGTACGTCGACGCCGTCGAGCCGGACCTGCCCGTGCGTGACGTCCATGACCCGGGTGAGCAGCTTGGCGATCGTCGACTTCCCCGAGCCGGTCTCGCCGACCACGGCGACCCTACGTCCGGGCTCGATCCCGAAGGAGATGTCGTGCAGGACGGGGCGGCCGCCGGGGTAGGAGAAGGTGACGGCTTCGAACTCGATCGAGAGCGGGCCGCGGGGCAGGACGACGCCGCCCGGGCCCGGGTCGACGAGGTCTGCGGGCGTCTCCAGGATCCCGATCGTGCGCCGCCAGGAGGCGATCGCGTTCTGGGCGTCGGTGAGGATCTGGGTGCCCATCTGCACAGGCCCCACGAAGAGCGTCACCAGGAACGCGAACGCCAGGATCTCGCCGACGCTGAGCTCACCGCCGCTGCCCTGATAGGCGAGCGCCAGCAGCACACCGCCGACGATCACGCCGGCGTTGGCGAGCCCGCCGGAGAGGCCACCGAGGCTGAAGAAGATCGAGGTGTAGGCCTGTGCCTTGATCTGGGCGGCGCTGGTGGCGTCGATCTCGCGGTCGATCCGCTCCTGGGTGCGGTCCTCGACGGCGTAGGCCTTCACCACGGCAGCGCCGACGACCGGCTCGGAGACCGCGGAGAGCATCTTGGCGACCTGCCGACGCGACAGCGTGTAGGCCGCGGACAGCTTGCGCTGGAAGAAGCGCAGGCTCAGGAAGAGCGGGCCGAAGCAGAGCCACACCAGGATCGCGAGCTGCCAGGAGTAGACCACCATCACGACGGTGGCGATCAGCATCTGCCCGATGCTGACGATGAAGAGCAGACCGCCGAAGACGATGAACTGGCTGACCTGGTCGACGTCGCTGGTCACCCGCGAGACCAGGGCCCCGCGGTGCTCGGTCGACTGGGTCAGCATCGGCAGGTCGTGGACATGCCGGAAGGCCTTCGTACGCAGCGTCGCCAGACCCCGCTCGGCGGCGGTGAAGAGCCGGCTGGTCATCATGAACGACGCCCAACCCGTGACGGCGATGGCGACCACCGCGATGAGGCCGGCGCGCAGGACGTAGCCGAGGTCAGGACCGTCCGGGCCGCTCAGTCCGTTGTCGAGGGTCTGCTGGACCACGACGGGCACGACGACCTGGCCGACGCTCGCGAGCACGGCCAGCACCATGGTGCCGCGGATGCCCTCGACCAGCTCCGGTGAGTGCTTGATGCCTCGGCGGATGGTCTCGATGGCGCCGAGGTCCTCGCCTGTGCCGACCCGGGTCTCGGGCTCGAGAGTTGTCGTCACTGGGCCACCTCCGGGGTCTCGTAGGCGTTGACCAGGCGCGCGTAGGACTCGTCGCGCGCGAGCAGCTCGGCGTGGGTGCCGCGGTCGCGGACGCGGCCGCCCTCGAGATGGACGACCTCGTCGGCGAGCGCGATCGTGGCCTTGCGGTAGGCGACCACGACGAGACTGGTGTCACCGGCCCCGCTCCGCAGCGCGGCGAGGATGCGCTGCTCGACCTCGGGGTCGACCGCCGAGGTCGCGTCGTCGAGGATCAGCAGCCGCGGGCGGCGTACCAGGGCTCGGGCCAGCGCCAGGCGCTGACGTTGGCCACCGGAGAGGCTCGCACCCCGCTCGCCGAGAGTGGTGTCGAGCCCCTTCGGGAGTGCCGTGACGAAACCGTCGGCCTGGGCCGCCTTGAGCGCGGACCAGACCTCGTCGTCGGTGACGTCGGCCCCGAGAGTGACGTTGCCGCGAACGGAGTCGTCGAAGACGAAGGCTGTCTGCGGCACCAGGGCCGCCACCTTGGCCCACTCCCCCGCCTGCAGGTCGCGCAGGTCCGTGCCGTCCAGGATGATCCGGCCCGCTTCCGGGTCGACCAGCCGGGCCAGCAGCATCGTCAGGGTGCTCTTGCCGGAGGCCGTCTCGCCGACGATCGCCACCGTGCGCCCGGGCTCGACGTCGAAGTCGACCCCGTCGAGGAGCGTCGGACCATCGGCGTACGCATAGGAGACGCCGTCGACCCGGACGCGCGCGCCGCTCGAATCACGGTGGGTCTTCGCCGTGCCGTAGGCCAGGCGTCCGGTTGCGTCCAGCACCTGCTGCACCCGCCGGTAGCCGACCACGCTGCGCGGGAACTCCCCCAGCAGCCAGCCGAAGGAGCGGATCGGGAAGGCGACGATGGTGAGCAGGAAGCCGATCTGGACGACGTCGCCGGGCGCGGCGGCGCCGCTGGAGACTCGGCCGACACCGACTGCCAGGACGGCGAGGACCCCGACGTTGGGCAGTGCGGCCAGGATCGGGTCGAACGCGGCGCGGATCCGGCCGGCGCGGATGTTGACGTCGCGCAGCTCTTGGGCCTTGTCCTGGAAGCGGGTGGTCTCCTCCGCCTCGCGACCCAGCGTCTTGACGACGAGCGCGCCGTCGAAGGACTCGTGGGCGATCCCGGAGAGCTCCGCGCGCAGCTGCTGGGCGCGGGTCATCAACGGGGAGGAGAAGCGCTGGAAGACCAGGTTGGCGACCACGACCAATGGGAAGACGAGGATCGCGACCGACGCCAGCACGACGTCGGTCCAGAACATCTGCCCGATCGCGATCACCATCATCGCGAGGGTGCCGACCGCCATCGGCAGCGGCGCGATCGGCGCCCAGGACGCCTCGACGTCGGAGTTGGCGTTGGAGAGCAGCTGACCCGTCGGGTGCCGGTGGTGCCAGGCGAGCGGGAGCGCCAGGTACTGCCGAGTGACCGCGCGGCGCGAGTGCGCCTGCATGCGGTACTGCATCACGCCGGCGCCCAGCCGGCGCGCCACCACCCCGACCGCACGCAGGATCGCGACGCCCACGAAGAGCCCGACCACGGCCCACAGCCAGCCGGCGGCGATCTCGCCGTCACGAAGCGCGGGCACCAGCACGTGGTCGGTGGACCAGCCCAGCACCCAGGCATCGGCGACGGTCAGCGCGCCGAAGAGCGCGGATCCGAGGGTCGAGAGCGTGAAGACCGCCCACTCGCGTCGGATGGCGACTCCGAGGACCTTGAACCCGTCGGTCGTGGTGGCCCGCTGGGGTGTTGGATCCTCGTCACTCATCTCGAGGTAAAGCCTAGGACAGCACCGCGAATGCGACGAATCTTTTAAGACCGCCCATCGCCGGATGGCTGGATAGGGTGCGAGCGTGGCTTCCTTCGCGCGCTCCGAGCGCCTCGCCCTGTGTGACACCGCCGTCTCGCTCGGGCCAGCGGCCCCGACGCTCTGCGAGGGTTGGGACGTCAAGGACCTGCTCGTGCACCTGCTGGTGCGGGAGCGACGCCCGTGGGCCGCGGCGGGCATCTTCCTGCCGCCGCTCGCGCCCCTGCTGAGGAAGTCCGAGGCTGCGTACGCCGCCCAGCCGCTCGAGGATCTCGCCGTTCGTCTCCGCGATCCGAAGGGCACGCTCTACTCGATCGCGCCGATCGACAGGATGATCAACACGGTGGAGCTCTTCGTCCACCACGAGGATCTCCGGCGCGCCCAGAGCGGCTGGGCGCCACGTACGCTGCCCGCCGCCGCCGAGCGTGACCTCTGGCGCACCTTGAAGCTGCTCGGCAAGGGCCTGGTCCGGTCCGCGGGCACACCGGTGGTGGTCAGCAACGGCACCGACACCGCCACTCTCCGCGGCGGCGACGAGCCGGTGACCGTCACGGGGCCGGCCAGCGAGCTCATGCTCTTCTGCTTCGGACGGCACCAGGTGCGCGGGCTGTCCTTCGACGGGCCCGCGGAGAAGATCACTCAGCTGGAGAACGCCAGCCTCGGCTTCTGAGCGTGGTAGTCGGCGTTCCGCTCAGCGGGCCGCTGCGGGCGTGGCGCCCGTAACCTCCGTACGACTCGCGGGGTTGTAGTCGAGATGACCGAGTCCCCCAGGAGGTCCACGATGCGTCGTGCGGCAGCAGTCACCGTCGCCATGCTCTTCGTCTTCTCGCTCACCGCAGCCGTCCCCGCCCTGAGCGCGACCGCGCCGACGACGCTGCGCGACGTGATGATCGTGGGCAACAACTGGGACGGGACGGCCTCGATCGTCGATGCTCGCACCCTCGAGGTGGTGCGCAAGGGCATCGATCTGGTCCCGGACAAGGACGAGGAGATCGCCGAGATCCACCAGGACCCCGAGCGGCTGGCGATGTACTACCTGGTCCGCTACGGCCCCGGTGAAGGCAACGACCAGCTCGTGGACGACATGTTCACCACGCGGGACGGCAAGCTGCTGGCGGTCTCCCGGCCCAGCCTCGCCGACGTGGTCTGGATCGACATCGAGAAGGCGCTCGCGGGCTCACCCGACTCCGTCGTGGTCGAGCAGCAGATGGACGGCCACCGCACCGACCACATGGGCCTCTCCCCCGACGGCACCAAGCTGCTGGTCTCCGACTCGACCTCGCGCTCGGTGCACGAGTACTGGATGGGCGGCGCGGGTGACCCGCGGACGGGCGAGCGGCTGCGTACGTTCGAGTCGGGCGAGACGCCCCACGAGAACAACTACTCGAAGGACGGCTCGCGGATCTTCCACGCCTCCATCGGCCGCGTCTACCTGCCCGGCGACCAGAAGGAGATCTCCCTCGACTCGCTGCCGCTGCTCAACCTCGACCAGCTCGGGCTCGGCACCATCCCGGGGACCGACCTGCTCCCGCCGATCAAGATCGGCCCGATCCACGACGCGATCAAGGGCGACCGCTGGTTCGAGATCGTCGACGAGTCCACCTTCGAGGTCTCCCAGCGCTGGGAGATGGGCAAGGAGCTGGAGGAGGCCGGCTACGCCTCGATCTCCTCGGCCGTACGCCCCATGGCGGTCGCGCCGGGCGAGCGGTTCATCTACTTCCAGATGTCGTTCCTGCACGGGATCGTCGAGTTCGACACCCAAGCGGCCGACATCGACGAGAAGGTCGGCTACTCCACCGGCTCCGTCGAGGAGCCCCGCACCGGCGCCGTCACGCGGGTCATCCCGCTGCCCAAGCGGACCAAGCTGCCGCGCGAGCTCTATGTCAATGACTCCGCCCACCACGGTCTCTCGATCGACGCCAAGGGCAAGACGCTGTGCGCCGCGGGCACGATGGACGACTATGTCGCGATGGTCGACCGCACGACCGGCGAGTTCACGACGCTGGACGAGGCGACCACCGGCAATTACTACGGCAAGCCCTACTGGACCACCGAGGGCCTCGGCAACACCTGCTGGGCGTCGTTGTCGGACGCCGACGCGGTCGCGGTGATCGACTTCCGCACCGGCGAGGAGCTCGCCTACCTGGACGTCGGCAACCATCCCCAGCGCGTACGCCACGGGCAGGTCCCGAGCTCGCTGCTGGGATAGAGCCCGCGCGAGGGGGCGCAGATTCCCGCCATGGCGGGATCTGCCGCGGGCGATCCGTCAGCGAACAGGCGCGCCAGCGCCGGAGAGCGCCTGCTTGACCTCGCCGATGCGCACCTTGCCGAAGTGGAAGATGGTGGCTGCAAGGACGGCGTCCGCGCCGGCGTCGACGGCGGGCGGAAAGTGCTCGGCCTTCCCCGCTCCTCCGGAGGCGATGACCGGGACGGTCACCTCGCTGCGTACGGCCTTGATCAGGTCGATGTCGAAGCCGTCCTCGGTGCCGTCGGCGTCCATCGCGTTGAGCAGGATCTCGCCGGCCCCGAGCTCGACGGCCTTCGCGGCCCACTCGATCGCGTCGATCCCGGCCGACTTGCGGCCGCCGTGGGTGGTCACCTCGAAACCGGAGTCGGTGGCCGGCGCCCGCCGGGCGTCGACGGAGAGCACCAGCACCTGGTTGCCGAACCGGTCGGCGATCTCGGCGATCAGCTCGGGGCGGTCGATGGCCGCGGTGTTGACCGCGATCTTGTCCGCACCGGCACGGAGCATCCGGTCCACGTCGTCGACGCTGCGGATGCCGCCGCCGACGGTGAGCGGGATGAAGACCTGCTCAGCGGTGCGGGTGACGATCTCGAGCGTCGTCGCGCGGCCCTCGTGGGAGGCGGAGATGTCGAGGAAGGTGAGCTCGTCGGCGCCTTCCTTGTCGTACGTCTCGGCCAGCTCCACCGGGTCGCCGGCGTCGCGCAGCTCCTTGAAGTTGATCCCCTTGACGACACGACCGGCGTCGACGTCGAGGCAAGGGATGACGCGTACTGCCAAACTCATGACTGGTCTCCGCGCGGCCGGCCGAGGGTGAGGTCGAGCGCGTCGGCGAGGTCGAGAGACCCGGTGTAGAGCGCCGTGCCGGCGATCGCACCCTCCACGCCGATCTCCACCAGGCCCATCAGCGCCTCGATGTCGTCGATGGTGGTCACTCCCCCGCTCGCCACGACCGGACGGTCGGTGGCCTCGCAGACCGCACGCAGCAGGTCGAGGTTGGGGCCCTGGAGCATGCCGTCCTTGTTGACGTCGGTGACGACGTAGCGCGCGCAGCCCTCGGAGTCGAGGCGGGCGAGGGTCTCGTAGAGGTCTCCGCCGTCCTTGGTCCAGCCGCGCGCGGCGAGGGTTCGGCCGCGTACGTCCAGGCCCACCGCGACCCGGTCGCCGTAGGTCGCGATCGCCTGGCGGGTCCACTCCGGGTTCTCCAGCGCGGCGGTGCCGATGTTGACGCGCCGGCAACCGGTCGCCATCGCGGCCTCGAGCGACTCGTCGTCGCGGATTCCGCCGCTCATCTCGACCTTGATGTCGAGCTTGCCGACGATCCCGGCGAGGATCTCGCGGTTGTTGCCGTGGCCGAACGCGGCGTCGAGGTCGACCAGATGGATCCACTCGGCGCCGGTCTCCTGCCACCTCAGCGCGGCCTCGAAGGGATCGCCGAACCGCTTCTCCGACCCGTCCACGCCCTGAACGAGCTGAACGGCCTGGCCGCCCTTCACATCGACGGCCGGCAGAAGCTCGAGGTAGTCACCCATGGGGACGATCCTATGTTCTGTACGCCGCCACCCCCGCCCCGCCGTCGGGCTGCGAGACGGTGTCTGTTCGTCAAGGTATGCAGGCCAACCGTTGCTTCCCTCGCGGAGTTCCGCACGGGAAGCGTCGCTTCGGCTGCACACCTAGACGAACCAGCCGCCTCAGCGAGGCGCCAGCACCTCGACCTCGTACGCATCGGGGTCCGTCATCTTGGCCCACCGCCCGTCCCCATAGGTCTCTGCGACCAGCGTGGCGCCGAGCCCGACGAGGCGACGGATCTCACCGGCAGGACCGGTGTCCTCGGGCGCGATCAGGTCGAAGCGGAACCGGTCCCGCGGCCCGCGCGGCACCGGCGGCGGTCCGCCCCACGCGACCTTGGCGCTGCCCGACGGGGCCGCGACCGCGGTCTCGCCGTGCTGGTCCCAGACCAGCGGCCAGCCGAGCGCCGCGCTCCAGAAAGTCCCGTTCTCCCGCGACCCGTCGGCGGCGACCTCTCCCAGGAAACCCGTCCCGGCCAGCCACTTGTTGCCCGCCGGGATCACGCACAGCTCGTTGCCCTCAGGGTCGCCGAGCACGATGTGGTCTTCCTCCGGCCGCTGGCCCACGTCGAGATGGGTCGCGCCGAGTCCGATCAGTCGATCGACGGTCCGCTGCTGGTCGCCCGGCAACCTGCTGGTCAGATGGAGATGATGCGGGTTCGCCAGCGTCTTCGGCTCCTGTGTCGGCAGGAACCGGATCAGGAGGTCGTCCTCCGTCCGCGGCAGCAGCCTGATCTCCTCGCCTCCGACCTCAGCCTCTCGGCCGAGCGCCGCGGCCCAGAACTCCGCTACCCGCTCCGGATCGATGGCGTCGATGCAGATTCCGAACCGGCGAGGTGTCATGGCGGGCAACCTAGGTACGACATGCCTCGTACGCAACCGGTTTCACAGCCGCGCTGACGGGTCAGTCCGTGTCGCCCGAGCTCGCCGCCACGGCGGCTAGCTTGGCGAGCCCCTTCTCCATGTCGGGCGCGATCGCTTTCTCCATCGGGTAGACCTTGGACACCAGGCTCACCAGGCGACCCAGCGACCCCGCGTGGGTCCAGATCACCTGCGTACCATCAGCGACGGTGGCCAGGTCGAAGCTCACCGTGCTCCGACTCTTGAACGGCTTCAGGAACTCCAGCGCGACCTCGATGCGGTCCGGTCTCGACTCGATGATCTCCATCGCACCGGCACCCGCGCGCTTGTTTCCTGACCAGGCATAACGCGCCCCGAGACCAGCGTCCGCACCCGAGTAGGTGCGTGACATGTCAGGATCGAGCTCCTCCCATGGCGACCACGCCGGCCACTCGCGGAAGTCGTCGATCAGGGCGTGCACCCTCCCGATGTCACACGGCAGCACGGCGGACCTGGAGACCTCGTAGTCGGTCATGTCCCTGACCCTACCTCCGGCGGCGATCAGATCCGCGCCACGCGGAGCCGCATCTGGGTTGATCGGCCGCGCTCCTCATCGACCTCGAAACCGAGCCGTTCATAGAGGCGACGAGCACGTGGATTGGTGTGGAGGACCCGGAGAACCAGATCCTGCCCGGACGTAGCCGCCCGCGCTGCGACCAGCACGATGGCAGCGCTGCCGAAGCCATGATCCTGCTGGTCAGGCCGGATCGCGATGTCCCGGATCGTGAGGTCGGTTCCGTCGTCGGTGACCCGGATGTACCCGACACGCGCTCCGCCACCATCGAGAAGAGCAGAGACCGAGCCAGACGCGAGCGCAGACAACTGCGCGGCATACAGCTCATCGTCGGTCCGGCCGGTGGCCGCCGCATGGTCTGCGTGGAGCGTCACCCGATAGAGATCCCAGACCCATCCGATGTCGTCGGTCCCCAGCGCTTCGATGTGCGGGCCCACGATTCGCGACCGTACCCGATCGTACGAGTGGGGGCTTGGTTACCCGACCACCGACCACGAAGAGGCGCGATCTGGCGGCGACACGCCGACGCCCCGGCGTGTCGCAGCCAGATCAAGACTCGAAGTGGTCGCCAACAGCGCGAGCGGCGCGACTGCCGTAGGTGCCGCTGGTCAGCGTGGCGTACGAGCGGCTGACGATCTCCTCGAGAACATTCAGATCGACGGCGGCCATGTCCTTGAGGTAAAGGCAGCCGACGCCGGTGGTATGCGGGCCGAGGCGGGCGAGGAGCTCCTCGTGGGTGGAGATGCCGTCGTTGAGGTAGACGACCGAGGCGGCCTTGCGCGGCGAGAAGCTCGCGGCCGGAGCATCGCCCTCGGTGCCGCTGGCGTACTTGTAGTGGTACTCACCGAAGCCCACGATCGCGGTGCCGAACATCCTCGGTTCTACCCCGGTCGCGCGCCGCAGCAGGTCAAGCAGCGTCTTCGCGTCCGTGCGCCGCTTTTCCGGCGAGACGGCCTCGACGAAACTCACCGGGTCGGCGTCGGTCCAGGTCGTCTTCGCCATCGGTCCACCTTAACGGCGGAAAAGCATCGTGTAGACCACAGGCGCGACCAGCACCGACGCGATGGCTGAGAAGACCACCGTGCCGACGTCCTCGGTGACGAGGTAGACGAGCGCGTTGAGGAGGAGCAGGACGACGATCAGGATCCGTACGTTGCGCCGCCGGCGCTCCGCGAGCGGGCTCGCGGGACGGGACCGGCGAGCCGGGATCCACTCGGCCAACCGCGCCTTCCGAGCCCGACGAGCGGCCTCCTTGGCCTGGCGAGCGGCCCTCTCCTCAGCGGCGGCCGCGGCCAGCCGCTCCCGTTCGGCGCGGGCCTTCGCCCGGGCTCCGGTCTGGGCCACCTAGGCCGCCTTCAGGGAGAGCACCCAGTTGCGTAGGACCGCGGCGCCGGCGTCCCCGGACTTCTCCGGGTGGAACTGGGTAGCGGTCAGCGGACCGTTCTCCACGGCCGCGACGAATCGGTCGCCACCGTGCTCGGCCCAGGTGACCAGCGGTGCGACGGTGCGGTCGTTGGTGACCAGGGTCCAGTCGCGCACGCCGTAGGAGTGCACGAAGTAGAACCGCTCCTTCTCGACCCCCGCGAACAGCGAGGTTCCGGACGGTACGTCGAGCGTGTTCCAGCCCATGTGCGGCACGATCGGCGCTTGCAGGCGTTCGACGACGCCCGGCCACTCGCCGCATCCCTCGGTCTCGACACCGTGCTCGATCCCGGTCTCGAAGAGGATCTGCATCCCTACGCAGATCCCCATCACGGGACGTCCGCCGGCCAGCCGCCGGGCGATGATCCGCTCGCCGCGGATCGCGCGCAGGCCCTTCATGCAGGCCTCGAACGCGCCCACGCCGGGCACCAGCAGCCCATCGGCCGCCATCGCGGCGTCGAGGTCACCGGTCAGCTCGACCGAGGCACCGGCGCGCTCGACGGCGCGGACGGCGGAGCGTACGTTCCCGGAGCCATAGTCGAGCACGACCACCGACGGCGCACTCATAGGGCACCCTTCGTCGACGGGACCCCGGTCTCGCGCGGGTCGTAGGCGATCGCGTCGCGGAACGCCCGCGCGAACGCCTTGAACTGCGTCTCCACGATGTGGTGCGGCTCGCGCCCGGCGAGCACGTTGACGTGCAGCGTCAGGTGGGCGTGGTGGGCGATGGAGTCGAAGACGTGCTGGGTCAGGGAGCCGAGGTAGGGCACCCCGGAGCCGCCGAGCAGCACGTACTGCTGGCCCTCCGGCTCACCGGTGTGGACCGAGTAGGGCCGCCCGGAGACGTCGACGACGCAGCGTACGAGCGCCTCGTCGAGCGGCAGGGTCGCGTCGCCGTAGCGGCGGATGCCCTTCTTGTCCCCCAGTGCCTCGCGAAGACACTGACCGAGCACGATCGCGGTGTCCTCGACGGTGTGGTGGGCGTCGATGTGCACGTCGCCCTCGGAGTGCACGGTGAGGTCGACCAGCGAGTGCCGCCCGAAGGCGGTCAGCATGTGGTCGTAGAACCCGACGCCGGTCGAGACGTCGACCCGTCCGGTGCCGTCGAGGTTCACCTCGACGACGACCTTCGACTCCGAGGTCTCCCGCTCGATGCGGGCAGTCCTTGCCGAACTCATGCGCGTGCTCCGTTCACATCGGTCAAAGCTTGTCTGAAAGCGTCCATCTCGTCGGGCGTCCCGACCGAGACCCGCAGCCATCCGTCGGGGCCGGTCTCGCGGATCAGCACGCCGCGGTCGAGCAGCCCCTGCCAGACCGCGTGCCGGTCGGCGTAGCGCCCGAAGAGGACGAAGTTGGCGTCCGAGTCGGCGACCTCGAGCCCCTGCTCACGCAGCCACTCGACCAGTGTGTCCCGCTCCTCGCGAAGATTGGCCACGTAGCCGAGCAGCTCCGGCGCGTGCCGCAGAGCCGCGCTCGCCGCCGCCTGGGTGACCGCCGAGAGGTGGTAGGGCAAGCGTACGACCCGGATCGCGTCACAGATCGCCGGGTCGGCCGCCAGGTAGCCGAGCCGCAGACCGGCCCCGGCGAACGCCTTCGACATGGTGCGGGTGACCACCAGGTTGCGGTGCTCGGAGAGGAGCTCCAGCGCCGAGGGCACCCCGGTCCGCCGGAACTCGCCGTAGGCCTCGTCGACCACGACGATCCCGCCGTCCCCAACGGCCTCGCACAGCACCGTGACGGCCTCCGGCGGAAGCGCGGTGCCGGTGGGGTTGTTGGGGCTCGGGAGGAGCACGACGTGGGGCCGGGTCTCCTCGACCAGCGCGCGCGCCTTCTCCAGATCGATCGCGAAGTCGCTCTCGCGGTGTCCGACGACCCACTCGGTGTTGGTGTCGCGGGCGTACTCCGGATACATCGAGTAGGTCGGCGCGAAGCTGATCGCGGTGCGCCCGGGACCGCCGAAGGCCTGCAGCAGCTGCAGCATCACCTCGTTGGACCCGTTGGCCGCCCACACCTGCTCCGGTGCGATCTGCGCCTCCACATCCGAGGAGAGGTACGCAGCCAGCCCCTCCCGGAGCGCGACGAACTCACGGTCCGGGTAGCGGTTGAGCGTGCGCGCCGCCTCTCCGACGCTGGCCGCGATGTCGGCGACCGTCTCGGCGGAGGGCTGGTAGGGGTTCTCGTTGACGTTGAGCTGGACCGGGACGTCCAGCTGCGGAGCTCCGTAGGGCTCGATCCCGGCGAGCTCGGCACGGATCGGCGGCCAGCTGGTCACGAGAACCTCACCGACACCGCCGCGCCGTGACCCGGCAGGTCCTCGGCCTCGGCGAGCGTGACCACGTGGTCCTTGACCGCCGCGAGGCCCTCACGGGAGTAGTCGACGACGTGGATCGACTTGGTGAAGGCCCGCACCGAGAGCCCTGATGAGTGGCAGGCGCAGCCGCCGGTGGGCAGCACGTGGTTGGACCCGGCGCAGTAGTCACCCAGTGACACCGGAGCGTAGGAACCGACGAAGATCGCGCCGGCGTTGCGGATCCGGCCGGCGACCTGTGCGGCGTCGGCGGTGTGGATCTCGAGGTGCTCGGCGGCGTACGCGTTCACGACGTCGACGCCCTGGTCGACGTCGTCGACCAGCACGATGCCCGACTGGGCGCCGGTCAGCGACGTACGGATCCGCTCGACGTGCTTGGTCGCGGCGACCTGCTTGTCGAGCTCGGCCTCCACGTCTGCGGCAAGCGTCTCGGAGTCGGTGACCAGCACCGAGGCGGCCAGCGGGTCGTGCTCGGCCTGGGAGATCAGGTCGGCGGCGACGTAGGCGGCCTCGGCGGTCTCGTCGGCGAGGATCGCGATCTCGGTCGGACCCGCCTCGGAGTCGATCCCGACCTGCCCCTTGAGCAGGCGTTTTGCGGTGACCACGTAGATGTTGCCGGGACCGGTGACCATGTCGACGCGCTCGCACGGCTCGATCCCGTAGGCGAACATCGCGATCGCCTGGGCGCCACCGACGGCGTAGACCTCATCGACACCCAGCAGCGCGCACGCGGCCAGGATGGTCGGCTGCGGCAGGCCGCCGAACTCTTTCTGCGGCGGCGAGGCCAGCGCGATCGAAGGAACCCCGGCGACCTGCGCCGGGACGACGTTCATCAGTACCGAGGAGACCAGCGGAGCCAGACCACCAGGCACATAGAGCCCCACGCGCCCCACCGGCACCTTGCGGTGCGTCACCCGGGCGCCGGGCGCCAGGTCGGTGACCGCGTCCTGCTCGAGCTCGGCCGCACAGGTCGTACGCAGCCGCGCGATCGACTCCTCGAGCCCGGCCCGGATCGCCGGGTCGAGCTCGTCGAGGGCCTTGGTCAGGGCAGCGGCCGGAACCCGGATGTCGTCGACGCGTACGCCGTCGAACTTCTCGGAGAACTCGGCGATCGCCTCGGCACCGCGCTCGCGGACGGCGTCGATGATCGGCTGCACCGCATGAGTGGCCGCCTCGATGTCGAACTCGGCGCGCGGAACGGCGGCGCGGTAGTCGATGGTCGAAGCGGAGCCTCTGTCGGCACCCCTCAGGTCGATGCGGCGGATCATGCCTCAAGTCTACGAGTGAGCCACCCGGGGAGCCGATCTGCCGACGCCACGTGGACGTCGGCGGGCGCCTTTCGCCGCGGCGAGCACGACGCATACAGCACACCGATCCGGGTACCCGGAGGGTCGACCCATCTAGGAGGGATCGTCATGGCACTGAGCGGACTTTTCCACAGAGATCACAAACATGCCGACGAGAGCCACCCGGGGACTCACGAGAACTACGCAGAGACCCGGGAGCACCCGGACGGCCCCGCGGTCGTCGGCCACGACGACAGCGTCGAACGCCGACACAGCACCGCAGGCGCGGTCGGACCAGTCGCGCCGGTCGCGCCGGTCGGCCACCCCCACGAGGGAGACGCGGTCGAGCACCACCGCCACTCACAGGAGGGCCGACGCGCCGCTCTCCACGACACCTACGGCGGCATCAACTGGGGCGCCTGCTTCTTCGGCTGGCTCGTCGCCGTCGGCCTCACCGTCCTGCTCGGAGGGATCATCTCCGCGATCGCCTCCGCGGTCGGCACCGAGCAGAACTGGACCCGAGCCGATCTCGAGTCGATGGCGGACTCGGCCGGTATCGCGGCCGCGATCACGTTCGCCGTGATCCTGTTCATCGGCTATTACGCCGGAGGGTACGTCGCGGCACGGATGTCCCGCTTCGATGCCCGCCGACAGGGCCTGGGCGTGTGGATCGTTGCCATCGTGGTGATGATCATCGCTGCCATTGCCGGCGCACTGTTCGGCTCGAGCTACGACATCATGCAGCAGGTCGACCTGCCGAACGTCGGGCTGAACGCCGATCAGCTCGGCTGGGGCGCGGCGATCGCCGGCCTCGCACTCCTGGCCGTGATGCTCGTCGGGGCGCTCCTGGGCTCGGCCACGGGCCAGCGCTACCACACCAAGATCGACCGGGCGACCTACGACGCCTGACGATCCGACCGACCTGGGGCAGACACGGGGGTTCGCGGGCGCACATGCCCGCGGCCCCCATAGGTTGGTGCCCGTGAACGCAGACCTCGCGCCGCCACCTCCGTGCCATCGCGCTCCGTACCTTCGCGCCACGGCGGTGGGAGCGTGAGCGACCGACTGCCGATGTTCCCGCTCAACACTGTCCTGTTCCCCGGCGTGACGCTGCCGCTGCGGGTCTTCGAGGACCGCTACCGCGCAATGGTGCACCATCTGCTCCGTCAGGACGAGGAGGAGCGCCACCTCGGCTCGGTCGCGATCCGTGAGGGCTACGAGGTCGGCGAGACCGGCGCTCAATCGCTCTACCGGGTCGGCGTGAAGCTGCTGATCACCGAGGTCGAACAGCACGACGACGGCTCCTTCGACCTCGAGGTGCTCGCGATCGACAGGATCCGGATGGACAGCCTGGTCAGCAGCGGGGACTTCCCTGTCGCCGACGTCGAAGACCTGCCCGAGGAGCACGTCGCTGTCCCGGGCGCCATCGTCGACACCGCGCGGGCGACCTTCACCGCCTACCGCGCCGCACTGCTGGAGTTCCGTGAGGACCCGTTCACCGGCTCGCTCCCCAAGGATCCGGAGTTCCTCTCCTGGACCATCTCGGCCACCACTCCCCTGCCGATGCCCGACCGGCAGGCGCTTCTGGAGGCACCCGACGCCGGCATCCGGCTCGGTATGGTCACCGACCTGCTCCGAGCCGAGCTGAAGGCGATGAACGTCATCCCCTCGCTGCCCGCCACCGAGGTCGCCCGCACGAGATGGTCACCCAACTGATGCCCAAGAAACAGACCGGGAAACAGACCGGGAAACAGACCGGGAAACAGGCCGGCGGAGGAACTCCGGCGGCCGTCGCACTCACCCGAGCCGGGATCGACTACACGCTCCACCCCTACGAGCACGATCCGCGCGCCGAGTCCTACGGCCTGGAGGCCGCCGAGGCCCTCGGCGTCGAGCCGAAGCGGGTCTTCAAGACGCTGATGGCGTCCCTGGACGGGAAGCTCGTCGTCGGCATCGTCCCGGTCACCGGCCAGCTCGACCTCAAGGCGCTCGCTCGTGCCCTCGGCGGCTCGAAGGCGCAGATGGCCGAGGTCACCGCCGCCGAGCGCGCGACCGGCTACGTCGCCGGCGGCATCTCACCCGTCGGCCAGAAGCGTCCCCACCCGACCGTCCTGGACGAGTCCGCGACCACGTACGACTCCATCTACGTCTCCGGTGGCCGACGCGGCCTGGACATCGAGCTCTCCCCTGCCGACCTGATCAAGATCACGTACGCCACCACAGCCCCCATCGCCAGATGACCCGTCGAGTCGGCGCGAACTGACCAAAACCCACGCCGAGTCGGCTCGTCATGACGAGCCGACTCGGCGACGGATCTTGTCAGCTCGTGCTGACCCGGCTTGGCAGGTCAGTCGACGGTGAGGCGAGCCAGGGCTCGCGAGGTGTCGCCGTCCAGGTAGGCACTGAAGCCGAGCTGGCCGAGCGCCTCGATGTCGTCGGCGACCTCGGGAGCCTCGGCCGTCACCAGCCCGTCGAGTCCGTCGAAGTCGACGTAGACCACTCCGGAGGCGTCCTCGGCGTTCGGGACCGCGTTCTTGAACTTGTCGGTCTTTGCGAGGCCGCCGTCGGTGAGCAGCTCCTTGCCGTAGTCCCCCATCCCGACGGACGTCATCTCACCCTCGCTGTCGACGCTGACGATGCCCTCGGCACCGAAGCCGGCAGTGAGGTCGCCGACGAACTTCTCGACGTCGGCGGAGTCGGCGCCATCGAGCTTGATCCCGAAGTCCAGGGAGCCCGGACCGCTCAGGTCGATCTCGCCGGCAGCGATCGCGAAACTGTCACCGAGGAGCTTCTCGAGGTCACCGGGAGCCATTCCGAGCATCTGCGTGAACTGGTCCTCGGCACCGCTCCCGGCCAGGCCGGTCGTGAGCCAGCCGTCTGCGGGGTTGGCCGCGATCACCGCGGTGGTGTCCTTCGGCAGCGTGCCGGCGATGGTGCCGGCCTCCACTGACTTGGCTTGATCGCCCACCGTCGAGGCGGCCTCGAGCTCGAAGGCGTTCTCCTCTGCGCGTACGGTGAAGGCCCCACCACCGAAGTCCTTCATCGCCGACCGAATCGTGTCGGCCAGAGCGCCCGGGTCGGGCATCGGTGCGATCCCGCCCATCGGGTTCTCGGCAAGCTCACCCTCGGCCTCGTCGAGCGCGCCGCTCTCAGCCGCGTCGGCGATCACCTCGGGCAGCTCCTTGGCGGCGTACGCCGTGATGAACCCGGTCCCGCCGACGTCACCGGTCCACTTCTCGAAGCCGGCGTCCTCGGCCAGGGTGCCGGCCTCCACCGCCTTCTCGATCGTGGCCAGATCGTCGTCGGTCTCAGCGATGATCGCCCAACCGTCGGCAACCGCCCACGCGGACTCCGAGCCGCCGCACTCGGCGAGCTTGGGAAGACCCGCCTCGGCATCGGACTCGTCGGTGACCTGGAGGGCGAACGCGAACACCGGCTCGGCGTCGGTGGGGACCGCGCCGACCGCAGCCTTGTAGCCGATCCATGGCTCGACGTCCGCGGCGAAGTCGAGGTCGTCACACGCGTTGGTGAACAGCGTCTCGCGCGGGTCCTCGCCCTTCTTGAGACCGAGCTCCTTCTCGAGCGAAGGCAGCTTGCGCAGCGTCGGCAGGGCGTCCTTGGCCTCGGTCAGGTCGATCTCGGCATACGCGACGGTCGAGGCCGGGAACGCCTCTGCCGGGGAACCACCGGCGTTGCTCAGTGCGACTGCGGTGACGGTGCCGGCGGTCGCCAGCACAGCGACCCCCACGACGGCTGCCGCGCCGATGATCAGCGGCTTCTTGCTCTTTCCGGCAGGGTTCTCGCCGAGGTCGAGGATCTCTGTCGCCTCCGGTCCGGACGGGCTCTGACCGGGAGTGTTCTCTGACATCAGTGACTTTCAGGTTCTGTCGGTCAGCACTGCGCCAACCGTCCAACCTGTTGAATCTACGCCGCCCAGCGGCGTCTGTCCGCCGAATTCACCTTTCGACCGCAGCTTGCTGCCCGTCGAGCTCGTGGACCTCGGCCGGATGCGGTGCCCACATCAGGAAGATCACCATCAGCGCCAGCATCGCCGAGCCCGGCACGAGCAGAACCAGCCACGGCGAGGCCAGCTGGAAGCTGTCCTCGAGCACGGTGCCGTCGGCGGCCCCCTTGGCGAGACCGTTGGGGTCCTCGGGCGAGAGCAGCGAGGTGACCAGCAGCATCAGGCCACCGCCGATCGTGCCGCCGAGCGTCAGCGCGGCGAGGGTGACCAGCTCAGAGCGGTTGAGCCAGATCGCGGCCGCGATGCCGACCAGCAGGCCGAGCACGATCGCGCAGACGGAGAACCAGGCGGTCGCGGCGAAGACGCCTTGGTCGATGTTCTGCCCGATGGCGGGCGGGTCGATCGAGATGAGTCCGCGATACCACTTGCCCTCGAGCACCATCCCGGTCGGCGGGGTCCACAACGTCACCGCCGCAAGACCGGCCACGAGGCCACCGACGACGAAGGCGACCATGATGATGGCCACCTGGACCAGCACGGGTCGGGACAGGTCGGGGCGGGCGGTGCGGCGGATGGGCGCGGCGAGACTGGGCGGCGGCGGCACGATCAGATTGTCAGGCATCCTGGTCCGAGGAGGTGTTTGAGGTCGGCGAACAGCTCGGGAGTCGGTGCCACCCGCAGCCGGTCATCGAGCTTCATGACCCGGGTCGCGTCCCGTGTCATCAACCGTAGCCTGACCTCGGCTACTCCGGGATAGGTGGTCAATACGTCACGCAGCGAGGCGATCACCTGCGGCGTGCACCGCGTCGAAGGCAGCGAGATCACCACCGGCCCGCCGGCGGCACCCGGCCCACCGGTCAGGTCCGGGACGGTGACCTCCTGGCCGCGCAGCTCGGGCTGGTCCTTGTCGCGGGAGAGCTGGCCCTTGACCCGGATGATCGAGTCCTCGACCAGGTGTGGCGCGGCGAGCTGGTAGGACGACGGGAAGAGCAGCACCTCCACCGAGCCCTCCAGGTCCTCCAGGGTCACCGTCGCCCAGGCGTCGCCCTTCTTGGTGATGCGGCGGTTGACGTTGGTGACCAGGCCGGAGACCGTGACGGTGGTGTTGTGCGGCCGCGTCTCGTCGGTCATCAGCTGACCGATGGTGCAGTCGGTGCCGTTGGCGAGCACGTGCTCGAGACCCATGAGCGGGTGGTCGGAGACGTAGAGGCCCAGCATCTCCCGCTCATGGCCGAGCAGGGTCATCTTGTCCCACTCGTCCATGTCCGGGATCGCCACCGAGACGCCGAAGCCGTCGCCGCCGTCCTCGTCGAGGCCGCCGAAGAGCGAGTCCTGCCCGATCGCCTCGTTGCGCTTGATGTCGATGTACTGGTCCACCGCGGTCTCGTGGATCGCGACCAGCGCGCGGCGGCGGTGCTTCATGTCGTCGAAGGCACCGGCCTTGATCAGCGACTCGATCACCCGCTTGTTGCAGGCCCGCTCGGGCACCTTGGAGAGATAGTCGTTGAAGTCCGCGAAGCGCCCCTTCGAGGTGCGCGCCTCGACGATCCCGTCGACCACCTGGGCGCCGACGTTGCGCACCGCGGTCAGGCCGAAGCGGATGTCGGAGCCGACCGCGGTGAAGTCGTGGGAGGACTCGTTGACGTCGGGCGGCAGCACCGCGATCTTCATCCGGCGACACTCGTTGAGGTAGATCGCCATCTTGTCCTTGTCGTTCTTGACCGAGGTCAAGAGCGCCGCCATGTATTCGGTCGGGTAGTTGGCCTTCAGGTAGGCGGTCCAGTAGGTGACCACGCCGTAGGCCGCCGAGTGCGACTTGTTGAAGGCGTAGTCGGAGAACGGCAGCAGGATCTCCCAGATCGTGTCGATCGCACTCTGGGAGTAGCCGCGCTCGAGCATGCCGGCCTGGAATCCGGCGTACTGCTTGTCGAGCTCGGCCTTTTTCTTCTTACCCATCGCGCGGCGCAGGTTGTCCGCCTGTCCGAGCGAGAACCCCGCCAGGACCTGGGCGATCGACATCACCTGCTCCTGGTAGACGATCAGCCCGTACGTCTCCCCCAGCACCTCAGCGAGCGGCTCCTCGAGCTCGGGGTGGATCGGCACGATCGGCTCTCGGCCGTTCTTGCGGTGGGCGTACTTGTTGTGGGAGTCGGCACCCATCGGGCCGGGGCGGTAGAGCGCGGAGACCGCGGTGATGTCGGCGAACCGGTCGGGGAGCATCGAGCGCAGCAGGGCACGCATGCCACCACCATCGAGCTGGAAGACGCCGAGCGTGTCGCCTCGCTGCATCAGCTCGTAGGTCGCCCTGTCGTCGAAGGGGACCTCTTCGAGCACCAGGTCGATGTCGCGGTTGGCGCGGATGTTGTCCAGCGCGTCCTCGAGGGTGTGGAGGTTGGAGAGGCCCAGGAAGTCCATCTTGACCAGGCCGAGCGCCTCACAGGTCGGATACTCGAACTGAGTGACGACCTGACCGTCCTGCTTCGGCTCCATCAGCGGGACGATGTCGATGATCGGCTCGGAGGCCATGATCACGCCCGCGGCGTGGATGCCGGTCTGCCGGATCTGACCCTCGAGACCGAGCGCGGTCTCGTAGATCTTCTTCACGTCCGGGTCGGTGTCGTGCAGCGCCCGGAAGTCGCCGCCCTCGCCGTAGCGCTTGTGGTCGGGGTTGAACAGCTCCTTGAGCGGCACCCCCTTGCCCATCACGTCGGGCGGCAGCGCCTTGGTGATCCGGTCGCCGATCGCGAAGCCGTGGTCGAGGATGCGGGCGGCGTCCTTGATCGCCTGCTTGGCCTTGATCCGCCCGAACGTGGCGATCTGGGCGACCTTCTCCGCGCCGTACTTCTCCGTGACGTACTTGATGGTCTCGCCGCGGCGATGGTCGTCGAAGTCGATGTCGAAGTCGGGCATCGAGGGACGCTCGGGGTTGAGGAACCGCTCGAAGAAGAGGCCATGCTCGAGCGGGTCGAGGTCGGTGATCCGCAGCGCATAGGCCACGATCGAGCCGGCACCGGACCCGCGGCCCGGACCGATCCGGATGCCGTTGTCCTTGGACCACTGGATGAAGTCGGCGACCACGAGGAAGTAACCCGGGTAGCCCTTCTGCAGGATGACGTCGATCTCGAACTCGACGCGGTCCCGGACCTCCTGCGTGGTCTTCTCGCCCGGGTAGCGCAGCTCGATGCCGCGCCAGGTCTCCTTGCGCAGCCAGGACTCCTCGGTCTCCCCCGGCGGGATGTCGGCGAGCGCCATGTAGCCGCCGGTCGACTCGGTGAACTGCACGTCGCAGCGCTCGGCGATCAGCAGGGTGTTGTCGCAGGCCTCGATCAGGTCCTGGCGCCCCCACAGCTCGCGCATCTCCGCGGCGGACTTGATGTAGTAGCCGCTGCCCTCGAAGGCGAACCGCTTGCCGCCCTTGGAGTAGGGCGGCTCTGTCATCCGGCTGCCCGACTGGACGCACAGCAGCGCCTCGTGGGCGGCGGCGTCCTCGGGGTTGTTGTAGTGGGAGTCGTTGGTCGCGACGGGTGCGATGTTCATCGCCTTGCCGAGCTTGAGCAGGTCGTCGCGGACCCGCTTCTCGATGGAGATGCCGTGGTCCATCAGCTCCAGGAAGACGTTCTCCTTCCCGAAGATGTCCTGCAGCTCGCCGGCTTCCTTGAGCGCCTCGTCCCACTGTCCCAGCCGCAGCCGGGTCTGGATGGCGCCGGAGGGGCAGCCGGTGGAGACGATGATCCCCTTGGAGTGCTCGGCGAGGATCTCCTTGTCCATCCGCGGCTTGAAGTAGTAGCCCTCCAGGCTGGAGCGCGAGGAGAGCCGGAAGAGGTTGTGCATCCCCTCGGTGCTCTCCGCCCACATCGTCATGTGGGTGTAGGCGCCACCACCCGAGACGTCGTCGCCGCCTTCCTGGGCCTGGTCGCCCTTGCCCCACCGCACCCGCTTGCGCTCGCCGCGCGGCGTGTTCGGCGTGATGTAGGCCTCGATGCCGATGATCGGCTTCACGTCGTGCTTGCGGGCCTTCGACCAGAAGTCGTACGCGCCGTGCATGTTGCCGTGGTCGGTCATCGCGATCGCCGGCATCTCCAGCTCGGCGGTGCGCGAGAACAGCCCGTCGAGGAGCGAGGCTCCGTCCAGCATCGAGTATTCGGTGTGGACGTGAAGGTGGACGAAAGAGTCCTTGGAGCCGGCCGCCATTGGCGTGGAGCCCTCCTCGAGGTCGTACGTGGAACGGTGGGCGCAGGGGCCCGTTCAACGTGTTCACGGACAACCTGGGGGAAGGGCTACAGACTACCTTTCACCACCGACAGATTCGGTAGCCGGGCCGGTCCCTGTGAGGGATCTATGGAGATATGGTCGGGTTGTGGTGACAATCCTTGATGGTGGCCTGTCGAACGCTCTGGAAGCACGCGGTCATGATGTCTCCGGTGCGCTGTGGACCGCTCGGCTGCTCGACGAGTCGCCCGAGGAGATCGCCGCGGTCCACCGCGCCTACTTCGCCGCCGGCGCCGACGTCGCCACCACCGCCGGCTATCAGGCGAGCGTGCCCGGTTTCGTGGAGGCCGGGATGACCCAGACGTACGCCACCGAGCTGCTGCGCCGCAGCGTCCGCGTCGCGCGCGAGGTCGCCGAGGAGGCTCCCGGGCGTCTGGTCGCCGCCTCGATCGGCCCCTACGGCGCCTACCTGGCCGACGGCTCGGAGTACCGGGGCCGCTACGGGGTCTCGGCGGCCACGCTGCGCGACTTCCACGCACCCCGGCTCGCGCTGCTCGAGACCGAGGATCCCGACCTCATCGCCGTCGAGACCATCCCCGACGTCGAGGAGGCCGAGGTGCTCGTCGACCTCCTCGACGACATCGGCCTCCCGGTCTGGTTCTCCTACTCCTGCACCGGCACCCGGACCCGTGCGGACCAACCCCTGGCCGACGCCCTGGCGCTCGCCGCGGGCATCCGTTCGGTCGTCGCCGTCGGCGTCAACTGCTGCGACCCGGCCGACGTCCCCGCTGCCATCCAGCTCGCCACCGCCACCGGCGAGCCCGCCGTGGTCTACCCCAACACCGGTGAGACCTACGCCGACGGCGCCTGGACCGGCACCCCTCATTTCCGGCCCGGAGAGGCCCTGTCCTGGGCGCGCTCCGGGGCTGCGTACGTCGGCGGCTGCTGCCGCGTCGGACCGGCCGAGATCGCCCTCATCGCGGCCGAGATGGACCACCTCAAGGGCGAGTAGGTCAGGGCCAGGCCATCCGTACGTCGGGGGTCTTCTCCTGGTTGGCTGAGCCGTCGGTGCGCTCGACCTCGCGCAGGCCGTGACGGGCGTAGAAGGCTCGCGCCGGGGTGTTCATCTCGAAGACCCAGAGGCCGAAGCCGTCGGGGGTCAGCGACTTCACCAGGTCGAGCAGCATCGTGCCCAGGCCGGTGCCCTGGGCGCGAGGGTGGACGAAGAGGTCGTCGAGCCAGGTCGGGGTGAAGGCGACGAAGGCCGAGACGACCCCTGCGACCTCCGCGACCCACACCTGAGACCCCTTCTGGGGTGCCAGGACCTTGACCGCGAGCCATTCCCGGATGTCCGACTCCGGGTAGATCGGGGCCGGCATCGGCGCGGCGGAACGGGCCTCGACGTAGGTGCGGACGATCTCGGCGATGTCCTCGGACTCCGCGGGGCGGAGCACCGCCTCAGTCGGAGTCGCGGATGACATTGAGCGCGTGCTGGAGATCGTCGGGGTAGCTCGACTCGAAGGTGACGTACTCACCGGTCTCGGGGTGGTCGAAGCCGAGCTTCACCGCGTGCAGCCACTGCCGCTCGACCCCGACGCGCTGCGCGAGGGCAGGGTCGGCGCCGTAGGTCAGGTCGCCGACGCAGGGGTGCTTCAGCGCCGACATGTGGACGCGGATCTGGTGGGTGCGGCCGGTCTCGAGGTGGATCTCGAGCAGCGAGGCGAACCGGTGCGCTTCCAGTGTCTCGTAGTGGGTCACCGAGTGGCGGCCGTCGGCCCGGACCGCGAACTTGTAGTCGTACTTCGGGTTGCGCCCGATCGGGGCGTCGATCGTCCCCTGGAGCGGGTCGGGATGACCCTGGACGAGCGCGTGGTAGGTCTTGTCGACCGTACGCTGCCGGAACGCGTCCTTGAGGACGGAGTAGGCGTGCTCGGACTTGGCGATCACCATCACGCCCGAGGTGCCGACGTCCAGGCGCTGGACGATGCCCTCGCGCTCCTTGGCGCCCGACGTGGAGATCCGGAAGCCGGCGGCCACGAGGTGCCCGACGACGGTCTTGCCTTGCCAGCCCGGCGACGGGTGCACGGCCACACCGACGGGCTTGTCGATCACCACGAAGGCGTCGTCGTCATAGATGATCTTGATGCCCTCGACGATCTCGGGCTTGATCTCCAATGGGTCGGCCAGCGACGGGATCGTGGCGTCGAGCACCGACCCGGCACCGACCCGGTCGCTCTTGGCCACCGGCGAGCCGTCCACCGTCACCAGCCCCTCGGCGATCAGCTCCGCGGCGCGGGTGCGAGAGAGACCGAACAGCCGCGCCATGGCGGCGTCGACCCGTTCTCCCTCCAGGCCGTCGGGAACGAGCAGCGTGCGCTGGTCGGCATGACCGAAGTTCACTTCTTCTCGCCTTCGGCCTCGTCTGCCGCACCGCCGTCGATCGACCCGTCGAGCCCGATCCCCTTGAACGAGAGGATCACGATCAGCACCGCCGCCACGTTGATGCACATGTCGGCGACATTGAAGATCGGCCAGTTGGGAAGCTGCAGGAAGTCGACCACGTGTCCCAGGTAGAACCCGGGCTCACGCGTCAGCCGGTCGATCAGGTTCCCGCAGATGCCGGCGATCAGGATGCCGAGCGCGAAGGCCCACCCCCGGTGACGCACCCGACGGGCGAACCAGAGCACGCCGATCGTGGCCACGATCGAGAGCGTCGTGAAGATCCAGGTGTGTCCGGTCCCCGCCGAGAAGGCCGCTCCCGGGTTGCGGATGATGTTGAGCTGCAGCACCGAGCCGATCAGCTCCTGCGGCTGCCCGGGAACGAGATTCGCGACCGCCCAGAGCTTCGTGAGCTGGTCGATGACCAGCAGAGGCACTGCGACGGCCGCGAACTCCGCCCATCGAACAGGACGCACGTCGGACTCAGGACCGGTATGCGCGTCGCTCAGCGACGCTCCTCGCGCTGCTTGCATGTCATGCACAGTGTGGCACGCGGGAACGCCATGAGCCGCATCTTGCCGATCGGCTCCCCGCAGGACTCACAGATGCCGTACGTGCCGTCCTCGAGGTATCCCAGGACACGCTCGATCTGGGCCAGCTTGTCCTTCTCGCTGTTGACCACGGTCAGCTCGTGGTCACGCTCGAAGCTGGTCGCGCCCATGTCGGCCTGATCCTGGCCGGCGCCGTCGCCGGAGTCCTTCATCAGGCCCGAGAGCTCGGCCTCGAGGGCGGTGAGCACCTCGTGGCTGTGAGCCCTCATCTCGTGAAGCTCGTCGATGACCTCGTTGAGCTCATCCTTGGTCCACGGGTCCTCTCCGTCCCTGACCTTCAGCTGGTCGGGAGAGACGACGGTCTTGGTTGCTTTCTTAGGCACGGCACTCGCTTTCTGGTGTGAGAACACGGCCCCCCGGGCCGCGCAGTGGTCAGGTTGGCTATGCGCTCGCCACGGCCACCGACGTGGAAGCCATGGTCGAGAGGCTGGTATTCCCAGAAAGCTCGGACGGCACCACACAGATGCGTCCAACGGTCGCACCGACGCGACCGCTCATGGATACGGACATGGAGTCCCCTTTCTCCTGCCATCACTTCGCGCCGCCGAGTCGGTGCGGAGTGCGTGCCCGGAATGTAGCCCGGGAACGGGCTCCACTCAACAAACACACCGAAACTGCACGGATATTGGTCCGCAGCGCGGAAAAATCAGGCAATCCTCATACAGGACCTGCCTGACCTGCTACAACGCGATCTGCTCAGAGATCAGCAAACAACAGTGAACGCACGCATCGGCCGGCCCCGCGAAGCGGGACCGGCCGACGGAAGCCTGACTACGAGGAGATCTACCCCTCGTCCTCCCCCAGGATGGAGCGCAGACGCTTGGGCGCAGGGCCCGACTCGTTGACGGCGGCGGCCATGACCGGCGCCTGTGACTCAGCCGAGTTGTTGAGCGCGTCGAGCTGCTGCGTGAAGTAGCTCTTGAGACGCGACCGGTACTCACGCTCGAAGTTGCGCAGCGTGTCGACCTCGGTGGTCAGGTTGTCCTTCTCCCGCTCCAGCTCGCCGAAGAGCTGCTGACGACGCTCGGCGGTCTCGCTGTCGAGCATCTGCGCACGAGTACGCGCGTCGGCCTCCATGCGGTCGGCCTTCGACTTCGACTCGGCCTCGAGACGCTCGGCCTTGGTGCGGGCCTCGCCGACGATCTTGTCGGCGTCGTTCTTCGCGGTGTCGATGAGCGCGTCGTGGTTGCGCGTGGCCAGCTCGAGCAGGCGCGCGGCGGCGTTGGACGCCTCCGGCACGGTCTCGACCCGGATCGTCTCGATACCGCCGGTCTGCGGTGCCTCCTGATACATCGGCATCTGGTGGGACACCGGCTCGGGAGCCGGCATCGGCTCAGGAGCAGGCGGCTCGGGAGCCATCGGGAAGGACGGACCCCCACCCGACTGCGCAGATGCCAACTTCCCGCGAAGGTCGTCGTTCTCCCGGGTGAGACGTGCCAGTTCGGCCTCGACCTCGTCGAGGAACTGGTCCACCTCGCCCATGTCGTAGCCCTCGCGGAGCCGGACGGGAGTAAAGCGCTTGTTGCTCACGTCCTCTGGCGTCAGCGGCATGACCTCACCCATTCATTACTCGGTTGACTCAGACGTACGGACTGCACCGCCGGGGGGCGGCATCAGGTAATGCTGTCGAAACTCTAGCGCCTGTCCATAGACATGCCAGATGCGGACCGCATCAAGGCGCCCACGGGCAGGTGACGAAGGTCTCAGCTCTGGTTGAAGAAGCCGCCTTCGACGATCCTCTGCTTGGCCTCGGCCGTGACCGAGACGTTCGCAGGCGAGATGAGAAACACCTTGTTGGTGACCCTCTCGATGTTCCCATAGGTAGCAAAGATCAGGCCGGCCGCAAAGTCGACGAGCCGTTTCGCGTCGGGATCGTTCATCTCGGTGAGGTTCATGATCACCGGGGTGCCGTCGCGGTAGTTCTCGCCGATCTGACGCGCCTCGTTGTAGGACGTCGGGGTCAGCGTGATGATCTTGGAAAGCTCTGCCACTGCAGGAACCACCGTTGCTCGTCGCCTCTCGGACAGATCGGCCACCGGGGCCGGACGGGACTGCTTCGACCGCACCGGCGCCTTGACGGCCTCATGGGAGCGGGTCTCGTCGTCGTCGCCCTCGTAGACATCGTCGTCGTAGCCGGTGTCCTCCAGCAGGCCGAGGTATTCACCGAACCTGCGCATTGCGCCGCCCATGTTCCCACCTTCCCCAAAGTATTGCTGTCCGAGACATTACTTGACAGTTGGCCTCTCTCCGAGGACCGCAGACCCGACACGTACGTGTGTCGCGCCATGGGCAATCGCCTGTTCCAGGTCGCCGCTCATCCCCGCAGACAGCACTGTCGCATCGGGATGCTCGACCAGGAAGTCCTCCCGGATCCGGGCGAGTCGAGCGAAGGCCGGCTCCGGTTCCTCGCCGAGAGGCGCCACCGCCATCAGTCCGCTCAGTCGGAGCCCCTCGGTCGCCACGACCTCAGCAGCGAGGTCGCGAACGTCACCGGGATCCGCTCCCGCACGACCCTCGCGGCCGGGCGGGTCGAGGGAGACCTGCAGGAGTACGTCGATGAGCTGGCCGCGCTCGCCAGCACCGCGGCTGAGCCGGGGCAGCAGCGAGGACCGGTCGACGGACTCGACCACGTCGGCGTAGCCGGCCACGGCGGCCGCCTTGTTGGACTGGAGCCCGCCGATGTAGTGCCAGCGCAGCCCCAGGTCGGCGCACTCGGCCGCCTTGGCCGCTGCCTCCTGGTGACGATTCTCACCCACGTCGGTGACACCGAGACCGGCCAGGATGCGTACGTCGGAGGCCGGGAAGAACTTGGTGACCACCACCAGGTGGACGTCCTCGGCGGGGCGACCGGCGGCCTCAGCCGCCGCGTCGATCCGCTCGCGGGTCCCCGCGAGTCCTGCGGCGATCTGATCGGAGCGAGTGGTCACCATCAGGCACCCCGCATCCGGATCAGGGCGCCCAGCGACATGCCGGCACCGTCGCGGCGGTAGGAGTAGAGGTCCTCGGACTCACGGGTGCAGCGGCTGGCGTCGACCGTCTCGACGTCCTCGCGGGCGAGCTGGGCGAGCACTCCGGCGCCCACGTCGAGGCTCGGGGTGCCCCAGCTCGTGGTGGCGCGCGTGGCCGGCTCGACCGCGGTGATCTCCTCCTGCATCTCGGCAGGCACCTCGTAGCACTTGCCGCACACGTGCGGACCCACCCATGCGGTGATCCGGGTCGCGCCGAGCGCGCGCATCCGGGTGATGGTCGCGGGCACGACCCCGGCCGCCATCCCCTTGCGTCCGGCATGTGCGGCGCCGATCACCCCGGCCGCCTCGTCCGCGAACAGCACGGGTACGCAGTCGGCGGTGCGGACCAGCAGCACCAGGTCACGTTCGGTGGTGACGATCCCGTCCGCCTCGGGACGGGTCCCGCACTCCGCGTCGACGACCACATCGCCGTGGACCTGGTAGAGGTCGGCGTAGGGTGCGCCGTCGGCGAAGTCGGCCAGCAGCAGACGATGGTTCTCGGCCTTCGCCTCCGCCGAGTCGGAGCCGTTGACAGCCAGGTTGAGCTCGGCGTACGGAGCACGGCTGACCCCGCCGTACCTGTCGGTGAACGCCAGGTCGACGAGGCCTGCTGAGGCTCGGAAGCTGTACAAGCGTGGGGTCCTTACTTCAAGAAGTCGGGGACGTCGAGCTCGTCGTCGCTGTACTGGACGCTCGGCGCGGGCTTCTTGGCGACCGGAGCCGGTTCGGCCGGCGGAGCCGCGGGCGGAGGCGTGGCCGGGGCCGCGGGCTTGGCCGGGGCCGAAGTCTCCTCGGGCTCCTCGGCGCGCCGGGTGGCCACTGCCGTGGCCACGGCGGCGGTCTCACCGTTGTTGGTGGGCGGCGGGGTGCTGGCACGGCCCTGCACGGTGCCGAGCGCCGACTGGCCCTCGCGACGCTTGGGCATGCCGCCGTCGAACCCGGCCGCGATCACGGTGACCCGGACCTCGTCGCCGAGCGCATCGTCGATGGTCGCACCGAAGATGATGTTGGCCTCCTGGTGGACCGCGTCAGCGACCAGCGCGGCGGCCTCGTTGATCTCGAAGAGACCGAGGTCGGAGCCACCCGCGATCGAGAGCAGGACACCGTGGGCGCCGTCGATCGACGCCTCCAGCAGCGGGGAGGAGACGGCCATCTCGGCGGCCTCGACGCTGCGGTTGTCGCCGCGGGCGGACCCGATGCCCATCAGCGCCGAGCCGGCGTTGGACATGACCGACTTCACGTCGGCGAAGTCGAGGTTGATCAGGCCGGGAGTGGTGATCAGGTCGGTGATGCCGGAGACACCCTGCAGCAGCACCTGGTCGGCCTGGCGGAACGCGTCCATCACCGAAACGTTGCGGTCCGAGATCGACAGCAGCCGGTCGTTGGGGATGACGATGAGGGTGTCGACCTCCTCGCGGAGCTTGGCGATCCCGTCCTCGGCGGAGTTGGCGCGGCGGCGGCCCTCGAAGGCGAACGGGCGGGTCACAACACCGATGGTCAGCGCACCGAGGCTGCGGGCGATCCGCGCCACGACCGGGGCGCCGCCGGTGCCGGTCCCGCCCCCCTCGCCGGCGGTCACGAAGACCATGTCGGCGCCCTTGATGACCTCTTCGATCTCGTCGGCGTGATCCTCGGCTGCGCTCTCCCCCACGCCCGGGTTGGCGCCGGCACCGAGACCGCGGGTGAGCTCACGACCGATGTCGAGCTTGACGTCGGCGTCGCTCATCAGCAGAGCCTGCGCGTCGGTGTTGATGGCGATGAACTCGACCCCCTTGAGGCCGACCTCGATCATCCGGTTGACAGCGTTGACGCCGCCGCCACCGATGCCGACGACCTTGATGATCGCCAGATAGTTCTGTGCAGCTCCCACGGTGGTCGCCCCTTCGATCGCTGGTTGGTTCTTACGGCCGGTTAAACCCTTACCCTCAGCCTGAGGGTTATAGTTATGTCAACCTCGCCGTTCTCAGAACAGTAGGCAGACGTACGTCCTCAAACTGGCGCGACACGCGGACGCGGATCAGTTGTGCCGATCTCGTACCGTCCGGTAGAGGCGATGTGGCAGAGCCGTCAGTAGGACGACCTCGCTCAGGATCAGTCGACGCTCTTGCTGGTCACCGGCTGGCCGGGCACGGAGACGTCGTAGCGGGCCACATCGGGCTCCGCCTTCATCAGCGCGACCAGTACGTCGGCCTTGGTGTCGGACTGAGCACTGCTCCCCCACACCACGCGCTTGTCGTTGCGCAGCTCGAGCGAGATCGAGTCCACGGTGGTCACCTCGACGTGGTCGACCTTCTTGGCCAGCTCCGCCGGAAGGGCCGAGGCCACCGCGGCCGACTCGCGGAGCGCATCGGAGTTGGTGCCGGTCACGGTGTTCACCATCGGCAGGCCGGCCGGCGCCTTCTTGTAGCCCCAGAAGACGGTGCCGGTCTCGTCGAGCGCGCGCAGTCGCCCGCCGATGGAGACGACCGCTACCGGCGTACGTTCGGTGACGTCGACCCGGATCTTGTCGGGCCACTCTCGCGAGACGTTGACCGAGCGCACCATCGGCAGCCCGTTGAGCACGCGCACCTGCACGGCCTCCAGGTCGGCGGTGGCCAGCGGCTCCCCGAGCGGGGCCGCCGCGAACTCGACGACCTCCTTGGCGCTGGTCATCTTCATCGAGCCGTGCACCGAGGTGCCCTTGACCTGCAGCCAGGTGGAGAAGTAGACCGCCCAGATCCCGCCGAGCAGCAGCGCGATGACCAGGGTGCCGACGATGAGATAGCGCCAGGCGAGCCAGCGTCGCCGCCACTGGCGGCGGGCGAACGCCTTGCGGCTCTTGAGGGTCGTCGCGTCGACTCCAGGACCATCCGGCTCCGGGGTCGACTCGTTGCGCGGCTCAGCGCCGGCCTTCGCCTCCGCCGAGCCGAGGTCGATCTCGCGCTCCCCGGACGCCGACTGGTCGATCTGCGCGCCCACTCCCTCGCTCGTCTCGACGCCCGACCCGTTCTCCCCCATGCTCGCCTCCCCCAGCGTTACTGCTCGGCCGTACGTAGCCTGGCCAGCACCATCGGGCCCACCTCGGTCACGGTACCTGCCCCGAGGGTCAGAACCAGGTCACCCGGACGCGCGCGGCGGGCCAGCTCGGCAGCGGCTTCCTCGAGCCCCGAGACGCTGGCGACCCGGTCGGGCGGCAGCGGCACCGCGTCGGCGACGAGCTTGCCGGTGACCTCGGGGTCGTAGTCCTCGCGGGCCAGGTAGACGTCGAGGACGACGACCTCGTCGGCGGCACCGAGCACGCGGCCCATCTCCTCGCCGAAGATCCGGGTGCGGGAGACCATGTGCGGCTGGAAGGCGACGATGAGCCGCCCGTCGCCGGCCACGGACCTGCCGGAGACGAGGTCGCCGGCGATCTCGGAGGGGTGGTGGGCGTAGGAGTCGTAGACACGTACGCCGGCGGCCTCGCCCTTGCGCTCCATCCTCCGCCGGGTGCCGGTGAACGACTCCAGCCCCGCCTTGAGCAGGTCGAAGGAGTGGCCCAGGCGCAGGCCCACGGTCAGCGCGGCGAGCGCGTCGGCGACGTAGTGGCGCCCGGGGATCTGCAGCCTGATCCGGCCCAGCTCGTCGAGCCCGTCGACGACGGTGAACGAGGAGGTGGTGCCCTCCAGGACGATGTCGACCGCGCGTACGTCGGCCAGCTCCGACTCACCGACGCCGATGAAGCGGCGCCCGAGCGAGTGAGCGACGTGGCGCAGGTCGGCGGCGCCAGGGTCGTCGATGATCGCGACCAGGAACCCGTCGGGAGCGAGCCGCCCCACGAACTGGGCGAAACCCTCGCGGTAGGCCTCCTCGGTGCCCCACTGGTCGAGGTGATCGGCCTCGACGTTGGTGACGACCGCGGCATACGGCTTGTAGACCAGGAAGGCACCGTCGGACTCGTCGGCCTCGGCGACGAACAGGTCGCTCGAGCCCTCGGCGGCGTTGGTGCCCGACGCCGCGAGCTCACCGCCGACCGTGTAGGTCGGTGCTGCGCCGGCCGTCTGCAGGGCGACGGTCAGCAGCGACGTCGTGGTGGTCTTGCCGTGGGTGCCGGCGACGGCAAGGACGCGGCGGCCCTCCATCACCGAGGCCAAGCCGGCCGAGCGCGGATAGATCCGCAGGCCCTTCTCGCGCGCCGCGACGTACTCAGGGTTGTCCTCGCGGATCGCGGTGGAGACGATCAGGGTGTCGACGCCGTCGACCTGGGAGGCGTCGTGACCGACGTAGACGGTCGCACCCTCCTCGCGCAGCGCCGCCACCATCGACGAGTCGGCGCCGTCGCTGCCGGAGACCTCGATCCCCCGCGCCAGCATGACCCGGGCGATCGCGGACAGGCCCGCGCCGCCGATGCCGATGAAGTGGACCCGGCCCAGCTGCTCGGCCGGCAGGATGTGCTCGGGAACAGGCACCCTCATGACTTACCTCCCTGCGCCGTCTCCAGCACGATCCGTGCCAGCCGCTCGTCGGCATCGCGCGGCACCAGGTCGCTGGCGGCCTTCGACATCGCCTCGAGCCGGGCGCGGTCGGTGACGATCGGGGGGACGTGGGCAGCGACCCAGGCGGCGTTCATGTCCGCGTCGGAGACCAGCACGGCACCACCGGCGTCGACGACGGCCCGCGCGTTGAGCGCCTGCTCGCCGTTGCCGATCGGGAGCGGCACGTAGACGGCCGGCACTCCCACGGCGCTCGCCTCGATCACCGAGTTGGCCCCGGAGCGGCAGATCATCAGGTCGGCCGCGGCCAGGGCGAGGTCCATCCGGTCGACGTAGTTGAGCACGTGGTAGCCGGGGCCGGGCGAGGCCAGGTCGTTCTTCGGGCCGATCACGTGGAGCACCTGGATCCCGTTGCTGGCCAGGGTGCGGTAGGCGCCGGAGACCGAGTCGTTGATCGTCCGGGCGCCCTGGGAGCCACCGGTGACCACGATGGTGGGACGGTGCTGGTCGAGCCCGAAGAAGCTCCGGGCCTCCGCGCGCAGCGCCCAGCGGTCCATCGTCGAGATCATCCGGCGGATCGGCAGCCCGATGTATTCGGCCTTGGGCAGCTTGGTGTCCGGGAAGCTCACCGCGACCCGGTCGGCGACCCGGGCACCCGCCTTGTTGGCGAGCCCGGGCATCGCGTTGCCCTCGTGCACGACGATCGGGATGCGACGTCGCTTCGCGGCGAGATAGGCAGGCATCGAGACGTAGCCGCCGTAGCCGACGACGACGTCCGGCCGGACCCGGTCGAGCACCTCGTAGGTCGCCTCGACCGCGCCCTTCAGGTTGGCCGGCACCTTGAGCAGGTCGCTGCTGAGCTGGCGCGGCAGCGGGACCGGGGGGATCAGCTCGAGCGGGTATCCCGCAGCCGGCACCACCTGGTTCTCCAAGCCGCGAGGGGTGCCGAGGCAGGTCACCTCCACGCTCGGGTCCAGACGGCGCAGGGCATCAGCCGTGGCGAGAAGGGGGGACGTGTGTCCGGCGGTGCCACCGCCGGCGAGGAGGGCCTTCATGATGCGTCAGAACTTATCGGGTGCGTTGCGCGGACCGGTAGGCGGCTGCCTGGCGCGCCCGATCCTTTGCCAAGGCTTTACGGTGCTTCAGCGCCGCGGCAGCTGCGGGTTCGCGACGGGCGAAGCCGATGACGACGCCGAGTGCGACCATCGACGGGATCAGCGCCGAGCCGCCGTAGGAGACCAGTGGCAGTGGGATGCCGATGACCGGCAGCAGGGCGAGCACCATGCCGACGTTGATGATCATCTGGCCGAGCAGCCAGACCAGCACACCGAAGCTGAAGTAGCGTACGAACGGCCGGTCGGTCTGGCGGGCCACCTTGACCAGCGCGAAGGCGAGGGTCAGGAAGAGGCCGACGACCAGCAGGGTGCCGACCAGGCCGAGCTCCTCGCCCAGCACCGCGAAGATGTAGTCGGTGTGGGCCTCCGGCAGGTCGCCCCACTTCTGCTGCGAGGCGCCGATCCCCTGGCCCAGGACGCCGCCCGAGCTGAGGGCGTAGAGACCGTGGGAGGGCTGCCAGCCCTGCCCGTGGTAGTCCTTGAACGGGTCCGCGAAGCTGGTCAGCCGGGCGAGCCGCTCGGTGTCGGTGCTGATCAGGAACAGCACCGAGACGCCGATGATCGAGATCGCCATCCCGAACAGCCGCCCGGGCGCCCCGACCACCCACAGCATCCCGAGCACGATCGTGAAGAAGACCAGTGCGGTGCCGAGGTCCCGGCCGGCGAGGACCAGCCCGGTGGCCAGCGCGATGCCCGGCAGAACCGGCATCAGCACCTCGTGGAGGCTGTCGAGCCGGCGCTCCTTGAGCGCGTAGACATGAGCCGCCCACAGCACGATGGCCAGCTTGGCGATCTCGCTCGGCTGGATCTTGACCGGGCCGGCCCCGATCCAGTTCTGCTGTCCGTTGACGTCGTGACCCAGGAAGATCGTCAGGAAGAGCAGCACGCAGGCGACGATGTAGCCCGGCCAGGCCAGCCGGCGCAGGTGCTTCGGCCTGATCTTGGAGGCGATGAACGCGCACGGGACGCCGATGATCACCCAGAGCACCTGCCGCCCGACGACCGCGTAGGAGTTGTCCAGGTTCTGGTAGGACCACACGCTCGAGGCGCTCAGCACCATGATCAGTCCGATGGTCAGCAGCAGGGCCGTGCTGGTGAGCAGCAGGTAGTAGGCCGCCAGCGGTCGGTTCAGCGCCACCCGCAGCGCGTGGAACCAGGCCTTGAGGTAGTCGAGAACCGTCTTCGGGTACGCCTTCGCCTGCTCGTTCGCGCCGGCACCGGTCTGGTCGGGGCTGGTGGTCGTCACGGCCCTACCTCCCAGTTGCGGTGCGACGTACGTCCATTACATTCTCCCCGCCTACCTCCCCAACCCTTCACATCTGGCCCCGCGTGTCGCCCCTGCCCCGAGAAGTCAGTTTCTGACGTCGAGAGGTCGATTCTTGACCGCGAGGCGTCGATTTCTGAGATCGAGAAGTCAGTTGTCGAAATCGCGACAGCTGCTGGCACTCGGCGTCAAGAATCGACCGCTCGCGGTCACAAACTGACGTCTCGCGGTCAGGAACTGACGTCTCGGCGTCAGGAACTGACGTTTCGGCGTACGGCATCGGCGAAGGCGTCGCCGCGGACCTTGTAGTCGCGGAACTGGTCCTGGCTGGCGCAGCCTGGGGCGAGGAGGACGGTGTCGCCCGGCTTCGCGAGGGCGGCGGCGATCTGGACGGCCTCGGCGATGGCGGCCTCACCGTCGGCGGTCGCGATGTCGGCGATCTCGACCTGGGGTGCGTGGGCGGCGAGGGCGGCGGCGATGACGTCGCGGTCCTGACCGATCAGGACGACGGCCCGCAGCCGGTCGTGGACAGAGGCGACCAAGTCTTCGAAGCGGGCGCCCTTGGCCAGGCCGCCGGCGATCCAGACCACCGGGTCGTAGGCCTGCAAGGAGGCCTGGGCGGCGTGCGGGTTGGTCGCCTTGGAGTCGTCGACCCAGGTGATGCCACCGGCCTCGGCGACGACCTCGATGCGGTGGCCGTCGGGGCGGAACGACATCAGTCCGTCGCGTACGGCGGCCTGGGAGACCCCGTGCGCCCGGGCGAGCGCGGCCGCGGCCAGGGCGTTCTGGACGTAGTGGGGTGCGGCGGAGGCGAGATCGGAGATCTGGCACAGCTCCGCGGCGGAGGTCTGGCGTTCCTCGATGAAGGCCCGGTCGACCAGGATGTCTTCGACGATCCCGACCTGACCCACCGCCGGGGTGCCGAGGGTGAAGCCGATCGCGCGGGCGCCCTCGACGACGTCGGCCTCCTCGACCAGGTGCATCGTGGCCTCGTCGGCGACGTTGTAGACACAGGCCAGCTCGACGCCCTCGTAGACGCGGCCCTTGTCGGCGGCGTACTCCTTCATCGACGGGTACCAGTCGAGGTGGTCCTCGGCGATGTTGAGGACCACGGCCGCCTCGGCGGCCATCGAGGAGGTGTAGTGGAGCTGGAAGGAGGAGAGCTCCACGGCGAAGACGTCGTAGGGCTCGGGGTCCATCACGGCCTCGACGATCGGCAGGCCGACGTTGCCGACGGCGACGGACCGGAGCCCGGCCGTACGCAGGATGTTGTCGAGCATCTGCACGGTCGTGGTCTTGCCGTTGGTGCCGGTGACCGCCAGCCAGGGGGCGGCGTTGCCATCTGGACCAGTGGAGCGCAGCCGCCAGGCGAGCTCGACCTCTCCCCAGATCGGGATCCCGCGCTCGCGCGCCTGGGCGAGCAGCGGAGCCGTCGGCCGCCAGCCGGGAGAGGTGACCACGACGTCGACGTCGTCGGGCAGCACGTGGGTGGAGCCCTCGCCGAGGCGTACGTCGGCGCCGAGGATGCCGAGGAGCTTGGCCTTCTCCTGGCGCTCCTCGTCGCCCGGCGACTCGTCGAGCGCGATCACGGCGGCGCCCAGGTGGGTGAGGTTGTCGGCGGCGGCGAAGCCGGAGACGCCGAAGCCGGCCACGACCGCCTTCACGCCCTCCCAGGAGTCGTTGCGACCGAGCTCGTCGAGCTTCTTGCGCTTGTCGTCGGGATCGGTCATCAGATCGTCGCCACCCATTCGGCGTAGAAGATTCCCAGGCCGACCGCCACGAAGAGGCCGGTGAGGATCCAGAACCGGATGGTCACCGTGACCTGCTCCCAGCCGAGCAACTCGAAGTGGTGATGGATCGGCGTCATCCGGAAGATCCGCTTCGGTGTGCCTGTCAGACGGCGGGAGAGCTTGAACCAGCTCACCTGCAGCATCACCGCTGCGGTCTCCATCACGAACAGACCACCGAGGATGATCAGCAGGAACTCGGTGTGCGACAGGATCGCGAAGCCGGCCAGCACGGAGCCGAGCGCCAGCGAGCCGGTGTCGCCCATGAAGATCTTCGCGGGGCTGGCGTTCCACCACAGGAAGCCGATGCACGCACCGCTGATCGCGGCGCCGAGGATCGCCATGTCGAGCGGGTCGCGCACCTCGTAGCAGGTGCCGATCTCCACGCTCGGCCGGCCGCAGCGCTGGTTGTTCTGCCAGATCGAGATGATCGTGTAGGCGGCGAAGACGATCGCCGAGGAGGCCGCGAGCAGCCCGTCCAGGCCATCGGTGAGGTTGGTGGCGTTCGACGTGCCGGTGACCATGATCCAGAAGATGACCAGCAGCAGCGCGCCGCCGAGCCAGTAGAGGATCCCGTCGCCGCCGAGGAAGTGTGGTCCGAAGTCACGGATGAAGGAGAGCTGGTCGGCGGCCGGCGTGATGCCGTCGTCGTTCTCCAGGGCAGGGTGGATCGCGACTGCGCCGAAGCCGACCGCGACCAGTGTCTGTCCGACCATCTTGGACCAGGCGCGCAGACCGAGGTTGCGCTGCATGAAGACCTTGATGAAGTCGTCGACGAAGCCGACCGCAGCCATGCCCACGAGCAGGAAGAGCAGCAGGTACGCCGTCGCACTCGGTGCGTCGCCGGTCAGCAGCTTGGCCGCGAAGTAGCCCACGACGACAGAGATCACGATCGCCACGCCACCCATGGTCGGGGTGCCGCGCTTGGTGCGGTGGGTCGTCGGCCCGTCCTCGCGGATCTCCTGGCCGTAGCCCAACTTCGTGAACTGGACGATCGCAAATCGGGTGCCGAGCAGCGAGAACAGAAGCGCAATCGCTCCGCTCAGCAAGATCGCTCTCATGTCAGCCGGGTGCCTTCCTTGCCATGCCGTTCCTGGTCCTTGCCCCCGGGCCGGTGTGCATAGCGAAGACACCGGCCCCGGGCATTCTTCCCTACGGGTTCGCCGGCTCTGCGGCACCCCGCCGTATCAGCACATCGATCAGTGTGACGACAGCGCCTCACGAACCACCTCGCGGTCGTCGAACGGGTGGGTGACGCCGTTGATCTCCTGACCCGTCTCATGCCCCTTACCTGCGACGACGACGATGTCGCCGGCCTCGGCGAGGCGGATCGCACGGGCGATCGCGGCGCGTCTGTCACCGATCTCCTCGACGCTCGCGCTTCCACCGGTCGTGCCCTCCAGCACCTGTCGCCGGATACTCGCCGGATCCTCGGTGCGGGGGTTGTCGTCGGTGACGATGACGTGGTCGGCCAGGCGCGCGCTGATCTCTCCCATGATCGGCCGCTTTCCGGTGTCGCGGTCTCCCCCGGCACCGATCACCACGATCAACCGGGACTCGGTCAGCGGACGAAGCGTGCCGAGGGCGGCCTCGACCGCATCCGGCTTGTGCGCGTAGTCGACCACGACGGTGAACGGCTGGCCCTCGTCGACCCGCTCGAGGCGCCCCGGGACACCGGAGCCCTTGGCGAGGGCGGTGGCGACATCGCGTACGACCGTCGCATCCCCGTAGGCGTGGTGGATGCTCGCCAGGGCCGCCAGGGTGTTGCTGACGTTGTAGTCGCCGGCCAGCGGGCTGGCGGCCGGGAACTCCAGGCCGTCGGGGCCGTGGACGGTGAAGCTGGAGCCGTCGGGGCGCAGCTCGACGTCGGTGGCGCGCCAGTCGGCGGAGTCGTCGTGCAGGGCGTAGGTGAGGATCGGGATGGTCGCCTCGGCGGCGAGGCGCCGGCCGTGCTCGTCGTCGATGTTGACGATGCCCAACATCGCCCGCTCGGGGGTGAACAGGTCGGCCTTCGCCGCGTAGTAGTCCTCGACGGTCTCGTGGAAGTCCAGATGGTCGCGGCCGAGGTTGAGGAAGACGGCGACGTCGAAGACGACCCCGTCCACGCGCCCCATCACCAGCGCGTGGGAGGAGACCTCCATGGCACACGCCTCGGTCCCCTCCTCCACCATCCGGGCGAACAGACCGTGCAGGTCGGGCGCCTCGGGCGTGGTCAACGGCGTCTTCACGTCGCGCCCGCCGATCCGGGTGCCGACGGTGCCGATGACGCCGGCCCGGTGGCCTGCGTCGAGCAGGGCGCTCTCGGCGAGCCGGGTGGTCGTGGTCTTGCCCTGGGTGCCGGTCACCCCGATCAGCCGCAGCCTGCTCGAGGGGTTGCCGTAGACCCGGGCCGAGAGCGCGCCGAGCACCTTGCGCGGCTGCTCGACGAGGAGCACGGGCACCTCGCCGAGGCCCTGGGCCTCCAGCGCGGCGGCGCCGGCGGCGTCGGTGAGCACGGCCACCGCACCGGCCTCGACGGCGCCGGCGGCGTAGCTGGCGCCGTGCGCCCGGCTGCCGGGGAGGGCGGCGTACAGGTCACCGGGCAGCACCCGTTGAGAGCTCAGCGTGACCCCGGTGACACGGGCCTCACCCCGAACCTCCAGACCGAACTCGCCGGCCAGCGCGGCCAGAGTCACCGGCTCCGTCACTCGCGGGCGGGTCGGGCTCTTCGGATCCGCCGTCTCGTACGCACTGCTCACCTGGCGAAGGTTATCCGCCCAGGGGGACGGGGTCTCGTCGGACCGGCCCCATCTCGGGGTAGTCCGGGAGCAAACTGCCTATTACTGGCGGTATATGGGCAGTTTGCTCCCGGACTACCCCGACGATCGCGGACCGGCCACCGGCGTGGCGCATCTCAGGCGCGGTCTCAGGCGTGGACGGGCTCTGAGGTGGACGCACCCGGCTCGACGGCCTCCGCAGACTCGGCGGCGGTGATCAGGCGGTGGCCGCTGGCCAGGACGGGGATCGCGATCAGGAACGCCGCGGCACCGACGTAGAAGGCCACCGACTGGTCGGTCGCCTCCGCGATCTTGCCCGCGGCGAACGGCGCGAGACCGCCGCCGATGAAGCGTACGAAACCGTAGGCCGACGACGCGATCGGCCGCTCCACCGGCGAGACCAGCATGACCGCCTGGGTGGTCAGCGTGTTGTTGAGGCCGACGAAGATGCCGGACAGGATCACGGCCACGATGACCACGGTCGGTGAGGAGACGCCCAGGCCGATGACGGCGAGCAGGGCCCCGAGACCGAGCAGGTTGACGTAGAGGGTCGGCGCGGTGCCGAAGCGTCGCTGCGCCCACGGCGCACCCCACACGGCGAAGATCGCGACCAGGATGCCCCACGCGAAGAAGACCCAGCCGAGCTGCAGCGGATCGTGCAACCCCATCGGGTAGGGCGCGTAGCCGAGCAGGGTGAAGAAGCCCCAGTTGTAGAGCAGCGCCATGATGCCCATCGTCAGCAGCCCGCGGTGGCGCAGCGCGGCGAGCGGCGCGAGCAGGGTGACCTTCTTCTCCGGCTTGGGCGTCGGCGGCAGGAAGACCAGCGTGGCGACCAGCGCGATCGCCATCAGCGCGGAGACGCCGAAGAACGGGCCGCGCCAGGAGATCCCACCGAGCACGCCGCCGAGGAGCGGGCCGACCGCGATGCCGAGGCCGAGCGCGGTCTCGTAGAGGATGATCGCGCCCGCGAACCCGCTGGTCGCCGAGCCGACGATGACGGCGAGGCTGGTGGAGATGAACAGCGCGTTGCCCAGGCCCCACCCGGCCCGGAAGCCGACGATGCCGTCGACCCCGTCGACAGTGCCGGCCAGCCCGGCGAACACCACGATCAGCACCAGACCGAGGACCAGCGTCCACTTCGCGCCGATCCGGCTGGAGACCCAGCCGACCCCGATCATCGCCACGGCGGTCACCACGAGGTAGCTGGTGAACAGCAGCGACACCTGCGCGGGCGTCGCCGCCAGCTCCTCGGCGAGCACCGGCAGGATCGGGTCGACGAGACCGATCCCCATGAACGACACCACGCATGCGAACGCGACCGCCCACACCGCGCGTGGTTGCTTGAACGGACTTACTGCTGCCCCGGAGTGGGAGCCCATACTTCTTGCCTCTTCTCAGACGTTCTTTCGTACGCGTCGCCGGCAGGCCGGCGCGTCAGGAATCGAGCACCGCGTCGACGAGCCGGTCGAGCGCCGGCAGCGCCGCCGCGATGGCGGCCCGGTCGGTCGCGTCGAGGCGACCCAGCGCCGCCTCGAGCGCTTCGGCCCGCTGCGTACGCCTGGCGTCGATGACCTCGCGGCCACGGTCGGTCGTCTCGACGAGGACCCCACGCCGGTCGGCCGAATCGGCCGCGCGCCGCACCAGGCCGTCACCCTCGAGGCGGTTGACCAGCTGGGTCATCGCGGGCTGGGACACGCCCTCGGCTCGCGCCAGGTCAGTGATCCGTTGCCCGCCGAGGCGCCCGAGTCGGGCGATCACCGCAGCCCCGGTCGTGGACACCTCCCCCGCTGTCGAGACCTCCCGCACCAGCCGCACCAGCCGTTCCATGACAGGCGCCAGGTCTCGTCCGCTCAGCTCTGTGCTCACCCGAACAACATAACACGCTTATGTATCGTGCCGCCGAGTCGGCGGGAAAGTTCGTCAGAACGAGCCGACTCGGCAGACGCTCACCAACCGGTAGGCATCTTCGACGGCTCGGTGCCGGTCGGCGGGACGCCGTAGCGGCGGAGCGCGAAGGACATGATCTGGGAGAAGACCGGTCCGGTGACCGAGCCACCGCCACCGCCGTTGGCCGGATCGTGGATCGCGACGTAGACGGTGAAGCGAGGGTCGTCGGTCGGGGCGAAGCCGCCGAAGGAGACGGTGTTGGTGCCGTCGTAGCACTTGCACTCGGAGTTGACCCGCTGCGCGGTGCCCGTCTTGCCGGAGACGCGGTAGCCGGGGACGGCGGCCTGCTTGGCGGTGCCGTTGACGGGGTCGTTGATGACCCGTTCCATCATCTCCGCGGTCTGGGCGGCGGCGTCCTGCGACACCACCCGGGTGCGCTGGGCGGTGTCGGTGCCGACCTCGGCGCCGGAGTTGTTGGTGGCGCCCCCGGCGATCAGGCTGGGGTCGATGCGTACGCCGCCGTTGGCGATCGTGTTGAGCGCGGCGGTCATCTGCACGGCGTTGACCGAGATCGACTGGCCGAAGTCGATGCGGTCCTCGTCAGCGGCGTTCCAGGTCTCCGGGGAGGCCAGCAGTCCGTTCGACTCGGTGTCGAGACCCAGCCCCGTACGCCGCCCCATGCCGAACGCGGACAGGTACTCGCGCAGCTGGCCGTCGGCGTACTTGTCGGCGGCCATCACGGTACCGATGTTGGAGGACTTCGCGATCACGCCTGCGAGGGTGAGCTTCTCCACGCCATGGGGGTACCAGTCGCGGATCGGAGCGCCCCCCGACATGTAGGACTCCGGAACCTTGATCCGGGTCGAGGGCGAGACGAGGCCCTGGTCGAGCAGGCCCGCGACGGTCAGCACCTTCTGCACCGAGCCCGGCTCGTAGACGTTGGAGAGCGCGTTGCTCCCGCGCAGCGTCTTCGGCGAGGCCGCGGGGTCGCGGGCGTCGAAGGTCGGGTAGTCGGCCAGGCTGAGGATCTCGCCGGTCTGGGTGTCCATGACGACCGCCATCCCCGACTCCGCGCGCGACTTCTGCACCGCGTCCATCAAAGTCTGCTGCACGTAGTACTGCAGGTCGCGGTCGATGGTCAGCTTCAGGTCGTTGCCGTCCACGGGAGCGACCCGGTTGTTGGTGCCCAGCGGCATCCGGGTGCCGCTGATCGGGCTGGTCGCGTCGTACTCGGCATGCCCGTCCTTGCCGGCCAAGTGCTTGTCGAAAGCGGACTCCAGGCCCGCCAGCGGCCGCTGGTCGTTGCCGAGAAAGCCGACCAGGTTGGCCGCGACGTCGCCGTTGGGGTAGTTGCGCAGCGGGTCACGGCTCGTCCACAGCCCCTGGTAGCCCTGCTTGGCGGCCTTCTCGACCGCGGCGGTCGCCTGCGTCGCGGGCACCTGCCGCTTGATGTACTGGAACCGGCTCCCGTCCTTGCGGAGCTTGGCGAGCGCGGTCGCGTAGTCGACCCCGAGCTCCTTGGCCAGGAACGCGGCGATCGCCGCAGCGTCCTTCTTCGTCTGCTTCGGGTCGGCCAGGACCATCAGCCCGTCGGCGGAGTCGGCCAGCGCCTCGCCGTCACGGTCGAGGATCTCGCCGCGCTCGGCGGGCAGCACGACGTCGACGACGTTCTCGGCGGCCGCCATCGCTGCGTACGAGTGGGGGTCGATGCCCTGCAGCTGCACCAGCCGGCCGCCGAAGACGGAGAGCACCATCGCCACCAGGATGAAGCCGACGCGGAGCCGGATGTGCACCGGTCCGCGTCGCTGCGTCGCCTTCTGAGCGGGCCTCCGCACCTTCCGCTTGACCTGTCGCTCGGCCATCGCCGGCCCCTCCCTACTGATGTGACTGGTGTTGCCAGTGTGTCCCAGGCGACCCCTGGGACCAGCCAGCGACTCGCCTTCAGCGAGCCTCATCCGGAGACGTACGCTGCTGCTCCTGCACCTGCGTCGTCTCCTGGGCGCGCTTCTTCTTCGCCTGCTCGGCCGCCTTCTTCTTCGCGGCTGCCGCGTCCTCAGCCTTCTGCTCGGCGACCAGCACGCTGTACGGCTTGGCGACCTTGGGGTGCAGCGGCGGCGTCGCGGAGCGGTTGGCCGGGGCCGCCTCGCCCTCGACCTTCGCGTCGGGGACCCGCAGCATGGCCGCGTTCTGCGGGACGACCATGCCGAGCTCCTTCGCCTCGGCGGCGATCTTGTGCGGATCCTCCATCTTCTTCAGCTCACCGTCGAGCGCCTGCTCCCGGGCGGCCAAGGTGGTCGCCTGCTCCTGGAGGCGCTGCTCCTGGAAGGCCGACTGCTGCATGGAGGTGTTGAAGACGAGCAGGCCCACGACGCCGCCGACGAGCAGCATCGAGACGAGCACGACGAACGGGAGTCGGGGCGCCGTCGGCGCCGGAAGCGGTGCCGGGACGGCGGTGAGCCGGGTCTGGGTCGTCTCGCGGGCCCGGTCCGGGCCACGCACAGGCGCCTGTGGCGCGGCGGCGATGCTCATCTGGTCGCTCCAGGGGTTGGCTTGGCTGTATTGGCTCGTGGATTGGTCCGGCGCTTCGTGCGCTCCACCGCGCGAAGTCGCACCGAGGCGGCGCGCGGGTTCTCCTCGATCTCTGCTTCGTTGGCCTGCTCGGAACCACGGGTGAGCAGACGGAACGACGGTTCCGCCTCGGGCGGCACGAACGGCATGTCCGGAGGTACGTCCAGCTTCGTCGCCTCGGCGAAGGCTCGTTTGGTGAGCCTGTCCTCGAGCGAGTGGTAGGACTCGACCACCACCCGGCCACCGACACCGACGGCCTCGAGCGAGGCCGGAAGTGCCGTACGCAGCGCCCCGAGCTCGTCGTTGACCTCCATCCGCAGCGCCTGGAAGGTGCGCTTGGCCGGATGTCCGCCGGTGCGACGGGCCGGAGCCGGGATCTCCGCGTAGAGGAGCTCCACCAGAGGTCCGCTCGTCGTGAACGGCACCTTCTCGCGACGGTTGACGACGGCGTAGGCGATCTTCTTGGCGAACTTCTCCTCGCCGTAGTCCCGCAGGATCCGGGTCAGGTCGGCCGCGGAGTAGGTGTTGAGGACGTCCGCCGCGGTCTGGCCCCGGGTGGCGTCCATCCGCATGTCGAGCGGCGCGTCCTCCGCGTAGGCGAAGCCGCGCTCGCGCTGGTCGAGCTGCATCGAGGAGACGCCGAGGTCGAAGAGCACCGCCTGGACCTCGTCCAGGCCCTGCTCGGCGATCACGTCGAGGATCTCGTCGTAGACCGCGTGGACGCCCGTCCACCGGTCACCGAAACGGGCCAGCCGCTCCCCCGCGATGCCGAGGGCGTAGGTGTCCCGGTCGATGCCGATCACCCGGGCACCGGGGATCCGCTCCAAGACCGCCTCGGTGTGGCCACCGTGACCGGTCGTGCAGTCCACAAGGACGCCGCCATCGGCGAGCGCCGGCGCGAGCAGGTCGACGATGCGGTCGAGCATCACCGGCACGTGCTTCTGGTTCGTCACCGCCTCGACCCCCATCGCACGGCTTCGTCTGGTGTGTGTTCTCCCGCCGCCTGTGGCAGTGCGACGGGCTGACAACGCCACGGATCCGCAGAGCCAGGTCTCATGCCCGCTCCGTCATCGGGTGCCGTCCGGAACCGGGGAAGGTGCCCCGGATGGCTGGATGGGTGGAGCGGGACTGAGACCTCGTCCTGCGGATCCGCTGTTGACTTGTCTTGTTTCTGATCTGCTCGGTACTTGTCGCTTTGTCGATCTGTCCCTTTATCAGTCCGCCGACTCGTCCAGGTCTGCGAACTTGGCCTGTGCACCCGCGGAGTACTCCGCCCACTTGGCCGGGTCCCAGATCTCGATCCGGTCCATCACACCGATCACGACCACGTCCTTGACGATCCCGGCGTAGTCACGCAGGAGCGGCGGGATGCCGATCCGGCCTTGCTTGTCGGGTGTCGTCTGCTCGGCCCCCGCGAAGAGGACACGGGCGTAGTCACGTGCGTCCCGAGAGGTGAGCGGCGTCTGCTGGGCCCGCTGCGCCTCCTGCATGAAGACGTCCTCGGGCCAGACGACGAGGCAGTTCTCCTGACCTTGCGTCACGACAACCCCCTCCGCCAGTCGATCTCGAAACTTTGCCGGGAGGAAGACCCGGCCCTTCTCGTCGAGCTTCGGCGTGTACGTGCCCATGAAGAACATGTGCTCGCCCCCGCGGTCAGCTCAACGTGGATCGTTCCTCCACTTTGCCCCACCGTACCCCACTATTCCCCACTTTCAAACCACCTTCCTCCCCCTCGGTGCGTTCTGCCACCACATCCGGCCCTTGGCCGCGGGCACGAAAGCGGCCGTCGAAGGCCCTGTCCACAGGTCACAGTCGGGTGAATGCCGCAGACGCCGTGGGCACTACCCCGTACGGTGTTCCCCATAAGCAGGTGTGAGTCGGAAGGACGCGATGTGACGACGCCGTTTGAGGCCTCATCGCACGAGGCAGAGATCGAGACATTGGTGCGGGTCGCGGGCCGCATTCGCGACAGCATCGAGAAGGTGATCGAAGGAAAGACCGACGTCGTCGACTCCACGCTGACCGTGCTGCTCGCCGAGGGCCACCTCCTGATCGAGGACGTGCCCGGGGTCGGCAAGACCCAGCTCGCGAAGGCGCTGGCGCGCTCGATCGACTGCTCGGTGCGCCGCATCCAGTTCACGCCCGATCTGCTCCCGAGCGATGTCACCGGGGTCTCGATCTTCAACCAGAACTCCCGGGAGTTCGAGTTCCGCCCGGGCGGCATCTTCGCTAACATCGTCGTCGGCGACGAGATCAACCGCGCTTCTCCCAAGACGCAGTCGGCGCTGCTGGAGTGCATGGAGGAGCATCAGGTCACGGTCGACAACGCGACCTACCAGCTGGAGTCGCCGTTCATGGTGATCGCCACCCAGAACCCCATCGAGATGGAGGGGACCTACGCGCTGCCCGAGGCGCAGCGCGACCGCTTCATGGCACGGGTCTCGGTCGGGTACCCGCCGGTCGCCTCCGAGATCGCGATGCTGGCCAACCACAGCGCCTCCAACCCGCTCGACGACCTCGACCCGGTGACCGACGCGGCCGAGATCCGCAAGCTGGTCGGCGTGGTCAACCAGATCTACGTCGCGGACGCGGTGCGCCGCTACACGGTGGCTCTGACCGCGGCGACCCGGGCCAACAACGAGCTGGCTCTGGGCGCGTCTCCGCGGGCCAGCCTGCACCTGCTGCGGGCTGCGAAGGCTCATGCTGCTCTGCACGGACGCGAGTTCGTCCTCCCCGACGACGTACGCAGGCTGACCGGCCCGGTCCTCGCCCATCGTCTCCTCCCCAGCGCCTCCGCGGCGATGCACGGTCGGTCGGTCAACGACATCCTCGAGACCGTCGTGTCCGCCGTTCCGGTGCCGCAGACCTGACCTGCCGGGCTCCAGGGAGGAAAACGATGCGCGAGGCGCTGTCCGGACTGACCGTCCGGGGCCGGGCATTCCTGGCCGCCGGGATCACCGCAGTCGTCTGCGGGATCCTGCTCGAGCAGTCCACGCTGTCTCGGATCGGGATGCTGCTGGTCGCGCTGCCGCTGGTCACCGCGGTGATCGCCGCCCTGGGCCGCTACCGGCTCGCGCTCGTACGCAACATCGACCCGCACCTGACCGAGGCCGGTCAGCCCGCCAGGGTCGAGCTCACCATCGCCAACGAGGGCCGGATCCCCACCGGCACCCTGCTGCTGGAAGAGACGGTGCCCTACGCGCTAGGTGGACGTCCACGCTTCGTGGTCGACCGGATCGGCTTCGGGTGGCGCCACAAGCTCGGCTATCAGATCCGCTCGGAGATCCGGGGCCGGTTCGACATCGGCCCGATGCGGGTGACGGTGGCCGACCCGTTCGGCCTGGTCGAGCTCAACCGCGCCTTCCAGTCGACGGTCCCGTTCACGGTCACGCCGCGGGTGGTCCCGCTGCCTCCGACTCCGCTGACCGGCAACGCCACCTCCTCGGGCGACTCTCGGCCTCGGGCGTTCCTCGGCGGCAGCGCCGAGGACGTCACCGTGCGTGAATACCGTCGCGGCGACGAGCTCCGACGGGTGCACTGGCCCAGCTCGGCCCGGCTCGGCGAGCTGATGGTCCGCCGGGAGGAGCAGCCCTGGCAGGCGCGCGCCACCGTCTACCTCGACAACCGGCGCTCGGTCCACCGCGGCCAGGGCGCGGGCTCGTCCTTCGAGCAGGCAGTCGTGGTCGCTGCCTCCGTCGCGGTGCATCTGGTCGAGGCCGGCTACTCCGTGCGCCTGGTGACCTCGGCCGGCTCCGCGGCGGGTGCCGGCTCGGGCGGCGGGATCGCCTCCGGCTTCGCCGCGGCAGGCGGCAGCCAGCCCAGCGCCGGCTGGCACGATCGTGAGGGACAGGCCGACGCGGCTGCCCTGCTGGAGGCGCTCGCGGTGGTCGAGACCGTCCATCACCATCGCATCGACGCCTCCTGGATCGGCGAGGCCGGACAGGGTGGGGTGACCGTGGCGATCCTCGGCTCTCTCGACGAGGAGGACGCCGGGGTCCTGCGCCGGGTGCGGCACCACACCGGGGCCGCACTCGCCTTCGCGCTCGCCGTCGACGGTTGGAGCGCGGTACACCTCGCGCCCGAGCAACGGCGGCCCAGCGGCGTACCTCTTCTGGTCCAGCATGGCTGGAAGGCGGTCGACCTCGCCCCCGGTGACTCGGTGGCGACCCGCTGGCGCGAGCTCGGCACCCGAGGCGCGGCGGCGGGAGCGGGGGCCGCGCGATGATGACCTCTTCCGACGTACGCGGCGTCGCGCCCGCGATGGTGGTGCCGCTGACGTGCTTCGTGACCGTCCTGCTGTCGCTGTCCTCGTGGGGCTCGTTCACCAGCTCCCGGTTCCCCTACCTGGGCCCGATCCTGGTTGCCGGCCTGCTCGTAGTCGGCACCGGCATTTCCGCGCGGCTGCTGCGCGTGCACGGCTCGGTCGTGGTGCTGCTGCAGGTGCTTCTCGGGACGATCGCGACCGGCCTGCTGGTCGTGCAGCACCCCTTCCCCGTCGTCGGCAGCGGTCGGGCGCGAGTCGTGGCCGAGATGACCGAGGCGTACGCCGCGTTCAACCCGTTCGACCTGCCGATGTCAGCATCGGAGGTGGCCGCCTATCTCGTCCCGAGCGGGGTGGCGGCGGTGCTGCTGGCCGACATCTTGGCCGTCACGCTGCGGCGCCCGCCGATGATGGGCCTCGTGGTCCTCGGCGTCTTCACGGTGCCGTTCACGATCATCGGCGCCGGCGGCTGGGGCGGGGTCTCCTGGGTCGTCTTCGCGCTCACTGCGACCTCGTTCCTGGTGATGCTGCGACTCGACCGTGCTCAGCAGCTCGGTCGCTGGGGCAGGCGTCTCGACGAGGACCTGCCGGTGGTGCCCGCCGCCGGCCCGGCGGTCATCGGCGTCTCCGCCGTCGCGATCGCCCTGCTCGCCCCGGCCTGGCTGCCCAGCCCGAGCGTCACCCTCCCCGGCCTGGGGGCGGGCGACGGCGACGGGCCGTTGCGGGTGATCAACCCCACCGTCGGGCTCTACGACGACCTGCGGCGGCAGAGCGACCAGGTGATGGTGACCGTGCTCCCCACCAACGGTGACACCGAGACTCCCCCGTCCTATCTGCGGGTGGGGGCGCTGACCAAGTTCACCGGCACGGAGTGGACCTCGGGCAACCGCGACGTGCCCTCCGACCAGACCGGCGTGGCCACCTTCGAGCCGCCGATGTCGGACGAGACCCTGCTGGGCGAGCCCACGACCTATGAGCTGAGAGCCAGCGACAATTTCGAGTCGACGTGGCTCCCGGTCTTCACCCACCCCCTCGACGTCACCGCGAACGGGCCCTGGCGCTACGACGAGGACACCCTCGACTTCATGTCCACCGAGGGCCGCGACGAGACCATCGCCGGAGAGACCTGGCGGGTGACAGCGGCCCCGGTCGAACCCACCCAGGAGCGCCTGCTGGCCGCCGGCGAGCCCGGTGTCGGCGCCCCGACGGGCATGACGGAGCTCCCGCTGCTCCCCGACGAGATCGAGGAGATCGCCCTGGAGCGGACCGCCGGCCAGGACAGGCCGTTCACCAAAGCCGTCGCCCTGCAGAACTGGTTCCGGCACAGCGGCGAGTTCACCTACAGCCTGGAACGCGACGTCGGCACCGACGGCGCCGCACTGGTGGACTTCCTGACCGATAACAAGGTCGGCTACTGCCAGCAGTACGCCACGGCGATGGCCGTGCTCGCCCGCCAGCTCGACATCCCGGCTCGGGTCGCCTTCGGCTTCCTCGGCGGCGACCAGAACGCGGACGGCGCCTGGCAGTTCCGTGGCCGCGACCTGCACGCCTGGCCCGAGCTGTGGTTCGAGGACATCGGCTGGATCCGCTTCGAACCCACCCCGGCGGCCGCCGACACCAGCGAGCCGGACTACACCACGGGCGCACTGGGCAACGTCCGTGCCGAGCCGGATGCGCCTGTCCCGAGCACCGACGCGAGCGCCGCACCGGTCCCCAACCGGCCGCAGCGCGAGGAGCCCGACACCACCGAGGTCGCCGAGACCGGCACCGAGGAGTCCGGGGCCGGCGCTGTCTGGATCGGTCTGGGGATCGCGGCCCTGATCGGCGCGGCGGCACTCACGGCGCCGGCCCTGATCCGGCGCCGGCGGCGTACGGCTCGGCTGGCGGGCGACGCGGAAGCCGGATGGGCCGAGCTGGGCGACACCGCGATCGACCTGGATCTCCCCTGGTCCGGGGCACGATCACCGCGGGAGGAGGCGACCGGGCTCGCCCCGCACCTGCTGGATCGCGAGCCGATGTACGCGCTGCAGCGGATCGTCGCTGCCGTCGAGCGCAACCGCTACGCCGAGCACGGCGACGCCGCATCGGTCGGGGACGACGTACGGCTGGTCTCGGCCGCCCTCAGGGAGCACGCCGACCGACGTACCCGGCGCCGGGCTCGCCTGTGGCCGGCGTCGGTCTTCCGCCGTCCGACGGCAGCAGCCGCCGGACCGACAGCGCGGTCCGAGCGGGAGCTGATCTCGTCGTGAGACGGCCTCTTCTCTGACCGAGATCCAGGGTCTAGAGGTCGTTGTCGCGGCGACGCTGCTTCCAGCGCTCGCTGGCGCGATCGAGGAACGAGCTGCGTGGCTCGCGGTCCCCGTCGTCGTCCTCGACCGTGGCAGCGCCGCGCAGAGCGGTGAGCAGCACAGAGGTCGAGGCCAGCATCACCAAGAAGCCGACCACCCCGACGACCCACATCTGTGAGATCACACCGGTCATCAGCAGCGCGACTCCACCGGCGAGCACGACGCCCGCGATGACCGCATGCCGACGTTGGGCACGGCGCAAAGCCGTGCCTCGGAGGGCGGAGGCGAACTTCGGGTCCTCCGCCGAGAGCGCGCGCTCCATCTGCTCGAGCAGGCGAAGCTCCTCTTCCGAGAGTGGCACCGTACCTCCCATGTCCTGTTGGGGCATCTCCAAGTCTAGGCTCGCCACCCTGAAGGCGGTAGGGAGCCCGGAAAATTCTTGCCCCTCGACGTTCTGCCACATGGCACAACCTGAGCTGATTGTGTCAAGCAAACCGGCGGTTGCGTCAACCCTGGCCGTTGCGGAGGAGGCTGGCGCGGCGTACGAGGCTGGATCCGAAGCGCTCGGCGACCTGGTCCACGGCGCGATCGGCGTCGGACCAGCCTCGTTCCCGCTCGCCGAGCACCAACTGGCGGTCGGTCCCCTCACGCTCGACCAGGTGCTCGACCCGGACCCCGACCAGGCGTAGCGCCCGGCCACGGAGGTTCAGCTCGTCGTAGAGACGGACGACCGTGGCGTGCACCTCCTGGGTGACATCGGTGGGGTCGGGCAGCGTGCGGGAGCGGGAGATCGTCTTGAAGTCGGTGAACCGGACCGTCAGGGCGACCGTGCGGCCGACCGTGCCTGCCTTTCGCATCCGGCGCGTGACGCGGGCCGAGAGGCGCAGCAGCTCGCGGACGATGTCCTCGCGGTCGCTCAGGTCGTGGCCGAAGGTCTCCTGGGCCCCGGTTGATCGGTCCGGCAGCTCCGGACCCAGCCGCCCGGTCAGCTCGCGCCGGTCGGTGCCGGTGGCGAGCCGGTGAAGATGGCCACCGAGGCGCCGGCCGAGGATCTGGTGGAGGGTCGGGACCGGGGTGCGGGCGAGGTCGCCGACCGTCTCGAACCCGAGCCGCCTGAGCCGGGTCCGGGTGCTCGGGCCGACGCCGTAGAGCTCACCGACGTCGAGCGGGTGGAGGAAGCCGGGGATGTCCTCGGGGCGGACGACCACCACGCCGTCCGGCTTGGCCTTGCGGCTGCCGACCTTGGCCACGCTCGGCGTCGGCGCGACGCCGACCGAGCAGGTGATCTTGAGCTCCTCGGCGATCTGGCGCCGGATCCGCTGCGCGATCTGCTCGGGGCTCCCGAAGAGCAGGGTCGCCCCGCTGACGTCGAGGAACGCCTCGTCGACGCTGACCACCTCGACCAGCGGGGTGGCGCGACGGAAGATCTCGCGGACCTGACGGGAGACCTCCGCGACCTCACCGAAGTCGAGACGGACCGAGACGAGCTGCGGGCACAGCCGCCTCGCCATCGAGCCGGGCATCGCGGCATGGATCCCGTAGGCCCGGGCGGGATAGTTGGCGCAGGTCACCACGCCTCTGGCATGTCCCCCGACGACGACCGGCTGGTCCCAGAGATCGGGCTGGTGCCTGATCGCCACAGACACGAAGAAGGCGTCCATGTCGACATGGAGGATCGGGGTGGCTTCCGGAGCGCCAGCGGAGGAGGTCACCCCGATCCTCCAAGGACGCGGACCAGCGCTGACTCGGCGCAAATGTCCCGCCGGAGCGCTAGCGGAGGTGGGACATTTGCGCCGCGTCGGCGCCACCCGGCGAAGCGAAGCGAGCCGTAAGCAAAGCGAAGCGAGCAAGCTGCGAAGCGAAGCGAGCTAACCCCGAAGCGAAGCGACCAGGTGCACCTGCGAAGCCATCGGCAGATAGTCCGCCCGAGTAGAAGCCCGCTGCTCGAGCTCGACGAGCGCGGAGGTCGCACCCGGATCCGCATCGAGCAGCGACCCCGGAACATGATCCACGAACACACGTACGCCACGAACGTCCGTGACCTCGAACCTTGCCGCCTCGAGCAGCCCACGAACCTCGTCGAGCGAGAACCGGCGCCCCGAGCGCCCCTGCGGGGCGGTGTCGTCGAGGAGCTCGGCGGCCTGCGCGAAGTGACCGGCAAGGGCACGGGAGAGAACGGCGGCGGTGCGCTGGGCGACCAGCAGGCTGAGCGTGCCGCCGGGACGGAGCACCTCGCGGATCCCCGCCAGTGCCGCCGCCGGGTCGGGGACGACCTCGAGGACGCCGTGGCAGAGCACCACGTCGGCGCCGCCGGGGTCGGCGACGTCGGAGAGTGCGGCGAGGTCACCCTGGCGCGCGTCGACCGAGACGCCGGCCTCACGGGCGCGCCGGTCGAGCGCGGCGAGCGCGTCGGGGCTGGGGTCGACCACGGTGACCCGGTGACCGAGCCCAGCGATGCGTACGGCGGAGGTGCCGGTGCCACCACCGATGTCGAGGACGTCGACCGAGCCGGAAGCCAGGATCGGGTCGAGCGCGTCCCAGACGGCGATGGTCCGGGCGCCTGCCCGACGACCGGTTGATGCGGAGCCAGCTGCCATGGTGCCAAGCGTAGGCCCTGTGCCCACCTCACCTGAATCAGCCCACGAGGCGGTCGTGCCGGGGCCGGGTGACCACAGAGGTGTGGGCCATCAGCCCGAGCGACTCCTCGACGACGGCGAGGAATCGGTCGGCGTCACGCACCTGGTCGTCGGCCTCCTCCGCGGTGACGGCCCGGATCGAGCCCGCCTCCGCGGCGGCGCGCTTGGCGGCGCCGGCGGCGAAGTAGTCGGCCCACTCGGAGAGCTCGGGCGCCACCTTCTTGAGACGGACCCAGGCGTTCCAGGGACGGCGACGTCCGGCGCGACTGGCGGCCTCGACGGGGTCGGTGCGGGCGGCGATCAACGCGGCGGCGGCCTGGAGGGCTGCGACGTGCGCGATGGCGTACCTGCTCGGCACGTCGCCGGCCACGATGGCTTCCGAGAGGGTCTCGGTGGCGCGGAAGAGGTAGTTGTGTGTCGTCGCCGGAAGCAGATGCATCGGGGTCGTCCTTCTCGCTCAAAGGTCGACCCCGCAGTGGACGGCTCCGGCGGGCGCCGGGGGTCGAGGACGACACCCGCCAGAGCCTGGGTGTTCGAACATCTGTTCGAACACAGGATCAAACTACACCCCGCCACCGACAGTCACAAGGACGTACCGGGACGGGGTGTGTCGAGAAGCTGTTGCGGGCCGCTCAATCGTCGGCGACAGCGCCGCGGATCTGGTGCGGCGGGTGGATGTAGCGGGTGTTCGCCGGGAGCCACATGACCACCAGCAGAGCCACGGCGATGACGATCGCGACCGCGGTGAGCACGCTGATAATCACCGGCGGGCCGGTCAGGATGCCGCCGACGCTGGCCACGGCGGAGATGAACACCAAGAAGGTGATCGTGATGCGGGCCCACTCGAAGCCGTTACGGAGGAAGACCGCGAGCACGCCCATCATGGTCGCCATCACCCCGAACAGGGTGATCGCCGGGGCGATGAAGGCCGGCGCGCTGACCCGGTTGTCGGTGGGCGGGTTGATCAGAGCCTCGAGCCCTTCGGTCTCCAGGATGCGCTTGGCCGAGGGGTTGCCCTCCGCCCACGCGCGCACCAGGTCGTCGGAACGCAGCACCATCACCACGACCACGACGGCACTGAACGCGATCAGTCCGATGATCAGCCGGATCGCCCACGTCATCTCCCGCGGCGCAGGGTCGGCCGCGAGGGCGGCCACCTCAACGGCAGCCTCCGGGTCCTCGTTCACGACCACACCTTCGTTCTCGTCGGGTGTCGTCATGGTCATCCGGTCTCCTTGCCACGTGGGGGTCTGTATCGGTCAACCCATTCTGCCGTACGGGATGCAACCAGGGTAAATACCGAGATCGGCGCTCGATCCGCGACGCAGCCGGGTCTCGACCCGCTTCGGGGAGGCGTACGCCAAGATGTCCCCATGGAATCTCTCGCGCTGACCTTCTCCAGCGGATGGGCCAGTGGCATCAACGCCTACCTGGTCGTGCTGGTGCTCGGCGTCGTGCAGCGCACGACCGGAGCCGAGGAGATCCCCGACGTGCTCGGCACCTGGCCGGTGCTCGCGGCCGCGGGGGTGATGTTCGCGATCGAGTTCGTCGCGGACAAGGTGCCCTACATCGACTCGACCTGGGACTCGATCTCCACGGTGATCCGGCCCACGATCGGCGCCGTGATCGGCGTCCTGCTCGCCGGTGAGGCCGACTCGCTGAACGCGGCCGTCGGCGGCGTCGTGGGCGGCACCTCGGCGTTCATGTCCCACCTGGTCAAGGCCAGCGAGCGGCTGGCGGTCAACTCCTCCCCCGAGCCGGTCTCCAACTCGGTGGTCAGCCTGGCCGAGGACGGCCTCGTCCTCGGCGTGGTGTGGTTCGCGACCGAGCACCCGCTGGCTGCCGCCGGCATCGCCGCCGTTCTGCTGGCGGCCGGGCTGGTGCTGGTGTACTTCATCGTCCGCACCGTTCGCGGCGGCTGGCGCAGACTCACCCGCCGCGGAAGACGGGGTGCCCCACCGCCGGAGGGGCCCTCCGACGGCGCCACCAAGCCCTACCCCGTCCAGTGAGCGAGCGCCAGCGAGTGAACAGTAGGAACAACACGTCGTCGCGTCCGTACTCTTGCGCTTGCGCTACGGAGGTGGCGACGTGACCAGAGTCGTCGTTCTCGGGGGCGGGTACGCCGGGATGGCCAGCGCGGCGAGGCTGGCCAAGCTCGGCCACTCGGTGACCCTGCTCGAGGCCTCCGGTCAGCTCGGCGGCGCGCTGGTGCCGGTACGCGAGGAGGGGTTCACCTGGGACGCCTCGGCGACCTCGACGCTGCTGCCAGCGGTGATGCGCGACCTGTTCCGCAAGTCCGGGCGACCCGCGGAGCGCGAGCTCGAGCTGGTGCCGATGGACGTCATCCGCGAGCACCGGTTCGCCGACAAGACCTCGGTGGCGGTGCCCGGGGGCACCCGCGGCGCCCAGCTGGCGGCCTTCGACGAGCTGGGCCCGGGCATGGGCCAGCAGTGGACCGACTATGTCGCCAGGTTCAGCGAGGACTGGGAGGTGCTGCGCCAGCACTACTTCGAGGTGCCGTGGGAGCCCTCGGCGCTGCCCGCGGCCGTCGCGGAGCGGTTCCGGTCGCGCGAGACCCTCCACAAGCGGCTGCGCAAGACGTTCAAGGACGAGCGGCTCCGGCTGGTCGCGGCGCACCCGTTCGTCGCGGCGGGGCAGGAGCTGCGTGACGTACCTGCCTGGGCGGGGCTCACCGCCTATCTCGAGCAGCGCTTCGGCGTGTGGCGGATCGAGGGCGGGATGAGCGTGGTCGCCGAGGTGCTCGCCGCCCGGATGGCGACCCGCCGGGTCTCGGTGCAGACCGCGACCCAGGTGGAGGACATCGTGGTCCGCGACGGACGCGCGGTCGCGGTCAGCACCACCGCCGGCGAGATCGACGTCGGCGCCGACGGCGCGGTCGTGGTCGCCTTCGACCCGCGCTCGCTGCCCGCACTGCGGCCGCTGGTGGACCGCACCCTGCCGGCGATCCCGCCGATGACGTTCCACCTCGGGCTCTCCTCGTTGCCCGAGCACCTGCTCGACCTGCCCGACGAGCTGGTCCTGCACGGAGAGCCCACCCTTGTCGTACGCACCCGCGGGCTCGCGCCCGAGGGCCAGCACGCCTGGACGGTCCACTCCTACGGCAAGCTGATGGAGGACGTCCTGCTCGCGCTGGCCCGCCACAAGATCGACCTGCGCGAGCACGTGGTGCACCGTGTAGACCTGGGCGCCGCCGAGCTCGTACGCCGCTGGCGCGGGTCCCCGCTGGGCGTGAAATGGGTGGGACGGAGCACGGTGTTCCAGCGCCTCGGTCCGCGCACCCCTGTCCCGAACGTCTATGCCGCCGGTGCCCACGCCACGCCCGGCTCCGGGCTGCCGTTCACCGGGCTGTCCTCCGCGCTGGTCGCGCAGTCGATCGGGCCTGCCGAGAAGTGAGCGCAGGCTAGGGCGTCACGTTGAGCTTGGCGAAGATCTCCAGCGTCGCCTTGGAGCGGTTGAGCGTGTAGAAGTGCAGCCCCGGAGCGCCTCCGTCGAGGAGCTCCTGGCACAGCTCGGCGGCCACGGCGATCCCCTCGGCACGGATGTCGGCGGGCTCCGGGCCGGCGGCAGTGAGGCGCTCGACGATCTCCTCGGGGACCTGGGCGCCGATCAGCTCGCTCTGACGGCGGATGGCGGCGAGGTTCAGGATCGGCATGATCCCGGGCAGGATCGGGATGTCGACCCCGCGGGCACGGACCCGGTCGACGAGGCCGAAGTAGTCGGCCGCGCGGAAGAACATCTGGGTGACCGCGAACTCGGCGCCGGCCTCCGCCTTGGCGACCAGCACGTCGGCATCGGTCTCGAGCGACTCGGCGCTCGGGTGGCCCTCGGGGAAGGCGGCGACACCGATGCGGAAGTCGCCGCGCTCCCGGGCCAGCCTCACCACGTCGATCGCATAGTCGAGTCCGCCCGGCGTCGGGGTCCAGTCGGCGCGCGGCCCCTCGGCGGGGTCGCCGCGCAGCGCCATCACGTGCTCGACACCCTTCGCCGCGTAGGAGTCCAGGATCCCCGCGACCTCGTCACGGGTGTGGCCGACGCAGGTCAGGTGGGCGACCGGCAGCAGCTCGGTCTCCGCGGCGATCCGGCCGGTGATGGCGACGGTCTTGTCACGGGTCGAGCCGCCGGCGCCGTAGGTGACGCTCACGAAGGTCGGCCGGTAGGGCTCCAACGTACGGATCGCGTTCCACAGCTGCTCCTCACCGGCCTCGTCCTTGGGTGGGAAGAACTCGAAGGAGAACGAGCGCTCGCCCTCGTTGATCAGCTCCGCGAGGGAGCGTCCACGTCCGGTCACCATCGGACCATCGTAGGCAGTGGCCTAGGCTCAGAGAGTGAATGAAACGTGGGACGCCGATGAATTCCGCCGTCGCGTCCAGGGGGCTCTGGACACCTTCCTCGCGATGCAGACCGAGCGGCTGGCCGCGCTCGGGGACGAGGTCGAACCGCTGCTGCGCCGGGCCCGAGAGTCGATGTCCGGTGGCAAGCGGCTGCGCGCCGCATTCTGCTACTGGGGCTTCCGCGCCGTCCACCCCTCCCCTGCTCCGGCCGAGGAGGAGTCGCTCGTACGGGCGGCCGCCGCGCTCGAGCTGCTCCAGGCCTCGGCTCTCGTCCACGACGACGTCATCGACGACTCCGACACCCGGCGCGGCGCCCCGGCCGCGCACCGCGCGTTCGAGGCGGACCACTCCGCGGCCGGCTGGCCCGGGCGGTCCCGTGCCTACGGGGATGCCGCCGCGGTGCTCCTCGGAGACCTGCTGCTGACCTGGTCCGACGAGCTGCTGCGTACCTCTGGCTTCGGGGCTGCCGAGACCGCCGCCGCGCTCTCGGTGTTCGACCACACGCGGAGCGAGGTCATCGCCGGGCAGTTCCTCGACATCACCGTCCAGGCCCGTGGTGTCGCGGACGTCGAGGCCGCGATGAAGGTGGTGCGCTACAAGGCGGCCAAGTACTCCGTCGAGCGCCCCCTCCACGTCGGCGCCGCCCTCGCAGCCGCCTCCGCCGACCAGATCGAGGCGCTCTCGGCCTACGGCCTGCCCGTCGGCGAGGCCTTCCAGCTCCGCGACGACCTGCTCGGTGTCTTCGGCGATCCGTCCGTCACCGGCAAGCCCGCCGGCGACGACCTCGTCGAGGGCAAGCGCACCGTCCTGGTCGCCCTCGCCCTGACCGGCTCGGCTCCCGCCGAAGCCGATCTCCTGGACCGCTCCCTCGGCCAGCCGCTCACCGAGGACCAGGTCTCCACGCTGCGTACGATCATCGCCTCCTCCGGCGCCGAGCAGCAGGTCGAGAAGACCATCACCGAGCTCGCCGACCAGGGCCTCACCGCCCTCGACGACGCCAGGACGTCACGAGTCCTCGACGCGAACGCCGCCGAAGTCCTCCGCGCCCTCGCCACCGCCGCCACCCAGCGCACCCTCTGACGCCGAGACGTCACGTACGTCGGCCGAGACGTCACGTACGTCGGCCGAAGCGTCACTCCGGTCGGCCGAGACGTCACCTGGATGCCATCTCGGTCGACCGGAGTGACGTCTCGGCCGACCTAACTGACGTCTCGGCTAGAGCGAGGTCGCGGGCATCTCGAAAAGGACCTTGTCGGACGGTTCGTCGGAGCCGCCGACCGGTTCCATGGTGACCATCAGGTCGCCGTCCTCGACAGGTACGGCGACCGACATCTCCTCGCCCAGGACTCCGGCGGACTCCATCCCGGCGGCGGTGTGCCACCAGACCTGGTAGGTCATGCCGGTGGGACAGTCGAGGCGGGCAGCGTCCACGGCAACCATGTGCATCTCTGGCGACATCGCGACCATCAGCTCACCGTCGGAGGTGTCCTCCTTGTGCATCTTCGCGTCCGGGGCCGAGATCACCTGGGCGGCGGTCATGGTGGGCGGATCGTCGTCTCCCACGACCACTCCGACGCTCACCCCGACGCCGATGAGCAGCACGGCGGCCGCGGCCACCGCGAGCGCCAGCCACCGGCGGCGTGGCCGATCCGCAGCCACCACGGGTGGCAGCTGCGGCGTCTGGGAGACGGTACGCAGCACCTGGGCGCGCAGCGGAGCGGGCGGTGTCGCGGCGACCCCACCGGCCAACGATGCGGTCGCCGGCCGCAGCGAGTCGACCTCCTCGCGGCACTCGGCGCAGGCCGCCAGGTGGGCCTCGAACTCTGCACGCTCCCTCGGTTCCAGCGCGTCGAGGAGGTAGGCACCGAGCAGTCCGTGTACGTCAGGCGCCATCGTGAGTCCCTCCCTCGGCCTCTGCCTGGGCCAGACAGTCCCGGAGACGGATCAGCCCGTCCCGCATGCGCGTCTTCACCGTCGACAGCGGCCGGCCGAGCATCTCCGCGACCTCGGGGTAGGTGAAGCCCTGGTAGTAGGCGAGCCGCACGGCCTGCGACTGCAGCGGCGTGAGCGACTCCAGGCAGCGGCGTACGCCATCGTGCTCCGAGGCCGTGACCACCGCGTCCTCCGGGCCGGCGACCTCGACCGGCTCGCGCCGGGCGACGTGTTCCTCTCGCGCACGCGAGGCCTCCGAGGAGCGCACGGTGTCCACCGCACGCCGGTGCGCGATCGTCAGCACCCAGGTCCGCACAGAACCACGCGACGCGTCGAACCGAGCAGCCTGGCGCCACACCTCGGTGAACACCTCCTGGGTCACCTCCTCCGCGCGGGAGGGGTCCCGCACCACCCGCCGCGCCACGCCGAAGACGAGCGGAGCCAGATCGTCGTAGATCCGTCCGAAGGCGTGCAGATCACCACCCGCGACCGCGGCGAGCACCCCCGCCGCGTCCAGGCCGTCATCCGGGTCGCGTGACGACTCCTCGCCCACGACCCGCAACGCTCGCCGCACGCGCACTCCCTCCTACAGAATCGACAGCTCTCACCACGGATTCGCAGCCGAAGAGTGGGAGGATTGGTCCCATCCGAGCATCGAGCAGCCACGAACCCACAGCATGACATCCCGCACGCTCCCGAGCCGCCCCGTCGTCGGCCCTGTCGCCGGGGTGGCCTCCGGCGTACTCGGCCTCGGCATCGCCGAGCTCATCGCCGCCCTCGCCGGCGGCGCCTCTCCCCTGCTCGCGCTCGGCGACCGGGTCATCGACCTCACCCCGCGCTGGCTCAAGGAGGCGGCGGTCGCCACCTTCGGCACCGCCGACAAGCCGATCCTGCTGGCCTGCGTCGCGCTCGTGACGCTGGGCCTGCTCGGCGTGGCCGGTGCCCTGGCCGTACGCCGCCTCGCGCTCGGCGTAGGCATGCTGCTGATCCTCGGCGCCGTGGACATCGCCGCCCTGCTCGCCGACCGATCTGGAAACGGGACAGCAGGGATCATCGCGCTGCTGATCGGGCTGGCCGCCGGCATCACCGCACTGGTCCTGCTGACCCGACGCCTGAGGCAGGCCTCGCGGACCGGCGCAGCCATCGAGGCGGAGGCACCCGACGGGTTCGACCGCCGTAGGTTCCTGGTGGCGGCTTCGGCCGTGACCGCGGTGGGGGTGGCGAGCGGGGTCGGCGCGAAGGTGGTCACCGGCCGCCGCCACCCGGCGACGAAGGTCGCGATCCCCGCGACCGTCTCTCCCGCCGCGCCCCTCCCGGCGGGCGCGGAGCTCCGTATCGATGGCCTCACGCCCCACCTGACCCCGGTCGAGGACTTCTATCGGATCGACATCGCCCTGCTCACCCCACGCCTCGATGTCGCCGACTACCGGCTCAAGATCCACGGCCTGGTCGACAACCCCGTCGAGCTGACCTACCAGGACCTGCTCGCGATGCCGCTCTACGAGCGCCGGGTGACGATCTGCTGCGTCTCCAACGAGGTCGGCGGCGACCTGATCGGCAACGCCACCTGGACCGGCGTACGCATCCGCGACGTCCTCGCGCGGGCCGGCGTCGATCCTGATGCCGACGCGGTGAAGTCCACCGGTGCCGACGGCATCACCATCGGCACCCCGCTCGAGGCGCTGACCGACGGCCGCGACTCGCTGCTCGCGATCGCCCAGGACGGCGAACCCCTGACCCGCGACCACGGTTTCCCCGTCCGCATGGTCGTCCCCGGCCTCTACGGCTACGTCTCGGCGACCAAGTGGCTCACCGAGCTCGAGGTCACCCGCTTCGCCGACTTCCGCGCCTACTGGACCGACCGCGGCTGGTCTGCCGAGGGCCCGATCAAGACGCAGTGCCGCATCGACCTGCCCGGTGAAGACGTCATGCCCGGCAAACGGACCGTCGCCGGCGTCGCCTGGGCGCAGCACCGCGGCGTGAGCAAGGTCGAGGTACGCATCGACGACGGTCCCTGGCAGCCCGCCGAGCTCGCCGCCGAGGACAGCATCGACACCTGGCGTCAGTGGACCTACCGCTGGGACGCGACCGAGGGCGAGCACCGGGTCCAGGCGCGTGCCTTCGACCGCACCGGCGAACCGCAGACCGACTGGGAGGCGCCGCCCGCTCCCGACGGAGCCACCGGCTACCCGACCCGAACCGTCACCGTCGGGTGATCAGCCCAGATCGGTCAGATCGGTCTCCGGGCCGTCCCCGCGCAGCAGCACGGTGAACGCCGGCCGGTCCTCGGAGATCTCCGCCGCACGGTCCGTGAGGACCCGGACGATCTTGTCGAAACCAGCACGATCTGCGTACGCAGCGCTCCCCCACGTCTCCCACAGCAGCACCGTCGGCGCAGCGAGGTCGCGCAGCGAGTCCCACAGCGCGTCGAGGTTGCGGCCGAAGTGGGCCGGGAACCCGAGTGCGGCGCCGATGGCGGCCAGCACCTCGTCCTTGGTCTCGGCGACGTCGGAGACCTCGGCCAGCGACCAGCCGGCCGCAGCCACCGAGTCGGCGAGATCAGCAGCCGCCAGCTCGGTGTGCCAGCGATAGACGCCGGGATCGGTCCTCCCGGCAAGAAGACCTGCCAGTCCGCTCATTCCCATCACCCCCGGTCGATCCGTGAGAACGACTCGTAGTGGTCCTCGGTGTAGTAGAACTCTCCACCCTCACCGGTGACGATACGCCGCGCGCCACGATCTTCGGAGCCGGGCGTGGGCACCGTGAATTCGGCGTAGTAGCCCGACGCCTCGTCCGGCAGGATCCCCTCGCGGTTGCCGAAGGTGCTCCCGTCCTTGCCCGGATACGGGAACGGGCCGCCCGCGTCGATCAGCTCCAGCGTCTCCACCCCTTCAGGTGGCAGGTCCGACTCCGCGATCCAGGCGACCCCGCTCTCGGGGTCGGTGCCGCTCTTCTGGCCCTCCCCCGAACCGGACCCGTCTCCGGATCCACCACCGCATCCGGCGAACAGCGCCAGCGCGACTGCGAGCAGCAGGCCAACCAGGGCAGACTTCGACCTCACGGGTTCCTCCGAGACGTACGGGACCGGGCTCGGCCTAGAGTGCCATGGCCTGAGCCCGGCGCTTGACCTCCGACCCGCGGTTCTCACGAAGTGCGTCGATCGGGCGGCCGGGCAGATCGTCGTCGAGGAAGAGCCAGGCGATGATCTCGCGGTCGTCGTAGCGTCCGTCGTGGAGCACGTGCAGCAGCCCGCCCAGGCCCTTGACCGGCAGACCGTCCTGGATGAACAGGGCCGGGATGTGCTGGCCCTTCATCCCCGGAGGAACCGCCGCGGCGAGCTCGTGCTCGCGGATCATGGTGCGCACCTTCCCCACGGTCACACCGAGCTGCGACGCGGCCGTGGCCCAGTCGATCCACTCATCCACCAGGACACCCAGATCCTGCTCGGCCAGCCGCAATTCGCTCATAACAATCACATTACCGGCCCGGGTAGCCACTGCGGAAAGTCGTGAGTCGGACCCGCTGGTCCGTACCATTGCCCGGTCCGGAATACTTCTCCAACCGGAGACAGGAGGATCGCGTGGCTAGTGAGGCGGACCCCCGTGACAGCGTCGTCGGACGCCACGGCGGAGGCTCGGCTACCGCATCCGACCCCCTTCTGGGCAAGGTCTTGGGGATGCGTTACCGGATCGTCGAGAAGGTCGCCAAGGGCGGGATGGCGACGGTCTACGTCGCCCACGACACCCGGCTGGACCGCATCGTCGCCGTCAAGGTCATGCACCAGGACCTCGACGAGGAGGGCAACTTCGCCGACCGGTTCGTACGCGAGGGCAGGTCTGCCGCGAAGCTGTCCCACCCCAACGTGGTCGCCGTCTACGACCAGGACGAGGACGACGGCGTCGCCTTCCTCGCGATGGAGTACATCGAGGGCCACACCCTGCGCGACACGATCGCGTCGCAGGCGCCGCTGGGCGCCGCGAAGGCGCTGGCGTACGTCGAGCCGATCCTGAGCGCGATGACCGCGGCGCACGCGGTCGGGATCGTGCACCGCGACATCAAGCCCGAGAACGTGCTCATCACCACCGGCCCCGGCTCGATCTCGCAGCGGGTCAAGGTCGCCGACTTCGGTCTGGCGCGGGTGATGACCAACAACTCCAACGACGCCACCACCGGCAACCTGGTCGGCACGGTCTCCTATCTGGCGCCCGAGCTGGTCACCGAGTCCAAGTCCGGGCCGCGCAGCGACGTCTACGCCGTCGGCGTCGTGCTCTACGAGCTGCTCACCGGGCGCAAGCCCCACAGCGGACCGTCCCCGGTCGACATCGCCTACAAGCACGTCCACGAGGACATCCCGCCGCCGTCGAAGGCCGCGCCCGGAATCCCGCGATACGTCGATGCGCTGGTCGCCCGCGCGACCGCCCGCGACCCGGAGCTGCGCCCCGCCGACGCCGGCGTGCTGCTGCGCATGGTCACCCGCGTCATGGCCACCCTGTCGGCGGGCATCTTCGACGACCCCGACCTCACCGCCGACCTGGCGCTCCCCACCGCCGGCGCAGCCGACGACGGGACTCGGGCCGCCGATTTCCCGGCACGTACCCACGACGAGTCCAGCGCCGAATCGACCGCGGTCCTGCCCGCGCTCGGCCTGGGACCCTCCGGTCCGCCGCCGGGCCGTCCTTCGGGCCCGCCGGGACCGCCTCCCGTCGGCCTCCCCTCGGGCGCACGGCTCTCGCTGAGCGAGCCCGAGGAGAACGTACGCATCGCTCCCACCCCCAAGCAGCCGAAGCAGCGTCGAGGCATGCCGGCGCCCTGGAAGGGTCCGATCGCGATCACCGCCGCCGTGGTCGCCGTCGCCCTGGTGGCGACCGGCATCTGGTGGTTCGTCGACGGCCGCTACGAGCGGGTGCCGTCGGTGGCCGGCCTGAGCAAGGCGGCGGCGACCACGGAGCTGCAGGAGGCCGGCTTCGAGGTCACGGCCAACACCGAGTTCTCCGAGACGGTCGACAAGGGCGTGGTCATCGACTCCGACCCCGGTCGCGGCCACAAGGCGCTCCCCGGCGCGACGGTCGAGATCAGCGTGAGCAAGGGCGTGGAGGAGTATTCGGTGCCCAAGGTCAAGGGCATGCTCGCCGACGATGCCCAAGACCTGATCCAGGATGTCGGGCTCAACGTCGGCGATCCGATCAAGAGGTTCAACGACAATGTCCCCGAGGGCCACGTCATCAACTCCCAGCCCCGACCCGGCACGCTGGTGCGCCCCGGCAAGGCCGTAGTCCTCGTGATCAGCAAGGGCCCGGCACCCGTCGACATCATCGACTGGACCGGCCGCAGCGCCGAGCGAGCCAAGAAGTCGCTGGAGGCCGACGGCCTGAAGGTCGAGATCACCGAGGAGGAGAACCAGGAGATCCAGCCCGGCACCGTGCTCAGCCAGAGCCCGAGCTCCGGCACGCTCCCCAAGGGCGAGACCGTGACGCTGGTCGTGGCCAAGGGCCCGGCCGCGGTGCCGGTCCCCAACGTCGTCGGCGCCGACAAGGCGACCGCCCGACAGGCACTCGAGTCCGCCGGGTTCCAGGTCACGGAGTTGCCGGAGGCAGAGATCATCCTCGGGCTGGGCTACGTGACGCGTCAGGAACCCGCGAGCGGTGAGGCGCCCTACGGCTCCATGATCACGATCTGGCTGAACTGATCTTGACCCTGAGAAACCCGATCGGCACCCACGTACAGGTCGGCAAGGGCCTCGTCGCCGGTGCCCTCGCCAACACCGACGCGGTCGGTGGCGAGACCCTGCAGATCTTCGTCGGCAACCCGCGGGGCTGGGCGCTCTCGGCCGGCAAGCCGGCCGAGGACAGGGCCTTTCGGGCCGAGCTCGAACGGCGCGGGATGCGTGCCTTCATCCACGCTCCCTACCTGGTCAACCTCGGCTCACCGACCCCGGCGACGTACGAGAGGTCGGCTGCCCTGGTCGCGCACAACCTGCGCCGGGCCGCCGAGATCGGCGCCGAGGGCGTCGTCATCCACACCGGCTCGTTCGTCTCTCCCGAGGGCGACGCGGTCGAGAAGCACGCTGCCGCGATGAAGCAGGTACGCGAGGCGCTGCTCCCCGTGCTAGACGAGATCTCTGCCGACGACGCTCCCTGGCTGCTGCTGGAGCCGACCGCCGGGCAGGGACGGTCGCTGTGCGCGGGTGTGGAGGATCTGCCCACCTACCTCGACGCAGTCGACTTCCACCCCAAGGCCGGGATCTGCCTGGACACCTGCCACGTCTTCGCCGCCGGGGCCCCGCTCGACGAGCCGGGTGGGGCCACCGCATGCGTCGATCAGATCGTCGAGATCGGCGGCCCCGGGCGGCTCCGGCTGATCCATGCCAACGACTCCAAGGACGTACGCGGCAAGCATCTCGACCGCCACGAGCAGATCGGTCGCGGCCACATCGGCACCCGGGCTTTCGAGGAGCTCTTCGCTCATCCGGCGACTGCCGGGGTGCCCTTCATCCTCGAGACGCCGGGCTCCCGCGACGCGGACAACCCCGACATGGCGCTGCTCCGCGATCTGCGCGCATCGGCGCACCGATCGGACAGGTGACCACCATGTTCGGCCTGGACACTCCCTCGCTCGGCACCTGCGGACGAGCTGGCTCACCGCTCGCCCTCACTCCGGTCGTCTACGCTGGGAACTGCACGAGAGTGATCTTCGACGCCATGGGGGTGGCATGACCAGCTGCGCACAGTGTGGACACCGGTTCGCTGATGAGCCCACGTGTCCGATGTGCGGTCTCGAGGTCGCCACGGAGCCCGACCGAGCCGCCGAGGCCGACTCCATCGATGTAGAGGAAAGGACGCCACCCGTGTCCAGTGCTGAAGCGAAGCCCGAAGCCACGCACGCTGCTGCGAACGACGACAGTACGCCGGGGTCCGACGAGCCCAACGAGTCGACCGTGATCCGGAAGCCGGCCGCGTCGACCGCCCCGGAGGCGATCGACGACGTTCCCGAAGCGGAGCAGACCTCCCTGAGCCTGCCCCGGATCAGCGCCTACGGCGACGACAACCTGCCCGGCCCGGCGTCGTCGGCCGCGGTTGCGGAGGACGAGCCCGCCGAGCGCACCTCGAGGCGCACGTCCCCCGACGTCGAGGAGCGCCTCGACACCGACGACGAGCCGAACGAGTCCACTGCGGTCCGTTCGGCCTTCGCACCACCGACCACACCGCCGCCGGCGCAGAGGCCGACCGGCACCGACGCCGTGATCCCTGATCCGGAGCCGTCGCCGCTCCCGGACCCCTCGCCCTTCCCAGACCCGAGCCCTGACCCGAGCCCCGTCCCGGAGCCCGAGCCGGTCCCGGAGCCCGAGCCGGTCCCAGGGCCCGAACCCGTCCCCGCCCCGGAGCCCGTCCCAGGGCCCGATCCTGTCCCCGGCCCGATCCCCGAGCCGGAGCCGGTCTCCGAGGCCACGGCCGAAGCTGCGTACCGACCCTTCGTCGAGCCCTCCGGGACGCTCGTGCAGGAGTCGCGGAACGGGAAGGCGCGTCATTGGGCCCCGCCTTCGGAGGCGGTGCCGGAGGAGACCTCGACCGATCAGGTCTACGACACCCAGCCCGCCTATGCGACCGGCTACGCCGAGGAGGCCTTTGCCACCGAGGGGACCAACGACTGGCAGAGCGGTTATGGATACGTCGGCGAGCAGGAGCCTCTCGAGCAGGACTTCGGCGACTACGGCGCGCAGCAGGAGTACGTCTCCTCCCTGATGGCCGGCGAGGCCGAGGACAACCCCTCGACCTGGGTCGTGCTGCTGTGGGTAGGCGCCATCTTCATGATCGTGACGCTCGTGCTCGGCATCTGGCTGATGACGCTGTAGCCCGGCGTCCTGCACATGCCGAGAATCATCGTCGCCGAGATCGACAGCACCGAGCAGCGCGCCGTCGCCGTCGACATCTGGCGGGCCGCCAATGCCGCTCGTCGGCGCAACGCCACGGCGGGTCGGATCCGCAGGGTTGAGGGGAAGCTGGCAGCGGCCGAGCTCGCGTTGCTCGCCCATTACGGCCCTCGCCCCGCGGGAATGCTGGTGGCCGAGACCTACCTCGTCGACGGCGTCCCGCTCCCCGGCTACGGCCACCTCTCGATGGTCTTCGTCGACCCGGCGGTCTGGGGTTCTCATGTCGGCACCGAGATGATCCGCGACCTCCAGTCACGCGACTGGGAGGGCCTCAGCGTGTGGACCCGCACCGACAACCGGCGCGCCCAGCGTCTCTACGAGCGCACCGGCTTCACCGACACCGGCAACCGCAGCACCCTCCGCGACGGCGAGGAGATCATGCAGTTGGCCTGGGCGCGGGACTAGCGGGAGCGGAGCATCTCGGCGACCTGAAAGGCCATCTCCAGGGACTGCACACGGTTCAACCGCGGGTCGACGACGGACTCGTAGCGGTGCACGAGGCCGGCCTCGTCGAGCTCCTCGCCGCCACCGATGATCTCGGTGACGTCGTCGCCGGTGTTCTCCACCAGGATGCCGCCGGGGACGGTGCCGAGGGCGTGGTGGACGTCGAAGAAGCCCTGGACCTCGTCGAGGACGTCCTCAAAGCGGCGGGTCTTGTAGCCGTTGGAGGTGGAGAAGGTGTTGCCGTGCATCGGGTCGGAGATCCAGGTGACGTTGACGCCCTCGGCGGTGATCTTCTCGACCAGCCCGGGCAGCCCGTCGCGCACCTTCCCCGCGCCGAAGCGAGTGATGAAGGTGAGCCGGCCCTCTTCGTTCTTCGGGTTGAGCTTGGCGGCCAGCGCGAGCGCGTCGTCGGGGGTCGCGGTGGGGCCGAGCTTGCAGCCGATCGGGTTGTTGAGGTGGCGGAAGTACTCGACGTGGGCGCCGTCGAGCTGCCGGGTGCGCTCACCGATCCAGACGAAGTGGCCGGAGACGTTGTAGGGCGTCTCGGTGCGCGAGTCGATGCGGGTCATCGCGTGCTCGTACTCGAGCAGCAGCGCCTCGTGGGAGGAGTAGAAGTCGACCCGGTGGAACTCCTCCGGGTCGGCGCCGATGGCCTCCATGAACGCGATCGCGCGCTCGATCTCGGAGCCCATCGCCTCGTACTTCGCACCGACGGGCGAGTTGCGCACGAACTCGGAGTTCCAGGTGTGCACCTGGCGCAGGTCGGCGTAGCCGCCGGTGGTGAACGCGCGCACGAGGTTCAGCGTCGAGGAGGAGGCGTGGTAGACGTCCAGCAGCCGCTGGGGGTCGGGGATGCGGGACTCCTCGGTGAACTCGAAGCCGTTCACGGCGTCGCCGCGGTAGGCCGGCAGGGTCACCCCGTCGCGGGTCTCGGTGTCGGAGGAGCGCGGCTTGGCGTACTGCCCCGCGAGCCGGCCGATCTTCACGACCGGGACGGAGGCGGCGTACGTCAGGACCACTGCCATCTGCAGCAGCACGCGCAGCTTGTTGCGGGTGTTGTCGGCGGTCGCCTCGGCGAAGACCTCGGCGCAGTCGCCGCCCTGCAGGATGAACGCCTCACCACGGCCGGCGGCGGCGATCGAGCTCTTGAGCTGGTCGCACTCCCCCGCAAAGACGAGCGGCGGCTGGTTCCTCAGCTTCTCGACCGCCGCGGCCAGCGCGGCCGGGTCGGAATAGGTCGGCTGCTGGAGGGCTCCGATGGCGTGCAGCTGCTCGAGAGAGGGGAAGGCGTCGTTCACGAGGCTCAGGGTACGCGGATAGGACGGTGGTTACGAAGTCATCTCAGACACGACAGGGCCGGCGCACCTCCCCATCGGAGAACGTACGCCGGCCCCGGCCGAAGTCACCCGGTTACTTGTCGTCCTCCGGGTTGACGTCCATGTGCTCGATGTCCTGGAAGTGCGGCGGCTCATCGTCCTTGTTGGCGAACTTGTTGATCAGCCAGGTGACCGCCCACAGGATCAGTCCGATGACCATCAGACCGCCGGCGATCTCGTAGACGATGCCGTCGCGGTCGACCCACGGGCCGGCCAGGTAGACGCACAGCAGGGCGGCAACCGGAGCCACCCACTTCGGCGCGGTGAAGAACACCTTGTCCGTGTCGCCACGTCGGTTGCGCAGGACCACAGCGGCGACGTTGACGATCGCGAACACGCACAGAAGGAGCAGCGCGGTCGTGGAGCCGAGGTTGGAGACGATGTTGCTGTCCGGGTCGCTGGAGACGTACCAGATCAGCAGCAGCGCCAGCACCGTGGTGAAGATGATCGCGATGTAGGGCGTGCGGCGGCCGGGCAGAACCGCACCCAGCTGCTTGGGCAGCACCCGCTGCTTGGCCATGCCGTAGACCAGCCGGCTGGCCATCAGCATGTTGATCAGCGCGGTGTTGGCGACGGCGAAGACCGCCAGGAACGGGAAGACCTTGTCGATCGGGAAGTCCGGAGCGCCCTTCTCGACCACCTCGAGCAGGGCCCGGCCCTCGGACTCACGGATGGTCTCGAGCTCACCCGGGCTGAGCACGCTGACCACCGAGATGGCGACCAGGATGTAGAGGAGCGCGGCGGCGCCCAGGCCCATGAACATGGTGCGCGGGAAGATCCGCTCCGGCTCCTTGGTCTCCTCGACCATGTTGACCGCGTCCTCGAACCCGACCATCGCGAAGAACGCCACCGAGGTCGCCGCGGTGACCGCGAAGACGGCGCCCATGTTGTTGTAATCCTCGAAGGAGACCAGCTCGGCCATGTCGGCCTTGCCCTGGGCGATCACGAAGAAGCCGACACCGATCACGATGCTCAGCGCGACCATCTCGACGATGGTGAGGATGATGTTGAACTTCACGCTCTCGCCCACGCCACGCAGGTTGATCAGCGCGAGCAGGACCATGAAACCCAACGCCACCAGGGTGACGACGCCTTCGCTGGGGGCGTCCATCCAGCCGTTGATCTCCAGGCCGCCGAAGAAGTTCTGCGCCAGCGTGTTGGCCGATGTCGACGCGCTGGTGATGCCCGAGCAGGCGACCGCGAAGGTCACCATGAAGGTGAGGAAGTGGATGCCGAACGCCTTGTGGGTGTAGAGCGCGGCACCGGCGGCGCTGGGATACTTCGTCACCAGCTCGAGGTAGGAGAAGGCGGTCATGGTGGCCACCACGAACGCGAGCAGGAACGGCAGCCACAAGATGCCGCCCACGTATCCGGCCATGGTCCCGGTCACGGCGTAGACGCCGGCTCCCAGGATGTCACCGACGATGAAGAGCAGCAGGAGCCAGGGCCCCATCACTCTCTTCAGCTCGGGGGTTTCTTCTTTCGTCACGGTTGTCATGACGTCCTTCCTGGTCATGATCGAAACTCAGTTCCGAAATTGGGATGAAGGGATCCCTCAATCAAAGCCCAACGTTGCCGTCAGGTGTACGACAATTCGTAAACACGCCGTAACCGGTCGAAATTTCACGGATAGGGTCGCGCCATGACCTTCTCCATCGTCGCCAGAGCAGTTGATCCAGGCACCGGGGAGCCCACCTGGGGTGTGGCCGTCGCTTCGAAGTTCCTGGCCGTCGGATCGGCCGTCCCGGCCGCCGTCGCGGGCGTCGGAGCCATCGCCACCCAGGCCGAGGCCAACGTCGCCTACAAGGGTCTCGCGCTCGCTCATCTGGACGAGGGTGCGACCGCTTCGGTCGCTCTCGAGCGGCTCTTGGAGGAGGACGAGCGCCGCGACCACCGTCAGGTCGGCATCGTCGACGTCGACGGCAACGCCGCGTCCCACACCGGACCGTCCTGCTTCGACTGGGCCGGCGGTCTGACCGGCTCGACCGAGGACGGGGCGTACGCGATCCAGGGCAACATCCTGACCGGTCCCGAGGTGGTCGAGGCGATGGAGGCCGCCTGGCTCGCGTCCTCCCCCGACGAGCCGCTTCAGCGCCGGCTGCTGGCGGCCCTGGCCGCGGGCGACGAGGCCGGCGGCGACAGCCGCGGACGGCAGAGTGCCGCCCTTCTGGTCGTGCGCGAGGACGCCGGCTACGGCGGCAACGACGACATCGCGGCCGATCTGCGGGTCGACGACCACGCCGCGCCGATCACCGAGCTGAAACGGCTCCTCGACCTCAGCGACCTCTATCTGACCGCCTCGACCGAGGCCGAGAAGGTTCCGGTCACCCCGCAGATCGAGGCCGAGCTGGAGACGTACGCCGCGGCGCAGGGCGCCTCGGGGTTCCTCGCCTGGGTCGCCACCGAGAACTACGAGATGCGGGTGGCCGAGGATCTGTCCTGGATCGACCGGCGCATCCTCGACATCATCAGGACCCCGAAGTGAGTGCGATCCTGGCCATCGACGCCGGCACCACCGGTGTCACCGCGCTGATCGTCACCGAGAAGGGCGAGGTGGCGGCCAGGGGGTATGAGGAGTTCGACCAGCACTTCCCCAGCCCGGGCTGGGTCGAGCACGTCCCGGAGGGGATCTGGCAGGCCACCCTGGAGGCGTGCCGTACGGTGCTGGCGGCCCACGGCAAGGACGACCTCGTCGGCATCGGGATCACCAACCAGCGCGAGACGGTCGTGCTGTGGGACCGGGAGACTCTGGGGACGCCGCGACGCGCGATCGTGTGGCAGGACCGGCGTACGACGGCGATGTGCTCCGCGATGGCCGACCACGACGCCCGCGTCCGCGAGCTGACCGGGCTCCGCCTGGACCCGTACTTCAGCGCGACCAAGCTGGCCTGGATCCGCGAGAACGAGCCGCACACCTGGGCCCATGTGGAGTCGGGGCGCTACGCGATCGGCACCGTCGACTCCTACCTGATCGCCCGGATGACCCGAGGGCTCCATCACGTCTCCGACGTCTCGAACGCGTCCCGCACGCTGCTGTTCGACATCAACACCAACGACTGGTCCGACGAGCTGTGTTCGCTCTTCGGCGTGCCCCGAGACGCGCTGCCCGAGATCGGCCCCAACTGGGGCGAGGGCGTGGTCACCGACCCTCGGTCCTTCCTGGATCTCTCGCTGCCGATCGCCGGTGTGGCCGGCGACCAGCAGGCCGCGCTGTTCGGGCAGGCTGCCTTCGAGGTCGGTGACTCCAAGTGCACCTACGGCACCGGCTCGTTCGTGCTGACCAACACCGGCACCACACCGCAACGGTCGGACTCCGGACTGCTCACCTCGCCGGGCTGGATGTCGCCCTCCGGCGAGGTCACCTACGTCCTCGAGGGCTCGATCTTCGTGACCGGCGCCGCGGTGCAGTGGTTGCGTGACGGGCTGCAGATCATCGGCTCGGCCGCGGAGACCGAGGCGCTGGCGCGCACCGTGACCTCCTCCGAGGGCGTCGTGTTCGTGCCCGCCCTGACCGGCCTCGGCGCGCCCCACTGGGACCCCGACGCCCGCGGGACGATCATCGGCATCACCCGCGGCACCACCCGTGCCCACATCGTGCGGGCGACCCTGGAGGCGATCGCCTTCGAGGTACGCGACGTGATGGCCACCATGCCGACACCCGTCGCCTCGCTCAACGTCGACGGCGGTGCGGCCGCCAACAACCTGCTGTGCCAGCTCCAGGCCGACCAGCTCGGGGTCGACGTCTCTCGCCCCCGCTACGTCGAGACCACCGGTCTCGGGGCTGCGTTCCTGGCCGGTCTCGGGGTCGGCGTGTGGTCCTCGTTCGACGAGATCCGCGACACCTGGGCGCTGGACCGCACCTTCTCCCCCGACAGCTCGCGTCGCGATGCGGCCGATGAGGCGTACGCCTCCTGGACCAAGGCCGTCGACCGTTCCCGTCAGTGGGCCTGATCCACGTTGACCCGGATCCTGCATCTCTCCGACATCCACGTCTCCGCCGGCGGCCCCGACATGGACGGCGTCGATGCCGTGGCTGCGCTCGAGGGCATCTTGCGCGACGCCCGCCACGTACCCGGCCTCGACGCGGTCGTCGTCAGCGGCGACATCGCCGATGATGGATCGGCCGAAGGCTGCCGCTCGGTCCTGGATCGGGTGGGTGCGTTCGCGGCCGAGCGTGGCATCCCGCACATCTACTCGACCGGCAACCACGATGCCCGCGGGCCGTTCCGCGAGGTGCTCGGCAGCGGACACCGCGACCCCGACGGGAGCGACCGCGGCCGCCTGCTGCATCCCGACTCGGATCTGTGCGCGGCGGTCAGCTTCCTGGGTGAGCTCCGGATCGTCACCGTGGACAGCTTGGTCCCGGGGAAGCCCCACGGCTTCCTCGACGAACACCAGCTCGCCTGCCTCACCGAGGAGCTGGCCACGCCGACGCGTGACGGCACGATCCTCGTCCTCCACCATCCGCCCCTCCATCTCGCGTCCCTTCCGTGGGTCGCCGACGTCGTCCTCCAGAACATCTCGACCCTGGGCCGCGTGGTCCGCAGCAGCGACGTACGCGTGATCCTCGCCGGACACCTGCACTTCCAGGCCAGCGGCTTCCTCGCCGGCGTACCCGTCTGGGTGACCCCCGGCGTCGTCACCCGCATCGACACCACCGCACCGCCACATCTCGTACGAGGCGTGCTCGGCGCCGGCGCCTCGGTCGTCGACCTCGTCGACCCCGCCTCCCCCGCCTTCCACGTGATCTCCGCCCGCGACCCCCGTGCGGGCGAGCAGATCTACCTCTACGACGCCGCGTCCGGAGAGGACATAGCCGAGGAGGGCTGAGAGCTGATGCTGATCGCCGAGGAGGTGATTCTCCTTTCCCTCGACGACGCCGGAAACATGCCGCCGCGGGCGCGGACCGGGAGCACAAGGACGCACTGCAACGGCAGGTCATGGGCGACCGTGGCCGTCCGAACTGCACTCCGGCCGGTTGGAAGCGGAGCAGGAGACCCGCCCCGCGGTGAAAGCCCCACCCAAGGTTTCAACGGCGAAGGCAACGCTGGGTGGTGAACCAGACCAGCACCGCAAGCTCACGCGGCGAGGTCGTGGTCGAGGAGTACGTCGCGCAGCACGAACTCTGCTGTTGACAGCGGCGGTGGCTCCGGTTGCCAGGCCTCGGGTGGTGGGCTGGTGTAGGTGTGCCCGGTGGGTGTGATGGTGATGATGCTGCCGTCTGGTCCGGGTCTGGCTTGCCAGCCGAGGGCTTCCTTGGCTTGATTGCATCGCTCGCACAACCCTTGGAGGTTCTCGGCGCTTGTTGCGCCGCCGTCTGCGTGGCGTTCGACGTGGTCGACGTTGCGGATCGGGGCGTCGCAGCCGTTGGTGCGGCAGATCCCGCCGTCGCGGGTGGCGATGAACTCGGCGAGCCCGTCGGGCGCTCTCCGGGCTCGGGATTCCATCGCGACGAGCTGGCCGGCGGGGTCGGTGAACAGTCGTCGCACGAACACCTCGGCGTCGTTGAGTGCTTCGCGGGCCCAGCCTGCGGGGACGGGTCCGTAGCCCTCGATCATGGCGGGCTGGTTGCTGTCGTTGGTGAGGGTGTCGGCGGTCATCACGATCTTGACCTCGATCCGAGGCTTCACCCCTTCGGTGCCCGCGCGTCCGGTGACTCGGTCGATGAGGGTGTCGGCCATGACCTGGCCCCGGGTTCGTTCATCCCCGGCCGCTTGGGCGGCTTTGGCGGCCTGATCCAATGCTGCGTAGACAGCGACACCGTCCTTGACCGGCAACAAAGCACCGAGCCAGGTCATCGTGTCCGGTGCCGGCCGGACACTGACCCGACGGTCTTTCTCCGCGCTCGCAGCACGAGCCACGACGGATTCCTGGTCGAGGGTGATCGCGAGCTTCTTCGCGGCGTTCTCGAGCTGTTTGAGCCCCATCGACACGACCGCCGGCGGTTCGCCGCCGGGGTCGAGAGCGCAGAGTTGGTAGTCGATGACGCGGCGGTCCTCGACTGAGAGGCAGGCGGTTTCGCGGGCGAGGATGGTGGCCTGCCACTGTGAGAACAACCCGGCTTTCATCAATGCGAAGGTGTGTGGCATCTCCGCCACCAACACCTTCGCCAGCCCCAACGCGCTTGCACCTTTGGCGGGTGAGATCCGTCGCGCCAACGCGACCTGGGAGGCGACCCCTTCGCCGAGCTTGCGGGCAGGAACCCCAGCCTCAGCCTGCCGGGTGCGGACAGCGTCCTCGAGACGTACCGCCGCTTCTGCCTGCACCGCCTCGGCGACGCACTTGACCTCTTCGAGCCGAGAAATCCAGTCGACCAATTCCCCCTCGGACGCACCCACAGGTGGCCCGGCAAGGAGCTGGTCGACGATCTCGTTCATACCCCCAATTATATGCGAAACAGCACGTCGCCGCTACCTGTTTATGCTGGTCAACCCCGGATTACGCGGTCCGCGAACATGTAACGTGATCTCCGCGCCACACCCTCGCCGCCGCCCCGATACTGGCGAAATCTTTTCTCGATCGGGTGCCGGGTCAAGGACCGCGAACGCGGCCGGCGAAGCCGGCGGGCCGAAGGCCCGTCCTTGACGCGGCGCATGATCGAGAAACAATCAATCAAGGGTCGGCGGCGAACCCAGAAACGAAGAAACGGTCACATTGGCAAGGTTTCCCGAACCAACCGTGTTGGTCTCGACACGCCTCCGCCTAGCGGCTCCGGCGGCTCGACCAGCGGGAGATGGGTCTCGACCAGCGGGAGATGCGGCTCGACAAGCTCGACCAGCACAACCGGGACAGACGCGCCGACCCGACACCGAGCAGACGAACCATGACACCCTCCCCAGGTGGCATTTTCCTACCGCACAGCAACCCCAGAAGACATCCCAGCCCTGACCGCGATCATGGACAAGTCGATCGCAGAGCTCCAACAAGGGTTCCTGACCACAGAACAGATCATCTCGAGCAAGACCGTGATGGGCATCGACACCCAGCTGATCGAAGACGGCACCTACTTCGTGGTCGAAGAGGACCACGAGATCGCCGGCTGCGGCGGCTGGAGCAGAAGGGCGACGCTCTACGGCGGCGACCACACCCCGGGCAGGGAGCCAACGCTTCTCGACCCGGCCAGCGACCCAGCCAGAGTAAGAGCGATGTACACCAACCCCGCCTTCGCCCGGCGCGGCGTAGGCAGGCTGATCCTGGAGCTCTGCGAGCAGGCAGCAGCGGCGGAAGGTTTCACGACCCTGGAGCTGATGGGCACCCTGTCCGGCGAGCCGCTCTATCAGGCATACGGCTTCGAGCCGGTCGAGCGGATCACCGACGACCGCGGCGGCGCCCCTGTCCCGCTGGTCCGGATGCGTAAGAGCATCTGAACCGGCGACCGGGGCACCTACCCACCGAGCCGCTCGACCTCCGCCACGGCAGCGTCACGGGCCGCGGCAGCCTCCGACACCGCGGTCTCGGCCGAGTCACGAGCGTCCTCCGCCTCGGTGAGCTCGTCCTCGACCTCGAGCGCGGCCGCCTCCAGGTCGGCCAGCCGTCGGCGTAGGTCTTCCATCTCCGACTTCACCTGGAGCGAGCGGGCCTCGACGTCCTTGAAGGCCGACGCCGCCCGGTCGCGCTCCTTCTCGGCCCCGGACAGCGCCGCGGCCGCCTCTTCGAGCGCCTCGCGGGCCTCGTCGAGTGCGGCCGTGTCAGGCAGGTCCGGGACTGCGCGCAACGGCTCTCGGGGCGGCGGGACGACCTCGGGGACCTCGAAGCCCAGCGCGTCCGGGAGGGCGACGGCGGCCGCGGCGTCGACGGCGTCGACCCCGGTGGCGGACAGCGCGGAGACGAGCAGACCGCTGCGTACGGCCTGGGCGGCGGACTCGTCGATCATGGCCGCGGTCAGCGTGGCCTCGACCTGGGTGGCCACCGCCTCGGTCACCCGCAGACCGTGCTCACGCGCGAGCCCTCGGGCACGAGTCGTCACCGCCGCGGTCAGCTGTCGTCGCTGCTTGGTGAGCTCGCGCAGCTGAGCGGCATCCATGCCCTTCTGCGCCTCGCGCAGCAGCGCGCCGACCGAGATCACCTGCTCGACCTGCTCGGTCTCGTAGCGGACGAGCAGGTTCACCACCCACGCGGCGGTCGCGGGCTTCTTCAGCGTCTTGACGGAGCCTGCCAGCGGCGTGCCCTTCAGCGCCTTGGCTCGCGCGTCCCGCTCCGGGGTGAAGTCGGCCAGCGGCAGCCCGTAGAGCTCCGCCGCGATGTCCAGCAGCTCGGGGGCAGGTGCGTCGTCGCTCATGTCCGCCATCTCAGCACGTCGCGGGCTACCGCGTCAGCAGCCACTCGTCGTACTCGGCGGCCTGTCGCTTGTGGAGCTCGCGCAGCGCATCGTCCTCGACACCGAGGAAGGACAACCCGATCCCGGCGAGAGCGGTACGCCACTGCTCGAAGTCGCGCAGCTCCCGCTCGAAGGCCCCGCTGCCGCTGCGCAGGTGCCGGATGGAGCGGACGGTCTCGGCTCCGGACGCGTCGCGCCGCTGCACGACGAGCTTGCGGGTGAAGGCGCCATCAGGCGGAGTGGAGAGGCGTAGGTGCGATGCCTCGATGTCCTCCTGGGCCACCGGTCCACGGACGAACGAGCCGTTGAACGAGCCGTGCGGGTCATGGTGGAACGTCCACCCCAACTCCCCCACTCGCGCCAGTCGGTAGACGAAGCCGGACTGCCGGAAATGCCCGTCGACCAGCGGCAACGGCTCGCGGAAGCCGTCCCCGTAGCCCACGTCGGCAGCCCACCGGCCCTCCGGGTTCGACGAGGTCGGCAGCCCACGGACCTCGATCGCCAGATGGTCCAAGGTCCCCGAGGGACCGGTCGCCTCGAGCATCTGGCCGAGGCGGCGTACGACCTCGAAACCCAGCTCCTCCAGCACCAGCGAGAAGATGCCGTTGTTGTGAAAGCAGTAGCCCGCGTTACCCCCGGCCGCGACCCGCGCCAGCGTCACCTCGGGGTCCACCGGATCCGGCGCCCCTACGGCCCCGATGGCCGCGAGCATGATCGAGAGATTGTCGTAGGGAAGCGTGTCGAGATGACGATGATGAAGATCGACGAGCGTCTCGTACGTCGCCTCTGGCCGTCCTTCGATGCCGAGCCGACGCAGGTAGCCCTCGATCATCGTTCATACCTTCCGTGCCGGTGGACCAGCGGGTCGGAGTCGTCACCGACCTCGAGCGACACGATCTCGCACGTCGCCAGCACAGACCAGCCGATTTCCGTCAGTGACGTCAGCCGGACACCTGCCCAGGTCGGGGCGTCGGCGAGACGGCGGCCGAACTCGGTCTCGACCCAGGTCCCCGATCGGAACGCGCCACCGGGCGCGGGAGCGGTGCCGCCGAACGCCTCGGCGAGGTCGCGGTGACGCCAGTGGAGCAACGACACGACCCCGACGCCCGTCTCCTCGAGCTCGTCGCGCAGGTCCGAGTCCGGATCGAGCAGCCCTAGCACGGCGCCCGGCGACCCGTTGGCCATCATCAGCGAGGAGACCGTGAGCCCGGCCCAGGAACCGGCAGAGCCGGAGGTCCACAGCGACACCCGCCCGCCCAGACGCCCGCGCCACCGGCGTACGGGATCCTCCGGCGTCGGGAACGGGTGGGACGAGTGGATGGTCAGGCTACATCCTTCGTAGGCCCAGTCTTGGTGGGCCCGGCGGACTTCTTCGCGGGCTTCTCGCCGTCGGCGAGCTTCTTCGCCTCGGTCGCGTACATGTCGATGTACTCCTGGCCGGAGAGCTTCAGGATCTCGTAGACGATCTCGTCGGTGATCGCGCGCAGGATGTAGCGGTCGTTGGCCATGCCCTCGTAGCGGGAGAAGTCCAGCGGCTCACCGAAGACGACCCGCGGATGCACGAGCTTGCCGAACTTCTTGCCCGGCGGCGCGATCACATCGGTGCCGATCACGGCGACCGGGATCACCGGAGCACCTGTGTCCAGAGCCAGCCTGGCGATGCCGGTGCGTCCCCGGTAGAGCTTGCCGTCGTGGGAGCGGGTGCCCTCGGGGTAGATCCCGAAGAGCTCGCCCTCGGCCAGCACTCGCTTGGCGGCGATGAGCGCCCCCTCGGCGGCGGTGGCGCCGGAGCGGTCGATCGGCACGTTACCGGTGCCCGAGAAGAAGACCCGCTGCAGGAAGCCCTTGGGACCCGTTCCGGTGAAGTACTCCGCCTTGGCGACGAAACGCACCATCCGCTTCATCCCGAGCGGCATGAAGAGCCAGTCGGCGTAGGAGAGGTGGTTGCTCGCCATGATCGCCGGGCCCTTGCGCGGGATGTTCTCCGTGCCCTCATAGGACGGACGGAAAACCGCCCGTAGGAGAGGCCCGATCGCCACCCACTTCAAGAACGAGTAGAAGAGCTTCGTCGACACCCCATCGCCTTCCCTTATTGCCTTCGACCGATGAGCCTATAACGAGACAGGTACTTCTACTCCCGCGCCCTGTCATGGGATCCGGCTAGGCTGGAGGAGTGAGTGACCGAGACGACCGGCCCGAGGACGCGACCGGGGCCCCCGACGACCCCTCCGTGCCCTCGGAGGGCCAGCCGTCGGACGACGACGAGGCCTGGCGCCAGATCGTCGAGAACTACGGCGACCGCCCGGCCATCGAGGAGCCCGTCTCCCGTGGCCTCTTCGAGAAGAAGATCGACATCGTCGAGTCGGTCGAGGAGCCGGAACCCCACGACGACATGTGGCGCGACGACGACGAGGGGTACGTCCCCCCGCCCCCGCCACCGCTGCCGAAGCCGACCCCGGCACGCCTGCTCGCCTGGATCGGCGTGCTCGGCGCACCTGTCGCCGTGCTGGTCCTGATCGTGGTCACCCAGATCATCGACCGCCACTTCAGCAGCTGGGTCATCGGCGGCCTGGTCGCCGCCTTCCTGGCCGGGTTCGTCTACCTGCTGGCGACGATGCCGTCCGAACCCCGCGATCCCTGGGACGACGGCGCCCGCGTCTAGCGCACGCTCGAGGTGAGCCGGCGAGCCAGGATGCTCGCACCCACGACGCCCGCCTCCGCACCGAAGGCCGTCGTGACGATCCGCGGCACCTCGCGATGGTGGCGCCCGACGAGCGAGCCCTCCAGCGCCGTCCGAGCGGGACCCAGGAGCAGGTCGCCGGCGGTGGACACTCCCCCACCGACGACGAGCAACTCGGGGTCGTAGGCGGCGACCAGACCGGCCATCCCGACGCCCAGCCACGAGCCCACCGCCTCGTACGCCGCGAGCGCGAGCGCATCGCCACGGGCCGCGGCAGCAGTGACCGCCGGGCCGGTGATCTTGAGCGGGTCGCCCGCCGCCAGCTCGTCGAGCGCGCAGCCGGCGTACTCTTCGGTCTCCACGCGGGCGCGCACGAAGGCGACCAGCGCGTTGCCGGAGGAGTACTGCTCCCAGCAGCCGGTGAGACCGCACTCGCACGGCAGCCCGCCGGGCACGACCTGCATGTGGCCGAACTCCCCGGCCATGCCGTTGCGACCCCGGACGACCCGGCCGCCCATGACGACTGCGCCGCCGATGCCGGTGCCGAGGGTGATCAGCAGGGCCGAGTCGACGCCACGGGCCGCACCCAGCTCCAGCTCGGCCAGGGCAGCGCAGTTGGCGTCGTTGTCGAGCGCCACCCGAGTGCCCCAGCGCTCGGAGAGCCGAGACAGGGTCGGCTCGCCCCGCCAGGGCAGGTGGGGGGCGAACATGACCCGTTCCCCGGCAGCGTCGACGAACCCGGCCGCGGCCAGCCCGACTCCGGCGACGGGCCGCCCCGCGGCCACCTCGGTGACCGCCTCTGTCAGGGCGTCCTCGACGAGCTCGAGCTCGACCCGGCGCCCCGGGGTGCTGCGGTGAGCGGTGCGGAGCACCTCACCTGCCGGCGAGACCTCCGCCGCGAGCACCTTGGTGCCGCCGATGTCCACCCCGACGTGGACAGGCGCGCTCTCCCTCACTTGCGGGCCAGGTCGGCGGCACCGATCAGCCCGGCGTCGTTGCCCAGCGTCGCCTTGCGGATGTCGAGCATCGGCCGGTGCCCGCGGCCGGTCAGCTGCGCCTCGAAGGCCCGGCGGGCCGGTCCGAGCAGCAGGTCGTCGGCGTCTGCCACGCCCCCGCCGATGGCCACCACGGCCGGGTCCAGCACGGCGGCGATCGAGGCGATCCCCTCGCCGAGCCAGATGCCGAGGTCGGTCAGCGCCTCGATCGCGAAGGCGTCGCCGTCACGAGCCGCCGCGGTGATCAGCGGCCCCTTGATCTTGTCGAGGTCACCCTCGGCGCGGTCCAGGACCTCGCGTGCCAGCAGCGAGCCGCCACGCGCCGCCGAACGGACGTTGCGCACCAGGGCCGACCCTGAGGCGTACTGCTCCCAGCAGCCACGGTTGCCGCAACCGCACAGGTGTCCGTTGGGCACGACCCGCATGTGGCCGATCTCGGCACCGACGCCGAAGGCGCCGCGGTAGAGCTCGCCCTCGAGCACCAGACCGCCGCCGACTCCGGTGCCGACGGTCACGAGCATCATGTTGTCGACCTCGGCACCCGCGCCGTACTCGAACTCGCCCCACGCGGCCGCGTTGGCGTCGTTCTCGATCACGACCGGCAGCTCGAGAACCTTCTCCAGGCGCTCCTTGAGCGGTACGTCGCGCCAGGCGATGTTGGGCGCGAACATGACCGTCGAACGGTCCTTGTCGATGTAGCCGGCCGCGCCGATGCCGACGCACTCGATCGGGTGGCGGGTCTTGAGCTCCAGGACCACCTCGATGATCGCGGCCTCGATGGCCTCCGGGCTCTTCGCCGGCGACTCGACGCGGTGGTCCTCGATGATGTTGCCATGGTGGTCGACGACGCCACCGAGGATCTTGGTGCCCCCGACGTCGACGCCGCAGGCGAGCTTCTTCTTCGTCGTCATGCCTCAGCTCCAGCCGTCGAGATCGATCCGGTCGACCCTCTCCGAGCGCTGCGCCCGGTCCCGGGTCGCGTCTTCCTCAGCCCGCACGCCATCACTGTGAGCATCCTCGTCTTCACTAGGGCCAGCACCCGGACTCGTGGCCGCGTTGAGCACCGTGGCCGCGGCCTGCATCAACGATGCGGCAGCGCTGGCCAGATGCAACTTGACCTCCGGGCTCGACTCCCGGAGGACATGAACGGTACGGCACAGCGGGCAGTAGGCACACTCCGGCGCTCCCGTGTCGAGATGCTCCCCGAAGGACTCGGCAAAGTGGGCGAACCGGGAGTCCTTGGCCCACTCCCCGATCGCCTCCATCAGCCGGCCGAGCTCCTCGGCGGTCGACCCCAACGGCTCGTCGGCCCACTCGTGGCGGTGCTGCTGCTCGCTCACGCGACACTACTCGCTCTCGGTGTTCGTCGTCTGGCGAGAAAACGTTACCCGGAGTTCTCCGCCTTCGACCCGCGCCCCGCTGACGTCCATGCGGGCGAGTGCGGCGGGCAAGGTCAGCAGACGCCGGTAGGCGCCCACGGTGATCGCCAGGTCGGCGCCGTTGCGGCCCAGCTGCACCTGCTCGCGTCCGACCCACTGGGCCAGCCCGGGCAGCGCCAGATGGACCACCGTCGTCGCGCCGTCGGTCTCGGTGCGGAACGGAGCCGCGCTCTCGGGGACAGCGAGCGGGTCGAAACGTCCGGACCCGGCGTACGCCGCCTCGGCGACCTCACGCAGATCCTCGACCCCGACCGGCTCGGTGGGCCGGTAGGACGAGCGCCAGACGGGCAGCCCGTCGAAGGAGGCCTCGACGTCGGCGAGCACGTCGTCCTGGGCCTTGACCCAGCCCGCGCGCCAGTCGTCGGAGCCGCCGGCCGGGAAGATCCGGTTGGCGACGACACCGTCGACGCGGTAGCCGTAGAGGGAGAGCGTCGTCCAGGACCGTCGCGCCTCGGCGAGCACGACCCGCTCGGGGGTCAGCACGATGCGTACGGACGCCTCGGGGCCCGACAGCAGGACGCGGACCTCGGCGAGCTCGTCGTGGAGCCGGACCAGGGCGTCGAAGACGGAGTCCCCGGGCATCGGCACCCCCGCAGCCTTGGTCAGCACCGGCTTGAGCGCCTTCACCATCTTGCGCTGTACCGGAAGGATGCGCTCGAGGTACCAGCCCAGCGCCTCGGGGAGCGCGAGCAGCCGCAGCGTCTCGGCGGTCGGGGCGCAGTCGACCACGATCGTGTCCCACTCCCCCGAGAGCGCCATCCGGCGCAGCTCCAGGAGCGCGAAGACCTCTTCCGCGCCGGGGAGGATGGTCAGCTCCTCGGCAGCGATCCGGTCGACCCCGATGGTGTCGAGCACGCTCAGCAGGTAGCCCTGCACCTCCGCCCAGGACTGCTCGAAGCGGCGCTGGGTGTCGACGTGCTGGACGTAGAGGTGCTCGGTGACCTGGACGGGCTCCGAGCCGAGTACGCCCTCGCTGCGACCGTTCGAGAGGCCGAATGCGTCAGCCAGGGAATGTGCGGCATCGGTCGAGAGGACCAGGGTGCGCAGGCCGTGGGCTGCGGACATCGCTGCAGTGCCGGCCGAGACGGTCGACTTGCCGACGCCGCCCTTGCCGGTGAAGAGGAGGATCCTCACGCGGGCTTCTCAACCCTCTGCTTGAGGCCACGCAGGGCGGTGTCGATCAGCACCTTCTCGCCCTTGCGCTTGAGCATGCCGATCAGCGGGATGCTCAGGTCGAGCGCGAGCCGGTAGGTGACCTCGGTGCGACCACCGAGGTCCCGCAGCACGTAGGCACCGTCCATCGACCGCAGCAGATTGCCCTTCACCAGCGACCAGGTCACCTGGCGGTCGCCGTCCCAGTCGTACGCCAGGGTGTATTCGTCCTTGATCGGCGCGACGTCGAGCACGAACCGGACCTGTTCGGCCCGCCCGTCGACGCCGGTCTCGACGACGGTGACCTCCTGCATGCCTTTGGCCCAGGCCGGGTACGACTTGAAGTCTGCGATCACCGCCATCACGTCCGAGGGCGCGGCCTCGATCACGATCGTCGAGGTGGTCTGATCGGCCATCGGTGGTGTCCTCACTCCCTGACTTGCTAGGTGCCATGGAGCGTACCGGATAGCATCCCGGTGAAATGGTCGGGCTGTGACGGGGGTAACCTCCGGTTCGTACCCACCTACCATCAGTATGCGGAGGCCCTAGTGCGCGAGTTCTCCACGCCCGCGACGTACGTTGTTCCCCCCACCGGCAACCTGACCGACGACGTCGTGCGCAACGCCGCCGAGGCGCCCGGTGTGGCCGTCCTCAGCCGCCCAGGCGCAGACGGCTCCTGGGCCGACGTCACCTCCTCGGAGTTCCTCGCCGAGGTATCGGCGGTCGCGAAGGGCCTGATCGCGGCGGGTGTCGGCGCTGGAGACCGGGTCGCTCTGCTCTCGAAGACGCGCTACGAATGGACGCTGATCGACTACGCGATCTGGTTCGCCGGCGCGACGACGGTGCCGATCTACGAGACCTCCTCGGCCGAGCAGATCGAGTGGATCCTCCAGGACTCCGCGACCGTGGCGGTCATCGCCGAGGACGCCGCGCACATGAGCCGGATCAGCGAGGTCCGCGCCGGCTGCCCCGCGCTCAACAACGTCTGGTCGATCAACGACAACGCGGTCGAGCTGCTGGGCAAGCTCGGCACCGACATCACCGACGAGCAGCTCGAGGCCCGTCGCATCGCGGTCACCCCCGAGGACACCGCGACCCTGATCTACACCTCCGGGACCACCGGGCGCCCCAAGGGCTGCGTGCTCACCCACGGCAACTTCATGTTCGAGCTCGGCGTCGTCGTCGACTCGCTCGACGAGCTGTTCACCTTCGAGGGCCGCAGCACGCTGCTGTTCCTCCCGCTGGCGCACGTCTTCGCGCGGATCATCCAGATCGGCTGCATCAAGTCGCGCACCCGCCTGGGCCACACCCCAGACATCAAGAACCTCGTCGCCGACCTCGGCACCTTCCAGCCGACCTTCGTGCTGGCGGTGCCGCGCGTGTTCGAGAAGGTCTACAACACCGCCTCGCAGAAGGCGGTCGCCGACGGCAAGGGCAAGATCTTCGACCTGGCCACCGAGGTCGCGATCGAGTACTCCCGTGCCACCGAGACCGGCAAGGCGTCCTTCCTGCTGGCGGCCAAGCACAAGCTGTTCTCCAAGCTGGTCTACGGCAAGCTGCTGGCCGCGCTCGGCGGCAACTGCTCCTACGCCGTCTCCGGCGGCGCCCCGCTCGGTGACCGCCTCGGCCACTTCTACCGCGGCATCGGCGTCACCGTCCTGGAGGGCTACGGCCTCACCGAGACGACCGCCGCGCTCACCGTCAACCTGCCCGAGGCGTTCAAGATCGGCACCGTCGGACGGCCGCTGCCCGGCACCTCGGTGCGGGTCGCCGACGACGGTGAGCTGCTCTTCAAGGGTGGCCAGGTGCTGAAGGAGTACTGGCAGAACCCGATGGCGACCGCCGAGGCCAAGACCGCGGAGGGCTGGTTCCACTCCGGCGACCTCGGCGAGGTCGACGACGAGGGCTTCGTGAAGATCACCGGCCGCAAGAAGGAGATCCTCGTCACCGCCGGCGGCAAGAACGTCGCCCCGGCCGTCCTCGAGGACCGCCTTCGCGCCCACGTGCTCGTCGACCAGTGCATCGTCGTCGGCGACGGTCAGCCCTTCATCGGTGCGATCGTCACCATCGACCCCGAGGCCCTGCCCACCTGGGCCGAGGCCAACGGCAAGTCCGGCGACATCGAGGCCCTCGTCGAGGACGAGGACCTGCGCGCCGCGATCCAGAGCGCCGTCGACGACGCCAACAAGGCCGTCTCGAAGGCCGAGTCGATCCGCAAGTTCGCGATCATCCCCGACTCCTGGACCGAGGAGGGTGGCCAGCTCACCCCCAGCCTCAAGCTCAAGCGCAACGTGGTCCTGCGCGAGTTCAGCCACGAGGTTGACGCGCTCTACGCAAAGTAGTTCTGGCCGCGCCGAGTCGGCGCATCCTGACCGAGATCCCCGCCGAGTCGGCTCGTCATGACGAGCCGACTCGGCGGCGTTTTTGGTCAGTGTGAGCCGACTCGGCGTCAGTCGAGGATGCGGTGGGCGATCGCGATGCGCTGCAGGGTCGTCGGGTGGGAGCCGAACCACCACTGCGACCAGGCCTGAGGGGACGGGTCGGAGAGCGAGCGTACGCCGAGGTCGTGCTGCAGCCTCGTGAACGACTCCAGGTCGCCGGTGGCATGGAGCGCGTCGACGTCAGCGCGGGCCTCGACGTGCCGGCTGAGCCCGTTCTGCACAGGCATCGCCAGCAGGCTCGCCAGCGCGAAGACCGCCATCAGCATCGGGACGGCTTCGGGGGTGGCGTACTCGTCTCGGCGCCGGTAGGACAGCAGCAGGCCGAGCAGACCGACGCCGGTGACCGCGCCGGCGGCGCCGATGACCGTCCCGACCAGGACGTCGTCGTGCTTGGCGTGGGCGAGCTCGTGGGCGACGACAGAGAGGACCGCACCGCGCGCGGCCGCGCCCCGCTGCGAGTCGATGAGGTTGTCGTAGAGGACCACCCGGCGGGTGGAGCCGAAGCCGGTGACGTACGCGTTGAGCGAGGTCGTACGCCGGGAGGCGTCGACCACCAGGACATCGTCGAGCTCGACGCCCTCACGCTCGGCGATCGCCATCACCTCGGTGCGGAACTGGCCCCGCGGTAGCGGCTCGAAGTCGTTGAACAGCGGCTCGATGACGACCGGGTAGACGAACGAGCCGAGCACCACCAGGGCGCCGACCAGGACGGCGGCGAGCGCCGGCCACCAGCGCCGGCCGAGGCGGATGCACGCGAACAGGGCGAGCAGCGCCAGGGAGGTGGTCATGATGCCGACGACCTGGTTGAGCAGCGAGTCGGTCAGCCACGATCCCCAGTCCTGCCTGGAGAGCCCGTAGCGCACCTGCAACCGCTGGATCGCCACCCCGAACGGCAGCGTCGCGATCCAGCCGAGGAGCGTGACCACCGCGACCGCCAGCACCACCCGCAGGAGCCACGGCCCGCGCAGCCTCGCCACCAGACGGCGTCCGAGCGAGGTGAACCCGAGCACGCAGGCGACCACCAGCGAGACGACCAGGCCGGCCCGACTGATCCAGCGCGCGGCGCCGGAGTACGCCAGCATCCGCTCCAGCTCCTCGGGGGCGAACACGTCACGCTCGTCGGGCAGCTCGAGCGCGCCGCCCGGGTAAGGCTGCCACGGGATCAGCAGCCACGCGAGCACCACGAACGCGACCGTCCCGATGCCAAGAACCACCCAGGACGTACGTCTTGTCGAACTCACTTCGCAGAGTCTGACAGATGGGTCCGCCAGCGGGCGGTCAGCTCATCCTCCCCGAAGCCGAAGCCGGACTGCAGCGCCTTCTCCAGAGCGATGCCGCGCCCGGTCTCCTCGTAGAGATCGACCAGGGCCTGCTCACCGCCGGCCTCGACGAGCACCTCGCAGGCGAGCCAGGCGGCTTCGTACTCGGCACCGAAGTGCTCCGAGCGGGTGTTGAACTCGGCCGTGCCCGGCAGCTTCTCGGGGGCGCCGTTCTCGCGAACCTGGGCGATGATCTGGCCGGCGGTCTTGGACAGCGGCAGCTCGGTGTCACGGAGCGCGACGTAGTCGGCGAAGCCTTCGACCAGCCACATCGGTCGGCGCGTGTTCGTCGGGGCGTCGGTGGCCGCGTGGGTGGCCTCATGGGTGATCACCACCTGGGCGCCGGGGGCGTCCAGGTCACCGATGACGCCCTGGTTGACCCACACGTGCAGCGGAGTACCGGCCTTCGTGGATCCGTCGACGGTCGCCGTCACGGCGGCGACCGCGGAGTAGGCGCCCGGCTGCGCTCCGAGCGCAGACTCGAGCCCGGCCGCCGGCACCTCGAGGACGAGGCGCGGATCGTCCCAGGAGATCACCTCACGGACCTCGTCCACCGCGGTGGCGGCCAGCTCGGCGTAGCGGTCGGCGACCTCAGCGGAGCCCTGGACCAGCACGAGGGTGGAGCCGGTGCGGCGCACCTCGACCGGGCCGCTGAGCCACAACGGCAGCCGGGTGCCCTGGGCCGCCGAGAACCCGGTGATCGCGCCGTCGGCGTCGAAGCCGACCTTCAACTCCTCGGTCAGCGCCGGGTCGCCGGGGGCGCGCCAGGACATCTCGACGTCAGCGGTCCAGGAGCCGTTCGGCTCCACGTTGTCCGCCTCGGCCACATACCTGGCGGTGACGTCCTCGATGCCGATGGCGTTCGCGTTGCGGACCGCCACCGAGGCGGGGTCCTCGCCGTCGGGCTCCGCCCCCTCACGTACGCCGTCGACCAGCTCGTCCAGCGAGGCCCGGGCACCTTCGGTGTCGGCGCGCACGACCGGCGCGATGGAGGGTGTGGGCGCGACGTACTCGCCCCCGCCGGTCAACCGCCACCCGACGAACCCGGCAAGGAGCATCACCACGACGAGCACGGCCCCGATCAGGGCCGGGCGAGAGACAAGAGAGCCGACCGTTCGCACCTGCGAACGATCGGCCTCTTCGGTGTCCTGGGTCAAGCTCAGCCCGGGCGGACGGCGCCCGTGTAGGGCATCTCGTCCATCGGGGAGACCTTCACACCGGTGCTCGGGTTGGACGCGTGCACGATCATGCCGTTGCCGATGTAGATGCCGACGTGGCTGATCGGGCTGTAGTAGAAGACCAGGTCGCCGGGGGCGAGCTGGTCACGCGAGACCTGGGGTCCGCTGCTGTACTGCGCCGAGGAGGAGTGCGGGAGCCCGACACCGGCCTCGCCCCAGGCACCCATCGTGAGGCCCGAGCAGTCCCACGACGAGGTGCCGGTGGCACCGTAGACGTAGGCGTCGCCGACCTGGGCGAGGGCGTAGTCGACGGCCACCTTGGCGCGGCCCGAGGGCGGCGGCAGGTTGGCCGGGATGCCCGCGCCGGCACCGGCAGCCTGGAACTCCTCGAGCTCGTCGGCCTCGAGCTCATCGAGCTCGGCCTGAGCGGCCTCGAACTTCTTGTCGATCTCGCTCTTCTTCTTCTGCATGGTCGTCTTGACCTTGGCCACCTCGGCCTTGCTCTCCTCGGTGGCCTCCCGGCGCACCTGGAGGGCCTTCGCCTCGGTGTTGTACCGAGCCAGCAGGTCGGCCTGCAGCGCGTTGTAGGACGAGACGGTGGACAGCCCGGCGAGGAACTCCTGCGGGTCCTCGGAGGTGATCACCTGGCCGACGGCAGAGACGTCGGAGCCCTCGAACTGCCGCAGCACCGAGTCACGGAGCTCGGCACGGATCTTGTCCAGATCCTTGCTCTGCCGCTTCTCGTCGGCGCTGAGGTCCTCGAGCTGGTCCTTGAGGTCCTGCAGCCGCAGCTTGGCGTTGCTGTAGTCCTCGTTGGCGGCCTCGGCCTGGGTGTAGAGCTTGTCGACCTTCTTGCGAACGTCGTCGATGTCTGGGTCGGCCTGGGCGGGGGTCGCGGCGGGAATGATCCCGGCGACACCGATGGCGGCGATGCCGGCTGCTCCGGCAATGAGTCGCTTCCGGTCGCGTGTCACGAGCGGACGGTCTCCTTGTGTAGTCGTTGGCGCCTACCGGGTGAGCTGACGGGTTCAGGCACGACCTGCCCTACCACCGCTCCTCGATCCGGTCTCCCAGATCGTCCTCGCGGCGGATGCACCCCAGGTGATCGCAGGCCATGTTGCGGCCTCCGACCGGTGTGGTTCCCCGGCTCCTGGCCCGCCCCGAAGCGGACCTGGATTGAGCGCGGCACCCGCGTGGGCCGGTTGACCCACTTCCACGAGCGCCAATTCCCTGCGCACACTAGCCGACGCGATCCCCCACCTGCCAACCACCCACGCCCAAAAGTTCGGCTACATACCCTCCACCAACGGCAGAGCCACCATCCGCAGCGGCGGAACCAGCCCACCGTCGGCCAGCACATCGAGCGCCCGGCGCTCCTCGTCCTCGATGGTCAGCTCGGGCGGCGGGCCCAGAAGAACAGTGACCACGCAGTCGTGGCACGCCAGTCCCCGCACCAGGCAGGTGTCACAGTCGATTCTCGTCGTCATGTTGTGACGGTCTCACCGAGCACCGACATTTTTGCTTTCGTACGCTTGCGTGCGGCGTGTCATCACCATCGCAGGGCACTAGAGATCGCGCGGGTGGGGACGCCGTCGCGAGCGTCGCGAGACGGGTGTGCTGGCAAGGCGCCGCCTCGAAGGCGGTCTGGTTGCACCATCGAGAGGCGGCAACGCCGCCAGCGCGCCCGTATCGCGGCGCGTAGCAGGCGGCCGCACCTGCGCGATCTCTAATCGAAGCGGAGATCGCGGGTGGGGTCCCTACACTTGGACCATGGAGGTCTCCGCGTACGCGACGCTCCCCGACACGGTCCGGGGGCGCATCGTCGCGCTCACCGCCGGGGTGCTTCCGGACGTGGCGCGGCTCCCACCCGCGCTCAAGCGGATCGCCGACTTCGCACCCGCCAGGCGCGCCAAGGCCGGCGGCGCGATGATCGCCTCGGTGCTCGAGGGCGACGACGAGGTGCGGGCGAAGATCGGCACTCAGCTGCGCCCGGCGTACGTCTCCGAAGACACCCAGGACCTCGTCCTGCCCGAGGATCCCGCCGAGACCGCGGCCGTCGTCTGGCTCGTCCGCCCCGACGGCTGGGAGGTATCCCTCAAGGAGGCACTGGACCGGCTGGACGCCGCCGCGGTGCCCGCGGTCGACGCCGAGGTCGCCCGCCTGCGCGTCAAGCTCGCCGCGGCCGAGGACGAGATCCGTGAGGTGCGTGCCGACCGCAAGGCCCGCATCGACGACCTCAAGGCCGACAACACCACCTTGCGGCGCAAGCTCGGCGAGGCCCGGACCGCCGCCCGCCAGGCAGGCACCGGGCTGGACGAGGCCCTGACCGAGGCCCGTGAGGCGCTCGCCCGCGCCGAGGACGAGATCGCCGCACGCGACCGACAGGTGCGCCACCTCCGCAGCCAGATCGACAAGCTGGAGCGCGAGGCGGCCGCTGAGCGGCGTACGTCCAAGGCGGATCGCGAGGACGCCTCGCTGCGGGCGCGGTTCCTGCTCGACACGCTGCTCGATGCCGCTGGCGGGCTCCGGCGAGAGCTGGCGCTGCCGCCGGTCACCGGCACCCCGGGCGAGCGGATCGAGGCCGAGCTGGCCGCGGCGGACACGGTCGCCGGTGCCGGGGTCACCAGCAGCGCACACCTCGAGCAGTTCCTGTCCATGCCGCGGGTTCGGCTGATCGTGGACGGCTACAACGTCTCCAAGGCGCTGTGGCCCGGCTCGGCGCTCGATGCCCAACGGCTCCGGCTGCTGCGAGCGGTCGCGCCGATCGCCGCCCGCACCGGCGCCGAGACGACCGTCGTCTTCGACGCCCACTCCGCATCCGTACGCCCCACCGCCGTGCCTCCTCGCGGCGTCAAGGTCCTCTTCTCCCCCGAGGGCGTCATCGCCGACGACGTCATCCGCGACCTCGTCGACGCCGAGCCCGCCGGCCGCATCATCCTCGTCGCCACGGACGATGCCGAGATCGTCAAGGACGTACGCCGCGCCGGTGCCCGCACCGTCCCGCTCTCCTCCCTCTCGCCCCTGCTCGGCTGATTCAGCCGGCTTCCTGCGGGCCACCGACCTGATTCGGTAGGTTCTGCGGACGTTCGGACCATCGGGAGTGGGAGACCAAACGCGTGCGGCACGCCCTCAACGCGATCGCCAGGGTGCTGCTGTGCGCCGCAGGGCTCGTGATGGCCACCTACGGCACCCTCCAGCTCGACCCGCTCAAGTCGTTGAGCCTTCGTGAGGTTCTGCGAGAGCCGATCTTCTGGGTGACGGTCTTCGGAAGCCTGCTGGCGGCGACCGCCTTCGCGTTCATGCAGCGGGCCCAGCACACTGCGGGGCGTGCGCCCCGGCCCGTGGAGACCACAACGGCTCGCACGGGATCCGGGAAGGACGAGAACGAGAGCACCGCCGAAGACGGCGACAAGCTGAGTCTCGTCGAGGTCGTCGGTCTCGCTGCCGGTGGCGTCATCGGGTCCGGCTGGCTCCTGGCCGTCCCCGGCCTGCACGAGAGCCTGGGCGAGGCCGCGCTCCTCGGCTGGGCCGCGGGCGGCGTACTCATGCTCACCATCGCCGTCGTGATGGTCGAGTTCGGGCTCATCTCCCAGCGCACCGGCGGACTCCTGTTCCACCCACACGACGCCTTCGGGCCGCTGGTCGTGATCATCCTCGCCGCGTCGCTGTGGATCTCCTACGCCATCAACCCGGCCGCCCAGGCAGCGGCCGCGGTCAGCGGGCTGGCCGAGATCTTCCCCGCCCTGGCCGACCCTGACGGGCTCACCGGGACCGGCTCTGCCCTGGCAGTGGTGGTGACCGCCGCGATCATCGGTTTCGTCCTGCTGCCACGGCGGCTCGTCCTCCGCACCAACGCGGCCCTGACCCTGCTCAAGATCGCGATCCCGGTGGTCCTCGTGGTGTTCCTGGCACTCGCGGTCCCCGGCCGGCCCACCGACCCCGGGCCGGCTCCCGGGCCCACGACGACCGGCGTGCTGAGCGCGCTGATCACCAGCGGCGTGATCTACGCCTACATCGGCTTCCAGGCACCCTTGGACGTGACCGGTGAGGTCCGTGGCGGCCCGCGCGCGGTCGCCAGGCGCGTGCGCTGGGCGGTCTACGGCACGGTCGTCGGATCGTTCCTGCTCTACTCCGCCCTGCAGCTGGTCTACACCGAGCACATGGCGGCTTCCGGAGCCGAGCACGGCACCTCGTACGCACTCCTGACCGACTCGGCCGCGCTGGTCGGGGCGCCGCTCGACTGGCTGGTCGTGCTGGTGCGCCTCGCGGCGATCATCGCCCCGATCGGCTCCGGGATCGTGTTCACCTACGCCCTCAGCCGCGAGGTCTACACGCTCAGCGCGGAGAGGTACGTCCCCAGCGGGCTCCACGAGCAGCGGGCCTCACGGCTCCCGGGCCGCACCAGCGACTCCTTCTGGCTGATCCTGCTCGTCAACCTGGTGCTCGCGCTGGTCGTGCTGGTGGCGGTCGGCGGCGACTGGCAGACCCTGGCCGTGCTCAACACGATCCCGATCTTGATCCTCTACGCGGTCACCTGCGTCGTCCTGGCGGTGCGCTCGGAGCTGCTCGGGACGGGTCTCCAGCAGCTCCTCCCCGTCGCGGCGTACGCGGCCTTCGTCGCCATCGCGCTGGTCGTCAACGAGTCCGCCTGGGACCGGGTGTGGAAGGGCGTCGCCGTCATCGGTTGGGGATCGCTCGCCCTCCTCGTGCTCCCGTGGCTCCACCGTCTTCGGGTCCCCGGCCTGGGCTGGTACGACGCGAAGAACCACGGCGCGCGGCTGTTCTCCCGCGACCCGGCGAACCGCCCCTTCGTCGTGCTCGCGGTGTATCTCGCCGCGCTGACGCTGCTCAGCGCCGTCCGCCACCGGATCGACGACGACTCCGTCTGGAGCGTGTGGAGCCTGCGTGTCCTGGTGATGATCGTCGCCTCGGGCGCGTTCGTCCTGCTGGTCGGGGCCGGCCGGCGCTACCTGCGGCAGACCCGGCTCACGACGACCCGGACCTGACCCACTCGGCCTCCTCGTCCTGACCCGCGGCGACCAGGCTCTCGACGACGGCAACGACCCGGGCGCGGTCCTGCCACCGCCCCACCGAGCGCCGCAGCACCTCGGCGCGGCTCGCCGTCGGATAGCGGTGCAGGCGCAGCCGGGTGGTGATGCCGACGATGTCGGTGGGCGTGACGCTCTGCGCCTGGTCGAGGTAGCGGACCAGCAGCCGGTCGGCCGTGCCGGCCAGCTCCTGGCGATGCCCCTCGCCGGCCGCGGACGCCGCCCGCCGGAGCTGGTGGGCGGTCTCGGCGATCGTCGGCCCGGCTCCGCGCCGGTCGATCGCCTCGTCGGCGAGGTGGTGCCAGGATGTACGCACCGCATCGGCGAACCCGGCGGCTGTCAGGGCGGCGAGACAGTCGGCGTACCACGCGACGTACCGCTCCTCGGTCGGCGCCGGATAGACGAGCAGAACCTCGGCCAGCCTCCAGCCGACGTCGGCAGCCACGGCCGAGCGACCGCGTCTGCCGACCCGCGACGGCACCCGGTCGAGCAGACCCACGATCTCCTCGGGCGGGCGGAGCCTGACCAAGGTGGCAGCCTGCCGGCGAAGGTCCTCGCCCAGCGTCTTGCCGTGGGCGTCGGCGAGATGGCTGACGATCCCTTCCACGACCGCTGACCCCATCGGCTCGCGGTCCGGGCCATCGGGAGTGAGGACCCATTCCAGCAGGTTCCGCGTGGTCTCGCCGGAGGCCTGCGCCCACGACCACCGGTCGAGGAAGTCCCCCAGACGCTCGATGTGGCCGCTGCGGGCGAGCGCGCGGACGATCATCGCCGCCTCGGCCTCGCTCCCCTCGTCCATCAGGGTGTCGCAGATCCGTTTCAGGTTCGTCGGCGTCGCGTCGGCGGCCAGCGCGGCCACCAGGCGGTCGCGGCCGGGTCCCCGGCTCCCGCGCAGCAGCAGGACCACCTGCTCGCGGGCCTCCTCGGCGTTCTCGCTGCCGTCGAGACGCACCTTGAACCAGTCCTCGAGCACACGGCCTCCCGGACACAGCGCCCAGAACGCCGCGACGAGGTCATGCTGCTGCCCAGGACCCGGCGTACGACCGAGGTCGCCGATCGCACCGAGGGTGCGCCAGAGCAGGTCCAGCGCTATCTCGCGAAGTCGCGGGGTGGCATCCAGGGCGACGTACAGCAGGGCCTTGTCGAGGTTCGAGCGGCCGCTGGAGAGAGCAGCGAACTGCTTGACGGTGTCGTTGACCAGTGCCGTCGCACCGAGCAGATGCAGGGCCCGGAGGAACCGAGCGATGTCGGGAACGGTGCGTTGACGCAGCACGTCGTGGATGACGGCGTAGGCGATGGAGGCGTCGTGCTCGGTCTCGATGGCCAACCGGGCCGCGTCCTCGGGCGGGCGGTGCAGCGCAGCGGCCGCGATCAGGATCACCCTGTCGGCCGCGGAGTCCAGGGAGGTCGCCGCGGCAGCCGGGTCGCTGTCAGCGATCCGGCCGTACGCATGCAGCGCCTGGACCGCGATCGCCGGATGACCCTGTGTACGCAGCTCCGCGAGCCACGCCACGAACCGGTCGACACCGTGGGCGGCGACCCGGGCGAAGGCGTTGTCGATCAGCTTCTGGGTGTTGAGGACCTCGTCGGTCGTGGCGCCGTCGAGCACTGTGACGTAGTCGACCAGACCCGCCAGATCGCCGGTGAGGGTGTCGAGGACTCGCTCGTTGAACCGCAGCGCCGCAGCGAGCCCGTCCGCGTCCAGCAGCCTCCTGGCCTGCTCGCCGGCCTCGGCCGGCTCGACCTGCAACGAGCCCGAGCGAGCGAACCAGCGTGCCCACGGCCGGTCCTCGTTGCCGCCCGTAGACCCCTCGTTGCTGCCGTTTCTCGGAGCGATCGCCCACACCTCCCGTGTCAGGTGCGCCACACCCTAGTGGTCGAAGACTGTCCGTGGCACTCGCTAATGTGTTCGCATGGGCAGTAGTTCGGCGGTACGTGAGGCACGTCTGGAGATGCGTGCCCGCGCGGTCGCCCGCCGCCAGCGCGCGCAGACGACCGGAGGCTGGGAGGCGCAGCGGGGCTTCGACGAGCTCGGCAGACCCCTGCGCGACCTCACCTTCTGCGTGGTCGACCTGGAGACCACCGGCAACAGCCCCGACAACGGCGGGATGATCACCGAGATCGGCGCGGTGAAGGTGCGCGGCGGCGAGGTGCTGGGCGAGTTCCAGACCCTGGTCAACCCGCACACCGGGATTCCGCCCTCGATCGCCGTGCTGACCGGGATCACCAACTCCATGGTCGCCTCCTCCCCCACCATCGAGTCGGTGCTGCCGGCCTTCCTCGAGTTCGCCGAGGGCTGCGTGCTCGTCGCCCACAACGCCCCCTTCGACGTCGGCTTCCTCAAGCACTTCGCCGCGAAGCAGGAGCGTCCGTGGCCGCGGTTCGAGGTGCTCGACACGGTGAAGATCGCCCGCCGGGTGGTGACTCGTGACGAGGCGCCCAACCACAAGCTCGGCTCGCTCGCCCGGGTCTTCGGCTCCCCCACGACGCCCAACCACCGCGCTCTCTCCGACGCCCGCGCGACCGTCGACGTCCTCCACGGGATGATGGAGCGCCTCGGCAACATCGGGGTGCAGACCCTCGAGGACCTGGCCGCCTTCTCGGCGAAGGTCACCACCGCCCAGCGCAAGAAGCGTCACCTGGCCGAGGACCTGCCGCACGCGCCGGGCGTCTACCTGTTCAAGGATGCCCAGGGGCGGGCGCTCTACATCGGCACCTCGAAAGACCTGCGGACCCGCGTACGCACCTACTTCACCGCCTCCGAGACGCGGTCCCGGATGGGCGAGATGGTCGGGCTCGCCGCGACCGTGCAGGGCATCGAGTGCGCGACGGCGCTAGAGGCGGGCGTGCGCGAGCTGCGCCTCATCGCCGAGCACAAGCCGCCCTACAACCGCCGCTCACGGCGGCCCGAGAAGATGCACTTCGTCAAGCTCACCCGGGAGCCGTGGCCCCGGCTGTCGCTCGTCAAGCAGGTGCTCGACGACGAGGCGGACTATCTCGGCCCCTTCGGGTCCAGGAAGGTCGCCGAGAAGGCACTCCAGGCGCTCCACGACACCTTCCCGATCCGGCAGTGCTCCGACCGGCTCCCGCTGCTTCCGCGACGGACCCCGTGCGTCCTCGCTGAGCTCCACCGCTGCCTGAGCCCGTGCGACCAGAGCGTCCCCTCGGAGACGTACGCGGCCCTGGTCGCCCGGGTCCGTGAGTCCCTGCTCCATCGGCCCGACGAGGTCGTAGAGACGGTCACCGAGCGGCTCACCGGCCTGGCCGAGCAGGAACGGTTCGAGGAGGCGGCCGTCCACCGCGACCGACTGACCTCCTACCTGCGTGCCGCCGCCCGCACTCAGCGGCTCTCCGCGATCACCAGACTTCCCGACCTCACCGCGATCCGGCGCGAGGACGACGGCCGTTGGGCTGTCCACGTCGTCCGTCACGGGCGCCTCGCCGGCGCCGGGGTGATCCCGCGCGAGGCCAACGCCCACTCCTACGTCGCCGCTCTCCAGCTCAGCGCGGAGACCGTCCTGCCTGCGCCAGGGCCGGTGCCGGCGGCGAGCGCCGAGGAGACCGAGCTGGTGCTGCGCTGGCTGGAGTCCCCCGGCGTACGCCTCGCCCACATCGAGGGCGAGTGGACCTGTCCGATCGGCGGCGCGGGCCGTCGGGCAGCGGCGCTCGAGCGTGTTTGAGGACGTGGCATCGAGCGCCGCGTCGTCCAGTGCGTGCTCTCGCAAGGCGACGCTTCGAAGGACTACCGGGCGTAATTCGAGAAGCGTCAACGCCGCGAGAGTGCGTGCTGGGCGACGCGGAGCCGATGCCGGGTCCTCGAACACGCTTTAGCCGGATCGGCTAACGTGACCCGCGTGATCACAGCGATCGTCTTCATCAATGCCGAGGTCTCCCAGATCCCCGAGGTGGCCGAGGCCGTAGCCGCCATCGAGGGCGTCAGCGAGGTCTACTCCGTCACCGGTCAGATCGACCTGATCGCCCTGGTGCGTGTCCACGACCACGAACAGGTGGCCACGGTAGTCGCGGACAAGGTCAACAAGGTCCCCGGCGTCCTCGAGACCGAGACCCACATCGCCTTCCGCACCTACTCCCAGGTCGACCTGGAAGCCGCGTTCTCGATCGGCCTGGACTAACGGGCGCAGCCCGTCAGGCGTAGCCGACTCGGCGCGAGATCATCTACCTCAACGCGAGGTTGCTTCAACCCACCGCTCGAGCACACCCTGAGCAGCCCCCGAGTCGATCGACTCCGCCGCACGAGCGATACCCCCAGCGAGCCGCTCGTCGACGCTGCCGGAACCAGCGTCGTGGACCGCGAGGGCGGCACCCGCGTTGAGCAGCACTGCGTCGCGTACGGCGCCCTTCTCCCCGGAGAGCACACGGCGGACGACGGCGGCGTTGTAGGCCGCGTCAGCGCCGCGCAACGCCTCGGCGGTGGACCGGGCGATGCCGTGGTCGAGCGGCTCGACGGTCGCCTCGGTGACGACACCCTGCGAGACCATCCAGACGTGGGAGGTCGTCGTGGTGGTGAGCTCGTCGAGGCCGTCGTCGCCGCGGAAGACCCACGCGTCCGAGCCGCGGCGGGCGAAGACGCCGGCCATGATCGGTGCGGCAGCCGCATCGGCGCAGCCGATCGCGGAGGACGCCGGGCGGGCCGGGTTGGTCAGCGGGCCGAGCAGGTTGAAGACGGTGGCGATGCCGATCTCTCGGCGGGCGACCGCGGTGTGGCGGAACGCCGGGTGGAAGGCAGCGGCGAACAGGAACGTGATCCCGGCTTCGTCGGCCACCTCGCCGACCCGCGAGACGTCGAGGTCGAGCCGGATGCCGAGCGCCTCGAGCACGTCGGCCGACCCGGACTTCGACGAGGCGGACCGGTTGCCGTGCTTGACGATCTTGGCCCCGGCACCGGCCGCGACGATCGCCGACATGGTGGAGATGTTGACCGAGAAGGACCGGTCACCGCCGGTGCCGACGATGTCGAGGACGCGTCCGGGCACGAAGATCGGGTTGGCCTTGGCGAGCATCCCGTCGGCGACCCCGGCGAGCTCGTCGACGGTCTCGCCCTTGGCACGCAGCGCCACTGCGAAGGCAGCGACCTGGGCCGGCGTCGCTTCGCCCGAGAGGATCTCCCCCATCGCCCACGCCGCCTGGTGCGCCGACAGGGACCGTCGAGCGACCAGCGTGGTGAGGACCTCGGGCCAGGAGTCTGAGGCGGACGTCATGCGCCAACGTTAACGGGCCGCAGCAGTCCCACGACCGTCCGGGCCAGCTCGAACGGATCGAGCGGGTGGGGCACGGTGGCTTCCGCACGCGACCAGGTGGCGAGCCATGCATCCTGCGGACGACCGATGAGGACGACGATCGGCGGAGCGTCTCGCACCTCGTCCTTGACCGCCTTCGCGACCCCCAGCCCGCCGGCCGGAGCCGCCTCACCGTCGAGCACGGCGAGCGCCAGGCCGCCGGCGTCGAGCTGTGCGCGCACGGCCGGCTCGGTGGCCACCTCGATGTACTCGACCTCCGGGAGAGACGGGTGCGGGCGACGCCCCAGCGCGAGGATCACCTGCTTGCGGACGTCACGGTCGTCGCTGTAGACGAGGATCTTCAGTGAGTTCGAGGTGGTATCGGTCACACCCGAATGCTAGCGCCAACACCATGGCCGACGGCTAGATGTCACAGCCTGAACCTGAGCGGTGTCTCAAGGGTGTAGCACCCTCTGAAACACGACACACAGGGTCCCAAGGAGACTCTGAGGAAGGGGCAGGACATAATGGCGGGCGTGGCGACAGTATCGACTCTTCCAACAGCCCGCCTGCACGGGCACCACGACCGTCCGAGCATGGTCAGCGTGGGGACGATCATCTGGCTCGCAAGCGAGCTGATGTTCTTCGCGGCGTTGTTCGCGGCCTACTTCACGATCCGCGCGGTCAGCCCCGAGGTGTGGGCAGCCAACACCGACGGGCTCAACATCCCGTTCGCGGCGGTCAACACGACCATCCTCGTGCTGTCGTCGTTCACCTGCCAGTTCGGCGTCTTCGCAGCCGAGCGCGGCCAGGTCGGACGTAAGGGCTCCCTGCTTGCGGTCCGTCTGTGGGGCCTGCGTGAGTGGTTCATCCTCACCTACCTCATGGGCGCGGTCTTCATCGCCGGTCAGGCGACGGAGTACGCAGCCCTGGTGCAGGAGGGCATCGCCCTCAACCGCGGCATCACCGGCCCCGACGACCCCTACGGCTCAGTCTTCTACCTGACGACGGGCTTCCACGGCCTCCACGTCACCGGCGGCCTCATCGCCTTCCTGTTCGTGCTCGGCCGGACGTACGTCGCCAAGCGCTTCACCCACGAGCAGGCCGTCTCCGCGATCGTCGTGTCCTACTACTGGCACTTCGTCGACGTGGTGTGGATCGGCCTGTTCGCGACCATCTACCTCCTCAAGTGACCAAGGACTGAATGTGCGTCTACTGAACCGCTCCGTCGGTCGACTGTCGCGGCACCGTCGCCGCCCGTTGGCCGGTGCCGCCGTGCTCCTGGTCGCCCTGTTGAGCACCGGCGGCGCGTACGCCGCCCTCGCCCCGGCCTCGCAGGCCGAGGTCGAGAAGGACAACGCCGCCCTCATCGCTGAGGGCAAAGAGCTCTTCATGATCAATTGCTCCACCTGCCACGGCGCCAACGGTGAGGGCATCACGACTCAGAACGGGAAGCTCTACGGCCCCTCCCTGATCGGTGTGGGTGCCGCCTCCGTCGACTTCCAGGTCGGCACCGGCCGGATGCCGATGGCCCAGCCCGGCGCCCAGGTCGAGGTCAAGGACCCCAGCTTCAACCAGGACGAGATCGACGCCATGGCCGCCTACGTGGCCAGCCTCGGCCCCGGACCGGCTGTCCCGGAGCCGGAGCAGTACGACCCGGAGACCTTCGAGTCCGAGGAGGAGAGGGACGCGGCGGTCGCTCTCGGTGGTCAGATCTTCCTGACCAACTGCACCGCCTGTCACAACTTCACCGGTGCCGGCGGCGCGATGCCGCGTGGTGGCGAGGCTCCGAGCATCCTCAACACCGACCCGAAGCACATCTATCAGGCGATGTTGACCGGTCCGCAGTCGATGGACACCTTCTCCGACGGCAACATCAGCCCGGAGGAGAAGAAGGCGGTCATCGCCTACATCGAGACGATGAAGGAGCAGCCCGACTACGGCGGCTTCAACAACGGCGCGCTCGGTCCGGTGACCGAGGGAATCGTCGCCTGGGTCGTCGGTCTCGGCGTCCTGGTGGCCTTCACCGTGTGGATCGCCGCGCACACCACGCGCACCAACCAGACCAAGAAGGGATCTGCCAAGTGAGCAGCGACCTCAGCGAGATCGAGAAGCACGACGACTCGCACCCCGAGCTCAACGCGCACACCGACGCGCTGCTGCCCGACCCGGGTATGCACGAGCATCACTGGCGTCCCACCGACGTCGACCCCAAGGCGGAGAAGCGCGCCGAGCGCCAGGTGAGCCTCTTCTTCGGTCTCTCCGCGCTCTGCTCGGTGCTGTTCGTGGTGGCCTACTTCGCGGTCGAGCCCGGCTACGACGGTGACGTCTGGGCCGGTTACGGCGCCTCCAACCTGGCGCTGGGATCGACCCTCGGCTTCGCCCTCCTCTTCCTCGGCATCGGTGTCATCCAGTGGGCCCGCAAGCTCGTCGTCGACATCGAGCACTCCGAGGACCGCCACCCGGCCGCGTCCTCCCCGGCAACCCGCGAGGTCGCCATCGCCGAGCTGAAGGCCGCGCTCAACGAGTCGGGTATGGCCCGCCGCCCCTTCATCCGCAACGCGATGATCGGCTCGGCCGCTCTGCTCGGCCTGCCTGCGATCGTCATGCTCAAGGACCTGGGCCAGACCAACGCCCAGATCACCGCGGAGCAGCCCTACCCCGGCGCCGGCCTCGAGCACACCGTCTGGGACGCCGGCGTCCGCGTCGTGCGCGACGTGGTCGGCACCCCGATCCGCCCGGGCGACCTGGAGATCGGTGACCTGGTCAACGCCGAGCCCGCGACGATCTTCGACGGCAGCCTGCACGGCGCGCCGCTGCAGATCGCCAAGTCGAAGGCGGCCACCATCCTGCTGCGGATGGACCCCAACGACATCGACAACGACGTGACCCGCAACTGGTCGGTCGACGGCATCGTGGCCTACTCCAAGATCTGCACCCACGTCGGTTGCCCGATCTCGCTGAACGAGCGGACCACGCACCACCTGCTGTGCCCGTGCCACCAGTCGACCTTCGACCTCGCCGACCACGGCAAGGTCATCTTCGGCCCGGCAGGCCGCCACCTCCCGCAGCTGCCTCTGGGCGTCGACGCGGACGGCTTCCTGGTTGCCCTCTCGGACTACCCTGAGCCCGTGGGCGTCAGCTACTGGGAGCGCAACACCCACGACATCGACACGATCTTCGACGACTGGTCAAAGAACCACGCCGCCGATGCTGAGCAGTACGGCTACAAGGAGGGCGGCCAGTGAGCACCGACACGTCCAAGGTTGCCGCCAGCAACGGCACCGACGCCGCTGCCCCGGCGGGCAAGCCGACCAAGGCAGGTGCGGCCGCCAACTGGGCCGACGAGCGCCTCGGCATCGGCGGCCTGAGCAAGTTCCTCTCCCGCAAGATCTTCCCCGACCACTGGTCGTTCATGCTGGGTGAGATCGCGCTGTGGAGCTTCGTGGTCCTGCTGGTCACCGGCACCTTCCTGACCCTGTGGTTCAAGCCCTCGATGGCCGAGATCACCTACCAGGGGTCCTACGCGCCGCTGCGCGGCATCGACATGTCCGAGGCGATGGCCTCGACGCTGGACATCTCCTTCGACGTACGCGGCGGTCTGCTGCTGCGTCAGGTCCACCATTGGGCGGCGATGCTGTTCATCGCCTCGATGATGATCCACATGATGCGCGTGTTCTTCACCGGCGCTCACCGCAAGCCGCGTGAGATCAACTGGGTCATCGGCGCGACGCTGCTGCTGCTCGGCACGCTCGAGGGCTTCACCGGCTACTCGCTCCCCGACGACCTGCTCTCCGGCACCGGCATCAGGGCCGCGGACGGGTTCATGATGGCGATCCCGATCGTGGGGACGTACCTCTCGTTCTTCCTGTTCGGAGGCGAGTTCCCAGGCGACGACATCATTCCACGCCTCTTCACGATCCACGTGCTGCTCATCCCAGCGATCCTGCTGGCGCTGATCGGTGCCCACCTGATCCTGCTGATCTACCACAAGCACACCCAGTGGCCTGGACCCGGCCGCACCGAGAAGAACGTCGTCGGCTACCCGATGGTGCCGAACTACATCTCCAAGATGACCGGCTTCTTCTTCATCACCTTCGGTGTGACCGCTCTGCTCGGCGCGTTCTTCTCGCTCAACCCGGTGTGGAAGTTCGGCCCGTACGACCCGACCAAGGTCACCGCGGGCTCGCAGCCTGACTGGTACATGGGCTGGCCCGACGGCGCACTGCGGATCATGCCTGGCTGGGAGTCGCACTTCTGGGGCTCGACCTGGTCGTGGAACATCTTCTTCCCGGTCATCGTGCTGCCGATGCTGGCCTGGATGGTCGTGCTGATGCTGCCGTTCATCGAGGCCTGGATCACCGGCGACAAGCGCGAGCACCACCTGCTCCAGCGCCCGCGCAACGCTCCGACGCGCACCGCCACGTTCGTCGCCCTGATGACGTTCTACGCGGGCTTCTGGGCTGCAGGCGGCAACGACATCATCGCGATCAAGTTCGACCTCTCGATCAACCAGATCACCTACTTCCTACGGGCGTTCGTGTTCCTGGGTCCGATCGTGGCGTTCATGATCACGCGTCGCTGGTGCATCTCGCTGCAGCGCAAGGACAACGAGAAGCTGCTGCACGGCTACGAGACCGGCACGGTCATCCGTACGCCGGAGGGTGCCTACCACGAGAAGCACCTGCCGGTTCACGAGGACGAGGCCTACGCCATGACCGTCCGCGACCGCGGTCGGGTCGGCGAGGAGCCGGAGCTGAAGAAGAACGGCAAGCCGACCTTCCGGGCGAAGCTCCGTGCCTTCTACTACGACCACGACGTGGACAAGCCGACCACCGAGGAGCTCAGCGAGGCCCACCGCCACGCCGAGCACGAGGCGCACGAGCTGGCCGCGCACGAGGGTCACGTCGTCGACGGGCACGACTTCGACGACCACCGTCACTCGGCGGTCGAGGAGCCCCTCAGCCACTGAGCACGACCGTTGTACGCCACGTGGCGCCGTTCCTCCGGGGGCGGCGCCACGTGTGTTTTCCGCGGGCTGAAACACGGTTGCCGTCGGCTATGCCGCAGACCTAGGGTCCAGCACATGACCGACCTCCAGGCTCGCCTCCGAGCCGACCTCCTCACCGCCCGCAAGGCCCGCGACGCGGCCGCCACAGCGGTGCTGCGGTCGACGCTGGCCGCGATCTCCAACGCCGAGGCGCTGCCGGTCGCAGAGGCCTCGCTCACGGGTGACGGGCCGATCGCCGGGGCCGCGACGGGCGTGGGGGCCACGGAGGCTGTCCGCCGGGCTCTCACCGACGACGACATCCGCGCGATCATCTCCGGCGAGCAGGCCGAGCGGATGAGCGCAGCGACGGACCTCGAGTCCCACGGTGCAGCGGAAAAGGCCGAGCAGCTCCGCGCCGAGGCGGAGCTGCTCTCGGTCTATCTGTAGGTCGAAACCGGGCTTCAGCCCAGCGGGTCGAGCTCGCCGCCGACGACCTCGAGCACCCGGGCGCGTACGTTCGCCGAGGCCTCGGGGTCACGGGCCGCCACCGCGGCGACGAGGGCGTTGCCGAGGATGAGCTGTGGGATCCGGATGATCGAGTCGAGCTCCTGACGGAAGCCGGCACGACCACCCTGCGGCGTGACCAGCTCGACCTCGGCGAGCTTGGTCAGCTGCGTGCCGGTGAAAGAGGTCAGCGCGATGACGGCCGCTCCCCCGGCGACGGCCGCCTGGGCGACCTGGATCGTGGGTGCGGTGGCCCCGGTGCCGCTGACGACGACGCAGACGTCGCCCGGCTGGAGCAGCCGAGCGCGGATGAGCTGGTCGAGGTGGTCAGCGGGAGCCACCGTGCTCAGGCCCTGGGACGCCAGCCTCATCGCGATGTCCTGGGCGACCGGCGAGGAGACCCCCGTTCCGGCGACCAGGATCGAGCGCGCTTCAGCCAGCAGCTCCACTGCCCTGCTGACCTGCTCCTCGGAGAGGAGGCCGACCATGTCGGAGGCGGAGTCGGCGATGTCGGCGAAGAAGGAGCGCACCACCGTCAGCGGGCTGCCTCCCTCGGTCGTCTCTGTCTTGGCCGAACCCAGGTCACGCGCCAACAGCACCTTGAGGTGCGGGAAGCCGCGGAACCCGAGTCTCTGCGCGGCTCTGACCACGGTCGCGGTCGAGACCGAGGCCTCGGCGGCGATCTCAGCGGTGGTCGCCTCGATGGCCCACTCCGAGCGGGTCAGCACGACCTCGGCGACGGCGCGCTCGGAAGGGTTGAGCCGCGGCATCGCGGCCCGGATGGCGGGAAGAACCGGCGCACTCGTCATGCCCACACCTCCGTCGCAGAAGGCACAGAATACGGACGTGTGGGCTTGACCCTGATGGTCGCTCGCTGGCGCTCGCTCATGCCGCCACCGCGGTGGCTTCGGCGCCGTGCAGGATCCGGTGACGCAGCGTTGCTGACAGCTGGTCTACCAGGATCGTCACGATGATGATCACAGCTAGCATGATTCCACCCCACTCCCATTCACGGCCCCGAAGGACACGGTTTAATAACGCACCAATTCCGCCAGCGCTCACGACGCCGAGGATCGCGCTTGCCCTGATGTTCACCTCGAAGCGGTAGAGCCAGAACGCCACGGTCTCCGGCATCATCTGCGGGATGACCGCCGTGCGGATCCGCTGCCACCACGTCGCGCCGGCGGCCGTGACGGCCTCGACGGGGCGCGGGTCGACCGCCTCGATGTTCTCCAGCGTCAGCTTTCCGAGCGAGCCGATCGAGTGGATGCCGATCGCCATCGCTCCTGCCATCGGGTTGAGCCCGAACAGCGGCAGCATCACGATCACCGCGAGCAGGATCTCGGGGACGGCGCGGATCGCGTTGAAGAACGTCTGCACCGGTACACGTAGGAACCATGGCGCGGTGTTGGCAGCGGCCAAGAACGCCAGCGGGAACGAGAACAGCGCCCCGACGCAGGTGCCGACCCAAGCGAGCGCCACCGACTCCCCCATCAGCTTCAGCGCCTGCAGCCACCAGTCCCCGTAGGTGAGCTCCGGGTCGGCCTGGCCCTCGGGATGCGCTCCCGGCCAGGTGAGCACGCCATCGAGCATCTGCCCGGCGTACTGGAGGATCTCTCCGGGGAGCTGCGGCAGCCGCTCCCACTTGGCGTCGTCCAGAGACCACCCGGCGACCAGCACGATGCCGATCAGCGCCAGGCCGACCGCGGTGTAGGGCCACTTCGGCGGCGGCTTCGGCCGCGTCGTCGCGGTCACGGAGGTCATACCAGCCTCCGGCGCAGGAACTGGGAGAGCAGGTCGATCGCGATGACCACCACGAAGATGACGATCACGACCGCCGCCAGCCGGGGATAGTCGGCCCGGTTGAAGTAGAGCATGATCAGCTGCCCGATCCCGCCGGCCCCGACCGCGCCCAGCACCACCGAGGCGCGGATGTTGAGCTCGAAGACATAGAGGACGTACGAGGCGTAGTTGGGCAGCACGGCGGGCACGATCGCCACGCGGGCCCGCTGCCAACGGGTCGCACCGGCGGCGTCGAGCGCCTCCAGCGGGCCGGGATCGACGGCGTCGATGCTCTCCGCGGTCAGCTTGGCGACGATTCCGATGTTGAAGATGGTCAGCGCCAGGATCCCCGGAAGCGGGCCGGTGACGACGGCGACGAAGACCAGCGCGTAGGCCATGTCGGGAAGCGACCGGATCACCGACATCACCGGCTTCGTGACCCGGTAGACCGCGGGAGGCGCGCTCACCTTGGAGCCCAGCAGAGCCACGCCGAGGGCGATCAGGGAGCCCACGAAGGTCGCGATGATCGCGATGGCCGCGGTCTCCTTCAGCGCAGTCCACAGCCGTGAGGACGGGTCGGTGATCTCCGACCACTCGGGGTGCACGACGTCCTCGAGGATCATCGCCAGCTTAGGCCACTGCTCGACGACCGGCGCGAGCGAGAAGTCGATCGCCCAACCCGCCACCACGGTGACGGCGACGGCGCCGAGGATGCCCCCGATGAGCAGCGGGCTCGGCGGCGGCTGAGCCGGGCGTACCTGCTTCGGCGAACCGCCGGGGCGCTCGAGAGTGGCCTGACTCATGTCGCCGCCTCCGTGCGGAGGGGCGGAGAATACGGACGCGGCGGCCTGAGGCTTATGGTCGCTCGCTTGCGCTCGCTCATGCCAGGAGGTCCTCGGCGGTCAGCGAGCGGCCGTAGATCCTCTCGAAGACGTCGTCGTCGGCCTCGGCCGCAGGGCCGTCGAAGACGACTTCACCCGCGCGCATGCCGATGATCCGGTCGGCGTAGCGCCGAGCGAGATCGAGGAAGTGCAGGTTGACCACAGTGGTGATACCCAGATCGCGGTTGATCCGTTGCAGGTCACGCATCACCAGATTGGCCGTCGGCGGGTCAAGGGAGGCGACCGGCTCGTCGGCGAGCACCACCGAAGGCCGCTGCGCGAGCGCGCGGGCGATCGCGACCCGCTGCTGCTGCCCGCCGGAGAGCTGAGAGGCGCGTACCCACGCCTTCTCGACGATCCCGACGCGCTCCAGCGCCTCGAAGGCGATCTCCTTGTCGGCCTTGGTGTGCATCCCGAGCGCCGACCGCACCCACGACTGGGCGTGCAGCCGCCCGGTGAGCACGTTGCCCATCACCGAGCGGCGGGTCACCAGGTTGAACCCCTGGAAGATCATCCCGATCTCGGCACGCAGCCGACGCAGCCGGCGCCCGCGCGCCGTGGCCACCTCGATCCCGCCGACCGACAGCGATCCCGAGGTGACCGGCACCAGGCCGTTGATCGTGCGGATGAGCGTCGACTTCCCGGCCCCGGAGAGCCCGACGACCACGACGAACTCCCCCGGTGGGATGGTCAGGCAGACCCCGTCGAGCCCGCGGGTGCCGTCGGGGTAGACCACCGAGACATCGTCGAAGACGATGCTGTGCCCACCCTCGGGCCCACCCGCGGACCCATGATCGGAACCGCCACCGGCCCGATCCCCGAGATCCGAGCCGCTCATTCGCCGAAGTTCTCCTCCACGGACTTCGCCTTCTTCAGCGCGGCCCGGTCGACCTTCACGAGGCCCTCGATGTCGTAGACCGCCTTCAGGGTCTTGAGGCCCTTGGGATCCTTCGCCATCGTGGTGAACGCGTCGGTCACCTTCGTACGCAGCTCCTTGGAGAGCCCGCCGGCGACGACGACGCCATCGTTGGGGATCTCGGCGGAGTAGGCGAACACCACGACGTCGGAGGCGACCTTCGGCTCGTCGGCCAGGACGTCCTCCCGGGCGTCGTCGAAGCTCACCCCGACCGGGTAGTCACCGCGGGCCACGGCGAGGACCGCGGCGTCGTGGTCGCCGGCGAACTGCGCGTCGAGGTCGACCAGGGCGTCGCCTCCGGTGACCGCCCCCCACTGGGTGGCCGGGTAGTAGTAGCCGGCCGCCGAGCCCTGGTCGACGAAGGCGATCGGTGTGCCGGGCTTGATCTTGGCGAGTGCGATCTCGCCGGCGGGACCGGTCTTGGCGGCGTCGGTGCCGTTGCAGTACTTCAGGCCGTCGACCACCGTGACCTCGTCGGCGCAGTAGGTCTCAGGGTCGTTGGTGAACCATTGGGTGTGGTAGCTCACCGAGCCGTAGCGGACCGACTGCAGGACCGGCACCGCACCGGCCTGGTCCTCGGCCTGGACCACGCCGATCGGCCCGAGCATCGCGACCTGGGCCTGGTCCGACTTCATCGCCACGATCGCGGCGGCATAGCTCTCGGTCACCTCCGCACGTACGGGGATCCCGATCTTGTCGCTGAGGAACGACTCCAGACCCTTCGCGCTCTCGGTGATCGAGTCGACGTCGCCGGAGGGCACCAGAGACAGCACGAGCTCCTCGGGGTCCTCCGCGGGCGCAGTGCTGTCCTCGCTGCCGCCGCACGCGGCGAGCGAGAGGACGAGCGATGCGGCGGCACCGACCGCCAACAGCCTGGGGGTTCTCAACATTGGACAGACTCCTTGAGGGGGTGAGCTGCGATGAAGGCTGACGGGTCATTCGACCAGTCCAAGACCGCGGAGTACAGGTCCACCAGCGATCCTGCACGAACATGTGCCGGGCCCTGCCGACGGTCGAAGACGTCAACGTACGCAGCAACACAACCACGCTCGACGGCTGGAGCAAGGTCATTGCGCCAGATGTCGCCGACCGACATCAGCCACTCCGGCCTGTCGGCCGCACCGACGGCATCGAGGAGCTCGTCCAGGTGCCTGCTCATCCGGGTCGGCTTGAGCGCGTCGGTGTGCACCTCGTCGACCACGTCGCGCACGCCGAGATGCTCCAGGATCGCGTCCAGCCCCTTGGCCGGCGAGTTGGTCATGATCACCCGGTGGGCGTCGACCCCGGCGAGCAGATCGACCAGTCCCTCCGGCGTGCGGATGTCACCTGGCTGCTCGCTCATCGCCGTCCGGCTCCAGACGTACGCCGCGCTCAGCTCCTCCTCGGAGACCCCGGCCGCCAGGCCGAGGATCTTGACGGCCTCGTAGCCGTCCTGAGCGCCTGTGAGCGTCTTCGAGGCATTCTCGGGCAGTCTCTGCCCGAGAAAGGCCTCCGTGGTCTCCAGGAGCACCTCAGGGGCGTCCGTGAGGGCCGCCACCCGGGTGGCGTAGAGAAGTGCCGGCGTGTCTCCCAGACACACCGTTCCGTCCAGGTCGAGCACCAGCACAGGCCGAGGCAACGAGTCCACCTTCCAGGGCGCGGGCCGTCGGGGTCGACCCTGCGCATCGCGATCACGTCGTGAACGGAAGGCCGGTGAAGACTCTTCCGGACGCAAGCGGCAACGACCGTGTTGTCACGCGTTGCCTACCTTGCCCAGGATATCGGCCCGAGCCGCTTCCCCCGGTCAGGCGACGTCCGGCGTGCCGCCGGTCAGGCGAGCGCGGACCCTGCCCGGTAGTCCGCGTAGGAGGTGTTCCAGTCGCCCCACCCGTTGCTGAAGGTCATCCCGCGGTTGGTGCCGACCGTCTCGACGACGTCACCGCGACGGGTCATGTCGTAGAGGAACTTGGCGTTCTCGTCACTCATCCCGGTGCAGCCGTGGGAGACGTTGGCGTTGCCCTGCTGCGCGACCGACCACGGGGCGCCGTGGATGAACTCACCGGAGAACGTCAGCCGCATGGCCCACTTGACGCCCTCCATGTTGTAGTACTCCCGGTCGCCCTCATTGATCCCGATGGTCTCGGAGTTCATGGTCTTGCGCTTGAACTTCTCGATGATCACCTTCACGCCGCTGCGGGTGATGAACCCTTCCTTGCCGGTCGTGATCGGGATGGTCTTGATCTTCTGCCCGTTCTTGAAGACTTCCATCTGGTGGGTCTGCGCGTTGGCGCGGTAGATGTGCGCGTCGCCGGTCTTGAACGTGATCTGGCGGTTCTTCTGACCGAAGATGCCGCCGCCGGCGGGGACCGAGTTGATGTTGAGCTTCACGTTGACCGTGGAGTTGGCCTGCCAGTAGGTGCGCGGACGGTAGTGGACCTCCTTGTCGCTCACCCAGTACCACGACCCCTCCTGCTTCGGGGTCGACTCGACGATCATCTTCTTCTCGAAGGCAGCCTTGTTCTTCACCGGAAGGTCGTACGTCACGATGATCGGCATCCCGACCCCGACGGTCTCACCGTCGAGCGGTGCGATCGAGGGGTAGGCCTGGCGATCCAGGCCAAGATCCTCGGTGGCGAACGTGATCTGACTCTTCTTCTGCAGACCGTCGTCACCGGTGGCGGTCACCGCAAGGGTGTAGGACGCGGTCGGCTCGAGCACCTCACCCGCGCTCCAGCTGAGACCGTCCTCGGTGATGGTGCCGCGCACCTTGGTGCCCTTGGCGCCGGTCAGCATGACCTCGTCGAGGCGCCCCTTGGCCACGTCGACCTTGACCACCTTGTCGACCGCCACCCCCGCCGCGTTGTCCTCGATGTTGGGCGTGATCTGCACCGTTGGCTCGGCGGGCTTCTTGGGCTCCTTCGAGGCCGGGTCAGCCCCGCACGCAGCGAGCACCGGCGCAGCAGCCGCTGCCGCGGTGGTCAACAGCACCCGACGGCGGGCTAGCGGGGACGAACGGCGAAACGGTGACTGCGTTGACACGGTGAGACTGCTCCAGACCTGTTTATTTACCCCCGACGCCCCGAATCAGGGGCGCGGGCGCGATAACCCTACCGGGCATCTCCAAGAGCTGCCCAAGAAAAACCAACGGGGCCCGATCCAGCTGGATCGGGCCCCGCGTACGGTCTGTTAGGCGTCGTCCGGTGCGTGCGATCGCAAGGCGTGGGTGCGAAGGCGACCTTCAGGGCGAAGCCGGTCGTCGAGCATCCACAACGCCGCAAGCGTGCGTGCCGGGCGGCGCCTAGTGCTTGAACTCGCCTCGGTAGTACTCAAAATTCCAGCCGGCGGTGGCCAGCATGCCGAGCACAGCGGCGATGATGACCAGCCACCAGGCGGCCATCGCAACCGCGAGAACCACCAGACCGAAGGTCAGCGCGGCCCACAGCGGCCACCAGGAGAACGGCGGGAAGAAGCCGTACTCCCCGGCGCCCTCGGCGATGTCGCCGTCCCCACGGTCCTCCGGACGCGGGTCCATCTTGATCGCGTGGAAGCCGAGGTAGACGGTGATCATCGCGAACAGCAGCGTGCACATCACCAGCGCCGAGGTGCCGGTCCAGTCGCCGCCCTCCTCGGAGGCCGCGGTGATGAACCAGTAGGCCGGGGTGACCAGCACCATGAAGACGGTGCAGACCACGAAGATCCAGGCTTCAGATTTCATCGGGCTCAGCCTTCCTTGTTGGAGCTGGTGGAGACGAGATCGTCCTCATCGTGCTCCAGCGCGGCGATCTCCGGGTGGTGGAGGTCGAAGGCCGGGGACTCCGAGCGGATCTTCGGGATCGAGACGAAGTTGTGGCGCGGCGCCGGGCAGGCGGTGGCCCACTCCAGCGAGCGGCCCCAACCCCACGGGTCGTCCACGGTCACCAGCGGCGCCTTGCGGGAGATGTAGAGGTTGTAGAAGAAGGGCAGCATCGACAGGCTCAGCAGGAACGCACCCACGGTCGAGAACTGGTTCAGGAAGGTGAACCCGTCGCTGGGCAGGTAGTCGGCGATACGCCGCTGCATGCCCTCGACACCGAGCCAGTGCTGGACCAGGAAGGTGGCGTGGAAGCCGACGAACAGCAGCCAGAAGTGGACCTTGCCGAGGCGCTCGTCGAGCATCCGACCGGTCATCTTCGGCCACCAGAAGTAGAAGCCGGCGAACATCGCGAACACGACGGTCCCGAAGACCACGTAGTGGAAGTGCGCGACCACGAAGTAGGAGTCGGAGACCTGGAAGTCGAGCGGCGGGCTCGCCAGGATGATGCCGGTCAGACCACCGAAGAGGAAGGTCGTCAGGAAGCCGATCGACCACAGCATCGGGGTGTCGAAACTGACCGACCCGCCCCACATCGTGCCGATCCAGTTGAAGAACTTCACACCTGTCGGCACTGCGATCAGGAATGTCATCCCGGAGAAGAACGGCAGGTTGACCGCGCCGGTGACGAACATGTGGTGCGCCCACACCGCCACCGAGAGGATCGCGATGCCGAGGGTCGCGGCCACCAGACCGACGTAGCCGAAGATCGGCTTGCGGCTGAAGACCGGGAGGATCTCGGAGATGATGCCGAAGAACGGCAGCGCGATGATGTAGACCTCGGGGTGGCCGAAGAACCAGAACAGGTGTTGCCACAGGATCGGTCCGCCGTGGGAGGCGTCGAAGACGTGGGACCCGAACTGACGATCGGACTCGAGCATCAGCAGCGCGGCAGCGAGGATCGGGAACGCGATCAGCGCGAGCAGCGCGGTGATCAGGGTGTTCCACGTGAAGATCGGCATCCGGAACATGGTCATGCCCGGTGCGCGCATGCAGATGATCGTGGTGATGAAGTTGACCGACCCGAGGATGGTGCCCAGACCACTCATGTAGAGGCCCATGATCCACAGGTCGCCACCGACGCCTGGCGAGTACTGCGCGCTGGAGAGCGGCGTGTAGGCGAACCAACCGAAGTCGGCTGCACCGGTCGGGGTGAAGAAGCCGCTGGCCGCGATCAGGCCACCGAAGAGGTAGAGCCAGTAGCTGAACATGTTCAGCCGCGGGAAGGCGACGTCAGGGGCGCCGATCTGCAGCGGCATGATGACGTTGGAGAAGCCGAAGAACAGCGGCGTCGCGAACAGCAGCAGCATGATCGTGCCGTGCATCGTGAACAGCTGGTTGAACAGCTCGTCGTTGACGACCTGCTGACCCGGGAACGCCAGCTCGGAACGCATCAGCAGCGCCATCAGGCCGCCGACGAGGAACCAGAAGAACGACGTGACCAGGTACATCTTCCCGATCAGCTTGTGATCGGTGGTGGTCAGCAGCTGGTAGATCTGCTTGCCGAGCGGCTTGGGGCCCCCGGTGACCGGGCGCGCAGCGGTGGCGGTCACTCGCCCTCCTCCTCGTTGTGGCTGGCGATGTCGTCGGTGGTGCGGGTGGACTTGCCGCCACCGAGCAGCGGGCGCTCGGCCTCGAAGCCGTTCTGCGCCAACGTGTCGACGTAGGACTTGTAGTCGGCCTCGGAGAGGATCGCGACCTTGAAGATCATCCGGGCGTGGTAGACGCCGCAGAGCTCATAGCAGGCGCCACGGAACGTCTTGCCCTCGATCAGGTCCTCGGCGTTCGGGTCGAAGGTGGCCGTGGCCTCCTTCGTGGTGATCGAGTAGTGGTTCACCCGACCGGGGACGACATCCATCCGCATGCCGAAGTCCGGGACACCGAAGTTGTGGATGACGTCGGCCGAGCGCAGGTTGAACCGCGTGGTGGTCTTCTCGGGGAGGACCAGCGTCGGGATGTGCGAGCCGGTGCCCACGACGTAGCCGTAGCTGTCGTAGGCGTACTCGTCGTCGACGAGGTTGTCGTCGGCGCTCAGGTCGGGCTCACCGATGCCGTGGTTGAAGGTCCACTGCCACTGCTGGCCCGTGACCTCAACCACGTTGGTCGGGTTGCCGTTGTCCAACATCTCGTTCTGGACCTTGACGGTGTGGTCGAAGAACACGATCACCATCAGGACCGGGGCGATCGTGTAGAAGATCTCCAACGGCAGGTTGTAACGCGTCTGGACCGGGATGTCGGCGTCACTGCGGCGCCGGTAGCGCCAGATCGCCCAGAAGATGAGCCCCCAGGTCAGGACACCTGTGATCAACGCGGCGATCCACGCACCCTGCCACAGGGCGAGGTTGTGCTCCCCCTGCTCAGAACGTGGCTCGGGGAAGCCGAAACGCGCCGCCTCGTCCGAACAGCCACTCAGCAGGAGGGCGCCGGCCGTCAGCGTCGCCACCAGCGCACCACGTCGGGCGCGGGCGTGGGACGGAGTCGATCCGGTCCCTGGCAAGTGCAGACCCACTACGAGCCTCTCTCTCATGCGAACACTCAGATGTCGGCAGACTACCGCGAGCGGCTCCGGATTCATCTTCAGGGGTTCCTCATGTCGTGCTTGGCTACCGTTGTCTTCTGTGACCGAACGCTTCACCTACCTCGACGCCGCATCGGCCGAACCGCTCCATCCCGCCGCGCGGGAAGTGCTTCTGGCCGCGGCGGATCAGGGGTACGCCGACCCCCGCCGCCTCCATCGGCCGGCTCGCAACGCAGGGCTGCTGCTCTCGAACGCTCGCGAGGTCGTGGCCGAGGCCTTGGGGGTACGCCGCGATGAGGTGCTTTTCACATCGTCGGGCACCTCCGCCGTGCACGCGGGCCTGCTGGGCCTCGGATCGCGTGGCATCGGTCACAGTGCCGTGGAGCACCAGGCGGTCATCGACGCCGCGAGATGGTCGCAGCGCTCCCCCGTCACCGAGCTCGCCGTGGACGGCGAGGCAGGGGTCGACGTGGGCACCGTGCGGGACGCCGTCCACGCCGGAGAGGTCGACGTGATCGCCGTCCAGCAGGCCAACCACGAGGTCGGCACGCTGCAGCCTCTCGACGAGGTCGCCTCCGCCGCCGGCCCGGTGCCGCTCTTCGTCGACGCCTGCGCAGCCATGGGACGGCTGCCGCTGCCCTCGGTCGGAGACGTGATCGCCGGCTCCGCTCGCAAGTGGGGCGGCCCCGGCGGCGTGGGAGTGCTGGTCGTACGTAGGTCGGCGAGGTGGCGCTGGCCGTTCCCGGGCGATGAGTGGTCGCGTACGGACCAGGGGTTCTCCAACATCCCCGGGGCGCTCGCCGCCGCGGCGGCGCTGCAGGCTGTGGTCGCCGAGCGCCAAGCCGTCAACGCCCGCCAGCACGAGCTGATCTCCCTGGTCAGGCAGCGGGTCCGGGCAGAGGTCCCGGACGTGGACGTGGCCGGTCCTGCCGACGAGCGACTCCCCCACCTGGTGACGTTCTCGGCGCTGTACGTCGATGGCGAGGCGCTGGTCACCGCGCTGGACCGCCTCGGCGCCGGGGTCGCGAGCGGCTCTGCCTGCACCTCCGACACCCGCGAGCCCTCCCGCGTCCTTGCTGCCATGGGAGCGCTGACGCACGGTAACGTTCGGCTGTCGCTGACCCGCGACACGACGCGAGAGGATGTGGAGCGCGTGCTCGACGCACTGCCCGGGATCATCAAGGACCTGCGCGCCGAGGCGGGCCTGTGAGCGAGCAGATCCTCACCCTCGACTGTCGCGGACAGGCCTGCCCGCGGCCCATCATCGAGCTCGGCCGCCACCTCGGCGACGTCGAGGTCGGCGAGGTCATCGCCGTCGCGGCCGACGACGTCGCCGCCCACCACGACGTGCCCGCCTGGGCCCGGATGCGCGGACAGGAGTTCGTCGGCGAGGTGGAAGCAGAAGACGGCGTACCCGTGTATCGGATACGCCGTCTGAGCTGAGCAGGGACGGCCGGAGAAGCTCAGTTCTTGATGTGCGGGGCGATCTGGTCCGCGGCGGTGTCGCCGTAGGACTCGCGGACGCGAGCGACGAACTCCTCGGCCGTGAAGGAGTATTCCTGCGGGCCGACGGTCTCGACGCAGTAGGCGGCCAGGACACAGCCGACCTCCGCGGCCTGCTCCAGCTCGCAGTCCCAGGCCAGCGCAGCCAGGAAGCCTGCCCGGAAGGCGTCGCCGACGCCGGTGGGCTCGATGGCGTTCACGTTCTTCGCGGCCGGGACCTCGATCGCATCCTCGCCCTTGCCCTGGATGCGGGCGCCGTCCTTGCCGAGGGTGGTGATCTGGGTGCCGACTCGGGCGAGGACGTCCTCGGCCGACCAGCCGGTCTTCTGCTCGAGGACGTGGGACTCGTACTCGTTGGTGAACAGGTAGGCGGCGCCGTCGACGAGCTCGCGGATCAGCTCACCGTCACCGAAGGCGAGCTGCTGGCTCGGATCGGAGATGAAGGTGTAGCCGCGCTGGCGCGCCTCCTGGGTGTGGCGCTTCATCGCGTCGGGGTCGTCGGGCGCGACCAGCACGAAAGACGGCTCGCCGACCTTCTCCGCGATCGGGCCGAGCTCGATCTCACGGGCCTCGGCCATCGCACCCGGGTAGAAGCTGGCGAACTGCGCCATCGCGGTGTCCGTGGTGCACACGAACCGCGCGGTGTGCAGCGTCTCGGAGACCCGCAGGTGGTCGCAGTTGACGCCGTGGCGCTCGAGCCAGGAGCGGTAGTCGGCGAAGTCCTCGCCGACCGCACCCACGAGCACGGGCGCGAGACCGAGGTTGGCCAGGCCGAAGGAGATGTTGGCGCCGACGCCGCCACGGCGGATCTCGAGGTCGTTGACCAAGAAGCTCACCGAGAGCTTGTCGAGCTGGTCGGCGACCAGCGAGTCGGCGAACTTTCCACCGAAGCTCATCAGGTGGTCGGTGGCGATGGAGCCTGCGATCAGGAGTGAACCGGACATGCGCGGAACCCTACCGGCGAGACCTCGGGCGACGGTAAGACTCGGCCGTGGACGGGAGATGAATATTACCGTCGAGTCGGCCTTCTGCTACCGGTTGGTAGTGCTTACCGTCGTTTGCATGACAGACAAGCGCGTTCCGTACGACGACCCCGACAGCCCGGCGCAGCTCTGCTCCGACTGTGCCGCCGCCGACAACGCGCTGAGCCTGCCCGCGCCGAGAGTGCGTGCGGCGTATCGCCCGGCGCCGACGGTCCGGATGCAGGACCGCGAGCCGGGCGACACCGCCATGCTCGAGGCCTGCGAGCACGTGGCCGACGGTCTCGCCCTGACCTGATCGCGCCGGCCTCCCGCACCGAGGGGGCCACCAAATGCCGGCAGCCCCTGCCTACGCGGCAGGGGCTGCTGACGTACTGGGGCCAGGTTCGGCTCAGTGGAAAGAGTCTCCACATGCGCACGAACCGGTGGCGTTGGGGTTGTCGATGGTGAACCCCTGCTTCTCGATGCTGTCCACGAAGTCGATCATGGCGCCGTTGAGGTAGGGAACGCTCATCCGGTCGACGACGACGGAGACACCGTCGAAGTCGGTGACGACGTCACCATCGAGGGTGCGCTCGTCGAAGAAGAGCTGGTAGCGCAGGCCGGAGCAGCCACCGGGCTGCACCGAGATGCGCAGGCTGAGGTCGTCGCGGCCTTCCTGCTCCAGGAGGCTCTTCACCTTCGCGGCGGCAACGTCGCTCACGTTGATGGAGTCGGCGCGGCGTTCGGTCGTCTGCTCGGTCATGTAGCTGGGCTCCCTGTGCGTGGGTGCGGGTGTGTCTTAAGGCTCAATCGTCGCACATCCTCGGTTATTCCCAGTGGTCGGCGGACCAGGTCCGGGCAACCCTGGCGGCGACCTGGACCAGGGAGTCGTACGCCTCGCCGAGCGCCCGCTCCTCGCCGACGCTGTCGACGAGCGAGTAGGCGGCATCGATGCCGAGCGTTCGCAGCTCCCGTCCGCTCATGCTGGCCTTCCCTGCCAGCACAATGCAGGGCCTCAGCGACTGCTCGGCCAGGCGAGCCACCCCGACCGGGACCTTCCCGGCGGTGCTCTGGGGGTCGAAGGATCCCTCACCGGTGATCACCAGGTCAGCCCAGGCGGCCTGCTCGGGGAGCCCGAGCAGATCGGCGACGACCTCGAAACCCGGCCGCCGCCTGGCTCCGAGAAGCAGCAGCGCGAATCCCATCCCGCCGGCTGCTCCGGCGCCCTTCTCGGTCGCGGTCTTGCGCGAGGTGGCGGCTGCGAGGTCTTGGAGCGCACCGTCCCAGCGGGGCATGACGTCCTCCGCCAACCCCTTCTGCGCGCCGTAGACCTTGACTGCACCGAAGAGCCCGGTCAGCGGATTGTCCACGTCGCTGGCGACCACGATCTCGAGGCCCAGTGGCGCCGGCAGCGCCACCTCGGTGACTCCCTCGAGCCCCACGAGACCGGCGTCGAGCGGACGGTCCGCCGTGGCGCCCAACGCGGCGAGCAGGCCCGCTCCCCCGTCGCTGGTGCCGGACCCACCGAGGCCGACCACGACCTTGGCCGCTCCAGCGTCCCGAGCGGCGAGGATCAGCTGGCCCACACCGTACGAGGAGGCCTGCTCGGCCCCCTTCCCGCCGGTCAGGTGCAGGCCGGCCGCCTGGGCCGACTCGACGTAGGCGGTCTCGCCCTCGACCAGAAGCTGTGCGGCCACCGGCTCACCGTGCGGGCCGCTGACCTCGAGCTCGTGGAGGACTCCGCCGAGCGCCTCGTGCAGCAGCGCGAGGAACCCCGGTCCTCCGTCCGCCATCGGCACCAGCGAGAGCTCGTCGCGGGGAGCCGTACGCCGCCACCCCTCGGCGATCGCGGCGGCAGCCTGGGAGGCGGAGAGCGTGCCTGCGTACTTGTCGGGGGCGATCAGGACTCGCATGGCCGAAACCTACCCGCGCACCGAAGCTGCCACCCGTTCCAGCGGGCGTTCGATGGGCAACTCAATGCACCGACCATTGCGCATGCGTCGGGTTAAGGTCGTTTCGTGGGGATCTTCCGGCGGCGCGGAGCCAGCGACTCAGAGACCAGACGGATCCGTGGCTTCTGGACCTGGTGGGCGCAGAAGGGCGCGCTCGCCTGCGGTGCCGCGCTCGACGCCGACGACCAGGACGCGCTGGTCAACCTGCTGGCCAGACGGGTCGACGCGATGGAGGCGGGTCTGAGCTGGGAGGTCGGGCCCGGGCCGTTGGGCGGACGGCTGCTGGTCGTCTCTGCCGGTGGGAACCCGGACCATCGCGCGCTGGCCCGCCGCTGGCTGCTCGCCGCCCCCGAGCCTGACGGTGTCTCGCCCTGGGAGTTCAGCGACCAGCGACCGCCGGTCGACGAGCCGGCTCAGACGGTGCTCACCACATCAGACGGAGCCGCGATCCGGCTGGCCGACGTCTTGGTGAGCGCTCGGCAGAACGGCGCCCACTTCGATCTCACGCTCTTCCACCCGGCTTTCGCGGATCTTGCCGACGACGCCCGCCTGCAGGTCGCCTTCCACGCCCTCGACACCACGCTGGGCGAGTCCAGCACCGAGCTGTGGATCGGCGAGGTCGAGACCACCGCGGCCCGCCCCCGCGACGGCTTCGGCCTCGACGGGCTGCGTGCCGCCGTACGCAATCTCCGCAAGGAGTACGTCGACCCCGATGGCAACCCGGCCTGGGTCCTGCTCCGCGGGGAGAGCCCACAGGGTCCGGTGGTGGCGAGCGCGGTCGTCCCGCTGCACCCGGTCATCGCCCCCAACCTGACCCACCACGTGGGCGTGATGGTCCCGTACGTCGGCTTCGCCGAGCGCGGTCTTCCCTCGGCCGATGCGCTGCGCGATCTCGGCCGGCTCGAGGACCGCCTCGCCTCGACCCTGGGGCCCGACGGCCGTGTCGTCGCGCACGAGACCACCAACGGGGTCCGTCTTCTCCATGCTTACGTCGACCCGACCACCTCGGCTCCGCAGCGACTGGAGGCGACGGTCGGCGACTGGGCCCACGGCGACGTCGTCACCCGGGTCGACACCGACCCGGCGTGGGAGGCCGTCCGCCCGCTCCGCGCCTGAGCGCGGTCCACCGTGTGACCTACGCCACCCAGGCATCGACCCCGCGACATGTATTATCGTCATCATGACGACTGTGGACCTCCCGCTGCTCCCCCTGGGGCGCGGCGTCGACCTGAACTCCGAGCGTGGCGTCGAGTGCCCCGGCGACCTGCCGGCCGCCTCCGACCCCGACCTGGTCGAGCGCGCGCTCGCCGCCAAGGCGAAGCTCGGCGAACGCGTGTTCGTCCTCGGACACCACTACCAGCGCGACGAGGTCGTCCAGTTCGCTGACGTCATGGGCGACTCCTTCAAGCTCGCCCGCGACGCGGCCGCGCGGCCGGACGCGGAATACATCGTCTTCTGCGGCGTGCACTTCATGGCCGAGTCGGCCGACATCCTCACCTCGCCGTCGCAGGCGGTCATCCTTCCGGACCTCGCGGCCGGGTGCTCGATGGCCGACATGGCGCGACTGGGCCAGGTCGAGAAGGCTTGGTCGGCTCTGGAGGAGGCAGGCGTGGCCGACCAGGTCGTGCCGGTGACCTACATGAACTCCTCCGCCGACATCAAGGCGTTCTGCGGACGTCACGACGGCGTCGTGTGCACCTCCTCCAACGCGCAGGCCGTGCTGGAGTGGGCCTTCGACCAGAAGGCTGATGTCGACGGCGGCGCCAAGGTCCTCTTCTTCCCCGACCAGCACCTCGGCCGCAACACCGCCGTGCTCAAGCTCGGCATGTCGCTCGGCGACTGCGTGGTCTGGGACCCGCTCAAGCCCGGCGGCGGCCTCAGCGCCGAGGAGCTGCGCGCGGCGAAGGTGATCCTGTGGAAGGGCCACTGCTCCGTCCACGGTCGCTTCTCCCCCGACACCATCGACGATCTGCGCGCCGAGATCCCGGGCGTGCAGATCCTGGTCCACCCCGAGTGCCAGCACGAGGTCGTCCTCAAGGCCGACCTGGTCGGCTCGACCGAGTTCATCATCAACACCATCGAGGCCGCCCCCGCCGGGTCGGCCTGGGCGATCGGCACCGAGCTCAACCTGGTCAAGCGTCTCGCCGCCGCCCACTCCGACAAGCGGATCGTCTTCCTCGACCGCACCGTCTGCTACTGCTCGACGATGAACCGCATCGACCTCCCCCACCTCGTCTGGGCGCTGGAGTCCCTCGTCGAGGGCCAGGTCGTCAACCGCATCGAGGTCGACCCCGACACCGCTCACTACGCCGAGCTCGCCCTCCAGCGGATGCTCGACCTCCCCGGCAAGACCGAGAAGGACTGACCAACGAGCACTGCCGAGACGTCAGGTACGTCGGCCGAGACGTCAGGTACGTCGGCCGAAGCGTCACTTACGTCGGCCGAGTTGTCACCGGCGTGACGTCTCGGCCGACGTAAGCGACGTCTCGGCCGACGGGAGTGACGTCTCGCTCAGGTGTCGTTGAGCCAGGCCAGGACGGCGAGCACGCGACGGTTGTCGTCGCTCGCCTGGGGCAGGTCGAGCTTGGTGAAGATCGAGCTGATGTGCTTGCCGACCGCCTTCTCGGTGACGAAGAGCCGGGCGGCGATGGCGGCGTTGGAGCGGCCCTCGGCGATCAGGGTCATCACCTCGCGCTCTCGCTCGGTCAGCCGGTCGAGCGGGCGTTCGCGGCGGGTGAGGAGGGCGGCCACGACCTCAGGGTCGAGGACGGTCCCGCCGCCGGCGACCTGGCCGACCGCCCCGAGGAAGGCGTCGACGTCGGCGACGCGGTCCTTGAGCAGATAGCCGACCGCACCCTCTCCGCCTGCGAGCAGGTCGCGCGCGTAGAGCGGCTCGACGTACTGGCTCAGCACCAGCACGGGAAACCCTGGCCGCACCCTTCTGACCTCGATCGCAGCGGTGATGCCCTCGGTGGTGAAGGTCGGAGGAAGGCGTACGTCGACCACCGCCGCGTCCACGTCCGGTCGGACCAGGGCCCGCGCCAGCGCGGGCGCGTTGTCGACGGCCTCGACGACCTCGATGCCACCCGCTTCGAGGATCCGGGTGAGACCGACACGAAGCAGCGCCTGGTCCTCTGCCAGAACCACCCTCAGATCCGGCAAGGCACCTCCAGCGTGATCAGGGTCGGTCCGCCGAACGGGCTCTCGACCTCGACGGTTCCGTCGAAGGCGGCCAGTCTGGTCGCCACCCCGGCGAGCCCGTGGCCGGAGGCATCGGCGCCGCCGCGGCCGTTGTCGCCCACGACGATCCGCAGCCGTTGCCCATTGTGGCTGCCGCGTACGAATGCGCGGTCGGCGTCGGAGTGCTTGACCGCGTTGGCCAGGCACTCGGCCACGGCGAAGTAGGCCGCCGACTCGACGGGGTCGGGCAGGCGCCCGGGCAGCTCGATGGCGACGGTGACCGGCAGCGGCAGCCCGGCGGTCAAGGCTTCGACGGCCCCCACGAGACCACGGTCGGCGAGCACGGGCGGCAGGATGCCGCGTACGACTCCCCGCAGGTCCTCCAGCGCCGACACAGTGGTCTCACGGGCCTCCCGCAGCAGCGCGGCGGCGGCATCGGGGTCGGTCGCCATCAGCTTCTCGGCCAGCCCCACGCTCATCCCCACGGCGGCGATCCTGGCCTGGGCACCGTCGTGGAGGTCACGCTCGATACGGCGCAGCTCGGCCGCGGAGTGGTCCAGCGTCTCGGCACGGGTCGACTCGACCTTCTCGACCCTGGCGGCCAACGCAGCGGCGTCGCCCTGACCGAAGATGCCGCGCTCGGCCAGCGCACGCGCCCGGACGATCGCCGGGGTCGCGACCCACCACGCCAGCAGCAGCGGACCGGTGAGCAGGATCAGCAGCCAAGCCACCCAGCCGATGCCGGTGAGGGCCAGGATCAGCCAGGTCAGGGGCGTGGTCAGGAGTGCAGCGGGCAGCAAGGAGAGCACGAATCCGCCGGTCGCGGAGAAACAGCAGAAGGCGAAGTCGCGCCACCGAGGCTGCTCCCTGATCCATCGGAACGGACGGCCGAGGACCGGCTGCGAGCTCAGGTCCGCGTACGTCTCGGGGATGGTCTCCCCGAGGAGGCTCCCGCTCACCCGCCGATGCACGCGGGTGACGGCCTGGGTCGCCGGCACCGCGCCGAGGGCGATGACGATGCCGACCCCGAACACCAGGCCGAGCGGGATCGAGAGCAGCGTGAGGATCGCCAGCACCAGGGCCGGCGCCATCATCAGGGCATAGCCCAGCGACAGCCCGGTCAGCCGGAGCCGCTCGACGAGCGCCTGCCCGCTGAACGGCTCCGGCCGCACGCTCCGGATCGGTGCATCCCACTCGGTCATCAGGAGTGAGTGTGACATCAGCGGGCGTCGGACGTCGCGCGTAATGCCCGGCTCGTCGCGCCGACCGCGGAGGCCAACGTCAGCGCCACCGCACCGGCGAGCAGCAGGGGCGGCAGCCAGAGCTGTGCGTCGGGGACCACGCCCTCACCGCGGACGTAGGCGAACGGGACGATCGTCGCCTGGGCGGCGAGCAGACCGACGACGGCGCCGACCGCGGCGACGATGCCGGCCTCGGCAAGGACGGAGCCGCGCACCTGACCGGGGGTGGCGCCCAGCAGCCGCAGCCGGTGCAGCTCCAGGCGCCGGTCGGCGAGGACCGCGGCGAAGGCATTGACGACCATGATCGCCGCGAACGCGCAGATCATCGCGGTGACCACGTTGTTGAGCAGGTTGATCGTCTCGAACTCCTCGGTGAGCTCCGGCGACAGACCGGCGGGGAGCGTACGCTCGTCGATTCCGACCAGCATCAGGATGCTCACTGCTGCCGCCGAGAGCACCATCACCGGCGCGAGCACTCCGGCGAGCAGATGGGACCTTCGCGAGGTGTTGTACGCCGCCAGATGACCGCTCGTCCCGACCAGGAGCGGTCGCAGCAGCCAGCTGCCGGCCCGCAGCAGCAGCGGTGCCAGGGCGGCGAGCCCTACCGCGAGCAGGAGACCGAGAGAGCCGGTCATCGCCATCGCGTCGTAGGGGTTGGCGGCGTCCTTGCCCGTGGCCATGGTCATCGCGACCATGGTCGCGGTCTGGCCGACCGCGACCAGGGCCACCGCCCAACGCCACCAGGCGATCCGGCCGGACCCGGCCCGGCCTTCGGACGGGGCGACCGTCGCCGGCCCCCGGGAAGCGCGTGATCCGGCCAGGCCGGCCGCGGCCAAGGAGACGACCAGGAGCAGGACGACGGTTGCCGCGAGCGCGACCCCTCCCCCGGAGTGGACGACCTGCTCACCGACGACGCCACCGGACTGCAGCAGCTCGAGGAGCGCGCGGCTGGTCAGGCTCGCCACGAGCGCGCCGAGGACCGCAGCGACGAGCGCGACCACGAGCGTCTCGGCCCGCACCAGCGCACGGACCTGACGGGGCTCGGCACCGACGGTGCGCAGCAGCCCGATCTCGACCTCTCGCTGTCGGACGGTGATGCCGACGGTGGAGACCACCGAGAAGAGCGCGATGACGGTCCCCCAGGCTCCGACCACGCCGCCGAGGACGAGCAGGGTCTCCTGCTCGGCGCTCGGCGTGCCGGGATCGAGAGCGACCTGGATCAGCGGCGTGAAGGAACCCATCACCGCCGTGCCGAGCAGGATCGCGACGAAGGTCGCGGTCATGGCGGTGGCGCGGTGCCGTAGCGAGCGCAGTGCCAGGGTGAACATCACACCATCTCCCGCTCGGTCCGGGCGGTGAGCTCGTCGAGGTGTGCCATCTGGCCGGCGACAGCCTCGGCAACGGGGTTCTCCATCCGCCCGACGGCGCGGCCGTCGACGAGGAAGACCACGCTGTCCGCGTACGCGGCGGCGACCGGGTCATGGGTCACCATCACCACGGTCGCGCCGAGCTCGTGGACGAGGCTGCGGAGCAGGGCGAGCACCGAAGCGGCGGTGTGGGAGTCGAGGGCCCCGGTGGGCTCGTCGGCGAGCACGATGTCGGGGCCGGTCACCAATGCCCGGGCGATCGCGACCCGCTGCTGCTGGCCGCCGGAGAGCTGGGTCGGCAGATGACCGGCGCGATCTCCCAGACCGACCCGGTCGAGCAGCTCGCGGATCCGCCGACGGGCGGCCGCATCTATCCGACGCCCCGCCAGGCGCAGCGGCAGCGCGACGTTCTGCTCGGCGGTGAGGTAGGGCAGCAGGTGGAAGCCCTGGAAGACGAACCCGATGCGTTCGCGGCGCATCCTGGTGCGGCGCGCCTCGGAGAGCTCGGTGACGTCCTGGCCGGCGATCAGGACGCGGCCTTCGGTCGGCTGCTCCAGCGCTCCGGCACAGGTCAGGAAGGTGGACTTGCCGGAGCCGGAAGGCCCCATCACGGCAGTGAACGTACCCGGCGCGCACGCCAGGTCGAGTCCGTTGAGCGCAGGCACGGCGGCCGCTCCGGTGCCGTAGATCCGAGTGAGGCCGACGACCTCCAAGGCAGGTGTGGTCATGGGATGGCTCCTGGGGTTCGGGGTGGCTGATGTCACCCCTCGACGCTATGGAATGCGTCGTCAGCCCACGATGGGCTCAGGGAGCCGACCCGGGTAGGGAAAACCCCACCTCACCCCTCGGAGGAGCGCGGGAGACGTACGGCGATGGTGGTGTCGCCGGGTGCGCTCTCGAGGGTCACCGTGCCGCCGTGGGCGGAGACGATGGCGTGGACCAGGGCCAGCCCGAGGCCGGCACCGCCGTCGCGCTGACGGGCCTCGTCGGCGCGGGTGAAGCGCTCGAAGGCCCGCGGGACGAGGTCCGGCGGGAAGCCGGGCCCGTCGTCGTGGACGTCGAACCCGTCGGGACGTACGCGGACGGTGACCGTGGTGCCGGCGGGCGTGTGTCGGCGCTCGTTGGTGAGCAGGTTGCTGATCACCTGGTGGAGTCGCTGGTCGTCTCCGGTGACGATCACCTCGACGGCATCGGAGTCGGCATCGGAGTCGGCATCGGAGTCGGCGTCGACGTCGGCCGGCAGCTCGAGCCGCCAGCTGTGCGACGGGGCGACGACCCGGGCGTCGTCGACGGCCTCGAGGAGCAACCTGGTCAGGTCGACGGGTTCTCGGGCGAGCGGCCGGCCCTGGTCGAGGCGGGCGAGCAGGAGCAGATCCTCGACCAGCGTGGTCATCCGCAGCGACTCCTCCTCCACCTTGCCGAGCGCCATCGGGACCGCTTCGGGCCGCTGCTGGGCGAGCTCGGTGTAGCCGCGGATGGTGGTCAGCGGCGTACGCAGCTCGTGGGAGGCGTCGGCGACGAACTGACGCACCTGCTGCTCGCTGCGGTGGCGTTCGGCCAGGGAGGTCTCCACGTGGTCGAGCAGCGAGTTGAGCGCGGCCCCGACCTGACCGACCTCGGTGTCCTCGTCGGTGAGCCGCTCGGGGACCCGTTCGGTCACCGAGACCTCGCCCGAGGACATCGGCAGTCCGGCGACCGCGTGCGCGGTGGCGGCCACCTCTCGCAGCGGGCTGAGCTGGCGGCGTACGACGACGTAGCCGACGCCCGCGGCGGCCACGACGCCCAGCAGGGTCAGCAGCACCTCCCAGAAGATCAGGCTCCCGATGGTCTTCTCGACCTCTGCGGTCGAGTGACCGGTGACGACGACGATCGTCTGTCCCGTGCTCGTGTTCACGGCCGCCTGGGCGATCACCCGGTAGGTGCCGTGGTGGGGCAGCTCGACGTCATGGGGCCGGGCATCGACCCTCACCTCCCGCAGCACCGCGAGGTCGTCGGCGGTGAGCGGCTCGAGCTCGTCCGGGTCGAAGTCACCGAGGGTGCCCTGGGCGGGACCGTCCTCCGGGATCTCCGCGAAGACGGAGTTCGGGGCCAGGTTCAGCCGGATGCCCGATCCTGATCCGGCGACGCCACGAGCCATGTCGCGTACGTCCCGGTCGAGGCGGTCGAGCAAGGTCTCGCGCAGCGCGATCGTGGCGACTGTCGCGATCAGCAGCGAGACGACCAGGACCAGGGAGACCGCGGTGATGACCAGGCGCGAGGTGAGCGGCGCGACGAGTCGGCCCAGTCGGCCCAGCTGGCTCTGCCGGCTGATCACTCAGCGGCCTTCAGCACGTAGCCCGCGCCCCGCATCGTGTGGATCATCGGCTTGCGGCCGGCATCGATCTTCTTGCGCAGGTAGGAGATGTAGAGCTCGACGACATTGGCCTGGCCACCGAAGTCGTAGGACCAGACCCGGTCGAGGATCTGGGCCTTCGAGAGGACCCGGCGCGGATTGCGCATCAGGTAGCGGAGCAGCTCGAACTCGGTCGCGGTGAGCGTGATCTCCTCTCCCGCGCGGTGCACCTCCCGCGAGTCCTCGTCCATCGTCAGGTCGCCGACGCGGATCACCGAGTGCTCCTCGACCCGGGCCGCCCCGGCCCGGCGCATCAGGCCGCGCAGCCGCGCGACGAGCTCCTCGAGAGAGAACGGCTTGGTCACGTAGTCGTCACCACCCGCGGTCAGGCCGGCGACCCGGTCCTCCACCGCATCTTTGGCGGTGAGGAAGAGGACGGGTACGACCGGGTTGGTGCTGCGTACGCGGCGCAGGACCTCGAGCCCGTCGAAGTCGGGCAGCATCCAGTCGAGCACGATCGCGTCGGGGCCGGTCTCCTTAGCGGCGCTGACGGCCTTGGAGCCGGAGTGGGCCATGGTGACCTCCCAACCCTCGAACCGCAGCGCCATCGCGATCAGCTCAGCGATGTTCACCTCGTCGTCGACGACGAGCACCCGCAGCGGCGACCCGTCGGGACGGGTCAGGTCCTGTGCTCCAGCAGTCATGGCTCCATCATGCGGCGGTTTGCTGTGTGTTGCTTGTGAAACCACTATGGCGTGTCGATGCCGTCCCCGACGCGCCGCCGTGCGCAGGCCCGCCGTCGGGCCCGGACGGGCCTCAGAGCCCGGGGGCGCCCCAGACCGCGAGCCAGCGGGAAAGATCCTTCTCGACCGGGAGATCACCCTCGATCGCGGTGCGGACGTTGATCTCGAGGAGGTTGTCGCGCTGCTGCGGGCCGGTCGGGACGAACGGGTAGAAGGTGCCTTGCTTGTAGAGGTAGATCAGGCCCACGCTGCGGCCGTCGGCGCCTTCGAAGCCGATCAGCGAGCACAGCAACCCCGGCCCGAAGCCGTTCATCTCCAAGGTGGTGTTGACCGCGTGGAGATCGGTCACCAGCCCGGTGATGTCGGGGTTTGCCGGGTCCAGGGCCTCGTGGTCGACGCTGAGCCAGGTGAAGCCGAACTCGTCGACGCTGGTGGTCACCTTCGGGGCGGCCTCGGAGGCACCCAGCAGCTCGACGACGTCGTCCTGCGTGCTGGCGAACCCCGCCCCGGCCGCGGCTCGGTAGCAGACCGCCCCGTCACCGGTCGGGACCAGCCCGAGCGAGGTCTGCATGGTGAGCGCGGCGGTCGGCACCGCGAAAAGCGCGTCGAGGTTGGCCTGCTTCGGTCGCGTACGACCCGTGATGACGTCCCAGAAACCCACGCGCCGACCTTACGCCACGTCGTTACTGCGCAGGGCGGCTGAGCTCGGCCTCGATCCGGGCGAGCTGCTCCAGACGCTGTTCCAGCGAGGGGTGCGTCGAGGTCAGCGTACGCAGCGACTGGCCGCTGATCGCCGGCGCGATGAAGAACGCGTTCATCGCCTGCGAGGACCGCAGGTCCCGGCTCGGGATCGCGGAGATGTCACCGGTGATCTTCTGCAGCGCGCTGGCCAGCGCGCCCGGCTTCATGGTCAGGTGCGCGCCGGCGCGGTCTGCGGCCAGCTCGCGGTAGCGCGACAGCATCCGCAGCAGCAGCCACGACACCGCGTAGACCACCAGCGACACCAGCATCACCACCAGCCACACCGGGAGGCCGTTGTTGTTGTCGCGGCGGCCACCACCTGCGTACGCACCGAACTGGGAACCCCGCCCCAGCATCCCGGCGACGATGCCGGCCGAGGAGGCGACCGTCATCACGAGCACGTCGCGGTGGGCGACATGGGAGAGCTCGTGGGCGAGCACGCCCTCCAGCTCCTCGGCACTCAACCGTTGCATGATGCCGGTGGTCACCACGACCGCGGAACGCTTGGGAGAGCGACCGGTGGCAAAGGCGTTGGGCATGTCGGTGTGGGCGATCCCGACCCGTGGCTTCGGCATGTCGGCCAGGGTGCACAGCCGGTCGATCATCGCGTGCAGCTCGGGCGCCTCCTGGGCCGACACCTCGCGCGCGCCCATGGCCTTCATCGCGAGGGTGTCGGAGGCGTACCACTGCCACCAGGCGATGCCGAGCCCGACGATGCCGATGATCGGCGCCCACTGCGCCGGCATCACGAACATCAGCGCCACGATGAGCCCGACGAACAGCGCGCCGAGCAGGAACATCACCGTGGTCATCCGGGCGGTCAGCCCGGCATCACCCTGGAAGCGGGACATCAGAGCATGCCTGCCAACTCGGCGCCGAGCGAGCGGCGTCCAGCGCGTGGCCTGGCAAGGCGCCGCCGCGAAGGCATGCTGGACGCACGTCGAGCGGCGGCAACGCCGCCAGGGCGCGCGATGGGCGTCGCGCAGCCGGTGTCCGGGTTGGCAGGCATGCTCTTAACCGGGGATGAGACCCTCGTCGCCGAGCATCTCGGAGACCTCGGCGAGCGTGGAGCCGGGACCGGGAAGGATCAGGTCGGAGGAGTCGATCGCGTCGACCGGGTGGGCGGTGCCCATCGAACGTACGCCGTCGAGCAGCGCAGCCAGAGCCGCGTCGAAGACGGCCTCGTCGGTGCCCTTGCAGGCAGCCTCGACGGCCGCGTCGAGCTCGTTGAGCTTGTCGACCGCGCCGGCGTCGAGGTCGTACTGCCCCTCACCGAGGATGCGAACGATCACTGCTCCGCCTTCTTCTCGGTCGAGTCCACGTCGATGACCGGCGAGCTGCTGTCGGCACCGGGCAGCGCCTGCGTCTGCTGCGGGGAGCTGAGTCCCTTGAGCGCGGCGAGCTCGGCCTCGACGTCGCTGGTGGAGCTGAGCGCGTCGAGCTGGCGGGTGATGTCGTCGGTGGGACCGGCGGTGAGGTCGTCGAGGGCGCCGGAGGCGAGCAGCTCGTCGACGGCGCCGGCACGAGCCTGCATCTCCAGGGTCTTGTCCTCGGCACGCTGCATGGCCATGCCGACGTCGCCCATCTCCTCGCCGATGCCGGAGATCGCCTCGTTGATCCGGGTCTGCGCCTCGGCGGCGGTGTAGGTCGCCTTGATGGTCTCCTTCTTGGTGCGGAAGGACTCCACCTTGGCCTGCAGGCGCTGCTGGGCGAGGGTGAGCTTCTCCTCCTCGCCCTGAAGGGTGGCGAGCTGGGTGTTGAGGTCGTTCATCTGCTGAGTGAGACCGGACTTGCGGGTCAGCGCCTCGCGGGCCAGATCCTCGCGGTTCATCTCGATGGCCTTCTGGGCCTGCTGGGTGAGCTTGTCGGACTGCTGCTTGAGCCCGTTGATCTGCAGCTCGACGCGCTTGCGGCTGGTCGCGACGTCCGCGACGCCGCGGCGCACCTGCTGCAGCATCTGAAGCTGCTTCTGGTAGCTGTAGTCGAGCACCTCCCGTGGGTCCTCGGCCTTGTCGAGCGCCTTATTTGCCTTCGCCTTGAAGACCAGGCTCAGCCGCTTCATCACACTCATCGCTTCCCTTACGCCTCTCATATGCAGCCGACCGCCGGCCGCCACGCGTCGTCGCTTGCCGCTGGACTCTCGTCGTCCTAGGTCAAGTGTTGCCTCTCACCCTAGGCCGGGTCCACAAAACTCGCTGTCCGGGTCCCTCGGGATATCCTGTATGTGTCCCAGCCAACAGTAAGAGGTCCCTTAAGTTGTTCGGTCGCAAGTCCCCCGCCCAGCAGGTCGTCGAGCCCGAGAACCCGGTCAAAGAGACCGGCAAGGGTCGTCCGACCCCGTCACGCAAGGAAGCGGAGGCGGCTCGCAAGGCGCGCCTCAAGCAGCCGCGTACGCGCAAGGAGATCAACGCCGCCAACCGCGCCCAGCGCGCCGAGCAGGGCGACAAGATGCGCCAGGCGATGAAGACCGGCGACGAGCGCTACCTGCCGCTGCGCGACAAGGGCCCGGTCAAGCGCTTCATCCGCGACTGGATCGACGCCCGGTTCACCTTCGCCGAGATCGTGCTCCCCGTGCTGATCATCGCGCTGGTGGTGCCCTACATCAGCGTCCAGCTGGCGATGTACTCCCAGCTCTTCACCCTCGTCGTGATGGCCACCGTGATCATCAACCTGATCGCGCTGCGCTTCCTGCTCCGCAAGGAGCTCAAGCGCCGCTTCCCCGACAACGATCTCAAGGGCACGACCTACTACGCGATCATGCGGGCCATCCAGATCCGACCCCTGCGGATGCCCAAGCCGCAGGTCAAGATCGGCACCCAGCTCCCCGACGACTACCGCTGAGCCTCACCGGAGCCGGGAGCGTCCTCGACCTCGCAGACGAGGCTGGCGCCGCCGACCCGCTCCTGGAAGCTCCATGAACCGGCCAGGTCGGTGAGCTTCTCGGCGACATAGGGCTCCGGAGCGGCCGCCGGCATCGAGGTGAGCGTCCAGATCGTCGAGAGCTCGACCCGGGTCGGCGTACGCCACGCCAGCTTCACCCAGATCTCGCCGGGAAGGTTCGAGATGGCCACATGGACCCCGAACGCGGCGAGGACCTCGAGCCGGTTCGCGGCCCGGTCGCCGACGACCCGCGAGTCGGTCCACGCCCGTACCTGGCTCATCGCCTGGTCCGGCGTCAGCAGCTCGAGGGTCTGCTCGCGGTCTGTCTCGTGGACGTGGTTACTCATCAGTTGACCTTTCGGTTGGGGGAAGGGGAGGCCGGTGCCGTCTGGATGTCCCAGATGGTGTCGAGGCCGGCTCTGCGGAGCTGGCCGGCGAGCGCCGGATCGGCATTGCGGAGACGGAGCGGCACACCCCGCGTCCCGCAGCGGCGCTTGGCCCACAGCAGCGCGGCGACGGTCGTCGAGGAGAAGCCGGTGAGGCCCGCCAGGTCGACGACGACCGCCTCGGGACCGCCCGCGAGCATCTCCGCCAGCCGCCAGCGCAGGTTGTGGATCGCCCGCAGGCAGGTCGCGTCCGAGAACGGGACGACGACGGTCTCGTCCACCGGGTAGAACTCAACCTCGCTCATGCCGACCACCCTGCCCAGCGGGTGTGGAGGTCCTTTCGCAGTTTCATGTCAGTTTCGTGTCACTTCCAGCCGGCAGACCGCGACGGCTCTGTGTCGCGGCCGATCGAGTGAGACGATGCGAGACGTGCAAGAGGCAGCCAAGCGAGTGCTCATCCTGGAGGACGACTACGGGCTGCGTACGTCCCTCCGGCTCTTTCTCGAGCAGGAGGGCTACGCGGTCGGCGAAGCCGACGACGCCGAGGTCGCTCTCGATCTCGATGCCGACGAGCCCTTCGACGTGATGCTCGTCGATCTGATGCTCGGCGGCATCGACGGGTTCACGTTCATCCGGAGCGTACGTCCGCGCACGACCGCCCCGATCATCGTGATCAGCGCACGCGACGGCGCCAAGGACGTGGTCACCGCGCTCGAGGCGGGAGCCGACGACTACGTGCGCAAACCGTTCGACGTGGCCGAGGTCAGGGCTCGGATCCGGGCCGCGCTGCGGCGCCCGGACTTCCCCCTCGTCCCGGCTCAAGGCGGCTACGCCCCCAACGGCATCGTCCTCGACTCGACCGACGGACCGCTGGTCTTCGACCCGGCGGCGGCGACCCTCCGCCGGGGTGCCGAGGACCTCCACCTGACCAGCACGGAGTTCAAGCTCCTGCTCGCGCTGACGAACAGCCCCGGCCGGGTGATGACCCGCGAGAACCTGGTCAACCAGATGTGGCCGGAGGGCCATCACGGCGACGTCCGGGTGGTCGACGTCCACGTCAGCCGCCTGCGCAACAAGGTCGACACCGGCCCCGAGGCTGGTGGCGTCATCTCGACGGTCCGTGGACTGGGCTACCGGCTGGATCCGCGATGAGCCGGAGACCGAGCCGGCGGGGTCTCCGCGCCAACGTCGTGGCGGCGTTCGCGGCGGGAGCGCTGCTGATCAGCATGATCCTCGCCTTCAGCACCTACTTCTCGGCACGTCACTACCTGATCGCGCAGCGTGAACGCAACGCACTGCAGCAGGCCTACATCGATGCCGCCCTGGTCAAGGAGCGTCTGCGTACGAACGGCGTGAACGTCGCCGAGGTCCTCGCCGAGATCGCTCAGCCGAGCCGCACCACGGTGCTCGTCCACAAGGACGGCCAGTGGTACTCCTCCGACCTCACCACCCAGGTCCATGACGCCACCAGCGACGTCGCCTCGAGCGTAGGAGCCGGAGACGTCGCCCTGACCTGGACCGATACCGGCGACCGGCCCAACATCGTCGTCGGGATCCCTCTCGAGGGGGTGGGCGCCGACTACTACGAGGTCACCTACGCCAAGGAGCTCAGCCAGACCCTCGACACCATGGGCTATGCGCTCGCCATCTCGGCGGCGGTCACCACCATCTCCGGCGGCGTGCTCGGCTGGTACGCGGCCAGGCGGGTCCTGCGGCCACTGCGCCAGGTCGCCCTGGCTGCCGCCCGGATCTCCGCCGGCGAGCTCGACACCCGCGTCGAGGCGACGGACGACCCCGACCTCTCGACCCTGACCGGGTCCTTCAACACCATGGTCGACACCGTGGTCGAACGCCTCGACCACGACGCCCGCTTCGCGGCCGACGTCAGCCACGAGCTGCGTACGCCGGTGGCCACCCTGACCACCAGCCTCGGTGTTCTGCAGGGCGACAAGCACCTCTCCCCCAGCTCCGCGACCGCGGTGGAGCTGATGGCGGGGGAGCTGGAGCGGTTCCGCGGGGCGCTCGAGGACCTGATCGCGCTGGGACGCCTCGATGCGGGCGTGCGGGAGTCGGACTGGGAGGTGCTGAGCGTCGCCGACCTCATCACCGCGACTCTTGCGGACAACGGCATCGGCGACGACGTCGCCATCGACGTGCCCGGCGATCTCCAGATCTACGGCGACCGGCTCCAGCTCCACCGAGCCCTGGCCAACCTGGTCCGCAACGCCCAGACCCACGGAGGCGGCCTCACCTCGGTGCGTGCCACGGCGCGCCGAGGCTACGCCGAGATCCACGTCGCGGACTCCGGGCCCGGCGTTCCCGTCGATGCGCGCGAGCACATCTTCGACCGGTTCGCCCGGATGGGGGCACGCGGCGCGACCACCGGGAGCGGTCTCGGCCTGAGCATCGTGGAGCGGACCGCCCAGCTGCACGACGGCTCGGTCTGGTGTCGTGATGCCGCCCCGAGGGGCGCCGACTTCGTGCTCTCGCTCCCTCTCGCACCGACGGCGCGGACCGTCTCGGGCCGGGAGGTGACATGAGGACCATGCGGACGCCGTGGGCAGCGGTCGTCGTGGGCCTGCTGCTGGTCGGCGCTGCCGCGTGCGGGGTCCCGGTCGACGACGAGGTGCGGACCGTCGATCCCGCTGAGGTCCCCTACCACCTGCTCGACGACGACGACGCCGCCGTCGCTCCGGGCACAGCACTCGGTGCCCCCGGGCCGCGGCTCTACTGGATCGACGGCGAGGACCGTCTCGTCAGCCGCCCCACGTCGAGCTTCTGCTCCAAGACGGTGGCCGGGGTCGCGGAGAACATCCTCGACCAGCTCGGCGACGGTCCCTCGGAGGTCGACCTGGGTTCGGGCCTGGGGACCGCCCTGCCGCCCGAAGGGTGGCTCGAGATCGTGGCGATCGAGGACCGCACCGCGCACCTCCGCGTCTCCACCGACGACACGATCGCCACCAACCGGGTGGTGCTCGCCACCGCACAGACGGTCCTGTCGCTGACCTCGATCCCCGGCGTGGACCAGGTGAAGATGGAGTACGACGCCGAGCCGCTGCAGGTGCCGCGGTCCTCGGGCGAGCTCGCCGACGGGCCGTTGCGCCACGACGACTACCGCAGCCTGCTGGCCGACCCGAGCGAGCCGGCCAAGGACGAACGGCTGCGACGCCGGCACCTGTGCCCCGGCTGAGATCCTGCCCGGGCGACTCAGCCGATTCCGAGGACGTCCTCGAGGCCGATCGTGAGGCCCGGTCGCGAGCCGATGCCGCGGATCGCGGCGAGGACGCCGTGGGCGAAGGAGGCGTGCGAGAGCGAGTCGTGGCGGATCGTCAGAAGCTCGCCGATGCCGCCGAGGACGACCTCTTGGTGGGCGACCGAGCCGGACATCCGCAGCGAGTGGACCGGGATGCCCTCCACAGCAGCCCCACGGGCCCCGTCGAGGGCCGAGGTGGTCGCGTCGGGCGCCGGGCCCACCCCAGCCTCCCGACGCGCCGCAGCGACGAGCTCAGCAGTCCTGCGGGCCGTACCCGAAGGAGCGTCGGCCTTCCGCTCGTGGTGGGTCTCGACGATCTCCACCGAGGGGAAGTGGGCGGCCGCGAGCTCGGCGAACCGCATCATCAGCACCGCGCCGACCGAGAAGTTCGGCACCACCATCGCGCCGACGCCGGGAGCCTTCGCCAGCCAGGTCTCGAGCTGCTCGACGCGGTCGGGCCCGAAGCCCGAGGTGCCGATCACCGTGTGCACACCGTGGGACAGACAGAACTCCGCGTTGCCCATCACAGCCTCGAGCGTGGTGACGTCGACGGCCACCTCGGCACCGGCATCGGTGATCGCCGACAGCTCGTCACCGCGCCCGATCCTGGCCACGAGCTCCAGATCGTCCGCGGACTCGACGGCCTCGCAGACCGCCGAACCGAGCTTGCCACCCGCACCGAGAACAGCCACCTTAGTCATGCCCGCAACCCTATAGATCACGCTCCAGCAACGATCCACCACTATCCGGGTGAACAACTTGCGAGCACTGTTACCGAGCTTGTCGAAGGGCCTGTGCACAGAACCGTAGGAGGATCTGGCAGTCTTGGACCCATGGTGGTGCAGACGATCCCTGCTCGGATCCGTTGGGCCGTTGATTTCATGGACATTCAACCGAACGATCATGTCCTTGAGATCGGCTGTGGCCCGGGGGCTGGTGCCGAGCTGATCTGTAGCCGGCTGGAGACCGGAAAACTATTTGCGATCGACCGCTCGGAGTCGGGTGTCGATCGTACGAAGCGACGCTGCGCGAAATACCTGGAGGCTGGACGCCTCACGGTCCGTCAGATCGACCTCGCAACGCTGCGGGTGCCGGTCAAGCGGCTGACGAAGGTGTTCGCGTTCAACGTCAACCTGTTCTGGGTGCGGGACGCATCCGCCGAGATCGCACTGCTCCACGAGCGCGTGCTCCCCGGCGGCACCGTCAACCTCTTCTACGAGGCCACCCAGCGCGAGCAGGTCCCCGAGATCGTCGAGAAGGCGAGCAAGGCCCTGGCCGACGCCGGCTTCCGCGTCTCCATCGTCGACTCCAAGGTCCCCGCCGCCGTCGGGATCATCGGCAAACGCTGACCCAGACCACGCCGAGACGTCACTTTCTGACGTCGAAGCGTCGATTTCTGACGTCGAATGGTCAATTCGGCGTCAAAAATCGACGTCTCGGCGACCTTTGGGTCAGGCAGGGCCCACCACGGCCAGGATCTCCGGGCGAGTCAGAATTTCGGCCGCGACCTCGCGGCACTCCTCCAACGTGACCGCGTCGATACGGGCGAGGACCTCGTCGATCGAGTAGAGCTCGCGATGGACCAGCTCGGCACGGCCGATGCGGGACATCCGGGAGGCCGAGTCCTCCAGACCGAGCACGAGACCTCCGCGCAGCTGCCCCTTGCCGAGCTCGAGCTCCTCGGCGGTGATGCCGTCGCGGGCGACGGCGGCCAGCTCGGAGCGTACGACCTCGAGCACCTCGTCGAGCTTGGCCGGCAGGCAGCCGACCTGGACCCCGAAGAGCCCGGTCTCGGCGTGGCTGTAGGCGTAGGAGTAGACCGAGTAGGCCAGGCCACGGCGCTCGCGGACCTCCTGGAAGAGCCGCGAGGACATCGCGCCGCCGACGGCGGTGTTGACCACCTCGAACGCGAAGCGTCGGTCGTCGCCGCGCTGCAGACCTTGGCGGGCGAGGATCACGTTGACCTGCTCCAACGGGCGCTGGGCGCTGATCTCGCCGGGGACGACGTCGATCGGCGACCCCTCCCGGGGCGGCACCGGAGCCGCGGACGCCGCGAGGAAGCCCGAACCGGAGAATGCCTTCTCCACCAACGCCACGACCCCGTCGTGGTCGACGTTGCCGGCGACCGAGACGACCATCCTCGGCGCCACGTAGTGGGCCTGGTAGAAGTCGTTGATCTCCGCCCGTGTCAGGGCGGTGATCGACTCCTCCGTGCCGGCGATGCCCCGCCCGAGCGGCGTCTCTGCGCCCCATGCCTGCGCGGCGACGAGGTTGTGGATGACATCGTCGGGATCGTCGTCGTGCATCGCGATCTCGTCGAGGATGACGTCCCGCTCGGCCTCGACGTCCTCCTCCGTGACCAGCGAGGAGGTCAGCATGTCGCCCATGACATCGACCGCCAGCGGCAGGTCGTCGTCGAGCACGCGCGCGTGGAAGCACGTGTACTCCTTGGCCGTGTAGGCGTTGAACTCCCCGCCCACGCGATCCAGCGAGGAAGAGATCTCCAAGGCCGTACGCGACGGGGTGCCCTTGAACAGCAGGTGCTCGAGGAAGTGGGAGCAGCCGTGCTGACGCGCCGTCTCGTCCCGGGACCCGACGGCGATGAAGACGCCGATCGCGGCCGAGCGGACCCCCGCCATCTGCTCGGTCACGATCCGCAGGCCCGAAGGATGGACCGTACGCCGCACCAGCGACGTCACTGCCCCGTTGACCTCGGTCTGCTCGAGCGTGACGGTGGTGCCGGGCTCCTGGTCATAGCCGGAGGACCGGCCGACACCTGCGTGTCGACCGGTCCCCCGGGTGGTGCGTGACGCCAAGGTCACTCCTCGTCTGCGGCCTCGGTGGCGGTCTCCGCAGGAGCTTCCTCGGAAGGAGCCTCCTCCTCGAGGACCGGGGCCAGCGAGAGCTTGCCGCGGTCGTCGATCTCGGCGATCTCGACCTGGATCTTCTGGCCGACCTCGACGACGTCCTCCACCGACTCGACCCGCTTGCCGCCGTTGAGGGCGCGCAGCTTGGTGATGTGGAGCAGGCCGTCCTTGCCCGGGAGCAGAGCGACGAACGCACCGAAGTTGGTCGTCTTCACGACCGTGCCGAGGTAGCGCTCGCCCACCTCGGGCATGGTCGGGTTGGCGATCGCGTTGACCGCCGCACGGGCGGCCTCGGCGGCGCCGCCGTCGGTTGCACCGATGAGCACCGTGCCGTCGTCCTCGATGGAGATCTGGGCGCCGGTGTCGTCCTGGATCTGGTTGATGACCTTGCCCTTGGGCCCGATCAGCTCGCCGATCTTGTCGACCGGGACCTTCACGGTGATGATCCGCGGAGCGGTCGGAGCCATCTCCTCGACGCCACCGATGGCCTCGTGCATGACGTCCAGGATGGTCGTACGCGCGTCCTTGGCCTGGTTGAGGGCCTGGGCGAGGACCTCGGCCGGGATGCCGTCGAGCTTGGTGTCGAGCTGCAGCGCGGTCACGAACTCCGCGGTGCCGGCGACCTTGAAGTCCATGTCGCCGAAGGCGTCCTCGGCACCGAGGATGTCGGTGAGCGCGACGTACTTCGTCTCGCCGTCGATCTCACCGGAGATCAGACCCATCGCGATGCCGGCGACCGGGGCCTTCAGCGGCACACCGGCGTTGAGCAGCGACATCGTCGAGGCGCAGACCGAACCCATCGAGGTGGAGCCGTTCGACCCCATCGCCTCGGAGAGCTGGCGGATCGCGTAGGGGAACTCCTCGCGGCTCGGGAGCACCGGCAGGAGCGCGCGGCGCGCGAGCGCACCGTGGCCGACCTCGCGGCGCTTGGGCGAGCCGACGCGGCCGGTCTCACCGGTGGAGAACGGCGGGAAGACGTACTTGTGCATGTAGCGGCGGTGCTTCTCGGGGGACAGCGTGTCGAGCTGCTGCTCCAGCTTGAGCATGTCGAGGGTGGTGACACCCAGGATCTGGGTCTCGCCACGCTCGAAGAGCGCGGAGCCGTGGACCCGCGGGATCACGCCGACCTCGGAGTGCAGCGGACGGAGGTCGGCCAGGCCGCGACCGTCGATGCGGACCTGATCGCGCAGGACCTGGGTGCGGATGGCCTTCTTGGTGATGGCCTTGTACGCCGCGCCGATCTCGCCCTCACGGCCCTCGAACTGGGCGCCGAGCTTCTCGAGCAGGGCGAGCTTGATCTTGTCGCCCTCCTCCTCGCGCTCCTGCTTGCTCAGGACACGCTCGCGCGAGCCCTTGACGCTGTAGAGGTCAGTGACGTCGGCGCCGACGGTCGCCTCGACGGCCTCGTAGACGTCGTCCTGGTAGTCCAGGAAGACCGGGTAGTCCTGGACCGGCTTGGCGGCCTGCTTGGCCAGCTCGGCCTGGGCCTCGACCAGCTGCTTGATGAACGGCTTGGCGGCGTCCAGACCACCGGCCACGATCGGCTCGGTCGGCGCCTGGGCACCGGAGGCGACCAAGTCCCAGGTCTGCTCGGTGGACTCGGCCTCGACCATCATGATGGCGACGTCACCGGTGTCGGTGACCCGCCCGGCGACGACCATGTCGAAGACGGCGTTCTCGAGCTGGCTGTGGGTCGGGAAGGCAACCCACTGGCCCTCGATCAGGGCGACGCGCACGCCGCCGACCGGGCCGGAGAACGGCAGACCGGAGAGCTGGGTGGACATCGACGCGGCGTTGATCGCAAGCACGTCGTAGGGGTGGTCGGGGTCGAGCGCCATGACGGTGATGACGACCTGGACCTCGTTGCGCAGACCCTTCTTGAAGGTCGGGCGCAGCGGGCGGTCGATCAGGCGGCAGGTGAGGATCGCGTCCTCGCCCGGGCGACCCTCGGAACGGAAGAACGAGCCGGGGATCTTGCCCGCGGCGTACATCCGCTCCTCGACGTCGATGGTCAGCGGGAAGAAGTCGAAGTGGTCCTTCGGCTGCTTGGAGGCGGTGGTCGCCGAGAGCAGCATCGTCTCGTCGTCGAGGTAGGCGGTCACGGAACCCGCGGCCTGCCGGGCGAGCAGCCCGGTCTCGAACTTGACGGTGCGGGTGCCGAACTTGCCGTTGTCGATGGTCGTCTCGACGGCGGTGATGACTGGTTCAGTCAAGGATTCGTCCTTGTCTAGGTCTCGGAGCGCCCCCGCGCCGGGCATGTGCACTCGTTGTGCACGGGGCCGGTCTTCGATCGAGACCCTCAGGTTCGCGACGGACCTGGGAATCACTACCGAGGACCGAGCCGGACGGGCGGGCCGCTCCTGGTGATGTTCATTTCTTCGTACGCCGGCCAACGGCCGTAGCACTTTCGGCCCAGCCTATCCGCCGACCGGCCGAAACGTGGAACGCACGCCTGCGCCCGCTTCCGGGTCGTGTCTCAGACGACTGTGACGGGGTGGCGCACGACGGCGTCGAAGAAGTAGCCGCCGGGGTTGTGGGCGGCGGCGTCCGGCTGGGTGCGACCGGCCCGATCGGCCGCCCGGACGAGGATCTCGTACGTCCCCGGCTCGGGATCGCGCCAGGTGTGAGCCCACTGGGCCCAGCCGAGCCCATGGCCTCCGGTGGGGCGGCCGGGGGCATGCTGGGTCGCGAGCGCCCACGTCGCTCCCCCGTCGACGCTGATCTCGACGCGGGAGATCGGCGCGGCACCGGACCAGGACCGCCCGGTCAGCACGAACCGGTCACCGGCCGGGATCTCGGCGTTCCACTCGAGCTCGAGGGCGGAGCGGACCGGGTTGACGGTGAGCGGGCCGTCGACGTTGTACCACTTCGTGTCCCACGGCGAGGTGAGCTCGCTCGTGGACACCTCGAGCGAGCCCAGCCACTTGATCGACGCGATCCCGATCCAGCCCGGCAGCAGCAGTCGCAGCGGAAAACCGTGGTCGGGCAACAGGGCCTCGCCGTTGGCTCCCCACACCAGCAGCGCGTCGTCGAAGGCCTTCTCGATCGGGAACGGGCGTCGCACCCGGCCGTGGTCGACCCCCTTGTCCACATAGCTCGCGTCGAGCCCGGTCGCCTGCACCGAGACCGCGTCGGGGCGGATGCCGGCGGCGGTGAGGACGTCCTTGACCCGCACACCCTTCCAACGGACGGCCCCCACCGCACCCAGCGTCCACCTGGTGCCGCTGACCTCCTGGCCCTGCTGGGTGGCGAAGAAGCTGCGGCCGTTGCCGGTGCACTCGTGCACCGAGGTCGTCTCGACATGCCGGAAGGCCTTGATCTCCTCCAGGGTGAGTCTCACGCCGGCCGGGTCCCGCATCCCGTCACCGAAGATCCGCAGCTCGTACGACGCAGGGTCGATCTGCGGGGTCGCGGTGTGGTTGCGTACGAACAGGTCGGACTGCGGGGTCAGGTAGCGACGCGGGTCGACCGAGTCCCAGCGGGTCTCGGCGTTGGTGCCGTAGTCGATGAACCGCTCGGCCGGGAGCGGCTTGAGGATCGCCGGAGCGGCTGCGGCAGCGCCGGATGCCACCGCCCCCGCGCCCTGAGTCGTGCCCACCGCGGCCGCGCCGAGCGCGGAGGCCGTGAGGAAGGAGCGGCGGTTCAGACCTGGGGACGTCATGGAGCTCAGATTAACATCAGTAATTCACTCAACATAGACCATCGGGAAGTTCGGCCGCCGAAGCCCGGTGACGAGACGGCGAACGGGCCGCCTCCCGAATGGGAGACGGCCCGTTGCGTACGCGTTGAGAACCAGATCAGCGACGAAGGCCGAGCTTCTCGATGATCGAGCGGTAGCGCTCGATGTCCTTCTTCTGAAGGTAGTTGAGAAGGCGGCGACGCTGGCCGACGAGCAGCAGCAGACCACGACGGCTGTGGTGGTCGTGCTTGTGCTCCTTGAGGTGGTCGGTCAGGTGGGAGATGCGGTGCGACAGCAGCGCGATCTGCACCTCCGGCGAGCCGGTGTCACCCTCGGTCGTGGCGTGCTCGGCGATGATCTTCTTCTTGGTCTCCGCGTCAGTTCCAATTGCCATGCGAAGGCTCCCTTCCGGCCCGTGGGCCTAACTCGTTGCGCGGCGCGCCCGGGCCTGTTCACCGGGGCACTCTTGATCCGCGGCCGATTTCACGGCTTGAGCTGCCGACCCCCATGGGCCGACAACCCGAGAAGATTAACAGCGAGTCGGCATACCCCCCGAATCGCCACCGGATCAGGCCACGAGCACGAGCCGTGCCACCCGCCGGCGCAACCTCCACCAGAACTTCATCGCTCTCCCCCTCGACTCTCCCGTCACCTTGTAGGACGCTGCGGAGCCGGCTCCGGTTGCATCCTCAGCTCATGGTTTCTCGGCAGCGCTCGGCGAGGCGGACGGCGAGGCGGACGGCGAGCTCGTCGCGACCCCCGGTAGCGAGGCCTTGGGTACGCTCGCCAGCGGCGGCTCCTGGATCGCCGGGGCGCCATCACTCGCGAAGGCGTTCGGGTCTCGATCCATAGTGGGTTGCACACGGCTGGGCAGTGGGAACACGTTGTAGAGCTGCGCAGCACCGTTCGACCACGGGTAGAAGATCCGCGCCTGCAGCGACTCCCCCGTGTTCTCGTCCATGCACAGCTCGGTGATGATCCCGTCCTCGTCTGGCACGGCGGGAGGGAGCGGGTCGGCGACCGTCGACGTGCAGTCAGGCTGGACAGCGACGTCGATCGGCTTCCCGTTCTGGTCGAAGAGCTGAACCCCGGTCAGCGGCTTGCCCGAGGCGTCGTACGGGTAGATGTTGGTGACCGTCTTGCCGCCGGAGTAGACGCCCTCACGCGCACCGATCGGTTCACCGTCACCGGTCACTCCGGTCACCTCGCTGTAGCCGTCCTGCCAGCCACGGTCATACTCCGCACTGCTCCCGAGGACGCCGCCGGCCCAGCTCATGAAGAGCACGAACGCCGCGAACATGTTCAGGCCCAGGAGCACGACCCGCGCGCCGGTCCCTCGCTCACCACCCGGCCAGACACGACCGGTGCCGATGAACATGCTGACCGCCACCGCGACGATGAGGAGCACGACCCCTGGAGCGCTCGACACGCCCCATCCGAACATCGCCGAGACCAGCCAGGCCGCCGCCCAGGCACGCACGATCCACCACAGCGGCTGCAGCCAGGCGACAACAGGCCCCAGATCCGTACGCAGCAGCTCTCCGAGTTTCGCGACTGCGGCGTCGAAGCGGTCGTGACCGGCATCCAGGAGCCCGTCGACCCGCTCCGCGAGACCGCGAGGCGCCGCCGACCCAGCCGGGATACCGGCGGCGGCCCGGAGCTCCTTGGCGTACTCGACCGGATCCCCGAGCGCCTCGGGACCACGCTCCCCGACCAGCTCGGTGAAGTCGGCCTCGAGCCCGTCGGTGATGTCGCTGAGCACCTCCGGGTCGAGATCGGCGAGCTCACGGCGTACCTGAGCCAGGAAGAGCCGCACCTCGGGTGCGACGTTCGCCTCTGCGTCTGTGCTGGTCATGCTCGCGCCCCTTGGAGGATCTCGGTGACAGTGGTGGAGAAGTGGGACCAGTCCTCGCTCTGTTGCTTGAGCTGGCCTTGCCCGGCAGGCGTGATGCCGTAGTACTTGCGGTGCGGACCGGACTCGGACGGCACGACGTAGGAGGTCAGGGCACCCGCGGCGTACAGCCGTCGCAGGGTGCCGTAGACAGACGCGTCCCCGACGTCCGTGAGCCCGCTGTCGCGGAGCTTGCGGACGATGTCATAGCCGTACGCGTCCTCGCCGTCGACGACGGCCAGGACGGTCAGGTCGAGCACCCCTTTGAGCAGCTGGGTGGTATCCATGCTTCGCACACTACTACGCAGTGCGCACTACTTGCTACAGCATGACACCGCGCGCCGCCGAGAAGATCGGCGGCAACGAGGAGCCGGCAGGCTAAGACCGGCCGCGTACGTCGCGGACGAAGTCCTTCCACGCCGCCGTGTCACCGGCCGGCCCGGAACCGAGGGCAGGGCCGCGAGCGGGCCCGGTGAAGGTGCGGACCTGGACCGGCTGAGCCGGTCGCCCGGACGCCGAGGCGGGCGACAGGCTCGTCTGCGCGGTCGGTAGGGCGACGCTCGAGCGCAGCTGCTGGCCGTAGCCGCCGGGTGCGCCCCCGGAGCCGCCAGGGATGAGCGAGGACATCGGCGCGTACTCCTCCACCTCGTCACTCTTGCCGGGCACCGCGAGCCAGATCAGCGCGATCAGCAACCCGGTCGCCCACCCATAGGTCAGCCCGTACGCCGCACCCGACTCGAGCACGTCACCGAGCGTCGCCACCAGCGAGCCGGAGCGGCCGTCCGAGTAGTAGGCGTAGACGCTCTCTGCGACCTGGCCGGCGGCCGTGGCGACGATCGCTGCGAACCAGCAGCCGAGGAAGACCGGCCAGAACGCCCTCGGCCAGATGCCGATGGTGCCGAGCCAGGTCAGCAGCCACGTCAGCACGAAGACGGTCGCGGTGAGGATGGTGGAGTGGACGAGGGCGTCGCCGGAGAAGAGGTCGCCGAAGGAGCCGCTGCCGAAGTAGGTGAGCCGGCCTCCGAGCAACGAGGCCAGCCAGCCGGCCGAGTTGGTGCCGTTCTCGTCGGCCCAGGTCGACAACGGGGCCGATCCGGAGAAGAACTGGAGGGCCCAGAGCCCACCGGTGACGAGGACCGCGTTGAGAGTGGCCGGGATGCCGCCGCGAGCGCGCTCGGCCTCGACCTCGGTCTCGTAGACGGACGTGGGGGTGGAGTGGGGATCCATGGCGAGCCATTCAACCGCACCCGAACCCGGCTGGGTAGGGCACCGGGGTCGGAGAGCGCGGATGGGCCCGTCTGATCTACTGCTCGGCCAGGATCTCGCGCGCGCGCACCACGTCGGCACGCATCTGCTCCACGAGCGCGTCGATCCCCTCGAAGGCGACCATCCCGCGCAACCGCTCCACGAAGGCGACCTCGACCTCGACGCCGTAGAGCTCGAGGTCGTCACGGTCGAGCACGTAGGACTCGACCCGACGCCCAACCACGCCCTCGAAGGTGGGGTTGGTGCCGACCGAGATGGCCGCAGGGAACCGCTCACCGGTGTCGCGCCGCGTCAGCCAGCCTGCGTAGATGCCGTCGGGTGGCACCGCGGTCAGCGAGTCGGTGGGCACGTTGGCCGTCGGGAAGCCGAGCTCGCGGCCGCGCTGGTCGCCCTTGACGACGATCCCGCGCACCGAGTAGGGCCGGCCCAACGCCTCGGCGGCACCGGTGACGTCACCGGCCGCCAGACACGTGCGGATATACGTCGATGACCAGACCTGGGGCCCGCCGTCGAGCGGGATCCCCTCGGCGGAGAAGTCGTGGATCTTGCCGTAGGCGACCAGGTCGGCCACGTCGCCGGCGGCCTTGCAGCCGTAGCGGAAGTTGGCGCCGACCACGCACGCCTCGGCATGCAGCGCGTCGACGAGGACCCGCTGGGCGAAGTCGTCGGGCGACCAGTTGGCCATCTCCATGTCGAAGGGCAGCGCGAGCACTGCGTCGGCGCCCGCGGCGAGCAACAGCTCGGCGCGCTCCTCCATCGTGGTGAGCACACCCGGGGCGTGCTCGGGTCGCAGCACCGCCATCGGGTGCGGGTCGAAGGTGACCGCCACGAGGGTGAGCTCCTTGGCGTCTGCCACCTCGCGCCCCCGGCGCAGCACATGCTGGTGCCCGAGGTGGACGCCGTCGAAGTTCCCGACCACGACACAGGTGCGGCCGAGGTCGGCGGGCACCTCGCTCAGACTTCTCCAGAACACGCCGCCAGAATATCCATCCTCGGTCCCCTTCCCGGGATCCGGGCCACCTGGCAACCAAACAGTAACCTGTTCTACCTATCCTCGTTGGTGGAGGCATGGAGAGCCTCGTACGCAGAGCCACCATGTCCCTCGCTCCGCTGGTCCTTCTCGGGGGCGCCCTCAGCGCCCCCGCAGAGGCAGCCCAGCCACCTCCTGCGTACGACGCGAACGTGCAGATCACCGAGCACGGGATCCCGCACATCACCGCTCGCGACTGGGGCTCCCTGGGCTACGGCAGCGGCTGGGCCACCGCCGGGGAGGCGACCTGCACCCTGGCCGACATCCTGCTCAGCGCCCGGGGCGAGCGCTCCCGCTGGCTCGGCGCCGACAAGGTCTACGACGACGGTGTCTCCAAGCCGACCACCAACCTCGACTCGGACGTGCTGGTGGGTGATCTCCACAACCGGCAGGTGGTCGAGCAGCTGCTCGAGTCCCCGGCCGGGCCGTCGACGCGTGCGAAGCAGATGGTGCGGGGATATGCCGCCGGGGTCAACGAGTGGCTGCGTACGCACGAAGTCACCGACCCGGCCTGCGCGGACGCTCCCTACATCCGGGCAGACGTCACCGATATCGAGGTCTGGTACGGCGTCTATCTCGCCAACCTGATCGCCTCGGCCGGGCAGTTCGTGGGCGAGATGAACGCCGCCTCTCCCCCGTCGCTGACCGACCCCGGCCTGCCCGATCTGCCCGGCGCCCTGGGGCTGCCGTCGCTGCCCACCACTGCCGCCGAGGTGCCGGCTGCGGCCGCGAAGGTGGACAAGAAGGCTCTGCTGGCCTCCTTCGGCCGCGACCCCGAGCGCGCCTTCGGGTCGAACGCGACCGCGATCGGCGGGGACGCCAGCTCGACCGGTGCCGGGATGCTGCTCGGCAATCCGCACTTCCCCTGGCAGGGCCGCTACCGGTTCACCCAGCAGCACCTGACGATCCCAGGCGAGTACGACGTCGCCGGCGCCTCGCTGATCGGCTCGCCGGCGGTCAACATCGGCTGGAACGACGACGTCGCCTGGAGCCACACGGTCTCGACGGCCTATCGGTTCACGCCCTATGAATACACCACGCTCGGGCCGGGAACCCGCTACCTCACCCCGGACGGGGTGAAGCGCGCCGAGCGACGGGAGGTGGAGGTCGAGGTCAAGACCGCCTCTGGCACGACCACGGTCACCGAGGATCTCTACCGCACGTCCGAGGGCTACGTCATCGACTCCCCCTCGCAGCTGATGGCCTGGGGACCACAGAGCTTCTGGGCGATCCGGGACGCCAACGCCGAGCACCTGCGTACCATCGACACGTTCCTCGGCATGGGCTCCGCCTCCTCGGTCGGCGATCTGCTGGAGCGCCAGGACGCCGGCGGCGGGATGCCGTGGGTCAACACGGTCGCGGCCGACCGCCACGGCGACGCCCTCTACGCCGACCACTCGGTTGTCCCGCACGTCACCGACGAGCTCGCCTCGCGCTGCATGACGGTCGTCGGTCGGCTGCTGAACGTCGTCGCCGGCCTGCCCGGTCTCGACGGCAACCGCGCCGGGTCTACCTGCGCCTGGGGATCCGACGCCGAAGCCCAGCGCCCCGGGATCCTCGGCGACGAGCACCTGCCGGACGTCGTCCGCCGCGACTGGGTCATGAACGCCAACGACTCCCACTGGCTGCCGAACCCGGACTCGCCGCTGGAGGGCTACCCCGCGATCCTCGGCTGCGAGCGGTGCGAGCGGACGATGCGTACGCAGATGGTGGCCCGCTACGTCACCGACCAGCTCGCCGCTCACGGCGTCGAGACGCCCACCTCGCTGGCGGAGCACGAGTACGACAACCGGCAGCGTACGGCCGAGGTGATGAAGGCCGATGGCGCCCTCGACCGGGTCTGCCGCTTGACCGGCGAGAAGGAGGCCTGCGCCGTCCTGGCCCGTTGGGACGGGCGGTCGGACGCGACCTCGGTCGGCACCGCGATCTTCACCGAGTTCGTCGAGCGGGCCCCGACCGGGATCCGGCTCTGGCGGGTGCCGTTCGACGCCGACCACCCGCTCGACACGCCGCGCGGGCTGCGCACGACGCCGAGCACGATCAAGGCGATGAAGGACGCGATCGCGGTCGTCGAGGCGACCGGTCTGCCGATCGACTCGCCGTGGGGCGCCTACCAGGTCGCCGCCGACCGCGGCGCTCCCCCGCTGCCCCTCGGCGGAGGCGAGGGCAACCTGGCCGGCAACGCCAATGCTTTGGCCTCCCGCAACCCAGGAGCGAACCACGGCTTCGCCAGGCCGATCACCTACGGCTCCTCCCACATCCAGGCCGTCTCGTTCGGCCCGGACGGCGTCGAGCCGCGCACGATCCTGACCTACGGCCAGTACGAGGATCCCGCCTCCCCGTGGTCCAGCGACCAGACCCGCCTCTTCTCCGAGGAGAAGTGGGTCGACTTCCCCTGGACCGACGCCGAGATCAAGGCAGCCCTCGTCGAGACCGTACGCCTGCGCTGACCCTCCTCGGCCGAGACGTCACTGCGGTCGGCCGAGACGTCACTGCGGTCGGCCGAGACGTCACTGCGGTCGGCCGAGACGTCACTGCGGTCGGCCGAGACGTCACTGCGGTCGGCCGAGACGTCACTGCGGTCGGCCGAGTTGGCAACGTTGTGCCAACTCGGCCGACGGGAGCGACGTCTCGGCCGACGTACCTGACGTCTCGGCCGCGGGGGGTCAGCCGACGAAGACGGCGGACGCCTTGGCGAGCTCGGGGCCGACCGGCTCGTAGAGCGCCAGGAACTCGCCGTCGGGGGCGAAGACGGCGGTGAGCCCGTCGAGCGGCAGCGCGAGCTTGCGCCCGTAGCGGACGTCCTGCGCCTGCTCATCAGAGAGGTCGTACGCCGGGAACGCCGCGCGAGCGGCGGCGGCCAGCGGGAGCGCGGCGAACTCCTCGGTGAGCTCGTCGAGAGTCCTGGCGACACCGAGATCGTATGGCCCCACGGCGGTGCGGCGCAGCGCCGTCAGGTGACCACCGACCCCGAGCGCCTCGCCCACGTCGCGGGCGATCGCGCGGATGTAGGTGCCGCTGGAGCAGCGCACCGAGATGTCGACGTCGACCACGTCGCCCTCACTTCGGACGTCCTCGACGGTGAGCTCGTGCACAGTGACGGGTCGGGCCTTCAGCTCGACCTGCTCTCCGTCGCGTACGCGCTGATAGGCACGCTTGCCGTCGACCTTGATCGCCGAGACGGCGGTCGGGACCTGGAGGATGTCCCCGATCTGGGCGGCGAAGGCGCTGCGTACGTCTTCGGCAGTCAGATCGCCGACGGCCGTCTCCGAGACGACCTCTCCCTCGGCGTCGTCGGTGGTCGTCGAGACCCCCAGCCGGACTGTCGCGTCGTAGGACTTCTCGGTCAGCATCAGGTGGCCGAGAAGCCGCGTGGCGCGCTCGACCCCCAGCACGAGTACGCCGGTTGCCATCGGGTCCAGGGTGCCGGCGTGCCCGACCTTGCGGGTTCCGGCCAGCCGCCGAACTCGCGCGACGACGTCGTGAGAGGTGATCCCTGCAGGCTTGTCGACGATGACGAGGCCAGAAGGAGCACTCACTCCTCGTCGTCCTCGTCTTCGTCCTCGCCCTCGTCCTCGCGGGGCTTCTTATAGGGGTCCGGCTCCCCGGCGTAGGACTCCACCCGAGCAGCGGCGACCGCCTCGTCCTGCGCCTTGGCGCGGGCGAGCACGTCGTCGAGGTGGCGTGCCGTCTCCGGCAGCGCGTCGTGGATGAACTCCAGCGTCGGGGCGGTGCGCGTGCCGAGCTGCTTGGCGACCTCGGAGCGGATCAGCCCCTTGGCCGACTCCAGCGCCGCGGCCGTGCCGGCGAGCTCGGCCTCCGAGTCCGCTCCCAGCACTGTGTAGAAGATCGTCGCGTTCTGGCTGTCACCGGTCACTCGTACATCGGTGATGGTGACGAAGCCGATCCGCGGATCCTTGATCCGCCGCTCCAGCATCTGAGCGACAACGACCTTGATCCGGTCCGCGATCCGACGCACCCGTGGGCTACTCATGTTCACACTCTCTCAAATAATCGAAGCAAATCGAGACGTTGGCCGGGCCGCGACTGCGACCCGGCCAACGTCAGAGGCTCGTTCAGCCCCTCGGAATCTCCACCATCTCGAAGGCTTCGACGAAGTCGCCTTCCTTGATGTCCTGGAAGTTCTTCAGGACAAGACCGCACTCGAAGCCCTCGCGGACCTCGGAGGCGTCGTCCTTCTCGCGGCGCAGCGAGGCCAGGTCGAGGTTGTCGGCCACCACGGCGCCGTCGCGCAGGACGCGAACCTTGGCGTTGCGGCGGATGAGGCCCTCGGTGACCATACAACCGGCGATGTTTCCGGCCTTCGACGAGCGGAAGATCGCGCGGATCTCCGCCTTGCCGAGGACCTTCTCCTCGTACTCCGGCTTGAGCATGCCCTTGAGGGCCGCCTCGATCTCCTCGATCGCCTGGTAGATGACCGAGTAGTAGCGGATCTCGACACCCTCGCGGTCGGCCAGCTCCGTCGCCTTGCCCTGCGGGCGGACGTTGAAGCCGATGATGATCGCGTCGGAGGCAGCAGCCAGGTCGACGTTGGTCTCGGTGATCGCACCGACACCGCGGTCGATGACCCGGATGGAGACCTCGTCGCCACCCACGTCGATCTTGGCCAGTGCGTCCTCGAGCGCCTCGACCGAACCGGACACGTCGCCCTTGAGGATGAGGTTGAGCTCCTGGCTCTCGCCCTTCTCCATGGAGGCCATGAAGTCCTCCAGCGTGCGGCGTACGCGGCGCTTGGCCTGCTGCGCGGCACGCTCGCGTGCCTCGCGCTTCTCGGCGATCTGGCGAGCCATCCGGTCGTCCTCGACGACCAGGAAGCTCTGACCGGCACCCGGCACCGCCGAGAGACCCAGGACCATCGCCGGACGCGACGGGGTCGCCTCGGTGATCTCGTGGCCGTACTCGTCGATCATCGCGCGGACACGGCCGTGGGCCGGGCCGGCGACGATGGACTCACCCACGCGCAGCGTGCCGCGCTGGACCAGGATGGTCGCGACCGGGCCGCGGCCACGGTCGAGGTGAGCCTCGATGACGATGCCCTGCGCGTCCTGGCTGGCGTTGGCCTGCAGGTCGAGCGAGGCGTCGGCGGTCAGCACGACGGCCTCGAGGAGGCCTTCGATGTTGATCCGCGACTTCGCCGAGATCTCGACGAACATGGTGTCGCCGCCGTACTCCTCGGGGATGACGCCGTATTCGGTCAGCTGGCCGCGGATCTTGGTCGGGTCCGCCTCCGGCTTGTCGATCTTGTTGATCGCGACCACGATCGGGACACCGGCCGCCTTGGCGTGGTTGAGCGCCTCGATCGTCTGCGGCATCACGCCGTCATCGGCAGCGACCACGAGGACCGCGAGGTCCGAGGACTGCGAACCACGAGCACGCATGGCGGTGAACGCCTCGTGACCCGGGGTGTCGATGAAGGTGATCCTGCGCTCTTGGCCGTCGACCTCGGTCGCGACCTGGTAGGCACCGATGTGCTGGGTGATGCCACCGGCCTCGCCCTCGATGACGTTGGCGTCACGGATGGCATCGAGCAGCTTGGTCTTACCGTGGTCGACGTGACCCATGACGGTGACGACCGGCGGACGGACCGTCCAGTCGGACTCGTCGCCCTCGTCGCCGAGCTCGATGTCGAAGGACTCCAGCAGCTCGCGGTCCTCGTCCTCAGGGGAGACGACCGAGACGATGTAGTTGAGCTCCTCACCGAGCAGCTCGAGGGTCTCGTCGTTGACGGACTCGGTCGCGGTGACCATCTCACCGAGGCCGAACAGCATCTGCACCAGCTGGGCCGGGTCGACGTTGATCTTCTCGGCGAAGTCGGTCAGCGAGGAACCACGGGCGAGACGCACGGTCTCGCCGTTGCCCTTGCGGACGCGGATGCCACCGATCGTCGGGGCCTCCATGGCCTCGAATTCCTGACGACGCGCCCGCTTCGACTTCCGGCCGCGACGCGAGGGACCACCCGGGCGACCGAAGGCACCCTGGGTCGTTCCGCGACCACCGGGACGACCGGCACCCGGACGACCCCCGAAGCCACCGCCACCGGGACGACCCGGAGCACCGCCGCCGGCACCGGGACGACCACCGGCACCCGGACGGCCACCGCCGCCGGGACGACCCGGAGCACCGGCGCGGCCGCCGCCACCGCCGCCGGGACCGCCACCAGGACGAGCACCGAACGCGGCCGGGGACTTCGGCATCATCGCCGGGTTGGGACGCGGCATACCGGGACGGCCACCACCCTGGCCACCCTCACGGGCGGCAGCAGGACGCGGCGGACGCTGGTCGCCACCGGCCGGGGCACCGCCCTGGCCGCCCTGGCCACCCTGACCTCCACCCTGGCCGCCGGGACGCGGACGCCCCATGCCCTGGTTGGAGGAGAACGGGTTGTTGCCCGGGCGCGGAGCGCCGGGCTTGCCGACCGGACGCGGTCCGGGACGACCCGGACCGCCAGCGCCACCGCCAGCCGCGGGGGTCTGCGGACGAGCACCGGGCTTCGGCGCACCGGGCTTGGGCGCACCCGGCTTGGGCGCGGCCGGGCGTCGCTCGCCTCGGTCGGTCCCTGCGGGCGTGCTCGGGCTCGGCTTGGTTGCGGACGGAGCCGCCGCCGCGGGGGCGGCCGGCGGAGCCTCGGCCTTCTTGGCCGGGGGCTTCGGACCGGGCTTCGGAGCAGACGGCTTGGTCGCCGCAGGCGCCTCATCAACCTTCTCGGGCGCGCTGTCGGCGGCCTTCTTGGGTGCAGCAGGCTTGGGGGCAGCCGGCTTCGGGCCGGGCTTGGGGGCGGCCTTCTCGTCCGAGGACGCGGAACCACCGTTGCCGCCGGCCTTCAGGCCGGGGCCGATCTCCTTGCGGAAACGCATCTCCGCAGGCAACTCGACGGTCGAGCTCGCCGACTTGACGAACTCACCCATCTCCTTGAACTTCTCGAGAACGAACTTGCTCTCGACTCCGAACTCTTTGGCGAGTTCGTGGACTCGGGTCTTAGCCACGTTTCTCCTTCTGGCCACAGACCCGAGATCCGGGTGAAACTGTGACCACTAATGGTTGTAGAACACGCTCATCGCGAAGTACTCATCGAGTGCTCATGAGCTTTTGCTCCAGTTCCTGGTCAGTTGACCGTCGGCGACGGTCGTGGATGTCGGGCGCTTGTCGAGGTAGTCCTCCACCGGTGCGCTGGAAAGCCCGCCCGCGGCCCCTCTGCCTTTCGGGAACAGGGCCCGGGTGAACGCCTTCCGGCGCACCGCGAGTTCGTAACACTCACGCGTGGGGTGCACATGCGCCCCTCGCCCGGGTGCGGTGGCTGTCGGATCGGGCACCACGGCCGGCTGGCCGTCATGGTCCGAGCCGGCGGTCACCCGCAACAACTCGCGCTTGGCAGCTCGCTTCCGGCAACCCACGCACGTACGGACAGGTCCGTTCTGCGTAGTTTCTTCGAGGCGTGCCACCGATACTCAACACTACCGCTTCCGGGGTTCGGGAGACTAAACCGGGGCACCGGTCGTTCTTATTCCGTGACCCGACCTCACAAGACGGCGGCGATCTCCGGCCATGCCAGCGTGCCCAGCTCGCGGTCGGACTGCTCCGAACCGCCCCAATCGAACCTCTGACTGAACGCGAGCAGCGGCTCGCCGGGCAGCACGACCCGGTGACCGGCCTCCGGATGGGTCACCACGATCGTCTCGAGGTCGTGAGCCGTACGCCGGCGCCGGACCGCCTCCGCGAAGAGGACCGACGGCCACAGCGCATCGCCTCCCCCTGCGACCAGGACGACCTCGCCGGTGATGCGCTCGACCGGGATAGTCGCGGCGGGCACCCGGTCGGCGTACTTCTCCAGGGCGGAGAGGTAGGCCTCGCAGAACGACGGGAGCTCGCCGCCGGCATCCTTCACGGCCTCCTCGATCGCCTCGTCATCGAAGGGTACGAACGGCACCTGCTCGCCGCGCAGCGTCCACGACGAGCGCTGCGGCCGCTCCTCGCTCAGACCCGCCCAGGAGACGTACGTCGGCGAGATCCCGACCACCGCGTCGATCTCAGGGTGCAGCGTGCCGAGCAGCAGCGCCGCCTGGGCGCCCCAGGACGTACCGAGCACGACCAGCCGTTGGTAGCGGGAGTGGAGGTCGGCAAGTACGTCGTCGAACGTCTCCAGCGGCATCATCCGGGCCTCCCCCGGCTGTCCGGGGCCACCGAAGTAGCGGATCGAGGCAGCTGCGACCCCGTGCGAGGCCAGCATCCGGCACCGGTCTGTCTCGATCCGCCCCGAGGACCCGGAGAGGACGAGTACGCCGGTGGTGGCCCCCTCAGGCTCGACCAGGATGCCGTCGGGGTCGGTCAGATCGCTCTCACGCACGCTCAGGCGACCGGGGTCTCCTCGTCGGAGCGGATGTCGATGCGCCAGCCCGTGAGGCGAGCGGCCAGACGGGCGTTCTGCCCCTCCTTGCCGATGGCCAGCGAGAGCTGGTAGTCGGGCACGACGACACGGGCCGACTTGGTCGCCTCGTCGATGATCTGCACCGAGGCGACCCGGGCCGGCGAGAGCGCGGAGGCGACGAGCACCTTCGGGTCCTCGGACCAGTCGACGATGTCGATCTTCTCGCCCTGCAGCTCGGACATCACCTGGCGGACCCGCTGGCCCATCGGGCCGATGCAGGCGCCCTTGGCGTTGACGCCGGGGACGGTCGACTTGACCGCGATCTTGGTGCGATGGCCGGCCTCGCGGGCGATCGCGGAGATCTCGACGGTGCCGTCGGCGATCTCGGGGACCTCGAAGGAGAAGAGCTTCTTGACCAGGTTGGGGTGGGAGCGCGAGAGCGTGATCTGCGGGCCACGCATGCCCTTGCGGACACTCACCACGAGCGCCTTGATCCGGGTGCCGTGGCTGTAGTCCTCACCCGGCACGCGCTCGGAGAGCGGGATGACGCCCTCGAGCCGACCCAGGTCGACGAGCACGTCGTCGGGGTTGCGGCCCTGCTGGATGACGCCGGAGAGGATGTCCCCCTCCTTGCCGGAGAACTCGCCGAACTTCACGTCGTCCTCGGCGTCGCGCAACCGCTGCAGCACGATCTGCTTGGCGGTGGTGGCCGCGATCCGGCCGAAGCCCTCGGGCGTGTCGTCGTACTCCCCGACGACGTTGCCCTCGTCGTCGACCTCGGCGGCCAGCACGCGTACGTGCCCGGTCTTGCGGTCGAGGTCGACACGCGCCTTCGTCTGGGAGTCGCCGGTCTTGTGGTAAGCCGTCAGCAGACCCTGCTCGATCGCCTCGACGAGCACATCGAGCGAGATCTCCCGCTCCCGCTCCAGCATCCGCAGGATGCTCATATCGATGTCCATGGCCTACTCCCCCTCGTCGATCCGCTTGAACTCGATCTGCACAAGCGCTTTCTTCACTTCCGCGTACGCCACATCGCGTCGCTTGCCGCTCACCTCGAGACTCACGCGGTCCTCGTCGGACTCCTTGACGCGGCCGGTGAACGTGGAGCCGTCGACGGTGGTGACCTTGACCAGGCGACCCGCGTTGCGGCGCCAGTGGCGCGGCAGGGTCAGCGGCCGGTCGACACCGGGAGACGTCACCTCGAGGGTGTAGGGCTGCTCGCCCATGACGTCGGACTCGTCGAGGACCCGGTTGACCTCACGGGTTGCCTCGGTGACGCCGTCATGGTTGATCCCGCCGTCCTTGTCGACGGCGATCCGCAGGATCCGGCGCTTGCCGGCCGGCGTGATCTCCACGGCCTCGACGTCGAGGCCCAGGGCCAGAAGCGGGTCGACAAGGGCCTCCTCGATGGCACTCGCGATCGCGTCCTTCCGCTCAGCACTCAACGCGATCTCCCCCTGCATCCTGTTGTCTGTTCCTGTTGGCTGGTCCTGTCAGCCGGCCCACTTGTGTGGGCGGCCGAGCACACGCGGCACCGCCGATGACACCTTACCTGTACGCCTCAGGTGTCTCGAACAGCACGCGGCTGTGTTGGAAAGCCGCTGACGCAACTCCAGCGGGGTGTAGTTAGGGTTCCTCACGTGTTCCGGATGCTCTCGCGCCGCACCGCTGTGGCCCTCGCCGTGGTTACCCCGCTGGCCGCCTCGGCGTGTTCGGCCTCGGAGACGCTGAATCCTGTCAAAGCACCACCACCGAGCACTCCCCCGGCCCCCGCCAACCCGGACCAGAGTGTGATCGACGCCACGGTCGCCGAGATCCTCGGCGCCGACGAAGGCGCTCCGGCGGCGTTCGTCGAGCTGCATCGCATCCACATCGAGGCCCTGGCGCCGACCAAGGGCGTTCAGGCGGCGACGACGGGCCGATGGCAGGAACGCCAGCTCGCCCTGGTCACGACGCTCACCAGCGCCGCCGGGCATGCGGCAGACCCCCAGCTGATCACGCTGCTCGCCTCGGCCGCTGCCGCGCAGCAGCAGCTCCTGCACGGGCGGGGGCTGGCATGAGCGAGCGCCAGCGAGCGACAGCAGAGGTCGGGCCGCCGAATCCGTATGCTTTCCCTTCCTCGACGGGGGCGGCGGCATGACGACGGCGGACTCGGCCTCGACGGATGCCATCCAGGCTGCGCTCGCGGTCGAGCACTCGGCGATCTACATCCTCGGTGCCTTGGGTGGCCGCACCTCCGCCTCGTCGGCGCCGGCGCTGGCGAGCGCACTCGAGGCCGCGTACGAGGACCACGTGAACGCCCGTGAGGCCCTGGCCATCCGCGTGGTGGCCGCGGGGCTCGAGCCGGTCGCGTCCTCTGCCGTCTACGACCTGCCGCGCCGGATCGGGTCTGCGGAGAGCATCGGCGCCGCCGCCCTGCGCCTGGAGCAGGACACCACCGCGACCTATCTCTCCTTGGCGCCGAAGGCGACCGGCACCGATCGGATCCTGCTCGTCCAGCTGCTCTGCCGGGCGGCAGCGCGACAGCTCGACCTGGGTGCCAAGCCGACGGCGTTCCCCGGCACCTAGTGGCGGGTGCGGCCAAAACCAAGATGGCCCGCGAACCGTCCGGCGCGGGAGACTCCCGAGATGTCTCCCGAGACCGGGCGGCTCGCGGGCCAGGTTGTGGCCTGGACACGAGGCCTGAGAAGCCGCCTGGGGGCTGACTTCTCTTGCAAAAGTATGCAATCCCCACTCAGAATCGCCCAGACCCGCAAAAGCGCATTGCAAGAACTTGCAATTTTTCCCGGCGTCATTCCCAGGAGCGAACGATCTGGTGTATGCCGCTCAACCGTTGGGCGACGGCGTCCGGAGACCCCTCACTGTGGCCGAGCTGGCTGGCCGGGATGTTGCTGTGCGGGATGTGGATCGCCCGCAGACCGGCCTTCTGTGCACCGTACACATCGTCGAAGAGCCTGTCGCCCACGTAGACGCATCGAGACGGATCTGAGACCTTCACGGCATCCATCGCGGCCCGGAACGCCTCCTCGGCGGGCTTCGTCCACGGCACCTCGGAGGTGTAGACGTCACCGTCGATCAGGTCGAGCACCCCGTCGCGCTCGAAGAACCCGCGGTGCCACGCGCTTGGCCAGATCGTGTTGGACAGCACCCCGACGCGTACGCCATCGGCGCGAAGCGCCTCCCACAACGGTCCGACCTCGGGGTCGGTCAGGGTGTGCGGCTCCCAGAACTCGTAGTAGGCCTCGAGCAGGTCAGGATCGTGCTCGAGGCCGGCCTCGGTGAACAGATCACCGATGGTCGAGCTCTGCTGATGGTCACGGCTGCGGGCCCAGATCGTCTCGCCGGCCTGGTGGAGCCTGGTCGCGTTGACCGGGTGGTCGTCGTCGCCGGCGCCCCTCACCGCCTGGGCTAGCGCCAGGGACTCCTCATGGAAGTCGATGTCGTGCCACTTCGTGAGTGTCCCGCCCCAGTCGAAGATCACCGCGTCGATCGCCATGACGCGAGCCTACCGACGCCTACTCGGCGAGCTGGTCACGGAAGTCGGGGTGGGCGCAACGATCGATGATCCGCCGGGCCCGGGCGGCCGGCGAGAGACCGCGCAGGTCGGCGACGCCCTGCTCGGTGACCATGACCTGGACGTCGTGCCCGGTGTGGTCGACACGGCTCACGTTCGGGACGATGCGCGAGGCGGCACCCGACCCACCCGGGCCGGTGGTCGAGGATCCGACGAAGATGTTGAGGTGGGCGTTGCGGGCGAAGTCGCCCGACCCGTCGACAGCGCTCACGTTGCCGTGCAGGTCGGCTTCGAGCATCGAGTCGATCGCGATCAGGCCGAGGCGACGAATGACCTCGGGGTGGTTGGCGATCTCCTGGGTACGCAGCAGGATCCGGCCCTTGTAGTGGTGGACGTCGCTGTCGACCCGCCGGGCACCCTCGGCCGACAGCCGGAAGGAGGTGGCAGAGGCTCCGATCAGCTTCCCGCAGTCGAGCAGGTCGAGGTGTCCGTCCCGGATGTTCGCGGTGTAGGCCGTCATGTGCTCGAACTCGGCCGTCCGGAGTCCGGCGAGGACAGCGTCGGTGACGTCTCCCTCACCGACGTGGAGCGGGAGCAGGCTGTGGTGCAGTCGTTCGTGGCGTACCTCATGACGGAGGAAGTCCACGACGAGCTCGGCCATCTCCCGGCTCTCCTCGTCGATCGGGCTCAACGGCTGACCGGTGTCAGGAAGGTCGGTCTCGACGACGGCGACGATCTTGGCCGGGTCGACCAGCAGGTAGGGGTCGCCGATCCGTTGCATCGGCGTGGTCAGCTGGATCGGGGCGCGTAGCGGTGCGACCTGCGCACCGTGGTGGATGTCGTGAAATCCTTCGAACCCGCGCGGATGCCAGCCGTTGACCTCGAGGATCACCTTGTCGGCGAGATCGAGCCAGGTCTGGTTGTTGCCGACGCTGCTACCGGGCACGAGCAGGCCGTTGGGGAGGATCGCGGCCACCTCGACCACGGCGACGTCGAGAGCGCCGTAGAACCCCGAGGCTGCGTGCTGGGCGACCCGCGAGTGGCGTACGTCGACACCCACCGGCCACTCCTGGACCGCCACCAGCGCCGCCGGCACCACCTTCGGGCGCCCGACCCCGGCGAACCCCGAGAGCGCGATCGTCTCCCCCGGCCCGATCCGGGCCGCCGCCTCCGCTGCACTGACGACCCGCCCAGCGAGCGTACGATCAAGCACCCTGTCCCCCGTCATGGCTCGATCTTGCCTCACCCGCCAGTGTCGAATCAGCAGAAGGGGCGCGCCCACAACTACTGATTCGACCTGCCAGAGCTACCGATTCGGCGGGTGGTGGGTCAGTCGCGGACGACCGCGATCAGGTGCGCGACCGCTTCGTCGAGGGCGACCTCGGTCTTCTCGCCGCTCTTGCGGTCCTTGACCTCGATCTTGCCCTCGACGAGGCCCTTGCCGACGGTGACGATGGTCGGGACACCGATGAGCTCGGCGTCCTTGAACTTCACGCCCGGCGAGACCTTGGGGCGGTCGTCGTAGAGCACGTCGATGCCGGCTGCCTTGAGCTCCTCGGCCAGCTTGGCGGCGGCCTCGAAGACGGCGGCGTCCTTGCCGGTGGCGACCAGGTGGAGATCGTACGGGGCGACGTTGCGGGGCCAGCACAGGCCGATGTCGTCGAGGGTGCCCTCGGCGACCGCGGCCACGGCGCGGGTGACGCCGATGCCGTAGGAGCCCATGGTGACGGTGACGAGCTTGCCGTTCTCGTCGAGCACCTGCAGGCCGAGCGCGTCGGCGTACTTGCGGCCGAGCTGGAAGACGTGGCCCATCTCGATGCCACGGGCCAGCGTGAGCGGGCCGGAGCCGTCGGGAGCGGGGTCGCCCTCGCGCACCTCGGCGGCCTCGATGGTGCCGTCAGGCGTGAAGTCGCGACCGGCGACCAGGTCGATGACGTGCTGACCCTCGACGTTGGCGCCGGTGACCCAGCGGGTGCCGGTGACCACGCGGGGGTCGACGAGGTAGCGGATCCCGGACTCGGACTTCTCACCGAGCGCCTCGGGCCCGATGTAGCCCTTCACGAGCGAAGCGTGCTTCTTGAGCTCGACGTCGTCCATGGGCTCGACCTCGATCGGCTCCAGCTGCCCCTCGAGGCGCTTGATGTCGACGTCGCGGTCGCCGGGCAGGCCGACGGCGAGCGGCTCGACGGTGCCGTCGGGGTGGCGCAGCGTCAGCAGCACGTTCTTCAGCGTGTCGCCGGCCTCCCAGGGACGGTCCTCGCGGGGGAACGCCTCGTTGAGGTGATCGACGAGCGTCTGGATGGTCGGGGTGTCGGGGGTGTCCTCCGCATGCGCGGCGGGCACGCCTTCGTAGGAGAGCGCCTCGGGGGCGAGCGTCGTGACGGCCTCCACGTTGGCGGCGTAGCCGCCGGGCGAGCGTACGAAGGTGTCCTCGCCGGCCTCGGAGACAGCCAGGAACTCCTCGGAGGCCGAGCCACCCATCGCGCCGGAGGTGGCCTTGACGATGACGTACTCGAACCCGAGGCGGTCGAAGACCTTGACGTACGCCGCACGGTGGGCCTGGTAGGCGGCCTCGAGACCCTCGTCGGTGTGGTCGAAGGAGTAGGAGTCCTTCATGATGAACTCGCGACCGCGCAGCAGCCCCGCACGGGGACGCGCCTCGTCGCGGTACTTCGTCTGGATCTGGTAGATCGCCAGCGGCAGGTCCTTGTAGGAGCCGTAGAGATCCTTGACCAGGAGCGTGAACATCTCCTCGTGCGTGGGGCCGAGCAGGTAGTCGGCCTCCTTGCGGTCCTTGAGCCGGAAGATGCCGTCGCCGTACTCCGTCCAGCGGCCGGTCGCCTCGTAGGGCTCGCGCGGAAGCAGCGCGGGGAAATGCACCTCCTGAGACCCGATCGCGGCCATCTCCTCGCGGATGATCCCCTCGACCTTGCCGAGCACGCGCAGGCCCAACGGCAGCCAGGAGTAGATCCCCGGAGCGGCGCGGCGGATGTAGCCGGCACGGACAAGCAGCTTGTGGCTCGCGACCTCGGCGTCCGCGGGATCCTCACGCAAGGTCCGCACGAACAGGGTCGACATACGGGCGATCATGCGGGCAAGCGTACGGCGCGCCAACCCGCTCCCGCGAACCGGTTGGAAGTGTGTTGCAACCGACCTCGTCCCGGACGCGTCATCCCTGCATGAGACGTATCCGAATCCCGGCACTGGCCTCGGCCATCCTCGTTGCTCTCATGCTCCCGGTCTCACTGATGACACCGGCTTCTGCGGCGGCTCCGACCGTCGACGTACGCCCCCTCCCCCTGCCCGTCGGGGACAGCCCGACCGTCCCCTATCTGCACCGGCCCACGTCCGGGTCGGTGTCGGTGGTCGACCCGAGAACCGGCATGAAGACGCCGGTCGCCCTCGTCGGCGATGACCTCGACGAGTTCACCCTCCTGGGCCGCTCAGGGAGCGGGTTCGTGCTGCGGGCCAGCAACCGCAACATCGACAAGATCATCCGGGTGCAGCTCGATGTCGCGCAGAGGACCCTCACCGACATGTACTACGCGGACAAGGCCAGACTCTCGGCCGACGGCCGCTACCTGCTCAAGATTGCCACCCTGAGCAGCGGTGGGATCCAGGCCCAGGTCCGCAGCGCCACCACCGGCGCGGTGGTCGCCCGGCACACTTTCAAGGCATCCACCCGGCCCGATCCGATCGACGTGAGCGGCACCCGCGTGCTCCTGGGTGCCTTCAACACTCCGCGCACGCTGGTGTGGGACTGGAAGGTCGGCACAGTCAAGACGATCGCCTCCCGGGCGGCGTACGCAGGCAGCTTCGCCACCAACCGCCTGGCGACCTACACGAAGACCCCGTCGAGCCCCGACGCCTGTTCGGTGGTCTCGACCGTCACCGCGCCTGCTACGACGCTCTGGCGCGGGTGCACGGAAGCGGTCGCGTCGTTCTCACCCGATGGCGCCCGCTTCGCTACCAACGCGATCGAGCACCAGAACCACGCAGACGTGGTCCGCCGCCGCAGCCTTCGCGGCACGTTGCTCACCACCTACCGCAACCCCAACGGGCTGTGGATGTACGCCTGGGAGACCAACACCCGCATCTTGATGCGGTCCCACCCGAGCAGCGGCACACCGTGGCTGGTGCGCTGCGAGGCGGCTGACTGCGAGCGAGCCTGGCGGGCGTACTGAACCCGGCTGATCAGAACATGATGGTGGAGAAGCGGGCCGTCTCGAGGAAGCCGGCCCGCTCGTAGGCACGGCGCGCGGGGGCGTTCCACTCGTTGACGTAGAGGGAGATGCGCGGGGCGATCTCGCGACGGACGATGTCGCAGACCGCAGCCATCCCGCGGGCCGCCAGGCCCTCGCCGCGTCGGTGCTCGGGCACCCAGACGCCCTGGATCTGGGCGGCGCCGGGGGTCGCGCAGGCGACCTCGGCCTTGAAGACGACCTCGTCGTCCTCGATCCGCGCGAAGGACCAGCCGCGCGAGATCAGCTGGAGCACCCGGGCGCGGTAGAGGTCACGGCCCCCACCGGTCTCGGGCGAGATCCCGACCTCCTCGGTGTACATCGCCACGCACGCCGGATAGAGGATCTCCATGTCGGCGCGGACCGTGCGGCGAACGAACGGGTCCGGCTCGACCAGGCTCTGCAGCTGCTGCTCGAGATGAGGCTGCTCCCAACGCTGGTCGCGCGGAGTCCCCCAGGAGTCGCCGATCGACCTCCACAGCGAGCGCACCGCGGGCTGTCGCCCGACGATCGTCGAGACGGTGCGGACCCGGTTGCGGGCACGCTCGCCGAAGGCGTACGCATCCTCCTCGGTGGCCTGGATCGGGACCAGGTTGGCGCCGACATGGCAGGCCGCGACCAGGTCGCCGCCGTCCCAGCGTCCCCAGATCTCTCCGCCGAGCCACCGCGGCTCGAGGTTGGTGGTGCGCGCCCGGTACTCCGCGAACACGTTCACCACCGGGTCCTGACCGGTCAGCTCCAGGAATGCACTCAGATCCCCCGCATGCAGCGGGCGGATCCCCTGGCGCGTCGTCAGCATGTCACCGAGCCTAGAGCCAATCCGGTTGTACGTCGCCCCACGGCTCGCAGACCGGATGTACTTGCCAGAACAACCGTCAGTACTCGCCGCCATCGGCAACGATGCACTGTCCGTTGATGGCGCCGGCGCCGTCGGAAGTCAAGAAGACGCACACCTTCGCCACCGCGTCGGCAGTGACGAAGCGATGTCCGGGAATGCGCGCCGCACGGTAGGAGATGTACTGGTCGACAGTCACTCCCTCCTTGCGGGCGTGTTTGACGAAGACCTGCCGCGAGGACTCGCTCCACATCGGCCCGGGAGCGACGACATTGGCCCGAACGATGCCCTCCTCCTCCTGCGCGATCGCCTGGGCGAGCCCGGTGAGCGCGTGCTTGGAAGCACCGTAGGCAGCCCGGCGCGAAGGCGTGCGGATCCCGAAGACAGAGCTGACCAAGACGATCGCCCCGGACCGCGCCCCCCGCAGCTTCGGAAGCGCGAGCGAGGCGGTGCGCCACACCGAGGTCAGGTTGAGGTCGAGTGCCGCTTGCCACTCGGACGTGGCGATCTCGGTGACCCTGTCCGGGCTGGGGTTGACGCCGGTGCAGTTGATGAGCCCCGACAGCATGTCGAACCCGGCGAGCGTCTCCCCCAGAGCACCCACGCCGTCATCGGTGGTCAGGTCGGCCGCCACCCGCGCCGCTGCTCCGGTCTCGTCGGCGAGATAGGCGAGCTCGGTGGTGCGGCTGTAGCCGTGCAGGATCGCCGGCGTGCCGTCGGCTCTGAGCCGACGGGCCACCGCGCTGCCGAGGTCGCCGGTGGCACCGAGGACAAGCACTGGTGGCCGAGGTTGCGCTCCCGGCGACTCAGGCAGTGTGCTCATGGCGCTCCTTGATCCGTTGGATCGCCGTCCTCACCACGTCCTCGTGGGCGGGCGGCAGAGTGAGAGCTTCAAGATGGCTCAGGCACGTGATATCACCCATTTGCCCAAGACGGTACGCGGTAATCGGGATCACCGGGGCAAGAACCGGGTGATGCAGTCGACGGACCAGCGCCTCGGTGATGTCGGCGGTATGTGTGCGGAGCGCGTCGCGCTCGCGGCCGACAGACCGTGGATCCTCCTCACGGTCCATGATCTGGAGGTAGCCGTCGACAGGTACCCGGCCGCGCAGGATCAGCTGATACATCGCCACTTTCCGCAGGAACAGCGACTCGAAGGCTTCCAGCACGAACTCCAGCTCGTCCCAGTAACGCTCGGGAGCCTGGCCGAGGAGCTCCCCGTAGTCCTCGCGCTCCTCGGTCAGATAGAGGCAGATCAGCCGGTCCATCCAGGACAGACTCTCGCGCACGCTGAGCCGAGCCACGGCGTCCAGGTCTCCGGGCTGGAAACCGGCCTTGAGGAAGCTCATCACCATCCCGCCGAGGTGCATGTGGACGAAGCGGGCACCGTCGAGCGCCATCGCGCGTCCGTCGCGCAGCCGGTCGCGGATGCTCTCGGCCACGAAGTAGCGGTAGAAGGTCTCGTGTGCGAACTCGGCCGACTCCACCGAGTCCCTGGTCCGCCCGCTCACCCCGAAGACCTCGGGGTGGTCGAGCAGGTCGGCGATCCATTCGTACGTCAGGAAGTCACGCTGTCTGGTGATGTCGAGATCGCGCTGCAGGTTGGCGAAGAGCCATTCCGAGACGCGCGCGACCGGGATCAGGTCCTGCTCCTGCGAACCCGGTTCGTCCATCCCGGTGAACAGGTCCCAGGCGATGTCGCGGTAGGTCTGGAAGCGCACCCGGCTGGGGATGCGTGAGCTCTTCCGGTCCCAGGGCTGACCGCAGATGTGCTTGAGGTGGACGGTGTAGCCGTCCCACAGCGTCCGGGGAGCAGGAGCGCCCTCCTCGATGGAGGCGTAGAGCTGCTTGAGGACCAGCGGGGTCGCGGGGAAGAAGCCGCCGCCACGCTCCATCTCGGCGGCCAGGCTGTTCAGCTTCTCATCGCCTCCGCGCTCCTCGCCGAGAGCTCGCACCTCGACCGGCGAGATCGGCTCGACGCGTACGACCACGGCTTCCTGGACGCCGAGATCCTCCAGGCGGGCGGGGCTGCGCAGCTGCTCGGCGAGCTCGTCGCGCTCGGTCTGCAGGTTGCGCTTGCTGATCACGACGAACCGGCCGCCGCGGCCGAACGCGGAGCGCAGCTCGCTCAGGTCGGGACGGGTGACACCGTGCTCCTCGGCGCTGGAGGAGATCAGGTCGAAGTCGTCGATGACGATCGGTGAACGGTCCTCGTCGACCAGGTCCCCGTAGTCGACCGCACCGTCGCGCAGGCTGATGTAGCGGACCTGCTCCTTCGAGGCGGTCCACTCCCTGGCCTCGATCGTCTTCCCCGAACCCGAAGGGCCAGTGAGGAAGAAGAGGTTGGACTCGGGATTCTCCAGCCATCGGCCGAGCGCCTCGCTGAGCGGGATCGTGGGCTGGTCGGTCGTCAGGCCGTTCAATACCGCGACCCGGGCCCGCGGAAAGGTCAGCCGGGAGCTCGTCGCCGGAGGTGCGGTCAGGGTCAGCACGGACGAGGCCGTGTCCAGCGCGAGGGAGCCGGGCGGCTCGGCGCCCTCGCCTCGCCAGGCGTACGCCTTCCACCACTTCGCCTGCCAGATGCCGATGTTCTTCCGGATCCACTCGCCCTGGTGCGCCGGATCGAGCGTACGCGGCACCGCACCGCCCACGACCCGGATGAGTTCGTCGAGAGTCATCAGATTCGACCCGGACGTACGTCGGTAGAACGTGCTCCGGGCCATGGCCACACCGGCGCCACCGTCAGCTTTTCCGGTCACCAGCCGGACCCAGTCGCGCAAATCGCTGTTGAACTTCTCTGGTGAGAGAGATTCTTCGGCCATGTCTCCTCGCCCGAGTTGTCGCGTACGCGGCTGAGAGTATCTCGCAGCCGTCCCATTTCTGTCCCAGAAACGTCCCAACTTCCCAGGGACTGTCTTTACTTCGTCCCCACTCTCACCCGCCTACTGGCGAGTTCGATGTGGCCTCCGCCACCTTGGAGATGTCCCCGCCAGGGACAGCGCCGGCCCCTCCGACTGGGCCCCACCGCTGAAGGAGATGATGACCATGAGGAACCACAAGTTCAGCATCGCTACCTTCGCCGTCACGCTTCTTGTCGTGTTCGGCTTCAACCAGCTGCTCAGCGCCGAGCCGCCCCAGTGCCAGGCATCCGCCGGCACCTCGTCCGCGTCCGTCGTCCTCGCGGAAGGAGCGCTGTCATGAACAGCTTCCTACGCCCCGGCGACGCCGTCCGTGCCCGCGGCGGCACCCGCTCCGGAAAGCGCGGCGTCGTCGTCGCCACCACCGCTGGTCGCGCCAAGGTGCGCTTCAACGGCAGCAGCGGCGCCCGCTGGGTCCGCAGCGGTAACCTCAGCTCCACCGGCAGCAGCTCTCTGCCCTGGATCCTTCCGGTCAAGGCCGCACTCATCCTGTTCCTGGTCGTGCCAGGCGCCCGGTTCGTCGTCGTCCACCTGTGGACCCACGGCGGGCTGGACGGGTTCGCCACGGCTCTCGGGAATCAGATGGGCCAGGCGGCGCTCGCCTGGGGCCACCTGGTCACCACGGACCCGCTCGGAGCGCTGCTCCACCTCGGGTTCCTCGGCGTTGTCTCGAGGCTGATGCACTGGTGAGTCCGCCGAGCACGTTTCGCGACGTACGCGAGGGGGACGCCGCGAAGCACAAGAACAGGGGCCCGGTCCGACCATCGGACCGGGTTTCCTGCTGTGCGTGGTCGACCCGACGACTTCGACCGAAACGGATGCCCGGTCGAAGTCGCGGCGATAGATTTGCTGGACTCCACCGGGACTGGATCGGGACTCATCCAGGACTCGAACATGAAGAGGCGACTTCAGGAGAGGACGAGATGGCCCTCGAACCTGACGACAGTCCGGCCGCCCTCAACCGCGACCTCCGTGCGTGGGTCAAGAACTGGACCGGCAAAGGCATCGGGCAGGTAGCGCTCGGAGCGAACATCAGCAACAGCCGTGCGTATGCAGCGACCGCCAACACCAACCTCGTCCCCCGCGATCTCCTGCTCGCCATCGTGCGCGCCGCCGTTCCTCCCACGTATGACATCGAGGAACGAACACGGTGGATCCTTCGGTGGTCTCGCGAGTGGGAGCGGCGCTGGGAGATAGCCGAGGCCACGAGCCGCGGCGTACTCCTGAAGCCGCCGCCACCGCCCGAGCCCGCCCTCGAGCGCTCGTCACAACCGCCGCTCCAGCCCAACGCCGTCGTGCGGCTCGACCCGGAGGTCGTTCTGCCCGCCCTCGAACGGATCACCGACAAGGCCGTGCGGCGGATCGCCTCGAAGCATGTCTACGTCGCCAGGCGGCCGCTCCCGGTCGGCTATCACAATCGCGACCCGATCACCGTCTACATCGATCTGCACTCCGCGTCGTGTTCCCCGCGCTACCGCGAGGACCTCGCCCAGTTCCTTGCCGGCCGGGTACGCCGCGCCCTCGGCGGCCTCGACCCCGATCGAACGGTCATCGCAACTGCCCGCGAGGGAAACATCCTGATCGGCAGCCGGGTCGCCGAGCTCTGCGGAGTCCCGTTCCTGATGGTTCGCACCACCGCCCGCCCTCCCCGCTTCGGCTACCCCATCGAGGGCAACGTCAGCGACGAGGTCGAGGCGGTCATCGTCGATGACATCGTGATGAGCACTCTCGTCCCGCGGATGGCCGAGCTCCTGCGCATCCACGAGGGCATCACGACCACCCGCTGCTTCAGCATCTTCGACCGCGCCGACATCGGCACCGCGAGGCGTTGGGAGGGCGTCGATATCACGCTCGACACCGCCTTCTCGATCGACGACGAACTGGTGGCGGTGCTGAAAGATCTCGCCGAGCACCACGACGCCTAACTTTTCGCAAAGGAGACCGTTAAACCCCGCGAACCCAGTCTTCCGCGGGCTATCTTCTGTGCTGGAGAATGCCCGGTCCCCTATCGATTCGGCTGGCCTATCCGACCTGTCCCACGTTAGAAAGCCGCCGATGACCGAAGTCGAGATGGTGGTCAATCTCCATGTGACCGAACGGTGCAACTATCGGTGCACCTACTGTTTCGGCCAGTGGGGCCTGCTCGCGGAGTCGAAGGCGGAGACCAGCGTTTGGGCCGACAACGCCGTGGCCTTTCGCATCATGCAGGACTTGGCGGACACATTCCGCAGGGACCGCGGCGGCGAGAGCCCGATCCGGTTCAACTTCGTAGGCGGCGAGCCCGCTCTGCTCCCGAACATCGCTGACCTCATCGACTACGCCCGGACGACGTTGAAGACACGAGTCTCGTACGTCACCAACGGGCTCATGCTGAGAAGGTTCGACGCAGAGTGGACTGCGGAGAACATAGACATCGTCGGGATCAGCATCGACTCCTCGCTCCGCGACACCAACCGTCGGATAGGTCGGGTGACGCGGAGCGGCAAGGTCTTCGATCTCGCTGAGGCCGGCTTTCGGGTTCATGCCGTTCGCGCGGCGGCCGATCGTCTGGGGATCAGGCAACCCGAGATCAAGATGAACACTGTCGTCAGCGACCTGAACCACCGCGAGAACTTCGACGCCGTTCTCGCCGCGGTCAGGCCGGACCGGTGGAAGCTCCTCAAGATGCTCCCGGTCTACTCCGCGAAGACCGCTATCAGCGACGAGGAGTTCCGTGGTTTCGCGAAGCGACACAGGAAGTACGTGCGCAAGCACGCCGGATTCAAAGGCGTGCTCATCACGACCGAGGACAACGACGAGATGACCGGGTCGTACGCGATGGTCGACCCTCTTGCGAGGTTCTTCTGGTACGACGACCTGCCCGAGAGTGGCTATCGCTACTCCGAGCCGATGACGGTCGTGTCGGCGGATGAGGCATGGGCGGTCGCGGGCCTCTACTGGGACGAGCAGAAGTTCGGCGCCCGCTACACCGAGCTGATGGGCAGCATGGACCCGGCAGAGACCGAGCCCGACCCCGTCGCTCCGCCCGTCCCGCGTCCTCGGGCCGTCGCGGAGCCATCGAGGTCGCTGACACCCGTCGGCGGCTGACGGCTTCGGCCGCACAGGGCCGGCCTGCTGACCGAGTTACCTCGGTGAGTACGCACCCACCTCGCGGAGTTCCACGAAGGAAGCGACCGTTCACCGAGTTACCCTTCGACAAGCTCAGGACACCGCCTCGGTGAACATCCACACCGTCAGCCGCTGACCGTGACCGACGCGCCGGCGCCCTCGACGGGCTCCATGCCCTCGGCGATCTTCATCGCCTCCTCGATCAGGGTCTCGACGATGGCGGCCTCGGGGACGGTCTTGATGACCTCTCCCTTGACGAAGATCTGGCCCTTGCCGTTCCCGGAGGCGACACCGAGGTCGGCCTCACGGGCCTCGCCGGGACCGTTCACGACGCAGCCCATGACCGCGACCCGCAGCGGCACCTCGAGGCCGTCGAGGCCGGCGGTGACCTCGTCGGCGAGCTTGTAGACGTCGACCTGCGCGCGCCCGCAGGAGGGGCAGGAGACGATCTCGAGGCGGCGCGGCTTCAGGTTGAGCGACTCCAGGATCTGGATGCCGACCTTGACCTCCTCGACCGGCGGCGCGGAGAGCGAGACCCGGATCGTGTCGCCGATGCCCTTGGACAGCAGGGAGCCGAAGGCGACCGCCGACTTGATCGTGCCCTGGAAGGCCGGCCCGGCCTCGGTGACGCCGAGGTGGAGCGGCCAGTCGCCGGACTCGGCGAGCAGCTCGTAGGCGCGGACCATCACGACCGGGTCGTTGTGCTTGACCGAGATCTTGAAGTCGTTGAAGCCGTGCTCCTCGAAGAGCGAGGCCTCCCACATCGCCGACTCGACCAGCGCCTCGGGGGTGGCCTTGCCGTACTTCTCCAGCAGCCGCTTGTCGAGCGAGCCGGCGTTGACGCCGATCCGGATCGAGGTGCCGTGGTCCTTGGCGGCCGCGGCGATCTCCTTGACCTGGTCGTCGAACTTGCGGATGTTGCCCGGGTTGACCCGGACCGCCGCGCAGCCGGCCTCGATGGCGGCGAAGACGTACTTCGGCTGGAAGTGGATGTCGGCGATCACCGGGATCTGCGACTTCCGCGCGATCGCGGGCAGAGCGTCGGCGTCGTCCTGGCTCGGGCAGGCCACCCGGACGATGTCACAGCCCGACGCGGTGAGCTCGGCGATCTGCTGCAGCGTGGAGTTGACGTCGGAGGTGAGCGTGGTCGTCATCGACTGCACGGAGATGGGGCTCTCGCTGCCGACGCCCACCGACCCAACCTTGATCTGGCGGGTCTTGCGGCGAGGGGCGAGCACCGGGGCGGGCGCCTCCGGCATACCGAGGGGGATCGACGTCATGTCTACCAATCTTACTAGAGCGTGTCTGTCGGGCTGGCGTCGAGCGAGCGCTGTCCAGCGCGCAGCCGACGTTCCAGGTCGACAGACACGCTCCGGGTCAGGCTTGGAGATGAAGCGGGACGACGAGGTCGGCGACGATCAGGACAACACCCATCACCAGGAGCGCCGAGGCCACGACGTACGCCACGGGCAGCAGCTTCGCCGGGTCGGCATGTCCCGGGTCGGGACGGCGGAAGACCTTGGCGAAGGCGCGGCGGATGCCCTCCCACAGCGCGGTCGCGATGTGACCGCCGTCGAGGGGCAGGAGCGGGACGAAGTTGAAGATGCCGATGAAGAGGTTGAAGCCACCGACGAGCAGGGCGAAGCTGGCAACCTTCTCGCCGACGTCGTAGTCCTCGTGGGCAGCGATCTCGCCGGCGATACGGCCACCGCCGACGATGCTGACCGGGCTGTCGGCCGAACGCTCCTCGACACCGACGATCGCGAGCGCGACGTGCCAGACCTTGACCGGGAGTCGCAGGAGCGAGTGGACGGCGTTCTCGGCCATCACGCCCATCTCCTTCAGCGCGTAGACCGGTCCTTCCTTGGTCGTCACCACGTGCGACTCAGGCGACATCCCGAAGAAACCGACCTTCGCGGTCTCGGGGTCGGCGCTGGTGTCGTCGAGGTCCTTGACCCGCTCCTGCACGACGGTCTGGGTGTGCAGCGTCATCTGCTCACCGTCGCGCACGACGACGATCGTGGCCTCACCGTCCATGTTGTCGCGGATCAGCTCCTGGGCGACCGGCCACGAGGTCAGCTCGGTGCCATTGAAGGAGACCAGCTCGTCGCCGGGCTTCAGGCCGGCGTCGGCGGCCGGGGTCGGCTGGTCGCTCGCGCGGCACTCGCGCCCCTGGTCCTCCCAGGTCAGCAGACACTCCTGCAGGCTCGAGACCACCGGATGGCCTTCGTTGACGACCGGTTCGCGCACCCCGTAGATGCCGAAGACGCCCCAGAGCACGAAGAACGCGATCGCGATGTTCACCGTCGGGCCGCCGGCCATCACGATGACCTTCTTCCACCACGCCATCTTGTAGAAGAGCCGCGGCTCGTCCTCGGGACGGATCAGCTCCCACTCGGCCGAGCGGGCGTCGCTGATCAGCTGGGTGAACATGCCGGTGTTGGACTTGCGGATCTTCAGGGCGCCATCTTCGGTCCGTTCCCCCAGCTGGTCGGCACCGGGCGGCAGCATGCCGACGATCTTCACGTAGCCACCGAGCGGGATCGCCTTGAGGCCGTACTCGGTCTCGCCGATCTGCTTGGACCACACCGTCGGCCCGAAGCCGATGAAGTATTGCGTCACCTTCCCGCCGAACGCCTTCGCCGGGATCATGTGACCGAGCTCGTGGAGCCCGATCGAGATCAGGATCGCGAGGACGAAGCCGATCACGGCGAGCGTGTAGAGCAGGACACTCATTTGATGGTCTCCAGGATGCGGGTGGCTGCTTCGCGCGCCCAGGCGTCGGCGGCGAGCACATCCTCGATCGAGAGGGTGCTTTCAGAGCGTACGCCGTGATGGGCTGCCATGACCTCAGCAATCGTGTCAACGATGCCGGGGAACGGGATCAGGCCCTCGTGGAAGGCATCCACGCAGACCTCGTTGGCCGCGTTGTAGACCGCCGGGTGGGTGCCGCCGCGGGTGCCGGCCTCGCGGGCGAGGCGAATCGCAGGAAATGCCGAGTCGTCGAGCGGCTCGAAGCGCCAGTCGGCGGCCTTGGTCCAGTCGATCGGCGTCTCGGCGTCCGGCACCCGATCGGGCCAGGCCATCCCCATCGAGATCGGCACCAGCATCGTCGGCAGCCCGAGCTGGGCCACCACGGCACCGTCGGTGAACTCGACCATCGAGTGGATGTACTGCTGCGGGTGCACGACGACCTCGATCCGATCGAACGGTACGTCGAAGAGCAGGTGGGCCTCGATGACCTCGAGCCCCTTGTTGACCAGCGTGGCCGAGTTGGTCGTGATCACCCGGCCCATCGCGAAGTTGGGGTGCTTGAGCGCCTGCGCCGGGGTGACCTGGGCGAGCTCGTCACGGGAGCGGCCGCGGAACGGGCCGCCGGACGCGGTCAGCACCAGCTTGCGCACCTCGTCGGCTCGCCCGGCACGCAGCGACTGGGCGATCGCGGAGTGCTCGGAGTCGACCGGGACGATCGTTCCGCCGGAGGTCGAGCCTGTCGAGACCACCCGCTTGACCAGCGGCCCGCCGATGATCAGCGACTCCTTGTTGGCCAGCGCGAGCGTGTTGCCCGCCTCCAGCGCGGCCAGCGTCGGACGGAGCCCGACGGCACCGGTGATCCCGTTGAGCACCACATCGGTGGTCTGGGCGGCGGCGTCGACCGAGGCCTCCTCCCCCAGCCCGGAGAACTTGGGCGCGAACTCGGCGACCTGTGCCTCGAACAGCTCCCTGTTGGCCCCGCCCGCGGTCAGACCTACGACCCGGAACTTGTCCGGGTTGGCCCGCACCAGGTCGAGGGCCTGGGTGCCGATGGACCCGGTCGAGCCGAGGATCACCACGTCACGTGGTCGCTGCTCATTCACCCGCCCATCCTCCCAGCAGAGGCTGAGAAGGCACCAAACGGATGCCGAGCGACCCGGAAGTCACGACCGGAAATAGCAACAGCCCCGGACTCCCCCACGGGTCCAGGGCTGCGCATGAAACGTTTTGCAACGTCTGGTCACAATTAAGCCACAACATGCACGCGAAAGCAAATACCAGGACGCGCATCCCAGTTAAATTCGCGTCAGACCAGTGGTGCCAGGACGGCGCCGAGACGTGGGGCGATGTGCCGGACCCAGGTCTCGGTCAGGTGCGAGGAGTCGTAATAGGTGACCTTCTCCCCCACGACCAGCGGACAGCGGTCATCGGCACAGACGAAACGCTGGGTGTCGACGTACGCCGCCTCGGTGCCTTCCAACGCCGCCTGCGTGACCTCGTTGCTGCTCGTCTCGCGGGAGTCGGAGTCGCTGAGGCAGGACCGTTGGTCGGCCTCGGGGGCGCTGATGCAGTCGGCTGGGTCCTGGTCGATCGCGGGCACGTCGCCGAGGACGACCACCTTGCGGGAGATCTCTCGATAGGTCTTCGCGGTGCTGCGTACGGCCTGGGACCACTGCTCGTCGCGGTCCATCCCGGCGTGGCTCTTGGGCAGGAAGAGCTGGCCGCGCGCGGTCGAGACGATCGTGTCGGGCTCGAGGCGTTCGAGCCGGTCCGTCGACCAGTCGCGGAACTCGTCGCACTCGGCCTGGGTCATCTTCTTGCCGCGGTGCTGGACCGGGTAAGGAGCACAGCCGACCTTCACCAGCGGCACGACCCGGAAGTCGTTCTCCTTGCCGAGGTCGTCGAAGGCGGTCAGCCACATGCCGGCGTGGGAGTCGCCGACGACGGCGACGGTCTTCTTGGCGTCGGCGTCACCGAGGGTGCAGTCGGCACCGCGGGTGTCCCCGTAGTTGGCGTAGCAGTCGCCGTACGTCTTCTGCCACCGGTCATCGGTGATCTCCTCGCCGATCACGGCCGGCGGGATCGGGCCACCGCGGTCGGCGATGTCGAGAGCGGCGCGGAGCTCGCGCTGCACCTGCGGCGGGCCGCCGGTCTCGGCTGCGGTGTCGGGGACCTCGTTGGCCGCGAACCACGCCTGCGCCTGGGCGGCCCGCTCCTTCTCGGCGTACGCGGCATATCCGGTCGTCAGCCAGCCGCTGCCGACCGCCAGCACGAGCGCTGCCGGCCACAGGGCCAGCGAGCGCAGCCCGTGGGAGAGCACGGGCACCTGCTTGCGCTGGAAGGGGAGCTCGATGAAGCGGTGGCTCAGGGCGGAGAGGAGTAGCGCGGCGGCGACCGCGACCGTCATCTCGAGCGCAGCGTTTCCGAGATGGAGGAACTCAGGTGCGAGCACGATCAGCGGCCAGTGCCACAGGTAGAGGGAGTAGGAGATGTCGCCGACATACCGCAGCGGGCGGACCGCGAGCAGCTTGGCGGTCGGGGCGTTGGCGCCGGAAGCCAGCAGCGCGACCGTGCCGAGGGTGGGCACCAGCGCCTGCCAGCCGGGGAACGGGGTGGCCTCGCTGAACGCGACGGTGGAGACGAGGATCGCCGCCGCTCCGCCGAGACCGGCGGTGACGCTGGCGGCTCCCTTGAGCCGGCCGCCCCAGCAGGCCAGCAGCGCGCCGGCGGCGAGCTCGTAGGCGCGGGCCGGAGTGGAGAAGTAGGCGGCGGTGGGGTTCTCGCCGGTGGCGTGGATCGACCAGGCCAGGCTCGCGACCGCGATCACCGCGGCGACGACGGTGAAGCCCTTGCGTCCGAGCTTGGGGATGAGCAGGAGCGCCAGCACCGGCCAGACGAGGTAGAACTGCTCCTCCACCGAGAGCGACCAGTAGTGCTGGAAGGGCGATGGCTCGCTGGGCTGGAAGTACTGCACCCCCTCGGCCGCGAAGTGCACGTTGGCCAGGAAGAACGCAGCCCAGGTGCCGTCAGCGGCCGCGTCGGTGAGCCGGGTGGTGGGCAGCTGCCAGGCGGCGTACGCCAGGACGACCAGGATCACGAGAGTGGCTGCCGGCAGGATCCGGCGGGCGCGGCGCGCGTAGAACTGCGGGATGCTGACCGTGCCTGATGTGTCAGCCTCGCGGAGCAGCAGGGTGGTGATCAGGAAGCCGGAGAGGACGAAGAAGACGTCGACACCGACGAACCCGCCCTCGGTGTGCGGGACGCCCGCATGGGCAGCGACGACCAGGCCTACGGCAACGGCCCGGAGACCTTGGACATCTGTCCGCCATTGCTTGGCTGACATGTGGGGTGCACCTCGTGTGGGGGTTCGACTGCGTCCATTGCTGGCACCGCTTCACGGAGGTACGCGAAACGGCACCCGATGCTTTCACGGACACCACCGGCCCGCACATCGAGGGTCGCACCCTCGAGTGTTTGTCTAGCGGATTACTCGCCGATGAAGGACATCACGTGCTTGATCCGGGTGTAGTCCTCGAAGCCGTAGACGGAGAGGTCCTTGCCGTAGCCGGAGTGCTTGAAGCCGCCGTGGGGCATCTCGGAGATGTAGGGGATGTGGGTGTTGATCCACACCACGCCGAAGTCGAGGCGCTTGCTGACCCGCAGCGCGGTGGCGTGGTCCTTGGTCCACACGCTCGACGCGAGACCGTAGTCGACGTCGTTGGCACATCTGAGCGCCTCGGCCTCGTGGGTGAACCGCTGCACCGTGATCACCGGGCCGAAGATCTCCTGCTGGACCTGCTCGTCGTCCTGGCGCAGCCCGGCCAGCACCGTGGGCTGGTAGAAATAGCCGTTCTCGCCGCCACCGACCCGCGCCGGGGCGCCGCCGGCCGCGATCGTGGCATGGTCCGGGAGGCGGTCGACCATGCCCGTGACCCGGGCGAGCTGCCCCGGGTTGTTGAGCGCGCCGACGTCCGTGTTGTCACCGGGGAGCCCGACGGTGGTGTTGCGGGCCGCCTCGGCGAGAGCGGCGACGAACTCGTCGTGGATGCCCTCTTGGACCAGCACGCGGGTCGCGGCGGTGCAGTCCTGGCCGGCGTTGAAGTAGCCCGCCGCGGCGATGCCTGCGACCGCCTTGTCGATGTCGGCATCGTCGAAGACGATCACCGGCGCCTTGCCGCCGAGCTCGAGGTGGACGCGCTTGAGGTCCTGCGCCGCGCTCGCGGCGACCTCCATACCGGCACGCACCGAGCCGGTGATGGCGACCATCTGCGGCGTCTTGTGCCGGATCAGCGCACGGCCGGTGTCACGGTCGCCGGTGACGAGGTTGAGTACGCCGGGCGGCAGGAACTCCTGGGCGAGCTCGGCAAGGAGCGAGGAGCTGGCCGGCGTGGTGTCGGAGGGTTTGAGCACGATGGTGTTGCCGGCGGCGAGTGCCGGGGCGATCTTCCACGACATCATCGCGAGCGGATAGTTCCAGGGCGTGACCTGCCCGATCACGCCGATCGGCTCGCGCCGGATCCACGAGGTGTGGTCCTGTAGGTATTCACCTGCGCTCTTCCCCTCCAGAGTTCGCGCGGCGCCCGCGAAGAACCGGAAGTGGTCGATCGTCGGCGGCAGCTCCTCCTCCAGAGTGAGCTGGTAGGGCTTCCCGGTGTCCTTGACCTCCACGGCGGTCAGCTCCTCGACCCGGGCCTCCATCGCGTCGGCGATCCGGAGCAGGGCAAGGCTGCGCTCCTGGGGCGTGGTCTCGCCCCAGGCCTCGAAGGCCGAGGCGGCCGCAGCGTACGCCTTGTCGACGTCCTCCTGTCCCGACATCGGCGCCTGCGCGTAGACCTCACCGGTGGCGGGGTCGACGACGTCGTACGTCGCGGCGTCGGCTGCCTCGCACAGCTCGCCGGCGATCACGTTCCTGAAGATCTGGTCGGCCATGAGTGAGAGACTAACTCCTTTCCGTAACAAGGATGTGACAACCGAATCCGAAGTGATATTGCACCTAGACTACGGATTCGCTTGCGAAAGCGAGATGCATTGGGTGACCATTGAGTCATGACCGGCAACTACGAGCAGCTCCAGCGCGACGCCAAGGACCACCTCTGGATGCACTTCACGCGGCATTCGAGCTACGCCGAGGCCGACGTGCCGATCATCGCCAGGGGCGAGGGCGCCTACATCTACGACATCGAGGGCAACCGCTACCTCGACGGTCTCGCCGGGCTGTTCGTCACCCAGGTCGGCCACGGCCGCACCGAGCTCGCCGACGCGGGCGCGGAGCAGGCGAAGCAGCTCGCCTTCCATCCGCTGTGGTCCTACGCCCACCAGCCGGCGATCGAGCTGGCTGCGCGGCTGGCGGCGCTGGCGCCCGGCGACCTGAACCGGGTCTTCTTCACCAACTCCGGCTCCGAGGCTGTCGAGACCGCGTGGAAGCTCGCCAAGAACTACTTCAAGCTCCGGGGCAAGCCGGGCAAGCACAAGGTGATCGGCCGCAACATCGCCTACCACGGCACCACCCATGGCGCACTGTCGATCACCGGCCTGGCCGACATCAAGGCACCTTTCGAGCCGCTGGTGCCCTCGACGTTCCGGGTCCCGAACACCAACGTCTACCGCGCCTCGGAGATCACCGGGGGCCTTCTCGACGGCTCCGACCCGGAGGCGTTCGGCCGCTGGTGCGCCGACCAGATCGAGTTCGTGATCCAGGCCGAGGGTGCCGACACCGTCGCTGCGGTCTTCCTGGAGCCGGTGCAGAACTCCGGCGGCTGCTTCCCGCCGCCCCCGGGCTACTTCGAGCGGGTGCGGGAGATCTGCGATACGTACGACGTCCTGCTCGTCTCCGACGAGGTCATCTGCGCCTACGGGCGGCTCGGCACGATGTTCGGCTGCGAGCGGTTCGGCTACGTGCCGGACATCATCACCTCGGCCAAGGGACTGACCTCGGGCTACGCGCCGCTGGGGGCGACGATCATCTCGGATCGGCTGATGGAGCCGTTCCTCTCTGGTGAGGACACCTTCTACCACGGGTACACCTTCGGTGGTCACCCTGTCTCCACCGCAGTGGCGATGGCCAACCTCGACCTCTTCGAGGCCGAGGACCTGCTCGGGAACGTACGCCGCAACGAAGTCGCGTTCCTGGCCACGCTGTCGAAGCTGAAGGACCTGCCGATCGTCGGCGATGTGCGCGGCACCGGCTACTTCTACGGCATCGAGCTCGTCAAGGATCGCGAGACCCGCGAGACCTTCACCGAGGAGGAGTGCGAGCGGATCCTCTACGGGTACGTCTCCAAGGCCCTGTGGTCCGAGGGGCTCTACTGCCGCGCCGACGACCGCGGCGAGCCGGTCATCCAGCTCTCTCCGCCGCTGACCGTGGGCCAGACCGAGTTCGACGAGATGGAGCAGATCCTGCGCCGGGTGCTGGAGAAGGCCTCGACGATGCTGTGAGTCAGGCGGTGTCCTGGATCCGCGGCCACGGCGACTGCTCCTCGAGGGCATAGGCGAGCTCGAGGAGCGTCCGCTCGTCGCCGTACGCCGCGGAGAGCTGGATCCCGATCGGCAGCCCCTCCTCGCTGAGCCCCATCGGCAGTGAGATCGCCGGTGCGCCGGTGATGTTCTGCAGCGGGGTGAACGCGACGTGCCGCGTGAGCCGGTCGACGAGCTCCTCGAACGGCACGTTCGGGGAGAGGTGACCCAGCGGCGGGGTGACGCCGGCGACGACCGGGCACAGGACGACGTCGTGGTGATCGAAGACCGAGGCGTACGCCGCCGCGGCCCGCCGCAGGCTGAGGAGCGCGGCCGGGGTCTGGCGCCAGCCACCAGAGGTGAAGGTGCGACGCAGGCCGTCGGTGAGGCCGTCGAGGCGGCCCTGGTCGAGCGTCCGGTCGATGGTCAGGCGGCCCAGGTTGCCGGCGAGGAATGCGAGCAGGCCCCAGTAGCGGAGGAAGTCGTCTCCGAAGCGGGCGTCGGCGGGGACCGGGACCGGGTCGACGGTGTGGCCCTGCTCCTCCAGCAGCGTCGCGGTCTGCTCCACCGCCGCTTTCGTCGGAGCGTCGATGACCGCGTCGGTCACCGACTCCATGATCAGCGCGACGCGGAGCCTGCGCCGGGCGGGCCCCTCGACCAGCCCGAGGGGCGGCAGCGCCGGGTTGCGCCAGTGTCGCTCGAGCGCGGCATGGAAGATTGCGGTGTCGCGGACCGTACGCGTCACCACTCCCTCGCTGACCATGTTGATCGGCAGCGTGCGGGCGGTCTCGCCGTCGATGTGCCGGCCGCGACTGGGCTTGAGCCCGACCAGTCCGGCTGCCGCGGCCGGGATCCGGATGGAGCCGCCGCCGTCGTTGGCGTGCGCGATCGGCACGGCTCCGGCGGCGACCAGCGCCGCCGACCCTCCGGAGGATGCGCCGACGGAGTGGCGTGTGTTCCAGGGGTTGGGTGTCGGCGGCCCGCTTCGGAACTCAGTGGTCGCGTTGAGGCCGAACTCCGGCATCCGGCTCTTGCCCAGCACGGTCATCCCGGTGCTGAGGAACTGCGTCGTGTAGCGCCCGTCGCGCGTGGCCGGCCGCGCGCTGAACGCCTCGGAGCCGTGGTTCGTGGGGGTCCCTCGCAGGTCGGTGTTGTCCTTGAGGAGGGTCGGCACGCCATGGAGCAGGCCGGTGTCGGCATCCGCGCGGCGGGGCCGGTCGTAGGACTCGTACGCCATCGCGTGCAGCTGCTGGACTTCTTGCAGCCTGGCAACCGCCGCCGCCTCGACCTCTGCGGCACTCAGCTCCCCGGCTCTGATGAGGCGGGCGAGCTCAACGGCGTCGTGGTCGCCGAGGGCGTCGTCGGTGAAGGTGTGGACGCGGGCCGGTGGGGTCATGTCGGACAGCGTGCTGGATCGCCTTCGAAAAGTCTAGAAGATCTTCCAGACCTGTGTGCGGCGCTCGTGAAACACTCTGCGCATGAAGCGACGGCACGGCGACAGCGCGAGGCAGCGGCGCGACGCACTCGTCAGGGCCACGATCGAGGTGGCCGCGGAGAAGGGCATGGCCGGCGTCACCCACCGCGCGGTGACCGAGCGGGCCGGGCTGCCGCTGGCTACCGTCGGCTACTTCTTCGACTCCATCACCGACCTGGCGGCCGAGGCGCTGCGTACGGGCGTGGCCGAGGACGTCGCGCGGCTGCGTGCGCTCGCCGACGAGCTCGCCGCGACCGGGTCCGGCACCGACGCGATGGCCGAGGCGTTCGCCGCGGCGTTGGCATCACCGCCGAGCGACTCGCTCGCTTTCCTGGAGGGGTTACTCCACGCCGCCCGCGAGCCGCAGTTCCGTCCGGTGGTGGCCGAGGCACTCACCGCCGGGCGCGAGGTCGCGGACCGGGCGGCGAGCGTTGCCGGCGCTACCCGGACCGACCCGGGATCCGTGCTCGCACTCGTGCACGGGTATCTGCTGCACGCCCTCGCAGCCCCCGACCTGGTCGACCCCGAGGCGCTTCTGCGGGGGCTCCGTGCGCTCGTCATCGGGACGCTCGTCGAGAGCGGCGAGGTCGAGGTCGCCCTTCGGCTCGCCGGCCGAGAGGCGGACCTCCCGCGCTGATCCACGGGGGCGGGTCAGCCCAGGACGCGCACCTCGCTGCCCAGGACGGCGCCGTCCTGCAGGGTCAGATGGTCGCCGGACCAGAATCGTCCCGGGTCGTAATAGTTGGTGGGGCGCTCGTCGTCGAGCAGGCCCATCTCCTGGTAGGTGGCCGCGACGACCTCGGCGCAGAAGACCTGCTCGACCCCGGCCTTCGAGCGGACCCTCCCCCGAGCCCAGCGACCGGCCAGCGCGGCGGTCGATGGGAACGGGGTGCCGTCGAGACGCGCGATCGTACGCAGCAGCGCATCCTCGCGCTTGCGGTCGATGTCGGCGGTGAGCTGGCGCAGCCAGACCTGCTGCTCGTAGCGCCCGGCCCACTGCTCGACCGCGGCCCGCAGATCATGAAGCTGTACGCCGCGATGGTGGGTGCCGGTGTAGAGATCCAGCAGGCCCTTGCCGAGCTCGGCATGCCACATCATCGGCGGCAGGTCATCGAGGACGACCGCCATCCCGACATGGTTGACCGGAGCGTTGCTGAGCATCCGGATCGCACGGTCGGCGACCGAACGGCCGCGGAAGAGCCACAGATCGCCGGTCCGGGTCTGGTCTACGGCGTCTTCGAGGGAGATAGTGGTGTCGTCAGACATCTCGAACAGGGGGTCCTCATGGGTTTCGGTAGTGCACGCGTGTGGAAGATCGTCGGCCTCGCGGGCCTGGCCGGTGTCACCGCGACCGGTGCCATCATCGCGCGCAACCACCGCCAGCGTACGCAGCGCACGCCGGAGGAGATCCACGCCAAGCTTCGCGAGCGGGTTGCGGAGGCTTACGAGCATCCTGCGGCTTAGGTTCTCGCCGTCTTCTTCTTGTCGCGACCTCGCTTCGCTGGTCGAGCCGCCGGAGCTGCTGGGCGGAGGCGTGTCGAGACCAACACGGTTCCCTGCCGGGAACGTTTTCTCCGAGGCTGGCGTGGGCCGCCGACCCTTCTTCGAGGGTGTTCTCGACCTGCCCCGGAGTCAAGGACGGCCTGCGGCCGCCGGCTACGCCGGCCGCTTCGCGGTCCTTGACACCGGACCACGTCGAGAAAGATTTGGCTGGCTATCGGGGCGGCGGCCCGGGTGTGGCGCAGCGGGATCTTGCCTGGAAGCGGTGATGTTGCTGCGGTGAGAGGGTGGCCCTTCGGGCCACTTATCATCCACAGGTTTGGGGCCGTTCGCTCACCGCGAAAAGTGTGTTTGACATGGGGAAATAGGTGGATTCACATGGCTTAGAAGGAGTAGAATCGGACCCATCACGACACGCCTCTGAACACACGGGAGAGGAGGGGCGGCGATGAGTCTCGAGCACGAGATCAACCACTGGGGAACCAACCCTAAGGACCCGATCGACGCAGAGCTCGCTGCCCTCGAGTCCTCCCTCGACGCGCTTCTCGCCCGAGACCCTGCCTACTGGCGCACCGGCGAGAAGAAAGACCGACTCAAGCGCCTGGAGATCATCCAGGCCAAGCAAGCCGCCCTCAAACTCCAGATCCTCGCTGTCGCGGGCGACATCGCCGAAGAGACCGGCGCGAAGGATGTCTCGGGGTGGATGCTCACCGAGCTCCTGGTCGACAAGAAGATCGGGCGCGCCGAGGTGAAACTGGCTGCCGCGGTGAGCAGATATGAGCTCGTCGCCACCGGCCTCGCTGAAGGTGTCGTGTCCCCAGACAAGGCCCGAGTGATCACCAAGGCCCTCGAGGCGATCGAGGCCAACCCGGCCGCCAGCAGCGAAGACCTGGCCCTGGCGGAGAAGCTGCTGGTCGACTACGCCACCCAGATGACCGCCGACGACCTCAAGACCGTCGGGAAACGGATCCTGGCCGAGGTCGACCCCGAACGGTTCGAGGCCGCCGAAGCCAAAGCCCTACAACGCGAAGAAGAACACGCCCAACGCCGCACATTCTTCACCTCCCGAGCGAACGGCGACGGCACCGTAGACATCCACGCCCGCGTCTCATACGCGGTCGGGATGAGGTTGCGCACGCTGCTGGACTCCCTCGCGCAGCCGAGGAAACTGTCCGCGGAGGACCGGGGCCGTAAGGCCCCCTATGACCGGCTGCTCGGCCAGGCCTTCGCTCGGATCGTCGAGACCTACGACGTCGACCAGTTGCCCCGCCACGGTGGCCACGCGACCACGGTGTTCATCACCATGAACGTGGACGACCTCCGCAACGACCTCGGCACCGCCGCACTCGGGTTCGACGGAGAGCAGATCACCGCCGCCGAGGCCCGGCGGATGGCCTGCAACGCCGACCTGATCCCGGTCGTGCTGGGAACAGGTTCCGAGATCCTCGACTTCGGCCGCACCACCCGCCTGGCCCACCCCGTCCAACACCGAGCACTCCGACTACGCGACAAGTGCTGCCAAGCCGAAGACTGCGACGCCCCAGCCGCGTGGACCGAAGCACATCATCTGAAACCGTGGTCGGCAGGAGGCCTGACCGACTTGGCCAACATGGTCTTGTTGTGCCCGAGTGATCATCGTCGGATCCACGATCCCGACTACGCCTATGAGCGCCTACCGGATGGACGGATCCGGTTCACCCGCCGCAGCTAGACCGGCGTCCACTCGCTCGGTTCGCCCATCGGTGATCGCTGCCCCGGCCTGCCCCGGCCGGGCCAGGATCGACGTTGTGAAACTTTCACGCAGCCGAACCCTCGGTCATTGCCGACAACCCCGTGTCCTCCGGCAAGGCAGAAGAACGCCCCAGCAGCCCCCGACCGCAGCCGCCCCCTTGTGAACGATTCACAAAGCGTCATCGTCTAGTACAGCGCCCCGAACGGACCTCCCCCGAGAGGACCCATCGCCCCGGTCCCCAAACCCGCACCCCACCCAAGGAATCCGCGCCAAACCCCGCCGCCGACCCGATAACCAGCCAAATATTCTCGCCGTGTCCCGGTGTCAAGGATTGAAGCGCCCCAGGTTTGATGCCGCTGCTGTTTGAGTCCGGAAGGATGGACAGTATGCCGAAGAA
>NZ_BMQT01000001.1 GCF_014648255.1 Nocardioides albus | reverse complement strand
GAGTACTTCTTCGGCATCGTTCCCAATCCTGTCAAAGATCACGGAACGAAACCCAGGGCGAATCAGTGGTGCCGGATGCGGCCGCGGACCGGCTCGCGACCAACCTCGAAGCGTTCGCCTCGCCGCGGCGTGATGACGGCACCCGCACCGAGACCGGCGAGTACCTGCCTTACGACCGCAGACTTGGGCGAGCGTTCTGCCAGATGCTGGAGACCCTCGACCCCAGCCGGTTGCCGATCCATGGTGGGGATGCGACCACGGTGATCGTGACCGTTGACCTCGACCAGCTCCGCAAGGACGCCGGCATCGGCCAGATCGTGGGCGGCAGCCCGATCACCGCAGCCGAAGCCAGACGGCTCGCCTGCACCGCGAACATCATCCCGGCCGTCCTCGGCGGTGCCTCCGAGGTCCTCGATCTTGGTCGGATGCAGCGATTCTTCACCGCCGCCCAGCGCCGTGCCCTCCTGCTGCGGTCGGCAACGTGTGAGGCCGAGGGGTGTGACATCCCCGGGACCTGGGCCGAAGCACATCACTGGCTCGCCTGGAGCCAAGGTGGCCTGACGGACATCGACAACGCCGCCCTGCTTTGCAGTCATCACCATCACCGCGCCCACGACTCGGCCTACCTCCACGAACGCCTACCCAGCGGCGACATCCGGTTCACCCGACGCAGATAGGCCGAGGACTCACCCCTATTCGGGTCCACGACGGGCCCGCTCCGGCAATCAAGGCGGGCCGGTCTACATCCCGAGGTTGCGCCGCGCGACCATGGCCGGGGTGACCTCCAGGGCCGCCTGCTGGGATCGAGGCCCCGACCGGCGGGGGAACCGGTCAGGGCCTCGGGCTCTGAGGCAGCGGCGTCGATCAGCCGGTCTGATCAACCGCGGTGCTGTTCGAGGATGTGGGCGATCTCGGTGAAGCCGCGGTTGCGGGCGTGCTCGAGCGGGGTCACGCCGTCACGGTCGGCGATGCTCGGGTCGGCGCCGTGCTCGAGCAGGCTGCGGACGATGCGCTGCCAGCGGTCGGACCCCTCGCCCAGGATCACGGCCTCGAGCAGCGCGGTCCAGCCGAGGTCGTTGACGTGGTTGACATCGATGGCGGTCTTCGCGACCCGCGCGACATAGTCCGCATGGCCGCGCTCGCTGGCCGGGATGATCGAGATGCCGCCGTAGCGGTTGCGTACGGTCAGGTCCGGGTCGACGGTGAGCAGGAGCTCGGCCATCGGGACGCTCCCGGTGACACCGGTGACCAGCCAGGGCGTGTCGTGCTGGCCGTCGAGGGCGTCCGGGTCGGCGCCGAGGAACACGAGCAGCCGGGCCGTCTCGAGGTGGTCGTCGGTTACCGCGAGCAGCAGCGGCGTACGCCGGTTGCTGTCGCGTGCCTCCAGGTCGGCGCCGCCGCGGAGCGCCGCGGCAGCCGAATCCGTGTCTCCCGAAGACGCCGCCTGCAGGAGCTGCCGGTCATCGTCGGCGGTCTCGGCCGAGGCCGTACGCAGCGTCGACACGATCGCGTCGAAGCCGCGCTCCTCGGCGTGCTGGAGGGCGGTCTTGCCGTCCCGGCCCGCCTTGACCGAGACGTCCACGCCGGCCGCGACGAGGACCCTTACGGTGTCGGCCGCGTCCGGACCGTCATCACCCAGCACGACCGCCTCGTGCAGCGCGGTCCAGCCCAGGTTGTTGACGTGGTCCAGGTCGATGCCGGCCTGCACCAGCCGGCCCACGATGTCGGCGTGGCCGCGCTCGGCGGCGCGGATCAGCGCGGTGCCGTCGTAGGAGTCCTTGGCGTCGATCTCCGCGCCGTTGCGGAGGGTCAGATCGAGCAGGTCGATGTAGCCCTCGCTCGCGGCGATGAGGTAGGCGCTCTCCTTCTTGTCATCGGCGTAGTTCACGTCCGCGCCGGCCTGGATCAGCTCACGGGCTCGCGCCACGTCGTTGTCCCAGGCGGCCTTGATCAGCTGCTCGTTCATCCGCTGTCGCTCCTCGGGGTCGGGGGTGCTCTTCGCCGTCTTCGGTGCCGCGGCCGCTGAGCTCGAGGCGGAGCTCGACGGCGAGCTCGAAGGAGACGGTTCGGCGGTCTCCGACGGCGCTGCGCCGCAGCCTGCCAGAAGCACGGCCAGCGCTGCGGCGGCCACCGGCCACCGCAGCGCCGGCCATACCGATGTGGGCAGGGTCATCGCGGCATCCGGGCGGTGACGATCTCGTACGGACCCTGCGCGGTCTGCTCGTCGAAGTGGCTGTCGACGAGCAGCATCCGGCCGTCGAGCAGCTTGCCGGTCGTGAGCACGCGGTCCGGGTCGGTGGCACGCGAGGAGACGTACTCCGCCGAGGTGGCGGACGGGTTCAGCTCGAGGTGCACGAGCTGCTTGTCGAAGTTGCGGATCACCGCGAGGTCGCGGCCTTGGCGGACCAGACCGTCGGCGTTGCGCAGGTCGGCGCCGTCGGTGTCGATCTCGCTGACCTCGCCGGTGGCGATCGAGAAGCGCCACAGCTGACCGGTGGTGCCCTGGGCGACCACGAACGCGGAACGGTCCTGGCTGAGCACGATGCCACCGAGGTTGAAGCCCTCCTGCGGGGTGATCAGCGAGCCGCCGTCGGCCCACTCGGTGGCCTGCCAGCCGTCCGCACCTTCGGCGACGCGGATGATCGTCGGGTCGTTGGAGTTCGTGAAGTACGCAGCCCCGTCCGGCCCGATCGCGACGTCGTTGAGGAACGCGTTGTTGTCGGGAACGCGAAGAGCGGCGAGCAGGTCGCCCTCGGGGCTGTAGACCCACAGGTCGGGGCGGTCGTTGCCGGTGCCGTTCGGGCCACCGGCGATGTAGACGCGGCCTTCGTCGTCGACGGTGATGCCGCGGGCGGTGTAGCGGCCGTCGGTGCCGTCACCGGCCAGCCACTCCTCGGCCTGGGCCCGGTCGGCGGAGCCACGCTGGATCTCGCCGCCGGTGACCTCGCTGACGTAGAACCGCCCGGACTCCTGGTCCACGCCGATGCCCTCGAACTTCGAGCCGCCCTGAGCGGACGGGTCACCCTCGAGCAGGTAGCTCGCGGGGCGGCCGTTGCCCTCCGCGGCGCCGGCCGCGGTGCCGAGAGCGGTGAAGGACAGGGTGGCCGTGGCGGCGATGCCGGCGAGTCCGGCGAGGGCGGCGATTCGAGACGTACGCATGATGGTTCTCCTCAGGTGGTTCGAGCTGATGCATCAACCATCGCTGTCGACGAGGGGTCCGGACATCGGGTGACCGGCGACGTCTGGATAGCCGTCCGGCGACACCCCGGATAGCCGATCGGATGATGCCGGACAGCCAGCTCAAGACCTAGCCTGGGAAGACCATGTCGACCGATGCCGCGCCCACCCCAGCCCCGAGGCCTGCCGCCGGCGGGATCCTGGCCGGCCAGGCGATGCTCGACCGCTGGCTGCACATCTCGCTGGTCGTGCTCGTCGTCGCCTCGGTCGCCCGCTATCTGCAGGGCCACGGCCTCGGTGACCAGGCCGAGGTGGTCCTTCCCGGTGCGGTCCTCCTGCTGGTCGCGTACGCCGCGGGCCGCCGACTCACGGGCACGGCCGCGGTCGTCTGGCTGGCCGCCGTGATCGCCTGCTGGACCGTGCTGGCGCTGATCGCGCCGTCGTTCTCGTGGGCCGCGGTGCCGCTGGTCTTCCTGGCGCTGCGGGTCCTGCCGTTCCGCTGGGCGGTGGCGGTCACGGTGTTCCTCGTCGCGGTCGTCGCTGTCGCCTGGAGCCGGATGACCGGTCTCGCCGACCCGACCGTCCTGCTCGGCCCGGTCTGCGTCGCGGTGCTCGCGGTGACCGCCTACCGAGCGCTCGAGCGTGACGCGGTCACCAGGCGTGCGCTCCTCGCAGAGCTCGAGGCGGCCCAGGACGAGGTCGCCGACGCCGAGCGTCGAGCTGGCGTCGTGGCCGAGCGGGCGCGGCTGAGCCGGGAGATCCACGACAGCGTCGCCCAGGGGCTGACCAGCATCAACCTGCTGCTCCTGGCGGCCGACCAGGAGTGGGAGTCGCGCCCGGCCGACGCCCGTGACCATGTCGATCAGGCGGCGACGATGGCCCGCTCCTCGCTCGATGAGGCGCGGCGGGTCGTACGCGACCTCGCCCCCACCGAGCTGACCGGCGGATCGGCCCTGGTCACCGCCGTACGCCAGGTGGCCGACGACGTCGCCGCCACCACCGGGCTCACCGTCCCGGTCCACGTCCACGGCGACCCGCACGAGGTCGGCGGGCGGGTGGCGACAGCCGTCGTACGCACGTTGCGGGGCGCCTTCGCCAACGTCGCCGAGCACGCCGGCGCAACCACCGCTGTCGTCTCCCTCACCTTCCACGAGGGCGGGGTCGCCCTGGACGTACGCGACGACGGCGCCGGGTTCGATCCAGCCCAGCTCAAGGACGAGTCGGACAGCCTGCGCGGACACGGCCTGGCCGGAATGCGGGCTCGCGCCCGCCTGCTGGGTGGAGACTTGGTCGTCGAGAGCGCCCCGGGCGAGGGCACGGTGGTCGCGGCCTCTTTCGCGGCTGGACAGACACCATCTCAGGGAGAGGAACGTCGTGGCTGAACAACGCATCCGAGTGGTGCTGGTCGACGACCATCCGGTCGTCCGGGCCGGCGTACGCGCCCTGGTGGACGCCCAGGACGACCTGGACGTCGTCGGCGAGGCGGCCGACTCGACCCAGGCCGTCGTCGTGGTCGGCGAGACGAAGCCGGACGTCGTGCTGATGGACCTCAGCCTCGGCGAGGGGCCGGGCGGTGCCGAGACCACCCGGCTGCTCCGCGAGCTGCCGGAACCGCCGCAGGTGCTCGTGCTGACGACGTACGACACCGAGGCCGACGTCCTCGAGGCCGTCGACGCCGGTGCGTCGGGCTATCTGCTGAAGGACGCTCCGCCAGAGGAGCTGTTCCGGGCGATCCGCGGCACCGCACGCGGCGAGACGGTGCTGGCGCCGTCCGTCGCCACCCGGCTGCTCCAGCGGGCCGCCTCACCGACGCCGAAGGTGAGCCCGCGAGAGGTCGAGATCCTGCGGTTGCTCGCCAAGGGCCTGGGCAACAAGGAGATGGCCCGCGAGCTCCTGGTCAGCGAGGCGACGGTCAAGTCCCACCTCTCCCACATCTACACCAAGCTCGGCGTCGACACCCGCGCCGGCGCCGTCGCCACGGCGATCGAGCGGCGCATCCTGCGCCCCTGACGCCCGGCGACGGCACCCGGCGCCTCAGCAGGTCGCCAGCAGCATCGGCTCCAGCAGGAGGCCGAGGTCGTACGGCGGCTCGGTGGCACCGGTGTAGTCGCGGCCGGTCCAGGCGAGGGTGATCTGGCGGCTTCCGTCGCGCGAGCTCCAGTTGATCGACTGGGTGCCGAAGTGGGCGCCGTCGTGGCCGTAGAGGTATTCCCCGGCGACGCAGGGGTCGTCGACACGATAGATGCCCAGGCCGTACGCCGGGTCGGCGCTGCCCGCGAGCGGCGGCAGCATGGCCTCGACCGAGGCCGGCGAGACCAGCTCACCGGTCAGCAGCGCCTCGTTGAGCGAGGCCAGATCGCGGGTGGTGCCGGTCCCGGCGCCGGAGGCGTGGAAGACGCTCGGGTCCAGGTCGGTCAGGGCCTGCCATCCGGTCGGGTCGGTCATGACCGCACCCTCGAGGAACGGTCCGCGGTTGTGCGAGGTCTCGGGGTAGTCGGAGCGGTGCGCCCCGGCCGGCTTGAAGATGCGCCGGCGGAGCAGGTCGTCGAGCTCCTGACCGGTCTCCTTCTCGAGCATGACGCCGAGCGCGACGTACCCGTAGTTGGAGTAGGAGAAACCTGTGCCGGGCTCGAAGAGCCAGCCGGCGGAGCGCATCGCGGCCAGGTGCTCGGCCTCGGAGTAGTGCTGCCCGACGGCATCGATGAACTGCTCCCACGAGCTGGGGTCGTCGATGCGGGTCAGCAGCAGCTCCTCAGGGCCGCGGGGGGCGCCGGAGCGGTGGCTGAGCAGGTGCTCGATCGTCACGCCGGCCGGGAAGGTCCCGGGCAGGACGTCGTCGGCCGGGGTGTCCAGGGCCCAGGTGCCGCGTTCGACCTCCTGCATGACCAGGGTCGCGATCAGCGTCTTGGTGTTGCTGGCGATGTGGAAGCGGTCGCCGTCCTTGGCCGCCTTCGCCTTGCCGGCCTCGCGTACGCCGCCGGCCCCCGACCACTCCAGCTCGGGCGTCTCGACGCGGGCGGTGACGCCCGTGGCCCCGTCGGCGACGAGGGCATCGACGGCGGCGTCCAGCTCGGCGGTGGCGGGAACGGCCGACTTCGCCCTCGATCCCTGCCGCTTGGCGGCCGCCCGCTCGGCGATCGCGGTCGCCTCCCGGGTCAGAGCGGTGGGGTCCTGCCAGTTCGCCGTCGGGTCTGGTGCCGGATCGGCGTACGCGGCGGGGACGGCGGTCAGAGGGAGAAGCACCGCGGCGATCGCTGCGGCACCGGTGCGGACGATGGTCCGAGACATGGCTGCTCCTGTCATTGGCTGTGGCCACCAGCCTGGCCTGAGCGGGTGTGCGCCCACATCAGCCTCGAGTCGGAGATCGGAACGACCGGAGTCAGCCTCGAAGCTGACGCCGCAGGGCGCGGGCGGCCTTGCCCTTGCGGGAGAAGAGGTCGCGGCGCTCGGCCGGTGTCATGGGCGCGAGCTTCTCGAGGACCGAGGAGGGGAAGCCGGCGACCTCAGGGGCCTCGCCGATCGGCACGGTGGTGTGGACGACCGGGGCTCCCGGGACGCCGCCCGCATCCTCGTCGTAGAGGTGGACCAGCGAGATCGCCTGGTGGCCGTCGACGGAGGCGGAGTAGCGGTCGAGGGTCGCCGGCGCCGCGGTGTAGCAGCTCGCGGAGGCGACCGAGACCGGGATGCCGGCGAAGGTCGTGCTGGTTGAGTAGTGCAGGTGACCTGCGAGAACAGCACGTACGTCGGTCCCGGCCAGCACCGGAGCAAGCCGGTCCTGGCCGTCGAGCTCGATGATCACGCTGGCCTCGTTGAGGGGGAGCGGGACCGGCGGGTGATGCATCGCGAGCAGGGTGCCGTGCGGCGCCGGCTCGGCGAGCACGTCGCGCAGCCAGTTCAGCTGGGCGTCGGTGATCTCACCGTGGTGCCACCCGGGCACCGTCGTGTCCAGGGCGACGATCCGTAGGCCGGCGATGTCGTAGACCCGGTCCTGCGGCTCGTCCGAGGCCTCGCCGAAGAGCACCTCGGAGTAGACCTCGCGCTCGTCGTGGTTGCCCATCACCCAGACGATCTCGGCTCCGAGGTCCGCGGCGACCGGTTCGACCTGCTCCCGGAGGCGTAGGTAGGCGTCGCGCTCACCGAGGTCGGCGAGGTCGCCGGTGAAGACGATGGCCTGCGGCGGGACGGTCATCGCCCGCAGCCGCTCCAACGCCCGCTCGAACCCAGGGGCCGGATCCACCGTGCCGAAGATCCGCCGGTCGCCGGCGTAGAGGTGGGGGTCGGAGAGGTGGGCGATGGTGTGGCGCGGGGCTGGATACTGACCGAACTGCACCTCGTCAGACTAGCTCCGCGGACGCAGGGAGAGGGCCAACCCGGCCAGCGCGGCGGCGGCCCCGCAGGCGACCGCGAACCACGGCAGGCTCGTCGGGATGCCGAGGTGCACGGTGATGCCGAGGATGCGCGAGAGACCCCAGGGGATGAGCGCCATCTGGTCGTTCCAGACGGTCAGGGCGCGCTCGGTGCCCATCAGCGCGACACCCGTGCCTCCGACGACGAGCGGGACCCCGGCCGCGATCAGGACGCGCCCGACCGCCCCGCGCCGGGTCAAGCCGTAGGCGCTCCGCAGGGCCAGCGCGGTGGCGAGGAACAGCAGGCCGAACCCGGCGAACGCGACGGTGATGTAGAACGTACGCGGCCCGGGCTCGGCCCAGAAGAGGTACCAGTAGCGGCCGGGCCCGCGGTTGACGAGAGCGGCCATCAGGATCACCGACCGGACCAGCACGACCGCACCGAGGACCGTCCACAGCGCGAAGGCGTCGCGGCGGCCGATCAGGAGCCGCAGCGTCAGTGCGAACAGGACCCAGGCGCCCACGGTCACCACCAGATGCGCCGGCGCCGCGAACCACGTCAGCGTCAACCGGCCGAGCACCAGCACCACGAGCGGCAGGACCAGCACGACGACCCGCTCCCAGCCTCGCACCGGTCTCTCCCGCAGGACGCGGCCCAGCCGCCAGGGCCGTGTCACAGCGGTCCGCAGCGGCCTGACCAGCAGCAGCCCGACCACGGAGAGCAGCAGCAGCCCGCGCGCGAGCCAGGCCATCGCCGGGTCACGGTCGGCCCGCAGCGCACCGATGTCGGCGGCGGTGAACTGGAAGGCGGGCCGGGCCTGGTCGGCACCGTAGGTCGACACGTGCGAGGCCCGCGATCTCTCGAACGCCGCCCGCGCCGCCTGCCACCGCTCGCGCGCCTGCGACGAGCCCGTGTCGAGCCATTCGGCGTGATACATCGTCATCGCGCGATAGTCACCGAGGACCTGGAACAGGTTGATCTCGTAGTCGATCGAGGCGAGGAGCTCAGCGCGCAGCGCCGGATCGCGCCAGGTCGCCGGATCGGTCCCGGCGACGATCCGCCGCATCGACTCGGCCGTCTCGATCGCGTCCCGGCCGCCCTCCACCGCCTCGTCCAGCCGATCCTTGCTGATCGCATGGATGCTGCTGAGGACGGCCGTGTCCCCGGTGACGATGTCCCACTCGAACAGCCACGTCTGGGGCGGGATCTCGAGCCCGAGCGCGCGCACCTGGTTCTCGGCGAACGGCTCGATGTAGAGGCCGTCGAGCACGGCTTCGCGGGAGAGTGCCATCGCCTCGCTGATCGCCCGCACCGTGTCCGGGTCCGAGCTGAACGTCGCGCGCGCCCAGTCGGCGGTGATCTCGCCCGGATCGGCCGAGGTGTCCCAGGCGAGCCGCGAGGCTGCGTACGAGTTGAGGTCCCACAGCTGCCAGAAGCCCTCGCGCAGATAGAGCGTGCGTGGACCAGCGTGGATCGGACCGCCCTCCTGGCTCCAGGCCCACACTCCCTCGATGTTCGGGTTGGCGTCGAGCAGCCGGGTCAGAGCGGCCGAGTAGGCGGGGGCGAGGTCGTTCGGGAGCGCCCCGAACCCCTCGAACTCGCGCCGGCTCTGCATCTCGACGATGCGCCGGTGACCGCCGACCTCGAGGGTCGGGTTCAGCGGGAGGAAGGAGTAGAAGTCGCCGGCGACGTGCTTGGTCGAGACGATCAGCGCATCGCTGTGCACGTCCCCGAGAACCTTCTCGTACGAGGCGGGGTTGGTGTGCAGGTCGCCGACCGCGCCGACGCCGACGCTCCAGGTCCGGAAGATGATCTCGCGATCCTGACGCTCGGCGACGGTCGTGAACGCGTCGAGCATCGCCTTGACCGCCGTGGGCGTCGTCACCGCGATCTGCGACCAGTAGTCCCAGCCGGGGAGCTGATAGATCTGGCCACCCTCGCCGATGCGGATCATCAGCCCCTCGATGTAGGGCATCTCGGTGAGGAGTTCCTCGAGCCCGGCGGCGTAGATCTCCCAGAGCTCCGGGTCCTCGGCACCGAGACCGTGCTCGTCGAGGTAGTCCTGGAGGGGCGTCGACAGGGCGAGCATGTCGGTGTTGAGGTAGACCTTCATCCCGGCGTCGTGGGCGTACTGCCACAGCGGGCCGAAGTGCTCGCGCATCGCGTGCGCCCTGGCGACGTGCGGGCTTCCCTCGTCCGGATAGATCTCGTCGCCGTCGCCGAAGCGGTCGAACGTGACGTACTCGAGGAAGCCGGGCATGACGATGCCGTTGTAGCCGCGGGCGAGCTGATGATCGACGTACGTCCGGAACTGCTCGGCGTCCTCGGCGAGCGCTTCGGTGTCGACGTAGGGCGCGTCCGAGAGGATCGCGTCGGCGAACTGACCGCTGTTGTGGGAGTACTCGTCGCCGGCCCGCCAGTCGGCCGCGGTCCCGGGGACACCGGCCGCACCCTTGTCGACCAGGCGCAGCGAGAGATCCGGCTGCTGCAGCGCGCCGTCCTCGCCGGGGGCAAGGAGCGGACGAGCGGCGCGTACCCGGTCGGCCAGCTGGTAGAGGCCGGCGGCGGCACCCGCCGCATCGGCGGCATCGAGCCGGATGTCGGCGCCGTCGCTCGTGGCCCGATAGGCCTCCGGGTCTGCTTCGAGGTCGGCTCCGGTCCGCACGGTGAGCGTGCCGTCGGCCTTGGTGCCGGAGTCGTCGACGGCCTGCTGGAACGCCTCGGCCGCCCGCCGGACCCGCGGGTTCACCTGGTCCTCGCCGGCCAGCCGCACTCGACCGACGGTGGGTGCGGTCGCGGTCCGCGAGGCCGCGACCGTCGGGGTCTCCGGCGCCGCCGTGACCGGCTCGGCGCTGATCCCGAGGAAGCCGGAGAGCTGGGTGGCGAGGACGAACCCGGCCGCCAGCAGGAGGACGAGCGCGGCGACCCAGATCGCCGGTGCCCTTCTAGCGCGCGTTGTCACGCGTGGATCGTAGGGGACGGTTGGACGTTGGCGGACTGCTTCCAAGGGTCAGTTGGAAGTCCTCGACAACTTCCAACTCACCTGCCTTTCGAGTGGTAAGTTCACCAGGCATGGACCCCGACAGGTACGTCGCGCCACAGTTCGGCAGCGCGACCAGGGAGCCGGGCAACAAGTGGGCCTACTGGTACTACCGACCGGCGTACATCCCGCGTGACCTGCCGTTGCAGCCGCTCACCGTGAAGGCGCTCTCGGATGCCGACGCCGCCCTGGGGCGCCTGCAGGGGGTGAGCGCGCTGATCCAGGATCCCGAGCTGCTCATCGGCCCGTACCTGACCCAGGAGGCCGTCGCCTCCTCGCGGATCGAGGGCACCCAGACCACGCTCAAGGAGGTCCTCCAGGCCGAGGCCGGCGGGCGGCCGGCCCCCGCGTCGGTGAGGAACGAGGACATCGCCGAGGTCAATGCCTACCTCGCCGCCACCCGCCAGGGCTTCGAGCTCATCAAGAGCTGGCCGCTCAGCCAGCGACTCGTCCTGGAGCTCCACAAGACCCTGCTCACCGGCGTCCGAGGCCACGAGCGTCACCCCGGCGAGTTCCGGCGGACCCCGGTCTGGGTCGGGTCGCCGACCGACAACCCCACCACGGCCGCGTACGTCCCGCCCCTCCCGCCCGACCTGCCGGAGCTGATCGCCGACTGGGAGGCGTACGTGAACGTCCCCGACCTCAGCCCGACGCTGGTGCGGTGCGCGCTGATGCACTACCAGTTCGAGACGATCCACCCGTTCCTCGACGGCAACGGGCGCATCGGGCGGCTGCTGATCAACCTGATGCTGATGGAGGAGGGGCGGATGACCACGCCGCTGCTCTACCTCTCCGGCTACATCGAGGCCCACCGCCAGACCTACTACCAGCGGCTGCAGAGCGTCCGGGAGCGCGGCGAGATGCAGGAGTGGTTGCAGTTCTTCCTCACCGCGGTGCGGCGCTCGGCCGAGGACGCCACGACCAGGTCCGAGCGTCTGGTTGCGCTCCGGGAGAGCTATCTCGGCGAGGCGGCCACCTCGCGCGCCAACCTCTCCGGACTGGTCACGCTCCTGTTCGCCAACCCCTACCTGACCGTGAGGCGTGTGCAGGACGCGACCGGGCTGACCAACCAGGGCGCACGCAACCTGATCCAGGACGCCGAGCGGCGTGGGTGGGTCGAACCGGCCGGCCGGTCCGGCCGCGGCGGCAGCCACTACTGGCTCGCCAGAGCGGTGATGGACGTGATCGAGGAACCGCTGGCGTACGGCTGAGAGTGCCTGAAAAGGCAGCTGGCCCTGGGGTGCACGAGTGCACTCCAGGGCCAGCTGTGCGACGGTGCCGGTCAGAACGTGGTGGGTACGATCTACCGGCTGTGCCGCGTTGCCTCAGCCGATATGGCTCAGAGCGAGCCCATCGGGGCCATCGGATTCGGGATCTGCTCGGTCGGGAGACCGTCGAACACGGGGCTGTCCTGCGGGATCAGGAAGGAGACCTGCTCGAGCTCGGCGGGCGAAAGGTCAGCCGGGGTGGCACCCGCGGTGATCTTGTCGTAGATGTAGCCCGGCGCGCCGATGTAGGCACCCGAGACGAGCATCGCGGCGCCCATACCGGCCTTGTGCGCGCCCTCGTTCCAGTCTTCCCAGGCCTGCAGCTGCTCCGGGGTCATCGGAGCGCCGGTGGCACCGGACATCAGGGTGCCCGGGGCACCGATCCAGGCGCCGCTGACCATCTGAGCGAGGCCGCCGGCGAGGAAGGAGCCGCCGATGATGAAGTCGTCCCACGCCTTCTGCGTCGAGGGCGAGAGGTCGTTGGTCGAGGTGCTGACCGAGGTGGTGGCATCGTCGGTGACCGGGGCCGCGGTGGCGGCTCCGGTCGTCAGTGCGAAGGCGACACCCGAGAAGGCGGCTACCGCCGCGGCGCGGCGGAGCATCCCTGTCTTCTTGCTCATTTCTTGCCTTTCGTCGTCAATTTCGAATCGAAACAACTTCATCGGGCGCGGGCATTCGAGACGAAACCGCAGCCTCTTCATGCCTACGTCCGCGTGACGACGCTATGGACAGCCAATGGTGGATACACACACCGACACGGCAATTTGGTTACCAAGGAAACGTAAACGTTTCATGCGGCTTCGAGACGTCGGTTCTGAGGTCGGTCGGCATCGCGAAGGGCCATCGGAGGCCGCTGGGAAATCGGTTCCCGGCAACGGCGATGCGCGCTACATTGCCGCGTCCTATTTCTCGGGACCCCCACTTGGAAGGCTTCGATGAGCTCGGCGACGTACGCCCCCGTGACCCCTCCTCACGGACAGAGACGAGGAGGCACGCTGGCCGCGATCGTCCTGGGGCTGCTCGGCGCGCCCCTGCTCCTGGTCGGTTCCGGGCTGGCCATCGCGACCGGCCCGGACGACGTGATGGTGGGCAAGGAGACCCCGATCGCCCAGGGCGCGGCGTACTCGACGCCGGAGGCGTTCGCCTTCGACCAGCTTCCGGTCACCGTTCGGGTTCAGGGGTCCGGGGAGACGTACATCGGAGTGGGCAATCCGGTCGACGTGCTCGACGTCGTCGAGGACACGAACGCCGTCGAGATCGCCAAGACCCCGTTGACCAGGGTGAGCGGCACCGCGGGTTCGGGGGAGCCGGTGCCGGATGCCTCCGGGGCGCCGTGGTGGCACGAGTCCGTCTCCGGCACCGGCACCCAGGAGCTGAAGGTGACGCTCGCGGGCGAGCCGGTCTCGTTCCTGGCAGCGAGCAGGAACGGTACGCCGATCAAGCTCTCCTTCGGCTACCGGTTGGACGGCCTCTTCGCGACCGCGCTGGTCGGTGCCGGCCTCGGCACCTTGCTCGTCCTCGGTGCGGTCCTGCTGCTCCGCGCGGGACGCGGGCGGAGGGACCAGTGGGAGCCGCCTCAGATGCCGCCGGTCCGGTACGCCCCGCACGCCCTGATGGGGGCGATCCCGACCGCACCGACGGTCGCGGTCCCCTCGGGACCCGTCCCGGGCCCGGCCCAGCGCCCGCCGGCGCCAGGTCTCTACCGCCGCCTCCGAACGGCAGCAGGCATCGGCGTACTCGGTCTCGGGCTCGCCGGTTGTTCGATGCCGGCCTCGGTGGAGCTGGCGACGGCCAGCAAGGTCTCCATGCAGAAGAAGGCCGTGGACGAGGTCATCGCCGACTGGAACAAGCGCAACAACAAGGCGATCAAGGCCAACCAGCCGGGGAAGTGGAAGGCCGAGGCATGGGCAGAGGCGGACAGTGGTCCGGTCCTGGCAAAGGACCAGCTCGCCTCTGCCGCGGGCAAGGGCTTCGATCTGCAGGATCGCGCGCCCACCTGGGTGGCGGTTCCGGGGCGAGTGTGGTCGGTGCAGCTCAGCGAGTACCCGATGTGGGCCGTCGTGGAGGTCGAGGTCAAGGGCGACAAGAAGGCCAAGCTGACCCGGATGGCGGTCTACGAGCAGCAGGACGCGCTCTCGCCGTGGAAGGTACGCAGCAGCCTCGCGGTCAGGAAGAAGGTGGTCCCGCCCGAGATCGAGGGCGCTGCTCCGGCCTCCCCGGAAGCGATGAAGCAGGTCCAGGACCTGGCCGGCAAGATCGACGCCTATCTGGAGAAGCCCAGGAAGGGCAAGAAGAGGATCGCTGGTCTCGGCGGGTCGAAGGCGCTGGCCGATCCGGGCAGCGACATCGCCGCGTACGCCGCGGACATGGGTGTCGACATGGTCAAGACGACCGCCGAGCCGTTCGACGAGACCAGCACGCGGGTGGTGCAGACCCCCGACGGAGTGCTCGCGATCCTGGACTTCACCGTCGACTCCACCGTAGGCGGCCAGGACGGCGAGTGGGAGTGGAACCCGCCGTACGACGAGTTCCGCAGCCGGGCGGGCAAGAACCTCTCGATCCGGACCGCGGTGACGGTCGCGCTGACGGTGCCGAACCAGGGGGATCCGACGGTCATCGGGGTCGACTACGGCGAGATCATGGGCGCCAAGGTGCAAGGATGACGCCTCCCAGGGTTCATCCGATGCTCGCCGCAGGACCCGGCGAGTTCAGGTCAGGGATCTAGCGTCGAGGCATGGATCATGCCGCGGCCGTGGGCCTGGCTCTCGCTGCATGTGTCCTGTTCTCGCTCTCCGCGGCGGTGCAGCAGCGAGCCAGCGCGCTCGCCCCCGGCCGCAGCGGCGGGATCTCCGGAGTCGAGCGGCTGATGCTGGCGCTGGTGCGCAACCCGCTGTGGGTCGCCGGGGCGGCGATCAACGCGGGCGGCTTCGGGGTGCAGGCGGTCGCGCTCCACCTGGGGTCGGTCTCGGTGGTGCAGTCGGTGATGCCGACGCAGCTGCTCTTCGCGCTCGTCTTCGCATCGATCGCCGCTCGCCACTGGCCGACGGTCGCCGACTGGGCCAGCGGGGCCGCGATCTGTGGCGGCGTGATCCTCCTGGTCACCGACGACCATCGCGGCGGCACCTACGCCGACGTCGGCCGCGTCGCGCTCTTCGCCGGGTGTGTGGCGGTCGTGATCTGCGTACTCCTGCTGGTGGCGCACCGGTTCCCGCCGCCGATCGCGGCGGCGACCACGGCCGTCGCGGCCGGATGCTCGTTCGCGACCACCTCGGTGCTGCTGAAGATCACCGCCGACCGGGCCGCCGCCGACGGCGTCCCCGGCATGCTCACGCTGCCGGCGTTCTACGGGCTGCTGTGCACCTGCGGCCTCGGGATCGTGCTCACCCAGGCCGCTCTCGCCGCCGGCCCGCTGCCCTGGGCGATGGCAGCGATGACGATCACCAACCCCACCGTCTCGTACGTCGCGGCCGTGGTCGCCTTCGGCGCCTCCGCCCCCACGCCGTGGGTCGCGGTGTGCGCCGGAGCGCTGCTGGTCGTCGGGATCGTCGGGCTCGCCCGGTCGAGGTCGGCGGCGAGGTGGACCCCGCCGCAGCACGAGCGAACCGAGGTCCCAGTTTCCTAGTGGTCCTGCATCGAGCGCGGCCAGGAGCGACGCCTGGTCGACTTGGGCTTGAGGTGCTCGGGCAGGGCGCTGATGTAGGGCGCGGCATGCCGGCACTCGCTGCAGGTGACGTCTCGATAGTCGTAGGAGGTCGGCGGATCTTCTCCGTACGCCCGACACACCGGCCCGAAGGAGTCGGCGAAGTGCGTCTGCTGCTGGGTGGTCAGCTCGCTCATGTGCGCCTCACGTGGTCATCGCTGGGAAGGATCTCAGTAAGGTAACGAGACTTCCACAGAAAGGGCACGGCCTGAGGCGCGGACAACTCGTTCAGGCGTAGCGCCGAGTCCGCCGGGAGGCTTGCCGCTGCCGGGACCGAGCGACGAGGTAGGTCGGTGTGGTCTCCTGCGCGAGGCTCTCGTGAAGCTCCAGCATCTCCTCGATCGTGCGCGCCCACGGGAACTGCTCGGCCCGCTCGCGGGCGGCGCGGCGGGTCGCCACGACCGGCCGCTCGGCGACGTCGATGACCGCGTCGGCCAGCGCTCCCGGATGGGCCGATGCCCAGGCTCCGCACCGGGAGTCGACGAGCTCACGGGCGCCGCCGCGGTCGGCGGTCACCACCGGCGTACCGCTGGCGAGGGCCTCCAGGACCGCCAGCCCGAAGGTCTCGCGGGGGCAGACGGAGAGGGCCACGTCGGCTTCACGGAGCGCCGCGGCGATGCGGTGGCGGTCGGCGACGTGTCCGTGGAAGACGACCGGTGCGCCGGCGGCGATCGCCTCGATCTCGGCACGGTGCGGGCCGTCGCCGTAGACGTCCATCCGGACGGCGAAACCGCGGCGATGCAGCTCGACGGCGGTGGCGACCGCGAGGTCCGGCGACTTCTCGCGGGAGAGCCGTCCCACGTGGACGAGCCTCAGTGTGTCGTCGCGATGTCCGAGCGAGGGCGGAAAGCTGTCCAGGTCGACGCCGAGCGGCACCTGGGCGATCGGGCAGCCGACGGCAGCAGCCAGCGGCTCGAACTCGTGCCGGGCGTAGTCGGAGGTCACCAGCACCTGGTCGAAGGAGCGCACCAGCATCCGGTTCAGGAGCGCGGTGGAGACCTTCGAGGTGGTGTCCATGCCGGTGTAGGTGGGCATGTACTCGTCGAGGCGCTCGTGGGAGAAGAGCACCGTCCCGATGCCCTGGCGCCGGGCCCAGCGGGAGACCGGAAGCATCGTGAACTTGTCGCTGACCTCCAGACTCGTCGGCCGGTAGCGGGTCAGCACGTCGGTCACTCGCCACGGCTCGAGGATCAGCCGGTAGCCACCGCCCACGCGCGGTGCTCTGAGCTGCACCACGTCGCCGAGGTCGGTCGAGGTGACCGCGTCGTACGGGCCGGGGACGACCAGGAGCCGGTCGTGGCCCGCCTCGAGATAACCACGGGCGAGGGCCTCCAGAGCCGTCTTCATCCCGCCGGAGGTGGGGCCGACGAAGTTCGCGAGCTGAGCGATGAGCACAGGCCAATCGTGTGGCATCGAAGTAGCCCACCGACGACCTCGATGTGACGCCGGCATGGCGAGGCGGCGTACTCGTCCAGGGGGACATCGAGCGGAGTAGCGTTGGGGCATGACCAACCTGGACGCGCATCCCGCCCCTGTCGAGTGTGTCGGTGGGACCGGCGACGAAGGCGTCGAGATCCAGATCATCGCTCCGCGAGACGTCCCGCTGGGTGGTCCTCGGGCGATGAACGTACGCCGCACGCTGCCCGCCCGGGCGCGGTCGCTGATCGGCGCGTGGTGCTTCCTGGACCACTACGGTCCGGACGATGTCGTGGTCTCCGGGGGGATGGAGGTGCCGCCGCACCCGCACACCGGCCTGGCGACGGTCTCCTGGCTGTTCACCGGTGAGATCGAGCACCGCGACTCGGTCGGCACGGTGGCGATGGTGCGCCCGGGCGAGGTCAACCTGATGACCTCCGGACGCGGGATCTCCCACTCGGAGAACTCGACGGCCGAGTCCACCGTCCTGCACGGGGCGCAGCTGTGGGTCGCTCTTCCCGACGAGTTCCGCGACGTCGAGCCGGCGTTCGAGAACCATCGCCCGGCGCCGATCGAGCGGGAGGGCGCGACGGTCCGGGTCTTCCTGGGATCGCTCCTGGGCGCGACCTCACCGGTGCGGACCTACTCCGAGCTCCTCGGCGCCGAGATCCTGCTCGAGCCGGGCACCCGGATCGAGATCCCGGTCGACGAGCGGTTCGAGCACGGTGTGCTGGTGGACACCGGCGAGGTGTCGATGACCGGTGTCGGCCCGTCCGGGCCGGCCTCGGCCGACGTGGAGAAGGACTCGCTCGCCTACGCCCCTCCGGGCGCGACGACGCTGGTCCTGCAGGCCGGCGAGGCCTGGACCAGGCTGCTTCTCCTCGGCGGTCCGCCGTTCGGGGAGTCGATCATCATGTGGTGGAACTTCGTCGGCCGCACGCACGACGAGGTCGTCGCCTACCGCCAGGAGTGGCAGGACCAGATCACCCGTGGCGGCGAGCTGGTCGAGGACTCCCAGGAGGTGGGCGCCGGGCGCTTCGGAGTGGTCGAGGGCAACGACCAGAAGCCGATCCCCGCACCCCCGCTCCCCAACGCGCGCCTCCGCTCGCGGTCCTAGGTGGCGTCCGGGCCCGCGTTCGGGCCAGCGTCCGGGCCAGCGTCCGGGCCCGTGCTTAGACTGCTGTCGTGAGCGACGAATCCTCAGACCCAGGAGTCGTGCTGGCGGTGGCGGTGGGCCGCAGCCGCAGCCAGGCCGCGGTCTTCGACCTCGCCGGACGCGAGCTGGCCGGCGACACCCGCGATCACGAGGTCGGCATCTCCGCCGAGGCGCTGATGCCCGAGGTGGTCGAACGGATGACCAAGATGGTGGCCTCCATCGACCTGCCGGTGCTGGCGATCGGGATGAGCCTGCCGGGCGTGGTCAACCCCGACCTCGGGATGAGCATCGACACCCCGGCGATGGGCGGCTGGGACGGTGTCCAGCTGGCCCCCTACTTCACCGCGCTCACAGACGCGCCGCTGATCCTCGCTCATGACGCGCACGCGCTGGCGCGCTCTGAGCTCTTCAACTCCGACCATCCCGTACGCAACGCCCTGGTCATCAAGGCCTCGACCGGTCTCGGCATGGGCATCATCACCGACGGCAAGGTCGTCACCGGTGCCCTCGGGGCGGCCGGCGAGATCGGCCACACCCGCATCGACGCGGCCGGAGACCGGCCCTGCCGCTGTGGCTCGACCGGGTGCCTGGAGACGGTCGCGTCCGGCTGGGCGCTCGCCCAGCGGCTGACCGACTCCGGCGTCCCCGCCGGTCACGTACGCGACCTGGTGGCCGCCGCGCTCGCGGGGGATGCTGTCGCGCGCGGGCTGCTGCGCGAGGGCGGACGACAGCTCGGTGAGGTCGTCGCCACGGCCGTCAACCTGCTCAACCCGGAGGTCGTCGTCATCGGCGGCGACATGGCCGGTGCCTTCGATCTCTACACCGCCGGGGTGCGCGAGAGCGTCTACGCCCGCGCCAACCCGATCGCCACCCGCGAGCTCACCTTCATGGCCCAGCTGCACGGCGACTCCTCGGGCCTGGTCGGCTGTGCCGCGATGGCGATCGAGTCCCTCTCCGACCCGCAGTGATCGTCGGCCTCCTCTGGCTGCTCGGATGCCAGCTGGCCGGAACCGCGATCGTCGAGCTGACCGGGCTCCCGCTGCCCGGACCCGTCGTGGGGATGCTGCTGCTCTTCGTCGTCCTGGTCCTGCGACGCCGTGACGGCGAGGACGACCCGGTCATCCAGGTCGGCGACTACTTCCTCTCCCACCTGCAGCTCTTCTTCATCCCGGCCGGGGTCGGCGTGATCGCCTACCTCGCGTTCATCCGCGACGCGGCCCTGCCGATCGTGGTCGCCCTGCTCGGCTCTTGGTTGCTCGGCCTGGTCACCGTGGGCTGGGTGCTCGGACTCTTCCTGCGCCGGGTGCCGGCGGTGGCCGGCACCGAAGGCGCGCCGGGGGAGGAGATCGAATGAGCGTCGTCCTGTGGCTGTTCGCGACGGTGGCTGCGTACGAATTCGGGAGGTGGCTGCGCAAGCGGACCCACTCGCCGCTCGCCCAGCCGGTCGCGGTCGGGATCGTGATCGTCGCGGCGCTGCTGGCGCTCAGCGGCACGACCTACGCCGACTATGCCGACGCGACCACGCTGATCAGCTTCCTGCTCGGTCCGGCCACGGTGGCGTTGGCGATCCCGCTCTACCACCAGGTCGCGCGGCTGAAGGGGATGGTGATCCCGGTCCTGGTCGCGCTGACCGCAGGCGCGGTGGTGTCGATGGTCAGCGGCATCCTGCTGGTGCGTTGGCTCGGCGGCAGCGACGTACTGGAGCGGACGATGGCGACGAAGTCCGTCACCGCTCCGGTGACGATCGCGCTGACCGAGCGACTGGGCGGGTACGCAGAGCTGTCAGCGTGCTTCGCGATCGTGGTCGGCATCCTCGGGGCGATGGTCGCACCGCGCCTGCTCACCCTGTTCGGGATCCGTGACCCACGAGCCCGGGGCATCGCCGTCGGTGCGGTCTCGCACGGCATCGGCACAGCGAGGATGCTGGAGGAGAGCCGAGTCGAAGGCGCGTTCTCCGGGTTGGCGATGGGACTCACGGCGGTGGTGACCTGTCTCTTGGTCCCGCTGGTGGCGTCCTTCCTCCTTTGAGCCGCGTCGCTGCCCGTCGAACCTCTACCTTTGATCTCATGGCCCGCGTGCACGCCTTCACCGACGACGTACTCGGCACTCTCGACGCTGTCGGGGTCGCCGAGGCGTTGCGGCGCGGTGACTTCAGCACCGCCGAGGCGGTCGAGGCGTCCATCGCCAGGATCGAGTCGATCGACCCGGCGCTCGGCGCGATGGCGTACCGGACCTTCGATCGGGCCAGGGTCCAGGCGTGTTCTCCGCGGGCAGGCTTCTTCGCGGGCGTACCCACCCTGATCAAGGACAACACCGACGTCGCCGGCGTGCCGACCAGAAACGGCACGGACTCGTACGTCATGCCGCCGGCCTCGCGCAACGGCGAGATGACCAAGCTGCTCTTCAAGCTCGGGCTGCTGTCGTTGGGGAAGACGCAGCTCTCGGAGTTCGGCTTCTCGGGCACCGCAGAGCATGCCCGGCTCGGTGCGGTGCGCAACCCGTGGGACACCGGCCGCGTGGCCGGTGCGTCATCGGCCGGTTCGGGCGCGCTGGTGGCTGCCGGGGCCGTGCCGCTCGCTCACGGCAACGACGGCGGCGGCTCGATCCGGATCCCTGCCGGGGCCTGCGGGCTGGTCGGGCTCAAGCCGACCCGCGACCGGCTGCCGCAGGATCCGCTCTACGGGCTGCTGCCGCTCAAGATCGTCACCGACGGGGTGCTGACCCGATCGGTGCGCGACACTGCGGCCTTCTTCCGGGAGGCCGAGAAGGCTCACCACACCTCGCTGCCGCCGATCGGCGACGTCACCGGTCCCGGGACGAAGCGGCTGCGCTGCGCGATCTTCACCGGCGCGCTCGGACGCGAGGCCAGCCCCGAGGTCGCCGAGCTGACGCTCAAGACCGCGGCCGTGCTGGAGGAGCTCGGACACACCGTCGAGACGGTGCCCGCGCCGGTTCCCGAGAGCTTCGCCGACGACTTCGTCCTCTACTGGGGCACCCTCGCGGTCGCCCTGGTCAACGCCGGGCCGCTCCGTGGCAAGACCTGGGACCGCCACCGTCTCGACAACCTCACCGTGGGCCTGGCCCAGCACACGCTGAGGAACGCGAAGAACGTCCCGGCGGCCATCGTCCGGCTGCGGAGGGTGCAGGCGATCGCAGAGGGCTTCCATGCTGCGTACGACGTCGTCCTGACACCCACGGTCGCGCACGAGACCCCGGAGCTCGGCCGGCTGGCTCCGAGCCAGGCCTACGAGCTGGTGATGACTCGGCTGATGGACTGGGTCGCGTTCACGCCGTGGCAGAACGTCACCGGTGGGCCGGCGGTGTCGCTGCCGGTTCAGCAGACGTCGGCCGGGCTGCCGCAGGGAATGATGTTCGGGGCGGCGCCGGGGCGGGAGCGGATGTTGCTCGAGCTGTCCTACGAGCTCGAGGAAGCGATGGGTTTCGCGCGCATCTGGGAGTCCGGCGGAAGCGCCAAGGACCCCTCTGACCTGCGATGATGCATGCGTCGGACGGAGGGGCCGCCTCGATTTGTTGAGCATGGTGCCCCTGCCGTAATGTTCTCTCACGCAACGCCCCTTTAGCTCAGTCGGCAGAGCGTCTCCATGGTAAGGAGAAGGTCTACGGTTCGATTCCGTAAAGGGGCTCTGGAGTTCGGGTCCCGCAGTGAGGAATACTGCGGGCCTGATTCCTGTTGAGGCGGGGTAGCTCAGGCGGTTAGAGCGCACGACTCATAATCGTGAGGTCGCGGGTTCGATCCCCGCCCCCGCTACCGCCAAAGACCGCAACACCTCGATCAGCACCGTAAGGAAACTCCTGTGGCCAGCAAGAGCAGCGACGTTCGTCCGAAGATCACCCTCGCTTGCACCGAGTGCAAGGAGCGTAACTACATCTCGAAGAAGAACCGTCGGAACGACCCCGACCGTATCGAGCTCAACAAGTACTGCCCGCGTTGCCGCAAGCACCAGCCGCACCGCGAGACCCGCTGAATCTTCTCAGTAGAGCGCGACGCTGATCGGCGCGCTCCGAACGCCCCGCCCCCGCGCTTCGGGAGGCGGGGCGTTCGTCATTTGCCGAGACGTCACTCCCGTCGGCCGAGACGTCACTCCGGTCGGCCGAGTTGGCACTGGCCTGCCAACTCGGCCGACGTACGTGACGCTTCGGCCGACCTACGTGACGCTTCGGCCAGCGCGCGTGACGCTTCGGCCGACGCGGGTGACTTCTCGGCGGACCACTAGAGTTGTCCGCATGGCAGTTGATGGGTCGCTCGTAGGGCGCGCTTTTCCTCCGACCAGGCCCTATCGGGTCACCGACGAGAAGGTGCGGGAGTTCGCTGCCGCCACCGGGGTGGACTGGGAGAGCGGGGACCGGGTCCCGGCGACCTTCCCGATCGTGCTCGCCTTCGACGCGATGAACGCCTTCCTGGACGACGTCGAGGTCGAGTTGTCGCGGATCGTGCACGGCGAGCAAAAGTTCTCCTACGTCCGGCCGATCGCGCCGGGAGACGTGCTGGTCGCGACCCTGAGCGTCGCCTCGCTGCGCCAGATCGGCGGCAATGACATCATCGGGACGGTCTCGGAGATCACCGACGAGGCTGGCGCGGTCGTGTGCACCACCTCGGCCACCCTGGTCCACCGAGCGGCGGAGGTCGCGTGATGACTCTCGAAGCAGGCGCCGAGCTGGCCACGAAGACCTACCCCATCACCCGGGCGTCGCTGGTGCGCTACGCCGGCGCGAGCGGCGACTTCAACCCGATCCACTGGTCCGACCGGATCGCCACCGCCGTCGGCCTCCCCGGCGTGATCGCCCACGGCATGTTCACCATGGCGCTGGTCGCCCGCGCGGTCTCGGAGTGGACCGACGGAGCCGAGGTCGTCGACTTCGGCGCCAAGTTCACCAACCCGGTCGTCGTGCCCGACGACGACGAGGGCACCTCGGTGACGATCAGCGGCACGGTGAAGTCGGTCGAGGACGGGCTGGCGACGATCGCCCTGACCGTGGTCTCGACAGGCTCGACCACCGGGGAGCCCCAGAAGGTCCTCGGCATGCCGAAGGTCTCCGTACGTGTCTGAGCCAATTGTCTCGGGCTCCGCTTCGATAGAGAACCTTTCCGACCACACCACCTTCCATCTCGGCGGCCCGGCGGCGGAGTTCGTCACCGCGACCACCGCCGCCGAGATCATCGAGGCCGTGACCGCGGCCGACGCTGCCGCCAAAGACGTGCTCGTCCTCGGTGGCGGCAGCAACCTCGTCGTCGCCGACGCCGGCTTCCCGGGCACCGTCATCAAGCTGGCGACGACGGGCGTCGCGGCCGAGACGGTCGAGGGTGGCGTACTCGTCACGGTGGCGGCCGGCGAGACCTGGGACGACTTCGTGACGACCGCCGTCGACAAGGGCTGGAGCGGCGTCGAGGCGCTCTCCGGCATCCCCGGCAGCGTCGGCGCGACACCCATCCAGAACGTCGGGGCGTACGGCCAGGATGTCTCCCAGACGATCACCTCGGTCAAGGTGCTCGACCGCGAGCTTCGCGAGGTGCGGAGCTTCACCGCCGGCGAGTGCGGGTTCGGCTACCGCTGGTCGCGGTTCAAGGAGCGACCGGGCCGATACGTGGTCCTCGAAGTCACCTTCCGGCTCGCCACCGACGGCGAGACCGGCTCCCCGATCGCGTACGCCCAGCTCGCCGGTGCTCTCGGCGTCGAGCAGGGCACCCGGGTGCCGTCCAAGCAGATCCGCGAGGCCGTCCTGTCCCTGCGCCGCAGCAAGGGCATGGTCATCGACGAGGCCGACCACGACACCTGGTCGGCGGGCTCGTTCTTCACCAACCCCGTGGTCGCCCCCGAGGACGTGCCCGAGGGCGCCCCGGCCTACCCACAGCCCGACGGCACCGTGAAGACCTCCGCCGCCTGGCTCATCGACCACGCCGGGTTCAAGAAGGGCCACGGGAACCAGAGGGTCTCCCTCTCCACGAAGCACACCCTCGCCCTCACCAACCGCGGCGAGGGCACGACCGAGGACCTGCTAGCCCTGGCCCGAGAGGTACGCGACGGGGTCGAGGCGGCGTACGGGATCGTGCTCGTCAACGAGCCCGTCATGCTCGGCGTGGAGCTCTGACCCACCCCGACTCGACGTCAGGTTCGGTTCAGGAGCACCAGGACCTCGTGGTGGTCGGTGTTGGGGAACATGTCCAGGAGCCGTGCTGAGACCGGTCGCAGCGAGGGCATGTCGCGCAGGTCGCGGGCGAGGGTGTCGACGTTGCACGAGGAGTAGACGACGTGCTCGACCTCTGACCGCTCCAGCCAGCCGGCGAGCGAGGAGCCGATCCCGCGCCGCGGCGGGTTGACGATGACCAGGTCCGGCGCGGCGCCGGCCGAGAGGGCGTACGCAGCAGCGTCCCCGGCCACCCAGCTGGTCCCGGGCAGCCCCAGCTCGGCGGCGGTCGACGCGGCGGCTTCGATGGCCTGCTCGCTGGACTCCACGCCGAGCACGTCCCGCCCGGGCGCGGCGACGTGCAGACCGAAGCCGCCGACGCCGCAGTAGAGGTCCCAGACAGAGGTAGGAGCCGCCGAGGAGACCAGGTCGCGGGCATGGCGGTAGAGCGCGGCAGCGACGGCCGTGTTGGTCTGGAAGAACGAGTGCGGGCGGAGCCGGAGGCCGATCCCGTTGACCTCCATCGTCAGCGCCTCACGAGCAGTCAGGAAGATCTCTTCGGGTCCCTCGATGACGGCTTTGTGCTCCGGCTGGATGTTCACCGACGCAACGCCGATCGGGAGCTCGTCCAGCAGCGCCGGAAGGTGCTTGCGCAGCCGGGACAGCGCCTCGGTGGACCGCAGCACCCAGCGCACCATCAGCTCCCCGCCAGGGGCCTGGGTGACGATCACGTGCTTGAGCTCGCCGCGGCGCTCCGGCACCGAGTAGGGGGTCAGCCGCGCGGTCGTGACGAACCGGGACAGCACCGGCAGCGCGGCCTGCAGGCCCGGGGTGTGCAGCCCGCACGCGAGCAGGTCCACGCCGAGGCCATCGTGCGACAGGATCCCCAGAGTCGGCGCCTCCACCGAACCGGCGACGACCATCTTCGCCTTGTTGCGGAAACCGGCCTCCGGGCTGGAGACCGGTTCCTCCCAACGTACGTCACCGAGAGCCTCGGCGACCCGCTGCTGCTTCTGCGCGAGCTGGTCGACGTACGCCATCTCCAGCCAGCGGCAGGAGCGGCAGGCACCGGAGGTGAAGTAACCGCAGTCCATCCGTCAGATTCGGCTGCTCAGCATCGCGTTGACGCTGTCGTACGTCGTCGTGGGCTCGACCTCCGCGACGACGAAGAGCATCACGATGATGAAGACGACGTAGGCGATCCAGAAGAGCATCATGAGCGCCCCGAAGACCGTGCCGATGATGCCGGTGATGAAGCCGGCCTGAGCGTTGCTGCGACCGCCGTAGGCCGCCGGATTGGCGTCGATCTCGGCCATCACCCGCTTGCCCTTGATCCAGCCGAACGGTGCGATGAAGACGCCGATCCCGCCGCACATGACCGACAGGCACAGCCCGACGATGCCGAAGACCATCGCCGAGCTGGCCTCGGGGTGGGGAGGGGGCTGCGGGAAACCGTAGGGCGCGGGCTGGTAGCCGGGTGGGGGAGTGCTCGTCATCCGTCAGAACTCGCTGTCGTACGACTCGTAGCCGCTGTCGTAGCCCGAGTCGTCGAACCCGCCGCTGACGCCGATGATGATGATGACGACGACGAAAAGGATGGTCAGGATCAGCAGGACGGTGCCGATGATGCCGAGGATGAAGCCCGCCTGCGCGTTGCCGCGGCCGGTCAGGGCGCCGGCCGACGCGTCGATCCGCTTCTTGGCGGAGAGCCCCATGAACAGGGCGAACGGCGCGAGGACGATCGGGAGACCGCACAGGAACGACCCCACGAGACCGACGATTCCGAGGACCATCGACGTGGTCGCCCCGGAGTCCGGGGTGCCGACCTGGCCTGCGTACGCGGGGGGAGCACCGTAGGGCGCCTGGCCGTAGCCCGGCTGCCCGCCGTAGCCCGGCTGACCACCATAGGCAGGCGGCGGAGGCGTCTGTCCGTAGCCGGCCGCCGGCGGCTTCTGGTCGAAGGTCGCGCCACCGTAGGGGTTGGACTGCTGCTCACCGTAGGTCTGGCCGTACATCGGCTGAGTCGGCTCGACCTGGGTGGTCTCCGGCTGGGTCGGCTCGGCCGGGGTCGGCGGAGGCGGAGCGGAGCCGTCGGCCGGCTTGTTGGGATCGGACTGATCGTCGGACGGGTTCGTCATGTCCGTCATTCTGTCTTAACTCGGCGAATCCGTGTGTTGCGAGGGCGTGTTGACCCAACCATCGATCTCGGCGAGCAGGCCCTTCTTGGTCGACTCGGGCGCGGTCGAGGCGGTGACCGACATCCGCGCCAGATCGGCGAGGGTCTCGTCGGTGAGCTCGTGGGCCGCTCGCATCGTGGCGTACTGCGCCGCCAGCCGGGACCCGAACAGCAGCGGGTCATCGGCGCCCAGCGCCACGGTCGCACCCGCGTCGAGCAGCTGCGGCAGCGGCACCGACGTCAGGTCGGAGTAGACCCCGAGCGACACGTTGGAGGTCGGGCAGACCTCCAACGCGACGCCCGCGCGCACGATCTCGTCGAGCAGCGCCGGGTCCTCGGCAGCGCGTACGCCGTGGCCCAGCCGGGTCGCGTGCAGCGACCGCAGCACGGTGCGGATGTGCTCCGGCCCGCGCAGCTCGCCGCCGTGCGGCATCAGCCGCAGACCGGCCCGCTCGGCGATTCGGAAGGCATGGTCGAACTCCTCGGTGCGCCCGCGCCGCTCGTCGTTGGAGAGGCCGAAGCCGACCACGCCGTGGTCGACGTACTGCCCCGCCAGCCGCGCCAGTGTGCGCGCGTCCATCGGGTGCCGGGTGCGGTTGGAGGCGATGATCACCGCGATCCCCAACCCGGTGGCCCGCTCGGCGTCGGCGACGGCATCGAGGACGAGATCCGTGAACGCCGTGATCCCGCCGAACTTCGCGGCATAGCCCGACGGGTCGACCTGGATCTCGAGCCATCTGCCGCCGTCGCGTACGTCGTCCTCCGCTACCTCCATGACGAGCCGCCGGATGTCGGCCTCCGTACGCAGCACCGAGCGCGCCACGTCGTAGAGCCGCTGGAACCGGAACCAGCCCTTCTCGTCGGCCGCGCTCAGCGTCGGCGGCCAGTCCGCCACCAGCTGCTCGGGCAGCCGGATCCCGTCGCGGGCGGCCAGCTCGAGGAGGGTCTGATGGCGCATCGCACCCGTGAAGTGGAGGTGCAGATGCGCCTTCGGCAGCGTACGCAGACTGCGCCGGTCTTGGTGGGGTCGGGCCTCGCCAGAGTCAGCAGTCACGCGAGCAGCTTCTCCGCGGCGGCCAGCTTCACACACACCGTGACGACCTCCATGGCCCCGCTGACCTGCTCCAACGGCGGGAAGGACGGCGCGAGTCGGATGTTGGTGTCCTCCGGGTCGTGCTTGCCGGGGAAGGCCGAACCGGCCGGGGTCAAGGCGACGCCCGCGGCCTTGGCCAGCTCGATCACCCGGGTCGCGGTGCCGGGGAGCACGTCGAGGCTGACGAAGTAGCCGCCGGCGGGCTTGGTCCAGGTCGCCACGCCGAGCGCACCGAGCTCGTCGGTGAGCGCGTCCTCGACGGCGGCGAACCGCGGCGCGAGCAGCTCGCGGTGCTTGGCCATGTGGTCGCGGACACCGGCTGCCGAGCCGAAGAACTCCGCGTGCCGCAGGTGGTTGACCTTGTCGGGACCGATCGCGCCGTGGCTGAGGTGGTCGAGCCACCAGGCGACGTTCTCCTTCGAGCCGCCGAAGAAGCCGACGCCAGCGCCTGCGTAGGTGACCTTGGAGGTCGAGGCGAAGACCAGCGGACGGTGCGGGTTGCCGGCGGCGTTGGCCAGCGACACGATGTCGGCGGTCTTGGTCTCGGCCGGGGTCAGGTGGTGCAGCGCGTAGGCGTTGTCCCAGAAGATCTTGAAGTCGGGCGCGGCGGTCGGCATCGAGGTGAGCCGCTCGGCGATCTCCTGCGAGGTGGTGTCACCGGTCGGGTTGGCGTAGGTCGGGACCAGCCACATGCCCTTGATCGTCGGGTCGTCCTTGACCAGGGCGGCGACGGCCTCGGCGTCGGGCCCGTCGGCACCCATCGGCACGGTCAACATCTCGATCCCGAACCACTCCAGGAGGGTGAAGTGGCGGTCGTAGCCTGGCACCGGGCAGACGAACCTCACCGTCTCCTCGCGGCCCCACGGGCGCTCGCTGTCGACGCCGCCGTGAAGCCACAGGTACATCAGCGTGTCGCGCATCATCGTCAGGCTCGAGTTGCCGCCGGCGATGAGCTGGCCGGTCTCCAGGCCGAGCAGCTCGGCGTAGATCTCGCGGATCTCGATGCCGCCGGCGAGTCCTCCGTAGTTGCGTGTGTCCGTGCCGTCCGGGGCCGTCGTCGACTTGGGTAGCTGGAGCAGGCCGTCGGAGAGGTCGAGCTGGTCCGCCGAGGGCTTGCCCCGGGTCAGGTCCAGCTTCAGGCCCTTGGCCACCAGGCTGTCGTACGCGGCGCGCTGCTCCGTTGCGAACGCTTCGAGGTCCTCGCGCGAGAGCTCGGCGAGGGGACGGGGATCTGAGGTCATGCCAGCAATCCTAGGGTCAGCGCACCCCGGTTTTGGAAGGCCCATCGCCCAGTGCGTAGACTCACCGTTGGTGGTCTTCCCACATGGTCAGTTGCGCCCTCAACCGCGCCGCTGATGCAGACCTCCATAGGGCACTAGCTCAACTGGCAGAGCATCGGTCTCCAAAACCGAAGGTTGGGGGTTCAAGTCCCTCGTGCCCTGCAAAGCCGGACCAGCGATGGAAACGTTTTCGAGAGAAGGTGGCGGCGTGACGGACAGCAAGGCAGTCCCGACTCCGAGCGACAAGAAGACGGAGAAGCGCACCAGTCTCCCGACGTTCTACCGCCAGGTCGTGGCCGAGCTCCGCAAGGTCGTCTGGCCGACGCAGCAGCAGCTCACGACGTACTTCATCGTGGTCCTGGTCTTCGTCCTGGTCATGATGGCGATCACCGCGGGCCTTGACCTCGGGTTCGGCAAGTTGATGTTCTGGGTGTTCGGCGGCCGCGACGCGTGATCGCGTGGGCCCCGGCCCGCGGAACACACCCGATACACACAATCAACGGTTTGGAGCAGGACGTGTCTGAGCAGGACTACACCGAGGAGACCGAGGTCCTCGAGACGGCCGAGGCCGCCTCCGACGTGCCTGCAGAGGCCGAGCTCGACGAGGCTGACGGGTCGGACGAGTCCGGCGAAGCCGTCGAGGGCGAGGCGTCCTTCGACGAGATCGTCGAGGGCGAGGCCCCTGAGGCTGCTGACGACGACCCGCTCGAGGCGTTCCGCCGTGAGCTGTGGGCGAAGCCGGGTGACTGGTTCGTGATCCACACCTACTCCGGCATGGAGAACCGGGTGAAGTCCAACCTGGAGAACCGCATCGTCTCCCTCAACATGGAGGACTACATCCACGAGATCGTGGTCCCCACCGAAGAGGTCCCGGAGATCAAGAACGGCCAGCGCAAGATGGTCAAGCGCACCGTTCTCCCGGGTTACGTGCTGGTCCGGATGGACCTCACCGACGAGTCCTGGTCCGCCGTACGCCACACCCCGTCGGTCACCGGCTTCGTCGGCCACAGCCACCAGCCGGTGCCGCTGTCGATGACCGAGGTCGAGAACATGCTCGCCCCCGCCGTCGTCGCTCAGGCCGAGGCCGAGGCTGCCGCCGCAGGTGAGGCCGCGTCCTCCACCGGCGGCTCCGCGACCACCGCCAAGAAGCCCGTCGAGGTCGTCGACTTCGCCGAGGGCGACTCGGTCACCGTCGTCGACGGTCCCTTCGCCACGCTGCACGCGACCATCACCGAGCTCAACGCCGAGTCGCAGCGCGTCAAGGCGCTCGTCGAGATCTTCGGCCGCGAGACCCCGGTCGAGCTTTCGTTCAACCAGATCGAGAAAGTCTGAACGACCCACTTTCCCGTAGCAATCAGGCCCCTTGCCCGCATCCGCGAGCAAGGGGCCTGATGCTTTGCTGATGCGTGCAGTCAGGCGGGTGCCGGCAACGTCGACAGCTCCTGCGGATCGCTGGCAGCGGGCAACCGTACGAGAGCCTCCAAGTCGCGCACGACGGCAGCAGGTGTGATCGGAGCAGGCATCAGCAGCACGTCGATGAGCCCGTCGACAGAGTTGTCGACGGTGAACCGAGCCGCGGCGTTGATCCGGACGAGCTCGTCGACCGCGCCGAGGGCGGCGGCCGAGCGGACGCCTCGCGCCAGCGCGGCCGGGTCGTCTGGCGCGACGAGCGTGATCGAGCCGCAGTCGGTCTCGGGGAGCCCGCCGTCGTCGGAGGCGACGACGCGGCAGCCGGAGTGCTGAGCCTCGATCGAGACGATGCCGAAGGTCTCGTGCCAGTACTGGCTGTTGGACGGCATCACGATGATGTCGTGATCGGCCATCAGCGTCGCCATCGCCCGCGGTGTGGTCCTACGGGGTACGACCCGCACGCTGGGATGCGCTTCGATGACCCGCTGGATGTTGCGGCCCTGCGGCTTGTCGGCGCCTGCGGTCGTGACCGTGCAGGTGAAGACCCGGTCCTGCCCGACAGGATCCAGGTCTAGCATCGCCAGCAACGTGTAGATCCCCTTCTCCGGACTCAGCCGACCGGCGTAGAGGATGCGGATCTCGGCGTCGTCGGCGGGCGGGCGGGCCTCGGTGCTGAAGCAGAGCTCGGCGTAGGGGTAGACGATGCTGATCGTGTCCAGGTCGACGTCGAGGAACTCGGCCCACAGGCCGGCGGCGAACCGGCTGGTCGCGATCAGTGACCGGTCCTGCATGGTGGCGGCGATCCGCACTCGGTCGACATCGCTGCCCGGCGGCGGCACGTGCAGCATCTGGTACGCCGGTCGCCGGGTCACGACGACAGGGAACTCGGCGACGAAGATGACGACCCCGTCGAGGTCGCCGACGTCTGCGACGGAGGCCATCGAGAGGAAGGGGATGTCCGCGAACTGGTCGCGTCCGTCCTCGATGCCGACCCCGATGGTGACGATGTGGGCCCTGATACCGCGGCGGTTGAGCTCGCGGACGTGCCCGATCGTGTAGTTCTCGGTGCCGCCGGTGCCTGCCGGCAGCGGCTGGTGCGGGTTCCAGACGAAGTAGATGTTTCCGACTGTCTTCGGACGATGGTCGCGGTACGAAGGCATCTGCCAACTGTCTGCGGATTGCTGCCGACACCGCTGCCGTGTGCCTCCGCGATGGCCGCGGCGAGCGACAGGTGTCCTGCAGTCTTGGTTCCAGCGTAGCCGGTGGGCCCTCACCGCACGTGGACGCGAACTTCCCAGGGCTCCAGCCGGCCGGGACCGCTCCGGCTCAGGGCGTAGTTGGTCAGCACCAGGTCACGAACCGTCAGGTCGTCACGGTCGAAGGAGACCGGGAGGTCGGACAGATTCGCATGGACGGTGAGAGTCGTGTCGCCCAGGTGGCGCCGGAACGCATAGATCTGGTCACGACCCGTGTGGACGGCGACGAAGTTCCCGTCCACGACGACCGGTAGCCGGTGCCGTAGGGCGATCAGCGCGCGGTAGTACTCATAGATCGAGCCTGGCGTCCCGCGCTGCGCGGCGACGTTCAACCAGCTGTGGTTGGGATTGACGCCGATCCAGGGACTGCTGGTGGTGAAGCCGGCACCGGGCTCGGCGCTCCACTGCATTGGCGTGCGCGAGTTGTCCCGGCTCCGGCGCCGCAGGGTGTCCAGCACGACGGAGGGGTCCTCGTGGTGCGTACCGACGGCTTTCGCGTAGTAGTCGAGGGACTCGATGTCGCGGAACTCGTCCAGCGCGGCGAACGGGGCGTTGGTCATCCCGATCTCCTCGCCCTGGTAGACGTACGGCGTGCCCCGGTGCAGGTGAAGCACCGTCGCCAGGGCGGTGGCCGACTCGCGCCAGCAGGTGGTGTCGTTGCCGTAGCGGGAGACGACCCTGGGCTGGTCGTGGTTGTTCCAGTAGAGGCTGTTCCAACCGGTGTCGCCGAGGGCGGTCTGCCACTTCGCGAGCGTGTCCCGCAGGTCGTTGATGTTCATCCGGCGCTGGGTCCACTTGTCGCCTTCGGCGTCGAGGAAGACGTGCTCGTACTGGAACACCATGGCCAGCTGGCCGTGCTCTCGGTCGGTGAACTCCCGGGCCTGCTCCGGAGTCACGCCCGGCATCTCGCCAACGGTGAGGTAGGTGTCCGGTCGCGGATCGAAGACCCGGCGCTTCATCTCGGCCAGGTAGGCGTGGATCTGGGGACCGTAGCTGAAGTGCGGCATCCCGTCGCCATAGCCGTCGCGGTTGAGCGGCCCGTCGGGCATCGCGGGATCCTTCGAGATGAAGTTGATGACGTCCATCCGGAAGCCGTCGATCCCGCGGTCGAGCCACCAGTTCATCATGGTGAAGATCGCCTCGCGGGTGTCCGGGTTGTCCCAGTTCAGATCCGGCTGGGACGGGTCGAACAGGTGCAGGTAGTACTGGCCGCGCTCCGGCACCCACTCCCAGGCCGAGCCGCCGAAGGACGCACCCCAGTTGTTCGGCTCCGATCCCGGCTCGCCTGGAACGGTCCCCGGCCGGGCGTCCCGCCAGATGTACCAGTCCGAGGTGGGTGCGTCATGTGAGGCGCGCGAAGCGAGGAACCAGGGGTGCTGGTCCGAGGTGTGGTTGACGACGAGGTCCATGATCAGTCTCATGCCTCGTAGGTGCACCGCGGCGAGCAGCCGGTCGAGGTCCTCGAGCGTGCCGAAGAGGGGGTCGACGTCCTGGTAGTCGCTGACGTCGTAGCCGTTGTCCTGCTGGGGCGAGCGATAGACGGGCGACAGCCAGATCACGTCGATGCCCAGCTCCTGGAGGTAGTCCAGCCGGTCCACGATGCCCGGAAGGTCGCCGATGCCGTCGTTGTCGGAGTCGGCGAAGCTTCGGGGGTAGATCTGGTAGACCACCGCTGACTTCCACCACGCCTCGTTCTCCGAGGCCGATCGAACCGCGCCGGGTGTGGCCATGCGCCGCCGCCTCGGATCTGCCACCATGCCAGTGTCGAGAATGACCTGGGCGACTGTGGCCTTCTGCGAGCCTATCCGGAGCGCAAAGTGCGTACGCAGGGCTCGCGACGCTGCCGGGTCACGGCAGCGTGTCGATCAGCCACTCGACGTACCCGGTGATCTCGGTGACGACTCCGGGAGCGTCGGCCCTGGTCTCGGTGACGGTTCTGCCGAGCAGCCGGATGCCGCAGGCGTCGATGGCGCGGTTGGTGTCCCATCCCGGCGCGAGGTCGGGGAAGCGGGCGGCCAGCTCGGCGCCGCAGATCCCGCGGCGCTCGGAGACCGAGGCCAGGCTCCCGTCGTCGGTCGGCGTGGGGCTGGGGGTGGGTGTGGTCGAGGGGCTCGAGCTCGGCTTCTTGCCCGGCTCTGCACTCGGTGTCGGCTTCGGCTTCGCTCCGGCATCGACCGGCCGCTTCTTCCCCGGCTTCCCGTCCGCGTTCTTCTTCGCCTTCGGTCCGCGCGCGGTGGGGCTCGGGTCGGCGTGGGCAGGAGCGGCGGCGAGCTCGATGTCGTCACTGCCGTAGGGGCTGTCGGAGTAGCCCTTGGCGATCTTCAGGACCGTGGCCACGTACGCCTCGCTGCGGTTGTAGCGCGCGAGCGCGGCCCGCTGCCCCTTGGTGGTCGAGACGTCCTCCTTGCCCGAGCAGAGGTAGACCGCAGCGGCGAGGGCGGCGTCGTCGATGTCCTGCGGGTCGCGGACGCCGTCGCCGTCTCCGTCGACGGCCACCAGGGGCCACGTGGAGGGGATGAACTGCATCGGCCCGACGGCCCGGTCGCCGCTGGCGAGGTCGTCGACCGCTCCGCCGTCGGTGTCGGGTGCAGGGTCGCCTGAGGCGGTTGTCAGCAGAGGTCCGTAGATGGCGGGAAAGGCCTTGCCCGCGTCGTCGAGCCGGCTGCTCTTCAGGCGTCCGTGGTCGGACTCGACCATCCCGACCCCGGCGAGCAGCGTCCAGTCGAGGGCGCAGGCCCGGTCGGCGGTGGTGACGACGGCGGCTGCGCGCTGGTAGGCGGCCAGGGCGGTCATCGGGATGCCGCTGCCGTTCGCCATCGCGACGGCGACAGTGCCGGTCCGGGCGCCTTTCCGAGCACCCTGGGCCGGCGCCGGCTCGGTCACGCTCGCGGGCTGTTCGATCATCGAGGTCGCCATCGTCTCCCCGCCGGGCAGCTTCACGGGCTCTTCGGGATCGAACCCGGTCCCGGTGGCGGCAGCGGTCCAGGCGGCCGACAGCGCGGTCAGCGGGACGAGTGCGGCGAACATGGACAGGCGACGTCGATTGAACAATTGAACTCCCTTTGTAAATCCCGGGGGGAGTATGTCAGCGACGTGCCGTGGTCGTCATGAACAGGGGTCCGATCAGTGAACCGACGTGCTGATTTCGTGGATCCGACCTCGATCACGGACAATTGACCAGTTGCGCGAGCAACACAGCAGGTGGCAGAGGCCGAACGTACCAACGGCTTCGTCATGACCACGAGAAGGAAGAGATCTCAAGAATGCCTCCGAAGAAGAAGATCGCAGCGCTCGTCAAGGTGCAGCTGCAGGCCGGTGCTGCGACCCCGGCCCCGCCGGTCGGTACCGCGCTCGGTCCGCACGGCGTCAACATCATGGAGTTCTGCAAGGCGTACAACGCCCAGACCGAAGCCATGCGCGGCAACGTGATCCCCGTCGAGATCACCATCTACGAGGACCGCAGCTTCACCTTCATCACCAAGACCCCGCCGGCCGCGGAGCTGATCAAGAAGGCCGCCGGCCTGAAGAAGGGCTCGTCCGTCCCGCACAAGGACAAGGTCGGCAAGCTGACCAAGGACCAGGTGCGCGAGATCGCGACCACCAAGCTTCCCGACCTCAACGCGGAGGACATCGACGCCGCGATGAAGATCGTCGAGGGCACCGCCCGCTCCATGGGCGTCACCACCGACTGAAACGTGGGAGAGCCGCGCTGGCTCGCTAACCACATCTCCTCTTAACCACTTAAGGAATCACCATGCAGCGCAGCAAGACCTACCGCGCGGCGGAAGAGACGTTCGACAAGAACGAGCTCTACGCCCCGCTGGCCGCGATCAAGATCGCCAAGGGCTCCAGCAAGAAGAAGTTCGACGAGACCGTTGACGTCGTCATGCGTCTCGGTGTCGACCCCCGTAAGGCCGACCAGATGGTGCGCGGCACCGTCAGCCTGCCGCACGGCACCGGTAAGACGATGCGCGTCATCGTCTTCGCCGCTGCTCCGGACAAGGCCGAGTCCGCTCGCGAAGCCGGCGCCGACGTCGTCGGTGGCGACGAGCTCATCGAGAAGGTCTCCGGTGGCTGGCTCGACTTCGACGCCGTCGTCGCGACCCCGGACATGATGGGCAAGGTCGGCCGCCTCGGCCGCGTGCTCGGCCCCCGTGGCCTCATGCCGAACCCGAAGACCGGCACCGTGACGCCGGACCCGGGCAAGGCCGTGTCCGACATCAAGGGCGGCAAGATCGACTTCCGGGTCGACCGCCACGCCAACCTCCACTTCATCATCGGCAAGGCATCCTTCTCCGAGGCCCAGCTCGCTGAGAACTACGCCGCTGCTCTCGAGGAGGTGCTTCGTCTGAAGCCGTCCTCCTCCAAGGGCCGCTACCTGAAGAAGGTCACCGTCTCGACGACCATGGGCCCCGGTGTCCAGGTCGACCCCAACCGCATCAAGAACGTCGCGGGTGAGGACGAGGCCTGAGCCTCTCCGACCACACATCGAGCGCTGTCGCCCAGAACGGGCGGCGGCGCTCGATGCATTTGTGCGCTGCGTACGTCATCTTTCTGTTCCTCTGTCACTGCCGGGCGACGGTGTCAGGCTCCTAGGGTCGGAAGGTCGACGAAAGGAACCTCGGTGCTCAGACTTCGTGTTCTCGTCCCAGTTCTTGCCGTAGCCCTCCTCGCTGCCACGGGTGTCACCGCCGCAGCGTCGGCGGAGCCGCCTGAACCGGTGGTCCGCACCGACAAGGGAGCGGTCCGAGGCGTCGCCCACGACGGCTTCCGGACATTCCAGGGAATCCCGTACGCCGCCCCGCCGGTCGGCCGGCTCCGCTGGCGCGCGCCCGCGCCGGCCGCTTCGTGGACCGGGGTGCGCGATGCCACCGAACCGGGCAGCCAGTGCGCACAGCTGGCTCCGGCGTACGGAGGCGAGACGACCTACGACGAGGACTGTCTGTTCCTCAACGTGGTCGCCCCGGAGCGGCCGGGGAAGCGGAAGCTGCCGGTGATGGTGTGGTTCCACGGCGGCGGCAACACGACCGGCTCCAGCACCGGGTACGACGCGAGCAAGCTCGCCGTCGATGGTGATGTGGTGGTCGTGACCGTCAACTACCGCCTCGGCGCGATCGGCTGGCTGGCGCACGCCGGGCTGGACGGGGCGTACGAGTCCGGCAGCTACGGGCTGCTCGACCAGCAGGCGGCTTTGCGCTGGGTGCAGCGCAACATCGCCGCCTTCGGTGGCAACCGGGGGAACGTGACGGTCTTCGGGGAGTCGGCCGGATCGATCGACACCTGCGCTCAGATCGCCTCGCCGGCCGCCGCCGGACTGTTCCACAAGGCGATCCCGCAGAGCGGGAGCTGTGCGGCCGGGGCTCGCAGCGATGCGGGTGCCGAGGCGGAGGGGCAGCGGCTCGCCGCCGCAGTGGGCTGCGGCGACGCGGCTGATGTGGCTGCCTGCCTGCGGGCGACCCCCGTCAAGGAGCTGATCGAGGCGTTCGGCGCCGCCGGGCTCAACGCCGGGCCTGTCGTCGGCGACCCGCGGGTGCTGCCGCGTACCTATCCCGATGCCATCGACTCCGGGCGCTTCAACCGGGTGCCGGTGATGCACGGCTCGACCCTGGACGAGATGCGGCTCTACGTCGGCCTCGAGTATCCGCTGCCGATCACGGCGGAACAGTACGAGCAGGTCGTACGCAGAACGTACGGCTCTGCCGCCGAAGCCGTCCTCGAGCTCTACCCGGCGAGCGCCTACGACGAGCCGCGGCACGCGCTGGCGGCGATCCGAACCGACTCGGCCGGTGGTCTGTCCACCTGCTCGCACCAGGATGCGTTCGCGAAGCTCGAGGCCGCTGGGGTGCCGGTCTTCGCCTACCAGTTCGCCGACCGGGGTGCGCCGCCGCTGATCGACATGCCGGGCTACGACGAGGGCGCGGAGCACGCCACCGAGCTGACCTTCCTGTTCCCGGGCCTGTTGGGTGAGCTCGACGAGCCGCAGCAGGAGCTGTCGGACACGATGGTCGGCTATTGGACCTCGTTCGCCCATCACGGCCGTCCGGCCGCGCCCGGCGCTCCTCGCTGGCCGGCCTTCCGGGACTCCGCCGACGTGCTTCAGCTGGCGCCGGGGGCGTCGGGGATCCGACCGGTCGACACAGCTGCGGCGAGCCACTGTGCCGTCTGGGCAGGTGTTGTCGGCTGACTCACAATCTCGCCACGATGGCTCCTCTAGACGAGGGTCCCGGGCCGGTGGTGACCAAAGACACGTAGAGTGCCCCGCATGAATCTGCGGAAGCTCGCTGCTGCCCTGACCGTTCCCGCCCTTGCCCTGGCGCTCGCCGCCTGCGGTGGTGGCGACGAGGGGGGCACGTCGCCGTCGGGTGCCAAGCTGGTCAAGGCCGACACCCTGACCATCTGCACGCACCTGCCCTACAAGCCGTTCGAGTTCAACGAGGGCGGTGAGGTCGTCGGCTTCGACATCGACGTGATCAAGCTTGCGGCCGACGCCGAGAAGCTCGAGACCGAGGTCGTCAACATCGGCTGGGAGACCATCGTCTCCGGTGAGGCGCTCAACTCCGGGAAGTGTGACGTCGCCGCGGGTGCGATGACGATCAACGAGGAGCGCGAGAAGGTCATGGACTTCACCGAGCCCTACTTCGAGGCCACCCAGGCGCTGATGACCAAGAAGGGCGCCGGTTACGCCTCGCTCGACGACCTCGCCGGCAAGACCATTGCGGTCCAGGAGGCCACCACCGGAGCCGACTACGTCGCGGAGAACGCTCCCAAGGACACCAAGATCATCACCCTCGAGGACTCCGCGCTGATGATGCAGGCGGTCAAGTCCGGCAAGGCCGACGCCGGCGTCAACGACAACGGTCTGCTCTACGACTTCGTCAAGTCCAACACGGACATGGAGATCACCAGCGAGTTCCAGACCGGTGAGGCGTACGGATTCACGGTCAAGAAGGGCGGCAACGACAAGCTGCTCGAGGCGCTCAACAAGGGCATCAACGACAAGGCCGCCTACGACGAGGTCTACAAGAAGTGGTTCGGGGAGGCTGCCGCGCAGTGACTGACGCGGCCGTAGTTCCCAAGAAGCGGATGTCGCCGCGCAAACGCGCGGCGCTCGTCCGCTATATCCAGTACGCCGTCTTGGTGCTGGTGATCGTCGCCCTCGCGCTGGTCGCCGACTGGGGTGAGATCAGGCGGGCGTTCGCCGACCTGGACATCGCGTCTCAGCTGTTCCCTGATGTCATCCTGATCGCGCTGAAGAACACGATCTTCTACACCGCCTGCGGGTTCGCCTTCGGGCTGGCGCTGGGCCTCGTGCTCGCGTTGATGCGGCTCTCCAGCGTCGGTCCGTACCGGTGGATCTCGACCGGCATCATCGAGCTCTTCCGCGGGCTGCCGGCTCTGGTTGTGTTCCTGGTGCTCGGGCTCGGGCTCTCGCTGGCGTTCGGAGTCCAACCCTCCAACCTCACTATCGTCACGCTGGCGCTTGGTCTGGTCGGTGGTGCCTACATGGCCGAGACGATCCGGGCGGGCATCCAGGCGGTGCCGAAGGGACAGTACGAAGCGGCGCGCACCTTGGGGATGACCCACACCCGCGCGATGGTCACGATCGTGATCCCGCAGGCGTTCCGCATCATCCTGCCGCCGCTGACCAACGAGCTGATCCTGCTCACCAAGGACTCCTCGCTGGTCTACATCCTGGGGTTGTCGCTGGACGAGTACGAGCTGACCGCGTTCGGTCGTGAGGCCATGAACGCCAACGCCAACCTGACGCCGATGGTCACGATCGCGCTGTGCTACCTGCTGATCACGGTGCCGCTCTCGATCGTCGTACGCCGCATGGAAGCCAAGTCCGGGAGGGCTCGCTGATGACCCAGACCGAGACGACACCGGCAGCCGACCGCGGCGCGGCGGTGATCGACGTACAGAACCTGCACAAGTACTTCGGTGACAACGAGGTCCTCAAGGGCATCGACTTCCACATCGCGCGGGGAGAGGTCGTCTGTGTGATCGGGCCCTCGGGCTCCGGAAAGTCGACGCTGCTGCGTTGCGTGAATCTCCTCGAGGAGCCGACCAGCGGCACGATCCTGGTCGACGGCGACGAGATCACCGATCCCGACGCCGACGTGGACGCGCTGCGCGCCCGGATCGGGATGGTCTTCCAGCAGTTCAACCTGTTCCCGCACATGACCGTGCTGCGCAACCTGACGGTGGCTCAGGAGAAGGTGCTCAAGCGCGGCAAGGCCGAGTCGCTGGAGATCGCTCGGACCAACCTGGAGAAGGTCGGGCTCTCGGACAAGGCCGACGCCTATCCGGCTCACCTCTCCGGCGGCCAGCAGCAGCGCGTCGCCATCGCGCGGGCGCTGTCGATGAACCCCGACATGATGCTCTTCGACGAGCCGACCTCCGCCCTCGACCCCGAGTTGGTCGGCGACGTCCTGGCCGTCATGAAGGACCTCGCCGCCGAGGGGATGACCATGATGGTCGTCACCCACGAGATGTCCTTCGCTCGTGAGGTGGCCGACAAGGTCGTCTTCATGGACGGCGGCGTGATCGTCGAGGAGGGCCTCCCCGCCGACGTCCTCGGCAACCCGCAGCACGAGCGCACCCAGGAGTTCCTGGCCCGGGTGCTCTGAGGCCGGATGTTCACTGAGGTAACTCGGTAGGGCTGCACTTCCCTCGTGGAGTTCCGTGAAGGAAGTGAGTGCTGACCGAGTTACCTCGGTGAACAGACGCGGGCGACAGCGGCAGTGACCGCCGCGAGAACGAGGCAGAGGCCCGCGCCCGCGAGCCAGACGACCGGTGTCCCGATGGACATCAGCCCGGTCGCGAGCATCGGACCGATCGTCTGTGCGATCCCCCAGCACGTTCCGTACGCCGCCAGGTAGCCCGCACGCGTGACGTCCGTGGCCAGCCCGGCCACGAGCGCGATCGGCGGACCGAGCAGGAGCACCTCGCCGAGGGCGACGATCGCGCAGCCGATCGCGAGCAGCGGCAACGGGGCGGCGTACGCGATCACGGCGAAGCCGCCGGCCATCAGGAGCAGACCCGCGCGCATCAACGGGAACGGTCGGGCGGCGGCGCCGCGGAGCAGGCGTTGGCCGGCGATCGTGACCAGCGCGGCGACCAGGAGCAGCCACCCGGTGGCCGCGGCGTCGTGCCCACGAGCGGAGACCGTGAGGGGGAGGGCGACCACGCTCAGGATCCAGGCTGTCGCGAAGCCGGTGCCGAGGGCGAGCATCGTCAGGAGCCGGCGGTCACGCCAGGGGCTTGCACCAGACTCGTCCCGGCGTGGGCGTGGCCTGCTGGTGTCGCGTACGAGCGCGAGAACCAGTCCCGCCGCGCACAGGCACGTGAGCGCATCGGCGACGAAGAGGAGCCGAAGGTCGACGCCGCCCACGATCGCCGCCAGTGCGCCAGCGGCGACGCCGGCAACCGCCATCGCCGCGCCGTAGAGTCCGTACGCCTGTGGCCGTCGCTCTGGCTCGACGGACTCCGCGATCAGCGCCTGGGAGGCGGGCTCGTAGATCTCGTAGGCCAACCCGAGCAGCGTCGCGCCGATGAGCGCTCCGACGACACCAGGGGAGGCGGCGATGACGAGCTGGGCCGCTGCGCAGGCGACCAGTCCCGTGACGATCGTCGGGCGCCGGCCCACGGCGTCGGCCATCCAGCCGCCGAGGAGGCGCGAGGGGATGGTGGCGAGGCCGAAGGCGGCCACGACTGCTCCGGCGGTCGTGAGCGAGGCGCCGTGGACGTCGACCAGGGCGACCGCGAGGAAGGCCATGGCGAACGATCCCAGCCGGTTGACCGCTCGGGCGATGACCAGAGCGACGAGGAACCGCGGCCACCGCACGCGTTCGTGACTGGTCAATGGTTGAATGACAGTCATGAACGAGACCGTAGATCCGACGACCGTGACTGGTCAAATACATTTCGACAGTCACGTGCATACGGTGACCGAGCAGGCGTGCAAGCTCGTCAACGCCCTGACGGCCGGTTACGACGGCACCCGCGCCGTCGACCCGCCGCCGCTCGGGCAGCGCGCCGGGGTCGTGCAAGGTCTGTTGACCCGTCCCGACTACCAGCCGCAGGTCGACGGGGCTGACGCTGATGGGATGGTGGCGTTGGCCGGATCGCTGCGCGTGGTGTTCGAGGCTGCGGCGAGCGGCGACCTGGACACCGCCGCGATCCAGGTCAACTCACTCATGCGCGAGATGGGCTCGGTCCCGCAGCTCGACCGGGCCCGCGGTGGAGGATGGGCGCTCCACTTCCATGGTCGCGATCCTGGTCTCGTGGTCGGCTGGGGTGCTGGTATCGCCGCCGGTCTGGCGCTGGCCATCGGCTCCGACCTGGCCGGCCGCCTCGGCGTCTGTCGGGCCGACCCGTGCGACCGGGTCTTCGTGGACACGTCCAAGAACGCCGGGCGGCGCTTCTGCTCCACCCGATGCCAGAGCCGGGTGAAGGCCGCCGCCCATCGGGCCCGCCGGGCCACCTCCTGAGCTGCGGGATGCGAGCCTGGAGCAGCGGCTTGCCATGGTGATGACGAGATGCCGCTGAGGCCGGCCGCCGCTGCCAGTAGGGTCTGCGTCGTGCCGACGCCTGATGACTACTTCGTGACCCTGGGAGAGCTGCAGTCCGAGTTCGCGGCCGCGTTGAAGCAGGCCGACCCGGATCTGCCGGTGCCGTCGTGCGACGACTGGTCGGTCGGCGACCTCGCTGACCACCTGGCCGGGGTGCACCACTGGGCCGCCGCGATGGCGCGCGACGAGGACGAGGAGCCGCTGCCGGTCCCGTTGGACCTGGTCGCGACCTACGAGGCCCAGGCCGCCGAGCTGCGTGAGACGCTCTCGGCGCTGGGGCCGGAGGCGACCGGCCGGATCCTCAACGGGCTGACCGAGGACGGCCGCGGGCCGGTCTCGTTCTGGTTCCGGCGTCAGGTGCACGAGAGCCTGGTCCACCTCTGGGACATCCGCTCGGCGTTGGGCCTCAGTGCGCCCGAGGCGACGCCAGAGCTCTGGGCTGACACCGTCGACGAGGTGCTGACCGTGATGTATCCGCGGCAGATCGCGTTGAAGCGCGCGCGCAAGATCGTCACCCGCATCGAGCTCACCGCCACCAATATCGACCGCACCTGGGCGATCGGGGCTTTGAACGCGGTGCAGAAGGTGTACGTCTCCGGGTCGGCGCGAGGCCTCGCCCTCCTGCTGTGGCGCCGCGCCTCCCCGAGCTCCGCCGGCCTGACGGTCACCGGCGACTCCGCCGCGCTCAACGAGGCCCTGACCCGCGCCATCGTCCCCTAGGGCGACCGGTCGGCCCGCCGCGTCACTTCCCGCATGTGCACGGAAGTGGCAGCACCCAGCCGTCAGCGTCCGGTGAGCCGCAACCGGTCGGCACGGCCGGTCCAGTGCCCGACCCAGACCGCCCCGACGAGCGAGAAGAGCCCGATCGCCACCGGCGCGGCGGCGATCGAGAAGACCGCGGCCAGACCGGAGACCAGCAGCGGCCCGCCGGTGCCGCCGATGTCGCCGCACAGCCGCCAGCCGCCCAGGAACTGTGCCCGCCCGTCTGCCGGCGCGGCATCGGCGCCGAGCGTCATCACGATCCCTGAGCCGAGGCCGTTGCCGACCGCGATCAGCGCCATCACCGCGCCGAGCGTGAGCGCCGAGTCGGTGAGAGGCAGCAGCAGGCAGCCGATACCGACGGAGAGCACCACCGGGATCGCAACGACCTGGCGTCCACGGTGGTCGAGCAGCCAGCCGCCGGGAAAGGTGAGCGCGATGTCGACCAGCGCGGCACCTGCGAAGAGCAGGGACACCACCGACGCGTCGAGATGGATGTGGTCTGCCCACAGGGGGAGCAGGCCGATGCGTACGGACCTCGAGATCCCGATGATCACCACCGCGACACCGAGTGTCGCGAAGGTCCGGCGGTGGGCCCACAGCACGCTGCGTACGCTCAGGTGGCCGTGCTCGCGGGACCGGGTCCTGCCGAGCTCCGGCATCCAGCCGCCGATCACCGCCGAGCACAGCGACATCGCGGCCGCGAACAGGAAGACCACGTGGAGGCCGAAGACGTGGATGAGTCCGGCGCCGAGCAGCGGTCCGACGAAGACCCCGACCCGGAACGAACCGCCCAGCAGCGACATCGCCCGTGCCCGGTGGGAGAGCGGGGTCGCGTCGATGAGGAAGCCCTGCCGGGCGATCAGGAACGCGGTCCAGCTCATTCCGCTCACGAAGACCGCGATGGCGAGCACGGCGACCGAATTGCTGAGGAACGCCACGGTCATCGCGACCGCGTCGAGCGCCCCTGCTCCCATCAACGTACGCCGCTCGCCGATCCGCGCCACCAGCGAGCCGGCCGGCAGCGACGTGGCCAGCGACCCGATCCCGAGCAGCGCGACCACGAACGCCGCCATCGATGCGTCCGCGCCCAGGTCGGAGGCCTGGAGCGCCAGGACTGGCATCACCGCGCCGTGCCCCATGGCGCTGACGATCGACGGCGCGTACGCCACCACCGCGATGTCTCGGAACCGGAACTCCTCGGTCGTCGTCTCCGTCGTCACCCCTTTACTCTGCCGGATTCCTTACCAATGCTCACTATTTTTCCGCCGGCCGAGACGACCGGAGCGATATCGAGCGGCAGGTCCGCGCTTCCCGCTCGTCCCGAGCGACGGAGCGGCCGCGCGAAGCGCCGAGACGTCACTGCGGTCGGCCGAGACGTCGCTCCCGTCGGTCGAGACGTCACGTGGTGACGCTTCGGCCGACGGGCCTGACGCTTCGGCCGACCGGGGTGACGTCTCGCCGAGAGGTCACCAGCGTGGGTGGACGGCCTCGCGGAAGTGGGTGTCGTAGATCCGGCGTACGCCGGAGAGCAGCGCTTCGGAGAGCGGCGGGAGCGAGCCGGCGGCGGAGTTGGCGTGGGCCTGGGACGGGTTGCGGGCGCCGGGGATGACGGTGGTGACCCCGTGCTGCTGGGCGACCCAGGCGAGGGCGACCTGGGCAGGGGTGGCGCCCGAGGGGCCGTGCTCGGACACCAGTGCGGCGAACTCCTGGGCGGCCGCGACACCGGTGGCGAAGTCGACGCCGGAGAAGGTCTCGCCGACGTCGAAGGCCTCGCCGTGACGGTTGTAGGTGCGGTGGTCGTCGGCGGCGAAGGTCGTGGACTCGGAGTAGCGACCCGACAGCAGCCCCGACGCCAGCGGCACCCGCGCGATGATCCCGACGCCGGCCTCCGCAGCCGCGGGAAGCACGCGGTCCAGCGGCTTGAGCCGGAAGGCGTTCAGGATGATCTGGACGGAGGCCACGGTGGGCCTCGCGATCGCCGCCAGGGCCTGGTCGCAGGTCTCCACGCTGACGCCGTACGCCGCGATCACCCCTTCCGAGACCAGCGTGTCCAGCGCGTCATAGGTGGCCGAGGACTCGATCGTCTCCGACGGCGGGCAGTGCAGCTGCACCAGGTCGATCGTGTCGACCCCGAGGTTCGATCGAGACCGATCCAGCCACGTCCGGAAGGCGCTCAGCGTGTAGTTCTCGGGCACCTGGTCCACCCGGCGTCCCATCTTGGTCGCCACGAAGATCCCCTCGTGCGACCGGAGGAACCGTCCGATCACCTGCTCGCTGCGGCCGTCACCGTAGACGTCCGCGGTGTCGAGGAAGGTCACCCCGTCGTCCACCGCGGCCTCGAGCACCGCCAGGGCATCGGACTCGCTGACCTCGCCCCAGTCGGCACCGAGCTGCCAGGTGCCGAGACCGATGACCGACGCCGAGCGTCCGATCCTGCCGAAGGTGTGGCTCTCCATGCGGCACAACCTAGTGGGTCCGCCGATTTGGCGGCTCCCCGCGGCGTACGCATAATTGTTCTGAAACCAGAGACCGCCGGTTGTCAGGTGCGCATGCACTCGATCGAAGGTTCCGCAGGATGCGGACGGCCAGCGTAGGTGAAGAGCAAGACGACATCATACGTCACGCCCTGAGCCTGCGCTCGGGGCGTTTGTCATTCACGGGCCCGTCGCCGGTGGGATCGATTCCCGGAAGAAGGAGACCCATGGCGCGGGCTGACAAGCAGGCTGCCGTTGCCGAGATCGCTGACGAGTTCAGCGCCTCGACCGGTGCCGTGCTGACCGACTACCGTGGGCTCACCGTCGGCGAGCTGAAGACTCTTCGTCGCTCGCTCGGTGAGCACGCAAACTACGCCGTGGTCAAGAACACGCTGGCCAAGATCGCTGCCTCCCAGAGTGGCATCGAAGGCTTCGATGACCTGCTGACCGGCCCGACCGCGATCGCCTTCATCAAGGGTGACGTCGTCGAGGCGGCCAAGGGTCTGCGTGACTTTGCCAAGGCCAACCCCAACCTTGTCATCAAGGGCGGGTACCTCGACGGCAAGGCCATCGACGCTGCTGAGGTTGGCAAGCTTGCCGACCTCGAGTCGCGCGAGGTCCTGCTCGCCAAGCTTGCGGGCGCGTTCACCGCGTCGCTGTCGCAGGCTCTGTACGCCTTCAACGCTCTGCCCTCGAAGACCGCGCAGCTCGCTGCCGCTCTCGAGGCCAAGGCCGCGGAGGACCCCTCGATCCTCGCAGGTGGTGCCGCTGAGCCGGCTGCCGCCGAGGAGGCTCCGGCCGAGGTCTGAGACCCCGGTCGTAACTAACCACCACCTGTAACCCGGCCCCGCCGCGTACTCAAACAAACAACGCACGGGGCCACCAAGAAAGGAAGCCATCATGGCTAAGCTCACCACCGCCGAGCTGCTCGACGCGTTCAAGGAGCTCACCCTCATCGAGCTCTCCGAGTTCGTGAAGGAGTTCGAGGAGACCTTCGGCGTCACCGCCGCCGCTCCGGTCGCCGTCGCCGCCGCTGGCGCCCCGGGTGCCCCGGCCGCCGCCGCTGAGGAGGCCAAGGACGAGTTCGACGTCATCCTCGAGTCCGCTGGTGACAAGAAGATCAACGTCATCAAGGAGGTGCGCGCTCTGACCTCCCTCGGTCTGAAGGAGGCCAAGGAGCTCGTCGAGGGCGCCCCCAAGGCTGTCCTCGAGGCCGCCAACAAGGAGACCGCTGACAAGGCGAAGGAGGCCCTCGAGGCCGCCGGCGCCACCGTCACTGTCAAGTGATCTGAGGGCTTCGGCCCTAGCTCTCAGCCCGGGTTCGGCGGTTTCCGCCGGGCCCGGGCTTGCTACATAGCGGGAACAATTCCGCTACAGGTCGGTCAAGTTGCAGCGCAGCTTGTGATCGTTCGAACCGCGGGGGGCTACTCGGGAGTAGCCCCCCGCGGTTCGTTTCGTTATCTTGAACACGCGCCGGACGAGAGGATTCGCCCGATCCGATCGCCAAGGCGTCAGCGGGGGACTTCGTCTCGGGTGGTGATCACCGTCACCGTTCGCAGGCCACTATGGTTTACAAAAGTGTGACGCGTGTCGCGGAAAATGCGTAACCACTGTCACACTCTGCCGTTAGTCGGGCAGTAGGGGACTTGAGGGAGACCCCCGCGAACAGGAAGGGAGCCGGCCCGGATGGGTGTAGACGTAAAGATCGAAGGGCTGACCAAGAGCTTTGGTAAGCAGCTCATCTGGAAAGACGTCACGCTGACGCTGCCTGCGGGCGAGATCAGTGTGATGCTGGGGCCGTCCGGCACGGGTAAGTCGGTGCTCCTCAAGACCCTCATCGGTCTGATCAAGCCCGATCAGGGCTCCGTGGTCATCGAGGGTGTCGACATCGCCAGCTGCTCGGAGAAGGACCTCTACGAGGTCCGCAAGCTGTTCGGCGTCCTGTTCCAGGACGGCGCCATGTTCGGGTCGATGGACCTGTTCGACAACGTCGCCTTCCCGCTTCGTGAGCACACGAAGAAGAGCGAGTCCGAGATCCGCAACATCGTCATGGAGAAGATGGACCTGGTCGGTCTCATCGGCGCCGAGAACAAGCTCCCCGGCGAGATCTCCGGCGGTATGCGCAAGCGGGCCGGTCTGGCGCGTGCCCTCGTCCTCGACCCCGAGATCCTGCTGATCGACGAGCCCGACTCGGGTCTGGACCCGGTGCGTACGGCGTTCATCAACCAGCTCTTCATCGACCTGAACGCGCAGATCGACGCCACGTTCCTGATCGTGACCCACGACATCAACTCGACGCGTACGGTGCCGGACAACATCGGGCTGCTCTACCACAAGCACCTGGCCATGTACGGCCCCCGCGAGATGCTCCTCAGCTCCGAGGAGCCCGTCGTGCGGCAGTTCCTCAACGCCCAGACCATCGGTCCGATCGGCATGTCCGAGGAGAAGGACGCCGACGAGCTGGCCGCGGAGAAGGACATGGGCCTGCCGCCGCTCCCGCCGATCCCGATGCAGCTCGAGCCGTCCAACGGCATCCCGCGCAAATACCAGCGTCCGCCGGGCGCCTGGTGCCGGGAGAACGGTGTCACCCCGCCGCCGGGGTCGTTCCAGGCAGATGCCGCCATGGCCCCTGGTGGCGTGAAAGCAGCTCCTACAGAGGCTCCTTACTGATGTCATCTCTGACCGCCGCCAGGGTCCTGAAGCCGATCGGGACCGCTGGCTCGCTCTTCGCGTTCGGGCTGGATGTGGGCCGTGCCGTTTTCCGGCGCCCCTTCCAGTTCCGCGAGTTCATCCAGCAGGCCTGGTTCATCGCGTCGGTGACGATCGTCCCGACCGCGTTGGTGGCCATCCCCTTCGGCGCGGTCATCGCGCTGCAGGTCGGTGGCCTCGTGGCCCAGTTCGGTGCGCAGTCCTTCGTCGGCTCGGCTGCGGTCCTCGCGGTCGTGCAGCAGGCTGCCCCGATCGCGACCGCGCTGCTGGTCGCGGGTGCTGGTGGCTCGGCGATCGCCGCCGACCTCGGTGCTCGCAAGATCCGTGAAGAGCTCGACGCGATGATGGTTCTGGGCATCGACCCGATCCAGCGTCTGGTGGTCCCGCGTGTGCTCGCCTGCATGATGATCGCGGTCTTTCTCAACGGCCTGGTCTCGATCGTCGGTGTCATGGGCGGCTACGTCTTCAACGTCATCATCCAGGGCGGCACCCCCGGTGCCTACCTGGCCAGCTTCACTGCGCTCGCGCAGATGGCCGACCTGTGGCAGGGCCTCGCGAAGGCGCTCGTGTTCGGTCTGATCGCGGCGATCGTGGCTTCATACATGGGCATGAACGCCGGCGGTGGCCCCAAGGGCGTCGGCGATGCCGTGAACCAGTCGGTCGTCATCACGTTCCTGCTGCTGTTCATCGTGAACTTCGTGATGTCTGCGATCTTCCTGCAGATCATCCCGAGCAAGTCCGGATAGGAGGCGAGACGGATGGCGAACATCAAGTCGATCTACGAGAAGCCTGCCAAGAGCCTCGACCACCTCGGTGACGAGCTCGGCTTCTACCTGCGCGCGGTGTCGTGGTTCCCGCGCACGCTTCGGCGCTACAAGAAGGAGATCCTCCGGATCCTGGCGGAGGTCACGCTCGGCTCGGGGGCGTTGGCCGTCATCGGCGGCACCGTCGGCGTGATCCTGGCGATGACCTTCTTCACCGGGGCCCAGGTCGGGCTCTCGGGCTACACCGCGCTCGACCAGCTCGGCACCTCGGCGTTCTCCGGGTTCGTGTCGGCCTACTTCAACACTCGTGAGATCGCGCCTCTGGTCGCGGGGATCGCGCTCGCGGCGACGGTCGGCTGTGGTTTCACCGCCCAGCTCGGCGCGATGCGGATCTCGGAGGAGGTCGACGCGCTCGAGGTGATGGCGATCCCGTCGCTGCCCTTCCTGGTCACCACCCGGATGATCGGCGGCCTGATCGCGATCGTGCCGCTCTACGTGGTCGGTCTGCTGTCCTCGTACGTCGCCACCCGGTTCACGGTGATCCTCTTCTACGGTCAGAGCGCCGGCACCTACGACCACTACTTCAACACCTTCCTGCCGCCGGTGGACGTGCTCTGGTCCTTCGGCAAGGTGCTGATCTTCGCGGTCGTGGTGATCCTGATCCACTGCTACCACGGCTACAACGCCTCCGGCGGTCCCGCCGGCGTCGGCGTCGCGGTCGGTAAGGCGGTGCGTACGAGCATCGTGGCTGTCTCCGTGCTCGACCTGATGCTGTCGATGGCGATCTGGGGCAGCACGACGACGGTGAGGTTGGCCGGATGACTCAGACACTCAGCCGTGACAGCGTCGAGCACCACGTGCCGGCCCCGCACAAGAGGAGCGCGGCAGCGCTCGCGTGGGGCAGGCAGAAGGGGAAGGTCCTCGGCGTCGTCTTCATCGCCCTGGTCCTCGCCGCGCTCGCCCTGACCTGGGCGCAGTTCACCAACAAGTTCGGCGACTTCGAGGAGATCACCCTCAAGGCCGACCGCATCGGTCTGCAGCTTCCCGACCGTGCCGACGTCAAGGTCCGCGGACTGATCGTCGGCGAGGTCCTCGAGATGAAGCCGACCGACGAGGGCGCCGAGCTGACCCTGGGGCTGTTCCCCGAGGAGATCAGCAAGGTCCACCCCGACGTGACCGGTGCGATCCTTCCCAAGACCCTCTTCGGGCAGAAGTACGTCTCGCTGGTCCCGCCCGACACCGAGTTCACCGAGCCCATCCAGGCGGGCGCCGTGATCGAGAAGACGAGGATGGCCACCGAGGTCCAGGCCGTGCTGCGCGACCTCTACCCGCTGCTGCGGACGATCCAGCCGGCCGATCTCAACAACACGCTCAACGCGCTCGCCACCGCGCTCGAGGGGCGCGGCGACAAGCTCGGTGAGTCGCTCGACACCCTCGACTCCTACCTGAAGCGGCTCAACCCCGAGATCCCGGCGCTGATCGAGGACCTCGAGCTCGCCACCGAGGTCTCGGGCACCTACCAGGCAGTGCTGCCGGAGATCGGCCAGATCCTCCGCAACACCATCGTCACCGCGACCACGCTCGAGGACCGAGAGGTGCAGCTCAACAAGATGCTGACCGATGTGACGGCGTTCTCGAACACCGCCGACGGGTTCCTCGACGAGAACGGCGACACGCTGATCCAGCTCGGCGAGGTCGGCCGGCCGGTCACCCAGGCGCTGGCCCGCTATGCGCCGGTGTTCCCCTGTCTGATCGGAGGCATGGACGTGCTGACCGACGAGTTCACCGAGGTGTTCCGCAACTACACCGTCCACATCACGCTCGAGACCCTCCCGCACCTGACCCGTCCGTACTCGACCAAGGACAAGCCGCGCTACGGCGAGGACAGCGGTCCCCAGTGCGGCGAGCTCCCGAACGCGTCGTGGACCCAGGACAAGCCGTTCGCCCCGTTCCCGAACAAGGACGACGGCGTCGACGAGCCCACCGGAAAGGGCGTGATGCGCTCCGCCACCGGGACCACCGAGTATTCGGCCCTGTCCTACGTCGGTACGTCGGCCGAGGCCGATGTCATCAACGAGCTGTTCGCCCCGGGGATGGGCATGAGTGCCGACGAGGTCCCTGACCTCGGCGCGCTGATGCTCGGTCCGGCGGCGCGTGGAGCGGCGGTGAGCTACGAATGAGCGCAGTGAAGCTCTTCGACGCCAAGACCTTCCAGGACTTCTGGAAGCTGATCATCTTCGTGATCGTCACGACGCTGGCGACCGCCCTGCTCGCGATCACGATCGGCAACGTCACCTTCGGGCAGACCGATGAGTACAAGGCGGTCTTCACCGACGTCACCGGTGTGAACAAGGGCGACGACGTACGCATCGCCGGGGTCAAGGTCGGCTCGGTCAAAGACATCGAGATCTCCGACGACGCCCGCAGCGCCGTGGTCACGTTCTCGGTCGACAGCGCGCAGCAGATCGCGACCACGACCGAGGCGACGATCAAGTACCGCAACCTGATCGGCCAGCGCTACCTCGCGCTGACCAACCAGCTGGTGGGCGACGCGTCGGCGATGCAGGAGGGCCAGACCATCCCGGTCGGACAGACCCACCCGGCTCTCGACCTGACCGTGCTCTTCAACGGGTTCAAGCCGCTCTTCCAGGCGCTGTCGCCCAACGACGTCAACACCCTCTCCTACGAGATCGTCCAGGTGTTCCAGGGCGAGGGCGGCACCTTGGAGAGCCTGCTCTCCCACACGGCCTCGCTGACCTCGACGCTGGCCGAGAAGGACCAGATCATCAACGCCCTGATCGACAACCTCACCGAGGTGCTCGAGCACGTGGGCGACCGGGAGAAGGAGCTCTCCAGGCTGATCGTGACCTTCCGTGACTTCGTCGGCGGTCTCAACAACGACCGTGAGGCGATCCTGGGCTCCCTCGACCAGATCTCGGCGCTCTCGGTGGAGACCGCCGACCTGGTGCACGAGGCGAAGGACCCGCTCCTGGAGGATCTGCGCGAGGCCCGGAGGTTCTCCGACGAGGTCGCCAAGGACAAGAAGCAGCTCGACGACGCCCTCCAGCTCCAGCCCATCAAGCTGGACAAGATCGGTGCGACCGCGAGCTACGGCGGCTGGTTCAACTTCTACCTCTGCGGCCTGCGTGGGACGATCCGGGACGCTGAGGGCAAGGACCAGTTCATCGATCTCTACAAGCCCGGTCAAGCGAGGTGCAACCTCGGATGATTCCCTTCCGCGAACGTAACCCTGTCAAGATCGGCGCCGTCTCGATCGCCGTCCTCGCCATGCTCATGGTGATGGCGTTCAAGGCCGACAGCCTGCCGCTGATCGGTGGTGGCACCACCTACTACGCCAACTTCTCCGAGGCTGGTGGCCTGAAGACCGGCGACGAGGTCCGCGTGGCCGGTGTCCGGGTCGGCAAGGTCGACTCGATCGAGCTCGACGGCAACCAGGTCAAGGTCGGCTTCAAGATCCGCGAGAAGGTCAACTTCGGCGAGGGCTCCGGGGCGGGCGTACGAGTGAAGACGCTGCTCGGCGACATGTTCCTCGAGCTGCAGCCCGCCGGTGAAGGTCAGATGCGGGCGGGCGCGACCATCCCGGTGGACCGCACCGAGTCTCCTTTCGACGTCGTCGAGGCCTTCGAGGGCCTGGCCGACACCTCCGCCAACATCGACAAGGACCAGCTGGCCGCAGCGCTCACCACGCTCGCCGACCTGACCCGGTCGACGCCCGAGGAGTTCCAGGCGGCCCTCACCGGCGTCTCGGACCTCTCCCGCAACCTGGCCGCCAAGGACGAGCGCATCGAGTCGCTGCTGACCCAGCTCGACCGGGTGACCAAGGTGCTCGACGAGCGCGACGGAGACCTGATCACCCTGATGAACGATGCCAACCAGCTCTTCGCGGCGCTGATCCAGCGTCGGGAGGCGGTCCACAACCTGCTCATCTCCACCCAGCAGCTCTCGAAGGAGCTCTCCCAGCTGGTCGATGACAGCCGCGCCGACCTCAAGCCCGCGCTCGAGAGCCTCGACGTGATCCTCGACGTGTTCACGAAGAACGAGGAGAACCTCGAGAAGTCGCTGCAGCTGATGGCGCCGTTCTACAAGGTCTTCAACAACACCCTCGGCAACGGCCCCTGGTGGGACACCTACATCCAGAACATGCCTCCCGTCCCGGCTCTTACTGGGGGGAAGACCCCATGAACAAGATCATCGTCCCGACCATCATCGGTGCCCTGATTCTCGCCGTCGGAGCGTGGGCCCTGGTCCGCGACACCGGCGAGAAGACGCTGGTGGCGCACTTCCCGCGCACGGTCTCGCTCTATGAGGGCAGCGACCTGCGGGTGCTTGGTGTCGCCGTCGGCAAGGTGACCGAGGTCGAGCCGAACGGCACCGACGTCAAGGTCACCATGACCTACAAGAACGACGTCAACCTGCCCGCAGACGCGAAGGCAGTGGTCATCTCGCCCTCGATCGTCGGCGACCGCTACGTCCAGGCCACGCCCGCCTACGACGGCGGGAAGAAGCTGGCCGACGGCGCGGTGCTGAGCACCGACAAGACCTCGGTCCCGGTCGAGCTCGACCAGATCTACTCCAGCGTGGACGACCTGGTGGTCGCGATCGGTCCGGACGGCGCCAACAAGAACGGCGCCCTCACCGACCTGCTGCAGCAGACCGCGAAGAACCTCGGCGGACAGGGCGAGAAGATCAACTCGACCGTCGGCGACCTCGGCAAGCTGACCAAGACGCTCGACAACCGTGACGAACAGTTCTTCAACTCCGCCGAGCAGCTCGAGGGCTTCATCGGCACTCTCGCCGAGAACGACAAGACAGTACGCGACTTCGCCCAGGCCCTCGCGGAGGTCTCCTCCATGCTCGAGGGCGAGCGTGAGGAGCTCGCGGCGTCGATGAAGAACCTCTCGGTGGCGCTGACCAAGGTGACCCAGTTCGTCCGGGACAACAAGGCGATCCTGCGCGAGGACATCCAGAGCCTCAACCGGATCGCGAAGGTGCTCGTACGGCAGCGCAAGGCGCTCGACGAGAGCCTCCGGACCGCGCCGCTGGCGCTCAACAACCTGGGCCTGGCGTACAACCCGGAGACCGGCACGCTCGACACCAACGCGAACATCACCATGGTCCTCGACGAGATCCTCGAGAACCCGGCGTCGTTCCTGTGCAGCCTCGTGGACCAGGCGACCAACGGCAGCAGCGCCGAGACCTGCTCCCAGATCCGACAGCTGCCGGGACTGAACCGGTCCGCGGCGATCGGCCTCGGCACCGGTTCGTCCTACGGCGTCCCCTACGACATGTCGCTCGGCGGCCTGGTGGAGGTGAAACGATGACCGCGATGAAGCGTGCCGTCCAGGCATTCGTGGGCGTGATCGTCGGAGCCATGGTGCTGACCGGCTGTGGGACCTTCTCCGTGTACGACCTCCCGCTGCCGGGCGGTGTGGACGCCGGCAACGACGCGATCTCGGTGACTGCTCAGTTCCAGGACGTCCTCGACCTGGTGCCGCAGTCGACGGTGAAGCTCGAGGACATCGACGTCGGCAAGATCGACAAGGTCTGGCTCGACGATGGTGTCGCGACCGTCGAGATGCTGATCAAGAAGGACGTCGACCTGCCGTCCAACGCGCGCGCCTCCATCCAGCAGACCTCGCTGCTCGGCGAGAAGTTCGTCGCCCTGGAGCGCCCGGCCGAGCCTGAGTCGACCAAGCTCGCCGACGGCTCCACCATCCCGCTGTCGCAGACCGGCCGCAACCCGGAGATCGAAGAGGTCTTCAGCGCGCTGAGCCTGCTGCTCAACGGTGGCGGTGTGGCCCAGCTCAAGACGATCTCGACGGAGCTCAACAAGGCGCTTGCCGGTCGTGAGGACGCAGCTCGCTCCGTTCTCCACCAGGTGGAGCAGCTGGCGCGCGATCTCGACAACAACAAGGAGAAGATCGTCGCGGCCATCGAGGCGCTCGATGGGCTGGCGAAGGCCACCAACGCGCAGATGGGCTCCATCGACGCCGCGCTCGACGAGCTGCCCTCGGCGATCTCGAGCATCGACACGCAGCGTGCTGACCTGGTCAAGATGCTCAAGGCCCTCGAGCGGCTCGGGGACACCGGCGTACGCGTCATCAGGGCGTCCAAGGACAACACCATCGGCATCATCAAGGACCTCGAGCCGGTCCTCTCGAACCTGGCCGACTCCGGCGACAAGTTCGTCCGGGCGATGAACACGATCCTCACCTACCCGTTCGTCGACGCGGCCGTCGGCGGTTCGCCGCAGACCGCCCGCAACCTGCACCAGGGCGACTTCGTCAACCTCGATGTCACCCTCGACCTCAACCTGGACACGCTGCTCCAGAACGCGCCGCGGGTCGGTGACACGGTCTGCTGGGGTCTCGACGAGATCAACCGCAAGATCAAGACGTTCCCCGACGAGAAGACGGCCCTCGACTGGCTCAACAACCTCACGAACGTCTGCAACGAGGGCGGGCTGGCCGGTGCCATCGACACCTGCCAGGAGGCGCTGACCGGGCAGTCCGACGCTCCCGCCGCGTGCGTGACGGGGCTGCTCCGATCGATCGGCAAGACCCTCGAAGGTTTTCTCGGGCTCGGCGTGGCGCCGCCCGCCAGCGGCGGGAGCACCACCGACGACGGGTCCGGGTGTGTCCTGATCCTCTTCTGTCGTGCTGGTGCGACACCAGGGACCCACGCGGTGACCTACGACGAGTTGAGCAAGGAGCTCGACCCCGGTCTGACCTCGCTGATGATCCCGGCGCTGAGCACCTCGGGCAACACCCACCAGGAGGGCGTCTCATGATCACCCGCCGAACGAAGATGCAGCTGATGGTCTTCCTGCTGATCACCCTCGTCGGGGTCAGCTTCGTGGGTGCGCGCTACGCGCGCCTGGGGTCCCTGTTCGTCAAGGACCACTACGTCGTGGTCGCCCACTTCGCGCAGTCCGGCGGCATCTACGAGGATGCCGAGGTCGACTACCGGGGCGTCAAGATCGGCCAGGTCGGTGAGCTGGTGCTCAACCGCTCCGGGGTCGATGTGACCCTGAAGATCGACAAGGACTGGCAGGACAAGATCCCGGCAGACAGCCTCGCCGTGGTCGGCAACCGCTCGGCCGTCGGTGAGCAGTACGTCGAGCTGCAGCCTCAGTCCAAGGGCGCGCCCTACCTAGAGGACGGCTCGGAGATCGCCCGCGCTGCCACGACCACGCCGCTGCCGACCGAGAAGCTTCTCGAGGATGTCGCCACGACGGTCAACTCGGTCGACCAGAAGGCGCTCACGACGACCGTCGACGAGCTCGGCAAGAGCTTCGCCGGCACCGGCCAGGACCTGCAGACCATCATCGACACCGGCACCGCCTTCGTGGAGACCGCCGACCAGAACTTCGAGCTCACCACGCAGCTGATCCGGGACAGCAACACGGTCCTCCAGGGGCAGCTCGACAGCAGCTCGGCGATCAAGTCCTTCGCGACCGACCTGGAGCTGTTCACCGGCACCCTGGCCGGCTCCAACAAGGACCTGATCAGGCTGATCGAGAGCGGTTCGGCCAGCTCCGTCGAGCTGCGTCAGTTCCTGGAGCAGAACGAGGTCGAGATCAGCGAGCTCCTCAACGAGGTGCTGGTGACCGGCAAGGTCGTCCGGAAAAACCTTCCGGGCGTCAAGCACCTGCTCTCGATCTTCCCGACCGTGGTCGAGGGAAGCTTCGCGGTCGTCGACGTCGGCAACCCCGGCCTGGCGCAGGCCCACTTCGGGTTGGCGCTGACCACCCAGACGCCGTGCAAGCAGGGCTACGAGAGCACGAAGAAGCGCAGCCCGCTGGACCTGCAGAGCCGTCCGTTCAACACGGAGGTCTCTTGCACCGAGGACCCGAGCAAGTCGAACCCGCGTGGATCCAGCCAGCTGCCGCGGGCAGCTGCTGGTGAGACCGGCTCGATCGCCACCTTCGACCCCGAGACCGGCGAGCTGACCTGGAGCGAGACCGAGGACGCCTCGGTGTCGACCGCGGCTCCGTCCTCCTACGGGGACGACGCCTGGAAGTGGCTCTACCTCCAGCCCATGGAGACCGAGTAGCCGGACCAGCCGACCACCACCACCGCCGCGGACGGGAACGGGCTCCCGGAGCGGTGCCGCATCGGCTCGATCCGGTCGCGGCGTACGGTGTTGATGCTTGGAACTGGCTCCTCGCCGACCACTGACCGCAACGTCTACAGGAAAAGTGATCCTTTGAGCACCACGACCGATCCCGGCCCCGCCGCGGAGACCGGCGCAGCCTCCGGCCGGGCGAGCGACAAGCGGACGATTCTGCTCCGCTGGGGCATCCTGGCGTTGCTGGTCGCCCTCATCCTCGCTGCTGTCGGCTACGTCGGCTGGCAGCTGACCCGCGGCGCCGACGAGTCCGTGGTGAGCCAGCGCGAGCAGGTGATGGCGGCGGCCGACAAGTTCGTCCAGCGGGTCAACGACTACGGCCCCGAAGACATCGGCAGCGACAAGAAGACCATGCCGACCTATCGCGAGAAGGTCGGCGAGCTGCTGACCCCCAAGTTCGAGAAGAGCTTCCTGGGCAACGTCGCCTTCGCCGAGGCCACCGTCGTCCAGCAGGGCGTCGGCCGCACCAGCGACGTGCACAGCACAGCGGTCGCCGGCCTCGACGAGGACAGCGCGACCGTGCTGGTCGTGGCGGAGCTCGCGATCAGCTACCCGAAGTCCGAGGGCTCCGAGGAGCGTGCCGAGGCGGCGCGTCAGCTCGCCCGGACCGAGGTGGAGCTCGTGAAGCAGAACGGGGAGTGGCTGGTCGACGACTGGTATCCCGCCGAGGAGGCTCCCACCGCGGAGCCCAGCGAAGGGGTGACCCCATGAGCTCGCCGATGAGTTCACCGACCTGGTACGACCTGCTCGACGTCGAGCCCGACGCCTCCACAGCCGAGATCCGCGCGGCATGGAAGGCCGCGATCGCCGACCTGGACCCGACCGACCGCCGCTTCCGCACCCTCAACGAGGCAGCCGCCGTCCTGCTGGACGAGGAGAAGCGGGCTGCGTACGACGCTGACCTCGCCGCTCGCCAGGAGGCTGAGGTCGACGAGGCTGAGGTCGACGAGGCTGAGGTCGACGAGGACGAGGCCGGCAACGACGCTGAGGTCATCGAGGAGACCGCTTTCGTCGAGGCCGGGGCGATCGCCGACGTACGCGACGCTCCGGAGCCTGATGCCGACAGCCCTGACGCCGACAGCCCTGACGCCGACGCGAACGAGTCCGCCGGCCGTACGCTGCCGGTGGTCCCGACGTGGGGGCTGATCGCCGCAGGTGCCCTTGCCGTGGCCGCGGTCATCGCCGCCGGCGTGGTCTTCTTCGGGCAGGAGAAGGTCGTCACCGTCTCGAACGACAACGTCACGACCAGCACGGTCGAGGGTGCGGTCGGCAAGCAGATCACCCGCAAGCACAAGCTCCTCGTCGAGGAGCAGGGCGCGGAGGCGCTCGAGGCGGCGAAGAAGGCCGTCGTCCCGCTGCTCTCCTACGACCACAGCAAGATGGACGAGTCGAAGAGCAAGGCTCACGAGGTGATGACGAAGGACTACCGCGAGGACTACGACCGTCTCTTCGCGGTGCTCGTCGACAACGTCCCGCAGACGAAGACCGTGGTGAAGACGCTCCCGCCTGTCGACGCCGGTGTCATCCGGGTCTCCGAGGAGACCGTGCAGGTCCTGGTCCTGGTCGACCGCCAGGTCACCAACGCCCAGCGGAGCACGCCGATCGGCTACCAGGAGTACGCGATGCTGACGATGGCGAAGGTCGACGACGAGTGGCTGGTGGACAAGGTCGAGACGCGGCCCAGCCAGGACTAGTGCGCCGCGGGGCCCGTCGGCCGCGTCTTTGCGCTACCTGTCAAGTGATTGGAACAACTTCCCGGGAGGCGGACCGATTGGCTCGGACGCTTGACCCGAGGTGCCGATGAGGCGCATGATCATCCGCGATGCTCGACAAGGCAGTGCACCACCAACGCCGAAGCTCGGGCGCCGCAGGTGTGAATGAAGGTACGCCGGACTATTAACTAGGCCCGGTGTTGTGAAGTGCGCTTTTATGGCGTACGATGGCGCTTTGCGCATGCCTTCATATGCCCCTCAGCCTGCCCGGTGGCTGTTCGGTGGTCGGCGTGCTGCGAATCCACCTGCGAACCTTGTCGAAGGATTCCTCTTGGCCGCGCGCACCTCGTCGGGTGACTCCACCCCTCGCCGCATCTCTTTCGCAAAGATCTCAGAGCCTCTCGAGCTTCCCAAGCTCCTCGCCCTCCAGACCGACAGCTTCGACTGGCTGATCGGTAACGAGCGCTGGCAGGAGCAGGTTGCCGCCCGCGAAGCAGCGGGTGAGGACGTGTCTCACAAGTCCGGTCTGCAGGAGATCTTCGAGGAGATCTCCCCGATCGAGGACTTCTCGGAGACGATGTCCCTCTCGTTCGAGAGCCCTGTCTTCTACGACCCCAAGTACACCGTCGAGGAGTGCAAGGAGAAGGACTTCACCTACTCCGCGCCTCTCTATGTCTCGGCGGAGTTCACCAACAACGACACTGGTGAGATCAAGGGCCAGACGGTCTTCATGGGTGACTTCCCGCTCATGACCGAACAGGGCACCTTCGTCATCAACGGCACCGAGCGCGTCGTCGTCTCGCAGCTCGTCCGGTCCCCGGGCGTCTACTTCGAGCGCACCGCCGACAAGACGTCCGACAAGGACATCTACACCGCCAAGCTGATCCCGAGCCGCGGTGCCTGGCTCGAGTTCGAGATCGACAAGCGCGACCTGGTCGGCGTCCGCCTCGACCGCAAGCGCAAGCAGAACGTCACGGTGCTGCTCAAGGCCCTCGGTTGGACCAACGAGCAGATCCGCGAAGAGTTCGGCGAGTACGAGTCGATGATGCTGACCCTCGAGAAGGACAGCACCACCGCGCAGGACGACGCGCTGCTCGACATCTACCGCAAGCTGCGCCCGGGCGAGCCCCCCACGCGTGAGGCCGCGCAGACGCTGCTGAACAACTACTACTTCAACCCGAAGCGCTACGACACCGCCAAGGTCGGTCGCTACAAGGTCAACAAGAAGCTCGGTCTGACCGAGGCCTTCGACCAGCAGACGCTGACCGTCGACGACATCGTCGCGACGATCAAGTACATCGTCGCGCTGCACGACGGGCGTACGCAGCTCGAGATGCCGGCCGGCCTCACCGACGTTGCCGCCGACGACATCGACCACTTCGGCAACCGCCGGATGCGTACGGTCGGCGAGCTGATCCAGAACCAGCTGCGTACGGGTCTTGCTCGTATGGAGCGCGTGGTGCGCGAGCGGATGACGACCCAGGACGTCGAGGCGATCACGCCGCAGTCCCTGATCAACATCCGTCCCGTCGTCGCTGCGCTGAAGGAGTTCTTCGGCACCTCGCAGCTGTCGCAGTTCATGGACCAGAACAACCCGCTCGCGGGCCTGACCCACAAGCGGCGTCTGTCGGCTCTCGGCCCGGGTGGTCTCTCCCGTGACCGCGCCGGCATGGAGGTCCGAGACGTCCACCCGTCGCACTACGGCCGGATGTGTCCGATCGAGACCCCTGAAGGTCCCAACATCGGTCTGATCGGTTCGCTGGCCTCCTTCGGCCGGATCAACCCGTTCGGTTTCGTCGAGACGCCCTACCGCAAGGTGGAGAACGGCGTCGTCACCGACAAGATCGACTACCTGACCGCCGACGACGAGGACCGCTACGTCATCGCGCAGGCCAACGCGGCCGTCGACGAGAACATGAAGTTCGCGACCGAGCGCGTGCTGGTCCGCCAGCGCGACGGTGAGGTCTCCGAGCTCCTGGCCGACGAGGTCGACTACATCGACGTCTCGCCGCGCCAGATGGTGTCGGTCGCGACCGCGCTGATCCCGTTCCTCGAGCACGACGATGCCAACCGTGCGCTCATGGGCGCCAACATGCAGCGTCAGGCGGTGCCGCTGGTCCGCAGCGACTCGCCGCTGGTCGGCACGGGCATCGAGTACCGCGCGGCTGTCGACGCCGGTGACGTGCTCGTCGCGAAGAAGGCCGGTGTGGTCAAGGAGGTCTCCTCCGACCTGATCGAGACCCTCAACGACGACGGCACCTACACCTCGTACAAGCTCGCGAAGTTCGAGCGCTCCAACCAGGGCAACTGCGTCAACCAGCAGCCGCTGGTCGACGAGGGCGCCCGGGTCGAGGTCGGCTCCCCGCTGGCCGACGGTCCGGCGACCCAGGGTGCCGAGATGGCGCTGGGTGCCAACCTCCTGGTCGCCTTCCAGTCGTGGCAGGGCCACAACTACGAGGACGCGATCATCCTCTCCCAGCGTCTGGTGCAGCAGGACTACCTCACCTCGATCCACATCGAGGAGCACGAGGTCGACGCTCGCGACACCAAGCTGGGTCCGGAGGAGATCACCCGGGACATCCCGAACGTCTCCGAGGAGATGCTGGCCGACCTCGACGAGCGCGGCATCATCCGCATCGGCGCCGAGGTCACCACCGGTGACATCCTGGTCGGCAAGGTCACCCCGAAGGGCGAGACCGAGCTGACCCCGGAGGAGCGCCTGCTCCGCGCGATCTTCGGTGAGAAGGCGCGCGAGGTCCGCGACACCTCGATGAAGGTTCCGCACGGCGAGGAGGGCACCGTCATCGGTGTCCGCGTCTTCGACCGTGAGGAGGGCGACGAGCTGCCCCCGGGCGTGAACCAGCTGGTTCGGGTCTACGTGGCGCAGAAGCGCAAGATCTCCGTGGGTGACAAGCTCGCCGGCCGTCACGGCAACAAGGGCGTCATCGCGAAGATCCTGCCGGTCGAGGACATGCCGTTCATGGAGGACGGCACCCCGGTCGACGTCCTGCTCAACCCGCTCGGTGTTCCGCGTCGTATGAACATCGGACAGGTCCTGGAGCTCCACCTCGGTTGGCTCGCCAAGCAGGGCTGGGACCTCAACCTCTCCGAGGACCCCGAGGACAGCGCCTGGAAGCAGCGCCTCATCAAGATCCACGCCGACAAGGCCGACCCGGGCACCAAGGTGGCCACCCCGGTCTTCGACGGTGCGCGTGAGGACGAGATCACCGGTCTGCTCAGCGCGACCCTCCCCAACCGGGACGGTCGGCGTGTGGTCGGCACCGACGGCAAGGCCCGCCTCTTCGACGGTCGCTCCGGCGAGCCGTTCCCGGAGCCGGTGGCCGTGGGCTACATGTACATCCTCAAGCTGCACCACCTGGTCGACGACAAGATCCACGCGCGTTCGACCGGTCCGTACTCGATGATCACCCAGCAGCCGCTCGGCGGTAAGGCCCAGTTCGGTGGCCAGCGCTTCGGTGAGATGGAGGTCTGGGCGATGGAGGCGTACGGCGCCGCCTACGCCCTGCAGGAGCTCCTGACCATCAAGTCGGACGACGTGCCCGGCCGCGTGAAGGTGTACGAGGCGATCGTCAAGGGCGAGAACATCCCCGACTCGGGTATCCCGGAGTCGTTCAAGGTTCTCGTCAAGGAGATGCAGTCGCTGTGCCTGAACGTCGAGGTGCTGAGCCAGGACGGTTCGGCGATCGAGCTCCGTGACGCGGAGGAAGACGTCTTCCGCGCCGCCGAGGAGCTCGGCATCGACCTCTCCCGTCGCGAGCCCTCTTCCGTAGAGGAAGTCTGACGAGTGGGAGGTACGCCTCGGCGTACCTCCCTCCCTCAGTCCCCTTTGAACTTTCCAAGAACTAACGAAGGAACTGGAAGCCACCGTGCTCGACGTCAACTTCTTCGATCAGCTCAAGATCGGCCTGGCTACCGCGGACGAGATCCGCGCGTGGAGCCACGGCGAGGTCAAGAAGCCTGAGACCATCAACTACCGCACGCTCAAGCCCGAGCGTGACGGCCTCTTCTGCGAGAAGATCTTCGGTCCGACCCGGGACTGGGAGTGCTACTGCGGCAAGTACAAGCGCGTGCGCTTCAAGGGCATCATCTGCGAGCGCTGTGGCGTCGAGGTCACCCGCTCCAAGGTGCGCCGTGAGCGGATGGGCCACATCGAGCTCGCCGCCCCGGTGACCCACATCTGGTACTTCAAGGGCGTTCCGTCGCGGCTGGGCTACCTGCTCGACCTCGCTCCGAAGGACCTGGAGAAGGTCATCTACTTCGCTGCGTACATGATCACCTCGGTCGACGAGGACTCGCGTCACCGCGACCTGTCCTCGCTCGAGGCCAAGGTCGACCAGCAGCGCAAGATGCTGACCAGCCGGCTCGACGTGGCGATCAACGACCGCGCCAAGAAGCTCGAGACCGACCTGGCCGCGCTCGAGGCCGAGGGCGCCAAGTCCGACGTCAAGCGCAAGGTCAAGGACGGCGCCGAGCGCGAGATGAAGCAGCTGCGCGACCGCACCGAGCGTGAGGTCAACCGTCTCGACGAGGTCTGGGACACCTTCAAGAACCTGAAGGTCCAGGACCTCATGGGTGACGAGCTCCTCTACCGCGAGATGAAGACCTGGTTCGGGAAGTACTTCGAGGGCCACATGGGCGCCACGGCGATCCAGAAGCGCCTCGAGAACTTCGACATCGAGGCCGAGGTCGAGAACCTGCGCGAGACCATCGCCACCGGCAAGGGTCAGCGCAAGGTCCGTGCGCTCAAGCGCCTCAAGGTCGTCGACGCCTTCCGCAAGACCGGCAACCAGCCGACCGGCATGGTGCTCGACGCCGTCCCGGTCATCCCGCCGGACCTGCGCCCGATGGTGCAGCTCGACGGTGGCCGCTTCGCGACCTCCGACCTCAACGACCTCTACCGTCGTGTGATCAACCGCAACAACCGCCTCAAGCGTCTCCTTGACCTCGGTGCCCCCGAGATCATCGTGAACAACGAGAAGCGGATGCTGCAGGAGGCCGTCGACTCGCTGTTCGACAACGGTCGTCGCGGCCGTCCGGTCACCGGGCCGGGCAACCGCCCGCTGAAGTCGCTCTCCGACATGCTCAAGGGCAAGCAGGGTCGCTTCCGTCAGAACCTGCTCGGTAAGCGCGTCGACTACTCCGGCCGTTCGGTCATCGTCTCCGGTCCGCAGCTCAAGCTGCACCAGTGCGGTCTGCCGAAGCAGATGGCCCTGGAGCTGTTCAAGCCGTTCGTGATGAAGCGCCTGGTGGACCTGAGCCACGCTCAGAACATCAAGTCGGCCAAGCGGATGGTCGAGCGGGCCCGCCCGGTCGTGTGGGACGTCCTCGAAGAGGTCATCACCGAGCACCCGGTTCTGCTGAACCGTGCGCCCACCCTGCACCGCCTCGGCATCCAGGCCTTCGAGCCCCAGCTGATCGAGGGTAAGGCCATCCAACTGCACCCGCTCGTCTGCACCGCGTTCAACGCGGACTTCGACGGTGACCAGATGGCTGTCCACCTGCCGCTGTCGGCAGAGGCCCAGGCCGAGGCTCGCATCCTGATGCTCTCGACCAACAACATCCTCAAGCCGTCCGACGGTCGTCCGGTCACCATGCCGACCCAGGACATGATCATCGGTCTCTACTTCATCACCTCGGACCGCGAGGACGAGGTCGGTGCGGGTCGTGCGTTCTCGTCCCCGGCCGAGGCCATCATGGCCTTCGACCACCTCGAGATCACGCTGCAGTCGAAGATCAAGATCCGTCTCGACGACATCGTCCCGCCGATCGGCTACGACGTGCCGGAGGGCTGGACCGCGGGCGACCCGCTCGTCCTGGAGACCACGCTGGGCCGGGTGATCTTCAACGACACCCTCCCCGCCGACTACCCCTTCGTGAACTACGAGGTCGGTAAGAAGCAGCTCGGCGCGATCATCAACGACCTGGCCGAGCGTTACACCAAGGTCGAGGTCGCGGCGTCGCTGGACGCGCTCAAGGACAACGGCTTCCACTGGGCCACCCGTTCGGGTGTCACGGTCTCCATCGACGACGTCACCACGCCGCCGAACAAGGCCGAGATCCTGGAGACGTTCGAGACGCAGGCTGCCAAGGTGCAGAAGCAGTTCGAGCGTGGTCTGGTCACCGACGAGGAGCGCCGTCAGGAGCTCGTCGAGATCTGGACCGAGGCCGCCAAGGTCGTCGGTGCCGCCATGGAGAAGGCGTTCGACCGCAAGAACCCGATCTACATGCAGGTCACCTCGGGTGCGTCGGGTAACTTCAACCAGATCCGTCAGGTCGGCGCCATGCGAGGTCTGGTGGCGAACCCGAAGGGTGAGATCATCCCGCGGCCGATCAAGTCGAACTTCCGCGAGGGTCTTTCCGTCCTGGAGTACTTCATCTCCACCCACGGTGCTCGTAAGGGTCTGGCCGACACCGCGCTGCGTACCGCCGACTCGGGTTACCTGACCCGTCGTCTGGTGGACGTCTCGCAGGACGTCATCATCCGTGAGGACGACTGCGGCACCGAGCGTGGTCTGCCCAAGGTCATCGGTGTCGAGGCCGGCGGCGTCGTCGTCAAGGACGACAACGCCGAGACCGCTGCGTACGCTCGCACGGCTGCCGTCGACATCGAGCACCCGTCGACCGGCGAGGTTCTCGCCGTCGCCGGCGAGGACCTGGGCGACGTCAAGATCGAGGAGCTGGTTCGCGCCGGCATCACCGAGGTCAAGGTCCGTTCGGTCCTCACCTGTGAGGCCCGCACGGGTACGTGTGCCAAGTGCTACGGCCGCTCGCTGGCCACCGGCAAGCTCGTCGACATCGGTGAGGCGGTCGGCATCATCGCCGCCCAGTCCATCGGTGAGCCCGGCACCCAGCTGACCATGCGTACCTTCCACACCGGTGGTGTGGCGTCGGCCGACGACATCACGCAGGGTCTGCCGCGTGTCGTCGAGCTCTTCGAGGCGCGTACGCCGAAGGGTGTCACGCCGATCTCCGAGGTCGCCGGTCGCGTCGAGATCGAGGAGACCGACAAGGCCCGCAAGGTCCTGGTCACCCCGGACGACGGCTCCGAGGTCAAGGAGTACGTGGTGTCGCGCCGCTCGCGTCTGCGCGTTGGCGACGGCGACCACATCGAGGTCGGCGCGCCGCTGACCATCGGTACGCCGGACCCCAAGGAGGTCCTCCGTATCCTCGGTGTCCGCAAGACCCAGCAGCACCTCGTCGACGAGGTCCAGCAGGTCTACCGGTCTCAGGGCGTGTCCATCCACGACAAGCACATCGAGATCATCGTGCGGCAGATGCTGCGCCGGATCACGGTGCTCGAGTCCGGTGACACCAACCTGCTGCCGTCCGACCTGGCCGACCGCATCGACTTCGAGTCGGAGAACCGGCGCGTGGTCTCCGAGGGCGGCAAGCCGGCCTCGGGTCGTCCGGAGCTGATGGGCATCACCAAGGCCTCGCTGGCCACCGAGTCGTGGCTGTCGGCGGCCTCCTTCCAGGAGACCACCCGCGTCCTCACCGACGCTGCCATCAACGGCCGCTCGGACTCGCTGCGCGGTCTGAAGGAGAACGTCATCATCGGTAAGCTCATCCCGGCCGGCACCGGCCTGGAGCGCTACCGGAACATCAAGGTCGAGCCGACCGACGAGGCTCGCGCCGCGGCGTACTCCGTCACCGGTTACGACAACTACGACTACGAGTTCGGCAACACCGGCGGCCAGGCCGTCGCGCTGGACGACTTCGACTTCGGTTCCTACCAGTCGTGATGTAGTCAGCTGATGGCCCCGCCTCCTTCGGGAGGCGGGGCCATCGGTCTTTTCGGCGAAAGCAAACTTCTTCGTGGATCGCCGCAACGAACCCGCGTGTCCGGGCGTTTCAGGTGTGGACGATGAGTTACTGGCTGGGTTTGATCTGGCTGGCATCTGCTACTCGAGGAGCGAAGATGCGGCACCTACGACTGGTGGTCGGCGTCGGGATCCTCGGCGTGCTCGCGGTGGGAGGTTGCGCGTCGACGAACGAAGGGGCAGTCGACTCGTCACCATCTGCCGCCGGGACCGCGGAACCCGCCCGGGCGAGCAGTGCGTCATCGTCCCCGACTCAGTCCTCACCGGCGGCCACGGGGGGTTCGCCGGTGAGGACTGAGTCTTCAGCTTCCTCCGGGCAGGATCCGGCGGCTCCGGCGACGCCGACGTGCACCAACGCCGATCTGAAGGCCGGCTATCGCGCGACCGACGCGGGCGCGGGATCGCGGTTCGGCGAGATCACGCTGACCAACGTCTCCGATCATGCCTGTGCTCTTGGTGGCTTCGGTGGGCTGTCGTACGTCGGGGGTGGCGACGGCACCCAGATCGGCGCACCGGCGGTCCGAGAGGGCTCCTGGCGCACGGTCATCATGAAGCCGGGTCAGGTGGCCATCAGCGAGGTCGCGGAGTCGACCGCCGAGAACTATCCGGTTGCCGAGTGCAGGCCGACCGTGGTCGACGGATTCCGGGTCTATGTGCCGGACTCCTACGACTCCCAGTTCGTCCGTCACGAGACGACCGGGTGTGCGGACAAGAAGGTGTCGCTCCTGTCTCATCGGGCGTTCCACTAGCGGCCACCCCGGGCCACCGCTGATTCGCCTACCCTCGGGGGTATGACAGCTGATCTGGACAGGCACGTACGCGGGATCGTCGACGACGTCGCCTACCTGGTGCTGGCGACGTCGGATCCCGACGGACGTCCGCGTACGTCCCCGGTCTACTTCTCCCACGACGGCTACCGGGACCTCTACTGGGTCTCGGCGGCCGACTCGCAGCACTCCCGCAACATCGTCCGCGACCCGCGGGTGGCCGGGGTCGTCTTCGACTCCTCGGTGCCGCCGGGATCGGGCGCGAGCGCAGCGTACGTGACGGGGATGGCTCGCCAGGTGCCCGACTTCGAGCTCGAGAAGCGTTGCGCGGTGGCGTTTCGCCGGCTCGTCGGGACCGCGCGGGCCTTCACTCCCGACCAGCTGTGCGGCGAGGCGTCCCTGCGGCTCTACGTGATGGAGGTCGAGCTCTGGGAGGCGCACCTTCCCGGGGTCGACCCGGACGACGAGCAAGCGCCGGAGACCAGGGTCGAGGCGGCCCCGGCGCTCTGACGCGTGGCCGCTGGGTCAGAGCGAGTGGAAGAGGAGGTGGATCTCCTCACGCAGCTCGAGCCTCTCGATGCCGATGTCGTAGACCGGTTCCAGGATCTCGGGGCGGAGCACCTCGTCGACCGTCCCGCGGGCGGCGACGCGGCGCCGGTCGAGCAGCACGAGGTCGTCGCAGTAGCGGGCCGCCAGGTTGAGGTCGTGGAGCACGACGATCGCCGTCGTCCCCAGCTTGCGGACCAGGGCGAGGATCTCGTGCTGATAGCGGATGTCGAGGTGGTTGGTCGGCTCGTCGAGGAGCAGGTGGGTCGCCTCCTGGGCCAGCGCCCTTGCGATCAGTACCCGTTGGCGCTCGCCGCCGGAGAGGGCGGCGAAGGACCGTGGACCGAGGTGGGTTCCGCCGACGCGCTCGAGGCACTCCGCGGCGATCTCCAGGTCGCGCTCACCCGCTCTGGCGAAGGCGGAGAGGTGCGGCGTACGTCCCAGCAGCACCATCTCGCCGGCGGTCAGGGCGCCTGAGAAATTTTGGTCAGTGGTCCCGGACTCCTGGACGACGACGGCCAGGCGGCGGGCGACCTCCTTGGCGGGGAGAGCGGTGAGGTCGTCGCCGTCGATCTCGATGGTTCCGTTGCCGTGAAGGGCACCGTAGAGCAGCCGTAGCAGGGTGGTCTTGCCGCTTCCATTGGGTCCGATCAGACCCAGTACCCGGCCTTCGTGGGAGGCGACGTCGATGTCCTCGAGGATGGTCGTTGCGCCGTACGTCCAGGACAGGCCCGCTGCCTCGATCACTGGCCGAACCTGTCGATGATCCGCTCCAGGCCGTCGACCGAGAGGGCCGAGGGGGGCTCGGTGAAGTTGAAGAGCTGCGCCATCACGTCGCCGTTCTTGACGGCGGTGAGGTCCTCGGCGCCGGCGAGCTGGGTGACCGACTCCTCGACTTCCTTCGGGTCGCCGGCGTTGTGCAGCAGGATGATCACATCGGGGTCGCGCTCGAGAAGGTCCTCGGTCGAGACCTCGAAGACGCGCTGGTCGACGTCGGCGAAGACGTCCTCGAACCCGGCCGCCTCCAGCTGCGGGTGGGCCATCGACCGGGTGCCGTAGGCATAGGTCACGCCACCGCCGACGGTGGGGTAGAGCACTGCCGCCGTACGTCCCTCGCCGACCTTCTTCGCCTCTAGCTCGGTGACGCGTTTGCGCAGGTCAGCGATGGCTCGGGCGGCTTCGTCCTCGCGGTCGAAGACCTTGCCGTAAGCCTCCAGCTGACTGTAGACGTCGGCGAAGCCGGGGTCCTCGACGCCCTCTGGACACATCGCCGGCTCCTCGAGAAGGTCGATGTCGACGGCGTCGAGGGTGTCTCGGGAGAGGTTCTCGACCTCGCCCAGGACCAGGTCGGGCTCCTCGCCGATCACGACCTCCTTGGAGATCTGCAGGTGACCGCTGGTGTCCATCTCGTCGGTGAGCAGCGGGATGTCGTCGAGCTCGGCCTGCGTGTCGGCGTCGTAGTAGTCGGCCGGGTAGTCCCCGGCCCTGGCCACGACCCGGTCCATCACGCCGAGCGCGTGCAGGTAGGGCACCGCTGAGCTCTTCAGCATCACGACGCGCTCCGGTGGGGCGTCGATGTTGACCTCGGCGCCGCAGTTGTCGATCGTGACCGGGAAGCCAGCCGGCGTGGCCTTGTCGTCGGCGGCATCCGCGTCCGCTCCGCACGCGGTGGTCGTGGCCAGCACGAGCGCGGCGGTGGCGATCATGGGACGGATCATGTCGGGGCTCCTGGTGATGGGTCGGACGGTGGGTGATCAGGCGTCGCGCGCCGAGAAGCGCCGGATGAGGACGATGAGGAACGGGGCGCCCAGGAGTGCCGTCACGATCCCGATCGGGATCTCCTGGGGCTGGAGGAGGACGCGGGCGAGCACGTCGGCCCAGATCAGCAGGATCGCGCCCATGAGGGCCGCCGCCGGGATGGCCACGGAGTGGGCGGAGCCGACGGCACGACGAGCCAGGTGCGGCACGACCAGGCCGACGAAGCCGATGCTGCCGGCGGCCGAGACGACCACGCCGACGGTCAGCGCTACGAGGATCAGCAGCAGGGTGCGGAAGCGGTCGGGGGAGATGCCGAGGGTGTGGGCGGTCTCGTCGCCGATCGCGAGCGCATCGAGCCCTCGTCCGGACAGGGTCAGCAGGGTGATCGTGGCGATCACTGCGATGGCCACGACGGCGAGCAGACCGTTCCACTGGGCCAGGCCGAGGGAGCCGAGCAGCCAGAACATCACCGACCGCGCGCCCTCGGCCGAACCCGAGGCGAAGATCAGGAAGCTGGTCAGGCCGTAGAGCAGGTAGCCGACCGCGACACCGGAGAGCAGCAGCCGCAGCGAGGTGACCCGGCCACCGCTGCGCGCCAGCGCGAACACCAGGAACGACGCCGCGAGGGCACCGAGGAACGCCGAGCCCGGGAGTGCGTACGCACCCAGGCTGGTGCCGGCGCCGAAGAGGATCGCGGCCGCGGCGCCGCTGGAGGCGCCGGAGTTGATCCCGAGCAGATAGGGGTCGGCGAGCAGGTTGCGGACCATCGCCTGAAGTGCCATCCCGGTGATGGCCAGGCCGGCGCCGACGAGGGCGCCGAGGAGCACGCGGGGGAGGCGTACCTTCCACACGATCGCCTCCTCGGTGGCCTCCCAACCGCCCTCGGGGAGGCCGAGGAGGTGGTGGCCGAGGATCTGGGCGACCGTCCCCGGAGTGACGTACGCAGCGCCCAAGCCGACCGCGACGACGATCGTCGCCACGACAGCTGCGAGGAGGCCCAGGAGCCAGATGGTCGCGCGCCGGCGACGGCGGCGTACGCCGAGAGGGTCGTGCACGTGGGGGCCTTCCGAGATCGCTCCGAGGGTCTAATGCGAAGAACTTGCAATAACCTAGCAGGGGCTCGCTTCGACCTGAGGTGAGGGTTCTTTCGCGGACCGTTGGCCGGTTCTGGGAAGATATGCGCATGACCTCGTCCCTTCCGCAGTCAGCTGACGTGCTCGTCGTGGGGGCAGGGCCTGCGGGCTCGGCCGCGGCGGCCTGGCTGGCGCGCGCCGGGGTCGATGTCCTGCTGACCGACGCGGCCATCTTCCCGCGCGACAAGACCTGCGGTGACGGGCTGACCCCGCGCGCGACCCACGAGCTGATCCGGCTCGGGCTGGAGGACTGGCTGCGCGCGCACCCGGTCTCCAAGGGCCTGCGGGCGCACGGCTTCGGGCAGACGCTGCACCTGCCGTGGCCCGCTGGGAACCTGCCGTCCTGGGGGTCGGCGGTGCCGCGCACCGAGCTCGACGACCACCTCCGCACGGTCGCGATCAAGTCCGGTGCGACGGCGGTCGACGGCGTGCGTGCGGTCGACGTGCGGTGGGACGGCGAGCGGATCGCTGCGGTCGTCTTCGAGGGCGGCCATGAGGTCGTCTGCCGGTCGGTGGTGGTCGCCGACGGCGTGCGCTCGCCGCTGGGCAAGGTGCTGGGCCGGGAGTGGCACCGCGACACCGTCTACGGCGTCGCCGGACGTGCTTACATCGCCTCCGACCAGGCCGACGACGAGTGGATCTCCTCCCACCTGGAGCTGCGTGACGAGTCCGGTGAGGCGCTGCCGGGATACGGCTGGATCTTCCCGCTGGGGTCGGGCGAGGTGAACATCGGCGCCGGTGCGCTGGCCACCTCCAAGCGGCCTGCGGACGTCGCGATCAAGCCGCTGATGCGGCACTACACCGAGCAGTGCCGCGAGGGGTTCGGGCTCACCGGTGAGCTGCGGGCGGAGAAGTCCGCGCTGCTGCCCATGGGTGGAGCCGTCTCCGGCGTCGCCGGTGCCAACTGGGCGCTGATCGGCGACGCCGCCGGGTGCGTGAACCCGCTCAACGGTGAGGGGATCGACTACGGACTCGAGACCGGACGGATGGTCGCCGACGCTCTGGTCGCGGGAGAGGACCTGGCCACCGCCTGGCCGGCGACCCTGCGTGAGCACTACGGGGAGGCGTTCTCGGTGGCTCGTCGCTTGGCCGGGATCGCGACCCGGCCGCGTCTGGTCTCCACCCTCGGACCCGCCGGCATGCGGTCCGACTGGCTGATGACGCTGGCCCTGCGGTGGATGGGCAACCTGGTCACCGACGAGGACCGCGACCGTGCCGCCAAGGTGTGGCGCTGGGCCGGTCGTCGCTCGCTGGCTCTCGACTCCCGACCCCCGTTCAGCTGATGGCGACGCGAAACCGGAGCCGCGGTGGACGGCGACGCAAGCTCCCGCAGGTGCAGCGAGTCGGGGCGTACGCCGTCATCATCCGCGCTGGTGCGGGCAAGGAGCCGGAGATCCTGCTCAGCCGGCTCTCCGAGAAGGTCACGCCGGAGGAGCGATGGACGCTGCCCGGAGGCGGCATCGACCACGGCGAGGACCCGCGCGACGCGGTCGTGCGTGAGGTCTACGAAGAGGCCGGGGTGCCGGTCGAGATCGGCGTCGATGCGCGGGTCTACTCCGTCCACCAGGCGAAGGCCTGGCGGTTGGGGCGGCGGGTCAACTCGCACGCGATCCGGATCGTCTACGACGGCTGGGTGCCCCACGACGCTCCCGAGCCGCAGACGATGGAGGTCGACGGCTCCACCGCCGAGGCGGCCTGGGTCTCCCTGGCCGCTGTGACGAGCGGTGAGATCCCGACGTCTCCGCTGGTCACCGACGCCCTCGACATGCACGCGCCGACCCGCAACCAGCGGCTGGCGGCGTACGCCTTCATCACCCGGCCCGCCGACGGCGCCGTGCTGCTCACCCGGATCTCGCCGCGGGGGTATCACTCGGGCTCGTGGACGCTGCCGGGAGGCGGGCTCGACTTCGGTGAGCACCCGCGCGAGGCGCTTCGGCGTGAGGTGACCGAGGAGTGTGGCCTGGCCTGCGAGGTCGGAGAGCTGCTCGATGTGCACGACGTCAACATCGTCGGCACCGCACCCAACGGTCGCCACGAGGAGTTCCATGGCGTCCACCTCATCTTCGCCGCGACCGTTCCCGAGGGCGCGGAGCCCGAGGTGGTGGAACAGAACGGCACCACCGACGCCGTCCGCTGGGTCCCCCGTGCCGACCTGCCGACGCTCCCTCTCCTGGACGTGGTGTCCGCCGCCCTAGCCGCCGAGAAGTCAGAATCTGACGCCGAGTAGTCAGAATCTGACGCCGAGACGTCACTTTCTGCGTACGAGACGGCGGTTTCTGACGCCGAGATGACGCGATGGATCGAGAATCGACCTCTCGCGGCCAGAAACCGACCCCTCGCGGCCAGAAACCGACTTCTCGCGGTCAAGAACTGACCTCTCGGGGTGGGTGGTCAGTCCAGGCCAGGTCGGCTTGGGTGCCTGCGTCTCGCGCTTCGGCTACGGCCAGGATCAGCTCTGCTGCGGCAGCGTCTTGGACGCCGAGGCCTACGGAGAGATAAGTGAGCGCGTCGGTCGGGGCGCGATCGACCGATGCTGCGCCGGTGAGGAGCGCGCCCAGGTCGATGATCCGGTCGGAGTCGATCGAGCCGGCGGCGATGGCTTCGACCAACGGGCCGGAGTCGGTCAGGGCCGAGGGGCGGTAGTCGACGACGACCGTGGAGCGGGACAGGAGCGAGGGCGGTAGCTCGACGCGGTCTGGGGCGAAGGAGCCGACGCTGGCCACCGTCGTGCCGTCGGTGACCCAGGCGTCCTCGATCACCGGGGTGAGGGAGGAGGTGCACAGGACGACGACGTCGGCGGCGCCTACCGCGGGCTCCAGGTCCTGCATCGCGGTGGCACCGTGGGATCCGGCGATCTCGGCGGCGGCAGTCTGGTTCCGGCCGTGGACCTGGAGATCGGCATCGGGATGGGTCACGGCGAAGGCGTCGAGGTGGGCCCGGGCCTGGGCGCCGGTTCCGACGACGAGGATGCTCCAGGCATCGGGCGCGACCTGCTGCATGGCGAGAGCGGTCGCGGCAGAGGTGCGTAGACCGGTGACGCTGTCGCCGTTGATGATCGCTCGCGGCGCTCCGGTCATGGGGTCGAGGACCGTGATGACCGAGTGCACGGCGCCGAGGCCGCGGGCGGCATTGGTCGGGTTGACGCTGCCGAACTTGCTGACCGCGGGGGCGTCGGGAGCGATCCGGGAGGAGTAGCAGAACGAGACCGATCTGTCCGGTCCCGGGACGAGGAGCCGGGGAGGCTGGACGACCTCCCCGGCGCCCAGCCGGGTGAACGCCTCGCGCTGGGACTCCAGCGCGAGGCGGGGCGTGAAGATGCTGCGTACGTCTGTGGCAGAGAGGATCCTGACGTTCATCTCTGCCAGGTTAGACGTCAGGCGTTCGTCTTCTCGGGGGTTTCCTCGAGCGCCACGTCCTTGGTCTCCTTGCCGATCAGCAGCGAGATCAGGGTGATCACCGCCATCACGGAGAGGTAGACGCCGACCAGGACGGGGGAGCCGTCGGCCTGCTTCCACAGCGCGACCGCGATGAACGGAGCGACCGCGGCGCCGAGGATCGAGGCGACGTTGTAGGAGATGCCGGAGCCGGTGTAGCGCACGCTGGTCGGGAACAGCTCGGGCAGCAGCGCGCCCATCGGCCCGAAGGTCAGGCCCATCAGCGAGAAGCCGAGGACGAGCCAGAGAACGACGCCGACCGTGCCCGCGTTGACCAGCGGCACCCAGGACAGGCCGAAGACGATGATCCCGAGGGTGACCGCGATCAGCAGGCGGCGTCGGCCGAAGCGCTCGGCCAGCGGGCCGGAGACCATGGTGAAGATGCCGAAGAAGATCACGCCGAAGATGAGCATCAGCACGAAGCTGGTGTAGCCGTAGCCCAGGCCGGGGACCGCGAGGTCCTTGGCTGCGGTGCCGAACGAGAGGGAGAACGCTGTCATCAGGTAGAAGAGGACGTACGTCGCCAGCATGAAGAAGGTGCCGAGTACCAGCTGCTTGCCCTGGTTGCGCACGACCGAGGCCAGCGGGACCTTGCGGACCAGACCGGCGTCCTGGCTCTTGGTGAACACGTCGCTCTCGACCAGGCGCAGCCGGACCCACAGGCCGACGACGACCATGACGGCGGAGAAGAGGAACGGCACCCGCCAGCCCCACTCCAGGAACGCCTCGGACGGCCTGGTCGGGTCGGCGCCCTCGGCGGAGAGCAGCGCCGCGATGGTCAGGAACAGACCGTTGGCAAGGATGAAGCCCAGCGGCGCGCCGAGCTGCGGGAACGTACCGTAGATGGCGCGCTTACCCTCCGGGGCGTTCTCCGTCGCGACCAGGGCCGCGCCGCTCCACTCGCCGCCGAGCGCGAAGCCCTGGGCCAGGCGCATCAGCACGAGCAGTGCGGTCGCGACCCAGCCGACGGTCTCGTACGTCGGCAGCGCGCCGATCAGGAAGGTCGCGATGCCCATGGTGAGCAGCGAGATCACCAGGGTCGTCTTGCGGCCGAGGCGGTCGCCGAGGTGGCCGAAGAAGATCGCGCCGATCGGACGGGCGACCATCGCGGCGCCGAAGACGGCGAAGCTCGCCAGGAGGGCGGTGGTCGGGTCCCCGGCTGGGAAGAAGAGAGCGGGGAAGACGAGGACGGCGGCGGTCGCGTACGCATAGAAGTCGTAGAACTCGATCGTCGTCCCGACGAGACTGGCGACGAGCACGCGTGAGCGCGGGTTGGCCGGGGTGGGGGTGTCGGACATGGTCTCTCTCCGAGGTGTGAGTGGCCCGCCTCGCGCGGGCTGTCCCATCATATGAGAGGGGAGTATCGCTCCGTGAGACGGGTCTGGGTTGTGGGTGCTTGACGTGGGCGTTGCTCGGTGATGATGCCAGGGTCTGTGAGAATGAGCGCGTGAATGCGACTGCCTCGGATCTGGCGAATGAGCTGCGCAACCATGGGATCAGCCGGGTCGACGACTCGCCGCTGGCCCGGGCGCTCTACTCCAGCGACGCGAGCCTCTACCGGGTCGTGCCCTCGGTGGTGGTGCGGCCGCAGTCGCGCGACGAGCTGCTCGGGGTGCACTCGGTGGCACGCACCGCCGGGGCTCCGGTGACGATGCGCGGCGCGGGCACCTCGATCGCCGGCAACGCCGTCGGCCCCGGGATCGTCGTGGACACCCGAGACCTGCGCACCATCTACGAGATCGACCCCGAGGCGCGGACGGCGCGGATCGACCCCGGCGTCGTGCACGCCGACCTGCAGCGGGCCGCGGCACCGCACGGGCTGCGCTTCGGGCCTGATCCGTCCACGCACACCCGGTGCACCATCGGCGGGATGATCGGCAACAACGCCTGCGGCAACCGCGCGCTCGGCTACGGCCGCACCGTCGACAACATCGAGGCGCTGACCGTGCTCTTCGGCAACGGCGAGCAGGCCGTCTATGCCGACGGTGTGTCGACCGGCGAGACGGCAGAGAAGCTGCAGGCGCTCGTCGGCGCCAACCTTGGCCACGTACGCACCGAGTTCGGCCGCTTCGGCCGCCAGGTCTCGGGCTACTCGCTCGAGCACCTGCTGCCGGAGCGGGGTGGCCGGGTCGACCGGTTCCTGGCCGGGTCCGAGGGCACGCTGGCGACGATCCTGGAGACGACGGTGCGGCTCGTCGAGGACTCGCCCGGGCGGTTGCTGCTGGTGCTCGGCTATCCGACGATGGCCGAGGCGGCCGACGCAGTGCCGACGCTTCTCCAGGTGGCACCGGGACGGCTGATCGCGTGCGAGGGGATGGACGCTCGGATCGCCGACCTGGTGCGCGCCAAGGGCCGCGCGGTGCCCGACCTCCCCAAGGGGGCCGGCTGGTTGATGGTCGAGGTCGCCGGGGAGGATGCTCCTGACCTGGTGCAGCGTATCGCCGCCGTGTCGGGATCACTTGAGTCGCGAGTGGTGATCGACCCCCTCGAGGCGGCTGCGCTCTGGCGGATCCGCGAGGACGGTGCCGGGCTGGCCGGAGTCTCGCTGCCCACGCCCGCCCACTCGGGCTGGGAGGACGCGGCGGTCCCGCCGGAGCATCTCGGTGCCTGGCTGCGGGACTTCGAGGAGATCCTGGAGTCGTTCGGCCTGCACGGCTACCCCTACGGCCACTTCGGCGACGGCTGCATCCACTGCCGCATCGACTTCCCCTTCGCGCCGGACGCGCCCGAGTCGGCGCAGGTGTTCCGGGAGTTCATGACCGCATGTGCGACCCGGCTGGTGACCTACGGCGGCTCGCTGTCGGGTGAGCACGGCGACGGTCGGGTGCGCTCGGAGCTGCTGCCGCTCATGTACGACGCCACCTCCATCGATCTCTTCGAGCAGGTCAAGGGGATCTGTGACCCCTCCGACCTGCTCAACCCGGGCAACATCGTGCGGCCCGCATCGATCACCGACGACCTCCGTCCGGTGCGGCCCCGCGCTCTCCCGCGGACCGGCCTGCGGCTTCTTCACGATGGCGGTGATCTGGGTGCTGCCGTGCACCGTTGCACCGGTGTCGGCAAGTGCGTGGCCCCGAAGACCGCCGGAGTGATGTGCCCCTCCTACCTCGCCACGCGCGAGGAGAAGGACGCGACCCGTGGACGCGCGCGGGTGCTGCAGGAGGCGCTCGACGGGTCGCTCGTCGGAGGGCTCGGCGACCCCGCGGTGAGCGAGGCGCTCGACCTGTGCCTGGCCTGCAAGGGGTGTGCGTCCGACTGTCCCACGGGGATCGACATGGCGACGTACAAGTCCGAGGCGCTCTACCAGAAGCACGACGTCCTCGGGGAGCGGCGACCGCGCTCGCACGCTCTTCTTGGCCAGCTGCCGAAGTGGGCGCGGCTCGCGGCGCCGTTCACCGGGATGGCCAACGCCTCGCTGAAGGTCGGCCCGCTGGCGAGGATCGCCAAGAAGACCGCCGGTATCGACCAGCGGCGCTCGATCCCGGCGTTCGCGGCCAAGACGCTGAAGCGGTCGGCGCCGACCGCACGGCTCGGTGTCGAGACCCCGGACGTGTGGATCTGGGCCGACTCGTTCACCGACCACTTCTTCGCGCAGTCCGGTCATGGCGCGATCAAGTGGCTGGAGTCGCAGGGCCTGACCGTGCGTGTGATCGGCGAGAAGGCGTGCTGCGGGCTCACCTGGATCACCACCGGCCAGCTCGATGACGCGCGGAAGATCATGGAGAAGACGGTTCGTACGTTGGCGCCCTACGTCTCCTCCGGCGTGCCCGTCGTCGGGCTCGAGCCGTCGTGCACCGCGACGCTGCGCTCGGACTCGGTGGAGCTCTCGGCGCTGCCCGAGGCCGAGGTCGTACGTGACGGGATGCTCACCTTCGCCGAGCTGGTGACCCGCCTTGTCGGCGAGGGGCGGGTGCGGTTGCCTGATCTGTCCGGTGTGGAGATCGTCGCCCAGCCGCACTGCCACCAGCACGCCGTCCTCGGGTGGGCCGCCGACGAGGCGCTGCTCGTGCAGGCCGGTGCGACGGTCACCCGGGTCTCCGGCTGCTGCGGCCTGGCCGGCAACTTCGGGGTCGAGGAGGGGCACTACGAGGTGTCGGTGGCGGTCGCGGAGACGGCTCTGCTGCCCGCTGTCCGGTCCCACCCCGACGCGGTCATCCTTGCCGATGGGATGTCGTGTCGGGTCCAGCTCGACGACCTCGCCGGTGTGCCGACCATGCACCTCGCCGAGCTCTTCGCCTCGCGAGTGTGAGGGGTCGGCTGGGCTGGTCGTCGGGGGTGTAACACGCTGTTCGTGGGTCTACTCGCCTTTTATGACGACCGGATAGACCTACGAACGACGTGTTACCCGCGCTCGCGACGTACGCGCCGGTCGGGCGGCTGAGGTCGTGGATGGGTGTTGGTGCGCGACGACGCCTAGACTGGAACGGTGAACCCGCGTTACCGCCGACTGATCATTCCCGGCGCGCTGGTCGCCCTTCTCCTGGTGGTCGTCGTCGCGGGGGTGCTGAGTTGAGCAGGGAGTCCGAGCCGCTGCTGCGGGCGCTGAACCGGATGCGATCGGTGATCCTCGATCCCGACCAGCTGGTCAAGGCGGTCGCGTCGGGCAAGCAGCGTGGTACGACCCCGGAGTGGCGTCGCGCGGAGATCCGCTATGTCGACCTGAAAGCGGGGCGACACCTGCAGATCACGACGTACGACGCGACTCAGGCGTTCACCGCGAACCACCCCCTCGGCGATCCGACGGCGCTCGACGACCTGCTCGACGTGCCGTTCGCCAACTGGATCGTGACGACCGCGACCGAGCAGACCCAGATCCAGGCGAAGTCGCCGACGACGGCACTCGTCTCGACCACGGAGCTGACGGCTCCGGTCGAGGCCGAACGCGGCCATGACCAGGCGAAGGAGCGGCTGCTGCCGGAGTCCGACCCGGTCTTCCGGGTGCTCGGACTCTCGGACAAGGACGGGAAGCTGAAGCCGTCGCGCCAGGCGAAGTACCGCCAGGTCGAGGAGTTCCTGCGCCAGCTCGACGCCGCCCTGACCGACGCGATGAAGTCCGGCAAGGTCCGTAAGCCCACCGCCGAGGAGCCGCTGCGGATCATCGATCTCGGCGCCGGCAACGGCTATCTCACCTTCGCCGCCCAGCGCTACCTCACCGAGGTCCGCGAGCTGCCCGTCGTCGTCACCGGCGTCGACGTCAAGGAGCAGTCGCGGGAGCACAACACCCAGATCGCGGCCGAGCTGGGGGTGCACGCCGAGTTCGTGGCCGGGACGATCGACGGCGTACAGCTCACCGAGAAGCCAGACGTGGTGCTCGCGCTGCACGCCTGCGACACCGCCACCGACGACGCCCTCGCCCGCGCGATCGAGTGGGAGGCGCCGCTGGTGCTGGCCGCGCCGTGCTGCCACCACGACATCGCTGCCCAGCTGCGCAAGGCCCCGACTCCGGCGCCCTACTCCATGCTCACCCGCCACGGGATCCTCCGCGAGCGCTTCGCCGACACGTTGACCGACGCCCTGCGCGCATCGCTGCTGCGACTCGCCGGCTATCGCGTCGAGGTGGTGCAGTTCGTGGAGAGCCAGCACACCCCGCGCAACACCATGCTCCGTGCGATCCGCACCGGCTCGCCGGTCAAGGGCGGCTCGGTGAAGAAGGAGTACGACGAGCTGGTGGCCGAGTGGGGCGTACGTCCGAAGCTCGGCGAGCTGCTCTCCGAGCGATGAGCTCCGAGCGATGAAGGCCGTCGCCGCGGCCGCGGGCGCACTCGGACTGGTGCTGATCACGTCCGTGCCCGCGAGTGCCGCCGGCGACGACGTTCTCTTCGCCTTCACCGACCCGACGATCAGCGAGGCCAGCGCCCTGACGCCGCTCGGCAAGAGTCTGTACGCCACCACCAACGACTCCGGGGACAGCGGACGCGTCTTCACCGTCGACTCGAGCGGTGACACGGTCGGGGTGACCCACTGGGCCGCGGACCCGGTCGACGTCGAAGGCCTGGCGCCCGCCGGCCGCAACCACGTCTGGGTCGGCGACATCGGCGACAACAACAGCGTCTGGGACTCGATCAGGATCGCAAAAGTACGCGTCGGGCGGGGTGAGCGCACGGTCTCGCCGACCGTCTACGAGCTCGTCTACCCGGACGGCCCGCACAACGCAGAGTCCCTGCTGGCCCACCCCGACGGCCGCGTCTTCGTCGCCACGAAGGACTGGGGAGGCGGAAGCCTCTACGCCGTCCCGAAGCGTCTCGACCCCACCGGCCCCAACCGGCTGAAGGAGGTCGCCCCGGTCATCCCGATGGCCACCGACGGCGCCTTCTTCCCCGACGGAAAGCACCTGGTCGTACGCGGCTACTACTCCGCCACGATCTACGACTGGCCGTCGATGGACCGCGTGGGCTCCTTCCGGACCCCCGACCAGGAGCAGGGCGAGGCTATCGGCGTCACCCCGAAGGGCGAGCTGGTCGTCACCAGCGAGGGCATCCGTGCCGAGGTGATCAGGGTCGACCCCGAGCTGGTCGGCGAGGTGCTGGGCGACGACCCGTCCCCGACCACCGACCCGATCCCGGACGAGTCCGAGCCGGCGACCGACGGCGAGGCCGGCAAAGAAGGCGACGAAGGTGGCGACGACGACAACGGTTCCGCCGGCCCGATCGCCCTGGTAGCGCTCGCTGTCGCTGCGTACTTCATCTTCCGCAAGCGCAACTGACGCCGAGTCGGCTCGTTCTGACCGAGTTTCCCGCCGAGTCGGCTCGTCATGACGAGCCGACTCGGCAGGGTTGTGCGTCAGAACGAGCCGACTCGGCGGGTCAGAGGCGGTCGACGACCCAGTCGATGCAGGCGGTGAGGGCCTCGATGTCGGCGGCGTCGACGGAGGGGTACATCGCGATCCGGAGCTGGTTGGTGCCGACGCCGCGGTAGGCGTCGAGGTCGACGACGCCGTTCTCGGCGAGCACGCGGCGCAGCTCGTCCTTGTCGATGCCGGCGTCGAGCTCAACGGTGCCGACGACAAGGGAGCGGTGGGTGGGGTCCTCGACGAACGGTCGAACGTACGGCGCCTTCTCGGCCCACGCATAGAGCGCGTCCGAGGAGGCGGTGGTGCGGGCGACCATGGCGTCCAGCCCGCCGGAGGAGTTCATCCAGTCGAGCTGCTCGGCCATCAGGAAGAGTGTCGCGACGGCCGGCGTGTTGACGGTCTGGCCGCTACGGGACTGCTTGATCGCCTCGGTCAACGAGAAGAACGACGGGATGTGCCGCCCGCTCGCCGCGATCTCCTCGGCCCGCGCGATCGCGGCGGGGGAGAGCAGCGCCAGCCACAGGCCGCCGTCGGAGGCGAACGACTTCTGCGGAGCGAAGTAGTAGACGTCGCTCTGGGTCACCTCGAGCGGCAACCCGCCGGCGGCCGAGGTCGCGTCCACGATGGTGAGCTGGTCCGCACCCGCGCCGGCGGGACGTACGACCGGAGCCATCACACCCGTCGAGGTCTCGTTATGTGTCCAGGCGTAAACATCGACGTCGCCCTCGTGCGCAGGCACGGCCAGGGAACCCGGTTCGGCCGAGATCACCGACGGGTCGGCCAGCCACGGCGCCGCCTTGGCCGCGGAGAGGAACTTCTTGCCGAACGCCCCGAACACCGCGTGCTGGCTGCGTTCGCGCACCAGGGTGTATGTCACCAGGTCGAAGAACGCCACCGAGCCACCGTTGCCGATGACGACCTCGTAGCCCTCGGGAAGCGAGAACAGGTCGGCCAGCCCGGTCTGGACGCGGCGGACGAGATCCTTGACCGGCTGCTGCCGGTGAGAGGTCCCCATCACCGACACCCCGGTCGCGGCGAGCGCCTCCAGGCGGCCGGCGGGCACCTTGGACGGCCCGGACCCGAAACGTCCGTCGGCAGGCAGGAGGTCGGCGGGGATCTGCAGCGTCATGACCCCATTCTCGCAAGACGCGGGCGGTGGCCGGACGACGGCGTGGCTACTGAGACTCCCGACATTGGTCTTCCCCCGTGTCGTCAGCTCGTGTTGAGTAGGCTCACCCGCACCCTGCGGGCACAAGGGGAGGACCATGATGCGGACCACACTCAGGCTGATAGCGGCCGCGGCTGCGATCAGCACGGGCATCGGACTGGTCGGCGCGCCGAGCGCGACGGCGCGTACGACGCCCACGGGCCAGCCGGCAGGCCAGGCCGACAAGTCGAGTCTCGGTGCCGGCTACACGCCGCCGCCGATCGCATGGGGCGAGTGCCCGACGGCATCGCTGAAGCAGGCCGGAGCGGTCTGCGGGATGCTGACCGTCCCGCTGGACTACAACCGTCCGAAGGGCACCAAGATCCAGCTCGCTGTCTCCAAGATCGCCCACAAGACCTCGGACGCCGACGCCCAGGGCGCGATGCTGGTCAACCCCGGCGGTCCTGGCGGCTCCGGTCTCGGCCTGGCGCGCCTCGGCCAGTTCGTCCCGAAGCACGGCGGCGACCCGTACGACTGGATCGGCTTCGACCCGCGTGGCGTCGGCCGCAGCACTCCGCAGCTGAGCTGCGACGGCGACTACGCCGCGCCGGGGCGCCCCGCCTACGTGCCTGAGGGTTCGGCCACCGAGAGGTTCTGGTTGAGCAAGGCTCAGGCGTACGCCGCCGACTGCGGCAAGGCCAACGCCGAGTTCCTCGAGCACAACCGCACCACGGACACCGTGGCCGACATGGAGTCGCTGCGCAAGGCGCTCGGGGAGCGCAGGATCAACTTCTACGGGTTCTCCTACGGCACCTATCTCGGCCAGGTCTACGCCACCCTCCACCCGGAGCGGGTTCGCCGCTTCGTCTTCGACGGCGTCGTCGACCATCGGAACGTCTGGTACGAGGCCAATCTCAACCAGGAGCGGCAGTTCGACTCGAACATCGACATCTTCTTCGACTGGGTCGCCGACAACGATGACACCTACGGCTTGGGCACCGACGGGCAGAAGGTGCGCAAGATCTACTACGACACCCTCCAGCAGCTCACCGACGATCCCGAGGAGAACTTCGGCGCGGCCGACTGGAACGACGTCTTCGTGAGCGCGGCCTACTACGTCTACGACTGGGACTCCTACGCCCACATCCTGGCGGCAGCCGCGAACGGTGACTTGGCCCCGGCCAAGGAGTGGTACGGAGACCCGACCGGCCCCGGTGCCGACAACGGCTTCGCGGGCTACCTGTCCGTGCAGTGCACCGACGTCCAGTGGCCCAGCTGGCGCAAGCAGCGACGCGACGCTTACAAGTTGGCAGCGACCAAGCCGTTCCTGACCTGGAACAACACCTGGTACAACGCCCCGTGCCTCACCTGGCCGGCCCCGGCGAGCACGCCGGTGAAGGTCAACGGCCGCAAGGCGCCGGGCATCTTGATGATCCAGGAGACCAACGACGCGGCGACGCCGTGGTCAGGCGCGATCGAGGCGCGCAAGCGGTTCCCCCGGTCGGCGCTGATCGAGGGTGTCGGGGGCACCACCCACTCCGGTTCGCTCTCGGGCGTCGCCTGCACCGACGACCGGATCGCCGACTACCTGCTCACCGGCGAGCTGCCGCAGCGAAAGCCGGGCAACAACCGGTCGGACGTGAAGTGTGACCCGGTGCCGACACCCGAGCCGACCCCGGTCGAGGGCGCGGGTGTGGGCGCGGATGCGCAGAAGGCGGCCGGCGCAGCCAGCCGCCTCGGCTCGCTGCGTACGCAGCTGGTCGACGCTCAGCTCGTCAGTCGCTGACCTGCCCCATAGCGAGGCCGCGATCCCCTTCTTGGGGTCGCGGCCTCGCGCAGCCAGAATGTCCGCGTGAGCATTGAGATTCGCCGGGTCGCGTACGACCACCCGGATGCCCAGAAGCTGGTCGACCGGGTCCAGGAGTTCTACGTCGAACGCTACGGCGAACCCGACTACGACCCGACCGTGCCGGAGATGTTCGAGTCGCCCGCGGGCGCGTACTTCCTCGCCTACCTCGACGAGGTTCCGGTCGCCTCCGGCGCCTGGCGACGCTCCGGCGAGCCCGCCCTCGGGACCGTGGCGACCGCCGAGATCAAGCGGATGTACGTCGTCCCCGAGGCCCAGGGCAAAGGCATCGCGAAGCGGATGCTCGCCCACGTCGAGGCCTCTGCCCGCGCTGCCGGCTTCGAGGCGCTTGTCCTCACCACCGGCGGCCTCCAGTACGAGGCCATCGGGCTCTATGCCGCCAACGGCTACGTCGACGTCGAGCCCTTCGGGTTCTACAAGGACGACGACCTCGTGGTCTGCATGGCCAAGCGCTTCTAGCTCGACGGACGCGGCAGCGGAGCAGTGCGCTCGACGAGCCTCGGACGTACGCTCCGTGTCATGACAGATCCTCAAGAGATCGTGATCACCTTGTCGTCGTTAAGTCGACAGAGGTTGTGAAGCTGAGAGTGACCTATAGATCACTCTCAGCTTCACAACTCTGCTACTTCCCCCAGTCGGCGTTCCAGCCCTCGACCGCGTCGGCGGGGCGGGGAGCGGGGCCGGTGTAGACGGCGGACGGCCGGATGAGTCGGCCGGTCTTCTTCTGCTCCAGGATGTGGGCGGACCAGCCGCCGGTGCGGGCGCAGGTGAACATCGAGGTGAACATGTTGGCCGGGATCTGGGCGAAGTCGAGGACGATGGCGGCCCAGAACTCGACGTTGGTCTCCAGAACACGGTCGGGGCGGCGAGCCCGCAGCTCGGCGAGAGCGGCCTTCTCGAGCGCCTCGGCGACCTCGAAGCGGGGCGCGTTGAGCTCGCGGGCGGTGCGGCGCAGGACGCGGGCACGCGGGTCCTCGGCGCGATAGACGCGGTGGCCGAAGCCCATCAGCCGCTCGCCGGAGTCCAGGAGCCCCTTGACGTAGGCGGAGGCGTCGCCGGACTTCTCGACGTCCTCGATCATGCCGAGCACGCGCGAGGGCGCGCCGCCGTGCAGCGGGCCGCTCATCGCACCGATCGCGCCGGAGAAGGCCGCGGCCACGTCGGCACCGGTGGAGGTGATCACCCGGGCGGTGAAGGTGGAGGCGTTCATGCCGTGCTCGGCGGCCGAGGACCAGTAGGCGTCGATCGCGTGGGCGTGGGCGGGGTCGGCCTCGCCGCGCCAACGGATCAGGAACCGCTCGGCGAGCGTCTTGCCCTTGTCGACCTCGCGCTGCGGCACGATCGGCAGGTGGATGTCGCGGGCCGACTGGCCGGCGTACGACAGGACCATGACGGCAACCCGGGCGAGGTCCTCGCGGGCCTGCTCGTCGGAGATGTCGTAGGTCTGCCCGAAGCCGAACGCGGGCGCGAGCATCGGGATGGCGGCCTGGACGTCGACGCGTACGTCACCGGTGTGCACCGGCAGGTTGTAGGCCTCGGCGGGCGGCAGCCCGGGGCCGTATGAGCCGTCGATCAGCAGACCCCAGACGTTCTCGAACGGGACCCGCCCGACGATGTCCTCGATGTCGACCCCGCGGTAACGGAGGGCCGAACCCTCTTTGTCGGGCTCCGCGATCTGGGTCTCGAAGGCCACGACGCCCTCGAGACCGTGCTGTACCTGGCTCACTGCCGTCTCCCATTCTCCTAGTGTCGCTCCGCATTCTGCCCCACGCGTCCAGAAGATAGGCTCGACGGCATGGATCTGGCAGCTGAGCTGGCGGCAGCACGAGAGAACTACACCCGCAGCGGGCTGCACGAGGACGACCTCGAGGCGGACCCGTTCACGATGTTCGAGAGGTGGTACGCAGAGGCTCGTGATGCGGGCATCGTCGAGCCGAACGCGATGGTGGTCTCCACCGTCTCCGCCGACGGCGCACCCTCCTCACGGACCGTCCTGCTGAAGGGCTTCTCGACCGAGGGCTTCACCTTCTTCACCAACACCGCCTCCCGCAAGGGCTCCGACCTCGCTGCCAACCCGAGGATCGCCGTGCTCTTCCCGTGGCACCCGCTGGAGCGTCAGGTACGCATCGACGGGCTCGCCCGCGAGCTCTCGCGGGCAGACGTGGAGGCCTATTTCTCGCAGCGTCCGCGCGGCTCCCAGCTCGGCGCCCATGCGTCCCACCAGAGCCGGGTCGTCTCCGGCCGCGAGGAGCTGGCGGCGGCGTACGAAAGGGTCGAGGCGCAGTTCGACGGCCAGCCGGTCCCGGTGCCCGAGGAGTGGGGTGGCTACCGGGTCGAGCCGGAGCGGGTCGAGTTCTGGCAGGGCCGGCCGGGACGGATGCACGACCGGCTCGTCTACCTCCGCGAGGGCGAGAAGTGGCGGACCGAGCGGCTCGCGCCCTGACGACGTCTCAGGTTGTGACGGACGACCGGTAACGGCGGGGCTTCCCGTCCCCTAGGCCTGCGATGGTGTCGACACGACGAACGGTGACGTCGCGGGCGAGCATGGCACCGAGCCGTGCGGCGACCGCGTCGGCGTCGCCGCCGGCGATGGTCGCGACGACGCTGCCGTCGGCGGCCTGCTCGACGGACCAGCCGCGCGCGCCCGCGTCCTGGAGGTGCTGGGTGAGGTCGACGGAGGGGATCAGGGCGCCGGCCGGGGTGGTGAAGACGGTCGCCTCGCGACCTTCGAGCGCGTCGATGGCTGGCCTGCCGTCGACGCGAACCAGGCGGCCGGTGTCGCCGGTGCGGTAGCGGACCAGCGGAAGGAAAGCGTTCTCGCCTGCGGTGACGACGATCTCGCCGATCTCGCCCTCAGGGAGGGAAAGACCGTCGGAGCCGAGGACCTCCACGTGCACCCGCCGGTCGGCGACCAGGAACGGGCCGCCGTCGGTGCTGACCGCCACGGGACGGGTCTCGTGAAGGCCGTAGACGTCGAGGACCGGGCAGTCGAAAGTCCGCTCCAGGTCGGCGCGCAGCGTCGCGCTCAATGCCATCGCGGAGGAGATGATCGCGATCGGGCGTACGACCTCGCGGAGGTCGAGAAGATGCTCCAGCGAGGTGGGATGGCCGGAGATCACCTGCGGGTCGGCGTCTCGTAGGAACGCCCGCTGGTCCTCGGCCGCCCACTCGCCCGGATGCAGATTGACCCGCGCGACCAGGCTCTCGCCGAAGCCAGGAGCGACCGAGACGTACGTGAACGCCTGGCGCTGCCACACGACCTGCGCCACGGCGAAGCGAGCCGGATCCGGCTCCCAGCCGCCGGTCAGCCCGGCGATCAGATCGCGCAACCAGTGGAACCCGCGGGCCAGCTCGTCGGGGTCGTCGGGCATGACCAGCGCCGCCCCGGTGCTCCCCGAGGAGGTGCCGTGCAGCATCCGCCCGTAGTCGGCGTCCAGCGGCACGAACCCGCCGATGTCGTCGACCAGGTTCTGCCGGGTGACCAGCGGAAAGTCGGTGAGGGTCTCGAGCGGCCCCCGGTGCCGGCGGTACGCAGGGAGCGACCGCGCGACGGCCAGGTGCCGTTCCAACCATCCCGCGAGCGGCAGCTGGGACCGGGCCGCCTCCTGCTCGGCGCCGGTGAGCCGGTGGCCGACCCGGTGTCGCCAGACCGGCGCCGCGGGATGGGTGCTCGCTGCGGCCAGCCGAGCGGCGCCGACGACCGACAGCCCCGGCCAGCGCTCGGCGTCGGTGAGCGCAGCCGACGCCATCGGGGTGTATTCGGCCAGGTGAAGCGGGTCCGGTGTCTCGGTCAAGGGATCACTCCGGGCTGTAGCGGGTGGCGGCCTCACGCGCCCGCGCTTGCTCCAGGCGCCGCCGGATCTCCGAGCGGTGCTCCCGGTCGCGGCGGGCACGCTCCAGCGCCTCGCCGCGGGCCGCGGAGTCGAGCCGGGACAGGATCGCCCGGGCATTCTGCTCGCTCTCGCCGCCCGGGCACTGCCCGCACCACAACAGCAGGGTGCGGGCCGCCTCCTCCCGACGCTCGGCCTCCTCGACCCACCGCTGGGGTTCGACGACGGCGGCGAGCCGTAGCGACATCGCCAGCAGCGCCCGGTCGAGACGATCGAGCCGTAGGTCGGTCGAGAGCCGTCCGGCGAGCTCCTGGGAGGAGACCAGCCACAGCACGACGGCCACGCCCTGCCGGGCCGCGACCTTGGCGGTCGCCGCCGCCTTCCGTGCCGCCGCGACGACCGGTCCTCCGGACTCGTCCAGGACGTCGCCGGCCAGCGCCACGACGTCGACGGAGTCATCGAGGAACCACGACGGCGTGGTCGAGATCCGGGCCATCACCTCGTCCACCGTCGGGCCCGGTTCCAGACCGTTCCACGCGGCGTCCAGATCGAGCTCCTGGTCGAGCCATGCCCCGAACAGCTCCTCGTCAGCCACTGCTCGCTCCCTTCGCTGTTCCCGCGGTTCTGTATCCGGCGATCCGGGCAGCGAGCGCGGCGCACGCCGCGGGCGCCTGCAGCACGTCCGGGATCTCGGCCACGTCGTAGCCGAGACGCTCGGCCTGCTCGCGCCACTGCCCGCCCCAGCGTCCGATGATCATCAGCGACCCGGTGTCGATCACGCGTCGCACGGCAGCGGCCACACCGGCGTACTCCTCCTGGCCTCGGCCGAGGAACGTGTCGAGCCCGGCGTCGGAGAGCACCACGAGATGGCGCTGCCCCTCGGCGGGTCGTTGGACCTCGGGGTAGCGGGCACGCAGGAGGTCCAGCGGAAAGGTGGTGCCGCCGCCGAAAAAGGTGGTCAGCTGGCGCATGATCTCGACCCGGTCGCGCGTGTAGGTGCTGTCGCCGGCGACCTGTCCGGCCGAGCTCCATGAGGTGACCCGCACACGTCCACCGCCGCGCAGGACGGAGAGCGACAGGATCGTCCCGGCGACGATCGCCGCCGAGCCGCGCTGCGGATTGGTCATCGACCCGGAGGAGTCGAGATAGAGGTCGAGCAGGACGGGCTCGTGGTCCGGCTCCGGCTCGTCCGGGATGAACGTACGCCGCCGGGTGGTCACCCCGGGCACGAACACCGCTCCGGTCGTCAATGTCGCCGGCCAGTCGAGATCGGCCAGGTCGTCGCCGAGCTCCCACTCCTCCAACGGGCCGGGGATCGCGGGGCCGGCGGGGGCGAGTCCCCTCTGCACCAGCGGCTGCACGTGCGGACGCGCCTCGGCCTCGTACCAGGCCGCCATCACCGCGTTGGGGTCCGCGCCGGCCATCAGCTCCAGCGTCCGGGCCAGCCCGAGGGCCTGCCCGCTGCCGTCCGAGGCGGCCGGGTCTGCCGGGGTGCTGCCGTCGGCGACGACGACCTCGGCGTCCTCCGGATGGACCAGCGGCTTCTGCAGCCGCGGGTCGCCGATCGCCCCGGCGAGCTCGGCTGCGCTGGGGATGCCCGTCGAGTCCTCGTGGCACCCGTTGCCCTTGAAGCCCAGCAGCAGATAGGGCGCCATCACCATCGCCCAGGGCACCGCCCCGCTGATCGGGTCGGCTGCGAGCGTACGCACCACGTCAGCCACCGTCGTCGCATCGTGAGCCGGGTCGAGGCTCGCGCGCGGGTCGTACTCGAGCTCGTCGACGTCCCGCTTGAGCTGGTAGGTCTCGTGTCGTTGCTTCGACTTCGAGCCCCGCAGCCGGCGCCGGGCGTTGCGGAGCTGTTGGGCATAGTCCGTCTTCCACCGCGTCGGCGGCTCGGGCCAGGCGAGCTCGCCCTCGGGCAGCCGCCACAGATGCTCGTACGCCCGCTGCACCACCCACCACAGCTCGTTGTCCTCGGCGCCGCGAAGGCCCTTCGCCAACGTGGGTGCGGCCAGCGCCCGGGTGAGCAGCACCATGTCGGGGGTCTCGTCGCGGGCGAGCCGGGCGCGCTGGAGCTGCATCACTCGGTCGTTGATGAGCATGTCGGACCACAGGTTGGCGCAGAATCCGCTCGCGGCCGCGAGGTCCAGGCGGTGACGCCGGTCGTAGAGGTCGATCACCCGGGCCATCTGCTGGCGGATCTTCAGGGAGTCGACCCGAGTGCTGGGGGAGAGCACGTGGTGGCCGATCTCGTGTGCGAAGACGCTGGTCAGGTGGCCTTCTCCGCCGTGACGCGCGAGCTCGCCGGGGTCGACGTTCACCTCCGGCGGAAACCCGAACCAGGCGAAGCTGCCCTGGTCGGAGCGGGTGTGCACGACCGGGTCGTGGAGGTCGACGCCCCACAGGTCGAGGGCTTCCTCCCAGGCCTCGCGCTCGGCTGCGGTCGGCGCCCTCACGCGGCGTCCCGCACGACCTCGAGCAGGTAGGACGTGGGCACGCTGACCACCCTGATGTCCGTGGCTCCGGGACCGTCGACGGGCTCGCCGGCGTCAGCCGGGTCCTCGTCGGCGGGTGAGACCGAGTGGCCGAACAGATCGGCGTCGATCTCCCACAGCTCGTCACCGACCTCGACGAGCCACTGTCCTTCACCTGCCGCGATGACATCACCCGGGTGTGCCAGCCAGGGCCCACCGAGCCCGGCGAACCCACCGACCCGGGCGACCAGATAGGCACGGCCGAGGTGCTGCCAGGCGGGCCAGAAGAACCGGTCCGTACGCTGCCCCTCGAGGAAGCCGGCCACGTCGGAGCCCGGCATCCCGAGCGTCGCGCCGACGGCTTCCCCCAGGCCGGCGTCGAGGCAGGACGCCACCGCCCGGAGGGCATCCGCGCGCAGCCCGACGACCCCGGCGCGCCAGGCGGCGACGGCGGCCAGGTCCTGCCCGATCTCGATCGGGTCGGCGCCACGTCCTGCGAGCCCGGCGGCCAGAAAACCGCCGAACAGCCCGGTGTCGCCGCCCCAGCGGGCGACGTTCGCGACGGCCAGATCCAGGTCGAGCCCGGTCGCCGACGGCAGTGTCGCCGGTTCGCGCCGAACCGAGGCGTTCACGGTGTGGCCGGGACGCCGGATCATGAACCCTCCAGCCAGTGGAGGTAATTGGAGTAGCGCTGGTGGAGATACTTCAGCGCGACCAGGTCGTCGTAGTCGCGGCCGTAGATCTTGCCGACCTTCGAGATCCGGCCGACCTCAGACTCGATCCGGGTCAGCCGCTGCGAGACGGTCAGCCGGTCGAGCCCGTCCAGGCCGCCGCCGAGCTCGGCGAGCAGGTCGCCGACCGGATCGGCATTGTCGAGGCCGAGCGCGACGAACTGCTTCATCGCGGTGTCGAAGAGGTCGACCAGCCAGGAGGCCGGGTCGTGGGCGAGCTCCTTGTCGCCCGCCTCGAAGCGCGGGTGCTGCGGGTTGGGCAGCAGCTTCCCGCGGAGCACGAACGGCACCATGGCACGCACGTCGTCGAGCGCGACGGACGAGGCGCCACGGAACCACGCCGAGGCCTTGGCGTACAGGATCAGGGTCTGCAACGCCCGCACGGAGAGGCCGTTGAGCGTCTGCGAGCCGAGGTCGACGACCAGGTCGGCGCCGGAGTTGGCGTCGATCACCGCGCTCACGTCGCCGCCGGCGGTCGCGACGACGTCCTTGGTGCGGTACTCGAACCGCCGCCCGCCGTGCTGCACGAACTCGAACTGGCCGGTGAAGTACTCCAGCCTCCGGCGTACGTCCGCGGGCAGCGGCACCGCCCGGATGGCGGCCAGCATCGTCGACTGCTCGTCGGGGGAGAAGATCAGCGAGGACGGCACATGCTCCTCGGGTCGCTCACCGGCCTCGACCCGGGTGACCAGCTCGTCGAAGAAGCGGCCGTTGAAGCCGAACGCCTGCACGGTGACGTCGAGCCGGTCCTTGAGGGCCTGGATGACCTGGAAGGTGCCGCCGCCGGCGTCGTCGTTGGCGGTGAAGAACCAGCTCTCGACCCCCGCGGCCGGCGCGGTCCGGCGCAGCTGGTCGTGGCTCTCCACATAGCCCTCGGCGACCATGGTGAGCAGCGCCGACTGGGTCTTGGTGGGGATGCGGTTGTACTCGTCGACGATCTTGACGCGTTCGGTCAGCCAGGACTTCCAGGCGATCGTGATCTCGGCCAGCGAGCCCGCTGAGACGAGATCCCGCGGCAGCGGCAGACCGACCAGGTCCGAGACGGTCAGCTGCGGCTGACCCTGCTGGAGGTGGCGGCGTACGTCGTCCGGGGTCGCCCCGGCCAGCACGCCCATCAGCACCGCGAGGGTCGTCTTGCCGCGGCCCGGTCCGCCGATCATCAGGCACTTCCCGCCGACGGCGAAGGTGAGCAGCGGCAGCAGCACGTTGGAGGAGTAGGCCGGCTGCGTCGGCAGCGTGATCTCCGCGCCGGCGTCGCCGAGCGGGAACCGGTTGGCCTTCGCCGCGTCGAACTCGACGTCGTAGAACGGCGAGATCACCGCCTTGTTGACCAGCCAGAAATACGTACGCCGCAGCTTCTCGTCCAGCTCGACGGTCTCCTCCGGGGACCTGAAGAGGTCGGCGGCGGTGAGCCCGTCACGCGGCCCGCCGTGCTGGACGTGTGGCACGGTCGGCGAAGCCGACGTCTTCTGCCAACGATCGCTCACCCTTGTTCCTCGCTCATCTACCCAGCTCCTCCAATGACGGGCCGATCCGGTTGCTTCGCCCGAGCAGCGGCCCGAGAAATTCTTGGGTGGCGGCGAGCCGCTCCAGCACGCTGCCGCGGACCTCGATCCACGGCACCGGCTGCTCGGCCAGCACCTCGCGGAACCGCTCCTGCATCCCGTGCCGGACGTGCTCGCCGTCGCGCATCCCATCCTGCACGAACGGGATCTCGTCCCCGGTCAGGACGTACGCGACCGGCCGGTGCGCGGCGGCACGATCGAGGAGGTGGTCGGGCGTCGGGCCGACGTAACGCTCGTGCCACAGCGTGGTGGCCAGGACGTCGGTGTCGCAGACCAGGAGCGGCTTCGGGACCCGTCGCCGAGCCGCGTTCTCCCACCCGATCTGCCGGTCCACGATGAGGTCGAACTCGTCGCTGCGCCAAGGCCCGAACAAGCCACCGGGGCGGATCTCCGACCACAGCCGGCCGTACTCCGGGACGCAGTGAGTGCCCAGTTCAGCGGCCAGCTCCTCGGCCAGCGTCGTGGTCCCGGTCGACTCCGCGCCGAGCACGACGATCCGCTCGGTGAGCCAGGCGCGGACCGGAGCGGGCAGCTCGCCCCAGTGGGCGGCCGGGTCGCGTCGGATCGCGGTGCCGGAGACGGGGTTGAGCATCCGTCCCGGATCGACCTGGACCCAGGTCGCATCCAGCCGCCGGGCGAGCTCCTCGCCGTAGGCGTCGGAGGAGAAGACCGCGTCGACCGGGGCCGGGAGCAGGTCGGAGATGACGACCATGTGCTCGTCCCAGGCCTCCGGATCGTCGAAATCGACGCGGCCCTCGTCCATCGCAGCCACCACATGGGCGGTCGGGTGCTCCTCGCGGAGCCACTCCGCGCGCACCTCGAGGGGGATCGTCTCGACCTGAGCGCCGAGGAGCTCGACGGTGACCCGGTCGCAGGCGCGCAGCGCCGCGCGGACGAGCGCCTGGTGGCCGGCGTGAAACGGGTAGAACTTCCCGAGCACCAGCCCGTGCCGATAGGTGTCAGACACCCGCGGCCTCCAGCTCACGCGAGGTGACCGTCACCCGGCGCCAGTCCCGCAGCGCGACCAGGACGATCACGCAGAAGCCGAGGTAGAGCACCGCGGTCGGCCACAGTCCCTTGTAGGCGTACAGGCCGACGGAGACGACGTCGACGGCCAACCAGACCAGCCAGCACTGCCACCAGCGCCGGTTGAGCATGATCTGGGCGATCACGCTGCCCGCTGTCACGGTGGCGTCGGGCAGCTCGGTCGTCGAGTCGGTGAAGGCGTGCAGGACGTACGTGATCGCCACCAGCGCCACCACGAACCCCACTGCCAGGAGCAGCAGCGTCCGACCCGTGGCGGCGCCGACGAAGGCCTCGTCGCGGCGCAGGTGCGCCTCCGACTCGCGCCGCCGGGCCAGTGCCCAGTCGATCCAGCCGGTCACCGAGAGCACCATGAACATGATCTGCAGCGCCGCGTCGGCGTAGAGCGCGCTCCCGGTGAAGACGACCAGGTAGAGCGCGGTGTTCGCGATCCCCACCGGATAGGTCCACATGCTCCTCCGGGCGGCCAGGATCACGCACGCGGCCCCGGTGACGACCCCGGCGATCTCGACCCAGTGCGCTACCAGCCAACTCTGCATGGGCGAACACTAAGGGACGGGAAGGGCCCGGGTGCTCGAGATGAGCATCCGGGCCCTTTTCACGGCGGTAGCGATACCCGGCTGACCGGGTATCGCTACATCCGATCAGCGCTTGCCGACCGCCGCCTTGGCGTTGACGATGCCGCTGCCGTAGAAGCCGTTCGGCGCCTCGCCACCCTCACAGGTGTGGGTGGAGGTGGACGTGGTGCCGTCGGGCAGGTGGCGGACGTAGGTGAAGTCCGCCGGGGTCGGGCAGGCCTTGTCGGTGGCCGACTTGCTCAGGATCTTCTCGACCTTGGCGGGCGAGAGGGTCTTGCCGGAGCGGTCGCGCTTGCCGTACTTGCCGACGATCAGCGCGGCCACGCCAGCAGCGTGCGGGGAGGCCATCGAGGTGCCCTGCAGGTACTGGTAGTAGGAGCACTCGCCGCTGGAGCAGTCCGAGACGGCCCACGGCACCAGGACCTCGCCGGTTGCCGGGTCGATCGCGCCCTCGGCCACGGCCAGGTCGTAGGGGTAGGCGGCCAGGATGTTGGCGGCGTAGTCGCGCTTCCCGTCCGCGGTGTCGTACGCATCCCCACCGGGTGCCGCGACGTCGACGAAGCCGTCGCCGTAGCTGGAGTAGTAGGACTTGCGCTCGGACTGACCGGTGGCGCTCACCGCGATGACCCCGTTGCCCTCGGTGGGCATCGAGACGCAGGACTCCGGGTCGAGCATGTCGCGGACGTACGCAGCCTCGCCGGGCTCGCTCGCGAAGTCAGGGCTGCTCGCGTCGGTCTGCGGCTTGGTGTAGTCGATGGCCTGGTTGCCGGCGGCCGCGACGAGGGTGACGCCGCGGGAGCGGGCGTAGTCGAGACCACGCTGCATCGCGGTGATGATGGTGGCCTGCTCGGCGCGGTCCTCGGCGGAGTCGGCCGGGTGGCTGGTGCAGTTGAACAGCCAGGGGTCGACGTAGTAGCTCATGTTGACCACGTCGATGCCGTTGCTGCCGGCGTAGGTCAGCGCGTCGACGGACGGCTGCAGGAAGAAGTAGCCGGAGTCCTGGCCGACGCGCAGGTTGACGATGTCGGCCTGCGGGGCGACGCCGGTGATGCCGACGCCGTTGACCGGGGAGGCGATGGTCGAGGCGACGTGGGTGCCGTGGCCGTTCTCGTCGACGTCGGCCGCGTCCTCACAGGAGGCGTCGGGCTCCTCCGCGCACGGGCCGTCGACAGTTGCGCCGTTGGCGTCGACCGGGATGTCGGTGGTGAAGTTGCGGCTCAGCTCAGCGTCGAAGTTGGGCGCGATGTCGGGGTGCGAGCCGTCGACACCGGTGTCCATGATGCCGACGCGGACACCCTTGCCGCGCTCGGTCTTGTTGGCGGCCGCGGCGTCGATCTGCTCCATGTCCCACTGCAGACCGGAGAGCGGCTCCGAGGGGCCCTTCGGCTTCGGAGCCTTCGGGGACGTGCCCTTGGCGCCGCTGCGGAACTCGGTCTCGACCTTCGACACCTCCTGCTTGCGGGCCTTGTTCGCGGCGTCCGGGGTGGTGGCCCCCACCGCCCTGTCCTGGGCCGCGCCGACGAGCGCGTCCGAGGCGTTCGCCGCCTTGGCGAAGCCCTCGCCCGCGGTGACCGTCGCGACACCGATGGCACTGTTCTCCGAGACGATCTCGCCCCCGGCGGCCTTCACCGCGGCACGGGCGTCGGCGGCCGAGGATCCCTCGGCGTACGCCACGACATAGCGGACCTCCTGGTCGGAGGTGGCGTTGCCCGAGCTCGCCATGACGAGGGTGCCGGTGACCCCCAGCGCGACTGCGGTCGCGCCTGTCAACAACCTACGCATGCTGTCTCCATTCCGGATTCGGTGGTCGAGATTGTCGGGACCACCGCTGCCCTGGCCCCAGTCGGCCCGACAGTGCGCCCCAGCATGCCTTAGTAGGCATCGTGCCGAACAGGGTTTGGAGGCAGCGTCCTCTCTTTAATCGAGTTGTGAGTGAGTGCTCACTCACTTATCCTGTCTGGCGTGGATGAACGACGTACGCGGGCCAAGCCGATTCCTGCAGCCGATCGGCGTGCCGAGATCATCGCCGTGACCGAGGTGCTGCTGATCGAGCACGGCACGGCAACCACCACCCGGCTCATCGCCGAGGCGGCAGGAGTCGCCGAAGGCACGATCTTCCGGCACTTCCGCGACAAGCGGGAGCTCTATCGGGCAGTGGCCGAGAGCGTGTTCGATCCCGCCCGAGCAGGGCAGGCGATCGCTGAGGTCGTGGAGGGTGCCACTGACATCGAAGACAGGCTTCGCGCCGTCATCGACCTGCTCACCACGTCTTCCCGACGCGGCGTCCTGGTCATGATGGCGGTGCGCTCGACCCTGTTCGAGGAGACGACCTCCGAGGGTGCGCGCCCGCGCATGGGGCCGCCGGCGTTCGTCACCGAAGGCAACAACGCGCTCGTCGACAACCTGGCCCGGCTTGTCTTCGAGCCGTATGAGAGCGAGCTGCGACTTTCGCCGAGAAAGGCTGCGCTGGTGCTGCGCAGCCTCACGACCGGGTCCTGGTTCCCCGGCCTCAACCGAGAAAACCAACCGTTGAGCAGCGAGGACGTCATCGATGTGCTGCTCGGCGGGATTCTTATCGAGCACAGCCCTACCAGAGAGACCGCCTGAATGCTTCTCAGACTCCTTCGGGACTACCTGCTCCCCTACAAGAGGCTCTTGGTCGTCATCGCGATCCTGCAGCTCCTCTCGACCTCGGCGTTCATGCTGCTGCCCAGCCTGAACGCGGACATCATCGACAAGGGCGTGGCCGAGGGCGACACCGACTACATCCTCCGGACCGGCGCGATCATGCTCGGCGTGGCGCTGGTGCAGATCCTCGCCTCGATCGTCAGCGTCTACTTCGCTGCCCGCAGCTCGATGAGCTTCGGCCGCGACCTGCGGGCGGCGATCTTCGCGAAGGTCGGCTCCTTCAGTGCTCGCGAGGTCGGCCGCTTCGGCGCCCCGTCGCTGATCACCCGGACCACGAACGACGTCCAGCAGGTCCAGATGCTCGCCGTGCTCACCTGCACCCTCGCGGTGATGGTGCCGATGATGATGGTCGGTGGCGTCGTGATGGCGATCCGCGTGGACGCCGGGCTCTCCTGGCTGCTCGCGGTCGTCATCCCCGTGCTGCTGATCTCCATGGCCGTGGTCGTACGCGGCATGGTCCCCAACTTCCGCAAGGTGCAGGAGCGCATCGACGCGGTCAACCGCATCCTGCGCGAGCAGATCACCGGCATCCGGGTGATCCGTGCGTTCGTACGTGAACCGCAGGAGACCGAGCGCTTCGCCAAGGCCAACGACGACCTCACCGACGTCGCGCTGCGCGCCGGCCGCTGGATGTCGACGATGTTCCCGCTGATGATGCTGGTCATCAACGTCGCCAGCGTCGCGGTGATCTGGTTCGGCGGCATCCGGGTCGACAACGGGCTGATGCAGGTCGGTCCGCTGACCGCCTTCCTGCAATACCTGATGCAGATCCTGATGTCGATCATGATGGGCACCTTCATGCTCATGCAGGTGCCGCGCGCCTCGGTCTGTGCCGACCGCATCGCCGAGGTCCTCGACACCGAGAGCAGCGTGGTGCCGCCGGCCGCGGGCGTCACCGAGATCTCCCGGCGTGGGCACGTCGACATGGTGGGGGCCGGCTTCACCTACCCCGGCGCCGACCACCCCGTCCTCCACGACCTCACCTTCGAGGCCCGGCCCGGCCAGACCGTCGCGATCATCGGCTCCACCGGCGCCGGCAAGACGACCCTCCTGGGCCTGGTCCCGCGGCTCTTCGACGCGACGGCCGGCGTCGTCCAGGTCGGTGGGACCGACGTACGCGACCTCGACCCGGCCACCCTGCGCAGCAGCCTCGGGCTGGTGCCGCAGAAGGCCTTCCTCTTCACCGGCACGGTCCGGTCCAACCTGCTCCACGGCAAGCCGGACGCCACTGACGAGGAGCTCTGGCACGCGCTCGGGGTCGCCCAGGCGCGTGACTTCGTAGAGCGGATGGCGCCCGCGGACGGCACCGGTCTCGACGCCGAGATCGACCAGGGTGGCACCAACGTCTCCGGAGGGCAGCGACAACGCCTGGCGATCGCCCGCGCGCTGGTGCGGCGTCCTGACATCTATCTGTTCGACGACTCCTTCTCGGCGCTCGACGTCGCCACCGACGCCCGGCTCCGCGCCGCGCTCGCCCCCGAGACCCGCAACGCCACCGTCATCCTGGTCGCCCAGCGCGTCTCCACCATCCGCGACGCCGACAAGATCCTCGTGCTCGAGGACGGCGCCATCGTCGGTGAGGGCACCCACGAGGAGCTGCTCGCGGCGAACGCGACCTACCAGGAGATCGTCTCTTCCCAGCTCAGCGCAGAGGAGGCGGCGGCATGAGCGACCCGCGGAATGTTCACCGAGGTAACTCGGTGAGCGCTCACTTCCTTCGTGGAGTTCCGCGAAGGAACTGCATCCACACCGAGGTAACTCGGTCAGCATCCTCCGAGGAGGCCGCAGCATGAGCGACCAGACGAACGGCCAGATGAAGAAGACCGAGCGGATCGTACGTCCCCAGGGCGGCCCCGGCCCGATGGGCGCGGGCGGCGCGGTGGGGGACAAGGCGATGACCTTCGTCCCCTCGGCCAAGCGCCTGCTGCGCCGGATGGCGCCATACAGGCTCCACGCCGCCGCGACCATCGTCCTGGCCGCGATCAGCGTCACGCTGATGTCGCTGGGGCCGTGGCTGCTGGGCAAGGCGACCGACATCATCTTCGGCGGCATCTTCTCCCGGGAGCTCCCGGCCGGCGTCACCCAGGAGGAGGCGGTCGAGGGGCTGCGGGCCCAGGGCGACGACAGGGTCGCCGACATGCTCTCCGGGATGGACTACGTCACGCCGGGCCAGGGCGTCGACTTCGACGCGCTGCGCAATGCGCTGCTCGTGGTGCTCGCCGTCTACCTGGTGGCCTCGCTGCTCTCCTTCGTGCAGGGCTGGATCCTCAACTCGGTCGTCCAGGGCACCGTGAAGGGGCTGCGTGAGGACGTCGAGAAGAAGGTCCACAACGTCCCGCTCTCCTACTTCGACAAGCAGCCGCGCGGCGAGCTGCTCAGCCGGGTCACCAACGACATCGACAACATCAGTCAGACCCTGCAGCAGACCTTCAGCCAGGTGCTGACCGCTCTGTTCACACTGGTCACGGTGCTGTTCATGATGTTCTGGATCAGCCCGGTGCTGGCCCTGATCGCGCTGCTCGCTGTGCCCGTCTCGCTGGTGGTGACCGGCGCAGTGATGAAGCGGTCGCAGGGACAGTTCGTGGCGCAGTGGCGCCACACCGGCAAGCTCAACGGTCACATCGAGGAGACCTTCTCCGGCCACGACCTGGTCAAGGTCTTCGGGCGTCAGGAGGAGGTCGAGAAGACCTTCGCCGAGGAGAACGACAAGCTTTTCGCCGCGTCCTTCAAGGCACAGTTCATCAGCGGGATCCTGATGCCGCTGATGATGTTCGTCGGCAACCTGATGTTCGTGGTGGTCTGCGTGGTCGGATCGCTCCGGGTCGCCAGCGGAGCCCTGAGCCTGGGTGAGCTGCAGGCCTTCATCCAGTACTCGCGCCAGTTCACCCAGCCCATCACCACCCTCGCCTCGATGATGAACCTGCTCCAGTCGGGCGTCGCCTCGGCCGAGCGCGTCTTCGAGCTGCTCGACGCCGAGGAGCAGTCGGCCGAGGTCGGCACTCCGCGGAACGGCGCCGGAGCCGGCGAGGTCCGGTTCGAGCAGGTGAGCTTCTCCTACGACAAGGACAATCCCCTGATCGAGGACCTGTCCCTGGTGGCTCGCCCCGGGCAGACCGTCGCGATCGTCGGTCCCACGGGTGCCGGCAAGACCACCCTGGTCAACCTGATCATGCGCTTCTACGAGCTCGACGCCGGCCGGATCACCCTCGATGGTGCCGACATCGCCTCGATCCCAAGATCCGACCTGCGTGAACGCACCGGCATGGTTCTCCAGGACACCTGGCTCTTCGAGGGCACGATCCGCGACAACATCCGCTACGGCCGGCCGACCGCGACCGACGAGGAGCTGCTCGAGGCGGCCCGGGCGACGTACGTCGACAGGTTCGTGCACTCGCTGCCCGACGGCTACGACACCCTGGTCACCGACCAGGGCGGCAACCTCTCGGCGGGCGAGCGGCAGCTGGTCACCATCGCCAGGGCCTTCCTCGCCGAGCCGTCGCTCCTGATCCTCGACGAGGCGACCTCCTCGGTCGACACCCGCACCGAGCTGCTCCTGCAGCACGCGATGGCAGCACTGCGCTCGGACCGTACGTCCTTCGTGATCGCCCACCGGCTCTCCACGATCCGCGACGCCGACCTGATCCTGGTCATGCGCGACGGTGCGATCGTCGAGCAGGGCAACCACGCCGAACTGCTCGAAGCCGGCGGCGCGTACGCCGAGCTCTACCAGTCGCAGTTCAGTCACCCGCTCGTCGAGGAGGAGCCGGCGACGGCGTGAAATAAACCCTTTGATCCCGATGTCGCTCGGCGCCTACCGTTGAGGCACACGGGAAAGGAGGTGATCCGATCAGATGAAGAACGATTGGATGCGTGAGGTGGCTGCTCGCTAGCAGCCCTCCAACCAGGATGGGGCTGGCAATTCACCAGCAGCCACCCGACCCGCAGGCGTACCGGACTCATCCACCGGGTTGGCCACCCGGCCCGCCTGCGGGTCGCCCCGTTTTCGGACTCGTACGCGACTCGATCCATGGCACAAGTTGGTTTTAGCAACTAAACCGAAGTACATTGGTTGCCGATATTCAACCAATGTGAGCGAGAGCCGAGTCAGTCCTTGTCAGAGTCCCACCAGTCTTCGCAGGCCATCGTCGCGCCGGAGATGACCCACCGCCAGATCATGGAGGTCCTCTCGGGCCTGCTGATGGCGCTCTTCGTCGCCATGCTGTCCAGCACGTCGGTCGCGAACGCGCTGCCGCGGATCGTCACCGACCTGGGTGGCACCCAGAGCGGTTACACCTGGATCGTCGTCTCGAGCATGCTGGCGATGACCGCGACCACGCCGATCTGGGGCAAGCTCGCCGACCTCTACAACAAGAAGATGCTGGTCCAGGTCGCGCTCGGCCTGTTCATCGTCGGTTCGGCGATCTGTGGTCTGGCGCCGTCGATGCCGGTCATCATCACCGGACGTGTCATCGCCGGCCTCGGCATGGGTGGCATCGTCGCCCTGATCCAGGTGATCATCGCGATGATCGTCTCCCCGCGTGAGCGCGGTCGCTACTCCGGCTACATCGGCGCGGTGTTCGCCCTGGCCACGGTCATCGGCCCGCTGGTCGGCGGCGTGATCGTCGACTCCTCGTTCGGCTGGCCCGGCGTCTTCTACGTCGGTGTGCCGTTCGCGGTGATCGCCTTCGTCCTGCTCCAGAAGACCCTGCACCTCCCGCACGTACGCCGCGAGGTCAGCATCGACTACCTCGGTGCCTTCCTGCTCGTCGCAGGGGTCTCGGCGCTGCTGATCTGGGTCACGCTGGGTGGTGAGTCCTTCGAGTGGGCCTCGCTGACGTCGTACGCCCTGGTCGCGGGCAGCATCGTCGTGCTCGCCCTCGCGATCCTGGTCGAGGGAAAGGTCGCCAAGGAGCCGATCATCCCGCTGCGCCTCTTCCGCGACCGGACGATGGTGCTCTCCACGTTCGCCTCGTTCTTCGTCGGTGCCGGGATGTTCGGTGCGACGGTCTACCTGCAGCAGTACTTCCAGACCGCTCGCGGCATGACCCCGACCCACGCCGGTCTGATGTCGATCTGCATGGTGCTCGGGCTCTCCACGGCGGGCATGGTCACCGGCCGGCTGATCAGCTCCACCGGTCGCTGGAAGCGCTACCTGATCTTCGGCGGCACCATGCTGCCGATCGGCCTCTACCTGCTCAGCACCATCGACGAGCACACGAACCTGGCCGTGGTGGGTGCGTTCATGGCAGTGGTCGGCCTCGGGGTGGGGGCGACCAACCAGAACCTCGTGCTCGCGGTGCAGAACAACCTCGACAACCGCGACATGGGCGCGGGCTCCTCTGTCGTCGCCTTCTTCCGCTCGATGGGTGGCTCGATCGGCATCGCCGCGCTCGGCGCCGTGCTCTCCCACCGGGTCGAGGACGTCATCACCGACGGGATCCCGGAGCTGGTGGCCAGCGGGAAGGTCACCCCCGAGGAGCTCCAGAGTCTGCAGAGCGGCGGCCTCGCCGACCCGGCGAGCATGCCGAGCGCGGTGCAGGCGCTCTACGAGCACGCCTTCGCCGTCGCGACCGCCGACCTCTTCCTGGTGGCCATCCCGTGCGCACTTCTCGCCCTGGTCGCTATCGTGGGCATCAGGGAGGTCCCGCTGAAGACGACCGTGGACGATCTCCCCGAGAAGAAGGCCCTCGCTGAGGCCGAGACCGAGGTCGAGGAAGCTGTGCGGAGATGACTGCCACCGACGAGTCCGCTGAGAGCGACCAGATCGACGCCACCCGGGTGGAGGCGCTGATCCGGCTCGAGGCGGAGCTCGGAGTCTTCCTGCGGCGCGGGAAGCGGGCGATGAGCGCCCGTGGACGGATGCTCCACCCCGACCTGCCGCCGGGCGGCTACATGCTGCTGACCTGGTTGGCCGAGCACGGCCCGGTGCGCGCCTCGGCTCTCGTAGACGGCCTCGGCATCGACAAGGGTGCGGTCAGCCGGATGGTGCAGACGATCATCGACCTCGGCCTCCTCGAGCGCCACCCCGACCCGGAGGACGGTCGCGCCAGCCTGGTCTCGGTGACCGTCAAGGCGCGCGAGGGGCTCGACCGGGTGGCGCGGGAGCGCCGCGTACGTTTCAACGACCGGCTTGCCGACTGGAGTCCGGACGACATCGACCAGCTCAGCGGTATGCTGTCTCGATACAACGAAGCCCTCGAACGCCAGGGCTCCTAAGGGATCGCCCTCACGATCTCCGCTGCAGGTCGCCGTCTCGGACACGCCCTGCTCGTTCGGTTTTTCTGATCGATTCAAGGATGTAGGATCAACTCGTGAGCGACCTCATCGACACCACCGAGATGTACCTTCGCACGATCTACGAGCTGGTCGAAGAGGGAATCGTTCCGCTGCGCGCCCGCATCGCCGAGCGTCTGCACCAGTCCGGCCCCACGGTCTCGCAGACCGTCGCCCGGATGGAGCGGGACGGTCTGCTCACCGTCGAGGGTGACCGCCACCTGCAGCTCACCGACGAAGGCCTTCGCCTGGCCACCCGGGTGATGCGCAAGCACCGGCTCGCCGAGCGGCTGCTCACCGACGTCATCGGCCTCGACTGGGAGCTGGTCCACGAGGAGGCGTGCCGCTGGGAGCACGTCATGTCGGAGACCGTCGAGAGGCGACTGCTCGATCTCCTAGGCGACCCGACCGAGTCGCCCTACGGCAACCCGATCCCCGGCCTCGACGAGCTCGGCGGCAAGCCCGCCGACGAGGACTTCATGGCCGGCGTCCAGTCGCTGACGGCGGCAGCAGGCTCCGAGCGCGCCACCGTCCTGGTGCGACGTATCTCCGAGGAGATGCAGAAGGACGAGTCGCTGATGAGCGCTCTGCGCCGGGTCGGTGCGACCCCCGACCAGACCGTGGCGATCAAGGCGACCCCTGACGGAGTCCTGCTCGGCTCCGGTGGGGAGACCGCGGAGATCATCCCCGAGGCCGCGGACCACATCTTCGTCAAGGCGCTCTGACCCGCAGTAACACCGGGTGAAATTCTCTCGACGTCGGCAGAATCTGGCACGCAACTCTGGACCGATTAGGTCCTAGATGCTTATGTTTGACGTGCAGGGCCTGCTGTAACCCAGGTGATCGGTATGGGTTTCAGTGGTTGTCATGTCGAGACTTGCGGGGGTCTCCGGAGGGGAGAGCTCTATGGAGATCGTTCATCTGCCCGCTCGCGGTCGCGAGCTGGATGAGACGTTCCGCCCAGTCGCCGTCCACCACACCGACACCGGCTTGACCCGTCACCTCGAGCGCGGCGAGGAGATCGTGCTCACCGACCTCGGTGGCGAGTTCCACAGCGCGAAGGTCCTGCTGATCGACGAAGGGCCGGTCTACCACTTCTTCATCGGAGCCAGACTGTCCGTCGACGAGGCTGCCGGCCGGATGGGCAGTCTGCCGACGATCGAGTCACGCTCTGCCTGAGGCTCCGGACCTGCTCTGCGCCACGGTGGTGAGGAACTCGCTGGTTCCGACCTCCAGCTTGTACGTCGCCTCCCCGTCGCCCCTGGTGGCGCCTCGGTTGACGATGACGACCGGGGTCCCGGCCTTTGCCGCCCGGCGCACGAACCGGTAGCCGCTCATCACTGCCAGGCTCGATCCCGCGACGAGCAGTACGCCCCTCCCTGCGATTGCGTCGACCGCCTCCATGCACCGGGCGACCCGGTCCTTGGGGACGTTCTCTCCGAAGAAGACGACATCGGGCTTGAGGATGCCGCCGCAGATCTCGCAGTCGGGCACGACGAAGTCCTGGGTCTCCTCGAGCGCGACGTCGCCGTCCGGGCGAGACTCCACGTCCGCATGTGCCTCGGCCCAACCGGCGTTGAGCACCTCCATCCGCTCCTGGAGCTCGCGTCGCGGGCTCACCGTGCGGCAGGAGAGACAGACCACGTCGGCCACCCGACCGTGCAGCGGCACGATCCGACCGCTCCGGGCCAGTTCCGGTGAGGCCTGCTCGTGCAGCCCGTCGACGTTCTGGGTGATCAGCAGCTCAGGCTCGATCAGGGTCAGGGCGCGATGGCCGGCGTTCGGCACCGCGCTGCCCATCCGCCGCCAGCCGAGGTGGCTGCGGGCCCAGTAGCGCTGCCGTTCCTGCGGTCCGGAGATGAACTGCTGGTAGGTCATCGGCTGCCGGGACGGGCTGCCCGGGCTGCGGTAGTCGGGGATGCCCGAGTCGGTCGAGACCCCGGCCCCGGTCAGCACCACGAGTGGACGGTCCTGGAGGAGGGCCAGCGCTGCGGCGTACGAATCGGTGGTGCTCGCGCTCGCCGAAGCGAGCGTCACGAGGCGTACCTGCCCTCGGCGCGAGCCTTGCGCTTCGCGGCCTCGACCTCGCGGTTCTTCTTGGGCGCGTTGGTGACCAGGTCATCGAGAAGATGCCGGGTGATGTGGGCGATCTCGGCGACGGCTTGGTCGAAGGCCTCCTGGTTGGCGGCAGAAGGCTTGGTCGTGCCGCTCACCTTGCGTACGAACTGCAGGGCGGCAGCGGTGACCTCGTCGTTGGTGGCGGGCGGCTCGAAGTTGTGGAGTGGGCGGATGTTGCGGCACATGCCATCCACGGTACCTGGATCGGAGGAGAGGACTACAGGGATCGGCCGGGCGCACGGGAAGGGGACTGGCCGCGGGGATGCGGGGGCATCAGTCCGCCGCTCGGTCCCGCGCCCTTGGGCTGCCTCATGTCGTCGGCAGGGGGTGCAGGTCGCGGCACGACACCGTCTTCGAGCAGCTGGCTCGCCATCAGGGCGGCCTGGGTGCGGTGGCTGACGCCGAGCTTGGCGAGGAGCCCGGTGATGTGGTTCTTCACGGTCTTCTCGGCCAGCACCAGACGATCGGCGATCTGCCGGTTGGAGATGCCCTCGGCGAGCAGCACCAGGATCCGGCGCTGCTGCGGGGTCAGCTCGGCGACCACCCCGTGCATCCGGCGCCGCTCCTCGACGTTGTGGACCACCTTGGCCGCCGCCTCGGGGTCGAAGAGGGTGTGGCCGCTGGCCACCAGACGTACGCCGGAGACCAGGCTCGACGCCTCGATCTGCTTGACCACATAACCGGCCGCGCCCGCCATGATCGCCTGGCTCATCACCTCGTCGTCGGCGTCGGTGGCCAGGATCAGGCATCGGATGTCGCTCTTCATCGCCAGCGCCTCACGGCACAGCGCGACGCCGGAGGAGTCGGGCAGGTAGGAGTCGAGGATGAGCACGTCAGGGCGGAGCGTCGCGATCAGCGGCCGTGCCTCGGCGGCGGTGCGAGCCTCACCGACGACCTCGATGTCGGACTCGGGTCGTAGGACCGTACGCACGCCGACACGCACGACGTCGTGACCGTCGGCCAGCACAACGCTGATCACCGCGTCACCCACAGGCTCGTCTCGCTCATCTCGTGGTCGGGGATGGTGCCTGGTCGCTCATCTCGATGTTCATCACAAAAGAAACCGCCTAAGCGTATCCCTCTTGATGCAACATTGGATCACTCGCCGACCCGTGCCGTCTCGGATTTCGTTGGTTCTGGAAAGGTAGCGGCTATGACGACCTCTCGCGATCTCGACATCGTCCTGTTCGGCGCGACCGGATTCACCGGAGGGCTGGTGGCCGAATATCTCGCCGAGCACGCGCCCCAGGGGCTGCGGTGGGCGCTCGCGGGCCGCTCCCTGTCGCGGCTCGAGGCCGTGCGCGACTCGCTCGGTTCCGCCGACGTCGAGCTCATCCAGGCCGACGTCAACGACTCCGCTTCCCTCGTCGCGCTGGCGGCTCGTTCGCGGGTCGTGATCACGACGGTCGGGCCCTACCTCGAGTTCGGCGAGCCTCTGGTCAAGGCCTGCGCGGAGGCCGGCACCGACTATGTGGACCTGACCGGAGAGCCCGAGTTCGTCGACCGGATGTTCGTGAAGTACGACGAGACCGCCCGCGCGAACGGCGCCCGGATCGTGCACGCCTGCGGGTTCGACTCGATCCCGCACGACCTCGGCGCCTTCTACACGGTGCGCGAGCTCGCTGCCTCCGCCGGCGGCGCGATCACCGCACCGCTGACGATGAAGGGCGTCGTACGCTCCAACGCCACCTTCTCCGGCGGCACCTTCCACTCCGCACTCGGGCAGATGTCGCGGCCCAAGGAGATGGCAGCGGCTTCGCGTGAGCGTCGGGCGCTCGAGGAGCGGCCGGCGGGGCGTAGGTCTCGGGCTGCGAAGCCTTCGGTCGGTCGCGACAGCGACCTGGGCTATTGGCTGCTGCCGCTGCCGACCATCGATCCGTTCATCGTCGCCCGCTCCGGCCAGGCGCTGGAGGCGTACGGACCCGCCTTCACCTACTCGCACTTCGCCGGGACCAAGACGTTGAGGTACGCCGTCGGCGGTGCCGTCGGTGTCGGTGCCCTCGCGCTCGCGATGCAGGTGCCGCCGCTGCGGGCCAAGCTGGGCGAGCGGGTCAAGCAGGGCACCGGCCCCTCCGAGGGCCGCCGCGAGAAGTCGTGGTTCACCGTCGATTTCGTCGCCGAGACCGGAGGTCGGAAGATCCACACCCAGGTGTCCGGTGGCGACCCGGGCTACACCGAGACCGCCAAGATGCTCGCCGAGTCGGCGCTGTGCCTCGCCTTCGACACGCTCCCCGAGACCTCCGGATCGGTCACCACCGCGGTCGCGATGGGGGATGCGCTGCTGGCTCGCCTGCAGGATGCTGGGATCCGGTTCGAGGTCGTCGAGGCGTCGTAGGGCGCGCTGCTATGGGGTTATGTGTGGAACTGGTGCCCCAGGCAAGAGTCGAACTTGCGACCTTTCGCTTAGGAGGCGGCTGCTCTATCCACTGAGCTACTGGGGCGTTCGCGGATATCTTGCCATGATGACGAGTCATACTACGGTTTGGGGTTCGAAGCGGTCTCAGGTCAAACTTGGGATTCTCGCGTAGGTTGAGTCACCGTCGACTCAACCCGAATCCCCCCGTAATCAAGCGACGAGTGACGGTGATCTATGCCTAGCCCCCCTATGCCTCCCCGCCGTGGGGGTGAGGACGCAGGCTCGGGCGTGTCCGGATTCGAGTGGATGTACGGCGCCGACGAGGCTGCGGGCGAGGAGTCCGAGGGGACTCGCTCCGGCCGTGGCGCTCGAGCCGCGGACGTACCGATAGACCAGCCGTCGGCGGAGCCCGGTGGTGGACGGCGGGCCGCGCGGCCGCAGTCCGACTTCGTGTCGCCGCCGCCTCCCGCTCCGGGAGGGTCCGGCGGCGGTCGCCGGGCTGCGCGCCCGATCCGGGAGGAGCCGGCCCAGGCGGATCCCCGTGGCGCCCAGCCGCCGCGCCCTGAGCCGGTACGCCCCGAACCGCCACGCGCCGAGCCGGAGCGACGGGAGCCGGTTCAGCGAGAGGTCCCTCGGGCCGAGCGCTATCAGGCGATGGGCCGGGGGAGCTCGCGGGCCACCCCGACGCCGGCTCCGCCCGCCCCGCAGGAGTGGAACGACCCGGACGCGACCATGGTCGCCCCGCCGCTGCGGGAGACGTCGCGTCCCGCGCGGGACGTACCTCCGCCGCCGGCTCCCGTGCCGCCGGTGCCCGCCGTGGAGGAGACCGCGGTCGCGCCCGCGCAGGAGTGGTATCGCCAGGATCCCCAGCCTGCTCCGCCGACACCGAAGGCCCCCGACCAGCAGCTGGCCCCGCCGGCTGCCCGCGAGTTCGACTGGAACGACCCCGCCGCGACCACCGTCGCGCCTCGCCCGGCCCCGGCCGAGCGTCCCCAGGAGCGCACCACCTCACGCGACGAGCTGCACGCGGCCCGTCACGAGGCCTATCCCGCCGCCGGGCGACGCGATGCTGCGTACGCGGGGGGTTATGACGACGAGCTCTACGACGACGGGTCGCTCCGGGATGGCTACGAGGAGCCGTACGCCCCTTATCCGGCGGACGAACGCGAAGATCGCGACCGGCCGCGGATCAGTGTGTGGCAGGTGCTCAGCTCGACCCTGCTCGTGCTGGCGCTGTTGGTCGGGCTGTTCACCGTCTACACCTACCGCGACCTGCGGTCGAACATCGACACCGTCAGTCTTGGCGAGGAGGCCGCTGATGTCGGCCCGAAGGAACCGATCAACATCCTCGTGATGGGTTCGGACAGTCGTGACTGCAAAGGGTGCAATGTCGACGGCAAGGCAGGAGGGGGGCAACGGTCCGACACCACCATTCTGCTGCACCTTTCGGCCAACCGAAAGTTCGCCTACGGCGTCTCGATCCCGCGCGACACGATGGTGGATCGACCGTCATGCGAGACCGAAGACGGCAAGTCCGATTCGGCCGAGTACGTCCGCTGGAACGAGGCCTACTCGGCCGGCGGCCCCGCCTGTACAGTCACCCAGCTCGAGTCTGTAGCCAACGACATGTGCGGCAAGAAGTGCGACATCACCGTCAACCATGTTGTGGTGGTCGACTTCACGAGCTTCAAGGGGATGGTCGACGCCATCGAAGGTGTGGACGTCTGTATCCCCGAAGAGGTCGATGACCCCTTCACCGGCGCTCACTTCGAAGCCGGCGACCAGAAGCTGACCGGTAAACAGGCACTCAACTATGTCCGCTTGCGGCACGGTCTCGGCAACGGCGGTGATCTTCACCGATCCCAACGCCAGCAGGCGTTCATCGGCTCGATGGCGGCCAAACTGCTCTCCGGGGACACCCTGTCCAGTCCTACGAAGGTGCTCGGCTTCTTGAATGCTGCGACCAAGGGTTTGACGATGGACGAGGGCCTCAAGGACAACCTCGACACGATGGCCAAGATCGGGGTCGGCTTCCAGAGCATCGGGATGGAGAACATCAAGTTCCTTACGATTCCGGTGGTCACCGACCCGCAGAACGACAACACGGTGGTCCTCGACCCTGAGAAAGCAAAGAATGTCTTCAAGGCGATCGCCAACGACAAGCCGCTGACCAAGAAGATCGCTGCCGGCGCACTGGACGCTGGTGAGGCCTCCGGCAAGAAGAGCAAGAAGTCGGACGACGCGGCGGCGGGTGACGAGGCGACCGGCGAGGCGACTGACGGCGAGACTGCTGGCTCGGCGCCCGGCGACGAGTCTGATTCCACCGAGTCCTCGGAGCCTGCCTCCGGTGGCGCGAGCAGTGGAGCCTCCGAGGATGAGCTCGCCCAGATCGCCGAGGATGCCAAGGCGGCCCGCGAGTCAGCAGGACTGTGCTGATGTCCGACCGGGATGTGTCGACGGAGCAGAATGAACCGAAGGAGCCGGAGTGGAAGCGCAAGCAGCGGCTGGCGCGAATCTTCGGTGACGCACTTCCGGAGACGACCAGCGACGAGCGGGAGCCGTCGGCTGAGTCGGGGGAGTCGGCGTCGGATCGTTGGCTGAAATCGCAGGTGCCGCCTCACCACGGTGGGTGAGACGGCACCTGGGGTGCGAACGCGTCAGCGGGCGCTGAGGCTGTCGCGGATCTGCTTGAGGATGTCGACCTCGGTCTCGCCCGGGTCCGGGTCCGGGAAGTAGCGCTCCTTGGCGTGGGTGTAGGGCTTGACGATCATGAAGTAGACCACCGCGGCCATGATGATGAAGGCGATGACAGCGGTCAGCCAGGCGCCGATGCTTACTCCGCCCGGCTCGTAGTCTGAGAAGTTCGGCGTACCGCCGACTTTGCCGATCAGGTCCATGATCACGTCGACCGTCGCTGTGACGACCGAGGCGAACGCGGCACCCATGATGAAGGCGACCGCCAGCTTGATCAGGTCGCCTTGGAGCAGAAACTTCTTGAAACCGTCCATGTCTTGCTTTCTCCTGTTGCTCATTGTGTGAGGTGTAGGAGACCCCGGAAGTGGCGTTCGTTGGGCTGTCAGTACGCGAAGGTGAGGTAGCCGCCCACCCCTGCGGACGTGACGTCCTCGACGCTGTTCGCGGCGACTCCGACGATGACCAGACGCCCCGCCGAAGCGTTCGTGACGCCAAACCCTTCGGTCTTTCCTTGTGTCATCGAATCATCGCCGCTCGGTTCCGTGCCTTGAGGGAGGCTGAGGATCAGCGTGTCGGTAGTGACCAACACGGTCTCGGCGGTCGCGGGATCGGTGGCGTAGAGGTCGACGGTGTCGCCGACGCGGAGCAGCGCGGCCATCTCGGCATCGGGGAGCCGGACCGGCACGGCGACCAGGTCGGGATGGCCGTCGGTCAACGAGGGGCCGACGAGGCGTACGTCGGTGACGGGCTCGCCGCGCCGCAGCGGAGCCGCGAGCCGCTCGCCGAGCGGGGCCTCGGCGAGGTCAGCGGGCATGCGGCCGGGGTCGGTCTCGACGTCGGTCAGGTCGGCGGCGGTGAGGACCGTGCCGACCGGCAGATCTCGGGCCGCGACCGCCATCGTCGAGGTGTCGGGTGGAGCCGGGCGAGTGGCCGAGAACCCGATCGCGACCGCGGAGGCGGTCAGCAGGAACGCCAGCAGGCGTCGGTGGGCGAGGACCCCGCGGCGTACGCGGCGGGACAGGGACGTGAGTCGAGTGAACATGCGGGCACGCTAAGCCGCCCCCGCAGTTCCCGCATCTCGCTATCCACAGTCCTGAGCAGCCTGTGGGAAAACCTGTGGATAACCACCTGCCGAGGCGTCACTCACGTCGTTCGAGATGGCATCGCGGTGCCATCTCGGCCGACGCGCGTGACGCTTCGGCCGACGGGCGTGACGTCTCGGCGTCAGTCGGAGGAGCTGGAGGCCGCGGCGGGCGCCGGCGAAGAGGTCGAGGACGAGCTCGAGTCCGAGGAGCTCGAGCTGGACGATCCGGACCGGGAGTCGGTGCGGTAGAAACCGGAGCCCTTGAAGACGACCCCGGCGGCGCTGAAGACCTTGCGCAGCTTGCCGCTGCACTCGGGGCACTCGGTCAGCGAAGCCTCGCTGAAGCTCTGGAACTGGTCGAAGGCGTGGCCGCACTCGGTGCAGGCGTACTGATAGGTGGGCACGTTTCTCCTAGAACAGAATCTGGCACTCGACGGGCGCGACTGCCAATATTAGCGAACGCCTAGGAGAAGCGCTGCATTCCCTCCGCGCTCGCGGCCGCGCCGACGGCCTGGTCGTGCGGCTCGACGGGCACCGAGACACCGATCTCCCACGGATAGAGGAGTACGCAGGTGAGGGTCCCGGCCGGCACCCGAGCGAGGATGCGGTCGTAGGATCCGCCGCCTCGTCCCATCCGCCGGCCCTGCGGGTCGACGGCCAGACCTGGGACCAGCACCACGTCCGCGTCGGCGACCGCGGTCACGCCCAACCGCTCCCCGCCCGGCTCCAACAATCCGCGAGGCGCCCGAACCAGGTCCCCGTCATAGACGGCCCAGTCCAGATCGTTGTCCGGCAGCAGACACGGGAGCAGGACACGTGTCCCTGCTGCATCGAGCTCGTCGAGAAGCGGTCCGGTGCCCGGTTCGGTGCCGATCGAGACGTAGAGCGCAACGGTTGCGGCCCGGCGTACCTCTGGAATTTCGATGACCACCTCCGCGAGCGAACGCGCGAGCGAACCGAGCTCGGGGAGCCCGATGCGGCGCCGAGTGGTCAGCAGCTGGTCGCGTAGGGCAGTCTTGCGCCCCACGAAGTCAGCGGGGGCTGGACCGTCAGAACCCGGAGGGGTGTGTGAACCCGACACAACGACAGCCTAGGCTCTCCTCTATGGGTAGCCCAGGTTTGGCCAAGGCAATGGCGAAGATGCGCGATGCCGGCGTGGATGACGTCGCCGTGCAGACGTTCGCACATTACTACCGCCAGCTCGAGCACGGCGAGACCGGGATGATCCCCGAGGACACGATCGAGCCGGTCGACATCCCGTCGATCAGCGACGCCGAGGTCAGCGACGAGGAGGCGCACGCCGCCATCTCGACCACCGCGGTGATCAAGCTCAACGGCGGCCTCGGCACCTCGATGGGCATGGACCGCGCGAAGTCGCTGCTGTGCGTGCGCAAGGGCCTGAGCTTCCTGGACGTGATCGCCCGCCAGGTCCTGCACATGCGCGAGAGGTACGACGTACGCCTCCCGCTGCTGCTGATGAACTCCTTCCGCACCTCCGAGGACAGCCTGGCCGCGCTCGAGCGCTACCAGGACCTCCCCGTCGAGGGTCTTCCGCTGGAGTTCCTGCAGAACCGCGAGCCGCGTCTGCTCGTCGACGACCTGACCCCGGTCGAGTGGCCCAAGGACCCCGAGCTCGAGTGGTGCCCGCCGGGCCACGGTGACATCTACACCGCGCTGCTCGACACCGGCCTCCTCGACCTGCTCATCGAGCAGGGCTACGAGCGGGTCTTCGTCTCCAACTCCGACAACCTCGGCGCGGTCCCCGACGAGAAGGTCGCGGGCTGGTTCGCCAAGTCCGGCGCTCCCTTCGCCATCGAGGCCGTACGCCGCACCCCGAGCGACCGCAAGGGCGGTCACTTCGCGCGCCGCAAGTCCGACGGTCGGCTCATCCTGCGTGAGACCGCGCAGACCCGCGACGAGGACAAGGTGGCCCTGCAGGACCTCGGCCGCCACAAGTACTGCTCGACCAACAACATCTGGTTCGACCTCAAGGCGCTCAAGAAGGTCCTGAGCGAGCGCGACGGCATCCTCGGCCTGCCGCTGATCCGCAACGAGAAGACCGTCGATCCGGCTGATCCGAAGACGCCGAAGGTGGTCCAGATCGAGACCGCCATGGGGGCCGCGATCGAGGTCTTCGAGGGCTCGCAGCTGATCGAGGTCGGCCGCGACCGCTTCGTGCCGGTCAAGACGACCAACGACCTGCTGGTCCTCCGCTCGGACGTCTACGACATCGGCGAAGACTTCGTGCTCGACCAGGTCGCCGAGCAGGTGCCGTTCATCGACCTGGACGGCGACTACTACAAGTACGTCGCCAGCTTCGACGAGCGCTTCCCCGAAGGCGCCCCGTCGTTGCGCAAGGCTTCGTCGCTGACGGTCAACGGCGACTGGACCTTCGGCAAGGGCGTCCAGGTCATCGGTGCGGTCGAGCTCGACGGCGCCAACGCCGAACGCGTCGCGCCTGCCACGGTCCTGGCCGACTAGTGTTTCCGGGGTGACACCCCAGGAATATCGCCAGCGCATTCTCGACGAGCTCGAGCCGATGCCGGCCTACCCGCAGCCCCTGATGGACTGCCTCGGGCTGGCGGTGGCCGAGGACATCCATGCCGCGGTCGCGCTCCCGAGCTTCGACAACTCCTCGATGGACGGCTACGCGGTCCGGTACGCCGATGTCACGACGGCATCGGCCGAGGGGTCGGTGCGGTTGCCGGTGGTCGGCGAGATCGGCGCCGGGCAGGCGTCCCTGCTGGCGCTCCAGCCCGGCGCGGCAGCGAAGATCATGACCGGCGCTCCGCTGCCGACGGGTGCGGACACGGTCGTGCCGTACGAGTGGACCGACCGCGGCGTCGCCACGGTCGAGATCAGGCAGGCGCCGAAACAGGCCCAGCACGTCCGCTACGCGGGCGAGGACGTCGCCAAGGGTGATCTGCTCGTCCCTGCGGGCACCGTGCTCGGCCCGCGCCACCTGGGGCTGATCGCCTCCGTCGGTCGCGCCCAGGTGGCGGTGCGTCCGCGGCCTCGCGTCGTCGTGCTCTCGACCGGCACCGAGCTGCGCGAGCCCGGCGAGACGCTCGGTCATGACTCGATCTACGACGGAAACTCCTTCCTGCTGGCGGGCGCAGCTCGCCGTGCAGGCGCGATCGCCTACCGCGTCGGGATCGTGCCCGACGAGCCGAGGGCGTTCATGACCGCGCTCACCGATCAGCTGGTCCGGGCCGACCTGGTGGTCACCTCCGGTGGTGTCTCGATGGGCGACTACGACGTGGTCAAGGAGGCGCTGGCCCCGGAGGGGGTCTGGTTCGGCCCGGTGAACATGCAGCCGGGCAAGCCTCAGGGGTTCGGGCGGATCGGCGAGGAGCGGATCCCGGTCCTGTGCCTCCCCGGAAACCCGGTCTCCTCGTTCGTCTCGTTCGAGCTCTTCGTGCTCCCCGCGCTGCGCCGGCTGATGGGCATGACCCCCGAGGCTCGGCCGGCCCATCGCGCCGCCCTCACCCGCCCGCTGCGGTCTCCAGAGGGCAAGGAGCAGTATCTGCGCGGGTGGTACGACAGCCACGGCGCCGTCGTCTCGCCCGTCGGTGGCGCCGGGTCCCATCTGATCGGCGACCTGGCCGGCGCCAACTGCCTCATCGTGATCCCGCCGGAGACGACAGCGCTGGACACGGACACCGAGGTGGACGTGATCGAGCTGGACGTGGAGTTCTGATGACCGACAGCGAGCCCCGGCTCACCCACGTCGACGAGACCGGTGCGGCCCGGATGGTCGACGTCTCCGAGAAGGCGGTCACCACCCGCACCGCGACCGCGTCCGGACGCGTCCTCGTCTCGACCGAGGTCATCGAGCTGCTGCGCGGCGAGGGCGTACCCAAGGGCGATGCGCTCGCCGTGGCCCGTATCGCCGGGATCATGGGTGCCAAGAAGACCCCCGATCTGATCCCGCTCTGCCACCCGTTGGCGGTCTCGGGCGTCAAGGTCGAGCTGAGCGTCGCCGACGACGCCGTCGAGATCACCGCGACTGTGAAGACGACCGACCGCACCGGTGTCGAGATGGAGGCGATGACCGCGGTCGCCGTCGCCGGCCTGACCGTGGTCGACATGATCAAGGCCGTCGACAAGCGGGCGGTCATCACCGATGTCCGGGTCGAGACCAAGACCGGCGGAAAGTCAGGAACCTTCCAGCGATGAGCGAGCGTCTCCGAGCGGCCGTCGTCGTCGCCTCCAACCGCGCCTCGGCCGGGATCTACGAGGACACCACCGGCCCGCTCCTGGTCGTCTTCCTGGAAGAGCTCGGCTTCGACGTCGGCCCACCCGAGGTCGTACGCGACGGCGACCCGGTCGGCGAGGCGATCGCCCGCGCTGCTGAGGAGGGAGCGCGGGTCGTTCTCACCACCGGAGGCACCGGCCTGACTCCGACCGACCGCACCCCCGAGGTCACCCGTCCGCTGCTCGACCGCGAGATCCCCGGCATCGCCGAGGGCATCAGAGCGGCCGGAGTGGCCAAAGAGATCCCGACGGCGCTACTGTCCCGCGGTCTGGCCGGTCAGATCGGAGCGTGCGTGGTGGTGAACCTTCCCGGGTCCCGGGGTGGCGTGAAGGACGCGATCGACGTGCTGCGTCCGGTGCTGCCCCACGCCGTGGAGCAGTCGGTCGGCAGCGACCATTGATCGGGATCCTCGATGACTGACCCCGGCTGGCCCGCCGTCCTCTCGCACGGCGCGGTGACCGTACGCCCGCTCGACCGTCTCGACGCCAAGGCATGGACCGATGCGCGCCGCCGTTCGGCGGCCTGGCTGCATCAGTGGGATGCGACCGTGCCGCCGGGATCGACTGCCCGGCCCACGACGTTCGCCAACCTCGTACGTCGTCTTCGGCGTCAGGCCAAGCGTGGCGTCACCTATCCGTTCGCGATCGAAGTGGACGGGGTTTTCGCAGGTCAGGTCACGGTCAACAACATCGTGCGCGGCTCCGCGCAGTTCGCCTCGATCGGCTACTGGATCGACCAGGGCTTCGCCGGCCGCGGTGTGATGCCACTGGCGGTGGCGCTCGTCATCGACCACTGCTTCACCACCGCCAAGCTGCACCGGGTCGAGATCTGCATCCGGCCGGAGAACTCCAACTCGCTGCGCGTGGTGGAGAAGCTCGGCATCAACGAGATCGGATATGCGCCCCGATTTCTGCATATCGACGGAGCCTGGCGAGATCACCGTATCTTCGCGATAACGGTTGAAGAATGTCACCAAGGAATGCTGGCCAGACTCGGTTTGTCACCCGAATGAGGCATTGACTCCGGCGTGTCCCGCTGAAATCACACAAGTCACACGCGACACACCACAGCACGTCCGCCTACGGGCTGGTAATGGCTCCTACGCTTCTTGACGTGGACCCGAGCGCACTCATCTTCGTCGCCCTCGCCGTGGCGTGGGCGGTGTACTTGGTGCCTAAAGCGCTCGAGCAGAACGCGACGGCCGAGGACGGGACGAAGAGCCGGGCGAGCGCGGCGATCTCCAAGTCCCGTCGGATCCTCGCACGCCGAGAGGCCACCAGCAAGGACTCCACCGACCTGGTGACCGAGAAGTCGTCGAAGAAGCCGGAGCCCGAGGTCGAGGAGGCAGAGGAGCTTGCTCCGCGACCCGTCCCGATGGCCGTACGCCGCCGCGCGGCTCGTGCCGCGGCCAAGCGCCGCAGCATCGTGCTCGGCGTGCTCGTCTTCGGTCTGGTCGTGGTCGGCGCTCTCGCCGGCTTCGGTGTCTTCGGACCGGTGTGGATCGCGATCCCGGGTGCGCTGGTCATCGCCTGGCTGGTCACCTGCCGACTCAGCGTGCGCCACCAGCGAGAGGTCTGGGCACGGATCCCGTTCCCCGAGGACATTCCCGAGCCGGAGCCGGCCGCTCCGCCCCGGATCACCTTCGACATCGACCAGGACACCGGCGACCTGGTGGCTGTCGTCGAGCACGACGACACCGGTGAGCAGTTCCCCGCGGGCTCCTGGAAGCCGGTGGAGACACCGCTGCCGACGTACGTCTCCAAGGAGGCCGCGCCGCGCCGCGCCGTGCGCACCATCGACCTGGACGCCACCGGCGTGTGGAGCTCGGGTCGCAACGCCGCCGACTCCGAGCTCGTCCGTCAGGCCGAAGAGGCCGAGCGTGCCGCAGCCGAGGCCGCCGAGGCTGCGCGCAACCGCGCCACCGGCACCTGAGGCCATCCTGATTGGGTAACACCCGCGACGAGATGCTAACGTTTCTCATCGCTTGGGGCTGTGGCGCAGTTGGTAGCGCGTCTCGTTCGCAATGAGAAGGCCAGGGGTTCGAATCCCCTCAGCTCCACCACCTGAAACCCGGTTCTGAACTGCATCTTCACTGCAGCGAAGGGCCGGGTTTCTTGCTTGTCGTCGCGCCGCCCGCGTACGTCTTGTCGATCGACTCGTCACGGCGCGGTCCTCGAATCGTCGCGCGCTGTGCTCTGCGGTCCTCATTGCGGGCGCCTATGGCTGCGATAGCCAATCGAGGGGTTCGCCTGGGCGGATTCGCTGCAATCCTGTTTCAGACCAAAGCGCAGGCATCGTAACGAGCCAGAACCATGGGATGGCAACCGCGGGGCCGCTGAACCTGAGGGGTTGTGCTGTGAACGAGAAGCAGACTGCTATCCAGTCGCGCGACGCGGATGAGGGAAGACGCACCCGTCGCAGAGTCGGGGAGTCGTTGGGGAAGCTCGATCCGATGCGCCCGAAATATCCCCATGACCGGCATCCAGCCCTGGTGCCTGGTATCTCCATCGATGAGCAACGGCGCCGCTACAGCGTCGACAGGCTCGTCTTCGCGATCGCCGGAGGGCTCACGGTCGCCTTCGTGATCTGGGGCGTCGCGGCACCGGACAGCGTTGCCTCGGTCGCCCAGACCGCGTTCGACTGGTCCACGCGGAACGTCGGGTGGCTCTTCAACTCGGTCGCCGTCGTGGTGCTCGTCTCGCTGCTGGTCCTGGCCTTCTCGCCCTACGGCAAGATCCCGCTCGGCAAGGACAACGAGGAAGTCGAGTTCAGCACCTTCGCGTGGGTGGCGATGCTCTTCGCCGCAGGAATCGGGATCGGGGTCATCTTCTTCGGCCCCTCCGAGCCGCTGACCTACTTCACAGATCCGCCGCCGCTCACCAACGAGGCGGGATCGGTCGAAGCGATGCACCGGGCGATGGCGCAGACGTACTTCCACTGGGGGTTTCATGCCTGGGCGATGTACGCGCTCGTGGGTGGCGCCGTCGCGTACTCCGCCTATCGCCGCGGCCGAAGCCTGCTGATGTCCTCGATCTTCCGCAACCTCTTCGGGGAGCGACTCACCGAGGGCTTCGTCGGCAAGCTGATCGACATCCTCGCCATCGTCGCCACCCTCTTCGGCACTGCCGCAGCGCTCGGAATCGCGGCGATGCAGATCGGGACCGGCGTCAGCATCGTCACCGGGGTGGGTCAGCTGACGAACGTCATGGTGGTCGGCATCCTGCTGCTGCTCACCGTTGCATTCGTGATCTCGGCCGTCTCCGGTGTCGCCCGCGGCATCCGCTACCTCTCGAGCATCAACATCGTGCTGACGATCGGGGTCGTCGGGCTGATCCTGGCCGTGGGGCCGACCCTGTTCCTGCTGAACTTCCTGCCATCGGCGCAGCTGGAGTACCTGGGCTCGCTCTTCGACCTGATGGGCCGCTCGCTGTCCTGGGGTGAGGAGACTCAGGAGTTCCAGTCGACCTGGACCGTGTACTACTGGGCGTGGTGGATCTCCTGGTCGCCCTTCGTCGGCATCTTCATCGCCCGCATCTCCCGGGGACGGACCATCCGGCAGTTCCTTCTCGGCACGATCCTCATCCCCTCCACACTGCTCTTCGTGGCCTTCGGTGTGATGGGCGGAACTGCGATGTCGATGTCCCAGGACGGCTCCCTCGCCGGTGACATGGCCCCGCCGCAGGTCTTCTTCGCGATGATCGACAACCTGCCCTACCTGGAGTGGCTGCCTTACCTGATCATCGTGGTGCTGGCCATCTTCTTCATCACCTCCGCGGACTCCGCGTCAGTGGTGATGGGAATGCTGTCGACCCGCGGACACCTGGAGCCGAGCCGCTGGGTGGTCGTCTTCTGGGGACTGGTGATGGCCGGCATCGCCGTGGTGATGCTGCTGCTCGGCGACGCGACCGCCCTGGCAGGACTGCAGCAGCTGGTGATCGTCACGGCGGTGCCGTTCGCGCTGGTGATGCTGCTGATCATCGTGGCCTGGGTGCGCGACCTCACCACCGACCCGTACACCCTGCGGCACCGCTACGCCGACGCCGCGATCCGCAACGCCGTGCTCCAAGGGGTGGAGAAGTACGGCGACAACTTCGCCCTCCAGGTGGTGGAGGCGAGCTGTCCCGAGGAGGGTGCCGGCGCCGAGGTCGACTCGACCGACCAGCGGTACACCGACTGGTACCAGCGCACCGACGAAGAAGGTCATCCGGTCGACTACGACTTCGCCTCCGGGGAATGGGCGGACGGCTTCGACCCGGAGACGGGAGAGGTGCCGGCCGTCCGTCCGGACAGGCCGTGACGGATGTTCGCGGCTATCGCCTGAGGTGATTCCACCGTTTGACGGAGGGGACGGCCACGAGGAGCTCGTGGCCGTCCCCGGTTCTCACTGGGAGATGAAGACGCGTTGCCGGCGCTGTGCGTCGGCGTCCGCATCGTCGGGAGCGGCCGGCCCGTCGAGGTCGATCCGCACCGTGTGTACGGTGCCGGTGAAGGCGTTGTCGACCGCGGCGTACTCGTTGGACACGGGCGTGCCCAGGTCGACCCCGATGTCCAGCGTCTCGTCGAAGGAGAAGTAGTAGGGGATCGTCCGATCCACCCGCCCCTGGGCGACCTTGTCGCCGTCGACCACCAGGATCACATCGCCGCCGAGGCCGTGCCCGTCCCCGTCGTAGTGGAACTCCATCCGGATCTGGTGACGTCCAGGGGACAGCGCCTTCTCGGCGCCGACCGTGAAGTGGGTGAGGTCGAAGTAGCTGTAGTCGTAGCGGACCTTGCCCTCGACGCAGTAGAGCGACCAGCCGCCGAACCGACCGCCCTGGGCCACGACCACTCCGGCGGCACCCGTTGTGGGCACCTCGACGTCAGCGGTGATGCTGTGGGAGCGGTTCTTGACGTTGGGCGTGGTCTCCTCGGTGAACCGCCGCATGCCACCGCGGTAGGTCACCGACCGGCGGTCTCCGAGCAGATCGACGCGCCCGGCCAGCGTGGGGTTCTCCCGCTCCGTCACCCTCGGGTCGAGGGGGAACACCTGACGCTTCGCGGCCTCGATGAGGAACAGCTCCTGCAGCTCGCGCAGCCGCTCCGGCTGCGCTGCGGCCAGGTCATGGGCCTGAGAGAAGTCGGTGTCGACGTGGTAGAGCTCCCAGACGTCGTCGCTGAACCGCCGCCCTCCCTGCGGGACCATCTCCCATGGGGTCCCGTGGCGGGTCACCGCCATCCAGCCCTCGTGGTAGATCCCGCGGTTGCCGCACATCTCGAAGTACTGCGTACGCCGCCGCCCGGTCGCGTCGGCAGCGTCGAAGGTGTAGCGCATGCTGGTCCCCTCGACCGGCTGCTGCGCGACGCCTGCGACGGAGGTCGGCTGAGGGACGCCGGCGCAGTCGAGGACCGTCGGCAGGATGTCGATGACGTGGTGGAACTGGTCCCGTACGCCACCGCGGTCCGCGATCCCCTCCGGCCAGTGCACGATCAGGCCGTCCCGGGTCCCGCCGAAGTGGGAGGCGACCTGCTTGGTCCACTGGAACGGGGTGTTGAGCGCCAGCGCCCAACCGACCGGCGCGATCGGGTACGTCTCCGGGCCGCCGATCCGGTCCAGGTCCGCGATCATCTCCTCGGGGTCGTCCACGAGGCCGTGACCGAGCCGATGCTCGACCGTGGTGCCCTCGATCCCGCCCTCCCCCGACGCGCCGTTGTCGCCGAGCAGGTAGACGAACAGGGTGTTGTCCATCGCCCCGAGCTCCTCGAGCGCGGCGACGAACCGCCCGACCTGCTTGTCGGCGTGCTCGGTGAACCCGGCGAAGGTCTCCATGAACCGCGCTGACAGCGTCCGCTGCGTATCGGAGAGCTCGTCCCAGTGGGGTACGCCGTCGGCCCAGCGAGCCAGCTCGGCGTCGGCCGGTGCCACGCCGAGCCGCTTCTGCTCGGCCAGCGTGCGCTCGCGCTGCTCGTCCCAGCCGTGGGCGAACCGACCCTGATACCTCTCCCGCCACTCCGGCGCCACGTGCAGCGGCGCGTGCGAGGCGCCGAGGGCGATGTAGGTGAAGAACGGCCGGTCCGGGGTCAGGGTGCGCTGGGTGCGTACCCATTCGATCGCCCGGTCGGCGAGGTCCTCGGAGAGGTGATATCCGTCCTCGGGCCGCCGGTCCGGCTCGACGGGCGTCGTGCCTTCGTACAGCAGCGGGTACCAGTGGTTCATCTCCGCTCCCATGAACCCGTAGAACGTGTCGAAGCCCTCGCCTGTCGGCCAACGGTCGAACGGGCCCACCGGGCTGATCTCGCGCGGCGGGGTCTGGTGCCACTTCCCGAAGGCCGCGGTGCTGTACCCGTTGCCCTGCAGGATCTGAGCGATCGTGGCGGCAGACTGGGGCCGGAACCCGTTGTAGCCGGGGGCCGACGTGGCCATCTCGGTGGTGCCGCCCATGCCGACGGAGTGGTGGTTCCGGCCGGTCATCAGGGCCTGTCGGGTCGGCGAGCACAGCGCGGTCACGTGGAAGCGGGAGTAGCGCAGGCCGCCCTCGGCCAAGTTCTCTGCTGTCGGCATCGCGCACGGACCGCCGAACGCGCTGGAGGTTCCGTAGCCCAGATCGTCCATGACGACGATCACGACGTTCGGGGCCTGCGGCGGGGGAACGGTCGGGCGCACCGGCTCGAAGGCGGCGGTCTGGTCCTCGATACCGAGTGCTGTCGCGACGACCTGTGCTGGGTCGGGCTCGGGCAGCACATGCCGGTCGGCGTGGAAGCTGGTCACGATGAGATCTCCTCGGGGGCAGGCGGGCGGGATCGGTCAGGCCGACGGGCCAGCAGGTTGCGGCGAACCAGGGTCGGACGGCTCACCGAGTTTCGTCCCGCGACGCTCGTGCGAGCAACGGCGACCGAACTAGGTCAGCGATAGCCGGTTGCTATGACTCAGGGCGCGGAGGTGGCGCAGGCGTTGACGCAGAAGTCGACGAATCCCAGGGCCAGGTCGCTGGCCCGACGCTTGCGCCAGATCACGTGTACCGACCGACGTAGGGGTGGATCGAGCGGTTGAACTCGGGCTCCCTTGGCTGCGGCATCCTCGGCCATCGCCTTCGGCAGCACGGCGGCGCCCGCTCCCGCCAGGACCAGGGGTGCCACTGCGGCCAGGTGAGCCGTCTCGACGGCGACGTCCGTCGACAGCCCCGCGGCTTCGAGCGGTTCGGCGACGATGCCTCGGAGAACGGTGCCGTCGGGCGTACACACCAGGCCCCGTTCCGAGAGATCGCCGATCGTGATGGATCCCTTGTCCTCGTGGCCGAGTGCCGACTCCGCGTCCGGAGGGCATACGGCCATCATCTCGAGGTCGGCCAGCCATCGGCTCGCCAGGGTTCCGCCAGGAGGGGTGCCGTCGACGAGGCCGAGCTCCGCGCCGCCCATCCGGACGGTCTCCAGCACGTCACCGTGCCACCGCGGGTCAGCCACGGTGACCTGGACACGGGGATGCAGGTCGCGGAACTCGCCGACCAACCGGGCCAGTGGCTCGACGGCCCACAGCGTGTTCGTGATGATGGCCAAGCGACCAAAACCGGCCTGCGACACGGCACGCACCGCGCCGCGGGCCACCTCGAACGATCGCAGCGAGCGTCGCGCGGGCTCGAGCAGGGCCTCGCCGGCCGGAGTGAGCCGCGCGCCCCGGCCGTGTCGGTCGAAGAGTCGGGTGTCGAGATCTCGCTCGAGCCACCCGATGGCGTTGGACAGCGACGGCTGGGCGATGGACAGCGCTTGGGCCGCGCGGGTGAAGCTCCCCAGCTCCGCTACCGTCACGAAGTACTCGAGGTGGCGCCGGTCCATGCATGGAGCATAGTTCGTCGGCGCGGCGGTGAGCCGCGTGCGAAGGCGGGTGCCATTCAGTGGGATCCTGGCGATTCCGCTTCGCTCATTCGAACGACACACGGCAATGCAAGGGCAGGTTCGCAGATGATCAGTACGCCGGGGGATGTCGGTCGTGGACTCCAGCATCTGGGCCACCCACGGGTCTGGGGAGCGGTGATCGGTGGGGTCGGCGGCAGCGTCTTCGTCCACGCCAACCGTGGCGAGCTGCCCGCCGCTGTGTCGATGGGAGCACTGCTCGTCTGGGCCGGTGCGCTCGCAGTCTTCGTGTGGGCGGTGCTGATCACGCCCCGCCTGTTCGTGCCGCCCGGGCCTTTGCCGCGCAGCGCGGGCTGGGTGTACCTCGGCAGCGTCGCCGGCATGCTGCTGGGGATCCAGCTGGGGCGGCTGGCTCTGGAAGCGGTGGAGCGCGTCGACGTCCTGCCCTGTGTGATCGTGTTGGCCGTCGGACTGCACTTCCTGCCGTTCGCGCGTGCCTTCGACACCCCCATGTTCACCCGGCTCGGAGTCCTGATGGCCGTGCTCGGCGTGGCCGGGCTCGTCCTCGGTCTGCTGTGGACAGGGACGGCGGCTGCTGCCGCGGCCGTGGTCACCGGAGTGGTGATGCTTCTCGTCATCTCGCAGGACGCTTGGAGCGGTCGACCCGGCCTTGTTCGTGCCTGAGCGTTCCTCCGGCGATGATGGGGGCATGCGACATGTCGACTTAGTGGTCATCGGTTCCGGCTCGGGCAACGCCATCGTCGACGAGCGGTTCGACGACAGGGAGGTGGTGTACGTCGAGAAGGGTGTCGGGTCCCGAGGCTCGTACGGGGGCACCTGCCTCAACGTCGGCTGCATCCCGACCAAGATGCTGGTGCACACCGCCGACGTCGCCGGATCCCCGGAGGAGGGGAGTCGGCTAGGCGTCGACCTCTCCCTGAACGATGCGGACTGGCCGCGGATCCGCGACCGGGTCTTCGGACGGATCGACCCGATCGCCGATGGCGGTCAGAAGTACCGGCAGACCGGCCGGTCCAACACCAGCCTGCTGATCGGCACTGCGCGGTTCACCGGCCCGAAGCAGCTGAGCGTCATCGACGCCCAGACCGGCGATGCCACCGCGCTCAGTGCCGACCAGATCGTGGTCGCAGCGGGCAGCCGGCCGGCTGTTCCCGATGTCCCGGGGCTGGCCGAGAGCAGGTTCCACACCAGCGATTCGGTGATGCGGCTGGAGCAGGTGCCGACGAGCATGACGATCCTGGGGAGCGGCTTCATCGCCGTGGAGATGGCCCACATCTTCTCCTCCCTCGGGGTGAAGGTCACCGTCGTGGCCCGTTCCGGACAGCTGCTGCGTCAGCTGGACCGCGATGTCGCGCGCCAGTTCACCGAGATCGCCGGTGCGCGTTGGGATGTGCGTCTGAACCGCGCGGTTCGACGGGTCGAGGGAGATGGTGACGGGGCACGGGTGTTCCTCGACGGTCCCGACGGCGAGGAGCGCCTCGAGGCCGACGTGCTGCTGGTCGCTACCGGCCGGGTGCCCAACAGCGACCTGATCGGGGCCGAAGACGGCGGGATCGAGCTCACCGCCGACGGTCGGGTCGTGGTCGACGAGACCCAGGCCACGACGGTTCCCGGCGTGTGGGCCTTGGGCGACATCAGCTCCCCGTACCAGCTCAAGCACGTGGCCAACCGCGAGGCTCGCACCGTCGCGCACAACCTGCTCCATCCCGAGGACCTGATCCGCACCGACCACCGCTACGTGCCGTACGCCGTGTTCACCGATCCGCGGATCGCGTCGGTCGGGCTGACCGAGCAGGAGGCCGAGGCCAACGGCATCGCGTATGTGACCTCGACCCAGGAGTACGCAGGCATCGCCTACGGCTGGGCGATGGAGGACACCACGGGGTTCGCCAAGCTGCTGGCCGACCCGAGCACGGGCGCGCTCTTGGGCGCGCACATCATCGGGCCCGAAGCGCCGACGCTCATCCAGCCGCTGATCCAGGCGATGCAGTTCGGACTCGATGCCCGGACGATGGCGCGCGACCAGTACTGGATCCACCCGGCGATGCCCGAGCTCATCGAGAACGCGTTGCTGGCCCTGCCGCTGGTGTGACCGACCCGCCTGCCTTCCGGCGCGGACCATAGGCTGTGGCCATGTCTGCACGTCGGTGGGTGCTCCGTCTGGAGCGAGCATGGGATGCGGCGAGGCTCCGCCGGGCAGGATCACGGGTGCCGACAGACTTCCGGATCGTGTGCTACGGCGGGCACGGGAGCGCTGCGGGGGTCGTCGTGCGTGGCCGGGTCGTCGACGATCCGCCGTCGTCGGTGGCGGTGGAGGGCGAGGGGGCGGTCGCCGCCGTACGCCGCATGGTCCGCCACTTCGTGACCGACGAGCTGCCGGGCGTACCGCTGCGGATCACCGTCGGCGACGCCGCGGTGGAGACGGTCACCGACGACGAGGGCTACTTCGTTGCGCGGCTACAACCGAGCGCTGACACGCTGGAGGTCCCGTTGACCCATGGTGTCGTCGAGCTGGCCGGCGAGTACCGCGGCCTGGACGGGGTCCACCGAGCCCCAGTGGACGTCCTCGTTCCCGCCGCCGAGGCGCGATTCGGGGTGATCTCCGACATCGACGACACGATCCTCGAGACCGGGGTGCAGCGCGTCGGGCGGATGGTGCGCCAGACGCTCACCGGGTCGGCGCTCACGCGCACCGCGTTCCCGGGTGCGCCCGAGCTCTACCGTGACCTCGCCGCCGACACCAACCCGGTGTTCTACATCTCCTCCAGCCCATGGAACCTGCACTCGTTCCTCAGCGCCTTCGTACGCCACCGCGACTTCCCCCGCGGGCCGCTGCTATTGCGCGACCTGCTCGGTAGCGCTGTCGGCCGGGAGCCCAAGACCGAGCGTATCGACGAGGTGCTCGCGCTCCATCCCGAGCTTCGGTTCGTCCTCCTGGGCGACTCCGGTGAGCATGATCCGGAGACCTACGCCGCCACGATCCGCCGCCATCCCGGCCGGATCCTCGCGGTCTACATCCGCGAGGTGCGGCTCGATCCACACGACGGCCGGGTCGAGCATGTGTGGAGCGAGATGGGCGACGACGTACCGCTCGTGCTCGTCGCCGACAGCGAGGCGGTCCGCCGCCACGCCACCGGTCTCGGCCTCCTCTGACGTGGCGGCAGTACGTCACCGCACTCCGTATCCGTCGATCACCCGCTGCTCGACTGAGCCACCGTCAGCTGTGGTCAGGTCGACCAGCAGCGACACGTCCTTGCCGCTCGCGCCGCTGTGGTCGATCTCCGCGTACCAGGCTCCGTCCTCGTGCACGACCGTCGCGTCGCTCCAGGTAGGAGTGGCCACCTCACCCTCGTACGAGTACTTCACCGTCGCCTTGGTGATCTGACCCGGTGTGTAGTCGCCGTGGCCGGTCGCGGAGAGCCGGATGCGGATCGTGCCGGCCTCTACCCGGTTGGTGGTGTCGACCGGTACGTCGTAGCCGGGGAAGACGAGGGGGAGCGTCTGGGTGTGCACGTCTGGCTTCTCCTCGGACCGGAAGCGGAACGTGGTGATCGCTCCCCAGGGATAGCTGACGGTGCGGTTGCCATACGAACGCAACACCACCTGCTGCAGCTCATAGTCCGCCGGCTCGGAGGTCACCGACCAGGAGCCGTACGGCCAGGCGTGGTCCCACTGCTTCACGCCGTCCTTGTACAGCCGCAGGCTGCCGGCGTCCTTGAAGCCCGGTGCGTACATGAAATGCCCGTCGGCGTCGCTGAACAGGGCGCTCTTGAAGCCCATCAGGTTGCCCTGGCGTTCGCCGGCCAGCTGCTTGTTGCCCGCTCGGTCCAGGGCGGCCGTGGGTCGCATGATGCCCTTGAACCAGGTTTCCTTCAGCCGCTCGCCGCCGTCGAAGGCCCATGCCGGGCCGCGCATCAGCTCGTTCGTGCTGGTGCCGGACTCGGACCAGAGGCCGGCGTCCTTACCGGCAGTGAAAAACTGGGTGCGGGCGAAGGGGACCTTGACGGGCTGCAGGACGCTGCCGCCGACGGCGGACGTCGGGTTCCAGGGGCGATAGTTGTCGATCGTATCCTTGAACTCGGTCGCCGTTCCCACCGAGTACCACTGGGACTCGACGGCGGCGAGGTCGGCATCGGCCGCCTTGAGATGGCGGCCAGGGACGATCACGTCCTTGTCGAAGACCCCCAGGTTGTAGATGTACGGGCTGGCGCTACCGGTGCCCGGCTGGACCGCTCGGAACCAGCTCGCCGCCTCGAATCCGCCCGTGTTTACCGCGCCCTGGCCCCAGGTGTTGATGTGCCGGGCGGTGTCGTACTGGGCTGCCCCGGTGTGCACCCACGAGTTCTGCCCGTCGTTCCACCAGCGTCCGAAGGACAGGGTGGCGGTGGCCGTCTCGGTGGGCTGGTCGGTGGCGTAGGTGACCTCGCGGGCCTTGCGGGCGTCGAGGACGATCTCCATGTCCCTGGTGATCTTCAGCTCGGGGTAGGCGAGCTCGTTGACCGTGTCGAGGACGCCGTCGGCGTTACGGGTCGGCAGGACGCCGTTGATGTAGTACGAGCCCGCCCGCAGGCGCAGCTTCTGCTCGCCGGTCGCCGGGTAGTAACGCCCGCCAGAGACGTCGTCTAGGCCGATGACGTCGAGTACGCCGGTGGGAGTCTGCGGTTTGCCGTCGCGACCGATCAGCTTGACCGTGACAGCGACGGTCTCCGGCTCGAGGTGGAAGCCGAACGGGACGGTCACGGTGGTGCCGTCAGAGGCGTCCGCCAGGATCCGGCCGCCGAAGTCGCCGAACTGAGCGTCCTGGACACCCACCGTCGGGTTCACGGTCAGTGGCACCTTGACGGTGCCCCGCGCCGGCACGGTGACCGTGGACATGCCCAGCTTGACCAGAGCAGTGGTAGTGCGAGTGCCGTCATTGCCGAGCACGGGACCGAGCTTCAGCGAGAGCGTGATGGGGAGATCGGTGGTGTTGGAGTACGTCACCGGGACCGTCTTCGCGGCGGTCTGCGGCCACGCGAGGGTGCCCACGGAGACCGCGCCCGGACCGAGGACGGTCTGCTTCATCGCGTTCGGTACGTCGAGGCTGCCCGCGCCGCTCTCGCGCACGCTGCTGGGGATGTCGCTCTGGGCAGCGGAGATCAGCGCCTGCTTCAGACGCGCCGGGTCCCACTCAGGATGCTGCTGCTTCAGCAGGGCGGCGGCACCCGCGACGTGCGGAGTGGCCATCGATGTCCCGGACATCCGCTGGTAGGCGTTGGTGCCACCGTGCCCGCCGTTCTTCGCGGCGAGGACGTTCACCCCCGGGGCAGCGATTTCCGGCTTCGTGGTGTGCACGCCCAGGACCGAACCACGGGAGGAGAAGTCGGCGGCCTTGTCGGCGGCGTCGATCGCGCCGACCGTCAAGACGCTGGGGGCGCAGCCCGGGGAGGTGATCGACTGCGCTCGGCCGAGGTTGCCGGCCGCGACGACGAACAGGGCCTTGTTCTGCGTGGCGAGGGTCTCGGCCGCTTGGGAGATCGGGTCGCTGCAGTCGCTCGGGGTGGAGGTGCCGATCGACATGGAGACGACGTCGGCACCGGAGTCGACGGCCCATTGCATGCCGGAGATGATCCACGACGCGGCGCCCGTGCCGTTGTCGCCGAGCACCTTGCCGACGAGCAACTCCGCGTCGGGGGCGACTCCGCGCTCCTTGCCGTTCTCGCTCGCGGCGCCGGAGCCGGCGACTGTCGACGCGGTGTGGGTGCCGTGCCCACGGCGGTCGTCGGTGCCGTACTTGGAGCCGGTGAAGTCCTTGGAGGCGGCGATCTGCCCGGCGAAGTCTGGGTGCCCGGCGTCGACGCCCGTGTCCAGCACCGCAACGTCGACCCCCGCGCCGGTGAGGCCTGCCGCCCAGGCGGACTCCGTACCGATCTGGGCGTTCGACTCGGCCATCATCGCCTTCACCCTGGCGTCCAGCCACACCTTGGTGACCTGATCGGCGCTACGGGAGTCGCGGGCCGCGAGGTCCTTCCAGGTGGCTGCCACCTCGTCCTTGGGAACCTCGACGGCCGCGCCCTGCACGGTCGGCAGTGGGCGGACCAGGTCCGCGTCACCGGGCAGGGTGCGGGCGGTGTCGTCCTCGGGAACGGCGGCGACGCTCTCGTACTGGGTGATCAGGGGCAGGGTGTCGGTGTGTGCATCGTCGTAGCCCTGCTCGACGAGCCCAGTGACGTTGAAGAGCTCCTTGTCGAGCCAGCCGTCCTGGATCCCGGCAAACGCGGCGACCGGGATCACGTACTTGCCGCCGCTGTGCTCCTCGGTGACGTGGTCGGTCGGCCTGCTGCCCTCTTTCGTCGGCAGCAGATGGGTGCTGGTGCGTCCCTCGGCGTCGGTGCCCACCTCCACCCGGTCACCCGTGATGAGGGTGACCGACGTCGTGGTACCGGTGCGGGCAGCGGAGCTGCCCGTGATCGGCGTATTCGCGTCGGTCGTGTCGGCGGGTTGGCCGATCGCCGGTAGTGAGGCAACGGTGGCGAGGACGGTGACGGTGGCCGTCGTCGCCACGCGGAGAATCGGGCGCATGTGGCGTAGCTCCCTGTCCGTGAGGTGATGGGGACCTCACGATGGCAGAGGTGGCGGTCCACGGTCGCGGGATCAGCGTGGCGAGGATGTGACGTGGCGCAAGGGCGCCAGGGATCGGTCTGCGCAGGGTGCGGCCAAGTCGGGAGTGAGGCCACCGATGCGGCCGGGTATGCAGATGCACACTTCAGGCCGTGGTTCTGGTTGGTGATGCCGATTGTCGGGGGTTCCTGACCACCGGTGAGATGGGGTGACCGCCACCACACACCCTCACCGCCCCTGGAGTCGCCATGTCAGAGCACGGCCACAGCCGGCACGCCGCAGAGCGTGACCGCCTCGCACCCGCGCGGATGAGGAAGATCGCCACCGCGAGCGTCATCGGAACCACGGTCGAGTGGTACGACCTCTTCATCTTCGCCACGGCGTCAGCCCTCGTGTTCAACAAGGTGTTCTTCCCCGAGGTCTCGCCGGCCGTCGGGACGATCCTGTCGTTCCTCACCTTCGCCTCGGCGTACCTCGCCCGGATCGTCGGCGCCGTCCTCTTCGGCCACTTCGGCGACCGGCTCGGCCGCAAGTCGATGCTGCTGGTCTCCCTGCTCACGATGGGCGCGGCGACGTTCGCCATCGGGCTCATCCCCGACTACGCCGCGATCGGTCTCGCCGCTCCGTTCATCCTGCTGACGCTTCGCGTGATCCAGGGCCTGGCGCTCGGTGGCGAGTGGGGTGGCGCCGTGCTGATGACGGTCGAGCACGCACCCGCCCAGCAGCGCGGCTGGTACGGATCGCTCGTCCAGGTGGGAGTCCCGGCGGGCACCCTGATCGCGAACCTGGCCTTCCTCCTCATCACCGCGTTCGCATCCGAGGACGCGCTGGTCTCGTGGGGCTGGCGGGTGCCGTTCCTGGCCTCGAGCATCCTCGTGGCCGTCGGCATCTACATCCGCCTCAACATCGAGGAGACGCCGAGCTTCCAGCAGGTCAAGGAGCAGGGCGCCAAGGCCAAGCTGCCCTTCGCGGTGCTGATGCGCGACTACTGGAAGCAGGTCGTCCTCGGCGCCGTCGCCACCCTCTCCACCGGCTCGACCTTCACCCTCCTCGTCGCCTCCGGGGTCAGCTACGGCACCTCTGAGCTGGGGCACTCCAACGACGTCATGCTCTGGGCCGTCCTGGTCGCCTGCCTGGTCGCACTCGTCGCGATCCCGGCGTTCGGGCGGCTCTCGGACCGCTACGGCCGGCTCCGCATCATCTCGCTGGGCATCATCGGCGAGGCCCTCTTCGCGATCCCGTTCTTCCTGCTGCTCGACACCGGCTCGACGGTCGCCGTCTTCATCGCCTACTCCGTCATGATGCTCGCGTTCTGCGCGAACTACGGTCCGATCGCGACGTTCCTGGCGGAGCTGTTCGGCTCGAAGGTCCGCTACTCCGGCCTGTCGGTCTGCTACATGTTCTCGGGGCTCCTCGGCTCGGCGATCACCCCCGCCGTCACCGTCGCTCTTCTCGAAGCCACCGGCCGGAGCTCGTCGATCGCCTGGTACGCCTGCGGTGCCGCCGTGGCCTCGCTGATCGCGGTCGCACTGCTGTCCCGCCACCACATCGCCGACCTCGACCGTACCGGTGACGACGCGGACGCTCCGGTCGCGGAGCCGGCGCGATGAGCCTGCGGCACATCCGGACGGTCGCCGGAGTCGGCGAGCCGGTCGGCGCCTTCTCCCAGGCAGTGGTCGCCAACGGGTTCGTGTTCACCTCCGGACAGATCCCGGTCACGAGCGAGGGCCCTGTCGAGGGCGACTTCGAGACCCGCCTGCTCGCCACGCTCGACAACCTGCGGGCGCTGCTCGAGGCCAGCGGCAGCGGGTTCGACCGGATCGTGAAGATCAACGGCTACCTCACCGATCCAGAGCACCTCGAGACGTACAACCGGGTCTTCCACCGGGTCTTCGGCACCGCCGCGCTGCCGGCGCGGACCACCGTCGGCGTCACACTGTGGGGTGTCGAGCTCGAGATCGACTGTGTCGCGCTCGTCGGCAAGGGCAGCGAATGACGGACATCTCGACGACCCTGGAAGCACTGGCAGGTGTGGAAGTGCCGACGCTCGGGCACTTCCTGGAGGACGGCTTCTGCGACACCGGTATCGCGCGCGTCCAGCACGAGGCGCGCCGGATGGTCGGTCTCGCCCACACGCTGCACCTCGCCACCCCCGATGCGCTGGCGGTCAACCGCGCGCTCCTGGAGCTCCCCGTGGGTGCGGTCCTCGTCATCGAGGTCGCCGGCGGCGGGCATGCGCCCGTGGGTGCCGTGACCGCGGCGGTCGCCGTCGCACGGCAGGCTGCAGGCATCGTGGTCGAGGGTCCGGTGACCGACGCGGGGCAGCTGCGCAGCAGCGCGGTCGCCGACGCGCTGCCCGTCTACTCCCGCGGCCTGACGTCGCGGACCACCAAGCGCCTCGGCACGAGCAGCGACGGCCTGCGCCACCCGGTCCAGGTGGGCGGGGTGACCGTCCGGTCCGGCGACATCGTCCTCGGCGACGAGAACGGTGTGCTCGTCATCGACCCGGCCACCCTCGACCCCGATCTCATCGAACGCGCGCGCCGCTCGGACGCCGATGAACCGGCGCTCCTGGACCAGATCGCACAGGGCGCCGACCTCGCCCGACTTCTTCCCACGTCGCCCGAGGCGACAGACAGAAAGGCCTGACATGTACGCCGCCAACGAGACCTCGACCGGCACCCTGTCCGCCGGGCACGCCATCGTCGCGCAGCTCGAGCGGGAGGGCGTCGAGCGCACCTACGCGGTGCCGGGGGAGTCCTTCCTCGACGTACTCGACGGACTGCACGACTCGACGATCACCACCGTGGTGACCCGGCACGAGGGCGGGACCGGTTTCATGGCCCTGGCCGAGGGCCGTCTCACCGGCCGACCCGGCATCGCGATGGTGACCCGAGGGCCCGGCGCCGCGAACGCCTTCATCGCCGTCCACACGGCCTGGCAGGACGCCACTCCGTTGGTTCTCTTCGTCGGGTTGGTCCCGGTTGCCGACCGCGGCAGGTTCTCGTTCCAGGAGTTCGACCTGACCGGCTGGTTCGGGTCGACGGCGAAGAAGGTCGTGACCCTCGACGACCCCACCCAGGCGGCGGCCGTCGTGGCCGACGCGATGCACACCGCGCGCACGGGCCGCCCCGGCCCCGTCGTGATCGGATTGCCCGAAGACGTCATCCGGCAGCCGACGCCGACCCGCACCGTCGTGCCGCTCGCGGACCCTGAGCTGGCCGTCACCGACGCTGCTCGCGAGCGGCTGCAGACCATGCTGGCTGCCGCCCGCCGCCCCGTCGTGGTCGTCGGCGGCGAGGGCTGGTCCAAGGACTCGGGTCCCACGTTGAGCCGGTGGGCGGCGCAGCACGGCATCCCGGTGCTCGGCGACTTCCGTGCCTATGACGCGGTGCCGCACGTCCTCGAGGACGGCCCCGGTGCGTACGTCGGCTTCACGGGCTACGGCCGTGGCGACCACGTCGCCGAGATCCTCGACACCGCCGACCTGGCGATCTATGTCGGCGCTCCCCGGACCGACGTCGGCAGCGACGGCTACACGCTGGGGCTCGACACCCCGACCGTGGTCGCGGTGCCCGGCGAGCCGCTCGGTCACGCCGGCCGGTTGGACGCGCTCGTCACCGCCGCGCCGCAGGCCTTCGTCGATGCGCTCGTGGGTCTCTCTCCGGAGGCGGTGGACGCCGACTGGCTCCCGACCGCCCAGCGCCGATACCAGGAGTTCTCCACGCCGCAGCCGACGCCGAGCGCCGAGTTCGTCGACATGGACGCGGTGATGACGGTGCTTCGCGACGAGCTCGACGACGATGCCGTCATCACCTACGGGGCGGGCAACCACTCCGTGTGGCCGAGCCGCTACCTGCGTCACACGACGCCGGCCTCGCTGGTCGCACCGCGCAACGGCGCGATGGGCGTCGGCATCCCGGCCGCCGTCGCGGCGGCCATGGTCCACCCTGGGCGCCAGGTCGTGTCGATCGCCGGCGACGGCTGCTTCATGATGAACGGGCAGGAGATCGCGACCGCAGTCGGCTACGACGCGCCCTTCATCGCGATCGTCGTGGACAACGGCGTCTTCGCGACCATCCGGGAGCACCAGGAGCGCCACTATCCGGGACGGCCCTCCGGCACTCATCTGACCAACCCCGACTTCGCCGCATGGGCGGAGTCCTACGGTGCGTACGGCGAACGGGTGGAGACGGCGGACGGCTTCGCCGCCGCCTTCCGGCGCGCCGTCGCCAGCGGCCGCCCCGCCGTGCTGCACCTGATCCAGGACCCCGATGTCCGTGCCCCGGAGACGGCGGTGCGCGACGCGCAGACAGGAGACGACGCGTGATGACCGACTACCGAGTGGTCGACCCGGCCACCAACACCGTGCTCGAGACGTACCCGTCGGCGACCGACGCGGAGGTCGCTGCCGCGGTCGAGGCATCGGCCACGGCCTTCAGCGCCTGGCGAGCCCGTCCGGTCGCCGACCGCGCCGCCGCGCTCACCAAGGTCGCCGCGGCGATCCGAGGCGAGATCGACGAGCTGGGCGCGATCGCCACCCGGGAGATGGGCAAGACCGCGGCGGAGGCCCGCGGCGAGCTGCAGATCGTCGCCGACATCTTCGACTTCTACGCCGACCAGGGGCCGGGGTTCATCGCGGATCGGGCCCTGCCCGTGGCGACGGGTGAGGCGACCGTACGTTTCGAGCCGCTCGGCGTTCTCCTCGGGATCATGCCGTGGAACTACCCCTACTACCAGATCGCCCGGTTCGCCGCCCCGAACCTGCTGCTGGGCAACACCGTGCTGCTCAAGCCGGCCCCGGCGTGCCCGGAGTCGGCGTACGCCTTCCAGCGGCTCCTGCGTGGCGCGGGCATCCCCGAGGGCGTCTACGAGACGGTCCTGGCGACCAACGAGCAGGTCGCGTCCGTGATCGAGCACCCTGCTGTGCAGGGAGTCTCGTTGACGGGCTCCGAGCGTGCCGGCCGCGCCGTCGGCGAGATCGCCGGTCGTTCGCTGAAGAAGGTCGTGCTCGAGCTCGGTGGCTCGGACCCCTTCATCGTGCTCGACGACGCCGACGTGGTGGAAGCGGCCAAGGCTGCGGTCGTCGGCCGGATGGGCAACGCCGGCCAGGCGTGCACCGCCGCCAAGCGACTCATCGTGGCCGAGGCCGTCTACGACGAGTTCCTGGCTGAGTTCACCAACCGCGTCGCAGCTCTGCAGGTCGGCGACCCGACCGTTGCGGGCACCGACATCGGCCCGCTCTCCTCGGAGGCGGCGGCCGTGTCGATCGTCGAGCTCGTCGAGGACGCTGTCGCTGAGGGCGCCCGAGTCGTCGTCGGCGGTCCGGCACGGCCGGCAACCGGTGCGTTCGTCCAGCCCACGGTGCTCGTCGACGTGCCGGAGTCCGCACGCGCCTATCGCGAAGAGGTGTTCGGGCCGGTCGCCGTCGTCCACAAGGTGGCCGACGACGAGGAGGCGGTCCGGCTCGCGAACGACACGCCGTACGGGCTGGGCAGCGCTGTCTTCGGCACCGATCCGGAGCGGCTGCGCGAGATCGCTGACCGGCTCGAGGTGGGCATGGTCGCCATCAACCACTCTTCACGGACCCAGGCGGACCTGCCGTTCGGTGGGGTCAAGGCGTCCGGGATCGGCCGAGAGCTCGGCGAGTTCGGCCTGCACGAGTTCGTCAACGTCAAGCTGCTGCGTACGGTCTGAGCGCGTACGCATCGAGGGGCGCGGGTGGCGCTACCCGCGCCCTTCCTCACGTACGTCCGGGGTGCTCATCAGGACGTGGGCGAGCGCGGCCTGCTCGGGCACGGTGATGTCGAGCCCGGTCAGGGTCTGGTAGCGATGCAGCCGCTTCAGGATCGTGTTGCGATGGCAGAACAGGGTCTCGGCGGTCGCGGAGATCGACCCGGTGCTCAGATACTCCCGTGCGGTGCGCAGCAGTGTCGTACGGGCGTGGGTCGGCAGCTCGAGAACGGGGTCGAGACGATCCGCGCCGAGCGCGGCGATGGCGGGGCCGAGGTCCTCGCTCATCAGCTCGGGCCAGTGCTCCTCCATGAGCGCGGCATGCTCGGGCCGGGCCAGCTGCGCGAGCTTGCGTGCCACCGGCCACAGCCCGGGCAGCTGACCCAGGTCGCCGGCTCGCGGCGAGATGCCGGCCGGGAGGCGCAGCATTCGCTGCCAGCCGCCCCTGCCCAGCTGCGGCGGATGCACGATGGCCAGCTCGTAGCCGTCGCTGGAGTGGACCGGGAGCCCGGCTTGGAGCGCCTCGATGCCGTTGCGGAACGCGCGGCTGTGATCGGGCCGGGCCACGACCAGGACCAGCTCCTCGGTCGAGGCGACGCCGAGCGTACGGGCGGTGGCTTCACGTTGTCGCTGGTCGTCGATCCCGGTGACGAGGAGCTGACGCACGAGGTATCCACGCTCCAGCTCGGTCTCCCGCCGCAGGCTCATCAGCTCTTCGGTGTAGGCGGCCTGGACATGGTTGCTGTGGGACTCGACGGTGTCCCACAACGTGACCACGTCGCCGGTGAACTCGTGGGCCTGCTCGGGAGCGACCGCCGAGGTCAGCGACTCCCACAGGAAGCGGAAGTCCATCCGCACCGCGCGCAGCAGGGAGTCCAACGGCAGGCCCAAGCGGGCTCGGTGGCGACCGATCGCGGCCGAGCGCTCGGCGAGCGCGGCGGCGACGTCCTCCCCGGCCAGCTGCCGCAGCATCAGCTCCAGGACAGCCCGGGCGGACCGGTGGAGCTCGTCGTCGCTGATGGTCCCGGGCAGGTATCCGGGGAGTGTCCGGACCTCAGCGCGGTAGCGGAGGGCCATCGCATCGACGTCGCCGAGACACGCGCGTGCGGCAGCCTCGAGACGTCCATGGGGATGCATATGCACATCGTAGGCGTCACATTGCGATGCGGGTGTCACTGGCTCCTCGAGACCGGCTGGACCAGACTCGTCGACGTACGACACCGACGAACCGATACGCCGACGGGCGCGGGACCGAGCAGCACGGAGCAGAGATGACCACCATGACACCGCCTGGCGGCGAGGTCGCCGTGACCGACAAGGAAGCGGCCCGGATCGCCCGCGCCGCGTTCGTGGGCACCGCTCTCGAGTGGTACGACTACTTTCTCTTCGGCACCGCCGCGGCGCTCGTGTTCAACCGGCTCTTCTTCACCGACCTGAACCCGACCGCTGCCACCATGGCGGCATTTGCAACCTTCGGGGTGGGATTCGCGGCTCGCCCGATCGGCGCGGTGATCTTCGGCTACGTCGGTGACCGTTTCGGTCGCCGTCCCGCTCTGCTGACGACGATCGTCATGATCGGCGTCGCGACCGGGGTCATCGGCCTCATCCCCGACTACGGCAGCATCGGTCTGGCCGCTCCCATCGCTCTCGCGGTGCTCCGCCTCGTCCAAGGCCTCGCCGTCGGCGGCGAGTGGGGCGGCGCGGTCACGATCGCGGTGGAGCACGCGCCGCCGGAGCACCGTGGTCGCTTCGCCGCCCTGGTCCAGATCGGCTCGCCGGTCGGCACCCTGCTCTCCTCGACCGCTTTCTCGCTCGTCCTGCTCCTGCCCGAGGAGTCGTTCGACGCGTGGGGTTGGCGCATCCCGTTCCTGCTCGCCTTCCCGCTGCTCGGCATCGCCCTCTACATCCGGATCAAGATCGAGGAGTCGCCGGTCTTCGAGCAGATGGTCGACCTCGAGGAGCGCGCGAAGATCCCCGCCCTCGACCTCTTCCGTCACGCCGGCGGGCGGCTGGTCGTGGCCGTGGCGGCCGCCTTCCTCGGCGTCGGCGGCTTCTACGTGATGACCACCTTCGCCGTCAGCTACGGCGCCAACACCCTCGGGGTGGATCGCTCCGTGATGGTCAACGCGACCCTGATCGCGGCGATCGTCCAGATCCCGATGACCGTGTTCGCAGGCCGCATCGGCGAACGCTTCGGCGCGGGCCGGATGACCGTGGCCGGTGGCGTCGCCACCGCCGTCGGTGCCTACCCGTTGTTCCTGCTCATCGACACCGAGAACCCGGTGGCCATCGTCGTGGCCATCACCGTCGGCATCCTCCTGATCACCATCGCGTACGCCGTCACCGGGGCACTGCTCACCGAGCTGTTCCCTCCGCACCTGCGCTACAGCGGGGTCGCGCTCGGCTACAACCTCGCCGGCGCGCTCAGCGGGTTCCTTCCCCTCGCCGCGACGGCACTGCTCTCGGCGAGCGACGACCAGTCGTGGTCCGTCGCTCTCCTGCTCGCCGGCATCGCCCTCATCACCGCCGTCGGTGGGCTGGTCGGCAGCCGTCTCCGCATCACCGACGACCGTCTTGTCACATCGGCTCACTCCTGAAAGGCCCTTCACATGTCCGAGACCGCAACCCCCGCCACCGTCCTGACCGACGCGCAGCGCCAACGGATCCTGGACGCCGTCGACGCGGCGTTCGACGACCAGATCGCCTTCACCCAGGAGCTGGTCCGCCACCCGTCCGTACGCACCAACGAGCAGTCCGCTCAGGACCTGATCTTCGGCGCGCTGGAGCAGCGCGGCCTGGAGATGGACCGTTGGCAGCTCGACCCCGAGGATCTGGCCGAGCACCCCGGCGCCGGCTACGTCGAGGTCTCCTATGACGGTGTCGACAACGTCGTGGGCACCTACCGACCGGCGAGCGAGGACGGTCGGTCGCTGATCCTCAACGGGCACATCGACGTCGTGCCCGAGGGACCCGAGGACCAGTGGTCCCGCTCTCCCTGGGACGCAGCCATCATCGACGGCTGGCTGCACGGTCGCGGTGCCGGTGACATGAAGTCGGGTCTTGTCGCCAACCTCTTCGCTCTCGACGCCGTGCGCGCTGCCGGGCTGACCCCGACGGGCCGCATCCACCTGCAGTCCGTCGTCGAAGAGGAGTGCACCGGCAACGGATCGCTCTCGGCCCTGATGCGTGGCTACACCGCCGACGCCGTCCTCATCCCGGAGCCGGAGGAGGACATGCTGGTCCGGGCCAACGTCGGCGTCATCTGGTTCCGCGTCCGCGTCTCCGGCCAGCCGACCCACCCGCGCGAGATGTCTCACGGGTTCAACGCGATCGACGCGGCGTACCACGTCGTCGGCCGGCTGCGTGAGCTCGAGGAGCGCTGGAACGCCGAGAAGACGAAGCACCGCTACTTCGAGGACCTCGACCACCCGATCAACCTCAACGTCGGCAAGATCAACGGCGGCGACTGGGGCTCGAGCGTCCCGGCGTGGTGCGAGGTCGACCTGCGGATCGCGCTCTACCCGGGCGTGACCGCCGAGGACGCGTGGCAGGAGATCACTGCCGAGCTCGCGAAGATCACCGAGGACGACGGCGGGCACGCGATCGAGGCGGTCGCGACCCGTACCGGCTTCTTCGCCCAGGGCTACGTCCTGGAGGAGGGTTCCTCGGCCGAGGAGGCCCTGCGGGAGTCGCACCGTGCCGCCTTCGGCGGCGCCGAGCTGGGCAGCTTCACCACCCCCGGCTACCTCGACGGCCGGGTCTTCGTGCAGTACGCCGACATCCCGACCCTCGTCTACGGCCCGGTCTCCGAAGCGATCCACGGCAACGACGAGCGCGTCGACATCGAGTCGATCCGCCGCATCACGAAGTCGATCGCACTGTTCATCGCCGAGTGGTGCGGGGTCGACGACGAGGTGTGACCGCCTGCTCCTAGCGGTCCGTGAAGTGGCGGGCGAGGCGCCGGTGCCGGTGGACGAAGAGACATCGGACCACCGGCTCCAGGGGCCTCGCCAACGCTGCGAACCGAGGCTCGAAGCCGACGACGTCGGTCACCTCCGTGTGGCCGGCGTCGACGGCGTACAGCTCGCGTCGGTGCGTCCAACGACGCATCGACGCCATCGTCGAGACCTCCTGGAAGTGTGAGCCGGGCACGAGCTCGGTGACCATCAGGTCGTCGTAGTCGAGGGGCAGAAACCCCAGGTAGAAGAGCCAGGACCTGCCCAGCGGCACCCCGAGCGGCACGGTGTCCATCGCGGTGTCGCGAATGCCGGCCGGAACCCGCATCCGCATCAGAGGCATCAGCTCGTCGTTGATCCCCTCGAAGTCGGTCACCCGTCGCCAGACCGCATCGAGCGGGGCCGCCACGGTCGATGTCTGCCGGACGATGCGCAAGGTCATGAGGCAAGTCAACCGGGCTGGAGCGCCGAGTTCATCCGACCAGGGTCGCAACTCCTGATGTTCGCGGTCGGATCAGCGGGACGGAAACCTGGCAGACAGAGCAACGTCTGTGGTGATGTGTGGTCGACCGCGTCAGCGCGGCCGCTGAGTCGACCCGAATCACGAGGTACCACCCATGCAATCCGCCGATTCCGTCTCGCCCGTCGACTTGGTCCGCCATCTGTTCGCAGCGCGCAGCATCGCCATCGTGGGGGCGTCCTCGAACGGTCTCAAGGCAGCCGGACGTACGTTGCGCTATCTCGTGATGCACGGCTTCCAGGGCGAGATCTATCCGGTCAATCCGAGCCGGGACGAGGTCCAGGGCCTCCGTTGCCACGCCGCGCTGAGCGAGCTCCCTGTCGTCCCCGAGCTGGCTGTGGTGGTGGTCCAGGCCTCCGAGGTGGCGCCGGCCATCGCCGAGTGCGGCGAGCTCGGTGTGCCCGTCGTGATCGTGTTCGCGTCCGGCTTCGCCGAGACCGGTCCCGAGGGCGCCGCCCTCCAGGACGAGGTCGCGGCGGTCGCGCGCCGCTACGGCGTCCGGGTGCTGGGTCCCAACTGCAACGGGGTGATCGGCGCCGCTGACGGCGTCACCGCGACCTTCATGACCGGGATCGACGACGAGTCGCTCGTGCTGCGCGACGACGGCATCGCGTTCGTCACGCAGAGCGGGGCGATGGGTGCCTTCATCCTGACCGAGGCGCAGACGTCGGGTATCGGGCTCGGTCGGTTCGTCAGCACCGGCAACGAGATGGACATCTCGCTCGCCGAGGTGGTCGAAGGCCTCGTCCAGGACGACGCCACCAAGGTCGTTCTCGGGTACGTCGAGGGAGTGCGTACGCCGCAGCGGCTCCGGCAGGCGTTGGCGACCGCCCGGGCGAACGGCGTACCGGTCTGTCTGATGAAGGTCGGCCGCTCCCGGGCCGGCGCGGCGGCGGCCGCTTCCCACACGGGTGCGCTGGCCGGAGCCGACGCCGTCTTCGACGGGCTGCTCGCCCAGTACGGCGCGGTGCGCGCCCACGACGTGGACCACCTGCTCGACCTCGGGCGGGTGTTCGGGCTGAGCGCTCGGCCGAAGGGCGGCCGACTGACCGTGATCACGCTGTCCGGCGGGGCCGGGGTGCTGATGGCCGACGCCATCGAGGACCACGGTCTCAGCCTCGCGCCCTGGGATCGGGCCTGGGCGGAGCGGATGGCCGCGGTGCTGCCGGCGTTCGCATCGGTCCGCAACCCGATCGACGTGACCGGTGCGCTGGTGACCGATCCCGAGCTGCTCCGCAAGGCCCTCGACGTCGCCATCGAGCATCCCGACACCGACATCATCACGGTGCTGGTGGGCAACATGCAGCGTCAGGAGGACCAGGTCTGCGAGATCGTGGAGTCGGCCGCAGCACGCACCGACAGGCCCATCGTCACCGTGTGGGTCGGCGGCACCGGCCGTGCCGTCCCTCGCCTCGCGCGGGCCGGTCTGGTCGGGTTCACCGAACCGGTCCGAGCGATCCGCGCGCTGTCCTCGCTCGTCCGGTTCTGGGCCCCCGCCGAGTCCACGCCGACCACCTCGGCGGCTGATCCCCACGACGAACCGGTGCCGACGCCCGGCCGCGTGGTCGACGAGGTCGAGGTCAAGCGGCTGCTCGCCGCCCACGGCGTACCCGTCGTGGCTGAAGACGAGGTCACGACGGCGGAGGAGGCGGCAGCGACAGCAGCGCGGCTCGGCTTCCCCTCGGTCGTGAAGATCCTCTCGACCGAGGTTGCGCACAAGTCGGATCTCGGGCTGGTGCAGGTCGGGCTGGTCGACGCGGACCAGGTGCGCGCCGCGGCGGACCGGATCCTCGCGGCCGCCGAGCGGCACGACGTGACCGATCGTCGTCTGGTCGTCCAGCCGATGATCTCCTCGGACACCGAGCTGATCCTCGGTATGCGCCGGGATCCGGTGTTCGGGCCGGTGGTGGTGCTGGGGATCGGTGGCGTACTGACGGAGATCGCCGCCGACGTCCAGGTGCGACTGCCGCCGCTGACCTCCGACGATGCACACGCCATGATGAACAGACTGCGCTATGCCGAGCTCCTCGACGGGCCGCGGGGACGAGTCGCCGTCGATCGGGACGCCCTCGCGGCTGCCGTGGTGAGCTTCTCCGAGCTCGTCGCTCGCGAGACAGCCGACCTGGAGTCCCTCGAGATCAACCCGCTTCTCATCGACGACTCCGGTCGTCCGGTCGCCGTCGACGCGCTGCTCGTCCGGAGCTCGTCAGCGGTCGGTGGCCGGGGCGACTTCCGATGAGGTGACATCGTCGCCTTCGATGGGACGCCGTGACCAGTAGCTCGCCAGGGTCGACCCGGACACGTTGTGCCACACCGAGAAGATCGCGGCGGGCAGCGCGGCGGCGGGCGAGAAGTGGACGGTGGCCAGCGCGGCGGCGAGGCCGGAGTTCTGCATGCCGACCTCGATGCTGATGGCACGTCGACTCGAGACGGGCATGCCGCAGACCCGGCCCACCGCGTACCCCAGGGCCAGGCCGGCGGTGTTGTGCAGGATCACGGCCACGACGATCAGGAGGCCGACGGAGAGGAGGGTCGAGGCGCTGCCGGCGACGACGGCCAGCACGACCGCGGTGATACCGGCGACCGAGATCAAGGGGAGTACGTCGATGACGCGCTCGATGAGGCGGGGCAGCAACAGCCGGAGCACCAGCCCGAGCAGAACCGGGACGAGCACGATCTTCACGATCGAGACGAAGAGGTCGCTCGCTGAGACGGGGAGGTCCTCACCGATCAGCAGGAGGACGAGGAGTGGCGTCATCACCGGAGCGAGCAGGGTCGACACGGAGGTCATGGCCACCGACAGCGCTGTGTCGCCGCGGGCCAGGAACACCATGACGTTGGACGCGGTGCCGCCCGGTGCGCAGCCGACCAGGATCATCCCGGCGGTGAGCACGGCCGAGAGGCTGAGCATGTGGGCGATGCCCCAGCCGAGCAGAGGCATCACCGTGTACTGAGCGGCGACGCCGAGCAGGAGCGCCCAGGGCCGGCGGCCGATGATCGCGAAGTCGCGCGGCCGGAGCGTCATGCCCATCCCGAGCATGATGATCTGGAGGAGCAGAGGAACCTGGGCCGCCCACCCGTCGAACGTGCTGGGGGTGGCCAGCGCGATGGCACCGGCGATCAGGACGATCAAGGCGAACCATCGACCCACGAAAGCGCTGACCTGTCGAACTGTGTTCATGCTGTTCCTTCCACGACATTCGGTACGGGGCGGCCCGATGCCCCGCCCGCCGCGCGATCCTCTCGCAGGAAGCGCGCGGCGGGCGGGACGGGGTATCGGGGGTGTCGGGTCAGGACACCCAGTCGAGCTCTCCGTCGACGTGCTGGTCGCCGAACCGGACGTCGTCGAAGCGCAGGTCCTCGACGTTCTCCAGGACCATCGGCGTCTCGACCTGATCGATCGTGACGTCACGGAGAGTGACGTCGCTCAGCGGCGCGTCGGCGGGCCCGTGGATGTCGAGCCCGGTCTTTGCCGAGGCGACGGTGATGTCGGAGAAGACGATGTCGCGGTAGACGGGCGGATAGTTGCCGCCCAGCTCGCCGGGGTAGTCCAGCTGGAACCAGATGAACGTCTCGAAGCTGCCGACCTCCATGTTGCTGACCCGGATCTTCTCGACCGTGCCGCCACGGTCGAGGTTGCCCTTGAAACGGATCGCCGAGGCGCCGTCGCGCAGTACGTTGTCGGTGAAGTAAACGCCCTTGATGCCGCCCGACATCTCGCTGCCCAGTGCGATGCCGTCCTCGCCGCCCATGTCGTTGCGGCGGATCACGACGTTCTCGCTGGGTCGGGCGATGGTGCGCCCGTCGAGGTCACGTCCCGACTTCACGACGACCGAGTCGTCGCCGGTGCGGAAGCGGTTCTCCTCGATCAGCACGTTGGTGCTGGAGTCGACGTCGATGCCGTCGTTGTTGGCGCGGTGGCTGTCGACGTTGAGCCCTCGTACGGTGGCCTGATCGGTGTAGACGAGGTGGTTGATCCAGAACGGCGAGTTGGTGACGGTGTAGTCCTCCAGCAGAACTCGCTCGGCATTGAAGAACTGGATGGCGCTGGGCCGCAGGAAGGTGCCCTTACCGAAGACGCGCTCTTCGACGGGGACACCGTCGAAGCCCATCTGGCGCAGCCGCAGCTGATCCGGCTTCTCCTGCGCCTTCCAGGCATGGAACTCGGAGTCCTCGTTGCCGTCGATGGTGCCTGATCCGGTGATGGCGACGTCGTGCACGGCGTTGGCGTAGATGAGCGGTGAGTAGCCGTCCAGCTCGGTGCCCTCCCAGCGCGTACGCACCACCGGCAGGTAATCGTCGGTGTCGGTGCCGAACAGCAGCGTGGCCCCGTCGGAGACATGGAGGTCGATGTTGCTCGCGAGGTGCACCGGCCCTTCGGACAGCCACGTGCCCTCAGGGAGTACGACGCGGCCGCCGCCGTCGGCGGAGGCCTTCTCGATCGCCGCCCGGATCGCCGGCAGGGCGTCGGTCGTGCCGTCGCCGACGGCACCGAAGTCGGTGATCTCGTAGTCGCGGTCCGGGATCGCAGGCTCGCCGATGTGGTCGACGATCTTCGCGATCGCGGCAGCATCCGGGCCTCCGGCGGGCCGCTCGACCGGCTGGTCGGCGGTGGCGGGCATGGCCGCGGCGAGCGTTCCGACGAGACCGAGGGCGAGCAGTAAGGGGGTGGTGCGCTTTCGACGATGACGCATGCGTGCTCCTCAACGTTCGACGGCGGCCGAGGCCGCCGCGCGGGGGACGTGGAACTTGTCACACTAGTGACGTACTTGTCATACGTCTATGCCCTCGGAGGGGTGGAACAGAAAGAAGCCAGGTCCCGGCTGGCGCCGGAACCTGGCTTCTCGCAAGAGATCTTGCGAAGACTCAGGTCTTCTTGTCAGGCCTTCTTGGTCGCCCAGAAGATCTCGGCGATCTCGTCGATCTTGGCGAGGAGCTTGTCGGCTACCTCGAGGTCGAGGGTGCCCTTGGTGCCGGAGGCACCGGCGAGCTTGGTGGCCTCGTTGACGAGGGTGTGGAGCTGGGGGTACTTCTCGAAGTGCGGGGGCTTGAAGTAGTCGGTCCACAGCACCCACAGGTGCTCCTTGACCAGGTTGGAGCGCTGTTCCTTGATGATCACCGCGCGGGTGCGGAAGTCGGGGTCGTCGCTGTCGAGGGCCTTGGCGATGACTGCCTTGACGGACTCGGCCTCGATGCGTGCCTGGGCGGGGTCGTAGACGCCGCAGGGCAGGTCGCAGTGGGCGGATACCTCGATGGTGGGAGCGAAAAGACGCATGGTTGGTTCCTCTCGGTGGTGATGTGGAAAGACCGTCGATGTCGACGGTCAGGAAGCCTTCTCCGGCAGGATGCGTTCGAGCGGGAGGGTGCTGACGGCGGGGCCGAGCGACCAGTAGCGCCGGTCGTGGTGCAGGAGCGGCTCGGCAGTGTCGCCGAGCTCCATCGTGTCGACCTCGAGCAGCACCAGCCAGGCCTCCCCGGCCGGGACGACGCGGACCACGTGTCCGTAGAAACTGGCCGCCGCGTCGCGCAGGACCGGCGGCTCTCCGTGGGAGAGCGCCCAGCCCTGGGCGAGAGTGAATCGTGGCGCGTTCCGGTCGGCGAAGGCAGCGGCCACGTCGGCCTGCGATGCGGTCAGGGTGTGCACCGCGAGACGTTCGCTCGCGCTCAGCGCCGGCCCGGACCGGCCCAGCCGGGAGACCGAGAACGACAGCATCGGCGGGTTCGCGCTCACGGAGGCCAGACTCGAGATCGTTGCCCCGACAGGTCCCGTCTCGGTCGAGGTGGCGGCGATGGCCACGCCCGTGGAATATCGACGGAAGCCGGCCTTGAACTGGTCGGTGAGTGTGTCGCTCACACCCCCTCCTCTCTCTTTCACCGCGACGCTAGGACATCAAGTCCGGTTGAGGTCCAGTCATCCAGGGTGTGATCGCCGACTCATCTGTCCGTCCACGCCTGAGATCATGCGGGAGCGCCAGGATTGCTGCTCGTTAGACTAGTTCAGCACTCGTTATACAGCCCGGGTCGGGTGTTGCGACTTCGAAGGTTTGACCTCGGTCGCCTAATCTTCCCCAAAGAACGAACGCTCTGCCTCACGATCTAAGGAGTCCCTTCGTGGACGTCTCACCGCTCATCTGGTGGTTGACCATCGGAATCGCCAGCGCTGTGCTGCTCTTCGACGTACTCGTCATCGGCCGCCGCCCGCACGAGCCCTCGCGCCGGGAGCTGATCGTCGCGCTGAGCGTCTACATCGGTCTGGCCGTGCTGTTCGGCATCGGCGTCTTCGTCTTCTCGGGCGCGAAGTACGGCACTGAGTTCTTCGCGGGCTGGCTGACGGAGTACTCGCTCTCGGTCGACAACCTGTTCATCTTCATCATCATCATGTCGAAGTTCGCGGTGCCGAGGCAGTACCAGCAGAAGGCGCTGCTGATCGGCATCATCCTGGCGCTGGTCTTCCGCGGCATCTTCATCGCCGTGGGCGCGGCCGCCATCGAGAACTTCAGCTGGGTCTTCTACCTGTTCGGCGCGTTCCTGATCTACACCGCGGTCAAGCTGGCCATGGAGGGTGGCGAGGACGAGGACGAGTACGAAGAGCCCGCCATCGTGAAGTTCCTCGAACGGCACATCCCGATGACCTCGCAGTGGACCAGCGCCAAGATGTTCATCCGCGAGAACGGCAAGCGGATCGCGACCCCGATGTTCGTCGTCATCTGCGCCCTGGGAGTCACCGACCTGCTGTTCGCACTCGACTCGATCCCGGCGATCTACGGCCTGACCAAGGAGCCCTACCTGGTCCTGACCGCCAACATCTTCGCGCTGATGGGCCTGCGCCAGCTCTACTTCCTCATCGGCGGTCTGCTCGAGCGGCTGGTCTACCTGTCCTACGGTCTGGCGATCCTGCTCGGGTTCATCGGCCTGAAGCTGGTCTTCCACGCGCTCCACGAGAACGAGCTGCCCTTCATCAACGGTGGCAACCACGTCGAGTGGGCCCCCGAGATCCCGATCTCGGTCTCGCTCAGCGTCATCGTCGGGATCCTGGCGGTCACCACGATCCTGAGCCTGCTGAAGTCGCGGAGCATGTCCAAGGCCGAGCAGGACGACGCCACCGGTCCGCGCAACATGTGACCCAGCACCGACAGCACCACTGAGCTCGGCCAGTAGCTCAGGTCGTGGGCCCGCTCCGATCGGAGCGGGCCCACGGTCGTTCCTGCGCAACAGGCCCTAGGGTTGGCGCATGACCGTGGCAGCTGCTCCCGGGCCTCGCTGGCTCGGAGACGTCGGACAGGTGGCGCTGGCCGGGGTCCTTGCGCTGCTCCTGCTGCCGGTCGGATGGACGTCGGTGACGGCGGGCGCGGTCGCGACGGGGTGGGAGATCGCGCTCCTGCTCGCGCTGGTGGTTCTTCACGTCGCCGTGGCCACCGCACGACGCCGGCCGCTGGCGTCGTACGTCGCCGGGGCGCTGGCCGAGCTGGTGCTGGTCGCCGCACCGGATCTGGGCGGGCCGACCGCAGCTGCTGCCGGCAGCGACTACGGACCGGTGCTGCTGCCGAGCAGCCTGTGCTTCTTCGTGCTGCTCTACGCCGTGAGCGCACAGGACCGGCGACCGTGGCCGGGGATCGCGCTCGGGATCGCGCTGGTGGGCTGTCTGCTGACCGTCGTACGTCTCTCCGGGTTCGACGGCACCGGGCTGGAGGGCTGGACGTGGTGGCTGATGGTCGCCACCGCGACGCTGGCGGCCACCACGGCGGCATGGGCGCTCGGCCGGTTCCGGGCGACCCGGGCCGCCTGGATCGACCAGCTCGCCGACCGGGCCGCCGCCGAGGAGCGTCAGCGGATCGCGCGCGAGATGCACGACGTCGTCGCCCACTCGCTTGCGGTCGTGGTCAGCCATGCGGAGGCCGGCCGGATGGTCGTCGGACAGCAGCCGGAGCGGGCGTCGGGGATCCTCGACACGATCGCGACCACCGGACGGGAGGCGCTGACGGAGATGCGGGGACTGCTCGGGGTTCTCGGCGGCGAGTCGTCGACCGAGCCGCAACCGGGGCTGGCGGACGTCGGTGATCTCGTCGAGCGGATGCGTGCTGCCGGCCTGACCGTACGTCTCGAGGCGGACGAGCCCGTGCAGGTCGCCCCTGCTGTCGGGCTGACTGCCTATCGGGTCGTGCAGGAGGCGCTCACCAACGTCAGCCGGCACGCGGGTCGCGGAGCGGTCGCGACGGTGTCGGTGACCAGCACGGCACGGCAGCTCCAGGTCGAGGTCCGAGATGACGGCGTGGGGATCCAGCGGCCGCCCGGTCGCGGTCTGCGCGGCATGGGGGAACGGGTCGCGGCGGTGGGTGGCACCCTCGAGGCGGGGCCGAGCAGCGAGGGGTGGCGCGTGCGCGCCATGATGCCGCTATGAGCGAGCCTCAGCGACCGACCAGCGTGGCCGAGCCAGAGACCCCGATCCGTGTCGCGATCGTCGACGACCAGGAGTTGATGCGCTCCGCCCTTCGGATGATGGTGGAGAGCCAGGCCGACCTCGAGCTCGCCGGGGAGGCGGCCGACGGTCACGAGGCGCTCGCCCTGGTGCGTACGAAGCGGGTCGATGTGGTCCTCATGGACCTGCGGATGCCGCGCCTCGACGGGATCCAGGCGACGGCCGCGATCACGAGTGAGAAGCCTGCGACGAAGGTGGTCGCGCTGACGACGTTCGACCTCGATGACTACGCGTTCCCGGCGATCCGGGCCGGCGCCAGCGGCTTCCTTCTCAAGGACGCCCGAGCCGAGGAGATCGTCGAGGCGATCCGCACTGTTCACGCCGGTCATGCCGTGGTCGCGCCGTCGACGACGCGACGTCTGCTCGAGCACGTGGCGGCCGCGCCGGCGGCCGACGGTGGCCGGGCCGCCGACATCCGGGCAAGGCTCACGCCCCGCGAGCTCGACATGCTGCTCGAGCTCGCCACCGGAGACAGCAACGCCGAGATCGCCCGCCGCGTCCACCTCTCCGAGGCGACGGTGAAGACGCACGTCGGCCATGTGCTCGCCAAGCTCGGCCTGCGCGACCGGGTGCAGGCGGTCGTGCTGGCGTACGAGGCCGGGCTGGTCGGCCGGCGTACCTGAGTCTCATCCCAGAGGCTGAGGTGCCCGCGACCTGAGGGCGAGGAAGCTCGGCCGAGCGCGGGCCAGTGTGGAGACATGACCACACAAGCACCTCTGAGGACCAGACCGATTCCGTCGGGCGCCTACTCCTGCCGGCCCTGGCGGATCCACGAGATCACCGAGGACTTCGACCTCGAGGACGTCTGGGCATTGCCCGTACAAGGCGGCCCCGACGACCTACCGCGCTTCGTCACAGCGATGATGGCCGATGACGACCGAGACTTCCCGGCGGCGTACCGCTTCCTCTTCGCGGTCCGCTGGGCGCTCGGCAGGGTGCTCGGCACCGATGGCGACGAGCAGGGCCTGGGAAGACGGGTCGCGCCGCTGCGCGATCGCCTGCCCGAGGATCTCAGGAACCGTCCGATAACCGAGAGCGACACCAGCCCGTTCCACTCGCTCTACCTGACGGATCGGGAGTACGCCGCGGAGATCGCCAACCGCACGATGCACGGTGTCCTGCACCTCGGCTGGGTCGAGGACGACAGCGCCCCCGACGGCTACAGCGCGCAGATGAGCGTGCTGGTGCGACCCAACGGGCGGTTCGGCGAGGTCTACATGGCCCTCATCAAGCCCTTCCGCTACGCCATCGTCTATCCGGCCCTGCTGCGCACGGTCGGACAGCGCTGGGTCACGGCCAGGAGCGTGGCCTGATGGCCACCGTGGTGGAACGTATGGAACGTACGCCGCACCGCTCCGTCGTGCTGCGCGCAGCGCCCTGGGTGGCCGGTGCCTGGGCCCTCGTCTTCTGCGCCCTGGCCGGGCTCGCTCTGCTGGGCAGGGCACCGAACCCGTGGGTCCCCGATGCGGCTTCGCCGCTCGGCGCTCTGAGCGGCACCCAGATGTCGTGGGTGATCGCGGTGCTCGCGCTCCTCGCCCTGGTCGCCGGGGGCGTGGTCGCCAACGCGCGGACGCCGCGTAGAACGAGGGTGACAGGGTGGCTCCTGATCGTTCTCGGGCTCGTCGTGGCCGTGGTCGTCTCCGACGTCCGCGCGCTGATGTTCCTCGGCTATCTGCCTCAGGTCCTGCTTGCGATGGTCGGGCTCGGCCCGGGTGCCGGACAGCTCGAGTGGGGTCTCTTCGTCGACTCCGGTGTCGCTCTGGCGCACGCTGCCGGCGGGCTGGCCCTGGTCGTCACCGGTGTCTCCCTGCTCGGTCAGGCCGAGCCCGGCGGGCGTCTGGACTGGGGCCGCTGGGCGCGCTGGGGGCGTCCTGCGGTGGCGGTCGCCATCGTCGTACCTCTTCTCTACGCCGTCACCCGGATCGCCTGGGCGCTGAACATCCCGCTCGGGATCAGCCGCGAGATGCTGGAGGAGCTCGGCGCGGCGAAGTGGGCCGGCTTCGGGCTCGGTGCCTTCGCCGTGGTCGGGGCGATCCTGACCTGGGGGCTGGTGGCACGCTGGGGCGAGGTGTTCTGGCCCTGGGCGCCCCTCATCGGGGGCCGTCCGGTCCCGATCGCGATGGCCCTCGTGCCCGGGACCCTGGTCGCCGGCGTGGTGATGTCCGCCGGGATCTCGTTCTGGCGGATGGCGATCGCGGACGACCTCTGGAGGGTCCCCGGGGCGACCACGGACTGGGCCGCCTGGGCGCCGGAGATGCTCTGGCCGCTGTGGGGCGTCGCGCTCGCCGTCGCCTGCCTCGCCTACCTGGGGCGGCGTACCGCTGCGCGTGGATGACGCGACGGATCCCGCTTGGCCTGGAACCATCCAGGTCAAGCGGGATCCGTGGGTTCAGTCGGTGACCGCGAGCTCGCCGAGCTCGGACCACTTCTGTCCCGGGATGTTGGTGTTGACGATCCGCGGCGTCTCGGCGAGATGGCGCGGGAGGTCCGCCTGGGCCTGCTTGAAGTGGGCCGAGGTGACGTGGGCGGCGCCGGCGTCGTCGTCGGCGAAGGCCTCGAGCAGGAAGTACTCGTTCGGGTCGTCGAGGCTACGGGCCCAGTCGAACCAGAGGTTGCCGGGCTCGGCCCGGGTCGCCTCGGTGAACGGGCCGGAGATGACCGGCCAGTCCTCGGCGTACTCCGGCTTGATCCGGAAGCGGGCGGCGATGAAGATCATGAGCTCTCCTTCATGGGTCGGGTGGAAGTCACGAGAACTGGATGCCCCCGTCGATCATCACGGACTGGCCTGTCATGTAGTCCGAGTCCTTGGAGGCGAGGTAGGACACGAACGCGGCCACGTCCTCCGGGACCGACACCCTGCCGAGGTGGATCAGCTCCGAGTGCTTCTCGATGGCCGCGCCCTTGCGCAGACCCTCGTGCTTGGCCAGCTCCTCGTCGATGTGGTCCCACATCGCGGTGCCGACGATGCCCGGACAGTACGCGTTGACGGTGATGTTGTGCTGTGCCCACTCCATCGCTGCGGCCTGGGTGAGCCCGCGGACGGCCCACTTGGAGGCCGAGTAGGGGCCGAGCAGCGCGAAGGGCCGGTACGCCACGATCGATGCCGCTCCGATGATCTTGCCGCCACCACCCTGCTTGATCATCTGCTTCGCGGCGGCCGTGTAGCAGAGGTACACACCGCGGAGGTTGATCGACATCAGGTGGTCGAACTCCTCGGGGGTCGTCTCCAGCAACGGCTTCACGTCGGCGATCCCGGCGTTGGCCACTGCGACGTCGAGCCGTCCGAGGTCGGCGGCCACCCGGTCCACCATGGCCTGCACCGCCGCCGGATCGGAGACATCGGCCTCGATCGCGGTCGAACGCCTCCCCATCGACTCGATCTCTTCCGCGAGGGTCTTGAGCTGGTCGCCGTTGGCACCGATGTCGTTGACTGCGACGTCGAGCCCGTCAGCGGCGAGACGTAGGGCGATGCCTTTGCCGATGCCCTGGGCTGCCCCGGTCACGAGGGCGACGCGCGGCGATTCTTGGGTTGTGGACATGACTGCCTCCAATATTTGTCGGTACGAATTTCAGGGCTGGGACGCGGGGAGCGGCCGTCCGGATCGGTCGACCGCGGCCTGGATCCGCCGGCCGGCGATGTCCGAGAGCCAGCCGAGGCAGGCGCCGACCACCAGCGCGATGACCGTGCCGCCGAGGTCGAACGAGGTGCCGAAGAGCACCGCGGTGCCGGCGAAGGCTCCGGGGATGAAGGACAGCAGGTCCACGGCCGCCTGCAGGCACAGGATGAATGCGACGACCGTGACCGCCAGGGCGACCGCTCCGGTGAAGGTCGCGTAGGTCAGGACCAGGCTCGCGCCGTATCCCCACAGCGCACCGGCAAGGTTCGCCGCGAGACCCTTGAGGAATCCTTCGCGTCCGCCTCCGGCGGCGAAGTAGCACGCCCAGGCGACGAACCCGACCCATGTGATGAGCGCGAGCTCGATGCTCACCTGGGTCCAGACGCCGGCGAGCACTCCGACCGAGATGCCGATTCCGAGGAGCTTCTTCATCGTCGGCTCCTCAGGGGACCAGGATCGCGCGGCCGCGGACCCGGCCGGCGTCGAGGTCGGAGATGGCGGTCTGGAAGTCGTCGAGGGCGTACTTCTGGGTGTGCAGCGTGACCGCGCCGCGGGCGGCGAGCGCCATCAGGTCGCACAGGTCGTTGTAGGAGCCGACGAGGTTGCCGACGAAGTTGATCTCGGCCGAGATGATGTCGATGGTCGGCACATCGATGTTCTCGCCGTAACCCACGACGTGGTAGTCGCCCGCCTGGCGGAGCATCCGGACTCCCTCCGCCGTCGCGCCGCCTTCGCCGACGAAGTCGACGAGGACCTCGGCGCCATGGCCGTCGGTGAGCTCGAGGACCTGGTCGACCTGGGTGCCCTCGGCGACGACACCGTGGTCGGCGCCGATGTCGAGGGCGAGCTTCACCGCGTCCGGGTTGCGGTCGACCACGATCAGCTCGGCCGGACTGAGTGCCTTCAGCACCTGGATGCCGATGTGCCCGAGCCCGCCGGCGCCGATGATCACGCACCTGTCGCGCGGGGTCAGTCGCCGGGCGGCCTTCGCCGCCGCGTGGTAGGCGGTCAGACCGGCGTCGGCCAGGGCGGCCACGTCAGCGGGCTCGAGGGAGTCGTCGATCTTGACCACTGAGCGCGCGGAGGTCTTCAGGTACTCCGCGTAGCCGCCGTTGGTGTCGATGCCGGGGAACTGGTTGAGCTCGCAGTGCACGTCGTCGCCCGAGCGGCAGGCGCGGCAGAGCCCGCAGGTGATCAGCGGGTGCAGGATCACCTTGTCGCCCTCGGCGACGTTGGTGACGGCGTCACCGACCGCGTGCACCCAGCCGGCGTTCTCGTGGCCGATCGTGTAGGGCAGCGTGACGCCTGACTTCTCCGCCCACTGCCCCTCCAGGACGTGCAGGTCGGTGCGGCACACCCCGGCGCCGCCGATCTTCACGACGACGTCGAACGGGCCGGTCGGCTCGGGGGCCGGGACCTCGGCCATCGCCAGCGGCTGGTGGTAGCCGACCACCTGGACGGCTCGCATGGTGCTCATGATGATGCTCCTTCTCGGTGCAGGTCGGTCAGAGGTACGAAGGCGGGCGAGGTGACCTCGTCGCCGTAGCGCGTCGCCAGCAGACCGCGGCAGAAGTGGGCGTTCCCGTCGATCGAGATCCGGGTCGAACGCGCCCTCCGCAACGCCAGCGGGATGTCGCCGGGCTGCTCGTTGTCGTGGTCGACCAGGACGTACGCCTCCGGCAGGTCGGGCAGCCCGAGGACCGCCCGGCGCCGCCGGAGCGAGGCGGTGAACTCGTCGTCGGGGAGGTCCTGGAGCCGGACCTCGCCCACGGCGTCCGCAGGCAGGTCCGGCTGCCCTCTCAGCAGCCGGGTCAGACAACGCTCGAGCGCAGCCGTGTGTGCCTTGCGGTGGAACGTGGTCCGCAGCTCGTCCAGGGACGACTCGGCCTCGTGGCGGAACGTGCCGACATAGCCGGCATCGGCCGCCAGCCCGGCGTTGATCAGGTCGGAGTCGTGGTGGTCGTCGAGCTCGACGACCACGTGGCCGGTCCACGGCAGTGCGGTCAGTGCGTCCTTGGCGTCGCTCGCCATCAGATAGGCGAAGTTGGGCGAGCAGAACGACGTAGGCAGCCGGAGGTGGGCCTCGACCCTGACCGTTTCGCCGCCCGGCGCGGTCGGGGAGACGGTCAGCGACCGGACGAAGCCGAGATCGGTGATGGGCTCGTCGAGCTCGGGGTCGACGACGGCGTGGAGCGCGGCGTACGCCTCCGCGGCGCGGGTGCTCTCCTGGGTCAGCAGCGACATTTCACACCGCCGCGAGGTCGGCCCGCTCAGGCTCACGGGGACCTGTCGCGGTCTCGTCCGCCTCGGGCAGCCGCAGCTCGGCGGGCACCTCCAGGTCGTACATCTTCGCGGCGTTGAGGCCGAGGATCTTCTTCTTCTGGGTGACCGTCAGCGGGGCGTACTCGGTCATGTCCTCGGGGATCTGGAAGTCGACGAACCGCTCGATCAGCCATCGTGGCGTCCAGATCGCGTAGTCGGAGGAGAACTGGATCCGGTCCTCGCCGATCCAGTAGATGAGCTCCCCGAGGATCTGCGCGAAGTAGCGCGGCCGGGTGTGGATGAACGGCATCGCCACCGCCAGCCCCCCGTGCACGTTGGGCTCCTGGGTGGCGATCCAGCAGAAGTCCTCGAGCCGGGGCAGGCCGACGTGCTCGACGATGAAGTTCAGGTCGGTGAAGTCGCTGGCGACGTGGTCGATGTCGGCGACGTCGAACGCGTCGCGGTCCAGCGGTCGGATCGTCGGGCCCTTGTGGATGTGGATGTTGGTGATCCCGAGTTTCCGGCAGGCCTCGAAGTAGCGGTACGCCCAGGGGTCGGTCAGCTTCCAGCCGCGCGATTCCCCGTGCCACTCGGCGGTGTAGAGCTTGACGCCCTTGAGCCCGAACCGTTCGGCGTCGGCGTGGAGCTGTTCGAGCCCGGCCTCGCCGTTGCGGGGGTCGAAGTGGTGGTTGTACGTCAGCCTGTCGGGGTGCTTCGCGGCCAGTTGCGAGGCTTCCTGGGTCTGCCCGAACCCGTTCGTGTAGAACTCGCCCAGGTGGGCCGGCTGGAAGATCGCGTGGTCGACGTAGCCGACCTCGAACAGGTCGTGCATCAGCCGCTCGCCGCCCTGGTAGAGGTAGTCCTCATAGGGCCAGGCCTCTTCCTCGGGGGAGAGGTTGCGGTGATAGTCGTAGAAGCAGTCGATGAACTGCTTGCCGTGGATGTTGCGCTGGTTCTCCGGACGGGCGTCCCAGAGCGCGACGTGGGCGTCGACGATGAAGTACGACTCGTTGTTCTTGGTGTACATCGGGGTCTCCGTTCTGTGGCTTCCGTCACAGGACGCTAGGGCCGGCGAGGCTCGCGGATCAGGGGTGCGGCGTCTCAATGTGAGATCGCGCCCGTCTCAATCTGAGACGCCGCTCGGCTGCCGTCGGCCACCAACGGATGTAACGTCGATCACATGACAGGTCGCCATCCGATCGCGCAGCGCACCGGGGCCGTCGATGCGACGGCGCTGGCGCCTCGTGTCCGGGCGTCCTGGCAGCGGAGCCAGGAGTACGGGGTCTCCGTCGAGGAGGTCGACCCGGTCTTCTCCGGTGCCTATGACAAGGAGTCGCTCTTCTTCCAGTGCGGGCAGGAGGTGCTCCACGACCTCCATCGGACCCTCGTCGGAGAACCGGTCAGCCTGATGCTCACCGACCCCGTGGGTCTGGTGCTCAACCGCCTCAGCGGTGACCAGCAGCTGCTCCGCGACCTCGACGCGGTGCACCTGGCTCCGGGGTTCAGCTACAACGAGCGCGCGGCCGGCACCAACGGGCTCGGCCTCGCGCTGGCCGACCGGACCCCGACCGTGGTCCGGGCCGACGAGCACTACTCGCTCTCGCTGTGCAGCTACACCTGCGCGGCCGCCCCTGTGATCGACCCGATCAGCGGCCGCCTGGAGGGCAGCGTGAATCTGACCACCTGGTCGGAGTCGTCCCACGAGCTGCTGCTGGCCCTGGCCCAGTCGGCCGCGAGCAACACCGCGTCGCTCATGGTCGCGCGTGCCCGCGGCAGGTTTCCGCGGCCGGCTCCCCGCGGCGAGGTTTTCCGGGTCGAGGCGCCCCGGCTGGAACCGGGCGCAGGCACCCTCCGCGACCTCTCCACCGTCTGGTGCGAGGCGCTGGGGAAGGTGCGCGACGCGCTCGCCGTCGGCCGGCGGGTCGCCGTGGTGGGAGAGCCTGGGGTGGGGCGTACGACCCTGGTCGCTCAGGCCTTCCGCGACCTGCGGCCGCGTGACCGGATCCTGGCGGCGTCCGCCCCGGATCCTGCCGATGCCGAGGCCTGGCTGTCGCTGTGGACGCCGGAGCTCGCCAAGCAGGACACCGCGGTGGTCGTACGCGACGTGAACATGCTCCCGGCCTGGGTGGCGGAGCGGCTGCACGCTCTCCTGGTCGAGGCGACGCCCGGGGCGGTCGCAGGAGTGCCGTTCGCGGTGACCGCCGACACCTTCGAGGGCGTCCCCGCGGCCCTGACGGATCTCGTCGACACGGTGGTCGAGGTGCCGCCGCTGCGGGAGCGGCCGGAGGACGTGCTCCCGCTGGCGCAACGGGTCGGCCTGCGGGTGCGGGGCAGGGAGATCGCGCTGACCCCGGCCGCGGAGCGGGCCCTGCACGACCATGGCTGGCCGGGCAACGTCACCGAGCTCGTCCATGTCGTCCAGCGGGCCGTGAGCGCCGGAGACCAGGTCGACCTGCGTCACCTTCCCGCTGACGTCCTCTCCGACACCAGGCGTCCGCTGTCCCGCATCGACGCCTTCGAGCGCGGTGAGATCGTCCGCGTCCTGACCCGTCGGGGGATCACCATGCAGGAAGCGGCCACGGAGCTCGGGATGTCGCGCGCCACCGTCTACCGCAAGGTGCAGCAGTACGGGATCAGGCTCCGACCGGGCTAGCCCCTCGGGTGCGAATCGAACTCTTGGCCACGCCCAGGAAAACTCTCGGCTGCGACCGGTCCCGAAGGGCTGCTCACCAGGGACTATGGGCCCATGCGGATCCGTCCCCCACGTGCCGGTCGCCAGCATATGACCCATCTGACCGGACAGGGCGGACCTGCTCTGGACGGTCGGAGTCTTGCCGGCCGGCTTGTCCAGGAACATCGACTTCAGCCCGGTGAGGCCTCTGCCATCGTCGGGCAGATCGCGCGCATCCTCGCCGGCGGCCACGCCGCCGGGCAGGTGCACGGCGACATCCGGCCGGCCACCATCGGGTTCGGGGAGGACGGCACGGCCATGCTGATCGGCGCGCCGGCGCCGCGTCCGGGGGAGAGCCTTCCCTACCTGGCTCCCGAGCAGATCGAGCGGCAGCGAGTCGGCCCCGCCAGCGACATCTACTCGCTGGGCGCGGTGTTCTTCGAGCTCCTTGCGGGACGTCCTCCGTACGCAGGGACCGAGCCGGAGCGGATCGGCTCGGTGGTGACGGTGCCCGGTCAGATCGACGGCATCGTCACCGCGATGATCGCCGCGGACCCGGCCGAGCGACCGCGGGCGGACGAGGTCGTGACCGTGCTGGAGAGCGGACTCACCGCCCCGCCGAAGAAGATCGTCCGGCAGCCCGGAGCGAACGCGCGCCGCGCCCGGATCACGTCGACCGTCCTGGGTGTGCTCATGGTCCTGCTTCTGCCGGGGCTGGTCTTCGGCTGCTGGAGCACGCTCCGGGCCGGCGACACGATGTCGAACGTAGGGAACGCTGAGCCGCTCGCGAACATCTTGCCGACCAGCTTTCAGCTCGCCTTCGACCTCTCGATCGAGCGCGATGCTCTGCGGACCGATGCGGCACTGACCGAGGACCTCCTCCAGATCACCGACAGATCCATCGAGGCCTGGGCCGACGAGGTGGAGGCGCTGGACACCGCGGATGATCCGGGTCTGCAGCGGCGTCTGGAGAGGTCGGCGGCTGCCCTCGAGCGGCTCTCCGACATCCGTGCGGCCGCGCGGGCCGGGGACAGGTCCGGCAAGGTGGTAGCCGTCGAGATCTACACGCACGCGGTCAACGGGCTCTTCGACCTCGCCGCCGAGCTGCCTTCGTTCCAGGACGACGAGCTGGCGAAGCAGACGCGGAACCTGGAGCTGATCGGCTCGGTCTCGGAGGTGCTCGGACTCGAGCGGAGGATCATGGCGAACGCCTTGCGAAACGGGCGGATCAGTGACCAGGGGATCGCCGATCTCAGCGCCGCCCAGGACTCCTGGGCGACCCATTCGGCGTCGATCTACGCGCGCGCCGACCCCGGGATGCGGCAGACGCTCGATCGGATCTCGGGCCGGTCGTTCGAGTTCGGCTCCTACGCGGTCTCGTCCCAGCGCGCCGTGATCCGAGTGCTCAACGCCCGTGACGTCGAGGACGTCGTGAGGCAGCTGGAGGCGACCGCGGACGGCAGGCCTGTGGACCAGCTCTGGCTGGCCGATGCGGCCCGCTACGTCCAGGATCTCAAGAGCGTGGTCGTCGACACCGCTCGGCGGCTCGCTGAGGGCGTCGAGCGCGAGCACAGTGACGCTCAGAACCAGACGATCGCCTGGGGTGTCTTCACCGGCATCACGTTGGCCGTGTTCGCGGTGGTCGGGGTCGCCCTGCTTTACGTACGAAGGCGAGCGGTTGACGCGTAAACCGAAGACGACAGCAAAGATCGGCGGGTTCCATCGGTGCGTACACAAGACGCACGGGGTGTGAGTCCGACAACATATGCGCATGCGAACGCGCCCCCCGATCGCAGGCCGATACCGCCTGCACCGCCTGCTTGGCCGCGGCGGGATGGGCGAGGTCTGGCAGGCCGCCGACATCAGGCTCGAGCGCTGGGTGGCCGTGAAGATCGTCGAGATCTCTGCCGACCCGAAGGTGACCGAGCGATTCCGGCGTGAGGCGCTCTCGACGACGGCGGCCAGCCACCCGGGCACGGTGCAGGTGCACGACGTCGGGGTCGAGGAGACCGAGTACGGCAGCATCGTCTACCTGGTCATGGAGCTGCTTCCCGGTCCGACGCTGGCCGATCGGCTCGAGAAGCAGGGGCGGTTCACCGTCGAGGAGGCGAGCGAGGCCGTGGTCCAGGTCGCGCGTACGCTCACCGCGGTCCACGCCTCGGGGATCATCCACCGCGACATCAAGCCGTCCAACCTGGTCTACGACGGCGACGGCCGGATCCGGGTGCTCGACTTCGGCATCGCCCAGCTGGCCAGCCACCAGGCCGAGCGGCTCACCTCGACCCGCCACGTGATGGGGAGCCTGCCCTACATCTCGCCCGAGCAGGCCGCCGACACCGTGGTCGGACCGTCGAGCGACATCTACGCGCTCGGCTGCGTGTACTTCGAGCTGTTGACCGGTCGCGCTCCCTACGCCGGCTCCGAGCCGGTCTCGATGATCTACCAGCACGTGACGGCGCCGGTCCCGCACGTCAACGACGTGGTCGACGTGCCTGCTCACGTCGACGAGTTCGTGGCGGCCATGATGGACAAGGACCCGTCTCGGCGACCCACGGCCGGTGAGGTCGTCGCCTTCGCGCGCCGGCCCGGGGTCATACCTGCGGCCATCCCCGGTGGCCGGGAGCTGCCCTCGTCCCCGAAGCCCGCCGCGATCGCCGCCCCGAAGGCACTCTCGGCTCCCGCGCCGTCATCGGCGACAGCCGTCGCGGGAGTGGTGGAGTCGGCGCAGCGTACGCCTCGGTCTCATGCGGCCCCGAAGCCGGGCGTGCTGCGCACCCGGGTGCTCGGCGCGCTTCTGGTGCCGGTGGTGATCGCGATGGTGGTGGGCGGGTTGGTCTTCGCCGACGCGCTCGAGGAGCGAGGTGTCTCCACCGAGGCGATGACGATCGCGGGCGCGCTCCCGGAGAGCTACGAGCTCGGGATGGATCTCATCTTCGAGCGTGACGCGTTGAGCTCGGACCAGGTCCCGGACGCGGTCCGGCAGGCCTATCGACAGGTGACCGACGACTCGATCGAGGCGTGGCACGACGACATCACCAAGATCGATCTCGCCGAGACCCCGAGCCTGCGGGAGCGGGTCGAGCGCACCTACACCGTCCTCGAGGGCATCGACGCCTACCGCAAGGATCTCGAGGACGGCGACAAGGCGAGCACGGAGGCCGCCGTCGCCGCCTACACCGACACCGCCTACGAGCTGCTCGACTTCGCGGCCGAGATGCCCAACATCCGCAACGAGAAGATCTACAAGCAGGTCGCCAACCTCAAGTACGTCAGGTCGGCCGCCGAGTCCTTGGGGGTCGAGCGCGCGATCATGGTGCCGGCGCTGATGACGGGCCAGCTCGACGAGGAGTCGATGAAGGCGATGAGCGAGGCGCGTACGTCGTGGCAGCTCACCTCCCGCTCCTTCTATGCCGATGCCCCGAAGGCGACCCAGGAGGCGTTGGACAAGATCTCGGACGGCACCTTCGCTGACGGCTCCCGCGGCGTGGTGTCCCAGAACGCCGTGGTCCGGGCCATCAACGACGGCTCGCTCGAGCAGGTGATCCCGGACCTGGAGAGGCAAGGCCCGGGCAGGCCGGCCGCACAGATCTGGTCCGAGGACATGAACCGGTTCATCCAGCTCCTCAAGGACACGATCGTGTCGATGACGCTGATCGTCGCGGACGATGTCGGCGAGGAGCACCGGGATGTCCAGACCAAGGTCGTCCTGAGCGGCCTGCTGGCCGTGGTCGCCCTGCTCGCGGCGTTCGGGCTCCTGGCAGGCATCTTCCTCGGGCGCCCGCTTCGCGGCCGTCGACGGTCCGTCGCAGCCGCGAGCGGCGAGAAGTCGTGGCGGCAGTCGCTCAGACGAGCGCGCTGAGGTTCGAGACCAGTACGTCCCAGCGGCTGTCGACGTCGAAGCCCATCTGGCTCAGCATCGCCCAACCGAAGCCGACGACGGCGTAGAGGCTGATCGGGGTCATCACGACCCACTCGCGGATGGAGCCCGCATCACCGAGGATCGGGAGGGCGAAGTGGCCGCCCCGCGTCCACATGTTGTCGAACGGGAGCCACTTGTTGCGCCGGACCCACTTCGGTGGCTTGGGTGCGATCGGCCAGAACACCGGGATCCCCATCGTGGTCACGAAGTCACCGAGCAGGTGCACGACGCAGCCGAGGGCGACGGAGAACGGCATCCACCACCATTCCTCGGGCGCGAAGATGGCGATCACCGCCGCCAGGGCCACCGCCGGGATCCACGGCCAGTGGACGCCCTTGCGGGTGAGCTTCAGGGCATCCATGGCGAAGGCCACCAGCAGGACGCACATGATGCCCGGACCGATCAGGACGCTGCCGAAGGTCTCGGTCTCGAGCGAGAGCTTCCCCGCGCCCCAGGCGAGGCCGGTGAAGGCGAGCACACCGAGGATCGAATGGGTGCCGTTGCGGTGGCCGCCGGAGACCTTTCCGACGATCTTGGTCAAGCCCTCGGAGACCGGCGGCAGCGAATGAGCGATCGTGCCGTTGTGGTGATCCGCGTCCGGAAGCAGCGCGGCGCCGGCGCACACCAGGGTGCCGGTCATCACGCCGATGTCCGAGACGCCCGGATACCACCCGAGAGCGATCGGTGCTGACGATGTCACTGCGATCCACGCGGCCGCGCCTGAGGCTGCGTGATGCCCGCCCATCATGTGAAGTTGTGTCCCTCTCCAGTGCTCCCCGCCGAATGACCGCGGACGAACGTACCGGTCCGTGGGTTGCTGTCGGCGCGTTGGGGTGGCGTGTCTGGCGACGAGATTCGAATCACTGTTCGACGGAGGATTCGCACCGCGAAAGAGATGCGGTGAGGGTGGCAGTTTCAATATGATGCCCGGTCATGACGACTCCCGGCACCCAAGGCGATGTCCGCCGCGCGCCGTGGGCGTTCGAGACCGGCCGGTGTGCGGCGACGGTGACTCCGGAGGCGATCGAGTTCCGGTTCATGGTCACCGCGCCCGACGGCTCGCTGAGCGAGATGCTGCTCTCGGTGGGCCGGCACGACATGCCGACGCTGCTCGAGGAGATCGCCTACGAGATGCCCGAGGCGCTCGAGTGGATGTCGGCCGCGATCATGACGGTCGCCAGGGATCGTCGTCTGGCCGCGGAGGCCGCGTCCGTCCCGCAGCGACGCGGGGCATAACCTCGCAGCGAGCAGGGTTGTCGTCTCGAAGAGCTCGGGGTGCCTCTGCGTCCAGACCCCGACACCTGAGATCCGAGGAGAGACCTGTGACCACCACGCACGACTTCGAAGCGACGGCCGCCGACGGCAGCACCGTCCGGCTCGGGGACTACCAGGGCAAGCTGCTGCTGATCGTCAACGTGGCGAGCAAGTGCGGCCTGACGTCCCAGTACGAAGGCCTGGAGGCGCTCTACCGGGCCACCAAGGACTCCGGCGTCGAGGTCATCGGGTTCCCGACCAACCAGTTCCTGGGTCAGGAGCCCGGCAGCGACGACGAGATCCAGGAGTTCTGCAAGACCACGTACGACGTCACGTTCCCGGTCCTGGCCAAGGTCGACGTCAACGGGGAGAGCTCCACACCTGTCTACGAGTTCCTGCGCGCCGAGGCACCCGGTGACTGGGGCCCGCACCTGGGCCAGTTCTACGAGGCGGTGAAGGACATCAGCCCGGCGACCGAGCCCGGAGACATCAAGTGGAACTTCACCAAGTTCCTCATCGGCCGCGACGGCGAGGTTCTCAAGCGCTACGAGCCCCCGGTGACGCCGGAAGAGATCCAGTCCGACCTCGCCCAGTACCTCTAACCGCCGAAGCGTCAGTTCTTGACGCCGAAACGTCGATTTTTGACGTCGAGAGGTCAGGAGAACTGACTTCTCGACGTCAGAAACTGACTTCTCGACGTCAGATTTCGACGTCTCGGCGAGTGGGGACGGGATAGTTGGCTGAGAGATAGTTTGGTATGGGATGATTCGCTAGGATCTATTCATGACCGGACCGCGCATCGACCTGTTGTTCCTGCTCAATCAGTCTGCTCATGCCTTCGCGGCCCAGTTCGGCGATGCGCTCGCCGGCGTGGGGCTGTCGGTGCGGGAGTACTGCGTGCTGCTGAAGGCGGCCGAGGGGACGTACACCCAGAACGCTGTGGCTGAGATGGCGATGCTCGACAAGACCACCATGGTCACCACGCTCGACAACCTCGAGCGCCGCGGTCTCGCCGAGCGGCGGGTCTCGGACACCGATCGCCGCGCGCGCATCGTCGCGCTGACCCGGGCCGGGGAGGAAGCCCTCGAGGAGGCCTCGAAGACCTACAACGCGACCGTGGCCAAGGCGCTCGAGGGTCTGGCGCCGAGCGAGGGCGAGGCGTTCGTCGAGGCGCTCCAGCGCCTGGTCGAGGGGCCCTGGGCGACACCGTCGCACACGATGACGCTGCGACGCCGTGCTCCTGCCTCGGCGCGCTGAGAAATAGATCCATAACTGAATATCCCGAAAAAGATTGTTTCATAACAAACAATCTTCTATGGTCGTATCTATGACGACCAAGACAGTCGCGCTCGCGACCCTCGCAGCCACTCAGCTGATGGTGATCCTCGACGGCACGGTCGTGACCGTCGCCCTTCCTGCAATCCGTGACGACCTCGGCTTCGGCGATACCTCGCTGGCATGGGTCGTCAACGGGTTCCTGCTCGCCTTCGCGCTCGTCCTGCTCCCCGCAGGCCGGGCCGGTGACGTCTTCGGCACCCGCCCGGTCTTCCTCACCGGGCTGAGCATCTTCACCCTCGCCTCGGCATGGTGCGGCCTCGCCTGGGACCCGGCCTCGCTGGTCCTCGCGCGGTTCGTCCAAGGTCTCGGCGGCGGCATCGCCTCGGCCGTGGTGCTCGGCATGATCGCCGGTCTCTACGCCGAGCCCCGCGAGCGGCTCCGCGCCTTCGCGGTGCTCGCCTTCATCGGCTCCGTCGGTGCGTCGGTGGGTACGGTCCTGGGCGGTCTGCTCACCGAGGTCGCATCCTGGCGCTGGGCCTTCCTGATCAACCTTCCGATCGGCATCATCGCGTTGGTGGTCGCGCTCCGCGCGGTGGCGGGTACGCCGCCAACCGGTGCCAAGGGTGGCCTGCTCCCGCGCGCCCTGTTCGCCGAGCACCGGTTCGTGCTCGGCAACCTGCTCCTGCTGAGCCTGACCTTCGGTGGCTTCACCTTCCAGTTCGTCACCACGCTCTACCTCCAAGACATCCTCGGCTTCGGCGCGCTCACAACCGGCCTGGCCTTCCTTCCGGTCAGCGCGGTGATCGCCGTCGCGTCCCTCGGGTTCAGTGCGGCGCTGGCGGGTCGGTTCGGTTCGGAGCGCGTCATGCTGGTCGGCGTGCTCGGCTTCGCCGCAGGCATGCTCTACCTCGTCCGCATCCCCGACTCGGGCAGCTTCGTCCTCGACGTCCTCCCCGGCACGGTCGTGATGGGTCTCGGCTTCGGGATCGCGATGCCGCAGGCGACGGCGCTGGTGATGGGCGCGCTGGCCCCCGAGCTCTCCGGGATCGGCTCGGGCCTGACGACGACCACCCAGCAGGCCGGCGGCTTCCTCGGCACCTTGATCGCCGCCGGTCTGGTTGCGACCGTCGGCTACCACGCCGCCTACGCCTCGGCGGCGATCGCGCTGGCCCTGGGGGCTGCGGTCGCGGCGTACCTGCTCGTGAAGGCCCCACGTGGCCACGACCCGAAGGTCACTGAGCACGTAGTGGAGGAAGCCGCCACAATCTGACTCCTCGACGCCAGATACTGACTCCTCGACGCTATTTCCGGGCCGGGAGGGTCAGCGTCGAGGGGGTCGTCGCCCCGTGGTGGACGGTCACCACGCCGGCGACGCCGCGGACCAGCTGCTTGACGTTGGGCAGCAGGTGGGGGACGTCGTAGGAGTGGACGGTGACGCGGAGGCGGTGGCCCTTCTTGATCACCGCGCCGGTCGGGAAGACCTCGACGGGAACACGGTAGATCTGGCCCGGCCTGACCGGCTGCTCGGCCTCGCGGGTGAAGGGATGCCAGGGCTGGACGACCTGCCCGTTCAGCGTCCGCGACCTCGCCGGATCGACAGCACGATGGCGCAGGGTCTGCCAGCCGCCGGTAATGCGGTCGACGGATCCGTCGGGCGCGACGTCCTCGACCGAGACCGAGATCAGGCCGTCGGTGCCGGTCGTGGAGACGGACAGGTCGGCGTTCAGCGGACCGGAGAAGGCCAGGTCCGAGGTCGCCGGCGCAGTCTCGTAGGAGGCCCCGAGCGCGTCGTTGATCCGGTTGTCGGTCTCGCAGCCGGGGATCGCGAGGGCGCCGGCGGTCCACTGAGAAGTGCTGCGCGAGCACAGTCCTTGCACCGGCAGCGGCAGGATGGTGTCACCACCGACGGGCTTCAGGGTCGACCCGAGGGCGTACGTCTTGGCGCGGACCTCGCTCCCGAGCCACGACTGCATCGTGCGCCACTTCCCGGACCCGATCTCGTGGTAGGTCACCGGCGCGACGTCCCGGTCGAGGGTGGAGTCCGGCCGGCCCATGAGGTGCGTGTCGAACCACCGCAGCGCCATCTCGTTGAGGCTGTTGATCCCGCTCCCCTCCAGTCCGGCGGCCGTCGCGGCCTCGGTGTGTGTCCACGGCCCGACGAGCAGCTTGGTGTCCACGCCGTTGCGCTGCATCCGGTCGAAGAGCATCGGGGCTCCGCGCTGGAAGATGTCGTACTGCCCGGCCGTCACGAACGTCGGTACGTCGATCTCGTCGACCACGCTCAGCGGCGAACGCTTCCGATAGAAGGCCCCGTCGTAGGCGGCGTCGCTGCCCAGCACCGCACTGGCGAGCATCGGCACCTGGAACCCGAGCGCACCGCTGGCGTGCTGCAGCAGCGTGGTCAACGTGGCCTCGGGGCGGGCCTTGTTCACGGCCGGCGGCACCAGTCCCGCACCCGTGACGAGCCCGAACCACAACGGGATGAACCCGGCGTCGATCTGTCCGCCGGAGGCGACCACGTCACGGTAGACGTCGCCGGCCGGCACGATCGGGAACATCGCCTTGAGCCCACGCGGGTGCTGGGCGGCGGTGAAGAACTGGTTGATGGCCATGTAGGACGCGCCCCACAGGCCGAGCTCGCCGTTGCTCCAGGGGCGCTGCTTCGAGGTCGCCCAGTTGGCGACCTCGAGGCCGTCCTTCTGCTCGCGGTCACCGAAGGCGTCCCACTGGCCGGCGGAGGAGCCGGTGCCGCGTACGTCGGTCTGCACGAACACGTACCCGCGCTGGACGAAGTAGTCGCCGCCGCTCCCGCCGGACGCGTTCTTGTTGTAGGGGTTCTGCGTCAGGATCACCGGGAACCGACCTGCGGCCGGAGTGCCGTCGGCCTTCGCTGGACGGTGGATGTCGGCGAGCAGGACGACTCCGTCGGACATCGTGATCGCGACGTCCTTCTCGACCACCACGTCGTACGTCGCCGGGCGCGGCTTCCACGCCCCGACCCGTGCCTGCGGCGGCTGAGCGGCCACCGCAGGCGCGGCCTGGGCGGCGCTCGGGGTGAGCGCCGGTGGCAGGAAGGTCGTGATGAGCGCCAGGAACGGGAAGAGGAATGCCAGTCTGCCGAGTTTCACGACTCACTCCAGGGGTGTGGTGGGTGTCACACCTCGAACGACGGAGTGCAAACGCGAGTTACGTCTCGGCGTACCCGGTTTTGAATAGTGAGACTAAGCAGTCAGGGCGACGGTCTTGTCGACGACGGGGGCCCCGGTGGCCGCGACGACCTCCTCGTACGTCACTCCGGGAGCGAGCTCGACGAGCTCGAACGCTTCGCCCGCCACGTCGAGAACGCCCAGGTCGGTGATGACCCGCTTCACGATCCCGCGTCCGGTCAGCGGCAGGTCGCAGGCCGCGAGCAGCTTGGGAGCGCCCTTCTTGGTGACGTGCTCCATCAGCACGATCACCCGCCCGGCGCCGGAGACGAGGTCCATCGCGCCGCCCATGCCCTTGACCATCTGGCCCGGCACCATCCAGTTGGCGATGTCGCCGTTGGTCGAGACCTGCATCGCGCCCAGGACGGCGACGTCGATGTGGCCGCCGCGGATCATCGCGAAGGAGGTCGCGGAGTCGAAGTAGGAGGCACCCGCGAGCACGGTCACGGTCTGCTTGCCGGCGTTGATCAGATCGGGGTCGACCTCGTCCTCGTAGGGGAACGGGCCGACGCCGAGGATGCCGTTCTCGGCGTGCAGCACGACCGTCGAGGTCTCCGGGATGTAGTCGGGGATCAGCGTCGGCAGGCCGATCCCGAGGTTGACGTAGTCGCCGTCCTGCAGCTCCTGTGCGGCGCGCGCGGCCATCTGGTTGCGGTCCCAAGCCATGACTCAGGCCTCCTTGCTCGAAGTGGTCTCGGTCGGGCGATCGCCCCGCGTCGTACGCTTCTCGATGTCCTTGCGCGCTGCCTGCTCGGGCGTCAGCGCGACGATCCGCTTCACGAAGATCCCCGGGAGATGTACGTCGGCGGGGTCGATCTCACCCACCTCGACGACCTCTTCGGCCTCGACGACGGTGATCCGACCTGCCATCGCGGCCGGGACGTTGAAGTTGCGGGTGGAGGCGTTGAACTGGGCGTTGCCGGCCCGGTCGACGCGGGTCGCGCGCACCAGCGCGAAGTCGGTGACGATGCTCTCCTCGAGCACCATCTGCTTGCCGTGGAACTCGCGGACCTCCTTCGGCTCGGAGGCCTCGGCGATCGTCCCGTCGGGGTGGTAGCGGTAGGGGAGGCCGCCGTCGGAGACCATCGTGCCGACGCCGGTCGGCGTGTAGAACGCCCCGATCCCGCTGCCACCCGCGCGCATCCGCTCCGCGAGCGTGCCCTGCGGGGTGAGCTCGAGCGTGAGCTCACCGGCCAGGTACTGCCGGCCGAACTCCTTGTTCTCGCCGATGTAGCTCGCGATCACCCGGGTGATGCGGCGGTCGTCGAGCAGCAGCCCGAGTCCCGCGCCGTCGACGCCGCAGTTGTTGGAGACGACCATCAGGTCGTCCGCGCCCTGCTCCCGCAGCGCTTCGATCAGGAACCACGGGATCCCCACCAGGCCGAAGCCGCCGACGGCCAGGCTCGCTCCGCTGTGAATGTCGGCAACCGCTTCCGCGGCCGATCCGACCACCTTGTCCAGACCCATGTCTTCTCTGCTCTCTGTGTTTCGGTGGTCGAGCTTGTCGAGACCCACCGTCGTGATACCTCAGCCGGGCTCCGCTTCAGCGGACCGACTCGAACACTGCCGCGAGCCCCTGCCCGCCACCGATGCACATCGTCTCCAGGACGTAGCGGGCCTCGCGCCGCTGCGCCTCGCGGGCAGCCGTGGCGAGGATCCGCGCGCCGGTGGCGCCGATCGGGTGGCCGAGCGAGATGCCCGAGCCGTTGGGGTTGAGCCGCTCGTCGGTCGCGTCGACCTTCCACTCGCGCAGGACGGCGAGGACCTGAGCGGCGAAGGCCTCGTTGAGCTCGATCAGGTCGATCTCGTCGAGGGTCAGCCCGGCGCGATCGAGGGCGGCGCGGCTGGAGAGGACGGGCCCGATGCCCATCCGCTCGGGCTCGCAGCCGGTGACGGCCCATGACTTGAGCGCCAGCAGGGGAGTCAGGCCGCGCTTCTCCGCCTCGGCGCGGGTGGTCACGACGCACATGGCGGCGCCGTCGTTCTGGCCGGACGCGTTGCCGGCGGTGACGGTCGACTCCTCGTCGACCTTCAGCCGGATCGGGCGCAGCGAGGCGAGCTTCTCCAGCGAGATGTCGGCGCGCGGGTGCTCGTCGCGGTCGACGACCGCGTCCGGCTTACGGCGCCCGCCAGGCACGGTCACCGGGACCAGCTCGTCGGCGAACTTGCCGGCCTCGTGCGCGGCCACCGCGCGCTGGTTGGAGCGCAGCGCGAGCTCGTCCTGCTCCTCGCGCCCGATGCCGTACTCGCGGCGCAGGTTCTCCGCCGTCTCGATCATGCCGCCAGGGATCGGGTGGTCCTTGCCGCCGGCGGTCTCGCGGGCCCGGTCGAGGCGGTCGAGCAGCTGGATGCCGCCCTGCTTCACCCCGCCGCGCAGCCCGAGCGCGTAGTGCTCGACGTTGGACATCGACTCCGCCCCGCCGGCCACGACGAGGTTCGCGGCGCCGGTCGCGACCGAGCCTGCGGCGTACAAGATCGCCTGAAGACCGGAACCGCAGCGGCGGTCGATCTGGAGACCGGGTACGCCGTTGCCGAGCCCGGCGTCGAGGGCCGCGATGCGGCCGATCGCGGGGTTCTCGCCGCTCGCGTAGCCGTTGCCGAGGATGACGTCGTCGACGTCGCCCTCCTGCAGGCCGGTGCGTTCGACCAGCTCGCGCAGAACCGTCGTGGCGAGGTCGGTCGCGGTCAGCGGAGCCAGGGCACCGAGGAACCGGCCGACCGGGGTGCGGAGGGGCTCGCAGATGACGATGTCGTTGGCGGCGCTCATGTCCTCGACGGTACGCGGGGGGCCATGACTTGAGAAGTATTCATTTGTGGTGCATTGAAACTTGCGAAGTCTTGGTCTGAGATCAGGCGATGCGCGGAGACGGCTATTGCGATAAGTTCGCGTTTAGCAACCCCCACTCCAGACCAAGAGGTGACCATGCACGTCCCCGACGGCTTCCTCGATGCGCCGACGTCGATCGCCACCGGCGCTGTCGCCGTCGCCGCCGTCGGCGTCGCGCTGCGCGGCGCTCGCCGCGAGCTCGACGACAAGACGGCCCCGCTGGCCGGCCTCGTGGCCGCGTTCGTCTTCGCGACCCAGATGATCAACTTCCCCGTCGGGGCGGGCACCAGCGGTCACCTGATGGGTGGTGCGCTGGCTGCGGTGCTGGTCGGTCCGTGGAGCGCGGTGCTGTGCGTCTCGGTCGTGCTGATCGTGCAGTCGCTGCTCTTCGCCGACGGCGGGATCACCGCGCTCGGCACCAACATCCTGCTGATCGCCGTCACCACCGTGGTCGTCGGCTGGTTCGTCACCAAGGTGCTGCTCAAGGTGCTGCCGAAACGGGTCGGCATGGTCGCCCCCGCGGCCGCGATCGGTGCTTTCGTCTCCGTCCCCGCGGCGGCGCTGGTCTTCACCGGTCTCTACGCCGTCGGCGGCACCGCCGACATCTCGCTGAGCACGCTGGCCACCGCGATGCTCGGATGGCACACGATCATCGGTCTCGGCGAGGCCGCGATCACGTTCCTCGCGGTCGGCGCGATCCTGTCCGTACGTCCCGACCTCGTCTACGCCGCCCGAGGCGTGATCGCCGATCGTGAGCTGGTCATCAAGGCGAAGGAGTCGGTGGCATGACCGCGGAGTCGAAGAGGGCCGTGCCGTTCAAATGGGTGGCCCTCGGCATCGCCGTCGTCGCGCTGCTCCTGGCCGGTGTGGTCTCCTACTACGCCTCTGCCAACCCCGACGGCCTCGAGTACGTCGCCGAGGAGACCGGCTTCCTCGACCGCGCCTCCGAGCACGGTGCGGCCGACGGGCCGTTGGCGGACTACAGCACCAAGGGCGTCGACGACGCGCGGCTCTCCGGCGGCCTCGCCGGGGTGATCGGCACAGCCGTCGTGCTGCTCGTCGCGGGCGGCCTCGTCCTGCTCGTACGCCGCCGGCCCACTGCCTCCTCCGATGAGTAGTCGCGCGCCCGTGCCTGCACATCTGAAGGTGGTCGCGCTGGTCGGTTTCATGCTCGTGGTGGTCGCCACCCCGCGGGAGTGGTTCGCTGCGTACGCCTTCTTCCTCGCCGTCCTGGTGACCGTCGGCGCGGTGGCGCGGGTGCGGCCGGGGTGGGTGCTGAAGCGGATGGTCGTGGAGACGCCGTTCGTGGTCTTCGCGCTGCTGATGCCGTTCATCGCGCAGGGGCCGCGGGTCGACGTGCTCGGGCTCAGCCTGAGCGAGTCGGGGCTGCTCTCGGCCTGGGGGCTGCTCGCCAAGGGCACGCTCGGCGTGATCGCCGGCCTGCTGCTCGCCGCGACGACGACGCCTCAGGAGCTGGTCCGCGGCCTGGAGAGGCTACGGATGCCCGAGCAGCTGGTGCAGATCATGGCGTTCATGGTCCGCTACCTGGAGGTGGTGACCGACGAGATGCGCCGGATGGCGGTGGCGCGCGCCTCGCGTGGTTTCGAGGCCCGCAACCCGCTCCACTGGCCGGTGCTCGCCCGCTCGGTCGGTGCGCTGTTCATCCGCTCCTTCGAGCGTGGTGAGCGGGTACACCTGGCTATGGTCTCGCGCGGCTACACGGGGAGAATGCCCCGGTGACCACTCCAGTCCTCGACGTACGCGGCTTGGCCTTCGCCTACCCCGACGGCCATCAGGCGCTCTTCGGTGTCGACCTGCACGTCCATCGCGGCGAGCGGGTGGCGCTGCTGGGTCCCAACGGGGCGGGCAAGACGACGCTCGTCCTGCACCTGAACGGCATCCATCTCGCCGGCGCCGGGTCGGTCACGGTTTCGGGGCTGCCCGTCACCAAGGCCAACATCAAGGAGATCCGCCGCCGCGTCGGCATCGTCTTCCAGGACCCCGACGACCAGCTCTTCATGGGCACCGTCCGCGAGGACGTCGCCTTCGGCCCCGCCAACCTCGGCCTCCGCGGCTCTGCGCTTGATGCGAAGGTGACCGAGGCGCTCGCGAAGGTCGGCATGGAGGACTTCGCCGACCGCCCGCCCCACCACCTCTCCTTCGGCCAGCGCCGCCGGGTGGCGGTGGCGACAGTGCTGGCGATGGACCCCGAGATCCTGGTCCTCGACGAGCCGTCCTCCAACCTCGACCCGGCCTCCCGCCGCGAGCTCGCCGACATCCTCCGCGACCTCGACGTGACGGTCCTGATGGTCACCCACGACCTGCCCTACGCCCTCGAGCTCTGCGACCGCTCCGTCATCCTCGACGGCGGCATCGTGGCAGCTGAGGGCCGCACCGTCGACGTACTCTCCAACGCCGACCTCATGTGCGCCCACCGCCTCGAGCTCCCGTTCGGCTTCGACCCTGTTGCCGCAGCCGCCACCCTCTAGCCGAGGCGTCACTTAGGTCGGCCGAGACGTCACGTGGGTCGGCCGAGTTGGCACTGCGATGCCGACTCGGCCGACGTACGTGACGTCTCGGCCGACGGGCCTGACGTCTCGGCCGACGGGCCTGACGTCTCGGCAGGGGTCAGTCGGCGAGGCGGCGGGAGCGGTAGTGGATCTTGGCGCTGACGTAAGCGCGCCAGCCGAGGAGGGTGACGCTGAGGAAGATGATCGAGACGACGAGGAAGGCCGGCGCGAGACCCTCGCCGGTGAGGCCGCGCAGCGCCATCCCGATGACGTACGTCGCGAGCCAGACGATCACACCAGCCGGCCAGGTGCGAGCGGCGGTCCAGCGGCGCCAGGCCAGGACGGCCCAGGCCACGGCGAGCCCGATCAGGAAGGGCCAGGCGATGCGGAGCACGACGAGCGCCGGGCCGGAGTCGTGCGACTGGCGCCCGGCGAAGGCGAAGAGGAGCACGAAGAAGACGTCCGCGGCGAACGCGGCGAGCGCCCACTTGGGCACGAGCCCGGCGATGAGTGGTGACGTGTCGTCGGGTTTCGTGGAGGACATGGTGCCCAGAATACGAGCCTGGCCGGAGGATCAGGACAGTGTGGTCAGCCAGGCCCCGCCGCGCATCACCCGGGCCGGCTGCAGCGACTCGTCGGTGAGCACGAGGTCGGCGCGGGCGCCGGGCTCGAGGCGGCCCGCGTCGATGCCCACGACCGATGCCGGCCGCAGGCTCGCAGTCTTCATCAGCATCGCCAGGTCGATCCCGGTGGCCGCATGCCGGCGCACCTGGTCCAGGAGTCGCGAGGTGCCCCCGGCGATCGATCCGTTGCCGGTCCCGTCGGCGACGCGGGCGACCCCGGAGCGTACTTCCACGGACAGCGGGCCGAGCTGGTAGTCACCGTCGGCCATCCCGGCGGCGGCCATCGCGTCGGTGACGAGCACGACCGAGCCGGGCACCATCGACATCACCGCCCGGACGGTCTCGTCCGCAAGGTGTACGCCGTCCGCGATCAGCTCCACACAGGCATCCCCGACACCCGCGGCTCCCAAGGATCCGAGCACGGGGCCGGGGTCGCGGTGGTGTGCGGGTGGCATCCCGTTGAAGAGGTGGGTGACCAGGCTCCCCGGGCCGGAGAGGAACGCGCGGGCCTGAGCGGCGGTGGCCGCGGTGTGCCCCAGTGCCACCACGACCCCGGCCTCGGTGAGGATGGCGGCGACCTCGTCGGCCCCGGGCAGCTCCACCGCCAGCGTCATCACACGCAGATGCCCTCGGGCGGCGGCGATGAGCTCGCGGGCCAGCCCGGCGTCCGGCGCCATCAGCAGCTCGGGGTCGTGCGCTCCGCGGCACGAGTGCGCCAGGAACGGGCCCTCCATGTGGATCCCGGCGATCAGGCCGCTCTCTGCAGCCGACGCCAGCGCAGAGACCACCGACAGCAGTCGTGAAGGCGCGTCCGTGACCGTCGAGGCCAGCAGCGTGGTCGTGCCGGCCGCGTGGTGAACCCCGGCCGCGACGGCGATCTCGTCCGACGAGGTCGAGTGGAACGACGCACCACCGCCGCCGTGGTTGTGGATGTCCACCAGGCCGGGGAGCAGGATCCCCGACGACTCGGGATCGCCGGCGACAGGCCCTCGGACGTCGGTGACGACCCCAGCGGCCACCGTCACGACGACATCGTCGAACCCGCCCGGCCGGGGCGCCTGCCCGCGCACGACATGCTCTAGATCCATCGCTTGAACCATATTCTCGTCAGCCATTCCTGCCGGGTGAGCAGCTCGTCGGTGTAGATCGGCCAGAACCACGCGAAGTTGCAGATCACGAGCACGACGAAGATCCCCCCGGCGACAGCCCCGCCGACGCGCCGCCGGGTGCCACGACTGCCACCGGCCAGCGGTGGCGGTCGGTCGAGGAGCTTGCCCAGGCACAGACACAGGCCGAGCACCAGGAACGGCAGCGCGATGATCATGTAGAAGGAGAAGATCGGCCGCCCGGCGTACTGCAGCCAGGGCAGCCAGGTCGACAGCACCCCGACCACGGCGACCCCGAACCTCCAGTCCCGCGCGGCGACCCACATGAACGCGGAGACGATCAGCGCGACGAACGCGCCCCACCACAGCACCGGTGTGCCCAGGAGCAGCACCTGCCGCAGGCACGTCCCCGCCTCGTCCGGGCCGTCGCCGTCGGGATCTGTCGAAGGGGCGGCGTCACACATCTCGCCGCGCGACTTCGAGCCCGACAGGATCCCGGTGTCGGCGGCGACCCCGACCGGGCGGTTCAGGACGAGCCAGCCGATCGGGTGCGAGCCGTAGGTGTGCTCTGCGCAGTCGAGGAAGTGGGTATGGAAGGTGAAGACGTCGCGGTGGTAGTACCATAGCGACCGCAGCGACTGGGTCGCCTCACCGAGCCCGGACGCGTCCGGCTCGGTCGCGGTCGGCCACCGCTTGTCGTTGAGGTTCTCGGGGACGTACGACTTGTCCTTGCAGTGACCCTCGCCGGTGTAGCGCGTGTACTGCGTCGCGGAGAGCGACTCCTCGTAGACGTCGGCGTGGGTCATCCACGGGATCCACGTCATCACGTAGACCGCGAGCGCGACCCCGACCAGATGCACGAACGCCGTCGGCCCGTCGGCCACACACGCGCGGAGCCAGGAGAGTCGTACGCCGAAGGAGCGCCGCATCCCAGCGGACCAGGCCACATAGAGGAGACCGAAGGCGGCCAGCGGGTAGAGCGCCTCCCACTTGCAACCGATCGCCAGCCCCCACGCGACACCCGAGCAGAGCAGCCACGGGCGGAACAGCATCCGGCGGATCGGTCCCCAGGCGCCGGGCTCGGCGAGCTGAGCAGGTACGAGCGAGGCGAACCGGCGCCGACACCAGTCACGGTCCATCACCATCAGGTGCACCGCGAGCAGCAGGAAGAACGCCACGAAGAGATCGAGCAGGGCCAGCCGCGAGAGGACGAAGGCGAGTCCGTCGAACGTGACCAGGAGGCCGCCGACGAGGCCGAGCAGCATGGAGCCGGAGACGCGGCGTACGAACCGGATCGTCAGCAGCACCAGGAGCGAGCCGACCACGACCGAGGCGATCCGCCAGCCGAACGGATCCATACCAAATAGTTTGATACCGATCGAAATGATCCACTTGCCGACATCGGGGTGGACGATCATCGACGGTCCGTCGGCGAACTGTCCGTCGAGCTGCCCGGCCAGGATGTTGTCGTCGGCACCTTCGATGAAGTTGCGCGCGTAGCCGAACTCGAGCAGTGACCAGGCGTCCTTGGCGTAGTACGTCTCGTCGAAGGCGAAGACCTTCGGGGTCCCCAGGTGCCACAGCCTCAGCAGGAACGCCAGCACGGTGATCCCGATCGTCGCCGCCCAGCCGGCTCGCGACCCGCCGTTGATCCGGCGTCGGGCGCGTTCCCAGGCGGTCGGCAGGAGGTGACCGGAGGGGGTGCCGGCCACGCCCTCGATGGGCTCCGGCTCCTCGGTCACCGTCGTCGTCACGAGGGAACCTTATAAGCCTGCAACAATATCGGTGTGGTAGATCCAGAGGACGGCGTGCTCGTACTTGCGGCAACCCCGATCGGACGGGTCGAGGATGCCCCACCCCGGTTGGCTTCCGAGCTCGCCACCGCGGACGTCATCGCAGCTGAGGACACCCGTCGACTGCGTCGTCTGACCACCGATCTCGGGGTCGAGATCAAGGGCCGCATCGTCTCCTATTTCGAGGGCAACGAGAACGCTCGTACGCCCGCGCTGCTCGCCGATCTCCTCGACGGCAACCGCGTCCTGCTGGTCACCGATGCCGGCATGCCGTCGGTCTCCGACCCGGGTTATCGGCTGGTCGCCGCAGCGGTCGAGAAGGACGTACACGTCACCGCGGTGCCCGGCCCCTCGGCCGTCCTCACCGCCCTGGCCGTCAGCGGCCTCCCCGTCGACCGGTTCTGCTTCGAGGGCTTCCTGCCCCGAAAGGCCGGCGAGCGCTCTCGTCGTTTGACGGGCCTGGCCAAGGAGGAGCGCACCATGGTCTTCTTCGAGGCCCCGCACCGCACCGAGGCCGCGTTGGCAGCCATGCGCGACGCCTTCGGCGACACCCGCGCCGCAGCCGTATGCCGCGAGCTCACCAAGACCCACGAAGAAGTACGCCGCGGGGGACTCGCCGAGCTCGTCGAGTGGGCCGCAGACGGGGTGCGCGGTGAGGTCACCATCGTCGTCACCGGCGCCGACCCCTCCGCCGAGGTCGCCAACGACCCCGACTCCCTCCGCGCCGCCGTAGCCGACCTGGAGGCCGAGGGCCGCACGAAGAAGGAAGCCATCGCCGAAGCAGCAAAGCGAGCAGGAGTCCCCAAGCGTGAGGTCTACGACCTAGTCCACAAACCCGCCGACTAGTCAGTTTCTGGCGCCGAGAAGTCAGTTTCTGGCCGCGAGAAGTCGGTTTCTGACGGCGAGACGGCAGCTTCTGACCCAGGAGGTCGATCACCTGACGCCTCGACGTCAAGAACTGACGCCTCGACGTCAAGAACTGACCTCTTGACGTCAACAATCGACGCCTCGGCGTCAGAAACTGACTTCTCGGCGGGAACTAGGATCGGGGGCGTGAGTTTTCCGCCGCTTCCTGAACCGCTGCCCGCGCCTGTTGTCGACAACCACACGCACCTCGACATCGTCAGGGGGGACGAGAGTCTCCCGGTCGAGGAGGCGCTCGCGCAGGCGGCTGCGGTGGGGGTGACCAGGGTGGTGCAGATCGGGTGCGATCTGCCGGGCGCGCGCTGGGCCGTGGAGGCTGCCGAGACGTACGACAACATGGTCGCAGGGGTGGCGCTCCACCCGAACGACGCACCTCGCCAGCCCGACCTCGAGGCCGCGCTCGACGAGATCGAGAAGCTCGCCGGGGCGCACGACAAGGTGCGTGTGGTGGGGGAGACCGGGATGGACTTCTTCCGTACCGACGAGGAAGGCCGGGAGACCCAGGCCTATTCGTTCCGGCGCCACATCGACATGGCCAAGCGGCTCGACAAGACCCTGATGATCCACGACCGCGACGCCCACGAGGCGGTGCTCGAGGTGATCGACAGCGTCGGCCCGCCGGAGCGCTGGGTGATGCACTGCTTCTCCGGCGACGCCGAGTTCGCCCGCCAGTGCCTCGACCGGGGTGCCTACCTCTCCTTCGCCGGCACGGTGACGTTCAAGAACGCGCAGTACCTCCGCGACGCCCTCGCGATCACGCCCCAGGACCGCATCCTGGTCGAGACCGACGCCCCGTTCCTGACGCCTCACCCGCATCGCGGCGCGAACAACTCGAGCTACATGATCCCGGCGACGATGCGGGTCATGGCGGACGTACGCGGCGAGGACCTCGAGGCGCTCTGCAACGCAGTCAACACCAACACCGATACCGCTTTCGGCGGCACCTGGTAATCAGGCACCGACGGGAGAAGGGCCCGAGGCGATCGCCTCGGGCCCTTCTCCGTGCTGTGAATCAGATCAGGAGACGTTGATCTTCATGATGCCCTTGCGCTCGTCCGAGGAGAGCACCTGGATCTTGACGCCGCTGCCGGCCGTCTTGGTGGAGTGCGCCGGGTTGGCCGCGTCCCAGTACGCCGTCTCCGAGCTGTCGAAGAAGGTCGGCACGCTCTTGCGGCGCGGTACGTCGAGGACGTTGTTCGGAGCGCCGGCGACCTCGTTCTCGAGGTGGAGCCGGTCGGTGCGGTCCACATCGAACGTCGAGTCGTACCCCTGCATCCGGTTGCGCGACAGGGTGCCGTCCGACCACTTCTGGACGCCCGAGGTGGAGTCGACGATCAGCGCCTGGCCGCCGCCGGGGTGCTCAGAGGTGTTGTTGTCGTTGAACTCGCCGTTCTTGTACCAGATCAGCAGACCGTCCTGGTAGGCGTAGTGGTCGACCTTGTCCGGTGCGGTGACGCCGTAGCCGAAGTTGTACGGACCCGTGGCCAGCGTCTTGTCGTAGCCCTGGTACTGCCGGTTCTCAGCGATGTAGAAGCGCGGGTACGTCGAGATGTAGGTCCCGTCGGTGATGCCCATGTACTCCTTGTTGGTCCAGCCGTCGAAGGACGAGAAGTCCGTCGTGTAGGCCGTGCCGACCGAGAGGTCGTCGATGGCGAAGCCGTAGTAGGCGACGCCGCCGTCGTTGGCGGTGCGGAAGCGGAGCTTCACGTTCTTGCCCGCGTACGCCGCCAGGTCAGCGGTCAGGTCGACGTACTCCTCCGGGTTGTGGTCGGCGCAGTTGCCGTCGCAGCTGCTGTCGGAGGTGCCGTGGATGCCGTTGTTGTACTCCGCCGAGGACAGGTTCGTCGCCAGCGGGGCGGACCAGGTGGTGCCGCCGTCGGTGGAGGCCTCCAGGAAGGTGAAGTCGTACTCCGCCTCGAGGTCGTACTTCACCTTGGCCGAGAGCGTGCCGCCCGCGGGGACCGCGATCTCCGGGCTGACCGCGGTTGCCGTGCGGTCATCGCCCTTGCCGGAGTAGAGGAACGACTTGTCGGAAGTGCCGGAGCCGACGTCGTGGGTGGTCTCCCCGTCGGGCAGGTTGACCACGAGTGCCTGCGGGGTCTTCGACCCGGTGTCGTGGACGCTCGGACCCAGGGTCAGCTTCTTGGACGTACCGGCCTCGACCGTGTCGTAGTTGAGCCAGCCGAGGAAGAGCTTCTCCGGGGCACCCATGTGGTTGGGGGTGGTGCCGATGGATCCGTCACCGTGGCCCAGCCAGGAACCCGAGCTCATCAGGGTCCAGAAGCCGGTGCCGTTCTCGCCGCCCGCGGTGTCGTAGAAGTCCGGCAGACCGAGGTCGTGGCCGAACTCGTGGGCGAAGACGCCCAGGCCGCCGTTCTCGGGCTCGGTGGTGTAGTCGCGGATCCAGATGTCGGTGTTACCGATCTTGACGCCGCCGGCCTTCGGGAAGTTCGCCGGACCGTCCGAGCCGGAAGCGTTCGCCGCCCAGCGGTGCGACCAGATGGTCCACGGGTCCGCGCCGGCCTCCTCGCCCTCGCCGGAGTGGATCGCCTGGAAGTGGTCGACGTAGCCGTCGGCCTCGTTGAAGTTGCCGTCACCGTCGAGGTCGTAGCGGTCCCAGACGTCGTAGTCCTGGAGGTAGGCCGTGATCTCGGCGTCGGTCTTGCCGGCCGCCTTCTGTGCGTCGTACCAGGCGTTGGCGCTGTCCTGGATGAAGTTCTTCATCGAGGTGGCGGACTCGTCGCCGGTCTCGTCCTGGTAGTAGGACTCCGCGTGCGGAAGCGTCACCCAGTCGCTCACGTCACCTTGGAGGTCGAAGCGGCCGCTCGACATCTCCTTGTAGACGTTGTGGAAGGACTCGGTGCCCTTGTCCTGGTTGAAGAACATGTTCATGTAGTGCTCGCGGGAGAAGTCCTCCTCCCAGTAGGTGGAGTTGTCATCCCCAGCCGGCGGCGCGATCTCGTTGTGGAGCGGGCCGGAGGTGTTCTCGGGGAAGGCCGGGTTGCCGCCCTCTCCGAACTCGACCAGGAAGCTCAACAGCTGGGACTTCTCGGTGGGCTCGTGCTCCACCCAGCGGGTGTTCTTGCCCGAGCCCATCTTGACGACTTCGCTGCCGTTCTTGGTGACGGTCTTCTTCTCGCCCGTGGCGACGGCGGTGGCCGCGTTGGTCTTGAGCTCGCGGCGCTTGGTGTTGAGCGCGTCGGGCTTGTCATCGACCTTCTGCTTCACAGCGGCGGCGGCTGGGGTCCCCGCGTCCTCGACGGCGCTTGCCGACGAGTGCGTCAGGGCCACCGGCGTCACGCCTGCGACCGCGACCGCAGCGAGAACGCTGGTAAGGCGTCTGTTCATCGTTCCTCCGGAGTCTGGTGACATCGCGCACATGTGCTTTACCCGAGATCCGCCCCGGCACGATGGGCCATCACGACACAGATGGCTCGGAGTACAACACCAAGCAACACAGTTACCTGTAAAGGATTTGTCGCCTATTGGCCAGCGAGCGTGATAATTCGTGGCGGGATTACGACATCCGCCCCGATCGGCCCGCTTGACCTGCGGATTCGGGTGGTGAATCGCACACCTGTCATTCGCTACGACAGGTATGGACAGCGTCCCCTGGCGGCCGTTCGATGCCGAGATTGCATGCTTGTAATTGCCTGCGGAGCGGTCGGGCGACTTGCATTTAACCGACCGAATTTGTTCCGCTGTCGGGCGAGAAAGCCGGGATCGGGACAGATCCGGACGGTGTTGGGGGTGGGCCTCAGCGCGTAGATCACCAGATCTCGCAACACCGTTCGCCCGTGCCCGGGTAGAACGAACATCGGAGCATCGTGCCCGCCAGCAGCACCAACTCGTGGTTCCGCAACATCGCTTCAACCCGCCGTCGCAAGGCCATCGTGGTCGGCGGACTCGCCGCAGCTGTGGTCGCCGCCGGCGGCGCAGCGTACGGGGTCAAGACCTCCCAGACCGACGTCATCGTCTCGGTCGACGGCAAGGCCAAGGACGTCAGCGTCAACGCCGACACCGTCGGAGAGGTCCTCGAGGCCGAAGGCATCAAGGTCGGCGACCGTGACGCCGTTGCTCCCTCGGTCGACACCAAGGTCGAGGACGGCAGCGCGATCAGCGTTCGCTACGCCCGGCCGCTGAGCCTCGAGGTCGACGGCAAGGCCCAGGACCACTGGGTCACTGCGACCACCGTCGGCGGTGCTCTTGCCGAGCTCGGCCGCGACTACGACCGGGCCGAGCTCTCCACCAGCCGTGGTGCCTACATCGGCCGCGACGGGATGTCGCTCGACGTCGTGACTCCGAAGAACGTCAAGGTCGAGCTGGCCGGCAAGAAGGCCAAGAAGGTCAGCGTGACCGCGCTGACCGTCGCCGACGCGCTCAAGGACCTCCGGGTCGAGGTCGAGCCCCGGGACAAGGTCTCCCCGGCCCCCGGCAAGGCCCTGAAGACCGGTCAGAAGATCGTCTTCACCGACTACTCCGCCAAGGAGCAGAAGGTCGCCCGCGAGGCCGTCGACGCGCCGGTCGAGGAGCGCGAGGACCCGTCGATGTACGAGGGCGAGACCGAGGTCGTCGAGGAGGGCTCCGACGGGGCCCGTTCGGTGACCTACCGCGTCCTCTACAAGAACGGCGAAGCGTACTCCCGCGATGTCCTCACGCAGAACGTGATCGAGAAGCCCGAGCCGCGCATCGTCAAGGTCGGCACCAAGGAGAAGGAGGCCCCTGCGGCCAACTTCGCCGGTGGCAGCACCGTCTGGGACCAGCTCGCGCAGTGCGAGTCCGGCGGCAACTGGGCCATCAACACCGGAAACGGCTACTACGGCGGTCTGCAGTTCAACCTGCAGACCTGGCAGGCCTACGGCGGCTCGGGCCTCCCGAGCGAGAACAGCCGTGAGAGCCAGATCGCGGTCGCGACCAAGGTCCGCGACGCCAACGGCGGCTACGGCTCCTGGCCGCACTGCTCGCAGCAGCTCGGTCTGCCGCAGTAAGGCTGTTTTGGTCCTCGGGCCATAGTCTGTACCCATGACCGACCGCACCCCGCCGCGCCTGTTGGGCCCGGCGGAGGTGCGGTCGCTCGCATCCGAGCTCGACCTTCGCCCCACCAAGCAGCGCGGTCAGAACTTCGTGATCGACGCCAACACGGTGCGCCGGATCGTTCGCGAGTCCGGCGTCGGCGCCGACGACGTCGTGGTCGAGGTCGGTCCCGGTCTCGGGTCGCTCACCCTCGCCATCCTCGAGACCGGCGCCAAGGTGACCGCGATCGAGATCGACGAGACCCTGGCCGGGCGGCTGCCGAGGACCATCGCGGAGTACGCCCCCGACCACGTGGACGCGTTCAGCCTGGTCCGCGCGGACGCGCTGCGGGTCGAGTCGGTCCCCGGGCTGCCGCCCACCGCCCTGGTCGCGAACCTGCCCTACAACGTCTCCGTCCCCGTCCTGCTGCACCTGATGTCGCTGCTGCCCTCGCTGCGCCACGGCCTGGTGATGGTGCAGGCCGAGGTCGCCGACCGGCTGGCGGCCAAGCCTGGGTCCAAGATCTACGGCGTCCCGTCGGTCAAGGCCGCCTGGTACGCCGAGGTACGCCGCGCCGGCGTGATCGGCCGCAACGTCTTCTGGCCGGCGCCCAACGTCGACTCGGGCCTCGTCTACTGGCGCCACCGCGAGCCGCCGTCGACCGCGGTCTCGCGCGAGGAGGTCTTCGCGGTCATCGACGCCGCGTTCGCGCAGCGGCGTAAGGCGCTTCGTGGCGTACTCAAGCCGCTGGCCGGCTCCGCCGACGCCGCCGAGAAGGCGCTGGTCGCGGCAGGCATCGACCCGCTGGCGCGAGGTGAGTCGTTGACGATCACGGACTTCGTACGCATCACCGAATCGCTCCAGAAGGTGTCCTCATGACGATCACCGTCCGCGCGGCCGCGAAGTTCAACCTGCACCTCGGGGTGGGCCCGGTCCGCGACGACGGGTTCCACCCGCTGGCGACCGTCTACCACGCGATCGGCCTCTACGACGACGTCACCGTGACCGAGGCCGCTCAGTGGCAGGTCACGCTCACCGCCGAGGACCACATCGCCACCGCGGAGGTCCCGACAGGGGACGACAACATCGTCGTACGCGCCGGCAAGGCCCTCGCCGCTCATCACGGCGTCGAGCGGGCGGCGACGATCGCGATCCACAAGGGCATCCCGGTTGCCGGCGGTCTCGCCGGCGGCTCCGCCGACGCGGCCGCGACGCTGGTCGCCCTCGATCGGCTCTGGTCGCTGGAGACCAGCGACGAGAACCTTCTGCGCCTGGCGGGACAGCTGGGATCCGACGTACCTTTCGCGCTCATCGGGGCCACCGCCATCGGTGGTGGCCGTGGCGAGATCGTCGAGCCGGTCACCGACAACGGTGCGTGGTGGTGGGTCGCGGTCGGCAACGAGCAGGGGCTGTCGACGCCCGCGGTCTACCGTTCGTTCGACGAGCTGGCCGGCACCGAGGTGGGCGACCCCCACGTGCCCGAGCGCCTCCTGATGGCCTTGGAGAAGGGCGACGCGGAGCTCCTCGCCGAGGCGCTCGCCAACGACCTGCAGGCTCCGGCGCTGGCACTGCGCCCCGACCTCGCCCAGACCTTCGCCGACGGCGCCGAGGCCGGTGCCCTGGCCGTGCAGCTCTCCGGCTCGGGCCCGACGGTCCTGATGCTGTGCCGCGACGCCGCCCACGCTCGCGAGGTCGCCGGAGCGATGCAGGCGAAGGCGTACGACCGCGTCTGGACCGCACCGGGCCCTGTCGCGGGCGCCCACGTCGTCACGTACTGATCTCAACCCCTGCCGAGACGTCAGCCCCGTCGGTCGAGACGTCAGCCCCGTCGGTCGAGACGTCAACTACGTCGGCCGAGACGTCAGCGCGTGACGCGTCGACCGATGCGAGTGACGCCTCGACCGGCGTACGTGACGCCTCGTCGGCGGAGGTCAGGCGGCGCTGGAGACGACCTCGTCGGAGATGGCTGCGGCGGCGCGGCGCAGGTGGCGGGTGATGCTCGCGGCGTTGAACCCGGTGGCGCTGCCGGAGACGGAGACGGCGGCGATCGCACGGCCGTCGATCATGATCGGGACTGCGGCGCAGACGATGCCGATCTGGGCCTCCTCGCGGTCGAAGGCGATCCGCTCGCTGTTGGCGCGGCGGAGCTCGGCGAGGAACTTCGCCGGGTCGCCGTGCGAGTGACGCGTACGCCTCACCAGGCCGGACTCGAGCACGGCCGCGATGTGGTTGCGGTCGCTGAAGGAGAGGATCGCCTTGCCGAGCGCGGAGCAGGCGGCGGGCGCTCGCCCACCGACGTACGTGTCCGGCTGGATACCACCGCGGCCGGTGATCTTCTCCAGGATGACGATGTCGGTGCCCTCGAGGATCGCGAGGTGGACGGTCTTGCCGGTCGCCACGTAGAGCTCGGCCAGATGTGGCATCGCGGTCTCCCGGATGCCCTGTGGGCGACAGATCTGCACCGCGTTGCCGAGCTCGAACAGCCGCCGGCCGAGCACGTAGTGCCGGCCGGTGCGCTCGACGTATCCGCTCTGCTCGAGGTGGCGCAGAAGACGGAAGGCGGTGGACTTGGGTAGCCCCGCGGTGCGCGCGATCTCGCTGACACCGAGCTTGGGGCCGGCTCCGAGAAATGCCTCCAGGATCTGGAGGGCCTTCGTCGCAGACGGGGTCGCCGAGGAGGTCGTCCTCGGGGAACCTTCATGGTCGTGCTGACTAGCCAGGGTGGGGATAGCAGAGACGCTCATGGGGGGATCTCCTTTACTGAGACAGAGGCGCACCACGATGGGGGGATCTGATGGCTCTGACTCTCTGTGACAGCAGTCACTGTAACGATCGTTCCGGAGGTTGTGGGAGAAATGTTGAATAAATCTCATTCCTGACCTGCGGAAATAGATGACACGGCACATATTTCGATACGTTTTCGACCGTTAGCGTCGTGGATCCTCTGTGGATCCAAGGTAGTCGGTCAGTGACTTATCTGTGTAGGAAACGGCGTCGCCGCGACCAGTCGCGCCAGCAGGTCCGAGGTCGTGGCCGCTGGCATGTCGGCGCGTTCGAGGGCTTCGGAGAAGAGAAGTCCGTCCGCGATCACGAGCAGTAGCGCGGCCATCTCGTCGGCGTGCTCGGCCCCGTCATCGCCGAGCGCTCCGCGGAACCAGCCGGCGAAGTCCTCCCGGGACTGGCGGCGTACGGCAAGGAACCGGTCCTGACCCGGTAGCGGCTCGAGGCGCTTCGGGAGCACCAGCATCAGGCCGATCCGCAGGAATGGAGGCAGCCGGCGGAGGCTGGCCACCAAGGGTGTCAGAATCCGGGGGAGCTCGATGGACCAGTCGATGTCCGCGCTCGGTGGTTGCCAGGAGGACTGCGCACTGCTCCAGGCGCGGTAGGAGTCGTCCACGGCAGCGGAGAACAGGTCGCCCTTGTTCGCGAAGTGCCAGTAGACCGACGAAGCCGGAAGGCCCGCCGCGGCACAGATCCGGCTGATCGAGGCGCCTTCGTAGCCGCTCTCCGCAGCGACCTCCAGCGCTGCCGCGATGAGCCTCTCGCGGCTGCTGCTCCCGGCCTCGTACGTCGCCGGCGCCACGTCCACCGCAGCCGGCGTCGCCACCAGGTCCTGCTTCCCGAGATGGCCCGCGACCTCGATCAGACCGTCGGCCAGCCGTTGCCGGAGCGAGTCGACCTCGGCGTACCCCCCGGTCTGGGTGTAGATGAAGAGGCCGTCGTGAGCAGCGAGCGTCAGGCGCGCCAGGATCTCGGTGTGCGCGGGCGGAAGGTCGACGGCCTCGGACCACCACAGCTCGAAGCCGGCCAGCGTCTGGGTGCGGATCTGAAGGAAGCGCTCTCGTGGCCCGTCGCCGACCGTCGGTCCGGACTCGAGCGCGAGCATCAGCCCCATCCGCCACCAGTCGGCCGACGAGTCGTGGGTGTTCGAGGTCGTACGGCGCAGGTTGGCCAGCAACCCGTCGCGGAGGTCACCGCCGGTGCGGGTCGGCTCCCAGCGCGGGACGACGCGTCGCCAGCGGGTGTAGCCATGCTCGAGCGCCTCGGCGAGGAGCTGGTCCTTGTTGGGGAAGTGCCAGTAGAGCGAGGAGGGCGGGAGGCCGGTCGCGCGCCGGACCAGCGCCATCGTCGTGCCGACGTAGCCACGCTCGGCCGCCAGCCGGAGCGCGGCTTCGAGGATCGTCTGACGCGACCCGGGGGTGTGCTCGCGGAGCGCCTTCTCGACCATTGCACGGAGTCTAGGCAGGTCAGGGGCTCTTTGTCCGCCGGCTGTGCCACTGGATGGCCGCCGCGATGATGGCCGCCTCACCGGCCTCGGGGACAATGGGAGGCGATATGGCGAACCTCCTCAACCTCGAGCACGTCTCCAAGGCGTACGGCATCCGGCCCCTCCTCGACGACGTCTCCCTTGGCATCAACGCCGGCGAGCGGATCGGCATCGTCGGACGCAACGGCGACGGGAAGACGACACTGCTTCAGGTGATGACCGGTCTGGAGGAGCCCGACTCCGGCCGGGTCTCGCGCCAGCGGGGTCTGCTGGTGGGGTTCCTGCACCAGGGCGACCAGCTCATCGACTCCCACAGCGTGCGTGAGGCCGTGCTCGGCGGGCGTTCCGACCACGAGTGGGCGGGCGTCCCCGTGCTCCGCGAGATCGTCGAGCAGCTCTTGGCCGGGATCGACCTCGACCGCTCCGTCATGGGGCTCTCCGGCGGCGAGCGCCGTCGCTGTGCGTTGGCAGAGCTGCTCCTGGGGGACCACGACCTGATCGTGCTCGACGAGCCCACCAACCACCTCGACGTCGAGGCCGTGGCCTGGCTCGCCTCACACCTGGCTCAGCGCGCCTCCGCTCTCGTCGTGGTCACCCACGACCGCTGGTTCCTCGACGCCGTGTGCCAGTTCACCTGGGAGGTCCACGACGGCCAGGTCGACGCCTACGAGGGTGGCTATGCCGCCTTCGTCCTCGCCAAGGCCGAACGGTCCCGTCAGGCGGCCGCCTCCGAGGTACGCCGCCAGAACCTGGTCCGCAAGGAGCTGGCCTGGCTGCGTCGCGGCGCCCCGGCGCGTACGTCGAAGCCGAAGTTCCGCATCGACGCGGCCAACCAGCTCATCGAAGACGTACCTCCGCCGCGCGACCGTTTCGAGCTGCAGAAGTTCGCCACCCAGCGGCTCGGCAAAGACGTCATCGACGTCGAGGACGTCGACCTCTTCCGTGGTGAGCGCCAGCTGCTGTCGCACGCGACCTGGCGCATCGGTCCCGGCGACCGGATCGGCATCGTAGGCGTCAACGGTGCCGGCAAGACCTCGGTCCTGTCGCTGCTCGACGGCACGCTCCCGCCTGCCGTCGGGAAGGTACGCCACGGCCGCACCATCGCTCTCCAGCACCTGACCCAGCAGCTCGACGACCTCGACCCCGAGGCGCGGGTCCTGCCGACCGTGGAGTCGATCAAGCGGGTCACCAAGACGACCGACGGGCAGGAGCTCTCGGCCACCTCGATGCTCGAGCGCTTCGGTTTCACCGGCGACAAGCTGGTCACCCGGATCGGTGACCTCTCCGGTGGCGAGCGCCGCCGCTTCCAGCTGCTGCGTCTGCTGCTCACCGAGCCCAACGTACTGCTGCTCGACGAGCCCACCAACGATCTCGACATCGAGACGCTCAACGTCCTCGAGGACTTCCTCGACGCCTGGCCCGGCACCCTGATCGTCGTCTCCCACGACCGCTACTTCCTCGAGCGCGTCACCGACTCTGTCTGGGCTCTCCTCGGCGACGGCCAGATCTCCATGCTGCCGCGCGGCGTCGACGAATACCTCGAGCGCCGCCTCCCGATCCCCGTCGGCGGGTCGGCCCCGTCGGCACCGCAGGCCGAGGCGTCACGCGCGTCGGCCGAGACGTCACCGTCGAGCTCGTCGAAGGCCAAGGCCGGCTCCGCCGAGGAGCGGGCCGCGAAGAAGGTCATCGCCCGGATCGACAAGCAGCTCGAGCGGATCGCCGAGCAGCAGCAGAAGCTCGAGCTCGCGATGGCCGAGGCGGTCAACGACTACACCCGCCTCGCCGAGCTCAGCGCCGAGCTGGACAAGCTCTCTGCCGAGAAGGACGAGCTCGAGATGGAGTGGCTCGAAGCCGCGGAGGCGTTGGAGTAGCGCTGGTCGGCGAGCACGGCTGTTCGGCGGCTCGCGGAGCTGTAACACGCTGTTCGTAGTACTACTCGCCCTATCAGAACGACCGGATAGTGCTACGAACAGCGTGTTACACGTGTTCGGCGCGCCGCTCGCGGCCCCGCGATCAGCCCGAGAACGGGACCAGCAGCCGACGCAGCAGATCGGTGAGCTGGCTCTGCTGGTCGCCGGAGAGGCCGGCGAGGAACTCCCGCTCGGCCGCGAGCAGCGCCTCGAAGGCGCTGTCGACGGTCGCCTTGCCGTCCGGGGTGAGCCGGACGAGCACACCCCGCCGGTCCGCCGGGTCCGGCAGCCGTTCGACGAGGCCGCGGGCGGCCAGCCGGTCGACGCGGTTGGTCATGGTTCCGCTGGTCACCAGGGTCTCGCGCAGCAGTCGTCCGGGGGAGAGCTCGTAGGGGTCGCCCGCGCGGCGCAGCGCGGCGAGCACGTCGAACTCCCAGGACTCGATCCCGGAGGTCGAGAAGGCGTCGCGTCGCGCGAGGTCGAGGTGGCGCGAGAGCCGCGAGAGCCGCGAGAAGATCTCGACGGGGCCCAGGTCGAGATCGGGCCGCTCGTGTGCCCAGGCCTCGCTCAGGTCGTCGACTTCGTCGCGCATGGCGTGAGCGTAGCCCAAGTTCGCCTCATCGAGAATCTTGACATCGAGACAAGCCGGGAGGACGATCAAGATATCTTGACGTCAAGAGAAACCGAGAGGACGTACGCCATGACCGCATGGGACCCCGAGCGTTATCTGACCTACTCGGAGGAGAGGGCTCGACCGTTCACCGACCTCCTTCGCCGGGTCGGCGCAGATCGGCCGAAGGCCGTGGTGGACCTCGGCTGTGGTCCGGGCAATCTGACGGCCCTTGCGGCCGACCGTTGGCCGCAGGCGCGCGTGGTCGGGCTGGACTCCAGCCCGGCGATGATCGACAAGGCCCGCGCGAGTGTCGACGGCATCGATTTCGCGGTGGCGGATCTGCGTGACTGGGCCGAGTCTGCGGCGCCCGGATCTGTCGACGTACTCCTCTCCAACGCGACCCTTCAATGGGTTCCTGGCCACCTGGACCTGCTGCCGGCTCTGGCCCGGGCCGTGAGTGACCGCGGCTGGCTCGCCTTTCAGGTCCCCGGCAACTTCGACGAGCCCAGCCACCGGCTTCGCGCCGAGCTGGCCGCCGGGGCGCCGTACGCCGATCACACCCGCCATCTCGAGGCGCCCGCGTCGCACGACCCGGCCGTCTATCTCGACGAGCTGGTGAAGGAAGGCTTCGAGGTCGATGCCTGGGAGACGACGTACCTGCATGTGCTGACCGGCGATGACCCGGTCTTCACCTGGATCGCTGGAACGAGTCTGCGCCCGACGGCAGCCGCCCTCGAGAAGGCCGGCCTCTTCGAACCGTTCGCCGTGGAGCTCAAGGATCGTCTCGCGCGGGCCTATCCGGAACGAGAAGATTCCGTAGGAAACAGTTTCGTGCTGCTCCCGTTCCGCCGCGTCTTCGTGGTCGCCCGCAGGCTGGCAGCATGATGCGGATCCATCACGTGCAGGTCGGCATGCCCGCCGGCCACGAGGACGAGGCCCGAACCTTCTACGCGGATGGGCTCGGCCTGACCGAGGTGCCGAAGCCGACCGAGCTGGCCAAGCGCGGTGGCGCCTGGTTCCGTTCGCCCGGCGGCGCGGAGATCCATGTCGGGGTCGAGGAACCGCACCGACCGCAGGCCAAGGCCCACCCCGCGCTCGCGGTGGAGACCGAAGCGGACCTGGAGGCGATGGGGGCGCGGCTGATGAGACTCGGCTTCGACGTCGACTGGAGTCAGCGCCACAACGCCGACGGATTCCAGCGATTTCACGTCCATGATCCGTTCGGCAACCGTGTCGAGATCGTGTGGCCGCTCGACGGATAGCACGATCTGCGTCTCTGTGTGGGCGAAAACTGGAATCAAGCAAAAAGGACCGTAACGCCCACTGGTCTGGACCGTTGTCCCCCGGGGGATACAACAACGATGCCAGAAACGATGGAAGGCAAGACTTTGACTGACGACGTGACCGTCCCCCAGCCTCGGGACGCGGAGACGACAAGCGTGGTCAATCGAGTCCGCCGGGCTCAAGGCCAGCTCGGTGGGGTGCTCCGGATGATCGAAGACGGCCGTGAGCTGGCTGACGTGGTCGGGCAGCTCAAGGCAGTGACTCGTGCTCTCGACAAGGCAGCTTTCGCGCTCCTCTCCAACGAGCTGCGCCGCGCGCACGCCGACGGGGATCGCCCCGAGGAGATCGAGGAGCTCGAGAAGGTCTTCCTCTCCCTCTCCTGATCTCGGGCCAGGAGAGGGGAGGAGGTTACCCTCGGGTAACCTGACTGCCATGAGCCAGCTCTACGACCTCTGGAAGTCCTTCAACCGCGTCCCGGTTGTCGGCAAGCGAGCATTCTCGGTCGCGTTCGCGAAGAAGGCGCCGTACTTCGGGTCCATCCACCCGCTGGTCAACCAGCTGCGGCCCAACTATGCCGAGGTCGTCGTGCCCAACCGCAAGGGCAACCACAACCACATCGGGACCGTGCACGCCATCGCGCTGTGCAACGGTCTCGAGATGGCGATGGGTGCCCTTGCGGAGGTCACCATCCCGCGCGACAAGCGCTGGATCCCCAAGGGGATGACCGTCGCCTACACGGCCAAGGCCTCCACCGACATCACCTGCATCGCGGAGACCGACCAGGAGCAGTGGGACACCGCCGACGGTGACCTCGAGGTGAGGGTCAAGGGCCTCCGCGAGGACGGCACCGTCGTCATCGAGGGCACCATCAACCTCTGGGTGACGCCGAAGAAGAGATGAGAACGAGTACGTAGCGGTCCGCTGCCCCTAGGGGCAGCGGACCGCTTGTCGTTCTAGGTGCCACCTGCCAGCGTTACCGCCGGGGCTGGCCTACTTGGCCAGTGCAGCCTCGTCGGCCACAGGGTCGACGGCGCCTGCGTGACCGACCGGCGCTGCGGTGCGAGCCACCCGCCGCGTACGTCCCTCGATCCAGGTGGCCACCAGGCCGAGGACCGTGTTCAGGGCGATGTAGATGACTGCCACGACGATCGCCGCCGGGATCAGGTTGTGGAAGTTGGTGTCGAGTTGCTTCACCTGGTTGAGCAGTTCGCTGTAGCCGAGCACATAACCCAACGCGGTGTCCTTCAGTAGCACCACTAGCTGGGCGATGATCGCGGGCAGCATCGACCGGACCGCCTGCGGCAGCAGGATTGTACGCATCACTTGGCCACTGGTGAGGCCGATGGCGACTCCCGCCTCCTCCTGGCCCTTCGGGAGAGCACGTACGCCGGCGCGGATGATCTCGGCGATGACGGAGCCGTTGTAGAGCATCAGACCCAGCACGACGGCCCAGAAGATGCTGGTCGGTGTGATCCCGAGCGAGGGCTGCATGAAGTAGATGAAGAACATCAGCAGCAGCATCGGGATCGATCGGAAGAACTCCACGACGATGCCGCACGGGATGCTGACGAACTTCAGGTTCGAGAGCCGCCCGACAGCGAAGACGAATCCGAAGACCATGGCGAGCAGCGACCCGACCGCGAATGCCCGCAACGTCTCGATCATGCCGGGGATCAGCAGGTTGTTCCACACGTCGGCGTCGATGAACGGCGTCCACTTCTCACTCTCCCACTGGCCGGTCTCGTTGAACTTCGAGAAGACCAGCCAGGCGACGAAGCCGAGAACGACGAGGGTGACGCCGGAATAGACCCAGTTCAGCGCCTTCGCGCGGGGGCCGGGAGCGTCGTACAGAACAGAGGTGCTCATCGGATCACCGCGAACTTCTTGGAGGCCCAACCGGCGAGGAAGCCGACGGGCAGGGTCATGAGCATGAACCCGATCGAGAAGATGATGAAGATCAGCACGATCTGGTTGGGCTCGTTCTCCATCATCGTGCGCATCTGGCCGGACGCTTCATTGACGCCGGTGGCGGTGACGACGCCGATGGTGACCGCCACCGTGGTGTTCTTGATCATCGCGATGATGACGCTGGCCAGTGGGTTGAGCACCGACCGCAAAGCCTGCGGAAGGACGATCAGCCGAAGGTTCTGGGAGAAGGTGAGCCCGACCGCCCGGGCGGCCTCGGCCTGCCCGAGGGGGACGGTGTTGATCCCCGAGCGGAGGACCTCGCAGACGAAGGTCGAGGTGTAGACGGACAGCGCCAGCACTGCCATCCAGAAGTTCTGCTCGCTGAGGGAGAGCGTGACCTCCTCGGGCGGGCCGTAGATGTGGAGCTGGTAGACGAGCCCGAAGAGCGCGAAGAACATCACCAGCGTCAGCGGCGTGTTACGGAACGTGTAGACGATCGCGGCACCGATCCAGCGCAGCACCGGCACTGGAGAGACCCGAAACACGGCGAGTACGACGCCGAGCAGCAGCGCGAAGGTGCCGCTGAAGACAGCAAGTCTCAGGGTCAGTAAGAACGCTTCGAGGATGGCCGACCCATACTCGGAGAAGAGGTCCATGAGGTCCTTCCAGGATTTGCGGAGACGCCGAGTCGGCGCCGGACGGTCCGCGTTGCGGTCCGCTTGGCGCCGACTCGGCTATCGCTGAACGCTCAGTAGCGATCGACGGTCGGGGGCTCCGGCAGCTGGTAGCCGGACTCGCCGAGGTTGTCGTTGAACGCCTCTTCCCAGGCGCCGTCCTCGAAGGACTTCTCGATCAGGTCGTTGATCTTGTCGCGGTCCTCGCTGCCCTTGGGCAGACCCACGCCGTAGTTCTCCTCGGAGAACGGCGCGCCGACGATCTTGAACTCACCGGGGAACTGCTCGGCGTAGCCGGCCAGGATGATGTCATCGGTCGACATGGCGTCGATCTGACCGCCCTGCAGCGCCGTGACGCACTTGCTGTAGGTGTCGAACTCCTGCAGCTGCGCCTGCTTGGAGTAGTTGTCCTTGATGTTCTGGGCCGGGGTAGAGCCCGTCACCGAACACAGCTTCTTCCCGTTGAGCGAGTCCGGACCGGTGATGTCGGTGTTGTCTGCCTTGACCAGGAGGTCCTGACCGGCGACGTAGTAAGGCCCGGCGAAGTCGACCTCGGCCTTGCGCTCGTCGGTGATCGAGTAGGTCGCCAGGATCATGTCGACGGTGCCGTCCTTGAGGAACGTCTCGCGGTTGGCGGAGACGGCCTCGACGAACTGGATCTGGTCGTCGTCGTAGCCGAGGCCCTCGGCGATGTATTCCGCCATGTCGACGTCGAAGCCGGAGTAGTCGCCGTCGGCCTCCTTGAAGCCGAGACCGGGCTGGTCGAACTTGATGCCGATCTTGATCTTGTCGCCGCCGGCGTCGGAGCCGGTGTCGTCGCTGCCGCCACAGGCAGCGAGCGAGCCGGCGAGCGCGAGAGCGCCTGCGATCGCGGCGATCTTCTTGAGCTTCATCGTTTCCACCTTCTGGAATGTTTAAGGGTTTGGTGCGGTGCGGGGTTCAGGAGCCGAACGGCTCACCCGAGACGTACGTCAGTGCTTGAGGATCTTGCCGAGGAAGTCCTTGGCGCGCTCGGACTTCGGGTTGTCGAAGAACTCGTTCGGAGTGTTCGACTCGACGATCTGGCCGTCGGCCATGAAGACGACGCGGTCTGCGGCGACGCGGGCGAAGCCCATCTCGTGGGTGACCACGATCATGGTCATGCCCTCCTTCGCGAGGCTGACCATGACGTCGAGCACCTCCTTGACCATCTCCGGGTCGAGCGCGGAGGTGGGCTCGTCGAAGAGCATCACCTGCGGCCTCATCGCCAGCGCCCGCGCGATCGCGACGCGCTGCTGCTGGCCGCCGGAGAGCTGCGCGGGGTACTTCGCGGCCTGGGCGCCGACGCCGACGCGGTCGAGCAGCTTCTTCGCCTCCGCCTCGGCCTCGGACTTCTTGAGCTTGCGCACCTTCATCGGGCCGAGCGTGACGTTCTGCAGGATCGTCTTGTGGGCGAAGAGGTTGAAGCTCTGGAAGACCATCCCGACCTCGGCGCGCAGCTTGGCCAGGCCCTTGCCCTCTGCCGGCAGCTCCTTGCCGTCGAGCGTGATCGTCCCGGAGTCGATCGTCTCCAGCCGGTTGATCGTGCGGCAGAGGGTCGACTTCCCCGAACCCGAAGGCCCGATCACCACGACGACCTCGCCACGCTTGATCTCCAGGTTGATGTCCTGGAGCACGTGCAGGTCGCCGTAGTGCTTGTCGACGTGGTCAAGAACCACCAAAGCGTCTCCCGAAGGTGCGCTGGCGGGTTCGGTGTCAAGCACGGTCATGCCGCAGACCTAACCACATCCTGCATTGCACATCCATGACTTGGTCCCCGGTATCGGTTACAAGCAGATAACTGGTCGGGATTTCCTGCCGTTGGACCACATCGCCGTACTCTTGAGGACGCTATGACCGTGTCCACCGCCTCGAGCTCCGCATCGGCCCGTACGTACGAAGTCCGCACCTACGGCTGCCAGATGAACGTCCACGACTCCGAGCGCCTTTCGGGGCTGCTCGAAGATGCGGGCTACGCCAAGGCGAGGGCGGGCCAGCAGGCAGACGTGGTCGTCTTCAACACCTGCGCGGTCCGGGAGAACGCCGACAACAAGCTCTACGGCAACCTCTCCCACCTGGCCCCGATCAAGCAGGCCAACCCGGACCTCCAGATCGCCGTCGGCGGCTGCCTCGCCCAGAAGGACCGCGACACGATCACCAAGAAGGCGCCGTACGTCGACGTCGTGTTCGGGACGCACAACATCGGCTCGCTCCCGGTGCTGCTCGAGCGGGCCCGGGTGCAGGAGGAGGCCCAGGTCGAGATCCTGGAGTCCCTCGAGGTCTTCCCGTCCACGCTGCCGACCAAGCGGGAGTCCGCGTACGCAGCCTGGGTCTCGGTCTCCGTCGGCTGCAACAACACCTGCACGTTCTGCATCGTCCCCTCGCTGAGGGGGAAGGAGAAGGACCGGCGACCGGGCGAGATCCTCGCCGAGATCGAGGCGCTGGTCGCCGAGGGCGTCACCGAGGTGACCCTGCTGGGCCAGAACGTCAACGCCTACGGCGTCGAGTTCGGTGACCGGCAGGCCTTCTCGAAGCTGCTGCGCGCGTGCGGCGAGATCGAGGGCCTGGAGCGGGTCCGGTTCACCTCGCCTCATCCCGCCGAGTTCACCGACGACGTCATCGACGCGATGGCCGAGACGCCCAACGTGATGCCGTCGCTGCACATGCCGCTGCAGTCCGGCTCCGACCGGGTGCTGAAGGCGATGCGCCGCTCCTACCGCTCGACCAAATTCCTCGGCATCATCGAGCGCGTCCGCGCCGCCATCCCGGACGCGGCGATCACCACCGACATCATCGTCGGCTTCCCGGGGGAGACCGAGGAGGACTTCCAGGCCACCCTGGACGTGGTCCGTGAGTCTCGTTTCGCCTCGGCCTTCACGTTCCAGTACTCCAAGCGCCCCGGCACCCCGGCCGCCGACCTCCCCGACCAGATCTCTCCCGAGGTCGTCAAGGACCGCTATCAGCGCCTCGTCGACCTCGTCAACGAGATCGCCCACGAGGAGAACAAGAAGAACGTCGGGCGTACGTTGGAGCTCATGGTCGCCGAGGGCGAGGGCCGCAAGGACGCCGAGACCCACCGGCTCTCCGGTCGCGCGCCCGACAACCGCCTGGTGCACTTCAACTCGGCTGGAGCCGAGGGCGTACGTCCCGGCGACATGGTGAAGGTCGAGATCACCTACGCGGCCCCGCATCACCTGGTCGCCGACAGCCCCGTGCTCGAGGTGCGCCGCACTCGGTCCGGTGACGCCTGGGAGGCGCGCCAGGTGGTCTCGACGAGCTCGACCAACGGAGCCTCGGCGTCGGTCGGACTGGGCATGCCGTCTGTCGGGGTGCCCGCTCCGTTGCCGGCGGCTCCGGCCTGCGGCTGATCATTCGGAATCTCGTTACCCCGACAGCAAATTATCCGTAGCACCGTTCCCGGCGAGGGTATTTCTGCTCTAGCCTGAGGCAACTTGTCTCAGGAAGGGATTACCCATGTCGATTCCCAAGCTGGTCAACAGAGCAGTGGCGATGGGCGCGCTCGGAGTGCTCGTCGCGTCAGGTCTGGCAGCCGCGGCACCCGCAGGTGCGATGCAGGCGGCCGGGGGAGGCGGTGAGTGCTTCGACCCGCACGAGGCCGGTGCCGCCCGGGTCGCCGAAGGCACCAAGCAGGTCCACGACACCAACCACCTGACCGCGAAGCAGGCCGAGGCCAAGGAGAAGGCGCTCGCCGGCGCGCTTGCTGCGAAGGGGAAGAAGGGTGGCAACGCCAACCTCGGGCCGACGACCATCCCGACCTACATCCACGTCATCCAGGAGAACGCCACCACCGGCGCCGTCCCGCAGGCGAACATCGACGCTCAGATCGACGTGCTCAACGCGGCGTACGCCGGCACGCCGTTCTCCTTCGAGGTCGCCGGCCAGGACACCACGGTCAACCCGGCTTGGTATCCGATCATCTCCGGTTCGACGGGGGAGCGGGACATGAAGACTGCTCTGCGCCAGGGCGGCGACAACGCGCTCAACGTCTACATCGGCGAGATCGACGACGGACTGCTCGGCTGGGCGACCTTCCCGACCAAGAACATCGGGTCCCAGGACGGTGTGGTGATCCTCGCGGGCTCCCTGCCCGGTGGTGACGCGGCGCCGTACGACGAGGGTGACACCGGGACCCACGAGGTCGGCCACTGGCTGCACCTCTACCACACCTTCCAGGGTGGCTGTAAGGGCAAGGGCGACCAGGTCGCTGACACCCCGGCCGAGGCGGCCCCCGCCTTCGGCTGCCCGGAAGGATCCGACACCTGCACGGCTCCGGGCCTCGACCCGATCCACAACTTCATGGACTACACCGAGGACGCGTGCATGGACGAGTTCACGCCGGGTCAGGTGCAGCGCATGATCGACGGGTGGGTGGCGTACCGCGCCTGATCGCTGCTTGATCGGCTGTCTGTGAAAAGCGTCGAGCGCCGGGTCCCTTACGGGCCCGGCGCTCGATCCGTGTGATCAGCAGATCTGGATCAGTACTGCGACTGGCCCTGCTCGCCGCCGAAGCCGCCCTCGTTCGAGCCCTCGTTCGAGCCCTCGTCGGAGCCGTAGGAGGAGCCCTCGGACTGCTCCTGGCCGCCTCCGAAGCCGCCCTCGTTGGACTGCTCGCCGCCGCCGAAGCCACCCTCGCTCTGGCCACCCTCGGAGCCGTAGGACGAGCCGCCCTCGTTGGACTCCTGGCCGCCGAAGCCGCCCTCGGACTGCTCCTGGCCGCCTCCGAAGCCGCCCTCGTTGGACTGCTCGCCGCCGCCGAAGCCACCCTCGCTCTGGCCACCCTCGGAGCCGTAGGACGAGCCGCCCTCGTTGGACTCCTGGCCGCCGAAGCCGCCCTCGGACTGCTCCTGGCCGCCGCCGAAGCCGCCCTCGTTGGACTGCTCGCCGCCGCCGAAGCCGCCCTCGCTCTGGCCGCCCTCGCTCTGGCCCTCGGAGCCGCCGAAGCCGCCCTCGTTGGAGGACTGCTCGCCGTAGGAGGAGCCCTCGTTGGACTCCTGGCCGCCGAAGCCGCCCTCCTGGCCGCCCTCCTGGCCGTAGTTCTGCTGCTCGTCGCTGTTGCCGTAGTTCTCAGACATATTGGTCCACACTTCCGAGTAGTTGTGATCGGACCGGACTCGAAGCATGCAGGGCATGCTCCGCCCCCCGGCTGCCCCCTCGGTGGGGGCACGAGATTGAGACGGTCTAGACCGTTCCACGTGACGGCACTTCTGGCAACAGGTCCGTAACAGTGTTTCGGAAAAAGCCACGAAAAATGTCCATCAGGTGTACAAGGTCCGCAATGCGAGGCGGGGAGCAACCCGGTATGGGCTGCTCCCCGCCTCGCGGTAGGCGATGGCTCACTCGTTGCCGAGGTGCTCGTCACCCTTCTCGCGGGCGACGTCAACGCCCTGGTCGATCTTGTCGCTGAACTTCCCACCGGTCTTCTCGTCGACGGTGTTGCCCACCTGGTCGAGTCCGCCGTCGAGTGCCTTGTCGCTGATGCCCTCGGCCTTCTCGCTGCCGAGCAGGTCCTTCGCCTTGTCCAAGAAGCTCATGCTTCCCCCTCTGGATCGGTGGCTCCCCGTTTGAGCCAACTTGCGGCCAGACTAGTCACATGAAGGACGGCAGCAACAGGGGGACACGCGACGTAAATGGCTCATCTGAACTATCCGATCCAGGGACTTTTGCCCTACCGGGTATTCCGATCGTAGCCGTGGTCGGTGCCACCGCAGCGGGGAAGACATCGCTCTCCCTGGACCTCGCCGAGGCCCTCGATGGCGAGATCATCAACACCGACGCGATGCAGGTCTACCGCGGCATGGACATCGGGACGGCGAAGCTTCCGGTCGCCGAGCGACGAGGGATCCCACACCACCTGCTCGACCTGCTCGACATCGCGGAGCCGGCCTCCGTCGCCGACTTCCAGAGGCTGGCGCGAGACGAGATCGCGATGCTCAGGAAGGCCGGGAAGACGCCGGTCCTGGTCGGTGGCAGCGCGCTCTACACGCGCGCGATCCTGGATCGGTTCGACTTCCCGGGGACGTCGGACGAGATTCGGGAGCGACTGGAGCGAGAGCTCGAAACCGCAGGTGAGAAGGCGCTTCACGACCGCTTGCGCGCCTTGGATCCGGTCGCTGCCGAGCGGATCGAGATCGACAACGGTCGTCGTGTCGTACGCGCGCTGGAGGTCATCGAGCTGACCGGCGAGCCGTTCAGCGCGCGCCTTCCCGAGCAGGTCTACCACGACCCTGCCTCCATCCAGATCGGCGTCGACATCTCCCGAGAATCCTTGGACGTACGCATCCGGCAGCGCGTCGCGGAGATGTTCGAGTCCGGGTTCGTCGACGAGGTTGCCCGCCTTCTGGAGGCCGGGCTGGGACGGTCGCGGACGGCGGCCAAGGCCATCGGCTACCAGGAGGTCGCGGCGTACCTCTCCGGGGAGATGACCTTGGAGGGCGCCATGGAGCGGACCGCCATCAAGACGCGGCAGTTCGCGCGGCGCCAGGATGCCTGGTTCCGCAAGGATCCGAGGGTCGTGTGGGTCTCATATGATGATCCTTTTCGTCTCGAGAAGGCCGTCGCGGCGGTGCGGGCGGTGGGAATGTGAGCGAGCACGAGCGTGACCGTCTGCGGGAGCTGCTGGACGTGGTGCTCGCCGGCGCCGACAACGGCGAGCCGCGCACGCTGGCGCAGATGGCGGGGGACGCCTACACCTCGCCCTATCACTTCAACCGGCTCCTCTCCCGAGGCGCGGGCGAGCCGCCGGTGGCGATGCGGCGGCGGGTGATGCTCGAGCGGGCGGCCTGGCAGTTGAAGCACGGACGTACGGTGACCGATGCCGCGTGGGCGGCCGGGTACGAGTCGGTGGAAGGGTTCTCGCGGGCGTACGCGAAGGCCTTCGGCCACCCGCCGAGCACGGCCGCGGCCAGCCACTGGCTGCCGGCGCCGAACGGCATCCACTTCCACCCGCCGGAGTCGCTGTGGGTCGACTCGCAGGAACGGGTGCTCTCACCGCTGACCGAGCAGCTGGTGATGCACGACCTCGACGACACCAAGGCACTGCTCGACCAGGCCGCGGGCCTGCCCGAGGAGGTCCTCACCGAGGTCCGGCTGCCGGGTCACGAGGTCCTGACGTGGGACGGGCCGGAAGAGTCGATCCTCCAGGTCCTGGCGGCCACGGTGTGGTCCAAGGAGTGCTGGGTGGCCTCCATCGAGGGACTCTCGATGCCGGTCCGTGGCACTCCTGGCACGATCGCCGAGCTGGCCAGGCGTCACGATGCCGTGGCAGAGCGGTGGCTCGCCGTCGTGCACGACATCGAGCGTCGCGGAGCCTGGGAGGATCGGCTCATCGATGCCTTGTGCGAGCCACCGGAGAGCTTCCAGATCGGGTCGGTGGTCGCCCACGTCCTGACGTACGCAGCTCATCGGCGTCTGCTCGTCCGGGCGATGCTCCGGATGGCCGGTGTCGAGGTGGACCAGGGCGACCCGATCGAGTGGCTGCGGGCCCGCCGGGGTGAGGTGCCGTCGGTCTGAGCAGCCGCGGAATTGATTCGGCGCCCGTGCCGGGGCCTCGTACCCTGGGGCGGTGACCCCTACCTGGACTGAGATCAGCACCCTCGAGCAGCTCGTCGACCTGGTCGGCACCCCGCACGAGCGGGCCGTCAACAAGGGGCGGCCGGCGCTGCTCGACATCGACCGGGAGTGGCTCGCGGCGACGCCGTTCTGCGTGGTCGCGACCTCGGACGAGTCCGGGAACTGCGACGCCTCGCCCAAGGGGGACCCGGCCGGGTCGTTGGTGCACGTCATCGACGACAAGACGATCGCGATCGCGGAGCGTCCGGGCAACAAGCGCGTCGACGGCTACCGCAACGTACTCGTGAACCCGCACGTCGGGCTCAACTTCCTGATCCCGGGCCGTGGCGACACGCTGCGCATCAACGGGCGCGCGCGACTGGTCTCCGACGCGCCGTTCTTCGACGAGATGGTTGTCAAGGGCAAGCGGCCGATCCTCGCCCTGGTGGTCGACATCGACGACATCTACTTCCACTGCGCGAAGGCCTTCCTGCGCTCGGGCCTGTGGGACCCGGAGACCTGGGACCCCGGCCACCTCCCCAAGCGGGCCGTCATCGCCAAGCAGGTCGAGAACGACCCGCGTACGCTGGCGGAGATGGAGGACTACTACCGCACCGACACCTACTCGAAGTTCCTCTACTGATGACCTACCCGTATGTGAAGGGGCACGGCACGGAGAACGACTTCGTGCTGCTGCCGGACCTCGACGGGTCGGTGCACGGGATGCTGTCGGACGGGGCGATGGCCGATCGGGTCCGCGCCCTGTGCGACCGGCGGGCCGGCATCGGGGCGGACGGGATCCTGCGGGTGATCCGGACCGCCGCCTACGCCGGCGAGGACCGTCCGGTCAGCGACGCCGAGTGGTTCATGGACTACCGCAACGCCGACGGCACCGTGGCGGAGATGTGCGGCAACGGCACCCGGGTGTTCGCGGAGTACTTGCGCACGGCCGGGCTCGCCGGCGACGTCGTCACCTTCGCCACCCGTGCGGGCGACAAGACGCTGCGCGCGTCCGGTGACGTATGGACCGCCGACCTGGGCTCGCCGAAGCTGCTCGGGTCGACCCAGGTCTCCGTCGCCCACCACTTCTGGTCGGCCTGCAACGTCGACATGGGCAACCCGCACGCCGCCGCCGAGGTCGAGTCGATCGACCCCCACGGCCCGGTCGGCGACCTCTACGAGTCACCGATCTTCGACGAGGCGGTCTATCCCCACGGGGTCAACGTCGAGTTCTTCGTACGCGTGGCCGACCGCCACGTCGCCATGCGGGTCTTCGAGCGGGGCGCGGGCGAGACCCGCTCCTGCGGCACCGGCGCCTGCGCGGTGATGGTCGCCGCCGCCGAGGCGGACGGTCTCGGCGTCGCGCGCGATGCTGACGTGACGTACCGCGTCGACGTCCCCGGCGGCACCCTCCACGTGACCTGGACGACCGACGACCGCATCCTCCTCACCGGGCCTGCGGTCCTGGTCGCCGAAGGCACCACCACCCTCTGACCCGCCCTGCCGAAGCGTCAGGCAGGTCGGCCGAGACGTCGCTCCGGTCGGCCGAGACGTCATCCGGTGACGTCTCGGCCGACGTACGTGACGCCTCGGCCAGCGCGACTGACGTCTCGGCCAGCGCGACTGACGTCTCGGCCAGCGCGACTGACGTCTCGGCCAGCGCGACTGACGTCTCGGCCGACGCGAGTGACCTCTCGGCGAGATGGTTAGCGGGTATTCACCTCAGTGAGGGCAGTCACGTCTAGGGTGCTGCCCATGGAGTTGACTGATAGCACAGCGATCGTGACGGGTGCGGCCAGCGGGATCGGGGCGGCGACGGCCCGGGCGCTGGCGGCCAAGGGTGCGACGGTGATCGTCGCAGACATGCAGAAGGACAAGGGCGAGGCCCTGGCGGAGGAGATCAAGGGGCTGTTCGTGCCCGTCGATGTCACCGACACCGACCAGATCACCAACGCCGTGGAGCGGGCCGTGGAGATCGCCCCGCTGAAGGCGGTGGTCAACTCGGCCGGGATCGGCTGGGCACAGCGCACCATCGGGCGCGACGGTGAGATCGGGTCGGCGCACGACCTGGATGCGTACAAGAAGGTCATCGCGATCAACCTGATCGGCACCTTCGACATGTGCCGCCAGGCTGCGACGTACATCAGCCGCAACGAGCCGGACGCCAACGGCCAGCGTGGCGCGATCGTCAACCTGGCCAGCGTGGCCGCCTTCGACGGCCAGATCGGACAGGTCTCCTACTCCTCGTCCAAGGGGGGCGTCGTCGGCCTCACCCTCCCGCTCGCGCGCGACCTCGCCGCGGTCGGGATCCGGGTCAACACCGTCGCCCCCGGCCTGATCGACACCCCGATCTACGGGGAGGGCCCGGAGTCCGAGGCGTTCAAGGCCAAGCTCGGCGAGAGCGTGCTGTTCCCGCACCGCCTCGGCGTACCCGAGGAGTTGGCGAGCATGGTCGTGGAGTGCCTGACCAACGACTACATGAACGGTGAGACGATCCGCGTCGACGGCGGCATCCGGATGCCACCGAAGTGACCGGACGGGACTGAACCCAGATCCCACCGGACGCAAGGAGTACCCCGACGGCTGGCGCACCGCTAATGTGTGCGCCAGCCGCGGACAGCCCAGACCGCTCCGCGGACGTCGGAGCCAGGAGAGTTCGCATGTCCGATAAGGCGGACACCAGTACGTCGAAGGCGCTCGCGATCATCGAGTCCGAGGAGCCCGCCGAGCAGGCGGCGCCGACCGAGCCCGAGCGAAAGCTGCTGCTCACCCGGGAGACCATCGGCGTGATCGCGGTGGCAGCGGGCGTTCTGGCGGCGTGCCTGGTCGCGACGGCGCTGGTCGCCAACGGCAAGCCGGCCACCAGCGTCAGCCGGACCTGTCTGGGCCCGCCGATGACGGTCGCGGTGGCTCCCGAGGCGGAAACAGTCGTTGGTGACATCCTCGAGGACGCCGGCTGCGGTCAGATCGAGGTGCAGGCGACGAAGGCCGACCAGGTCCTCCAGCCGATGGCGGTCGGCGGTGATCTGCCCGACGTGTGGATCCCGGACTCCTCGCTCTGGCTGGAGCGCATCAAGCCGGCCGTCGAGCCGGTCACGCTGCGGGCCTCGATGGCCTCCTCCCCGGTCGTGCTCGTCTCCGGTGACGGGCTCGCCCGCACCTCCTACGCCGAGGCCTTCGCCGAGGACGACCTGCTGATGGGCGATCCGCAGCGGATGCTGAGCGCGCTCGGTACGGTCGTCGCCAGCCAGGGGAAACCTGAGCGCGAGACCAAGCTGGAACCGTACGCCGCAAGGATCGCCTCCGGCGAAGAGGGCATCGCGCCGACCGACACCGCGCGCCTGGCAGAGCTGCAGACCGTGATGAGCGGAGTGACTGCGACCAGCGAGCAGCAGTGGTCGACGTACGCGCCGATGCTGAAGGCCAGTGCGCCGAAGGAGGGCACGGTGGTGCTCGACTACCCGGTCCTGATCACCGCCGACTCCTCGCGTCGCAACGCGATCGCCTCCACGATCACCGCCTTCGCGCGGGTGCTCGACAGCGGGGCCGCCGACACCGCGCTGACGCAGGCCGGGTTCCGCACCGCCGGCGCCGGCAAGCCGTCTCCCAACGTCGGTGCGTTCACCCGGGTCGAGCCCGCCGTCGTAGACAAGGCCGCCTCGGACTGGAGCGCCAAGCTGCTGCCCACCCGAACGATCGCGGTCGTGGACGTATCCGGGTCGATGGCCTGGCCGGCTGCTCCCGACAGCGCGACGACACGCCTCCAGGTCACCCAGGCGGCGGTGTCCGAGGCCCTCGAGGTCCTGCCGGGCGGCGCCGCGCTCGGGCTGTGGGCCTTCTCCGAGAAGACCGAGGGCGAGCTCGACGGCGACCACGCCGTGCTCGTCCCGACCCGCCAGCTGGTTGCGAAGGGCCAGCGCACGCAGCTGACCGAGGAGATCTCCGGTCTCACCGGGCGCACCGGCGGCGGCACCGCCCTGCACGACAGCGCGCTCGCCGCCTACCAGGCCGCGGTCGCCTCCTATGACCCGCTCGCCTCCAACAGCGTGCTGATCTTCACCGACGGCACCAACGACGACCCCGAATCGCTGGACCTCGACGAGCTCCTGCGTCAGCTCGAGGCCGCCTCCGACCCACGGCGGCCGGTCCGGGTGCTGGGCGTCGGGATCACCGCCGACGCCGACATGGGCGCGCTGCAGGCGATCGCGGATGCGACCGGTGGGGCTGCGTACGTCGCAGAGCGCCCGGAAGACGTGGAGAACGTCCTTCGAGAGGCCCTCGGGCAGCGCTGAGGCGCGCTCTTGGACAAGCCTTCAGATAAGCATTGTCCCCCGGGTGGTGTGGCGCCGTATCCTTGTTGGTATATGACGAACAACGCACACGATTTTTCACTCGCTGACGAGCTCGAGGCCACCGAGGACTGGGACGCGCTCGACACCGAGCCCGATGCGGATGGCTTCGAGAGCGCCGAAGAGTATGGGTACAGCGCCGACGAGGATCCCGAGGACATCGACCCGACCGTCGGTGCCATGGAGCTCGCCGAGCGGCACGCGCTCAAGCGAGTCGCCAGCCTGCGCACCGAGCTCGAGGACATCACCGAGGTCGAATACCGCCAGCTGCGGCTGGAGCGAGTGGTGCTCGTGGGCGTGTGGGCCGGTGGCACCCAGACCGACGCCGAGAACTCCCTGGCCGAGCTCGCACTGCTCGCCGAGACGGCCGGCTCGGAGGTGCTCGAGGCGATCTACCAGCGTCGCCAGGCGCCGGACCCCGCGACGTACATCGGACGCGGCAAGGTCGAGGCGCTCAAGGAGATCGTCGCCGCGACCGGCGCCGACACCGTGATCGCCGACGGCGAGCTGGCGCCGAGCCAGCTGCGAAACCTCGAGGACCGCACCGGGGTCAAGGTCGTCGACCGCACCGCGCTGATCCTCGACATCTTCGCTCAGCACGCCAAGTCGCGTGAGGGGCAGACGCAGGTGGAGCTCGCCCAGCTCAGCTACATGAAGCAGCGGCTTCGTGGCTGGGGTGGCAACCTGTCGCGCCAGGCCGGTGGCCGGGTCGCCGGTGGTGCCGGTATCGGTGGACGTGGTCCCGGTGAGACGAAGATCGAGACCGACCGCCGTCGGATCAACACCAAGATCGCCAAGCTCAACCGTGAGCTGAAGGCGATGAAGGGCACCCGCGACACCAAGCGTGCCGACCGCAAGCGCCACCACATCCCGGCGGTCGCGATCGCCGGCTACACCAACGCCGGCAAGTCGTCGCTGCTCAACCGGCTCACCGGCGCCGGCGTGCTCGTCGAGGACGCTCTCTTCGCGACCCTGGACCCGACCACGCGCAAGACGACTACCGACGACGGCCGGGTCTACACGATGTCCGACACCGTCGGGTTCGTGCGCCACCTGCCCCACCAGCTCGTCGAGGCCTTCCGCTCGACGCTGGAGGAGGTCGCCGACGCCGATCTGGTCGTGCACGTCGTCGACGGCTCCCACCCCGACCCCGAGGGTCAGCTGGCCGCGGTGCGTGAGGTGTTCGCCGAGATCGGTGCCAGCGAGGTGCCCGAGCTCGTCGTGATCAACAAGGCCGACATCGCCGACCCGCTCGTGATCGCCAGACTGCAGCGGGCCGAGCCGCACTCGGTCGCGGTCTCGGCCAAGACCGGCGAAGGTATCGACGCGGCCATCAAGGCCGTCGAGACCGACCTCCCGAGGCCGGGCGTGGAGTTCTCCGCGCTGGTTCCCTACGAGCGAGGTGACCTGGTCAACCGGATCCATCAGCACGGTGAGATCGACCACCTCGAGCACACCGCCGAAGGCACCGTCGTCAAGGGCCGTGCCAACGCGGACCTGGCCGGCGAGCTGGCCGCATATTCTGCGTGACCTCAGACCGCTGACCTCAGGCCGCTGATCCAGCGGCGGTATCGGCGTTTCGACGTTGGCGATGCCAGGCTCGTCCCGCACACTTGGGACGATCGGTCGTTGGGGAGGGCACGGATGCGAAGACAGGTACGCCGGGCGACGCGCGCGACGATCGTGAGCGCGCTGGCCGGTGCTGTCCTGGTGGCCACGCTCGCAGGCTGTTCCCGCGAGGAGGACGGCGCGCTCCCCGGGCAGGTGCCGGGCCACGAGACGCAGGTGACCCAGGACCTGTGCACGCGGCTGGCCGCCGAGTCGGTGGCCCGTGCCGCGGTGGTGACGGGGGCCGGTGAGCGGATCGTCGTGATCGGTGACTCCTGGGCCTCCGGCTTCGGGCTGGACGACCCCGGCCAGTCGTGGCCGCGCTACCTCGACGGCGAGGTGCGCGTCTCCGGCTTCGGGGGCACCGGCTACTCGCGTGGGCTGATGGAGCGGTGCGGCCCGATCTCCTTCCCAGAGCGCGTTCCCGACGTGCTCACCCAGGGAGCCGACCTGGTCGTCCTCGAGGGCGGCATCAACGACTCCAAGAGCGATCTCGACGAGGTCGAGAAGGGCTTCCGGGCCACCCTGGACAAGCTGAAGGACTACGAGGTCATCGTGCTCAGCGCCCCCAAGGTGAACTCGCGCGCCAAGGCCATCAGGGTCGTCAACAAGATGATGCGACGGGTCGCGGCGGAGTACGGAGTGACGTACATCAATGTCTTCGACCTGGAGCTGCCCATGCTCGAGGACAACACTCATCTGACCGTCGCGGGTCACATGCAGTTCGGGGAGATCGTCGCCCGGCGGATCGCGGAGAGCCGATCGGAGACTGTCCCCGCGCACGGCTAAGGTTGCCCGAGTGACCGCAACCGAAACCGTCCCCCAGTCGCCCGTTCGCGAAGCCCTCGCGGATGCGGTCGCGACCCTCGGCGGGGCCACTCGCGAGGGTCAGGTGCTGATGGCCGACGCGGTCGCGCAGGCGCTCGCCGACGAGGAGCACCTGCTGGTCGAGGCCGGCACCGGCACCGGCAAGTCGCTGGCCTACCTGGTCCCGTCGCTGCTCCACGACAGCCGGGTCGTGGTCGCCACCGCGACGCTGGCGCTGCAGCACCAGCTCGTCGAGCGCGACCTGCCGCGCCTGGTCAAGGCGATCGGCTCGCGCCCCGGCGTCGACGCCTCCTACGCCGTCCTCAAGGGCCGCTCCAACTACGCCTGCCTTCATCGCGTGCGCGAAGGGGCTCCCGACGATCAGGGCACCCTGGTCGACGTCCCGCTGGGCCCGATGGCCGAGAAGGTCCTCGAGCTTCGCAGCTGGGCCGAGAAGGAGGCCGAGAAGGGCGGCAGCGGCGAGCGTGACTCCGCGCCCCGCCACACCGACCGCGAGTGGCGTCAGGTCTCGGTCAACCACCGCGACTGCCTGGGCGCCGCCAAGTGCCCCTTCGGCGAGGAGTGCTTCGTCGAGGTCGCCCGCGACAAGGCCCAGAAGAGCCACCTGATCGTCACCAACCACTCCCTGCTCGCGATCGACGCGATCGAGGGCGTGCCGATGATCCCGGAGTACGACGCCGTGGTGATCGACGAGGCCCACGAGCTCGTCGCCCGAGTGACCCAGGCGGCGACCGACGAGCTGACGGCCGCCGAGGTGGAGCGGGCCGCCCGCCGGGCTCAGAAGCACATCGACGGATCCGAGGCCGACGACCTGGCCGACGCCTCCGACGCGTTGCGGGCGGCGATCAACGAGAGCTCACCCGGGCGGTTCGTGACCCTCCCCGAGGTCATCTCCGACGCGCTCGTGCTGGTGCGCGACGCCGCGCGGTCCGCTATCTCCGCGCTCCCCAAGCCGAAGGACTCCGACGGCGCCGACCCCGGCTTCCAGCAGGCCAAGGGTGGCCTGCAGGAGGTCTTCACCACCGCGGAGCGGATGGCCGCTGCCTCCGAGCACGACGTGATCTGGCTCAACGAGGGCGGCGATCGGATCCCTCCCCGCCTGTGCGTCGCTCCGCTGCAGGTCTGGGCGCAGATGCGCGAGAAGCTGCTCACCGAGAAGACCGTCGTCTTCGCCTCGGCAACCCTCAAGCTCGGCGGCGACTTCGGCCCCGTGGCCGGATCCCTCGGGCTGAAGGCGGAGGAGCGCACCGAGCTGGGCGCCGGGGCACAGCGTACGGACGATGTGCTGCCGTGGGTCGGGCTGGATGTCGGCAGCCCGTTCGACTACGGCAGGCAGGGGATCTTGTACGTCGCCCGCCACCTGCCCCCTCCTGGGCGCGACGGCATGGGCGCCAAGACCATGGACGAGATCGTCGACCTGGTCGACGCCGCGGACGGGCGTACGCTCGGCCTCTTCTCCTCACGTCGTGCCGCCGAGGCGGCGGCCGAGGTCGTGCGTCAGAAGCTGCCCCACCTGACCACCCTGGCCCAGGGCGACGCCCAGCTGCCCGAACTCGCCGCGCAGTTCGTCGCCGACCCGCACACGGTGCTCTTCGGGACGCTGTCGCTGTGGCAGGGGCTCGACGTGCCCGGCGACACCTGCCAGCTGGTGATCATCGACCGGATCCCGTTCCCGCGGCCCGACGACCCGCTGATGTCGGCCCGGCAGCAGGCCGCCGACAAGGCCGGCGGCAACGGGTTCATGCAGGTCGCGGCCACCCATGCGGCGCTGCTGTTGGCGCAGGGGGCCGGTCGGCTGATCCGCACCACCAGCGACCGTGGGGTCGTGGCGGTGCTCGACGCCCGTCTGGCGACCGCCCGTTACGGCGGGTTCCTCAAGGCGAGCCTGCCGCCGATGTGGGCCACCACCGACCCCGATGTCGTCCGGAAGGCGCTCAAGCGGCTCTCCGAGCTGGCCTCTGCCTGAGCCGGCGGCTATCGGCTCGTCCAGACAAAACTCACGCCGAGTCGGCTCGTCAGAACGAGCCGACTCGGCGTGAGTTCGTGCGTCAGCGGTAGGTCTTCGCCCACCAGCGGTGGGTGGCCTTGTCGGGCGAGGCGACACCGCGGCAGGAGAAGGCGGTGCCCTGGCCGCACTTGAAGTTGCTGCTCGCGTTGGCGAAGGTGACCTCGACCTTGCGGATCCGCTTGGAGGAGAAGCCCTCGATGGTCTTGGTGGCGATGCCCTTGCTGTTGGGCTTGAGGTGGTAGACGCCGCGGGTGCCGTCGGTGCGGAAGATGCTGATGACGGCGGCGTTGGCGCTGGGGCGAGCCACGTCGACCTTGATCCGCAGCTTCCAGCCCTTGCCGACCTTCTTCGGGACCAGGCGCTGGGAGGCGTAGGTGAGGTGCTTGAGGGTGAACTTGCCGTCGACCGTCTGCCGCTTGGCGGGCAGCGCGGTGCGGCCGTCGTAGACCGGCGCGTAGTAGGCGCCGCCCTCGCTGTAGTTCTTCGAGGGAGCCAGGTTGGCGGCGGCGAAGCGGGCGTACTGAGTCTTCAGGGTGGTGCCTCGGGCCGCGAGCGCCCGGCGGATGGCGAGGGTGGAGTAGGTCGACGGGGCGCGGTTCCAGACGTCGAGGACCACCGCCGGCAGGTCGCCGCGCTCCCGGGTGAAACGCTCGGAGAGGTAGCGGAAGAAGATCCAGTTGCCGTAGATGCCGAGGTTGGAGGCGTAGGAGTTGTCCAGCGGCTTGCGCTGGTCCTCGAGCTGGCCGTAGCCCAGATACTGCCGGTTGTCGTTGATGCTGTCGTAGACCTCGTCCTCGACCCAGGTCGCGGTGGACTCCATCATCCAGCGGTCCTCGCCGGCGTCGTAGGCGAACTGGACCGCGTGGAAGTACTCGTGGGCAGCCGTCACCCGAAGGTTCTCGGTCGGTGTGTTGAACGAGCCGTACTCGCTGGTGGCGTAGTCGTTGTCCAGGACGCAGTAAGCGGTCGCGGCGGTCTTGGAGACCTTCGTCTCGGGCGCGCAGTAGCCGTAGTAGCCCTCGTCGTAGAGGTTCTCCAGGTAGATGTCGACCTTGCCCGGGGTGACCGCCTTGTCGGCTGCGGGCTTGCGGTAGCCGGCCTTCACGTAGATGTTGTGAACCTTGGTGACGACGTCGCGGACCTGGGTCGCGTACGCCACGGAGGCCCTGTCGCCGCCCTTGCCCGGGGTGTAGTGGACGCAGACCGCGGTGCTGCAGGTCTGGGTGGCGGCGCGGGGGCGGGCGAGCAGCTCGCGCGCGGCCGTCTCGTTGGAGCCGTCCAGGGCTTCCTTGGCGTTCCACAGGTCGGCCAGCGCGATCGTCGCGTCAGGCCGGCCGGCGACGTGCCGCCCGGGCACGACCTGTCGAGTGCCGCGCACCGACTGGTTGCGCTTGATCTTCTTGGCGGTGGCGAGCGCCTCTTCAGCCGCCTCCTCCGTCACCGGCTGCGCGGTCGCCTGCTCCTCGGCGCTGACCTCACCGCCGGTCCTCACCGACGCAGGGGTCGACCCGGTTGCGGGCATGGTGGCGGCGAACGTCGCTACGACCATGCCTGCGATCAGGACGAGGGAGCGTTGTTTGCGGGTGATCCGGCGGGCAATGTTTCGCATGAGATACCAGACGTTCGGGAAGGCAGACCAGGGCAGTCTAAGCGCAGGGGGCCGACCCTACACCGGTGAAACGCCTGAACGGGCCGCGAGACGTGATGGAGGCGGTTGCTCCCGGTTGCGGTGGCGTACGCCCCGCTCTGCGTGAAAACGACGCAGCCGCCGACCCGTCGTGGGTCGGCGGCTGGACTTCACGCAGTAGTCAGGCCTCAGAGGCTACGGAGAACCGCTGTCACCTTGCCGAGGATCGTCGCGTGGGTGCCGTCGATCGGCTCGTACGCAGCGTTGTGCGGCAGCAGCCACACCTTGCCGTCCTTGCGGGAGAGCGTCTTGACCGTCGCCTCGCCGTCGATCAGCGCGGCCACGATCTCGCCGTTCTCCGCGGTCGGCTGCTGGCGGACGACCACGAAGTCGCCGTCGCAGATGGCGGCGTCGACCATCGAGTCACCGGAAACCGAGAGCAGGAAGAGGTCGCCGTTGCCGACCAGCTGCTTGGGCAGCGGGAAGACGTCCTCGACGCTCTGCTGGCTCGAGGTCTCCTCGGCCAGGATCGGGCCACCGGCCGCGATCCGACCGACCAGCGGGACCATGGCGGCGTCGGGGTTGGGGTTGACGGCGGCCTCGGCGGCGATCGTCGACTCGGCTGTGCTGGTCTCCTCGGGCTCGCCGGACATGGCCTTGCGGTGGGCCATCACCTCCGGGAGGAAGACCTCGAGGGCGCGGGGTCGCTTCGGGTCCTTGCGGATCAGACCACGCTGCTCGAGCGCGCGGAGCTGGTGGGCGACGCTGCTGGTGCTGGTCAGCCCGACCGCGGCGCCGATCTCGCGCATGCTGGGCGGGTAGCCGCGCTGCTCGATGCTGTCGCGCAGGTGAGCGAGGATGCGCTGCTGACGCGGCGTGAGCCCGGTCGCGTCCGGCGGCCCGTCGGGCAGCTCGCGGACGCGGCTCTTCTTCGAACCGCCTGATCCGGTGCCTGTCTTCTGCGTGGTCATGTCATCACATTAGTCCCTCTGGCACCACGACTTCAAACATCTGTTCGATCTCTTCTGCATCGCGTGTCGGCGGTCGAAAAATCTTGGGCGCGTTACTTGCGTTGTTCGAACACGTGATCTAACTTCGAACATGTGCTCGATCGAACACGTGATCGAGAGACTCATGATCTGGAGGCCTTGATGAGTGCAACCGTCTATGTGCTGCCCGTAGCCGAGCCGCCCCGTCCTGTGCGGGAGGAGCGCCGTTCGACCGTGCGGCTCACCCGGCGGGGACGGGTCGTCGTGTTCGCGTTCGCGCTCGTCGTCCTCTTCGGAATCGCGCTGATCGGGGCGCGGGTGGCGTTCGCGGCGGAGAACGGTGCCGAAAAAAGCTCCGGTTCCTCCGCCCACACGATGGTCGTCGGCGATGGCGACACCCTCTGGGACATCTCGGCGAAGGCCGTCGTCGGCACCGATGCTTCGATTCGGGAGATGGAGCAGGCGATCAAGGAGCTCAATGGCCTCGAGTCCTCGATGCTCCTTTCCGGGCAGACCCTGATCGTCCCGACTGCGCCGTAGGGCGCTCCACAGATGTCCGGCTGCTCCCTCACCCTGGCGGCCGGCCACCGGGAAGAAGTGAGAGTGCTGCAGACGATGGGAAGCGTCTGCAGCACTCTCGCTGTCTCCGGGTCAGTGGCGTCCGCGGTAGGGGCCGTCCGGCTCGGCCGGCGGCCACTGCTTGTTGCGGATGCTGTGGCGCGGTGGCCACTCCTCGTCCGGTTGGGCGGGCGGCTCCTGCGGCTGCCGCTGAGTCGGCATCGCCTGCGTCGCGCCCGGGTCCGGGGTCAGACGAGCCCTGGAGCCGGTCTGGCCCTGGCTGATCGGGGCAGGGTAGGAGCCCGACTGGTACTGCGGCGTTCCGGCCTGCTGGGTCGGATAGCTGTCGGTCGTGTATCCCTGCGCTCCGTACCTCGGGATGCTCTGTGGTGTCGAGGCCGGTGTCGAGGTCGGCGTGGTGGGGCTGGAGTAGTAGGGCTGCGGGGTCGGCGGGGGACTGGTCGGCGGCTGGTAGGCCGATGCGCCGTAGGCAGCCCGGCTGCCGGTGTTGCCGTATCCCTGGTCGTCTCCGGGATAGCCGTACGGCGACTGGGAGCCCGCGTCGGTGTAGGCCGAGCGACTCCCGGTGCCGCCGTAGGGCGGCTGGCTCCCGGTATCGGTGCTGTGTCGGGCGTAGGAGCCGGTGTCCTCGTAGCCGTAGGAGCCGGTGCCGTAGTAGTCCTGGTCCGAATAGGCCTGCTCGGAGTAGGCCTGGTTGGGGTAGTCCTGCTCCTCGACGTAGGCGTTGGAGTGGTTTCCGGCGTAGTCGTCGGTGGGCGGCGGGGTGGAGGAGCCGGTGAAGGCCCGCCAGGCCTTTCCGGCGAAGGTGAAGGTCAAGAAGAGACAGGCGACTGCGACGACCGCCGCGATGGCGAGCTTCACCCAGGCGCCGGAATCGCCTCCCCGTGCGTCGGCCCCGAAACCGACGGCGACCCACACCAGCACTCCCCAGATGATCAGGAATGCCAGTGTCGCGATCGCAGGCAAGATGAAAGGTGGCCGGGGACCGCTTCTAGGGCGCGTGCCTCTCCGCGACCCGACGCGATTTCCTCCGGAAATGTTTGTCACGGGGGTCATTCTTACGCATGGAGTCCAGCCCGGTGCCGTTGAACCGGAATCTTTCGGTGTTTGGCTCGGCGACACGCCGTGCAGGCGGGAAACCCGACGCTCGCTTGCATCGACTGAGGGGCGGGCGTACGGTTACCACTACATCTAGTAGTTACACGGCTGTAGTTATCCACATCTAGTTCACATGAACGGGTGGATGACTCACAGCCATGAGGGTGTTGTTCCACAGGGGTCCACGCTCGTATCCACAGGTTCCACAGGCTCGGGCCGCCGTTGAGACGGCCTGGATCCACAGGCTTCATGAGAGGGGCTCGACCGTGCACTGTCCGTTCTGCCGACACAGCGACACCAAGGTGCTCGACTCCCGTGTGGCCGAGGAGGGTGGCCAGATCCGGCGCCGCCGGGTGTGCCAGGAGTGCGGGAAGCGGTTCACGACCGTCGAGCAGATGCAGCTGATGGTGGCCAAGCGCTCCGGCGCAGCGGAGCCGTTCAGTCGCGACAAGGCGGTGCACGGCGTACGCAAGGCGTGCAAGGGCCGCCCGGTCACCGAGGACCAGCTCGCCTGCCTCGGCCAAGAGGTGGAGCAGGCGCTGCGCAGCCAGGGGTTGGCCGAGGTTCCCAGCCACGAGGTGGGGTTGGCGATCCTCGCGCCGCTGCGCGAGCTCGACGAGGTGGCGTATCTGCGCTTCGCCAGCGTCTACCGGGCCTTCGGGTCGGCGGACGACTTCGAGCGGGAGATCCAGATGCTGCGTACGGAACGGGAAGTCAAGAACTTCGAGGCAGAGCATCCGGTCGAGGCGCCGGTAGGCACCGACTAGATCACACAGACCGGCCCGGGCAGGCCGTGGGGAAGCGACCTGTCCGGGCCTCAAAACGGCAGAGCCAGCACGACTCAGAACAAGAAGTACGAAGCCCGAACGGGCGCAACAGGAGACTCCACCATCAGCACCGACCAGCAGCACGGCACAGCGATCGATGACAACAGGGGGAACGGAATGACAGACACAGCAGCAGAGGCACAGGCATCGGCGAAGGCGGGCGCCGGGCTGAAGATCGAGCGGATCTTCAGCACCGAGGGCGTCCACCCGTACGACGAGATCACCTGGGAGCGACGCGATGTCGTCCAGAAGAACTGGAAGACCGGCGCGACCGTCTTCGAGCAGACCGGTGTGGAGTTCCCCGACTTCTGGTCGATCAACGCCTCGACGATCGTGACGACCAAGTACTTCCGCGGTGCGCTCGGCACCGAGAAGCGTGAGCAGAGCCTGAAGCAGCTGATCGACCGGGTCGTGAACACCTACGTCGCCTCCGGCAAGGAGAACGGCTACTTCGCCTCCGACGCCGACGCCGATCTCTTCGGTCGCGAGCTCACCTGGCTGCTGGTCAACCAGCACTTCGCGTTCAACTCGCCGGTCTGGTTCAACGTCGGCACCGAGTCCCCCCAGCAGGTCTCGGCCTGCTTCATCCTCTCGGTCGACGACTCCATGGACTCGATCCTGAACTGGTACAAGGAGGAGGGCCTGATCTTCAAGGGCGGCTCCGGTGCCGGTCTCAACCTCTCCCGCATCCGCTCCTCCAAGGAGCTGCTGAAGTCCTCCGGCGGCACCGCCTCCGGCCCGGTCTCCTTCATGCGTGGCGCCGACGCGTCCGCGGGCACCATCAAGTCCGGTGGCGCCACCCGCCGCGCGGCGAAGATGGTCGTGCTCGACGTCGACCACCCCGACATCGAGGAGTTCGTCGAGACCAAGGCGCGCGAGGAGGACAAGATCCGCGCGCTGCGCGACGCCGGCTTCGACATGGACCTGGGCGGCAAGGACATCTCGTCCGTGCAGTACCAGAACGCCAACAACTCCGTGCGCGTCTCCGACGAGTTCATGCGTGCCGTCGAGGAGGGCAAGAAGTTCGGCCTCCGCGCGCGCACCACCGGTGAGGTCATCGAGGAGGTCGACGCCCGCGAGCTGTTCCGCAAGATCTCGGTCGCCGCGTGGGAGTGTGCCGACCCGGGCCTGCAGTACGACGACACCATCAACGACTGGCACACCAACCCGGAGACGGGCCGAATCACCGGCTCCAACCCGTGCTCGGAGTACATGTCGCTGGACAACTCCTCCTGCAACCTGGCGTCGCTGAACCTGCTGAAGTTCCTCAAGGACGACGACACCTTCGACGCCGTGCGCTTCGAGCAGGCCTGCGAGGTCGTCTTCACCGCGATGGACATCTCCATCTGCTTCGCCGACTTCCCGACCGAGGCGATCGGCCAGACCACCCGCGACTACCGCCAGCTCGGCATCGGGTACGCCAACCTCGGCGCGCTGCTGATGGCGATGGGTCTCGGCTACGACTCCGAGGGTGGCCGCACCATGGCTGCCGCCATCACCTCGCTGATGACCGGCGCCGGCTACAAGCGCTCGGCCGAGCTGGCCGGTGTCGTCGGTCCGTACGCCGGTTACGCCCGCAACGCCGAGGCCCACCTGCGGGTCATGCGCAAGCACCAGGCCGCCAACGACGCGGTCCGCTCGATCAACCCGGTCGACCGCAACATCATCGACGCGGCGACCAAGGTGTGGGCCGACGTCATCGAGATCGGCCGGGTCAACGGCTTCCGCAACGCCCAGGCCTCGCTGCTCGCGCCGACCGGCACCATCGGCTTCATGATGGACTGCGACACCACCGGCATCGAGCCCGACTTCTCGCTGGTCAAGTTCAAGAAGCTCGTCGGTGGCGGCTCGATGCAGATCGTCAACCAGGTGATCCCGCGGGCGCTGAAGAAGATGGGCTACCAGCCCGAGCAGATCGAGGCGATCGTCGACTACATCGCCGAGAACGGCCACGTCATCGACGCGCCGGGCCTGCGCCAGGAGCACTACGAGGTCTTCGACACCGCGATGGGCAAGCGCGCGCTGAAGCCGATGGGCCACGTACGCATGATGGCCGCGACGCAGCCGTTCCTCTCCGGTGCGATCTCCAAGACGGTCAACCTGCCCGAGACCGCGACGGTCGAGGAGATCGAGCAGGTCTACATGGAGTCGTGGAAGCTGGGCCTGAAGGCCACCGCGATCTACCGCGACAACTGCAAGGTCGGCCAGCCGCTGGCCGACGGCAAGTCGGAGGGTGCGAAGAAGGACCAGGGTCTCTCCACCGCTGCCGCCGCTGCTGCCGTGGCTGCTGAGGCCGAGGTCGAGCCCGAGGTCGTCGAGAAGATCATCGAGAAGATCGTCTACGCGCCGACCCGCAAGCGCCTGCCGAAGTCGCGCGTCTCGCGCACCACCTCCTTCACGGTCGGTGGCGCCGAGGGCTACATGACCTCCGGTGCCCACGCCGACGGCGAGCTCGGTGAGGTCTTCCTCAAGCTCGGCAAGCAGGGTTCGACCCTGGCCGGTGTCATGGACGCGTTCTCCATCGCGGTCTCCGTCGGCCTCCAGTACGGCGTTCCCCTGGAGACCTACGTCTCCAAGTTCACCAACCTGAAGTTCGAGCCCGCCGGTCTGACCGACGACCCGGACGTACGCATGGCGCAGTCGCTCATGGACTACGTCTTCCGCCGGCTGGCGCTGGACTACATGTCCTTCGAGGACCGCTCGGCGCTCGGCATCTACTCGGCCGACGAGCGTCAGCGCTACCTCGAGACCGGCTCGTACGAGCAGCTCGCCAACGGCGGCACCACCGCCGCCGAGCTCGTCCAGAAGCCGGCTCAGGAGCGCAAGGCCGCCCCGGAGGCGAAGTCCGAGGTCGTCGACGCCGACATCAAGGAGGAGGTGGCTGCGGAGGAGGCGCCCAAGGGCGAGGCCAAGACCGCGCACACCACCGCCGAGCTGCTCGAGTCGATCAGCGGCATGGCCATCGACAGCCCGCTCTGCTTCACCTGCGGCACCAAGATGCGCCCCGCCGGCTCCTGCTACGTCTGCGAGGGCTGCGGCTCGACGTCTGGTTGCAGCTGAGCCTGAAGTCTGAGTGAGTCCGGTCCCGCACCCGAGTTTCTGGGTGCGGGACCGGACTCATGTGTGGGGTCCTAGGGTTGCGCGGGTGGATCCATCGAGCGCTGGGGCCGGGTATCGCGGGGACGACTTCTACTGCGACGTCGCGATCCCGCACCCCGACCGGCTCGAGGTGGTTCACGAGGACGATCGGGTGCTGGCGTTCCACCACACCCGGCCGTTCTGGGCTGTTCACATCGTCGTCGTTCCCAAGCGGCACATCCCGTCGTTGACCGCCGCGACGGCTGCTGACGAGGCGGATGTCCGTGCCCTGCTCGAGCTGGTGCAGGCGGTGGCGCGCGAGGTGGAGTCGACGCACGGTGCCGCCGCAGTCCTCACCAACCTGGGTGCGTACCAAGACTCCAAACACCTCCACGTCCACATCCACAGTGGGAACCGCGTCGTCGCACCGTGACGTGGGACTTCTGGTGTCACTGGGTGACGCCAGGACTCCCAGGTCCGGAGGGTATGCGGACGTAGTTGTCGCGGTTCCAGCCGGACTCGTCCAGGACGAAGCGGAGGAGCACGGAGTCGCCTGTGCCGACCAGGTCGGGGGCGAGGTCGTTCATCGTCGAGGAGCCGAGGCCTGGGACGCACGCATCGAGGGCCTGCCTCCTTCTCGCCTCGGTGGTAGATGGTCCGGTGATCGTGATGCCGTCGACGCGGGAGTCGCGGTGGGTGGCGTCAGGACTCCCAGATCGTCCTCGAATACCCTGCGGCGTGTGAGAGACGAGGATCTGGCCGAGGTGATGGCGCTCGAGCGCGAGCTGCAGACTGCGGCGGTTCGCGCGGACCAGGAACGACTCGTCGGACTGCTGGCGCCAGACTTCGAGGAGATCGGGGCCTCGGGGCGGGTGTGGGACCTCCAGTCGATTCTGGGGATGCTCTTGGCCGAGGATGACGAGACTCCCGACATCGAGGTCCACGGACTCATCGGGCGCGCGATCACGGAGGACGTGGTGATCCTGCGGTGGCAGTCGGTCAGAGGCGATCGCCGGGTCCAGCGAACCTCTCTCTGGCAGCGACGTCCCGAAGGTTGGCGCCTGGTCCACCACCAAGGAACACCCGCGTTCTGACCAGGTGCGGGAGAAACAAACCGACGACGTTGGAGTCTCGGTGTCACTGGGTGACCCTTCGACAAGCTCAAGACACCGCCTCAGAACTCCCAGGTCGCCAGGTCACAGCCTTTGCCACAGGGGAGCGGAGTGCCTGTCCAGCCTCGGTTCTTGAGTATCTGGCTGACTCTGGCGGCGGTGCGGCAGGCGGTGTCGTAGACCTGGGGCCAGCGGAGCCTCGCTGTGGCACGACCGCCTCGGGCCAGGTCGTCGAGGTCGCGGTCGGCGTCACGGCCCTGAGCTTTCCAGGACTCATGGTTGAGTCGGCCGTCCAGCTCGACGACGAGGCCGTACGCCTCGTACTCGACGTCACGGAACTCTCGGCCGTTCGGCGTCTGACGTGGGCTCTGGCGGGTGCCAGGCGGCAGGCCGTGGGCGCGTTCGACGCGGATGAGGTAGGCGTGCTCGAGGACCGAGCAGGCGCCGGCGTCGATGTCGGCGAGGAGATCGATGACGAAAGCGCGGCGGGAGAGTCGCGGGTGGCGCTTGAGGGCGGTGCGTACGGCATTGGTGGTCACGCCGCGGCGGCCGATGGTGTCGGCCAGGAGGCCGATGACCTCCATCTCGGAGGTTGCGCCCCGGGCTCGGAGGAGGGCGTTGTCCTCGAGCTTGAGGCGGGGTGGGCGTGCGCCGGCGAACATCTGGCGGGAGAGACCGACGACTCGGTGGACGACGATGCCGGGTGGTGGGTCGAGGCGGCGGGTGTGGTCGATGGCTACGTGGATGGGGCCATGGGACTCGTCGGTGAGCTTCGGCTCGAGAACGGATGGTCCGCACAGCGCCGCCGGCCCGGCGTAGAGGACCGCTGCCCAGGCGCGCTGGCGCCAGGTGAGGGGGCCGGTGTGGGTGACATAGACGCCACGGTGGACAGGTTGCAGCTCGCGGCGCCTGATCGCGCGACGGATGCCGTTCGGGCTGTATCCACCCCAGGTGAGCTGGGCCCGGCTGGCGACGCCGTCCTGCAGCTCCAGCTCACGGGCAGCCCACATTCGCCGCGCTGCGAGATCGCGAGCGGTGCGCTCGGCATCGATGTCGGTGTCCATCGTCCTGCCTTTCGAACGCCCGTCTCCGGTTTCCCGATGCTGTCTCTCGAGACGATAGGTGCGGCCACCGACAGTCTTGTGAGGATCGTGTAGGCGCTGGTCAGTAGGCCAATTACTGTCCACAGGCGAGTTGGGGATCGAGTTATCCACAGGTCCGTCGAAGAGGGTGGCGGAGACATGCGGATCGGAGATCTGCTGGTCCCATGCCCAAACGAAAGAAGCGCGAGAAGGCGCCCCGGCCGCGCAACAGATTCGGGGACCCTCGGCGGCGGTCGTTCGCCGAGAAGGTGGTCGACAGTCCCTACTGGCCGGCGATGTTCGCGGTGAACGACGCCGAGGCTCGAGGTGATGTGAAGGCGGCCCTGGAGATCGTTCGGCGGACCACCGACCAGCTCGACAAGGAGCAGTTCTGGCATCCGTCGCGACTCGAGCGGCTCGAGCAGATGTGGCTGCTCGGGGCGCTCATCCCCCGATGGGCCCACTCGCGGTGGCTCCTCGCCCAAGCGCTGCAGGGGACCCATTCGCGCAACAAGTGGCGGATGGCGAAGGCGATCAACCTCGCTCTGGACGTCCGTGGCGGACCCCATCCCGGCCGCGACCGCGAGGAAGACCGGATCCAGATCTTGGATCGCGACTGGGTCTACCGCCAGACGTTCCTCTACGACCTCGGCGGGCTCGAGGCGTTTCTGCGCCACGACGCGTCTGGCGACCTCATCGCCGGCGCCGACCGGATCTGGGAGTGGGCGCGGGCGCCGATGCGCGGCGTACGTCTGCTGGCGCGCGAGCCGCGGCAGCTGCTCTGGGAGGATCCGGCGACCGGAGAGCAGTTGTCGACGATCAACATCGGCGCAGGACTCCTCGTCGATGACGGCGAGTGCGTGATCGGCCGGAGCGTGCCGATCGACGGCGGCCGGATGTTCGAGACGGCCCCGCTGCGGGTGCCTGAGGAGGTGGCGTACGCCGTCGCGGACGAGCCCGAACGGTGGATCGACGCGCTGCGGGATGCGAGCGAGCGGCCCGAGCATGACCCGGGGGAGATCTGGACGCACCGTGGTCTGCGCGACTACGGCCTGCTCACCGACATTCCCTACGGGCTGGCCAATCTCGCCATGGATGCGGGCCTGCACGCGTTCCGAAACCCAGACGAGGAGCATGACGAGCTCGATGAGCTGTTCGACCACGCCGCCGACTATCCAGCGTGCCTGGCCGCGTGGCTGGTGCGGCCGGCGACGATCAAGGCGCTGCGTGGGGGTGTGCCGGTGGAAGGCCTTGCCGCGCTCGGCGGGTTCATCGACTTCGTCCACGAACCAGCCGCGAGCCTCATCCGCGAGCTGACCGACCATCACGAGGAGGCCGCCTGACATTCCGCAAGAATCCCGCACTCGACCCCGAGGTTTGGCTTAGTTTGATTGCAGTCGAGACGTGGGGGTCGCCATGGCTGCACAGCAGGCCGCATCGGACACCGAGCCTCAGCTGAGCCGTCGCCGGATCAACCTGATCTTCGGCACCGTGCTCCTCGGCATGCTGCTCGCGGCGCTCGACCAGACGATCGTGTCGACCGCTCTGCCGACGATCGTGGCCGATGTCGGAGGCGCCGGCCACCTGTCATGGGTGGTCTCCTCCTACCTGCTGGCCGAGACCGTGGCGACCGTGCTCGCCGGAAAGTTCGGCGATCTCTTCGGCCGCAAGCTGCTGCTGCAGGTCTCCGCCGGGCTCTTCATCCTGGCCTCGGCGGCGTGCGGCTTCGCGACGGACATGGCCTGGCTGATCGGTGCGCGAGCTGTCCAGGGCATCGGCGCCGGCGGACTGATGGTGACCGCGACGGCGCTGATCGGCGACATCATCCCGCTGCGTGAGCGCGGGAAGTATCAGGGCGCGCTCGGTGCCGTCTTCGGCGCCACCACCGTCCTCGGCCCGCTCCTCGGCGGGCTCTTCACCGACCACCTCTCCTGGCGCTGGGCGTTCTACATCAACCTGCCGCTCGGGATCGCGGTGATCGCGATCGCCAGCCTCACGCTGCCGCAGATCGCCCGCGGGAAGCGCCCGTCGATCGACTACCTCGGCATCCTCTTCGTCGGTCTCGGCGCCTCGATGTTGACGCTGGCGGTCAGCTGGGGCGGGACGGAGTACGCCTGGGGGTCGGCGACCATCATCGGCCTGTTCGTCGGCTCCGCCGTCGCCTTCGCGATCTTCGTGTGGGTCGAGTCGCGGGCGGTGTCGCCGATCCTGCCGCTGCGACTGTTCCGGGACCGGGTGTTCACGGTGAGCGTCCTGCTCTCGTTCATCGTCGGCTTCGCGATGCTCGGCGCGATGACCTACCTGCCGACGTATATGCAGTATGTCCACGGCGTCTCCGCGACGTCGTCGGGAATCCGCACTCTGCCGATGGTCATCGGCCTGCTGGTGACCTCGACGCTCGCGGGGTCGATCGTGGGCCGGACGGGGCGCTACAAGATCTTCCCGGTCGCCGGGGCGCTGATCATGGCCTTGGGGCTCTATCTGCTCTCGACCATGGACGCCGACACCAGCACCTTGATGATGTCGGTCTACCTGCTGATCATGGGCATGGGTGTCGGCCTGAGCATGCAGATCCTCACGATCATCGTGCAGAACACCGCGGCCTACGAGGACCTGGGTGTGGCCACCTCCGGGGTCACCTTCTTCCGGACGATGGGAAGCTCGTTCGGAGCCTCGATCATGGGCACCGTCTACGCCAACGAGCTCGCCGATCGGCTGCCGGCTGCGATCGCCTCGGCAGGGGTCTCCGCCGACGCGGTCGCGACGCCCGCCGCGCTCCATGCGTTGACCGACGCCCAGAGCGCTCCGATCATCGACGCCTACGCGGAGACGCTGCATCTGGTCTTCCTTGCCGCGGTGCCGGTCGCCGGGCTGGCGTTCCTGCTCGCGCTCTTCCTCAAGGAGGTGCCGCTGCGCGGCACCTCGCGGGCCGCCGCGACCGACGCGGGCGACGGTTTCGCGATGCCCAGCTCGTCCGACAGTGCGACGCGGCTCGCCGTCGCCGTCGCCCAGCTGGTCCGCCGTCAGCCGCCGGAGACCTTCACGATGCTGCGGGAGTCGGCGGTCGACCTCGGCGCGGCGACCGCATGGTGCGTACGTCAGGTCGGGATCCGTGAGCGGGTCGGGGCTGACACCTCGCTGGTGGCGATCGGCCATCGCCTCGGGATGCCCGGTGAGGTGCTGGCGCCGGCGTTCGCCGCTGCCGCCGCGCAGGGCTACCTCGCCGGTGACGAGACGGCGTACGCGTTGACGGAGGCCGGCCGGGCGGAGCTGGACGAGCTGGTCGCCGCCTTCAAGGCATGGCTCGCCGCCGAGCTCTCCGACTGGGGCGCCGACGACGCCAAGCTCGACGCGGCGCTCGCCGCCCTCTCCCGCAGGATCGTCGACGACGAGCAGGATCTGCAGAACGCCGGGACCGCCTTGATGCCCCGCCCATAGAGGCTTTTACCCTTGTCGTGTTTGAAATCGGCGAAACGGGGTAGGACGAAGACATGACCGAAGACATGCACGTCGATCCCGACGATCTCAGGTCCATCAAGAACACGCTCAACACCGCCGGCGGCGACCTCTTCAAGCAGGCCGAGCCGCTGCAGAAGACGCCGGACGTCGGCGAGTCGTCCTCCGAGGTCGCGACCGCGCTGGCGTCGCTGGCGGCGGCCGTCGGTGGCATGTCCGAGGGCCTCGGTTCGCTCAGCGACGGCGTACAGAATGCTCTCGACCACGCGACCACCAGCGACGAGGCGGCCGGCGAGGCGGGCCGGCGTCAGGAGCAGAAGGTGAGGGGCAGCTGATGCCTGAGGCGATGGACACCAAGGTCTACGGCGACGCGGCGGCGGCGCAGACCGCGGCGGACGCGTGCACGACCGCCAAGGATGCGGTCGGCGATGCGCTCGACGACCTGGGCAAGGCGATCAAGACCGCCGGCTCGTGGAAGGGCCAGGCCGGTGCCGCCTTCGAGACGAAGGCGGAGAAGCGCAAGAGCGACCTACGTCAGCTCGAGTCGCGCATCGAGGCCATGGGCAAGGGCCTCTCCACGTTCTCGGGTGACCTCAAGGCGGTCGAGACCAAGATGTCCACGATCCGCGCCGAGGCCAGCGGCGCCGGGCTGACGGTCAGCGGCACCATGATCTCCCCGCCGACCGACCCGGGCGAGAGCGCGTCCGAGGGCGACGTCAAGGCTCACAACACCAAGGTCGAGAAGTGGAACGCGCTGGTCAGCCGGGTCGAGACGGCTCGCAAGGACGAGGACAACGCCCACGAGGACCTCGGCAAGGCGATCTCGAAGTCGACCGGTGACGGCTGGATCGAGGACCGCCTCGAGGACCTGGGTCTGCTGCCGAAGGACTTCTCTGACGGCATGCAGATCGGTGCGTACGCTCTGGGCCTGGCCGGCCTCGGCGCCGGCGCCGGCATCGACTGGATGGTGAAGAGCCGCTACGGCGTTTTCCAGCCGCGCGTCAACGGAAACTTCGCCAGCCCGGCGAGTCTGACCAAGCTCGAGCGTGCCGCGAAGGTGCTCAGCGACAAGAACTGGCACGCGAAGGCCTACAAGGCAGAGGTACGCGGCAAGTGGCTGACCGCGGGCAAGTGGGCGACCCGCGCCGGCTGGGTGGTCACGGCCGGCACCTCGGCGTGGGAGCAGTGGCAGAAGGACGCCGACGACCCGTCGCTGTCGACGACCGAGCGCGTGAGCCGCACCGTGAGCACCTCGGCGATCACGACCGCAGGCGCCGCGGGTGGCGCCTGGGCCGGTGCCCAGGCCGGAGCCGCCATCGGCAGCATCTTCCCCGGACCGGGAACGGTCATCGGCGGTGTCGTCGGCGGTCTGGTCGGCGGTGCGATCGGCTCCGGGCTGGCAGGCAAGGCGGCCGACTTCGTGGTCGACGAGGCCGGTGAGCTCGGTGAGGCCGTCGTCGACGGGGTCAGCGACTTCGCGGAGGGCGCCGGCGAGGTAGCCTCCGATGTCGGCGACGCCATCACCTTCTGGGACTAGGACCGCAATGATCTGGGCCGTACTCATCCTGGCCGCCGGTGCCATCGGCGCCGGGGTCAGCATCTGGCAGCATCTCGGGCTCTCGGCCGGCGCCCGCTCCTGGGCGAGCTCGTGGAACCGGGGCGGAGTGGGCGAGGACGTCGTCCTCATCCATCTGCCCTGCATCTCCGCGCTGGCCATCACCGGCTCGACGGCGTTCGGGTTGGTGCCGGAGCAGACCGCGGCGTGGACGATCATCGGTGGGCTCTTCCTGCTCACCTGCCTCGTCTACCCGCTGCTGGTCATCCTGCCGACCCCGCCGTTCATCAAGCCGAAGTGGTATCGCGAGTCGCAGCCGAAGAAGAAGCGCACCGCGGGAAAGAAGTGACCGTGCCCGAAAGCTCCGACGACCAGACGACCATGACCCTCCCGGACGGCTGGGAGAGCGTCGAGCCACCCGAGGGCGTACGCTTCCTGGCGCTCGCGCCGGTCGACGGCACCTTCCGCGCCAACATCACGGTGACCGCGCAGACCAACGGTGACCTGGGGTTTCGCGACTGGCAGGTCGGCTCGGAGATGGCGTTCGCCGAGATGATGCCGGGCTACACGCCGATCGACCTCGAGCGACTCACGATCGCGGGTCAGGAGGCGGGGCGGCGGTTGGCGATGTACGACGGGCCGGGCGAGACCGCGCTGACCATGGAGCAGTGGTTCGTGGCCATCGACGGGGTCGGCCACACCCTCACCGCGACGGTTCCGACCAGTGCCTACGCCACCTGGGCCGCCCAGATCGACGCCACCGCTGCGACCTGGAGCCCGGCATGAGCGCCGCGGCGGAGGTCGCCTGGATCCTGGCCGGTCCCGGCGGGCGGCTCGAGCACCGCGCCACGGTCGGCCCCGAAGGCATCCACCTCGAGCTGGGCGTCGACGGCACCCGTACGCAGCCCCTCGACCTCCCGCGCGGTCACCTCGTCCCGAGCCTGGTCCGCACCCTGAAGATCCGTCCGGTCAAGGGCGCGGCCGGGTCAGTGCGTCCTTTCCCGACTGCCCGGATGGCCGAGCTGCTGGGCGAGGACCAGGCCGTCCGAGACGCGGCCCTGTACGAGGTCAGCGCCCGCACCGCCTGGTCGATCACGGTCGGCTCGTGGCAGCTCGCCGGTGTCAACGGCTCCGATGGGGTCCATCTCGCCCTGGGCGACAAGCTCACCCCGATGACCAACACCGCCTTCTACCGCCTGCTCTGCCAACAGCTCGGCGCCTACTGAACGATGAGATGGCGCCGGTGCTCGACGGTCGCGGCACTCCTCGTCGCGCTGAGCGGCTGCGGGTCGGCTGTGCCGGGATTCGAGGACGGTGGCGAGCCGCCCGACCCGAGCTCGCCGGCAGCCACACCCGACGTCGACTTCTCGGCCGACATCGAGGCCGACCCGACGACGGTCGCGGTGACCTACACGGTCACCAACAACGAGGCGACCGAGGTCTTCGTCGCAGACCGGACGCTGGTCTCGTCGGGGGCAGGGACGAAGCTGTCGACCGCCCCGTACGTCACCGCCGAGAGCAGTGAGGACGGCCCCGTCCTGGTGCTCTCTCATCGAGCGTTCCCCTGGCCGCCAGGCGTCGAGCTGGCAGTCGCGCCCACGGGTGGCGGTCACCTGTTGGCTCCGGGGGAGACGTTGACGGTCGAGACCGGCACCGACCTCCCGGCGACCCGCAACCAACCCTTCGGGGACGATCTCGGGCACGGGAAGATCACGCTGCCTCAGGAGCTGGTGGCCGTACGCTTCTGCGTCGGCGTGGTCGCCTCGCCGATCCCGTCCGCGCCGAAGGTCGAAGAAACCGACGGGGGTCTCACCTTCGCGCACGGCAACGCCGGTCACGATGCGCAGCATCTGTTCTGCAGCGCGACCGAGCCGTTGGCTACTGATCCCTCTTGAGGGTGAGGGTCGCGAAGTCGGCTCCGAGAATGCGGAAGGCGTCGACGAGGAGCCCGGCGACGAGCGACGCTTCGGCCCGGGGGACCGTGCGCCAGTAGTGCGGCGCCGCCGGAGCCGGCGCGATCGGGTCGGTCTCGTCGGGCGTCAGCCAGCCGGCCGCGCGAACCGCCTGGTGCTGGTCGGCGGAGGCCTCCCAGGTGCCGCCGATGTGCTGCGTACCGGCGAACTCGGCGTAGAGCACGTCATCCACGCACAGCACCTGTCCCCAGCGTGACGGCGCAGCTGACCGGGATGCCTTCGACCTGAGCCGGGCCAGGAATCCGGTCGGCTCCGGGGCCGAGGGCTCGGGCTCGCTGATGATCACGAACTCCTGCTGCCGGAGGCCGGCGAGCTCAGAGGTGATCCGTTCCTGCCACTGCGTTGCGTCCACCGGTCCATCCAAGCAGGGAATGGACGGCGGACCGATCTCAACCGTGAGCGTCGGTTGACGACAGCGGTCCTGGGCTGGCTACGTTGAACAGGTGGCGAAGAACCGGAAGAAGGCCGACCACCCCCGACGCCCGAGGATCGAGCGCAGGGAGGTGACGACGCGCGCCGAGGACATGCCGTTGATGAAGGAGTTCAAGCGAGCCCTGTACGCAGACCATCCCCTCGACCTCCTTGCTCTCGTGTCCTCGGTGATGGAGTTGGCCACGGTTCCGCCGCATCCGTTCGAGGACAAGCCGCAGGGCCCGGGACTGGCCGAGCTGGTCGAGAGCTTCCTCGGCACGGACCTGGCGCCCTCGACCGCCGCGCTGCACGTGATCGCAGCACTCACCGACGACGACGAGCTCGCGGGCCGGATCCGAGAAGCGCTGGCGACACGTACGCAACCTATGCCGGGGTGGCTGCGTGACCTGGCTGCGGCGAAGGTTGACCGCGTCGTGGAGATGAAGGACGCGGCGCTCCTGGACGGCGAGAACTACTACATCGGAGTCGAGCTCGCCGACGGGTCCGCGTTCACCTTCGTTGCCTACGTCGACAACAACCTCGGGCGGGTTCTCAAGGACGGTTTCGTGGTCCCGGAGGCGCTGGACGAGACGGTGCTGATGGTCAGCGCGCACCCCGAGCGAGACTCCGACCTGACCTTCGGCCATGTCGATCCGGCATGGGCACGGGCATACGTCGAACGGGCCGTCGACGTTGGTGCGATGACGTTTCCGCCGCTCACGTCGGAGGCCTGGCCTCAAGCCCGTCCGCTGCTGCGCTGGGCGCTGCGGCTGCTGCCGGAGGGTGGTGTGCTCCCTGAACAAAAGCCGATGTCCGAGGCAGCGAAAGAGGCACTGATCGAGGAGTTCGTGGCTTCGCCCGAGGGCAAGGCGTACGCCGCCGACCCCGAGGCCCGCGGGCTCGTCGGTCCGCTCATCTGGCTCGGCACCGAGTACGGCAACGGCGACCCGCTCCGGTGGAGTCCGGTGCGAGCGGAGATGCTGCTGGCCGACTACTTCCCGCGCAAGGTGAGGGCACCGCTCGAGGAGATGGTGCTGCTGCCGGACGTCCTGACAGCATGGGTACGTTTCGGCCACCGCCTCCGCGGCATCCGCCGGGACCGCACCGAGGAGACCGTTCGGGCCATCGCTGCGTGGACTCCGACGTACCTGTCGCGGATTCCGCAAGGTGGCGGCTACGGTTTCGGGCCCGGCCAGCTAGCGGACCTGGTCGGTGGACGCGAACCGCTCGATGCTCTGAACGCCGATCCGCTCCCCGGCGATGAGCCCTTCGACTGGACCGGCGTACGCGAGGACATCCGCCCGAAGATCGAGGAGATCCTGGCCCTGTGCGATGCCTCCGCCGAGCGCGATCTCGACCTCGAGCACCGCACCGCCAACCGTCGGCTCCTGCACCGTCTCGCGGTCGCCGACCCCGATTACTTCCTCGGCCGCGCTGCGGCCCGTACGTCTGCTGCTGCGGTCGCGTGGATGATCGCTCACGCCAACGACTCCGTCGGCCCTTACACCCACGTGACTGTCGGTGAGCTCCTGGAACCGTTCGGTGTGAAGTCGGCGTCTCAGCGAGCCAGCCGGTTCCGCAAGATGCTCGGGTTGCCTGAGCACTTTCCCGCGGACGGTGCGATGGTCCTCGGCACCGCAGACCTGCTCGTCTCCGGCCGCCGGGCCGAGATCATCGCCGACCGCGACGGGATCGACCCCCTCGATCTCCTCCTCGACGAGCTCGCCGACCTGGGCGATCTCGACGAGGACGAGGACCTCGAGGACTGATTCCGGCCGCTCGTTCTCGCAGATCAGGTCGTCTGTGAGAAGTCGAAGAGCGCGATCGGGGCCGAGGTCGGCTCCTCGGACCCTCCGTCGGGCTCGACGGTGATCCCGGCGGCGCTCGCGTCCGCGGCGTCACCCTCGAGGACGATCGTCTGGTCGCTGTCGTCGGGCATCAGGCCGGCCGGGACCATGACGTCGTCGTGCTGGAGCCAGAGCTCGTAGACCTTGCCGTCAGGTGCCGGCGGCATGTCGGAGGTGACCAGCACCGCCTTGCCCTCCGAGACCGAGCGGACGATCCGGGCATGAGCACCGCGAGGCAGCTCGACCGCGACGGTCGTGGCGTCCTCGGCGCTCAGCACGCGCTCGGCCGTCGAGACGGTCTGGGTCGAGTCGTCGCGGGTCAGCTCGACCACGGCGACCGTGCCGGTGCCGACGATCGCCAGCACCGCCGCTGCGGCCGCGAGCAGGCGCCACCCTCGGCGACGAGGTCCGGCTGAGCCCGAGGGGCTGGAGGGAACGGAGCTGTCGGCGTGAAGCGCAGCGCCGATACCCTCGATGCTGGACGGAGTCTCGGGCGGCAGCGGGCGGATCTCCTTGATGCCCGCGAGGAGCCGATCACGCATCTCCGGCGGCGGAGCGACGTCGGTCAGCGCACCGAGCAGGCCGGCGCTCTCCTGCAGGCTGGCCACCTCGGCGCGGCAGTCCGCGCAGACCGCCAGATGCTGCTCGAAACGGGCACGTTCGATGTCGTCGAGGGCGTCCACGGCGTACGCACCGGAGAGAGCGTGGATGTCTTGCGTTGTCATTGGTTCACTCCCATCGCGTCGCGAAGCCTGATCAGCCCGTCCCGGATACGGGTCTTTGCGGTGCCGACCGGCAGCTCGAGCATGGCGGCGACCTCAGTGTGGGTGTAGCCGCCGAAGTACGCCAGCTGTAATGCCTCGCGTTGAGCTGCGGTCAGGGTTTCCAGTGCGGCATGGACCCGGCGAGCCTCCAGCGAGCTCTCCGCCGCTTCGGCAGTGGTGTCGTGCGGCGGAGCATGCGTGGTGCCGTGGTAGGCGGTGTCGTTGCGGCCGGCGGACTCCGCCGACCTGACCCGGTCCACCGCACGACGATGAGCCAGCGTCAGGAGCCACGAATGGGCACTGCCGAGGTTCTCGTCGTAGCGGCTGGCTTGGCGCCACACCTGGAGGAAGGCCTCCTGGGTGACCTCTTCGGCCTGGGCCCGGTCACGAACGACTCTGAGCACGAGCCCGTGGACTCGAGCGGCGGTCTGGTCGTAGAGGGCCGCGAAGGCGGCTTCGTCGCCTCGGGCGATGCGACGCAGGAGCCCCGCAAGCCCGGGCGACCCGGTTCCCTCCGGCGACGGGTCGCCGGAGGGAACTGAGCTGAGCGGTCTCATGTGTCGATCCTCGCGGATATCCGGTTGGATGTCTTGATCAGGGCATCAGCACGGTGTCGACGACGTACACCGTGGCGTTGGCGGTCGGGATGTTGCCGCAGAGAACCTTGGCGTTCTCCTTGCCGACGGTGAACTCCTCGCCCTCTCCCTCGACGGTGATCATGGTTCCGGCCAGGGTCTCGTGCTCACCCGCGACCTCTTCGGGGCTGAGCTGTCCGGCCACCACGTGGTTGGTGAGGACCTTGGTCAGCGTGGGCTTGTCCGCCAGCACCGCGTCCAGGTCGGCCTTCGGGATCTTCGCGAAGGCGTCGTCGGTCGGCGCGAAGACGGTGAGCGCGTCCGCACCGTTGAGGGTGTCGACCAGGTCGGCCTCGCCGACGGCCGTCACGAGCGTCTTGAGCAGCGGGTTGGCGCTGGCAGCGGACGCGACGGGTGCGGTCGCCATGCCGTTGAACGAGCCTTCGCCCTCGGCGGGGATCAGCTTGCAGCCCTCGCCGAAGGTCTCCGCGCCGGCCTCGGTCGCCTCGGTCTCCTCCGACGTGGACTCGGACGACTCGGAGGTGCCGGAGCCGCTGGAGCCGGAGTCGCTGTCGTCAGAGCCGCAGGCCGAGAGGCCGAGACCCATCATGAGAGCCAGGGAGGCGGCGACGCCGCCGGTGCGCGTGATGGTGTTGAGCTTCATGAGAGAGCCTTTCAAGGAATGTTGCTTCTCTTGCTGTCATGAGTGCTTCGGCGTGCTCGCCGAAGCGGATTTCCTCCAGCGGGTTTTCTTTCTGCGGACTTTCAGCCGACGGTGACGACGATGTCCTGGATGCCGCTGGAGCCTTCGGGGAACGGAGTGGCCCGGTCGGTGCTCTGCAGCGTTCCGTCGCGGTCGGTGACGCGGACGGCCAGCTGATGGCTGCCTTCCTCGGCGACCCAGGGCAGATACCACTGGCGCCAGTAGTCGATCCCGGCGTCCGGGCCGAGCTCGGCTGGCTGCCAGCGACCTCCGTCGATGCGTACCTCGACCTTGGCGACCCCGTGCTGCTGGGCCCAGGCGACCCCGCCGATCACGGTGCGACCCGCCGGGATGTTGCTCAGCGGTCGCGGCGTGTCGATCCGGCTGGACAGCTTGATCGGGGCGTCGGTGGCCCAGTCACGGTCGGTCCAATAGGCGGTCGCGGCGTCGTACCTGGTCAGGGTCAGCTTGGTGACCCACTTCGTGGCGCCGACGTAGCCGTAGAGACCGGGTACGACCAACCGTGCCGGGAAGCCGTGGGTGCGGGAGAGGACCTCGCCGTTCATGCCGAGGGCGATCATCGCGTTGCGCCCGTCCAGCGCGGCCTCGAGCGGGGTGCTGATCGTGAAGCCCTCGACATCGGTCGAGAGGATCTGGTCGGCACGATCGCCGATGCCGGCCTCTTCGAGAAGGTCCTTGAGCGGTACGCCGGTCCAGCGGGCGGCGCCGACCAGCTTGCCGCCGACCTCGTTGGAGACGCAGGTCAGGGTGATGTCGTGCTCGACGTTCTCGCGTTCGCGCAGATCGTCGTAGCTGAAGGTGAGCTCCCGCTCGACGTCCCCGTCGATCGTCAGCGTCCAGCTGTCCTGGTCGACGATCGGGACGGCGAGCTTGGTGTCGACCCGGTAGAAGTCACGGTTGGGTGTGCGGAACGAGGAGATCCCGTCGTACGTCTCCTCCAGGCCGGTCGGCAGCGCCGGCAAGGGCTTGCCGACCCGGGGCAGCTTGAGGTTGGCGATCGCGGTGCGGCTGCGCACGACCAGCTCTCCGCCGGCCGCGGCCGCCGCAGAGAGCAGCGTCAGGGCGCCGAACCCGATCAGGACGTTGCGGCGGGTGGAGAGGCCCCCGCTCTCGGCGTCCGTCGGGTGAACGGTCGGGCCCTCGGGCGTCTGGCCCGGAGTGTGCTCTTCGGCGGCGTTCAGAGCGCGGGTCAGGACCACCAGCGCGGCAGGCCCGAGGACGAGCGCCACGAGCGTGGGGATCAGGTCGCTGGCCTTGAAGAGCGGCTGCAGGACCACTGCGGCTCCGGGGAGCAGAACCAGGCCCGCGAGGAGCAGGACGCCCAGCCGCAGCCGTCGTCGGGCGACGACGCCGATCACGGCGGCGAACGCGATCGTGGCCAGCAGCACGCTGCCGATCAGGATCGGCTTGTCCGCGTGGCCGAGCTCGCGTACCGCCCACTCCTTGACGGGAGTGGGCGTCGCGTTGATGACCGCGGTGCCGACCGCGAGCGCTGGAGATGACGCCGGGGTCAGCAGCGCGGCCGTGAGGTGGGCGACGGACATGCCGACCACCCCGGCGAGCACGCCTGCGGCGGCATGGGCGATGGTGCGGCGATTCAGTCGTCTCATGGCGGGGGTTCGTGCCCGAGCCCCGATCGGATTTGATGCCGCGAGCGCGGAGACGCTCCGGGAACCGCCTAGTCGGAGTCGCGCATCTTGGCGAGCCTGGCCCGCAGCCCGGCCTCGCGATGCGCGTTGGCGCGCAGACCGACGTACGCATCGCCGTAGACCCAGAGCAGCGCGTCGTCGAGCCGCCGGACCGCACCCGGCGGATAGCGGTAGTCCATCCGCGCCATCAGGGTCTCCTCGTCGACCGAGCGCAACGCCTCGCCGAGCTCGGTCAGCGAGGTGATGCCGAGCTCGAGGATGACGCCGGAGATCCAGCCGTAGTGGTCGGTCCGCGACCAGCCGGCGTCGGCGTACTGTCCCGCCAGGAACGCTGCCAGCTCACGCGGGCTGATCCGCGGGTCGTCGTCGAGGGCCTCCGTGCCGGCGGCTGCCGCGCCCTCCCGGAGCCGATCCCTGATCGTGGAGAACTCCCGGTCGGCGAGCTCGAGCAGGCCGGCGGCGAGCGTGAACCGTCGGTCGAACTCGGGGACGTGCTCGCTGGGGATCGTGCCCTTGTAGCGGATGTCGTGCTCGAACTCGGCCCAGGCGTGCTGCAGCACGGTGCGGATCTGGATCTGCGCCTGACGGCCTCGCAACAGCTCGTACGCCGCCTGGCTCTCGCGCGCGGGGTCGAGACTGACCAGCAGATGGCGGCTGGCATACCCGAACCGGCCCTCGCTCGCGGTCTCCTCGCCCATGTCACGGTCGTCGTGGACCACCACCTGGTCGTCGAGGAGGTCGACGACCGCCTGGACGTCGCTGTGGACGTAGGTGATCACCCGCAGCCCGATCTGGTCGGTGATCTGGCGGAGCGGGTCGGTGAAGACCTGCCGTCCGTCGACGGTACGAGCCGCCTTGGCCGCGAACGACGCGACCGACTTCGCGCGCGAGGTCACGGTGAGGTAGTTGATGCCGGCGTCGTCGAGGATCGAGGTCACCAGCTGTACGTACTGGTCGGCTGCTTCTTGCAGCGTCGGCTGCATCGCGGCGTACTCACGGACCGCGGTCGTGGGGTCGTGGGCCTTCGCCCCGGCCCGCCCACGGGGTGTCGGGGTGAGATCGTCGGGCAGCGTCGGAGTGACGATGTAGCCGGTGGCGAAATCGCCGTAGGTCGTGGTCCGGTCCGGTGCGCGGGTCGCGAACAGGCCGATGTAGGCGCACAGCACCGCGTCGACCTGGTCCTCGACCACGCGCAGCTCGCTCTTGCGCACCGCACTCTCGGCGGCCGCTCGCAGGGTCTTCCAGGACGGGTTGTCGAGCAGCAGCGGCGGGTCGGCGCTGGCGAGACCCTCGACCAGACCGAGCAACATGATCAGCTCGGCGCGGAGCTGGTCGATGTCACGCCCCGACTTGTGCTTGTACTTCAGCGTGCGGCCCAGGCGGAAGAGGGCGACGGTGGCGGGGTGGGGGTAGACCTCGATCGCCCGGCGCCGCCGGCCGGACCGGGGGTCCATGTCGAGCCCGAGCCGAGCCGCGATCCGGGCGCCTCGAGGCTGCTCGCTGAACTCCGACTTGCTGGTGTTGGAGGGGTGCGCGCCGGCGTCGAAGCGGGCGAAGTCCTTGTTGAGCGCGGCCTCGGCCGGACGGTTCCCGGTGGGGTTGGTGACGATCAGGGGAGCATCGATCGCGACCAGACAGTCGTTGTCGGCGTAGGGCTCCAGGGCGGCGACGATCTCGTCGTCGGTCTTGGCGGCAGAGACGTGCACGAGGCGGCCCTCCTCGTCCAGGACGGCCAGACCGGTGGGCCTGCGCACGCCCCAGGCGAGGTCGACTCCGAGGAAGTACATGGGGCCAGACTGCCCTGCCTGCGACGATTTGTGGCAACTCCACGCGGCTGGCGCCGCTGGTCGGCCGAGCTCCGCCGGTCGAGCCGGGTTCGTGAGGAACGAACGAATCCGTGTCGAGACCAACACAGTCCCTTGGCCGCTCGATAGAACCGTGTCGGTGTCGACACCGCTCGTGAGTGCTCGCGGCTCAACCAGCGGCGCGAGTCGCCTGCACGATCGTGATCGGGCCGAACCGGTGGTCGATGTGGTCGACCTCGCGGGCGTCGGTGAACCCGGCGGCGGTCAGCAGGCTGACGATCCCGTTGTCGAGGTTGCGCTCGGTATAGGCGTTCATCCCACGGTGGCGGCGGCTCCCGTGCTGGTGGTTGTGGCCGTGGTCATGGCCTGGCCCGTGGTCGGGGGCGCCGAAGTCGACGATGGTGACCCGCCCGCCGGGCCGCAGGATCCGGTGAGCCTCTCGTCCGAACCCCTCGCGCCCGGCGTCGTCGACGTGGTGAAGCGCGAGCGAGGAGACGACGTGGTCGACGCTGCCGTCCTCGGGCAGCAACCGGTCGGCGTACCCCTGCACCAGCGAGAGACGTACGCCTCGCCGACCCGCCTTCCGAGCGGCGATCCGCAGCGCGCCGGCGTCAGGGTCGTGCCCGGTGACGACGGCTCCCGGGACGGCACGAAGCACCGAGAAGGAGAGGTTGCCGGTGCCGCAGCCGACGTCGAGCACCGTTTGCCCAGGCGAGATGCCGGCGAGCTCGACCGTCCGGTCGTGGAGCGCGCGCACGCGGGCGAACCGGGTGAAGAGGTCGTAGAGGGGAAGGAGCCAGGTGCGGCCCATGCCGGGGAGGAACGGGCGGTCCCGTTCGCCCTCGGCGCGGCCGTCGATGATCTGTATGGTGGTCATAGCTCCACGATGGGACATCTTGCGGATCTACAGTGGGAGGGAAGTCGGTCGACATGGGACGTTCTTCGGATTCGACCTCGGTGCTCGCTCGAGCCGTGCGTACCGTGCGCGCCGACGGCACCCCGGTCTACGCCTGGGACCAGCGCCCTGGCAGACCTGCCGTCAGGGTCGTACCCCTCGATCCCGACTGCGACACCGAGCACCTGCCGCCCGACAACCGGCACGCCCACGACTTCTGGATCCTCGCCTACGTCGAGCGCGGCGGCGGCACCGTCGACCTCGACGGCGAGCAGGTGGCGCTGCGCGACGGCGAGGTCCACGCGGTGGCTCCCGGCGAGGTCGTCGCCTCGGAGTCGCTGGCCGAGCTCACCCACGCGCGGGCCTGGTCGGTGGCGTTCACCCCCGACGCCATCCCCTCCCTCGCCTCCATCTCCCCACTCACCTGGGCCCACCACCCGCTGCTGGCCCTCTTTGCCGCCGACGGCCGCCTCGGCATGGTCCCCGAGGCCGAGCGCCCCCGCTGGCACGCGTGGCTCACCGAGCTCGACGACGAGCTACGCCACCCCGAACGCCTCGGCTCCCACGACGCCGTCACCGCGATCCTCACAAACCTCCTGGTCGCGTCGGCGCGGTTGGCCCCCAGCGCCCCCATCGCCCCCGACCCGCTGGTCAGCCGCGTCTTCGACGAGATCGAGAGGACGTACGCCACCAAGGTCTCCGCCGGCGACCTCGCCCGCACCCTGGGCTACACCCCAGGCCACCTCACCACTGTCATCCGCCAACGCACCGGCCGCACCCTCCTCGACTGGCTCACCGAGCGCCGCCTCACCGAAGCCCGCCGCCTCCTCCGCGAAACGGATCTGCCCTTGTCGGTCATCTCCACCCGAACCGGCCTCACCGACCCCGGCTACCTAGTACGCCGCTTCAAGGCCCGCTATGGCACCACCCCCGACCGCTGGCGTCGGGAGGCGTAGGACCAGCGCGATCCGGATCCGCCGCCCGTGCGGCGCGGACGTTCGATCTGAGCTGTCGACACGCGGGCCACCACCGTTTAGCGCTCGTACGCGCGTCTGAGATCTCGTCGGCCCGCCACCAGCCCTCGGGTTCCGGGGATACGCTGATCGGGTGCGTGGTGCTGGGGATCGATTCACCGTGGGTGAGCGCGTCGCGTTCTATCGGCGCAGACGCGGACTGACCCAAGGTGTGCTCGCTGGTCTTGTAGGCCGGTCCGAGGACTGGTTGAGCAAGATCGAGCGCGGTGAGCGGGAGTTGCGCAAGGTCGATCTGCTGGTGGAGATTGCTGGATATCTCAAGGTGACCGTCGGCGATCTGCTCGGGCAGCCGGTGCTGCTGGAGGACGAAGATCCTGAAGCGCAGGACATTCCCGCAGTTCGAGACGCGCTGATGTCGCCACGGAGGTTGTCGCGGGTGCTGTTTGCACGTCGAGGCGACACGGCCGTTGTGCCACGTCACGTCGCGGTTTTCGCCGAGCAGACATGGAGTGATTTCCAGTCCGGCAGGATCGGGCTCGTTGTCAAGGCTCTGCCTGGCCTGATCGAGTCGGCGCAAGCCTTGGAGGAGCTTGACGAGCCAGCATCGCGATGGGCGGTTTCGGCGCGGATCCATCACCTTGCGGCGTCGACGTTGAGCAAGATCGGCGAAAGTGACCTCGCCTGGCTGGCGGCCGAGCGGGCGATGCACGCGGCCGATCGATCCGCAGATCCACTTGTGCTGGCATCTGCTGCACGCGCCGGGACACATGCACTTCTTGCAGCCGGGCGCTATGAAGAAGCCATCGAACTGGGCAGCTCGGCGGCGGAGTGGCTGAGGCAAGACATGATCGCTGACGATCCGAGCGCGATCAGCCTCCTCGGGATGCTTCACCTTCGAGTCGGTGTCGCTGCTGCACGGCACGATGATCGGTCGACAGCGAACGATCATCTGCGGCTGGCCGAGGAGCTCGCCGACATTCTTGATGGGGATGGCAACTACTGGCAGACCGCGTTCGGTCCGACGAACGTCCGTCTCCACCAGGTCTCGATAGCCCTGGATCTAGGAGACGTGGCGTACGTTGTCGATCACGCTGATGATGTCGACACGACGGCGGTGCCGGTTGAGCGTGGCGCCTGCCACCGCATCGACATGGCGAAAGCACTCAGTTTGGTCGCCGAGGACGAGCGGGCCCTGGCCTTCTTGTTGGAGGCTGAGGGGCAGGCGCCACAGTTGGTCCGGCATAGTGCGACCGTCCGTCAGACCGTCAAGGCTCTGCAGCGCCGTGCCCCCTCGACCGGGCAGGCATCGTCGCCTCTGATGGCTCTCGCAGAGCGATGCCGGGCGGTCGGATGAGTGTTGTCGCCGTTGTCGGCTGTGCGGCCGGAGGTTTGGAGACGTTGCTCGATGGTCTCGTGCGCCCCCTGATCGAGGAGGGACACATCGTCCCTGTCGTGGTCACGCCCGCGGCGTACGCGTGGCTCGTCGACATCGGCCACGACGCAACGATCGCAGAGGTGACAGGACTGCCGTTGCGATCGGCTGCGCGCCTACCGCGGGAGCCGAGTCCGCATCCGGCACCTGATGTGCTGGTAGGTGCACCGATGAGCGCCAACAGCGTCGCGAAACTCGCTCTCGGCATAGGAGACAATCAAGCGCTCACGCTGCTGTGTGAGAACCTCACTGTCCGGCCGACCGTGATCTTTCCGAGAGTCAACGCGGCGCACGCGAGACAACCCTCCTGGGCCGGCCACCTTGCCGCCCTGCGATCGGCCGGTGTCGACATGGTCTATGGCGAGGATGTCTGGCCGCTTTACGAACCACGCGAAGCGCCGTCGGGGCGTGGGCTCCCGTGGAACGCGGTGCTGGCCCGCACCAGGGCGTTGTTGTCAGCCTGACCTGCGATGACGATGCCCGGACAGTTTGTCCGGGTCCAAGAACTCGCACGGCAGTTTGATGTTCTCACCGCCGCCGCACGGAGCGGCAGCGTGAGAGGAATGCCATGTCCACGATCACCGATTTCTCGGCCGCCAGACGTCCATCAAGTGCGAGGCCCGCGCGCGGGCGACGAGCTGGCCGCCCGCGGCATACGGGCCAGAGCGCATCGACCGCACCGCGTGACGACATCCTCGACCACGCCGCTCGCCTGTTCACCACCCGCGGTTACGCAGGCACGTCCACCCGCGACATCGCCGAAGCCGTCGGCATCCGACAGTCGTCCCTCTACTACCACTTCGCCGATAAAGCCGAGATTCTCAGCGAACTCCTCGACCAGACGATCCGCCCCACCATCGACAAGGTCGAGGAGATCGAGAGTCTCGCCGCCGAGCACGGCTGGGAGACCGTACTGTACGTCCTCGTACTCGTCGATGTACACACCCTTGCCGTCGCGCCCCACAACGCTGGGATGCTCCCCAGGCTGCCGGATGTCACCCGTCAGCCGCTGTTCGATCGCTCCAAGACCGTACGCCGTGAACTCATCGACGCCTACGACCGCATCGCCTCACGCTTCGCTGACCGCAGCGACCACGACCTCCACCTCGGCAACGTGCTCCTCCAGCTCGTCGAAGTCGTCATCAGCATCCGCCGCTCCGGTGACACGTTCACCGACACCAGATGCCACGCCATCGCAGCCTCAGCACTCCGTATCTGCGATGTGCCCGAAGAACAGATCTGGACCGCCGCTCTCACCGCAGAGCGCGTGGTCGGCCAGTTCACCTAGTCTCCCGGCCGGGGCGCTCCGATGGGGACTGATCGTGGGGTTCGTTGGCCCTGCTGATGTCAGCGTCTGAGCACAAACTGCTGAAATTCCTTCCAAGTGTCGGGTTCGTTACTAGTCTCGGCAGAGTGGAGCGAACTGGGATGCGAGGCGTGCGGTCGGGCGAGACTGTGGGGCGACCGAGTGAGTCGAGCGCTGAACGCGTCAGCATCGTGCCTGGTGTGTCGATCCTGGGAGTCCTCGGTCACCTGAACTACGAACCGTGGTTTGCGCTGGCTGAGTACGTCGATAATGCGATCCAGAGCGCCTCGAAGTCGTTCGCGCAGATCGTCCGCGTCGAGCCGAAGTACAGGCTGCGCGTTGACATCGACTACCAACGCGAGAATGGCGGTCGCATTGTCATCGCAGACAATGCCGGCGGGATTGCCCATCAAGACTTTCCCCGCGCTTTCAAGGCAGCCGAGGTGCCATCGGATCGAACCGGACTGTCCGAGTTCGGCATGGGTATGAAGAGCGCCTCGATCTGGTTTGCACAAAACTGGCGGGTCGTCACGACGAGCATTGGCGATCCAACGGAGTACTCGATCGAGTTCAACATGGAATCGGTTCTGCGTGACCAGGTAGAAGATCTGATCGTCACTACTCGACCCTCGCCGCCGGACGCGCACTACACGCGGATCGAGCTCTGGGACCTCAACCAGTTCCTTCCCGGGCGCACCATGGGCAAGGTGCGGGACCACCTGAGGGAGATCTATCGCGGGTTCCTACGAGACGACCGCCTGATCCTGACGGTCGCGGGGCAGAACATGGAGTACGAGGAGCCGCAAATCCTCCGCGCCGTCGACGTTCGCTCCGAGGCCAACCAGGATCTCTCCAAGGAGCCGAAGGAGTGGCGCAAGGAGGTCGACTTCGCCTTCGGCGACGACGTCAAGGTCGCCGGGTGGTGTGCGATCCGAGCCGAGGGCCGAACCAGCGGCAACGGACTCTCCCTCTTTCGGCGTGGGCGAGTCATCGTCGGAAGTGGCGAGTCGCCGTACCGCCCCACTCGCATCTATGGAGGCGGGAACTCCTACAGGTCTCAGCGCCTCTTCGGCGAGCTCGAGATCACCGGACTGCCGGTCAGTCACACCAAGGATGGATTTCAGTGGCACGGACATGAGGAGGAGTTCGAGGAGAACCTGCGCGCGGTCCTCGATTCCGAGCCCTTGCCGCTGCTAAAGCAGGCCGAGCACTATCGCGCGCGGCAAGCCTCCAAACAGGAGCAGAAACGAATCCGCGAGGCGACCGAGAACACCGCAGACGTGGTCGAGCGTGAGCTGCCAACCGCGCTGGCCGAAGTCATCAAGGACCCGGCTGACTCGCCCGTTCCTTCGGATGCCGACACATCGGAGGACGACGTCGGTGACGTGGAGAGAGAGTTCTCGTTCGACCACCAGGGCCGCACGTGGACGCTCCGGATGACCGCGTCCTCCCGACCCGGCGAGGCTCGCTGGCTCGTGCGGCACGTCGAGGCTGAGCCACGGACTGGGGATGTAACGGCGCACGTGGTTCTGAACACGGCTCACCCGTTCCTCAAGCAGTTCGCACTGGGCAGCACCGACGCGATCGAGGCCGTGCTCCGGATAGCGGTCGCAATGGTCGTCTCTGAAAGCGTCCTCAATTCATCAGGTGAGGGTGAGATCGCCGGAACCTTCATGCGTCAGGTCGAAACGCTGCTGAGCGGCGCACTGGCGAAGCGGCTGAGGAGCGACGCTTGACCGGCCCGACGATGTCGCCGGCAAGTGCGGCCGACAAGATGCCGACCGTTGCCTCAGGGGATACCTTCGCCGGCTTCCTTAGCGAGGTCGTTCGGCCTGAGGCGCGGCCGGCAGTTCGGGCAAGTGCGGTTGAAGTCCTGCGCGGTGCGCTGGCAGCAGGGCCGAGGTCTACCGGTTTGGTCGTAGGCCGGGTCCAGTCCGGAAAGACTTTGTCGTACGAAGGCGTCATCTCTCTCGCCCGCGACAATGACTTCGCGGTCGTGATCGTCATCAGCGGTATCTCGAACCCGCTTCTGGCGCAGGGCCAGCGGCGACTCAAGAAGGACCTCAACGAAGCGTCGCCGGCCGGGTGGACGTTCCTCGACCCTGCGGACAACCTCCAGCCGTCGGACCACGTTGAGCGGGAACTTGTGCGTGTGAAAGCGAACTGGATGAATCCTGCAACGCCGGCTGCCTACAAGGAGACCGCTGTTGTTGTCGTCCTCAAGAACTACACCCGAATCGCAGATCTCGCTGGAGCGCTCGAACGAGTAGATCTCTCAGCTCTCCATGTCCTGATCGTCGACGATGAAGCTGACCAAGCCAGCCTCAACACATTGGTTCGGCGTGGCCGAGAGTCCTCCACGTACTCCAACTTGCAGGCGCTGCGGCAGGCAGTGCCAAATCACTTCTATCTCCAATACACGGCGACTCCACAGGCGCCACTGCTCATCGCAATCGACGACGCGCTATCGCCCGATTACGTCCGGGTGCTCGAGCCGGGCGAGGGCTACACCGGAGGCGAGGTCTACTTCGGTGGCAGCGAGCCATCCCAGCACGTACATGTCATCGACGCCGCGGACCTTCAGGCGGCGAGCAATCCGAACGGTCCACCACCCTCCGGATTGCGTCAGGCATTCCTGCTCTTCCTCGTAGGAGCCGCGCACGTTGTTGCCGGTGGACGGCCAGAGACGAGGTCGATGCTGGTCCATCCATCGCGAGGGACAGCCGACCAGGGCACCTTTGCCACCTGGATCCGCGACATGAAGACCACATGGCAGGACCGTCTCGAGCATGCCGGTGACGCCGACCCCGTCAAGCTTCGCGGCGACTTCCGGACTGCTTGGGAGGATCTCAAGAAGACGTATCCCGAGCTTGTGGACTTCAAGAGTTGTTGGCAAGCGCTCGGATTCGTTCTCAACAACCTCGATGTCACGGAGGTCAACACTCGACTCGGTCAGACGCCTGTCATCCAATGGATAAGGACCAAGTTCTACGTGCTCGTCGGGGGCCAGGCGATCGATCGAGGCTTCACGGTCGAGGGTCTCACGGTGACGTACATGCCGCGGGGCGCTGGCATGTCCGTCGCAGACACCATCCAACAGCGCGCCCGGTTCTTCGGATACAAGGCCGCGTACCTAGGACTCTGTCGTGTTTTCCTCGACGCGGACGTGCGAGACGCCTTCGTAAACTACGTGCACCATGAACGAGACATGCTCGAGTCACTGAGAGCGATTCAGGACGGCTCCGAGACGCTGAAGGAGTGGCGGCGGAAGTTCCTCCTAGACCCCAGCATGCGGCCGACCAGGGCGTCGGTGATCGGGATGCCGCTAACTCGAGTCGCGATGGCTGACAAATGGATCACTGATCGACAGCCAGTAAGAGTGGATGCCCCCGCGCTCGACGACAACGTCAGGACGGCCGAACGGATCCTCCAAGGCGTCAGTTGGAGTCCCGACCCTTACGGCCATCGGCGCGCGTACACCTCACCGCACGTCGCGCTGGAACTTCTCGAGGCCGCGACGCCGCCGTCGTGGCTGGGCGACGGACAAGCGCAGGCGCTGTCGCTCGCGCTCGCGCGTCTCTCCGACGAACCCGGGGGCGATCACTCGATAGCCGTCTACTGGATGAGGCCCGGCGAGCCGGGCCGCCGGCAGGAGACAGCTGGAGGAGGAATCCAGATCTTCCAGGGACGCTCTGGCGATTATCCGGGAGATCGGAGAATCGGCGCGGATCACCATGGCATCGCAGTTCAGTTACATCGGGTGGCGGTTGAGTCGCGCGACCGCGAGCCTCTCGGGCGCTATCTCGTGACTGCATGGCACGTTCCGAGCTCGGCTGCTAGTGGGTGGATCATCGAGGTCGGGTCCTAGTGTCAGTAGACCGGCGCGCCGAGTTGCGTGACGCGATGGCGTCCGGCTCTGAAAGGGCTTCTGCGGAGGGCCTGCTCGATCAGACTCTCGCTGTCAGCGCCATTGCAACGGAGGCCGGCGACACCTTGGCGTACGCGGGCGGCGCGGCCAGCGGGGAGTACGTTGCCGCGATCGTGGCTCGCGCAGGGACCTCGAGTCCGGTCCCGGTGCGAATGGCTGCACTGAGTGCCGAGTTCGGTGTCCGGTATCGCCTTGACGATGGGATCACACAGCGGACGATGCGGGTCTCGGTGATTCGCTGCCGCAGCGTTGATCCCGAAGTACAGACCTTGTTCGCTTCGTTCATCCACGAACTGCTTCTCGCGCTTCCAAGCGACCCGGCCGAGACTGATGTTGCTGACGAACTCGCGCGGTGGCTTGGCCTGTTCTGGAGGCTTCAGGCTCCGCCAAGAACCGACGTGGTGGGCTTGGTCGGCGAGTTGACGTTGATCGGCGCCGCCAGGCGACCTGAGGCTTGGGTTCGCGGGTGGCACAGCGTGCCGACGAGCACCATCGACTTCGTGCTGACACAGCCGCCTGTCGAGGTCGAGGTGAAGGCGACCCAGTCCGCCACGCGAGCCCACACGATCTCTGCAGACCAGGCGTTCAGCTCGGGGAACCGCTACTTCGCCTCCGTTCGGGTCGAGTTGCGTGAGAGTGGGATGACCATTGGCGACTTCGCTCGAAGGATCGCGGACGGCCTAGGTGCCAGTCAGGATCGAGAAGCGTTCTGGGCGATCTTGGCGGCGGAGTGCGGGGCGTCGTTCGGAGAGTTCATGGCGGAGCGGTTCATCGCAGACGTGAGCGACCGGAGCCTCGAGTTCTTCAGGCGGGAGGACGTTCCACGGCCAGAGCTCGGATACCCGCTGCCTCCCGACGTCTCGGGTGTGACCTTCCGATCTGACTTCTCAGCCTCACCCTCACAGGGCCCGGATGACTTCTTCGCAGAATTGGGACTGTGATCTCTGATCTGCGCCTTACGGGTTACGAGGCTGCGACGCTGGTCGAGACCAACGGAACATCGATCCCCAGCGACTCCAGGATGGACGTGCCGGCCGGTCCGCATGCAGCGATGTCATCGGCGTTCTTCTCAACGAATGCCTTGAAGACGTGTCGTACCACGCCGACGTTGACGGCATTGCCCATCTGCTTGTAACTCGCGCTGTCGGACTGATCGGCGAACGAGAACGTTGCCGGATCGAATCCCTGCAGCCGAGCGGCCTCGAGTGGAGTCAGCCGGCGACGACGCGGACCGAAGATCGGCGTTTGGCTCATGGCCACAAGCGCCGGTGCATAGGTTGCCTGTTTGACGCGGATGCCGGACGGCCTGAATTGCATCAGGTGCTTCCACAGATTCCGCTCGCCTGAACCGGCCTGCCACTCAAGCTTCCTGCGGGACGCCGGAAATCTGGAGAGTGGAATCTCTCGATCCCTTGATCGCCACGCATCGATTGCGCCGCGGTGTGCCAGGTAGAAGTCCCGGTTCTGTTCGACGAGTCGCTGCTTCCAGGCCGGCATCGTTCGAAAGCCGTTCGGGCGCCGCTCGTGCCACGCAAACTCCCACAGCGGAAAGCCAGACAATTTGGCATCGCCCAGCATCTGGAGCAACTCGTTCCAGGTGTCGATCCAGGCGATCTCATCGCCGCCGAGCTTGTAGCGGTGGATGTCAGCCGCCGATGGATCAGGTAGGAGCACGTCCGACTCGATGTTCCAATCACCTACGCGCCACCCTTGTTCGACTTCGTGGGGAACGACCGGGTCCAGATCGACCTCTGTCATCGCCCTGTCTCGACCGACCCAGACGCCGAGGATGTAGACGCGATCCCGAACTTGAGGAGCGCCGCCCGAATCGGGTGACAAGAGGTGCGGCGAGAAGACGGTGGGCCGACTCCCAACTCGGTACCCCGCCTCGCGTAGGCCCCGCAGGATGCGGGACCACGCCGCACTTTGGCGTGGTCCCGCGAGGTTGCGGACGTTCTCTAGCATGACGACCGGAGGCTGCTTGGCCGCCAGAATTTTCAGAATGTCCTCAAAGAGCGTGCCTCTGTCTTCGGCAACACCGAGTTGGCGACCAGACTTGCTGAAGGGCTGACATGGGAAGCCGCCCGTGAGCACCGAGTGGTCCGGGATCGTGTCCGGATGCTGCGCGAGCTCGCGGACGTCCTTCTCGGGCTTCAGGTTCCAGTTGTGCTCGTAGATCGCCGCAGCCTTCGGATCGATCTCGCAGGCTTGAACGGCTCGCCCGCCGAGGCCGTCCAGGGCAGCATGAAACCCGCCGACGCCAGCGAAGTAGTCGACGAAATCGAACATGGGGCAAGCTTACGGGTAACCACCGACAAGTTGGCGCAGAACCCGCGACCATGCCTTCAGAATGTGACCTAACCATCACTGAGATGCGACGTCACGAGGCTCAGGCGTGGCGACGGGATGGTTCCTGAGTCGTTTGCAAGACGGCCGCGGGTCTGTGCGGCAACCTGGTTGACATGGGCAGTAGTCCGTGGAACGACGAAGAGATCGGGGTGACGGTTGACGTCGACTTCAGAATGCTGACCCTCGAGCTCGCGGGCGAGAACTACACCAAGCCTGAGTTTCGAAGAGAAGTTGAGCGCGATGTCGATCGCTCGCCCGGCGCGATCGAGTACAAGTTCAACAGTGTATCGGCGATCCTCGATGAGTTGGGCTGTCTGGATCCCCAGCTACAAGCCGCTGCGCAACGTCCAGGATCGCTTACGGACCGTCCGCGAGCGCTTTGAGGAGGGCAGCGAACTCCGGGCCTTCGTGCTCATGGTGGTGGCTGACGGTGACGTCCCCCACTCCGAGATCGGCCCAGAGGTTGACCCGCCGAATGCTGACTGGCCAATGAGCCGGAGAGCGCGCCTTACTGTCCCCGACGTCAACTTGACCGCCATCGAGTCTTCCAGCTGGGCTCTCGGCCGCGCCGGCGAGGAATCCGTCGTTGCCGCTGAGCGAAAACCGTCTGACCGCCGCCGGTAGGGAAGATCTGGCGGTCGAGGTCCGACACGTTTCGGTCGGCGACGGCGACGGCGACGGCCTCGGGTACGACATCCAGTCCTTCCAGGGACCCGCCGGCGAGCCGGTCTTTATCGAGGTCAAGACGACCGCGGTACGGCAAGGAGGTGCCCTTCGACATATCTGCAACCGAGGTCGAGGCATCCATCGACCGGGGCCGACCTACCGGCTGTGGCGCCTCTACCGCTACGGCAAACCGGACACTGGTCACTATCGGTTGCCAGGTCCGCTGACGCAGTGCGCATGCCTCAGACCAGACTCCTATCGCAGGTTGCCCTCAGTCGGATCCTGACCCCGGACGGCTGTAACAACGGTCGCTGCGACCGACTCGGGATCCTCATGCTCCCAGAAGCGGAGGACGGTCCATCCAGCGTCCTTCAACCGCGTACTCGTGTCGATGTCACGGGCCACATTGCGCGCCAACTTCTCCGACCAATAGGTCGCGTTCGCTCGGGCAACGGTCCGATGCTCCGGGCAGGCATGCCAGTAGCAGCCGTCGATAAAGACCGCGACGCGCTGCTTGGTGAAGACGATGTCGGCTGTCCGTCGTAGTGATGGCTCGGGTCGGTAGTCGACCCGGTAGCGAAGTCCAGCGGCGTGCAGGAGGCGCCGAACTGCCAATTCGGGCGAGGTGTCGCGCGACTTGTTGCCCTGCATGACCCTTCTGGAGGCTGGGCTGCTTGCCCAGCTTTCGTACTCCGGCACAGACCCATTTTGCGAGGAGTAGTCAAGGCCTGTGGATCGGCGAGTTTCATGCAACTGCGGGCTCGCCTCCGGCCTGTTGCTCCTGTGACTGATGTGACTCCTTGGCGTCGCTGCTCGTCGGGCTAACGCTCGACCAACTTGCCCTTCTCGAAGCGTGCGCGCCGGCTTGTAGCAAAGGCAAAGAGCCGTACATGGAAGCGGCGAGGCCCTGACCTCTTACTGAATGTCGGATATGGGGCTGTGCGTGCGACCGGCCAACCAGATCTCCCGGTGGCCGCGGGTGGACCATCCATCTCCGCCAGTGTGGTTCGCATACGCTGACTCATATGATCAGGGGGCCGCTGCGGGCGACGGTGAAGGATGTCGCGGCGCTGGCGGGGGTGTCGCCGAAGACGGTTTCGAACGTGATGAACGGGACGGTGTTCGTACGTCCCGACACGCAGGAGAAGGTGCTGGCGGCGGTCGAGGAGCTGGGGTTCGTACCGAACCTGAGTGCTCGGAGCCTGCGCAACGGCCGGACCGGGGTGATTGCGCTCGCGCTGCCGGATCTGGCGACAGCGTTCTCGGCGGACTTGGTGCACCGGGTGGTGCAGGTTGCGCACGAGCGCGGGATGACGGTCCAGGTCGCGGAGACGGCCGCGAAGCCGCGGCGAAGGGTGCGACTTCGTCTCGTGCGCCCGGGAAGGTCCTCGATAGCCGAGGCTGTTTGCCAGGAGGGCAGCATTCGCAAGGGCGGATACTAGAAGCCCGCTGAGATGTACAACAGGAAGCGGCTGAAACGTACAGTAGGGGCTGCCGGTCTGCGAGGTCGATGGCCCAGGCCGCTTGCGCGTCGGCTTCAGCGAGCACTTCGTCCCGTACCGACCTGGTCGGGGCCGAATGCCTGGCAAAGTCGATCGAGGCGGAACCGCCGCAGCCTGGGGCGAGGGTCCTTGACTGGACGGAACTTGACGCGACGGTGACAGGGCCACCCCACGCGCGGTAGCCATCTCACACGAGTTGGTCGTCCGGGGAGCACTGCGCGGTAGCTCGGGCGCGGCGTACCTAGTGGGCGGCCCGGTGGCCGCGTGTGATCCACACGCCGACCAGGATGCCCAGCAGGTAGCCGATACCCGCAGCGACGAGCATTGTCGTGCTCATCGCGATGGCGGCTTTCGGGACTTCATGCTTCCCATTGGCACTCGTGATCGTGCCGTGGTCGGCCGGCGGAGGGAGGGATCCTCCGAATCGGGGAGATGGCGACCCTTGCCAGGCGGATTGCAACGACGGAATCGTTCCTGGTGACGATTCAAGACCGGCTGAAGGCCGTCTTCGCGGCAACAAGGAGCTCTATGACCCACGCACGTATCACCATCGACCGCGACTTCACGATCGCCGACGTACCCCGACGTCTCTTCGGGTCGTTCGTCGAGCACATGGGGAGGTGCGTCTACACCGGCATCTACGAACCCGGCCACCCGACCGCCGACGACCGTGGCTACCGCAAGGATGTGCTCGAGCTCGTCCGGGAGCTGGGGCCGACGGTGGTGCGCTACCCCGGGGGAAACTTCGTCTCCGGGTATCGCTGGGAGGACGGGGTCGGGCCGGTCTCCGAGCGGCCGCGGCGGCTCGACGGCGCCTGGCACACGATCGAGACCAACGAGTTCGGGCTGCACGAGTTCATGGGCTGGGCGCGTGAGGCTGGCGTCGAGGTGATGGAGGCGATCAACCTCGGTACGCGTGGGGTCGAGGAGGCGCGGGCGCTGGTCGAGTACGCGAACCATCCCGGCGGGACGTACTGGTCGGATCTTCGGCGGAAGAACGGAGCCGAGGATCCCTTCGACATCAAGCTGTGGTGCCTGGGCAACGAGCTCGACGGGCCGTGGCAGATCGGCCACAAGACGGCGCACGAGTACGGCCGGCTGGCGCAGGAGACGGCCAAGGCGATGAAGCTCGTCGACGACTCGATCGAGCTGGTCGCGGTCGGCTCATCGAACCGCTACATGGAGACGTTCGGGTCCTGGGAGCACACCGTGCTGACCCATGCGTACGACGAGATCGACTACATCTCGATGCACGAGTACTACCAGGAGAGATCGGGCGATGCGGCCTCGTTCCTGGCCGAGGCTGTCGGGATGGACGCCTTCATCGACGGTGTGGTGGCCACGATCGACGCCGTCAAGGCGGCCGGCAAGCACACCAAGCAGGTCGACATCTCCTTCGACGAGTGGAACGTCTGGTATTTCGAGGGGTTCGACGCCGACGACCAACCGGACCAGGCGAAGAAGGAGTGGCGCGAGCACCCGCGGCTGATCGAGGACGAGTACTCGGTCACCGATGCCGTGGTCGTCGGGACCCTGCTCAACAGCCTGCTGCGCCACGGTGACCGCGTACGCATCGCCAACCAGGCGCAGCTGGTCAACGTGATCGCGCCGATCCGCTCGGAGGAGGGCGGCCCGGCCTGGCGGCAGACCATCTTCTGGCCGTTCGCCCGGATGGCTTCCCTGGCCCGCGGGCAGATCCTCCGGCTGGCGGTCTCGGCCGACCAGATCGCCACCGAGAAGTTCGGTGACGTCGACGTCATCGACGCGGCCGCGACCTGGTCCGAGGCGGACGGTCGGGTCGCGCTCTTCGTCGCCAACCGAGGGCTCGACGAGGCCGCTGATGTCACCGTCGATCTGCGTGGCCTCGGGGTCTCGCGGGTGGCGAACGCCGAGGTGCTCACCATCCCGGAGGGCGGCGATCGGCACGCGTCCAACGTGGAGTCGGCGCCAGATCGAGTGGGGCTCGTGCAGCTTCGCGACGTAGGTGTCCAGGAGGGTGCCGTACGGCTGAACCTTCCGCCGTTGTCTTGGTCGGTCATCGAGCTCGAGGTGGCGGTGGTGTGACGGCCCGGGCGTAGCTCGACGCCTGGCCGGATCACACGGCGTCAGCGGCGCGTTCCGCCATGCTTTTACTAGACGATGACACTCTGTGAACCGTTCACAAAGTGTCATCGTCTAGTAAAAGGCCCGATTGCCGGGGTCTCCGGTGCGTCGTGGAGGTTTGCCTTGACCCTCAGTGGAAACGGACTCGTTCGGCTGGCGGAGCAGATCAGGGAGAAGGCAGGCGCCAGGTTCGTGCTCGGAATCGTCGGGCCTCCGGGAGCCGGGAAGTCGACGTTGGCGGAGCGGCTTCGGGACGTACTCAACCAGTCCGGGAACGTTGCGGTGGTGGCGCCGATGGACGGCTTCCACCGGAGCAACGCGGAGCTGGACGCGATGGGAGCGCGGGGGCGGAAGGGCGAGCCGGACACCTTCGATGCCGAGGGGTACGTCGCCGCCCTGCGACAGGTCCGGGAGCGGCATGGGCGGGTCGAGTGGCCGACGTTCAGCCGGGTCACGGACGAGCCCGTGCCCGGTGGCGTCGTGATCGAGGACGAGCCGATCGTGATCACCGAGGGCAACTACCTGCTGCTCGATGAGGGGCCGTGGAAGGACGTACGCGGTCTGCTGGACGAGGTGTGGTTCGTCGACGTCCCGGACGACGTCCTCGTGCCCCGGTTGCTCGAGCGGTTCCTCGCCGGCGGGAGGTCGCGCGAGGAGGCGGAGGCGAAGATCGCCGACAGCGATCTGCGCAACGCCGCGCTGGTGCGGGCGACGCGGGATCGAGCAGATCTCGTGCTGTGAGCCGTCAGCCCTCGGCGGTGGCGCAGTCGACGAAGAGGGCCATCAGCTCGGTGGCGTCGTCGGTGGTGAACAGGGTGTCGAGGGCGTGGTCGAGCTCGAGGCGACGGGCGTAGGGGACGGTGACGGCGTCGAAGCCGTTCGAGATCAGGATGCCGTTCATCATCAGCAGGGCGGTGCGTTTGTTGCCGCCTGGGTAGAACCGGGTCCGGGCGGCGGCGCAGACGTAGATGAGTGCCTGGAGCCACGGGTCGTCGGTCTCGGCAAGGTGTTGGCGCAGCATCGCGTATCGGGCTCGGAGGAGCTCGCTGCCATTGCGGCGCAGAGTGCCCTCGCCGCGGAACCTTCCGGCGTCGGGCGTCTCGTGGCGGGCGACGAGGCGGTTGAGCCGGTCGGACGTCGATTTGTCGACTCCGAAGGTGCCGTAGCCGACCAGGTCGCGGAGCGCGCCGTACGCCTCGCGGAGCGCCAGCACCTGCAGCTCCTCCGCGGTCCGGTGGCCACCGACGGAGACTCCGTCGAGGAGGGAGCGCACCTCGGGCAGGGTGAAGCTGTTGCCCTCGAGCCTCGCGGAGTTCCAGATCAGCTCGGGCAGCCGTGCGCGGAACCGACGCCAGGCGCCGTCGGTGTCGCTCGGGCGGAGGCGTGCCGTGTCGACCTCGGTCCACCAGATGCCGGTGTCGCGCAGCTGGTCCTCACGGTCGGGGACCGAGTGGTAGGCGTCATTCGTGACCGACTTGCGGGCGGCGTACGTCTCGGGGTCCGGGGCCCAGCGGGGCTGCTTCGTCACCATGTCCGGATCTCCTCGCGGGCGCGGTCTGCGGCCTCACCGCCGACCGAGATGGCGTCGATGGCGATCTGGATCGGAGCCGCGTAGACGATGCGGTCACGTTCGAACGTACCGAGGAACAGGTCGGGTTCGGCGGCGGCGATGACCACGGTGGCGCGGTGCGGGGCAGAGGCCGGGCGGAAGTTTCCGCCGGAGAGAAGGGGGCGGACCGCGCTCGGGTCCTCGCACCACAGCACCGAGATCCGGGGAACGGCCTCGTCGAAGGAGGGGAGCTCCAGGCCGGCCGCGCCGGATAGCGCCCATCGCTGGCCCGAGGAGTCGGCGGCCGAAGCGAGCCGGCCGACGGTCGCCTCCCCGCTGAGGCGGACGGCGCCCGGACGGTGGAGAACGCCCGAGGCGCGCGCGGCCTCCTCGATGATCTGGACCGGGTCGCCGTCGGTCCAGGCGTCGATCCGGCCGGCCCACAGAGCGATGTCGGCCTCCACGTCGGCTGGATAGTGCTCGTCGAGGATGGCCCGTGCCGCGGCAGCGGCTTCCGGGGAGGCCAAAGGCGAAGCGCTCATCGTCAGATCGAGACCGGCCGCGGCGGTGATGTCGTGGAGCGTCGAGATCGACGGACTGACCTGCCCGTTGAGGATCCGATGGACCGTCGACGCGGACACTCCGGCGCGCGCTGCCACCTGGCGCGCGTTGAGTCCCGAGCGCTCGATGCACTCGGCGATCAGCCGCCCGACGTCCGGTTCCATATATGCAACCCTAGGGCGATCTGTTGCATATATGGAACAGGCGCGACGGGCGTACGTTCTTCTAAGGTGTGCGCCATGACACGACCGATCACGCTGCTCGTCGAGGGAGAGTCGGACAAGGCTCTGGTGGAGGCGCTGGCGCCGCGCTACGGGGTCGACCTGGCAGAGCTCGGGATCGAGGTCGTCTCCATGGGCGGCGCCGGCAACGCGGGACGGTTCATCCGGGAGACGACCGCAGCGGGGCACCGGGTCGGCGGGCTCTACGACGAGGCGGAGGAGCACTTCGTCACCAACGCGCTCGGCCGCCAGCTCGGCGAGGACCTCTCCGGGCAGGGGTTCTTCGCATGCCGGCAGGACCTCGAGGACGAGATGATCCGGGCGATCGGCGCGGCGCGGATCGTCGAGATCCTCGAGGCCAACGGCGAGGGCGGCAAGTTCCGTACGCTGCAGAACCAGCCCGAGCACCGCGGCGAGGAGGTCGCCGACCAGCTGCACCGCTTCTTCGGCACCGCCTCGGGACGCAAGATCCGTTACGGCACGATCCTCGGCGAGGCCGTCGAGCTCGAGTCGATCCCGGACCCGCTGATCGGGCTGCTGACCTGGTGCTGGGGCTGAGCGCGTCTCCGCGAATCTCACCGCGGTGAGAGACGTGGATGCTCCGACTCGTCCGGGACGTGGATCAGCAGGTCGCCGGGTTGGCAGTCGAGCTCGCGGCAGATGGCATCGAGGGTGGAGAGGCGGATCGCCCGCGCCTTGCCGGTCTTGAGGATGGAGAGGTTGGCAAGGGTGATCCCGACCCGGTCGCTCAGCTCCGTGAGGGTCATCCTCCGGTCGAGCAGGACATGATCGAGTCGGACGTCGATCGCCATTACACCGTCAGCCTCTGTTCGTGTTCCAGTCGTACGCCACGCTTGAAGACCTCGGCCAGGAGCAGCAGCAGGATCCCGAAGAGGATTGGGGTGAGCTGCAAGCCGGGCTCCATGGAGCCTAGTTCAAGCCCGTGGACGTCGCTCCTCGTCGTCAGGCCGTAGTCCCAGGCCTTTGGGCTGAGGAACAGCCACAGGAACGGCTCAGCAACTTCCCAGGCGACGAGTGTCGTGCCGATGATCCGTAGTCGACGTACGACCCGGTCTGTAAACGGATCGCCCTGGGAGGCCGCGCGCAGCAGCAGCCACAGCTGCATGAGGAGGAAAGCGACGATGAGCAGGCTGAGGACGGTCATCCCGTACAGCGACGCGATCAGCGGGTTCCAGCCCGGGTCCGCCTCGAAGTACATTCGGCCCTCCAACAGGACACCCGCTGCCCGGACGTCGTCCGGAATCACGACATTCCCTTCCATGCGTTCCTCCCGATGGCGGAAGTTGATGTATTCGCAGTCCAGGGTGGCGGGGTCCACGTTGATGTCGATGCGGGGGCATACGTCGATGTACGCGCCGACCTCCCATGACGGCTGATAGGTCACCTGCACCAGATCGGTCCCGGGGACGAGATTGATCTGGTTGGACAAGGCGGTGCGCCCGGACAGCCCAGAGATGGCGACTGCGGTCAGGATCAGAGCCGCCAGGGTGGTGCCCACCGCGGCCGTGAAGGCGACCCAGGCGGCGATGGCGAACGTACGGTTGCGACGCATGGGGGCTCCCCGCTTTTCGATAGAGTTTTATCGAAAAACAATATAGAACGACGCGCGACGGTCGTCTCGAAAACTGCCGATCTCGTCCCGGCAGGCCTCGGGCAGGGCCCTACGGCTCCATGTCGTCGTGGACGACGACCCGAGAGAGCTCGATGGTGCCGTCGGGGCACTTCCAGAAGTGCAGCCGGCGGGCGCTGGGGGTGTGGATCTGCATCGAGACGCGGTAGCAGACCGCACCGTCTGGACGGGACTGTGGCGCGGAGTTCCCCCCGACAGAGGTACGCAGCTGGTGCAGCTCGCGGCCCGTCGACTGCTCCGCGAGGCCGGTGAGCACCTCCATGACCACGTCGGCGATCTTGTCGGTGGCGATGCCCTCGAGCGCGTCGACGCTGTCGAGGAACTTCTCGCCGATCGCGAAGCCGGGCAGCGGGCGCGTGGGCTGCTCGCCGACCGGGATCCGGCGGGCCCAGGCGGCCTCGACCAGGTGGCGGAAGCCGCGCTCACGATCGGCGAAGACGGGTGGCGCGACCTCGGGCGGGGCGGTCCGCTGCTTGGCGCGACGCAGCTGGGAGCGCATCCGGGCCAGCTCCGCGTCTCGGGTCTCGACCTGACGCGCGGCGCGCGCCAGGTCCTTGGCGAACTGCACCCGCTCGTTGCGCAGCCCGGAGACCTGGTCACGGAGCTCGGTCAGCTCGGCCTCGAGGTGGGCCTTCTCGGCCTTGATCGCGGTGACCTGCAGCGACATCGACAGCACCGCGGCCTTCTTCGCCGGAGCGGGCTCAGTCGTCGGCGCCGGCTCGGGCTCGGGTTCGGGCGGCCGGACCGCGCGGACCGGCTCCCCCTTGCGCCGCGGCATCATCGCCGGGCTCGGGACCGCGGGCTTCGGCGGGGAGGCGGGAGAGGCCTCGGCCGGCTCGACCTCCAGGAGCGGCTCCGGGACTACCGTCGGGGCTGCGGGCTCGGTCTCGACATGCTCGACGGGTGCAGGCGGCGGGGCATCCGGATCGAGCCAGGGCGGCCCGCCGGCGTACAGGGCCAGGGCCTCGCGGGCGGTGTCGTGCTCGCCGACCCCGCGGAGCGAGAGCCGCCACTTGGGGCCGGTCGCGACGACCCGCGCGAGCACGACCTCGCCCGGGGTGAGGAGGGCCTGGAGGTCGTCGTCGGGGTCGCCGGTCACGTCGGAGCGGAAGAGCTCGACGGTGACGTCAGGATGCAGGCGCAGGTCCGCCGAGCCGGCCAGGACCGAGCGGACCTCGGCGGGGACTACGTCCCCGGCTGCGTACGTCTTCAAGGCCTCGTCGGCGGTGGGACGGCTCTCTCGGATGTCGAGCCAGCGGGATTTCTTCTCCAGGACGCCCGCGACGGGCATCCCCGGCGCGAGGACACGCTCGATCGGCACCCCCGCCTGGGCGAGCTGGGGCGGTATCGAGGCGAGGTCGCCGGAGCCGAGGTCGACGAGCGCGCGCTCGCTCATGATCGACAGGACCGTGCCGGCGCGGCGCTCGCGGGTGGAGGCGGTGCGGGCGCTGTCGAAGAGGCCGGCTGCCGCGGCCATGTCGAGGGCGTCGTCGATGAGCTGCCCGGTGAGCTTCTTGCCCTCGGACTTGTTCCAGGCGAACCGCAGCGGCGCCTGCTTCAGATCGATGTTCCACGCCAGCCCGACGGGGTAGACCCGGCCGGCACCGCCGTAGACCTGGGTGCCCGGCGTCATCTTGTTGGAGAAGGCCCAGGTGTGGCCGCCGGTCGTGACGAGGTAGAGATCGGCCAGGTCGCCGATCTCGGCCGCGATCCGCTCCACGTCGGCGTAGGGGTCCGTGTGTCCGGAGGCGACTGTCACCACGACGGTCGGTTTCGTGCGGGTGTCGCCGTTGAGCAACGCCGCGAGGGCCTCGGCCTCGGACGTGTTCGTCACGCGCTTGATCGCAGACATGCCCCTCCTTTCACAAAACGTACAGCGAACGGAAAGCGGACCCAGGGCAACGACCCGGCCTTTGACGGAGCATTCGAGGACGCCGATACCGGGGGTGGGTGTCAATGACGAGCCCGTGTCATATTTGCCTCACCAAACTAATCATAGGTCGTGGCGGTTTTACGACAATGGCAGATATCTGCCGCTCTGGTGCGCCCCGAAAGCCTGCGGCTGCAACAAATCCGGAGAACGCTGTCCGGTGGCAATAATCGATCCGTCCGCGTTCCCGGGAAGTAGCGCACGATCAGTTTCACGGGTTTGCCGGCGGTATCCGCAAGGAGACCCCCTTGAGATATTCACGCCTCGGCCGATCGGCCGTCGTAGCAGCCACCGGCATACTCGCCGTCACGGCTGCGATGTTTGCCGCCCCCTCATTCGCCGGCACCCCTACCGCCGACGACACGGCCCCCGCGGCCAAGCTCACATCCACCCTGGAGTCCACGTTCGAGAAGTCCGGTCCGACCGACTTCTGGCTCCGCTTCTCCGACAAGGCCAACCTCGGCCCCGCCTCCTCCATCAAGGACTGGACCGAGCGCGGCCAGTACGTCGTCGACGCGCTGGAGAAGACCGCCAAGGCATCTCAGGCCGGCGCCGTCGCCGAGCTCGAAGCCGCCAAGGTGACCTACAAGACGTACGCGATCTCGAACGCGATCCTGGTGAAGGACGCGTCCGAGGACCTGGCGCTGAAGCTGGCTGCCGACCCGGAGATCAAGACCGTCCACGAGCGGGCCAAGCTCTCGCTCGTCGAGCCGGTCAAGAAGGAGGCGTCCACCAAGGCGCCGCAGGGCATCGAGTGGGGCATCGACTTCGTCAACGCCCCCGAGGCGTGGGAGCAGGGTGCCACCGGCGCCGGCATCGTGGTCTCCAGCGTCGACTCCGGCACCGACTACACCCACCCGGCCCTGGTCGACCAGTACCGCGGCAACAACGGTGACGGCTCCTTCACCCACGACTACAACTGGTACGACGCCTACGACGACTGCTCGAACGGTCCCTGTGACCTCGACGGCCACGGCACCCACACCATGGGGACCATGGTCGGCGACGACGGCGCCGGCAACCAGATCGGTGTCGCTCCCGACGCCGAGTGGATCGAGACCAACGGCTGCTGCGGCTCCGACGCCGGACTCCTCGACTCGGGCTGGTGGCTGCTGGAGCCGACCGACGCCAACGGCGAGAACCCGGACGTCTCCAAGCGTCCGCACGTCATCAACAACTCCTGGGGTTGGAACGGGGTCGGTCACATCGACTCCTTCTTCGACGACGTGAACGCCGCCTGGAACGCGGCCGGCCAGTTCTCCACGTGGTCCTCCGGCAACCCCGGATCCATGTGTCAGGGAACGTCCTCGCCGGGCGCGAACACGCTCACCTACGCGGTGGGTGCGGTCGACTCCTCCGGCAACATCGCCTCGTTCTCGGGTCGTGGCCCTGGCCAGGACGGCCTGACCAAGCCCAACATCGCGGCGCCGGGCGTGAACGTACGCTCCTCCCTCCCGGGCGGTTCGTACGGCAGCTACAACGGCACCTCGATGGCTGCCCCGCACGTCGCGGGCGCCGTTGCGGCGCTGTGGAGCTACAACCCGACCCTGGTCGGTGATGTCGAGGAGACCCGTCGCCTGCTCAACGAGGCGGCGACCGACGTCGACGACACCACCTGTGGTGGCACCGCCGAGAACAACAACGTGTACGGCGAGGGCCACCTCGACCTGGCACGTCTGATCGCGCTGGCCCCGGCCGAGGGCGGCACCGTCGCCGGCACCGTCACCAGCGGCGGTGAGCCCATCGAGGGCGCGACCGTCGAGCTCGACGGCGCGACCCTCGACCGCACCCTCACGACCGACGCCGAGGGTCACTTCTCGGCCGACGTCTACGTCGGTGACTACGAGCTGACCGCCTCGGCGTTCGGCTTCGTGACCGAGACCGGCTCAGCGGCGGTCGCCGAGGACGCCACCGCGACGGTCGACTTCGACCTCGCCGAGGCTCCGAAGTACACCGTGAGCGGAGCGGTCACCAACGCCAGCACCGGCGCCCCCGTCGCCGGGGCCGAGGTCATGCTGTCGCCGGGCAACCTGTCGGCGACCTCGGGTGCCAACGGTGCCTACACGCTCGCGGGCGTCCCGGAGGGGACGTACACGATCTTCACCGAAGGGTCCGGCTGTGCCGCGCCGACGAGCGCAGAGGTCGTCGTCACGGGCAACAAGACCCACAACGTCAAGCTCGTCTTCTCCTACGACGACCACGGGTACTTCTGTGCGGAGGGATCGAGCGGCGTACGTTCCGGAACCACCGCGCTCGGGCTCGAGGGTGACGATGTGTCCGGAGCGGTGGACCTGCCGTTCAGCTTCCCGCTCTACGGGGGCAGCTATGCCAAGGCGTACGTGTCGTCCAACGGCCACGTGAACTTCCTGGCGGCCAACACCTCCTACAGCAACGTGGCCATCCCGGCCGCCGGGGTGCCGAACGCGGCGCTCTACGCGTTCTGGGACGACCTCGACACCCGAGGCGCGGCCGACGTGTTCACCGGGGCGACGACCGTCGACGGCGTGGACGCGTTCGTCATCGAGTGGCGCGACGTCTACCCGCGGGGCGCCGCGGACCAGCTGATGGACTTCTCGGTGACCCTCTTCGAGGATGGCCGGGTCGAGCTGGGCTACGGAGATCTGCCCGGCGCGGACCGAACGCTCGGCAGCTCGGCCACGGTCGGCATCGAGAATGCGAACGGCTCGATCGCCACGCAGTACTCGTTCAACACCGCCTCGCTCAGCGACAGCAAGTCGATCACCTTCGACATGGCCCCGCGGGGCACGGTCGCCGGTGTCGTCAAGGACTACAACACCAAGTCCGGCATCGACGGCGCCGAGGTCACCCTGACCCCTGCCGGCGGTGGCAACGCCAAGACGGTGACGACGGGCGCCGACGGCTCCTACAGCGTCGACACCGTGACCGGAAAGTACGCGGTCAGCTTCGCGGCGCCCGACTACCAGCCGATCAGCCGCAACATCGCCGTCACGGAGGACACCACGCTCACCTCCAACGCCCAGCTCAAGGCCGGGCGGCTCGCCGTCACCCAGACGTCCCTGGACGCCGGCCTGGCGATGGGCGGGTCGGTCTCTCGCAACCTGAGGATCACCAACTCGGGCTCCGCGCCTGCCGGGGTGAACCTGGGGGCAGCGGGCGAGGAGGTCGTCATCCAGGGTGAGAAGAGCACCTCGGCCGGCGTCACCAAGAGCGTCACGAAGGAGGCCACGAAGGTCGAGACCAAGCCGGAGGCCGGTTCGAAGGCGTCCGGTCTGACTTCGTCCAAGTCGGGGAGCAAGCTCGGGTCGACGGGGCAGCCGTCGGTCACCGCGCTCGCGCCCACTCCGGCGGGTGAGACGACGCTGTCCCACTCGACCTCGCACGAGGTCGCGCAGGCCAGCTCCGTCGCGTGCCCCTCGGGGACCACGACGATCCTGCGGACGTACTCGCCGGGTGACTTCGGGATCTCCGGAGGCTTCACGCCCACCAGCGTGAGCTTCGCGGTCCAGGAGACGGCCAACGGGAACACGCCGGTGACGGCGACGCTCTACACGTTGCCGGAGGGTGCGGCGTTCACCTTCGCCAACCTGACCCCGATCGGGTCGGGTACGACGACGGTGAGGGACGAGTTCGGCTCGCTCTACACGGTGCCGATCGCGACGTCGACGGAGATCGCTCCGGACGACATCCTGGTCGTCGGGGTCGCAGGTGGCGCGGTCTACTTCGGGGGCAACCCCGCGGCCGAGACCTCGCCGACCTATCTGGCCTCCGACGCGTGCGGTACGCCGGAGCCGACCGATGCCGCGGGGCTCGGGTTCCCCGACTCCAACATCATCCTGGACGTGACCGGTGAAGCCGGTGGCGCCGGGGGTGGTCCGGCATGGCTCGACATCCAGCCGCCCGCGTTCACCCTGGCGCCGGGGCAGTCGGTCGTCGCGGTGGCCTCGTTCACCGCTGCGGTCGACCAGCCGGGCACCTACACCGCTGACGTCGTCATCGGGAACAACACTCCCTACACCGTGGCGCCGGTCCCGGCGACCATGACCGTGAAGGCGCCCGCAGGCTGGGGCAAGATCACGGGAACGGTGACGGGCTCGGGTGAACCGCTCGAGGGTGCGGTCGTGGCTCTCGACGGCGTGTCCTACGACGTGACGCTGCGGACGGATGCGGACGGTGGGTACGCCTACTGGATGCAGAAGTCCAACGCGCCGCTCCAGGTGGTCGTCGCGGCCGACGGGTTCGTGCCCGCGACCAAGAAGGCGCAGATCGTGGCTGGTCAGACGACCGTCTACGACTTCGACCTGAAGCCGCTCGAGTAGCTCCACAGCGCGGCCCCGGACGCCGTTCGGTGTCCGGGGCCTTCGCGCCCCGCGATCAGATCAAGTGTTCGGAACGGCGCTGGTGGGGCTCGAATGTCGGTGCTGCGGTGTACGATCGCCGCGCTTGCGAGAACAACCCCCTAACCAGCCCCTATGCCTCATTCCTCCGTGCCGGCCGTCGCCGAGATCCTGCGCCTGCGGGCTCCGTTGAGCCTGCAGGTCCTGCGCGCCGCGTTGAAGGGCAAGCGGGTGCTGCTGACCGAGGAGGAGCTGCTCGCCATCCTGAGCTCGGGCGGTTTCGTCGAGGGGCCTCCGGGACAGTGGAGCCTGGCTCCGGTCTCGTCTGCGGCTCCCGCGCCGGCCCGGTTCAACCAGGCCTCGCTGGCCTCGCGTGCGGGGGTGGATGGCGGCGTACTCCTGAAGGTGCTCGAGGCGCTGGTCACCGACCACCCCGAGGTCAACTGGGGCGCGCTGCGGGACCGGCTTGAGTCGGGTGCCGATGTCGCGGTCTCCGAGCGCACGCTCGGGCTGCTGGAGGAGGGCGTACGCCGCTTCGAGGTCGCCCGGCTCCGTGCCGAGAAGCAGCGGGCCGAGGAGCGGACTCGGGAGGCCGAGCGGCGCCGTGAGCTGCAGCAGCTGGCCGAGAGCGAGGTCGCGATGCTGCGCGCCGAGCTCGACGACGAGCGGCGTCGGGCGCACGACGCCGCGGTGGAGCGGGATCGGCTGCGGCAGGAGGCGGAGAAGCTGGTGGCGTTGAAGGAGCAGGAGACCGCTGCCTGGGTGGCCACGGCCGCCGGCGGCTGGATGCTCGACCTCGGCGCGCCCGAGACCTTCGGCGAGGAGAAGCTCCGCCAGGCGCTCGGTCAGCTCGAGTCGGCCCTGGTCGTGCTCAACGTCCCGGTCGCCGGCCGCGAGATCGAGGCGGTCGTGGTCCATCCCGGCGGGATCGCCGTGGTGGAGCAGTACGACATCCCCTCGACCGCCGGTGTCGTCTCTGTGCCCGCCTCGGGGACTGCATCGGTCGAGGATCGCGCCCTGGAGGTCAGCGACCCGCGCGGCGAGGTGCTCGGCGCCGTACGTGTCCTGCAGAAGGCCGTCTCGCTCGACCTCACCTACCTGCCCGTCGTCGCCTTCCAAGGGCCCGCCGACGCCGAGGGCGAGGACGTGCTCGTCTGCCTCACCGCCGAGGTCGACCTCGCCGTCGACGACCTGCTCCACTCCCAACCGTCGCGCGTCTCGGCCGACGACGCGATCACGTTGCTGGCGAAGCTCGGCGTCCCCGACCTCCCGGAACCCCCCTCAGGCTTCTGACCTCCTGCCGAGACGTCACTGCGGTCGGCCGAGACGTCAGTTAGGTCGTTCGAGACGGCACGTAGATGCCCACTCGGCCGACGGGAATGACGCTTCGGCCGACGGGAGCGACGTCTCGGCGGGGTGTCAGATCAGGCCGGCGGCGCGGGCCGCTTCGGCGTACGCAGCGGCGAGGGTCGGGACGGTCTCGTGGGCGTTGAGGCCGGACGGGTTCGGTACGACCCAGAGCTCGGCGCCGGCCAGCGGCTCCGGCTGGCGGCCCTGCTTGGCCTTGGGGCGGTTGAAGGCGGTGCGGTACGCAGTGATCCCGGCGATCGCTACGACCTCTGGCTTTCTACGTGCGACCAGCGAGAACAGCTCGGCGCCGCCCTCCTTGAGCTCGACGTTGGTGAGCTCGGAGGCCTTGGCGGTGGCCCGGCGGACGATGTTGGTGAAGCCGATGCCTCGGTCCCGGAAGTAGTCACGGTCCTCCGCCGTCATCCCCGCCGAGGCGTCGATCGGACGGGTGGTGATCCCGGCCCGGAAGATCGACGGATAGAACCGGTTGAGCGGGTGCGCGAAGTGGGTCTGCGTCGCCGCGGTCCACAGGCCGGGGTTGATGCCGACGAAGAGGAGGCGCAGGGGCTGGTCGTCTGCGGGAAGGAGGTCGGGGACCGAGGCGCCGTAGTAGGTCTGGAGCTCGGCCTGGGTGAAGCGGGCCACGGCGTGATCTTCCCATCTGTGCAACACCTTGGTGCCGCGGGGAGTATGTGAGATATGCACCCCAAGCGTCTTCTCGCACTCGCACTCGCTGCGACGGCGCTCCTGGTCGCGGCCTGCGGCACCCCCGAGGAGGCGACGGACCCGGTCTCCTCGCCCTCGGCCTCCTCCGCGCCGGCGTCATCCCCGCCGCCCAAGCCGAAGCCCCAGCCGGAGCCGTCCCGGCCACCGAGCTCGGAGAAGCCCGTCCGCGGCATCGTCTCCGCGGGAGGGGCGGCCGAGGGCGCCCTGGAGGCGACCGCAACCCCGCTTCCGGACAGGGCCGCGATCGAGGCGTACGCCGCCACGCTCGGCACCTCGCTCCAGGATCCGTTCACCACCGAGGCGACCAGGCTGCTCGCGCACGTCCCGGCGGGCCAACGGCTCTACGCCCAGACCGTCTACGACGGCTGCGAGTCCCCGGACCCGGCGACCATCACGGCTCGTACGACCGGCAGCGACGTGGTCCTCGACGTCGCGGTGCCGAAGGGGACCACGATCCAGTGCCTGGTCGCCGAGCGGTCGGTCGCGCTGTTATCCACTCGAGAGGCGCCTGTCGGCTAACGTTCCCCGCGTGAGGGAGCCGTGGAACACGTTCGTCGAGGGCGACAACCTCGATGTGCTCCAGGCGCTCGCGAAGGCCGGGGAGAAGTTCGACCTGATCTACATCGACCCGCCCTACAACACCGGCAGCCTCTTCGCCTACCACGACGACCGGCGCGGTGAGGATGGCCGCCGTGCCGGCCGCCACGAGGCCTGGGTCGCGATGATGAGGCCACGGCTGGAGGCGGCGAGCGCCGTCATGTCGGACCGCGCGGCGATCTACGTCTCCATCGACGACAACGAGGCCGCCCATCTCAAGGTCCTGATGGACGAGGTCTTCGACGAGCGCAACCGGGTCGCGCAGATCGTGGTCAACCTCAACCCCAAGGGTCGCCAGCTCGGCAACGGGTTCGCGACCTCCCACGAGTATCTGCTGGTCTACGCCAAGGACGCCCGTTCCTGTGCGCTCGAGTCGAGCATCCCGGAGGCCGTGAACGAGCGGGACTTTCCGCTGGTCACCGACGACGGGCGTCACTACCGACGGCTGCCGCTGCGCAACACCAACAAGAAGTTCAACCCGGCGACCGCCAAGACGCTCCACTTCCCGGTGTGGGGCGACCCAGAATCGGGTCGCGTCGAGATCGAGCCGTTCGACGGTGCCCAGGAGATCTGGCCGGTCTTCGGCGACGGTCGCCCGGCCGTCTGGCGGTGGAGCGCCCCGCTGATCGCGGCTCGCCCCGACGACCTGATGTGCCGCCGCGTACGCGGGAAGCTGGGGGAGCGGGTCGACGTCTATCAGCGCGACTGGCTCTCCAGGGACGCGTCCGGCGACGCGCGCCGGAAGAAGCTCACCACGATCTGGCTGACCGAGGAGATCGGCTCGACCGACTCTGCAGTCGCCGAGCTGAAAGCGCTGGTGGGGCCGCTGTTCGAGTCGCCGAAGCCGACCGGTCTGATCCGGCGGATCCTGGCGACGATGCCCGCCGACGCCAGGGTCCTCGACTTCTTCGCCGGCTCCGGCACCACCGGCCATGCGGTCGCGCTGGCCAACGTGGAAGACGGGGCGCGGCGTACCTGCTGGTCTGTCCAGATCGCCGAGGCGACCAGGGAAGGGTCGAACGCGGCCAAGGCCGAGATGGCGTACGTCTCCGACATCACCCGTGCGCGGCTGCGCGCGGTGGTCGCCGCCCACGGGAACGGCGACACACAGGGGTTGGTCGAGCGCGACCTGGATGAACTTCTCGAGACATCTGGTAACCGCGTTACACGGGGTGCGTAAAACGCGGCATCGTCTGGGAGCGACCGAACACCTCACCTCGGGAGACCCCCATGAAACTCCGTGGCCTGTTCATCCTCGCCTGCGGCGCCCTCGTGCCGCTCACGACTCCGGCGGCAGCGCACGCCGAGTCCTACTCGCAGTCGCTCTCGACCGCCATCGCCGACCTCCCGGTCGCGGCCGAGAACCGCACCGGCTACAACCGTGACCTCTTCCAGCACTGGACCGACGCCGACGGCGACGGCTGCAGCACCCGCAACGAGGTGCTGATCGCGGAGGCCGACGAGGCCCCGACGGTCGGGTCCGGCTGCTCGCTGTCGGGCGGCCGCTGGTACTCCTACTACGACGGTCTCTCCTGGACCGCCACCAGCGACATCGACATCGACCACATGGTCCCGCTCGCCGAGGCGTGGGACTCCGGGGCGCGCACCTGGACCTCGACCGAGCGCCGCGACTACGCCAACGACCTCGGCTTCTACGGCTCGCTCGTCGGCGTCACCGACAACGAGAACCAGGAGAAGTCCGACGCCGACCCGGCCGGGTGGATGCCCGACCTCCAGAAGTGTCGCTACCTGAAGGAGTACGTCTCGGTGAAGATCCGCTGGGGCCTCTCCGTCGACAGCACCGAGAAATCGGCCCTCACCAACCTCACCTCGGCGAACGGCTGCGGCAACCAGGCCGTCTCGGTGACCCTCGCTCGCTGACCCAGCCCCTGCCGAGACGTCACTACGGTCGGCCGAGACGTCACTACGGTCGGCCGAGTGGGCACCGCAGTGCCCACTCGGCCGACGCGAGTGACGTCTCGGACGGCGGGGCTGACGTCTCGGCCGGAGGGGCTGACGTCTCGGCCGACGCGAGTGACGCCTCGGCGGGGGTCTGGGCCGATAGAATTCCGACCATGGCGTTCTCTGCTCGGCGGGTCACACGTGAGCAGGTGGATTCCGACGTACGTCGCCGGCTGGCTCGACTGAAGTCGAAGCGGTGGCACGTGCTGCAGGCCGCGGGGGCGGCGGGGGCGGCGTGGTTCATCGCGGCCGGTCTGCTCGGTCACGTCCAACCCGTCTTCGCGCCGATCGCGGCCGTGGTCAGTCTCGGCACCTCCTACGGACAGCGGTTGAGGCGGGTCACGGAGGTGACCATCGGGGTCGCGCTCGGGGTCTTCCTGGGCGACGTCGTGGTCCAGATCATCGGCGAGGGTGCCTGGCAGATGACCCTGGTGGTCGCGATGGCGATGTCGGTGGGCATCTTCATCTCCTCGGGCCAGGTCTTCCGCAACCAGGCCGCGGTGCAGTCGATCTTCGTGATGGGCCTGCTGCCGACGCCCGGTGCGGCGTTCACGCGCTGGACCGACGCGCTGATCGGTGGTGCGGTGGCACTGGTGGCCGCCTCGATCGTGCCGGCCGCACCGCTGCGGCGACCCGGGGAGCAGGCGGCCGTGGTCGCTAGGAAGATCGCCTCGCTGCTGCGTGCCGCCGGCCAGGTGATGCTCGATGCGGATGCTGTCCATGGACTCAAGGTGCTCGCCGACGCGCGTGCGACCGACCCGCTGATCCGCGAGCTGCAGGATGCCTCCGACGAGGGCATGTCGGTGCTGGCCGTCTCGCCGTTCCGGTTCCGACATCGCAGCCACGTACATCGGATGGCCGAGCTCGTCGAGCCCCTCGACCGTGCGCTGCGCAGCACCCGGGTGCTGGTACGCCGCGCGGCGGTGTCGGCCTATCGCGGGGACGTCGTGCCGGAGAGCTACTACCAGCTGGCGTTCGGGCTCGCCGACGCCGTCGACGTGGTCGAGGCCGAGCTGGCCGAGGGCCGCAGCCGGGACGGACTGAGCCACGAGTCCAGGTCGGTGCTGCTGGCGATCGGCGAGCAGTCGGCCGAGGTGGAACGTACGGAATCGCTCAACGCCGAGGTCATCCTCGTCCAGATCAGGTCGATCATCGTCGACCTGCTCGGGGTCACCGGGATGGGGCAGTTCGAGGCGACCGACGCCCTGCCGCCGCTGCCGCCTCGCTGAATGTTCACCGAGGTAACTCGGTGAACGCGTGCTTACCTCGCGGAACTCCACGAGGTAAGTGACGGCTGACCGAGTTACCTCGGTCAGCATCCGCGCTAGAGCGACCCGCGCAGATCACGTACGACCGAGTCGACCACCGCGACCAGATCACCTTCAGTGGACGCGGCGATGGCGCGTTGTCGCTGGTAGGAGGCGCCTTTGTGAATGATGTCGTGCACCCCGGCGAGCTCCTTCTCGCAGCCGAGGCGGGCAGCCACCGGCTCCAGCCGCACCAGCAGGTCGGCGAGGTCCTCGGTGACCAGTCTCTCCTCAGAGGCGCCGTTGAGGATTACGATCGCGTCGAGCCCGTAGCGGGCCGCGCGCCACTTGTTCTCCTGGACGTGCCACGGCGGCATCGTGGCGATGGGCTCCCCGGCAGCCACCCGCGCGTCCAGGTCGACGCAGAGGCAGTGCGCCAGCGCGGCGATCGCACCCAGCTCCTGGATGGTGGCGACGCCGTCGCAGATCCGGTTCTCGATGGTGCCGAGCCGCGGCGAGGGCCGGATGTCCCAGCGGATCTCGCTGATGTCCTCGATCACGCCGGTGGTCGTCTGGTCCGAGACGTACGCCTCGAACTCCTCCCACGCCGCGAACTGGAACGGCAGCCCGGCGGTCGGCAACTGCTGGAACATCAGGGCCCGGTTGGACGCATATCCGGTGTCCACGCCCGCCCAGATCGGCGACGACGCCGACAGCGCCTGGAAGTGGGGGTAGTAGGTCAGCAGCCCGTTGAGCACCGGCAGCACGCGCTCGCGCGAGGGCAGCCCGACGTGCACGTGCACACCCCAGATCAGCATCTGGCGTCCCCACCACTGGGTGCGGTCGATCAGCTCCTGGTAGCGATGCCCGGCAGAGAGCTCCTGCGTGGTCCACGACGCGAACGGGTGGGTCCCGGCGCCGAAGAGGTCCACGCCGAGGTCGTCGCCGGCGCTCACGACACCCGCGGTCGTCTCCCGGATCTGGTCCATCGCCTCCTCGACGCTCTCGCAGACCCCGGTCACGATCTCGACGGTGTTGCGCAGCAGCTCCTTGTGGATCCGCTCTGGGTTGGGGACCCGCGGCTTGGCGCGGGCGAAGAGGTGGTCGGCGACGTTGACCAGGTCCCTGGTCTCGCGATCGACGAGAGCAAGCTCCCACTCGACGCCGAGCGTCGGCCGTGGCGAGGGATGGAAGTCGATCCGCATGTATCGAGCGTTCCTTGAGCGGGCGTGTTTGTCGAGCACCGTGGATGCCTGTCGGTCACCGGGCCAATGGCACCCTGTGACGGTGGACGCACGCGAGGTGAATCTGACTCTGGACTTCTGCCTCCGCGTCGGTGAGCTGTTGATCTCGACCGGCGCCGGGGCGGCTGACGTGACCGCGACGATGAGGTCGCTCGCCCAGCATCTGGGACTGCGCGAGGCCGAGGTCGACGTCACCTACACCAGCCTCTCGATGAGCTTCCAGGGCGATCCCGAGGCGATCCCGGTGCACACCACCCGTCAGGTCAAGCACCGCACCATCGACTATGACCACCTGACCGCGGTCGACCATCTGGTCCGCCAGGTCGTACGCGACGAGGTCGACCTCCAGGGAGCCCGGATCGCGCTCGGCCGGATCATCTCCGGCGGCCACCGCCGGCCGCGCTGGGCGGTGACGCTCGGCATGGCACTGATGGCCGCGGCGTTCACGGTCTACGTCGGTGGTGAGATCCGCGTGATCATCCTGGCCTTCATCTCCGGTGCCACGATCGACCAGCTCCAGCACTACCTCCACCGTCGCTGGCGGCTGCCGCTCTTCTACCTGCAGGTCGCCGGGGCCGGCGTGGCCACGCTGCTGGCTGTCGTCGCCGCGGCGCTGCCGCTGGACCTGGACGTCTCCACCTCGATCACCGCCAACATCACCGTGATGCTGGCAGGCATCAGCTTCATGGGTGCCCTGCAGGACGCGCTCACGGGCTTCCACGTCACCGCCAGCGCCCGGATCCTGGAGGCACTGGTCTCCACGGCAGGGATCATCGCCGGGGTCACCGGCGGACTGGTCTTCGCGGCCGCGGTCGGGGTGCCGATCCACGGGGCGGTGACCGGCAACGTCACCACGCTGCAGTCGATCACCCTGGCCACCGTCGGCGGAGCGGTCGGCGCTGCGGCCTTCGCCTACGCTGCGTACGCGCCCAAGCGGACGCTGGCACCGATCGCGGTCATCGCCGGTATCGCCGTGGTCCTGTCGATCGCCGTGCCCGGGGACGTCGGACGTACGTGGCGGGTGGCCGTCTCCGCCCTCTTCATCGGTCTGGTCGCCTACTCGGTCGCCACCCGGCTGAAGGTGCCGCCGCTGGTCATCGTGGTCTCCTCGGTCGTGCCGTTCCTGCCCGGCTACTCGATCTACCGCGGGCTCACCATGCTCGCCCAGGAGACGCCGGCGACCACCTCGGTCGGCCTGGTCGCCCTCTTCACCGCGGCCTCGGTCGCGCTGGCGCTCGCCTCCGGCGTCTACCTGGGCGAATACATCGCCCAGCCGCTCAGCCGACGGTCATGGCGCATCGAGACACGTCTGTCCGGGCCGCGCCTCGTCGGTCCGCTGCGAAAGGACAAGTCCACTCCGGTGGTGCCTGCGGCCGAGACGGACTCGTAGGCCGGCAGCGGGGGCGCTTGTTCGTCTAGGTATGCAGAGAAACCGTCACATCCCAAGCGGAGTTCCGCGAGGGATGTGACGGTTCGGCTACATACCTAGACGAACAAGCGCATCGAACCAGCGCTCGGTGGTGACATCGTCGTACGGCGCCCGGCTCTCCTTGACCGCGAGGAAGACGCGCTCGGCGGACTCCTCGGTCATCGAGATGATCTCGGGCGGATAGCCGTACTCGAGCTGGTGGTGCTCGAACTCGTCCTCGTCATCGATGTAGACCGAGCCGTCGAACTTCTTGACCACGTCGAGGTCCAGGTCGATGCAGGTCACCGTCGAGTCCTGCCACTGCGGCGGGGTGCACATGTCGATGTAGATCTGCGAGCTCACGCGGGTGTTGGGCCGGTTGAAGGCGGGGAAGTGCGCCGCGTCGTGGTGGGGGACGAGGCTGACCGACTCCCAGTCGGCGACCCAGCCGTGCCCGGGACGGGCGAACTCGGTGCCGACCGGATGGCCGATCCACTCGCCGTGCTCGTCCTCGCCGAGGTAGAGGCCGGCGAAGGACCAGTGAGGCCGGCCACCCCATTTCGTGAACTCGACACGAACAGGATGACCGGCCTCGAAGCGCATGGCGCTCAGTCTAGGGTCGCGTGCGGGCCTCAGCCGTTCTTCTTCGGCATCACGTACTTCGCGCCGAGGGCGATCAGGTCCTGGTAGCGCGAGCCGGTGAACTTGCCGAAGTTGTGGATCACGTGGGCGTCGAGGCCGACCAGCACGCGGGCCTGCTTCTTCTCGATGCCCTTGATGATGATCTCGGCGGCGCGAGCCGGCTCCATCTTGGCGAGCTTCTCGTCGAAGAACTTCGCGGTCGCGGCCTGGTCGTCCTTGGCCGAGACGCGGGCGCTGCGGGCGACCGCGGTCTTGATGCCGCCGGGGTGGACCGAGGTGACACCGACGTTGTGACCGTCGATCAGCATCTCCTCGCGCAGCGCCTCGGTGAAGCCGCGCACGGCGTACTTCGCCGCGTTGTAGAACGCCTGGTCGGGCATCGAGACCAGCCCGAACAGCGAGGAGATGTTCACGATGTGCGCGTCGCCGGACTCGATGAGGGACGGCAGGAAGAACTTCGTGCCGTGCACGACGCCCCACCAGTCGATGCCCATGATCCAGTCGATGTCCTCCCAGTCGAGGTCGTTGACCCGACCGGACAGGGCGACGCCGGCGTTGTTGATCACCACGTTGACCTGGTTGAAGTGGGCGATCACGCCCTCTGCGTATGTCTCGAACGCCTCGCGGTCTGCCACGTCGAGCTTGTCTGCCTTGATCTCGCGGGCGCCGGCCTGCTTGGCGAGCTCGACGGTCTCGGCCAGACCGGCCTCGTTGACGTCGGAGAGCGCCAGCCGGGCGCCGCGGCCGGCGAGGTCGACCGCCAGGGCGCGGCCGATCCCGGAGCCGGCTCCGGTGAGTACGACTACCTTGTCGTCGAAGGACTTCATGCGGGGACACTCTCCTTGATCGGGGCGGTGGTGGTCGCTGCGGTGACCACGTACTTGTCGACGTCGAACTTGCTGGTCAGATGGCGGAACAGGAACGTGAAGCTCGGCCACAGGGTGGTGTTGCGGCCGTGCTCGTCGAGATACCACGACGCGCACCCGCCCTCGGACCAGACGGTGTTCGCCATCTTGCCCTGCAGGTCGTCGTTCCAGGCCGAGGTGGCGTCCTCGGTCGGCTCGACCGTGGCGTAGGCGTTGGTACGCATGGTGCGGATCGCATCGCGGACGTAGGCCACCTGCGACTCGATCATGTAGACCATCGAGGAGTGGCCCAGGCCGGTGTTGGGGCCGACGATGAAGAACAGGTTGGGGAACTCGGGGACCGTGGTGCCCTTGTAGGCGCTCATCCCGGTCTCCGCGAACCGCTCCGCCATCGTGCGGCCCTTGCTGCCGGTGAGGGCGTGGGCGATCGGGAGATCTGTGGTGTAGAAGCCGGTCGCTACGACGAGGACGTCGATCTCGCGGGTGGTGCCGTCCTTGGCGACGATCGCGTTCTCGCTCACCTGGGCGATGCCGTCGGTGATCAGATCGACGTTGTCGGCGGCCAGCGCCGGGTAGTAGGCGTTGGAGATCAGCGTGCGCTTGCAGCCGAGGGTGTAGTCGGGGGTGACCTTGCGGCGCAGCTCGGGGTCCTTGATGCCGCGACGGATGTTGTTCCTCGCCATGAGCTCGTGGGCCTTGGTCAGCTGGGGCTGCACGGCGAGGCCGAGGACGCGGACCTCGAGGCCCCAGTAGACCGCCGCGCGGGCGAGTCGCTGGACGCCGGGGACGTGACGGAAGGCGGCCTTCTCGAGCTTGGAGTAGCGGTGCTCGTTGCGGGGGAGGACCCAGGGTGCGGTGCGCTGGTAGACGTCGAGACGGGCAGCCTTCTTCTGGATCTCCGGGACGATCTGGATCGCGCTGGCGCCGGTGCCGATCACCGCGACGCGCTTTCCGGTGAGATCGATGTCGTGGTTCCACTTCGCGGAGTGGAAGATCTCGCCCTGGAAGGTGTCGATGCCGGCGATGTCCGGGAGCCTGGGCTCGGAGAGTGCGCCGGGGCCAGCGATGACGGTGGTCGCTGCGTACGTCTTCTTCCCGGCCTTGCCCTCGGTCTCGACGAGCCAGCGCTGCCGGTTCTCGTCCCAGGTCGCGGCGGTCATCGCGGTGTCGAAGACGAAGCGGTCCAGCGTGCCGGATCCTTCGGCGACCTTGTTGATGTACGCCTCGATCTCCGGCTGCGGCGAGAAGCTCATCGACCAGTCGGGGTTGAGCGCGAAGGAGTAGCTGTAGAGCTGGCTGGGCACGTCGCAGGCGGCACCGGGGTAGGTGTTGTCGCGCCAGGTGCCGCCGACGCCGGAGCCCTTCTCGATGACGACGAAGTCGCGCTCGCCGTCCTCCTCGAGCTTGATCGCCGCGCACAGGCCTCCGAAGCCGGCACCGACGATCAGGTGGTCGACAGGGGTGAGGTCAGCAGTGGTCATACTTCGAGTATGGCTTGCTTATTGAACAGGTGTCAATAGGATGGACGGCATGAGCCAACGCACGAGACTGACGCCCGAGCAGCGTCGCGAGCAGCTGCTCGACCTGGGCATTCGCCTCTTCGCGAACCACTCCCTCGACGAGATCTCCATCGACGTGGTGGCGCGCGAGGCCGGCATCTCGCGCGGGCTGCTCTACCACTACTTCGGCGACAAGATGGCCTTCCGTGAGGCGGTCGTACGCCGCGCCGCCGACGCTCTCGTCGCCCAGACCGCGCCGCCCGAGGCAGGGGATCCGGTCGAGCGCCTGCTGGCGTCGATGACCGCCTATGTGGACTTCGTCGACGCCAACTACGAGGGATACGTCTCGATGGTTCGCGGCGCTGCGAGCGACCCGGTCCTGCGCGCGATCTACGACGAGGCCTTCGGTGCCCTCGGTGCCCGCATCTTCGAGGCCGACGTCGACTTCGTCGCCGACACCGCGGCCGCCCGGCTGATCGTCAGGGGATGGCAGGCGATGTCCGAGGAGCTGGTCCTGTCGTGGAAGGCCGACTCGGCCGGGTTGTCGCGCGAGGAGCTGCTCGGGGTGCTGGCGGGGTCGCTGCCGGTGCTGTTGGAGTTGCTGGGTCCGGGGTCGGGGTCGGGGTCGGGGTCGGCTGTAACACGTCGTTCGTAGGACTATCCGGTCGTTATAAAAGGCGAGTAGTCCTACGAACGACGTGTTACACGCGCGGAGGAGCGGCCCGCGGATCAGTCACGCGGACCCAACCGATCCGGCTCCGATTACGTCAACAGGGCGTCGGGGGTCGGAGTCGGAGGAGGAGATCGTTGAGCAGGGACGAGGAGTTCACCGCCTACGTCAGGGAGAGACGCGCGCATCTGTTCCGCGCGGCCTACCTGCTGTGCGGTGACGAGCATCGTGCCGAGGACATCGTGCAGCTGACGCTGTCGAAGGTGTACTCGGCATGGCGAAAGGTGCGGAAGGCCGACAGCGTCGATGCCTACGTACGCCGGGTGCTGGTCAACAGCCACCTGGACGAAGGCCGCCGTCCGTGGCGGCGTGAACGATCGGGCGAGGTCGCCGACCACCCGGTACCGACCGGCCTGGGCGCCGAGGAGGTCGACGAGCTCTGGACTGCGCTGCGATCCCTTCCCGCAGGTCAGCGCCGCGTTGTCGTGCTCCGGCACTACTGGGGGCTGTCGGTCGAGGAGACCGCCGCCGACCTCGGTATCAGTGGCGGAACGGTCAAGAGCCAGACCTCGGCGGCCCTGGCCAACCTGCGACGCACCCTCCGTCCTGGCCTTGCTGCTCCTGATGCTGCCCGAGGAGGCCGGCGATGAACACCTTCGACGATGACACCCTCCTGCGCGAGGGTCTCTACCGCATCGGCGGCACCGCTCCGGTCCCGCGCATCGACCCGTCCGAGGACATCCGTCGCGGCCGCCGGCGCGTGCGCCGGAACCGCCTTGTTGCCACCGCCGGGACCGTCATGGCCGTCGGGGTCATCGCCCTCGGCGGGGTGGCGCTGCGGCCGGTCATCGCGGACCGAGCCACAGATCCAGCAGGTTCCCCGACCTCGACATCGACCTCGGTGAGCAGGGCCGAGTCGGTCGCGCAGGCGCTACCCAGCACCTTCGACCTCGCGATCACCCTGACCTTCGAGGGCAACGCCGTCGAGGCAGGCGTCCCCGACGTGGTGATGAAGCCGATGCATGCCGCGACTGACGAGGCCATCACGATCTGGACTGCGAAGGCGGAGCGGATCGACGCCGGAGAGGACCAAGAGCTCGCGGCTGCCATCTCCGGGGTCCAGCGGTCGTTGGAAGCCCTGCCGGAGACGCGATCCAAGATCCGTACGAAAGAGACTCGGGTGGAGGGGGCGTTGGCCTATGCGTCACTCTCCGACGACCTCCTCGCGATCTCGACGCTCGTGCCGCCTGTCGGCGACGCCGAGATCGACGCCGAAATCGAGGCGCTCGGCCACCTGCGCTCGGCTTTCGAATCGTTCCGTAGGGAGCAGGCCATCATGACGACTGCGCTCGCCAAGCGGGAAGTGATGCAGCGTATGGGCGCTGCGGGCGAGTCTCTCAGCAAGGCGGAGCTCGCCGATCTCGCAGACGCCGAGGCCACCTGGCGTCGATCGCTCGCGGACTTCCACACCTCGACCTCGGACCGTCAGCGCGAGTCTCTTGACCTGATCACCCGTGGCACCGCGACCGAGGGGGCGATCGGCGCTCCCGCGCAGCAGGTGGTGGACCAGATCCTGTCCGCCGGCAACCTCGATCGCGTCACGATGGTCCCGGACGAGTACGTGATGTTCTGCACCGAGCTGATCCGAGCAATGCAGAAGCTGTCGGTCGCGGCCGCGAACGAGATCATCGAGGATCTGGCCGCCCTCGACTGAGCTCCAGAGCCCGGATACGACGGGACGTTCTCGTGGTCTACCAGCTGGTAGCCGACAAGAACGTCCCGTCGTATCGCTGGGGTCAGGCCTTGACGGCCGCCTCGAGCTGATCGAGGGCCCAGTTCAGGTCGTCCTCGGTGATCACCAGGGGCGGGGCGAGGCGGATCGTGCTGCCGTGGGTGTCCTTGGCGAGTACGCCGCGGGCGAGGAGGCGCTCGCAGATCTCGCGGCCGGTGCCGATGGCCGGGTCGATGTCGACGCCGGCCCACAGGCCGCGGGAGCGGAACCCGACGATGCCGTTGCCGACCATCGCCAGCAGACGGTCGCTCAGGATCTGGCCGAGCGCCTCGGCGCGGGCCTGGAACTCGCCGGTCTCGAGGAGGTCGACGACGGCGGTGCCGACGGCGCAGGCGAGCGGGTTGCCGCCGAAGGTGGAGCCGTGCTGGCCGGGGCCGATCACGCCGAGGACGTCGCGGTCGGCAACGACGGCCGAGACGGGGACGATGCCGCCGCCGAGCGCCTTGCCGAGGATGTACATGTCCGGCTTCACCCCGGCGTGGTCGCAGGCGAAGGTGTAGCCCGTGCGGCCCAGGCCGGCCTGGATCTCATCGGCGGCGAAGAGCACGTTCTCGCGGGTGCAGAGCTCGCGCAGCCCGATCAGGAAGTCGTCGGCGGGGATGACGACGCCGGACTCGCCCTGGATCGGCTCGACCAGCACAGCCACCGTGTTGGGGGTGATGGCGGCCTCGATCGCGGCGAGGTCGGCGTAGGGGACCATCACGAAGCCGGGGGCGAACGGGCCGAAGCCATCGCGCGCGTCGGCGTCGTCGGAGAAGCCGACGATCGTGGTGGTGCGGCCGTGGAAGTTGCCGGCCATCACGATGATCTCGGCCTGGTCGGCGGGGACGCCCTTCACGTCGTAGCCCCACTTGCGGGCGACCTTGATCGCGGTCTCGACCGCCTCGGCACCGGTGTTCATCGGCAGCACCATGTCCTTGCCGCACATCGCGGCCAGGCGGGCGGTGAACTCGGCGAACTGGTCGTGCACGAACGCACGCGAGGTCAAGGTGACCTTGTCGAGCTGCTCACGGGCAGCGGACAGCAGAGCGGGGTGGCCGTGACCGAAGTTCAGCGCGCTGTAGCCGGCCAGCATGTCGAGGCAGCGGCGACCGTCGACGTCGGTCACCCAGGCACCCTCGGCGTGGCTGATCACCACCTCGAGAGGGTGGTAGTTGTGCGCGGAGTGTGCCTCGGCAGCCGCAAAGGCGGCGGGGGTCAGGCTGGTCGCAACGGTGTCCTGAGCCTCGTTGAGCAGGGTCATTCGCACTCCTCCATCTCGTGGGGTCCTGGTGATCTGAGCAGGATCATCTGATTGTCAGACAATCCTACGATCAGGGTACGCCACATGTCCCATCGCTGTCGCCGACTCGGTCGCTCGGCAGCCGAGGCGTACGCCTTGATTTGTCTCTGCTATGCGGCGGCTCGTAACCTTGTTCGGTCGTGACTCCTGCCGCGTCCTGCTGTGTTTGATCCTCTTGGTTCGCACGTCGGGGACGCAGATCCGGATGACTGTCGCTGGGAGCTCCCAGAGGCAGGGCAAGCCGGGCCGTGTTCGTCAGAAGCCACGCAGCAACATCCCGCCGCTGCACCCGCTGGGCGGGCACTACGAACTAAGAAGGCACACGTGCGTACTTACGCTCCCAAGCCTGGCGACATCGAGCGCGCCTGGCTCGTGATCGACGCGGCCGATGTCCGTCTCGGCCGCCTCGCCGTCCAGACCGCTGAGCTCCTCCGCGGCAAGCACAAGGCGATCTTCGCGCCCAACGCGGACACCGGCGACTTCGTCATCATCATCAACGCCGAGAAGGTCTCCCTCTCCGGCAACAAGGCCAAGACCAAGCTGTCCTACCGCCACTCGGGCTACCCGGGCGGTCTGACCGCGACCCCGATCGGCGAGATCCTCGAGAAGGACGCTCGCAAGGCGATCGAGACCGCTGTGTGGGGCATGCTGCCGAAGAACAAGCTCGGCCGTCAGATGCTCAAGAAGCTCAAGGTCTACTCCGGTCCGACGCACCCGCACGTCGCGCAGCAGGCCGTTCCGTTCGAGATCAAGCAGATCTCCCAGTGAGCCAGGACCAGGACATGACTGAGAACACCGCAGAGGTCGAGGAGACCTTCGAGACCGACGAGCAGGGCGTTGCTTTCACCTCCGAGAGCGCCCCGTCCGCCGACACCCCCGAGCGCCCGGCGACCATCGCCCCGGCTGCCGCCACCGGCCGCCGCAAGGAGTCCGTGGCCCGCGTCCGGATCGTCCCGGGCACCGGTTCGTGGACCATCAACGGTCGCACCATCGAGGACTACTTCCCCAACAAGCTGCACCAGCAGATCGCGAACGAGCCGTTCGCCGCGCTGCAGCTCGAGGGCCGCTTCGACGTGATCGCCCGTATCGACGGCGGCGGCATCGCCGGCCAGGCCGGCGCGCTGCGTCTCGGCGTGGCCCGCTCGCTCAACATCGTTGACGAAGAGGCCAACCGCCCGACCCTGAAGAAGGCCGGTCTGCTGACCCGCGACGCTCGCGTCGTGGAGCGGAAGAAGGCCGGTCTCAAGAAGGCCCGTAAGGCTTCGCAGTTCAGCAAGCGCTGATCGCCCAAGAGATCGCCTAGCATTGTTGGGGTGCCTCGGCTTGCCGAGGCACCCCAACTCTTTTCGGGCGGGGGCCGACGTACGTAGGAAAGAAGGTCACACGCACGTGGCACGCCTTTTCGGCACTGATGGAGTTCGCGGTCTCGCGAACGGCGAGGTTCTCACCGCCTCGCTCGCCCAGAACCTGGCGACGTCTGCAGCACTGGTCCTGACCGAGGAGCTGCGGGTGGTCTCGACAGGCTCGGGGCCACTCCGTTCAGACCCCGATGGACCGCGCAAGCCGCTGGCCGTCATCGGCAACGACTCGCGCGTCTCGGGACAGTTCCTGCAGGCGACGGTCGCCGGCGGTCTGGCCTCGGCCGGCTGCGACGTGATCGAGGTGGGCGTGCTGCCGACCCCGGGGGTCGCCTATCTCACGGCGGCTCTTCAGGCTGATCTCGGCGTGGTCATCTCGGCCTCGCACAACCCGATGCCCGACAACGGCATCAAGTTCCTCCAGCGCGGCGGGCACAAGCTCGACGACGTGCTCGAGGACCGGATCGAGGCGCACCTCGACGAGCCGTGGGACCGCCCGACCGGCGCATCGGTGGGCCGGATCTCGTTCCACGAGAACCCTGTGGAGGCGTACGCAGCCCACTTGGTCTCCACGCTCGAGCAGCGCCTCGACGGACTGACCGTCGTCGTCGACTGCGCCAACGGCGCTGCGGCCACTGCGGGCCCGCTGGCCCTGCGCGAGGCCGGCGCGACGGTGATCGCGATCAACGACGTCAACGACGGGCTCTCGATCAACGACGGCGTCGGCTCGACCCACCCGGAGATGCTGCAGAAGGCGGTCGTCGAGCACGGCGCCGACGTCGGGTTCGCCTGGGACGGCGACGCCGACCGCTGCCTGGCCGTCGATGGCGAGGGCAACCTCGTCGACGGCGACCAGCTCATCGCGATCCTCGCCCTCGGGCTCCACGACGCCGGCCGGCTCCCGGGCGACACCGTGGTCGTCACTGTGATGAGCAACCTCGGTTTCGTCAAGGCGATGGAGGCCGCGGGCGTCCACGTGAAGCAGACCGCCGTGGGCGACCGCTACGTCCTCGAGGAGATGCGCCGCGGCGGCTATGCCATCGGTGGCGAGCAGTCCGGCCACATCATCATGAGCGAGCACGCCACCACCGGCGACGGCATCCTCACCGCGCTGCACGTCCTGCAGCGGATGACCCTCACCGGCCGCACCCTCGCCGACCTCGCCTCCGTCGTCACCCGACTCCCGCAGGTCCTGCTCAACGTCAAGGGCGTCGACAAGGCCCGATGCAAGACCGACTCCGGTCTCCTCGAGGCCGTCGCCGCCGAGGAGACCGCCCTCGCCGGCTCCGGGCGGATCCTGCTGCGCCCGTCCGGCACCGAGAACCTCGTACGCGTCATGGTCGAGGCTCCGACTCACCACGAGGCCGAGGCGTGTGCCGAGCGGCTCGCGGACGTCGTACGCGCGCGGCTCGCGCTCTGATCAACCACCGTCGGTCGAGCCGCCGGAGCCGCTAGGCGGAGGCGTGTCGAGACCAACACAGTCCATCGAGCGCTGATGGGACCGTGTTGGTCTCGACACGGGTTCGATCGTTCCTCACGAACCCGGCTCGACCAGCGGAGGGATCAGATCTTCCGCAGGCGTACGTAGCGGACGGAGTGGTCGCGGTCCTTGCGGAGGACGAGGGTGGCGCGGGAGCGGGTGGGGAGGACGTTCTCGCGGAGGTTCGGCCCGTTGATCTCGTTCCAGATCGCGGTGGCACGGGTGACGGCCTCGTCGTGGGACAGGGCGGCGTATTTGGTGAAGTACGACGACGGGTCGCGGAAGGCGGTCTCGCGCAGCCGCAGGAAGCGCTCGACGTACCACTGCTTGATGTCGCGCGAGTCGGCATCGACGAAGACGGAGAAGTCGAAGAAGTCGGAGAGGGCCAGCGAGATGGTGCCGTCGGCGCGGACCCGCGAGGGCTGCAGGACGTTGAGCCCCTCGAGGATGACGATGTCGGGCTTCTTGACTGTCACCGTCCGGTCGGTGACGTCGTAGGTCAGGTGTGAGTAGATCGGCGCGCGCACCTCGTCCTCACCAGACTTGAGGTCGACGAGGAAACGGAGCAGGGCCTTGCGGTCGTAGGACTCCGGGAAGCCCTTGCGCTCCATCAGGCCGCGCCGCTCGAGCTCGGCGTTGGGGTAGAGGAACCCGTCGGTGGTGACCAGCGCGACGTTGGGGTGCTCGGGCCAGTGGGCGAGCATCTGCTGGAGCACGCGGGCGGTGGTCGACTTGCCGACGGCGACGGACCCGGCGACGCCGATGACGAAGGGCGTACGCTCCGGCATCGCCTTGCCGAGGAACAGCTCCTGCTGGTCGTGGAGCCTGTCCGAGGCGCTGACGTAGAGGCTGAGCAGCCGACTCAGCGGCAGGTAGACCTCCTCGACCTCGTTGAGGTCGATCTGGTCGCCCAGGCCACGTAGCGACTCGATCTCGGCCTCGGTCAGCGGACTCTCGGTCTCGGTCGCGAGCTCTGCCCACGCGCTACGGTCGAGCTCGACGTAGGGCGAAGAGCCGCGGTCATCGCCGTGTGGCCCGGGGTGTGACATGGCAACGATTGTTACGCACCATCGCCGCCGCTTCCTTATGGGGCCCATGAGAGCCGTAGGATCATCGGCCATGTGCGGCATCGTTGGGTACGTCGGAGACCGGTCGGCGCAGGGCGTCGTGATCGATGGCCTGCGGAGGTTGGAGTACCGCGGCTATGACTCGGCGGGGATCGCCCTCGTGGCGGACCGCGAGCTGGCCGTGGACAAGAAGGCCGGCAAGCTCGCCAACCTGGAGAAGGCGATCGCGGACTCGCCGTTGCCTGCGTCGACGACCGGGATCGGCCACACCCGCTGGGCGACCCACGGCGGCCCGACCGACGGCAACGCCCACCCGCACGTCGGCCGCACCGGCCGCGTCGCGGTCGTGCACAACGGCATCATCGAGAACTTCGCCGAGCTGCGGGCCTCGCTGGAGAGCGACGGTCACGAGTTCACCTCGCAGACCGACACCGAGGTCGCGGCCCACCTGCTCGAGCGCGAGGTCGTCGGCGGAGCCGATCTGACCGTCGCGATGCAGAAGGTCTGCTCGATCCTCGAAGGTGCGTTCACCTTCGTCGCCATCGACGCCGAGGACCCGTCCAGGGTCGTCGCCGCCCGGCGCAACAGCCCGCTCGTGGTCGGTCTCGGCGAGGGGGAGTCGTTCCTCGGCTCCGACGTCGCCGCCTTCATCGAGCACACCCGCGAGGCCCTCGAGCTCGACCAGGACCAGGTCGTCACGATCACCCGCGAGGGGGCGACGGTCACCAACTTCGACGGCACCGTCACCGAGGGTCGCCGCTTCCACGTCGACTGGGACCTGGCCGCCGCCGAGAAGGACGGCCACGACTGGTTCATGCGCAAGGAGATCCTCGAGCAGCCTCGGGCCGTCGCCGACTCGTTGCTGGGGCGGCGTACGCCTTCGGGGTCTCTGCACCTCGACGAGATGCGGCTCGACGACGACGAGCTGCGCGAGGTCACCAAGATCATCATCATCGCCGCGGGGACGTCGTTCTACGCGGGCATGGTCGCGAAGTACGCCATCGAGCACTGGTGCCGGATCTCGGTCGAGGTCGAGCTGGCCTCCGAGTTCCGCTACCGCGACCCGATCCTCGACAACTCCACCCTCGTGGTGGCGATCTCGCAGTCCGGCGAGACCGCCGACACGCTGCAGGCGATCCGGCACGCGCGCTCGCAGCGCTCGAAGGTGCTGGCGATCTGCAACACCAACGGCTCCACGATCCCGCGCGAGTCCGACGCGGTCATCTACACCCACGCCGGCCCGGAGATCGGGGTCGCCTCGACCAAGGGGTACGTCACCCAGCTGGTCGCCTGCTACCTGCTCGCGCTCTACCTGGCCCAGGTCAAGGGCACCATGTACGGCGACGAGATCGACGGCGTGATGACCCAGCTCGAGGCGATGCCCGCGGCAGTCGAGAAGGTGCTGGAGACGGCGCCGCAGGTCTATGACCTCGCGCGTGAATATGCGGGCCGCCGGGCGTTCCTGTTCCTGGGGCGCCACGCCGGCTACCCGGTCGCGCTGGAGGGTGCGCTCAAGCTCAAGGAGCTCGCCTACCTGCACGCCGAGGGCTTCGCCGCCGGCGAGCTCAAGCACGGCCCGATCGCGCTGGTCGAGGAGGGGCTGCCGATCTGGTGCATCGTGCCCCCGCGCGGCCGCGACTTCCTGCACGACAAGATGCGCTCGGGGATCATGGAGGTGCGCGCTCGCGGGGCGCGGACCATCGCTCTGGTCGAGGAGGGCGACGACTCGGTCGACGCGGTCTCCGACACGATCATCCGGCTGCCCAAGGTGCCGGTGCTGCTCCAGCCGCTCGTCGCGGTCGTACCGTTGCAGCTCTTCGCCTGCCAGCTCGCCACCGAGCTCGGCTACGACGTCGACCAGCCCCGCAACCTCGCCAAGTCCGTCACGGTCGAGTGATGCGCTGATGGCTGTGATCGGAGTCGGGATCGACGTCTGCGACCTCGGACGCTTCGAGGAGTCGCTGGAGCGTACGCCGCGGCTGCGCGAGCGCCTGTTCACTCCCGCTGAGGCGACCAAGCCGATGGCGTCGCTGGCCGCCAGGTTCGCCGCGAAGGAAGCGCTCGCCAAAGCGCTCGGTGCCCCGCAGGGGATGGAGTGGCACGACGCCGAGGTGGTCTCGGAGTCGTCCGGGCAGCCGCGGTTCGAGCTCCGGGGCACGGTGCTGGCGCAGGCCACGAAGCTCGGGGTCGTCACCGTCCATCTCTCGCTCTCCCACGATGCCGGGATCGCCTCGGCCATGGTCGTCCTGGAGGACTGACAGGGCTTGATCGAGCCCTTCGGCGCTTGATCGAGCCCTTCGGTGTTGGATCGAGCCCTTCGGCCCGTCCGGTCCAGGGCCGGGACGCGTAGGCTTGGTCGCATGCGGCGTGCGCACTCGGTTGAGCAGGTCAGAGCAGCAGAGAGAGCCTTGATGGCGAGCCTGCCCGAAGGCGCCCTGATGCAGCGTGCGGCCGCCGGACTGGCCTACGCGGTCATCGATCACTTGGGCGGCGCCTATGGGAAACGGGTCGTGCTGCTCGTCGGGAGCGGGGACAACGGCGGAGATGCGCTGTACGCCGGGGCGCTGCTCGCGCGTCGTGGGGCATGGGTCGAGGCGTGGTTGCTGTCGGACCGGGCGCATGCGGGCGGGGTGGCGGCGTTGAGGGCGGCGGGAGGGCACTGTGTTGGTCTCGACACGGGTTCGTTCGTACCTCACGAAACCGGCTCGACCGACGGGGGCGCCGCTCGTCGAGCCGACGCAACGCTGGTCGAGCCGGGCGAGCGCCAGCGAGCCCGTGTCGAGACCAACACGGTTGATGTCGTGATCGACGGGATCGTGGGGATCGGCGGGAAGCCAGGCCTGCGCCCGGAGGCCGAGGCGGCGCTGGAGGGGCTCGCCGGGGTTCCTGTGGTCGCGGTCGACACGCCGAGCGGGGTCTGCGTCGATACCGGGGAGATCGACGGAGCTCACGTGAGCGCGGACCTGACCGTCTCTTTCGGCACCTACAAGCCGTGTCATCTGCTCGACCCGGCGGCCTCCGCGTGCGGCACGGTGCGGCTGGTCGACATCGGGCTCGAGCTGCCGGCGCCGATCATCGAGAGCCTCGAGGCCGTCGATGTGGCCGCCTTGATGCCGCGACCGGCGCCCGACGTGCACAAGTACAGCCGCGGCGTGGTCGGGCTGCGGGTCGGCAGCGCCACCTATCCCGGCGCTGCGCTGCTGGCCGTCTCCGGCGCCAACACCGGGCTCGCCGGGATGGTGCGCTACGTCGGCACCGCCTCGGAGTGGGTCAAACGGCTCCACCCGGAGGTCGTCGGCGACGGCCAGGCGCAGGCTTGGGTGGTCGGCTCCGGCAGCGCCGACGGTGCCAACAGTGCGCTCGCGTTCGCGCGGGCCAGCGGCGTACCGCTGGTCATCGACGCCGACAGCCTGCGTCCGCTGACCGGGCCGCTCGGTGTGCCCGCGATCCTGACGCCGCACGCAGGCGAGCTGGCGGCGCTGATCCGCGAGGACCGCGGCGACATCGAAGCGCGTCCGCTGCACTATGCGCGGCTCGCGGCCAAGCGGTTCGACGCCGTGGTGCTGCTCAAGGGGCGGCGTACCACGATCGCCTCACCCGACCCCGACACGCCGGTACGGGTCAACACGACCGGAACCTCATGGCTCGCCACCGCCGGGTCCGGGGACGTGCTCGGCGGGCTGATCGGCTCGCTGCTCGCTGCCGGGCTCGCCCCCATCGACGCCGCCTCGGCAGGGGCCTGGCTGCACGGCGCGGCTGCGACGCTGGCGAGCGCGGGTGGACCGGTCACTGCGAGCGGAGTCGCTGCCGCGATACCAGCCGTCATCCGATCCCTTCCTGCTGTCTCGCCCCCTTCCCGATAGAGCGCTGCGCACGAACTACCCTTGACACCATGTCACCGAGGCCAGCGACTCGGGCTCCGCTGCGGCGAGCCGAGATCGTCATCGACCTCGCCGCGATCCGACACAACGTCTCGCGGCTGAGGGAATATCTGCGTACGCCGATCATGACGGTCGTCAAGGCCGACGGCTACGGGCACGGCCTGGTCGAGGCCGCGCGGGCGGCCCGTGAGGGCGGCGCGGACTGGCTCGGGGTGGCCTCTGCCGACGAGGCACTCGCGTTGCGTGCGGCCGGCGACCAGGGTCGGTTGCTGGCGTGGTTGATCATGCCCAGCGAGCCCGTCGAGGACCTCGTGGCCGCAGACATCGACGTCACCGCCTACACCGTCACCGACCTGGAGAAGTTCGCCGCGGCCGGCGACGCCCTGGGACGTACGCCGCGGGTGCAGCTCAAGGTCGACACCGGGCTCTCCCGGGGCGGCGCGGCGTTCGCGGACTGGTCGAACCTGGTCGCGCTGGCGCGCATCCTCGAGGCCGAAGGGGCGCTCCGCGTCACCGGGATCTGGTCGCACTTCGCATCCGGGGAGGATCCCGCGGATCCGGCCAGCGCACTCCAGGAGAAGGTCTTCGCCGAGGCGGTCACGATCGCCGAGCAAGCGGGCCTGCGGCCCGAGGTACGCCACCTCGCCAACTCCGCGGGAGCGCTGCTGCGTCCCAGCGCGCGGCTGGATCTGGTGCGGGTCGGGGTCGCGACGTACGGCATCGACCCTGCGCCCGGCGTCGATGGATCGCCGTGGGCGGAGCTCGGGCTCGTTCCGGCGATGACCGTGCGGGCCGAGCTGGCGCTGGTGAAGCGGATCGACGCCGGCGCTGGCGTCTCCTACAACCACACCTGGGTGGCCGAGGAGCCGACGACGGTGGGGCTGATCCCGGTCGGCTACGCCGAGGGCATCCAGCGCCGCGCCGGAAACCGGGCGTCGGTGTGGGTCGGTGGGGTGCAGCGGCCCGTACGTGGCACCGTCTGCATGGACCAGATCATGGTCGACCTCGGCGACGACACCTCGATCGAGCCGGGTGCCGAGGTGGTCCTGTGGGGGACCGGCGCCGACGGTGAACCGACCGCCCAGGACTGGGCCGAGGCGAGCGAGACCATCGCCTACGAGATCGTCACCCGGATCGGCGGGCGGATGAAGCGGCGTTACGTCGACAGCGAGCAGGAAGGCGACCAATGAGCATCGCAACACGAGTCGGCCAGATCGCGGCCGGGACGTTGGGAGCGGCGGCGGTGGCCGCTGCCGCGCGGGGCGCGATGGTGGTCAAGAAGCGCCGTCGCGCGATCGAGGAACGCCCCACGGACCGGACTCCGCTCGGCACGCTGCGATCGTGCCCGGTCACCGTGGTGACCGCCGACGGCGTACCTCTTCACGTCGAGGTCGACGAGGTCGACCCGGCTCACAACGGCGGGTCGAGCGAGGTGACGCTCGTCTTCGTCCACGGCTACTGCCTCAACCTCGACTGCTGGCACTTCCAGCGGGCGGCGTACCGCGGTCTGGTGCGGTCGGTCTTCTACGACCAGCGCAGCCACGGTCGCAGCGGCCGGTCCTCGCTCGGCAACGCCACCATCGACCAGCTCGGTGACGATCTGCTCCGGGTGCTGGACGCGGTGGTGCCGGAGGGGCCGGTGATCCTGGTCGGCCACTCGATGGGTGGGATGACCATCGCCGCGCTCGCCGAGGACCATCCCGAGCTCTTCGCTCCCTACGACGAGGGCGGCCGAATCATCGGCGTCGCCCTGATCTCGACGACCGCAGGTGGCCTGGACCCGAGCCGGCTGTTGATCCCGGTGCTTCCGGCCAAGCTGTCCGGCGGGATCGCCAACCGCACCATCAGGACGCTCGCGAGGGGGCATGGGATCGTCGACCGGTTCCGCGCCATGGGGGCCTCGGTGGCGACCGTGTTCACCGACGTGTTCGCCTTCGGGGACGAGGTGCCCGAGACGTACGTCCAGTTCGTCGACGGACTGCTCTCGCAGACGCCGTTCGAGGTCGTCGCAGAGTTCTTCCCGAGCTTCCGCGCGCTGGACAAGTTCTCGAGCGTCGCCGCGATGGGGCGGGTGCCGACCACGATCATCTGCGGCACCGCCGACCGACTCACCGGGATCGGTCACAGCCGCAAGCTGCACTCCTACATTCCCGGGTCGCGGCTGGTCGAGTGCGAGAAGGCCGGGCACATGGTCATCCTCGAGAGGCACGGTCAGGTCAACGCCGAGCTCGATCAGCTGCTGGCCTCGGCGACCCGGGATGCGGCTTCGGCATGACGCTCGTCTTCGAGCGGGTCGGGCCGGAGGCTGCGGCCGAGGTGCTCGGTATCGTCCGGGCTGCCTTCTCGGCCCGCCCGCCGTTGGACCCGCCGGCTGAGGCGCTCGGCGAGACCGAGGGATCGATGAAGGAGCGCCTCGCCGGGTTCGGGGGCGTGCTGGCGCGGTTGGACGGTGTCGCTGTCGGGGCCGTTCTCATGGACCCCGCGGACTTGACGATGTGGCTGCGCCGGTTCGCTGTTCTACCTGATCAGCAGGGTCATGGGGTGGCGCACAAGATGGTGACGTACGCCGCCGGAGTCGCGCGTGCGGAGGGTTTCGGCGACCTTGCGGTGATCGCGCGCGAGGAGCTTCCGGAGACGTTGCGGTTCTGGGAGCGGCAAGGCTTCAGGCGCGAGCGGGGCCGCGAGCAATCCCGGGCGGTACCTGAGATCCGGCTCCGTCGTCCGCTGAACGAGCACGTCGTCGAGGCACTCGACGCCGACGCCATGTTCGAGCTGGGCCGACGGGTGGCCGCGCTGGTCGACGCGGGGGACGTGCTCGTCCTCTCCGGCGGTCTCGGTGCCGGCAAGACCACCTTCACCAAGGGCCTCGGTGCCGGGCTCGGCGTACGTGGCGAGGTCACCTCCCCGACCTTCGTGATCGCTCGGGTGCATCCTTCGACCGTCGGCGGGCCAGAGCTCGTCCACGTCGACGCCTATCGACTCGGTGGGATCGAAGAGCTCGACGACCTCGATCTCGACACCGATCTCGACGATGCGGTCACGGTCGTGGAGTGGGGTGAGGGCCTGGCCGAAGGGCTCTCCGAGTCGCGGCTGGAGATCCGGATCGTGCGTGCCGAGGCTGACGAGGCTCCGCTGGACCTGGTCGAGGCGCCCGACGGCGCGGATCCTCGACGCGTGGAGATCGTCCCGGTCGGGGCCCGCTGGCGCGGCGTGGACCTCAGCGCGCTCTAGGCTGTGAGTGTGCTTCTCGCTTTTGACACCGCCACGCCACAGGTGACCGTGGCTCTCCACGATGGCGACGACGTCGTCGCCGAGATGGTCTCCGACCGTGCCATGAAGCATGGCGAGCAGCTCGCGCCGCTGATCTCCGAGGTCCTGACGGCGGCCGGGATCGTACGCCAGGACCTGACCGCCATCGCCGTCGGAGCCGGGCCTGGACCGTTCACCGGGCTGCGGGTCGGGCTGGTCACGGCGCGGACGCTCGGGTTCGCGCTGGAGATCCCGGTCTATGCGGCGTGCTCGTTGGATGTGCTGGCGGTGGAGGCTGTGTCGTCCGGGGTGGTCTCGACAAGCTCGACCACCGACGGATCGTTCTTTGTGGCGACGGATGCGCGGCGCAAGGAGGTCTACCTGGCTTCCTATGGCCCCGACGGTGCTCGCCTCGAGGGGCCTGTCGTGGCCCGGCCGGCGGAGGTGGCGACCTCGGTGCCGGTGGTCGGGGAGGGGGCTCTGCTCTATCCGGACGCGTTCCCCTCGCCGCTGGGGCCGCAACGTCCGTCTGCGGGTTGGCTGGCACGGGCGGTGGCCGAGGAGCGGATCGAGCTGATGGACCCTGAGCCGCTCTATCTGCGCCGGCCCGACGCGGTGGATCAGGCTGCTCAGTCCAAGAAGACGGTGACCCCCAGGTGACCGTACGCTCGGCCGGCCCGGACGACGTCGACGAGATCGCCGCGCTCGAGCTCGAGGCTTTCCCCGACGACGCGTGGACGCCTGCGTATCTGCAGGTGGCGATCGAGGGCAAGATGCCCACGGTCCGCATCCTGGTGGCCGAAGATGATGCGGGAACCGTCGTCGGGCATGCGTTGGTGAGCGTGGTCTACGAGATCGCAGAGCTCCAACGGATCGCGACCGCCGAACAGCAGCGCCGCCGTGGCATCGGTGGTTCGCTTCTCACCGCTTCGATCGACCTTGCTCGGAGCGAAGGCGCCGAGCGCCTCCTTCTCGAGGTGCGCGAGAACAACGTCGCGGCCCTCGAGTTCTATCACCAGGCCGGATTCATCGAGATCGACCGCCGCGAGCGCTACTACCGCGATGGGGCGACGGGGATCGTGCTGGCGATGGATCTGCCCGGCTCAGCTGCGTCCTCTGGCTGAAATGTCGGTGGTCTGTGGTGCGATCAATGCCATGGCCTTCAACCGCAACAGGTTCGAATCTCAGACGGCTGGTGTCGCATTGGCGCGGACGATCGGCCGTGACGGCCTGCGTCCACCCACTCTCAGAGTGGTTGCCGACGCAGCGAACATGGGCTCGTCGACGCTGCACACCTGGTTCGCCGGTTACGAGAGCATGCTGCCCCATGCGGCCTCGGGATTTGCCGGCATCTACTGGGAGCAGCTCGCCCAGCGAGTGAACGACCGAGGATGGGACGGGTATCTTCCCTCGACCGCCGACGAGAAGTTCTTCGCGCGGGCCTGGTTGGGGATCGAGGAGCTCGCGAGATCGAACGACGACGTCGGCGAGGCCGTCCGAGAGCTCTGGCACGACGTCAGGTTCTGGTTCCGTAGCTCGATCGGCCGCGAGCTCACCGACTTCGAGTCGAGCGGGCTGGTGATCCTGCTTCGCGGGCTGTGGGACTCGCTCTGCTCCGCAGATCCGATCGACACCGGGGTTGCGCACGACCTCTGGGCCGCGGCCTTCGCCGCGCTGAGCGATGACCAAGGCAGCAGCGCTGACGGTCGTGGTCGTGAGGATCGTGATCGTGAGGATCGTGGTCCTGGGGATCGCGGCCTCGCGGCCTGACGGATCGCGACGATCTGCCAAGTGTTGGCCGGCGGACATCTGCTCGGTCGGCGGGAGGGTGGTGTCTGGCGTGAACGAATGTTCGTTCGGGACGGCGGGGTGAATGAATGTTCGTTCGGGAGGGCGGGGTGAATGAATGTTCGTTCGGGAGGGCGGGGTGAATGAATGTTCGTTCGGGAGGGCGGGGTGAATGAATGTTCGTTCGGGACGGCGGGGTGAACGAATGTTCGTTCGGGACGGCGAGGTGAATGAACGTCCGTTCCGGTCATCGCGGCCGAACGAAGAATCGTTCGGCCGCGAGAGACACCACAGAGCGCGGACGGGGCCAGCGCGGACGGGGCCAGCGCGGACTGCGCGTCCGCCGGGTGCTGCGGCGCCAGATGTCGGGGTGAAGGCAGAATGGGCCCATGACTTCTGGCGCCCTCGTTGATGAGCCCTTGGTCCTCGGGATCGAGACGTCGTGCGACGAGACCGGGATCGGGGTGGTGCGCGGTCACACGCTGCTGGCAGACGCGGTGGCGAGCAGCGTCGAGGAACATGCCCGGTTCGGTGGGGTCGTGCCCGAGGTAGCGAGTCGGGCGCACCTGGAGGCGATGGTGCCGACGATCGAGCGTGCCTGTCAGGAGTCGGGCATCAAGCTTCACGACGTCGACGCGATCGCCGTCACCTCAGGCCCCGGGCTCGCCGGCGCTCTGTTGGTCGGCGTGGCGGCGGCCAAGGCGCTCGCGCTCGGTCTCGACAAGCCGATCTACGGGGTCAACCACCTCGCTTCCCACGTCGCAGTCGACCAGCTGCAGCACGGACCGCTTCCGGAGCCCTGCGTCGCCATGCTCGTCTCCGGCGGCCACTCCAGCCTGCTCAAGGTCACCGACATCACCGTGGGCGTCGACCCGATGGGTGCGACCATCGACGATGCCGCCGGTGAGGCCTTCGACAAGGTCGCTCGTCTGCTCGGTCTCGGGTTCCCCGGCGGCCCGGTGATCGACCGGACCGCCACGTCGGGCAGCTCGATCGCGATCGACTTCCCTCGCGGGCTCACCAACCGTCGCGACCTGGAACGACACCGCTTCGACTTCTCCTTCTCGGGCCTCAAGACAGCGGTCGCCCGCTGGATCGAGGCCAAGGAGCGCAGCGGCGAGCCGGTGCCGGTCGCCGATGTGGCCGCCAGCTTCCAGGAGGCTGTGGTCGACGTCTTGGTGAGGAAGGCCCTCGATGCAGCCTCCTCCGAAGGCATCGAGGACATCATCATCGGTGGCGGAGTGGCGGCGAACAGCCGGCTTCGGGTGCTCGCGGAGGAGCGTGCCACCAAGCTCGGCATCCGGGTTCGGGTCCCACGCCCCGGCCTGTGCACGGACAACGGCGCGATGGTCGCGGCTCTGGGGTCAGAGATGGTCGCGAGGGGACGTACTCCCTCGGCCCTGGACCTTCCCGCCGACTCTTCCCAGCCCGTGACCAGCGTCCTGGTCTAGAAGGGCCGCACCAACAGGCACGTTCCTTCTCCGCCAACCCTGGTCAGCACGATCGTGGCCTCCTCGGGACCGGACAGTGCCAGCCGCTTGCGAAGCTGCTCGGGCACGACCTGTACACCGCGTTTCTTGATCGTCAGCCTCCCGACGCCACGCTCGCGCAGCGCCGCCTTGAGCTGCTTCTCTCGATACGGAAGCTCCTCGAGCACCTGATAACCGCGGGCGAAGGGCGTCTCGAACGAGGCGGAGGAGGTCACGTACGCGATGTGCTCGTCGATCAGATGACCCTGCACCCCGGCGGCGACGGCGGTGACCAGCCCGGCACGGATGACCGCCCCGTCCGGCTCGTAGAGGAACTCGGCGACGGCGCCGACCTCACCGCCCGGGTCGTCCTCGGTGGTGAGCGTCGCCAGGCCGCGCTCGCCGATCACGGTGGCCCGCCGCTGCGTACTGGCCAGCGAGCCCGACCACAGTGCGGCCTCCTTGACCTCGCCACGGTCGCTGACCCACTCGGCCTCGACCTTCTCGGGTACGAGGTCGTGCGGGATCCCCGGCGCGACCTTCACACACGCATCCCGCGCGAAGAGCGTCTCCACCCACGACCACGGCGGCGTCCACCCCTCCGCGGAGAAGACTCGGCCCTTGGCGCCACGACGCGCCGGATCGGCGTACGCCACGTCGAAAGGCGAATGATCGACGGTCGTCGCGTCGGCGACGGTGACGGCGCCGGGCAGCCCTAGGGCGTCGAGGTTCGCCTGGGCGATGGCGACTCGCTCCGGATCGTGATCGACCCCGGCAGCGGTGAGGCCTGCACGCGCGGCCGCGATCAGGTCGCCGCCGATCCCGCAGCCCAGATCGATGACGCTCGCCGCGTTGAAGGCGCGCAGGCGGGCGGCCCGATGGTGGGCGACGGCGAGGCGAGTGGCCTGTTCGAGACCGTCGGGGGTGAAGTACATCTTCGGCGCCAGGTCACCGAACTTGGCTGCCGCCTTCCGGCGCAGATCCACCTGGGTCATCGCCGCGGCCACGCGCTCGGCCGTCTCGTCCTTGCGCAGGGCGGCCTGCACGGCCAAGGCCGAACTCTTGCCCTCACCCTTGCCCGCAGCCCTGCTCGCAGACTTGCCGCCAACCCTACCGCCGGTCGGTGCCGCCGCTGTCATCTCGGTCGCCCGGGCCAACAGCCGCTGGCCGTCGTCGGTCAGCAACCAGGCGAAGGCGGCGAGATCCATACTCCGATCCTCTCAGGCCGGTTTCCGGTCCGGACAAAAGCCCATTACCCCAGTGGGTGTTTCTGCCCTAGGATCCGCCGGGTGTGCAGACCCCCGCGTCGAGTCCCGGCGAGCCTCTGGGCGCTTGCAGGGATGACGGTCCTGCTGTCGTTGCTGTTCGCTGCGCCCGCATCGGCCGACACGATCACGCCGGTGCGCGACTGCGGGCACGGAGACGGCTACCGCGAGCTGGACGGTGACTCCTCGGCAGTGGCGACCTCGCCCGAGGGCTACCTGATCGTCTCCTACTGCGTGGACAGCCGGGGCCGGAAGGGAGGCTCGGAGGTGCGGACGCTCTCCACGCCGCAACGTACGGCGGTCGTCTGGCACAGCGGCGGGCGGCCGCTCGCGGGCTATTCGGTGGAGTACGCCCGGGTCGTCGATGCCTCCGACGAGCCCGACGCCGACAACGACACCGACACCGACGAGCATCCCCAGGACGACCGCGACGACGGGAACGACTGGGACGACCGCGACAAGGGCGACCGCGACGACCGAGACGAGCGCGACGAAGGCCGCAAGCCCGACAAGGCCGACGAGACGGCCGAAGCCGAGGCGCACCAGAGCACCCCGGCAGAGAGCAAGAAGACGGACGCCGCGAAGAGGGGCGAGCAGAGCGAACGTACGCCGTCGGCCAGTGCGTCCCCGGCGACCCCGGCACCCGGTCGGCAGACTCCCAAGGATATCTCCGAGCAGTCCGAGGAGTCGTCACAGATGACGCGGCTGAACGACGGTGAGGAGCTCCGGGTCACCTCGCTCGACGAGGACGACGACGAGGATGGTCTGCGGTCGCTCGTGGTCGCCGCCGGCATCATCATCGTCGGTCTCCTGGCCGGCATGATCGCACTGCTCGTGAGGCTCCCCGGCCAGCGATAGAGCGGTCACGCTGGCACTCATTGCGGGCGAGTGCTAACGTCTGCATTGGCACTCTCCCCCTGAGTGTGCCAACGCTTGCGAGCCGGGTGCGACCCCCGCGACGGCGTACGTGGCACATCGCAAGCACAGACGTAGCAACACCCACCAGTCTGACTCCGTAGAAAAGAAATGGGGAGGTCGACACAGTGTCGGTCAACATCAAGCCTCTTGAGGACCGGATCGTCGTCAAGGCCGTCGAGGCCGAGCAGACCACCGCCTCCGGTCTGGTCATCCCGGACACCGCCAAGGAGAAGCCCCAGGAGGGCGAGGTCCTGGCGCTCGGCCCGGGTCGTATCGACGACAAGGGCAACCGCGTTCCGCTGGACGTCGCCGTCGGCGACAAGGTCATCTACAGCAAGTACGGCGGCACCGAGGTGAAGTACGCCGGCGAGGAGTACCTCATCCTCTCCGCCCGCGACATCCTCGCGGTCATCGCCTGACGATCATCCGTCTCGCACATCTGACGCGGCCGGGCCAGCCGGCCCGGCCGCGTCCGTGCGTACTAGGGAGTATGTGAAATGCCGAAGATCCTGGAGTTCGACGAGAACGCCCGCCGCGCCCTCGAGCGTGGCGTCGACGCCCTCGCCAACGCCGTCAAGGTGACGCTGGGGCCCAAGGGCCGCTACGTCGTCCTCGACAAGAAGTGGGGCGCCCCGACGATCACCAACGACGGTGTCACCGTCGCCCGTGAGATCGAACTGGACGACCCGTTCGAGAACCTTGGTGCTCAGCTCACCAAGGAGGTTGCGACCAAGACCAACGACATCGCTGGTGACGGTACGACCACCGCGACCGTCCTCGCCCAGGCGATGGTCCACGAGGGTCTGCGCGCGGTTGCCGCCGGCGCGAACCCGATGAGCCTCAAGCGCGGTATGGACGCAGCTGCGACCGCCGTCGGCGACGCGCTGCGCGCCGCCGCCCGTGAGGTCGTCGACGAGTCCGACATGGCCTCCGTCGCCACCATCTCCTCCCGCGACGCGAAGATCGGCGAGATCCTCGCCGAGGCCTTCGCCAAGGTCGGCAAGGACGGTGTGATCACCGTCGAGGAGTCCAACACCACCGGGACCGCGCTCGAGTTCACCGAGGGTATGCAGTTCGACAAGGGCTACATCTCTCAGTACTTCGTGACCGACCAGGAGCGGATGGAGGCCGTCATCGACGAGCCGCTGATCCTGCTCGTCCAGGGCAAGATCAGCTCCGTCCAGGAGTTCCTGCCGCTGCTGGAGAAGGTCATCGCCGCCGGCAAGCCGCTGTTCATCATCGCCGAGGACGTCGAGGGCGAAGCCCTCTCGACCCTGGTCGTGAACAAGATCAAGGGCACCTTCAACGCGACCGCCGTCAAGGCGCCCGCGTTCGGTGACCGCCGCAAGGCCATGCTGCAGGACATCGCGATCCTGACCGGTGCGCAGGTCGTCGCCGAGGAGGTCGGCCTCAAGCTCGACCAGGTCGGCCTCGAGGTGCTCGGCACCGCTCGTCGCGTGACCGTGTCCAAGGACAACACGACCATCGTCGAGGGTGGCGGCGACGCTGCCACCGTCGAGGCTCGTGTCAACGAGATCAAGGCCGAGATCGAGCGCACCGACTCCGACTGGGACCGCGAGAAGCTCCAGGAGCGCCTCGCGAAGCTCGCCGGTGGCGTCTGCGTGATCAAGGTCGGCGCTCACACCGAGGTGGAGCTCAAGGAGAAGAAGCACCGCATCGAGGACGCTGTCTCCGCGACCCGCGCCGCCATCGAGGAGGGCATCGTCCCCGGCGGTGGCTCGGCCCTGATCCACGCCGTCTCGGTGCTGGAGAAGGACCTCGGCCTCGAGGGCGACGAGGCGGTCGGCGTACGCGTCGTCCGCAAGGCCGCCGACGAGCCGCTGCGCTGGATCGCCGAGAACGGTGGCGACAACGGCTACGTCATCACCACCAAGGTCCGCGAGCTCGGCGTCGGCCAGGGCTTCAACGCCGCCACGGGTGAGTACGGCGACCTGGTTGCCCAGGGCGTCATCGACCCGGTCAAGGTCACCCGCTCCGCGCTGATCAACGCCACCTCGATCGCGGGCATGCTGCTCACGACCGAGACCCTGGTCGTCGACAAGCCGGAAGAGGACGAGGCGCCCGCAGGCGGCCACGGCCACGGTCACGGCCACTGATTGACAGCCGAGTCGGCGCATCTGACCCCGTGTCTCGCGAGCGAAGCGAGCGGGAGGGGTTGGATGCGCCGACTCGGCGATTTCAGCGAACAACCAGCGAGTCGAGGTCCACGTCGTCGGAGAGCACGTTCATGTCGACGTACGCCTCATCATCGCTGCCCACCCCGTCGAGCCGGTCGCGGCTGGAGTACTGCCAGATCGACCAGTCGCGTCCGTCCGGCACCCGCGGCGGCCAGGCGACGGACCGGAACCAGATCGGATTGTCGGGGTAGCGGTCGACCAGATAGGCACGATAGGCCGTCGGCGTGGTGTAGATGACCGGCGCGATCCCGTAGTAGTCCTCGAGCGTGCTCAGCAGGGGATCGAGGATGGCGTGCACCTCGGTGGCCGGCGGCAGGTTCCCCTTGAAGGAACCGTACGGTTCCAGGTCGACGACAGGCGCGAGCATGCCGTCGACGCGGGGGACCGTGGCGATCATGTTGTGCGCCTGGTCCGCGCCAGGACTCTCGAAGCTCATGAAGTGGTAGGCGCCGGTGGTGATCCCGGCGGCACGCGCTCCTGACCAGTTCGCGGCGAACCGCGAGTCGACGTGCGCGGACCCCTCGGTCGCCTTGAGCCAGGCGAAGCCGATGTCCTGCTCGGCGACCTGCGGCCAGTCGATGGTGCCGTTGTGGTGGGAGACGTCGATGCCGCGTACGTCGTACTTCGCCGCGAACAGGCGGGTGGGCATGACCACGCCGGTGTAGACCAGCAGCGTGAGGGTCAGAGCGACGGCGACGAAGACACCGGCCGCGACGGCGAGGCGGCGCCTCGCTGGGATTCGACTCACTGGGATTCCAACAGCTTCTGCATGATTCCGATCTCGGTCTTCTGGGAGGCTTCGACGTCCTGGGCCATCTCCATGGCGATGGTGTCGCTGCCCTTGCGGAGCACGGGTGCGGCCATCACGAGAGCGCCCTCGTGGTGAGCGATCATCCGGGTCAGGAAGAGCCGGTCGAACTCTTCGCCCCGAGCCGCCCCGAGCTCCTTCAGCTGCTCGGGAGTGAGCATGCCGGCCATGCCGGCGTGGTCCGACAGATCGTCGGCGGCGGGCACCTCGAGGTCGCGAGCCTGGAGCCATCCGCTCATCGAGACGATCTCGGGCCCCTGCGCCGCGGTGATGCTTCTGGCCAGCGATTTCACCTCGTCGCTGGCGGCACGGGTGACAGCCAGCTCGGTCATCTCCAACGCCTGGGCGTGGTGCGGGATCATCATCGTGACGAAGGTGGCGTCGGTCTGGTTCCACTCGGCATCGGCCGGTACGTCCGAAGGCCCGATCGTTCCCGCGGACTCACCTGGAGCGCCCGGCTGCAAGATGGGCGCCGACTGGGTCGACCCTGTCGAGCTCGGTTCGTGGCCGGCGTGAGGCTCCTGTTCTTCGGCACAGCCGGTGAGCAACAGCAGAGCGAGTGCAATGGTGGGGACACCGATTTTCCGCATGGACCTGCCTTCCGAGGCGTACGCAGGTAGCAAACTTATGCAATTTCGTCGTCCATGGAAGGAAATTTCCTTAGACTCGACGAGCCCGTGGTTTGTCCGCACGGCAGTCGACTCGGAAGGCGACCCCCGCATGAGACGTCCCATCCATATCCTGGCCGGAGTCGCATCGGCCATGATCGTCGCTGGAGGGCTGGCCGTCGCGGCCCCGTCCTCGGCCGACGAGTCCCACTCCCACGACGGCTCGAAGAGCGCCGCCCCTCAGCCGAGCTGCACCGAGGCGGAGAAGAAGGTCCTGGCCGCGGCCGGTGACAACTTCGCCTCTGCCTGTGCGCCAGGCAACGACATCGCGAAGCTCGGCGTCAACAACCCGGTCGTGGAGGCCGGCGACACCGATGGCACTCCCAACCTGAACCTGATCGCGAACCTCCCCAAGTCGGGGGCGTTCACGCCGACCAGCGCACTCAACAGCGACCTGGCGTTCCAGGGCGACTACGCCTTCGCCGGCAACTACGACGGCTTCAACGTCATCGACATCAAGAAGCCCCACAAGCCTCGGCTGGTCACCCAGGTCGTGTGCCCGGGATCGCAGAACGACATCTCGGTCCACGGCGACCTGCTGGTCCTCTCCGTCGACTCCAGCCGCAGCAACAACACCTGCGACAACGTCGCGCAGTCGGCGGCGATCAAGGAGTCCTGGGAGGGCATCCGGGTCTTCGACATCAGCAACCCGGCGCAGCCGGCATATGTCGCCGCGGTCGAGACCAAGTGCGGCTCGCACACACACTCGCTGGCGCCTAGCAAGGACGGCAAGGCCGTCTACGCGTACGTCTCCTCCTACGGTCCCCGCGACGAGTTCCCCGACTGCCAGCGGCCGCACGACAAGATCAGCGTCGTGAAGATACCGACGAAGACGCCGGAGACCGCCGCCGTGGTGAACGAGCCGGTGCTCTTCCCAGACGGTGGCTACACCAACACCGCGGGGTGTCACGACATCACCACCTACCCGAGCAAGGACATCGCAGCGGGTGCGTGCATGGGTGACGGCATCCTGATGGACATCTCCGATCGCGAGAACCCGGTCGTGACCGAGCGGGTGCGAGACACCGAGAACTTCGCGTTCTGGCACTCGGCGACCTTCAACAACAGCGGCACCAAGGTCGTCTTCACCGACGAGCTCGGCGGCGGCGGCGCGCCGGTCTGCAACCCGGAGGTCGGCCCCGAGAAGGGCGCCAACGGCATCTACGACATCGAGGGCTCCGACCTGGTCTTCAAGTCGTACTACAAGATCCCGCGCACCCAGTCCAACACCGAGAACTGCGTCGCCCACAACGGCTCGCTGATCCCGGTCAAGGGCAAGGACATCATGGTCCAGGCCTGGTATCAGGGCGGCATCTCCGTCTACGACTTCACCGACTCGGCCAACCCGAAGGAGATCGCCTGGTTCGATCGTGGTCCCTTCGAGGACACGACGACCATCGCCGGCGCGTGGTCGACCTACTACTACAACGGCTACATCTACTCCAACGAGATCCAGCGCGGCTTCGACGTCTTCGACCTGCGTGACCCGCGGGTCGCCTCGGCGAAGAAGGTCAAGTTCGACGAGCTGAACGTGCAGGCTCAACCCTCCTACTGAGAGATAGCCGAGTCGGCGCATCTGACCCCGTATCTCGCGAAGCGAGCGAGAGGGGTCGGATGCGCCGACTCGGCGATTTCAGCGAATGACCAGCTGTCCGAAACCTCCTGGTCACCGGGTGACGCCAGGGTTCACGGCGATGACCGAGACGGCTGCCGACGACGACCGTGTTGGTCTCGACACGCTCGCTAGCGCTCGCGGCTCGACCGACGGGAAGCCCGCTGGTCGAGCCGCCGGAGCCGCTAGGCGGAGGCGTGTCGAGATCAACACAGTCGAATGGGCGATCGCTGCCCTCGTCGGCCTCCTTCTCCTGAGGCTCCTGTGGAGCCTGGCGACCAACGAGAACCTGCTCCCGCGCGCGGTCGTCGGCCACCTGCTCCATCCTGACGTCCTCGCCGGGGTCTGGCTGACCCTCCGGCTCACCGTGCTGGTCTTCGCCCTGGCCTCAGCGCTCGGGCTGGTCCTGGGCAGGATGGAGCGGACGGCGAACCCGGTGCTGAGCAGTGTCGCGGCGGCGTACGTCTGGATCTTCGGCGGCATCCCGGTGCTCGTCCACCTGCTGCTGTGGAGCAACATCGCGCTGGTCTTTCCCGACATCACCTTCGGGATCCCGGGGGTGCACATCGACACGGTCCGGCTGGTCACACCGGTCCATGCGGCGATCGTCGGGCTGGCGCTGGCGCTGGGAGCGTACGCAGCGAGGGCTCTCTCCGGCGGCGACCGGCTCACCGCGCTCGGCGACCTGCTGGTGACGACGCTCCAGGCGACCAGCCTGGTCTCGGTGCTCGCCGTCACCGACCTGCTCGGGGTCGTCCAGGCGCTCGAGGAGCGCAACCATCTGATCATCCCGCTGCTGATAGTGGCCGCGATCTGGTACCTCGTCCTGGCCACCGCAGCGCGCGGCGCGATCCGCCTGCTGGCGACGGTCCACAGGAAGGCACAGACGCCCCGCGGGTGAAGCCGAGGGTAAAAGTCGGCGACTATTGCAAGACCTGGCAACGCAGATCTTTGTAGAGTGCGGCGCGTGACTTTCGAGCAGGCGTGGCAACAGTGGCGCGATGAGCGGGAGGCCGAGCTGAGAAGCCCGGAAGGCTTCCTGGCGATCACCGGCCTGCACTGGCTCGGCGCGCAGCCGCAGCGGTTCCCCGGGATCCCGGGGGCCTGGTCGAACGCCCCGGAGGGCGCCGTCGTGGAGCTCGGCCCCGGCGAGTGGCTCGAGCTCGGTGGCACCACCCTGGCCGGTCGCTACGTCTTCGGGCACGTCGATCCTGTCGGGGTGGTCGCGACCTTCGACGCCGGGACCGTCGAGGTCGCCGACCGTTTCGGCACCCCGGTGCTCCGGCCTCGGCAACCCGACGGCCCGTTCCTGCGCGACTACACCGGCACACCGACGTACGCTCCGGACCCGGCGTGGCGCGTGACCGCCGACTTCACCGCCTACGAGACGAGCCGGCCGATCTCGGTCGGCTCCGTCGTCGAGGGCCGCTCGAGCGTCATCGACGCCGTGGGGGAGGTGGCCTTTGAGGTCGGTGGTCGCCCGCAGCGGCTGATCGCCTTCGACGGCGGCGACGACGAGCTGTGGCTGCTGTTCACCGACGAGACCAGCGGGGTGACGACCTACGCCGCCTGCCGTCAGCTCGCCGTCGAGCCGCCCGCCGACGGCAAGGCAGTCCTCGACTTCAACCGCGCGGCCAACATGCCCTGTGCCTACACGATCCACGCCACCTGCCCGCTCCCGCCCGCCAGCAACCACATCGACGTGCTCGTCGAAGCGGGCGAGCAGACCCCGCCGCGCCCACCCGCCGACTGAGACCCGCAGCCGGCTCCAAGGTTTAACCGTGCGTAACGGACCAGAAACAGCGAACCAGGCAGACTAGGGCCATGGCGGGGACGATCTTGTGGAGAGTGCGTACGACGCTGCCGGACCGACCCGGTGCGCTGGCGGTGCTCGCGCAGCGCTGCGGCAAGGCCGGGGTCAACATCTTGGGGATGCAGATCTTCCCCGGGCTGGCGCAGGTGACCGACGAGTTCGTGCTGCGTACGCCCAAGGACTGGGGCGAGGCGGAGATCTGTGACCTGATCGCCGCATCGGGTGGCGACGACACCGTCATCCAGGCCGCCAACGAGGCGGCTCTGGCCGACCAGCCGACCCGCTACGTACAGGCCTGCCGGCACATCCTGGAGCGGCCGATGTCGTTCCCGGACGTCGTCGCGCACCTCTTCGACGCCGAGGCAGAGGCCCCGCCCGGGGTCGTCCACGACACCATGGAGCTGCGGGTCGCCGACGTCGACGTGCAGCTGCACCGTACGGCCCCCTTCACCGCCACCGAGCACGCCCGCGGCGCCGCCATGGCCGACCTGCTCAATGACGTCCTCGACCGAAGCCGCGAGTCGGCGGCGATCGGCACCACTCCGCCCGTACGTCGCCTCGGCACCGGAAGCACCCCCGATCTCGTCGTCACCGGCGAGACCGTCTCCGCCCTGATCGACGGGGTCGCTGTCGGTATCGGCGAGGTCTTGGGGCCGACCGAGGGGGACGAGAACGTCCGCGAGATCAACCTGCGCGTCGACCCGGCGTGGCAGCGCCGCGGCATCGGGACCCGGCTGCTGGTCGACACCGCCAAGCTGGCGCACATGCTGGGCGCCGACGAGATCCTGGTCACCACCCACTCCGACAACCAGGCCGTGCTGCCCATGGTCCTCGCTGCCGGCATGCGCGGCCGGATCCGGATGGCCGGTGATCTGCTGACCGTCAAGGTGCCGGTGCGGGATCTCAGGCCGCTGGACCGGTAGGGCAACACCACAGGTGTGCCGGAAACACCTGAGAAGTCTCGCCGTTTCGCCGATCCCTGGGGAAGGGCCGTAGCATTTCTCCATGGAGATCCCGGAGAAGTTCGCGACGCTCGGCCTCACCTACGACGACGTCCTCCTGATGCCCGGATATTCGGATCTGGCGCCGTCCGACATCGATACGACCTCCAGACTGACCCGCGAGATCAACCTGCGGGTCCCGCTGATCTCCGCGGCGATGGACACCGTGACCGAGTCGCGGATGGCGATCGCGATGGCCCGCCAGGGCGGCATCGGGGTCCTGCACCGCAACCTGAGCATCGAGGATCAGGCCTACCAGGTCGACCTGGTCAAGCGCACCCAGACGGGGATCATCTCCAACCCGGTCACCATCGGGCCCGACGCGACGCTGGAGCAGCTCGACAAGCTCGCCGGTGAATACCGGATCTCCGGGTTCCCTGTGGTCGACGTCGACCAGAAGCTGATCGGCATCATCACCAACCGCGACCTCCGGTTCACCCCGGTCGCGGAGTGGGCGACCACGAAGGTCAACGAGGTGATGACCTCGCGTGACCTGATCACGGGCCCCTCCGAGATCTCCCGCGAAGAGGCCACCAAGCTGTTGCGCCAGCACAAGCTCGAGCGGCTCCCGCTGATCGACGCCGACGGCCGCATCACCGGTCTGATCACCGTCAAGGACTTCGTGAAGTCCGAGCAGTTCCCCGACGCCTCCAAGGATGCTCAGGGCCGCCTGCTCGTCGGTGCCGCGATCGGCTACTTCGGTGACGCCTGGGAGCGGGCGACCACGCTCATCGATGCCGGTGTCGACGTGCTCGTCGCGGACACGGCCCACGGCAACGTACGCATGCTGATCGACATGGTCCACCGGCTCAAGACCGACCCGGCCACCAAGCACGTCCAGGTCATCGGCGGCAACGTCGCCACCAAGGAAGGCGCGCAGAGCTTCGTCGATGCGGGCGCCGACGCGGTCAAGGTCGGTGTCGGCCCGGGTTCGATCTGCACCACCCGCGTCGTCACCGGCGTCGGCGTTCCCCAGATCTCGGCCGTCTACGAGGCGAGCCTGGCCTGCAAGCCCGCCGACGTCCCGGTGATCGCCGACGGCGGCCTGCGCTACTCCGGCGAGATCGGCAAGGCCATCGTCGCCGGCGCCGACACCGTGATGCTCGGCTCGATGCTCGCCGGCACCGAGGAGACCCCCGGCGACCTGGTCCTGATGAACGGCAAGCAGTTCAAGGCCTACCGCGGCATGGGCTCCATGGGCGCGATGTCGTCGCGCGGCAAGAAGTCGTTCTCCAAGGACCGCTACTTCCAGGCCGAGGTCACCGACGACGACATGATCGTCCCCGAGGGTGTCGAGGGCCAGGTCGCCTACAAGGGCGCCCTGGCGACGGTCGCCCACCAGCTCACCGGCGGTCTGCACCAGACGATGTTCTACGTCGGCGCGCGCACCATCCCCGAGCTGCAGGAGAAGGGCCGCTTCATGCGGATCACCTCCGCCTCGCTCAAGGAGTCGCACCCCCACGACGTCCAGGTCACCGCCGAGGCGCCGAACTACCACGTCTGACCTGCAACAACACGAGCCCCGGATCCACCGATCCGGGGCTCGTCCCATTTCGTGCGACGAGATGATCACGATGTGACGAATTCGGGCACGAATCCGGACCGGTCGGAGTTCAATCCGGTGCCAGCATTCTGAGCCTTCCGGGAGGACCCATGACCGTCACCGATACCGATGTCTTCGCCCAGGAGTGGGCGGCGTGGCACGAGGAGCACGAGAGGAAGCGGGCCTCGGCCCACGGTTTCCTCGCGATCACCTCGATGCGCTGGCTCGCCGAGGAGCCGGAGATGTACGTCGACGTTCCGGGCGCCTGGTCGAGCGGTCAGGACGGCATCGTGGTCTCGCTGGCCCCGGGGGAGTCGCTGGTCGTCGACGGCGTCGAGATCACCGGCCGGCACTCGTTCGGCGTCATCGACGAAGGCGGCGGAGTCACCGCCCTGTTCGGCGACGCGGCGGTGGAGATCGCCAACCGAGGCGGCAGCGCCATCATCCGCCCTCGCCATCCCGACAACCCGGTCCTGACCGGCTACCGCGGCACCGAGGCCTACGCACCCGACCCGCGATGGGCGATCCAGGGTCGCTTCGTCGCCTACGACCCACCGGTGCCCACGACCGTGGGCTCGGTCGTCGACGGCCTGGAGCACGTCTACGAGGCTGTCGGCGAGATCGAGTTCGAGGTCGACGGGGCGGCGTACAGGCTGATCGCCTTCCCCGGCTCCGCCCCGGGTTCTCTGCACGTGCTGTTCCGCGACGGGACCTCAGGCCGGACGACGTACGCCGCCACCCGCTCGCTCTCCGTCGAGGCGCCCGACGCGAAGGGCGATGTGCTGATCGACTTCAACCGCGCGACCAACCTGCCGTGCGCCTACACCGCTCACGCGACCTGTCCGCTTCCGCCGGCCGCCAACCGGCTGTCGATTGCGGTCGAGGCCGGGGAGAAGATGCCCGCCTGAAACGAGCTCGTGCTGCTGAGCGGCGGCGGGAAGCCGAGCTCAGCAGCACGAACGCCCGGGTTCAGGCGGGTTCCACCACCGGACGGCGCATCGGAAGCCCACCGGCCACCAGCGCCGCGGCGACGAGAACGAGGGCGGCGTTGACACCGATCGCCACCTGAAGTGCCCCGAGCGATGCGACGCCGCCGGCGGCGGTGGCCACCGTGGACATGATCGGGATGCCGAGCGCGATCGCGACCTGCTGCGTCATCATCGCGAGCCCGGTGGCCAGTCCCTGCTCGTGGTCGGGGAGCCCGGAGGTCGCGGCGACCATGAACCCGACGATCGCGGCGACGTGTCCGATGGCGCCGACGAAGTTCATCAGGCCGATGAACCACAGCCAGCCGACCGAGGGCCCGATCAGGACGAGCGCTCCGGTGGTCACGGCTTGGAGGGCGAGGCCGCCCGCCACCGTGTTCCGGACGCCGAAGCTCTCGATGAAGCGCGGCCCCACGGCCCCGCCGATGATCGCCCCCAGGCCCATCGCGACGAGCATCAGACCTGTCTGGAGGGCGTTGAGGTCGAGGACATGCTGGAGATACATCGTCAGCACGAAGACGAGCGAGGACTCGAAGGCGAACGTCGCGAAGCCGGCGATGTTGCCGAAACCGACGGTCCGGCGGGTGAGGATCTGCAGCGGCACCAGCGGGTGCGGGTGGGTGGACTCGGCCCGCCAGAAGGCCACCAGCAGCACCACCGCGACGGCGATCGCGGCCAGCCCCCACGCATCGGTGATGCCGGCCTCGCCGAGGCGGGTCGCACCGTAGACGAGCGCCAACAGCCCAGAGGTCACCAGGACGGCGCCGGGGAGGTCGAGCCGCGACCGCTCCCGGTCGGCGGAGTCACGCAGCACGAACGGCGCGACGGCGACCACCAGCAACGCGATCGGCACGTTGACGAGGAACGCCCAGCGCCACGACAGCAGATCGGTGAGTACGCCGCCCAGCACCGCCCCGGCAGTGAACCCGGTCGACATCACCACGCTGTTGAGCCCCAGCGCACGCTGCCGCAGCGGCCCCTCGGGGAAGGAGACGGTGAGCAAGGAGAGTGCCGCCGGAGTGACCGCAGCGGTCGCCAGACCTTGAGCGACCCGGGCGGTGAGCAGCAGCTCGGGCGAGGTGGCCACCCCGCCCAGCAGCGAGGCGGCACCGAGCGCGACCATGCCGATCATGAAGACCCGGCGCCGGCCGACGTAGTCGCCGATCCGGCCGAAGAGCAACGTGAAGCCGGCCGCGCTCAGCGCGAACGCGGTGGCGATCCATTGCACGTTGGCCTCGGCGAAGCCCAGGCTGGCGCCGACGGTGGGCAGCGCCACGTTGAGGATCGAGAAGTCGACGGTGAGGGTGAACTGGGAGGCGAGCAGCAGCAGGAGCACCAGCAGCTGCCCGCGAGTCATGGTGGCCTTGCGTACGGGCTCGGCCTGGGTTGTGGTGGTCATGGGCTCAACGGTCCGCCGGTCGAGGTGCCCCAGCCAGACACCTGTCTTGCCATCCCTCCGCGTGCCTAGCACTGACAGGGTCAGGAAGAAACCTCGGTTCGGCGGCACTATAGAGACCATGACGACTGAGCTGGGCGAGTTCCTGCGGAGCCGACGGGCGGCGATCAGCCCGGAGGAGGCGGGCGTGGTCTCCTACGGTGCCCGACGGGTGCCGGGGTTGCGGCGCGAGGAGCTGGCGATGCTCGCCGGTGTCTCGCCGACCTACTACACCCGGTTGGAACAGTCCGACCACCAAAACGCCTCCGACTCGGTGATCGACGCGCTTGCCCGTGCACTGCGGCTGAGCGCCGAGGAGCACGACCACCTGCGCCGACTCGCCCGCCCGGCCGGGCCGGGCCCGGGGAGGGCCCGCGACGAGGAGCCCCGGCCGAGCGCGGTCGCCATGCTGATGGACTACCCGGGTCCGGCCCTGATCGTCGACCACGCCAACTACGTGCTCGCCTGGAACGACCTCGGACACCGCATCTACGGGCACGGGCTGGACTTCGACGCTCCCTACGCGGATCGCTCGATGCGCCCCAACCTGGTCCGTCGGTTCTTCCTGGAGCCGGAGGGGCCCGAGCTCTTCGTCGACCCCGGCGCCGCCGGGCTGCAGCTGGTCGGCTTCCTGCGCTACTCCTCCGGGCTGCACCCCGAGGACCACATCCTCAGCTGCCTGGTCGGCGAGCTCGTGCAGCGCAGCGACCTGTTCGCCGAGCTGTGGGCCGAGCATCCGGTGATGGACTGCGGCTATGGCATCAAGCGACTGCGGCATCCGGTGGCCGGGCGGCTGGACCTCTCCTATGAGGCGATGGTGCTGCCGGAGACCAGCCAGCGGCTGGTGCTCTACCGGGCCGAGCCCGGCTCGCCGTCAGCGGACGGGCTGTCGCAGCTTGCCGGTCAGTGAGTTGTGAAGCTGAGAGTGGTCTATGGGTCACTCTCAGCTTCACAACTACAGATCCTTGGCGTACGTCGCCGGCGGCTGTCCCACGACGTCGCGGAAGGTGCGCACCAGGTGGGCCTGGTCGCTGAAGTCCAGCTCTGCCGCCACCGCGGCCCAGTCGACGTCACCGGAGTGGGCGCGGGCGGCGACCTCCAGCACGCGGAACCGCTGCACGACCCACTTCGGGCCGACCCCGACGTACTCGCTGAACAGTCGCTGCAGCGAGCGCAGGCTCAGCCCGGCACGTTCGGCGAGCTGCTCGGCGCGGGTGATCGAGCGGTCGTCCTCGGCGAGGGCCATCCAACGGCGAACGTCCTCGGCAACCGGGTCCGTGGGGAGACCGACCGCCAGCAGGTAGGTCTCCAACGCCGCAGCCATCTCGGCAGGGTCGTCGGAGGCGAGAATCTGGTCCGCCACCGGCCGGTCGTCGACGGCCAGCAGCTCCTGGGCGGGGAGGACCTGATCGGCGATGGCGCTGACCCGGCTGCCGAGCACGGGACGGAAGAGCCCGGGCAGGAACGAGACGCCGAGCGTGTGCCCGCGGCCGGTCAGGTGGCGCCGGAACGGCCTGCGCCCGATGCCGTGCACGAGCAGGCGGCCGTCCTCGGCCGCGATGTGGATCCGGGGCTGCGGGATGATCTGCTGGTCGTGCGGCTGCTCGAGATCCCAACCGACGTACCAGTGGTAGTCGACGTGTCCTGCGAGCGCCGGGGACACCGCGAACCGTTCCGTCGTGATCGTCCGTGCCGCCGTCACCGGCCGCACGATCGCGTCCGGATAGCCTCTGCTCTCCGCGTCGCCAGCCATGCCGCCAACGATATGGCGCGTTCCTTCAATCGCGCGCCCCTGCTTCCGCGACAGGGTGGACCCATGAGCGAACAGAGCACCGACAAGACCTACAGCAACAAGGCCAGCACCACGATGACCGTCGCGCGCTGGCAGGAGGCGGCCTACGTCGACATCGACGGCGAGGGCACCAAGATGGGCGACGACGTCTACATCCCCCACCGCGGCCTGACCACCGCCGAGACCGACTACACCTACACCGGCGAGATCCAGGGCACGGGCGTGGCGCGGATGATCGGCGCCTACGGCAACCCCGCCGGCGGCGCGATCTTCGAGGCGTACGAGCAGTTCACCGGCTCCATCGCCGGCCAAGAGGGCTCGTGCGTGTGGCGGATCAGCGGGACGTACGCCGACAAGACCGTGCGCTCCCACCTCACCGTCGTCCCCGGGCTCGGCACCGGTGGCCTCGAAGGGCTCGTCGGCGAGGCCGAGATGGTCCTCTCCGAGGAGGGTGGCGGGGAGACGTACGGATTCGTGCTCTCCTACGACTGGAGCTGAACGCGGGGGCGGGGGACGCGGGCGGCCGAGGACTGGCCTAGCCAGGCGGGGAGGGCGCGGCGGACGCCCTCGGTGGCGGTGATGGTGACCCTCTCCGCGCGCAGGGCAAGCGGCCAGGCCAGGTCGCCGCGCCAGATCTCGGTGAGCGTACGCAGGCTGCAGGTGAGCCGCGCATCGACCTCGAACCCCGGGTCGAAGTCGCAGACCTCGGCCTGGTCGGCGGCGACCACGAGCCACCAGCGGGCGACCTTCGGGTCGACATCGGTGAGGTCGAACTCGACGACGGTGCGCTGCCGTCGCCAGGCGTCGACCGGGATCGTGCGGCGCATGTCCCAGAAGAGCAGGTGCGGGTCGAGGTCGGCCTGGCCCAGCGACCCGACCCAGCGCGCGCCCCACTCGTTGAGCGCGGTCACGACCGTGGCGAGCTCTTGGCCGGAGGCGGTGAGGTGGTAGGACGTACGTTTCCCCTCGCCGCGCTGCTGGACGATGCCCGCGCGCTCCAGGGTGCGCAGCCGTTTCGAGAGCAAAGCCGGCGACATCTTCGGGACACCCCGGCGCAGCTCGTTGAAGTGGGTGCTGCCGAGCAGCAGCTCGCGTACGACCAGCAGCGTCCACCGCTCGTCGAGCACCTCCATGGCCTTCGCCATCGGACAGAACTGGCCGTAGCCCGCCATCGGACCGCCTCCCGCTGGTGCGGCCCGAGATCCGCTCCTCCCAGTAGACCGCTGGAGGGGTCGGGTGGCAAGTACAGATCCAGAACCTTCCGAGGTTCAGATCCGGCACTATCGGTGCGGCGCGCTACCGGCGAGTCTGGGGTCAGCTCTCGGGTCGACGTTGGAGGAGACATGACCGCTACACCCGTTCAGCCAGACCTCAAGGCCCGCCATCGCGCGATGTGGGGGCTGGGGAACTATGCCCGGGTCGCCGACGAGCTCATTCCCGAGCTCGGCCAGGTGATCGTCGAGGCGTGCGAGATCGCTGCCGGCGACCGCGTCCTGGACATCGCCGCCGGCACCGGGAACGCCGCCATCCCCGCCGCCCTCGCCGGCGCGGACGTGATCGCGAGCGACCTGACCCCGGAGCTGCTCGAGATCGGGCAGACTCATGCGGAGGAGGCGGGCGCCGGCTCACTCACCTGGCGGGTCGCCGACGCCGAGACGCTGCCGTTCGACGACGCCGCGTTCGACGTCGTCATGTCCTGTGTCGGGATCATGTTCGCGCCGTTCCACGAGAAGGCGGCCGCCGAGCTGCTCCGGGTGGTGCGTCCGGGCGGCCGGATCGGCCTGGTCAGCTGGACCCCCGAGGGCTTCATCGGCCAGATGTTCGCGACCATGAAGCCGTTCATGGCACCCCCGCCCGAGGGTGCGCAGCCGCCCCCGCGGTGGGGCGACGAGACCCACGTACGCGGCCTGCTGGGTGACTCGGTTACCGATCTCCGGGCCGAGAAGCGCACGGTGGCCGTCGACTCGTTCGAGACCGGCGCGGAGTTCCGCGACTTCTTCAAGGCCTGCTACGGGCCGACGATCGTCGCCTACCGCGGGATCGCCGAGGACGAGGCCCGGATCGCCGCGCTCGACTCGGCGCTCGCCGACCTGGGGGACCGCTACCTCACCGCCGGGACGATGAAGTGGGAGTACCTGCTGCTGACCGCGGTACGTCGCTAGCGGCCCGACGGCCCAGGTCGGTGCGTGCTTTCCGATCTCGATCCGGTCCCGTGGAACAATCCGTCATGTGACTGAGATCGAGATCGGCAGGGCCAAGCGGGCACGACGGGCGTACGCCTTCGACGACGTGGCGATCGTGCCGTCGCGGCGCACCCGCGACACCACCGAGGTGAGCACCGACTGGCAGATCGACGCCTATCGCTTCGACACCCCGCTGATCGCTGCGCCGATGGACTCGGTGATGTCGCCGTCGACCGCGATCGCGATGGGCAAGCTCGGCGGCCTCGGGGTGCTCAACCTCGAGGGCGTGTGGACGCGGTACGACGACCCGCAGCCGCTGCTCGACGAGCTGGCCGGGATGAGCGGTGTCGACGCGACCCGGCGTCTGCAGGAGATCTACGAGGCTCCGATCCGGGCCGAGCTCATCACCGAGCGGCTGCGCGAGGTGCGCGCCTCGGGGGTCACCGTCGCTGGGGCGCTGTCGCCGCAGCGTACGAAGGAGTTCGCCAAGGCAGTCGTGGACGCCGGCGTCGACCTCTTCGTCATCCGTGGCACCACGGTCTCGGCCGAGCACGTCTCCTCGCAGTCCGAGCCGCTCAACCTCAAGGAGTTCATCTACGAGCTCGACGTCCCGGTGATCGTGGGCGGGTGCGCGACCTATCAGGCGGCGCTCCACCTGATGCGCACCGGCGCGGCCGGTGTGCTCGTCGGCTTCGGCGGTGGTGCGGCGCACACGACCCGGACCGTGCTCGGCGTGGCCGTGCCGATGGCCTCCGCCGTGGCCGACGTCGCCGCCGCGCGTCGTGACTACCTCGACGAGTCCGGCGGCCGCTACGTGCACGTCATCGCCGACGGTGCCGTCGGCCGCTCAGGGGATATCGCCAAGGCGATCGCCTGCGGCGCCGACGCCGTCATGGTCGGTAGCCCGTTCGCCCGGGCCACGGACGCCCCCGGCAAGGGCTTCCACTGGGGCAACGAGGCCCACCACGCCGACCTGCCCCGAGGCCAGCGCGTTGCCTTCGAGCCCGTCGGCACCTTCGAGGAGGTCCTCTACGGTCCCTCCCACGTCGCCGACGGCACCATGAACCTCGTGGGCGCCCTCAAGCGCGCGATGGCCACCACCGGTTACACCGACCTCAAGGAGTTCCAGCGGATCGAGGTCGTCGTCGGCTGACCTCCGCCGAAACCGCACTTCTGGCGGGCCGAATCTTCGGTTGTGGGCGACGAAACCCTGGTTTCGTCGCCCACAACTGCTTTTCGACGCGCCTTCCCGTCATGTGACCGACATGCCGAGGCGTCACTCCGGTCGGTCGAGGTGGCACCGTCGTGACGTCTCGGCCGACGCGCGTGACGTCTCGGCCGGCCGGCGTGACGTCTCGGCCGACGTACCTGACTTCTCGGCATTGCTTGGACATCGACCTTCCATGTTCTTGGGCTACCCCGTAGAGTGACCGTCATCACCACCTAAGCAAGCGCTTAGATTAGCCGAGCACAGACGAGGGATGGAACATGTCGAGGTTCGAGGGACGTACGGCGATCATCACCGGGGCCAGCCGAGGGATCGGGCTGGGTATCGCCCAGCGCCTGGTGGACGAGGGCGCCAGGGTCGTCATCACCGCCCGCAAGCCCGAGGCGCTGGCCGAGGCGGTCGAGTCTCTCGGGGGCAAGGAGTACGCCCTCGGTATCGCTGGCAAGGCCGACGACCCCGCTCACCAGGAGGAGGTCGTCAAGGCGGCCATCGACACCTTCGGCAGCGCCGACTTCATGGTCAACAACGCCGGCATCAACCCGAAGGCGGGCGGGCTGATCGACCTGGACCGGGAGTCGGCCCGCAAGACCGTCGAGGTCAACTGCCTCTCGCCGATCGGCTGGACCCAGCAGGTCTGGCGGCAGTGGATGTCCGAGCACGGCGGCGCGGTCGTCAACATCTCCTCGGTCGCCGGTCTCGCCCCGACGCCGCTGATCGCAACCTACGGCGCGAGCAAGGCGATGCTCAGCTACATCACCCAGGAGCTCTCCGTCGAGCTCGGCCCGAAGGTACGTGTCAACGCGATCCTCCCGGCCGTGGTGAAGACCAAGTTCGCCGAGCTCCTCTACGAGGGCCGCGAGGAGGAGGTCTCGGCCGCCTACCCGCTCAAGCGCCTCGGGACCCCCGAGGACATCGCCGGTGCCGCCGCGTTCCTCCTCTCCGAGGACGCAGGCTGGATGACCGGGCAGCTCGTCACCGTCGACGGCGGCCTCACCCTCGCCGGCGGACGCGTCTGATGCCCATCGCTCCCGACAGCACCGCCGTCGTCACCGGCGCCGCGGGTGGGATCGGCCGTGCCCTGGCCGCCCGCCTCGTCACCGAGGGCGTCCGCGTCGTGGTCAACGACATCGACGAGGTACGTCTTGCCGAGACGGCCACGGAGATCGGCGCCCACCCGGTGGCCGGCGACGCGGCCTCCGTCGAAGGCGTGGAACGCCTGGTGGGTGCGGCGAAGGACCACCTCGGTCAGATCGACACGTGGTACGGAAATGCAGGCATCGACCGCGGTGTCGGCCTGGACTGCCCCGAGGAGGACTGGCAGGCATCGCACGAGGTCAACGTGATGGCGCACGTCCGGGCGGCCAGGCTCCTCGTCCCCGACTGGGTCGAGCGGAAGAGTGGTCGCTATGTGGTGACGGCGAGCGCGGCGGGGCTGCTGATGATGATCGGCGCGCCGACCTACACCGTCACCAAGCACGCCGCGGTCGCCTTCGCGGAGTGGCTCTCGGCGACGTACCGCCATCACGGGGTCGTCGTCCAGGCGATCTGCCCGCAGGGCGTGCAGACCGGGATGCTCGAGCGGTCGGGCCAGATGGCCGACCTGCTCGGCCGCGACGGGACGCTGACGCCCGAGCAGGTCGCCGAGGCCGCCTGGGAGGCGACGAAGGACGACCGCTTCCTGGTGCTGCCGCACCCGGAGGTGGGCGACTACTACGCCGCGCGCGCCACGCAGACCGACAAGTGGCTCGGCGGGATGAATCGACTCTGGCAGCACGTGGAAGGACAGGTATGAAGGCATGGCGGATCGGCTCGCTCGGCGAGCCCAAGGACGTGATGCGGCTCGAGGAGGTGCCCGACCCGACCCCCGGAGCCGGTCAGCTCGTCGTGAAGGTGCTGGCCAGCCCGGCCAACTTCCCGGATGTCTTGATGGCCCGAGGTCTCTACCAGGTCAAGCCCGAGCTCCCGTTCACCGCGGGCGTCGAGCTGTGCGGTGAGATCGTCGCGCTCGGCGAAGGCGCGGAGGGTTTCAACGTCGGGGACCGTGTGATCGGCGGCGGATCGCTGCCGTACGGCGGCTTCGGCGAGCTCGCGCTGATGGACGCCGCAACCACGTTCCCGGCGCCGGAGGCACTCACCGACGCCGAGGCGTCGAGCCTCTACATCGGCTACCAGACCGGCTGGTTCGCGCTCCACCGCCGTGCCCACATCCAGCCCGGCGAGACGCTGCTCGTGCACGCCGCGGCCGGCGGGGTCGGCAGCGCCGCGATCCAGCTCGGCAAGGCCGCCGGGGCCACCGTGATCGGTGTCGTCGGTGGGCCGGAGAAGGCTGCGGTCGCCAAGCAGCTCGGCGCCGACGTGGTCATCGACCGCCACACCGAAGACTTCGTGAAGGTGGTCAAGGAGGTCACCGGCGGCAAGGGCGCCGACGTGATCTACGACCCCGTCGGCGGCGACACCTACGACCGCTCCACCAAGTGCATCGCCTTCGAGGGCCGGATCCTGATCATCGGCTTCGCCGGCGGCCGCATCCAGGAGGCGGCGCTCAACCACTCGCTGATCAAGAACTACTCGATCGTCGGGCTCCACTGGGGCCTCTACAACATGCTCGGACCCGAGCTCGTCAAGGAGTGCCACGCCGAGCTCACCCGGATGGCGGACGAGGGCTCGATCAAGCCCCTGGTCAGCGAGGAGCTGTCCCTGGGCGAGGTGGCCGACGGCGTCCAGCGTCTTGCCGACGGCACCACGGTCGGACGGGTCGTGTACGTCGCATGAAGGCTGTCATCTTCGACTACGGCGGGGTGCTGACCACGCCCATCGGCGACTCGATCCGGACCTGGCTGGCGGCTGACGGTATCAAGCCGGAGAGCTTCACGAAGGTGCTCAAGGAGTGGCTGGGCCGCTACGCCGACGCCGGCACCCCGATCCACCGCCTCGAGCTCGGCGAGCTCTCGGTCAAGGAGTTCGACAAGCTCCTGGCCGCTCGCCTGGAGACGTACGACGGTGGCCCGGTCGAGCCCAACGGCGTCCTGTCCCGGCTCTTCGCCGGGATGCGGCCCAACCCGGAGATGTTCGCGCTGGCCGAGGAGCTCCGCGACGCCGGGATCCGGCTCGCCCTGCTCTCCAACAGCTGGGGCAACTTCTACCCCCGCAAGCAGGTCGACTCGCTGTTCGAGGTGGTGGTGATCTCCGAGGAGGTCGCTATGCGGAAGCCGGAGCGGCCGATCTTCGAGCGCACTCTGAGCAGGCTCGGTCTGCCGGCCGAGGAGTGTCTCTTCATCGACGACGCCGAGCCCAACGTCCTCGGCGCGCGGGCGGTCGGTCTCGACGCACTGCTGCACACAGATCCGGCGAGCACCCGCGCAGCGCTCGCCAGCATGATTCCCGCCCTCGGAGGTGCCGCGTGATGACCGATTCTCTGCCTGGACTCGACCTGGACCGGCTCGGTCCGTGGCTGGCCGAGAACGTGACGGGCGCCGGGGAAGAGCTGAGTGCCACCCACATCTCCGGAGGCAAGTCCAACCTGACGTACGCCGTCTCCGACGGCACCCACGAGTGGATCGTCCGGCGCCCGCCGCTGGGCCACGTCCTCGCCACCGCGCACGACATGAAGCGGGAGCACACCGTGATCACGGCGCTGCGCGACACCGACGTGCCGGTGCCGCACACCTACGCGTTCTGCGGTGACGAGGAGATCCTCGGGGCGCCGTTCTACGTGATGGAGAAGGTCGACGGCCGGCCCTACCGTTTCGCCCGCGAGCTCGAGCCGCTCGGTCCCGAGCGGACCACCGCCATCTCCGAGCAGCTCATCGACGTGATGGCCGCGCTGCACGCGGTCGACCCGGCCGAGGTCGGGCTGAGCGAGTTCGGCCGCCCCGAGGGGTTCCTCTCGCGGCAGGTCAGGCGCTGGAAGAAACAGCTCGACGCGTCGTACTCCCGCGACCTCCCCGCCGCCGACGAGCTCCACGCGCTGCTGGAGGCGCGGGTCGGTGCCGCCGAGGCCGCTTCGACCGGGCCGGGGATCGTGCACGGCGACTACCGGCTCGACAACGTGCTCACCGACGAGGCCGACCAGATCAAGGCGGTCGTCGACTGGGAGATGGCCACGCTCGGCGACCCGGTCACCGACCTGGCGATCCTGCTCACCTACCAGCAGATGGCAGAAGTCTCCGGCGACGGCACCGTGACCGACGTCAGCAACGCGCCCGGCTGGCTCACCGAGGACGAGATCATCGCCCGCTACGACGCCGCCAGCCCGCGTGACCTGAGCGAGTTCGGCTTCTACCGCGGGCTCGCCGCCTACAAGCTCGCCGCGATCCTCGAGGGGATCCACTACCGCTACCTGAAGGGCCAGACCGTGGGGCCCGGATTCGACAAGATCGGGGACGGGATCCACCCGCTCCTCGACATGGGCATCAACGCGATGAAGGGAAAGTAAGCGTGGACTTCAAACCCGACGCCAGGACCGAGGAGCTCGTCGCCTCGTTGCAGGACTTCCAGAAGACGCACGTCGAGCCGAACGAGGGCGTCTTCCACGAGCAGCTCGCCGCCCAGGACGACAAGTGGGCCTGGGACACCGTCCCGGTCCTCGGCGAGATCCGCGCCGAGGCCCGCAAGCGCGGCCTGTGGAACCTCTTCCTCCCCGGTGAGGGCGGCGCGGGTCTGACCAACCTGCAGTACGCCCCGCTGGCCGAGATCACCGGTCGCAGCCACCTCGGGCCGGCCGCGCTCAACTGCGCCGCGCCCGACACCGGCAACATGGAGGTGCTGCACGACTTCGGCAACGACGCGCAGCAGAAGGAGTGGCTCGAGCCGCTTCTGGAGGGACAGATCCGCAGCGCCTTCGCGATGACGGAGCCGGGCGTCGCCTCCTCCGACGCGACCAACATCGAGACCTCGATCGCGCTCGACGGTGACGAGTACGTCATCAACGGCCGCAAGTGGTGGATCACCGGCGCGATGAACCCCAACGCCAAGATCTTCATCGTGATGGGCAAGACCGACCCGACCGCCGAGCGTCACAAGCAGCAGTCGATGATTCTGGTTCCTCGTGACACCCCCGGCCTGGAGATCAAGCGCGGGATGGAGGTCTTCGGCTACGACGACCACGACCACGGCGGCCACGCCGAGCTGATCTTCACCGACGTCCGGGTTCCGGTCGGCAACCTCATCGGGACCGAGGGCATGGGCTTCGCGATCGCGCAGGCGCGCCTGGGTCCGGGCCGCATCCACCACTGCATGCGTTCCATCGGGCTCGCCGAGCGGGCGATCGAGCTGATGTGTGCTCGGGTCGAGGACCGCGTCGCCTTCGGGAAGCCGCTCTCCGAGCAGGGAGTGATCCGCGACTGGATCGCCGAGTCCCGGGTGCGGATCGAGCAGCTGCGCCTCCTCGTCCTGAAGACCGCCTGGCTGATGGACACCGTCGGCAACAAGGGCGCCCACACCGAGATCCAGGCGATCAAGATCGCCACCCCGGCGACTGTCCAGTGGATCCTCGACAAGGCCATCCAGGCGCACGGCGCCGGCGGGCTCTCGCAGGACTTCCCGCTGGCCCGCGCCTACGCCGGCATCCGCACCCTCCGGTTCGCCGACGGCCCCGACGAGGTCCACAAGAACGCGTTGGCGAAGGCGGAGCTGCGTAAGCAGGCCGCTCGACGGGCCTGATCGGTGGTCGAGCTCGTCGAGACCCACCCCACGAAGAATGCCAATCCGAGAGCAGAGGTGTGATGAAACCCGAAGATCTGACCGCGCGGGTAGAGGAGTTCCTCGCCGCACATGACCCGGCGGCAACGCCGCCGGGGGAGTTCCTGCACGCCCGCTACCGGGCCGGTCTGGCCTGGGTCGCCTTCCCGGAGGGCTACGGCGGTCTCGGGCTGCCGCGGGCGATGCAGCCGCAGGTCGACAAGCTCTTCGCGGCAGCTGGCGCCCCCGACAACAACCCCCGGCGCAACGGGATCGGGCTGGGCATGGCCGCGCCGACGATCCTCGCCTACGGCACCCCGGAGCAGAAGTCGCGGTTCCTGGAGCCGCTGTGGTGCGGTGATGAGATCTGGTGCCAGCTCTTCTCCGAGCCCGGCGCCGGCTCCGACCTCGCCGGGCTGGCGACCAGGGCGGTTCTCGACGGCGACGAGTGGGTCGTCAACGGCCAGAAGGTGTGGACCTCGGGCGCCCACAACGCCGACTTCGCGATCCTCGTCGCGCGCACCGATCCGGACGTCCCGAAGCACCGCGGTCTGACCTACTTCTTGTGCAACATGCACGATCCAGGCGTCGAGGTACGTCCGCTGCGCCAGATCACCGGCGAGGCCGAGTTCAACGAGGTCTTCCTGACCGACGTGAGGATCCCCGACGCCCACCGGCTCGGCGCGGTCGGTCAGGGCTGGGAGGTCGCCAACGCCACCCTCAACAACGAGCGCGTCGCCATCGGTGGCGCCGCCATGCCTCGTGAGGGCGGGATGCTCGGCCTCGTGGCCGAGTCGTGGCGTACGCATCCGGACAACCACACCCCGGAGCTGCGCGACCGGCTCCTGAAGTTGTGGGTCGAGTCGGAGGTGGCCCGGTTGACCGGGACGCGCCTGCGGCAGAAGCTGGCCGTCGGCCAGCCCGGCCCCGAGGGGTCGGCGATGAAGCTGACCTTCGCCAAGGTCAACCAGCAGCTCACCGGGCTCGACCTGGAGCTGCGCGGCGAGGAGGGCCTTCGCTACGAGGACGGCGACGGCTGGGCGATGGTCCGGCCCGAGCACGTCGACTTCGGCGGCCGCGACGCCGTCTATCGCTACCTGCGTGCCAAGGGCAACTCCATCGAGGGCGGCACCTCGGAGATCCTGCGCAACATCGTGGCCGAGCGAGTCCTCGGTCTCCCCGGGGAGCACCGAGTCGACAAGGACGTTTCCTGGAAGGAGATCCCGCGATGAGCACTGTGCCCACCTCTGAGGTCGAACTGCTCGACAACGAGCTCGATGCCGACCTGCGTGCCACGGTCAGGTCGTTCCTGTCCGAGCGTTGCGAACCTGCCGAGGTCGTCAAGGCGTACGACGGCGACAGCTCCCTCGCCCCGGTCCTGTGGAAGGGCCTCTCGGTCGAGCTCGGCTTGGCCGGTCTGCTGGTCCCGGAGTCCTACGGCGGAGCCGGAGCGTCCGCCCGCGAGGCCGCGGTGGTCCTGGAGGAGCTGGGGCGCTCGGTCGCCCCGGTGCCCTTCCTGACCAGCGCGGTGGTCGCGACCTCTGCCCTGCTCGTCGCGCCCACCGAGAAGGGCGTGGAGCTGCTGGGAGGCCTGGCGGCAGGAGAGCGCACCGCGGCTCTGGTCGTCCCGTTGACCGCCACGACTACTCAGCCGCTCGAGCCCGAGGAGGTCACGGTCAGATCCGTTGCCGGTGCCCTCGAGGCCGACACGCTCCTGGTGCCCGTGGCGACGCCCGCCGGCACCGAGGTCCGAGCCGTCCCCGCCGGCCAGGCGACGATCACCCCGGTGAGCTCGCTCGACATGACCCGTCAGCTCGCCGACGTACGCCTCGACCCGGCGGCCGGCGAGATCGTCGTGTCCGCGGAGCACGGCGCGGATGCCGTACGTTCCGCTCTGCTCGCCGGCGCCGCGCTGATGGCCTCCGAGCAGGTCGGGGTGGCGCAGTGGTGCTTGACCGCGACGGTGGAGTACCTCAAGGTGCGGCGCCAGTTCGGCCGGATCGTCGGTGGCTACCAGGCGCTCAAGCACCGGCTCGCCGACCTCTACACCGGCGTCGAAGGCGCCGGCGCGGCCGCACGCTACGCCGCCGGGGCGCTGGCTCTCGGGAACGAGGAGGAGGCCCAGATCGCGACCCATGTCGCCGCTGCGTACTGCGGTGATCTCGCCGTCACCGCGGCCGAGGAGGCCGTGCAGCTGCACGGCGGGATCGGGATGACCTGGGAGCACCCCGCCCACCTCTACCTCAAGCGGGCCAAGGCCGACCAGATCGCGTTCGGCCTCCCCGGCCTCCACCGCGACCGTCTGGGGGCGCTCGTCGACCTCTGATGCCGAAGCGTCACTCCCGTCGGCCGAGTTGGCACCCCGGTGCCAACTCGGCCGACGGGAGTGACGTCTCGGCTACTTCTCCAGGGCCATCAGCGCGAGCGCGAACAGAAGGCGGTCGTGGGGGTTGGTGATGCTCCGGCCGGTGAGGTCCTGGATCTGCTTGATCCGGTAGATCACCGTGTTGCGGTGGCAGATCAGGTCCTGCGCGGCGTGGGTGGGGGAGCCGCCGTGGGCGATGAGGGCGCGGAGCGTCGCCAACAGCACGTCCGACTGGTGCGTCGGCTGGGTCAGGATCGGGCCGAGGGTGCGGCGGATGAGCAGATGGGAGACCGCCGGGGAGGCGGTCAGGAGCACCTGCGGGAGCCGTTCGTCGACCACCGCGATGTCCGTACGCCCCCGGGGCACCGTCTCCACCGTGTGCGTGGCGAGCTGGAAGGCAGTGCCGAAGCCGCTCAGGTCGTCGGCGGTGGCGATCCCGACGCGGCCCGAGTTGCAGCCGGCGAGCTGGGCGACCAGATCGGCAACGGCGTCCGTGACCGGCCGCGAGCCCAGCGGGACCAGCCCGAAGTGGTGATCACCGCGGACATGCCAGAACGACATCAGACCGTTCTTCTCCAGCCGGTCGTCGGGGTTGCGCAACGGTGAGTCGCGGTTGCCGTCGAAGGCGGCGACCACACAGGCCATCTGCGCGTCGGCGGCGACCCCGAGGATGTCCTGCACCTCGGCGGCGAAGGCCGGGTCGCCACCGCGGCCTTCCGCCAGCCCGTCCAGGAGCCGGCCCTGGAGCTGCAGGTCGCGACGCTGCAGCAGCGCCGCCTCCTTCCGGTAGGCCCCCGACATCACCGAGTTCTGCACGTCCAGGTCGGTCCACACCTGACGCCCGGCGAGCACCATCACCCGGTCGTCGATCCCCAGTGCCTCCTGCTGGTGGACCATCGCCTCCCACAGCATCCGGGTGCCGACGGTGTAGGCGTTGAGGCAGAACTCCAGAGGTACGCCCTGCCGCGCGCGCCGCCGACCGGTCTCGCGCCACAGGTCGACGGGATTGGCGCCCGGAGTGAGCCCGGCCATGGCGCGGATGCCGCGGCGTACGTGCTCACGGGTGCTCGAGCGCAGGTCGGCTCGGATCGAGGGGTCGGCGTTCCGGTGCCATTCCGGCTGGATCGCGATGAGCGTCAGGGTGATGTCGTCCGCGATCGCATCCGCCTGGCTCACCAGGGAGGCCCAGGCACGCTCCACCAACGGACGAAGTTCCGAGTCGGGAGATGTGTCACGCATCACATCCATGTGCGGAGCGTCCCACGCGGACCGCCGTGTCCGCCAGCAAACCAAGGAATCTCAGACGGAGCGCCTGAAAGATTTTGTGCGCACTGCCCATACCCCCGGTTGTGCGGAGAGTCCAAAGTGATAGCCGTCACAACAGGGCGAAGGGAGCACGATGCAGATGCCTGGCGAAGGCCCGCTGTTCGCGGTCGAGGGGGTCTCGGTCCGATTCGGCGGCGTGCGCGCGCTCGAGGACGTCTCCTTGGAGGTCGCGCCCCATGAGGTGCACGGCGTCATCGGCCCCAACGGTGCGGGAAAGACCACCCTGTTCAACGTCGTGTGTGGCTTCGTCAGCCCCGGCGAGGGCGAGCTCCGGCTGCGCGGCAAGACGATCGACGCTCTCCGTCCGCACCAGCTCGCCGGCCACGGCATCGCCCGGACCCTGCAGGGGCTCGGGCTGTTCGAGAAGATGACGGTGCTCGACAACGTGATGGTCGGCGCCGACCGTCTCGCCCGCGCCGGCTTCGTACGCGGCCTGCTCGGCCTCGGTCATCGCGACGACGCCCGGTTGGCAGCCAAGGCGCGAGAGGTGCTCGGCGAGCTCGGCATCGAGTCGTACGCCGCCCGCTACCCCGGCAGCCTGCCCTACCCGATCCGCAAGAAGGTCGCGCTCGCCCGCGCGCTGGTCGCCGAGCCGGAGCTGCTGCTCCTCGACGAGCCCGCCAGCGGGTTGAGCGCCGAGGAGATGAGCGAGCTCGGCGAGATCATCGCCGGTCTGACCGAACGCACCGCCGTGATGCTCGTCGAGCACCACATGGACCTGGTGATGTCGGTCTGCCACCGGATCACCGTGCTCGACTTCGGCCGCGTCATCGCTGCCGGCACACCCGACGAGATCCGCAACGACCCGGCCGTCCTCGCCGCCTACCTGGGCGACCAGGTCGAGCACGACGACAACGCCGAGGTCCATCCGCTGGTTTCCACGAACGCGACCGCCGATGGGGAGGACGCCTGATGTTCGCCGTCGAGGACCTGAGCGCTGCGTACGGACCGGTCAAGGCGCTCAACGGCGTCAGCTTCACCGCGGAGAGAGGCCAGGTCACCGCGGTCCTGGGTGCCAACGGCGCAGGGAAGACCACGTTGCTGCGCACCGTCTCCGGGCTGGTGAGATCCACCAAGGGCAGCGTGAAGCTGGATGGCAAGGACATCACCCGCACCGCGACCGAGAAGCTGACCTCGTACGGCCTCTCCCACGTCCCGGAAGGACGCGGCGTCATCGCCGAGCTGACCGTCGTGGAGAACCTCCGCCTCGGCGGCCTGCACCGCGCGACGGGCTCCGAGCCGATGTCGATCGAGCGGGTCTTCGAGCTCTTCCCCCGCCTGGGCGAGCGCCGCGAGGCCACCGCCCACATGCTCTCGGGCGGTGAGCGGCAGATGCTCGTCATCGGCCGCGCGCTGATGGCGCGACCGACCGTGCTCCTGCTCGACGAGCCGTCCCTGGGGCTCGCGCCCCGGGTGGTGGCCCAGATCTTCGACCTGCTCCGCGGGCTCGTGCAGACCGAGGAGCTCACCGTCGTGCTCGTCGAGCAGAACGCCCGTAGTGCCCTGTCCATCGCTGACCACGGCGTCGTGCTCAACCTCGGCAAGGTCGTCGCCTCGGCGCCGGCCGCCGAGCTGGCCGCCGACGAGCAGCTCCGCCACGCCTATCTCGGGTTCTGAGGAGCAGACACAACATGCAGCAGTTTCTCGACACGACCCTCGGAGGGCTCGTCCTGGGCGCGGTCTACGCCGCGTTCGCGCTGGCCCTGTGCCTGATCTGGCGCTCGACCCGGATCGTCAACTTCGCCCAGGCCGCGATGGCCATGGTGACCACCTACATCGCGCTCTCGCTCATCAACGTCGACGTCCCCTACTGGGTCGCCTTCCTCGCCGCGATCGCCGCCGGATTCGTGCTCGGCGCGGTGATCGAGCGGGTGATCATCCGCCCGGTCGAGGGCAAGGCCGAGCTCAACGCGGTCATCCTGACCCTCGGACTGTTCATGGTGCTCCACGGGCTCACCGCGCTCGTCTTCGGTGTCCAGCACCGCGGCTTCCCGGCCCCGGTCAGCACCAACGCGATGACGGTCGGGGACACCTCGATCGGGATCACCCCGTTCGGCATCCTCACCATCGTCGTGGTCGCTGTGGTGATGGCCGGGCTCGTCGTCCTGTTCCGCTTCACCGACCTGGGCCTGCGGATGCGGGCCTCGGCGTTCAACGGGGAGGTCTCCCGGCTCCTGGGCGTACGCGTGGGCCGCATGCTCACCCTCGGCTGGGCGCTCGCCGCAGCCGTGGGCGCGGTGGCCGGGATGCTCATCGCCGGCGGCGACCTGGTGAACCCGGCGTTCATGGACCCGTTCGTGATCTACGGCTTCATCGCCGCGGTGCTCGGCGGCCTCGACTCGCCGATCGGATCGGTGATCGGCGGGTTGATCCTCGGGCTCTCGCTCTCCTACGTCACCGGCTACGTCGGAGAGCACCTGGCGCCGCTGGTCGCGCTGGGGATCTTGATGCTGGTGCTGCTGGTGCGTCCCAGCGGCCTCTTCGCGGCGGCTGCGGCCAGGAGGGTCTGACTCATGAAGCTCACGGAGCGTCTGCGTTCTCTCACCCGTCCGGTCCGGAGCGTGCCGCTGGCTCGGCACCTCCTCGTCGGCCTGATCGCGTTCCTGGTGGTGGCGGCGATCATCGGTTCCTCCAGCCAGTATCTGCAGACCCGCTACGCCGAGATGGCCTTCTTCGCCATCGCCGCCGGCGGCCTCACGGTGCTGACCGGGCTCTCCGGCCAGCTCTCGCTCGGCCACGGCGCCCTGATGGCCGTCGGGGCGTACGCCGCCACCCTGGTGCTCGAGCGCACCGGCGGCGAGACCTTGGCCGACGTCTTCGTCGCGCTGCTGGTCGCGATCGCCGTCTGTGCCGTGGTGGGGGTGATCGTCGGGGTACCGGCAGCGCGGTTGCACGGGCCGTACATCGCCGGCGCGACCCTGACGCTGGCCGTCGCGGTGCCGCGCCTGGCCAACCAGTGGGAGTTCCTCGGCGGCGAGCAGGGGCTCCAGGTTCCGGTGCCGCGGGCTGCTGAGCTGCCGGTGTGGATCCAGGACCTGGTCTGGTTCTTCACCGCCGCCGAGATCGACCAGTACTCCTTCCTCGCCTACCTCGGCTGGTTTCTCCTGATCCTCGCCTTCGTCGCGCTCGCCAACCTGAGCCGGTCCCGGATCGGCCGCCGCTGGCGGGCGGTCCGCGACGACGACGTGTCGGCCGAGCTGGCCGGCATCCACCTCGGCCGGGCCCGTGTGGTCGCCTTCACGGTGAGCGCCATGTGCGCCGGGCTCGCGGGCGGGCTGATGGCCATGAACGTACGTCTCACGGCGCCGGGCGCGTTCACGATCACCCTCTCGCTGACCCTGCTGGCAGCAGTGGTCCTCGGTGGGCTGGGCAGCCTGACCGGGGCGCTCATCGGGGCCGGCGTCCTCGCCTTCCTTCCCCACTTCGCCACCGATCTCGGTGAGTCGGCCGGGCTCAGCGCAACCCAGGCCGCGGAGGTCACTCCGGTGGTCTACGGGCTGGTGCTGATGCTCGTCATCCTCCTCGCCCCAGCAGGGATCGTCGGCAGTCTGCGCATGTTCCTAGCGCGCTCATCTCTCGGGCAAACCAAGGAGAAGACAACATGAGAAACACTGCACGCAGAGCCGTTCAGGTCGTCTGTGTCCTCACCACTGCCTCGCTCCTCGCGGCCTGTGGCGCGGGGAAGGAGCGGCCCTCCGAGGACGGGACGGCGGTGGGTGTCACCGACACCACGATCAAGATCGGTGCGCACTTCCCGCTGACCGGTCCTGCCGCGCCCGGCTACTCGGAGATCCCGTCGGGTCACCAGGCGCTCTATGAGTACGTCAACGACAACGGCGGCGTCCACGGGCGTGAGATCGAGATGGTCGTCAAGGACGACGCCTACAACCCGACCAACACCAGCGCCGTCACCAATGACATGATCCTGCAGGACGAGATCTTCGCGATGGTCGCGGGCCTCGGCACTCCCACGCACCGCGCGGTCGTGCAGCGCCTCAACGACGACGGCATCCCCGACCTGTTCGTCTCCAGCGGCTCGCTGCAGTGGGGCGACGACCCGGCGACCTCGCCGATGACGTTCGGCTGGCAGCCGGACTACGAGATCGAGGGCAAGATCATCGGGCAGTACGTCAAGGAGAACATGCCCGACGCGAAGGTCGGGCTCTTCCTGCAGGACGACGACTTCGGCGAGGACGGCGAGAAGGGTGCGCGCCAGTTCCTCGACTCCCAGATCGTCGACGTACAGAAGTACACCCCGGGCGGATCGACCGACTTCTCCCCGCAGATGTCGTCGTTCAAGTCCAAGGGCGTCGACCTGGTCCTCGGCTTCAACACACCCTCCTACACAGCACTGAGCCAGATCGCCGCGCAAGGTGTCGGGTTCAAGTCGAAGTGGTTCTACTCGAACGTCGGCGCGGACCCGGCGCTCGTCGGTGGCCTGCTGGCCTCGATGACCAAGGGCAAGATCCCGGCCGAGCAGGGCGTGAAGCTGATGGACGGGATGATGACGACCGAGTACATCCCCGGCGTCGACGCTCCTGACGACGAGTGGGTCAAGCTCTGGCAGAAGGTCTGGGACGAGTACTCCAAGAAGGGCTCGGAGAAGCTCACGAACTACCGGATCTACGGCATGTCGCAGGCCTACACCTTCGTCCAGGCGCTGCAGGCCAACGGCAAGGACCTGACCCGGGAGTCGATCGTGGAGACGATCGAGAAGGAGGGCGCCTCCTTCGAGGGACCTGGCCTCGCGCCGTTCCGGTTCTCCGAGGACTCGCACATGGGCATCTCGGGCGCGAGCGTCGTCGAGCTCAAGAACGGCGCCGCCGAGCCGCTGACCCCGGTGCTCGTCACCGACATCGGCGACGCGCCGATCGAGGAGGACGACAGCGCCGCCTCGGACGCGCCGCCCGCCTCGGGGCTGCCTGAGTGAACAGCTCATACTGATCCACCGGTGGTCGAGCTTGTCGAGACCCACCACACACGTACTGATCAGTAGGTTGCTGCACGTTCACGGACCGGCCTCGGTTACAGTGGTTGACCCTCACTAACGCCACTGGAGGTGGTCGGTCCGTGAACGTACTCGCACCCGGTAGCGGCGTGGTTGTGACCGGAGCAGCCCGCGGGATCGGGAAGGCCATGGCCACGCGGTTCGCTGCGGAAGGGTGCCGGGTCGTCGTGGCAGATGTCGACGCCGCCGAGCTCCGCTCGGTGGCCGACTCGATCGGCGCCTTCGCGGTCCCCGGCGATGCCGCCTCGGCGGCAGGCACCGCAGCGCTCGTGGACGCGGCGCGGGAGGAGCTCGGCAAGATCGACGCCTGGTACGGCAACGCAGGCGTCGAGCGCGGCCGCGGCCTCGAGGCCTCCGACCACGCCTGGTTGACCTCCTACGAGGTCAACGTCCTCGCCCACGTACGCGCCGCACGGCTGCTGCTGCCCGAGTGGGTCGCCCGCGGGGCCGGGCGGTTCGTGGTCACCTCCTCGTCCGCCGGTCTCCTCACGCTGCTCGGCTCGCCGTCCTATGCGGCCACCGAGCACGCCGAGATCTCCTTCGCCGAGTGGCTCGCCGCCACCTACCGGCACCAGGGCGTCGTCGCTCAGGCGATCGTCGCGCGCAGCGTGAAGACCGCGATGCTCGAGCGCTCCTCCGGGCTCCCGGGTTTCCGGTCGGCCGAGGGTGCGCTCACCGCCGAGGAGGTCGCCGATGCCGTCTGGGAAGCCGGGCAGAGCTCGCAGTTCTGGATTTCGCTCGAGCCCGACGTGGCCGAGGAGTACGCCACGCGTGCCTCGGACGTCGACGCCTGGATCGACGGCGTGAACCGTGTCCGCCAGGAGCTCGACGGGCTGTCCGACCAGTAGTGAGGTGGGCGAGCGCCACGAGCGCTCGCCCACCTCACTGGCCGGGTGCGCGGTCAGTCCGCGGGCGTCACCTCGGCCGTGACCGGGTTGGAGCAGCGGTCGGTCCCGGTGTCGCAGATCCGGTATTCGGACGACGATGTCGAGCGGTCCACGATCTCATCGGTGTAGCGGCCGGTGTTCGGGACTGTTGCGACGACCACGCCGCCGCGGACGACGTCGACCTGCGGGGCGGTCGCGCCGTGCCAGGCCAGGTCCGCTGCGAAGCCGGTCCGGGTCTCGTGAGCCTCGGCGCTCAGTCGATAGGGCGCGCCGACCCGGACCTTGACCACCTTGCCGGGGCCGGTCCTGGTTCCGAAGTAGACATGCTCGCCCTTGGGATCGATGATCGCCGAGACGAGCCCGTCCTCGCCCTTGCCGAGAGTGACCGACCCGGACTTCTCGAAGGTGTCGAGATCGATGTTGAACACCCGACCTGGTGTATCGACGGTGCCGAACGTCGCGAACCGACCGGAGGGGTCGATGACGCCGGAGGTCAGCCCCACGGCCACGTCGATGGCCGTGTCGCGCTTGAACTCGGCCAGGTCGACGCGTACCAGCTTGCCGGCGCTGGCCTCGCCGCTGCCGAAGTAGGCGTAGCGGCCGGCCGGGTCCATCACCGACGAACGCAGGTAGCGCTCGCCTGAGCCAAGGGTGATCGAACCGACCTGGGCCATCGTGTCGAGATCGACCTTCACCACACGGGCTTCGGGATAGTTCATCGTGCCGAAGTAGCCGAACTCGCCCGCGGGATCGATCACTCCCGTGGCCAGGTATTCACCGGTGACCACGGCGGCACCCACACGGGTGAAGGTCGCGAGGTCGACCTTGACCACTTTGCCCGGGTTGGTCCCGGTGCCGAAGTAGGCGTAGCGACCGTCAGGGTCGATGATCGAGGAGCGGATGTTGTACTCGTCGGCCGCCAGCATCAGGATCTTGTCCATCTTGAAGGTGTCCAGATCGATCCGCACCACGCGCGCCGGCGAGGTCGCGATCCCGAAGTAGGCGTACTTCCCGGACGGATCCATGACGCCGGTCTGGAGCATCTTCTGGCCGATGCCGACGCTGATGGTGCCGACCCGCTTGAACGTCTTCAGGTCGTACTTGACGATGACGCCCGGAAGCGGCTCTCCCAGGTTGGCGGTTCCGAAGTAGGCGTACCGCCCGGCCGGATCGATCACCGCGGACTGCAGGTACTTCTGCAGGCTCGCCGTCTGCAGGCTGCCGACTCGTGCCGGGATCGGCGTACCGGCGCCTTGGACGCTGATCCGCTGGTCGGGGTCGGCGCTGCTCGCGATCGCAAGACTGGTCTGCGACGGTCCCTGCTCGGTCGGGCGGAAGCTGATCTCCAGCGTGCAAGTCTCCAGCCTGCTCAGCTGGAACGGAACACCGGAGCACGTCCCGCCCTCGTGGACGAACCCGTTGGCGTGGTCGGTCACGTCGAACACGGTGACCGGCACCCCACCGGTGTTGGTCAGGGTGATCGTCTCCGCGTCGGCGGTGGTTCCGATGGGGACCGAACCGAAGTCGAGCGCGTCGTCGGACAGCGCGAGAGCCTTGCCGGCAGGTGCCTCCAGCGCCAGGTCGACGGTGGTGGTCTCGCCGGTCCCGACGGCGGCCGGCTGAGAGCCGTCGACGTAGGCGGTCGCGGAGGCGGTGACGGTGTAGCTGCCGGTGGAGACGAGGGCCGAGAAGCGGCCCTCGGCGTCGGTCGTCGCCGGCAGGCCGACCGGGCCTGACGACGCGTTCACCGAGATGGTGGCGTTCGCCACCGGCGCCCCGGTCTCAGCGTCGGTGACCGTCCCGGACACGGTCCCGGTCTCGCCGCGCGGCGCGGCCGCAGCGGCGGCGTACGTGTCGAGGCGGCCCTGCCCCCACACGTTGTTGTCTCCGGCGGTCCCGCCGCAGCTGAGGTCCTCGACGTCGATCGCGGTCTCGTCCAGAAGCCGCCGGGTCAGGTCGATGTCACGCCTGACGGCGGGTGCTGCCGACCACAGCAGTGCGATCGAGCCGGCGACGTGCGGGGCGGCCATGGACGTGCCGCTGCCGACGGCGTACTTGCTGCCGGGGTAGGAGGAGCGGATGGCGACGCCGGGCGCAGAGACGTCGGGCTTGATCAGGTCGTCGTCCCACTGCGAGGGACCGCGGCTGGAGAACGAGGCGATGTTGCCGTCGGCGTCGAACGCGCCGACGCCGTAGCTCGCCTCCATGTTCCCGGGGTTGCCGTCGCTGCCACAGGTGGGGCCCTCGTTGCCGTTGGAGAACACCGGGAAGATGCCGGCGGCGACCCAGGCGTCGACCGTCTGCTTGAACCACGGGTCCTCACCGGCGGCCGCGCTTCCCCAGGAGTTGTTGATCACGTCGGGACGGAGGTCCGGGCGCGGGTTGCGGCCGCCACGGGTGGTCGGCGCCAGCATGAACTCGCCGCTGGACAGCAGCATGCTCTGGTTGCAGGTCGAGCCAGAGCATCCCTTGGCCGCGATCCACGTCGCCCCGGGCGCGACACCGATGTGGTTGTCGCCGCCGTCGTCGCCGACCATCGTGCCGACGGTGTGGGTGCCGTGACCGACGTTGTCGCACGGCACCGTGTTGATGATCCCGCACGAGACGCCCGGGTCCCACCAGCTGTAGTCGTGGCTGAAGGTGCCGTCGCCGTTGTTGCCGCGGTACTGCTCGACCAGCGCCGGATGGTTGTACTGGACGCCGGAGTCGATGCTGCCGACCACGATGCCCTCGCCGTCGGCGTCGAACTCGTCCCAGACCTTGGGGGCGCCGATCCGGTCGATGCCCCATTCGACGTCGCCGGTGGCGGCGATCTCGCCGGCAGGGGTCGGCTCGGGCAGCGTGTAGGTCCGGTCGGCGGTGACCTGGTCGACCTCCGGCAACGAGGTGATCCGGTCGAGCAGGTCGGCGTCCCCGGTCACCTCGACGGCGTTGGCGATCCAGAACGGCTGGTAGTCGGCCCCGGCCTCGTCGAGGACCTCGATCAGGCCGGCCTGGCTGGCCTTGGCGGTCTCCTGCAGCTCGTCTCGTACGACCTCGCCCTGCCGGGCGCGATCGGTGATCCGCGCCGCGTCGTCGAGTTCGGCCTTGCCCTCGAGGTAGACCCAGAAGGTCGTGGTGTCGTCGCGGGACAGCTCCGTGAGGACCCGTGGCTCGACCTCGGGACCCGCTTCCGCGTCAGCTGCGGAGGCGGCGGACAGGGTCGCTCCGGCGGGCAGCGCGACCGCGGCCAGGGCTGCGGCCAGCACCATGTGCGCCGTACGTGGCCTGGTTGTGCTCAACCAGGCGGGCTTCCATCTCGTTGTGGTCATGGTTTCCTCTCGCGGTGGGGGCAGGGCGGGACGGGCGATCACAGCGGTTCGAAGCCGGCGGCGGACTGGTCGTCCGGCTCGGGGTCGTGGTCCGCGGTGGGGTCGCTGACAGGGTCTGGATCGTCGGGGCAGTCGTGGGGGCCGCACATAGTCGTCAGCGTGGCCGGGCCGGCGTCGCGACGCGAGTGGGCAGATGACCCAATCAATGGCCGTCAGGCGCGGGGGTGTCCAGGAGTCCCGTCTCGACGGCGGTCATCGCGGCCGCGGTGCGGGTCGACACCTGGAGCTTGCGCATGGCCGAGCTGAGATGACGGCCGACGGTGCGCGGCGAGAGGAACAGGGCCGTGCCGATCTCGCGGTTCGTCATGCCCGTCGCGACGAGGGCGAGCACCTCGCGCTCCCGCGGGGACAGCTCCTCGCCGTACCCGTGCCGGCCGCGTCGCCAGGTCCGGGCCACGTCGGCGCCCTCCGCACGCAGCCGGCGCGCGACCCGGTCGGCATCTCGGCGGGCGCCGAGTGCCGCGAAGCCGGTCTGGGCGCGGCCGAGGACGGCCAGTGCTTCCTCGGTGTCGCGATTCTCCGCCCCCAGCAGGTTGCGACCGTGGCCCTCGAGAGCGATGAGCTCGTCGTACGGCCGGGGGATCGCCGCCCACCCGGTCGCGCTGTCTGCGTAGTGCTGGGCGGCCAGGTCGACGTCACCGGCGGTCTCGGCGAGGACGGCGCGGCAGGCTGCGATCGCCGCTGCTGGCGCGGGAGCGGCGGCGAGATCCAGGGCGTCGGCCATGGTCGTGACCAGCTCGACGGCCTGATCGCGTCTCCCGGTGCGGGCCAGCGCCTCGACGTGAACGACGGCGAGGTCGGTCGCCCACAGCCACACTCCTTTGGTGGCGACCATGTCCATCGCGGGGCCGGTGAGCGTGAGCGCGCCCTCCGGGTCGCCGTCGACCAGGGCAGTGCGGCCCAACGTCGCCGCCGGCACCACTGTCATCGGCTCGGCGATGCCGAGCTCTCGCAGCGTGCTCGCGACCTCGGCCAACCCGAGCGCACCGGCATCGCCGTGCTGGCCGGTGACGTGGCGGACCAGGCCGGACAGCACGGTGGCGAGCAGCCGGTCGTGCACCTCGGTCGTCTCCCGGCGCGCCAGGCCGGTCATCGCCTCGGCCAGGCCGTCCCAGGTGCCGGTGTACCAGGACAGGATCGCGGCCGTGATCTGCGAACCCTCTGCGACCCGATGATGCTCGGAGTCGGGGAGGTGGTCCTTCGCGGAAGCGATCAGTCTCCGGGTCTCGTCGAACCGACCCCACGGAAGCGAGGCCGCAGCGACGTTGAGCAGGCCGGCCGCGAACAGGCTCGAGTCCCGTGCCGTGGCCTCACCCGGCCGGTCGATGAGGTTCACCGCGTCCCACGCGGTCTCGTTCCCCAGCAGAAGCAGCGCGGAGGGGCGAGCGGTGCTCAGCGCCACGGCGAGCTGCGGCGCCTCGACCGTGGCGGCCAGCTCGGTCGCCCGATGGAGCCATTCGTAGTGACGTACGGCCGGCCATTCGGGCACGAGCGGCATCGCCAGGTTGCACATCGTCATCCCCGCCAGGTCCGGACGGTGGCTCAGGTCCGGGACCGCCGCCTCGAACTCCCTGAATGCGGTCCGTTGCCTGCCCGCCCGCCACAACGATCGGCCCAGCAGCAGCCGGAGCTCGCCACGATCCGATGCGCCCAGCCGGTCGTCGGCGAGGACCCCGTGAATCGTCTCGATGACCCGGTCGACGACGTCACCGAGGGTGGCGCCGCCGTAGAAGACGGCCTCGCCGAGCTTCGCCGCCAGCCGCAGCCGCCGGTCGACGGGATGATCCAGGGCGAGCAGCTGCAGGAGCAGGGTCACGGCATTGCGATCGTCGCCCGACTGCAGTGCCACGTCGGCGCCGTCCTCGGCGTACCTGCACCACGACGTGGTGTCGCCAGCCTCGCGCGAATGTCGGATCAGCCGGTCCAGCGCATCCCGGTCCAGCCGCTCCACCGCTGCCGCCGCGCGAGCGTGCAGGTGCCGCCGCCGCGAAGCGGGCATCGCCTCGCCCACGGCCTGCGCGTCGAGAGCGTGCCGGAAAGCGAACCTTCCTGTGCCGGACTCCTGCATCAGACCCGACGACAGCGCCGCGGCGACGCCGTCCCGGGCTGCCGAGTCGGACAGGTCGGCGACCTCGGCCAGCAGAGGCGGGTCGACCGGTACGCCCAGCACCCCGGCCGCCTCGAGCACGGACCGGGCGGTCGATGGCAGGCGCACCAGTCGCTCCACGACCGAGTCGCGCACCGTCGCCGGCACGGCGAGCTCGCCCAGCACGCGTCGGACCCACTGGCCCTCGCGACGTACGATGTCGCGACGGTCGGCCAGTAGGCGGACGCACTCCTCGACCGCCAGCGGCACCCCATCGGTGTGCTCGTGCAGGAAGGCCGCGAAGCCGGTCGACACCTGGTCGGAACCGAACATCGACCCCACCAGCCGGCCGGTCTCCTCCACGGACAGCGGCGTGAGCTCGACGCGTACTCGGTTCATCCCGACCGGGGCCCTCGACGTGAGGAGGAGGAGCGGTGCCGACTCCGCGACCTCTGCAGGCCGGTAGGTCACCACCAGCGAACGGTCCCCGGTGCCGGTCGCGACCAGGCTCAGCAGCAGCTCCAACGTCGCAGTGTCCGCCCAGTGCGCGTCCTCCAGGACCAGGACCGAGACCTCGAGCCGGTCGAGGAGCTCCGTGAGAGCGCGGAAGACGCGATGCCTGGTCGCGCCTGCTGTGTCCAAGGGGTCCAGTGCCGGTGGCAACTGGTCGGTCCACTCCGGGAAGAGCGGCCGGAGAGCCCCCGCGATCGGGCTCAGCCCGACCGGCACCCGCCCTGGGGTGAGTCGCCGGATGCCATCGACGATCGGGCCCAACGGGAACGGCTCCGAGAGCGGCGGAGCCGTGCAGGTCAGCACCGTGCGGATGTCGGTGAGCTCCTCGGTAGCCCGCCGAACCAGACTGGTCTTGCCGATCCCCGGCTCACCCTCGATCACCACCAGCGCGGGCCCGTCTCGCAGCGCGTCGACGATCGAGGCGAGGTCGCCGTCGCGTCCCACGAAGGCTGGTGGCGCGCCCATGGGATCCGTCGACTCCCGGATCAAGCCGCTCACCTCGCTGTCCTCGCCCCAGGTGGGGCGGGGACAGGCTAGCGGGTGGCTCCGGCCGATGTAACACGTCGTTCGTGGGTCTACTCGCCCGTTATAACGACCGGATAGACCCACGAACAGCGTGTTACCCGCCGGCGCGACCCGGTTCGTCGATGAGACCAGCGCGAACGGGACTCTTCAACTAGTCTCGCGGGCGTGGAACCTTTGGTCTCGACCTGGCTCAGCGGCTTCGACGGCATCCCGACGCAGGCGCAGAACGTCAACCAGCAGCACTATGCGGCGAGCCTGATGAAGCTGCCCGTCGCGATCGCGGCCTATCGGCTGCGCGATCGCGGGCTGCTGTCGCTGGACGAGCCGATCTCGGTGCATCCCGACTTCGACTCCGCTGTCGTCGGGTCGCGCTTCGAGATGTCGCGGGAGGAGGATCAGGATCCTGAGACCTGGGAGGCGGTCGGCTCCCAGCTGCCCCTGGGTGATCTCGTACGCCGCTCCCTGACCGTCTCCGGCAACCTGGCGGTCAACCTCGTGCTGGAGCGGGTCGGGCTCGAGGAGGTCGTGGCCGTGCTCGCGGACGCCGGTGTGACGCCGATGACGACCGTCTCGCGGGGGATCGAGGACGCGCCCGCGCGCGAGGCCGGGCTGCAGAACCTGGTCACCGCCAACGACATGGGCAAGCTGCTCACCAAGCTGGCCTCCGGTCGGCTGCTGTCGCCCGAGTCGACCGCCGAGATCGAGGGGATCCTGATCGCGCAGGAGTATCGCGACGCGATCCCGCTCGGGGTGCCCGAGGACGCGGTGGTCGGCAACAAGACCGGCTGGGTGGACGGGGTCCGTCACGACATGGCGATCATCCGGCCGGCGGACGGGGATCCGCAGGTGATGGTGGTGCTCACGACCGGGCTGGACGACGACGAGTCGGAGTTCCGGATCAGCGAGGTCGCGCGTTATCTGTGGTCGACTCTGTGACTTCTCCGCGCGTCGTCGCGGTGCGCACCCAGCGTGTCCGGGTGCCGCTGCACACCCCGTTCGTGACCGCGCTGCGGCGTACGGAGTTCGCGGAGACGGTCGTCGCCACGGTCGAGGACTCCGACGGGTGTGTCGGCTGGGGTGAGGCGCCGCAGGTCTGGAAGGTCACCGGCGACTCGCTCGCCGGCTCTTCCGCCGCTCTCGAAGGGCCCATCGCCGACGCGCTTATCGGCGCCGCCGCTGACCTGTCGTCGGCGAGGCTGATCCAGGGCGCGGTCGTCGGCAACCGGTCGGCCAAGATGGCCGCCGACATCGCACTGCACGACCTCGTCGCCAGGCGTGCCGGCGTCTCGATGGCCGATCACCTGGCTGGCGGGCCAGATGGCCCGACGCACCTCACCACCGACATGACCCTCTCTGTCGGCACTCCCACCGAGCTGGCGGAGGCAGCGGCCGCGCGAGCCCGAGACGGCTTCACGACGCTGAAGATCAAGGTGGGGACCGACGCCGCCGGTGACGCCGAGCGCGTGCTCGCGGTCCGTGAGGCGGCCCCGGGCTGCGTACTCCGCCTGGACGCCAACACCGGCTGGCGCGCGGACGAGGCGGTGGCGGTGCTCCGCACGCTTGCCGACCAGGACGTCGAGCTCGAGTTCGTCGAGCAGCCGGTGGCCCGGCGGGACCTGGAGGGGATGGCGTACGTCCGTCGTCATCAGCCCTACCGGATCCTCGCCGACGAGTCGGTCTTCGACCTCGAGGACCTCGTCGACGTCATCCGGGCGGGCGCGGCGGACGCGATCAACGTCAAGCTGGCCAAGTGTGGCGGGATCACGCCTGCGATCGAGCTGCTCGAGGTCGCGAAGCGCCATGGCCTCGGCCGTCTGGTCGGCTGCATGATGGAGTCCCACCTCGGTATCGGCGCGGCGGCCGCCCTGGTCGCGGCGACGGGCATCCCCGGCGAGCAGGATCTCGACGCGGGCTGGTGGGCGAAGTCCAGTCCGTACGCCGGTGGGATCACCTACGACGGCCCCTGCATCGACTTCCCGCACGCCAACGGTCTCGGTATCGAAGGAGTCCTCCCATGACCACCGTCAGCCAACCCACCTTCGTCGTCGCCGAGCCCGCGGGCGACGCCGAGCACGAGACCGAGGTCGTCCCCGGCGAGGAGGTCGTCGTCCTCGACACGCAGGGGGAGTGGACGTACGTCGTCGTCCCCTCGCACGCGTCCTCGAAGGACGAGCGCGGCTATCCCGGCTGGATGCCGGCGGGTGCCTTGGCCGACGCCGCGGAGCGGACTGTTGAGACGGCTGCCGGCGTCGAGGCCCTCCTGGCCAAGGCACGCAGTTACCTTGGCGTCCCCTACGTCTGGGGCGGCACCACGGACGCCGGCATCGACTGCTCCGGCCTCGTCTTCCGAGCCGCAGAGGCCATCGGCGTACGCCTCCCGCGGGACGCCCGTGACCAGGCTGTCGCGCTCGCGGCGATCGACCTCGACGAGGTCACCGCCGGCGACCTCTACTTCTTCGCCCTGGAACCTGGGGCCCGGATCACCCACGTCGCCATCGCCACCGCGCCTCCCGAACCCGACGGCGTACGTCCGATGATCCACGCCGACGGCGACAAGATGCTCGTCGTCGAGGAGTCGATGCCCACCGACCGCGTCGCGACCCTCGTCAGCGCTGCCCGCCTCTGACGCCGAGACGTCACTAAGGTCGGCCGAGACGTCACTGGCGTCGGCCGAGGCGTCACTGGCGTCGGCCGAGGCGTCACCGCCCTGCCAACTCGGCCGACCTACCTGACGCCTCGCGCGGCAGAAGTGACAATTCGATGTGGTGGGCTAACTTCGAACGTATGACTCGTACCGGGGCACTGAGTCCACACAGCCGCGACCTCGCGATCGGCGCCATGGTCGGCGCCGCGGGGGAGCCCGAGCTCGACGTACTCGTCGTCGGCGGGGGTGTGACCGGCGCCGGGGTGGCGCTGGACGCGGTCACCAGAGGCCTGAGCACGGGCCTGGTGGAGCAGCGCGACCTGGCCTCGGGGACGAGCTCGCGCAGCTCGAAGCTCGTCCATGGCGGCTTGAGATACCTGGAGATGCTCGACTTCGAGCTGGTCCGCGAGGCGCTCCAGGAGCGCGGGCTGCTGCTCAACACCCTCGCCCCGCACCTGGTCCGTCCGGTGCCGTTCCTCTACCCGCTGACCAACCCGGTGTGGGAGCGGTTCTACATCGGGTCAGGCCTCGCCCTCTACGACGGGATGGCGAGCTTCGGTCCGCTCTCCGGGATGGGCAACTCCGGCTTGCCGCGCCACCGCCACCTCACCCGCAAGGGCGTCGCCAGGATCGCTCCTGACTTCAACACCGACACGATCACTGGTGCGATCCAGTATTACGACGCCCAGGTCGACGACGCCCGCCTGGTGATGACCATCGCCCGCACCGCCGCCTCCCACGGCGCCCAGATCGCGACCCGGGTCCAGGTGACCGGGTTCTTGCGCGAAGGGGAGCGCGTCGTTGGCGTACGGGCGCGCGACCTCGAGCACGACCAGGACCTGGTCATCCGTGCGAAGACGGTCGTCAACGCCGCCGGGGTGTGGACCGACGACATCCAGGCCATGGTCGGCGGCCGCGGCGCCCTGCACGTCAAGGCGTCCAAGGGCATCCACCTCGTCGTCCCGCGCGACCGGATCCGCTCCGAGTCGGGCTTCATCGTCCGCACCGAGAAGTCGGTCCTCTTCGTGATCCCGTGGGGCCGCCACTGGATCATCGGCACCACCGACACCCCCTGGACCTACGACCTCGCCCACCCGGCCGCCTCCAAGACGGACATCGAGTACGTCCTGGAGCACGTCAACGCGATCCTGCGGGTCCCGCTCGACCTCGAGGACGTCGAAGGCGTGTACGCCGGGCTCCGCCCGCTCCTCACCGGCGAGTCCGACCAGACCGCGGCGCTCAGCCGGGAGCACACCGTCGTCACGCCGCTGCCGGGCCTGGTCCTGATCGCCGGGGGCAAGCTGACGACCTACCGGGTGATGGCCAAGGACGCCGTCGACGCCGCGGCCCATTCGCTGGGGACGACCACCAACATGACCCTGCGCGACTCGATCACCGACAAGGTCCGACTGGTCGGCGCCGAGGGTTTCGAGACCCGCTCCAACCAGCGCGTCCTGCTGGCCCGCCGCTCCGGTCTGCACGTCGCCCGGATCGACCACCTCCTCGGCCGCCACGGCGGCCTCATCGACGACGTCCTCGACCTCATCGCCCAGCGCCGTCCTCTCGCGTTGCCGCTGGAGGGCGCCGAGGACTACCTCGCCGCCGAGGTCGTCTATGCCGTCAACAGCGAGGGCGCCCGCCACCTCGACGACGTGCTCGAGCGGCGCACCAGGATCTCCATGGAGACCTTCGACCGCGGCGTCTCCGCCGCTCCCGGCGTCGCCAAGCTGATGGCCGACGAGCTCGGCTGGGACGAGCAGCGCGCCAAGGAGGAGGTCGACCACTACCTGCGCCGCATCGAGGCCGAGCGCCGCTCCCAGCTCATGGTCACCGACGAGGACGCCGATCGCGCGCGCCTGGAGGTGGAGGACCTCGTCTGACTCGAGCGTCGTGCCTACTGAAACATCTACTGAAACATCAGTGTTGCAGTAGGTCAGTGGAGGGACCAAGACGCTCGCGGGTCCTTCGGCCCCTGGCCGTTCCACACGACCAGTCCGTGCTTCCGCAGCGTCTGCAGATGCCGACCCGCCGTGGGGCGAGCGATGCCGACAAGGTCGGCGACCTGCCCTGTGCTCATCGGCCGGCTGGTCACTCTCAGGGCGTCCAGTACCGTCCGCGCGCCGGTCGGCAACGTGGCGCGGAGGTCGTCAGGAAGTGCGTCCGCTGACGAGAGTGTCAGCCGTACGGATCCGCTGGTCTGAGAGTAGATCGGGTCGGTGAGTCCGAGGCGCCGCATCTCCTCGAAGATCCGCTTGATTCCTTCGCCCAGTTCTCGCGCGATTCCCAGGTCAGAACAGACCCGTACGATTCGAGGGTTGCGGGCATAGCGGCTGATCGACAGCGGCTTGGTCGGGTTCGCGAGTCCGGGGAACCGGCCAGGATTCTCGATCTCGATCCGGTTGGGGAAGATCTCGACTCGGATGTGGTCCCCGGCCATTGAGTACGACCGGTGGAGAACAGCGTTCACCAGGCCCTCGAGCCATACGTCGCGGGGAATGATCGGTCGCGGCTCGAATCGGCCGCTCGGCGCGAGAGCCTGGACCTTCGGAACCCACTCCGTAACCAGAGCAGCGGCCTTGGTGATCTGCTCAGGAATCGAGCCGTCCAGACGCACGTCGCCGTCGTCGTACAGGGACATGCGGGCGCCCGTGCCACGGTCGTTCTCGGCGTAGCGCAGCACTCGGATCACGGCACTGGGAAACAGCGACTGCGGCCGCGCTGCGAACAGCAGCCAGGCAGCCACGGTGAGGCGTCCGTCGCGGGTGAGAAGGTCACGAGCTGAGAGCATTCCTTCGGGGCTCTTTGCCCCGATCGCCTGTTGGTAAGAGACAACCTGCTCGCGATCGAGGTCGGTGATCCCGGCATCGACGATGGTGCCATCGAATGGAGCGCTGCCTCGGTCGTACTCCAGTTCACGACGCTGGGCGAATCCAAGCCGACGGGATTCGTCGCCGACTCTGAGGAAGACATCGCCTTTGGTGGTCTCATGAACCTGCTCTCCGGGTGCCACGCGAATGACGAGCAAGATCGTTCCGTCGTGGCTGGAGAGCTCGGTGGTGGAGCAGCGAACGGTGGGTATGGTGAAGTCGTACGCCGCTTGGCGAAGGGCATTGATCCGCTCCTCGCCCACGCCATCGGCATTGCCGTCGTGAATCCCGACGACGATGCACCCGCCTTCGGCGTTGGCCATCGCAACGAGAGGGACTGCGAGGTCTTTCGCGCTGATCCGCCCAGATTTGCGTTCGAACCACTGGCTCTCACGCAACTGAATCAGTTGTTCGAGCGCATCGTCCGCAGGAAGCGCCAGGATGCGATCGACCTCAGCAGGCGACATAAATCTACTGTAACAATGTTTCAGTAGATTCGAGCGGCTTGTGAGGTGGCATGGCGTGCCGCAGCCACGCAGAGCTGTCGGCACTCCACCATGGTCTCGACGATTGCGCCTCTTGCCGGCCGAAGAGAAATTGTCGTGGCGGAGCAAGCGGTTGACGTAGCACTCTGTTCGCATGTTCCCATCGGCAGGCTTCCATCGCTTGGTCGCAGATCCCCCCGAGCCACTGGCCACCGACGACTTCGTGCTCGCGCCGCTCCGGCCTGAGTTGCTCGACCTGGACACCGAGGCCTACCTGGCCAGCCCTGACGTGATCCGCGACCACAGCTACGGCCGCTGGCCGCAAGACGGCTTCGGCAACGACGACAACCTGCCGCTGGTGATCCGGCACTGGTCCGACCACCAGGCGGGCCGCGCCTTCACCTACCTCCTCCTCGACCCCGAGCACACCTCGTCGCTCGGCTGCCTCTACGTACAGCCTCTCTTTCCCTACCTCGAAGCGATGGGCGCCGACGCCCAGACCCTGCTCAGGTACGCAGGTGGCGCCACCGCCCGGGTCAGCTACTGGCTCCGCCAGGACCGGGAACCCGGGCTCACCGAGTCGGTCTCCGAGCGGATCGACGAGTGGTTGCGTACACAATGGTCATTGGACGCCTACCTCTACCGAGCCGCTCCCGCGGAGGAGTGCACCGTGCATGCCCTGGACCGGTTGCCCCTGGACCGCGTCGACATCGACCTTCCCGCCGAGCGTTACAGCTACCTGTGGTGGGCGGCGGACGTTCGCATGGTGAGTTAGTGGGACGACTGTCTGGCTTCCGAGACGCCGGTCACATACTCTCGGTACATGAGCGCATCGAACCCGACCCCTCCCGGCGGCCCGATCGTCGAGGGCCCGCTCGATCCCGAGCACGACGCCACGGCGTCCCTGGCCCTTGAGCCTGACTACGTCTCCCGCCTGACCGGACTCGTCGTGGCGACCACGGGGGAGTCTCGAGAGGTCATCAGCCCGCTCAACGGGGCGCCGCTGGCGCACATCCCGCAGTCGAGCGATGACGACGTCGCCGCGGCGTTCGCCAAGGCCCGGGTGGCGCAGGAGAAGTGGGCCGCGACCCCGGTCGCGGAGCGCGAGCGCATCTTGCTCAAGCTGCACGACCTGGTCCTCGACCGGCAGGACGAGATCCTCGACCTGATCGTGCTGGAGTCGGGCAAGGCCCGCAAGCACGCCTTCGACGAGCCGCTGCACATCGCGCTGACCGCGCGCTACTACGGGCGGAGGAGCAGCAAGATCCTCGACACCGAGCGCAAGCTCGGGGTCATCCCGGTGCTCACCCGGGTCGAGCTCAACCACGTTCCCAAGGGCGTCGTCGGCATCATCAGCCCGTGGAACTACCCGTTCACGATGGCGCTGTGCGACGGCATCGCCGCGATCGCCGCGGGCAACGCGGTGGTCATCAAGCCCGACTCGCAGACGATGCTCAGCGCGCTGCTCGGCGCCGAGCTGCTCGCGGAGGCCGGGCTCCCGGAGAACCTGTGGACGGTCGTGGCCGGTCCGGGCTCGGAGGTCGGCACGAGCATCATCCAGCGCGCCGACTACGTCTGCTTCACCGGCTCGACCAGCACCGGCAAGCTGGTCGCCAAGCAGGCGGCTGAGCGCCTCATCGGCGCGTCCCTCGAGCTCGGGGGCAAGAACCCCATGCTCGTCCTCAGGGACGCGGACATCGAGAAGGCCGCCGAGGGTGCGACCCGCGCGGTCTTCTCCAACTCCGGCCAGCTCTGCGTGAGCGTCGAGCGGCTCTTCGTCGACGACCACGTCTACGACCGCTTCGTGGAGCGGTTCGTCGCCCGCACCCAGGCGATGACCCTCGGCGCCACCCTCGGGTGGGAGAACGACATGGGCACCCTGATCTCGCAGGCTCAGGTGGACACCGCGACCGCCCACGTGGAGGACGCCGTCTCCAAGGGTGCCCGGGTGCTCACCGGCGGCAAGGCCCGCCCCGACCTGGCGCCGTTCTTCTTCGAGCCGACCATCCTCGAGGGCGTCACCCCGGAGATGACCTGCTTCGGCAACGAGACCTTCGGCCCGGTCGTCTCCCTCTACCGCTTCCACAGCGAGGAGGAGGCGATCGAGCGCGCCAACGACGGCGAGTACGGCCTCAACGGCTCGATCTACAGCCGCGACACCTCGCGCGCCCGCCGCATCGCCCGGCAGATCAAGTGCGGCACGATCAACATCAACGAGGCCTTCGGCGCCACCTTCGCCAGCATCGACGCCCCGATGGGCGGCATGCGCGAGTCCGGACAGGGCCGTCGCCAGGGTGTCGAGGGCATCCTGCGCTACACCGAGACCCAGTCGGTCGCCTCCCAGGCGGTGCTCCGCTTCGCTCCCCAGTTCGGGATGAGCGAGCAGGCGTACGCCAAGTTCATGACCGCCTCGCTGCGGGTGCTGAAGTCGCTGGGCCGCGCATGAGGAGCCACTACGACGTACTCGTCATCGGGTCGGGCTTCGGCGGATCGGTCAGCGCGCTGCGCCTGACCGAGAAGGGCTACTCCGTCGGGGTGGTCGAGGCGGGTCGCCGGTTCAGCGACGACGAGCTGCCCAACACCTCCTTCGACCTGCGCAAATACCTCTGGGCGCCGGCGATCGGCTGCTACGGGATCCAGCGCATCGACATGGTCAAGGACGCCGTGATCATGGCGGGCGCGGGCGTCGGTGGCGGCTCGCTGGTCTACGCCAACACCCTCTACGAGCCGCTCGACCCGTTCTACGAGGACCCGTCCTGGAGTCACATCACCGACTGGAAGGACGAGCTCGCTCCCTACTACGAGCAGGCCAAGCGGATGCTCGGCGTCACCCTCTACCCGCACCTGACCCCGGCCGACGAGGTCATGCAGAAGGTCGCGGCCGAGGCCGGGCGCGGGGACACCTTCCACAAGGCGCCGGTCGGCGTCTTCTTCGGCGGCCCGGGCCATGTGGAAGGGCAGGAGGTGGCCGACCCCTACTTCGGCGGAGAGGGTCCTGACCGGCGTACGTGCACCAACTGCGGCGAGTGCATGACCGGCTGCCGTCACAACGCGAAGAACACCCTGGTGAAGAACTACCTCTACCTGGCCGAGAAGAACGGCGCCGAGGTGCACCCACTGACCACGGTGACGCGCGTCTACCCGGCCAAGACCGGACGCGGGTACGTCATCGAGACCCGCTCCACGAAGGCCAAGCTGGGCATCGGCCGCACGAAGCGGTTCACCGCCGACCAGGTGATCTTCTCGGCAGCCTCGCTCGGCACCCAGAAGCTGCTCCACAAGCTCAAGCGCACCGGCGACCTGGCCCAGATCTCCGACCGTCTCGGCGAGCTGACCCGCACCAACTCCGAGTCGATCCTGGGCGCGATCGCTCCGGACAACGCCATCGACTACACCGAGGGCGTGGCGATCACTTCCTCGTGGCACCCCGACGAGCACACCCACATCGAGCCGGTCCGCTACGGCCATGGCAGCAACGCGATCGCGGCGATGCAGACGGTGCTCACCGAAGGTGGACCCCGACGGTTCCGCCGGTGGCTCAAGGAGATGTGGCTGCAGCGGCGGTCGCTGCGTACGTTCTACGACTTCAAGCACTGGTCCGAGCGCACCGTCATCGCGCTGGTCATGCAGGCGCTCGACAACTCGATCACGACCTTCCCGAAGCGGACGATCTTCGGGTGGCGGATGTCGTCGAAGCAGGGTCACGGCAAGCCGAACCCGACCTGGATCCCGGCGGGTCTGGACGCCGTGCGGAAGATGGCCGGAGTGATGAGCTCAGGGGAGAAGCCGGGATACGCCGGCGGCACCATCGGCGAGCCGTTCAACAAGCCGATGACCGCCCACTTCATCGGCGGCTGCACCATCGGCGACTCGGCCGACACCGGTGTCATCGATCCCTATCAGCGGCTCTACGGCCACGAAGGCCTGCACGTCGTCGACGGCTCCGCGATCTCTGCCAACCTGGGTGTGAACCCGTCGCTGACGATCACCGCACAGGCCGAGCGGGCGATGGCGTTCTGGCCCAACAAGGACCAGGCCGACCCGCGCCCGGAGCTGGGTGCCGGCTACGCCCGGATCCAGCCGGTCCAGCCGACCTCGCCAGCTGTGCCGGTCACGGCGCCGGCCGCTCTGCGGCTGCCCATTGTCGAGGTTCGGTGACCTACCTGTTGGGATGGTGACGGCGGCCGTGCGTAGGAAGTTTTCTGGCAGGAACTTTCTGGTTGGCCCGTAACCACGGTTAAGAGAGTTCGTTGGAGTGATCAGACCCGGGATTGCTCCCTCCCTAATACATCGCCGGGTCTTACGTCCGGGACAGTCTTGCCTCGGGCAATCAGGGCCCGGCCAACCTCCCTCCCCGGCCGGGCCCTGGTGCATTTCCAGGGTGGCCACAGGAGATTCGGCTCGCGGCGTACGTCCTCGTTAGGATTCGTGCATGACGCAGGCTGCTGGGGCGGAAGAGCACGATCTGGTTCTCGTGGTGGACTTCGGTGCGCAGTATGCGCAGCTGATCGCCCGCCGCGTACGTGAGGCGAAGGTCTACTCCGAGATCGTGCCGCACTCGATGCCGGTGGCCGACATGCTCGCCAAGAACCCGAAGGCGATCATCCTCTCCGGCGGCCCCTCGAGCGTGTACGCCGAGGGTGCCCCGGCCATCGACAACGGTCTGTTCACCGCGGGCACCCCGGTCTTCGGGATGTGCTACGGGTTCCAGTTGATGGCGCAGGGCCTCGGCGGGACGGTCGACGACAACGGCGCGCGGGAGTACGGCCGCACGCCGGTCACCGTCGGTGTCTCCGGCACCCTGCTCAAGGACATCCCGCCGGCCCACAACGTGTGGATGTCGCACGGCGACTCGGTCTCCGAGGCGCCCGAGGGCTTCACCGTGCTCGCGAGCACTGCGGACACCCCGGTGGCGGCCTTCGAGAACGTCGAGAAGCAGCTCGCGGGCGTGCAGTGGCACCCCGAGGTGCTCCACTCCGAGCACGGCCAGAAGGTGCTCGAGCACTTCCTGTGGGACATCGCGCAGTGCCGTCAGACGTGGACCATCGGCAACATCGCCGAGGACCAGATCGAGCGGGTCGCTGCGCAGATCGGCGAGCACCGCGCGATCTGCGCGCTCTCCGGCGGAGTCGACTCCGCGGTGGCGGCCGCCATCGTCGCCAAGGCGATCGGTGACCGGCTGACCTGTGTCTACGTCGACCACGGCCTGATGCGGAAGAACGAGTCGGTCGCGATCGAGAAGGCGTTCCGGGAGTCGACCGGCGCCGAGCTGAAGATCGTCGACGCCGAGAAGGAGTTCCTCGACGCGCTCGCCGGGGTCACCGACCCGGAGGAGAAGCGCAAGATCATCGGGCGCGAGTTCATCCGCTGCTTCGAGCGGGCCGAGGTCGAGATCCTCGGTGACTCGGACGAGAAGGTCGCCTTCCTCGTCCAGGGCACGCTCTACCCCGACGTCGTCGAGTCCGGTGGCGGTGCCGGCACCTCCAACATCAAGTCCCACCACAACGTCGGCGGCCTCCCCGAGGACCTCGAGTTCGAGCTCGTCGAGCCGCTGCGTGAACTCTTCAAGGACGAGGTGCGCGCCGTCGGCTCCCAGCTCGGCCTGCCCGACGAGATCGTCCAGCGCCAGCCCTTCCCGGGCCCGGGGCTCGGGATCCGGATCATCGGCGAGGTCACCAAGGAGCGGCTCGACATCCTGCGTGAGGCCGACGCGATCGCCCGCGAGGAGATGACGAAGGCCGGTCTCGACCGCGACATCTGGCAGATGCCGGTCGTGCTCCTCGCCGATGTCCGCTCGGTCGGCGTCCAGGGCGACGGCCGCACCTACGGCCACCCCGTCGTGCTCCGCCCGGTCACCTCCGAGGACGCGATGACCGCCGACTGGGCCCGACTGCCCTACGAGGTCATGGAGCGCATCTCCACCCGGATCACCAACGAGGTGAGCGAGATCAACCGCGTCACCGTCGACATCACCTCGAAGCCGCCGGGCACCATCGAGTGGGAATGAGTCGGTAGCGGGTCTCGGCCGTGGACAATGTCGTCCATGACCGAGCCTGATCTGGCCCAGCGCCTCCTCGACGCACATGTCGCCCACGAGATGGCGGCACTGCGCGGCGTACGCTTCCTCGATCTCGTCACCGGCGAGGTCGACTTCGCGCTGCGCGCCGCCAGCGACCTGACTCTCGACCAGGTGATGCACCGCGACCTGATCAAGGAGGTCGCGCTGAAGTACGTCAGCACCTTCCGGCTCCCGGGTGCGATCCCGGAGGTCGCCGGGGCGATCGCAACCCGCTTGCGGGCTCATCCTGCCAACGAGACGCCGCTGGGTGAGGTGGTCAGCAGACCGCGGGTCGCGGAGCTGGTCGAGGCCCTCGTCGAGATGCGTACGCTGCGCCAGCAGGTCCTGCGCAGCCTGGCCGACAACTCCGGGATCCAGGCGGGCGTCGGCACGTTGATGCGCGGCACCGCCAAGGGCGCCGTCGACACCGGCCGTCGGATCGCCGACAACCTTCCGGGCGGCTCCCTGGGCTTCTCGATCGCCGAACGCGTCGCCGGTCGGATGGCGGGCACGGTGAAGGGCACCCCGGTCGGCGCAGCCGTCGACCAGAGCGCCCGCGAGCTCGCAGAGCGCGGCACGGGTGCGCTGCTCGGGTACCTCACCGAGACCGCCGCGAGCTCGGTCACCGACGAGGAGGTGGGTGACGCGCTGATGGAGGTCTGGGACGCGCTCTCGACCCGTCCGGTGCGCGAGCTCGCCGACCTGATCGACGACGAGCAGCTGGTCGCCGTCTTCGTCGGCCTCTACCAGGTCTGGCTCGACGTCCGAGACTCCGACTATCTGCAGGCACTGGTCGACACCGGTGTCGACTTCTTCTTCGACACCTATGGAAGCTTCACCCTCGACCGGCTCCTCGAGGAGTGGGGTCTGGACCGCGACGACCTGGTCGAGGAGGCGCTCCGCTTCGGTCCGCCGGTGATCGAGGCGCTCGCCGAGGCGGGTGTTCTCGAGCAGCTGGTCCGCCGTCGGCTCTCGAGCTTCTACGACTCTGCTGAGGCTCGCGCGCTACTGGGATGACGGTCGAAGGGGCCGTTGTCCCGACGTGGCGGGAAATGCCGGCCCGTCCCGCTGAACGGCCGTCATTTCCACGCCATGGCGGGAATGTGCGCCGGTTACAGCGCCTTGTAGTAGATGACGTTCGGGAACGGTGTCATCCCGAGACTGTCGTAAAGCTGTCTCGCAGGAGCGTGGAACCGGTCGCCGCCGGTTCCGATGGTGACGACCTCGACCCCGGTGGCACGCATTGAAGCGAACGCGTGCTCGCACAGCTCCGTCGCGAGGTGTGAGCGTCGGTAGGTGGGGCGGACGGCGACGTACTGCACCTCGCCGCTCCGTCTGTCGGTGTCGACCGTCCAGGCAGTGAATCCAGCCAGGACACCGTGATCCTCGGCTACGACGGCGTACTTCTGCTTCTCGGGGTCATGGATCGTCGCGAGATCGCGGTGGTAGTCGCCGCGCCAGTCGCGGTGCTGGTTCTCGAAGATCTGCTGGCCGACGACGGAGCGCAGCGAGTCTTCGAAGAATGGGCCGAAGACCTCGATGGCGATTCGGACCACGAGGTCGTGGTCGGTGTCTGCGTACGCACGGATGTCCATGCTCTTGCCTCTCTGAGGGTTGCCGGAACGCCCGCCGAGAGTTCGGCGGGCGGGACGAGCGGCTCAGACGGAGCCGCCCCTCAGGCGCGGGTGCGGCCGGACGCGTGCAAGAACGTGAACACACCGAGGAGCCTAGTGATCGGGCCGACAGTCGTTCAACGGATATTGCCTCGGACGACGAGCGAACGGTGTTCATCCGGGCCCAGGAGGGTACCGGGGCAGGGAACGCGAACGCGCACGAAGGAGGCACGAGATGGCCGAGACGATCGTCGACGACAGGCTCTGGGAGAACTTCCACCGCGCGGTGAACATGACCTCGCGCGACCTGCGGCAGTGGCTCGCGGTGCAGGGCGCGGGGGAGACGACCGAGACCGAGCCGGATCGAGCCGGCAGCGAGCTCGGTCAGCGGGTGGCCGACATCCTGGGCAAGCGCCGCTCCGATCTCACCCCTGACGACGTGGACGTCATGGCGCGGGTCGTCGACAAGGTCACGGACCTGCGCGGCGGGGACACCGGCCAGTGGGAGCCGACCGCAGGCGACGCTCAGTGGCGGCGCCGGCTGATGAACGTGGGCCACGACCCGCTCGCCCCGTGAGCGTCGCATGAGTGCCGCGGAGTGGGTTCCGGAGTCGCCGACGCTCGCCGATCTGCGCAGCGCCGTCCAGGAGTGCCGCGGCTGCGAGCTCTACCGCGACGCGACCCAGGGCGTGATGGGTGAGGGTCCTACGCCGGCTCCGCTCATGTTGCTCGGTGAGCAGCCCGGCGACCGGGAGGATCGCGAGGGGGAGCCGTTCGTCGGCCCGGCGGGCGGGATCCTCCACGAGGCGCTGGCCGACGCCGGGATCGACCCGGAGGCGACGTACACGACGAACGTCGTCAAGCACTTCCGCCACCGCCTCTCGGGCAAGCGCCGCATCCACCAGGCGCCGACGAGCAAGCAGGTCGGTGCCTGCGCTCCGTGGCTGGCGGCGGAGCTCGATCTGGTACGCCCCGCCGGGGTGGTCCTGCTCGGCGGCACCGCCGGCAAGGCACTGTACGGCTCCTCCTTCCGCGTCGGTGAGGCACGTGGCCACCTCCTCGACTGGCCCGAGGCCATCGCGTCGGCAACCCTCGACCCCTGGGTGCTCGCGACGACCCACCCCTCCGCCGTTCTCCGCGCCGAGGACGAGAGGCAGGCGACGTACGACGGTCTGGTCGCCGATCTGAAGGTCGCGGCGGCCGCTCTGAAGAAAAAGACGAAGAAGTGACGGAGGCGATGTCGAGATCCCGGGTGCGCGCTCGACGCATGGGTGAGAGCAACACCACCCACTCTGAGGAGATCGAGATGAGCACCAACGCACAACGAGCCGGCTGGATCATCACCGTATTGGTCACCCTGTTCCTCGGCTTCGACATCGTCATCCACCTGCTCCGGGTCGAGTCCGTCATGGCCTTCAACGACAAGATCGGGGCACCGGGCTGGTTCCCAGTCCTCTGTGGCGCCGTCCTCGGCCTGTCGCTGGTCGCCTACCACGTCCCGGCCACCCGCGCGATGGGGACGATCCTGATCACCGCCTACCTCGGCGGTGCGGTCACGGTGAACCTTGTCTTCGGGCAGCCGGCCTTCAACACCGTCTTCGCCATCGCCACCGCTGTCCTCGTCTGGGCCGGTGCCTGGCCCCGCGACGAGCGGCTGCGCGGCCTGGTCACCGCCTGAGGTAGGCGGCATCGTCGGGGTAGTCCGGGAGCGAACTGCCCATTACTCGCCAGTAAATGGGCAGTTCGCTCCCGGACTACCCCCCTCACCACGAGGCGTCAGCCGTGGCGGAGGCGGGTGAAGGCGCCGAGGACGGTGCGCTCGGAGAGGACGAGGTAGTCCTGCAGCTCGGCGGCGGCCGCGGGACCGCCCTGCTCGAGGAAGGTCTCGAGCAGGGCGCGGTTGCGGGTGACGAACGGTGCGTGCAGGGCCTCGGGGTTGTCGATCTCGAGGAAGGCCAGCCGCAATTCGGCGGCGATGTCGCGGAAGAGTCGCTCCAGGCGCGGGCTGTCGGCGAGGGCGACGATGGCGTCGTGGAACGCCATGTTGGCGGTGCCCAGCGTGCGCCAGTCGCGCGCCTCGAGGCTGGTCTCGCCGTGCTCCACTGCCTCGCGCATCGCCGTCACTGCGGGATGGAGCGGCGAGCCGGCGGCCAGCGCGGCAGGCTCGACGTAGCGCCGTGCGCGATAGATGTCGACGACGTCGGCCACGGTGGGTGAGGCGACCGAGACCCCGCGGTTGGGTACGTGCTCGACCAGCCCCTGCTCGGACAGGACGCGGAAGGCTTCTCGCAGCGTGTTGCGAGAGACGCCGAGCTTCTCGGCGAGGGAGATCTCCGACAGCCGTGTGCCGGGTGCGAACTCGCCGTCGATGATTCGTCGGCGCAGGACGTTCGTCAGGGTGTCGTCGACCTCGGGCATGTCCGCATCCTAGGGGAATCGCATCCGTGGACAATCGAAACATCATTTTAACGATCGCGGGTGTTGTTGTTGAACAATTTGTGCCATCTTGTACTACATACTGAATGTGGTGTCAGCCACACGGCCCGCTGATGGCAGGAGTCCCCCATGCCCGAGACAACGAGCGCCGAGCGCGCGAAGAGTTTCGCCCGTTCCCGTCGAGGTCCCATCCTCGGCGCCATCTTCCTGATGGCCACCTCGGCCATCGGCCCAGGTTTCATCACCCAGACCGCGACGTTCACCGCGCAGCTCGGCGCAGCGTTCGCCTTCGCGATCCTGGTCTCGATCCTGATCGACTTCGCGCTGCAGATGAACGTGTGGCGCATCATCACCGTCTCCGGCAAACGGGCCGGCGACCTGGCCAACGAAGCCGTGCCGTTCTCGGGGCACGTGCTGGCGACGTTGATCGTGATCGGTGGTCTGGCGTTCAACATCGGCAACATCGCGGGCGCCGGGCTCGGCCTGAATGCGCTGTTGGGCATCGAGCCGAAGATCGGCGGCCTGCTCTCGGCGCTGCTCGCGATCGGCATCTTCCTCTACAAGCGCGCCGGTCGTGCCGTGGACATGGTGGTGCTCGTGCTCGGCACGACAATGATCGCGCTCACGATCTTCGTGGCGATCGCGTCGCAGCCTCCGGTCGGTGACGCGCTGCGGCAGACCTTCGCGCCCGACACCCTCAACTTCGCGACGATCACCACGATCGTCGGCGGCACCGTCGGTGGCTACATCACCTACGCCGGCGCCCACCGCTACCTCGACTCGGGCCTGACCGGTCCCGAGCACGTGCCGGCCGTGCACCGTGCCTCGATGAGCGGCATCCTCGTCACCGGGATCATGCGCTACGTACTGTTCCTCGCGATCCTCGGTGTCGTTGCCTCCGGTGTCACCCTCGACCTCTCGAGCCAGGCGGCCAACCCGGCGGGTCAGGCATTCGGGGCGGTGCTGGGCGACGCGGGCATCCGCATCTTCGGCGCGATCTTCTGGGCCGCGGCGATCACCTCGGTCATCGGCGCCGCGTACACGTCGGCCACGTTCATCTCGACCTTCTCGAAGAAGCTGGGATCGGGGTGGCCGCTGCAGCTCGCGACGGTCGCCTTCATCCTGGTCTCCCTCGTCCTCTACCTGCTGATCGGCGCTGCGCCCGCGGCTATCCTGGTCTTCGTCGGCGGCTTCAACGGCCTGATCCTCCCGATCGGCATGACGATCTTCATGTACATCGGCTGGTTCCGTCAGCGCGACGTCCTGCACGGCTATCGCTACCCGGTGTGGCTGCTGGCGGTGGGGACGATCGCGACCCTGCTCAGCTGGTACATGGGCATCGTCTCGATCCGTCCGATCTTCGCCTTCATCGGCATTGGAGCGTGAGCACCGTGAACGACATGGCAGCAACCATCGACCTGAACTCCGACCTCGGTGAGAACGCGCCCGACCGGGTGGTCGCCGACGATGCGGCGATGCTCGCGATCGTCTCGAGCGCCAACGTCGCCTGCGGGTTCCACGCCGGCACCCCCGAAGGGATCCGTACGACGCTCGCCGACGCCGTCGCCAACGGCGTCACGATCGGCGCGCATCCCGGCTACCGCGACTACGAGGGCTTCGGACGCCGCGCCATGGACATCGACTCCGCGACGCTGCAGGCGCACGTGGAGTACCAGCTCGGCGCGCTGATCGGCCTGACCTCGTCGGTCGGCGGCACCGTCCGCTATGTGAAGCCGCACGGCGCGCTCTACAACACGATCGCCCGCGACGAGCGACAGGCGCGTGACGTGGTCGCCGCGGTCAAGGCGATCGACCCGTCGCTCGTGCTGCTCGGGCTCGCGGGTGGCGTCGTGCTCGACGTGGCCGAGAGCGCCGGGCTCGCGACGGCCGCGGAGGCCTTCGCGGACCGCGCCTACACGCCCGGCGGCGAGCTGGTCTCGCGCGCCGAGCCCGGTGCGGTCCTGCACGACGCCGACGCCGTCGCGGCCCGCATGCTGCGGCTCGCGCGCGAGGGTGTTGTGGAGGCGATCGACGGCACCGACGTCGCCGTACGCGCCGACTCGATCTGTGTGCACGGCGACAGCGACGGGGCGATTCGGATGGCCGCCGCGACCCGCGCCCTGCTCGAGGCCGAGGGCATCGTGATCGCCCCGTTCGCCGGAGCCGAGGCATGACCGCGAGCATCACCCAGCTCGCCGCGGCTCGCGCCGCACGCACCTCCTACCGGGCGGGCGAGGTCGCACCGACGAGTGGCGTCGCCCACGGCCTGGTGCAGGCGAACCTGATCTCGGTGCCGGCCGAGTGGGCCTTCGAGGTGCTGCTCTTCGCGCAGCGCAACCCGAAGCCGTGCCCGGTGCTCGAGGTGCTCGACCCGGGCGCCTACGAGTCGACGCTGGCGCCCGGCTCCGACCTGCGCACCGACATCCCGGCGTACCGGATCTGGCGGGATGGCGAGCTGACCGAGGAGGTCACGGACGCGAGCGCGGCGTGGGAGGAGCACCCCGACCTGGTCTCGTTCCTGATCGGCTGCAGCTTCACGTTCGAGGCGGGCCTGGCCGACGCCGAGATTCCGATCCGTCACCAGGAGCTCGGCCGCAACGTGCCGATGTACCGGACGTCCCGCCCGTGCGCCCCCGCCGGGCGCCTGCGCGGCGACATGGTCGTCTCGATGCGCCCGATCCCCGCTGATCGCGTCGCCGATGCCGTACGCATCTCTGGGCGCTATCCGGCGGTGCACGGTGCGCCGGTGCATGTCGGTGACCCGGCCTCGCTCGGCATCGCCGACCTCGCCGCTCCCGAGTTCGGGGACCCGCCGGAGGTGCGCGACGGCGAGGTGCCGGTGTTCTGGGCCTGCGGGGTCACCCCGCAGGCCGCGATCATGGACTCGTGTCCGCCGTTCGCGCTCACCCACGCGCCCGGCCACATGTTCATCACCGACGTACGGGATACGGAGTATCTGGCGTGAGGCGCGTGCTCATCGCATCGGACCGGGCGCTGCTGGTCGAGGAGGACGACCTCGAGGGCGCGATGCGGCTGCACGCGGCGCTCGTCGCCGCGCCGCCCACCGGCGTCGTCGAGCTGGTGCCCGCTGCCCGGACGGTGCTCGTCCGGTTCGACCCGACGCTGGTCGACGAGGCGAGCCTCGCCAAGGAGCTGGGTCGCGTCGAAGCCGTCCACGGTGGCCTTCCGACCGCTGGTTCGGTGACCATCGGCGTCCGCTACGACGGGCAGGACCTCGACGAGGTCGCCGAGCTGCTCGGGGTCAGCGCCGAGCAGGTCGTCGCGCGCCATACGGCCGCGACCTGGCGGGTGGCCTTCACCGGCTACGCGCCCGGTTTCGGCTACCTCGTCGGCGACGACCCGCTCTTCGACGTACCGCGGCGCTCCTCTCCGCGCACCCGGATCCCCGCTGGCTCGGTGGGGCTGGCGGGGACGTTCTCGGGCGTCTACCCGCGGGAGAGCCCCGGTGGCTGGCAGCTGATCGGGCGTACGGACGCGCCGATGTGGGACCTGCACCGGGATCCGCCCGCCCTGCTCGCGCCCGGGATGACCGTGCGGTTCGAGCGGCTCGAGCGTGAGTCGGTCGCGGTGTCAGAATCCTCCCCGGTCGCTGACGCGGCGGAGCATTCGTTCGCCGTGGAGGTCGTACGCCCCGGCCTGCAGCTGGTGCTCGAGGACCTCGGCCGCCCCGGCCATGCCGCGCTCGGCGTCTCCGCCTCGGGAACGGCCGACCGCCGCGCCCTGCGGGCCGCGAATCGTGCCGTGGGGAACGCCCCTGGCACGGCAGGTCTCGAGCTCGCCGGTGGCGGCGCGGTCCTGCGCTTCACCGGCCCTGCGGTCGTCGCGGTCGCGGGTGGCACTGCCGAGACGACCATCGTACGCAGCGAGGCTCCGCCGCTCCCGGTCGAGCACGGCGCCGCGACCGCGATCGAAGACGGCGAGGAGCTGCATCTCGGCTGGGTCAGCGAAGGCCTGCGTACGGTGATCGCGGTCCGCGGCGGTCTCGATCTTCCGCCTGCGCTCGGCAGCCTCTCCAGCGACACCCTCGCGAGCCTCGGCCCCGGCGACCTCGGCGGACGGCCCCTGCGCGCGGGCGATGTCGTGCCGCTGCGCGGCCCCGCCGCTGCGCCCCATGCGGTCGACCCGAACCCCGCTCCCGCGGACCCGCTGCCCGCGCCCGGCGACACGGTCGAGCTGCGCATCGTGCTCGGGCCCCGCGACGACTGGTTCACTCGAACCGGCGTACGCACCCTCGTCGAGCAGGAATGGACCGTCACGCCACGCTCCGACCGGGTCGGCGTACGTCTCGAAGGAGCCGTCCCGCTCGAGCGGTACGTCGCCGGCGAGCTGCCGAGCGAGGGAGCGGTGACCGGCGCGATCCAGGTGCCGCCCGACGGTCAGCCCGTGCTGTTCCTTCCGGACCACCCGCTCACCGGCGGCTATCCGATCATCGGCGCGGTCATCGACCGCGACCTGGACCTGGCCGGTCAGCTGCCGCCTGGGGTCCGCATCCGCTTCCGACCCGTCGCGCCCACTGTGCCTATTTTGCCTATTGGGCCGACGACCGAGATCCGAGGAGACTGACATGCGCAGGGTGCTCATCGCGAACAGGGGAGAGATCGCCGTCCGCGTCGTGCGGGCGGTCGCCGAGGCCGGCCTCGTGTCGGTCGCCGTCTACGCCGACCAGGACGCCGACGCGCTGCACGTGCGTCTCGCCGACGAGGCGTACGTGCTGGGCGGCGCCACCGCCGCCGAGTCCTACCTCAGCATCGAGTGGCTGATGGCCGCGGCGCAGGCCTCCGGCGCCGACGCGGTGCATCCGGGCTACGGGTTCCTCTCGGAGAGCGCCGAGTTCGCGCGCGCCGTCGAGGCCGCCGGACTGATCTGGATCGGCCCGAGTCCCGAGAGCATCGACAGCCTCGGCGACAAGATCACTGCACGCCGGATCGCGCAGAGCGTCGGCGCACCGCTGGTGGCGGGCACCGACCGGCCGCTGGAGTCGGCCGACGAGGCGGTCGCGTTCGCGCGCGAGCACGGGCTTCCCATCGCGATCAAGGCCGCCTTCGGCGGCGGTGGCCGTGGGCTGAAGGTCGCCCGCGAGCTCGAGGACGTCGCCGATGCCTTCGACTCCGCCTCGCGCGAGGCACTGGCCGCGTTCGGCCGCGGCGAGTGCTTCGTCGAGCGGTTCCTGGAGCGCCCGCGGCACATCGAGGCGCAGGTGCTCGGCGACGGCACCGGGCATGTCGTGGTCGTCGGCGACCGGGACTGCTCGCTTCAGCGCCGCAACCAGAAGCTCGTCGAGGAGGCGCCCGCGCCGGGGCTGACGGACGAGCAGCGCCGCCGCATCCACGACGCCGCGCGCGACATCTGCGCGGCCGTCTCCTACCGCGGGGCCGGGACCGTCGAGTTCCTGATGGGGGAGGACGGGGTGATCTCGTTCCTCGAGGTGAACACCCGCCTCCAGGTCGAGCACCCGATCACCGAGGCCGTCACCGGCGTTGACCTCGTCGCGGAGCAGCTGCGCATCGCCGCGGGGGAGGGCCTCTCCTTCTCGGAGACGCCGGCGCCGACGGGCCACGCGATCGAGCTGCGGATCAACGCCGAGGACCCGGGCCGCGGCTTCCTGCCGAGCCCCGGAGTCGTGACGGGCCTGCGGGTCCCAGCTGGCCCCGGGATCCGCTGGGACGCCGGGATCGAGGCGGGCGACACGGTGCAGAGCGCCTTCGACTCGTTGATCGCCAAGCTGATCGTGCACGCGCCGGACCGGGACACCGCCGTCGTACGTGCCCGCCGCGCGCTCCGCGAGCTCTCGGTTGAGGGCGTCGCGACCGTCGTACCTTTCGCTCGCACGCTGATCGATGACCCGGCATTCTCGACCGCCGGGTTCGCAGTGCACACGCAGTGGATCGAGACCGAGCTGATGCCGCGTCTGGAGACCCAGCGGCGACCCGAGCCGGTGCCGGACCAGGCCCTGCGGCGGATCCCGATCGAGATCGACGGACGCCGGGTGATGCTGGGCCTTCCCGACGAGCTGCTGCGGGGGATCGCCGCGGGCGGTACGGCGGCCGATCCCGCACCGGCGGCCGCCGTCGCTGATCCGGCCGTGCTCGAAGCCCCGGTCCCCGGCGTACTCGTCGATTGGCTCGTCCCTGACGGCGCCGACGTCACCGAAGGCCAGGACGTCGCGGTGATCGACGCCATGAAGATGGAGACCCGCGTCGCCGCACACCGCGCGGGCGTGCTCGCCCGTGGCACCGACGTCGGTGGGACGGTCGCGATCGGAGACGTGCTCGGGAAGATTGGCTAGATGCTAGATGCGTGGGCCGATCTGCGCCTCCGCTGGTCGAGCCGCCGGAGCCGCTAGGCGGAGGCGTGTCGAGACCAACACAGTCCCCTGTCGCGCTCGATAGGACTGTGTTGGTCTCGACACGCTCGGCCGCGGGCGGCCTCGCGGCTCGACCATCGGGGCCGATGCCGTCACGCGACCACGCTCGCCACACGGATCGCGGTGCATCAGGCGGATTCGATCATCTAGCTCGTGTGATCGATGATCGCCGGGATGACCTTGTCCCAGGTGGAGGGCGGGGGCGGCTCGTGCCCGACGCCGTCGAGGACGAGGAGCGTCGCGTCGGGGATGTCGCGGGCGAGGATCTCGGCGTGGCCGATCGGGAACAGCGGGTCGCGGGTGCCGTGGATGACCAGCGTCGGGGCGGCGATGTCGGCGAGGGTCGCCTCGACCGGCTCGCCGTCGCTCATCGCCTGGTGGTTGGCGAAGCTCGGCCGCATGTCCGGCGTGCGACGTACGACCCGCTCGACGACGGCCCGCATCCTGACCTCGTCGTAGCCCTCTGGGACGAACGCACGCTGGTCCTCGACCAGCATCGACACCAGGGCTTCATGGTCGTCGGGATCCGGGACCGTGCTCTCGGCGGCCTTCGCGAAGAAGTCGGCCAGCTCCTCGCCGATGGGCGGCAGGTCGGGTACGCCGTCGAAGGCCGGTGAGGTCTCGTTGAGGATCAGCGTCTCGACCCGCTCCGGATAGAGCACCGCCGCACACTGGGCCAGCGCCCCGCCCATCGAGATGCCGAAGACGTGGCCCTTGTCGAGGCCGAAGGCGTCGAGCAGAGCCGGGATGTCCGCGATCATGTCGCGCCCGGTGTAGCCCGGCTCTCCCGGTGGCCAGGTCGTCGAGCGGCCGGTGTCGCGATGGTCGTAACGGATCACGAACCTCCGGCCCGCGGCCAGCGCCTGGCAGAAGTCGTCCTCCCAGTAGTCCATCGAGGCGCTCATCCCACCGACGAGCAGGATCGGCGGGTCCGCAGGACTCCCGAACGTCTCGACGCACAGCTCGATCCCGTTGACCGCCAGAGTCAGCTCGCCCATGCCGACCACCTTAAGACGTGGCGTACGCGTCGATCTCGGTGTGCAGATTGGCCTTGATGTCGTCCGGGGCATAGGAGACGTCGACCGCGGCACGCGCGAGGTCGGCGATGCCGGTGGTGTCGAGGCTGAGGAGGTCGGCCGCGATCTCGTACTCCTGGTTGAGCGTGGTCGCGAACATCGGCGGGTCGTCGGAGTTGACCGTGACCGGCACGCCGGCGTCGACGAACGTCTTCAGCGGGTGCTCCTCGAGCGTCGCGACGGCGCCGGTGGCGACGTTGGACGAGGGGCAGACCTCGAGCGGGATCCGGTGCTCGGCGAGGTGGGCGAGGAGGGCGGGATCCTGGGCCGCCGAGGTGCCGTGGCCGATCCGCTCGGCCTTCAGCACGGTCAGGGCGTCCCAGATCGTCTGCGGTCCGGTGGTCTCGCCGGCGTGCGGCAGCGAGCGGAGCCCCGCGGCACGGGCCGCGTCGAAGTGCCTTTCGAACTGCGGCCGGGGAACCCCCACCTCCGGCCCGCCGAGGCCGAACCCGATGAGCGCCTCGGGGCCGTGGTCGACGGCGTACGCCAGGGTCGCATCGGCCGCCGGGATCCCCGACTCGCCCGGGATGTCGTAGATCCAGCGCAGCGTGATCCCGAAGTCGCGCTCGGCGCCCACCCGGGCGTCCTCGAGGGCCTCGGTGTAGGCCTCGATCGCCATCCCGGCGTGTCCGGTCCCCGGCTCTCGGACCGCCAGGTCGGGGCGTACGGAGGTGTAAGGGGTGCAGGTCAGCTCGGCGTAACGGACCTGCTGGGTCTGCGCCAGGTCCCGAGCGATCTCGTAGGTCAGGTAGCGGATGTCCTCCGGCGTACGGACCAGGTCGACGACCGAGAGGTAGACCTCGATGAAGTGCGCGAAGTCGCTGAAGGTGAAGTACTCACGCAGCAGCTCGACATCGGCTGGCACGGTCCCCGGGTGTCGAGCGGCCAGCTCCGCCACGATCCGCGGCGACGCCGACCCCACGTGGTGGACGTGCAGCTCAGCCTTGGGCAGTCCCGCGATGAACGTCTTCAGATCACTCACGGCTCCGATCCTCACACGCCCCGTGCCGCTCCCGCGACTCGGTTTCTGGCTAGATCGGACGAGATCGAGGCTAGGGTGAACGCATGCGGGCGATCCATCATTGGGACCTCTGGGTCGACGACTTCGAGACGGCCTCGGGGGAGTGGGGCTGGCTCTTCGGCGAGCTCGGCTGGGAGGCCGGCGAGAAGGGCCACTTCTGGGAGGCGTCGGACGGGACGTACGTCTTCATGGAGCACTCCACGGACCAGCACGGCGCCCAGGACCGGCTCCGGCCCGGCGTCAACCACATCGCGTTCATGATCGACGACCGCGACCAGCTCGATCGGATCCGCGCGGCGTCGACGGAGCACGGCTGGCACGAGCTGTACGCCGACCGCTACCCGCACGCCGGCGGCGAGGAGCACACCGCGCTCTACCTGGAGAGCTCGGAGGGGTTCGAGGTCGAGATCGTGCTGGAGATCGAGGACCTCACCGCCTAGGAGTCTCAGCGGTAGCCGTCGCCGTCCTCGTCGCTCTCGTCGATGATGTGCATCGCGGCTTCCTCCGCGGTGGCACCGGCTCCGTCGATGCCGGCGTCGATCCCGTAGACCTCGGAATCGGTGTCCTCGCCGGTCCCACGGTCGGGATCGACCAGCCGGCCCGCTCGCTTGTTGCCGACCTCGCGGCCGTCGGGGTCGTCGCTCTCCTCGGCGTCGTCGTACTCGACCGCATAGGGATCAGGCTCCGGCACCTCCTGCTGACGCCGCTGGTCGATGCACTCCCGGTGTTCCTCCTCCCACGGCGTGTTGCCGTAGTCGGTGGAGTAACGGTCGGCGGTGACGATGCCGTGGTCGAGCTCATCGCGCACCTCACCTTCGAGGACGTCGCCGGAGAGCGAGTCCTCGCCGGTGATCTGGTCCTCGTCGTCGACGCTGTAGTCGCCGTAGTTCTCGCGCGATTCGCTCACCTGAGTCTCCTCATCGACCGGCATTGGGGTCATCGATGTCCCCTTCGGTAACGTTAACCCGGTCCGGTAGGGAGTGGAACCGGACGGAAACACACGACGCGGGGATCGACCGAGGGAGCAGACACGGATGGCGCCTCGCGCCCGTTTGGCTGTGGCGGCTGTTGCCGTACTCGCCGGCTCGTCGATCGCGCTCGGAGCGCTGCCCGACTCGGGAGGTCCGCTGGGGTCGTTGGGGTCCCTGGCAGGGAGCGCCTTCGCGCGTGTCGTCAACGCTCCTGTCGAGGGCGTGGTGCCTCCGACGCCCACCTCGACGCCTGACTGGGCGCCTTACTCGACCAAGCCCAACATCCTCATGATCACGGCGGACGACCTCGCCTACGATGACCTCGAGTACATGCCCCACGTACGCAGCCTCCTGGCCGACCAGGGCACCTCGATGACCGAGGCGATCGCGCCCACGCCGATCTGCGTGCCCGCCCGCGCGTCGCTGCTGACCGGGCAGTACTCCCACAACCATCAGACCGTGACCGTCAACGGCGAACGCGGCGGCTACACGTCGATGGACCACACCGGCACGCTGCCCGAGGCGATGCAGGAGGCCGGGTACGACACCCTCTTCACCGGGAAGTACCTCAACGGCTACGGCCTCGACGGGACGGCCAAGGACGTGCCGCCCGGCTGGACCGACTGGCGGGCGACGACCGACATGTCGACCTACAACTTCCTGCACCCGCGGATCAACCACAACGGCAAGCTGAAGACCTACCACCGCTACACGACCTACGTCATGCGGGACCAGGCCAACGAGATGATCTCGGCGCCTGAGCGCACCGACAAGCCGTGGTACATGTGGGTCAACTACGTCGCGCCGCACCACGGCGGGCCGGGGGAGAAGGACGACCCGGAGGGCACCAGCACCACCAGGCCGGCCGACGAGGACAAGCACTCCTTCGACGGCCTCGAGCTGCCTGACACGCCCAACATGTTCCGCACGCCGACCGATGCGCCGCGGATCTCGGCCTCCCGCAAGTTCTTCGACGCCCAGGGCCGATCCGAGCTGCGGATCGCTCACGAGCAGCGCGTCGAGTCCGTCCAAGCGGTCGATCGCGCGGTCGCCAGCCACGTACTCCGTCTCGAGGCGACCGGACAGATGGACAACACCATCGTCGTCTTCTCCTCGGACAACGGCTACACCACCGGCGGCCACAACATCAACGGCAAGCTGATGCACTACCGCGAGACGCAGCGGATCCCGCTGATCCTCCGTGGACCGGGCATCCCAGCCGGTCGGACCCTGTCCACCGGTTTCGGCAACCCCGACATCGCCACCACGATCATGGCCGTCGCCGGAGCCGAGCCCGGCCGGCCGCAGGACGGCGTCAACATCATGCCCTGGCTCTCCGCCCCGGCGCAGGACCGGGTGATCCCGCTCTCCGCCTGGCGGGTCAGCGACGGCCACAAGCAGATCTACTCCGGGATCCGGTTCGGAGACTGGACCTACGCTCGCTTCTCCGACGGCAGCGAGGAGCTCTACGACCTGGACGAGGACCCCTATCAGGTCCGTTCGCTCGCGCTGCTTCCCGGGTTCGCCGACCAGCTGGCCGAGCTGCGCGCGCTGAGCAAGAAGTACGCGACCTGCGCGGGTGACGAGTGCCCGAAGGAGTTCTACCCCGCCGGCTGATCAGCAGCGCAGCGGAAGCCGAGGTTGCCTGCGGTCGAGTCGGGCGGGCTGCTGGAGCGCGCAGAGAGCCGGTAGCGGTGGCAGTAGGAGTCGTGGCAGAGGTAGGAACCGCCGCGCATCACCCTGGTGAGCCCTTCGGCCGGGCCGCGCGGGTCGGCGGTCTCGCCGGAGTCGACCAGATCGGCGTAGTAGGTCGGCGAGAACCAGTCTGCGCACCACTCCCAGACGTTGCCGATCATCTGGAACAGCCCGAAGCCGTTGGGGTCGTACGTCCGGACCGGAGCGGTCGTGACGAACCCGTCAGCGGCGGTGTTGGTGTCGGGGAAGGCTCCCTGCCAGACGTTGGCGTGGTGGGTGCCGTCCTGCTCCAGCTCGTCACCCCACGGGAACCGCGAGCCGGCGCGACCGCCGCGGGCGGCGTACTCCCACTCGGCCTCGGTCGGCAGTCTCGTCCCGGCCCACTCGCAGTAGGCCAGCGCGTCGTCGTGGGAGACGTGCACGACGGGGTGGTTGCCCCGGCGGCCGACGTTGGTGCCGGGGCCCTCTGGCGCCCTCCAGGAGGCGGCGCGCACGCCGAGCCACCAGGGCGCCTCCGGGGAGCGGCCCAGCACGTCGCGGGGGTCACCGTCGAAGGCGAGATGGAAGACGGCGGAGAAGCCTTCACGCTCGGCCGTGGTGACATGGCCGGTCGCCTTCACGAACCGCGCGAACTCCTCGTTCGTCACTGCGGTCGCGTCGAGCCGGAAGCCGGGCAGGACGACCGGGTGCACCGGGCCTTCGCCGTCAGCCTGGTAGCCCTCACCGAAGGTGTCCCCGGCCGCGTACGGCCCGCCGGGGAGGTCGACGAGCGTCCGGCGGCGCTTGCGGGGCAGGGCCGGCGGGCGCCGAGCCGGGTCGGGGCCGGGCCCGCGGGTCGCGCCGAAGGTCAGGTCGGAAGGCACGACCACCAGCCTACGAGTCGGGGTACGTCGCCCTCAGACTGCCTGCGCTGGCGACGACCTTCCCCTTCTTGCCCGTGACCAGGAGGCCGGGCGTGCGGGCCTTGCCGTCGGTGTCGGCCTTGATCTTGACCGTGCAGGTCGGCTTCTTGCCGGCGCACTTGAAGTCGCCCGTCGGTCGGTAGGTGACCGTCATCGTCTGGTTGTCGGTCAAGCCCTCGACGTAGGCGGCCATGTAGGTGCACCTCGGCTTGTCCTTCGGGCAGGAGCGCTCGACGGTGCGCCACTCCATCTTGGCCGCGGCCGCCTTGCCACAGACCTTGGCTGGCTCGCCGGTGCGGACCGTGCCCCAGGCGTACGTCACCGTGGTGGTCGCCTGCACGCAGGCCTCGGCGCCGCCCTGGGCGACCGGCAGGGTGTAGGTGAGCTCCGGGTCCTCGCCGGAGGTCGGCTGCGCCGTGCCGTCGTCGAGGGACACGACGCCGGCGGCAACCGTCGGCGCGGTGACCTTCAGCGTGACCTCGCGGTAGCCCGCGGCCGCGGCGCCGGTCGGTGCCTCGGGCGTGCGGGCGTAGCAGCTGTCGAGGTCGGTGATAGCGGCGATGTTCTTGGCCGCGAGGTCTTCATCAGCGAGCCGCAGGTTGGTGACCGCGAGGACGCCGGCGATCGCGGGGCGGCCGACCTGCCGCAGACATCGTGGGTCATCGAGCGTCCAGGCGCCGGCGACCTGCTTGCTCCAGGTGGCTGAGTCACTGTCGGGGCCATCGCCGGCGCAGTCGAGGAGCTCTGCGTACCACTGCGAGCCCAGCTCCGAGGGCCACTCGCCGGTGTAGCTGAAACCGCTGCCCTGCGGGGCGACGACCCCGGCCGCGGCCAGCCCGGCGCTGCCCTCGTCCTCGACGACGGCCTCCGCGGCGCAGCGGATCTGGCCGGGGTCGGCCCAGGCGGGAGTGTCTCCGGCGAGACTGAGGACGCGAGCCACCTCCTTGTCGTCACCGCGCATCGGCCCGATGACGCCGGTCAGATAGGCCCACGCCGTCGTGGCGAGGAACGCGACCGCCACGAGCGCACCGACGACGGTGAACCAGCGCAGCGCCCGACGTACGGTCCGGCCCCGGGTGCGCCGCCGCCGGGGCAGCGGAGGCAGCCCGAGCCGTCGCCGGCGGGCCTCCTCGGCCGCGGCGTTGGCGAGCTCGGTCGGTTTGGGGCGGTGCTGAGCGGTGCTTCCGGTGGGGTCGGACATCTCACTCTTCCTCGGCGATGCGTTCAGCGAGGATCGTAGAGGGTGGTCCTCTCCGATACCGCCCGGCCTATGCCTGCCCCGATCTCCTCGAGCTCGGCGACGGTCTTGGCCGAGCCGTGCTCGGAGCCGGCCATCCGGGAGATGGTCTCCTCCATCAGGGTGCCGCCGAGGTCGTTGGCGCCAGCCTGGAGCATCGCCCGGGTGCCGTCGACGCCGAGCTTGACCCAGCTCGTCTGGATGTTGTCGATGCGGCCGTGGAGCATGATCCGGGCGAGCGCGTGGACGGCGAGGTTGTCGCGCATGGTCGGCCCCGGACGGGCCGCCCCGGCGAGGTAGATCGGCGCGCTCGTGTGGACGAAGGGGAGCGGTACGAACTCGGTGAGCTCGGCGTTGCCATGCTCGCGTGCTCGGTCCTGGATCCCGGCGAGGACGCGGAGGTGGCCGACCCAGTGGCGCGGGTTGTCGACGTGGCCGTACATCATCGTCGACGTCGTCGGGATGCCGACGCGATGCGCGGTGGAGATGATCTCGATCCAGGTCTTCGCGGGCAGCTTGCCCTTGGTCAGCACCCAGCGGACCTCGTCGTCGAGGATCTCCGCTGCCGTGCCGGGGATGCTGCCGAGCCCGGACTCGCGGACCTTGATCAGGAAGTCCTCGATCGAGAGCCCGGTGCGGGCGGTGCCGTTGACGATCTCCATCGGGCTGAACGCGTGCACGTGCATCTCCGGCACCCGCTGCTTCACGGCCTGGACGAGGTCGAAGTAGGCGGTGCTGGGGAGCTCGGGGTCGATCCCGCCCTGCATGCAGACCTCGGTGGCGCCGAGGTTCCACGCCTCCTCGGCGCGGTCGGCGACCTGGTCCAGATCGAGAGAGTACGCATCCGCGTCCGTCCGCCGCTGGGCGAAAGCGCAGAACCGGCAGCCGACGTAGCAGACGTTGGTGAAGTTGATGTTGCGGTTGACGACGTACGTCACGGTGTCGCCGTTGACCTCTTTACGCAGGTCGTCGGCGAGCCTGGTGACCTGGCGCAGCAGGTCCCCCTCGGCGGTCATCAGCGTCAGCGCGTGCTCGTCGGAGAGGTTGCCGGGGTCCTTCTCGGCTGCCTTGAGCGCAGCCTTCCCCTCGCTGGTCGAGCCGCCCCCGCTGGTCGAGCCGCCGGAGCCGCTAGGCGGAGGCGTGTCGAGACCAACACGGTTCCCGTCGGCGCTCGAGGGGACCGTGTTGGTTTCGACACCGGCTCGCTGGCGCTCGCCGGGCTCAACCAACGGTTGGCTGGTGGTCTTGGCCGCCTCGCGGATGGTGTCCCAGTCGCCGTAGACCGTCTCGAAGTCGTCGCGTCGGTCGTTGGTGCGTCCGGTGGTGTCGACGGAGGCGTGCAGGTCGACGCGCCCGGCGGCGGTGAAGCCGCCGTCCGGCTCCTGCCAAGGTCGGCCCTCGGGCCGGATCCCCTCGCGGGCGAGCCCGTCTTCGTCGGCGAGCGCCTCGACGTGGGACAGGACCCGCGGGTCGATCCAGGACTGGCCGTCGCGCAGCGTGCCGGCGACGTACTCCGGATGGACGGTCAGCCGCGGCCTCAGCTGGAAGCCGGCCTCGGCGGTGACCTGGCGCAACGCGTCCAGCGAGGGCCAGGGCCGCTCGGGGTTGACGTGGTCGGGGGTCAGCGGGGACACGCCGCCCCAGTCGTCGATCCCCGCGCCGAGCAGCGCCCGGCACTCGTCGAGGTCGACGAGGTTGGGCGGGGCCTGGACCCGGGCCTTCGGGCCGAGGACGATCCGGCTGACCGCGATCGCGGCCAGATACTCGTCGAGTCCCAGGTCGTCGACGTGGCGCATGGCGGTCGACGGCTTCGCCCGGAAGTTCTGGACGATGATCTCCTGCAGTCCCGCGTACGCCTTGTGTACCTTCCGCAGCGCGAAGATCGTCTCCGCGCGCTCGGTGAGCGTCTCGCCGATGCCGACCAGGAGGCCGGAGGTGAACGGGATCGAGAGGCGGCCGGCGTCCTCGAGGACTCGGAGCCGCACGGAAGGATCCTTGTCGGGTGAGCCGTAGTGGGCCTCGCCCTTGGTCTCGAACAGCCGGCGCGACGTGGTCTCGAGCATCATCCCCATCGACGGGGAGACCGGCTTGAGCCGGTTCATCTCCTCCCACGACATCACGCCGGGGTTGAGGTGGGGGAGCAGCCCGGTCTCCTCGAGGACGCGGACCGCCATCGCCCGTACGTAGTCGAGGGTCGACTCATAGCCCCGGCTCTCCAGCCACTCCTGCGCCTCCGGCCAGCGGTCCTCGGGCCGGTCGCCGAGGGTGAACAGCGCCTCCAGGCAACCCAGCTTCGCGCCTTCGGCGGCGATCTCGAGGATCTCGTCGGGGCTCAGGTAGGGCTCGCGGCCCTCACGCTCGGCCTGTCCCGGCGTCTCCACGAACGTGCAGTAGTGGCAGCGGTCCCGGCACAGCCTGGTGATCGGGATGAAGACCTTCGGGGAATAGGTCACCGTCTCCGGTCGTCCCGCGGCGACCAGCCCGGCGTCGCGTACCTTCGCCGCGGCGGCCGTCAGTCGGTCGAGGTCGTCGCCCCGGGCCGCCAGGAGAGCCGAAGCCTCCGTGACGTCCAGGGCTGCGCCGCGTTCGGCCCGGGCCAGCGCCCGGCGGATCTGCTGGGGTGTCGGCTGCTCGCTCATCACGAGCAGCCTAGTCGGCGAGAACTAGTTGTCGATCTGGGCGCTCGCGCCGGGGGCGCTGGCGACGAACTTGTCGTTCCAGACCTTGGGGCCCGACCAGTCGACGACCGCGCCCTTGCCCTCGCCATCAGGAGTGCCTTGCCAGTCGCACTTGGCATTCTTGCCGGTCGAGCACTTGCCGCCGTTGCGGGTGAGCTTCACGTTGAACTTCTCGCCGGACTGGAACCCCTCGAAGGTGAGGCGCCAGGTGTTGCACTCGATCTTCTGCCGGGTATAGGTCGGATCGGTGCACTTGTCCAGCTTGACCCACTCGAGCTTCTTCGGCTCGGCCTTGCCGCAGACATCGGCGTCGGTGGCCTTCTCGGTGCCCCAGGCGAAGGCGACGTTGGTCTTCACCGCGATGCAGCCCTCGACACCGCCCTCGGTGACCGGGAGCTCGTAGGTGGAACCCTTGAGCTCGTCGTAGCTGCTGCTGCCCTTCTTGGCGATCGTGATCTCCGACTCCCCGCCGGGAGCGGTGGGCTCCTGGACGTCGAAGTCGACCTGCATGTAGGCAGGTTTCGGGGTCACCTTGGCGCCGAGCGCATCGGCCTTGACGTAGCACGCGTCGAGGGCCTCGACGGCCTTCTCCTTCGCCGGGCCGGCAGCGCCCGGGTCACCGTCCTTGAGGAGATCGGTGACCGCGATCAGGCCGGCCATGGAGGTCTTGTCGACCTCCTTCTCCATGCAGCGGGTGTCCCCGACCTTCCAGTTGTCACCGATCTCGGTCGCCCAGGACTCGGTGCAGTCGAGCAGACCCTGGGAGAACTTCATCGCGTCGTCCGCGGGCCACTCGCCGGTGTAGGTCCAGTCGTCGCCGGCGTCCACGACCCCGTGGGAGCGCAGCTCGGCGGCGGGAACCTTCTCGACCAGACTCTCGGCGGCGCAGGTCATCTGGTCCTCGGTGGCCCACCCCGGCTTGGGTACGCCGCTGGCGATCGCCTCAGCAGCCTTGGCGTCGTCGCCGTGGAGCCCGAAGATGCCGAAGCCCTGGGTGAAGATGCCGGCTCCGATGAGCAGGACCGCGGCGACGCCGCCGCCGATGATGGCGTAGCGCTTCTTCTTGTCGCCGCCATCGCCACTGCCCTGGCCGGCGCTGGAGTGGTGCGAGGGCAGCCACTCGGGCTGGCCCGCTCCGGCGGCCGTGCCGGAGGCCGTCGCGGCGGCAGCGGCGTGGGGCAGACCCTTGCCGCTGTGCACGACCGTGGAGTCGGTCTCGTTGGCGAGCGGGGCGGGAGTCGGGGTGCCTTCGCCCGGGCGCTTGACGATCGTCGGCTGGGCCTCGGCCTCGGGCGCTCGGTCGACGGCGCCGGTGGTGCCGTCCGCGGTGGTGTCCCAGGTGACCCCGGGGCGGGAGCCGAGGTCGGCGGCGGCCGCTGCGGCAGCGCCACCGACGACACCACCGCCCAGACCGGACTCCTCGAGCCGGTCGGCGGCCTTGTCGAGCGCCTTGGCGAGCTCGGCGGCGGTCCGGAAGCGGTTCTCCGGCTTCTTCGCCAGCGCCCGCTGGATGATCGGGTTGAGCAGGTCGGCGCCCGGCGTCGAAGCGGGCAGCCGCGGCACCGGGTTGTTGATGTGGGCACTCATCAGCTCGAAGTCGCTGCCGGTGTAAGGGGCCTTGCCGGTCAGGCAGGCCCACAGCAGACAGCCGGCGGCGTAGATGTCGCCCGACGCGGTCGCCTGCTCGCCCATGTGCCGCTCGGGCGACATGTAGGGCAGCGAGCCCACCACGGACCCTGCCCGGGTCACGTTGGAGTCGCCCTCGGTCGCGATGCCGAAGTCGGTCAGGTAGGGGACGAGCTCGCCCTCCTGGCGCTCCCACAGGAGCACGTTGGACGGCTTGACGTCGCGGTGGACCACCCCGGCGCGGTGGGCGTCGAAGAGCGCGTCGCTGACGTCGCCGACCAGGCGCAGCGCCTGGACGGTCTCCAGCGGCCCCTTGGTCTTCAGCCAGCCGTGCAGGTCGCCGTCGGGGACGTACTCGGTGACGAGGTAGACCGTTCCCTCGACCTCGCCGTACTCGATGATCTGCACGATGTTGCGCGAGCGCAGCTTCGCCAGGATGTTGGCTTCCCGCTCGAAGCGGGTGATGAAGTCCTTGTCGACGGTGAGCGAGGGCAGCACCAGCTTGAGCGCCACCTTTCGGCGCAGCGCCGGGTCTTTCGCCTGGTAGACGACACCCATGCCACCTTGACCCAGGACCCGTTCGATCACGTAGCGACCGAACTGTTCGCCTTCCTGGGGGAACGCAACCATCGTTAGAACCTCGCCCTGATTTTTTTACCCGATTCGACCTCTGCCGAAACCCTAGCGTCCCGTCAACGAACGTCGTGCGGCAACGCCACGGACGAGACGGAATGTGTGTCCAAATGCCTGGGTCCTAGTTGGGCAATCGGGCGGTCAGCCCGTCGACCTCGGCGGTGAACCGATCCTTCCAACCCTTCGGTGCGGTCCAGTTGGTCCAGGTGCCGCTCGGCTTGGTGACGAAGGCTCGGTCCGAGCACGATCCGGAGGCGGAGCGGCAGTCGCCGCCGTTGAGCTTCAGCTTGATCGTGACGCTGGAGAGGAGCTCGTAGCCCTCGTAGTGGAGCGTCCAGGAGTTGCACGGGGCGTACCTCGGCTGGGCGCACGACTTGTCCTTCGTCCACCACAGCCGTCGGTCCTTCGCCTTGCCGCAGGCCTCGTCCTCGCTGGTCTTGGTGGTGCCCCACGGGTAGCTGATCGAGGCCTCGAAGGTGGCGCAGCCCTCCTGGCCGCCCTCACGGACGGGGATGCTGACCTTGCCGTTGGTCACCGGCTTCCACTCCGAGGAATCGGCGGACTTCGCCCGCAGGATGACCTCGCTGCCCTCGACGGCAGGCGCCTCGACCGAGAAGTCGACGCCGAGCACAGCGGGAGTCGCGGTCGCAGTCGGTGTGGTGAGCTCGTCGCTCGCGTAGCACTCGTCCAGCGCCGAGACCGCCTTGTCGGCCTGCTTGGTGACGCCGGCGTCCTCGATCTCCATGGTCTGGGTGGCGATCAGTCCGGCCATCGCGGTCTCGTCCACGTCGCCGAGGCAGTCGGTGTCGGCCAGGGCCCACTCCTTGCCGATCGTCTTGCTCCAGTCGCCCGAGCAGGAGAGCAGACCCTCGGAGTACGCCGTCGCCTGCGGCCCGCGCCAGGCGCCGGTATAGGTCACCGTCTCCCCGGTGACCTTGATCAGCCCGGCCTTGCTCAGGGCGTCGCTGCGCTCGTCCTTGACCAGCTGCTCGGCGGCGCACTTTGCGTCGCCGTCGGTGGCCCAGGCCGGCTTCGGGGCGTCTGCGGCGATCGCGACCACCGCCTTCTCGTCCTCGGCGCTCAGCGGTCCGAACCCGAGTCGCCCGGTGAAGAACGCCCACGCACCCGTGCCGAGCAGCGCGACGAGCACCACCGCGCCCGCGGCACCCAGCCCGATCAGCAACCCCTTGTTGCTCTTCTTCGGCTGATGGTGCGGCGGTAGACCATAACCCGAGGCGTACGCAGCCGGCGGCTGTCCCGGAGGCGGCCCGTAGCCGCCGGCCGCCGCCACCGGCATCGCCATCGTGGGTGGTGGCGGGGGCGGTGTCGTCGGCCGCTGGGAAGGCGGCGGCTGGGTCGGCGGTCCGGAAGGCGGCGGAGACGACGGTGGCGGCGGAGGGGGTGGCGGCGTTGCGGCAGGTGTCGGCGGCGGAGGCGGTGCGGGGCTCGAGCCGGGGATCCGGGTCGCGTCCGGGTCGACCGGGTTCGCCGGCTCAGGCGCCGGAGGCGGGGTCGGCCGCGGCGTGCCCGGTCTCGTCTTGTCCTGGTCGTCTGGCCCCATGTCGCACGCCCCGCATGTCAGTGAAGTGGAGCGACCGGGCCGAGCGACCCGAGTCGTACGCACATCGTAAAGACACTTCGCCGAATTCGCAGCCGAGCGGTCAGTACCGGCGCGGATCTCGGGGCCTCGCCTCGGTCTCGGACCAGCCGCGTCTGCTGGTGAACGAACGTTCGTTCGCGGGTGAGCTGGTGAATGAACGTTCGTTCGCGGATCTACCGGTGAATGAACGTTCATTCACCGGCGGGCGAGCCTGCTCGGCCAGATGATGTCGCCGAGGGAGGTGCGCCGCTCACCGGGGGCGGCAGGCGTCAGGCCAGCCACTCCTTGACCTGGGCGATCGACGCAAGCGCATCGGTGCCGAAGGCCGGAGTCACCTGCAGGCTGGTCACGCCGGCCTCCTTGAACGCCGCGATCCGCTCCCTGACGAACGACTCCGGACCGACCAGGTTCCCGGCCTCGAGCCAGGCCTCGGGCACCTCGGCCTCGGCGTCCCGCTTGTGCCCGTCGAGATAGAGGTCCTGGATCTTCTTGGCCTCGGCCTCGAAGCCGTACTTGACCGCCATGTCGTTGTAGAAGTTCTTGCCGCGTGCGCCCATGCCGCCGACGTACAGCGCGATCAGGCCGCGCATCGTGTCGCGGTGACGCTTGGCCTCGTCGGGGTCGTCGGTGATCGCGAGCAGACCGCCGGCGGAGATCTCCAGCGGCTTCAGGTCGGAGGAGCGCTTGGCCAGACCCTTGTCGATGGCCTCGCCCCAGACGTCGCGGGCCTTGTCCGGCAGGAACTGGAACGGCAGCCAGCCGTCGGCGACCTCGGCGGTCATCGCGACGTTCTTGTCACCCAGCGCGGCCACCCACAGCGGAGTGTCGGGGCGCTCGGGCTTGTTGAGCAGCTTGAGCGGCTTGCCGAGGCCGGTGCCCTGGTCGGCGGGCAGGGGGAGCTTGTAGAGCCCGTCGCTCTGCAGCCGCTCGCCGCGCAGCCCGGCGCGCAGCAGGCCGATGATCTCGCGGGTGCGCGTCAACGGCTTGTCGTACGCCACCCCGTGGAAGCCCTCGATGACCTGCGGCCCGCTCGCGCCCAGGCCGAGGATCGCGCGGCCTTCGGAGACGTTGTCGAGGCCGGCCGCGGTCTGGAGCAGCGCTCCCGGCGTACGGCTGTAGATGTTGAGGATGCCCGCGCCGAGCTCGACGGTCTCGGTCTTGGCGGCCAGGTAGCCGAGCAGAGAGACCGCGTCGAAGCCGTACGGCTCGGCGACCCAGAGCTGGTCGAGGCCCGCCTTCTCCAGGCCGACGACCTGGTCTGCGGTCTCGCGCGGGTTGCCGAAGTAGGTCAGGGGCATCGCAAGCTTCATGCCGATGAGGCTACCGTGATCGTGTGACGGAGATCAGGTTCGGATACAAGGCGTCCAACGAGCAGTTCGCACCCACGGAGCTGCTGAACTACGGCGTGATGGCGGAGGAGCAGGGTTTCGACTCGGTCTTCATCTCCGACCATCTCCAGCCCTGGCGGCACGACGGCGGGCATGCGCCGTTCGCCATGACGTGGCTGGGTGCGCTCGGTGCACGCACGGAGCGGATCACCATGGGGACGTCCGTGCTCACCCCGACGTTCCGCTACCACCCCGCGATCGTGGCGCAGTCCTTCGCGACCCTCGGCTCCCTCTTTCCCGACCGCGTCGTGCTCGGGATGGGCACCGGTGAGGCGATGAACGAGGCGCCGCTGGGTGTGGAGTGGCCCGAGGGCAAGGTGCGCTTCGCCCGGTTCCGCGAGGCCGTCCGGGTGATCAAGAAGCTCTGGTCCGAGGACCGGGTCACCTTCGAGGGCGACTACTACCAGCTCGACCGGGCGACCATCTACGACAAGCCGTCGACCCCGGTCCCGATCTACCTGGCGGGTTCGGGCCCGGCCGCCACGAAGTACGCCGGCCGTGCCGGTGACGGCTACATCACCACCTCCGGCAAGGGCGCCGAGCTCTACACCGACACCCTGCTCCCAGCCGTACGGACCGGCATCGAGCTCTCCGAGCGCAAGCCGGAGGACGTCGACATGATGATCGAGGTCAAGGTCTCCTTCGACCACGACCTGGAGCAGGCGATGGAGGCCACCCGCTTCTGGGGCGCCCTCGGCCTCACCCCCGAGCAGAAGCACTCCGTCGAGGACCCGGTCGAGATGCAGCGTCTCGCCGACGCGCTCCCGACCGAGGCGACCGCCAAGCGGTTCATCGTCTCGACCGACCCCGACGAGCACGTCGCCCGGATCAAGGAATACCTCGACATGGGCTTCACCCACCTGGTCTTCCACGCCCCGGGCCCGGACCAGGCGAAGTTCCTCAAGCTCTACGGCGAGGAGATCCTGCCGAAGCTTCGGGCTCTGGTCTGAGCAGAACCAGGACCCCGGCCGGCAGACTCAAGCCGGGGCCCTGGGAGGACCGCCCCACGTAACGCCATACGTCGCGTGGACGAGTTGTGTTGCACCTGTTTGAGATCGGTTGCCGATTTCGTCGCCGGTGTGGCTGACAGGCCCTACGCTCACCACCCATGAGCGTGATGGTCGACCCGTTCGTGGACGCTGCCGAGAAGCACCGACGCGAGCTGAGGGTGCACTGCTACCGGATGGTGGCCAGCTTCGACGAGGCCGAGGACCTGGTCCAGGAGACGATGGTCAAGGCGTGGGAGCGCCGCGACCAGCTGACCGACCCGGAGGCGGTCCGGGGATGGCTCTACCGGATCGCGACGAACACCTGCCTCGACTTCCTGCGCCGCAACGAGCGGCGCCCGAAGACGTACGCCCCGCTGCCAGGGTTCGACCACGGCACCGGTGAGCCCCCGGAGCTGCTGGAGTGGCTGCAGCCGTTCCCCGACGCCCTGCTGGAGCCCGAACGACCGGAGGACGAGGCGGTCGCACGGGAGACGATCGAGCTGGTCTTCCTGACCGCGATCCAGCATCTGACCCCGCAGCAGCGGGCGGTGTTCGTCTTCCGCGAGGTGCTCGGCTGGTCGGCTGCGGACACCGCGGCCGCGCTCGACGTCACCGTCGCCACGGTGAACTCGTTGCTGCAGCGGGCCAAGCCGGCGCTGCGCCGGCACCTGCCCGAGGACCGGTCGACCTGGCGCACCGAGGGGCCGACCGAGGAGGAACGCAAGGTCATCGACGCCTACATCGCGGCGGGGGAGAGCAACTGGCGTGAGGGCATCGCCGACCTGCTGACCAGCGATGCCGTGCTGACGATGCCGCCGAACCCGTTCTGGTTCTCCACCCGCCAGGCGCTCCTGGACTTCGTGCTGCCCAACCTCGACCCGTCCTCGCCGACCTACCTGGGTGAGTGGTGCTTCATCCCGGCGGCCGCCAACCGGATGCCGGCGGTCGCCGGCTACGTACGCCGGCCGGGCACCACGATCTACCGTCCGCAGGTGCTCGACGTGCTCCGGGTCGTCGGTGGCAGGGTCGCCCAGATCACCACCTTCGAACCGCATCTGTTCCCTGCCTTCGGACTCCCGCAGGCGCTCTCCTGAAGAAAGTTCGCGCTGACCCGATGAGTCGGCGGTCTCGCGTACGTCCTAACGGGCAGATCACGCACACCAGGTGCGCGAGGACAGCTCCAGGAGACACCATGAACGCACAGCTCCATGACCGCACCGCCATCGTCTGGGGCGGCGCGGGCGACATCGGCTCGACGACCGCCAAGGCCCTCGCCGGGGCCGGCGCCAAGGTCTACCTCGCCGGCCGCACGGAGGCCACGCTCGCGGCCAAGGCCGAGGAGGTCGGCGCGGCCGGCCACGGCGTGGTCGACGTCCTCGACGAGGCCGCCGTGGTCGCCTTCGTCGAGCGGGTCGTCGAGGAGACCGGCTCGCTCGACATCTCCTTCAACGTCGCCGACCGCGGCGACATCCAGGGGCAGGCCCTGCTGGAGATCTCGGCCGCCGACTACACCCAGCCCGTCGTACGCGGCATCGCCGGCTCCTTCCACACCGCCCGCGCAGCCGCCCGGCAGATGGTCTCGCAGGGCCGCGGGGTCGTGCTCGCCCTCGACTCCGGCTCCGCCCGCGGCTCCGCGCCCGGCATGGGCGGGACCAGCGCTGCCGACGGGGCGCTCGACGCGCTGATGCGGGACCTGGCCGCGGAGGTCGGACCCTCCGGCGTACGCGTCGTGGGGATCTGGACTGCCGGGATCACCGAGACCTTCACCGCGGAGAAGTTCGAGCGGGTCCTCGGCACGCGGCTCCCGGAGGAGGCCCTGGATGGGATCCGGACGAACCTCGACGACATGCGGATGACCAAGCGGTCGCCGCGGCTGAAGGAGGTCGCCGACACCGCGGCCTTCCTCGCGTCCGACGGCGCGGGCGCGATCACCGGCACCTGGCTCAACGTGAGCAGCGGGATGTATCCCAGCTGAGCGGGTCCCGAACTGTCGGTGCTCGATGATGTGATTGTTCTGAGGACGGCGAGCACGCACAATGACAGGAGTTGATCGTGTGTTCGCACAACAGGTTGGAGGTGCCATGTCCGTCGACGCCGAGCACCAGGTCGTCGAGGTCGGCGGCATGCACCGCGAGCGGATGTCCTACGAGGAGTGGCTCGCGCTTCCGGAGAAGCCGAAGGCCGAATGGGTCGACGGCTGGGCGGTGTGGTCGCTGATGCCGCCGACACCGGCTCATGGACGATCTCAGATCAAGCTCGGGATCTTCTTCGACAAGGTGCTTCCCGGGCTGTTCGGGCACGCGGAGACCTACTACCGGGTGGCGCCCAACAAGGTGCGGATCCCGGACTTCATGCTGCTCACCTACGAGACCGACGCGCGCGAGATCGAAGGCGCCGTGGTGGTGCTTGTCGAGGTGCTGTCCCCGTCCACGCAGGGGCAGGACACCGTCGTGAAGGCGAACGAATACGTCCGAGCCGGCGTTGGCCAATATTGGCTCCTCGACCCGGTCGCCCGCACCCTTGGCATCTACGACAGCAGCAGCGGCGGTTGGGACGAGCTGCTGCTGCTGACCGAAGAGCGGCCGAGCGGCACGGTGACCGTAGGCGAGCACGGCACGATCGAGGTCGACCTCCACGAGTTGCTCCCTGCGACTTAGCCAGCAACGAGGCCGGTCAGGTGCGCCAGGAGTCCCAGAGCTTCGCATAGGACCCGCGAGCGGCGACGAGCTCGTCGTGCGGGCCGAACTCGGTGATCCGGCCGCCCTCGACCACGGCGACGCGGTCGGCGTCGTGGGCGGAGAAGAGCCGGTGGGCGATCGCGATGACCGTACGTCCCTCCAGCACCGCGGCCAGCGACCGCTCCAGGTGCCGGGCGGCGCGGGGGTCGATCAGCGAGGTCGCCTCGTCCAGCACCAGGGTGTGCGGATCGGCGAGGACGAGCCGGGCGAGGGCGATCTGCTGGGCCTGGGGTGCGGTCAGGGCACGGCCGCCGGAGCCGACCTCGGTGTCCAGCGCCTCCGGGAGCGCCGCGACCCATTCGCGGGCGTCCACCGCCGCCAGGGCGTCGAGCACGTCCGTGTCCGAGGCCCCTGGACGCGCCAGCACCAGGTTGTCGCGCACGGTCCCCGCGAAGACGTGGTGCTCCTGGGTGACCAGTGCGACGTGGCCGCGCAGATCGTCGAGCGGGAGGTCGACCAGCGGCACGTCGCCGACCGTCACGGCTCCCGAGCCCGGCGGGTGGATGCCGGCGAGGAGCCGCCCGAGCGTCGACTTGCCGGCGCCGGAGGGCCCGACCATGGCCACCCGCTCGCCGACCCCGATGTCCATCGAGATGCCGTGGAGGACGTCGCGGCCCTCGACGTAGGAGAACGTCACCTCGGACGCGGCGATCTTCTCGTCGGCGGGCTCGGCGCCGGTGGCGACCCGGTCGTCGGGGACGTGCGCGACGCCGAGCAGGCGAGCCAGGGACGTGTTGCCCATCTGCAGCTCGTCGAGGATCGAGACGATCCGGTTGACGGGGTCGATCAGCATCTGGACATAGAGCGTCGCCGCGGTCACATCGCCGAGCGAGCAGACCCCCTGGGTGTAGAGCCAGCCGCCGAACAGCAGCGTGGCGACCGTGGGGACGAGGTAGGAGATCTCCATCGCCGGGAAGAAGACCGTACGCAGGAACAGCGTGTAGCGCTCGGCACGGAACGAGGTCGCGATGTCGGCGTCGGCGGCCTCGATCCGGGCGCGCTGGAGGCCGAGCGCCTCGACCGTACGCGACCCCTCGGCCGTCTCGGTGAGCGTCGAGTTGATCTGCGAGTAGGTCGCCGACTCGCGCAGATAGCCGCCCTTGGCGCGGCGGAGGTACCAGCGCAGCCCGATCGCGAGCGCGGGCACGCCGAGCAGGCACGGCAGTACTACCCACCAGCCGACGGTGAGGGCGGCGACGAGCGTCGCGACCGCGGTCAGGCAGGCGATCGTCCACTCCGGCAGGGCGTAGCGGATCGACCAGTTGAGCTGGTCGACGTCGCGGCCGGTGCGGGTCAGCAGGTCGCCGGAGCCGGCGTCCTCGACCGTGCCCAGCGGCAGCGCCAGGGTGTTCTCGACGAACTCCTCGCGCAGCTCGGCCAGCACCTGCTCGCCGAGGACCTGGGAGAGGAACCGGGCATAGCGGGTGAGCAGCACCTGGACCACGAGGAACCCGGCCAGCAGCGCGAGCAGGAGGTCGACGTGCCCGGTCGTCGTGCCGGTCTCGACCGACTCGACGAGGTCGCCGATCAACCGTGGCGGTGCCAGCGCGGCGCCTGCGGCGAGCAGGTGCAGGCTCAGCGCACCCCAGAGCATCCGCGGGTGGCGGCGGGCCAGGGTGGCGACATAGGCGCGGACGTCCTTGTCCGTCGCCACCGGGAGCGCGGTCGTCACGAGGTGACCTCCTGTACGTCCTGTACGTCTCGCACGACCACCCGGCGGTAGCCGGGGCAGCTCTCCATGAGCTCATGGTGCGTGCCGGTGGCGGTGACCTTCCCGTCCTCGAGGAGGACGACGACATCTGCGGTGTCGAGCAGCAGCGGACTGGTCGTGGTGACCACCGTCGTACGCCCGGCGCGGTGGGCACACAGGCGCGAGGCGATCCGCGCCTCGGTGTGCGCGTCGACCGCGGAGGTCGGCTCGACGAGGACCAGGATCTCGGGGTCGACGGTGAGCACGCGGGCCAGCGTCAGCCGTTGCCGCTGGCCGCCGGAGAGGCTGCGACCGCGCTCGGAGACCTGCGCGCGGTAGCCGTCGGGGAGGGCCTCCAGGATGTCCTCCGCCGACGCGGTGTGCACGGCTGCTTCGGCTCCGCCACGGCCCGCCCGGCCGGTGACGTCGAGGACCTCGCCGAGCGCGCCCGAGAAGAGCTGGGTGCCAGTGTCGGAGACGATGATCCTGCGGCGTACATCGTCCAGCGGGAGGTCGAGAAGAGGAACCCCGCCGAGGGTGACCGACCGGTCTGTCGGGTCGTCGGGCGACATCCGACCGAGCCGGTCGGCGAGGTGGGAGGTGTCGTCGGGTTGCTCGGAGACCAGCGCGGTCAGTAGGCCCGGCTCGATGCGCAGCCCGGAGGCGTCGTCGCGCAGCTCGGACCCTTCCGGGGGCACCGGCAGCAGCGAGTCGAGGGAGGCGTTGTCGGGGTCCAGCGCGAGGACCTTGATGATCCGCTTGGCCGAGACCCGGGCGCGGATGAGCTTGTTGGCGTACTCGACGACCGTCCGCAGCGGCAGCATCAGGAACGCGGCGTAGCCGTAGAACGCGACCAGCTGTCCCGCGGTGATCTCGCCCGCGACCGCCATCCGCGCGCCGAGCCACACCACGGCGACGACGAACAGTCCGGGCAGCAGGATCTGCATCGCGTCGAGCACCGACTGCAGCCGGGCGACGCGGACCCCGGCGTGGCGTACGTCCTGCGACTGCCGTCGGTAACGCGCGCTGAAGACGTCCTCGCCACCGATCCCGCGCAGCACCCGCAGGCCGCCGACGATGTCGGAGGCGGTGTTGGACAGCTCGCCCATCAGGTGTCGCTGGTCGGCCGAGACCTTCTGCAGCGGCGAGAGGAGCGGGCCGACGAGGAGCACGACAAGGGGTACGCCGACCAGCACCACCAGTCCGAGCGTGACCGAGGTCTGCAGCAGGACGACGGCGACGACGAAGAAGGAGACCACCGCGCCGGCGAACCGGGCCGAGACGTCCATGACCTGCCCGATGTGGGACAGGTCGGAGGTGCCGATCGCGGCGACCTCGCCGGTCGAGACCTTGCGGGGGAGCGAGGCGCCGAGACGTACGGACTGTCGAGTCACCAGCTGCACCACCCGGTAGGCGGCCGTCAGCCAGTTGGTCACCGCGAACCGGTGGCGAACGATCCCCGCGACGGCCTGAACGAGACCGACACCGAGCAGCACGGCCGCATAGGTCGCCAGCGTGGGGACGTCCTTGGTGGCCACGCCCTCGTCGATCGCTCGACCGATCACCAGCGGCATCACGGCCTGGGCGCTCATCCAGACGACCCCGAAGAACATGCCGCCGAGCAGTGTGTCCCACTGCTTCCTCGCCATCCACCACAGGAAGCTGCCGGGGGACCGATGGTCCGCGACCCCGGGATGGTCGAGAGGGAGTCTGCGCACCTGGTCGATTATCAGCATTCCGGGGTGCGGTAGCGAACTGTTTTCCTGGCGACCGCGCCGTGCGGGTTATGGTTCGCGGCATGTCATGGACCAGGGGTGAGCGGCTCACCGATGTGCATCGGGAGCGGCTCATCGCCGCAGGGCTCGCGCCGGAGGTGCTCGTCGGGCTCGAGCTGAGCGAGATCACCGGGCCGCTGCCGGAGTGGTGGCACGAGGGTGGCAACGCGCTCTACCTGCGCGACGGCTATCCGCTCGATGTGCGACTGATCGACCTGCTCGGCTTCTACCCGTTCTCCGACGCGCTGATCGTGGTGGCCACCGACATCACCTCGATGCAGGCGCTCCTGGTCGGTGGCGACTCGCCGACCATCTTCATCGGCCCGAACACCAGCATGGTCTGGGGCGAGATCTACTGCGGCGGCGGCTCCTCGGTGGTCCTCTCCGGTGGCCTCGTCGCCACCTCGCGCGCGCAGATCGACGCCCGCAACGGCGGCTCGATCGTCGCCGCGCCCGACCAGCTCTGGGCCGCCAACGTCTACGTCGCCACCGACGACATGCACCGGCTCGAGGACGGTGAGACCGGTCAGCGCATCAATCCGTTCGGGGCTCACATTCGCTTCGGCGAGCACGTCTGGCTCGGCCGCGACGCCATCGTCACCGGCCACGCCGAGATCGGCGACGGCGCCGTCGTCGGCATGCGCAGCATGGTCCGCAACCAGAAGGTCGAGCCGCGTACGGCCGTCGCCGGCGTCCCCGCCCGGCTCATCCGCGAGAACGTCGTCTGGTCCGGCGACGACACCCCCTGATCCCTGTCGTGCATTCGACCTGGTCAGAGATCGAGCAGCGGCACGAGAGCGCGAGCGAACTCCGCGGGAACCGCACTGGCGCCCACGTGGTTGCCGGGCATGTCGATCAACGGCTGACACAGCAGAGCGGCGAGGGCGTGGGACGCCCGACGCGCCATCTGGTGATGGCTCGAGGAGCCGGCGCACACGGTCAACCGGGCTCGACGTACGGCCTCGATGTCGGGCTCGTAGAAGACGCTGGGGCCGGCCATCTGACCGAGGAAGTAGCGGTTCTTGTCGAGCTCCTCGGACGGTAGCGCCGGCAGCTCGATGTGCGCGGGAGGCATCTGATCCTTGCCGGTGTGGTGGGCGGCGCCGCTGAGATCGAAGAACGCCTGCACGGCTTGCTGGGGATCAGTCGTCGCGACGGCGAACGCGGCCGCCGCTCGATCGGCGAGGGTGGCATCGCCCAGGAGAGTGATCAGGGGCGGCTCGTGCAGCACGGCCGATCCGATGAGGTCGGGATGCTGCGTGGCCAGTTCGAGAAGGGTCACGGCTCCACCGCTCGTACCTACGAAGAGCGCCGGCGCGCCAGTGAACGCGTCGACCAGTGCAGCAAGGTCTCCAGCGAGGACCTCGGGCGTCGGCGCAGCCATTCCAGGCGTCACGCGACTGGCCCCGATGCCGCGAGGATCATGGGTGACGACGGTGAACTGGTCCGCCAGCTCTCCCGCGAGAGCCGCGAACCCAGCTCGCCCTGCCGGCGCTCCCACCAGGAAGAGCAGCGGCCCCTTCCCCTGGACGCTGTAGGTGATCTCCGTGTCTGGCCGCTTCAGGATGTTCAGCGAGCCGGTCGCTTGATCGGAGTAGTCCGCGATCTTGCGACTGATCACCTCGAGGGCCCGGTCCAACGCCTCGCGGCGATCCTCGACGCGACGGCGATGCGCGGTGAGCAGCTCCAACCGCAACCGCGACGGGTCGGTGACCTCGGTGTCGGCCCCGGTGAACTGCGCGATGTCGGCCAGCGGCATCCCGGTCTCGCGCAGGTGGACCAGCATGCGGATCAAGTCGACGTCGGCCGCAACGTACTGACGGCGCCCTGAGACGTCGCGCCGAGGGGCGGGCACGATCCCCTGCCGCTCGAAGTACCGCAGCGTGTCGGGTTCGAGGCCGGTACGCGCCGCGACCTCGCCGATGCCGAACTGCATTTCCTGCTCGCTCATGGTGCAAGCCTCGGACCTGGACCTCGGTTCAGGTCAAATGAATCGACAACCCAGGCTCGAGCGCCCGCTCTTGGCGGCTCGCACAGGCACTTGTGGAGATCGAGACGTCACCGGCTGGCACCATCCGGTCGGCGGCACCAAAAGGCCCGTTGATCTGCGAAAACGTCGTTGGATCTCGGGGTTCATAACATGCGAACTTGGTAGCATATGGGCATGGAAACCTCGCTCGAACCCGAGTCCTCGCCCGGCCTGCTGGCCGCGGTGCGGGCCTCGCGTGCGGTCGAGGACCAGGCTGCCCGCGAGACCCTGATTCTTGCGGCGAAGTACGCAGCGGCGAACGTCGTCACGACCATCGGCGAGGCAGCGGTCCTGGAGGTCGACTCCTACGGCGATCGGGCGGTCTTGTTGACCGGGCCTGGTGCGCCGATGGTCTCCGAGGCTGCGGTGGTCGAGTTCGCTGCGGTGCTGGGGTATTCGACCTACACCGGCCGGAAGTATCTCGCCGACGCTGTCGAGCTGGCCTGGCGGCTGCCCCGGACCTGGGCCCGGATCCTGGACGGCACCCTGGCGGCGTGGCGGGCGCGCCGGGTCGCTGACGTCACCCGTCACCTGGACCCCGAGGTCGCCGCCTGGGTCGATTGTCAGGTCGCTGCGCATGCTCACAAGATCGGGATCACCCAATTGGAGCGGACCGTGAAGGAGGCCGCGGCGCTGTTCGAGCCCGACCTGGCTGCGGCGATCGCCGAAGAGGCTGTCGACTATCGCCGCTGTGACATCGACACCAACCCGAGCCTGTTCCTGCCCCCGGTCGGTGCTGAACAAGGCCAAGCCGCCGGGGCGACTGCCGAGATCACCGCGACCCTGGATGCTGCTGATGCGCTCGATCTCGAGATGGCGGTCGCTTCGATCGCCCACGGTCTGCTCGACCACGAGGCCACCGCCGACTTGTCCCTCGACGCCCGCCGCGCCGCCGCCCTGGGAGTCCTGGCCCGGGCCTACAACACCGGCACCTCGGCCGTAGACGCTCTTCCCGGCCAGGGCCGGGTGATCGATCTGAAGATCCACACCGACACCCGAGACCTGGCCACCACCGGCCTCATCCGCATCGGGAGCACTCATGGCCTGGCCACCATCGAACAATTGGACCGGTGGGCATCGTTGCCGGGGGTGGTCATCAAGCCGATGACGGTGATCGACCTCAACGAGGAGATCACCACCGAGAGCTACACCCCTACGGCTCGGTTGCGGACCCAGGTCCAGCTCATCGACCAGACCTGCGCCTTCCCCAACTGCCAGGTGAAGGCCGAGAACTGCGACCTCGACCACCGCATCCCCTACGACCAGGGCGGGAAGACCACCACCTCGAACCTGACCTGCCTGTGCCGACGACATCACCGCGCCAAGACCCACCTCGGATGGTCATATGAACGCCTCGGCCCCGGGGCGTTACCGGTGGCGATCCCCACACGGCTATGAGTTCCTCACCAGCCCCGAGGGCACAACCGACATCACCGACATGCCCGTCCCCGAAGCGGTGAACGACGTCGGCCACGACGACGCGGCCTGACCCCGCAAGACACACTCGCGACCTGCGTACGCACTCACCTCTCAAACCCGGTCAGGGACAGATATCCCGACGCAACCCCAAGGCAAGGCTGGAAGTCCACAAGACAGCCACATGGCACCCAGCCCGGACACTTTGCTTCTAAAACTGCCCAACCCAAGCCCGGTATCGGCCCCACCCGCCCTACGGCCCCCGGACAGGCACCCAAGCCGCTCAGCCGACCGCAGCAGGGATCTGACAAGAGGTCTACCCCGGACGAGGCAGGCCTCTCAGAGACGACCGTGACGCATGGGTGGTCTCGACAAGCTCGACCACCGGTGGGTGAGCTCGACCATCGGTGGACAAGAGGCCTCGATCTGAAACAGCCCGCCGCTCGTAATGTCCTATTCACATTCCGCCCGCCGCGGAGTCGCCACCGGCACGCACGCTGGCGTCATGGCATCGGCCCACCGCCCTCTTGTGATCGGCCATCGCGGAGCACCCGGCTATCTGCCGGAGCACTCCCTGGAGTCCTACCGTCTGGCCCTGCGCCAGGGGGTGGACGCGCTCGAGACCGACGTCGTGATGACCAAGGACGGCGTGATGGTGCTGCGGCACGAGAACGAGCTCAGCCGCACGACGGACGTGGCCTCGCACGAGGAATTCGCGGAGCGGCGTACGACCAAGGTCGTCAGCGGCAAGAAGTGGACGGGGTGGTTCACCGAGGACTTCACGTTCCCCGAGCTGCTCACCCTGGGGGCGCCGACGACGAGCCAGCCGATCATCACTCTGGACACGCTGCTGCTCCTCGTCGCCGACGAGTCGCAGCGCCGCGGACGGCGGGTGGGGCTGCACGTGGAGGTCAAGCACCCGACGTACTTCGCCTCCATCGGCCTGCCCGTCACCGAGGTCCTTCTGCAGACCTTGACCGACCACGGCGTCGATGCCTGGAACAGCCTCCCGGGCCTGCCCACTCAGCGGCTCTGGCTGCAGAGCTTCGACGAGGCCTGGGTGCGCGAGATGAGCACCCGGACCGACCTTCCGCTGGTGCAGCTGATCGACAAGAAGTGGGGTGCGGTCGACTGTGCGGAGATCGCGACGTACGCCCAGGCCATCGGGCCCAAGAAATCGATGGTCCGCAAGAAGGGACAGGCACCGACCGGCTTGGCCGACGAGGCCCACCGGCATGGCCTGAAGGTCTTCGTCTGGACCCTGAAAGCCGGGCGTGACCAGGCAGATCGCCTCTTCGAGGCAGGGGTCGACGGGGTGTTCGCCGACTATCCGAACCGGCCGATCGCGGCCTTGGCCGACATCACCCAGGCACAGACCGCCTGAGGTGGGCGTACCCACGTAGGGTGTGGGCATGCCGCCCCTGAACGCGGACCGAGCGGTCCTGATCGCAGCTCGTGAGGTCCTGCTCAGGGATCCCCACGCGACGATGGCCGCGGTCGCCGAAGAGGCCGGGATGGGCGTGGCTGGGCTCTACCGTCGCTACGCCAACAAGCAGGCGCTGCTGCGTGCGGTCGCCGCCGACAACTATCGCCGCTTCATCGCCTTCGCGGAGGCGGCGCTGAGCGACACCGACGACCCGTGGCACGCGTTCACCGGCTTCCTGAGCCAGGTTCTCGACGACGGGCTCCCGCGGCTCACCCTCGCGCTGCGTGGCGAGGTGGAGCTCGACCAGGGCTTGCGTGACCTGGACAGGCTCGCCGTCGACACCACCAACCGGCTGCTGCGGGGCGCCCGCGGCAGCGGGATACTCCGCCCCGACGTCACCCGCGCCGACATCACCGTGCTCCTCGAGCAGATCGCTCGCCTCGACGTAGGGGACGACGTACGCAGCGCCGCCCTGCGCCGCCGCTACCTGGTCCTCGTCTGCGACGGCCTGCGGGCCGAGGCTGCGAGTCGCCGGCTCCCCGGCCCGCCCCCGCACGAGGGCGAACTCATCGGACGCTGGACCGGAGAGGTCTCCAGCGCGTAGCCGAGGCCGGGCGGGTCAGCTCTTCCTGAGCAGTGCGGCGAGCAGGCCGACGGAGCCGCCGACGATCCAGGGGAGCGGGAGGAGCCAGCGGAGGTCCTCGATGCTGTGGATGACGACGGTGTCGCTGGCGATCAGGGCCCAGACGCCGACGAAGACGAGGAAGGCGAGGCCCATGACCAGGTGGCCGATGTTGACCGGGTGGCGCCCGGTGCGCTTCGGCGGCCGGGCCTCGTCCTCAAAGCGTCGGGGCGGGGCGTAGTCCTGGCTCATGGGGTGCTCCTCTCGGTCGGCTCGACGAAGCGTGCGGCTCGGGGGTCGCTCTTCTCGTAGACGTTGATCGCACCGAGGTCGGCCGACGCGGTCAGCTCGAGGTCGGCGTCGTCGGCGAGGCCCGACTTGCTGCCGGTCTCACCGGCGACGTGGGTGCGCTCCACGGTGAACCCGCCGGCTTCGCTGCGGGTCTCGTCGAAGACCTGCGCCTCGCCGAGGGCATCGATCGTGGCCTCCACCGAGACGGTGGCGTCGTCGGGGACGATCACCGTGATCTCGCCGAGCGAGCTGCTGATGTCGAGATCCCGGCCCTCGAAGGTCTTCGGGTCGATGGCGCTCAGGTCCAGGACGATCGCGCCCGCGTCGACCACATAGGAGCTCTCCAGAGCCGCGACGCTCTGCGGGTGCGACTCGACGCTGCTGCCGGTCTGGATGTTCGACGGGTCGATCATGGTGAGCGGCAGCGCGGCCAGCGCCAGCAGCCCGAGGAAGATCAGCCCGCCCGCTCGGCCCCAGAAGGCGCCGAGCACGAGGAAGCCACCGAAGACGGCCAGGAGCGCAGCCGGATAGGCGCTGGTCGGGATGTGAGCCCAGTCGGCGACATCGATGAGCCCGAGGACACCCACCACCAGGGCGGCCACCGCGATGGCCCGGCCGAACAGCAGCGGCGGGCGCCGGCGACCGGCCGGCGCCATCGGCACCTGAGGGTCGTAGGAGCCGGCCGGCCACGGAGCCGGGAGGTGGCGCGTGGGAGCAGGAGGCGCGTCCATGCGTACGGTTGCCGGCGACGGGTTCGAAGAAGGGGCCGAAGAAGGGGTCGAAGAAGGACTCGACGGAGTCGTGGTGGGCGGCGGCGGGGTCTGCCCGCTGCGTCGGCCGCTCAGCTTGCCGCGGTTGGCGTACCAGAGCGCGACGACCGCGAGCACCGCGAGCCAGAACCAGGGGATGCTGGTGTCGCCGAACGCGTCGCCGAGCAGCGAGATGCTCGCGATACCGCCGGCGATCCAGAGCAGGAGGTTGCGGGCGGGAGGTCCGACCGGGATCAGCCCGTCCTCGGCACCTTCCTCGGGTGCCAGGACCCAGGCGGCGACGTACACGATCCCGCCGGCCCCGCCGAAGAAGACCGACACCACCAGCAGCACCCGCACCAGGAGCGGGTCGACGTCGAGATGGCGCGCGATCCCACCCGCGACACCGGCGATGTGCCGTCCCTCCGGGGAGGCATGGGTCGTACGCCGCAGGGCACCGAGGTTGCGCAGCTGCTCGCCACTGGGGCGAGTGCGCTTCTCGGAGACAGGCGGCGGCTCCGGGGTGGGAGGCAGCGGCGCCTCGGGCGGGATCGTCACACCCCTACTCTGACTCCTCTTCCCGCCGCAGACCATCAGGGACGGCCCTGAGTTCTCGACGCGCCAGGATCAGGGTGAATCCTCATGGTCAGCGCCCGCGTGAGGTGTGACGATGGATGTCATCATGACGACAACCCATGCGACGCCGGAGCCGCCGGCACCGCCCCCGGAGCCGACGGGGCCCATTGCTTCGGGCTCCGCTTCAGCAGTACGCCGCGCCTACCGCGACACCGACGCCTCGGTGATCGGTGGCGTGGCCGCCGGGCTGGCCGAGCACCTCGGCCTGCCAGTGCTGGCGGTGCGTACGTTCTTCGTGGTGACCGCGGTCTTCAGCGGCTTCGGCGTGGTGCTCTACGCCGCGCTGTGGATCTTCATCCCCGCCGCGCCCCACCTGGTGCAGTCCACGCCGGGCGGCGAGAGCGCGACCCGCGGTGGCCGCCGCCCGTCCTCGCGGCAGGGCGGGGTCGACAAGGGGCCCGCGATCGCGCTGCTCGCCCTCGGCTTCGGCGCCGTGGTGCTCTTCGACACCGTGCTGGGCGCGGGGGCGCTGATCTGGCCGGCGATGCTCGGCGTCGTGGGTGTCGCGCTGCTGTGGCGTCAGGCCGACGCCGCCCAGCGCGAGCGCTGGATCGACGGCACCGGCCGCCTCGACCTGGTGCGGATGGTCTTCGGGAAGGGCGGTTGGCAGGCGTACGTCCGGGTCGGGGTCGGCGTCGGGCTGATGCTCTTCGCGGTGATCCTCGCTGGCGGCCAGCTCGACCTCGGCAATGCCACCGCACTGATCATCGCCGGGCTGATCGTGCTGGGTGCGGGCTTCCTCGTCGCCGGCCCGTGGGTGCGTCAGCTCGCCAGTGACCTCGGCAGTGAGCGCGAGGAGCGGATCCGGTCCCAGGAGCGCGCCGACATGGCCGCCCACCTGCACGACTCGGTGCTCCAGACCCTGGCCTTGATCCAGCGCAACTCCGACGACCCGGCGATGGTGCAGAAGCTCGCCCGAGCCCAGGAGCGCGACCTGCGCGAGTGGCTCTTCTCCACCCCGGCCGAGGCCGACGAGACGTTCGCGGCCGCTCTGAAGGCGGCCACCGCGGAGGTCGAGGACGCCCACGGGGTGACCGTCGACGTCGTGGTCGTCGGCGACGGCCCCTTCGACGAGACGGTGCGCCCGATCGTCGCTGCCGCCCGCGAGGCGGTCACCAATGCCGCCAAGCACGCCGGCACCGGACGGGTCGACGTCTACGCCGAGGCGACGGACGAGGCCTTCGAGGTCTTCGTCCGCGACCGTGGTGCAGGCTTCGTCGTCGACGAGGTCTCCGCCGACCGACATGGCGTACGCGACAGCATCATCGACCGGATGTCGCGCCACGGCGGCAGCGCTGTGGTGAGATCGTCACCAGGTGAAGGCACAGAGGTGCGGCTGAAGCAGCCTCGCACGAAGGAGGCTGGACATGAAGGAGATCGGTCATGAGTGAGGTCAAGGTCGTCATCGTCGACGACCACGCGATGTTCCGCACGGGCGTACGCGCCGAGCTGAGCCGGTCCCCGGTGATCCGGATCGTCGGCGAGGCCGAGGACGTCGACACCGCGGTCAAGGCGATCGCCGAGGGCAAGCCCGACGTGGTGCTGCTCGACGTCCACCTTCCCGGTGGGGGCGGTGTCGAGGTGATGCGCAAGGCGCCCGCCGTCGACGGTTCGCCACGCTACCTGGCGCTCTCTGTCTCCGACGCCGCCGAGGACGTCATCGGCACCATCCGCGGTGGCGCGCGCGGCTATGTCACCAAGACCATCACCGGCTCCGAGCTGGTCGCGGCGATCCAGCGGGTCTCCGGGGGAGACGCGGTCTTCTCGCCGCGCCTGGCAGGCTTCGTCCTCGACGCCTTCGCCGGCACCATCGCGATCGCCGACATCGACGAGGATCTCGACCGGCTGACCGAGCGAGAGCGCGAGGTGATGCGCCTCATCGCTCGCGGCTACTCCTACAAGGAGGTCGCCGCCGAGCTGTTCATCTCGATCAAGACGGTCGAGACCCACATGTCCAACGTGCTGCGCAAGCTGCAGCTGTCGAGCCGTCACGAGCTCACCCGCTGGGCCAACGATCGCCGCCTGCTCTAGATCGCCTAGGCCGGCTCCGGCGGGCGCGCCTCCATCAGGTGGGCGAGCTCGTCGGTCTCGGCGTCGGTCAGGGTCGTGAACCCGTCCTCGCGCAGGATCTGAAGCGTCCCGTCGGCGATGTCCAGGAACAGCCCCACGAGACGTACGTCCCGGTCTGTCAGGAGCTGTCCGAGCCGGTCGATCATCACCGCGACGTTGACCTGGGAGACCTGGTCGACCTCGCTCCGGCCAGCCGCGGCGGCAGCGGCGCCGACCGGGTGCCCGGCCTGCCACTCCTGGATCGCCGGAGTGGCGTGGCGCAGCCAGTCGCCGACCGGCCCGGCCGGCACCTCGCCGGCCCGGGCGCTCTCCAGGGCCGAGGTGATCGCACCGCAGCGGGAGTGACCGCAGACGACGACGGTGTCGATGCCGAGGTCGTCGACGCCGAACAGCATCGGCGCTGCGACCGAGCTGTCCGGGCTGTCGGGCTCGGGCACGAGGTTGCCCAAGGTGCGGACCGTCAGCAGGTCGCCGGGGCCGCTGGCGGTGATCAGGTTGGGCACGACCCGGGAATCGACGCAGGTCAGGAAGACAGCGTGCGGTTCCTGGCCCTCGGCGAGGCCCTCGTAGACCGGCCGCAGCGGCTCCGCGTGGCGGCGGTGGTATTCGCGCACGCCCAGGGCCAGCGGGTGGTGCGGATCGATGCGGTCGGAGCGTACGTCCTGCCAGGCGCTCCACGGCAGCAGTGCCCGCGGGCTGATCGGCGGCGCCTTCAGCGCTCGTTGGTCACGGGGTGCCTCCGGCCCGTGCGGCCCGGAGTGCTCCACGATCACCGTGCCGCCGGCGGCCTCGTAACGGGCCCGCCAGTGGTCGAGCTGGTCACGCCCGGCGGGGTCGAGGTAGTCGACCAGGAGGTCGAGCTCGACCAGCTGCCCGTCCGGGATCGCGTAGAGCCGGCTCACCAGGGTGGGCGTCGCCAGGAAGGAGAGGCTGCCGTGCACCTCGACCAGCCACTTCTCCTGGCCGTCGGCGACCTGGCCGGCCCGGCGTACGTCGATCCGCACGTGGACCAGACGCCACAGCACCAGGACGAGCGCGGCGACCAAGCCGATCAGCACACCCTCGATCAGGTTGAACGCGAGCACGCCCGCGATCGTGAGCGCGTAGATCCACAGCTCGCCACGCGCGTGCGCCTGGGTGATGTCGGCGGGACGGACCAGACCGGTGCCCATCATGATCAGCAGCCCGGCCAGCGCCGCGAGCGGGATCTGCTCGACGAGCCCGACGAGCACCAGGGCGAACAGGAGCACCCAGAACCCGTGCAGGATCGCGGAGGCGCGGGTGCGTGCTCCGGCGGTGACGTTCGTCGAGCTCCGCACGATCACACCCGTGACGGGGAGTCCGCCGAGCGCGCCGGAGGCGGCGTTGGCCAGCCCCTGGCCGACCAGCTCACGGTCGAGGTTGCTGCGCGGGCCGCCGTGCAGTTTGTCCACGGCGACCGCGCAGAGCAGGCTCTCGACGCTCGCGATCAGGGCGAAGGTGAGCACCGCGCCGGCGATCGCGAGCGGGGTCCCCTCCGGCAGCGCGACCGAACCGATCTCGTCGAGCAGGTCGTTGCCGAGCTCGACCCGCTCGGCGCCCGGGAGCCAGGCGGCCGCGAGCAGGGTGAGAGCGACGATCGCGACCAGCTGGCCGGGAACCGCGCGGACCCGCTGCGGCAGCCGGGGCCAGGTGATCAGGATGCCGATCACCCCGAGCCCGGCCAGCACGGCGTGGATGTTGGGTTCCTGCGCGTTGCTGAAGATGTGCTCGACGTTCTCGATCGCGCTGGACTGCGACCGACCGCCGAGAGCGACGTTGAGCTGGCCGAGCACGATCGAGATGCCGATGGCGGCGAGCATCGCGCTGACGACGGTGGGCGAGATGGCCAGCGCGTACCGACCCAGGCGGGTGGCACCGAGCACGATCTGCAGGATCCCGGCCATCACGGTGATCGCACAGGTCGCCTCCCAGCCGAACTCGGCGACCGTCTCGGCCACCACGACGGTCATGCCGGCGGCCGGGCCGCTGACCTGCAGCGGGGAGCCGCCGAAGACACCGGCGACGATGCCGCCGGCCACGGCAGCGATCAGGCCGGCGGCGACAGGCGCACCGGAGGCGACAGCGATGCCGAGCGAGAGCGGCACGGCGACGAGGAAGACGACCAGAGAGGCAGGTACGTCGAAGCGGACGGTGCGGCGAAGCTGGTCGAGCGGTCGGGACCTGCCTTCGGGCAGGGGTGGGTTGGGTGATGACACGTCAGAATCCTCCATACGGAGCCGAGAGCGACAGTGGCGGTCACCGTGAGCGTAGGCAGACGAACGGGCATTCCCCAAGGCGAACCGGATCAAAAGCGTGCCGTCGTTCGAATATGTGCCTCGCGGGGTACCGTCGGGCTGCCGCCGAGGCGGGACCTCTAGGCTGAGCGCATGGAGTTCGTGCGGCACATTCTGCTCGTCATTCACCTGCTCGGCTTCGCCGCGCTCTTCGGCGGTCTGCTGGTGCAGATCAAGGCCCCTGACAAGGTCGCCAACGGCCTCATGCGGGACGGCTCGGGCACCGCGTTCCTGGCCGGTCTGCTGCTCGTCGGCGTTCTCGAGATGGGCGACGGCGCGGTCGACCACGCCAAGGTCGGCGTGAAGCTGGTGATCGGCCTGGTCATCCTCGGCCTCGTGATGTCCCAGCTGCGCAAGCCCAAGATCTCCGACGGGCTCTACTGGACCATCTTCGGCCTGACGATCGTCAACGTCTGCGTGGCGGTCTTCTGGTCCTCCGCGCACGTCGCGGCGTAACTCTCCCGACAGGCTCGCCGACCCCCGACTTGTCGGTGCCAGCCCCTAGGCTGGAGCCAGCATGAGTACGCCTGACCAGACCCCTGTTGCCACCATCCCGGGCCTCGAGGCCTTCGCCTCGGCGACCCCGGCCGACGAGCCGCGTACGAAGCGACGCGGACCGAGCTCCGAGGAGCTCCTCGACGGTCTCAACGAGCCTCAGAAGGCGGCCGTGCAGCATCACGGCGCGCCGCTGCTGGTCGTCGCCGGTGCGGGGTCGGGCAAGACCCGGGTGCTGACCCGGCGCATCGCCTGGCTGATCTCCCAGCGCGGTGCCCACCCCGGCAGCATCCTGGCGATCACCTTCACCAACAAGGCCGCGGCCGAGATGAAGGAGCGCGTCGAGGTCTTGGTCGGCAAGCGCGCCCGGATCATGTGGGTCTCCACGTTCCACAGCGCGTGCGTGCGGATCCTCCGCAAGGAGATCGACAAAGTGGGCCTCAAGTCCAACTTCTCGATCTACGACGCCCAGGACCAGAAGCGGCTGATGCAGCTGGTGCTCAGCGATCTCGATCTGGACCCGCGCCACTACCAGCCTGGCCAGGTGCTCAACTGGGTCAGCGACCAGAAGAACGAGCTGCGCGATGTCGAGGCGGCCGAAAAGGACGCGCGCAACCACCTCGAGCAGACCTTTGTGGCGGCGTACAAGGAGTATCAGAAGCGGCTGCGGCAGGCGAACGCCCTCGACTTCGACGACCTGATCATGTCCACCGTCGAGCTGTTCCGTGCTTACCCGGAGGTGCGCGAGGTCTACCGGCGCCGGTTCCGGCATGTGCTGGTCGACGAATACCAGGACACCAACCACGCTCAGTACGCGCTGGTCCACGAGCTCTGCGCCGACCGGATGGACGACACCTCGCTGACGGACTCGTACGCCGACGAAGCCCCGCGTAGCGACCCCGCCGAGCTGATGGTGGTCGGCGACGCGGACCAGTCGATCTACGCCTTCCGCGGCGCCAACATCCGCAACATCCTCGACTTCGAGCAGGACTTTCCCAACGCGTCCACGATCCTGCTGGAGCAGAACTACCGCTCCACCCAGACGATCCTCACTGCCGCCAACGCGGTCATCAAGAACAACAAGGGTCGCAAGGAGAAGGCGCTGTGGAGCGATGCCGGCAACGGTGAGCGCATCGTCGGCTACGTCGCCGACGACGAGCGCGACGAGGCCCGGTTCGTCTCCGACGAGATCGACAAGCTCGTCGACGGAGGGCTCAAGGCCGCCGACGTGGCCGTCTTCTACCGCACCAACGCCCAGTCGCGCGTCTTCGAGGAGGTGTTCATCCGCACCGGCCAGCCCTACAAGGTCGTCGGTGGGGTGCGCTTCTACGAGCGCAAGGAGGTGCGCGATGCCCTGGCCTATCTGCGCACCCTGGCCAACCCCGACGACCAGGTCTCGCTCCGAAGGATCCTCAACACCCCCAAGCGGGGCATCGGGGACCGCGCCGTGGCGTGCGTCAACGCGCTCGCCGAGCGCGACGGCCTGACCTTCTGGGAAGCGCTGCAGCATGCCGAGGACGCCCCGGGCATGGCCACCCGCAGCCTGACCAACATCAAGGCCTTCGTCGCGATGGTCGAGGAGCTGCTGCAGATGGTGGACGCCGGCGAACGTGCCGACGTCATCCTGGAGACCGTGCTCGACCGATCGGGCTACCTCGCCTCCCTGGAGGCGTCCGACGACCCGCAGGACGAGACCCGCGTGGAGAACCTCGCCGAGCTCGTCGCGGTGGCCCGCGAGTTCTCCGACGACCCGGTCGCGGCCCCGAGCGCGGACCCCGCCGATGTCGATGCGGGCACCGTGGTGCCCGGCCTGCCCGACTTCCTGGAGCGGGTCGCCCTGGTGGCCGACACCGACCAGATCCCCGACGACGAGGACGGGGTGGTCACCTTGATGACCCTTCACACCGCGAAGGGCCTGGAATTCCCCGCAGTCTTCCTCACCGGCATGGAGGACGGCGTCTTCCCGCACTCCCGGGCCCTCGGTGACGGCACCGAGCTCGAGGAGGAGCGTCGGCTGGCCTACGTCGGCATCACCCGGGCCGAGAAGCGGCTCTTCATCTCACGTGCCGTGGTCCGCTCCGCCTGGGGAGCGCCCTCGCACAACCCCGGCAGCCGTTTCCTCGACGAGCTCCCGGTCGACCTGGTCGACTGGCGGCGTACGGAGCAGGAGATGTCCTCCTGGGGTCGCCCCAGCTTCGCCGGCGACAGCTGGGGTGGTGGCCAGCGGCTCGGGCAGCCCACCGCGGCGGGACGTCGCAACTTCTCCTCCGCCGCGCTCCGTGCCGACGCCGCATCGAAGTCGAAGCCGGCTCGGGAGATCCCGTCGCTGGACCCGGGTGACCGCGTCACCCACGACTCCTTCGGCCTCGGGACCGTGGTGACCATCGAAGGCACTGCCGACAAGCAGGTCGCCAGCATCGACTTCGGTGACACCGGGGTCAAGCGGCTGTTGCTGCGCTACGCCCCGGTAGAGAAGCTGTAGCCACGCCGAGTCGGCTCGTTGTGACGGGCCGACTCGGCTACACATTTACGCGCTGCGCGCACTCAGCTCGGGTCTACGCCGTGCTCGTTGAGGGCGGCGTCGGGGTCGACGGCGTCACCACCACCGGGGCGGACCTCGACGTGGAGGTGGTTGCCGGTGGAGTTGCCGGTCGAGCCGACGTAGCCGATGACGTCGCCGGGGGAGACCGTGTCGCCGACGGAGACGCCGTAGTCGCTCTGGTGGCAGTACCAGATCTCGGTGCCGTCCTCGAGGGTGATGATCGTCCGCTCTCCGTACGCCCCGCCCCAGCCGGTCTCGGTGACGGTGCCGCGGGCGATGGCGTGGATCGGGGTGCCGAGCGGGGCTGCGAAGTCCAGGCCCGTGTGGGTGCTGGACCAGTTGGAGCCCGAGGAGCCGAATGTGCCGGTGATGCGGTAGACGCCAGCAGTGATCGGCAGCTCCCACATGTTGGACTTGAGGAACTTGTCCTGCTTGTCCGCCTGGACGTCGACGCCCTGGAGCGCCTTCTCGCGGTCGCTCGCCGCGGTGTCGGCCTCGGTGCGCTCGTCGTTGCGGGTCACGGTCGCGGAGCGGTCACCGACGACGACCATGTCGCTGTCGCCACCGAGCGCGGTGGCCCCGACGAGGCGTACGTCATCGGCGGCGACCATCGTCGGACCGCCGGTCAGCGCGATGCCACCGATGGCGGCGGCGAGAGCGGCGGCACCGGCGGTCAGCGGGACGGTCGGGCGGCCGCCGGCGGCAGCGGCGGCTGCGCGCCGGGTGCGCGGACGGGTGGGGCCGCCGATGCCGACCATGGTCCCGGTGGTCTCGACCGCCGGGAGGTCGTGCAGCTCGGGGCGGTAGGTCGCGATCTCGCTGATGCTCGGCAGGTCGATGCTGCCGGTGTCGGCGCGGAAGTAGGCCTCGGCCTGGTGTGAGTCGCTGCCGTAGGTGTAGTCGTCCTGGTAGAACGCCTGCTCGGCCTGCGGCTCCTCGAAGTAGGGCGCGTCGGCGGTGTAGGTCTCGGCGGGAAGATCGATCGCCATCGAGTCGAAGTCGATCTGCTCGGGCAGCGACACCGGCGGAGCCGGGAACGTGGTCGTGTCGATCTTGAAGGAGGCCGGCGGAGCGTCGAACGCCTCCTGGAACCCGCGGGGCTCCCTGGCTTCCGGAAGCTCCGGCTCGTAGACCGATGCGGCCACCGGCGGAGCCGGGATCTGCCGAGCCTCGCGCACGGCGCGGATCTTGCCGGTCAACGGCGCAAACGTGTTGGCCATCCGCAGCGGTTTCGGGGTGTGCGCCTCGACTGGCTCAGCGTTCCAGGTCGGCTCGGGAGCCTGGACGATCGGCTCGGGCACGACGGATGCGACAGGAGCAGCCGGGGCGATCGGCTCGGGAAGCACCGGCTCGGGAAGCACCGGCGCGGGAGCTGCCGGGGCGGCCGGGATGCCGCGCGGCGGGGTCTTGGTCGATACCGACCTGCTCGACGCGCTCTTCATCGGCGCGGGCTTGGTCGGCTGGGTCAGGAACATGGTGAGCTCGGAGGTCGTCATGCCTCCGACACCGAGGTCTTCGAGCACCTCGGGGGTCACCTTGTCCGGGTCGATGCCCATCGAGGAGAGCAGGTCGGCCAGGACCGGGTCGATCTGGACGGCCCGACGCTGCACGGGGACGATCGGCCGGGAAGCCGCCTTCACGGGAGGCGGCGTCGCCGGGAACGAGGTCGGGAACGACGGGCCGCTGTCGCCCTCGACGAGAGCACGCAGCTCACCAGTCGAGATACGGCCGTCGTTGCTCTCGTCGCGGGGTGATCCGACGACCGGCAGCGTGCCGGTCTGCTCGAGGACCACCCGGTTGGGCCGGGCCTTGGCGACCGGCTCCTCAGGAGTCTCAGGGGCGGGGGATGGCTTTGCGGTCCCGACGGTGGGAGACGGCGCTGCGCGTCGCTTCCCTACGTAGGAGGTCGATCCGGTCGCTCGCGGGGCAGGCCTGGAGGCAGGGCTGTCGGTCGCCGGCGCTGCGCGCCGCTTCCCAACGTAGCTGCTGCTGCTCGTGGTTGCTCCGGGGGAAGGGGTGACCGAACGCGGACTGTCATTTGTGACGTCGGCTCGGTGGTTGCCCATCAGTTCATATCTCCGCTGTTCGGGGTTCAGACGGCGAGCCATGACTGTAACGGACCGGAGGGCGCGGTCAAGAAATGTGGAGGGCTCGTGTCGCTGATTTCACCTTCGGCGACAGCGGATTCCGTCGCTGATCTGCGCAAATCCGCGAGATTCGGAATTGGATTGCGGGTTCGTCGGGTGTCGCGAAACGCGTGTCACCGGCCTGTTTGGGCCTCCATACCGTGTCGAAATCAGTCGTCCCTCGGGCAGAGAACCGCCTGATACGTGGGCAAACGTGCCCCGCTACGTGGCGCTACGGGTTGTTACTCAACGTTGCCGATCTGTTGGTAAATGGCCGGTGTGTCCGCTTGGGTGAGCCCTAGTGGCGTACGTCACGTCGTGGCCCCTGGGCTCGTAACCCGGCGTCAGCGGGGTCTAAGGTGCTGAACGGACACATCTGAAGACGAGGGCGTCACCGCTGAATCACTGCGGAATGCCGCCCCGTACCGCAACACACAGACCAGGTGGATCAGTGGATCTCATGGAGTACCAGGCGAAGAAGCTCTTCGCCAAGCACGGCGTCGCCGTGACCGAAGGTGTCGTCGTCGAGACGGCTGAGGAAGCCAGGAAGGCCGCCGAGGAGATCGGCTTCTGCGTCGTCAAGGCGCAGGTCAAGGCCGGTGGCCGAGGCAAGGCCGGTGGCGTGAAGCTGGCCAAGACCGCGGACGAGGCGTTCGAGCACGCCTCGAACATCCTTGGCATGGAGATCAAGGGCCTGAAGGTCAACCGGGTGCTGATCACTCCGGCGACCCCGCCGGTGGAGGAGTACTACTTCTCCTTCCTGCTGGACCGGTCGAACCGGCAGTACCTCTGCATCGCGTCCGTCGAGGGTGGTGTGGAGATCGAGGAGGTCGCCAAGACCAACCCCGACGCCGTGAAGAAGATCGGCATCGACCCCGGCACGGGCGTCGACGAGGCCAAGGCGCGCGAGATCGCGACCGAGTGCGGCTTCCCGGAGCCCGTCTTCGAGCAGGCCGTCTCGATGATCCAGAGCCTCTACACGGTGTTCACCGAGGAGGACGCGACGCTCGTCGAGGTCAACCCGCTGGCTCGCCTGGAGGGCGACAAGCTGGAGGCCCTGGACGGCAAGGTGTCCCTGGACGAGAACGCCTCCGAGGTCCGTCACGAGGACCACGAGCAGTTCGTCATCCGTGACGAGGAGGACCCGCTCGAGGCCAAGGCCAAGGACAAGGGCCTCAACTACGTCAAGCTCGACGGTCAGGTCGGCATCATCGGCAACGGCGCGGGTCTGGTCATGTCGACCCTCGACGTCGTCGCCTACGCCGGTGAGGCACACGGCGGCGTGAAGCCCGCCAACTTCCTCGACATCGGTGGCGGCGCCAACGCGCAGGTCATGGCCGACGGTCTCGACGTCATCCTGAACGACGAGCAGGTCAAGTCCGTGTTCGTGAACGTCTTCGGTGGCATCACCGCGTGTGACGAGGTCGCCAAGGGCATCGTCGGCGCGCTGGACATCCTCGGCAACGAGGCCACCAAGCCGCTCGTCGTGCGTCTGGACGGCAACAACGTGGACCTGGGTCGCCAGATCCTCAGCGAGGCCAACCACCCGCTGGTCACCATCGTCGACACCATGGACGGCGGCGCCGACAAGGCCGCCGAGCTGGCCAACGCCTGAGGTCGGGAGAGAGAAACATGAGCATCTACCTCAACAAGGACAGCAAGGTCATCGTCCAGGGCATCACCGGCGGCATGGGTGCGAAGCACACCGCCCTGATGCTCGACTCGGGCGCCCAGATCGTCGGTGGCGTCAACGCCCGCAAGGCCGGCACCACGGTCACCCACAAGGACCACGAGGGTAACGACGTCACCCTTCCGGTCTTCGGCACCGTCGAGGAGGCGATGAAGGAGACCGGCGCCAACGTGTCGGTGCTCTTCGTGCCGCCGGCCTTCACCAAGGCCGCCGCGATCGAGGCCATCGACGCCGAGATGCCGCTGATCGTGGTCATCACGGAGGGCGTCCCGGTGCAGGACACCGCCGAGGTGTGGTCCTACCTGCAGGGCAAGGCAACCCGCATGATCGGCCCGAACTGCCCCGGCATCATCACGCCGGGCGAGTCGCTGGCCGGCATCACCCCGCACACCATCACGGGCAAGGGCCCGGTCGGTCTCGTCTCGAAGTCGGGCACGCTGACCTACCAGATGATGTACGAGCTGAAGGACTTCGGCTTCTCCACCGCCATCGGCATCGGGGGTGACCCCATCGTCGGCACCACCCACATCGACGCCCTCGAGGCGTTCGAGAAGGACGACGAGACCAAGGTCATCGTCATGATCGGTGAGATCGGTGGCGACGCCGAGGAGCGGGCCGCGGCCTACATCAAGGAGAACATCTCCAAGCCTGTCGTCGGCTACGTCGCCGGCTTCACGGCTCCGGAGGGTAAGACCATGGGTCACGCCGGTGCGATCGTGTCCGGCTCCGCCGGCACCGCACAGGCGAAGAAGGAGGCCCTCGAGGCCGCCGGCGTCAAGGTCGGCAAGACCCCGTCGGAGACCGCTGCTCTCGCTCGCGAGATCTTGCAGTCCCTCTGACGTACGTCAGCAGCTGAGCGCCCCGCGACCGGATCCGGTCGCGGGGCGCTTCGCGTCTCGGCTCGGTCTCAGACCGCGCGCAGCGCGCCCGAACGACGGCGCCGCATCGCGTCGAGCGACTCGGCGGTCGCCTCGTCGGCGGGCATCAGCACCAGGATCTGCTGGTTGTCCGCCGCCGGGAGCTCGAGCTCCTCGACGTCGAAGCGTAGCTCGCCGGCGTCGGGATGGCGCCAGCGCCAGACGCCGCCGTGCGGCGGGTCGTGGCGGTTCAACCGGTCGGTGAACTCCGGACCCACCTGCTCCGACATCGCCTCTATCATCATCCGCGCGGCGACCGGGTTGGGTCCGCGGTAGAGGTTCGAGACGAGGTCGTCGGCCACCCGCTCCCACTCAGGGAACGCCTCGCGGGCGTGTGGGTGCAAGAAGGCGTACGCGGTCAGGTTGGGCTCGGCGTGGTCGAGCATCCCGAGGGGGCGGGCGAGCATGTCGAACGTGGAGGTGTGGGCGAGCAGGTCGCCGAGCCGGTTCGTGAGCACAGCGACGCCCGGCTCGAACTGCTCCACCAGGGCGCGTGCGCCCGGACGTACGTCACGACCGGAGGAGAACGGCCCGACGCACTGTCCGCTGGAGGCCATCGCGAGCGTGCGCAGGTGCTCCTGGTCGGCGGCGCCGAGACGGAGCGCGTCCCCGATGGCCCGCAGGACCTGGGGCGAGGGGTGACGGTCGCGGCCCTGCTCGATCCGGACCAGGTATTCGACGCTGATCCCGGCGAGAGTGGCCAGCTCGGAGCGGCGCAGACCGGGGGCCCGGCGGCGTACGCCTTCCGGGAGGCCGACGCTCTCCGGCGTGGTCTGGTCGCGGCGGTCCCGGATGAACGAGCCGAGGGCTCCCGCGTTGGCTGGCATGCGATCAAGCCTACGGGCCGGTCGGGCAGTGAAGGTGGCCCTGCTGGGGCCAGCCTCGCCTCGGTCTCCCGCCTGTCTCCGATCCCGGCAAACCTGGATGACATGAACACACCACCACGTATCGCCGTCATCACTGCCAGCGTCCGGGAAGGCCGAGGGGGACCGATCTTCGGCTCCTGGATGGCCGAGCAGGCCGAGACGTACGGCGGTCTCGAGGTCGAGCTGATCGACCTGGCCGACCACGAGATCCCGTTGTCCCTGCCCGCAGAGTCGCCGAAAGCCGCCGGCGACGACTATCCGCGGCCGGAGGGCCAGCGCGACCTGACCGATGCCCTCGAGGCGGCGGACGGGTTCGTCATCGTCACCCCCGAGTACAACCACAGCTACCCGGCCTCGTTGAAGTCGGCGCTGGACTGGCACTTCACCCAGTGGCAGGCCAAACCGGTCGCGTTGGTCTCCTACGGCGGGGACAGCGGCGGCCGCCACGCGGCCCTGCACCTGGAGAACGTGCTCACCGAGCTGCACGCACATCCGCTCCAGGCGCGCCTCGCCTTCCCCCGCTACTGGGAGCGCCTGGACGAGGACGGTCGTCCGAACGACCCGGAGTCGGCGGTCTACGCCAAGGCTATGCTCGCCCAGCTCGCCTGGTGGGCCGACGCCCTGCGGACCGCGCGGCGCGACGCGCCCTACCCCGGCTGAGGACAGCGAACGCCCCGACAGCCGTCGTGGCTGCCGGGGCGCTCGTCCGCGTACGTCCGTGTGCGTCCGTGGAAGGTCAGGCGGCGACCGTCTCCTTGGTGGGCTCCTCGTCGATCAGCAGACCCTCCGCCGAGGCGGAGCTGTAGCGGTCGATGTCGAGGATGCCCTCGCGCTTGGCCACGATCGTTGGGACCAGCGCCTGTCCGGCGACGTTGACCGCGGTGCGGCCCATGTCGAGGATCGGGTCGATCGCGAGCAGCAGACCGACACCGGCCAGCGGCAGGCCGAGGGTCGAGAGGGTCAGCGTCAGCATCACGACGGCACCGGTGAGACCGGCGGTGGCGGCCGAGCCGACGACCGAGACGAAGGCGATCAGCAGATAGTCGGTGATGCTCAGGTCGATCCCGAAGATCTGGGCGACGAAGATCGCCGAGATGGCCGGGTAGATCGACGCGCAGCCGTCCATCTTCGTGGTCGAGCCCAGCGGGACGGCGAACGAGGCGTACTCCTGGGGGACGCCGAGGTTCTTGACCGTCACCTGCTCGGTCACCGGCATGGTGCCCACCGAGGAGCGCGAGACGAAGGCGAGCTGGATCGCCGGCCAGGCGCCGCGGAAGTACGCCAGCGGGTTGAGACCGTTGATCCGCAGCAGCACCGGGTAGACGACGAACAGGACCAGCGCCAGACCGACGTAGACGGCGACCGCGAACCAGGCCAGCGAGCTCAGCGAGTCCCAGCCGTAGGAGGCGACCGCGTTGCCGATCAGACCGAGGGTGCCGATCGGGGCAAGCCGGATGATCCACCACAGCACCTTCTGCACGATGGCCAGGAAGGAGCGGTTGAAGGCGAGGAAGGGCTCGGCCTTCTCGCCGGTCTTGAGCGCCGCGATGCCGATGGCGAGGGCGACCACGAGCACCTGGAGGACGTTGAAGCTCAGCGCGGTCTCCGCGATCGGGCTCCCGCCGACCTGCTCGATGCTGGTCGAGGCGTCGAGACCGAGGAAGTTGCCGGGGATCAGACCCTGGAGGAAGTCGAGCCACGAGGCGGACGCCCCGGTCTCGGCCGCGTCCGCGGTGCTGACCGCGGTGTTGCTGCCGGGCCGGAAGAGCAGCCCGAGGCCGATGCCGATGGCGACCGAGATCGCTGCCGTGATGGCGAACCACAGCAGCGTCTGTCCCGCGAGCCGGGCCGCGTTGCTGACCGTACGCAGGTTCGCGATCGAGGCGATGATGGCGGTGAAGATCAGCGGTACGACGACGGCCTTGAGCAGCGAGACGAACGAGTCGCCGATCGTGGCCAGGGTCGTCGTCAGCCAGTTGGCCTCGTCTCCGGCTCCGGGGCCGATCGCTCGCGCGATCGCGCCGAGCGCGACGCCGAGGACGAGGCCCAGGATGATCTGGACCGAGAAGGACGGGAATTTCAGCCGCCGTCGGGCGGTGGGGGTGGTGGACACGAGGGCTTCTCCAAGGTCGGCGCGGTTCGGGGCTCTGTTGGGCTCGAACGCCCTGACGAGTACGTGTCTTCCCCGGGACCGTGTCGTGTGACCGGAGTCACCTGGTGATGCCTGTCAGCGGAGGTCGCTGATGCCGGCTGTGACCGCTGCCTTCTCGATCGCGAGGATGCGGTCGGGCCACGAGTCGGGCTGCTCGGACTGGTAGCACGGATCTTCCTTGTCTCCGGTGCTCGGCGGGCACGGGCCTGCGAGCTCGGCGTAGCCGACCAGGACCAGCCGGGTCTCGTACTCGGCGACCAGCTCGGTCTCGAACCAGATGCTGTCGTTGCCGTCCGTCCCGGGGTACGTCGCCTGTGATCGTGCCGCGCGTTTCGGCCCGGCATCGAGGTCGGCACTGACATCGATGGGCAGCGCGGTGACCTGCGGGTCGACCCCGAGCTTGTTGGCCGGGCAGACCTCCTGCCACTCCATGACCTCGTTGTATGCAGCGCCGGCGGCGTTCGCGTCGGAGAACTCGAGCACCGCCATGTGGACCTGGCCGACCATGGCGCCGTCGGCGTCCCACCGGTAGTCGGACGCGATCTTCGCCGTGGCGCCGAGCGAGGAGAGCCATTCCTTCTGGCACGCGATGGTCGGCACGTCCTGGGCCGGTGTGTACTGGCTCCAGCCGCGGGAGCTCTCGAAGCGGTCGAGCGCGGGCAGGGTGCTGCCGTCGATCAGGTTGACGGCGCTGAGACCGTCCGCGGCGGGCGGTCCGGTGTCCGTCGAGTCGGCGGACGGATCGGCGGAGGGCGTGGCGCCGACCATCCGGTAGGCGGCGTTGACGGCAGAGGTCTGCAGATCCGTCGGCGAGACGTAGTCCTGGACGCCGCGCTTGCGCGTCATCACCAGCACCCGGTCCTCGGCAGAGACGACGGCGGTCGCGACCTCCCAACGGGCGTTCATGCCGGGGTCGTCGGGCAGGTAGGTGACGACGTCGACGTTGCCGCCAGAGATGACGCCGCCCTCGACGGGGAGGTAGCCCGCGATCTCCGCCCCGTCCACGCCGGGGCACGAGGTGGCGGCGTCGGTGAGATCGCTGCGTACCTTCTCGGCCTCGTCGGCCGAGCCGAACTCGGCGACGACGGCGTTGAGCGTGCCTGCCGCGTCTGCCATCTCGTCCCCGGGCTTCGCGACGAAATCACGACGGAACGTCGCCAGCGCGCCCGAGTCGGCCAACGACTCGGTGAGGCAGTCGTTGGAGGGGTCGGTGCCCTCGCCGTCGTAGGTCTGCTCCTGGACCCATGCCGGATAGGGCTCGTCGGCGACGAGGTCGCCCTCGGTCGGCAGGTTGGCCCGGCTGAGATCGGAGGCGGAAGCAGAGGCCGACCGGGACGTGCTGGGGACGGCCGCGCTGTCGCTCGGTGCGGGTGCGGGGTCGATGCCCTTGTCACCGAGCCCGGTGGACAGGAAGATGATCGGTCCGGCGACGACGGCGGCCACGGCGGCCGCTCCTGCGGCGACCACGGTGCGCTTCCGCCGACGGATCTGATCACCCCGCTTCCGAGCCTCGGCTGGGGAGGTCATCGGGGCCCCGGGGGCGTCGGCGCGGAACTGGTCCAGGCGCGAGATCGGGTCACTCATCTCAGGCCTCCTTCCAGACGGTGCCGGGATCGCCCTCGGCGAGCAGCTCCGCGAGGGCGGCTCGTCCGCGAGCCAGGCGGGCTTTGATGGTGCCGGTGGGCGCGCCGACCTCGGCGGCCACCTGATGGATCGGCAGATCGGCGATGTGGTGCAGGACGATGGCCTGGCGCTGTGCCTCCGGGAGCTGCCTCAGCGCGGCGACGAGGGCGACATGGGACTCGTCGACCGCCGGCATCTCCGTGCGGACGCCGACGGCTCTGTCGGCGGCCCTCCCGGCGTACTTCTTTCGGCGCCAGCGGCCCACCGCGAGCCGGTAGGCGGTGGTGCGGACCCAGGCTTCGGGGTAGTCGACCGAGGACATCTTCCGCCGGTGCGCCCAGGCCCGGGCGAAGGCCTCCTGCACGCACTCCGCGGCCTCGTCGAAGTCGCCGATCATGGCGTACAGCTGAGCACACAAGCGGCGGTACGACGCGTGGTACAGCGCGTCGAACTCGTCCTCGTCCATCGTTCGCCTCCCCAGCCGGCTGTCCCCGAATCTTGCCCGTGCGCCAGTGTCTGCGGCGGCATAGGGGAGCGTAAAGGTCAATTGCACTGAGTCCTCATCAAGACAGGTCCTCGACGGCCCGGCCCACCGCGGCCTGCACCGTCTGGGCGACCCGGTTGTCCCACTCGATGTAGTCCGACGCCTCCTCCGGCGGGCAGGCGCGGGTCGGCGGGCAGGGGCCACCTGCCTCGGCGTGGGTGACCAGCACCAGCCGGGTCCCGAGCTGGGCGACCGTCTGGTGGTCGTACCAGGTGGCGTCGCAGTCCTCGCCGCCGCAGTCGCCTGCATACTCGGCGAGCGCTTGCGCGGCTCGGTCGACCCCGGGGGTGGTCCCCGTCTCGATGGACTCGACCGGTCTGGCGATGAAGAGCTTCGCGTTGTGCATCGACGCCGGGCAGGCGTCGAGCCACCCCTGAACGGTCCCGTACGCCGCGTCGGCAGCAGGCTTCGTCGCGAACTCCAGCACCGTCACGTTGACCTTGCCGAGCTGGCTGCCGCCGTTCTCGAGGCGGAACTCCCGGCTGACCGACTCGGCGGCCTTCAACGAGGAGAGCCATGCGCCCTGGCAGTAGAGCGTCGGAGTGGACTGCGGGGCGATCTGCTGCCACACCGCTGACGACTCGCCCTCCATCGGCAGCCCCGGCAGCGACCCGGCCGCGACGAGATGTGCGTCGCTGAGGATCGCCGCGGGCGCCGACGAGCCTGGCGACGAGGTCGCCGGGCTCGACCCAGGCGACCCAGACGACCCAGACGACGCAGGGGACTCAGGCGGGGCGGGCGGCTCGGCGCCGGCCATCCGGTGGGCGGCGTTGACCGCGGAGGTCTGCAGGGAGGTCTGCAGGAACTCGGGCGAGACCTGCTCCTTCGCGCCACGCTGACGCGTCAGCACCAGCACCCGGTCCTCGGCGACGACGACAGCAGTCGCGACCTCGGGGCGAGCGTTCGCGCCGGGCTCGTCGGAGACATAGGTGACGACGTTGATGTCGCCGCGCGAGATGACGCCGCCCGCGACCGGCAGCGAACCGGCCGGAGTCGCGTCGAGCGGGGTGCAGGCGGCGGCCGCAGTCGAGAGGTCGGCACGGATGTCCTCGGCGGCTTCGGGCGAGCGGAACTCGGCGACCACCGCGGTCATCATCCCGTAGTCGTCCGCCTCGGCGTTCAGTGACGGACCGATCGCGAAGTCGCGGCGGAAGGCCGCCTCGGCAGCGGACTCGCCCAACGTCGTGGTGAGGCACGGGTTGTAGGCGTCGCTGCCCTCCCCGTCGTAGGTCTCGGTCTCGACCCAGGATGCCTCGAGCGGGGCGACCAGGTCCTTGGCGACCGGGAGGCCGGCACGGGTCAGCGTCGACGGGCCTGCGGATCCGGACGGACTGGGCGTGATGGTGCCCGGCGTCTCGCTCGGCTGCGGTGCTGGTGTCGGGTCGTTGGCCCGTTCGCCGAACCCGGCGGAGAGGAAGATGATCGGTCCGGCCACGACCGCGGCGAGCGCCGCGGCTCCGGCGGTGACGAGCACACGCTGGCGGCGGCGGATCTGGTCACCCCGTCGGCGTACCTCGGCTGCGGACTTCATCGGCGCTCCAGGGGTGTCGGCGCGGAACTGGTCCAGGCGCGAGATCGGGTCACTCATCTCAGGCCTCCTTCCAGACGGCGCCGGGTGCTTCGTCGGCGAGCAGCTCGGCCAGGGTGGCTCGTCCTCGAGCCAGCCGGGCCTTGATGGTGCCGGTGGGGGCGCCGACCTCGGCCGCGACCTGGTGGACGGGGAGGTCGGCGATGTGGTGCAGGACGATGGCTTGGCGCTGGGCCTCGGGGAGCTTCTTGAGCGCAGCGACGAGGGCGACATGGGTCTCGTCGACGGCGGGCATCACCGTACGGACGCCGACGGCCCTGTCGGTGACGCGGCCGGCGTACTTCTTTCTGCGCCAGCGGCCCACCGCGAGCCGGTAGGCGGTGGTGCGGACCCAGGCTTCGGGGTAGTCGACCGAGGAGAGCTTGCGCCGGTGCGCCCACGCGCGGGCGAAGGCCTCCTGGACGCATTCGGCGGCCTCGTCGGAATCGCCGATCATGGCGTACACCTGAGCGCACACGCGGCGGAAGGACGCGTTGTAGAACGCGTCGAACTCATCCTCGTCCATCGCTCGCCTCCCAGACTGGCCCGATCTGGCGCTACGCCAGTCTCACTGGGTCAGATGCCTGGGAGGCGGGTCCGGTTGCATCCGGGGCCAGAAAAGTCTCGAGGAGACTCGGGGTGTCTCAGAGGTATTCGAGCCGGTACGCAGCGCGCTTGGCGAGCGCGACGAAGTCGGAGTTGCTGATGTCGGCGTCGCCGTCGGGGTTGAAGCTCATCTGGGCGACGTTGGCGCCTCGCCGGATCGCGGCCATCCGGTAGAAGACCGAGGAGTTCTCGAGCTCGACCCGGATGTCCCAGACCGTGATCGCACCGTCCTTGATCGGCTCGGTCGCGATCTGGGTGACGTGGCTGCCGAGCTGCTTGTCGCTGCACTTGTTCAGGCGGGTCTTGATCGCCACGTTGAAGGCCTGCGCCTCCTGGGCGGAGCCGAACTTGCCGACGGTCTCGGTGAGCCCGAAGGTGGCGGCGAGCTTCTTCTTGGTCTCGGGGATCACGAAGTCGCGGGTCTGGGCCCCGGACATGCCCTTGGCGTTGAACTCGGTGTTGTCGCAGCGGGTCTGGGCCGGGTTGGTCTTGGCCGGCTTCGCCTCGGTGCCGAGCCACGGGTCGCCGATGGTGCTCACCGGGGGGAGGTCGGTCTCGTTGATCAGGCCGGGCGCCTCGCCGGTGGCCAGCGGGACGATCGTCTCCCGCGGTCGCTTGGTCTCCACGCACGCACCCGCGCCGGGCATCGAGCAGAGGTTGTGGACGGCGCTGCCGAGCATGGTCGAGGTCTTGGCCGCGGTCGTGCTGGACTTGCCCTCGACCTTCACCGTCACCGCGGTGGTGTGGTTGCCGGTTCGAGCGACCCCGTAGGTCACCGCCCGGTCGTTCTCCCAGTCGCGGTAGGTGAAGAGGGTCGCCTCGTCGCCGATGCCCTTGACCGACTCGGTGAACATCAGCTGGTAGCGGGGCTCGGCGCACGCTGCGTACCACTTCTGCATCTTCTTGTACGCCGCAGTCGCCGCCTTCGCGTCGACGGACGACTCGATCGTGGTGCCGGCGGTGGTCGCCTTCGCCTTGGCGGTGAAGGTGCGCGCCAGGCTGGCCACCGGTCGCTTGTCGGCCGAGGGCTCGATCTGGCAGGGGATGGTGAGGCCGGTGCCCTCGAGGTTGTCCGAGGAAATGTCGACGGCCCAGGAGCCGCCGTAGATCTTCGACACCTCGTCCTCGGTCATCAGGTCCTTGGCGGTCAGCTTCTTGCCGGGGATCTCACTCGGCTCGACCTCGAACTCCTCGGCCGCCGACTTCATCGAGAGCGTGTTGAGCCGTGGCTCGGTCTCGGCGTCCTGGGTGACGAAGAAGCCGGTGCCGACCAGGGCGGCGATGGCCGCGGCGGCGCCGATGGCGGTGTGCACCCGGCGGCGTACGGCACCGGAGGTCGTGATCGTCGAGGTCTTCGGCCAGGGCTGCTCGGTGAGCACGTCGACGAGCGGGTCGAAGATCGACTGCAGCTGCTCCGGGGCGATCCCGAGCTCGTCGCAGATGGCGGCGTTGGCGCCCTGCAGGTCGGTCTCGGTGCGGCTGATCGGGGTGCTGACCTCGCGGGCGAGCTGGGCGAGGTCGACGCTGGTGAGATGGCCCAGCAGGAAGACCTTGCGGTCGTGGAGCGGGAGGCTGCGCAGCGCGGAGAGGGTGCTGCGGGCCTCCGGCGCGATCGTCTGGTCGCGGTGGAGCAGCGGGACCGAGTGGTTGCGGATCGCCTTGGACCACGCGATCGGGCGGACCCAGTCCTCGCGCTCGAAGTCGTCCATCGGCTTCACCTTGCGCCAGTGGTGCCAGGTGATGACCATCGCGCCGCGCACGGCGGCCTTGGCAGCCTCCAGATCCCCGGTCAGCGACCAGGTTTGGAGGAGGAGTCGTCCTCGGACGTCCTGATAGAACGCCTCGAAGGTCTCGTGGTCTGCCGTGGTCATGCCCATGTCAGCGGTCAACTGTAGGTGATTCGATCGAATGAACGGCAATGGTCGCTGATGCACAGGTGGGTATCAGGGGTGCACAAGACGGATCCGGGCGGCGCGTCGCCCGGATCGGGGAGGCCGGGATTGGGAGGATGAGTGGCGATGTCGTCCTTGTTGCCTCCACGCACCCCTGACCGCGGGCGAGTCGCGGACGATCTCCACGATCTCCGCCACCGCCGCCCGCTGGTCGCGGTCGCCCTGCTGGGTGGCATCGGCACGGCAGCCGCCACGCTGGTGGTCTGCCTGGCGATCGGCATCCTCGGCTGGTTCATCAGCGACATGGGGGCTCACGGCGAGCCGTCGGACGCCCTGCGGGTCGCCGCGCTCGGGTGGCTGCTCGGCCATGGTTCGGGCGTCGTCGTCTCCGGAGTCGCGATCACCCTCGTCCCGCTCGGGCTGACTCTCGTCCTCGCCTGGGCGATGTGGCAGGTCGCGATCCGGGTCGGTGACTCGGTGTCGCTGCACGGTCCCGACGCCAACGCCCTCGCCGACGGTGAGCGCGACCTGACCGTCCCGGTGGTGGCCGGGCTCTTCGCGCTGGGCTATACGACCACCGCGGTGGCGACCGCGATCATCGCTGGCACGCCGGAGACCGCGCCGAGCGTCATCGGCGTGTTCGCGTGGTCGGTCGGGCTCTGCATCGTCGTGGCCCTGCCCGCGATCGCGGTCGGCTCCGGCCGCGCGGCGCTGTGGATCACCCTGCTGCCGCGGGCGGCCGTGGACGTGCTGGTGATGGTCAGGTCGATCCTGGTCTGGTGGTTCGCGGTCAGCACCCTGCTCTTCTTCGCAGCCCTCTTCGCCGACTTCACCACCTCGATCAACGTCGTCTCCCAGCTCCACCTCGACGTCGGCGGGATCATCCTCTACTCCCTGCTCGCCGTCCTGGTGCTCCCCAACGCCGTGCTCTTCTCCAGCGCGTACGCCCTGGGTCCGGGATTCTCGGTCGGTGTCGGCACCACGGTGACCCCCACGGCGGTCACCCTCGGACCGCTGCCGATGTTCCCGATGCTCGCCGCGCTCCCCGACAACGGCGCCCCGCCCGCCTGGGTCGCCGCGGTGATGGCGCTCGGCCCGCTGACCGCCTTCGTCGCGGTCTGCCGCGTACAGCGCCGCCGCCCGACCCTGCGCTGGTCCGAGGGTGCGCTGCGCGGCGTCAGCGCCGGCGTCGTCGCCGGGCTCCTCCTCGCTGTCCTGTCCGGCATCGCAGGTGGCGCCGTCGGCCCCGGCCGGATGCTCGACGTCGGGCCGTACGCCGGGCAGGTGCTCGTCAACGCCATCGCCTTCTTCGGTCTCGCCGGTCTGCTCGCCGGGCTCACGATGACCTGGTGGCACCGGCGTTCCCTCCCTGCCGACGCATCCGCCTAGAGTTCGCAGCATGTCGCTGCGCCTCGTCGTCCTCGTGTCCGGCTCGGGCACCAATCTCCAGGCCCTGCTGGATGCCTGCGCGTCTCCGGAGTTCGGAGCCGAGGTGGTGGCGGTCGGGGCCGACCGCGACGGGATCCAGGGGCTGACCCGGGCGACCGACGCCGGGATCCCGACGTTCGTGCACCGGGTCAAGGACTTCGGGTCGCGCGAGGAGTGGGACGCGGCGCTGGCCGAGTCGGTGGCTGCGTACGAGCCTGATCTGGTGGTCTCGGCGGGCTTCATGAAGCTCGTGGGGGAGGCGTTCCTGGACCGGTTCGGGGGGAAGACGCTGAACACGCACCCGGCGCTGCTGCCGTCGTTCCCCGGGATGCATGGTGCTCGGGATGCGCTCGAGTATGGGGTCAAGGTCACCGGGGCGACGCTCTTCATCGTCGACGCCGGGGTCGACACCGGGATGATCATGGCCCAGGTGACCGTGCCCGTGGAGGACGACGACACCGAGGAGACGCTCCACGAGCGGATCAAGGTCGTCGAGCGATCGATGCTCGTCGAGACGGTCGGACGGATCGCCCGCGAGGGCTACACCGTCGACGGCAGGCGAGTTCGATTCGGGCCCGCCTGAGCGGTTAGAGTGACAAGCACACGACTGGCGCAGGTGGGGGACCACCGGGGAGTGTGAGAGACGGCATCGACCGCCTGGGTGCCCTCATCGAAATCGTTGACCGATGAGGAGATTGCTGTGCTCGATCAGATCACCATCAAGCGGGCCCTGGTGTCCGTCTACGACAAGACCGGTCTCGAGGACCTGGTCCGCGGCCTCCACGACGCCGGTGTCGAGCTCGTCTCGACCGGTGGCTCGGCGGCGCTGATCGAGAAGCTGGGCCTTCCTGTGACCAAGGTCGAGGACCTGACCGGCTTCCCCGAGTGTCTCGACGGCCGCGTGAAGACCCTGCACCCGCGCGTGCACGCCGGCATCCTCGCCGATCGTCGCCTCGAGTCCCACGTCGAGCAGCTCAAGGAGCTGGAGGTGGAGCCCTTCGACCTGGTCGTCTCCAACCTCTACCCGTTCGTGCAGACCGTCGCCTCCGGCGCCGGGCCGGACGAGGTCGTCGAGCAGATCGACATCGGCGGCCCCTCGATGGTCCGTGCCGCCGCGAAGAACCACCCCTCCGTCGCGATCGTGACCTCCCCGGAGCAGTACGCCGAGACGCTCGCTGCCGTCGCTGCCGGTGGGTTCACCTACGACCAGCGCAAGGCCCTCGCCGCGGCCGCGTTCGTCCACACCGCTACGTACGACGTGGCCGTCGCCTCCTGGATGGGCTCCGTGCTCACCGACACCTCCGAGGGCACCGGTTTCCCGGCATGGGTCGGCGGGACGTACGAGAAGTCTGCCGTTCTTCGGTATGGCGAGAACCCGCACCAGAAGGCTGCGCTCTACCTGAACGGCCACGGGCCGGCCGGGCTCGCCCGCGCCGAGCAGCTGCACGGCAAGGAGATGTCCTACAACAACTACACCGACACCGACGCCGCTCGCCGCGCCGCCAACGACTTCGCCGAGCCGGCGGTCGCGATCATCAAGCACGCCAACCCGTGCGGTCTGGCCGTCGGCGCGGACATCGCCGAGGCTCACCGCCGCGCCCACGCCTGCGACCCGGTCTCCGCCTATGGTGGCGTGATCGCCTCGAACCGGCCGGTCTCGGTCGAGATGGCCCAGCAGGTCGCCGAGGTGTTCACCGAGGTCATCGTGGCTCCCGGCTACGAGGACGGTGCCGTCGAGATCCTGCAGGCCAAGAAGAACATCCGGATCCTGGTGGCCGCCGCCGACGAGAAGGCTGCGGTCGAGACCCGTCCGATCTCCGGCGGCCTGCTGATGCAGCAGGTCGACCACGTCGACGCCGAGGGCGACGACCCGGCTTCGTGGACGTTGGCCGCGGGTGCGGCCGTCGACGAGGCCACCCTCGCCGACCTGGCGTTCGCCTGGAAGGCCTGCCGCTCGGCCAAGTCCAACGCGATCCTGCTCGCCTCCGGCGGCGCGTCAGTCGGCATCGGCATGGGCCAGGTCAACCGCGTCGACTCCTGCCGCCTGGCGGTGGAGCGGGCCAACAGCCTCGCCGAGGGCGCCGAGCGTGCCCGTGGCGCCGTCGCCGCCTCCGACGCTTTCTTCCCCTTCGAGGACGGCCCGCAGATCCTGATCGACGCCGGCGTCAAGGCGATCGTCCAGCCTGGTGGCTCCATCCGCGACGAGCTCACCATCAAGGCCTGCGAGGCTGCGGGCGTGACGATGTACTTCACCGGGACGCGCCACTTCGCGCACTGACAGCACTACGAATGAGGGTCCGACCTTGTGAAGCGTTCACAAGGTCGGACCCTCATTCGTAGTCCCCGCAGGCACCTCAGTGGTGACCGCCTGGGCCCCGATCATCACAGCGCAGACGAACCTGGAAACGGCGGGTAACACCGCATACGTACGCCGGACCGAAATGGGTCGACGGCCCTATGTTCAGCGCTCCATCCCTTCAGCTTGAAAGAGGCCGGGCATGATCCGCCGTACTGCCGTTGTCGCCACTGTCGTCGCCGCTGTCGCCATCCCCACCGGATTCGCGCTGAACTCTGCGAGTGCGGTGGCGTCCTGCGATGGGAAGGCCGCCACTATCGTCGGGACCGCGAGTGCCGACCGGCTCGTCGGCACTGCTGGAGCCGATGTCATCGTCGCGGGCGGCGGCGCCGACGTGATCGTCGGCAAGGCAGGGAACGACGTCGTCTGCGGCGGCGCTGGGGACGACACGATCACCGGAAATCTCGGCAAGGACCGTGTCTTCGGCGGCCTCGGGGCGGACAAGATCGACAACTCGAATGGCCACGAGGGCGTCGACCGGCTCTGGGGCGGTCCTGGTGACGACACGGTGTTCGGGCAGACGGTGGGCGATGTCGTCTATGGCGGCGACGGACGTGACTGGATCCATCTGTGGGGTGGAGTTGGACACGGTGGTCCGGGTGCGGACGGGATCGGTGTAGCCGAGGGCAAGGCCTATGGAGGCACGGGCAACGACAAGCTCGAGCCGTTCGGCGATGGGATCCGTCTCGTGGGCGGACCGGGAGCGGACACCCTCCTTCTGGGAGCAGCAGACACAGGTGGTGCTCGCGTCGACCTTGCCGCCGGCACCGGGCGCACGCTGACGTTCCCGGGAACGGCTGACCACGGGGTGTTCGAGTTCACCTTCACCGGGGTAGAGAACTTCGACGGCACCGGCTACCGCGACATCGTCTACGGGACGTCCGGGGCTAACGTGCTCGATGGCGACGGTGGCAGGGACACGGTCTACGGGCGGGCCGGAAGCGACGCCTGTCGGGCTGAGGTCAAGTACGGCTGCGAGCGGCTGATTCCCTGACGCCCGTGGGCCTCCGCAGACGACACATCGGTGGACCCTAGGATGGTAACCGTGACTGCACAGAAGCTGGACGGCACCGCCACCCTCAAGACGATCAAGGCCGAACTGGCCGACAGGGTGCAGAAGTTGAAGGCCGCGGGCATCACGCCGGGGCTCGGCACCGTGCTGGTGGGCGACGACCCGGGCAGCCGGTGGTACGTCAACGCCAAGCACAAGGACTGCGCCGAGATCGGCATCGAGTCGATCCGGGTGGACCTGCCGGGGACAGCGACCCAGGAAGAGGTCGAGGCCGAGATCGACCGCCTCAACGCGGACCCGGCCTGCACCGGCTTCCTCGTGCAGCAGCCGACCGGTCTGGACGAGTTCGCGCTGCTCTCCCGCGTCGCCCCGGAGAAGGACGTCGACGGGCTGCACCCGCACAACCTCGGCAAGCTGGTCCTCGGCGAGGACGGTCCGCTGCCCTGCACCCCGGTGGGGTGCATCGAGCTGCTCCGCCGCCACGGCGTGGAGATCAACGGCGCCGAGGTGGTCGTGGTCGGTCGCGGGCTGACCGTCGGCCGCCCGCTGGGCCTGCTGCTGACCCGCCGCAGCGAGAACGCCACGGTCACCCTGTGCCACACCGGCACCCGCGACCTGGCCGCCCACACCCGCAACGCCGACATCGTGGTGGCCGCTGCGGGCGTGCCCGGGATCATCACGAAGGACATGGTCAAGCCCGGCGCGGCCCTGTTGGACGTCGGCGTCTCCCGAGTCGACGGTAAGATCGCAGGAGACTTGGCCGAGGACGTGTGGGACGTGGCTGGTTGGGTGTCGCCGAACCCGGGTGGGGTGGGTCCGATGACACGGGCCATGCTGCTCTCCAATATCGTCCTCAGCGCCGAGAAGGCTCTCGAAAGGCTCTGACACCGTGTCCGTCCACCCCCCGCTAAGCCCCGCACCGGAGGCTTCCGCACCGGTGGCGGGGACACCTGAGCACGAGAAGGCGGACCCCGAACACGTACGCAGCTTCCCCTCGACCATCGGCGGGATCGTCTATCTCGGCGTGCTGGCCGCAGCGCTCGCGGGTCTCGGGATCGTCGTCTTCGGCCACTGGCGGGTGGGGATCATCGTCCTCGCCGCCGGGGTGGGGGCGGCGTCGCTGGGGCGTGCGGTGCTGCGTACGAAGGATGCCGGGATGCTGGCGGTGCGCAGCCGTTGGTTCGACGTGGTGCTGCTGGCGCTGACCGCGGGCGCGCTGTGGATCCTCGCGGTGACCGTCCCCGGCGAATGACGTAGAGAACGACGAAGGCCGCCCCTCGGGGCGGCCTTCGTGTTTTCGATGGTTACTGCTCGATCGGGACCCACTCCTGCTTGGCGTAGTCCCAGCGCCAGCCGTCCTGCTCGTAGACCGGCAGGTCGCCCTCGGTGGTCTGCGCAGGCTGCTGCCAGGCCTGCTGACCGCCGGCGCCGCCGGTGCTGGCGCCGCCGGAGACGATGGTGCGGTCGCTGGTGTCGGGGGCAGCCGGGGCCGTCGGGTCTGCGGCCGGAGCGGCCGGGGCTGCCGGGGTGGAGGCCGCCGGAGCGGGAGCAGCGTGCGTCGCAGGAGCCGCGTTCTGAGAGTCCCAGGACTGGTAGCCCTGGGCAGGGGCCATGCTGTCGCCGCCGAAGGCGAGGCCCGCTCCGACGATCTCGGAGCCGTCCTTGTTGAAGAGCAGCGGATAGACGAACCCGGCGAGGGCGCCGCCGACCGCGGGGACGATCAGGAAGACCGGGAGGTCGACCAGCGCGTCGGTGCCCGAGAAGAGGGCGGGGCCGAACGAACGGGCGGGGTTGACCGAGGTGCCGGTCAGCGGGATGCCGACGAAGTGGATCGCGGCCAGGGCGAGACCGATGGCCAGCGGTGCTGCGGTCGCGTTGGTGCCCGCGCGCTTGTCGGTGACACCGAGGATGACGAAGACGAAGATGAACGTGAGCACGAGCTCGACGAGGATCGCACCGATGAGTCCGGTGCCGGCTCCGTCGCCCCAGCCGTTGGAGCCGAGGCCGCCGTCGTTCCACGAGTTGTAGCCGGACGAGAGCGCGATGAGGAACAGCACGATCGCGCCGATGACGGCGCCGACGAACTGCGCGCCGATGTAGGCGCCCGCGTCCTTCCAGCTGATCCGGCCGGCCGAGGCCACGCCGAGGGTCACGGCCGGGTTGAAGTGACCGCCGGAGATGCGGCCGAAGGTGTAGGCGCCGATCACGACGGCGATACCGAAGGCGAGGCCGACAGCCGCGACCTCGAGGCGCCAGGGCGAGTTGCGCAGGCCGGCGTGGGTGACGCCGGCGAAGACCGCGACGACTGAACCACAGCCGAGGAACACGAGAATGAAGGTCCCGATGACCTCGGCTGCGAGTTTCTGGATGAAGGTCGGCTCAGCTGCCGACAGAGATTCCTCGGTCATGTCCCCTTAAGCCCTTCAATGTCGGTTGACGTCGGTCAGACCCTTCGATGCCCGAGAAGCTGGTCCGACCGGCGGACAGACCTCTCAGGCATCAGCAGTCACCTGAACAACATGGAGGTGTTGTCACACAGTAACTCTTTTGCGACGGCACATCGTGGTGCTTAGGTAGGGCGGGGCGGTGTCGCATCGTGTATCAGGTATCTTGACGTCAAGGCACTTTCCGGATGCCCGGGTCCCCGACCACAGTCAGCAGCACCGCAGATCGCAACTTGTCAGGAGTAGCCAAACCAATGGCCGCACGAATCATCTACACCCACACCGACGAGGCGCCGCTGCTCGCGACGTACTCCTTCCTTCCGATCGTCTCGGCCTACGCGGCCAAGGCGGGCGTCGAGGTCGAGACGCGTGACATCTCCGTGGCCTCGCGCATCCTGGCCCAGTTCGGCCTGGCCGACGACGCCCTCGGCGAGCTCGGCGAGCTGGCGAAGACGCCGGAGGCCAACATCGTCAAGCTCCCCAACATCTCCGCCTCCGTCCCGCAGCTGAAGGCCGCGATCAAGGAGCTGCAGGAGAAGGGCTACGAGCTCCCCGACTACCCCGAGGCGCCTTCCACCCCCGAGGAGGAGGAGATCCGGGCCAAGTACGACAAGGTCAAGGGCTCCGCGGTCAACCCGGTCCTGCGCGAGGGCAACTCCGACCGTCGGGCGCCGGGCTCGGTCAAGGCGTACGCCAAGGCCCACCCGCACACCAACAAGCCGTTCGGCGAGGGCTCGAAGACCGCCGTCGCCACCATGGGCGAGCACGACTTCAAGTCCAACGAGAAGTCCGTCACGCTCGCTGCCGACGACACCCTCTCGATCGTTCTCGAGAAGGCCGACGGCTCGACCGAGACCCTCCTGGCCGAGCTTCCCGTGCTCGCCGGTGAGATCGTCGACGCCACCAAGATGGAGGCCGCACACCTGCACGCCTTCCTCGCCAACGCCATCGCGAAGGCGAAGTCCGAGGACGTGCTGTTCTCGCTGCACCTCAAGGCGACCATGATGAAGGTCTCCGACCCGATCATCTTCGGCCACGTCGTGAAGGCCTTCTTCAAGGACGTCTTCGACAAGTACGGTGACGACCTGGCCAAGGCCGGTCTCTCCGCCAACGACGGCCTCGGCTCCATCCTGCCGGGCCTCGACGCGCTGTCCAACGGCGCCGAGATCAAGGCGGCGTTCGAGTCGGCGCTGGCCAACGGCCCGCGCCTTTCCTACGTCAACTCCGACAAGGGCATCACCAACCTGCACGTCCCCTCCGACGTGATCATCGACGCCTCGATCCCGGCGCTGGTCCGCAACGGCGGCAAGCTGTGGGGCGCCGACGGCGGCGAGGACGACACCCTCGCGGTGATCCCGGACTCCTCCTACGCGGGCGTCTACGAGACCGTCATCGAGGACGTGAAGAAGAACGGCCCGCTCGACCCGGCCACGATCGGCACCGTCCCCAACGTGGGTCTGATGGCGCAGAAGGCCGAGGAGTACGGCTCCCACGACAAGACCTTCGAGATCTCCTCTGCTGGCACCGTGCGCGTGCTGAACAAGGCCGGCGAGGTGCTCATCGAGCACGACGTCGAGGCCGGTGACATCTGGCGCGCCTGCCAGACCAAGGACATCCCGGTCCGCGACTGGGTGAAGCTGGCCGTCAGCCGCGCCCGCGACTCCAAGACCCCGGCCGTCTTCTGGCTCGACGAGTCGCGCGCCCACGACGCCGAGCTGATCAAGAAGGTCACCACCTACCTGACCGAGCACGACACAGAGGGTCTCGAGATCAAGATCCTCTCGCCCGACCTCGCCACGGCGTACTCCCTCGAGCGCCTGCGCAACGGCGAGGACACCATCTCGGTCACCGGCAACGTGCTGCGTGACTACAACACCGACCTGTTCCCGATCCTCGAGGTCGGTACGTCGGCGAAGATGCTCTCCATCGTCCCGCTGATCGCCGGTGGCGGCCTGTTCGAGACCGGTGCGGGCGGCTCGGCCCCGAAGCACGTGCAGCAGCTGGTCGAGCAGGACTACCTCCGCTGGGACTCGCTGGGTGAGTTCTTCGCGCTGGTGCCCTCGTTCGAGAAGTACGCCGAGCAGGCCTCCGCCCCGGCCGCGAAGGTGCTCGCCGGTGCCCTCGACCGGGCGACCGCGACCTTCCTCGAGAACGACCGCTCCCCGGGTCGCAAGCTCGGCACCACCGACAACCGCGGCTCGCACTTCTACCTCGGCTTCTACTGGGCCCAGGAGCTCGCCGCGCAGACCGAGGACGCCGAGCTCGCTGCGGCGTTCAAGGGTCTCGCCGAGACGCTCGCCGCCAACGAGGACAAGATCGTCGAGGAGCTTCTCGCGGTCCAGGGCAAGCCGGCCGACATCGGCGGCTACTACCTGCCCGACGCCGAGAAGGTCACCGCAGTGATGCGTCCCTCCGCGACGCTCAACGAGGCGATCGACGCGTTCTGACCGTTTCGGCGGTCGAGCCGACGGCCCAGCACGGACTCCGTGCTGGGCCGTCGTCGTCTTCCGGACACCTTCCCGGGCGGAGTGACCTTGGTCTCCAAAACTTTCTTCTGATTCCTATAGATGCAGGTCAGCGTCGTGTTCGTCGCGGCGATGGGGCGGAAAACCTTTAGGTGAGTGTCGGTGGTCACGAATACCGTGATCTTCTGATGACTGCGACGCTCTCGACTCCGCCCGCGCCCACTTCGGGCAAGGCTCTCGGAGTCCCCGCCAACCCTGTCGACCCGAGCCGACAGGTCGACTGGCGACGCCTCAAGGGGCCGGTGACGGTTGCGGCGCTGGTCGCCCTGGCGATCGCCATGGTGGCGCAGTCGATCGGCACCGTCGTGGCCGGTCGACTAGCCGAGAACCCGACCGCCAGCCTGGTCGGCTGGCTGGCGCTGTGCGTGATCGGCGCCTCGCTGGTCGACTCGACCGCCAAGATCGGCTGGGTCGGGGTCGCCGACCGGGTCGAGGGCAAGCTGCGTGAGGACGTGCTCCAGGCCGCCATGCGACAGCCGCTCTCCGAGCTGAGCGAGCAGGCAGTCGGGGAGATCCTCGACCGCGTCGACGACGACTCCCACGAGGTCGGCAACCTGCTGCGCTGGCAGTTCTGGATGCTGTTCCGCTCGATCTTCGCGGCGCTGCCGATGTGGATCGTGGCCAGCTTCACCTGGTGGCCGGCGGCGATCCTGTTCCCGCTGCTCGCGGTGGTGACCTGGTTCGTCATCCGCCGACTGCTGGGCGAGATCTCCCGGCTCAAGGTCATCGAGGAGGCTTCCTGGACCGACCATGCCGCCGTGCTCGAGGAGGGCATCGCGGGTCGTGACGACCTGCGTACGAGCCTGGGGCAGGAGCATGTCGTCGGCCGGGTCGCGAGGCTTTCGGCCACGGTCCACGAGAAGTTCCGCGCCGTCGTCACGGTGGAGGCGAAGGTCGGCAGGCGCGCCGGCGTCCTGCTGCACTCCCTGCTGGCCGGTATCGGTCTCGCCGGGGTGGCGCTCGCCGCCAACGACCGGCTCGGGATCAGCGCGCTGGTGACGTTGTTCCTGGTCACGAGCACGTTCGTGGGTCAGATCGCGATGCTCGCCAACCACCTGCCCGACATCCAGGCAGGCCTGGGAGCGGTCATCCGGCTGCGTCAGATGATGGCCTCCGAGCCGGAGCCCGAAGGTGGCGCTCCGGTGCCCGACGGGGGAGCGCTGGAGGTCGACCTGCGCGACCTGACCTTCTCCTACGCCGAGGGCACCTTCGCTCTTCAGGGCATCTCGCTCACGGTTCCCGCGGGCGACACCATCGCCCTGGTCGGCCGCACCGGCTCGGGCAAGTCGACGCTCGCCTCGCTGCTCTCCCGGGCGGTCGAGCCGCCGTGCGGCTCGGTCTTCCTCGGCGGCGTGGACGTGCGCGACCTCGACCTGCAGCAGCTGCGGGCCTCCGTGGGCGTGGTGACGCAGCGTACGGAGATCCTGGCCGGCACGCTCGCCGAGAACATCACGCTCTTCGACGACCTGCGGCCGCGCGAGGACATCGAGCGGGCAGTCGCCCGGCTCGGGCTATCCGAGTGGGTCGCGGGTCTGCCCGGCGGACTCGACACTCTGCTCGGCCCCGGCGGCACCTCGCTGTCGGCGGGGGAGGAGCAGCTGGTCGCGTTCGCCCGGCTGCTGGTGCGTGACGTGCGCGTGGTCGTCCTCGACGAGGCGACCGCACGGATGGACCCGCTCACCGAGCGCCGGGTCGTCGCGGCCGCCGACCGGCTGCTGACCGGGCGTACGGGCATCCTGATCGCCCACCGGCTCTCCACGATCGAGCGGGCGCCGCACGTGGCCGTGCTCGACCATGGCCGGGTGATCCAGCACGGCCTGCGTGCCTCTTTGGCGACCTCGCCGGGCCCGTTTCGTGACCTGCTCGAGGCCAGCCGCACCGATCATCACGACTCACCCTCGCCCGATGCCAAGCCTGTCGACCACTCGACCCTTGACCACGTCGCGAGCGGCAATGTGGGTGGGACGCGGCGCTCGGGTGAGCCGCCCGTGGTAGCCGAGGTCGGCAACGGTCCGTCGCTCGCCCGAGGGATCCTGCACGCCCTGTTCATCCGCCCCGAGTGGGGCGTCGCGGGTGCGCTGCTCTTCCTGTTCGCCTCGATGACCGGCGCCCAGGGCGCCTTCACCGGGCTGCTGTGGGGCCTGATCGTCGAGTCGCTGCAGGACGGCGGCAGGCCGACAGTGATGTCGGTGCTGCTCGTGGTCAGCCTGCTGGCCGCGCCGCTGATGCTGGCCGACGCCTTCTACCGCTACCCGCGCTGGTGGATCGAGGTCATGCTGCGCGCGCGGATGGCCGTCCTCTACGGCCAGACCAGCCAGCACCGGCTGACGCGCACCCCGCCGGGTGAGGTCGTCGCGCGGTCGATGGACGCCGACCGGTACGCCCGCTACGCCGACCGCTGGGTCGACTTCGTCAACGGCCTCGTGATCGCGACGATCACCGCTCTGCTTGCCGGCACCGCGCTCGCCGGAGCCGTGCTCCTGGTCGTCATGGTCGCCTCCGCGCTGGCCTCGGCGGTCGGTCGACCCATCGCGGGTCGTTCGGCCTCAGCCTCCTCCGCTGCTCGCGCCCGGTTCGGCCGCGCGGTGGTCTCCGCGCTGGAGTCCGTACGCACCGTGAAGCTGGCCGCGGCGACCCCGCAGGTCCACGCCCACCTGCAGCACGTGGACGCAGGGAGGGTCGAGGCGGCGGTGAAGGAGCATCGGGTGCAGGCGTTCCTCGACGGAGTTCCTGCGCTCATGGTGCAGTGCGGCGTCGTGGCAGCCTGGGGGATCTACTTCGGCGGCGGCTGGGGCCTGGCCACCGCGCTGCTGGTGGCCAACGCCGTCTCGGGCTTCGACTGGTTCGGCCGGGTGGCCGGCATGGTCGTCACCGAGGCTCCCGGCACGCGTGCGTGGCAGAAGGAGACCAGCCGGTTCGCCGGCGGGCGTGACCTGATGGACCTGCCTCCGGGTGTCGATCTGGTCTCCGGCGAGGCCCCGGCGCCGGCCCCGGTCGAGCAGGTTCCGCTCCACTCCGTGGAGCTCTCGGCCCTGTCCGCGGTCCACGACGACGGCACCATCGGTGTCTCCGACGTCTCGCTCACCATCTCGCGCGGCGAGCTGGTCCTGCTCGTGGGCCAGGTCGGCTCCGGCAAGTCGTCCCTGCTGGCTTCGATGGCCGGCCTCATCGAGCACACCGGCACGATCCGGTGGAACGACGAGCTGGTCGAGGACCCCCAGTCCTTCCTGAGGCCCGGCCAGGTCGCGTACGTCGCTCAGGTGCCGCGGGTGCTCTCCGGCACCTTCTCCGACAACATCCGGCTGGGCCACGACCGGCCGTTCGACAGCCCGGTCGCCGACGCGCGGCTCGAGCTCGACGTCAAGGAGGCAGGCGGCCCCGACGCGATCGTCGGCCATCGCGGCGTACGCCTCTCCGGGGGGCAGGTCCAGCGCCTCGCCCTGGCGCGGGCGCTGGCGGCGGAGACCGAGCTGCTCCTGGCCGACGACGTCTCCAGCGCGCTCGACGCGGCCACCGAGATCGAGCTCTGGCGGGCGCTCCGCGACCGGCACACCACGGTCATCGGAGCCACCTCGAAGCGGGCCGCGCTCGCTCAGGCAGACCGGGTCGTCGTCATGGTGAACGGCGAGGTCGCCGCGGTGGGTCCGTGGACCGAGCTGGCTCCGGCCTGGTCCCACCTGGCCGGCTGACCCTGCCGAAGCGTCACCCCCGTCGTTCGAGTGGGCACGTCGGTGCCCACTCGAACGACGTACGTGACGCCTCGGTCCGCGGGGGTGACGCCTCGGCGTCAGGCGGCCTCGTCGTGCTCGAGCGTGCGGCGCAGCGCAGCAGCATCCACGTCGAGCGCCCGTAGTGCAGCATGGCCTTCTCCCTCCGCGCGGAGGATGCCGAGCAGGATGTGCTCGGTGCCGATCGAGCGGTCCTCGAGCCTGATCGCCTCGCGCAGCGACAGCTCGAGGACCTTCTTCGCATCCTTGGTGAAGGGGATGTGGCCGCCGAGCCGACGGCGCGGCTTACCGCCGTCGAGCGCTCCCGCGCCGAAGACCTCCTCGACCTTGGAGCGCACCGCGTCCAAGTCGATCCCGAGCGTGGACAGGGCGTCGGCGTCGTCGTTGCCGAGGCGCCCGTGGGCCCGCTCGACCTCCGCTCGCAGCCTGGCTGCATCGACGCCGCAGTCTGCGAGCGCGCGGGCGGCGGTCGAGTCGCTGCTGGCGCGGATCGCGAGCAGCAGGTGGTCGTCGCCGATGCGCTCGTGACCGAGCTCGGCGGCGTACGTCTGTGCGGCAGTCACCGCATCGCGGGCCGGTCTGGTGAACCTCTCGAACATCACATCTCCTTCGCGTACTTCTTGTGGACCGCCTGGCGACTGACCTCCAGCGCGTCGGCGATCTCCTGCCAGGCCCACCCCTGTCGGCGGGCGTTCACCACCTGCAGTCGCTCGAGCGAGTCGGCGAGGCGACGTAGTGCGAGCGCGGCACGCAGGCCTGTGCTCGGGTCGGCGCTCGCGGCCGACTCGGCGAGATCCTTGGCATCCGTCATGGTGTCAATATAAGTTGACGACGCCAGGTTGTCAATAAAAGTTGACACCTCCCGTCGAGGCGTCACGTACGTCGGCCGAGTGGGCACGCCGATGCCCACTCGGCCGACCGGAGTGACGCTTCGGCAGGGACGCGGGTCACACGGATTCACGGAATAGCCCCTGAATCGCCGAGGGTTAGGCAGTAGTGACCGACATCGCCAGCCCCGAGACCGCCGTCCGACCGGTCACCCCAGTCCGGTTCGTGATCGCGATGCTCGCCCTCGCGATGGGCGGGTTCGCGATCGGTACGACCGAGTTCGTCACCATGGGCGTGCTCCCCGAGATCGCCGAGGGTGTCGGGGTCGGCACCTCCACGGCCGGCCACCTGATCAGCGCCTACGCGGTCGGGGTGGTGGTCGGCGTACCGATCCTGTCGTTCTTCGTGGCCCACCTTCCGCGGAAGGGGCTGCTGCTGTCGCTGATGGCGGCGTACGCGCTCTTCAACGTGCTCAGCGCTGTCGCCGTCGACTACCAGATGCTCCTGGTCGCGAGGTTCCTGGACGGCCTGCCGCACGGCGCCTACTTCGGCGTCGCGACCATCGTCGCGACGTCCATGGCCGCCCCCAAGCACCGCGGCCGGGCCGTCGCTCTGGTGATGCTCGGGCTCTCGGTCGCCAACGTGATCGGTGTCCCGTTCGCGACCTGGCTCGGGCAGAACGCCGGCTGGCGGGCTCCGTACGCCGCAGCAGCAGGTCTCGCGCTGCTGACCGTGCTCCTGGTGCAGGTCTCCGTGCCCCACTTCCCGGGTGACGCGAACGCGACCGGTCGCAGCGAGGCCGGCCGGTTCTTCACCAACAAACAGGTCTGGCTGACGATGCTCGCCGGCGCGATCGGCTTCGGCGGCATGTTCGCGGCGTACTCCTACATCTCCCCGATCGTCACCGGCACCGCCGGGCTCGCGGAGGGCGCGGTGCCGTGGTTCGTCTTCGCCTTCGGCGCCGGAATGGTGGTCGGCACCTGGGTCGCGGGCGAGCTGGCGCGATGGTCGGTGATGGGCTCGCTGCTCGCCAGCAGCCTCGGCATGGTGGCGGTGCTGACCCTCTTCTGGCTGGTCGCCCCGGCCGGGTGGTGGCTCGCGCCGGTCGCCTTCCTGACCACCGCGGTGGCGTCGGTGCTGGTGATCAACCTGCAGGTGCGCCTGATGGACGTCGCCGACGACGCGGTGACCCTCGGCGCCGCGATGAACCACGCGAGCCTCAACATCGCCAACGCGCTCGGCGCCTTCGCCGGCGGCATGGCGCTCGACCTCTGGAGCGCCCGCGAGGCGCCGCTGGTCGGCGCCGGCCTGGCCGTCGCCGGGATGGTCGTGCTGCTCTGGAGCACCACGATCCACCGGCGTCAGGCCTAGCAGAGCGCCGAGTCGGCTCATCCTGACGCCAAACGATGCCGAGTCGGCGCGTTAGAACGCGCCGACTCGGCGAAAATCTTCTAGAACTCGGTCCCATCGTCAGGCGCCGAGGCGGTGGCCGCCTCGACCGCCGCGAGGAACCCGTCGGCCCAGGCCTTGGAGTCGTGGTGACGGACGGTGTCCCACAGCCCGCGCATCCGGTCCTTGGCCTCGGCCTCGTCCATGTCGACGGCCTGCAGGAAGACCCGGACCATGTCGGTGACGTCGTGAGGGTTGGTCAGCACCGCGCCGCGCAGCTCGGCGGCCGCGCCGGCGAACTCGGAGAGCACCAGGGTGCCGCTCGTGCCGAGGAGGCCGTGGACGGCGACGTACTCCTTGGCGACCAGGTTGAGGCCGTCGCGCAGCGGGGTGATCCACATGAGGTCGGCGTTGGCGTAGTAGGCCAGCAGCTCCTCGAACGGGATCGGCCGGAAGTAGAAGTGGACCGGCATCCAGCCCATCCGCGAGAACCGGCCGTTGATCCGTCCGACGGCCTGCTCGATCTGGTTCTGGAGCGTCTTGTAGACGGTCATCTCGCCGGCCGCGGGCACGCACACCAGCACCAGCGACAGCTCGCCCAGCAGCGACGGGTCCTCGAGCAGTGCCCGTTCGAAGGCCTCGAGCTGCTGCAGCACACCCTTGGTGTAGTCGAGGCGGGAGACTGCCAGTGCGATCCGCTGCCCCTCGAACTCGTCCTTGACCCGGGCGATAGAGGTCTGCACCGCCGAGGACGCCAGGGTCTCCTCGATCCGCCTGGTGTCGACGCTGACCGGGTTGGCGCCCAGGTGCACCCGGCGACCACCGACGTCGATGACCGACGGCATGACGTCGAGGCCCAGTGCGAAGCCGTACGTCCGGAAGCGGGGAGCACAGTCCTCCGTCTCGATCACCTCGACCGGGGCCACGCCACGGGCCACGTCGACGAAGTTCTCGACCTGGCGGGGGATATGGAACGAGATGTAGTCGCACTGCAACAGCGAGCCGATGATCTCGCGGCGCCACGGCACCACGTTGAACACGTCCGCGCCCGGGAAGTGCGTGTGGTGCAGGAACGCGATCTTCACGTCCGGCCGCATCTCCCGCAGGTAGGCCGGAACCATCCACAGGTTGTAGTCGTGGATCCAGACGATGCCGCCGTACGCCGCCTCGGCCGCCGCCTGCTCGGCGAACGCCCGGTTGACCCGGCAGTAGACCTTCCAGTCCTCCTCCTTGAACTTCGCGCGCTCCCAGAAGGTGTGCAGCAGCGGCCAGAACGCCTCCTTGGAGAAGCGCTTGTAGAAGACGTCGACGTCCTTCTTCGACAGCGGCAGCCGGGAGGCCACCAGGCCGGGATAGAGCTTGGGGTCGACGACCGTGTGGGTGGCGAACTCGCCGCGCTTGGGGTCGTCGACCGACCAGGCGACCCAGGAGCCGGTGCGCTCGGTGAAGAAGGACAGCAGCGTCGGGATGATCCCGTTGGGCGACTTCGGTCGCCGGCGCTTGACCTCGCCCTCCTCGATCACCTCGTCGTAGGGAAGCCGGTGGTAGACCATGACGAGGTCGGACTTCCCGGGGTCGTCGGCGTCGTTCTCCGGGTCGTAGATGTGCTCGTCGTCGAGCAGATTGAAGTGCCGGATCGCCTGCAGGATCCCGCCGGTGCCGGGGGCGGTCGCGTGCAACGTACGCTCCTGGTCGCGGGTCGCGTCGAGGAGCTTGTCCTCGGCCTCGCCGACGCAGACGCCCTGGAACCCGATGTCGTACATCGCCAGGTCGTTGAGGGTGTCGCCGGCGACCAGCACGCGGTCCTTGGGGATGCCGAGGTGCTCGACGAGCTTGGTGACCGTGTGGCCCTTGTTGATCCCGCCGGGCAGCACGTCGAGGTAGTGGCTGAGGGAATAGAGCAGGTCGCAGCCGATCTCCGCGACCAGCGGCGCCAGGTCGGCGGTGACCGCCTCCGGGTCGCAGAAGTAGGAGACCCTGCGGTCCTGGGGCACGTTCTGACGCACCAGTCCGGGCCGGTCGCCGATCTTCTCGAGCACGGCGAGCTCGCCGGGCCACTTGGCGGCGATCTCCTGCTGGATGGGCTCGACCGCGAGCAGGTCGTGTCCGGTCACGACGGTGGCGCCGACGTCGCAGATGATGAAGTCGGGCGTCGGGATGGTCGGGTCGGCCAGCAACGGCAGCACCGACTCCAGCCCGCGACCGGTGACGAAAGACAGGAGTACGTCCTCGCGGCGGCTCAACGTTTGATACAGCTTGACCTTCGCCTCGGGGTCGCCGGCTAGGAAGGTTCCGTCCAGATCGGTCGCAAGCAGCATGCGTGTATCGGCAGCGGACGTGGGGTTCACAAGTCTCCTCGAGGGTCGCCTGGCCTCGAGGCCGATTCGGCAGCTGGCCCGAGGCTGCGGACCCCTGGGAGGATCCGCGGGTCGGCCAACCACGTTAACAGGGACGGATGTCGCGCCGGGAACAGGGATTTGACGGGGCATCGAATCATCACTGAGTAGAGCCTCTCAAGAGATCCACAAACTCCTAAAATTGGCCGTGTCTGTTCGATAACCCCGTCGAGGATCCGTCGTTGATGGGTCATGCGGATCCTGCCCGCGGCCTTCCAGACCGCGGGCGACCACGGTCCTCGACGTTGATCACGGGGGGCGCCGAGGCCCATGGCCGGCACGCAGATCGGTGCCGCGGGCAGGATCCACAGCTCGTACAGATCGGTCCTCGATCCACTTCCTCCCACCATTTCGAGCCTTTCGGCGGGTGGCTGACAGAATGCGCACATGACCGGCAGCACCGCTCCTACGACTAGGCCCAGGGTCCTCTCCGGCATCCAGCCGACTGCGGACTCCTACCACCTCGGCAACTACCTCGGCGCGGTCCGGCAGTGGGTGAACCTGCAGGAGGAGCACGAGCCGTTCTTCTTCATCGCCGACCTGCATGCGATCACGGTCGAGCAGGACCCGAAGGTGCTCCGGGAGCGTACGCGGCGCGCCGCCGCCCAGCTCCTGGCCGCCGGCGTCGACCCGGAGCGGTCCGCGATCTTCGTCCAGTCCCACATTCCGGAGCACGCCCAGCTCGGCTGGGTGATGCAATGCATCACCTCCTTCGGCGAGGCCCGCCGGATGACCCAGTTCAAGGACAAGTCCGCCAAGGGCGGTGAAGGTGCCGCCTCCGTCGGCCTCTTCTCCTACCCGATGCTGATGGCCGCCGACATCTTGCTCTACCGCCCGGCGTACGTCCCGGTCGGCGAGGACCAGCGGCAGCACCTCGAGCTGACCCGTGACCTGGCGCAGCGGTTCAACAGCCGCTACAAGAAGACGTTCAAGCTTCCCGAGCCCTACATCCTCAAAGAGGTCGCGAAGATCTACGACCTCCAGGACCCGGCGATCAAGATGTCCAAGTCGGCGTCGTCGCCGACCGGCTTGATCGACATGCTCGACGACCCGAAGGTCTCGGCGAAGAAGATCCGCTCCGCGGTCACCGACTCGGAGATGGAGATCCGCTTCGACGAGGAGGCCAAGCCGGGCGTCTCCAACCTGCTCCGGATCTACTCCGCACTGACCGGCTCCGACATCGACACCCTGGTCGGCAAGTACACCGGCAAGGGCTACGGCGACCTCAAGAAGGATCTCGCCGAGGTCGTCGTCGACTACGTCACGCCATTCCGCGAGAAGACGCATCAGATCCTCGAGGACCGGGCGTACCTCGACGGCATCCTGCAGCAGGGTGCGGAGAAGGCGAGCGTCGTCGCCCGCAAGACCCTGGCCGACGTCTACGAGCGGGTTGGCTTTGTGCCCCCCGCGTCGCCTCTCGGCTAGTAAGGTCGGCGCATGCGCACCATCGGTGTTGCCATCGCTATCCCGGAGCCATGGGCAAGTCAGCTCCAGGACTACCGGACGTCTCTCGGGGACGCGACGGCGACCATGATCCCGACGCACATCACTCTCGTTCCACCGACGGAGATCCACGACGATCTGCTGCCGGACGTCGAGAGCCATCTCGAGTCTGCGGCCGCGCGGGTCGCCCCGTTCGGGGTGCATCTGCGCGGCACCGGCACCTTCCGGCCGGTCTCGCCAGTGGTGTTCGTCGCCGTGGTGCAGGGCATCTCAGGTTGTGAGCAGCTGGCCAACACGGTCCGGCAAGGGCCGCTCGACCAGAAGCTCACGTTTCCGTATCACCCGCATGTCACGATCGCTCATGACCTTCCCGACGCTAGCCTCGACAAGGCTTTCGGTGAGTTGGCCGACTTCGAGTGCGAGTGGTCGGTCGAGGAGTTCCACCTCTACGTGCACGACGACACGGATGGCTGGCGCCCGACGCGGGAGTTTGCACTGAGAGCAGCACTGACCGGCTGAGGCGGGCTCGCTTCCCGCCCACCTTTCGACGGATGGGGGATCTCGGGATGGAGAAGATCAAGGCAAAGGTCGCCGAGCTGCGCGCTCGCTTCCCGGCGCTGGACCGGGTGGTACGCACGCAGGAGCACTATGGCGAGGTCGGTGCCGCCCAGCAGGCTGGGGCGATGACCTATTTCGGCTTCCTGTCGACCTTCCCGATCCTCGCGCTCGCGTTCTTCGCCGTGGGCGAGATCGCCAAGGTGTACGCCGGCGCCGAGAGCGACCTCGTCGAGGCGATCGACCAGGTCCTGCCCGGGCTCGTCGGCAACGGCCCCGGCCAGCTGAAGATCGCCGACATCGAGAGCGCGGCCGGCACCGTCGGGATCATCGGTGTCTTCGGTCTGCTCTACGCCGGCCTCGGCTTCGTCGACGGGCTGCGCAAGGCCCTCGAGGCGGTCTTCGTGATCCCCGACGACGCTCAGCCCGGCTTCCTGGCTGCGAAGCTGCGAGACCTGGTCGCCCTGGTCGTGCTCGGCATGATCCTGCTGGTGGCCGTCGCGGTCACCGGGCTCATCCGTACGTTCTCGGTCAACGTCCTGGAGTTCATCGGCCTCGATGACGGCTTCGGCTGGCTGGTCGTCCTGGTCACCCTGGTGCTCGGTCTGGCGGCCAACACCGTGCTCTTCTTCTCGATGTTCCACCTGGCGCCCCAGAAGGGCACCCCGAAGGGCCCGCTGTGGGCAGGCGCGGTGCTCGGCGCGATCGGCTTCGAGATCCTCAAGCAGGCCTCCACCATTCTGTTGAAGGCCACCCAGGGCCAGCCCGCCTTCCAGGCCTTCGGCATCGCCCTCATCCTGGTCGTCTGGATCCACTACACCTCGATGGTGATCCTGTACGCCGCCTCGTATGCCTACGTCCGGGCAAACCCGAGCGACCCGGCTGATGGGGCCGATCCGGCCGATCCGGCCGATCCGGCCGGTCACCAGGACGACACCGACGGATGAGAGAGTCGTACTCATGAAGCTCGAGAAGACTGACGGCGCGCTCCTCCTGGTGATCGGGATCTGGACGATCGCGATCTGGACCAACTTCGGCCGCAACCTCGTCAAGACCGCCAAGGACCCGGAGCAGACCCGGCCCAAGCCCTATTACATCGCCCACGCGGTGCTCGTAGTCGTCGATGTCCTGCTCGGCGGGCTGCTGATCAAGCTCGGCGTGCAGCGGCTGCTGACGCGCGGATAGATCTATCCTCTGGCGGAGTCGGCAGTATCGAGGTGGTCGACCAGCTCGGTGAGCTGGTCGCGCAGTGCGAGCGCCTCGTCACGGGTGATCCCCATCGACGCGCCGAGCTCCTGAGGTACGTCGGAGACCTGCTCCTCGAGGTCCCGGCCGTCCTCGGTCAGGCTGACCAGCACCCGGCGCTCGTCGCCAGGGTCACGTTCGCGTCGTACGAGGCCGGCCGTCTCGAGGCGCTTGAGCAGAGGCGTCAGGGTGCCGGAATCGAGCCGCAGGCGCTGACCGAGGGAGGTCACCGAGAGCGGCTCGTCGCTCTCCCAGAGCACCAGCATCACCAGATACTGCGGATAGGTCAGCCCGGTCCCCTTGAGCAGCGTCACGTAGCGCTTCGTGACGGCTCGGGTCGCTGCGTACAGCGGGAAGCAGAGCTGCGCGTCGAGCGCGAGCTGCGGATAGGTACGTCCGGACACATCCACCAGTCTACCCCCTTGCGCGATTAAGTTGTGCGCAATACAGTTGTGCACATGACACCGATCTACACAGCCACCGCAGTCAGCACCGGCGACGCCCGCAACGGCCACGTCCAGTCCACCGACGGTCTCATCGACGCCGACGTCCGTATCCCCAAGGAGATGGGTGGCGCCGGCGGTGCCACCAACCCCGAGCAGCTCTTCGCCGCCGGGTACGCCGCCTGCTTCCATTCGGCGCTCAAGCTCGTCGCCGGCAAGGCCAAGGTCGACATGACCGACTCCGAGGTCGTCGCCGACGTGAGCATCGGCGACAACGGCCAGGGCGGCTTCGGCCTGGCCGTGCAGCTCGAGGTGACGATCCCCGGCACCGACCCCGTGACCGCCCAGCAGCTAGCCGACCAGGCCCACCAGGTCTGCCCGTACTCCAACGCCACCCGCGGCAACATCGAGGTCAAGCTCACCGTCGCCTGACCCAACCAGATACGACGGGACGTTCTTGTCGGTTACCCATCGGTAGACCGACAAGAACGTCCCGTCGTATCTGGCGTTGTGGCGTGTTATCCACAGGCGGGCGGGTGGGCGGCCTATGCCTGGGCGGGGGCGCGCTGGTTCGACGGGGTCGACGGGAAGGGCGATGCGCGACCCGTGCCGATCGTCATCACCAACCATCGCTATCGGACACGGCCGGGCATCCGGTTGACCGCGGAGCGGATGTCGAAGAGCGAGGGGTACGTCCTCGACGGCGTCAACGGGACCCACCCCCTGCGTTCCGCCGCCTACGAGGCGCGTCATGCGACGTCGCTCCGGCAGGCAGTGGTCGCGCTCGACATGGCGCTGCAGACCGATCAGGTGTCGATCGCCGAGCTGACCGACCACGCCGACGCTCAACGGCTGGTTCGGGATCGCGCGGCTCCGTCAGGCCATCGCCCTCGCCGACGAGAACAGCTGGTCGCCGATGGAGCCCGAGATGCGGCTTCACTGGCAGCTCGACCTCGGGTTGCCGCATCCGTTGTGCAACCACCCGATCTTCGATCTGGCCGGCAACCACATCGGGACGCCGGACCTGCTCGATGTCGAAGCAGGGGTCGTTGGTGAGTACGACGGTGGCCTCCATCTCGCCGGGGAGCGCCGTGCCGGCGACATCCAGCGCGAGAGTCTTTTCCGCAGGTCTGGGCTGGAGTACGTCACCATGACCTCGATCGACCGGCGAGACCCGACCCGGTTTCTGCGGCGTACGCAGGAAGCGCGGGAGAGAGCACTGCGCTTTCGTCCAGAGCGCCGATGGACCGTGGATCCGCCGAACTGGTGGACCCCGACGGTCACGGTAGAACAGCGCCGATCCTTGACGGCTGCCCAACGAGAGCGCTTCCTGAAGAACCGCGCCGCCTGAGATGGATACGACGGGACGTGCTTGTCGATTTACCCGTCAGTAACCGACAAGAACGTCCCGTCGTATCCGGAGATCGCGAAAGGGCCGCTCTCCCGAAGGAGAGCGGCCCTTTCGGGTGGAACCAGAGCGTCAGCCGAGGATCATCGAGTTGCGAAGGTCCTTGTTCAGCTGCGAGATCACGTCTAGCGGGATCTCCTTGGGGCAGGCGGAGGCGCACTCACCGATGTTGGTGCAGCCGCCGAAGCCCTCGTGGTCGTGCTGCGCGAGCATCGACTGCACGCGCGAGTAGCGCTCGGGCTGGCCCTGCGGCAGCTCACCGAGGTGGGTGATCTTCGCGCCGAGGAACAGCGAGGCGGAGCCGTTGGGGCAGGCGGCGACGCAGGCGCCGCAGCCGATGCAGGTGGCCGTGTTGAACGCCCGCATGGCCTTGTCGCGCGGGGCCGGCACCGAGTTTGCCTCGGGGGCCGAACCGGTGTTGGCCGAGATGTAGCCGCCGTTCTGGATGATCCGGTCGAACGCGGAGCGGTCGACGATCAGGTCCTTGACGATCGGGAACGACGCGGCGCGCCACGGCTCGATGGTGATGGTGTCGCCGTCCTTGAACGAGCGCATGTGCAGCTGGCAGGTCGTGGTGACCTCCGGGCCGTGTGCCTCGCCGTTGATCATCAGCGAGCACATGCCGCAGATGCCCTCGCGACAGTCCGAGTCGAACGCGACCGGCTCCTCGTCGTTGTGCAGGAGCTGCTCGTTGAGCAGGTCGAGCATCTCGAGGAAGGACATGTCCTGCGAGACGCCGTCCAGCTCGTACGTCTTGAGCGCACCCTTGTCGGACGCGTTGGCCTGCCGCCAGATCTTGAGCGTCAGCTTCATTACTTGTACGACCTCTGCTTCATCTCGATGGCGGTGTAGATCAGGTCTTCCTTGTGGAGGATCGGGGCGCCGTCCTCGCCACCGAACTCCCAGGCCGCGACGTAGGCGAACTCGTCGTCGTGACGCAGCGCCTCGCCCTCCTCGGTCTGGGACTCGCTACGGAAGTGGCCGCCGCAGGACTCGCGGCGGTTGAGCGCGTCGATGCACATGAGCTCACCGAGCTCGATGAAGTCGGCGACGCGGTTGGCCTTCTCGAGGTCCTGGTTGAGCGAGTCGGCGGAGCCGAGGACCTTGACGTTGGTCCAGAACTCCTTCTTCAGCTCCCGGATCAGGCCGATGGCCGTCTTGAGGCCCTCCGCGTTGCGGTCCATCCCGCAGTATTCCCACATGATCTGGCCGAGCTCCTTGTGGATGGACTCCACGGAGCGCTCGCCGTTGATGCTCATCAGCTTCTCGACCCGGGACTTGACCCCGTCGAGAGCCTCGACCACGGCCGGGTGGGACTCGTCGACCTTGTCGAACGGGCCGTCGGCGAGGTAGTCGGTGATGGTGTTCGGCAGCACGAAGTAGCCGTCGGCGAGGCCCTGCATCAGCGCCGAGGCGCCGAGGCGGTTCGCGCCGTGGTCGGAGAAGTTCGCCTCACCGGTGCAGAACAGGCCGGTGATGCTGGTCTGGAGCTCGTAGTCGACCCAGAGCCCGCCCATCACGTAGTGCACCGCGGGGTAGATCCGCATCGGCACCTCGTAGGGGTTCTCACCGGTGATCCGCTCGTACATGTCGAGGAGGTTGTCGTACTTCTCCTCGATCTTGTCCTTGCCGAGACGCTCGATCGCGGCGCCGAGGTCGAGGTAGACGCCACGGCGGAACTTCTTCACCGAGCCGTCGGGCTGGGTCTCCTCGACCTCCGGCCCGACGCCGCGGCCCTCGTCGCACATGTACTTCGCGGCACGCGAGGCGATGTCGCGGGGGACCAGGTTGCCGAACGCCGGGTAGATCCGCTCCAGGAAGTAGTCGCGGTCCTCCTCGGGGATGTCGCGTGGGTCCTTGGTGCAGTCCTCGGCGTTCTTCGGGACCCAGATGCGGCCGTCGTTACGCAGCGACTCCGACATCAGGGTCAGCTTCGACTGGTGGGCGCCGGTCACCGGGATGCAGGTCGGGTGGATCTGCGTGTAGCAGGGGTTGGCCATGTAGGCGCCCTTGCGGTGCGCGCGCCACGCGGCCATGACGTTCGACCCCATCGCGTTGGTCGAGAGGTAGAAGACGTTGCCGTAGCCGCCGGTGGCGAGCACGACCGCGTCGGCCAGGTGGGTCTCGATCTCACCGGTGACCATGTTGCGGGCCACGATGCCGCGGGCGCGGTCGTCGACGATGATCACGTCGAGCATCTCGTGGCGCGTGAACTCCTCGACGGTGCCGGCGGCCACCTGGCGCTCCATGGCCTGGTAGGCACCGAGCAGCAGCTGCTGACCCGTCTGGCCGCGGGCGTAGAACGTACGCGACACCTGGACGCCACCGAACGACCGGTTGTCCAGCAGACCGCCGTAGTCGCGGGCGAACGGGACGCCCTGCGCCACGCACTGGTCGATGATGTTGGTCGAGACCTCGGCGAGGCGGTAGACGTTCGACTCGCGCGAGCGGTAGTCACCGCCCTTGACCGTGTCATAGAAGAGCCGGTAGTCGGAGTCGCCGTCCGACTTGTAGTTCTTGGAGGCGTTGATACCGCCCTGGGCGGCGATCGAGTGGGCACGACGCGGGGAGTCCTGGTAGCAGAACGTCTTCACGTTGTAGCCGGCCTCGCCGAGCGTGGCGGCAGCGGCGCCACCGGCCAGGCCGGTGCCGACGATGATCACGTCGAGCTTGCGGCGGTTGGCCGGGTTGACCAGGCGGTTCTCGAACTTGCGGGTCGTCCAGCGCTCCGCGATCGGGCCGGTCGGGGCCTTCGGGTCGACGAGCTTGTCGCCGAGCACGTAGTAGCCCGCGGCGTCGTCGGATTTCTGGACCGATGCCTCGTTGGTCGGGGTGAGGCCGGGCAGGTAGTGGGTTCCAGCAGCCATGTGTGTCAGATGTCCTTACGAGATGACGCCGAAGACGGTGAACAGGGGAACCAGCGAGAAGCCGCCGGCGACCACGATCGCGACGACCCAGCCGGCGACGCGGGCCCTGGCACGCGACTCAGCGGTGTTGGTGAACCCGAGCGTCTGGATGGCGCTGAAGGTGCCGTGGTGCAGGTGGAAGGCGAGCGCGAGCATCGAGGCCAGGTAGATGAGGACCATCCACCACTGCTCCGGCTGGAACGCGTTGATCAGCAGCTGGTAGGGGTTCTCGGTGATTTGCGGAGTCTGCCCGCCCTCACCCACGTTGACCTTCACGATGGTGAACTGGAGCAGGTGCCAGACGACGAAGAGGAGCAGCGCCACGCCGCCCCAGCGCATGGTGCGCGAGGAGAGCGACGAAGCCTTGTTCTTCTTCACCGCGTACTTCACCGGGCGCTGCGCGTGGGCACGGATGGAGAGCGCGACCGCCGAGCCGACGTGCGCGACCAGCGAGCCCAGGAGCACTATCCGCAGGATCCAGAGGAGCCCGCCGTACGGCAGCATCGGCTCCCCGAACGTACGCAGGTGCTCGGCGTACTCGTTGTAGGCCATCTCGCCGCTGAAGGCTTTGAGGTTGCCGTACATGTGCGCCAGCACAAACAGGATGAAGACGATGCCGCTGGCCGCCATAAGGAGCTTCAGGGCGATCGTCGAGCGCGTCGACCGCGCGCCTTTGATCAGAGTCGTGGTTGCCACGGCACGCACGCTACTACTCCCGCTACCCGAACTTGTACGCAGGGAGTATGTGACATTTCAGTCTCTGCTGGGGCGGGCGAGGTTACTGACGAGTATCATCGCGGTGAGTTAGGCAAGCCTAACAGCACGATGGGCGTCGTTCGTCTCGGTGGCGTGAGATCGTGAGGAGCGGGCTGCGTCGAGCGAGACCAGCCGGGCCAGCAGCTCGTCGACGGCGTCGCTCCAGGGGCGCGTCGCGACCAGCTCGCGACCACGGTCGCCGAGCAGGCGCCGACGAGGGTCGGAGACCACCGAGGCGACCGCGTCGGCGAGCTCCCGGCGGCGGGCCGGGTCGTAGAGCACGCCGGTCTCCATGTGGTGGACGAGCTCGGCGGCCGCGCCGGCGCGCGGGGCGACCACCGGGACGGCGCTGGCCGCGGCCTCACGCAGGATGTGGCCGCATCCCTCCTCCTCGCCGGGGTGGACGAGCACGTCGAGCGAGGCGAGCGCGATGGCCATGTCGCCGGTGCCCAGAGGTCCGGTCAGCTTCGCCTGCGGGATCCGCTGCTTGAGCCATCCGCGCTGCGGTCCGTCGCCGATGATCACCAGGCGGATGCCGGGCACGGTGGTCAGCTCGGCGAGGCGGCGTACGCGGTGACCCTTGGCCAGATTGCCCGCGTAACCGACCACGACCAGCGGGGTGGGGCGCGACTTCGCCTTGGCCCAGCGGCGGTGCAACCAGTCGTCGCGCAGAGTGGGGGAGAAGGCGGCGGTGTCGACCCCGGGCTCCCAGATCTCGGCGCGGACGTCGATCGCGGCGAGCAGGCGCCGCAACCACTCGCTTGTGACAAAGATCTCGTCGGCGTAGGCGGCGATCGAGGTGTTCCAGGTCAGCGCAGCCTTGGGAGGGACGAGGGACTGCTGGACGACCAGTGTGGTCGCGTCGGCCGCTGTCGGGGACGAGAGCGCCTTGCGGCCCAAGGGTCCCGGGTCGAAGCTGACCACGACGTCAGGAGCGAAGGACTCCAGGGCGCTGCGTACCTGACGGCCAGTCTTGGCGATCGGCGAGACCCGGACGACGCGACTGTTGCGATAGACCGGCAGGCCGGGGCCGGGGGCGATGAACCGCACCTCGTGCCCCGATTCGATCAGGCGGTCGGCGATGGCCTTCACCGTGGTTGTGACACCATCGATGGTAGGAAAGAAGCTCTCGGTGACCAGCGCCATCTTCATGCGACCAGCGTCCTGCTCCGGGGTGGCGAGAGCGCGACAGGTGCGTTGATCTGGGATGAACCGTCGGCGTAGTGGCAGGCTTTCCGCGCGGCCAGCGGGCCCAGTGACGACGACCAGGGTGATGAGGACAATCAGTGGCGGTATCCAGACGGGTCCGGACATTCTCGGCGGCGCTCGCGGTTGCGGGGATCGTGGGGATGACGGGCTGCGGTGAGGCACCGACGCAGAAGCCGTCCGCCGAGCCGTCCGCCGAGCAGACCGCGAGCGAGACCCCGGCATTCGAGATGCCGGTGGAGAAGCCCAACCTGTTGATGATCACGGTCGACGACCTCTCGGCCTTGGACATGGACTATCTGCCGAGTGTCAAGCGGCTGGTCGGCGAGAGCGGAGTGACCTTCTCGGACGCGGTCGCGCCGACACCGATCTGCGTGCCGGCCCGAGCCTCCCTGCTCTCGGGGCAATACGCCCACAACCACGGCGCCCACACCATCCACGGTCCTGAGGGTGGCTACCCGTCCTTCGACGACTCCGAGACCCTGGCCACCTCGCTGCAGGATGCGGGCTACACGACGCTGTTCACCGGGAAGTACCTGAACGAGTACGGCGTGGGCAAGAGCCGGCGCGACGTACCTCCGGGGTGGGACGAGTGGCGCGCGACGATCGATCCGTCGACCTACAACTATCTGGGTGCGAAGTTCAACGTCAACGGACGCGTCGTCAAGCCGAAGGGCTACTCGACCACGGTCATCACCCAGCAGGCGCAGGCCGCGCTGAAGGATGCGAAGAAGCGGGCTGCCCGATCGACGAACCAGACCGAGGGCCAGACCGAGGGCCAGACCGAGGGCCAGACCGATAGCCGGGCGAAGCCGTGGTTCCAGTGGGTCAACTACGTCGCGCCCCACCTCGGCGGTCCGACGCAGAAGGGCGACCCCAAGCAGCGCTTCCGGGGCACCAAGGGCGCGATCGGCGTTCCGGTCCCGGACGCCCAGGACCGGGACGTGTACGCCGACAAGCCGATCCCGCCGCAGCCCAACCTGTTCCCGGAGGACCGGCAGGAATTCCCCAAGGGCTCACCGTCGCGGAAGCGGCCGACCCAGATCGAGAAGGACGCCTACCGGATCTCCTACCAGCGACGGATCGAGTCGGCGCGCAGCCTGGACCGCAACATCGCCTCGCTCCTCGAGGGGTTGAAAGCGAGCGGTGAGCTGGCCCGGACGCTGGTCGTCTTCACCTCCGACAACGGCTTCTCGAGCGGCTATCACAACTTCAACGGCAAGCTCTGGTACTACCAGGAGAGCCTCGGGATCCCGGTGCTGATGAGCGGGCCCGGTGTGCCCAAGGGACGTGCTGTGGCGACGCCGCTCACGAATCCCGACATCGCCACGACGCTGCTCGCGGCTGCCGGTGCCGACGACCCGCACGAGCCCGACGGCATCGACATCCTCCCGTGGCTGAGCGCGCCCGAGCAGGCCCGCGTCATCCCGATCGAGGCGTGGCCGACCTCTGACGGCACCTCCCGGCTCTGGTCCGGTGTGCGCGTGGGTCGGTGGACCTATATCGAGCTCAGCACCGGTGGCGTCGAGCTCTACGACCGGGTGGCCGACCCCTACGAGATGAACAACCTCGCCGACGACCCGGCCCACGAAGAGACGGTCTCGCGCCTCGCGGAGTTGACCGACAAGTATCGCGACTGCTCCGGCGACAGCTGCCCCAAGGAGATGTACGCAGCCGACCGCCCGCTCGATCTCGCCGGTCTCTGAGGCGCGCAACGTCGGGGTAGTCCGGTAGCAAACTGCCCATTTACTGGTCAGTAATAGGCAGTTTGCTACCGGACTACCTCGACGCCGCGTTAAAGTAGACTAAATAACTCGTATTACTTAGGAGTGTTTGGTCATGTCGCTCGGCAACCTGTTCACCCGCCGCAAGCGGGCCGCCGTGGCGACGGCTGCGATGAGCGCCCTCGCGGTGACCGGGCTGGTGCACGAGCCGGCCGCGGTGGCAGCCGCCGCGACGCGTACGCCTGGTCTCGAGCGGCCTGTGGAGAAGCCGAACCTGCTGATGGTCACGGTGGACGACCTCTCCTCTCTCGACATGGACCATCTGCCGCAGGTGCGGAAGCTGGTCGAGCGGGCCGGGGTCTCCTTCGCCGAGGGGATCGCGCCGACACCGATCTGCGTGCCGGCCCGGGCCTCGTTGCTGACGGGGCAGTACGCCCACAACCACGGTGCGCGCACGATCGAGGGGCCCTACGGCGGCTATCAGGCCTTCGACGACTCCTCGACGGTGGCCACCTCGCTGAAGGATGCGGGCTATTCGACGATCCTGGCGGGGAAGTACCTCAACGGCTACGGCGAGGGTGCGACCCGCGGCGAGGTGCCGCCCGGGTGGGACCAGTGGCGCGCGACCGTGGACCCGTCGACCTACAACTTCCGGTCGCCGAAGTTCAACGTCAACGGCGAGATCATCAAGTCGAAGGGCTACTCCTCGACCGTCATCACCGAGCAGGCGAAGGCCGGCATCGCGGCCGAGCGCCGGTCGGGGAAGCCCTGGTTCGCCTGGGTCAACTACGTGGCACCGCACCACGGCGGGCCCTCGGGACCCGACGACCCGAAGAAGATCTACCCCGGCACCGACGCCGCGGTGTCGGTGACCGTGCCCGATGCTCAGGACCGTGGCCACCACGACGGCGTGCAGATCCCGGCGCGGCCCAACCTATTTCCCGAGGACACCTCCGGCTATGCGAAGGGGTCGCCGGCGCGCGGGCAGTTCGACCCGCGCCAGAAGAACGCCCTCCGGATCGCCTATCAACGCCGTCTCGAGGCCAATCGCAGCCTGGACCGCAACATCGCCTCGCTTCTGGTCGGGTTGAAGAAGCGCGGCGAGCTGAAGCGCACTCTGGTGGTCTTCACCTCCGACAACGGCTTCTCGAACGGCTACCACAACCTCAACGGCAAGCTGTGGCACTACGACGAGTCGCTGCGGATCCCGGTGCTGATGAGCGGCCCGGGGGTTCCGCGCGGCAGGACGGTGCGGACACCGGTCACCAATCCGGATCTGGCCGTGACGCTGCTGGCGGCGGCCGGGGCTCGGCCGCCGCGGACGCCGGACGGGATCGACATCATGCCGTGGCTGCGCGCGCCCGAGCAGGTGCGCGCGATCCCGGTCGGCGGCTGGCGGGTCGTCGACGGCAGCCGCCGACTCTGGTCCGGGATCCGGGTCGGCTCCTGGACCTACGCCCGCCTGCACACAGGTCAGGTCGAGGTCTACGACCGCTCCTCGGACCCCTACGAACAGCACAACCTCGCCGCGGATCCGGCGTCCGCGGAGACGGTGAAGGCCCTCGCGGCCCTGGCCGATCGCTACGAGACCTGTGCCGGGTCGACCTGCCCGAAGGACCTGTATGCGGCCGGGCGGGCCCTCGACCTGGAGGGGCTGTGACGAGGGTCGGCGACCTGGAGCGGGAGGCTGCGCGGGCTCGGCTCGTCGAGGCGTACGCCGCTGGGCGGCTCGATGCGCCCGAGCTGGAGTCGCGTGCCGCGGCGGTGTGGGGTGCGGTTCGGTCGGCCGACCTCGCCGCGGTGGTCGACGACCTGGGTGCGGATCCGGCTCCGCCCGGTGGGGCGGGCCCCCGCCTCGTACGCGATCTGCTGGTCTTCCTGATCTGCGGAGCGATCGCCGTCCTGGTCTGGCACCTTGCCGGCAGGGGGTTCTTCTGGCCCGTGTGGGTGCTGGTCTACACGGGCCTGCCGCTGTTGCGCCCCTGGCCCTAGGACTGCTTGGTGAGGGTGTCCGCGGGGACGCTGCCCGACTCGATCTCCCGCGCCAGCTCCTGGATGCGTACGCCGCTGGCGGTCCAGCCACCGGAACGCTCTTCGTGGATCGGGGTGAAGCCGCGGCGCACCTCGACGGTCCAGTGGCGGCCGAAGGCCACCCGGGCGCCGATGGCGAAGGGGAGGACGGCGAGCAGCAGGACGAGCTCGATGCCGGTCAGCAGCATGACCGCGACGACCACGACGATGATCGGTATGGCGATGACCAGCCAGAGAATCATCAGGATCGCGCTGATCGGATCGTCGCCGGACGGCGGGCTGATCGGGAGCTCGAGCCCGTCGAGACTCAGCCGACGTGACTTCCGCTGCCACGGGACCCAGCGACGGGAGACGCGGTAGACCGTCCCGCCGGGAGTGCGTACCTTCACGGCGGTCAAACTAGTGCCGCGTCTCAGTTAGCGGTTGTAAACCTCACACTTTGTGGTCACCGCCACTCCGTCGGCCTAAGGTTCGACCCATGAACGACGCCGTTCGCGACGACTCGTTGCGCCTCGCCCAGCCGGCAGACGCCCATTCGCAGGAAGAGTGGGAGGCGGCGACCGCTGCCGTCCTCCGCAAGAGCGGTCGGCTGACATCCGACGACGCCGACTCTCTCGTCTGGGACAAGCTGACCCGCACCTCGCTCGACGGACTCCGAATCGCCCCGCTCGGGCTGCCGGACACGTCTTTCGCCGACACGGTCCGTCCGACGCGCGCCGGCGCGTGGGACATCCGTTCGCTCGTCTCCGGGCTCTCCGGGGTCGATGCCAAGGTGGCCAACGAGGCGGCTCTGGTCGACCTCGACGGCGGGGTCTCCTCGCTGTGGGTGGCCGCCGACGAGTCCACCGACCTGAACGTGCTGCTCGACAAGGTCCTCCTCGATCTGGCGCCGATCGTGCTCGACGCGCCGATCGGTGCGGTCAAGGTCGCCCAGAACCTGCTCGCGCTGATCGCCGAGCGCGGTGCCGGGCTGCACGCTGCGACCAACCTGGGTGCCGACCCGATGGGTGCGCTGCTGCGCGAGCTGCCGCTGGCGCCCGACGAGGCGTTCGCCGAGCTGGTCGATCTGGCTCGGCTGGCCCAGGGGATCGGCGTGCGCGCGATCGTGGTCGACGGCACTGCCGCGCACGATCTGGGCGCGTCCGACGTGCAGGAGCTCGGCTGGTCGATGGCGGTCGGCGTGGCCTACCTGCGCGCGCTGACCGAAGCCGGATTCTCGCCTGCTGTGGCGGCGAGCCTCATCGAGTTCCGCTACGCGGCGACCGACGAGCAGTTCCCGACGATCGCCAAGCTGCGGGCCGCCCGGCAGCTGTGGGCGCGTGTCCTCGAGCTGTGCGGTGCCGAGGGCGTGGAGATGCGCATCCACGCGGTGAGCTCGCGGCCGATGCTGTCGAAGTACGACCCCTACGTGAACATGCTGCGCGGCACCGTCGCGGCCTTTGCCGCGGGTGTCGGCGGGGCCGATGCGGTGACCGTGCTGCCCTTCGACTCCGCCAACGGCGTCCCGGACGGGTTCGGGCGCCGGATCGCCCGCAACGTTTCCCACCTGCTGATCGACGAGTCGCACGTTGCAGCCGTCGCGGACCCTGCTGGTGGGGCGTACGCCGTGGAGCAGCTGACCGCCGACATGGCCGCCGCCGGGTGGGACGCGTTCGTCCAGATCGAGGACGAGTGGACCGGGCACACCACCGGGGGCCACGACTTCTCGCCCTTCCGCGACCGGATCGCCGCGGTCTCGGCCGCGCGGGAGAAGGCGATCGCACGCCGCAAGCGTCGGATCACCGGGCTCACCGAGTTCCCCAACCTCGCCGAGACGCTCCCCGAGCGACCGGTGGACCCGCTCAACGAGCGGGTGGTGCGCTACGGCGCGTCCTTCGAGGCCCTGCGCGACGATCCCGCCACCGCCGCGGTCTTCCTCGCGACCCTCGGCACCGTCGCCCAGCACACCGCCCGGGCGACCTTCGCAACGAACCTGCTCGCCGCCGGCGGCATCGGCGTCGAGGTCGCAGGTGCGACCAGCGATGCCGAGGACCTGGCCGGGAAATACCGTTCGGCCGGTGCACCGGCCGTCGTCTGCCTGGCCGGGTCGGACAAGACCTACGCCGCATGGGGCGCAGACGCGATCGCAGCCCTCCGCGAGGCGGGTGCCACGCACGTGATCATCGCCGGGAAGCCCGACGCCGTCGACGCCGAGGTGGACGACGCCGCCTCGATGGGCGTCGACGCACTCGCCTTCCTGACCGCTACGAGGGAGAAGCTGGTATGAGCATTCCTGATTCCTTCAAGGGGTTCTCGCTGAACGACCGTGTTGATCTCGACACGCCTCCGCCTAGCGGCTCCGGCGGCTCGATCAGCGGCGGCGAACCTTGGCTGAGCCCCGAGGGCATCGAGATCCAGCCGGCGTACGGGCCGGCGGACCTCGAGGGTCTCGACGCGCTCGACACCTTCCCGGGGCTGAGCCCGTTCCTGCGCGGGCCCTACCCGACGATGTACACGACCCAGCCGTGGACGATCCGGCAATACGCCGGGTTCTCGACCGCGGAGGAGTCCAACGCGTTCTACCGCCGCAACCTGGCCGCCGGCCAGAAGGGGCTCTCCGTCGCCTTCGACCTGGCCACCCACCGCGGCTATGACTCCGACCACCCGCGGGTGCGGGGCGATGTCGGCATGGCGGGCGTCGCGATCGACTCCATCTACGACACCAGGACGCTGTTCGACGGCATCCCGCTCGACGAGATGTCCGTCTCGATGACGATGAACGGCGCGGTCCTGCCGGTGCTGGCGCTCTACATCGCCGCGGCCGAGGAGCAGGGGGTGAAGCCGGAGCAGCTCGCGGGGACGATCCAGAACGACATCCTCAAGGAGTTCATGGTCCGCAACACCTACATCTACCCGCCGGCGGCGTCGATGCGGATCATCGGCGACATCTTCTCCTACACCGCCGCGAAGATGCCCCGGTTCAACTCGATCTCGATCTCCGGCTACCACATGCAGGAGGCCGGGGCGACGGCCGATCTCGAGCTCGCCTACACGCTGGCCGACGGTGTCGAATACCTGCGGACCGGTCTGGCCGCGGGCCTCGACGTCGACGCGTTCGCGCCGCGGCTCAGCTTCTTCTGGGCGATCGGGATGAACTTCTTCATGGAGGTCGCCAAGATGCGCGCGGCCCGCGCGCTGTGGTCGCGTCTGGTCTCGCAGTTCGACCCGACGAACCCCAAGTCGCTGTCCCTGCGGACCCACTCGCAGACCTCCGGCTGGTCGCTGACCGCCCAGGACGTCTTCAACAACGTCGGCCGCACCGCGATCGAGGCGATGGCTGCGACCCAGGGCCACACCCAGTCGCTGCACACGAACGCGTTGGACGAAGCGATCGCGCTGCCGACCGACTTCTCGGCCCGGATCGCCCGCAACACCCAGCTGCTCCTGCAGCAGGAGTCCGGGACGACCGAGATCATCGACCCGTGGGGTGGCTCCTACTACGTCGAGCGTTTGACGCATGATCTCGCCGAGCGCGCCTGGGCCCACATCCAGGAGGCCGAGGCGGCCGGCGGGATGGCCAAGGCGATCGAGCAGGGCATCCCGAAGATGCGCATCGAGGAGGCGGCCGCCCGCACCCAGGCGCGTCTCGACTCCGGCGCCCAGAAGCTGATCGGCGTCAACACCTTCCGGCTCCCGTCCGAAGACCCGCTCGACGTGCTCAAGGTCGACAACGACCAGGTCTACAAGCAGCAGCTCGCCAAGCTCGAGCGGCTGCGTGCGGAGCGCGACGACGAGGACGTACGCCGCACCTTGGAGGCCATCACCAACGCAGCCGGCTCGACGAGCAAGCCGAGCGGGACCGGAAATCTGGACGGCAACCTGCTCAAGCTGGCCGTCGACGCGGCCCGCGCCAAGGCGACCGTCGGTGAGATCTCCGACGCGATGGAGAAGGCATGGGGACGGCACCAGGCCGTCATCCGTACCATCTCCGGTGTGTATCGGGACGAGGCGACGACGTCGGGTGACTCGAAGGTCACCGAGGTGCTGAAGGCGACCAAGGAGTTCGAGGAGGCCGAGGGTCGCCGCCCGCGGATCCTGGTCGCGAAGATGGGCCAGGACGGCCATGACCGCGGCCAGAAGGTCGTGGTCTCGGCCTTCGCCGACCTCGGCTTCGACGTCGACGTAGGCCCGCTCTTCTCCACCCCCGAGGAGGTCGCGCAGCAGGCGGTCGACGCCGACGTACACATCGTCGGGGTCTCGTCGCTGGCTGCCGGTCACCTCACGCTGCTCCCGGCGCTGAAGGCGGCGCTGGAGGAGCAGGGGCGCCCGGACATCATGATCGTCATCGGCGGGGTCATCCCGCCCGACGACGTGGCCACGCTCGAGCAGATGGGCGCGGCCGCGGTCTTCCTCCCGGGCACCGTGATCGCCGACTCCGCCATCGACCTGCTCGGACGCCTGCGGGAGCAGCTCGATCACTGACCCTCCGGGGTATGTCCTCGCCGGGGGCGTCGGGCTCGTCTAGCCTCAGAGGTGTGACGGACCTGCGCCCCGGGCGGGCATCCGCGGACGGGCTGGTGAGGGTCGGCGACTACGAGCTCCTCACCAAGCTCGGTGAGGGCGGCATGGGCGTGGTCCATCTGGCCCGCCACGAGGAGACCGGCGAGCGGGTGGCGCTGAAGGTGCTGCGTACGCATGTCGTGGGGGACGAGGAGACCCGTGCCCGGCTGGAGCGCGAGGTCCGGTCGCTGCGGCAGGTGCACAGCCCCTGGATCGCCGAGATCCTCGATGCCGACCCCTATGCGGACCTGCCCTACGTCGCCACCCGCTATGTGCCCGGCCCGACGCTGTACGACCGGATCAAGGACGACGGACCGATCCTCGGCGAGGACCGGTTCTGGCTGGCCCGCTGCCTCGCCGACGGTGTCGCGGCCTGTCATGACGCCGGGGTCCTCCACCGCGACGTGAAACCCTCCAACGTCGTGATGGAGGGACGTACGCCGGTGCTCATCGACTTCGGGCTGGCGCGGGTCGCCGACGATCCCAAGATCACGCTGACCGGGTGGCTGGTCGGCACCCCGGGCTACCTGGCGCCCGAGATCCTGGAAGGCGTGCCGGCGACGACGGCCAGCGACGTGCACTCGTGGGCGGCCACGACGTCCTATGCGCTGCTCGGCCGGCCGCCGTTCGGGACGGGGCCGTCGATGGCCGTCCTGGACCGGGTACGCCGCGGCCAGCACGATCTCGGCGGGATCGAGGGTTCGATGCGGGAGGTCCTGGCGGCCGCGCTGGCGACCGACCCCGCCGACCGACCGGGCCTCGAGGAGCTGCAGGAGTGGCTGATGGAGCCCGAGGAGCCGTGGTCGGGGCGTGATGCCGCCGCGGTGACGGAGGTGCTGCCGGTGACGCTGCCGTTGGCGATGGCGCCGACAGCGGTCGAGCAGCCGAGGCCGACGCTCGTCGATCCGGACGCAGCAGACGATGCCGTGACCGAGGTGGCGGAGGCCGAGGAGGTGCCGCCGACCGCGGTGACGGACGCGGTGACGGACGCGGTGACGGACGCGGTGACGGACGCGGCGGCAGCGATCGAGCCCGTGATGGTGCGCCGGTTCGACCCGCAGTCGGCACCGCCGCCGGCCCCGTCACCCGAGCCTGGCTGGAGCCCGCCCAGCAAGCACGCCAACCTGAAGCGCTGGCCGGGGCCGATGCACTTCCTGGTCCTGGTCGCGCTCGCCGCGATCCTCGCCGGGGTCGTCGCTGCGTACCCGTTCCTGGGTGCCACCCTGCTCTGCGCCGGGCTCTGGCTGCTGCGGGCCGTGTCGCTCGCCGCCGACCAGCTCTCCAAGCGCCGCGAGGCCCGTGGACGCAAGTGGTACGACGGGATGTGGGCGCTCATCCGTTCGCCCTGGGACCTGGTTCGCGCGATCCCCGGCACGGCGGTGCTGACGGCGTTGACCGGGGTGATCGCTGTGGCCGTCGCGGTGGGCTGCCTGGCCTTCGGTGCGCCGACTACTGCCGTGCTCTATGCCGCGGCGATGACCTTCATGTCCGCCGCCTGGCTAGCCTCGCAGCGGGTCCGCGACACCCTCGGCCCGGTCGCCCGGGCGGCGTCCTCGCCGTCTCAGCGGTGGGTCGTCGCCGTCGTCGGCCTGGCGATCATCGCTGTGGCCGTCGCCTTGTACGCCCTGCAGATGGGCGTCTCCTGGGTCCCGTTCGATGAAGGTCGGGCGGGTCGGCTGCCGGATGCCGTCCGCGATGTCCTGCGGCGCGCTCGCTGACGGCCGTGACCGCGGTGCACCACCTCCGGGATCGCCGCCCTCGAGGCAGCGGAACGTCGTTGGCCCGGGAAGTCCCGTGGTGCCTTGATCGCGGCCCTAGCCGAGGAGGGTGCGAAGGCCCTCGAACGTGAGGAGGCCGATCAGCTGGCTGCGCGGCGACGCGGCGAGGGTCATCTCGAAGAGTTGCGCGAGGACTGGCCAGCTTGATTGGGCGCCACTCCACTCAAGATGCCGGACTGCTGTGTCCTCGTGGCCGCCACCGCGCATGCGGCGTCGCTCGCCAGCTTCGACGAGCGGCTTCGCGAAGTGGCTCGAAGCCGCGGCCTTCACGTTCTTCCGTGACGCAGCGGCGCTGCCGGTCACAGTCGGGCAAGAAGCGCTCCACCGTGGATACCGACGACCTGGCCGGTGGTGAAACCGGCGTCAGGTGAGGTCAGGTGAGCGACTAGGGCGGCGACCTCGTCAGGCGTGCCCGGGCGGCCCACCGGGATCCGGGAGGTCCGCTCCTCGATCAGCTCGGTGCTGCGGCGGGAGTCCCAGAACTCGGTGTCCGGGACGAAGCCGGGGGCGACTGCGTTGGCGGTGATCCCGTCCGCCGCGACCTCGGCCGCGAGCCCGGTGATCCAGGTGTTGATGGCGCCCTTGGCGGCTCCGTACGAACCGTGGCCGCGTAGTGCCGAGATCGAGCTCATCGCGACGATCCGGCCGCCGGGACGGGCGAGTCGGGGGAGCAGAGCCTCGGCCGGGAGCACCGCGGTGAGCACATTGAGCCGGTAGTCCGCCGCCCACTCGTAGGCCAGGGACTCCAGGTCGTCGCCGGACGCCGGAGTGAAGCCACCGGCATTGAGGACGAGCACGTCCAGACGGTCTGGGCAGGCATCGGCCAGGGCGCGCACGTCACCTGGTTCGGCACAGTCGGCGACGACGTACGTCACCCGATCTGCGTGCACGGCGGTGTTGATCTCCTCGGCCGCGGTCTTCAGCGTCGTCGCTCGCCGCCCGACGATGGTCACGGCAAGCCCGTCGGCGGCGAGCCGCCTCGCGATCGCGCGTCCGAGACCAGTTCCGCCACCGGTCACCACTGCTGTTCTCGTCACCTCGGTCACGGTGGCCGAGCGTAGAGCCGGACATGATCGTGGTCCAAAGAATTAGTTGGCGGGTTCGGCTCGATGGTCGAGCCGAACGATCCGCATGCCGATGATTTGGCTAAGGTGCTGGCCATGCCTGGGCCCGACGTACACGACCTTCTCGACGGCATCCGCGACGGTAGACGGGCGGCGGTGTCACGGGCGATCACCTTGGTGGAGTCGACCAAGCCGCAGCACCGGGACATCGCGCGCGAGCTGCTCACTCGCCTGCCTGCGGGTGACACCGTGCGGGTCGGGATCTCCGGAGTCCCGGGGGTCGGCAAGTCGACCTTCATCGAGGCGCTCGGCAGCCGGCTGACCGCTGGCGGCCTCAAGGTCGGCGTGCTGGCGGTCGACCCCTCTTCGGTACGCACCGGCGGCTCGGTCCTGGGAGACAAGACCCGCATGGCCCGACTGAGCGTCGACCCGAACGCCTTCATCCGGCCCTCGCCCAGTGCCGGGACGCTGGGCGGTGTCGCCAGGGCGACCGTGCAGGCGATGGCGGTGCTGGAGGCGGCGGGCTATGACGTGGTGCTGGTCGAGACGGTCGGTGTCGGGCAGTCCGAGGTGACGGTCGCGGGGATGGTCGACACGTTCCTTTTCCTCACCATCGCACGCACCGGCGACCAGCTGCAGGGCATCAAGAAGGGCATCCTGGAGATCTCCGACGTGATCGCGGTCAACAAGGCCGACCCCGATGATCCCAACCGTGCGCAGGAGGCGCGCGCGGCAGCGCGCGAGCTCGCCGGCGCGCTCCGGCTGGTGCGCTCGCGCGAGGAGTGGGCACCGCCGGTGATCACCGCCTCGGCGCTGCACGACGACGGCGTCGACTCCGTCTGGGAGCAGGTCATGGCCCATCGCAAGCACCTCGGCGAGGACGGGCTGAGGACCAAGCGCGCCGAGCAGCAGCTCGACTTCACCTGGGCGCTCGTCCGCGACGAGCTCGACCAGCGGCTCAAGCACTCCTCGGGCGTCAAGGCGATCCGAGACGAGGTCCGCGAAGAGGTGCTCTCCGGGGAGCTTCCGGCCACGGTGGCAGCGGACAGGATCCTCGCCGCCTACGACAACGATTAGTCTGGCGGAACCATGCTGGAGCCTGCTGCTTTCCTCGCCGAGCGAGTCGATGCCTACGACGCCGAGCTGACCGACCTGCGCCGCGACATCCACGCGCACCCGGAGCTCTCCTGGCAGGAGCATCGCACCACCGAGCTGATCGTCGAGCGGCTCGAGAAGGCCGGCTGGCAGGTCGACAGGCCGTCCACGACCGGCCTGATCGCCGATCTGGGCGGGGACGGGAAGGACACCAAGGTCGTCGCGCTGCGCGGCGACATGGATGCGCTGCCCGTCGACGACGTCACCACCGACGTCTGGACGAGCACCGTTCCCGGCGTCGCGCACGCCTGCGGCCACGACGTGCACACCACAGCCCTGCTCGGTGCGGGGCTGGCGCTGGCCGACCTGCACCGGGAGTCACCGTTGCCCGGCGGCGTACGCCTGCTCTTCCAGCCCGCCGAGGAGGTCATGCCGGGCGGTGCGCTGCACCTGATGAGCCTGGGTGCGCTCGATGACGTCGAGCGGATCTTCGCGCTGCACTGCGACCCGACCGTCGACGTCGGGCGCGTCGGGGTCCGTGCCGGCTCGCTGACCAGTGCGTCCGACGTGATCGACGTGCATCTGAGCGGCACCGGCGGACACACCTCGCGCCCGCACCTGACCGGCGACCTGGTCTTCGCGCTCGCGAAGGTCACCACCGAGCTGCCGGTGATCCTGAGCCGGCGGATGGATCCCCGAGCCGGCATCAGCGTGGTGTGGGGCAAGGTCTCGGCCGGCCTGGCCCACAACGTGATCCCCGCCCACGGTTCTGTCGGGGGGACGGTGCGGATCCTCGACAGCGACGCCTGGAGCGAGGTAGAGCACGTGGTGCGCGAGGTCGTCGCGGAGATCATCGCGCCCTACGGGGTGACGGCTGCGGTCGACTACACCCGGGGTGTCCCGCCGGTGAGCAACGACGAGACCTCCCACCAGATCCTCCTCGCCACGGTCCGCGACATCCTCGGCGAGCGCGGGGCGGTCGTCTCCGCCCAGAGCCTCGGCGGCGAGGACTTCGGCTGGTATCAGGAGCAGGTCCCGGGCTCGATGTTCCGCCTCGGCGTGCGCACCCCCGGCGGCCCCACCTACGACCTCCACCAGGGCGACCTGCGCATCGACGAGCGAGCGGTGGGGGTCGGCGCCAAGGTCCTGGCCGCCGCCGCCCACCGCACGCTGAGCGAGCCCCGCTAGCCCTTGCGGTAGGGCACGCCGTCGGCGGCAGGTGCCCTGGAGTGGCCGACCAGGCCGGCGACGGCGAAGATGGTCACCACGTACGGCAGCATCAGCATGAACTGCGACGGCACCGGTGAGCCGATGACCGAGAGCACCGACTCGACGTTCGAGGCGAAGCCGAACAGCAGCGCCGCCAGAGTCGCCTTGATCGGATCCCACTTCCCGAAGATGACCGCAGCCAGGGCGATGTATCCCGCGCCGCCGGTCATCTCACGGCCGAAGGACGGCACCGAGACGAGCGTGTACGTCGCACCGCCGATGCCCACGATCGCGCCGGCCAGCAGCACCGTCCGATAGCGGGTGGCGATCACGTCGATGCCGACGGTGTCGGCGGCCTTCGGGTGCTCGCCGACCGCGCGCACCCGCAGGCCCCACTTGGAACGGTAGAGGGCCCAGGCGACCAGGAAGACCGCGGCGTACATCACGTAGACCAGGATGGTCTGGCGGAAGAAGATCGGGCCCAGGACCGGGACTCCGGACAGCAGCGGGATCTCCAGGCGCGGGAAGTGCGGCGGGTTGTTGAGCGTGCCGGCGTTCTCCGAGAGGACCTGGGAGAACATGAAGCTGGTGAACCCGATCACGAGCACGTTGAGGACGACGCCGACGATGACCTGCTCGACCCAGTAGGTGATGGCGAACAGGCCGAGCAGCAGCGCGACGAGCATGCCGGCGACCATCGCCGCGACGAGCCCCGCCCACGGCGAGCCGGTGAGCGAGGCGGTGATCGCCGCGCCGAAGGCGCCGAAGAGCAGCTGCCCGTCGATGGCGATGTTGACCACGCCCGCACGCTCACCGAGTACGCCGCCCAGGGCACCGAACACCAGCGGCACCGCCAACGCGAGCGCGCCGGCGAGCAGACCGACCACGGGAAGGGTCTTGCCCGCGACCGCCCACGCCAGGAAGCCGCTCACCGCGAACAGGGCGAACGCGGCGACCACCACCAAGGGCGTCTTGAGCCGGGAGTAGGACCGCCAGGCTGCGTACGCCGTGCAGAGCAGGCAGAGCAGCACAGCGACCCACACGATGAGGTTGGCCGGGAGCGAGACGTCCGGGATGGCGAACCAGTCGCCTTCCCGGCTCCACCTGAAGGTGGAGTCACCATCGCGTGGGCTCACCAGGACCAGGAGCGCCACCAGAATCGTGAACACGCCCATGACGATCGGCGGCTTCCACAGGCCAGGGATCCGTTCGGCGACGCCTTGGGCGTCGGCCTGCACCGGAAGATCGACAGCAGACACAGTTCTCAGGCCTCCTTCGTGGGGAGTCGGAAGATCGCCTTCACCAGAGGCGGCGCGGCGAGGAACAGCACGATCAGCGACTGCACCACCAAGACGATGTCGACCGGGATGCCTTCGGAGGCCTGCATGAAGAAGCCGCCGGACTTGAACGCGCCGAACAGGACACCGGCGGCCAGGATGCCGAACGGTCGCGACCGCCCCAGCAGCGCGACGGTGATGGCGTCGAAGCCGATCGCGGCATCGAGCCCGCTGGTCGCGCCGTCGGTCACCGAGCCGAGCACCTGGTTGACGCCGGCCAGGCCGACGAGCGCACCCGAGATCATGAAGGCGCTGACGTAGGCGACCCCGACGTTGATGCCGGCCGCCCTCGCCGCCGCGGGGTTCTCACCCACGGCTCGGAACCGGTAGCCGAGCGAGGATCGGTTGAGGATCCACCAGACCAGGAACGTCGCCAGCACCGCGAGCAGGAACCCTGCGTGCAGGTTGAACTGGGGCCCGAGCAGGTCCGGCAGGATCGCCGACTCCGGCATCGGCGCCGACTTCGGGTTGGCCGAGCCGGGCGCCTGCAGCAGCGACTCGCGGGTCAGCGCGTAGAAGACCAGGTAGTAGCCGACGTAGTTGAGCATGATCGTGACGATCACCTCGTGGGCGCCGGTGAGCGCCTTCAGGATGCCGGCGATCCCACCCCACAGCGCGGCGACCAGCGCGCCGGCGAGGATCGCGAGCGGCAGGTGCACGATCATCGGCAGGTCGAGCTTGACCGCGACGAACGCGGCTGCGGCGCCACCGAGCAGCATCTGGCCGCGGCCGCCGATGTTGAAGAGACCAGCGCGGAAGGTGAGGCCGATGCCGAGCCCCGCCAGGGTCAGCGGCGCAGCGAACTTCAGCGTCTCGGTGATCGGCTTGATCTGCTGGGTGAACGTGCCGCCCAGGTCGTTGAAGACCGCACCCCGCCACAGCGAGACGTACGCCCCCGAGATGGCCTCCCAGCCGTAGTAGAACGTGTCGGAGGGGCGGGCGAAGAAGTAGGAGAGCCCGTAGCGGACGTCCTCGTCGGTGAAGAGGATCATCAGCGACCCGAAGAACATCGCCAACAGCACCGAGAGCACCGCGACCAGGGCGTTGCCCGTGGTGATCTCGCGCAGCGCGAGGTGCCAGCGGCTCGCCTCCGGCACTCGGTCAGCATCGGACGACGAGTCCATGAGGCCCTCACCGATGCGGTCATCTGACGTCTCGACCGGCTCGTTCTCGACCGGCTCGTTCTCCGGTCCCTTCTCGCTCACGACTCGATCCCTTCAGGAGTCTCGCCGGCCATCATCAGGCCGAGGGTGTCGCGGGAGGTGTCGGCGGGGACGATGCCCACGACCCGCCCGCGGTAGAGGACCATGATCCGGTCGGCGAGAGCGGCGATCTCGTCGAGCTCGGAGGAGACGACGAGCACGGGGACACCCGAGTCCCGTGCCGCCACGATCTGCTTGTGGATGAACTCGATCGAACCGACGTCGACGCCGCGAGTCGGCTGAGAGGCGACGAGAAGCCGCAGGTCACGCGAGAGCTCGCGGGCGACGACGACCTTCTGCTGGTTGCCGCCCGAGAGCTGCCCGGCCAGGGTCGAGACCCCCGGGGCGCGTACGTCGTACTCGGCCAGCTTCTCCTTGGCGAAGGTGTCGAGCTTCTTCAGGTTCAGCGACCCGCCGGAGACGAAGGGCTTGTCATAGCTGCGGTTGAGCATGAGGTTCTCGGCGATGGTGAAGTTGCTGACCAGGCCGTCGACCTGGCGGTCCTCGGGGATGAACCCGATGCCCGCCTCGAGCGCCTTGCGCACCGAGCGGCCCACGATCTCGCGTCCGTCGAGCTTGATCGAACCCTCGACGTGAGGGGCCAGGCCGACCATCGCCTCGGTGAGCTCGGTCTGGCCGTTGCCCTGGACGCCCGCCACCGCAAGGATCTCGCCGGCGTCGATGTGGAAGCTGACGCCGTCGACGTGGACGTGGCCGTCCTCGTCGGCGACGACGAGGTCGGAGATGACCAGCGCGCGCTCGCCCGGCTGAGCCGGTTCCTTGTGCACCTTGAGCTCGACCGGACGGCCGACCATCAGTGCCGCGAGCTCGGCGTTGGAGGCCTGGGGGGAGGCCTCACCGACCACGGTGCCACGACGGATGACCGTGATCCGGTCGGCCACCTCGCGCACCTCACGGAGCTTGTGGGTGATGAACACGATCCCGGTGCCGGACTCCTTGAGCTGGCGCATGATCGCCATCAGCTCGTCGGTCTCCTGGGGCGTCAGGACGGCGGTCGGCTCGTCGAAGACGAGCACCTCGGCGTGGCGGGAGAGCGCCTTGATGATCTCGACGCGCTGCTGCACACCGACCGGAAGGTCCTCGACGAGCGCATCGGGATCCACCTGGAACCCGAAGCGCTCGGAGATCTCCTGGACCAGCTTGCGCGCGGCGTCGAGGTCGAGCTTGCCGGCGAAACCGGTCGCCTCGTGACCGAGCATGACGTTCTCGGCCACGGTGAAGACGGGGATGAGCATGAAGTGCTGGTGCACCATGCCGATGCCGGCGGCCATGGCGTCACCGGGGCCCTTGAAGCGCTGTGGCTCGTCATCGATGAGGATCTCGCCCTCGTCGGCCTGGTAGAGGCCGTAGAGCACGTTCATCAGCGTGGACTTGCCCGCGCCGTTCTCGCCGAGGAGGCAGTGGATCTCACCTGGCTCGACGGTCAGAGAGATGTGGTCGTTGGCGACCAGGGAGCCGAAGCGCTTGGTGATGTCGCGAAGCGCGAGTCTCATGGCACGGATCATTCCTTGCAGGGACGGAGAAATTCCAGAGGTGAGGGGGCCGGGTGACCCGGCCCCCTCAGGTGCTCAGCTGAGCTGGGTCACTTCGCGAGGTAGGAGTTGACCTTGATCGAGCCGTCCTTGATCCCGGCGGTGACCTCCTCGAGCTCGGCCGGAAGGGTGTCGGAGACCTTCGACTCGAAGTTGTGGAACGGCGCCAGGCCGACCCCGTCGTTCTCGAGGGTGCCGACGTACGGCGTCGCGTCGAACTCGTCCTCACCGGCGGCCTTGACGACGTCCGTGGTGGAGGTCTTCATGTTCTTCAGGATCGAGGTGAGCACGACGTCCTGGGTCTTCGGGTCGGTCTCGTAGAAGTCGGCGTCGACACCGATCAGGGCGACCTCCTTGCCAGAGTCCTCGATCGCGGTGAGCGCACCCTGGTAGATCGGGCCGCCGACCGGCAGGATCACGTCGGCGTCCTGCTGGATGATCTGGCGGGCGGTGTTGGTGGCCTTCTCGTTGGCGACGAACTCGCCGGTGAAGGAGCCCTTCTCGCCGCCTTCGTAGCCGACGACCTTGACGTCCTTCTTCTTTGTCTTCGCGTAGTACTCCACGCCCTGCTTGAAGCCGTCCATGAAGATCGTCACGGTCGGGAAGGGCTGGCCGCCGTAGGTGCCCACGACGCCGGTCTTGGTGTAGTCGGCGGCGACGTAGCCGGCCAGGAACGCGGCCTGGGCGGTGTCGTAGAGGATCGGCTTGATGTTCTCGGCGTCGGTCTTACCGTCGAAGTCGGCGTCGGCCGCGTCGTCGATCAGGACGTACTCGGTCTCCGGATTGGCCTTCGCGGACTCGATCGTCGCCGCCGAAAGAGCGAAGCCGACGGTCACGATGGTGTCGCAGCCCTGCCCGACCAGGCTCTCCAGGTTGGAGGTGTAGTCGTTGGGGCTGTTGGACTCGACGTCCTTGAAGCTCGCGCCCAGCTCGTCGGCGGCTTCCTTCACGCCCTCGTAGCTGAGCTGGTTGAACGACTTGTCGTCGAAGCCGCCCTCGTCGGAGACGATGCAGGGAAGGTAGTCGCTGTTCCCCTCTCCGGCGCGCTCGGCCGGCGCCTCTCCGCACGCGGCGAGCGCGGCAGCGGTCAAAACCGCGGCGAAACCGCCGGCGGCGGCCTTTTTGATGTTGTTCTTCACTGGTGCCTCCAGGTCGTTGCTCCGCGAAAAGCGGCGCAAAGGACATTCATGGTCCGAACGCTCTCCCCTATGACCGAGCAATTCCAGGGATTACGCGAACGGTTACCAACTTTTGATCTCGGCGAATCTTAAGCCTCCTTCGTTGTATTCGGTTATCTGGACAGGCTCTAAGGTCGGACCATGACCGAGAAGCAGACGTACGCCGCAGACGGCTTTGACTGGGAAGGCCTGCGTGCGCACGCGGTCGACGCCGCAAAACATGCGTACGCGCCCTACTCCAACTACCCCGTCGGGGTCGCCGGCTACGCAGACGACGGGCGCCTGCTGCAGGGGTGCAACGTCGAGAACGCGGGTTACGGGGTGACGCTGTGCGCCGAGTGCGGGCTGGTCTCCTCCCTGCACATGACCGGCGGCGGCCGGCTCACCCACGTCGTCTGCGTCAACGGCTCCGGCGAGGTGATCATGCCGTGCGGCCGCTGCCGCCAGCTCCTCTGGGAGAACGGCGGCCCCGAGCTGCTGCTGATGACCGTCTCGGGCGTGAAGCCGATGTCCGAGGTCCTCCCCGACGCCTTCGGCCCGGAGGACCTCGCGTAACCGAGCTGTCCACGGCCGGTCGTCGGTCGGGAGCGTCGTCCGTTAGGGGACCTGCGGCGGTATCGCCTTACGCTGTCCGCATGGCGGAACATGATGCGGTCGAGGTGATCCTCGCCAAGCGCGACGGTGGCGAGCTGAGCGACTCGCAGGTCGACTGGATGATCGGGGCCTACACGGCCGGGGACGTGGCCGAGGAGCAGATGTCGGCGCTCAACATGGCGATCCTGCTCAACGGGATGTCGCGGCGTGAGATCGCCCGATGGACGGCGGCGATGATCGCGTCCGGTGAGCGGATGTCTTTCGACTCTCTGGACCGGCCGACCGCCGACAAGCACTCCACCGGAGGTGTGGGCGACAAGATCACGCTGCCGCTGGCACCGCTGGTCGCAGCGTGCGGCGTGGCCGTGCCGCAGCTGTCCGGACGCGGGCTCGGCCACACCGGTGGCACCCTCGACAAGCTCGAGTCGATCCCCGGCTGGCGCGCCTCGCTCTCCAACGAGGAGATGATGGCTCAGCTCGGATCGGTCGGCGCGGTGATCTGCGCGGCCGGTGAAGGGCTCGCTCCGGCCGACCGCAAGCTCTACGCACTGCGCGACGTCACCGGCACCGTCGAGGCGATCCCGCTGATCGCCTCCTCGATCATGTCCAAGAAGATCGCCGAGGGCACCGGCGCGCTGGTCCTCGACGTCAAGGTCGGCGCCGGGGCGTTCATGAAGACTCTGCCGTCCGCGCAGGAGCTCGCCCGCACCATGGTCGACCTCGGCACCGATGCCGGCGTCAACACGGTCGCGCTCGTGACCGACATGGCCACGCCGCTCGGTCTGACCGCGGGCAACGCGATCGAGGTCGCCGAGTCCGTCGAGGTCCTCGCCGGCGGCGGTCCCGCCGACGTCGTCGAGCTCACCGTGGCGCTGGCCCGGGAGATGCTCGCCGCTGCCGGTGTCTCCGGACCGGACCCGGCGGATCTGCTCGCCTCAGGCAAGGCCATGGACTCCTGGCGGGCGATGATCTCGGCGCAGGGCGGCGACCCGTCGGCGCCGCTTCCGGTCGCGCGCGAGACACATGTGGTCACCGCCGCGACCTCCGGCGTGCTGACCCGGCTCGACGCGATGGCCGTCGGGCTCGCCGCCTGGCGCCTCGGCGCCGGGCGGGCGCGCAAGGAGGACCAGGTCCAGGCCGGAGCCGGGGTCACCTGGCACGCTCGCCCGGGCGACTCGGTCGCTGCTGGTGCGCCGCTGTTCACCCTCCACACCGACACGCCCGAGAGGTTCGACCGGGCGCTCGCGGCGCTCGAGGGTGGCTACGAGATCGGGGACGGGGCGGCGTACGAGGCGACGCCGTTGATCCTCGACCGAATCAGCTGAGGGGCGCGGGCCGGCGGTCTGAACGCGCCCGCCTCCGCGAGCTGTAACACGTCGTTCGTGGTACTACTCGCCCTTTATAACGACCGGATAGACCCTGTAACAGCGTGTTACACCTCGGTCGCCGGGCGGAAAGCGCTGCTCCAGCAGCAGCGGCTGGCGGATAACCGGTCGCTTCGCAGATCCCCAACCCGTCAGACTTCGGCAATGAAGATCGTCAAGCCACCCAAGGCCGTCGCGGGCGACAAGGTCGCCGTGCTGTCACCCTCGTTCGCTGCGCCCGGGGTGGCGCCGGCGATCCACGAGCAGGCACTGACGCGGTTGACCGAGGCGACCGGCCTGGTGCCGGTGGAGTATCCGACGACCCGGAAGCTGGGGGCGACGGCGCAGGAGCGGGCGGCCGACCTGAACGCCGCGTTCGCCGACCCGGAGATCCGGGCGGTGCTGGCGACCATCGGGGGCGAGGATCAGATCACCGTGATCCCGCATCTCGACGCCGACCTCCTCAGGGCCGACCCGAAGCCGTTCCTCGGCTACAGCGACAACACCAACCTGCTCAACTGGCTGTGGACCAATGGTGTCGCCGCGTTCCACGGCGGTTCGACCCAGGTCCACCTCGGCCCCGGTCCGGGCCTCGACCCGATCCACAAGGCCTCGCTCGAGGCGGCGCTCCTCACCGGCGGAACCCTGGAGATCACCGAGCCGGGCGAGTCCGAGGACATCGGGCACGATTGGCAGGACCCGCGGGCGCTGACCGAATACGGTGAGCGTGAGGCGACCGAGCCGTGGACCTGGGCGGGTCCCGAACGGAAGATCACCGGCCGCACCTGGGGAGGCTGCATCGAGATCCTCCAGTGGGTGCTGACCGCCGGACGCTTCCCGGCCGACCCAGGGGTGCTGGAGGGCGGCGTACTCCTCCTGGAGACCTCCGAGGAGCTCATCCCGGCTCACGAGTTCGGCTGGATCGCGCGAGCGATGGGCGAGAGAGGGCTGCTCGAGGAGGTCGACGCGGTCGTCGTCGCCCGCCCGCCCACCTCTGACTTCGAACGCCGGCCCAGCGCCGAGGAGCGCGCTGCCAAGCGCGCCGAGCAGCGCGATGCGGCGATCGAGACCGTCGCCCGCTACAACCCCGACGCGGTGGTCGTTGTCGGCCCAGCGTTCGGGCACACCCGGCCACAGTGGATCCTGCCCTACGGCGGCGAAATGACCGTCGACGGCACGACCCAGCGCCTGTGGGCCAACTACTCCTGACGACAAGACCGCCCGAAGAGTCGAAATCTGACGCCGAGAAGTCAGTTTCTGGCCGCGAGAGGTCGATTCCTGGCGTCGAGGAGTCAGTTTTTGGCGTTGAAGGGTCTGGAACTGACCCCTCGTGGTCAAGAACTGACTTGTCGGCGTCAGAAACTGACGTCTCGGCGTCAAGAACTGACGTCTCGGCGTCAAGAACTGACGTCTCGGCGGGCGGGGGCCTAGCCTTCCAGGAGGAGGACGACGGACTCCGCGACGCACGCGGGCTTGTCGGCGCCCGCGATCTCGATCGTCGTCTTCACGACGAGCTGGAGGCCGGTGGGGAGCTCGGTGACCTCGCCGAAGGCGACGACGGCGCGGATGCGGGAGCCGACCAGGACCGGGGTGGGGAATCGGACTTTGTTGAGACCGTAGTTGAGCTTCGCGCCGGGGGTCTCGAGCGAGTAGACGCTCACGCCGAGGTAGGGGAGCAGCGACAGCGTGAGGTAGCCGTGGGCGATGGTGCCCCCGAACGGGCCCTCCTTGGCCCGTGACTCGTCCACGTGGATCCACTGGTGGTCACCGGTGGCCTCGGCGAAAGCGTTGACACGGTCCTGGTCGACCTGGAGCCATTCTCCGGTGCCGATCTCGGTGCCGGCGGCTGCGGAGACTTCTTCGAGAGAGGTGAATGTGCGCACAGCCCGGAATCTAGCCTGATGCGGAATGATGGGCCCATGGAACCGTCCGACATGCAGATCAAGGCGGCGCCGAAGGTGCTGCTCCACGACCACCTCGACGGTGGTCTACGTCCCTCCACGATCGTCGAGCTCGCCGCCGAGGTGGGGCACGAGCTCCCGGAGGGGACCCAGGGAGACCCGGTCGCGCTGGAGGAGTGGTTCGTGACCAGCGCCGACTCGGGTTCGCTGGAGCGCTACCTCGACACCTTCGCGCACACGCTGGCGGTCCTCCAGACCCTGCCTGCGCTGACCAGGGTCGCTCGTGAGTGCGTCGAGGACCTGACCGAGGACGGGGTCGTCTACGCCGAGGTCCGCTGGGCGCCGGAGCTCCACGTGGCCAACGGCCACGAGCTGGACGAGGTCGTCGCGGCCGTCCAAGCCGGGTTCGACGAGGGGATGGCTGCGGTCGCGGCGACAGGCCGGAAGATCGTCGTACGTCAGCTGCTCACCGCCATGCGGCAGGCTGCTCGCGCCGCCGAGATCGCCGAGCTCGCGGTCACTTGGCGCGACCGCGGGGTCGCCGGGTTCGACATCGCCGGGCCGGAGAAGGGCTTCCCGCCGAGCCGGTTCCTGGCGGCGTTCGAGCAGCTGGCCGCCGACAACATGCGCTTCACGATCCACGCCGGCGAGGGCTTCGGGCTGCCGTCGATCTGGGAGGCGGTGCACCCCTGTGGCTGCGACCGGCTCGGTCACGGCGTACGCATCGTCGACGACATCACCGTCGAGGACGGCGAGGCGCCGCGGCTCGGCCGGCTCGCTGCGTACGTCCGGGACCGGCGGATCCCGCTCGAGCTCTGCCCGCGCTCCAACGTGCAGACCGGGGCCGCGAAGTCGATCGCCGAGCACCCGATCGGGCTGCTCTACGACCTCGGGTTCCGGGTCACCATCAACACCGACAACCGGCTGATGTCACGCACCTCGATGACGGCGGAGATGACCGGCATCGTGGAGGCCTTCGGCTGGGGCCTTCCCGAGCTCCAGCGGCTGACGACCAACGCGATGAAGTCCGCGTTCATCCCCTACGACGAGCGGGTCGACCTGATTCACGAGATCAAGGACGCGTACGCGGCGCTGTGAGCCGTTCGATGGCGACGTAGCCGTGCTTCGGGTAGACCGCGGTGCAGCCCTTGGCGACCGCGTCCGCGACGACCTCCGGCTGCGCGCGCATCAGCGCCAGGCCCCGCTTGACCAGCACGTTCGGTGGCTTGCGGTGCTCGCGCAGATCGCGGGTGAGGCGTCGCCAGAAGGTCACCGTCGGAGACTGGGTGACGCAGTAGGCCGCGGCCAGCAGTCCCGCGGCGCGACAGTCGGCCACGATGTCCTGGGCGAAGATCCCCTCGGCGACGAAGAACGCTTCGTCGCCGAGGGTCAGCGACTGCCAGCCGGTGCGGCCGTCGTGAGCGATGTCGTAGACCGGCACCTCTGCGGCGCCGGTCTCGCAGAGCTCGGCGATGGTCTTCACCGCGTCGTCGGGAAGCCAGGAGTCGGGATGATCCCAGTCGACCAGGCCCGCGTTGGGACCCTCGGTGATCCGGGGGAGCGAGGGGTCGGAACCGTCCTTGTAGAAGTCGTCCAGCCGGAGGACCGGCAGACCCAGCCGCTCGGCTAGGCGGGACTTGCCGGCGCCCGAAGGACCGGCGAGGACGATGACCTGAGCACGCACCGGAGCATTCTCACCGATGCCGCGGCGAAGTCAGTAGCCGGCGGCAGACCCCGGCGCCCCGGCGAGCAGCGCGCGGGAGCCCGACACCCCGAGCCTGGTCGCTCCGGCGGCGATCATCTGCTCGGCCTGCTCCATCGTCCGGACCCCGCCCGAGGCCTTGACCCCGACGTCGGGGCCGACGGTCTTGCGCATCAGCTCGACCGCGTGGACGGTGGCGCCGCCGGCGGGGTGGAAGCCGGTGGAGGTCTTCACGAAGTCGGCCTCGGCGCGCACAGCAGCCTGGCAGACGCCGACGATCTCGTCGTCCTCGAGAGCCGCGGACTCGATGATCACCTTGAGCACGGTGGGGGCGGGAACGGCTGCACGGACGGCGGCGATGTCGGCCTCGACATCGGTGTAGCGCTTCTCCTTCGCTGCGCCGACATCGATGACCATGTCGACCTCGTCGGCGCCGGCCTCGACCGCCGCAGCAGCCTCGGCGGCCTTGACCGAGGAGATGTGCTTGCCGCTGGGGAAGCCGCACACGACAGCGATCTTGAGCTCGGCTGGCGCGTTGACCGGGAGCATCGACGGCGAGACGCACACCGAGTAGGTGCCGAGCTCGGCGGCCTCCACGATCAGCGCCTCGACGTCGGCGTGGGTCGCCTCGGGCTTGAGGAGGGTGTGGTCGATCAGCTTCGCGATGTCAGAGGCGTTGGGCACGTGTTCAGCATACGAGGGCTAAGGTGTGCGCCGTGAATGACGATCAGCCCGAGGAGTGGTTCCGCCACTCCAGCAGCACCGTGTGGGGTCTCCTCTCGATAGGCGGCGCCGTCGCGGTCATCGTGATCGATGCGGTCACCGGCTGGCACCCCGAGACGACCGCCGGCGGGCTGCTCTTCGCGCTGGTGGCGTACGCCGCGTTCATCCGCACCAAGGTCGGCGTCAGCGAGGGCGACTTCGTCCTCTACCACCTCTACTCGACCGTGCGCTTCCCGCTGGCTGCGCTGGAGAGCGTCTCGGTCGGCCGCACCCTGGGTGCCTACTCAGGCGGCCGCACCCACGTCAGCGGTGCCGTCGGTCGTCCGATGCGCGAGGCGGTCAAGGGCGGCAAGCGCGATCACAAGCCGTTGAGCAACCAGTCCGACTTCATCGAGGACCGGCTCAACTCGCTGGCGCAGGATGCGCGCGAGCGGCGCGGGATCAAGCGGGACTCCGACGAGCAGTTCGCCCTCGCCGAGGACGTACGCCGCAGCTGGGACTGGCCGCTGATCGCGATCACCGCAGTGGTGGCCGTCGCCTTCGTCGTCCTGCTCGTGATCTAGCGACTGGTCTAGCGACTGGTCTAGCGACTGGGCAGGGTTCGTTCACATGCCGAGCGCGGCGCGGATGTCGACCTTGAGCGCCCCGAGCGCGATCTCGGCCCCGGCACGTGCCTGCGGCAGCGCGGAAGCGTCGGCGACCGGCTGCACGACCTCGAGGTAGCACTTGATCTTGGGCTCGGTGCCGCTGGGCCGCACGATCACCCGTGACCCGCCGGCCAGCTGGTAGCGGATCCCGTCGGTCGGCGGCAGCCCGCCATCCCCAGCAGCGAGATCGTCGATCTGCTGCACCGCGGTCCCGGCGAGCGCGGTGACTGGGCGGTCGCGGAGCCGCTGCATCCCGGCGGCGATCTGAGCCGGGTCCTCGAGCCGGATGGAGAGCTGCGAGGTGGCGTGCAGGCCGTGCGCCACCGCGAGGTCGTCGAGCAGGTCCGCGAGGGTGCGTCCCTCGGCCTTGAGCGAGGCGGCCAGCTCGCACAGGAGCAGCAGTGCCGAGATGCCGTCCTTGTCGCGTACGTGCTCGGGGTCGACGCAGTAGCCCAGCGCCTCCTCGTAGCCGAACGCGAGGCCGGGCGCGCGCGAGATCCACTTGAAGCCGGTGAGGGTCTCGGCGTAGGGCTGTCCCGCGGCCGCTGCGATCTTCCCGAGCAGCGAGGAGGAGACGATCGAGGCGGCGTACGTCCCGGTCACGCCCTTGCGGATCAGGTGGGTCGCCAGCAGTGCGCCGACCTCGTCACCGGTCAGCATCCGCCATGTCTTGCCGACGGGGATGGCGGCGGCGCAGCGGTCGGCGTCCGGGTCGTTGGCGATGACCAGATCGACGCCCTTCTTGCTCGCCAACGCCAGCGCCCGGTCCATCGCGCCGGGCTCTTCGGGGTTGGGGAAGGCGACGGTCGGAAACTCGGGGTCGGGCCGTTCCTGTTCCTTGACGACGAGCGGCGCGGGGAAGCCGGCGAACTTCATCGCCAGCTGCACCAGGTCGCCCCCGACACCGTGCAGCGGTGTGTAGACGGTCGTGAGGTCGCGCGCACCGCCCTCCTCGAGCAGCCCGACGACCGTGTCGAGGTAGCTGTCGACGAGGTCCTCGCTGATCGTGCGCCCGGGGGCTCCCCGGGTGACCGAGCTGATCTTGTCGACGGCCGCGATCCGCTGCGCGATGGCGGCATCGGCCGGCGGTACGATCTGCGAGCCGTCGCCGAGATAGACCTTGTAGCCGTTGTCCTGCGGTGGGTTGTGGCTGGCGGTCACCATCACGCCGGCACTCGCGTCGAGGGCCTTGACGGCGTACGCCAGGACCGGTGTCGGCAACGAGCGAGGCATCACCAAGGCGTGCAGGCCCGCTCCGGTCATCACCTCGGCGGTGTCGAGGGCGAAGACGTCGGAGTTGTGCCGAGCGTCGTACCCGATCACCACCGGCCCTTGTGCACCGGTGGCGACCAGGTAGCGGGCAAGCCCCGCGGCAGCCTTGATCACGACCACCCGGTTCATCCGGTTGGGCCCCGCCCCGAGCGCCCCCCGCAGTCCTGCAGTGCCGAACTGCAGCGTGCCCGAGAACCTGTCGGCCAGGTCGGCTGCGGCCTCTGGGGCCGCGGAGGTCAAGAGGCTCTCGAGCTCTGCTCGGGTCTGTGCATCGGGGTCGTCGGCAAGCCATTCCCGGGCCTGGACGACGAGCGCAGATCGATCGGTGGGCACCATGGATCTGACCCTAGGTCATCTGGTGGCGGAAGACCGAAGACAAGCGAGGGCGTCGAGCGACTCAGATCTTGGGAACGAGGTTGCTCAGCAGCCCGCCCATCCGGGTGGCGGCGTTGCGGCCGGCCTCGAGGACCTCGGCGTGGTTCAGCGGCTGGTCGGAGATGCCCGCGGCCAAGTTGGTGACCAGCGAGATCCCGAGGATCTCCATCCCGGCCTCGCGGGCCGCGATCGCTTCGAGAGTGGTCGACATGCCGACCAGGTCGCCGCCGAGGATCCCGGCCATCTTCACCTCGGCAGGGGTCTCGTAGTGGGGGCCGGTGAACTGGACGTACACGCCTTCGTCCAAGGAGGAGTCGACCTGCTTGGCCAGGTCGCGCAGACGCGCGGAGTAGAGGTCGGTGAGGTCGACGAAGTTTGCCCCGACCAGCGGGGACGAGGCGGTGAGGTTGATGTGGTCCTTGATCAGGACCGGCGTGCCCGGCGACCACGACGGGTTGAGGCCCCCGCAGCCGTTGGTCAGAACCATCGTCGAGCAGCCGGCGGCCGCCGCGGTGCGGATCGGGTGCACGACCGCGGCGACGCCCTTGCCCTCGTAGAAGTGGGTGCGGCTGAGGAAGACCAGCAGGTTGCGACCGCTCGCCGACCGGATCGAGCGGATCTTGCCGCTGTGACCGGCGACCGCGGCGGCGCTGAAACCGGGCAGGTCGGTGGTGTCGATCTCGGTGTAGTCAGCCCCCAGCGCGTCGGCGGCGGGCAGCCAGCCCGAGCCCAGCACCAGCGCGACATCGTGCTTCTCGACACCGGTCTTCTCTGCGAGCGCGGCGGCGGCTTCCTTGGCGAGTTCGTAAGGCGTGGTCACTCGCTGAGTTTAGACCTGGTCCCGACGAGCTCGACCACCGCCACGAGCCTCAGTCGTTGGACCGGCAGGGCCTCGTACGCAGCGCATGCACGTAGTCGTCCGGCGCCCCGGCCGCCTCGGCGGCATCGGCGAGCGCGCCCAGGTAGCGGGCGTCCGGGATCCCGCCCTCGTACGTGTCCAGCACATAGGCCTCGCAGAGCAGGTCCTCGGCCAGGGCGGAGATCCGCACCTTGGTCTTGAAGTAGAGGCCCATGTCGGCCAGCTCCCACTTCTCCAGCGCTTCCATGTCCTGGTCCACGACGTCGTAGACGGCGACGAAGACCTGCTCGAAGGGATCCTGGACGATGGTGACCATCGGTCCCTCGCGCAAGGCGTTGTCCTCGCCGCCGAAGGTGAGCCGCCAGCCGCTGAGCCAGCCGGTGGTCCGTAGCGGGGAATGGGGGCAGCGCTCGCTCATCAGCGCTGGGTCGAGGTTGACGCCATAGGCCGCGTAGAGAGTCACGGAACACGAGGTTACCGCTCAGTCGCTGGCCCGACTGGGATCTGTGTGTTATCGGCGGTCTACCCTTGGATGCGTGACCCACTTTGATGTTCTCGTCCTCGGCGCTGGCCCCGGTGGCTACGTCGCCGCCATCCGTGCCGCTCAGCTCGGCAAGTCCGTCGCCGTCGTCGAAGACAAGTACTGGGGCGGCGTCTGCCTCAACGTCGGGTGCATCCCGTCCAAGGCGCTGCTGAAGAACGCCGAGCTGGCCCACACCCTCAACGACCCGAAGGAGAAGCAGAAGTTCGGGATCGTCGGTGACGCCCACCTCGAGTTCTCCACGACCCACGCGCGCTCCCGCCAGGTGAGCGCCGGGATCGTCAAGGGCGTCCACTTCCTGATGAAGAAGAACAAGATCACCGAGATCGACGGCTGGGGAACGCTCACCGGTCCGAAGTCGATCTCGGTCGCGAAGGACGGTGCCAACACCGACTACACCTTCGACAACCTGATCATCGCCACCGGCGCCACGGTCCGCAGCGTCCCGGGTGTCGTGCCGAACGGCAAGAACATCGTCACCTACGAGGAGCAGATCCTCGATGCCGAGGTGCCGAAGTCCATGGTGATCGGCGGCTCCGGCGCGATCGGCGTCGAGTTCGCGTACGTCATGAAGAACTTCGGCGTCGACGTCACCATCGTCGAGTTCCTCGACCGGATGGTGCCCACCGAGGACGCCGACGTGTCCAAGGAGCTGCTCAAGCACTACAAGAAGCTGGGCGTCAAGGTCCTCACCTCGACCGCCGTCAAGGGCGTCGAGGACACCGGCTCGGGCGTGCGCGTGACCGTCGCGCCGGCCGCCGGTGGCGAGGAGACCGTCATCGAGGCCGACAAGTTCCTGGCCGCGTTCGGCTTCGCGCCGCGCGTGGAGGGCTACGGCCTGGAGAACGTCGGCATCGAGCTGACCGACCGCAAGGCCATCGCGATCGACGGCCGCGGCCGCACCAACATCGAGAACGTGTACGCCATCGGTGACTGCACCGGGAAGTTCATGCTCGCCCACGTCGCCGAGGCCATGGGCATCGTCGCCGCCGAGACCATCGCCGGCGCCGAGACCATGGAGATCAACTTCGACATGGTTCCGCGGGCGACCTACTGCCAGCCGCAGATCGGTTCCTTCGGCTACTCCGAGGCGCAGGCCAAGGAGAAGGGCTACGACGTCAAGACGGCGACCTTCCCGTTCTCGGCCAACGGCAAGGCCCAGGGTCTGGGCGACGCGGTCGGTTTCGTGAAGATCGTCGCCGACGCCGAGCACAACGAGCTCCTCGGCGCTCACCTGATCGGCCCGGACGTCACCGAGCAGCTCCCGGCACTGACCCTCGCGCAGCAGTGGGACCTCACCGCCGACGAGATCGGGCGCAACATCTTCGCCCACCCGACGCTCTCCGAGGCCGTCAAGGAAGCCATCCACGGCATCGCGGGACACATGATCAACCTGTAGGTCTGAGGCAAGAGGCCCGGAGCCCGCGTACGTAGCGCGGTTCCGGGCCTCTTCGCGTGTGCGCGGCGGCTGAGGTCGGTCGGGTTAGCGGGCGGGCGTGACCGGGCCGATCTCGATCCCGAGCAGGCCCCACGCCCGGCAGGCGGTGGCCTCGCGGGCTTCGGGGGTGGGTCCGTGCACCGCGCCGGAGACCATCGCGATGGCCAGCATGATGTCGTCGGTGCCATGTGTCTCCGTGGGGAGTCCGTCGACGGCGGTGCGTACCCGGTCGGCAAGGTCCTGCGAGGTCTCCTCGCCGCTGATGCGGACGATGCCGATGAAGGCGGTCGAGCGGATCATCTGCCAGGTGACGACCCCGAGCACATCGGCCAGGGTCGCATCTGGTCGGGCCGCGATCTGCTCGATGTCGCGTACGTTCTCCTCCAGCACCGCCGTGGCCAGGGTGAGCCGGTCGGGGAAGTGCCGGTAGAGGGTGCCTTGACCCACACCCGCGCGCTTCGCGACGGCAGACATCGGAGCGTCGAGACCCTGCTCGGCGAGGATCTCGCGGGCAGCGGAGACCAAGAGGTCGCGGTTGCGGACCGCGTCGCTTCGGGTCGGGGTGGCAGGGCTCGTCATCCCTGCAGGTTAATCGCCGCAGAACTCCTGCCAGATCCGGGTTCATTGAGGACAGATCCTGACCTGATTGGCGCATAACGTTGGTCGTGTCAGAGGGAAACACGACCAAGGAGCCCAAGTCATGACCGCAACCGCCGTGAACGCCACCACTGCGACCCTGAGCCGCGAGCGCGCCGACCTGCTGGAGACGCTGGCGAACCACCGCCGTTTCCTGCGCTTCGCTGTCCGGAACCTGACCGACGAGCAGGCCCGGCTCACCCCGACAGTGTCCGAGCTCAGCCTCGGCGGCCTGGTCAAGCACGTCGCTGCCGTCGAGCGAGGCTGGGCCGACTTCATCGTCCGTGGCACGGTGGCGCAGGAACTCAGCCCGGAGAAGTACGCCGAGTTCGCCGCCGACTTCGTGCTCGCCGAGCACGAGACGCTGGCGGGTGTCCTCACGGCGTACGAGGACGTGGCCGCCGCCACCGACGAGCTTGTCCGCACCGTCGATCTCGACGCTGACCACGCCCTTCCCGAGGCTCCGTGGTTCGAGTCCGGTGCGCGCTGGTCCAACCGCCGCGCTCTCGCCCACATCCTGGCCGAGACCGCCCAGCACGCGGGCCACGCCGACATCATCCGGGAGACCATCGACGGTCAGAAGACGATGGGCTGATTCTGTCGTTCCAGTGGCGTGGAAGAATGCGGCCCATGGCGCGGGTGACGATCATTGGTGGGGGTCCAGGCGGATACGAGGCGGCGCTGGTCGCGCAGCAGCTCGGCGCGGAGGTGACGGTCGTCGACCGTGACGGCCTGGGCGGCAGCGCGGTGCTCACCGACTGCGTGCCCAGCAAGACCCTGATCGCCACCGCCGAGCTGATGTCGGACATGACGCTCGCCCGCGACCTGGGCATCCACTTCCGCGATCACCAGGGCGACCCGGCCACCGAGCTCTACGCCGACCTGGAGCTGGTCAACAAGCGCGTCAAGCTGCTCGCGCTGGCGCAGTCGAGCGACATCGAGAGTCGGCTGGCCCGGCGCGGGATCCGGATCGTCAAGGGCACCGGGCGTATCGACGCCGACAAGCGTCAGGTGGTCGCGACCCGGGCCGAGGACGGTGGCGAGGAGGCCATCGAGAACGACGCAGTCCTGATCGCCACCGGTGCCCGTCCGCGAGTGCTGCCCACCGCGCAGCCCGACGGCGAGCGGATCCTGACCTGGGAGCAGGTCTATGACCTCGACGACCTGCCCTCGCACATGATCGTCGTGGGCTCGGGTGTCACGGGTGTCGAGTTCGCCAGCGCCTACCTCAACCTCGGTTCACAGGTCACCCTGGTCTCCTCCCGCGACCGGGTTCTCCCGGGTGAGGACGCGGACGCGGCGACCGTGCTCCAGGACGTACTCGAGCGTCAGGGCATGAACATCCTCAGCAAGTCGCGGATGGAGTCGGTGACCCGCTCCGGCGACGTCGTCACCGTGAAGCTGACCGACGGCCGGGAGGTCACCGGCAGCCACTGCATCCTCGCCCTCGGCTCGATCCCCAACACCGAGGGCCTCGGCCTCGAAGACGCCGGTATCGAGCTCGACGAGGGCGGGTTCATCCGGACCGACAAGGTCTCGCGCACCTCCGCCTACGGCGTGTACGCAGCCGGCGACTGCACCGGCGGCTTCATGCTCGCCTCGACGGCCGCCATGGCCGGCCGGATCGCGATGCGCCACTTCCTCGGCGACGCGGTCATCCCGATGGACCTCAAGGAGGTCGCGGCCAACGTCTTCACCTCGCCCGAGATCGCCACGGTCGGCTACTCGCAGGCCCAGGTCGACTCCGGCGAGGTCGTCGCCGAGACCTTGCGCCTCGACCTCAAGGGCAACCCGCGCGCCAAGATGCAGGGCATCTCCGACGGCTTCGTCAAGCTCATCTCCCGCCCGGGCACCGGTGTCGTCATCGGCGGCGTCGTCGTCGGCCCCCGTGCCTCCGAGCTCATCCACCCGATCGCGCTCGCCGTCTCGACCGGGCTGACCGTCGACCAGATCGCCAACACCTTCACCGTCTACCCCTCGATCTCCGGCTCCACCGCCGAGGTCGCCCGCCGCCTCCACCACGTCGAGTAGTCACCCGCGTCGGTCGAGACGTCACTCCGAAAACGGTGTGCGAGCGGAGCCGCGGCTTCGCTAGCGTGAGCGCCATGGGTACCTGTTGCATGACGACGTACGTCCGGATCCGCCGCCGCTGACGGCGCGGATCTCCCCGAAGCACTCGTCGCATTCGCGCCGCCACCTGGCAATCTGCCGGGCGGCTCCGAGTGCTACCCGTATGCCGCCCGGCTCCTTCTGTCTCGAGGAGCATCCATGCCCGACGTACGCCCTGGCCGGCACGAGCTCGGCCAGAACTTTCTCACCGACAGGTCGGTTCTCGACCGCATCGTCCACCTCGCCTCGCAGCGCCCGGGTCCCCTGGTCGAGTGGGGCACCGGCAACGGTGCCATCACCTTGGCGCTGGCCGAGCTGGGCCGGCCCCTGCAGGGGGTCGAGATCGACTCCCGCCGGGCCGCCTCGCTGCGCCGCCGGATCGCGTCGCACGTGTGCATCGCGGAGGGCGACATCCTGCGCCACGCGCCACCGCAGGACGCGGTCGTCGTCTCCAACGTCCCGTTCCACCTGACCACCCCGATCCTGCGCCACCTGCTCGCGGTGCAGACCTGGCGCCATGCCGTACTCCTCACCCAGTGGGAGGTCGCCCGCAAGCGTGCAGGCGTCGGTGGCACCACCCAGCTCACCGCGCAGTGGTGGCCGTGGTTCACCTTCACCCTCGACCGCCGGGTCCCGTCGACGGCGTTCCGTCCGAGCCCCAATGTCGACGGCGGCCTGCTGCTCATCGACCGCCGTCGCGACCCGTTGCTCCCCGAGTCGGAGCTCCGTGACTTCCAGTCCAGGGTGGCGAGGGTCTTCGCCAGCCGGGGCCGCGGGGTAGCCGAGATCCTGCGCCGCAACGGCACCCCCGCTGCCCTCGCCGATCAGATCGCCCGGCGCCGCCGGCGCTCTCAGGCACCCGTACTGCCGCGGGACCTACGCGCAGAAGACTGGGTCGAGGCGTACGCCGTCCGTCTCTAACTTGCCGAGACGTCGCTTACGTTGGCCGAGACGTCGCTTACGTCGGCCGAGACGTCGCTTACGTCGGCCGAGATGGCACCAAGGTGCCATCTCGGCCGACGGGCGTGACGTCTCGGCTCAGTCGAGAACCAGGACCAGGTCGCCGCCGTCTACGGCTTGGGTGCCGGAGAAGGCGAGGCGGGAGACGGTGCCGTCGACGGGGGCGGTGATGGCGGCCTCCATCTTCATGGCCTCGATGGTGGCGACGGTGTCGCCGGCCTTGACCGACTCACCGGCCGCGACCGAGATGGTGACGACGCCCTGGAACGGCGCCGCGACCTGGCCGGGGACGGCCGGGTCGGCCTTCTCGGCGGCGGCGACCTCGGCGGCGACGGAGCGGTCACGTACCCCGATCGGGCGCAGGTGGCCGTTGATCGTCGCCATGACGGTGCGGATGCCGCGCTCGTCGGGCTCGGAGACGGCGGTGAGCCCGAAGATGACCGTCTTGCCCTCGGAGAGCTCGACGACGTGCTCCTCGCCCTCGCGCAGGCCGTAGAGGTAGTCGAGGGTCGAGATCACCGACACGTCCCCCCACTTCGACCGCGCCTCGGCGAAGTCCTTCGTCGGGCCGGGGAAGAGGAGCCGGTTGAGCGTCCCGCGACGGTCCGACTTCAGCCCGGCGGCGTCCTCCTCCGACAGGGTCGGCGACGGCGACTTCCAGGTGCGTCCCGCGATCGCCTTGCTGCGGAACGGCTCGGGCCAGCCGCCGGGCGGGTCGCCGAGCTCTCCGTTGAGGAAGCCGATGACCGAGCCCGGGATGTCGTACGCGGCCGGGTCGGCCTCGAACGCGGCCGGGTCGGCACCGGCCGCGACCAACGACAGTGCCAGGTCGCCGATGACCTTCGAGGACGGGGTGACCTTGGGGACGCGGCCGAGGATCTGGTTGGCCGCGGCGTACATGTCCTCGATCTGCTCGAACTTCTCGCCCAGCCCGAGAGCGATGGCCTGCTGGCGCAGGTTGGAGAGCTGGCCGCCCGGGATCTCGTGGCGGTAGACCCGGCCGGTCGGCGCGGGCAGGCCGGACTCGAAGGGAGCGTAGACGCGGCGTACGGCCTCCCAGTAGGGCTCGAGCGAGTTGACCGCAGACAAGGACAGACCGGTGGCACGCGGGGTCTGGTCGGTCGCCGCCACCAGCGAGGAGAGCGGCGGCTGGGAGGTGGTGCCGGCCATGGACGCGGTCGCGGCGTCGACGGCGTCGACCCCTGCCTCGATCGCGGCCAGGAGCGTGGCCAGCTGGCCACCTGCGGTGTCGTGGGTGTGCAGGTGGACCGGCAGGTCGAACCGCGAGCGGAGCGCGGTCACCAGGGTGCGAGCTGCGGGCGCGCGCAGGAGCCCGGCCATGTCCTTGATCGCCAGCACGTGCGCCCCGGCGGAGACGATCTCCTCTGCCAGCCGCAGGTAGTAGTCGAGGGTGTAGAGCTTCTCGTCGGGTGAGGAGAGGTCGCCGGTGTAGCAGAGCGCCACCTCGGCGACGGAGGTCCCGGTCGCCCGCACCGCGTCGATCGCCGGCCGCATCTGCGAGACGTCATTGAGCGCGTCGAAGATCCGGAACACATCGATCCCGGTCGAGGCGGCCTCCGAGACGAACGCGTCGGTGACCTCGGTCGGGTAGGGCGTGTAGCCCACCGTGTTACGACCGCGCAGCAGCATCTGCAGGTTGACGTTGGGGACCGCCTGACGCAACGCGGCGAGCCGCTCCCACGGGTCCTCGGAGAGGAAGCGGAGAGCCACGTCGTACGTCGCCCCGCCCCAGGCCTCCAGCGACCACAGTTGCGGTGTCAGCCGGGCGACATGGCCGGCGACGCCGAGCAGGTCGGTGGTGCGTACCCGGGTCGCGAGCAGCGACTGGTGGGCGTCGCGGAACGTGGTGTCGGTGACCGCCACCGCCTCCTGGGCGCGCAGCGCGTCCGCGAAGCCCGACGGCCCGAGCTCGCGAAGCAGATCACGTGAGCCCGGCGGCGGCGCGACGGACAGGTCGACCGCAGGCAGCTTCTCGACGGGATGGAGAGACACCGGAGCGGCGCCGTGCGGCTGGTTGACGGTCACGTCGGCCAGGTAGGTGAGCAGCTTGGTGCCGCGGTCGCCCGAGGCGCGCGCGGTCAGCAGCTGCGGGTGGGTCTCGATGAACGAGGTCGTGATCGAGCCGGCGATGAAGTCGGGGTCGTCGAGCAGCGCCTGCAGGAACGGGATGTTGGTCGCGACCCCGCGGATGCGGAACTCCGCGACGGCCCGGCGGGCCCGGGTCACGGCGTCCTCGAAGGTACGCCCACGACAGGTGAGCTTGGCGAGCATCGAGTCGAAGTGGGGCGAGACCTCGGCCCCGGCGTACGTCGTGCCACCGTCGACGCGGATCCCGGCACCGCCGGGGGAGCGGTAGGTGGTGATCATGCCCGTGTCGGGGCGGAAGTTGTTGGCTGGGTCCTCGGTGGTGATCCGGCACTGCATCGCGGCGCCGCGCAGCTGGATGGAGTCCTGGGTCAGACCCAGGTCGGCCAGCGTCTCGCCGGACGCGATCCGCATCTGCGAGCGGACCAAGTCGACGTCGGTGACCTCCTCGGTCACGGTGTGCTCGACCTGGATGCGCGGGTTCATCTCGATGAAGACGTAGTTGCCGGCGGGGTCGAGCAGGAACTCGACGGTGCCGGCGCAGGAGTAGCCGATCTCCTTGGCGAACCGCACCGCGTCCGCGCAGATGCGTTCGCGCAGCTCAGGGTCGAGATTGGGGGCGGGGGCGATCTCCACGACCTTCTGGTGGCGGCGCTGCACCGAGCAGTCACGCTCGAAGAGGTGGATGACGTTGCCCTCGCCGTCGGCGAGGATCTGCACCTCGATGTGACGCGGCTCGACCACGGCCTGCTCGATGAACACGGTCGGGTCGCCGAAGGCGGCCTCGCCCTCGCGCATGCAAGTCTCGACCGCCTCGCGCAGCTTGTCGGGGGAGTCGACCCGCCGCATCCCGCGACCACCTCCACCCGCGACCGCCTTGACGAAAAGCGGGTAGGGCAGGACGGAGGCGGCGGAGACGAGCGCGTCTACATCGGTGGACGGCTCGACCGACTGCAGAGTCGGTACGCCGGCAGCCTTCGCCGCCGCGATGGCGGTGGCCTTGTTGCCGGTGAGCGTGAGGACCTCCGCCGACGGCCCGATGAACGTGATCCCGGCCCGGGCGCAGGCCTCGGCCAGCGCCGGGTTCTCGGAGAGGAACCCGTAGCCGGGGTAGATCGCGTCCGCGCCGCTCTGCTTGGCGACCTCGACGATCGCGTCGGGATCGAGGTAGGCCCGGATGGGGTGACCGAGCTCTCCGATCTGGTAGGCCTCATCGGCCTTCAACCGGTGCTCGGAGCCCCGGTCCTCGTAGGGAAAGACGGCGACCGTCTTGGCGCCGAGCTCGAAGCCTGCGCGGAAAGCTCGGATCGCGATCTCGCCGCGGTTGGCGACCAACACCTTCGTGAACATGGCGGTCACGGTACCCATCCGAACCGGCTCGTCCAGGTTATGGGACGTTACCGCCCAGTTGATGGACGCCCCGTCTGCAGAACGGTGCGGATTCGTTGGGACCGCTCACCGCCTCCGGGGACATACCCTCAGCGGCATGAAGCTCATCACTCGACAGCGTCGTTCGGCCTTGGCCGCCATCGCAGGTACGGCCCTGCTGGCCGGATCGCTCACCGCGATCGGAGCGGCAGCCTCACCGGCTGCCGCGGCCGGCACCGTGAACTGCAGCGGTTCGATCAACGGCAAGGCCGGCGGCTACATCCGTAAGCGCGGCATCAGGAACAGCACGGTGACCAGCAGCTACCGCAGCGCCAGCACCGTGAGCTGGTCGCCACGGGCTTGGATCGAGGTGGGTGGCGCCGGTGACCAGACCACCTGGATGACGTCCTACATCGTGCCTGGCACCGATGGTCGGGGCCGTTATGTGACGCTCAAGGGGACCAACGGCGGGTCTGTGCTGGGCGAGACGAGGGTCGAGCAGCTCTACCGCACCAGCGGCACCGCGGTGACCGGTTGGAGCCCCAAGAAGGTCGTCAACGGCCCGACGCGAGAGGTCTACACCGTCACGACCTCTGGCGTCGTGCAGCAGACCAAGCTGGCCTTCCCGGGTGCACGCTTCGGCACGGTCAAGAACCTGCCGGTCACGCTGCCGAGCGCCACGACCGTCGCCGGGGTGTGGACGACCCACAACGGAGTGAAGTACGACCTGCTCTACTCGATCAACCCGACCACCAAGAAGCTCGAGCAGATCGTCGTGCCGACGGACAACCCGGCAGGCGCGAAGAAGTACGTCGTCCGCAGCATCGGCACCGGATGGCGCTACATGTCCGTCCACAACTGCTACGACGCCGACGGCATGGTCGCTGCCAAGGACATCGTGCTGATCAACCCGACCACCGGTAACGCCGTACGCATCCGCCAGAGCAACGGCATCGGCCACGGCACCACCTTCTCAGCCCCGGTCCGGGTCGGCACCGACGGCAGCTGGAAGTGGAGCGGGATCAGCAGCTAGCTATCCCGGCCAGAGGTCGAGCAGGTCCCCCGGGCGCAGCCCGAGGGCATGCTCGATGTCACCCGGCGAGGTCTCCCGCAGATACTCCGAGACCAGCTGCGCCAGCTCCATCCAGTAGCCGCGCAACGTCGACTCGGACAGATACATCGTCCGGCTCATCTCGGCGTACGTCAGGCCGCGGGCGCGATGGGCGAGGACCTCCCGCTGCCGCGGGGTGAGGACGGTGATGCTGCGGCGGCGTACGAGGACCTCGATGAGACCGGTGATTCCCGGGGGGATCACCGGCTCTCCGGCGGCAACGGCGCGGAACGCCGCCTCCGCCTCGGCGAGCGAGGCCGCCTTCGAGACGACGCCGGTCGCCCCGGCGGCGAGGCAGGCTGCGAGCACGAACCGGCGCTCCTCCTGGGAGTAGATACAGACCCGGTAGCCGGCCTCGACGATGCGCCGGATGGCCGTGGTGCCCTGGGAGGCGTCGGGCTGGCCGGTGTTGGCGAGGTGGAGATCGAGGATCACCACGTCGGCTTCCGGCCGCGCCGTCAGCAAGCCCTCGACGGATCCGTGGCTCGACACGAACCTCAGGTCGGGCAGGAGCAGGCTGAGCGAGGCGCGCATCGCGGTCGCGTCGTCCACATGGCTGAAGCGTGGCCCGGAGGTTGCCGCAGACATCAGGGCACCTGCACGGACGCGGTGGTCTGGGTGAGCGTGACGGTCGTGCCCAGGTCGGGGATGCTGCTGATCTCGACGTCGACGCCTGAGCGCGCGAGCTGTGTCACGACCACCTCCCGCAGGCCGACGCCGTACGCCGTGGTCGAGGTGTCGAAGCCGATGCCGTCGTCGTGCAGGGTGACCTCCCAGCCGGAGCCGTCCTCGTCCTCCGCGGCGTGCAGGACGACTCGGGTCGCCTGAGCATGCTGGCGTACGTTGAGGAGCAGGCTGCGCAGCGCGGCCGCCAGGTCGTCGGCGAGAGCTCGGGGGAGGGTGATGTCCTGGGCGAGGTCGGCGACCACCGTGATCGGGAGGTCGTCGAACTCCGCGCCGAGGGCGGTGGCCACCGCGGCAAGGTTGGTCGCCTCGTTCGCCGGCGCCGGGGTGTGGCCGCTCAGATAGGCGCGCATCCGGTTGAGCTCGACCTCGGCCTGTGAGCGCAGTGCGCCGTTGCCGTCAGCGGCGTCGGTCTCCACCAGCAGCCGCATCATCGCGGTGCCGTTGTGGATCGCGAGCCGGGCGCGGCGCTCCTCCTCGGCCTTGGCCGCCGCAGCGGCATACCGCCGCGCCTCATCGGCCTCGGTCCCGATCCGGACGATGGTCCGACAGCCGAACCAGGCCAGCGGCCCGAGGATCAGCAACGTAAGCCAGGTGCTCAGCGCGCCGGTGAGATCGGCCAGACCGTCCACGGTCGGCGCGATGTAGACCGCCTCGGCGAGTGCCAACGAGACGAGCAGGAACATCCACAGCCACCGGGAGCGGATGGCCGACAGTGAGCAGGAGACGCACAGGGCGTAGCCCAGCTGGAACCCCACCCAGCTGCCCGTACGCAGCTCGACCGGGACCGTCCACAGCCCCACGACCAGCAGTGCCACGGCCACCGCCACGTCGACCACCGCAAGCGCCACCCCGGGCGGCCGCCGCGTGACCACGGCGACCGCGGCGATGACGACGAGCATGACGGTGGCGAGGATCCACGTCGCCCCGGTCAGCCACGGGTGATCCGCTCGGGACAGCGCAGGCATCGCCGCCAGCAGGGTCGGCGCCATCTGCGCGAGGGTCGCCAGTCGCATGCCGGCCACGAAGAAGGCCACCAGACGGACGGCGGCTGCCCGGGTCGAATGTGGCACCAGCGAATTGTCGCTGATGGCAGGGGAAGCTGCGGCGCATGGGTCCAGGATCCAGGCACCGTGCGTGCCGCCGACACCAACGAATCCGCGGACCACGGAGCGGCGTCAGCGGCCGAGCAGGGCGTCCTCCTGATCGGCCATCTGCTCCCGCAGACCACCCACGACAGCGGCCACCGCCGGCCGGCGCCACGACTCCGGGTGCACCACCGCCCAGTACGGCAGCCGCTGGTGGATCTCTTCGCGGAGCAGCCGGACGAGATCGGGATGGCGGTCGGCCATGAAGCAGGGCAGCAGGCCCAGGCCGGCGCCGGCACGGGTCGCCTCGACGTGCACGAAGACGTTCGTCGAGGTGACCGCGTCGCGGATGCCGGGCAGCAGCCGCCGGGGGACGTCGAGGTCGTCGACCTGGAGCATCGAGTCTACGAAGTAGACCAGCCGGTGGCGTACGGCCTCCTCGATCGTGCCGGGCCTGCCGTGACGCTCCAGATAGTCGGGGGACGCGTAGAGGCCGAGCTCGTAGCCGCCCAGGTGGAGCGCGCGACCACGCATGACCGCCGGCTCGCCGACGACCACCTCGATGTCGACGCCGGAGCGGTGCTGGGCGGCCTGGCGGGTCACGGTGACGATCTCGACGGCGAGCTCGGGATGGTCCTGTCGCAGCGCGGCGACGGCCGGCGAGGCGACGTACGCAGCAAACCCGTCGGTCGTCGACATCCTGACCACGCCGGCGACCGGGTCGGCGGGCTCGTCGGCGGCCAGCCGGGCCAGCGACGCAGCGACCCCCTCGGCGGCCCTAGCAGCGCGTTCGCCGAGCGCGGTCAGCGCCCAGCCGTCGGAGCCGCGCACGAGGATCCGGCCGCCGAGCGAGCGCTCGAGGGCGGAGATGTTGCGGCTGACTGTCGTGTGGGTCAGGCCCAAAGAACGGGCCGCTGTGGTGAAGCGGCCGCTGCGCGCCACCTCGAGAAGCACCAGCAGCTGGTCGGCGGAGGGCGGGGTCGACGGGGAGGCGGCCATCGCCCCAGCCTAGCCCTTGGTGTGCATTTTCGTTCATAGCGTGTGCCAACATGCGCGTTGCAGGCACATTATGATCGCTGTCACACTCCCAGCCATGTCCTCGACACAGCCGGGCGCCACCGCCGCCCCCAACGACCCCCCAGTCGACCAGAGCCTGCTCCGCAGGACCGTGGCGGCCTCCATGGCCGGCACGGTCGTGGAGTGGTACGACTTCTTCCTCTACGCCACCGCCTCGGCGCTCGTCTTCGCCAAGGTGATCATGCCGGCGACCGGCAACGCCTACGACGCGATCATCGCTGCCTTCGTGACGTACGCCATCGGGTTCGTCGCGCGCCCGCTGGGTGGCGTCGTCTTCGGTCACATCGGCGACCGCCTCGGCCGCAAGTACACGCTGCAGCTGACGATCATGCTGATCGGTGTCGCCACCGTCCTGATGGGCTGCCTGCCGACGTACGACCAGATCGGCCTCCTCGCGCCGATCGCGCTGGTCGTGCTGCGGTTCGTGCAGGGGCTCGCGCTGGGCGGTGAGTGGGGCGGCGCCGTGCTGCTGGTCGCCGAGCACGCCCCCGACGACCGGCGGGCGACCTGGGCCGCCTGGCCGCAGGCCGCGGTGCCGGTGGGCAATCTGCTCGCCACGCTGGTGCTCACGCTGATGACCATCACGCTCTCCGACGCTGCGTTCCTGTCGTGGGGCTGGCGGGTCGCGTTCTGGCTCTCCGCCGTCGTGGTCGTCGTCGGCTACTACATCCGTCGCTCGGTGTCCGACTCGCCGATCTTCGAGGAGGCGAAGGCCGAGCAGGGCGAGGCCGCCTCGGCCGGCTACGGCGTCTTCGAGGTGGTCCGCCGCTACCCGCTCGGGGTGCTCAAGGGGATGGGCCTCCGGTTCGCGGAGAACATCATGTACTACCTGGTGGTCTCCTTCTCGATCGTCTACCTGGTCGAGGACCAGAAGATGGACCAGGGCGCCCTGCTCGGCCTGATCGCGGTCGCGCACGCCTGTCACTTCTTCTTCATCCTCGCGGTCGGCCGGCTCGCCGACGGGGTGGGCCGCATGCCGGTCTACCTGGTGGGCGCGGTGCTCGGCGCGACCTGGGGCTTCTGGGCCTTCCCGATGCTCGACACCCGTAACAACGTCGCGATCGTGGCGGCGCTGATCGCCGGTCTGGCGATCCATGCCCTGATGTACTCCACCCAGCCCGCGATCATGGCCGAGATGTTCCCGACCCGGATGCGCTACTCCGGCATCTCCATCTCCTACCAGGTGACCTCGATCTTCGCCGGCTCGCTCGCGCCGCTGCTGGCCATCGCCTGGCTCAAGGACACCGGCACCTGGACCAACACCGCGATCTACCTCGCCGTGGCCGGCATCATCACGGGCCTGGTCGTGCTCACGCTGAAGGAGACCAAGGGCACCTCGCTGCGGGCCCTGGACCGCGCCGATGCCGACCGCACCGAGCGCGAGGTGAGCCCGGCGTGAGCTCCGCGACGACGGCCCCGCCCGCGTCGGCCGATTCCGGACGTACGCTGCGGGGCCGCCGCGCCCTGGTCACCGGCGGCGCCTCGGGGATCGGTGCAGCGGTGGCCCGCGAGCTCGCCGCCCGTGGCGCGCGGGTCGTCGTCGCCGACGTGGCCGGCGACGCCGCCCATGCCCTCGCCGACGAGATCGGCGGCGAAGCGTGGGTGGTCGACCTGACCGCGACGCACGAGCTCGACGACCTACGTCTCGAGGTCGATGTGCTGGTCAACAATGCCGGCATCCAGCGGGTCAGCCCGATCGAGGAGTTCGACCCCGACGACTTCCGCAGGATCCACTCGATCATGCTCGTCGCGCCGTTCCTGCTGGTCAGAGCCGCCCTGCCGCACATGTACGCCAACAGCTGGGGCCGCATCGTCAACATCTCCTCCGTGCACGGTCTGGTCGCATCCCCCTTCAAGAGCGCCTACGTCTCGGCCAAGCACGGCCTGGAGGGACTCTCGAAGGTCACCGCCCTCGAGGGCGGACCGCACGGTGTGACCAGCGTCTGCATCAACCCCGGCTACGTGCGTACGCCGCTGGTGGAGAAGCAGATCGCCGACCAGGCCAAGGTGCACGGTGTCCCGGTCTCCGAGGTCGTCGAGCAGGTGCTGCTGAAGGATGTCGCGGTGAAGCGGCTGGTCGAGCCGAGCGAGGTCGGCTCCCTGGTCGGCTGGCTCACCGGCCCCGACGCCTCGATGGTCTCGGGTGCCTCCTGGGCCATGGACGGCGGCTGGAGCGCCCGGTAGCTCCCGCCCTGCCATGCTCAGGCCTGCGTACGCCACCAGTCCACCGTTGCCTTGGCCCCGGTCTCGAGCGGGGTCGGGGCCATTCCGAGCCGCGCCTCGCTCGCCGTGGAGTCCATCACGAACGGCTTGTCGAACTGGTACGCCAGCTCGGCCAGCTCCCGGGTGCCGGGGTGCACGGTGCCGATCGCCTTCATCGCCCAGCCGGGGATGGCGGCGACCCGGGGAGCGGGGACACCCGCTGTCTCGGCGTACGTCCGCACCAGGGCGCGCTGCGAGATCGCCGGCGCTGTCGGCGCGTGCAGGAAGGTGTTCCACAGGCTCTCGTCATCGGCGCTCCGGATCATCGCGGCGCCGAGGTCCGGGACGTACGTCCACGAGTGCGGCGCATCCGGGTCGCCGATGACCCACATGGTGCGGCCGGCGAGCACCGTCGGGACCATCCGCTCGCCGGCGTGGGCGGTGCGCACCAGCGGACCGTAGAAGTCGGACGCGGCGACGCTGACCGTGGGAGTCACAGACGCGTCGCGGGCCTTGAGAAGCTCGACCCGCACCGCGGGCTTGCCGAAGTCGGCGGTCCGCGGCGTCTGCTCGGTCATCGGCCCGGTGACGCGACCGTAGGCGTAGAGGCTCTCCGGGAAGACGACCACGGCACCGGCCCGTCCGGCGGCCTCGAGCACGACCTGCTCCGCCCGCGGGAGCTCGGCGCGCCAGGTGGCCGCGGCGTAGGCGCTGCCGTGCATGCAGTGGAAGACCGCGCGAACGCCCGCCGCGGCCTGGGTCACGGTCTCCGGGTCGGAGGCGTCGCCGTGCAGGCGCTCGATGCTCGCGTGCACCGGGCCGCTGCCGGAACGGGTGAGGAGGCGTACGCGGTCGCCGCGGTCGGCGAGCTGCTGGGCGATGGTCGCGCCGACGGGGCCGGCGCCGATGACGAGGTAGGTGCTGTTCATGGCTGTCTCCTTTTGCTTCGGTGGTCGAGCCTGTCGAGACCCGATCAGAGAGCAGTGCTCTCGTCATGAGTCTGGCGCGTGATCACCTCGAAAGCAAGAGCAGTGCTCACTTTTGTTGACATCGCTCTCGACTGCGGGCCACGATGACGACATGACAGGCACTCCACGCGAACGGGCGCGGGCCCAGACCATGGACGAGATCGTCCGGATCGGCCGCGAGCACCTGGCCGTCCACGGGGCCGCTGCGCTCTCGCTGCGCGCGGTCGCCCGCGACCTCGGGGTGGTCTCCTCGGCGGTCTACCGCTACGTGAAGAACCGCGACGAATTGCTGACGCTGCTGCTCGTCTCCGGGTATGACGAGGTCGGCGACGCCGTCGACGCCGCCGTCGCCGCTGCCCCTGAGGACGACCCCCGAGCCCAGTTTGCGGCGCTCGGCCGCGCGGTCAGGACCTGGGCGCTCGCCGAGCCGGCGACGTACGCCCTGCTCTTCGGGTCGCCCGTCCCCGGCTACGCTGCGCCGGACGAGCGCACCAGCGTCCCCGGCACCCGCGTCCCGACCGCGATGCTGCGCCTGTGTGCCGGGGCGCTCGATGCCGGCCGCCTGACCCTGCCAGAGGCGCCGGGGAAGATCTCGCCAGAGCTCGCGGTGGGTCTGCAGGGCATCCGCGACCAGCTCGGCCTCGACCTGCCCGACGCCGCGCTCGCCCGCGGCGTACTCGTCTGGACGAGCCTCTTCGGTCGCGTCAGCTTCGAGGTCTTCGGCCAGTTCGGCCCCGATGCCTTCGGCGACCCCGCCGCCCTCTTCGAGGTCCACCTGGCCACGCTGGCTGACGAGCTCGGGTTGGACGAGCGGTCGTGAACCGGTACGTGCCCTAGGCGTCGACCTTGTCGCGCAGTCTTCGGATGGCAGCGAGCAGCGGACCCAGGTCGGTCTTGACTGTCTCGGCGATGATGTCGGTTGAGCTCAGGAAGTAGCGATGGGCAAGATGATCGCGCATGCGGCGATCTGCTTCCACGGGATATCGGGCTCGGTCGCGAGTACGGCTTCGTCCAGACACTTGACCGCCTCGCCGATCTCGAGGAGTCGCATCCTGACGGCGTCGACAACGACATCCTCTTCGAGGGTGCCCTTCGTCAGATGGTTCCTGATCGCCGTCACAGCATCGACGATGTCGTCGAGGCGCTCCTGGCCTGAGCGTGTCACAGCGCGATCAGATCGCTCTCGACGCGAGCACGGATCCGAGCCTGCAAACCTGAATCAGCAACGAGGTCCACCCGTGCACCGAGGATCTCCTCGAGCTCGTCCTGCATGCGAAGGATGGTGAACAGGCTGGTTCGGGGCGGGAAGTCGACAAGCAGGTCGACATCGCTGTCCGGACGGTCGTCACCGCGGGCGAGGCTGCCGAAGATGCGTACGTTGCTGACCCCGTGTCGGCCCAGCGCATCCAGTAGGTCGTCGCGCTTGGACGCCACAACGCGGCCCACGGGACCGTGGAGCGCGGCCAGGTGTGCTGCGGATGTCATGTCTGAATCATAGCCGCGACACGGGGCGTGGGGCCGCTCCGACGGGTTCGGGCCGAGCGCCGCGCGCCGTTTACCGAGTTACCTCGGTCTGCACGCACTTCCTTCGTGGAGTTCCACAAAGGAGGCGGCCGTTCACCAGGTAACTCGGTGAACGGCCGCCGCTGGTTCAGCCGACCAGCTACTTGATCTCGGCGATGACCGCCCCGTTGGCAACGGTCTCGCCGACGGTGGCGTTCAGGCCGGTGATGGTGCCGGCCTTGTGGGCCTTGAGGGGCTGCTCCATCTTCATGGCCTCGATGACCACGACGACGTCGCCCTCGGCGACCTCCTGGCCCTCCTCGACGGCGATCTTGACGATGGTGCCCTGCATCGGCGAGGCGACGGAGTCGCCGGAGGCGGCAGCGCCGGCCTTCTTGGCCGAGCGCTTCGGCTTCTTCGCGGCACCGGCGCCACCGCCGACGGCGAGGCCACCGAGCCCGGCGGGGAGGGAGACCGACAGGCGCTTGCCGCCGACCTCGACCACGACGGTCTGTCGCTCGCCGTCCTCGGCGGGCTCACCGGCGGCACCGGCGTACGGCGTGATCTGGTTGTCGAAGTCGGTCTCGATCCAGGTCGTGTAGACGTCGAAGGAGCCGTTCTCGGCGGTGTAGGCGGGGTCGTTGACGACGGCCTGGTGGAACGGGATGGCGGTCGGCATGCCGTCGACCTTGAACTCGTCGAGCGCCCGGCGGGAGCGCTCGAGTGCCTGCTTACGGCTCGAGCCGGTGATGATCAGCTTCGCGATCAGCGAGTCGAACGAGCCCGGGATGGTCTCGCCCTTCTCGTAGCCGCCGTCGAGGCGTACGCCGGGGCCGGCCGGGGGCGCCCACTCGGTCAGCGTGCCCGGGGCCGGCATGAAGTTGTTGCCGCCGTCCTCGGCGTTGATGCGGTATTCGATCGAGTGGCCGCGGACCTCGGGGTCGTCGTAGCCCAGCTCCTCACCGGCGGCGATGCGGAACATCTCACGCACCAGGTCGATGCCGGTGACCTCCTCGGAGACACAGTGCTCGACCTGGAGGCGGGTGTTGACCTCGAGGAAGGAGATGGTGCCGTCGGCGGCGACCAGGAACTCACAGGTGCCCGCGCCGACGTAGCCCGCCTCGCGCAGGATCGCCTTGGAGGACTCGTAGAGGCGCTTGTTCTGCTCGTCGGTCAGGAACGGCGCGGGGGCCTCCTCGACCAGCTTCTGGTGACGGCGCTGCAGCGAGCAGTCGCGGGTGGAGATGACGACCACGTTGCCGTGCTGGTCGGCCAGGCACTGGGTCTCGACGTGACGCGGCTTGTCGAGGAACTTCTCGACCAGGCACTCGCCTCGGCCGAAGGCGCCGACGGCCTCGCGGACGGCGGACTCGTAGAGCTCGGGGATCTCCTCGAGGGTGCGGGCGACCTTGAGGCCGCGACCGCCACCACCGAAGACCGCCTTGATGGCGACCGGAAGGCCGTGCTCCTTCGCGAAGGAGACGATCTCGGAGGCGTCCTTGACCGGGTCCTTGAGCCCCGGAGCCAGCGGCGCGCCGGCCTTCAGCGCGATCTGCTTGGCCTTGGCCTTGTCGCCGAGCGCGTCGATCGCCTCGGGCGAGGGGCCGATCCAGGTCAGGCCGGCGTCGATCACGGCCTTGGCGAAGTCGGCGTTCTCGGCCAGGAACCCGTAGCCGGGGTGGACCGAGTCCGCGCCGGACTGGCGGGCGACATCGAGGATCTTCTCGATGGACAGGTAGGACTCCGCAGGCGTCGCCCCGCCGAGCGAGTAGGACTCATCGGCCAGACGCACGAAGAGCGCGTCACGGTCGGGGTCCGCGTAGATCGCTACGGAGCCGATTCCGGCGTCCTTGCACGCGCGGATCACTCGAACGGCGATCTCACCGCGGTTGGCGATCAGGACCTTTGTCAGTGGCTTGCTCAACGAGAACTCCTCCATCGTGAATGCAAGGACATGCTAGGGGAGGCTCTCCTGCCCTGGCTCCAGCCGTCCGTAGTAACGATTGTCACACTTCGGTGAGCTGAGCGAGCGAAGAGGTTACTCGACGGTACACGGCGTCGTCGACGACCACGCCCGCATGCCTCAGCGCCAGCACCGCCGCTCCGGCCAGGCCGTCATAGGCGACGACGGCGCCAGGAGCGACCCGGGCGGCGAAGTCCGGTTGCCGGGCCAGGACGCTCCCGGCGGCGACCAGCGGCCCCTCGACATCAGGCGTACGCACCGCCGCAAGCGTCTCGGTCAGCCCCGCCGCCGCTCGGTCGAGGATCCCTGCCGCGACCTGGTCGTCGGCACCTGCCGCAGTGAAGACGAGCGCAGCGAAGTCGGCCAGCCGCAGCGGCGGCATCGCATAGAGAGCGGCTGTGGCTGCGACGAGAGTCCCGGTTCGGCCGCCTTCGCGCTCGGCGACCGGCGAGATCTCGAGCCGGTCGAGCAGCAGGTCGGTCAGCAGTGTCGCGCTGCCGCGTCCGTCGAGGGGCGCCAACCCGGCGCGTACGGCCTCGCGGCCGAGCCAGAAGCCCGATCCGATGTCCCCGAGCAGCCAGCCCAGCCCGTCCGAGATCGCCGCCAACCGACCGTCCTCGACCCGCACGGCCGACGCCCCTGTGCCGGAGAGCAGCACATATCCGTCGGGGGCGGCCGTCCCCGAGAAGTACGCCGCCAGCACATCGAAGTCGAAGACCGGCTCGCTCGCGACCAGGTCGGCGAGCACGGCCACGATCGCGGCCTTGTGGCCGGCAGGGCCCGCTCCGGCCACGGCCAGCGCGGCGCCATCGACCTGTCCGGTCCCGGCTGCGTTCAGCGCCTGAGTGACCGCGGCCCGGATCGCGGTGGTCGCAGCGTCGACTCCGGCGGAGGTCGGGTTGCCGCTACCGGCTTTTCCGACGCCCTTGCAGAGTCCGTCGATGGAGACGACGACGGCGCGAGTGCTGGTGCCTCCCGCGTCGAGTCCCAGATAGTGATGAGTCATTGACACCGTTTCGTAACAGAAAACCATTGCCAGGCGTACTCTCTCCAAATAGTTTTCGTGCGCAGGGCTCGTCATACGGTCGCGGCCCGAGTTTGCAAAGTGGGTGGACTAATTGATCAGTGACGTGTTCGGAGCCTTCGACGAGCAGGTTCGCACACGCCTGTCCGAGCTGCAGGCCATTGCACAGTCTGGTGGCTTCGACGAGGCGGTCGAGCTGATGGTCAGCAGCATTCGCAACGGCGGCGTGCTGCAGGCGTTCGGCACCGGTCACTCGCAGGCGTTCGCGATGGAGATCGCCGGACGGGCCGGCGGTCTGATCCCCACTCACGCCATCGCGCTGCGGGACACGGTCCTCATGGGCGAGCGTCCCGCCACCGATCTGGCGGGCGGTCTCCTCGAGCGTGACAGCAACATCGCGAACGAGCTCTGGGATCTCCACGAGTTCCATGCCGAGGACGTCTTCCTGATCGCGTCCAACTCCGGTGTCAACGGTTCGATCGTCGGCATCGCGCTGCGCGCGAAGGAGGAGGGCCACAAGGTGATCGCGGTGACCAGCCTCGAGCACACCAACGCGGTCACCCCCAAGCACCCGAGCGGCAAGCGCCTGGCCGAGATCGCCGACGTGGTGATCGACAACCTGGCTCCCTTCGGCGACGCGACGGTGTCGCTCGGCGACGTCGCGGACGGTGCCCAGGGAGTGATGGGCGGAGCCGTCTCCTCCATCACGGCTGCGTACATCGCTCAGCTCCTGACCATCGGCACCGCGGCCACGCTTCAGGCCGACGGTGAGACCCCGCCCCTGTATCTCTCCGCCAATATCCCGGGTGGCGATGAGCACAACGATGCGCTGAAGGCTCGCTACGGCGAGCGCATCGGAAGCATGGCCTGAACACCCGTAAGAAGAAGCAAAGAAGGAATCCCACCCGAAAGAAGGCAGCACGATGTCCCAGCAGCTTCACGGCCGGCTCGACCGCCGGACCCTTCTGCGCGGCAGCCTCGCCGGCGCGGCGCTCCTGTCGTTCTCCGGTGCGCTCGCCGCCTGCGGCGCACCCGGTAGCGACTCCGACAACACCGGGGGCGGCACCAAGTCCGACTCCAACCCGTTCGGCATGGCGGAGGACGCCACCGTCGACGTGGTGATCTTCGACGGCGGCTACGGCTTCGACTACGTCGAGTTCGCCGCCGGTGTGGCGGGCAAGGAGTTCGCCGACGCCGACTTCAAGGTCAGCGCGACCACCGAGATCGCCACCGAGCTCCAGCCGCGCTTCGTCGGCGGCACACCGCCGGACCTGATCGACAACTCCGGCGCCGACCTGATCGGCTTCAGCTCGATCGCCGACCAGCTCGAGGAGCTCGACGACGTCTTCGAGGCCGAGAGCTACGAGGGCGTCAAGATCGCCGACACCCTCTACCCCAACGTCAAGGACCCCGGCACCTTCAGTGATCGGTTCGTGGCGATCAACTACGTCATGACCATCTACGGCGTGTGGTACTCGGCCTCGCTGTTCGCGGAGAACGGCTGGACCCCGCCGAAGACCTGGGACGAGGCCCTCGAGCTCGGCGCCAAGGCCAAGGCCAAGAAGAAGTACCTCTGGGTCTGGGGCACGGAGGCGGCGACCTATTACCGCACCCTGGTGATCGACTCGGCCGCGAAGGAGGGCGGCGACGAGGTGCGCCTCGCGCTGGAGAACCTCGAGAAGGGCGCCTGGTCCCACCCGGTCATCCAGGGCATCCTGGAGAAGCTCGGCGAGATGGTGAGCAAGGACATGTTCATCCCTGGTGGCGCGGGCACCCAGTTCACCGCCGCCCAGGCCAAGTGGTCCAACGACCAGCAGGCGCTCCTCTACCCGACCGGTGGCTGGATCGAGAACGAGATGAAGGACGTCACGAAGGAGGGCTTCGAGATGACCGGCATCCCGGAGTTCGTCCTCTCCGACAGCCCGGCGCTGCCGTACGAGACCATCCGTGCCGCCGCGGGTGAGTCGTTCATCGTGCCGAGCAAGGCGAAGAACCCGGCTGCGGGCAAGGAGATGCTCCGCGCGATGCTGTCGAAGGAGGCGGCCACCAACTTCGCCAAGACGAAGCTGGCGCCGACCATCGTCAAGGACACCGTCCCGGCCGACGGTTTCGGCTCCGCGGCGCTGAAGTCGCAGAGCGCGATGCTCGACGCCGCCGGCGAGAACACCTTCAACTACCAGTTCTACGACTACTACGGCACCAACGCCGACGAGCTGGTCGTGTGGAACTCGTTCCTCTCCGGTGACCTCGACGTCAAGGGTCTGACCAAGGCCGTCCAGGGCATCTTCGACAAGATCGCCGACGACTCGTCGATCGAGAAGCTCAAGATCACCTGATCCGACTCACAGATCGCGAACCACCCATGTCTGCATCAGCCACTGATGCGACGACGGCGGACGGGCTCCCCGAGGAGAACCCTTGGGGAGCCCCACCGCGCCGTCGCCGCCGCAAGCTCACTCTCGACCGGGCCGTCTTCATGGCGGTCTTCCTCGGCCTGCCGGTCGCCGTCTTCGTCATCTTCGTCGTCATCCCGATCGGTCAGGCGCTGTTCTACTCGCTCACCGACTGGAGCGGCTTCTCACCGGTGATGAACGTCGTGGGGCTGGACAACTACGCCAGGCTCCTCGACGACGACACCTTTCTCAAGGCACTGCGCAACAACGTCCTGCTCGCGCTCGTGGTTCCTCTGGTGACCCTCGTCGCGGCACTGGCGATCGCGGTGGTCGTGACCACTGCCGGCCCCAGCACCGGTCAGGTGCGCGGCCTGAACGGCTCCGGGTTCTACCGGGTCGTCTCGTTCTTCCCCTACGCCGTCCCGGCCGTCGTCATCGGCCTGCTCTGGGCCAGGGTCTACGACCCGGCCTCCGGTCTGCTCAACGGCATGCTCACCGGCATCGGTCTCGACGGCTTCCAGGACTACGCCTGGCTCGGCGAGGTGCGCGCAGCCATGCCTGCCTCGATGTTCGTGATCATCTGGGCCAGCATCGGCTTCTACACCGTTCTTTTCGTGGCCGCGATCAAGGGCGTCCCGGCAGAGATCTACGAGGCTGCCCGGATCGATGGTGCCAGCCGGATGCGCACCGCCGTCTCGATCACGCTCCCCTCGATCCGTGAAAACGTGCAGACGGCCTACATCTACCTGGGGATCCTCGCCCTCGATGCGTACGTCTTCATGGCGGCGCTCGCCCCGGGCGGCGGGCCTGCGAACTCGACTCTGACCATGAGCCAGCACCTGATGAACACCGCCTTCAGGAAGGGCCAGTTCGGCTATGCCACGTCGATGGGCGTGGTGCTCGCCCTGGTCACGCTGCTCTTCGCGGTCTTGGTCTTCGCGGTCTTCTACCTGGCCGGTGGACGAGACAAGAAGGGAGAGGTTGCCCGATGAGTGCTGTGACTCTCGACAAGCAGGCGGCGCCGGCACGCTCAGACAGCGGCAGACGAACGCCCGGTGACGCCCTGGTGGCAGGCACCTCCCACACGTTGCTGATCCTGTGGTCGGCGATCGTGATCCTGCCCTTCTGCTGGGTGGTGCTCTCCTCGTTCAAGTCGTCGAAGGAGATCTTCTCCTCGCCGTTCTCGCTGCCGTCGCAGTGGAGCTTCGACAACTACGTCAGCGCCTGGACGAAGGCAGGCATCGGGACGTACTTCTTCAACACGGTCATCGTCGTCGGCGTCGCCCTGGTGCTGGTGATGCTGCTGGGAGCGATGTGCGCCTATGTGCTGGCCCGGTTCGAGTTCTTCGGTCGCAAGGTCATCTACTACTCGATGCTCGCCGGGCTGACCTTCCCGATCTTCCTGGTCATCGTGCCGCTGTTCTTCGTGCTCCAGGGCTTCGGGCTGCTCAACACGCTGCCCGGCCTGATCCTGACGTACGTGGCCTATGCGCTGCCGTTCACCGTCTTCTTCCTCTACGCCTTCTTCAAGACGCTGCCTGACGACGTCTACGAGGCCGCGATGATGGATGGTGCAGGGGAGTGGCGCACGTTCTTCCAGATCATGCTGCCCATGGCCGCGCCCGGGATGGCAGGTGTGGCGATCTTCAACTTCCTCGGGCTGTGGAACCAGTTCCTGCTCCCGGTGGCGCTCAACACCGACCGGGACAACTACGTCCTCACCCAGGGCATGGCGTCGTTCGCGTCATCGGCGGGCTACAACGTCGACTTCGGTGCGCTCTTCGCCGGAGTGGTGATGACGGTCCTTCCGGTCCTCCTCGTCTACCTGATCTTCCAGCGGAGGATCGCCGGGACCGTCTCGACGGGCACGTTCCGCTGAGGCTGCGCCAGCTGTAACACGCTGTTACATGCTCTATCCGGTCGTCACAACGACCGGATAGAGCCACGAACAGCGTGTTACAGGCCTCGCGCCCGAGGTTAATAACCGCTAACCTGGGATGCGTGACCGCTTTTCTCCAGCCCGAGCACGAAGAGCTGCGTGCTGTCGTCCGTGACTTCGCCCAGAAGGAGATCGCGCCCCATGCCTCGCAATGGGACCGCGACCATCACTTCCCCGTCGACGTGGTCCACAAGATGGGTGAGCTGGGCCTCTTCGGTCTGACCGCCCCCGAGGCGTACGGAGGGGGCGAGGGTGACCTCGTCGCGCTCTGCGTCGCGATCGAGGAGCTCGGCCGCGTCGACCAGTCGATCGGGATCACGCTCGAGGCCGCCGTCGGTCTCGGCATCAACCCGATCCTCACCTACGGCACCGACGAGCAGAAGGAGCGCTGGCTCCCTGACCTCGTCGCGGGCAAGAAGCTGGCCGGGTTCGGGTTGACCGAGCCGGGTGCCGGCTCCGATGCCGGCGCGACCGCCACCAAGGCCGTGCTGGACGGCGAGGAGTGGGTCGTCGACGGCTCCAAGCAGTTCATCACCAACTCCGGCTCCTCGATCACCTCGGTCGTGACCGTCACCGCGCGCACCGGCACCCGCGACAACGGCAAGCCCGAGATCAGCACCATCATGATCCCCTCGGGCACGCCCGGGTTCACGGCCGAGAAGGGCTACGACAAGCTCGGCTGGCACGCCTCCGACACCCACCCGCTCTCCTTCGACGGCGCCCGGGTGCCGGCCGACCATCTCCTCGGTGAGCGCGGCCGCGGCTACGCCCAGTTCCTGGCCACCCTCGACGACGGCCGCGTCGCGATCGCCGCGCTCGCCGTCGGCTGCATCCAGGCCTGCCTCGACATGGCGCTCGAGTACGCCGGGGAGCGGCAGACCTTCGGCGGCCCGATCGGTCGCAAGCAGGGCGTCGCCTTCCAGATCGCCGACCTCGAGGTCATGCTGCGGGCTTCGCGCCTGCTGACGTACGAGGCCGCAGCCATGAAGTCCGGGCTCGACTCGGGTGCCGTCTCGATGAAGGAGTTCAAGCAGGCGGCCGCCGCCGCCAAGCTGTACGCCACCGAGTCGGCCGTCACCGCGACCCGCATCGCCACCCAGGTCTTCGGCGGTTACGGCTTCATGGAGGAGTACCCGGTGGCCCGCTTCTACCGCGACGCGAAGATCCTGGAGATCGGCGAAGGCACCTCCGAGGTGCAGCGGATGCTGATCGCGAGAGGTCTCGGCCTGCCTGTGGAGTAGAGCCGTCGAGGCGCGAATCCTACGGCACGCTGAACGAAACCCGCGAAGTAATCAAGAGCCATCTCACCATTGACCGTTTACTGTGGCCACATGGTGTTCGGGGGACAGCTGCTTGGACGGCTGCATCGCACCCGCCTCTTGGGAGAGGCGGTCCGCTTCATGATGGTCGGCGGAATCGCGACAGCAGTCGCTTTCGTGCTGTTCAACGGGCTCGTCCACGGCTTCTTCACGGGGGCCGGACCGATGAACGGTCAGCCTATCCCGGCCTACATCATCGCCAACACCGTCGGCATGCTGATCAGCTACGAGCTGAGCCGCCGCTGGACGTTCCGCCACCGCACCTCCGACCATGCGGACGGTGGATTCACCGCCTACGTCGTCATCAACGCGGTCACCATGCTGCTGCCGATCGGGTGCCTCTACGTCACCCGCAGCGTGCTCGGCTGGGACAGTGCGATCGCCGACAACCTCTCGGCCAACGTGGTCGGAGTGATCCTGGGCCAGATCGCCCGATTCTTCCTGTTCCGGAAGTTCGTCTTCGGTCGGCCGATCCGCTACACGGAGGTCTACGGCAGCGTCGAGGAGGAGGCCGCCGCGCTCAGCGGCGCCGAGGGCGGGGCTGTCGTCCTGGCCACGGAGCAGCGAGAACCGGTCATCGGTTCCACAGATCCGGCCACGCATGACCGAGCTGGTTGAGCAGGTCGCGCAGCAGCGGCAGGCTCAGCCCGACCACGTTGTGATGGTCGCCCTCGATCCCGGTCACGAACGCTCCGCCCAGTCCGTCGATCGTGAACGCACCGGCGACGTGCAGCGGCTCGCCGGTGGCGACGTACGCAGCGATCTCCTCGTCGCTCACCTCGGCGAAGTGCACAGTCGTGGCCGCGGTCTGCGACACCTGCCGGCCGGTCGCGGTGTCGACCAGCGCATGCCCTGAGACGAGTACGCCGCTGCGGCCCCGCATCTCCCGCCAGCGCTGGGTCGCCTCCTCGGCGTCGCGCGGCTTGCCCAGCGGCTTCCCGTCCAGCTCGAGGACGCTGTCGCAGCCCAGCACGAGCGCTCCTTCTGGCACCTCAGGTCGCCCGACCACGGCGTCCCGCTTGAGCTCGGCCAGACCGAGGGCCAGCTCGGTCGGGGGCAGCCCGTCGAGCCTGCTCTCGTCGACGCCGGAGACGATCACGACCGGCTCGACTCCTGCGTTTCGCAGCGTCTGCAGCCGGGCGGGGGACTGGGAGGCGAGGACGAGCGTGGTCATGGGGCAACCCTAGGGGGTGGGGGTGCTTTACCCCGGTCTCCGTCCCGACTAGGTTTCGCACATCCAACCCCATCTCAACGAGGAGAAATCCGAAGTGACGGATTACCCGCCGCCCCCGCCCCCGCAGCAGCCGTACGGTGCTGGTCCCGTGGGCGAGCTGCCGCTGAGCCAGCCGCTCCGCGGCGCGTCGCCCGGCGACGCCATCGTTCGCTTCTTCAAGAAGTACGCCACCTTCGAGGGCCGCGCCAGCCGGTCCGAGTTCTGGTGGCCCTGGCTGTTCGCCGTCGCCGTCAACATGGCGATCAACCTGATCCTCGGCGCCGACTCGACCGCCGGCACCATCATCGGCGGCATCTTCGCGCTCGCCATCCTGGTCCCGCAGCTCTCCGTCGGCGCTCGTCGCCTGCACGACACCGGCCGCTCCGGCTGGTGGCAGCTGCTCTACCTGACCTGCGTCGGCATCATCGTGCTGATCGTCTTCTGGGCGCTGCCCGAGAAGGCCGAGGGCGACAAGTACAACGTCGCCTGACGCGACTCTGGTACTACGCAGTAAGCCTGGCCACCGAAAGTGTCGGTGGCCAGGCTTACTGTCATTTCCATGGCTTGGCGGAAGTACACACAGGAGATGTTGCAGGAGGCGGTCGACAACTCGACATCCGTCGCCGGAGTTCTGCGGCATCTTGGCCTCAACCAGGCGGGCGGAACTCACGCCCACATCAGCAGGATGCTCAAGAAGATGGGTATCGACACCAGCCACTTCGTTCGGTACGTCGGTACCGGTGCACATGCTCGACACTCGTCGGAGGAGATCCTCGTCGTCCGCCCACCAGGCAGTGGCCGAGCGAAACCACCCATGCTGAGACGCGCGCTCCTCGAGATAGGACGTCCGTACGTCTGTGCTGAATGTGGCTGCGGCGGCGAGTGGCGCGGCAAGCCGCTCCGACTGCACGTCGACCATATCGACGGCGACTTCCATAACAATCGCGCAGACAATCTCCGGTTCCTCTGCCCCAACTGCCACAGCCAAACGCCAAACTTCAGCGGCGCGAGTCGTGGGAAGTACACCTTGGTTGACGGATAGCGACTCGTCAGTTTCCAACGCCGCCAACTGTCTGGTTGGGGCTGTCAGCCCATAGACTGATCGCCGCTCGGCCGAAGTGGTGGAATTGGCAGACACGCAGCACTTAGGATGCTGTGCTCCAGGGCGTGCGGGTTCAAGTCCCGCCTTCGGCACACAGAGTCCGGGTTCGACCCGGGGCGATCCAGGGTCGATCCCGATGGACAACGGGCACGCGACCCCCAAGGATGGAAGCACAACACCCCATCCATGGAGAGGGATGAAGTCATGTCGTTCAAGGACAACGCGTCCAACTGGCGCGATGGCGTCCAGAAGGGCGTCGAAGGCGCCAAGCCCGCTGTTGAGGACGCCAAGGTGAAGTCAGCACCTCACCTTGTCACCGGCGGTGAGAAGACCGTCGAGAAGGCCGGCGAGTTCAAGGCGCAGATCGAGGCCAAGCGGGTCGAGATCGGGTCAGCACCTGACGCCGACTCACCGCGCAACCAGGCGCTGTCGGGTCTGCTCCAGGTCGGCGTCGCCGCAACCGATGCCGCCGCCCACGCGGGCGAGTGGCTGAAGGAGACCGGCGCGAAGTGGAGCGCCGGCACCGGACCTGTGGTCGTCGAGCCCCCGAAGGAGATCCCGGGGGACGTACCTCCTCCGCCGGAGTTCCGGAAGCCCGACGACCAGCCGTAAGCAGGACCGAGGACTACGAAGCGAGGCCGAGGTCGCGGCGGAGCTTGGCCACGTGGCCGGTCGCCTTGACGTTGTACTGCGCGACCTCGATCTTGCCTTCCTCGTCCACGACGAACGTCGAGCGGATCACGCCCTCGACGACCTTGCCGTAGAGCTTCTTCTCGCCGTACGCGGCGTACGCCTTGTGCACCGAGAGGTCCTCGTCGGAGGCCAGGGTGATGGTGAGCGCGTCACGCTCGCGGAACTTCGCGAGCTTGGCGGGCTTGTCCTTGGATACGCCGATGACCTCGTAACCGGCGGCCTTCAGCGAGTCGATCGAGTCGGTGAAGTCGCAGGCCTGCTTGGTGCAGCCGGGGGTCATCGCGGCGGGGTAGAAGTAGACGATCACCTTGCGGCCGCGGAGGCTGCTGAGCGAGACCTCGGCTCCGGTGTCGTCGGGAAGGGTGAAGTCGGGGGCAACATCGCCCGGCTCGAGACGCGTCATGGAGCCAACCTAACGGCACGTCTGTGAAGTTCCCAGGCGAACCGCAGCGGTGGAGCGCGCTGCGGACGTACGTCGGTTGCTAAGGTCTGCGCATGTCCAAGGACCAGACTTCCTCGCTCGAGTCCGAGATCGAAGAGATCCGTGAGCGGCTCGCAGGCACCATCGACGAGCTGATCTACCGGGGCAGCCCGAAGACGATCGTCCAGCGCCAGGTTGCGGCCGTCAAGGCGGTCTACGTCGACCCGGTCTCCGGCGAGCCGAGGATGGGCAACATCGCCAAGACCGTCGGTGGGGTGGTGGGCACGCTCGTGCTCATGGCGACGCTGCGTAAGATCTCCAAGGTCAACTGACCGTCCCCCACCAGCAAGGCAATGACCGACGTGACCGACAAGACCCCCATCAAGATGCTCCACGACCGGGTCCTGGTCGAGGTCGGGGCTGACGCCGGTGAGCGCCGCTCGTCGGGTGGCATCGTCATCCCGGCCACGGCCGCCATGGGAGCGGCCCGACGGCTCACCTGGTCGCGTGTGGTCGCGGTCGGCCCGCACGCTCGGGCCGTCGAGATCGGCGACCGGGTGCTCTTCGACGCCGACGACAAGCCTGAGGTCGAGGTCGCCGGCGAGGTCTATGTCCTGATGCGCGAGCGCGACGTGCATGCGGTCGCGGCTGAGCGGATCGCCGACGAATCGACTGGGTTGTACCTGTGATCCTGCCGAGTCGGCACTACTTCTTGTCCTTCGGCAGCGCATTGAACCGATGCGCGAGCACGACGATGTTGCTGTCGTAGCTCGAGCCGTTCCAGTCGGTGCAGGTGATGATCACCAGCCGGCCGTCGCCGTGGTCCTGACCGAAGATGCGCTGGGCCTGCTCGGCGAGCTCCTTGCGACTGAGCACCTCGACGGAGTCGACCTGGTGCTGGAAGGTCCCGTCCTTGGTGACGACGTCGACCTCCTGCCCCTCCTCGATGTGGTCGAGCTTGTTGAGGCTGCCGCCACCGGTGTGCACCGTGTGACCAGTGACGACCGTCTGTCCCCGCGCCGAGCCCGGCTTGGCGCTGCCGACCCACCAGCCGATCTCGCGCGGATTGCGCGGCGGGTCGAGCACCTCGCCGTCGAGCCGGATCGGGACGACCTTCGCCTTGGTGTTCATCCCAGGCAGCTCCAGGCGCTGCGGAGCGCCCGGCGGCACCTCCACCGCGGCGCTGCCGCTCGGCCACATCAGGCCGGCCAGCACCATCGCGACGGCGAGCACGACCAGCGCGGTCCAGAGCCCGCTCGCCGCCGCGGCAAGCCGCGGCGGCGAGTCAGCAGTTGATTCAGCCACGCCGCAACATGCGGAGGTACGTCGCCGCACCGGCGCCTGCGGCCGCGAGGAGCAGCAGGGTGACGAGGGCGATGCGTCCGGCGCTGCCGTCGTCGTAGCTCTCCATCCCGGCGGTCACCACGGTCGGGACCGTGGCCGGAGGGTTGGCCGCCTTGGGCGGCGGGTTGTTGGCCACCGTCTTCGCGACCGGGCTGTTCGGGCCACAGCTGCTGGTGCCGATGGTCAGGTGGGTCAGCGGCCCGCCGACGAACGGCTCGGCCGCGGGCAGGATCTTCGCGTCGAGCGCGGTCACGGTGATCGCGCCGGGAGAGGTCTCCTGCGCGTTCAGGGTGATGTCGAGGAGGTTGTCTTCCAACGGCGCGAGCTGGCCCTCGATCGAGGTCAACAGCGTGTTGAGCACCTGCTTCTGCAGCTCGACGACGACGGGATCGATCGGCTGGAGCGCGCCGCCGAGACCGTTGGCCAGCTGCGTACGCAGGCCCTTGATGACCACATCGACCACGCCGGAGAGGTCGGTGACGACCTTCTGGTTCACGGTGGGGTCGACCGGGAGGTCGACGACGGTCTCTCGTTTGCCGCCGGGCAGGACCACGTAGACAGACGAGCTGGCGATGGTGCTGTCGCCTCGCGCGGTGTCGTCGTCGGCAGTGCAGTGGCTTTGTACGGCACCGAGGTCAACGTAGAGACCCGCGCCATCCAATCCGTCGACCACGGGGGCGAGGAGCTGGTCGAGCGCGCCGGTGATCTGGGTCTGGAACGGCTTCAGCGCCTCCTGGACCTTGGTGTCCATGCCCTGGAACAGGTCGGACTGGATCACCTCCAGCTCGCTGAAGTCGAGGCTGGCCGCGTCGAGCTTGATGTTGTTGCCGCCGCTGAGGCAGTCGCCGGAACCAGCGGCGACCAGGGTGGCACCGTCACCGGCGATGCCGGAGCAGGCCGCCGAGGTGGCGTTGCGGTTGGCGACCGCGTCCTGGGCCAACGTGCCCACGTGGACCGCTTCCTGGCCGGCGAGCAGGTTGACGACGGGCTTGTTGGTGCCTTCGGAGGACTCGGTGCTGCCGTCGTTGGTGACGGCGTAGGTGCCTGAGTCCGTTGCCGCGCCGCCGGCGGGCGTGAAGCTCAGCGCGGTTGCGGACGCCTGCGACACCGTGGCGGCGCTCGCAGGTGCGGCCGACAAGGCGACCATGGCGGCTGCAGCAGCCACCGCGGTCCCTCGCGCGATCAATTGTGTGCGCACGTAAATCTCCCCTCCCTTTGACCTTCGTCACACTCAACGGACGAGTGACCCCGCACGTTACGGCCTGGGGTATGCCTTGACCTGCGGAATCCCAGTATCTGGGTCAACTGTCGCAGACAGATCCGTCTTTGTCGCCGTCGCGATACCAGTCGTACTCCGGATCGCGACCCTTCCGGTACGGCCCGTACCCCTCCGTGATCGCCTTGGCGCAGGTGTCGAAGCGCGGATCGTCACGGCCGGGCTCGCCGCTGGGCTCGCCGCTGGGCTCGCCGCTGGGTTCGCTGCTGGCTGCGTCGCTGGGAGGTGGGTTCACCTGGGCCAGTCGGACGGTGATCTCGGGGTTGTCGCAGCCCGAGGCGATGTCCTCGAGCGCAGCCTTCTCCGCACGGTCGGCGAAGAGGCTCCAGCGGATCTTCACGGCGACCCAGTCGGCGGCGTACCTGCAGTGATAGGCCGCGGCGTCCGGCATCCAGTCGGCCGGGTCCTGGTCGCCCTTGCTGCGGTTGGTCGCGGCGGTGACGGCGATGAGTGCGCGCGGGTCGCCGAGGTCGTTGGCGTACGCCTCCCGCTCCTCGTCGCTCCACGCGTGGGCGCCGGACTCCCAACCCTCCTTGAGCGCGACCATGTGGTCGATGTCGAGGCCACCGGGGCGTTTGAGGGTGACGTCGTCGTACGCGGAGAACCAATCACCTCGGGTCACCTCGCACCTGCCGCGTGCCTTCTTCCGCGACTCTTCGAGGAGCACCTCGGCGCGGGCGTCCTGGCAGTCGCCGTCGGCATCGACCCAGTGGTTGAACTTCTCCCGCTCGTAACCGGAGCTGACCTCGGGGGCGACCGGAAGCTTCGCGATGGCTTCGGTCAACGGAAGGGTGACCTTCTCGCCGCTGTCGGCGCCGTATCCGGCTTGGACGGCGGCGTCGGGCTCGGAGACCTCGGCGGCGCAGCTGGAGCAGAGGAGTATGACGGCGAGCAGGGTCGCCAACGGGCGCAGCATGAGGTGACTCCAGAGAGATGGGGGAAGGGCCCGGGGGAGCGCCGGGGCGGCTCAACTCTGTCGGATCCCGCGGTAGGCGGCACGCAGGCGCGCCGCCGGGGGCCGCCCCTGCTCGGAAATGAGGAATCCCGGGCCAGGGCTTGATGCCTGGCCCGGGATACCGGGTGCTACAGGTGAGGGCTGATCAGTCGATCAGGCCTGGGCGCGGCGCAGCAGGAACCACCGGGTGGCGGCGGCTGCAGCGACGAGCAGCGCGAGCGCGCCGGCGGCGAATCCGCCCTTGGCGGCCGGCGAGGAGAGCAGGTCGAGCTCGGCGTTGGCCGGCGCGTTGTCCGGCTTGACTGCGAGGCTCGTGTCCGGGTCGGACTTGTCGCCGGAGACCACGACGTCGATGTTCTTCTTCTTCTCGCCCGTGGCGACGGCCTTCTCCTCGGAGACAGTGAGGCCGTTGGTGCCGCAGGTGCTGGTGCCGATGGCGACGTCGGCAGCGGTCGGGGCGCCGACCTTCTTGACGGCGTCGAGGACCTTGATGTCCAGGGCGGAGACCTCGAGCGACTTCGCGGTCTTCTCCTGCTTGTTCATGGTGAGCTTGACCAAGTCGGTCTCGAGGCCCTTGAGCAGCACGGCGAGCTGCTCCTTGATGTGCTCGATCAGGTCGATACGGATCGAGATGCCCATGTCGTCGGGCGTGAACTTGTTCTCCAGACCGGACTTGAGCAGCGTGTCGACGCGGCCGAGGACGGCGTCGGTGACCGGGGAGAGGTCAGGCACGACCGTCGTGTTCTTCTTCGGGTTCGCCGGCAGGTCGGCCAGCTTGATGTCGCCCTTGCCGGGGACGTTGACGGTGACGGCCGCGTTCTTGAGCTGGGTCTTGCCCGTGAACGAGGAGCCCTGCGCCATGCAGGTGCTCTCCGCGGCGTCGAGGTCGACGCCGACCGAGAGCTTGCCGACCTTGGCGAGCACGCCGGAGACGATGGCCTGGACAAGGTCGTTGACCGGGCCGAGCTTCACGTGGACCGACTTGCTCTGGTCGGTGAGCAGGTAGTCGGTGGTCGCGCCCAGCTTCTGGAGGTCGAGCTCGGCGAGGTTCACCGTGACGGCCTCGCCCGGCTTGACGCAGCTCGAACCGTCACCGATGGCGACCAGGGTCGCACCCTTGCCGGCAAGTGCCGAGCAGGCGCCGGAGTACGCGGTGCCGTCCTGGAGGGCAGCGGCCGCGTCCTGGGCGAAGACGCCGACCGAGAGCAGCTTCTGGTCGCTCCCGAGGAGCGGCAGGGCCGGCTTGTTGGTGCCGGAGTTGACGGTCTTCTTGCCGTTGTAGGTGGCGGTGTAGCGACCGGTGTCGACCTTGACCTTGTCGGACACGTTGACGGTCAGAGCGACCGACGATGCCTTGGCCTGGGGCTTCTCCGCCGACGCAGTCGCCGGGGCCGCGGTCACGGTGAGACCGATCATCGCGGTCGCCGCAACAAGGGCGGCTCCGCGGACCGAGAGTGGGGAGCGCAAGTGACTTCTCCAATGATGTTGATATCTGTCGATGACAGGGCACGACGAGTAGAAGTCAGCCTCTGCAGCCCCCCGGTTGCTGTGACTCGCCGTGACGAAGCGGGGAGTCTAGCCACGTCGATTCGCCGCCGACCAGCGCCGACCTCATGCCTGAGGTCACACAATCTCCCCGTAACTTCGCCGGTAACAGGTCGTGCCGGAGGTCGATCTCGACAAGGAAATGATCGATGGCCGCGTTGGGGCCCTGGATATGGATCTGTCGTATGGATCCTGTGCCTGGAATGTTCCGCTGAGGCCGGATGGCAAAAAGTCGGCCTCAATCACGTCGAGGCTCAGTTAGGGTGACCTAAGTAGAGGCTTGAGGGCTTTCTGACAATGTGTCAGTATCTTCCCGGAACGCCGTTCTCTTGACGCCCCGACCTCACTGGAGCACCTATGTCTGCCCAACTCGTCGACGAGATCTACGGCGCCCCGCTCTCCGCGCTGATGCGCGAGGGCTCTCGAGCCCAGCACACCGCGGCCGAGAGCTCCTCGTTCATGGAGGAGCTGCTGGCCGGTCGGGTCAACGAACAGGGGTACGCCGACTATCTGCTGCGCCTGCGCAAGGTCTATGCCGCGCTCGAGGCGGTGGGGCGCGACCTGGCCGCCACCGATACCGTCGCCGCGGCCGTCCACGACGTTGCTCTGGAGCGTCTGGCTGCGATCGATGCCGACCTGGCCGTCTGGGCGCCAGGAGTCGACGACGGCTCCGTGGAGTCGGCGGCTGCCGATGCGTACGTCGCTCGGATCGAGGCCTCCCGCGCCTGGGGTGGTCTCTACGCCGCCCACCACTACACCCGCTATCTCGGTGACCTCTCCGGCGGCCAGGCGATCGGCCGGCTGCTCGACCGGTTCTTCGAGCTCGACGGGGAGGGCGTGGCGTTCTACGAGTTCGCCGAGATCCCCAAGCCGAAGCCCTACAAGGACGGCTACCGCGCCCGTCTGGACGTGCTGGATCTCGACCCCGCCGAGAAGCTCCGCATCGTCGAGGAGGTCCAGGTCGCCTTCGGGCTCAACCAGGCGCTCTTCGAGGAGCTCGGCGCTCGCCTCGACGACTACCGCAGGTGAGCTGAGGTCCGCCCTCATGCCTCGGATCGCAGCCGAGAGCGTCCCCGAGCACCGCAGGCTGGTGCGCGAGCGGATCTTCGCCGCGTTCGCGGAGCTGATGGTCGAAGGCAGCTACGACGCCATCAGCATGTCGAGGCTGGCGGAACGCGCAGGGATCGGCCGCACCGCGATCTACCACCACTTCAAGGACCGTGACGCGGTGATGGTCGCCTTCGCGACCCACGAGACCTCGGAGTACGTCGCGTCCCTGCAGGCTCAGCTCGCCGTGAGCGAGGAGCCGGCGGAGCGGCTGCGGATCTACGTACGCAACCACATCACCTTGGGGGAGCGGTTTCACATGGGGTTCGGCCCGCAGGTCTACGGCGCGCTCCCCGAGGAGGCTCGTCAGGAGATCCGCGAGCACGTCGTCGCCGTCGAGCAGGTCCTTGCTGGGATCCTCGAGCAGGGCGCCGAGCAAGGCATCTTCGCCGTCACCGACGTCGACGCGACCATCTCCCTCATCCACGCCGTCCTAGGCGCGCGTCGCGTCCCCGCCGAGCGGGTCGAGGAGTTCGTCCTCCGCGCCGTCGGTGCGTCGTAACAGGTTCGGCGCCTGAATTCGTGGTGGGCCGCATGGGCAGGGGTCCGCCCATGCCTCGCCCGCGCCGCCCGCCTCATACGAAAATGCCATCGCGGGGCGAACGAAAGTTCGTTCGCCCCGCGATGGCACCGCTGGCTCGGTGGTCGAGTTTCCGCTTCTGCGAACTGACCGAGCTGCGTCGTACGAACCGTCAGGCGCCGATGGCGATGACGGGCTTCTTGGTGGGGTCGAGAAGGCTGAAGTACTCCTTCATCATCCAGCGCGGGACGCTGACGCAGCCGCCTGTCGCGCCCGAGCCGTTGACATGCAGGAAGATGCCGGCGCCGCGGTAGCGGACCGGCTTGTCGTAGTTGTACTTGATGACGACCGCATACTCGTACTGCGTCGGGTATGCCGCCAGTCGCTCGGAGCTGTTCACGTCGCTGGCGGGGAGCCAGTAGCGGAAGCCGCCCTGGGACTTGAGACGGTAGCGGTTGTAGTAGGCGGAGTTGTTGTCCTGGACCCAGTAGGCGTCGCTGGTGATCTTGCGGTGGCTGAGCTTCTGGGTGCTGGTCTTGGCATACCTACCGAAGGTCGACATCAGGCTGAAGGTGCCCATCGGGGTGGTGCTGGTGCCCTGCTTGCGCTTGTCGCGCGCCACGAGCCCACCGGAGCCGATCCGGCCCTTGGTGGTCATGAACTTCTGGGTCCACCTGCCGTCGGTCTTCTGCCAGAACCGGACGTTGGCGTATGTCCCTGAGCTGCGGTTCACGGTGACGACCTGGGTGCCGCCGTAGGGGACGGAGACCGAGACGCCGTCCAGGACCACGGTCGTCGCGGCGCCGGCATTGGAGGGAAGCAGGGAGAACATGGCGGCGGCGGTCGCGACGACGGCGACGACACCGCCGACCAGACCTGTTCTTCGGTCGATCGAGAGTCTCACGAGACTTCTCCTTGTACATGGGGGATTGCTCGATCCGAGCGATCGAACCGCGGGAGCCTAGCGGGGTATGCGCGGCTTTACCTGCGAGTAGCGGTAACGAGTCCGGAACAAACCCCGACCAGGTCGCCGTCCTGGTCGGGGTTTGCGTGCCCGATGATGCGCCAGGGTCAGATAGCAAAGAACCGGCCCTCCCCTGGAAGTCCAGGTGAGGGCCGGTTTCGATGTACGCCATGTAGGACTTGAACCTACAACCCGCTGATTAAGAGTCAGCTGCTCTACCAATTGAGCTAATGGCGCACGTCCCGCGAGCTGCTTGCGCGCTCGGCGACGAGAAGAACACTAGCAGCGGGCTCGGATCCGCCCCAAATCGAGGCTGTGCTTGGGTCAGCGGAGCTCGAGGACCGCCTGGGCGGCGTTGTGGCCGCCGAGGCCGGAGACGGCGCCGCCGCGTACGGCGCCCGAGCCGCACGTCAGGACGGTGCCGAGGTCGGTGGCGACGCCCCAGCGCGCGGCGGGGGTAGTGAGGGCGGCGTGGTCGGGGGCCCAGGGCCAGGCGAGGTCGCCGTGGAAGATGTGGCCGCCGGGCATGGCCAGGTCGGCCTCGATCTCCTGGGGGATCTTGGCCTCGATGCACGGCGTCCCGTCCGAGGTCCGTGCGACGACGGAGGAGATCGGGTCGAGCAGGTGGCGGTCGAGGGAGGCGATGGCGCGCTCGACCGCCTGGGCCTTGCGCTCCTCGCGCGTGGCCGGGTCCTCGAAGAGGGTCGCGGGCGCGTGCAGGCCGAAGTAGGTGAGGGTCTGGGTGCCGGGCGGGACGTCGCCGAGGATGGAGGGGTCGGTCAGCGAGTGGCAGTAGACCTCGCCCGGCATCTCGGTCGGCACCGAGCCGGCGGCAGCCTCGGCGTACGCCTTCTCGAGCTCGGAGTAGGACTCGCCGAGGTGGAGGGTGCCGGCGAAGGCGACCTTCGGGTCCTCGCCGGAGCGCAGCCGGGGGAGGCGCTCGAGGAGCATGTTGATCTTGAGCTGGGCGCCCACCGGCTTGCTCGTGGGAGAGGGAGCGCGGCCGAGGAGGCCGTCGAGGACGTACGGAGCCAGGCCGGAGAGCACGAAGTCGGCCGCCACCGTGTGGGAGCCGGAGGCGTCGGTCCAGGTGACCTCGGCGCCCTCGCCGACGGCACCGCCGCGGATCGAGGTGACGGTCGCGCCGGTGAGGACCTGCGCGCCGCCTGCGTACGCCGCCTTGGCGATCGCCCCGGTGACCGCGCCCATGCCTCCGATCGGCACCCGCCACTCGCCGGTCCCGTTGCCGATCAGGTGGTAGAGGAAGCAGCGGTTCTGGATCAGGCTCGCCTCGCCGAGTCCGGCGAAGGTGCCGATCAGGGCGTCGGTGGCGACCACGCCGCGGACGAGGTCGTTGGCGAAGCGGCGCTCGATCGCCTCCCCGAGCGGCCGCTCGACGATGTCGCGCCAGATCGGCGCACCCACCTCCGATCGGATCGCGGCACCCGTGGGAAGCGGGGAGGTGAGGGTGGGGGCGACCGCCCGGGCGAGGTCCGAGACCTCGTCGTAGAACGACTGCCACGCGGCGTACTCCTCGTCCGACCCGGTCACCGCGCGGAAGCTCGCCGCGGTGGCCTCGCCCTCGGGCGTCTCCACGAGGAGGCCGGTGGCCCGCGAGCCGTCGAGGAAGGGAGAGTACGACGCGGTCTGCCGCGACGCGAGCTCGATGTCGAGCCCGAGATCGGTGCGGATCTGCTCGGGGAGCAGCGAGACCAGGTAGGAGTAGCGCGAGAGCCGGGTCGGGAAGCCCTCGAACGCCTGGGCCGAGATCGCGGCACCCCCGACGTGGTCGAGCCGCTCGAGCACCAGGACCGAGAGGCCCGCCCGGCTCAGATAGGCCGCGGCGGTGAGGCCGTTGTGTCCGCCGCCGGCTACTACTACGTCGTACTTCTCCTGTGCCATGGCCCCGATACTAGGAGGTGGCCAGAGCGGCGTCGGCCCGTTCGGTGAGGGTGGCCAGGACGCGGGCGGTCACGACCAGGTCCTCGGCCGGGATGTCGGCGAAGAACGTCCTGGTCAGTGGCTGGACACGCTCGGTGATCTGCTGCTGGAGACTGTCGCCCTGCTCGGTCAAGGTGAGTCCGTCGGCGATCAGTCCGCGGGCGATCGCGGCGTCGAGATGCGACTCGACCTCGGCCGCGGAGATCTTGATGTTGTCGGCAGTCGCCGCGATCAGATCGGCACGCGTGGCGTCGCCCTGGCGCAGGTAGTTGAGCAGGAGCGACTGCTCGAAGGTCAGGTCGTAGTCGTCGAGCACGTTGAGAAGGTTCTTGCGCACGGCGAAGTAGGCGACGCCCAGGTTGGCGCCGGTGAGGGGAGGAGTGGCAACGGTCATGATCGGTCTCCGGGTGTGGGGTCGGTGTCGATGGGGGCGGCGAGCATCGCCTCGAGCGCTGCTTGCGCCTCGGCGGCTCGGCGGCTGTTGCGGCCGCCGAGCGGTGCGGTGAGCTGGTCGAGCAGCCGACCGGTCACCGCGATCGCCTCGCGGGTCACCTCGGTGCCCTCGGGCGTGATGACGAGGCGTACGGCCCGGGTGTCCTTGGGATCCCGGACGCGCTTCACCCAGCCTTTCGCCTCGAGCTGGCGGGCGAGCTTGGAGACGTACATCGGCTCGAGTCCGGTGAGGTCGGCCAGCTGCCTCTGGGTCGGGTCCTCCGAGGCGCGGAGACCGTGGAGGGAGGCGATGAGGGAGTACTGCGCGTGGGTGAGCCCCAACGGCGCGAGCGCTCGGTCCATCGACACCCGCAGGCGCATGGCCAGGCGCCATGCGACGTGTCCGATCGTCTGCTTCTTCACGGGCGAAACGGTACATGTTGATAATAAACATGTATAGCGATTAACGCTGTCGGTGGTCCCTGGCAGGATCAGTGTCATGGCTGAGCGTCCTGAGGTGCCCCGGGCGATGGTGGCGCGGCTGAGGGAGATCCTCGCCGCGTTTCCGAAGTGCATCGAGGAGGATGCCTGGGTGGGCGTGCGCTGGCGGGTCGGTCAGGCGACGGTGGTGCACGTCTTCGGCGGTGAGGACCAGCTGTTCCGGATCATGTTCCGTGGTGAGCCTGACGAGGTGGTGGCCTTCGAGCACCTGGGTCATCCCTATTTCAAGGCCGGGTGGGGTGGCAACGTCGTCGGGATGATCCTCGATGACGACACCGACTGGGATGAGGTCGCCGAGCTCCTGACCGATTCGTACTGCATCCAGGCCCCGGCGAAGCTGGCCGCTCTCGTCGAGCGTCCGACCGTGGGGTCGGAATAGCGCCGCTCGGAGGCCTCTCCGCAAGCTTTCGCTGGTCACGTCCGGTTTCTCGTGGCGCCGACGATCCGAGCTGCTTCGTACTGCGGAAATAGTCTTCAAGAGTCGCGGCCCGATTGGGACCTTAGACCCTAGGCCGACTGCTCATACTCGGGCATGTTGCCATGGTAAATCAGGGGGAACAGTTTCCTTTCCATGGCAACAAATTTCATAAGGAGTGCGTGTGCGTCGCATGGCCATGCTGATCCTCGGGGGAGCCGTCGCGGCGGCCGGGGTCGGCTGCGGTTCGGACAGTTCCATCGACTACGGGGTCCACACCAACGATCACGGTGAGAATCCCGCGATGGAGAAGAAGGTGATCACCGTCGACAGCACCGAAAGGATCGAGCAGAACCAGCAGCTCGGGTTGACGGCAGAAGGAACCATCAAGGGCAAGGCGCCAGGAATCCTGTTGCGGGTGATCGTGCAGGACGTCTTCGAGACGTCGTTCACCGACGGGACCAAGGCCCCGCCGGGAATGCGTGTGATGGCAGTGGAGGTCCAGATCGTCAACGCCGGGTCGCGGGTCTTCAACGACTCGCCGGCGGCTGGCACGACGGTCGTCGATGCCGCGGGCAAGAAGTACACGAGCCTGCCCGGCGCGGTGGCCGTGGACGGCGGCGAGGTGTTCCCGAACCCGTTCGGGTTGCAGCCGCGGGATCAGCGGACGGCCCTGGTGCCGTTCGTCGTGCCGGTCGGGGTGAACATCAAGCAGGTCGGCTTCCGGGTCGACAAGGGCGGCGAGAGCGGTCTGTGGCGGGTTCCGTGAGACAGAAACACTGAATCCGGGCTCAGCACCAACCTCCAGGCAACCGTCTGGCGGCATCACGCGTCACCACCCTGTGTGGTGATGAGACGATAAGGCGTCTCGGGCGTAATGCTGCGCGGTCAATGGGAGGTGTGGTGCGGGTCCGGGTCTTAGGTGCCGTCGAGCTGATCCATGACGACGGCACCGCACAGAGGCTGTCGCGCACGCGGCGTACGCTGCTTGCGCTGCTGGTCGCCGCGCGTGGGACGCCGGTCTCCACCGACCTGCTGATCGACGAGCTGTGGAGAGGTTCGCCCCCGGCGACGGGGGTGAACCTGCTCCACCAGCGCATCCGTGACCTGCGCCGGGCGCTCGGCGAGGATCGCCGCCATCTGCAGCGCCGGGCGAACGGCTACGCGCTGGTCGGAGCGGACGTCGACCAGGCCCGCTTCGAGGACCTGGTCGAGCAGGGCCGGATCTCCGTGGAGGCCGGGGACCCCGAGCGGGCCAGCATGCTCTTCGACGCTGCGCTGGGGCTGTGGGCCGGAGGCGCGTACGGAGCGGTCGGGGAGTCGCCGATGATCCTGACCGAGGCGGCGCGGCTCGAGGAGCTGCGCCTGGTCGCCGTCGAGTCCAGGGCCGCGGCTGATCTGGCGCTCGGCCGGCAGGCCGCGGTGGTGGGTGACCTCGGTCCGGTCGTCCAGGCCAATCCCCTCCGGGAGCGCTTGTGGCTGCTGCTGATGACGGCGCTGTGGCACTCCGGTCGTACGGCCGAGGCCCTGGACGCCTACCAGCGGCTCTTCCTGATCCTTCGGGACGAGCTCGGGGTCGAGCCCTCGAAGGACGTACGCGACCTGCAGCTGCGGATCCTCGACGGAGACGATCCCGGGTCCGGGGCGTCGCCGACCCGCGTGGAGATCGTGCCGCGCCAGCTGCCGCCGGTCGTCGCCGCCTTCGCCGGCCGCGAGGACCAGCTGACCAAGCTGGACCAGCTGGTCGAGGAGCAGCTGGTCGACGACGGCGGACGGGCCGTGGTGATCTCGGCGATCGCCGGCACGGCAGGGATCGGCAAGACGACGCTGGCGCTGTACTGGGCGCACCGGGCCGCTCCGCGTTTCCCGGACGGACAGGTGTTCGTGAACCTGCGCGGCTTCGACCCGCGCGATGCGCTGGACCCGTTGGATGCGCTCGGGGTCGTGCTCGAGGCGTTCGGGGTGGAGCGGTCCCGACAGCCGCAGGAGATCGACGGCCGCGCCGGCCTGCTGCGCAGCAAGCTCGCCGGCAAGCGGGTGCTGCTGGTGCTCGACAACGCCCGCGACAGCGAGCAGGTCCGATCCCTCCTCCCCGGCAGCCCTGGGTGTATGACCCTGGTGACCAGCCGAAACAGGCTCTCCGGGCTGGTCGCGGAGGCCGGAGCGAGACCGATGGAGCTGGGCCTGCTCGATGACGACGAGGCGTACGAGCTGCTGGCCGGGAGGCTCGGCAACGAGCGGCTCCTGGCCGAGCCGGAGGCCGTTGACCGGATCATCGCGCTGTGCGCCTCGCTGCCGCTGACGCTGTCGATCGTGGCCGCGCGGGCGGCGACTCGCCCGGCGTACGCTCTCGCCGACCTGGCCGACGAGCTCGGCGAGTCCCGCCTGGACGGGTTCGGCGGCGGCCGTGGGGATCTCCGGGCGACGTTCTCCTGGTCGGTCCGACACCTGTCCGAGCCGGCGGCGCGGCTGTTCCGGCTGATCGGCCTGCATCCCGGGCCGACGTTCACCGTCCCGGCCGCGGCGAGCCTGGCCGGGATCTCCCGGGTGCCTGCCCGCCGCCTGCTCGACGAGCTCAGCGAGGCCAACCTGGTGACCGAGGTCGCTCCCGGTCGGTTCGTGCTGCACGACCTGCTTCGGGAGTACGCCGCCGACCTCGCCGCGGGCGAGCGGGACTCGTTGCGTGAGCAGGCCGAGCTGCGGATGATCGACCACTACGTGTTCAGCGCCCGCGCCGCGCACAGCGCCTACGACCCTCATCAGAACCATCTCGACGCCACCGAGCCGATGCGCGACGGTGTCACGATCGAGGTCGTCGGCGACAGCGGTGAGGCGCTGGCGTGGATCGCGGCGCAGCTGCCCGTGATGGCGCGGGTGATCGACGCCGCCGTCGCCCGAGGCATCGCGTCCGACCGGATCGTCCTGCTCATCGGTGCGCTCGAGCGCCTGCTCGACCTCCAAGGGCGCTGGATCGAGCTCGCCTCGCTGGCCGAGGCCGCGCTCCCCGGGGTGCGCCGCGAGGTCTCGCAGGGCGGCGACCCGGGCGGACTCGGCGTCGTGCACCGCGCTGCGGGCGCCGCCTGCGGGCGCCTGGGGCGCGTCGATGACGCCCTCGACCACCTCGGTCGTGCTCTCGACCTGGCGATGGAGTCCGCCGATCTGGCTTCGGAGGGAAAGACCCTGCACCGGCTGGCCACCGTGGCCACGGCGTCCGGCGATCATGCTGGGGCTGCGGCGTACGCGGCTCGGGCGGCGGACGTCTTCGCTCGCGCCGGCGACCCGATCCGCGCGGCCTGGACGACCGGCCGGCTGGGTCTCTATGAGGCCCTCGACGGGGCGTACGAGGCCGGGCTCCGGCACTGCGAGGCGGCTCTCATGGAGCTGCGCCGGGTCGCCCCGGGCTACCGCAGCGAGGGCAACGTCGTCGCCACCATCGGCTGGATCCACCAGCAGCTCGGCGCGGCCGACGAGGCGGCCGGGCACTTCGAGGAGGCGGTGACCAAGCTGCGCGCCGCCGGCGACCTGCCCGGACTCGCCGACGCGCTCGGCCATCTCGCCGAGACCCGTGCCGCGCTGGGCAAGCACGAGGACGCCCGCTGCGCGAGGGACGAGTGCGACTCGATCCTCGCGCAGTTGGGCTGAGCCTGCCTCGAGCTAGGCGGTGGGCAGCTTGTAGTCGGCGTACTCCTCGCGCAGCGTCTTCTTGGAGAACTTGCCGACCGAGGTCTTGGGCACCTCGTCGATGAAGACCACGTCGTCCGGCACCTGCCACTTGCCGAGGTTCTCGGCGAGGTAGCCGAGCAGCTCCTCCTTGGTCACCGACTCACCGTCCTTGACCACCGCGAACGCCAGCGGCCGCTCGCCCCACTTGGGGTGCGGCACCGCGACGACCGCGGCCTCGGCGATGCTCGGGTGGCCCATGATGAGGTTCTCGATCGCGACCGTGGAGATCCACTCGCCACCGGACTTCACCAGGTCCTTGGTGCGGTCGACGATGCGTACGTAGCCCAGCGGGTCGATCGCGGCGATGTCACCGGTGCGCAGCCAGCCGTCGGGGGAGAAAGAGCTCGGCGCGTCGACCTTGTAGTAGCCCGACGCGATCCACGGACCGCGGCACTCCAGCTCGCCCGTGGTCTCGCCGTCCCAGGAGAGCTCGTCGGTCGTGCCCGGCTCCACGATGCGGAGCTCGACGCCGACGGCCGGGATGCCCGGCGACGTACGATAGTCGGCCTTCTCCTCCTCGGAGAGGTCGGCGATCTCGGCCCGCTCGTTGAACACGCTGCCGAGCGGCGACATCTCGGTCATGCCCCACGCCTGGGTGATCGGCAGGCCGATCGCCTCGCGCCACGCCTCCGAGAGCGACTTCGGCACCGCGGACCCGCCACAGATGACCACGCGCAGCGCGGACAGGTCGGCGTCCTTCAGAAGCGGGACCATGCCCATCCAGATCGTGGGCACGCCGGCGGCGATCGTCACCTTCTCGGCCTCGAGGAGCTTGATGATCCCGCCGGGCGAGAGGTCGGGTCCGGGCAGGATCAGGTTGGCCCCGGCGAGCAGCGAGGAGTGGGCGAAGCCCCAGCCGTTGGCGTGGAAGAACGGCACCACGGGAAGCACACGGTCACGGTCGTTGGTGCCGAAGAGGCTGCCGGCCAGGGAAGCCAGCGCGTGCAGGTACTGAGAGCGGTGGCTGTAGAGCACGCCCTTCGGGTTGCCGGTGGTGCCGGAGGTGTAACAGATCCCGGCGGCGGTGCGCTCGTCAGTCACTCGGCCTTCGATCGCCCCCTCCTCGGCGTCGGCCATCAGCTCCTCGTAGGAGACGACCCGCGGATCGTCCGGGAGCGGCGTCGGCGCACCGTCGTCCATCACGATCACATGCTTGAGCGTGGTCAGCTGGGGGAGGAGCGGGGCCAGCAGACCGAGCAGTGAGCGGTCCACGAAGACGGCCTCGTCCTCGGCGTGGTTGAAGGTGTAGACCAGCTGCTCGGGGAAGTAGCGGATGTTGCCCGTGTGCAGCACCCGGCCGGTGCACGGGACGGAGTAGTAGAGCGCCAGGTGGCGCAGGGTGTTCCAAGCGAAGCTCGCCACCCGGCCGCCCTCGGAGATGCCGAGCCTGTCGAGCACCCCTGCCTGCTTGCGTACCTCTACGGCGAGGTCCTTGAACGTGTTGCGCTCCAGACCGGTAGCGGTCTTGGTGACGATCTCCCGCGTCGGGAAGACGCGCTCGGCGCGCCGGATGATCGTTTCGATGGTCAGCGGTGCGTCTTGGATCAGTCCTTGCATGCTGGACATCGTGACTCAATGTGGTGCGGGTCACAACGAGTTCTGGTGAACTTCTTGTTCGGTGGGCCTCGGTGCCGAGGCTCGCCGCCGCTGGTCGAGCCGCCTCTCCCCGTTTGTCGAGCCGCCTCGCCCCGCTGGTCGAGCCGCCTCGCCGTTTGTCGAGCCGCCTCGCCCCGCTGGTCGAGCCGCCTCTCCCCGCTGGTCGAGCCGCCGGAGCCGCTAGGCGGAGGCGTGTCGAGACCAACACGGTCGGTTCGGGACACCTCGCTACGCGACTGTTTCTTCGTTTCTGGGTTCGCCGCCGACCCTTGATTGATTGTTTCTCGATCATGCGCCGCGTCAAGGACGGGCCTTCGGCCCGCCGGCTTCGCCGGCCGCTCCGCGGTCCTTGACCCGGCACCTGATCGAGAAAAGATTTCGCCAGTATCGGGGCGGCGGCGAGGGTGTGGCGCGGAGATCACGTCACATGTTCACTGACCGCATAATTCGGGGCTGACCAGCACAAACAGGTAGCGGCGACGTGCTGTTTCGCATATAATTGGGGGTATGAATGAGACCGTCGACCAGCTCCTTGCCGGGCCGCCCCTGGGTGCGTCCGAAAGTGAGCTGGTCGACTGGATCACTCGGCTCGAAGAGGTCAAGTGCGTCGCCGAAGCGGTGCAGGCAGAAGCGGCGGTACGTCTCGAGGACGCTGTCCGCGTCCGCCAAGCGGAGGCGGGGGTTCCTGCCCGCAAGCTCGGTGAAGGGGTCGCGTCCCAGGTGGCGTTGGCGCGGCGGGTCTCACCCGTCAAGGGCGCCAGTTTCCTTGGTCTGGCGAAGGTCTTGGTGGCAGAGATGCCGCACACGTATGCGTTGATGAAGGCCGGGTTGTTTTCGCAGTGGCAGGCCAGCATCCTCGCCCGCGAGACCGCCTGCCTCTCGGTCGAGGACCGTCGAGTCATCGACTACCAGCTCTGCGCTCGTGGTGAAGACGGGCAGGTTCCGAGGGTCGTGGCCATGGGGCCACGGCAGCTCGAGAACGCCGCCAAGAAGCTCGCCATCACCCTCGACCAAGAATCCGTCGTAGCCCGGGCCTCGAACGCGGATAGGGACCGCCGGGTCAGTGTCCGGCCGGCGCCGGACACCATGACCTGGCTCGGCGCCTTGTTGCCGGTCAAGGACGGCGTCGCTGTCTACGCCGCCCTCGACCAGGCCGCCAAAGCAGCCCAAGCGGCCGGCGATGAACGAACCCGTGGCCAGGTCATGGCCGACACCCTCGTCGACAGGGTCACCGGACGCGCAGGCACCGAAGGTGTGAAGCCTCGGATCGAGGTCAAGATCGTGATGACTGCCGACGCTCTCACCAACGACGCTGACCAGCCCGCCATGGTCGAGGGCTATGGCCCCGTCCCCGCGACCTGGGCCCGTGAAGCACTCGCCGACGCCGAGGTCTTCGTCCGGAGACTGTTCACCGACCCGACCGGCCAGCTCGTCGCGATGGAGTCCCGCTCCCGCAAAGCCCCCGACGGACTCGCAGAGTTCATCACCACCCGAGACGGCGGGATCTGCCGCACCAACGGCTGCGACGCCCCGATCCGCAACGTCGACCACGTAGAACGCCACGCGGACGGCGGCGCAACAAGCGCCGAGAACCTTCAAGGGTTGTGTGAGCGATGTAATCAGGCCAAGGAAGCGCTCGGCTGGCAGGCAAGACCCGGACCCGACGGCAGCATCATCACCATCACACCCACCGGGCACACCTACACCAGCCCACCACCGGAGGCCTGGGCGTCGGACAAACCGCCCCTGTCCACAGCCGAGTTCATGCTGCGCGCCGTACTCCTTGACCACGACCTCGCGGCGTAGTCACAAGGACCGCTGAGTGACATACGACGGTGGCGCCAACGATTCTCAGAGGCCACAATCGACAGCGTGAGCACTCTCTACGTCGCGTCCGGTGGTGGGGGTGATGCCCTCGGGGCGCTGTTGGTGCGCGGGGTTCTCGAACCCGACGCGGACGGCAGGGCTCTGGTGTCGACGTGTGCTTGGGAGCGGCTTCGCATCGATCCGGTGCCTGGGCCGCGCTCGCGGGGTGACTTCATCGGACTTCGACTGATCGATGGCGTACGGGCCGAGATATCGACATCGGCGGACACGCTGCCGTCCGGGCGGTCCGTGTTGCCGCGGTTGGCCGGTGACGTGGACGCGCGTCTGCTGTTGCACGACTTCTCCGGTGGGGCGATCGGGCTGGGGCAACAGCTCACGCACTTCTCCCGGGCGCTGGGTGTCGATGCGCTGACCGTGGTGGATGTCGGTGGTGACATCGTCGCTCGGGGCGACGAGGCCGGGCTGCTGAGTCCGTTGGCCGACTCACTGACGCTGGCCGCGGCCCTCGACGTCGATCTTCCGGTTCAGCTTGCCGTTCTCGGTCCTGGGGTGGACGGGGAGCTCTCCGCTGAGGCGGTGACCGGGATCCTCCGCGACCTCGGCGCGAAGCGTGCCGGAGAGCTCGTGGCGACGGATGTGGACAGGTTTCGCGATCCGCTCAGCTGGCATCCCACCGAGGCGACGACCCTGGCGGCAGCCGCGGCGTACGGCCTCCGGGGTGCCGTCGAGATGAGGCGGGGGTGTGCACCGGTTCCGGTGACCGAGGAGAGCGCCGCGGTGTGGCTCCTCGAGGACCTGGATGCTCACGACTTTCCGCTCGCCCGTGCGCTGAAGGACACCCGCAGCCTCGGGAGTGCCGAGTCGATCATCCGAACCATCGCCGTCGACGAGCTCGACTACGAGCGGCGACGGGCGCGGCAGCGCCACGAGGATCCGCCGCCGGCGACCGCAGCAGCCGAGCTGGCTCGAGCCGGTCTTGCCCGCGGCGCCTCGCACATCACGACCCGCCGGCTCCTGGACGCCACCAGCGGGGACGTGCCGAGCTATGAGTCGGCACGCTTCGAGGGCCTCGGGCTGTGGGCGCTCGAAGCCCTTGAGCGTGGCTGATGCCGGTCAGACCACTGCCTCGGAGGTGGTGAGGGCCAGCGCAGGGGTGGAGGCGGCACGCGGCCAGACCTCGGCCAGGATCTCGACTCCGCGACGGACGAGCTCGGGTCGGGGCGTGATCGCCAGCCGCAGATGACGTTCGTACGCCCCGTCGACCCCGAACCGGGGCCCGGCGGTGACGAGCAGTCCGTGGGGCCTGGCGGCGAGGGTGAGCTGGGAGCTCACCGGCGCCGGGAGACCGACCCAGGCGGAGAGCCCGCCGTCGATACGTGGCGGCAGCTCCCAGTCGGGGAGATGCTCCCGCATCGCGTGATAGAGCGCAGCACGCCCCGCGGCGAGCTGCGCGGCACGCTCCTCGAGGATCTCGGGAAGATGCTGGAACAGGATGGTGGTGACCAGCTGCTCCCAGATCGGGGTGCCGAGATCGGTGGCGGAGCGTCCGCTGGCGATCTGGGTCAGCAGCACCGGATCGGCCCGGATCCAGCCGACCCGCAGCCCTCCCCACAGCATCTTGCTCGCGGAGCCGATGTGGACGACCCGGGCCTGATGCTGATCTGCCATCGCGGCCAGCGGCGGGAAGGTGTGGCTGCGGTCGATGTCCAGCTCGGCGGTGGTGTCGTCGACCACCACGAGCGTGTCGACCTTGGCAGCCGCGTGCAGCAGGCGGAGCCGGTCCTCGGTCGACATCGAGCGAGACGTCGGGTTGTGGAAGTCGGGCATGACGTACGCCATCACAGGTGTCGTCCGGGCGATGGCCGCCTCCATCGCGGGCATGTCCCAGCCGGCGTCGGTGGTCACCGGGCTCGTGATGATCCGGGCACCGGCGAGGCTCAGGGCGTCGTACGCGTTGGGATAGGACGGGCTCTCGGCGTAGGCCCGGTCACCGCGGCTGATCACGGTGCGGGCGAGCAGCGCGATCGCGCTCTGACCGCCGGTCGTCACCATGATCTGGTCGGGGTCGGTCGGCAGGCCGCGAACGGTGTAGCGCGCCGCGATCTCGGCGCGGAGCTCCTCGATGCCCCACAGCGTGTAGCCGGGGCCGGTCATGTGGTCGGCGAGCCGTTTGGTCGCCTCGACGGCTGCTTCTGGGAGCCGTCGGGTGGCCGGCAAGGTGGCCCTGACCAGGTCGATCTCGCCGCCCTCGGTGAAGGAGTCAGGCGCGGTCGGCGGAAGCTTCGTCGTCGTGCCCGAACCCTGCACGCTCAATGCGTAGCCGCGCTCTCGCAGCCGACGGTAGGCGGCGGTGATCGTGGTGCGGCTCAGCATCAGCCGCTCGGAGAGCTCGCGCTCCGACGGAAGCCGTACGTCGGCGGAGAGCCGTCCGTCGATCAGCAGCAGCTGGATCCGTTCGGCGAGGTTCTCATAGGCCGGGCCGTCCCCGTGCCACTGACCGAGCAGGCCAGCGAGGGCAGTGGCACCGATTCGTCCGCGAGGCATGAGTCCACCTTACGCTGATTGGCTCCTTTACCTTTGATTGGACCCGTGATTGGCTTTGCAATCGTGAAGGATCTCTCTGTGAAGTCGCTCTCCTGGTTGATAACTGGACTCTTCCTCTATGGCATCGCAGTCGCCATGCTCGTACAGGGCTCGCTCGGCCTGGCTCCGTGGAATGCGCTGACTTCAGGACTCGTCGAGATCACCGGCGTCTCCTTCGGGATGATGACCAACCTGATCGGGCTGGTCGTCCTGCTGCTCTGGATCCCGCTGCGCCAGCGGCCGGGTGTCGGCACGGTGCTGAACGTTCTGCTCGTCGGCACCTCCGCCGAGGTCGGGTTCCGGGTGCTCCCGCAGCCCACCGATCTGTGGGCTCAGATCGCGCTGTTCAGCGGCGGCCTGCTCCTGCTCGCCGCAGCGACGGGTATCTACATCGCCCCGGGCCTCGGTCCTGGTCCGCGTGACGGTCTGATGACCGGTCTGCACGAGCGGACCGGCGCCCCGGTCTGGCTCTGCCGAGGGGGCGTCGAGATCACCGTGCTCGCGGTCGGCTGGATGCTCGGCGGTCTCGTGGGCGTCGGCACGGTCGCGGAGGCGCTGCTCATCGGTCCGCTGGTGCACCGAACCCTGCCGTTCTTCAGGACCGTGTATGCCGGGCGGTCGGCTGCTGCCGCGGCTGAGGTGGAAACACGCGCGGGCGCATGATTTAACCCACACGGGTTTCCGGTGGCGCCCCCGACAGGATTCGAACCTGTGACCGTCGGATTAGAAGGCCGATGCTCTATCCAGCTGAGCTACGGAGGCGTGGCCCGCGTGGGCACCTCGTCCGAGGTGGGTTTGCGCAGGCCGCGCCCGATCTTACCGGTCCCCGTATCCCATGTGTGCATCGCAATCCGGAACACTGACCGGAGTGTTACCAAGGTGTGGGGGGTATTTGGGCGCACTGTCCCCACACTGTCGACCTGAGTGTCCAGGTGTCGGACCACGAGGGTTCGAGACTGGACCGGATCATCGGTAAGGTCCCCGGACATGACTATGGAGTCCATGTGCACCTCGTGCGGTGCAGCCGTCACCGGTATGCGCTTCTGCACAGGTTGTGGGACCCCCGTCAGAAGCGCTCATCAGCCGCCGTCGCAGGGTGCACCGGAACCGGTCGCCCCTCCGCGACTGCCGCAGCGGGGTGCCGAACCTGAGCAGGGTGGTCTGTCGTTGCCGCGGCGTGGGCAGGAAGCTGCTACGCCCGCGCCTGAGGCCGACGCTGAGCCGGCCCCGTTGCCGCTCGGACAGGTCAGGCGTACGCCGGGGGCCTCGATGGCGCCCCAGCTGAACATGACCGGGTCCAGCGGTGAGCAGCCGGCCTTCGGCGGCGGCATGGCCCCGCCGCCCGCAGGTTCGGACGGTGGTGGCCTGTTCGGGCTGGCGGCGCGTACGCCGAAGTTCGAGCCGGAGCTCGCCAGCCAGTCGCAGTCGCTCTTCCTGCCCAAGCGCAAGCGCGACGAGGAAGAGCCGGAGCCGACCTCGCAGGAGCCTGAGCCGCGGGCAGCCGCACCGACGCCGATCGAGGAGCGGGTGGTTGAGCAGTCCGCACCCGAGCCGTCGATGCCGGGGCCCCAGGCGCAGAGCCCCGAGCCGACGATGGCGCCGCTTCCTTCGCGTCCGGCCGCGGCGCACAACCAGAGTGCCGAGCACCCGACCTTCGTCGATCCTGCGCCGCAGAGGGGCGGCCTGGCCGATGAGGCGACCCACGAGGCGATGCCGCCGGTCGAGCGTCGTCAGCCGGAGCCGCCCCGTCCGGACGAGACCCAAGTTGCAATGAGTCCTCGGTTCGACGCCGGCGACGACGCTCCTGGCGGCACCCGCCCGCGCGATGAGTTCGAGCAGTTCGCGCCGCCGCAGCAGTTCGACGCTCCGGCACCCGCCGCACGCTACGAGGACGATCAGCCAGGCCAGGCACAGCAGCCCCCTGCGTACGGTGATCCCGCCTATGCGCCCCTCGCGCCGCAGCTGGAGCCGGACCACAACCAGTGGTCCCAGGGCTTCGACCAGCCGTATGAGCAGGCCTACGACCAGAACTACGACCAAGGCTTCGACCAGAACTACGACCAGTCGTTCGGGCAGCCGCAGGATCGGTCCGAGGAGCCGTTCGGTCAGCCGTACGAGGACCCCTACGCGCAGAACGTCTACGCCGACGCCACCCTGGTGGGGCAGCCGCCGGTCGGCGGCGGGCCCAACACCCCGGCGCCGCCTCCGATGGCGCCGCAGGGCTACGACCCGTACGGGAATGCCTACGACGCTCGCTACGAGCCGCAGCGCGGCCAGGGTGGTCAGGGCAAGGGGCCGGGTGGCCTCGATCTGAAGCGCTGGGGCCTGATCATCCTGGTGGTGGCGGTCGTGGTCGGGATCATCGCTTTCGTCATCGGCGTGGTCAACAACAGCGGCGACGCCAACGCGAAGACCGGCACCACCCAGGGCGCCACCACGACCGAGGGCGGCGCCGCGGGCGAGGCCAAGAAGATCGACGAGCTCATCCAGACCTCGGCCAAGGACAAGTCGGCCATCGGCGCGGCTCAGGCGGACCTCGAGGCGTGCGAGAACATCGATGAGGCGATCCAGACCTTCGAGGACGCCGCGGCGTCTCGCAAGACGCTGGCGACGAAGGTCGCCAAGATCGACACCGCCACCCTCCCGGGATCGCGGAAGCTCGTCAAGAACCTCGAGTCCGCATGGCTGACCTCCCAGAACGCCGACCTCGCCTTCGCGGCGTGGGGCGAGAAGCGCAAGGTCAATGCTGACGGCGAGTGCGTCGGGGGCAAGGGCAAGCTGGCGAAGGCGACCCAGCTCAGCCTGGCCAGCCACGACTCGAAGAAGGCGGCCGCCAAGGCGTGGGGACCGATCGCCGAGGAGTACGACCTCGAGCCCGTCGAGTGGCGGAAGCTCTGATCCCGGCCCGAGATGGGCTGAGCTCAGCGTGAGCGGAGGTACGCCGCCATCGCCCGTTTGATGGCGGCGGCCGTCCGCTTCTGGAACCGGTCGGACTTCAGCAGGCGCGCATCGCGGGCGTTGCGCATGTTGCCCGTCTCGAGCAGCACCTGCGGCACCGTGGTGAGGTTGAGGCCGGCGAGGTCGTCGCGCTCCACGAACCCGCCTTCGCCGAGGTAGGAGGCCAGCGGCATCCCGGTCTTTCGCATCTCGGTGCGGAGCATCCGGGCGTAGCGTCGGGAGGGCTCGACGACCTCGTCGTTCGTGCCTGAGGGCACCGGGATCAGCAGCGAGTAGCCGCGCTCGGAGGCGGCCGCGCCGTCGGCGTGGATGTCGATCGCGACGTCGGCCTTCGCGTCGTTGATGATCTCCGCCCGCTCATCGATGCACGGCCCGACTCCGGTGTTGCTGTCTCGGGTCATGACCACCTTCGCGCCGGAGGCGCGCAGGTCGGCGGCGAGCTTCGTGGCCACGGCCCAGGTGAAGTCGGTCTCCGGATAGCCGTCGTCGGTCGCGGTGCCAGTGGTGTTGCACGGGCTCTGCGAGCGCCCGTTCCACACCGGCTCGTTGATCACCTCGGGGGCGCCGGCGTTGCCGCCGTTGTGGCCCGGGTCGATCCCGACCACGGCTCCCTCGAAGATGTCGTCAGAACTGCTCGACGGGGGCGCGGACGGGGACGCCGTCGCGGATGGTGAAGCGGCGGGCTGCTGTCGTGGCGTACGTCCTGGGCTGCACGCCATCAGCGCCGAGGCCAGGGCTAGGCAACCGGCCACGGCGATCGCCGACCGAGGCGATGTCCTGAGCTTGTCGAAGGGTAACTCGGTCAGCAGCCGCTTCCCTCGTGGAACTCCACGCAGGAACCGCGACTCGACTGAGTTACCTCGGTCAGCATTCACCTCACAGATACTGACCCATCCACGCCTCGACGTCGTCGGCAGTGCGCGGCAGGCCCTTGGACAGGTTCACCGAGCCGTCCTTGGTGACGACGATGTCGTCCTCGATGCGGATGCCGATGCCGCGCAGCTCCTCGGGGACGAGCTTGTCCTCCTTCTGGAAGTAGAGGCCAGGCTCGACGGTGAGGACCATGCCTTCCTGCAGCGGCCCCTCGATGTAGGTTTCCTTCGACGCAGAGGCGCAGTCGTGGACGTCGAGACCGAGCATGTGCGAGACGCCGTGGAGGGTCCAGCGGGAGTAGGTCTTGTTGTCCTCGGAGAGCGCCTCGTCGACGGAGACCGGCAGCAGCCCGAGGTCGTCGAGGCCGTGGGCGAGGATCTCCATCGCGGCGAAGTGGCCGGCCCGGAAGGTGACCCCCGGGCGGATCGCCTCGATGCCGGCCTGCTGGGCCTTGTAGACGAGCTCGTAGAGGTTGCGCTGCAGCGGCGTGAACTTCCCGGAGATCGGGAGCGTGCGGGTGATGTCGGCGGTGTAGAGGTTGTGGCCCTCGACGCCCATGTCGAGCAGGACCAGCTCGCCGGGGACGATCGGCCCGTCGTTGTCGATCCAGTGGAGCGTGGTGGCGTGGGCGCCACCGCCGACGATCGAGTCGTAGCCGAGGTCGTTGCCCTCCGCGCGGGCGCGGCGGAAGAAGGTGCCCTCGATCCAGCGCTCGCCGTGCTTCAGGACCTGGTCCCACTCGCTGACCGCGTCGGTGAAGCCGCGCACGGTGATGTCGCAGGCCTCCTTCAGTTCGCCGAGCTCCCACTCGTCCTTGATCAGACGCAGCTCGGAGAGCGCCTTGGCGAACTCCGCGTCCCGAGAGCTCTCAGCGGGAGCGACCAGCTTGTCGACATCGGCCGAGACACCGCGGAGCACGCGGGTCGGGGTGTTGCCGGCGAGACCGGACTCGAGCTGGTCGACGTGGCGTACCTCGATGCCGAGCGAGTCGGAGAGCTCACGGGCCGAGGGGCGCGCCCCGGCCCAGAGCGCACCGTACTGACGGTCCCGGAAGAACTCGTCGGTGTCGCGACCGCTGCGCGGGCGGGCGTACAGCACCGAGGTGCCGTCGGGCTCGATGACGACCACGGCGTCGGAGGTCTGGTTGCCGGTCAGGTGGACGTGCGCGGTGTCGGCGCGGAAGCGGTAGTCGGTGTCGTTGGCGCGGACCTTGTAGGTGCCGGCCGGGACGACCAGGCGCTCACCCGGGAAGATGCCCGAGAGGCGCTCGCGGCGGGCGGCCGCCCAAGGGGTGATCGGATGCTCGGGGACCTCGGCCTCGCGGTCGTCCCAGCCCTCCCTCATGAACGCGGACCACGCCTCCGGAACCGTCTGGTCGTGGCTCTCGGTGTGGTCGTCTGCAGGGGTGGGGGCGCCGTTTTCCGTCATACCGGAATCGTACGCCGTGCCCGAACGCACGCGCGCAGTGCCGATACCGACTTTCGTCAGTGTGCATACCTACCGTTAGGCGGGTACGCACACACCTCCGCCGGACCATGATGGGCCCATGCCTCGCGTGCACATTCTTCTCTCCCTCACGGCCCTGGTGCTCGTCCTGGCGTCGTTGACGAGCGCCGGCCCGGCCACGGCCCGGCCCGCAGCCCAGGCCACCGCCTTGGACACCGAGAGGATCGACGACTTCGTCGAGTCCTACCTCGACCGGCATGGGTTGCCGGGGGCTGAGATCGCCGTGGTGCATGACGGCGAACTCGTCCACGAGCGCGGATTCGGCGAGACCTCGGACGGTCAACAGGTGACGCCGAGCACGAAGATGCGGATCGCTTCGGTCTCGAAGTCGATCACGGCGTTTGCGGTGCTGCAGCTCGTCGACCAGGGAGAGGTGGAGCTCGATCAACCGGTGAAGCGCTATCTGCCCGAGTTCGAGATGGCGGATGTCCGGGCCACCGAGATCACGGTCCGGCAGCTGCTCAGTCACACCTCGGGCCACGTCACCCCGACGATCATCCCGCCGGCGGACACCCTGAAGGAGGGGGTTACGCGTCAGCGGGAGTGGGCACTGGCGGCCGACCCCGGGTCGGGCTACCGCTACAGCAACGGCAACTTCTGGACCGCCGCCCGGTTGGTCGAGGTGGTCAGCGGGACCGGGTTCGACGACTACCTGCGTACGAACGTCTTCGAGCCGCTGCGGATGGACGACACGCTCAGCACCACGACCAGCAACGAGCATGTCGCGGGGCTCGCCGATGGTCACGTGCTGGCGTACGGGCGGGGGTGGAAGTGGCCTGAGATGGAGGCGATGGTCGCTGGAGCGGGCGGAGTGGTGACGACGGCTCACGACATGGCGCAGTGGCTGGCGATGCAGCAGCGCGGCGGCGTCGGTCCGGACGGCCGACGCCTGCTCTCGGCGGACCTGGTCCGGGAGTCGCACACAGTGCAGCCTGGTGGTGGATCGGCACGGGCCGGCCTCGGCTGGGTCGGTTCGGCCGCCGGGGTCGAACCCGCACGGCTCGGGCACGGCGGCACCGACGTGACCGTCAGCGCGCAGCAGCACCTGGTGCCGAGCAGCGGCTACGGCGTGATGGTGATCCTGAACAGCTCGACGATCGTGACCGGTCATCCGTGGAACATCAGCGGTGGCATCATCGAGATCACCGAGGGCCACGAGCCGGGCACCAGAGCTCCCGTCGCGATTCTGGTCGACCTCGGTCTCGGGCTACTGACCATTCTCGCGGTGGGCTTGGGCGTCCTCGGGCTGCGACGGGCTCCCGGCTGGGCGAAGCGTCGAGCGGCATGGCCGTGGTGGCGTTACGTCCTTCGGCTGGTGCCACAGCTGATCGCGCCGGCTGTCGTCGTGCTGCTGTTCGGGGTCGCCACCACCTTGCAGGACAACAGTGCTGTCCCGGCTGACGTGTTCGGACTCCACCCGGCCGCGATGATCCTGCTGCTCACCGGGGCCGCGGTCGGCATCGCCCTGGTCGTCGCTCGACTGATGGGACGAAGAACGTCTCGACCGGCGTCCCCTCCCAACCAGGAGGCACACGCCCGATAGTCTGACGCGCATGGGGGCGATCCCGAAGGATCCGACGAGAAGCAACCGCACGTTCACCATCGTGGTGGGCGTGCTGGTCGTGCTGACCTCGTTGCCGGTGCTCGGGATCGTTCTGCTGAGCACCAGTGTCGTCGACGACCATCTCGCCCCGACCGGCGCGATCCTGGGCGTCCTCTTCGCGGCCATCCCGGTCGTTCCGCTGGTCTACGCCTTCCTGTGGCTCGATCGCTACGAGCCCGAGCCGAAGTCGCTGCTGGCCCTCGGCCTGGGGTGGGGCGCCTTCGTCGCTGTCGCGGCGGCGCTGATCGTGCAGAGCGTCGGCGCGCTGATCGCCGGATGGAGCGAGCCGACGCAGCTCGCGATCGTGGCGCCGGTGACCGAGGAGGCGGCCAAGGGGCTGTTCCTCCTGGTGCTGCTGGTCTGGCGCCGCCACCTGCTCGACGGCGTGCTCGACGGGATCGTCTACGCCGGCATGGTCGGCATCGGCTTCGCCTTCACCGAGAACATCCTCTACCTCGGCGGCACCTACAACGGCACGCCTGGCATGGGCGACAGCACCACAGGACACCTCGGTGAGTTCACCGCCGTCTTCGTGATGCGCTGCCTGTTCAGCCCGTTCGCCCACCCGCTCTTCACCGCCTTCATCGGCATCGGCATCGGTGTCGCGGTGGTGACGCGCAAGCGCTGGCTCAAGGTCGTGGCGCCGCTGCTGGGCTTCGCCGCGGGCGTGCTCGCCCACGGGACCTGGAACGGCTCGACACTGCTCTATGACGGGGCCGGGTTCCTGCTGGCGTACGTCGTGGTGATGGTGCCCGCGTTCGTCTCGATGGTGATATTCGCGGTCTGGCGGCGAAAGTCGGAGCGCATCGTACTGACCCGGTCGCTCTCCGACGCCGCCCAACGCGGGCTGATCCCCTACACCGACATCGACTGGGTGGTCGATCTGCGGCGCAGGGAGCAGGCACGGAAGTTCGCGGCGGCGCACGGAGGCGCTCGAGGGGTTGCGGTCATGCGCGAATACCAGCAGGCTGCGATCGAGCTCGGATACTTGCACTGGCGATTCCTGCGTGGCAACCCGCCGCCAGACTTCGCCGCCCGGGGGAGGGCATACGTTGACCGAATCAGTGAAGTACGTCCACACATCGCATTTCCGAGCGGAAAGGTGATGAGCGGATGACAGAGGAACACGCACCAGACGATGTCGCTCCGGAGGACGCGCCGGGAGCCGGACCGGAGACCGGACCGGCGACCTACGAGGCGCAGACCGCCGGGATGCTCGCCGAGCAGCCGACGACCGAGTTCGAGGCCACCAAGGCCGAGATCCTGTCCGGCAGCGAGAGCAACCGGATGGTGACCGCGCTCGTGCAGCTCCACCAGGCGCTGTCCGAGGTCACCCTGCCGCTGGACCTGCCCGGCGCGGAGGAGCAGCGCGCCGCGCGGCAGAACATGGTCGAGCAGCTCGAGAACTACGTGATCCCGCGGATGATGACCATCGACGCGCCGCTGCTCGCGGTCGTCGGCGGCTCCACGGGGGCCGGCAAGTCGACACTGGTGAACTCGCTGGTCGGGACCAAGGTGACCACGCCGGGTCTGCTGCGGCCGACGACTCGCTCGCCGGTTCTGGTGCACCATCCCGACGACGCCCGCTGGTTCGGGCAGGACCGGCTGCTGCCTGAACTCGAGCGGGTCCAGCATCCGACCAACGACCCCGGTGCGCTGCAGCTGGTCGCCAGCGACAGCCTCCACCCCGGCCTGGCCGTGCTGGACGCTCCCGACGTCGACTCGGTCGAGGAGGCCAACCGGGTGCTCGCGGCCGAGCTGCTCGCCGCGGCCGACCTGTGGGTCTTCGTCACCTCGGCCGCGCGCTACGCCGACCAGGTGCCCTGGGAGTTCCTCCAGCTCGCCGCCAACCGCTCCACCGCGGTGGCAGTGGTGCTCGACCGGACCCCTCCCGACGCCGTCCAGACCGTCGCGGGCCATCTGGCCCGGATGCTCGCCTCGCGCGGGCTCAAGGACTCCCCGCTCTTCATCGTCCACGAGGGTGAGGTCTCCGAGCAGGGACTGCTGCCGGCCGAGCACGTCGCCGAGGTGCGGGCCTGGCTCGACATGCTCGCCGACGACGCCTCCGCGCGTCACCAGGTCGTCACCCAGACCCTCGACGGAGCGGTGCGGGCGCTGACGCTGGATGTCCACCCGATCGCCGACACCGCAGACGGTCAGGGAGAGGCCGCTCAGCGGCTGCGTACCGATGCGGACATGGCCTATGACAACGCGCTCAAGGCGATCATGGAGGCGACCGCCGACGGGACGCTGCTGCGTGGCGAGGTGCTCGCGCGTTGGCAGGAGTTCGTCGGCACCGGCGAGATCCTCAAGGCGCTGGAGACCAGGGTCGGGATGATCCGCGACAAGATCCTCGGCTCGATCAAGGGCAAGCCGCAGCAGGCCGAACGCGTGACCGCGGCCGTGCAAGGTGGCTTGGAGATGCTGATCCTAGAGCAGTGCGAGGCTGCCGCCGAGAGCGCGGAGGCGGCCTGGCAGATGAGCCCGGCCGGGCGCGGGCTGCTCGGCGCCGGCCCCGCCGACCTCGGCCGGGCCTCGCGCGCGCTGCGGCCCAAGGCCGAACGTGCGGTGCGCGACTGGCAGCAGGACGTGCTCGAGATGGTGCGCAGCGAGGGCCAGGACAAGCGTACGACCGCGAAGTTCCTCTCCTACGGGGTCAACGGCCTCGGCGTCGCGCTGATGGTGGTCGTCTTCGCCTCGACCGGAGGCGCGCTCGTCGGTGCCGAGGTGGGCATCGCCGGCGGCACCCTCCTGATCGGCCAGAAGCTCCTGGAGGCGGTCTTCGGAGACCAGGCCGTGCGCGGGCTGGCGTCCCGGGCGCGCAACGCGCTGGAGGAGCGCATCGTGGGGCTCGTCGACGAGGAGCGCGCCCGCTATACCGGTCAGGTCGACGCACTGCAGATCGACCACGGCGCGCCGGAGCGGCTGCGGCACGCCGCGCGGAAGGTGGGCGATGCTCGGTTCGCCAGCCAGCGCAGCGATGACTGAGACGTGTCAGCGATTGAAGGGGGATCATTGAGCGGCCTGCTCGAAGGTGCGAAGAACCTGGTCAGCCGGGGTGGAGATCTCGGCGAGCGACTGGACGGACTGAACGCTGCGACCACCGCCGCGACGGGGCGCCTCGACGACGGGATCGTCGAGGATGCGCGCACCGTGGTCAACAAGGCCCAGGGACGTCTCAAGCTGTCCGCCGACCACACGGTCGTCGGGGTCGCGGGGGCGACCGGCTCGGGCAAGTCCTCCACGTTCAACGCCCTGACCGGGCTGGAGCTCTCTGCCGTCGGGGTCCGTCGGCCCACCACCTCGTGGGCGACTGCCTGCGTGTGGGGCTCGGAGGGCGCTCAGGAGCTGCTCGAGTGGCTCGGCATCCCCGAGCGGCACCAGACGACCCGCGACTCGATGCTCGACACCCGCCGTGAGGGGCACGAGCTCGACGGCGTCGTGCTGCTGGACCTGCCCGACCACGACTCCACCGAGGTCTCTCACCATCTCGAGGTCGACCGGCTGGTCGAGCTCGCCGACATGCTGGTGTGGGTGCTCGACCCGCAGAAGTACGCCGACGCGGCCATCCACGACCGCTACCTGCAGCCGCTCCGGACCCACTCCGAGATCATGGTCGTGGTGCTCAACCACATCGACCGCGTGCCCGAGGACCGTCGCGAGGCGATGCTCGGTGACGTACGCCGCCTGCTCGACCAGGACGGGCTGCGCAACGTCCCGGTGATCCCGGTCTCGGCCAAGCTCGGCTGGGGGATCCCGCAGCTCAAGACGGAGATCGCTCAGCGGGCCGCGGCGAAGCGTGCCAACAAGTCGCGGCTCTCGGCCGACATCAAGACGGCTGCGGTCAAGCTCGCCAAGGCATCCGGTGACGCCAAGCCGCGCTCGCTCGCCAAGCCGCGGGTGGAGGCGCTCGAGGACGCCATCGCAGAGGCTGCCGGGGTGCCCACCGTGGTGGATGCGGTCGAACGGTCCGTACGCACCCGGGCCCGGGCGGCCACCGGCTGGCCGCTGGTCTCCTGGGTGTCCCGGCTGAAGCCGGATCCGTTGAAGCGGCTCCATCTTGCGCTGGGCGAGGAGGCAACCCAGCTGGCCGGGCGCGCTAGGACCTCGCTGCCGCAGACCACCGCCGTCGAGCGGGCGCGGGTCGACACCGAGGTGCGTCAGCTGGCTGATGAGGCCGGCGCCGGGCTCGCCTCGCCGTGGCGTGACGCGATCCGCCGGGCATCGGTCTCCCGGATGGACGACCTCGCCGACAGCCTCGACGCCTCGGTCGGGAGCGTCGACCTGAACGCCGAGCGGCTGCCGATGTGGACCGGGCTGGTCAAGGTGCTCCAGTGGCTTCTGATCATCGTGGCCGGCGTCGGGCTGGTGTGGTCCGTGGCGCTGCTGCTGTCCGGGGCGGCCGCGGTCGGTGAGGTGACGCCCTCGGTGGCCGGTGTCGAGCTGCCGTATGTCCTGTTCCTCGGGGGTGCCGGGCTCGGTCTGGTGCTGTGGGCGGTGTGCCATCTGCTGGTGATCAGCACCGCTCGGCGGCGGGCGCGTGCGGCCGATGCGCGGCTGCGTACGGCGGTCGCCGACGTCTCGCGGGAGCTCGTCGTGGATCCGATCGAGACCGAGCTGGCGGCCTACAGCGCGCTCCGGCACGGGGTGGCCAAGGCGCTGCGCTGATCGATCGGCCCGATTTCGGGCCGATCACTGTCCACAAGGACGGTTCGATCCGGGGTTGTCCACAGGCGGGCGTACGCCGCCCGAAACTGTCGGCGGTCGAGCGCAGGGTTGTCTCCGAGGCCCGCACCAGGCGGGCGCGAACACCTGAGGAGACAACGATGAACGAAGCGACCATCACCCTGCGTGGCAATGTCGGCGCCGATCCTGTCGTGCGGAGCGTCGGCGACGTCTCGGTGGCGAACTTTCGGATGGCGTGCACCCCGCGCAAGCTCAACCGCGCGACCGGGGAGTGGAGCGACGGCGTGACGCAGTGGTTCTCGGTGAGTGCCTGGCGACAGCTGGGAGAGAACGTCGGGCGTTCGCTGCGCAAGGGCGACGCCGTGGTCGTCCACGGCCGGCTGACGGCTCGGAGCTACGTCAACAAGGACGGGCTCGAGGTCAACACCTTCGAGGTCGAGGCGAACGTGGTCGGCCACGACCTCAACCGCGGGCTGAGCAGCCTGTCGCGCAACCCGAGGTCACTGGCCGCGGCCGTCGCCCCGGCTCTGGAACCGCGCGAGGACGACCCCGAGCGGGACCCGCTCGCCGACTGGCGAGCTCCGGGCGCGGACCCGTGGGACCAGAAGCCGGCCACCCCGGACGAGGGCGAGGCGACTGACGAGACGGAGACCTCCGTGGCGGCGTGAGGTGAGTCGGGCGCGCACCGGCCCCGGTGGCGGGGTGCGCCGGTTGTACCGGCGTGCCTCTCCCTCATTAGGGTGGGCACCATGGCCGACTACATCCTCTCCCTGCGCAATGTGCGCAAGGCCCACGGCGACAAGGTCGTCCTCGACAACGTCACCCTCTCGTTCCTGCACGGTGCCAAGATCGGCGTCGTCGGCCCGAACGGTATGGGTAAGTCCTCGCTGCTCAAGCTGATGGCCGGGCTCGACCACCCCAACAACGGCGACATCGTCCGTGACCAGGACGCGACGGTCGGGATGCTCCAGCAGGAGCCGCCGCTGACCGAGGGCAAGACGGTCCTGGAGAACGTCGAGGAGGCCGTCGGCGAGATCAAGTCGAAGATGAAGCGCCTCGAGGACGCCTACATGGAGATGGGCGACCCCGACGCCGACCAGGACGCCCTGATGGCCGAGACCGGTGAGCTCCAGACCTTCCTGGACAACATCAACGCCTGGGACATCGACTCCAAGCTGGAGCAGGCGATGGACGCGCTGCGCTGCCCGCCGGGCGACGCGATCGTCGACAACCTCTCCGGTGGTGAGCGCCGCCGGGTCGCGCTGTGCAAGCTGCTCCTGCAGGAGCCCGACCTGCTGCTGCTCGACGAGCCCACCAACCACCTCGACGCCGAGTCGGTGCAGTGGTTGGAGGGTCACCTCAAGTCCTACAAGGGTGCGGTCCTGGCCGTCACCCACGACCGTTACTTCCTCGACAACGTCGCCGAGTGGATCGCCGAGGTCGACCGCGGCTCGATCCACGGCTACGAGGGCAACTACTCCACCTACCTGGAGACGAAGAAGGACCGTCTCAAGGTCGAGGGCCTCAAGGACGCCAAGCGCGCCCGGATGCTCGAGAAGGAGCTGGAGTGGGTCCGCTCCAACGCCAAGGCCCGTCAGACCAAGTCGAAGTCGCGTCTGGCTCGCTACGAGGAGCTCGCCGCCGAGGCGGACAAGGCCCGCAAGATCGACACCGCCGACATCAACATCCCGCCGGGCCCGCGTCTGGGTGACGTGGTGATGGAGGCCAAGGGCCTGACCAAGGGTTTCGAAGGCCGCACCCTGTGGGACGACATCTCCTTCTCGCTCCCGCGCGCCGGCATCGTCGGCATCGTCGGCCCGAACGGCGTCGGCAAGACCACCCTGTTCCGGATGATCACCGGCTCCGAGCAGCCCGACGCGGGTGAGCTCAACGTCGGTCAGACGGTGAAGATCTCCTACGTCGACCAGAGCCGCGGTGGCATCGACCCGAACAAGAACGTCTGGGAGGTCGTCTCCGACGGCCTGGACTTCATCAAGGTCGCCAACTTCGAGATGAACTCGCGGGCCTACGTCGCCTCCTTCGGCTTCAAGGGTCCCGACCAGCAGAAGAAGGCCGGCGTGCTCTCCGGTGGTGAGCGCAACCGCCTCAACCTGGCGCTGACGCTGAAGCAGGGCGGCAACATGCTGCTCCTCGACGAGCCGACCAACGACCTCGACGTCGAGACCCTGTCCTCGCTCGAGGACGCGCTCCTCGACTTCCCGGGCTGCGCCGTGGTCACCTCCCACGACCGCTGGTTCCTCGACCGCATCGCCACCCACATCCTCGCCTGGGAGGGCACCGAGGAGAAGGAAGGCGAGTGGTTCTGGTTCGAGGGCAACTTCGAGTCGTACGAGGCCAACAAGATCGAGCGCCTCGGCCAGGAGGCCGCCCGCCCCCACCGGGTCACCCACCGTCGCCTCACCCGCGACTGACCCGACCCGCGCCGAGTCGGCGCATTCTGACCGATGATCCCGCCGAGTCGGCTCGTCATGACGAGCCGACTCGGCGGGAGTCGTGTCAGTTCGAGCCGACTCGACGGGGTCAGGCGTTGGTCTGCGCCGACTCGGGGATCAGTGGAGGACGCAACCCGTTCACAGCGGGGGTGATCCGGCGCTCGAGCCGCATCGAGGCGATGACGATCCCGAAACAGCCGACCACCATCAGTGCGATGAACATGGTCGACTGGCCGTGCTCGAGCAGGAACCCGGCCAGGACCGGGCCGATGATCGCTCCGGTCTGGAACGAGGCCGAGTTGATCGCGTTGTAGCGCCCGCGCAGATGGTCGGGAGCCATGTCGTTGGTCAGAGCGGGGAAGGCCGACTGCATCAGCGTCTCGCCGAGGGCGAAGAACAGGCCCTGGAAGGCGATCACACCGATGATGGCCGCGACGGAGCCTGGCACCAGGCCGGTCGCTCCGAACACGACCCACGCCACGCCCCAGATGGCCGCGGTGGCGACGAGGACCCGGGTGCGCCGGCGGCCGCTGACCCGGTTCATGACCCAGAACTGGGCGAGCACGATCACGGCGCAGTTGACCACGAACGCGAACCCGACGACCCGGGTCGAGACCTCGGCGATCTGACGCGAGTAGGCCGGGAACCCGCTCTCGATCTGGCCGTAGCCGAGGGTGGAGAGCAGGACCCCGATCGCCACCAGCCAGACGACCTCGGGCCGACGCAGGATCGTGGCGTACGACGCGGTTGCATCGGGGGCGTCGGCGGCAGGGCGCGCGGCGCGGCCGTGCAGATGGCGCAGCGGGCCGAGCAGGACGAGGGCCGGGATCGTGAAGGTGGCGGCGTTGCCGAGGAAGGCGTAGGTGAACGTCTCGGGTCGGGTCACGTCGATGAAGAGACCACCGATGACGCCGCCGACGCCGATGCCGAGGTTGATCAGGGCGAAGTTCACCCCGTAGTAGCGCTGTCGGAGCTCACCCTCGACCACGGTGGCGACCAAGGCGTTGGCGGCCGGCCAGGAGACTCCGGCCTGGACGCCCAGCAGGCACAGGGCCGCGCCGGCGAGCACGGGGGTGTCGGCGAAGGCGAGCAGGACGTCGCCGGCGATCGCGCAGACCAGGCCGCCGAGGATGACCGGGCGGGCGCCGTACTTGTCGATCAGGGTGCCTGCAGGGCCGGTGACCACGAAGCCGACGATGGCGATCAGGCCCATCAGGGTGCCCGCGAGGCCGAGGTCGAAGCCGCGTACCTCGTGCAGGTAGATGATCGTGAAAGGCAACGTCATGCCGCGACCGAGGAGCTGGATCGCGACAGTCGCCAAGAGCCAGCGGCCCTCGCGTGGCAGTGCGGCTAGGAAGTCACGGAGACCGAGAGCAGGGGGATTGGACACTGCCTCATCTTCGCCTTTACCCGAGGCGGTGGCGAATTGTTTCTGACGTCGCCGAGGCCACCGGGACGGGCTTAGGTCCCGACATCTTTCCGCCCTTGGTCCCGGGTCGATCCGCGGGAGTTGACGGGCCAGTGCATGGAACAACCGGGAGAGAGGACTAACGTAATGCCCCGTGGGTGATGAGACTCGGTGGTTGAACGAAGAGCAGCAACGCTCGTGGCGTGCGCTGATGATGGGGATGACCCTGCTCGATGATCGTCTGGACGCCGATCTGCGCGACCGCTTCGACATCTCTCTTCCCGAGTACGAGATCCTCGTACGCCTCTCCGAGAACGACGGCGCCATGCGGATGGCTCAGCTCGCCGACTCGCTGGCTCACTCGCGCTCCCGGATCACCCACACGATCACCCGGATGCAGCGGGCCGGTCTCGTCGAGCGCCGCAACTCGGCCGACGACGGCCGCGGAGTCGTCGCCGCTCTCAGCGACCGCGGCTTCGAGCTGCTGCGGGAGGCGGCGCCGGTCCATGTCAGCGGCGTACGCGAGTATCTCGTCGATCTGGTCAGCGACGAGGACTTCGAGGCCCTGGGCCGGGTGATGAACGCCGTCTCGGACTACCTGATCTGCGACCGTCCCGGCATCGAGATGCGCTGACGCCCGCCGAGTCGGCTCGTCATGACGAGCCGACTCGGCGGGGGATGTGGTCAGGTTGTGCCGACTCGGCGCGAGTTGGTCAGATGCGCTCGAGGATCATCGCCATGCCTTGGCCGCCGCCGACGCACATGGTGATCAGGCCGGTGGTCTTGTCGTGCCAGTCGAGGCTGTTGAGCATGGTGTTCTGCAGGCGCGCGCCGGTCATGCCGAAGGGGTGACCGACGGCGATGGCGCCGCCGTTGATGTTGAGGCGGTCGATGTCGATGCCGAGGTCCTGGTAGGACGGGATCACCTGGGCCGCGAAGGCCTCGTTGATCTCGACCAGGTCGATGTCGCCGATCGACATGCCGGCGTACTTCAGCGCGTTCCGGGTCGCCTCGACCGGGCCGAGGCCCATGATCTCGGGGGAGAGGCCGGAGACGCCGGTGGAGACGATCCGGGCCAGCGGCTTGGCGCCGAGCTCGGCGGCCTTGGTGTCGGACATGACCACGACGGCGGCGGCGCCGTCGTTGAGGGCGCAGCAGTTGGCGGCGGTGACGGTGCCGTCCTCGCGGAAGACCGGCTTCATGCCGGAGACGGCCTCCAGGGTGACGCCGGCGCGGGGGCCGTCGTCGGCCGAGACGACGGTGCCGTCAGGGGTGGTGACCGGGGTGATCTCGCGGGCCCAGAAGCCGTCGGCGATGGCCTTCTCAGCGAGGTTCTGCGAACGTACGCCGAACTCGTCCATCTCCTGGCGGGAGATGCCGCGCGAGGTGGCGAGGTTCTCCGCGGTCTGGCCCATCGCGATGTAGACGTCCGGCAGCAGGCCGTCCTCGCGCGGGTCGTGCCACTTCTCGTTGGACGTTGCGGTCGCGGTGGTCCGCGACTGGGCGTCGTCGAAGAGGTGGTTGACGGTGTCGGGGAGGTGGTCGGAGGTGCCCTTGACGAAGCGGGAGACGGTCTCGACGCCGGCCGAGACGATGATGTCGGCCTCGCCGGCCTTGATCGCGTGCAGCGCCATCCGCGAGGTCTGCACCGAGGAGGAGCAGTAGCGGGTGATGGTCGCGCCGGGCACCTTGTCCCAGCCGTTCAGCACGGAGACCACGCGGCCCATGTTGTTGCCGGACTCACCGCCCGGCAGACCACACCCGAGCAGCAGGTCGTCGATGTCATTGGGGTCGAGGCCCTCGACCTTGCCGACGGCTTCCTTGGTGATGAGCGCCGCGAGGTCGTCGGGACGGAAGTCCTTCAGAGATCCCTTGTTGGCTCGCCCGATCGGAGTGCGGGCGGCGGCGACGATGACTGCCTCAGGCATGAAGACTCCCGGTTACTGATGAGTAGGTTGAACTGTGGTCGACACCATACTCGCCCGGACAGCGTCTGGTCGCCAGGCCCAGTGCCCAAGATGATCTGGAAGGATCGACCCCGTGCGCCATCTCTATGAATGCCCCATGCGTTGGGCCGACCTCGACATGCTCGGCCACGTCAACAACGTCGTCTACGTCGACTACCTCCAAGAGGCGCGCGTGGACATGCTGCGCACGCACGCGCGGAGCCCGCAGACCCAGGGCTTGGCCGAGGGCGTCGTGGTGGTCAGCCACCAGGTCACCTACGTGGCCCCGTTGCTCTTCGACTTCACGCCGGTCTACGTCGAGTCGTGGGTGACCGACATCCGAGCGGCGAGCTTCACGATGGCCTACGAGATCTTCCGGGACCAGCCCGACGGGACCCGCAAGGTGTTCCTGCGGGCGACCACGGTCCTGGCGCCGTACGTCTTCACCACCGAGTCGCCGCGCCGGCTCAGGCCGGAGGAGAAGGCCAACCTCGAGCCCTACCTCGAGAAGACGCCGTCGAAGCCGCTCGCGCTGGGCGAGCCGAAGCGGCTGGAGGAGGGACACTTCCCGCTCTTCGTCCGCTTCTCCGACGTCGACGCGTACGGGCACGTGAACAACGTCAAGTACTTCGAGTACTTCCAGGAGTCGCGGCTGGCGCTGATGAAGCGGCTCAGGTCGCACAACGACCTGAAGAACTGGCCCTCCGTCGTGGTCGCCCAGACCGACGTCACCTACCACGCTCCGGTCCTCGCCCGCGCGGAGCCGTACGACGTGTGGAGCTACGTCTCCCGGTTGGGCACCAAGTCGATGACGATCGAGTCCGAGATCGCCGATGGCGACCTCAGGCTCGCCCGCGGGCAGGTCACGCTGGTCTTCTACGACCTGGAGTCCGGGAAGTCGGTCGAGCCCAGCCCGGAGGTGCGGGCAGCCGTCGAGAGCGTGCTGTAGCGCGACCTCAGTCGCGCCAGCCGTCCCAATCGTCTCCGTCCCAATCGTCTCCGTCGCAGTCGTGATGGCGGTCGCGTCGGCAGTCGTCGCGACCGGTGTCGCCGGAACGAGCGCCGTCCCAGGCGCTCCACTCCCAGCCGTCACGGGTGAACGTGAAGTCCTCGGGAAACGCCGGGACCCGGTCGGAGGCATCGGGCTTCGGAGCCGGGCGCGCAGCCAGCGTTCTTCCGCCGGCGGGTTTCCGGGCGGGACGTGAGTCGGGCGCGGCCTCGGGCGGCGCGACCAGGTCACGGGAGACGAGCTGGGTGGCGAGCGAGGCGTCGGGCGGAGGCGGCAGAGTGCCGACCGAGGTGTCCTCGGCGGCATCGACAGGCTCCGCCGGTCCGGTCGGCCCATCGCCGAGCCGCGTCGGCGACCCGGCGGCCTGCTTCGACTGCTGCGCCGGGTCCGATCCCATCGAACCCTGGTCCCCGATGAGCAGTGTCATCGCCATGACGGCGACGAGGGCAACCCCGACTCCGGCGATGACCCCGTGAATTGCCCGCATGCGTCCTCCGAGAGCGCTCTGGTCCACAGAATGTTCTGCTTGAGGCCAGTAGCCTCCCAGTGCTTTCGTCGGTTGTCGAGGAACGGGACCTTTGTCAGCGTTTCCTGGCCCGACCCGAGCTGGCCCGAGCCGCCGACCGCCGCGATGGCGAACACGTCAGGGACACGTCAAGGCTGTCTCTGCGGGCGTCAAGGATCCGTCAACGCCGACTGGAACGGTCAGATGCGGGTCTGGAATGGGGGCGTGTCAGATCTCATCTACATCCTCCTCACGCTCATGTGCTTCACCGGGCTCGCCCTGCTGGTCGGTCTGATCGACCGCCGGCTGGGCTCAGCCGAGGCGGCCGCGGACGACGTTCCCGCCGCCGACGAGACCGCGGGCGTGAATGTCCCCCACGACAACTTCATCCCGGGAGCCGCCCGATGAACGCCATCCTCGCCGCGGTGCTCCAGATCCTGGGCCTGGTCGGGGCACTGGCGTTCAGCGTGCCGCTCCTGGGTCGCTACCTCGCCCACATCTACACCAGCCCGAAGCACCTGCGCGCGGAGGCCGTGGCCTACCGGGCGCTCAAGGTCGACGCCGAGGCGGACCAGCACTGGCGCTCCTACGCGATGTCGGCGCTGGGCTTCTCGCTGGCCGGGATCCTGTTCCTGTTCGCCTTCGGCCGGCTACAGAACCTGCTTCCGCTCGACGGTGGCTTCGATCCGCTGCCCAGCGACGGGGCCTGGAACACCGCGGTCTCGTTCGTGACCAACACCAACTGGCAGTGGTACTCAGGTGAGGCGGCCACCGGCCACCTGATCCAGATGGCCGGGCTGGCGGTGCAGAACTTCGTCTCCGCCGCGGTCGGTCTCTCCGTCGCCGCGGCCTTCGCGCGCGGGCTCGCCCGCACCCGCAACCAGGGGAGGATCGGCAACTTCTGGGTCGATCTGGTGCGTACGACGGTTCGGGTTCTCCTGCCGGTGGCGTTCGTCGTGGCGATCGTCCTGGTCGCTGCCGGGGCGGTGCAGAACCTGCACTCCGTGCACGAGATGACCACGCTGACCGGCGGTGGCCAGGCGCTGACCGGTGGCCCGGTCGCCAGCCAGGAGGCGATCAAGGAGCTCGGCACCAACGGCGGCGGCTTCTACAACGCCAACTCCGCCCACCCGTTCGAGAACCCCAGCCCGTTCACCAACCTGCTCGAGATCTGGGCGATCCTCGTGCTGCCGTTCTCGATGGCCTGGGCCTTCGGCCTGATCGTCAAGGACAAGCGTCAAGGGGGCGCGGTGGTGGCCACGATGGGCACCCTCCTCATCGTCGGCATCACGCTGCTGACCTGGGCGGAGATGGCCGGCCCCGGCACCGCTCCGCAGGTCGCCGGAGCCGCGATGGAGGGCAAGGAGACCCGCTTCGGCGAGGCCGCCACGGCGCTCTTCGCGGCCGCCACCACCGGCACCTCGACCGGTGCCGTCAACGGCATGCACGAGAGCCTGACCGCTCCCGGTGGGGGCGTCGCGATGTTCGGGATGATGCTTGGCGAGATCGCGCCCGGCGGCGTCGGCTCCGGTCTCTACGGCATGCTCATGCTCGCCGTGGTCACGGTCTTCCTGTGCGGCCTGATGGTGGGACGTACGCCTGAATACCTCGGCAAGAAGATCAGCCGCGACGAGATGGTGCTGGTCGCGGTCTACATCCTGACCACCCCGATCCTGGTGCTGGTCGGCGCGGCGATCGCGCTGACCGCTCCGGCAGGGTTGGCGGGCCTCTCTACCGACGGCCCGCACGGCCTCTCCGAGGCGCTGTACGCCGTCACCAGCGCCGCCAACAACAACGGCTCCGCCTTCGCCGGGATCACCTCGGGCACCCCGTTCTGGAACACGCTGCTCGGGATGCTGATGCTGCTCGGCAGGTTCGTCCCGATGATCTTCGTGCTCGCCCTGGCGGGCCGGTTCGCGACCGCCAACCGGCTGCCGGCCAACTCCGGCACCCTGCCCACCCACCGCCCGCTCTTCATCGGCCTGCTGACCGGCGTCGCGCTGGTCGTGGTCGGCCTGACCTTCGTCCCGGCTCTCATGCTGGGCCCGATCGTGGAGTCCCTGTCATGACCCAGACCCCCGTACGTACCCCTGAAGAACACGCCGAGCACACCAGCCATGTCGAGGCGGCGCCGTCGGTGCTCACGGCCAGGCAGATCGCCGAGGCGGTGCCTGGTGCGCTGCGCAAGCTCGATCCCCGCAAGCTGGTGGCGACCCCCGTCATGCTCGTGGTCGAGCTCGGTGCGGCCGCCACGACCGTCATGTCGGTCCTCGACCCGTCGGTGATGGGCTGGCTGGTCACGGTCTGGCTGTGGCTCACCGTCGTCTTCGGTTCCCTGGCCGAGTCGGTCGCCGAGGGCCGCGGCAAGGCTCAGGCGGCCTCGCTTCGCGCGCTCCAGACCGAGACCAGCGCGCGTCGCCTGCACGGTGGCCCCGGTGGTGCCGAGGAGGTCGTCGCCTCCACCAGCCTGCGCGCCGGCGACGTCGTCGTGGTCGAGGCCGGCGAGCGGATCCCCGGTGACGGCGACGTCATCGAGGGCGTCGCCAGCGTCGACGAGAGCGCAGTGACCGGCGAGTCCGCCCCGGTGATCCGCGAGTCCGGCGGCGACCGGTCAGCGGTCACGGGCGGCACGCTGGTCCTCTCGGACCGGATCGTCGTCCGGATCACCTCCGACCCGGGCCACTCCTTCGTGGACCGGATGATCGCCCTGGTCGAGGGATCGGAGCGGCAGCGTACGCCGAACGAGATCGCGCTCAACGTGCTCCTGACCAGCCTGACCGCGATCTTCGTGGTCGTCTGCGGGAGCCTCTACTACCTGGCCGACTACTCCGGCGCGCATCAGTCCTGGCTGGTCCTGACCGCCCTGCTGGTCTGCCTGATCCCGACCACCATCGGCGCGCTGCTGAGCGCCATCGGCATCGCCGGCATGGACCGGCTCGTACGCCGCAACGTCCTGGCGATGTCGGGGAGGGCCGTCGAGGCGGCCGGTGACGTCGACGTGCTCCTGCTCGACAAGACCGGCACGATCACGTACGGCAACCGGCAGGCGTACGAGATCATCCCGGTCACCGGGGTCACGCTGACCGGCGCCGAGAACGCCGCGGTCCTGGCCAGCCTCTCCGACCAGACCCCGGAAGGACGCAGCATTCTCACGCTCGTGGGTCGCTCCATGGGCGGGCCGGCGGAGGCCACGATGGTGGACTTCTCCGCCACGACAAGGATGTCCGGCCTGGACAGCCCCGGCCTGAGCGTACGCAAGGGCGCCGCCTCCGCGGTGACGGCCTGGGTCAAGGAGAACGGCGGCCAGGTGCCCTCGGAGACCGCGGTGATCGTCTCGGAGATCGCCGAGACCGGTGGCACCCCGCTCGTCGTCGCCGAGCACCGCAACAGCGACCCGGCACGGGTCCTGGGCGTCGTACATCTCAAGGACGTCGTCAAGGACGGCATCCGCGAGCGGTTCGAGGAGCTGCGAGCGATGGGCATCAAGACGGTGATGATCACCGGCGACAACGCGGCCACCGCCGCGGCCATCGCCAAGGAGGCGGGCGTCGACGACTTCCTCGCCGAGGCGACCCCGGAGGACAAGCTCGCCCTGATCCGGCGCGAACAGCGTGGCGGGCGGATGGTCGCGATGTGCGGCGACGGCACCAACGACGCGCCCGCGCTCGCGCAGGCCGATGTCGGCGTCGCGATGAACACCGGGACGACCGCGGCCAAGGAGGCCGGCAACATGGTCGACCTCGACTCCGACCCGACCAAGCTGATCGATGTCGTCGAGATCGGCAAGCAGCTGCTGATCACTCGGGGCGCGCTGACCACCTTCTCGGTGGCCAACGACGTCGCGAAGTACTTCGCGATCCTGCCGGCGATGTTCGTCGGCGCTTTCCCCGCGCTGGACGTCCTCAACATCATGCGGCTGTCCTCGCCGGAGTCGGCCATCGTCTCCGCGGTGGTCTTCAACGCGCTGATCATCATCGCGCTGATCCCGCTGGCGCTGCGTGGCGTCCGCTACCGGCCGTCCTCGGCATCGGCTCTGCTGCGCCGCAACCTGCTGCTCTACGGGGTCGGCGGCCTGATCGTGCCGTTCGTCGGGATCAAGCTGCTCGATCTCGTCGTCTCTCTCATCCCAGGCCTGTGACCAAGGAACCGAACATGTCAGATCTCTTTGTACTGCTACGCCACTCGCTCGCCGGTCTCCGCGTGCTCATCGCCGCGACCCTGCTGTGCGGTCTCGTCTATCCCCTGGTGGTCACCGGCGTCGCCCAAGCCGCCTTCGGCTGGCGCGCCGACGGCTCCCTGATCACCGAGTCCGGTGCGCACACCAACGACCCCGCCGAGGCGGTCGGCTCGGCCCTGATCGGGCAGGGCAACGACGACGAGGGGCTCTTCTACCCGCGTCCCAGCGCGGCCGGCGACGGCTGGGACACGCTGTCCACCTACGGCTCCAACCTCGGCCCGGAGGACCCGGACCTGGTCAAGGCGATCACGGAGCGCCAGCGCGAGATCGCCGCGCGCGAAGGCGTCACGGTCGACCAGGTCCCCGCCGACGCCGTCACCGCCTCCGCATCCGGCATCGACCCCGACATCTCACCGGCTTACGCAGCCCTCCAGGTGTCCCGGGTGGCCCGCGCCAACGGGCTCTCGGATCAGGCGGTGACGGCGCTGGTGGCCGAGCACACCGACGGCCGGACCTTCGGGTTCCTCGGTGAGGCTCGGGTCAACGTGCTCGAGCTCAACATCGCCGTACGTGCGCAGAGGGGTTGAATGGGGACGTGCAGACCACGTCAACGGACGGACGGCTCCCGCGACCGCGGGGCCGTCTGACCGTCTATCTCGGAGCCGCACCAGGTGTCGGCAAGACGTACGCCATGCTCGGCGAGGCGCAGCGTCGCCAGGCGCGGGGGACCGATGTGGTGGTCGGGTTCGTCGAGACCCACGACCGCAGCAACACCGCCCGCCAGATCGAGGGGCTCGAGGTGATCCCGCGCCGGGAGATCGACCATCGCGGGAGGACCTTCACCGAGCTCGACGTGGAGGCGGTGATCGCCCGTGACCCGAAGGTGGTCTGCGTCGACGAGCTCGCGCACACCAACGTCCCCGGCAGTGCTCACACGAAGCGGGCTCAGGACATCGAGCAGATCCGGGCGGCCGGGATCGACGTGATCACGACCGTCAACATCCAGCACCTGGAGTCGCTCAACGACGAGGTCGCGCGGATCACCGGCGTACGCCAGCGGGAGACGGTCCCCGACGATCTCGTACGCACCGCCGACATGATCCACCTGGTCGACATGGCGCCGCAGGCGCTACGTCGGCGGATGGCCCACGGCAACGTCTACAAGCCGGAGAACATCGACGCGTCCCTGACCTCGTACTTCCGGGTCGGCAACCTCACCGCGCTGCGGGAGCTGGCGCTGCTGTGGCTGGCGGATCGGGTCGACGACGCCCTCGGTGACTACCGGCGGGAGCACCAGATCTCGCATCCCTGGCCCACCAAGGAGCGCATCGTGGTCGCGGTCACCGGTGGTCCCGAGTCGGAGACCCTGCTGCGTCGTGGGGCTCGGCTCTGCCAGCGTGCCAAGGGCTCCGAGCTGGTCGCGGTGCACGTCGTCTCCGCCGACGGGCTGGCGCGGTCGACCGGTGACCTGCCGCAGAGCCAGAGCCTCACCCGGTCGCTGGGCGGCACCTTCCACACCGTCATCGGTGACGATCCCGCCACGGCGATCGTCGACTTCGCGGCCGGTGCCAACGCCACGATGATCATCGTCGGCGTCTCCCGGCACGGCCGGATGCGACGCTTGTTCACCGGCAGCACCGGCGACCGGATCGCCACCGCGGCGGGCAGCATCGACGTTCACCTGGTCACCCACGAGCACGTCGGGGCAGGTCTGCGCCTGTGGCGGCCACGGTCGGCCCTGGGTCGTTCGCGGCGGCTGGCGGGATGGGCCGCTGCGGTCCTGCTGCCGTTCGCGCTGTTCGGGGGTCTCTACCTGGTGCCGTCGGCCGATCGCAACGATCAGCTCCCGGCCGCCAGTCTGCTGATGACCGGTGCGATCGTGGCGGTGGCCCTCATCGGCGGCAGGTGGGCGTCGGCGGTCGCTGCCATGATCGGCGCAGGGGTGCTGAACTTCTTCTTCACCCAGCCCTATTACGACCTGACCGTGCAGAGCACGCACAACATCCTCGCCCTGGGTGTCTTCCTGACGATCGCGCTCTCCGTGGCGGGGGTCGTCGACCAGGCGGCACGACGCTCGGAGGAGGCGGCGCGGGCGCGAGCCGAGGCGTCGACGATCGGAGCCTTGTCGAGGTCGGTGCTCACCGGCCAGGACACCGCGGAGGCGATCGTCCATCGCGTACGCGAGAGCTTCGGGCAGCGGTCGGTGGCTCTCCTGCGAGCGGGATCGTCGGGATGGCACACCCTGGCCGAGGTCGGCCAGGACGCGGCGAGGGAGCCCGAGGCCGGCGACACCCAGGTCCGGGTCGACGACGAGCATGTGATCGTGCTGCGGGGCGACCCGCTCCGGGCCGCGGACCAGCGTGTGCTGGACGCGTTCGCCATCCAGACCTCGCTGGTGCTGGAATATCGCCGGCTGCGCGACCAGGCCGATCGCGCGCTGGCGCTGGAGCGAGCCGAGCAGACCTCGACCTCGCTGCTCCGTGCGGTCTCCCACGACCTGCGGACGCCGCTGGCGACGATGCGCGCCGCCCTCGACGGTCTGCTGACAGGCCGGTTGCCCGAGCAGGATCGCCGCGAGCTCGTCGAGTCGGCCGCGACCTCCGCCGACCAGCTGGAGGCGCTCATCGACAACCTCCTCGACCTCTCCCGGGTCGAGGCTGGCCTGGTCCACCCCGCGATGCGGGACGTCAGCCTGGAGGAGTCTCTGCCGCTGGCGGTCGCCGGGCTTCCTCCGGGATCGATCGCCTTCGACGTCGACGAGGGCACCCCGCTCGTACGCACCGACTCGGGGCTGTTGGAACGGGTCGTCGCCAATCTGGTGAGCAACGCCGTCCGGGCCAGCAGCCAGGGGCCGCGCCCCGGCGAGCCGGTCCGCGTCCTGGCCCACGAGACGCCCGAGACTGTGGAGGTGATGATCGTCGACCGCGGGCCGGGTGTCCCCGAGGAGCAGCGGGAACGGATGTTCGAGCCTTTCCAGCGTCTCGACGACACCTCGGCCGACGGGCTGGGTCTCGGTCTCGCCGTGGCCAAGGGGTTGAGCGAGGCGCTCGGGATCAGGCTGTCCGCCGAGGACACCCCTGGTGGTGGCCTGACCATGGTGGTCGCGGTGCCGCGCGCGAGGAGTGAAAGGTGAGCCGGGTGCTCGTCGTCGACGACGAGCCCGCCCTGCTGCGGGCGCTCGCCATCAACCTGCGCGCCGCCGGCTGGGAGGTCGAGACGGCGACCGACGGGCGTTCGGCGCTCGCCGCCGTCGCGGCGACCCGCCCCGACGTGGTCCTGCTCGATCTCGGTCTCCCGGACCTCGACGGCACCGAGGTGATCGAGGGGCTGCGCGGCTGGACCCAGGTGCCGGTGGTCGTGCTCTCCGCGCGCCAGCACGGCGACGACAAGATCGAGGCGCTGGACCTCGGGGCGGACGACTACGTGACCAAGCCGTTCGCGATGAACGAGCTGATGGCGCGCCTTAGGGCTGCCGTCCGGCGGTCCCAGGACGCGGCTCCGCCAGCCGCCGCCGTCGTGAACGTCGGTGACCTGGAGATCGACTTCGCCCGCAAGCGGGTCCACAAGGCGGGGGAGGACGTACGCCTCACCCCGACCGAGTGGTCGTTCCTGGAGCTCCTCGCCCGCAATCTCGGCCGGCTGGTCCCGCGGGAGCAGATCCTCACGGAGGTGTGGGGCCCGGCCTATGCCAAGGAGACGCACTACCTGCGGGTCTATGCCGCCCAGCTGCGCCGCAAGCTCGAGGACGACCCCTCCCGGCCGCGCCACCTGGTCACCACCGCAGGCGTCGGCTACACCCTCGAAGCGGGGCTGCTCAACTAGAGCCGGGCGAAGGCCTCGACCTTGTGCTGCGGCCCGGAGACGACGATGTGGTCGTCGGGCCGGATGACGGTGTCCGCTGTCGTGTAGGTGAAGGTGCCGCCGGCCGGTTTCACCCCGACGACGGTCACGCCGTAGGTCTGACGGACGCCGACGCCGGTGAGGCTGCGGTTGTGCAGCAGGGCCGGGGGCCGGGTTTTCACGAAGACGTAGCCGTCGTCGAACTCGATGTAGTCGAGCATCCGCCCGCGGACGAGGTGAGCGACCCGTTGACCCATGTCGTGCTCAGGCCGGACCACGTTGTCGACCCCGATCTGGGCGAGGATCCGGGCATGGGGCTCGCTGATCGCCTTGGCCCAGACGTTGCGTACGCCGAGATGGACCGCGACCGACGCGGTGAGGATGCTCGCTTCGATGTCGGTGCCGATGGCGACGACCACGGTGCCGAACTCACCGATCCCGAGGCCGCGCATCGCGTCCTCGCTGGTGGTGTCGGCCTCGACCACATGGGTCAGCAGACCGGCATGCTCCTGCACCGTTCGCGGATTCAGGTCGGCGGCGAGCACCTCTTCGCCCTCCTCGACGAGCTCGAGGGCGAGCGCGCTGCCGAACCGGCCGAGGCCGAGCACGGCGACACCGCCGCGGGTGGTGCCGTCCTTGTCCAATCTGGTCCTAGCCAATGAGGGGCCGTCCTTCCGGGAAGCGGTGCAGGCGCTCGCGGTCGCGGAGCGCCAGGGCCGAGACGAGGGTGATCGGGCCGATCCTGCCGACGAACATCATCGCGATCAGGATCAGCTGACCCCCAGAGGGAACGTCGTAGGTGAGGTTGGCCGAGAGGCCCACGGTGGCGAAGGCCGAGACGGCCTCGAAGAGCACCTGGTGGGTGGGTGCGTCGACCAGGTGGAGCAGCGCGATGGTCCCGGTGACCACGAAGCCGACCGAGAGCAGCGCGACCGTGAGCGCTTGGCGGATGGCCCGCGGGTCGATGCGGCGGTTGAACGCCTCGACCTCGCGCTGGCCGCGCACCTCGGCGACGATGACGAAGAAGAGCAGCATGAACGTCGTGATCTTGAGGCCGCCCGCCGTGCCCGCGGACCCGCCGCCGATGAGCATCAGCACGTCGGCGCCGAGCAGCGTACCTTCGTGCATCTGCTCGTAGTCGAGGCTGTTGAACCCGGCCGTCCGCGTCATCGCGCTCTGGAAGAAGCCGGCCAGCAGCTTGCCCGGGGTGCTCAGCGCGCCCAGGGTGTCGGGGTTCTTCCACTCGACCGCGGTGAAGAACAACGAGCCGATGATCAGCAGCCCGACGGTGCCGGAGACGGTCATCTTCGTGTGCAGGCTCCACATCCGCACCTTCGTACGCTGCAGCAGCTCCAGCCACACCGGGAACCCGAGGCCGCCGGCGATCACCGCGACGGCGATGGGGATGCAGATCCAGGGGTCGTCGACGAACCCCATCAGGTTGTCCGACCGCAGCGCGAAGCCGGCGTTGTTGAAGGCGGAGATCGAGTGGAAGATGCCGTCATAGGCCGCCCGCTCCAGCGTGGCGCCGTAGCCCAGCCAGAACCGCAGCGTCAGCGGGATCGCGATGATCAGCTCGATGACCAGGCTGATCCCGACGACGCCCATGACGACGCTGCGGACGTCACCGAGACCGGAGCTGGTGTGCTCCACGGCGGCCGTGAGCCGGAACCGCAGCCCGAGCCGGCGGAAGACGACCAGCGCCAGCATCGAGGCGAGCGTCATGATCCCGATCCCGCCGACCTGGATCAGCCCGAGGATGGTGACCTCGCCGAAGGTCGACCAGTAGGTCGGGGTGTCGACCACGACCAGACCGGTGACGCAGACGGCGCTGGTCGCGGTGAACAGGGCAGTCAGGAACGGTGCGTGGCCCGGCTCGGCGCGCGCCACCGGAAGCATCAGCAGGAGCGTGCCGATCAGGATCGTCGCGGCGAACCCGACCGCCACGATCTGGGCCGGGTGGCGCAGCAGCCCCTTGCCGCGACGCGCGCGGCGCGGCAGAGGGCTCACCCCGGAGCGTTGATCATGAAGTTCGCCGCATGCTCGGCGTACGCCCAGAACTGCGCGTCCTGCTCCGGCGTCAGCCCGGCGGCGTCGAGGCCCTCGCGGAAGTGCTGGAGCCAGCGGTCCCGAGCCTCCGAGGTGACCTCGAACGGGGCGTGCCGCATCCGCAGCCGCGGGTGGCCGCGCTGCTCGGAGTAGGTCGTCGGGCCGCCCCAGTATTGAGCCAGGAAGAGGGTCAGCCGCTCCTGAGCCGGACCGAGATCCTCCTCGGGATACATCGGCCGCATCAGCTCGTCGGTCGCCACGCCCTCGTAGAACTTGGCCACGATCGTGCGGATGGTGTCCATCCCGCCGATCTCCTCATAAAACGTCACTGAGCCATTCTTCCACGCGGGTCCGCGCTCGCTGCCCGTGGCAGGATCGGGGGCGTACGTACACACTCGATCTTTTGGGAGATAAACGATGGCCACCACCCGCACTGCCACCACCGTCTGGGAGGGCACGCTCTTCGAGGGTGCCGGGAAGGTGACGCTGGATTCCTCCGGTCTGGGAACCTACGACGTCTCCTGGCCCGCCCGCTCGGAGGAGCCCGGTGGCAAGACCAGCCCTGAGGAGCTCATCGCCGCCGCCCACTCCTCCTGCTTCTCGATGGCCTTCTCCAAGGGCCTGGCCGACAACGGCACTCCGGCGACCAGCCTGAAGACCAGCGCGGATGTCGAGTTCACGCCGGGCAAGGGCATCACCGGCATCAAGCTGACCACCCGCGGTGAGGTCGAGGGGCTCGACAACGAGACCTTCGTGAGCCTCGCCGAGGCAGCCAAGGCCGGCTGCCCGGTCAGCCAGGCACTCGCCGGCACCACGATCACGCTCGACGCCGCGCTCGCCTGAGCCAGAGCAAGAGCCGGTGATGCCCGGTAGAGGCTGGGCATCACCGGCTGCGTACGTCAGGCGTTGGTCGCCTGCTCCTCGGAGGCAGCGGCGGCCTTCTCCTCGCGGTGCCAGATGACCCGCTGCGGGAACGGCATCTCGATGCCCTCGTAGTCGAGGCGGGCCTTGATCCGCTGGCGCATCTCGCGCGCGATCGCCCACTGCTTGAGCGGCAGGGTCTTGATGAGCACCCGCAGGGTGATCGAGTCGGCGGCCAGCGCCTCGACGCCGGTGACCTCGGGCTCCTCGATGATCTGGCCCTTGAACTCCTCGTCGACCCAGAGGTCGTGGGAGACCTCGCGCAGCACGCGCTGCACCTTGCCGAGGTCCTCGTTGTAGCCGACCCCGACGTCGATGACGGCGCGGGCCCAGTTCTGGCTGTGGTTGCCGACGGTGAGGATCTCGCCGTTGGGGATGTACCAGACCGTGCCGTCGAGCGAGCGCAGCCGGGTGATCCGCAGGGTCACGGCCTCGACCGTGCCGGTGATGTTGTTGACCTCGATGCTGTCCCCGACGCCGTACTGGTCCTCGATGATCATGAAGATCCCGGACAGGTAGTCCCTCACCAGCGACTGGGCGCCGAAACCGAGCGCCAGACCGACGATTCCGGCCGAGGCGATGATCGGGGCGATGTTGATGCCGAGCTGATCCAGGATCATGGTGGCGAAGATCGCGACCAGGACGCCGGTGACGACGCTCTTGAACAGCGAGCCGATCGCCTGGGCGCGCTGGCTGCGGCGAGAGGAGGCGACGGTGGCCTCGCTCGCCTCCGCCGACCGGGTCATCTTGCCGGTGAGCCCGGGCGCCTCGACCGCGCGGACGACGACCTTGTCGATGACCCGGTGGAGGATCCAACGGAGCACGATCGCCAGCAGGATCAGGCCGACGATGCGAAGGGGGATGCCGATCACCCATTCGCCGAGAGTCGACCAGGAGACCGAGACCAGTGGGGGGTTCGGGGGAATGGACATGAGTTCCAGTATCCAGCGCGTTCAAGGTCTGCGGCCAATCCCAGGTGGGCGGCGACGCCCGCCCGGACGAGGGGCGTTGGTGAGAACCGGAGCGTACGCCGGTTAGTATCTGCGCGTGAGCAACCAGATCCTGCGCCGCGCCGGCCTCTTCGGCGCCTCCGCCACCGCCGCTGTCGTCGCCTCTGTTGCTACCGCCGGCCCCGCCAGCGCCGAGGTCCCCAACGGCTGGCCGGTCGCCGAGGAGATGACCGCCTCCGGTCTGCTCCTGCTCATCCTGCTCATCCCGGTGATCCTGATGGTGGTCATCTCCCTCCTGGTGCTCCTGCCGGGCGTGTTCCGCGGCGAGGGGCTGCTGCCCAAGCCCCACAAGGGCGACGACGACAACCTCCCCGCCGCGACGCACTGACCCTTCGGGTCCGTCAGCTGAGAATGGCCAGCTGCTGGGTCGCCCGCGTCATCGCGACGTAGCGGTCCACGGCTCCCTCGATCCCGGTCCCGTACGTCTCGGGCTCGATGAGGACGACCAGGTCGAACTCGAGCCCCTTGGCATGCACGGGGCTCAACCGGCGTACGCGGCCTTCGTTCTCGTCCGTTGACCCGGCGGCGATCACACAGGCGACACCCTCCTCGTTCTCGGCGAGCCAGGTGTCCAGGATCACATCGAGATCCGCGACGGATCCGTGGACGACCGGGATGCCGGAGGCACGGATCGACGTGGGCACGTTGGCGTCGGGAAGTGCTGCGCGGATGACCGGCTCGGCCTCGGTCATCACCTCCTCGGGCGTGCGGTAGTTGATGCTCAGGCCGGCCATCTCGATCCGGTCCAGGCCGACGCGCTCGAGCCGCTCGTGCCACGACTCGGTGAACCCGTGCCGCGCCTGGGCGCGGTCGCCGACGATCGTGAAGCTGCGCGAGGGGCAGCGACTGATCAGCATCTGCCACTCGGCGTCGGTCAGCTCCTGCGCCTCGTCGACGACGATGTGCGCGAACGGGCCGGCGTACGGGTCGAGCTCCTCCGGTTCCCGCACCGAGTCGTCGAGGAGGGCGGTGCGCAGGTCCTGGCCGCGCAGCATCGACATCACCTTCATGTCGGAGTCGTCGTGGCTGATCAGGTCCGAGACGACCGCTGCCTTCGCCTTCCGGTCGGCGGCAGCGGCCGCCTTCTGGGCGCTCCGGCGTCGCGAGGCGTCGGGGTCGCCGATCCGTCGATGGGCCGCGTCGAGCAGCGGCAGGTCCGACTCGGTCCAGGCCTTTGGGTCCTCACGCTGCAGGGCCTTCACCTCCTCGGGAGTGAGCCAGGGCGCGCACATCCGCAGGAAGGCAGGAACCTCCCACAGGTCCCCGACGATGTCGGCCGGACGCAGCCGTGGCCAGACCTGGCCGAAGACGTCGAGCAGCCCGGCGTTGGTCTCCAACGAGGCACGCAGAGCGTCGGCAGCGTCCTCGTCGACGAGGCCGTACGCGTCGAACTCGTCCTCCTCCTGGTCCGAGTCGCCCCAGCGGTGTCCTGAGCTTGTCGAAGGGTCGTCGAGGTCGGCCTGGGCGTCGTAGTCGCGGTCGGGGTCGGCGCCGGTGTTTGCCTGGATCCTCTCGGTCACGATCTTCAGCAGCGCCTCCCAGACCTGGTCCCGGGCATCGTTGTGCGGCGTACCCGGCTCGGCCGCGGCGATCGCCTCGGCCCAGTCGCCGGTGTTGATCACCGCGTCGCCGTAGGGCGTCTCCACGAGGGTCGGCTTCGACGGAGGCTTCTCGTAGAGCGCCACTGCCGGCTCGATCCCCGCGACCATCCGGGCATCGGCCTTGAGTCGGGCGACCTCCTTGTCGGTCTCCGGCACCAGCTCGCCGCCCTCCGGGATCATCCGGCGCAGCGTGGCGGTGCGTACGCCCTCCTCGCCCAGGCTCGGCAGCACGTCCGCGACATAGGAGAGGTAGGGCTCGTGCGGCCCCACGAACAGCACCCCGCCCTTGCCCTCACCCAGGCGCGGGTCGGAGTAGAGGAGGTACGCCGTGCGATGCAGCGCCACCACGGTCTTGCCGGTCCCCGGACCGCCGTCGACGACCAGGGCGCCCCGCGAGGACGCTCGGACGATGGCGTCCTGGTCGGCCTGGATGGTGCCGAGCACGTCGCGCATCCGCGGAGAGCGGCTGCCGCCGAGGGTGGCGATGAAGGCCGACTGGTCGTCCAGCGCCGCATGCCCCTCGAGCCCTTCGGCGGTGAAGACCTCGTCCCAGTAGTCGGTGATCCGTCCGTTGGTCCAGCGGTAGCGGCGCCGGCTCAGCAAGCCGCACGGGTCGGCGTGGGTGGCCGCGAAGAACGGCTCCGCCGCCGGTGAGCGCCAGTCGACGAGCAGTCGGCGCCCGTCGCTGGCGGTCAGCCCGAGCCGCCCGATGTAGACCGTGTCGCCCGACTCGGTGACGATCCGCCCCAGGCACAGATCGAGGCTGAACCTCCGCAGCATCCGCAGCTGCCCGCCGAGCCGGTGCACCTCCAGGTCGCGGTCCATCGCCTCCTGCCCGTGCCCGCCCGGGCGGCGGCGTACCTCATCCAGCCGTGAGCCCAGCTCGGCGATCTGCTCCTCGAGGCTCTGCCCGATGGCAGCGAAGTGCTGCTCGTCATCGGCGATCAGTGCCGGATCCGCCTTGGCGTCGTGACGGCCCGCGAGATCGAATGCTTGCAACGTTGAATCCCCTGTCTGAACAGGCACTTTACCTGTTCGAGAAGGAGATTGTGCCCCAATCCGGGGGCCTTGCGGCAAGCCCCCATATGCGCTATAAAGTTGTTAGTGGAAGGGGAGATCTCCCCTTCCGTTCGTCGTTTTCTGAGCTCATTCGTACATCGGCGGGAGTCCCGCTCCCGCTGGCTGGGCCACGGTGGTCAGCTCCGGATCCCGGAGTAGCCGGTCGATCGCCTCGGCGGATCCGCCGACCCCTGCGAAGTGCGGGTCCGTGTCGTACGCGACGCACCAGCTCTGGTCCGCCGCCCACACGAAGCCCGGAGCGAACCCACGCTCGTCACCGGAATCCGCCCAGGTCAGCCAGTCGCGAAGCGTCCCGCGGGCGAGGGCGTACCGCCGGATGCCGGCAAGGTCGATCCACCTTCTGGGCGCGAGCGTCGGGCGATACGGCCATCCCTCCCAGAGGAGGAACAGGAGCTCCACGCCGTCGTCGGAGCCCGTCATCCGGTCGACGACGCGGCTGATCATCTCGTCGTCGGAGAGTTCGGTGCTGAGCTCCTCGGCGTCGTTCTCCGACTGCCCGGGACGGACAGGATCCGGCAGCGCCAGCACCCTCGCGTACGCCTCGAACCCGTCCGGGCCGAACAGCACCCTGCGCCAGATGGCCTCGTCAGGAAAGCCCGGGAGGCCGGCGACGATCCAGCTGGCTTCTGCGGGGGCGACGTCGAAGTTCAGGCTCACGGCTTCTCCCGGCATGGTCGATGGTGAAGCCACCCTGCCAGGTCGACCCCCTGTGCGGGCGAACGATTTTCGTCGACTCGCGACCGGTCGAGTCGGCTCTTCCTGACGTAAAACCCCGCCGAGTCGGCTCGTCATGACGAGCCGACTCGGCGGGATCTTTGGTCAGGACGAGCCGACTCGGCCCGGTGGTGCGTTACTGCGCGTCGCGCTCCTGCGCGGCGAGGGCGCGGGCGACCTCGTCACGTCCCTCGCGGACGTACCGCTTGGCGGCAGGCTCAGCGGGGGAGGTCTCCAGCCACTTGTCGGCCTTCTCCAGGAGCTCGGGGGAGGCGGCCGGCTTCGGGAAGATGAACTCCAGCACCGTCGAGGCGCGGTGGGTGCCGAGGTGGTCCCAGAGGGTGTCGGCGGCCTCGAAGTAGCGGTCGACGAAGGGCGCGAGCACCTCGTCCTGGCCGCTGCGCTGGAACGAGAGCACGATCGAGCGGGCGGTCTCGTTGGCGACGTCGGTGCGGACGACGACCGACTCCCACGCGGCCTCCTTGGCGGCGGCGGTCGGCTGCGCGGCACGGGCAGCAGCGGCCTTCTCCTTGCCGGAGATGGTGTTGTCGCGCTCGAGCTCGGCGTCGATCTCGGCCTCACCGAAGGTGCCCGAGGCGGCCAGGCCGGTGACGAGCGCCCAGCGCAGGTCCTGGTCGATGTCGAGACCGTCGAAGGCCAGGTCGCCGGAGAGCAGACCCTTGAGGTCGGCGATCGCGCCCTCGGAGCGGGCTGCGGCGGCGTACGTCCGGGCGAAGGTCAGCTGGTGGTCGCTGCCCGGGGCAGCGGCCTCGAGCAGGCTCTTGAGCCCGGTCTCCCAGCGCGCCTTGAGAGCGTCGCGGTTGGCCGGGGCAGAGAACGAGCCCACCGCCTGGGCGGCGAAGACCGGGATCCGGGTGACGCCCCAGGCGTCGGTCTCCCGGCCGATGTTGGCGAGCACGAGCTCGACGAAGTCGGTCGCGCGCATCTCGGCGTCGCGGGTCATGTCCCACGCGGCACCCCAGATCAGCGCGCGCGAGAGCGAGTCGTCCAGCGCGGACAGCGAGGACAGCGCGGTGGCGAGCGAGCGCTCGTCGAGCCGGATCTTGGCGTACGTGAGGTCGCCCTCGTTCAGCAGCAGCAGGTCGGGCTGCTTGACCCCGGCCAGCTTCGGCACGTCGGTGAGCTCGCCGGTGACGTCGATCTCGAACGCGTCGCGGCGGACCAGCGCGCCATCGACCAGGTCGTAGAGGCCGAGGCCGATGCGGTGGCGACGGAGCGTCGGGTAGTCCGCAGCGGCACTCTGACGGACGGCGAAGGAGGCGTAGGAGCCGTCCTCGGCGAGGGTGAACTCGGGGGTGAGGGTGTTGACCCCGGCGGTCTGCAGCCACTCCTGGGCCCAGCCCTGGAGCTCACGCCCGGAGGCGGCCTCGAGGTGGCGCAGCAGGTCCTTGAACTCGGAGTTCCCGTAGGCGAACTCCTTGAAGTAGGCCTTCAGCCCGTCCAGGAACGGCTCCAGCCCGACCCACGCCACGAGCTGCTTCAGGACGGAGGCGCCCTTCGCGTACGTGATCATGTCGAAGTTGACCTCGACGGCCTGCAGGTCGTAGTTGTCCGCAGCGATCGGGTGGGTCGTGGGCAGCTGGTCCTGGCGGTAGCCGGTCTGCTTGCGCGCGTTGGTGAAGCCGGTCCAGGCGTCGGTGAACTCGGTCGCGTTGGCCTGGGCGTGGTAGCAGGCCCACTCGGCGAACGACTCGTTGAGCCAGAGGTCGTCCCACCACTTCATGGTCACCAGGTCGCCGAACCACATGTGCGCCATCTCGTGGAGGATCACCGAGGCGCGGAAGTCGTAGAAGGAGCGCGGCTGCTTGGAGCGCGGCAGGTACTCGTCGCGCAGCGTCACGGCGCCGGCGTTCTCCATCGCTCCCATGTTGTATTCCGGCACGTAGAGCTGGTCGTACTTCCCGAAGGGGTAGGGGAAGTCGAAGGCGTCCTCGAAGAACTCGAAGCCCTGCTTGGTGATCTTCACGAGCTCGTCGCGGTCGAGGTGGGGGACCAGGGACTGGCGGCAGAAGTGGCCCAGCGGGATGGTGCCGAACTTGCCCTCGTAGACGTCCTGGACCTCGTGGTACTCACCGGCGATCAGTGCGGTGATGTAGGTCGACATCTTCTTGGTGGGCTCGAAGTCCCAGCGTGCAACGGTGGTCGAGCCTGTCGAGACCCCGAGCGGCTTCGGCTCGGGGGTCGGCGCGTTGGAGACGACCTTCCAGCCCTCGGGAGCGGTCACGTGGAAGGTGAAGACGGACTTGAGGTCGGGCTGCTCGAAGGTGGTGTAGACGCGGCGGGCGTCGGGGACCTCGAACTGGGAGTAGAGGTAGACGCGGTCGTCGGCGGGGTCGACGAAGCGGTGCAGGCCCTCGCCGGTGTGGGAGTAGGTGCAGTCGGCCTTGACGACCAGCACGTTCTCGGCCGCGAGGCCGTCGAGCTGAATCCGAGAATCCTGGTATGCCACCGCGGGGTCGAGCGCGACGCCGTTGAGGGTGATCTCGTGGACGGTCGCGCCGACGAGGTCGGCGAAGGTGGAGGTGCCCGCCTCGGTGGCGGTGAAGGTGATCGTCGTCGTCGAGCCGAAGGTCTCAGCACCTGTGGTGAGGTCGAGATCGATGTCGTACGAGAGGACGTCGAGGAGGGCGGCTCTAGCGGTGGCTTCGGCACGCGTGAGATTGGTTCCAGGCATGCCTGGATCCTCTCATTCTGCCCGGATTTCGAGACATCTATATCGCGTTTGTTGACCGTTCTTGGGTGTCACTGAGCGTGGAAAGTAAAAATACAGTGTTGTAATTCCGACACACCGGTATCAATGGTTGACAACTTTCCCTAGGGTGCTCATGTGCCCCTTAAGTCACAGAAACCTCAGTATTCACAAGAGTCGCGCCAGGTGGGGAAGCCTGGCGGGGCGCTGCGTCGGACATTGGTCACCGGCGCGGTTCTGCTGCTCGTGGGCCTCGGTGTGCAAGTCATCCCCAAGCTGGCTTCACCGGCGCACGCGGGCTCCATCACGCTCTGCTCCGGCTTCTCGGACTGTCGCAGCAAGGGCTACTCCACCGCTGGCTACGAGAAAGCCTGGGGGAACATGTACTGGCGGATGTACGCCGGTAGGAACTGCACCAACTACGTCGCGTACAAGCTGATCCAGACCGGCCTGCCGAACGCTCGCCCTTGGTCTGGCGAAGGCAACGCGACCAACTGGGGCGTGGCGTTGAGCAGGCTGACCAACCGGACGCCGACCGTCGGGTCGGTCGCCTGGTGGCACTCCTCGCACCCGAGCGCGAGCCGCTTCGGGCACGTCGCGATCGTCGAACGGGTCGGCTCGAGCTCGATCACGATCTCGGAGTCCAACTACGGCAGCGACCTCAGCTGGCGCCGGATCACCAAGGGCTCGACGAACTACCCGACCGGGTTCATCCACTTCAACGACAAGCGTCTCTCGGTCACCAAGGCGCCCACGGTCGAGGGGACCGCGCAGGTCGGCAAGGCGGTCACCGTCAACACCGGCTCGTGGAGCCCCAACCCGAACAAGATCCGCTACCAGTGGATCGTCGACAAGAAGCCGATCCCGGGTGCGACCAACAAGACCTTCCGCATCCCCGGCCACCTCGCCGGCAAGCAGATCGCGGCCGTGCTCACCGGCACCCGCGACGACTACAGCTCTGCCAAGACGATGAGCGAGATCCTGCCGCCGATCAGGCAGGGCACGTTCAAGGTGCTGAAGCAGCCGAAGATCGGCGGCACCCAGAAGGTCGGTTCGACGGTCTCCGTCGGCGGAGCCGACTATGAACCATCGGCCAAGATCGGCGAGGTCAGGTGGTACGCCGACAAGGTGCTGATCGCACGCAGCAAGTCCCGGTTCCTGAAGGTGCCTGCAGCGGCCTCAGGGAAGAGGATCGGCGCGGTCGTCGTGGGTGTCCAGACCGGCTACAAGCCGAAGCACTCCTACGCCTTCGCCACCTCTCTCGTCGGCGGCGGCAAGGCTCCGCAACAGCCCACGGAGCCGGAGCCGCCGACCGGGTCGCTGACCCAGACCGCGGCCGGCTACGTGAAGGGTGGCACCCGCCTCGGCGGCCTGATGCAGGTCAACCCTGGCACCTTCAGCGAGGCCGTGGACGTCTCCTACCAGTGGACGCGTGAAGGCACGCCGATCTCCGGGGCGACGACGGAGAAGTACCGCCCGACAGCCTCCGACGTCGGTCGCCGGCTCAGCGTCACCGTGGTCGCCCGCTCCCGCAGCGGGGAGACCGTGTCCGAGACGTACGGCCCCAGCGGCCGCGTCCGGGTGAAGCCGACCGTCAAGGTCACCGCGACCGGAGGCTCCCGAGAGGCCGATGTGGTCGTCAAGGTCACCGCGCCGGGCTACGTACCCACGGGGTCGGTCAAGATCACGACCAACGGCGGACGTACGGTCACCAAGCAGCTCGGCAACGGGACAGCAGGGGTCACCTTCGTCAAGCTGCCCGCGGGCGAGTACGCCGTCACCGCCGCCTACAGCGGCGACGAGGTCGCCTACTGGGCAAGCGGAGGTGACTTCACCGCCGTCAACTGAACGGAACAGATCCGGGGCGGGAGTGGTTGAGTGTCGATATGACACAGACCACTCCCGTCACGCCGTCCGAGAAGACCTCCGCCGACTTCTGGTTCGACCCTGCCTGTCCGTTCGCCTGGATCACCTCGCGCTGGATCCTCGAGGTCGAGAAGGTGCGTGACGTCGAGGTGACGTGGCACATCATGAGCCTGGCGTACCTCAACCAGGACAAGGACATCCCGGACGACTACCGCGAGATGCTGAAGACCGCGTGGGGGCCGGTGCGGGTCTGCATGGCGGTGCAGAACGAGTACGGGCAGGAGAAGCTGGCCGAGATCTACACCGCGCTCGGCACCCGCCGCCACGTCGAGGGGCGGGACTTCGACCGGGCGCTGATCGAGGAGGCGCTGACGTCGGTCGGGCTGCCCGTCGAGCTGGCTGACGCGATGGACGACGAGTCCTTCGACGAGGCGATCGCGAAGTCCCACCACGAGGGGATGGACCAGGTCGGCAACGACGTCGGCACCCCGACGATCGCGATGAACGGGTCGGCCTTCTTCGGCCCGGTCATCTCCAAGGCGCCCAAGGGCGAGGAGGCCGGCAAGCTCTGGGACGGGTTCCAGCTGATCACCGCCTACCCCTACGTCTACGAACTCAAGCGCGCCCGGGTCCACGACCTCGACTTCAGCTGAGCCGGATATGAGGTCGCGGGTGGTTCCGGGTGGTGGGACCATCGCACATGACTCTGAACGGATTGCGCCGCCGGCTGGGACTTACCCTGTCGCTGGCTGCTCTGCTGGGCGGCTTGACCGCCTGCGGAGGCACTGCATCCTCGGGCAAGGACAAGTCGTACGCCGACGAGTCCCCTAAGAAGATCCTCGCCGACGCGAAGGCGTCGATGAGCTCGCTGAAGTCCGTCCACCTCTCGGGGACCGGGATCGACGGTGGCGAGGAGATGAAGATCGACATGACCGTCTCGACGGCGGGCGACTGCACCGGCACCATCGGCACTCCCGACGGGGAGATGACGCTGCTCGTCGTCGACGGCAAGGCCTGGTTCAAGGCCGACCGGGCGTTCTGGGAGGCCAACGCCGGTGGCGACGCCGACGCGGTGCTCGCGATGGTGGGGAAGAAGTGGGTCGCCGGTGGTGACGACATCGGTGACCTCACCGCACTGTGCGACTGGGACGAGCTCTCCGGCGAGTTCCTCGAGCTCCTGGTCCCCAGCACCATCGAGGGTCTGACGATCAAGAAGTCGAAGGACCAGGTCGACGGGCAGCCCGTGATCAAGCTCGAGGACCGCAGCAGCGAGCAGGGCACGATCTACGTCCAGGCCGAGGAGCCCCACTACGTGGTCAAGGTGTCCAACACCGGCGAGGAGGCGGCCGACGTGACCTTCAGCGCCTTCGATGAGCCCACGGAGATCGTCGCGCCGAAACCGCGCCAGCAGATCGACTTCGAGAACATGGGGTAGGCGAGTATCTGGCGGTGACGGGTCAGACCCGAAGACGTACGTTGGTGGCATGGCTACTACAGACGAGGCAGCAGTTCTCGCGCGGGCTCTGGACCAGACCGGCGGCCTGTTCGGCCGGGTGAACGCCGGGACGGTCTCGCGGGCGACGCCGTGCGAGCAGTGGGATGTCGGTGCGCTGGCCGACCACGTGATCGCCGACGGGACCAACTTCGTCACCATGATCCGCGGCGGAGAGCCCGACTGGGGCGCGCCGACGCCGCACGTCAGGGAGGCGTGGGGGCAGGCGTTCAGGGCCAGTGCCGACGAGGTCTTGCGCGCGTGGGGACAGGGTCCCGGCACCGGCGGCGGGGAGGGCGGCGCGACCGTGCCGGTCGGCCTGCTCGTCGCCGAGTACGCCACCCACTCCTGGGACCTCGCGCAGGCGCTCGACGTCCCCGCCACCGAGCTCGATCCCGAGGTGGCCGAGGTCGGCTTGGGCTTCATGAAGGCGAGCCTGAAGCCCGAGATGCGCGGTGGCGCGTTCGACGCCGAGGTGGAGGCGCCCGAAGGCGCCGGGCCCTACGAGCGGCTGGCTGCTTTCGCGGGACGCAGGCTCGCCTGAGACGATGGTCGCGTGGTTGACCAGATGGGAGTGCTCGCGCTGCAGCGGGCCTTGACGCAGGCAGCAGAGCTTCTCGACACCGTCACGGCGGACGACCTCACCCGGCCGACGCCGTGCCCCGAGTGGGATCTGCGCAAGCTGGCCAACCACATGATCGCCCAGCCCCGGGTCTTCGTGACGATGCTCCAGGGCACGCCGCCGGGATGGAACGGTCACGAGGACTACGCGGTCAACCTGGGCGAGGAGCTCCGCACCAGGGGCAACGCGCTGATCAACCTGTGGCGCGAGGTCGGTGCCGACGACATGATGATGGTCGACCCCGACTGGCAGTCGGCCGAGATCGCGATCCACACCTGGGACCTGTGCGTGGCGCTCGGCCGCCCGACCGACGGCCTGGACGAGGCGGTCGCTCAGCGGGCGGTCGTCGCGATGGACCGGATCCTCGGCCCGGAGCGCAAGGGGCGGGCCTTCGCCAACGCCCTCTCGGCGCCGGAGGGGTCGGGGGCTTTTGAGCACCTCGCGGCGTACGCCGGACGGCCGGTGCCGTTCGCGCCAGCCTCGTCTCGCTAGTCACAGAGGCCTCAAGCGACACTCCGAACACATGCGTTTGCGGCATGTCGGGGCCTTGACTGACCAAAATCAGGGGTATGGCCAGCTTCCCCCGCGTCTTCACCGTGACCCTGACCGCTGCCGTCATCGGCGCGTCGATGCTGGTGCCTGCCATCGGCACCGGAATCGTCCCAGGGATCGAACCGGCAGCCGCCGAGGACGGCCAGCTGATCAAGCTGCCCCGTCTCGAGGACGGCATCGCGACTCGTGACGTGAAGCTTCCGCCGAGGCTGACCGAGCGGTCGGGTGGTGCGGCCTCGACCGAGAAGCTGCGTACGACGACGTTCTCGATGGTCGGGGTCTCCTGGACGGGCGCCGAGACGCCCCAGGTCGAGGTGCGGGTGAGCAAGTCGGACCAGTTGCGTGAGTGGCAGGTGCTGCCGCTGCAGGAGGATCTGCCCGACGGCGCCGAGGGCGCTGTCGCGGCTCGCGGCAAGGTCGAGCGGCGGGGCACGCAGCCGGTGTGGACCGGTCGGGCCAGCGGCGTACAGGTGCGGGTCGAGGGTGCGCAGCCCAAGGACCTGAGGCTGACCCTGATCAACACCGGACCGCAGGAGGACGTCAAGGCTCCGAAGAAGGAGGCCGACGACCGGGCCAAGAATGGGCAGAGCGGAAGCGCCGAGAACGAGAGCGGAGCCACCGGCCGGGTGGCGCGGTCGCGTCCGCGGTGGGCGCCGAAGCCGACGATCTTCACCCGGACGCAGTGGGGCGCCAACAACTCCTGGCGCAACGGCCGCCCGGAATACAACACCGCGCTGAAGCAGGTCCACATCCACCACACCGCGACGAGCAACAGCTACGCCAAGGGCGACGTGCCGGGGATCATCCGCGGCATCTACAGCTATCACACCAGGTCACTGGGGTGGTTCGACATCGCCTACAACTTCCTCATCGATAAGTACGGTCGCGCCTGGGAGGGCCGCTCCGGCGGCATCGACCGGTTGGTCAAGGGCGCCCACACGCGCGGCTTCAACCACCAGTCGATGGGCATCGCCCTGATCGGGAACTTCGAGAACACGCGTCCCTCGAACGACGCCCTCATCAAGACCGAGCGGATGGCGGCCTGGAAGCTCGACATGGCCGGCCGCGACGCGCGCGGCAAGCTGGTGACGGTCTCGAAGGGCAGCGACCGGTTCCCGGCCGGGCGCCGGGTCCGGGTCTGGGTCATCGACGGCCACTTCCACACCAACGAGACCTCCTGCCCTGGTGCCCAGCTCGCCAAGTGGCTGCCGTGGATCAGGAAGTACGCCCACCAGCGGGACCAGATGTTCAACCCGTGACCCGGTGTCGATAGAGCCCCGGTGACGCAGGCTCCCTAGGATGGAGCCATGAGCAAAGTTCTGTCCGCAGTCGCCTGGCCGTATGCCAACGGCCCGCGCCACATCGGCCATGTCGCCGGTTTCGGCGTGCCCTCCGACGTCTTCAGTCGGTACATGCGGATGGCGGGCCACGACGTGCTCATGGTCTCCGGCTCCGACGAGCACGGCACCCCGATCCTGATCGCCGCCGACGAGGCCGGGGTGACGCCCCAGGAGCTCGTCGACAAGAACCACCGGATCATCGTCGAGGACCTGGTCTCGCTCGGCCTGACGTACGACCTCTACACCCGCACCACGGCGGCCAACCACCACTCCGTGGTGCAGGAGCTGTTCCTCGGGGTCTACAACAACGGCTACTTCATCGAGCAGACCTCGAAGGGCGCGATCTCGCCGTCGACCGGGCGGACCCTGCCCGACCGTTACATCGAGGGCACCTGCCCGATCTGCGGAGCCGACGGTGCCCGTGGCGACCAGTGCGACAACTGTGGCAACCAGCTCGACCCGGACCAGCTGATCAACCCGGTCTCGAAGATCAACGGGGAGACCCCGGAGTTCGTCGAGACCCAGCACTTCTTCCTCGATCTGCCGGCGCTGGCCGACGCGCTGCACGAGTTCCTCGACGAGCGGGAGCAGACCGGTCTGTGGCGTCCCAACGTCATCCGGTTCAGCCAGAACATCCTCAAGGAGATCCGCCCGCGGGCGATGACCCGCGACATCGACTGGGGCATCAAGGTGCCTCTGGACGGCTGGCGCGACAACCCGACCAAGCGGATGTACGTCTGGTTCGACGCGGTCATCGGCTACCTGTCCGCCTCGATCGAGTGGGCCCGTCGCTCCGGTGATCCGGAGGCGTGGCGACAGTGGTGGAACTCGCCCGATTCGCTCTCCTACTACTTCATGGGCAAGGACAACATCGTCTTCCACGCCCAGATCTGGCCGGCCGAGCTGATCGCCTACAACGGTCAGGGATCGAAGGGCGGCGAGACCGGCTCGTACGGCGCGCTGAACCTGCCGACCGAGGTCGTCTCCAGCGAATACCTGACGATGGAGGGCAAGAAGTTCTCCTCCTCGAAGAAGATCGTGATCTACGTACGCGACCTCCTCTCGCGCTACCAGCCCGACGCGTTCCGCTACTTCGTGGCCGCCGCCGGCCCCGAGTCGAACGACTCCGACTTCACCTGGGCGGAGTTCGTGCGGCGTACGAACGACGAGCTCGTCGCCGGCTGGGGCAACCTGGTCAACCGCACCGCCACCCTGATCGCGAAGAACTTCGGCGAGCTGCCCGCCGCCGGCACGCTGACCGAGGCGGACCAGGCGATCCTGGACACCGTCGGCGCCGCGTTCGGCACCGTGGGCGACCTGATCGGTCGTCACCGGCAGAAGCAGGCGATCGGCGAGGCGATGCGCGCGGTCGGCGAGGTCAACAAGTACGTCACCGACCTGGAGCCGTGGAAGCTGGCCAAGGCCCCTGAGGACCGCGAGCGCCTCGGCACCGTGCTGCACGTGATGGCGCAGTGCGTCGCGGACCTCAACCTGATCCTGTCCCCGTTCCTGCCGTTCTCCGCCAACGAGATCGACAAGGCGCTCGGCGGGAAGGGGGCCGTCGCCCCGATGCCACGCATCGAGGAGGCCGAGGACCTCGACACCGGCAAGGCCTACCCGATCATCACCGGCGACTACGCCGGCGCTCCCGCGTGGCAGCGCCACCCGATCGTCGTCGGCACGCCGGTCGCCAAGCCCACCCCGGTCTTCCAGAAGCTGGACACCGCGATCATCGACGAGGAGCTCGACCGCCTGGGCATCAAGCCGCAGGAGTGAGCTGGATCGAAGTCCGCAGCCACCCAGTGGCTGCGGACTTCGACCTACTTGCGTGCGTCCACGATCCAGTCGTAGCCGAGCCCTAGCAGGATGCGGTCGGACGTCATGAATTCGAGTCCCTCCGCCGCGGCCTGAGCGACCAGGATCCGGTCGAATGGGTCGTGCTTGCTCAACGCCTCGAACTTGGTCACGCGTGCCGCGTGCCGTTCCGTGAACGGAAGCGGGGTGATGCCCTGATCGCCGAAGAGCCGGACGAGATCGTCCGGTGCATCCAGCTTGCCGAGCATCCTCTTCATCGTGATCTCGAAGTGGGAGATAGATGACGCATAGACCGGACCGCCTTCGATGAGGTCCCACGCCACAGGCCCCAACGTGTCCGGGAACGCTGTCATCCGAATCAGGACGTTGGTATCGAGCAACATCAGTCGCGGTTCGTCTGGATCTCGAGCTCCGGATCGAACATGCCCCTGATCTCCTCGTCCATAGCTTCCCACTCGTCGTCGCTCGGCAGCGAGAACATGCCACGGAGGCCACCGAGCCGGACCTTAGAGTGCGGAAGGGCCGTGATCTGGACGACGGGCTTTCCTGCGCGCGCGATGATCACCGTCTCGCCGTGCTCGGCCTGATCGACCAAGCGAGACAGATGCGTCTTCGCCTCGTGAATGTTGACCTGCGTCGTCATGAGACCAGTCTAGGTTAGTCCGACTTAGTCCACCAGGGCGGAAATCGTTGGATCAGGCTGTGCGGGGCTGCGAGGATTCGGCGCATGATCGCACTGCTCGGCGACGACCGGGGGCACCGTAGCCATCAGGAGCTCAACGCGCTTCGGCCGCAGCTGGCTGAGCTCGGGGTCGAGACGGAGTGGGTGCCGACCGACTCCGGGTTCGAGATCTCGACCTACCAGGGGGTCTGGCTCGTGCCCGGTTCGCCCTATGCCGATGACGCCGCGGTTCTCGCTGCGCTCACGGTCGTGCGGGAGCGGGGGATCCCGTTCCTCGGGGTGTGCGGTGGGATGCAGTACGCGGTGCTGGAGTGGACGCGCAACGTGCTCGGCTCCACGGCGACCCATGCCGAGTCCGACGGCGCGGGCGAGGACAACGCGGTCGCCGCGCTGGCCTGTTCGCTCTACGGCGAGGAGCGGCTGGTGACCCCGGTCCCCGGCACCCGCTTCGCGGGCTGGCAGCCGGAGCCGTTCGTCGGCACGCACTTCTGCAACTACGCGCCCACAGCCGAGGCCGTGGCGACGCTGGAGAAGATCGGTGTCGTCGTCGGCGCCACCGCGGACGACGCCGGCGCGGAGGTCCTGGAGTTCCCGGACCACCCGTTCTACGTCACCAGCATGTTCCAGCCCCACATCGGCGCCCTCGCCGGCGCCCCGGTACACCCCCTCGTACGCGCGTTCGTCGAGGCTGTCGCCAGCTGAGCCGCGCCTGATGAGCATCACGCTTCAGTTCCACCCCGACTGGCCGTACGCCGGTGGGCTGGTGATCGAGTCGATGGCGCGGGACGGGGCGTATCGGTCGCAGTTCGAGACCGGGACGTCGAACGGTGGGCTGACCGCGCATCCGGGTGGGGACCGGTGGCGGTGGGAGAGCCGTCTGTTCGGCAGCTGCTACGACCATGCGCCTGCCGCCGATCGGCCGGTCTATGGCGCGTGGAACCGTCGCGACGACCCCTACGGTGGCGCCATCCGGTTCGGGTCGGCTCATCTCCGACTCCGTCCAGAGGTGTTGGAGCGGTGCACCTTCTGTTTCCCCGACTCGGTCCTCGAACCGACGGACTTCGGTGGCCCTGAGATGCTGCCGCAGCTGTCGGCGATGGCCGACGCATCGGGGTTCGACGATCTCGACGAATGCGTCGAGGCACACGTTCACGGCGGCGTCGTGATCGAGCGCGACGCCGAGGCAGTGGTGCTCGACCCCAGTTTCCGGGGGACGAAGGTCGAGGCAGCGGCGCGGGAGCTCGGCTGCGCGGTGGAGTGGCATCCGGGCTTCCGCGTCTCCAGCGCAGGTCTCGATCCGGGCTACCGCGGGCAGGAGCACGTCGACCTGGCGCAGTCACTCGGCGACGTACTCACGCCTGATCTTCTCGGCGACGCCGCGCGGTCGGGCGACTATGACCCACAGTCGGTCAAACGGGTCTGGCACTACCTGGCCAGGTTCGGGAGGTCGACGGCTGCTGCGTAGCGGTTCGCCAGGATCTTGAGGTGGTCGCGGAGCTCTGGGGGTGACTCGACGGTGAAGTCGAGGCCGAGCATGCCGATCCAGACGGCCACGACCTCGAGGCTGTCACCGCCGGTGACCAGGACGCTGCGGTCGGGGGCGATCGGCTCGACGGTGCCGACGGCGGGGTTGATGCGGGAGATGACCTCCTCGGCGGAGGCGGCGATGATCAGGCGGGCGTGGACGGCCCAGCCGGTGCGGGCGACCTCGCGTACGACGAACTCGGTGAGGTCGAAGGAGGGGTCGCTCGGACGGAACGGGCGCCCGCCGGGGATCTTGAGACGCAGCCAGTCGACGCGCAGCGGCAGCCAGGCGTCGGCACGGGGGTCGCGAGCGACGAGATACCAGCGGCGCTGCCAGGCGATCAGCCGGTAGGGCTCGACCTCGATGGGCTCGTCGCGGTAGTCGGCGCGTACGCCGACATGGTCCCGGATCGCGGTGGCCAGCGCCTGCAGGGTGCCCGCGTCGACGTCCGGGTCGGGGACGTTGCTGTCGGTGTTGACGGGGCCGGCGTCCATCGCATCGACCACTGCAGCCAGCTTGCGACGCAGGTGGTCGGGCAGCACCTGCTCGAGCTTGCCCAGAGCCCTGGCACTGGTCTCCGCGACACCGGTGATGCCCGTCGCCGCACGCAGCCCGACGGCGACCGCGAGGGCCTCCTCGTCGTCCAGCAGCAGCGGCGGAAGCTTTCCGCCGGAGCCGAGGCGGTAGCGCCCACCCGGTCCGCGTACCGACTCCACCGGATAGCCGAGCTCGCGCAGCTTGGTCATGTCGTTGCGCACGGTGCGCTCGGAGACGTCGAGCCGGGTGGCCAGGTCGGCGCCGGTCCAGCCGGCCGAGGACTGCAGCAGGCCGAGGAGCGCGAGCAGCCTCGCGGAGGTTTCCAGCACGGTTCACAGACTGCGGCAAGAAAGTTGCGCAGGCGAGCGAATTGCGGAACCAGCCTTGCCGGAACCCTTCATAGCGTGGGTCTCACAAGGTCGGAAACCACCAAGGAGAAGCCATGAACACGCAGGTCAGCACCGGAAGCAGTGCCAAGTCCAAGGCAGAGATCAGCACCGTCACCGTCGAGTTCCCGCAGGCCGACCTCGACGACCTCCAGACCCGCCTCGAGCGCACCCGCTTCGCGCCGAGCGTGCCCGGCGACTCCTGGGACTACGGCACCCCGACGGCGTACCTCACCGACATGGTCGAGCGCTGGAAGAGCTTCGACTGGCGGGCGGTCGAGGCGCGCATCAACGCGGTCCCCAACCACCTGACCGAGATCGACGGCCAGGTCATCCACTTCGTCCACGTACCTTCCGCGAACCCCGACGCCAAGGCGCTCCTGCTCGCCCACACCTACCCGGGCTCGTTCCTGGAGTTCCTGCCGATGGTCGAGTCCTTGACGGACGAGTTCCACCTGGTGATCCCGGAGCTGCCGGGCTTCGGGCTCTCGACGCCGGTGGTCGACACCGGCTGGACGATGAAGCGGGCGGCTGAGGCGTACGACGTGCTCATGCGCAGGCTCGGTTACGACTCCTACGGGGTGCACGGCAGCGACGGCGGCGCGATGATCGGGCGCGAGCTGGCACTGCTGAACCCGGAGGGCTTCCTCGGCGCCCACGTGCTGCAGCTCTTCTCGTTCCCGTCGGGCGACCCGAGCGAGTTCGAGGGCTTCGGGCCGAAGGAGTACGCGGCGCTCGAGCACATGCAGTGGTTCCAGTCGGTCGGGGGCTACAACGCCATGAACGGCTCCCGCCCGCAGACCATCGGCGCCGCGCTGGCCGACTCACCCGTGGGGACGCTGGCCTACAGCGAGCTCTTCGAGTCCTTCGGCAACGGCACGTCGCTGGTCACCCCCGAGCAGGTCATCGAGCAGGCGACGTACTACTGGCTCACCAACTCGTACGCCTCGGCGGCGCGCTACCACTACGAGGAGGCTCACGCCGAGCGCGAGCCGGAGGTCTCCCAGGGCAGGATCGGGGTCGCCGTCTTCAAGGACGACTTCCAGACCATCAGGTCGCTGGCCGAGCGGGACAACGCCAACATCCAGCACTGGTCGGAGTTCCCGGAGGGCGGCCACTTCGCCGCGCTGGAGCGCCCCGATGACGTCGCCGCCGACCTGCGGGCGTTCTTCGCCTGACGTCTCGCACGAACCCGAGGATCGCAGCCCCTCCGCGGCTGCGATCCTCTGGTTTGTCAGGTGGTCGTCGTGGTGACGGTGGTGGCGACCATCACCGCGGTCATGACCGCGGTCACCTCGTCCATCGCGTCCTTGACGCCCTTGGCGGCCCAGTCGCCGCGGGCGATCTCCTTCGCCCGCTTCTTGACCGCTCCGGCGCCGACGGCTCTCGTGTCGACCACCTTGTGGGCGAGGTCGATGGAGGAGAGGAGGGCGATGAGCGGGCCGGTCCGTGCGTCGGGAGCGGCACCCTGGATGAGGACGGCGACCAGGTGACCGCGTACGGCGTTCTCGTGGGTCGAGTCCGCGGCCGGCCAGGTCGTGCGCGGGAAGAGACCGAGGATCTTCTCGTCGCGACGCTTGAGGATGTTGCGGTCGCACAGCCGTGCGGCGAGCGCCTCGTGCAGGCCCTTGCCGAGGTTGGTGACGGCGTTCTTCGCCGCGAGCGGCTTGGCGGCCAGCGAGTCGTATGCAGCGGCAAGGATCGGCTCGTCCGGCCGCCGCCCGGGCACGACGACGGCCTTGGCCGGGGTGAAGCCCGACTTGGGCTCGACCTGGACCGAACCCGTCAGGACGAGCTCGGTGAGGATCGCCCCGCCCAGCGCCTGCTGGACCCAGGAGGAGGTGAGCGTGCCCTTCTCGTCGTCGAGCACGAGCAGCAGCAGATCTTCGGCGATGAGCATGCCTCAGACGTTACGGCGGAGCGATCGCGGACGCCTCCTACGAAAGGCGGAACTTGTCTCGGACCTTCGTCTAGGCCCTCCAAGCGTGAAGTCAGGAGCCGGCTGACTCCGGGCTGGCGACATCGAACATCCAGGTCACGCCGAACTTGTCCTCGAACTGACCGAAGTAGTCCCCCCACGGTGCCTGCTCGAACGGCATGGTGGGCGTCCCGCCCGCCGACAGCTTGGCGAAGTAGTCGGCGAAGCGCGGCTGGTCGCCGGGGTCGGAGCTGGTCATCGCGACGGTGACGCCAGCCGTCGGCGCAACGTACTCCATCCCCATGTCCGGAGGCGTGTCGGCGGCCATCAGGACGAGGCCGTCATCGAGGGTGAGCGAGCCGTGCATGACCAGGTCCTTCGCCGCCGGCGGAACCGGACCCATCGCGTCGCCCATGGAGTCGAAGGTCATCGTCTCGACGGTGCCGCCGAGCACCGACCGGTAGAACTCGAGCGCCTCGGCGGCCTCGGACTTGAAGCTGATGTACGGGTTGAGCGTTGCCATCCGGATCGTCTCCTTTGATCGATTTCCGACCCCGTTGGCTCACAGTAGGCGCACCGAAGGATGCTGAGAAGGGGAATTTGCGTCAGTTTGCCCCAGCTGTGCGTATCTTTCGGCCGCACGGTCAGTGGCGGGCGATCTCGACGCCCAGCCATCCGGCCAGCGCCTCGATCTCGGCCTCGACCGCGTCCCCGATCTCGGCGGTCCAGCCGAAGTCCTCGTGGACGGCGAAGACGTTCAGCACGCCCTTCTTGTGGTCCACCTTCGCGTCGAGCTTCCCGACCAGCCGCTCGCCGTGCAGGATCGGAAGGGCGAAGTAGCCCCAGCGGCGTTTGGCTGCCGGCTTGTACATCTCCAGGACGTATTCGAACCCGAACAGGTCCAGCGCACGGTCGCGGTCGTAGACGAGGCGGTCGAAGGGAGAGAGCAGAGCAGTACGCGGCGCGAAGACGTCCTCGAGGGCGGCCAGCGCCTCCGGGTCGACCCGCCACTCGCCGTCGGCGCCGGCCACGGTGCACGGCACGCCGGTGTCCCCGGCACCGAGCATCTCGCCGCCGGACGACTCCTTCCGACCCGGACGGGCGATCCCGAGCGAGGCGAGTCTGCGCACGGTCTCCACGTGGAGTGCCTCCTCGGGGGAGGGCAGCCGCAGGTCGGCCGGGTAGACACGTTCGGCCAGGTCCCAGGTGCGCAGCTTGCCGCGCCGGCCCGCGACCGCGACCTCGCCCATCCGGTTGAGCAGCTCGATCATCCGTAGGACGTTCTTGTCGTTGGTCCAGCCGGTCGAGGCCCAGGGCACCTCGGCGGTGTCCTCGATCTCGCCGGCGACGAGCGGGCCGTCGGCTCGCAGGCGATCCAGGACCTGCGTACGGAATCTGTTGTTGGCCTCCACCCACTCGACGGCCGTGGGGTGGATCCGGCCCGGAGACAGGGCGAGAACCGTCTCGATCTCGTCCATCGGGAAGACGAAGCTGGAGAACTCCACCAGCGAGCGCTCCTGCTCCAGCGCGAAGGTGAGATCCGAATGATCGTACGCATCACCGAGCCGCGACCACGCCACCAGATCCGCGCTCGGCGCGATCGCCTTGGTCGGGTCGATCTGCAGGAGCGTCAGCTGGTCGACGGTCGCCACCAGCGAGACGGGCCGCCGCGCGTCGAGGAGCTGCGCGCGGACCGCGATCCGGCGTGCCTGTTCCGGAGCCAGGGTGAGCGTCATGGTCGACACATTATGGGGAGTTCCGGACGACCTGCTGCCGATTCGAACCGATCTTCCGATTCCGCTTGACCGCCAGGATGTTAACGCTCACACTGAGTCGCATCGTGACGACGGTCACACTGGGCCGCCGCAGTGAAACACTGGAGGACGACAGTGAAGAAGACCCTCATCTCCCTGTGTGCGCTCGCCTTGGGCGGGATGTCGCTCAGCGCATGCGGTGGCAGCGAAGCCGCCGACGACGGCAAGATCACCATGGGCTTCGCCCAGGTCGGCGCCGAGAGCGGCTGGCGCACCGCGAACACCACCTCGATCCAGGACTCGGCCAAGGAGGCCGGCATCGACCTGAAGTTCTCCGACGCGCAGCAGAAGCAGGAGAACCAGATCAAGTCGATCCGGTCCTACATCCAGCAGAAGGTGGACGTGATCGCGTTCAGCCCTGTGGTCGAGACAGGCTGGGACGCGGTGCTCCAGGAGGCCAAGCGCGCCAAGATCCCCGTGGTCCTGACCGACCGCGCCGTGGACACCGAAGACACCTCGCTCTACGTCACCTTCATCGGCTCCGACTTCGTCGAGGAGGGCGAGAAGGCGGGACAGTGGCTGGTCGACAACGCCGAGGCATCCGACGTCGACAAGGACGGCGCGATCAACGTCGTCGAGCTGCAGGGCACCACCGGATCGGCGCCGGCGATCGACCGTAAGAAGGGGTTCGAGGACGTCATCTCCTCGGACTCGACGATCAAGATCACCTCCTCCCAGACCGGTGACTTCACCCGCGACGGCGGCAAGCAGGTCATGGAGGCCTTCTTGCAGTCCGACCCGAAGATCGACGTCGTCTACGCCCACAACGACGACATGGGCCTGGGTGCGATCGAGGCGATCAAGGCAGCCGGCAAGAAGCCCGGCACCGACATCAAGATCATCACCGTCGACGCGGTCAAGGACGGGATGACCGCGCTGGCGGCAGGAGAGATCAACTTCATCGTCGAGTGCAGCCCGCTGCTGGGGCCGCAGCTGATGGACGTCGCCGAGAAGGTCGTCGCCGGCGAGGAGGTCCCCGAGCGGATCGTCACCGAGGAGACCACCTTCACGCCGGAGCAGGCCGCGGAGGCGCTGCCCGACCGGAAGTACTGACCGTCAACCGAGGCGGTGCCCCGAGCTTGTCGAAGGTTCCCTCGGTGGGTTGTCGCTTTCCTCGTGGAACTCCACGAAAGAAGCGGGCGCCCACCGAGTTACCTCGGTGAGCATCCATCCCGCCGCAGCCGCCCCGAACCGCCAGGAGCCAGCACGACATGAGTCAGGCAGAAGTGAAGCCGCCCCCGCCGGTGGTGGAGATGCACGACGTCTCGATCACGTTCGGGGCGGTCCGGGCGCTCGACGGGGTCTCGCTCCGCCTGCTTCCGGGGGAGGTGCACGCGCTGATGGGCGAGAACGGGGCCGGGAAGTCGACGCTGATCAAGGCGCTGACCGGGGTCTACACGATCGATGCCGGCCGCGTCCGGATCGACGGCGTCGAGACCCAGTTCGCCACCCCCGCCGCGGCACAGCGCGCCGGGATCAGCACGGTCTACCAGGAGGTCAACCTGGTGCCCAACCTCACCGTCGCCGAGAACATGCTCCTCGGGCGCGAACGGCATCGCTTCGGCCGTCTCGGGCCGATCGACCGACGGGACATGAATCGTCGCGCGGCCGCCTCGCTGCAGAGCCTCGGGATCGACGTCGACCCGGGTTCGGAGCTCGGCAGCCATCCGATCGCCGTCCAGCAGCTCGTCGCGATCGCACGGGCTGTCGACACCGATGCTCGGGTGCTGATCCTCGACGAGCCGACCTCCAGCCTCGACGCCGACGAGGTGGCCAGGCTCTTCGACGTGATGCGCAGGCTCCGCGAGCAGGGCACCGCGATCGTCTTCGTCTCCCACTTCCTCGACCAGGTCTTCGAGATCGCCGATCGGATGACGATCCTGCGCAACGGCCGCGTGGTGGGCGAGCGACTCGTCGCCGAGACCACCCAGCTGGAGCTCGTTCAGCTGATGATCGGCCGCGACCTCCAGGTCCTCGAGCGTCTCGACCAGGCCGCTCACGAGGCCACCGAGGAGGCCGCCGAGCAACGCCTCCCGGTGCTGAGCGCCCTCGGGCTCGGCCGGAAGGGAAGCCTGGAGGCCACCGACCTGACCCTGTACCCCGGGGAGGTCGTCGGCATCGCCGGACTGCTCGGCTCGGGGCGTACCGAGCTCGCCCGGCTGCTCTTCGGAGCCGATGCCCCCGACACCGGCGAGCTGACGGTGAAAGGCTCCAGCGGTCGGCGGCTGCGCAGTCCTCGGCACGCCATCGACCGTAAGCTCGCCTTCTGCAGCGAGGACCGCAAGGCCGAGGGAGTCTTCGAGGAGCTCTCCGTGGCCGACAACATGCTGCTCGGGCTGCAGGCCAGCCGAGGCTGGCTACGGCCCATCCCGACGGCGACCCGTTCGGCGCTGGTCAAAGAGTTCATGGCGGCCCTCGACGTACGGCCGGCCGACTCGAGCCTCCCGATGCGAAGTCTCTCCGGTGGCAACCAGCAGAAGGTCCTGCTGGCGCGCTGGTTGATCACCGAGCCCGACGTACTCCTCCTCGACGAGCCCACCCGCGGCATCGACATCGGTGCCAAGACCCAGATCCAGCAGCTCGTCGCCGATCTCGCCGAGAAGGGGATGAGCGTGGTGTTCATCTCCGCCGAGCTCGAGGAGGTGTTGCGGTTGAGCCACCGGTTGGTGGTTCTCAAGGACCGCCGCAAGATCGCCGAACGGCCCAACCGAGGGATCGACATCAACGACGTACTCGAGATCATCACCGGCGAGCCCGGCGGTGTCGCCGAGAAGGAGCGAGCAGATGCCTGAGATCCTCAGATCGGGCAGGGCGATCGGCGCCCGCATGATGGCCCACCGCCTCTTCTGGCCGCTGGCCGCGCTCGGCGCGCTGCTGGTGGTCAACCTGATCGCGACGCCGACGTTCTTCAACGTACGCATCCAGGACGGGCACCTCTTCGGCAGCCTCGTCGACATCGTCCGCAACGGTGCGCCGGTGCTGCTGGTCGCGATCGGGATGACGCTGGTCATCGCCACCCGCGGGATCGACCTCTCGGTGGGCGCGGTGGCGGCGATCGCGGGCGCGGTCGCCTGCGTCTACATCGTCGAGAGCCCCGCCGATGGGGCCGCCGGAGCTGCCGTCATCGCGGTCTCGATGGCGCTCGCGGTCTGCGTCGCGCTGGGGCTGTGGAACGGCTTCCTGGTCGCAGTGGTCGGCATCCAGCCGATCATCGCCACGCTGGTGCTGATGGTCGCGGGCCGCGGGATCGCGATGCTGGTGACCGGCGGCCAGATCACCACTGTCAACAACGACGCCTTCGCCGCCCTGGCCTCGGGCCACCTGCTCACGCTGCCGGTCGCGGCCCTGATCGCGCTCGGGGTCTTTGCGGCCACCCAGATCGTCGTACGCCGCACCGCGCTCGGGCTGCTCATCGAGTCCGTCGGGATCAACCCGGAGGCTAGCCGACTGGCCGGCGTACGCTCTCGCACGATCATCTGGACGGTCTACGTCTTCGCGGCGCTGTGTGCAGGGACCGCCGGCCTGATCATCGCCGCCAACACCCACTCGGTGAACGCCAACAGTCTCGGGTTGTGGATCGAGCTGGACGCCATCCTGGCGGTGGTCATCGGAGGAACCTCACTTGCCGGTGGCCGGTTCTCGCTGACCGGCACGCTCGTCGGGGCCATGCTCATCGCCACCCTCACCCGGACCATCCCCAACATCGGGATCCCGGCCGAGGCGAACTATCTGTTCAAGGCGCTCGTCGTGGTGATCGTGTGCCTGCTGCAGTCGCCGAAGGCGCGGGCGGTGCTGCAACGACGTCGTGAACCCGTCCCGACGAGCCGCGGGGAGGTGGTCGCGTGAGCACCCAGGTCGCTACGGCCGAGGCCGGGTTCCTCGCCCGGGTCTCCCGATTCAGCCCGCCACGGCGCTACCTCCCCGTGCTCGGCACGTTCGCCCTCTTCATCGGCATGTTCGGCGTCGGTGGGATCCGCTACGACGGGTTCGCCGATCCGCAGGTCTTCCTGACGCTGCTGCTCGACAACGGGTTCCTGATCGTGCTCGCGGTGGGGATGACGTTCGTGATCCTCACCGGCGGGATCGATCTCTCGGTCGGCTCCAACGTCGCGCTCTCGACGCTGATCGCGGCCAGGACGCTGGAGGTCGGCTGGCCGGTGGCCGCCGTGATCGGCGTCGTGCTCCTGTCCGGCACCCTGCTCGGCACCGCGATGGGCCTGCTGATCCACTACTTCGACATCCAGCCGTTCATCGCGACCCTGGCAGGCATGTTCCTGGCTCGCGGGCTCTGCTACCTGATCAGCGTCGAATCGATCCCGATCGAGGACGGGACCTTCAAGACGATCGCGTTCGGCTCGATCACCCTGCCCGGTGGCTACTACCTCGGCTGGACGGCGGTCTTCGCGCTGGCGGTCGTCGCCGTGGCCGCGTACGTCCTCTCCTCGACCCGCTTCGGGCGCACCGTCTACGCGCTCGGCGGTAGTGAGTCCTCGGCGCTGCTGATGGGGTTGCCGGTCGCCGCGACCAAGGTCGGGGTGTACGCGATCAGCGGACTGTGCGCAGCGCTCGGAGGGTTGCTGTTCGCGCTCTACACGCTCTCGGGCTATTCGCTGCACGCGGTCGGGATGGAGCTGGACGCGATCGCCGCAGTGGTCATCGGCGGGACGCTGCTCACCGGTGGGCGTGGGTTCGTGGTCGGGTCGCTGCTCGGGGTGCTCGTGCTCGGGACGATCCAGACCTTCATCTCGTTCGACGGCACGCTGTCTTCTTGGTGGACTCGGATCTCTATCGGGGTGCTGGTGCTGGTCTTCGTTGTTGCGCAGAGGGTGCTGACGAGGCGCTGAGAGGGGTGGATGTTCACCGAGGTACCTCGGTGAAGAGTCGCTTCCTTCGTGGAATTCCGCGAAGGAAGCGATGCTCGACCGAGGTACCTCGGTGAACATCCACTGCTCGACCGAGTTACCTCGGTGAGCGTTCAGAGCCGAGCCAACGCCGCCCGCAGCGGATCCAGCCCGAGCGAGCCGAGGTCGAGCGCAGCGCGGTGGAAGGCCTTCATGTCGAACGCGGCACCGGCACGGGCCCGCGCGTCCTCGCGGGCCTGGAGCCAGATCCGCTCACCGACCTTGTAGGACGGCGCCTGGCCCGGCCAGCCGAGGTAGCGGGCTACCTCGAAGTCGAGGAAGGCGTCCTCCATCAGGCAGTGCTGTCCGATGAACTCGCGGCCGAGAGCGGGCGTCCAGACCTCGCCGGGGTGGAAGCCGAACGGGTTGTCCTCCGGGATCGTCAGCTCCAGGTGCATGCCGATGTCGATGATCACCCGTGCGGCCCGGAAGGACTGGCCGTCGAGCATGCCGAGACGGTCACCGGGATCATCGAGGTAGCCGAGGTCGTCCATGAGGCGCTCGGCGTAGAGGGCCCAGCCCTCACCGTGGCCGGAGACCCAGCACATCAGCCGCTGCCAGCGGTTGAGCAGCTCGGCGCGGTAGGCGGTCTGGGCGACCTGGAGGTGATGACCCGGCACGCCCTCGTGGTAGACCGTGGTCAGCTCGCGCCAGGTGCCGAACGAGGTGACCGACTCGGGCACCGACCACCACATCCGGCCGGGACGGGAGAAGTCCTCGGAGGGGCCGGTGTAGTAGATCCCGCCGTCGGTGGTCGGAGCGATCATGCACTCGATCCGGCGGACCGGCTCGGGGATGTCGAAGTGCACGTCGGCCAGCTCCGCGATCGCGCGGTCGGCGGTGGTCTGCATCCACTTCTTGAGCGCGTCGGTCGAGGTCAGCTGCCGCGCGGGGTCCTTGTCGAGATGGGCGGCCGCCTCGACGACGCTCGATCCCGGCAGGATCCGGTCGGCGGTGGCCTCCATGTCGTCGGAGAGTCGCTTGAGCTCGTCCCAACCCCAGGCGTACGTCTCCTCCAGGTCGATCTCGGCGCCCAGGTAGCGCCGTGAGGCCAGCTGGTAGTGGTTGCGCCCGACGGCCTCCTTCGGCAGCCCGTTGGGGAGCAGGTCAGCGGCCATGAAGCGGCCGAACTCGGCGAACGCCTCGTTGGCCTTCACGGCCGAGGCCTCGAGGTCGGCGCGCAAGGACGCGGGAACGGCCTCGGGGACACGTGAGACCAGGCCGGTGAAGAAGTCGCCGGCCGTCTTCTGTCCGGTCCAGCTCAGGATCTGGTCGACGACCTTCTCGTACTGAGCCGTCGCCGAGACTCGTCCGGCCGCGGCCTCGTCCCGAAGGGTCGCGGTGTAGCCCGCGACGGCGTCCGGCATCCCGGCCAGCCGGGCGCCGATCGCGGCCCAGTCGTCCTCGGTGTCGGTCGGCATCAGGTCGAAGACCTCGCGCAGGTTGTGGATGCCGCTGGTGATGACGGAGACGAACTTCCGGTCCAGCTGCGCCTCGGCGAACTCGATGTCGAGCCCGACCCGCTCCAGGAATGCATCCTTGGCGACCTGCTCGCGCTCGTCGACCGGCTTGATCGCGGCCACGTCGGCGTAGGCCGCCCGGTGGAGCTCCTCCACCGCCTGCATCCCGTCGGGGGAGAGGTCGGGGAGCTCAGCGTCGTGGCCGGCGACACCGACGAACGTCGCGGTCAGCGGGTCGAGGGCACAGAGCTCCTCGACATAGCGGTCGGTGCGGGCGTCTACTTCTCGGGTCACCCGGCCAACCATAGGTGTGGGGCCGGTCACGGCAACTCAATTCCGGGCTACACGCAACGAACGCGCCAGACTTCGCGTAGGAGGTGTGTGAACGTGCCAGAGGAGGTGTCCGTGGATGCCGACGAGCAGGAGGGGAGCCTGGCCAAAAATGTGGATTTTGGGGCCTGGGTGGCCTCGAGGGGGCCCGCGCTGCAGCGGTTCGCCTATCTGGTGACCGGCAACAACTCCGACGCTCCTGACCTGGTGCAGGACGCCCTCGCCCGTGCGCTGCCGCGGTGGGAGTCGCTGGCGGCGTCCGGGACGGCGGAGGCGTACGTGAAGAGGAGCATCGTCAACGGGTCGATCAGCGGCTGGCGCAAGCGGCGCCGGCTGGTGCTGGTCGAGGACGTCGAGCCGATGGCGACCAGCCATGAGCCCGGCCCCGAGGAGCGAGACGCGGACGAGGCGTGGGAGCTGGTGCAGACGCTCCCGTCCAACCAGCGAGCGGCGGTGGTCCTCCGGTTCTACGAGGACCTGTCGTTCGCGCAGATAGCGACGGTGCTCGACTGCGCCGAGGCGACCGCCCGCTCACATGTGCACCGGGCGCTGGCCAAGCTGAGGCAGCGCTTGAACGAGCAAGGCTCTGTTGATCAGAGAGGGAACGAGGGGGTTGACAATGAGTGACTTCGAGCGCGAGGAGCGGGCCTTCCGGGCCGCCTTGGCACGCGCGGCCGACGGCTTCGAGCCGCGGGAGCTCGCGATCCCCGGGGCCGCTGAAGAGCCCGACGGGGCGACCGAGGCCGAGGAGAAAGCACCCGTACGCCGGCGGAGCACCTGGATCCTAGCCGCGGCCGCCGCGGTGGTGGCCGTCGTCGGACTCGGCGGGGTGGTGACCAGTCTGCAGAACGGCGGCAGCAGCGGGGACGGCACGGTCGCGAGCGACGCGTCCGGTGACGAGGACAGCGCCGGCGACGCGCCCAGGCCGCTCGGCAAGAAGGAGGCTGCGGCGCCGGAGGGTACCTATGACGAGGGTGGCCGCAACGACCTTCCCGCGCCCGCGGAGGGGAACCGCTGGGCGGTCCGCTACGACATCGCCTTCCAGGTGCCGGAGGAGTGGGCCGACGCGACGGCACCGGCGCTGCCGGAGTGCATCGCGAAGCCCGGCGACCGGTGGGACACCGTTCCGCGGACGCCGTACGTCGCGAACGTGACCAACCAGCCGGTCCCGAGCATCGCCTGCAACGAGACCGATGACCGAGACTTCCCACCGCAGTTCGGCAAGGTGCCGTTCGCGTTGTGGCAGCCCTACGTCCTGATCGAGAAGCCGGACAAGGGCGCCAGCCTCCAGACCGGTTCCTTGAAGCACGAGGGTTGGCTGCTGACCCGGGTCTTCATCGAGGATGCATACGCCACGATCCTCACGGGTCCCGGAGACGACGAGATCAACAGCCAGATCAAGAGCTCGCTGCGGACGACACCGAAGGACCCCTACGGCTGCGAGACCGCCTCGCCGCTGGCTGAGGGCGACCCGGTGCGCCCGAAGACCGAGCCGAAGACCTCACCGCTGGAGGGCGATGCTCCGGAGTCGATCGCGATCTGCCGCTACGAGCCGTCCTCGGCATCGCTGACCGGCTCGCGCGAGATCTCCGGCGCCGAGGCTGCCGGCCTCGTGGAGGCTATTCGGAGTGCGCCTGACCGCTCCGGTCCCAACACGCCGCAGAACTGTGCGCCCGCGCAGCCGGTCACGGCGTACGTGATCCTGCGGATCTTCCGTGACGGGGACGAGCCCCAGGACGTCTACGTGAACTACGAGAACTGCGACGACCACGGGTTCTACGACGGGATCGGCGTGCACGAGCTCACCGCGGCGGCCTGCCGGCCGGTCTTCGCCGAGGAGCCGGTCACGATCTACTCGGTTCAGGGCGACGTCGCCAAGGTCTGCCTCTCCTGACCCTCGGTTGCTGGCCGGCCCCGCTCGGGGAGGGCGGCCAGCAACCGAGTGGTGCGCCACGCGGCGTAGAGGAAGAGGAGCACCAGCAGGCCGTTGCGCCACGCCAGCACCTCGGTGATCCACGGTGTGCCGACGTCATTGAAGGTGAGCATGTAGCCGTACATCCGCGGGAAGATCTCATGGGTCAGCAGCGTCACCGCGACCAGCACGACCGACCAGATCCCGAGCCGTCTGCGGGCACGGCCGCGGAGCAGGACCAGGCCGGCGGAGGCGGCGGGGAGCAGCCAGAGCATGTACTGAGGGCTGAGCACCTTGTTGGTCACCAGGAACGCGGCCACGGTCGCGAGCACCAGCCACACGATCGTCTCCTCGGTCTTCTCCCCGTTGGGAAGGCGGCGCCAGGCGAGGACCCACCAGACGATGACGAGCGCCCCGGCGACCACGGAGGCAACCGTCGCCGCGAGGAGCAGCGCCTCGACCATCGGGCCGCTGACGTCGTACGCCTTCCACTCGGTGTAGTCGACGGTGAGACCGCTCGCCGGACCGTCGTGCCCCCACGCGACCATCGCCGGGGTCGCGAAGACCGACTCGATCTGAAGCCCCCGTTCGCCCTGGTAGTTCAGTGGTGTCCAGAGCCGGTCCCAACCGCCGAGGACCAGACTCAGACCCGCCAGTACGACGCCGGTGCCGGCGACGGTCAGGACGACCTGTCGGCGCGTGGTCCGATTGGCTGCCAGCGCCGGGATGACCAGGATCGGCCAGTACTTCGCGCCGGTCGCGAAGGCCGCGAACGCAGCCGCCACCTTCGGCCCCCTGATCGCGTAGAGCACCGCCAAGCCGACCATGATGCCGGGGAAGAGGTCGAAGCGGGCGTACGCCGTCGCTCCCAGTGCGGGCACCGCGGCGAGCCACAGTGCCTCGCCGCCGGAGACCCCGAACCGGGGGTGCTCCCGGCGCCGGTTCCAGACGATCAGCACCATGAAGAGCAGATCGGTCAGCACCGCCATTGCCAGCACCGCCACGATGTAGGCGTCGCCGCCCAGGCCGAACAGGTCGATCGCTGCGTACGGGACCCAGAGCAGCAGCAGCGCCGGCACCGGATACTCGATCAGCGTGCCCGCGACGCCATCCTGGGTGAGCGCGTCGAGGCTGTCTCGGTAGTAGTTGACGTCGCCCACCACGCCCCACTCGGCGCCCCACCAGTCGAACCAGCCTTCAGCTGCCTCTGGGAAGCCGTAGAGGACCACCACCCACCCCCGGGTCACCAGCCATGCCAGGGTGACCAGGAGATATCGCCGAGAGAACGTGATCACCCCGGGATCATATGCAGGTCAGCCCAGGGTGAGCGCGGTGTACGCCGCTTCCGCGAGCCGACTCTCCGGGGTACCCACCGGTGCGTTGCGCAGATAGTCGTAGGTCGGTCCGTCGTAGCGGATCTGGCCCTTGCTCATCACGGTCACATGGGTTGCGTCCTCCGCGAGGTCCGCGACGTCGTGAGTCGACATCAGCACCTTGACGCCGCGATCAGCGATCGTGGTGAGGATGTCGCGGAACGTACGCCGCTGAGTCGGGTCCATCCCAGCCGTCGGCTCATCGAGGAGCAGGACGCTGCTGCGGTGAATCGTCGCGGATGCAACGCCGAGACGGCGCAATTGCCCGCCGGAGAGAGTCTTCGTCTTGTGATCGGCTTGGTCGGCCAGGTTGACCGTCGCGAGTGCGTCCAAGGACGCCGCCCATGCCTCCGAACGGCTCATGCCTTTGAGCCATCCGGTGTACGAGACCTGTTCGCGAGCGGTCAGTGCGGTCATCGCGGTGACGTTCTGCGGCATCCACGAGACGTGCCGCCGGAACTCGCGGGTCTTGGAGGAGATGCCATCGACATTGACCTGCCCTCGTCGCGGGTACGTGACCGACGCCCCGAGCCGAAGCAGGGTCGACTTTCCGGCACCGTTGGGTCCCAAGAGGATGGTGAGTCCATCTGGGAGTTCATAGTCGAACCCGGCGAGCACGTCCGTGCGCCATGGCCGGTAGCGATAGCTGATGTTGTCGAAGTGCAGGGTCATGGGAGCTTCCTTGCGGTGAGGTAGGTCAGGAGTACGCCGAGGGTGATCGCGACGACGGCGGCGATCGTCGCGTGCCAGGCGCCGATCGGCAGGCCGGTGACTGCCCATGAGAAGAACTCCGTGGGTGTGCGGTGGCCGACCAGAATCACCACCAGCACCCAACCGGTGGCCACGACGATGCCGCCTCGCGCGGTGAAGGATCTGGCGGCCAGCATCAGACCGGTCAGGAAGACGGTATTGCGGGCGAGGACCAGTGCCTCGTCGGCGTGGGTGAGGAGGTACCCCACTCCAGTGATTGCGAGAGTGCCGGCGAGCGCGGTCGTGATCAGGAGGGTGTCCAGGATCGGGACAGGGCGGATCGAGGTGAGCTCAGCCTCGGGCAGCCGGGACTCGAGACAGAGCGCGAGGGTCGCGGCGAGGATGAGCGGCGCGAACGTCAAGACTGGGACGGTCTGGTGGCTGACGGTCCATGAGACCAACGGTGCGCTTACATCGGTGAAGAGGGCAGCGGCGAAGGCGATCAGCACCAGCCCGGTGCCCAGGACCGCGGCGACCCTGCGTGCCCTGATCCACAAGATCATTTGGCGTCCTCGCAGGCTTTGGACTTGATCCTCTGGAACCATTTTCGCTGCGCCGGATCTGGCTTGGCGGAGACCGTCGCAACCGTCCGCATCAGGTCGGCGTGCTGTTTGCGGGTGTAATAGGGGTCCTCGCCGGCGTACGACTCGAAGGTGCGCGTGATGCCGAGCTTTTCGCCGAGCCACATCTGGACGACGCGGTAGGCAAGGTGATCGTCCGCATCGCAGCCGAACCGAACCTCTTCGACGAGCAGTGGGCCGACGACCGAGCCGTTCTTGTGTCCCTGAAGCAGAAAGACGTACCTCGTTCCGTCGATCGCTGGGGGATCGAAGCGGCCGTAGATGCTTCGCTCGGTGACGGTTTCAGGCACGGTTGTTGTCACACCGTACGCCGTGAGTACTTTGTAGGCCGAGTGCACGGTCCGACGGACCTCATCGAGGTCCCCGCCCGCCTGCACAGGAAGACAGACCTTCGGGCGTTCGCCCGCGCAGGTGAGCGGGACGTTGCCCGCGTTCATGCTGGGGTTGTAATCCCAATCCTTGACGATCGAGTAGCTGGCGAAGGTCGAGACCAGTATCAAGGCGCCACCGGTGACGAGCGTGACCAGCTTCGGAAGCCGACTCCACAGCAACGCAACTGCCGTGGCCAGGCCCGCGGTGGGCAGGACTTGCGCAACCATTGAATCGATGGTGGCTGACTCACCGAATCCGGGGCCATCCAGGTAGTAGCCACTCATGTGGCGTACGAACATCGGATCGACCGCAACCGTCACGGACACCAGATAGAACACGGCGCACGCCAGAATTGGTGCCGCAATGATCGGGCTGACGTTTCGACCTACGGTGAACCCGATGACGGCCCAAGATGCGGAGAGCGCAAGGCCGAGGAACAGAGGCTGCGGGCTGTCCCATGTCGGCATCGTCGGTCGCTCGACGAACGCGGCGACGACCGGAACCAAGAACATGAGCCAAGCCATCGCAACGACGGGGGTCAAGGCGGTCGCGATGACAGTCGCAGACTGTCGCAAGGGAGCGATCCCCCAAACTCCGTCGCGGTTGAGACGAGCGCCCTGCCATGCCCCAGTTGCGGCAGCGAGAGCATATGCGACGGGATACACCGTCGCGACCGGGGCCGCGACGAGCATGGGAGCTGAGGCAATGGGGACGTAGAGGACTTGGTCTCGACCATTGACGAAGTAGTAGAACACCGCTGCGGCGAGGGCGACTGGGAGGATCGGCAGAGCAGCGGAGGAACGGAATAGCGCGCGGAAACGCATGCGGATCTTTCATGTTCGCGCGGGGCGCCGGCCGAGCACGGCAAGGCGGTTGGACCGACGCCCCGGTTGTCCGAGAGATGTCTCGGCTAGTCGGCCAGGGAGGTGTCCACGCCAACCCAGCTGACGTGGAGGAGCCCGTTGTTGTCGGTGCCGTAGGTGCCTACCCGCGGGGTTTTGAAGTAGTACGGGTAGGTCCCACTCGTAAGGTTGTTCCACTCGCCGATGCTTCGCGTCGTGTCGCTGTTGAAGCACTTCACGTACTCCTTGCTCCCGTAGTGCACGTCGGGTTGGAGATTGATATCGCGCCACACGCGGACGTCAGCTTCCTGCGCCTGGCCATAACCCTGGACCTCGCAGTCCTCCCACTTGATCTGGGTATAGGGCCCGGTGTCGTTCCATCGCCGTGACTCGCCGACGCCGTCTGACCAGCCGGACAGGGAGCCGGTCCAGTTCGCCATGGCGGCGGGGGCTGAGACGGCAAGGATGGCTCCTACGGCTCCTACGGCGGCTACGGCGAACAGGCCACGCTTGACGCTACGGGTGGGGAATACTCGCATCGAGACTCACTTCCATAGATGGGTGCAGGGGTATGGCGGCCCGGAATCTATGGTTCCCGCGTTGTCCTTGCCGGTGTAGTGCTGAGGTCGTGGGGAGCGTGTGTATGAACTGTGGACATGGGTAGTCGAGTCGCGGCTCGAACGGTCGCGTGAAAAGCGCCCGTTCGCGACCAGAGGTCACGAACGGGCGCGGGTGATGCGATGGCGGTCTGTCAGTGCGGGAGGCCGCTGGCGCGCCAAGCATTGGAGCCGGGGTGGAGGGGCGTACGTAGTTGGGGGGTTGCCCAGAGGGAGCGCTGCTTCTTCTTCGGTGCCCCGCCGGCGGAGCCCAGGGCTGAGAAGACGGCGACGATCGCGGCTACGTCTTCGGGGGTGGCGTTCTGGTCGATGACCTTGAGCAGGGGCTTCTGCTCTTCGTTGTCGGTCATTCCGTGACCACCTTTCGTTGCTTCGATTGCCTTACGTCGGGCTTTCGCCGAGTCGGCGCAATACGGTCCTCGCTCGCTTCGCTTCGCTGCGGTCCGTTTGCGCCGACTCGGCGCGCTCGCGAAGAAGCAGGCAATATCCCGCTCCTCGCTTGCTTCGCTCACATCAGAGCGGGATATTCCCATGCTTCTTCGCGGGAAGGGTCTCGCGCTTGGTGCGCAGGAGACGGAGCGCGCGGGTGACCTCGGCGCGGGTCTCGTGCGGCGGGATGACCGCGTCGACGTAGCCACGCTCGGCGGCGATGTAGGGGTTGGCGAGCGTGGTCTCGTACTCGTCGATCAGCTCGGCGCGCTTGGCCTCGACGTCGCCGCCGGCGGCCTCGACCTCGGCCAGGGTGCGGCGGTGGACGATGTTGGCCGCGCCCTGGGCGCCCATGACCGCGATCTGGGCGGTGGGCCAGGCGAGGTTGATGTCGGCGCCGAGGTGCTTGGAGCCCATCACGTCGTAGGCGCCGCCGTAGGCCTTGCGGGTGATGATCGTGACGAGCGGGACGGTGGCCTCGGCGTAGGCGTAGATCAGCTTGGCGCCGCGGCGGATGATGCCGTTGTGCTCCTGGTCGGTGCCGGGCAGGAAGCCGGGGACGTCGACGAAGGTGATGACGGGGACGTTGAAGGCGTCGCAGGTGCGGACGAAGCGGGCGGCCTTCTCGGAGGCGTCGATGTCGAGGCAGCCGGCGAACTGCATCGGCTGGTTGGCCACGATCCCGACGGGACGGCCTTCGATGCGGGCGTAGCCGATGATGATGTTGGGCGCCCACAGCGCCTGGACCTCGAGGAACTCCTCGTCGTCGACGATGTGCGAGATGACCTCGTGCATGTCGTAGGGCTGGTTGCCGCCGTCAGGGATGAAGGTGTCGAGCTCGCGGTCGAGGTCCGAGATCTCCAGGTCCGCGGTCTCCTCAAAGGCCGGCGGCTCCTCCATGTTGTTGGAGGGGAGGTGGGAGAGCAGCGCCTTGACGTACTCGATCGCGTCCTCCTCGTCGGAGCCCATGTAGTGGGCCACACCCGACTTGGAGTTGTGGGCGAGCGCGCCGCCGAGCTCCTCCATGGTGATGTCCTCGCCGGTGACGGTCTTGATGACGTCGGGGCCGGTGATGAACATGCCGGAGGTCTTGTCGACCATGATCGTGAAGTCGGTGACGGCCGGGGAGTAGACGTGGCCGCCGGCGCAGTTGCCCATGATCAGGCTGATCTGCGGGATCACGCCGGAGGCGTGGACGTTGCGCTTGAAGATCTCGCCGTAGAGCCCCAGGCTCACGACGCCCTCCTGGATGCGCGCGCCGGCGCCCTCGTTGATGCCGATCAGCGGTGAGCCGGTCTTGATCGCGAGGTCCATGATCTTGGTGATCTTCTCGCCGTAGACCTCGCCCAGCGAGCCACCGAAGACGGTGAAGTCCTGGGAGAAGACGCAGACCTGGCGGCCGTCGATGGTGCCGTAGCCGGTCACCACGCCGTCACCGAAGGGACGGTTCTTCTCCAGCCCGAACGCCGTCGAGCGGTGGCGGGCCAGCTCGTCGACCTCCTGGAAGGAGCCCTCGTCGAGCAGCATCTCGATGCGCTCGCGGGCGGTCTGGCGCCCCTTGGCGTGCTGCTTCTCGACAGCCTTGGCGGAGCCGGCGTGGACGGCCTCGTCGAGACGACGCTCCAGCTCGGCCAGCTTCCCGGCGGTCGTGTGCAGGTCGATCTCGGTCTCAGGGGTTGCTTCGGCGCTCACGGTGCTCCTTTGGACTTCGGGCGGTGCGGAGGCCAATCTAATGCCCGTGCCACCTTCTGCGATGCGACGCCCGTCACTTGACCACACCCGGCTCGATGGTCTATCGGGCGGGTGGCGGGTCGAGATCCTCGAGTCGACCCCGTCGACGAACGCCGAGCTGGCCTCGCGGGCGCGCTCGGGCGAGGCATCGGGACTGGTGATCACCACCGAGCACCAGACCGCGGGCCGGGGACGCCTGGATCGGGGCTGGACCACCCCGGAGCGCTCGGCGCTGACCGTCTCTGCGCTGCTCCGTCCAGACCCGTCGATCTCGGTGGAGCGGTGGCCGTGGCTGCCTTTGATGACCGGCGTCGCCGTTGCTTCCGGGTTGCGGAAGATGGGGTACGCCGCCGGGCTGAAGTGGCCCAACGACGTACTCATCGAGGGTCGCAAGGTGTGCGGAATCCTGATCGAACGGATCGAAGGAGCGACCGCCGAGTCGGGGGCGGCAGCCGTGATCGGGTTCGGGCTCAACACCTCGCTGACCCGCGAGGAGCTGCCGATCAAGACCGCCACCTCGTTGGAGCTGGATAGCGGTGCACCCGTCGACCGCACCGCGGTGCTGGCGGCGTTGCTCGAAGAGCTGTGGGCGGCGTACGAGATCTGGGGGTCCGATCCTGCCGAGCTCGCTCGCCGATACCGCGAGCTGTCGGTGACCGTCGGCGAGCAGGTGCGGGCCGAGCTGCCGGGTGGGGAGGTCTGGGAGGGCGTGGCCACCGAGATCGACGACTTCGGTCGGCTGGTCATCGCGACCGGTCAGGGGTCGCGGGTGGTCGGCGCGGGCGACGTGATCCATGCCCGGCTCCGTCCCCGGCCGTGACCAGCGCTCGTACGAGCCGGATGGCATGATCGGTTCGTGGCGAAATCGAAGCAGCCCGTCAACCTGACCTCGGCGGAGGTCGCCGAGAAGGCAGGCGTGAGCCCCGACCAGGCGAAACGTCTGTGGCGCGCGCTGGGGTTCCCGGAGATCGGGGATGACGAGGCGTTCTTCGACGAGGCGGACGTGAACGCTCTCACCAAGGCCAACGAGATCGCCGGCAACGGGCTGGTCAGCTTCGACCTCGTCGTCAACCTGACCCGCGGCATCGGACAGTCGATGGCGCGACTCTCCGACTACGAGGTCTCCGCGCTGCTGCACCACGTCGAGACTCAGAACGAGGACGACCGTACGCCTGCCGAGCTGCTGAAGGCGACCGTCTCCGTTTCAGAGCAGTTCGAGAGCGCCTTCGAAGAGATGATGATCTTCGCCTGGCGGCGGCACATGCGCGCTGCCCTGGCCAGGGCCGAGGCGTCGGTCGCCGGGCCCGAGGAGCAGCTCGGCACGGTCTGGCAGACGGTCGGCTTCGCCGACATCGTCTCCTTCACCGCGCTGTCGAACACGCTGACCGAGGAGAAGATCGGCGACCTCGTCGAGCTCTTCGAGTCGCGGTGTGCCGACGTGGTCGCGACCTGGGGCGGCCGGATCATCAAGTCGCTTGGCGACTCGGTGCTCTTCGTCAACGACGACCCGCTGCAGGCCTACGGCACCGCTGAGGGGATCATCAACGTGATCGGCCGCGACCCGCGGATGCCTGACGTACGGGTCGGGCTGGCCTCTGGCAACGTCGTCTCGCGCCTGGGGGACGTCTTCGGGCCGCCCGTGAACATGGCCGCGCGGCTGACCGCCGTCGCCCGTCGCAACCGGATCATCGTCGACGAGGCGACGGCCGGGACCATGCCCGAGGACGAGTTCGAGACCCGGCGGCTGGCTGCTCGACCGGTGCGAGGCTTCGGGATCGTGGAACCCGTCGCGGTCCGTCGTGTCTGAATCGTTACCATCCAGGGTGCTGCTGACCTGCGGTTTCGTAAATTTGTTCACATTCTGTTGTAGTTAACAGTCGACCAACGAGGCGCCCTGATTCCTTTACCTCGTCGGGCCTTCGTGGGCATGGTGGAGAGCGCCGTTCGGGGGTGCACGTTTGTCATGCCCAATTCGTTGCGCTGTGGCATGAAGATGTCACTGGCAATATCGTGCAATCCTTTGCCAAGGGCTCTTTACCTCCCTAATGTCGATCTCATGATCGAGGTACAGGAGATCAAGCTCGACCCCGAGACGCGGCGAGCATGGCGGAACGATGAGGAGCTGACGCTCTCTCGCAAGGAGTTCGACCTGGTTCATGCCCTGATCAAGAGGGCTGGCAACGTCGTCTCCCGTGACGAGTTGATGAGGGACGTGTGGAACGCGACCTTCTACACCTCGTCGAAGACCATCGACGTACACCTGGGATGGGTGCGTCGCAAGCTGGGCGACGACCCCCGGAAGCCCCATCTGATCACCACGCTGCGCGGCAAAGGGCTGCGCTTCGAAAAGGCCTGACCCCTCTCGGGGCCCGCCGCGGCCGGTTTCGCGGATAGCGTGAGGGGGATCCGCGAAATCGGCCCCGGCGGGGCAGTCTCATTATTCTGTCGGTCGTGACCCTCGCACCGACACTTGCGATCATCGGCGGCGGCCAGCTGGCCCGCATGATGGCTCAGCCTGCAATCGCGCTCGGCCTCCCGCTCCGGCTTCTCGCCGAGGGCGAGGGCGTCTCGGCGGCTCAGGTGATCCCTGACCAGCTGGTCGGCGACTACCGCGATCTGGACACGTTGAAGAAGGTCACCGAGGGCTGTGCGGTTGTCACCTTCGACCACGAGCACGTCCCGACCGAGCACCTGCACGCGCTCGAGGCTGCCGGCGTCGCGGTCCGCCCCGGGCCTGACGCCCTCGTGCACGCCCAGGACAAGGGCGTGATGCGCGCTCGGCTGACCGAGCTCGGCATCCCGTGCCCGCGCAACGCCATCGTGTCGTCCGTGGCCGAGGTCGAGGCGTTCGGTTTCCCGTGCGTCCTCAAGACCACCCGCGGCGGTTACGACGGCAAGGGCGTCTGGGTCGTACGCGACGTCGTCGACGTCGCCGAGCCGCTCCGCGTCGCGGAGGAGGCGGGTGTCCAGGTCCTGGCCGAGGAGCTGGTCGACTTCCGCCGGGAGCTCTCCGCGATCGTCGCCCGTTCGCCGAGCGGCCAGGCCGCTGCGTACCCGGTCGTGCACACCTACCAGGAGAACGGCGTCTGCAAGGAGGTCATCGCGCCGGCGCCCGACCTCTCGCCCGAGCTCGCCGTCCAGGGCGAGCAGATCGCGCTGCGCATCGCGGGTGAGCTCGGCGTCGTCGGCATCCTGGCGGTCGAGATGTTCGAGACCGTCGATGGCCGGCTGCTCGTCAACGAGCTCGCCATGCGTCCGCACAACACCGGCCACTGGACCCAGGACGGCGCGGTCACCTCGCAGTTCGAGAACCACCTGCGCGCGGTCATGGACCTGCCCCTGGGCTCGCCAGCACCCCGCGCCAAGTGGTCGGTGATGGTCAACATCCTCGGCTCGACCAGGGAGAACGTCGGCCGCCTCTACGACGGCTACCCGCACGCCATGGCCCGCGACCCGCACCTCCGCGTCCATCTCTACGGCAAGGAGATGCGGCCAGGTCGCAAGGTCGGCCACGTCAACGTCTACGGCGACGACCTCGAGGAATGCCTCGAGCGCGCCCGCCACGCCGCCGACTGGTTCCAGGGCGACCTCGGCAACGACTCCGACTGATCGCCGAGGCGTCACTCGCGTCGGTCGAGACGTCACTCAGGTCGGCCGATATGTCGCACCGGTGCCAACTCGGCCTGCGGAAGTGACGTCTCGGCCGACGTACCTGACGTCTCGGCGGGGCTGGGATTGTCAGACGCCGAGGCGCTGGCGTTCGGTGGCTATGACGTCGCGGGCGATCTCGGCGTCGGAGGCTTCGGCGGCGAGGGCGGTGGAGAGGTCCTCGGGGTGCGAGGTCTCGTACGCTTCCGGGCTGCTGGCTGCGGTGGCGCTGACCCGGGCGAAGTCGTCGAAGAGCTCGGCCTTGGCGGCGAGGATGTCATGGACGCGCTGGTCGACGCCGACCTCGGAGAGCAGGCGGTGGACCTGGACCGACTGGAGCTGGCCCATCCGGCGCGCGCGGGCGATCGCCTGCCACTCGATGGTCGGTTTGAGCTGCGGCTCGCAGATGACGACGACGCTGGCCGACTGGATGTTGAGGCCGACGCCGCCGGCGACGATCTGGGTGACCAGGACGGCGCCGTGGCCGGCCGCCGAGAACTCGTCGACCATCCGCTGGCGGTCCTCGGCCGGAACCGACCCGGTCAGAGGCCCGAAGACCTCGCCCGGCAGCAGCGTGACCAGGTCGTCGAGGACCTTCCTGAAGTGGGAGAACACGATCACGCGGCGCCCGTTCTCCTCGGCCTCGCCGACGATCTCGACCAGCCGTTCGACCTTGGCCGACGCGATGCCCTGGAGCATCGCGGCCTGGCGCATGGCCATGAAGTTGCCGTCGCGGACGCACACGGCGTACGCCTGCACGTCGGCCGCGGACAGCGGCAGCCAGTCCTCGATCTCGACGAGGTCGGGCAGCTCGGTGAGCACGTCCTCCTGGTTGCGGCGCAGGTAGACGGGTGCGACCTGCTTGCGGAACCGATGGGGGTTGAACTCGTCGGCGGAGAGGAGCAGGTCGGGGCGGAGGTAGGAGACCAGATTGCGGAACTCGTCGATCCGGTTCTCCAGCGGCGTGCCGGTGAGCAGGATGGCGCGATCGGAGGAGTCCAGCACTCGGCGTACGCGTTCGGTGCGCTGGGTGCGTGGCGACTTGATCATGTGTGCCTCGTCGACCACGACGCAGGCGATCTCGACCTGGTCGAGGAAGGGCCGGATGGCATGGAGCGTCTCGTAGGTGGTGACCGCGACGCCGCCCTGCTCGACCCAGGTCTTGGCTGCTTTGAGCCGCCGGTTGCCGTGGAGCCGGTGGGGGATCAGGGTCGTCTTCGAGTCGGTCTCGCGCACCCAGTTGGTGACCACCGCGGCTGGACAGACCACCAACGTGTGCGACGCGCTCATGGCATGCAGGTGGGCGAGCACCGCCAGCGACTGGAGCGTCTTGCCGAGCCCCATCTCGTCACCGATGATCACCTTCATCTGCACCAGCGCGAAGCGGACGCCGAAGTGCTGGTAGCCGCGCAGCGATGCGGTCAGGTTATTGGTGCGCAGCTCTTGGGCCCGGACCGCCTCGATGATCTCGGCGGACAGGTCGCCGTGGATCTTGTCCTCGTCCTCGGTGAGAAAACCGAGCTCGGAGAGCATCGCGTAGTAGTCGGCCGGTCGCTTCTGGAAGTCCTCCCAGGGGTCGGCCGGCCGGTTGCCAGGGCGCACCCGCCGCGCCATCTCGGCTCGGTGTGCGATCGCCCGCAGCGCGCTCTGGAAGTCGTCGAGGCTGGCCGCGGCGGCCAGGATCAGGTGGAACTTCGCGGCGCCGTTGGCGGAGTGGGTGAGCGACCGGGTCAGCGGCCGCAGCGACTGGACCAGGGCGAGCTCCGCTCCCGCGTCCTTCGTACGCCGCCCGGCCTCCCACTCCGCCAGGCGCGCGAGCAGCCTGGTGGCTGCAGGGGTGCGGCGCTCGTTGTCGATGGCGAGAGGCATCTCGTCGTAGGTGCGCTGCCACAGCGCCTGCGCCGCCTCCTGCATCCGCATCGCGGTGGCAGGGCCAACTCCGGGGAGCTCGCGCAGGTCGGAGACGGGATGGATGACCTCGTGGACGGTGCGGATCCCGGCCGCGAGGAGGGGCTCGATGCGTACGAGGTCGGCGAGCTCCTCGACCGGGATCGACCTGACCGCGATGTCGGTGTCGGCGCTCCTTACCGCGTTGCCGGCCTCGGTCGCGGCCCGGCGAGCGGGTTCCTCGGAGCGCCTGGCCTCGTCGAGCGCCTCGCCCTCGTTGCGCAGGGCCTCGATGCCTTTGCGATGGGAGAGGACGGCGTCCGAGCCCAGACTTTCGAGGGCAGGGATCAGACCGACGCTCGGCAGCAGTGCCTCGCGGATCCGGACCCGGCGCCGATCCGGCAGCTTGGACAGCTCACCGAGCAGCCGGGTGGCATCGATGTCGCTCGCCCACCGGTGGAGGTCGAGAACCCGCCTGCCCGACAGTTCGGCCTCCTGTCGGCGGCTCGCGCGCAGCAGCAGGCGCCGGGCGCCGTAGGCCGTCTTCGCCTGTCCGATGTCGCAGGCGAGATCGGCCAGCGCAGTGACCAGCTCCTGAGTGACATCGTCGACGGGTTCGAGCGAGTGGTGGCGGGCGATCGCGGCCAGCCGCGGCCCGTCGCTCCGGTCGAGCGCGATGCTGCGCCAGGCCACCTGGGCCGCCCGCTTCAGCTCGGCCGCGCTCGCCCGGTAGTGGTCGACCGCCGCTGCCGCCTCCCGCTCGATCTCGGCCCGCGCACCTGTTGCCGTCGTCGCCTTCCTGGACCATGACGAGACCTGCCGCAGCCGGGACGGCAGCGCTTTCCGCTCCGCCTTGGACAGCCTGGTGAACCGCTCGACCATGGTCGGAGCAGGTGGCGCGATGACGACGACGTCGGTGCTCGTAGCTGGGTCCATCTGCCTTTGTGGGGGTCGTTGGGGACTGCGGGACGGCGTCGGATGACCCTAGCGGGCAGCACCGACATCGAGATGACGGGCGGAGGGCGGACCGATGACGCCCGCGACGCTGGCCTCCACATAGCCTGTCCCCATGAGTGCACGCGTGGGAATCGTGATGGGGTCCGACTCCGACTGGCCGACGATGAAGGCGGCAGCCGAGCTTCTCGACGAGTTCGGGATCGAGTGGGAGGCCGATGTGAAGTCGGCCCACCGGATGCCGCAGGAGATGCTCGACTACGGCCGCGAGGCTGCCGGTCGCGGCCTGTCGGTGATCATCGCCGGCGCGGGCGGCGCAGCCGCGCTCCCAGGCATGCTCGCCTCCGTCACCCCGCTTCCGGTCATCGGCGTCCCGGTGCCGCTGAAGTACCTCGACGGCATGGACTCGTTGATGTCGATCGTCCAGATGCCCGGTGGCATCCCCGTTGCCACCGTCGCCATCGGCAACGCCAAGAACGCCGGCATCCTCGCCGCCCGCATCCTCGGCGTCTCGGACCCCGGGCTGCAGCAGAAGCTGGTGGCGTACGAGAAGTCCCTCTCCGAGCTGGCGGCTGCCAAGGGTGAGGTCGTCCGCAACGCCACCCGATCGTGAGTTGTGAAGCTCAGCGCGGTCTATAGGCCGCGCTGAGCTTCACAACCCTCCCGCTGTCGCGGCCGGTCCCGGGCAGCGACGGATTCAGTCGAGCGCGCCCTCGAGAACCGGCACGGTCAGGCGGGATCCACGGGCACCCAGGTCGACGGATACCCGCCCGGACGGTGCGACGGAGTCGATCTCGGGATAGTCGTCGCTAGAGAGCCGGACCGTCAGCCGATGTCCCGCGATCAGACGGTAGTGGGTCGGCCAGACGTGCACACCGAGGTCATACGTCTTCCCAGGCCGCACCGGGAGCGGCTCGGCGTGCGATCGCCGGTGACTGGCCTTGAGCCAGCCTTCGGTGACGCGCGTCCGGGTGCCGTCCGGCGCCTCGTCGTAGATCACCAGCGCGAGATGGCCCTCGGTGGCGGTGAACGAAGCCCGGATGGTCGACTCGATGCTGCCCGCGATGACGACGTCCCGGCTCACCGGACGGGTCCGGAAGAGGAGCTGCTCGTGAGCTTCGGGCAATGTGGTCTCGGTGTTGACGGTGAACTCTCGTGTCCCGGGCCGTCCACCGCCGGCTCGCAGACTTCCTACAGCGCTCAGCGCCAGGTCGACCTCATCGGTCCCCGCGGGCGGCCACTGGGCGTACTGTTCCCAACCCTCACCGGCACCCGGCCCGGGAATCTCGTACGAGGTGACCTTCGCCGCGGGCAGCGGAGCGCTCTCGTCACCCCGCAGCCAGTGGTCCCACCAGGCCAGATAGCCGCCGCGGCCGATGTCGGCGCGCTGGCCCTCGGGGTAGCCGTGCACCCACGGGCCGGAGACGAGCCAGACATTGTCGGGCTGCGCGAGGAAGTTGCCGACCATCCCATCGCGATAGCGGTCGTACCAGCCGTTGATCTCCAGGGTGGGCACTGTGAGCCGGTCCCAGCGCGACTTGACGCTGCGCCCGCGCCAGAATTCGTTGTACGTCGGGTGTTGCGGGTAGGTCACGAGCGTGCCGGGCGCCGTGCTCGCCTGCCAGCCGCGGATCTGGGCGTTGGGGATCCCGCCGCGGTAGATGGTGTTCTCGTACCAGTCGCTCAACCCGTTGATCGGGATGATCGCGCGAAGGCTTGGCGGCCGATTCACCGCCGCGAGCAAAGTGGCGTGCCCGCCGTAGCTGAGCCCCATCTGACCGATGTCGCCGGTCGAGCTCGGGTGGTCGGCCAGCCACTCGATGACGTCATAGTTGTCGCGCTGCTCCTGCGGGCTGAAGGGGTCGAGCTCGCCGGGCGAGGCGCCGGAGCCACGGACCTGGCAGACCAGAGCGTTATAACCCCGCTCGACGAAGTAGGCGGCGCCCTCACCGAACGCGCCCGCGTTGGCGGCGTACGCGGTGAACTCGTAGACGATCCCGGGGAACTCTCCCGGCGCCGGGTCGGTCGCGGACGTACCGGGGCGGTAGAGTTGGCAGGCCAGCGCGTTCCCGTCGCGGACCGGGACCTGCACGTCCTCACGGACGACGTCATACGTCGAGGCGCGCGCGTAGCCGAAGAACGGATCTGCGGGCGGCTCGTCGGTGGCGGTGGTCGACTGGCCGGTCGCGCCCGCCGGAGCGATCCCGTGGAGCGTGGCGACGACAGCCGCGGTGGCCGCGGCCGCGGCGAAGGTGCGTCGGAGCATCAGCGGGTCCTTTCGAGGCGGAGCATCAACAGGTGGTAGCCGAGGGTCTTGCCGTGGCCGTCCAAGCCGGAGTAACCGGTGACACCGCCGGCGAGAACGGTCGGAACCCGGAAAACCAGCGCGGGAAGGTGCGGCAGGTCGGTGCGGACGACGGGTTCGGTGACGGCGAAGTGGTGGGCCACCGCCTCCGGTGTCAGCGCGCTTTCGAGAACGGCGTACGCCTCCGCGTCCCGCGGTAGCACGGCGAGGATCAGGGTGTCGCCCTTGTCGCCGGCGCGGACGTCGGCGAGGTCATCGACGGTGACCTGGTCGAAGGTCCGGTCGTTCATCGCTCCTCCATCAGGGTCACGGTCGTGGAGACCAGGTCGCGGGGGACCAGGCAGGATCGGACCACCAGCGTCTGCTGGATGCCCGTGCGGGCTCCGCCACCACCCGCCGGTCCGTTCGTGTAGAGCGACTCGACCTCCCAGCCGACGGTGCGCGCCTGGGCCGCGTCGGCGGTGCGGGCCGTGACGCGGAGACGCACCTCGAGCGGCTCGCTCGTCGGCGCCAGTCCGCGGAACGCTGCACCCGCGCCGATGAGCTCGACGCCGATCGCGTCCGGGGCGACGCCGTGCACGACTGCGAGACGCTCGCGGACGATCTCGGCGCCCAGTTCCGCCCGCGCCAGGGCACGAGGTCCGGCGTAGGAGATCTGCCCTTCGCCGAGCCAGCCACCGCGGAAGCCGAGGGTCACCTTGAGCTCGTCCGGCCTCGCGGCGCCGCTCGCACCGGCCACCTCGACCCGGTCCGGGCCCGCCTGCTGGAACGAGACGCCGGAGAAGTCCGCGACCACGTCAGGAGTGAGGTACGCCTCCGGTCGGTCGACCTCGTAGAGCAGCTGCTCGGTGGCGGTTCGCACGTCGAGCCGGCCGCCGCTGCCGTCGAGCTTGCCGAGCGTCGCGGTGCCGTCGGGGCGTACGTCGGCGAAGGGGAAGCCGAGGCGCGCCAGACCGGGAACCGGCTTGGTGCCCGGATCGGCGAAGTAGCCGCCGGTGAGTTGGCCGGCACATTCCAGGAGGTGGCCGACGACGATGCCTCCGGCCAGCCGCTCCCAGTCGTCAGAGGCCCAGCCGTACTCGTGCTGCAGCGGTCCCAGATAGAGCGCCGGGTCCGCGACCCGGCCGGTGACCACGACATCGGGGTCCTCGGTGAGCGCCTGACGGATCCCGCCGGCGCCCAGGTAGGCGTTGGCCGAGACCAGCTCGTCGGTGCACCTGGAGAGCGGTTCACCGGTCTCCCACACGACAGGGTCGAGGCGGCGTACGGCCGCCAGGGCGTCGTCGCCCGTGACGATCGCGACCCGGGTGGGCCGGCCCAGCGCTCGAGCGACGTCGACGACGCGACGGCCCGCCGCGAGCGGGTTGGCGGCGCCGGAGTTGGTGATGATCCGGGTCCGCCCGGGCTCGATCACGGGAAGAACGGCGCGCATCCGCGCCTCCAGCATCGGGTCGTAGCCGTCGTCGGGGTCGGCGAGACGGCGCAGCTGCCCGGCAGCCACGGTCCGCTCGCCCAGGCACTCGAAGATCAGGTAGTCCAGCGAGCCGTCCCGGGCAAGCTCGACCGCGGGATCGATCCGGTCGCCGGCGAACCCGGCTCCCGCTCCCAGCCGGATCACGAGGCCCACACCGGGATGACGCCGGTGATCAGCGCGACGGCGAGCATGACCATCGAGACCAGCCACGCCCAGCCGATGAGGTGCCGGATGTGCTTGCCGATGTCGACGCCGGCCAGGCCGACCAACAGATAGAACGAGCCGGTGAGCGGGCTGATCGGGAAGCCGACCGTCTCCTCGCCCAGGATCGAGGCTTGGGCGATGTCGGCCGCGGCAATGCCGTGGAGCTCACCGACGCTGATCAGGACCGGGAGGACGCCGAAGTAGTACGGGTCGGGGCCGAACACCAGACTGAGCGGGACGGCCAGCACGGCGACCAGGACCGGAAGCACCGGGGCGGCTCCGTCGGGAAGCGCGCCGGCGGCGGTCTCGGCCATCGCCTCGATCATGCCGCTGCCTTCTAGGACGCCCAGGAAGACACCGGCCGCGATCAACGTGGTCGCCATGAGCATCGCGCCCTTGGCGTGCGCCTCGATGCGATCGGTCTGATCCTTGAGGCCCGGGTAGTTGATGAGGAGCGCCACCACGACGGCGATGAGGAAGACCAGCTCGGGTGTGGCCGCGGCGCTGACCAGAGCGGCGATGACCGCCACGGTGAGGGCGATGTTGACCCAGAACAGGCGGGGTCGGCGCAGTTGCTGCTCCTCGGGGCTGAGGGTGCCGATCCCGTCGAGCGGAACGTCGGTGGTCGGGAGCTCCTCGGTGCCGGCGGGCGCTGCGGCGATCCGACGGGTCTCGCGCCGACCGAGGAACCAGGCGATGACCAGGACGGCGACCATGCCGGCGAGCTGGGCCGGGATGAGCGGCACCCACAGCTCGTTTGCCGGTACTCCGGAGGTGGCGGCGGCGCGGGCGGTGGGGCCGCCCCAGGGGACGATGTTCATGACCCCGGCGCCGAGACCGACGCAAGTCGTGAGAACCAGTCGGCTCATGCCGAGCCGGTCGAAGAGCGGCAGCATCGCCGGAATGGTGATCAGGAAGGTGGTTGCGCCGGCGCCGTCGAGGTGGGCTGCCATGGCGAGGGTCGTCGTGGCCAGACAGACAGTGACGGGCGCATTCCCTGCGAAGGCGACGATGCGGCGGATGATCGGGTCGAACATGCCGGCGTCGCGCATGATGCCGAAGTACACGATCGCGAAGACGAACATCGCCACGACGCCGACGACCCCGCCGAGACCGCCGGCGACGACCTCGCCGATCTCGCTGGGGGAGAAGCCGGCGACGACCGCCGTCAGGACAGGAACACCGGCGAGCGCGACGACCGCCGCGACCCGGTTGGTCAGGAGGAGGGCGAGGATCACCGCGACGGTGATGAAGCCCATGAGGGAGAGCATGGAACGAGTGTGATGATGCTCACTTGTTCCCGTCCAACACCAATACCCGATAGATTGATGTGCTGTGAGCATCGATTTGACCTTGCGTCACCTTCGAGTGGTGATCGCCGTCGCCGACGCGGGTGGCTACACGCCCGCGGCGCGCGAGTTGCACGTCGCTCAGTCCTCCCTGAGCCGTACGGTGCAGGAGGTCGAGCAGCGGATCGGCGTCCCGCTCTTCGAGCGGACCACGCGCCGGGTCGATCCGACGTTGGAGGGCGAGGAGTTCCTTGCGACCGCCCGACGGCTCGTCGCCGATTTCGACACCGCGCTCAACCACTTCGAGGGCTACCTGGCGGGCACCCGCGGCGCGGTCTCCGTGGCCGCGCTCCCGTCCCTGGCTGGCTCGATGCTCCCGCCCGTGCTCGCCGCGTTCCGCCGCGGTCACCCCGAGGTCGCGGTGTTGGTGAAGGACGGATTCTCGGGGGAGGTCCTCGACCTCGTGGTGCGCGGCGAGGTCGACCTCGCCGTCTCGGTCGCTGCTCATGTGCCGGCCGCCTTGGACGTACGCCACATCGCGGTCGACGCCTTCGCGGGCGTGCTGCCGGCCGGCCACCCGCTCGCGGCCAGGGATGAGCTGCGGTGGGCGGATCTGGCGGGTCAGCCGTTCGTCGCCTTCGAACGCATATCGAGCATCCGCAGCTATGTCGACCGGGTGCTGGCCGAGACCGGCACCCGGACCGGGGCGCTCACGGAGGCGCGCAACATCGGCGCCGTCGCGGGCCTCGTCGCCGCGGGGCTCGGGGTCTCCGCCGCGCCCAGCCTGGTGCTGCCGATGATGATGTTCGCCGACGTGGTGGTGCGGCCGTTGGTCGCTCCGGTGGTCGAGCGCGACATCTGCCTCATCCACGATCCGCGGCGGCCGATGTCACGGGCGGCGCAGGCGCTCATGCATCTCCTGGTCAGCGCGGGAGAGCGCGAGATCGCCTCGCCACCCGGAGTGCGGTGGGTGTCTACGGAGCCGGCTCAGGCCTGAGCGCGCTGCCGCTCGAACCAGATCTTGCTGGGGCAGGTGTCCATGACCATCGGTACGCCGGCCGCGGTGGTGCGCTCGAAGGCCGATTCGTCGACCACGCCCATCTGGAACCAGACGCCGCCGGCGCCGATCGCCACGGCCTCGTCGGCGAACTGACCGGCGGCCTCGGAACGGCGGAAGACGTCGACGACGTCGATCTTCCCGACGGCCGCGGCGGCATCGGCGAGGGTCGCGTAGACCTTCTCGCCGAGCACCTCCTTGCCCTCGGCTGCAGCCCCAGGGTGGATCGGGACGATCCGCTTGCCGTGCTGCTGGAGCTCCTGCGCGATCGAGTAGGCGGTGCGGTAGGGGTCGCCCGAGAGGCCGACCACGGCCCAGGTCTCGGAGTCGTCGAGGAGTGTGTCGATGGTGTCCTGGTCGAGCCATGCGGCAGTCATGTCGGCGTAACGAACCAGCCGGCTGAGGGATTCCATGCGGACGGGCATTACCCGTGAGTAGTTAATGGTCATAAACTGCGACACATGAGCGCTGACTACCCGCTGTTCGCCCTCTCCGAGGAGCACCAGGAGATCCGTAAGGCCATCCGCGAGATCTGCGACGCCAAGATCGCGCCGGCCGCGGCGGCCGTCGACGAGGAGGCTCGCTATCCGCAGGAGGCGCACGACGCCCTGGTCGAGACGGAGTTCTTCGCGCCGCACGTGCCGGAGGCGTACGGCGGTGTCGGGGCCGACGCGCTCGCGACGGTCCTGGTCATCGAGGAGATCGCCCGCGCTGACGTCTCGGCCTCGCTGATCCCTGCGGTCAACAAGCTCGGCTCGCTGCCGGTGCAGATCGGCGGCTCGGAGGAGCTGAAGAAGAAGTACCTCGGCAAGCTCGCCGCCGGCGAGGGCAACTTCTCCTACTGCCTCTCGGAGCCCGATGCCGGCTCGGATGCGGCCAACCAGAAGACCCGTGCCGTACGCGACGGCGACTTCTGGGTGCTCAACGGCGTCAAGCGCTGGATCAGCAACGCGGGCGTCTCGGAGTTCTACACCGTGCTGGCGGTGACCGACCCCGAGAAGCGCTCCAAGGGCATCTCCGCCTTCGTCGTCGAGAAGTCCGACGAGGGCGTCAGCTTCGGCGCGCCGGAGAAGAAGCTCGGCATCAAGGGTTCGCCGACCCGCGAGGTCTACCTCGACAACGTACGTATCCCCGCCGACCGGATCATCGGCGAGGAGGGCAAGGGCTTCGGCTACGCGATGCAGACCCTTGACCACACCCGCGTCACCATCGCCGCCCAGGCCGTCGGCGTCGCCCAGGGTGCGCTCGACTACGCGCTCGGCTACATGAAGGAGCGCAAGCAGTTCGGCAAGCCGATCGCCGAGTTCCAGGGCCTGGAGTTCATGATCGCCGACATGGGCATGAAGATCGAGGCCGCCCGGCAGCTGACCTACGCCGCCGCCGGCCGCTCCGAGCGCGGCGACGCGGATCTGACCTTCTTCGGTGCCGCGGCCAAGGCGTTCGCGAGCGACGTAGCGATGCAGGTGACGACGGACGCCGTCCAGCTGCTCGGCGGCTACGGCTTCACCCGCGACTATCCGGTCGAGCGGATGATGCGCGACGCCAAGATCACCCAGATCTACGAGGGCACCAACCAGGTCCAGCGGATCGTCATGGCCCGCCAGCTCCTCGCCGGCATCCAGTCGACGCTGTGACCGGGTTTCGGCTTCGCGAGTGGGAGGAGTCGGACGCGGCGGTCCTGCTCGCTGCGTACGCCGGCGCCGGCATGGCGACCGAGCGGCCGGCAGACGTGGCGACCGTCGAAGATGCCGGACGGTTGATCGCCGGGTGGGCTGAGGACGCGGTCGCGGACCGGGCCTACACCTTCGCGGTCGTGGACGGCGCCGACATCCTCGGGCAGATGCGAGTCACCACCCACCTGCGTGTCCACAGCATCGGGTGGATCTCCTACTGGACCCTCGAGAAGCACCGCGGACGAGGTGTCGGCAGCACCGGTCTGAAGCTGCTGGCCAGGCACTGCTTCGACGAGCTCGACCTCTTCCGCCTCGAGACCGGCCACCGGGTCGACAACCCCGGATCGTGCCGTGTCGCCACCGCGGCAGGGTTCCTCGTCGAGGGCCGAGAACGCCAGAAGCTGCTCTACGACGGCGTCCGCTACGACACCGAGACCCACGCCCGGCTGGCCACCGACCCCGACCCTGCCTGACGCCGAGAGGGCGCGTACGTCGGCCGAGGCGTCACTCCGGTCGAGCGAGGCGTCACTCCGGTCGAGCGAGAGGTCACGCACGTCGCGCGAGAGGTCACGCACGTCGCGCGAGAGGTCACGCACGTCGGTCGAAGCGTCACTTCGGTGAATCGAGGTGTCTGTAGGTGCCATCTCGGCCGACGTACGTGACGCTTCGGCTGACGTGCGTGACGTCTCGGCCGACCCGCGTGACGTCTCGGCCGACCCGCGTGACGTCTCGGCCGACCCGCGTGACGCTTCGGCCGACCTATGTGACGTCTCGGCTGACGTACGTGACGCCTCGGCTGAGCTCGGCGAAGCCTCGCCCGACCTACGTGACTTTTCGGGCGACGCGACTGACGTCTCGGCCGACGTAGGTGACGTCTCGATCGACGTAGGTGACGTCTCGATCGACGTAGGTGACGTCTCGGCCGACGGGGGTGACTTCTCGGCTAGTCCTGGACGCGGCCGCGGAGCTGTTTGGTCTGGCCGCGCTGGCGCTTGGCGTCGAGGCGGCGCTCCTTGGAGCCGCGGGTGGGCTTGGTGGGGCGGCGGGTGGGAGGTGGCGGGGCGAGGAGCTCGCGGATGCGCAGGGCGAGACGCTCGCGGGCGGCTACGCGGTTGCGGTGCTGGGAGCGCTGCTCGTGGGAGACGATGACGAGCGGGCCCGGGGAGCGGGCCAGGAGGCGGGCGAGCTGGCGCTCGTCGAGGGCAGTTGACGCGGACGGGTCCCAGGAGAGCTCGACGCGGGAGTCGGTGGTGTTGACCGACTGCCCGCCGGGGCCGGGGGAGCGGGAGAAGCGTTCGACGAGCTCGGTGTCGGGGATGACGAGACCCTCGGGCAGCCCAGGGCCCGGTGGTACTCGAAGATCCTTCACTCGAAGAACCCTAGACCGCGGGTCTACCGAGCGGCGGGCCCGGTCGAGTCGCGCACCACGAGCTCGGCGGGGACCCGCTGCCGTCGGGCGCGTGATCCGGGCTCCTTCAACGCCAGCGTCAGCGCTCGGGCGCCCATCTCGGCCATCGGCAGGCGGACGGTGGTGAGCCCGGGGGAGAGGTCCTGGGCGACGGCGACGTCGTCGAACCCGCTGACCGAGACCTCGCCGGGCACCGAGACCCCGGAGCTGCGCAGCTGGGAGAGGCACCCGATGGCCATGTCGTCGTTGAGGGCGATGACAGCGGTCGTACGCGGGTGGTCGGCGAGCATCCGGCGGATGCACTCGCGCCCGCCCTCGCGGGTGAACGGCCCCTCGAGGACAGGTACGTCGCCGGCATCGAGCCCCGCCGCATCGAGCGCGTCGCGCACTCCCTCGAGGCGGTCGGCGACGGTCGTCAGCTCCAGCGATCCGGAGACGACCACGATGCGCCGGTGCCCCAGGCCGAGGATGTGCTCGGCGACGGCGCGGCCGCCGGGGCGGTTGTCGGGAAGCACGCTGTCGACCCCGAGGTGGTGCCGGCCGACGACCGCGACCCGGCCGCCCGCCTCCGCGTAGCGCTGCACCTCGAACCGCATCGGCGCCTCCACCGAGGCGTCCACGAAGCCCGACCCCGCGATCAGGATCGCGCCGACGCGGTTGGCCACCAGGCTGCGTACCTGCTCCACCTCGGCCTCGGGGTCGCGGCCGGTGTGGCAGATCTGGACGGTTCGTCCGTGCTCGGCCGCGAGGCTGAGCACGCCGCTGGCGATCTCGGAGAAGTAGGGGTCGCCGATCTCGTGCACGACGAGCCCGATGGTCGCGGTCGATCCGCTGGCGAGCGAGCGGGCATGAAGATTGGCCACATAGCCGAGCTCGCGTGCCGCCTGGCGGACCTTCTCGGCCACCGAGTCGCTGACACCAGGGGTCCCGGAGAGTGCGCGGGACGCGGTTGCGATGGAGACGCCGGATGCGTGCGCGACGTCGATCAGGCGGGGGGAGCTGTTGGTTCGGACCATCGGTGCCCCTTGTCGTCAGGAATGTGACTCTTGCCACACTAAGCGAGAGTGGGTAACGTCATCGTAAACGCTTACGTAAGCGCTTTCGTAGAGGAGACCCGCAGATGCGCTTCACGAAGACCCCCACCGCGAGCAAGCGGTTCAGAGCAACCCTGGCTGCCGCCGCGGCCGTGACTCTCGCCTCCACCCTCGCCGCCTGTGGCGCCGCCGAGGAAGGAGGCGGCGACGACGAGATCGTGATCGGCATCTCGCTGCCCCTGACCGGCGACTTCAGCGAGCCCGGCAAGGGCATCCAGCGCGGATACGAGGCCTGGGCCGAATACGTCAACGCCAACGGCGGCCTGCTCGGCCGCGACGTACGGCTGGAGATGCTCGACGACCAGTCCAGCGCCGAGCGCGTCGCCGCCGACTACGAGAAGCTGATCAACCAGGAGCAGGTCGACCTGGTCGTCGGTCCGTTCTCCACCCGCCTGGTGATCCCGGCGGCCCAGGTCGCCCAAGACTACGGCTACCTCTTCGTCGAGCCTGCCGGCGCCGCGCCCGAGGTCTTCGAGGAGGGCTTCGAGAACCTCTTCTACGCCGCGCCCGCCGTCGCGAACGACCACTACAAGCTCCTCGCCGAGCACATCCTGGCGATGCCGGAGAGCGAGCGCCCCAAGACCGCGGCGTACGCCTCGATGGACGACCCGTTCGCCCAGGGCACCGCCTACGGGCTCAAGGACGCGCTGGAGGAGGGCGGCATCAAGACCGTCGTGGACGAGGTCTACCCGCCCAACACCACCGACTTCAGCAGCATCGCGGCCAAGGTCGCCGACAGCAAGGCCGACATCGTCGTGGGCGGCAGCCAGTACCAGGACGGCGTCAACCTGATCGTCGCGCTGCAGCAGCTCGACTACCAGCCCAAGCTGGCCGCGTTCTCGACCGCGCCGACGGAGACCGAGTTCGCCGAGGCGATCGGCGACAAGACGCAGGGCATCATCGCGCCGACCGGTTACACCACGAAGGCGGACTACCCCGAGAACCAGGAGTTCGTGAAGTTCTACGAGGAGAAGCACGGCGAGGCGCCCGGTGAGGACGAGGCCAACGCCTGGACCACCGGTCAGGTCGTCGCGGCAGCGGTCGAGGCAGTCGAGTGCGCCGAGCCCGACCCCGACTGCCAGTCCAAGCTGATCGACTGGTTGCACGAGAACGAGGTCGAGACCGTCGTCGGTCCGCTGAGCTGGGACGACAAGGGTCGCCCGCAGAGCGCCCACATGATCCAGCAGTGGGTGGACGGCGAGATCAAGATCGTCCTGCCCGAGGACCAGGCCGAGGCCGAGTTCATCTACCCGAAGCCGGCGTGGTGAATCGATGTCAGGCCCACTCCTCCTGCAGAGCCTGATCCTGGGGCTGCTGCTCGGAGGCCTCTATGCCCTGCTCGCCGCCGGCCTGACGCTCTACTTCGGCGTCATGCGGGTCGTGATGATCGCCCACTCCGCGTTCCTGATCCTGGCTGCGTACCTGGCCTGGTTCTTCACCACGCAGACCGGGCTCGACCCGCTGCTCTCGCTGATCATCACCGTGCCGCTCTTCTTCGCGGCCGGCTACGGGATGCAACGGGCGCTGCTCTCGAGGCTGCGGCCGGCGACGCTGACGATGATGTCGGTGCTGCTGACCTTCGCGATCGCGCTGATCATCGAGGGCGGCCTCGGCTACCTCTTCTCCGGCACCCAGCGGCGGATCCAGCTCGGCTACTCGAGCGCGAGCCTGGAGCTGTGGGGAGCGCGGATCGCGGTGGTGAAGCTGGTCGCCTTCGGGCTGGCCGCGATCTCGCTCCTGGCGCTCTACCTGCTGCTCAAGAAGACCCGCTTCGGCCAGGCGCTGCGCGCCACCATCCAGCACCGTGAGGCGGCCCAGCTGCTCGGCATCGACACCGACCGGATCGCCGGGTTCGGCTTCGGGCTCGGCCTGGCGACCGCGGCGGTCGGTGGCACCGCGCTCGCGCTCGACGCCACCATCTATCCCTCGCTGCACTGGCACTGGATCGGACCGCTGATGGCGATCATCGTGATCGGCGGCCTCGGCAGCATCCCCGGCGCCGCGGTCGCGGCGATGGTCCTCGGTGTGACCCAGAGCCTGCTGCAGATCCCGATGGGCACCACCTGGGCGCAGACGGTCTTCTACCTCGCCCTCTTCGCCACCCTCATGTTCCGCCCCCAGGGATTCTTCGGAGGTCGCCTTGCTCAGCGCTTCTAAGCACGAAGAGAGCCGTACGCATCCGGGCCGCTCCGTCCTGGTGATGAAGCTCGTCGCGGCAGCCGTCGCGCTGGGCCTCGTGCTCGCCTTCCCGGCACTCGCGCCGGACCCGTTCATCCTGTCGGTGGGCGTGGTGATCGCCAGCTACGCCGCGCTCGCGGTGGCGTGGAACTTCGTCGGCGGGCTGACCGGCTACATCTCGCTCGGACATGCCGCCTACTCCGGGCTGGGTGGCTACGGCACCGCGCTGCTGATCACCGAGGCCGGGGTGAACCCGTGGGTCTCGATGGTCGTCGCGGCCGTTCTCGTGGGCCTGGCGGCGGTGCCGATCGGGATCGCGTCGCTGCGGGTCCGGGGCGCCTCGTTCGTGATCGTCTCGATCGCGCTGGTGCTCATCCTGCTGCTGGTCGCGCAGAGCTGGGCCGACGTGACCGGCGGGTCCAACGGGCTGCGGGTGCCGCGGCCGTTCGGCACCGACGTGCTCCGGCCCGAGCAGCACGAGCGGTTCTTCTACCTGTTCGTGGCGCTGACCCTGGTCGCCCTCGTGCTGTGGTGGGTGATCGACCGCTCGCGCCTCGGCACCGGGCTGAAGGCGATCCGTGAGGACGAGGACAAGGCCCAGGCGCTGGGTGTGCCGACGTTCGCGTACAAGCTGGTCGTCTTCGTGGTCTCGGCGTTCATGACCGCGATGGCGGGCGGGATGTACGCCCTCTGGTTCGGCTCGCTCGACCCGATCTTCCAGTTCTCGATCCTGACCGGCTCCTATCTGGTGCTGATGTCGCTGCTCGGCGGCGTACGGAGCCTGCTCGGTCCGGTCGTCGGTGCGGTGATCGTGGGCTATGCGGTCGAGTTCTTCAAGAACCAGTACGGCGACACCCAGCTGCACCTGGTCGCGCTCGGTCTGCTGCTCGCCCTGGTCGTGCTCTTCATGCCCGACGGGGTCATCCCCTGGCTGACCGCGCAGTTCGACCGGTTCCGCCCGGGCGACACCTCGATCCGCGAGGTCGACGCTGCCCAGCTGGCCGAGGAGCGCAAGGCGCTCGAGGAGGCGAAGTCATGACCGATCTGAACAAGCACAGTTTGGAGACGGAGGGACTGACCAAGGCCTTCGGCGGCGTACGCGCCGTGGACGACGCCACGGTCAGCTTCCAGGAGGGCAAGATCAACGCCCTGATCGGCCCGAACGGGTCGGGCAAGACCACGTTCTTCAACTGCGTGACCGGGATGATCCGGCCTGACTCGGGGACCGTGACCTACCAAGGCCGCAACGTGACCGGCCACGCGCCACATCGGATCGCGCGGGCCGGGCTCGGGCGCAGCTTCCAGCTGTGCCGGATCTTCCCGCGGATGACGGTGCTCGACAACGTACTGGCCGGGGTCCGGTCCAAAGGCCTGGTCCACCGGCTGCGCGGGGCGCACAACCCCGACGACATCGCCCGGGCGCGGGAGCTGCTGGCCCGGGTCGGCATCGAGCACCTCGAGCGCAGCGAGGCCCGTGACATCTCCTACGGCCAGCAGAAGCTGCTCGAGCTCGCCGGGGTGCTGATGGCCGAGCCCGACACGATCATGCTCGACGAGCCCGCCGGCGGCGTGAACCCGGCGCTGATCGGCCGGATCGCCACGCTCGTTCGCGAGCTCAACGCCGAGGGCCGCACCTTCGTCATCGTCGAGCACAACATGGAGCTGGTGATGAGCCTCTCCGACCACGTCGTGGTCTTCGACCGCGGCCGCCCGATCGCCTCCGGCGCCCCTGCCGAAGTCCAGAACGACCCCCGAGTCCTGGAGGCCTACCTTGGTGTCTGAACCTCTTCTCGAGCTGCGCGACATCGAGGCCGGCTACGGCCGGGCGGCGCTGGTGCTGCGAGGCCTCACCGTCACCGTTCCCGCAGGTCAGATCGTCTGTCTGGTGGGTCCGAACGGGCCGGCAAGTCCACCGTGCTCAAGGTCGCCAGCGGCATGCTGACGCCTCGCTCGGGGACCATCACGGTCGACGGCGTCGACGTCACCCGCAACGGGCCGCAGCAGATGCTCCGCGCGGGCATGGCCCACGTCCTCCAGGGCCACTCCGTCTTCAAGGAGATGACCGTGGCCGAGAACGTCGGCCTGGGCGCCTACACGGTGCGCGACGCGGCCGCGATCCAGGAGCGGACCGACTTCGTGAAGACGCTCTTCCCGGTCGTCGCCGAGCGGTGGAACACCCTCGCCGGCGCGCTCTCGGGCGGCCAGCAGAAGCAGGTCGAGTTCGCCCGCTCGCTGATGGTGAGCCCGAAGGTGGTGCTGCTCGACGAGCCCAGCATGGGCCTGGACCCGAAGACCACGGCGACCGTGTTCGAGCAGGTCGTACGCATGCGGGACGCCGGTCTGGCGGTCCTGCTCGTCGAGCAGAACGCCCGGCGGGCCCTGGAGTCGGCGGACCTGGGGTGCGTACTCGATCTGGGGAAGGTGCACATCGCCGGGGCCGCCGCCGACCTGCTCGCCGACCCGCGGATGGCGGAGCTCTATCTCGGGGGAGCCGCAACGACCTCAGCAGGGACCACCGACGGTCCCGATTAGGGGAAGGGAAAGCAACCATGAGTTGGAACAGGAGATCGACGCTGAACCGAATGGTGGGGCGAGGCGTACGCGCCGGTGTGGTCGCCCTCGCAGTGGCTCTGGCCGCTCCGCTCGCCGGAGCCCAGGCCCAGACACATGCACAGCCGACCGAAGGACCCGGCCTGGCCGTGGTCAAGCCCAGGGCGAGCCTCGCCGACTGGGACCCGGTGACCGAGGACAAATGGGCCTTCGAGAACGGCCAGGTGATCCTGACCGAGCCGGGGACGGCGCAGCCCGGCCCGCGGCGTCCCTTCGAGTACGCCGTCGTGACCAAGGGCCCCGAGCTCGGCTCGCTGACCTACCGCGCCGAGGTCCGTATCGACGAGGCCGTCGCGGTCAGCAACCGTGACGTGATCCTGGTCTGGAACTACCAGTCCCCGACGCGTTTCTACTACGCCCACCTCTCGACCGACAACACCATCTACCCCCACAACGGCATCTTCGTGGTCAACGACGCCGACCGGCTCCGCATCGACCACCAGTGGAACGGCACCGTCGGCGCAGCGCCGTCGATCACCGACGCAGAGTGGCACGACGTACGTCTCGACTACAACGCCCGCACAGGCGCGATCGCGGTCTATCTCGACGGTGCCGACGAGCCCCGGATGACCGCCACCGACACCACCTTCTCCGGAGGCCGGTTCGGCTTCGGTTCCTTCGACAACTTCGGGCGCATCCGTGACGTCACCGTCGCGGGGGTGCGCCACCGCTGATCGCAGAACCTCGGTAAGGAGAGAACAACCCATGGGATCCTCACGTCTATGGGGCGGTCTCGCCGCGGGCGCAATGCTCGCCGCGCTGCTCACCCCCACGCTCTCTGCCAACGCCGCCATCCCCGGCAGCGACCCCGTCCCCGACCCCATCCCCGAACAGCCCGTACGCAGCAGCCTCGGCCTGGTGCTCGAGGAGGTCGCCCAGCTCCCGAAGACCGAGCCCTATCCCACCCCGACCGACCCACGGATCATCCGCCACAACCGGATCAACTTCATCGGCGAGGTGCCCGACGGGTCTGGCCGGCTCTACGTCCCCGACCTCAACGGGCCGATGTATCTGCTCGAGAACGGGCAGCAGCACGAGTACCTGAACGTCAAGGACCACTTCCCCGACTTCTTCTCCGGCGCCGGCATGGGCAGCGGGGCTGGGTTCATCACCTTCCATCCCGATTTCGAGAAGAACGGCCTCTTCTACACCGCTCACACCGAGCGCTTCGGTGGCTTCGCCAAGACGCCGACCTTCCCGTCGCAGACCAACCCCGGCTCCGGACGCACGGTCAGCGTGGTCACCGAGTGGGATGCCACCGACCCTGCGGCCGACACCTTCGCGGGCACCAGCCGTGAGGTGATGCGGATCGACTTCGCCGGCCAGATCCACGCCATCCAGCAGATCGACTTCAACCCGACGGCGGTGCCCGGCGACGAGGACTACGGGCTGCTCTACATCGCCTCGGGCGACGGCGGCAACGGCGTCCGGAGCGACGACCCGCAGAACCTCGGCAAACCGTTCGGCAAGATCCTGCGGATCGACCCGCTCGCCCGCGACGGGCGCAACGGGGCGTACGGGGTCCCGGACAGCAACCCGTTCGTCGACCGCGAGGGTGCGATCGGCGAGATCTGGGCGTACGGCATGCGCGACCCGCACCGGTTCTCCTGGGATGTCGAGAAGGGCACCCTCCTGCTCGGCCACATCGGCCAGCACGCGATCGAGGGCGTCTACGACGTACGGGCCGGGGACAACCTCGGCTGGAGCGAGATCGAGGGCCGGCTCCTCTACGACAACAGCGACCAGTGCAACCTCTACACGGTGCCCGACGACTACGACATGTCGGGCTTCACCCTTCCGGTGGCCTCCTTCGACCACGACCCGCCGGCCAACTTCTCCTGCACCTCCGACAGCGGCCACGCCGTGAGCGGCGGCGTCGTCTACCGCGGCCGGTTCGACGACCTGAAGGGCAAGTACGTCTTCGGCGACCTGGTCAACGGCGAGGTCTACTGGACCGACGCCCGGCAGATGCGCCGCGGCAGCAGCCGCGAGGCGACTCTGCACCAGATGCAGCTCTTCGACACCTCCGGCAAGCGCCTCTCGATGCAGGACTTCGTCGACGACCCGCGTGTGGACCTGCGGTTCGGAACCGACTCCGACCGCAACCTCTACCTGCTGGCCAAGGCCAACGGCAAGGTGTGGAAGGTGGTCGACACGGTGCACCGGCCGTGGCCGAACGAGGTCCTGCCGTCGATGCGCGAGGACCTGGTCAGCTTCTACGACTTCGAGCACCCCTTCGCTCCGGGAGCGCGTGAGGAGGACCAGGGCTTCTCGCGGACGCTGCTCAACCAGGTCAACGGTGGCAACGCCATGCAGGTCACCGACTCGGCCTACCGGACCAGCAACAACGCGCTGCAGACCCAGCAGCTCGACCCGGAGGTCAACGGCAACGACGACTGGAAGGCGGGAACGTTCAACCAGAACGGGGTCGCGTCGCTGGCGCCGTTCGCCGGAGCCGAGCAGATCACTCTGGCCGGCTGGTTCAAGGTCGACATGGACGGGCCCGCGCTCAACTCGGTGACCGCCGACCCGACCGACCGGTTCAACGCCATCGGGCTCTCCGGCATCCTGTCGGGCAACTCCGACGGTCACGGCGTACGTGCCCTGCTCGAGCTCATCAACGTCGACGGCACCCTGCGCCTGGTCGCGCTCGGACGCCGGCTCGACGAGGGGGCATCGCAGACCTTCGCCGCCTCGGCCGACTGGCAGACCCTGCTGCCACGAGGTCAGTGGGTGCACCTGACGGCGACGTTCGACTACACCACGGGCAAGATGGCGCTCTACCGCAACGGCAAGGCCGTCGAGGGGTTCTACACCACCGCCGGTGACCCGTGGCAGGTCGACGGCACCGGCACCTCCGACACGTTGCCGCGCGGCTACAAGGTCGGCGGGTCCTTCCCGCAGGACACCGTCGAGCGGAACCCCTGCAACTGCCGGATGGACTCGCTGATGTTCCTCGACCGGGCGATCACGCCGGATGAGGCGCGAGCCCAGTATCAGCGGTTCGTCAACGGCCGCTGATCCTGTCGGGGTCCACGGCCCGGTTCATCGAACCGGGCCGTGGACCTCGCTGCGTAGCCGGGCCATGGTGGCGTCGAGGTCGGCCGCGGTGCGGGCGGCGGCGCCGAGCTCGTCGCGCAGGGTCGTGGGGACGGTGCCGTCGTACTTGTAGTAGATCGAGTGCTCGACGCTGGCCCAGAAGTCCATCGCGATCGTGCGGATCTGCAGCTCGACCGGCACCTCCACCGCACGGTCGGAGAGGTAGACCGGCACCTTGATGATCAGGTGGAGGCTGCGGTAGCCGTTGGCCTTGGGCTCGGCGATGTAGTCCTCGACCTCGACGACGTCGACATCGGACTGGCTGGCCAGCATCTCCATGATCCAGTAGACGTCGGAGACGAACGGACACACCACCCGGATCCCGGCGATGTCGCGGATGTGCTGCCCGAAGGCCTCGAGCGTGAGCGGGCAGCCGATCTTGCGGGCCTTCGCGAGCAGGCTGTCGGGCGACTTGAGCCGGGTGCGTACGTGCTCGATCGGACTGTGGTCGTGGGCGTGCTCGAACTCCTCGCGCAGGATCGCGATCTTGGTCGAGACCTCGTCGATCGCGAACTTGTAGCGCATCCGGAACCTGGCCAGCTCACGCGCCATCTCGTCGCTGCTCGCCTCGACGAGATCGACCAGCCCGGTGATCAGGTTGTGCTCACCCGCGGAGTCGGGCGCCGACCGAACGGTCGCCAAGGTGCTGTGCCTCCCGCTGATCGGGTCGACTGTCGTCATGGTCCCCCTCCTGACAGAGTCATCTTTGCAGGCCGTGACAAGACGATGTCATGGTGCCCGGCACGAGACCGGGGCGAGCGACCCGGGGTTCACCAGGTCTTCCGTCCTCTCTCTTGGACGCCGACGTGCATCCGGCTCGGTGCTCTCGATACAGTTACACCCCTCGGGGGATATATACCCCTCGGGGGATAAGAGGTCTGTTCGGGCTACCTACGAGAAGGACACTTCCCCCACATGCGCATTCTGCTGCTCGTCTCCGCGTTCAACGGCCTGACCCAGCGGGTCTGGTGCGATCTGAAAGAGACCGGCCATGACGTCGGTGTCCTGCTGGCTCCGGTCCACGACGACTCCTCGCTGGTCGCCGCGGTCGACGCCATCGAGCCCGACCTGATCCTGTGCCCGTTCCTCAAGCACCGGGTGCCGGAGCAGGTCTGGGGCCGCTACCCGACCGTCGTGATCCACCCGGGCCCGCTCGGCGACCGCGGCCCGTCCTCGCTCGACCACGCGACGCTGGACGGTCGCGACCGCTGGGGCGTGACCGCGCTGTCCGCCGTCGAGGAGATGGACGCCGGCCCGGTCTGGGCGACCACCACCTTCGAGATGCCTGCGGCCCCGATCGCGAAGAGCGCGCTCTACAACGGCCCGGTCGCCGACGCCGCGATGGACTGCGTCGCGGAGGTCCTTCGGATGGTCGCCGCGGGGGAGCCCCCGAGGCCCGCCGAGGAATGGCCCGCAGAGGTCGAAGACACGGGCGAGCTGCCGCTGCTGCGCCGCACGGCCTTCGAGGTCGACTGGTCGGCGCCGGCCACCGAGATCGCCCGGCGGATCGCCGCGGCCGATGGCGCCCCGGGTGCTCCCGCGACCGTCGACGGCAGGCGGTTCTGCCTCTTCGATGCCGCCACCACTCCTGACGAGCACGCTGACGTGAAGCCCGGCACGATCGTCGGTGTCGACACCGACGCGGTCGCGTTCGCCACCGGCGAGGGCACCCTGTGGGTCGGCTACGCCGCGACCCTCGAGAAGAAGCGCGGTCCCAAGCTCCCGGCGGCCTGGGTGCTCGACGCCCGGCACGCACCGTTCGCGGAGATGCCCGAGACGCTGGCCGAGACGACCTACGAGCGCGACGGCGACGTCGGCTACCTCACCCTCCGCTCCTACAGCGGCGCGATGCACACCCGGCAGTGCCGCCGGATGACCGACGCCGTCCGCAAGGCGCTGGTCGAGGACACCAAGATCCTGGTCGTACGCGGCACCGAGCACGCCTTCTCCAACGGCATCCACCTCGGCGTGATCGAGGCGGCCCAGGACCCGGCGGCCGAGGCCTGGGACAACATCCGTGCCATCGACGAGCTCTGCCTGGCGATCGCCGAGGCCGAGCAGCTCACCATCGCGGCATTCACTGCCAACGCGGGCGCCGGCGGGGTGATGGCGGGCCTGTGTGCGGACGTCACGGTCGCGCGCGCCGGCGTCGTGCTGAACCCCTACTACGACATGGGCATCTTCGGTTCCGAGCTGCACACCTGGGGTCTGCCGAGCCGGGTCGGCGACGAGCTGGCCGATCAGCTGCTCGGTGCGAAGCTGCCGATCTCTGCGACCGAGGCCCGGCGCATCGGCATGGTCAGCGACCTCGGTCCGCGGGACGCGGCGGAGTTCGACGGCTGGCTGCGCGACCTCGCTCGGCTTCGCGCCGAGCCCGAGGCGTACGACGCGGCCCTGGCTGCCCGGGAGTCTCGCCGTGCCGAGGCGATGCCGATGTCCTACTACCAGAGCATCGAGCTGGCCGAGATGGCGCGCGACATCTTCGACGACCGCTACGGGTTCGCCGCGAAGCGGAAGGCGTTCGTCAGCAAGGCTGCGCCGACCGAGACGCCGGCGAAGATCCGGTTCTGACGGTTGACAGACTAGAACGTGTTCCACCAACCTGGTGGTGTGTGACCTGACTCACACGCCACCAGGAGGAGCACGTGACCCAGGCGCCCCCGCCGCCCGAGATGACCTTCCAGCGATCGGGCCGCGATCCCGCGGCGATCGGCGCGAAGCTGGAGCAATGGCTGGTCACGGCGCTCCCGCCCGGCGCCGACCCTTCGGTCTCGCTCCTCGGCGGGATCGACGCCAACGGGCTCTCCAGCGAGACGGTCCTGCTCGACGTCACCTCCACCCATGCCGGGGTCAGGGACACGAAGGCGTACGTCCTCCGGGTGACACCCCGCCCGGAGGACATCCCGGTCTTCGCGAGCTATGATCTGCAGGCGCAGTACGACGCGATGCGCTTGGCCGGGTCGCTGTCCGACGTGCCGGTGCCGGAGGTCGGCCTCGCTGAGATGAGCGGCTCGGTCCTGGGGACGCCGTTCTTCCTGATGGAGCGGGTCGACGGTGTCGTCCCGCCGGACGTGATGCCCTACAACTTCGGCGACAGCTGGCTCTTCGGCGCCTCGCCGGCTGAGCGAGCGGCGCTTCAGGCGCGCTCGGTCGAGGTGCTCGCCGGGCTCCACTCGATCCCGGACGCCGCCTCGCGCTTCGACTTCCTCGACCCTGCCGCGGCCGGGCATGCCGGCGAGACGCTGGTCGCCCGCAACCTTGCCAAGACCCGGGACTGGTACGCCTTCGCCTCCACCGCCGAGGAGTGGGGTGGCCGCTCGCCGCTGGTCGAGCGGGGCCTGGCCTGGCTCGAGGCCAACCTTCCCGCAGATGTCGGCGAGCCGGTGCTGTGCTGGGGCGACGCCCGGATCGGCAACATCATCTATCGCGACTTCGCCCCGGTCGCCGTCCTCGACTGGGAGATGGTCAGCCTCGGGCCCCGCGAGATGGACGTGACCTGGATGATCTTCGCCCATCGCATCTTCGAGGACCTCGCCTCGATGCTGGAGCTGCCCGGGATGCCGGACTTCCTCACCGCCGACGAGGTCCGGGAGGCCTACGCCGCGGCGGCCGGTGTCGAGCTCGGCGACCTGACCTGGCACGAGGTCCATGCCGCGGTGATGTGGGGTGTCATCTACCTGCGGATCGCGGCCCGGCAGATCCACTTCGGCGAGATCGAGGCGCCCGAGGATCCGGAGTCGGTCCTCTATCACCGGGCGATGTTCGAGGCGATGCTGGACGAGGTGGGGGCGTGAGCGGGGCGCACGGGGAGTATGTCGGGGTCGGTCCGCTCGATGAGTACCCGATCCACCAGCTCCCGCGCCCGGTCGCCTGGGCGGGCAGCAGCGACCGCAACTTCTACGACCGCTGCTACCTCAACGCCCACGACCGCACCGGCGACCTGTTCCTCATCACCGGGATGGGGTTCTATCCCAACCTCGGCACCAAGGACGCGTACGTCCTGCTCCGCCGTGGCGACGAGCAGACCGCCGTGCACCTCGGTGACGGCGCCGACCCGCGGGGCGGTGACCGGCTGGAGCAGCGGGTCGGGGCGTACCGGATCGAGGTCGCCGAGCCGCTGCGGAGGCTCCGGCTGGTGATGGAGGAGACCCACGGGATCGCGCTGGACCTGCGCTGGGAAGGATCGTTCGGCGTAGTCCAGGAGCAGCCGCACGTGATGCGTCAGGGGGCCGCGACCGTTCTCGACGCGCAGCGGTTCGCGCAGGTCGGGACCTGGGAGGGGGTGATCGAGGTCGACGGCGAGACGATCGTCGTCGACCCCGATCGCTGGGTCGGCACACGGGACCGGTCCTGGGGGATCCGCCCGTCGGGCGAGGCCATGCCGCCGGGCAAGCCGGCCGAACCGGGCTTCGACGGGATGTGGTGGCTCTACGTGCCGCTGCGGTTCGAGGAGTTCGCCGTGGTGCTGATCATCCAGGAGACCCCGGACGGTCATCGCACGCTCAACGACTGCACGCGTACGTTCGCCGACGGGCGGGTCGAGCAGCTCGGCTGGCCGCACGTCCGAATCCACTACCAAGACGGGACGCGTCTTCCCGAGGGGGCGACGATCACCTGCACCACGCCGGCGGGAGAGCCGCTGGTGCTCGAGGTCTCGTCCCTGCTGGGGGCGCCGATCCATGTCGGCGGCGGCTACGGCGGCGACACCGACTGGTCCCACGGCGTCTGGAAGGGCGACGGGTTCACCGAGCGGCTGACCTACGACATGAACGCGCCAGAGGTCGTCGGGCGGGTGCCGTTCGGGGTGATCGATCATGTCGGGCGCGCGGTCGCGCACGGTCCCGGGGTCGTGGATCCCGATGGCGCCGTCGGCTGGGGGCTCTTCGAGCACGGCATCCTCGGCCGCCACGACCCTTCCGGCTTCACCGACTGGCTCGATCGGATCTGAGGACAACGATGACCTACGACCACGACGCACTCTTCATCGGCGGCACCTGGACCAAGCCCGCCACCGACGCGACGATCGAGGTGATCTCGCCGCACAGCGAGGAGGTGGTGGCGCGGGTCCCCGAGGGTTCGGTGCAGGACATCGACGCCGCCGTCGCTGCGGCGCGTACTGCGTTCGACGAGGGTCCCTGGCCCCGGATGTCACCGGCGGAACGGATCGAGATCGTTCAGGCGCTGTCGGGCCTCTACGCCGGAAGGCTCGGCGAGATGGCCGAGGTGATCACCGCCGAGATGGGCTCGACGATCTCGTTCAGCAACCTCGCCCAGGCACCCGCGCCGTGGATGCAGATCGAGGCATTCCTCGCCATCGCGCGAGAGTTCCCCTGGGAGTCGCGGCGGGCCGGCGCGCTCGGCTCGGACGTCGTCGTACGCCACGAGCCGGTCGGCGTCGTCGCTGCGATCGCGCCCTGGAACGTCCCGCAGTTCACCGTGCTGTCCAAGCTCATCCCCGCGCTGCTGGCGGGCTGCACGATCGTGGTCAAGCCGGCTCCGGAGACTCCGCTCGACGGCAACCTCCTCGCCGAGATGCTGATCGAGGCCGGGGTGCCCGAGGGTGTGGTCAGCATCGTCGCCGCGGGACGCGAGGTGGGTGAGCACCTGGTGACCCACCCCGGCGTCGACAAGGTCGCGTTCACCGGGTCGACCACGGCCGGCCGGCGGATCGGTGCGTTGTGCGGCGAGCGGCTGAAGCGGGTCTCGCTCGAGCTCGGCGGCAAGTCGGCCGCGATCATCCTCGACGACGCGGACCTCACGGCCACGCTCGAGGGCCTCAAGTTCACCGCGCTGATGAACTCCGGGCAGGCCTGCGTCGCCCAGACCCGCGTCCTCGTCCCCGTCGGTCGCCACGACGAGATCGCCGGCGCCCTGGCGGAGACGGTCGCAGCGATGAAGGTCGGCGACCCGTCTGACCTGGAGAGCGAGATCGGACCGATGGTCGCGCGCCGCCAGCAGGAGCGGGTCGAGAGCTACATCGCCCTCGGCCAGGAGGAGGGCGCCCGCCTGCTCACCGGAGGCACCGGTCGTCCGGCCGGTCTCGACACGGGCTGGTACGTACGCCCGACCGTCTTCGGCGGCGTCGACAACCGGATGCGGATCGCCCAGGAGGAGATCTTCGGCCCGGTCCTCTCGGTGATCCCCTACGGCTCGGTGGAGGAGGCCGTACGCATCGCCAACGACTCCGACTACGGGCTGGCCGGGACGGTGTGGACCGCCGATCAGGAGGCCGGGCTCGAGGTCGCTCGTCGGGTGCGGGCCGGGACGTACGGCGTGAACACCTACACGATGGACTTCGCGGCGCCTTTCGGTGGTTCAAGGCGTCCGGGATCGGGCGGGAGTTCGGTCCGGAGGGCCTGGCTCAGTACACGGAGCTGAAGTCGGTCTACCTCTGATCCCTGGGGCGTCTCGTCCGCCGGCGGCACGTCTCAGGATCCGAGCGGTGGTTTTATAGCCAATCTCTACTGACTTACTCTGGTTTGGACGGACCAACCAGAGGAGAGCCATGATCCGCCCCACCCCACCTCGCCTGACCGCCATCGCCGCCATCCTCACCACCCTGCTCCTGGGATCGACGGCGTGCGGTGGTGCCGAAGCGACCGACGCCGCCAAGCTCGCCGCCGACGCGGAGCTCCCCGACCAGGTCCCTGAGGGAACGGTCCTGCGCCTCGGGATCCCGCCGGTCGAGGTCGCCCTGAAGGAGTCCGGCCTCATCGACGAGGTCGAGGGCTACGAGATCGAGTGGGCCAACATCTCCGGTGGCCCGAAGAGCATCGAGGCGTTCCGCGCGGGCGCGCTCGACGCGAGCTATGTCGCCGACATCCCGCCGCTGTTCGCGACCTGGACCGACACCCCGGTCCGGATCGCCGCGGTCACCGAGAACCCGGACCCGCTCGAGGACCCGATCTACGAGCTCGGCATCGCGCCCGAGTCGAAGGTGGAGACGCTCGAGGACCTGAAGGGCAAGAAGATCGCCTACTCGCCCGGCCAGGCCCAGGGTGCGCTCGTGCTCAAGACGCTCGACTCGGTGGGACTCACCCAGGACGACGTCGAGCTGGTCGAGATCCAGAGCGTCGACGACACCTACGCCAACGCGCTCGCCTCCAACCAGGTCGACGTCGCACCGCTGGGCGGGCCCCAGCTGACGTCCTATCTGGCCAAGTACGGGCGCGACGGCGCCACCTCGGTCCGCACCGGCATCCGGGACGACGCGATGCTGTTCTACGGACCCGAGGAGACCTTCCAGGACGCCGCCAAGGCGGCCGCGTTCAAGGACTTCCTCGGATTGTGGGTCAAGGCCGAGAAGTGGATCGACGAGCACCCCGACGAGTGGGTCCAGGCCTACTACGTCGACCACGAGGGCCTGACCTTCGAGGACGGCAAGGCGGTCTACGAGACCTCTGGCCAGCGGATCATCCCGGAGGGCTGGGACGAGTTCATCGAGCGTCACCAGGAGACCGCCGACATCCTCGTCAAGGACCAGGGCCAGCCCGAGATCGATGTCGAGGAGCTCTACGACCGCCGTTACGAGACGGTCATCGCCGACGCCGTGCAGGAGGGGCAGTGATGGCCACGACGGCAGTCGAGGCGCCGATCGTCGGCGCCGCCTCCGAGAAGGTCACCGACAAGAGGGTCGTACGCCGCCGGCTCGGCCCAGGGCCGCGGATCCCCGGGACGCTGTGGATCGGGCCGGTCCTGCTGCTCGGCCTGTGGAGCCTCGCGTCGGCGACGGGCGTGCTCGACCCGCGTACGTTGTCCGAGCCGTGGGTGGTGGTCGAGACCGCTCAGCGGCTGATCGCCGACGGGCGGCTCCCCGAGGCCCTCGCGACCTCGGCCTACCGGGCTGCGCTCGGACTGGTGATCGGGGTCGGCGTCGGGCTGGCGCTGGCACTGGTCTCCGGGCTCAGCCGGGTCGGTGAGGCGCTGATCGACGGTCCGGTGCAGGTCAAGCGGGCCATCCCGAGCCTGGCACTGATGCCGCTGCTGATCCTGTGGCTGGGGATCGGGGAGCCGATGAAGGTGATCACGATCGCCCTCGGCGTACTCATCCCGATCTACATCCACACCCACAACGGTCTGCGTGGCATCGACAGTCGCTACGCGGAGCTGGCCGAGACCGTCAGCCTGGGTCGCGGCGCGTTCGTCCGGCACGTGGTGCTGCCGGGTGCTGCCCCGGGCTTCCTGCTCGGGCTGCGGTTCGCGGTGCTCAACGCGCTGCTGGCCCTGGTGGTCGTCGAGCAGGTCAACGCGACCAGCGGCATCGGCCACATGATCACCCTCGCGTCCAGCTACGGCCAGACCGAGATCATCGTCGTCGGCCTGGTGGTCTACGCCCTGCTGGGCCTGGTCGCCGACGGCATCGTCCGCTTCACCGAGGGAAAGGCACTGGCATGGCGACGCACGCTGGAGAGTCACTGACGGCATCCGAAGGACCCGCCGTACGCGTCGAGGGGCTGCGGCGCAGCTTCTCCGAGGCGGGCGGGGTGCTCAACGGGCTCGACCTGACCATCGAGCGCGGCGAGTTCGTGGCGCTGATCGGACGCTCGGGGTCCGGGAAGTCCACGCTGCTGCGGGCGTTGGCCGGTCTCGACCGCTCCGTCTCGGGATCGGGTGTCGTGGAGGTGCCCGAGCGGGTCTCGGTGGTCTTCCAGGACTCCCGGCTGCTGCCGTGGCGGCGGGTCCTGGACAACGTGGTCCTCGGGCTGTCGGGTGCCGACGCCCGTGCCCGCGGTCTCGAGGCGCTGGCCGAGGTCGGGCTCGGGGGCCGCGACCAGGCTTGGCCGCACCAGCTCTCCGGTGGCGAGCAGCAGCGGGCGGCGCTGGCACGGTCGCTGGTCCGTGACCCGCAGCTGCTTCTGGCCGACGAGCCGTTCGGTGCCCTGGATGCGCTGACCCGGATCAAGATGCACAAGCTGCTCGAGAACCTGTACGCCGCCCACCACCCCGCCATCCTGCTCGTCACCCACGACGTCGACGAGGCGATCACGCTGGCGGACCGGGTGATCGTGCTGGTCGACGGTGTCGTCGGCTCGGACATCCGGATCGACCTCGGGGCCACGCGGAGCCCGGGCGACCCACGGTTCGCGTCGCTGCGGGCCCAGATGCTGGCCGAGCTCGGCGTGGTCGAGTCGGTCGAGGAGGAGGTGGCCTGATGGGTGCCCGACAGCTCCACCTCAACCTGTTCCTGCTCGACACCGGTCACCACGAGGCGTCATGGCGGCTGCCCTCGTCGGACCCGCACGCCAACCTGTCGCTGGAGGCTCATCAGCACCTGGCCAGGGTCGCGGAGGAGGCCAGGTTCGACTCGCTGTTCCTGGCCGACTCCCCGGCTCTGTTCGGCGAGCCCGGCCGTCGGCCGTCGGGGCGGCTCGAGCCCACGGTGCTGCTGTCAGCGCTGGCGGTCTCCACGCAGCACATCGGTCTGATCGCCACGGCGTCGACGTCGTACAACGAACCGTTCAACCTCGCCCGGAGGCTGGCCTCGGTGGACCACATCTCCGGTGGGCGGGCAGGGTGGAACATCGTGACCACCGCCGGGGACGCCGCGGCGCGGAACTTCGGTCTCGAGGGGCAGCCGCTGCACAAGACCCGGTACGAGCGGGCCTCGGAGTTCCTGGAGGTGGCCACCAAGCTGTGGGACAGCTGGGCCGACGACGCGATCGTGGCCGACAAGGAGGCCGGGGTGCATGCGGTCGGTGACCGGATCCGCCCGATCTCTCACGTGGGACCTCACTTCTCGGTGGAGGGTCCGCTCAATCTCGCGCGGTCGCCGCAGGGTCACCCGCTGCTCGTCCAGGCGGGCTCGTCCGAGGACGGCAAGGAGTTCGCGGCTCGTTGGGCCGAGGCGATCTTCACGGCCCAGCCCACCCTGGCCGAGAGCCAGGCTTTCTACGCCGACATCAAGCGTCGGGTCGCGGAGGTCGGCCGCAACCCCGACCACGTGCTGGTGCTGCCCGGGATCGTCCCCATCCTTGGTGAGACCGAGGCCGAGGCTCGTGAGCTGGAGGCGGAGCTGGACCGGTTGATCGCTCCGGAGTACGCGGTCTCACAGCTCGCTCAGCTGCTGCGTGTCTCGCCCGATCGGCTCTCGCTGGACGAGGAGCTGCCCGACGATCTTCCTGCCGAGGACGAGATCGAGGGTGCCAAGAGCCGCTACACGCTTGTCGTCGACTGGGCCCGGCGTGATCGGCTGACCGTGCGTGAGCTGATCGGGAAGCTCGGTGGCGGGCGTGGGCATCGGACTGTCGCGGGGACTTCTGTCCAGGTTGCTGACACCATCCAGCACTACTTCGAGAACGGGGCTGCTGACGGGTTCAACATCATGCCTGCTGTGTTGCCTTCGGGGCTCGAGGCGTTTGCATCCTCTGTTGTGCCTATCTTGCAGGAGCGTGGGCTTTTTCGGACTGAGTACGGCGGGGGGACTCTTCGGGAGCACTATGGGTTGCCTCGGGGTCAGCGCAACGTCTCGCTTCGGTGGGCGAGCAGCCGGGGACGCTAGGTGGCGGTGTGTTCAACGGGAGGCTTCGGTGGTCGAGCTTGTCGAGGCCCCGTTGCCCCGCTGGTCGAGGCCCCGTTGCCCCGCTGGTCGAGCCGCCGTTGCCCCGCTGGTCGAGCCGCCGTTGCCCCGCTGGTCGAGACCCTCTTTTGCCCCGCTGGTCGAGCCGCCGGAGCCGCTAGGCGGAGGCGTGTCGAGACCAACACGGTTCTCTGCCGGATCGTCTGGCCACCGGTGGTCGAGCTTGTCGAGACCATCCCTGCCGGAAGGGTTCTTCTGAGGCCGGCGGGGCCGCCGACCCGAGTTCTACGGTCTTCTCGACGGACCCCGGAGTAAAGGACGGCCTGCGGCCGCCGGCTTCGCCGGCCGCTTTCGCGGTCCTTGACACCGGGGCCCGTCGAGAAAATATTTGGCTGGCTATCGGGGCGGCGGCCCGGGTGTGGCGCAGCGGAATCATGCTTCGGAAGGTGCTGTCGTGGAGGTGGGAGGGTGGCCCTTCGGGCCACTTAACGTCCACAGATCCGATGCTCGTTCGCTAACCGCGAAAAACGTGTTTGACCTGGGAAAATAGATGGATTCGCGGGTTTATGAAGGGTAGAATCAGACCCATCACGACACGCCTTCGAACAGCTCGGAAGGGAGGGCGGCGATGAGTCTGGACAGCAGCATCGATCACTGGGGCACCAACCCCGCTGATGCGATCGGAGCGGCTCTTGACGCCATCGAAACCTCCCTCGCTGGGTTGCTTGCGATGGACCCGGACTATTGGCGGACCAGGCAGAAGAAGGACGTCCTGGCCCGGGTCGAGAAACTCCAAGCCCAGCAGGCCGCGTTGAGGCTGCGGATTCTGGCTTCCTCTGGAGATATCGCTGCTGAGACCGGTGACAAGGACGCCTCGGCCTGGATGCGGGCCGAGCTGGTTGTCGACAAAGGTGCCGCCCGCGCCCAGATCAAGCTCGCTGTTGCCGTGGCTCGGTATGAGCTGGTCGCTGCCGGCTTGGCTGAGGGTGTCGTCTCCCAGGACAAGGCCCGGGTCATCACTCGTGCGCTCGACAAGGTCGATGCTGATCCAGTCGCGACTAGCGAGGACCTGGTCCTGGCGGAGAAGCTGCTGGTCGAGTACGCCGCAGAGATGACCGCCAACGAGCTGCGGATCGTGGGCAAACGGATCCTGGTCGAGGTCGACCCTGTCCGGTTCGAGGATGCCGAGGCCAAAACACTCCTGGCCGAGGAGGAACGTGCCCAGCAGAAGACCGCGCTACGGGTCTGGGACAACCACGACGGCACCATCGGGTTCGACGGTGTGCTGCCGACCGCGATCGGGATGCGGTTCAAACGGCAGGTCGAGGCGTGGGCACAACCCCGTAAGCAGCAGCTCATCGTCAAAGGCTCCCCGTTGCCGCCGTGGGAACGGCTCATGGGGCAAGGGTTCGCCAGGTTGATCGAGACCATCGACCCCAGCACGTTGCCTCGTCATGGTGGTGACGCGACCGTCGTCAACGTGGTGATCTCCCTCGAGGAGCTCCGCAAGGACCTCGGCATCGCCACGCTGGGCTACGACGAGACCAACGGCACCACCATCACCGCCGCCGAGGCCCGGCGGATGGCGTGCAACGCCACCATCATCCCCTGGGTCCTCGGCGGAGAAAGTGAAGTCCTCGACGCCGGCCGAGACAGCAGAATCTTCGTGCCCATCCAACGCAAAGCCATGCGACTCCAGCAGAAGTGCTGCCAAGCCGAGGGCTGTGACATGCCCCCGGAATGGTGCGATGCGCACCACCTCAACCCCTGGGTCGCCGGCGGAAGGACGGATCTCAAGGACGGGGTCCTGCTGTGTCCCCACCATCACCGCCTGGCGCACAACCCTGCCTACACCCATGAACGCCTACCGGATGGCACCGTCCGGTTCGCCCGCCGCTCCTAGAGGTGTGGGATCAAGTCCGATCGGATCGAGATCAGCGATGAGCGTAATCTCGGCCCGATGGATGTGGACAAGACGCGACGACCCCGCGTCGTGATGATGTGCGGGCCGGGTGGTGCCGGCAAGACGACCTACGCCAAGCGCCTGGAGGAAGAGGGGTGGACGCGTTTGTCGTTCGAGGTGGAGTTCTGGGATCGCGGAATCACGACGATGCCCTCCTCCGAAGTGGTCGCCGAGGTGGCGGCCGAGCTGAAGGTGCGCTTGCTGCGCCATGTAGCGGCCGGGGACGATGTCGTGCTCGACTTCGGATTCTGGTTCCGCCGGCAACGCGATGAGTTCCGCGCACTGCTCGCACCGCAGGGCATCGTGCCGGAGACCGTCTACATCGCGACGAGTCTCGAGACCATCCTGAGCCGGCTCGGCGACAGACACGGCAGGAGGGCGGACGACTGGCCGCTCACCGAGCAGACGGCGGTGGAGTACTTCGAGAGGTTCGAGCCGCCGACGCCCGAGGAGGGGCCGCTCGAGGTGGTCCGCTAGCTAGGCCGGCGTCTTGAGGGTGCTTCGCAGGCCTCCGGCGATCGCGTAGTCGCGGCACTGCCGGCACTCGTCGACGACCGGGTGCACACACTCCGCGGTGTGGCGCAGGAAGGACGCCGCGGCATTGAGTCGGTCCGCCTCGGCGGCCATTCGCTCGGCCGAGGCTGTCAGTCGGGCCGAGCGGTGGCCTGGCGGGGATGATCGGAGCTCTCTGATCTCGGCGAGGCCGATGCCGGCTTGGCGAAGGCGATGGATGATTCTTGCCTCGTTCACGTGCTGGTCGGTGAAGTCTCGCTGGTTTCCGTTCCGCCGACTCGGCGCGAGCACCCCTTCGTCCTCCCAGTGTCGGAGGACGTGGGCGGGTACGCCGACGAGGTCGGCGGCCAGTGAGATTCGCATGGAAACATCTTGCCTTCAGGTCGACCTTAAGTTCTAGCGTTCGAGGCATGGAACTACGCACCCGGCCCAATCCCTTCGCAGGACTCGACTCGCTGCCCGCCGCCTACACCTCACGCCAGCTGGTGGAGACGGCTGTCGCGGGAGCACGCTCGTTCGTGGCGCCGAGGCGAGCCGACCGCCGTCTGCTGTCCTCGTTGTCGGAGCGTGCTCAGGAGCCGCTGCCGACTGCGACGAGGACCGTCCGGCTGCAGACGTTGCGGCAACGGCCGCGGCCGGTGCCGAGTCGGGTGTTGTACGAGGGGATGCCGGGGGCCGGGCGGCTGAGCCTGCAGTCGTTCGTGGTCCACCATCCGGAGGCGACGGTTCTCATCGACCCGGCGGTGCCGCGAGACGCTGATGCGCAGGCGGTGGCCGAGCTCCAGCCGCTGCTGCGGCGGATCGTACGGCCGCCGGCGACGACGATCCCGACGGTCGAGGCCCTCGACGCGGCGGGGGTGAGGCCGGACTTCGCGCTGAGCACCCACGCACACTGGGACCACGTCTCCGGGCTGCTCGACCTCCCGGGTCTGCCTGCCGTCCTCCACGACGAGGAGCTGGCGTGGGCGGCCGCCGGAGAGCAGGCGCCGGTGGGCGGCGTACGCCGTGGGCTCGCGGATCGAGAGCTCCGGGAGTTCACTCTCGACGGGCCACCGCTGCTCACCTTCGAGCGGAGCCACGATCTCTTCGGCGACGGCAGCGTCGTGCTGGTGGACCTCGCCGGCCACACGCCCGGCAGTGTCGGCGTCCTGCTCGCCACCGAGGAGGGCCCCGTCCTGCTCGTCGGGGACGCCGCGTGGCACGGGCTGCAGATCGATCATCTGCGTCAGCGCTCCGGCTTCCCCGGCTGTCTCGTGGACGTGGACCGTGAGCAGACCTGGCGCACCCTGCATCGTCTCCACGCCCTGCCGTCCTCGGTGAAGGTGGTCCCTGCCCACGACCACGAGCGGGCATCGGAGTGGCGATCCGATGAGTGACCGATCCGGCGAGTGACCCGCCCGGCTCAGCGGACGACGTCGGGCGTCAGCAGGTCCGGGTTGTCGTCGGCCCAGGCGGCCATCCGGTCCTCCCGCACAGCGCGCCACAGGTCGCGGTCGCGGGAGGGGTCGAGGCGTACGACCGACTGGTCTCCGACCATTCCGGTGCCGTCGGTGGGGACGGTGAGGTAGCTGATGTCGTTGGTTCGGAGGTTGCGGAGGGAGGCGGCGAGCTTGGCCATCTGGGTCGTCGACCAGTCCTCGTCGACGGAGGCGTGCTTCGCGAAGAGGGCGATGAGGTCGAGCACCTGGTCCGGGTTCTTGCGCAGCTCCTGCTCGAGAGTCTGCGCGAGCAGAGTCCGGAGGAAGGCCTGCTGGCGGGCGACACGGTCGAGGTCGCCGTCCTGGAGGCCGTGGCGCTGGCGTACGTAGAGGAGGGCCTGCTCGCCGTCGAGGTGGTGGCGTCCGGCCTCCCAGCGGACGTCGCGGGCCGAGTCGTAGACGGTCTTCGGGATGTCGATGTCGACGCCGCCGATGGCGTCGGTGAGTGCCTCGAAGCCGCCCCAGTCGACGGTCGCGAGATGGTCGATGCGTACGTCGGTCATCTTCTCGACGGTCTCGACCGTCAGGTTGGGGCCACCGAAGGAGTAGGCCCAGTTGACCTTGCCCTTCCCGTGGCCGGGGATGTCGACCCAGGAGTCGCGCGGGATCGAGATCACCGAGGCCGAGCGGCGGTCACCGTCGAGATGGATGAGCAGCATCGTGTCTGACCGTGCCTGCCCCGGCACCCAGCCGGGTGCCTCGGCGCCGGTGGTGGGAGCGTCGGACCGGGTGTCGGTGCCGAGGACCAGGATGTTCACCGCGTCCGCGGCCGATCCGGAGGTCGGCTTGGCCGGCCGATCGGTGAGCCCGGTGAACGTGTCGGGCAGCCGCTGGAGGTTGCTCTCCACCTTCGCCTGGAGCCACAGGACGCCGGCCAGCGACGCGGCGCAGAGCAGGAGCAGGCACACCAGCAGGCCGATCAACGGTTTGCGGGCACGCCGACGCCACCCCGGCGCGGGCGGGTGATCGAGCATGACCATCCGAACAGGGAATCCGGCACAGCCCCGGGTCGGGAGCCCAACTCCTCACGATTCCTCAATTTCAGGCAACAGTCGGTAACGGCCGGTAATCAAGAATGGGGAGGTAAATACGCCTGGGGGCGTGAGTGAGTAGGGTCCTTCCGCATAGGCGGCGGTTCATGTCGGTTGTCGGGGTCCGCACAAGTTTCACCTGCCTCGCTGTGTCTGGGAGGGCGCAGCTCGAGTCACCAGGGGAGAGTTTGTCGATGTCAAGAGGCGGTCGGGACGAGCGCGCCCGGCTCCACGAGGTTGCCTCCGCGCTGGCCGGGGTCCGGGCAGCGACCACGCTGCTGAACTCGCCCGCCGCGATCGACGGGGACCGGCGAGCCGCGCTGGCGCAGATGGCGCAGAGCGAGCTGCAACGGCTCGAGCGGATGGTCCGGAAACAGCAGGAGTACGTCGGCTCGGAGATGCCGAACCTGCGGGCCGGCGAGCAGGTGGACGAGGTCGCTGAGGTGATCGACCTCGACGCCGTGGTGGGCACCATCGTCCTGGCCCACGAGGCCAAGGGGACGGAGGTCGAGTGGCGCCCCAGCCGCATGCTGGCGCTCGGTGACGCCGACCAGATGACCGAAGCGCTCAACGTGCTTCTCGACAATGCCGCAGCCCACGGGAGCGGGCCGGTCCGGATCGACGTACGTGCGGCCGACCGTTCGAGCACCTGCGTCGAGATCGCCGTGACGGACGACGGGCCGGGCGTCGCTCCGGAGCTCCGCAGACGGATCTTCGCCTGGGGTGTGAGCGGACCAGGCTCCGCCGGCCACGGCATCGGCCTCCATGCCGCGCGCGATCTGATGGAGCGGCAGGGCGGCTATCTGGAGCTCGCCGAGTCCGGTGAGCGCACCACGTTCGTCCTCGGCATCCCGCTGCTCGGCTGTGCCGACGACGAGGCCGACGGACCGCACGCCTCGGACGCCTCGGACGCCTCGGACCAGGAGAGCCGCCATGGTGTCGCCACGTAAACGGCTGAAGGTCGTCCTCGTCGACGACCACACCCTGTTCGCCGAGTCGCTCGAGATGGCGCTCACCTTCGAGGGTTACGACGCGCGCCGCATCGACCTTCCGGAGGAGCCGCCGTCGGAGGCGAGGCTCGCCTCGCTGATCATGCGCTCGCAGCCACGCATCGTGCTGCTCGACCTCGATCTGGGGCAGCACGGTTCCGGCGTACGTCTCATCGCCCCGCTGGCGAGGGCAGGTGCCGACGTGGTCGTGGTGACGAGCTCGACCGACGAGGCCCGCTGGGGCCATGCGCTGCACGCCGGGGCCCGGACGGTGCTGTCCAAGACGGTGCCCCTGGGCGAGATCCTGGGCACCGTACGCAGGCTCAACTACGGTCTCAGCGTGCTCGACGTCGAGGACCGTGAGCGCTGGATCAGGGCGTGGGCGGGGCAGGAGAAGGCAGTCATCGAGTCCCGTCGCCGGCTCGCCGAGCTCTCCCCGCGGGAGTCGCAGGTGCTCGAGCTCCTGATGAACGGCTCCACGGTCGGTGAGATCGCCAAGATCCGGGTCGTCGCCGAGGCGACGGTGCGTACGCAGGTCAAGTCGATTCTGGCCAAGCTCGGGGTCTCCTCGCAGATCGCCGCGGTCAGCATCGCTCACAAGGCCGAGTGGCGGGCCACCTGACGCCTCGCTCGTCAGAGCACGACCAGGCCGGCGTCCGCATTCGGGCCGCCCAACCCATAGCGGGTGCCGGTCGTCGGGCAGCGCCAGGCGTCGCCCTCGGCGACCAGCGGCGCACCGGCATGCCCGACCCAGCCGACCTGCCGGGCCGGAACGCCGACGACGAGTGCGTGGTCCGGTACGTCGCGGGTGACCACAGCACCCGCCGCGACCATCGCCCAGGCGCCGATCGTGACCGGAGCGACGCAGACGGCGCGCGCGCCGATGCTCGCGCCGGTGCGTACCGTCACGCCCACGGCGTCCCAGTCGTCGCCGTCCTTGAGGGTGCCGTCCGGGTTGACGGCACGGGGCAGGTAGTCGTTGGTGAAGACCACCGCCGGGCCCACGAACGCGCCGTCCTCGAGCATCGCGGGCTCGTAGACCAGAGCATGGTTCTGGATCTTGCAGCGGTCGCCCACCACGACCCCGGGACCGACGTACGCCCCGCGGCCGATGTTGCACTCGCTACCGACCCGGGCGTGCTCGCGGACCTGGGCCAGGTGCCAGATGCGGGTCCCGGCGCCGATCACGGCACGGTCGTCGACGTCGGCGCTGGGCTCGATCCGGGGCTCGATCCGGGGTTCGGCCCGCGTCTCCTCAACGGTCATCCGTCCAGCAAACCGACACCGGACAGTTCCCGCGTGCCGGGCCCGCGATGCATACCCGATTCAGCGTACGACCGCGGGGGAGGACGCCTCCGGGATCAGCACCCGAGGAGTGGCAGCGGTCGAGGTGTCGAGGGCCCAGACGTCGCTGACCGACTCGTCCTCGCGGGCCAGACCGTAGAGGAGCGTGTCATCGTCGAGCCACTCGATCTGGTCGTCGACGCTGTGGGTCTCGCCGGCGAGGACGGTGCGTCGCCCGGTGGCGAGGTCGAGGACCGCCGGCGTCCACAGGGTGCCGTCCTCGCCGGCCTCCTTGAACGCGATCCGGGTGCCGTCAGGAGAGAGCGAGGGGCACTCGACGTGGTCGGCGATGGTCGTCAGCGAGCGTTCGGTGAGGTCGCCGCGGGCCAGGAAGGTGCGACCGCCGGTGGCGACGGTGGCGTAGAAGGTGCGACCGTCATCGGCGAAGGTGATGCCCCAGATGTTGCGGTCCACGGGGGCGACCCGGCGGCCGTCGACGACCAGCGTGAACCGCTCCAGGTCGCCGTAGCTCGCGCCGCCGATCCGGCGGATGAGGGTGCGCGTCGAGAACCCGCTGACCATGTAGGAGTCGCCGTTCACGAACACCGTCGAGGCGACGAGCTTCCCGTCGGGCGAGATCCGGGTGCGGCTGGGCAGCCCGGGCAGATCGGTCCCGTCGACCTCCCGCCACGGCTTGCCCGGCGTCGAGGTCGCCAGGTCGGTGGCCCGGTAGCGGCTCACCACGCCGCGCTCGGTAGCCAGGCAGGAGATCGACTCCTCCTGGGCGTGGACCCGGTCACAGCTCCGGTCCGTGAGCGCCCGGGCGCCGTCGGGGGCAGCGAGCGCCACCGCGCCGACGTGGCCGTAGTCGGCGTCGCGTCCGGTGTGGCGGAACAGGATCCGCGGCCCCTTCTCGATCTGCGCCAGGGAGGTGGTCGTCGCGGCGGTCGCAGTGGACGTACGGCGGTCGTTCTCCGCGATCGCGGAGAGGGCGTACGCCGTCACACCGGCGGTGACGAGCACGACGATCGCACCGAAGACCGCGGTGCGTCGCGTCACGATCGGCTCCCTGCGGGGGTCTCGACAGGCTCGACCACCAGGGCCCGGCGCATCACCGCGAGCCCGGCCGGAATAGCGGCGACCAGCACCGCGCAGACCGCGAGCAGCGCGACCCGGGGGCCGACGGCGTACCAGAGCAGGCCGAAGCCGGTGGCCGCGACGAGCCGAGCCAGCGCGACCGCGGTCTGGGCGGTGGCGATGCCGCTGGCGCGTACGGTCTCGGGGACCAGCTGCCCGGCGACCGCGGCCAGGGTGCCGTCGGTCGCGGCGTAGAAGACGCCGAGCAGGAGCACCGCGGCGCACGTCGTCCAGAGCATCCCTGACCCGGTCGCGGCGCACAGGTAGGCGGCCGCGAGCGGAAGATGGCCGAGCACGAGGACCCTGACCCGCCCCACCCGGTCGGCGAGCCGGCCCATCGGGACGGCCAGGGCGAGGTAGGCGAGGTTGGTCCCGACGTAGAGGACCGGGAACCACTGGGCCGCGAAGCCGCCGGTCTCCAGCAGCGCCAGGTAGACGAAGCCGTCACCGATGGTGAGCAGGGCGAGCACGGCGGACACGCCGGTCAGGCGGAGAAGGCCCGGGGTCAGGGCTGCGCGCCAGCGGAATGTGTTGGTCTCGACACTGGCTCGCTGGCGCTCGCCAGGCTCGACCAGCGGGGCTCGGGCGCCGGTGCGGAACGGGACGAAGCAGGCCATCGTCGCGACCCCGAGCACGGCGAAGCCGAGCGAGACCACCAGGACGGTGTCGTAGCCGTCGGCGATCCGCCACAGGATCACGAACGCCAGCAGCGGCCCGAGCGTGGCCCCGATCGTGTCCAGCGCCCGGTGGACGCCGAAGCTGCGGCCGAGGTGCGCCGGGTCGCTGGAGGCGGCGATCATCGCGTCGCGCGGAGCGGTGCGTACGCCCTTGCCGACCCGGTCCAGCGAGATCGCCGCCGAGATCGTCCCGAAGCCGCCGGCGAAGATCAGCCCGAGCCGCGCGACCGCGCTCATCGCGTAGCCCGCCAGCGCCACCGGCTGCGGCCGGTCGGTGCGGTCGGCCGCCCACCCGGCCGCGATCCGCACCAGCGAGGAGACACCCTGGTAGAGCCCGTCGATGAGCCCGTACGCCACCGGGGAGAGCCCCACCACCGCGGTCAGGTAGAGCGGCAGGATCGCCGAGACCGACTCCGAGGAGATGTCGGTCAGCAGGCTGACGATGCCGAGGGTGACGACGGTCCGGGAGACCCGCCCGTCGCGCTGCCGCGGCTCGGCACCCGTGGCGGGGCGGTCGCTGAGGGACAGATACACCGGCTCAGGACTTCGTGCGGAGGACGGAGTAGAGGCTGAAGTCGACGTGGCGACGGCTGGTCCGGGTGACCGTGACGCTCACCGTCTCATCTCCGCGGCTCAGCGACGTCACCGGCGTGTTCTCGACCGACGTCGTCGTGACCTCTTTGAAGCCGTGCTGCGCGAGGCGGGTCCGATAGTGGCGGAGTACGTCGCAGGGTTTCCGGCAGCTCGCAGTCAGCGCCACCTGGAGGACGCCCGTGGTGGGCGAGACGCTGGAGACGTCGACGGTGGTGCGCGAAGGGGGTGCGAGCGCGGTCGGGTAGCCGGCCACCAGGGCGTCCTTGCGGACCGCCTGCTTCGGCAGCGGCTCGGAGACCAGGGCCGCCGTCTTCGTACGTGGCTTCGCGGCGAGTCCGGGGAGACCCGACTCGGTCGGGGTCGAGGCCGCCTTGGGCAGCGCCTCGGTCGCCGGCTTCGACGTCCGGCCCAAGCCTGAACCGGTGCTCGGCTCCGAGCTGGCCGCGGCTCCTGGCGAGCCCGACTGAGATGCCGAGGCACCAGCAGAGCCCTCGTCGTCCTCGATGGCGGCGGAGTCGGCGAAGCGCCCGGGCACCCAGAAGATCGTGATCCCGACGAGCACGCCGAGCAGCACGAAGAGGATGAGGCGCTTGAGGTTCACGAGACCAGTCGACGCGCGCCGGAGCCGGGTCGAGACCGATGAGCCGGCTGCGTACTCAATTTCAGGCAGCCTGCCGGATCGGCCCCGGTGCGTGCAGGTGCGCCGTGCGACGTTGCCGGTGCCGGGAACTGTCCCGGCCGTAGTATCCCGGGGGACGGGCCACTTGAACACCGCTGACTTCCTTCTCGAGCTAGCGCCCGAGGACTCGATCGCGCTCGCAGAAGCCGGTCGCGAATACACCTTCGCAGAGCTGCGAACCAGCGTGTCCGTGCTCATCGGACGGCTCTCCGTGCTCGGTCTGAATCCGGGCGCACCGGTCGGGATCATGGCGCCCAACGGGCTGTTCTGGGTATCGGCCCATCTCGCCGCGCTCCGGATGGGCCTGGTCGTGGTGCCGCTGGCCATCACTTTGCCCGCCGACGAGGTGGTCGCCCGAGCACGATGGGTCGGTGCCGAGGCTCTGCTGGTGGGACGCGCGCAGGCAAAGGCGCTCCGACTGAGCCTGCCCCGGAGCATCGCGGTCGTCGTGGAGCGGAAGGAACGGCTGATCCCGCAGCAGCGATCCGAGTCTGTCGACCTGTCCGAAGCGGTGGAGGTCGACCCCGACCACGACGCGCTCTACATGTTCACCTCCGGTACCACCGGCGACCCGCGCGCGGTGCGACTCACCCACCGCAACATCCAGGCGAACACGACCTCGATCCTCGGCTACCTCGACATCACGTCGGCAGACCGGATGCTGGTCGTGCTCCCGTTCACCTACGCCTTCGGCCTCTCGCTCCTGCACACCCATCTGCGGGCCGGCGCTGCGTTGGTGATCCAGTCGACGAGCGTCTTCCCGCAGGCGGTGGTGGATCGGATCGCGTCCGCGCGCTGCACGGGTCTCGCCGGAGTCCCGTCGACCTTCGGGATGCTGCTGCGCAACAGCACCTTCGGCACCTCGGCACTGCCGTCGCTGCGGACGGTGCAGCAGGCAGGTGGCCGACTGGCTCCCGTCCTGGTCGAGCAGATGAGGCACGCCCAGTCGCAGGCAGAGGTCTTCATGATGTACGGCGCGACCGAGGCGACCGCTCGGCTCTCCTACCTCCCACCCGACCAGCTCGCCCGGCGTCCGGGGTCGATCGGGCGCGCGATCCCGGGTGTGGATCTACGGGTGCTCGACGGTGACGGGGTTCCGGTGGTCCCCGGCGAGGTCGGCGAGATCTGGGCCAGCGGCGCGAACATCTCGCCCGGCTACCTCGACGACCCGGAGGCGACGACCCGCAAGATGCCCGGTGGGATGTTGCGTACGGGAGATCTGGCGAAGGTCGACGATGACGGGTTCATCTATGTGGTCGACCGGATCGAGGATTTCATCAAGTCGTGGGAGCACCGAATCGATGGTCAGGAGATCGAGGATGTCGTGCTCGGTCTCCCGGATGTCGTGGCAGTCGCGGCAGTGGGGCTGCCGGACGAGGTGGCCGGAGAACGCGTCGAGCTCATGGTGGTGCGCCAGCGAGGGTCCGGGCTGCGTGCCGCCGACGTGATCGCGCACTGCCGCGTGCGGCTCTCGAAGCACATGGTGCCCGAGGTGGTCCGCTTCGTCGGCGCGCTCCCGCTCAACGCGAACGGGAAGGTCGTCAAGCGAGACGTACGCGCGATGTGTCTGCAACTGGCCGAGGAGTCCGCAGGCCGACAGGAGTTCGTCGGCCCAGCGGTCAGCGACGACAGCGCCGGCGGGCCGTCGACATCGCGGCCGGGTCGACGGGCACCGGAGAACGTCGCCAGGACCGCCGTCTCTACTGCGTAGACACCGGCGTCCGGGGTCGCGACCAACCAGCGTGGGACGGTTTCAGCCCTCTGCGGAGCCCTTCCGGCGCCCACGCCTGATCTCGGTGTCGAGGGCGTCGAGGTGCTGGGTCCAGAAGCGGCGGAAGGGGGTGAGCCAGGCGTCGACCTCGGCCATGGGGCCGGTGTCGAGGGAGTAGATGCGGCGGGTGCCGTCGGGGCGTACGTTGGCGAAGCCGTGCTCGCGCAGGACCTTGAGCTGCATGGAGACCGCGGGCTGGCGGATGCCGAACTCGGCCGAGATGGTCTCGACCACCTCGCCCGAGGACAGGTCGCCGGCGGCCAGGAGCTCGAGGATGCGGCGGCGGACCGGGTCGCCGAGGACGTCGAAGGCGTGCAACCGACTGTTCCTGTTACTCCGGCTCCGGCATCGCGGTGTAGGCGGCCACGCAGCGCTCGCCGGCGGCGCGGGCCTGCTCCGGATCCGTGCCGAAGGCGATGTCGGCCTCGACCCAGGCAGCGGCGGAGCCCTTGGTGTGCTCGATCATCGCCGGCAGTGCGTCGGGGGACATCGGGTCCATCTTCTCGGCTTCGGGGGCCGGCAGGTGGAGGGCGAGGGCGAGCAGCATCTGCTCCCAGCCGATGCCGACGGCGCTCGGGCCGAACTCCTTCCACTGCTCCGGGGTGACGGGGGCGGAGTGCTCGAGGCGGAGCAGCGTACGGTCGCCGGCGGCGGTCAGGGTCGCGTCGACCCATGAGCTCATGTCGCCGTAGTCCCAGGTGATCGAGAGCAGCTTCGGGCGGGCGCAAGCGAGGATCTCGCCACCGGCGTTGCCCTCGAGCTGGTAGCGGCCGCCGACCTCGAAGTCGCCGGTGACCGGCATCAGCCAGCGCGGGATGCGCTCCTTGGTGGTCAGCGCGTCCCAGACCTCGTCCGGGGTGGCGTCGTAGCTGCGCTCGACGACGAGCATGCGCAGCTCCTCGCCGCCGCGGGTCGTGGTGGTCAGGGCGCGGTTCACAGCACCGAGGTGGTCGGCAGGGATGAAGGGTGGTGTGCTCATGTCTGCAAGGTTATATCAACAGAGGTTGATATTCAATGCCGGGATCGTCCCGCCGACGCGCGCCGCCGGACTCTCACCAATAGTGGCTAATCACTGCGTTCGCAGCGCTCGGACGACCGTCGGGCGGCAACTGTCGGTGGCATGACGAACGCGTGGGAGAGACGTGTGCCGGCCGCCGGCGTGGTGATCCCTGCGCACGATGAGGCGGCGGTGATCGAGCGCAACCTCCGGCTGCTCCTCTCCGGGGTGGAACCCGGTGTTCTCGAGGTCGTCGTTGTAGCAAACGGTTGCAGTGATGACACCGCCGAAGTGGCGCGCTCCGTAGGCGGCGTACGTGTCGTGGAGATCGAGGAGCCCTCGAAGGCTCGGGCGTTGATGGTGGGCAATGCGGCACTGAACCTCTTCCCGCGCGTGCAGGTCGACGCCGACTGCGCCATCGCCGGCCCTGATGTGCTTCGGATCGTGGAATCGCTCGCGCGCCCGGGGATCCAAGCCGCCGGGCCTGCGCGCAGAGTCGAGCTGTCCCGCTCCTCGAGGCTGGTGCGGGCCTATTACCGGGTCTGGGAGCGGCTTCCCCACGTACGACAAGGCCTCTTCGGCCGTGGGGTGATCGCGCTCAGCGAGGAGGGGCAGGCACGTGTTGACGGGCTCCCGCCCATGATGAGCGACGATCTGGGTGTCTCAGAGGCCTTCTCCCCCGAGGAGCGGGTCGTCGTCGACTCTGCTGTCGTCGTGGTCCGGGCTCCGCGGACCTTCGGGGACCTGATTCGGCGTCGCATCAGGGTGGCGACGGGCAACACCCAGGCCGACCGGGAAGGCGTACGCCCGCCGGGCGCGGGCACTTCGATCATGATGCTCGTACGCCTCGGCCTCGCCGACCCGAAGCTCGCACCCGACTTGCTGGTGTTTCTTGGGACGACAGTGGTCGCACGATCCATGTCACGGCGCCGCGTGCGCGCCGGTGACTACTCGACCTGGCTCAGGGACGAGAGCTCGCGCACCGCGTGAGCAGCCCACCATCGCTCTCGGCTGACGAAGGAATGTCGCCTCATGTTGAAGTCGATCCGGGGCCCACGGGGCCTGGCCGCAGGAGCTGCGTTGCTGATGGCAGCCTCCGGTCTCACGGTGATAACCGCCTCGGTCGCGAATGCGGCCGACCCGTGCGGACCCACCGGTAACGAGATCGCCTGCGAGAACAGCAAGCCGGGCACTCCGGAGAGCGTCTGGGAGGTCGACGGGGCCGGCGACGACTCGATCCAAGGGTTCGCGACGAACATGAGCGTCGACGCCGGAAACCGGATCGACTTCAAGGTGGACACGGACGCCGCCGCCTACACGATCAAGATCTACCGAACCGGATGGTATGGAGGAGACGGGGCGCGGGAGGTCGCGCAGGTGAATCCTTCTGCTTCGTTGCCGCAGAACCAGCCGAACTGCCTCACGCAATCGACGACCGAGCTGACCGACTGCGGCAACTGGGGCGTCTCGGCCTCCTGGAACGTCCCCTCGACAGCCGTCTCGGGGGTCTATGTTGCGCGGCTCCACCGCGCCGACCGCAACGACTCCAGCCACATCACCTTCATCGTTCGCGATGACGACGGCGACTCCGACGTCGTCTTCCAGACCTCGGACACGACCTGGCAGGCATACAACACCTACGGTGGGTCGTCCTTCTACCAGGGCGCTGACAACGGTCGCGCCTACAAGCTGAGCTACAACCGGCCGTTCGCGACGCGTGACGGGCCGGGCGGGCGGGACTTCTACTTCGCCAACGAGTATCCGGCGGTGCGGTTCCTGGAGCGCAACGGCTACGACGTCAGCTACATCTCCGGGGTTGACGCGGACCGTCACGGTGAGCTGCTGCTCAACCACGAGACGTACCTCTCCGTCGGCCACGACGAGTACTGGAGCGGTACCCAGCGGGCCAACGTCGAGGCAGCCCGCGACGCCGGCGTGAATCTGCAGTTCCTCAGCGGCAACGAGGTCTACTGGAAGACCCGTTTCGAGCCTTCGGTCGACAGCAGCCAGACGGCCCATCGCACGCTGGTCTCCTACAAGGAGACCTGGGCGAACGCCAAGATCGATCCCTCGTCGGAGTGGACCGGCACCTGGCGCGACCCGCGGTTCGCGGCCAAGAATCGGGGCGGCGGCCGCACCGAGAACGGGCTGACGGGCACGGCGTACATGGTCAACTACTCCGACCTCGCGATGAAGGTCACCGCGGCCGAGGGGAAGAACCGGCTATGGCGCAACACGTCGGTTGCCAACCTCACCTCGGGGTCGGCGACGCTGGCTCCGCACACGGTCGGTTATGAGTCCGACGAGGACCTCCTGAACAGCGAACGACCACCTGGGCTGGTGCGGCTCTCGACGACCACCGGTGCGGTCCCGGAGTATCTCCAGGACTTCGGCAACAACGTCGAGCCCGGTACGACCACCCATCACCTCACGCTCTACCGGGCACCGAGCGGCGCCCTGGTCTTCGGCGCCGGCACGGTGCAGTGGACCTGGGGCTTGGACGAGACCCACGACTCCGCCTTCGCCGAGGAGCCCGCCGACCAGCGGATGCAGCAGGCGCAGGTCAACCTGCTCGCCGACATGGGCGCCCAGCCGACCACCCTGATGGCCGGTCTGGCCGCTGCGACGGCGTCCACCGACACTGCGGGGCCAACGGTCAACGTCACCTCGCCGGCGAACGATTCTGTCCGGGCCAACGGATCCGTCGTGACGGTCAGCGGCACCGCTACCGACGCCGGCGGCGGACGTGTCGCGGGCGTGGAGTACTCCACCGATGGCGGAACCGTGTGGCGGCCCGCCGACGGGCTCGCCTCGTGGACCTTCTCCTACGTACAGCACGGCACGGGCGCCACGGCGGTCAAGGTGCGCGCGATCGACGACAGTGCCAACATCGGCACGACGGCGACCCGTTCGTTCGCAGTCTCCTGCCCGTGCAGCATCTTCGGGAATGCCACGCTGGCGCCCCCGGCTGTCCCGGCTGCGGCCGATCCCGGCGCCGCGGAGCTCGGCGTCAGGTTCTCGCCCACCAACGACGGGTTCGTGAGCGGCATCCGCTTCTACAAGGGGGTCGGCAACACCGGTACCCACACCGGAACGCTGTGGAGCACCTCCGGCGAGGCACTCGCCGCGGTGACGTTCTCGGGGGAATCGGCGACCGGATGGCAGCAGGCCACCTTCGCCAGCCCTGTCCCGGTCGCCGCCGGCCAGACGTACGTCGCCTCCTATACCGCGCCGCAGGGCCACTATGCGGTGCAGCAGTGGGCCTTCGCCTCCGACCCGGTCGACGCTGCGCCCCTCTTCGTCGAGGGCGGGTTCGGCGCGCCCGCGGCCGGTGTCTACAACGACGCAGGCAGGTTCCCGGACCGCAGCCACCAGAACAGCAACTATTTCGTCGACGTCCTCTACTCGGCCAGCGACGACTCCCCGCTGACCGCGACCAACCAGTGGCCGCTGGCGAACTCGTCCTCGGTCGCGCGCACCACCACGGTCAGCGCCCGGTTCTCCAAGCCGGTCACCGCGACCTCCGTCGGTGTGCAGGTCAAGGATGCCAACGGATCGGCGGTCGCGGGCTCGGTCGCGTACGACGCCACGACCCGCACCGCCACCTTCACCCCGGCAGCTGCTCTCGCCGGGTTCGTCAAGCACACCGTGACGCTGAGCGGCACCGACAGCCAGGGCAACGCTGTCACCAGCGGCTCGACGTGGTCGTTCACGACCGCACGACCGCCGGCGACACCTGGCGTCTGTCCCTGCTCGCTGTTCGACGAGGACACCGTGCCGACCGTGCTCCAAGACCCGGAGAACGCACAGCTCACCCTCGGTGTCCGGTTCACCGCCGACACGGTCGGTACAGTCACCGGCGTCCGCTTCTACAAGGGTGCGAACAACGCCGCGCCGCACACCGGCACGCTGTGGTCTGCGAACGGCACCGCGCTCGCCCAAGGCACCTTCACCGGCGAGTCCACCTCCGGCTGGCAGACGTTGGTCTTCGACGAGCCGGTAACGATCCAGAAGAACGTCGAGTACGTCGCCTCGTACCGCACCAACGGCTACTACTCGGCCACCCCGAACGCTTTCGCGGCCGCTGATCTGTCGAAAGGGCCGCTCCACGTGACCTCGACGGCCGGGGCGTACACCTATGGAGCGGGATTCCCCGCGGCATCGTCGCCATCGAGCTACCTGGTCGACGTCGTCTTCGAGAAGGGTGCGCCGAGTCTGGCGATCACTGCTCAGAGTCCCGCCCCGGGCGCGGTGTCGGTGCCGAGGGGCACGGACGTACGCATCACCTTCTCGAGCGCGATCGCCTCGGGCTATCAACTCTCGGTGTCGGGTCCCGGCGGACCGGTGACGGGCGCGACCACGCTCAGCCAGGCGGGCACCGAGCTCGCGTTCGACCCGGCAGGAGCGCTGCCGCCCGATGCGAGCATCTCGGTCGCCCTGACCGGAGTGACATCGGTCGAGGGCGCGAGCCTGGCGCCACAGTCGTGGTCCTTCCGCACGCGTCCGCAGGAGTCGGCGACCAGCCAGACCCTCTTCGGTGACCAGGTGCCGCAGACGCCGGCGGTCAGCGAGGCGTCCCCGGTCGAGCTCGGCACCGCCTTCACCCCGTCCCGAGACGGGCGCGTCACCGCGATCCGGTTCTACAAGGGTCCCGGGAACGGCGGGACCCACGTCGGATCGCTGTGGTCGTCGGCCGGCACTCGGATGGCGTCGGTGACCTTCACCGGTGAGACCGCCTCGGGATGGCAGGACGCGACCCTCAGTACGCCGGTAGCGGTGAGCGCCGGGGTGACGTACGTCGTCTCCTATCTCGCGCCGCAGGGTCACTACGCCGCGACCAGCGGGTTCTTCAACACCGCGTGGACCTCGGGCGACCTGACTGCACCTGCAACCTCCAACGGCCGCTATCTCTACGGAGCCGCGGGCGGGTTCCCGACCTTCGACTGGGGCGCGACGAACTACTTCGTCGACATCGTCTTCGAGCGGGACGCACCGACGATCGGCGTCACCGAGCGGGACCCGACCCCGGGCGCCACAGGGGTGGAGGCCGCGGTAGATCCCTCGATCACCTTCTCGTCGGCGGTGGCGAACGGCTGGAGCATGTCGGTGACGGCCAACGGGTCCTCGGTGGCGGGATCGGCAGCGCTGAGCGGGGACGGACGTACGTTGAGCTTCACGCCTACCTCGGCACTCCCGGCCGGGGCGACAGTGTCGGTCTCAGTCTCCGGCGTCGTCTCGACGGACGGGGCGAGTCTGCCCACGCAGACGTGGTCGTTCACCACCGCCGCGCCCGTTCCGGCGGAGGTCTCGCTGTTCACTGGTGTGACGCCGCGGACCCCCGCGACGTTCGACATCATGCCGGTCGAGGTCGGCACCGCCTTCTCGACGTCGGTGGCCGGCTCGGTGACGGCGATCCGGTTCTACAAGGGATCCGGCAACACCGGCACCCACACGGGCTCGCTGTGGAACTCGGCCGGCACCCGGATCGCCCAGGTGACCTTCACCAACGAGACGGCGACCGGCTGGCAGACGGCCACGTTGCCGACACCGGTCGCGCTCACGCCGGGGGCGACGTACGTCGTGTCCTACTACGCGCCCAACGGGCGCTACGCCTCGACGCCCGCGGCACTCAGCCAGCCGCGGACGGTCGGCCCACTGACGGCGCCGGGCGGAGCCAACGGCCGGTATCGGTACGGGAGCGGAGGGGGACTCCCGAACCGATCCTGGAACTCCACGAACTACTTCGTGGACGTGCGGTTCCGCCCGGCGACGGGATGAGTCGATGCCGATGGTCTGCCGACGTCCAGCACCTGGACGTCGGCAGTGCCGGGAGCGTCGGGGACACAGCAGGCATCGGCGCAGGTGGACTCGTCACAATCGCAGCCATCAGAGGCGGCGGTGTCCTGGTCGTCGGTGACCGCCACCGGGCCGCATGAGCAGGCCTCGCCCCGCCAGGCGTCCCGGCCCTCCTTGACCGCGACGGCAGCGATCACCAGACCGGCGATCGGGTCGGCCCATGACCAGCCGAGCGTCGCGTTGAGGACCAGGCCGACGAGCAGGACCGCCGAGAGATAGGTGCACAGCAGGGTCTGGGTCGAGTCGGCGACCACGGCGTTCGAGCCGAGCGCTCGGCCGGTCCGACGCTGAGCCCACGACAGGAACGGCATGATCAGCAGCGAGGTGATCGCCAGGCCGATGCCGACCATCGAGGTCTCCGGGTCGTGCCCGGTGATGAGGGCGCGCACCGACTCGAAGGTGACGTACGCGGCCAGGGCGAAGAAGGAGACGGCCATCAGCCGCAGCGCCTGCCGCTCCCGTGACTCCGGGAGTCGGTGACGGAACTGCCACAGGATGATGAGCCCGCTGGAGACCTCGACGACGGAGTCGAGCCCGAACCCGACCAGCGCGACCGATCCGGCGACGAGACCGGCGGTGATGGCGATGACGGCCTCGGCGCCGTTGTAGGTGACCGACGCCGCCGCGAGCAGCTGGGCACGTCGTCCGAGCCGCTTGCGGTCGGCAGCGGTCAGGTCCGTCTGGGCGTGGACATGGGCAGCCATCACGCCTCCTCGTGGGTCTCGGCGTGGACGGCGGCGATGCCGTGGCTGGGGCACAGCGTCACCGCGTCGCCGGTGAGCGCCAGGACCCGCTCCGCAGCAGCCAGCAGGTCCAGGACGGCCTCGCTGTGGGCGAGCGCGAACATCGACGCGCGCCCGACGGGGCGTGAGGTCACCAGCCCGCAGTCCTTCAGGCAGGCGAGGTGCTTCGAGACCGTGCTCTGCGCCAGACCGAGGTGGGCGGTCAGATCGACCACGCGGTGCTCGCCGAGGGCGAGGTGGCGCAGGATCGCCAGGCGGGAGGGATCGGAGAACCCGTGGAACAGACAGGCAGCAGCGCTCAGCGCCACCGCTTCGTCCGTGGGATCGGGAGTGCCCCGCGTCGTTGTCATCGCCATATAGCGATGATAACGCCATTGGGTGGATAGGTTGCAAGTGGCCAGTGCACAGATCGAACCTGATGCCGAGTCGGCTCGTTCTGACGCGCCGACTCGACCTTGGATCACGTCAGCTCGCGCCGACTCGGCGCGTTCGGTGCTGCCGTCCGGTCTCCCGAATAGAGGGGATAAGCCCGGTGATCGGGCGGGCAGGATCGGCGGATCGCGTGTGATCTACCCCGAAGGCATCGATCGCCGACGTGGGGAGAAGCACAAGTCATGACCGCACAGACGCCGCTGGGCGTGGCAGTGGTCGGGGCCGGCTACTGGGGGCCCAACCTGATCCGCAACTTCCGCAACGCACCGGACTGGAGGCTGGTCGCGGTGGTCGACCTGGACCTCGTCCGGGCGCAGGAGGTGATCGGCGGCAGCGCCGAGGTGCTGGCGACGTCCGACCTCGACGAGGTCCTCGCGCGCGAGGACGTGGACGCGGTCGCGATCGCCACCCCGGCGGGGACCCACCGAGCTCTGGTGGAGCGGGCGCTGCGGGCGGGGAAGCACGTGCTCGTCGAGAAGCCGCTGGCCGACGACGTGGGGTCGGGCCGCAGCATGGTCGAGAGCGCGCGCGCCAACGATCTGGTGCTGATGGCCGACCACACCTACTGCTACACGCCGGTCGTGCAGAAGATCCGCGAGCTGGTCGAGGACGGGTCGCTCGGCGACATCCTGTTCATCGACTCGGTGCGGATCAACCTCGGGCTTGTGCAGCCCGACGTCGACGTCTTCTGGGACCTGGCCCCGCACGACCTCTCCATCCTCGACTTCATCCTGCCCGGCGGGCTGCGCCCCACCGGGGTGGCCGCGCACGGCGCCGACCCGCTGCGAGCGGGCAAGGCGTGCGTCGGCTACCTGACCCTGCCACTGGAGGGCGGGGCGATGGCCCACGTCCACGTCAACTGGCTCAGCCCCACCAAGATCAGGCAGATGGTGATCGGTGGGAGCCGGCGCACGTTGGTCTGGGACGACCTCAACCCGCAGCAGCGGCTCAGCGTCTTCGACCGTGGCGTCGATCTGGTCCAGCAGAGCGTGGACCAGATCGAACGGGCCGACCGCGCCGCGGCGACCATCTCCTACCGGCTGGGCGACACCTGGGCGCCGGCGCTGCCCGAGTACGAGGCGCTCTCTCGGATGGTCGGCGAGTTCGCCGGAGCGATCCGCGAAGGCCGTACGCCGCGTACCGACGGCGCCTCCGGGCTCCGTGTCCTCTCCGTCCTGGAGGCGGCCCAGGCCAGCCTCCGAGCCCGTGGCGCCCTCGTCGAGGTCGCCGCCGAGACCCCCACCCTGGAGCTGATCCGATGACTTCCTTGCACGGCGCGAACGTCCTGGTCACCGGAGGTGCAGGCACGATCGCCTCCACCATCGTCGACCAGCTCCTCGAGGCGGGGGCCGCGCACGTCGACGTGCTCGACAGCCTGATCCGGGGCCGCAAGGCCAACCTCGACGAAGCCCTCGCCTCCGGCCGGGTCACCCTGGTCGAGGGCGACATCCGCGACCGCGACCTGGTCGGCGACCTCACCGCCGGCAAGGACCTGGTCTTCCACCAGGCCGCCATCCGGATCACGCTGTGCGCCGAGGAGCCGCGGCTGGCCAACGAGGTGCTGGTCGACGGCACCTTCAACGTGGTCGAGGCCGCAGTCTCCGCCGGCGTCGACAAGCTGGTCTACGCCTCCTCGGCCTCGGTCTTCGGGCTCGCCGAGGAGTTCCCGACGCCAGAGGGGCACCACCACAACAACAACGACACCCTCTACGGGGCCGCGAAGTCCTACAACGAAGGCCTGGTGCGGTCCTTCCGGGCGATGCACGGGCTCGACTATGTCGGGCTGCGCTACTTCAACGTCTACGGGCCGCGGATGGACGTCCACGGCGCCTACACCGAGGTGTTGGTGCGGTGGATGGAACGGATCGCCGACGGCAAGCCGCCGCTGATCTTCGGCGACGGGCGCCAGACCATGGACTTCGTCTGCGTCCCCGACATCGCCCGCGCCAACGTCCTGGCGGCGGCTTCCAAGGTGAGCGAGGGCGTCTACAACATCGCCTCCGGCACCGAGACCTCGCTGCTGGAGCTGGCCGAGGCCCTGCTGCGGGCGATGGACTCCCCGCTCGGCGTCGAGCACGGTCCGGAGCGGGCGGTCAACGGGGTCACCCGCCGGCTCGCCTCCATCTCCGCGGCCCGCGACGACCTCGGCTGGTCGCCGACGATCGGGCTCGAGGAGGGGCTGCGGCAGCTGGTCGAGTGGTGGGCGCCACTGCGCTCCGAGATCGCGGCCGGGCGTACGTTGCGGGGTGATGGCGCGTGACGCGGCGGCCGGCACCGCGCGACGTTCACCGAGTCACCTCGGTGAACGTGCACTTACTTCGTGGAACTCACCGAAGTAAGCGACGCTCGACCGAGGTACCTCGGTGAACGGCAACGGCGCGGACGGCAGCATGAGCCGCATCAACGTCATGCAGCCGTGGCTAGGCGAGGAGGAGGTCGAGGCCGTCGCCGAGGTGCTCCGCTCCGGCTGGGTCGCCCAGGGGCCTCGCGTGGCGGAGTTCGAGCGCCGCTTCGCGGAATCCCAGCAGGCTTCTCACGCGGTCGCCACCTCGAGCTGCACCACGGCCCTCCACCTGGCGCTGGTCGTGGCGGGGGTGAGCCCCGGTGACGACGTCGTCGTCCCGTCCTTCTCGTTCATCGCGACCGCCAACGCCGCGGTCTACGTCGGCGCCCGGCCGGTCTTCGCGGACGTCTCACCGGTCACCGGGAACCTCACCGCCGAGACCGTTCGGGAGGCGCTCACGCCGCGGACGACCGCGGTGATCGTGGTCGACCAGGGCGGGGTGCCGGTCGACCTGGACTCGATCCGGAAGGTCTGCGACCCGCTCGACATCGTGGTCATCGAGGACGCCGCCTGCGGTGCCGGGTCGACCTACCGCGGCCGTCCCGTCGGCGCCGGCGCCGAGATCGCGGCTTGGTCCTTCCACCCGCGCAAGATCCTCACCACCGGTGAGGGCGGAATGCTCACCACCTCGCGCGCTGACCTGGCCGATCGGGCGCGCAAGCTGCGCGAGCACGCGATGAGCGTCTCGGCCGCCGACCGGCACGCCAGCCTGGTCTCACCCGCGGAGTCCTATGACGAGGTCGGCTTCAACTTCCGGATGACCGACCTGCAGGCCGCGGTCGGCCTGGTGCAGCTCGAGCGGCTGCCCGAGGTCGTCGCCCGGCGCCGCGAGCTGGCCGCCGTCTACGCGAAGTCGGTCGCCGAGATCGGCGGGCTGCGGGCCGTGGCCGACCCGGCCTGGGGCACCTCCAACTTCCAGTCGTTCTGGATCGAGGTGGGCTACCCGTACGGACTGGACCGCGAGGGGCTCCTGACCGCCCTCGCCGAGGCCGGGATCTCCGCGCGCCGCGGGATCATGGCGTCGCACCGGCAGCCTGCGTACGCCTCGCCGTCCCTCAGCCTCCCGGCCACCGAGCACCTCACCGACAACACCCTCATCCTGCCGCTCTTCCACCAGATCTCCGACTCGGAGCAGGCGCGGGTCATCGACGTGCTCCGGGGGGCAGGTCGATGACCACGCTCGTGCTCGTCGCCGCCGGCGGGTTGGCCGGTGAGGTCGCGGCGGCGGCCCGGTCCGGCGAGCTCGGCTATGACGAGATCGTCGCGGTCGACGACGACCAGGAGCGCTGGGGCCAGATGATCGGCTCCGCCGACGGGACCGGTGGCGTCAAGGTGATCGGCCCGGTCGAGGTCGTCACCGACTGCGGTGACGACCTCGTCATCTGCGCCGGCGCCGGGTCGACGCGGCGACGCATCCATCGCCGGCTCAGCGGTTACGGGGTGGCATCCGATCGCTACGCGACCATCCTCCACCCCACCGCCTCCGTGCCGCCCGGCTGCGAGGTCGGTGCCGGGACCGTGCTGCTGGCCGGGGTCGTGCTGACCGCCGGCGTACGCGTCGGGCGACACGTCGTCGCGATGCCCAACGCGGTCCTCACCCACGACGACATCGTCGGCGACTACGCGACCGTCTGCGCCGGGGTCACCCTCGGCGGCGAGGTCGTGATCGGGGAGGCCGCCTATCTCGGGATGAGCTCGTCGGTGCGTCAGCGCACCGCCGTCGGAGCCGACTCCGTCCTCGGCATGGGGGCGGTCCTGCTCGAGGACCTGCCTGCCGGGGAGACCTGGGCCGGAGTGCCTGCCCGCCCGCTGAACTCACGTCAGGAGCTGATCTGGTGAAGGTGCCGTTCGTCGACCTACGGTCGCAGCACGAGGAGGTCGAGGATGAGGTACGCCTCGGTCTCGACAGCGTGTTCGCGCGCACCGCTTTCGTGGGCGGGCCGGAGGTGACCGCGTTCGAGAACGCGTACGCCGCCTTTGTCCGGGCCGACCACTGTGTCGGCGTCGGCAACGGCACCGATGCGCTCGAGCTCGCCATGCGTGCTGTCGGAGTCCGCCCTGGCGGAGAGGTCATCCTGCCGGCCAACACCTTCATCGCCACTGCGGAGGCGGTCAGTCGGATCGGCGCCACCCCGGTGCTCGTCGACGTCGACGAGGAGCACCTGCTCATCGATCCGGTCGCGGCCGAACGGGCGATCACCGCCCGCACGCAGGCCATCGCGCCGGTCCATCTCTTCGGTCAGAGCGCCTTCGTCGAGCGGCTGACGCCGTTCGCTGACGCCGCCGGGATCCCGATCGTCGAGGACGCAGCCCAGTCCCAGGGCGCCAGGCGTCTCGGGCAGCCCGCTGGCTCGCTCGGACACGTGGCCGCCACCTCGTTCTACCCGGGCAAGAACCTTGGCGCCGCAGGCGACGCCGGCGCGGTCACCACCGACGACCCCGAGGTCGCACGGATGGTCCGGGTGCTCTCCTCGCACGGCTCGGAACGGAAGTACGTCCACGAGGTCGTCGGCATGAACTCCCGCCTCGACACCGTCCAGGCCGTCTACCTCTCCGCCAAGCTCGCCCGACTGGAGAAGTGGAACGAGCTGCGCTGCCAGGCCGCCGACCGTTACCGGACGCTGCTCGCCGACGTCCCCGGCGTGCGGGGCCCGGTCAGTGCCGACGGCAACGAGGATGTCTGGCATCTCTACGTCGTCCGCGTCGCCGAGCGCGACCGTGTCCTCGCTGCGCTGGCCGAGGCCGGCATCGGCGCCGGGATCCACTACCCGACACCCGTGCACCTGACCGCGGCGTACGCCCATCTCGGTCTCCCCGAAGGCAGCTTCCCCGTGGCCGAGCGGACCGCCGGCGAGATCCTCTCCCTCCCGATGCACCCACACCTCACCCCCGAGCAGCAGGAGTACGTCACCGGCGCGCTCGCTGAGGCGGTGCGCGGGTCGTGACCACCGGGGCGGACGCCCCTGCAGAGCCGGAGGCACCCGGCCGCGCCGGGCGGGCACTGGGTTGGAGCTTCCTCAACGTCGCGGTCGGCCGGTTCGGCACCATCGCGATCGGTATCGCGCTGGCGCGACTGCTCGGGCCCGAGGAGTTCGGCACGTACGCCGTCGCCTTCGTCGCCCTGATGGCGATCCTGAGCTTCAACGAGCTCGGCGTCAGCCTCGCGATCGTTCGCTGGCAGGAGGACCCGGCCGAGATCGCGCCCACCGTCACAACGATCTCGCTCGGGATGAGCGCGGTGCTGACCGTGGCCGCGATGGTCGCGGCACCGTGGTTCACCAGCGCGATGGGGGCGCCCGAGGCGACCGGGCTGGTCAGGCTGCTCAGCCTGTGCGTGCTCATCAACGGGTTGGTGGCGACCCCGGCGGCGCTGATGCAGCGGATGTTCCGCCAGGGGCAGCGGATGGTCGTCGATCAGGTCAACGTCTGGGTCGGCGCGGTGGTCTCGGTGGTCCTGGCGGCGCTCGGGATGGGTGCGCTGTCGCTCGCCGTCGGGCGGCTCGCCGGTGCCGCGGTGAGTGCGGTGCTCTTCCTCCGCTACTCGCCCTTGCCCTACCGGCTCGGTCTCGACCGCCGCTACGTGAACGGCCTGCTCGCCTTCGGGCTTCCGTTGGCAGGAGCGAGCGTGGTCGTCTTCCTGGTCGGCTTCCTCGACCAGCTCATCGTCGGACGACTGCTGGGCGCGGTGATGCTCGGCTACTACGTCCTCGCCACCAACCTGGCCAGCTGGCCGATCACCCTCTTCTCCCAGCCGATGCGCAGCGTCGCGCCGGCTCTGTTCGCAAGGCTGCAGCACGATGCGCTCCGTACGCGCGAGGCGTTCGGTCGGGTGCTGCGGCTGCTGGCGGGCATCGCCTTGCCGGCGTGTGCTGCGATCGCAGCCACGGCTCCCGACCTCGTGCGCTTCGTCTACGGCGCCGAGTGGGCTCCGGCAGGGGAGGTCCTGCACTGGCTCGCGATGTTCGCCGCGCTCCGGATCCTCTTCGAGCTCGCCTACGACTACGTCGTCGTGCTCGGTCGCTCCAACGCCATCCTCGCCGTCCAGATCGTCGGCATCTTCGCGCTCGCCCCGGCACTGTGGGTGGCGGTCGGTTGGCGAGGCATCGACGGAGCCGCCCTCGCTGTCGTGGCAGTCGCCGTGCTCGTGACCGGGCCGATGTATGTACGTCTCCTCCGGCTCTCCGGCATCCGCCTGGGGTCCCTCGTGCGCGCCCTCGTCGTGCCCCTGCTCGGCGCCGTCGTCTGCTATGCCCTCGGCCTGGTGGTCGCCGCCGGCGTCGAGAGCCCGTTCCTCACCCTCGCGGCCGCCGGCACCGCCACCCTGGCTGTCATCGCTGTCCTGCTCTGGTGGCATCGCGGCGACCTGCAGACCTTCAGGAGCCCTGGATGAGGATTCTGGTCTACCCGCACGCGATGGAGATCGGTGGCAGCCAGACCAATGCGATCGAGCTGGCCGCCGCCGTACGTGCCCTCGGCCACGAGGTCGTCGTCTACTCGCCCGACGGGGTCCTCGTGGACCGGTTGCCCGATCTTGGTCTGGAACGTCTCCCGAAACGCTCCTCGCGCATTCAACCAGGCCCGGCCACGGCGTCGGACCTGCGGAGGATCGTTCGCGAGCGAGGCATCGATGTCATCCACGGCTACGAGTGGCCACCCATCCTCGAGGCGTACGCCGCTACGACCGCTCTGCCCGGCGTCGCCTGCGTCGGCACGGTGATGTCGATGTCGGTCGCGCCGTTCATCCCCGCCTCCATCCCGCTCGTCGTCGGTACCCGGACGATCCAGACCGAGACCCAGGCCGTACGTAGCGGCCGGGTCCACCTCATCGAGCCCCCTGTCGACACCGAGGCGAACAGCCCAGAGGTACGCCCGCCTCCGCCGGCGTCGCTGACTGATCTTGACCCTGCGACGCTTCGACTCGTTATCGTGTCCCGTCTCGTGCCCGACCTCAAGCTCGAAGGCATCCTGAGCGCCATCGCCGCCGTCGCCACGCTGGCCGAGACCGGTGCCGTGCAGCTCATGATCGTCGGCGGGGGAAGCGCCGAAAAGCAGGTGCGCACGGCCGCGGCCACCGTCAACCGACGCGCCGGTCGCGATCTCGTCGTGACCGCGGGGGAATCCCAGGATCCCCGATGGGCGTACGCCTGGGCCGACATCTGCCTCGGCATGGGCGGCTCCGCGCTGCGGGCGATGGCGTTCGGCAAACCTCTGGTCGTCCAAGGCGAGGACGGTTACTTCGAGCTTCTCGACGAGCACTCGCTGCCGGGTTTCCTGCGCCACGGCTGGTATGGCCGTGGACGCGGGCAGGCGGCCGGCCCGGCGAACCTGATCGCTGCTCTCAAACCGCTCCTCGACGATCCAGCGACCCGCGACCAGCTCGGCGGGCTCGCCCGGCAGACGGTGACCGAACGCTTCAGCCTCACCGCCGCCGCCCAGGTCCAAGAAGCGATCTACCGGTCCGCCCTGGACGGGTCAGCCGCACCGTTGCGGCATACCGCTGACTCCGTGCGCGCGTTCGCCGGCCTTGCCGGCTACAAGGTCCGTCGTCGGGTCGAACGCCTCCACGGGGGCTCGGCGACCGACGACTTCAACGCCTCGGCGCGTACGCCGGCTCGATCCCGCTGACCCGGAGGAACTCGTGCGCCCGCTCCGACCACGCGTGCGCGGCGGCGAACCGTCGGACCGCGTCGCGGTCGACGGTGCTGGTCGCGGCATCGCGGACCCTGTCGACGAACGATGCGGTGTCGTCGGCCGTACGTACCCACGGGCAATCGAGCAGACTGGTCCCGGGAAGAGGCGTCGAGACCACCGGCCTCCCGGCACTGAGGTACTCCAGCGTCTTGAGCGGGAAGCTCGCCCGGTTGAACCCGTCGACGACGTACGGCGTGATCCCGACGTCGATCGCCCTCAGGAACCCGGGCAGCTCCTCGAAGCCACGAGCCCCGACCCACTGCACGTTCGGCAGCGCGATGAGCCGGTCGAGCCGGGAGGTCTGGAAGTCACGCTGTCGAGGTCCGACCAGCAACAGCGACATCCCTGAATGCGCGACGGCCTCCAGCAGGGAGACGTCCACTCGTGGCGAGAGCTGGCCGACCAAGCCCGCCACCGGCAGAGGAAGGCGGACGAGAGGGTGTGGGGGCAGCTCATCCGTCCGGGAGAACGCGTCCGGGTCGCATCCGTTGGGCAGCACGAACGACGAGGTCACGCCGAGTCGGTCCAGGATCACCTGCGACACTGCGCCGACGACGTCCGCCTCGTGCACGCGACGTGCCTCGAGAGATGCGATCCGCCGCGGTGACTTCTGCATCAGGACCGCACCGGCAACGAAGTCGTCGGTCGGATAGTAGATCCGTCGGCGGCTCTCGATGAGGTCCAACGGCGGGTGCGGCGACGTCGACACGAGCACGATCGGCTGCCCTGCCGGAACGGCGTTGCGGAGAGCCCGGCCCAACCATGCGTACGTCACTCGGTCGATCCCCGCACGATCAGGGCCAGGCAGGCCGACCGTCCTCAGTCTCGACACGCCCGCGACCTCGGTCCCCAGCAGCACAGAGCCCGGCCTTCCCGCCCGCAACGGAGACTGGGGCGGATCGACCCACAGCACACGTACGTGGCGAGACAGGGCGGTCACCAGATGCCGGTCCGTGCCGCGAATGCCGTCCCAGGTGACGCCCGCGAGCCAGACGAGTAGTGGACTCATCGAGGTAGCAGCCTCTCCGAGCAGCCCAGCTCGGCCGGACGCCGCCGCTTCAGGAGAAGAGCAGCCAGGCTCGTACGTGACGGCGCGCTGCCTCGCACCACCCAGGACACCTCACCGAGCGTGATCAGGGCGAAGTAGAGCGCGGACGCAAGCGGCCCGTGGCGCCGCCGGAACAATCGGACCCGATTGACTACCTGCATCGCGTGGGTGCGGCCGGAACGGCCCGAGCCGCCGCCGATGTGGGTGCACACCGCAGTGGGCACGTAGCGGGTCACCAGCCCGATATCGCGCGCCCGCAGACACAGATCGGTCTCTTCGGAGTAGAGAAAGTAGCTCTCGTCCCACCCGCCGAGCCGGTCGTGGCACTCCCGGGAGACCAGCAGCGCAGCACCCAGCGCCCAGTCGACCACCCCCGCTGAGGAGTAGGCGACGGGATCGCTCACCTTCTCGGTGAGCCGGTGCGCGCCCGTGCGGCTGAGCCCCAGCGCTCGCCCGAGTGACGGCTCGCGCCGCAACGACAGCGACGGCCGGCCGTCCGCCTCCAATACACGCGGCGCCACGATCCCGACCGCCGGGTCGGCGAGTGCCCCGACCATCTCGGTCACGGCGTGCTCGTGCAGGCGTACGTCCGGGTTGAGCACCAGGATCGGCCCGGAGCCTCCGAGCGTCTCGACACCGAGGTTGATACCAGCCGCATAGCCGACGTTCGCCGTCTCGACGACCTCGCAGTCGTCGCGCTCGCGCAGCCGGGCACAGGTGCCGTCGGTGGACCCGCAGTCGACCGCCACGACCCGCGTCGAGAGGTCACCGCTCGCCGCCGGGATGCTGTCGAGCAGAGCATCGATCACCTGCTCGCTGTTGTGGGTGACGATGACGATCTCGATGACGGTCCGCGAGGAGGACGGGCGTCGCTTGTCGAGGGATGCGCTGGTCATGACGGAGCCGTTCGGACGTGAGGGACGGGGTCAGAAGCGGCGTGCTCGAGGTCGTTCTCGCGAACGAGTCGCCGGAGAGCACCGGTGATGCCGAGCACCAGGAACAGCACGCCGGTGGCGGTCGGGAACGAGAGACCGTCGTACGTCCCGAGCCCGAGCGCGGCCGCGGCCACCGCGCCTGCGAGGGCTTGGGAGAGGTTCCGGTCGGCGGATCGGATCGCGGACCGGCCGTTGCGCCAGGAGACCACGAAGGCGGTGCCGAGGAGGATCAGGAAGGCGGCGAGGCCGACCGAGCCCACCTCGATGACCAGCAACAGGTACTGGTTGTCGAGGATGCGATAGCTCGGCAGGAAGGTCGAGAAGCCCCGCCCGAACCAGGGGGCACGCTCGACGAACTCGCCGACGAGCACGTACGAGTCCGTCCTGGACTTCACGCTGCCGTCCTGGCCGAAACCGGTGAAGAGGCCGGTGAGACTGCCGATCATGCCCGGGATGATCATGGCCACCACGGCGGTCAGCGCCACCATCGCGATCCCTACCGCGATGCGGGCGCGGACGGACCAGGTGGCGACGAGCACGAGGAGGCCGATCACGGCGCAGAGCAGGGCCGATCGCGACCCGGACACGATGATGCCGAGCGAGATCGCCATCAGGCTCAGGGCGGGGATCAGCTTGCGGTCGCTCGCGCTGTCACGCAGCGTCGCCACCGCCAGCGGCAGGACCGTCGTGAGGATCGCCCCGAACTCGATCGGATGCAGGGCTGTTGCGGCGGGACGTGCGAATCCTGACCGCGTTGCCAGGTCGCTCAGCGGAAGGTTCGCGCGGAGCCCGGGGATGGTGAAACCCCGGATCAACGCGTCCTGGGCGAAGAACTGCGCTACGCCTAGCAGCCCGATGAGGGCGGCACCGATAACCAGGCGGCGGACGATCTGATCGAGTCTGCCGCGGTTGGTGATGCCGTCGTGTGCGAGCAGCGCCACCCCCATCCAGCCAGCCAGCGAGATCATGCCGAGCGTCGCGGTGCTCGACTCGGCGCCGTCGATGGGTCGTGACATGGCGAAGGCGTAGCTGACCAGGAGAGTCAACGCGAACGCGATCAGGGCGAACCTGACCGGTTGCAATGCGGGAGGCGGCGCATGCGGACGCTGGAGCTGGTGGCACACCCACCATCCGAAAGCTCCGACGGCGACCACCTGGGCCGGCGCCCCGGCACCCCCCAGGGGACCGATGACGTAGCGTGATTCGATCGCGAGCAGGAGGAACACGAAGACCGTCAGGCAGGTGACCGCGTCCACCGGCCGGGTCACTGTCGGGCTCGCCACCGTTGCTCCGGCGAGCCGTTCAGATCGACCACCCTTCCACCGTGATCCGGTTCGGGCTCGAGCCTCGGCGGCTGGCCGCCCGATCCCTCATCGGCCTTCTCCTCGCGCATCGAACGCCGCCTCAGCAGCCCGTCGACGCTCGAGACGAGCATCGCAGTGAGCACCAGCAGGGCGACGGCGATCATCGCGAGCGTACGGATCCTGGTGCTCTGGATCGGCTTGGGGTCGAGGCCGGTGGCGACGACCAGATGGGTGATCCGCGTCTTCGGACTGATCCCGACGTCCTTCTGCAAGGCGGTGAGGGTGCGTGGAAGCAGGTCCATGACCGCGGCGAGCATCGCCTCCGTGTCGGCAGGGGTGGCCGCCATGGCGGTGATGACGATCGAGGGAGCGCTGGTCGCCCAGTCCGGTTCGACCAGGTATTCGGCGCCTGGAGCCTTGGCGCGTACGTCCTCCGCGGACTCCTCGGACATGAGCGCATTGACCAGCACGTCGGCGGTCTGCTTCAGACTCCCCATGCCCAGATACCTGTTCTGGTTCGGCTGCTCGGGATCCTTCGGCGGAATGAGCACGACGCTGGACTTGAGCTCGTAGTCGGCAGGAATGACGAAGGTGGCCCCGACGAGGGCGACGGCCGACACGATCAGGCAGGCGACCAACAGGACCCAGCGGCGTACGGCGATGGCGAGGAGTTCCTTGAACAGCACGGCCTAGTTCCTGTCTCGTCGGGGTTTGCGTAGTTGATCGAGCCCCACAGCCGCTGCGCACGTCAGCACCGTGCCCACGACCGCGACGGCGCCGGCGGCTCGGCCGCGGTGGCCGGCCATCCTCAGCACCGGCGCGCGCCGCGGGTGGGCGCGGGCCGTCACCCGGTTGCGGTCGGGCAGTCCGTGCTGCAACGTGGCGAGCGTCGCGAAGATGTCATCGACGGCTGCCTCCCTCGCCTCGACGACTTCGTCCGTGCCGGAACCCGCGACATGGACCGAGAGTGTGGGTGCGTTGAAGTTGTAGTTCCACTGACCGCCGGAGTTCGGGAGCCGGATGAGGACGCCGTCGCGTTCGCCCATCCCCACGAGGCTCACGTCGCGACTGGTCTCGGCGCGTCCGGTCCGGTCGGAGTTGACCATCCGTTCGATGAGACCGACGAACGCGATCAAACCGTTCGACGTGCTCAGGATCGACGGGTCGGTCGCCTGCCACTCCTGCGGCGCGACGAAGATGACATCCACGCGGGTGCTGTAGACATCTGGTCGCTGTACGACCGCCAGCATGGCGCCGACCGTGACCACGGCACCAAGGAGAACCAGGACGTATTGGCGCAGCAGTACGGGTCCCAGCTGGGCCAGTGTCATGGCGTCCCTCTCGTGACCAGCCGACGGCGGCGGCGCCGCGCCAGCTCGAAACGGGCGCTGGTCGACCTGGCGATCGCCATCGACCGCTTCTCGGCGTGCAGGAGGCCGGCGAGGGCCCAGCCGGCGGGGTCGTCCGCGGTCAGTACGACGTCGGCGACGGTACGGACCGATGTGCCGAACCGTTCCTTGTAGTCGGCGTGCCCGGCGCCCCAGTCGATCGCGCAGATCTCGGGGTCGGCACAGGCGTCCTCGAGCATGCGGCGCAGCGTGTAGTAGCCGACACGGTCGGAGGCGTGCTCGGGGACGAACCCGGGGGAGCCGATCGAGAGGATGCCGGATCGGACCACGCCCCACCAGAACGCCACGGGTCGCTCATCGACGTACAGCATCCAGGCGCGCAGCCACCCAGCCTCACGGGCACGTTCGAGCAGGGCCTGCTGGATCGCGTCGTCGGCCAGGCTGATCCCGAGCTTGCCCTGATAGGACTGCTCGGCGACCGCCATGATGTCGTTCGTCGATCTCGGGTGGTGCTCGGGATCGTCGAGCCTGCGGAGCGTCAGTCGACTGCCGTAGGTTCGCCGGAGCTTGTTGTCGTCGAATCGCAGCTGGCGCCGTGACTTCGTTGAGCGCTGGGCGAGGAGAGCGTCGTAGGAGTCCGGAAGGTCCGTACGCCACAGCGGGACCGCGCCCCGTACGGCCCGCCGTCGTGCCGGCACGGCCGACAGCGTCTGGAACCATTCGCTGTCGATGTCGACCTTCTGCACGATCGCGGCCGAGGTGTCCGTGTCGCGGAGAGCGACCAGGAGTGCGCGAAGCAGGTGCTCACGGTCTTTCGTGCCGCGGGCGCCGAGCACACCGTCGAAGGAGACCACCAACGAAGCCGGACGGACCGTGCCGGTCCAGACCCGCAGCGGTGTACGCGCGTGGCGAGCGACGAGGAGCGCGTCGTGGTCGTCCGTGGCGAGATGGATGACGTGAGGGCGGTCCGCCGTCGGTGACACCTCGACCACGGTGGAGAAGTAGTCGACATCGGTGTCCACGCCGGTCGCGCCTGCGACATCCCATATCGGTCGAAGACTGTCGACCTCGGCAGCTGTTCGTGCGACGGCGAGGACGCCTTCCGACACCGGGCCGCTCACGTCTTCACCGCGATGATCGACTTGGTGAGAGCGACGAAGCGCTCGCGGCGTACCTCCGACTGAGGGAAGAGATGACGGAGCTCGGTCACGCCGACCAGCTCGACGGAGAGCACCGAGCTGGTCATCGACGCCGCGTCCTGCGTCGGCGTGTGCACCAGCTTCCAGCGCCGGCCGATCGCTACCCGGGCCGCGACCGGGAGGAACTGGAAACCCGGGAAGAGCCAGTGCGGCTCGATGGGGAAGTAGCGGTAAGGGGTCTGGATCCAGTGCCGGTCAGCGAGGCTGTGCACGGTCTCCGCGAACCGCTGGCGCCGCTCGGCACCGCCGACGTGCTCCAGGACCGCGTTGGAGTAGACCAGGTCGGCACGCAGATCGCGCAGTTCGGCCGGGAGCGCACAGGCATCCGCGTAGCGGGCCTCGATCCCGTCGACCTGCTCACCCTCCGGCTCGAAGGTCAGCACGGTCACCCGGCGCGGCCGGATCGGCGCCCGCTGCCAAGCGCTCACGGTGCCGCCGAGGTCGATCACGTGCATCTCGGCGAGGTCGGGGTAGGTCGCGCTGAGATTCTCCCAGCGCCGGAGCCTGAACCGCTCGGCCAGGGACGTCGGTGAGTCGACGAGCTGGTTGCGGATGGTGGATCCGATGCTCATCCGGCGCTCACCGGCGAACAGGGGCTGACCAGGCGTGACTCCATGTCAGGAACGGTATGGAGCCGCCCCGGAGCGGCACCTCACTCCACCGGCAAGGTACCCAACATGGATGAGGGTCAGGGCGTGACCGGCTTGCCGGCGTCAGGGCCGTCCGCCCAGACGTTGCCCGTCCAGGTGTTTCCGGAGCCGACCCACTTCGCCACAGGCCCCCAGTAGCCGCTGCGTGGAAACTGCTTGGTCGAGAACACGTTGTCGACGACGCGGAGTCCTGCGCCCGTGCCGGGACCGGCGTAGACGGTGTAGCCGCCGCCCTGGAGCCAGTTGTCCTCCAGAACACCCTCCGACGGCGCGTAGCGCGGGTCGCCGATCCAGACCGCAGCAGTCTGGTTGTGGTCATTGACGATGGTGTTGTGAGTGATCCTCCAGCCGCGGTAGCCGTCCGCGGTGACTCCGTCGAAGTGGGAGTCGGCATCGCCATCGAGCCCGTGCACGTAGGAGTCGGTGAGGCTGCTGTTGTGCGCCAGGCGTACGCCGTCCTCCATGCCTGACACGTTGACGCGACGCGCGTTCACCGTGCCGCCCTCGTAGGCGGCGATCCCGGCGAGCGTGGTGGGGGAGGTCCCGACGATGGTGGTGTCCTCGATGACCGTGTTCTTGCCGTAGGTGAGGATGCCGTAGTAGGCGGTTGTCGTCAGGTGGACGTTGCGGATGACGACGTTGTCCGCCCGGATGGTCAGCTGGCCGTTGACCCGGGCATTCGAGATGACGGCTCCGTCGGTGGTGACCGTGGCGCCTCCGCGGGGGCTGAGCGTGCCCTTGGGGCCGGTGTTCGACGCGTTCGGGTAGGTCGCGGACGGGGCTGGAGTGGCCGGGCTCGACGGAGCGGGGCCGGACGGAGTGGCGGATCCCGACGGTGACGAGGTCGAGCGGGTGGCCGAGGCTGACGGCACCGGCGAGCTCGGAGCCGGGGAGGACGGCTGAGGACTGAGCGTGGGGCCGGGCACGGCAGTGCTGGGGACGAAGCGGACGTCGACGAAGTAGTTGGAGTTGCGCCAGTTCTCGGTAGGGAAGCCGCCGCGGGACCCGTAGCGGTAGACGCCCGCTCCGCGTGGGGCGACGACGCTCCGGTTGGCCACCTCGTTGTCGAAGCCGTGCTGCTCGGCGGTGTAGCCGGCGGGAGCGAGGTACGAGGCGACGTACGTTTTCCCAGGCCCGACCCGCACCGGCTCGTCGAAGGTGACCGAGTGCCAGCCGAGACCGTCGTCAGCTGGGAAGGTCGCCGTCGCGAGGCGCTCGCCGCTGCTCGACCACAGGCTGCCGGTGTTCACCCGGCCGGTCGAGGACTCGCCGTAGAACCTGACGCCGACGACCGTGCCGGGCCGGGCGACCTCGAAGCGCATACCGAGCTCGACGGGGAGGGTGTCCGGGTCTGCCGACGGGTCCGGGACCAACCCGGCGTCGAAGACGCCCTCCGTGGCGGCCGCCGGAGATGACGAGGTCAGGTTCGTGATGGCCAGCAGCGCGGCGAGCGTGCTGACGGCGACGACGGCGATCAGCAGGGCTGTGCGCCGGGTGCGGATCCGCTTCTGCCGACGCCGGGTCGGGGCGGGGCCCGTCATCGGTTTTGCTGGTGGGTTCTCGACGCCGTGCCCGAAGCCATCCATGCGGTCGATGTTGTTCACTGCGCTCTCCCCGTGGTTGCGGTGACAGCGGCCATGTAAACACCGGTGAACGCCGATAAGTCACGTCTAACGGGCAAATTCGCCCTTGTGGAGACGGAAATACCCAATGTGTAGGAGCGAGCAGACGTCAGGCGACCCAGTCTGGGAGTCGGCGGCCGAGGCGGAGGAACTCCTCGACGGCAGCCCGGATCCGCGGCGAGGCGGCTCCGTCACCGTAGGGGTTCACCGCCTGCGCCATCGTGCTGTACGCCGCCGGTGAGGTCAGCAGGGTCGAGACCTCGGTGACGATCCGGTCCTCGTCGGTGCCCACGAGCCGGACAGTCCCGGCGGTGACCGCCTCCGGGCGCTCGGTGTTCTCCCGCAGCACGAGGACGGGCTTGCCGAGGCTCGGTGCCTCCTCCTGCACGCCGCCGCTGTCCGTCAACATGATCGAGCACCGGTCCATGGCGTACGCGAAGTCGCTATAGGAGAGCGGGTCGGTGATCGTCACGTTCGCCATGCCCTCCAAGGGAGGCAGGATGACCTCGCGGACGACCGGGTTCAGATGTGCCGGCAGCAGGAAACGTACGCCGGGGTGCTCCTTGGCCAGCCGGGCGACCGCGTTCGCGGTGCGGGCCATCGGCTCACCCCACGACTCACGGCGGTGGGTCGTGACCAGCACCGCGGGGCGCCCGTCGAGGACGCTCAGGGCCGGGTTCTCCAACGGCAGCCGTCGGGCAACGACGTCGAGGAGCGCGTCGATGACCGTGTTGCCGGTGACGACCACGTCGGCAGGGGCGATGCCGTCGGCGTGCAGGTTGTCGCGGGACCCGGGAGTCGGTGCCAGATGAAGGGTGGCCAGCTGCGATGTCAGTCGCCGGTTGACCTCCTCGGGGAAGGGGTTGTAGCGCTCGTGGGTACGCAACCCGGCCTCGACGTGAGCGACCGGCACCTTCTCGTAGAACGCTGCCAGGGCCGCGACGAACGTCGTCGAGGTGTCGCCCTGGACGACGACGACATCGGGCTGGACGCGGCGGATCGTCGCGGTCAGTCCGTCCAGGATCCGCTGGGTCACCTGGTAGAGCTCCTGGCGTGGCCGAATGATATCGAGGTCGAGGTCGGGGACGATGCCGAACAAGCTGTTGACCTGGTCGAGCATCGCTCTGTGCTGGCCGGTCACCGCGACGGTGACCTCCAGACAGGGCGAGCGCCGCAGCTCGTTCACGACCGGAGCCAGCTTGATCGCCTCGGGCCTGGTGCCGTAGATGACCATCACGTTGGGCATGGCACTACCTCCACAGCCCGACGGTGTCGTAGACGACCTTGCCCGCCAGTCTCGATCGGCTCAGCGACTTGAAGTGGTCGTGGGCGACCAGCATCACCACGATGTCCGCCGCCGCGATCGCGTCGGCGGCCGCCTCGAGTCGTACGTTGTCGAGGCCCTCGAGTGGCATCGGCAGGGACGACACGTGCGGTTCGGCCACGCGTACGTCGAGGTCAGGGCACTTGAGCGCAAGGTGCTCGACGATGTCGATGGCCGGGCTCTCGCGCAGGTCGTCGACGTTGGCCTTGTAGGCCAGTCCCAGGCAGGCGACCGTCGGGCTCTTGAACCGCTCGGTCTTGCGGGCGACCTGATCGGCGACGTGGACGGGCTTGTGGTCGTTGATCTCGCGGGCCTGCCGGATCAGCCGGGAACGGCCCGGGTCGGCGCCGACGATGAACCACGGGTCGACGGCGATGCAGTGACCGCCGACCCCCGGGCCGGGAGTGAGCACGTTGACCCGGGGGTGGTGATTGGCGAGCCGGATCACCTCCCAAACGTCGAGCTCCAGGTCCTCGCCGATCAGCGAGAGCTCGTTGGCGAAGGCGATGTTCACGTCGCGGTAGGCGTTCTCGACCAGCTTCGCCATCTCGGCCGATGCGGCGTCGGAGATGACGATCTTGCCCTGGGTGAAGACCCGGTAGATCTCGGCGGCCTTCTCGGCACATCGCGGTGTGATCCCGCCGACCACCCGGTCGTTGGTGATCATCTCGATCATGATCCTTCCCGGGAGCACCCGCTCCGGGCAGTGCGCGACGAAGACGTCAGGCACGCCCTCCGAGGCGTGCGGCAGCACCAGGTCCGGCCGCATCTGGGCGATCTGCTCGCTGATCGCGCGGGTCGTGCCCGGGGGAGAGGTCGACTCCAGGACGACCACCTCACCGCCCTTGAGCTTCGGCGCGATCGCCTCGACCGCCGAGCGTACGTAGGCGAGATCGGCCTGGTGCGCCTCGGCGAACGGTGTCGGCACCGCGATGATGTATGCATCGGCCTCCGGCATCTCCGTCGAGGCGGTCAACCGTCCCATCGCCACGGCGCCGCTCACGGCCGCGGACAGGTCGGGCTCGACGAAGGGCACCTCACCGTGGTTGACGGACTTCACCGTCGCCGCGTTGATGTCGACGCCGACGACGTCGATGCTACGTACGGCGAGGCAGGCCGCGGTCGGCAGACCGATGTACCCGAGACCGACGACAGCGACGCGTCCATTGAAGGTTGCTGGCATTGCGATTCCTTAGCGTGGGATCGAGAGTTCGGTGGGGGTGGTGCTGTTCGGTTCGGCGGACCGGGGGTAGAGCGGTCGCGGACGGACAAGCTCCTTCGTCAGCAGAGCCAGGAACGCGAGGTTGGTGACCAGATAGCGGCGCCAGAGCCGGCGAGGCTCCTGAAGGACGCGGTAGGCCCACTCCATGCCGAGACGCTGCCACCCACGCGGTGCTCTGCGGGTGACGCCGGCGAGGACGTCGAAGGACCCTCCGACGCCGTGCATCACCGGCACCCCGAGCTCGTCTGCGTACGTCCCCAGGAAGATCTCCTTCTTCGGGGTGGTGATACCGAGGAAGAGCATGTCCGGCTGGGCCTCGCGGATCTCCGCGGCGACGTCCGCCGACTGGGCATCGGTGAAGTAGCCGTCACGGGTGCCGCTGAGCTCGAGACCCGGCCAGCGCTCGGCGACGGCACGCTCGAGCTGGGCGAGCACCTCGGGCCGAGCGCCGAGGAGATAGACGCCGAGGTGCTTGCGATGCGCCAGGTCCAGCAGTCCTTCGAACAGGTCGATCCCGGCCACCCGCTCCGGCAGCGGCTGGCGCAGGATGCGGCTCGCCCAGACGACGGACTGGCCGTCGGCCAGGGTCACATCGGCCTCTAGCAGCGACTCACGCAGCAACGTGTCGGTGGTGAGCTTGGCGATCTTGGCGGCGTTGACGACCGCGACGAGCAGTCGGGTCCGCCCGCTGATCGCCTCGTCGGCACGCTCGACGGCCTGCGCGAGGGTCAACGGGGCGATCCGCAGCCCGAACAGGTACCGCTCGGCTCTGGGCTCAGTCATCGCGCTCACCAACCGGCGACAGCCAGGCATAGAGGAGCCAGCCGAGCTCGTAGGGCCGGCACTCGTGGTCGACCACGCCGGCCGGAAAGAGCCGGTCGATACCCGGAAGATGAAGGCCAGGGCGTACGCCGGTGGTGACCGCGCCCAGGGCGCGAGCCGCCTTCGGAGGCTCCCGTCGGCCGACCTTGCGCCAGATCAGCCCGAACCGGTCGCTGATCAGCTCCTCGACGGTCTCGGGGTGGGTGCGGAGCCAGCTCAGCCCGGACGTGATGGATGCGCGGTGGTCCGCGCCACCGCACTCTCGGAGGTCGTGGAGCACCATCGGTGCCATCGCGTGCTGATGGACGCTGTAGACCGGGTAGTCCTCGACCACCGACCCGTCGCGCACGTCGTAGTGCCACCACCACTGCCCGGTCGGGCCCTGGAGGTCGCAGAGGCGCTGGGCAGTTCGATCGGCGGCCTGCAGCATCCAGGTCTCACCGGTCAGGCGGGCGCCGAGAGCGAGCGCCTGGAGCGGGTAGACCTGGTCGGCGAAGCTGCCGACGTGTGCACGCCAGCGCTGCTGGGAGCTCGGCGGGAGGGCATGCGGGTAGACGGCCCGCGGCCCGAGATGACGCCGCAGGAGCGCGGAAGCAGCATCGATGGTGGGCTCGGTGTCGCCGTGCGGCGCCGCTTTGACGGCGGCGGTGAGTGCCCAGGCTCCCGCGACCGTGGCGATGGGGGCGCCGGAGGTGATCAACGCGGCGAGCCGGCGCAGCAGCGCGTCCGCATGCGTATCGGCGACCTCTGCGGCCGCCCAGGCGGCGAGCGCGATCTCGCCCGGGTCGTCGGAGGTGATCGCCTGGCCGGCGACCTGGAGCGCGATGTCGGCGGCGGTACGTCCGTCCAGCACGCTGCGCTGCTGGGCGGCCGTCAGTCTCGAGAGCCCAAGCGCGGCCATCGCCGCGTAGCGCAGGCTCGTGCCCTCGCGGACGACCGTCACACCGTCGGCACTGGTCACGCCGCGCACGGTCTGGGCGAACGTCGCCGTGACGGGGTCGTAGGCCGTCGCGAGCCCGCGCACGGCGAGCGCCACCAGTTGGGTCACCCGCGAGGGCACGGACGGGTCGAGCTCCGCTGCCGCGCTGACGCGCGGATGATCCTGCACGGCGACGGTGATGGGCTCGGCCAAGGCGTGCTCCACGATTCTTCCTCCCGGTGGTTGCCGATGCTCGAGATGCCCCGAGGGGGACGCTGCGAGCGTAGGAACGCGGGAGGGCGGATCTGGAGACGTGATAGCCGGATACCCAAGAGAGGTGAGGGCCGCTCGTTGTGGGGATCGGAGGGCGCCAGGGCAGGAATTCGGGGGCGTTCCGAGAGCACCGGCTAGACCATTTGGGGGAACGGACCCCCAAATTCGGGTACTTGACCCTGCTCATCCCGTTGGATGGCTCCTTGTGCTGAAAATAGGAGCCGTCGGCTCCTAGCCCAACTAGGAGTCAACCCCACGTGACCCCAATTGTGCGGATGCTCGGGACCCGTGGGGTCCCGGCTGCCCACGGCGGTTTCGAGACCGCGGTGGAGAACATCGGTCTGGACCTGGTCGACCGCGGCTGGCGCGTCGTCGTCTACTGCCAGGACGACGAACCCGGGGCGGAGCTGCGTACCGACTCGTGGAAGGGCATCGAGCGTGTCCACGTGCCGGCCCGTCACGACGGTCCGCGCGGGACGATCGAGTTCGACGTCGGCGCGGTGCGGCACGCCGCTCGCGAGGCCGAGCAGGACGGCAGCGTGTGCGTGACGTTCGGCTACAACACCGGTGCGCTCAACGCGGTGCTGCGCTCTCGCCGCGTCCCCAACATCATCAACATGGACGGCATCGAGTGGAAGCGGGCCCGCTGGTCGGGCCCGGAGAAGGCATTCCTGTGGACCCAGGAGCGAGCCGCCTGCTGGCTGGGTGACCACCTGATCGCCGACCACCCCGAGATCGCTCGCCATCTGGCCACCCGGGTGCCCGCCGAGAAGATCACCACGATCGCCTACGGAGCCCCCGGCATCATCGACGCTCCCGACTGGGCGGTCTTCGACCGCGGTCTGGAACCGGGCACCTACCTCACCCTGGTCGCCCGGCCGGTGCCGGAGAACAGCATCCTCGAGATCGTCCGCGCCTTCTCCAGCCGCCGCTGGGGTCGCCAGCTGGTGGTCCTGGGTTCCTACGACCCGGCGGACGCCTACCAGCGCGCGGTCCTCGAGGCGGCCAGTGACGAGGTCGTCTTCCTCGGCGCGATCTACGACACCGACATCGTCTCGGCCCTGCGCTTCCACTCCGTGGCGTACGTCCACGGGCATCAGGTCGGCGGCACCAACCCGTCGCTGGTCGAGGCCCTCGGCTGCGGCAACGCGGTGATCGCCCATGACAACCGCTACAACCGCTGGGTGGCCGACGACGCCGCCCTCTACTTCTCCGACGAGGCCGGCATCGTCTCGGCGTTGGAACGGCTCCTCTCCTCCCCGGAGCTGGCTGCGTCACTGTCCGGTCACGCCCGCACCCGGCACTCCGCCGAGTTCACCTGGAGCCGGATCACCGACCAGTACGAAGCGCTCATCCGCGCCCACCTGCCCGACGCGGCTCAGACGTCGGTCGCGACCTCCTCGGAGCGGGGAGCGGGCTCGCGTGCGGTGAAGGCGCGGTAGGCGAGCACCGAGGCGACGGTGAGGACCGCCGCGGTCACGGCGCACGCGATGAAGAGGGTGTGCCACTGGTCGTGGTCGGCTGCCGGTCCGGCGATGACGGCGGCGATCGAGCTGCCGATGAAGAGCGAGGCGGCGAAGCACGCCACGACGGTGCCGCGCGCCTCGGGCACGATCGAGGTGGCCCAGGTCTGCAGCGAGGTGTGCAGGAAGGCCCAGGTGATCCCGAGCATCACCACGATGCCGATGATGGTGGGCACCGAGACGCTCATCGCCGCCACGGCGTACCCAGCGGTCAGAGCGATGCCGCCGATCGCCATCAGCGCCCATCGCGGGAGCCGCCGAGTGAGGGCCTTGAGGACCTGCGAGGAGAGCAGGACCGCGATGCCGTACGCAGCGGCCGCCAGGCCCGCTCTCGCGGCGTCGACGCCTTGGGCCTGGAGGGCAGGCGCGAGGAGGGTGAGGACACCGAGGACGAGACCGCCCTCGACGAAGACCAGGATCCCGACCACGACCACCCAGCGGTTGCTCAGTGCGGCTCTGAACGCGGCGCCCACTCCGTTGCTGGTGGTGCGGGGTGGTTCGGCGAGCGAACGCAGGCCCCAAGCGCTGACCAGTGCCACGACCGCCGGCACCGCGAACACGACCCGCCACCCCACCAGCTGGCCGGTGATCCCCGCCGCGGCGGCGGCCAGCGCGGTGCCGACCGCCATCGCGGCCATCAGATCGGAGAGGGCGCGCTGCCGGTGGGCGTCGGAGACGGTGTCACCGACGTACGTCAGCGACGTCGGCACGATCGCCCCGAAGAACGCCCCCGCGACGACGCGTACCGCGACCAGCGTCACCAGGTTGGGCGCCGCCGCCGAGATCATCCCCGCCACCCCGGCGCCGACCAGCGCCCACCGCATCAGCCGGATCCGGCCGAACCTGTCCGACAAGGCGCCCCACAACGGCTGACACAGCCCGTACGCCAGGTAGTAGCCGCTCGCGATCGCCACCGCCTGTCCGACCGAGACCCCGAACGTCGCCGCGACGAGGACCAGGATCGGGCTGACCACGAACCTGTCGAAGCTGCTCACGAACGAGGCGACCGAGATCCAGAGCGGCGGGCGTGTGGGGGATGAGTCGCGGGACAGGGACACCCCGTCAGGCTAGTAAATGACGCGAGAAGTCAGTTTTCGACGCCGAGAAGTCAGTTCTTGACGTCGAGAGGTCGGTTCTTGAGATTCACGGCGTCAAGAACTGACCTCTCGCGCTCAGAAGCTGACGTCTCGGCGTCAAGAACTGACTTCTCGCGCTCAGAAACTGACTTCTCGGCGTTGAGTGCGGGCGCCACCGGCCAGTCTCGACAGGAGCATCACCGCGAGCGCTAGGGCGGTGAGGCCGGCGGCGACCCATATCGGGGCGAGCTCGCCTGCTTCGGTCGCGAGCGCGACTGCGCCTAGGACGGGGCCGGCTGCGGCTCCGACGTTGAGTGCAGCCGTCGCGTACGAGCCGGCCATCGTCGGTGCGCCGGAGGCGGCGTAGAGGACCTGCGCGATCAGGGTGCTGCCGACGCCGAACGAGAGCATCCCCTGGACCAGCACGAGGACGACGAGGAGCACGGGGTTCGAGCCGGCCAGGGCGAGCGCGATCCATCCTGTCAGCAGCAGCGGGCCGCCGACGGCGAGAACCAGTCCTGGCCTGGTGTCGGACAGCCTGCCGGCGATCGTGACGCCGAGGAACGAGCCGACCCCGAACATCACCAGCACCACGGAGATCCAGGCTTCTCCCAGTCCTGCCGTGTCGGTCACCACCGGTGCCAGGAAGGTGAAAGCGGCGAAGGTGCCGCCGTTGACCAGGGCGCCGAGGAGCATCGCGACGAGGAGACGGGGTGAGCGCAGCTGGCCCAGCTCGGCGCGGAGGCTCGACGAACCGGTGCTGACCTCGGCTCGGTCCTGGTTGTCCGCGATGCCGCGCAGGATGCCGATCGCGGCAGGAACGCACAGGAGCGAGATGGCCCAGAACGTCGTACGCCAGCCGGCGGCGGTGCCGAGCAGTGCCCCTGCGGGAACGCCGGCGACCGTGGCGATGGTCGTGCCGGACAGCAGGATGGCGACCGCTCGGCCCTTCCTGTCTGTGGGCACCAACGTGGTCGCCGTCGACAGCGCGACGGCGAGGAAGCCCGCGTTGGCGAGCGCACTGAGCACGCGCGCAGCGAGAAGGATCGGGAAGACCGGCGTGAGCGCGGCGACCACGTGGCAGGAGGCGAACAGGAGCAGACAGGCCAGCAGCGCCGTACGCGGGGGCCAACGGCGGGCGAAGGCAGCCATCAGCGGCGCGCCGAGGACCATTCCTGCGGCGAACGCGGAGGTCAGCAGGCCCGCGGTGCCGACGGTGACGTCGAGATCGGTGGCGATCGCGGGCAGCAGACCCGCGAGCATGAACTCCGAGGTGCCCATGACGAAGACCGCCAGGGCAAGCATGTAGAGAGCGAAAGGCATCGAGTACTCCGAGGTGAGTGGTCAGAAGATGGTTCTTCTGGTCACCACGGCCAGTGGCCCGGAGCAGGCCGAGCGCCCGCTCAGATCGCGGGCGGAAGGCTCAGACGTTCACGGGGCTGGCGGTGTGACCGGCAGCCCCTGACCTGTCTGACTCGGGACTCGACATGGCTCAGATGCTAGCCCAAGAACCTCAGGGCAGCAGCGCCGCCCGGAACGCCGCCGCATGCAGCGCAGCCGATTCCGGCCACTCTCGTGCCGACAGATCGGGCCGGCCGGTCGGCGGGTCGGTGGCGACGCACTTCAACGCGCGCTCCAGGTCCTCGATGGTGAGGGTGCCCTCGAAGAGATGGAGCCAGCCCTCGCCGACCTCCTCGGCCAGGCGGCGGTTGACCTCGTTGTCGGGCGCCAGGACCGGGGTGTCCAGGGAGAGTGCGAGCAGCAGCGCGCCGGAGTTGTGCATCGCCCGGTAGGGCAGCACCACCAGCGCTGCCTGCGCGATCTCGGCGGCCAGCGTGGCGTCGTCGGCGTAGCTCAGCTCGGCGCTCACCCGGGCGTCAGCGGCAACCGCGGCCCGGACCTGGTCGGCGAGAGCCGGGTCGGTGGGGGAGCCGACGAGGCGTACGTCCAGGTCGGCCTCGGGGTTGTCGGCGACCGCTTCGAGAAGCAGCTCGACGCCCTTGTAGGGCTTGATCAGGCCGAAGTAGAGCACCCGCCTGTCGACGGTCTCGACGGGCCCGGTCTCGGCCATCGCCTCGACGATCGGCTCGAACCAGTCCCGGTAGTGGGCGTGGACGATCGTCGAGGTCGGCACCTCGAGCGGGGGAGCGGTCTGGTCGGTGAGCCGGATGACGTGCGTGGTGCGACGCTCGAGCGCGTCCAGGAGCCGGTGGTTCCAGCGGCTCAGGCCGTCCGGTCGGACGAGGTTGTGCCAGGTTCGTACGACCGGGGTCCGGGTCAGCCGGAGCCGGATGATGAACACGGTGGTGAGCAGGCGGCGGGCCAGCCTGCGCAGCGGCGTACGTGCCGACGTCATCAGCAGCTCGGGCCAGTGCACGTGAAAGACGTCGTAGCGGCCCGCGATCGCGCGGGCGAAGCTGAACAGCAGGACTTCGGTGTCGTCCCGCTGCCTCAGAGTCTCGATCAGCTGAAAGATGTAGGGGTTGGTTGTCGCGCGCAGCTCGTGGACCGACTCCAGCACCCGGACCGGCCGGTCGCGGCGCCCGTCGCGCAGCCCTCGGACCACCGCGGAGACCGGTCGCACCGGGTGCAGGAGCTGCCGGCGTCCGCCACGCATCAAGATCTCGTACGCAGCCCCGAGAGCCCCGCGGCGCCAGGCCTGCTGTCGCTCCTGGCTGAGCCAGGTCCGGGCGAAGAGGGCACGGTTGCGGATGTTGAAGTAGTAGTAGGCGGGCGACTTGGCGCGGGATCCCTCCGCGCGCTGGGTGCCGCCGCCGGAGTGGACCGCCGTGGCTCCGTCGACGATCCCGACTCGGCCGCCGAGGGCCTGGACCCGGGCGCAGAGATCGACGTCCTCCCAGTAGAGGAAGTAGCGCTCGTCGAAGCCGCCCAGCCGCTCCCACAGCTCACGTGCGACCGCGAAGCACGCCCCGGTGACCCACGGCAGTGCCTCGGCCCCCGGATGCTCGGCGCGGCGCCGCCAAGGACGCATCATCCCGGTGTCGAGGTCGAGATCGAGGCCCGCGGAGGCGACCTCACCGTCTGCTCCGAGCACCGTCGGGCCGGCGAGCAGGAGGGGATCGGCGTCGACGGCCGCGATGAGGCGTACGGCCGACTCGGCGTCGACGGTGGCATCAGGGTTGAGGAAGAGCAGCACCTCGGCGCCCTCGGCCAGCGCGGCCGCGGCGCCCAGGTTGCAGCCGGCGCCGAAGCCGGTGTTGGAGCCCGGGAAGACACCGATCCAGCCCTCCCGCTCGCAGAGGTCCCGAACCGCAGCCCGGTTGGCGTCGGTCGAGTGGTTGTCGACCACGACGATCCGGGCGGGCCGCAGCGCCGTAGCGACCTGGGTCGTGTGGTGCTCGAGCAGCGCGGGATCGCCATAGCTGACGACCACCACGGCAAGTCGCGCGAGGTCACTCACGATGAGCCGTCCAGCGCCCGCAGCTCACGCCACCACTTGCGCAGCGCGATGGCCAGCGCGGCGGCGTTGCAGACGAAGACCAGGAGATAGGTCCACTGGAAGAGCACTCCGAAGCCGAGCAGTACGAACATCCAGCACTGCGCGCCGTAGTCGATCGGCAGCAGCGCCCACTTGCGCAGCGGGTTCTCGGGCACCGCTGCCGACGACCCGGCGGAGGACGGACGTAGCGTCGGCATCAGGATCAGACCGAAGTACGTCACCACAGCAACCACCTCGAAGCCCAGCGGCACCAGCAGCCAGCCGTCGGTGGCCGGGCCGAAGCGATACCAGGACACGAGCACCGCCAGGTGCAGCGTGGCGGTCTTGAAGCAGTCGATGGTGTGGTCGAGCCACTCACCCGAGCGTGACCCACCTCCACGCAGCCGGGCGAGCTGACCGTCTGAGGAGTCGAGCACGTAGCCCGTGGCCAGCAGCACCGCGACCAGGATCCCCGTCCACCAGTGCGGCTCGACCAGCGCGAGCACCAGCAGGCCGGCCGCCGAGAGCGTCGCGCTCAGCGCCGTCACCTGGTTGGTGGCCGCGCCGAGCGTGTGCGCGGCGGCGGCGACGACCCGGCCGGCGGGTCGGTTGACGAGCCGCGAGTAGGCCGCCGTGTTGAGCGACGGTTTCTGCGCCTGACCCAGCGCCTCCAGATGTGCACGGAACCCGCCTGGGGCGCGTTCGGCGCCGGTCGCGGCCATGCTCGATCCTGCTTTGCTCATACGTGGGGGAGGACACCGGGACCTTAGTCGAGCCAGGATCGCCACGGGGTTGCTCGGGGCATCCGCTCCCCAGATCTGGGGAGGGCTTCGCTGGGACTTTCGGCCCGGGCCCCTCGGGTGTCATACCGTGACCCATCATGCATCTGTTGGTCGCCCATCCGTCGCCGGACGTCTACGGCTCCGATCTTCAGCTGGTCGAGACCGTATGTGGGCTGCGCCAGGCGGGGCAGCAGGTCATGGTGGTCGTCCCCGAGCACGGCCCACTGATCCCGCTGCTCGAGGCAGCCGGGGCGAGCGTCGAGGTGATGGCGTTCCCCGTGCTGCGCAAGGCCTACCTCAGCCCGGCCGGCCTGGTGCGACTCGCCGCGGCGCTGATGGTCTTCTGGGTGCGTGCAGCTCGTCTGTGGCGCCGGGTCAGACCGGGCCGGATGCTGGTCAACACGGTGACGATCCCGTGGTGGATCCTCGTCGCCCGCGCAGCGCGCGTCCCCGTGGTCTGTCACGTGCACGAGGCCGAGGACGACCAGCCGAAGCCCGTACGCCTCGCCCTGGCTGCTCCGCTCCTGCTGGCCAACCGCGTGGTGGCCAACTCGCGGGCCTCGCGAGACGTGCTCGTGCGGACGCTGCCGGTGCTGGGGCGGCGTACGAATGTCGTCTACAACGGCGTTCCCGGACCGGAGTCCGTGACGGCGGCGCGCACCCGGATCCCCAACGCACCGCTACGGCTGGTGCTGGTCGGGCGGCTCTCGCCGCGCAAGGGGACCGACGTGGCCCTCGAAGCGCTCGCCGAGGTGCGTCGAGGCGGGATCGACGCGCGGCTGAGGGTGTGCGGGTCGGTCTTCGCTGGCTATGAGTGGTTCGAGCAGGAGCTCCGCGACCGGGCAGATTCAGCGGACCTGGCTGGCAGTGTCGACTTCCTCGGATACGTCGAAGAGCCTGAGAGCGAGCTCGAGCAGGCCGATGTGGTGCTGGTTCCCTCCCGCGTCGAGCCGTTCGGAAACGTCGCCGTCGAGGCGCTGCTCGCCGAGCGTCCGCTCGTCGCGAGTCGCGTGCAGGGCCTGGCCGAGATCGTGCGCGACGGCGAGACCGGTCTGCTGGTGACCCCCGGTGACGCGGGGGACCTGGCCGCGGCGATTCGACGGCTCGCCGCCGACCCCACCCTCGCCGCCGAGCTCGCCGCCGCCGGGCGCAAGGACGCCGAGGAACGCTTCGGTGCCCAGCGCTACCGTGACGAGATCGCGGCCGAGGTGCTGGGTTGAGCGTGGACTCCGAGCGGCGCGGGCTCGGGCGGAGCGCTGCCCGCGGCGGGATGGTGGTGCTCGGTGGCCAGGGCGTACGCATCCTGGTCCAGGTCGCCTCAGTCGTGGTGCTGTCACGGCTGCTCACGCCGCGCGACTACGGCCTGGTCGCGATGGTGCTGGCGGTCGTCGCGGTCGCCGAGATCTTCCGTGACTTCGGGCTCTCGACGGCCGCGATCCAGGCCAAGGCGCTCACCCGGGCGCAGCAGTCGAACCTGTGGTGGCTCAACGCGGGCCTGGGGCTCGCCCTCGCGCTGCTGGCGGTCGCGGCCGCTCCGCTCATCGCGGCCCTCTACGACGAGCCCGCACTCACCGCGCTGACCATGGCGATGGCCGGGATGTTCGTCCTCAACGGCATGGCCGCGCAGTATCGCGCTGACCTCACTCGCCGGCTGCTCTTCACCCGGCTCGCTGCCGCCGAGGTGGCGGCGCCGCTGCTGGCGCTCGCAACCGCGACGTACGCAGCAGCCAACGGTGCCGGCTACTGGGCCCTGGTCGTCCAGCAGGTCGTCCAGAGCGCGGTCGCGCTGACCTTCGCCGGGTTGCTCGCCGGCTGGCTTCCGGGCCGCCCCCGACGTGGTGTCGAGATGGCTGGGTTCCTGCGTTTTGGCTGGTCACTGGCGGGTACGCAGCTGATCAACTATGCCGCCAACCACATCGACTCGGTGCTCATCGGCACCCGCCTGGGCGCCCACGAGCTGGGCACCTACAACCGTGCTTGGCAGCTGCTGATGACCCCGCTGGGCCAGCTGCGCGCTCCCACTACGACGGTGGCGCTACCGGTGCTGAGCCGCATCCGCGACGACCCGGCATTGACCCAGCTGTTCGTGCAGCGCGGCCAGGTCGCGCTCGGTTACAGCCTCGGCGCCGGCCTCGGGCTGGTCGCGGGCGCGGCGGCACCGGTCTGCGCCCTCCTTCTCGGCCCGGCCTGGGATGTCGCCGGCATCGTCGCCCTGCTCGCCTGCGCCGGCCTGTTCCAGACGCTGGCCTACGTCGGCTATTGGGTCTACCTCGCCCACGGCCTGACCACGGAGCTGCGTCACTACACCCTGGTCGCCTCGGCGCTGAAGGTCGTCTGCGTCGTCGCCGGGGTGCAGTACGGGGTCACCGGCGTCGCGGTCGGCTACGCGACCGCCCACCTGCTGGAATGGCCGCTGTCGCTGTGGTGGATCTCGCGCCGCACTCAGCTCCGCGTGGGGCCGCTCTACCTCGGTGCTGCCCGGATCCTGCTCGTCGCCGGCACGGTCGCCGCCAGCGCGTACGCCACCGCCCAGGCGCTCGATGGGCAGCACCCCGGAGTCACGGTGCCGGTCTGTGTGATGGCCGGGGCTGCGGCGTACGCGCTTCTGCTGGTTGTCCCGCCGATCCGCCGCGACGTGATGTCGCTGGTGGTGACGGTGCGGGGCGCGCTGACCCGGAAGCTCAGCCGCGACTGAGCGCCACCGGGCGACCGGTGTCGTCCCAGACGTTGCCGGAGTGGGCGATGTGGGTGGAGGACGGGTGGATGATCGCGCAACGGTCGATCCGCTGGTCGTCGAGGAACCGGTTGTCGCGGATCACGATGCGGTCGACTGGGCCACGGCCCTTCTCGGCGATGTTGACCGTGCAGCCGCCTCCGCCGAGGAGGTTGTCCCGGATGGTGACCCCGTTGACCTCGCTGATGCTCTGGGTGATCTGCACGCCGGCGTTGTACGCGCCGGTGAACCGGTTGTTCGCGATCGTGATGTTGCCCCCGCCGATGATCTGGATCGAGTCGTCGTGGGAGGCGCCGCCGCCCTGGTAGGGGTCGCTCTCGAAGTGGTAGTTGTGGTGAAACCAGTTGTTGCGCACCGTCACGTTGCTCCCGGTGATGTGCACCTGGTCGGTGACGTGATGGATCTCGGAGCCCTCGAGCGTGAAGTCGTGGCCGACCACTCCGTTGACGCCCGGTGCGGCATCGGCGGCCAGCACCTCGACCTGACTGACTAGCATCCCCGCGCCGTCGGCGTTGTTGTTGGAGATCCCGGCGCTCTCGGTCCTGGTCGGCACGATCACTCGGGTGTTGCGGATCGTCACGTTCGGCGCCTCGACCTGGACCCGGCCGTGCACCTCCAGGCCGTCGACCACCTTCCCCGCGGTCCTGATCACCAGGTCGCCGCGGTGGACACGCAGCTTCTTCTTCGGAGGTACGCCGGTGTGGTCCGGCCCCGGGTTCTGCCCTGGGAAGTCGGCAGGCGTCGATGCCAGCGGGTCGCCCTCGACCGTCTCCTCGCCCGACGAGCCCGGGCGGTCGCCGGGGCGGTTCGGCTCGCTCGAGTCCGCAGGTCGCTGCTTCACTGTCGGGCGAGCGGAAGGTTCGGTCGAAGGGCTGGGGATGCGTGTGGATGAGGCCGATGGAGAGGCCGAGGCCGGCGCCGACGGCGTCGCCGGCCCGCCGAAATCGTCGGGCGGCAGGTCGCCGTAGGTCCGCTCCGCACGCGGTGCGCTGTCCTGGGCCGGATCCGAGGTCAGCGCGGAGGTCGCGCCCAGAGCGAGCACGGTCGCCGCCGTCGAGACACCGAGGAGGAGAAACCGAGCCAACGGGCGTACGCCCTTCTGTGAGGGTGCAGATGGCAGAGACCTGCGACCGAGCTGATGTGGCGGGAGTCTGCACCACGCAGTCTGCGCGGGTTGAGTGCCTACGTCCACACTCATACCCGATTCTGGTGACGGGAATCGTGACCGACGGGCGGATGAGGCGGATCTCCCCGACACTTGCGTGTCGCGGCCGAGGTGGCTGCCTTGTGCAGGGATGGATGGATGACCCGGATTCTGGAGAATTGGCGTCTGCTGACGGCCGGGGCCGCCGTAGCCGTGCTGGGGATGAGCAGCCTGGCGATGTCGGGAGGGGCGACGGCCGACACCGCGCCGATCGACTCCGAGCTTCCGGAGACGGTCTCGGCCGACGTACTTCCGACGGTGCAGATCGACGGGGTCGCCTGGAAGCAGGTGATCGTCGGCGACATCGTCTACGTCGGTGGCAACTTCACCTCCGCGCGCCCGGCCGGCGCCGCGCCCGGCACCAACGAGACGCCGCGGGCCAACATGCTGGCCTACCGGCTCTCCACCGGCGAGCTGATCCCGGGCTTCGCGCCGGCCTTCAACGGCCAGGTCAAGGACATGGCGCTCTCGCCCGACAAGAGCCTGCTCTACGTCGCGGGCGGCTTCACCCAGGTCGATGGCGTGAACCGCTACCGCGGCGCGGCGATCAACCTCGCCACCGGCAGCGTGACGAGCTTCCGGCCGATCTTCAACTCGACCACCAACGCGGTTGCCGCGACCGCCGACGCGGTCTACTACGGCGGGGTGTTCACCTCGGCCGACAACACCCCGCGTACGAAGGTGGCGGCTTTCAAGCCCAGCGACACCGGCACCCAGCTGCTCCCGATGAGCCCCACCGTGTCCAACGGGTCTGTGCAGGACGTCGTGGTCTCGCCCGACGGCGCCGACATCGTGATCGCCGGCAACTTCACCCGGGTCAACGGCTCCTCCAACCCGGGCTACGGCCTGGCCCGGATCGAGGTCGCGACCGGTGCCTCGCTGTCGCTCCCGGTCAACTCCGAGGTCCGCAACGGCGGATCCAGCTCGGCGATCCTCTCGTTGGAGTCCGACGGCACCAGCTTCTACGGTTCCGGCTACCACTACGGCAGCGGCGGCAACGTCGAAGGCTCCTTCAAAGCCGACTGGGCCACGGGCAGGCTGACGTGGCTCGAGGACTGTCACGGCGACACCTACGCGATCTGGCCCACGGCCGACGTGGTCTACCAGGCCAGCCACAAGCACTACTGCGGCAACTCCGGCGGCTTCCCGGAGACCAGCCCGCGCAGCTTCCAGCACTCGACCGCGGTCACCCAGGACGTACGCGGCACCAACACCCGTGACATCTACGGCTACCCCGACCACCCCGGCACCCCGCGGCCGGAGTTCCTGGAGTGGTATCCCACGTGGACGCCCGGCACCTTCACGGGCTCCAACCAGGCGCCCTGGACGGTCGCGGCCGACGACGACTACGTGGTCTACGGCGGTGAGTTCCTCGAGGTCGACGGCGTCGCCCAGCAGGGGCTGGCGCGGTTCGCGGTCAAGGAGATCGCCCCCAACGATGTCGGGCCCGCACTTTCAGGCGCGGACTTCCCGCTCACTGCGACTTCGCCCGCCGACGGCCAGATCCGGCTGACCTGGCCCGGCAACTCCGACAAGGACAACGCGACCGTCACCTACAAGGTCTACCGAGGGTCGACCGACGTCGCCCCGATCCACACCAACGCCGTCACCGCGGCGTTCTGGAAGCAGACCACGCAGAGCTTCGTCGACGCCGAGGCGCCGCCGGGATCCACCCAGCGCTATCGCGTCGTCGCCGAGGACGCCTTCGGCAACCAGGCGCCCACCGAGTGGGTCACCGTCGAGGTCGACGGCGAGCCCGTCCCGCCGGCCGAGGGAACCGTCGCCGAGGACACCTTCGAACGAGCCGAGGCGAGTGGCTGGGGCGCCGCCGAGACCGGGGGAACCTGGACGCGCAGCGCGGGAACAGCCGGCAGCTTCTCGGTCTCCGAGGGTCGCGGCTGGCACTCGGTCACCCCTGGCGCGACCACTGAGTCCCGGCTCGAGGCGGTCTCCGCGGCCGACGTCGACGCGACCGTCAGCGTCGGAGCCTCCCGGCTCCCCGATGCGGGCTACGTCTGGTCGATCCTCGGCGCCCGCGTCTCCGGCACCGACCACTACGCCTCGCGGCTCCGGTTCAACCCGGACGGCACCGTCGGCCTCCACCTCGTCCGCAGCGGCACCCCGGTCGTCGGCGCCAACGTCGTCCCGGGCCTGAGCGTGACGCCCGGCGACCGGTTGATGGTCCGCCTCCAGGTCACCGGGACCGCGCCGGCGACCGTGCGCACCAAGGTGTGGTCGGCCGGCTCCGCGGAGCCGTCAGGGTGGACGTACGAGCTCTCCGACTCGACCGCGGCCAACCAGGTCGCGGGCGGGGTGATGCTGCGCGGCTTCGGCTCCTCGACGATCGGCACCACGCCGGTCCGGGTCGGCTACGACGATCTGTTGGTCACCGAACCGTAGGCGGGATACCCGATCTTGGGGAGTGTGCGCGCGGATCCACCCGCGGGCGGCCGACTTGGGCTTGAATGCGACGTCTTTGATCCATCGTCTTGTCCGACCCCGCCCGCGGAAGATCCCCCATGCTCCGTCAAGTCCCGCGCTCGAGGATGTACGTCGCGGCAGCCGTCGCTGCCGTCGTCCTGGTGATCGTCGCGGTCACGCTGATCGTTCGTGACCCGTCCGGTCCGGCCGCCTCCGGGTCGGATCCGACGGCGGCCGCCACGCCCTCCTCGACGTCGACCCCGTCAGAGAAGGAGTCCGCATCGTCGCCTGACTCGGAGGACGACGAGGCGGGCAAGCCCTCCGACGGCAACCGTGCGCTCGGCCTGAAAGCCGTGGCGACCACCTCCCCGGGCGTGACTGCCCGGCTGGCCAAGATCGACTCGGTCCAGGCCACCGCGAGCCTGCCCGGCGAGATCGGCGGCCCCGCGCTCGCGATCACCGTGAAGGTGAAGAACCAGACCGGGAAGAAGCTGGACCTGGCGCTCGGTGTGGTCAACGCCTACTACGGCCCCGAGCGCACCCCGGCGGTCAGCGTCGCCTCCGACGGCGAGGTGCCGTTCCCGGCATCAGTCGCCGACGGCGGGTCGGCCACCGGCGTCTACGTCTTCCAGATCCCCGAGAAGGCCCGTCCCGTCCGCGTCGAGCTCGACCTCGGCAACGGCGCCGATGTGGTGGTCTTCAAGGGCCGCCCTCAGCGATAACCATCCCCACGATGAGAGATGTGATGAAGCCGATCCTCGCTGTCTTGGCGCTCGTGGCCACGAGCCTGACCCTGGCGACCGCTGTGACCTCCGCCTCCGCGGACACCGCGCCGACCGACCCCGACCTGCCGAAGACGGTCTCTGCCGACGTACTTCCGACCGTGCAGATCAACGGCGTCGCCTGGAAACAGGTGATCGTCGGCGACGTCGTCTATGTCGGCGGCAACTTCACGTCCGCTCGTCCCGCGGGCGCCGCGGCCGGCACCAGCGAGTCGGCGCGTTCACACATGCTGGCCTACCAGCTCTCCACCGGAAAGCTGATCACCGGCTTCGCGCCGAAGTTCAACGGCCAGGTCAAGGACATGGCGCTCTCACCCGACAAGAAGCTGCTCTACGTCGCCGGCAGCTTCACCCAGGTCGACGGCGTCAACCGCTACCGCGGCGCGGCGATCGACCTCGCCACCCGCAAGGTCACCAGCTTCCGGCCGATCTTCAACTCGACCACCAACGCGGTCGCGGCCACCGCGTCCGCGGTCTTCTACGGCGGCGTGTTCACCTCGGCCGACAACACGGCGCGTACGAAGGTCGCGGCGGTCAAGCCCAGCGACACCGGCACCGGCCTGCTGCCGATGAACCCGAAGCTCGCCGGCGGCAACGTCAACGACATCGTGGTCTCCTCCGACGGCACCAAGATCGTCATCGGCGGCGCGTTCACCAGCGTCAACGGCTCCTCCAACCCGGGTTATGGCCTGGCCCGGATCGAGGTCTCCTCGGGCAAGTCGCTGGCGCTGCCGGTCAACTCCGAGGTCCGCAACGGCGGCTCCGCGGCGGCGATCCTGTCGCTCGAGTCCGACGGCACCAGCTTCTACGGCACCGGTTACGACTACGGCAGCGGCGGCAACTCCGAGGGCTCCTTCAAGGCTGACTGGGCCACCGGCAAGCTGACCTGGCTCGAGGACTGCCATGGCGACACCTACGCCATCTGGCCCACCGCCGATGTGGTCTACCAGGCCAGCCACAAGCACGGCTGTGACACCTCCGGTGGCTTCCCGGAGACCAAGCCGCGGGCGTGGCACCACGCCACCGCCACCACCCAGGACGTACGCGGCACCAACATCGCCGACGACAAGTACGGCTACCCCGACCACCCCGGGACCCCGCGCCCGGAGTTCCTGGAGTGGTACCCCAAGTGGACCAACGGCACCTTCACCAGTGCCAAGCAGTCGACGTGGACGGTCACTGCCAACACCAGGTACGTCCTGTTCGGCGGCGAGTTCCTGAAGGTCAACGGCGTCGCCCAGCAGGGCCTGGTGCGGTTCGCCGTCAAGGACGTCGCCCCCAACAAGGTCGGCCCGACGCTGAAGGGCGCGGCGTGGGCGCTGACGGGGTCCTCGCCCTCTGCGGGCAAGGCCACGCTGAAGTGGCCGGGCAACCCCGACAAGGACAACGCCACCGTCACCTACAAGCTCTACCGGGGCTCGATCGACTCGACGCCGATCAAGACCGTCAAGGTCACGGCCCCGTTCTGGAAGCACGCCGCGATGACGTTCACCGACACCGGCCGCCCCAGCCGCTCGGCGCAGAAGTACCGCATCGAAGCAGTGGACCCGCTCGGCAACGTCTCCCGCTCCGACTGGGTGACGGTCACGATCAAGTGATCTGGGTCTGCATGCTCACGTATCGGCGCACCGAGGGGGTGGCCGACACGGTGGGCATGCTCCGTGCCCAGCTGGATCTGGTCCCTGACGCTGGGCTGCTCATCGTCGACAACGACGTGCAGCCCAGCGCTTCCTCCGCGGTGGCGGAAGCAGCCATGGGTGACGTACGTGTCCGCTATGTGCACGAGCCGACCCCCGGCATCGCCGCTGCTCGCAACCGGGCGCTGGAGGAGGCCGGTTCCGAGGCGGTCGTCATCTTCATCGACGACGACGAGCATCCCTCGGAGAAGTGGCTGCCGACCTTGATCGCCTGTTGGCAGGAGACGGGCGCCGCTGCCGTGGTCGGACCGGTGGTCTCCGCCTTCACTGCCGAACCGGACCCCTGGATCACCGCGGGTGGCTTTTTCGTACGCCTGCGACACCCCACCGGCACGGTCGTCACCACCGCCGCGACCAACAACCTTCTCCTCGACATGCGCCAGGTCGGCCCGCTCCGATTCGATCTCGGCTTCGGCCTCGCCGGCGGCTCCGACACCGTCTTCACCCGCACCCTCTCAGCCGCCGGCGGCCGGATCGTGTGGTGCGACGAGGCTCCGGTCCACGACCTGGTTCCCTCCGAGCGTGCGACCCGAGAGTGGGTACGCGCCCGCGCCTCCCGCATCGGTAACTCCGACGCCCGGGTGCAGGTCCACCTCGCGTCCCCGGGCCGCCGACCGGTTGCCCGGCTGCGTGCCAGCGGCCGCGGCCTCGTCCGCGTCCTGGGGGGATCCGCCCGTGTCGTCCTCGGTGGCCTCGTCGGCTCGTCGACCCATCACGCCCGAGGCACCCGCACCATGCTGCGCGGCCTGGGGATGCTCCGCGGTGCCTGGGGCTCCTACGTGACCGAGTACGCGCGCTGACCTTCGGAGAGGTAGCGGCGGCGAGCGCGCTGATCACGCCGTCCGGTGCGTGCGCGCGGCTGCCGCGGCTTTGGTGCAGGCCGGGAGGAGTCGGCACCCTCCGTGCGCTGCAGCAGGAACACCCCGAGCGCCAGCGCGAGCGGCGGCAGCGAGCTGATGATCGGCCCGAAGAAGAGGTTCCAGCCGAGCTGTAGCGCGAGGAAGATGCCGAGGGCGGAGCCGGTGCGGTGGGCCATGCTGCGGCCCAGATAGCCGGTGGCCAGCCACAGCAGCCAGCCGGACAGGACCAGTCCCGCGAGACCGAACCAGATCCAGAGGTCGCCGATCAGCGAGTGCACCTCGATCCGGGTGCCGAACATGTAGTGCTCGACGTAGCCGTTGTCCGGGTCGTAGCCGAGCGCCGACATGCCCTGTTTGGCGGCCTGCATGTCGGTCGGCGTCGCCATGACGCCGGCACCGTAGCCGAGCGGCTCGTGGAGCATGAGGGCGACCGTGGCCCCGATCTCCGGGCGGCCGCCGAGGATGAGTGATCCGGCGGTCTGGGTCTGCAGCTCGGTGCGCTCCTGCGCGGACTGGCCGAGATAGCCCTCCAGCGCTGCCCCTTCGAGCGCGCGGTAGAGCCCGAGCCCGAGGGCGCCCACCAGCACCAGCGAGAGCAGCACCGAGGTGGACTTCTTCGCGGTCACCGGGCGGTGCTGCCACACCAGCAGCATCGCGGCCATGATCAGGAACGCGCTCATCGACCGGGCCCCCGAGAGCGCGGTCACCCCGGTGAGCGCCCCGAGCGCGACCAGCTCGGCCAGGAGCTGCTTGCGGGGGCGCCGCTTGATCATCAGGCAGGCTCCCAGGAGAAGCATCGTCGAGGGCATCGAGAACCCGAACCGCCACGGGTCCTCGGCGAATCGCGAGTTCATCGTCGCGGTCATGAACGATCCGACGGCGTAGAGGCACACCACGATCCCCGGCGACAGCACGCGCCGTGCCCACAGGAGTGCCCCGACGCACATGGCGGCCGAGACGACCGGCAGCAGCTCGAAGAGCACGCCGGCCTCGGTCGGCGGGTGGGTCGCCGAGCGCCAGATGGCGAGCGCCAGAGCAGAGACGAAACAGGCAAGGAGCAGTACGCCGCCCAGCACTGCCCCGCGATAGCGGCTCGCCTCCCGGATCCAGACCGGCGCCAGGGCAGCACCGACCAGGCCACCGACCGTCAGCCCTCTGACCAGGCCGTAGTCGGTCCCGGCGAGGAACGCCGCCGCCCCCGCCAGCAGCGCGGCCAGCACCTCCCAGCCGGTCCGCTCGACCCGCTGGGTCGGCCGGGTTCGGGCGCGCGGAGAACGCACCGCGGTCGCGACCGCCACGGTCAGCTCCCGGCGGCGGGGTAGCCCTGCTGGCGCGGTTCCCGGAGGCGTACGAGACCGGCGACGAGGCGGGCGAACCAGCCCTGCTCCGGCTGGCCGTAGTAGGTGTGCGCGGCGGTGTCGCGGACCTGGTTGGCGACGATGCCGAGGCAGCGGGCGTCGACGGCCTCGAGGCTGTCGACGGCCTCCAGCACCTGCGGGCGGTGGATCGTACGGCAGTTGGCGACCACCAGGGCGCCGTCGGTCAGCCGCGACAGGATCGCGCCGTCGGCCACAGGAAGCAGCGGCGGGGAGTCGAGGATGACCACGTCGTAGCGGGCGAGGGCCTCCTCCAGCAGGTCGGCCATCCGCGGCGAGCCGATCAGCTGGGCGGGGTTGGGCGGGATCTCGCCCATGGTGAGCACGTGCAGGTTGGCGTCGCCCCAGACCTGGACGACGTCATCGAGCTCGGCCTTGCCGATCAGCACCGTCGTGAGTCCGGCCGCGCCCTCCAGACCGCAGTAGTCGGCGACCGCCGGGCGGCGCATGTCCGCATCGACGAGCAGCACACGCTGGCCCTGCTCGGCGATGGCCAGCGCGAGGTTGATGGAGGTCGTCGACTTGCCCTCGCCACCGATCGAGGAGGTCACGACCATCGAGCGGACCGGCGAGGAGGCGTCGAGGAACTGCAGGTTGGTCTGCAGTCTGCGGTAGGCCTCCGAGGCGACGTTGTGCGGATCGATGGCGGTCACCGCACCGCCGGAGCGTCGCTGGCCCCGGCGCCGGGGGATCGCCCCGAGCAGCCCGACGTCGGTGAGCTGCTCGAGCTCGGCAGCGGTCCGGACCCGGGTGTCCAGGAGGGCGCGGACCACGGCGATCGCGACCCCGAGGCCGAAGCCACCGGTGAGACCGACCAGAGCGGCCAGCCGCGTACGTGGTGCGAACGCCTCCTCGGGCGGGTCGGCCCGGGCGACGACGGTCACCTCGACGGCGGCCTTCTTGTTGGAGCTGGGGGAGAGGTTGGTGATCGTCGTGGTGAGCTCGTCCGCGACCGAGTTGGCGAGGTCAGAGGCGCCGGTGCTGGTCGTGGCCACCGCGTCGATCTCGATGATCACGGTGTCGAGCGGGTTCTCGGCGGTGATCTCCTCGGCCAGCTCCTTGGACGTCGTGTCCAGGTCGAGCTCGTAGATGACCTGGTCGAGCACCACCGGCATCGTGGCCAGCTTCGCGTAGGACTGGACGATCTCCTGGGTGAAGGTCGAGCCCTGGACCAGCTCCTGGGTCGTCGCGCCGCGCGCGATCGAGACGAAGACGGTGCTCTGGGCGCGGTACTGCGGCGGGCTCGCGTGCGCCTGCGCGAAGGCCGCGCTGGCTCCGATGATCGCGAGCGCTGCGACGATGTACCAGCGCTTTCGCAGGGCTGCGACGTAGTCGCGCAGGTCCAACAGGTCACTCCGTCCGATGTCTTGGCCAGGCTGTCCATCCGCGGCGCGTCCGCCTTCGGGGCAGGTGCACGGGGGCCATCGCACATCCTCACCCGATTCAGGCGTGACCGGGCCGCGTGCCCGCTCCGTTCCCCCAAATGGGGGATTGATCTCCGGTTGGTTTCTCGGGCCGTACGCTGACTGCGTAATGTCTGTCCGTCACGTTCGGGGGGTCGGCTGCGTGGGAATGCGATTCGCGCTCGAGAATCGTCAGGCAACTGTTCGAAGGTAGGCAGGATGGACTCCGCGACGATCCTGGTCGTCTGCACCGGGAACGTACGGCGATCGCCGGCGATCGAGGCGATGCTCCGTGAGGGCACCGGTCAGATCGGTGGGCTCGCCCGGCACGGCGTCACCGTGATCTCCGCCGGCAGCGAGGCGCTCGAGGGCCACGACATGGACTCGATGATCGCCTCCGAGGTCGCTCTCGCCGGGACCCGGCTGACCAGGCACCAGGCCTACCGTCTCGACGTCGCGGACATCGAGCGCGCCGACCTGATCATCACCGCCGAACGCTCCCACCGCAGCGACGTCGCCCGGCTGGTGCCGTCGGCGGTCAAGCGCACCTTCACGCTCGTGGAGATCGCCGCGCTCGGCGATCTCCTGGGGCGTACGGCCCTGGGCGGGCCCACGGGTTCGGAGGCGGATGCGGCCACCCGGCTGCGTACGCTGGTCCAGCTCGCTCCGCTGCAGAAGGCCCGACGGCGCGTCCGGCGGCCGGCCGACGACGACCTCCTCGACCTGAAGAGGCGGTCGCCGCGCGAGGCACGGCGACTGGTGACCGAGGCGCGTGGCCACGTCGAGGCGCTGCTACGGGTGGTGGAGCCGAGCCTGTCGCTGGTCAACAAGCCTCAGCGTCCCGCTCCTCCCGTCGCCTCGTTCGACGAGCCGGCCGAGTCGACCCAGCCTCGTTCGGTGCACTCCACCCATCCCACTCGGTCGGCGGGTTGACCGAGGCCGGTTGGAGGGCGAGTTAGGTTTGCCTACATGAGTCGTCCCGCGAAGCCAGAGACCGCCCTCGTCGTCACCGCCACCGAGCAGCTGAGTCCGACGATGATCCGGGTGAGCTTCCGCTCGGAGGACCTGAGCGCCTTCTCCTCGAGCGTCTTCACCGACCGCTACGTCAAGCTCCAGATCCCTCGGGAGCACGGCTCGTCGGAGGCTGGCACTTCGGAGGATGGCCCGGTGGTGCGCACCTACACCGCGCTCAACCCGTCGGTCGAGGACGGCACTCTCGACATCGACTTCGTCGTCCACGGCACGGAGGGGTACGCCGGCCCCTGGGCCGTCGCGGCCAAGCCCGGCGACACCCTGGTCGCCCTCGGCCCCGGCGGCGCCTATGCGCCCGACCCTGCGGCCGACTGGCACCTGATCGCGGGTGACGAGACCGCCCTGCCCGCCGTCCGCGCCGCGCTGGCCGCACTCCCGGCCGACGCCCGCGGATACGCCGTCATCGACATCCCCGCGCCCGACCACGAGCAGCCGCTCGACCACCCCGCGGGCGTCGAGGTCACCTGGCTGGTCACCGGCGACCACACCCACCACGCCGCCCGGGACGCCGAAGGCCACGAGCAGCTCCTCCTCGCCGCCATCCGCGACCTGAAGTGGCTCGACGGCCGCGTCCACGCCTTCGTCCACGGCGAAGCGGCGGTCACCATGCACGGCATCCGCCCCTACCTCCTCAAGGAGCGGGGCGTGCCGAAGGCCGACGTCTCCATCTCCGGCTACTGGCGCCGCGGCCGCACCGAGGAGACCTTCCGCGAGTGGAAGCGCGAGCTCGCCGAGGCCGAGTCCGCCTGACGCCGAGCAACCCCCGCTGGTCGAGCCGCCGGAGCCGCTAGGCGGAGGCGTGTCGAGACCAACACGGTGAGGTCCGCGCTCGATCGCACCGTGTTGGTCTCGACACGCTCGGCCGCAGGCGGCCTCGCGGCTCGACCAGCGGGGTTTGGCGGCTCGACCAGCGGCGCGGGGCTTCAGCGGCCGTTCTCGGAGAAGTGCTGGTAGTCCTTCAGCGAGCTCCAGTCGCCGCCCCACTCCCAGCCGATGTCGGCGAAGGCCTGGACGACCACGTCGTCGCGGTGGATCATCCCGGGCGCCTGCCGGGACCGGTCCAGATACCAGCGGGAGAGCTCGGGGATGACGCGGTCGCCCTTGACGTACGGGTTCTGGAAGGTGTTGATGTCGACGGCCAGGCCGTAGGCGTGCTGGGAGAACGAGGTCTGGCCGACCGAGGGGCGGCAGACGAAGCCCCCGGTGCCGTTGCCGTCGCCGGTCGGCGGCGCGTCCAGGGCAGCCTTCGTGGTGATGTCCATCTGCTCGATCGGGAACTTCGCCTCGTAGAGCTGCCGGAAGACCCCGACGACGTCCTCTGCCACGCGGGCGTTGATCAGCATCTCGCCGGTGTGGCGGGCGCCGTCGAAGCCCCAGAACGTCATCCGCACCCAGGCCAGCTCCTGCCGCGAGACCGGGCAGCCCCGCTCCCAGGTCGACCGCGCGATCACGTCGTCCGGGGCGACGTCGATCTCGGCGACGAAGCCGTCGCCGGGCAGCATCGGCAGCGTGTCCGTCAGCGTCCACGCCCGGTTGCGCAGCTCCGTCGGCGTCGGCCCGGCGATCCCGTAGCCCTCCGCGTCCTCCTCCAGCACCCGGGTGCCGAGCCACGGCGGCGGCACCGTCCCCGGCTTCGCAACAGCAGGAGAAGAAGACGAAGGTACGTCGCTGGGTGACGGCTCCGCCGACGTCGACGGAGCCGAGTCACTGGTCGTCGGCGACGGGTCGGCCTCAGGAGCCCCGCCACACGCGCTGAGCGCGAGCAGCAGGACCGCCGCCCCGGCGGCGTACGTCCGGATCATCGGGGCCACGCAGCCATCGCGGCCGTGGCGAGCCCGCGCAGCTCCCGCCGGGTGGCGCCGTCGATGGCCTGCACCGACATGCCCTGGATCACCGCGCCGAAGAGCCGGGCCAGGGCGCCGGCATCGGTCCCGGCCGGCAGCTCGCCCTCGGTGATCGCGGTCCGCAGCCGCTGCTCGATCCCTGCCAGCGTCTCGGAGCGCATCGTCGCCGGGCGGGTGGCGACACCGCGCTGAGCGACGCCCAGTGCGAGCGCGGCCGTCGAGACCATGCAGCCCGGTGGCAGCCCGCTCTCGCTGAACTGGTCGGCCGCCTCGTACAGGAACTCCGAGATGGCCTCGCGAGCCGGTCCGTCGGGCCGGAGCACGTTGCCGTGCTCGCGGGCGTAGCGCTCGAGAGCAGCGTGGTAGAGCACCTCCTTGGAGCCGAACGCCCCGTAGAGGCTGGGTGCCTTCAGCCCGGTCGCGGCCTCGAGCGTCGCGACGCTCGTGCCTTCGTACCCGTGCTCCCAGAACGCCCGCATCACGGCGTCGAGCACCGCGTCCTCGTCGAAGGAGCGCGGTCGTCCGCGGGAGGGCTTGCGCATTTCCATAGTGATCCCTACATTAACTCTCCAGGCATTATTTAGCGACCACTACAGAAATGAGACCGAGATGACCCGCAATGCACTCGTCACCGGAGCCTCGCGCGGGATCGGCCGCGCGATCGCCGTACGTCTGGCCGCCGACGGTGTCGGCCTGATCGGCATCCACTACGGCTCGAACCGCGCGGCCGCCGAGGAGACCGCACGGCTCGTCGAGTCGGCCGGAGCCCGGGCGGTCCTGATCGGGGCGGACCTCGGCGAGGACGGCGCGAAGGCGGCGGCCGAGATCGCGGCGGCATGGACCGAGGCGGCGCTCGCCGGCGATGACGGCCTCGACATCCTGGTCAACAACGCCGGCATCAACGGCAACCAGGAGCTCCACGAGCTCGACCCGGCCACCGCGCGCCGGGTGCTCGAGGTGAACCTGATCGCACCGATGTTCCTGACCCAGGCGGTCGCTCCGCACCTGCGCGAGGGCGGCCGCGTGGTCAACGTGTCGACCGGCTACACCCGGGTGGCGGCGCCGACCCACCTGACGTACGCCGCGGCCAAGGCCGGCATCAACAACCTCACCCGCTCCCTCGCCGCGCCGCTGGCCGCGCGTGGCGCGACGGTCAACGCGGTTCTCCCCGGCGTGATCGAGACCGACATCAACGCCGACTGGATCAACCTGCCCGGACCGCGGGCGCAGGCCGACGCGCTGTCGGTCTTCGGTCGGATCGGTACGCCGGAGGAGGTCGCCGACGCGGTGGGCTTCCTCGCCTCGCCCCAGTCTCGTTGGGTCACGGGCGAGACGCTCGACGTCACTGGCGGCTCGGCGCTCTGAAAGACTGTTGACTTCGAGTGCACTCGAACCCGGACACTGGGGACATGACGACGCAGGCGCACATCAACGGGCTCAGCATCGCCGAGGTGGCCGAGCGGACCGGCCTGACCGCGCACACGCTGCGCTACTACGAGCGCGACGGGCTGATGCTCGGGGTCGGTCGCAACGGGTCGGGCCACCGCGCCTACTCCGAGGGTGATCTCGGCTGGATCACGCTGATCACCAGGCTGCGCTCGACCGGGATGCCGATCCGCGAGATCCGGCGCTATGCCGAGATGGTCCGCGACGGCTCCGGCAACGAGGAAGAGCGCCTCGCCCTGCTGCGCGCACACCGCGACCGGGTGCGCGCGCAGCTGGCGGAGACTGCCGCCCATCTTGACGCGATCGAGTTCAAGGTCTCCTACTACGCCGCGGCGGTGGGTGAGACCGACCCCGACGCCGAGCTCATCGCCCAGCAGCGTCGAGCCGAGCCCTCTGCTCCTCGCTGAGCTCGAGATCCATCGCCGCCAACGACTCGTCGAGCTGGGCCACCGACGAGGCCCCGACAAGCGGGACCACCGGAAGGGTGTCGCCGAGCATCCAAGCCAGCACGACCTGGTTGCGGGTCGCGCCGGTCTCGGCCGCGACCTCGTCGAGCGCTGCGAGCCGAGAGGCCGTTCCCGGATGGTCGTAGGCAGGGTCGAGCGGCTTCGACGGGTTCGTATGGGCCCCGCTGAGCAGCGGCGTGTAGGCCACCAGCGTCAGCCCAGGCGTCGCCCGCACGTAGGCGAGCAGGGAGGCGTCGGCCACGCCGATCTGGCCGTCGACCGAGAGCCGATGGTCGGGGATGTCGGTGCGCATCCGCAGATAGGTGTGGTGATACTGCAGCACGCTCGGGCGGGCCTCCTCCGGGTTGGCCGCTCGCGCCCGCTCGATCTGCCAGGACCAGTGGTTGCTCAGGCCGAACTGGCCGATGACACCGTCCTTCACGAGAGCGGCGAAGCCCGCGGCGTACTCCTCCAACGGCACGCAGTTCAGGTCCGGCACGTGCGCGTAGTAGAGGTCGAGCCGCTCGACGCCGAGGCGTTCGCGGGAGCGGTCGGCCTGCTCGCGTACGTTCCACGGCGCCAACCCCTCCCAGCGACGGTTGCGCTGGGTCGCCCAGCCGTTCTCGACCCGCTCGACGACATCGGTCGGCCGCGCACCGACCTTGGTGGCGATGACGATCTCCTCGCCGATCCCGCGGTCACGTCGCCACTGCCCGAGCAGCGTCTCGCTCTCGCCGCCCTGGGTGCCACCGGCCCAGTAGGCGTAGTTGTTGGAGGTGTCGACGAAGGTGCCGCCGGCCTCGACGAAGCGGTCGAGGATCGCGTACGACGTCTCGACGTCCGTATCCGTGCCGAAGCGCATCGCGCCGAGCGCGAGCCTGCTGACGCGCCGTTCGCCGGCGCCTGATCCGATGGTCGTGTATCGCATGTGATCCACGCTCCGGCCTCGCGTGCGCTCGAAGTCAACCGTCTTCACGCATGTCTCCTAGACTGGTGCCCGCACCCCCTGTCCTCTCGGCCAGGGGCTCTCGCGCATGCCGCATCCCTTTTGGAGTCACCCGTGATCCTCGCCCCGCTCGCCGACCTCGTCCTGCGCGATGCCGCCCTGAGCGAGGTGATGGCGGAGGCCAAGGGCGGCCGGATGCTGGCGCTCGACGTCACCGGGCCGGAGGCGCTGCGTCCGTTCGTGGTCACCGGGCTCGTACGCCAGGAGCGCACCGTCCTCGCAGTCACCGCGACCTCCCGCGAGGCCGAGGATCTGGTCAACGACCTGACCGACCTGCTGCCGCCCGACTCGGTCGCCCTCTACCCGAGCTGGGAGACCCTGCCCCACGAGCGGCTCTCCCCGCGCAGCGACACCGTCGGGCGCCGGCTCGCCGTGCTCCGGCGGCTGCGCCATCCCGACGCTGACGGCGCCCACGGACCGCTGAAGGTCGTCGTCGCCCCGGTCCGCAGCGTGCTCCAACCGCAGGTCAAGGGCCTCGGCGACCTGGAGCCGGTCGAGCTGATCAAGGACCAGGAGGCTCGCCTCGACGACGTCGTCCAGAAGCTCGCGGACGCGGCCTACTCCCGGGTCGACCTGGTCGAGAAGCGCGGCGAGTTCGCGGTCCGCGGCGGCATCGTCGACGTCTTCCCGCCCACCGAGGAGCACCCGGTCCGTGTGGAGTTCTGGGGCGACGAGATCGACTCGCTCCGTCACTTCGCGGTCGCCGACCAGCGCGCCATCCCGGCCGAGCACGGCGGTGAGACCGAGCGGCTGTGGGCCCCGCCCTGCCGTGAGCTCCTGCTCACCCCGGAGGTCAGGGCGCGGGCCAAGGCGCTCGGCGAGGCCCATCCCACCCTGGTCGAGCTCACCGACAAGATCGCAGCCGGGATCGCGGTCGACGGCATGGAGTCGCTCGCCCCGGCGCTCGTCGACGACATGGAGCTCCTCCTCGACCTGATCCCCGAAGACGGCCACGTGCTGCTGCTCGACCCCGAGCGGATCCGCAGCCGTGCCCATGACCTGGTCGCCACCGCCGACGAGTTCCTCGGCGCCTCCTGGGCCGCCGCGGCCAGCGGGGGAGTCGCCCCGATCGACCTCTCCGCGGCGTCCTACAAGGACTTGGCTGATGTGCGCGCCCATGCCATCGCCCAGGGCAAGCCGTGGTGGTCGGTCAGCCCCTTCGGCCTCGACGATGCCGAGAGCGATCTGGCCGACCCGGACGTCGTCGGTGTCCCGGGCCGCAAGATCGACTGGCAGCCCGCGAAGGCCTACCGCGGCGACACCGCCGCGGCGCTGACCGACATCGAGCGCTGGCGCGACGACTCCTATCGCGTGGTCGTGGTCCAGCCCGCGCACGGCACGGCGCAGCGTACGGTCGAAGCCCTGGCGGAGCGCGACGTCCCGGCTCGTCTGGCAGAGGGTGACGAAGAGACCGCCAAGCCCGTCCACAAGACGGTCACCGTCGTCCACGCCCGGCTCAACCACGGCTTCATCGACGAGGGCAACCAGCTGGTCGTGCTCACCGGTGAGGACATCTCGGGGCAGAAGTCGTCGACGCGCGACATGGTCAAGATGCCGACCCGGCGCAAGAAGCAGATCGACCCCCTCGAGCTGAAGCCCGGCGACTACGTGGTCCACGAGCAGCACGGGGTCGGGCAGTTCATCGAGATGAAGCAGCGCGAGGTGCAGGGCGCGACCCGCGAATACCTCGTCCTCGAGTACGGCGCCTCCAAGCGCGGCGGCCCGGCCGACCGCCTCTACGTCCCTGCCGACGCCCTCGACCAGGTCACCAGGTATGTCGGCGGCGAGCAGCCGAGCCTCGACCGGCTCGGCGGCGCCGACTGGCAGAAGCGCAAGGCCCGCGCGCGCAAGGCGGTTCGCGAGATCGCCGCCGAGCTGATCAAGCTCTATGCCGCCCGGCAGGCGACCAAGGGCTTCCAGTACGGCCCCGACAACCCCTGGCAGCGCGAGCTCGAGGACGCCTTCCCGTTCCAGGAGACCGCCGACCAGCTAGCGGTCATCGACGAGGTCAAGCAGGACATGATGCGGCCGGTGCCGATGGACCGGCTGGTCTGCGGCGACGTCGGTTACGGCAAGACCGAGATCGCGGTGCGGGCGGCGTTCAAGGCGGTCCAGGACGGCAAGCAGGTCGCGGTCCTGGTGCCGACGACGCTGCTGGTCTCCCAGCACCTGTCGACGTTCATGGAGCGGATGTCGGGCTTCCCCGTCAACGTACGCGGGCTGTCCCGCTTCCAGACCGACAAGGAGGCCGCCGAGGTGATGGCCGGCCTCGCCGACGGCACCATCGACATCGTGGTCGGCACGCACCGCCTGTTCAACAAGGACATCCGGTTCAAGGATCTCGGCCTGATCATCGTCGACGAGGAGCAGCGCTTCGGCGTCGAGCACAAGGAGGCGATGAAGCGCCTGCGCACCTCGGTCGACTTCCTGTCGATGTCAGCGACCCCGATCCCGCGGACGCTCGAGATGTCGATCACCGGCATCCGGGAGATGTCCACGATCACCACCCCGCCCGAGGAGCGACACCCGGTCCTGACGTACGTCGGTGCCTACGAGGACCGCCAGATCGTCGCCTCGGTGCGGCGTGAGCTGCTCCGCGAGGGCCAGGTCTTCTACATCCACAACCGGGTCAACTCGATCGAGAAGGCGGCCGCGCGGATCCGCGAGCTGGTGCCCGAGGCGCGGGTCGCGGTCGCCCACGGCCAGATGCACGAGAAGCAGCTCGAGCAGGTGATGGTCGACTTCTGGGAGAAGGAGTTCGACGTGCTCGTGTGCACCACGCTCGTCGAGTCCGGCCTCGACGTCTCCAACGCCAACACGATGATCATCGAGCGCGCCGACACCCTGGGGCTGTCGCAGCTCCACCAGCTCCGCGGACGTGTCGGCCGTTCCCGCGAGCGCGCCTACGCCTACTTCCTCTACCCCGGCGAGAAGCCGCTCACCGAGACGGCCCACGAGCGCCTCGCCACCCTGGCTCAGCACTCTGACCTCGGTGGCGGCATGGCGATCGCGATGAAGGACCTCGAGATCCGCGGCGCCGGCAACCTGCTCGGAGGCGAGCAGTCCGGCCACATCGCCGACGTCGGCTTCGACCTCTACGTGCGGTTGGTCGGAGAGGCCGTCGCCGAGTTCAAGGCCGGCCCGGACGGCGCCGCCGAGGAGTTCAACGAGGTTCGCATCGAGCTCCCCGTCGACGCTCACCTGCCCCACGACTACATCCCCTCGGAGCGGTTGCGGCTGGAGATCTACAAGCGCCTGGCCGAGGTCCGAACCGACGAGGACGTCGAGTCGGTCGCCGCCGAGCTCCTCGACCGTTACGGCAAGCCGCCCGCCGAGGTCTCCTCGCTCCTGCAGGTCGCCCGCTTCCGTGCCCGCGCCCGCCAGGCCGGCGTCTCCGAGGTCACCCTGGCCGGCAAGAACGTACGCTTCCACCCCGTCTCGCTGCCCGACTCCCGTGTCGTCCGGCTGAACCGGATGTACCCGAAGTCCCTGGTCAAGCCCCAGCTGGACACCATCATGGTCCCGCGCCCGGTCTCCTCCGGCTTCCCCGCCAAGCCCCTAGACGGCCCTGACCTCCTCGACTGGGCGAGGGTCGTCATCGACGCCATCATCGACCCGCTCACCTGACCCCTTACGCCGAGTCGGCTCGTCATGACGAGCCGACTCGGCGCCGTCTCGGATCCGCCCCGCGAGGCTTGTTCCGGTTAGTGTCACGAGCATGGGGACTTTCAGCATCGGACAGACCGTGCGCATCACCGGCAAGACAATGAGGGGCGTCGTGGGCACGGTTGTCCATCACGACGAGAAGCGTGGCAAATACCTGGTTCGCGTCGACGGGATGACGCAGAACTACTACAACCCGGACGAGATCGAGGAGTTCACGACCGGATGAGCCTCGAGGTGCCCGTCCGTTTGGTCGCCGCCACCGATGCGGCCGCGGAGGCCGCCCAGATCCTGTACGCCGCCGCCTTGGAGGGCCTCGCCGGCTGAGTCGGTCGATGCGGTCCTGTCGGAGCTCGCCGCAGACGCGTCCCATTCTGCGGTGCCGTCGCTCCGACACGTACGGATCTGTCTGGCAGGATCGACGCATGACGATGGAGGCTTTCGGCGAGCAGTCCTTCCCTGAGGAGCCCTTCGGCAGTGGTTGGGACACCGAGCCTGGATGGCTCTCGGAAGAGGAGCTGGGGGAGACCCGCGGCCGGGTTCCCATCCTCTACGTGGAGGCGGTCCCGGTGCGTGTCGATCCCGACGGCGCGGTGTCCGAGGTCGGGCTGCTGCTGCGGAGCTCGCCCACCACCGGCACGATCACGCGGTCGCTGGTCTCGGGCCGGGTGCTGCACGGCGAGCGGATCCGTGACGCGTTGATGCGCAACCTGGAGAAGGACCTCGGCGCGGTCGCCTTCCCGACCCTGCCGCTGACCACGGTGCCGGTGACCGTCGCCGAATACTTCCCCTGGCCCGGCGAGCGCTTCCAGGACCCGCGCCAGCACGCGGTCTCGCTCGTCTATGTCGTACCCGTGACCGGCGAGTGCGAGCCGCGTCAGGACGCCCTGGAGCTGTCCTGGATGACCCCGGCGGAGGCCGCCTCCGACGCGGTCGTCGGTGACATGGAGGGCGGTCGCGGAGCGCTGCTGCGGCAGTGCCTGAGCGCGTTCGGGGCGCTGGAATGAGCCCAGCGGACGACGGCGGCAGGACCTACGCCTCGGGGGAGGGGCTCGTCGAGTTCCTCGACCTGATGCGGCTGATGCGTGAGCGCTGCGTGTGGAAGTCGTCGCAGACGCACACATCGCTGGCGCGGTATCTGCGGGAGGAGTCCGACGAGGTCCTCGGGGCGATCGACGAGGGCGACCCCGAGCACCTCAAGGACGAGCTCGGCGACCTGCTGCTGCAGGTCTACTTTCACGCCGCCATCGCCGAGGAGGCCGGCGAGTTCACGATGGACGACGTCATCGCCGGCCTCACCGCCAAGATGAAGCGTCGCAACCCGCACGTCTTCGGCCCCGAGGCCGCCTCGGGCCGTCGTTACACCGTCGACGAGGTCGAGCAGCTCTGGCAGGCCGCCAAGGCCGCCGAGCGAGCCCACCCCGCCGAGTAGGCACGTACGTCGGCCGAGACGTCACCCGCGTCGGCCGAGACGTCAGTTACGTCGGCCGAGACGTCAGTTACGTCGGCCGAGACGTCAGTTACGTCGGCCGACAGGGCATCTCAGTGCCCTCTCGGCCGACGGGAGCGACGCCTCGGTCGACGGGAGCGACGCCTCGGTCGACGGGAGCGACGCCTCGGTCGACGGGAGCGACGCCTCGGTCGACGGGAGCGACGCCTCGGCCGGCGTACGTGACGTCTCCGCGCTTCGCGCGGTCACTCCCTCGCTCGGCGCGAGCGGACGAGCAAGCTCGCCGCTCGACCTCGCTCCGGTCGTCTCGGCCGACCGGGGTGACCTTTCGCGGAGCGAGGGGGATGAGCATGGCCGCGAGGGCCGCGCCCAGGGCGACGAGAGTGAGGAAGCCGAAGCCGTTGATGTAGCCCTGCTCGGTCGGGTAGCCGGAGGGCAGGGTCTGGGCGGTGACCAGGGAGGTCATCGCCGCGGTGCCGATGGTGCCGCCGACGGTGCGGATGTTGGCGTTCATGCCGGTGGCCACGCCGGTGTGCTCCGGCGGCACGGCGGCCACGACCGCGTTGGCGAGGTTGGCGAAGACAAGACCTGTGCCGAGGCCGGAGAGTCCGGCGGCCACGCACATCTGCCACGGCTCGTCGTGGACGAAGGCGACCATGGCCAGGGAGACCGCGGTGAGCAGCCCGCCGATGACCAGGATGCGACGCATCCCGATGAGGTCGGCGAGCCGCGCGCTGACCAGTCCGCACAGGAACGACGTGATGGCTGTCGGGAGCATCAGGTAGCCGGCGACGGTGATCGACGCGCCGAACCCGTAGCCGGCCGACGACGGGGTCTGGGTCAGCTGCGGGATGAAACCGAAGGAGGCGTACATCGCGATGCCGATCAGCAGGGCGACCAGGTTGGCGGTCCAGACGCCGCGGCGACCCATCAGCCGCAGGTCGACCAGTGGCTGTCGTACGGTCCACTCGACCCGGATCCAGACGGCCAGCAGCACAGCGGCGGCGCCGAGCAGCCCGAGGGTGGCGGGCGAGGTCCAGCCCCACGACGGTGCCCGACTGACACCGAGGAGGAGCGCGACGAGCCAACCGGCGAGGAGTACGGCGGGGAGCAGCGGGATCGGCTCACGGGTGAGGACGGGGGACTCGGGCACCATCCGCAACGCCGCGATCGCGGCACCGGCCGCGACCAGCGCGGGCAGCAGGAACAGCGCCCGGAAACCCAGGGTCGCGGCAACCGGACCTGCCAGCACGATCCCGGCCGCGAAGCCCATCGAGAGCAGCGACGAGGTCACCGCGATCGCACCGGCGACGCGTTCCTTGGGCAGCTCGTCACGCAGGATCGCGAAAGCCAGCGGCAAGGTGCCGCCACCCAGCCCTTGGAGGACTCGCGCGCCGATCATGACCTCGATGCTGGGGGCCGCGGCGGCGAGGAGAGCGCCGGCGGTGAGGGCGGCCAGGCTCCACACGTACATCCGGCGCTTGCCGAACGAGTCGCCCATCCTGCCGATGATCGGGGTCGCGACCGACGCCGAGAGCAGGAATGCGGTCAGGATCCAGGAGGCGGTCGCCTGGTCGGTCTCCAGCTCGGTCTGGATCAGCGGCATCGTCGGGACGGAGACCGACTGCAGCAACGAGTAGGAGCAGACGCCGATGGCGACGATGGCGAAGGTGAGGCGGGGGCTGGTGTTGGTCACAGGCATCGAGGCAAAGTTTAGCTTGGCTAACTGTATTCCGGCGAAAACAAATAGGCGCTCGCCTGCTGTGGTGGCAGGCGAGCCCCTCGTACGTGCAGGTCAGCGGGTCAGGCCCACTTCACCGCGGCCTCGGTCTCCACGCGCGGGAGGCGGTCGAACCACGGGTTCTCGCCCGGGTGGCCGATGTTGACGATCATCTTGGTGGTCCAGTCGCCCTCGGGGAAGAACTCCTTGTCGACGCCAGCGGTGTCGTAGCCGGCGATCGGGCCGGCGGCCAGCCCGGCCGCGCGGACGGCGAGGATGAAAGCACCGGCCTGAAGACCAGCGGACCAGCCGCCGGCGCCGTGGCGGGCGTTCTCGTCGGCGTCGAAGTAGTCCTTCATCTCCGGGCGGATCGGGAAGACGTTCGGGATCTCCTGGTGCCAGTTGTTGTCGTAGGCGACGATCGCGGTGGCCGGGGCGGCCTTGGTCTTCTCGACGTTGCCCTCGGCGATGTGCGGGAGGAGGCGCTCCTTGCCCTCTCCCGTGCGCACGAACACGACACGCAGCGGCTGGGTGTTGGCCATCGTCGGGGTCCAGCGGGTGAGCTCCCAGATGTCGGCGAGCTCGTCGTCGGTGACAGGAGTGTCGGCGAAGGTGTTGGACGTGCGCGCACCGGTGAAGACGATCTGGCGGCCGCGGTCGTCCAGCTTCTCGAGCGTGGTGGTCTCAAGGGTGGTGTCGGTCATGTCGCTCTGAACTCCGTGGTTACTAGGGATATTCCGGTTACTACGAAAATAGTAGTACCTCGGGTTTCAGGCAAGTCCTGTACGCTGGGACCCATGCCCGCGACGAAGCCCGCACACGATCCCCAGGTGTGCAATGCCGCGCTGGTGAGGGCCTTCGACTTCCTCGGCAAGCGCTGGAACGGCGTGATCCTCGGCAGCCTGACCCAGGGCCCGCTCGGGTTCGCGGAGCTCAAGCGAGCCGTCGCCGGCATCAGCGACTCGATGCTCTCCGAGCGGCTCAGCGAGCTGGCCGGCCTGGGACTGCTCGCCCGCGAGGTCGACCCGGGACCGCCGGTAGCCGTCCGCTACGCGCTCACCGGGTCCGGTGCTGCGCTCGCTCCGACGCTCGGCGCGCTCACCGAGTGGGCCGGCACGCACCTCCCGGCCGGCAGCTGCTCCGAGGACTGACCGGCCCAGGACACACATCGGCCCGCCACCGAAACGGTGACGGGCCGCCGTGATGGTGATCCTCAGCGCTTGGATGCCCGACCGAGGTCGAGGAAGACCGTCTCTCCGGTGGCGTCCTCGAGCCCGTCGTTGTCGGTGACCGCGTACGCGTGACCATCGGCGCCGATGGTGAAGCCCTCGAGCTTCTCCTGCGTCCATCCGTTGGTGGCCTGCAGCGCAGGCAGCAGGTCGTACGCCAGGCGCTTGCGCAGCGGGGTCACGGGGCTGAGCCCGCTGACGCCGTGGCGGGGCACGTCGACCGTGTAGACCCGCTTGATCGCGGCGGTGGTGCCGTTCTGCTTGTCGCGCTCGATGACGGCGAGGGTGTCCTCGTCGATGGCGGTGATCTCGGACAGCCCGAGCCAGTCACCGGCCACCGAGGTCGACTCCAGGCCGTAGCCGAACCACTCCCACTCGCCCGTTGCCGGGGTGTAGCGACCGATCCGAGCCGTGCCCGCGCCGTCGACGCCGGGCTTCTTCGCGGTCGAGTCGGCCCACAGCGGGCGCTGGAGCGCGACGTACACCTTCTCCGAGCGACGCTTCCCGGTCACCGTGACGCCCTCGAGACCCCACTTGCCGACCTTCTCGGCGACCTCCGCGGGCAGCGGCACCGTCTTCGCGATCCGGCCGGTGCCGTCGAGACGGAGCAGGGCGTTCCCGGCGCCGGCCGCACCCTCGTTCGCCACCCAGAAGCCACCGCCACGGCGGGCGGCAAGGCCCTCGATGTCGAGCCCCTCGGCCACCTCGCCCGAGGCGTCGGTGACCTCGAGGACGTCGCGGATCACGGCGGGGGAGCGGTTCACCGAGAGGGTGTAGATCCGGCCGGTGGCGTAGGCCGCGTCGCTCGCGGCGTAGAGCTTGCCGGGCTCGCCGGGCACCTTCGAGAGCGCACCGAGCGCACCCCAGCCGATCGGCTTGCCGTGCCGGGAGGCCGACTCCACGGTCGGGGAGGACGACGACTTCCGGCCGAACCCGTAGAGCGAGACCGACGCCCGGACCAGGTCCTCGGCCGAGTCCTCCTCGGAAGAGATGGCCAGCAGGTTGCGCGACGGGATCGGCAGCAGCCCCTCGGGCCCGTTGGTCGCCGGCAGCACCTGCGTGAACCTCGGAGCCGACGGCGTACGCATGTCGTAGACGGCCACGAAGTTGCTGCGCTCGGAGCCGACGAAGGCGTACGGGACGCCACCGAAGGTCTCGAAGGCCAGCCCCTCGGGCTCCGCGCCCTTCTTGGCGGCGCGGTCGTTGTTGTGCAGGCCGTACTTCGTGGCGAGGTCCTCGAAGGTGGACCCGGCGTCCCAGACCACCTCTCCGGTCGCGGCGCGGAAGACGGTCCAGCCGCGGGTGCCGCCCTTCCAGTCACCTTCGTTCGCCGTCGCGACGAGGCCGGATCCGACCCACTGGATCGAGTCGGGCTCGCGGGGCGCGTCGATGGTGTCGACCGGGTTGAACCGCCCGTCCTTGCTCCCGTCCACCCCGGAGACGACTGCGTTCCCGGCGCTCCACGCCGTCTCGACGGTCGCGGACGGTAGGTCGATGATCGCGACGCCGTTGTTCTCCTGCAACGTGAGCGCGAGCTGGTTGTCGGCGTTGATGTCGACGTACTCCGGCTCGGCGTCCTCCGGTGTGTCCAGCCCCTTCAGCAGCGAGGCGGGCAGCGCCACGTCGGTGATCCGCCACTCGGCCGGCCGGCCGTCGAGGCCGACGATCTTGACCGATCCGGCCGGTGCCTGGGGCAGGTCACCCTCCTCGCCGCCGGCAGGGGTGGCGGCCTCGTTGCGCTGGTTCTCCATCGCGATCGCGGCGTACGTCCCGTCGGGGCTGACCGCGATCGAGTCGGGCTGACCGCCCAGATCGTACGAGGCCACCTCCTCGTGCGGGGTGGCCAGCGAGATCACGTCGATCCGCCCCGCACGGGTGCCGACGGCAGGCTCCTCGTCCTCCCACTCGGTGTCCTCGAGGCCGGGGTAGGTCGACTCGTCGACGACGACGAGGGCGTAGTCGCCCACGATCGAGACCGACGTCGGCGAGCCGCCCTTCGCTCCGGCCACGTCGTGGCTGCCGATGCCCTTCGGCGAGGAGGGGTCGGTGATGTCCAGGAAGCCGATCCGGCCGCCGGCCGCGTCGGTGTAGGCCAGCGTCCTGCCGTCCTCGGAGACGGCCGAGATCTCGGCGACGGTCGCGTCGGCCGGGTCGGCCCCGGCGGGTACGTTCTGGAAGACCGGATAGGTCGCGAGCCGGCTGAACTCGCGGTGCCGGCCCGGATCGGCGGTGGCGGTGCCACCGAGCACGGTCATCAGCGAGACGCCCAGGCCCCCGATGGCCAGGACGCCGACTCCGGCGAGTGCGAGACGGTTCTTGTGGAGACGCATGTGAGGTTCCTCTCGGGGAAATGTTGCCGGAGGAACGATCCGGGCGGCACCGCACCCGGAGGCATCGGGACGATGACGACGTGCCGACCTCGGCATGAACACCAGGTGGGCAGGGGCTGGAAGGGGTCTACCGACCGGTTAACGTTCCAATCGCCAGGCCCATCCGGCCGGGTAATAGGCTGACGGACGACACCTCCCCGCTTATTAATCCAGTCCTGACCCAGGAGTAGTTCAGTGGCATCGATCGAAGCCGTAGGCGCCCGCGAGATCCTCGATTCACGAGGCAACCCGACCGTTGAAGTTGAGGTCGTCCTCGACGACGGCACCTTCGCCCGCGCCCAGGTTCCGAGTGGCGCCTCGACCGGAGCCTTCGAGGCCGTCGAGCTGCGCGACGGCGGCGAGCGCTATGGCGGCAAGGGCGTGCAGAACGCCGTCACCGCCGTGGTGGAGACGCTCGCCCCTGCGATCGAGGGCTACGACGCCGACGACCAGCGCGCCATCGACCAGGCGATGATCGAGGCCGACGCGACCCCCAACAAGGCCACCGCGGGTGCCAACGCGATCCTCGGTGTCTCGCTCGCCGTGGCGAAGGCCGCGGCCGACTCGGCGGGCCTCTCCCTGTTCCGCTACGTCGGTGGCCCCAACGCCCACGTGCTCCCGGTGCCGATGCTCAACATCCTCAACGGTGGCTCCCACGCGGACTCCAACGTCGACATCCAGGAGTTCATGATCGCGCCGATCGGCGCGCCTACCTTCGCCGAGGCGCTGCGCATCGGCGCCGAGGTCTACCACGCGCTCAAGTCCGTGCTGAAGGAGAAGGGCCTGGCCACCGGCCTCGGCGACGAGGGTGGCTTCGCGCCCAACCTCGAGTCCAACCGCGCCGCCCTCGACCTGATCGCCGAGGCGATCGGCAAGGCCGGCTACGAGCTCGGCAAGGACGTCGTGCTCGCGCTCGACGTGGCCGCCTCCGAGTTCTACCAGGACGGGGCGTACCTCTTCGAGGGCGCCAAGAAGACCGCCGAGGAGATGACCGCCTACTACGAGGAGCTCGTCGCGGCCTACCCGATTGTCTCCATCGAGGACCCGCTCGATGAGGAGGACTGGGACGGCTGGAAGGCGATCACCGACGCCATCGGCTCCAAGACCCAGCTCGTCGGCGACGACCTGTTCGTCACCAACGTCGAGCGCCTCGCCCGCGGCATCGCGGGCGGTCAGGGCAACGCGCTGCTGGTCAAGGTCAACCAGATCGGCACGCTCACCGAGACCCTCGACGCCGTCGACATGGCTCACCGTGCCGGCTTCAAGACGATGATGTCCCACCGCTCCGGCGAGACCGAGGACACCACCATCGCCGACCTCGCCGTCGCCGTCGGCTCCGGCCAGATCAAGACCGGCGCGCCGGCCCGCTCCGAGCGCGTGGCGAAATACAACCAGCTCCTCCGCATCGAGGACGAGCTCGGTGAGGCCGCCCGCTACGCCGGCGCCTCCGCGTTCCCGCGCTACCAGGCCTGAGACAGGCCGGCCTCGACAGGCACTGAAAACACGAGCTGCGGCTCGGTCCTCGGACCGGGCCGCAGCTCGTTCGTGCGGTTCTACTTGATGGCGTCGGTGACGCACTTCTGGATGTCGTCGGAGAGGCCCTCGATGACGTCCTCGTCCTTCTCCTCGCGGGTGTTGTCCTTGCCCTCCATGAGGTTCGCGAGGGCCTCGTCGGAGATGTCGGAGTCGACGAGAGTCTCGGCGATGCAGTCCACGGCAGGCTCCGGGACGCTGCTCGGGAGCTTGAGCACCTCGGCGGCCTTCCCGCCCTTCAGCGACTCGGACAGCTCGTCCGCCGTCGGTCGTTCCGCGCCGCCGCACGCGCTCAGCGCGAGCGCGCACACGGCCGGGACGACGATGACACGTGCCAGTCGTCGGGTGTTGGTCTTCATGATGGATCCCCTCGCACAATTCGCTCGATTTTCGTAACCGTTCCCAAATCCCCGAGAAGCAGGGGCACGCGTGAACGGCGCGGCCGTGGGCCACACCTGCCGGTGCCTCGCGGAGGCTGTTCGTCACGTTTTACCGTATTGCGGCGCGATCTGGGCCAGACTCGGCGCGGCTCGGCGGGACAGATGCGCCGACTCGCTGGTCTCGGATGGGAGGATGAGCGACGTGGCAACGAAGGGACCGGGGCAGCAGAGTCAGAGCAAGCGCGTACGCGGTCCCCGGGCCCCGCAGGGCCCGGGACGGCGGCCGGGTGCCCCGAGGGTGGCCCGGCCGGCATCGAGCGGCGGTCTCGAGACGCTGCGCAAGCGGTTGCGCCGGCCCAGGCTCACCGGCCGGGCGATGATGATCATGCTGGTCGCCTCGGTGCTGGTGATCTCCTATGCCTCCTCGCTGCGGGCCTACATCCAGCAGCGCAACGACATCAACGCCCTCCAGACCGAGATCGCCGAGCGCAAAGAGCACATCAAGCGGCTCGAGGAGCAGACCCGTCGCTGGGAGGACCCCGCCTTCGTCCAGCAGCAGGCCCGGGAACGGTTCGGGTACGTGATGCCGGGAGAGACCGCGTACGTCGCCCTCGACGAGAACGGCGAGCGGATCCAGACCGAACCGGAGCTCACCGACCCCGATTCGGTGGGCAGTGCGGAGAAGCCGAAGGCCTGGTGGGACGATGCGTGGGGTTCCGTGCTGCTGGCCGGTGACCCGCCGGAGCAGACAGGAGACGGGCCGGAGTCGGAGATCGACCCGCCCGGTCGAGAAGCACAGCAGAAGAAAGACTGACGACATGGCCATCGATCCCAAGGACGTGTCCGCGATCGCGGCACAGCTGGGACGCGAGCCACGGGGGATCCACGAGGTCGGGCACCGCTGCCCGTGCTCGTTGCCCGATGTGGTGACCACCGAGCCGCGGCTGCCCAACGGCACCCCGTTCCCCACGACCTTCTATCTCACCTGCCCGCGAGCCGCCTCGAAGATCGGCACCCTCGAGGGCACCCACGTGATGAAGGACATGGAGGCGCGGCTCGCCGAGGACGAGGAGCTCGCCGCCGCCTACGCCAAGGCCCACGAGGCCTACCTCGAGGCTCGCTACGAGCTCGGCGACCCGCCCGAGATCCACGGCATCTCCGCAGGTGGGATGCCGAACCGGGTCAAGTGTCTGCACGTCCTCGCCGGCCAGGCGCTGGCCCAGGGGCCGGGCGTGAACCCGCTCGGCGACGAGGTGCTCGAGCGGCTCGGCGAGTGGTGGAAGGCTGGCCCGTGCGTGGATCTGGAGCTCGAGGACGAGGAGCAGTGACCCGACGGGTCGAGCCTGTCGAGACCAAGGTCGCTGCCATCGACTGCGGCACCAACACGATCAAGCTCCTGATCGCCACCGTCACGGCCGACGGCCTGACCGAGGACGTACGCGAGGCCCGCATGGTCCGACTCGGCCAGGGCGTCGACCGCACCGGTGTGCTCGCCGAGGAGGCACTGGCACGAGCCTTCGGAGCCATCGACGAGTACGCCGCGCTGATCCGCGACCACGAGGTCGAGAGGGTGCGCTTCGTCGCCACCTCGGCCACCCGGGACGCCGCCAACGCGGCGACCTTCACCGACGGCGTACGCGCTCGTCTGGGAGTCACGCCTGAGGTCGTCACCGGGGCGGAGGAGGCGGCGCTCTCGTTCGGCGGCGCCGTCCGCAACCTCCAGGGCACCCCGCCGCCACCGCTGCTGGTGATCGACATCGGCGGCGGCTCGACCGAGCTGATCCTGGGCGAGGGCCCCACGCCGACCAGCAGCCACTCGATGGACATCGGCTCCGTGCGCCTCCACGAGCGCCATCTGCGCTCGGACCCGCCGACGAGGGAGGAGATCGATGCCTGCGTACGCGACATCGACGGCCACCTCGATGGCTGCCCCGTCGACCCGGCGGCCGCCGGCTCCGTGGTCGTGGTCGGCGGCACCGCCGTCCAGCTGACCATGGGGCTGCTCGAGCTGACGGCGTACGACCGCACTGCCACCGACCACGCCGAGTTCGCTCACGACGAGGTCTACGGGATCGTCGAGCGGCTGCTCGCGCTGACCGTCGAGGAGAGGCTCGCGCTGCCCTGGATGCACCCGGGTCGCGCCGACGTCATCGCGGCCGGCGGGCTGATCCTCGACCGGATCCTCAGACGCTCGCAGGTCGAGTCTCTGCTGGTCTCCGAATCGGACATCCTCGACGGAATCGCCTGGTCCGTTAGAGACTAGGCATGTCGGGGGACTTGATCTTTGTGTTTGGCGCCTAGGTTTGGGTTCACCGACTCAATCAAACCGAACCAAACCTGTCTCTCGGAAGGTCAAGAAGTGAAAAAGCTCATCCTGCTTGCCATCGCTGCCGCTGGTGTCGGCGTGCTGGTCAAGAACAAGTCTGAGCAGCTGAAGGCCGGCGCGAACAAGGTCACCCACGACCCGCGCGTCCAGTCGGCCCTCGCGACCGCCTCAGAGAAGGCGGCGCCCCTCAAGGAGAAGGCTGCTCCCTATGCCGAGGCCGCCATGGCCAAGGCGAGTCCCTATGCCGAGGCGGTGAAGGAGAAGGCCGGTCCCTACGCGGAGCAGGCCAAGGAGAAGGTCTCGACCGCTGCTGGTGTTGCTTCCGACAAGCTGCACCTCCACGACTCCGACCAGAAGTCCGCGCCCGCGTCCGCCCCGGACTCGACCACCGAGCCCGACGCCGACGACGCCTTCGTCGCCGAGTCCCCTGCTGCTGCCGCTGCTCCAGCAGCCCCGGACTCGTCCTCGACCAGCGAGTACGGCGGCTACCCGCCCGCACCGCCGGCGCCGTCCGCTCCGCAGGCCGGGGTCACCGGTGACCCGCTCACCGACCCGATCCCGCCCGCCGACCCCTACGCCACCGAGGTCCCGACCCAGGCGACCGGCTCCGACTCGGACCAGACCTCCTACGACGACCTGGGCGGCGGCGACACCGCGGTCAAGCCCACCTCGGAGGACGCTCCCGAGTTCGCTCCCGAGCCGGTCGACCCCTCCCAGGAGGAGAAGGACAAGTGGTTCCGCGGCTGATCCCTCAGCCGTCGACGTCCATCTGAGTCACCCGCGGTCCGCCATCGGCGGTCCGCGGGTGACAATGGTTTGGTGACCATCCACGCCATCACCGTCCTGGGACACGACCGCCCGGGGATCATCGCCGACACCACCGCCCGCCTGGCCGGACTCGGACTGAACCTCGAGGACTCGACGATGACCCGGCTGCGAGGTCATTTCGCGATGACTCTGCTCTGCGCGGGAGAGGCGACCACCGATGCCATCCGGGCTGACCTGGAGCCGATCGCGTCCGACGGCACCCTCACCGTCACGGTCTACGAGCTGCCCGAGGAGCAGGCGCCGGCCGGCGCAGGTCGGCTCTTCGTGCTCTCCGTCCACGGCGGTGACCGCCCCGGCATCGTCTCCACGGTGACCGCCGAGATCGCTGCCGTCGGCGGCAACATCACCGACCTGACCACCCGTCTCTCCGGCGACCTCTATGTCGTCGTCGCCGAGCTCGAGCTGCCGGCGGACGCCGATGTCTCCGTGCTCGAGGCGTCGATCAAGCGGGTCGCCCAGGAGCTCGGCGTCGACGCCACCCTGCGGCCGATCGAGGCCGACGACCTGTGAGCTTCAACGAACGAGTGGCGGCCTGGACCGAGGCGGAGCTAGGTGTCGAGGGCAAGGTCCTCGAGGTCGTACGCGCCCCGGCTCACGTCCTCTCCGTGCCCGGCAAGGACGTCGACCCGACCGCCCCCGAGACCATCCAGCTGGCCGCCGACCTGATCGCCACCATGCGGGTCTCGCCCGGCTGCGTCGGCCTGGCCGCCGACCAGGTCGGGGTCTCGGCCCGGGTCTTCTGCGTCGACGTCTCCACCCACGTGAAGACCAAGACCCACCACGGAACGTACGTCCTGTGCAACGCGGAGGTCCTCGAAGCCAGCCGCAACGAGAAGGCCCGTGAGGGCTGCATGTCCGTCCCTGACCTGACCGGCGACGTGAAGCGGGCCTCCCGGCTGACCGTACGCGGCCAGCTCCCGGTCACCGGCGAGACCGTCGAGATCGTCACCGACGCCTTCGAGGCCCGCTGCCTGCAGCACGAGATCGACCACACCGACGGCCTGCTCTTCATCGACCGGGTCGCCGGTGCGCACGCGCTTCATCAGCGCCAGACGTACTTATGACGCTAGGGTCTGGCTGTTCGCCCCGGTGTCCCAACTGGCAGAGGATGACGACTTAAACTCGTCCAGATGTGGGTTCGAGTCCCACCCGGGGCACTTCTGTGATTCCGGAACACCAGGGTTGTCCCGGACGTTGAGCAAGACACCAGGCCGGTACGCTGGCCACACAGGAGCCGCCACCGTGGCGGCGCCTCTCCAGTCGCTTTTCGAGGAGTGACCACTAGATGCAGAGCAACAACCCGGTGTTCCGTCGGTCAGAGGGCTTCGGGCAGCCGTCACACAACGCCTACGGCAACGCGACCTACGGTGGCAACGGCGCTCCGTACGCCGGCTACGGTCAGGACCCGAGCCAGTGGTCGACCGGCGGCCCTCAGGCTCCCACCGTCGGTGCCCCCATGACGATCGACTCGGTGGTGCAGAAGACCGCGATCTCGGTCGGACTCACAGTCCTTGCGGCGATCGCCACCTGGATGCTGACCCCGGAGATCGCCCCGGGCGCCAACCTGGGGCCGCTGTACGCCGCGACTGCGATCGGCTCGATCGGCGGCCTGATCCTCGGGCTCGTCAACAGCTTCAAGCGAGTGGTCAGCCCCGCGCTGGTCCTCGCCTATGCCGTGCTCCAGGGGATGCTGCTCGGCGGCATCAGCAAGACCTTCGACGCCATGTTCGGCGGCGGCATCGTCGTGCAGGCCGTGCTCGGCACGTTCGCGGCGTTCGCGGGTGTCCTGGCGGCGTACAAGTTCTTCGACATCAAGGTCGGCGCCAAGTTCCGCACCTTCATGATGGCCGCCGGCTTCGGCCTCCTCGGGCTCATTCTTCTCGAGGTCGTCCTCGGCCTCTTCGGCGGGGGCATGGGGCTGTTCGGGATGGGCCCGATGGGTCTGGTGTTCTCCATCGCCGGCCTGGCCTTCGGAATCTTCAGCCTGATCCTCGACTTCGACTTCGTCGAGCAGGGCGTCGCCAACCAGCTCGAGGAGCGGGAGTCCTGGCGTGCCGCGTTCGCGCTGACCGCGAGCCTGGTGATGATCTACTTCTACCTGCTTCGCATCCTCGCGATCCTGCAGCAGGACTGATCGATCCGTCACAAGTCCGCCCCGCTCCAACCGGAGCGGGGCGGACTTGATTTCGCCGAGACGTCAGTTGGGCCGGTCGAGACGTCAGTTCGATGTCAACTCGGCCGACGTACGTGACGCCTCGACCGACGCGCGTGACGTCTCGGCGAAGGGTGCTCAGCGCTGAGCGGGCTGCCGCACCGCGGGCGGGGGAGTCTCGGAAGGACGCTCGCCACGGTGGGGCGGCCGCTGCTCGTTCTCGAACGAGCGAGCACGGGCCCAGTTGCGGCCGACGCGGCCACGGGGGCGCGGAGCAGGGTCGATCTCGGTTCCTGGCCGGATGACCGCACGCAGCGAGGCGGCCGCGAGCGGCATCACCTGCTTGCCGTTGTAGGTCTCCAGGATCGCGTTCTCGTCGCCCACGAGGCCCAGCACCGAGAGCGTCGGCGGGACCAGCACCTCGCCGAGGGCGTGGTAGCCGGCGGCGGAGGGATGGAACAGGTCGGCGCCGAACCAGAACGCCGGGGTGGCCTTGAAGGCCGGCCCGAGAACGTCGCCCAAGGACACGGTGTGGCCACCGGCGCGGACGACGTGGAACATCTGGCCGGCGGCGATGCGGATCGACCAGGCGCGCATGATCGAGCGCAGCGGCGGCAGGATCGGGGTAGCCGTGCTGAGGTCGGGGACGGTGCCGACGAGCACCTTCACCCCCGCCTCCTGGAGCCGGATGACGGCCTGGGCGAGGTGGCTGACCGCGACCCGCGGACGCACCCGCCGGATCACGTCGTTGGAGCCGACCAGGATGACCGCGATGTCGGCGTCGGCGGCGATCGCCTTCTCGACCTGCGGGTGCAGGTCGGAGGACTTGGCGCCGATCTCGGAGAGATCGTGCAGCCGCACCGGGCGATGTGCCTTCTCCGACACCCCGGAGGCGAGCACGGCACCAGGCGTGTCCTCGACCTCGGTCATCCCGTAGCCAGCGGCGCTCGAGTCGCCGAGCAGCGCGATGTTGATCGGCCGGCCGGCCTGACGCGCTCCGTACCACCCTGTCGGGGAGGGAGCCACCGGCATCTTGACCTGGTGCGTCGCCCGGACGGCAAGCGCTGCTTCCGCGACGAGGATCCCGGCGAACGCGGCGGTCGCGGCCAGAACACCGCCACCGGCGTACGCGGTCTTGCGAGCCAGACTCTTCTTCGCCACGGGGACACTCTAAAGTCTTCGACCCCATACCGGGCACTCCGTAGGTCAGATATAGGGGATCTCACCTAGTGGACCTACGCTGGGGCCATGGAGTACGTGGACTCGCTTCTCGACCTGATCGGCAACACTCCGCTCGTGCGGCTGGAGCGTGCGTTGGACGGCGCCGGGGCGCCTCGACCGGGGGCGGGACCGCTGGTTCTGGCCAAGGTGGAATACCTCAATCCTGGTGGTTCGGTGAAGGACCGCATCGCCACCCGGATGATCGAGGCGGCCGAGGCGTCCGGTGAGCTCAAGCCCGGCGGGACGATCGTGGAGCCGACCTCCGGCAACACCGGGGTCGGCCTGGCGATGGTGGCGCAGCAGAAGGGCTACAAGTGCGTCTTCGTCTGCCCCGACAAGGTCAGCGAGGACAAGCGCAACGTGCTGAAGGCCTACGGCGCCGAGGTCGTCGTCGCGCCCACGGCCGTCCCGCCGGAGCACCCCGACTCCTACTACAACGTCAGTGACCGGCTCGCCTCTCAGCCCGGGGCCTGGAAGCCGAACCAGTACGCCAACCCCAACAACCCTCGCTCCCACTACGAAGAGACCGGCCCCGAGATCTGGCGCCAGACGGAGGGGAAGATCACCCACTTCGTCGCCGGTGTCGGCACCGGCGGCACGATCTCCGGGATCGGCCGCTACCTCAAGGAGCAGAACCCGGATGTGAAGATCATCGGCGCCGATCCGGCCGGGTCCGTCTACTCCGGTGGCTCGGGTCGGCCTTACCTGGTCGAGGGTGTCGGTGAGGACTTCTGGCCGGAGACGTACGACCGCGATGTCGCCGACCGGATCATCGAGGTCTCCGACGCCGACTCCTTCGCCTACACCCGCAGGCTCGCCCGCGAGGAGCAGATGCTCGTCGGCGGCAGCGCCGGCATGGCTGCGTACGCCGCCAAGCAGCTGGCCGAGGAGCTGGCCGGCACGCCGGAGGGGGAGAACGCCGTGATCGTCGTGCTGCTGCCCGACTCCGGCCGCGGCTACCTGACCAAGGTGTTCAACGACGAGTGGCTGGCGCAGTACGGCTTCGCGATCGGTGAGGCGGCCAAGCAGACCGTCGGCGACGTGCTGCGCGGCAAGTCCGGCCGGCTGCCCGACCTCGTCCACACCCACCCCGGCGAGACGATCGCCGAGGCGGTGCACATCCTGCAGGAGTACGGCGTCTCGCAGATGCCCGTCGTCCGCGCCGAGCCGCCGATCGTGGCTGCGGAGGTCGCCGGCTCGGTCTCGGAGCGCACCCTGCTGGACGCGCTGTTCACCGGCAAGGCCAAGCTCACCGACCCCGTCGAGGAGCACATGTCCCCGCCGTTGCCCTCGATCGGCTCCGGCGCCGACGCGCACGACGCCGCCCACACGTTGGGCTCCTCCGACGCGCTGCTGGTGCACGAGGACGGCAAGCCCGTCGGCGTCCTCACCCGCCAGGACCTGCTCTTCTTCCTGACCACCTCCTGAGCCGAGTAGCGGTGGGGGAGCGCGTACGCCATGATTCCTCGTCATGATGGCGAACCCCCACCGCCGAAGCGGAGCCCGAGGCAATGCTCACCGCCGCCCGGTCGTGCTTGCCGCGGTGTCCCTGCTGACCCTGTTCGTGTTGACGGCGTGCGGCGGTGGCGAGGGCGGCGGTGACAGGCCCAGCGTCGCGGACATCGAGGACCAGATCGCCAAGAGCAGCGGTGAGCAGGTGACCGAGGAGCAGTCCGCCTGCCTGGCGAGGACCTACTACGAGTCCGACCTCTCCGACGAGGCGGTGCGTCTCCTGGTCGAGTCCGAGGACGTCGCCGAGATCAGCCCGGAGGACCTGTCCGAGGCGGATCAGAAGGCCAGCAAGGAGCTCTACGATCCGCTGGTGAAGTGCCTGACGCCTGCTGAGTAGTCGCCGTCCGGGATCGGCCGCAGCCAGGTGCTCGCCACCCGGGTGAGGTCCTCCCGTCCGGAGACTCCGATCTTGCGGCTGATGTTGTGCAGGTGGGTCTCGACGGTGCGAGTGCTCATCTCCAGGTCGGCCGCCAGCGATGCGGTGGTCGGGCCGTCCGGCAACAGCCGCACCACCTCGCTCTCCCGCGCGGAGAGCCCGATATGGGTCACCGCGCGGCCGAACATGCCCGTCCGGCTCCCGGAGATCTCGGAACGCTCCCACGCCATGTCGAGGGTCTCTGCGGCCTCGGCCAGGTCGCCTGTCTCGCGCTGGAGGATCGCCAGCGAGATCGCGGCTCTGGTGACGAAAACGAGGGCCCCTGCATCGGCGAGGACGACGATGGCCTCCCGGAGGCCGTCGATGTCTCGGGCGGCGGTGGCCGCTGCGTACGCTCCCATGCCGACCAGCAGCGGGCTCTCGGTTGCTGCGGCGGCCGCGGTCGCCCGGGCGATGTGCTTGTTCTCGTTCGCTCCGCGCTCGACCGCCTCGACGGCGAGGAAGACGGCGCCGGTGATGTAGCCGGCGTCGAGCCGCTGGCCGACGAGCTCGCATAGCTCCTTGAGGCTCGGCATCCGGCCGCTGGCGGGCGCCATGATGCCTGCCACCATTCCGGGCCAGGGCCCGAGCGGGACCTTCGCGCCACCGATCTGGGAGGCGAGGCTGCGGGCGTACTCGGGTCGGCCCTGGGCCATCGCGATCTCCGCGCCGAGGGTCAGGATGCCGGTGTGCGAGAGGTCGCGGTGCGCGGCGACGCTCGAGGAGGAGAGAGCGCGGAAGCCGACCTGGCTAGCCTCGGTCAGCCGGCCGGCGATGCTCATGCCCAGCACGCTGAGGTAGGCGGGGATCAGGATGAGCTCGGCGCTCTCGCCCTGGCTGGCCGTCTCGAGCCGGTCGTGGGCCAGGTCGATGGCACGATCCAGGTCACCGCCGAGCACGTCGGCCAGGCCGGTGAGGAAGGCATGCAGGCCGTTGAGATAGGGCTTCTGGGGGTGCTGGCTCTCGAGCAGGTTGCGGGCCTGCTCTACCGAGCCGGCCGCCAGGAGCCGCTCTGCGGCGACGATGCCGAGGACCTCGACGCCCACCTCGTCCCTGGGACTGGGCTCGATGTCCGGCAGCTCCGGGACGTACGTGGTCTGGAACCGGATGTGCGCTCGAGTGCCCTCCAGCGTCGCCGCGAAGCCGGGCAGGCGTTCCAGCCCCCGGTCGAGCACCTCGTTGGCAGCCTCCAGGTCACCCAGCTCGATCGCCTTCCAGTTGGCGATCCAGGCCAGCAGCCAGGCCGACTCCGGTTCGTCGACCAGTGGCGTGCGGCGTTCGAGCTCCTCGATCTGATCGCGCGGCGCCGCGGTGTTGCGCAGCGCCATGAGCAGCGGCAGCGCCGTCTCGGCCGAGGGTGTCTCGGTCCAGGCGCGACGGGCGCGGGCGACCGTGTCGGCCATCTGGCGCATCGATCGCTGATGGAGGAGAGCCGCGTCGGCGCCACGCGGCCGGTGGGTGGCGTAGTCGAGGAGGCGTTGTTCGGTGGCGAGATGGTTGCGGGCGATCACCAGCCCGAACGCCGATCCTTCGGCGACCAGGTAGTCACCGATGATCGGCGGGTAGAGACCGACGACCCCGCTTCCGGGGGCGTCCTCGCTGTGCCGAGCGAGTCCGTGGGCGAAGAGCGCGTCGAGCACGCGGCGCTCGATGATCTTCTCGGCCTCGTCCAGCGGCACCGGACCGGTCACCGCGAGTGCGGTCGCGGCGTCCCACGCCTCTTGGTCGAGCCCGGCGACGAGAGGCTCGACGGCCGAGGCCAGCTCCGGGGCCCATCCCGTACGCAGCGGCAGCCGCCACAGCCCGTCGAGCTGCTCCAGCACGCCAGCGCGCGGGCCGATGGTGGCGATGGCCCTGACCAGACCGAGCAGTCCGCCGGTCGCCATCGCGATGCGCGCCAGGGACCCGGCCTCCACCGGACCACCGAGGATCGATCGGCACTCCTCGTGCACCTCGTCGACCTCGAGCGTCGGGGTGCGAACCTGGACCGAGGGTGCGATCCCGATCATCAGGGTGTTCTCGGCGACCGGGTGCTGGTGGCGGCTGCTGGTCACGGCCGGGAGTCTTCTCTGGCGGTGGATGTTGCGCAGCGCGCCGATCGAGTAGGTGTCGAGCGCATCGGCATCGTCGATGACCAGGACGGTGCCGTTCTCGACCTGCTTGCTGAGTGCCGTCGTCATCTCGCCGATGGTGCGACGGGGGCCGGCCGGGGTGGCACCGCCGATGCCGGCTGCGGTCAGCGCCGCGAACGGCTCGTTCTGCCAAGCGCGATGGCCGCTGACCTGGAGCACCGGGAGGTCGTCGTCTTCGAGCCGGTCCGCCACGAGCGCGCAGAGCTCGCTGCGCCCGGATCCGCGGGGGCCGACCAGATGGACGCTCAGCCCCGCGCGTACGTAGTCGGTGATCTCGTCGACCACCCGCGTCAGGACGCCTTCCCGATCCGACATCTGGCCACCACCCCCGGACCTCAAGGTACATCCAAATGCCTAGCCGATTTTCTGTGGGGACGCTGTATCGCCCGCGTATTGGGTCCGCTGATACGCAGGTTGTCTGTTTACAGTACGTAAACAGTCCGTCCGAGACCGCAACGTATGCCCGCAAATGATGAGATAGTGATCTCACGGGCTGAGGTACGCCTCGGCCTGCAACACTGAGTGACACCAGGTTGCCGCAACAGCTCCCCCATCTGATTGCGGCCCTGGTGGCACGAAGAGCTGAGAGCCCGGCCGTCCCGGACTCGAGGTCGCGATCATCCCCCCGCGGTCGTGACCTCGAGCCCAGGGCGGCCGGGCTTCTTTGCGTCGGGTCCTGGTGGGTTGGCTCACAAGTCACGTACCTCGCCGGAGGGGGTGCTGGGGTGCGTGGGACAGCAGTGACATAGTGGCTGACGTGGACAGCGTCCTGGAGTTAGCCAGGTGGCAGTTCGGCATCGTGACCGTCTACCACTTCCTGTTCGTCCCGCTCACGGTGGGACTCACCATGCTCGTCGCCGTGCTGGAGACGATCTGGCTGCGTACGAAGAATCCTGAGTGGCTTCGGCTGACGAAGTTCTTCGCGAAGCTCTTCCTGATCAACTTCGCGCTCGGTGTGGTCACCGGGATCGTGCAGGAGTTCCAGTTCGGGATGACCTGGTCGGACTACTCCCGCTTCGTGGGGGACGTCTTCGGGGCTCCGCTGGCGATCGAGGCCCTGCTCGCCTTCTTCCTGGAGTCGACCTTCCTCGGCCTGTGGATCTTCGGCTGGGACAAGCTGCCGCGGGCGTTGCACAACGCGTGCATGTGGATCGTCCACCTCGGCACGCTGGCGTCGTCGTGGTTCATCCTCGCGGCCAACTCCTGGATGCAGCACCCGGTCGGCTACACGTTCAACGAGATCACCGGGCGCGCCGAGCTCACCGACTTCTGGGCGGTGATGGTCAACAAGGTGCAGCTGGGTACGTTCCCGCACGTCATCCTCGCGGCGTACCTGACCTCGGCGGCCTTCATGCTCGGCATCCTGGGCTGGCTCTACATGAGGCGCCCGGGCGAGAACAACGCCGACCGGCCGATGCACCGCCGCGGGATGGTGCTGGCAGCGTGGGTCATGCTCTTCTCCGGAGTCGGGGTGGCGGTCTCGGGTGACATCCAGGGCAAGATCATGACCGAGGTGCAGCCGATGAAGATGGCGGCTGCGGAAGCGCTGTGGGAGACCTCGGACTCGTGCGCGCCGTTCTCGATCCTGACCATCGGCACCCGTGACGGGAAGCACGAGAAATGGGCCCTCGAGGTGCCCTGCGTGCTCTCCTTCGTCGCCACCGGCACCTTCGACGGCAAGGTCGAGGGCATCTATGACCTGCAGGAGAGATACCGGGAGACGTACGGCTCGACGCCGGGTGCGACCTACTACTCGCCGGGCGACTACACCCCCAACATCCCGGTCACCTACTGGACCTTCCGCTGGATGATGGGGCTCGGCGCGGTCGGCAGTCTCATCGGGCTCGCCGTGCTCTGGCTGACCCGCAAGGGACGTACGCCATCGGGGTGGGTCGGGCGTGCGCTGCCTGCGCTGGCGATCTCGGCTCCGGTGATGGTGCTGCTGGGCAACTCGATGGGCTGGATCTTCACCGAGATGGGTCGCCAGCCGTGGGTGGTCTTCGGCGTCCTGACGACAGCCCAAGGCGTCTCGCCAGGGGTCGCGCCCTGGGAGGTGTGGATGTCGCTGATCGGCTTCACGCTCCTCTACGCCGTGCTCGCGGTGATCGAGGTTGGCCTGCTCATGAAGTACGTGAAGAAGGGGCCGGACCCGTTCGTCGAGCCGCCTTCCCCCACCCTGCGCGGCTCCGACTCGGATGCCGACGAGCCGATGAACTTCGCGTACTGAGGAGAATCTGATGGAGCTCACGACTATCTGGTTCTGCCTCATCGCGGTGCTGTGGATCGGCTACTTCGTCCTGGAGGGCTTCGACTTCGGTGTCGGGATGCTGCTCCCGGTGCTGGCGCGCGACGACCGCGAGCGGCGGGTCATGATCAACACGATCGGCCCGGTCTGGGACGGCAACGAGGTCTGGCTGCTGACCGCCGGAGGGGCCACGTTCGCGGCGTTCCCGGAGTGGTACGCAACGTTGTTCTCCGGCTTCTACGTCCCGCTGTTCCTCATCCTGATCGCGCTGATCGTGCGTGGCGTCGCCTTCGAGTATCGCCATCAGCGACCTTCGGCCACCTGGGCCGGCTGGTGGGACCGTGCGGTGATCTTCGGTTCCTACGTCCCGGCGTTCCTGTGGGGCGTGGCGTTCGCCAACATCGTCCGCGGGGTGCCGATCGACGCCGACTTCGAGTTCACCGGGACGGTGCTGACGCTGCTGAACCCGTTCGGCCTCCTCGGCGGGCTCGTCACGCTGTCGCTGTTCGTGACCCACGGTGCGCTGTTCATCGCGCTGAAGACCGACGGTGAGATCCGTGGTCGGGCTCGTGCGCTGGCGCTCCGCGTCGGGGTCGTCGCCGCCGTGCTCGCGGTGGTGTTCTTGGTCTGGACGCAGGTGCTGACCGGCAATGTGGCGACCGCGGTGATCTTCGTCGTGGCGGCGCTGGCGCTCGTGGGTGGGCTCGGGGCGGCGTACGTCGGTCGGGAGGGGTTCGCGTTCGCGGGCACCTTCTTCGCCATCGGGCTGGCTGTGGCCGGGCTCTTCGTCGGACTCTTCCCCGACGTGATGCCCTCCTCCACCGACGTCGCCAACTCGTTGACGACGACCAACGCCTCGGCGACGCCCTACACGCTGAAGCTGATGACCATCGCCGCGGCGGTGTTCACGCCGCTCGTGGTGGGCTATCAGGCCTGGACCTACTGGATCTTCCGCAAGCGGATCTCGATCCACCACATCCCCGCCGCACACTGATGCGACCGAACGACCCGCGCCTGCGAGCTCAGCTGGCGGTGGCCCGGGGGCCGCTGACGGTGGTGGTCGCGGCGGGGGTGCTCGGTGCGGTGCTGCTGATCACCCAGACGTACGCCGTCACCGGACTGCTCATCTCCGCGATCCGCGACACCGGGTCGGTGGGTGGCTGGGCCCTGACGGTCGTGGCCGTCTTCGTCGGCCGGGCGGTCGTCGGGGTGGTCTCCGACGTGGCCGGCGCCCGGGCGGCCGGCGTCGTCGGCGCGGATCTGCGGCGCCGCGTGGTCGGCGCGATCCTGCGCGGGCAGTCGGGGCGCTCAGGCTCGTTGTCGGCCCTGGCCACGCGTGGGGTCTCGGCCGCCGAGCCGTACCTCACGCGCTACGTGCCGGCACTGGTGCTCGCCTGCGTGCTGCCCGTCATGGTCCTCGCGGTCATCGTCTGGACCGACCCGCTCAGCGGTCTCATCGTGGGGCTCACGCTGCCGCTGATCCCGATCTTCGGGGTGCTGGTCGGCCTGGCCACGCGCGACCAGGCGGCCAGCCAGTGGCGGGCGATGGCGGCGCTGGCCGGGCACTTCCTTGACGTGATGAAGGGTCTGCCGACCCTGGTCGCCTTCGGTCGAGCGCGGGCCCAATCGCGCGTCATCGCCACGATCACCGACAGCTATCGCCGTCGCACCCTCGAGACCCTGAAGATCGCCTTCGCATCTTCAGCGGTGCTCGAGCTCGTGGCCACCATCGCGGTCGCCCTGGTCGCGGTCACGATCGGGGTACGGCTCGCTGCCGGCTCGGTCGACCTGCAGACCGCCCTCGTGGTCCTGCTGCTTGCCCCCGAGGCGTACTGGCCTCTTCGTCGGATGGGTGCCGAGTTCCACGCCGCCGCCGAAGGCACCGCCACCCTCGAGGCCACCGCCGACCTCTCCCGAGACGTCACTGGCGTCGGCCGAGACGTCACCGATTGCCATCTCGGCCGACGGGAGCGACGCCTCGGCATGGCTCTCGATGGGGTGGGAGTGACCTATCCCGGCAGGGAGCGGCCGGCGCTGATGCCGGTCTCGGGGAAGGTCCCGGACCGAGGGATCACCGCGATCGTCGGGCCGAGCGGCTGCGGCAAGTCGACATTGCTCGCCACGATCGCGGGCCTGAACGAGACGTACGCCGGCACCGTCGAGCTCGACGGCCAGACCCCGGCCGCGGGCGAGGAGTGGCGGCGGCGGTTCGCCTATCTGCCCCAGCGACCGGTGTTCGTGAGCGGCACGATCGCCGACAACCTGCGTCTGGGGTCGCCGGATGCGACCGAGAGCGACCTGTGGCGCGTGCTCAAGCGGGTCGCGCTCGCCGACCGGATCGCCGATCTCCCCGGCGGCCTCGGTGCCGACCTGGCCGAGGACGGCCGCTCGCTGTCTGGGGGAGAGCGAGCCCGGTTGGCACTGGCCCGCGTCGTACTCTCCGATCGTCCCTGGATCCTCCTCGACGAGCCGACCGCCCACCTCGACCCCGACACCGAGCGGATCATCGCCGAGACCGTCACCGACCTCGCCCGCGACCGCGCCGTCGTCCTCGTCGCCCACCGTCAAGCGCTGATCGACAACGCCGACCAAGTCATCACCCTTTCTGCCGAGACGTCACTCGCGTCGGCCGAGAGGTCACTCGCGTCGGCCGAGACGTCACTGCGGTCGGTCGAGACGGCATCTGCTGACAACTCGACCGACGGGACTGACGCTTCGGCCGACGTACGTGACGCTTCGGCCGACGGGAGTGACGCCTCGGCGCGGGGGAGGCTTGCGCTGTGGGGGGCGGCGGTGGTCGGCGGGCTGAGCTGGGCGTCGGGGGTGGCGCTGACGGCGCTGGCGGGGTGGCTGATCATCAAGGCCTCCTACCATCCGGTGATCCTGACGCTGGTGGCAGCGATGGTGGGGGTGCGTACGTTCGGGATCGCGCGGCCGGTGCTCCGCTACCTGGAGCGGCTGTGGTCCCACGACAGCGCGCTGCGGCTGCTGGCCAGGCGGCGGGTGGAGATCTACGAGGCGCTGGTGCCGTTGGTCCCCGGTGCGCTGCCGGGGCGTCGGGGAGACGTGCTGGCCAGCGTCGTCGACGACGTCGACGCGGTCCTCGATGAGGAGCTGCGGGTGCGGTTGCCAGTCCGGGAGTACGCCGTCGTGGCCGTCCTCGCGGTCCTGGCGACCGCACTCATCGACCCGGTCGCCGCCGCGTTCACCGCGGCCACGATGCTGGCGGCGGGGGCCTCCTTCGGGATCGCGTACGCAGGAGCAGCACGCGCCGAGCAGATCTCGGTCACGGTGCGGGCGAGAGTCTCCGAGCAGGTGGTCGAAGCCACCCAGACGGCGACCGAACGCCGGATGTGGCAGGCGAGCGAGCCGGTGCTGGACACCCTCGACGCCCTGGCCCGCACCGCCACCAAGGCGACGGTAACCGCGGCTGCCGCCGCCTCGGTCGCCAAGGCGCTCGTCCTGGTCACCGCCGGCGCGGCGGTCGCCGCGACCGCTGCGTACGCCGACGTCGCCGACGGGCCGATGCTCGCTCTCCTCACCCTGGTTCCGTTGGCTCTGGCCGAGCCGGCGGCGACCCTCGCGGATGCGGGTGCGGCCCGGGCTCGCACCCGCGCCGCGCAGGCGCGTCTGGACGACCTCACCAGCCGCCGGCCGGCCGTCGTCGCCCCGGAACACCCGGTGCCGCCGGCCGAGGACACCACGCTCACGGTCACCGGCGTCACCGCCTTCCCCGGCGCCCAGAGCAGCGGCCAGAGCAGCCGCCAGAGCAGCGGCCAGAGCGTCGAAATCCCCGACCTGCACGCCGCGCCCGGCGCGAGGATCGGGATCGTCGGCCCCTCCGGCTCCGGCAAGAGCACGCTGGCCGCGCTGCTGCTGCGCTTCCTCGACCCGGATACCGGCACGATCACCCTCGGCGGCCTGGCGACCCGCGACCTCGACCCCCAGGACGTACGGAAGATCGTCGGCCTGGTCGACGACGATCCGCACGTGTTCGCCTCCAACCTCGTGGAGAACGTCCGCCTGGCCCGGCCCGCGGCCACCGACGGCGAGGTCGAGCAGGCGATCCGCCGCGCCCACCTGGGCGACTGGCTCGATGCCCTCCCTGCAGGGTTGCAGACGAGGCTCGGCGACGGCGCCGACCAGGTCTCGGGCGGTGAACGAGCCAGGCTGGCGGTCGCGAGGTCGTTGCTGGCCGGGCACAAGGTCCTGGTTCTGGACGAACCTTTGGCCCATCTGGACACATCGACCGCCGAGTCGCTGGCGCGCGAGGTGCTCGCACGGGAGACTGGATCGACAACTGGCCAGACAGTTGAATCGGGAGTCGGTCCGCATGGCGGCACGAAAACCGTACTGTGGATCACTCACACATCGACCGGACTGGGGTTGACCGATACCGTGGTCTCCCTTCAACGAATGGGGGAAGTGAGACGGTGTTGACCGAGACGAGGACGATCCGGGTCTACCTGCTCGACGACCACGAGGTGGTGCGCCAGGGGCTGACGACGCTGCTCGACAGCCATGACGACATCGCGGTCGTGGGCCAAGGCGGCACCACCGCGCAAGCGCGTGAGGACATCGACCGCCTCCGGCCGGACGTGTGCGTGCTCGACGCCCGCCTCCCCGACGGCTCGGGGATCGAGGTCTGCCGTGAGGTCCGAGCGGCCTACCCCGACATGCTCGCGCTCATCCTGACCTCCTATGACGACGACGAGGCGCTCTTCTCGGCGATCATGGCCGGTGCGAAGGGGTATGTCCTCAAGGACATCCGCGGCAACGACCTGGTCGAGGCGATCCGCACCGTCTCCGGTGGCGGCTCGCTGCTCGACCCGCTGATGACCGCGAAGGTCATGGAGAAGATGCGCAACCCGGATGGCGAGTCGCCGCAGATGCAGGCGCTCACGCCGCAGGAGAAGCGTCTGCTCGCGCTCATCGGCGAGGGCCTGACCAACCGCGAGATCGCCGGCCGGATGTTCCTGGCCGAGAAGACGGTCAAGAACTACGTCTCCAGCATCCTCGCCAAGCTCGGCGTGCAGCGCCGCACCCAGGCCGCGCTGATGGCCAAGGAGCTCCTCCACCCGCGCCGGGGCCAGTAAGGCTCCGAGAGCGGCTCAGACCCCAGCGGTGATCGGCACCTGCCAGACGAGCTCGGTGCCGCTGGGAGAGTGCGGCCCGATCTCGAGCTGACCACCGAGCTGGACCGCGCGAGCGCGGGCGTTCTTCAGCCCGCTCTCCTCGGCCTCTTCGGGGACGCCGCTGCCGTCGTCGCGTACGACCAGCCTGATCTCGCCGTCCTGGAGGGTGAGCTCGATCTGGGCGCTGTGGGCGTGCGCGTGCCGGGCGAGGTTGGAGACCGCCTCGCGCAGGACCGGGAGCAGGTGGTTGCGGACGGCGTCGGGTACGGCGGTGTCGACCGGCCCGGTGATCTTGATCTCCGGGGTGAACTTCATGACGCCGGCATACTCCCGAACCACCTCGCGCACCTGCGCACGCAGCGAAGTGGCGTCGTGGTTGCTGAGGTCGAAGATCGAGCCGCGTACGTCCTTGATGGTCTGGTCCAACGCATCGACCTGCTCCGCGAGCCGCTTGGGCAGGTCCTCGACGCGGTGCGGGTTGCGGCCCAGGGTCTCGAGCTGTAGCCCGATCGCGAAGAGGCGCTGGATGACCACGTCGTGCAGGTCGCGGGCGATCCGGTCGCGGTCGGTGATGACCGCGAGGTCGGCGCGGTCCTCGACCGCACGGAGGCGGTCCAGGGCGAGCGCGGCCTGTCCGGCGAAACCGAAGAAGAGCTCGCGCTCGTGTTGGTCGTGCGCGGCGGAGGCCTTGTCGTAGATCGCCAGCAGCGCACCACGGCCGGCGAGCGAGGAGCGCACCGGGGCGACCACGACGTAGAGCCCGTCGGCCTCGAGGTCCAGCGGCTCGACGATGCGCCGGTCGATCAGGAACGGGACCTTCTCGGTCACCGCTCGGACCTGTTCCTCCTGGCCGGGCACGGCCGCCACTCCGGAGACGAGGCCGTGCTCGATACGGGTGCCGGCCCCGACCCCGATCGCTCGCATCAGCGGCAGCGCGGTCTCGCACATCCGCTCCAGCGCCACCGTGTGCTCCAGCGGCGGGGTGAGGGCCCGGCTGAGCTCGGCGCTCGCCTCCAGCCACTTGCGGCGCTGCTCGCTGAGCTCGAGCTCGCGTACTCGTTCGATCTGGGCGCCTGCGGCGCGGGCCAGGGCGACGACCAGCTGCTCGTCGTGGTTGGTGAAGTCGGCGCCGCCGGCCTTGTCGGTCAGGAGCAGATGTCCGAAGTCGTGGTCCTTGATCCGCAGCGGCACCTCGAGGAACTTGCGCTTGCCGGCGTCGCCCGTGCGCAACGCGTGGCTGCCGCCGTCGGTTGTGCGGGGTGCCACCAGCAGGAGCGCCTCGGCCTCGGAGGCGTCGCTCGCGTCTGCCTCGGACTCGGGTTCGGCGTCGAGCCGGGCCCGGCGGCCGTTGCTCTTGCCCACGACCTGCAGGGTCGGCTCGTGCTGGTGGCCGTAGGTGATCAGGTCCTGCAGGTTGCCGTCGAGGTCGAGGACGCCGAGCGCGCCATAGCTCGCACCGGTCAGCTCGCAGGCGGACCGGGTGATCCGTTCCAGCATGGCGCTCAGGTCGAGCTCGCTCGACATCGCGATGACTGCATCCAGGAGCGAGCGCGCCGATGGTTCGAGACCGGACAGATCCTCGGTCGCGTCGGTGGTCACTCGTCAGAGTCTGTCGTGCCGGACCCGCTCGCGTCCACATATCGGCAACAGTTTCTCCACTGTCTTGTCTCAAACCCATGCGAATGCGTGCGTCCGGATCATTCGTCGGCTATCTCTCCGTCGACATAGAGCCACCGTCCGGCACGCACCTCGAACCGGCTGTGCTCGGCGAGCACACCGGCTCCCGACGGAGCCTCGTAGAACGCCCGGAAGGCCACCCAGCCGTGGGTGTCGTCATCGATCCCGGAGCCCTCGATCTCGAGTCCTGTCCACGTCAGTCGCGGGTCGGGTGCGGCCACGCCCAGATCGTCGGGGCGGGTCCCCGGGTGCCACGTGCGGAAGATGTAGTCCCAGTCCCCGAGGGCGTACGCCGCATAGCGGCTGCGCATCAGCTCCTCCGGCGTGTCGGCCCGCGCGGCGCCTCGGTGCAGCCGGTGGCAGCACATCGGGTAGCGCTTCCCGCTGCCGCACGGGCACTCCTCGGTCAGGGGTGATCCGGTGGCTGTGGGGCCGAAGGGAGACATGTGCCCATTGTGTACCGGAAAGGGCGGATTTCCGTCGTAGGCCCCGAGCACCCCGTCTATTGTTAGGGGGTGGCTCTCAGGCGCATACGGCGCGGGACGACGGGGGTGCTTCGGTGACGGATGTGAGCATCTGTCTGCTGGGCCCGATGATCGTGACGCGCGCAGGCGAACCCGTGGAGATCCCAGGACGCCGGCCTCGTACGCTGCTGGCCCTGTTGGCTCTCGAGGCCGGCACCCCGGTCTCCGCCGACCTGCTCGCCGACCGGATCTGGGGCGAGGAGCTCCCCGACAACCCGCGCGGCAGCCTGCACACCTACATCGGGCGACTGCGTCGCGTGCTCGGCAAAGAGGTCGTACGCCGCGCCGCCGGCGGCTACATCCTCGACCTGCCGCGGGCCTGCGTGGATGCGCTCACCTTCATCGACCTGCTCGACTCGATCGATGGACTCGAGGGGCCCGAGGCGTACGTCCGGCTCGAGGAGGCGATCGAGCTGTGGCGCGCCGAGCCGTTCGACGACTCTGCGGCCGAGTCGCTGGCTGAGCGCACCCGTCCATGGCTGGTCGACCGCTACCTCGAGGCCCGGGAGCGACGCGCGCAGCTCGACATCGCCGCCGGCCGTGCGGCGAAGGCGGTCGCCGACGTGCGCCGGGTGGTGGCGGACCATCCGCTGCGCGAGTCCTTGTGGGTGGTGCTCCTGGACGCGCTGGAGTCCGCGGGGCGTACGGCAGAGGCGTTGGAGGCCTATGAGGAGGTCCGGGCGCGGCTGGCCGACGAGCTCGGCACCGATCCCGGTGCGGAGCTGCGTTCGACGTTTGTCCGGCTGCTGTCCGGCGACTCTTCGGCGGGCCCAGAGGTCGTGGCGGGACACGCGAAGGTGCCCGCGCAGCGGGTCTCCGAGGAGGACCTGGTCCCGCGCCAGCTCCCGGCCGACATCGCCGGCTTCTCGGGGCGCCAGGCTGAGCTCCGGCTGCTCGACGCGGTGACGATCTCCCATGACGCCGGCTGGCCGAGCGTGGTCGCGGTGCACGGCATCGGGGCCGTGGGGAAGACCGCCCTCGCGGTGCACTGGGCACGGAGCCGGACCGAGCACTTCCCCGACGGGCAGCTCTTCATCGACCTGCGTGGCTATGGGCCGGGCGAGCCGCTCTCGCACGCCCAGGCGCTCACGACCCTGCTGATCGGGCTCGGCGTCGACGTCGCCTCCGTCCCGGCCGAGGTGGACGCGGCCTCGGCCCTGCTGCGTACGACCCTCGCGGACCGGCGGATGCTCCTGGTGCTCGACAACGCTCGCGACTCCGCTCACGTGCGGCCGCTGCTGCCGGGCAGCGACTCGCTGGCGCTGGTGACCAGCCGGAGCCAGCTGCGCGGGCTGGCCACCCGCGAGGGCGCCCGGCGGATCGCGCTCGACACCCTCACCCCGGCGGAGTCGGCGGCCTTCCTCGAGCAGCGGCTCGTCGACCGGGCCGCGGACGAGGCGGACGTACGCGCGCTCGCGGACCGGTGCGGGCATCTGCCCTTGGCACTGGCGGTAGCGGCCGAACGCTGCAGCCGCTATCCCGACCTCACGTTGACCGACCTGCTGGCCGAGCTCGACGGGGAAACCAGCCGGTTGGCAGCGCTGGAGGTGCCGCTCGATCCCATCTCTGACCTGCGTGCGGTCTTCTCCTGGTCCTACGACTCCCTCGACGAGGAGTCGCGACGCGCCTTCCGTCTTCTCGGCCTCCGACCGGGGCACGAGATCGGGATGCCCGCGATGGCGGCGCTCTTCGCTGTCGACATCGCCACCTCGCGGCGCCTGGTCGACAAGCTGGTCGACGCGAACCTCGTTCGTGAGCACCGACCCGGCCGCTTCGTGCTCCACGACCTGATCCGCGACTACGCCCTGGAGCTGGGTTTCGCGGAGGAGTCCGACGAGGCGCTGCTGCGGCTGGTGAGCTGGTACACCCACTCGCTGGTCGCCGCCTCCGAGGTCGATGGTCGATCCTTCCGGCTGATGACCCTGGACCCGGTCGTCGCCGGGGTGACGCCGCTGAGCTTCGCCACCTCGCAACAGGCCCGCGCCTGGGGCGACCGGGAGTGGCCGACCATGAGGAGTGCCGTGCGACTGGCGGTGCGCGCCGGGTTGCTGTGTCCCGCCTACCAGCTGGTCAACAAGATGTTCAGCCTCTCGATGCGGCACCCACCCGCCGAGACCGTGCCTCTCCAGGAGCTCGGTCTCGACGCCGCTCTCCGTGCGGGTCAGCCTGTCGACGCGGCCTACCTGCGTAACCAGGCCGGGATCAGTCGCGCTCGGGCAGGCGACCTGACCCGGGCGATCTCGGAGTTCCGGGCCGCAGCCGAGGTGTTCCGCGAGGCCGGCACCGCGGCCGGGCTGGAGATGGCGCTCTCCAACTGCGGCCAGGCGCTGAGCATGATCGGGTCCCTCGACGAGGCCGTCGCCGTTCTCGAGGAGGCCTATGCCGTCGCGGATGCGGCGGGCATGGCGGATCGTGCTCGCGGCAGTCTGATCGGGCTGGCCGAGGTCTACGTCCGGATGGAACGCTACGCGGACGCCGTCCGGCTGATCGAGGAGGAGATCGGCCAGCATCGCGTCGAGGTCGACTCGTCCTCGCCGCGGCTGACGTTGATCGACGCCCTGATCGGTCTGCGGCGCTTTGCCGACGCCGAGACCGAGCTGCGCCTGGAGCTGACCCAGCATCTCGAGGAGCGCAACCGGTGGGGTGAGGCCAACGCCCTCGTACGCCGCGCCATGATCGAGCGCGAGACCGACCGGATCGCCCAGGCGCGCGCCACGCTCCAGGAGGTCGTCGCGATCCTGGACGAGGTGGGGGAGCTCGACCGCACCGCGCTGACCCGGGAGCGGGTCGAGGAGCTGCTCGCCAGCGTCGGGTCCTCCGCATCCGCGGATCGGGACGCCGACGCCGAGGCCGCCCAGGGGTTGGGCGGCGGCGTAGCGTTGCGTCCGTGACTGCCGCACCCACGATCAGCACCCTCGGCCAGCTTCGCGCGAGTGGCCATGTGTTCAAGTCGCTCCGCGAGGAGATCCGCGACAACCTGCTGGCGAAGCTGGCAGCGGGAGAGGATCCCTGGCCCGGCCTGCACGGGCTGGAGGACACCGTCATCCCACAGCTCGAGCGTGCCCTGATCGCCGGGCACGACGTCGTCCTGCTGGGCGAGCGCGGCCAGGGAAAGACCAGGCTGCTGCGTACGTTGGTGGGGCTTCTCGACGAGTGGACCCCGGTCATCGAGGGCTCCGAGCTCGGCGAGCACCCCTACGAGCCTGTCACCGTCGGGTCCCAGCGGTTGGCGGCGACGGCCGGTGACGCGCTGCCGATCGCGTGGAAGCACCGCTCCGAGCGCTACTCGGAGAAGCTGGCCACTCCCGACACGTCGGTCGCCGACCTGATCGGCGACGTAGACCCGATGAAGGTCGCCGAAGGGCGCTCGCTGGGCGACCCGGAGACGATCCACTTCGGCCTGATCCCGCGCTCTCACCGCGGCATCGTCGCGATCAACGAGCTGCCCGACCTCGCCGAGCGGATCCAGGTCGCGATGCTCAACGTGATGGAGGAGCGCGATATCCAGATCCGCGGCTACGTGCTGCGGCTGCCGCTCGACCTGCTCGTGGTGGCCTCTGCAAACCCGGAGGACTACACCAACCGCGGCCGGATCATCACGCCGCTGAAGGACCGGTTCGGCGCCGAGATCCGCACCCACTACCCGCGCGAGCTCTCCGCGGAGATGGCCGTCATCCGGCAGGAGGCCACGCTGGTCGCCGACGTACCCGACCATCTCCTCGAGATCCTCGCCGTCTTCACCCGCCACCTGCGCGGCTCCTCCGCCGTCGACCAGCGTTCCGGGGTCTCGGCGCGCTTCTCGATCGCAGGCGCGGAGACCGTCGCCGCCGCGGCGCTCCACCGCGCCACCGTGGCAGGGGAGCCCGATGCCGTCGCTCGCCTCGTCGACCTGGAGACCGCCGTCGAGGTGCTCTCCGGCAAGATCGAGTTCGAGTCGGGCGAGGAGGGCCGCGAGGCAGAGATTCTCACCCACCTGCTGCGCACAGCCATCGCCGAGACCGTACGCAAGCACTTCCGTGGCCTCGACTTCGCGCTGCTGATCGATGCCATCGAGGACGGCCGGATGGTCACCACCGGCACCAAGGTCACCGCCCGCGCCTTCCTGGAGAGCCTGCCGGTCCTGGGCGAGTCCGACCTCTACGACCAGATCGGTGACCGCGTCTACGAGTCCACCGGCGGCCCCAAGAACGACGGCCAGCTCGCCAGCGCGGTGGAGCTGGCTCTGGAAGGCCTCTTCCTGGCCAGGAAGATCGGCAAGGACACGGCGGATGGCGAGACGATCTATGGCTGACCATCCGCCGAGACGTCAGTTTCTGACGCCGAGGGGTCAGTTGTTGACGCCGAGACGTCGAAATTCGACGCCGAGAGGTCAGTTTTCTGACTCCCGGGGCTTCGACGACGGTCTGGGTTCGGGTACTGGCGTGTCGCGGTCAGGAGGTGACGTGTCGCGGTCAGGAAGTGACGTGTCGCGGTCAGGAACTGACGTGTCGCGGTCAGGAAGTGACGTGTCGGCGTCAGAAACTGACCTCTCGCGGTCGAGAATCGACTTTTCGGGGGTGGGCGGATGAGCCGCTACAAGAAGTACGCGGGTGGGGATCCGCTCGCACCGCCCGTCGACATCGCCGAGGCGCTGGACGCGATCGGCGAGGACGTGATGTCCGGCTACTCGCCCGAGCGTGCGATGCGGGAGTTCCTGCGGCGCGGCGGGCAGGATCAGCGCGGCCTCGATGACCTCGCCCGGCAGGTTGCCGAGCGGCGCCGTGAGCTGCTGCAGCGGCACAACCTCGACGGTACGCTCGAGCAGGTGCGTGAGCTGCTGGACAAGGCGGTTCTCGAGGAGCGTAAGCAGCTGGCCCGCGACGTCACGATGGACGACGGCGACCGGGCGTTCCGGGAGATGCAGATCGACAATCTCTCGCCGAACACCGCCGCCGCGGTCAGCGAGCTCTCGTCCTACGACTGGGCATCCCGCGAGGCCCGCGAGGCGTACGAGGAGATCAAGGACCTCCTCGGTCGAGAGATCCTCGACCAGCGGTTCAAGGGCATGAAGCAGGCGCTCGAAGGGGCCACGGACGAGGACCGCGAGGCGATCGCGGAGATGCTCCGCGACCTCAACGAGCTGCTCGACAAGCACAACCGCGGAGAAGACACCGACGCGGACTTCGACGAGTTCATGGCCAAGCACGGCCAGCACTTCCCGGAGAACCCCCAGAACATCGACGAGCTGCTCGACACCCTCGCGCAGCGCTCGGCGGCCGCCCAGCGGATGCTCAACTCGATGTCGGCCGAACAGCGGCGCGAGCTGATAGAGCTCTCGGCGCAGGCGTTCGGGTCACCCGCGCTGATGGAGCAGATGGCACAGCTCGACGCCAACCTGCAGGCGGCGCGGCCCGGCGAGGACTGGGGAGGCTCCGAGGAGTTCGGCGGCGGCGACGGCCTGGGCCTCGGGGACGGCACCGGGGTGCTGCAGGACATCGCCGAGCTCGACCAGCTCTCCGAGCAGCTCCAGCAGTCCTACGCCGGCTCGCGGCTCGACGACATCGACCTCGACGCCCTCTCCCGACAGCTCGGTGACGACGCCGCGGTCGACGCGCGCACCCTGCAGGAGCTCGAGCAGGCGCTGCGCGACTCCGGTCAGCTCGAGCGTGGCTCCGACGGTGATCTCCGGCTGACCCCGAAGGCGATGCGCCAGCTCGGCAAGGCACTGCTTCGCGACGTCGCGCAGCGGCTCTCCGGCCGGCAGGGCGAACGCGACCTGCAGCGCGCCGGTGCGGCGGGCGACCTGTCCGGCTCCTCGCGGCCCTGGGCCTTCGGCGACACCGAGCCCTGGGACGTACCTCGCACGATCACGAACGCCGTCATCCGAGAGGTCGGCGAAGGCAGGTCGGGACCCGGCGTTCGACTGACAGTTGATGACATCGAGGTGCAGGAGACCGAGGCGCGTACGCAGGCAGCGGTCGCCCTCCTCGTCGACACCAGCTTCTCGATGGCGATGGATGGCCGTTGGGTGCCGATGAAGCGCACCGCGCTGGCGCTGCACACGCTGATCAAGAGCCGTTTCCGCAACGACGACCTGCAGCTGATCTCGTTCGGTCGCTATGCCCAGACGATGGAGATCGAGAAGCTGACCGCGCTCGACGCGATCTGGGACAAGGGCACCAACCTGCACCACGCGCTGCTGCTGGCCAACCGGCACTTCCGCAAGCACCCGGGCGCCCAGCCGGTGCTCCTGATCGTGACCGACGGCGAGCCCACCGCCCACCTGGAGGCGGGCGGTGAGGTCTGGTTCTCCTACCCGCCCCACCCGGTGACGATCGCGAGGTCTGTCGAGGAGTTGGAGAACTCCCGGCGTCTGGGCGCCCAGACGACCTTCTTCCGCCTCGGCGACGACCCCGGGCTGGCCCGCTTCATCGACTCCATGGCCCGCCGCGTCGAGGGTCGCGTGGTCGCGCCCGAGCTGGACGATCTCGGCGCGGCCGTGGTCGGGTCCTATCTGGGTGACAGGACAGCGCGGCGTACGTCGAACACCTACGGCGACGCGTTCGGTGGCCGTGGCTGGTGGGCTGGCTGAATGCTCACCGAGTTAACTCGGTGAGCATCAGGCCGCGTAGCCTGCGCTCGTGCCAGAGGAGACGCTGAACGTACTCGCCCTTCTCGCCCTCGCGGCCCTGGCCGCCGGCTACGTGGACGCGGTGGTCGGCGGAGGTGGGCTGATCCAGCTCCCCGCGCTGATGCTGTTCCTCCCCGGCGCCGCTCCGGTGCAGATCCTGGCGACCAACAAGCTGGCCTCGATCTTCGGCACCTCGATCAGTGCCGCGACCTACTACCGGCGGGTGGGCCCGGACCCGAAGACCTTCATCCCGCTCATGATCCTCGCGTTCGTCGGCTCCGCCCTGGGCGCGGGAGTGGCGTCCTACCTCCCGGAAAGCGTCTTCGAGCCGATCGTCCTGGTCGCCCTGATCCTGGTGGGGACATGGGTGCTCTTCAAGCCGTCGCTCGGCGAGGCGACCGCGCTGAGGTACGACGACCACCGGCACGTGATCGGCGCGATGGTGGTCGGGTTCGCGGTCGGCTTCTACGACGGCGCGCTGGGTCCCGGGACCGGCAGCTTCCTGGTGATCGGGCTCGTCGGTCTGCTGGGCTACTCCTTCCTGGAAGCGAGCGCGAAGGCGAAGATGGCCAATGTCGCGACGAACCTCGCCGCCCTGATGGTCTTCATCCCGCAGGGGGCGGTGCTGTGGAAGACCGGCCTGGTGATGGGGGTGTGCAACCTGATCGGTGGTTATCTCGGGGCGCGGACCGCAGTGGCGAAGGGTGCCGGGTTCGTACGTGTCTTCTTCATCGTCGTGGTCGCCGGGTTCATCATCCGCATCGGCGGCAGCGTGCTCGGACTGTGGTGAGAGGGGCTCCGGGATGACGCACTACCTGACCCTCGGCCGTGACGGAGCCGCCGAGATCGAGGAGAAGCGCTCCCGGTTCCTGTGCACGCTCGCTCGGGTGGAGGACGAAGCCGACGCGCGGGCGGTGGTCGAGCGGCTGCGCAAGCAGCACTGGGACGCCCGCCACACCTGCTCCGCCTTCAGGATCGGTCCGCCGCCGCAACCGGTCGAGCGCTCCAACGACGACGGTGAGCCCGCGGGCACCGCGGGCGCCCCGATGCTCGAGGTGCTTCGCGGCACCGGTGTTTCGGACACGGTCGCCGTCGTGACCCGCTGGTTCGGCGGGACGCTGCTGGGCGCGGGCGGTCTCGTCCGGGCCTACTCCGACGCCGTCCGGACCGCGCTCGACGAGGTCGGCACGCGCCGACGCGAGCTGGTCCGGGAGTATCGGATCGAGGTTCCGTACGACGCCTCAGGCCGCCTCGAGACCGACCTGCGATCCTCCGGAGTGGCCGTCCTCGACACCTCCTACGGGGCTGCCGTGACGCTGCGGATCGGGGCTCCTCCGGAGGACGAGAAACGACTCGAAGGGCTGGTCGCCGAACTCACCGCGGGTGCGTCTGTGCTGGTCCCAGGCACGGACCAGTGGGTCGACGCTCGCTGACGTTTGGGAGAATGGCCGGGTGAGCGACCATAGCGAGACGCCCGTGGAACTCCCTACCGGATGGACGACGAAGGTCCCTGACCTCGATGATCTACCCGCCCTCTTGAGGCTCCGAGCGGTCGACAAGACACCGTTCGAGGGGTCCGGAAAGGTCGATGCCGACGCGATCGCCGGCGAGATCGCCGGGCCTGCGTCCTGGACCCGCCAGCAGCTGGTCGCGATCGACCCGGACGGCGACGTACGAGCCTGGGCCATCGCCCACGATCGCGCCGCCGGACGCACGCTCGTCTATCTCTATGTCGACCGCACCCTCGCCCAGGCGGCAGAGGTCGCAGCCGGGCTCTATGCCTGGCTCGCGGAGCAGGCCCGATCGATGGCCGAGCTGCGCGGCATCACCGAGTCCCACCTCGACGCGAGCCCGTTCGCCGACGACACGGTGCAGCGGGAGTGGCTGGCGGCCGCAGGGTTCACCAACCGACGCACCTGGCTGCACATGAGCCGGCCCGTGCTTCCCGACGAGAAGGTGCCCGCCCTCCGCGAGGGGGTGACCATCCGCCCCGTGGAGACGCACGAGAACGGCATGCCGGTGGCGGCCGATCTGCAGACCGTCCACCAGACCCTGGAGGAGTCCTTCCAGGACCACTTCAACTCCTATCGGGAGAGCTTCCCGGAGTTCGTGCAGCGTCTGCGCGAGGACCCTGGTCACCGCTGGGACCACTGGTGGCTCGCTTATGTGGACGACACCCTGCCTGCGGGCACGCTGGTCGCCTCGGTGCTGCCGGCCAACGCGGCCGGGGTCGAGGGGACGTACGTCGAGTACATCGGCGTCAACCGCAACGCCCGCGGCCGCGGGGTGGCGAAGGGGCTGCTCTACACCGTCATCGGCGACGCCCTCGAGCGCGGCCGTGACCGGGTCTCGCTCGAGGTCGACGCCGACAGCCCCACCGGTGCCGACGGGCTCTACAAGTCGATGGGCTGGGTGACCGACTACGTCACCGAGTCCTGGCACAAGGACGTCACGGTCTAGTCATCGTCTAGGCGCCGACGTCGGGGAGCTTGAGGTCGAGCGTCGGCGCCTCGGTGCCGCCGTCGACCTCGAGCAGCTTCCCGGTGACGAACTGACCGGCACGGGAGGTCAGGTAGACCACCCCGGCGGCGATGTCCTCGGCCTCGCCGATACGTCCGAGCGGGGTCTTCGACTCGATCTCGCCGCGCATGGTGTCGTCGCCGGCCACGAACTCGAGGGCGCTCGTACGCACCGAGCCGACGAAGATCCCGTTGACCCGGATCCGTGGGGCGAGGTCGGTGGCGGCCAGTCTGGTCCAGTGCGCCAGCGCCGCCTTCGCGGTGCCGTAGGCGAGGTAGCCGCGCCCCGCCGTACGTCCCATCATCGAGCTGATCGACACCACCGACTGCTGCCCGTCCGGGCTCTTCAGCATGTAGGGCACTGCAGCCCGGGTCAGTGCGTGCGCCGTGGTCACGTTGAAGTGGAACGCCTCCTCGAGGTATCCCTCGTCGGTATCGAGGAACGTGTTCGGGATTGTCCCACCCACGTTGTTGACCACGATGTCGAGACGCCCGAACTCCTCGTACGCCGCCGCAGCCAACCCCGCCGTGGCACCGAGGTCGGCCAGGTCCGCCGGCACCACCAGCGCCCGCCGCCCCACCGCCTCCACCTTCTCGGCGACCTCCCGAAGCTGCTTCTCGGTGCGCGAAGCGATCACCACATCGGCCCCCGCCTCCGCGAGGGCCACGGCCGAAGCCGCCCCGATCCCGCGCCCCGCGCCGGTCACCACGGCCACGTGGTCGGTCAGGGTGAATCGATCAAGAATGCTCATCTGGTTCCTTCATGTCGAGACGTCAGCCCGGTCGGCCGAGGCGTCGGTTGGGTTGGTCGAGACGTCACGTACGTCGGCCGAGACGTCGCTCCGGTCGGCCGAGTTGTCGCGGCTGACGTCTCGACCGACGGAAGTGACGTGTCGGCCGACCTACGTGACGTCTCGGCCGACGGGCTTGACGCCTCGGGCGACCGGAGTGACGTCTCGCTCATGAGGAGACCAGGCCGCGGCCGGTGATCAGGGGGAGGTCCAAGGGGGAGACGAGGCCGGGGGAGGCGGCGACCACGGCGGGGATGGCGTTGACCAGGCGCTGGGCGGTGACGATCATCCCGGAGACGTTGTGGTCGCCGTGCTCGCCGTGGTGGCTGAACTCGACGGTCATCGACGGCTCGCCGGTGACCTCGATGCGGTAGCAGCCGTCGCCGGTCGACGGGACGGGCCAGTCCGGGTCGGAGGCCGCGTCGGTCCGGGTGACGTGCTCGAGGGTGATGCGCGGGATCCCGTCGACGGTGCCGATGACGGTGAAACGTACGGAGCCCTGGGTGCCCTCCGCGATGTCCACCGAGACGGTCTTGGTGTCCGCCGTCGCCGCGCGCCGCTCGACGTGCTCGACGAGCGGCTCGTCGAGGATCACCCCGAGGCCGGCGGCGAGGACCCGGACCACAGGACCCCACGCGGTGCTCAGCACACCCGGCTCCCACAGGAACGGCTTGTCCTCCAGCGAACCCCCGAAGCCGAAGAGGTCCTTCATCACCACCGGCTGGAAGTACGTCGAGTAGTCGGCGATCTCCGAGACCTTGATGTGGTCGATCCGCTGGGAGAGCGACGTCATCGCAAGCGGCAGGACATCGTTGGCGAAGCCCGGATCGATGCCGTTGACGTGCAGCGAAGCACCGCCCTCACGCCCGGCATCGTCGATGCCCGAGATCATCTCGTCGGGCAGCGTCCCCTGCGGATGGACCAGAATCACCGGCCCGGAGGAGACGACGTTGACCCCGTCCCGGATGAGCTCGGTGAGATCGGTGATCGCCTCGAAGACCCGGTCGTCGGTCATCGCTGCGTGGACGACGCAGTCGGGGGAGAGCGCGAGCAGCTCCTCGCGCGACGTGGTCGCCGCGACCCCGAGCGTACGCCCGAGCCCGGCCAGCTCGCCGGCGTCCCGGCCCGCCTTCGAAGGCGTCGAGGTCCAGACCCCGACCAGCTCCAGGTCGGGATGCGCATCGACCCCCGCGATGGCATGACGGCCCACCGTCCCGGTGGACCAGACGACGACTCTGAGCGGCTTCTCGGGACTCTGTGGACTTCCGGGGGCGTGGGACATGCGCCAAATCTAGAACGCGTTTCAGTTTGGCGAAAGTGATTCGCCGAGGAAACTCTCCGCCACTACGTTGACGCCCATGACCGAGGCACTCTTCGAGGACATCCGCCATCCGACCGGCGCCCCCTACGTCGCGGACGAGTCCACGACCCTGCGTACGTTCCTCGACTTCCATCGGGCGACCCTGCTCAGGCAGGTCGCTGGCCTCGACCACGAGCAGCTCAACCGCCCCTTCGCGGCCACCACCATGACGCTGGCCGGCCTCCTCAAGCACATGGCGTACGTGGAGGACATCTGGTTCGGCGTACGCCTGGCCGGCGACAGCCCGGCCCCGCCGTTCGACACGGCACCCTGGGTCGACGACGAGGACTGGGAGTTCACCAGCGCCGCCGCGGACGACCCCGAGACGCTGCGCACCCTGCTCCGCGACGCGATCGCCCGCTCCAACGAGCTCACCGACGCGGCCGGTTCCCTCGACCAGATCGCGGTCGACACGACCCGAGACGGCCAGTCGATCAGCCTGCGCTGGATCCTGGTCCACATGATCGAGGAGTACGCCCGCCACTGCGGCCACGCCGATCTCATGCGCGAGGCCATCGACGGAGAGAGAGACATCTGATGCAGATCCGCGAGGCGACGGCCGAGGACTGGCCGCAGATCTACCCGTTCTGGTCCGAGATCGTGGAGGCCGGGGAGACCTACGCCTACCCGCTCGGCGCCACGTCCGACGAAGCCCGGGAGATGTGGATGTACGACCACGTCGTCGTCGCGGTCGAGGACGGCAACGTCCTGGGCAGCGCCAAGATGGGCCCCAACCGCCCCGGCCGCGGCAGCCACATCGGCACCGCCTCGTTCATGGTCTCCTCGAAGGCCCGTGGCAGGGGCGTCGGCCGTGCCCTCGGTGACTACTGCGTGCAGTGGCACAAGGACAACGGCTTCCACGGCATCCAGTTCAACGCGGTCGTGGAGACCAACACCACCGCCGTACGCCTGTGGCAGTCCCTCGGCTTCCAGATCATCGGGACCGTCCCGGACGCGTTCGACTCGACGTCGCACGGCCGGGTCGGCCTCCACGTGATGTATCTGCCGCTGGGCTGACCTCAGACCTTCAGGCGGTCGCGGGGAAGGCGATGCCCGTGTTCGCGTGGCAGCGGTAGCCGTTGGGCACGCGGTCCAGGTACTGCTGGTGCGCCGGCTCGGCGGCGTAGAAGGTCGGGACCTCGCGGATCTCGGTGGTGATCTCGCCGTAGCCCCGCCGGGCGATCTCGTCGCCGTAGACCTTGGTCAGCTCCTCGGCGGTCTCCCGCTGCGCGTCGGAGACGTAGTAGAGCGCCGAGCGGTACTGCGTACCGACGTCGTTGCCCTGCCGCATCCCCTGTGTCGGGTCGTGGACCTCGAAGAACTTCTTGACGAGATCCGCGTACGACACCACGGCAGGGTCGAAGACGACCCGGACCGCCTCGGTGTGGTTGGTCTGCCCGCTGCAGACCTCGTCATAGGTCGGGTTGGCGGTCGTGCCGCCCTGATACCCGACAGCGGTCGAGTAGACCCCCGGCATCTGCCAGAAGATCTCCTCGGCACCCCAGAAACAGCCGAGACCGAAGTACGCCACCTCGGCCCCCTCGGGTGCGGTCCCGTCCTCGGGGGAGGCGAGCGGGGGAGTCCCCAAGACGCGGTGCTTGGCCGGCAGGTCGAAGAGCGCCTGGTCGCGCCCGGCGAGCGTACGGTCCTCGGAGAGGAGCTGAGTTGGGCGACCGAACATGAGTGACCTCCAGAAGTCAGGGTTGCTACCAGTCTCTCAACACAGTTCGGTGCACGAACGTTCCCGGATGGCCCGAGGGTCCGGTGGAATGGAAGACGGCATCGGACGTAGGCTCGCCGTGTGAGCGAGCAGCAGCACCTCGGCAAGGCCGGTTTCGAGACCAAGGCGATCCACGCGGGCTACGAGCCCGACCCGACGACGGGTGCGGTGATCCCGCCGATCTACGCCACCACGACCTACAAGCAGGACGGCGTCGGCGGCCTGCGCAACGGCTATGAGTACAGCCGCTCCGCCAACCCGACCCGCACCGCGCTCGAGGGCGCGCTGGCGGCGGTCGAGGAGGGCGAGAAGGGGTTCGCCTTCGCCTCCGGTCTGGCAGCCGAGGACACCCTGATCCGCAGCCTGATGCGTCCCGGTGACCACATGGTCATCCCCGACGACGCCTACGGCGGCACCCACCGGCTGATCGACAAGGTCGAGAGCCAGTGGGGGATCGCGCACACGCCTGCGCAGGTCGCCGACGTGGACGCGGTCGCGGCCGCGATCCAGCCCGGCAAGACCAAGGTCGTCTGGGTCGAGACGCCGACCAACCCGCTGCTCAACATCGCCGACATCGCAGGCCTGGCCACGGTCGCCCACGAGGCCGGCGCGCTGCTGGTCGTCGACAACACCTTCGCGTCGCCCTATCTCCAGCAGCCTCTCACCCTCGGGGCCGACGTCGTGGTGCACTCCACGACGAAGTACGTCGGTGGCCACTCCGACGTCGTCGGCGGCGCTGTGGTCGTCCGCGACCACGGGCTCGCCGAGAAGATCGGCTACCTCCAGAACGCCGCCGGCGCGATCGCCGACCCCTTCGGCGCCTGGCTGACGCTTCGTGGCCTCAAGACCCTGGCCGTACGCATGGACCGCCACTGCGACAACGCCGAGCGCGTCGCCGACTTCCTGACCTCCCACCCGAAGGTCGGCGAGGTCATCTACCCGGGCCTGGAGACGCACCCCGGCCACACGACCGCCCAGAAGCAGATGAAGCGGTTCGGCGGCATGATCTCGTTCCGCGTCGAGGGCGGCGAGGCAGCTGCGCTCGCGGTGTGCGAGCGCACCAAGATCTTCACGCTGGGCGAGTCGCTCGGCGGTGTCGAGAGCCTCATCGAGCACCCGGGCCGGATGACCCATGCGTCCGTCGCGGGCACCGACCTCGAGGTGCCGGCCGACCTGGTGCGGCTCTCCGTCGGGATCGAGTACGCCGAGGACCTCGTCGCGGACCTCGAGCAGGCCCTTGACCAGAGCTGACTCGCCCCGGACAGCGGTCTGCGTCGACTTCGGCTCCACCTGGACCAAAGCGCTGCACGTCGACCTCACCTCCGGTGAGGTCCTCGGCTCCGCGAGCGCGCCGACGTCGCTGCACGAGGTGATGGAGGCGTACGACGCCTGCCTGGCCGCTCTCACCGCGACGGACTCCCAGGTGGCCGACGCCGAGATCCTCGCCTGCTCGTCCGCTGGCGGTGGGCTGCGGATCGCCGTGGTCGGCAACGAGGAGCTGGTGACCGCCGAGGCCGGGCGGCGCGTCGCGCTGTCCAGCGGCGGCAAGGTCGTCGCGGTGATCGCGACCGCAGGTTGTGAAGCTGAGAGTGACCTAGGGGCCACTCTCAGCTTCACAACCCCCGACCTGGTGCTGCTCACCGGTGGCACCGACGGAGGCAACCGGGACGCGATCGTCTTCGCCGCCCGCGCGCTGGCCGCAGCCGACTGGCGTGGGCCGGTGGTCGTCGCGGGCAACCGCGACGCGAACTCGGAGATCGACGAGATCCTGGCCGACATTCCTCATGTGACCTGCGATAACGTCGTTCCCAAGATTGGTGTGCTCGCGCCCGAGAGCGCCCGCGCGGCGGTCCGGGAGATGTTCCTCGAGCACGTGATCGGGGGCAAAAACCTCAGCAGCCGGGCCGACTTCCGGCGGATCGTCCGAGGCGCGACCCCCGATGTCGTGCTCCAGGGCGTCGAGACGCTGGCCGAGGTGCTCGGCGAGGATGTCGTCGTCGTCGACGTCGGTGGTGCCACCACCGACGTGCACAGCGTGGTCCGTCCCGATCCTGAGGCTGAGCACGTGCGCGAGGAGGTCGTCGCGGTCACCCCGGTGACCCGGACGGTCGAGGGCGACCTGGGCATGCGCTGGTCGGCGACCACGACCCTCGAGGCGGCCGACCACTCCGACCCGAGCCTCGCCGAGTCCGATCTCACCGGCGAGGTCGAGCACCGGCGCAACCACCCCGGCTGGCTGCCGCGCACCGAGCAGGACAGGGACATCGACGAGCTCCTGGCGAGGATCGCGATCTCCACGGCCTTGCAGCGGCACGCGGGACGATCCCGGATCGTCCTGGCCCCGGGCGGCAAGGTCATCGAGCGCACCGGCACGGACCTGCGTCGGGTCGGTGTGGTGATCGGCTCCGGCGGCGTGCTCCGGTATGGTCGCCCGGGCATCGAGGAACGGGTGATGCGCTGGTCGGCGCGCGGCGGGTGGCAGCTTCCGGAGATGACCGGGGCGAGGTCGAGCAGCGAGGTAGTGACCGCACGCAACGCGGACGCGCCGCTGCGGGCGATCGACAGCGACTACGTCCTCGCCGCGGTGGGTCTGCTCGCACGGTCGCACCCCGCCACCGCCCGCCGTCTTGCGACCCACCTCACACCCTCCCGGTAGCCTCTGTCAGGTGACAGATCAGGGGGATGCTTCCGGCGACGAGAAGTCGACCGCGAAGGGGAGCTTCGGTCGGATGACCAGCGCGTTCAAGCGCAACCGCGAGGTGCGCGACGCCCACCGCCGGGCGCAGCGTCAGGCTCAGGACGAGGCCGATGCGCGGGAGTCCGCGGAGGTGGCCAAGGAAGCCGCCGCTGAGGCCCGGGAGTCGGCGGAGAACTTCGCGTTACGCCTCGTCAACCAGTTCGAGCGCCTGCGTGAGGAGCGCCAGGAGCAGCTGGCCGCGCCCGAGCCGTTGACGGCACCCAAGCCTGTCAGCCGCACCGACGTCCCCTACGGCATCGAGCTCTCCGCGCAGTGGGCCTGGCGGTTGCTGGTCATCGTCGCCGCCGGCTACCTCATCGTCCGCGCGCTCGGGTTCCTCAGCATCGTCGTGGTCCCGGTGGTCATCGCGCTGCTGATCGCCGCGCTGGTCTCCCCGGTCGTCAACGGCCTGGCCCGGATCGGCATGAAGCGGAGCATCTCGGCACTCTTCGTGGTGATCGGCGTGCTGGGCGCGGTCATCGCCATGCTGAGCTTCGCCGGCACCCAGGTGGCCAATGGGTTCAGCGACCTCGCCGGCCAGACCGTCAAGGCCCTCGACGAGATCCGCGACTGGCTGATCAACGGTCCGTTCCACGCGAGCGAGACCCAGATCGACACCTGGCTCAACACGGTGCAGACCACCCTGGAGGACTGGGCGGCCTCCTACGCAGCCAACCCGTTCTCTCGTGTCAGCGAGGTCGGCGGCGTCGCCCTCGACGTCTTCGCCGGCCTGTTCATCGTGCTCTTCTCCACCTACTTCTTCTGCGCCGAGGGCGAGCGGATCTGGGGCTGGCTGGTCCGGCTCGCGCCGCGCGCCGCCCGCAGCCGGATGGACAGCTCCGGCCGGGTCGCGTGGGTCTCGCTCACCCAGTTCACCCGAGCCACGGTCATCGTGGCCGCGGTCGATGCGGTCGGCATCATGGTCATCGCTGCGGCCCTGCAGGTGCCCTTTGTGGCGGCGATCGGCGTGCTGGTCTTCCTGAGCTCGTTCGTGCCTCTGATCGGTGCCACCGTCGCCGGTGCTGTCGCCGTGCTCGTCGCGCTCGTGTCCCAGGGGCCGGTGACGGCGCTGCTGATGCTCGGTGGCGTGATCCTCGTCCAGCAGCTCGAGGCCCATGGCCTGCAGCCGTTCCTGCTCGGTCGCTGGGTCCGGGTCCACCCGCTGGGTGTCATCCTCGCCGTCGCCACCGGCATCGTGCTCGGTGGTGTGGCCGGTGCGCTCGTGGCTGTGCCCCTCGTGGCCGCCCTCAACGCGGTGGCCACCCATCTGACCGCCGCGCCGGCCGCGGGCGCCGTCCCAGCCTCGACCCAGGCCGCAGCACCGGCGTCGCCACCGCCTCCGCCGGTCAACGGCCCGACCTCCCCACCCCCCTCGAGCCCAGGAGCAGGCAGTGCCTGAGATGCATGGTCAACCGTCCTACGACGACATCGTCGAGGCGCGTGAGCTGCTGCGCGACCACATCACCGAGACCCCCGTCCAGGGCGCCCGCTGGCTCACCGACCTGGTCGGCGACACGGTCATCCTCAAGTGCGAGAACCTGCAGCGTACGGGCTCCTTCAAGGCCCGCGGGGCGTTCGTACGCATCGCCCGGCTCTCCGCCGAGCAGCAGAAGTTCGGGGTGGTGGCCGCCAGCGCGGGCAACCACGCCCAGGGGGTCGCGCTCGCCGCGACCACCCTCGGCATCCCGTCGACGGTGTTCATGCCCGAGGGCGCGCCGATCCCGAAGGAGAAGGCCACTCGCGCGTACGGCGCAGAGGTGATCTTCGAGGGACAGTACGTCGACCAGTGCCTCGAGGCCGCGATCGCCTTCGCCGAGCGCACCGGCGCCATCATGATCCACCCCTTCGATCACCCCGATGTCGTCGCCGGACAGGGCACGATCGGCCTCGAGATCCTCGAGCAGACGCCCGACGTGAAGACGGTCGTGATTCCGCTCGGCGGTGGCGGCCTGCTCGCCGGGGCGGCGCTCGCGATCAAGACGAAGCATCCCGACGTGAAGGTGATCGGCGTGCAGGCCGAGACGGCCGCCGCCTACCCGGTCTCGCTGCGCGAGGGCCGGCCGATCCGGCTCGACAAGATGCCGACGATGGCCGACGGCATCGCGGTCGGCCTGCCGGGGGAGACCAACTTCCCGATGATCCAGTCGTACGTCGACGAGATCCGCACCGTCTCGGAGGAGTCGATCTCCGGCGCGCTGCTGGCGCTCGCCGAGCGGGCCAAGCAGGTCGTCGAGCCCGCCGGAGCGGTCGGCGTGGCCGCTCTGATGGACGCACCCGAGACGTTCGAGGGTCCGGTCGTCGTGGTGCTCTCCGGCGGCAACATCGACCCGCTCCTGCTCGGCAAGGTGATCCAGCACGGCATGACGCTGGCCGGACGCTACCTGCCGGTCGCGGTGACGATCCCCGACCAGCCGGGTGCCCTGGCGACGTTGCTGTCGGTGATCGGCGACACCGGGGCCAACGTCATGGAGGTCGTGCACTCGCGCACGACGCCCGGGCTGCGACTCGCCGAGGTCGGGGTGCAGCTGCAGCTCGAGACCAGGGGTCAGACCCATGCCGAGCGGGTGCTCGCGCAGCTACGTAGCAAGGGTTATCCGGCGACCAGTCCCTGATGTGCCGGGGAACGGTCCTGGGGTCGGATTGAGCGCTGTTTCGGTCGCAGACTGTCCCGAGGTGTGGTTGCCTTGTTAAACTGAAAGTTCTGACAATCTCCCGCAGGATGTTCGGCTGGGTGAAGTATGCCCACATGCAGGGAGAGAAGGCGCCGGTGATCGAGATGACCGGCGCCCCTTACTTATATTCACTACCCATCAGGAGCAACCCATGACGCAGTCGACCGAGACCACCTCTGCCACGATCTGGCTGAGCAAGGGCGCGTTCGAGAAGCTGACCGCGGAGTTGGAATACCTGAAGGGTCCCCGGCGCCAGGAGATCCTCGCCGAGATCAGCTCCGCCCGTGACGAAGGTGACCTCAAGGAGAATGGCGGCTACCACGCCGCTCGCGAGGAGCAGGGCAAGCTCGAGGGCCAGATCCAGCAGCTCGAGGCGCTGCTCCGCAAGGCCGACACCACGGTCCCGGAGGATGACGGCGTCGTCTCGGTCGGCAAGCTGGTCACCTTCAAGTTCGAGGGCGACGACGACGACGAGGCCGAGACCCGCCTCATCGCCTCGATCGAGATGAAGGACTACGCCGGAGGCGTCGAGATCTCCTCGGCCGCCTCACCCATCGGTGCTGCCCTCATCGGCGCGAGCGTCGGCGACACCGTTACCTACGAGGGTCCCCGCGGGCCGCTCAAGGTCGAGATCCTGAAGACCGAGGTCTTCACCGGAAAGTGACGTCCGCGCGGGTGGCTGCGCGGTCACTCGACCGTGCAGTCACCCCACTCGACCCGTAGCGCCCGGCGCTCGGTCGGGATGGTGATGGTCTGGCGCCCCTCGCCGGCGGTGAACTCGAGGTGACCTACCTTCTCCTCCTGGTCGTCCTCGGCCTCGACGGAGCAGACCGGCTTGGCGTCCTTGTCGTGGAGGCGTACGACGAAGGTCACCTCGACCTCGTTCTCGCTGACCGCCTCCCACTTCTCGAGCCCGGAGGAGACCTCGGGGTGGAGCGCTGCCCACAGCGCCCAGCCGAACCAGCCGACGATGGCCACCAGGGCGACGACCATCCCGATCACGAGCACACCCGGGCGCCGGCGTGTGCCGCGGCCATAGCGATTCGCGATCCGGGACTCTTCGGCTGACGTGCTCACATCCGACATGGTCCCATCCCGCTGGTGGCGACTGCACATCCGTCCTGGCCACCTACCACCAAAGTTGTCCGTGGACTGGGAGCGGGTAACCGAACCGTGAGACAGCGCGTGGTTAGGATTGAACCCATGCCAGATCTGCTCCAGCAGGCCTTCCGCCTGATGCACGTGCACGCGCACCCCGACGACGAGTCGAGCAAGGGCGCGGGGATCACCGCGAAGTATGTCGCCGAGGGCGTCGACGTCCACGTCGCGACGTGTACGGGCGGAGAGCGCGGCGACATCCTCAACCCGAAGATGGAGCGCCCTGGGATCCTGGAGAACATCCACGAGATCCGCCGCGAGGAGATGCATCGCGCCCGCGACATCCTCGGCATCAAGCAGGACTGGCTCGGCTTCGTCGACTCCGGTTGGGTCGAGGAGTTCATGCTGGTCGAGGAGATGGGCGCCAAGGACTGGTCGCTGCTCCCGGAGGGCTGCTTCGGCCGGGTGCCGCTCGAGGTGAGCACGCGCCGGCTCGTCGAGATCATCCGCTCCTTCCGGCCGCACGTGATCACGACGTACGACGAGAACGGGGGCTACCCGCACCCGGACCACATCATGTGCCACCGGGTCTCGGTGGAGGCCTTCGCAGCCGCCGGCGACCCCGACCGGTTCCCCGACGCGGGCGAGCCCTGGCAGCCGCTGAAGCTCTACTACAGCCACACCTTCAACTATCCGCGCATGGTCGCGCTGCACGAGGCGATCACGAGCCACGGGCTCACCTCGCCCTACGAGGAGCGCCTCGAGACCTGGAAGCGTGACCCCAGCTGGGACGAGCGGGTCACGACGAAGGTCGAGTGCGCTGAGTACTTCGGCGTCCGTGATCAGGCGCTGCTCGCGCACGCCACCCAGATCGACCCCGACGGCCCCTGGTTCGCGGTGCCTCGGGAGATCGAGAAGGAGGCCTGGCCGACGGAGGACTTCGAGCTGGTGACCTCCTACGTGCCGGTGCCTGAGGCCGAGCGACGCGAGGAGACGGATCTCTTCGCCGGCCTCGACGTCTCCACCGCCGACGACGAGGGCAAGGCTGCCGTCGGCCGCGAGATCAGCTTCGGCAAGGTCGTCACCGCCTGAGCCTTTGCGCGATCTCTCAGGGTGAAGTGAGACAATGTCGGTATGTCCGGCCTCTCGATGACGACGCACACGCTGCACACCTCCCAGCCTGTCCCCGAGCCCACCCCGCCGCAGGACGAGGACGTGGTCGCGGGCTGGACCGCCTTCGGCATCTTCATCGCGCTCTGCGTCGCCGTCGCGGTGATCGCGTGGAGCATGCTGCGCCAGTTCAAGAAGGTCGAGAAGGCCCGGGTCGAGGGCGTCTTCGGGGAAGAGGACCAGGCCGAGGCCATCGCCCAGCAGGAAGCCAAGGACGAGATCAAGAAGCTGAAGCGCTAGCTGTACTCGGCCATCACGTTGGTGACAGTCGGCTGATCGGCGGGAGTCCTCCGAGTGCGCT